>CAWJPD010000001.1:0-489927 GCA_963844635.1 uncultured Alphaproteobacteria bacterium
GGAGCGTAGTGGACTTGCTCGCTGTCCCATTGCACAGGCTGAGCAAGACGCAGATGGAGAAAACCGGGACGCAGCCGTGTTTTTTGACCTTTGGCGGTTTTCCTGCGAAATGCCGGATGCACCCTATCTATATCGCCAATCTGGCGCCTTATGAAAAATGCTAGTCCTTTTAACCCTGATTGACCAAGGCCCCCCTCATGAACACGCTTCGGTTCGGACGCAAACTCAGACTGCCATCGACGATTGCCATCAAACATCAGGTCAGAATGCTGATGGCGCAAGATGAGATCAAGAAGGCGGAGGCTGCAACAAGGTCTGAAGTAGTTCTTCTGCAGTCGATCCCCGCGCTTCGGCCTTGTCTGAAACCGAACATCGAGGCAGCGAACCCGACTGTGCAATAATGATCAGTTTTTGACCGCAGGCCGGTGTAGTCTTGTTTCCCACGATCACTCTTGGGTCAGGCCGTGAGTTGACGAACGGTGCCAAGGAGGTCTTTATGATAAAGATGTTCGTTCAGACGTACCTCATCGATAAAATGACATATTGGATACTCGCATTTCTGGTATTGGCGTTTGTTTCAACCTTGTTGTTAACTACGATCCATCCATAACACAGCTTGTACCTGGAGTCGAGTTGCGAGGGTAATCGAAGGGATGGGTATATGCTTAATGTACACACCAAAGCCTTTCTGAGGCTGATCAATACCACGTTTGATGATATAGATCGCGGGGTTGCAAGTCCTCATCATCTTCACAATGTTAATTGTGGAATAGAAAATATCATGTCGCTTCTCGAACATAACACTGAGGCCGTTGAAACGGCTGATCAGCTCTCGCGTCGCGCCCGAGAGTACGTCACATACCATCAGGTGACTGTCTCTGAAAGCGATTGCGGGACGATGGGCGGTGACATTGATCGCTTGCACGCTGCTCGTGAGGCGCTTTCTAGTTTCTGCTCCGCAGTAGAGCACAGTCAACCCAACTCGCGGGTCCGGACACTTGGTCTAGCTTATAAGAAATTAAACTGACCAAGAGGCGCTGTTTCAAGGGCCTGATCGAAAGCCCGCGAGTTCGTGTTTGTGTTTTGTCGAGCCTACGAAGATGAGACGACAGCGCGCCCGTTCAGCTTCGTTTCGAGCTGCGCCACTGGCAGCCGGCCTTGCTGGCGCCCCAACTCCGTTCCAGCCGTGATTCTCTGGTTCACAGGGCGCAGCGTCGTCAAAGCTCCGAAGGCGCCCCCAAAAGGGCCTGGCCTCGACCGTAGCGAGGCCGCGACACTACGGATTAGCTTAAGCAGGTGTCGTCCGAAGGGCGTGCAGGTTGCAGCTGGCTGCGGCCCGGATAAGGAGCATTCCTTTGAATATCCCCGTGCGGCCCATTTTCGCCGGACCCATCCAACCCATCGAACCTGTTGGAAAGGACGCCGCATCGGCAGCCCAGCACCGCGATCGCGTCGAGCCGGCGACGAGGTATTCGGAGGGGACCGGACGCCGGCTCGGATTGAGTGCAGCGACGATCGCCATCTCTCTCGTCACCGGATTCGTCGTCGTGCAACATCTCAAGGTGCGGCAGGAAGCGCTGCTCGCGTCCACGACCGCAGAACAGGCGAGCGTATGGCCGTCTGTTGAGTTCATCAAGGTTGAGCTTGCACCGCCGACCCAAGTTCTAGACTCTGCCAGGAGAAACCGAAGGTTTGTACAGCTCGACGATTTACGCACGGGTCAACGGCTACATCGCGAAATGGGATGCCGACATCGGCGACCGGGTCAAGAAGGACCAGGTGCTGGCTGTAATCGACACGCCGGAACTCGACGCCCAGCGGGACGCGGTACAAGCCCAGCTCAAGGCATCAGAGGCCGAGGTCAATGTCAGGGAGGCAAATGTCCAGTTCGCCAAGATCACCTACGCGCGGTGGAAAGGCTCGCCGAAAGGCGTCGTCTCGGATCAGGAGCGCGAGGACAAGAAGGCGCAGTATGCCGTCGCAATCGCCGAGTTGGATGCTGCGCGAGCTAGGGTCAATATCGATCAGGCGAATGTGAACCGCCTCATTGACCTCACGCAGTTCAAGAAAGTGACAGCACCCTATGACGGAGTGATCACGTCTCGGCACATCGACATCGGCGATCTCGTGACCGCCGGCAGCACGACAGGCAACGCCTCTCTCTATAGCATTGAGCAATCCGAGCAAATCCGCGTCTTCGCCAATGTTCCGCAAGCTGCGAGCGGTGATCTTAATGTGGCGGCGGTCGCGCGCATTACCATCAGCGACCAATCAAAACGTGCCTTCGATGGCACGATCGCGAGGACCAGCGAGTCGATCAACCCCCAGGCGCACACGATGCGTGTCGAAGTTGATCTGTCCAATCCAGATCACGCTCTGCTTCCCGGCATGTATGTGCAAGTCGGGTTCCAGCTTAAGCCGACATCCCTCGTGCAGGTTCCTGCCAGCGCCATGTTATTCAGTGCGAGGGGAAGACCCCGGGTTGCAGTGATCGACGATGGCGGACGGATCAGGTTCAAGGACGTCACCATCGGCCGCGACTATGGAGACTTTGTCGAGATCGAATCGGGTATTGCGGAAGGCGAAAAGGTTGCGCTGAATGTCGGCGACCAGATCGCAACCGGCGACCGCGTCACGCTAAGGGAAGGCAAAAAAACCGCGACGCAATAAAGCTTGTTGAGTTAGAAAGCCGCAGCTGATCGTTATTCAAGCCCTGGGTATGGCGGGACGAACGTGGGGCTGAAAACTATGACAAGGTCGACAGCCATTTTTCAACTGTCGCCAGCGTCTACGCCATAGGTCTGACTATGACCACACTCAGCGCACACGTAGGTACGACGCTCCAACGCTGCGTTGCCTGGATCCTCCTCCACCAGCCTGGTGACCATCCGCCCCGAGCACAGTGCGCAGCGGGAAGCCGCCATCGCCGCCAGCCGCTCCTTTGTAGCCACAGTAATTTCCTTTCGCCCGAAACGTAGTCGTCGTATTTCATGCGACGAATAGCCCTCGTAGCGTGACGTTACATCTTGACATGATAATCAACCCACTCGGTAGCATCCACCACCAGGTGGATCTCGTCACCCATATGCAAGATACGCTACTCGCGCGATGATCACCAAGACAAGGAAGGCGGGGACGATGATCGGTGGGACAAACCAGCTCACAGCTTATCCTATTTTGCTACGGCCCCGACTATGGAGACTTGGTCGAGCTTCAATCCGGTATTGCGGCAGGCGAAAGGGTCGCGCTGAATGTCGGCAACCAGATCGTAACGGGCGACCGCGTCACGTTAAGGGAAGGCGAAAGAACCGCGACGCGATAGTCTTGTTGAGTCAGAAAGCCGGCTCATCGTTATTCAACGCCGTCGTCTGATGCGGATGACGCACGTCTAGAAGTCCATGCCGCCACCTGGCATGGCAGCCGGCGCGGCCTGCTTCCTGGGCAACTCTGCCACCATCACCTCGGTGGTGATGAGCAGGCCCGCGATCGAGGCCGCACCCTGCAGCGCAGCGCGCACAACCTTGGTGGGGTCGATGATGCCCTTGGTAACGAGGTTGCCGTATTCGCCGCTCTGCGCGTCGAAGCCGAAGTTGTATTGGTCCTTATCGAGGATCTTGCCAACCACCACCGAGCCGTCCTCGCCCGCATTGAAGGCGATCTGGCGTGCCGGCCACGACAGCGCCTTGCGGACGATGTCGACGCCGGTCTTCTGGTCGTCGTTGGTCGTCCGGACCTTCTCGATTGCCTTGATCGAGCGCAGGAGCGCGACGCCGCCGCCCGGCAGGATGCCTTCCTCGACCGCGGCGCGGGTCGCGTGCATCGCGTCGTCAACGCGATCCTTGCGCTCCTTGACCTCGACTTCGGTGGCACCTCCGACACGGATTATCGCGACACCGCCAGCGAGCTTGGCAAGACGCTCCTGAAGCTTTTCGCGATCGTAGTCTGAAGTGGTTTCCTCGATTTGGGCCTTGATCTGGGCAATTCGAGCTTCGATATCGGTCTTTTTGCCGGCGCCGCTGACGATCGTGGTGTTCTCCTTTTCGATAATCACCTTCTTCGCCCGGCCGAGCATCGCGAGCGTCACGTTCTCCAGCTTGATGCCGAGATCCTCGGAAATCGCCTGACCTCCGGTGAGGATCGCGACGTCCTGCAGCATGGCCTTGCGGCGATCGCCGAAACCGGGTGCCTTGACCGCGGCGACTTTGAGGCCGCCGCGCAACTTATTGACCACGAGCGTGGCAAGCGCTTCGCCTTCGATGTCCTCCGCGACGATCACGAGGGGCTTCGAGGTCTGCACCACGCTTTCGAGAAGAGGTAGCAATTCCTGCAGGCCGGATAGCTTCTTCTCGGAGATCAGGATATAGGCATCTTCCATCTCGACGCGCATCTTGTCGGCGTTGGTGACGAAATAGGGCGAGATGTAGCCGCGGTCGAACTGCATGCCTTCGACCACATCGAGCTCGGTCTCCAGCGACTTTGCTTCCTCGACCGTGATCACGCCCTCATTACCGACCTTTTTCATCGCTTCGGCGAGGAAACGGCCGATCTCGGCGTCGCCGTTGGCAGAAATGGTGCCGACCTGCGCGATCTCCTCGTTCGAGGTGACCTTTTTGGAATTGTTCTGAAGGTCTTTCACAACGGCCTCCACCGCGAGATCGACGCCGCGTTTGAGGTCCATCGGATTCATGCCGGCGGCCACCGCCTTGGCGCCTTCCCTCACGATTGCATGTGCCAGCACAGTCGCGGTAGTGGTGCCATCGCCCGCGGCGTCGGAGGTTTTGCTCGCGACCTCGCGCACCATCTGGGCACCCATGTTCTCGAACTTGTCCTCAAGCTCGATTTCCTTTGCCACCGTCACCCCATCCTTGGTGATGCGTGGTGCACCGTATGATTTGTCGAGCACCACGTTGCGGCCCTTAGGGCCGAGCGTTACGCGCACAGCGTGGGCGAGCGTGTCGAACTCCGCGAAGCATCTTGTCGCGCGCATCGACCGAAAATTTCACTTCCTTGGCAGCCATGTCGGTAAATCCTTTCGGAGCAGTTTGCGTCATGCTCCGTGGGCTGAGCCTTTCGGTAGTGTCCTAATTTGACCTTATTTCGCTCGCTTGCCAAGAGATGGCAGTCCGCCGGAAACAGCGCGAACGCTTTTTGAGGGGGGAAACTTTTGTTTCCTCTTCGGCTTGGATTTACCCTTGCGAGCCGGCCCTTTTGGTACGGCATAAATCCAGCTAGGCATTCCTCTCTCCCCGTTGCCGGTTCTCCGCCACGATCGCCGCCCGCACCGCGTCCACCGGCGACTTGACCGGCCCCTGATGCAGCACGGCAAAGAACCGCCGCTTGTCGCTGCCATCGATTGGGAAGGACCAGGCATAGGCGCGGGTCGCAGTGGGGTGGCCGGTGAGGTCAAAGACGTGCACTACGCCTTCCCAGACGGTCGCGCCGTTATGTGTTTCCGTGACGGGTACCGATTGAGTAAGGCGAGCCGAGCAATGATGCGTCTGCTCGACAGCCTTCTTTAGTTCGCTGATGCACAGTTCTGTCATATAGGCCATGTTTTCAGGGCGATGCTAGCTAGCGTCTTCTGACGATCTATGATTTCTGTTATTGTCCAATCGGATGCCTGAGCAATTTGCTTCGTCAGCATGTACGGTGAAGCAGCTAAAATTGCCTTTTTTGTACTGAACGCATCACTCCTTGCAGCGGAGTTATCGCTGGCTCGCATCAGGCACAAATTTCCAATGCGCTTGTAATAGAGTTTAACTTGTTCGTCAGTGAACTGAGGCCAATTGCCTTCTGGCTTCTCTGGAAGAACATGTTCCAAATTGATACTGCGCTGATCATCATTCGGAATGTGCCATGGCTGCGCCACACCCTGAGCATTAAGCTCCATAGATCGTAGATAATAACGAGCAAGTTTTCTATTAGAAACCGTCGCCGTTTCAAAATCAGCTGCAAATCTCGAGTCGGTGGATGTAACCGGCGCCAAATCTTTTTTCATTCCGGCAGTTGTTGTTGTTTTTTCGACGAAAATATTATGCGCTGCTGCTCCAATGCCTTCTTCCGTCGCTCCAGTGCGAGTGCCACCGGTGATCATAAGTCGAACGCTCAGTGATACACAGAATGGAAATGCTTTTTCAGCTTCTTTGTCCGTAAATTTTTGGGCTATGGCAAGCATCAACGGTCGCATCGGCACAATACCAAACAGATTTAGAACATCGATAGCTCTCCTGGATGCATCAGTATATTTATTCCACTTTTCATGTTCTGAGTTGTGAATGGATACGTATCCGTTAGCAAGCGTTTCTAATTGCCCGGCAAAAGTAACAGCTGGTTGCGGAGCGTTGGCAACCGATTGTACCTTTTCGTAAACCTGTGTTTCTCGAACAAGTCCATGAATTATCGTTAGAGCATGACGTAGAAACGTGATCGTTATATCGTCATCTTCAATCGTTTCGAGGGCGCCGCGCATAGAAGCCCATTTCTGTTGGACTTCTGCAATGCGGTCTCCGGAGCGACCAAATAGATGCGTTTTTACTAAATCGGATTGTGACGTTCTCAAGCCACGATCGTTTAGTGTTTCAAACATACGGTATGCGTCAGAGTCATTTGGTACGCGAAGAAGAACTGCAAGCGCACGCGCCTCCATGAAGCTGATCCAGCGGTTTAATGTGTCACCATGGTCCTTCTCATCTAAGCCAGCGACGATACGTCTGACATGCTCTTGCGCCTCAGTGAACGCAGCATCAATGAGAGAATGTGAACGCTTAGTCGCATCAGGTGCAGGCCGCGCATTGGTAAGCCGAGCGCGGAAATAATCGTTGTCATCTAAGTTAAGCCGAAGTCGCGGTACGCGAGCGCGGGCACTCCGATCTATAACCGTTAAAAACTCTGATTCAATTAAATCAGCTATCGTCGGTTCACGTGATCGTAGATAGTCACGAATTGCAGCTAATAGAATCGCCGTTGTTGCGAGCCGTTGCTGCCCGTCCACTACTTCCAATGATCCGTTATTCCTTGGAATGGTTACAATCGTTCCTAGGAAATGGCTCGCCTTACCGTCAGATATCGCTCTGGCGAAGTCTTGATAGAGTGTCCGAACCTCTCTCACTGTCCATGCGTAATCGCGTTGGTATGCTTGTACGACCAGCTGGTTTTGCTTCAGGACATTCGCCAGACCGAGTTGAGCAAATCCAATCTCTGTTTCAGCCATTGCGCTCCATCCTCAGTGGCACAGGCTCGAGAAATGGCGCAGTATGACCCGACGCTTCAAGCTCTCGGATGGCGGCAAACCGCAAGCGCTCGCGAACCCACGATGATAACGCTATTCCGGACAATTGTGCTGCAATTTCAAAGGCCTCTTTTTCCTTTGGTTGCAGGCAAATCTGTAGAGTTTCTGTTTTCATGCCTCCAAATGTAATGCAAATGTATTGACATGTCAATAAGGTTCCGGTAGATGTAGTGCAGTTGTAATACAAAGCGGAGAGACTTTCCGTGAACCGCCTGTCACTCGGCCGCCGGACCCAAGTCATCAACTGCTTGGTCGAGGGCAACTCGATCCGCTCAACCGAACGGATGACCGACACGCACCGCGACACCATCATGCGGTTGATGGTCGAGGTCGGGGAAGGCTGCGCCAAGCTTTCCGATGAACAAATGCGCGACCTAAATTGCAAGCGAATTCAATGCGATGAGATTTGGTCGTTTGTGCAGGTCAAGCAGGGCCATATCAAGCCCGGTACCGAGCGGACCAAGATCGGCGACCAATGGACCTTCGTGGCGATCGACGCCGATACGAAGCTTGTTCCGTCCTATTTGGTCGGCAAGCGCACCCGATCTAACGCCATCCGCTTTATGGGCGACCTTTCCGGGCGCCTGAGCAACCGCGTCCAGATTTCAACCGACGCACTGCGCTCCTACGTGGATGCGATCGAAGAGTCCTTTGGTGCCGACGTGGACTACGGGCAGATTGTTAAATTTTACGATGCCGAGCCTATCGGGGCCGGTCGGTATTCACCGCCGCAGGTGACAGGTGCGGTGCGTACCGTGATTGCTGGCAGCCCCGATCAAGCGCATATATCGACAAGCTTTGTCGAGCGCCAGAACTTGACCATGCGAATGAGCATGCGCCGTCTGACGCGTCTCACGAACGCTTTCAGCAAAAAGCTTGAGAATTTGCAGGCGGCGGTTGCGTTGCACTTCGCGCATTACAATCTTGTGCGCCTGCACAAGACGCTTCGCGTCACGCCGGCCATGGCAGCAGGGGTAACCGATCGGCTTTGGTCGCTAGAGGAACTGGTCGATAGAACTAGCGAGTAGGAGGGCTGCTTACGATGGAGACCGATCGACAGAAAGCCTCAGCGCGGCAAATACACAACGCAATAGACCATCTGCGCAATGGAGAATTTAAATCAGCAATCACCTTGGCAAGCGCCGCAGAAGGTGTGTTGCCGGAACCGCAAAAACCGTATCTTTTTCAAAAGATCAAAAAGTTCAGCGAAAGTCTTCCCGATAGCAAAAAATCGGAACCGAACGCGGTCAACGCTATGAATAACTGGCCCAAACATGGCACTCACAAAACAGCGACGGTCTCCGAACAGGATGTAATTGAGTCGATAACGCGAGCCATATCAAAATTCATAGCTGTGCACGACGGCCGGACGGAAAAGATGAAGGAGTTCTCACAGTGGGCTACGCAGCGCCTCCAAGGCGAAGCGCCATGAAGTAGGAAAAGAGTCAAATTAGGACACTACCAGCCTTTCGCCCGTGCCCCGGGATGACAGCGAGTGTGGTAAAAGCGCTAGGCAACCTTCTTCTTGGCCGCAGCCTCAATGACGACGCCCATGATGTCGCTCTCCTTCATGATCAGGAGTTCAGCGCCACCGATCTTAACCTCGGTACCAGACCATTTGCCGAACAGCACCCGGTCGCCGATCTTGACATCGATCGGGATGAGGCTGCCGTTTTCGTCGCGGCCGCCGGGGCCGACTGCGATAACCTCGCCTTGGCTTGGCTTTTCCTTGGCGGTGTCTGGGATGATGATGCCGCCGGCGGTCTTATCCTCGGCATCAATGCGCTCGACGACAACGCGATCATGGAGTGGGCGAAATTTCATTGGTGTCTCCCTAAACTCTGATATCTCATCGACTCGTCTCTCACCGGACTACAGTGCGTCGGGTAAGCGGATACTGGTCGCTCTCGTACAGCCTGCGAATCCCGTTACCGTCAAATCTCTCCTCAGCAACTTTCAGCTGGGCCGCCGGAAGAAGTTCCGGCGCCAGTTCCTCGATCGCGAAGCGTATCGCGTCCGCCGCGCGGGCAAATCGTCCGTACCCGATGGGCTGCCGCATCCTCCTCCTCTTGATGAGGAATGGCGACATCTCGCTCTCGGTCGGGGTTAGCTGCGCCACGATACTGTAATCGAAAATGGCCATTCGCCGGCATGTCCGTGCGCAAGGAGCAAGCCGCAGCTGTCCAAGAGGCAGCCACGGCTTGGTGTTGCGAGATGGCGTCGCTTTGAGCCGTCACCTCAGTTTGTTTTCTGCCACCTAGGCCGCGAAGCGGATACTGGGTGATCCCAGTACGCCGCCCTTTTGCATCGCCGCCTTCGTATCTTCTGACCCAACCAGGTGCGGGCCTTTGCCACGTCGGAGACATCCTGGAGGACTACCACTTCATTCGGGTCGTCGGAACTGCGGAACACCCTCCCATTAGTAATACCGGCAGACGCGCGGCCCTTGTCGCCGGCCTGGTAACTTGTGCGCCACGCGTCAAAGTCCTTGACCTTGAAGTGGACAGTCAGGTTTTCGTTCGTGTTCTGTGTGTTCGTCATCACAATGGACTCCAATATCCGTTAAGCAATTAGTTGAATGTCATCATTCAATCTACTTATCTTACATAATCCCAAAGGGGACTAAAACCAGGGGTCTCAGAAATTAAAAAGTGCCATCAGGCTATAGATGACTGAATGTCCGTTCTTCTCAATCGGCAAGGGCGTTCTGTTCGAACCCGCGGTGCTCGACAAAAAAACTAAAGTCAGAAAGGGCAAGACGGCCGTCGCAGCTCCATTTTGGATCAAAATTGCGCGGACGGCGAAATTCTTCGGGCGGCAGCGTAGTGCGATGCCCTTGATCTTTGGCACTGGGATGACCCTTATGCGGCCAGAAGACTTTTCCGGCTGAGCAATTTTGCACAGACTGGAGCTACTTAATGAGCGCATCCTTTCGGTGGCTCGCAGGGAGGTTCCATGCAAAGTCCCAAGGCTATCGTTATAAAGCGGCAGAGTGTCTGCGAATGGCTCAGACGCCACGCCCACGTCATGATCGCAGACTTTACCTCTCAATGGCCAACTCATGGCTCTCACTCGCCGCCGGGGTGAAGCAGCCGACGAGATTCGAGGGGCACGACGGCGAGCGAACGCTCTCAGGGGGCAAGATCATCGGGGAATTGTGAGTAAATGAAACCGGACCCACCAGAATGCGAAGCTGATCGCCCCACCGAAGACGATAGGGCACAAGCAAGCCTTGGAGGTCCTCGTGGTTCCAAGGACCTGAGGCCGGCGAAAATGACGCGCCGACAAAAACAGGATATGCCACCGGAGCGCGGCTACGATCCTGGGCATACCGCATAGGCGTGTACGGGATGAGTTGCGAGGCCTAATGCCATTAATGGGATCGCTTCCATACTTATGGATCTCTCGACGCCAATCATGGCTCCCACCATGGCGTTCCGCTTCGTGTCAGTGCTGATTTGTTCGGCCAAATGCCGCCCGGCGAAGCGTGACAAAAGGGGACGCGGGAGTGCGGCCCACCAGGTCTTTATTTGGTAATTTGGCGGGATAACCTCGTTACGTGAGCGATCGTTGCCCGGCGCCGGCGCGGGCGAAAAGTGAAAGTAATGATGTTCAAGGGGCTGCGCGTGCACCGCAATTCTCGCACAAACACGAGACGTGTATCGATCACGTTCGCGTCACAGTGTATTGGCAAACAAATTCCAAGTACCAAGCCACACACCCCCACAGTCATGCCGGTCCCGCTACCTTCATTCGACGCCCCTGGAAAAAACCCTTGTTGGTTGTGTTCTGCTTGATATTTGCAGTGTCCCCCTCTTCGGCCGCGTTGTGGTGCTTTTCCTGCTGCTTCAGTGATGTGTCCTTAGGCTCGGGATTATTGCCTGGCTCTTTGCTGCGATTGGCAGGGGGGAACCGGCGGCATGGCGCTTGTCATTTGCACTCTCCAATCTTCCGTAGCTGGCACACCATTCGGGCGGCGGCGGCGCATTGACCTTCGATAGTGAGAACGGACCGGGGTCTTGCCATCCATGGATGTCGAACTCAGGCGCTCGCGTCGCGGGTACGATCTGTGCGGTCCGCGTAAACATATAGCGGCGGCGCCGTCCCCTCCACGACTTGCTTTGAGATCACGACTTCCTCGACGCCCTCAAGGCTCGGCAGGTCGAACATGGTATCGAGCAGGATCATCTCCATGATCGAGCGCAGGCCGCGCGCCCCGGTCTCGCGTTCGATCGCTTTCCGGGAGATTGCTGAGAGCGCTTCCTCGGCCAGCGTCAGATCGACGCCCTCCATCGCAAACAACCGCTGATACTGTTTCACCAGCGCATTCTTAGGTTCGAGCAGAATACGCTTGAGTGCCGGCTCGTCGAGATCTTCGAGGGTTGTGAGCACTGGCAAACGCCCAACGAATTCCGGGATTAGACCGTATTTTAACAGGTCCTCCGGCTCGACCTCGCGAAAAATCTCGCCGGTCTTGCGTTCGTCGGGTCCCGCCACCTTGGCTCCGAAACCGATCGAGGCTGCCCGGCCGCGGGTGGAGATGATCTTTTCGAGGCCGGAAAAAGCGCCGCCGCAAACAAATAAAATATCGGTGGTGTCGACCTGGACGAACTCCTGTTGCGGATGTTTGCGGCCGCCCTGCGGGGGCACGGAGGCGATCGTGCCTTCCATGATCTTGAGCAGCCCCTGCTGCACGCCCTCGCCCGACACATCGCGGGTGATCGACGGATTTTCCGACTTGCGGCTGATCTTGTCGATTTCGTCGATATAGACGATGCCGCGCTCGGCGCGCTCGACATTGTATTCGGCCGATTGCAGGAGCTTGACGATGATGTTCTCGACGTCCTCGCCGACATAGCCGGCTTCGGTCAGCGTCGTCGCATCCGCCATCGTGAACGGCACATCGAGAATGCGTGCCAGAGTCTGGGCAAGCAGCGTCTTGCCGGAGCCGGTTGGTCCGATCAGCAGGATGTTCGACTTGGCGAGTTCGAGGTCATCGTGCTTGGTCTGGTGATGAAGGCGCTTGTAGTGATTGTGCACCGCCACCGAGAGCACCTTCTTGGCGTGATCCTGGCCGATCACATAATCGTCGAGGACCTTGCGGATTTCCTTCGGAGGCGGAACGCCGTCGCGCGATTTCACCGCTGAGGACTTGTTCTCCTCGTGGATGATGTCTTCGCACAGTTCGACGCATTCGTCGCAAACGAACACGGTGGGACCGGCAATTAGCTTGCGCACTTCGTGCTGGCTCTTGCCGCAGAACGAGCAGAACAGCGTGTTCTTCGAATCCCTGCCGTCGATCTTGCTCATTCTTGCTTTCCGTCAACGGGGAATGACAGGCGCTCGAACGATAACACATCGAGCGTCCATGCCGTCAGCCCAATCGTGCCCCAATCGTGTGCCCAAGCGGCTCGTAACACGTGTTTGACAGGCTTGCCGACCCCTCCTCACCCGGCACCGTCGACAATCGTGCCACGGTGCCTGCGCTTCGGCAACTTTGCGCCCTTACCTTTGCGTGCCGCAGCAGCGTCGCGATTGCGGCCGAGCGGGGACGATACCGCTGCGTTTTCACGGAGCGCCACGCGGAGCTGCTTTTCATTCTGGGTGAGCAGTGCCAGGCGGTCGTCTGCCCCTTCCAGTTTTGGCCCAGTCCACGTGCAGGGGCGTCGCTCTCTGCCGGCGATCTCGAACAAAAATCGAGAGGGCTTCAACCTTTCACCGTAACGCTTGACAGAGTATGTGAGACCCAGCCGCCTTCTCGCTCTGGTCACGGCAACATATGCCACTCGCCGTTCCTCTTCGGGGTCTTCGGAGTTGGCGTGAGGCAGGATGCCATCCTCCATGCCAACTATGAAAACGGTGTTCCATTCCAGCCCTTTGGCCGAGTGGACGGTTGACAGCACGACGGCGTGTTGCGGACGGTTGCGAACCGACTGCGATTGCTCAGCAGTCTTTGCCTCCAGTTCGTCAAGCGAAGGACAGGAAAGAGCGAGCGCCACAACCGCATCGACCACTGTGCGCCACTCCGCTTTTTCCCGGTCGGACGACCGGCCTGGCACCGCGTCGGCCACGATCCGCTGAACACTCTTGCACGACGCCGCAAATTGATCGCGTACCACCGCCCTGATCTGATCGAGTTGATGGCGCAGGATTTGGCCACGTTTATTGGTCCCCAACCTGCTCATCGCTCGCAGCACCTCGCCGTCGCGCAAGTAGTACAGAGAGCCTATTACCAGCTTAGCCGCGACGCCCTGCCAGAGGTCGGCTCCTCCCCGCACCTCGAAGGGGATCGCCATTTCCTTTAAGACGGTCTGCAACGGTAGACCGACGGCGCCGGCGCGATACAAAACAGCCATCTCGTGCACGGCGCAGCCGCATCGGATCAACTCGACTATGGTACGGCCAACCTGCCTCGCTTCGATTTCTGGCGACGGATAGCCTCTGATAACCAGTTCACCACGCTCGGCGAGTATAGTCCTTGTCAAGGCGGCTCCCGTTGTGGCGGATCAGTCGCTTCGCCGCCAGCACGATGTCGCGAGCCGAGCGGTAATTGCGAACGAGCGCGTGGACACCGGCGGTGGGGTATTTCTTCGTAAATTCCAAGACGAAGCGAACATCAGAGGCCCGGAAGGCGTAGAGGGTCTGATCGTCATCGCCCACCGCCCAAAGCCTGACGCCGTCATTGACGAAATGATCGATGAGACCAACTTGGCCTGGGTTGACATCCTGATATTCATCGATCAGCAGGTGATCAAAGGCGCTCGTGATCGAACGACGATAGGATTTGCTGTCCGACATTGCCTTGACGACAAGTGGAACCATATCGCTGAAATCGATGGCGCAAGCTTCTCGCATTGCTTGCTGGTAAACGTGGAAAAATTTGACGGCCTCAACAAGCACTTCATCGTCACGTTCTATGGCGGCTGCAAACCCATCCGCATCCAGCAGACGCTCCTTCGCTCGTCCGATGATGTCCAGGATGTCCTTCTCTTCATTCCACCACATTCGGCGTGAGCTGAAGACGTGTCGCTGCTCGGTGGCATCCCAAAGCTGAAACCGGTCACTAAGCCCAGCCACGCCCGGATTTTTCTTGAGCATCCGGAAGGCAAATGCATGACCTCAACCTCACTCCATGTGGGCTCATGCGGCCTATATGGGAATCCGAAAATCCAGCAGAATCCCTGCGTTATGACAACTTTCATGGAATCGGACGTCTAGTTTGAGAGCTTCGTTGAGCCACAGTTCTCTCGACCGGGCAACCTCGGCTCGAGTCAGGATTAGATTGTCGCAAGTACGATTGAGCAACTTAATGACCTGGGCAATCAATAAAGACGCGCCGACCTTTTGGCGATCGTGATCGCCACACTCGAGCCTCCTTGGGAAGCCAGCTGACGGGATGTAAATAACTCCCATTGGTTCTATGTCGCTTCAGCAATTCACGCCATACATAATTCATTCGCTCATCAGTCAAAAGAGAACGCAACACGTTCAATGTCGCAGCTGGCGTTTTTGCGGGCAGTATCCGGCGCGACATCGAGATGGCTTCCGCGGGAACCCAAGGCGGCACATGGAACGGAAGCTCGCCCTTATAAGCTGACGTCGATATGATCGAAGCCCCTGTCCATGTTTTTGTCCATTCGCGTCGGGCCCGGCTCTGCGAGGGCAGGGTCTCCTACCATGCGGGACTAACCATCTATCAACGATGGTCTGTACCGCAAGGCTAGCACTACTTTGGCACATTTATTAACGCTGTTTTTCGCTGGAAATCCATTTTCGGCAGTGTGGACATTGTTGCGGGAGTGGCCGAACGACGAGGTCGAGGATGGCTTGGCGCACGGCAGGTAGAGTCGGGTGCGGCGGGGGGCCTCCGATTTTTTTTTCCCGCCCGGCTGTTTTCAGCCGACGATAGTGGAGGAAGGCGTAGGCGATCATCGTCATAAGCGCATGGCGGTGAAGACCCTGACAGGATCGGCCCTCGAAATGATCGAGACCGAGTTCTTCTTTCAGTTGCTGGTGCGCCTGTTCGCAAGCCCATCGCGCTTTGACGGTGGCTGCCAAGGTGCGCAGGTCCGTTTCTGGCGGCAGATTGGCAAGATAGTATTTCTTTTCGCCTGATATCCGCTGTTCGCCGACCGGCCAAGCCTCCTCGCCAGGCAGATGTTGGTGACCCTTGGCTCTGATCCGCTGCGGCGGCCCATCGGCTATGCGCACCCGGACCGCAGCAAAACGAGCCTTGAGCTTGCCTTTCGTGCCGGTGCGCCAACTGACGGGCCGCCATGTGGCATGGCTCAGCATATCTTCGCGATAACCCAGCGAGCCCGGAATCGCGCCAGCAAATAGCTCAATTTGGCCCGATGCATGTAGCAAAATCTTAGCGGGCAGAAGCTAACGTTAGTCCGTTCGTCCAATGTATGAGTGTTCGCGATGGAAGTGCGTCGGTGGAGGCCCACCCAGGTGATCGCGCCCGACGGCAGCCCGCTGACAATCGCCAACTTGCCTCCCCCTGCCACCAAGCGTTGGGTTGTCCGGCGCAAGGCTGAAGTGGTGGCGGCCGTACGCGGCGGTCTGCTCTCTATTGACGAAGCCTGTAGCCGCTACAGGCTCACGGTCGACGAATACCTCTCATGGCAGAACTCTCTGGATCAGCATGGCATGGCCGGGCTGCGAACCACACACACCCAAGAATATCGTCGGCGCTGATCGGCTGAGATTGTGACGGCCCGAAACTCGGCCCCCACCCTTCGGCCGTCACATGGTCAACGCTCTACTTCAGCTCCAAAACGGCACCATGGCAGCGTCGGTGCTGGGATTTCCCGCAACCTCTCACGGCAGAAATTGGCCCAGGGCTGAGATGGGTGGGTCGCTCTCGTGCTTCCGGGCTTGGCGGAACTGCGGACGCGGCTCGGCGGCGCCGGCAGGGACGAGGGTGACCAAAACCGGTCGTGAACACTCCGCCTAAAGGCGGTGGCTTCAAGTTACGGCTTAAAGCCGGATCGGTCCGCCATTCGGCGGACTCAGCCACCGAACCCCGACGTCACCCCCAACACTGGGTCGCGATAATGCGTTACCCACACCAGATGGTACCTGCAGTCCCAAACAGTCCGGCCGCTCCGCTTGTGCGCTTCCATTAAACCATTTTCATCTTGGAAGCGCCGCGATCCCAGCCGCCTAAAGGCGTGGGGTTTCCAGATCCCCTATCGGGGACTCTAAACTTGGCCGCAGACTCGACCGAAATTCGGGAGTGGGAGCCGCTCGTGGGCCGCCTTGCCTGGGACGATACCGAGCCGCAAAATTTCAACCTCCCCGTAACCACCTGATTGCGGCATAATCCGCCGATCCAGCTTAGGAGTATGTCATGCGCCTGAACACAATCGTACTCACCACCGCCATCTCCATTGCATCTACCATCCCCGCATTTGCACATCACGGCTGGGGGGGAAACGTCGATGAAGTCACCGCCTTGACCGGCATGGTCACCGAGGGAGTCAAGCTCGCCGGCCCGCACGGTACTATGAAGATCATGACCTCTGACGGAAAAGTTTGGGTCATCACGCTGGCGCCCCCGTCCCGCACCGCATCGGCCGGCCTGAAGCAGGACACTATTCCGGTCGGTGCGATGGTGACAGTGCATGGTCAGCGCAATCGCGATCCAAACCGCTATGAAATGAAGACGATTCAAGTCGAATATGCCGGCAAGCACTACAATGTGTATCCGGAATTCGCAGATAAGGTGCGGTGAGCTTCGTGCAACTCATGGCGTGGCTTGAGGGCTCCGCCCTCGGCCACGTCATGCGAGACAACGGCGTATGGTTCTACGGGATTATCAATCTCACGCATATCCTTGGCGTGGCGACACTGTTCGGGTCGGTGGTGATTCTCGACCTGCGCCTATTGGGGTTCTGGCCGGATGCGCCGCTCGCGGCGATTTCGCGCCCTACCACGCGGATGGCGGCGGCGGGGTTCGGCATCGCCGCCGTCACGGGCGCGGGTCTGCTCGCGACCAAAGCGACGGAATATGTTGGCAATCCGTTTCTCTACATCAAAATTCCGGCCATTGGACTGGCCCTGCTCAACGTGTTCCTCGTTCACCGCTCATCCGCCTGGCGGGCGCAGAAGAACCGCGACCTGACATCTAGTACACGCGAGCGGAATTGACGGACTCATTTTTGGTTCCTGGGTTGCGCTATTGGGTGAGGGGCTTTCCTGTGTAGGTCCAGCGGAAGGGCTTAGCCATGGTTGCGTTAAAGTAGGCGATGAATTGCTCGATTGCGGCTTTGAGCATGGGCTTGCTGACGAAATTGCCGCGTCGGATCAGCTTTCGCACCAGTATGGAAAACCAGATTTCGATCTGATTGAGCCATGATGCGTGCTTAGGCGTGAAATGGAAGACAATGCGATGATCGTCCTGGCGCAGAAAGCCTTCGCGGGTTGCCTTGGAAGCGAGCACGCCGGCCTTGCCTTTGACACCGAGGTTATCGTCGAGGCCGCAATGCTGCGCAACCAATCGAACTACGGACTCGGAGAGGTGGATGTTGAGATTGTCGCAGACAATATCCCACCGTGTATTGGGTGCGGCGCTGCTCAGCAGGCTGTCGAGAAATCGCGCAAAATCCTGTTCCGTGCGGGTGTTGCCGACCACGCCCGTGACCTTGCCGGTGGTGACATCGAAACCGGCGATCAGGGCTTGGGTGCCATGACGCCGATATTCGAACTCGCGCCGCTCGACCTTGCCGGGCTTCATCGGCAATCCTGGCGCGGCACGCTCCAAGGCCTGAATGCCGGTCATCTCGTCAATCGAGACCGTGCGATGGGTTTCATCGGCATCGGCGGCGGCCTGATAAACCGCGCAGATATCGGCGCATTTGGCGTCGAAGGCGGGGTCGGCCTTCGGCGTCAGCCAGAACCGAAAGCGATGCGGTTTGAGGTCGGCCTCTTTTTTAAAAAACGCCCCACCGAGCGCTGCGAGATCGTCGGCACCAAGCCGCGTCGGATCGCTTCATCGGCAATCTCGCGCTGGCTCCAATGACTGATCGGCCGCTCGCTTTCCGAGGGCTTTTCGCAAGTCATCGCGATCACCGCACAAATCTGCCCGGGCGTGTAGGTCGCCGGCGCGCCGCAGCGCGGCGCATCGGCCAGCCGCTCGGGCACAGGCTCGGCGTCTGCGGCCTGCCGCCAACGCTTGCGCCAATATCGCACCGTCTTCGGCCACACGCCGAGTTCCTCGGCACTCTCGCGCACACCGACATTGTCCGCGGCATGCAATATCACACGCGCTCGCAACGCCAGTTGCTGCGGAGTCGAATGAGCCCGCACCAACTCCTCCAGCGCCTCGCGCTGCCCAGCTCCAACAATGACCGGCTCGGCGGCCAACAGCGGCATCAGGACCTCCTCATTCAGCTCCTGATCGCCATGCCACAATGCCGCCGATTCGACTCCCCTGTTTTATTACCGTCGGAGCAACACTATACCGCCACACAGAGCAGAGTCAGAACTTCCGCTCGCGTGTACTAGTGAACGCCGACGCCTTGCTGCCATGGGCGGCACCTCGTTGTTCTTTTGGCTAACCTCAATCGGCGCCGGCCGTATGATCGGTTACTGGTGAGTTCTGCCGCAATGACCGCAAGTGGCCCAGTCTCACCGTGGCTGCGCCCGCTGAGCCTCGCGGCAGCTGATTGGGGCTGAGCTGCCGTTCTCGACCATCTGGCGATCAGTGTGGCCTTTGCACCGGGACCATCAAGCGCTTGGACTCGATATCGCTGATTTTGAGCGCAACTCCCGCCGCGGCCCGCAGCCCGGCCTTGCACTTAGAAATCCGGCCTGTGTGCGGTCGGCAGGGCAGCCTGCCGGGTTAATTCATGCGGATTTTCTGCGCAGACCGCCTCCGGCCATTCGTCCGACAACGATGCATTCACACCGGGTCGATAAACGACCGTCGCCGACCATGGCATCGTGAAGGCGCCTTCATCCTCGACTGTGAATTCGAGCTGCAGGTGCTTGGCCCTGGAGTTCAGATCGGGGATCACTCCGGAGTTGTTTCTGACGAAGCTGGCATTTTCTTTCGCGCCTCGCTCCAATGCATGCTTCGCGGCTTCGTAGTCGATGAGCCGATAACGTTCGATCACGTGCAGAGCCTGCGTGTGCGGAGTGCCGAATTGGTCGACCATGGTGTAGGGGCCGGTCTTGATTCCAATGGTGTCGATCACCAGTGTATCGCCTTCATAATGGCCGACGGAATCTCCAAACCAGGATGGCGTCAGTTGCGCGGGATGAGCCTGGTTTAGGCGCACGTGGCGGATTTCATGATCGTAGACATACAGGATCGTGATACTGTTCGGCTGCTGGAGCATCTCCATTCCGAGGTTATAAAGGACGAAAGGCAGCCCGCTCGGCTTGCACTGGTTAATCGGATTCAGAGCAGGGCCATCGTTTAGCTCTTTTTCAGCGTGCTTCTTCACGACTTCCGCCGCCCAGGGCTGCAAGATCGGAGCGGTGTAATCGCCAACACGGCGCCCGCCCATGCTCACGAGGGGAGCGTTCGTGACGTTGAGGGGGTGGCCGTAGATGTCGATCACGGCCCTCTGGCGCGCCTTGTTCAACACCGGGCCGGCACCCGATGCCGGGGGCGAGAAGCCGGGGCCGAGCGTGTTGGCCCACATGCGAGAGAGACTCGGGGATCGAGGCACTTTGAGTAGCGCTGCTCGCCGCCCCTAAGGTCAGCGCTGCATCCTTCCCCAACGCAGGGGTCGCCACCGCTGCCGCCAACGACGCCATCAAAAGGAAACGCCGCTGCCTGTACATGCCTGACTCCCTTTCGTTGTTTAGCGCCAAGCGCCTCCAGAAGCGCCATTTTTTCCCGGCTGAAGAACCTCATTACTGCAAGTTACCTGCGATGATATCGGCACGTGTTCCATCAATTGTGGTTGCGGAAGCCGTTGTACACGTTGCGCAGGAATGCGGCGTTCGCGAAGAACGGACCCTCTCCAGCCCATTTCACATCGATATCGGGAATCGGATTGGCCGCAATTACCTCCTGTTCGCTCTTTCCCTCATCGACCAGTTTCTTCACGCGATCGCGCACGATCACCAGCATATCGTGGTATTGTTGCAGCTTTGCCTTGGTTGCAACTGGTCCGTGGCCTGGAACGATTTTTATGCTATCGCTGGCTGCCTTTAGAAATCGCTCCGTAGCGAGGATCATTCCGTCGATGTTGCCGCCACTGCCCCAGTCGATGTTGGGATAGAACCGGGTCATGACCACGTCGCCGAGCGCGAGCACGTTCGCGTCAGGGAAATAGACCCAGGTATCGCCGTCGGTGTGCGCATTGATTACATGATTGAGCTCTGCGACGCGACCGCCGACCGAGATTGTTGTGGAGCCGACCATGAACGTGTCGGTGGGGATCGCGTCGGCTTCCGACGGTGGAGTCTTGTTGCCGGTCGTCGGGTTGATGACGCCAGCGGCCATCCGAAGCCTGATATTGTCGTGGGCCACGATGGTGGCGCCATCACGGTGGAAGGCCGCGTTTCCTCCGACGTGATCGAGGTGATAGTGGGTGTTGATCAGATATTTGATAGGCAGTGGCGATATCTTTGCGATCGCAGCCTTAATGTTATCGTGCAACGGCGCGAAGTCGCTGTCCACCATAATGATGCCGTCGGTGCCGACCGCAACCGTAATATCACCACCGGCGCCCTCAAGCATGTAGGTGTTGTTACCGAGTTCGGTGGTCTTGATCTCGACTTTCGAGAAATCCTGCTGCTGTGCGTTGGCAACGCCGGCAAAGACCAACGCGGTGCCGGCCAATGCAGCGATCGTGCTCTGCTTCATGACTGTCTCCTCCCTTGTAAACCGGCCATCGCTGATGGCCCCGCTCAAAACGGCCCCTCCATTTTGTAAATCGCCTCTTCGCGTGCCCTGGACTCCTATTCGATCAGCAAGCCGCGTCGGCGGCACGGTAAGTCTGACTGCCTTTGCAAGTCTTTAAAGTTGATCAGCAGGTCGAATCTGGTTGGAAGCGATCCATTCGCCTACCCCAGTTGGCCGTTACTCAGAAATCGCTGTCGTCTGCGTGCGGCACTGCTTCGTTCCTGCCGGCCGAGAATAAAATGTTTTCGGCGCAGACCGCTTCCGGCCAATCGCCGATGACGCGGCGATAGGTAACCCGTCCAGACCAGGGTTTGGTGAAAACGCCTTCATCCTCCACCGTAAACTCGACTTGCAGCCCCTTCTTGGCCGTATCAGGGTCGATGGGGCCACGCCCGTAGAAGACTTGACCGGGTCTATTTATGGCTCCGTGCTTTCGCTGGGCTTCGGCGGCGGCTTCGCCGTCGATCAGCCGATAACGCTCGATAACATGAATAGCCTTGCTGTGGGGGGTGCCAAACGCATCAACTGTCGAGAACGGTGCGACCTTGATGCCGACGGTATCGATCATCAGCGTGTCATCTTCGTACCACCCGACCGAATGGCCCTGCCAGCTAGGCGTCAGGTTCTCGGGATGTGACGCGTTCAGGTGAACATGGCGCACCGTGTTTTCAAGTAGATAGATCAACGTCACCTCGTCTCTCTGCTGCACAATCAGCGTCCCGAAATGAAGCGCCATCACAAAAGGAGGAGGCTCAGGCCAGCACGAATTGTGTAGCTCCGGCGACACCGTGCCGACGACGGCCAAGTCACCGAAGTTCTTGACGGCTTCCGCTGCCTCGGGTTTCAGGATCGGGCTAGTATGGTCGCCACCGAGCCAGCCCTAAGTCGCGACCGCACAACAAGGGTCCAGCACAACGACCTTGCCGCCCGCCTCGCGGACCGCGTTGATGAGTGGACCGGGGCCCGAAGGCGGCGGTTCGAAAAACAGCATATCCCGTCCCCACTGGCCGGAAAGATCGGGAATGGGAGAACTGCGGTCCGCGGCCATCGCCGGGTAAACGAATGCTGCTGCAGAAAAGACGAACGCGATTGTCCTAACAGAGAACCGAGGCCGAGAACCCATACGGATACCGGACATGAGCCCCTCCTTGTTGGATCGGGCACTATACAGCCGGAGAGCGGGCTGGGGAGGTGAAATACGTCTTGGCGAAGCCTATCCGCTTGGGGGACGTATCCACTGGGACATTCAAGGTCGATGTTCGCTGCTTAGGAGCTATCGCTGGAAGTTGGTGACGGCGCGAATCGGGAAGGCGGCATATCGTGGGGGTGCTTGAAGCCTCCACTTCTCCATCGAAGGTGATATGCCGTGTCCAACGATAACGTGGTCAAGCTGCTTCAACCAGGAGCCTTTGACGACCAACTCACCGAAATCCTGAGGCAAGGGGCGCGCGCTCTGCTGGCGCAAGCGGTCGAGGCCGAGGTCGCGGAGTTTCTCGCCAGGCACGGGGAGCTGAAGACCGAGGACGGCCGTCAGCGGGTTGTGCGCCACGGCCATCTGCCTGAACGCGAGGTCATGACCGGGATCGGCTCTGTCGCAGTTCGCCAGCCGCGTGTGCGCGATCGTGATGCAGCGGCCGACGACCCCGGCCGCATTCGTTTCACGCCCGCGATTCTGCCGCCCTACATGCGGCGCTCGAAGTCGATCGAGACACTGCTGCCGATCCTCTACCTGAAAGGCATCTCGACCGGCGATTTCTCCGAAGCGCTCGCGGCATTGCTGGGCAAGGATGCGCCGGGGCTGTCTGCGACGGCGATCGTCCGCCTCAAGGACGGTTGGCTTGATGAGTATGATGCTTGGCAGAAGCGCGATCTGTCGGCAAAGCGCTACGTGTATGTGTGGGCCGACGGCATCTACCTGCGAGCGCGGCTCGAGGTCCGCTCGCCGGCAACTTGAAAGGCTTTGGCCGCCAGCGACGCATTGGCGGGGAGGAATTTGCTCCGGTGATTCCGGGCGCCTCCATCGAGGCTGCCGCCGTCCGGGCGGACCGCATTCGCGCCGCCTTTGCCACCGGCTGCCATGTTGTCAATGATCACCTCGTGAGCGCTACGGTCAGCAGCGGCGTGGCGACAAGCGATCCCGCTCAACAACTCACGCTTGGCGCGCTTCTGGAATCCTCTGACAAGGCCCTCTATCGCGCGAAGCCGCCGGGCGCAATCGGTCGAGCGCGCGCATCAGGGCAACGAGCCGAGGGCGGCTGCGACCGTGGGCCTCCCCCCTATCGAAGGAACGGGCGTTGCCGCGTGCATTGAGCTGGGTGCGCTTCACGCGCGGCGGCCTTTCTAGTTGACATACTGAGGCGATCGCCTCGATCATTTATTGCGCGTCGTGCTCCCGTTTAAAACGGACCAGGCGCGAACCATCGTTTGCGTCGCAAGCTTTACCCGCTCGGAAATCGTCTTTGCGGGCGGAGGGCCCGCAAGACCAAGACTCTGCTGCAACTGGCTCAAGCCCAACCAGGCGGCGATCAATTGCTCTGCCGCCAGCTCTGGGTCATCGATTGCCAGCAATCGATTTTCCGTCAGCGACTCCAAAAAGCTCGCGACTTTACCGTGCATGGTTGCTGGTCCGGCCGCATAGAACGCTGCTGCGAGATCCGGATACTGATCCGAATGCTCGGAAATCATTTTTAGAGCTTTGATAATTTCAGGGCGGGTCAGAAAGGAAATGAGCCGCTCGCCAAAAACATTGAGATGGTCGATCGAGGACTTGAGGTCCTCACCGCTTGCGAGTTCGGGTAACTGGAAGCTCTTGGTGGTGCGTTCGAACACGGCGGCGAGCAGCGTCGGCTTGTCGGCGAAGTGAGAGTACACGGTCATTTTGGAGACGACCGCTCGTTCGGCGACCAAGTCCATTGTCGTCGCCGGGATGCCACGCTCCGAAAAGAGGGCGGCCGCCGCGGTCAGGATGGCTTCCCGTTTTTGAAGGTCACGCGGACGTCCGCGACCGCGCCGCGCAGCTGGTCGCGGGTCCGCAGGATCGTGATCTGTCAATTTACTGGACATTCAGGTACACAAATTGTATTATGTACTCACAAGTACAAAAATAGGTTCAGTAGCCCAGTCCAAATTGGCCTCACCATAGCGAATCGCACGGCCTTTGCCGATCGCGGAAATACGTGTGCCATCAAAGAGGTGCCTCATGTCTCGCAACTCGTTGAAAGTCCTGATCATCGGAGCGGGCGCGGGAGGGCTTTGCCTAGCCCAAGGCCTCAGGAGAGATGGGGTTACGGTGGAAGTGTTCGAGCGCGATCGTACTCCGGATGCTCAGGCAAAAGGATATCGTATCAGTCTCAGCGCCACTGGCAGCCAAGCGCTGCAATCCTGCCTTCCGGGACCTGTATACGAGAGATTGACGCAAAATGCCGCCCAGACCCAGCGAGGCCGTGACGTTCCTCGACCATCGTTTAAACCGATTGCTTGAAATTGATTTGCCGCCCCGTGATCGACACGCGATCAATGCCGACCGTCCGGTTAGCCGCTTGGCTCTGCGCAACGCTCTGTTGGACGGCCTCGATGGTGTCGTCAAATTCGACAAGAGGTTGATTGCTTTCGATGATGCGCCGGACGACAGCGTCGCGGCTCATTTCGCTGATGGATCGACAGCGGTCGGGGATGTGCTCGTTGGCGCAGATGGCGCCAGCTCCCAGGTGCGGGCGATCCTGTTGCCGCAGGCGCGGCGCGACGACACCGGCCTTTTCGGCATTGGGGGAAAGGTTCCCCTCAGCGAGGAGGTCCGCACCTCTACGCCATCGCCATTGCTGCGCGGCCCTTCGCCTATTCTGGGACCGCGCGGCTGTTTCATGTTCGGAAGCACGGTTCAGTATGGTGGCGCCACTCGTAAGGACGCACCTGAGGTCAAAATTCCGCCCGATCGTGACGTTCCGGCACCCAGCGACCGCGAAGAATACGTGATGTGGGGTTTCACGGCCCGCCGCGAGAAGTTTCGCTTACCCGCGGATAAAAGGGATGTCGACGGCTGCGACTTCAAACGCGCGGTTGAGACTTTGATGGCTGATAATGATTGGCACCCGGCGCTCAGAAAACTGGTGCAGCGAACCAGCCCTGCAGCAATCAAAACATTCGCGGTGAAAACCTCGGTCCCCCTCGCGCCTTGGAAAACCCGGAATGTAACCCTGCTGGGCGACGCTCTTCACAACATGCCGCCATTCCGCGGCGTCGGTGCGAATACCGCCTTATGGGATGCCGCCCTCTTGCACAGAACGCTTGTGTCGGTGGATCGTGGGGAAGAGCAGTTACTGACTGCACTCGCGGCCTATGAGCGCTCGATGATCGATCACGGATTTCGCGCAGTCCGCACCTCCTTGAGAGACATGGCACGTTTTCACACGGAAAGCTGGATCGAGAGAAGTCTGACAAAATGCTTCTTCCGCGCCTTTGATCTGATCCCAGGGCTGCGTTATATGCTTGTGACCGGACGTTAGCCCGGACACCGCACAACGCGTGCCGCTGGGCGGGGGCCAATTCAGGCTGCACAGACTCGGGCCTATCGGTCGAGCGGCTCGGCCTTGATCCGGCGGCCCTTGGCGCACTTGTTGCCGGCTGGATTTCTGACCAGCGCTGCGCAACGCGATGCCTCGGTTCTCAAGATGAAAGACACATCGGGCCACCGCTCGAAGGATGCTGCAAGCGCGATGCGGACCTGTTCCGGGATCATGCCGGGGCGGGATTGCTTTAGCTGGGCAATCTCATTTCTGATCCTGCAAGGAGATTTAATGCGGCGGGCCGAACATTTCCCAGAATTCCGCGGTTTTGTTGCGGTGGGGAAACGGAGTGTCCGGTTCGGGCACTCCGAGAAAGCGGCACAGTGGTAGCCAGCCTTCGGCGACATCAAACACCAGAAGCCGTTCCGGTGAGATCGTGGCCCGGACATCGTCGTTGCGTGCGCGATAGGCCGCAAGCGCCGCGTCGCGGTCACCAGACGCGCCCCGGAATGTCTGACGTTCAACCATCTCCACGGCAGCATCACACATCGCGCGAACATGTGGCGGAAGCGGCATCGTTGTGTATTGTGTTATAAATTTTCCGATGGTCGCGGAAAAGCTGTGCCACCACGACATCTCTGGCCGGACGCTGTGCACCACCTTGGCCTCAGGATATGCAGCGGCAAGCTCGCGCCATACATGCGCTCCAGGCCAGTCCACTTGCGCTCCATAGCCCAGGAATACCTCGTTCCAGTCCACCGACTTCCCAGCGGCGACGGCCTGCCAGTACGGCACTTGGTCGGGATGTTTGAATATCTCCTCCATGTGATGGCAAGGGCCAAACCCCAAATGTTCTAGGGCAAGCTTGAGAGACATTGTGCCGGTACGACCAAAACCGGAGCCGATGACCGCAAGCGCCATGGGTTGTCCTCTCGTTGAGTTCATGTGGTACTAGTCGCCCGAGTCATTCGAATTGAGGGTACAGTCTTTTCAGCTTCACGCGCGCGTCTGCGGTTGTGAATTGCCAGTTTGCTTTGGCGTGGTGCTTGTTGCGGTGATCCTGCCATGCGCTGACTTGGTCGGCCGAGGGTTTTTTGGTCGGCGATGCGGCGATCCAGGCATTGCGAGGCGAGCACGCCGAGTTCGGATTCGGCCATGTCGAGCCAGCTGCCGTGCTTGGGCGTGTAATGCCATTCGAAGCGCTCGACGAGCCGGCGCGCTTCGGCGGCCGGGAAAGCTTCATAAAGCGAGGCGGGCTTGTGGGTGTTGAGATTATCCTGCACCAGCACGATCTTTGCCGCGTCGGGAAAATGCACGTCGGATAACTCGCGTAGCACGTGGGCATAATCGATGGCGGTGTGGCGGTCGGTGACCTTGACGTGGCGCCAGCCTTCCAGCGGCGCGAACATCATGAACAGATTGGCCACGCCATTGCGTTCGTATTCGTAATCGTGACGCGCCGGTTTTCCGGGTTTGGCGGGGATCGGCGTGCGCGTCTCGGCGATCAGCTGCTTGGAGGTTTCGTCGAGGCACACCAGGGGACGCTCGGGATCGCGCGGTCGGTGATAGACCTCCAGCACATCTTCCATGTCGGCGACAAAGGCCGCGCTGGCGTCGAGGCGGGATCACCCATTGCTGCCGCAGATGCGGTTTGAGACTGTTTTTTTAAGCGTCCGGGAGATCGTGTTGTCGCTGGCGCGCTCGACAATGTGCAGTTCGACGACCTTCTCCTCGAGCAGACGCAGGGTCCACCGGGCGAAGCCATCCGGGGGCGGCGAGAGGGTCAGGGCGATCAATTTGGCTTCCGCCGCGCCGTCGAAAATCCGCGGCCGGGCGGACTTGGGATTGTATTTACGGGTCAACACCGCCTCGAAACCTTCCTCGACCAGTTGGCGCCTGGTCCGCTCGATAGTGGCGATGCTGGTGTCCAGCGCCGTCGGCAATCGCACTGTCGCTCCAGCCTTCGCCCGCATCCGATACATCCGCCTTCAAAAGGATGCGGGCTTTCGTCAGCAGCTGGGCGGAACGCTTGCCCTTGCGGATCAACGCGTTGAGCCGATCGCGTTCCTCCCCGGTGAGCCTGACCACGTATTTCTTGACCGCAATCTCTTTCCCGGCCACGAATCACCTCCATCGCTGGCGGCGACAGAGATTTCAGAAATCCCCCTCATTTTCAATGACGGGGACGACTAGCATATCAGACCTCACGGCAGCCGCGGCTAGTCGGAAGCCGATATCCGAGGGGCGATGGTCACTCACACACGTCGCGTATGCGGCGATTTACGAAAATGCCAGCGATCTCGTGAGCGGCTGGTCGAACGCTGACCAGATCGCGGTCAACAACTCGATGCTGCACAACGTGATCGAGCCCCTCATTTCGCGAAAGCCCGTGCTCAAGCATGTCTCCGTCCTGCAGGGAACGAAGGCCTACGGTGTGCACATCCCATTGCGATCCCGGCCCGCGAGAGCGATCCGCGCGACGTCCATGCTAACTTTTTCTTCGACCAGCAGGACTATGTTCGCGACATGGGGGCGCGGCACGGTTTTACCTACACGGCGCTGCGGCCTCAGCTCGTCACCGGAGAGACCCCCGGAGCCTGAACGTTCTCCCGGCCATAGGGGTGTACGCCGCGATCCACCGGGAGAAGGGTGAGGCGTTCAGTTTTCCTGGAGGCCCGTCATTCGTCTGGGAGGCTGCCGACGCCAACTTGGTCGGCCAGGTAATGGTGTGGGCTGCGCAGGCCCGGCAGGCTGCCAACGAAATATTCAACGTCACGAACGGCGACGTCTTCGCGTGGCGGAGCGTGTGGCCGGCGATGGCGAAGGCGCTTGGGGTGGAATTGGGTTCTGATGAGCCTACCAGCATTGCAATGTATATTCGCAAGAACGCGGATGTTTGTTCGAAAATCGTCGCCAAGTACGGGCTTGCAAGTGGCGATCTACGTTCCTTCGTCGTACAGGGTGATCAACACGCAGACTTTGCATTTGCCTATGGGGCCTCAGCAGGGCCGGTGGCGTTTGTGAGCACTGTCAAGCTTCGGAAGGCCGGTTTCAACGCTGCGATCGATACTCAGGAGGCGTTTACGACCGCACTCCAGTCCTTCATCGATCGGAAGCTCCTACCAAGCGCTTCCGCCTTCGCCAAGGCTTCAATGCCTCTTCAGGCGGGAAACTGCGAAATGCTAAAGTGAGAGTTCGGCCGGCGATCGAGTTCACGAAGCGGCGAGGGTTCTTCGCAGGCGCGCGATGGCGCCGGGCAGGCCGCGCACCTTCATGATCCGGCCGGTGGTGTCGTAGTCCTCGGAGAGCACGCGCGCGTTCTCGTATACATCGCCGAGCAGCCCCTGCTTCGCGTACGGCAGCACGATCTGGTCCTCCACCATTGCAGCTTCGAAGAACGCGATGATCGTCTCGCGTAGCACGGTAACGTCCGCGGGTGATTTCGCGGAGAGGAGGATTGCGTCCGGGTACTTCGCGCGCAGCGCGTCGCGATCAGTCTCGCTCACGCGATCGATCTTGTTGAGGAGCAGGCGCGATGGGACAATATCCGCGCCGATCTCGCGCAGCACGTTGCGGCTCACCTCGAGCTGCGATGCGTACGTCGGATCGGACGCGTCAACGACGAACAATAGCAGCGACGCCTCCAGCGCCTCGGCAAGCGTGGATCGGAACGACGCGACGAGATCGTGCGGCAGCTTCTTGATGAACCCGACGGTGTCCGAGACGAGCACGCGCGGCTTCGTCTCTGGCTTCAGCGCGCGCACCGTCGTGTCAAGCGTCGCGAAGAGCTTGTCCTCGACCAGCACCTCGCTGCCCGTGAGCGCACGCATGAGTGACGACTTCCCTGCGTTGGTATATCCGACCAGCGCGACCCGTAGCTGATCGCTACGCGCGGACCGACGCTCGTCGTTGTCTCGCTGGATATCCTCCAGTTGCTCTTTCAGCTCCGCGAGGCGGTCGCGAATCTTGCGGCGATCGAGATCGAGATCGGACTCGCCCGGCGCCGGAGCCCTGCCGCCGCTCCCCCGCCGACGACTCCCGCAGACGCGGCGAGACGTACTTCAACCGCGCAATCTCCACCTGCAGCTTCGCCTCGCGGCTGTGCGCGTGACGATGAAAGATCTCCATGATCACGCCAGTCCGATCGAGCACCTGCGCACCGGTTGCCCGCTCGAGGTTGCGTGCCTGGCTCGGCGAGATCTCGTGATCCACGATCACGAACTCCGGCTTCGGCGGCGCCTCTGGATCAGGCTCGGTCGGCAGGGCGCCCGGCTTCTTTTCGTCGCCGTCTTCAAAGCGCTCGCGGGCCTTCGACTTCTGCGGGATTGCCATCGATCCGACGACACCTGTCCCACCGGTGATCGCCGCGAGTTCAGCGAGCCGCCCCTTGCCTAGCACCGTCCCGCCGTCGATCGCGTCGCGCTTCTGCGATATCGTGCCGACGACCTTGTAACCGAGCGTCTTCACCAGACGACCCAGTTCCTCAATGCTCGCGGTGTGGGCGATGTCGTCGACGCTCGGAACCTGGATGCTGACGAGAATCGCACGCGGCACAGGCGGTGTGGTTTCCATGATCGAGGAGGTAACACGAATCAATGCAAAGGTCTCCGCCTGACCTGACGGAAGCAGGCGACGATCCCGCTGCCCGAGTCGAAGTGATCGAGGGATCAGACCTTCCCTGTTCTCGGCCGCAGCCGGCCGATCATCACTTGCCGCGGATCGCAGCGACTGGCTGGCGAATCGTTCGCTTCATACTTGAACATTCAGGTACCGCAAAAGGTTCGGTGAACAACTTGATCGGCTCGCGGTGGTTCGGCGTACGCGTCTGAACGCCGGCTGATCATCGTACGGCGCAGAAATCACCGACAACAGCGTCTCGAAGGCAGAAAAACTCCCATCCGTTTCGGCCGCAATGATCGCTTCCTCCACCAGATGGTTGCGCGGAATGAAAACCGGGTTGGCCGCGCGCATCGCGGAACGCCGCTCCGTTGGCTCCCTGCTCTCGTGCGCGAGTTGATGGCGCCATCTCTCGGCCCAATTGTCGAAGGCCCCTGGGTCCGCAAATAAAGTGCGTACCCCGGCATCGCCCTGAGGTCCGGCCGCGTCGCATAGGCGTCGGAATACCAGGGTGAAATCGGCGCCATTTTGGGCCATGCAATCCAGCAGGTCTTGTGCCAGGGAGATGTCGTCCGCCCGTGATTCCAGAAGGCCGAGCTTGCGGCTGAGGCCCGTAGCGTAGGCCGTATCGAATACCTTCGAGAACTCGCCGATTGCCTCCTGTGCCTCCTTGATGGCGGCGTCGTGGTCCTCTGCAAGCAGGGGCAACAGCGTTTCCGCCAGACGGATGAGGTTCCACTGCGCGATGTCCGGCTGATTGCCGTAAGCGTAGCGTCCCATCTGATCGATCGAGCTATAGACCGTCTGAGGGTGATACGCATCCATGAACGCGCAGGGACCGTAGTCGATGGTCTCGCCCGCGATCGACATATTGTCGGTGTTCATGACACCATGAATGAAGCCGACTAGCAGCCACTTTGCGATGAGGGCTGCCTGGCTCGAAATCACCTGGTCGAGAAGGGCGCGGTAAGGGTTCGTGGCGCCAGCAACTTGCGGATAATGCCGCGCGATGACGTGATCCGCGAGGCGGCGGATCGCATCCACATCCCTGCGCGCCGCGAAAAACTGGAAGGTACCGACCCGAATGTGGCTCGATGCGACGCGAGTCAGAATGGCGCCGGGCAAAGCCGTCTCGCGCCAAACCGTCTCGCCGGTGGTCACTGCGGCAAGCGCTCGAGTCGTCGGAATCCCAAGCGCCGCCATGGCCTCGCTCACAATGTACTCACGCAGCACAGGCCCAAGCGCCGCACGTCCGTCGCCGCGCCGCGAATATGGCGTAGGGCCGGCCCCCTTGAGCTGGATGTCGCGGCGCCCGCCGGCGCGGTCGATCACTTCGCCAATGAGAATGGCGCGTCCATCACCGAGTTGAGGGACGAAGGACCCGAACTGGTGGCCCGCATAAGCCATGGCGAGCGGGTCGCCTCCCATCGGCACTCGATTGCCGGCGAGGATTTCCACACCCTTCGGCGTCGCAAGCTTTTCCGGATCAAGTCCAAGGTCCAAAGCGAGCTTTGTGTTGAGCTTAACCAGACGCGGCGCAGCGACCGGAGTAGGCCGCAGTCGAGCAAAAAGACGATCCGGCAGCCGAGCGTAGGTGTTGTCAAATTCACAGAACTCGACTGTTTCTGCTTGTGCGTTCATCGTGGTCCAGCGTTCGCAATTGAGATCCCCAAGGTCGTTTATATGGTATGCGTGTCAATCGCTATCCCGGAACTGTATTCCAGCGGGTTTCCGCCCGTATCTTTGCCCTGATCTGCTCGGCAATTTCGGTCGCGGTCGCGATGCCCTTCAGATTCTCGGTAACGTCGAGGTAGGCTTCATCCAAGGATAACGGCTCGACGAGATGGGTATGCTCGGTGAAAATCTCGCGTATTTGAAGCGAGACCGCTTCGTAGGCATCGAAGGGCTCGGGGCGTCGAGCCAAGATCCGCAAAGCAATCTTGCCGGCCACGGGCGCGCAATCCTCGCGGCGCGCTTCGAGCTTGCCGGCCAGCACCGCCATCATCGGATCGTGGCGCAATTCGCCGTGATCGTTGAGGTCCTCATAGCCGAGCGCGATGCCGAACACCCGCTGGCCGACCAGCGTCACCACCTCATGCTCGATCAGGTTCCGGTCGCGCTCATCGTGAAAGCACGCCGCAAACCGTTCCATCATTCCGATCGCCCGATCCGCAGCGCCCAGCAGCAGCGCCCCGGCATCCGACGTGATCGCACCGCCATCGAATGCCGCCACCACCTCGCGGCCTTCAACGGGTGCAAATCCAAACAAATCTCGGCTACACTCTGTCGGCATCGGGGCGCTCCGCGTATCAGCGAGAAATTGTTGCAGCACAATAACTTTCACTGATTCGCCGCCCCGATGCAGCGATTAGCGTGAGATATCCGGGCGCCGGGCGTAGAATTGCCGCGACCGGTGCGCCGCTCCCCGCATGATAGATGTGCATCGACGCAAAGCCGCGTTCGTCGTGATGCGCGTTCCAGAACGCCAGTTGCTGGCCGCCATGCGCTGCGCAGAACGTGTCGTCGATGTCGAGGATCGCCTGCTTGCCCGGCTTCACCGTCGCGCCGACCTGGTCGATGAGGGCCGCGCAGAGCCGCGCCGCTTCGCTCTTTGACGGCGTATTCTCCAGACGGCTGATCGTCGATTGCGAGGCCAGCGCCGCGCCGCTGTCCGGACAGCGCCCAGCCCCCGCTTCGGGCGTTGGGGATTGAGATTTCGTTCGATCGTGTTGGCCACGCCGGAATCCGGATCATCAGGTTGAGCACGTCTCCGAGCAGAACAATGAAATCGACCGTCAGCACCGTCAGCGGGTATTTTGATCGATGACTTCAGCTGCGTTTGGCGCCTACAATGTCCGTGGCGCCCCGAAACGGCTGACGGTGCTGACGGTCTGAAGCACGTGATCGCTCTCGTCGTCGACCAATTTGGGCGGGACGAAGCAGTAGTCGGCGTCTCAAATTCTCCCTTAAGCCCCGTTCTTGCCCTTCCACTACAGCTTCGTAATCGATCAAACGATAGCGTTCGACCACGTGCAAGCCCTCCGTGTGCGGCGTGCCGCACGGGTCTTACTATGGCAAACGGTCCGCCCTTTACGAGCTGTCGCACATTCGTCCGCACCGCATGCTCGCCTTGATCGCCAGCGGCGAGATCAATTTCGCCATGACGCGCGAAGAAGCTGTCGCGCTGAGGCCAGGAAAGCGGCAGGACGGTCCTCAGCGCCGTCGCCCAGTTGCTCATTGACGCGATTGTCCGGCGAAGGACTCACTGTCAAGTCGATCGTGATGGAAGACGCGGCTTACGCCTGCGAACGCCCGGTGACGCACGAATGCGATGAAGATTGCTGATCCAAGGTGCGGCTGGCGAACCTGCTGCGACCGGCGGACCAAAAAGGCCGCCAAAGGCGGCCTTCTGCGAACTATTCGCGTGGTTGATCAGCAGGGCACGCACCTATGCCAATAACGGCTCCAAATCCATCCCGGACCGCAGCCCATGCCGCCAGTGCGCCCGTTGCACGCAATCGTATCGATGGGAATGGCGTCCTTTATCTGTGCCTTAAGTGTCTTGGCACCCAAAAACTAAGTCTGCGCGTCGGCAGTCAATGCCATCGCACCGAACGCAAATGCTGCTGCAACCAGAGTCAAGGTGAAACTTCTCATCGTAGCCTCTCCTGCTCACGTGGCGATCACGTCCTCTTGACGTAAGGAACATACCTTCACTGCCGAAGCCCGTCCAGTGGCCGAAAATTGACCATCATGTAACCATAACATTCGGTCAATTCGTCGGCTAACTTTAAGGGCACCACGACGATTTCGCCTTTCATCTGCGGATACAGGCTACAAAAGTAATCGAAAGTCACCGTCCGGTTGAACGTGAAGCGTAAATGATCGCCGGTGTCGAAGCTGGAGCGGAACGGCTCGAAGCCGAATGTCACTGCAACGTCGAGATCATCTGCCTGTTGCGGACACTCAAGCCCGACTTCAAGACCATTGCGGATTTCCGTTCCGATAATCGCGCCGCGTTCAAGAAGGTGTTTCGTGAATTCACGCTGTTGTGCCGGCGTCTCGATCTTTTCGGGCGCGAACTCATCGCGGTCGATGGCGCGCGGATCAAGGCGGTCAACAACAAGGACCGCACCTTCACGCGGAATTCGTTGGAGAAGTTCATTGCTGCCGCCGATAAGCAGCTTGACGATTACCTCAAGCGGCTCGATGCGGTCGGGAATTGCCACTGATTTGCTTATCGTCGATTCAAACTTTCGCAATCTGTGCCAACAATTAGAAAGGCATCAGATCGTGGTGTCCGTCGTGGACTGCGGGGCGAGCGCCAATGCAAAAATAGCTGAGTAAGCTATTCAATCGAGGGCGAAAGAATATGTTCCAACTACCCTCAATATGAGCCACTTGTAAACTTGCTGTCTGCTTTGACCAGTAGGCAATAGCGCGGGTGTTTTTCCGGCCTGAAAACGAGATTCATCTCGACATCTCCAAAGAGACCACCATCCGAACCTCGGCGCTGTGGACCGTCGATTGCGCTTTTTTTCCACCGTCACAGGAACCCGTTGCCCAGAAGCGCACAGCATTCCAAAAATCGTTTTCTTTGCTCTGTCAGCTCGAAAATCTTTCCTTGAGTTCAACAATCTTTTCTTTGAAAGCATGCAGATAGAAACGCTTGATCAACTCGTCCACAATCGGATTGGAGCTTCGAGCATGCCTGTATTCGGCGGCATTTGAATCCCAATCTTGACGACCAACGCAGCTTGGGAGCCTCCGGTGGAAGCGAAGATCTCAATAACTGAGCCGATAATAGAGATATTTGATGGCTTCGCTCTCAAAAACGGAGATGCCGGAACTGCGCTGCCACCAGTCCGCAGTGCCATAGGCAGGGGAGGGCACGGCTTCGATAATGACTTGGGTGCCGACACCCCGAAGCTCGCGGTTGAAGATCCAGTGAACTCTTCGGCTGGGAAAAATTTCGGTGGGGACGATAACGCGCTGCGCTTTGGTGCGGCGTGCCCAATCGGCGGCAGCTCGCGCCTCGTCGTAAGTGTTCGAGAGCCCGGTTCCAAGGGAAGCGATGGCATCTGTCGGAATGCCGAGAGAGAATAAAACCTTCAGATCGTCATCAGCCGCCTGGGCCAGCTGATCAGACAAATCGCTCGTCAAATCATGAGGCGGCGCGTTCGAAACCAGGATCAGTTTGACGAGACCACGCTGGTAGAGCTGGGCGGCCGCGTAGGGTCGGGTGTCGGTGCCGCCGCCAAGAACGACGGCAGCGTCAGCCGGCTGAAGGGCATCCGAAATCACCCACAACTTGGCCATGGAAGTCAGGATTGGTGCTCATTCAATCCAAGCCAGTGAGAAGGGCTGGTGGGAGCAAGGCAAGCGGCGCACGTTGGCGATAAAACGCCGTCGCAACAAAAGAATTGCTGCTTTCCAGGGTGAAAAGCAGCAATTTACAGCGTTGTCTTTTTGCCCGGCGCAACAGAGAAGCTTGAGACAAGTCAGTGAGTTGGGTCCATCTGCCGGTCCGGGCGCTAGCGTTTCGATTCCCGAGATTTACAACCTTTAGGAAACCTTTTTAGTTAATCATCTGGAAGTTGTAGCAAGTCGTCATCATCGTCGTCGTCATCATCATCATCACGGGAGTCGGCCTTCGGTTCGGACTGCGGGGCCATTTCGGGTCCATCAACTCTCGGTTGAGAACACGGCTGCGGTGCGAGCTTCGGAACGGGGACCGCCGGAAGGGAGAGCCGCTTGAATGCCTTCACTCTCTCGAGCCGGGCCAGGAGCTTATCCAACCGCGTGTCGATCAGGGCCTCGAGTCGAACAATCTTTTCTTGACTGTCCGGCTCGTAGGTTCGTTTGAAAGTATCCGTCGGACCCGGTCCGCTTTGGATCACCTGCTGCAGCTTCAGCACCGCCTGGGTCGCGGCGGCGATCTGCGCAGCAGCGTCCATCTTGTCCGGCTCGCCCTCCTCCGCAGCCCTACGGCCCGCCTTGGTGAGCTGCTTGGTGAGTGCCTTAACTTGGTCGTGCAGCGCGGACACGAGGCTGTGTTCGCCCTCGGCTTCACGGCCCAAATGCGCGCGTATGCCGGACCACGACCTGCAGTCGGCCTCGATCAGATCGACGACGAAGGGATCCGCATATGCGGCAGCGTGCCACATTTTGCGGACCCGCCGCCTTTGCCACGAGAGATGGGCGATGTCGAATACGATCTCCTCTTCCAGTTGGCCGACCGGATGGAGTTCGTCTCTGAGGCTTGTGTGCAAGCACTCGAAATCCCGTCGCGACTCGAAGGGGAGGACCACGTCACCGGAATAGTAGCCGTGGTTCAGCGCGTTTTTCCCGGGTACACGACGTTTCGCAGATTTGTTCATCATTTACGTTCCTTTCAAAAAATATGCGCGCCGACATTGCCGGCGGCAAAAGTGGTCAGTGTACGGCGACAAGCCGTACGGTGGCGCCTTTGAAATTTTCACAGGCCCCGCACGAACCTCGCACATGTTCGGACGGCCGCCGGAGGTGCCACTTGCCCCGGAGATAAGCGGCCGGAGAAAAAAATCAATGACCAGTCGCGTTGACGGTTCGCCGATTAAGCTCGACAACGACATTCGGTTTCAGGGGTGGCGGGAAGGAGCGCATCGTGGCTAGTCGAATAGGCCGCAGCCCTTGTGAAAGACGCGGAATCTGAGCGCGGTGACGCTGATAGTGGCAGGTCATCCGCGCGGGCATGGCGCCCCAACTCCTGCTGCGCCTGAAGGTAGGCGGTTTGAATCGCGCCGACGACTTCCGAAGGTACCATCAATATGGGGGAGCCGGAGGAGGTATCGGTCGCCTGGCTGCCGGTCATGTGAGACGATCGCGCAGCCGCCGGCGCCATTCCATGCGATCACACGCGGCTTTGCCGGCCCAAGCCTGCTGGCGATGATGTTGGTGGAAAAATACGCCAATCATCAGCTGTGAATCAGAACCGAAGTGGACCCCACTCCAAATCGACCCTAGCAAATTGATATCGCTTGCAATTTCAGTCTCGTGGTAAGGTCCCGATCGGCCACGCCGATCGGGACTCCACCCGCGGTCTGATTTCCTGCGAGATTTCAACCCTGTAGAGCCAAATCTGCCGGGGTCCCACTTCGGTGCTGATTCACACTATCGCAGCCTCGACTGGCTACCGCCCCCTCGGCTCACGCCCCCGCGCATCGGGCTGGAGCGCAGCGACTTTGTGCTGTGGCCCGAAGCGCCGGAACCGGCTGACCTGCATTCTGTAGCGATTTGGGGAGCTGCGGAGATGCTGCCCGCATCATCGAACCGTCGAGTTTGACCCGAAGCGGCTGTTCGCCGAGGCGTTGAGTTGCAAGCGTCGGAACTAGAACCCACCTTGTCGCCGGGGCTATTAGATGATCCTGTCGGCGCGCACTAGGAATGTTTCGGGGATGCTGAGGCCGATCGCCTTGGCGGTCTTGAGATTGATGACCAGCTCGAACTTGATAGGCGCCTAGCAGTGGCTCCGAATCTCTGAACAGAATTTCCGCGCCGATAAGTGGAACCCCTGCCAAGGTTACGCTGCCTCGCGGAGCAGCAGCTTCGTGAAGTAAGCCTGATTTGGCGTTGCCCCGTCAAGGCTCTGATGCGGGCGTCGGGCGTTGTAAAAGGCGAGATAGCGCCCAATCGAACTTCGAGCATCCGCAACGCTGTCGTAGGCGCGCAGATAGACTTCCTCGTATTTGATGGTTCGCCATAGGCGCTCGACAAATACGTTGTCGCGCCAGGCGCCCTTGCCGTCCATGCTGATCGTAATTCCTTTGTCGGCAAGCGCGCTGGTGAAGGCAGCGCCGGTGAACTGGCTGCCTTGATCCGTGTTGAAGATGTCCGGCTTGCCGTGACGCGCCAGCGCATCCTTGAGAGCTTCGACGCAGAAAGATGCGTCCATGGTGATCGACAGCCGCCACGACAAGACGCGACGGCTGAACCAGTCGAGGACTACGGCCAGATAGACAAAGCCGCGCGCCATCGGAATGTAGGTTATGTCCATCGCCCAAACCTGGTTCGGCCGCGTGATCTCCATTCCGCGCAGCAAATACGGGTAGATCTTGTGACCGGGTTCCGGCTTTGTCGTGCAGGGGCGGCGATACAGCGCCTCTATCCCCATCCGCCGCATGAGCGTTCCGACATGCCGGCGGCCGGTCTTGCACCCCTCGGCAGCCAACAGACCTCGCAACATACGAGATCCGGCGAAGGGATGCTCCAAGTGTAGCCAGTCGAGCCGCCGCATGATCGTAAGGTCGGTTTCCGACACCGGCCGCGGCAGGTAGTAGACGCTGCCGCGGCTGATGTTGAGAACTTCCGCTTGTTTGATTATCGGTAGCTCGTGCGTGCGGTCGATCATCGCTTTGCGCTCAACAACCCCGCCTTGGTGAGCGCGACGCCTAAAAAATCGTTCTCCAAGGTCAACTCGCCGATCTTGGCGTGCAGCGTTTTCACATCCACCACGGGTCCCGCGGCTTTGCCGGTACCAGAGCCGAAGACATCAGCTGCGCCGCTTTCGAGCTGCGCCTTCCATTGGGTGATCTGATTCGGATGCACGTCGAACTGTTCTGCCAATTGCACAATCGTGCGATCGCCTTTGATCGCTGCAAGTGCCACCTTCGCTTTAAAAGCCGGTGTGTGGTTCCGCCGGGGCCGTCTCTTCATGGTCGCTCCTGATTCGCAGGCATCAGCGTGCCCGCTGTCAGGCAGAAATTCCACTTATCGTCCTGTCAAAATTTCCGGAGCCTGCTCTATCATCTATGCTCTCTTTGTAGCGGAGTCCCGCAAAAATCCAATCGTTCTTTCAGAAGCCCTCTCTCAAATACGCCGCTTGAACGTCTACATACTTATGTACTGATTAATAGAGGCGCGCGCGCTCAATTTGATTCGCCTCTCAGACCGGTTTTTCTCCGAACCGCGGAGCACAACGGTCGGCTTTATTTGGACCTCGCTGACGAATGTTGGGGTGTAGTCGAAATCAACCCCGAGGGATGGCGGATCATCGATCGGGCGCCCGTGAGATTCCGTCGAACCGCCGGCATGCTGCCCTTGCCGATCCCAACCAGGGGCGGATCGCTGGGCATGCTTTCAAAATTCATCAACGTGTCAGGTCGAGACGACTTCATCTTGGTCGCTGCGTGGCTGCTGGCTGCGCTCCGACATGGCGGCCCGTATCCCGTTCTGGCTGTTTCAGGGGAACAGGGGTCAGCAAAAACGGTCCTGTCGAAAATCGTTCGCTCGCTGATTGATCCTAATGCTGCCCCAATACGGGCCGCACCTCGAGAAGAACGCGATCTTTTTATTGCCGCCAATAACGGCCATACCCTTGCCTTCGATAATTTGTCAGATCTGTCGCCATGGATGTCAGATGCTCTACCGACGCGGCAGCTTTGAGACTGATATCATTAAGGGTTCGTTAACCGTCAGTGACTAGCTTCCTTCATCATCTTCCTGATTGCATTCACGAAATTACGCTGCGGCGCGCCGTCGTCGGCGAGAAAGCGGACTGGGATGCGCGTTTTGCTGATCGAGGATGACAGCTCAACCGCCCAATCAATCGACTTGATGCTTAAATCCGATGGCTTCAACGTCTACACAACGGACCTTGGAGCAGAGGGCGTCGATCTCGGCACGCTATATGACTACGACATCATCCTACTCGACCTCAATCTGCCCGATATGTCGGGCTTCGAGGTGCTCCGGTCGCTTCGCGTCTCCAAAGTGAAGACGCCTATTCTAATCCTCTCCGGCATTGCCGTCATCGAGCACAAGATCAAGGGTCTCGGCCTCGGCGCCGACGATTACATGACCAAGCCGTTCCACAAAACTGAGCTTGTTGCGCGCATCCAAGCGATCGTGCGCCGCTCCCGCGGCTACGCCCAATCGGTTGTCCAGACTGGAGATCTTGTCGTCAATCTCGACGAAAAGACGGTCGAGTTGAATCATGTTCGCGTGAACCTCACGGGCAAGGAGTACAACATTCTGGAGGCCCTGTGTCTCCGCAAGGGCATGACGGTAAGCAAGGAAATGTTCCTCAACCAGCTCTATGGCGGTATGGACGAGCCGGAGATCAAGATCATCGATGTCTTCATCTGCAAGCTGCGAAAAAAACTTGCCGATGCCTCACAGGGCAAGGACTACATCGAGACCGTGTGGGGCCGCGGCTATATGCTGCGCGAGCCGCACGAGGGCGCACTATCAGCCTGAGAGCGGACGCTAGCAGCCTGTCGGACTTGCATCGATTTCTGCTGGATGAGCCATTTTGTTGCGAGTTTGATGGCGATTATGGGGATGCCTGCGCTGTCGTGAGTGCTCCGGCATGGGTTGCGTTCTGCCCGTATTGCCGAGTCGAGCATTCATGGCGAGTACAGGACGCCCGCTTGGTTGAGGCGATCCGACCGCCCAATGGGTTGAGAAAAATCGTGCCTTAAGTCAAAATCTGTGATGCGGCTTTCACGTCCGCCACTTGATTGACCCAAGGCCCAATCCGGATTGATTTCCTTTTTTTAGGTCGTCCATTCTTTTGTTTGACCCGCGCCGCGAGCACGTCGGCCGCCCTTCCTCAATCGGCAATGCGCAAGGTCCCGTGAATGCGGGCTTCCCAAGGTTGCGATTGTCCTTGTGGTGAACGGCTTGCAGGCCTATGGTCGTCATCATGATGATACCTCCCCTTCGACCAATCCGACTTTTCAGTTGTTGTGAAGCGCGGACTCCCTTCCAAGCCCCTGGCGCTGGGAAATTTATCGCGCTGGAAGAGCGGGCGCGGTGGACCAGTCAAAGGTCTCTTTCGCGAGCGTTACGTCAGCAAGTAAAGCGGGAAAAGAAGCGCTCAGGCAGCTTGTGCAACAGCGCGGACTCGGTGCTTCCAGCATAAAATCAAGCCGCCGGTATAAGGTATTACCCTGATCACGCGGCCGCCTCCTCAATCGAAGGCTTATCCACGCCTCGGTAGAGGCCCGGTGAGCGCGCGGCGCTCACAAAATCTTTGAGCCGCAAGGCATCCAACCGCGTGTGCGGCGCCTCCCAAGGGGCTCGACCTTGAAATTCCGCCCGGCGTTTTTGCATCGCCCGACGAGGTGATCGAAAAAGCGGGCCAGCCGCAGGCTGGTGCGATCCAGGCTCGGGGGACCCGAACAAAAAGAATGGGACTACAAGGAAAAGGGGAAGTAACCCCTTACATCTGAAATTTCGCGCTTCGCAGGCGCCTGCGGAAATTCAGTGTTCTTGAATTCGGCGTTATGGCTGAGGCGAGGGCCGCTAGCTGCGCGGCGCGGTGCCCGTACTCCTGAGCCAAACAAACGAGCGCCGCGGAAGATTGTGAACTCTGCGCCTGGCGCGAATGCCTGAGACAAATAGCGGCGAGATCAAGCAAGTCTTTGTAGGCGGTCATACTACATCCCCACCTCTACGCCCGTACTGTGCCCCAAGTTGGGGACTAGCATCGTTTGCGGCTAATGTGGGAGCCGGAGTTGGGCGCGCGGCGACTAATTCAAGAAGTGTTGCCTTTCCGATACAGACGCGCGAGCCTTTGAAGGCAACCAGACACGAGACTATCTCCAACAGATGCCCGGCCGAGCCGCACTTTGCCAGCACATGGAACCTGGAAGGCACCAGCATGCGGGATGCCACGTTCGACTTGCTGTGCCAGCACATGCTGCTTGAACACACCCGAGCAATGGCCCTGGCGCTCGGCCGGCCTCCGCCGGACTTTGGGTATGAAGAGGGAGAGGAACGCAAGGTTACCGAATATTTGCGGCGCGCGGCACACAAGCATCGGTCGGCCAAGTGATACCGCTTCTCGACCCGCCCCGCGATGTTCGACGCCGGGGACGAACCGACCGGTATCTGCCAGTCACTGCAGGCGGAGGCAATCTGTTCTTTCAGCTCGTCAACGCCCGCTATGAAAAGGGCGCGATGATCCTCACCTCCAACCGCGGATTTGCCGAATGGGGCGAAGTTTTTGGGGACCCCGTCGTCGCCACAGCCCTCTTGGATAGGCTCCATTCGATGGCACTCTCGTGCCGGTGGAGGAGCCGTCCACAGCATCAATTCCGGGGCACAACACTGGACTGGCGGGTGAATGCTTTTCCCATTCAATTAAGATCACTGATATCCTCAGTAGACGGACTTTCGAATTCATCGTCAACGTGTCCGAAGGATTAATGGGAACCCGAGTATATCGAATTACTAATTCAGGATTGCGGCACCCTCAATGCGCTTAATCTGCCTGCCGCGCACAAGCTCCCCGTTTACCCGTCAAATCTCGACCGCATCCGCAATGTGTTGTCGGCTATTTTCGATTCAGGGTAAGCGGCCTTTTGTCCCCACGTTGTGTGCGGCGGGGTGATCTGCAACATGCGATCCATCTTGTCATTGGGGCGGCGGGCTGGTCAAAGCGCGGCATCGGGAGGCGGACCTGTTCCTGGATCACAGCTCGGAATCGTATTTCCGGTACGCTCAAAAGTTGTCACCAGGGATTCGAGGTTTTCGGGCATAGATCGATTGTCAAGTTTTGCCTTTTTTCGCCACCTTAACCTCTTCGCAGCAGTAAATCAAACGTTCGCAATGACACATACGTGTGGGTCAGCATAGTGCGTATATTCTCGAGACCTAGACGTTCAGCGTCACGCCTATGCATCGTATCTGCGAGCATCGACAGCTTATTTTTAAGATCATGAAATTGCCGCCGTCTTGCAGGGTCAAGTCCGCCAACCAGCGGTGAAGTAGTGATTGACTGAACGAGATCGTTTGGACGGGGATACATGGACCTTAGAAGAGCTATCCCATTCTCTCGCCAATCCTTGTTTTTGATCGCTGCATCGACTACGCGCCAATAGAGGTTCAGCATATCGATTACTGACCCGAGTTCGACGCGCAAGGCATCGTAGGCTTGGTCGGCCTCAGTATTGATTTGCCTCATGATGGACTGCCAAGCGATCCGCGCGCTGAAAAGTGCGCCAGCGGCTGCTATGAGTCCGCTCGCTAGATTTTCGTGCACAGCCAGAGCGCAGCCAAACCAGCGAAGAAATTCTGTAGGCCTCAATTGTTCTAGCGCAGGCGAACAAGATTGTGCGCCCGCTGTTTCGACAAGGCCAAGAATAAGTACGATGGCCAGAAATAGAATCACCGCCAATAGGACATTGAGGTAGAGTTGTCTTGAGCGCATGGCTCTTCCTCAGCATCATCTTCCCATTGAGGCAGCCGATTCTCACTCCGCATCCGCTGCACCTCGATCGCGGCGGGGCTCTTGACTTTGATCCAAGCCGCGAATGGGCCCGACCGGTAGGACGCATCAATCCGCTTGCTCACGATCCCCTCAGCCCCGAGCCGGCAGGCGTGCTCGAATACGATCGCACCATCAGCATCGATATGTTCGTTCACAGCGATGGCTGATCTGGACGGCCTCAACAGCTCCGCCAACCGCGTTTTGCGCTCCAGAAACGGGCTATCCCACAGGTCGGCTCCGTCGAGCTCGATCAGGTCGAATGCTTAAAGCATAGCGAGCTGGCCGCAGTCCCAGCGTCGCAGATCATCGAACCGCGCCAGCCCATCTGGACCGCAGATCACCGCCTCGCCGTCAATTGTAACGCACTGTAGTGAAGTTTACGGTCACCTGTGGGCCAATTCCGCCTTTGAAGAAGTGTTCGTACGGCCTAACTCTCCACCAGTTGATCGAGTTCAGGCAAGCGGTGAAGCGCGCAAGGATCAAAAATCCGGCATCTTGGCTTCCGGTATCGGGAACAGATTTTGATTGAACAAGTCACCATTGTTTTCGGCGCAAACCAACTCCGCCAAAGGCTGCTCGACCTTGAACCAGCGCAGGCTCACCGTCAGCGGGCCGTTGAAGGTGTCGGGGTCCTCGACGGTTGCGGTCGCCCGCAGGCTCTTGCCGCCCGGCTCGATCGTGATGCGCTCGACGACGTGCAGCTTCTCGGTGTGCGGCGTGCGGAAATTGTCGATGTAGCTGTTCTTGGTTGAGAGGCCGATGGTGTCGATGACGAGCGTGTCGCCGTTCTCATAATGGCCGATCGACTCGCCGAACCAGGACGGCTTGACGTGTTCCGAATGCTTGTCGGTCAAGAAAACGCGACGCACCATGTGGTCACGCTGCCACATCATCCAGACCTCTTTCGGCTTCTGAATGAAATAGAGCGGCTCGAAAGGCACAAGCAACTGACCCGGCACGCCGCCGGGATAGCAGCGCGATTGCGCGGTGAATGGAATATCGCGAATGCCTTTCAGCACTTCCTCGTTGGAGGCGAGAATCTGGGCGGCGGCCCAGGGCTTCAGGATCGGGTCCTTGTAGTTCGTGATGCGCTTGGTCGGCTGCGTGTTTGTGCGCTGCGCGTCGATGCTGCTGTTGTAGGGGTAATCGGGATCGTTCGCGATCGGGCCGTGGCCGGAACCGGGGGGAGGCGCCTGCCAGTCTCCGGCGCAAGTCTCCCAGCCGAACTCGGCGGAGGCAAGCGGCGGAACGGCACTGGCCGGCGGTTCGGCGAGACTAGCGGAGCCGAGCGCTGCCGCGTCCAACAGGCTACCGAAAACGCCGGCCGCGAGCGCCAGCCGATATCGGGCCAACGGGTTGGAAATCGACCTCAGCATCTTGTTCTCCTCGCAACGTGCCCGGAACCGGTGCTATAACCAATTCGTCCGGGCTTGGCCTGTCAACAGAGCACCTGCTGGCCGGCGCTTCAGCGCGGCCGGGGCTCCGAATATACGACCAGGTGTGACAATCGGACAATCCAGCGACGCTCTGGTACTTTCGAGCGCAAAGAGCACCGTTGCGTCGCCGTGGCCTTGCTGCTGCTGGCGCACGCTCTCGGCGTCCTGATGCTGGCGCAGCATGGCTTGCGCTTGCGCCAAGAAGGCGGGATCGCGTTCGGACATGGGGCCCCCGCCGCACACCCGGTTCAATGGCATTCAACCGCGCCCGCTCACACACGGCTCATTCCTTCCAAACTTCATCTTTCAGATTATCGCAAACTCCTGCCGCTTGGTCAGGCCATTGACAGACGCTTGGCGGTCTGCGCCTCATCCGCTTTTGCCGCACCTCGTGATGCCGGCGCACCCATGATGTGCGCGCGAGTCTTTGGCTGGGAGGAGACCCGGGCCGCCGCGAAAGAGGCGTTGCCGGGAGGGACCATGGAGCCTCACAGGATGCAACGGGCTCAGGTCGTTGACTGAAGGCAGGGGCACTGTCTATTTGCTTGCGCAATGGACGAAGGGGCTCGGAACTTCGGAAGCGTCGCGAATCGGCGAAGCCGCATCCCCTAGATCGATAGCGTGCCATGATTGCAAAAATGCAGCTGAAACATCTAACTCTCGCATTGCTTACCAACGTCGTTGTGGCGGGCATACCGGCCGCTGCGCAGGCGCAAACGAGCCCTCCGGACTTTTCCTCTAGCCAAGTGGCATGGATCGCTGCGGGCAACGATTTCATCCCGGTTCCGGGCGGGCCCAAGCCGGTAACTTACGATCCCAAATACCCCTACGTGCCCAATAATCCCGTGCGACAGCCGACCTTCAGGATTTCAAATCTCACCAACCCTAATGTGAAGCCATGGGCCGACGAGGTGATGAGGAAGGAGAACGAGAAGGTCCTGGCTGGCCAGATCGCCTTCACGCCGCGATCAAGCTGCCTGCCGGCGGGTGTACCGGGCTTCATGATGTATGTCGTCGAGCGGGTCTTCATCCTTCAATCGCCGAAGGAAGTCTTGTTTATCTACGAGGGCAATGAAGAGGTGCGCCATGTCTATCTCGACGTGCCGCACTCTGAAAAGCCCATACCATCGTGGTATGGTGAATCGGTCGGCCATTATGATGGGGAATCCCTCGTGATCGATACTATTGGTTTCAATGACAAGACGTTCATCGACAACTATCGCACGCCGCACACCGCGAAGGTTCATGTTACGGAGCGCTGGAGAGTGATCGAGGACGGCAAATTTCTCGAGGTGAATTTCACGGTTGAGGATCCGGACACTTTCAACGCGCCATGGTCGGCAATTCAGCGCTACCGGCGCGCGCAAGGTCCCATGAACGAGCAGATATGCGCCGAGAACAACCTGCAGTCTTCTGATTACAAAACCCCGGTTGCCGGTAGGCCTGATTTCTGAGTCCGTCTGGATAGGGCGGACCGGAATTTAACGAGCTGCTTAGGCGACCGCGACGATCGCAGCGCCCGGGGCGAACCCACAGCAGTCTGCTTGAGGGGATCGATTGGCCGGTGCCGCAACGCCGGTGCCGTACTTCCATGTCGTGTACACGCTGCCGAGCGAGTTGCGTGACATCGCCTATCTGCGATCAAGCTGGCCCCTCCAATCTCGCTCACCAGATTGCGGTAGATACCGTGATCGGCGTCAAGGGAATTTGATTGGCCTGCGATGGTTTTTTGGTGCGTCTCCCGCTCGCATGGAAGGATGTTGGAGGCGGAGACGGGCGTCAAGCCCGCGCGCTGGCGCGCGCCCCTTCGGGCTGCGGGGCTTGACCCCCGTCTCTGCCTCCAACCAAGAGCTCTCCATGCGATCGACGCCTCGATGTGGCTCAACAGCCCATCGCTATCGCCGGATCAAATGGTTTGCCCGTTTTCAGAACGCCGAAGCACAGCACCAACAGCTTACGCATCGCAGCCACGACAATCTGCTTGGGTTTGAGGCGGCCCTGGGACTTCAACCGCACCACCAGCGCGACGATCGCCGGGTTATATCGCATCGCCGACATCGCCGGCATGTAAAGAGCAGCCCGAAGAACGGCGTTGCCGATCTTGGAGATACGTGTCACTCGATCGATGGATGTTCCCGACTGATGCTGCCGCGGGTTCAAGCCCACATAGGCGACCACCTCGGCACTCGAGTGCAGCACATCCGGACCAGGCAATTCGGCCAGCACGACGCCAGCCAAGGTCTCACCAACGCCGCTGATGCTGAGCAGAAGATCGCGTTTCCGTCGCAGGACGGAATCATTGTCGATTGTCTGTGTGATGGCCTCGTCGACAGCACTGAGCTGGCTGGTGAAGTGCGAGATCGTCACATCGGCCAGCGATTGAGCCACAGCGTCGATCATGCCGCTGTTCTTGCGATTCTTCCATTCCGTCAGACCCGTGATGATGCCGGCTCGAATCGTCTGCAACTCACCCAACCGGCGATGTGCCTCCGAAGGCGGCGCCCACGGTTTGGGTTTGAACAATTCGCAATATTCACGAATGTGCGACGCATCGACCCCGTCAGTTTTGTTACGACCCAACTTGGTACGCGCGAAGTCCCGAATCTGGGCCGGATTGACGATGCTGACGACATGACCAGCCTCGTTCAGTGCGCCGGCGATGCCGAGACTATAGCGCCCGGTGGATTCCAGACAGGCGTGAACCCGTCTGACCCTCTGGGTGATCAGCCAATCCAGGAGATGGCGCCATCCATCAGGGGAGTTCGCAAAGCTCCTTGCGCGCACCTTGTTGCAGCTAGAAATGCTCGCGTCGAGCGTATTTTTCGAAACGTCGATACCCAATACTCCGTCGATCACTGTCCTATCCTTTCACTTCATCTTTTGAGCAAGAGCTCCGCTTCGAACAACCTTGTACGCAGGATCTACGCTCACGCGCGTCCCAAGATACCGTCCAGCCTGCACAGCGGAGCTTGGAAAACGGGGCCTAATCTACCGCACGGGCTCATTCGCCAAAGGGACGACAGAGGCTCACCGTTCTCCTCGCTGCTCAGCGAAATGTGTTTATTCGCCAAGCAATCTGCAACGTACAAGGGACACGCATTGCTCAGCGCCCCCCGCACAGAACCGAGCGGCGCCAATTCGGGCACTCGGCTCCCACCTTGGGTGCTTGACGGCGAAACGATCAAGGGCTGACGGATGGAGAGCTCGAGCGCGGGGGAGAAAGTCATTTGCCAGCTTCGTAATCCGCTCCCAGGTCGTGCGATCCTTCTGGCTGCGCCGTTGGAGCGAGCGTCGCCAAAGGTCGATGATCCGAAAGCGGAACGCTGCGAGTGTCCGACCGTTGGTCTGCACTGCGTAGTACGCGAAGAAGCCAGTTAGGGCGCGTTAAGAAATAACTTAGTCACTTTTGTGGGCGCGCTTCCTGTTCGGAGCTATGGTGTAGTTCCATTCGCCATGAAAGTCATGAGGAAACATATTGACGGCAGCGAGTTGCGCATCTGAGACCTTGAGGCCCTTGGGGTATTTCTTTTCGTCGAGTTCAGCGCGTACGGTCAGGCCCGTCTCGGTAGTCGTAGCGGCGATGAGCTCGACGATTGTGCGGAAGCTGCGCAAGGGTTTGCCTCGCCAATTGATGCTGATGAAGGAAAAAAGCCGGTGTTCGATTTTATTCCACTTGCTCGTTCCAGGGGGCAAGTGGCACACCGTGATCGGAAACTTGAGTTCGTCAGCCAGTTTCTGTAGTTCGATTTTCCACAAACGGACGCGGTAGCCATTCGATCCACCGCCATCAGCGGTCACCAATAGGCCCTTGGGTTTCGGATAGCGCTTCTTTCCCATGGCCTTCCACCAGCGGCGGATGGCGTTTACCGCAAAAGCGGCAGTGTCGTGATCCGTTCCTACACTGACCCAGCCAGTATTGTTGTTGATGTCATAAACGCCGTACGGTACGGCGCGTTTCAGCTTGGGATCAATGAAGTCATGTACATTGACCTCTTCGGGTTTGCCTTTCGGTCTCCATTCGCGGCCCGCATTCTTGAAATTGCCGATCAATTCCTTCTTTTTCGTATCGACTGAGATGACCGGTTGGCCATCTGTCAAAAAACTGCCAGCCTTCTTGTTGATGTATTCGAACTGACCATTCCGGTCCATATGCTCGCTTCCTTCGCGGGATTTTCGGTTGGCCTGTAAGCTATAGTGCAACTTGTGCAGGCAATCCCCAACGACCGGATAGCTGATCTCGTGCCCCTTGCCTTTCAGCTCCACACATAGCTTCCGCAAGCTGAGCGACGTCCACAACTGCTGCCGCATCGGGTCGCCTCGCGTCGCCGGTTCGAGCAGCGATTTAAGGTCGGCAACAAGGGTTGGGTCTTCGGATATCCTCGATTTACGTCCGCCACCCTGCCGGCGTATTCGGTCATCTCCCACTGAGGCACGATCTTGGAGATCTTCAAGCCCTCGATATATTGTCCGCCGGGCCAGCCCCGTCGCCTCAGCCACGGCGCTCACGCCGCCGTGGCCAATCATATGTGCTTCCGACGCCGCCCAGCGTCGTCGGCTCCGCTCATCCAGCAAAGGAGCCATCGCCTTCCAACGTTTCCGAAGAGTTCTGATGTCAGAAGCGCTTATCACCCGGCGATTCTATCGCCGCTGATTCTCTTCAGGGAATCCCCAAGCAAAAATTCTTACAGAGTGTGATAAAATTGACTCAGTTATTTCCTAACAAGCCCTTAGGACCTGCTTCAACCATTTTCCCTGCTCGGGTACGGCTCCTCGCCTTCCCAATGCGGACCAGCGCATTCGCGAATGGCCGGACCGGGGATCTCCCGGTTCCCGCGCAAGGAGCTTCGACCCATGCCAGGTTCTTCGACCCCGCCAAGCCGCCAAGCGCTCGCGTGACGCGCCTGGTTGTGTTGCCTTCCGCTTTCGAAACAGCGTCGGCGCTCGGAATTTCGGATTTCGAGGCTCAATGGCTGGCCTATGCCCTCCCCTACCGACGCTTCGCCGACGTCCTTACGAACGCCAACGCACGGCTCCGGAGTTCGTCGGGGGGCAGTGCGCGCACCGGCTGATGCCGAGCGGTGCAGGAGACCCGTCGGCGCATTGGTCGGACTTGGTGGGCGCGAGGGTCTGAGGAGATGAGTTACTATTGGTGTTCAGTTCCTGCGCGGGGCGGACGATTGCGGCTAACCGTAAGCCCGAACTGAGGGAGGGTGCCGCCGTGCTCGACGCCGTAAAGGCCAAGCCCTTCGGGTGCCTTCGGCAGTCTTGACGGCGACTGCGCGCGTCGGCTGCGAGGGTTGCGGTCGGGGCGGAAGAATGCCTCTGGCCGGGTCGAACAAAAGAATGGGACTAGAGAGAAGGGGAGCTCGGCGGAGGAGAAGCCCGACTCGCCGGCCGGACGTATCCTTGGTGGTTGGACTGTCTGAATCGTGTATAATCCCCGGACTTTGCGGTGCCCTCGGCGGGCCAGTGGAGGGTCGCATGGCGAATAGCCGAAAAGTGGCCTTTGATCCTGAAACATTTCTTGCGCAAGTAGGCCAAGGAAAAACGGTGTCATCCCACCGTACCGGTCAAATTTTGTTCTCGCAAGGCGAGGTCGCGGACGCAGTTTTTTATATCCAAAAAGGAAAGGTCAAGCTCACTGTCGTTTCCGAGCACGGCAAGGAAGCCGTGGTGGGGATTTTGGGAGTAGCTGACTTTCTTGGCGAAGGATGTCTGAACGGCCATCCAGTGCGCATCGCAACGGCGAGCGCGATTGAAGAAAGCGTGATTACTCGCATAGAGAAGGCGGCTATGATTGCTACCATTCACAATGAGCCGATGTTTTCGGAACTCTTTATGGCATATATACTGGCTCGGAATGGTCGAATTGAAGAAGACTTAATAGATCAATTGTTCAATTCGAGCGAAAAGCGCCTTGCCCGACTTCTCCTTCTCCTTGCAAATTTTGGCAAGGAAGGCAGGCCGGAGCCCATCGTGGGAAAAATCAGTCAAGAAACACTGGCGGAGATGATCGGCACGACGCGAGCGCGCGTGAGTTTCTTTATGAACAAGTTCCGTAAATTAGGCTTTATCGAATACAACGGAAAGCTGGAAGTTCATAGCTCTCTGTTGAACATGGTTTTGCACGAAAAGCCCGAGATCAAGGCGCGGGATGAAGCAGGGTCCGGCGCAGAATAAGTTTCAGAAGACCGGGCACGATGAAAAGAAAATGCGAGGTCTCGAAGACCTCTTTATAGCTTTGCTACGTTTAAGAACCTATCCGGCCCTACCCGGCAATTCATCACGGCTCTTTTATCCGCGGCATGGGGTTAAACGGCAGGATAGTCCTTGGATTGTGGGCGTCAGTCAACGGTCGCGTTGTAAGAGCCACATTGCGTGCAGTGGATGAAGAGACCGTGCACCTGGTCGTCCTCGGCGTGCAGCAAGACCGCCCCGCAGTTCCCGCAAACGAAATCGATCGTGTGGGAGCTGGCGTATAGAATGGGTGGGGCATGTACGGCGTGTTCGATGCCTGTGGCTTCAACTACTCTCAATGTCTGTTGTGGATTGCCCATGGAAACCCTCCCCGCCGGTGCCAAGATTTTTGCCTCAGTCATCAATGATGAGCGGCGCCATACTGGTAGCGTTCGGAATCGTGCATGACATCCTCCGTTCGCCCCGACGTGTTTCGGTGCGGCGTCACCTTGAGATTGGTGGCTTGAGTTGGTAAGAGTGCGCTCGTTGGCCAATGGCGTCTGAGCAAAATTGCACACTCGGACGGTCATGTCTGCGCTTCAAGATTTGCGGGGGTGCCGTCCGGGATGTGGTTGGAATTGGTGTGGCGCGCTCTCCGATCATATGAAGGTATCGTCTCAGGCGGCGAGGTCAATCGGCTGATCGATTGGTTTGGTGGCGAGCGTTTGCCAGCCGTCGACCTTGCGCATGTTGATCTGACCGGATGCAAGCAGCGCCCAGAACAACATGGCGGCGGTGTCTGCTGACGGCAGCACGGTCTGCGTCTTGATCCGCCGCTTGAACTCCTCGTGCAGCCGCTCGATCGCATTCGTGGTGCGCACGCTGCGCCATTGGGTCGGGGGCAGTCGCGTGAAGGCGAACAAGCGCTCACCCGCTTCCTCCAGGCTGTCGGCGACGGCGCGATGTTTGAGGCGCCACTTGCGAATGAAGGCCTTGCGGCGTGTCTCGATCTCTTCACGCGTCGGCGCGTAGATCACATCGGTGTAGTCGGCGGTGATTTCATCATGCAGACGTTTGGGCGCGTGCGCCAGCAGGTTTCTGTGCTTGTGGACGGTGCAGCGCTGCACGGGCACACCGGCCCAGACGGCAGCAATCGCCTTGTCGAGGCCCGGCGCGCCGTCGACGATGAGGAACTCCGGCCGCCGCAGTCCGCGCGTGATGAGATCGTCGAGGACGGTGCGCCACGCCTCGGCGCTCTCTCCTCCCATGCTTTTGATCGCGAGCAGCACCTTCTGGCCGTCCGCCCGCACGCCGAGGACGACGAGAAGCGAGATCGAGGTCGCTTTGCGGTCGAGCCGCACACGCACCACCGTGCCGTCGAGAATGAGCCGCACAATCGGCTCCTCGGCAAGCGAGCGGCCATTCCAGGCGTCCCAGTCGCTCTTCACCTTGCGCCACGTCCGGCTCACCGTGTCCTTGCCAACGGCGCCGCCAAACAGCGCCATCAGCGCACGCCGCACCCGGCGCGTATTGGTGCCAGAGAGGTACGTGCTCGCGATCAGCGCATCGGCGGCCAGCGTCCGGCGCTGATAGGCCCGCAGCGCCTGGCTCTTCCATTCCGTCGTCTTGCCTTCGGGCGTGTCCAGCCTGGCTCGCGGCACCTCGATCTCGATCGGTCCGAAGGTCCCGGTCAACGATCGCGTCCGGCTGCCGTGGCGGTGACCCGTCACGGCCGTTCTGCCTTCATCGGCGGCCTTCTTGCTTCGTTCGTAACGCGGCCGCGCCAGCGCATCGTCGAGTTCGCCGCGGATCAGCTCTTCGATGAACGCGCGTGCCCGCGCGCGGACCTCGCTCTCGATCGGATCGAACCAGCTGTCGAAAAGATCAACAGCCATCTCGGATGCAGGCTGTGAACAATCAGGCTTCGTGGTAACGCTCGTCATGGCGTGGTCTCCGGTCCGGCGCTTCAACGCCGGATGATTCGAGGTTGATCACCTCGGAGACTACGCCACCCTCATTTCCTACCAACCCCGCGACGGCACCTTTGCGGGGACAAGTCGTTATCTGTGCAATATTGTACAGACGCGGGGCGGCGCCCAGAGGAGTTATTGGCACGAAGAATAAGCGCTGACCGTCGCTTTGGAAGGTGAACGGATGCGCAGGTGATGAGCACGCGCAACGCGTGCGGTATCCGTAGCACGGTTACGGACTCTATGAGGGGAATCACATCATGTCGATCGGACTCATCCTGATCATCATCCTAGTGATCTTCTTGCTTGGGGGCTTTAGTGGCCGCTTCGGCGGCTACGGCTACGGTTATGGTCACGGCGGCATTGGTGTCATCGGTATCATCATTATCGTCCTGCTCGTACTCGTTTTCATGGGTCGGCTTTGATTTCGTAGGCGCCAAGTGGATTGAGAGAAGGGGGAGGGAAACCCTTACGTCTGGAATTTTGCAATTCGCAGGGGCTCAGCGTTCTTGAATTCAACGATGTGGTAGTGGGTGGGCAGTGGTATTAGCGTCACACTGCGGGCGGTGGCCTGATCTTTTCCCAGCGACGATCGATGGACCTGCACGCTGCCGCAATTGCTTCATCTCGTGTTCCGAGAAAGTTATGTTTGATGGCTGCGCCGATTTTCGGATAGATGGTGGAAACCCATTTATTAGGACCTGGCCGTGCAAGAATGGTGTACTCAACGCCCCGGTATTCCATCGAACTCTCCTCATCGAGCCTAACGATAGTCGCCCATCGCGACGTTTCCGCAGCCTCTAGTTTTCCGCCGGAGGGCGCGCTAAGGGATACGTGGTGTTTTCATACAACACTCGGATTTGCTCGCTGTCGAACCTGTTGTCTTCGACTTGAAGATACGCCCCGCGCAGCATCGGTGCAGGAAGCTCCTCGATAGCGAATCGGATCGCCTGAGCCGCCGTATCGAAGCGCCGGTAAGACATGGGCCGCTTGGACCTCCGGCTACGTATGGGGAACAGTTCCGCGGGCGCATTGTAATCGAAGTTGTCCATTTCCGACCTCAATTCACCGGTGACAATGGCACTGCTGCGAATAACATTCAGGACTTCGGAACGTCTGACTGGCAGCTCGCGGTAACATTACACTACTATCACCTGTCGGGGAAGGATTATTGAGCGGTAGAAGTTGCCGCCGGTGTCGTGGCGGTTGAGCGTGCGTCGTCGTCTGACGGGGGAGTTGCAGCGGGTTCTAATGGGGAATTTGCCGCGGGTTCAATGATGACGGTTCTGGTCGATGTCGCAGTGAGGCCGGACTGGTCCGTAACGACATAAGCGATGGTGTCGGTTGCTGCGATGCTGGTGTCGATTTGGACGGGGGACATCGCTGTACCGTTCACGAAGGTTTGGATGCCGAGATTGAGGTCTTGCTGCGGGCCGGTGATGGTCGCCCCGAGGTCGTTGTAGGTGGCGCCGATTTGGACGATAGCCGGACTGTCGCCATTGATTTGCATTTGAGGCGGGGTGTCGGGCGTCGTCGATGCGTCGCTGCTTTGGCTCGATGAGGATGGACTGCCGCTTGTGTCTCGGCCGGCTTGCGAGCCGCCTGATTGGTTCGTGGCAGCGAGGACAGCGGCAAGTTGCTGTTGGTTGATGCAAGTGCCATCCAAGCACACTTCATCTGCATTCAGCTGATGAGTAGTAAAGCTCTGGGCGAAGCCGGTGATCGTGTTTTCAATCGACGTGATATCTGCGTAAAGGGCCTGGATGGCGGAGATGATCGGGGCAATAAGTCCTTCGTAGTTGAGCGTGAGCGTACCACCGGGTGTAAGCGCAGTCGCGCTCGTGGTTGAAACCAGCTGTGGAAATACCCGTGTCAATCGGCAGCTAATTGGGACCCCTATCGGCATCCAAAAGGGACCCCTTTGAGTGACGAGTCCGGGCGGTAGCGCGCGCGCCGTCGGAGCTGGTCGGGGTTGCGGAGACGGCGCGAGCGCGGGTTGGTTGATCGTCAGTTCGGCTTTTGAAGCGCCAGCTGTCGTTTCCGGTTTCAACGATATCGCAGTGATGGGTCAAACGATCGAGCAGTGCGGTCGTCATCTTGGCGTCGGTGAAGACGGTCGGCCATTCGCCGAAGGCGAGATTGGTGGTGACGATGATCGAGGTGCGCTCGTAGAGCCGGCTGATGAGATGGAACAGGAGTTGGCCGCCGGCCTGAGCGAAAGGCAGATAGCCGAGCTCATCGAGAATGACGAAGTCCATGCGGGTCAGTTGATCGGCAATCCGGCCCTGGCGGGCGTTGCGAGTTTCAGCCTCGAGCCGGTTGACGAGATCGACGACATTGTAGAACCGGCCACGAGCGCCCGATCGAATGCAGCTTCGGCCAATGGCGATGGCGACATGTGTTTTGCCGGTGCCGGTCCCGCCAATCAGAACGGCATTGCGCTGCTGGGCAAGGAATCCGCCGCTGGCGAGATCGCGCACCAGGGTCTCGTTAATTGGCGTGCCGTTGAACTGGAAGTTGTCGAGATCCTTGGCGAGCGGCAGCTTGGCTATGGTGAGCTGGTATTTGATCGAGCGTGCCTGCTTCTCATTGATCTCGGCGGTGAGCAGATCGCCGATGATGCGCTGCGGCTCGTGCTGGCGTTTGACCGCGGTCGCCATGATCTCATCGAAGGCGGCCTTCATCCCGTAGAGCTGAAGCTCAGCCATGAGGTCGAACAGTTCGGATCGTTCCATCAGTTAAGTCTCCTGAGGTTGTCATAGCGGGCACAATCGGCGATCGGAGCATGGCGCAATGTCAGCGCGGCCGGCGTGAAGATGGTGGGAGGCGGATCAGGATTGCGCCGGCGGGCGAGGATGTTGAGAACGACATCGGCGGAGTGGACACCTTGGACGCTCGCTTCGGCGCACGCCGCCTCGACCGCCGGCAGTCCGTCGGTGATCACCGCGGTAAGGATGTCGACCATTTGCCGATTGCCATCGTCGGCACCGGCGAGCTTGCGTCGGATGCGCTCCATCGCGGCCGGCAGCACCCAATCCTTGAAGGGGGCGCCATTGCGCAAGGCACCGGGTTTACGAGCGAGTACTGGCACGTAATGCCAAGGATCGTAGATCGTCTCGCCCCGGCCGCACGTGCGGGGATGCTCGCCGACGATCCGGCCGTCCTGACGGATTACGATGCGATCCGCATAAGCCTGAACCTCGACCGGACGGCCGACGGCGCTCGATGCCACCGAGTATTTGTTATTATCGAAGCGCACCAGGCAGGTTTTTGAGACCGAAGCCGGCACCGCGTGGAAGCCGTCGAACCGGCCGGCATAGGGGACAAGCTTCGGCCGCTCCGCCTCGAACACCTCCCAAATCGTTTGATCGGTCAACTCCGGATGGTGATGCGCCTTGGCGTAGGCAATGCATTTATCGGTCAGCCAACCGTTCAACTCCTCATAGCTTTTGAACCGCAGCCGCGGCGTGAAGAAGCGTTCGCGAACGAGGCCGACCTGGTTCTCGACTTGCCCCTTCTCCCAGCCCGCGGCCGGCGTGCAGGCAACCGGATCGACCAGGTAATGACTGCACATCTGCAGGAAGCGGCGATTGTAGAGGCGGTCCTTGCCGACGAAGACCGTCTCCACCGCCGTCTTCATGTTGTCGTAGATGCCGCGTCGGCAGGTCCCTTTGAATAGCGCGAAGGCGCGGTCGTGCGCATCGAACACCATCTCCTGCGTTTCGCGCGGATAGGCGCGCACGAACAACATGCGGCTGTGACACAGCCGGACGTGGGCGACCTTCACGGTCACCGTGACGCCATTGAGGATGACGATCTCGTGGCTCCAGTCGAACTGGTAAGCCTCTCCAGGGGCAAAGCTCAGCGGCACATAGGCCGCCGCCGTCACTTGCCCGCGATCCTTCGCCCATCGCTTCGCGAAGCGGCGCACCGCATCGTAGCTGCCGTCATAACCTCGACCGCGCAGCTCCTCAAAAATCCGGATCAGCGTCAGACGTTCACGGGCGGCCTTCGTTTCATTGCCCAGCAGCAACTCATCCAGCGCGTCACGCCAGTGGCCAATCTTGGGTAGTGGCTGATCTTCCCGGCGATAGCGAAACTCGGTCGATCCTGAGCGAATCACCTTCCTCACGACTTTCCGGGATACCCCAAGGTCCCGGCAGATCGCCTTGATTGCTTTCCCCTGGACAAAAAAGGCCCGGCAAATCCTCCCAATTGTCTCCACGACCAACATCCCAGTCTGGCCCCCACAAATCATGGAGGCCAATGTGAACCCCTCTTTTCGGGGGTCCCGATTGGATGCCGATCACCCCGAAAAGGGGGTCCTTTTTGCACGCCAATTCACAGCCGAGTACGCCGATCGCATCCTCAAGGGCACAAAACCGGCCGATCTTCCGGTGCAGGCACCGACCCGTTTCGATTTTGTTGTCAATGCCAGCGCCGCGAAGGCGATTGGAATCGAGGTCCCGGCGGCGCTGCTCGCAATCGCCGATGAGGTGATCGAATAGGAGGCGAGCCGATGCGGCGACGGGATTTCATTGCGGCAATCGGCAGCGCGGGCGTGGCGTGGCCAGTTGTGGCGCGGGCACAGAAGTTGGCTGTGCCGGTAATCGGGTATCTCAACCCGGGAGCTGAAACCGACAGCACAATTAAGCGCTTTACCGCGGCGTTCCGTCAGGGCCTCGGTGAACAGGGCTACATCGAGGGGCGGAATGTCGAGATTTTGTATCGTTGGGCTGAAGGTCGCTACGATCGGCTGCCGGCGCTCGCTATGGACCTGGTACGCCGTAAGGTCGCGGTGATTTACTGCGCCAGCCTCCCGGCGGCGTTGGCCGCAAAGTCAACAACCGCCGCCATTCCGATCGTATTTTGGACCAATGCCGATCCGGTGAAAATCGGACTAGTCGCGAGCCTCAACCGTCCGGGCGGAAACGTCACCGGCGTGACGCCCCTTGGCGAGGAGTTGACCGGAAAGCGTCTTGAACTGTTGCATGAGATTGCGCCAGCGGTCAGGTCGGTTGGATTTTTCTTTGATTCGTCGAACCCCGCATCTCAAGCTGAAATGCGAGAAGGGGAGATCGCTGCGCGCGCCCTCGGGCTCCGGCTGGTAACTGCGGATGCAAAAAGCGACAACGAGGCGGCCTTCAGAAGCTTGGCAGAGGAACGGATCGGCGCAGTGCTGACGGACTCAAGCATCTCGTTTTTTGATGCAGCAAGGAATCAGCTCCTCGCATGGGCGGCCCGCAATGGCGTTCCTGCCATCTACACCAATCGCGAGATGGTGGAGTCTGGCGGTCTCATGAGCTACGGGCCAAGTTCGGCTGATGCGAATCGTATAACCAGCATCTATGTCGGCCGCATCCTTAAGGGTGAGAAGCCAGGCGACTTGCCGGTCCAGCAATCCACGCGCATCGAGATGGTCCTCAATCTCAAGACAGCGAAAACGCTCGGGATCGAGGTGCCAACGGCGACATTGCTGCGCGCCACGGAGGTGATCGAGTGAGACGGCGGGATTTCGTCGCGGGCATCGGCGGCAGCGCGGCAGCTGGGCCGCTCTCGTTGTGGGCGCAGCAGCGAAATCAGATAAAGCGAATTGCCTACATCGCCGCCCGCGGCAGCCCGGAGGAAATATTCGCGAAAATCAGGCAGGAGCTTGCAAGACTCGGTTGGGTCGAGGGCCGCGACTTGCGAATAGAAACGCTATTTGCAGCTGATGGTCCCTTCCTGCGCGCTGCGGCGCCCTTCGTCGTGAGCACCGCCCCCGACCTCATAGTAGTGATCAATACTGAGTACGTGCAAATTTTCAAGGAGGCGACGGATTCGATCCCCGTATTATTCGCGTTCGTTAGCGATCCAGTTGCAAGTAATCTTGTGAAAAGTTTTGCGCGCCCTGGCGGAAATTTGACCGGCTTTACGGGGTATCCGGAACCTCGGCTGGCCGGAAAATGGCTCGGCTTACTGAGGGAGCTCGTTCCCAGCATTAGTCGCGTGATGCTGCTTTTCGATCCCGCCAATGCAGTTTTCCTGCCTGCGCTCCAAGAGGTCGCACCGGCGCTTAACGTGACAATCCATCCTGCACCTGCCACCGCGATTGCCGATGCCAAGCGCGAGATCGAAACCTTCGCAGGCAATCCTGGCAGCGGCATGATAGTTATCCCCAACGCTCTAACCGTAGGAGAACGGGCGACCATCACAGCGCTCGCCGCCTACCATCGCCTGCCAACAATCTATGGAAGTGGGGATATATTATTTATTACCGATGGCGGTCTCATGTCGTATGGACCTGTTGCCGACGACATTGAGCGGGGTGTCGCCCAATATGCAGACCGCATCCTTAAAGGGGCTAAGCCGGCCGATCTTCCAGTTCAGGCGCCCACCAAGTACCGACTGGTCATCAATACCAAAACGGCGATGTCGCTGGGCCTTACAGTCCCACCGACGATGCTCGCCATCGCCGACGCAATCATCGAGTAGCCCAGCGACGATCAAAGAATTGTATTTTCGACACCCGCAACTTGGTGCCTCTGCGGATAGCACGTTTGGGTCACCGAACCTTAGTGAAGGCGGGACCTTCCGGTCAACCCCAATGAGCAGAAATATCAAACGTATTCAGTGACTTCGGCCTCGGGCCAGCTGCGGACAAGAGGGTCTCCGGTCTCGGCGGCTCGCGCACAGGACCACAATGAAATCAGGCACAGGACCAGAATGAAAGAACCGCCCCGAAAAGGGCGGTTCTCGTGCCAACGGAAGGTGTCGCAGCAACCAATCCCGATCATACTGCAGCCGTCGGCCGGTGCGTCGCTAGCACCGCTGGCACTTTGAAGCGCTGCGCCCCCTCGTCACAAAGGGACTGCCCAAAAGACCGCGCTTTCGCCTTCAAGCCTGCTACGCCAAGGGCCAACGGGCTCTTACGAGAGCTTCTCCGCCTTGTCCAGATGGCTCCTCAGGATCGGGAGGTTTGTCGAAACCCAGTTCTTGAGGTCACCATTATTGCCGCTATTGGAGTACTGCTCGACAAGAGCAATTTCCTGGCGATGATTTTGAACTTCATTGTTTTTGAACGCGTTGTCGAATTGCTGGCCTGAAAGCTTCTGGAGCGCATCGATCTTCTGCTGGTACTCGTTGTCAAGCGCGGTAGGTATGTTGGCGTCCTTCACCTTTCTGCTTGTCACCAGCCCTTTCAGGTCGTTGGTTGCCTTGGTATGGACCGGCATTTCATCTCGCGCGAAGGTCTTGTCGGTGTTGTCTCCCTTCTGCTCGGCCATCTGGGCCAGCTTGATGTCGAACATATCCGCCATCACAACCCGGTTCACCAAATCCTGAGAGGAGATTGTTCCACCGGTTCGCGATCCGGTCGACGTAGTTGGAGTTTGGGCGAAAGCAGGAAAGCTCAATAGGGCGCACGTCGTCGCAAGTACTAGGGTTAGCTTCATCGCATCCTCCTTGACGTGGGTTTGTTTGTTGGTTCGGAACTGGTCAGCAACCGCTAATGTGTCAAATGTACGCCACACGGTACTGGGTCTGGCAGATCAAATAAGCAAAGCCGATCGGCGTTCCCGCTCAGTCGTCAGACTAATAGCCGCACCCGAAAATTGCGGCAGAACCCGCGCGGCGAAATTCCCTACACCGCAAGACGCGGCCGGTTCAGGCCCGCTCCTCCTCCATAATGCGACGGCTAAATTTCATTGCAGCAATCGGCGGCGCATACGTCTTTCGCGAGATGCCCGCGCAATGGGCTAGGATCAGTCCCGAATCATCCGTCGGGGGGCGTCCAGATGCCAAACGACATATACAGTCCGGGAACGGTACCGGTAGTGCCCTTGTCGTAGCCGGCCTTATTTGGATGGCTCTAAGGTCCGCCAAAATTCAGCATTCGAAACGCGGCCGGCTGGATACCAGGTTTACCCTTGAGAACTGGTCGCTCGGATTGGTCAGTGCGTGGGGGTTATTAATCGCAGGCGGCTTAATGCTGATGGCCACCTCACCTCAGGTGATAGTCCCCTAAGCAGGCTGATTTGATCGGCGTTCGGGGTGCCGGTGCTATCATCCGGGCACGGCCAAACCGCTCGATCCCGACGCCGGCGCCGCAAGCCTCTCGATTGCGGCGCGCGCGCTGCTGTTCTGGATCGCGACCCGGACGGACTGGCATAAGGTCGGCGTGCCCGGCGAGACGATCACCACCATGATTGTGAAGTGCCTCGTCGATCGACTGCGGCGAGGGCGGCCGGCTCTCGCTGGAGCGCGCGACGGCCGCGCCGTTTTCGAGGCAATAATCCGGTCAAGCGAGCGCTGGGCAGCCGGCTCTGCTTTGTGTCAAGACGTGAGTGGTGCAATCCAAGCCGCGGGCACCCTTTACAACATGCGCACAGTTTTGCTATTTCTTGTTTACCGATCCATCGAGGCCGTCGCGTGAGTTGGTTTCGATCCAATCGCGGCAGGGTTACTTGGCTCGCGCTTTTTCTGCTGGCATGTCAGCTTGCGCTTTCGTTGGGCCATCTCCATCTCGGCAAAATCAGCGTTGCGCCCATCGCCGAAGCGGCAATTGCTACGCTTATCGGCAACACGGGTAACGATTCCGCTGCACCTCCGCCCGCGCCCCCGCAAAATCATCCCACTACGGGCGGCGACTTTTGTGCTCTGTGCGCCAGCATTAATCTGGCAGCTTCGCTGGTGGTGCCAACCGCTCCAACGGTGGAACCGCCATATTCATCTGATGTGGCGCGGACGTGGCCGCACGCGGCCCTTGAGCTCGTTGCCTTCGACCACGCCTTTTTTGACGCCCGCGGTCCCCCTCACGCCTGACATGCCGGCCTTAGCCGGCCTTTTCGCCGCGCTCGCTGCCGGCGCGCGCGGGCTCGCCGCCGCGGATTTATTCAGGTGCGGCGTAAGCGACTACGATTCGAGAAACCAGAACCGATCAACGGAACGACAGGACTTTACGTCCTTTGGCCGGCTTCAAAGCGGCCATCATGTGGCCGGCTATTATCCAAGGCTGATGGCCAGTAGGGAGAAAGCAATGATCCGTTCGTACGTGCTACGCGCGACCGCGGCTCTTATAGGGCTCGCCATAACTGCTCCGGTGGCAGCTCAAAGCCTGCCGAGCGAAACGCACAAGATGTTGCCTGCCGCGCTCGCCGTCGAGGCGGCACAGACAGCGATCGCTACATGTAAAGGTCAGGGATACAACGTGGCTGCTATCGTCACCAATCGCGACGGCACCCCTATGGTGCTGATCGTCGGCGACGGCTCCGGCAAACTCAGCTCCGAGATCGCTCGCCGGAAGGCCTATACCGCGGCCAGCTTGAGGGTCTCGACCATGGACTTCAACAAACGCGTTGCTGGAGGCGGATTCAATCCTTCCGCTTTCGATCAGCAGCTCGTGACGGCGGCAGGCGGTCTACCAATCAAGGTCGGCAATGACACGATCGCCGCCATCGGCGTCAGTGGCGCCCCCGGCGGTGACAAGGACGAAGCCTGCGCCCAGTCTGGTCTCGACAAGATTAAGGGTAGCCTACAATAGCGACACGACCACCCACTTAAAATAAACCTGGAGGACTGCACTTATGATCCGAACGCTCACGATATTGGGCACTCTCGCGCTTGCCGTCACAACAAGCACGGTCTTCGCACAACAAGGCGGGCAGCAGCAACCGCCGCCCGTGCGGGGGCTGGATTCGGCGCTCGCTGTTGAGGCGGCGCAACCGCGGTCAACACCTGCCTTGAGGGAGGCGTGAAAGGAAGCGCGGCGGTAGTCAATTCCGCCGGCGTCCTGCGGGTTCTCGTGTCGGCGGATGGCTCCTCGAAGAATTCCGCCGAGCTGCAGCCCCAAGAAGGCCGTCCTCGCCAACGACATGAAGAAGCCAACCTCCGAGATATTTGCTGACATGAACAAAGACCCGGCCCTGAAGGCCAGGCTGGAGGCTGACAAGAACATCTTCCCGAGGCCGGGTGCAGTACCGATCATGGCTGGCAACGATGTCATCGGCGCGATCGGCTTCGGCGGCGCAAACGGCGCTCAGGGGGGCGGCGCCAAGGATGAAGCCTGCGCCAAGGCCGGCCTCGATAAAATCAAGGCCAGGGTGAAATAATAGACTTGATGTTGATGCGGCTCCGCGCCAGCGAGCTTGAGATGATAACGCACAAGAGAAGGAAGCGGGGCGCCGTCATGGCGCTCCGACCCCACACGAGAGAGGGGGCTTTTTATGCTGCTCGTAGGCAGCGGAAGCTCGAACTCGGAAAGTCGCGAGTCAGCGCCGCTAGGAGAGCCGTGCTGTGGCAGAAATATCCGGTATTCGGGCGGGTCTCAATCTTCGGATCATGCTTGACCGACTTGATCCAGTCTTGCGGCTGTAGGCCAAGCTCGGGAAGCTGCCCATGTAGCAGAGCGCTGGATATGTTGCACCATCTCCCGCGTTAGCTGCCGCCGCGTCCGCGTCAATTACGAAGCTCTTGGAGCTTTGCAACTCGACGCTCGGGCGGATGACGGCTTCGGGTCATTTTCGACGGCTCTCGCCGTCCGGCGCACGTCAGCTGATCACCTGATCGCGTTCGGTCGGTTGCGAACGCAACTGAAGCAATGGGCCATGTGTAGACGGCTCCGGGTTGTCAAGGGTTTCCTCACGCGTGCAGCAGTGGTCGGAGCAGCCATGTGTTCGGCCTGTTAGTGCGGTTCACGTGACCGCTGGCCATAATGCCCTCCGCGGATCAGGTCCCGGTCAATTCCGCGCATTCGACAATGCTGTGGCCCATGTGGGTTGTCCTGATCGCCGGATCGACCGGCTCTGCATTACGTGCTGTTCGCCCTTTCCAACCGTCACATCACGTCGGACGGCCGACGCGATCTCCTTTCACGCCGCGAGTGCGACGGGTTGCTTGTAGCGCTCGCCCCTGGTCATCATTGCCCACGCCATTCGACCAATCTTATTGGCAAGCGCAATGGCAGCAACCTTGGTCGCGCGCGGCCATCTCAGGCAGCCTGGCGTCCTTGGTATCGGCGACAACTTGGAGCAAATGATCGACACCCTTTCGACCGACCGGCGCCACGATGCCTATGGGCGCGGATTGAATTGATGATGGCAGTCTGCTGGCGAACGAACAGATGCCGGGTACGGTGCAGTGTCAAACAGCTCTGCTGCTCGGGCGTTTTGGTGGGCACGAACCGCATGTTTGGCCTGCTGACCGCTTCGCAAATCGCTTCGGCATCAGCCGTATCGTTCTTCTGTCGCTTGACATAGGGCTTCACATAGGCCGGCGGCATCAGGCGCACAGTGTGGCCCAGTGCCTGAAGTTCGCGCGACCAGTGATGTGAGGAGCCACAGGCCTCAATCCCAACCAGGCATGGAGCCAGCTTCTCGAAGAACGCCAGCACATAGCGGCGCTTCAATTGACGACGAAGAACCACTTTACCAGCCGCATCGACGCCATGAATCTGAAAAACCGACTTCGCGATATCGAGACCGATCGTCGTAACCGTCTGCATAAGCTGGCTCCTCCGAATCGTGGGGCCTTAACAGCACCCGCATTCGATGGCACTCTCGTGCCGGTGGAGGAGCCGTCCAGAGCATCAACTGCGGAATCGTGCGCCGCACCTAGAAACATCCTCTGTTTGATGTTGCTTGATCAACAATGTGCCGGGTGGCGTGTCATCGATTGATCATGTCCGGGGCGCGGTGCGCTTGCTCCTATCGCGCGATAGGTGCCCCAAAGGATTTTTTCCTGCCGTGACCATCCTTAGCCATCATGCTAACGTCGGCAGGCCGAGTTGAGTTCAGTTCAACTTTTTTGGTCAGCGATCGCGAATGGGGAAAATCCATGCCCAGTCGACGACACGTTCTTCAATACGGCGTAGTTGCACTCGGTCCGCTGACCGCCCAGCCGCGCGGGCTGCGGCTCAGCGCCAGCGGCCGGTGAAGATACGTTACAATGAGGTGGTCCGCTCGATCCTGTACGCTCCGGCTTATGTGGCCATGACGAAAGGCTATTTCGCGGAAGCGGGCCTCGACGTTGCGATGATCACGGGGAATGGCGGCGACAAGTCGATGGCGGCTTTGATTTCCGGCGCGGCGGACATCGCGCTGATGGGACCGGAAACTGCAATCTACGTGTTGACAAGCGATTCGCCGGTGAAGGCACGCGTCTTTTGCGGCCTGACCGTCACCGACGGCTTCATGCTGGTGAGTCGGGAGAAAGCGGACAAAGTGGATTGGCAGCAGCTAAAAGGCAAACAGGTCTTCGCGCTGCGGCCCGGCAGCACCCCCGACCTGTTTCTTGAGGCAGCACTACGCAAGAATGGGCTCGATCCGATCAAAGATCTGAAGCTCGTGAACAATGTCGCCGTCCCGGCGCGTGTGGGCGCATGGTTGGCAGGCCAGAACCAATACGCGATCTTCAACGAACCGGATTGCTCTCAACTCGAGCTCGACGGAAAGGCGTATTTCCTGGCTTCGATTGGCGAAACAGTGGGCCCAGCCGATTACACTGTGTTCATGGCGACGGACAAATACATTCGCGACAATCCCGAGGTGATCCAAAGCTGGACCGACGCGATCTACAAGGCACAGCAATGGACCGAGGGGGCATCCGTTGACGAGATAGTCAAGGTGCTGGTCCCGTATTTCCCCGGGATTGCCCTGCCGGCGCTGACGGCCGCCACCGACCGGTACCGGCGACTGAAGATATGGAAGACAACCCCAGTGATTGATCCGTCGGCAATCGAAAGGTTCGAGGACATATTGGTGCAGGGCCACGTGCTCGAACCGGCCAAGCGAGTGAAATTCGCCGACCTGGTAATCAGCGTGTTTGCTGCCAAGGCGAAATGAATGGTCCCGCCCTCAGCGGGCGCTTCTCCCAAGGTGGAGTTGCGAAATGTCGACCTGCGATATTTTGGCCGCGAGGGCGAGACCGAGGCCCTTAAGGACATTTCACTCTCAGTCGCGGCCGGCGAATTCGTTGCCGTCATCGGACAGAGCGGCTGCGGCAAGAGCACGCTGTTGTCGCTGATCTCTGGAATTCTGCGCCCCACCGCCGGTGAAGTACTGATTGATGGACACAACGTCGGCAGTCCGAGCCGCAAGGTCGGCTACATGCTTCAGCAGGACTATCTTTTCGAGTGGCGAACAATTCTCGACAACGCGCTGCTCGGAGCCGAAATCCAGGGCGCCGATATGGTGCGCGCCAGAAAGCTCGCAATCCAGCTTCTGACGCGCTACGGCGCTCGGACGCTTCCTCCATCACCTGCCGCGCCAGCTCTCCGGTGGAATGCGCCAGCGCGCCGCGCTTGCGCGCACGCTTACGACCGAGCCGGAAATCGTGCTGCTCGACGAGCCGTTCTCGGCGTTCGATTCTCAGACACGGCTCGCACTTGCCGACGAGGTCGCCGAAATCCTGCGCCGCGAGGGCAAGACTGCGATCCTCGTCACTCATGATATCGGCGAAGCCATCGGCATGGCCGAACGCGTCATGGTGCTGTCGCGGCGGCCCGGCCGGGTAAAATCCGAGCATGCCATCAATTTCGCTTGCGCGGGGGCGGGTGTTTCCGGGTCGGCCGCGCGACCGGCGCCGCTCGTTGCGCGCAACACGCCGGAGTTCAACGCCTATTTCAACACGCTCTGGCAGGAGCTCGAAGTCCATGTCGAAGGCTGAGACTGGCACCATCGCGTCCCCGGCAGCGAAGCCGTCGCCGCAATACAGAGAGTGGCTGCGCCGCGAGCGGCGATCCCGCCTCGGCGTGCGCGCGACCCAGCTCGCCCTGCTCGCGATTCTCCTGGCGCTATGGGAATTTCTGCCACGCGCCCAGATTGTCAATCCGCTGTTCACCAGTTATCCGTCAGCGCTGTGGCCGACCTTTCTCGATCTCCTCAAGGACACGCCGCAACAAGCAGGCATCCTCACGCATACCTGGGCAACCATCGTCGCGACGGTGATGGGATTCACCATAGCCATGGTGCTCGGGACTATGATTGCCGCCGCACTGTGGTTGTGGAACGCACTCTACCGGGTGCTCGACCCTTATCTTGTCGTCGTCAACGCGATGCCGAAAACAGCCTTCGTTCCGATCTTTTACGTCTGGCTTGGCGCAACGCTGTCTATCTACGCCATGTCGCTAGCAATCTCGCTGTTCATCACGATTCTCGTGATCTACAACGGCTTCCAAAACATCGACCCAAATAAGATCAAACTTGCCCAGACCTTTGGCGCCACGAGAGGGCAAATTCTTGCCAAGGTGGTGCTTCCAGGAAGCGTTCCAACCTTGATCGCGGCACTGAAAGTCAATGCCGGCCTGTCGCTGGTCGGCGTCGTGGTCGGAGAATTCCAGTCCGCCAATATCGGTCTCGGCTACCTGATCCAATATGGCAGCCAGATTTTCCGGTTCAACATAGTGATGACCGCGATCACGATCCCGGCCGCGGTTTCGTCGCTGATGTATCTCGCCATTTCCTGGCTGGAGGCCGCTGTGATGCGCAGGCGATGAGACTACGCGCTCCTGCGAGCCTGCGCCGGAACCAGCCTGTCGGTAACCTCGTCGGCAGTCATCACGTCGCCGAAAAACAGGAAGAAGTTGTTGAGTGTTGCGGCGTGTTCCTCATCGCTCGACGCGGCATTGGCGTCGGACAACATGATGACGCGGTAGTCGAGCATCATCGCATCGCGGGCCGTGGATTCGCAGCACACATTCGTCGCGGTTCCCGTAATCAGCAGGGTCTCGATGCCGCGTCTCTTGAGCTTTTCGTCAATGTCGGACGACCCCGCGATGAATGCGCTGTACTTGATCTTATTGACCCGCAAGTCGCCAGCCTGCACGTCCAGCGTGGGATAGAGCTTGAAGCCCTCGGCCAATTCGTCGAGGCTTGCCAGCCGCATGGCCGCCCGTTCGGGGCCGAGGTTGTAGCGGTGATGGTTGCCCCAGTGTTCGAGCGCACCGGTGGCGGTGGTTTGGATCCACACGACCTGTCCGCCAGAAGCGCGCATGGTCCTAGCCAAGCGATTTATGACCGGCACGATCTCGCGCGCGATCGGAATTTCAACCAGAAAGCCTTCGGCCACAAAATGGTTCTGCATATCGACGACGACCAGCGCCGCACGCGCGGCATCGATCGTGTCATGATTTGTAAGCTTGCCTTGGCGACGGATGCGCTGCTCCTTGAGGGCATCTGAAACGACATATTTGTGCATGGGAGTCCGCCCGGTCCGTTCGCGGAAGTCCTAAAACTCAACCACATAGCGAGAGTAGGGATGCCAAGACGCTCCGTCAACGCCCCGATGCGCGGCAGGACGCCGGTCTCATTTTTTTGCGGCGCACCCGCGACTTCAGGATTGGGTCAAAAACAGACTGCCTCGTTGGAGGTCCTACGTCTACTTCCGCCGGGTGCGGACTTGGTCGGGGAAAAAGAGCGGACGGCTGACGGCAGAGCGGCGCCCGGACGGAAGCGCAAGCGCGGCCCGCCACCGTACCTGCTGCGGGAACGTCCGTTCGGCGGCCTGACCCGAGAGGCGCCCGCAGGGCCGCGGGGCGCGGGGCGATTCTCCGGCTCAATCCCGATCAGGACAAGAGGCCCGGGAGGGCCTGATTAGCCTTTCGTCCGGGATGGGCGAGACGCGATCACTCCGGCTCAGCCGCTCCCAGGGGCACCGCCCGCGCGTCGGCCTCCTCCTCGATCGCGTCGAACACGTCGGAGAGGATCGGGCTGCGCCGGAGGTCCTCGACCTGGCGCGCCGGGCGCCTGCCGACGAAGTCCTCGTAGGCCTGCCCAAGCGCGCGTTGCGCTCCCTCTCCGGAGCGCTCCGGATCACGGCCCTCAGCGCCTCCACGAGGGCCTCGCGGGTCTCCTTCACGCTCTTCACTCGGGTCGCGCTCCGGATTTCGATCGACGTGATCCTACAACCCAGATTGAGCTTGGAAAGAAAAAGAAAGAAATTCCCCGACGCCGCAGGCCCGGGCCGCTCACCGCGTGCGCTTGGCGGCCTTGCCGCCCCGGGCCAGTCCGGCAAAGGGGCAGACTCGGGAGCGCGCCCGGACGGCCGCGGGGCGAGGGGCGGCGGGCCGTCCTGCGCATCACCGTCCGCCGTCCCGGGGGATTGGCCCTGACAGCCCAGGGCGGGCGCCAAGCATCCGCTTTCGCCAGCTGTGGACAGGCGGTATCGTCCGCTCAAGGTGACTATGGGCCAGGAGCAGTCATCCTCGATAATCATTCGCTGGCGTGTCCGACTGCCCCATTCGAATAGCCCAGCGGCTAGCGGCGTAGCTGCTCATATTAGGAACACGAACATGAAACCAACCATGCCTCAGGGGAAGAAGACTTTTACCGTCATGTTGAGCAAAACGCACTCCCGTCGCGAGGTCTTAGCCGGCTCAGTGGCAGCGGGCGCCTTGGTCATCTTGCGTGGAGAACCCGCCGCAGCGGCGGACGCGAAGAAGACCTTCACAATTCTGCACACCAACGACCTCCACTCTAATTTCATCGGGATGGCGCCTTCCCTGGATTACACCCCGAACCAGCTCAACAACGACAAGACCCGTGGCGGCTTCGCGCGTCTGGCCACCTTGATCGCGAAAAGGAGGGTAGCGCGCGAAGAGCAGGGTCCGGTTTTGCTGCTTGACGACGGTGACTACAGCATGGGGACCGCGTTTGGCGCCGCCAGTCGCGAGACCGGCGGGGAACTTCAACTGTTGTCTCGGATGGGTTTCGACGCCACCACATTCGGCAATCATGAATTCGACCTCGGGCCTGACGGCCTTGGGAAGTCCATCTACGTTGCCGCCAAAGCTGGTCGAATTCCGCCGATTGTCGCGTCGAACACCGATTTTTCGAAAGACGACGCCACGCTGGTCGATCTCCAGCGTTCAGCCAAGGATGGGGTAGTCCGCCGCTACGTTGTGATCGAGCGTGGTGGCATACGCTTCGGCATCTTTGGGGTGCTCGGCAAAGAGGCCATCATCTACGCCACCAGCGGTGCGGCCACGTTTTCCGATCCCATCGAGACCGCCGCCGCGATGGTCAAGATTTTGCGCGAGACGGAGAAAGTGGATGTGGTAATCGCGCTCAGCCACGGCGGCGTCATTAAAGGAAACGATGGGCAATTCAACGGTGGCGACGATGTGCGACTGGCCGAGACCGTGCCGGGCATCGATGTTGTCATCGGTGGCCACAGTCACACCGAACTGCGCGAGGCGGTCATCGTCAACGGCCGCACGCCCGTGGTCCAGACCGGGAAGTATGGAGAAAACCTCGGCGAACTGGTGATCACCTTGGAAGGGGACAAGTTGACGGTCGAGTCTTACCGGCTCCACCCGATCGACGACACCATCGCGGGCGACCCGACCATTTCCGACGAGATCGCCAAGTTCAAGAAGACGGTCACCGAGGTTGTATTCGCGTCGCGCGGTTACAGTATCGATCAGCCGCTCGCGATTGCGCCGCGGGACCTGCCCAACACGTTCACCGACATCGCGGCCGGCACCTTCCTCGCCAACTTTTGCACGGATGCCTACAGAATTGCCACGAAGGCGGACGTTGGATTCTCCGTCAACGGAATGATGCGCGCCGGCCTTACCCGTGGGAAGTCAGGCGTGCAAACTGTTTACGACGTGTTCGCCGTGGCGCCCATCGGCGCCGGGGTGGCGGACATGACGGCCGGCAGCGCTCTCGTGACGGGCTACTTTACGGGCCAGGAATTGAAGCATGTGCTCGAATATTTTCTCGTGGATGCCCCAGCCCACCCCGGCGAGACCTTCCCGCGCGCCTCCGGCATGAGGTTCCATTACGACCGGTCGCGCCCACAGTTCGACGTGGTGACGGCCATCGAGGTGGGAGACCTCGACCGTGGCTACCGCGCGATCGACATCAGCGGGAAGGACGAGCGCTTGTATAGCCTCACGTGCCCCCTGATGGTCGCTTTGTTTCTGGTGGCCATACCAAAATACACAAAGGGCGAACTGACGCTTGTGCCCAAGAACAGGGAGGGCCAGCCCCTCAAATCGAAGGTCGAAGCACTCGATAACCCGCGCGGTGATACGCCCGATCTGCTGTCGCCGGCGGGCACGGTGGATAAGAGCAGTGTTGCCACCGGCACTGGGCAGGACTTTGGTCGTGAGGTCAAGGAATGGCAGGCGATCATGGATCACCTCCGCAGTCTGCCTGTGAAGAGCCCTGGCGAACTTCCCACGATCCCAGTCGATGAGCGCGCGGCAGAGGCCCGAGCAATCAAGGTAGGCTGATCAGGTTCGGCCGGAATAGAAAGCAATTCGTCGGCCGACACCATGACTGCTCCGGGTCATTCTCGACGGATCGTCTCCTTGGCGCCACGTCAGCTTGGCCTCTGATCGCGTTTATTTGGTTGCGAATGTAACTGAACCGATGGGCCAATTGTGAGCACGCTACAAGACGTAGCTGGCTGAATCTTCTTCCTGTTCAACCGAGATCACGATAGACTTTGCCCAAAGAAATCGGGGTGATCTATGCGACGGCGCACCTTCATCGCGGGGGTTGGCGGCGCAGCTATTCTACCGCTCGCGGCGCACGCGCAGCCAACTGCATCAATGCAGCGTATTGGCGTGCTGTCAGGGCACGGTGAAGACGATCCGATAGAGCAGTCGCTCTTCGCTGCGTTTCAGCAGGGGCTTGCAAAGCTTGGTTGGACGGAAGGTCGCAACATTCAATTCGAATATCGCTGGGGGCACGATAACGTCGAGCGCGTTCGCGCACTGGCCGCCGAACTCGTCGCTCTTCGTCCGGATGTGCTGTTCGCCGAATCCACGCCAGCATTGGCTGCGCTGCGACAGGCAACCCGTTCAATTCCTATCGTGTTTACAAGGGTGAGCGATCCGATCGGCAGCGGGTTCGTTGCCAGTCTTGCGCGGCCCGGCGGCAACATCACCGGCTTCATGGCCGAAGAGCCGCCATTGGCCGGCAAATGGGTACAGCTGCTTCAAAAGATAAAGCCAAGCCTGCGGCGAGCGGCATACCTTTTCGACCCTGATGTTGCACCCTTTGCCGGCGAGTATTTCCGGTTCGCCGAAGCGGCTGCCGCACCGCTGATGATCGAAATGACCGCCGCTGCGGTCCGTGACGACAGCGAGCTTGAGAACGCCTTGGCGACCCTTGCACGCGAGCCGAATGGCGGGCTAGTTGTGGGCGCAGACGCCTTTACCGGAGATCATCGCCAGAAAATCATTGCGCTTGCGGCCCAACACCACCTACCCGCGATCTACCAGTATGGATGGGAAGCAAAAGACGGTGGCTTAATCTCATACGGCATCGCTTTGAATGAGGGGTTCCAGCTGGCCGCGGGCTATGTCGATCGCATTCTGCGCGGCGCCAAGCCAGCTGATCTTCCCGTACAGGTGCCGACGAAATGCGAACTGATCATCAATCTGAAGACCGCACGAGCCTTGGGACTCGACGTTTCAGGTGACATGCTGTCCATCGCCAATGAGGTGATCGAATGAGACCGTCGGCGACCGTGCAGTAAGTCCGGTACGGGTGTGCGCCGTGACAAGGCGGCGCTTTCCAGTGGGTGAAAGGCCCACCCGGCAACCGCTCCAGCCGGAAGCAACCGGAGCAGCTATGGAGGAAACGAAGTGGCTGAAGCCTTCGGATAGCTGGTCACGATATACGGTGACGGCGCGAGTGTGCAGGCCGTAACGCGAGTGAACGCCGAGCAAACCTCGAAAAGGACAATGCGCAGGCCGACCCGACAGCCATATCGGGGAAGGCTGACACGGCTGGGTTACGAGCGAAACCAATACGCCCAGACGCTGCGCCGGGGTAGTGGCGACGGCATGTACACAAGGAAAGCGTACGCAACACGGGAAGCCCCAAGGCGTGGTCAGGGATGACCAACCGGACGCCCGCGAGGGAGAGGCCGGGCGCTCTGGGGTGGCGGAGAGGTTCGCAGTACCGCGGAAGCCGGGTAACGCCGGGGGAGGGAAGTGAGCAGCCGACAAGGCTGAGAGTTCTGACAGGGTGAAAGTCCCTGTACCGTCAATTGCCTGAATTCGGACGGTTAGCATATCCGGTGCGTGCGGAGGCAACAAAGCACGATAGGCCCGGACGTAAAAGCCCCGGCTGTCCTGCGGTAGTATTCGCAGCGGCAGGAACGATCTGGGGGGTGAGCAAACTTGGAGGCCGGAACATTAAGGAATATCTGCAACCTCGAAACACGGGCCTGCGAGAAGTCGTAATTCGTGGGACAGAAGCGGAAGCCGACCCAATCTTTCCTTGGGGAAGGCCGATGACATCGTGGAAGAAACAGGTGAGAGCACACGGTGTGACCGCCGGGGTACGGGATCCAGCATCCAAGGAAAGACTCTCGGAGATAACGTCGGGAAGCTCCCGTGGGCAGCAGGGACTGCGTACAACCTGCCAAGACTCTTCGAACGAGGCGAAATGCCGAAGCAGGAGAGAGCCCAACGGGAGTGGCACATGAGCCCGTAGGAGCGATGACGGAGGGGTAACGCCCTCGGAGGAGATGGCACTCACATCTCCCCAACGGAGGTAACACCGAAGTTGGGCAAAGGGGCTCAGGACACTTGGCGGCTTTCTTGGCTGTATGGCGGTCGGCTTGATAAAACCGGCGTAACGCCACGACAGGTCAGGACGCGAGGCTGGAGGCAAACCAGAATGGCGGGGGCGTATACGGACCAGCGTTTAAACCTCTCCAAACTTGGGAAGGCCTTCGGAGGAAAGCCAAGGTTTCAAACCGGACCCGGGAAATCTGGCCGTCCGGGATTATAGGGGGGCTTCGGGAAACGTAAGCCATGGTGGGACTGTGAACCCGTCCTGCAATCGAAAGAGCAGGAACGGAAACCCCTCACCTACAGCGGGGCGCGCCCGATTTCTATCCCAGTGGACCTCAGTTCAAGACGAACGCAAGACGTAGTGAGGGACTGGGGATTGGGCAACCTATCAACTCCGAAGAGTGTTCAGAAACTGCAGACGGCGTTGCACGCGAAAGCGAAGGCAGAAGCCGGCTATCGTTTCTATGCCTTGTACGACAAGATCAGCCGCGAAGACATTTTGGCTCATGCCTATGCTCAGTGCCGCTCCAACAGGGGCGCACCGGGCGTGGACGGTCAGGTCTTCGCGGACATCGAAGCGTACGGGGTGGAGCGGTGGCTCGGCGAACTGGCGCTTGCGCTCAGGCAGGAGACTTACCGACCGGACCCTATTAGAAGAGTGTACATACCGAAGGCCAATGGGAAACTCAGGCCGTTAGGCATCTCGACCTTGCGCGATCGGGTCTGCATGACAGCAGCGATGCTGGTGCTGGGACCGATCTTCGAAGCCGATCTTCCACCGGAGCAGTATGCGTACCGTCCCGGGCGCAATGCCCAACAGGCGGTGGGCGAGGTGGGAGCGCTGCTGTTCTATGGCCACCCGGAAGTCGTCGACGCCGACCTCGCGGACTACTTGGATGGTGTTTCATACTGCACCCTTGTTTATGAGGCTTGGCTGAAGAGGTCAGATTGTGAGTAAATGAGCTTGAGGCGCAGGCCTTTCATGCGTCCGCTCCTAACATGGATGGCTTCGATCTCGCCGCGCTTGACACGCTGCCACACGGTCTGCCGGGAAACGCCGAGCTGACGCATGGCCTGATACATGGTGAGATATCCCTCCGGGGCTTCTTCTGCGACGCGCGCACGCAAATCGTCGGTGAGGCGAATGCGCCAAGGAGCGCCAGGGGTGAGCTGTTCTCCAGCGATGATGCCGTCGTTGAGCCAACGATGAATTGTCGAAGTGGCGACGCCGAGCGTCGCTGCTATTTGTTTGATTGTCAGCACCTCGCCGTCGGGCGGCGTAGCTGGCGGCTCGCAACGAGGGATGTTCCAGTGGCGGCGCAAACTGCCGACGTGATTGGCGCTGAAACGATGACCGTAGGCGGTCGTACGTTGTTGCCGATTGAGAATGCCGGCAATGACGGCGTCGGGATAATGGACCGCGAGACGGCTCACCAGTGCCAGCGTGTCTTCGTTGGTACGCACCGGCGCGAAGCGGCGACGCGGTAGATCGAGATCGATCTCGGCAAGAGCGCCGCCGCGCCAACGCAGTGTCAGGTGCGAACGATACTCATCCTTGTTGACAGCAATGATGACCTCTTCGAGCAAAGCGCGTAGCAGCTCTTTCTTGTCGCGCGCCGCTGTGGTCGGCGCCTGCCATACTTCACGTAGATCGGCGCCGAGAGCGAGCACACGACTTCGCTCGTCAGCGCTCAGCGTTTTGGGACGTTGCTGTTCGCGCCGCAGCAGTTCTGTTTTTGCAGTCTCAAGTTCGCGAAGCGACTTCTCCCATTCGGCTTCGAGGCCGCGTGCGACCAGACGGTTCTCCGGATCGATGGTGCGATAACGGCGCTCGGCGCGCTGCGCCTCATAGCTTGCTCGTTCCACCGCGAGGCGCCACTGCGCCAGCGCCCCGTCGTGATCGGCCTCGATCCGCTCAGCGGCGACGAGCGCGGCTTCGATGCCGAGTGGTGCGAGCGCAGTCAGCACGGCCTGCGCCACCGCGTCGTCGATCTGGATGGCGCCGACGTTGAGGCAGTAGAGGCCGCGTTCATTCTCGATCCTCTTGCCGGCGCAGTGATAACCTGGAGAGGCGGTGCGGCCGGTGTAATGGGTGCGCAGCTTGCGTCCGCAATGTCCGCAGACGGCAAGACCTTGCAGCAGCGCGGTTCCCTCTCTCACGGCGCCGGCGCCCGATTGGTGAGGCTTGGGATGCGTGTTGGCGCTGATGCGCATGCGATTGGCCTCGTAGGTGCTCCAGTCGATGAAGCCTTGATGATGATTGGGGATGAGTACAGCCCATTGCGATTGCGGCAGCTTGCGCACGCGCTTCCTGCGCGCACCGCAGCGATCGAGCGTGACCTCACGGCGGCTCTTGCCATAGGCATATGCGCCCGCATACACCGGATTCGTCAGCACATGATAGATGGCGATATAGCTGGGGTCGATCCAACGTGTGAATCGGCGTGCAAAAAGGACCCCCTTTTCGGGGTGATCGGCATCCATCGGGACCCCCGAAAAGAGGGGTTCACATTGGCCTCCATGATTCGTGGGGGCCAGACTGGGATGCTGATCGTGGAGACGATTGCGAGGATTCGGCGGGCATTTTTTGTACATGGGAAGGCAATCAAGGCGATCTGCCGGGACCTTGGCGTATCCCGGAAAGTCGTGAGGAAGGTGATCCGCTCGGGATCGACCGAGTTTCGTTATCGCCGCGAAGATCAGCCTTTACCCAAGATTGGCCACTGGCGTGACACGTTGGATGAGTTGCTGCTGGGCAATGAAACGAAGGCAGCCCGTGAACGTCTGACGTTGATCCGGATTCTTGAGGAGCTGCGCGGTCGGGGTTATAACGGCAGCTACGATGCGGTGCGCCGCTACGCGAAGCGATGGGCGAAGGATCGCGGGCAAGTGACGGCGGCGGCCTATGTGCCGGTGAGTTTTGCACCAGGGGAAGCTTACCAGTTCGACTGGAGCCACGAGATCGTCATCCTCAATGGCGTCACGGTAACCGTGAAGGTCGCCCACGTCCGGCTATGTCACAGCCGCATGTTGTTCGTACGCTCCTACCCGCGCGAGACGCAGGAGATGGTGTTTGATGCCCATGACCGCGCCTTTGCGCTGTTCAAAGGGACCTGCAGACGCGGCATCTACGACAACATGAAGACGGCGGTGGAGACGGTCTTCGTCGGCAAGGACCGCCTCTACAATCGCCGCTTCCTGCAGATGTGCAGCCATTACCTGGTCGATCCGGTTGCCTGCACGCCGGCAGCGGGCTGGGAAAAGGGGCAGGTCGAGAACCAGGTCGGCCTGGTTCGCGAACGCTTCTTCACGCCGCGGCTGCGGTTCAAAAGCTACGATGAGTTGAACGGTTGGCTGACCGATAAATGCATTGCCTACGCCAAGGCGCATCACCATCCTGAGCTGACCGATCAAACGATTTGGGAGGTGTTCGAGGCTGAGCGGCCGAAGCTTGTCCCCTATGCCGGCAGGTTCGACGGCTTCCACGCGGTGCCGGCTTCGGTCTCAAAAACCTGCCTGGTGCGCTTCGATAATAACAAATACTCGGTGGCATCGAGCGCCGTCGGCCGTCCGGTCGAGGTTCAGGCTTATGCGGATCGCATCGTGATCCGCCAGGACGGCCGGATCGTCGGCGAGCATCCCCGCACGTGCGGTCGGGGTGAAACGATCTACGATCCTTGGCATTACGTGCCAGTGCTCGCTCGTAAACCCGGTGCCTTGCGCAACGGCGCCCCCTTCAAGGATTGGGTGCTGCCGGCCGCGATGGAGCGCATCCGACGCAAGCTCGCCGGTGCCGACGATGGCAATCGGCAAATGGTCGACATCCTCACCGCGGTGATCACCGACGGACTGCCGGCGGTCGAGGCAGCGTGTGCCGAAGCGAGCATTCAAGGTGTCCATTCCGCCGATGTCGTTCTCAATATTCTGGCCCGCCGGCGCAATCCTGATCCGCCTCCCACCATCTTCACGCCGGCCGCGCTGACATTGCGCCATGCGCCGGTCGCCGATTGTGCCCGCTATGACAACCTCAGGAGTATTAACTGATGGAACGATCCGAACTGTTCGACCTCATGGGTGAGCTTCAGCTCTACGGCATGAAGGCCGCTTTCGATGAGATCATGGCGACCGCGGTCAAACGCCAGCGCGAGCCGCAGCGCATAATCGGCGATCTGCTCACCGCCGAGATCAATGAGAAGCAGGCACGCTCGATCAAATACCAGCTCACCATTGCCAAGCTGCCGCTCGCCAAGGATCTCGACAACTTCCAGTTCGGCGGTACCCCAATTAACGAGACTCTGGTGCGCGATCTCGCCAGCGGCGGATTCCTTGCCCAGCAGCGCAATGCTGTTCTGATTGGCGGGACCGGCACCGGCAAAACACATGTCGCCATCGCCATTGGCCGAAGCTGCATTCGGTCGGGCGCTCGTGGCCGGTTCTATAATGTCGTCGATCTCGTCAACCGGCTCGAGGCCGAAACTCGCAACGCCCGCCAGGGCCGGATTGCCGATCAATTGACCCGCATGGACTTCGTCATTCTCGATGAGCTCGGCTATCTGCCTTTCGCTCAGGCCGGCGGCCAACTCCTGTTCCATCTCATCAGCCGGCTCTACGAGCGCACCTCGATCATCGTCACCACCAATCTCGCCTTCGGCGAATGGCCGACCGTCTTCACCGATGCCAAGATGACGACCGCAATGCTCGATCGTCTGACACATCACTGCGATATCGTCGAAACCGGAAACGACAGTTGGCGCTTCAAAAGCCGAACTGACGATCAACCAACCCGCGCTCGCGCCGTCTCCGCAACCCCGACCAGCTCCGACGGCGCGCGCGCTACCGTCCGGAATCGTCACTCAAAGGGGTCCCTTTTGGATGCCGATAAGGGGCGCATTGCCTCATCAAAAATGTTACCGGACAACTTCCTCGTCGTGACTGGGCCAGTGCCATCGAATCAGTTCGGTGGCCGGGATGGCGAGGAAGATCAGCATGGGCGCGCGGCGCGAAGTTTTAGCGGCGGTATCGGAACGTTACCGAACTGCCGGACGGGGGCAGAAAGGGCGCATTCTCGATGAGCTATTAATCAGTTCATAAGTAAATAGACTGCCTTGACACGAGGAGGGCGAATTTGAACTCACCAACGTCATGAAGGCGAGCGATGCGCGGCGACTGGATCACGCCACACTGCAACAGATGCGCGAGCGTGCGGTGCGCAGTGTTCAGGATGGCGAAAGTCCTGAACTTGTAGCACGCGTTCTTGGCGTGAATTGTTCGACGGTTTACGGCTGGCTGGCGCAGTACCGGCGTGGGGGCTGGGGTGCCTTGAAAGCAAAGCCGCTGTTCGGCCGCCCGCCGAAACTTGACGATAGGAAACTGAGATGGATTTACGATACGGTGACACAAAGGAACCCACTACAGCTCAAGTTTGAGTTTGCGTTATGGACGCGCGAAATGGTGGCAAAACTGATCAAGGATAGATTTGATATTTCTTTGAGCTTGGTCTCGGTTGGACGCCTCCTGGCGCAACTCGGGATTACCTGCCAGAAGCCGCTGCATCGGGCGTTGGAACGGGACGATGCGCTGGTGCAGCAATGGCTCAAGCAGGAGTACCCGAAGATCAGAGTGCTTGCGCAGCGCGAAAAAGCCGACATTTATTTTGGCGACGCGGCGCATATGCGCTCGGATCATCATGCCGGTCGCACCTGGGGCAAGAAGGGAGAGACCCCAGTTGTGTCCAGTATGGGGGCACGTTACCGCATGAGTTTCATCTCCGCGATTACTTCGCGCGGCCATATGCGGTTCATGATCAAGGAAAAAGGCGGCGTCAATGCCGAGGTTTTCATCGAGTTTGTCCGGCGATTGATAGTCGGCTGCAAGAACAGAATCTTTCTCATCGTTGACCGCGGACCTGCCCATGTCGCGAAGAAGACCAAGGCATTCGTTGCGAGTTTCGGCGGCCGTCTTCGGCTATTTTACCTTCCGCCCTATTCGCCGGATACAAATCCCGACGAACTAGTCTGGAAGCATCTCAAAGCCGATACGGTTGGCCGCACGTCCATCACCAGCTTTGATGATTTCAAGGACAAGGTGAAATCATCCATGCTCTCTTTGCAGCGCAGTCCCGCAAAAATCCAATCGTTCTTTCAGAAGCCCTCTCTCAAATACGCCGCTTGAACGTCTACATACTTATGTACTGATTAATAACGGCGACGACGGGCTGGCATCGCAAGCATGCAGTACGTGCTTTGTCCGGCTGCATCGCCAGGGCCGCCGAGGGCAAGCCGAGTTCGGCAACCGAAGTGGCAAACGCGAGCAAAGTCACACCGCAGCATACTCGAAGACGCAAGTACGGCGGCCTCCGCGACACGCTGACCGTGCTGTGGGAGGCCTCAGATCGGGTTTGCGGCAAGCGGCTCAAGGTGATGATCCCAGTTCTGCTGCCAGCGCTTGAGCGACATGGCCGGCTGGAACTGAATCCGGACGATCCCGCGCTGATGCTGTCGATGAGCGCGGCAACGATCGACCGGATGCTTGTCGACGTGAAGATCTCGGCAGCGGGCGGACGCCGGCGTCGCGTCGGCTTCTACTCTGCGATCCGGCGTGAGGTTCCGATCCGCACCTTCAACGACTGGCCGGACCCGTCGCCGGGCTTCTGCGAGATCGACATGGTGGCGCATGGCGGCACAAGCGTCGCCGGTTGGTTCATTCAGACACTGACGATGGTCGATGTCGCCACGGGCTGGACGGAATGCTTCCCCTTGGTCGCTCGTAGCGGCAGCCTCGTTGTTGAGGCGATGATGCGGGCTCAGAGCCGGTTTCCGTGGCTGATCCGCGGCGCCGATTTCGACAACGATAGCGCGTTCATGAATGACATCGTCGTGCCGTGGTGCCGTGCCCAGAAGATGGAGGTGACGCGCTCCCGCGCCTACAAAAAGAACGACCAAGCGTTCGTGGAGCAGAAAAACGGCGCCGTCGTGCGCCGGCTTGTCGGCTACGGCCGTTTCGACGGCATTGAGACCGCCGGAATTATGGCGCGTCTTTATGCAGCGGCTCGCCTGCACGTGAACTTCTTTCAACCCCCCTTCAAGCTCAAGGAGAAGCGGCGGGATGGCGCGAAAGTCATTAAGCGCTATCACGCGCCGGCGACACCGTATGAGCGCGCACTGGCGCATCCGAAGCTGTCCGAGGCAATCAAGAGTTGGCTGCGTGAGACCTATCGCGGTCTCGATCCGGTGGCGTTGCTCGCGGACATCCGCGCGGCGCAGCAACAACTCGGCGAGCGTATTGGCAATCGCGGTTTCGCCACAGCTGCCGCATCCCCGGTCGATCCGCTCACTTTCGTCCGATCCCTCGGTAGCGTCACCAAAGCAGGCGAAGTGCGTGCGACGCATCGCATTGGCAAGCGGTCTTACAAGAAGCGAATCCGCATGCCTTCGAAGCTCGATCCGTATCTAGCGAGGATCGAAACGTGGCTCGCAGCCGAGCCTCACGTCACCGCGCTCGCCATTGTCCGCCGGCTCGCCGAGATGGATGCCGCAACTTTCAATGAGAAGCAGCATTCAACGGTACAGCGTCTGCTTCGGTCGCTGCGAAACAAGGCGGCCAGGATGGTCGTTGCCGCCACCACAACTCAAGCAATGACCTACCACGACAATCAACACGGGCCTGTGGGCGGCGCTGCGTGTAATGGGCACTCCGCTTCGCCCACAGGCCCTTCGGCACAGCCAGCCTTAGCGCACTACCAGCCGGGGTAACATTCCGTCCTGAGGCAATACGAGGGGTCCCGATTAGCTGCCGATTGACAATCCAACGGATACTGCTGCCGTAGTGGACCTGGAGCGGAAATGACAGGCCCTCGCTGCGCAACCACAGCCAGACGCGGCGGACCGATCCGAGCTCGTTGAATTTGGCAAAAACAGTGCGGATGGCGGTGCAGACGGCTTCGTCGGGATGGAACCGCACTTCACCATCTTTCTCACCCCAGACGAAGCCGACGGGAAGGCCGCGACGCAGTTCGCCGCGAGCGGCCTTGTTGCGAATCCCGCCGTTGAGGCGGGCGCGCAGGACATGCAGCTCGGCTTCGCTCATGGTGCCCTTGAGGCCAAGCAGCAAACGATCATTGAACATCGCCGGATGATAGATGCCGTCGGCATCGCCGATGAGCGTGTCGGTGAGACCGCACAGATCGAGCAGGCGGTACCAATCGGCATTGTTGCGCGCGAGGCGGGACACTTCGAGGCCGAGCACGATGCCAACATGTCCGAGCGCGACTTCTGCGGTGAGACGGGCGAAGCCGCTGCGCTCGACGATGCCGGCGCCGGATAGGCCGAGGTCTTCGTCGATCACGACGATCTGCTGCGCCGGCCAGCCGAGCGTGGATGCCTTGGTGACCAGAGCATACTGACGTTGCGTGGATTTGCGATTGTGCTCGACCTGGGCAGGGGAGGATTGGCGAAGATAAACGTAAGCTGCCCGGCTCAAATGCGAAGTGCTGATCTTTGTGGTGTCACTCATCGGTTGCCTCCGCCTGGGCGGTCGGCTGACCGGTTTGTGCGATGAGGCGTGCGAGAATGTCGAGCGCCTCGGCGCGTGCTTCCGCATCGCGCAGTTCCCGGCTCGGCGGCGATGGTGTCGGCGTTGGTGATTTCGAGAAAGGCCAGGGTCAGTTGCATCGCAACTCTCCTCATCGGCCGCCGGCATTTGCTGTGGAATCAGGCAGCGACCGAGAAGAGCGTCCACGATCCCTCTTGCGTCGAGCAAATCAGCCAGCGATGCAAGGCAGGAATTGCGATGTTCAGACCGCGAGGACAAATCATCCTCGACAGTCCCAGCCCAGTCCGTCCAACTGGCAGGAATGAGCGCCCGACTGCCATCAGGCAGAACCACCAGCAACAACAGCGTGCCGCGGCGCTTGATGGCGGACATCACCGCCAAGGAGCGGCCCTCAAACGGATGCCGCTCACGCAGGATCGTTACTGAACGCGCAAGGTCGTGGAGGTGGGTAGTGTGTGGTAACTTCCTTCGACAGCATTCCACACTCCGCCCTTCTGACATCGTTAGCCCGACGCATCGTTGATCGGTATGTATTGCGTCTGATCAAGATGTGGCTGAAGGCGCCGGTCGAGGAACGGAGCAGTGATGGGAAGCGACGCATGACGGGCGGCAAGCGCAGCACTCGCGGCACGCCCCAGGGTGGGGTCGCGAGTCCGATGCTTGCCAACATATACATGAATCGCTTTCTCAAGCACTGGCGGTTGACCGGACGTCAAGCGGCATTCCGGGCATATGTCGTCTCTTACGCCGATGACTTCGTCATCCTTAGTCGCGGGCACGCGACCGAGGCACTGGCGTGGACAAAGGCCGTGATGACAAAGCTCGGATTGACGCTCAATGAGGCTAAAACCTCACTGAAGGACGCTCGGACCGCAAGCTTCACCTTCCTTGGCTATTCGTTTGGCTCGCATTATTACCGCAAGGATGGCCACTGGTACTTGGGCGCGAGCCCATCCAAGAAGAGCGTACAACGCATCAAGACTAAGATCGGAGAACTCCTGGTACCTGGCAACACCGGGTCCTGGAACACGGTATGCGACCGCCTCAACGCCCTCCTGCGCGGATGGTCTGCATACTTCAGCTTCGGGACTCGGCTGCAAGCCTACCGGGCGATCGACAATCACGTCTATGATCGCGTTCGACACTTCCTTACCAGACGGCACAAGGTACAAGGACGCGGCACCCGCAAATTCTCCGACGACCAAGTCTTTGGAGGACTCGGAGTGCTTCGCCTGAGACGCGTGCACTTTGGGCCGCCGACGTGTGCCCTGCGATGAAGCCAGTCGGAAAGCCGGATGCGGTAGCTCCGCACGTCCGGTTTGACGAGCGGGGAGGGGAAACGGAGCGATTGGCCATGCCTCAAGCCACCGCGCCTCTCCTCGACTCTACTGAGGGCTGAAAGTTTTGCGGCGACTGTGGCAGGAACGGCCGATTCACTTAGACAAGTTGTTGTTCCGACAAGTTGCCTTGCTTATCAACCCTGCGCCACAGCCGCCATGACTGACGATACGCTGCTTCCCTTCGACCTGCCAGCGGTCCGCCGCAGGAAACTCACAGTCGATTTTTCCGGCGGCAATCAATCTTCCGATGCCGGACTGCTGTTGCTGCGTGAGGCGGAGCGCAGGCTTGGTGTTTGCCGACGGCTGGCGGAGGCGATGCCGGATCGACGCGATGGCGATCGCATCCGCCACGCGATGTTTGAGATGGTCATGGCGCGTACCGCGGCGATCGCTTGCGGTCACGAGGATGCGATCGACCTCGACCGCCTGCGCCATGATCCGTTGATGAAGGTCGCGGTCGGGCGCTGTCCGGACAGCGGTGCGGCCCTCGCCTCGCAATCGACGATCAGCCGCCTGGAGAATACGCCGTCAAAGAGCGAAGCGGCGCGGATCTGCGCAGCCCTCATCGACCAGGTCGGCGCGACGGTGAAGCCGGGCAAGCAGGCGATACTCGACATCGACGACACGTTCTGCGCAGCGCATGGCGGCCAGCAACTGGCGTTCTGGAACGCGCATCAGGACGAACGCGGCTTTGCGTCAATGCACATCTATCATGTGGCGAGCGGCGCACCGGTCGCCGCGATTCTACGGCCGGCGCGAACCCCGAAGGGCACCGAGGTGTGCACCGTCATCAAGCATGTGACGAAGCACCTGAGGCAGTATTGGCCGAACACCCGCATGGTGTGGCGCGGTGACAGTCATTATGGGCGCGTCGAAGCCATGGAATGGGCGGAGGAGAACGGCGCCGACTATATTTTCGGCCTTTCCGGCAACGCCGCGCTTGATGCGCTGGGCGCCGAGACCGCCGACAATCTGCGCTTCCACCATGCCAAGAGCAGCCACACCAAGCTGCGCTCCTATGCAAGCTTCATCTATCAGGCCGGCAGCTGGACACGGCCGCGCAAAGTGGTGGCGCGGTTCGAGTGCTCGCTGCAGCCTGACACCGGCGAGGCGGTCACCTCAACCGGCATGCGCCAGGAGGTCGACATCCGCTACGTCGTCACCTCGCTCAAGGGCTCGGCGCGGCATCTCTACGAGAATGTCTACTGCCAGCGCGGGCAGATGGAAAACCTGATCAAGCTGCACAAGGCGCAGCTGGCGTCCGATCGCATGTCGTGTCACAGCGCGACCGCCAACCAGGTGCGGCTCGTTCTGCACACCGCCGCGTTCTGGCTGATGCACGCCGTGCGCTCCGCAATTCCGCAAACAGACCCGCTGGCGACCGCCGAGTTTGCCACCATCCGCGAGCGTCTGATCAAAATCGGCGCCCGGGTGATCGAACATATCGCGCGTATTCGCATTCAATTGCCGACGAGTTGCCCTCAGCGCGCGCTGTTTCGCACCGTCGCGCTCGGCCTGATGCCGTCCGGTCCATGAGCCACCGGGCGCGATGCCCGCCGTCGCCGCCGCTCACGGCAGATCAACACCAGCGCGTCGCACCGTGAGTTGCTCCAAAACCGAGCCAGCCACTCGGAGCGAAAGCATGCGATTCGCCAACAAACGTGGAAGAACGCCCCTCATCATGCATAATCCGGGCTAAATCAGTGCGCGCAACCTCTGGCGGAATACTCAGATCGGCATCCGGTAACCGTAGAATTCATGATCTTCGTTATATCCGCCTTGACCAGCGCCAAGGCCTGCAAAATCATGAACGAACTCGATCGCGGCGATCCATTTCACCATCTTAAACCCGAGTTCATTTTCGCAGCGCAGCCGTAGTGGTGCGCCGTGCAAAACACTGACTGGCGCCCCGTTCATCTCATAGGCGAGGATGGTCAGTTTATGGCGCATATTGGATATTCTATGCACGTCATAGTAACGCCCGCCCTCGCCGCCGTCGGCAAATGAGTAGAAAACAGCGTAACGGGCCTCCCCCGTAGGGCGCACCAATTCGACGATGTGACGCATGGGGACACCGCTCCATTTTGCAACGCCGGACCATCCCTGAATACAAAAATGGGTCGTGATCTGCTCCTGCTTCGGCATGGCTTTCAGCTCGGCGTAAGAAAATTCTTTGGGCGTTTCGACCAAGCCACCGACACGCAGAATGAAACCCCTAAATCCGTCGGCTACCAAAGCGTCGAACTCGTTCGACCTGGGCATGGTGCCATTCGGCCAGAAATATGGTGAAATGTCCTTCTCCGCCAGTTGGCTGTTCGGGTCCCACCACTCGGTTAGGGCGTTGAACGGCCACATCATGATTGCGCCGACCTTCTGAACGAGGCGCGCATGCCGGATGGTGAATGGCGACGCCAGCCACCAGGTCACGACCACTAGCGCCATTGCCGGGACGAAAATAGCAAATCCGTTCCAGGAATTGTCGTGCACCCCCGCGAACATCATGTTCAGGTTCACGCGCGCTCCGGTGATGAACACCAAAGTCACGTGGATCAAGATGAAGAACAAAAACCAGCACATCGCGATGAAGTGGATTGAACGCGCCCGCTGGCGGTTCAAGATCTTGCCAAGCAAACCAAGACGATTTGAGATCGCAGGACCCTGCATGAAGCCGGTGAAGATGGACACGGGTGCGGCCATAAATATGGTGATGAAGTAGGCGAGCTGCTGAAGACTGTTGTAGCGGGTCCAGCTTTCGTCAACAGGGAAAGTAAGCGACAGGTACTGCAACGCCGTGGAGACCGCGTTCGGGAACACCTCCCACGTTGTCGGCACAAGCCGCTGCCACTGACCGGTCCAGAACAGCAGCGCGTAAACGACGATCCCGTTGACGATCCACAGCAGGCCGAATGAGAAATGCCACCAGCGAGCAAGCCCGATGGAGTGCCGAATGCCAGGGATGCCCAGCCAGCCCGGCACGGTCACCGAGTCGTCCTTGGCAGTCCATATGCGCCCATTTGGAACGGCCTTTTGGAAGCGGAACCACTCGGTGCCCGGCGTGCAGTCGCGTTTCCAATAGAGCCGCGGGTGGTCGGCAAGGACTTGGATACCGGCGCGGATGATGAACGCCATGAAGAGAAGGTTCAGGAAATGTTGCACCCGCAGCCATGCAGGAAAACCAGCGTTGACGGTCAGAGCGGACGGCGGGACGCCCGGGTACCGCATAAGGAAATCCTGTACCGTCGGCAACTCACGCAATCCCTGTGCTACGGCGACGCCGGTGACGCCAAGCACAAAACCGAGTGGTAAAGCCCACAGCACGTTTATCCAACGCCGGCCAATCCTAATCTTGGGCACCACGCCAACCTGGGGCGGCAACCAGTTGTTCAGGAGAACACGATCGTCGGCGCCGGTAAGCGCCCCTTCCAGCGGTTCGAGCGTCATCGCCTTTACAGGACTCTCGCTCATCGGCTGCTCGCTCCCTTTGGTCGCCGGAGCTGTTGGATTTGGTCAGTCGCTCCGCTTGGTAAGTGCCGAGCCCTTGTGAGCGGCAATATGATCGGTTTTGTCGCTTTTGATCTCATATTGCGGGGAGTCGAGGCTCGCGTGGTGAGTGTGGCCCTTATAGTTGAAGTCCTGCGTGTGGACCCGAATGATCGTGCCGCTGACGCGCCCGGCCTCCGAGTTCCAACTGAACTCGATCTCCAATCTTGTACCGTTCAGTCATTGGGTTTTCCTCGTGGTTCAGGCCTCGAGCGACCTTCTTCTGGCCCTCGGCAATCAACGCCAAGGCGGACTTGATCGAGAGACTCGCCGTGTCTCGACGGACTACATTAGGGCGGCGCCTCCCGATAGTCATGCTGGACAAGCAGATGCGTTCAGCCGCGGAGCTTTAATGGCATCAAGCCCACAATACACGTCCGAACGTCCTGCCGTTTATACGGTTGGCCATTCCACGCGAACTATTCCGGAGTTTGTGGAACTGCTGAACAAGGGTCCGGTCGAACTGGTCGTCGATATCCGCAGCGTGCCGCGATCCCGGACCAATCCCCAATTCAATCTCGATGCGTTGCCGGAGGCGCTGGCCGCCTGGCAGATCGGCCATATGCAGATTCCCGAGCTCGGCGGGTTGAGGAGAAAGTCGAAGATCGTTCCGCCCGAGGTCAACGGCTTCTGGATCAATCAGAGCTTTCATAATTATGCCGACTACGCGCTGTCCGGTGAGTTTCACCTTGGCCTGGCGCGTCTGCTAAAGGTGAGCCAGACCCGGCGGTGTGCGATCATGTGTTCGGAAGCGGTCTGGTGGCGCTGCCACCGACGGATCGTCGCCGATTACCTCCTTCATGATGGTAGGAGTGTCTTTCATTTGATGGGATATGAGCGCGTCGAGCCAGCGACGCTGACCAAAGCGGCGGCGGCGCACGGCGATGTGCTCGTCTATCCGGCAGTTGGGGCGCCGGGGTAGATTACCGCCGGGCGGCGTTCCGCGGGCTAGCGCTAAAGATCAGGCAGCCGATTGTAGAATTCGACCTGCATTCGCATCGGGCCGAGCGGTTCGACGAGATGGGGTTGGTCCGGCAGCAGGAGACCGGGATAACCGGGCTCCAGGATCACTTCGGAATTTGGTTCGAGCACCTGATAGCGCAGTCGCCCTTCAAGCACCCGAATGACGCCCCACACGCCGGCCTTGGTGCGGTGTTCCGGACGCAGCCCCGCAGGCAGCGTCGTTTCATCGAAGATCGGAGTGCACTTGTATGGCATTTTCGATGACGGCGCGGTGTGCACGCTCATGGAGGTGTCACACTTCGGTAATGAATGGCTCGATCGACGAGATCGTTCATATGGGCCGCTGCCTGAATTGTCAGAGGGTGCTGAGTAAAACCTGACCTCGGAGAGATGTAGGTCGCCATTTCGCGAGCAAGTTCCCGTTGCTTGTCCGATCCTTCGGCAAGCAACATGATCACCAAGTTCTCCAGCGCGATCACGCGAATACGTAACTGCACCAGTTCGGCGTTCGTCAGTGGCGGAATCTCGGTCAGTTCGACGGCGTGTTTCTGAGAGCCGTACGGTCCTGCGCCGCCTTCGTTGTCCCACCGCGAAAGCGCGCTTTGACGCTGTTGCGAAGAGCTTAAGGCGTCGGATTTTTCGTCAGGCATGGAGAGAACTCCTTAAACACGAGGAAGGAGGCGGCCGGCCAGGAGCTACTCAAGGTTTTCCATCCTAACAGCGGTGGGTCTATGGTAAAGAATATAGTGATTGAGAAACCGCAGAGGCGCACCATGATCATTGAATCATCAGACCAAGTCCCACGCGCAACGCTGCTCAAGCGGTTTCCTATCCCGAGGAATTTCGGTGTGAGTTCGGAATTGCGCATCGAGTGCGGTAAGACATGGCCAGCCCCGGCTCGCGCAACGCGCGTCCAGACCTTCGAGATATATCGTTACGATCCGGATTCTGGAGACAACCCGCGTCTTGATACCTTCCAAGTCGATCTCGATGATTGCGGACCAATGGTCCTCGATGCCCTCTTCTGGATTAAGAATAAGGTGGATTCGACACTTACCTTCCGCCGCTCATGCCGTGAGGGTGTCTGCGGTTCCTGCTCGATGAACATAGACGGCGTGAATTGGCTCGCCTGCACGCGGTTCATTTCTGATTTAGCGTCGCCGGCGACGATCTATCCGCTGGCGAACATGGAGATTATCAAGGATCTCGTCCCCGATCTCACGCATCTCTTCGCGCAATATGCGGCGATCGAGCCTTGGCTCAAATCCAAGACTGCCGCGCCCGAACGGGAGCGGCTTCAGTCGCATCAGGAACGCAGCAAGCTCGATGGCTACTACGAATGTATCCTCTGCTTCTGCTGCACGTCAGGGTGTCCGAGTCATTGGTGGAACGGCGACCGCTTTCTCGGCCCCGCTGTGCTTCTGCAAGCTTGGCGATGGCTGGCAGACAGCCGAGACGAGGGGGCGGGCGAGCGGCTCGACAATCTTGAAGACCCTTTCCGGCTCTATCGGTGCCACACCATTCTCAATTGCACCCGGACCTGTCCGAAGGGACTGAATCCCGGAAAAGCCATCGCCGAGATTAAGAAGGCAGTGATCGAGCGTCGAAGCTAATTGCGAAAGGAGAAATCGAGTTGTCAATCCATACGGCAAAACGATCGAGACCGCTTTCGCCGAATGTTCAAATTTATCGGCCGCAGCTGACGTCGGTCTTATCTATTCTCAACCGGATCACGGGCATCGCCGTGAGTGGCGGCGCCGTTGCGTTGGTCATTTGGCTTGTGACGGCTTCGGCAGGACCGCACGCCTATGGCGTGGTGCAGGGCGCTATCGCATCCTGGATCGGCCAGGCCGTGCTTTTCGGGACCACCTTCGCCTTTTTCCTGCACCTTTGCGGCGGCATCCGGCATCTGGTTTGGGACACCGTGCACGGATTTGAACTCCGGTCGATCTACATTTCGGGGTGGTTGGTGGTGGCGGCGAGCATCGCCCTGACATTGGCAGCCTGGGTCATTAGCTTCTTGATGAAGGGATAGCGCGGTGGACCGTCGAAACATGCGCTCGCCGCTCGCTCGCGCGATTGGCCTGGGCTCGGCTAGGGAAGGGGTCGGACCTTGGTGGGCGGAGCGCGTTTCAGCGGTCGCCCTCATCCCCCTAACGCTGTGGTTCGCGGCCTCGATCATCGTGCATACCGGCAGCGATTACACCACATTCGTTGCGTGGCTGAGGGCACCTCTCGTCGCCACTTTGATGATCCTGCTCCTGATCGCCTTATTCCACCACACCGCGCTCGGTCTGCAGGTCGTGATCGAGGACTACATTCACTCCGGGGTCAAATTCGCGGCGGTGATCGCGGTGCGTCTTGGCTGCTTCGCGCTCGCCATCGCGGGTTCCGTAGCCACGTTACGTATTGCGTTCAGCGGTTGACCGCGCCAGCGGCGGCGATGAAATGGGCGAGCGGCAGGCCCCACACCGCAGCGACTTGCCCCCACAGCGCGCTGCCTGCCGTGTGCGCGCCAAAATAGACTGTCATGAAGATCGCAAGCCCGCGCGCGCGCACCCAATCGGACAGCGCCATCTGGGCCGACACATTGAGGCTCGACAGGACCACGATCCATGCGGCGCCCGCAAGCAGGCTCGCGACAAGCGCGGTCGGAGTATTGTGCGCCAAGCCGAACAGCACCAGCGCAAGAGCGGTGCCGAGCGCGCCGGCCGCGATCAGGCGATCGGGACCGAGTGTCGCGATGGCGCGGGGAAGCACAAAGACGCCCGCGATTGCGCCCGCCCCGATCGCGCCGACCAAAAAGCCATAAATCCCGGGGCGCCGCGATCTGGTCGCGCGCCACCAGCGGCAGTAGCGCCCAATAAGCGCTGGCGAAGAGAAAAAACGCGATCGCTCGCACCAGCGTCGCGCGCAGGAACAGATTATTCCGCGCGTAGCGTAATCCCGCGAGGATCGCGCGCGCGAACCGCTCGGCCGGTAAGCGCGTGATGCGCTGACGTGGTGGATGCCACCATATCAATCCGGCGTTGATACCGAGATTGCTTGCCGCATTGATCCAGAATGGCGAAGCGATGCCGAATGCGGCCGCAAACGCGCCTCCGAGCGCCGGTCCGATCGCGCGGCTAAGATTGAAGCCGATGCTGTTCGCCGCGGTCGCGGCAGGCAGGTCCTGCTTGGGCACGAGCTGCGGGGTCACCGCCTGCCAGGTGGGCGCCGTGAACGCCCCGAACGCGCTGATCAGAACCGTGAATAGGAGTAAGAGGGCCGCGGTCACGAGATTGAGCGAGATGAGCACTGCAAAGACGGCGGCGATCGCCGTATTGGCGGCCTCGCCGATAATCAGGAAGCGCCGCCGGTCGATGATGTCGGCAAGGGCCCCCGCCGGTATGGCGAGCAGGAACATCGGCAGGCTGGCAGCGACCTGCACGAGCGAGACGATCAGCGGATCTGGATTGAGGCTGGTCATTAGCCAGCTCGACGCGGCCGTATACATCCAGGTGCCGATATTGGCGGCGAGGCTCGCAGTCCAAATCACCGTGAAGGCTGGGTGGCGGAACGGCCTCCAAGCTGAAGGGTGCGGCGGTGGAGCGGCGGGGTCTCCATTTGAGCGCTCGAGGCGAGTCGAATGCATGAAGCATATATAAGAGGGTCTTGGCCTGGAGTACTCCTGGCACAATGCGTGAACGGTCGCGATTGGGCGCGATGGTTCTCAACTTCGCCGCATCCTCTTCTCCGAGCGACAATTCTTTCGCCCGCCGCAATGCCCATGACCTCGCTTCGCTTCTGGAGCATTCCTCTGAGTTTTCGGATTCCTGTATAGGCCGCGTGATAACGGAAAACAGCAATCCCGCCCCGGCATCATCCGCTGATCCGCCGGCGTTCCGGTCCGTTCTCCGTGAACGAATTGAACGGGCGGCCATGCGGTGCCCCGGGGTTCATTGAGCGATCGTTAAATCAGGGCGCACTCGGTCACTCCGGGCGTCGGCGCTTCCGCCGTTTGGTTGAGTTCCAGGCCGAAAAAACCTTGGTGATCCATTCGGCTTCGCGTCGGTCTGCGATCATCGGTGCCGGACCCGCCGCCCGCTCCGCGATCGGGACCAAGAAGGGCATCGACACCGGCCGACCCGCTTTGCCGTTCGCCGCCGATCGTTTCGGCCAAGCGCCGCCAAGCAACACGCCTTGGCTCACTAAGTATCGTGATTTTCCGGTATGGGGCACGAGACCTGCCGTGCTTTGAGGAGAATGGAGGCTGGAGTGACAGTCCACGAAACGAACGCTGACAGCTGCAATCTGCTACGCTATGCAATCCAGCCTAAACTCTCCGGACAGACTCTAAGGGGTACCCTGAGCGATTTCCAGCCGGGATGTTCCTGGCAAAGGCACATAATGAGCCGCGTGTCCGGATAAGGTAGCGCTGTTGGCGCGCATAATGAGGTGATCGCCCTGTAGGATTAACTGGCCTTCCTTTGCGTAGCCGTTGCATCCGGAAAAGTCGAAGACCACGAGCAGGAGACAGCCCCCATCGCGCGCGATGACGATGTCACGCACGAGGTTCTGGATTCCTTGCTTGAGGATTGAGCCTCCGACCCCGCGAAGTCGCGCCGTGCAGTGACGACGGCTTGCCTTTGAAAGAAAGGAGCGTTTGAGGGGTGTCTTGCGCTTAAGTGCGGTTCGCTTCACCCCTCCGTTGTATCAAACCTTGGTAAACCCCTTGTCGCTCAATTCGGCCGCGGTAAATGCCTTCTTCTTCTTTTGCCCGCGGTGCGCACGGGCATCATGGGGCGGAGAGGTCTTGAAGCCGCAGACTGAACACGGTGCGTCCCTTACCGCTCCCTTGTTGCCGACTGCTCTGTCTGGCGCTTTAGTCGTGCGAGTTTCTTGAACGCCATTCACCAGCCGGTATTCGAGACCCAGCGAGTTGAGCATTTCCACGGCTTCCTTGGCCTTCTCAAGCGCCTCTTCCTTGGCTTTATCAAAAATCTCTGCCCGTTCCTCATCCAGCTCCTTAATGCGCTGGATCGCTGATCTTTCGGCCATTACGAAACCTCCCTTCTAAGTGTAAGGTGGCTGGCATATATACAAAAAAATAGCCTCCGTGAAGAGGCTATTGTAGCAAATTGTGCGCGCCATCTCTTTTTAGGAGATCGCGCTTCAGTTGCCGCGAGACCAAGGCGTTTATGGGAACGCATGCGCGCGAGCGGCTACGATATGCTGAACGTATCGCCGCCGACCTGAACGCGGTTGATGAAGAGCGGTGGGCCGATGTTTGCGCGGCTTTTCAAGGGCAGCTACAAGCTTCGGGCCGGTCCTGTCCTCAATGGCGCCTCCGCAACTCTCACCGGGAGCGCCGCGTCCGGCCGGGGGCGAGCGGCCGACCGCGACCTGACACATGCACCGTGTTTTGACGGGCCAGCGCCCATACCCGGATCATCCTAACACCGCACGCCCGGCCCGCCGCCACTGGTGCCGGCCGGGCCGTAAAAACCAAGTGCGCCGACCAAGAAGGCGCAATGGGCGGGATGGCGACGAGTAGCCCGCGTTGAGCTATCGCCTCGGGTGTGCCTTTTAGACTACCTGAAGCAGCCCAGCAGAGCGCCTCGCCCAACCCTGATGCGCACCGTCCAGGAGAGCGTCGGTGTAGATTGTAAAGCAAGATGTCCGCACAAATGCGACCGATGATCCGAAAACGGTCCAACAAGTGCGCGCAATGGATGATCGTACAACTTGCCGCTTACTCTGCACGCGCCAATCCGACTCGGATCTCCTCGCGAAAGCGCCTGTGAAAAGGCACCGAAGTGGGACCCCCGCAGATTTCAACATACCGAGCTGAAATTTCTTAGTGTCTGTCCGAAGAGTAGTTGAATCGGATGAATCTGTTGTGATTTAAGAGGTGGTGACCTGATTCGGGGGATCACCACCATGTGGACGACGCAGAACCGCGCGCGTTACGACCGTAGCAAGTTGCGTTACCCGAGTGATCTGACTGACGAGGAATGGAATCTCGTCGCACCTTTGATTCCGCCCGGCAAGCCGGGGGGCGACAAGCGCACCGTGAACCTGCGCGAAATCGTGAACGGGCTGATGTACATTCTGTCGACCGGCTGTCAGTGGCGCGCGATTCCGAAGGACCTGCCGCCGAAAAGCACCGTCTACGACTATTTTGATCTATGGACCTACGATGGCACATTGGATCGGATCCACCACGCGCTCTATCAACAGTGTCGTGAGCAGGAGCAGCGCGAAGCAAGCCCAACCGCCGCCATCATCGACAGCCAGAGCGTGAAAAGCGCTGAAAAAGGGGGCGCCGCATCGATCCGCCGGGATACGATGCAGGCAAGAAGATCAAGGGCAAGAAGCGGCACATTCTCGTCGATACATTAGGCCTGCTGCTCCACGCCATCGTTCATCCGGCCGACATCCAGGATCGCGATGGCGGGGTCCTGGTCCTATCAACCCTGTTTGGCGTGTTCCCGTTCTTGCAAAAGCTGTTCGCCGACGGCGGCTATCAAGGACCGCAATTCGCCAACGCCGTGGTGAAAATCCTGCCCTCGCTCGAGATTGAAATCGTCAAACGCTCCGATGCCGCGGTCGGTTTCCAGATCGTGTCCAAGCGCTGGATCGTCGAACGCACCATCGCATGGCTCAATCGCTGCCGCCGCCTTGCCAAGGATTGGGAGTGCCTCAATCGCAGGGCGCTCGCCTTCTTGCGCCTCGCCTCGATCCGCCTCATGCTTAGAAAGCTCTGCAATCCAGCCTAAACTCTCCGGACAGACTCTTAGGAAATCGGATCAAGGGTGGGCTCCTGATCGGCGCCGTTCAGGACCCCACTGCAGGGCTTAAATTGTCTGAGATGTCAACGCGCTCTGGTCGATTGAGAGGGGTCACACTTCGGTGCCTATTCACAGCGAAGGAAGTCCCGACGTGCGGGAATGAGGGCCGGGATCGAAAATTGACCTGACCAGACCACATGTTCATATCTTCGCTTTGAGAGAGCGGTGGAGCGTCAGCGTTTATCGGGGTCACTGGTTATCGGGGTCACTGGCCGAGCAGCTCCGGCCGATACTCGAAGTGCATGGTATCGTAGTGATACCACTTGCCGCCCCAGATAAATCCGTGCCGCTCGAACACGTCCACGATCTCGAGCGGCATCCGGTTGCGGTAGGGAATCGGGTCAGTCTTCTTCTGCCACAGCCAGTAGTCAGAAAAATCGTCGTTGAGGTCGATCGCGGCGCCGTAGCCGTGCATGCTCATCTTGCCGGTATCGGCGACCGGACGGCAGGACAGCACCCCTAGGATTGGATAGGCCGCCCGGCTGATCGCCGGCGGCAACTTATCGAGCTCGATCGACACCGCTTTGAGATGATCGGCAACGCCCTGTGCCTTCGTCACCCGCACAGTCTTGCCGTAGGTCTTCGGCAGCCAAGAAAGCGGCACCATCTGCCGGTCGACCTCACCTTTGCGGCAATCGCCGTAGAGCTTGCGGAAGAAAGCCTCGTTGCGGAACCGCCCCGGGTCGTCGTTCACTGCGGGCGGCGCCGAGGGATGGCCGACGTGATACGGCAGCGCCATTTGGTCGAGGATTGAGGCGTTCTTCAAACGCTGCTCAAACGATTTGTCCTTGATCCCGTCGGAAACCGCCATGACCGTACCGTCGCGCCAATAGAGGTGTTCGTCGTCATGGCGCGCGAGCACATCCGGATAGGCGGCAACCAGGCGATCCAGCGCTTCATTCGATGACTTCGCGGCGACCTCATCGGAGGATTCCGCGGCGATCACCGCCAATTTAAGCAGCACCAACCCGGCGAGGACCAGCACTGTCGAAGACTGAAGACGCCCCATTTGCAACGCTCCGCATAGGCAATGCGCGCCCGGCCTTAGATCGAGCCGACGAACTTGATCCCCTCCTGAACCGCAACGGAGAGGCTCTTCCCCTGCATATACGAGGCCTCGAACCCCGCGACCACCGCCTGGCCGCGCTGTTCCGGCGTGCCATGGTGCATCGGGTCGGTATATTCGGTGTCGCCAAATTCGTATTGCGTCTGCGCGAACACGGCGGCGGGGAAATCGGGCCGTTCCTTCTTACGCATCCCGGCAAAGAACCCCGCGAGATAGTCGGCGTGCAGCTCGAGCTTCATGACGCGGCCGTCGGGCCCGATAAGCTGGCGCTGCAGGCCCAACTTGTACTGCAGGATGTGCCCGAACTCATGGGAGCAGACCGCGGCGACCCCGAGCTCCGGATTGTCCTTGGAGCGCATCAGGTCTGCCAGCATGAGCTTGCCGAACACGACGCTGCCATCGTCGCGCTGGAGCCGCTTTGATGGCGAGGCGAATGCGTTGGGCCCCATGTCCTCGTTGAAGAACGCAAAGCCCGGCAGGATGTCGAACAGTTCGCTGATCTTGGCCAGCGTGATTGCCAGCGCCAAGTCGAAATCCTTGTCGCCGGAACCGTTCAAGATCGCATCCTTGTCGATATTGAAGCCGAACACCGGAGGCCGGATGCCGGCGATGCTGACGAGCTGTTGGTCGGTGATGACGCAGCCGAGCGTGTCGATCTTGGCGCACGCACACCTCGGCATAAAACCAATGGTGAGCAGACCACCGAGCACCACTTCGCGCCGTTTGAGCATGTGCCGCCTCCCTGAAAAGAAGCCCACTCTATCAGCAAAGACCCGGGAACCGCCGGCAGGCGTCACTGGTGTTTGGCGGAGCCGTTGGCACGGCGGGAACCGTCGGCCCGACGGGTGCCGCCGGGACGGGCGTCGGGAACGACTGCACGATCGGACCAGGGTCGCTCCCGCACCGGAGCACTCTTTCTCGCGCGATGAGCTGATTGATGTAGGCCTGCTCGGGCCCTGAGATCGGCACGGCGTCCTGGTCGATGATCGAACAACCTGCATTGCCGAAATAGTCGGCGGCAGCCCTGGTTTTGAAGCAGTAGCCGTGATTCTTATAGATCTGGTTTCGCGAGATCCAAAGCTGCTGACATTCCGGGGCGGATTGTGCGTCCCCGGACGTAGTCGCGGCAACGACGATGACACCTGCTGCCGTTGCCGCCAAAAACGCACGCATCACACCTTCCTCCGATCATCGCATGAAGATGGAGGCGGTAACTTGCCTCTATTTGCCGCGATCGGCAAGGCAGAAAGCGCGCCGAGGACGCGCCCAGGGCGCGTGTGGCGCCCTTGTCGCGGCGTCACCGCCGCACTTTCCGTCATGCCTCGGCTCGTTGTGGCGCCAATCGTGGCTTCTTCAGCGGGCGCAATGTGATGGTGTGCGCAGAGCCGCCCGGTTCGATCCGCCCGCACGACCCATCCGATCAAATGTCGGCGATGGCGACCCAAACGATCCGCTGGCACGATGAGGCCTAGCATGCGGGCGTCTGGTGGTTATCACCAGCTCCTAACTTCTTTGAATACTCGACCGGTAATTCGTTCATTTCTGACGCCGCGCAGGATAAGCTCCGCAATCTCACGGAAGCGGCGTGTTCAAGGGTGCCGTCGCGGGGTTGGTAGGAAATGAGGGTGGCGTAGTCTCCGAGGTGATCAACCTCGAATCATCCGGCGTTGAAGCGCCGGACCGGAGACCACGCCATGACGAGCGTTACCACGAAGCCTGATTGTTCACAGCCTGCATCCGAGATGGCTGTTGATCTTTTCGACAGCTGGTTCGATCCGATCGAGAGCGAGGTCCGCGCGCGGGCACGCGCGTTCATCGAAGAGCTGATCCGCGGCGAACTCGACGATGCGCTGGCGCGGCCGCGTTACGAACGAAGCAAGAAGGCCGCCGATGAAGGCAGAACGGCCGTGACGGGTCACCGCCACGGCAGCCGGACGCGATCGTTGACCGGGACCTTCGGACCGATCGAGATCGAGGTGCCGCGAGCCAGGCTGGACACGCCCGAAGGCAAGACGACGGAATGGAAGAGCCAGGCGCTGCGGGCCTATCAGCGCCGGACGCTGGCCGCCGATGCGCTGATCGCGAGCACGTACCTCTCTGGCACCAATACGCGCCGGGTGCGGCGTGCGCTGATGGCGCTGTTTGGCGGCGCCGTTGGCAAGGACACGGTGAGCCGGACGTGGCGCAAGGTGAAGAGCGACTGGGACGCCTGGAATGGCCGCTCGCTTGCCGAGGAGCCGATTGTGCGGCTCATTCTCGACGGCACGGTGGTGCGTGTGCGGCTCGACCGCAAAGCGACCTCGATCTCGCTTCTCGTCGTCCTCGGCGTGCGGGCGGACGGCCAGAAGGTGCTGCTCGCGATCAAAAGCATGGGAGGAGAGAGCGCCGAGGCGTGGCGCACCGTCCTCGACGATCTCATCACGCGCGGACTGCGGCGGCCGGAGTTCCTCATCGTCGACGGCGCGCCGGGCCTCGACAAGGCGATTGCTGCCGTCTGGGCCGGTGTGCCCGTGCAGCGCTGCACCGTCCACAAGCACAGAAACCTGCTGGCGCACGCGCCCAAACGTCTGCATGATGAAATCACCGCCGACTACACCGATGTGATCTACGCGCCGACGCGTGAAGAGATCGAGACACGCCGCAAGGCCTTCATTCGCAAGTGGCGCCTCAAACATCGCGCCGTCGCCGACAGCCTGGAGGAAGCGGGTGAGCGCTTGTTCGCCTTCACGCGACTGCCCCCGACCCAATGGCGCAGCGTGCGCACCACGAATGCGATCGAGCGGCTGCACGAGGAGTTCAAGCGGCGGATCAAGACGCAGACCGTGCTGCCGTCAGCAGACACCGCCGCCATGTTGTTCTGGGCGCTGCTTGCATCCGGTCAGATCAACATGCGCAAGGTCGACGGCTGGCAAACGCTCGCCACCAAACCAATCGATCAGCCGATTGACCTCGCCGCCTGAGACGATACCTTCATATGATCGGAGAGCGCGCCACACCAATTCCAACCACATCCCGGACGGCACCTGTTCAAGCTCGAGCATCATCCTTTCCGACAAAGGTCCACCAACTTGTAGAACTGTCGTCTAAAACCGACCGCATCCTTGACAGACGACGACCCCTGGCCAGCCGCAATTGACGAATTGTGCAAATCAGTAACCCAACGAATGTTAGCCAGAGTGTCTCGAGAATAAACAGCCGCTGATCAGCCATCAGGTCATCGTCCAACTGATCGCTGCCACCACGACCGGGGCCGGCCTCACGGTGCGCTGCGAACTCGATCGCAATAGCTACCCGAAAGCCATCGCCATCTCCGATGCCGAAATCGCAGCCGTCAACCTCACCCGTCATGACTTCCATGGCGAATGCAATTATACGATCAGCCGGAACCCTCGCTCATTGCAGCGATAATTCGCGGACGGACCCTAAACCCGCCGGGGTTTTTTTTGTCTTTGCCGTCCACTTCGATTTTCGTCAGCTCGCGGGACGCGGACGAGATGGCGGTTGCGGATCATCGGTGCTGTCACATGCGAAGCATGCTTCCCGTTTGCCGCCGTTTTGGGACGCTCTGTGAAAACCGACGTGGCGGCCACCGTTTGCGTCGCCATGCAGCGAAGGCACAGGGCGCGCTCGGCGCCGATTTGCTCGAAGCCATCAAGCTGCCGATCGAGCGCTTGCGCATGGAAAGCGGCCATTACCGCGCCATGGTCCGCCGGCAGCAGGAAGCGCCGCCGGCACATATGAATGGGACCTCACCGTAAATTCCTGTCCGGCGAAGTCGCCCATTTGCTTTGTTTCGGCCGGCGGCGGGGCGATTGGCCAGTGCGCAAACCGCCGGGCGGTGATCGATCTGGAGAGGGTCTGCGCAGGTTGAGCAAGGCCCGGATCGATAGGGCGCGTCGATCCGTTTGGACACAATGCCTTCACTCCGGGCCGGCAGGATCGAGGAGACCGAGGGCGATTTCGACCAAATCGAAGGTGCAAGCCCGCTAGCAGCCTGTCGGACTTGAATCGATTTCTGCTGGATTGAGCGGTATTGCGGCGAGATCAGCGACGATCAGCGGATGCCTGCGGTGTCGTAAGTGCTCTGGCACGGGTTTCATAAGGCCTTCAGAGCGCTCAGGCGCGGCTGAGCGCGTGCATCCGTTTGATGTTCCAACTCATGGTGACGAGGCTCCATTCGCCAAGAACGCGGTCAATCCCGCGCAGCAGGAATTGGCGGAATCCCATCACCGATTTGATGATGCCGAATACCGGTTCCGGGGTTTGCTTGCGCACAGCATAGAGCTCTTTGCCTTGCGGTGTGCGCAGCCGCCAAGCTATGGCCTCGAGCGGAGTGGGATGTTCGGGCGCCGGTGGCGTGGCGGCAAATCGCTCCTGCCAGGAGGGATGATGTGGCTGCCGTCCGGTCGCAATCAACGGCGCGATGTTGGCCGCGGCACATGCCACAACATTCGCCTCGCTGAAATAGCCGTTGTCGGCCAGCAACGTGTCGGGTTGGCCGAGTTGTTCCGGTAAAGTGGCGAGCTTCTCCAGCATCGGCTCGATCTGCCGCTTGTCGTTGGGCGCCTGAACTACGTCAGCGGCAATCACCAGAAGGCTCCTGGCCGCCACCACCGCCTGCGCGTTGTAGCATTGCTCGAACCCGCCGCCCGCCACCGGCATGATCCGCGAATCCTCATCGGTCAGGTTGATCTGGTCCTTGGGCCGTGGCCCTTCGGCGGGAGGGCTCGGCTTGCGTCCGCCTTCTTTCTTGCCGGTCGCAGCCGCCTTCTCCTCCCGCGCCGTAAGTTTGGCGCGATGCTCAGCCAGCTCCTGCTCGAAGCGGTGCTTGGCCCTTGCTTCAAGTTTGGCGCGGGCCGCCGCAAGCTTCGTCAACCGTTCCTCGCGGCGCGCCAATTCCTCCGGGATCGACATGCCGTCAACCACGGCTTCGGCCTGGTCTGCAGCCTCCGCCCGCGCCAGCAGTTCGGCCACTTCCGCCTTCAATTGGGCCTCGATCCTGGTGGCATGCTCATAGGACAGCGCACTGTGCCGGCTGGCATTGGCGTGGATTTTCGTGCCGTCGAGAGCCACCGTGCCGAGCTTGAGCAGCCCTATCTCCTGCGCCAGTTCCAGCACCCGTACGAACAGCGCTTCAATCTCCTTGAGAAAGCGCCGCCGAAACGTCGCGATGGTGTCGTGATCGGGATGATCGTTGGCAGCAATGAACCGGAATGCGACCGAATCGTAGGTCGCGCGCTCCAGCTTGCGGCTCGAAAACACTCCCGTCGCATAACCATAAACCAAGAGGCCGAGCAGCAACGCCGGATGGTAGCCAGCCGAACCGGTGCCCCGATAGCTCTTCACCATGGCCGAAAGGTCCAAGTCATCGATCACCTCGACGACAAACCGCGCCAGATGCCGTTCGGGAAGCCAGTCATCGACAGACGGCGGCAGCAGAAATCCCGTTGCCCGGTCAAATTCTCGGAAATGGCCCATCCTTCGGCACTCCAGCGGCGAATCAATTGCGCCACAATACTTGGTGCCGGGTGTTGTATGCTAAGTGTCCGTTTTAAAACTTCTGGAGTCGATGGAATCATTTGTGATTTCAAAGGAGGCGGTCTGATTCGTGGGGGAGGACCGCCGATGTGGACGCAGAGGAACCGACCGAGATACAACCGCGATCATCTGAGATACCCGAGCGACCTCACGGACGAGGAGTGGATAGTTATTGCGCCGCTGATTCCGCCGCCGCGGCCCGGTGGTGGCAAGCGCCGCACCGACATGCGTGCGGTGGTCAACGGCCTGATGTACATCCTGAGCACCGGCTGTCAGTGGCGTGCTCTTCCGAAGGATTTTCCGCCGCACAGCACGGTGTACAACTACTTCGTTTGGTGGCGATGCGACCGCGTGCTCGATCGCATTCATCACGCGCTCTATGTCGAGTGTCGCGAACGGACGGAACGCGAAGCCAGTCCCACCGCCGCCATCATCGATAGCCAAAGCGTGAAAAGCGCCGAAAAAGGGGGGCGCGCATCGATCCGCACGGCTATGATGCGGGCAAGAAAATCAAGGGCAAGAAGCGTCATGTTCTGGTAGACACGTTGGGTCTGCTGTTGCATGCCATCGTCCACGCCGCAGACCTGCAAGATCGCGATGGCGGCTTCCTGCTGCTCGCCACGCTGTTTGGCAAGTTTCCATTCCTTCAGAAGCTGTTCGCCGACAGCGCCTATCAAGGTCCGATTTTTGCCGACAGGCTCAACAAAATCCTGCCCTATCTTAAAACCGAGATTGTCAAACGATCCGATCGCGCCAAAGGCTTCGTGCAACTCCCAAAGCGTTGGATCGTCGAACGCACGATCGCGTGGCTCAATCGCTGCCGTCGCCTTGCCAAGGACTGGGAGAATCGCAACGACAGCGGCCTCGCCTTCTTGAAACTCGCCTCCATCCGCCTCATGCTGCGAAAGCTCTGCAATCCTTGATCAAGTTTTAAGGCAGACTCTAAGTCCGACAGGCTGCTAGCCGCAGGGATTGCGCGTAATCTGCTCGCGCGATAACTTAGGCTAAGGTGTCTAAAAATCACTCGCCAAGGCCGGTGCTACCGGCCTGCTTTCGTTTGCGCTCCGGCGCAGTCGACGAGCGTGGATTCAGTACCGACGGCAGTGCGCGCCTGGATAAGGCTGGTACCAGCCTGCTCCGCAACCCGGACGGCAAGTACCATATCCGCTTCGATGCCATCCGCGCCCACAATTGTCCAATACAGGGACGACCTTTGCGTTCCACTGCCCTAACTGGGCAATGGCGGAGCCGACCACTGGCACCGCCGAAGCTGCTGAAGCTCCGACCAACCCGAAGCCGGCCACAGCAAGCATCGCGATAGCAAACTTGCGCATGTTTTCCTCCCGTTCGAGTTTGAAGTCTACCAAGTGTCCAGCAGATGGGAGGGCTTGACCATCAAAGCCCGTCATCTGCCAGGCGCAATTATCCGCGACTTGCAGGCGACGGGCAAGGAAGGACGCCCGAGCCTGAGAAGCACCCTCGCACGCGATCGGCGGATTTCAAGCCGCTCGGAGTGACGACTGCGCAACGAATACTGAGCACTCCAAGGTAGCGGTTCAATTCGTTCACGGAGAACGGAGCGGAACGAAGCCGCACGGGACCCTGATCTGTTCCGGGATGATATGGGGACGGGGCTGTACCAAAGCCAACGCGCGCCTCTTTCTACGGGGGCACTAATAAGTTCTCCCCATTTGGCGTTCACCGGCGAACCCCCGCTCTTTGTCGATACGCTGCAGCAATGTGCTGGATTGCGACTGGTCTTTACGATTGACCCGGGTTTGCGCGCCCGACGGGGTGACCGTTGCCGAAATCGCGAGTAGGGCAAGAAGGACAACAGCGGATGTTTTGATCTGCGAGGACATGGTCGTTGCTCCTTTTGAAACTGGTGTCGGCTATTCGACTGTCGCAATCAAACGCCGACCTCCCTCTCTACACGTACGAACAAGCCATCAAGGAAACCCGCCGCTGGGCCAACGTGCTCTGAAGGTGAGTTGAGCTGTTCTGCTTCGACCGGCGATGACACACCCGGTGAATTGGTGATCAGTCTCAAGTGCGATCGAGGATGGTTCTGATTTTGGCCGCGAGATCATTCGTAGAATAGGGTTTGCCGAGAAAATCGACACCTGGATCAAGTCGCCCGTGATGCACAATGGCGTTTCGCGCATAACCGGTAGTGAACAGCACTTTCAGTCCCGGTTTCCGGGAGACCGCCTCCTGCGCCAGCGCGCGGCCATTCATTCCACCTGGAATGACAATATCTGTGAACAGTAGATCGATGTGGAATTTCTGATCCAGGATTTCCAGCGCGACAGCGGCGTTTCCGGCTTGCAATACGCGATAACCCAGCTCCTCCAGCATTTCAACCGTGTAGGCGCGAAGCGCCTCGTTGTCTTCGACGACAAGGATCGCTTCTGCACCCGCGGAGGGTAAGCTCACTCGTGTGCTTTCACCTGCATGCGGCTCCCCCACGCGTCCGGTAAAGCGCGGCAAGTAGATTTTTATCGTGGTGCCCTCGCCAGGCTCGCTGTAGATTTTCACGTTCCCCAACGACTGTCTCACGAATCCGTAGACTTGGCTCAATCCGAGGCCGGTGCCTTTGCCGACCTCCTTGGTGGTGAAGAAAGGTTCAAACGCCCGCTCGACTGCTTTTGCGTCCATGCCGCTACCGTTGTCGCCAACGGCGATCATCACATATTGCCCGGGAGACACCGGCTCAGGAAGCGTCGACACATAGGCGTCGTCGAGATAGCAATTGGCCGTTTCGATTGTTACCTTACCGCTGTTTTCGACGGCATCACGGGCGTTCAGCACGAGATTTAGAAGGGAATTTTCCAACTCGTTCACGTCTGCAAACGTGGGCCACAGCCCAGCGGCCAGAACCGTCTCAAGCTCAACCGCCGCTCCCAAGGTCTGTTGCAGAAACTCCGCCATTCCGGCGAGCAATTTGTTGACATCGATTGGCTTGGGATCGAGCGGCTGCTGGCGTGAAAATGCGAGCAGCCGCTGGGTTAGCGATATCGCCCGCCGAGTTCCTTGCATCGCCATGTCGCGGGCTGGTGTAATGCGGGCGACCGCGGCAGGAGGACCCATCGTCTGGACTTGGCGGCCGATCGTCTCCAAGCCGCCGAGGATGACGGTGAGCAGATTATTGAAGTCATGAGCGATACCACCGGTGAGCTGACCGACGATTTCCATCTTCTGCGTGTGCCGCAGCATTGCTTCGGCCTTAAGGCGCGCTTCGTGTTCGGCCTGCAGCTGCCGGGTACGCTCCTTGACGCTCTCTTCCAGGGTTTCGGTAAAGGCGCGCATTTGCACCAGGGCGCGCTTTCGTTCAGTCGCATCGGCGTGAACGCCCACGACCCGGACGGGGTTGCCGGTACCATCGTAGATGGCGAGATGACGTGCTTCCATCCAGCGCAGCTCGTTCCGGGGCTGCTGGCAAAAACGGAATTCCATCCGGTACTCGCGTACGCGGTTGCTGAAGGCCTGATCCATTTCGTTGCGAACGCGAATAATATCTTCAGAAAAAAGGCAGGCTAACCAGCTCTCAAGACTGCCTTCGAATTCGGTTAGTCCGTACAATTGCATCAGCTTCGTGGAGAGGCGAATCAGACCGGTTTGCACCTGCCATTCGAAAAGTCCGAGCTGGCCCGCCTCTTGAGCGAGATCAAGAACCTCCGCACTGTCAGGAATCAGCGCCGCCGCTTGCAGGCGAGTCTACATCGAACGACATTGCCCTGCCTACATCGCAGACCTCAATCTCCGAGCAAGCGTTTCGCTATACTCAAGGCCTGCATTTTATCGAATGCCACCCTGCGGGACAGATGATTAAAGCCGCAAGAACTGGTGAGAATAGCTTGTTCGGGCACAAGCCATTTATGGGCGAGGACGCGCGCAGCGATCGTCTCGGGGGTTTCCACTTTGGGGTCTTGAACATCCACAGCACCTATTCCGAGCTGTTGGTTGCGGAGATGACCTTGAAAGTGGTGCCCATGTCATGCTCGATCAGAAAAGACGAGCACTCAACATCGCACACGATATCAGCCTTGTACCGCCCTACATCGAAATATCGGTGGCCAATTTGTCCGTCATATTCTTTGCCGACCGCATAATTGCCCTGGCAGTAGTGCAACGAGATATGAACGTCGTTCGGAATGCCTTCGATAGCCATGTTGATCGCTTCGACTGCCGCTCGCGCCTGAGCATCGCTTGCCATCGTCAGAATGGTCTCGTCGAGTTGAATGTTGCGGCAGCCGACGTCAATCAACATTCGAAAATTGCGGTGCAATAGCTTGGCAACGTCCTGCATCATTCTTGAGAGATCATCGTAGTATTCGTCGTAAGCGACTGCGCATAGAAAATGTGGACCCGTCATCGTAATTTTGACCGGCCGCTTCGTTAAAGCCGAGACGGCTTTGAACTCATCTACCAGCCCCAGGTCGGTGTTGTCCGAGATGTGACCGGTGCAAGTGACGGCGGGATGAAACACGTCCGGGTCCTTCGGCGTGATTGGCTTTGCTCGCGTCGGACCGGTGAAAGCGGGGATCTTTTGCCAAAAATAATTAAGCATCGCATTTGGTGGAGAGTGCCGGTTGTGGGTCCGGCGATGCATTTCGCCACCCGTGATCACATCAATCCCGGCGAGTTCCTGGTCAAGGATCGCGGCCTGTGTGCAGCGATATTGGGCGTCAGTAAGCGTGCCCATCGCGAGCTGGCCGACGGCGAGAAGCCTGTCCAGTGCCTCGTACCAGTCCGGGACGCTATATGCGCCCACTACTGTTGTGGTGTAGCGGTCGTAATGGGACACTGCTTAGCCGCTCTCCCCAAGGCAGAACGTAACGCTGAGATCGCATCAAAGTTCCCCCGATCCGATCTCGGTTCGCCTGCGACAGATTGCTGTGGATGGAGGGGGATGGTAGGCTGACGGTCTTCACGCGCCATGGCAGCAGTCGTGGTGCGTCGAAGGGGCCGGTCGCGCTTCGGGTTTCCGCCGAGCGTTACTCGAAGTCTGTCGCCGCTGAAATTTCCTGCGGCATCGGCGCAGCGGACGCTCTCCAGTTCGCTCGGCCAAAGGTGCGGCTGAGGCGACCGCTTTCGTCAAGCTGCCCGCGCCAGGCAAGGACCTCCACGACGGCGAATTCGCGCCCGCCGCAAGGTTGCACTCGGAAATGTGCGCCGGCATACGGTCAGTACGCATCGGCGAGCATGATGGTGAGGACGCGCCTCGCCGGTCGTCGGATGCTGCCAGGTGCGACCGGCGAGGGCCGTGATCGCGGCCTTCAGCTCACCCTCGGCAGGTGGCGCCGCCAGCAGCTGGCCGATGACGGAGAAGCGGCAGACACTGGTGATCAATCGGCGGCATGAACGTGGCGCGCGCAATCTGCCAGAACGGTGTTGCCGGAAATCGGTCGCGCCACCACGCCCGCCAGCGCTCGACGGTGCTGCGGTCAACGCCGACCGCTCGCGAGAAGCCTTCGATCCGCGATGTCGTCAGGCCGTGCCGCAGGGTCGCGACCAGCATCACGATAGCGGCGAGATAAAGCTTGCGGCCGAGGAAGCGCAGCGACGGCGGTGTCGACCGCGACCGGCAACCATCGACCGCACAACAGAAGCTGAGGCGTCGGTCATGCTCGGGCCCGAGCCGGCAAAGCCGCCCTCGCGGCTTGCGCAGATAGGAGGCCGAATGCAGCGCGCCGCCGCAAAGCGGACATCGCTTCTCGCGCGTCGCCTCGGCAAGATCGGCATCGCAGGCGAGCAACAGATGATGGAAGGTAGCGTCGGCCAACAGGTCTCGATACAACGGATGCCTCCTCCCCTGCCTTGACGACGCCGACCACCATGGCCAAGCCCGCCCCAAAGCCCGGGCGCAATGATCCCTGCCACCGCGGCAGCGGCAACAAGTACAAGAATTGCTGTCTCGCCAAGGATGAGGCGGCCGTGCGCGACAGGCTTGTCAAAGCCCAGGGGCAGCACGACAAGCCGCGCCAAGCTGTCGAGGGTGTGGCGGATCGAGTTGAGGCCCCGACAGCGCGACGTTGAAAGCCCTCCAGACGGGCTTGCGCGATGATTTCATCGATGTGGCTCGTCAGCTCGAAATAGGAGGCGCCGAGGGTCTCTTTTGACGGCAGAAGAGCGGCAGTCGCACTGCCGCGGGCTGCGGTCTTCATGATGCTGTTTGAGGAACCGAGGCGGAGGCAATTGGTGCGATGGCGGTGCAGGCTCGACGGGGCCAACTCGTAGTCGCGCGCGACCTGGGCCGCCGGCTTTCCCCGCCGCCAATCGGCGATCGATCTCGGGGCGCTTCAGATGCTGGCATGTTTTGCATGATCTGCTCATGCCGGCAGTAGAGCACCCGTCCCGGGAAATGTTCAGAACCCGAAGCGAGGAGGGTAGGATTTTAGGCTTGACTCTTGTTCTCTTTTTGTTCACGTATGACTTAGGCATCCGGTATTGGAGGCCAACCCGTGGTCTACTACGTCGCGTTGCCGTTCGTCCGCGTCGAGGAAGGCCTCGCGCCGGGCACCGTCGAGTGCCCACACTCAGCTGCTGCTATTCGCCGAGCAGAAGCGCTCGCCGCGAGAGAGGGGAATGCTGGAGCTGTGGCCTTCTCGCGCGAGGGCTCTCGCGAGCTTGGCGAGTTACGACGCGGTGTTTGGCGACGTTCCCGATGATTTTCGTTTTCCTGCCTAAAGGGGGTTTCGATGCGGAAGGTTGAAATAGTTGAGGATCCGTCTGCGCAGCGGAACTGGATCGCAGTCGAAGTAAAATCGGGAGAGCGGATGCTTCGGCTGCACGATCGCGGCTTGCTGGAGCGGGTCTGTAAAGCTTCGAATGGAAAGTCGTCCAAAGGAGCTCCCAGCGCGCTCGCGCCGATGGGTGAGCGCCATCGCCGTTGTGCCCGACCACTATGTGTCCCTTGAACTTGGCATGATGTGCACCGACTCGTCGATTTCCCGTACGTGGTGGTGCGGCTGCGTTGCGAGATATGCAAACGGGCTGGCGCATACCGGCTCGCCCGGCTCGCGGTGAAGTTCGGATCGGAAATTCTCCTTGACGATTTGCTCGTGCGGCTCTCGGCTGACGGCCCGTGGCGCGATGAGCCGCGCGGCGGCCTCTCATTTCCGCCACGAGAGGTCGAACGTCGGCAAAGCCTCAAAGAGGCGGTATCCTTCGCATCTTCAGGCGGCAAACCTATGCTACTCGACCGTGGAAAAAGGAGGCATCACATAAGACCCGCGCCGTGGTCGCGCAGGACCGCCGGCTCTGGGTGCGCTTGCGCGAAAAGGGCGGCAAGCGCCGTGAAATGCCGTGCCACCATATCTCGAAACTTACCTGCACGCCTACATCGAGGGCACCGGCCTCGCCGCAGCCCCCAAGGGTCCGCTGTTGCGCACGATCTGCTGGATGACCGACCTGCTCACGCGAACCACCTGCCTATCCAACGCCTATCTGATGATCGGCCGCCTCGATCCGCCACGGCTCACCTTATGCGCCGCTCACCGCAGGCCTCCTCAGTCCGATCGTCGCCGATGCCCGCCTCGAAGCGCGCAAACGGTCCCAACTCGACCGGCTCTACCAGCGCATCAAGTCATGCTGCGTCAATCGGTCCGCCAGAGAATTGACGTTGGGGAGCCGCGCCTCTTGATCTCAGCTCGAAGGCGCACTAGCTCGTCAGGGAATGCTTATTGTGAGTGGAAGATGTTGGTAAGGAGTGGATGAAGGTCAGTACGAGTTTCCCAGAGGACTAACGAGTTCACCGGAAATACGGTGCAAATCTACCCACGGTTCAAGATGTCTTCGCTTTCTTTTTTTTATTTCGGTGTCGAAGAAATCGACGAGTAGCTGTTTATTTCGAGTTTCGAAGAAAATCCACGCTGACAGATAGCCACCGCCGGTTCGTTCACTTGATGAGTGACCGAACCGGAACGACGTAGATCCTTTGGGAACCCTCAAAGGAACGCCAACATTATTAGGAAATATCAAATGAAATTAAAACCTCTGAAAGGGCTTAATGCCAAGCTAAATGCCGCGAAACACGGGATGAATTCGAAGGGGCTGTTACCGTGGGAGGATCCTCAGGAGTTTGAGGATCTTTCCAATAGATGGCGTGCCGAACTTAAACCGAGAGGCATGATTCTCGAGGCGGGGCTGGATGCGATCGTCATGACTCAATGGAAAAAGCTCAGAAATGCCCGCAGCCTGCCGCTGTACGTTGCTTGCGACCCGTTTGGCCGCGAGGTTGCGCGGCATCCCGGTAATTGGGTCGAGAATGCCCAGAGGTTGGTCAACGAACGGGACGCCAAGCTCTCGAAACTAGCCGATTTCTCCGCGATTTTGCTGAAAGTGCCAGAGTTTGCTCCAGATACAAAGCGCCTGCGCAAAGCGGCGGAGAAAATTGCGAATCAAACGGAGCAAATTGCCATTCAATTCGCGATCACCGTGCAATTCTTCTTGGGTCTCGACGAAGCAATGCGCAAGCAGACAGATCGCTATGCGGATCTGCATCCACAGTTTCAGAAGGATGTGACCAACTACTTCAGGCTAGAGCAATATGAGGCCGCGAGACCAAAACTGCTGCCGCAGGAAAGCAAGAAATCACTACCCGACCAAACTGATGTTGAGCTGAAGTCGGCTTTTGATAGCGAAGCAGCGGGGCCTTCCGAAGAGCACCTTAACCCGGATTATGCATGACGAGGGGCGTTTTTCCACGTTTGTTGGCGAATCGCATACGTTCGCTCCGACCGGCTGATCGGTTTTGGAGCAACTCGCGGTGCGACGCGTCGGTGTTGATCTGCCGTGAGCGGCGGCGACGGCGGGCATCGCGCCCCGGGGGCTCATGGACCGGATGGCATCAGGCCGAGCGCGACGGTGCGGAACAGCACGCGCTGAGGGCAACTCGTCGGCAACTGAATGCGAATACGCGCGATATGTTCGATCACCCGGGCGCCGATTTTGATCAGACGCTCGCGGATGGTGGCAAACTCGGCGGTCGCCAGCGGGTCTGTTTGCGGAATGGCTGAGCGCACGGCGTGCATCAGCCAGAACGCGGCGGTGTGCAGAGCGAGCCGCACCTGGTTGGCGGTCGCGCTGTGACACGACATGCGATCGGACGCCAGCTGCGCCTTGTGCAGCTTGATCAGGTTTTCCATCTGCCCGCGCTGGCAGTAGACATTCTCGTAGAGATGCCGCGCCGAGCCCTTGAGCGAGGTGACGATGTAGCGGATGTCGACCTCCTGGCGCATGCCGGTTGAGGTGACCGCCTCGCCGGTGTCAGGCTGCAGCGAGCATTCGAGCCGCGCCACCACTTTGCGCGGCCGTGTCCAGCTGCCGGCCTGATAGATGAAGCTTGCATAGGAGCGCAGCTTGGTGTGGCTGCTCTTGGCATGATGGAAGCGCAGATTGTCGGCGGTCTCGGCTGCCAGCGCATCAAGCGCGGCGTTGCCGGAAAGGCCGAAAATATAGTCGGCGCCGTTGTCCTCCGCCCATTCCATGGCTTCGACGCGCCCATAATGACTGTCACCGCGCCACACCATGCGGGTGTGCGGCCAATATTCCCTCAGGTGCTTCGTCACATGCTTGATGACGGTGCACACCTCGGTGCCTTTCGGGGTTCGCGCCGGGCGTAGAATTGCGGCGACCGGTGCGCCGCTCGCCGCATGATAGATGTGCATTGACGCAAAGCCGCGTTCGTCCTGATGCGCGTTCCAGAACGCCAGTTGCTGGCCGCCATGCGCGGCGCAGAAGGTGTCGTCGATGTCGAGTATCGCCTGCTTGCCCGGCTTCACCGTCGCGCCGACCTGGTCGATGAGGGCTGCGCAGAGCCGCGCCGCTTCGCTCTTTGACGGCGTATTCTCCAGGCGGCTGATCGTCGATTGCGAGGCGAGAGCTGCACCGCTGTCCGGACAGCGCCCGACCGCGACCTTCATCAACGGATCGTGGCGCAGGCGGTCGAGGTCGATCGCATCCTTGTGACCGCAAGCGATCGCCGCGGTGCGCGCCATGACCATCTCAAACATCGCGTGGCGGATGCGATCGCCATCGCGTCGATCCGGCATCGCCTCCGCCAGCCGTCGGCAAACACCAAGCCTGCGCTCCGCCTCGCGCAGCAACAGCAGTCCGGCATCGGAAGATTGATTGCCGCCGGCAAAATCGACTGTGAGTTTCTTACGGCGCACCGCTGGCAGGTCGAAGGGAAGCAGCGTATCGTCAGTCATGGCGGCTGTGGCGCAGGGTTGATACGCGAGGCAACTTGTCGGAACAACAACTTGTCTAAGTGAATTGGCCGTTTCCTGCCACAGTCGCCGCAAAACTTTCAGCCCTCATGCATAATCCGGGTTAACGAGGATGATAATTGGGACGGCACCCCGAAAGATTGAATCGGTAAACCTCCGCGTGAGGCCCCACTCGGTGGGGCCTTTTTTTGTGTGCCAGGCATGACGTTGATGCTGGAGGTGCAAGTCCTCTGCGGGCTTCGGGGTGGGAACGGCGGGAGCCGATCCTCGATCCGACCGTTTCGTCATCGAGTTTCGGTTTCCGCCCTGGGCGGAGCGCCCACCAAGCGCTCGCGGCAGCCCAGTGACGTATTTCCGCCACGCCGCCTGCAAGGGCGCACTCGCGGACCTCGACGAATGGCTTCGTCGCAAGCTCCGGGGCGTACGCCTCAAGCAGTGCAAGAGTGCCAGACCGACCGCGGACTTCCTGGCGAAGTGCGGCGTTCCGGGGTGGCGGGGGGCCGACGGCGCACAGGTCGTCTCACAGCTCTCGGAATGTGATCTTCTAAGTTGTGAATGACTAAGTATGTACGGAATGCGAGTGAATTTCTGAAACGAGGTTCTTGGTTGGTCCCCTTCGCATCCATGGGATCAGCCCCTGGTTGAGCGACAAGGCCCGCCGGGGAACGCTATATCCCGCATACCCGCCTGATTTCGAAGGGGGTTCCGCAATCAGTTGTCTTTTCGGGCGGCACGGGAATTGGCGCCGGCAATCAGGATGCTCGAATATCGCGAAAAGTTCCGAAGCGGCGACCCCGGGCCGGCGTAGGCGCCGTTGGATAACAGCCCACATTTATCGTTCAGCTGAACGCCATGCTGACGCTACTGACGGTGCTGACGGTCGCTTCAGCATACCCGGTCCGCGACGCGCTCAACTGAGACGGGCAGCGGCTTCGCGAGGTCATCCGGCGAGAAAAGCCGGTCGCCGTTGTCCATTTCGCCGCGTTGGCTTATGTTGAGGAGTTCAGCCAAAGATCCGGCAGCGTACTACCGGAACAATGTCGGTGGGACCGCGCACCTGCTTGAAGCGATGCAGGAGTGCGGGTTTCGGCGCATCGTCTTTTCAAGCAGCTGCGCGACCTACGGCGTTCCCGCCACGGTGCCGATCACAGAGCAGATCCCGCTAGCACCCATTAATCCTTACGGCGCGACCAAGATGATCTGCGAGTGCATGCTACGCGAATGTGCGGCGAGTTCACCGCTGACATTCATGGCGTTGCGCTACTTCAATGCCGCCGGCGCCGATCCCGATGGCGAAATCGGCGAGTGCCATGTTCAGGAAACCCATGCTTTGCCGCGGCTGCTCGATGTTGCCGCTGGCGAGAGCGACGCCTTCACAATCAATGGCGACGATTACGCGACGCCGGATGGTACCTGCATTCGCGACTTCATCCATGTCACCGATCTTACCGACGGCCACGTCCGGGCGGTCAGCGCGTTGCTAACCGGCACGGAGAGTGCGGCGTTGAATGTCGGCACGGGTCGCGGCTGGTCAGTGCGCGAGCTTGTCGCTTCTGTTCGCGAGGTGACCGGCCGCAGCATTCCGGTTCATATTGGTCCGCGCCGGCCAGGCGATCCACCGGTTCTTGTCGCTGATCCCGCACTTGCAAAGCCGCGGCTTGGCTGGTCACCGCGATTCGCCGAAATCGACATCCAGGTCGCCCATGCTTGGGCTTGGCGCCAAGGCTCCTGCAAGAAGTGGCAGCGGATGCAAGGCTCACGCGCTGCTGATTGACGATGCGAAACGTACCACTCGCGGGTCAGCCGCGCGTGTCTTTGAAGTACGCGATGGTGTGCCGCAATCCTTCCTTGAGTGGGACGATCGGCGACCACTGCAGCGTTTTTTTGAGCGAGGGTAATGTCGGGCTGACGCTGCCGGGGATCGTCGGACGGCACCGGCTGCGAATCAAGGCGGTGCGGACTTTCAATACCTATGGGCCGCGCATGCACCCCCGTGACGGCCGCGTCGTCTCCAACTTTATCGTGGAGGCTGGCGGGCGCCGACATCACGATTTATGGCGACGGTCGCCAAACCCGAAGTTTTTGCTACGTCGACGACCTGGTCGAAGCGATGATCCGGGCGATGTGTTGTCACTCACCGAATCGCGCAGCAGAATCGTGTTCAAGCCGCTGCTGGCCAATAGTCGAAGAACAGCGTCTCTGCGCAGCGCTTGCCCTCGTCGCAGCGTGACCGAATGCCGACCGGGTTGACGCGCACCCAATAGCCTTCCGTCTGCGGGTGAACCTCCGGGTCGCCATAAACCTCGGACGTGGATTCTTGCAACATCCTGCCCCTCACGCGCTTGGCGAGACCAAGCATGTTGATGGCGGCCATGAACGCTGGTCTTCCTCGTTTGCACCGGGTCGCGTTGATAGTGGATCGGTGACGCCGGCCACGGCCCGGACTCGACGCGGCCGATATTCTGTCCACATGCCGATTGCGTGGCGTGTCTTATGTGAATGCTGCCCACCCATAGGCGTCGGGCCGGCGAATGCGGGGCTGGCGGTCGCGCATGGCAAAATTGAACCATTCCCCGACATGCGGATGACGCGCCGCCCAGGCCAACATGGCGCAGGACATCGCCAGATCGTCATGCTGCCCTGCGGGACATTTATAGACCGTGCCGGTGTCCCGGAACTCGATCTCGAGGGCGGCCAGTTGCTGATAGGCCTTACGGCTCATTGGACCATCGATAATGCGCACCAGGTCGGATTGCAGTTCGCTGTGCAACAGCTCGAGCAGATAGCTGCGGCCTCAAGACCGTCGACCTCGACATTCGGCCCATCTTCCATTGGGCGACCCCGCGCGTGCGCGCCCACGTGTTCCTGTGCATGCTCGCCTATCATCTCGAATGGCACATGCGTCAGGCGCTCGCGCCCATGCTGTTCGATGATCACGATCGCGCCGCCGGCGAAGCGTTACGTCCCTCTCCGGTCGCCAAGGCGCAGCCCTCGCCCGCGGCCAGTCGAAAAGCCAAGACCAAATGCCCGATGACGGGCTGCCGGTGCACAGCTTCCGCACCTTGCTCGCCGATCTCGCGACCCTCACACGCAACCTCGCGAAACTCGCCGGCGCTCCCGCAACGGTGCTGCTCGCAAAACCGACGCCGATCCAGCAGCGCGCCTTCGATCTGCTCGGCGTCAAACCGCAAATGTAGTCAGGCCTCGATAAAACAATCGAGGTCAGCCAACCACTTGCATCGCCGCAAGGGTAAAGTTCGGGCTAAAAGCGCGCGTTGATAGTCCTTATGTCTCAGGTCTCGCGTATGACCTTGCTCGATGAACATACCGGCGCGCGCGGGCGCCAAGTCCGAGAACCCGCTCGCGATTCTACGACGGCGGGGCAGATACAATTGTCTGCAGGCATTGAAAATTCCGATCGCTCGACGCGACCTGTCGGTCACGATCAGCACCGGCGAGAAGAAGAGACCGATTGGTGCGGCCCGCGCGCGATTACGACAGTGCCCAGCCGAAGCTGCTAAAGTCGCTTAACGGACGCTGATCCGCCCTAAAGATGGGCGAGCCTCCTTTTATCGGCCAGTTCCTTCTCCTTCGCATGCGCCTGCTCAATCTGCGCTGCGAAATCGGATGCAGCATTCACAAATCCATACACCCTGTCCGAGGGATTCTTCGCGGCCAACGATCCTACAAATCCTTCCAGGTCGGTGTACTTCTGGTCGTTCGCCAAATAGCCAGCGCTGTAGCGCCATTGCGAGGCCTCATCACTCAAGGCTTGCGTCGGCCTCGCCATTGCCAATTGTCCGCTGGCCCAAGCCATCGCGTAATCGCGAGGCCGTCCCGCCGGAACCGCCGCAGCGACGCTGCGCGCGCGTTCCAGCGCGGGCGCGGCAGCTTCCGGCTCCATCGCTTCGAGGCCGCGCGCAACATCGGCCAGCAGATCGGCTTTCACCAGCGGATCGCTGACCTGGTCCGCCAGCTTGGCTGCGACGAAGCAGGCGAGCTGCGCGAAATACAAGTCCAGCCTGCCCGCGTTGTGATGAGCAAGAAAGGCGGCGAGATCGATCATGGCATAGGCGCGGGTGGCCGGATTCTCGATCGAACTGGTTTCGGCAAGCGAGGCTTCGGTCTGGCCGCGGCGTCCGGTGATAAGGACCAGCTGCCGCCGCGCCTCGTCACGCAGGCCCGGGTGCGAGATGCGGCCGATCAGCGTTCGCGCCGTATCGATCTCGCCTTTGCCCGCGAAGGACCGCACGAAGCGCAGCAACGTCGGATCGAGAATATCGGACGCAGGGGCCGACCGGATGAGCGCCAGTCCGCTGGCAGTGCGGTCCTTCCCCAGGCGCGCGGCCGCGAGATAGGCCAATGCGCGCGCCTGCCACCGCGGATCCGCAATCGCGGCAGCGCGCCGCTCGGACTGCTCGGGATCATACGGCTCCTGGTTGATGGCGATCATGTAATTCGTCCAAGCGGCCAAGTCCGGCCGGGTAATGTGCACCGCCTCGAGCGATTGGGCGAGCAGCTTGGCCGCGACATCCGGTTCGTTCTGTCGGACATAGAGGGCTGCAGCCGCCTGAAAATTGGTCAACTTGTCCGCGGGTAATGTCAGGGCGCCTATCAATTGCACCGACCGGTCCAGGGCCGCGCGCGCCGAATCAGCTTTTTCTGCGTCGAGATAGCCCCGCGCCGCCTGCTGCAGAAGTGCCACCTGGTTTGCCGGCGACGCCTCGCCGATCAACTTGTCGAGCCGCGGCCCGTCGCCGAGTTGAGCAAGTATGTTCGCGAACGAGCCCGCATACGACCATCGGGACGAAGCGTCCAACCGTTCAATCGCGGCTTCCTGCACGGGGACCAAAGCCAGGGCGCGGTCGCGCTGCTTCCATTTCAGGTGGCCGCGGATCACGGTGTCGCGCGCATTGATCGCATTGGTAGCCGCGTATTGGCCCTTTTGCGCTTCGACCTCGTCGATCAATGCCTCGGGCCGCTTGTCGCCAGCCTGAGACGCGATTCCGACATAGGAACTGAGATAATAGGACCGACCGGCTTCCTTGTCGGCGAGCCGCGCCCGCTCGAGGGCATTGAGCGCAACGTCGAACCTTCCGCGCGCATTTGCAGCATTGGCAATACTGACGAGCGGGGAATTGCGGTTTCCGGGCGCCACGATGTCGGCTGCCGCCTTCAACGCCCGTTCAAGGTCGCCGATCGTGATCAGGACATTGACGGCCGAAAGACTGGCAGAGTCTTTTGCTGAGGGGTTCGTCAACGTAGCGACGTGATCGAGCAGTTGATTGGCAATGCGCTCCGCAGTTGCTGTGTCGCCGGCCTCCATCAGCCATTGCACGGCGGCGTAGGCGGTGTTGTAAGACCGCGCATCGGTCGGAAACCAGGCGAGGTCGAGGGCGGCCTCGATGGCCCCGTCACGCGCCAGCCCGTTTGTTGCGGAAGCGATTTGGGAATCGCGGGAGCTGGAGTTCAGGCCGGACGCCTCCGCAAAGAGCCGGCTGACCGCGGCTCGCGTTGGCGCGAGCCTCTGGGCCATGATCGGCTGCGTCACGAGATAAGACGACGAGGAGATGAGCGATGAGAGCGGAGAAAGGCGATCATTTTGCGCGGGAATATTCAGGGCCTCCGCGACGCACGCCTGCCCGACGCTGGCCCCATCCGTCTGCCCGTCTGCTTTCGGCAGGCTTTCGCCGAGAACGGAGCCGAGCTGGAAATAATAAGCGATCGATTGGCAGGCATTTTCCCGCTCGAGAGGAGACTTGAGGTCGCCGAAGCGGTTGAACGCCCGCTCGATCAGCGGGCGCGCCGCCGTTGTGCCGCCCACCCCAAACGCGCTCGAAGCGATGCTGAACAGGTTGCTGATCTGGTTGCCGACCGCGGTGTAGCGAAGCGCGGCCTGAGCCGCGGCATCGTACTCGGCGTTACGAGTTCGATAGGTCTGAAGCGCGGAAAAATACGAATTGGATTCGCTCGAAGGCGCCCCGAATTTCGATTCCAGCGTGGCGGCTTCCCTGACCATGCCGGCGTCCACCATCTTTCGCGCGATTTCGGCGTTCAGTCGGCCTGACACATCGGGATCATTGGCGAGCGCCGTGGCGGCCGCCCAGTTTCCCGCCGCAATACGCGAGGCGATCACGGCGGACAGTGCGCTCTTGCGCGACGCCGGATCGGCGATCTTCGCCGCCACCGCCGGCACTCCCGCATCGTGCCCGAGCGCGGCGATCTGCTTGACGAGATTGGCGGCCATGGTCTGCTTGTTGTAGTCGGCAGGCATGGCATCGAGGACCGCCATGAGATCGTTGGTAATCCCGACGCGGGCATCGAGACCGGAAATGTTTGCGAGAGCTGAGGCCCGGCTGCCGCCGCTGTTCATCTGATTGGCAAGCGCAAACACTTCGAGCGCGGCACTTTTTGCTGCGCCGAAATTCTGCGACTTTGCCTCGGCGGCAGCGAGCCGCGTATAGCCTTGGGCGAGATATTCGATCGGATATTCCTTCTGGTCGGCTTTGGTGATCTTGTTGATCACTGCGATCGTCGCGTCGAGCACGCGACGGGCGGCGGCAAGGTCATCAAGCCCGAGCAACGCGTCGACAACGGCAAGGCGGTTGAGCGCGAACGTGAACGAATTGGCGCCTTCCTGCAGCGGCGCCTTCGCAAGTCCGGCCGCGGCGGCCTCGATGTTTCGGCGCTGGCCGGCGACGTCCTTTTTCTGCCCATAGGCCTTGGCAAGCTCGATCCGGGCCAACGCATAGGCTCCCGACCACGGCTCGTGCGCAAGCTGCGCCTCGATTTCGGCGAGCTTGCCGTCCTTGATGAAATTCGTCGCCTCCGTTTGGCGCGCCTTTTCGAGGTTTTCTTGGGCATTGGCTCGGTACCAGCCGAGGTTGTTGATCTTCGGATCCGGGATCAGCGTGGCGACCAATGCCTCGGCCTCGGCAAATCGGCCGGCCTGGGTAATCCCATTCACCATGCGCGATCGGGTCGAGAACAGGTTGGAGGCATTGTTGACCATGTTGGCGGGCGGAATGAGCTTGACTGCCTCGGCATAGAGTTGCTTTGCGGTGTCGATCTCGCCAAGGTCCGCCGATGTTTCGGCGAGGTTCAGCAGCAGGTAGGGACGCTGGAATTGGTCGGCGCCGCTGGTAGCCTGTATCGCGATGTCAAGGTTCGCGTGCGCCGCACGCTTGTCGCCGGCCTGCGCGTAGGCGGTCGCGATCGAAGAATAAGCATAGACGCGGTCCCCTCCCGTGGTCGGCGCCGCGTAGGCGAGCGCATCGGAAGGCCGTTTCGCATTAGCCAACGTATTCACAACGCCACGCAGCGCGCCTCCACGTAAGCGCTGGTCGACATGGCGCAGCGCCTCGTCAGTCCCTGCCAGGTTTCCCTTGGCAGCGAGCGCGGAAGCGAGGCCGCCATAGGCATCGTTGAATTGATTGAGGCTGACCGCGCTTGAAGCCGTCGCCAAGGCCGCCGGCAGGTCGCCAAGCTTGGCCTGCGCCACGGCGATCTGGGACAGCGGAGAGCTTCGGTCATTGGTGGCGATGCTGTTCGCTGCGGCAAGCGCGTTATTGATGAGGCCGCGCGCCGTCGTCATCGCGTTGCGTTCGAAGGCCTCAATTTTCGTCGTGATTTGTGCGCGCTGCGGATCGTCCGGACGGGCTGCGATGTAGGCGCGATACCAATAGGAGGCAAGGAGGTCGCGGCCGCCGCGCGCCTCGTTAAATTGCGCCAGGGCAAGCAGCACCTCGGGCGCGTCAGCGGCCTTCTCGGCCGCGATCTTGAGCTGCTGCTCGGCAACGAACCACTGCCGCTGCCCCATCGCGACGAGGCCTTTCTGCAGCGCCTCGTCCGCGGCGGGCGGTAACTCCTCGGAACGCACCGGGGCTGGCGCAGCACCGGCCCATGCGGCCAACGCTAGGGCGAAGAGCCAAAAACCGCGCGCAACCGCGCTCCGGCTCAGGCGAGACCTGCTGCGATTCGATCCCAATGCACCCCCCTTTTTCCACTCCAGTGCGATCGCATCTGTCATCCCTCCCTTTCGGGGTCAGCGCGATCGCCGAACAATCAATTCTCCTCCCCCAAAAGAGGGCGCCGGCCGCGGGACACCGGTCGGGTGCCAATTTTAGAAGCGCTGAAGGTTGACCCTCCCCGGTTCTGCGCGCACCCACCCTCCCTTTTAGGGACAGGCAAAATGATGTCCGGTCCCCACGCATAAAAAAATCAAAGTCCTATGGACTCCTCCCGGGCGGCGCCAGCGCCTCGAGCGCCGCCACCGCCTCCGCGCGGTGGGGGCTGTCCGGAAACTGAGCCGCAAACCTGCGCAATTGATCGACGTCCGCCATCCCGGCGAGCAGGGTCCATGCCACTTCGTCCGGCGCCAGCCGCCGCGCCGGGTCGGTCGGCGTCGCTCGAATGACAATCCTCGGCGCCGGCGCGGGCTTTGCGGGAATCGCGGCGACGGTGTCGACTGGGGCGGGCGCGGCAGGAGAGGTGGCTGCCGCAACAGGAGCGGCTGGTGGCAGCGGTCCGGGTGCCGTCGCATTCGCCATGGCAGCCGTCTTCGGTCCGGGGCAAAGGATGCCGGCGCTGCCGCAGGTCACTCTGCTGATCGCATCGAAATTGGTCGCCGCGAATGCTGCCAGCGAAGCCACCGCAACGGCGCCCGTGCCCAATGCCCAGGTTTTGATCGATCGGAGCGCCGTCGGAAGTCGCGCGCGCTTGCGGCCGGTATTTTTCAATCCCTCCCGAACTTGTTCAGCCGAGGCCGGCCGATCGGCCTCGTTGACCTCCAGCATCCAATCGATGGTGCGCAGCAGGGCGGGATCGTACTGGCGGGCTGCCGTTTTGGTCGCGGGGATCAGCGGATCATTGCGCAGCCGCCGCAGCGAGTCGGGAGGCGCCGCACCGGTCACGCAGCGATAGGCGATGGCGCCGAGGGCATAGATGTCAGTCCATGGCCCTTGTTGACCGCCGACCCCGTACTGCTCCGGCGGCGAATACCCTGGCGCCGCGATCGCGGTCATGCTGCGGCTATGTCGTTCCTTGAAGTCGCGGGCGGCGCCGAAGTCGATCAGCACCGGACTGCCGTCCTCACGCAGGATCACATTGCTGGGCTTGAGATCGCGATGCAGGATCGCCCGCGTGTGAATGACGTGGAGACCGTCCAGCATCCCGAACAGGATCGCTTTCAATTCGTTCTCGGGCAGCGGCCCGCCTTCGAGCCGCTTGCCGAGAAGTCTGCCCGCGCTCGTAGTCGAGAACGATGTAGCCGGTGTCGTGCATCTCGAAGAAACGGCGGACATGCACGATGTTCGGGTGTCGGAAGCGGGTGATCAGCCGCGCTTCCTCGAGAAATGTATCCAGTCCAGCGTCGAAATCGCGCTGATCCGCGGCCGACTTGGCGCGCACCGCCGCCGTTGCGACGCGGCCGGCAAGTTCGTTCGGGAAATATTCTTTGATGGCGACTGCTTCCTGCAACAGCGTGTCGATGGCGCGATAGGTAATGCCAAATCCGCCATGACCGAGCACCGAATTCGATCTGGAATTCGTGCAGCATCGTGCCCCGCGGCAGCGCAAAATAATGGCTGTCCTGCATGGCTCGCGGACGGTTATCGCCTTCAGCCACTCAAATCACCCGATGTCTGTGACCCCCCAAGCGGTGCTGTTCAATGCTCAAAAAAGAACGTCGGAGCTTGCTATGGACGCTTTTTGAATGGCACCGCTTTGCAACGTGCCATTGGGACTATAAAGTCGCCCGAAAATCAACATGAATTGGGTGTTTCACCTTCGGTTGTATTGTACCACCCGGCGTCGGAACAGGGCTTGGGGTCATGACGCAGTGGTTCTCGAAGCTGTTTGGTCACGGGAGCACCGATGGCGGGCCGGAACGCGCGCCCGACGAGCGGACCCCGCATTCCAGCGCAAGCGAAAAAGATGCGAGAACGGTCGAAATGGCGGCTGCCCGCCGCAATGATGCGCGCACCCAGCCGGTCGACCGGACTAGAGCTGCCCGGTTGTCATGGCCGGCGCGGGACGAAAGCAGCAGCCCTGAATCGCAGGCGGAGCGCGCCGCACCCAACGGGCATTGGCGCGGTAACGAAGATCTCCACGAGGCGCCGACGCGACTTGTCGGGTCGTCCGCCGACCGGTCGCGGCCGGAGGAGCTGCGCTCGTCGTCACCGACGCGAGGGCAGGATGGCCGGTCGCCGATCCGGCGGAATGCGTCTCCCGAGCCGGCCGACGATACGACGCGGCTCGTCGCTCCGGCTGAGACTGAACCGAACGATCCGGTGGTCGGATGGCTTGTCGTGATGCAAGGCCCGGGGCGCGGCCGATCGCTCGAGATCGGCACGGGAGCGAATACGATCGGCCGAGCTCAGAGCCAGAAACTCCGGCTCGATTTCGGGGACGCGCGCATCTCGCGGGAACGGCATGCCGTCCTCGTGTTCGATCCGCGCGCGCGCCGGTTTTTCCTGCAGAACGGCGAAGTGCGCAACCTAACCTATGTTGGAGACGACGTGGTGCTTGCGCCCGTCGAACTCGACGGCGGCGAGACAATCACGATTGGTGAAACGCAGGTGCGATTCGTCGCATTCTGCGGGCCGCAGTTCGGCTGGTCGTGATGACCGTCCAGTCGGAGCGAACGCTCACCGCGGCATTCGGCGCCGCCATCAAGGGGCGCCGAGCCGGACAGCAGGACGCGTTTCGCTCAGTGTGGCTTGCCGGCGAGCAGGCGTGGCTCCTCGCGGTCGCCGACGGCATGGGAGGTCACGCGGCCGGCGACGTGGCAAGCCGCGTCGCGGCCGATGCTTTCGTCACGACCTTCCCGGCCCTCCGTTCTGGCGGGGCTTCGCTCAAAGGCGCTTTTCGGGGCGCGCTCGACGAGGCCAATGCGGGCGTGGCGACGCACCAAGCCGACGTCCCCGAAACGGCAGGCATGGGAACGACGATCGTGGCCGCCCATGTCGGCAACAGCGGTCTGGCATGGATCAGCGTCGGCGATTCGCCGCTGTGGCTCGTCCGAAACGGCGCGCTGACGCGCGTCAATGCGGACCATTCGTTGCGGAGCGCCGCCGCGTCGGGTGCAAACGTCAACGCCAACATGGTGCTGTCCGCGCTCACTGGCGGCGCAATCGCGCTCATCGATTGCAGGGCGAATCCGCTGCCGCTGCGCGCCGGCGATTTCGTCGTCCTCGCCTCGGATGGGTTGCTGACGTTAAGCGATAGCGAGATTTCGCGCACGATCGTCGACAACGCTGCGACCAGCCCGGAAGCGATCGCGCGCGCCCTCCTCAAGGCGGTGGAGGACCGCGACGCGCCCCAGCAGGATAATTGCACGGTGATCGTTGCCGCTCCGCCCTTGACTGCAAGTGCATCGGGGTCGCGACGATGGCTCGCGGCAGTCGTTCTCGTTTCGGTGATCCTGGTTGCAGTGATCGGCTATCTGGCATGGCCGTGACGATTATGCGGACATTGCGGAACGCCTTGCGATGAAGACATTTTCCATTGGTCGCAGCAAGGAGTGCGACGTTATTGTAGGTGATCCCAGCGTGTCGCGGCGCCACGCCGAAATCATCGTCCATTCAGCCGCCGAATTCGAGCTCGTCGATTGCGACAGCAAGTTCGGCACGTTCATCCGGCGTGACGGAGAATGGCGCCCCGTGTCTTCGACCGGTATCGACATCGATGATGGGGTTCGGCTCGGACATTATGAAACGACAGTGCGAACCCTCGTTAGCGCGCTCGTCGATCGGCTGCGGCCGCCCCGCACCGAGCCACCGCCCGCGCCTGAGCCTCTGCCTGCACCCGAGCCTCTGCCCGCTAGCGGAGCCACCGCGCGCCGCACCATTGTCGAGCGCGACCCGGAAACCGGAGAGATCATCGTCCGCGAAGCGCGGACACGCGGATGACTGTATAGGGGGGAGTGAATGCTTGAAAGAAACACTCGCATCGGGGCCACTGCCGACCTCGAAGCGCGGCGGCCGCTGATCGCCGCGGCCTCCCTCTGCATCGGTCTCGCCGTTGTCGCCGTGCTTCATCTCGTCCTGCCTGACGGCGCGGCCAAAGTGCTGCTCGACCGCGGCGGGATCGGCTATCCGCTGTCGGTGCAGAACTGCATTTGGGTGGTATTTGCGATCGGCTGCGGCGAACTGTTCGTCCGCCTCCGTGTCGGGCAAGCCGAGGCTGCCCAGCTTCGCCAAGGCTATCTGCCGGAGGACGAACGCACCGTGCTGCAGGCGCCGGACCTCGCCGGCGTCTACCGCACGGTCAGGCAGAATCGCGACGCTCTGCGGTGTTTTCTGCCGCGGCTCGTCCAGCGCACCATTCTGCAATTCCAATCGAGCCGGTCGATCGACCAGGCGAGCACGCTGCTCAACACCAGCGTTGAGATGTATCTCCACGAAGTGGACCTGCGCTACAATATGCTGCGCTATCTGACTTGGCTCATTCCTTCCCTCGGATTCATTGGCACCGTCATCGGCATCGGCCGCGCCCTCGCCTATGCGGGCGATCCGGCCCACGCCCAGGACAGCATGCTGCTGAACGAGGTGACGCGGCGGCTTGCGATCTCCTTCGATGGCACCTTCCTGGCGCTCGTCCTCGCCGCACTGCTGGTATTCCTCACCAACGTCGCGCAGTCGCGCGAGGAGCACGCGCTCAATCTCGCGGGACAGTACTGCCTCGACAATCTGGTGAACCGGCTGTTTGTTGGTCCGGCGGCGCAATCGGTCGCGACGCCCGACGGCCCTGCCCAAACCAATCGGCGACTCGCATGATTGTTGTTGTGCGAAGAGCACCGAGCGGGGCGGCGGGATGAGGCGCCCGAACCGCAACATCGAAATTTTCAGCATGTCGGTGCTGGACTTGTTCGCCGCGGCGCTCGGCGGTTTCATCCTGATCGCGGTAATCCTGTTCCCAAACTACATGAAGCAGGAGCAGGCCGCGCTCGCGTTGAACAAATCGCGGGACAGCCTGGCTCAGTGCAAGAGCGCCGAAGCGGCGTCGCAACAGGTCGTGGCGACGAAAGTGCGGGAGCTCGCGGCGTGTGAAGCGACGTTGGCGAGCACGTTCGTCGTCGTCGCGATTGAATGGAGCATGACGGGCAATTTCGATGTCGATCTCCATGTCACCGATCCGGACGGCCATGAGTTCTTCTGGGGAAGAAATAACCGCGATCGTCGCGACTATCCTGTCACCGAAGCCCAACTCAGTTATGACAATACCCGCGGTCCCGGGGTGGAGTTGTGGCAGCACCCGAAGGCGCAGCCCGGCATGTACCGGATTGCCTACGACTTCTATTCGGCGCCGGCGCTGAACAGGTCCGTGGAAGTCCGCGGGAATGTGTTCTACCGTAACGGGCGGGTCGAGCTTCGGCCGGTGACGCTGACGGAAACCCATAAGCTGAGGACAGTCGCGCAGCTTATTGTCGATCCGCGCGCCAACGTAGAAGTCCGTTTCGAGCCGTAGGGCAGGGGGATAGTGGGCGGTCAGGGGGGATAATGGGCGGTTATCGCATCGTGCGATCGACGCGGAAGACTGCGCCGGCAGGACTGGCCGGCACGCGCCGCGGCGCCTTCGCGTCGCTGACGGCGGCATTATTGACAGTATTCGGTGCGGGCGCAGGCGCGGACAACAGCGATCTCTCATCGCCCGACTGGGGCTCGAATTTCATTACCTGTGCGGGCGCGAAGAGTCCGATCCGCCTGCGGGCCGCGAGTCCCGAAGCCGGTATCATGGCAAACGGTGTGATTTCATGCCGCGACGAAGGCGATGCCTTCATCTACGCCGTCGACTACATGAACTTCGCGCTGGCGCCCGCATCCGAATGGAAATCGGCGCATCTCGAATGGTTCGGCAGCGGGGCGCAGCGCCAGGGCGCCAATGGGCGTACCGATTGGTTCTATGACGAGGCAAGACCGATCAAGGTCCGGGTCGACGCCGCCCGCCGGGCCGCCGTAGCAAACCTGTCTTTTCGGGTCCCGAAGGCAGTTCTCGCCCAGGCCCGCGGTTTTGGGTTCTACGTTGTCGGCGGCGGGATATTCTGGCCGATCACCCTTGTTTCCAGTGACGACAGCGAGCCAGCTGCCCCGACCCCGATAGCGCCGCTTGCATTGCCGCGCGGGAGCGAAACCGACCCGGCGCCGAGCGCGGCGGCGCGGCAGCACGAACTCGCTAAACGCCGTGGTTGAGCGTCCCGAATGGGGCGCGGGATTCGCGACCTGCGCCGGCGCCCGTGAGCCGCTGCCGCTGAAGGCGGCGAGCGGAGAGAACGAAACCCTTCTGGCAAACGGGATCATCACCTGCACGGACGTCGGCGATGCCTATCTTTATGCCGTTGACTATATGAGCTTTTCGCTCTCTCCGACCAGCCGCTGGACGTCGGCGCATCTCGAATGGTTCGGCTGCGGAGCGCAGCGGCAGGGCGCCGACGGCCGCAACGCTTGGATTTTCGACGAGGCTCAGCCGATTAAGGTGTCGCTGACGACAGCCGGCAAGCGTGTCGCGATTGCCAATGTCGCGTGTCGCGTCCCAAAGGCTACGCTGGGGCAGGCACGCGGTTTCGGGTTCTATGTCGTCGGCGGCGGTATCCTCTGGTCGATCTTGCTGATTTAGGGGGGGCCACTCAATGCGTTCACTGCTCCGGAGCTCGATACTCGCGTCGTGCGCGTTGATCGCGGCGGGGACGTGTCGCGGTGAACCGCTGGCCTCGGGCGATGCGGTCGCCGCCAAGGATGAGAGTAATCCGCGCAATTTCGATTGGACACGGCCGCTGCCGGAGGAACTCGCCCCGAATCCGGTTGATCCGATCGGCCCTCGCCCGCACTTGAGCGACGTCGGACCGTGGTCGTCGGAAGTTCAATGGAGCATCGGCGAGGTGCCCGCAAGTTGGACAACGACGAAGGCCGACCGGCCATCGAACTGGTCAAAACCTCGCCCCCAAGAAATATCACCCAATCCGGCTACGCCCGCCGGAACACGGCCTTATCTGCGCAGCCTCGGTGCCGGCGTTGCAGCCCGCCAGGGCGAGGTGCGCAACTACACCAGCGTAGCATTCGACGGACCGAACCAGCGCACGCACTCCGGCATTGCCGGCGGCGGCACAGTATCGGCGGGATCCGGCAACAGCAGTGGCGGTGCTGCGAATGACGCGCGGATTGCTGGGGCGCCATCGCGCCTCGCGGTGGGCGGAATGGCCGCTCGCGCAGCACCTCCCGGTTCGGCGGCGCCGACCACTGGATCTCCTGCAGGCCCGGCACATGTGGCTACCAGGGACCTGGGCGACAGTTCGAGTGCCGGCTCTCAATTGGGCGGCAATCCGCCGTTCGCGAAGGCTAGTGGGGCGCCGACGTCCGACGCCGTCATGCCTGGCCCGTCCCATGAGGCGCGTGAGCGGCGAAATAATCCGGGCGGGGGTGGCGTTCCCGTCTCTGGCTTGACCGGTGGCCGCGGCGCGTCAGAAGAGGGGGATCAGCAAGCGTCCGGTGCTGGAACCCCGAATCAACGGGGTGGAAGCGTTGCGCGCGATGGGGACGGCATGCCGTGGCAATCGCAGACCGCGGAGGAGGACAGCCGCCAACCCGCGTCCGCGCCCGCTGCTGCCCCAGCGTCAGGTCCGACCGGAGCGCCTCGGCGAGGTCAAGCCACTGCCGGATCAGAGCGGCGCGAGGCCGAATTCGGTTCCCGAAGCGGTGAATGCAGGCACGCCAAGAGCGTCTGCCCCCGGAAGCGCGGCGACGCCAGGCGGACAGGCGGCCTCGTTTGGCGCGCCGTTAGCTGCAGATGCGGCGGGCGCGGGGAATGGAAGTTCTGCCGGCCAGTCCCAAGCCGGTGTTGGAAAGGCGTTCAGGGGTAACCAACGCACGTCACTCGGTACGGACCTGCGCGGCGGTGATGGTCCCGCATCGCCTCAACGCGGCGTCGCATCGAACGCTCAATCGATCGGGTCGGCGCCAAGCCGGGTGCCGTCGAATTCAATGTTGGCCGGATCGCCTCAAATCAAAGATTCCTCGCAATCTGCATTGCTTGGCTTGTCGCAAAATAACGTACGGTCAGATTCTGTGCGGGCCGGTCAGCCGCGAGTGGCGGAGGCCGCGAATTCTGCGCCCCCTGGGTCATCGGGAAGCAGCGGCACAGCGAGTCGAGCGTCAGTCGAACCTTCACAGGATGGCGATCGGTCGAGTTCACAAGCATCCGCGTCGTCCACGACAGGCGGAATGCCTGGACGCACGATAGGCGCGCCGGGTGACGCGACGGCAACGGCGTCTGAGGCCGGCGTTAGGCCGGCGCGCTCATCAGGTCGCCTTGCGCTCGGCGACGCCGCGCCATCGCTGCGCGGAAACTTTTCGCTATCCAACAACTCGCCTGCGGTCGGCAGGAAACAAGGTGGAGATATTTCAGCGGAGCGCAGCGGACCTTTCAGCGCGGACGCTGCCGCGCGTCCCGGCAATCAAGGGCTTTCCGCCACACAATCGGCGGCCGCCGTGCCGGATGCTGCTGTCGGACGCGCGGGTTCCCCGGCCTCGGTTTCCTCGGGTACAGGATCAACACAGGCGTCGGCGACGACGAACTCTGGCAATGCCGCTCAGGGCGCGCCCCCAGCGCCGCAGAACCCCGCGCAGCAAAATGGGTCCGATGGCCCGGCGACAGGCGCATCGGAGGTCGGTCGGCGCAGAACAGGCGCGCAGGGCGGTTTGCTCGGGGGGGCGAACGGCCTCGCGCCAATGGCGCCGGCCCGGACGTTAGCCGCGGCTACGCCCGGCGCGAACTCGACTGCAAGCGAAGCTGCCTCTGCGGCAACCGACCGTTCCCCGCTCGCCGCATCTCCCGTGCCTACTGGGCCGGATGCGCTGGGCACCCCGAACGCGGGTCTGTCGCGGGCTGTGACTGCTGCATCATCTTCGGGTGCGACCACGGCAGGATCGTCGGGCGGGGCATCGGCAGGATCGTCGTTCGGGGCGACGGCAGGGTCGAGCGCACCTCGGACGTCATCTGCTATGAGCGGATTGAGCTTCATGGCCGCATTGGACTTGCCGAAAACTCCGGCGCCTTCCGTGATTGGACAATGGCTCCCGCCGCCTCCTCCAACGACATGGCCGGACGCTGCCGCACACGATCGGGCAGCGATGGCGATCAAACCGGCGGCGGCCACGAGCAGCAACGCCGCGCACGATCACCGGCCAGCGGCTGAAACTCAGCCGCCCCGTCCTGAGGCTGTCGCTGAACCTCCAATACCCTCCCCGCGCAGCTCGGCTGCGGCGCCATCGCCCGCGGTCACACCGGCGGGACCCGCGTCCGGTCCGGCTTCCGTCGCGACCGCCGGCGCTCACGAGGCGCCGGGTTCGTCCGCCCGTTCGCAAATCGCTACGGCCGCCCTGCACAACGCTCGCCCACCGAAGCTGATGGCGGATCTACGGGAGGAAGCGGCGCGCGTTGATTGGGCGCAAGCTGGCGACGACGCACGCGCCATCGTGCAAAAGCGGATAGCGGCCGACCAGCTTTCCTTTGCTCACCGCGACAATCTCCAGCGGGCGCAAGAGGTGATGGCCGAGCTCGCGCAGCACGAAAACCATTATCGCGTCGAGAGTATCAAGCGGCTCGACACCTATGATGACCTCAACAAGAAGTACATTGATTACATCAAGGAGCGTGACGAGGCGGCGCGCCAAGGCATGATCGGCAGCGCGGGTCTTGCGCTCGTCTATTCCGGCGACATGGTCAGTCATGGTTTGGCGGCAGCCGGAATTCCAATCGCCAAGTTCTACGACACGATCAGAGGCGTCGGTGACAAGGCCGTCGCGGCCTATGAAGGCCTGCGGCCACTGTTCGCTGGCGAGACCCGGCGGCGGACCAAGATCTGCCGAGGCGGCACATGCCTCCGAACCGATGCCGACTGCGACGGCATCTGACGCCGCAACCGCGTCCCCAAAGGAGCAGCGAGCAAGCTCGGGCCCCGCCGGAGCGGTCGTCGCTCCTCGGCCGAACAGCGCAGGTAGACTTCCGGAGGAGGAGATTCTCGCGCCTTCACCGAGCCGCTGTCAGTTGCCCGCGACCTGCATAAGGCGATTGAGGAGACGTCGGAAAGAAACGCTGCGCTCCCAAGAGTAGATCGCATCAAGCAATGGACCACGCCGCAGGAAGCGTCCGACGCCAAGGAGAAATCTTTCACCACGGGCAAGGGAGTCGGGCAGATCGCCAACTCGGCGCTGAAGATTGCGAATGGGGTGGCCGATGTGATGGCGGCCCGCCGCTCCGGCGATCAGGACCGAATTTTCAATGCGGAGACTGACGCGCTGCGAAGCACGGTCCGAACTGGCGAGACATTCATCGATGTCGTCCAGAAGGCCGAGAAACTGCAAGGGATCCATGGCCCCTCTGGTGCATTTCCTATCGCCGCCCAGGTGATGAGGGGCCTCGGCGCGGCGGATAAGGTCATCGGAGGAGCACAATCCGCAGCAAACGTCGCCGAAGCCTATCGTGAGGCGCGCGAAGGCAGCTACCAAAAGGCGTGGGATCAAGCGCAGGCCGGCGTCGTCAATGCCGCTAAGACGTTCACGTCCTATGGCGAGCAGGTCGAGGCGGGCGGCAAGGCCGTCGATGCGCTTCATCGTTCGTTTGAGGCGACCAACCTTCGCGACAGAACCACAAATTTCATGGCCTATGCGGGCTACGCGACGAAGGCCGGCGGCATACCAGGGACCGGCGACGCGGGCGATGCCGTCCTGAATGCAAAGGACGTCGTCGATCAGGGCTTCAATTTCGCGGACGCCTATCAGCTCGGTCGCGAGGACACTTTCAAGCCGGGGCTTGATCGCCTCGGTCGAGAGATCAGGGACGACTACGCGCTCTATACGCGCCTCAACGAGTTCAGGCCGCTGTTCAACCTACCGGGCGCGAATCAGTCTGTACCGGCAACGCTGATTGCTCGATGAGAAGGCCATTATCTGCGGCGCTTTTCATCCTCGGCATGCTCGTCGGGTCCGAACAACTTCATGGAACGGCGCGGGCGGCGGTCTCGCACAAGGAGCAGGACGGCATCGCGGCGGAGTTGTCGGTGAACAGCGATGCCGCCCTGGTGCGCTGGCGGTTTCTGCGCCAGCCGGAGGCGCCGTTGGACGAGGTCTCCGCCTCCTTCAATGGCCGCCCACTCGGCGTGCCGTCCGTCCAAGCCTATCCGGCTGCCGGCGAGATCACCGCGGCAATCGCCTTGCTCGACGTGACCGGCCTCTCGCGCCAGGACGAGATCGACCGGTTCAAGGCTGCGATGCTGCTTCTTGCAGCGCACAAAGCTCCCCATGACCAGATCGGATTTGCAGTCTACGGGATCGAAGCCAGCCTGCTGGTCCCGCGCAGCGAGGATGCGAGGGAAGTCCGCTCGATCTTAATGCAGGTCCCCCCGCTCGATGAGCCGGCGAACCTCTCGGGCGCCCTGCTTTCATCGATGCGGACGCTGTCGAGCGTCGCCGCCGCCCGGCGCGCCGTCTTCGTGTTCACCGACGGTCATAATGACGGCGCTGTCGGCCTGGAAGCTCTCGCAAAGGCCGCGCGCTCCACGGGCGTCGCTGTGAACTTTGTGACAGCGCCGAGCGAACGGCAGGCCGATCTTGCGGCATTGACGAAGCTCGCCGTGGACAGCGGCGGGCAGTTGGTCGCGGCGGCGGACATGGACGCCTTCATGGCGGAGCCGTTCGCCCTCCTCGACAGCGGCGCCCTGGTGCGATTCCCGCTCGATTCAGCGCGACGCCTTTTCTGGGACTCGCAATCGACGCTCGAGGTCGTGTTCCGGTACGGCGACAAGCGCCTGCCGATCCAATCGGCAGCCACGCTACCCGCGGCAACGATCGGCGAGACCGCGGCCTATATCGCCGGCGCCCATCCTGTCGGCATGCTTGGCGCCGGGGGAGCCGGCTTCGCGTTCGGCGGCGTCGCTGTGATGGCGTTCGCGAAACGCAGGCGGCGAACTCCGCCGCCGAACATCCTGCCCGCCCAGGGCAACCCTGCAGCCGCGGTGCCGGCGAGCCTTGTGGATCTTGAGCGCGGCGCAGTCTTTCCTCTGAAGTCGCCGCTTACCCGGATCGGCCGCAATGCGGACAACGACATCGTCCTCGACGAGGCGACGGTCGGACGGTTCCACGCGATCGTTCAGCAGACCGGAGATTGTACGTTTTCGATCCAAGACCAATCGACCATCAACGGGACGATGCTGAATGACCGCAGGATCGACAGCGCGCCACTTTACGACGGCGACCTCGTTCGGCTGGGATCGAGGACCTTGCGCTTCACGCAGGCCGTCCCCCACAATTCGGCGGGCCCACGGAATAGTCCAAAACACGCGGAATTCCGGGTGCCGGTAAGTTTCCGCAAACGCAACCGACGCGCACGCATGTTTCGTTGGCTGTTGGTAAGCTGCTGAGAGAACTCGTTTATCCCAACGCCAATCAGAGTGTTGCGGCAGGGATCCGCTGACCCACAAGACCATGACCGCTGAATTCCGGTGCCGATGTACCCCACATAGAGGCTTGGGCCTTCTACTCGATAATGTCGGGGCTAGGCACGAGCGAAGACCCATACCCTCCGACGCTTCAAGTCAAGCGGTGGCTTGGTAGGCTACAGGGAGACCGCGAGTTCCGGCTGCCCACTACTGCGCAATGAAAGCATCGCGGACAGGAAGCGCGTCCCCTATTTCGCGGACGTTTCTCCACTGAGACCCTAGCGTTGAAGCGACTGAGCCTCCCGGCAGGGCCGAGGACAACAATTGGCTAGTCCGGTCTGTACTCCGGCGCGAGCTATCGCTGGAAGTTGGTGACGGCGCGAATCGGGAAGGCGGCATATCGTGGGGGTGCTCGAAGCCTCCACTTCTCCATCGAAGGAGTGATATGCCGTGTCCAACGATAACGTGGTCAAGCTGGTTCAACCAGGAGCCTTTGACGACCAACTCACCGAAATCCTGAGGCAAGGGGCGCGCGCTCTGCTGGCGCAAGCGGTCGAGGCCGAGGTCGCGGAGTTTCTCGCCAGGCACGGGGAGCTGAAGACCGAGGACGGCCGTCAGCGGGTTGTGCGCCACGGCCATCTGCCTGAACGCGAGGTCATGACCGGGATCGGCTCTGTCGCAGTTCGCCAGCCGCGTGTGCGCGATCGTGATGCAGCGGCCGACGACCCCGTAGCGGTCGGTACCCCGGCCAAGTCGTGAGATCATCAGGATTATAGCGGTTGCTCATTGGAAGCCTCCCCATCGGTTTGAGGTTTTTGAAAGGATTCGGCATCTTCACGCTGGTCTCTCCCATCGCCGGATAAAAACCCGAGCCAGCGGGAATCAATGTCGCTGCCGCTCTAATCGCGCGCTCATAGAGAATTCCAAGCGAAGGGACTGACATGATCGCCGCTCGGAATGCCGAGATGTGGCAAACGCTGCCGCTGCCAGCGGCGATTGGCTTGTGGAAATCGTCAAGCGCACCGAGTTGCACAGTTTTTGTCGTCTTGCCCAAGCGCTGGATCGTCGAACGGACACTCGCATGGGTAAGGGCATCTCGACCGGTGATTTTTCCGAGGCGCTGGCAGCATTGCTCGGCAACGACGCCGCAGGGCTATCGCCGGCCGCCATTGCCCGCCTCAAGGAGGGCTGGATCGGCGAGCACGACGCTTGGCAGAAACGCGATCTATCGAGGAAACGCTACGTGTATGCGTGGGCCGACGGCATCTACCTGCAAGCCCGCCTCGAAGATGAGAAGCAGTGCATTCTGGTGTTGATCGGCGCGACGCCGGAGGGCCGCAAAGAACTTGTCGGCTATACCGACGGTGCGCGGGAAAGTGCGCAGGATTGGCGCGACTTGCTGCTCGATTTGAAACGGCGCGGGCTCGAGGTGCGGCCGGAGCTGGCGATTGCCGACGGCGCCCTCGGCTTTTTGGAAGGCTGCCGGCGAAAGGTGGCCGACGAGCCGAGAGCAACGCTGCTGGGTCCGTTACTGACCTTTTATAACTTCCCCGCTGAGCATTGGAAGCATATCTGAGGACTACGAACCCGATAGAAAGTACATTTGCCACCGTGCGGCACCGAACAATCCGGTCGAAGGGCTGCCTGTTGAACCGCACGGCACTCGCGATGGTCTTCAAGCTCGTCGAAGCCGCGCAGCGAAGCTGGCGACGCCTCGACGGTCACAACCAGTTGCCAAAACTTATTCTCGGTGTGAAATTCACCGACGGGCTCGAGGTCGCTGCCAAGACAGCAACCGTCAGCCTGCAACCGCTGCCGCCTGACCGATCAGGCCATCACCAAAAATCGGCGATAGCTCGGTTGCGGAGCTGCTGGCCCTAGGCCGGAACCGCTGAAGGTGTTCCGCATTTTGGCTCATTGAGCGCTGAACGGAAGATCAATCGCCGAGTCCGGGCGGTCGAAAACGACCCACCAAGAAACGGGGTCGCGCTACAGATTGCGGCTACGCAGATTGACAAACGGTCCTGGGCTAATTCTGCCGGTCGCGATTTTGTGACTTGATAGTCTGTATCGCAACGCAGTCCTTACTCGGACCGTGGGGATGCAGTCTTGCTGCTCCTTTTCGGCATGCAGATGGAGATAAAGAAGGACTTTATCAAATGACTACCAGCGCACTTATTACAGGAAGGACGAGCGGAATTGGCCGGGCCGTAGCCAGCAAGCTGGCTCAGTTGGGCGTCCGTGTCATAGTCGTGGGCCGGAATGTGGAACGTGGCGAGAAGACGGTGGCAGAGATACGAGCAGCAGGCGGGCACGCTGACTTCCTCTCATCCGACCTTCGGGATGCTTCGAGCGCTCGTCAAGTTGCGAGGAAAGCGGTCGAGCTTGGAAACGGTCGTGTGGATATCCTAATCAACAATGCCGGAGTTTATCCGTTCGGGCCGACCCACGAAACGACCGAGGAGTCCTTCGACAAGGTCTATTCTCTCAACGTAAAGGTTCCCTATTTCCTGGTTGCCGAGCTAGCTCCGTTGATGGCGAAGAGAGGGAAAGGAGCAATTGTCAATCTCTCGACCATGGTTGCGGATTACGGGGCGTCCGGCATGAGCCTCTATGGCTCAAGCAAAGCCGCTATCAATCTGCTTACGAAGGTGTGGACGGCTGAATATGGCCCGAGCGGCGTCCGGGTTAAGCGGTGAGCCCCGGCCCTACCCGCACTCAAGGTACTGAGGCGATGGGCGAAGGTCTTGAGCGATTAGCTGCCGAGGCGCCAGCCGGGCGTCCCGCGACAGCCGACGAGATTGCCGAAGCCATTGTCTTTCTCGCGACAGATCGCTCCAGCTTCATCCAAGGTGCCAAGCTTGCGGTGGATGGAGGTAGGACGGCGATCTAACGGGCGAGCCAGGTCACCGATTAAAGGAAATTCCTCGGGCTGCATATTCATGCGAACCTCCCCTCATGTTTGTGTCCGCAATGACTCAGATAAACCACGCCTCTTTCCTGCACGCGTCAGCTAACGAGGAGCTGCGGACTCGGGTCACTGAAAGGAATTGTTCCGCGGTCGATTTCGACCCTAAGCCGTCATTCGGTTGGGCAGCGAGTTGCAATCGGTTTAAGCACACCCACGCCGCTCGGCAGGAGTTCCGCCTGGATAGCACTAAGCTTTGCGGCTGGCGCACTCACTCGATTACTTGATCGGCACGTAGCAGGAAAGATTCAGAGATGGTGAGGCCCATTGCCTTGGCGGTTTTGAGATTGATGACCAGCTTGAACTTCGTTGGAAACTGGACTGGAAGGTCGCTCGGCTTGGCGCCGCGCAGAATGCGGTCCACATAGGATACGGCGATCGGATATGAGTCGCGAAGGTCCGGCCCATACGACATCAGGCCGCCCGCAGCAACGAAGTCACTTCGATTGCACTCAAATAATTTACAAAGGAATTCGGGCGGTTCAAGACGACGCACCCCCGCCCCGGCATCATCCGCTGATCCGCCGGCGTTCCGCTCCGTTCTCCGTGAACGAATTGAACGGGTGGCCATGCGGTGTCCCGGGTTCATTGAGCGATCGTTAAATCAGGGCGCACTCGGTTACTCCGGGCGTCGGCGCTGCCGACGTTTGGTTAAGTCCAGGCCGAAAACCTTGGTGATCAATTCGGCTTCGCGTCGGTCTGCGATCATCGGTGCCGGAACCGCCGCCCGCTCCGCGATCGGGACCAAGGAGGGCATCGACACCGGCCGACCTGCTTTGCCGTTCGCCGCCGATCGTTTCGGCCAAGCCCCGCCAAGCAACTCGCCTTGGCCCACTAAGGGCTTGTCAAGAAATAACTTAGTCACTTTTTCGAGCAGGCCTCGTGTTTGGAGCTATTGTGTAGTTCCATTCCCCATGAAAGTCATGAGGAAAGATATTAACGGTGGCGAGTTGCGCATCTGAGACCTTGAGGCCTTTGGGGTATTTCTTTTCGTCGAGTTCAGCACGTACGGTCAGGCCCGTCTCGGTAGTCGTAGCGGCGATGAGACTCGACGATTGTACGAAAGCTGCGCAAGGGCTTGCCGCGCCAGTTGATGCTGATGAAGGAAAAAAGCCGGTGTTCGATTTTATTCCACTTGCTGGTCCCAGGGGGTAAGTGGCACACCGTGATCGGCAACTTGAGTTCGTCAGCCAGTTTCTGTAGTTCGATTTTCCACAGACGGACGCGGTAGCCATTCGATCCACCGCCGTCAGCGGTCACCAATAGGCCCTTGGGTTTCGGATAGCGTTTCTTTCCCATGGCCTTCCACCAGCGGCGGATGGCGTTTACCGCGAAAGCGGCAGTGTCGTGATCCGTTCCTACACTGACCCAGCCAGTATTGTTGTTGATGTCATAAACACCGTACGGTATGGCGCGTTTCAGCTTGGGATCAATGAAGTCGTGTACATTGACCTCTTCGGGCGACCCTTTGGGTCTCCATTCGCGGCCCGCATTCTTGAAATTGCCGACCAATTCTTTCTTTTTCGTATCGACCGAGATGACCGGCTGGCCATCTGTCAAAAAACTGTCAGCCTTTTTGTTGATGTATTCAAACTGAGCATTCCGGTCCATATGCTGGCTTCCTTCGTGGGATTTTCGGTTGGCCTGCAAGCTATAGTGCAGCTTGTGCAGGCAATTCCCAACGACCGGATAGCTGATCTCGTGTCCTTTGCCTTTCAACTCCTCACATAGCTTGCGCAGGCTGAGCGACGTCCACAACTGCCGCCGCATCGGGTCACCTCGTGTCGCCGGTTCGAGCAGCGACTTAAGGTCAGACAGCAGGGTTGGGCCCTCGGATATCCTCGATTTACGTCCGCCGCCCTCCCGCCGTATCCGGTCATTTCCAACTGAGGCACGATCTTGGAGATATCTTCAAGCCCCCGATATATTGTCCGCCGAGCCAGCCCGGTCGCCTCAGCTACGGCGCTCACGCCGCCGTGTCCAATCATACGCGATTCCGACGCCGCCCAGCGCCGTCGGCTCCGCTCATCCAACAAAGGAGCCATCGCCTTCCAACGTTTTCGAAGAGTTCTGATGTCAGAAGCGCTTATCACGCGACGATTCTATCGCCGCTGATTCTCTTCAGGGAATCCCCAAGCGACAATTCTTACAGAGTGTGATAAAATTGACTCAGTTATTTCCTAACGGGCCCTAAGTATCGCTATTTTCCGGTATGGGGCACGAAACCTGCCGTGCTTTGAGGAGCATGGAGGCTGGAGTGACAGTCCACGAAACGAACGCTGACAGCTGCAATCTGCTGCGCAACATGCTAAGGGTTACCCTGAGCGATTTCCAGCCGTGATGTTCCTGGCAAAGGCACATAATGAGCCGCGTGTCCGCATAGGTAGCGCTGTTGGCGCGCATAATGAGGTGATCGCCCTGTAGGATTAACTGGCCTTCCTTTGCGAAGCCGTTGCATCCGGAAAAGTCGAAGACCACGAGCAAGAGACAGCCGCGCACGATGACGATGTCACGCACGAGGTTCTGGATTCCTTGCCGAGGATTGATCAGACGATGAAAGACGAATCGTTTGTCAAAACCGGCTCGGTACGCCAAGAAGCCCTCACTATCACGTCCTCGCTCGGAGTGCCCGAAAGTGCATTTGGCCGCGAAGGATTTCGGGCGTCATCACCGATCACCGGTGAGGTCATCGTTCATGTCCGAGAGACTAGCCCTAGCGAGGTTAGTTCCATCGTAGACCGTGCCGCCACCGCCTTTAACACTTGGCGAACTGTTCCGGCACCACGCCGCGGCGAGTTGGTGCGAGCTTTTGCAGAGGAATTGCGGGCAGCCAAGAAGGAGCTTGGGCGTCTCGTGACGCTTGAGACAGGCAAGATCATCTCAGAAGGCCGTGGCGAGGTCCAGGAGATGATCGATATCTGCGACTTCGCCGTGGGACTGTCGCGGCAGCTATACGGCCGCACAATTGCATCGGAGCGCATCGATCACCGGATGATGGAGACATGGCATCCCCTCGGGGTCTGTGGCGTAATATCCGCTTTCAATTTCCCCGTTGCGGTGTGGGCATGGAATGCAGCGCTAGCCATCGTGTGTGGCGATCCGGTGGTCTGGAAACCATCCGAGAAAGCCCCTCTCTCAGCGCTAGCCACCCATGCCCTCGCTTCGGGTGCACTGCGGCACTTTGATGAGGCACCCGAGGGATTGTTTGGCCTTCTAATGGGCGGAAGCGATGTTGGAAAGGCACTGGTCGAAGACCCTCGCATCGCCGTTGTTTCTGCCACGGGATCGACGGCTATGGGACGCGCGGTTGGCCCGCGTCTCGCCACCCGCTTCGCTCGAGCGATACTTGAGCTCGGCGGCAACAACGCTGCAATCGTTACCCCGTCTGCGGATCTTGATCTTGCCATCCGCGCCATCGCCTTTGCCGCCATGGGGACTACGGGGCAACGCTGTACGACGCTGCGGCGTCTCTTCGTTCATGATAGCGTGTATAATGTTTTCATGCGTCGGCTCTCGAACGTTTATACCTCGGCTGTGGTGGGTGATCCACGCGAAGGCGCTACTCTTATTGGTCCGCTCATCGACAGACGCGCGTTCGAGGACATGCAGCGGGCGCTCGACGAGGCGCGTGATGTTGGCGGCATGGTACAAGGTGGCGAGCGCTTAGCAGGAGTCGGAGGCGATGACGCATATTACGTTCGTCCCGCCTTCTGTGAGATGCCCGCTCAGATTAATCCTATGCTGCGCGAGACCTTTGCTCCAATTCTCTATATCATGCGTTATTCGGAAATTGACGATGCCATTCGCCTGCACAATGCTGTCGGTGCCGGACTTTCGTCTTGCATCTTCACATTGGACATGCGCGAGGCAGAAAGATTTCTCTCAACAATGGGATCGGATTGTGGCATCGCCAACGTGAACATAGGCCCATCGGGAGCCGAGATCGGTGGTGCATTTGGCGGCGAGAAAAGTCCGGCGGAGGCCGTGAAGCAGGCTCGGACGCCTGGAAGGCGTATATGCGTCGTGCCACTAACACGATCAATTTCGGGACGCAGCTTCCGCTTGCGCAGGGTGTTCGCTTCGATATTGAAGAGTGAAAGAGGGGCACCTTCATCAAGCTGCTACTCCGCGAGGCAGCATAACCCTGGCAGAGGTTCCACTTAGGCGAAGCCACACAATATCCAGGTAACCAAGGAAGCACGCAGTGCACCCATCATGATGTCGCGCACGAGACAGCTCTCCAAATAAACCCTCTAAATAAACGCCGACAACAAGACATCGATCGCCTCGATGCCTATGAAAGGCGCGATCAGTCTGTGAATCGGCGTGCAAAAAGGACCCCCTTTTCGGGGTGATCGGCATCCAATCGGGACCCCCGAAAAGAGGGGTTCACATTGGCCTCCATGATTCGTGGGGGCCAGACTGGGATGTTGGTCGTGGAGACAATTGGGAGGATTCGCCGGGCCTTTTTTGTCCAGGGGAAAGCAATCAAGGCGATCTGCCGGGACCTTGGGGTATCCCGGAAAGTCGTGAGGAAGGTGATTCGCTCAGGATCGACCGAGTTTCGCTATCGCCGGGAAGATCAGCCACTACCCAAGATTGGCCACTGGCGTGACGCGCTGGATGAGTTGCTGCTGGGCAATGAAACGAAGGCCGCCCGTGAACGTCTGACGCTGATCCGGATTTTTGAGGAGCTGCGCGGTCGAGGTTATGACGGCAGCTACGATGCGGTGCGCCGCTTCGCGAAGCGATGGGCGAAGGATCGCGGGCAAGTGACGGCGGCGGCCTATGTGCCGCTGAGCTTTGCCCCTGGAGAGGCTTACCAGTTCGACTGGAGCCACGAGATCGTCATCCTCAATGGCGTCACGGTGACCGTGAAGGTCGCCCACGTCCGGCTGTGTCACAGCCGCATGTTGTTCGTGCGCGCCTATCCGCGCGAAACGCAGGAGATGGTGTTCGATGCGCACGACCGCGCCTTCGCGCTATTCAAAGGGACCTGCCGACGCGGCATCTACGACAACATGAAGACGGCGGTGGAGACGGTCTTCGTCGGCAAGGACCGCCTCTACAATCGCCGCTTCCTGCAGATGTGCAGTCATTACCTGGTCGATCCGGTTGCCTGCACGCCGGCCGCGGGCTGGGAGAAGGGGCAAGTCGAGAACCAGGTCGGCCTCGTTCGCGAACGCTTCTTCACGCCGCGGCTGCGGTTCAAAAGCTATGAGGAGTTGAACGGTTGGCTGACCGATAAATGCATTGCCTACGCCAAGGCGCATCACCATCCGGAGTTGACCGATCAAACGATTTGGGAGGTGTTCGAGGCGGAGCGGCCGAAGCTTGTCCCCTATGCCGGCCGGTTCGACGGCTTCCACGCGGTGCCGGCTTCGGTCTCAAAAACCTGCCTGGTGCGCTTCGATAATAACAAATACTCGGTGGCATCGAGCGCCGTCGGCCGTCCGGTCGAGGTTCAGGCTTATGCGGATCGCATCGTAATCCGTCAGGACGGCCGGATCGTCGGCGAGCATCCCCGCACGTGCGGCCGGGGCGAGACGATCTACGATCCTTGGCATTACGTGCCAGTACTCGCTCGTAAACCCGGTGCCTTGCGCAATGGCGCCCCCTTCAAGGATTGGGTGCTGCCGGCCGCGATGGAGCGCATCCGACGCAAGCTCGCCGGTGCCGACGATGGCAATCGGCAAATGGTCGACATCCTTACCGCGGTGATCACCGACGGACTGCCGGCGGTCGAGGCGGCGTGCGCCGAAGCGAGCGTCCAAGGTGTCCACTCCGCCGATGTCGTTCTCAACATCCTCGCCCGCCGGCGCAATCCTGATCCGCCTCCCACCATCTTCACGCCGGCCGCGCTGACATTGCGCCATGCTCCGATCGCCGATTGTGCCCGCTATGACAACCTCAGGAGACTTAACTGATGGAACGATCCGAACTGTTCGACCTCATGGCTGAGCTTCAGCTCTACGGGATGAAGGCCGCCTTCGATGAGATCATGGCGACCGCGGTCAAACGCCAGCACGAGCCGCAGCGCATCATCGGCGATCTGCTCACCGCCGAGATCAATGAGAAGCAGGCACGCTCGATCAAATACCAGCTCACCATAGCCAAGCTGCCGCTCGCCAAGGATCTCGACAACTTCCAGTTCAACGGCACGCCAATTAACGAGACCCTGGTGCGCGATCTCGCCAGCGGCGGATTCCTTGCCCAGCAGCGCAATGCCGTTCTGATTGGCGGGACCGGCACCGGCAAAACACATGTCGCCATCGCCATTGGCCGAAGCTGCATTCGATCGGGCGCTCGTGGCCGGTTCTACAATGTCGTCGATCTCGTCAACCGGCTCGAGGCTGAAACTCGCAACGCCCGCCAGGGCCGGATTGCCGATCAACTGACCCGCATGGACTTCGTCATTCTCGATGGGCTCGGCTATCTGCCTTTCGCTCAGGCCGGCGGCCAACTCCTGTTCCATCTCATCAGCCGGCTCTACGAGCGCACCTCGATCATCGTCACCACCAATCTCGCCTTCGGCGAATGGCCGACCGTCTTCACCGACGCCAAGATGACGACCGCACTGCTCGATCGTTTGACCCATCACTGCGATATCGTTGAAACCGGAAACGACAGCTGGCGCTTCAAAAGCCGAACTGACGATCAACCAACCCGCGCTCGCGCCGTCTCCGCAACCCCGACCAGCTCCGACGGCGCGCGCGCTACCGCCCGGACTCGTCACTCAAAGGGGTCCCTTTTGGATGCCGATAGGGGTCCCAATTAGCTGCCGATTGACACAATTCTCCCCGTAGCAGATCGCTTGCCGCCCGTTTCCGCTCGCCACGACAGGGCGCCAACGTGGCATTTGCTGTTGCGCAGTGCAGTCGACCGAGGTCGACCGACCGATTACCGACCAAAAACCAAACATTTTGGGAAACTCATACGTGGCGTTCAGGCTCTGTACATCTTGTTCCAGAAATAGGTAGCAGTGGGCGCTCGCGCCTTCCGCCAATCGGATCGCAGTGAGAACGGAAGGAACGGTTCAGTATCCTGGAAATAGATAGTGCGGGGGGATTAGTTGTGAAAATGACAACGCGCTCGCCGTTGGCTTGGATTTCGGAAAAATAGGGCCACGCGGGAACCTTTATCCATGTCGTTGATACGCAAAGCGCCAACCTTGGGTCGGTGCCGATATTCCGGCTCTACCCTCGGCAAGTTCGATCCGTTCGATCTCGCTGCTGCAGGGTTGCTACTCGCCCTGCTCATCCTCGTTGGCCTCACCTTCATGCAATATGCGGTTTCGAATGACGAAGGCGTACAGCAACATTATGGCGAACTGATCATCGCCTACTACAAGAGCGGTTTTGCCAACCGTTCAGTTCTCAGTTTCGATAACCTATATCTCTATGGTGGGTTGTTCGACATTATCTCCGTTTTGTTTTCCTACGTGCTGCCGTTTGATCCGTACAATATTCGCCACGTGTTGAGTGCGCTTGCTGGCATTGGTGGGGTGGCGGCGGTTTGGGCGACGGCCCATATGATTGCGGGCCCCCGCGCCGGGTTCTTTGGCGCTGTGGCGCTAGCGATTTGCGGGGTCTGGTATGGCGGCATGTACAACCACACAAAGGATGTGCCGTTTGCCTCCGCGATGATGGGAGCCGCGTTCTTCCTGTTGCGCGCCTTGCGTGACGCGCCGGCGCCGCGCTGGAGAAATGTTCTAGGATTCGGAATTCTGCTCGGCTGTGCGCTTGGACTGCGCGCGAGCGGTCTACTGATGCCCTGTTATGCCGTGGCTGCAATTTTAGTGCAGACCCGCAAGGATGCCGGCTGGCAAAAATATCTTCTCACCGTATCACGCTCGCTGGCGCGGTTTGTCCCTGCGTTCGCTCTCGCCTACGTTATTATGATCGCGGCATGGCCGTGGGCCGCTCTCGATTTGTTCAATCCGGCGCGTGCGATCTTTGCGTTTGCTCATTTCCATTACCCGATCCGGACCGTGATGGCCGGCCAAGTTTATCTGATGAGCGAGGTGCCACGCTGGTATGAGCCGGGATATCTGGCCATCAAATTACCGATTTTCGTTCTCGCCGGTGCGGCCGTCGCGATCGCGTTCGGCGCGTGGACTGCCGTCAGGGGTACCGCGAAGCCCTCCGACCCAAAAGTTCTTCAGGAGATTGGCGCTCTGCTTTTCATAACCATTTTCCCGCTCGCGTGTCAGGTGATCGGTCGGGGACCTTCATTTACCGGGATGCGGCACTTTCTCTTTGTCGTGCCGCCGATCGCAACGCTGGCCGGAGTTGGAATCGATGTCTGCCTGCGTCGTCGATCGGCGCGGGCGAATGCAATATGCATCGGGCTTTGCCGCAATCGCTTTCGCCTTTGTCTGGGACGCGGTAACGTTGGTACGGTTGCATCCATACGAATACCTGTACTACAATTCTTTTGTTGGAGGCCTGCAGGGCGCCTCGCGCCAATACGCGACCGACTACTGGGTCAACATCATGCCGGCGGCGGTCCAAGATCTAGAGCGCTACCTCAACTCATTGGATGGAGAGACCGATCGCATCCAGCCCCATCGATACACCGTCGCGGTTTGCGGAGAGAGGGTCTCATTCGAGAATGAGGCCGATCTCCGTCTCCAATGGACGGCTGATTGGAGTCACGCTGATTTCTTCATTGCGCCAACGCACATGAATTGCGATCAGGTACTGCGCGGTAGCGTCGTCAATGTGATCGAGCGGGTCGGCGTTCCCATCGGCGTGGTGAAGGATCTGCGCGGAGAAACTGCCGAGGCCCGTTGGGCCCCAGTTGAGGTTGCGCACGGACCAGGTGACAAACCTGAACACAAACCGTCCCCGCGCGGATGAACCTGCGGCCGCCTGCCTTGATGCAACTCACAGAGATCCTTGCATATTGCAGAACGAACCCAAAAAGCCTGAATGGTCAGTCAAGAGGTGAGGGCAGAACAGAGGCTGAGGGGCAGGTTTGACAGAACGCAGCCGAAAGACCAGGTTTCGGCGGCGGTGCTGACGGTTGGCTGACGATCATTACGGCGAGGTTTGCCTGATCGGGATAGCGAGTTCGATGCCACGGGTTCAGATCGAGCGGAGCGGTTCGCATGCAAGCTCAATTGATCTATCGATGCTTGCTTCAATGGAGGAGGGACAACGTAAGCTTGTCAGAACCAAGTTTTCCTGGATTGATCTCGCTGTTTCGCTTCAGTCTCGTTGTGATTGCCGCCGCCACTTTGGCCTCCTGCAACGACTTATCCGGCGATCAGAATGGTGGCGTCATCGAAAACCCCGTCATTCACCTCGAGCCTGGCCCATTGGATGCGTACCTGCCCCAATGGATTTTGAACCTTCGGGATCGCTACACGTTGCGGCAGGACGATCTTAGACGCCTTGCTGAGGACCATGCAGCATCTATGGTAGAAAGCCCGAATTTTTCGACCCGATTGCGAAGGACGTGAAATTTAGGTGCATCTAGTTTGTAGAACCTGATGGTATTGAAATCAGTACGGAAGTGTAGGTGTCGAAACAAGCTTGCTTCGGAGTTGATTTAATGGACACGGTGGTGCTCCTTCGTAACCCCGTCCGGCGTCACTCGCCGGGAGTGTAGGAGCACGGCCGGATCATTCCATTAGCGGAAGTCGGTTCACTTGCGAACAGTTGGGCCTCATCGGCGTCATTGGGCTGGAGCTGCTGCCGAAACCGGTGGGGTTGTCGTGTCGACCGCCGGCCGCTTTGCTGTGAGCGCAGCGCGCGCCTGCTCCAGACCCTTGCGGGCGTCTGCATCCTTCGGATTGAGTTTAAGGGCGGTTTCAAACTCTACGGCGGCTAGTGCCGGATCGGCCTTAAGGAGATAGCCCCTGCCGCGATGGACGTATGGTCTTGCCAAATTTGGATCAAATTTGGTGGCTTCGTCCAAATCGTTGAAAGCGTGAACTAGGTCGCCCTTGCGCAGATACGTCAAGCCACGATTGCTGAACGCCGGGGCATATTTAGGATTGAGCATGATTGCCTCGTCGAGGTCTGCGATGGCTTGGTCGAGGTCGCCCTTGTTGCTGTACGCGAGGCCACGGTTACTGAAGGCGGTGGTATATTTCGGATTGAGCTTGATCGCCTGATCGTAGTCCGCGATTGCGTGGTCGAGGTCGCCCTTGTTGCTGTAAGCGACAGGCGCTCTCTGATGGCTAGGCCATCGCGAAAGGATTTCAGCGCGCCCGAAGGTGCCGTCCGGGATGTGGTTGGAATTGGTGTGGCGCGCTCTCCGATCATATGAAGGTATCGTCTCAGGCGGCGAGGTCAATCGGCTGATCGATTGGTTTGGTGGCGAGCGTTTGCCAGCCGTCGACCTTGCGCATGTTGATCTGACCGGATGCAAGCAGCGCCCAGAACAACATGGCGGCGGTGTCTGCTGACGGCAGCACGGTCTGCGTCTTGATCCGCCGCTTGAACTCCTCGTGCAGCCGCTCGATCGCATTCGTGGTGCGCACGCTGCGCCATTGGGTCGGGGGCAGTCGCGTGAAGGCGAACAAGCGCTCACCCGCTTCCTCCAGGCTGTCGGCGACGGCGCGATGTTTGAGGCGCCACTTGCGAATGAAGGCCTTGCGGCGTGTCTCGATCTCTTCACGCGTCGGCGCGTAGATCACATCGGTGTAGTCGGCGGTGATTTCATCATGCAGACGTTTGGGCGCGTGCGCCAGCAGGTTTCTGTGCTTGTGGACGGTGCAGCGCTGCACGGGCACACCGGCCCAGACGGCAGCAATCGCCTTGTCGAGGCCCGGCGCGCCGTCGACGATGAGGAACTCCGGCCGCCGCAGTCCGCGCGTGATGAGATCGTCGAGGACGGTGCGCCACGCCTCGGCGCTCTCTCCTCCCATGCTTTTGATCGCGAGCAGCACCTTCTGGCCGTCCGCCCGCACGCCGAGGACGACGAGAAGCGAGATCGAGGTCGCTTTGCGGTCGAGCCGCACACGCACCACCGTGCCGTCGAGAATGAGCCGCACAATCGGCTCCTCGGCAAGCGAGCGGCCATTCCAGGCGTCCCAGTCGCTCTTCACCTTGCGCCACGTCCGGCTCACCGTGTCCTTGCCAACGGCGCCGCCAAACAGCGCCATCAGCGCACGCCGCACCCGGCGCGTATTGGTGCCAGAGAGGTACGTGCTCGCGATCAGCGCATCGGCGGCCAGCGTCCGGCGCTGATAGGCCCGCAGCGCCTGGCTCTTCCATTCCGTCGTCTTGCCTTCGGGCGTGTCCAGCCTGGCTCGCGGCACCTCGATCTCGATCGGTCCGAAGGTCCCGGTCAACGATCGCGTCCGGCTGCCGTGGCGGTGACCCGTCACGGCCGTTCTGCCTTCATCGGCGGCCTTCTTGCTTCGTTCGTAACGCGGCCGCGCCAGCGCATCGTCGAGTTCGCCGCGGATCAGCTCTTCGATGAACGCGCGTGCCCGCGCGCGGACCTCGCTCTCGATCGGATCGAACCAGCTGTCGAAAAGATCAACAGCCATCTCGGATGCAGGCTGTGAACAATCAGGCTTCGTGGTAACGCTCGTCATGGCGTGGTCTCCGGTCCGGCGCTTCAACGCCGGATGATTCGAGGTTGATCACCTCGGAGACTACGCCACCCTCATTTCCTACCAACCCCGCGACGGCACCCGCCCGAAAGGTCGCCCTGCTCTGCTTGTTCGCTGCCGATATTGTTGAACGAGGTCGCTAGATGATGCTGCCCGACCGCGTTGCCGGGGTCGGCTGCCGCCAGGCGCTCTCTGATGGCTAAGCCATCCCGGTGAGATTTCAGCGCCCCCGAAAGGTCGCCCTGTAATCTCAGCACGAGGCCGATATCGTTGAACGAATTCGCAAGATCGGCCTGCCACTGGCTGTTGCCAGGGTCGGATGTCGCCAAGCGGTCTGTGACGGCAAGGCTGTCGCGGTAGGATTTCAGCGCGCCGGCGAGATCGCCCTGATCCCGCAACACCTCGCCAATGTTGCTGTACGATCCAGCTAGTTCGACCTGCCACCGCGCGTTGCGGGGATCGGATTCCGCCAGACGCTCTCTGATGGCTAGCAGCCTGTCGGACTTAGCATACACCACACGGCACCAAGTATTCTGGCGCAATTGATTCGCCGCTGGGGTGCCGAACGATGGGCCATTTTCGAGAATTTGACCGGGCAACGGGATTTCTGCTGCCACCGTCTGTCGATGACTGGCTTCCCGAACGGCATCTGGCGCGGTTTGTCGTCGAGGTGATCGATGGCTTGGACCTTTCGGCTATGGTGAAGAGCTATCGGGGCACCGGCTCGGCTGGCTACCATCCGGCGTTGCTGCTCGGCCTCTTGGTTTATGGTTATGCGACGGGAGTGTTTTCGAGCCGCAAGCTGGAGCGCGCGACCTACGACTCGGTCGCCTTCCGGTTCATTGCTGCCAACGATCATCCCGATCACGACACCATCGCGACGTTTCGCCGGCGCTTTCTCAAGGAGATTGAAGCGCTGTTCGTACGGGTTCTGGAACTGGCGCGCGAGATGGGGCTGCTCAAGCTCGGCACGGTGGCTCTCGACGGCACGAAAATCCACGCCAATGCCAGCCGGCACAGTGCGCTCTCCTATGAGCATGCCACCAAGATCGAGGCCCAATTGAAGGCGGAAGTGGCCGAACTGCTGGCGCGGGCGGAGGCCGCCGACCAAGCCGAAGCCGTGGTTGACGGCATGTCGATCCCGGAGGAATTGGCGCGCCGCGAGGAACGGTTGACGAAGCTTGCGGCGGCCCGCGCCAAACTTGAAGCGAGGGCCAAGCACCGCTTCGAGCAGGAGATGGCTGAGCATCGCGCCAAACTTGCGGCGCGGGAGGAGAAGGCGGCGGCGACCGGCAAGAAAGAAGGCGGGCGCAAACCGAGCCCTCCCGCCGAAGGGCCACGGCCCAAGGACCAGATCAACCTGACGGATGAGGATTCGCGGATCATGCCGGTGGCGGGCGGCGGGTTCGAGCAATGCTACAACGCGCAGGCGGCGGTGGCGGCCGGGAGCCTTCTGGTGATTGCCGCCGACGTAGTTCAGGCGCCCAACGACAAGCGGCAGATCGAGCCGATGCTGGAGAAGCTCGCCACTTTACCGGAACAACTCGGCCAACCCGACACGTTGCTGGCCGACAACGGCTATTTCAGCGAGGCGAATGTTGTGGCATGTGCCGCGGCCAACATCGCGCCGTTGATTGCGACCGGACGGCAGCCACATCATCCCTCCTGGCAGGAGCGATTTGCCGCCACGCCACCGGCGCCCGAACATCCCACTCCGCTCGAGGCCATGGCTTGGCGGCTGCGCACACCGCAAGGCAAAGAGGCTCTATGCTGTGCGCAAGCAAACCCCGGAACCGGTGTTCGGCATCATCAAATCGGTGATGGGATTCCGCCAATTCCTGCTGCGCGGGATCGACCGCGTTCGTGGCGAATGGAGCCTCGTCACCATGAGTTGGAACGTCAAACGGATGCACGCGCTCAGCCGCGCCTGAGCGCTCTGGAGGCCTTATGAAACCCGTGCCAGAGCACTTACGACACCGCAGGCATCCGCTGATCGTCGCTGATCTCGCCGCAATACCGCTCAATCCAGCAGAAATCGCTTCAAGTCCGACAGGCTGCTAGTTCATCCCGGTAAGATTTCAGCGCGCCCGAAAGGTGGCCTTGATGAACCTGCATGCGGCCCACAGTGCCGTACGATTCTGCCAAGCTGTTTTGCAAGTTCGCGTTCCTGGGGTTGGCCGCCGCCAGGCGCTCTCTGATGGCAAGGGCGTCGCCGTAGGATTTCAGCGCGCCCGCAGGGTCACTTCGCAAGTTCAGCACACCGGCAATATTGATGTACGAGTTCGCGAGGTCACCCTGCCAGACCGCGTTGCCGGCGTCGGATTTCGCCAGGCGCTCTCCGATCGCAAGGGCGTCGCGGTAGAATTTCAATGCGCCCGCAAGGTCGCTTTGAGCAACCTGCGCGTCGCCTAGCCGGTTGAGCGATACCGACAGTTCACGCTGGAAATCCGTGCTCTCCGGGTTGGTGGCAAGCAATTCCTCAAAGATTTTCCGCGACTGATCGGCGGCGGCGCGTGCGCCTGAGGTGTCACCTATCGCCCTGAGGGAGGTTTCGATTTCCATTAATGCCTCGGCTTCGGCACGCTTGAGCCTCGGCGTCACCTGCCCGGATTTGTTAAGCTCTTCCGTCAGTGCTCGCGCTCGGTCGAGAATGTCCTTGATGAGATCAGTCGGCATTCCCACGACGTTCCGGAACCGTCGCGCCAGGTCAGAGACGAGACTGTTGGCGGTCCGGGTAGCCGCAGCGAGAGTTTGTTCAGCGTGCTGTCGCTGTAGGTCTGCCTCGCGACGTTGCAGGACTGCCTCGCGACGATTAATCTCGGCCCAAACGGCGAGTCCCGCAAATGTCGCCACCAACACACAGAGTACTGCGATCCAACTGCGCAATCGCCGCCGCCGTACTCGCTCGGCGCGGCGGTAAACGTCATCGGGACCGAGACCGGTCAAGCCCGCGACCGTCTTGGCGATCCCGAGATTCTTGCCGTCAGCTGCCTCGCGCAGGTCTGGACCGAGAATGGTGATTGGGCGATCCGAAATTACGCCGTCAGCGTCCAATTCGAACCGTAGGGCCGGCGGGAAATTTTCAGGGCAAGTGCCATCGATGACAACGGGGATCACCGGCCGCTCCGGGTGACGGGATCGGAAGAGCCGCACCTCCTCGTTAACGGCGGGACGAGAGGCCGCTGCCGGCGAGCACAGCACGATCAGCGCCGCCGACGAGTCGAGCGCCGCGACTGTCGCGTCGGTCAAACTTTTGCCGCCGCCGAAATCGTCACGATCACGAAAGATTGGACGCAACGTTTTCGGCACTGGACCCCATGGCGTTTCGCGCCCGACTAGGTCTCTGTCCACGGCGAAACCCTCAAGCCGCGCATGCAGCCACTTCGCCCAATCGGTGTTGGTGTGGCTGTAGCTCAGAAAGGCGCGGTACTGGATCGCAACGGTTTCTGCCACGTTCACCCTCCGCGAGCGGGACGAAGCAAATTAAAGCGCGGATCAACATAAATCCAGGCATCGCCGCGCCAAATTCGAACTGGTTCTAGCACCTGTAATTTGGTTGGACTGTCGCAATTGCTTATTGCAACGCATCAGTTCGGTTTTGGCCCGAGGCCCAAGTCGCTGAATACGTTCGATATTTCTGCTCATTGGGGTTGACCGGAAGGTCCCGCCTTCAGCAAGTTTCGGCGCTCGTGACCCTGAAGAGACATTCGAGTTGGCATTTGGTTGCAAGTAGTGCAGGCGCAACCGCTTTGCGCATATATTGCCTAATTACAGAGTCTTTCGCCGCGCTTGACCTGCTGCGTCAACGAGGCAATCTGGTGCCCGATTAGTTTCTGAGCGGAAAGGAATACGTCCCTCGCTTTCCCGGCCAAAGGCGCAGCTCATCACCGAGGGACTACCGGTGTCGCCCCGTGGCTCAATAGGCGGACGCATCCCCATTACATCGATTGCAACGATCAGCATCATTTACACGGCCCCGCTATTGAGCCTATGTCACAACCTTCACCAGAGGACGTTCATGGCTGATGACAATCACAAGGGTCAAATATCCGAGGCCCTCAAGCTAAAAAGCGAACCTTACAATGTGTCCTCTCTCGCTCGCAGGTATGGAATTACGCGGGATCAGGCGCGACGTTTGATTACGAAGATCGGGAACGATCGGGAGAAGCTGGAGGAAGCCGCTGAAACGCTTGCCCGGCGGGGAAAGTAGCCCATCATCCGTGGTCTGAGCCAATCCGGTGACATCGATAAACCATAATCAGGCTCGCGATTGTTGCGGAGTGTGGCAGATCGGCAACAGTATTGCTGGCTTATTGTGGTATAAGGTTCACTACCACATTTGGAGGGATTGATGAAAAGATTGCTGCTTACTGGTATCGCGTTAACCGCTTTGGCTCCCGGTGCAATGGCGGCCGACCTCTCGCCATATTACAAGGCGCCGCCGCCGCTTGCTCCGGCATTTTCTTGGACCGGCTTCTATATTGGTGGAAATGCTGGCTATGGATGGAGCAGCAAGTCGGTCGGCCTTGATACGGTCGGCGCATCAGCTGTGAGTGCCGGTGGCAGCAACTCATTTATTTCGGGCGCCTTGGGCAGCGCGATCGCCACCGGGATGGCTAGCAGCGTGCCTACGTCAGTTTTAACCGATCCGCATGGCGGTTTCGGCGGCGCTCAGCTTGGCTACAATTGGCAGTGGGGATGGGCTGTCGCCGGTATCGAGACGGACCTCCAGGGCGCAGATATCAAAGGCTCCAACTCGGCAACCGGCGTAGGCGTCGGACTGCTCAATCTGCCCTTTGGGCCGCCGGGGGATTCTCAATTCCGGTCAATACCAGTTCTTCTCTGTTTACCGAGCAGAAGCTGGATTGGTTCGGCACGTTGCGCGCCCGATTCGGAATTCACCCTCTGGGATCCGCACCTCCTGGTCTACGGAACGGGCGGGTTTGCCTACGGCGGTGCAAAAGCAGATACGAATTACTCTACTCAGGGCTGTCTGGCCGGCATTCTCTGCAGCGGGTCACCCCTCCTTACCTCGCTTGGGGCTACTGGCCCGACAGGGGCCGCCGGTTCAGCATCTTCGACACTCACGGGATGGGCGGCGGGCGCCGGCATCGAATACGCCTTCGCACCAGGTTGGAGCTTGAAGACTGAATGGCTCCACTACGACCTCGGCTCGTTGACCTACACGCTTCAGTCCGTCGGTATTCACTTTCCCGGCTATTGTTGGAAATTCCACCCATACCGCTAGCTCGACCACGACTGCGACAGCCAACTTCAATGGCGATATCGTGCGCGTGGGCCTGAACTACAAGTTCTGGTGAGAGTCGCGAAAATCACCCGATCGCAGGAAACTCGACAAGCGCGGAATGGCCCGGGTCTTGGGATATCCGGGCCATTTCACTTCCGAGCACGAGGCGGCGGACTGACGGTCAGAGGATGCCGGTCGATCGCGCGGCTCGTCTAGCACCCTGGGACATTAGATATCGAGCCAGGGCGTGCCGGCGAGCACCACGCGGACGTGATACGCATCTCACAGGCATCGCCCATCTGCTTCGACGTGTACAATCTCGCTGGCTTCGTCTCAGTCAGAGACACGGGTCATGATCTCCCGCAATGCATTAGGCCGGCGTCGGACCGATTTACAGATAGTATGCAACCGACGCCGCCCTCCGCAACATACGGGCCGTTTGACGGAACCGGTGACTATTGATGAAGGTGTCTAAGGAAGAATTTCGGGCGTACCCAATGACTTGTTTTGGCCCGACGCCGAAGTCGCTGAATACGTTAGATATTTCTGCTCATCGGGATTGACCGGAAGGTCCCGCCGTCAGCAAGTTTCGGCGCTCGTGACCCAACGCAGAACTCGCACGTACACTGAACCACGGCTTGCGAACCGATCTCATGACCTAATTGCCGGCGCGCTTGCGTCCCATTTCTTCCGCTCCAACCAAGGGACCCGACCGGAATTAAAACCGCAGATCGAGCATGGCCAACGCTGGAAACGTACGCCGCGGCTCGATACCCAGCGCCAAAGCCAAGGGCGAGAGACGGAGCCTGATCCAGCCGAAAAACTGCCGCCTTGGAACCGAAATCTTCAGGGCCTTGCGAAGAGCGAGACGAGGTTCGGAAAACCCGCGTAGTTTAGGGGGTGATCAGATACTTTCCACGCTGGGCAAGCGTTTCAGCCGCTTTCTCCAACTTTTCCCGATTGTCCCCGATCTTCGCAATCAAACGCCGCGTCTGATCGCGCGTAATCCCATACGTTCGAACGAGAGAAGATGCGTTGTACGGCTCGCCTTTTAGCTTCATAGCATCCGCTATTTGGCCCTTGTGACTATCGGCGGTCATGAACATCCTCTTGCCTGGTGCCGATTTTGAGATGGATCAACAGCGGCGCATTGCAAACACATTAACAGTCCGTTTGCTGCCCGGGGGCCGCCTCATCCGATGAGCGTCGAATAAATCTGTGAATTTTTCTAACTGTTGCTCAAGGGCAACAGACACGATGCACGATGGCGGAATTCGGGTATGTGTTGAGACACTGCGATAGGTATAATAGGGAGTCAAGCCAATGAAGCGGTTACTACTTGTCTCTTCTGCATGGACTGCCTTGCTCGCGGCTTCGCCGGTTTCTGCGGCCGATATGGGTGTGTATAAAGCTCCGCCGTACGCCGCTCCGGCTTACTCTTGGACCGGTTTTTATATTGGCGGTAACGTCGGCTCCGGTTGGGGCACGACCGAGTCAGCGGCCAATCTCGGCGTACTGGGTCCCCTGTTGGCTCCCGGTGCTACCTTATCTGCCACCTTGTCGGTAACTTCCCAGACCTTTGACGGCTTCCTTGGCGGCGTGCAGGGGGGTACAACTGGCAGTTTGGTACTTTCGTTCTGGGCGTCGAGGGCGACTTCGATTGGTCGGGGCTGCAAGGTAACGCCCCATGCGTGCTGCTCTTCAATTGCAACACCGACCATAAATACATTGCGGACGTGACAGGGCGCCTCGGAGTCGTGGCATTTGACAAAGCCCTTATTTACCTGAAGGGCGGCGTTGCCTGACAGCGGGCACGCTGCCGCGGTCGGGGGAAAGTGCGCAGTCCACTCGTACAGCTCGGCCGTAAATCAATGCAGCTCCGAACAGACCCATCCCGACGTGCGCAGCGGGACCCAGCGATGGTTGTCCATCCGACTCTGGAACGATGCCGCGCATTGCTCGTTCAGGTATCGAGATCAGCACACACCCTTAGCTTGCGGCCTTTATACCTCGGGTTACGAATGCGCTTTTTCTTGAAATTTGCGCGGACCTGGTCTCTGCAAAGCGCGCCGGCCATCCTGGGGCGACTTTTGGAAGGGCTGCCCGTGTTCACATGCAATCGCGTGTCGTTGCGTGGCCTTGTGCTCGCGTTGGCGGCGTTCGTGCTGTTATCCTCTTGCAGCCGGGAGGCTGCTCCGACCACACCGTCTGGTCCCGCAGGTCCGCAAGGGGTTGCTGGCGAACAGGGGCCAACGGGTCCGCAAGGGCCGCCGGGTTCGCCGGGACCACCTGGTCCGATGGGACCTCAAGGCGCGGCTGGCTTGCAGGGTCCAGCGGGACCGCAAGGCGAGCGCGGACAGCCCGGGCCGCCAGGTCCCCCTGGAATGGCCGGTCCGAAGGGAGACGTTGGTGCTCCAGGCCCAGTCGGAATGGCCGGACCCAAAGGTGATGCCGGTCCTCCCGGAGAAGCGGGTCCCCCGGGACCGATGGGGATGCCTGGTCCTAAGGGCGACGCCGGACCACCCGGTGAACCCGGCCCTCCTGGCCAGATCGGAACGACCGGCCCTAAAGGAGATCAAGGTGAGCGCGGGGACTCTGGCCCGGCCGGACCGCCTGCGCCAGCAGCAAATCTGCGTGGTTTCGACGTGAACGGTGATAGTGCTGGTTGTGAAGCTGATGAGGTCTTAGTGTCGGCATTGTGCAAAGACGGAGGTGGGCAACCGGTGTTGCAGAACGGCCGAGTGATCTGTTCCGGTGCGTCGGGAGTGGTCGGTCTGTGCATGCGGCGATAGCGCGTGCCACCCAAGGCACGCCGTTTCCGGACTTAGTCCCCAAGTCCTCCGGCGATCTCGCTCACGCGTATGCAATGACGATCTTGTTGTGGATTTTGCCGCATCGCCTAAGCGCCGGCACCGCGGCTTCGAACGGTGTGGCAAAGATCAGAACATCTGCGTCTGAAGCTGCCGACAAAGGGGTCACCTTCGTTGTCGACGATTGCCGCGGCTTTCGCAGGATGGCGCACCGCAAAGCTCACCTCGTGCTCGGCGGAGAGCCGTTGGCCGAGCGCCTTGCCGACATCTTCATGAAAAAAATCCCTTTTCCGCACAGCTCACGTCGGGAGAGTCAAGTATGCCTCCACTTGAGTCTAATGCGGAACTACCTTCAGATGCTAACAAGTACCGCCCATGAAATCGGGATCGCTCCTCAGTCACTGCTGCTACCAGCGGTCTCCGACGCTGGACAGCGAGGGGCGAAGCTCGATTGAACGGGATGAGAAGCTGCCGTGGCACTAACAAGTGCGAAGCCTTAATTGTTTCGCATGACAGTCGAAATCGACCACCTCGAAGGAGTGGCACAATGAGAACGCATACCGCGGCGACGTTGTGCGCGGTTCTGGCCTTTACTGCATCCCCGCTTGCCAACGCTCAACAAGATGCTGCCGGTTCGGGAAATTCCGGCGGGGATCATCTGATCAACTCCTCCATCAAAGAGATCATGGAATTGATCATCGATCCTTCCGCCAACGCGATCTGGCAAGCCGTCGCGATCGTAATAGACCGGGACGGCATTCACGACTTGTCTCCCAAGACACAAAAGGAGTGGCTCGACATGCGCCGGGCTGCAATTCAAATCATGGAGGCGGGCAACCTGCTGATGATGCCTGATCGCGAGGCGGCTCCCATCGGAACCAAATCGAAGACGCCGGGGGTCGAGCTGGAGCCCGCGCAGATAAACGGTTTGATAAAGGTAGATCGGAAGAGCTTCGATGGATTTGCCCGCGCATTGCGTCAGCTCGGCTCGGAAGCGTTGCGCGCTAGCGACGATCAAAGTGCGCTTTCGCTGCGAGAAATCGGTGATCGGATGCAGCCTGTCTGCGCTGGCTGCCATCAAACATTCTGGTATCCGCATTAACGGGCCGACCTAATTTTGCTCACTCGCCCATCCTCCTGTCTTGCTTGCTGCACGCCGCGCGATGCTACCCGCAAAAGGTCCAAGGTCTCGATCATCTATCTATTTTTGTCTACCTACTTCTCGGGTCTTTCATTTTTATCACTTGCTTTGTCGAGCGAAGCCACTCCTCGGCTCACTTGGTATAACCGGACAGCGATCCTTATCGGGATGCCTTCCATTACGCGCCTTGGCTGACGGAGGCTTGCCAGCCCGTTCAATGGGGCAACGGGTGGCGGTACCTTCAAGAATTGCTATGTTCTTTTTTGATCCAAGTCATAATGCGCGCGGCTCGAATAGATAAAAATCCAATACAGCTGCAGTTTTTTGAAAAGCGGAGGGATCGACCGAAAGCACTGGCTGTGAAAAGGCACCGAAGTGGGACCCCCGCAGATTTCAACATACCGAGCTGAAATTTCTTAGGAAATCGGATCAAGGGTGGGCTCCCGATCGGCGCCGTTCGGGACCCCACTGCAGGGCTTAAATTGTCTGATATGTCAACGCGCTCTGGTCGATTTGAGAGGGGCACACTTCGGTGCCTATTCATTGAACCCGATTTTGCTGCGCGATTTGGTGAGTGACAACACCAGTTCCGCGAGGTCAAGCATCGTGAACTCGGCCGGATCGCCGATGTTGACCGGCCCGGGTTTCGCCGCCGCACCCTTGCACCGCTTTGGCAGAGTCTATCTCCGGTCTCTGTGCCGACCGTGCCGCTTGGCAAGACGTTGAACGCGAGTAGAACCGCTTCCACCTGCTGAATATTCCACCCTCGACCCTCTCGGCAACGCGGTCCTTCCACCTGCTGCCTGGCAGCGCCGGCCGGCAACTGAACCGCTACACGGGCGATGCCGGCTTTTCTAGCGACCGCAAAGAGATTGGGTTGCAATCCTGCCGCCTTTGCGTGTCACTAGCGTGGGGGGGGGCTGGTGACGACGGCTGACGATCGAGATCAGGAAATAGCCCGGGCCGCGCGCGCAGAGGTTCGGGTCAGGTTCAACGCCGAACGGTGTGGCGTGCGAGTTGAGCAGCTGATAGAGCGGGGGCGCGCGGACCTTTGCCGGCTGCGGCGGCGCTCCCGTGCGCGCCGGCGGCTTCAAAGCCCACCTAGTCGCCCCCGTCATTGAAAATGACGGCGATTTCTGAATCTCTGTCGCAAGGCAGCGATGGAGGTGATTCGTGGCCGGGAAAGAGATTGCGGTCAAGAAATACGTGGTCAGGCTCAACACGGAGGAACGCGATAGGCTCAATGAGTTGATCCACAAAGGTAAGCGTTCCGCTCAATTGCTGACCAAGGCCCGCATCCTGCTTAAGGCGGACGTATCGGATGCCGGCGAAGGCTGGAGCGACGGTGCGATCGCCAGGGCGCTAGACACCAGCATCGCGACCATCGAGCGGACCCGGCGGCAACTGGTCGAGGAGGGGTTCGAGGCGGTGTTGGCCCGCAAATACAATCCCAAGTCGGCGCGGCCACGGATTTTCGACGGCGCAGCGGAAGCCAAATTGATCGCGCTGGCCCTCTCTCCGGCCCCGGATGGCTTCGCCCGGTGGAGCCTACGCCTGCTGGAGGAGAAGGTCGTCGAACTGCACATTGTCGAGCGCGCCAGCGACAACACGATCTCGCGGACGCTTAAAAAAACAGTCTCAAACCGCATTTGCGACGGCAATGGGTGATTCCGCCCGACACCAGCGCGGCCTTTGTGGCCGGCATGGAAGATGTCTTGGAAGTCTATCAACGGCCGCACGATCCCGAGCGTCCTCTCGTGTGCCTCGACGAAACCTCGAAGCAACTGATCGTCGAGACCCGCACGCCGATCCCCGCCAAACCTGGAAAACCGGCGCGTCACGATTACGAATACGAACGCAACGGCGTTGCCAATCTGTTCATGGTGTTCGCGCCGCTGGAAGGCTGGCGGCAGGTCAAGGTCACCGACCGCCACACCGCCATCGATTATGCCCACGTGCTCTGCGAGTTATCCGACGTGCATTTCCCCAACGCGGCAAAGATCGTGCTGGTCCAGGACAATCTCAACACCCACAAGCCCGCCTCGCTTTATGAAGCTTTTCCCGCCGTCGAAGCGCGGCGGCTCGTCGAGCGCTTCGAATGGCATTACACTCCCAAGCACGGCAGTTGGCTCGATATGGCCGAATCCGAACTCGGCGTGCTCGCGTCGCAATGTCTGGATCGCCGCATCGACGATCAGAGAAACCCTCGCCCACCAAGTCGGCGCATGGCAGGATCACCGCAACGAGCACCACGCCAAGGCAAATTGGCAATTCACAACCGCCGACGCCCGCGTCAAACTGAAAAGGTTGTACCCTCAGTTTGAGTGACTCGGGCGACTAGTTTGGCCCCCGCCGTTCGCTGAGCCATCATTGGAGAAGCCAAAATCCCCATGCAGACTTCGTCATTGACCGTTCTCGGCACGGGATTGCGGGCGGCGCGGGACACGACGATTGAAGCGAAGGAGTGCATTGAGCGTGCGTCCAAGGTTCTGTATTTGGTGGCCGATTCCGGATCGGCCGCTTGGATTGAGCAGTTGAATCCGTCGGCACAATCGCTCGCCGGCTTGTACGAGTTGGGCAAGCTTCGTTTCGAGATCTACGAGATCACGATCAAAGAAATCCTGAGCTGGCTACGCCGAACGAGCGCGCTTTGCGTGGCCTTCTACGGGCACCCGGGCTTTTATGCCTTCGCTGGCCATGAGGCGATCGAGCGGGCAAGGCGCGAAGGATTTCTGGCGCGCATGCTGCCCGGCATCTCCTGCCAGGATCAGATGTTCGCCGATCTCGGCGTCGATCCGGGAGCTTCGGGGTGCCCGACTTATGAAGCAACATCCTTCCTGATACACCATGCACGATTGGAGCCAACCGCAGGTCTTGTCCTGCTGCAGGCCGGCGTTCTCGGTGAGGCAGGTTGGCCGCCCTCGGAGGACAACACGCGACTGCACGTTTTGTCCGAACATCTGGCGCAGCTTTACGGTCCGGATCACGAGGTCGTCGTCTACGAGGCATCCTTTGATCCTGATCTGCCGGCGCGCTTTCAGCGCACGCGTCTTTCTACCCTTCACCCGGTCAAGATCTCCGTTGCATCGACCCTCTATGTGCCACCCAAGGGCTTGCCCGAGCCCAATTTCGAACTCCTCAAAAAGCTTGGCATGAACCCACCGAGGCGGAGCGACCCGCCGGGGGTATGGGCGCGAGAAGCTCTTGATCATTAAAGGGGAGCCGAAGCGGTTGCTGCGACGAGCCTTGAACCGTATCGCTCGCGTCGTCCATCCCATGCCGCGAGGCAGTTCGGGATCGGCGGCACCCGGTCCAAAGTCACTTTCAACCGGAGAGACGCTGAGATGGGCGGCGCTCTTCCTGCGCCCCTACAAGTGGCGAGCCGCCGTCAATCCCAGTTTCGCGGTGCTGTCGGTGGCGTTTGCGATAGCGTTTCCACAACTGACCCAATACATCGTGGATGACCTCAATGACCACAGGATCGAGAGCCTCCTGCCTTCGGTTCTCATGCTTCTGCTGGTCTTTTTGTGCCGCGACCTGTTCCAGTCGATACGTCTGATGGTCAACAACCGATTCGAGCAAAACGTCGTCTACGATATGCGCTGTGCCGTTTACGAGCAGCTGCAGAAGCTCCCGATGTCCTATTTAAGTGAGCGCGCATCCGGCGATTTGATTACGCGTATCCTCGACGATATCGCCGCCATCGAACGGCTGTTGATCGAGGGCAGCGAGCAAGGTGCCGTCGCTGTCCTCAGCATCATTATTGTTGCGGCAATCCTGTTCGCAAAGAACCCTGCTTTGGCAACCGCCACTCTAATGCCATTACCGCTGCTGGTGATTGGCTGGGGTTTCCGAGCGGCGCCGGTGGGTCGAAATTTAAGGGAGCGGCTGGCGCTCGATGAGCGGAGTGCTTTCGGGTGATGAAGCTCGCGTCGGTGAAACTATTTGAAGCGGCCCGGCCGATTGGTGGACGACAGGGAGCGATCGGCGATGCCCTCGCGGGTGTCACGCTGGCATCAATGAATGTTCCCCAATTGTTGGGCTATGCGCGCGTCGCTGGAACGCCGTTGGTCAGCGGCCTCTACACCGGCCTCCTGGTGCCCATCGCCTTCGCCGTATTTGGTTCTTCGCGGCACCTCGTCGTGGCCGCTGACTCCGGCACCGCGGCGATCTTGGCAAGCTCGCTTGGCCATATGGCTGTACCTGGCAGCGCACAGTACTTGTCGCTCGCCGCCACGACCGCGCTCCTCACGGCAGGCATGCTTCTCCTGGCTAGAATTTTCAGAACTCGGATTTCTAGCAGATTTTCTGTCGCGCACCGTGCTGGCTGGATTCTTGGCCGGTGTCGGAGTTCAGGTGACCATCGCGATGCTGGGGGATATGCTGGGTATCACCGCCTATAGTCGTAACACAATCTTGCAAATATGGCAGGTCGCGCAGGAATTTCCGCGATTTAGCGCGCCCACTCTAGCCCTTTCATTGCTCGTGGTGGTGGCGATTCTCGGCGGGCAGCGGATCGCACCGAGAATTCCCGTTGCCCTGATACTCGTTGTGGGCGCGATTGCTGCGAGCCGAAATTGGGGCTTGGCCGCGTTCGGGGTGACAGCGATTGGTCCGATTCCTGGTGGATTACCTTCCTTTGGGCTACCGCTCGCAACCTGGAGTGAGACGCTCCAACTACTCCCCGTCGCCGCTTCCTGCTTTGTGGTGATTATTGCTCAGAGTGCCGCCACAGCTCGCGGCCTCGCAATGCGCTATCATGAGCGCACCGATGAGGACGCTGACATATTGGGGTTGGCAGTCGCTAATGGGGCCGCAGCGGTCAGCGGCACGTTCGTCGTCAACGGAAGTCCAACGCAGACCGCGATGGCAGAACGCGCCGGCGCGCGCAGTCAGCTCGCTCAAGTCGTGTTCGCTGGGTGCGTGCTTATCGTCTTGTCGGCGCTCACCAGTCCCTTACAATACCTACCTCGCTGCGTGTTGGCTGCGATCGTGTTCACCATTGCTATCGGGATGATCGATGTCACCACACTGCGTGCCATGCGGCATGAGAGTCCAGGTGAGTTCATTCTTGCCGTCGTTACAGCCGGTGCTGTGGCAATCATCGGTGTTGAGCAAGGCGTGCTGCTGGCTGTCACGCTTTCGCTTTTGAGACACGTGCGCCAAAGCTACCGGCCTCACACGGCGGTGCTGCTGTTCGATCCGGCGCACGGCTGGACGACTGCGCCAGCAATATCGGGTCATGAAACCGAGCCCGGTCTTATTCTCTATCGTTTCGGCGCCGATCTCTTCTATGCGAACGCGACCCGCTTCGCCGACGAGGCACGCGCCCTCGTGGACGGCGCTCCGCACCCCGTCCGCTGGCTGGTAATCGAAGCCGACGCGATCACCAACCTGGACTACACGGCGGCACGCGTTTCCTTGGTGCTGATTGAGGAGTTGGCCAGGCAAAAGATCGGGTTCTGTTTTGCCCGAGTCAGCGCATCGCTTCGCGCAGATATGGATCGGCATGGCGTCACTGCCGCTGTCGGCGCACAAAATCTCTTTGTCACCCGCCACGAAGCTCTAGCCGCCGTGGGCGGTTCAATGGTTATGCACGACCGATTTTGAGAGTCGACGGCGCTGCTTGCTCGTCGGCGCTACACCCGCTTCCTCGTGCTGTCCCACTAGCGCCAGTTCGGCGGTGCATCGGCGCCCGCTCGTCAGCGTTCGCCGGGGGTAGACATGATTGCGGCGACAGCCGCACCGTGCCATCACCGGTCCTTCGCGACGAGTAACCCATGCAATTCGCTGACGAGCGCCGCCGAGTCTGGGCGAGGCGGGTCTCCTCGCGGAAGGGCTTCCCGACAAGCCGCATGACTACAAGGACCTATGGCACGATCGCTACCGTTCGATCACCAATCTGGAGAGACATCTCCACGCCAATGGGACGCGCATCGTCAAATTCTTTCTTCATCTCTCGAAGGACGAGCGGCGTAGGCGTTTCCTCGCCCGCATCGACCAGCCGGAGAAGAATTGGAAATTCAGCACTGCCGACGTCGAAGAGCGCAAATACTGGCAAGACTACATGAAGGCTTATCAAGGATGCCTGGGAGCGACGAGCACCAGCGAATCTCCGTGGTACGTCGTACCCGCCGGCGACAAGGAGAATGCTCGGCTGATTGTGTCCCAGATCGTCCTCGATGCCCTGCAAGAGCTCAAGATGTCATATCCGCAAACGACCGAGGAACGCCGGAAAGAGCTGCTCGCGATCCGCGAGAGCCTGGAGAAATAGAAAGACACAACCGAGTTGTTGACAGGGTGCTATGACGAATAATCCGCCAAGGCTCCTGCCCGTGTGTTGCTCTACAAGGGACTGGATATGGTCCGGCCGTCGAAAGCCCCAACTGAAGTGGAGCTGAAGTTTCTTCTGCTCCCAATAGCGAGGCTGGCTGTTGCGCGCAATTCGCTCCTTTCTGGCGCGACCACGCAAACTGATCTGTCGTCAATTTATTACAACACGCCTGATTGGGCTCTTCGCGAGCAAGGCATCTCCCTGCGCGTTCGCCGCGTGAACGGTGAGTTTCTACAAACCATCAAACACGAGACTGGATCGAACTTATTCGATCGGGGCGAATGGGAAACCGAGATCCGCGGAGCGCAGCCCGACCGTGCCGCATTCGCCGGAACGCCGGCCGAAGATATTCTGGGTGCGAAAGGCGCAGACAAGTTAATGGGGCTTTTTAGCACCGAGGTGCGGCGCATTAGCCGAATTGTGAAGGAAGGCCCCGATCTGGTGGAGATCAGTCTCGACTACGGGGAGATCGTTGCTGGCGCGCACCGTAAATCGATCGATGAGCTCGAGTTGGAATTGAAACGCGGCGACGCAGGGGGTCTGTTTGCGATCGCGCGTCGCTTTGCCGGTGACGCTGTCCTCAGACTCTCGTTCGAGAGCAAGGCAGAGCGCGGTTATCGGCTTGTCGCGGGGAAAGCCCCGGCAGCTCAGAACGGCGGGGCTATGCGCATACGAGGCGACATGACCGGTGCGGACGCCTTCGCCATAGTCATGCGTGCCTGCCTGGCTCAGGTATGTGGCAACGCCCACATGTTACGCGAGACGAGAAATGCCGAAGCCCTCCACCAACTGCGCGTCGGTCTACGTCGATTGCATGCGGCTTTCGCAACATTCAAGCCCATCCTGCCCGGCAAGGAACTTTCCGAAATGGGTGCCGAAATCAAATGGATGGGCGGCGAGCTGGACACGGCGCGCGATCTCGATGTCTTCATCAAGAACCACGCTCGGTCGGTGAAGGGCGAAAGCGAGGACGATTCCCGGTCGCGCGCCCTCGGCGACCGGCTCAGTGCCGCACAAACCGCAAGCTACGATCGGGCGATCGAGGCCGTCGTTTCGAATCGCTTCGCGATGCTTGTGTTCAATTGTGCGGAATGGGTCGAGATCGGGTCCTGGCGCCGCAGCCGAGATAAAGAGGTTGTCGGACTGCGCGACGGGGCTGCTTCAGCGCTGGGCTGCGCCGCATTGGACCGATTGAGCCGGAAACTGCGCAAGGTCAGAAACCACATGGCTGCGCTTGCCCCCCCAGCGAGGCATCGCGTCAGGATTAAAGCAAAGAAGTTGCGCTATGCGGCGGAATTCTTCGCAGAGGCCTTTGGTCGTCATTCGAAGGGCCGCCGCTCGAAATTCATCGCCTCGCTGGCGAAGCTCCAGGATGCCCTCGGCGATCTGAATGACTTGACTGTAGGCCATCAAAGGCTCCTCGAAGCGGCGGGAGAGGACGCCGCGCTGGATTTCCGCGCTGGGTACGTTGTTGGTGAACACGATCGGGACGAAGTCCGTCTTCTGCGAAAGGCGGCTCGCGCCTACAAGGACTGGCGGCGAGCGAAGGCATTCTGGCGTTAGCGCATTAATAACCGAATCGACTCACGATCTATCTTTCGCGTCGGTTCGAGGCTTTTGAGAAGCGTGATCACGCGGTTATTTCCTGACGAAGCCTTAGGATGAAGTCCTGTTTTACATCAGCGTGAGAGTAGACCGAGAACTCGTGCTGTTGGCAGGGAGGTTCCAAAAGCCAAAACGTCATCGAGACTGGCAGGAACCTGATGACCTGTATTAGCTGATATTCGATCTGACAGCCGGTGTCCGGTTAAGCAGTCGGGTTTTGGTGTCCGATGCGATCAGGCCGCGATCATCTTTTCCCTCGTCATATTTCATTTTGGATGATTCGGATCCGTCCTCGTCCGCGCTTTAGCCTTCTCCGGCCTGCTGCTGGGGCGTCTGTGCCATGTTTTGCTTTCCTTGTTCAAAAAAATAGCGTGCAGAGTACGTCAGAACTGACGTGTCAATCTGATGACGAATTCGCTATCCCACCCATCTGCCCCAGAGTACGGCGTCGAACCAAGGTGGGACGGCCCGGCTTTTCCACCTTTGTGGTTTCGGATGACGGCCCTTCTTAGTTAGGACGCTCCGAATATCTGGTGGCTGTGTCGCGACCGGCGATCCTACGGTCACCCACTGACCAGTCTCCCTTTCGTCTCGGAATTTTATCAGTGAAAATATACGATGTACGCTGCTCGCATGACAATAAAAACAATCACTAAGGCGGGAATAATGATCGGGGGTACGATCCAGCTTGTGATATTCATGGCTTATCTCCTTATTTTCGCATTAAAGAACCGCCAGGACACGACATGCACCTTGAGAAAGATCAACACCTGGGCCAAAAATGGCTTTCCGCGCCCATTTGCTACATTGCTGCGAACTCTTGGCCGATTTTGTTGCAAAAAGCATTTGGTGCACGCTCCCGAATCGTGATTCCTCGCGCCCAGCTGAAGATTTGCGCGACGCGGGCGACCTGCAGGGCAGCATTGGCCGGGCTGATCTCAGGATTGTCAAACGGCGGGGATCGGGCGCCGCGAGTGTCTGCCGGCAACTCGTCGGCAATTGGATGCGAACGCGCGCGATGCGCTCGATCATCCGCGCGCCGACCTTGATCAGGCGGTCGCGTATCGTCGCGAACTCGGCCTTGACGCCCTGGAAATGCGCTCGCCGTCGCCTGAGACCCCAGTCAACGGTTATTGCCTGAATTCGAGGACTGAGGGCCCAAGGACCCGGACAAGAGAAAGGAGGGGTCGCGCAAGCTCGATGACGAGCGCCGGCCGCCTCAACTTCACCTCACGCGATCGCAACGTCAGCGCACGGTCAGCACCGGAACCTTGCTGTGCACGAGCACCTCACTCACCCGGCTGCCGAGCAGAAGGCGCCCGATCGTACGGCGTCCGTGCGAACCCATGACGATTAAATCGGCGCCTGCTTTCTCCGCGGTCGCGATGATCCCCTCAGCGGGATGCTGGTCTGGAACATGAACAAGGTCGAAGGCAACGCCGGCAATTTCCGCCTTTCTTCGCTGCCGCATCGAGAATCTCTTTGGCTGACGCAGCCTCCGCTTGCTCAAACCGATGAATTGGGTTGCCATCGCGTAATCCCGCCACAGATCACCACGGATGAGCGCAAGATTTGCAGCCAGCCCGGCCCGCATGCGAACCGTTCGCCGTTGGCGGATGGAAACGGCAGACGAGCCCGGCCGATCAGCTCAGGGATAAGTCGGCATCGGTTTCGGCGTCGGTACCCGCTGCTCGCGCGGCTGGACCTATCGGTGCCGCACCACTGCGGGGCAACTTGCCGGGCCTCCCCTAACCGAGCCACGCCGTGCCTATCTCAACAAGGCCATGATGATCAGCCATGAGTGAGTGATGACTGACAAAGGGAACGAGAAGTTCGCCGCTCGCATGGATGCCATGTACGCGGCGTGGCATGTATGGCGTGCCGAGATCGTGCGCGAAATGGCGGCACGTGTCGCCGAAGTCGGCAACGAGCCTGATGACGACTTGGCCGACCTGCAGGTAGAGATGGATCATTGCAGCGATGTGGCCGAATTACTGTTCGGTCCAGAACTTGCCGAGGCGGATCGCAAAGCAGAACAGGCTCGTGGACCGCTGCCGCCCGCCCGACGTGGACGCTGAGCGCCTCTTGCCTGCGTTCCCTTCTGTTCTCCAATGCTTGGCTCTAATGGGCTTGCGCAAGGTGTTGTAGCGCATCCGCGGCGCTCGCCGGGGTTTCAGCGAGCCGGAACGCCAGCTGCGCGGATTGTGTGTTGTACGAGCAAACCATCTAAGCGGGGCGGCCATGGCCATGGCCTTACATCGCCCGAGGCGCCGGAAGCCGATGCCGCTTGCCATGCGAACTCCATGCGTTGCTGCGGCGTTCATCCCTCGCTGTGGCGTGTCCGCTCCCCCGTCGCGGGTTGCCTCGCTCAATCCCCTCAGCCAAAACTAATTTAGTCACCGGAAACTCCAGGGGCGGGCGGCGCTTCAGCTCGAGCAATGGCGAATTTCAAGGTCGGGAAGGCCCCAACATTCAAGGCCCATATCCTTAGCCATGATGGCAAAGCCTTCCGTCTCGATTTCCCCGACCTGATTGCCGCGCAGTGGGTGTGGATCTCGGACCCAGCGGCTGCGGCTCCCGTAAAAAAACGGCGGAAACACCAGACCGTCCCGATGACGGTCAGCGCGAACGAGCAGCATTGTCCCGCCCACGGACTGGAGACGCACGCGGCCGCGACCGCGCAGATGGTCCATATGTGCACGTCCGTTTTCCGACCAGGCATTGAGGTCGAAGGTGCGGCCGCCGTAATCTAACACGCAGTGGGGGTGAACGATATCGAGATCGAGGGCGACCAGCTGCTGCAGAATGTCAGCTGGAAATTCCACGATGTCGACATCGAGCCAAAGGACCCAGTCTTCGTCACACAGGGCACGAAACAATAAATGATTGCGGGCCCGCGCCAGCACGGCGCGGCGTGTCGCCTGATAGACCGCCTCATAGCGGGGAACGCCAGCGGGCATCTCAAACCCAAAGTCCTTTTTGAAGAGATGCTTGGCGCGAAAATCCTTGCAGGATATTGCAACCAAGTGTTCGAGACGGGCGAAGGTGTCGTCCTTGCTGTCGCTCTCGAGCAGTCCAAGCGACAACAAGCCGTGCGGATAGGTCAGCCGTTCCAACAGCGCAAAATAGCCGTCGAGATAACGAGAGGCCGACTTGACCGGCGTCAGAATGAGGATGTTCGGCCTATCCATTGCGATATCACCTTGACGATGAGAACAAAAATTGGCCCTTGCTGTCCTCCCAGGGAAGCTCACGGAACACGACGCAATGCAAGTCTCGCTCGTGGAGCAGGTCGAGGCTCGCCGGAAGTCTCCGGCTGCATACCCGCAAGGACGGTTCGAGGGGCGCGGCATCGTCATTTGTGCCGGCGGCGAGCGCTATTTCACATGCGCGTGGGTTCTAATCCACATCCTGCGGCGGGTCCATCAGACCACGTTGCCGATCCAGGTCTGGCATCTTGGTCGCCGCGAGATGAGCGAGGAAATGCGGCTCCTCCTCGCGGAGGAGGGCGTCGAAACCATTGACGCCGAACTGGTCACGGCAAGCTATCCGGCGCAAATCGCCGGCGGTTGGCCGCTCAAGCCCTACGCGATCTCGCACAGCCGCTTTCGCGAGGTGCTGTACCTCGATGCCGATACGGTGCCGCTGGTTGATCCCCAAATCGCATTCACATGGGATGCGTACCGGGACACAGGTCTGCTGCTCTGGCCGGACGTTGTCGATATCAAGAAAACCAACCCGATCTGGACGCGGCTCGACCTGGAACCGATCGAGCAGGCGAGTGTCGAGTTGGGCGTGATGCTGGCCGACAAATCGCGCGTCTGGGACGTGCTCGACCTCGCCGTTCTAATGAATGAGCACTGGGAAGAGATCTATGATGTCCTATACGGGGACAAGGATACATTCCTCGTCTCCGCACGATTGCTGGACAAAGACTTTGGCCTCGTCGGTCCACGACCCTTCCGTTTCGGGTGGGACATCGTACAACGAAACATGTCCGGCGAGCCCTTCATCCATCACCGCACAGGGTCGAAATGGCAGCTCAATCACGACAATCGGCCTGTGGCCGAGCCGGCCCTGATGCCTCATTGCGAGGCCGCGCTGGAGGACTTGCGACGTCGGTGGAGCGGTCGGGTTTTCCATGCTCCCGAAAGATCGGCTCGCGCCCGCGCCGAGGAATCGCGCCTCGTGGCGGTGCGCCAGTTTCGCTACGAGCCGGCGGTGGGTGGTGCCCGTGATATGGATTTGTATCCAGGCGCCCGTGTCGGCAGTCACGGCCCTGAACATCATTGGGCAGTGATTGAACCTGATGGCGCGCTGGTGCTTCAACTCTATTCAGGACGCCAGCTTTCCGCGGAATTGATGAAATCGAGTGACACGACCTGGGAAGGACGCAGCACGACGCCAGGTTTCGAAGTGCGGCTACAAGATCGAGCCGGACTGGCAAACGCTGCCTGCACTACCGAACCTCCCCCGCGCTCGGCTCGAGAGCTCGTTCGCGCGCTGCTCGAATCCGCGCTGCTCACAGTCGGCTATACGCCAAGCTTGGCAGCGCAACTCGAATCGGCCCTTTTGCTCCTGAATGGAAGTTTCGACGATGTGCCGGAGATGCTTGGCAAGGAAACACCGCAGCACCTGGTCTCGTCGGCGTGGCAGGAATTCTTCCGGCCGCTCGCTTCGAAGCTCGCCGCTGTCCGTGACGAGAGATTGACGCGGCCTCCATCGAGAAAAATAGGCCCGCTGACTCTCGATCCGTCCTGCTACGCACGACGAATTTGAGCGGGGAACGCGGAGACCACGTGCAAGAGCGCGACCGGCTATTGATGCTCACGCCGGCTATGCCGACGCAGCACGGCAATGGCCTTGCGATGCGGCTGGGCTTCTTCTTGAGCGTCTATGCTGAGCGTTTCGATGTTGACCTCATCGTGATTCCGGTCGCAGGCGATGCAAACGGGCTAAATGCGTTTGTGCAATCTCGCGCCCGCCGCGTAGATGTCGTTGCGCTGGGTCGGCCTGACACGCATTTCGGGTTGGTCATGGGAGTGCGTGATCTGCCAGACAGGCTGGAGGCTTTTGGCAACTATGGCCGGCCCTCGCTCGCACGGTTCAATGGCAGCGCCGAACGAGCGATGGCTGCGTTCACCCGAGACGTCCGTTATGCCGCCGTCCATGTCTCAAGGCTTTACCTGGCGGAGTTGGCACGGCCGTGGATCGATGACAGACGCCGCCGCTGCCCGGTCGTACTCGATTGTGACGATGATGATATCTCTGCCCACCAACGCATTGCGGCAATCGAGCGCCGATCCGGCAAACTGTTCGCGGCATCCTGGGCCGACCTCGAAGCCGCGGCGTTCGCTCGCATTGCGGAGCAGTGGCTGCCGAAGTTCGACGTGGCGTTTTCGGCCTCGGACAAGGAGAAGCGGTCGCTGTCGCTCTACGGGGCTCGCGGGGTCACGGTTGCGAATGTCATCAAGGTCCCGACCGGCAGCCCGCTGCACCGTGCCGGCAGACGCGTCCCCACCCTTATATTCGTCGGCACGCTCGGGTACGCGCCCAACGCCGACGGCATCGCCTGGTTCGTTTCACGCGTGTGGCGTCGATTGCAGCGGGATCTCCATTTTCGCGTCCGCCTCCTGATTGTCGGCCGCGATCCGTCCAGCGCGGTGATGCGGCTGCGGTCTCAACGGGGCATAGAGCTCGCCGGCAATGTCCCCGACGTCGGCCCGCTGTATCGGCGTGCTGACCTCGCCATCGCACCACTTCGAGCAGGCGGCGGAACGCGTATCAAGATCATCGAGGCGGCCGCTCATGGGGTCCCGATGGTCGCAACGCGTCTCGCAGCCGAAGGAACGACTTTTCGGCCGCGCGCCGAAATGTTAATCGCGGATGATCCGGAGACGTTTCTGCGCGCTTGCCTCGAATTGCTGCGCAAGCGGACGTCGGCAGTGCGCCTTGCCAACCACGCTCGACGTAAGGCACGGCACGACTACTCGGCGGAACCTTGGGCGAGATTGGTGGCGAACCACGTCGCCTGCGGGAGGGAAGAGCATTTATCGGTGAATGGGGGTATCGATGGCGGCAACGATGACGCAGGCACGTGACCTCGAAGTCCATGAGGTCCCCGACGGATACATCGTGTATCAGACGTCACGGGATCGCGTTCATTACCTCAACAAAACCGCTGCCATCATTTTCGAATTTTGTCATGGCAAGCTGAAATCGGATGATATTGTTATCCGTGTGGCGCGCGCCTTCGAGATGGACTTGTCGGCGCATGACGAAATTCGCGCGGGCCTTGACGCTCTGATCAGGGAAGGGCTGGTCCTATCTCCTTCGCAGTAGTCGCCTGCACGCTCGCAGAACGCATTGTCATGCGGACTTCGGACGAAGCGGTCTTGCAGGCGCTTCGATTTCTTGATTGCAATCCCGAAATCGTTGGCGAGGCCGCAAAAGAGTCCTTGTGGACCATTGAGCCTTTTCATGGTCGCTGCCGCATTTACGAGAATGGGAACGAAATCGGCGAAACGTATCCCGGGAACCCACTGACCGATTTCCTTCATCATCGGCTTTTCCTGCGGTCGCTTGGCGCGCGGCCGCACGCGGCTGCTCTCCATGCCGCGTCCTTGCGCCGTAACGGCCGGAGGATTTTAATCGCAGGAACTCAGGGTGCTGGCAAAACAACGCTCGCCCTTCTTCTTGTCCGTGCCGGTTATGATTTCGAGGGTGATGAACACGTGTTCCTCGTGCATGACGGCGTCATCGCGCGACCGCGCGCCTGTCGGCTGAAGGAAACCTCGTTACCCCTGCTTGGTCCGCTCGCGAACGGCATTGCTTCGGCGCCCGCCTACGTCGATGACCAAGGGCACAAAGTGTTCAATGTAGATCCGCGAATGATCGGCGGCTCGTGGCGAATCGAACATGGCAACGCCGCTGCCGTGATTGTGTTGCGTCCGAACCATGGTGGCTATTCGTCGATCCGCCGCATGCAGCCGACCGCCCTCGCACAGGCATTGGTCTCTGAAATGGGACTTCGCGAAAGCGGCCGTGGTGCCTCCATCGGCGCCGTTGCGGCACTGGTCAGCAAAGCTAAGGCGTTTGATTTTTCCATTGGTGATCTGGAAACCGCCTTGGCTTGCATCAATCGTGCCGTCGAGGAGTGTTGAGCAGCACTCCTAGCTTTTCCAGGGGCAGGGGTGTCCAGGGCACTTGAAGGAGAAGACAATTAGGTCTAAACGCCATGTGGGCAGTTTAGGCTAGGGGGGCGACCTTGAGCCAGCAAGATAATAGCCTTGACACCGCGCTCGAAGGTATTGACGAAAGCAAGCGCTCTACGCTGAACAGGCTGATCGTCGGCGGAGGGTTCATTGCGCCCGTTGTGGCATCATTTGCGATGGGCGGACTTGCACTGGATACCGCTTGGGCACAGAGCAACACGACGACACACGTGACGATCGCGTCAGGCAGGTAATTGCCGGATGATGCTCCTCTCGACCACATCATGTCCACCGGATCGGCCCTGAGCGACTGATGATACCTCGTGTCTCGGCGACGCTGATCGTCCGGGATGAGTTGAAATTCATTGAAGACTGCCTGCGCTCACTCGCAGGGCGCGTGGACGAAATCATCATTGTCGATACGGGCTCTTGCGACGACACGATGTCGATCGCGCGGCGGTTCCCCGTCGAATTGCACACCTTCCGATGGGATGACGATTTCTCGGCGGCCCGCAATTTTGCGATTTCGCAAGCGACCGGCGACTGGATTCTCTACATCGATGCCGATGAGCGGCTGGGAAGCCATTCGTCTGACGAGTTCTCCCGAGTGTTGACCCAGCCCGGGAAGGTTGCTTGGCATTTGCGGTTTCACCCGCGCGTCGGCTGGACGCCTTACGCGGAGTTGCGCCTGTTCCGTAATGATCCGCGCATTCGCTTCCAGGGGATCATCCACGAACGCATTCACACTGGTGTCGAAGCAGTCGGGCGCAGCAGCGGAGCTGCCATTGGGACCTGCCAGCTCGGTCTCTTCCATGTGGGATACGAGGGAGATCAGTCCCACAAAAACGCCCGTAACGTCTCCTTGCTAAGAGGTTACCTTTCCCGCGAACCCGAGCGCATTTATTGCTGGTGGCATCTTGGCGAGTGCCTGCGTATCGCCGGCGATGAGAATGCTGCGATTGAGGCATGGTCGGAGGGGGTCGCTTTAATTCGCGTAGCTGCCCCCCGGCGCCTCCATCCAGGCGACGGCGCACTCCATCTTTCGCTGATCAAGTTGCAGAAGGAGCGCGGCGCGCCCGTCGATGACCTCGTCGACGAAGCGCTCGAGCTTTTCCCGAGCCATCTCGGGGTGCAGTGGGTCGCAGCGCAGTTCGCTGTGGAACGGGGCGACGATCGAAAAGCCCTCCCGATCCTGGAAAAACTCACCTCCATTGACGCGGACGCCTTTTTTGATCCCGACGTTTCGTACGACAAAGCATTGTTTCAGCATCGTTCCGCGGAGGTTTTGGCGCTTTGCCATTTCCGTGCCGGCCGGTTCTCGGATGCGGCGCACTGGTATCGGATCGCGGCGCGAACGGCGCCCGAGCCGCATGCGTGTGAGATCAAGGCCCGACTGGCCGATGGACGGGCCTTCGTCCGCTGACCGTCATGAGGCGCGGTCCTGACGTCCTGCAATGCGGCGCCACATGCGGCCACGATAATGGCGGACAAGATAGACGAGATGCCTCGCTGCGTCCGGCAGAGAAGAATTTTCCGCACGGTTCTTGGCATAGCGCCTGGAAAGCGTTTCTGGGGAGAATGCAAACCGAAGCTGGTCAGCGACAAAGGCCATGCGGCGTCGCCAATAGGCTGCTGAGGCCTGCCGAAAGGTGATCTCGGCGTGGGCGCGTGCTTGCGGCCGAACGGTTGCACAAACTGGGATCTCGGTGCCGAACAGGCGTTGCGACTGGATCAGCCAACTCCCCAGCACATCCGTCGCGCCCGCAGTGTCCATGTGCACCGTGATCGCCTCCCAATCCTCGGACGAGAGGGTGGCAGCAAGCATCGCCCACTCCCACAACCCTTTCACGGCGAGCATTCGGCGAAGGTGGCCGCGCTCAGAAATCTGATGGTGCAGCAACAAGTAAAGCGTGTGCCAGCGAAGCGGCATGAGCAGAACGCGACCATCGGTTCCGTGAGTACCGGCATGCGCCCACACATGTTGCGTGCTCATGATCCTCAGTCCGGCAAACGGATGCGCTTCGGTGTGAATCTCCAGACTCGCCGGCTCATCGCGGTGCCGCATCGGGGGCAGATGATGATGCCCGGGCAACTGGTCGGATTCAGGCTCGTAGCCGTTCGCTTCCAGCGCCGAGACTGCTGATTTGACATCGTTGGGCATCACCAAAAGATCGATGTCCCGCATCGATCGAGCTTCGCACCAGGGGCCGACAGGCGCGATCAGATAGCGACTGCCCTTAAGAACAAGCGGAGCAATGCGCCGCGCCCCTAATGCCGCTAGAACCCGGAGTAACTGCCCGTGTTGCAATTCCCTGCGCGAAACGTGCGCACGATAGATTTCCTCAAGCTGTTGCGTCGGATGCCTGCGCCGAAGCTCCGTCGACCTCGGAATTGGCAGCAGCAATCCGCGTTCGCGAAGTGCTCGAATCAAGGGCGGCAGCATGTCTTGGTCGGCAGCCAAATCGACGAGTGTCTTCCAACAAAAGCCAGAGTCCATCAGCCGCAGGCGTAACGGACTTGTAACTGGTTCGAACTCCAAGAATATCTCCCAGCAAAGCGAGCATGCCAGGATCCCGGATCGATGGCGGCATCAGTTCCAAACCGAAGCCCCTTATCTCTGTCGCGGTGAGCTCGCATCGAAGGCGATGATTGGCAAGCCAGGGGGAAGATGTTCCTGAGCAGCTGACATTAAGCTGTGACGTTCCTGCGGCTCCGCTCAGTTCCTTTGTGGCAGCATCCGATCTTCAGCCTTGAAGTAACGTTTGGCGTACGCCACAAGTTGAGGGTCACTTGGGTGATCGACGGTCTCAGTGCCAACGATGATTTTCATCAAGTTGGGATCGTGTTGGCTGATGTGCTTGACAAGTTCCGTCTTTGCATTGGATGGCCCAGTAATAAGAACTGCACCGGCGTCGGCGAAGGATTGAGCGACTGCCTGGAGAAAGGCGTGATCTTCTGCGGCATGCCCGCTTCCGATGGAGTTTGCCTTATGGTGGATATGGCGCGCCGGATGATCCGGGCGCAACACAACTTTCTCGACATCGGTAGTGCTGAAATGAAATACCCGCGCTTCATAGTGATCGATCCAAACGATGGCGTGGAAGTGATGGCTGTTCATAGAGGCGGTTCCGTTTTGCAGCGGTCATAAATCCGCGTAAGGAGGGTCTCAAATGATAACGGGGCCACTTCGATCAGCTTTGAGCTATATCAACAGCATGACGGTACCAGGCAATGGTCGGTCCAAAAGAACCGGTAGAACATGTTGTCGAAAAACACGCCGCCGGTCGGCACGTTGAACGATCCCTGCTGGATCTTGGGCGCCACCGTCGGATGCGCGAACTTGTTCGGCGCTGAAGTGGCAAGCTGAAGATCGAGGCAAGTCGCACTGTCGGGTGGCGTCGTGGGCGACGCGTAGCCGAGTGCATCGTCCGGCGGCTCCGTCGGTAAGCTGTTCGGCGGGTGATCGGGCAGTCCGCTAGCCAGCGCGCCGTCGCCAAACAGGAAATAGAGCGGGCCGGCGCCGCTGTCGACGGGAAAGCCGAGATCGACGCCGGCGATCCCGAAATTGGAAAGTGTTTTCGCAGCCGTCGGCGTGCCAGGTGTTCCGGTATCCCAGATGGTTTCACCAATAAGCTGGCATACCCTGGTGCTGCTGCCGACCAGCGAAAGCGTCGCTGCATCACCACCGCTGGATAGCGATCCCCTGTCAACATCGCCGTCAGCAAAACGAGCGGGCAAGACAAGCGCATGGACGCCTCCTTAGCTCAAAAACTCGCATCACAAAGCATACTTCGTTAGCAACGACGGTATCGAACGTCGGTTTCCAGAGCGAGCTGCACCGACGGTGGCCAGCGACGCCGAGAGGGGCCGCCAGCAGCCTAAGGACTCGCCCCCGACGCGGTCAGTGCGGGGGGGCACTCGTAGGGCTGCACTCGGACCATCTCAATTTATTGGTTGTACTGTGATGGCGATCCTGGACCTGTGATCTATCTCACATTGCTGCATGAAAAATTCGCGCCGAGTGGAAGGTGCCGTTTTGCACCCAATTTTGCCGACGATGGCAAAAAGTGTGATCAATCACACAATTTCAAGAAGCGCGCCGCCGCTCGCCGGCGCGCCAGCTGCGCCGGCCTTGCCCCGGGGGCGGCTGCCGTTGACCGGGTGCCGGTTTTTTGCAGCATCAGGTCACGTTTCTCGCCCAAATCACAGTCGCGCGGTGGATCGTTTCGATCAGCCGGCTGCGATGCGGAGAATGGGCGTCTGGAAGATGTAAAGATACGTTCGACCGTTATCGGGGATCGTTCATATTACCGGCTACATCATCATGGGACCATTCGCTTGGCTCGGTGGACCGCCGCAATCAGTCGATTAAAGCGAGGCAAGCAAAGCCTCGGCCGGAACTCCGCACCGGCTTGACAGCACCGCCGCCGCTGGCTCAGACATCAATGATTGACGACGTGAACGGATACCCGCATGAGCGCTGTGTTCCATTCCATTTCTGAAAACAATGCGGTTCCGGCGCTCAATCCGCATCTCGACCGCGCTCACTTGGCCCAGACATTCGCCCAAACGGGACGTGTTCGTATTGCGAGCGTGCTGACCGACGCCTCCGCCCAGCGCGTGCATTACGCGCTCGAGAATGAGACGCCCTGGGGCCTCATTCTTAACGAGGGCACAAAGGTATTGGAATTCGAATCGGTGTCCGCGGAGGACTATCAGGCGATGGCTGTTGCCGCGTGGAGTTGGGCGCATTCGGGGTTCCAGTACTTCTACCACTCCTATCGGCTGTTGGAAAACCACAAAATCTATCCCAAGCCCGATCATTATCTCGCCAAGCTGGTCTCGTTTCTGACCTCTCCGGATTTTTTCGCCTTAATACGTGAGGTGACAGGGCTGGATTCGATCAGCTGGGTATCCAGCACCGCGACGCTCTACAAGCCGCTCGATTTCCTCACGATCCATGACGATGGCCTGGCTGGCGGAAAGCTCGTCGCTTATGTGCTGAATATGACGCCGACGTGGCGGCCGGACTGGGGTGGCGCGCTGCAATTCTTCGACCGCGGCGACGACATTGAGGAAGGCTACTTGCCCACCTTCAATGCTCTGAACCTCTTTCGCGTGCCGAGGCGTCATTCGGTAAGTCAGGTGGCGGCGTTTGGTGGACTGCGGTATTCGGTCAGCGGCTGGTTCGGGGCAGACCAACCCGATCAAGTTCCTGCACCGGCGGCCTAATTGTCGCTGTCCCTAGCTAGAGCGGCAAATACTGCGAATCCGCCCCCGCAATACCTCGATACCGCGAAAAGCTCCAGCTTGCCCCCCGACACTGAGCAAGCCGGCAAATCGACCTTGGTCCGCGCTGGGTATTACGCCTCCAAGCATGGGCAGCCTTGATCGCCTCAAGATGCCGGTCCCATAATGGTCCCATTTCCGACACGTTGTCCCTACGACATCCTCCCAGCATTGTTTATCCTCATGCCCGCAATTGACCTTTTTTTGACGCCGGCATATGGTTAACGCTTCTACTCGGGAGATCGGCAATTCGGCCGATTGGGGAGATTCAAATGTTCACACCTGCATTACTTGCCCAGCAGAAGCTTACCCTCGGTGATCTGCCGCCTAGTATTTACGACCACGAGACTCAAACGAGAAAGTTTCCCGACGACCAGTCGGTCCCGCCACTCGCGCCTGACACGCGCTTTGACGGCGAAAGTTCATAAGAAATCGACGGGCTTCAACGGCCCATTCCGTGGAGCCTGGCTGACGCACCCCATGCGTCAGCCAGGCGATTGGTGATGAGCTTTTAAAAAGAAAAGTGTTCTCAATAGAGAGACTCTTGGCCAGAACTGGTAGTCCCGTTCTTTTTATCTATACGAATTCTTATGATCTTTCCGCCGATGTCTTGATTCGGCGATTGGGACAGCCTGCGGTTTTTCGCTTTAATCTTGACCTTTGGCAAGACTATGTGATCGAAATTGATCGTCGTCATATATTAATTGAAAACCCGAGTGGCCGCGCAGTTGAGTCGAAAGACATCGCGAAGTTCCTTTGGCGAAAGCCGCTCACAAACCAGCAGCTCTATCCCGATAATGTTTTTCCGCGGGAGCGCATTTTCGAAGAGGAGGAGCTCGCGTACGCGATGCGCGATGTGTGGAATGCGATGTATTACGACGGGCGCGCGGTTCTCATTGACCCGTTATCAGATACGGTGGCCGGAAAGCTGCTTCAGGCTCAAATCGCAGAACGATATTTCAAAGTACCTGACTGGGCGGTAGTTTCCGGTAAATCGGTGACAGGGCAAGCGGGCCAGCAACGGGTTGTAAAAAGTCTCACCTCGCGCCGCACCGGCGATCGTGCCGTGCTCTACACGACACCGGTCGACCCCGGGCAACTGTCTCCTTCCTCGCCGTGGTTTCTTCAGTCCTTTGGGGACGCGGAATATGACGTGACCGTCGTCGTCATTCGCGACGCGCTGTTTGCTTTTGCGCTCGGGCGAGCCGACTTTCCCGCTGGAGTGATCGACTGGCGCAGAGCACGGCACCTGACTCCGAACCAAAATTGGGTTCCGCACTCGCTCCCATCTGACGTCGCAGCTGCGATCCGGCAATTCATGAGCGACATGTCCTTGCATTATGGGAGAATCGATTTTCTCCTTGCCGGTCGTACTTATCATTTCCTTGAAGTAAACCCAAATGGCGAGTGGGGATGGCTGGATGAGTTGGGCGAGGCCGGAATTGTCGATGCCCTGGCGAACGAGTTGTCGCCGGAAACGCCGTGCCGCGCACTGCCCAATCCACGCGTCATCAACGTCGAGCACCGTCTGACGTGGTAGAGCCCCTCTCCGCCACTTCGGGACATCGCCTCTGGCCCGTTCTGGCCTCGGGGGTGCACCCGCTGATCTTTCTGTTTCAGGTGATCAGGGGATGGATGATTCCCGCAACGGTCCTACTCTGCGTTCTAGCGCTCGCTGCGCAATCGCTCGATACCCTCGCCACAGTGGCCTTACGCCATTTGGTGAATTCGATTGCCGACTATGTCCCAAGCTCGGCCGTTGGTCCCTCTCTGTTGGTGTATGCCGCAGTTTCGTTTATCGCATTCGCTGCCGGTGCTGCGGGACTCAGCGCCGTCTTCCTCCGGATCGACATCGGCATCCGAAAACGCCTGCTCTCAAATATCGAACAAAGTCTTTTTGCCTATATATTATGGCACACTTCGCAGTATTTCGAACACCGTTTGCCCGGGGAGATCGCACAACAGATAAGGAACGCAGGACAAGGTGCCGCTGGCCTTTTTAATACATTTACTTACTACGGAATGCGGTTTCTTGCGATGATCGTCTCGACCGCGCTGGTGTTTTCCGGAAGCATTCCGGCGCTCAACCTTTTCACGCTCACATGGACGATCGTGTTCCTCTGGGGATCCTATCGCATTACCAAAACCTGCGCAGACTTGTCAAAGGACGTAGCAAACAGGTCGGGGCACGTTGTCGGAAGGATGGTGGACACCTTGCGCAACGTCATGAGTGTCCGCTCCTTTGGCCGCCAAGCTTTCGAGCATTCCTATGTGTGTCGCTTCATCGGCGAAGAGCGACAGACGCAAGCGGCTCTGCGAATACAGTTCTACCGGCTGTTCGTCTTTCAGCTCACATGCAAGGCTGTCCTCAACCTTCTCGTCATCGGCGCGTCGCTCTATGCTCTGCTTGAGGGTCGCGTCGACGTCGGATCGGTCGTAATGCTTATCACGCTGGCGGGATTGATCTCATCTCTCGTGGAGGAGATCTCCAGCCGAATGTACGAGGTTTTCAACAATTTCGGAGCGCTCGCGCATGCGCTACGTTATTTAACGATCCCTCATGCAATTCGGGACCCACCGCAAGCGAAGCCGCTATTGCCGAGGAACTCTTCGATTCGCTTCGCCGATGTGAGTTTTCGCTATTCGTCAGGCGGGTTTATGATCCGTAATCTGAATTTTCATATAAGACCGCAGGAAAAGGTGGCAATTGTCGGCGCTTCGGGAAGCGGCAAAACGACAATATTTCGGTTGCTTAAGCGTGAATATGAGGCCGAAGCGGGTTGCATCCTCATTGGCGATAGCGATATCACCCAGTGCACCCTTTTATCGTTGGCGCAAGCCGTCGCGGAGGTGCCGCAGCAGGTCCGTTTATTCAACCGATCAATTCGCGAGAATATTGCCTATGCAACGCCAGATGCATCAGAAGGGGATATTTGGCGTGCGGCGGATGCGGCCAGCTGCCGGGACTTTATTCTCCAACGTTGTGAGGGGATCAATGCCCAAGTCGGCGAGGACGGCATTCAGCTATCAGGCGGCGAACGTCAGAGGATTTCGATCGCGCGTGCGATTTTGAAGGATGCGCCAATTCTTTTGCTCGATGAGGCGGCGTCAGGTCTCGATCCGACCAGTAAATCCTACTGTCCAGGAGAGCCTCGCCCGCCTCATGGAGGGTAGGACGGTCATTGCGATCGCGCACCGGTTTTCAACGCTCCATCGTATGGATCGGATCCTCGTGATCCATGAGGGGCGCCTGGTGAGGAGGGCAGTCACGCGGAACTTCTGCGCTCTGGGAAACATTACAGACGCCTATGGGCGGACCAGACAGCCTCTCCAGCCTCGGGCACAACTGTTGCTGAGGCGTTGGGAGAATTCAGCAACGCCTCCTGAGAGCGATCGGAGCCCATCGCAGAATTCTTCATCCTCTAATGTAATGGGAGTTCCCCCGGCTCTGCCGGGGTGGCAGTAACAGTTTGACATTTCCGGGAGTGTAGCTTGGGGGCAAGTGGTAGCGGTCCGTCATCGGAGCTGTGTCGATCAACCCGATATATCAGTGCCACGTGATCGGCCGTTGTCATATACGGAGCCATTGGTTCTTTCCCAGCCTCTCCGCGAAGGATAGTTGAAGAAGTGCAAGCAAGCCCAGCGGATGTCCGTGCACTGGCCACCGCGAATAGCCGCTTTGAGCGGCTTCACTTCCTAAAGCCCCCGGCTCTGCCGGGGGATAATACTACAATGTATCCATCCGGTGAAGACCGCAGGCCTCTGCATTCACTTCCCGGATGCACATTTGGCGGCTTTTCGGCGAGTAGTCTTGCGCGGTGAGAACGCCTCAAGGACGCGATTGATTTCGGTGACATCGAACTGATGCGGATCGAAGTCTTTGCCGCTCCATCGCGTAATTCCTGGTGGCGTTCGTGTTCAGGGTCGGCGATGGCTTCCAGGAATTCGTTGTAACCCCAGGGACCACCCACGTCCTCGGGCGGACCGCGCCGCGCGCCCTCGATGAAGTCGCGGAAGGTGATGCCGGGGATGGCTGGCGCGATCGCTTCCAGCACGACCGGCTCCTCGTCCGGATACACCGCAGGTGGCCGAAATCATAAAAAAGCGGATGTCGGCAGCTGGTCTCGATCCCGCGCTGTTCGCCGGGCAATCGTTGCGACCCACCAAAGGTGTCCCGTGTGCTCGCCTGCCGCTTTCACCCGTCAGCCGACCCCAAAGCCCCCTGTCCAGTGTCCCCTGGACAGACTGGACACCTTGGACGAGGCAAAACAGTTGGCGTGCATGGACTGTGAAATCGGCGTGCAAAAAGGACCCCCTTTTCGGGGTGATCGGCATCCAATCGGGACCCCCGAAAAGAGGGGTTCACATTGGCCTCCATGATTCGTGGGGGCCAGACTGGGATGTTGGTCGTGGAGACAATTGGGAGGATTCGCCGGGCCTTTTTTGTCCAGGGGAAAGCAATCAAGGCGATCTGCCGGGACCTTGGGGTATCCCGGAAAGTCGTGAGGAAGGTGATTCGCTCAGGATCGACCGAGTTTCGCTATCGCCGGGAAGATCAGCCACTACCCAAGATTGGCCACTGGCGTGACGCGCTGGATGAGTTGCTGCTGGGCAATGAAACGAAGGCCGCCCGTGAACGTCTGACGCTGATCCGGATTTTTGAGGAGCTGCGCGGTCGAGGTTATGACGGCAGCTACGATGCGGTGCGCCGCTTCGCGAAGCGATGGGCGAAGGATCGCGGGCAAGTGACGGCGGCGGCCTATGTGCCGCTGAGCTTTGCCCCTGGAGAGGCTTACCAGTTCGACTGGAGCCACGAGATCGTCATCCTCAATGGCGTCACGGTGACCGTGAAGGTCGCCCACGTCCGGCTGTGTCACAGCCGCATGTTGTTCGTGCGCGCCTATCCGCGCGAAACGCAGGAGATGGTGTTCGATGCGCACGACCGCGCCTTCGCGCTATTCAAAGGGACCTGCCGACGCGGCATCTACGACAACATGAAGACGGCGGTGGAGACGGTCTTCGTCGGCAAGGACCGCCTCTACAATCGCCGCTTCCTGCAGATGTGCAGTCATTACCTGGTCGATCCGGTTGCCTGCACGCCGGCCGCGGGCTGGGAGAAGGGGCAAGTCGAGAACCAGGTCGGCCTCGTTCGCGAACGCTTCTTCACGCCGCGGCTGCGGTTCAAAAGCTATGAGGAGTTGAACGGTTGGCTGACCGATAAATGCATTGCCTACGCCAAGGCGCATCACCATCCGGAGTTGACCGATCAAACGATTTGGGAGGTGTTCGAGGCGGAGCGGCCGAAGCTTGTCCCCTATGCCGGCCGGTTCGACGGCTTCCACGCGGTGCCGGCTTCGGTCTCAAAAACCTGCCTGGTGCGCTTCGATAATAACAAATACTCGGTGGCATCGAGCGCCGTCGGCCGTCCGGTCGAGGTTCAGGCTTATGCGGATCGCATCGTAATCCGTCAGGACGGCCGGATCGTCGGCGAGCATCCCCGCACGTGCGGCCGGGGCGAGACGATCTACGATCCTTGGCATTACGTGCCAGTACTCGCTCGTAAACCCGGTGCCTTGCGCAATGGCGCCCCCTTCAAGGATTGGGTGCTGCCGGCCGCGATGGAGCGCATCCGACGCAAGCTCGCCGGTGCCGACGATGGCAATCGGCAAATGGTCGACATCCTTACCGCGGTGATCACCGACGGACTGCCGGCGGTCGAGGCGGCGTGCGCCGAAGCGAGCGTCCAAGGTGTCCACTCCGCCGATGTCGTTCTCAACATCCTCGCCCGCCGGCGCAATCCTGATCCGCCTCCCACCATCTTCACGCCGGCCGCGCTGACATTGCGCCATGCTCCGATCGCCGATTGTGCCCGCTATGACAACCTCAGGAGACTTAACTGATGGAACGATCCGAACTGTTCGACCTCATGGCTGAGCTTCAGCTCTACGGGATGAAGGCCGCCTTCGATGAGATCATGGCGACCGCGGTCAAACGCCAGCACGAGCCGCAGCGCATCATCGGCGATCTGCTCACCGCCGAGATCAATGAGAAGCAGGCACGCTCGATCAAATACCAGCTCACCATAGCCAAGCTGCCGCTCGCCAAGGATCTCGACAACTTCCAGTTCAACGGCACGCCAATTAACGAGACCCTGGTGCGCGATCTCGCCAGCGGCGGATTCCTTGCCCAGCAGCGCAATGCCGTTCTGATTGGCGGGACCGGCACCGGCAAAACACATGTCGCCATCGCCATTGGCCGAAGCTGCATTCGATCGGGCGCTCGTGGCCGGTTCTACAATGTCGTCGATCTCGTCAACCGGCTCGAGGCTGAAACTCGCAACGCCCGCCAGGGCCGGATTGCCGATCAACTGACCCGCATGGACTTCGTCATTCTCGATGAGCTCGGCTATCTGCCTTTCGCTCAGGCCGGCGGCCAACTCCTGTTCCATCTCATCAGCCGGCTCTACGAGCGCACCTCGATCATCGTCACCACCAATCTCGCCTTCGGCGAATGGCCGACCGTCTTCACCGACGCCAAGATGACGACCGCACTGCTCGATCGTTTGACCCATCACTGCGATATCGTTGAAACCGGAAACGACAGCTGGCGCTTCAAAAGCCGAACTGACGATCAACCAACCCGCGCTCGCGCCGTCTCCGCAACCCCGACCAGCTCCGACGGCGCGCGCGCTACCGCCCGGACTCGTCACTCAAAGGGGTCCCTTTTGGATGCCGATAGGGGTCCCAATTAGCTGCCGATTGACATGCCGGCGCCAAATGGTCCCGCCCAGGCAAGGTTCGCGTTCACATCCGCCGTCGCTGCGCGCGCCGTCAGCGATCGGTCATCGGCGTATGCGATGCCATGCTCAACCACCCTCGTCACCCCGACCGCCATGCGGTGCTGACGCACGACGTAACCATCAGAGAAGCGTTGCGGAGCGTCGGGGCCGATGCGTGAGACGCGGTGAACAATCGATTTTGGCCTCGAAACGATAGCCGGCCGGAGCCGACGCATAAAGGCGACAGCACTCGCTATCGCGTAATCGGGGGGGGCCGCTCCGAACAAGGGAGTCCCGAGCGGAGCCGGCACTGAACACGCTGACGTTGATGACAAGCGTACATACGCGGCGCAATTTCCGCGAACCCTCGCAACGAGGCGAGGGTAACGGCTCGGCGGGAACGGAGGGCCAGCGAAGATGCTGGCCTCTACCTTCACGGACACGGATGGCGCAGGCCGTCGAAGCCAAGATAGGTCCCTGAGCTCGGGTCGTAGGACCTGAAGCGCTGTTGACAATAGGCAAATCCATCGTCGCTGGCATAGCCGGGTGGGTAGGCATAGCCGGGAGCGTATCCGTACTCTCCTCCGGGAGCGTAGGCATATCTGGGGGCGTAGGCATATCCAGGGGCGTAGGCATATCCCGGACCGTATCCATATCCGTAGCCTGCGGCCGCACCAAGGATCCCGCCAGCTACAACTCCCGCGGCGAGGCCGAGCCCTAGTCCACGGCCGCGATAACCTCGGCGGTATTGAACGGTGTCGATTGACGGATCAACCGCCTTCTGTAGCCCTAGAGGTTGGGAAATCGGTCCTGCGGCTGCAGGCGGGACTAGCCACGGCGTGGCGGCCATCAGCGCAATAGTGAAAATCCTCAACGATCTATTCATAACTCGCTCTCCGTACATCTGCGCTGCCACGCGCTGCGCGCGGCAGTGAGTCACAATCAATCGTCTCGCGCAGCGTTTGGTTCCGAAGTTGGCCATGATTCGGCTTCGATCGCTTCCATCCGGCTGCAAAACTCGTTTCTGCGCGTCGAGTGCGGTGATCGTGTTTTTCGACTTCAGACCCCTTCGGACCCATTCGACAGCTTCCGCGGACGACCGCAAGGCGGCGATCTCGGCCAACAGCGTTCGGCACAGCGCCGCTGACGCACCCACCGGAATCCAGCATGGCAGGACCCGCAGCCCGGCCGCCTCCGCGAGGTCGACGGGATCGGGCCAGTGCGCGCGAAGGGCATCGTCGCTGCGTGGTCCGAGCAGAGGTGGTGAGAGATCATGGTGTTCCTGCAAATTCATAGCGTCGGCCCGCCGCCGGCGGTGCGACGTCTTCGAACTCGCTTGCGCTTGGAGGCCGGGATGTTATCGCGGACCTGGAAGCTCCGCACAGTGCTGGAGGCGGTGCTTAGCGTCAGATGTCGTCGCCCTAGTACCGGTTGCTCATCGCGATCTTCGCCATTCGGTCCGTCTCCTGTGCATGAGGACAGGCACCGAATCGGTGAAACCCTCGATCAATGATTTGCACATTGTGAGGCGGACCACTCTCGATCCGCGGCACAGGCCATGGTCATATCGTCTAGCCCGCCCCTGGCGTAACGCGGGGCGCGGTTTAAGCCTCTATTTACTGGCGTTTCTGGCGGTCTGTACGATCGGGCAAGCATCGGTGCCGGCATGCTGTTGGTTGGCCGGGCCAGGGTTACTTGCCGATGCCGCTTCACATTGATCGAGTCAGTATCGACGTCCGGAACGGATCCCGGAGGCCAGCAGCCCGAACCATCCGTGATCTGGTTACGGTGAGTAGACTTAGACCTGCCCCAGTGCTGCCACGCTTTAGTCGACGTGATGATCATGCTCGGGGGTCGGGGTGCAAATCACCGGTCATATCGTCGCTGGCCATCATTCACGCGCTGAGTGAACGCGAATGATGAGGGCGGCTTTTTGATCCTGACAAGACAATAAGCACCCTTGCGAATGTTAAGCCTCCGAGCCTACCTCAGTGCAATTTTACGAGGTAAAGCGATGACCGTCGTTAGTGTCAACTCGACAGGTTGGTCGAGGCGAATAAAAGGAGGAGCGCAAGTGGCGGTCTCGGAGGGCGAGAACAACTTGCGGGAAGAGTTTGTGACTGCAATCTTGAGCCGCTACCATTGTCTTGGACGCCATGGTCGCCATGCAATATTATTGGCTTTCGATTATACCAAGGGTAAACTTGAACTGGAAAGTGGAGATTTTGGCAAGTGGAGCATCGAAGAAAAAATGCAGGTAGCACAGAAACTGTTGCAAGTTGCAGAAGAGTTATTCAAGTGCGATTTTGACTTGGCGTGTGGCGCCGGACTGTTAAGTTTTTACCTTGAAGCGCAGACATCGCCTGAAGAACGTGCTAGACGATTATTATCAATAATCAGAAGTTGGTATTTCGATGCTGTCGATAGCGAATTTAACACTCTTTCAAAAAGGAGGCTCTTTTAAATCTTAAGGCACCGTCCGCGAATAAATAAATCACCATTGTCATGCCCCGCGAAAGCGGGGCATCCAGTACCCCCCAGCGAAGCGATTGTGCATTCATCAAAATCCGGTGGTTACTGGACCACCCGCTTTCGCGGGTGGTGACACTGATTGAGGCACTTATTTCCGAACAATGCCTAAGTGGGTCAGGGGGCGTGAGGGTTGAGGGCGGCGAAGTTGAGTTTGCCGGCGATGAAGAAGAGGACGGTTTTCATAGTGAGGAAGCGGATGTACCGCGTGCCTTTCGTTTGGCGGCCTGGGACAACCTTTGATGGCTTCGATGAAGCCATTGGTCTGCTGCGATCTCCGGAAGGCGAGCCGCCTCGTCGGCCACGATCCACGCATCCACCGTCAGCCCGCGGATCGAATCATCGCTGCCCGGCAGCCGGGCACGCAATAACCGACAGCGAGCCCGGCGTGAACACCATGGCATGTGCGATGGCCCAGGCTGCCGTCGCCGTTTTGCCGACCTGCCGCGCGGTCAATGCCAGGGTCGAGGCCCCGCGGGGTGCGCGCAGGAACGTGTCCTGCTCAGGGCATCGGCGTTTGGCCGAGCATCCCACCCAAGGCGGTCACGGCCATAGCCACGTCGCAGCGAAGCAGGCGCGGTAATTAGGGCCGGCCATTGCGAGTATCCAGCTTTGGATTTGACAATTTGTCCGCATATGCGGAGCACGGGTACGCCAGGTGCGCAGTCCGGCGACTTTTCCGGGCCTCGCCGATTATAGCAAGGCGATCAGGCTGCCCGCCGATGACGACGGCGCCCCATCCGGGTCTGTCACCTAATGCAGTCCGTCATACCCCTCCAAGCCGACGAACGGCTGTGTAACCATCGATCAGCACCGAGAGGATCATCTGCCCGCTCCTTGTTGAAGCCATGCTGCGTCAATCGGTCCGCCAGAGATCTTTCCGATAGATATGGCGTGCCGAACTTAAACCGAGAGGCATGATTCTCGAGGCGGGGCTGAATGCGATCGTCACAACTCAATGGAAAAAGCTGAGAAATGCCCGCAGCCTGCCGCTGTACGTTGCTTGCGACCCGTTTGGCCGCGAGGTTGCGCGGCATCCCGGTAATTGGGTCGAGAATGCCCAGAGGTTGGTCAACGAACGGGACGCCCAGCTCTCGAAACTAGCCGATTTCTCCGCGACTTTGCTGAAAGTGCCGGAGTCTGCTCCAGATGCAAAGCGCCTGCGCAAAGCGGCGGAGAAAATTGCAAATCAAACGGAGCGAATTGCCATTCAATTCGCGATCACCGTGCAATTCTTCTTGGGTCTCGACGAAGCCACCGCCTCGCAATTTCGGTCGAAATCGCCGAGATCACCGTGTGAACCGCGGCGACTTCTGATCGGATCGAATGCGTAATCCGAGGCAAAACGGTTATTGCTTCTATTGGACTATGGATGCAGTTAGGTCAACACCAGCAGGCCGAGGAACACAACGGCCCCAATTGTCAGCTCGAAATACGCTGTTCGCGCCGCGACATCTTGCGGAAGGAAGGTTTTGCTCAAGATCAGCCTCCATCGGCTGACCAGCGATAAGGAGTTTGCGCTGAGTGCCCCCGATATTCTGTATCAAATTGCTCACCTATGGGAAAGAATTCGCGAGCGGGATCACGTACCCCCCTTAAAGCCGGCCGGCGTGCAGGGGCGGAAAAGGACCGGACACACAGGATCATCACCCGCTCGGCTAGATTGTGCGCCACAAAATTCTCCCTCTCCCAATTCGTGGCTCACCTGTTGCTTGCGTGAACGCAAACATTCCCATTGCCATTCTAAAAGTTTTAGAACCCCTCGTTTTCTCCTCGAAACGGCTTACATTAAAGAATAGGTTGAGATCACTTTCCGACGACTTTTTTAGATATTTGGAGGATATCATGAAAACTCTTGCTCTGGTTTTTGCCGTACTGGCTCTTGGTGTCGGTGTCGCGTCTGCGACGCCGATAATTGGGCAGCACTCCGCCGTGACCAATCTCGGGAACTGGACGGCCAACCACTGGAATGCCGCAAAGGCCAACGCAGCGAAGGATCAGATGAAGTGGGCCGAATGCCGGAAGCAAATTTCCAGGCGCTACGGCACGTCGGAACGGTGGTGTGATTAATAGACGATCTAAGAAATTCGTTCCCGCCGACGGCGTGCAACTGCCCGCCCGCTTAACGAGACGCGCCTTTCCGGCACCGATAAAGGGCGCAGTCTCGGCTAGGCCTGTTATGGGTTCGACTTAACTGGGTTGAATGGAGGCAGCTATGATTATTCTAAAAGCAATGGCGCCTGCAGAGGCAAACTATATTCCCTATGTGCTTATAGTGGGCATAGCATCGACTATCATCGGATTAGCACTCGTTTTGGCGTTTGTTGGGGCCACAACTTAACTAGCACTACTTCGGCCCGTTTTCTGGCGGATTGATTGCAACCGGTCTTTTTGACGTTGGAAGCGTCATCGCTCAGTTCAAGCCGGAGATATAAAATAAGTTGCTCAAGAACGCGAGTTCGGACGCGCTGCCCCTGCGTGCCAAAGCTGGAAGGACAATGATCGTGCAAGTCAAAGATGTCATGACGCGGAACGTGATTTCTGTAGGACCCAATGAATCGGTCCTCAAAGCCGCACAATTGATGCTGCTGAACAGGATCGGCGGCGTGCCGGTGATCGACATGACGGGTAAGCTGGTCGGCATTGTCACAGAGGGCGATTTTCTTCGCCGCATCGAGATCGGCACGCAACGTCAAGGGCCGAAATGGCTCGAATTCCTGATCGGACCCGGACGAATGGCCGCCGAATACGTGCGCACAAACGGCAAGAAAATCGCTGAGATCATGACGCCTGATCCCTTCTCCGTCACCGAGGACGATTTGCTCGAAACGGTCGTCGAGCTGATGGAGCGGCATCGTATCAAGGGCCTGCCCGTCATTCGAGGCGAACAAATCGTAGGCTTCATCAACCGCGGCAATCTCATGCACGGGCTGGTGAGCCTCGCCCGCGATGACGCGCCCTTACCCGCCGGCGATGATTCGGCGATCCGCGACCGCATACTGGAAGCGCTTGACAAAGAGCATTGGGCGCCGAGGGCGAATGTCGTAGTTAAGAATGGCATTGCGGAATTGTGGGGCTCGATCATGGACGAGCGCGAACGTCAGGCGCTCATCGTCGCTACCGAGAACATCCGAGGGGTCAAGTTGGTGCACGATCATCTCGTTTGGGTCGAGCCAATGTTCCCCATGGCTTTTCTCTCACCCGAGGATGAAGTGAAGGCAAAAGCGGAGGTGGGGTCGGTGAATGGGTCGCTCGCGTAGTAGCCGAAGTCTTAAGTCCGAGCGGGTAGCGCGCCTACGTGATGCTGAGACGGCGAAAAGCCGGAACCTTCACCAAATCCAAGATGACGGCAAAGACAGCCGCGTTGGCAAGCGTCCCGGCCACGCTCCAGGCCGGCAAAGGTGTCATCGCGTTTCCACCGATCGCCAACGTCGAAGCGATCAGAAGATCGGCAATGGACGAAACGACGACCCAGAAGCTGGGACCACAGATGCCGACGCTCACGATTGGTGTACATCGTAGCTTGGTTGTCGAATACGATGACGACAAAGACCAGTGTCCGCAATGCGCCAATGTCGAACCTCATCGAGAGCAAAGACGAACGTGCAAAAGACCAACTCGCCCATTCCCATGATGACGCCGGCTACCGTCAGATTGCCGATCCGCCACGCATTCGGCATGGGCGAGGCCGGACATTGTCGGTCGTCAACGACATGCCGAGGAAGTCGCCCGTGATCATGATGAGAACCATCAGCATTGGCGTCAGAATCGCATGCCCGGTCAGTGATCACGCCGATCGCCAGGAAGAGCACCTGCACCGTCTTCTTGGTAATCGAATTCAGGGTATAGCTCAGGATGCGCTGGAACGTCACGCGACCTTCCTTTACGGCGGCGACGATGCCGGCAAGGCCAGGCTCGGTGAGCACCATGCCGGCCGCCGATTTGGCGACGTCGGTTGCCGTCGGGACCGCGATTCCGATTTGGGCCTGGCGTAGCGCCGGGGCGTCGTTGGCGCCGTCGCCGCACATGCCGATGGTATGGCCACCCTTCTGAAACGACTTGACGAGCTTGTACTTATCCTCCGGCAGGACGCCGGCGAAGACCGCGAACTGCTCAGGATGGACAGCGTCGGGGATCGGCCCCGGCGGGCACATAGCGCTATCGAGCCTGACCCCCTTCGCCACGATGGCTGCGGTTGCCGCCGCGTCGCCCGTCACCATCACGGTGCGCACGCCCAGTTTCTGTAACTCGGTGACGAGCGCCGCCGAAGTCTGGCCGGGGTGGATCGCTGAGCGCGATGAGTCCTGCGATCTTCATCGCCGTCACAGTTCCGACCGCGACCGCCAACACTCTGAAACCCCTTGCTTCGAGTTCGTTCGCAGCTATGGCCGCCGTGGGAGACGGCTGGGCGAGGCCCATGACCACGGCAGAGGCCCCCTTCACGTTGCATGCCATCGACCGGCTCAACGATTGTCGCCTCGGACATTTTCGCTGCTGGATCGAACGGCACGAACTTAATCATCTTCGGGGCGTCGGAGACGGGCGTAACTGAGGCAGCGCTCCGAATGGCTACGTCGACCGGGTCCTGTCCGCCATCGGAGCTGGCCAGCGCGCGGCCAGCGCCAAAACGTGCGCTTCGCGCGTGTGCCTGGTCGGTCACGAGCACGGTTTTTACTCCTAAATCCGTTTGGCTTGACGTGGTGTGTTCGCATGACGGAGTGGTTTGCGATTTTCATTCGCGATCTTCACCTAATTAGTTCGATTTCCGAAGGGAGAGAAGACCATCAAAACGGTGCACCGACCGGGGTGATCGACGTGTCGCAAGGTGATCTGTCGCTGCTTTCGTTCGTGCCGCCTTCTGGCGAACAAGACTGTTCCTAGGCGCTGCAGACCATATCGCAGTTTCAAAACGCGTGTATCCATTTACGTTATGAGCTAAAATCGGGCTGGCGAGAACGCCGCACACAAGAGCTTGGCAGCACCGGCGTCGTCACAGGGCACCATGACCTCACGAACGAAGAGCCAGACTGTGGTCTTCACCAAGCCATTTCTGTTGAAGGGTATCGGCCGTATGTTGCCGGCCGGCGACTATCGCGTCGTGACCGACGAAGTACTGATCGAGGAATTGTCATTTCCTGTTTATCGCCGCGTGTCCACAATGATTTTCGTGCCCGCGGAATCTCACCCTTCTGCGGTCGAGATGGTCCCCGTCGATCCTCAGGAGCTTCAAGCCGCACAGGATCGAGACGCTGAAGTATAGCAAATGCCGCGCGTTCACGGAGACCCGAGACAGGCGCCGAGGACAATATCCCGGACAGGTGCGTTAACCTTTCTCGACAGGGAGCACCGGTGGTAAGGGAGCATCGACGAAAAATGACCGGAGAGCATTGCGGCACGGGACCATGATCAGGGGCGGAGGTAGTCAAAGTGACTGCAGAGCAGAAACGCAAACTCCGGCGGGAAGATCACGATCGAGCTCGAATGCGAGCGCAAGCACCAAGAAAACGCGCTCGACGAGGCCCTCAGGGATACCTTTCCGGCGTCCGACCCCGTTTCGATCGAGAGCAGCCTAAATCACGAACCGCGACCGTGATTAGGGCAAAGGGTTTGAAGGACGCGGTATCGCTTTGCGCGGTCACGTGATCGGCCAAATGCGAAGGACTGCACGGGGGCCGCCCCCCCCGCGCAACGGCTATCGCCGCTTTCGCCCTCCCGAGAGGCGTGCGAGAATGGTATTCCGACTATCAGGAAAGATAAAGCTGTGAGCTGGTTTGTCCCACCCATCATCATGCCTGCGTTCCTTGTCCTGGTGATTATCCTGCGAGTAGCTTATGTTGCATATGGGTTGTAGTTCTCGAAACGTAGCTCGATCAAGGCATAACGCCAAGCCCCGCCCCTGTTTAACTGACCAATCATAATTACGTATGAGTCGGGCGCCACCCGCGCCCGGAGTTTCACGATCATGATGAAAACCACTATTCTGGCAACGTTGGCGTTTGCCTTGGCGAGCGCAACGATGACCACGGCAACCGTTCAACCCGTGCAGGCGCAGGCGGCGCAATGCAGCGGCCCTAACTGCCGAGCCACGCAAACTCATGACCGCGCTCGCGCTTACCGTCGGCCACCAGGCCACTTATCAGCTTACGACCGGGACTTGGTTCACGTCGATAAAGAGCGTGGACTCGGCGGCAGACGCGAGGTCGTCAGGCCGTATTAATGCAAAAAGCCGGCCGACGCGCGCAAACAGGGCGCGCAGGGACGCAGCGGGCAAGCCCTATGAGACTGCCGCAGACCGCGGGCTCTCCGACCTAAGCAATGCGCAGGCCGACTGCTGAGGGTGCGCTGGCCCCTACCAGGGTGCGAATGCGGCGAGTTAGGCATTGCCCGTCAACACAATCCTGGTATTGGACAGTTCCTGCTCGTGGACAAGGGCATAGTTTTCTCGGCAATTTTCGGCCCGAGCCGAACCTAGCCATGAGAGGCGGGAGCATTGAGCTGCTATGCCAATTGCCCCGCGCCCACGCCATTGTGGACCACCGCCAAGCAAAATAAGAACCTCGCCATGACCCTCAACCTCAAGCAGGCAGCGAGCGAGTTGGCGGAAAAGATTGCCGCCCTGCCTGCGCTCCACCCGTATGCCGGAGCGGCAGAAAAGAAGGTCTATCTGTTTACGCCGACAGAAACTGAGCGCGACCTAATCGTCAGAGCATTATTTGCATTCGGTGCAGCTTCCGCTCCGAACGGGCGCGCATGATGAAAGTACCCCTACGGACATCCGGCGACCCGGTAGAGGAGGTCTATGCTGATACCGGTTCCAGATCAGATTCACTTGGCGATATATGGGAATGGTGTAATGGACTTCACCAGGTCTGGGTTGCGTTCGATATACAGGTCGGCGCCGACGAGGTGGCTGGGAAGGGGCGGCTAGCCGGCAGAGCCGAGGATCAGTCGAAGTCGCGCCATCAGTTCCCAGTGCGATGCCGCTTCCTCGAACCCCCCCCCCGCTTGCGCGGGTCGCGCGCTTGATCAGCATGCGTGCGGCAGCGTGCGGCACGTTCACGGTAGTGGTCGACAGGGTCTTCGTGCTGAGCCCCAGGGGGGATTGCCAAGCGGGACGGCATGACGATTTCCCTCAGTGCGGCGTGCAGTGGATCGGGCGACATGCCGCTCCGACATGCCGATGCCAGCGAACAATACCGCCCCATTCCGGTACCGCGTGCCTTTCGCACATGCGATGGCATCCCTCGGCCGCAGCATATGCGTCGGCAGAAAAGCTGCTGAGCGGCAACTCGGCCGTGGCATTTGCGCCGACAGTCGAGCTGCTGTGCGCCATTGCGGCCGCCGTTCCCGTCACGACACCGAATGCCAAGGCTCCGGTTGCTAACGTCAATCCGTAAAGTCGCGTCACGTTTTTAATCTCCACGGCCACCAATGACTTGGGCCACGTAGACGCGCTCATTCGGCAGAGTCTGAGCAAAAGTGATCACACGAAAGGTTGCGAGCCGTGATTTCTCAAGATCGCCGCTGACGATCCAGAGAACGCATGGGCAGCGGCTTTTCGAAGGAATGGACTGGGGTGTTTCAGAGCCCTCGGCTACGCGGCACGGCAGGGCCTGGTCGAACTGGCGCCAGCAGTTCCCAGAGACGCGCCGCTTCCTCGAACACCGCCCGCGCAAGCGGATCGCGCGCTTCCTCAGCACGCTTCCGACAGTGTGCGGCACATTCACGATACTCATCGGCCGGGGTCTTCATGCTGTGAGAACGACGCCTGCCGATCGAAGGTTGCTGGAACCCAAAAATTTGTCGATTATGGGTTGGACCATCGCCGAGCGAACCTTGGCTGACGAGCAGGGCCAAGTCGGCAGGGCAAGAGGTAGGCAACCACATCAGAGGCGTCGTTCTACTGGTTCCGATTTAGTACCAGTAGAACCTACCCTCGCCCAACTCGGCATCAGCAAGAAGCGCAGCGCAAGGGCCAATCATTTGCGCCATGATATCGAAGAGAGGAATCGTAGGCCGTGCGGAGAAAGACTGATGCCCCCGGCCCCCGGTGTGAGCCAACACCATTCGCCTCGGCCTAGCTCGCACGGGAATAGCGTCCTGCCTGTGGTGAAGTTTCAAAACTGAGCAATTTTGCACAGCGGAGTGTCCGCTTGGTTGGTAGCGTTCCAAGGGGTTGCGACGGGGGTACGACGTTTCCGGAGGTCTACGATGGACACGTTCATCCGACGCCAGACTGTCAAGCGCTACCAGCGCCTTATTGAGATGGTGATCCACGAACCCGACCGTCAAAGACTGCTCGGGCTGCTCGGCGAAGAACAGCAGAGACAAAGAGACGCCGGCGATCCGGTTGAAGTGGAATTGGCCAATACGGCGCCCGCTTAGGCCGCGTCGCTCGGGGATTACAGCGGCGCGCCTCGTCCTCGGCTAAGTCATTCCCGCCAGTGGGTCGGACGCACCTCAATCCGCTGCTTGGTCTCGCGGTTCATCACCCGCCGAGAAATGTCCCAACAGGTTCGGCAGGCGTGCGATGTTCACCGCGATGCGGCGCGCTTCGTCCTCGGTCAACACCTTGGCCTGCATCGCTTCGGCCTCGTTGCCACCTCATAGACATGGGCGAGCGTCTGCCCGTTGGCATCGCGGACGACATAACCGCCCGCGATCTTCTCGGCCGTCCAGGGCGGCGGGAAGCGGCGTGACATGATCAGCATCCCCCTTGATTTCCCGGACGTGGCCACTCACTTCCATATAAACTCCTTCAATGGGAATTCGATATAGAACTCCTCCAATGGGAATTCGATCATGAGTGACGACGTGGATTATCGTGAGTTCGAGCAAAGCCTCACTGACGTGCTAACCGAGAGCCATTTCAGCCACCCCCGGCTCGCCCGACTATGGAAGGCCCGTGGGGCGGTCAATAAAGTCGATCCCCGATAAGCGGAAGCGGTCTTTGCCGCAGAAAGGGCCGCCGGCAGCGGAAAGGTCGCCACAACCTGAGACGTTGTTGGGAGGGGGAACAGGGATTCAGTACGACGCTTGGCCGCGCTGACCGGGGGTCAAAAGGGTTCGGAAGCGGATCGAACCCAACGAACGCCTATTCGTCATGCCACGCCTCCACACCATTTTTTGTCAATTTGTACCGAGCTGTCGTCGTTTGACCCCCTGCATTCCGACTACGGATAGTCATCTCGCCATCTGCGGTCACCGTCGACTTTGTCTTTGATCACATCTGGCCACAATGACCAAACACGGTGAGTGCGGTGCGGAGTTGGACGAGACGCTCAACGTACGCTGCCTCACAATCGCGGCAGTCAGTGCGCATAATCTGATGCGTTCGTGTCGCTTGTGGCCGGAATCGCCGGAGACTGCGGACCAGATTTCTGTAGCGAGCTGGGGTACTGCGGACACGCCGTCCGGATCGTCGAACCGTCGAGTCTGACCCGGAGCTGCCATTCGATTAAGGGCGCTGGACCGTGATGTGGCAGCAGGGTTCGTCGCCGACAGTTCCGGACTTGTGGCCCTTCTTGCCATCGGTTTCGGTACAGCCCTGATCCTCTCCAAACGAGAAATCAACAAGCCCCTGGCTCGATGCGCTCGAAAATAAACCGAATTTTTCGATACCGAATTCGGCTTGATCCTGCTTCCGGACAAACGTGCAACGGAACGGTCGGCGCTGGGCTGCCTGCGGTCCTCCCATCGCTGAACTCCTACCATAAACGGGCAGCATATTTACCGCAGATGAGCAATTTTGCTCAGACCTTGCTGGCTCAATGGTGCATCTCATCATAGCATTAAGCTAAGTCTGGCACTTATAATACTCGATGCTTAGATCGGACCGAATATGCCGCCACTCGCAACAACGTGTGGATCGCGTCCCGTTCATTCGCTTGATCTGAAATCAACAGCGGGAAACGCTTCAACCACCAAGGATAGATAACTAGAAAAAGGGAGATGGATGATGACAGCTCATATTTTAACATTATTCGGTGCGGCCCTGTCGCTTTGGGCCACAGCCGCATTCGCTCAAATTGCGGATCATCCTATCAAGAGCGATTTATTAGGTATAAATCCGGGGCAGACATTAGAGGAAGTTAATCAGACGCTTAATGTTATCTTGCGTGATCCGATCCATGGCATCGATAAGCGTCTTTTCGGAATTGGCGAGGGCAGAAGGGGGTGTAATGAGGCCGTCGCTGATCACGGCTATGTCTGCAGCGCTCACATTCCCGAAGAAAAGAGTTTTCAACTAGAATTCACTCGTGGCATCATGCCGCCAATATTACTCGAAGTGGTGTACCGTTTTCATTAAGGTGTAGCTCTCAAAGAAATGATGGGTAATATCTCTTCGCAATTCCCACGTCATTCTAGTCCCGTCGAGATAAATTGTGCAAATATATTAATTTCTAGTTTTCAGGGGCAATGTATTGCGTGGGATTTAGAGCGTCCAGACTTCCAGTTATTGCTAGGACACCTCGATCCAAGTGTCCCTAAAGCTCCATACATCCTGAACTACTCTCTATCGTTGACTAGCAACACGCTTGCCAAAAAGGATAACATCACATTAATTCAACAACAGCACGACATAAATCCTTTACCAAAGTTTTAGCCAATTCGGCACTGGTCGGCGTCTCGCCATGTCCGAATGGACACAAAAGAGGACGGCTCCGGAAAGCAGAGAGGTGTCAATTTTCCCGAAGCGGGAGTATTGAAACGCGGCGGTAAAACAGGACGGCCTCGATCGAATATATCCGATCAGTGTGACAGTGAGCCCACTCGCCATCACGAACAGGAGTACCGGATTCCGCGAGCTGGCAAAGTCGAGGAAGCCTTGAATATTGGAAGGGTCGGCAAGCCCCGAAAGGCTCCCGGAACGTCCGACACGCTCTCTTCGGACCAGCGAGCTATGTTCTATAGTGGGGATGACACACCAGCCTCACGGGGCGCGCGTTTCCTCGATTACCGCGAGATCACGCAAACCGTACGCCTAACTTAGTCTAACAGTCGGGCGAGCGGCATCGCCGGCAGTTTCGGCGTGATCGCTATGCGCAACGGACCTATGTCGACGCGTCCGACGAATGACGTGCTCGTGATCTCAACACCTTCATACCCTTCGCGAATGTCCAACTTCCCCCGTAACGTCTCGGCCAGTCGGCGGGATTGAGCGTCGTCGACCAACGAACACCCCTTCAAGCGCGAAGTCTTGCGCCGGGCGGACCTGATCACATTCAGTTAGCTCGATGAGAAATCGGGATGTGCCGTCAGGCCGCAGTTTACTCGGCCCCGATCGGCGGCCGATTTCTCTGCGCCGGCTGTCTTGGGTGAGCGGGTTGGCCTAATCTGAATGCCTCCCGTTCACCAAAGGTGTCCCTTGCCCCGGATCATGTGGCGGCTTGAGCTTCCCACAGGCGTAACCGCCACCGAATTTGGCTGGGTCACCACTTTCTCCCCTACGATTGAACACGATGGGCGAGACAATGAGGGTTGAGGTCATGGCGGCGTGGCGGCGAGCGATCGAATTGGCGCTCACGGCGAAGCTGAGATCGACCGCGCAGCCGACGCCCATGTCAGATCAGTCAATGCGTTGCTGGCGGGGGCGGACAGCGAGGCGTTAAACGTCGGCATCGGACGTGGCTGGTCAGTGCGCGAGCTTGTCGCTTCTGTTCGGAAGGTGACCGGCCGCAGCATTCGGTTCATATTGGTCCGCGCCGGCCAGGCGATCCACCGGTTCTTGTCGCCGACCCCGCGCTTGCAAAACAGCGGCTCGGCTGGTCACCGCGCTTCGCCGACATCGACATCCAGGTCGCGCATGCTTGGGCTTGGCGCCAAGGCGCCTGCAAGACATGGCAGCGGATGCAAGGCCTATGCCTTGCTGATTGACGATGCGAAACATACCACTCGCGGATCAGCCGTGCGTTTCTTTGAAGTACGCGATGGTGCGCTGCAGCCCTTCCTTGAGCGGGATCGTTGGCGACGATTGCAGCGCGCTTTGAGCGAGGGTAATGTCGGGCTGACGCTGCCGGGGATCGTCGGAAGGCAGCGACTTGAAGACGATTCTGCTGCGCGATTCGGTGAGTGACAACACCAGTTCCGCGAGCTCAAGCATCGTGAACTCGGCCGGATTGCCGATGTTGACCGGCCCGGTGAAATCATCCTGGGTATTCATCGTCCGGATCATCGCTTCGACCAGGTCGTCGACGTAGCAAAAGCTTCGGGTTTGGCGGCCATCGCCGTAAATCGTGAGGTCGTCGCCCGCCAGCGCCTGCACGATAAAGTTGGAGACGACGCGGCCGTCATGGGGGTGCATGCGCGGCCCGTAGGTATTGAAAATCCGTACCACCTTGATTCGTAGCCGGTGCTGTGAAAAGGCACCCAAGTGGGACCCCGCAGATTCCAACATACCGAGCTGAAATTTCTTAGGAAATCGGATCAAGGGTGGGCTCCCGATCGGCGCCGTTCAGGACCCCACTGCAGGGCTTAAATTGTCTGATATGTCAACGCGCTCTGGTCCATTTGAGAGGGGTCACACTTCGGTGCCTATTGACAACTATCGCCTTCAACGCATTTTGTGTCGTTTGCGCAGTCTCCGGCTCCCGGGACCAGCTCGTCAACCCTCGATCAATGATTTGCACATTGTGAGGCGGACCACTCTCGATCCGCGGCACAGGCCACGGTCATATCGTCTAGCCCGCCCCTGGCGTAACGCGGCGCGCGATTAAAGCCCCCCCCCGTAGAGGTGTTTCAGATTTCGAGCTCGCGACCGACCTCGACAAAGTGAGCCGAAGGGATATTAAACAACTCCACCGCCCGCACCGAATTGCGGAACATCACCGTAAACAGGCGCAGCCTGGCTCGTACCAGCCAACCGCATTGTTTGGAGCAGATGAGCGTGTCCCGCGCGCCAAAATAAATTGCATCATTGAGATCGACAGGACATCCGCAATCCTTCGCCAGCTTCAGGGCGGTTGGTAGGTCGGGTATCTCGATGAAGCCAAAGCGGACGGTGATGTGCCAGAATCCCTGAGTGTCCGTCTTAAAACTTCTAGAGTTCGACGGAATCATTTGTGATTTAAAGGAGGCGGTCTGATTCGTGGGGGAGGGCCGCCGATGTGGACGCAGAGAGAACCGACCGAGATACAACCGCGATCATCTGAGATACCCGAGCGACCTCACGGACGAGGAGTGGACAGTTATTGCGCCGCTGATTCCGCCGCCGCGGCCCGGTGGTGGCAAGCGCCGCACCGACATGCGTGCGGTGGTCAACGGCCTGATGTACATCCTGAGCACCGGCTGTCAGTGGCGTGCTCTTCCGAAGGATTTTCCGCCGCACAGCACGGTGTACAACTACTTCGTCTGGTGGCGATGCGACCGCGTGCTCGATCGCATTCATCACGCGCTGTACGTGGAATGCCGCGAACGGGCGGAACGTGAAGCCAGCCCCACCGCAGCCATCATCGACAGTCAGAGCGTGAAAAGCGCCGAAAAAGGGGGGCCAACATCGATCCGCACGGCTTTGATGCGGGCAAGCTGATCAAGGGCAAGAAACGGCATATTCTCGTCGACACGCTCGGTCTGTTGGTGCACGCCGTCGTCCACGCCGCCGACGTCCAGGATCGCGATGGCGGCCTGCTGCTGCTGGCCACGCTGTTTGGTAAGTTTCCATTTCTTCAGAAGCTGTTTGCCGACAGCGCCTATCAAGGTCCGATTTTTGCCGATGAACTCGCCAAAATGCTGCCCTATCTCAAGACCGAGATCGTCAAACGATCCGATCGCGCTTCAGGATTCGTGCCGTTACCCAAGCGGTGGATCGTCGAGCGCACCATTGCTTGGCTCAACCGTTGCCGCCGTCTCGCCAAGGACTGGGAAAATCTCAACTCCAGCGGCCTCGCGTTCTTGAAAATCGCCTCCATCCGCCTCATGCTGCGAAAGCTCTGCAACCCTTGAGCAAGTTCTAAGACGAAACTCAGAGATCTTCGTTACTTCAAGACGTTCACCAGGAGCCGCGCGGGGAATGTCCTCGAACTCCAACGTGAGCGCGATTACCGTTTCATAAATGACTTTCATTTGCGCCACATGCTCGACGATCAGGAACGGTATCGTCGTCGCGAGGCGCGTCAGAAAAATGCCCGTGCCCGGCACGCGCGGGATGCGGTTTTGCTCTAGGCGTGCAAAAAACTCATCCGGAGTCTCGGTCATGTCCGAATGGCGCTGCCGCACGGCCTGAAAACCGAGACGCCATGACACCATGCCAAGGAACACCAGCGTACCGAATGTAAGCGGGATCCAGCCACCTTCCCGGATCTTCAGGAGGTTGGCAGCAAAGAAGGCAAAATCAACGGTGAGAAATAACCCGCTCACGGCGAGCGCGAGTCCTACAGGCCAGGCCCACCGTTCGCGCATGACCGTGTACAGCAGCGCCGTGGTCAACAACATCGTCGTCGAAACAGCCGTGCCATAGGCGCCCGCCAAGCGATCCGAACTTCCAAAACTAACGGTGAGTATGATGGTCAACACCATCATGGTCCAGTTCACGAACGGTACATAGATTTGCCCATATTCCTCAGAGGAGGTCTGGCGTATCCGAAGGCCCGGCAACCAGCCGAGTTGCATTGCTTGGCGCGTGAGCGAAAATGAACCTGTAATGATCGCCTGGCTGGCGATGATGGTGGCAACAGTTGCAAGCACCACCAGTGGGTAGATCGACCATGCCGGTGCTAGCCGAAAGAACGGATTTTGGTCCATGGTCGGATCATCAAGGAGGAGCGCTATCTGTCCGGCATAATTGAGCAGCAGTGCTGGCAGCACGATCCCGTACCAGGAAAGGCGGATGGGATTGCGCCCGATGTGACCTATATCGGCGTACATGGCCTCGGCCCCGGTTAAGGCCAAAAAGACACCGCCAAGCACGGCGATCCCGCTCCAGCCAAATCCCGTTAACAACGCGATGCCATACCGTGGATCCAGGGCGGAGATCACTGCAGGATGATGTAAAATACCTGCGACGCCGAGTGCTGCAATAACAAGAAACCACAAAAGCATTACCGGGCCGAACGCGTTGGCGATTTGTGCGGTGCCTCGGCGCTGGATGGCAAAGAGGACGACCAGAATCCCGACGGCCGCTGAGACAACGTGCGGTTTGAACACGTCCGTTGCGACATTCAGCCCTTCAAGGGGCTCAATACCGAGATGGCCGGTGTAATGATGCCGTCGCCGTAGATCAGCGCGGCTCCGAACAGACCCATCACGACCAGGACGCGCCGCCTTCCAGACCAATTCGCGCCGGTCATGGACATCAGGGCCAGGATTCCCCCTTCGCCGTGATTGTCGGCGCGCATGACGAAGAGACAATATTTGACTGAAATGGTGATAATCAACGACCAGAAAATCAGCGAGAGGCTACCGAGCGCCGTATTCTGGGAAAATTGCCCTCCAGCCGCCCCCAGGACCGCCTGCAGCGTATAGAGGGAACTCGTTCCGAGGTCGCCATAGACGATCCCAAGCGCCGCCACCATGGCAGCCGGCGCGGTCTTACCGAGAATGCGGGAGTTTGACTGGCCATCTTCACAAGCCCGGCAAGCGCGCTTACGCCATAGCCCGTTGCCTCGCGGATCTCGGTTTGCGTGCCAACGAGGTGGCGCGGCTGCGCCTCGAAGACATTGATTGGCATGGCGGCATCATTCGCCTCGCCGCCAACAAATCCCGCCGCACGGACGTATTGCCACTGCCGCTGGAGACCGGGCGTGCGATCGCAGCTTACCTGAGCATGGAACGGCCGGTTACGGCAAACCGAGCGGTGTTCGTTCGCCACGTCGCACCGTATGACGAGCCGATCGGACCCGGCGTGGTGCGCAAGATTGTCATTGCTGCGTTCCGGCGATGTGGTTGGGCGCATTCGCGCGTCCACATTCTCCGACATAGTGCGGCCAGCAGGCTGCTTGCGGCAGGCACTCCGCTGAAAGAGATCGCGGACATCTTGCGGCACCGGAATCTCGATACCACGGCGATCTACACGAAGGTCGACATGACTCGGCTGACTGCAGTGGCCTTGTCTTGGCCCGGGAGCCAGCCATGACGACGATGAACGCCATGCAGATCCGTGTGCAGAACTATCTCGACGAGCGCCGCCGGCTTGGCCACGACCTTGGTATTGCCGGTTTGAGACTGTCGGCATTTGCGCGCTTCGCGGACGATGTCGGTCACAAAGGGCCATTAACCCTGCAACTCATTGTCGATTGGGCGCAAGGGCAGGCTACCAGGGCTACGCCGATAACTTGGGCGCGGCGATTGGAGGTCATTCGTCCTTTCGCCAAATTCTGCGCGCAGGATGACCCGGGTACGGCGATCCCGAGTGCTGACCTGTTCGGTCGCGGACACCGTCGCCTCACTCCCCACATCTACAGTGATGATGAGGTTGTCCAACTCCTGCTGGCGGCAGGAAGATTGCCGCCAGCAGGTGGCTTGCGACCAGCGACCTATCAGAACTCTTTTCGGGTTAATCGCCGCGACCGGATTACGTCTCTCCGAAGCCTTAAATCTGCGCTGCATCGATTTCGATTCCGTCCAAAGCAGGCTGACGATCAGGGAGACGAAGTTCCGGAAGTCCCGGCATGTGCCTCTGCACCCGACGGCAACGGCAGCGCTCGAGCAGTATCGGCAGCAACGTGATCACCGCTTCGGCAGTGCGGCGACGAATCATTTTTTTGTAACTGGGTTGGGCATGGGTCTGGCTAAATCGACCGTTCACGGCGTCTTTCAACAATTACGCAGCGCTCTCGGCTGGATCGCCCGCGGTGATCACGCCGCACCTCGTATCCACGATCTTCGGCATACGTTTATTTGCAAACGGGTCAAGCTCTGGCAGCGGGACGGCGCAGATATCGACCATGCTATGATCGCGCTCGCGACCTATGTTGGCCATGCGGGAGTCTCGCACACCTACTGGTACCTGACCGGTGTTCCGGATTTGATGGCGGTGGTCAGCCATCGGTTTGAGCGTTACGCCTCCAGAACGAAGGAGGCTGGCGATGCCTGAAGCCAGTCTCACCCCCTCCTTCTCAAAGCTCGTGCAAGGCTTCTTCGCTGAACATCTGGTGCAACAGAGAGCGCTGAGTCCCCGCACTGTTGCCGCTTACAGAGATACTTTCCGCTTATTATTGAAGTTTGCCGAGCAGACCACCGGCAAATCGCCGACGAGCCTCGGGTTGACGGACCTCAATGCCAACCTCGTGCTCGCCTTCCTCGACCACATCGAGCAGGTGCGGAACAACGGTGTTCGGAGTCGCAACGCCCGCTTGGCGGCCGTTCGATCATTCCTGAAGTATGCCGCCCACCACGATGTCTCAGCGCTGCACGTTATCCAGCAGACCATGGCCGTACCGTCGAAGCGGTTCGACCGGCCAATGCTTGGGTTCCTGACCCGCGACGAGATGCAGGCCATTCTGGAAGCCCCGGACGCGGAAAGCTTGGCCGGTCAGCGAGATCGCGTTCTTTTCGCGATGCTTTACAACACCGGAGCGCGCGTCTCGGAGATGATCAACATCCGCGCCAAAGACGTGGTCCTGGATAGCTCGCCGTGCGTTCACATCCTGGGCAAAGGCCGAAAGCACCGGACGGTTCCCCTCTGGCGCTCAACGGTCACGCTGCTTCGGGCATGGAAACGGCGCCTCGGTAGCATTCCTGCGGATGCACCTCTGTTTCCCAACCGCGAGGGAACGCTAATGACGCGGTCAAATGTACGGCAACGATTGGACCTCGCAATTCGCATTGCGGCACAAACGCAACCTCATTACCACTTCCAGATCAGAATGACCTGCTGATGTAAGGGAAAGAGGTGATGGATTTCACGAGCTCTGGCCTGCGCGTGAGGTAGGCGATAGCCTCGTTGAGCTTGCCGTGGACGGCATCGATCGATTTAAGGGCATAATTCTTGAAGACCTTCTCGCGGATTTCGTCCCAGAGATTTTCCTTCGGATTGAGTTCTGGCGCGTAAGGCGGCAGGAACTGCAAGGTGATATTGCGCGGAACCTCGAGGTCGCCGCTGCGATGGTTGGGGGCACCATCGAGGACCAACAGGATATCCTGCTTGGGAAACCTTCGCGACAAAACATTGAGGAAGCTCTGGAAGCACGCCGTATTCGAGGTCGGCATGATCAGATAGACGCAGGTTCCGTTTTGCGGACAAACGGCGCCGTAGAGATAGATGTATTCGCGAACGAGTTGCGAGGCGACCTCGGGCCTGATGCCGCGCGGAGCCCAGCACGGCCGCGGCCGGTTGATCCGGCCGAAACGCGCTTCATCGGCGAACATGATCCGCAGCCGTCGACCGCGCCGGGCCGCCGCTCGCCGCGCCCGCTTGACCGCGCGTGGAAAGCCGCTTTTTTAAAATCCTTTTGGGCCGCGAGGTCGCGTTTGGGATGGAACGGACGCGGCATCAGCTTGCGCCAGCCATGTCGGGCCAGAAGATTGTAGATCGTGCTGTTGCTGGTCGCGTGTCCGATCGCCTGCTCATAGGCCGCCTTGACATCGTGGATGTTCAACATCTCACCGGCTCCGGCGGCCATGCCGAAGCACGCCAGCAGGGCCTTTTCCCCAGCAAGCGTCATATTCTCGCGCTGGCGTCCGCCGATCGGCTTCGGTTTGAGCGCCTTGATCCCGCCGCCGTCATAGGCCATGTGCGCGCGATTGACCGTGCTCAACGAAACGCCCATCGCTGCCGCAATGGCCGGCTGCGCCATGCCGCTCTCGCGCAGCAACACCATCTGGATGCGCTCACGTTGCGCCGCCGGCAATTTCCACCGCAGCGCCGTCTTCAGTTTCCGTATCTGGCTTTTGGTGCATTTGACCATCTGTTCCCCCGAATCAGATGATCACAGAATCATAGTGACCGGCTTAACCGGCAGCAGCCAACTACCGCAAAACCCGCCGATTTAATCAGCTATGGAACCGGTATCAGCTCAAGACACGAGCCATCTCGCCGCACACCTTCCGGCACACTACAGCGATGCATCTCCTCGAGTCCGGTGTCGATATCACCGTCATTGCGTTGTGGCTGGGCCACGAGAACACGGCGACTACCCACATCTACGTCGAAGCCGATCTGGCCATGAAGGAACGCGCCCTGAGCAAGCTCCAGCCCCCGGCTATCAAGCCGCTTCGATACCGACCGCCCGATCAGCTGCTACAGTTCCTCCAGAACCTTTAATTATTGTTGAGGTCCCTGCCCACGTCGTCGCCTTCTACGCACCCGGTGCAGGGACCTGCACATAATCCTGACCTGCGCATAAGATGCTCCGAGCGCGGCCACGAAGACATGCGCGCGCCGTTCCCCGCCGGTGGCCGGATCGCCGACGGCGATGGTGTCGCCGGCCCAATCGACAAACAGCTTCTCGCCGGCCACATGCGTCTGCCGCATCGTCGGCGACACGCGCTTGCGCCAGTCCGCGTAAAGCTCGCAAAACCGCGTGTAGCTCTAGCGTTCGGATGCTCGGCCAGATATTCCGGCCACAGCAGCGCCAACGTCACGGAGCGCCGCTTCAGCTCGCGTTGGATCGCCGGCCAGTCAATCGCGGTACGCACGCTCGCGCCGGCATCGGCAACCGGAAACAGCGGGCGCTCCAGCTCGGCATCGTCCAGCTCCTCCGGCACAGGCCAGGTGATCCCCGCCAAGACTGTCCGGCGCACATAATCGGCAGCCTGCGTCTTGCCGGCACCCGTCGCCGCGCTGATCCTGCGATAACTCATTCCAAGCGCGTGCTTCAGACGAAGCACCTCGCGAACCTTGCGCATCGACAATCTCTCCGCCGCCATCGCCGTCCCCCTCTTCGTGAGGGGACCGCGATCAGCTAATTCGATGGTCGACGGGAAGCCGCCTCACAACGCCTTCACCAACTGTCCGCAATCATCGGACCGCTGTCCGGCTTGGTCCGGATTTAGTGTCCGCAATGGATCGGATTCCGCAATTCGATCACGGAGAACGGATCGGAACTGTACCGGTAGGAGACTCCCGCTGGCCTCCTTGCTTCGACGCCGGGAACGTCTCCAGGTGGCTTCCGCCTCGGGCCGAAGCTGTTTCGCGAACGATAACAGCCGCGGATTAATTAGCTACGCCTTTTGGCTCTGGCCTGACCTTCACAACAAGAGAGCATCGCGGCGAATACCAGCATGCGGCAAGCGACCGAGGGCGGTGGGCCAGGAAAAGGCGCGTGGCAACTGCAGCTGCACCAGCCGGGCTCACTTTGGACTCGCTCGTGACAACGATCAACGAACCCGTATTTAAGTCCTTTTCGGCAGCCCGGCCCCCGCACCTGTTCAACTGATTAGACGTGCCCGTCGTCGCCTGTGACGCGAGATCATTGAACGCACGAAAAAACCACAGGCGAAGCCTGCCAGAAGGAGGATTAATGCGGCAACTGAGGCAAGAATGGGTTCCAAACGGGATATGCTCGTATCATCACAAAACCGCCACCAATTTTAGGTATTTGGTAATAGATAGGCAAACTAGAATAGCTTGTATCGTTAAGTGGTTAACCTGAGAAAGGCTCAGACCATCTCCAGCTGACTGTATCACGTTAGGCTGGCCACCAGTGGAAGCGGGCGCTGGCGCGGATCAGGTCACGCTGTCCAGTCAGGGCGACACGGTGTTCGCTGACTGCGCTGTCGAGATCGTCGATGGTTTTGAAGGGTATTGACGAGCGGTTCGTCGACGAACGACGATAGATGTTCAGCCGGCTGGGCCATAGGAAAGAAGGCTGTAACACGAGCCGGATACCGTCGGCCCGCTGAGTTTTGCGGGCCGTGCCAGCTGGCGTGGTCGAGCTGGGTGATTGCTTGCTTGGCGGCACCGACGCCTGTCGATTTGGCAAAGTCGGCGAGGACCATGCCAGAGTAGCATCATGGCACCACATGGCTTCGTTTGGCCAAAATGCAGGGCGCATGCCATCTCCAAAAATCAGCCGGATGCACTCTTTGGCGCCAAGCCGTTCGCATAATTATGGTCCGCTAACCCTCGGGGAATTGACCCTCGTCCCTGCCCAGTCGGGGGTGCACGACGAGCTTGATCAAAGGCACGAATTTCGAATTTGCGTCGCGACAGGGCCCGTCGTTCATAGCGATCAATAGCGATGAGTTCGCTCGCGAAGCCGTCCGCAGAAATGGACTCCACTTGCGTTCCGAGGTCGGTTGCACTCACATCTGCGGCGTTATCACTGGTCCAGAAAAGGCCAGAAATGATCGTTTGACGATACTGCCGAACCCGCATCAGGGCGATCTCCCCCTCGGCGATCCGCCGCGTGAGTTCGAGGAGTTCGGGCGGCGCCGAATCCCCAGCGATGCTCCGGGCCATGATCTCGATCTCTGCCGCCAGCACGGGGTCAGACGACACCGGCACCGTAAGCCCGAGCTGCCTTGCGTTCTGCGCCGCGATGGCTCGGCCTGTGCCGGTTTTAGGTCCTGTGCTCTGACGGGAATTTCTGCGGTTTGCGCGAAGCCTGACGCCGCTGATCATGCGGCATCCTTCCGTGCGCCATGATTGCGAGATTGCAGACATGCACCTGACGCGTCCCCAACGCTATCTGATGGCGAGCTATCTTTATGGTCCGATTCAAGTTTGCTCACCCTCGAACTCGATTTCGAGACTTTCAACGATTTGTACATGCGAGCGCACAATTTCTTGGAGTTCACGGGCCTCGAGGGCGGATCAGTTTGCCAGTTGTGCAGGCATGAAGAATTTCGTTCGAGGCTTTATGAGCATCTTGGGCTCACCCAAGGTAATTGCCCGCCCACGGCGTGGCGGCCACAAACGTTCGACACAAAGCCGCAACGCGGTCACGTCTCCAGCCAAGGCCATGTCAATCGTTCGTTGCATCAACAGTTTGCCTGCCTGTTCCAGCACCTCCATCGGAGTCAAGGTCTCGTATGACTTTCCACTCTGTCCGCTCCTCGCGGAGTTTTCGTAAGTCATTTTCGTTTCTCCAGAGCTGAATTCGCACAACATTATAGAACAGGGCGCGGATTCGATAGGCTGAATTAAGATGCCTTCAAAATAGACTGGCATAGCGCGACTGGATGCCACACAACTGGAGCTGCCAACAAACTCGGGACGGCTCTTTTCTCAAAATCGCATGAAACTAGGATAGCACACGCCTCGAAAGCGCGGCCATTGAGCGGATGAAACGGATGTGTGATCCGCACCATGAGGCACGTCGTATCAACACGGCCTGCAGTTGACGGCTCGCGACAAGGCGAAAGTTGAAGTCGGCGTACAGGTGGTGACCCGCTGGATCATCGCCAAGCTTCGCCATCAGCGCTTCTTCTCGCTCTCCGAGATCAACGCGACGATCCGCGATCTCGTCGCGCAGCTCAACGACCGCGTGACGCGGCATCTCGGCCGGAGCCGGCGTGCGCTGTTCGACGACATTGAACGACCCACGCTCAAGGCGCTGCCGGTCGAGCCCTACGTCTACGCGGAATGGAAGCAATGCAAAGTCAGCTTCGATTATCACATCGAAGTCGAGCGCCATTACTACTCGGTGCCACATACGCTGCTGCGTGAGAGCGTGTGGGTGCGCATCACGGCGCGCACCGTGGAGGTCTTCCATCGCGGCAACCGCGTCGCGGCGCATCTGCGATCGTCGTCCGAGCGGCGGCACACCACGGTGCGCAAACACATGCCGTCGAGCCATCGCCGCTACGCCGACTGGACGGCGGAGAGCATCACGCGCGAGGCCGGCGAGATCGGCCGCAATACCGTGGCGCTGATCGCGATCATCATGCGCGAGCGTGCCCAACCCGAGCAGGGCTTCCGCGCTGCGGTCGGCATCATTCGACTGGCCAGGAGCTTTGGCAGCGAGCGTGTTGACGCGGCTTGCGAGCGCGCGCTCGCGATCGGCGCGCGTTCCTTCACCTCCGTCCATTCGATTCTCAAGAACAATCTCGATGCCAAACGGCCCGCGCCTGCCGCGGACGGGCCGGTGATTGCGCATTCCAACATCCGCGGCCCCCGCTACTTCCATTGAGGTGAACACGATGCTGACACATCCTACTCTCGATCAACTCAAGGCATTGAAGCTCGACGGCATGGCCGCGAGCGGCTCGGAGAAATCGCCGGTCGAGATGCCCTTAAGGTAGAGTATCGGCAGCAGCGTCTCGATCGATTTCGAGCGGCGCAGGTAGGGCGGCAGGATCGCGGGCGTGAAACGAATGCGGCCAGGACCGTCCGCAGCGGCTTCGCGATCCCGCACGCGCGGCTGACGGACCGCCACAGGACCGATCCCGGTCATCACCTCGCGCTCAGGCAGATGGCCGCGGCGGACGACCATCCTCGGTCCTCAGTTCGGCGTGCTGGGCGAGAAAATCCGTGACCTCGGCCTCCACCGCATGCGCAAGCAGGCTGCGCGCACCCGACCTGAGAATTTCCGTGAGTTGATCGCTACAGGTTCGTGGTTAAATCAGCTTAAACACGTTATCGTTGGACACGGCATATCGCTCCTTCGATGGAGAAGTGGAGGCCTCAATCACCCCCACGATATGCCGCCCTTCCGATTCGCGCCGTCACCAACCGACGACGATAGCTCATTCAAGCAACATCGAGACATCTACAGTTCTTGGGAAAGTCGGCGACTGTCTCAGTTGAAATGAAAGTTGAGACCGACGCGCACGATCTCGCCGTTGAAACGGGTAGCGGACTGCGCGGTAACAATTGAAGTGGGGCCAGGATTGGGTACGATGTTGTTTGTGGTTACCAGAGGACTGAGCGCGTAGGTGGCGCTGCCAAGATCATAATAGAGATATTCTACTTTGGCGCTCCAGTTACCCCACATCATCCACTCCAAACCGAGGCCCGCCGTCCAACCGAAACGCGTGTCGGAGAAGCTCCCGCTGCTGAACGCGTTCGGGTTGGTGTAGTAGTTGGGGTTTGGGGGCGGCGCTGGAGAGTATGTCAATGTATTGGCTGCGTCTGTATTGGACTGGGCGATCGAGGTACTCGCATGAACTTGACCGTAGGCCAAACCTCCGGTTCCGTAGAATAGCAAGCTCGGCATCACGAGAAACCCAAAGCGGCCGCGCACCGTCCCTAGATAGTCAATGCCCTTACTACTGGTCATAGTTGTCGTCAGCACGTCCGGGATTGTAGGCGGCGTACCGTACAGCCAGAACCCGGGCAAACTCAGTGAGTTGGTGGCGCTGGCTGTTCCGCTCCGCGACGTTACGCCTTGGATGTCCGCTTCGTAGCCGCCGACCCAATTATAGCCAAACTGGTAATTGTGGCCGATCTGCACCCCGCCAATGAGGCCGTCACTTCTAGTGCCAAGATTCCCTGTCGCACCAAGCGCTGAATTGCTGGCCCAATACGGGCCATTAGGTGCCCCCGCATTGTTGACGAAATAAGTTGTGTCCAGATTGCCAGAAAGGGGATCTGCAACTGTGTTCACTGAATTGCTCTGGCTGATGCCCCCTGCGTTCCCGCCGATGTAGAAACCCGTCCACAAGGGCGGCGGCACAGCCGGTGGCGCTTTATAATAAAGGTCTGCGCTCGAAGCCGACCCGGTACCAAGGACGAGTAGGAGCGCGGTGCCGGAAAACAGAGACTTCCTCATAGCGACAAAGCTCCTAAAAAGTTGGGAGTAAAAATGTTTCCTTGTGTAGCCCAGGAGTTGAACGGGGATCGCGCGAGGAACACGGCATGCACACTCACTTTTCCCGGGATAAGTGAAATTTCCAGGTATATGTGACAAATCGGTCACACTGAGACGCTCGGGAATCCGATCATTCCATAGGCGGTTCGCGACGGCGGCTTATGTGAACGGTTTCGGATGACGGCCCTTCTCGAACGATGCCGCGAGCACCGGGGCCGTCGTTCGAAAGCCTCCAGGGAAGGAACCCGCAGCCTCCAGGGTAAGGAACCCGCGGGATGTAGGTGACAGCGCTGCCACCGTCCTATGGGAATTTCGGCGCGGCGCTGGCGTGTCTGACCGTGCAGGAGGCGGCCTGCGGCTTGATTGTGAGGCTGCGTGGGACTGGCAACGAGAATTGGGTCGCGCAACGACAGGCGTGTGATGCCGCTGAACCGGGTCATTCCGGGGCGGGTCATTCCATGGCTCGCGTTCACTGCACTGCACGTGTCCGCAACTCGCAGGTGAGTGCCGTGGAGGGGGTGCCATTCTTTTTCTCGAAATTTGTGCAGCGCACGAGTTTCGTAGTGGCCCGAGCCCGAGTGGCCACGTGCCTGGAACGCCGAGAACGTGTTGCTGATCAGCTACGATCCGACTTTTGCGAAGGCGCATGCGGACAATTGGAACCGCATGGCCAAGGTGGCGCGGGATTATGTGCCTCCTGCCGGTTCGTTCGGTAGCGATGATCGGAATTGGCCGGCGCTCAATTCGTTGCACTTGGCCCGACAGAGTGTCGAATACCAAACTTGGGTTGGCGAGGCGATCTGATTCCTTCGGAAATTTCTGTGGATAACCAAACTTGTATTGTTTGTCATTCAAAGTACGGAATTGCGCGATTTAATCGCACGCTGGTGGTGGGGGCGTAATATAAATGAGTGCAAGCATCGGTGCAACGCCATTCGCGGTGGGCCACTTACCTTTCGTAATTTGCCCCGGGTGCAAGACCGTGATGCGCATGATAAAGCGCGAGCCGATCCCGAAAACGCCCAATCTCTCAGAGATCGCCTATAGTTGTAACGTCTGCTCAGCCGAGACAACGCGAATTCTCCGAACGTCTGATTGACTTGCTATGGCAGGAAGGAGCGTCGTCATCGGTGGTGGCGACTGGCCTGCGAGAGAATACGACGTGCTGCGATCGGCGCTGCTCCATTGATGCGTAACCCCGGGTAAGGATGATTCATCCGGCGCGTTTCTTCGCTCCAAGTTATTCCTGTATGAAGGCCTCACATCTGGCACGGCAATCCTGCAGCGGATCCAATATATAGGCCTGCTCGAGCCCCGACTCTGGCATGACGCGTCGCACATATCTTCTACACGCAAGAGTACGCTCCTATCCTACCTCACTGAGAAGTCCGTCTTAGAACTTGCTCAAGGGTTGCAGAGCTTTCGCAGCATGAGGCGGATGGAGGCGATTTTCAAGAACGCGAGGCCGCTGGAGTTGAGATTTTCCCAGTCCTTGGCGAGACGGCGGCAACGGTTGAGCCAAGCAATGGTGCGCTCGACGATCCACCGCTTGGGTAACGGCACGAATCCTGAAGCGCGATCGGATCGTTTGACGATCTCGGTCTTGAGATAGGGCAGCATTTTGGCGAGTGCATCGGCAAAAATCGGACCTTGATAGGCGCTGTCGGCAAACAGCTTCTGAAGAAATGGAAACTGACCAAACAGCGTGGCCAGCAGCAGCAGGCCGCCATCGCGATCCTGGACGTCGGCGGCGTGGACGACGGCGTGCACCAACAGACCGAGCGTGTCGACGAGAATATGCCGTTTCTTGCCCTTGATCAGCTTGCCCGCATCAAAGCCGTGCGGATCGATGTTGGCCCCCCTTTTTCGGCGCTTTTCACGCTCTGACTGTCGATGATGGCTGCGGTGGGGCTGGCTTCACGTTCCGCCCGTTCGCGGCATTCGACGTACAGCGCGTGATGAATGCGATCGAGCACGCGGTCGCATCGCCACCAGACGAAGTAGTCGTACACCGTGCTGTGCGGCGGAAAATCCTTCGGAAGAGCACGCCACTGACAGCCGGTGCTCAGGATGTACATCAGGCCGTTGACCACCGCACGCATGTCGGTGCGGCGCTTGCCACCACCGGGCCGCGGCGGCGGAATCAGCGGCGCAATAACTGTCCACTCCTCGTCCGTGAGGTCGCTCGGGTATCTCAGATGATCGCGGTTGTATCTCGGTCGGTTCCTCTGCGTCCACATCGGCGGCCCTCCCCCACGAATCAGACCGCCTCCTTTGAATTACAAATGATTCCGTCGACTCTAGAAGTTTTAAGACGGACACTGAGGATTTGAGCCGATCGGCGGTAAACATGAAATTGACGCTGTCTCCGTTCTTGTGGCACGTGAAGCAGCTATCAGGATTGGCCTTCGTGTCGACCTCTCCGTCGGGAAGAAAAGCTTGGTATTCCCACTCGCCATTGCGTTTGCTCTCGGAGTATTCGCTGCCCCATCCGGTACGTTTCTCCATCACGCGGAAGGCCTTGATCCCGGTTTTTCTGAAACGGCCGTCGGCGTCGGTCAGCGGTTTGCCGTTGCTATCGAGTTGCACGTTGTATCGGACCAGCGTGATCACCGTTCCGCTGGGGAGCGGCACGGCGTCCTTCGCGGCGGCCAACCCTTCCGGCGTAATGTAGAATTCGCGAAACTCTTTTTCGTCAGGCCGGTTCTCGTACGTGTACATCACGCCCTGAACGTAACTCGCCGGGAAAACGACTTTATCGCCGCCTGCCCGAACGGCGGTCCCGGTCACGATGACCGCGAGGACGCAGAAAGCGACCGCGATTGGTGATAACTGGTCTGCCATTTTTTCTCCTCCTGCACGCCGGCCATCGGCGGTCGAAGCAATCTGCAAAATGATCTATGGATCAACGCCCCTGCGCTCGGTGCTCATGCCAATTCGGCCGCGCGTCGGCGCCGACGATCCCGCAGCGGGCGCAGACCATACGCGAGCCGAAGTTCGGCCCGGGATTTCGTGGGGCCGCGCCGTTGCGTCCATGATCGTTTGGTGGTGACAGAGAAGGCAGCACACGTCGAGCGACCGCGGACCGAGCCGGCGCATATCGCGAATGGTCATTGGGGCGGCGGGCTGGTCAAAGTGCGTCATCGGGAGGCGGACCTGTTCCTGGATCGCAGCTCGGGATTCGTATTTCCGGTACGCTCAAAGGTTGCCACCAGGGATTCGAGGTTTTCGGGCATAGATCGATTGTCAAGTTTTGCCTTTTTTCGCCCGCTCATTTTTTAAACGCGCAGGTTGCGCTCGGGGCAGCAGCCTCAACGAGGGCTTTCGAGTACCGGCAAAGGGCACATCGATCTTCATCACATGCTCAAACTCGGCGCTAACACCAGCGGTCCGGTCCGCCGCATCAAAATGTCTTCATTTCGCAAAAATGCACCTGTTGGTTGTTTTAACCAAAAATACAATCATATTAACCAGATGACAGGCTCAGGAGGTGCCCGGACCTGCCCTCTGCTTGCCCACATTTGCATCCGCATTTGGACTCGTCCGCCCATCTAATTCATTAGCGGCGGCACCGAGTTTAGCGGATGTACTGCACATTCGTAATGATAAGCAGTCAAGCCGTAAAAGAGCTGTAAATCGAGCGCTGCTGCTGCCAAATCGGGACTTCAGACCGTTCTCGACATCCACAACCCGCGCGAAACTGTTGGTCTCGGCTCCACGCCTATAGCGTGGCGTTTCGGACAAATTTAAATGAGTTTAGGCGGCTTTCGTCGTAGCCGAAATGGCTTGCCGCGATACCGAAGCAGAGTTTGACAAAGATTTCACGCCCCTCACGAATAACAAGCGTTTGAGGCATCGGTCGATCATCGCACCCAATCGTTCTTGGACATCCAAATCATAGAGCAGTTGTTTAAAGCTCGCTGCTTCGCCCAACTCGACTAATTCATAGGAGCATCCAAGCTCCTTGCGGGATGTGTCAATTACTTCCTGCTTTATTTTTTTTTGATGTTGTTCTACGTATTCATCAGTATCGTCATTTATTTCTGATGTGATTTCGTCGTGGCGCTTGCGGGCGAGTTCAGCCACTCGCAAAACATCGAGATTTTGCTTGCGCCAAACCAAGCCAGCTATCTCGTTAACAATATCCTCTTCCAAGGGACCATTCGGCGCTAATTCCGTCTTGAGAACCTGACGTAATTTCTCAAAGTCTGCCGGATCTTCACCGGGCAAAATTCTGGTCGTGGAATAAGCGCCATGTCGAAGGGCAGATAGTTTTCTTTTTACTCGATCTATCATCGGTGTTTCCGCACGCCACTCGGCTAAACGCGTTGCATTCAGGCGTTTATGTGACCTCACTCGGCTTATTTGGTACTTCGGTCCTACTAAGCAAGTCGTATTTAAAAAAATGACGGGAACCGGGCTGTGAATCACGCATCGGGTTAGCGGCTGTTCGGGCCCGTGCATGTGAGGTCCGATGATTGCGGAAATCCCAACTAACCGCGCCTTTTGGTCCCTTTCTTCAGCCGGACGCCGGGCCCTCCTCCGTTCTCGTCGATGAACTCGACCCCGGCAGCTTCGAGACATCGTCTGACAACCTCGAGGGTTGCTCGACGCGGCTCGTGAGATCCGGCTTCGAGTTGTCGTAATGTGACAATTCCGATCCCCGCCTTTTCCGCAAGCTGCTGTTGGCTCCAATCGAGGAGCCCCCGTGCGGCGCGGCATTGGGCGGCTTTCAGCATTGGCCGAACCTGCCACCACAGGCTGATTCCATCAATTCAATCGAAAATCGATTGACTCTCCAATCTGTCTATTTTAGATGTATGTGTTGTTTTGCGATCGATCCAAGATCAGCTATTCACCGAAAATCGGGAGCCTCAGCAATGGTCCATGCAGCCCAAAATTGGCATCAACCGAGCCGCCGCCACTTCATCGGTGGTTCGGATGCCCGCATCATCATGGGCGATGACGAGGCCCCGCCTGATACGGCTGTGGCGCGAAAAACGCGGCGAAATCGAGCCGGAGGACCTCTCCGGCAATCTGATCGTCCAGCTCGGCGTCGCAACCGAGCATTTGAACCGGCACTGGTTTGAGCGCAATACCGGTAAGACCGTCACCGACATTCAGCGGCGCGTATACCACCCGGTGGTCAAATGGATGGCAGCCGCGCTGGACGGCAGGGTCGAGGGATCAGGTGAGGTGTTCGAAGCCAAGTTCATGCTGCCCTGGTCCTTTTCGGAGGAGGCCGCAGCGACGAAGCACATGGCGCAGCTGCAGCACAATATGTGGGTCACGAACGTCACAACCGCCATATTGTCGGTCATCAGCGGGGGCGGCAACTGGGTTGAGATCACGGTTGCAGCTGACTCCTTGTACCAGCACCTCCTGCTCACGGCAGAGAAGAAGTTCTGGCGCTGTGTCGAGAATGGCGAACTCCCGAAGTGTTTCTTCGCGGATGCGCCACGACCTCGGATCGCAGCAGTTCGCGTCGTTGATATGAGCACCTCGAACAGTTGGGCGGAATTCGCCCAGGTCTTCTGCCAGACCCGCTCTGCGGCTCTCCAGCACGAGAACGCGAGGGCGGAACTCAAGAAGCTCGTGCCGGAAGACGCAAAAGAAGCCGTCGGACATGGCGTTCGCGCGAAGCGATCAAAGTCCGGTGCCGTCAGTTTCGAAGTTCTAGCCTCCGAGGCGGGCTATGCAGCGCAATAGCGAAACAATTGGCGCGATCGCTGCCGCGCTTGCCCGGGCGCAGGCTGAAATCCCCAATCCTGAGAAGTCGCTAACCGCGACCATCCAATCGCCCTTTCCACGAGAAGGCGCTCGCACCTTTCGTTATGCCCCGCTTTCGAGCGGCCTCGATATTGTGCGCAAGGCTCTCGGTAAACAGGAGATTGCGACGGTGCAGACGACCTCGATCGACAACGAGGCAGGTCTCATCCGGCTCACAACAGTGCTTGCCCATTCGTCCGGCGAATGGGTGTCATCGGACTGGCCGGTCTGTCCGGTGTCGGAGACCGCCGCCCCACACAAGATGGGCGCCGCTCTCACCTATGCACGGCGGTATGCCCTTTTTACGTTGGTGGGGATTGCCGGCGAAGACGATCTCGATGCGCCGGATCTGCCGGTTGTGAATTTAGATGGCGGAGGTTCTGACCCTGCCAGCTCCAACAAAATGAATGGAAACGGGTCGAGTAGCTATGGTCAAATGAACGGAAAGGGATTGCGGCGAAAGGCGAGCATCGCGCCGCCTGTGCTTGGCGCCGCTGCCTCATCGGCAGCAGGCGCCGCACTCATCGAAGACCTCGCAAAGATCAATTCTGCAGAATCAGCAACAGAATGGGCCCGGAGCAGCATCGGCACGAAGAACACGCTTACGGTAGAGGACGCCGCGATCGTCGAAGAGGCGTTCCGAAAGCGAATGCAGGAGCTGAACGCCGAAACCAAAGATACGGCAGAACAGGAAACCGCGTCCGTCTCCTCGTCAGACTTTGCGACTGCTCAGACAACAAGCGTCGACGGCCATCCTGCGGATCATAACTTAGAGGGGCAGGAGGGGGCCGTACAACAGGCCCGTCCCGTAGCGGGCGAGCGCGTGGACAAGAGTATTCTTACGTTCGCCGAACCACGTCGCTATCGCAACAAAGAGCATCTCGGGTTCGTGGCGCAGCAAGCTTGCCTGCTGTGCGGGCGGCAGCCATCTGACCCACACCATCTTCGGTTTACGCAGCCGCGCGCGCTTGGCAAGAAGGTCAGCGATGAAGCCGTCGTGCCTCTCTGCCGGATCCATCATCGGGAGGTTCACCGGGCTGGCGATGAAAGGGGATGGTGGAAAGCGGCGGGGATTGATCCGATCAAAGTGGCCCGCAAACTCTGGAGAAATACCCGCCCGCGCGACGGCGCCCTCGACCCCAATCTCAGATCGGCACCCGCTCGCGTCTCAGGGGACGGAACCACTGAAACGGCCGTCGGTGACGCGCCGTCTCAATGACCGCCGACATGCTCGCCAAGTTGGCGGTAAACCCCGAGCTGTTCCACACAGCGAATGGAACTGCGTTTGCCGATCTTACGATCGATGGGCATCGAGAGACTTGGCCGATCCGAAGTTCCCGATTCCGGTCTTGGCTGAGGCGAATGTACTACGAAGCTACAGCAGAGGCTCCCAGCCCTGCAACCATCAGGTTCACTTTGGATCAGTTAGAGGCCCGAGCTCAATTTGAATCGCCTCGGCGAGCCGTTTTTGTTCGAACCGCGGAGCATGATGGTCGCGTTTACTTGGACCTTGCCGACGATTGCTGGCGTGCCGTTGCGATCGGATCTGACGGATGGCAGGTCATCGAATGTCCCCCGGTCAGGTTCCGACAAATCGCGGGCATGCTGCCACTTCCGGTGCCCGAAAGAGGCGGATCGCTAGAAGCCCTTGCTTCGTTCATCAACGTTCCAGATCGAAACGACTTCATTTTGGTTGTGGCGTGGGTTTTGGCGGCCCTGCGGCAAGGCGGCCCATATCCTGTCCTGGCAATCTTCGGCGAACAGGGGTCGGCCAAGACCGTTCTCACGAAAATAGTTCGCACCTTAGTCGACCCCAATGCCGCCCCAGTGCGGACGGTTCCGCGAGAAGAACGCGATCTTTTTATCGCCGCCACGAACAGCCACCTGCTGGCTTTCGATAACTTGTCGGATTCTGTCGCCTTGGATGTCCGATGCACTGTGCCGGGTCGCAAGTGGCGGCAGCTTTGCGGTCCGTCAGCTCTATACGGACCAAGACGAGGTCCTATTGGAAGCAGCCAGACCCATCATCCTAAACGGCATCGAGGATGTCATCACGCGACCAGATTTGGCAGACCGCGCGGTCTTCTTGACGTTGCCACACGTCGACGAAGCTCGTCGGCGATCCGAAAAGCAGATTTGGCACGATTTTGAGGCAGAAAGGCCGTTGAATTCCTGGGCGCCGTGTTAGATGCGGTCAGCCGTGGGATGCGCACGCTGCCGGAAGTCCGACTGGATCACCTGCCACGGATGGCTGATTTTGTGCTGTGGGCGACGGCATGCGAACGAAGTTTCTGCCCTTCGGGCGGGTTCCGGCGCGCCTATGACGCCAATCGTCGCTCGGCAATCGAAGACGTTGTGGAGGCGGACCCCGTTGCCGCTTGCATCCGGGATCTGATGGCTCGGCAGACGCTTTGGATGGGAACGGCGTCGGGGCCTCTTGCGCGTTGGCGCTGAGCTTCTGTCTGAAGAAGGAACGCGAAAGGGCTCCAATTGGCCCAGTTCTCCGCGTGCCCTTGCTGGCCGATTGCGCCGCGCGCGATCTCCGCTCCGGGTTCTGGGAATTGAAATTTTGTTCGCCCGCACGGGCCGTTCCGGAAATCGGATCATCAGTTTGGCAAAGTCTCCGAACAGCTGCATGAAAACGACCGTCAGCACCGTCAGCGCGTCTCAAAATTGATTCACGACCAAGCGGTTGCTGACAGCTCCTTTTGTGCCGTTTGATGTGCATGGCGCCGAAACAGCTGACGGTGCTGACGGTCTGGAGCAGCTGATGCGGGTTTCCCCGTTTTTGTTCAGGGATTAAATTTCCGACAGATGCGAGCGCACCACGCCATCCCGCACCTGATCCGGACCAGCCACGATGTGCTTCAATTCTTGCTTCTGTTCTCGGGATTCCCGCGCTGCCAAGACTGAGCTAGCCCCGTGCCGTTTGGTCCTATCGGGGCTGAATTTCCGGCTGGCTCCGCCTTTGTTGGCCGCTTTTTGGCCATTGCGAGTGAAAACTTTTAAGAAATTTTTTGTTGAGAAGCCGTCGTGACCGGTTCTTGCATTCATTGCTAGCATTGCATACAATTCCTACATGCATCATGCAAGACATTCAGCGTGGCCACACTGACCATCCGCAATCTCGACCCAGCGGTGAAGGAACGGCTGCGCCTGCGCGCGGCCGAGCGCGGCCACTCCATGGAGGCCGAGGCGCGCCGCATTCTGCAAACGGCGCTCGGCAAATCTTCCCATCTGCCGACGCGTAATCTTTATGAGCGTATTCACAGTCGCTTCGCGGTGCTCGGGGGGGTCGATCTCGACCTGCCGCCGCGTGAGCGGTCCGCAAACCGCCGCAGTTCGATTAGTTTAGGTGTTTATCCTCGACACCAACGTCTTGTCTGCAATCATGCGCGCTCAGCGGGAGCCGAGCTTCTGTTCACGACCGCGCTGTCGCAAGCTGAGATTCTGTCTGGATTGGCGATTATGCCCGAAGGCCGCCGGCGGCGCGATCTCGAAGCCGCAGCACGCGCGATGTTCGTCGAGGACTTCGACGGTCGCGTTTTGCCGTTCGACAGCAGGGCTGCTGCAGCCTATGCCGATCTCTTCGCCGCCCGTCGGCAGTCCGGCCGACCGATGGCGACCCTCGATCTCCTGATTGCATCGGTCGCGCGCTCGCACGACGCAAGCGTGGTCACGCGTGACAGCAGCGGATTTGAAAACTGTTCCGTCGCACTGATCAATCCGTGGGAGGCCGTATGACCATTGCTCGGACCCGCTGAACGGAGGCAGATGATTGGCTTACGCCGAGGCGCTCTGGCCGGTCCCCTCAGCAAGAATCGCACCGTCTCGCGGCCGCGCATGCAACTGCCACGGCTAGCTATATAGTCGCCTGGATAATCCCCAGCTTCTCGCGCGATCGCCAACACGCTGGCGTCCACCTCCAGCGTCGTTGCAACAAGCCGCCGCTTCTCCCCAGCGCGCCGACGCCGTCGCCTTCGAGACGTTCCACCCGGTCTTGCCGGTCGCCGGCTGGCATGACATCCTTGCTCGCCCGCCGAGAAGAGCGGGACCTTACTCCCTGTGGCGCAGCGGACGTGTCTTTTCAGTCACAGTTGGGAAAGAAAATGATGTCTCGCGTTCTAGCCTGATCCCTTTAGGGCGTTTTGCCGTTAGACTTTTTATGAAAAAGTTAGAGGTTGGGTCGCCATGCGCTCTTTATCGCTTTCGGTCATTGCTGGTGTTTTGCTTATCGTCACTTCGTTCGAAGCGTTGGCCGCTGATCCGAGCGCCTTCCCGGCGTCGCCGATTTCACTAATGTACAATTGGACCGGCTTCTATGTCGGTTTGAATGTTGGTGACGCTGAGTCCACAGGAACCCTGACCGATGGCCTCACCGGCACGAACATTGGTGTCAACAGGAATGGGGCCGTTGGTGGCGCGCAGCTTGGTTACAATATCCTGGTGAACAACATCGTCTTTGGGGTCGAGTGGAATCTCGATGGGGCCGACCTGAATACTTCGCGGAGCACCGCGGCATTTTCGGGCACAGCGAATACCAACTGGATTACCACGCTAGCTGGCCGCGTTGGCTTTGCTTCAAATAACTGGCTTTACTACGGCAAGGCCGGTGCGGGTTGGGTCAATAATCAAGCGACGCTGACCGATGTCGCGACGGACACCTCAGTGTCCACGTCGAAGACAAATAGCGGCTGGCTGTTGGGGGCGGGCATCGAATTCGCATTGCCACCGATTGCGCCAACCTATCCGCCGGCTTGGTCTGTTAAACTTGAATATGACTACCTTGGGCTAGTGCGTGGAATTCCAGTTTTCTTTCTTTAAGTCGCCAAGTTCAGACATTGACGGTGGGGGTAAATTACCTGTTCCATTGAGGTACGCTCCGTACAGTTGTCAACTGTCGGACTGCAAACTCGCATCAAACTGTTTTCGCACTTCCGTGGCGACCTCAGCATTGAGGCTCGTTTCGGGATCGGTTGGTTGCGGAGTCCGGTTTGAGCGGGCTGTTTGTGCTCCCGATGCCGATGCGTTCCGGCTGATAGCCGCGGCCAAGGATCGCCTGCCACCAGGCGCGCTGATCGAGAAACCAGCGCACCGTCTTCTAGAGCCGGTTTCGAAATTCTCCTCGGCGCGCCAGCCCAGCTCGCTTTCGATTTTGCTGGCATCAATCGCATAACGGCGGTCGTGGCCCGGCCGGTCGGCGACGAAGACTGATCAGGCGCCGATGCGGCTCCGCCGGCGTCGGCGCAATGTGGTCGAGCAGATCGCAGATCGTTTGCACGACATGGATATTGGTGCGCTCGTTGCGGCCGCCGACATTGTAGGTCTCGCCGACCCGGCCATGCTCCAGCACCAGCGACAAGCGCCCGGGCATGATCTTCGACATACAGCCAATCGCGGATGTTGCTGCCCGTCGCCATAGACCGGCAGTTCCTGCTCCGCGAGGCCCTTGATGATCATGTGCGGGATCAGCTTTTCCGGAAACTGATAGGGTCCGTAATTGTTCGAGCAGTTGGTGACGAGCGTCGGCAGCCCATAGGTCTCGCGCCAGGCCCGGACCAGATGATCGGACGACGCCTTGCTGGCGGAATAGGGCGAGTTCGGCGCGTAGGCCGTGGTTTCGGTGAAGAGCCCTCGGCGCCGAGCGAGCCGAAAACCTCGTCGGTCGAGACGTGCAGGAAGCGGAAAGCGCGCGCGCTGGCGCGATCGAGGCCGCGCCAATGGCGCAGCGCCTCCTGCAAGCAGCGTGAAGGTGCCGACAATGTTGGTCTGGATGAATTCGGCCGGCCCGTCGATCGAGCGATCGACATGGCTCTCGGCCGCCAGATTCATCACGCATCGCGGCTGGTATTGTCGAACAAGCTGCCGCAGCGCCGGCCCGTCGCAGATGTCGACATGGGCGAAGCGATAGCGCGGATTGCCGATCGGCCGCGGAATGGAAGTCGAGGTTGGCCGCATAGGTGAGCTTGTCGATATTGACGACAAAGGCGTCAGTGTCGGTCGAGCAGATGGCGGACGACCGCCGAGCCGATGAAGCCGGCGCCTCCGGTCACGAAGATCGCGGAGTCCTCTAAAGTGCATTGTCAGCAGCCCGACTCTTGACCCGGTCGAGCGATGACGATGGATAGACCGATAGCAGATATTCGCCATAGCTGCTTTTGGCGCAGCGTTGCGGCCAGCTTCGCGAAACTCATCGAGCGTGATATAGCCAAGCCGCAGCGCGATTTCTTCCGGGCAGGCGATGCGCATGCCCTGCCGCTGCTCTAGGATCTGGACGAAATGGCTCGCTTCGACAAGCGAGGCATGGGTGCCGGTGTCGAGCCAGGCAAAGCCGCGACCCAGCACCTCGACGATAGAGGTCGCCGCGCTGCAAATAGGCTCGGTTGACATCGGTGATTTCCAGTTCGCCGCGCGGCGACGGTTTGATCGCCGACGCGATTCGGACCACGTCATTGTCGTAAAAATAAAGGCCGGTAACTGCGACGTTCGATTTCGGCTGCTTCGGCTTTTCTTCGATCGAGATCGCCCGGCCCTTGTCGATCGAGTTCAACGACGCCGTATTGCTCAGGCGCGTTGACGACATAGCCGAACACGGTGGCGCCCGCTCCGGCGCGCCTCGCAGCGGCGAGCATGATCAGGCAAGTCCGTGACCATGAAAGATATTGTCGCCCAAGAATCAGTGCGACACGGTCGGCAGCCGATGAAGTCGCGCGCCGATGATGAAGGCGTCGGCAAGGCCGCGCGGCTGATCTTGGACGGCATAGGCAAACTGCAGACCGAAATCGCAGCCGTCTCCGAGCAGCCGCTGGAACAGCGACTGGTCCTGTGGGGTCGTGATGATCAGAATGTCGCGGATGCCGGCAAACATCAGCGTCGACAGCGGATAATAGATCATCGGCTTGTCGAATACCGGCAGCAATTGCTTGGAAACCACCATCGTGACCGGATAAAGCCGCGTCCCCGAGCCGCCGGCGAGGATAATTCCCTTCATCTGTTCTCCGTCAGTTGTCGCCGTTGGCAATATCGAGTCCAATGCATTGCGGCCGCTAATTCCGCATGGCGAATGCCAAGCCTTCAAACAGGGTTACTGCTGCATACGCGCGATTTCTTGTTTCTATTGCCGATTGTCCTTTTATGTATTCGCGTTAATGCGACCGGACAAGCGCCATCTGCGGCTCGACGCCAAGACTGCGAATACCGGCAGTCCACATCGGCGGCGCGTCCTGCTGTCGCGAGCGTTCACGATATTGTAAAAGGGATCGGGAACGCAGACTGCAGGGAGCTGGCGGGTGACGGCAAGGTGGCCACCTTTTTGCGCTGCACTCGGTTGGCCCATGTCGGTTTCGTAATCGCTCTCACGGTACTTGCGCTCCAGCAACGTCTCGTCCAGCCGTCGTCCATGCAATTTCTTTCCGCCCTGCAACCGCTCTATATCCTGACCGGCTTCGCCGTCGGCGTTCTCGTTGGCATGACCGGAGTCGGTGGCGGTTCGCTGATGACACCGGTCCTCATTCTGCTGTTCGGCGCGCATCCCGCAGTCGCGGTGGGTACCGACCTCACGTTCGCTGCCGCCACCAAGACCCTCGGTACGCTCGTTCACGGAGCGGCGCGGACGATCGAATGGGGCATCGTCGGCCTGCTGGCGATCGGCAGCCTCCCAGCGACAGTTGCAACGCTGCTTGTCCTGTCGAGATTTGACCTTGGCGGTTCGGCAGCCCGTGGATTCATCACGTGGATGCTGGCCATCACCCTTTTCGCCACCTCGATCTTTCTGCTCTCGGCCGACACCCTCCGCGAGCGCTACGCCGACCGCCTCGCCGACCTCGATCCTAGGAAAGCGCGATGGCTGACGGTGCTGCTTGGTCTCGCGGTGGGTGTCCTTGTCACCTCGACATCGGTGGGAGCGGGTGCCGTCGGCGTCACGGTGTTGCTGCTGCTGCATCCGAAAATGCCGATTGCCCGCATCGTCGGGTCCGATATCGCTCACGCCGTCCCACTGACGGTGGTAGCGGGCATCGGCCATTGGATGTTGGGATCGGTCAATTGGATGCTATTGGGGGACCTTCTGTTCGGCTCCTTGCCTGGGGTCGTCATCGGCAGCTACGTGGCCGGCCGTGTTCCCGATGGCGTGATCCGTATCGCGCTTGCTTTCGTGCTGATGGTGGTGGCGATCAGATTGGCGCTTTGAGCGGGTTCATTTGGGTCATGCCCGCCGAAGCACTGGGGGCAGAGAGCAGCACTGAACGCCCGAGCGCCCCTTCAAGGGTCTCGTGGAAACAGGTGCGCTAGTCGACCCCGCCAGCTTTGCGGGCCAGACTGCTCGGCATCAATAGGCGATCGGCCTGCCGTTGGAATTGCTGCTCGGCTTCATCGGTATGCGCACCAGCTTGGCCTTGGGTGAGACGGGGAGAAGCTCGGCGTTAAAGATCGCCCTTAGTCGACGCGGAAGGACGCGTCCTATAGCTTCCGGAGACGCCGCTACCGGACGGTTACCCATCCAGTGGCACCGTCACACCGGAGAATGGTTCTAGCATCGCGGTCTGACCCTCTCCGAAGCGATCGACACGTTTAGGTCCAATGGATTGCTCCATCCCGGTTGAATACCGCAAGTCGGCCGCCCCTCGGTACCCACCGGATGGATACCGCTCGACTGCGACACGCGTTTGATCGCCGCGGCGGGTATGAAGTGGGTTGGTCTCGAGTCGCAATTAGAGAAAGTTCCTCTGTTTTTGGAACAATCGCTCTGCTATCCTGTCTCGTAATTCAAACCGGAGCCGCATGATTTACTATCCAGATCACAAATTGGTTAGATGATACGCGCTATCGGCGTAACACAATCAGTTTGGATCACTGACCGCATTGCGACTGCTAATTTCAGCTTCACACTTCTGCGCCCACACACAATAACTTTCGTCAATTGAAATGATTGCGCAAGTTACCGATTCAGAAGCCGTGTTCACGTTTGAGGGTGACATGAGCTTGTGGCATTTCTCCACGACTTCCTGAGAATAGGATTTTCGGGCGTCGCAGCGCTGTCGAAGATAAAGGCAGCCTGAAACCTGCGCATCAGTTGTCTTTAGAGACGGTTCCGTACGGCGTGCAATGTTGGCAGGCTTTTCAGGCTTTGGTGCGCTGCGTTGCGCCTTCAAGGTACCTTCGAGGGTACGGAGCCGTGACTCCACGTCGATAAGACGTCTTCGCAGCGTCTCGATCTGATTCTGTAACAGAATATCTTGCCCTGCAGCGGGGAAAGTCATTAAAAAAGTCAAACAAAGTAAGCTGACCAGGCGCAAACGCGTCCGCCTATGTCCCGCTAAGCCGGCTGTATTCTGAGGGTGCCTGACCGAGGCAAGAGGCAAGGTGCCGCTCCGGGATCACATGCACATTTCGGTTCACATAGCAGTTATCGGGGTTTCAGGTTACGAATTTCCGATCGGTCAAACGCTTCATTTGGAACCACAACCCCTTCATAAAGAAAGAGCCTATGCTGTTTTTTTCTTTGTGTCCAGCAATGGCGAACCGACTGGGCTCGGTGCTAGCGGTGTCGATCCCGATGGCATCCGCCGCCTGGGTGCGCGAGCGGATGAACCTCTAATACGTTTTATCAACTGTCGTAAAGCAAGTGTTAATCCAACAATTGTCCATGCGACACAACTCTCAGAACGGTCCACCGCGACGTGATGTCGTTGGATTTTGACTACGACACATCAGCTGCTGCGTGGGGGCCACCGGAAAGCGGTGCAGCGGCATCGGCCACCGAACGGCGGCCGTATCATCGGCGGCCCAAGGATGTCACCAACCGAAACGGCAGCGCTGAAACTCAGCTTGCGCTTTACCCGCCCCGTTCATGACGTTGGTAATTGTCGGGTCACAACTCGCAAAGTAATCCAGCCGACAACAAGGCCTGCGAGCGCAGCAAAGAGCTATGGCCGGAAGTTGGTGACGGAGCGAATCGGGAGGCGGCATATCGTGGGGGTGCTTGAAGCCTCCACTTCTCCATCGAAGGAGTGATATGCCGTGTCTGACGATAACGTGGTCAAACTGATTCATCCAGGAGCCGTTGACGACCAACTCACCGATATCCTGAGGCAAGGGGCGCGCGTTCTGCTGGCGCAAGCGGTGGAAGCCGAGGTCGCGGATTTTCTCGCCAGGCACGGGGAGTTCAAGACTGAGGACGGCCGTCAACGGGTTGTGCGCCACGGCCATCTGCCTGAACGCGAGGTCATGACTGGGATCGGCGCTGTCGCGGTCCGCCAGCCGCGTGTGCGTGATCGTGAAGCAGCGGCCGACGACCCCCGCCGCATTCGTTTCACACCCGCGATTTTGCCGCCCTACATGCGGCGCTCGAAGTCGATCGAGACGCTGCTGCCGATCCTCTACCTGAAGGGCATCTCGACCGGCGATTTTTCCGAAGCGCTCGCGGCCTTGCTGGGCAAGGATGCGCCGGGGCTGTCTGCGACAGCGATCGTCCGCCTCAAGGAGGGGTGGCTTGATGAGCATGATGCTTGGCAGAAGCGCGATCTGTCGGCAAAACGCTACGTGTATGTGTGGGCCGACGGCATCTACCTGCAAGCGCGGCTCGAAGATGAGAAGCAGTGCATCCTGGTGCTGATCGGCGCAACGCCGGAGGGGCGCAAGGAGCTGATCGGCTTCACCGATGGCATGCGTGAAAGTGCGCAGGATTGGCGCGAACTGCTGCTCGATCTGAAACAGCGCGGCCTTGATATGCGGCCGGAGCTGGCGATCGCCGACGGCGCGCTCGGCTTCTGGAAAGCGGCCGGCGAAATCTGGCCGGCGACGCGCGAGCAGCGCTGCTGGGTGCACAAGACCGCAAACGTGCTTGCCAAGCTGCCGAAGAGCCAGCAATCCAAGGCCAAACGTGCCCTACAGGAGATTTGGATGGCCGAGACGAAGGCCGACGCCGAGGTTGCATTCGATGCCTTCATCGAGAGCTACCGCGTGAAATACGAGAAGGCCGCCGAATGCCTGAACAAGGACCGGGATGTGCTGCTGACTTTCTACGATTTCCCGGCTGAACATTGGAAACATTTGCGGACGACAAACCCGATCGAAAGCACGTTTGCCACGGTGCGCCACCGAACTGTCCGTTCGAAGGGATGTTTATCGAATCGTACCGCGCTTGCCATGGTCTTCAAACTTGTCGAGGCCGCGCAAAACAGTTGGCGACGCCTCGACGGCAACAACCAGTTGCCAAAACTCATTCTCGGTGTGAAATTCACCGACGGGCTTGAGGTCATCGCCAAGTCGACCGACCTTCAGTCCACAACCGCCGCCGCCTGACCGATCAGGCCATCACCAAAAATCGGCCATAGCTCGCGCAGCAAGGGCGTCGACCACAAAATCGGATAGACGTGCGTGTCGCCCAGGAATAAAGATCTGCATAATCTCAAGACCAGCGCAAAATATCACCCCTCCTACACTGAAGACCAACCGAGCTCGCGGATATCCGAGGCCGAAAGCCACGGCGTTGACAAAGAAGGCACCCGCGTGTTCGAAGTTGTGCGGGACGGGCGCTGTTGGGCGCAGGGTCGGGGGAATTACTGTCACGACGACAATACCAACGAGCATGCACCAAGCGACCATTCGAACGAGAAATCGCGTCATGTCTCTCCGGATTAGAGTGGATTCGACTACCGTAGTGGACCTTATCTAGCCGATTTTCGAAAACAGATGGATCAGTTGATCGATCGTCTCGCGAAATCTGCCTCTCAGCGATCCGGCGTAGCTCAAGGAAGTTGGTAAAATATGATCTCTTGATGGCGAAGCAGTGAAAATCAGTAATCACAGTATGGTCAGCCCGACCCGCAGTTTCCTTGCTATCTTCGGACGGGCGAGGGCGATTCTAGACAACGCACCATGTTAAGTGAATTGTTTTGGGAAAGAGATTGACTTTGAGTTTACACGGCTCGTGGGCCTACCCCGCGTGCGTGGCTGTGATGCAGGACGAACCGCGGTGGACTTCGCGATGATGCCGGGCCACCAGCTGGAAAACAAATGCCCCCGTTCGGTGGTCGCTCCTGTTCCAATTCGTAGTTCAGACGGCCACCTGCTTCCGCTTCCTACGCCAGCCGAGCAGGCCTAAGGCGACTAGACCGGTAGCGAAGAGGGGAAGCGCCGCTGGGATCGGTGCCGGTGAAACCGAAACATTATCGAGCGCCATGAATCCCGGATCGTCCTGGAATCCAAATGTAAGAGTGTCTGAACCGGTGGCGATTACACTAAAAATATATTGGGTCCACACGCCGCCGGTGTTCGGATCAGTTTGCTCGGTTTGATCGAGCAGCGGCGTTCCGTTAAAGCTCACGGTAAATTCGCTAGGGTCATCACCAACGGCGTTAAGCCAGTAGGAAAGCTGCAATTGCTGGCCCGCGACGTCGGAAAATGCTTGGCTCAAGTAGCCCATAGAACCTGCAGTCCCTAAGAGTGCGAAGTGAGTTTCCCTCCTGAGCCGAATAGACAAATGGTCCTGGGTACACATTTGTAAAAGTCCCGATGTTAACGGGTGTCCACCCAGTGAAGTCGCCGGTCTCGAAGCTTCCATTTACAATGTATGGAGACGCTACGGCCGTTGCCGCAGGCGCCAGCGCGAAGCTTGCAAGCGTCAGCGCCACCGACAAATATTTTAAACATGGCATGCGTTTCCCCAGTCCAGCCCATTCGCGCCGAATCGCACCACGGTATTTGCCGAAAGTCGGCCTTGCAAGCTGGGCGGGCGAACAATCCACAGGAGGAAGGCGCTGTCTCATCCACGGGCCGGCGCGCTTTCTCTGGCAGCTAAGAACCCGCTGCGCGTTCAGGAACTGGGAGCGCGCTTTTTGCCGTGAACAGAATGGCCGCCTCTTCGACCAGCTCGCCAATTCCGCCGGCGACCGCTACCGCACGTATCTTCGTCACTCCTTCGTGTCTTATAGACCAAATCCTTCGCTCGCCGGCACTCGGAATCGGCCAAGCGCTTCGATAATGGTCATTTCTCTTTGTGTACCTGAGGGTTAGCTGGTGACAGGCCAAAAAGTCCCGCTGACTTAGGAGTTGATGCTAGAATTTCTTAACGGCGTCGGATCGAACCTGCGTAAAAATTTGAGCGGTTCACGTGGCCACTCGATGCGTTATGCGCTCCCCATCATGCTCTTCGCTACCCTATTTGGACTGCGCTTCAAAGCACTGACCCTCCTGCCCGCGTCCTTGCTCTGTTTGCTGCCGTGAGCTTGGCTTCCATGCAAGCGGGCTATCTGGTTGGCGTCTTGGTACGGTGCTCGCCTCACGGAAAACGTCTGAACGCGAATCAAACGGTAAACGGAAACGCGTCCGCGAAACTAAACTGAGATATGTCGGTGCCGCATGAGTGAGGCAGGTTCGAAGACGAGTGGCCGAATCCCATCGCCCCGACCGGAGGTCGCCTGTAGCCGTTGCGGCGACGTTACCGAGAAATCCGAGGTCACTGGACCAGTCCCCAACAAACCTTGGTTCGAGTAAGCACCCCAAATCAGGAAGAGGCAAACCTGAGGCCGGTTATATGAGCGGCAGGATTACCAAATTCAGTGAGCGCCGTTTTGCGAGAGAGCTACTTGAGGCTTCACTCAAACACCAAGTGCGTTCGCGCCATTACGACGGCGTCGCATCAATAGTCCGGCTCCGGCAATCACACTTCCAAATAAAATCAAAGTACCCGGCAAAGGCGTAATGAGACCTCCGATAGGCGAAGCACCACTCAATTGTACCGTCGTAACAGCGATACCAAAGGTCGCTGGGGCAGGCGCAAAAAGTTGCAGGAAATAGTCAACGCCAGAGAAAAATCCTGAAATCGGCGCAACCGCAGTGTTGTTGGCATATTGCAGAGGTATTACTGCCGGCCCGCTTGGGGAACTTTGAGTCACTTCAAATTGAACATACGGATATCCAGATCCCGTATTTACGTCCACAGTGGTATTGGTACCGGCAGAACTCGGGGAAACTGTGAACTCTAGGTACGTCGGGGTTGTGTCACCAGCACCGGCGTATCCACCTAGTCCCGTCGTTCCATCCACCACACCCACTACGGGATTGCCTGAAGTGGCCCCGCTCATATTAGCGTCGGTCACGACCGTCACGGTCGCAGCACGCACTGGAACACATAAAAAGAAAAATGCAGACACAACCAAAGCGACACCCGGCAATCTGCGTCCAGACATATGCATTCCTCCGTCAAACCGTATAATCTTTGATATACCAGCGCAGATTGCACTGCAAGAGGATTTTTTAACTTGAAATTAATGCTCTTCACCGCATAAGCAAAAAAGCAAAAAGGATAGCTTAAACAGTAACTTGCACGTCGATCGTTTATTGGCGTGCGGTGATTTTTTTCCTAGATCGCCAAGCGCCGCTTCGATCAGGAGATGGCCGAGCATCGCGCCAAACTTGCGGCGCGGGAGGGAAAGTCGTGGCGACCGGCAAAAAGACCTGGCGCAGACCGCCCGCGCCGCCGGTCGAAGGACCGCAGCCCAAGGACCAGATCAACCTGACCGACGAGGATTCGCGGATCATGCCGGTCGCGGGCGGCGGGTTTGACCAGTGCTACAATGCGCAGGCGGTGGTGGCGACGGAGAGCCTTCTGGTGATCGCCGCCGAGGTGGTTCAGGCGCCCAACGACAAGCAGCAGATTGCGCCGATGCTCGCGAAGATCGATGCCTTGCCGGAAGGGCTTGGCCGTCCCAACACGCTGCTGGCCGACAATGGCTATTTCAGCGAAACCAATGTGATGGCGTGCGCGGCGGCAGACATCGCGCCGCTGATTGCACTCGGGCGCGAGTCCCATCATCAGTCCTGGCGCGAGCGGTTTGCCACGGCGCCCCCGGCGCCGGAAAACCCGACCCCGATCGAAGCCATGGCGTGGCGTCTGCGCACCCCGCAAGGAAAGAAACTCTATGGTTTGCGCAAGCAGACGCCCGAGCCGGTGTTCGGCATCATCAAATCGGTGCTGGGATTCCGTCAGTTTCTGCTGCGCGGGCTCGATTGTGTCCGCGGCGAGTGGAGCCTCGTCACCATGGCTTGGAACATCAAGCGGATGTACGCGCTCAGCCTCAGCTGAGCGCTCAGGCACGACTTCGGTGCCCGCTGTCTACGCTTCAAGAGTGACGTCGCCGTCGCCCATCCAAGACTTGCTTCCGACTGGCGGGCTCCGCCTTTGCCGGGAGGACGTCGAACCCTCTGTCGGACTTGGCTCGGATCCGGCTGGATGAGTTGTTCTATCGCGAGATTGGTGACGATTGCGTGCCTGCGCTGTCGTGAGTGTTCCGGCAGACGCAGGCTGGGCTCGATCTGCCGCGTTCTTAACAACGCATCTGCGTTCTCTATCCGAGCGGGAGGACGGCAACTCGCTTGCAAGTGCAATGACCTCCCAGTCCGAAGTTCCGGAGTTGGGAATGATGATGCACCATACTTCCGCTTCCCCTGCAATCTACAAGACGTAAAGGAGACGATTAAAACCTTTGGCAATTTCGAACCTCGCTGCCGGTTGCCTGAGGAATCTTAGTGCGATCGTGGCGCACTCCAGGTCAATGAAATCACTAGGATAACTCGGATCCCCATGCCGTTATGCATCACGATGCTCAGGTACACACCGTGCGTTCGGCATTGCGAAACGGCAACCCTTCGCAGGATGAGAACCGATTCACCAGACCGCAACGAGTTGTTGGATCGCATCTAATTGTTATCGAGAAAGAAAGATTGACGTAAGACATCATCTCCATTGTGCAACGCCGATCGCGGAGCACAGAGATGTCGATAACGTTGAATCCAAAGGCACAATCCATTGTCGCCACAGGGGGACAACAAATTAACGTTGCATCCCTTGTGAACGTCACCCCTAGCAGTAGCAATCCAACTTATTTGGTCGTTTCACTGCTGGACCGCGACGAATACACCGCATCCAGCAATGGCCAGACCGGTACATTGTTAGACAATGGCCACACGATTGGCTTCAGCGACAGTATCGGCGGCGACAGCGATACGATCGGCATCGTCTTTACTTACAACGCAGCGACTGGGCAATATACCAACTCCACGTATGGCAGTCTCTCAAACCTCGTCTATACGGCTTCCACGAATACGAATGATAACACTAGTATCTCCTTTTTTACCAGCAATAACTCCTACATCGCCAATGCTTATGCGAATAATCCCTACGACCTTCAGCAATATTCTAGCGTATCCTACGGATCCTACACCTCGTACGTCGGCAGCGTTTCGGTCGTCACGCAACCTTCCTTTGCTGATGTGGCCGCTAGCCAAGCGACACCCGATTCAGTTGAGGCCGCCGCACTGAGTTTTGTTGGCAAGACCTGGAATGATGAAGGGTGTTGGGTGTTAGCCAGCAACATTTCAGCCGAAGCCGGGGCCTCTTTGCCAATCACAAGCACTGAACTCAGCGTGCCCGGAGTGGCCAACGGTGAATGGATCGTGGCCTATAACGGACCGGCCGGGCAGACCGGCAATTGGCAGTCGCAGATCACGGCCGGTGAGATGGTGGTTTTCGAAACCTCGTCGGGTTCCGGACATATCACCACTGTAGTGTCTGGGTCCGGCAGTACCGCTGAGGTGGTGGACAATGCTGTTTTGGGGAACAACTCCGCAAAAGACGGCTCTGCTTCCGACATTATAATAGCCGCACCTCATCCGGCTAGCCAGGAATGGGCTCAGGCGGTCGCGGGATCAGTCGTAGTCTACGAACTCGATTGCCCGGTTATTACCGTAAATACGCCGGTCTCGACCTTAGCGTCAGGAAAGACAGAATCCGTTTCCTCGCTGTTCACGGCCGCCAATCCGGTGGCGAGTCAGGCGATCACCGAATACCAATTTTACGATACCGGCACGAACAGTGCTACGGGAAGCTTCGTAATCGGCAGCGCTGACGATGTTGCCACATCCGCGGCAAGTGCCATCACCGTAAGCGCTTCGTCCCTATCGTCCGTCGCTCTGTTGGCGGGCAACTCTGCTGGAACCGACACGGTGGAGGTACGGGCCTACAACGGATCGTATTGGGGCGACTGGCAATCATTGACCGTCAACGTTGTCGGCAATACCGTGGCTCCGACCGTCTCTTCGGTGGCGGCCTCGGGCAGCGGCACCGGCACCGGCACCGGCGACCTCGATGCCGGGCATGTGGTGACCTTCACGGTGAACCTGAGCGAGGCGGTCACCGTGGCGGGCGGCACGCCGACCCTCACCCTCAACGATGGCGGGGTTGCGACCTATACCGGCGGTTCCGGGACCAATGCGCTGACCTTCAGCTATACGGTGGCGAGCGGACAGAACACCGCGGCGCTGGCGATCACCGGCGTCAATCTCAACTCGGCGAGCGTGACCGATGGCGCCGGCAATGCCGCCAGCCTCAGCGGCGCCGCCACCACCTTCTCGGGCCTCGCCATCGACACCGCGACCCCGACGGTGTCCTCGGTGGCGGCCGCGGGCAGCGGCATCACCAGCGGCGCCGGCGATCTCGATGCCGGGCACGCGGTGACCTTCACGGTGAACCTGAGCGAGGCGGTCACTGTGGCGGGCGGCACGCCGACGCTGACCCTGAACGATGGCGGGGTTGCGACCTATACCGGCGGCTCCGGCACCAATGCGCTGACCTTCAGCTATACGGTCGCAGCGGACAGAACACCGCGGCGCTGGCGATCACCGGCGTCAATCTCAACTCGGCGAGCGTGACCGACGGCGCCGGCAATGCCGCCAATCTCAGCGGCGCCGCCACCACTTTCTCGGGCCTCGCCATCGACACCGCGACCCCGACGGTGGCCTCGGTGGCGGCCGCGGGCAGCGGCATCACCAGCGGCGCCGGCGATCTCGATGCCGGGCACGTGGTGACCTTCACGTGAACCTGAGCGAGGCGGTCACCGTGGCGGGCGGCACGCCGACCCTGACCCTGAACGATGGCGGGGTGGCGACCTATACCGGCGGCTCCGGCACCAATGCGCTGACCTTCAGCTATACGGTGGCGAGCGGACAGAACACCGCGGCGCTGGCGATCACCGGCGTCAATCTCAACTCGGCGACGGTGACCGATGGCGCCGGCAATGCCGCCAATCTCAGCGGCGCCGCCACCACCTTCTCGGGCCTCGCGATCGACACGACAACCCCGACGGTGTCCTCGGTGGCGGCCTCGGGCAGCGGCATCACCAGCGGCGCCGGCGACCTCGATGCCGGGCATGTGGTGACTTTCACGGTTAACCTGAGCGAGGCGGTCACCGTGTCGGGCGGCACGCCGACCCTCGCCCTGAACGATGGCGGCGTGGCGACCTATACCGGCGGCTCCGGCACCAATGCGCTGACCTTCAGCTATACGGTCGCGAGCGGACAGAACACCGCGGCGCTGGCGATCACCGGCGTCAATCTCAACTCGGCGAGCGTGACCGATGGCGCCGGCAATGCCGCCAACCTCAGCGGCGCCGCCACCACCTTCTCGGGCCTCGCCATCGACACCGTGACCCCGACGGTGGCCTCGGTGGCGGCCGCGGGCAGCGGCATCACCAGCGGCGCCGGCGATCTTGATGCCGGGCACGCGGTGACCTTCACGGTGAACCTGAGCGAGGCCGTCACTGTAGCGGCGGCACGCCGACGCTGACCCTGAACGATGGCGGGGTTGCGACCTATACCGGCGGCTCCGGCACCAATGCGCTGACCTTCAGCTATACGGTCGCGAGCGGCACAGAACACCGCGGCGCTGGCGGTCACCGGCGTCAATCTCAATTCGGCGAGCGTGACGGATGGCGCCGGCAATGCCGCCAATCTCAGCGGCGCCGCCACCACCTTCTCGGGCCTCGCGATCGACACTGCGACTCCGACGGTGGCCTCGGTGGCGGCCGCGGGCAGCGGCATCAGCAGCGGCGCCGGCGATCTCGATGCCGGCCATGTCGTGACCTTCACCGTGAACCTGAGCGAGGGCGTCACCGTATCGGGCGGCACGCCGACCCTGACCCTCAACGATGGCGGGGTTGCCACCTATACCGGCGGCTCCGGCACCAATGCGCTGACCTTCAGCTACACGGTCGCGAGCGGCCAGAACACCGCGGCGCTGGCGGTCACCGGCGTCAATCTCAACTTGGCGAGCGTGACGGATGGCGCCGGCAATGCCGCCAATCTCAGCGGCGCCGCCACCACCTTCTCGGGCCTCGCGATCGACACTGCGACCCCGACGGTGTCCTCGGTGGCGGCCGCGGGCAGCGGCATCAGCTCCGGTGCCGGCGATCTCGATGCCGGCCATGTGGTGACCTTCACGGTGAACCTGAGCGAGGCGGTCACCGTGTCGGGTGGCACGCCGACCCTGACCCTGAACGATGGCGGGGTTGCGACCTATACCGGCGGCTCCGGCACCAATGCGCTGACCTTCAGCTATACGGTCGCGAGCGGACAGAACACCGCGGCGCTGGCGATCACCGGCGTCAATCTCAATGCGGCGAGCGTGACCGATGGCGCCGGCAATGCCGCCAATCTCAGCGGCGCCGCCACCACCTTCTCGGGCCTCGCCATCGACACCGGGACCCCGACGGTGGCCTCGGTGGCGGCCGCGGGCAGCGGCATCACCAGCAGCGCCGGCGATCTCGATGCCGGCCATGTGGTGACCTTCACGGTGAACCTGAGCGAGGCCGTCACTGTAAGCGGCGGCACGCCGACGCTGACCCTGAACGATGGCGGGGTCGCAACCTATACCGGCGGCTCCGGCACCAATGCCCTGACCTTCAGCTATACGGTGGCAAGCGGACAGAACACCTCGGCGCTGGCGATCACCGGCGTTAATCTCAACTCGGCGAGCGTGACCGACGGCGCCGGCAATGCCGCCAATCTCAGCGGCGCCGCCACCACCTTCTCGGGCCTCGCGATCGACACGACAACCCCGACGGTGTCCTCGGTGGCGGCCTCGGGCAGCGGCATCACCAGCGGCGCCGGCGACCTCGATGCCGGGCATGTGGTGACTTTCACGGTTAACCTGAATGAGGCGGTCACCGTGTCGGGTGGCACGCCGACCCTCGCCCTGAACGATGGCGGCGTGGCGACCTATACTGGCGGCTCCGGCACCAATGCGCTGACCTTCAGCTATACGGTCGCGAGCGGACAGAACACCTCGGCGCTGGCGATCACCGGCGTTAATCTCAACTCGGCAAGCGTGACCGATGGCGCCGGCAATGCCGCCAATCTCAGCGGTGCCGCCACCACCTTCTCGGGCCTCACGATCGATACCGCTGCGCCAACCGCACCAGTCATCACCTCGGACTCGCCATCTGGTGGCGATGCAGTAACTCTGACGGGCACGGCCGAGGCCAGCAGCACGTTGACGGTGTTTGATGGCGGTACATCGCTGGGCACAGTAACGGCAAGCGGTACAGGAAACTGGACCTTCACCACGGGACAATTGTCAACCGGTGCTCACGTCTTCACCGCCATCGCAACCGATGCAGCCGGCAATGCGAGTCCGGTTTCGCAGGCGATTGACCCCGTGATTGCCGCCCCCACCCTGTCCTCAATCGCGGTCAACGGTGCCGGTATTAGCAACGGAACCGGCGACCTTGATGCCGGCCAGGTCGTGACCATCACCGTGAACCTGAGCGAGGCGGTCACCGTAAACGGCGGCGCGCCGACCCTTACCCTCAACGATGGCGGGGTCGCTACGTATGATGCCGCCCATTCATCTGCGACGGCGCTGGTCTTCGACTACACGGTTGCGAGTGGCCAGTGGACACCGGCATTGTCGATAACCGGCGTAAACCTCAATGGCGCCACCATGGGCGATGGCTTCGGCGACACCACCAATTTGTCGGCCGCACTGACGACGTTTACGGGCGTCCAGATCGACGCCACAACGCCGACGGCAGCGCCAGACCGTGCGCATGGAACGGTCGGCATGACGATCACTGCGACCGCGAGTACGGGCGTACTCTCCCTAGCCCAAGATGCTGACACCTCGGACGTCCTCAGCGTGAGCGCCGTCAACGGGCTGGCCGCGAATGTTGGACACAGCATCGCCGGTGCCTACGGCGGTCTCACCCTCAATAGTGACGGCAGCTTCAGCTATGTCGAGACTGGCACGTCGTTGCCGCCAGGCGGCGCGGCCGAAGACACTTTCGCCTACACTGTGAGCAACGGCCACGGCGGAACCACCACAACTACGCTAACGTTCGTCATCACTGGTCACGGCGAGACATATGCGGGCGGCAACAGCGGCGCCACCATCCAAGGCGGCAATGGCAGCTATGTCCTCGACGGGAGTGCTGGAAACGACAGCGTGAATGCCGGCACGCAGGCCCAGTTGCTCATTGGTGGGCCGGGCGACACGCTGAACGGCAACACCAAATATAACGACACCTTCGTGTTCGGGCCTAACTTCGGCACGGAGACAATCAACAATTTCAATCCGAGCCTCCAGGTCATCGAGCTGCCGAAGTCGGACTTTGCGAGCTTCGCGGCAGTGATGGCTGATGCCCACCAGACCGCAACTGGCGTCGTGATCACGCTCGATGCGCACGACCAGATTACGTTAAACAACATGAAGCTTGCGGCCCTACATCCCAGTGATTTCGCTTTTGTGTGAAGGCTTCCTTTACCACAATATTTTGATGCACCCTCGCGAACTAGCCTCCGCGTCGAAGCCTTAACTCGAGCATGTTAGGAAGAGGCCGATTTCGCCGGGGCACACCAATGCTTCAATCTGCTCAGGGGACCCGACCGGGGATGGACTCGCGCGAGCTTGCGGACGCGCTGAAGGCGTGCCGCTATGCATTCGTTGGAGTCGGGATTTTTAGTTGCCTGATCAACGTGCTACTGTTGACGGGGTCGTTCTACATGCTCGAGGTCTACGATCGGGTGCTGCCGAGCCGCAGCGTTCCCACCCTGATAGGCCTGACGTCGCTCGCGATTTTGTTATTCGTTTTTCTCGGCGTGCTCGATCTCGTTCGCGGGCGTTTGCTGGTGCGGATCGGCAGGTCGCTTGACGACAGTCTCAGCGGACGCGTGTACGACGCAATTGTGCGACTGTCATTAAAGGCCGGCAATCGCCTCGAGGGCACCCAGCCGCTGAGCGACCTCGATACGATACGCACGTTTCTCTCCGGCGCCGGCCCGACGGCGCTGTTCGATTTACCGTGGATGCCACTCTATCTCATCATCTGTTTCGCATTTCATGTGCTCATCGGAACGACCGCTCTCTTTGGCGCCTTGTTTCTCGTGGTCCTCACGCTGCTGACGGAGCATGTGACGAAGGAGCCGCTGAAGGTTGCGACCGCGCAGGCCGCGGCGCGGAGGGGGCTGGCCGAGCGCAGCCGGCGCAATGCCGATGTGCTCATGGCAATGGGTATGGGGAGCCGGGTCGAACTCGTATGGACAAAGTTAAACAACGAGTACATGGCAAGCCAGGAGCGGGCCAATGATATTTCCGGCGCGTTTGGCGCGCTCTCGAAGACGTTCCGCATGATGCTGCAATCCGCCGTGCTCGGGCTTGGCGGCTACCTCGTTATCAATCAGCAGGCCACTGGCGGCGTCATCATCGCCTCCTCAATCTTGACAGCACGGGCGCTCGCGCCGCTCGACCTCGCGATCGCCAACTGGCGCGGATTCGTCGCGGCGCGGCAAAGCTGGGCGCGCCTTGCGCAATTGTTGACGCTGTTGCCCCCCCAACGCCGGCCGCTTGCGCTGCCGCAGCCGATTGACAGCTTAGCAGTCGAGCATGCGAGCGTTGCACCGCCTGGCGCGCAGCACGTGGTTGTCGATGATGTGCACTTCACGCTTCGCAGCGGCAGCGGGCTCGGCATTATCGGTCCTAGTGCTTCGGGCAAATCCTCGCTCGCCCGCATGATAGTTGGCGTATGGCAGCCGGTCCGCGGCAAGGTCCGCCTCGACAACGCCGCGCTTGACCAGTGGGATTTCGATACGCTTGGCCGCCATATCGGCTACCTGCCGCAAGATCTCGAGCTTCTCGCAGGGACGGTCGCAGAGAACATTGCCCGATTTGATCCGGCGGCGGATCCCGCGCACGTCATCGCAGCGGCGCGGTCAGCGGGTTGCCACGAGCTGATCGTAAATCTTCGCGAAGGCTACGAAACTCAGATCGGCGAGCAGGGGGGATTTCTGTCGGCTGGCCAGCAGCAGCGCATAGCGCTAGCCCGTGCGCTCTATCGCGATCCCTTCGTCGTCGTCCTCGATGAGCCGAACTCCAACCTCGATTCGGAAGGGGAGGACGCTCTGGCAGGCGCCATCACCAACGTTCGCCAACGCGGTGGCATTATGGTCGTGATTGCGCACCGCCCGAGCGCGCTCGATGGCCTCGACCTCGTATTGGTGATGGGGCAAGGGCGTCAGCAGGCCTTCGGGCCCAAGGACGAAGTCCTTCGCAAGTTTCAACGCCGCGAACAGTCGGCGGCATTGCCGCTCAAGGTGGTTCCAGGCTTCGCGGGCTCGATGGCATGAGCAGCACAACACGAGATTCGGTGAAGGAATTCGATCCGCAATCATCTGATTGCGGGGGCAGCGGTGTCGCTGCTCCTCGTCGGGGGCGTCGGTGGTTGGGCCTCGACGACTGATATCGCGGGTGCCGTCATCGCCCAGGGGCTGCTCGTCGTCGATTCGAGCGTCAAGAAGGTCCAGCATCCGACCGGCGGGGTCGTCGGGGAGGTGCGGGTTCGCGACGGCGATCGCGTCAAGGCCGGCGACATCCTGGTCCGGCTCGACGACACCCAAACTCGGGCCAACCTCGCCATCATCGCCAAGGGTCTCGACGAATACACGGCGCGCCAGGCGCGTGATGAGGCTGAGGTCGGCGACGCGGAGGCGGTCGAATTCCCCGCTGCGCTCGTTGCACGCATGGATGACCCCAGCGTCGCTCAAGCGATCAACGGCGAGCGCAATTTGTTCGAAACGCGGCACTACGCGCGCGACGTGCAGAAAAGCGAGCTTAGGGAGCGCGTCGCCCAGCTCAACGAGGAGATCCGCGGGCTTGAGACGCAGCAACAGTCACGCGCTTCCCAGACCGAATGGATCAAAAAAGAGCTCGATGGCGTTCGCGACCTCTGGGAGAAGAACCTAGTGCCCTTTTCGCGGCTCACGAGCCTTGAGCGCGAGGCCTCGCAACTCGACGGCGATCGGGGTCAGCTTGTAGCACAGATCGCGCAAGCCAAGGGCAAAATCAGTGAAACCGCGCTGCAGATTGTTCAGGTCGACCAAGACATGCGCGCCGACGTCGGCAAGGATCTCGCCGAGATCCGCGTCAAGATCTCCGAACTCGTCGAGAAGAAGATTGCAGCCGAGGACCAGTTGCGGCGTATCGATATCCGCGCGCCACTCGACGGGATTGTCATGCAGTCGAGCGTTCATACGGTTGGCGGCGTCATCATGCAGGGCGACACGATCATGCTGGTCGTGCCGACCATCGACGTCCTGAGCGTCGAGGTTAGAATTGCACCCCAGGACATCGACCAAGTTTATCTTGGCCAGACCGCGGCGCTGCGCTTCATGGCCTTCAACCAGCGCACCACGCCGGAACTGATAGGCGCGGTCAGGCGCGTGTCAGCCGACGTTTCGCAGGATCAAAAGTCCGGCGCGTACTTCTACACCGTGCGCATCGGTGTGCCGGACGAGGAAGTGCAGCGTCTGGGGGGGCTGAAACTGATCCCAGGCATGCCCGTCGAGGCCTTCCTCCAGACGGGCAACCGCAAAGCTCTATCGTATCTCGTACGGCCGATCAAAGACCAGATTGTGCGGGCATTTCGCGAAAAGTAGGGGCTCGCGCGAGCGACCTCACCGAGTCAGGTCGTGAGATCGAAAGTCCCTGCAAGAAGGCGACTCCTCCCACTTTGCATTTAGAAAATTACACGTGGCGATCGCGAATTCGCCACGTTCAGCAACAGAAATCGAATACAGTCGTCGTTCCGTTGCTGTGCAGATGATGTGTTCCCCTAATCCCCTTTCGAAAAGTTGGTGTGATCACGCGAACACATTTTTCGACATAATTCTCCTCATCCAGCTTGAGGATCTCATTGATCGAGACCTGCTTCCCGTACATATCGAAGCCCTTTGCCTGGGCTACCCGGAACAGCCGACTGCCATCCCGGACCAGTCCCGCATTTCTCGCACGACTGGCGTCGACGAACAGCGGGTTTGCCGAATGAGGCGTCCATTCGTGGTCCAGGGGGGAGTTCGCCGAGAAAATGTGCAGCTCGAGGCTAAAGTCGCCCCATCCGGCAGGATCAATGTTGGTGAACATCCACCAGTTGCCATCCTTCTCGAACAGCATGGTGTCGACTGCGGAAACGTCTTTCATGATCACTCGCTCAAGTTTCCAGTGCAGCGGAAATTCAAGGCATCTGTAGACGCGAATCTCGCGACTCTCGCTCGTCTCCGGGCACATGTAGAGATCGCGCCCATATTCGAAGAGGTAGGGGAACGAGAGATGAAAGGTCTCATCAATTGCCACACCGACCCATGCAGCGCTGTCGGGCCGAAGCTCATAAACGGATATCCGCCCGCGCCTAGCTGATCGATCGAAGTCTTCGACAAAACAGAATTCGCGGCCCTTTGAAGCGACGACGAACGGATCGGCAAGGAATCGTCCCGCTGGATTAGGTATGACAGGAGCAAGCATCGGATCTGTGTGCTTCCAGTCGTTATGCGCGAATGCCACATTCCATGTCGCTTCGCGCCGAAAACATTTTCGTACTGCTTTACGCAATACGAGGCGAGCGAGGCCGGCAAGATAACTAATAGTCTCATGCTGCTTCGGGAATTCGCGTCCGTGTTTGGCTGAAGGGGCGCCAGCCGGAGACGTCGGGAGGGTACCGGTGACCGCGATCTGCTCGATCAACTTTGTGAGGTAATAAGTTGATTTTTCGCAAAGCGATGCCCGGTTGAGCAAAAAGTAGAACTCGGTCCCGATCCGGCCCTGCATTAATCGCTGAGGCTCGTCCGAGGTTTCAAGCAGACGCTGAATTGTGAATTCCGTCGTATCGTCGCGAAGATAGACATTCCAGAATCCGGCGAGTTTGAATCCTGTGTCGCAATGACCGAGCGTGATTATCCCAAGCCGGGCGGCACCAGCAATGTTTCGAGCCATTTCAGTACTATCGAGCACAACGAGCACATCCAGGTTAAGCCCTTCCGCCTCGCGGACCGCGCTGTGGTCGAGGATGTTGATCGCATGATGCGGCAAGAGTGTCGAGACATCGAAGGTCCGCAGATAATCACGATGGCGCTTGTTCTTCCTGAGGAGTATCCTCTCGATGCCCATGACGGCTCGAAGCAATAGCTCGGAAGTATTGGAAGCCGGGCTGTTGCGCTGCCGAGTGTGGCACAACGCGCCCGACATAGCCGACGAACTAGTTTGCGGATGCCGAAAAACGACGAGACATAGCTGCAACCTTGGGTCAACCTGCAAATGCCTGATAAATTCAAAAACATACTTTTGGACAAGCGTATCATTTAGCGCGATGCCAACTCGAACCGGACCTGCCATCATCTTTTTCTTCTTTCGGCCGGGTCCGTTCGATCAGTTCTGATCCACCCGGGATTGCGCCTGTCCACAAGGATCCGACCATCAGCCCCGCTTTTGCCAGAACATACGGCGCAATCAACCAGATGGTCCGCGCCGGCAACACCTCGCGGCCGATCGCAACCCAAGCGAAGGCCGACGCAATGAGAAATGCCGCGAGGTTTGCAGCGCTTATGGCGAGCGGCACTTGGGAGAATCCAAATCGTGCGTAAATAACCGTGATCACGATAGCCGTCAGTAGAAGTAACCCGAGCAACGAGAGCGGTGGCACCGTAAGATCCAAGGCGAGCGCCAGCAGGTTCCGATCACGACGGGCGACCGCTTGCCGCAGCAAACGCGGGACCATTTCCATAATAACATTGATGTGTCCCTGTTCCCAACGTCGGCGCTGGCTGCTGACGCTCGCCCGCGATGACGCAAAATGGCTGGTGACGCGCGCACCTGGGCAGAACAGCGGCGCACTTCCCGATTCTGCGAGGTCAAGACCAAGCTTAAGATCCTCTACGATCGCTGGGCTAGCTAAGTTGGCGGAGCGAATCACTGGCCAAGAGAAGGCCATGCCTGTCCCGACCAACTGGGTAGGCAGTCCGAGCGCAGACAATCCCGACGGACGAAGCCAGTTCTTCACTCGCCAGGCGAATTCCGCGACTTGAAAGCGGATGTTCAACTCTCCAGGGGCCCTCATTAGGTAAAGTCCCTGGGCGGGGCGCCCCGTTGCTGCGCATGCTGCTCCCAATTGGTCGATCGCACCATCGTCAAGCCTGCAGTCGGCGTCAATCATGATAACCACATCAGGAGCCCTCGAGGCTAGATGTTGCAGCCCGAAGTCCAGTGCATATCCTTTTCCTCGCCTTGCCAGATCACGGCGCTCGATAACTTCTGCGCCTGCTGCTGCTGCCAGCACAGCGGTATTGTCAGTGCAGTTATCGGCGACCACGAGCAGCCGGTCGCCGGCCCGCAACTGGCGGCGGACGTCCTCTATTGTTGGCAGTATGCCCAAACTCTCATTGTGGGCAGGTACCAGGACGGCCACCCGCCCACGATCGGCCCCGGAGAGGGTACGTTGTCGCTGTTTCAAAGCGACCGCGGCGAGAATCTCAACGAAAAACACGGAGACTGGGATTGCAAGTAACGTCACAGCAGCAGTCAATCCCCAGGTGGTCAGAATTTCCATCGACACGCCTCTCGATATTCCGATGTATCGGGGCCGCTTCACAATCCTTTATCCAGAAGGACAGAAGGTGATCGAAGTCATAGGATTCCTATTTCTGCATGGACTCTTTCTGGAAATAAAGGATGTTACCAATTGCCAACTGGGGCCATTGTATGAACCTGAAGTAAAACATGTTCAGAGCATAAATGAGCCGTTTGAGCGACCGCGTTGGAACATTGGTATATGCTTCCGTGAACTGGCCAGCTGTGCGTGCCGTCCGCCGGAGACCCCGATCTGCAAGAAACCTGGTGAGGTAACTCATGTCAGTCTTCCGGACCAGCAGGCCACCAAATTCTGATGGCATCCAGACTTCGAGCCCTCGTTCTGTTCGCTTCATCTCTGGGAGCTGTCGGCCAAGGAATATTTTGACAATCCTAGTCAGCCGCTCCCGGACCGCGACATCGGGCGAATGCACGTTGTTTTCGCCAAGGACCATCATGCCTCCTGGTTTCAGGATGCGGATCATTTCGCACAGTGCCGCCTCCATTTCGGGGATATGCATGATGACTCCCCAACTCACGACGAATTCGAAGGAAGCGTCATCAAATGGTAATCTTGTGAGATCAGCCCTCCGCAGTGTGACCTGTTTCTCGAGGCCAGCAGCGGCGACGGTCCGCTGCGCGGCTTTCAATGCCGTTTCCGAGAAGTCAACAGCTGTTATGCGGGATCCGCTTCGCGCAAGACGGACCGTGTGGTGACAATACCCGCAACCAGCGTCGAGGACGTTATCGGAGGGTCTGGGATTGAGTCGCTCGATGATTTGGTTGAAAGCGAAATCATAGAAGCGGTCCATGTCGGGATTAAGGTAATCCGATTCCCACTGAGCATGAATGTCTACGCTCTGCAGGAACTGCTCGGATTGACTCGCTCGTCCCTCGTCAACCATTTCTTCTCTTTACTCCCTCTCGCATTCTATCGTCCTTGATTTCGATGCGTGACTGCACTGAATCGGAAGTGTGATAAACAGCTGTTATAGGCATTTTGGATATGCCCATCCTCCTCTCCCTCCCTCTAATCGTGGCGCCTATCAGCGCGGCAAGCTTCCCCGCTTCGGTAACAACGTCATGTCGCGCCAGCACGCGCTTGCGCCCGGATTTGCCCATCCTCGCCAAAGTATCGGCCGGAGCATCAAGACACGCGCGCATCGCGTCCGCCAAGGCGTCCACATCTCCCGCCGGCACCAGCCAACCGTGCTCGCCCTGAATCGACGAGCTCGGGAATACCGGCGACGTAGGTACTGATGACCGGCCGGCGAAGCGCCATTGCTTCCATAAGGACGACCGGGAGGCCTTCGGCAAAGCTCGGCAACAGGAGTGCTCGCGCGGCCTGCAACTCGGCGCGAACCTGTTCACCGCTCAGCCATCCGGTGATGCGCACTCTATTCTGCAACCCATGTTGCGTCACGAGCGTTTCGATATCGGCACGCAACGGTCCATCGCCAGCCAGCACGAGCTCGAATTCCGCACCTGACTTTGCCAGCCGACGGGCAGCTTCCGACAGAATCGTGTGTCCTTTCTCTGGGCTCAAGCGAGCAACGCAAACAAGTCGCCGGGCCGAGGGAACGGCCGTCAGGGGCACGTCGTAAAACGATGGGTCTAACCCGCAATGCACCTTTTGGACCTTCGCCCAGTGGGGCAGGCTAATGGAGCGATAGATCTCGAGCTCGGCCATAGGAGCTCACGACGACCACGAAAGCGCAGCGCACGACCTTTTCAGTCAAGCCAATGCGCTGCGGATTATCGAACGTCTCAGTGCCATGCGCAGTAAAGCTCCAAGGTGGTCCCCCAAGGATGTGCGTCAGCATCGCTACTTCGGCAGAGTTTGTGCCAAAATGGGCGTGTAGGTGGTTGACCCCCGCACGGCGCAACCACGGCTCGATTTCGACATGCTTCAGCCACATAGACGAGGTGAACAAAAAACGGCCGGTCCGCCCCGCGGCTCATGCGCCACGCCGCTCCCAACGCATGGAGCAGCCGGATTGGCCGCCTCGCCGACATGCACGCCACTGCCACGGCAAGCGCTAGCCTGGGGGCGCGCAGCACGTAGCGCGTACGCTCGCGCTCAAGACGATCGGCCTCGTCCGCTAGTTCTCCGTTCCAGCCGCGCAATGCGATCCGTATGATCTCAACTCCCGACCGTTCGAGCTCAAGGATTTCGCGCCGAATAAAACTGTGGCTGATAGCAGGATATTGGTTGATGAGGTAGGCAACACGCATCGAGCTGTCACTTATATTCGATGATCTGTCGGCGGCGGTCGGTCAGCCGATCGCACCAAAATCTAAGTTGGCCGTTAGCTTCCGGGAAACGGGCAAGCACCTGGAAGAATGCAAGTGTCGCGCGATCGCGAAACGAGCCGGTGTTGCGGATGGTCTGACGCAGCGCTTGCACGGCATATATGAGCCAAGCCGCCAAGCCCCAGGGCCACCACGCCAGTGTTGCCAACAAGCACGCAAGGGGCAACGAGAATTCCCCAAAGCCATGCCCGACGGGATTCCCAAACCCAGTGCCGCTCGGGCGCCGCACCATGGAGGTGAGCCCCTAGGGCGAAGGCATAACCGGCGCGCACCCCACGCTGCCACCATTGGCCGAACCTCGTCATTGCCGCGTCATGCAGTGTCATTTCGCTGTCCAGACGCCAAACGCGCCAGCCCGCCTTGCGCAACCGGACGCAAAGCTCTGGCTCTTCGCCAGCAATCACATCCTCCCGATAGCCTCCCATTTTCTCCAGCGCGGCGGTACGGATCATGACGTCACCGCCGAACGCGCGTGTTTCCCCTTCCGGAGCATCCCATTCCCGGTCGCATAGCCAGTTGTAAATCGACCGGTTTGGAAAGCGCTCGCGCCGGCGCCCACAAACCGCGCCCACGTCCGCATATGCTTGGAGGAAGCATAAGGCAACCTGAGGCCAATCGCGCACTAGCTCACAATCGCCATCTACAAACTGAACATAGGCAAGATCAGGCACCGAACGCCGGAGGTGCTGGAAGCCGTAATTTCGAGCGCGCGCGGCCGTGAACGGCAATGCCGGGTCCAGCTCGACTACTTCGGCACCAGCCTCTCGGGCCCTTTGTACCGATCCGTCATGGGAGGCGGAGTCCACATAGACGACCAAGTGCGCATCTGATAGCGACCTTAGACACCGGGTAAGGCGTTCTCCTTCATTCCGACCGATTGCAATTGCACCGTAAGGAGGCAAAATTCCTTCCATACCGGAAGCCTTTCATCTCAACTCGAGCGGCTTGGCTGCAGTCACGGCGGCGAATGTACGGCAGTTGATATCGGTCCCGAGCCACGCGCCTAAAGCAGCAAGATCCTCATCGAACGTCCTCTCCAGAACTTTCTGGGTCGATTTACTTAATCTGGGGCGTCTCTCAAGGTCAACATCTGGCGCACTTTCGTCCGCAGAGCTTTTGGCACGAGGCCTCGCCGCAACGTGGTCGCGAGCGGATGCTCGACAAGCAGGTGGTAGAGGGGGAACCGCCGCACCCGCTCGGCCGAGACATTGCGACGATCCACATCCGTTTGCCATCGGACCGTTCCCGTATAGCCGACAAACTTAGCGACACGTTCAAGTTCGCCTTGTGGATCGCGCTTCAGGCGGTCGAAGAAGACAAGAAGAATGGCCTCCTTGCCGAAGGCCTCGATAAAAGGAGTGAGCTGACGCGCATAACAGCTGTAGGCGGCGAGTTCCGAGTGCTGTTCGATGGCTTCGTCCAAGCCGCAGCGGATTTCGCCTTCGCTCCACTCGTGAATGTATTGGGAGATCAGACGGTCAACCGGATCACGCATTATGTAGATCAGCCTTGGCCGATGGAGCCAATATCGCATCCGTGCGACGGTCTGTGGGTAGGTCGGAAGCTTTGTGTAATGCGTGCTCGCCTCGCCCAGGATGTCGGAGACGCAGGCGTCCTGGAACAGGCCCTTGTACCATTCGATCCCTCGCGAGTACTGCTCGTCGTTGCTGAAAAAATTGGGCTCCTTCAATCGCGGCAGAAAAATTCCGGGCTGCTGCAGGAGCTGCTCATAGAGAGTGCTGGTTGCACACTTCATCGCCCCTATGATAACAAAGTTGGGCAACTCTTCCACGGCCGCCGCTCACTGCTGCTGATTGGACCAGGGAACTCCCGGATCCAACCAATTCGTCCAGATATCCAGCCATTGCCTCTCCGAAACACCTGGCCTGCGGCGTTCTAGAATTTCGCGACCCCGCGACAGGCATCGCCCTAGCAACCAGAGCACGTTGGCGAGCGTCAGTCCTAATCTTCCATAGGCTAAATAGAGGTAACGGGTTCGCGACGCAAAGTAGTATCGCGGCAGACGTTTGCGGTCCAATGCCATTCGCTTGACCGGTGAGGTTCCGCCCCGGAGATGAACGATTCTTGCCTCGGGATTGTGAACGATGTTCCAACCCGCTTTTCGGGCCCTCCGGCAGTATTCGAGGTCCTCGAAGTACATGAAGAAGCCTTCGTCCATCAAGCCAACGGTGTCAATGACTTCACGTCGCACGAGCACGCAGGCAAAGCTGGTCCAGGCTGGGGTCACTGTCGCGTTGCTTACGGGTAGCGGAACGTTAAAACAGTTCAGCAGGGTCGTGATCGGCCCACTCTGCGCAGCATCGATGAACTCGCTAATCGGCGACACGTAGCGAAAGCAGCTCTGTTGCGGAATTCCATCCGGCCATTCCAAACGAGGGCTAATGATACCAGCTTCGGGATGATTCCGCGCGCTCCGAAGCATGGCGGCCACCGCCTCTGGCCGAAGAATTGTATCACTGTTCAACAATAAGTATAGGTCGGCTTCAACGGCGCGGATGCCGAGATTGTTGCCCGCGGAAAATCCGGAATTGGAATGGGCCTCAAGCAAATGGATCACTTTCCTCACGTCATGAATGGTAATCCAGTTACGCAATACATTCACTGAATTGTCTCGCGAACAATTATCCACGATGACCACCTGGGCTTCTCGGTTTTCGAGCTGATGTAATAAAGAGTCAAGACATTGCGTAACAAGATTTGCCGTCTGATAATTAACGATAACGATCGAAAGATTTATGCTCCGTTTTGACATCACTCACAATCCGTCGAGGCATTCGCTTGGCAAGGCAATTAGTGGGTCGCTGGCGCCCTCAATCAAAAGGGTTGAATGGCATCGGCTGCAACAGTGATGGTTCTATGGCCACTCCTCCATGTGCGCGACGACCTTGTCGAGCGGTCTTTGGCTCGGAGAAACCTTGAAAGGCTAAATTGCGCATTTTTGGTGGACTGGTGCCGTCAGGAATGTGGTTGGAATTGCGTGGCGCGTCTCCGGCAGTTTTAAATTATCGCGTCAAGCTGCGAGGTCAATCGGCTGATCGATGATCTTGGTGGCGAGGGTGTGCCAGCCGTCAACTTTGCGCATGTTGACTATCATCCAATCAGAATTCCTTGGTCGATTACGCGTCGCAGGGCCGCCTCGAATCCCTGTTCGCGATCATAAAATTGCTTCTGCAAGTTCGGACATTCAGCGCACAGCTTTTGGTAGAGTTGCTCGTCATTAAGTAGTCTCAAAATGGCATCGACATAACTCCCAACGTCGTCGGGCTTGGCTTCGAGGCAGGCAGGTCGCACGACTTCCAACGCCGGAACGACGCTGTTCGTAACGACGGGGCGCCCGGCCAAAATCGGTTCAACCGCCGACATCGCCATTCCTTCCGCGAATTCACTTCGCGTTGGCACGATTGATGCGTGAACTCTAGCCAGAATGTCACGCATTTTGTCTCGACCTATCCAACCATGAAAATGGACAATTCCTTCGAGGCCTAAATTACGATTTAAATATTTCAATTCGTCCAGGTCGGATCCTGATCCGCAGATATCCCACTCCACCGGCCGAGTATCGCGCCTTCTGAGCTTGTCGGCAATTGTAAGGATGTCGAACACGCCTTTATTGCGTTCGACCCGGCCTGAAAATATAATCCTAAATGGATCTTCTTCGTGAGCAGGAGGAGGAGGAACCGTCTTAAAATAGTCCGCCTGAAATTGAGCCCGAAATTCATAGAGCCGTTTGACATGCCCGCCAGTTACTTTTCGAACTTGCCTAACGCACTCCGGGAGACTCCGATTGTCGCCTGCGACAACCATCGGAAATACAACGCGTCGAGCCACAGAATTAGACGCGGTCCAATTTTTTGCGGAGGAAATCCAGTCGGCCAAAGCGTATTGTGCTGCACGTTAACGACCTTGATGCCGAACGCGCGGAACACGGCTCCAACAAAATTGTGGGTCATACCAGCGTTTAGAACGGCAATTTGTGCCCTAAACCTTCGCGCGGTCAGTAGAAGCCCCAGCCCGTAGGCAATCTGTTCAAAATGATATCTCAGACCACGAAATCTCGATGTTCGCTTCGGGCGGTGCTCCAAGGTAAACCGACCGTCATGTAGAATTCCGGCATCTGGATGATACGAAATGAGATAGGCTTCCGAGTCAGTGTTGCGACAATAGTCCTCAAACTGACCTGAGAACGTCAAAGACATAATATCGGGGTGGTCTACTCCCTTCACCCAAGACTTGTGAGCTTCGATGATGTTTCCAGACCCTGCGGCGTGAAAAATGCGAAGACCCATATGACGGAATCGATCTAAGATTCGGCTTTAGGCCAATTGTTCTGACTACACGGGAGCCGAGTAGCTCCAAACTTTACTTCCCCAGTTCCAGACCAGCAAGCAGTTTCTTCACTGGCATTCGGAGCGAGCATGGCTCCGTGGCCGATGTTACGCCTTGCATCGAAGTGACGCCGGCCACCGTCAAGGACATCGAGATCGGCCGCCAAGTGGTGGCCAAGCTCGGCATGACCTATTGACAAGGTGTATTGTCGCTGCGACGCGTTCGTGTCAAGCGGACCGAGGGTGGAACATTAACATGCGCTGGCAAATCGAGCTGCTTTTCCGTTGAATCAAGGAGCACCTCGACAGTCGCAAGATTCTGCAACAACGACAATGCCATCCGGCTGCAAATCCTGGCTGCGATGATTGCCTATCTGGTGTTGCAGATCTCCAATCGCTTGATCATACCGCCACTGTGTCTCTCCGAAACTTCGGCCAATCTCTGTTCGCACGACGGCATGAATGCTATCGTTGTGACACTGTGAGGCATCCTTGTCGCGAGGGAAATAACCATGCTAAGGCGAACGCTCTGACGAATGCCTTGTTAAGCATAAAGCGCCTCGCCTAACGCTCCCGGGTGTGGCATGCAAAACATCGGATCCCGTGGCCGGCGGTAGTGATGAAAATTGATTTTTTGGTCATCGGCGTGATGAAGTGCGCCACATCCACGGTCTGCGCCTATTTAGAGGACCATCCGTACGTCTTCATGGTGCCGCGATGTGAACCGAATTTCTTCAGTCACGACGAAAACTATGTCAAAGGGATCGACTGGTACGCTGACCATTTCAGAGATCGCGGCTACGCGAAGATTTGCGGCGAGGGATCAAACGCATATGCGGCCGGCGAGATGTACCCGGACACGGTTGCGAGGATTGCCGTGCACAATCCAGGCGTGAAAATCATCTATATGGCGCGACATCCGATCGACCGAATTATTTCAGCATGGATCCAGATACGGGTCGACCATGGCGACTCCGCGCCGAACACGCCAGATCGCGCGGTGGTGGAGCGACCGGAGTTTTTCATCGATCCGAGCCTCTATTGGAAGAATATCTCGCGGTACCGGGCGGCTTTTCCGGATTCGCAGATCTTCGTGGGATTCATGGAAGATTTGCAGCGGGACCCGCTCGCTTTTTTTATCCGGCTGACCGATTTTCTCGGTATCGCTCGAAATCCCGTTGTCAAGCGTGGCCACGTGAACCCAAGCGCAGGGAAGCCGATCCCACGGCAATTCTATTCCGCCATAAACCATTTACCCTTCATCGCCCAGATCAAACAATTCACGCCCGCGCCGGTGAGGGATTTTGTAAAGGAAAAGATTCTGAGCCGTCCCGCTTCCAAGGAACTGGATTTCTCTCCGAAAGTGCGGGCCCGACCTAGTCGAGGTGTTCCGGCCTGATGCGGCGTCGTTTCTCGCCCAGTACGGCAAGACCGCCGATTTTTGGGCACTTGATTAGCGAGTTCCGACGCCACTGGCCTCCGGCGGACCGAACACCTGTAGCCCTGACGAATCGGTTCGGCCCGCCAACACCGCTTCCTAGACTTTCAAGATCTGATTGGCTTTGACTTCCCAGGTGAGCTTTTCCCGCACCTTTCGGCGGGCGGCCATGCCTAGCGCTTTCAATCGCTCCGGCGACCGCAGCATTTCGCCGATGGCCTTTTCGAAGCCTGCGACCAATCTCGCCTTATCGTTGAATCAGACCCGAACTCCGGTTTGTCATCGACCAGTTCCGAAGGACCGGCATAATCAGCTACCATGGGCGCCACGACGCCGCCTCCGAATTCGCGGACGCTGGGCAACACCATCAGGTCATAGCTGCCCAGCTTGCTCTGAACCTCCCGATGCGGGAGCCAGCCGTGAAATGTCGCACCGCTTTGAATGCCGAGGTGGTCCACTTGGTTTCAAGCTCTGGGCGCTGGGGCCCATCGCCGATAATGTGCACCTCCACTTCGCCCGTTACTTTTGTTTCGCCCGGGGCGGCATATCTTCATAAGCGGATGGTGCGAGGAGAAGTCCCTTGGCCAGTCGAGACATTCGCGATTGACTCCGTTCTCCGGGATGTCGACGCAACGCATCGGTTTCGTGGGCCGGCTGGTTCCCTACAACGGGGCCGATATTCTCCTCGAGGCGCCTGCGGGATATGTTCGTTAGGTAAATCGAGACCCGACGATTATCGCCGCGCTGTCACGCGTGATGAGGACGCTGTGACGCGCCTCGTATCTGCTCAGCGGCCTTCTCACCTGATTGCACGAAGTCCTATCCGATTCATGCACGAGCATGACGTGGTCGTCGTGCCGAGCCAGCTTGGATTTCCTGAAGGCCTGCCGATGACCATTTACGACACATACAGTCCCGCAGCCCGCTTGTGGCGTCGGACCATCCGATGTTTCGGTCCAAGGTCGAAGACCAGGAAACGGCGCTGGTTTTCCCGGCGCAGGATGAAGTCGCGCTGGCCCAATGCCTGGAACGCCGGAACGCCTGATGTCCGACGACTCGCTTTATGCGAAGCTGCCGCTTCTGCGGAAGCCTGGGAGCGTCTACAAATTCCTTTCAAATGGAGCGTCTTGCGACGCCCTGGCTGCGCGGCTCCCTGGCTGACGATGAGTGGCTGCAAAAATATTCGTTAGCGAACTATAACTACGTCACTTGAATTTATTACCGTGCAGACTCGCCGATCTTGGGGCGGTTTCCTCGCAAGATTGCAATTTTCGGAATACAAACCAAAATGTATTTCCTGCCTTGGTTTTCGTTAAACAGAAGAAGCCAGCTTTGCGAGCTGCAGCCAACAAATAACGCCTGGTAGTATGGATTGGTCGAGCTGTTGATTTCGCTAGCGAAGTTCTGCGAATTCGTCTGCCAAAGCTTTGATAAGACAAGGTGTCGAGAAAAATCAACAAGGATGAGACAAATAGGTGAATATCACGGTCGAGAATCGCCCTTCGAAGAAGCCGCCAAGAAAATTTGGATAGACTGGAATAAGTTAACAACACATGTCCTCCTGGACGGAGGACTCTGCTGCAGTCCTGCAACACCAAACTAACATCCATGTACTGCAAAGAATTCCACATCAAAATTTCATCAAAGGATTCAGAACGAAAAGGTATATGATCACCGGTGCCAATCACAATTTGTGGAGGAGTGACCTCCTCTCGCTTAGAGAAGATTTGAGAAAGCTCGACGTAAACCGGTTCGAGCTCTAGACCAACGGCGCGTCGAGCGACGTTCCCGATCGGAACAAGATTGCACCCCCAACCTGATCCTATTTCCAGTATCTCTTTACCGCGGAAGAATTCCAAATTCATATGGTCGTATCGACCTTCGCCATGTAATTTCCTATTACGATCAATCCACCAAAGATATTCACGAGCAGAGTCAACGCATTTGTAACCGAACTGCGTGAGCCAGATCTCGGGTCCGGCACGTTTACAAATACCCAGCTTAACGTATTCATCGATTGTAGCGCTGTCTACCTGGCTAGCCTCTCCAGATTGCAAACGATTAAGTCTCTGTAGCCAAGACAGACCGTTGATCCCCTCAACAGTAGCGGCAATCTCAGCCCAAACAGCAGCCCGTTGATCATCCTGAGTCATTGCGAGAGATCAAACAGTATAGTTGTTCCATTATGAACAGTCAGATCTTATCGGCATTGCTTTCCAAAAGAAAGCACTTTTTTTATGTTATCGGCTGAATGAAACCGTTTGTTGCTGGCACCACCACGCAGGTACGCCCGGTACAAACAATAGCTGGCGCACTGCCCATTCCTCAGTCCTCCGGGACGCGACAATTAACAGTCGGACAACGCGACAAACAACCCAGAAACGTTGGAAGGGAATTCGCGCATTTAGAGTCCCCAATGGGGGATCAGGAACCCCACGCCTTGAGGCGGCTGGGATCGCGGCGCCTCCAACCTAAAATGGTTGGATGGAAGTGTACAAGTTGGACACTTGTGGGGCGGGCCGCCACCAGCGGAAATGCGACTGATAGGGTGTTGGTGGAGTACATCAAAACGACGCGACGATGAACTTCAACGTGACTTGAGTCCGCCGAATGGCGGACTGATCCGGCTTTAAGCCGTAACTTGAAGCCACCGCTTTTAGGCGGTGGAGTGTTCCAGGGCTATCGCATTTGAACATTTGCGAACTGGAGCAGGATTTTCAGGAGGAAGGTGTTGTCCCATCCGGCCTGCTTGAGCTTTCCGCGCATGGATCCCTTTGAGGGTTCGAGCTTGGCGAGATTGAGGGCAAGCTTGCGCAGCAGGGCGAGGTTTTGCGGGCCATGGTCCTTGCGATTTCGGGCCTGATCCTCATCCATGACGACGTCGAGCACCCAGTGCAGCCCGTTCTCGATCCCCCAGTGGCTGCGCACGATGGTATTGAAGCGTTCGGGCGTGAAGGCGCTGCTGAGCAGATAATAGCGGGTTTCAACCGAGGTTTTGCCGTCGATCTCGCGATGGGCCGTGATCTTGCCGATGGCCGCAAGGCCGGGCCAGTGGTGGCTTTCTTGCAGCCAGCCGATGTCGGTGGAGAGCGCCGCCTGACGGGTCTCGATGCGGCCGTGGCCTTTGTCGATGTCGGTGGCGCAGGCGAGCGCCGTCGCCGGATCGTCGAGGAAGCGGCGGACATCGTCGTGCAGGGTCTCCTGGTTGCCCTTGAGCGCGAGCACGTAATCGGCGTCCTGGCTGATCACCTGCTGGGCGATCTTGCGCTGGCAGCTCATCGCGTCGGCGGTGACGATGCGGCCCTTGAGCGACAACAGCTCCAAAAGCTTCGGCACCGCCACGATCTCGTTCGATTTGTCGGCGACGGCAAGCTGGCCCAGACACAGCCGCGCGTCGGCCGCCCAGGCACTCACCAGATGCAGCGGCGAAGCCTGCGCGGCACGGTCGAAGGAACGCCGCATCGTCTTGCCGTCGATCGCCACAACGCCTTGGCAGCCTTCGGCAAAGCGTCTCATAAAATCGATGAACCAGGCGTGGAAACTCGCCGGATCAAGCAGCCGAAAGATGCGGCTGAACGTGTCGTGGCTGGGAATCCCGTGCGGCAGCGTCAGAAATTGCTGCAGAAACTCGCGCTTGGCACGGCCGAACAAGGCCATGTCCGCGCACGTCTCCCCGCCGCACAGCACCGTGCATAGCGCAATCACAAGAACTTCTTGCAGCAGATGACGTTTGGCATTGCCGGTACGCGGGTCCTCAAGGTCCTCGAAAATCTCCTCGCAGTCCGCCATGGCGCCCCTCCCCGAGAATCGGCGCCATTCGGTAGAATCCTTTCAACCCCTCAATGGCAATACCATTTTTTCAAATGCGATTCCCCTGTGGAGTGTTCACTTCGGTCTTGACGCCGGCGTGGGTTCCGGGATTCTCCTCATCAAGCGGAGGACAAAGCCACCAGAACACCGCACGCTCCATACTCAGAAACCGCTGTAGTCAGTACTCGATTGGATTATCGAGTTATTGGAATCACTTACGTCGCCGACGGGCAAAGTTCGGTTTAGGTGTCCAGGCGCGGCACCGACCCCGGGACGAATTCCGTCAGAATCGCTTCTCCGCGGACTCTGAACAGATCAAGCAAGTCACGCCCGCGCCGATAAGGGATTTTGTAAAGCAAAAGCTTCTGAGCCGTCCCGAGCTGGATTTCTCTCCAAAAGTGCTGTCCCACCTAGTCGAGGTGTTCCGGCCTGATGCGGCGGCCTTTCTCGCCCGGTACGGGAAGACCGCCGATTTCCGGGTACTTGACTAGCGAGTACGGACGCGGCTGACCGAACACGTGCAGCCCTGACAAATCGGTTCTCCCCTCCAGCACAGCTTCATAGACTTTCACGATCTGATCGGCTTTGGCGTCCCAGGTGAGATTTTCTCGCACCTTGCGGCGGGCTGCCATGCCGATCGCTTTCAACCGCTCCGGCGACCGCAACATTTCGCCGATCGCCTTTTTGAAGCCCGCGACCAATGTCGCTTTATCGCTGAACGACACCCGAACTCCGGTCTCGTCATCCACCAGTTCCGCAGGACCGGCATAGTTCGCTACCATGGGCGTCACTCCCAATGCCATGGCTTCGACCACGACCCCGCCGCCGAATTCGCGCACGCTGGGCAACGCCATCACGTCATAGCTGCTCAGCCTCCTCTGAACCTCCGGATGCGGTAGCCAGCGGTGAAATGTCACACCGCTTTGAACGCCGAGGCGTTCCACCTGGTTTTCAAGGTCTGGGCGCTGGGGGCCGTCGCCGATAATGTGCACCTCCGCTTTGCCCCTACGAACATATCCCGCAGCCGCCTCCAGGAGAATATCGGCCCCCTTATAGGGAACCAGCCGGCCCACGAAACCGATACGTAGCGGCTGGTGCGAAGAGAAGTCCCTTGGCCAGTCGAGACATTCGCGATTGACCCCGTTCTCCGGGATATAGACGCACTTTTGTTTCGCCCAGGGCGGCATATCTTCATAGGTAAATCGAGACCCGACGATAATCGCCGCGCTGTCACGCCGTGTCGAACGATAGCCGGGCATCAGTTTGTACAGCGATCGGACATGCGAAAGCCAATCGCGTTCCGCGTGCTGGCGATCAATGAAATTGGCGGGCCAGGGCACCCCTCCATTCAGCGGGCCGATGACGTAAGGCACCCCAAGCTTCGACAAGCGCGGGGCCACGATACTTTGGTTGGTTGGACTGAGCGGGGTGATGCGATGAACGAGATCGAACTCACCACTGGCGATGCGAGCTCCGAAGAGCCGCCATAGTTCGTGTTCGAAAAAGTAATAGGCAAGCGCGGAGAAAGCAGTGACGGTAGTCCAGCCCTTTCCGGCCCCGCCGCGCAACCGGTCTGAAAGTTTATAGAGCGGCGCGGCGACACGTTCGCTGTCGATCGCCGTGAACTCTTGCCCCTCAGTCAGGCCCGCGCGTAGGAATGCGGCGCGATTGCGAACCTGCGTGACCACGTGGACGTCCGCCACCTGAGCAAGGGCGCGCGACAGGCGCCAGCCGATCAGAGGAACGCTTGTCCACTCGGGATTTGCAGTCTCGGCTATCAGCAGGACGCGATGACGGCCGCCACGAATTTTTTTGTCAGTCATTGCCATGTCCGCAAGCCTCGACGTTGTTGCGTTGCCGGAACAAGTGCATTAACAGGAACAACTTTGTTTGCTACGATGCGGATCATTTGAATAGATGAGCGCCACCTGTAACTGAAAGATTATTCGATTAAACCGATGCTCGATCCGTGAACATGGCTGCCCATCACGACTGTTCGCTGCAAAGGGACTGCGTACTAAGAAGCCCTTCCGTCTGCGGAAGACTTGAACAGAAGTATTGTATAATCTTCAAAAACAGCTGTTGTGAACGAATGCTGGTTTCCATTGATATAGCCTCTAGCGGGTTGTAAGCGCCCACTTCAAAAACAAGAAAAGGCAAATTGACATGAGATTAGGCTATCTGGTTCCAGAATTTCCAGGTCAAACGCATGTATTGTTCTGGAGAGAAATTTGTGCGCTCCGAAAAATCGGTGTGGAAGTTGAATTGCTTTCGACACGTCGTCCGAACCCGATAACGACTCGTCATGAGTTTGCCTTATCCGCCGCTGCGGAAACTCACTACGTTTTTCCTCCCGCATTGGCGAGCCTCTTCGATTGGGCCACATTGGGCCTGCCACGTCTGGCAAGGGCGGTCCACTATCTACGAAAGTTGGAAGCATCGAGCCTCCAGAATCGCCTTCATCAAGGCGTCTTGTTGGCATCGGCGATCGATCTCTTGCGATGGACGTGCCGCGCGCGAATACAACACATTCACGTTCACTCCAGCGCGGACGCCGCGCACGTCGTGGCGCTTGCCAGGCTTCTTGGGGGCGCTTCGTATAGCTTCGACTCTGCACGGTGATTTGCAGATTTACGGCACGGACCACAGACCGAAAATGGACGGTGCCACGTTCATCAACACAGTAGGAACACATCTGCGTCGCCAAGTGATAGGAAAAGTCGGGATAAGCCCGGAGCGCGTTTTGGTCACTTGCATGGGGGTCGATATTTCGGCGCTTGCAAAATTGGGCCACGATCGAAGGTGCAATTCGGGTGAGCTTCACCTTGTTACCGTCGCCCGGCTCAATCCTGCCAAAGGGCACGTTCATGCGCTGATGGCAGTCCGTCTCGCCATCGATGCTGGCTCGATATCAGATATACGATCGCCGGCGATGGCCCCTCCAGAGAGGACATTGTTTCTAAGATTGATGAACTGGGCCTAGAAAATCGCGTGATACTGGCCGGCACACTATCGGAGACGGAGGTTTTTGATCTGCTGTCCCGGGCGGACGCGTTCGTATTGTCCAGCTTCGGTCTCGGGGAGGCATGGCCGGTATCGGTTATGGAAGCAATGGGCGCCGGTCTCCCGGTCATCTCCAGCAACATTGGCGCCACGCCAGAAATGGTCACTTCGGGACAAGACGGGTATCTGGTTTCCCAGCGCGATGAACGAGCATTGTTTGAGAAGATATGCTTGCTGGCGCGCGACGTCGGCCTCCGCCACCAGATTGGCGCGGCGGCACGGGGCACCGCGCATGATCGCTTCGACGTCGCCGTTACGGCTCGCGCCCTGCTCGATACGATCCAGCGATACGACGCAGGCGGTCAAGATGGCTCCTGAATTGACGCGCAACGAGCCGCTTGAGGCCTTGCCAATTGCGGACGACGTATCGGGTAAACAGCAACTCTGTAGTTGAGATCTGCAGCAGTCGCCGGTTGATCAGCCAGGTATCCTGATGCCCGACCCGCGACATCCGCACGGAAGAGAAGCCAAGTCGACGCAGGCGCGCAAGCAACTGCTCAACCTGCGACGTGGGCGTAATTCCGCAAAAATCATGGAATTCAATGGTGATCTGGGCAATCCGACCCAGGATTTCGTCTGGGCAGGCATGCAGCATCGCGATTTCCGCGCCTTCGATATCGACTTTCAACAGATCAAGGCGCGACCAGGTGAGACAAGCGAGCAAATCGGCCAGCGAGAAAACCGGCACATCGACCACAGTCAAATCGAATGCGGCAGACTTCTGCAGCGAGCTGGCGACCGATTGAGAAGAGAGATAGAAGGGCATGACCCCGGAGGTAGCGGATACCGCTGCTTGAATTTTGGATATTTTCGGGCCCGCGGGTAGCCTGGCGAAAAGCTCTGGAGTAGGCTCGACCGCCACGCAGTGGCATCCGAAGCGTTGCGTGATCGCGGACGTGAATTCGCCGCGGTTTGCGCCAAGATCAAGGACCTTGGAATCCGGACCCAGGTACCGCGGATGCAGCGAATGCCAGTGAATGGTTTCGATCAAGTCGCGGTTCCCTAAATTGTTGGCAGCTGTCGGCCGGTCGCCATCGTAGCTTAATTCATGGCGCCTCCGCAGCAGCGAACGCCTTAACGCGAAACGAACAATGCTGAAGATCACTCGGCGAAAGCTTTTGATCGGCGCCTCGTCTACGGCGCTATCTGTCCAGGCCATCAACAACGCCATCCCGCAGGCTCCTGCGCCAAAATTCATCAGGCCCGGCGGTGGCCGCATCTGCCTTGGGCTTAGTGGAATCGCGTTCTGGCAGTTGGTCCATCCATTTATCAACATCTGGAAGCAGGCCGCGGAAATCGTCATTACGGCGGGCCGCCAGCCGTATTCCACCAACTTCCCTCCCGGCGATGCCAAATCCGCCTGGGGTCGACTCCTGGATGAAAACGGCGACCTCAAGGCTCCCCTTCCCGCAGACATCACCCACATGTCGCGGATCATCTCCGGCCCGAACGTCGAGCTCGGACTGCCGCCCGGCTACAATCCCACCGGTCAGTCCTGGGTCGTGAAGTGGGACGGCGTGGCCAGTAGCGTGACGATCAGCGGTGGTGGCGGCGTCAGGCAAAGGCAAAAGGGCAACCGGTTGGAATGGGAGTGGGGCGCGGCGGATCGCGCCCAGGCGGTGGTATTCACCGGCATTGACCGAGCCAACCCGCCGCGCAACATCAGGGTGTGCGAAGCACGGCTGGAAGCAAGGCTCGATGCGGGCGAGATCTTCCATCCCGATTGGCTCGAGGTGGTCCGCCGTGGATCGGGCGTCATCCGGTTCATGGACTGGCAAGCCATCAACAGCGATCGATCGACGCGCCGGTTTTCCGAAATCCCGCAAGAATCCTATTGGCGATGGGGATCGCCAGCCAGTTCTGCCCCCCTGACCACCACGCGACTGCCCGGCGGCATGCCGGTCTCGGTCATGGCTTCGTTGGCCAACACAGTGCAATCGCTTCCATGGGTCTGCTTTCCGGCGGTTTTCGGCACCAACAAGACCGCGCGGATAGAGGAGATCAGCAATTCCGACCCGGCCGCGGTCCGCGCCCCGGGACACAACCTTGCCAACGGCGATCGAATCATCACCTACTTGGTCAATGGGATGACTCCTGTCAACCGCAACTCCTACACCGTCGCAAACGCCGACACCAAGGCTGGTACGTTCGAGCTGTCCGGCGTCGACAGCACGAGTTTCCCGAAATACGCATCCAACGGTTTCATCACCTCCCCGTTCGACCTCAATCTCATCGGGAAGGAGGTGGCGCAGTTCGCCGCCTACTTCCGGGACCATGTCAGCGACGAGCTCGTCACCTATTACGAATACGGCAACGAGCTCTGGAACGCGATCTTTGATGGATTCCATTGGCTCGCCGCCCAGGCGCGCGGATTCTTCAGCGGCGACGATCCCAACAAAATGGCCGGATACCTCGCCGCCCACTGCATGAATACGGTTCGCAAGGCCTATGGCGTAGGCAGCCGGCAGCGATGGAAAGGCGTTCTGACTACCCAGACCACGTTTCCGTTCATCACGAAACAGATGCTCCTTGGCGCGCAGGAATACATCTCCACCAAGGCGCCGGACATCAAGCTCACCGATTTGTTCGACGATCTCGGCGTTACCGGCTATTGGGGCGGAGTGTTTACGGACAAATTCGCGTCGACCACCAAGCGCTGGATCGACGACAGCATCGCCCGCTTCCAGGCGCGCCAAGAGCCGACGCGCCACAGCTATTTCAACAGGATAGTCAACGAGGACATCATCGACGGCCGGCACAGTAACATGCCCGGCTCGCTCGACAAGGTGTTCGGCTGGTGGCGGGACCAGAAGGCGATCGCCGATGCGAACGGCCTGGGCCTCATTCAATACGAAGGCGGCAACCACAATATTCTGACCAGTAGAACCTTGGCCGAAGATCCGTTGTATCGCGAGTTCTGGCTGAGCACCCAGTTCACGCCGGAAGACGCAGCGAACTACATGCGGATGTTCGAAGGTTTCCTGTCGCTCGGAGGTCACCATCCTGCCAAGTTCGTGGAAATGGGCGTTCCAACGCGATATGGAGCTTGGGGTGGGCTGCGTTACATGCGTGACAAGAACCCCGTCTGGGACGCCGTCGTGTCCTTCAACCAACGGGCTTGAACGGAGAGGCCAATCCAGTTCCATCACGCCTTCGATACCAGCCGTTTCATGCTCGCCTTCGGCGCACCAGTCGATGCCCCCTCGTCTGAACTTGGTGCCTCGTATCGCGTCGGTTGCGCGACTTCGACCACATTTCAGGTGCTTCCGGTCAATGCGGCCAATGTCGCCAATCCAGGCCAATGCGTTGGAAACAGCCGTTCCGCACCGGGAGTGGAACTCAGAATGTCGGACACACAGTGCAGGGCAGCCTCATTGCCAACGCAACGACTTATTATCGCTCGGCCGAGGGCATGGTGGCGTCCTATGACAGCTATCATGCAAGCGCGGGTCAGCTTCCTCTCACGGTTGAGCAATATGAGGGCGGGGGCGAATGGGTTACCCCCACGACAAACCAATGCACGACAATGGGTATCAGCGGCACATCCACTGTGCCGACCTTCCAAAATCAATCTCCCTACGTCGTGTGGCCCGACCATCCTTTGAGCAACGGTGACAGGGTCTCGTTCACGAGCAGCGGCGGAACGCTTCCGAACGACATCGGCTCCAGCTGGCGACTCTTTGTGATGAATGCTTCCTCGGCAAGCTTTTATGTCAGCCTGAGTTATTACGACGGTAGTGCGATCGCTCAGAATTATACGCAATCCGGCCCATTTACGGCGTCCTATTGTCAGGCCATGGACAATCTGCTCGATGCCTACCGCATGAGCACGACATATGGACCTGCCATTGTGCTGCCGCATTCGAAAACGCCATCATGTTTGACCTTCCAGGTCAGCGCCGGTCAAGGTAATGGCATCTCGAACTTTGGTATCTCGCAATTCGGCCTGTGCAACTGCTGACCCCGGCATTCCGTAACTACAACGGGTTCGCGCAGTTTCCACGGTGAACTTCCTCCTCAAGCGTGACCTCGACCCCGCCGCGAACGACAATAGCCCGGTGTGCCTGAATGAGGCGGCTTAAGCAGACGGTGTTGACGTCGTGGCAGGTAGCGCTGAAACAGAATTGTCACCCCGATCGAAATAGCGCAAGCGCACATCAGGAACATTAAGAAATCAAGACCGGCGTCTATCTGCAAATGTAAGCGGCCCCACCCCTGAATGAGGGGGTCGTGAATAATGTAAAGCGCATAGCTGGCGTCACCTAACAGCACGAGCGACGGAAATGATAGGATTGAGAGCTTGGCACCAGCGGCACCAAAGATCAAGGATCCGAAGACAACGACAAGTAGGACGTTTATTGACAGCCACGGGATCGTCGTCTTGCCGACTGCGATGACGAGCGCGCCGATCGTCGATATCACAAAAACCCATCGGTAAGCGTCGCGGCTTAATGGGTTAGTTTGAAAGATTTTTCCAAGCGCTAAGCCGGCCACAAACGACGGTAGATGCCAAAATGGGAAATAGGCCAGGAAGTGGTGATTGACGGAAAGCATCATGCGACCCGACGCTAACGCCGATCCAAGTAACGCAATACACAGTAATGCGAACGAATCGATCTCGCTCCAGAAAATACGAGGAAAACAGGCATACAGGAACATCTCGACGGAGAGGGACCACGCTGGAATATTCCAAGCCAAGGCGACGGATGGAATCCACGCTTGCAGAAGTAGCGGCACAAGAGCGACTCCCAACAGGTCGAATTCTGATCGGAAGTAAAACGGAGCGCTTATGGCCAATCCCACCAGATAGGTCGGCATGATGCGATAAAGGCGTGCCGCCATGAAGGCGTGCCACGGGATCGGTTTCACGGCAAGTGCGAGAACAAACCCGCTGAGCACAAAGAAAAATGTGACCGCCTCATATCCGAAAGAAGCGATCTGGGTGGGAAAAGTTGGGCGGTACAGGTTCCAATGGAAACATAACACGGCCAGTGCCGCAAAGAATCGCAGAGAGGTTAGACTATCAACGCGTTGCATGTCTGGCATCTTTCCTTTGCCGTCGGCGGCCCGCAAGTCAGGCGCAATAAACGCGACTCACCGGTTCCCGTCCGTCTCCGCAACGCCTCCCGGTTTGTTGAGATTGATTAGAACGATTGAGGCAGACGGGATAGGCGCCCACGCTGGCGACTAAACAAAAGAAGCCGCAACCACAATCAATCGAATCGTTCTCATTTCGTTCCATCCCGCTTATTCAGGGAAGGATTCCACTGGCACACGCGAAAGTCGAGTTCAAGGGTTCTGACCGCTCGCGAGAGGTTGCTTTCTCTCGCTCCGTCCGTCGCGAACGATATCGCGGCTCCGTCCTCCTGCACGACACGGGAAAACACCCAAGGAATTCTCACGGCAACTGGCAAAGACTCGGCGCAAGCCGAGATGGCATCCGAGCCCCCTGAACGAAGCCGTCGCGCGAACCGAGGATGAAATCTTCACCGATGCGCTCGGTGAAGACGAACTCGACAATGACGGCGACGCCTCGCTCGAATGGATGGGCGATGGTCTTGAGATCAAGAAGGGGCGTGCCGGCACCATGACGCATGATTACGAGCGCCACGGCACGACAACCCTGTTCGCAGCGATGACTTTGCCGGTGGCAACGTCAAGCGCTCGTCGCTTCACCTTGCTGGCGCTTCGCCGGCCTCGTCGCCTTCCTCGCCTTCGGTCTTCCCGTCCTCCTCGCCGGCGTCGTCGTCTTCGTTCGACAGCTTGAAGGTCTCGGTCAGGTGCGGCTTGATCCCGTGCGCGGCCCAGATGCGCTGCACGCTGGTATGGCTAAGGCCACTCGCGCGGGCAAGCTTGCGCGCCGACCAGGGCAAGTCCCTGCCGGCGGATTCCGACTGGCATCGCGCCGCAAACCGTCAATGCCGTGATGGAAATAGCGGTGCGCCAGCGATAGGCAGGCGCTTGGTCTTACCGCTGGCCCGAACAATGGCCGTGATCCCGGCGCCGTCCGCCCACATCAGGACAATCCGCGCCCGCCAAAGTCGTTTCTGCGGCGTATTGCGGCCCGCCACCCAGCCTTCCAGTTCTGCCCGATCCGCGGGAGAAAGCCAGACTTGCGGTTCAGTGCGGGCAGCGTTGCGGTGGTAGGCGAGCGACGAGTTCGATGATAGCTTGGCGTATGGCTGGCAAGGTCGGCTGCGGTGGCGGTCCGCCGATTCTTTTTTCCCGCCTTGCTGTTTTCAGCTGGCGATACTGGAGGACGGCGTAGGCGATCATCGTCGTGAGCGCGTGTCGGTGAAGACCCTGCCAGGATCGGCCCTCGAAGTGATCGAGACCGAGTTCTTCTTTCAGTTGTTGGTGCGCCTGCTCGCAAATCAATCGCGCCTTGATTGTGGCTGCCAACGTGCGCAGGTCTGTTTCCGCCGGCAGGTTGGCGAGGTAGTATTTCTTTTCGCCTGACATCCTGTGTTCGCCGATCAACCAAGCTTCCTCGCCAGGCAGATGTTGCTGACCCCTGTCGCGGATCCGTTGCGGCGGCCCATCGGCGATGCGCACCCGGACCGCAGCAAAACGAGCCTTGAGCTTGCCTTTGGTGCCGGTGCGCCAACAGATGGTCCGCCATGTGGCATGGCTCAGCATGTCTTCGGCCGGAATCGACAGAATCTCGTGGACGTGCCACTGACGGGGGCGGCCGCGCTTGGCGATCGGAAAGATCATCCGCACGTCGGCGAGGTAAACCTTGAGATGCCGCGGAATGCCCACCGCCCAGGCCAGCTTGCGGGCCGGTGAGGCCCTGTCGGAACGGCGCGCTCGATCCTCGTTCACGGCGATTACCATGAGACAACAAGCCGTCCTTGCCACTATGATTGCCCGCTCATACGCTTGGCTTCTGCGTCTCGTACCCCTCGCGGGGGGGACGACCCGATTGGCATTCAATCCCCTAACTAATCGCATATTTTCCAGAATGCCCGACCACGTCTATACGCGCATGCTGAATGGCGTGCGCATCCTGGTCTCGCTCGGCGACTACCACGGCAGAATCCTTTACCTTTTCGGCACGAACGACCCAAAGGTTCACCACGTTGTGAAAGCGCTGTTGAGTGAAGCGGATGTGTTTCTCGATATCGGAGCCAACTACGCTTCCATCGGCCTGTTGGCTGCGACGCAGGTCGGGCCGCATGGGCGAATCCATCTCTTCGAACCGCAGCCGCATTTGTGCGAGGTGGTTGAAGGAGCAATCGGCGGAAGCAAGCTGCAAAATGTCACGCTGCATCAGGTAGCCCTCATGGACGAGGACGGCCAGATGCAGATGGCGCGGCCGGCATATCACTCCGGCATGGCCACCCTTGTCAAACACAGCGATCAAGACAAATGGGAAAAACTTAGTGTCGAAGTGAGAAACATCTCAACCTATTTGCCGCCCCTCATTGCGGACAAGGTGTTCGGCGTCAAGATCGATGTCGAGGGCGCGGAAATCGTCCTCATGCCATGGCTGCTGAGACAGCAGACGTTGAAATTCATCGTGTTCGAATCCGCACACAACCGCCACGAGCTGTATGATATGGTGAGGGACTCCGGGCTGGCGCTTTATGGCTTGGAGCGGACGGTTTTCGCCAAAACGGTAAGACGTGTGGATACGTTTGAACAGATGCTGGCCTACCATGACCTCGTGGCGCTGCGCGTTCCTTCGATCGGCACTGCCCCCGCTGTAGTTCAATCAAAGGCACTCGCGCGTCTTGCGCTTAAAAAAGGCTGGAGTCATGCGGCCAACGATCTTCACTTGGGCGTTATCTGCACTTGCGCTCAGTTGGATCGCACCTTCAGCGCTCCTCGACGTCTCGACTCCCACGTTTGCTGATTCTGCTTCCCGCCTAGGGTTAAGACCTAATGTAATGGGAGTTCCCCCGGGTCTGCCGGGGTGGCAGTAACCGTTGGACATTTCCTGGAGTGTCGTTTGAGGGCGAGTGGTGGCGGTCCGTCATCAGAGCTGCGTCAAGGTTCATACGGGTGTCGATGAAGAATGTCGGCCCTGGGTATTCGTGTTGACGCCGCAAAACGGCTGATTGCGTGGTGGCAGATACCTGCGTGAGGCTGATTGCTGGCATCACGGAACTCGTGGCCGACAAAGGTCACGACACCGATGCGTTTCGCGCCTTTCTCAAGAAGCGCGGCATCAACGGTCATTCCGAGCAAATCCAATGCAAGAAGCGCATTCTGCATGACAAGGAGGCTTACAAGGGACGCAATGGCAAACAACACTGTTGCCTGCATCGATATCCGAGGATGGATTTCGTACTATCCACTATCAACGCCAGCGGCGCTACGGCTCAGACCGGATACAGGTAAACAATTGGATCAAATCCAGAAAAATTCCGGCTCAGGGCTTTTTTGATCCAAACACCGCCGCAGAGTCACTGCCAAACAGTGGCCTGTGGTGTGCCGGATGTACGGACGACGGCCTTCATCCCAACCACACCGCGACATGGCCATCGTGGCGGCTGGAAGCGTAACGCCATTTATCTGGCCACTGCATTGACCAGCGCCCCCTGCGATGCCGTGTCGGTTCTCTCCGGGACCTTGAGGATTTCGCGGACTACGGCCTCGGCACCACTATTGCTCAGATGATTATCATCGAAATACAGTGGGGTATTTTCGATTTGCGCAATACACCGGTCCTGAACGATCGTGTTGCAGAGCACGTTGGCAGGCTTCACCCGCGCGACATTTGAACCGGTGTACTGGTCAAGTGTGCTGCTCGCAAAGCGGTTCCGCTGCAAGAAGCGAGAGTAGCTGGTCGTCACGGTCTCAAGCCGCTGTCCCCTGATCAGCTTTTTCATCGCAAGTTGCGGCACATCCCAGCCCACCTCAGGCACCGGATAGATAAGTACAATTCTCTTTCCTGTACTTTGCAGACCACTCAAGAAATCAAGGACAGTCTTCGTCTTCAGTTCGCCATCCACTCCGAACGTGCCATCCGGCTTGAGGGCAGCGCTCTCTTTATAAGGCAAATTGTCATAAGTCCCGCCCTCGCCGTTGTCGTAGACCAGTTTGACGATTTCACCTGGCACGGGATAGAGCTGCATCGTCCAACGGATCGCAACGATCACGTCTCGAATACTTGGCGTATCGCGAACAAACGAGAGGAATTGCTTTTGGGCAGTCTGGCAGCTGGCCACGTTTTCCTTGGTAGAGAGGGTCGGTGAATAAAGCCCTACGATCGGCCCGCAAGCCCAGTTTCGCAGAACCATGCCAGACTGCCCCGACGCGGTCAGATGGTCGCCGAGCACGCCGCCAATAGCATCAGCATGCGAATCTCCCGTTAAAACGATCGCCGGTTCACCCCCCTTCCGACCAATGTCACAACGCTTGATGGCAGAATTCACCTTCAAGGAGACTGTACCGCATCCGATCGTCGCCGATCGGGGGGCCTGTATGGCTGCCAATTCCGCGGGTGTGAACCGCGACGGAAAGCCCCGGGCAAGATGACCTACAAGGCCAATCGCAAAAAAACCTACGGATGCGAACGCCGCTCCGGCAAAGATCTGAGCGCGCGAAAACTTCCGCCGGTCGCGGAAAGGACGTTCGACAAACAGCCAGGTGAGATATGCGAATATGAAGGTGACGAAGATTAGCGCCCATATTTGAAGAACTGAAAGCTTGTTGATGCTGTACAACCGCGCAAATGCCAGCAGGGGCTGGTGCCAGAGATAAACGCTGTAAGAAATGAGCCCGATCCTGACAACAAAGGGCAACGAAAGCAGTCTTGCGACCCACGTATCCCGAGTGCCGACTCCAATGACGAGCGCCGCTCCGATCGTGGGCACCAAAGCGTAGAGGCTGGGAAATCTTGTTTGGACACCGAAGATCAAGATTGCGAGGCATATCAGACCGAGCCCGAGCGCAGTCAGCATTTCGCGAACTGAGCGGCTTATTCGAGCATGGAAAGGGCGGTGGCCGTAAGAATCCCACGCCACCAACGCGCCGACCAACAGCTCCCATGCACGCGATGGCGCCAGAAAGAAGTTCGCGATAGGTTGAGATCGAGAGCCGTATTCACACAGCGCCAACGAGATGAATAGCAGGATTCCCATCCATCGTGCGAGGTGCTTCCGATCAACATACCACAGCCCGACGACCAAAACTGGAAACAATATATAATACTGCTCCTCAACCCCGAGACTCCAAGTGTGAAGCAGCGGATTCTCCTCGGCTGCCGACGCAAAATATTCGCTCGTTAGCCGCCAGAATAACACGTTGGATGAAAAAACGCTTATTGCTGTCACTGACTGAAAGAATTCTTTGAGCTGGAGCGGCGTCATGAACAACCAAGCCATGCCAAGGCAGGCGGCCGTCACCAAGAAGAGCGCAGGCAGGATACGTCGCGCCCGCCTATCGTAGAACCCTGCAATCGTGAACGTACCGGCCGTCTGCTCCGCCAATATCAGCGACGTTATCAAATAGCCGCTTATTACAAAGAACACATCGACGCCGACGTATCCTCCTTGAAAAAGCGAAAACCCGGCATGGAAAAAAATGACAGGCAGCACCGCTACCGCTCGAAGCCCGTCGATTTCGTGCCGATAATCCAGACGTGACGGCATGTCGGACCGGCTTCCAAGAGATCTATGCGTTTGCTCGGACATCCGTCGGTCTCAGAAAATATATCCGTGTCTCCCTGCGAGACCCCGCCTAAAGTAGCCTGAAACTTAAAGTTCCACAAACCGTAATTCAAGCATGGGAAGAATCCCGCATGTGCCCATTCCCCGCCTCCAGCGCACACGCGCCTGCAATTTCCCCGAGCGCTGCTCTATGGCAGGCGTGCTTCAGCGCTTGCTCGAACAGCTCGGCACTCTGCTGCCATGAGCCGGCCGCGGCTGTTGCATAAGCATTCGCCGAAACCGTTCGCCATGCCTGATCCTCGAGCGACAACACCCACTCCACACCTTGGGCGATGCCCTGCACGTCCTCTATATCCACCAGAACGCCGTTCCAGCCGGTCTTGACGGCCTCCTCAGGCCAGCCGGCCCTGGTCGAAACGACCGGCGTTCGGCACGCCATGGCCTCCAGCGCCGGAAGATTGAATCCCTCGCTGCGGCTGCTCGTGATCCACGCGTCACAGCGCGCGTACAGCTGCCGTATCTCGTCCTGCGGCGGCGAATAGTAGTAGTACTCCACGCCCTCCGAAAGCTCCGGCGGAACGCTTTTGAACTGACTGCCGAACGAGATGGCCTGAAGGTCGGGATGGCGATCACGGACTTTTCGAATCGCTGCGAGAAGTCAAATCCATTCCCTTGTACGAGGAGCGCGAATGCAGGAAACCCACCGTTGGGCGGGATCGCTTGCCGCGCGGCGGCGCAAAGAACTGCGCACGGTCGACGCTGTTGGGGACCACGTCCACCACTTCGTCGCCGTACTGCTCCCGCATGACCTCCTTGAGCCATCGCGCCACCACCACTTTGTGGAGCGGCAGACGATAGATGGCCCGGGCGCGTTCGACGGGAACATGAGAGAACACCTCGTGATGCTGGATGAAGCAGACCTTGGCCCCCTTGGCCGGATGGAGCGCGGCGACCCATTCCGCCGTCTCCCACCACGTTGCGATCACCACGTCGCCATCGGGAACGTCCCGATCGACCACCGGCCGTCGGCTCTCGAGCACCTGATGCCGAATATCGGTCCCCTGCAGATGGGACCTGCGCACGCTGAGATCCGGGGGCCAGCCGTTGCCTCGGATTCAGGACTGCAACTTCCGCCAGGGGGGAATCGCGGAGGGTGCCGGCGACACAATCTGGACGACATGCCCCATCCGCATGAGATGCTGCGCGTATATGACCATCACGCGCACGCCGCCGCTCATATTAACCGGCGGGGAGACGAACGTGATCTTCATAAGCTGATCTTTGGAACGTTAGAGGTCGTCAATTCACGCCAAGAAGTCCGTACCGCCACTTGGGTGTTTAGCGAAGCTTCAACTCCTTCATTAATAGAGAATTCTCCCTATGAATGAAAAGGCACTCGTCGCATCCATGGGCTGCTTTAGGATCAGCGATCTCGCGCAGCCGTGATCTTTCAATGATCCAACCACGGTAACCTAAATCGCTGAGCAACATCTTGACTTCGTGGCTGGAAGAGCCGCATGCCGAGAGAGCCTTTTCATTCAGTTCGACCAAGATGGTCGGCCGGAATTTTTCCAATGTTCTCGTCGCCCCGCGCAAGGCCCTAGTTTCCGAACCCTCGATATCCATCTTCAATATATCGACGGAGGTCATCGCAAACGGCTCCAGCAAGCGATCGATCGTGTCAATTTCAATGTTGAACTTGCTGCCATTCACCGAGCCTAACGTGAACATGCCGACGTTTCTTCCAGCCGGAAGCGTTAAGGTCGCCCGTCCCCTTGCATCTGCGGCGCCCAACTCGATAATCAATACGTTACTGAATTGATTGCGCTGAACATTCGCCCGGAGCGCCCGAGCATTCTCGGGAGCCGCCTCGATCGAAATCACCTTGCCGGCGGGTCCAACGGCGATCGGCCTCTCCAGCGTGAAGATCCCGATGTTCGCTCCGACATCGATGACAGTCCCGTTCCTGGTGGCGCACCGCCTGAGATATTCCAGACAACGGGCTCGAACGCGCCGAAATAATAGATCATCAATTGAATGTAATCGGTGCCCTCGACATAGATCGAAGCGCCGGATCGCAAGCTGACCACGCGTGGCGGCGGCTGGTAGCGGAAACCCCACCACAAAGCCATGCGTTCGGTCCACTTCCACACCGGCAGCATGCGAAAGGCGTGGTAAAGCAAGCTGTCGATTGCCCTGTATGCCCACGCTTTATGAACGGGGCGGGCCCGGAGGTTTACCTCATGGTTCACGGTTAAGATCCCATAACCGCGGCAAACAGCTTGCCCAAGCCCATACCAATAAAGACCATCGGAAGCGGTAGCAACTCTCTGCGCAAATCGAAAAGGGAGTGCTTGATGCTATTGAAAATCAAGGAAGGAATGTAGGACAATTGGCTTAACGCGATGCCCCACACCGCGCCGGGGAGACCGAAAAATCGGAAGCCGAGCGGCATCGCAATGATGAGCGCGGCAAGCCGCACCACAATGATGTTGGAAAACAAACGCGGCATTCCGAGAGCCATGAAGCACTGCGTGACGGTTCGCAGCGGGATCGAAAGGAATGCCACCGCCAGCACCTGCAACATCCAGCCGGCCTGCGCGTAGCGCAAATCGTAGAGCAGATCGATCAAGGCTTGCCCAGACATCATCAGAGCGCCCGCGCTAAAATAACTGACGCACGCGACGACAAGGTGAATTTGGTAGTAGGTTATCTTCAGGGCTTCCGGCCGTTCGCGCGCGATCTCGCTCAGCGCCGGGAACGAAATGTCACCGATGATCTTCGACAGCAGCTGGTCGATGCTGCTGAAGATCATGAACGCGATCACGTAGGCGCCGAGCGTGGCCGAACTGACCATTCCGCCAAGCAGCAACCGGTCGCCGTTGTTCACAAGAAATCCCAGGACCGACGAAAGGAATATCCACTTGCCGAAGTGGATGATCTCATGCACCGCCCCGCGGTCCCATTGCCAGCGATTGACATTACCCGGCAGCCAGAGATGACTCGCCACGGTCATGACCAGGCCGCCGCAGAGATTGCCTGCGACCAGGGCCCAGATCGACCGATCGACCACAACCCACAGCAGCATGCACAACAGGCCCGCGACTTGGGAGATCAATTCGAGTTTTGTCACCAGACCCAATGCAAGATTGCGGCCCGCCTCCGCCAACTTGGTGGAGGATACGCCCGCGAAGAGCGCACCGCAGGACAAAGTGCCGATGACAAAGGGCAACATTGGATCGGCATAGACAGTGGCGCCGCCAACCATGCCGGCGCGCTGAAACGCGTAGATCGCAATCGCGATCACTAGCGCGGCCGTGCAAAGAACCACGCCGCGAACGATCTGAATCGACCACGCTGTGTCGAGAAAGGCCGGATCGCCACCCCTCTTACTCTGGATAATGTTGAGTTTTAGCCCGACGTCGGAAAACATCTGGAGCGCAGCCATCACCAAGCTCGCGATGGCCATCACGCCGAACATCTCGGGGACCAGCAGGCGCGTCATCAGGAGGTTGCTGCCGAACCGGATGACCTGGCCGGCCACATAGCCAAGCAGGCTCCAGGCACCAGCATTCACGACCCGCCGCTTCAGCGGAGTTCGCTCAGCCGCGTTTTCCGTCGTACCTCGGATCGCGGCCACGTCAAGCTTTCCCTTCGGCCGTCATGGCCTGGACGCGCCGCCCGAAGGTGACTGAATTCCTTTCGCCTGGCGCCCAATCACGCGCCTATATGCCACATTGCGGCGCAACGAGGCATTGGAACCGTAGGCCGACATGTGGCGCAACTGTTCCGCCCGGCCCAGCAGAGCCCCAACCAACAGCCAGCTCCACGGCGTCAGCCAGCCGTTCGGCAGCAAATCGATGACGTTGATCGCCACGATGAGCGCCAGCGCGCCGAGACAGATCCCCTCGTTTGGCGTCTGGGTGAAGCGCAGCGCCGAGGCTGCGCGAAATATGGGCCAGACCAGCAGGCCAAACTCGGCGATGAATCCGAATACTCCCAGCACACCAAAGGTGATGATCCAGTGCCCGTCGGTGATGCTGAAATCCTTGCTTTCTTCGGTGAAGATGCGGTTGCGCCCCCACCGACCCCAACCGAACCAGGGCCGCTCGAGCGCACGCGTCAACAGCGCTTCCTCCTGCGTAAACCGGGTTCCCAGGGAGCCCGCCCGCTCCTCGCTCACCATCGCCGCGGTCTCGAGCATCACGTGGGTGGGGACGAGGTCGGCCATCCGAAGCAGCGGGTATGCCAACGCAAAGCAGCCCAGCAAGAGCGCAACCCGCATCATCACCTTCGGCCTCGAAAGCGTGACAAGAGGCACCAGTAGAGCGCCGTAGACCAGCGCGCCCGCGCTCTTACAGAGAACCAGCACCGCGCCCAGATAGGAAACATTCGCGGCGGGCGAAAACCGGTTCATCCGGACCCTGAGCCTCCACAACGTGGCGGCGGCGACCACGGTTGTCATCATGAAGAAAGAAACAACCAGGCCGTGGTTGAGAAAGACCACGGGTCGATAGCCGCCGTCGCGCATCTGCTGCAGGAAGGATGTCTGCATATAGCCGTACAGCCATACATGCAGTTGCGGACTCATACGCACCTCGAACAGGACCGGCACCGAATAGAGCAATCCCGCAACCACGAGGACGCGCAAGATGTCCTGGTTGTCGGCAGGATCGCGCAGGATCTGCCGGCCGATCAGAAACGGAATCAAAGCTACGGCCTGAGCCGCTGCATGGGAACCCGCATCATAGAGGCCGATCGACGGCAGCGCGCCGCCGGCCGGAAGCGGGATCACGTCGCCGTTCATCAGGCCCGTCGGGATCGGGCTCAACACGAACATGAGCATCAGCAGCTCGGCAACCCCGAAGCCGTGCCACAATCGCACCTCGCGCCGCGCCAGCAACATGCAGCCGAACAAGGCTGCGAGGCTCGGGACCGAGTATTTGTCAACCAGGGGTAGCAAAGGGATTTTGAAGTAAGTTCCCACCGGCAGCAGCAGCCAGCCACCCAAGATCGTCCAGAGCGTCGCCTGCGCGACCGGGCGCTTAGTATAGATGTACAGCGCGACCACCGGCCAGAGCAGCAGCGCGCCATACGCAATGAAATTGCCGTCTGTATGCATTGATCCAGATCACCTCGTGAAGAACGGACCTGACACGCTGTTCATGGCTGATTGACGTTGCCCTCAAATTTTATCCATTCGAAATTGGAGTTTAGCGGTGATCATGCAGTTTAGGCGGTGATGAGCTGCTCACCGCCACGCGCGGCGGCGGCGCAAGCCCGCTCCAGGCGATTTTTCGAAAAAAGGATGGCCAGCCGCGGAAGCCCGATGGACGTGAAGTAGCAAGATGTTGACCACGTGAATGGCCGACGTCAGAGCCTGCTTCGGCATGTTATTGCGACGATCCGACATCCGCGCCAGTCGCCGGGTAGTGATAGCAACAGCTCCAGCCCGCGTCTAGGATGGTGTCGGGGGGATAGTCGCATTTCCATTGCATGGAGATCCTGGGTTTGCAGGAACTGCTCGGTTGAACCGATCGCGCCGCGTCTTCAGTTCGCCGATCCAGATCGGTCATTTGCCGCGCCGGAGGCGCCTATCCGCTTGAACACCGCAAGGTTGGTGCTGGCGTCGGATACAATGAGCTGGAATTTCTGGTTGAAGCCGGCTTCGTCGATGTTCGACCACTTCGACAGGTCTTTCCAGTCAGCCAGATAGACAATATTGCTGCGGACCACATAGGGGATGATGCTGCCACCTTCGTCAAGCTTGGCGCGGAGCGCGGCGGGATTGACCTTTCCATCGAGGTTGACGGTGCGGTCATGGAAGAATCCCAGCGTTCCGGTCTGCGATCGCGCCCACCCATGTCCCGCGCGGAATATTCTTCTGGACCCAGCTTTCCACCTGGAAATGGTCGTGGCGCAGGCCATAGCGGTAGAGAAGGAGGTTGTGAGCGGCGATGCCGACCACGCACAGGCCAGCCGCGATCGGGAGTAAGGCTGCGCGCCAGCGCTCCGCCATTAAGAGCAGCAGGCGATATGCCGAGATGATGCTCAACAGGGCAAGAAACGGCGACAAGACCGACAGATAGCGCGACATGAAGAATTCGACGCCGAAGAAGAAGCCATAGAAGCCGATCAGCAGGAGACCGAAGATCGAATAGATCACGATCACGTAGCGGGCGCTGCGTGACTTGTTCCAGAGCGATGCGATGCCCAGCACCAGCACCGTCGCCGCCACCGCGGCCGCGATCAACGACACCGGCAATCTTGTTTCCAGCCACCACGGAACCGGGATCACAAAGCTCACGTATTCGAACAACAAGGCCGGCACGATAGGAAATTCTGCCCAAAGCGTGCCCCGAGCCCCTCGGCGATGCCGCTGATCGGCACGATCGAACCGAACAGGCGGTAGTTGTAGACCAGCCACGGCGCCGCAATCAAAACACTGATCAGCCCAGGGACCGCGGTCTCGATGATCCGCTCCCGCCATTGCACCACGGTCGTCGGCCAATCCAGGACAATGCGCGCAAGAAGCACCGCCGCGATCAGGAAGGCCGCGTCATTGCGGGCCAGGAAGCAAAGCCCCAGCATCACTCCAAGTTCGAGCATTTGCTTTGGCTTCAATTGGCTTGAACTGCTCTCGACAAAATTCAGAAACACGTTCAGCGTCGCAAGCGAAACGAAAAGATATATCCCGGTTTCCAAGCCATTCATGGAGTGCTTGACGATGGCCGGAGATGCAAACCACAACGCCGCAACCAGCGTCGCCAGCGGCCGCGCATCCGGAGAATCTCGGAGCACCTTTCTCGCCAGCAAATAGAGAAACCAGGCCGCGGCGATGCTGACAATGACCGACAACAGCTCGACTTCGGCAATGCCGGCGATTTTATCTCCTCCCGAAAGCCAATACGGCAGCGAAAAGACATAAGTCGCCAAGGGTTGCACGCCATTGGTCTGAACGGTGCCGTCGGATATCGAAAGACCGGCCCGATGCCCAAGTTCCGGGCCACGGTCTGCATGTAGTAGCCGTCCTCGATGACGAACTGCCGCAGCAAGCGGCCATTGGGATCCGTCAAAGGAGCGAGTCGGGACAAGGCGCCGATGCCGGCCAGCAACCACATGATGGGCATCACCCATCGCTGCCCGCTCAGCCATCCTTGGCATTTATCCTGGGATGTCGTCATCGGTTCGCCGGAATGTCCATGTTGCCGTGTCTCGCCGCGAGTGTCGGAACAATTTACAACTTCAGCCGGACAAAGATCTTCTCCGGCAAGGCGCGGATGATGAACATGATGAATTGCCAGATCGGGCGATGATAAACGACAAGCCGCCTCTTCTGGTCCGCCCTCCGGATGGCCCGGGCCAGTTCGTCGGGCGCCGCGGTCAGAAGCTCCGGCAAGTTCATGTTCTCTGTCATTCGCGTGCGGACGAATCCCGGCAACACCGTGATCACGCAGACTCCCTTTCCGGCGAGACGGTTTCGCAAACCCGAAAGAAATGCGGTGAAGCCCGCCTTCGCCGAGCCGTAGATGTAGTTGATGGCGCGGCCGCGATCGCCTGCCACGGATGAAACACCGATGATGGTTCCCGAGCCTCGCTGCTCCATCCGGTTGGCGATCTCGCCGAGGATCGAGATCAAGCCGACATAGTTCGCGCGGATCATGAGCTCGGCCGCCTGGTGGTCGGCCTGCGCCTGCTCCTGCGGGGTCATTAAGCCGACCAGCGAAATCACCGTATCCGGCAGCGACTTCAATTCATCGACAAACGTCCGATGCGTGGCAGTGTCGACTGCGTCGAACTCCTTGGCTTCGATCTCGCGTCCAAACCGAATGCGCAGATCCTCAGCATCCGCAGCAAGGCGCTCGGCCTGACGGGCGGCAAGCATGACCGTGTAGCCGTCCCGTGCGTAGATGCGGGCCAGCGGGCGGGCGACGTCGGACCGCGCTCCGAGAACGAGAACGCTGGGATTAGCGGCGCTCATAGTCCCAGCCTTTCCGATTGAGCGGAGCGAAACTTGCGCTCCGGATCGATCTTGCTGCGCAGCCGTCGAAAGTTCTCCACGTCCGGATAACCACGCTCGAAAAACTCCCGCGGCGCTCGCGCGTCCTTCGCAAGGTAGGTGCGTCCGCCATGTGAAGAGACGACGTCGTCCAGCCGGGACAACCCTTGAAGGGTCGCAGCGCGCACGGGAAAATCCAAAGTGATGGTATAGCCCTCCATCGGAAACGACAGAAATCGATGGCCCGCGCCAAGCTTCTTCAGCACGGCAAGGAAAAGAGCCCACCCCCATTGCTCTGACAATGTCAAGCAAGCGACGAAGTCCGTGCGCGGCATCGGCACCTCCGAGGACGCACTGATATTGCACGAAACCGGTGCGGCCGTACACGTAATTCCAATTCTGCAATCTATCGAGCGGGAAAAAAGAAGCGTTCATAATGAGTGACGCGTCGTCTGGGCTTTTGCAGCCGATAATAAAGCTCGTTGAATGCCTTGATGCTCAGGCGGTTCAGCGGTGAAACAGGAAGCGGCATCGGGACGGAAAGACTAGACGCGCGGCTGCGCGGTGCTGGGCTGTCATCCGGGCCCGCATGTTCGCCCAGCATCAGCACGCCGCGGCCGAAATTCTGACCTTCCGCGAGGCAGTCGAGCCACGCCACACTGTAAGTTGCGGAGTGGTTCTCATCAATCAGATTCAGAAGGGCGTCCCAAGACGGCGCACGCAGAATCGTCTCGATAATCGCGGGCGATGAAACGCGGCGCAATCGAATGCGGGCCGACAGAATGATACCGGTCAAGCCCATGCCGCCGAGGGTCGCTGCCAACAGTTCACCATTCTCGGTCTGCGAGCAAGTCACTCGGCTGCCGTCGGCCAGGACCAATTGCAAGCTTTCGACATACCTGCCGAAGGAGCCGTTGAGGTGATGATTTTTCCCGTGAACATCGGCGGCAATGAGACCGCCGATCGTGACAAATTGTGTGCCGGGAACCACAGAGGGAAACCATCCGCGCGGCACGGCGAACTTCAGGAGGTCAGAGAGCAGCATGCCAGCCTCGCAGTCGACGATGCCGGTACTGGCGTCGAACGCGCGAAATCTGTCCCAGGCGTTCATCAGAGAAGTTCGCATCGGGATTCAGAGATGCGTCGCCATAGGCGCGGCCATTCCCTCGCGCAATCACGGAGGAGTTACGCTCAAGCACCTGGCCGATATCACTCTCTTGTCGGAGAGTTTGTACGTTGCATTCGAGCACCGGATAGCGACCCCATCCGCAGAGCATCATGGTGAAGCCCGAAATACCAATCTTCGATCGAGTTGAAAGTTTGTGATGTCGCCAATCGAGAGGCCGACAACCGCAATCGTATAACGCTTTACCCCATCATAAAGCTGCGCCATCAATGTTCTCAGTGAGAACAAGCGAACAGCCCTTAATCAATAAAAATTTTTTCCAGGCACTTTGCATGTCAAGCCCGTCGCAGTTTCGGCGCTGAGGCCGACCAGAAGCTCTCGACTTCCCCGGCAAAGGCGAAATCATCAAAAATTAACAAAGTAGCCCCAGTTGCGAAAAGCGAATAACGCAATGGAATGACAAGCTGCGACATCAAGAAGCGATCATGAATACGGCAACGACTAAAACGCCAGCCAACAAGCTGATGCGGTCGGTCGCAGCGAAAATCACCGGATCGCTTCGCATTTCTCCTCGCCCAGTCAGAACGAAGGCACGTCCGAGCCAATAGACCAAAATGACACAAATGCCCCACAGCAGATCCGGGTGTCGATAGAAGGTATTGACCTCCGGCGAATACATGTAGAGGGCGAGGACCAGCACTGAGACATACCCAGTAGCCGCGGTAAGCGTGAGGATGACCGGGAGATCGCCCCGCCGGTAGCCACGCCCACTCACGTTGCCGACGTTCGTCTCCGGCAAGGCGATGATTTCTGTGGCGCGCTTCATCATTGCGAGGCTCAAGAAGATGAAAAAGCAGAAGCCAACCAGCCAGTGAGAAAGCGCGACGCCGGTCGCGGCCCCGCCAGCCACGACACGGATGCCGTAAAGCGCTGCGAGAGCGACCACATCAATCATGAGTTTTCGCTTGAGGTAAATCGAATAGCTCAACGAGATCCCAAAATATCCCATGAGAATCAGCAGAAATGCCCATGGGAGCAGCATCGACAGCGCGATGGCGAGGGGCAGAAGTCAGCGAAAGAAGACCCACCGCATGGCCGATCGGTACCAGCCCGGAGGCGAGCGGACGGTGGCGCTTTTCGGAGTGCGAGCGGTCGTGCGGAAGATCTACCATGTCATTGAAAAGATAGATGCTCGACGCGCCGAGGCTGAACGCGGTAAATGCGATCAGAACTGTGACGAGCCCGTGAATACTGAAGTCGTGGACAGCAATCGTCGGCAACGCGATCAGGCCGTTCTTGATCCACTGATGTGGCCGTAATGCGCGAAGATAAGGACCTATGGCAAACCTGCGTATGCTTAGGGTGGTCGCCTCAGGCAGAAGATTTCTGACACGGCGAACCAGATACGAGGGGGCACCTGCCACGATCGCCGTGCGAGCGACTTGCCAGACCGGGATGTCAGTCGCAGCATTCCCGATATAGTCGAAGCCTTCCACCCCAAATGCGGCAACCAGACGATCCGCCTTCGCTTGTCCTTTGAGGTCTGACTCCGTCCTCCGATGCCAAGATCCCGTCGAATCCACCGATCGAGTCGGCAATCACTTCAGCGAAGCGACGATCGGCCGCAGTGGCGAGATAAATTTTTCGGCCCTTCGCGTGTGCGGCTCTGACCGCGTCGAGCACCGCCTGATCGATGGGCACGGTGATCGGGTCTGGGAGCACACTCTCGGCAATGGCCGCTTTGAACGCAGCCGGACCTTCCTTGAGCCTTGTGAACGCACGCAACGCATGACGAGGTCGCTTAGAAGAAAGCTGGACAACGGCTTCGTGCAAGCTGTCGACTTCTGATGAGGGTACCGTCCAGATCGACAACCAGAGGAACTTCCGTTCTTTTTTCAACCCGTTGTCCCATGTTGATCTCGGTGTTCACGTCTCGCGCAAATCCATTGCTACCGCTCCGCCGGGTGCTCACCACCGACAGCGGCATGTTTTCGCTCAATTCGGTCAACACAACCGAAGACCGAGGCCCCCTTATAGGAAAATCGTACACCGACGTAAACGACCACGGCTTTGACAAAAGTTCCATTAAGGCGCTTGCGGGGAACGATGCCTCTGTTGGCGATAACGATTTATCGCGAAGGTCAGCTGGCTTCTCGGCATGGAAAACTGCGCACCGCCATTGGGAGCAACAGCTTCGGTGGTCGCCATGACACGGCCTACTGCTTGGGCGGACGATCTGCCGGGTGCCCAAATCGCGCCGTGGATTGGATGCCGCCGACATGCTCGCCAATGGCCATATGGTCCTCATGGACGCCATATCCGGCGTTCATCAGTCAGCTGGTACAGGGACAGAGGCAGGGGGTGCACGATCGGGCCGTTCGGGTCTCTGTCGATACTTCCATCTTTTCTGCTTGACGAGGTCAACCGTAATTGCATTATAGCTAACTTTTGGCTTTATACCTCTGCACTTGAATAGCTGAAGTTCCGGGAGTGGATGAGCTGAAGGGTTGCTGTGGGACAACGCTGGCGCGGAGCACGGGAATGTCAACTGGCGCGGCGAACGCAAACTCGAGGCATGCCAGAGCAGCCGATGAACGTCCGAGCGAATTAACGATCGAGACGGATAACTCTCCAACTCTGCTAGATGATCTTTCACGTGAGGTATATAGCGTTTTTGGAATGCCCATCGACGCGATTGAGATGCAGGAAGTCATCGCTCGTAGCGTGCGAGCGGCCGCGCTTCGCAGGCCATTCCTCATCTCCACTCTAAATCTAAATTTTCTTGCGCAATATCAACTCGATGCCAGATTCCGAAATGCAATCCTGTTGAGTGATCTTTGCCTATCGGATGGCATGCCCGTCGTCTGGCTTGGACGAATGCTTGGAGTTCCGATTACGGAGCGGGTCGCAGGGTCCGACCTTTTCGATAGTTTCAAGAGGCGGCGTGGACCTGGTTTAAAGGTGTTTTTATTTGGGGGCGGCCGTGGGGTGGCCGCAGCCGCCGCGAAAGCATTGAACAACAACTCAACAGGGATGAAGTGTGTTGGATTCCTTTTTCCTGGGTTCGCATCTGTCGATGAAATGAGCTGCGATGATTTCATCGACCAGATAAACGAGAGCAACGCTGATTTCTTGGTAGTTTCACTGGGGGCTCAGAAAGGTCAGGCGTGGCTCGAGCGAAACCATGATCGCCTACGAGTTCCGGTCCGCTCCCACTTGGGTGCAACGATCAATTTCGAAGCTGGCAAGGTGAGGCGCGCCCCCGCCTGGATTTGGAAGCACGGCCTTGAGTGGCTATGGCGGATCAAGGAAGAACCGTATCTGTGGAAACGTTATGTCAAAGATGGTTACGAACTGGTCCGCCTATTGTTGGCCCGCGGCATACCGCTCGCCCTGCAGAGGTTATGGCTGTGTCTGATATGCCGGATCAATCGGAAAGATCTGCTCGTTAAGCGCTCACAAGACAATGACCGCATCATCCTCGGGTTCTCAGGGGATGCCACGACGGTGCATGTGAACAAGGCAATAGTTTGGTTTAGGGACGCAATGTCGCTGAAAATGAAAATCATCGTCGATTTTTCCGGGACACGGGTAATCGACGCTCGTTTTCTTGGGCTCCTCCTTATGGTACGCAAAATGATTTAGCGGGAGGGACTAACATCGGAGTTCGTCGGCCTTTCGCCTCGCTTGGCTAGAACATTTAGGTTCCACGGTCTCGGGTTTCTGCTCGCTTTCGGTTAGGTGGGTGATGTCGGTACAGCAAGTCCCGGCCTCCAGGCGATCGCCCATTATCACCGGGCTTCTCGCCGGCGTCATGGTGCTTATCGCTATTGCGGGCTTCGGCGAAGCGCTGTCTGAACTGGTAACCCGCTGGTACCGTCAAGAGGAATATAGCCACGGCTTCTTGGTTCCGCTCATTGCCGCTTGGCTCCTGTGGATGCGGCGCGATGCTGCCTTTGCCAGCATGGGTCGTCCCGCCTGGAGCGGGGTTATTTTGATTCTCATTGCCGCCGCTCTGCACATCACTGGCGAGATCAGCGCGATCTTTCTCTTGTCGCAAATTGGATTCATCGTAGCCCTCCTCGGAATTGCGCTCGGGATTGGCGGGTGGTCCCTGCTCCGGGTGACATTCATTCCGACGGTGTTCCTTTTTTTTGCGATCCCACTGCCGTACTTCGTGGAATTCGATGCTGTCCTTGCGGCTTCAGCTCATTTCGTCTGAACTTGGGGTCTTCTTCATCGGCTTGTTCGACATTCCTGTTTATCTTGACGGCAACGTCATTGATCTCGGATACTATAAGCTCGCGGTGGTTGAGGCTTGCAGCGGCTTGCGTTATCTCTATCCCCTGCTGTGCCTGAGCTTTCTAGCGGCCTATCTGTTTCACGCCGCTATCTGGCAGCGAGCGATAGTCTTCTTGTCCGCCATCCCGATCACGATTGGAATGAACGGATTCCGCATCGGAATGGTGGGCGTGTTGGTGAATTGGTTTGGCCCCCAGGATGCCGATGGATTTTTCCATTTGTTCGAAGGCTGGATCATCTTCATCGTCTGTGCGGTGTTGTTGACTACCGAGATTTATGTGCTGGGTCGCCTTTCAGGAAAATCGTTCTTCGAGGCGTTCCATTTTCCGCGGGGAACTGTGACCCTTCGCGGTGCACAGCAGAGGGGGCCGTCCTTCCGCGCGGTTCCTGTCGCGTGCTTGGTGTTGCTCGGAATCGCGGCACTCGCAGATCTGCTGACCGTGAATCGCGCCGAACTGATCCCGGATCGAGCGCGTTTTGTCGCGTTCCCTTCGAAAATCGCTGACTGGCAAGGGCGGTTGTCGTTGTTGGAACCGCAGATCGAGCATGGGCTCGGTCTTGACGACTACATCCTGTCGGATTACAGCAAGGCCGATCATAAGCCTGTCAACCTTTATATCGCGTATTATTCATCGCAGCGGAAAGGCGTATCGCCACATTCTCCGGCGGTCTGCATTCCGGGCGGAGGATGGCAGATCACGAAGCTCGAACGAACAATCTACGACGACTCGCGTACGCAGTTTCCCATCAACCGCGTTTTGATAGAGAAGGGGCCGGCAAAGGAAATCGTCTATTACTGGTTCGACGAGCGTGGCAAGAAGATTGCCAACGAATGGATATCGAAGTGGCACCTGTTCGTCGATGCGATTTTCATGAATTGGACCGACGGGCTCTGGTGCGGGTAACGACCCCGGTGTTTCCCGGAGAGCTTGAACGCGAGGCCGATGATCGGTTGCAGTCTTTCATGGCAGGACTGATGCCGAACCTAGCCGGATACTTGCCCACCAGCGCACCTTCGAAAGTGCAGGCTGTCGTATACCGGCTCCCGGCGGGCAATAGATCCTAGAGGTCAATATGCGTGAGGTGTTCACAAAGCTGGGCGGCAAGACACCGCACGCCCTGCTTCTGCTCGCCGCCCTTCTTTCTGCGTGTAGTTCTTCGGAGGATCGTGCGCGCGGCTATCTCGAGAGCGGCATGAAACTACTGGCGGCGCATGACAATGACCGGGCTGGTGTGGAGTTCAGAAATGCAGTGAAGCTGAACAAGAAGCTCGTCGAAGCCTGGAGGGGTCTGGCTCAGGTCGCAGAAGCCAAGCTGCAGTGGTCCGACCTTGCATCCGTTCTGCGCACCATCCTCGATCTTGATCCCAACAACATCAATGAGAGGGTGAAGCTTGCTAAAATCCAGTTGCTGGGCGGTTCCCTCGATGAAGCTCTGAAGCTCGCCAACGAGGCCTACGAGATCGATAATCGCAACGTCAGTGTTCTGACGCTAAGGGCAGCAGTGCTCTTTAAGATCGGCGATCACGATGGGGCGACACGCGAAGCAAAGGCGGCGCTCGCCATCGACCAGCGGAGCGCCGAGGCTGCGATGGTTCTCGCCGCCGATCGCATGACGGCCGGAGACGCCAAGGGGGCACTGCAGATTCTCGATAGCGAGCCAATCGCTGAAACCAACGAGTTGGGCGTCGAGCTGTTCAAGCTCAACATTTTCGAGAAGACCAAAGACCTGAAAAACATGGAGGCATTGCTCCACAAGCTTGCGGCGCTTTATCCCAAGCAGGTCGCGTTCCGGCGTCTTCTCATCAAGACCTATCTCGATCAGAAGCTCCCAGACGAGGCACAGCGCGAAATCCGAGCTATCATTGCGGCGAATCCCAGCGACGTAGATGCCGAGCTTGATCTTGTCCGCCTGCTCTTTGCGACACAAGGTGCCGACGCGGCGCGACAGGAGCTCGTCAGTCGCGTTAACGGCGGTGGAGAAGCCTTTCCGTTTCAGATGGCGCTTGTCGATATTGACTTGCCGACCGGCAACTTCGCGGATGCGATCACCCAAGTCAAAAAGCTGATCGACAGCACGACCTCCCGTGAGAACAGCCTCGTCGCTCAGATCAAGCTCGCTCAAATATTTATTGACCGAAAGAACTTCGATGAAGCTGACGGCGTCATCGCCGATATTCTGCACAAAGATCAGCGCAACATCAGTGCCTTGAAGCTGCGCGCATCCATTCGCATGGAGCGCGGCCAACTGGAAGCTGCGATCGCCGATCTGCGCGAGGCGATCAACGATAAGCCCCAGGCGCCAGACCTGATGTTGGACCTAGCCACTGCTTATGAACGCAATGGTACCATCGAACTCGCCGAGAAGCAGTTTGCCGACGCGACGAGGGCGTCCGGATTCAATCCTCAGATAGGTCTCACCTACGTGGCATTTTTGCGCCGTCGGGGGAGCACCCAGCGGGCTGAAGACGTTCTGGTCGAGATCGCGAGCCATTCCCCCAGCAACATCGACGTGCTGTCCGCGCTGGCCGAGGTCAAGCTGACTCGGCAGGACTGGACCGGCGCCCAGGAAATTGCCGAGACCATTCGCCGTCTCAGCAATGATCGCGGTATCGGGGACCAGATCCTCGCCGCGGCGCTCGCCGGGGGCAACAAGTATGAGGAGAGCATCGGGGTCCTTCAGCATGCCTATGAAGCGGCGCCCACGGCAATCCAGCCAATGTACGCGCTCGTCAGGGCGTTCGTGCGGGCGAAACAGACCGACCGGGCGACGAGCTTCCTGCAAGCGGTGCTGCAAGCCAATCCGACGAGTGCCGAGGCTTATACCCTCCTTGGTGCTGTCCAGCTGACGAGGAACGCACCTGACCAAGCCTTAAAAAGCTTTAAAACAGCTATAGAAAAGCAGCCGAACAATGTTGCCGGCTACAGGGCGCTGGCGGAATTCTACATGGAGCAAAGGAAAACCGATGAGGCACTGAATACCGTTCTCGCCGGCCTGAAGGCACAGCCTGACAACGGCGTGTTGCGCCTCTTGCAGGCAGGGATCATGGAAACAAAAGGAGATTATGAAGCCGCAATTTCGGCTTATCAGCTGATGCTTGAGGAACAGCCTGGCTCCTTGATCGTGGCCAACAATCTGGCGAGCATTCTCGCCGATCATCGGGATGACAAGGCAAGCCTAGATAGGGCCAAGTCGTTGGTCGGTCGCCTGCGAAAATCGCCGGTGCCGCAATTCAAGGACACATTGGGATGGGTGAGCTATCGGGAGGGAGATTATAAGACTGCTCTTGCGGTGCTTGAGGAAGCCTCTGCTGAACTCCCCAATTTGGCGCTTGTAAGATACCATCTTGGGATGAGTTACGTCTCGTCTGGCCAGCCGGCGAAGGCCTCGGAGCAACTGAAATTAGCTCTCAGCCAAACGTCGGATCGGGATCTCGAGGAAAAGATTGAGGCCGCCCTCAAGAAGATAGGATCGTAGTGCGCTGAGTTATGTGGTCAACCTGGAGTGCCCATAAGGGGTAGAACGCCATATTTCTCCTTGTTTTCGACGACGATGGAGACCAACTCACCGCTAATCTGAGTGGCCTTCTCAGCGAAACCATATACCAATGCCGTATCGCAGAGAATGTTTATCGTACGAGGAATGCCGCCAGTCACTTTCGCAATGATGTTGCAAGCTTCTTCGGTGAACAGCTGCGTCGGACAGCCGACGGCATCAAGCCGATAATTTATATATTGACCGACCTCGCCGATATCGAGCGCCTTCAGGTGAAAATCCGATCCCACCCGTTGGGCAAACTGGAACAGTTGCGGGCTGCGCAGCATGTCCTTCAATTGCGGCTGGCCAACGAGGATTATCTGGAGAAATTGATGCTTGTCCGCATTGATGTTTGAGAGCATCCGCAGCTCTTCGAGAGAACTCATTCCGAGATTTTGGGCCTCGTCAACAATTAAGATGGTCCGAGACCTTTTTGCATATTGCTCACGCAAAAATTCATGGAATCTTCGAAATAGCGTCGGGTATGAGTCCTCGAACGGCAGGTTGAGCGACATCATGACCCATCGCATGAGTCCCTCGCCCTCGGGGGGCGTGTTGGAGATCAGGCCGATTGCGATGTCCCGCCCGATCGCGCGCAAAAGGCGGCGCAGCAGCGTCGTCTTGCCTGATCCGATCTCGCCCGTGATAACGGTGAATCCGGCATGGTTCATCACGCCAAACTCAAGCATCGCGAACGCCAGGCGATGACTGCGGCCCCAATAGATCAAATCGGGATCCGGCAGGATCGAAAACGGCTTCTCCCGGAATCCGTAATGCGCCTCGTACATAAGCAGTCCTGATCCACGGTTTCCCCAACCGCACGTTATCCAGTGACTATCTTGCCACGCAACTTTTTAAAATCTGTCCCTCCTGGTCGCCCTAGAGCGGCGTCTTCGCCTAATCGAATCAGGTCGTATGGCTGACGCGAGCATAGCATGCCTCTTCGAAGCTTCAGGTTCCAAGCGCTGCAGAGGAAAAAATATCAATTGTACCAATTGCAAGGATGTTCTATAAAAAATGCCATGGGGGGGGTGTACTGGCATCCGGCGGGGGCACTGCGGGCGCAACCGGTTTAACTCTTGACAGAGGCGGGTTATGCTTCAGGCCTATAACTCCTCGCAACATGGCTTCCGCGAGGAGCCGAGCCGTGGTCTGGACGCGGGACACTATCTCGGCGTCGTGAAGCGCCGGTTTCTTTGGTTGATTGTCCCTTCAGTTCTTATTTTGATCGTTGGCTCATTTTTGGTCGTGATCCAGCGCTCTATCTATTCGGCGGAGGGCAAGATCCTGGTTGAGTCGCAGGAAATTCCGACCGACCTGGTCCGGCCTACCGTCACCACTGCCGCAGTCGAGCGCGTCCAGGTTATCGAACAGCGCATGCTCACCAGGGACAATCTCCTGGCCATCATCAACAAATACGGCTTGTTCCCCTCGGAACGTAAATGGATGTCGGCGACTGCAGCTTCTCGACCTCATGAAGGAGCGCGCGCAGATCAAAATCGCGGACCTTGATGTCACCAATCCGCGGCCGCGCAGAAACGATACAGTGACAATCGCTTTTTCAGTGGCCTTCGAATACGAGAATCCCGAACTCGCGATGAGGGTGGCGAACGACTTCGTCACCTCGATCCTCAATGAGGATGCCCAGGATCGCACGAACCGGGCCGTCGAAACCACCAAGTTCCTGGCCAAGGAGACAGGAAGATTGGAGGCGGAGCTCGCGGCAACCGAAGCGCAGTTAGTCGATCTCAAGCGCAGGCCACGTGACCCATCGAGCCTGCTCAGTGACACCCCCTCAACTCCCGATCCGACGCTCATGCAGCTCGGCGCCCTCAAGGCGGATCTCATTCAAAAGAGCATCCATTTATTCGAAGAACCATCCTGAACTCAAGCTCCTCAAGCAGCAGATTGCGGCCCTCGAGGATGCTATTGCCCACTCACCACCGCCGCCGGCAAAGCCAGCAAAAGCCGCCAATTCAGATGATCGGACAATGCTGGTGAAGCAGGAAGAAAATCTTGAAAAGCAATTGGAGGACGCGAACCGCAAGCTGACAGCTGCGCGCCTCGGTGAAAGCCTTGAGCGGGACCAACGCTCCGAACGCCTGCAAGTGATCGAGCAGCCGTCCCTGCCTCAGAAGCCAATCAAGCCAAACCAACTCAAGCTGCTCGCGCTGGTGTTCGGCTTGGCTGGCGCTGCAGGTCTTGGCTCATTGTTTGCCGCTGAGAGCCTGGATCGGTCCATCAGGAGCAGGGACGAGCTTCTCGCCGTGGTCGACAGTCACCTGATCGTTGCCCTCCCATACATCTCCACCAAGGCGGAAGTCCGCCGCAAAAAGACCAAAATATACGCCATCCTAGGGACCCTGGCATTGCTTTTGTTCGCGGCCATTTTTGCATTCGTTTTCTTCGGTCCGCCGCTCGATCTGATGCTTGCGACTTTGTCGGAGCAAGTCGACTTCTCGTGGATCGAGAGGCTGACTCGCCTGACCAAATAGGCGTGCCCCGCGAGACTATCGAAGCCGGAGATACAATGGAAAACATAAGACAGGCAGTTGAGCGAGCGCGAATACCGTTGCCTGGTTCGCAGGCCGGTCGTCTGCCTGCGGAAGCTCCTCGGGCGACTCACAACGGTCTGGATTCCTGCCCGAGAATTACTGCGGATCAGAGGAGAGCTTTTCAGCTCGATTTGGCTACGCTTAAGTCCAAGCGTATCGTGGCCCACGACAGCTCCGATCCACGATCGAAACCGTTCGACATGCTGCGAACGCAAGTGCTTCAGGCGATGGACTTGAAGCACTGGAAGGCTCTCGCGGTCACGTCGCCAACACCCGGATGCGGCAAGACCGTAACCTCAATCAATCTGGCATTGAGCATCGCGCGGCAGCCGGAGAGACAGGTCTTGCTGGTGGACCTCGATCTGCAGCGACCGCAGATCGCAAACTACTTGGGAATGAAGAGCAGCGGTGGCCTGTTGGGGACCCTGGCAGGGCAAACACCATTGTCTGATGCGATCGTTGAGGTACAATTCGCAAATCAGTGGTTGCGGGTCCTTCCCACGGGACGAGTAAAATCGGGATCTTCGGAATTCATTGCCTCTCCCGCCATGCGCGAAGTTATACAAAGCATCCGGAGCAACTACTCCTCATGCACTGTGATCTTCGACGCGCCGCCCGTACTCTCCAGTGATGACGTGATTACCATCATCCCCCAGATCGATTGTGTCCTGCTGGTCACGGCGGTCGGTTTATCAAGTGTAAGAGATATCTCCGAGGCCAACAAGCATTTGCAATCGGTCGATGTGGTGCGTGTCGTCCTCAACAAGATGCCCGAGGTCGACACCTACTATTATTATTGATTGATTTACGATGATCTCGCCGCCACGCCACTATCGTGGCGGCGCATATTGAATGGCGCCGCCCTTGGCGGCTGCCCCGGCAGAACGGTCGGGGTATAGGTTAGCTTCAGCAAGAAGGTATTGGAGGTCGCGGTCAAAGGCGGAGCTGGCTCGGTCGGCGCAGTCATCAGCTGCCGGAATGTGTAGGATAGCTGGGCCGACCATTCGGGGGTAAAGCTGTACCGATAACTCACCAAAGTTGAAAAGAAATTGGAGTTTCCAGTGCCGCCAAAAGACGAAATTGCATATTGGCTTTGCAATGTAATATTTGATAAACGATTTATTTGGCGCGTGAGTGAGGCTCCAACAACCTCGGTAGTGAAAATCTGGCCAAGAATACTCGGACCGACGGTTTTGGACGCGAACACCGTAGTTTCAGTGGTGCTGGTCATTTCGTAGACGAGGCGCATGTCGCCGATCCAATCGACAGAAACGCCACCCGACCCCTGCGAAACAATCGCCGGATTGGCTGCGTTCGACAAACTCCCGGTTCCGCTAACCGACGGCTGCTGCGAAACGATCGCCGGATTGGCTACGGTCGACAGACTCCCGGTCCCGTGGTTGTTGAAAGTATCGACGAAAACCGCGCCCGCTTCGCCTTTGAAGTTCGAGCCGACGTGTGATGTCCCATCGCACTCCCCCCATGGCACGCGCAAGAAGCACCTGGAAATTGTCGGGATCATCGAACGACAGCCAGTCAAATTGCAGTAGGTTAGTGAGGTCTATCCCTCGGTTGACCCTGTAAGTCCAGTTGCTCGTCGTCAGAACGTCTGTATAATTGGTCGAACCAGGTTCAGTAAAATTGATTGAAGAGGCGCGGGATGTAAGATTCCAAGTATCAGTGGCAGTGAATTCATGTTGTAATCCGGCATCCACGACAACCGTATTGACCGAACCAGTTCCGGTGACTATGCCGGTTTCTCTGAGCTGCGCGATGGCTAGTTGCTGCGTGCGATAGGAGGCGCCGGCGTGGTAGGTCGTCAGGCCGTCGTCGGTCGTTCTCTCGAGATCGATGTGATTGTAGGTTGATAACGCATCGGGTATCCCGCCGGGTCCATCGTAGGTCCTATAGGTCTCGAGCGTATTGATCTCGAATTTCATGTCTGGGGTCGTGCCGATCGCGTCGGCGCCCAGCGTGCTTGTTGTTACGTAAAGAATTCCGGACGGCGGCGAGCGCAGGAAGTAATTGTTGCCGATCTCAACTTGCTCACTGAGCTGCGATTTGAGCGTCCAGTCCATGGCGAAAGCGCCCGAGGCCGTTAGGCTCAGGCCGATGATGGCCGAAAGGGCCGTTTTCGCCACTGCGCCGCCGTTCCTTGTTACACTTCACAAGTTCAACAAACCGGAACTCGTCACGAGATCAGTCGAACAACCCCCGTTCGGGAACGATGACGACATCGTTCGGCTGCAGGTCGATGTTACCTTCGAGGTCCACGCCGGCCTCGAAAAGGGAATAGTTGAAGACGTAAACGCTCTCGACCCCGGCAATTTTCCGACGGACCTGGATGCGCTTTTTGGCAGCGAATACGCCGAGCCCGCCAGATAACGCGATCGCCTGCACGACGGTGGTGCGCGGCCTGTACACGAAGTAGCCTGGCGCCTTTACCTCGCCGGTCACGTAAATTCGCGGTCTCTCGAGATCGAGGTCGGCTTGGTTCGGCGTGGTTGACGTGGGTGGCGGGGTCAGCAACGAGACGGTTATATCGAGGCCAGTAGCGTAATTAGGTTTGAGCCGTGCCGTTAGCAAATCTGCAAGTCCCTGCGGTGTCAGGCCGGCCGCTTTGATGCGGCCCGCCAGTGGGAACGAAATCATACCCGCGCGATCGACGACGGTCTGGCGGTCGAGCTTCGGATCCTGGAGAACCGAAATTCCTATTGTGTCGCCAGCTTGTAGGGCCTGAGCTCCGGCTGCGGTCGAAAGCACGCAGACGAGCAAAAGAACCAAGAGCGCGCGCATTGTCCACCTCCCCCGGGATCTTGCGTCCCACTATCAGATGCCGCCGCCAGACTGGATTTGTCAATAATTAGCAATTAGCCGGGGTGGCCGCTGCGGCAGCGTCGCGATCGCCACACGAAACGCAAAAGCTGAAGATTGTGAGTTGCTTGCACCTCCCAAACCCCGGCAAGCATTCCCGCGGGGGTACAAGCGGCAAGGTTCGAGGGTAGCACGGCGCTGCGCCTAGGGCTTCATCTGGAAGGTCGACTAGGAACGTGCGCAACCACCCCAGCCTAGCTCACCCCTGGCGGACAGAACCGCAGTCGGGCGCGCTGACGCCGCGGTGCGGCCAAGTTGTGGATACGCGATACTGCTTGTAAGTCAGAGGCCCTTCTGTGTCGCAGCCCCTCTATCGACCCCGCGAGCAGCAATCCAATTCGATAGCAGGGAGTGGAGGTCGGAGCAGGCAAACGGGGGCTTGACTCGTAAGCGCGACGATATGATGATCTTGCTGCGGCGCGAGTGAGAAGGGGGCATAGCATGAAGTTGCGTGCGCCGCTTGCAGTGTGTGCCGTTTTTTTCAGCGTTTTCCTGAATTCACCGGCGAATGCTATCACCTATACTCTCAGCAATGTGCCCTTGACGGACGGGGGAGTTCTCAACGGGGACTTCATCGTAAACGTGTATGGCGGATTTAGCGGTTATAGCCTGACCACATCTGGTGGAGCGCTACCAGCCGAAGTTTATACTTACAGTCCAACTTATCCGCCACCGAGCGCCACCGCCGGTCCCGTCTTTGGAACACCTTTAGTTCTTGACTTTTTTCCTAATGCTAATCCTGGTACAAATTATGTACTCCAGCTGAGCTTCTCGTCCAATCTCCTTAACGGCAACGCCTCCCTTCTCGGGGGGCCATTCTCCTTCGAATGCATCCTGTCCTACAATTGCGAGTCAAACCCTAGCAGCGGGCTAACTCGTTATGTAGCTGCCGAAACCCTTGGCGGCGGCAATCTCACGGCAACGCCCTTGCCCGCCACGTTTCTCCTCTTCGGAACCGCTCTGCTTGGAGGTGGAATTCTTATTCACCGTCGACGCCAGCTTATTTGATGGCTCCCGGTCTGACGATCTCGTGGTAGCTTTTCAGAATTGTCGAGCATCGATCGGCTGTTCGTATTGAATAAGTCGAACTCAGCGAAGAACATTGGTAGTGTATTTTGGAAGAATATTTCGTAAGAGCATCTTCCCGGTGGTCGTGTTGGGCGTGAGGCGGATCGCCGGCCGTCGGCGCCTGACCTGCGGTCTCTTCAGCGAAATATCGCAGTGCATGGCAGATTTAGTCCGCGAGATGCCCTTCCCCAGCCCTTCCCCTCTTGCTCTTGCAATCGCCTGCCAGCCTCGTTAGGATCAACTTGCGGTGGCACATCATACAACAGGGGTGGCTGTAATGAAGCTTCTGAGCGCGCTCATTTTTTTGATGGGTCTTGCCAGTTCAGCGTCGGCAATTAACGCTGCGCCGGCTCCCGAAATGACAAGCGGGATTTTGGGTCTTTCGCTTGCAGGCGGGATAGTCTATCTAATCAACCGGCGCAAGCGCGGTTGATTTTACCCGCTTCCATTCCTGCCGATATCATAAGTCGCGGGTCATTGACCGAGATGTCGGTGGCTTCTGCTAAGCGCTGCGATACGTCCGGAATTCTGAGCGACCGTTGGCTGTTAACCGTTCTCTTTGCCGCCGTGTTTTGTTTTTACGTGGGGCCCAGCCTCCGCGATACGATAGCAAATCTTTTCTTCTTCGATCACACCCTTGACACAACTCGCACCGTCGGAGCTGCGGAGATCCTCGGCTTTTTCGCGCTTGCTGTGATACTAGGCGACATCGGCGAAGCGCGCTTGCTCCGTTGGTGGGACTATGTCGCACTCGTTGTTATTGCTGCGGCTTCCCTCGCGTTGCCACATGCCTATGGCACGATCTTTACAGGTCTCGGGCTCTTTATTTGTCCTGCACCCCGACACGCGGCTTTCGTCGGTTGGGCAACTTTGTATCGGTCTTGCCTGGATCGGATTTTGGGGGCCGATTTTACTCAAATTGATTGAGCCATGGCTTTTGCCCATGGAGACAGCATTGGCTTTTGTTCCTTTACGGTTTTTTCGCTCTTTCTCATTAGAGGGCACGATCATTTCGCACGGAAGAGACTATGCTGTGCAGGTGTACGAACCGTGCTCGGCTTTTCGCAACACCATCACGGCAGCATTTATCTGGCTCGCGCTCCTTAAAATCCAACGACTGGAATTAAGAGTACGATATCTTTACGTGCTTGGGGCTGGATTAGCGGTCATCGTCTTGATGAACAGCGCCAGAATCGACATTCTGGCCATCTCAGAAGCTCAGTATCTTTTCTGGCATGTGGGACCGGGCTTAGTGATCATAAAGGCCCTTATGCTTGGGTCCGTTCTTACAATCTATTATTTTGGATTGCGCCCGAACAATTCTGATAATCCAATGCCCAGCCTCACAGCAAAAAGCGAAGCACACGTGTAGGTCAGCAGACGCGGCTCAAAGGGGCACCGTCGTCGTTCTCGCTACACTGCCGTTACGCATCCTGACTGATCAACCGCATTTCGATCTGTTCCCAGCGAACGAAGTGGATATAATGTCGGTCAATTAATCCTTGACACTCGAGCCTCCGAATTGATCTGCATAGGCGTCTAACCCATGAGTGACCGCCCGAACACGGACCGCAGCGACGGAGAAGCCGTATCGCTGCAAGACCCCGCGGAAATCACCCCGAAGCACGGAGTTTCTCCCCACCTCAAGCGCCTTGAAGCGGAATCGATCGAGATCATGCGGGAGGTCGTCGCCGAGTTCCGAAAGCCGGTGATGCTCTATTCGATCGGCAAAGATTCCAGCGTGATGCTGCATCTCGCCCTCAAGGCGTTCTACCCTTCGCCGCTTCCGTTCCCGCTGCTGCACATCGACACCACGTGGAAATTCCGCGACATGATCGCGTTCCGCGACGAGACCGCGCGCCGGCTCGGCCTCAATCTGATCGTCCATGTGAACGAGGACGGGATGCGCGCGCGGGATCAATCCGATCGCGTCGGGATCGGCAATTCATACCCGCGTGATGAAGACCGAAGCGCTGCGCCAGGCGCTCGACCTCCATGAATTCGACGCCGCCTTCGGCGGCGCGCGCCGCGACGAGGAGAAAAGCCGCGCCAAAGAGCGCATTTTTTCGTTTCGCTCGAAGAGGCACGGCTGGGACCCGCGCGATCAGCGCCCGGAACTGTGGAATCTGTTCAACACTCGCATCGAGCCGGGCGAGTCGATCCGGGTGTTCCCGCTGTCGAACTGGACCGAGCTGGATGTGTGGCGATACATCATGGCGGAAGCGATCCCCGTGGTGCCGCTCTATTTCGCCCGCGAGCGCCCGGTGGTATGGCGCGACGGCACCTGGATCATGGTGGACGACGAACGGCTGCCGCTCGCCGCTGGCGAGGTCCCGCGAGCAGCGGCGCGTTCGCTTCCGCACCTTGGGATGCTATCCGCTGTCGCGGCGCCATCGAATCGGATGCCGGCACTGTCGAGGAGGTCATTGCGGAAATGACTGCTGCAAGGTGTCGGAGCGGCAAGGGCCGGCTGATCGATAGCGACGAGGTCGCCTCGATGGAAAAGAAGAAGCGGGAAGGATATTTCTGATGGATGCCGTCGCGCAGCCCGGGCCCGGCGAGCCGCGAAGCAAAGGACCTGTTGCGGTTCATTACCTGCGGCTCGGTCGATGACGGGAAATCGACCCTGATCGGCCGCCTGCTGCACGACCGCAAGATGATTCTATGAGGATCAGCTCGAGGCGCTGCACCGCGATCCAGCGCCCGGCACGGCACCACAGGCGACGACATCGATTTCGCGCTGCTGGTGGACGGGCTGCAGGCTGAGCGCGAGCAGGGCATCACCATCGACGTGGCCTACCGCTATTTCAGCACGCCGAAGCGTTCCTTCATCGTCGCCGATACGCCGGGCCACGAGCAATATACCCGCAACATGGCGACCGGCGCCTCGAATGCGCAAGCTCGCCATCATCCTGATCGATGCCCGCAAGGGCGTGCTGGTCCAGACCCGGCGCCATTCGTTCATCTGTTCGCTGCTCGGCATTCGCCATATCATTATCGCCGTGAACAAGATCGACCTCGTCGGTTTCGACAAGGAGATCTTCGATCGCATCGTCAGGGACTATGCGCCTTCGCCTCCGGCTCGGCTTCGCCTCGATCGTGCCGATCCCGATCTCGGCGCGGTTCGGCGACAACATCATCCATCCGTCGGGCCAGACGCTGCTGGTACCAGGTCCCGGCCTGCTGCCCTGTCTCGAGGCGCTCGAAGTTGCATGAGATGCGGCCGCCAAGCCGTTCCGGTTTCCAGTGCAATGGGTCAACCGGCCCGATCCTGATTTTCGTGGCTATGCGGGAACCGTCGCATCCGGGCGTATCCGGAGGGGCGATCCGATCGTCGTCGCGACCTCGGGCGCAGCACAAGGATCGAGCGCATTGTCACCTTAGACGGCGACCGCGAGCGGCGGAGGCGGGAGATGCGGTGAACATTACGCTTGCGGAGCCGATCGATGTCGGCCGCGGCGATGTGCTGGTCGCCCCGACCGCGCGGCCGGAGGTGGCGGACCAGTTCGCGGCGCACATGATCTGGATGGACCGGGAGCCGCTGGTCCGGGGCGCTCCTATCTGCTGCGCATCGGGACGCGGATCGTTTCCGCAAGCATCACCGCGATCAAGCACCGCATCGACATGAACACCCGCAACCACGTCGCGCACACGCTTGGCCTGAACGAAATTGCTTTTGCAATATTTCCATGGCCGTCTCGGTGGCCTTCGACCCCTACAAGGAGAACCACAAGACCGGGTCTTTCATCATGATCGATCGATACTCCAACCGGACCGTCGCGGCCGGCATGATCGCTTTCGCCCTGCGCCGTGCCACCAATATCGATTGGCAACCCCTGACCATCGGCAAGACCGAGCGCGCCGCGCTGAAGCGGCAGGCGCCGGGCGATGGTCTGGTTCACCGGGTTGTCGGGCGCCGGCAAATCGACCATCGCCAATCATCCTCGAGCAGCGGCTCCATTCCGCCGGCAGGCACACCATGCTGCTCGACGGCGATAATGTCCGCCATGGCCTCAACCGCGACCTCGGCTTCACGGAGACCGACCGGGTGGAGAACATCCGCCGCGTCGGCGAGGTGGCGAAGCTCATGGTGGACAGTGGCCTGATCGTGTTCTGCTCGTTCATCTCGCCCTATCGAGCGGAGCGGCGAGATGGTTCGCGCGCTGGTGGGCGCTGGCGAGTTCATTGAGGTGTTCGTCGATACGCCTATGGATGAATGCATAAAGCGCGATCCCAAGGGGCTCTATGCCAGCGCCAAGGCTGGGAGGCTCAAGAATTTCACTGGGGTCGATGCGCCCTACGAGCTCCCTGCCGCTCCGGAACTGCACCTCTTTACCGCCGAAAAACCGCCCGAAGAACTGGCCGAAGCGGTGGTCTCCGCTTTGCGCGAACGGACCATCATCTCATAAAGCGCTTGATCGCTTGTCGCCTCTGTTGGCGGTAAGGGGAGAATACCGCTGCGATGGATCTGTGTTGCTACCTCAATACGCACAGACGAACCACGGAATTCCCGGGATTAGGCGACCATTCCGTGAGATAGGCGCTGTTTGTGAAAGGCGCGGCAGTAGTTCCGCGCCATGTTTTGCGCGGCGCCCGGGTTGCCGTTTCGTGAGGGCAAAGGGCGAACCACCCCGCCGTTTGGGCTGCCAACCATTCCCGGTGTCATCATATCGCAGCCAGCAAACATCGCGCCAGCCGCCACCGCCGCGAGTAACGACCTTCCGACCTGGATTGTTCGCATTTCCCCCCGCCTCCCGAAACAGCCGATTATTTCGCCACAGCCCCGTGGAAATCAAGCATCAATGCAGACAGGGGCCCTGTGGCCATTCAGGAACTTCCCGTGTGTGGTCGTGCCGCAACAAGGGGGGGCAGTGAGCCGGCCGGAGTTGCAGTCCAGTTTTTTCTGGAGCGCCGACGGCGCATTTACTAGGATCGCGACGAGACGAGACGAGATTTTGATGACAATGCACCGGGCGACTGCTTTGGCCATGGCGGCTTTTTTGATTGCCGCGACGCCGGGACGTGCCGAAATTGGTACGAAAGTCGGCACCACGCCCGGAACTCATGTCGGAACCAAGCCCGGCACCGCACCATCAGGCCTTCCCACTACCGCGCAGCGGCCGTCCGCCGGTTGCGTCACTGCTAGACCGGCCCCGCCTATCACGGGGCCAGGATCGGTTCCTAATCTCGACCTAGTGCCAACCATCCCTTACGGGATCGGAACGCAGGGCATCATCCCGGTCCCGCCCCCGCCGAGCATTCAGCTGCCCACTGGCTGCTAGCTTGACCTGCGTGCCCAGCAAGTATACGGCGAGCAGCGGTGTCACCGTTCAGTTTCACTCGCGCCGGCTTCACTCGCGCCGGCTCCAGGCCAAATCACTTGATGGTCTTCTCACCTGTGAGCAGATCGGCTGTGACCGTAGCTGGTCGACCGTGAAGATTTGCGGTTTTCAGGTGGGGGCGATTTTTGCCTGTGGAAGCGCTGGAAACAGGAGCGCCAGGAGCAGGCGCAATAAAAAACCGAGCCACCGGAGCAGGAGGCTGAAATTGTAGCCGACCGCAGCCAGGATGGCGTTGTTGGCATCGCCGGAGCGGTGGTGGAGGTAGTTGCGGTCCATGCGGTGCTCGTTTTGAGGTGGCCGATAACCGGTTCGACGGCGGCGCGGCGGCTCATCTCGCGTTTGATTTGTGGTGTGACGCGGCGCTTCTGCTTGGAGGTGTAGACCTTGAACTGGTACTCGGGCGGCGCATTGTGGCCGCGGTAGCCGGCGTCGGCATGCAGCCGCTCGATGGTGTTGCCGATAATTTGCTCGATCGCCGGAATGATGCGCGCCAGCGTGTGGCCGTCATAGGGATTGCCCGGCAGCGCCTGTGCGTGGATAGCAAACTGGCCGCCTTTGCTACGTTTGAGCGTCGTGGCGACGCTCACCTTGACGCCGAACTCATAAGGCTTGTGCGGCTTGCCTTTGCCGATGCATTCGACCTCGGGCGCGTGCAGGCTGTAGACTTTGGGGCCGCGCTGGCCGCGCTCCTGCGCGTGCACGCGGCGGGCGAGCGCCAGCAGACGGGCGAATTTCGTCTCCAGCCAGGATTGTCGGCAATCTTGCGGTCAGACGTCGCGGATGGCGCGGCCGAGAAAAGTTTTAAGCTTGCGCAAGGATCGTTGGCGCGACCGAACTGGCGGGCATGAGCATAGCGCTGATGCATGATGAGGGTGAACTTGCCGACCCGCCGATAGGACTGGCGCAGCTTGACGCTGTGCCGGTTGGCGAACGCACGAGCTTCTCGCGCGCCCGGTTGCGAGCTTGGCGTCGGTCGGGAAGGTGACGTTCTTCGGCTGCACCGTGGTGTCGACGATGACGCGCGCGAGATCGGATGGTTTCATGGCGCCGGTGCTGGTCGCGACCGCAAGGCTCTCCTGGAGCAGCGCCTGAAGGCGTTCCTCGCCCATGCGGTTGCGCCAATGGGTCATCGAAGAACGATCGAGCGGCAGAGCATGCTGGAAGAATTCCTCGCCGCAGAAATATTGATAATACGGGTTCTCGATCCACCGTTCGCAGACACATCTCGTCGCTGAGATTGAAGGTGTGTTTGAGGATGGCAAGGCCGGCCATCAGCCGGGTCGGCAGCGGCGGCCGGCCAACGCCGTCGCTGTACACGGCGCCGAATTGCTGCTCCAGAAACCGCCAGTCGATCGTGCGCGCGAGCTTCGCCAGCGGGTGGCCCATGTCGATGATCTGGTCAAGCCGCGAACGAAACAAGTCCTGCTCGCCGGTGTCGCGCCGTTCCCGTGGCCGCATCGCTTCCCTCCGCTCGCGCTGGTGCGAGCAGAGAATCAGAGCGCCCAATTCGTGGGAATCCCTGTCGTTCCATTTTGCAAGGAAACCGACGGAAAACCGCAAAACCCGGCAAATTCCAGGACTAGAATTGGTCGGATTCGTCTTTGCTGCCAAAAGGTTGCGGATAATTCACGGTCGACTAGCTGGGCTTCAGCAATTCGCGATCGGGCGCGTCGGCGCGCTTCGGCGCCATCGTAATTTACGCCCGGCTTCGACCTAATCGAGCCTGGATTTAATGCGCATTTTCCGCTCGGACGACTTCACTGAGCGTTCGTAGCATAATGAGGAAGTCGAGCCACAGGCTCCAATTGTTGATATACCAGAGGTCGCATTCGACCCGCTGCCGCATCTTGTCCAGGGTTGGCGTCTCGCCGCGGTAGCCGTGGACCTGGGCCCAACCTGTCAAGCCGGGCTTGACATGGTGCCGGAAGGCATACTTGTCGATCTGCTCGACGAAAAAGTCGTTGTGGGCGGCAGCGTGGGGCCGCGGGCCGACGATCGACATCTCTCCGCACAGAACGTTAAGGAGCTGCGGGATCTCGTCGATGCTCGATGCGCGGATCAGAGCACCGACGCGCGTAACACGACTGTCGGCAATGGTCGCTTGCCGGATAGTGGCTCCGTCCTCAATCACTGTCATGCTGCGGAACTTGAAGATCTTAAATGGCTTACCGTTAAAGCCATACCGCGTCTGCCGGAACAGGACCGGACCGCGCAACTCGACCTTGATAGCGATCGCGACAACGATGAGCAGTGGCACCAGCATGAATAGGCCGAGGCCCGCTACGACAATGTCGATCGCCCGCTTGATGGCTCGCTCATAGCCGCTGAGCGGCGGGCGCTGCATTTCGATCGCAACGGAATGGCCGATCTGATGCCACGAATGTCGAATGAGTTCCGCGCACGCGCCACTTGGGATTAATGTGACTGAAACCGGGAGGACGCGCAGTCGCTCGAGCACGTTGCCAACGCCATCCAAGCGATCCGGCTGCATTATTGCATAGATTTCCTTGATCTCGCAGCCATGCGCGAAGGAGATTGCCGCGGCCAAGCAGTCATCCAGCTCCGTGGGAGATGAGTCGCGCATCCCGAACTGCCGCATGACATGGAAGCCGTGCTGATTGAGGTTCGCGATGAGTTCCGGTCTCGCCGGCGGCGAACCCCAGCCGATGACGATTGCTCGCCGGCCGGCCAGAGAGCCGGCAGCGAGTGCTCGCTCGATGAAGACGCGCCCAGAACAGACGATTGATCAAAAGCCCGACGATGCCACTTATGGCAAACCACAGGATCGCCCCGCGCGATGACTCCCGACTGATGCCAAGCGAGAAGACGAGGCCACCAAGGAAAACGAAAGTAAATCCCCAGATCAGCAGCACGTTCTGCAGCTGATTGTTCCAAACCAACAGCTCGATCGGATCGTAGAGCTTGCGCAATTGAATCAACAACACGAAAATGATAGCGACGAATATCGACACCAAGAAATTGCGGGTGACGTCCCCGACGTCACCATAGGCGTACATGCTATAGGCGACCCCGCTTAGGATGGCGTTGACGACAATGATCAGGACATCGAGCAACGCAGCCAATTTCGAAATGCTGCGGTAAGAAATCGCCCAGCGTCTCTTATCGTCATTGGCCGCGGAGGCCGCTGGAAACCGCTCCGGGAGCGCCTCGAAGTCGGGCTGTGCCGCAGGCCACTGACGCTCGCGCGGCGTCGCGTCCATCGGCCCGCCCTTATCAAATTCACGCTGCCGCCCGCTGGGTCGATCCGCCATCAAAGACATTTGGTACTTCACTACAAAATCGGCGCGCGCCATCCCTCACGCCCGCAATGAATTTTTCGCCCCTCTCGTAACCGCGACTTCAGCCTCGGCCCGCGGTTCGATGCTGCATCGCACGCTATCCTCGATAGCACCATTTTCCTAGATTTTTAATAAAAAAGTCACTCTGCATCGTTGACGAAGTCGAGCGGTTTGCGGCTGGCTATTAAATCGCGAGGATTTCCAGACGCTTGCGGATGAGCGGGTCTACGGTATGGGTTCGACAGCTTAGAAATTCTCCTTTTGGAAACGCGCGCTTTCGTCATGTGCCCGTTATGCGTGCGTTCGTCATGTGCCCGTCATGAGCGTGGCAACGTGATCCTGTTCGAGGATGAGGCAGGTCAATCTCCCCGTCGCGTACGCCCCAGTGTCGATGTTGATCCGGTTGTGGCGGTAGTCGGGAGCACGAACCGGCGTGTGGCCGTGCACGATGAGCTTGGCGAAATCGTTTTCGCAGAGCAGGAAGTCGTCACGAATCAAGAGAAGGTCTTCTTCGACCTGCTCATCTAATGGCACGCCCGGCTTGATGCCCGCGTGAACGAAGAAGACGTCACCGCAAGTGTAGGACGTCCTTAGACCACCAAAGAATCTGGTGTGGCCTCGTTCGGCCAGCTCCATCGCAAACTTATTGGCGAGATCGCGCTGCTTGTGCTCGGATGGCTTTGCGGTGCAAGCAAGCCCATAGGACATCAAGGTCTTCGATCCCCATACTGGGACCATCGGCTCAGCGTGGCAGGGTCTCGCAGAAAATCAATCACATAAATTCGTGGTTCCCCTTGAGCGTCACCACCGAGTGGGTACGGCTGCGCTCCAAGACGAGATCGATCACTTGCCGCGAGAATCGTCCGCGATCAATGTAGTCGCCGAGAAAAACATGAAGTGACCGATCGATGGGATGGTCGATCAGATCCTTATTAATCGCGCTGAACAGCTCGTTGAGGAGATCAGCACGCCCATGCACGTCGCCGATCGCATAGATTCGCAGCCCGGCAGGCAGGCAAGGCAAGCGGCGTGGGGCTTCCAATTTCCGGAACTGCACCACTGGTGCAGCGCTCCTTTATAATCGGTCGACGGAACACTCATTTCGAGGATCACTTGATTTACAGAGATTTCGAGTGCGAATCTACGCGATCGGCAACATTTGCGTGGTGGTCGAAGCGAGGCGTCTGATTTCGCTCGTAATCGCGCCATCGATCGGCTCCAGCTTCAGTGGCAATCTTCGCGACTGTATCTCAAGGCAATGGCATCATGGCGCCACTTCCGTCGACGGCCGCGCGTTTGCCAGTATCACCTTCCGACCGGAATCGCCTGGGGCAACAGCGGCACTTGAAAGAATTCTTCCTTACTAACTCGCCTTATCGCGCCCGAGGCTGCGACCTGTACCCCCCGCCCGTTATTTCAAAAGTCTCCCACGATGATGTCCGAACGATTTTATCCACCTTCTTCGCCGCGAAAGCGCAGCGCGCGCCGACTTCAGGACTGGAAAGCGAGTGCCCGCCGGCGCCCTGAGAAGAAGCCGATCAAAACTAGGCCGCTAACGAAGAGCGGCAGTGCTGCAGGCAGTGGCGTCGCGAAGCTGCCGCCGCCAGCAAGTGTCAGTGGCTCCGCCAACGCCTGGATTACGTCGTTTGCGCAGGTGATGGCCCATAAGAACGAGAAATTGCTTGCGAGGAAAGTTGGGGCGCTGAGGACCAGAATGGAGAAGGTGATTTCGCCGGGGACTCGTGCTCCAGGTCCCGGTCAGGAACGGAGTGATACCAGCGTTCGGGGCAAAGAGCACCGGCTCACCCTCTCGGAACCAGTATGCGTTATTTCCTGCGTAGGGATAAGTCACTGGATCGCCGGCAACGTTCGACATGATGATTTGGCCGTTGCTCGCCTGATAATAATTTGCGACCGACGTGTTACCCGAATAGTTGTTGGCAGTCTGCGCTGACGGAATTGAATAGATGTTGAGCGTGCCGCTCGTCTGCAACACTCCGTTGCTGGTGACCCCGTTCATTACGGCGGCGTAATTCCAGTCGCCGGGGCTGTAAACACCGGTCTGGACGCCAGTACCAATCGGGCTTGTGTTGAGGAATAGCGACCCATAGGTCGTGCCATCCGCCGCAGATGTCGTCGGCACGCCTGAGAAGGCCGTGTCGATCGTGATATTCACCATGTTGCCGGAGGAGGAGACGAAGGCGCCAGATATACCGAACACGCTGCTCGGACCAATGACCGGAGCGTTTGGACAGGCGGAAGCGGGGCAGGTGTCGATGCCGCCACCGAAGGTGGTGTTCATCACCTGGTAGGTGGTGGCAGATGCCGCCGATGCGAACATGAACGCCGCGGCAAAGGCGAGCAAACCTACGTTACAAACGAAAGGCGTGCGGACGAACATTTCCAAGCGCTTTCCAACGCCACTTTCGCCGCATCCATTAAGTTTGTATTTGAGTCTGAGATCAATGGGTTGAGTTAAGCCTCTCTCAAGACAGCGAAATGGCGTCTTGAGGTCTGGAGATTGTTATGTCCTTGCCTCAAATTCTTATCGATTTGCAGTCGGACACGGAGTGGTTTGACTGTCTCCGGAGCCTTGGACACGTCGCTAGCCTGCTTCGATCGGGGCGGCCCGAGTGCCGCTGCCCGGTCGCGGGGTCTCATCGGGCTTCGTCGTCGCGCTGTGTTGGTCGCTTTTCAAAGTCCAAACGACGAGCCACGTATTTTCGCTGTGCCTCGTCGAGGACGCGCGCTCATAAGCATTCAAGCATTCGGCGCGGGATCGCCGTTGAATTTTCGATGAAGCGTGGAGTTGAGCGCGGCGCCACGGTGAAAGCCTACAGTCGTAAGACATCATTGGAATTCCCGTTTTTGCCGGGTGGCAGTTTTGACGTTTGTGACAATTGTCCACCGCGACGAGTTCCCGTTCCGCGAAAGGCACACAGGAAGGGCATTTTTGGACGGACGATCGGGAGAGAAGGCATCCAACGAGTGCAAAGATCATTTTGTATTCATTCCCAAGCATCGCGGTGACTTAAGATCGTGTTCCTAATTCAGCAGGCATGAAGTGACTTGCCTATTTGGCTGTACATGCATAGCATATCGCGAGAGTCGTTATTCAGCGAGGCGAAGTCGTGTGGCCGGCAAAGACGAAGAGAACGACTTTAGTAGTGCTTGGGGCCTTTGCAGTCGCTATAGTCGCTGCTGATCCCTCGTGTGCAGCAACCTTGGTTGGGACAACAACCGATGCCTCGGGTATCGATGCACTGGTGTTTGACAGTACAACGTACAACGTTACATTTGTGAACGGCTCCTACAATTCCGTGTATTCGACTACTAACCGACATTCTTAGGCAACAATCTTGGCGGCGGTGACGCCTCAGCGGCGCTTATCTCGGCGCTCAACTCTTTACAGGTTACGGGTTTGGTTGGAACAACGCCATCAAGCGGTTTTGGTAGCCCAAATTTGATAGCGTTCATCCCGACTGATTTCGAACGTATCGGGTTTTGCGGCCGGCTGCTCGACTTTTAGCGGCTGCGCCGCGGAAGTTGGGGGATTTACGTCGGATTTTCCCAGCCCGGGTTCGACCTACAATTATCTAGATTACACCGTCTTTACAGTCGCAACAAGCTCAGCGGCAACTCCGATTCCAGGTGCACTTCCACTTTTCGCTGGCGGTTTCTGCGTGATCGGATTTCTTGGCAAGAAACGCAAGGCTGTTGGTTCGGTAGAGGGCCGTCGCGCTAGCGGTGAGCGCTGCAATAGGTTGTTGTAGGCGGGGAAGCCGAGATGGGCGGCTCGTGGCGGTAGGCTCGAGCTGGATGTTGACCTGTCGTTAATCATTTGAGATGCTCGGCATCTGAGCCGTAAAATAAAATTTCGGAGATGGCCAAATGAACAAGACCCTCGGGGGCCTGGTAGCGGGCGTTGCGTTGGCGGTGGCTCCCGGCCCAGCAAGGGCGACGCCTTGCACAGGTGGCGGTGTCAATCTCAGCCTAGGCTCAGAGCAGGTCGAATCTTTCTCGTCTAATGGCTGCTACGAGTTCATTTTCACAATCCCAGCTGGGTCAAATGAATATCTGGACATGGCGTTCGGGGGACCTAGCAGTGACACTTACTCTGTGGAACTCAAAGCTAACCCGGGTGGTTATGACAATATAGAGACTTTTTCTGGCGGTACATCGACGCAATGGTCCCCAGCGATTGGTCCAGGCACGTGGAATGCGTATGTGACCCTCTCAGCCGTAGCAGCGGACCCTTTCGGTGGATTTGAAATTTCCAATAGCCCTCTCGATCTGACCATTTCAACTAGCCTTACGCCTACGCCTTTACCCTCCACGTGGACGATGTTGATCGCTGGCTTCCTTGGTCTCGGTTTTTTTGTTTATTGCGGGTCGAGGAGCCGCTCCGGACCTATTGCAACGTAATCAAAACGAAAGATTTGCTGGTCGTCGGCTAACGGTTCCATCGCCGGTCCGTCGAGGACAGTCGCAGCGCTCCCATGCTTGACGCACAATCGACGACGGCCCTTCACAGTTTCCACTGTCCGCTCAGTCGTTCGTTCAGGCGGCGACCGCTTGCCCTCCGCTTCCTGCGCCAACCGAACAGACCCATGAATCCAAGTCCTGATGCAAACATCGGTAACGCTGCTGGGAGTGGTGTCGCGAGCGGGGCATTTCCCACGCCGCTACTGATGTCGAGCGTATATTGGTTGCTGTCATACCCAAAAAAAGGATCGATGCTCGCGCTTGTGCTTGGAGACGAGGCGTTCGCGTAGGTATTCGCCGCCATCACCACCTCATACACGTCATTAGCATTCAAATCGATGAGGTCAGACCGATTGAAGGACGAGCTATGGCCGGAAGTTGGTGACGGAGCGAATCGGGAGGCGGCATATCGTGGGGGTGCTTGAACCTCACTTCTCCATCGAAGGAGTGAATGCCGTGTCTGACGATAACGTGGTCAAACTAATTGATCCAGGAGCCGTTACAACGGCCAACTCACCGATATCCTGAGGCGAGGGGCGCGCGCTCTGCTGGCGCAAGCGGTGGAAGCCGAGGTCGCGATTTCTTCGCCAGGCACGGGGAGCTCAAGACTGAGGACGGCCGTCTACGGGTTGTGCGCCACGGCCATCTGCCTGAACGCGAGGTCATGACTAGGATTGGCGCTGTCGCGGTCCGCCAGCCGCGTGTGCGTGATCGTGAAGCAGCGGCCGACGACCCCCGCCGCATTCGTTTCACACCCGCGATTTTGCCACCCTACATGCGGCGCTCGAAGTCGATCGAGAGTAAGCGGTTTTTTTCACCCACCTTCAATGATGAGCCAAGATCGGCGAGTGTCCGGCCGAGTCGCTGGCAGGATTGGATTGGACGATTGGACACATGTCGGACACTGAGCTTTTACCCAAGTCCAGCGCGCAGGCCGTGCGGCGACTTGAGGTCTTCACGGGAACTGGCCGCCGTCGTTCCTGGAGCGCCGACGAGAAGGAGCAGATCGTCGCGGAAAGCTATGCCTGCGACGAAGCGGTTTCTGCGGTGGCGCGGCGGCACGGATTGACGCCCCAGCAATTATTCGCCTGGCGTCGGACTGCGCAACATCCCTTTGTGGGTGAAGCCAGAGCTCCGGCATTTGCGCCGGTGATCGTCGATGCTGGCACCGCAAGTTCGTGCGGAGCGCCGTTGATTGAGATCGTGATCGGTGCCGCGACGGTTCGGGTTGCGCCGGGAATTGATGCCGCGGCTTTGGCCGCGGTGCTGCGTGCCGTGAAGGCGGCAATATGATCGCGGCTGCGGGCGGCGTGAAAGTCCTGGTGGCGACGAAGCCAGTGGACTTCCGCAAAGGCGCCGACGGGCTCGTCGCGTTGGTGCGCGAACACCTGCGGCAGGATCCGTTTTGCGGAGCGATCTTCATCTTCCGTTCGAAGCGGGCGGACCGGTTGAAGATTTTGGCGTGGGACGGGTCCGGACTTGTGCTGCTGTGGAAGCGGCTGGAGCACGGGGCGTTCCGGTGGCCGCCGATCAGCGATGGAATGATGCATCTGAGCGCCTCGCAGCTCGCGGCGCTGGTGGATGGCCTGGACTGGTCACGTCTGCAGGCACGCGACATCGCGCTGCCGACGGCGACATCGTGAGCATTGCGCGACCTGCGACGGATTGAATCAGGCGGCGCATCGCAATCCACAACGGCCGGCGAATCGGATTTTAGTGCCGGACGTGAGCGAGATCGCAGATCAGCATTCGGAGCTTCCCCCCGACATTGGCGCGCTGCAGGCGCGGCTTGCGCAAGCGCGGGCGGAGCGCGACGCCGCGATCGCCGAGCGTGACCAGGCGTTGTCGCAAATGGATCGCCTGCAGCATCTGTTGCGCCAATTGCAGCGCGCGCAGTTCGGCCGCCGCTCGGAGAAGCTCGATCCCGAGCAGCTCGTTCTGGCGCTCGAGGACATCGAGCAGGCGGTTGCCGGCAACGCGGCCGCCGCAGACAAGACGGACCCGACGGGGGCACGCCGGCGTGCCGCGGAGCGCCGGGCCCATCGTGGAGCGCTGCCCCCGCATCTTCCGCGTGTCGACGTGACGATCACGCCGGAAGACACCCACTGTCCCTGCTGCCGCGCGCCGATGCATGTGATCGGCGAGGAGACATCGCAACGGCTCGACGTTATTCCGGCGCAGTTCCGGGTGCTCGTGACGCATCGTCCCAAATATGCCTGCCGGGCCTGCACGGATGGCGTGGTGCAGGCGCCGGCGCCCGAGCGGCTGATCAAGGGCGGACTGCCGACCGAGGCGATGGTCGCCCATGTGCTGGTCGGCAAATACGCCTGCCACCTGCCGCTTTATCGGCAAGCCCAGATGCTGCGAGCGCAAGGCATCGACATCAAGCGCGCGGTCCTGGCGTTCTGGGTTGGCTATGCCGCCGCGGAGCTGCGGCCGCTGTGGCTTGGGTTGCGCGAGAGCGTTCTCGCCGCCGGCAAGATCGCGGTCGACGAGACCCCGGCGCCGGTGCTCGATCCCGGCCGCGGCCGCACCAAGAAGGGCTTCTTTTGGGCGGTCGCGCGCGACGACCGTCCCTGGGGTGGGACCGATCCGCCCGCTGTCGCCTACACCTACGCTCCCGGCCGCGGCGCGGTCCATGCGCTCAAGCTGCTCGACGGCTATCGCGGCATCGTGCAATGCGATGGATATGCGGCTTACAAGACCATCGCCAACGCTGCACCCGATGAAGCGATCACGCTTGCGTTCTGTTGGGCCCATCTGCGGCGCCGCTTCTTCGACATCGCCGAAGGCGGTCCGGCGCCGATCGCCAGCGAAGCGCTCGAACGCATCGCCGCCCTCTATGCGATCGAGAAGACGATCCGCGGCCGCAGCGCCGATGAACGTCGCGCCGTGCGCCGGGACCGCAGCAAGCCCCTCGTGCTCGCCCTCAAAGCCTGGTTCGAGCAGCAGCTCGCGCGCGTCTCGGCCAAGGCGACGATTGCTGAGCACATCCGCTATGCTCTCAACCATTGGGACGGGCTCACGCGGTTCCTCGATGATGGCCGCATCGAGCTCGATACCAACATTGTCGAACGCAGCATTCGTCCGCTTGTGCTTAATCGCAAAAACGCACTGTTTGCGGGCCATGATCAGGGCGCGGAGAACTGGGCCTGCATCGCCTCGCTCATCGAGACGTGCAAGCTCAATGGCGTCGATCCGCAAACCTACCTGACCGACGTACTCACCAAGCTCGTCAATCTGTGGCCGGCCTCGCGTCTCGACGAACTTTTGCCGTGGGCCTGGGCTGCTGAACGCCACAGCCGCCTGGCGGCTTGACGAAGAGCCGTTACTCTCGGACGCGATCACCCTCGGGCTGCCCGCAGCCGCTGCCGCCATCGCATCATCGTGCCGTTGTTCTGTCATTTGGACGAACAGCGGTGCCGTCTCAACTGGCAACCTCAGCGCGCCATCTCGCGCCGCCTTCCGCCAGGCAGACAAATGCTGCGGCGAGAGGCCGTGACGGCGCGCCACCTCTGCCGCGACCGCGCCTGGCGCAAAGGATTCCGCTACGATCCGTCCCTTGACCTCGGCGCTCCAGCGCCGACGTCCGATCCCTCTCCGCGGCTCCGAACTGTCTACGTTATGGTCGACCATTCGTGCGAACCGATCTGCGAAAGATGGATCGCATGTTGCAGGTCACCCCGACGGTCACAAGGTGGGAATAAAAGGCCGCTTACGATAATACGGGTTCTCGATCCATTGTTCGCAGACAGCCTCGTCGCTGAGATTGTAGGTGTGTTTGAGGATGGCAAGGCCGGCCATTAACCGGGTGGGCAGCGGCGGTCGGCCAACACCGTCGCTGTACACGTCGCTGAATTGATGTTCGAGAAATCTCCAGTCGATCGTGCGGGCGAGCTTCGCCAGCGGGTGACCCAGATTGATGATCTGATCCAGCCGCGAACGAAACAAATCCTGCTCGCCGGTGTCGCGCCGTTCCCGTGGCCGCATCGCTTCCCTCCGCTCGCGCTGGTGCGAGCAGAGAATCAGAGCGCCCGATTTCGCGGGAATCCCTGTCGTTCCATTTTGCAAGGAAACCGACGGAAAACCGCAAAACCCGGCAAATTCCAGGACTAGAATTGGTCGGATTCGTCTTTGCTGCCAAAAGGTTGCGGATAATTCACGGTCGACTAACCAGTTTGGCCCGATCACCGGACACGGGATGATGCGAGCTCCGCACACGGCGCCGAAAATTGATTATTCGATATTCGTCACCACAAACCCGAAAGTAATCTTGCCATTCCATCGGCTATGACGCCAGGGTCATAACGGGTGATCTCGTCAGCAAGTAATTGGGAAATTGAATCCACTTGGTCATCGTGCCGACTATACGGAAATGCGTACAGCTCTGCTTCGAGGTCGGGCAACCATGGGGCATGCCTCGGAAACAACACCAGTCCACTTTCGAACTTGCTGGCCTGCACCTCCATGCGGATGATCTTGTTGTGCACGGGCTTCACGCCGATCGCAGGAAATCCGGCCCGTTGGAATCCGTGATCAGCGCTGTGCCTATTCCTGCGTCCTCGATCAGAATTCGACTCGCCTTGTGGAATTGAGCATGGGTGATCGCCCGCGCCTTGAGCATCGGATAGTCGTAGTGATCGCGCAGAACATGAAGCAGGTAATATTTGCCGCCCTGTACCAACCAGGTCGTGCCAACAGACCAGTCATTGTGCGAACCATCCTTTGAAGCTGTGTCCCAACTCTGGACAATACGACGCAGCCCATTACTTGGCGGCAGCTCGTCGTATGGGATCACCCACTTTCTCTTGATCATGGCGCCTCCTGGCGGCATCGGCGCCTGCTGGTATTGTGCGGAAAACGCGTTTGCTCCCATTAGCGCACGCATGTCATCCAGGAGCTTTCGAGGTTCTCTTTCCTCGTGAAAACTCTCACCCGCTCGGCGCAGGTAAAATCGCCCATCGCCAATCGCGATTTCCTCATCGCGTTCAGCAATCGCCGGAACACACAGGTGCCTCCACTGTTCGGGCGCGCTCAATAGATAACCGGAGAGATCGTACATATGGACGCGCTGGCTCACCACCACAATGGCGCCATGCTGTTTGTCATCGAGTTGTGATAAAACAGTTTCAGAAAATGACTGGTTAACATGATCGCGCCGCGCTTTAGCGTCCATCGATTTGTTGGGATCGTCGATAATAATGACATTGCCCCCGATTCCGGTCAGGGTCCCGTCGAAGGAGGTCGCTAGTCGAAACCCGCCCTTCGTAAACGCGACTTCTTTCTCCGTATTCTTGAATGGGGATATTCGCGAAAGTGGAAAGACTTCTTGATACCAATCCGACTCGACGACGGTGCGGAAAGCATTAGATAGGATCTTTGCAAGCTCGGAGTTATAACTTACAACTATGATGCGCGCGCTAGGGTCATTTCCGAGCACAAAGGCAGGGAACGCCACCGAAGTGACGAGCGACTTCAGCGATCGTGGCGGCAGGTTGATAATGAGCCTGGTGAATTCGCCACGACGCAGCTGTTCGAGGTGATGAGCGAGCGCCCTTATGTGCCAGTTCGGAATAAAATTTTCGCTCTGATTGAGCTGATTAAAACTGCGGCGGGCGAAACTCACAAGATCGGTACGACAGATCGCGTCCAGCACTTCTCGCGTCGAGGTTTGCATGCGACTTAAGCCCGCCTTCGCACTGCCATCAGATCAGTTCCTTTTCTTGCTTGTCATTTCTTGGCTCGTCATTGAGTTGAGCCAAAAAGTCGGCGATGATCGCAAGGTCCTTTTCGGTTGTTGGTTTCGTTGCCGCGGCCACCCGGTCAACATTGTCAGCAAGCGCCAGTAGGAACCCGAGCGCCTTGTAGTCGCCTGTCATTGCCTTTTCGCCCAGGCGGCGGCACGCAATTCTTGCAACGCTCATTCGCTGTGGCTTGCCGCTTACCATGGCGGTCACCGATCGGCTGAGTTCCTCCCGCGCCAGTGTCGCGCTACTTTTAGACCCCTTAGGTCGGCCGCTCGGGTTTCCGCTTTGGCCGGGTCGCCAGCGACTCCCCTTGGGTGGCCGCCCTTTGCCAACTTCATAGGTTCCGGTAACTTTCCGAGGGTTGGCCATTTAGACGCCACCGCCACGGGCGTTGCGAACGTGTCGCTTCGGACTTGGCTGACTACGTGCCGTAGAAACTGCGGCAAACGTCTCTCCGGTTGCTTCCAAAATGGCAGCATTTCTGAAAAGCCGCTGCCACCGCCGGACCGCGTCGTCGACATATGCCGCAGCGCAGGCAACGTCCTCACCGCAATACAGGCGATGGCGCCCGAGGATCCACACGTCACCGACCCGGCTGATGCTTGAATTCGCCTTATCGAGTGACTTTTCACCGGTTTGCCTTGCAGAGTGGGGCTGAGCGTCGTTGATGATTAGCTCTGTCTCGGCTATCTCGAAAGCGGTCGTCGTCAGTTCAATCCCCTCTTCGGGCAACAGCACGGCGAGCTCGCCGAGTTCGGCTGACAGGATTTCTCGGTCCCATCCGGCATCAAGACCTATCCGGTTTTCAGCCAACGCAAAAACTCGCTTTTCCGATTCGCTAAAATGTGTGATCTGAATGACTGGTACTTCCGTCATCCCCAATCGGCCAGCGGCCAGGAATTGAAGGTGCCCCGCGATGATGTTGTTGTTTTCGTCAATCGCGATTGGATTGATGAAACCAAATCGCCCGATGATCGCAATCAGCTTGCCCAGCTGTTTCTCCGAATGCGTGCGTGCATTCCGTTTGGACGGATGCAGCTCGTTTAGGAGCTTCCTTTCGATGTGGGGGTGCCAGAAGGTTCGCTCGTTGAGCGCTTTTCTGTTTTGATCACTGAGATGTGTTGGCATTTGTGAGTACTCAAACGACTACAATCGTCATCCGACCGCACCGATCGGAACCGGATAGTGAAGATGTTTTACTCGGGCCATTGCTTCGATCGAGGGATGGTGGCTTCCCAGCTTGGCGAGAGATCGTTTTTTCTTGTCATGCCGAAACCGCTTGATCCGTGCATCACGTTCCCGGGTGACCTGAGCGAGGATGTCCGCGAATTGGGGATCGTCGGGTGCAAAGAAAAAGGGACTGGAAAGATCGATGCCGGCTGAACGCGCTCGCCTCCGCAATCGTCGGAGAATTTGGCTGACGTTCACCGTCACGTATCCGGCAACATCCTTTAGGCCATCGAAATCCTGAGCAATTTTGTGCAGCGTTCCATGAGTTACAAGTGTCAACTCCTGGCCGCTCCTGTCCGAGTTCCAGCCGATCCCACCAACTGCCATGAAGAAATCGCGTGAGGTGTCTAACTCCGCATAACCAACAGCGGCGGCCCATTGTTGGAAGAACCCGCCCACCACGGCTGTTGCAACTGGGCGGCCGAGGGAGGGTGTAAGTCCGAGGTTGATGGCCACGGCCACAAGATCGAGGTCGAGGTAACGGCCAGGAGTCGCAGGCATGGGGGTCCCGAAGGCAAGCGCGACATAACCGGCATGTCGGAGCTGGTCGAAGGCTCCGCTCGTTAGGTTCAGGAGCGTTAGAAACTCGCAGCGGGTTAAGGTTCGCATCTTATGTTTCTTAGGGTGCCCTAAGAAACTATATCTTAGGAGTACATAATTCAAGCCCTCCAGAACTCCCTGCGTGGCGTAGCCGTTGAGGTATTGTCTCACTTCAACTATTGGTAGAATCCATCGGATCGAAGAATGTAGGGCAGCGGTGGCGGCTTATGGCTGATCCGCGCCGATCGTAATGATCGATTGTGGTCGCCTTCCCATTGGGTACGGGTGCGCGCTTTCCCCTTCGCTATTCGCAGCATCGCCGAAAGTTTTTCCCTGTTCAGCACCTCAAATTTCCCTGTTCCCACTCCGACAGACGAGTTGCAAAGCCGGCCGAATTGGCTGTTTTTGCGGACACTACTTCGCGCGGGGCAGCCGAACGCCTCCCGCGGATTCCCTGTTAATTTTCCTGTTACCAGGGAATCGCCCCCCCGGGCCGAAAGAGCTTTTACCTTTCACATTTCGAGAACCCGGGCCAATCCTGTTCGCTTAAAAAGGCGGCGACGGCGCCGCGGGCCGGTCATCGGGCGGTCGGGGCCATCGACATCAACCGGCGAACCCCGCCGCCGAGCCTTTGTCGCTGGTGTCGGTGGGCCGGCCCCGCACGATGGAAGCAGACAAAAGCCTTTCCGATCGAGAGAGAACGGCAAAGATCGCATATTTCACAAAGGGTCGACACAGGGAAGGGCTGGACACATATTTCGACGCACCGCAAGACGAGACTTATATGGCCAAGCAAATAAAGAAAGTTACGGATTGGGCTGATAGATACGGCGTCTCCCGTTCTCAGCTTATGAATGGTGAATTTGGCTGCAACGGCGACTTCCGCGGCATCAAAGCGGCAACCCTTGAGAGTCGAGTGCGGTTTATTCAAGCCCAGCGAGAACTTTGCGATCATGCTGACATTGGAGCCATTGTGGTGCACGAGCTTAATGATAGTTCAGCTGGAACGGGAATATCTAATCACGAAACATTTGCTTTCACACCGGAGATCATTTCAGCGCTGGGACTAGGGCGATGATGCGGTAGAATCAAGAGGAGTCCCATGGGCACTCGTAATCGAGCGGCGCCGTTCTCTCAGCATCTTTTCGCTATAGGTAATCTATGCCGGCGCGTTAGTTCAATAACTCGCGCAAGCGCTATAGTGGAAGTTGAGGCCGGCGCTTCGCGCGAGGAGGCGAGTACCTTATCGGGGTACGACGGAGTTTGCAGTGACCGTTTCCAACAAAGTCGGATCCAGGTCGGCAAGTGCATCGGCGATGAACTGTCGTCCAGGCGCAAGTGCATCGCGGTAAGCCATAATGATAGCGGATTTTAGGGCTGGCGCGGAGCTGACGATGGCGCGCAGGTCCCCTGAGACGAGCAATTGCATGTTGGAGTCGGAAATTGCCTGCGAACGCGTTGCCACTCGCAGACGCAATCCCATCAAGTTCTGATCGGCAGCGCCGGTGTAGTAGGACAACTTCAGCGGTCCTTGGACCCCTCGGTTGGAAGAGTCAAGTCGCGCCTCTAGCGCGGCAATAAGCAGCCACATTCCCGCATCATGCGGAGCCAAGCTGACTGCGCGCCGGGCGGGCCAACCTGCAGCTTCGACTGATTTGCTTGCCGCCGAAGCGTTTGCCGCAATGTCGCTTGTTAGCCCTTCGCCCAGGGCGGCGGCATAGTTTCCCCACAGGTCGCCGCGGAATAAGGCAAGGTTCGCTGCGAGCCTCGCACGATCGCGAGCGGCTTGTGGTGTTGCAGTGCCCGATAACGGAAACGACACATGTGCTGGGCCAATCAGCTCGGGGATCAGGACCAAAGCAGCAGCCAAGCCAAGCGTGAGCGCGAGCGCATACATCGACGCGCGCAACCGTCTGAGTCTGCTAGGTTCATCGGCCAATTCGGGCGCGTCGCCGAGTGCTTCGCGGGGGGAAAGGTTGCGCATGTATGTGGGCCGGCTCGACATTCCCAAGACTACGGTACGCTACCAATCACGTGCAGCTCCATTTGACTACGGTTAAAGCGACGAAGCGGCGGAATCCGACAAGCAGTTCTCTGAATTCGCCTTTTGGCTCGGATCGCGGTAGGAACCCGACGCACAGTCCTGTTCCCGATCTGCCGATCTTGTCCGCTCCGGTCTGCACCCTTGCTTGAAGCCCGCGATAATGCCTGAGCTATGTGGTCGCCGTCATGGATCACACTCATCGGATTCGCGTAACGTCATTGTGGATGATAAAGGACCAAAATATGACCTCAGCATCATAATAGCTGCGAACAGCGCCGATCCGGCGGACCGATCGCCAGCGCAGTTTACACGATTGCGGAGTACGAGCCTCTAGGAGTCAAGGGCACACGGCCGTTTAAGCGCAAGGACCATAGTGAGGCCGTTCCGAGGGCCAGTGATCGGAGCAAGAACCGCCATCCACAGACGGTAACAGGCGAAGAGTGCGATTCTCATCTGCTTGTGCTAAACAAGAACTATAAAGAACAGCGTAGTACAAGATAATAGAGCCTTGCATGAATTCTTGTCCTCACTGCGCTCTGAGCTTTGCGTGTACCGCAACGTTGCTAGGACACTGCTTTATCTGCTGGCAGCCAAGCGCTTGCTATTTGTGCCGACTGCGATCGAAACAATCAAGCGGCACTTCATGCCGCTTTCTCAACGAACCCCCTAACACGGGTTACTGAAACGCTCACGAGAAACACCATACGCACGTCCAACGAAGATGTGGTGAGCCTCTCTCATGACGATGAAGGCAGACGTGGGACTACCGGCCAAAAATTCCGTCACAGTCGATTGATCAAAGACCAGGACAGCCAAGCAAGCAGGCCAATCCATGCGATCGTCAGCACAAGGCCGATCCCCACTACGGTCTGCGGCAAAGCCGCACGAATGGTGTCCAACGGAGACATCCGCGGCTATCCGTTTTCGGTATGGGCGATGCGCGGTCAGGACTTTCGGCAGAACTGAACAACGTAGTCGATACTCGCATTTCGAGGTCCTTGTACTCGCCACCTGATCGGTGGCCTGGGTTCCAATACTTTCACCAGCCCACGCAAAATTCTGGCTGATTCCCATTATTCGTGTTGCGTTATTGCACCTCCTTGTGACCCGAAGAACTTCATTGCTGTGCGATGCACTCATGCGTCTGATGGTTCCTTGCGGAAACCTGTTTCCTTTTGGAGAATTTAATCCTACTTCAAGCAACGACTACAGGCAAGATGCGTAAATGTCTAACGAAGCATATGGCGAGGCGATCACAAATATCCTCTTGGTGTGACATTAGTTGATGGGCTTTAATTGGCGCCGTTCCGACCTTACGACCTTCCGTCATCGGTCAGTCATGAGCGTCCTAACGTGATTCCGTTCAAGGACCAGGCAGGTCAATTTGCCTGTGGCGTAGGCGCCGGTATCGATATTGATCCGATTGTTGCGGTAGTCGGGATCACGAACCGGCGTGTGACCGTGCACGATCAATTTGCCGAAATCCTCCTCGAAGAGCAGGAAATCCTCACGGATCTGCAAAAGGTCTTCTTCTGCCTGTTCTTGCAGAGGCACGCCCGGCTTTACGCCAGCATGAGCGAAGAAGACGTCGCCGCACGTGAAAGAGGTTCTGAGACTGCCAAAGAACCTGATGTGGCCGTGTTCTATCAGCGCCATTGCAAAATTATCGGCGAGTGCGCGCTGCTCGTAATCCGACGGCTTTACCGTGGGAGCAAGCCCATAAGACATCAAGGTCTGCATGCCGCCGTACTGGGACCATTGGCTTAGCGTGGCCGGATCTCGGAGGAAATCAATGACATAGGACTCGTGGTTGCCTTTGAGCATCACCGCCGAGTTCGTTCGGCCGCGCTGGATGACCAGATCGATGACTTGCCGGGATGACGGGCCGCGATCAATGTAGTCGCCGAGAAAAACATGCATCATTTGGCCCACGGGGTGGTTCGTGACGTCCCTATCGATCGCGCTGAATAGCTCTTCGAGGAGATCGGCACGTCCGTGCACGTCGCCAATTGCGTAAATTCGCAACCCGGAAGGCAGGCGGGGCAAGCGGCGTGGGGTTTCCAGTCTCAGGAACTGCAGCACTGGTGCAGCGCTCCTTCATTGTTTATTGAACGCGACCCTTAGCTTACCTGAATTAAAACAGACACGGCGTCGAAGGCAAATTCAGAGCCAAGTCGATGTCGTTCCGCCAAACGCCACGCGGAACGAGACCATAAGGCACGCATGTGCCCATTGCCAATGTCCGGCCCATTTGTCGAACCAACCCGCGAATCCTTTGAACTGAATCCGTCCTGCTGTTGGCTGCTTCGCGAGTTGGAAGCAGCCGTCGCCGAGAAACTGGCGAAGGTACCCGCTGCGTCCGCTATGCGGCGTCCACCGTAACGATCACGTCTGAAGACGGATCCCTTCAGCAACACACGACAGAGGCAGGGAGGCTCGGGCAAGTCCCGGAAACAGAGTTCAAATCTCGGCAACGGCTCCGCTGGCTGATCGCGAGCTCGTAATCGCCTCGGGCGCTCATCCGCCCTGCGGGACCCCCGGAAGGCCTGAGGGCCGTCATGCCGCGGGCGTGGTGAGGCCATGGGGTTGCCCAAATTCGGTCGTTAAAAATTTTCCTTAACGATTTGGAAACTTCTTTGCGTTAGCAAAACATGGCGCCTGTTACGGGCGTCGTTGCGTATCTTAGAAAGAGCAATGCTTTGCGCAGACTTGCTCGCCAGACCGCCATCTTTTTCGTCGTGATCGCATTTGCTTATGCGATCGCGAGCATCGGTGCTGCCAGTACGAGCCGTGTCTGGCACATCGCGGGCACTCCCTCGGGCGGCGACGTGGCCGGCGGCAAGCAGGGGCCGGGCTTTGCCACGATGGAATCATCGCTTGCAAAACTCCATGGCGAGGTCGCCTCGCTCAAGGCGCGAGCGGACGGTAGCCGCAAGAGTCCCGATGCGCTCGAGACCGAGGCGCAGAACGGCGACGTTACCGGGTCAGTCCCCGACGCCGAGGGTGACAGTTCTCGGTAGAACCGCTGCCGCGATCCGGCAGCGCGCCGATGAGGGTCTTCGTCATCGACAAGTCGTAAAGAGAAGCTCGCGAAACCGCTCTTCGGATATGCCCGCGTGAGCGCGCGGCAGGGAAAGCTCAATGAGCTTGGTGATCGGATTTATATCCCGTTAACCTAATCTCGTTCCGTTCGTTTGATACTTACTCAAATTCAAAGATACGCTTCCAGTCGTTCTTCATGTCGACCACCACCCATTTATTCAGCGCTGCGGCGTCCAGGGCTTTGTCGAGGCGGCCGAAGGGCGTGTTCCGATCGTAGGCGTATTCGCGTTCCGCGTCGGTATGATGGACAATCAAGCCGAGCCGGGCGCTGCCGGTCATGGTCGTCCATTGCAGCATTTCGAGATCGCCGTCGGAATTGCCGAATGCTGCGATCGGGCGGCGGCCGATAAACTCATTAATCCCGACCGGCTTGCCGGCCCCATCATCAATGAAATTCACCTCCGGCAAACGGAACAGTTCCGGCCTACCGTCGCGCATCTGGAACTTGGTCTTGATCGAGGATCCCACAACCTGCTCGGGCGGCACTCCATAGACCCGCTCTGTCCATGGGCGCATGAACTCGATGCCGCCCCCTGAGACGATAAAGGTCTTGAATCCGTTGGTACGCAGATAACCGAGCAATTCGATCATTGGCTGGTATGACAGTTCAGTGTAAGGGCGCTTGAACCTCGGGTCGCGCGCTGTCGCAAGCCAATCCATGACGATTTTCTGGAATTCCTCGGTGGTCATGCCGGCGTGGGTTGCCATGACCAGTTCCGCCATCCCGTGTTCACCGAATTCTGCGAGGGCTTTCATATCCCCTTCAAGCACGGCCTTGAAGGGCTGCGTGTCCTTCCATTCCGGATGGAGGGGCGCCAATGCCTTCACGCGATCGAGACCGAAAGCAAGTTGGACATACATCGGATGTTCCACCCACAACGTTCCATCATTATCAAACGTCGCGATACGCTCGGGCGGCGGCACAAAGTCTGCACCGCTTTGCCGAGTGACGCGACCAACGAAGTCGGTGATCGCCTGTTTGGCCGCGCCGTCATTCCACGAGGCCAGTTCCGTTGTCGGGGCTTGCGCCCGGGCAGCCGTGGTGAGCAACGCAGGCAGCGCCGGAAGCGCCCCCAAAGTCGAAAGCAGCGCACGACGGTTGAGACCGGAGTCACGTTTCATGTTCGCCTCCACTCAAAACTCGCAGTTCGAACGATCGAAGAAGAAATCGTGATCGCATAAATAAGCTGTGTGATTTCACCCACCCCACCTTCACGGCCTCAGCGTCAACGCTCTGAGTTCCTTTCGAGCCGCGCCAAAGCTGCCAAGCTGATAGACCGACGCCCCGTTCGCCGAGAACGTGAACGACGCGAATGGCTCCGCCAACATCTCGTTCAAATAGATTTCCGTTCCGACGCCGATCGTCACATGCGGATTGAATTGCTTGCCCGCCGCGATTCTGACGAAATTGGCGACGTACTCGATTAGGTCTTCTTGAATATCGCGCCCGCCCTCGTCGCTGAAAAACGCCGCCGGGGTCCCAACCTTCACGGTGTAAGGCTTAACGGCTGTGATGAGTTCATCTTGCAGCCGGTGCAGGTCTTCGGTCGGTTCGACTACAATTCCCGCAAGGCCTATCGGCGGAGACGGAATATAGTAATACTTGAACGCCTTCAGCGTCCAAGCCGTCGGTTTCTCTTTGGCCATGACCGCGTTCGCTGCCGCGACGACCTTGTCAAGGTCGTCCGTGCGGACGAACTGCTGCAATATGGAAATATGCGGATGGTGCGTCTCATCCAGAGCGAAGCCCTTCGGAAAAGACTTCAGCAGACGAGCGTTAGCGGTCATCGCGTGCTGAAGCATCTTCCCGTCGGGTTCGAGCGCGATGTCGATCGCCGTGACCGGATTTTGTTGCGCGATGGCCCCTTGAGCAAACGCAAGCGCCGACACCAGTCCAAGGCCAATAGCCGTGAAGACGGGAACATTAGGGTTCTTGGTCATCATCAGTCTCGTCCTGCTCAGTTGATCGTATGCAACAGGACTGAAATGATGATCCTTGGCGGGCGCGTGTCTACTGACCCTTTGTACAGCTAGATCCGAGCGAACGTGCCCGACCCCGAGCGGATGCGTCATTCTTCGTTTGTTCTTGAGTGTATGATAGTGTCCGTCATTCACACATCGATTCGCGCTAGAGCGGGATGCGTTCAGTTGAGTAGCCTCCCGCTCGATTATGTTCTGCGCACCCGTCGCGGACTGCGCTCGACGACGGATGCGCGTTGATTTTGCGCATGATTGTCCGAAAAGTCTGCAACTTTACAGGATCATGCGCTAGCCGCGACGGCGAGTGGAAGCACAGGCGAAAGCGCGCATCGAGCAGTGCCGTAGGGCGCAATAGGCGTAGCGCACTGCGCCATTCGCATGTGCGAACGGCGGCCGCATTCGTCGCTTCGCCGTGACGTGTGACGATACGTGGTTCCGCAGGATTGGGCCGGCGATGTTTCGCCAAACGGCCATTTCGGTGAGCGTGACTGAGGGCAATGGCGCAATGCGCTACGCCTATTGCGCCCTACGGACCTGGCACATCATCGTGAGGTGATCGGCGCCCACAATTCACTCCGCCGCCGGACAGAGCAAACTCACACATCGACGCTGGCGGCGAGCGCATTCTCCTGAATGAAGTCGCGCCGCGGCTCGACCAGTTCTCCCATCAGCTTGGTGAAGATATCGTCGGCCTCATCGACCTCCTTGATCTTCACTTGCATCAGCGAGCGCGCATTGACGTCAAGCGTGGTTTCCCAGAGCTGGCCGGGATTCATTTCGCCGAGACCCTTGTAGCGCTGCAGCGCGATGCCTTTCCGTCCCATCGCGGTGACCGCCTCGAACAGGCTGACGGGACCGTGCACCGCCACTTCCTCGCCCTTGCGGCGCAACTGCGCGACACGCGGATAGTTCTCTTGCAGCGAGCCTCGCAAACTCGTCGAGCCGGCGCGCATCGGTCGAGCCGAGCAACGCGGGATCGATGACGGCGACATCCTTTACGCCGCGCACGGTGCGCTCGAACAGAAAACCCTCGCCTTCGGAGAACGTGCCTTGCCAGCCGCGTTCGGTCTCCTCGGAAAGCGCATCGAGGCGGCGGGCAATATAGGGGGCTGCCGCCATCGCCTTCTCAGGATCGCCGAAAATGCCTGAATTGAGCACGCCGAGGATTGCGGCCTGCTCGACCACCTTGCGGTTATAACGGCTGTGCAGGCCGTTCAACACGTTGCGGATAATCCGCGCCGCTTCGACGAGCCGCAACAAATCTGAACCGGCTCGCTCGGCGCCCGATGCCGCGCGCAACACCGCCTCATCGAGGCCGGTGGAAATCAGATAGTCCTCAAGCGCGCGCTCGTCCTTGAGGTATTGCTCGGACTTGCCGCGCGTCACCTTGTAGAGCGGCGGCTGCGCGATGAAGAGATGCCCACGGTCGATGAGCTGCGGCATTTGCCGGTAGAAGAAAGTGAGCAGCAGCGTGCGGATATGGGCGCCGTCGACATCGGCGTCCGTCATGATGATGATCTTGTGATAGCGCAGCTTGTCGAGATTGAGCTCGTCGCTGATGCCGGCCCCGAGCGCGGTAATCAGCGTGCCGATCTCCTGGCTCGATAGCATCTTGTCCATGCGGACGCGCTCGACATTGAGGATCTTGCCACGCAGCGGCAGCACCGCCTGGAACTCACGGTTGCGGCCCTGTTTGGCGCTGCCGCCGGCCGAATCGCCCTCGACGAGAAACAGCTCGGATTTGGCCGGGTCGCGCTCCTGGCAATCGGCGAGCTTGCCGGGGAGGGAGGCGACGCCGAGCGCGGACTTGCGCGTCATCTCGCGCGCCTTGCGGGCGGCTTCGCGCGCGGCGGCGGCCTGGATCACCTTGCCGACAATGGTCTTGGCCTCTCCCGGATGTTCCTCGAACCAAGCCGCAAGCGCATCATTCAAAATGCCCTCGACCACCGGGCGCACCTCGGATGAGACGAGCTTGTCCTTGGTCTGAGACGAGAATTTCGGGTCCGGCACCTTGACGGAGAGAACGGCGGTGAGGCCCTCCCGGCAATCGTCCCCGGTAAGCGAGACCTTTTCCTTTTTGGCGACGCCGCCCTGCTCGGCATAGCCCGTCACCTGACGGGTAAGTGCGCCGCGGAACCCGGCCAGATGTGTGCCGCCATCCCGCTGCGGGATGTTGTTGGTGAAGCACAGGACGGTTTCGTGATAGCCGTCGTTCCAACACAGGGCGCATTCGACGCCAAGCCCGTCGCGCTCCGCCTTGACGACGATGGGCTTCGCCACCAGCGGTGTCTTGTTGCGGTCGAGGTATTTTACGAAAGCCTCGACGCCGCCCTCATAGACCATCTCCTCGCGCTTCTCGACCGCATGGCGGCGGTCGGACAGCACGATACGCACGCCGGAATTCAAGAAGGCGAGTTCGCGCAGGCGATGTTCCAGCGTCGCCCAGTCGAATTCCGTCATCGTGAAGGTGCGCTTCGAGGGCAGGAAGGTCACCTCGGTGCCGCGGCGATCGAAGGCAAGGCCGGTCACGGCGAGCGGGGCGACTGCGTCGCCGTCGCGAAACTCCATCGTATGCTCGCGCCCGTCGCGCCAGATCGTCAGCTTGAGCGAGCACGACAGCGCATTGACGACGGACACGCCGACGCCGTGCAGGCCACCGGAGATCTTGTAGGAGTTCTGGTTGAATTTGCCGCCGGCATGCAGCTGCGTCATGATAACTTCCGCGGCCGACACACCCTCGCTGTGCATGTCGGTCGGAATGCCGCGGCCGTCATCGCGTACGGTGCAGGAGCCGTCGGGATTGAGGGTGACGGTGACCTCTTTGGCATAGCCGGCGAGCGCCTCGTCGATGGCATTGTCGACGACCTCGTAGACCATGTGATGGAGGCCGGACCCGTCATCGGTGTCGCCGATGTACATTCCCGGGCGCTTGCGCACCGCATCGAGGCCCTTGAGGACCTGGATCGAATCAGCGCCGTAGTCCGACGCCTCGGGTTTGCGGGCGGGTTCAGCCATGAAGAAGATTTTCCAATTCGTCGCGAGGAGCAGCCTAGCCTGCTGTGACAGAAAAACGGGACGCCGTACAGTCGAAAGTGATCGTTATTAAATGGTTGTCAGATAAAGATTTTTCAAGGCGCAATCGCGGCATTCCGGTGCCTTGCGAGCGCTGCCATGGGCCTGTCTCGCGGCGTCGTCAACGACCCAAAACCAACCCGTCGGGGCCAGATTTTTGGCTTTCGTTAGCCTTAATTAAACGCTGATTGCGAAGAATATCGCCACGGGTCGAGTTCGGGGGGAGCCGAGATGAGGCGCAGTCGCGTTGGTTCCAGCGTTTTTGCAGTTGTGGGCCTGGTTGTGTCGGGGGCCGCAGTGGTCGGTTTGGCCGGACTGGCCGGTCTGGCCACCGGCATTGGACCCCATGTGTTGCAGGCGGAGGGATTGAGCGGCCAGTCGCTTGTCGACGAGACATTGCGTGAGGCGGCTTGGCGCTCCGAGTTGATGGGAAAAGACGATGATCCCGAGGCGGCATCGCCGGCGACCGTTGTCGCGCAACGGTTTACGTGGGATGGCGCCGTCGCCTCCGCAGCGGGGGGAGAAATGACGCAGCCCGCCCGCGGCATGGTCATGGCCGATGCGATGAATATGTTGCCGGTCGAGCAGATGACGCTGTTCAGCCCCAGCTTTGCCTATCCGGGCGCAACCCTCGCGAACCTTGCCGGGACCGCGTCCGTGCGAATCGCCGAAACCGCGGGCCCGGCCGCCGCGCCGGAGCGCACGCCTGTGACCGTCGTTGCTGCCGCAACATCATCGGCGCCGACCCCGGCCGCTACGCCGGAGCGCACGCCTGCGACCGTCGTCGCTGCTGCAACATCATCGGCGCCCACCCCGGCCCCTGCGGCGGAGCGTACGACCGTCGTAGCTGCCGCGACACCATCGGCCCCTCCCGCTGCCGCGGCGACGCTCGATGCCGCCGCGCGCCACCACGTCGCCGCGAAATTCGACAATATTCTGAACGACGCCCAGATCGCCAGCATCAAGAAGCGGCTCAAGCTGACACCCGATCAGGAGCAGATGTGGCCGGCGGTTGAAACCGCGCTTCGTAGGATTGCCTACAAGACGGCGACCGCGGCGCGCCGCCAGCCGAAGAACACCGATGTCGCCAACTCCGGCCGTCAGCGCAGTGGACTGATGGCCTATATCGATCCGGACAGTGCCGAGGTGCAACAGCTCAAATACGCCGCCATTCCATTGATCATGCGTCTCAATGACGACCAAAAGCGCGAGGTGAAGTCGCTCGCCCATGTGATGGGCCTAGGCGGGGTCGCCTCCGAATTCTGACCCCAAGGGAATGGCTGCGCGGCGGTGCGTAGCGACATGGGTTGAATGCAAAAAGAGACCCTCCTTTCGGAGGGTCTTTTCGTCTCAGCAGCCTTGGAGCCGTCCAAGGCCTCGTGCCACCGGGATCAGAGCACGTCAGTAGTAGCCCCAGCCATATCCGTAGGTGCAAGCGCCATACGGCTGGTAGTAGTAGTTGTTATAGGGGTCGCAGGCGGAAGCATAATAGGGATAGTTCCATCCAAAGCCGCCATAGAATCCACCAAAGCCGCGACGGCCACGGAACCCATAGCGCTGGCCAGGAGCAACGGCGCCATAGCTGTTTCCAAAATTGCGCATGCTGGGCGCAAAATTGCCGCGGGCCATCATGTTTGATCCATGGCCGACGCTGACGTGAGCTCCTCTCGCGTAGGCGTTGGTCGACACTGCGACGGCGCCGACAAGGCCGGTTGCAACAAGTGCGACAGCGAGTTTCCTGAGCATTGAAATCCCCTTGGTTGGAGAGCTGACTGGTAATCAAAACAACGGCAGGACGAATCCGTTCCTATGGTACCACCATCGTTTCCGCCGATCTCGAATGCGACGTGCACAGAGCGACATCTGCTCAACTCAAGCGCGAGCTGAACGGATTGGGACCTGGAAGCCAGCGTTCACGATCAACACCGCATCCGCCATACCGGAAACGAGGCGTGCCGGTTCGCCAGCAGGGCGCGCCCGGTCACCGGTCGGGAATGTCACATTCGGAAGAGGTGAATGGGCAAAGACGCCGCTGCGCTGGAAAGCGAACGTTCGTGCATCGAACGCACCTGGCGGCTACCTATCGCCGCGCAGTCAGTCCTTCGCCCGCTCCACATAGGAACCGTCGAGGGTCGACACGACGATGCGGGTCCCGGTGGCGATGTGGGGAGGAACGCTGGTCCGCATTCCATTCGAAAGCATGGCGGGCTTGTAGGAGGAGGCCGCGGTCTGCCCCTTGGTGACGGGTTCCGTGTCCACCACTTCAAGCGCGACGCGAGGCGGCAATTCGATGCCGATCGGCGTTCCTTCATGCATGCTGAGCCTTACTTTCATCTCCGGTTGCAGGTAGCCCGCCTGCTCGCCAATAATGTCCTCACCCACCCCGATCTGCTCGTAGTTCTCCATGTTCATGAAGTGGAAACCGTCGCCATCCTGGTAGAGGTACTGGAACTCGCGGTCCTCCACGTGGGCGCGTTCGACCTGGTCGGTGGTCTTGAAGCGCAGGGAGGATTTCACTCCGTCGCTGAGCCGCCGCATGTCGAGCTGGGTGACCGGCGTGCCTTTGCCAGGGTGGATGTTTTCTGCGGTCAGAATGACATAGAGCTTATCGTCGAGTTCGACGATGTTGCCTTTTCGAAGCGAGCTTGCGATGACCTTCACGCCGAGTTTCCTCAATCGATCATGCGCTGTGCCGTCGGGCCGAAGCGGCGGGACGGACAACGCGGGCGTCGCGACCGGCCCACAGCCGCGCGGGACGGAGCGACCGGAATTGGCGGGCCGCACCATAGCGATCCTGCTTTCGCACGCCAGCACTTTCGCCGTCGCGCCGCGCCAACGCAGTTGTCGCAACCCGCAGCCTCGCTTTGACGCCTGACGTCATGCGGACCGATGCGCCATGGTGGGCACCCGACCGGCATGCGGATCGCCAGCCATTGCTGAGGGCGCGGCGGCGCGTCGTCTCGGCCGCGCGGGCCTATTTCGAGGAGCGCGATTTCACCGAGGTGGAAACCGGTGTTCTGCAAGCCTCCCCCGGCAATGAGACCCATCTGCATGCTTTTGCCACCGAACAAATGTCACCGGGCGGTGCCGCGGCACGGACCTACCTGCGGACATCGCCCGAATTTACCTGCAAGAAGCTGCTGGCGGCAGGCGAGAGGAGGATATTCGAGCTTGCCCGCGTGTTCCGCAACCGCGAGCAGGGGCTGCTCCACGCGCCGGAATTCACATTGCTGGAATGGTATCGCGTCGAGGAGCCATATGGGGCCGTGATGCAGGATTGCACCGCGCTGGTTGCGGCGGCAGCAGCGGCCACCGGTGCGATGCGGTTCTCCTTTCGGGGCCGCAGCGCCGATCCGATGGCGGCGCCTGAGCGGCTCACCGTGGCAGATGCTTTTGCGCGCTTCGCCGGTATTGATCTCTTGGCCACCATTGCGGAGATGCCGGATCGCGACCTCCTGGCGCGCGGGGCGCGTAGCACCGGGATAAGGCTTGCGGCCGACGACAGCTGGAGCGACATCTTCAGCCGCATCCTGGTCGAGCGAATCGAGCCGCAGCTCGGCAATGGCCGCCCCACATTGCTGACCGAGTATCCCGCCGCGGAAGCGGCGCTTGCGCGGCCAAAGCCCGGGGATCCGCGTATTGCCGAAAGGTTCGAGATGTTCATTTGCGGCGTCGAGCTCGCCAATGGCTTTGGCGAACTTCGCGATCCGGTCGAGCAGCGCCGGCGCCTCGCGGCGGAAATGGATAGGAAAGAGCAACTTTATGGCGAGCGCTATCCTCTCGATGAGGACTTTCTCGCCGCGCTTGCGCTGATGCCGCCGGCGAGCGGCTGCGCGCTCGGCTTTGACCGGCTCGTGATGCTGGCGAGCGGCGCTTCCCGCATCGATGAGGTGATGTGGGCGCCGCCGGCGCAACTCCCGCAAATACGGCCGAGCGCGTACCGAGAGAGCAGCGATTCATGCGCTCGGTAACCTCGGCAAAGACACCGCGGCCGCGGCCGCGGGCGCGACCGTTGAAGACGCTGCGCAGCATCGCGCAATTGACGGAGGCCGGGTTGCTGCCTTCACCGCCGAGGCCATCCGGGCCGTCGAGGGATCATAAGGCGCTGGAAGCGGTTGCCGCGCGTTACGCGGTCGCGATCACGCCCGCGATGGCAGCACTGATCGACCCCACCGATCCCGAAGACCCGATCGCGCGCCAGTTCGTACCTGACGTAGCGGAACTCGTGGCTCGTCCAGACGAGCGCGCCGATCCGATCGGGGACGATGCCGCCAGCCCGGTGGAAGGAATCGTGCATCGCTGTCCCGACCGGGTGCTCCTCAAGTTGATGCACAGTTGTCCGGTGTATTGCCGGTTCTGCTTCCGCCGCGAGATGGTCGGGCCGCGCGGGCGCGGCAGCCTGACCGCGGACATGCGAGAGCGGGCCTACGGGTATATTCGCCGTCATCGCGAAATCTGGGAAGTCATTCTCACTGGGGGCGACCCACTGGTGCTTGATCCGGCGAAGCTCGCGCCGATCATTCGCGCGCTCGCGGACATCGCGCATGTCAAGGTCATTCGCATCCACACCCGAATCCCCGCGGTGGCGCCGGAGCGTATCAACCCGGCGATGATTGCGGCTTTGCGAGCGACCGCAGCCACCACTTATGTCGCGCTCCACGCCAACCATCCCCGTGAACTGTCCGTCGCCGCGCGCGAGGCGTGCAGCCGAATTGTCGACGCCGGCATTCCGATGGTGAGTCAATCGGTGCTGCTCAAGGGAATCAATAACGATGTGGAGACGCTCGCGGCGCTGATGCGAGCCTTTGTCGAGTGTCGGGTGAAACCCTATTACCTGCACCATCCCGACCTTGCGCCGGGTACATCGCACCTGCGTGTTTCTGTCGCGGAAGGGCAAGACCTCGTTCGTCGTTTGCACGCGCGCCTTTCCGGACTGTGCCAGCCAGCCTACATGCTCGACATCCCGGCGGGCGCCGGTAAGGTCCCGATCGGCCCGAGTTATATCGCCTTCGCCGAGGAAGAGAACGGTGAACAGCATTACCGGGTCACCGATCCTCACGGCAGAGTGCACACCTATCCGCCGGACGCCAAAAGAGAAAGCTGATTTCTCGGGCGCTGGCGGTTGGTCGCGGCCCGACACCCGGGTCCAAGCTACAAAAATCGATTGGGAGATGGAACGCGGCGCCATCGCGCGGATTGGAGGTACCTGCAGCGCAGCGGGGCGCCGACGGCTTTGGATCAGTCGCGCGCGGAACGGGGTGGCACGGCGGGATCCAAGTGAACCTGCGAGGTCGCGAGGCAAACCAAAGGTCAAGAAATATTGTTTTTTGTGTGCTAATGTCGCTTCGCTTCGACTATCGCGCGGACCATGGGCCAGACCGGCAACTCGACTAACTTGCAGCCGTGGCGGCGCAGCCCGCTGCCTTGCGTCTGCAAACCCCCGAGACCCTAAAAAAGCCGTCAGGTTGCGCGAACGCAACAACGGCAGTGGGCTGAGAACGGACCTTTCATGGACACGATCCTGATCAAGATTTTGGCTGCATTCCTCGCCCTCAGCCAAGTGACGACGCGTCCGGACGCGGTCAGGACCCATTTCGACCCTACCACCGATCAGGCCGCCGTGACGCAGATTTTGCGCGACGGCTGCGCCCACATCCGGCAGGCCTTCGATGTGGAATCGATCGACCTCGATGACCTCATGAAGACGGCGCTCGAGGATCCCGACATTGCATCCTCCGCCGACATCGAAGTCTTGCACGGATTGAAGTTCGACAGCCTGCTGACGGTCTACAAGCAGTTCTGCAAGAATGAGGACGTGCCCAATTCGCCGGTCGATCTCGGCGCGGTGATCTCATTCTACAATGCGGGCGTTGCCGACTTGCCGGATCCGGCGCGCCTCAAAGGTGCCCGCAATACCGTTGTTGGCGCGGTCCTCGATGCCCGCGGGTCCGTGTTTTCCGAACTCACCGACAGCGCCCGCCGCGTATGGGTCGATCTCAAGGATATTCCGCTGCAACGTCCAGAAGGCCTTTATCGCCGCTGAGGACAAGCGCTTTTACGAGCACAAGGGCGTCGACGAGCGCGGTCTCGTGCGCGCCATGGTCGCCAACCTCGCCCGCTCCGGCCGGCCGCAAGGCGGCTCGACCATCACGCAGCAAGTCGTGAAAAACCTGTTGGTCGGCGACGACGTGACTTATGAGCGCAAGATGCGGGAGATGATTCTCGCAACGCGCCTGGAACAGGTCTTGACGAAGCAGGAGATTCTCGAGCTTTACCTCAATTCGATTTATCTGGGCCGTGGCTCCTACGGGATCGAGCTCGCGGCACGCAATTACTTCGGCAAGTCGGCTTCCGCACTGACGCTGCAGGAAGCCGCAATGCTCGCCGGAATGCCCAAAGGGCCGACCTATTACAGTCCCGATCGTCACCCCGAGCGGGCCCAGGAGCGGCTTTCCTATGTGGTGGCACGGTTGCAGGAAGATGGCGACGCCGGCAACCTTGACCCGAACAAGGTCACGCTGCCGCCGATGATCGCTTATGAAAGGCCGCAGCAGCGCGATTCCGGCTACTACTTTCTCGACAATGTCACGCGCGAAGCGCGCTCGTTGCCGAGCGTGGGTCCGCTGACCTCCGCCGCCTCCACCGTTCATACGACGCTGCGGCCCGACCTTCAGCGCGTGGCCGAGGAAGCTTTGCAGGAAGGTCTTGCCCAGTACGAGATGCACACCGGCCGCACCGAATGGCACGGAGCGGAAGCAAATCTCGCGGACGCGGTTCGCCGGATCGAGGACGGTGCGGCGCTCGGCGCTGCCGCAGCCATCATGACGACGCCGGCCGATCCGACCTCCGAGGTCAAGCCCTCCCAGGCCCCGGCGCCGAGGACGGCGGGCGCAGGTAAAGCGAAGGCCGAGGTCAAGTCCGAAGGTCCCAAGCCCGCCTGGCAGCGGGCGCTCGCGGCCGCTCACCTTCCTCTTTATGATGTGCACTGGACGACCGCGATTGTGCTTTCGACCGGCGGCGATCGCGGCATCAGGGTCGGCCTCGCCGACGGGACTGTGCTGCCTCTCAACGGAGCCGGCAGTGCGGTGCGCCGAGGGCTCCGTCTCTATGATGTCGTCTTCGTCAAGGTGAGCAATGCCAAGTCGCGGCAGGCGCGAGCCGAGCTTCGAGTGCGTCCCACCGTCGAGGGTGCAGTCGTCATCCTCGACAACAAGACGGGCGGCATTCTCGCAATGGTCGGTGGATTTTCCTATCCGCTGAGCCAGCTCAATCGCGTGACGCAGACGCAGCGCCAGCCCGGTTCCACGCTCAAACCATTCACCTATCTTGCAGCCCTGCGCAGCGGTCTCCAGCCCAACACCCTCGTCAAGGACGAGCGGCTGACCCTGCCGCCGATCGATCGTTCGGCGCGGGTTCGCGAGAGGGATTACTGGTCGCCGAAAAATTATGACGGCACCGGTGGCGGCATCACGACCTTGCGACGGGGACTTGAGAATTCAAAGAACCTCGTCACCGCCCACCTGCTCGACGGCGGCATCGAAACCGAACCCAGCCAAAGCCTTGCGCGTGTGTGTGAGCTGACGCTCGACGCCCAGATTTATCGGGACTGCGTTGCCTATTATCCTTTCGTGCTCGGCGCCCAGCCGGCCCGCCTCATCGACCTTGCCGGGTTTTATGCTTCCATGTCGTCAGAGGGTCACCGGCCGACGCCTTACAGCATCGCGTCGATCGAGCAGAACGGGCGGACCGTTTACACGCACGTTCCGGATCTGAAATGGCTGGCCGCCGGCGACCGGCCTGCCTTCTTCCAGCTGCGGACCATGTTGCAGGGCGTGGTGGCGCGCGGGACCGCGCACGCGATCGGGCAACTCGCCCCTTATGTCGGGGGCAAGACCGGCACCAGCGAGGACCAGAATGACGCCTGGTTCATTGGCTTCACCAATGACGTGACGGTCGGCGTGTGGGTCGGCTACGACAATTCGGAAGGCAAGCGACGCACGCTCGGCGAGGGACAGACCGGTGCCCAGGTGGCGCTGCCGATCTTCATTCCGATTATCGATTCGGTGTGGGCGAATTACGCGCCGAAGACGCCGCTCGCCCCGCCCTCGCCGGAGGCGACCAAGGAACTCGTGGCGCTGCCGATCAACTTGCGGACCGGCAATCTGTTGGCGGGACGCAACCCGCAGGGCTTCACCGAATATTTCCGGCTCAGGAATGGCCGGCTGGAAGAAACGCAATATACGTTGGTTTCCGCGGATGAAGCCGCCTCGTCAGGCGATGCGGATGATGACGACGTCGTCACCCGCGAGCCGCGCGGGCGCGGCACCCGGCCGGCTTATGGCGGCGGCTTCTTCCAGGGCGGGGGCCTGTTCGGCGGCCTGTTCCGGCCGCCCCAGGCGCAGGTGCGACCGAACTATCCCACGTCAAGCGCCAATGGCGGCGGGTATTATGCCCTGCCGCAAGTGCAGCGCCCGGTCTATCCGTCAAGCGGCGGCTACTACTACGGAACGCCGCAATCGCAGGCGCAGCGGCCGGTTTATCCGCCCGCCGCCGTGCCGAATGGCGGTTATTACGGCGAAGCGCGCCCGAATTATTCCGAAGAGCGGCGCTGGGTACCGCTGCGCCGCTACGATCCTGACGTACCGTGGCGTGACCGCCAGCGGGATTGATGTGAAACGCGAGCGGCCTCGCGACGGGGAGTCGTTCATCGATGAAACTTCATTGCCTTGCCTTGGCATTGGGTATGATGGCGGCACCCGGCCTTGCCGCCGCGCAGGACTTCCAAATGAAGGATGTCTCGGCGTTGGCACTTGGCGCCTTGGCGCCTCACATCATCCTCTTTACCGACCACCGCAATGACGAGCTCGTGGACACGGCGACCGGCCTCATCCATTTCTCCGATTGGGAACATGCGCGGCCATTGCAGAAGCGACTGCTGAGCCTTTACCCGTCCTATGAGGAGCCGATGGTCGCCGACCCGACCGCGGGCGGCAAGCTGCGCAAACGAAGACTCCACGTCTATGTGGCGGAAGCGCGTTTTCAGGTTCCCAAGCCCGCCGCATCGGTCGATCTGGCACGCATGGTCGCGCTGCCGGTGATCGAAAAGCTCGATCCCGCGATCAAGCATCGGCAGATCGCGTCGGCGGACGCCATTCCGAACAAGGACCCGAAATCCCCCAATCACAATCCCGATCGGGCTTGGTGCGAGGGGGGCGTCAAGGTCATCTGCATTCAGTCCAACTACAGGCTCGAGGGCCGGTTGCCGCTCGGGATCGCCCTCATCAACAAGATCAGGGAAAACAAGAAGATCGCCGACTTCATGGAATTCCAAAGTGAGCTGCGCCTGCTCGGCCCCGGCGACTTTGACCAGGCAGCGCTCACCGAGGCGACTGGGATTCCGACACCGATCGTCGGCGTGATCGAGCAGGATATCTTCAACGTCAATCAAATCATGCAGTTCGGCAAGTTCCTTGCCGTGCTGCAGCCGAATCCCTCCGACCCCAAAACGTCGATCGCGACCACCTTCGTTGCTCTGGCTGTCGATAGCGAGCTGTTCGAAAAGAAAAAGGAATTCGAAAAGGTCCCGGTGTTGCGCAACTTGGTACCGGCCCAGGTACTGGCCGGGAACAGTTCCTTCAATACCGGCAATTCGATCAGCGCGGGCCTGCCCAAATATTCGCGTAACCGGATCAAGGCCGTCGCCGAACTGCTGGAGCACTGACGCCTGTCGCGTAGCCTGGTCAATCAAGTCTACCGCTGCTGCTCCTCGGTACGCAGGCAGACCGCCACCAACGGATTATTAGCAGCGCTTGCGACTGCGCCGCAGGAAACCGCACGCTCGTTCAGGATCGTCGGGCTTCGTCGCGCCGGTCCGCAATAGGCGGTGATCAGTATCTCGTCGACTGCGCAGGCGGCCTGGCAGGATTGTTGCGCGCAATTGACCCGCACGACGCGCATCTGTGATGCGGCGCCAGCAGGTCCCGGCGGTCCCGGAGGTCCGTCGGGGCCGGGCGCCCCGGCCGGACCTTGACGTCCCTCGCTGCCGGCGACCCCGGGTTGTCCCGGAGGTCCTGCATCGCCTTTCGGTCCCGGCGGACCTCGGCCGCAAGCAGCCACGAGCATCGAGATGGCGATAACGGAAAGCAGTCGGGCGGAGCGCAACGCTAAACCTCGCAGACTGGCGTGATGCGGCCAAAGGCGGGTGGCGGCAAGCTAACAGGGGCGAGGCGATGGTACAATCGTCGGGTGCGCTCAGGTGCCTGCGAAAATAACTTCATCGTTCCATTGCAGTTCGCCGCGCCAGGCCGCCGCTTCCCATCAAGAATTGAAGCAGTTGTTTCGCAGGTGCCGTCAGCGGGATGCGTTCTTCGCGCTCGGTTTCTCTTTTGCGCATCCGTCGCGGACTGCGCTCGACGACGGATGCGCGGGGATTCTGCGCGTGATCTTTGCCGAAAAAATCTGCACCTTTTCGGGATCCCGCGCTAGATGCTGCCCAGCGTGCGCAACCGGGCGCGCGGATGAATTTCCGACTGCGACAGCACGGTGGTCTGCGAGCGGAACCGCTCGACGATCGAGCGGACGAAGGTGCGCACTCCGGGCGATGTCACGAGGACCGGCTGTTCGCCATTGCGCGCAGCTTCTTCGAAGCGCTCGCGCACCAGCGCAATGAACTCCGAAAGCCGTGACGGAGCCATCGTGAGGTGGCGATCGTCGCCTTGACCGACGATCGATTCGGCAAACGCCTGTTCCCATCGCGGCGACAGCGAAATCAATGGCAGAAATCCCGCGGCGGTGGAATGCTGCGCGCAGATTTGCCGGGCGAGTCTCGCGCGGACATGCTCGGCGAGCGCCGCGTGGTTGCGCGTAAAGCTGAGCCCGTCGGCAATGCCTTCGAGGATGGTGGCGAGGTCGCGGATCGAGATGCGCTCCGCGAGCAGCATCTGCAGCACGCGCTGGATGCCGGTGATGGTGATCTGGCTCGGCACGATGTCTTTGACAAGGTCGCCTTGTTCCTTGGGCAGTTCCTTGATGAGCTTGTTCACTTCGGCATAGGAGAGTAGTTCCGCCACGTTCGCCTTGAGGGTTTCGGTGAGATGGGTCGCCAGCACGGTTGCTGCGTCGACCACCGTATAGCCCTTGATCGCCGCTTCTTCCTTCAGCGAGGCCTCGACCCAGGTGGCCGGCAAGCCGAAGGTGGGCTCGGTGGTGTGCACGCCGGGAAGCTGCACCTGGCCGCCCGCCGCATCCATCACCATGAACTGACCGGGCCATATTTTCCCGGCCCCGGCTTCGACCTCCTTGATTCGGATGACATAGGCGTTCGGCTCGAGCTGAACATTGTCCAGGATGCGCACCGCCGGCATGACGCAGCCGAGCTCGCCCGCGAGCGAACGGCGCAACGCCTTGATCTGTTCAGTCAACCGATCGCCGCCGTTCGGCGCATTGACGAGCGGCAACAGGGCGTAGCCGAGCTCGATCTTGAGATCGTCGATCTTGAGCGCGGTTGAGATCGGCTCTTCGGCGGGCTTCGTCTCGGGTGGCGTCTTGGCGGCGACTTCGGCGGCCTTGCTGCGCGTCTCCATCATCCAGGCGAGCGCGCCGGCCCCGGCGCCGAGCAGCAGGAACGGCAGAACCGGGATTCCGGGCAGCAGCGCCATTACCCCCATGACGGCACCGGACATGCCGAGCGCCTTCGGATAGCTCGACAATTGCCGCAGCAATGCGCGGTCGGCGGATTCGCCGAGACCCGCTTTCGAAACCAGGAGACCGGCCGCGGTGGAAACGATCAGCGCCGGCACCTGTGTCACGAGGCCGTCGCCGACGGTGAGCACGGTGTAGCTGCCGGCGGCCTGGGCGAAGGTGATCCCCTGCTGCGCGATACCGATGATCATGCCGCCGATGATGTTGATGAAAACGACCAGCAGGCCGGCAATGGCGTCGCCGCGGACAAACTTCGAAGCGCCGTCCATGGCGCCGAAGAACGCGCTCTCATCTTCGAGCTGCTTGCGGCGCCGCCGCGCGTCCTTTTCATCGATCAACCCAGCGGACAGATCGGCGTCGATCGCCATCTGCTTGCCAGGCATGGCGTCGAGATTGAAGCGGGCCGCGACTTCGGCGATGCGGCCCGACCCTTTGGTGATCACGACGAAATTCACGATCACCAGCATCGTGAAGACGATGATGCCGATGACGAAATTGCCACCCATGACGAAGTTGCCGAACGCCTGGATCACATGTCCGGCCGCGCCCGGCCCTTCATGGCCGTGAGCCAGGATGAGGCGCGTCGAAGCAAGATTGAGCGACAGGCGCAACATCGTCGAAATCAACAGCACTGTCGGGAACGCCGAAAATTCGAGCGGCGCATGAATGAACAGCGCCGTCATCAGGATCAGCACCGAGAGCACGACCGAGATGGCGAGCGCGAAATCGAGCAGCAGCGGCGGCAGCGGCAGAATCAGAAGGACGAGGATCGTCACCACGCCGACGGCAAGCGCAAGATCGCCGCGACGCAGCAGCGCGCCGATTTCAATGAGACGCGGCGTCCACAGGGCGGCCACGCCCGCGGTCTTTGCCTCTGCCATGCTTGTCCCGTTCGAGACCCTGGCAAGTTTTGCCGGGTGCTTGGTTTATGGCGGGTTAACGGTCGAGCGCCGATGCGAGCGGGGGCCCGACGGTCTGAAGCGGCGAACCGGCGATGATTAAGAAGGATTAACTTGAAGTTTTGCCTCCGCGGCTTCCTACTTCGGACAATGTGAAAATCGGGAGCATCTGACATGTGGAAGCGCTTATTGATCGGGGCAGCGACGCTGATACTCGCGAGCACCTCCAGCGTTTATGCACAGGCACCTTCGAACGGCGGGCCGCAAGACAGGGCGGCAGCTTCACGTGGTGACGCCAGTGCTTTTCTCGATGCGCGGATCGCGGCGCTGCATTCGGGACTGCAGTTGACGCCGGACCAGGAGAAAATGTGGCCCGCGGTAGAGAAAGCCTATCGAGATATGTTGAACCTGCGGTCGCAGGCCCGGGCGGCGCGGTCACCGCCGACCAACGATCTGGTCGCGCAATTAGAGCGCCGCGCCGACGCCCTTACGCGTCGCGGCAACGCACTCAAGACTTTTGCCGATGCGCTCGGGCCGCTGTGGCAAAGTCTGAACGACAGCCAGAAGCGACGGTTCTTCGCGCTCGCCCGGCCGCGCTTCGAGATCGGCGGCGGCTTTGGCCGGCGCGGTGACCGCTTCGACGATCGGGACGGCGGACGCGGGGATCGTGACGGCTATCGACGACGCGACGGCTACAATGAGTTCTATCGCGAGCGCCGTGGTTTTGGTTTCGATGGGCGACAACGCGGTGATCGTGACGAAGATGGATACGGGTACCGCGATGACGGGTCGCGAGCCCGCGACGGCGACGGGTTCGACCGCGGACGGCGCGGCTTCGATCGGCGCGGCTTCGATCGGCGCGACTTCGGGCGGGATCGCGATGGGTTCGACCGACGTGAGTTCGGCCGCGACGGCGACGGGTTCGACCGTGAACGACGTGGTTTCGATCGGCGCGGCTTCGATCGGCGCGACTTCGGGCGGGATCGCGATGGGTTCGACCGACGTGAGTTCGGCCGCGACGGCGATGGGTTCGACCGTGAACGACGCGGTTTCGAGCGGCGCGACTTCGGCCGCGGGCGCGACGAGCGTCGTGGCGAATTGCCGTGGTGGCATCCTGATGTTGGGGCAGGGCAGTTCGGGTCACGAGATGGCGGGGTGCCCGACGACGGCGCCCTCATTGAAGGCGACGGCGACCGCATTTGACCGCCGATCTGCGATCGGGATCATGCGCTTAGCGGGACGCGTTCAGTTTGAGTAGCCTCCCGCTCGGTTCTGTTTTGCGCACCCGTCGCGGACTGCGCTCGACGACGGATGCGTGTTGATTTTGCGCATCTCGTCCGAAAAGTCTGCGACTTTACGGGATCACGCGCAGGCCTAAGACTGGAGCCGCGGCAGCAACCGGATCGCGTTTCCGCTCGCAATCGCGCGCAAATCGTCGACGGAAAGGCCGATTTCCTTCAAGCGCGCGATCTGATCGAGCGGATAATAGGGATAATCGGTGCCGTATGTGATTTGCGAAGCCGGCACGAGCTTGCGCAAGGCCGCCATCGCGGCCGGATGGGTGGCATTGGCGGTGTCATAATGGAGCCGGCGCAATTCGGCTTCGACGCCGTCGGGAGCGGGGCCGTCCGCCCCCATTTGTCGTAAACGCGTGTCGTAGAACGCTTCGATGCGGCCAGCCAGCATCGGGACGGTGCCTCCGCCATGGGAAAACAGCCAGTTGATATCGCGCCATCGCGCGAAGCCGCCGCTGACCAGCAGGCTGGCAACGGTGCGCGTCGTTTCGTGCGGGACTTCAATGACGGCAACCGGAACGCCCACTGAAAGATTGCTGCAGCAGTTCGCGACCAGGGGATGAACATAGACGACGGATTTGCGCCGGTTGAGTTCGTCGAACACCGGCCGATAAGCGGCATCGCCGAGCCACTTGTCACCGTAATTGGTTTGTACGACAATTCCGTCGGCCTTCAACGTCCCGAACGCATATTCGATTTCGTTCAGCGCCGTATCGGTGTCGAGCATCGATAACGTCGCGAACAACCCGAACCGGCCGGGATGATCGCGCACCAGTTCCGCGCCGTAATCGTTGCAAACGCGCACCATGCGGGCCGCTGCCCGCGCTCCCTCATCGAACCAGACGCCGGGTGTCGAAGCTACCGACAGGACCGCGGTCGTGACCCCATTCTCGTCCATCCCCTCGATCGCTTTCGCCGCTGACCACGCCACCTGACTAGGGTAATGCGGGATTTTGTGGGCGTCTTCCCAGTCGAGCCACGCCTTCTGGTAGGCCGGGGGATAGTAGTGATGATGGGTATCGATCAGCGTTGGCCCGCCGGACTGTGCAAACAGGGATGACCCGGACCCTAGCGCGACAATACCGCAAGCCGCCGTTCCGGCCAGGAACTCACGACGGGAGGGGCGTCTCGTGCAGAGCGTACTGGCATGATGATGATGGGATCGGCACAGGATCATGATGTGGTTTCCCGCACGGCTGTCGAGAGGTAATCCCTGACAGTGTTCCTCTTCGCGCGGATGATCAACCCAGGGGAAGCCGAATACTCGTGCTGACACGCTGGTTGGGCGTTGTCAGCATAGCGGGCGCTGTGCTTGCCGAAATTGCGTTAATAAGAGGTTCTCGTGAACTCCACGCGGATAGAGGAGCGCTGATGAGCATATGTTCCTATTCGCTTGGCCGGCAAAACGAAATCGAAGTTCTCTGGGAACGACGAGAAACAAACCGAGAATATAACACACAGGGTCATACACTGGATGCAAATATATGACATTATATTCAGAAATCCGTGGATTGGTGGAATGTGTTATTTATAACAGTGGCCCGATCATAATTACTTTTTCATATACAAGATACGGGCTGGGGGAAGGCCCGGATCTGGAGGTTCGCGCCTTCTTCGGGTCCGGGCCGCTTGATAGGAATATAGTCGTAAATCATGACGGATTTGTCATTGTTGCATCATGTTGCGGTTCCTTCGCCGATCCTGCAACGCGGCTTCTGGCTCTATGTCTGGAAGGTGGGCCTGCCCGGAGGGGGGGTCGGCCATTATGTCGGCATGACGGGAGATACCGGGGCAGCGCGGGCGCAGTCGGCGGCGAACCATGTTGCCGCCCATCTCGGCTTCAGCGTCAATGCCAGCGCGATCCGCAAGTGCATGCTGCGCAAACATCGCGCCCGCCTTGAGGATTGCCGCTCGCTCGATTTTTTTGCCTTCGGCCCGGTTTATCCGGAGCCGGGCACTGCGGATTATCCGGCGATGCGGGCGAAAGTTACCGCGCTCGCCAAGCAGCTATGGCAGCGCATGGAAGCGGGCGGGTACGAGATGCTGAACGTGCCGCCACAGACAATGTCGCCGTTGGATATCGAACGATGGAGGGATGTTTGTGTCGCCTTTCAGCGACAGTTCGCAAATCTGCGGTTAAGCCCGCATCATGGGTCAACGGCGCCGCGAACGGAAATTGTGGCTGAAACGCGTTCTCCCGGCGTGAGTTGAATACATCAGCGCTGGCATTTGCCCTGATGAGGGAGGGCTTGCGGCCTCTCGCCGAAGCGAAGACGGTCGGATGACAATCGCGGCTCGCCCCGGTTCATGGTATCAAAAGCCTTCAACTTTTATGGAGCGTAGGATGACCAGAAAAGCTCTCGGACTTGCTGGTTTGGTAGGGATTGTCTCGGCCCTTTTTGCCGCGCCTGCCTTGGCACACCATGCTTTCGCGATGTTCGATCAGTCGCGAACGGCATACCTGACGGGAACGGTGAAGCAGTTCGAACTCGTCAATCCGCACGGATGGCTCCATGTCAGCGTCACGAACGACAAGGGCGAGATGTCGACCTGGTCATTCGAGGGCGGATCAGTCGCACAACTGGTGGGCCTGGGGTGGAAAGACAGCCTCAAGCCGGGGGAGACGGTGGAGGTCGGTTTCCGTCCCCTCAAGGACGGCTCACGCGGCGGCCAACTGATGAGCGTCAAGCTCCAGGGCGGGCAGAAGCTGTGTTCGAACCGCGGCTGCGGCGATGGGACCGGCGCCATTGTCCCGGGCGTCTATCGCGATCAGTGAGGAGCAGCGGCGCCAGGTTCCCGATCCGTGATTGCGGGGCGGCGCCAAGCTAGCGACGCCACTGGGCTCCCCGTTCGCCCCATGCGTGGCATCCCGCCATGACTTGATGGGGAAAAGCGTCGACGGCGCACTCGACCGATTGCGCTTCATCGAGGAAATCAAGGCACCGGAAAACAAATAAGGCGCAAGTTTCCTTGCGCCTCGCTCAAGCTGTAGAATGCGCTGCGCTGACTGCGCGCCGCTGACGAAGCGTGTAAGAATCAGGCGGCTTCGTCCTCGATGACCGGTTCTTCGCTCTCGGCGGATTTGCCGCGCCGTGGACCTTTGGCGAGCGCTGCCTCGATCTCCTTAATGGCCTCCGTCTCAGTAATCCGCTGGACGGCTGAAATCTCGCGCGACAGCCGGTCGAGGGCTGCCTCGTAGAGTTGCCTTTCACTGTATGACTGTTCGGGCTGCGATTCGGACCGATAAAGGTCCCAAACCACTTCCGAGATTGAGACGATGTCTCCCGAATTGATCTTCGTCTCGTATTCCTGGGCGCGGCGAGACCACATCGTTCGCTTGACGCGGGCGCGTCCCTTAAGCGTCTCCAGCGCCCGTTTGACGATCGGCGGCTCGGCAAGTTTGCGCATGCCGACCGCCGAGATTTTGGCGACGGGTACGCGCAAGGTCATCTTGTCCTTGACGAAATGAATGACGAACAACTCCAACTTGCTGCCTGCAACCTCCTGCTCCTCAATGGCGATAATCTGGCCCACGCCATGCGCAGGATAAACAATGAACTCGGTGGTCTTGAAGCCTTGCCTTTGGGTTGCTTTTTTCGAGGTCATCCCCTGGTTCACTCCTTGGCCCTTTGGCCTGATGCGGCTGGTGGCCTTGGCTGCGGGCGCTATGCGACGCGACGCCCGGGTAGCCTCGGCGGACCTTCGCGGGGTGGTCGCCGAGGTAAGCTTTGCGGTCTTTTTCGTCTTTGACCGATGACGAATCTTGCCTGCCACTGCCGATTGCGTGGGTCTCACGCCCCTTGTTTGACGGATCCTCGGGAATGCTTCGAAAAAATACGCCCCCTTCAGGAGCGTCGAAGCCGACGTGTTCTTGTTCCCGGGTACATATCACATTTCCCGCAAATCTCAATGCCTTACCGTTGGTAATTGTGTTTATTTTCGCCACCGGAACCCAACAAGTCTATCAAAAATGCGTCACCGTCGTGGTGAACGGCGGCGCCGCGGCATTATGGCGCCCTCAGGGTACCCGCGAAGATAACGGGCATCGGTCCCACGGCCGTTCGCTGCATCAAGCTGCCGATTTCTGGCGAATGTCGGAACAATTACTTTCGCGGCAGCCCTAATCTCCGCTGCCGGGGCCGGGGTCGAAATCCTTGACCTTTTCAGGCACTCCGTCCCAATCCTTGCCGTCCGGGGGGCCCTCACGTTTGATCGTGATGTTCGGCCAAGTCTTCGCATATTCCGCATTGAGGCTCAGCCATTTTTCAAGGCCGGGCTCGGTGTCGGGCTTGATCGCCTCCGCGGGACATTCCGGTTCGCAAACGCCGCAATCGATGCACTCGTCCGGATGGATCACGAGCATATTGGCGCCTTCGTAGAAGCAGTCCACCGGACACACCTCGACGCAATCCATATATTTGCACTTTATGCAATTCTCGACCACGACATAGGTCATCAACCAACTCCCGCCGCATCCCGGGGGTGCGCGCGCCCTATCGGTCGCGCTCTTGCGCAATCCCGCCTGGGCTGAGGGCTTCCGCGAAAACAACTGCTCCGACACTCGGCAGAAATCAGCAGCGTGCAGCGACGGCCCGGCACCGGATTCAGTTATTTTCGTGGGTACCCTTAGCGCAAGATCCCGAAAAGTCGCAGATCTTTCGGACGAGATCATGCGCAAAATCGAAGGGAATCGAGCAGGAGGCGATACCGGCTGAACGCATACCGCTTAGCGCAGGATCCCGTAAAGTTGCAGATTTTTCGGACAAGATCATGCGCAAAATCAATGACGGTCGAGCGGGAGGCGGTTCAAATTGAACGCATCCCGCTTAGCCCGCTTGTCGATTATGCATAGATCATCCGCCCTGCGAGAGGAATAAGCGCGATGACGAGCCGGATCACGGCCCATTCGGCGATGATTGCGCGGCGGCAAGGTCGTCATAGAGAAGCAGGGCCGCGTCGGCACCGCTGCGGCGCGGTGCAAATCCGCGAACTTTCAAGATGCGGATGCCGCGATCGAGTGCGATGGTCAGCACATCCCCAAGTTTCACTTCGCTGCTCGGAGCATGGACGCGAATTCCGTTGACTCGGACGTGCCCCGATGACGCCAGCGCAGCCGCGGCGGTCCGGGTTCGCACGACACGGGCGTGCCACAACCATCGGTCAATTCGTTGCCGCTCCTCTGTCAAGGCAAATCGCCTTAGGCTACCCGCGAAAATAACTGAATTATTTCCATGGCTGTTAGCCGCACTAGGCTCCTGGGTGCTGCCGAATATCAGAGCAGTTATTTTCGCGGGTGCCCTTAGCGCATGATCCCTTAAAGTTGCAGACTTTTCGGACAAGATCATGCGCAAAATCAATCATGATCGAGCGGGAGGCAATTCAAACTGAACGCATCCCGCTCTAGCGGCCCTCCTTGGCATTCGCTTCAAGCTGGGCCTTGAGCGCGGCAAGTTTGGCAAACGGCGAATCGGGATCCGGCTGCTTTTCGCGCTCACGCCGCGGCACATAATCGCGGCGATCTTTCGCTTGGCCGCGATCCCTCGCGTAGCGGGAGCCTTCGCCTTGCGCCGCAAACTCGCGACCGCGTCCTTGCGGTTCCGCACGCTCGGCGCGCTCCGGGCTGTGCTGGCGCTCCGCCTTGCGGGTTTCCTGGCTTCGGCCCGACTGCGCTGTATCGCGCGGCTCGCGTCCTGGCTCAAACACGGTCCAGCGCCGCGGTGGCCGCCCGCTCCGCGCTGGCCTTTGCTGCGCAACATTCGCCTGCGTTTCCGTGGGCTGCTCGCCCTGCTCGGCAGCGCCGCTTGGCGATGCGGCAAGTGCTGCCTCTCCATTGCGAGCGCGGCGCGGCGCATCCTGTCTCGACTTGCGCGACGATCGACGCTCGCCGCGATGCCGATCGCCACGGCCACCGGGAAACCAGACCTCGATGAGTTCGGGCTCCTGGGCCGCCGGGAGGTCGGGACCGGTCTCGGCAGCGGCGGCGACGCCGGTTTCGGGAGTAGCCGCTTGGTTCCTGCCGGCCTCGCCAGCGTCACTTGGCCCTTGCACAATGCCGGTGCCGTCGGCGCTTGCGTCCTGTTCCTCGCCGTCTGACGCCGTCTCGGTCGCGCTATCCTGGTTCGGTGGCGCTGCCTGGGGCGCGGCATCGTCGCTGACAGGGGCGCCCGCAGCCGCCGCATCGTCATCCGCCACCAGTTTCTCCCAAGACAATGTCTGATCAGCGTCCGTCCGATCCGGTGCAGCGAGCGGCGTCGGCGGCGGCACGACTTCATCCATCCGCTCGGGAGAAGAGCCGGCAAGCCAATGGGCTTCTGGTTCGGGCCTCGGAGCTTCCGGCGGTGTCGCTTCGATAGGGGCCGGGCCTGCGTCCCCGTTCTCCGAAACAGCGGGATTGTCATGCATGTCGGTGCCGACATCGATCGTGGCACGCTCGACGACAGTCTCCTGGTCGATCGCGTCGGCGCCGAGCGGAACATCCGACAAGTCGGACGCGACCGAGTTGCTGTCGACCGCATCGGTCTCTTTGGCGCCAGTTTGCCCGGCATCGGCGCCGATCGCATCGGCGGCAACCGGAGGCGGCTCCGGCGGCTTCGGCCGTTTTTCCATGCGATAGCCGAGCGCGCGCAGAATCGAGGCGAAATCCTCGCCCGAGGCGCCTGTCAGCGATGTCATCGCTTGGGTCACCGTGAACCCGGCACCATCGAACGCGCCGCTTGGTTTCGGCGCCCCCGATGAGGAGCGCCACGACAGTGCGGGGCGGATCAGGTCCGCCAGCCGCTCGAGAATATCGACGCGGACGGCGCGCGCGCCGCACACTCGATACCCGACGGTGCGATAGAGCGTGCGGTTCACCTCGTTATCCACGGCAAACGAGGTCCGTCCGGTAGCGGCGAGCCGTTGCAACTCATCGAGGCCTTTGAGTTCGGGCCCGCCATGCTTCAACGCCCAGAGCTGCGCGGCGAGCGCACGCGGCGCCGGTTTGAGCTGAAGCGGCAGATAAACGTGATAGGCTCCGAACCTCACACCATGATGGCGCAGCGTCGCGCGCGATCGCTGGTCGAGGCTTCTCAGGTCGTCGGTGACCTTGCCACGCTCGAGCACGCCGAGCGCCTCGACGAGCTGGTAGGCGATGCCGCGGGCAAGGCCGGTAATGTCCGCTGCCGCGCCGAGCACAAACAGCGGCGCGAGCAGCCTCTCGATGTAGGTCCTGGTCCACAGGTCGAGGCGGGTCTGCACCGCTTCGAGCGGTGCGCCGTTCAACTGTTCGTCCGCAAGGACGCGCGCCCGCGGCCGCAGCGCGAAATCGCCGGGAAGCAGTTTCGCGACCGGCGCGCCGAGCCATCGGATGGCGGCGTCCGATGTCAGCACGAACTGGGAGTCGGGCGCATGCGAAAGGCGGTTGGCACGAGCTTCGATTTCGCCGGCCAGCACCTTTTGCGCCGCGGCCGACAGCGCCTTGGCATCCGACCCTCCGGCCGTCGCATCGGGCGCGAATCGGAAGCCGTCCAGCCGGCCGATGGTGTGTCCCTCGACGACCACTTCGCCGGTCTTGGTGATCTCCGCATCCAGCATGCTGTTCTCTCGCAACCGCCGCATCAACACGCTGGTGCGCCGATCAACGAACCGCTCCGAAAGGCGTACATGCAGCGCATCGGACAGTCTGTCCTCGATCGCGCGCGTGACGCCCTGCCAATGGTCGGGGTCGCCAAGCCAGTCCGGCCGGTTCGCCGCAAACGTCCACGTCCTGATATGCGCGATGCGCGTCGATAGCGTGTCGATGTCGCCGTCGGCGTGATCGGCCTGCGCAATCTGGCGGCTGAACCAGTCATCGGGAATCCTACCCTCATGCTGTAGAAATCCATAGAGGGTGACGACCAATTCTGCGTGAGCGGCCGGCGAAATCTTTCGGTAGTCCGGGATCTGACACACGTCCCACAAGCGCTCGATGGCGGTGCGGTCGCGGGCAATCGCGCGGACACCCTCGTCGCGCGCCGCATGTTCGAACACCAGAATGTCTTCCGCCACCGGCGCGCGCGTGAGGTACGATTGCGCGGGCAGAGCCGCAAGCGAGGCCGCGAGCGCGCCGAGCGAGGCAAAGTCGAGATCGGCATTACGCCATTGCATGACCTTGACGGGTTCGAAGCTATGGCTCTCGAGCGCATGAACAAGTTCGGCATCGAAAGGTTGGCACCGTCCGGTGGTGCCGAAGCTGCCATCGCGCGTGGCGCGTCCGGCGCGGCCCGCAATCTGGGCAAATTCCGCCGGGCTCAGTCGGCGAAACTGATATCCGTCGAACTTGCGGTCGGACGCGAAGGCAACGTGATCGACATCGAGATTGAGGCCCATGCCGATGGCATCGGTCGCCACGAGGTAATCGACATCCCCCGATTGATAGAGTGCGACCTGGGCATTTCGGGTGCGCGGCGACAGCGCCCCGAGCACAACGGCGGCGCCGCCGCGCTGGCGCCTGACCAGCTCGGCAATGGCGTAGACCTCGTCCGCCGAAAACGCCACGATCGCGGTGCGGCGTGGCTGCCGCGTGATCTTCTTCTCCCCCGCATAGGACAGTTGCGACAGGCGGGGCCGACTCAGAATATTGGCGCCCGGCAGCAGTTTCTCCACCATGGGGCGCACAGTCGCCGCGCCGAGCACCAGCGTCTCCTCGCGACCACGAAAGTTGAGCATTCGATCGGTGAACACATGGCCGCGCTCGAGGTCGGCTCCGAGCTGGACCTCGTCGATCGCCACGAAAGCGACATCGAGGTCGCGCGGCATCGCCTCCACCGTCGAGACCCAAAAGCGGGGATTGGCGGGCTTGATCTTTTCCTCGCCGGTGATCAACGCCACTTCCTCGGCGCCGACCCGTTCCGCCACCTTGTTGTAGACTTCGCGGGCCAACAGGCGCAGCGGCAGCCCGATCAGCCCGGACGAATGCGCGAGCATGCGCTCGATCGCCAGATGGGTCTTCCCGGTATTGGTCGGTCCCAACACGGCAGTGACGCCGTGGCCGCGGGCACGCGGGTCGCGGTCCGCGGATGAACTGAACGAGATCGGCATGAAAGCCTCCGCCGGCCCACGAAGCGGCCGGCGCCACTCAAGACAGGGCAGATAACGCATGATCCCGAAAGGTTGCAGACCTTTCGACAAAGATCATGCACAAGTTCAAACGAACCGAGCGGGAAGCGTTTCAAGCTGAACGCATTCCGCTCGGGGGTACCCGCGAAAATAACTGAACCGTTGTCTTGGCGGTTCGCCGCATCAGGCTTCTTTTCCTGCTGCGCATCCTACCAGTCATTTTCGCGGGCGCCCTTACCCGGTTATCTGTATCACAACGCGACAGAAGCCAAGGGGAAGAGGCCGCGTTTCGCGCGTTGCGGAACGAGTCTCGAACAAAGCACGCTCGAATCGCTGACTCGAGATCTATCGAGATTCGTTCTCACCAGATGTGGCCGTTCCCAAGCAGTTGGAACCTACATGGTGGGTTTGGGACGAAAAAGGAGATCAAAACGGCATCGCTGGGGCGTTTAGCGCGGCGATCGATTCGCGCTGACTCAAAAGGCGCCTTGTCAAGCAAATGAATCGCCCGGAGACTTCGGAAAAGTTGTGGAAAACTGCGCGCGTCAGGGTATCCGCGAAAAGAACTGACGCATTCGTACGGCAGTTCGCTGCATCGGGCTGCTAATTTCTTCTGGCTATCGGAACCTTTATTTTTCGCGGGTGCCCTTAAAGAGGGACGCGCTCAGCTTTTATCTCTTTAATTTTGCGCATGATCTTTGTCCGAAAAGTCTGCAACTTTTCGGGATCGTGCGCTCAGCGCGCGGCGGCCGTTGTCGCCCGCGGCGTCGGCGTGGTCACGAACGAGGTCGCAACCAATACGCCCGTCCCCAAAGGTGTCTGCAACGAAATTCGATAGGGCACCACGACCCTGGTCCCCGCGACAGGCGCCAGCCAAATCTCCATCTCGCGCTGCGCCATCAGATATTTGACTACATATCGTTCCGGCACATAGCCGGCGACGGGAATGAACTGCACGCCGCAGACCACCACCGCTCCAAAATACCCATGTTCGGATTGCACATGTTCGAAGCGCTTGAAGCTCAAGTGCAGGTCGAACCGCATTCGGCCGTCAAAGATCGGCAGGGTGCGCCGGCAGGCCTCCGGCGACACCGGGTCGTCCTTTCCAGCGACACGGACCAAGGCGGCACTCATCGGATCGACGACGCCCCGGCGGTTCGCCTCGGTGACGGGGACGCGGTCCGGATTGGGCTGGACGGGAGGCTCGACGAAAAGCTCCTTGACGGTCCCATTGCTGAGCACCATCCGCAACTCGTCGATGCGCTTGTCGTGGCTGATGCTCGACGCGAACACGGTCGGGAACAGGCTGTCGCCGCGGACGATACCGCGCGCGGCGCCGCTCCCCTGCCCATTGGTGAAGATGGTGAGCAGTCCAGTCGTCACGCCGGAAGCGGCGGCGGTGAACTGATCATCGCCGATGTCGATTGCCCATGAGCCGCGGCCGATCGGCACGCCTCCCAGAGTGACGATGTAGCGGGCGTCAAGCTTTCCCTGCGCTACCGCGGCACCGCTGGGGAGGCAAAGGGCAAAGAGGGCCACCACGGCAGTGAAAAGTCGACCGCAGCGTCGGTTGAGGCCTAAACGTACCATGGCGTGACGAGAAGGCTCCGTTTGCACCAGCGCAATGCGTAGGGCGAGTTTTTCACCATTGATTAAGTCTATTGTGTGATCCCGCTGTGCTCATTTCCGGTAAGGTTCGGTTAACGTTAGCAAACACGTGGCTTGCCCGTCGGTTTCGTCTGGCGCGAGTCGGCCGCGGAATGGAGCGAAGGTCAGGGGGCGCTCAGGCCAACTTACCCCGACACAATCTCGACGCGGTCAGACACTTAGCGCGGACCCAAACTTGACGCTCCAGGCTGGGATCACTATAGGTCCGCAACCTCGGGGAGGGATAGCAGCGCATAATCGCGCGCATCTGTTCGAGTGGGTCGAGGAAAGCAATGTCGCGGCGCTGTGAATTGACGGGCAAGTCGCCCCAGGTCGGCCACAAGGTCAGCCACTCCAATATCAAGACCAAGCGGCGATTCCTGCCCAATCTGGTCAACGTGACAATGATGTCGGACGCGCTTGGGCGTTCAGTCAGACTGCGCATTTCCGCAAATGCGCTGAAAAGCGTCGACCATCGCGGCGGCCTCGATGCTTTCCTCGTGAAAGCGCGAGAGGGCGAACTGTCACCGCGCGCGCTCGACCTTAAGCGCCAGATCGCAAAAAAGCTCGCCAGCCCGGGCTGAAGCCGGAACGCTCACCCGCCGCGTCGCCGATCGCGCATGCAGGAGGCCATCCTGAGCGATCGACCTTTGCTTTTCGCTCTGCGGCTGAACTTGCCGGGACGCGACGCCGGTCGCTTGGGCGTCGCAGGCTGAGTGCGTGGCGAGATGTGAAACAACCCGGCGACAACGACGTGCTTCGCGGAGTTCGAAACCCTCCCCATCGAAATACCGATTCGGAGTCATCGGATTGGCGCAATAGAAGAGCTAAGTTATTGAATTTGCTATGGCGGGAGCGACGGGCTCGAACCCGCGACCTCTAGCGTGACAGGCTAGCGCTCTAACCAACTGAGCTACGCCCCCGCAAAACCACGCGCGGTGCGCCGGTCCGGGTCCGGTCAAATACGACCGGGTTGGTTTTTTTGTCAAGCCGCAGAGCCGCGAACGTACTGCCAACGCCGACATGGCGCCGCGTCGCAGGCAAGGTGCATGGATTCCGCTTGGGATTAGACATCTGCCGTGCCATCAGCCAGCGATGACCGAGAGGCGCTCGATCGTTGCCCTTGTCGTCGCAGCCGCGCTGATCGCGACTGCCTGGTGGCAGCTTGGTCGCGCCCGGCAGGTGGCCGCCGCCGATCCCGAGCGCATCCAGTGCGTGTCCTATGCCCCGTTCGCGGCCGATCAATCGCCGCTCGATGACAATGTCCGCGTCGAGGCGCGGCAGATCGAAGATGATTTGGCGAAACTGTCCCGTCTGACGGATTGCGTGCGCACCTATTCGATCGAAAACGGCCTCGACCAGGTGCCGCGCGCTTGCGGCCAAGGTCGGCCTGAAGGTCATCCAGGGCATCTGGCTCGGCAGCGACCGCATGAAGAACCTGGCGCAGATTCGACCGTGATCGCGCCTGACCAAGCAATATCCTGACGTCATCACCGCGATCGTCGTCGGCAACGAGGTGCTGCTGCGCGGCGAGATGACTGCCGCCGACCTCGCCGCCATCATCCGCTCGGTAAAGTCGCGAGGTCACGCGTTCCCGTCACCTACGCCGATGTCTGGGAATACTGGCTGCGCAATCGCGAAGTCTATGACGCGGTCGATTTCGTCACCATCCACATCCTGCCCTATTGGGAGGATTTCCCGATCCGGCCGAAATACGCCGCCGCCCATGTCGATGCGATCCGCAAGCAGGTCGCGGTGGCGTTTCCCGGCAAGGAAATCCTGATCGGCGAGACCGGCTGGCCGAGCGAGGGGCGGATGCGCGCAGGGCGCGCTGCCGTCGCGCACCAACCAGGCGCGGGTGGTCTCCGAAATCCTGACGCTGGCCAAGCAGGAGAATTTTCGCGTCAATCTGATCGAAGCCTATGACCAGCCCTGGAAGCGCCAGCTCGAGGGCACCGTCGGCGGCTATTGGGGACTTTTGAGCCGCACGGGGCGGGAGCCGAAATTCGCCTGGGGTGACCCGGTCTCGGATCACCCATGGTGGGTTTGGCAGCTGTTGCGGGCGTTTCGGCGGCGTTCGCGGTCTTTGCCGGTGCGTTCGCACTTCCGTCGCAGGCCGCGAAAGTCTTCCGTCACGCGATACTGAACGAGCCACGCAAAGCGCGGCTGGTCGGTGTCGCCGTGAGTGCCGTCGCAGCCGGCATTTGTGCACCCTGGGCGGTGGAGAACATGGCGATTGAAAGCCTCGGTCCGGGGGGCTGGCTGCGCGGGGCGGCGCTCGTCGTCCTCGCATTGACGGCGCCGGTAGCCGCTGCGGCTGCGGCCGCTGCCGGCATTGCCGTGCCGTCATTTGCGCGAAGCTTGAGTGCGGGCCGATGCCAGGCCGCGCTACGTCGTTGCATGGACCAGTCGGCTCGCCATCGTCGCGACGACCGTGCTCGCGCTGCAAGCCGCGCTGGCACTCGTATTCGATCCGCGCTACCGCGATTTCCCCTTTGCCGCGCTCACGGCGGCGATCGTCCCGCTTGCCGTCGCTGTCACGATGTCCGGTGGCAAGGGTCGGCGTGGGCTGGCGGAAACCGTTGCTGCTGCGACTCTCGCCGCCGCCGCGGTGTATATCGCGCTCAATGAGAGCTTTGCGAACTGGCAGGCGCTGTGGTTCGCGGCATTGCTGATGCTTCTTGCCGTCACTCTGTTGGGGCTGCGGGACGTGCAAGGCACATGACCAGCAACGCGGCGGCGAGGCCCGAGAGGGCACCGTTGTGCAGCACGAGGCCGAACCCGCTCCCGGCAAGCGCAATCAGGAAAAGCGGCAGTGACGGTCGGATCAAGGCGAGCACGGCCGCGCCAAGTGCGCAACGGCGCCGAACACCTCATGCTCGAACAGGCCGATCGTTACCTTGCGCGTCAGGCACAGCCATGTATTGAGGCCGCTGTCGCAGGCAAGACCCACGGTCGACTGCTCGATGACGAGATAGCGCAAGTAGATCGCATAGCCGAGCGATCCCATCCCGATCGCAACGACCCAGTTGAGAGCGCCGGGGGAAGGCATAAAGATTTTCGTGCGAGACTCCGAAACATGCGCGCCAGGGACCGCCTCGGAGGGCCGCGAGCCACCGTCCAGACTATCGCGCGGAAGGGACATGAGTATCCGGCAGCAGTTGCGCGCTTTCGGAGGCTGCTGAGCGTCGGTCCGAGGCGCTGTCCCGCGATGTTGCAAGCCATGATCGCTCCAACGTCAGGGCGTCAGGCCAAGGCCCTTGCGAACCTCCGTTCTGACGGCCTGGAAATCGGCCCTGAACTCCGGCTTCTGCATCATCAACGCGACCATCAGCGTCGCGCCGATATGGGCGGTTTCCCAATCGGAGGCATAGGCGACGCCGCTCGCGATGCGCTGTTCTCCATACTCCCAGCCGCGGGCATGGAGTTCATTCGTCTTCTCCGGCACCATCATGGATAGAAGCAGCGCGACCTCGGCGCCGAATGTCGAATGTCCGCTCGGGTAGGTTGGTCCCTTGCGAGGCTCGCGCGATGTTTTCGGGCGTCTGGACTTCCTTGTTGGCCTGGAACGGCCGCAATCGCTTGTACTTTTGCTTGATGTCGCGCACGCCGACACCGGAATCGTCGCGCACCTTGTCGAAGAAAGCTCCGGCGAGAGGAAAGCTTTCTTTGTTGAACGCCGGACCGAAAACGTCGCCGGCGACGCGATACACCGTCTGCTCGACATCGGCCTGAATCTTTTCCATTCGCGCTGGGGTGAGATTCTTCTGCCGGTCCACGACGCCCTGCATGTCGCGCTTGTCAAGCGCCGAGCCGTCGGCCGGCGGCGGCGGCAACAGATTTCCAAAATCCGCATCGCTCGCATTGAGATAAGGCTTTTCCGACAACGCCCAGGCGGGGCCGGAAACGAGCGATGCCAAAATGATGGCGAACAACGCTAATCTGCGCACAATGCCCTCCATGACGCGCGACGGAACGAGGCCGCAACTGCCGGTCGCAGAACGCGTCTACGCAAAGGATAGCAGGGGTGTCGGTGCGACGAAAGCACACCCTTTTTCAGTGGAAAGAGGAGCGCAATGTCGGGTTATCGCCGGTGGCGCGACCGTGTTGCACTTAGGACGGCATTGCGCAGCTTTTGGGGGAAGACGGGTGCCGCAATCGTATTTCTGTTTGGAGCAAGGCTTGCCGTTGGGTATAACGCGACGTGATGGAGTTGGGGGAGCACGATCATGGGTTTCCGTCCGGCCTTGCTTGCGTTCCTTGCTGCCGCGGTGACTTCGCAAGCTGTTGCTCAGCAGTCTCCTTCGACGAACGAAGCTTTCAAGGCGATCCTTGGCAAATGGCAGCTTTCGAATGCGGAGAATGACCGCAGCTGCGCGGTGACATTCAGACCCGACCCGAGCGGCAACGTGTTCAAGCTGGAGATCGACAAGACCTGCCTACCCAACATGCCGGAATTGAAGGACGTTGTGGCCTGGACGATTGGTGGCCTGGACATTGTCCGCCTGCTTGATGGCCGGGGCCAGTCGGTGCTTGAATTCACCGAAGTGGAAAGCGGGATCTACGAAGCGCAGCGCGCTGGTGAAGGCGTCTTCATTATGCAGACCGCCGCGGCGGCCGCGAGCGAGACCGGTCTCTCGGTCGATGAGATGGCTGGCGACTGGGGCGTGGTGCGCGGTTCTGGCAAAACGGTCTGTACCATCACATTGACCAACAATTCCGCCGGGCAGGACAATTTCGGGCTGAAGCTCAAGCCCGGCTGCGACGCCCTGGTGGCCAGGTTCGGGCCGGCAAGCTGGTACATGGATCGCGGCGAACTGGTGCTCAAGTCCAAGGGCGGACAATTTTGGCGATTTGAAGAGAACGACCCCGCCAACTGGTCGCGCGTTCCAGAAGGACGAGAGCCCATAAATCTGGTGCGGCAGGGTCACTGATCGACTTTCGCGGTATTGGTACCCGACGACCGCGCAACGTGTAGGCTTGAAGTCAAGCTGCGGCAATTCCTGCAGCGGCAATTCCTGCAGCGGCAATTCTTGCAGCGGCAATTCTTGCAAATCGTCTCGTTGCGACGAGCTTCACGCTCAGCCCAATTGAATAGCCTCAATCCTTGATCGCCGTGGCAGTCCGCTGCCAATGCGCTCCGGCGGATTGCGTGTGGTGGATGCAGATCGTCGCGCCACGATGGGAGCCGTAGCTGTCACAGGAACGAGCGGAAGCAACCGAGGGAGATATCACAGCGGATGCGATCAGCTTGAAATCGGCTACCTCTTGGTTCCCTGTGATTTTCAACATGATCTTTATTCGAAAAGTCTGCAATTTTTCGGGATCGCGCGCGGAAAAACCCCCGATCGTCACGGCGAATTATCGCACGACTTGTCGAATACCCCTCAGCCCAATGGAACTTTTGCACGGGGCGCGGGTTTGCGGAAGCATCGCGCGACAAGCCCGGCACATGACACGTGCGGCAATCCATCCCGACCTGCCGCAGACCGGTTAATAAGATGGTCTGTTGCAATGAATCTCGTTCCAAAATACCTGCCGCGAGCCTCGACCGGAGTTGCCGGTCTTGATGACATATTGGGCGGCGGATTGGCCCGCAATCGCCTGCACCTTTTGGAGGGCAGCCCCGGCACCGGGAAGACGACCATCGCATTGCAATTTCTTGTTGCCGGCGCGGAGGCTGGCGAGCTCGGCATGTACATTAGCCTCGCCGAGACCGAAAATGAACTGCGAGAAGGGGCGCGCTCGCATGGATGGGTCATTCCGCCGGCTATCGAGATTTTCGAACTGATCCCGCCGGAAAGCGTGCTCGATCCTGATCAGCATCAAAGCTTGCTGTATTCCTCCGATCTTGAGCTTGGCGAAACGGCGAAGCGGATCATGGAGGCAATCGAAAGGCTGAAGCCCAAACGCGTCGTCATCGACAGTCTCTCGGAGATTCGCCTGCTGGCGCAGAGTTCGCTGCGCTATCGCCGGCAGATCCTCGCGCTCAAGCATTATTTCGCCCAGAACGATTCAACCGTCGTCCTGCTTGACGACTTGACATCGGACAGCACCGACCGCGCGGTCCACAGCATCGGGCATAGCGTCATTCACCTCGACCAACTTTCGCCGATTTACGGCGGCGAGCGGCGCCGCCTGCAGGTCGTCAAATGCCGGGGCCAGAGCTTTCGCGGCGGATACCACGATTTTGTCATCCAGCCCGGCGGGGTTGAGGTTTTTCCCCGTCTCGTGGCTGCACAGCATCGGCACGAATTCAGCGGCAAGGTCGTTCACAGTGGGATCCGGGAGCTCGATCAGCTGGTCGGCGGCGGAATCGCTGCCGGATCGAGCACGCTCATTCTAGGTCCGGCAGGCACCGGCAAGTCGCTTCTTACCCTGCATTACACCGCGACCGCCATTTCGCGCGGCGAGCGGGCGGCGATGTTCGTCTTCGACGAAGAACTGGGTCTCCTGATCGCCCGCGCTAAAGCGCTGGGAATTGATCTCGACGCCATGCGTCACGCTGGAAAACTGTTCATCGAGCAGATGGACGCGGCGGAGCTGTCGCCAGGCGAGTTTTCACACCGGGTTCGCACCTGCGTCGATCGGGAGCAAATCCGCACCGTCGTGGTCGATAGCCTCAACGGCTACCAGGCATCGATGCCAGAGGAGCAATACCTCGTCCTGCATTTGCACGAGCTGCTGCTGTATCTCAATCGACAGGGCGCAGCCACGTTCCTGACGGTGGCGCAGCACGGATTGATCGGAGAGATGCGCCAGCCTGTCGACATCACCTATCTCGCCGACACTGTTGTCCTGCTGCGCTATTTCGAAGCCTTCGGCCACGTGCGGCGCGCAATCTCGGTCTTGAAGGTGAGAGCGGGGCCGCACGAAGATACAATTCGCGAATTCCGTATCGATCACGGCGGCATCGCATTGGGGCCTGCGCTGGAGGAGTTCCAAGGGGTGTTGCGCGGCGTCCCGACTTATGTCGGGACCGGCGAACCGCTGATGCGAGGCGAAAAGTGAGAGCGCCGCTCGGCCTGCGCTCGGAGCGTACTCTGATCCTCGCGCCGCGCGGCCGCGATGCATTTGTCGCCAAGTCGCTTCTGCGCGACGCCCAGCTGCATTCCGATATCTGCCTCGATATCGGCGAAGTTGTGCAGGAGCTCAGGCGCGGCGCGGATGTCGCAATCGTAACCGAGGAGGCGACGCGCAGCCCCGAGATTCGTGATCTCGTGAAGTGGATTTCAGCGCAGCCGCCGTGGTCTGACTTTCCCTTCATTCTGTTGACGGAACATGGCGGCGGCCTGGAGCGCAATCCGGCGGCTGCACGGCTGACCGACACGCTGGGCAACGTTACGTTCCTGGAGCGCCCGTTTCACCCGACAACGCTGGTCAGCGTCGTGCGAACCGCGATCCGGGGCCGCCGGCGGCAATATGAAGGCCGCCGACTGAACGAGGAACTCGAACTGCGAGTGGCGGAGCGGACCGCGGAGCTTGCCGCTGCGAATCGCCAGCTGCTGAACCAGATCGAGGAACGCGAGCGCGTCGAATTGACCTTGAGCCAGATGCAGAGGCTTGAAGCCGTGGGGCAGCTGACATCAGGCGTGGCCCACGATTTCAATAATCTCCTCACCGTCGTGCTCGGCAATGTCGGGTTCCTCGAAAAGGGCCTTGCCGCCGCGGGCGTCGACGGCAAGCTGGTGCAGCGCCTTGGTTACATGCGCATTGCTGCCGAACGCGGCGCGAAGTTGACCGATCAGTTGCTCTCGTTCTCGCGCCGTCAGCGGCTCGAGCCGCGGCCGCTCGATCTCAATGAAACGGTGGTCGGCATGCGCGACCTGCTGCAAAGCACGATGGGTGGCACCACCAGCATCGAAACGAGGCTGCATTGGGGCTTGTGGCCTGCGATGGTCGATCCGACACAGCTCGAACTGGCGATCCTCAATCTTGCAATCAACGCGCGCGATGCGATGCAGGTCGGCGGCAGCTTGACCGTCCAGACCGAAAACGTCACGCTCGGTCATCCCGTTCACCCGGAGGAGCCGCCGGCCGGCGATTATGTCGCCGTGTGTGTGTCCGATACCGGAACCGGCATTCGCGACGACCTCCGCGCAAAAGGTTTTCGAGCCGTTTTTCACCACAAAGGAGATCGGCAAGGGATCAGGCCTTGGACTGAGCCAGGTGCTGGGTTTCGCCAAGCAATCGGGAGGGGGTGTGCGGATCGACTCACGCGCCGGCGCTGGCACCTCGGTGCGAATTTACCTGCCGCGAGCCGAGCAAAGGCTTCCGGAACGGCAATCCGCGCCAACGCGCCCCGGCGCGGCCGAGGCGTTGCGTGGTGCAACGATCCTGCTCGTCGACGACGACAACGATGTTCGCGAAGTGACACGGGCGATGCTGCACGATCTCGGTTATCTCGTGCTCGAAGCGGGAAGCGGAGGCGCTGCGCTTGCTGTTCTCGACCGCGAGGCGAAAATCGATCTGCTGGTGGTCGATTTTGCCATGCCGGGCATGAACGGCGCCGAAGTCGCTCGCCTCGCGCAGTCAAAGCGCCCGAAACTTCCTGTCATCTTTGTCACCGGCTTTGCGGACCGTGCGGGCCTCGCCGGCATCGATGATGCCGGCATCGTCGGCAAGCCCTTTGCGATCGACGAATTCGCGCTCAAGGTGCGCATTGCGCTTGCGAACGGCAGGCAGCAGAAGGTCGTTCCGCTGCGCCGCTAGCCCATGATTCCGTAAGTTGCAGACTTTTCGGACAAAGATCATGCGCATATCACAGCGCATCCGTCGTCAAGCGTAGTCCGCGATGATGCGCTTAGGCAAAAGAGAACCAAGCGGGAGGAGATTCAAACTGAACGCATCCCGCTGTAAGTGCCGCTCAGGGCCGGGCCAAACCGGGTCCGCGGCAATCAAGACCGACGGCGTAAAGAGATGCAGCGCCGCCTAAACCCGTTCCGGCCGCGCAGGCTCATGCGCTGAGGGAGCACCATGCTCAACTCTCCCAGTTCCCGACAACAGGATCGACCGCTTTCAGAGGCCGAGCTGAACTTGATGGATGCCTGGTGGCGCGCCGCCAACTATCTGTCGGTCGGACAAATCTATCTGCTCGACAATCCACTCCTGAAGGAGCCGCTCGAGCTCAAGCACATCAAGCCGAGACTGCTCGGCCACTGGGGGACGACGCCGGGCCTGAATTTTGTCTATGTGCATCTCAATCGGGTTATCAAGGCGCGTGATCTCGATATGATCTACATCGCGGGACCCGGCCATGGTGGCCCAGGTCTCGTCGCCAACACGTGGCTCGAAGGAACCTATAGCGAGATTTACCCGCACATCCCGCAAAGCACGCGCGGCATGCAGCGTCTTTTCAAGCAGTTCAGCTTTCCCGGCGGTATACCGAGCCATGCGGCGCCGGAGACGCCTGGTTCGATCCATGAAGGTGGCGAACTTGGTTACGCCTTGTCGCATGCCTACGGAGCCATATTCGACGATCCCGGGCTGATCGCTGCCTGTGTGGTCGGCGACGGCGAGGCGGAAACCGGGCCGATGGCCACGTCCTGGCATTCCAACAAGTTCCTCGATCCGATCACCGACGGGGCCGTGCTGCCGATCCTGCATCTGAATGGCTACAAGATCGCCAATCCCACGATTCTGGCTCGCATCCCGGCTGATGAACTGCACAGCCTGTTCGTCGGCTACGGTTATCGACCTTACCTTGTCGAAGGGGATGATCCGGCGACGATGCACCGGCTGATGGCGGCGACGCTCGACGCCGTGCTTGATGAAATTCGCGCCATCCAAGGCGCGGCGCGCCGTGGTGAGAGCAGGGGCCGTCCCACCTGGCCGATGATCATCCTCAAGACGCCAAAAGGCTGGACCGGGCCGAAAGAAGTCGACGGCCTCAAGACCGAGGGCTTTTGGCGCTCGCATCAGGTTCCGTTCGCCGAAATGGCGACCAAGCCCGAGCATGTGAAACTGCTGGAATCCTGGATGAAGCATTATAGGCCGGACCAGTTGTTCGACGCCAACGGTTCGCTCAAGCCGGAAATCGCGGCGCTCGCGCCGCATGGCGACCGGCGCATGAGTGCCAATCCGCACGCCAATGGCGGCCTGCTGATGCGTGAACTCGATCTCCCCGACATTGCCGATTACGCGGTCACGGTGGAAACGCCGGGCGCTGAGGACGCCGAGGCCACGGTGGTGATGGCGGAGTTTCTGCGCGACGTACTGCGCGCCAGTGCGCGGCATCGCAATTTCCGCATCTTCGGTCCCGACGAGACCGCCTCGAACCGGCTGTCACATGTGTTCGAGGCGACGAACCGCGCCTGGGTCGCCGAAACCCTGTCCTATGATGATCACCTCGCGCCCGATGGGAGGGTGATGGAAATTCTGTCCGAGCACACCTGCCAGGGATGGCTCGAAGGCTATCTGCTGACCGGGCGACACGGCCTTTTCAATTGCTACGAGGCTTTCATCCACATCGTCAATTCGATGTTCAACCAGCATGCCAAGTGGTTGAAGACGAGCCGTGCAATTCCGTGGCGGCGACCGATCGCGTCGCTCAACTATCTGCTCACCTCCCACGTCTGGCGGCAGGATCACAATGGCTTCAGCCATCAGGATCCGGGCTTCATCGATTACGTCTGCAACAAGAAATCCGACATCGTCCGCGTGTACCTGGCGCCTGACGCCAACTCGCTGCTGTTCGTCACCGATCACTGCCTGCGCAGCTGGAACCGGATCAACGTGATCGTGGCGGGCAAGCAGCCGGCACCGCAATGGCTCAGCATGGATGAAGCGGTGAAGCACTGCACGGCCGGCATCGGCATCTGGGAGTGGGCGAGCAATGACCGCGGCAGCGAGCCCGACGTGGTGATGGCCTGCGCCGGCGACGTGCCGACGATGGAAACCTTGGCGGCGGTCGATCTCCTGCATCGCCATATCCCCGGTCTCAAAATCCGGGTGGTGAACGTGGTCGACCTGATGACGCTGCAGCCGCATGACGAACACCCGCACGGGCTGACGGACCACGACTTCGACGCCCTCTTCACCACCGACAAGCCTGTGATCTTCGCTCATCACGGCTATCCGTGGCTGATCCACCGCCTGACCTATCGACGGCATAATCATGACAACATGCATGTGCGCGGCTACAAGGAGGAGGGCACCACGACCACGCCGTTCGACATGGTCGTCCTGAACGAACTCGATCGCTTCCATCTCGCTTCGGATGTCATCGACCGGCTGCCGAAGCTCGGTTATCTCGCCGCTTATGCGAAGCAGGCGCTCCGCGACAAGCTGATCGAGCACAAGGCCTATATCCGAGCCCACGGCGAAGACATGCCGGAAGTGCGGGAGTGGAGATGGTCGCCCGTCGACCCCACGCGAAAGAGCGCAGGCGAATAGCGGGAAACCGGCTCGTCGCACGCTTATCGTTCGACCGACCCGAGCAATTTCGCTGTGATGCTAGGCTGGCGCTGCAAGGCCCGGGAGGGCTTTGGCCGGTTTTTTCGTGCGAGCGAAACGCAAACGTGGTCTTCACATTCTCCGGCTTGATTGCTAAGTGATGACAGCGCGGGGTGTTCCCGCGCGTTTTTCGCGGGGTGGAGCAGCCCGGTAGCTCGTCAGGCTCATAACCTGAAGGTCGTAGGTTCAAATCCTACCCCCGCAACCAAATTTCCTTAGCGAGACCAAATGAATAGGCCGCACTTGCGGCCCATTCCATTCTACACGAGCTTCTGCCAAACCTTCCACCAGGAAAACATGTGCGGCCTGCGGCATGTTCGGCATTCCACGGCTTGAGGCTAGGGACGAACTCCCCACTCAAGCTCGGTCATGATCTTGGTTGTGATACGCGCGTCGGATTTCATAGCCTGCTCCTTGTTAATGGGTTGCGCATGCAACCGAGCGAGGCCTGCGCCGGTGAGCAAGGGACGGCCATCACAGGCCGGAAAGCGGCACGGGTGGAGCGGCCCGGGAGCAAAGCGGACTACACGGCCCGCCGCTTTCCGCGCGCGTAAGGGCGCTTGGCCTTGACGGACGGGGGTTGGAACCCCCACCTCCTCGGAATCAAAGAAGTCAACCGAGGGATGTTACTGCGAATTCGCGGGAGGGATCGTCACCGGATGGGCTGAGACGCCGTTTCCCGCGGGTCGCGCGACCCGAGGCGCCTCGGTGAAGGCCCCGCCCAAGCATTGCGAAGGCGGCCAAATAGAGCCCAGTCCGGCTCCCCGGACGCGCTCCGATGCTTTCGCGCAAATTTACCGGATTACAGGTAGAGGTTGCAGGCCTATTGAAGAGGTTTGAGGTTTTTCCAGCCCGCGCCGCGGAGTAGAAGGGACCGCGAATGGTCGTAAAGTTCGATGAGTTGCTGGATGATGACGAGGTAGCGGTTCTCGACCCGCGCGATATTTTTTTGACGCTTAATCGCGACAAGAAGTTCGCTTTCCCGCGCGACATCCAGACAGAGGTCATGAAGGCGTGGTTCGGGCAGCGAAATGACCCCGACACGGTCGTCAAGCTGAACGTCGGCAGCGGGAAGACGCTGGTCGGACTGCTGCTATTGCAAAGCTCGCTGAACGAGGGCATCCGGTCCGCGATTTACACTGCGCCAGACAAGCAACTTGTCGATCAGGTGCTTGCCGAGGCCGAAGCCTTGGGCATGGATGCAACCGACGACCCGCGCGACCCCGGGGTGCAATCTGGCGAAAAGATTGCAGTCACGACAGTGCACCGTCTGTTCAATGGGAAGTCGATCTTCGGCGTCGGCAGCGAGGGCGTAAAGCTCAAGATCGGCGCGATCGTAATCGACGACGTTCACGCCTGCATCGCCACAATCAACGAACAATTCCGCATTCAGTTGCCTAACACGCATGAGGCGTATCATGCGATCTACAACATCGCTGCATCCGACCTGAAGAGGCAGAGCCACGCCAAGTTTCTCGACCTGAAGAACGGCGATCCCCAGGCCATCATGGAGGTTCCCTATTGGACTTGGCTCGATCACCAGCATGAGAATTCTTGAAGCGCTGCATGCCCACAAGAATGACGATGAGCTCAAATTCTCATACCCCCTTCTGAGCGACATTCTTCCGCAATGCCGCTGCATCATCAGCGGCCAGAAGCTGGAGATAGAGCCGTTCTGTCCGCCGACCAATCTGATCATGGCGTTTTCCAAGGCCAAGCGCCGCATCTATATGACGGCCACACTGGCGGACGACAGCGCGCTGGTCACGCATTTCGGCGCCGACCCGCAAAAGCTCGACAGTCCGATTGTGCCCGTTTCGTCCCAATCCATGGGCGAACGCATGATCCTCATGCCGCAGGAACTGAATGCGGAATTCGAGGGAGAAGAAATCAGGAGGCTGCTGGTTGCGCTTGCCAAGAAGGAGAACGTAGTCGTCATCGTGCCTTCGAAGCCAGCGGCGGACGCCTGGCAGGGAGTCGCCGATCAAATCCTGATGGCCGACAATGTCGTCGATGGCATCGGCAAGCTCCGGCAGAAGCATGTGGGACTGACCGTGCTGGTGAACAGGTATGACGGGATTGATCTCCCCCATGAGGCTTGCGCGTGCTGGCGATTGTGGGCCTGCCGGAAGTAAATTCCTACACCGAGCTTGCCGACATGGCGGTGATCAGTGACTCCCAAACAGGCCTGCGGCGGCAGATGCAACGCATCGAGCAAGGGATGGGCCGCGGCGTGCGCTCGAACGACGATTACTGCGTCGTCTTGCTGCTCGGCGCAAAACTGACCACCCGCGTCAAGTCGCCCGAAGGCACCGCCCTGCTGACCCGGGCGACGCAGGCGCAACTGAATCTTTCGCGCAAGGTCGCCAAGCAGCTCGCCGATGTCGATTTAAATGGGCTCAGGGAAGTCATCGACCAGTGCCTAGACCGTGATCCTGACTGGGTTAAGGTGAGCAAAATGGCCTTGCTCAAGGCGAAGGCTCAGCCTGGCCTTGCGATCGATGCGAAAAGCGTTGCGATGCGGACGGCATTTGATCTCTCAAGATCGGGCGATCACAAGACGGCCGTCGAGGTTCTGCGCAAGGCCGTGAACGCGGCTGCCGACAATGACGAAAAGGCATGGCTGCTGCAGAAGTGCGCCGCGATCGAACATCACATCAGTCCTGCCGAGTCGCAAAAGATGCTGCTCGCGGCGTACCGCTTCAACGCGAACGTACTACGGCCCCTGGAAGGGGTGGCCTATCAGAGGTTATCGGCGCATGCCGGCGCGCAGGCCGCCGCCGTACAGAAGTTTCACCAATCACGGTTCCTTGAAGCCACTGATCGGATTCTCTACGCCAATCAGCTCATCGACGATCTGGTCTTTCACAAGGTGACGCCGGACCGGTTCGAAGGCGCCATCAACTCCGTCGCGGAGTTCATCGGCATCAGCGGGCAGCGGCCTGAAAAGCTCTTCGACGAAGGGCCTGACAATCTGTGGGCATTGCCGGAGGGTTCGTTCCTTGTGATCGAATGCAAGAACAACGCGACCTCGCAGAACGGGATTTCCAAGGCGGACGCTGGGCAGCTCGATCAAGCCATGACTTGGTTTGGCGCAAAATATCCCGCCGCTACGGGGACCCCCGTTATCGTTCACCCGCATCGCAAGCTCGGCGATGGCGCGACGGCTGTCACCGGCATGCGGGTCATGACAGAAGAAGATCTGAAAAAGCTGCGCAAGGCGCTGGAAGCGTTCGCCAAGGGTCTCAGCGATCCTGACACGCTGAATAACGTCAGGAGAGTCAATGAACTGATCAACGCGCAAGGGTTCGGGGCGGAATTTCTGTCGCGCTATTGCAAGTCGCCGCAGTGATTGCGGGGACGCGCCGTGACGCTATTTCGCATTAGTGGCTACATGTAAAACTGATAAAGGGGATTCGGAACCTACGGACCACCGTTACCTCAGTTCCATGGCAAACCTCTCACCTCAGAGAGTCCGAACGATGAAGGCGCCGCATAGGTTGCCAGCATCCCAAGGAAATTGATAGTCCAGGACGCTGGTGTTCCAACTCTGACGCTCCCAGGCCCAGCATCGGCCGCGGCCGCGATTAAAGGGTCCTACCGGGTGCGATTGATGATCCGCCTACCACGTTTTGTCTTACGCATAATGTACCGCCACGACGAGACAGCAGATCGCCCAGAACACACAATATTCGCCGCCGCCGATATTCCAGAGCCATTTTCCATTCGTCACCCTCCAAACCGCGCCGGCCGCGACCAGAAGGTGTACAAAACCCAGAAAACCTGCATAGAAGGGCAGCACTGCAAAAATAAGTCCGATAGCCACAATGGTTTCAATAATGCAGGCAGCAGATAGCCAGGCGGAGGGTGGATGAAACTTCGCGGCCTTAAAAAAGCCGAGGGCCTCAGGTACGAAAAATTTCGCATAAATATGCGGAATAAAGAAGAGTCCGCAGATTAATCGAAGGACATTGGATTCATTCGCAAGATTGAAATTCTGTGCTATGCTGGACATTATTGATGGCCCCTTGGTCTCCCTTTGCGGTCGGTACGCATTTTCTTCAACCGTTTTCCGGCAAACCGAAGCGCACGTTTAGTGATGCTTGGCCGTTTTCTCAGGCGGTGGCCTTCGTCGGACCTCGAGTACTTCGACGCAATCGGCAATTCCTCCGCCGGAAACAGCGAGATCAAGCGGCAGCCCTTGTCGGTAACCACGACCTCTTCCTCGATACGGGCAGCCGAATAACCGTCCGATGCCGGGCAATAGGTCTCGATGGCGAACACCATGCCTTCCTTGATCTCGGTCGGATGATCCATCGACACGACGCGGCTGATGATCGGCCGTTCGTGCAGGTTCAGCCCCAACCCGTGCGCAAATTGAAGGCCGAAGGCCGCCATCTCGTCCGGGAAACCGAATTCCGGCGCCTTCGGGAACACCTCGCAGATATGCGCGGTCGAGGCACCGGGCTTGATTCGGTCGATGGCGTTGTCGAGCCATTCGCGCGCCGTGCGGTAGGCATCGTGCTGCGCCGGTGTCGCCCGCACCACATTGAAGGTGCGATAGTAGCAGGTGCGATAGCCCATGAAAGACTGCAGGATGTCGAAGAAGGCCTGGTCGCCCGGGCGGATCATGCGGTCGGTGAAGTTGTGCGGATGTGGGCTGCAGCGCTCGCCGGAAATGGCGTTGACCGCTTCGACATCGTCGGAGCCGTGGGTGTAGAGGAACTTGTTGACCTCGGCGACGATATCGTTCTCGCGTATGCCCGGCCGCAGCAGTTCGTTGACCAGGTCGTAGGCGCCGTCGACCATGGCGGCGGCGCGGTTGAGCAGCGCGATCTCGTCGGCCGACTTCACCTCGCGCGCCGACAGCATCACCTGCTGGCAGTCCTTGATCTTCAGCCCGGCGTTTTCCAGCTCGAACATCATCGGCGGCTCGATGATGTCGACGCCGAGCGGCATTTTGGCGATGCCGGCCTCTCTAAGCAGAGAGGCAATCTCTTCAGCGTGCCGCTTCATCAGACCGAAAGCCGGATCGACGGTGCCGCGCAACCCGATCAGGCCGGCCTTGCAGTTCTCCGGCCGCAGCCACGGCGAATAGAGTTTGTGGTGTACGGCCGCGGAGCCGAAGTCCCACAACACCGGATCGCCGCCGCGGGTGAGCAACGCGAAGCGCGAGAGCTTGTCGCGCGCCCACTCGCCGATCTTGGTCGAGGTGATGTAGCGGATATTGTTGTCGTCAAACAGCAGCATGCCGCCGAGGTCGGACGCCTCGAGTGCTGCCTGCGCCCGGCCGAGCCGGTAGCGGTGCATGCGCCGGTAATCCACGCGCTCCTCGAAATCAACCCCCATGGTGCCGAGCACGGGCAGATGGCGGCCCCAGTTGTAGCGCGGGTTGATGTCTTCGGCGGTGATTCTGGTCGGGTCACGACGGGTTATATCGTCCACGGCGAGCTCCTTCGATTTAGCGCATGATCCCGCAAAGTTGCAGACTTTTCGGACAAGATCATGCGCAAATTCAACACGCATCCGTCGTCGAGCGCAGTCCGCGACGGGTGCGCAGAACATAATCGAGCGGGAGGCGATTTAACCTGAACGCATCCCGCTCTAGTTGGGCCTACTCGCCAAGCGTCGCGCGCTGAGAAGGTCAGGCCCTTGCCGATTTTCTCGTCTCATCGTTGGACGCCTCAAGGCATTTCTTTTGCGCGCTCTGGAAACAGCTGGGGCCGCAGCTTGGGATGGCAGGGCATCATCTTCGGGGCATAAGGCGTATCGGCGCCGAGCTCCTCGGCAGCATGCCAAGCCCAGCGCGGGTCCCACATCGCGCCGCGCGCCAGGCAGACGAAATCGGCCTTGCCGGAGGAGACAATATCCTCGGCTTGCTGGTAACCCGCGATCAGGCCGACGGTCATGACCGTCATGCCGCTTTCCTTTTTCACCCGTTCGGCGAATTGCACCTGATAGCCTGGGGCCAGTGGAATTTTCTGCCGCGGATCGAGGCCGCCGCTGGTGACGTCCATGTAGTCCATGCCGCGCTTCTTTAGCTCCTTGGCAAGCAGTACCGTTTCCTCCGGCGTCCAGCCGCCGTCGACCCAGTCGGTCGCGGAGACGCGCATGCCAAGCGGCTTCTGCTCCGGCCATGCCGCGCGCACCGCCACGAACATCTCGATTGCGAAACGCATGCGGTTCTCGGTCGAGCCGCCATATTCGTCGGTGCGCTGGTTGGACAGCGGGGACAGGAACTGGTGCGCCAGATAGCCGTGCGCGCCGTGCAGTTCGATCACGTCGTATCCGATACGGTCGACGCGCTTCGCGGCGGCGGCGAACTCGCCTATGGCGCGTTTGATGTCATCCTTGGTCATGGCCTGCGGCATCGGCCACCCAGCGTCATAGGGGATCGCCGACGGCGCTTCCGCCGTCCAGCCGCCTTCCTCCTTGGTCAGGATCGGCTTGCCGCCCGCCGCCGGAGGCGTGGTCGGGCCTTTCCGGCCAGCATGGGCGAGTTGAACGCCGAGCTTGGCGACACCGTATTGCCGGCAGAAATCGTGCACGCGCTTGAGCGCCTTCTCGTTCTCGTCCGACCACATGCCCGCGCAGCGCGGCGTGATCCGGCCTTGCGGACTGACGTCGGTCATCTCCGTCATCACTAGCCCGGCGCAGCCGAGCGACATATTGCCGAGATGCATCAGGTGCCAGTCGTTGGCCGAACCGTTATCGGAATTGTATTGGCACATAGGCGAGACCACGACGCGGTTGGGAAACGTAAGCCCGCGCAGAGTAATCGGGGAGAAAAGGACGCTGGCCATCGATGATCACCTCGGGAGGAGTTGTTTGAATTCAGGGTTGAGGAGTTGTTTGAATTCAGGGTTGATGTGCCGCAGCATCTGGGCGAATTCGGATGGCGGTCATGACAACGGATCGGTCCGGCCGGGAGCGCCGGTCATGGACCAAGTGCAGGCCAGATCATGATCGGCGAGCTGCTCCAGCGCCATTATTCCCGTCACAGGGTCAGTTTTCCAATCGCCCATTTCGTGCAGAGTTTGAGCTTGAACATGCCCGTCGCATGTAACGCAACGTCTTCCGGCGAAAGTGTGCCAAGCGCCTTACCCTTGGTACCGGAAGCTCGCAGAACGGGAGCGACCCGCAGTCGGCGATGATAATTTGGAGAGGGCCGGCGTTTGGCTGACACTACTCCAGCGGCTGCACGCGGACCATGTAACCATTGTGATCGACATACCAGACCGACACCGGGTCCGTGGAATTGTCGATCCACGTCCTGCGGTCATGCGAGTACGGTTCCGGCAGCACGTACTCGGTCCAATGATCCGTCTTCGGATTGAACCGCAGCATCCGCCCGCCGTGCAATTCGCCGGCCCATACCTCGCCGTTCTTGTCGGGCATGGCTTCGTAAAACGTCACATAAGGCGTTGGCGGCAGATATTCTCGGATTTGGCGCGCCTTGGCGTTCAGTTCGAGAAGCGCCCCGCCCCGGCCCCCGAACCACGGATTGTTTTGCGGATCGAAACCGCCCCGCGCGGGCGTCGAGTCCCGCGAGAAGCTGTGGACCTCTATCAGTTCGCCGGTCTTTGTATCCATCAGCTCGATGGTATCGCCCCGCTGCGCGGCCGAGCCGCCGGCCCAGAACGCCCCGTCCGCAGTGATGATATTGTCATACGGGCTGTTGAGATCGACGGTGAACGGGACGCGCTCCAAGAGCTTGCCGGTCTTGGAGTTGAACTTCGCGACCGCTTTGTCCTGCGCATGCCAGATCACTCCGTCCGGTCCGACCGTCAGGTTGCCCCCCATCGGGGTATTGAGCCGGGCGGCGCTCGGAAGCGGAATTTTCGTGAAGGTCTGCGACACCGGATCGAAGCGCACCGCGTTGTGGGCCCAGTTTTCCGAGGCCCAGACGATGTCGTGCTGATCCACCTGCATGCGATGGGTGCCGGGCAGAACGCCCGGCGGCGTCGGTGGCACCTCATATTCCGTGACAATGCCGGTGCGCGGGTCGAGCTTGCCCATGAACGGCGTGCGGTGACTCGAATACCAGATGTTCCCTTTGGAATCGCCAGCCACGTCATGCGCTGCCAGCAAGACATGGGGCAACTCGTATTCTGTCACGACGACGCGTGTCGCCGGACCATGCGGTCGTGGGAACACGCGAAGCTGCCCGAGGGTCGAATCGGGTCCGCGCACGCGTGCCAGCCAATTGACCACCAGTTGTTCCTGTTCGAGGTTGCCTCGTGGATTGGCACGGTTGATCAGCGGCGAACCGCCATAATGGAGCATGCGGAAGACCATCAGGCTCCAGCTTCGTTTGTCGTATTGATTGCGCAGGATCTGCTGGTAGGAATGGCATCCCTCGCCGCAGGTGCGGCTGAACGTGTATTTCTCCTCGCCGCTGCCGGGCAGGTTCCACATCCACTCGGCGTCGGTCAGCTGCGGCAGGATATCGGGCGTCGGCGGCAGGAAGTCTGTCTCGTACCTGCGCTCAAGCACGATATCGTCCAGCTTGTCGGTGCCCGCAATCTCCACCGCACCGCGCTCATACGGCAAGAATTGCAGCGGTTTGGCAATGCGCAGGGTGTACGAACTTGCCGGCAGGACCGGGAATTCATAACGGCCGGCCTGGTTCGTATATACCGTGGTTCGCGTCGCATTGGGCGCGATCAGCTGCACCATGATGCCTTCGAGCAGATCGCCGCGCGCGCTACGCACCCTTCCGGTCGGTCCGCCGCGAAGATTGCCCTTGAGCGGGACCGCGGGCGAGTTCTGCGCGGCAGCGCGGTACCAAGGATTTTTCGGCGGATTGGTCTCCTCGTAACAGCACCGGTCGTGAAGATAAGCGAGCAGGTTGGCGATATCGGCGTCGTTGAGCGTCGTCGCAAAGGACGGCATCTGGGGGCTGCCGTTGCGAATCTGCTTTGACACCGTGTCGTCATTGACCGGGTCGCCGGTGACGAGATTGGGTCGCTTGAACAGGTCTTTCAGCGACGGGGCCGGCGAGCCGGCTGCGATGGTGTAGCTGTTATGACAAACCCAGCATTTGTAATAGTAGAGCACCTCGCCGCGTGATGTACCGGTCTTGCCGGCGACGTTGTAGCTGAAAATCTCCACGGAGCGCTGGAGATCATTGGCGAGCGTGGCCTCGAACGAGCGAGGAGCGGCGGCTGGCAGCGCCGTCTGCGCCGCGACGGGATCGACAAGCCCGCCCGCGCTCAGCAACGTAATTGCAAGCGCAAAGCCTGCCGTGAACCCCCGGGTGACCACGGCTTTTCTGCTGCATCTTTGCATGGTTTCCTCCCGCGCCGCCCGCTCACCGTTTGCTTAATCGCGTCATCAGGATGCGTCAGTTCGCGGCCCTCGGCAAGGCGTCTCCGGGCTGAGCCGAACGCGAGTACGGTCGGCTCCAGTGTGTCAAGCCTTAGGCCTGGAGGAGGAGTTCACCGGGGTTCGAAATGGAGTTGACCTTGCGGAATCAACCAAAAGCGCCTATGTTTGGATATCGAGTTTTCGGCCGAACGAATTGGCCTCGCCCGCAAAAAGCGGCCTTGCTGACGACCTTCTCCAAAGACTTGACCGAACTGGCAGCGCGAGAGCGCGGCTATCTTGACTTATGTTGAAAGCAGACAACGCAAATGACGAACGGAACCGTCAAGTGGTTCAACAGCCAAAAGGGCTTTGGTTTCATACAGCCCGATGATGGCGGTAAAGATGTTTTTGTGCACATCAGCGCCGTCGAACGCGCCGGGATGCCGGGTCTCAACGAGGGGCAGAAGGTCTCTTACGAGGTCATCGCCGATCGCAAGACCGGTAAGTCCTCGGCTCAAAACCTGATCGCGGTCTGAGCGGTACGCTGACGGAGTGGTGCTTTGACCACGGATGTACTGGCAAAGCAAAGCTCAGGTTCGAGCCTCGTTTCTGGTCTCCAGACAACGAGGCTTGTTTTCTTCGGAACAGAGGATAGCCCATGGCTGAACAAGAGAGCCCAGCGGTCCGGAATGCGAACAAGCACTTTCGCAGGGAGGAACAAGCGAAAGCAGGCGCGACCGCCTGGAACGAGTATCTTGAACAACAAAATGCGACTCGTCTGAAAAACGGCGAAGTTGCGCACACAGCGGTTGGCGAGGGAAGCGGCAGCAGGCGGCGCCGCGGTTACAGTACGGAAGCGGGCTGCTCTGGTTCCATCGGCGAAGCGATAGCTCCGAGGCGTCTGATCTCTCGCGGTACAATATTGCTAGCGCCGTCGCGGACCGATACGTCACAACAGAGGCGGTCGCGACCTCGACGACAAGACGGCCGTGCTGCCACTCCTTTGAGACGGGACGCACTTGGCGCGAAGCCGCGCCGGCACGCAGTGCGATTTATTAAAACGATCCACCGAGTCTCGCATTCACGTCCAGCATCGCCGTCGGTGACGAGGTCGCCGCCGATCTTGCGGCTAGTGGCGCTAAAATCCGCCCGCCCAATGATCGCGCGCGCTACGCCGGCAGGAAATGTCCCGCAAGTCTGCCCGCTCCGCTGGCTGGTGACCGTGACGCTGGGCGGCGCGGCTTTGGCCGCATTGATGTTCGCGAACAGGCCGGTGACGAGCGCCGAACTAACGAATGCTGTAGAAATAGTGAAGATGCTGCGGCGGGTCATGGCTTTCTCCCCTGCTGTGAGGCTTGAGCCTTGAGAGGTTCCCAAGGGCTACCAACCGATTCAGATGCTAAGCGCCCGTACACGTGATGTATGTGAAGCGCTTCACACCGCTGCTTGGCGGCGATTTGGGAATGTCCAGACCCTTCGTTTTAAGCCAAGCCAACGGCAAGCCGTTCGCTCAGGATGCAAAAGTCTTGCGCCGGCTGGTTGGAGCGCTCGGTGCCCGATCACGCGCTCTCGTGTCGCTGAAGCTCCGAAACGAGTCCCGTGCCGCGCAAGATAAAACTATCCTTGCCCGGGGTTTCATCTCCGTTATGGTGGGATCAGCATCAGCATTGCGAACCCGCTCGTCGCGTTTCGGGCCGGAGGCCGTACGTGATCCGGAAGGCTGCGTTGTCGTTGTTTTCCAAGCTGCCGCCGCGAATGCGCGAACGAATCAAGCAGCGCGTCGGAGCTGGCGGCCACACCGAAAGCTTCGTGAACTCCTGGCGAGCGGCCCAGTTATGGGACGATTGGAAGCGCCCCGACCGTCTGGTTGCCTCGCTTCGCGACATTATCGCCGCCATTCAGACCAAGTCGCTGGAAGGCTTCGCCGTTATGGATTACGGCTCGGGCTTCTTGCTCGCGGATGCGTTCGTCTATTCGATGTTTGGCGCAGAGCACGTTGACGCGGTCGATTACGCTCGGCTGCTGCAAAGCCAGGCAAGCAGGTCATACGTCGCCCGCTTCGATTGGACCCCCTACCTGGACATCGCCGCAACGATGCGCGGACATGCTGCAATCAGCGCATGGTCGAGCCGGATGACGGCAGCTTTGCAAGACAAGGGCGAGGATTGGTACCGACATCTCGGAATACGCTACGTCGCTCCATTCGACGTATTGGCGCAGCATCCGCCGTCCAACGATTATGACCTGATCGTATCGCGATCGACTTTGGAACATGTCCCGGCCGAAAGCGCGCAGGTTATTGTCGCAAGGCTTGCCGCCTTGGTACGGGCCGGCGGCTGGATGTATCACTTCATCCATCTTTCCGATCACCGGGACATCAAGAACGATCCCTTGGGTTTCCTCGGTGCCGCCGACGATTACCTGGAGACCCAGTCCGACCTCCGCGGCAATCGCATGCGCGCATCCGATTGGCGGAAGGTGTTCGCGTCACTCGATCGGTTCACCTGGGAAGAGCGCATCGCCTACCTCGACGGCGGCACGCTTCCGGTCCCGGTCGCGGACCAATTCGTCAGCTACGATGCAAAAGACCTTGCTGTCACACATTACTCCATTTGGGGCAGGGCGGCGTAGGGTTCAGTTTGCAGCTTTGCATGTCGGCGCTTTTGCCGGAACGCTTCTCGATCAGGGTTGAAACCCGGGAATGGCCGACCGCGAGCCTCGCTCCCCGCATCAACAGCGCCGTCCCGGCCGGCCGTTGCGGCGTCACAGTGCCGGTACCGCGGCGACCGGCCGCGCGGGCTGGTCAGAGCCGACGGCGTCCGCCCGACGTACCGACCGGGTGACGTTATATGGCTGGCATACCGTGAAAGCGGCGCTGGAGAACCCGCAACGCAAATTCCATCGCCTCGTCATGACCGAAAATACCGCGCGGCGGCTTGCCGAAAGCGGCGCTCCGCTTCCCTTGCAGCCGGAGCTTGTGCGACCGGAAGCCATCACCGCCCTTGCCGGGACCGAGGCGGTGCACCAGGGACTTTATGCCGAGGCGGAGCCGCTGGCCTCCCCGGAACTCGAAGACATTCCCGGCGGTATGTTGCTGGTGCTGGATCAGATCACCGATCCGCATAATGTCGGGGCGATCTTGCGATCGGCCGCCGCCTTCGCCGTCAGCGCGGTCGTGACGACGGAACGGCACAGCCCCCAGGCTTCGGGCGTGCTCGCCAAGGCCGCTTCGGGTGCGCTGGAATACGTGCCAATCGTGACCGTCGGCAATCTTGCCCGCGCTCTCGATAGGCTCAAGGAACGCGACACGCTGCTCGTCGGCCTCGATAGTACCGGAGGAACCGACCTCGCAGAGGCGAATCTCTTTTCGCCGATGGCGCTGATCGCCGGCGCCGAGGGCAAGGGCATGCGGCGCCTGACGCGCGAGCACTGCGATATCATCGCCCGGCTGGCGCTGCCTGGCCGAATGCAAAGCCTCAATGTCTCGAATGCGACGGCAATAGCGCTCTCCATCGCCGCCGCAAAGCTCGCTGGCGCATGATCCCAAAGTTTGCACTTTTCGGACAGAGATGATGCGCAAAATCACCGCGCATCCGTCGTCGAGCGCAGTCCGCGACGGATGCGCTAAGGAAACCCGAGCGGGAGCCGAATCAAACTGAACGCATGCCGCTCCGGCACAGGCGTTTGACGCAGCCATACGCCACCGCATCCCAGGCCATGTTCAAAGACGGGGGTGGGTAGAGACTCATGCATGCTCGACGAAGGTCAGTAAGGCGCGCCAACCAATTTACTTGGGCGCAAGGTGGACCACGTGGGTGCCGCGTCTCGCTTGATAGCCGTAACGGGTGCCTGAGCCGTAACTTGTAATGAAAGGATACGATCGGGAGGTGTCGACAAAAGCGTGCCCGCCGCCGGCATAGAACGGCAGCGGATAGGTCACCGAGGCAAATCCAGGGTCGCCTTGTCTGACCATCAAAAATGGCTTGCCGCCTTCCGGAGGATAAAGCGGGTAGCCAAACGGCACGGGTCCCGGCAAAGTCCCGTACGCCAGCGCGGGCGGCTGCTTGTTGACCACGTCTCCAGCGACGGCCGCACCCGCCACCATGAGGGCGCCGACGGCCGATCCAGCTAGGGTACCCGCGAAAATAACCAAATCATGCCACCGCGTTTCGCAGACACCAGGCCGCCGATTTCTGCGAAGAATCGAAGCTGTTATTTTCGCGGGCGCCCTTACGACGCCGAACAGCATGCGCAGAGTCATGAATGGCTCCTCATTTCGATCCGTGTTGATCGGGCGCCGACGGTCCGCGACGTCGATTGCGATACCATCTTGAGCCACTCCCGGACATTCCGTACGGCTCAGTCCCAGACATTCCGTACGACTGAAGGGGATCCATAGTCGGGGGCAGCGGCGCGGATTCCGTGCCCCATACCCGCTGGAAGCTTTTCGCCGGCGGCGGCAGTGCCCGGTCAGCGGGCGGGATGATCTCAAGGCGGCCGACCCGCGGCGGCTTGCCCGCGGTCGGGTAATAGCCCCCCACCGGAGCGACCCAACGCGGGCCGAAGCCATGCGGCCCATAGACATGCGGCCACGCATAGCCGGGCCACGGCTTGATGATCGTGATTCCGGTATGACCGCGCGCCAAGCCCCATTCTCCTTCGATGACGGCGCCGCGCACATCCCTGCCGTCGATGATGATGGGAACGCCCGGTCGTCCCGGCACCACAATGACCGGCTCGGTATCTGCCCCTGCCCACGTCGCCACCTCGCCCGCCAGGACGAACCCCAATGCCATCAGAAGTCATCGTGATTGCGCGCATGGTGGGAGCCGGTGGTCAAAGTCGGGCGAGACCGAGAGGAGAAGTTGAGCATGCGAGAACTATGTCACCACATATGGACGTCGCGATCGCGAGACGTCGATACGCAGAGGAGCGGGCGCGAATCAGACAGACAATGCTGCGCCCATCATGAATGATCGCACGTCAAAGATTGACGATTGGTTTTAAAGGTTGAGGGAAAGTTCGACTTGAGGACGGCCCAAAACTGCGAAAACCTCGCATCCTTCGTCAAATGCCAATGTGGTGCCGAGCTGCGTGGAGCGTGGAATCCGATTGCGGCGTCACATCAGCCTGGGATAGCGCCGTCGTCCACCGGTTGTCGGACGAAATATCGGATCAATAAACGCTGAAAACGATTGAGGCCGCATCGGCGGCCCCAGTCTTGCTGAAAAAAAAACTGCCCGGGTTCTGCAACCCGGGCAGCACTGCCTCGCTAAATTCCAGCAAACCCGCGGGTTACGCGCCTCACCAGAACTTGTAGTTCAGGCCAATGCGCGCGAGGTCGCCTTCGTAGTTGGCACTGGCCGTTGATGACGTGGTCACGGTGTGCGTGTGTAAAGACCCGAACACGGCTTGGAAGGTGAATACCGACGGACTGAGAGAATAATCCAGCGTGCCGAGATCGTAATGGAGCCATTCCGCCTTCACGCTCCATCCGGGCAGGAAAGCGTATTCCAGACCGGCACCATAGACCCAGCCGGTCAGACCTGAGGAGCCGGATCCACCGGCGTCCGTCGGACCTGTGACGATGGTATTTGAATTCGAGCAAGTCAAACCGATAAAACGAGTGTGGAAATTCGCACATTGGACCGTCGAGTAATTTGCGGTCGAGTCTCCCTCACCGTAGGCAAATCCGCCCGTTCCGTAGATCAGCAAACGGTCCCACACGGTGAAGCCAAGTCGGCCGCGCACCGTGCCGAACCAGTCCAGGTTTTGTTCTGCATAAGCGGAAGTCGTGGAAGTGAGCGCAATTGGTGTGCCCCTACGGAAGGGGAAGACGGGCCCCGTCGCTGTGCCAACCCCTGTCAGAGATTCGGAGCCTTTGATGTCCGCTTGATCGAGGTCCGCTTCGACGCCGTAGACGAACCAGCCGGACTGGAAGTTATACCCAAGCTGGCCGCCGCCGAGGAATCCATGCGGCGAGGTCGCGAAATTACCGGGAACCGATGCAGCGATCGATGCTGCTGTGGCGGCGCCGAGAAGCGTATCACGGGTCGGCGTTGAACTGCCATTTTGCTGGCCTGACGTCGTGCTGGTCGTGCCGAGCGCAACGTCATCGTTGCTCCACGCGTAGCCTGCGTTTGCGCCAACGTAGAAGCCGCCCCAAGTGAATGCCGGACCAATCAGTGGAGCCTTGTAATAAGGCGACAAGTCGGCCGCCATTGCACCGGTAGCCAGTGCGGTCAATGCAATACCGGCAAGCAGTACTCGTTTCATGAATCCCTCCATCAATCCATTTCGCACGCTATCACATGAAACCAAAAATGCTGTTGCTCATCCGCAACACTCGCGAATAAACGGACTATGATTAAAACGAGTAAAAGATGAATGTTGCGGAGATTGAAAGCCCTGGAAACGCACCCAAGAAAAAGGTAGCAGACTGTCGTTGAACTCACGGAATTTATTCCAACCAGACGAGGTTTCGGTCGGATAAAATCCGTGATCGTGTAGGATCGGCAACACGCCGACAGGTCTTCTACCAGTTGCAACCATTCTTTGGACGCGTTGCCGCCCCCTCCGACTTGCGAGAATGGCCGAACGGGGGGGGGGCAAAATCGCCGCCAAGGGGGGGGCGATGGAAGGGGCCGGGCAGGCGATTTTGGCCGCCTTACGCGCGGTGCTTCGATGTGACCGGAATCCGCTCTAAATTCGCAGTGGCATGCGATCATTGCCGTTGCGAGACCCTCGCTGACGCGTCACTTGATGCCTCCCTTGGCGAAACCGCGCCTTATGTGCCATCTTTCGGGCAACGGGCATGCTCCGCGAGCGCCGCCGGCGCACGGAAAGGGGCGTCGGTTGCCACACGGAGGGATTCCCATGCGTCACCGCACTTGTATGGTCGGCATCGTCGCGCGCGCCGGATTGGTTGGCGTTTCCTTGGGCGCGCTCGCAGTGTCGGCCGGGGCTGCCGAGTACAAGATGACGGTCAATAAGGACCGCCTTCTCAATTCGGAAAAAGAACCGCAGAACTGGCTGATGATGAACGGCGATTACGGCTCGACGCGGTATTCGCGGCTCACCCAGATCAATCGCGACAACGTCAAGAATTTGCGGCTCGTGTGGGCGCTCGCTTTGCGCGGCATGCAGGACGTCGGCCAGAACGGCCCCGAGAACGAAGTCAACCCGCTGATTGACAACGGCTTTATGTACACCAGCGATGGCTGGGGCACGGTCTACAAGATCGACGCGCGCAGCGGCGACCATGGCGAGTTCGTCTGGGTCGCCGATCCCGGCGTCAAGCATGAAGGCAACGTGCCCCGCTCGCGCGGTATCGCTTTATGGGATGACCTCGTCATCAATGCGCTGCCCGACGGCCGCGTGATCGCCGTCAACCGCGATAGCGGCGAGATCGTCTGGGACAAGCTGGTGGCCAAGCCGAACGAGTTCGGCAGCAAGGAACGCATGAACGCGGCGCCGATCACCGCCGAGGGCAAGGTGCTGGTCGCAAACGGCGCTGGCGACGCCGGCACCCGCGGCTGGCTCGCCGCGCTCGACGTGAAGACCGGCAACGAATTGTGGCGCTGGTATTCGGTTCCCAAGCCGGGGGAACCAGGTAGCGAGACCTGGAAGGACAAGAACAATGCCTGGAAGACCGGTGGCGGCGGCCTGTGGCAGACCGGCTCCTACGACCCCGTCAACAAGATCACCATATGGGGCACCGGCAACCCGGTGCCGATGTACGATCCGCAGTCGCGTCCCGGGGACAATCTTTACACCGATTCCGTCGTCGCCCTCGATATCAACACCGGCAAGCTGATCTGGCACTACCAGTATCTGCCGAACGATTCTTGGGATTACGATGAGATCGGCGTGCACATGCTCTACGACACTCAGATCAAAGGTGAGATGCGCAAGGTCGTCGGCCATTTCGGCCGCAACGGGTTCTTCTACTCGATCGACCGCACCAATGGCAGCTTCATCGAGGGCGGCCAGTATGTGAACGACCTCAACTGGACCAAGGGCCTCGATCCGAAGACCGGCAAGCCGATCGAATACAACCCGAACCAGGATGTGCAGACCTATGTGCCGGAAGCGCGTGCACTGCGCGGCGATGGGATGAAGCGCACCTGCCCGACCTGGCATGGCGGCGTCGCGCACCAGCCGACCGCCTACAACCCGGTCAAGCATATCGCCTACGGTGTTGGTACCGAGGGCTGCTTCAGTCAGAACGGCGCCGAGTACCGGTTCAAGGGACCGGAAGGCGGCCTTGATGCCCGAGCGAGCGACAAGCGGACCTATACCAGCGACCTTTATTACGGCGCCATCACTGCCTATGACACGATCAACAACAAGGTCGTTGCCAAGACGGTGACCAGCATCGAAAATCGCTCCGGCGCGACCGTTACCGCCGGCGGCCTGGTGTTCACAGCGTTGCAGGACGGTTGGGTCATCGCCTATGACGACGAGAAGCTTGAGGAGCTGTGGCGATTCAATGTCGGCACGCCGCTCAAGGGCGCACCGGTGACCTATGCCATCGGTCCCAAGCAGTATCTCGCCGTCCAGGCCAGCGGGCGCCACCTCCACCCGGTGAAATACGACAATCTCGAAACCTCGAGTTACCTGTTCGTCTTTGCGCTGAACTGAGACGCTGTCCGAGGCTCGGCTCAAACCGGGCGGGGAGCGACATTTGAGCAAGGAGAATTGGCCGTCCGCGCTCGCGGGCGGTCAATTCGTTGTGCTCTCGATCCAGCCCATTTCGTGTCAAGCCTTTAACTCTTTTCACTGCGCCCAATAGGGGCCAGCCAAGGGGAGGCGGCCGTCGAGCTGCCAATCGCGTCCTTGCCACGGATTGTAGGGGGACGGAACGTAGATGCCGGTGGACGGCGCGCGCGGTGTATGCCTCGTGACCTGTGCCGCATTGGCAGGGGCAGCGATGATGGTCGCGAGCGTTGCGATCACCGCAAACTTGCTCTTCATGGACATGATCATTGCTCCTCTTCCACGACGCTGGAATGTTCGCGCCCCATCGGGCACCAGCGCCGATGACTGAAGACTAGTCGCAGCATGTTTTTGAATATGTGAGCCGTTTCACACTGAAATTAATTTTTATTAACGGCTGTCGAACGGCTTTTGACTCATCCTGGACGGCTCGGCGGCCCAAGCGGGCTTCACGGCGGGATGCGTTGCGCGCGAAACGCCTCCCGCTCGGTTGCTTTTAATTTTGCGCATGATCTTTGTCCGAAAGTCTGCAGCCCCTCGGGATCATGCGCCAACTTGCCCTGATTTGAACGGCGTCTTTCCGAATTCTTGACCAAATGACGGTAGACTTGAAGGTCCGCCGACCTCGCTTTGTTACAGCGGCCCTCGATATGCGCTCGCCTTGCCGCCTTTGAACCTGATCGTGGGCGCGCGCGACGAACCCGACAGCGGGCCGGCGTTCCAAGAGCGTTTCGATTGGAGGGGAATATGTGCGATCTGTCCTACGTCAATCTTCTGCGCGAAAAGGTCCGCCAGATGAAGGCGGAAGAAAAGCATTTTTCGCCCTCTGGCAGCTCAAGCTCCGAGGAGCGCTTTGTGCCCTGGATTCTGCCCGCTCGATCGAAGCGGCAGGAGACTCCCGAAGTGCGGACCGAGGCCGTCGCACGGTAGGTGGTTCTGGCAGCGCTGCTTTCTGATTGTTGAAGTGGTGCTGCCGGTCAGGATTGAACTGACGACCTCTCCCTTACCAAGGGAGTGCTCTACCACTGAGCTACGGCAGCAATTTCAGTGACTTAGCCTAAGTGATTGACAATCAGTGTCCCATCGTGGTCCCAATCGACTTGCCAGTCGGGCCTCGTCGAAGCGTGCTCGATCATTACCATTGGTAGCCGCAAGTCGGGAGTACACCCATGGGACGCAAGCCAGACATGAACAACATACGAGAGCGATCCGCCATTCGCAATGGCAGGCGCCAAATCCGGTATCAGGTACGCGTGCGGCTCCAGGACGACCGTGGCGTCAATAGGACGTTCACCCAGACCTTTGATGCGCATGAGGCGGCTATAAGGTGGCGTGATGATAAGCGCTCGCAGGTCCAGCAGGGTGAGCTTGGCGACAAGCTTGAGCGACGCAAAGCTCTACACGGGATGACCCTGGGCGATCTGCTCAGGAAGTATCGAACAACGAGCATATTCCAGGCTAAGCGTAGTTCGGCTAACGAATTCATTATGCTCATGCGATTTCTGGAGGCTGAAGCGACTGGCCTTTGCAAGATTTCCCGCTGCTGACCTGCGCCAGACGCACTTCGCGGAATATCGCGATCGAAGACTTGCTGGAGGGGTCAAGGCCGCAACCTTACGTAGAGAACTCAATCCTATTCGCCACATGTTCAAAGTGGCACAAAGGGAATGGGGACTAGCCGTCGACAATCCATTGCAAGGACTCGACCTCCCGCCTGAAGATTATCACCGCGAACCCAAACTAGGGCCGGAAGAACGTTTTCAGCTCTATCGAGCAATTGAGGGGTGCAGAGGAATACAGCAGCAACGGCTTTGGCTCTCACTCGTAATCATTGCTTTAAATACCGCTCTCCGGCGTGGAGAACTGCTTAAATTAGAATGGCGCGACATTGACCTAAGCAAAGGGACAATGAACGTCCGAGCAGAAAATACAAAAACTAGAAAATCCCGACTGCTTCCTTTGTCGGGACAGGCGAAAAGGGCCTTGCAGCAATATTACGAGACGATTTCGGAAGAAGGCAGAGCGCCCGCGATGAAGGTATTCCCTATCACGGGAAGCGCACACGAGCAGGCTTGGCGAAGAATTTGCCGCCGGGCAGGCATCCGCGATCTGCATTTCCACGACCTGCGTCACATCGCTGCAACCGCATTTGCCTCTAAGCCGGTTGACCTAAGCGTCCGTGAAAACGCGTATATGCTAGGTCACATCTCTGCGGGCGTGACCGGCAGATATGAAAATCATGAAAAGCTTCAAATGGTGGAAGCCATTAAAGCTAAGCTTGATGCCGCTGATACCGCGTTTTATACCTTCGACCAAAATGGCAACGCATTGCACGGCGGCATTCCATTAGAGAATGTTGCAATGCTACGAACATTCATGTTCAAGAGTGAGGAATGGAAGCGGAACGCCGAGACCTCTATGTACACGGAGGTCATTCGCTTGGTGAGACAGGTTGAAGAAGGAACGTTGCCTATTGAGGAAGCGAGTGTCATGTTAAGCGAAATCAAGGAGAAATACAAAGTTGGATCGACACTTGAATGGACTCTGCCCTCTGATAATTTTAAGTTTCTCGAAAAGGCCGGGAAAGTTGTCTTGGTAAAGACCGGCTCTGCAAAACGTTAGTTTTACAAAACTGACGTAGAATGTCCAAATATGTCACGTAATTGGTGCTTGACTTAATCTAACAACAGCCGTATGATTGTATTGCATTGTACATATCGATTTAATTTAACACCTTAGGTATTACCTTAAGGTAATTTGGGAGACCTTCACTTGATTGATTGTATACTGTCTGACGTATATCGTTTTCTGAGCCGTTTTGTAGTCTACCCGAACGATCATACTAGAGTGGCGCACACTTTGTGGATAGTTCATACTCACTTGATTGATGCCTTTGCCTATACGCCAAGACTTGGAGTAATCTCGGCAGAGAAAAGATCGGGAAAGACAACTATTGTTAAATTGACTAGATTGCTATCCCAGTGTGGGCATTCATTTGTTAATCCTTCTCCTCCATCGCTTTACTCCATCATTGAAGTTAAAAGCCCACTACTCCCGACTATCTGCATTGATGAAATGGATCGAACTCTGGGAGAAGAGGGACACGTCCGAAATTACTGCGATACTTGATCAGGGATTCGACCGCGACAATGATGGCGTGCCAAGGGTCAAAATCGATAAGGATGGCAAAAGGCACATCGATATGTTCAAGACATTCTGTCCCATTCTATTGGCCGGGATTGACAATGGGCGAATTCCAGCGACTGTTTCAGATCGATGTATTACGCTCAAGCTCAAACGAAGGCGAAATGATGAAAACCGCGAAGGTTATCGCGAAAGGTACAAATCGGAAGGCATTGCGCTTAGAACAAAATTAGAGACATGGGCGAAGGAAAAAGTTGAACTTGCGAGAACGCTGAAGCCGGAAATGCCCGAAGGTCTTGACGATCGTAACGCCGATATGTGGGAACCTCTCTTGATTGTCTCCGATGTGACAGGTGTTACCGAATGGGCGGCTATGGCTAGAGAAGCGGCCAAGTGGTTTGGCCAACAGAGAGACTTGGAGGAGCCAAGTGAAGGTGTTCAGTTTCTGAAAGAAGTGCGAGACATATTCAATAATGTAGATCGAATATTTAAATCGGACCTCATTAAACGATTAGAAGATCGATGCTTCCATGTCGAGCGAATTCAATTGAATAGATGGCTTAGGCTGTACGATATTCGGAGCGATCAGACAATCCGGATAGGAGATGAGACTCAAAAAGGATGGTATCAGTCGGACCGGCAAGACGCCTGGAAGCGCTATCTCAATGATGAAGGCGGTAGCGCGCAAGCTGTCACAGCGGTCACAACGGAGACAACCGACACGATTTCGTTGTACCACGATTATATCTTTGGGGCAGGCAAGGACGATTATCGGCAAAAGGACGGTAATACTTGGGAGACGATGATACCGATCTTTGCCAGGGATGTTCCGGAAGATGATCGACTGGCGATTCACAAGCAGTATTTGGGAACACACAACCCTCACCTACCATAGGAGGTCCTCCGGCTCTGCCGGGATGGCAATAGCAGTTTGACATTTCCGACCAGTAGACCACGGCAGGCCGTAGGCGCGGACGACCCCGCGAGGTAGCAAGGAATTTGAGCGATGAGCAAGCATGAGAGCTGACGCGATATGGGGCAGATCGGCAGCTTGTGCGCGGTTTCCTTTGGCCATATTTTTCTGGTAACTGAACATCGCTGCCCAGAGGGGCGGTTGCAACTTTTGATGGTTATATTGACAATTTAACTGGGAGCGCTAATGGATAATACGTTATTTGATTATTGTGAGATACAATCACAAACTAGGGATAAGCGCATAATGACAGACCTCTCGGATGCATTGGAAATATCGAGACGTGAGCTGCATCTGGATTCCTGTGGTGATTGGTGCATTATGGGCCGCAATGGCTGGATCAATCCTGGTGCCCGGGCGTGGTTCCTGATGATTAGCGCTAAGTCTAAACGCGCGTGGAGCGCTACGAAGAAAAAGCTTTCGTTTATGGAGTTATTAAAGGACGGCGATGAAGAGGGCCATTTCTGCTTAGCTCGTCTACCAACACTAGAGGAAGCAGCAATCCTCAGGAAAGTTGTTGGACTAAGAAAACGTCCGGAGCTAGCGACGGAACACGCGCAGCAGCTGTCGATCAGAATGAAGACGATAAACCGTTTAAGGCAAAACCGGAGCGCAGAACAAGCTGACCTGTCATGTCTTCCAAATTAGGATACGATGGTTAGATTAATCAAGGAACACCACGGTTTCGCCTTCGCATGTTCGTTATTTTTAACAACGCGATATCTATATATATCCGCGACTGGTTTATGATAAAATAGATCAGAACTGACGCTTGCGGAGGGCGCACTTTAGCCACATCGTGTATCCTCTCTGCGTGAAATGTTCATCGTTGATCACTATCATTATTGAGCCATCCGTTCTATCGACACCTACGTCTCTTGGTTCAAGAGAGCCTATGCGAAAAGTAGCGTTCGTAACTTTGAACCGAAGGAAGCCAGGCTTATTGATAGTCAAAGAGCCAAAGATCATTCCTGCTGACATTCCCTCCGGTTCAATTCGTATGTTAACTAGACCGGGAGCCATAATCCATGCCGTTCCTTTTAGCGTTGTAATTATTTTATCGTCATCATTTTCAAGTGTTCCGTTATCGCAATCGAGTTTTACGTCAGGGATAGTCTGTGTTGAGAGGGTCAAAGCGTCATCCTTTCCTAATGGCTGGTTAGATATAACGAAAAGGATAACTATAGGTATAGATAAAATGAAAGAAATTATGGTAAGTCTTGAAAGCGTGCCCATGTTATCCCCCTTCAGAATTCTGGCCCAAAAGAAAACGTCAGTTATACGCACGAAAACAATCAATGATAGCGTCAGACCTACCAGCGTAAGCAGCTTGGCATAAGTTCATTATAGCGTTTTGCTTATCTTGTAAATTCAGAGGTAGAACACTGATGACGAGAGCCTTGACCCGCACGGTTACTGGCACATCCACTAACGCGAAAACGGCTATTGCAACCGCAGCTACCATGAGTACGTTCATTCTTGCTCGAGCAAATTCCAGTGTTTTCCTAATCCCGCTTTTCACAAAGTGCCTTTTTTCCGCTAAAGTTATGACTACTACGATGCTAAGTACGAGGGCAGAAAGAAAGAGAGGCGCAATGATAAGGTCCATAGTTGTTGTTCCTGAGAGTAGTTGAACGTCCGCTGCTGAGAGCTGCCATTTGCGAGACCTGCAGGAAAATATAGACTATAGTCCCTAGAGACTATATGCCAGATCATGCCCCATCCTGCAAATGCAGGATTGGCGCGTCATCTTGGGAAGGAACATCCGTCGAATACGTCAGGAACGAGGCCTGACGCAGGAAGGGCTTGCTTTCGAAGCCCAAATTGATCTGACGTACATAGGTGGAATCGAGCGAGGCAGGCGCAACCCAAGTCTCCTGGTGATGGTCCGGATCGCCAATGCTCTCTGTGTGCGATTAAATGAACTGTTGTCGGAATAGAAGCCGCCGGGTCCGCGTTGCCTCACCCAGGGTTCTTCATCGCTTCGAGCCATGCCCGTCAGAAGTGTTGACCAATGGCCATTGTTCTTCTTGTCTGCTCGGAGAAGGGAGCAGCGGTAGAAATCTGAGTAGGAATGGCAAAACGACTAGATAGTGGCAGCTTATAAGGTGATTTTTGTATGTGATGCCGTACTAACTTATGGCGTAGGTGACAATTTTGTTTTTTGCTTTTCAGGTATTTGATTGCCTTTTTGCATCACTTTAAGATGCTTGGGTGGGGTTCTCAGAGCAGCACGAACAAGTCTTTGGAACCTTTGTTGCGCACTTGTCCGATATTTATTGCGTCCAATTCGCCGGGCAACTCAGGCCCCCGTACCCCCCTCGCCTCGGGGGGGAGGTGTAGGGTCAGCGTATTTGATGCGCTCTTTGAGGGGTATGATGGCGCCGAAACAAACCTATTCACCGCCGATCCGCATCGCATACCCGATCAGCTGATCAGACATTCATCCGTTCAAGCGGTTGAGTCCCATTCTGGTCCCATCGAAATCCGTCTTTCTGGCGGTATTCTTGGATTTTCACCAATGGGCCTTCGGTATAAGTTATTGAAAAATCAAGTGACTTGTTGTGTCAAACCCCTTACCAAGGGAGTGCTCTACCACTGAGCTACGGCAGCAAAGTCGCGGCGAGTGCCGCCTCCGAAGGTGGTTCGCTGCGCGCCGCGGAACCTGCCACAAGGGGCTTTAAGGCGCAACAATCGGCTCCGTGCGGTGCGTTTCTCCGGGTGCGTGACGCGGCTTCCTTCGCTACCGTGATCGCGACAGCACGACTTGCTTGCCCAGGGTCACAGCGGAAGCCGCAGAGGCCGCCGGTGAAACAGCAACAGCGTTCCGATTGCAGCTCCGGCGGTCCACTTTCCGGCGGCCCTACCCCCAAGGAAGATGCAGCGGTGCCGGCTCAAACGATCGCGGGGGCCGAGCGGAAGGCCGAGCGCGCGCAACGCCTTTCCGCCGAACTGCGGGCGAATTTGCGCCGGCGCAAGGCGCAGGCGCAGGCGCGGGCACGCCAACACGATGCTGCGGGAGAGCACGGCGTCGACAGCCCGGCACCAGGGTCGCCCAAGCCGCCAGCCACGGACTGAACGGTACGGCGCCGCCCGCTTTGCCTAAAATCATTCCGCCGCAAATCCCTCCTCGCGATATCCCGCAACGGCCAAACATGCCTATATTGCGGATGCCGGGACGCGCGGGATCCGCCAATGTCGATGATTAGCAACCAGCCGCGACGCACGCTGCTTCTCACCGGGGCGAGCCGGGGGATCGGCCATGCCACGGTCAAGCGGTTTTCGGCCGCCGGATGGCGCGTCATCACCTGTTCGCGCCACGCCTTTCCGGAAAATTGTCCGTGGGCGATGGGACCGGAGGACCACATCCAGATCGACCTTGCCGACGCCGAGAATACGCTTGCGGCGATTGCCGAGATCAAGCGGCGGCTCGAGGGCCAATTGCACGCCCTCGTCAACAACGCCGGCATTTCCCCTAAGGGCGATGGCGGCGGCCGGCTCGGCACGATCGACACCGGCTACTCGGTCTGGCAGCAGGTTTTCCAGGTAAACTTTTTTGCCCCCATCATCTTGGCCCGCGGGCTGGTGGACGAACTCCAGGCGGCCAAAGGTTCGGTGGTGAACGTCACCTCGATCGCCGGGTCTCACGTCCATCCTTTTGCCGGCTCCGCTTATGCCACCTCGAAGGCGGCGCTGGCCTCGCTGACCCGCGAAATGGCGTCGGATTTCGGCCGGCGAGGGATTCGCGTGAACGCCATCGCTCCCGGCGAGATCGACACTGCGATTTTGTCTCCCGGGACCGAAAAGATCGTCGCGCAAATCCCGCTCCGGCGTCTCGGCACCACGGACGAGGTCGCGAAGATCATTTATGTGCTGTGCACGGAAACATCGTCCTATGTGAACGGGGCGGAAATCCACATCGATGGCGGCCAGTTCGTTTGACGGCTTACGTGGCCGGGCCGCGGCGGCCGTAGCGCCAATTACGGTTCGCAGCACAATAAGTGTGGCGCATTGCGCCGCCGCGCAGCGGCCTCAGAGCCACTTCATCCACTTGAAGAAGAAGTACGGCACGATCGCCGCGGTGAGCATCAGCAGCAGCGCCAGCGGATAGCCATAGTCCCATTCCAGCTCGGCCATGTGCTTGAAATTCATGCCATAGATCGAAGCGACGAGGGTCGGCGGCATGAACACGACGGCGGCGACCGAAAAAATCTTGATGATGTTGTTCTGTTCCAGGCTGACCACGCCCAGCATGGCGTCGAGCAGGAAATTGATCTTTTGCGCGAGGTAGGTGGCGTGGTCCGACAGCGATTGCACATCGCGCTGCATGCTCTTGATCGTGGCGCGCTGATCCTTGGCCCATTTCATGCTGTCGGCTTCGGCGGCGAGATAGAGCAGCAGCCGGCCGATCGAAACGAGGCTTTCGCGCACCTTGGAGGTATGGTCGCCCTTGCGCCCGATCGACCTCAGCATCTCCTTGAAGCTCTGACTGCGGCTCACCGGACCTTCTGACTCGAGGATCTGGTGGGAGACGGCATCGACGTCGGCACCAAGCTTTTCCAGGATGTCGGCGGCGCGATCGATCACCGCATCGAGCAGGTCCATCATGACCGTCTCGCCGGAGACGGTGGACGGACATGCGCGCGCGAGCTTCGCGCCGACAATGGCAAAGGGCTTGGGTTCGTCATAGCGCACGGTCACCAGCCGGTGGCCGGACAGAATGAAGGTCACGGCGGTGGTGCGCGGTACGCCGGTGTCGGAGTTGCACATCAGCGTCGCGGTCATGTAGCGCGCGCCATTTTCGACGTAGAGCCGGCTGGATACCTCGATTTCCTGCATTTCCTCCCGTGTCGGCACGGCGATCCCGAGCGCTTGCTCGACCAATTTGTCCTCGGAGTGTGTCGGACTGTAAAGGTCGAGCCAGATCGCTTGCTCAGGCACTTCGCCGCTGTTTTCAAGATTGATGCGCTCAAGCGTCGCGCCGCGCGCCACGTTCACCGCGAGCATCGGTCCCCCTTGCCCATTCCCCTGCGCAGTCGGATCGCTGCGGCGCTTTCCCCGCGCGCGAACTCATGCCTGCGGGCGCGGGAACCGGCAAGTACTCAAACGCGGCGGCGCGGCGCCAGCATTGCGGCTGCGAAAAGCTGCCATGCCCCAATAACTTCCTGAATGCCGCAAAAGCGCCCTACTGCCGCGGAAACTACGAACCCTATTGCAACACTTCCGCGGCAGGTTCTGTCCCCTTGTTTCGTACCTGCCTCGCCTCGCAGAAGCCTTTCGGCCTCTAACCAAAGACGAGAAGCGCACGAGCCATACCTGCACACCGCCGTGACATTATTGCAACAATGCGGTGGATTGATTCTGGAGGGGGAAGCCGAGCCTGGATTCAGCGGTTTCAATCAACTATTCGGGGGCGGTCGCGATCCGTACCGCCGCAACTGGGGCAAGGGGGGCGAGAAATAATGGCGTGGTGGAAGTTCGGATTTGTGGGTTTGGCGTTGCTTCTTGGCGGGTGCATTCAGACGACGCTTGAACCGGCGCCGACCGCATCGCTCAAGCCGCGCGACCGTGACCTGCTGGCGCACGTTCAGTACAATACGAATGTGGCCATTCCCCTGGCGTATCAGCGTCACCTGGTCGATTATCACCGCAGGGAAGCGCCCGGGACCATTGTCGTCGATATCGACAATAAGTTCCTGTATCTCGTCGAGCCGAACCAGAAGGCCATTCGCTACGGTGTCACCGTGGGCGAGGAGGCTCAGGGCTGGTCCGGAGTGGCGAAGATCGGCAACATGGCGGAGTGGCCAAACTGGGTGCCGACGGCCGGCGAGCACCAGCGCCTCGGCCCCTTGCCGAACCTGGTTCCCGGCGGCCCTGACAATCCGATGGGCGCCCGCGCCATGTATCTGTACGCGAACGGCAAGGACACGCTGTTCCGCATTCACGGCACCAACCAGCCCGAATATATCGGTTCTGCAATTTCTTCGGGCTGCATACGCCTGACCAACGAGGACGTGATCGACCTTTACAGTCGCGTAAAGCTCGGCAGCCCGGTGGTCGTGCTTGCTCCGGGCAGCGGCAGCGATTCTCCCTTCAATCCACAGATGGCGCTCACCAATATGCGCACCTGAGTTGGTGAACGCGTTCTCGCGCAGCCGACCCTGCGCATGATCCCGAAAAGTTGCAGACTTTTCGGACAAAGATCATGCGCCAAATCAAAGGGAACTGAGCGCAGGCGATTCAAGCTGAACGCATCCCGCTCTAGCCGGGGACCAAGTGCCTGCGTCCTCAGACACCGATTTCCACGTGGACCACTTCGGGCGGAACGCCGAGCCGCACCGGCGCGAAGCTCACGCCGAGGCCGCCGGACACGATCATATGGCGGTCTCGTTCGATGATGTGGCCATAAGCGAACCGCGCGCCGTAAGCGGACGGGACCAGCGAAGGCCATATCCACGGGATGCGCACCTGGCCGCCATGGGTATGCCCGGCAAGCGTCAGTGCGACGCGCGGGGGCACCTGGGTGAAGATATCCGGCTCGTGCGCCAGCAAAATCACCGGGTCGTCCGTGGTCACCTGGGCGAGCGTACCGGGAAGGTCGTCCTCACCGCGGAAGCGGCGACGGGCCACCCGATGGGCAAGCTGATCGCCAAGTCCCGCGAGCCAAAACGGCCTTGCTCCTCTTCGGAGAAGTACCGCTTGGTTCTCGAGCACCGGGATATTCACGTTGGCCAGAGCGCGCCGGACCCCCTCAACTCCGTACCACCAGTCATGGTTACCCAGGATGGCCCAGGTTCCGAGTGGCGCACGCAGCCGCGCAAACTCGGCGGCCCAAACCGCATTCGGGACGTGTTCGGTGACGAACCGGTGGGTGGCGAAATAGTCCCCGAGCAGCACGACGAGATCGGGCGATAGTGCATTCGTCTGCTCGACGACGCGGACGATGTGCTCCACGGTCATGTTCGGGCCGCCCGCATGCAGATCCGCGATCACGCCGATCGTGAGCCGGCCGGCCTGCCATCGCGGCGGCGCGACGCGATAAGCCGTGGTGATTAGACGCTCCGGTTCAATCGCGGTCGCATAGGCGGCAGTCGATGCGAGGGAAAGACCGGCAGCCCCCAGGCCACCGAGGAGAAGGCGCCGACGCGTTAGCGTATCCGCGAAAATAGCGGAATCGGTCTCGATGCCGTTCGTCGCATCGGGCTGCTGATTTTTGCTAAGCATCGGAGCCGTTATTCTCGCCGGAGCCTTCAGACCCAACCGGGCAATGTCCGCATCTTGGTTAATGCTCATGCCACCCTGACCATCCTCGCGCGCGTCGGGCGCGATCACCTGTTTGCCAAAATGGGACGGGGCAGGGTCAGCGACGCTCATCGTGCGACCCTGGCACACAGCCGTGAACGGAGCATGTCTTTGGCAAATGGCGAGCGCTCACATAAGGAGTTTGCCCGCGGTCCAATGCAGTGCCAAGACGACAAATCCCCGCAAGGAACGCGGATCACGCCACCAGCAGCTTTTCGCGCCGCGCCCAATCGAGCGTCTGGTCGAGCGCGCGGCCGAGCCGGGCGAACATTTCGTCAAGTTCTTGCGGCGAGATAATGAGCGGCGGGCACAGCGATATCGTATCATTCGCAATCGAGCGCACAATCAAGCCTTCCGCCTGGGCAAAGGAAACGCAACGCGCGGCAACGCCGAGCTTCGCTTCGAAGCCCCGGCGGGCGCGCTTGTCGGCCACAAGCTCGATGCCGCCAACAAGGCCGAAACCGCGCGCTTCGCCGACCAGCGGATGGTCGCCGAGTCGCAAAAGGCGGGACATGAACTGCGGCGCCTTCGCCGCGGCCTTCTCGATGATGCGTTCGCGCACATAGATTTCCAACGTCTTGAGCGCGACCGCGGCGGAGACGGGGTGGCCGGAATAGGTAAAGCCATGTCCGAAGAAGCCGATTTTGCGGCTCTCGGCGAGCATCGCCTCATACATGCGGTCCGGAACGAGCACGGCCGCGATCGGCAGATAGGCCGACGACAGCGCCTTGGCGACCGTCACGGCGTCGGGCAGGTACCCGAGCGCCTCGCTGCCGAACCAGCGGCCGAGCCGGCCGAAGCCGCAGATCACCTCGTCGCTGATCATCAAAATATCGTAGCGCTGACACACCGCCATGATCTTCTCGAAGTAAGTCGCTGGCGGCACAATGACGCCGCCGGCGCCCATCACTGGCTCGGCAATGAAGGCGGCGACCGTCTCCTGGCCCTCGCGCTGAATCAGCGCATCGAGCTCGTCCGCGAGCCGTGTTGCGAATTCCTCCTCACTCTCGCCGTCGCGACCGTGCCGATAGAAATGCGGGCAGCTCGTATGGACGATGCCGGGGATCGGCAGGTCGAAATCGGCGTGATTCGGAAGCAGTCCGGTGAGCGAGGCCGACGCGATGGTAACGCCGTGATAGGCGCGCTCGCGGCTGATGATCTTCTTCTTGGCCGGACGACCAAGCGCATTGTTCATGTACCAGACGAGCTTGACGAGGCTGTCAGTCGCTTCCGACCCGGAATTGCAGAAAAACACTTTTGAGATCGGGACCGGCGCCACCTCCTTCAGCTTTTCGGCCAGCTCGATCGCGGGATCGTGGCTGCGTCCATTGAAGAGGTGGGCGAAACACAGCTTGCGCATCTGCGCGGCTGCGGTCTCGACCAGCTCCTCGTTGCCGTAGCCGAGCGCCGTACACCACAGGCCGGCCATGCCCTCAATGTATTCTCGACCCTCCGCATCGTAGACATGGATGCCCTTGGCTCGGTCAATAACCAAAGGGCCAATATCGCGAAAAGCGGCGAGATTGGTGTAGGGATGCACGAGCGTTTCGATGTCGCGGACGGCGAGATTGCTGGGAATGTTCATTGCTGGCCGCTTCCGTGTTGAGGCTCGCCGCTTCGGCGTTGATTGCAGGCCGTGGCGCGGGCAGTGGCACCGATGCGGGCTTGCCTTGAGCCGCCTTCGCAAGCTTGCCGTGATCGGACGCGACAGTCCCGCCTTGGCCGGCTTTGGCACTCCCCGAATCCAATTTGGCGACGTTGCCGTTGTCAGCGTTAACAGCCTTCGAATCTACTTTGGCAACCTTGCCGCTGTCAGCGTTAACAGCCTTCGAATCTGCTTTGGCAACCTTGCCTTGATCATCGTTAACGGCCTTGCCGTGTTCGTTCTTGGCAACCGCGGCGTCCGCAGGCACGGTGTCGTGCAAATCCCACTGGCATAAGCGATGCTTGCTGGGGCGTTGGATCAGATCGACGTGGATATGGTCCTCGTGGAAGCCGTCCGATCCGGGGCCGAGCACGGTGTTGAAACGATTGCAGGCCGCGGTCCTCATCGCCAGCCGTATGTCGTGTGACAGGGTGTCATCGGTGGGGCGTACGGTACGGCCATTCTTGAGCCGCAAGCCGCTGATGTCGAGGGCGTTGGCATGGCCGTGCTCGCTGGTGCGGGCGCCAGGAATGCCATTGCGTGGCCGACAGTCGTACGAGTCGGCGTTCTCCAATGCTCTGATGGAGCCGAGCGCGGAGACCGCGGCCGCGAGATCCTTGCTGACAAAATCCATGATCGACTCGGCCACCTCGCAGCGCAGCTTCGCCGGGGGGGTGACCGTGATCGGCCCATCCTCGGCGGTGATGCGGCGGAGCTCGACAATATCGGTCGCACCGCATTCCCCCGGTCCCGAGGTGTCGCCGAGCGCCGTGAAGAGGGCGCCGGCATCGGCCAGACGGGTCTGGCAAGCGGTCAGAGTTGGGGGTGTCACGACGACGGTCCGCTCGACCGGCCGCCGAAGCGGCAGCGGCACTTTCAGCGGATTTGCTCGCGGCAGCGGAACCTCTGCCTCCTGCTCCGGCGCGGCGGGCGCAACGTCCACCGGCTCCGGACGCGCAACTGCGTCCGACGGCTTTGGGTGCTGTCCAGCTGAATGCACCGGTCTCGCATGCAGAGCCGGGCGATGCTGCGCGGCCTCACCGGCTGAGGCGGAAGCGGCCAGAATGACTCCCGTCGCCATCAGAATGGTGGCGATGCGTCCAATGCGCATCGCTGTTTCAGCTTTTGTCAAATGCAATGACATTCGTTCTCACATTTGCGCTGTGCCGGAGCTCCTTGACACTGACGCTTGGTTATCATGGTTTGTCGAAGGAGTGTCCGAAGCATGGGCTTCTACGATGTTGCGGTTGTCGGTCTCGGAATCATGGGAAGCGCTGCGCTCGAAGCGCTCGCGCGACGGGGCCTTCGCGTCGTCGGCATCGAGCAATTCACTCTCGGACATCAGCGCGGCTCCTCGCACGGATCGACCCGCGTGATCCGCCTCGGCTATTTCGAGCATCCGTCCTATGTGCCGCTGCTGCGAGCGGTCTATCCGCTGTGGCGTGACCTCGCGACGCGCGCGGGCCAGAACCTGCTCACCATTACCGGCATTGTCGAAATCGGGCGGCCCGACAGCGAGATCGTCGCCGGCACGTTGACAGCCTCGCGCCTGCATGATCTCGCGCATGAATGTCTTGATGCTGCGGCGGTAATGCGGCGCTTCCCGGCGCTCCGCTTGCCGGACGATTTTGTCGGCGTGTTCCAGCCGCAGGGCGGCTTCTTGCGCGCGCAGGCTGCCGGCGAAGCTTTCCGCGCGCTCTCGCAACGCGCGGGGGCCGACATTCGGAGCGAGGAGCGCGTGCTCACGCTCGAACCGAACGGGAGAGGCATGCGAGTTCACACCTCGCGCGGCGACATTGAGGTCGCGCGAGTGATCGTCACCGCCGGGCCCTGGTTGAAGTCGCTGCTCCCCAGTCTCGGCGTCCCGCTGCAGGTGACGCGGCAGGTGCCGGCGTGGTTCGAACCGAAAGCCGACAGCGCGGCACTCTTCGCGCCCGGTCGGTTTCCGGTGTTCATCCTGCAGAATCGCGATGGCACCTTCTATGGCTTTCCGGCCGACGGCGATGCCGGCGTGAAGGTTGCCAGGCACCACCATTTGAACGAAGCCGTCGATCCCGACAATGTCGACCGCAATGTCTCGACCGCCGACATCGACACGATCCGCATCATGCTCGCCGCGCATGTGCCGGGCGCGAACGGCCGCCTTCTCGATGCCGAAACTTGCCTTTACACGATGACCCCGGATGGCGATTTCATTCTCGACCGGCTGCCGGCCAACCCAAACGTCATCGTGGCGTCGCCATGCTCCGGGCACGGCTTCAAGTTCGCTCCAGTCATTGGCGAAATTCTCGCCGATCTTGCGTCCACCGGCACAACCAGCCACGACATTTCCCGCTTTTCGTTTGCCCGGTTCTGAACAGAACGCCGGTTGCGAGTCCGGGTTCCTCTGCGATCAGAGCCGCATGCTACCAGCGAGAACCACCACAGATCAGCCCGACGGGGTGTCCGAGCGTTTCGCCCCCGTGGCAAATTCTTTGTTTGTCCCGCTATATCGAGAGCCAAGCGATGGGCACCCAGAGGCGATGCCCCGTGCTTATCCGCCGAAATGCGATGGAATATATTCGGGCGCCATGGTTAACAACAACGAATGGGAAATGCAGCGTGGGCACATCGATGAAGGCGCTGGTCTTGCGGCGGCATGGCGGCCTCGCCGACCTCGAAGTGGTCGACGATTATCCGATGCCTCGCGCCACCGAGGGGCACGTGGTCATCCGAGTGTGGGCGTCTTCGTTCAACTACCATGACGTATTCACGGTGCGCGGCATGCCCGGCATCAAGGTACCGCTCCCCGTCATTATCGGTCTCGATATGGCGGGCGAGATCGCCGAGGTCGGGGCCGGGGTCACCGGCTGGAAGACTGCTGATCGCGTGCTGGTTAACCCGGTCGACAAGAAGCGCGGCCTGTTGGGCGAGATGCTCGACGGCGGCATGGCAGAATACTGCCGGGTCGCGGCCGACCAGCTCGTCGCGATGCCCGCCGATGTCAGTTTCGAGCAGGCGGCGGCGCTTCCCGTCGCCTACGGCACGGCACACCGCATGCTGGTCACGCACGCCACGGTGCGCAAGGGCGATCGCGTTCTTGTGCTCGGCGCCAGTGGCGGCGTCGGCACCGGCTGCGTGATCCTTGCCAAGCATCTCGGCGCCGAGGTGATCGCTTGTGCCGGCAGCGCCGAAAAGCTCGTGCGCCTGAAGGAGCTCGGCGCCGACGAAGCGGTCAACTACAACGAGGTCGATTTCTCCAAATGGGCGATCGAGCGCTACGGCAAGCCGCAGCGCCGCAGCTTTGAAGGCGGCGTCGACGTGGTGATCAACTTTACCGGCGGCGACACCTGGGTGCCATCCCTGCGCTGTCTCAAGCGCGGCGGCAAGTTGCTGGTGTGCGGGGCGACTGCCGGCCACGATCCGAAGGAGGATCTGCGTTACGTCTGGAGCTTCGAGCTGCAGATCATCGGCTCCAACAGTTTCTATGACGATGACCTCAAGGGGCTGATGGAGCTCATCGCCGACGGCAAGATGAACCCCGTGATCGACAAGGTATTGCCGCTCTCACAGGCGGTGGAAGGCCTGCGCATGATCGAAAGTCGTCAAGTCATCGGCAAGGTGGTCGTGACGCCATAACGGGGTCGCCCGGGCGGACCCGTGGAAGCGCTGCAAACAGGAAAGCTGCGGTCATGGCGGACGACATCACGCTTGAGAAGGCGCAGGAGCTGATCATCCGCGCGCCCTACCACAAATGGCTGGGGCTCAATGTCGTCGCCCTTCATGACGACGGCATCGAGCTGACCGCGCGCTGGCGCGAGGAGTGGGTCGTCAACACCGAGCGCGGTTACACGCATGGCGGCATTCTCGCCGCGCTGATTGATCTCGGCGCCGATTGGGCGATGGTGAAAAAGCTTGGCCGCGGCGTGCCGACCATCGACATGCGCGTCGATTATCATAGCGCCGCGATGCCGGGCGACCTGACCATCCGCGGTAAGGCGATCCGTATCGGCGCTCAGTTCTCGACGGCGGAAGCACAGATTCTCGACGCCCAGGGCAAGCTGCTTGCCAGCGGGCGTGGCACCTACTTCACCGCGCCGCCAAGGGTCTGACAGGTTCGCCCCGGACAACCGCGATGGCCTCGTTCACCAATCTGGGCGACCTGGTCCGCCGCGACCGCGATCCGGACAAGCTAGCCATCATCGATCAGGGCTGCGGTCCGGAACGCGAGTTCACGTACACTGCCCTCGATATCATGGCGAACGGCGTTGCCCGCGCGCTCACGGCGCGAGGGTTTTCGCGCGGGGAGCGCATCGCCGTGCTCTCCGCCAATCGCGCCGAATTCGTCGCTGCCTGTTTCGGCATCATGCGGGCGGGCTTCGTCGCGGTGCCGGTCAATTACCGGTTCCCGCCTGCCACGATCGAATTCATCCTGCGCGACGCCGGCGCCAGGCTCGTGTTCTGCGACGCCGCGCGGCGCGGCGCCTGCCCGGGCGATCTTCCCGCGGTCTCGTTCGATGATGCCCGCGAAGGCGAGAGTTTTGACCGCTTCGTCAATCCCGGTCCGTTCCAGGCGGTGATTGCGCAGCCAAATGAGCCGGCCCTGTTCCTCTATACGTCGGGATCGACCGGGCCGCCGAAGGGCGTCGTGCTCTCGCACCAGAGCCACATCTGGGTGGTGGAGACGCGGTTGGACGGAGCGGACCTGGAGCGCCACCGCCTGCTCGTCGCCGCGCCGCTCTATCACATGAACGCGCTGGCGCTGTCTCAGCTCGCCTGCGCAGGGCACGCGACCATCGTGCTGCAGCCGCAGTTTTCGGCGCCTGCCTACATCGCGGCGATCGAGAAATTCCGCTGCACTTGGCTGACCGCGGTGCCGCCGATGATCGCGATGATGCTGCGCGAGCGCGAACTGATGGCGCGCAGCGATCTCGGCAGCGTCGAACTCGTCCGCATGGGGTCGGCTCCCGTGAGCCAGGGACTGATGGATGGGATCACACATGCGCTGCCGCGGGCGAAGGTGACCAACGCCTACGGCACGACCGAAGGGGGGCCGGTGGTGTTCGGACCGCATCCGCGTGGGCTGCCGCAACCGCCGATGTCGGTCGGCTATCCGCATCCAAAAGTCTCGGTGCGCCTCGTCGATGCGGAACGCAAAGCCGCGGAGCAGGGCGAACTCGAAATGAAGAGCCCGGCCCTGATGCTCGGCTATCACAACCGGCCCGACCTGCCGCCGCCGTTCACGGCCGACGGCTTTTATCGGACCGGAGACGTGTTTCGCCGCGACCGCGACGGCTTCTATTATTTTCTTGGCCGCACCGACGACATGTTCGTGTCCGGCGGCGAGAATATTTATCCGAGCGAGTCGAACGCATGCTGGAGCGGCACGGCGCGGTCGCGCAGGCGAGCGTCGTGCCAATCGCCGATGACATCAAGGGCGAGAAGCCGGTCGCCTTTGTCGTGCTCAAGCCGGGTGCGGTGGGAGACGTCGAGGAAATCAAGCGCTTCGCGCTCGCCAATGCGCCGGCCTATCAGCACCCCCGTTTCGTCTGGTTCCTTGACCGCCTGCCGCTGTCCTCGACCAGCAAGATCGATCGCGCCGCGCTCAAACGGCTCGCGGCAGAGCACGTGGCTGTGGCTGCGCAGCCGCCGAGCCCGCGATTCACTGCCGCCGAGCGACCATGACCACACGACAGCATACGGGGACGGACAGCGCGTGCCGGCTGCCTGCGGCCGGCGAAACCTTTCTCGACCACGTCGCCCATTTCGTCGCCGATGCGGCCGACGCCGCTGCTACGCTCGCTCGTGCGGGCTTTGCGCCGACGCCGGTGTCGATCCAGGTTGCACCCGATCCCGCGGACGGAGAGCCGCGGCCGACTGGCACCGGCAATGTCACCGCGATGTTCGACCGCGGCTATCTGGAGGTGCTGTTCAAGACCGCGGACACGCCGCTCGGCCGCGAGTTCGAGACCGCCATGCAGCGCTATCGCGGGGTGCATCTCGTCGCCTTTGCAGTCGCCGATGTCGCCGCGATGCATGCGCGGCTTGCGCAATCCAGCTTCCGCGTGCAGCCGCTGGTCGCGATGCAGCGCCCCGTCGCGACCTCGACCGGCGAAGACATTGCCGCATTCTCGATCGTGCGGCTGGTGCCCGGTGAGATGCCGGAGGGACGCATTCAGGCGCTGACGCATCGGACAGAGCACACGGTCTGGCAACCGCGATGGCTCCGGCACCCGAACGGCGCCGTGGCGCTCGCTGATGTGCTCATCGCGGAAGCGGACCCGCATGAAGCTGCCAGCCGCTTTGAAAGGTTTCTCGACCGTAGTGCGGTCGCGACGCCGTTCGGGCCGGCGCTCCAGCTCGATCGTGGGCGCGTGCAGTTGTGTGATGCCGCGGCGCTGACGCTGCTGCTCCCCGACCTCGGCGTCCCCGCGCTTCCGTTCATCGCCGCTTACGGCGTCCTGGTGGCGTCACTCGATCGCCTCACGGCATCGCTGCGCGCCGGGGGTATCGCGTTCGAGCGCCGCTACGATTGCGTCGTGGCACCGTTCCCGGACGCGCTGGGGGTCGGACGCTGGGTCTTTGCGGAAGCGGCATCGGCCTTTCCCTGGCGCAGCGACGGTTGACCGCAAGTTGGCCGCCGATTTCGGCAGCGTCAGGGTTCGAGCGGCGGCAATACGTGGCCGCCGTCCACCCACTGGATTGGTTGCGTCCAAGCGACGGCCGTCAGCGACAGCTTGCCGTATAGATGCGGAAACAGCGTCCCGCCGCGCGCCGGCTCCCATAGCAATGCGGCGCCGAGCGTCTCGGCACGTACCGCCACCAGCAACAGTCCGGGGCGGCCCGCGAAATGCCGCGCGGCCGTGTCGGCGACCTGGTCTGCCGTTGAGAAGTGAATATAGCCGTCGGCGGCGTCGACCGCCGAGCCGGTAAACTCTCCGGCGGATGTCGCGGCTGTCCATTCCGCTTCGGTGCAAATCTTGTAGATCAAAATCAGCTCCAGAGGTGAGGCAGAGGCCAGGGTATCCGATCGCTTGAGAACAATAGCCTTGAACCAGCGATCAAAATTAATCGCTTAAATTTTGGCTTGTGTGCCTATAATCTAGGCCCTAGCAAGAAGCCTCGCGGGGGCGACGGTTCCTTCCTCACAGTCTGCGGCCGGTTGGCCGCTTTGCCGGGATTCATCGATGAAATTGATCATTGCCATTATCAAGCCGTTCAAGCTTGACGAGGTGCGCGTCGCGCTGGGGCGCGTCGGCGTGCAAGGCATGACCGTGTCCGAAGTGAAGGGATATGGGCGTCAGAAGGGGCACACCGAAATCTATCGCGGCGCTGAGTATGTGGTGAGCTTCCTGCCGAAGGTGCGGCTCGAGATTGCAGTCGATGATCCGTTGGCCGACCGCGTCGTCGAGACAATCACTGCGACCGCGAAGACTGGTCAGATCGGCGACGGCAAGATTTTCGTTACCACCATCGATCACGCGGTGCGCATTCGCACTGGCGAGACCGACGCTACCGCGCTCTGACCCTCGCAGTGTTTGTGGCCACGCAGGTGTCCAGCGGGCGGGCCGCATTTCGTTCGCCCACATTTCAAAACGGGGGAAAGCCATGAGCCGGAAGCCGCCCCGGATCGCGACCATCAGGATCACTGCATGTTTCGCTCTCGCGTTCCGAGGCATCGCCATCGCTCTGCTCGGCGGCGTGGTGCCGGCGACGGCTCAGTCCGCTGCTCCGCCTCCGGTCCCGGCGATCGACGGCGCCGACACGGCTTGGATGATCTCGGCGACCGCACTGGTGCTGATGATGAGCATTCCCGGCCTCGCCTTGTTCTATTGCGGCATGGTGCGCAAGAAGAACTTGCTCGCCACCATGGCGCAGACGCTGTTGTCCGTGATCATCGGATCGGTGCTGTGGGCCGTCGCGTGCTACAGCCTGACCTTTACCGGCGACGGTGCCTTCATCGGCACGCTGGGACGGGTTTTCCTGCGCGACATCGGAATGGAGACGATATCGCCGCTCGCGCGGACCATCCCGGAAATCCTGTTCATGGCCTATCAGATGACCTTTGCCGTGATCACGGTGGCGCTGGTCGCAGGATCGGTCGTCGATCGGATGCGGTTTTCTGCCTTTGCGTGGTTCGTGACCCTTTGGCTCCCGATCGTCTATGTCCCGATCGCCCATTGGGTGTGGGGCAATGGCTGGCTGATGAATGCCGGCCTCCTCGATTTTGCCGGCGGAACCGTCGTTCATCTCAACGCCGGCGTCGCCGGTATTGTCGCTGCTTGCGTCATCGGCCGACGCTACGGCTACGGCCGGGAAAGTTTTGAGAACTTTGCGCCCCACGACCTCTCGCTCGCGGTGATCGGCACCGGCCTGTTGTGGGTCGGCTGGTTCGGCTTCAACGGCGGCTCGGCGCTTGGCGTCGGCTCACGCGCCGTGTTCGCGATCGTCGCCACGCATCTCGCCGCTTGCGCCGGCGCCTTGACCTGGACGTTCCTCGAATGGTGGACACGCGGCAAGCCATCCGTGCTCGGCATGATTTCCGGCGCCGTCGCCGGCCTCGGCACGATCACGCCGGCATCCGGCTTCGTGCTCCCCTGGCACGGGATCGTGATCGGGGTCATCGCCGGCGCCGTATGTTTCTGGGCCTGCACCAAGCTGAAGCAGGCGCTCGGTTACGACGATTCGCTCGACGTGTTCGGCGTGCACGGGGTCGGTGGCGCCATCGGAACCCTGCTCACAGGGGTATTCGCGACGGCCGCGCTGTCCGCCGGGCCCGATGCGGCCGGAGTCCCCGGCCTGATCGAGGGGCATCCGGCGCAGGTGCTGACCCAACTGATGGGAATTGCGGCCACGGGCGCCTGGTCGGGCATCGGGACCTATGTCGTGCTCAAACTGATCGGCATTCTCGTGCCGTTGCGGGTGAGCAAGGAAGACGAGATTGACGGCCTCGATCTGTCCCAGCACGGCGAAGCTTTGCAGTAACGGCAACGCTTGCGGTCTCCCATTGGCCTTGACGGCCCATTTTCTGCCGGGGATACCGGGTGCCCGCACGCTGGCGCATGATCCCGAAAAGTTGCAGACTTTTCGGACAAAGATCATGCGTAAAATCAAAGAGAACCGAGCGGGAGGCGAAGCTGATCGCATCCCGCTCTAAGTTCGAGTCCGACCAGAACGGGGACGCCATTCATGCTGCAAAAACCGAATTGCCCGGTCATCGCCATCGAGGAGCATTACTGGGATGCGGAGATGGCCTCGCATTTCACCGGCGTCGAGGCAGCTCGGCCTGGCGAGACGCAGCGCCGGCTCGACGATCTCGCTCCACTGCGGCTCAAGGAAATGGATGAGGCCGGCGTCGATATTCAGGTGCTGTCGCATGGCGCGCCCTCGGCGCAGAAAATGTCGGCCGATGTTGCAGTCGACGTGGTGCGCCGCGTGAACGATCGCTTGCACGCGACAATCGAAGCCCACCCGACCCGCTTCGCCGGGTTTGCCGCACTCCCGACCGCAGACGCGGACGCGGCCGCCGCGGAGCTCGAGCGCAGCGTGACGAAACTCGGTTTCAAGGGCGCGATGATCCACGGCATGGCGCACGGCAAATTCCTCGACGACAAGCAGTTCTGGCCGATTTACGCGCGGGCGGAACAGCTCGATGTACCGATCTACCTGCATCCGTCGCTGCCGCATCAGGCGGTCACGGACGCCTATTACGCGGATTACGTGAGGGCGTTCCCGATGGTGGTACGGCCGGCGTGGGGCTACACGGTCGAGACCGCGACCACCGCGATCCGCATGGTGCTGAGCGGCGTATTCAATGAATTTCCGCGCCTGAAGATCATCCTCGGGCATCTCGGCGAGACGCTGCCATTCCTGGTCTGGCGCATCGATGAAGCACTGTCGCGGCCTGGGCAGAAGTCGCTGAGCTTCCGCGACATTTTTTGCAAGAATTTCTGGATCACGACGAGCGGCAACTTTTCCAATCCTGCCTTGCTCTGCTGCATGATGGAGATGGGAGTGGACCGCATCCTGTTCGCCATCGACTGGCCATTCATGGAGAACACCCCGGCCGTCCGCTGGATGGAGCACGCCCCGATCTGCGATGAGGACAAGGTGAAAATCCTGAGCGGCAACGCCAAGCGGCTGCTCCGCATGTGACGGGCGCCCCGCCTATTGGATGGCAGACCGGCCATGCGCCAGTATCTCGACCTGATGGAACGCATTTTGAGGGCGGGCGCGCGCAAGCAGGACCGCACCGGTACCGGCACGCTGTCGGTCTTTGGCCAGCAGATGCGCTTCGATCTCGCCGCCGGGTTTCCCCTCGTCACCACGAAGAAGCTGCATCTCAAGTCGATCGTTTATGAGCTGCTGTGGTTCCTGTCCGGCGACACCAACGTCCGCTATCTCAATGAGCACGGCGTTTCGATCTGGGACGAATGGGCCGACGAGACTGGAGAGCTCGGGCCGGTCTACGGCAAGCAATGGCGCTCCTGGCCGCGACCCGACGGCGGCACGATCGACCAGATTGCCAATGTCGTCGATGCGATCCGGCGCAACCCGGACTCGCGCCGCCTCATCGTGACGGCGTGGAATCCCGCCGAGATCGACAAGATGGCGCTGCCGCCCTGTCATTGCCTGTTTCAGTTCCACGTCGCCGAAGGACGGCTGTCATGTCAGCTCTATCAGCGTTCCGCCGACGTGTTTCTCGGCGTGCCATTCAACATCGCCTCCTATGCGCTGTTGACGATGATGGTGGCCCAGGTGACGCGGCTTGCGCCCGGCGAATTCATCCACACACTCGGAGACGCGCATCTTTATCTCGATCACCTCGACCAGGCGCGCCTGCAGCTCGGTCGTGATCCGCGAGCACTGCCGCGTCTTCGCCTCAATCCCGACGTGACGGACCTGTTCGAATTCCGCTACGAGGACATCGCGATCGAGGGTTACGATCCGCATGCGCACATCAAGGCGAAGGTCGCGGTGTAAGGGCACTCCCGAAAAAAACTGCTGCGATGCACGGAAGAATTGGCAGCCTTGCAAGGCGAACGGATCGAGGGATGATTAAGTTATTTTCGCGGGAACCCTAAATCATGCCGGGCGGGTTTCGCGGCCTTGCAGTGGTTCTTGTCGTCGCGGTCGCGGAGAACGGGGTCATCGGCCGCGGCGGCGGACTGCCGTGGCGGCTCAAATCCGACCTCCGCCGTTTCCGCAGCATCACGATCGGCCACCCGGTGATAATGGGGCGAAAGACCTATCTCGCGATCGGCAAGCCTTTGGCAGGACGCACCAACATCCTGCTGACCCGCGATAAGGCTTTCGCCGCCGCGGGCATCATTGTCGCGTGCGATCTCGAGGCGGCGCTTGACATAGCCGCCGGCGATGCCCTGCGGCGAGGGGTCGGAGCGATCATGGTGATCGGGGGCGCCGACATCTACCGACAGACGCTCGGCACTGCGACCCGGCTCGATATCACGCGTGTGCACATGGAGGCGCGGGGCGATGCCCTGTTCCCGCCTTTGGAACCGCGTGATTGGCGGCAAATCGAATCCCGGGACTGTCCAGCCGAGCCCGAAGACGATGCGCCGTTCACGATCACTGTCTACGAGCGCGTTTCATCAATGTCGCGCAATACCGGCGCAGCACCGATGGTAGAGGGCGCGAGTTGATGAAAGTCGCCGGCCGCCCTTCATCCAGGACGGCGCGGAGCGCCGGACCAGAAGTGGGCGGCCTTCTGCGCCTCTTATTTCTTGAAGACGCAGAAGTCGTCGATATCGACGCCGAAATCGTCGTCCGGCCACGGCATATTGTTTCGCCCGAAACGGGCATAGGTGTTGCCGCCGACTTCGTCATGATTGATGACGCAGAGATCAGGCCCGGGCGGCACATTCATCTCGACCTTTTGACGCTCAACCGAAGTGCCGGCGATGGAGCCGCCGTTCGGCAACGCCACGCATTTCGTCCATTCCGGACGCTGGCATTCCTGCCCGGAAGCAGCCGAACCAATCATGATCAGTGCCATTGCCAAAACGAAAACGCTCCGCATTCCCTCACTCCGCTGGCTCTATGGTGCTCTGCTGCTTGCCTTCCACCGAGAGGCGATGCGTAAACCCACGGGTGCCGACTGTCTACTGGCGCTTCGCGCTTTGCGCCGTTCCGCTCCGGCCATGGAACCGTGAGGGCGTAGCGTCTGCACGGGGACCGCACCCGTTCAACACGCCATTTAAGCTTTGAAGCGGCTGCGGTTGAGGTATAGTCGCGGCTCGTCCGAGCCGGTCACAACCGGCGCGAACTCGCCAAAACAATGCCCGCGGCGAGAGTTGCGCTGGGCAGAGAACCAGGCGAACGAGGCGGAGGCACCGTCATGAAGGGCGCAGCGGCCATTGCGATCGCCGTTCTCGGCGCAAGCATCCTTGCCGAATATGCAGCGGTGTTCGGCACACGTCCCATCGCGCAGCATGCAAACACGGTCGGGCCGCACTCAAATGCGCTGGATACGCAGCACCCGCTCGCTCCCGCCTGGAGCGAGGAGAATTGGCCGTTCCTGATCGATCAGTGGGGCGTCGGCAAGGCTTTCACCTGCGCGTCCGCGGATTGTGGCGTCCGGATCGACCTGTTCGTCCGCCCGAAGATCGGCTTCTGCAATTGCTCGACCGGCGTTTCGGACGACGCCGAACTGCAACGCGTCGCCGATACCGAGTTGATCGGCGGCGATGCCAAGCCGCTTGGGCCTAGCCATCCTGTCAAGGTCGGCTGGATGCGTGGGCTGAGCAGAGCGTACTTCGTTTCGAATGAAAGCTCGGCGCCATCCAAGGTCGCGATGAACCGCGTTATCTCCGTGGCCTTCAACGACGAATGTGATGTCGTGGTTGCGCTCGTCACGCTTGGCGATGGCGACCCCGCGGTGATCGAGCCGGCAGTTGTCTCCTTCCTCAACACGCGGCCCGTGGTGTTGTGGGTCAAAAAAGAGCTGGGGCTGGAATTCGTCAAGCGCGACTGGTGACGGCGGAGCCGGCGTCGTGCTTTTGTCCTGGCGCAGTTCGGAGTATGGTTGCTGTACGTCTTTCGCCGCAAACTGAGAGGTCGACATGAATTGGAAAGTTGCCGCCGCCATCCCCGCCGTGCTCGCCATGATGGTGGCGGGCGCGTCAGCCCATCCAGGGGTGGGAGACGCAACCGGATTGGTGCATGGCATGATCCACCCGGTGAGCGGCATCGATCACGTGCTGGCAATGGTCACCGTCGGGCTGTTCGCCGCCCATCTCGGTGGTCGCGCTTTATGGCTGGTGCCGGCGAGCTTCGTCGGGATGATGGCGGTCGGCGGCGCGCTTGGTTTTTATGGCATTACGCTGCCCTTGATCGAGACCGGAATTGCATTCTCGGTGATCGTACTTGGGGCCGTGGTTGCGCTGCGGACCAGCCTGCCATTGACGGCAGCGATGGGCCTCGTTGGCGTTTTCGCCGTCTTCCATGGACACGCTCACGGGACGGAAATGCCGGTCGCGATGTCGGCTTTGACTTACGCGGCAGGATTCCTGCTGGCGACAGCGTTGCTCCATGCCGTGGGGATCGGCCTCGGCCTCGCGCTCAACCGTATGTCCGGGCAGCAAAGTGAAAGAGTGGCGCAGTTCGCCGGGACCGGAATTGCGCTTGCGGGAGTGGCAATCCTTTTCGGCGCAATCTGAGCGGATTACGAGGAGTTTTCAAACGACCGTGCACAAGCGTGCGCGGAGCGCGGCTGGTGAAACCGGATTGACGGCATCATCCACCCGCTCGCGGGACGGGAGCTGCCGCGCAGTCAGGGAATGACAGGGAGGTCTTCATGAAAAATTTTGTTAGCGTGCGGACTTTGATGTACGGCACGGCCCTTGCTGCGGGGATGCTCGGACTGTTCACCGGAGTATCCATGCTGCAAAAAGCCATCGCGCAGGTCGCGATGGTCGAAGCGCCAATGTTCGAGGTCGATCCGCTGTGGCCGAAGCCGCTGCCCAATGAGGGGCTGCTCGGCATGACGATCGGCGTGTCGATCGATGCGCAGGACAACGTCTGGATCGTCCATCGCGGCGCCGCGACGCTCAACAACAACGAAAAGGGCGCCGACGCTCAATCCGCCGGTCGCGATCTGCTGCCGTTCGGCACCGCCGGTGATCGCGTTCAACCAGGCCGGCGACGTGATCCACGCCTGGGGCGGCCCGGGCGAGGGCTATGAGTGGCCGGAATCGATGCACGGCGTCATCGTCGACTGCAAGGGCAATGTCTGGCTCGGCGGCAATGGCGCCAAGGACTCGCAAATCCTCAAGTTCACGCAAGGACGGCAAGTTCATCATGCAGTCCGGCCATCAGGGCAAGAATGCCGGCAGCAACGATCCGGAGAATTTCGGCCGCGTCGGCGCAGATCTATGTCGATCCGAAGACCAACGAAGCCTTCGTCGCCGACGGCTACCGCAACCGGCGCGTCGCCGTGATGGATCGGCGATACCGGCAAGATCAAGCGCTGCTGGGGCGCCTACGGCAACAAGCCGGACGACAGCCCGCAGGGCCCATACAATCCGGCCGCCGCGGCGCTGCAGCAGTTCCGCAGCCCGGTGCATTGCGTCGCGCTCGCCAATGACGGCCTGCTCTATGTCTGCGACCGTCAGCACGATCGCGTCCAGGTGTTCAAGACCGACGGCAAGTTCGTCAAGGAGCAGTTCTTCGCCAAGGACACGCTGGCCTCGGGATCGACGTGGGAGATCGCTTTCTCAAAGGACCCGCGAGCAGCGCTTCATCTACCTGACGGACGGCCAGAACGAGCGCGTGCGCATCGTGCGGCGCGACAACATGCAGGAACTGACGTCGTTCGGTCGCGGCGGCCGCCAGCCGGGCGAGTTCTATCGGCGTGCACAGCATCGCCACCGATTCCAAGGGCAACATCTATACGACGGAGACCTATGAAGGCAAACGCGTGCAGAAATTCAACTACAAGGGCATCGGCATGGTGCCAGGCCGGCGACCAGGGCGTGGTGTGGCCAAAGCGCAGCAGCTGAAGCCTCCTCGTAGATCCTGACGTCGAGTTGCGGCGGCACCAGGTGAAATCCCGGTGCCGCTTCCGTTTCAAGGCAAACGATTGTGTGCAAGCGGCCACATGCGTCGAGAAGGCGACGGCCACGTTCGCAGAAATCGGCCTAAACTTGGGCGGGATGCGTTCCTGCTTGACCGTGCGGGCGCGGTTTACCGAAAGGGAGGTTGGCATGAAGAGACACCGGACTTGGCTTCTCTCGGCGGCGCTGGCGACCGTGACAGCGATTCCCGCTCTGGCGCAGACACCGACGGTGACGCCGGCGAGCGGCACCACCAAAGCTGCGATCCCCAATTTCAATCGGGTGTGGATCCATCCGGCGTTTCCCTGGCTCGAGCCGCCGGCATCGGGTCCGGGCCCGGTAACAAACAGGTCGCGGTGGCCACAGCGGCCCGGTGACGATTCGGGAACCGTCGCCGTCCCCCCCCTTCCGCCGGGGGTGTCAGGTGTAAGCGATTACGACCAATTGGTCGGGGACTACACCAATCCGATCCTGCAGCCCTGGGCCGCCCAGGTGGTGAAGACATTCGGCAACATGTCGCTCGCCGGCATCGTCTATGGAAATCCGTCCAACCAGTGTTGGCCCATGCCAATGCTGTTCATCTACAAGCAATTCATGGTGCAGCTCGTTCAGAAGCCGGACGAAGTGCTGATCATCTATGTGGCTCCGAATACCGACGTGCGCCACGTGCGCCTGAACAGCAAACATCCCGATCCGCTTACCCCGTCATGGTATGGCGATTCAATCGGCCATTATGAGGGCGACACGCTGGTCGTCGATACCGTCGGCGTCAAGACCGATCGGCCCTATGCCATGATCGACCTGTTCGGCACGCCCTATTCGAAATCATTGCACGTCGTCGAGCGGTACCGGATCCGCAGCTATGACGACGTCAAGGACGCCATCGAGAGGAACAAGAAAGAGAATTGGCTGTTCGCCGGCGATCCCTACAGTGCTCATCGCGGCGAGTTCATGCAAGTGCAACTGACGGTCGAAGACAAGGATGTTTTCACGACGCCATGGACCGCGACGCTGACCTATGTGCCGGGCCCTCCTGGGTTGTCCGAAGCCGTCTGTGCTGAAAACGTCCATCAATACTATTACAAAAACGATGCAGATGTTCCCAGTGCCGACACGCCGGACTTTTGAGCGAAGGTAAGGCGTGTAGCGGTTAGGGTACCCGCGAAATAACTGAAGCGGTCGGGGCGCCGTTCGCCGCACGAGGCTGCTGATTTCTGCCGAGTGCCGGAGCAGTTATTTTCGCGGGATGCCTTGGAGCAAATTCAACATTCATTCTGATAAACGTCGACGGCCGCTTCGAAATCCGCCTGGGCCGCTTGCAGCCGCGAGAACTCGAGCGAGCAATCGTCCTGGCCGAGGCTGTTCATGACGCACATCTCATAGCTTGCCAGCGCGTCAGTGACGGTCGACGCGATGACGATGTACTGCTCCATCGCTTGGCGGCACTCCTCCGGTCCCGCTCTCGCGAGGGCGGCAGGTACGAACGCGGCAATCCATCCGAACATCATGCCGCATAGATAATTCTTCATGAGAAAGCCTCTATGAGATCGGCTGCGGTACGTGAGCCGACGCCGCGTCGCGGCACATCGACGCGTGATCGCGGACCTGTTCTCACGATTCGAGCGGCCGGTCGGATTGCCACCCGAATGCCGGGCGCTGCCGCAATTCGGCACAGACCTCCCGCATGATCTCGTTGCCGGTCAAGAGGCGCGCCAGCAGCGGCAGAATCTTGTTGCGCGGGTCCCTCGTCGGGCTGGTGCCGGGGATTACGCCGGTGCGCTGCGCGATGCGCGCCGCTTCCTCGCGCCACAAAAGGCCGAGCATTCGCGAACACACCAGTTCGTCACGGTAGGGCCGGCGGCCCGGCCGGGTCTCGCTGATGTCGGGAAAGCCTTCATCGCAATCGTCAATGACGATGAGGTTGCGCCCGGACGATGGCAGCATTTCGTGGCCCTGCCACCGCCTCGCCACGGCAATCCACACTTCGGGCAGCCAGCGTCGGTATTCCTCGACCTGATCCTCGAGGCGATCAAGCCGGTCTCGACTCGACTTGATCTCCACCCCGACAATGTCCTTGATCCCGACAAAGGCGATATCGATGCGCCGGTCGCTCAACGGCACCTCGTGGATGCAGCGATAGCCCGGCCAGCGACGCTGGCCCCAAAGGATGACCGCGTCGCGCATCCGTGCCTCTTGAGGCGAGTGTTGATGACGGGGGTCAAGAGCGAGTGATCGCCTCCCTTTGGCCGCAAGGTGTCTACCGGGGCGCTGCGAAATCGCGCCAGGTGCGCTGCGCAATGCCAGCCCGGAATTCGCCACGGCATCCCCCAGTCTCCGACCGGCTTCTTCCTGGGAAGCCGGTGCCGCCCCCGCGCGGCCGTCCCAGTCGCTTCAACGGCCGAATAGGCTGCAGACAATATCCGTTCGCAGGGTCAACAAATCACTACACGGCTGTTTCCGGCAGGGCGCAAGAGATGTGACCTTGGCGCCCCCGCGGCGCCGCGGTTTGCCCGTGCGAGCGAGTTTTTGCGCGCCCACCCGTGCAGGGTTGGCATCTCGATGGTGTGCGGGTGCTGTCAGTCTTGTAAAATCAGGGGATCGAACAGGTCACGCGTTTTGTCGCGCAGAGCTGGAACGGGGTTGAAGCGCGCGGAGAGGGTTTCTCGTTCGTCCGGCACGGTGCGTCCGCCGCAGTGCAGACGCTGCCGTGACAGCGCGATTCCGCCGCGCCTCAAATCCCGGACGACGCTTACTTGCCGGCGGTCGCAAGCTCGGTCGTTACCGTGGTGAAGGTTGCCACCAGTTGCGAACCCAGGGTCATGACGACGGTGATGATCGCGACTGAAATCCCGGCGGCAATCAGTCCGTATTCGATTGCGGTGGCGCCGGTTTCATCAATGAGGAACTTCCTGAAGACGTTCATGATCTGCTCCGAAACGAGGTGTGTATCGCCCTCTCTTTCGATACCGCAAGTTCCTGATAAGGCCCTTAATCATTTTCGGCTGATTTAGCGGAAATTCCGATTCTCTCAGAGGCGATGACGCGGTCGGACCGCCGACGCCGCAAGCATTCTCGGCACGCGAAGGGAGCGCAGGGCAATGGGGCCAGGTTGCCGCACTGCCTGCCGGGGGCCCCCATCGCAACTTGACGGGCCGGTCGATAACATCGCACGGACTCCGGCAAGTCCTTGTCTTGCGGTGGCCCGCGGGGCCACTTGGCCGCGATTGGGGGCACGTCGAGCCGCGGCCGCATCCTCGCCGTGGCTTTTTGGTTCCAAGAGGAAAAGTGCTAGACTGAAGCAAAGCATTAACCTCCCGGGACCAGGGAACCGTTGGATGATCAGGAGAGCAATTCCCATGGGCGCCTTCGCCGTAGCGGTCGCTTGGATGACGGCAATGACGGCAACGATTGGGGCCACCCCGCGTCTTGCCGAGGTGTCGCCGGATCAGTTGTCGCCGGAATGGACGCTGTGCATCAATGAAGGCAGGGTTTACCCGCTCAACATCGCGAGAGACGGCTGCACCGCCGTGATCCAGTCGCGCAACCGCTCGCCACGAGAACTCGCGGTCGCCTACACCAATCGCGGTCTTACCTATCGGGCCGAAGGCGATCTTGACCGCGCGATGGCCGACTACGACGCCGCCATCAAGCTCGATCCGGAGTATCCGCTCGTCTTCAATAACCGAGGCGCTGCGTTTCGCGACCGCGGCGACTATGACCGCGCCATCGCCGATTATTCCGAGGCGATCAGACTTGCGCCCGACAGCGCCGTCACTCTGACGAATCGCGGCGTGGCGTGGCGCGACAAGGGTGACCTCGACCGCGCAATCGCCGATTATGATTCGGCAATCAAGCTCGACCCGAAATATGCAACCGCATTTATCAATCGCGGCAATGCGTATCGGGAAAAGCACGATATCGTCCGCGCTGCCGAGGATTACAGCAGCGCGATCGAAGCTGATCCGACGAACCCGGTCGCGTTCAATAGCCGAGGCGGCGCCTACCTCATGGTCGGCGATTTCGATCACGCCGTTGCCTACTACAGCGAGGCGATCCGCCTGCAACCGCGTTACGCGCTCGCGTTCTTCAATCGGGGACTTGCCTTCAGCAACAAGGGCGACATCGATCGCGCCCTTGCAGATTATAACGAGGCGATCAACATCAACCCGCGCTACGTCGGCGCCATCGTCAACCGCGGCGATATGTGGCGCGAAAAGGGCGACCTCGATCGCGCGCTTCGCGACTATGAGGAAGGGCTCCGGCTCAATCCACGCGATGCGCTCGCCTTCAATGGCCGCGGGCTGATCCGCTTGAAGAACGGCGACCTCGACGGTTCGATTGCCGATTTCGACATGGCGATCGCTCTGAACCGACGGCTCGCGAGCTCGTTCTATGGACGCGGCATCGCGCGACGCATGAAAGGCGACACGGAACTCGCGCGGGGCGATCTCGCCGCAGGGCAGGCGATCCGGCCCGGCGTGGTCGAGGAGTTCGCGAGTTACGGGCTGCAATAGCATCGCGCCGCAGCGCGTATTGGCGTCGGGGCTGCCCGCCTGTTGTCGCCTTTAGGCGGCGACGCATGGGATTCAGTGCGCGCGAAGGGATTGAAAGCCGCCGGCGTCGTTGGACGCTGCGGGCCAGCAGGTTGAACCATGTCGGATATGCCGATTCTGAATGACCCCCGGGACAGGCCCGCAACGCTCCCGCTGCAGGGCCGGCACGTTCAACGCGAGGCGTCCGTTCCCATTGAGCCGGACCAACAGACGAGGTCTCAGCGCCTGACCGGGATTGCTGCAGGACTGGGGCTTCTCGCCGTTGCGGTTTGGATGCTCGGCACGTTCCTTCCGGCGCTTGCCTGGGCAGTGGTCCTCGCCATCGCCACCTGGCCGCTCTTTGTGATCGCCCGCCGGTATACCGGTCCGACCGCGGCGGCGGCGGCGCTCACGTTGCTGATTGCGGTCGCGGTGCTGGCGCCATTGGTGGTCGCAGGCTTCGAGACCGGCCATGAAGCCAGGGGCGCCGCCGAATGGATCATGGAGGCGCGCAAGAATGGTTTCGAACCCCCGCAATGGCTTTCGGACTTTCCGATCGTCGGCTCCCCGATTGCCGATTGGCTGAAGACCAACTTCCAAGCCGACCACCTGCCATTTCAGGGCACGGATGGGCGCGCCCTGTCGGAATGGGGACAGATCATCGGGCGCCAAGCCGTACGGCGAACGACGACACTGCTTTTCGCACTGCTGATCGTGTTCTTTGTCTTCCGTGAAAGCGAGGCCTTGCTCAAGCAGATGGCCGCGGTCGGCGACCGCTTGCTCGGGCCGCCGGCGCAGCGGCTATGCATGGTTGCGGCCCATGCCGTGCGCGGTACCGTCGACGGTCTGCTGCTGGTCGGTCTTGCCGAGGCGGTGCTGCTGGGCTTCGCTTACGAGCTGACCGGTGTGCCGCATCCGGCTCTGTTCGGCGTGCTGACGGGTTTGTTCTCAGCCATCCCGTTTGCGGCGCCGGTGGTCTTCATCGGCGCCGGACTTTGGCTGGTGGCGCAGTCGCAGACCGCCGCCGCGATTATCCTGGTCGCATTCGGCGCTGCGCTCGTGTTCGTCTTTGACCACTTCGTGCGGCCAGCCGTGATCGGCGGTTCGACGCGACTGCCCTTCGTGTGGGTTTTGCTGGGCATCCTGGGTGGCCTTGAAACGTTCGGGTTGCTCGGCCTCTTCCTGGGGCCGGTGCTGCTTGCCGTGCTGATCACGCTATGGCGTGAGCTTGCGACACGCTGGCGTTGAACAACCGGCAGCCGTCCCCGACTTGTTGAAAACACTTGCATGCGGGACGGCATGCTGCAATGCGGCGTCGGCCAATCCGGCATGTTTGGCGGTGCTCCCGAAAGTTGCAGACGTTGCGGACAAAGATCAGGCGCACAATCTCAGGGAAACGAGCGGGAGGCGATTCAAACTGAACGCATCGCGCTCCGGGCGGACGCATCAATGCTCAAAGGAAAGAATGCGGTCATAACGGGCTCGACCTCCGGGATCGGTCTCGGGATCGCTCGCGCTTTCGCACAAGACGGGGCCAATGTGATGCTCAACGGCTTTGGCGCGGCGGCCGGAATTGAAAGAGAGCGATCTGCGATCGAACAGGAATTCGGCGTCACGGCGATCTATTCGCCCGCGGACATGACCAAGCCGGGCGAGATCGCCGCCATGATTGCGACCGCCGAAAAAAGCTTCGGCTCGGTCGACCTGCTCGTCAACAATGCGGGCATCCAGCATGTTGCGCCCATCGAGGAGTTCCCGGTCGAAAAGTGGGACCAGATCATCGGGATCAATCTTTCCTCCGCATTCCATACCTGCCGTGCGGCAGTACCCGGAATGAAAGCGCGCAAGTGGGGGCGCATCATCAACACGGCGTCGGCGCACTCGCTCGTGGCTTCGCCATTCAAGGTCGCCTATGTCGCTGCCAAGCATGGACTTGCGGGCCTCACCAAGACGGTCGCGCTTGAAGTTGCGACCTTCGGGATCACGGTGAACTGCATCAGCCCGGGATATGTCTGGACTCCGCTGGTCGCACAGCAAATTCCCGACCAGATGAAGACGCGGCACATGACCGAGGAACAGGTCAAGCGCGACGTTCTGCTCGCTGCACAGCCAACCAAGGAGTTCGTCACCGTCGAGCAGGTCGCCGCGCTGGCGCTTTATCTCACATCCGATGCCGCCGCTCAGATCACCGGCGCCAACCTGTCGATCGACGGGGGCTGGACGGCGCAGTGACGCAGTGAGCTGGCGGTTGTTGCCGTTGCGGGGTGTGCGACGGCGAATGTCCGGCGTCTCTGTTCATCGGATGAAACGCTTCCTCATGACCGCAGCCGATCCGTCGCCGCAGAAGAAGATCAGCCTTGCCCTCCAGGGCGGCGGCGCGCATGGCGCCTTCACCTGGGGCGTGCTCGATTGCCTGCTCGAGGATGGGCGTCTGTCGATCGAGGGCATTTCCGGAACTTCGGCGGGAGCGATTAACGCGGTGATGCTGGCGGACGGTCTGGCGCGCGGCGGTCCGACGGAAGCGCGAAAGCGGCTTGCCGAATTCTGGCGTGCAGTGAGCATCAATGGCAATTTGCCGCTCACTCAGCGCCGCACAATTGAGCGGCTGTTCAGCTTCGTGCCGCTGGAGGGTTCGCCGGTTCAGGCCTGGGTCGACGCGGTATCGCGATATTTTTCGCCCTACGATTTCAACCCGCTCAATATCAATCCCCTGAAAGAGGTGATCGAGAGGTTCGTCGATTTCGATGCCGTGCGCGGCTACGCCCCACTGCAACTCTATGTTTGCGCCACCAACGTAAAGACGGGGCGGCTGCGCATCTTTCCCCGCAGCACGATCACCGTCGACGCGGTGATGGCCTCCTCGTGCCTGCCAACCCTTTTTCATGCCGTGATGATTGACGGCACGCCCTACTGGGATGGCGGTTATCTCGGCAATCCAGCGATCTTCCCGCTGTTTCACAGCGCCACGACCGAGGACGTGCTGATCGTCCAGATCAATCCCGTCGAACGCGACGAAGTGCCGACGGGGCCTGCCGAAATCCTGAACCGGATAAACGAAATCAGCTTCAATTCGCCGTTGTTCGGCGAATTTCGCGCCATCGAATTCGTCGCTCGGCTGATCGATCAAGGTCGGCTGCCGCGCGGCTTTGCGCCAGGCGAATACCGCCGCATCAATGCCCATCGCATCGTGCTGGGCGATGGCGGAAAGGCTTACGCCGCCGACACCAAGTTCAATACGGATTATGACTTCTTTCGCACGCTGCACGCGAACGGGCGCCGCTCGGCACGAAATTTCCTCGATGCGCATTACGGCGATGTCGGTGTGCGCAGCACCTTCGATCTCACCGCGGAGATACAGGCGGAATGGGCATGAAGGTCAGGGCACCACGCGCTCGCAGGGCATTGCCGGTTGCCGCCTTCCGCCGCCGGCGGAACGACAAAACCTTCAACAGCGCCCGCGACACAAATGGGTTGACCGCGGGCCAGCAGGGTCCCAAAGGGGGAGGCAAGTGCTCCCATGGCTGATGCGGTCCGATCCGTTATCCATGCAGGCGCCCGGCTCGACATCTTCGTTGCTGACATCACCACTCTTGACGTGGATGCCATCGTCAATGCGGCGAACGCTTCGCTGCTCGGGGGAGGTGGCGTCGACGGCGCCATCCATCGCGCCGCCGGGCCGGACCTTGCCGCCGAGTGCCGTTCCCTGGGAGGTTGCGCAACCGGCGCCGCCAAGATCACCGGCGGCTGCCGGCTCAAGGCGAAGCATGTGATTCATGCCGTCGGGCCGGTCTGGAGCCGAAGCCGTGGCGAGAAGGGCGAGATCGACGATCTTCTTGCCTCCTGCTACCGCGCTTCGCTCGCGCTTGCCGAACGGCACCGGCTGACCTCGATCGCATTTCCGGCAATCTCCACAGGGGTCTATGCCTTCCCGCCCGACCGGGCAGCCCGGATCGCGGTCGGCGCGGTCGCCGCCGCACTTACCCGCTCGTCGGAGGGTGTCGAACCGCAACCCTGCGTGCGGCACGTCATCTTCTGTTGCTTTTCCGGCGACAGTGCCGGGCACCATGAGGCGGCATTTCGGATTCACGGCCTCGCCTGAGGAACCCGCCTGCCAAGCCAGCGATTTTTTCCGAAAAAATACATAGGCCCAGGCGCGCTGCGCATCGACGCGGCTCGACCTCCCTTCGCCGAAGAAGGCCGCTTTTGATGGCAGGCGGCCGCTCGGGTAACGCTCTGTTAAGGCTAACGCTCCATTAAGGTTAACGGGCAACAACCATTTCCTCGGACGCCCACCACCTTGCTTCGCGCTGCGGAGGCCACTGATGCGTCGCCTGGTTTGCGCTTTTTTGATCATGGGCGGAGTCGAGCCCCGCATTCGCAGGCGACGATTGGCTGCGCGGCTCGACCTCCGACCTGCCGACCCCGTACGCGCACTGGTCGGGTTTCTATGGCGGCGGCGTCGTCGGGGCTGATTTCCATGGCGTCGACATGAACAATTCCACCGGTTCGCTGATCGCCAATCTTCAGAATGAAGACGGCATGCTCGCGCAGCTGCCGCTGGGTTCAATGTCCAGCCTTCCAATTGCGAGTGTGCACGGACCGAGCTTTGGGGGATTTGTCGGCTACAATTACCAGATCGACGACGCCGTGGTCGGCCTCGAACTCATGTTCAACGCATCAAGAATGACGGTTTCAGGCACTGACAGCGAAACGCGCGCATATGTCGAAACCATTGGCCCGACCACGTGGAATACGTCGGAGAGCTTGCAGACCGGCGCATCCGTGTCGCTCGCCGACTACGGAACGTTCCGCGCGCGGGCCGGCTGGGCGCTCGAGAATTTCCTGCCCTACCTGTTCCTGGGCCTCTCAGTTGCGCAGGTCGATACCTATCGCTACGCCACCGCGAGTTATTCCGCGTATGACGCCACGCCGCAGACATTGTCGCAAGGCCAATTGACGCCGGCCCACTTCGGTCCGCGCGGCGGGTCCTACACTGACGCCGATATCAGCCACGGCAAATATACATTTGGCTGGTCTGCCGGAATCGGCGTCGATTATGCCCTGACCCGAAACATCTTCCTGCGCGGCGAATTCGAATACCTCCAGCTCAGCTCGGCAAATGATATCTCTCTGAACACGGCCAGCGTGCGCGCCGGGGCAGGCCTCAGGTTCTGACCGACCGGCACGCGTTCACCTGCGAACGCTTTCATAGCGCTTGAAACCTTGCCACACAGCCGCGATCATTCGCCCGGCCAGCCCTCAAAGACACGCCCGCTCAACTCCGCCACTTCGCGCTTGACTGGATGTCGCTGCCTCCTTATGTGCGACGGCGGGACACCCCTCCCCACCGAGGGGCGCCTATCTGGAAGGATAGAGTCATGGCGACGTCGATGCCGGCCGTGCGGCCGAGGAACCCGCAGTTTTCATCGGGCCCCTGCGCCAAGCACCCGGGCTGGAGTCTCCAGGCGCTCACGGATGCCGCGCTCGGCCGGTCACACCGCGCCAAGGTAGGCAAGGCCAAGCTCAAGCGCGCCATTGATCTTACCCGCGAGGTTTTGCAGATTCCGGCCGGTCACCGCATCGGCATTGTGCCCGCGTCGGACACCGGCGCGGTCGAACTCGCGCTGTGGTCGTTGCTTGGCGCCCGTCCGGTCACCATGCTGGCGTGGGAAATCCTTCGGGGAGGGCTGGGTCAATGACGTCGTCAAGGAGCTGAAGCTCAAGGATGTGACGACGCTGAAGGCCGGGTATGGCGAAATGCCAGACCTTGCCGCGGTCGATTGGTCGACCGACGTCGTATTCACCTGGAACGGCACCACGTCAGGGGTCCGCGTCCCGAACGCCGACTGGATCGGCGCCGATCGCGCCGGTCTTGCCATCTGCGACGCCACCTCGGCCGCCTTCGCACAGTCGCTGGAGTGGGACAAGCTCGATGTCGCGACCTTCTCCTGGCAGAAGGTGTTGGGCGGAGAGGGTGCTCACGGCATGCTGGTGCTGTCGCCGCGCGCAGTGGCGCGGCTCGAGAGTCATTCGCCAGCGTGGCCGATGCCGAAGGTCTTCCGTCTCACCAAGGGCGGCAAGATCATTCAGGGCATCTTTGAAGGCGAAACCATCAACACTCCCTCGATGCTGTGCGTCGAGGACTATCTCGACGCACTGCGTTGGGCAAAATCGGTCGGGGGCCTCACCGCACTGATCGCGCGTGCCGATGCAAATGCCAAGGTCGTATCGGATTGGGTGGCGCGCACCCCTTGGGTCGATTTTCTTGCCAAGGATGCGGCGATCCGTTCCAACACGTCCGTCTGCCTCAAAGTTGTCGCGCCACGGGTGACGGCGCTATCCGCCGATGCCCAGGAGGCATTTGCGAAAGCGCTGGCGGTTGCCGTCGAGAAGGAAGGTGTGGCTTACGACATCGGCCACTATCGCGACGCCCCGCCGGGCCTGCGCATCTGGTGCGGCTCAACCGTCAACTCTGCCGATGTCGAAGCGCTCACCCACTGGCTCGATTGGGCCTTCGCCTCGACCAGCGAGGTGCTGCCGCGAGCGGCATAGCCGTCGCGCGTACCTGGGCGCAATGCCGGATCTATCCCTTCCAATCGACGAGCACTGTCATGACGTCCCGCGTCCTCATCAGCGATGCTCTATCACCGGCGGCGGTCCAGATTTTCACGGACCGCGGCATCGAGGTCGATTTCCAGCCGGACCTCGGCAAGGACAAGCAGCGTCTTGCGGCGGCCATCGCCGGCTTTGACGGTTTGGCGGTGAGGTCAGCTACCAAGGTCACCGCGAAACTCCTGGAACACGCCGACCGGCTCCGGGTGATCGGTCGTGCCGGCATCGGCGTCGACAATGTCGACATACCGGCCGCGACCGCCAAGGGCGTCATCGTGATGAATACGCCGTTCGGCAATTCGATCACGACGGCAGAGCACGCCATCACGCTGATGCTGGCGCTGGCCCGGCAGATCCCACAGGCCGACGCTTCGACCCAGGCTGGCAAATGGGAGAAGAACCGGTTCATGGGCGTCGAGATCACCGGCAAGACACTCGGCATCATCGGTTGCGGTAATATCGGATCGATCGTGGCCGATCGCGCCCAAGGCCTGAAAATGCGGGTGATCGCGTACGATCCCTTCCTGTCCCTCGATCGCGCCATGGCGCTTGGGGTCGAAAAGGTCGAGCTCGTCGACCTGCTGCGCCGGGCCGATTTCATCACCCTGCATACGCCGCTCACCGAGAAGACCAAAAACATCCTGAGCGCCGAGGCATTGGCGGCGACACGGCCAGGGGTGCGCATCATCAACTGCGCCCGCGGCGGTCTCGTCGATGAAGAGGCGCTGCGGCAGGCGCTCGACAAGGGTCACGTCGCGGGTGCGGCGTTCGACGTCTTCACGGAGGAGCCGGCGCTCGGCAATCCGCTGTTCGGCCATCCCAATGTCGTGTGCACGCCGCATCTCGGTGCCGCCACCACCGAAGCCCAGGAAAACGTCGCGTTGCAGATCGCCCAGCAGATGTCGGACCACCTGCTGCACGGCGCGATCGCCAATGCGGTGAATTTCCCTTCGATCACGGCGGAGGAAGCGCCGCGCCTGCGTCCGTTCATTGCCCTTGCCGAGAAGCTCGGCTCGTTCGCCGGTCAGTTGACTGAAACCGGCGTCGCCAAGGTGCAACTCGCCTATGACGGCGAGGTCGCCAAGATGAACACGAGGGCGCTGACCAGCGCGGCGATTGCCGGCCTGCTACGGCCAATGCTCCAGGATGTAAATGTCGTCTCGGCGCCGGTGATCGCCAAGGAGCGCGGCATTGCCGTCGAGGAGACGAAGCGCGAAGGCGAATGCGATTATGAAAGCCTGATCACCGTCTCGGTCACGACCGACCGCATGACGCGCTATGTCTCGGGCACCGTGTTTGCCGATGGACGGCCGCGCATTGTCAACATCAAAGGCATTCGCATGGACGCCGAGTTCGGCGCCTCGATGCTCTACATCACCAATTTCGATAAGCCCGGCTTCATCGGCCGGTTCTCCTCGGTGCTGGGCGATGCGGGTATCAACATTGCAACCTTCCATGTCGGTCGCGAGGCGCCGGGCGCGAACGCGATCGCGCTCATCGAAGTCGACGGCGAAGTGCCGCCCAAGGTGCTCGCCAAGGTTCAGGCGCTGCCCCAGGTGCAGCAGGCGAAACCGCTGCGGTTCTGAACCGGCGCGATGGGCCGATCCCGAGTTGGCTACCCGCGAAAATACTGAAGCGGTTGCACGGCCGTTCGCCGTACCAAAGCTGCTGAATTCTGCGGAGTTTGGGAGCAGTTATTTTCGCGGGAGCCCTCACTTGGTCATCAGGATTTCAAACCCGATGTCCACCTCCTGGATGTCGACACTGCGGAACCGGGTCTCGGCCAGCATCCGCTGAAACTGCTCCCGGCTGTAGGCCGTCCGGCATAGCAGGAAACGGAAGGTGAGCTTGGTAAGTGTCCGGTTGATGAGGCCCAGTTTCATGGCCTCGACCGTCTGATCGATCCGCCCCGGCGAGGCATCGCGGCGCAGGTCGATGATCAAGCCCCGCCCGCCCGGCTTTAGCACGCGGTACATCTCCTGCAGCGCCTTGACCGGCTCGGCAAAATTCTTGAACGCGGCCCGGCACACCAGGAAGTCGACCATATCATCCGGGAAGGGCATGCTCGCGGCATTGCCTTGGCGGAAATCGACCTTCACGCCTGCTTCATCGGCCTTCTTGCGCGCAATCTCTGTCAAGGAGCGGCTGAGGTCGAGGCCTGTGACCGCGAACGAGCCAAACTTTGCCAGCTCGATGCAGAGGTAGCCGGGTCCCGGCGCCACTTCGAGTGCGCTCGCGCCGCTCGGCAGCTCGTCGGCAATGCGGCGGGCGAGGTTCGTGAACTCATCGCGCGGCCCTCCGGTAATGGCCGTGTACCATCCGCCGCGATGCCTTCGATGGGCCTGTCCTTGCGCCGGGGAGGCATTGCCGTCATCAGTGCTTCCACTCTCGTCCCGCATGGCCGTTGCTGCCGAATGGCCCGATGCCCGGCGCCGCACGAGGCACATCCTGCATGTCGGCGGTCGGAAACGGCGGCTCAGCGCGCATCGCTGTGCGCGGCGCGGCGGCGCGGCGGCGCGGACTGAACACGACGAAATGCGACATCGTGAAATTGACGAAAAAACCCATGACGATAGAGCATCCTTTGGCGGCCAGCACCGGCATGACATGAGCTGCCAGTACCAGCGTGATGGTATTGGCGACCGCGCCGAGCACGCCCGAGGCTACGAAGGTGATGTAATCCCGCCACCGGAGCCGACGCCCCGTGACGGCCGCGAAAGTGAAGAAGGAATTCATCACATAGGAGCCGGACACCGCCACGGTCCAGGAGGTGACGTTGGCAATGATCAGCAGGGCGGTCTCGGCGCTGCAATTACAATAAGCCGCCAACGCGTCGAGCTGCCGCAGCACCGGCCCGGCGCCAGTGAGATACCAATAGGCCGTGAAGAAAACGCCAGCGTCGATGAAGACGTTGATCACGCCGACCAGCGCAAAACTTGTGGCTTTGCGCAGCACGTCGAAATGCGGTTCGACCAGCGCGGCTGCGCGCGGGAAGCCGGATTTGAGGCGTTCGATCGGAATCATCGGGTTCGCTTACCACGTTCGCCGGCGTGCGCCGAGCCTGCGTTTGCCGGCCGGCGGTCGCGCGGCGATGGCATGTGGGGCGAAGCATTGTTGGCGAAAAATGGCTGGTCTATGATGCCGGGAGGGTGCGGAATCGGCCCGAGGGCGATGATACCGGAACAAAGCCAAGCGGGCGCAGGTGGGTGTGCCCCGGCGGACGTCGGACTTTCGATTGTCGTGCCGGTCTACAACGAGGCTGCGGGCCTGCCGCAGCTTCACCGGCGCATCTGCGCCATTGCCGAAAAGCTTGCCGAACAACGCGGCGTTGCCTGCGAGATCGTTTATGTGGATGACGGCAGCCGCGATTCGTCGCTTGCCGTGGCGCAGGGGCTGCCGGCCGAGCATGTCGATGTGCAAGTCGTGTCGCTGTCGCGCAATTTCGGCAAGGAGGCGGCGCTTCTCGCTGGCCTCGATCATGCCCGGTTGAGTGCCGTGCTGTTCATGGATGCCGACGGCCAGCACCCGCCGACGTTGATTGAAACGTTGGTGGGACACTGGCTCGACGGCGGCCATGACGTGGTCTACACGGCCAAGGCCCATCGCGGCAATGAGCCGGCGACTTTGCGGCTCTCGGTCAGGCTGTTTTACTGGCTGATCAATTTTGGCGCGCGCCACCCAATTCCGGAAGACGCCGGCGATTTTCGCCTGCTGTCGCCGCGCGCGGCAGCGGCATTGCGACGGCTGCCCGAGCGCAATCGCTTTTTCAAAGGGCTCGCGAGCTGGATCGGCTTTCGCCAGTTCCGCGTCGATTACGTGCCGGCCGAACGTACCCACGGCCGCACTAGCTGGAATGTCTCCTCTTTGGTCGGCCTGTCGGTCGAAGGGCTGACCTCGTTTTCGGTGGCGCCGCTGCGGATTGCGAGCCTGCTCGGAATTCTGCTTGCCGCCGGCGCGCTCGTGTTCAGCGTCTGGACCATGATCGAGACGTTCGTCTATGAGCGCACCGTGCCAGGATATCCGTCACTGATCGTCGGTATCATGGTGATCGGTGGCGTTCAGCTGCTGATGATCGGGATCATGGGCGAGTACATTGGAAAGGTTTTGTCCGAACTGAAAGGTCGTCCGGTCTATTTCGTCGCCGAGCATGGTCTTAAACGAGCGGATCGAGCCGCCGAGGCCGTGAAACAGGATACCGGAGATGCCGAGGCGGCGCGCAGCGCCGCCGAGTGACACAGACCGCGGATGTCGGGCGAGGCGTCGCAACCTGCTGAACCGGCCCGTGAATCCGGCGCGCAGCTGCGCCGACTGCGGCTGTGCGCCGATGACTACGGCATTTCGCCGGCCGTCAATCGCGGGATCCGCGAGTTGATCGTGGGTGGGCGCATCAACGCCACCTCGGTGATGGTCGTTGCCCCGAGCTTTTGCGCAGCCGAAGCCGACGCTCTCACTACAGCAGCGCGTCCCGGCGTCGCCATCGGCCTGCATTTCACCCTGACGGCGCCTTTTCATCCGGGGAGCAGCGGATTTTATCCGCTCGCGGAGGGGCATTTCCCGAGCCTCGCGCGCGTCTTCGCGAGGGGATTGCTGCACGGGCTCGATGCAGGCGCGCTCGCCGAGGAGGCGGTGAGCCAGTTCGCGACCTTCCACGCCGCCTTCGGCAGGCCGCCCGACTATGTCGACGGCCATCAGCATGTGCATCTCCTGCCGCAGGTCGGTGACGCGGTCTTGGCGACGATGAAGCGCTCGGCGCCGCATGCCTGGGTCCGGCAATGTGGCCGCGCGATGCCTTTTCGCAAGCGCATGGGCGATCCCAAGGGCCTCTTCCTCGACGCGCTGAGTACAAAATTTCGCGCGCGAAGCCGCGCCGCTGGTATCCTGACCAACCCGGCCTTTGCCGGCACTTATGATTTCAACCGCGATGCCGATTATGGGCGGCTGTTTCCCTCCTTCCTCGATGGCTTGCCAGATGGCGGCCTCGTCATGTGCCATCCCGGCTACATCGACGATGAGCTGCGCCGACTGGACAGTCTGACCACAATGCGCGGGCGCGAATATGCATTCTTCGCCGGGGAGCAGTTTCTGCCGCTGCTGGCCCGGCAGGGCTTTGCGCTGGAATAACGTCACCTGTCTTGTTTTGGCAGGGCAAACCCGGCACTTCCGGCGGCGCGACGGCTCCCCATATGAGGGGTCTAGACCGCCGGGAGATGGGTTCGACTTGAATCGCTTCCGGTTGGTATTTTTTGATTATGCGCAAGATCTTCCTTCCGAAAAGTCTGCAACTTTTCGGGATCATGCGCAGCGCAGCGGCTTGTGGAAGTGCGGACGAGGAGGCGAGACATGACCCCGCAGGAACAACAGCTTGTTGCCGATCTGTTCGATCGACTGGCGGCACTTGAAAACCAGCATCGTGATCCCGATGCCGAGCGGCAGATCAGCGATGGCCTGCGCCGCGTCCCGAATGCAGTTTACGCGCTGGTTCAATCGGTTCTTGTTCAGGATGAGGCGCTCAAGCGCGCAAATGCCTGCATCGAAGAGCTGGAGCACGCCTCAGGCGGCTCTGCTGCGGGATCCTCTTCGGGCGGATTCCTGGACAGCATGCGCAATGCAACGGGGCAAACGCCGGCGCGCGGGTCGGTTCCCTCGGTGCGGCCCGGCGGCCAGGGCACCAGCGGCGTTTGGGGGCCGGGACCGCAGGGGGGCAGCCCCTCCGATCCGTCCCAGGGATATGGGCAGTCGGCCTATCCGTCTCAGGGATATGGCCAGCCCGGCTATCCGCCGTCTCCGGGGGCGGGCGGCATGATGGGCACGTCTGCGCCGGGTTTCGGTGGCGGCTCGTTCCTCGGCACCGCTGCCGCGACCGCGGCCGGCATGGTGGGCGGCGGATTGCTGCTCAATGGCATTCGCAACATGATGGGCGGCCATCAGGCTCTCGGCAATTTCCCGGCAATGAGCGCTCCGCATGGGGGATCACCATGGGACAACGCAAACACTGCGGCCGGCAGCGATCTGGCGCGAGACGCGGGCGCCGGCGAGATCGGCGGATCGCGTGCGGCTGCCTATCAGGATCCTGGCCAGGACAATTTTAACAATGCGGGCGGCGATGACAGCTCGGGCCAGGACGAGTACGAAGAAGCAGGAGACTTCGACGACGGAGGCTATGACGACGGCGGCGGGTCCGACGACGTTTGATGAGCCTAGTGTTCTGACTCTGACACTTGATCCCCTTTTTGTCATGCCCCGCTTTAAGCGGGGCATCCAGTAACTCCATGACTCGCATTAGAGAACGAGATTTCAAACGAACTCCGGTGGTTACTGGATCGCCCGGTCCAGGGGCACCCCATCGTTTGGCCGCTTCAAAGCGCGGTTTGTTTGACTGATGCATTGAGGTGGCCAAACAATGGGGACCCCGCGCCGGGCGATTGGACTAAGTGTTAGACACGGAACACTAGGTGCTGGTTGGTTCCCTGCTTGCGCGTCGTCTCGAACTGGCGCCGCTTCGCCAAGCGACGTCGCAGCGGTCCCGCCGTGTCCTTTGTCTGTCGCCGGATTGACCTTTGGACCCGCCGACAGATACCTGATCGGCGGGCAAATGTTTCTTATCCGGTGGGCTTGCGCACTGGCATTGCCGGGGCGGGCTGTAATATAAGTTTTGACCTGCATTCCTGTTCGAAGCTTGAGAAAGTCGGCCGGTCGCTGCGGCCACAAGGGAGGCTTGGGTTGGTCGAGAAACTTGTTGGCAAGCTCTCTGAATTCAAGGACGGCGACCGGCGCATCATTTTCGTAGGCGATCACGAGATCGGGGTGTTTCGTGAGCACGGGACTTTTTACGCCTACAGCAATTACTGCCTTCATCAGGGCGGGCCGGCCTGCGAGGGGCTGACGATCGCCAAAGTTGAAGAGCGCATCATGCCGGACAAGACCTCGAAGGGTCTTTATTTCTCTGAAACCGAGTTGCATTTCGTGTGTCCGTGGCACGGCTACGAGTACGACATCAAGACCGGTGAATGCGTGTCCGACCGGCGACTCAAGCTGCGGAAGTACGACGTCTTTCAGAAGGGGGACGAGGTGTATGTCCGCGCCTAGGGCGCCGAGCGGAAAGACGGTGGCGAGCGGCGATCCGCATCCCTCCGTATCCGCACCGGATGGCGATCTATCGGCGATGGCGTTCAAGCTCGCTGCCGACATCGACGGTGCGCTGGGATGCGGGCAGGCGGAGTTTCTGAGTGAGGAGGCGCTGCAGGCCCTGATGGCAGTGGTGTGCCGCAGCTATTCGGCGCAGATCGAGGCAGGGAAGGGGTTTGCGCCGCTGGCGCCGCACAGCCGCGTCACTTCGACCGACGTGATGGTCACGGCAAGCGGACTTTTGAAATCAGCCAATCTCGCCGTTTTCGAACTCGGCATGTGGCAGAGCTGGACCGGCCGGTGACACCGATGCTTGGGACCCGGCGCAACGGTCGGACGCAAAGAATTTCGGGAGAACACCATGGAACTGATGTCCGATCGCGGTCGTCGCGTCACCGTCGAGGAGTTGAACACGACGCGCCTGCTCGCCCATGCGCGCCAGCAGGCGCATCAGCGCAAGCTTGATGACATGGTGATCGTCGATGTCGATGCACATCATTACGAGAACGAGCATCTGCGCGACATCATCCCCTTCATGGAAAACGATGTGCTTCGGCAATTGTCGATGGCGCAGACAATGAAGGGCGGGCGCGGCACGCTGCTGCCCACGCAAGTCGGCTACCAGGATGTCGGTGGGCAAGTCACACGTTATCCATTGCGCTCGTCGGAGAAGTTTGAAGACGGCCAGCATCGCGATGTCCAGCTGGGCAACCGGTGGATGGATGCCATGGGGGTCGACTACTCCTGCCTTTTTCCGACCGGCATGCTGAACATCGGCCTCCATCCCCAAAAGGAGATGGAGGCAGACCTGTGCTGGGCCTACAATCGCTGGGTCACCGAAAAAGTTTTACCGGAAAGCGACGGGCGCATGTTTTCGATGCTGTGCCTGCCGCTTTCCGATCCCGACCAGGCGGTGCGGCATGTCGAAACGTTCGGCCACCGCGAAGGCGTCGGCGGGTTCATGATCACCACGGTGCGTACGCTGCCGGTGCATGATAACGCGTACATGAAACTCTATCGCGCCATCGAAGAGCGCGGGCTTGTGCTGTCGTTCCACTCCGCTTTCAACTGGAACGAAAACGTTTTCCGCGGGTGCAATCGGTTCATCGCCGTTCATGCATTGGGCTTTTCGTTCTACAACATCCTCCATTGCACCAACTGGGTGGTGAACGGCCTGCCGGAGCGGTTCCCCAAGCTGCCGGTGATCTGGATCGAGTCAGGCCTCGCCTGGGTGCCATTCCTGATGCAGCGGCTCGACCACGAATACATGATGCGGCCATCCGAGTGCCCGCTGTTGAAGAAGAAGCCGAGCGAATACATGCGCGAGATGTATTACTCGTCGCAGCCGATGGAGATCCAGGACCTCAAGGCGCTGGAACAGACTTTCCGCATGATCGATGCGGAGAACCGGCTGCTTTATGCGTCCGACTATCCGCATTGGGATTTCGACCTGCCGAGCACCATCTACGACCTGCCGTTCGTCTCCGAGCGGGGCAAGCACAATATTCTCGGCGGCACCGCGGCGCGGCTGTTCAAGCTCAAGCCGCGCAACGAGAAGCAGAAGGAAAATCTGATCAGGTTCGGCAATTTAAGCGACGCGGCGTGAGCCATCTGGTGCGGCGATCTGCGGCAAGCGGCGCTTACGAATTCTTGTTCGAGACCGCGGCACGCTGTGTCGTTTTTGCCGCATGGGTTGCCGCATGAGGACCGTCGTCGCCGCGATTGTCGTCATGCTGTCAGTCTCTGCCGCATGCGCGCAAACAACCGCACCGATCAAGATTGTCGTTCCGGTGCCGCCGGGCGCAGCGCTCGATGTCCTTGCCCATGTGCTCGCCGATGAGATCGGGCGGGCGCAGCACCGCACCTTCGTCATTGAATATCGATCCGGCGCGAACTCCTTGATCGGCACCGAAGCGGTGGCGCGGGCCGCGCCGGACGGCAATACGCTGCTGGTCAATGCTCCGAGCCCGTTCGTCGTCATCCCTCATCTGCAAAAGCTCAGCTACGACCCGCTGACGAGCTTCGAGCCGATCTGCAATCTGGTGAAATTCCCGGATGTCATTGCCGTCAACAGCGTTTCTCCCTATCGCACCCTCGGCGAGTTTCTGGATGCGGCACGCGCGCGTCCTGGCGAACTCACCCTTGCGAGCGTCGGCCCGGCATCGCTGACGCAGGTGGCGTTCGAGGCGCTCAAGCGCGCCGCCGGTGCAAACGTCACGTTCATCCCTTATCCAGGGATCGCGCCGGCCGTGAACGCCCTTTTGGGCGGGCACGTGACGTCCTATTGGGGCGTCTATCGTGATGTTTCCGAACAGATCGGGGCTGGCCAGCTGCGCGCAATCGCGACCGCCGACCGTAGCCGCTCCGGTCCCGTCAAGGACCTGCAAACGCTTGCCGATTACGGCTACACCGATGTGAAGGTGGGTGCCTGGTTCGGCCTGTTTGCGCCGGCAAGGACGCCGCAGGGAAAGGTGAGCCAGCTCGTGCAATGGTTCACTTCGGCATTGCGTGTGCCCGAAGTCAAGGCGCGTCTCGAGTTTCAGGGCCTTTATCCGGATGGCACGTGCGGCCCCGATTTTGCCGCTGATATCCGCCGCCAATATGACGATTACGGGCGCATCATCCGCGCGATCAATTTCAAGCTGGAGTGATACATCGCTCGGACGCGGCAGGATGCGGCTCCGCCGATTTGACCTCACCGCCGCCATCATGGAACATGGCTTCCCGGCAGCAGAGCGGGACGCGTTCACCTTGAATGGCTCCCGCTCGGTTCGGTTTGATTTGACGCATGATCTTGTCCGAAAGGTCTGCAACTTTTCGGGATCATGCACTGACGAACAAAAGGGGAGGGAGCGATGGCACGAGTGGCGGTGGTCACTGGTGGTACGCGAGGCATTGGGGCTGCTGTTACGCGCGCGCTCCACGCGGCAAACTACAAGGTTGCGGCCAATTATGGCAGCAATGACGAGGCAGCGCACAAATTCAAGGCGGAGACCGGCATCGAGGTTTTCAAATGGGATGTTTCTTCCTATGACGCCTGCGTTTCCGGACTCGCCGCCGTCGAGTCCGCGCTCGGACCGGTCGACGTCCTCGTCAATAATGCCGGCATCACCCGCGACAGCATGTTCCACCGCATGAAGCCGGAGCACTGGCTCGCCGTGATCAACACCAACCTCGTGTCGCTGTTCAATATGTGCCGTCCGGTGATCGAAGGCATGCGTTCACGCAAGTTCGGCCGCATCATCAACATTTCGTCGATCAACGCCCAGAAGGGCCAGATGGGCCAGACCAATTATTCCGCGGCCAAGGCGGGTGAGATCGGCTTCACCAAGGCGTTGGCGCAGGAAAATGCGCGGCTCGGCATAACCGTGAATGCCATTTGTCCAGGTTACATCAACACGGAGATGGTGGGATCGATGCCGAAGGAGGTGTTGGAAAAATCGGTGTTGCCGTTAATCCCCATTGGCCGGCTGGGTGAGCCGGAAGAGGTCGCGCGCTGCGTTCTCTTTCTCGCCTCCGATGCCGCCGGCCTGATCACCGGCTCGACGCTTTCCGCCAATGGCGGACAGGTCATGGTGTGAATGCTTGCGTGGCGCAAGTGGCGCACGCCCCCTTCGCACCGACTTCGTCTCCGACGAACGCCGTCACGATTGAACTGACCGCGGTCATCGTCGCGGTGACCGCCGAGGACCCGCGTGTCCTGACGATCCATGACGCTGCGGCCCTGCCGTCAGGACCGTTCCAGTCGGCGCATCGCACGCTTCAAACAGGCCTGCGGTCCTGGGTTGAGCAGCAAACCCATCATCCGCTCGGCTACGTCGAGCAGCTCTACACATTTGCCGACAGCGACCGCACTCACGAGGGGGCCGGAGACCGGCTGGTGTCGATCAGCTATCTCGGTCTCACACGGGAAGGGCCGGCGTCCGGCAAACACGATCCGGCTTGGCAGAGCTGGTATCGATTTCTGCCCTGGGAGGACTTTCGTGCCGGCGCGCCGGCCATGGTCACCCGGCTGATTGCGCCGCGTCTGCGTGCCTGGGCGAAGGCTGCGGCCGACCGCGGCCTGCGCCGCGAGCGCAGGAACCGTATTGATATCGCGTTTGGACTGTCTGACCATCCGTGGAATGAGGAGCTGGCGCTGCAACGTTACGAGCTGCTCTACGAGGTGGGCCTCGCCCCGGAAGCCCTGCGGCGCGACCCCGCCGACGAGACATTGCCTGGAGCGGTGATGCGGCAGGACCATCGGCGCATCCTCGCCACCGGCATCGCACGGCTGCGGGCCAAGATCAAATACCGGCCGGTGGTGTTCGAACTGATGCCGGAAAGCTTCACGCTGCTTGCGCTGCAGCGGACGGTGGAAGCGCTCGCCGGACAGCCGCTGCATAAGCAGAATTTTCGCCGGTTGATCGATCAACAAGGCCTTGTCGAGGAAACCGGGCAGATTGAAACCCAGACCGGCGGACGGCCGGCGAAACTTTTCCGTTTCCGCCGCGAGGTGCTGCTGGAGCGCGCCGCCGTGGGTACCAAGCTTCCGTTGACGCGGCCGGCATGATTTGGAAGCGGGCGCGGCAGCGGCGCCCTTGACAGCACGACCTTTATACTCACATGTAGCATAATACGGGGGCGGTGTGCGTAGGCCTTCGTTGCCCTTATGCTCGTCATGAGTACAATGGGGTGCGATCGAGGTAGATCATGCTGATGGAACCTTTTGTTCATAGTCCTGCCTTTGGCGGGGCCTCCCTCTACGCCCGCGTGAAGACGGTCGTTCCCCCGGTAGAATGGCCGTTCTTCGAGAAGGACATCGAGGCCATTCTTGCGCTCAAGCGCAAGCGTAATGCGGTCATTCTCGCGCACAATTATCAGACCCCGGAAATCTTCCATTGCGTCGCCGATATCGTCGGTGACAGCCTTGCGCTTGCGCGCGAAGCGACGAGGGTTGATGCCGATGTCATCGTGCTGGCAGGCGTGCATTTCATGGCGGAGACGGCGAAGCTTCTCAACCCGGAGAAGACGGTGGTGATCCCCGATCCCGCAGCAGGCTGCTCGCTCGCCGCCGCGATCACGCCGGCCGACGTGCGGCTGTTGCGCGAGCGCTATCCCGGTGTTCCCGTCGTCGCCTATGTGAATACGTCGGCGGCGGTGAAGGCCGCCTCCGACATCTGCTGCACCTCCGGCAACGCCAAGAAAATCGTCAAATCGCTCGGTACCGATCGCGTGATCATGCTCCCGGACGAATATTTGGCACAGAACGTCGCCAAACAGACTGGCGTCGAGATCATCGCTTGGGCCGGGCATTGCGAAGTGCATGAGCGCTTCACTCCCGAGGACATCCACGAATTGCGCGAGCGGCACCCCGGCGTCATCGTGCTCGCGCATCCCGAGTGTCGGCCCGACGTGATTGCACAGGCCGATTTCGCGGGATCGACCGCAGCAATGATCGACTACGTCGATGCCAAGAAGCCGTCGCGCGTGGTTTTAGTGACGGAATGCTCAATGAGCGACAACGTCGCCGTCGCACATCCCGACATCGAATTCGTGCGACCGTGCAATCTTTGTCCGCACATGAAGCGGATCACGCTGCCGAAGATCAGGCGTGCGCTCGAAACGCTCAGCCACGAGGTGACGATCGCACCGGATGTCGCCGCCGCGGCGAGGCGCGCCGTCGAGCGCATGCTTGCGGTGTAAATGGGGATCGGCGAGCGAGGGTGTCGCGGCCGGCAGAGTGGACCAGCACGGCGCTTCGAATGCTTGATTGCGCAAGTTAGTGTCTGTCTCTCTTTGCTCACGTTTCTTTCTTAACTAAACTTTCCAGTATGTTAAGATCAAAAATGGGCGCAAAGCTGAATTTAACCGACGTGACGCTTCTGACTGCTTCTTCCGTCGCCATCGATGATACGCATGCCGCGCTCTTGCATTGTCTGCGAGGCATCGATTTCGGCGCGGTAAAGATGCTGTCCCCGCTCCCGCCCGCGACGCCCGACAGCCGTGTGCAATACATTTATATCCCCCCGCTTGATCTCGTTGGCTACAGCAGGCTGATGATTGACCGTCTGAGCGCATACGTTCAGACCTCCCATTGTCTGATCGTCCAGGCCGATGGCTTCGTGCTCGATCCCGAGAGATGGCAGAGAGAATTCCTTCAATATGATTATATTGGGATCCCTGGCCTGTGTCAGGCTTCGAAAGTTCCGGAAAAAGGTACGTTAACAACGTTGGCAATGGCGGGTTTTCTCTGCGCAGCAAGAAGCTGTTGGAGGTCACGTCGAGCATGGGCTTCGACCGATACGACTTTCCGATCAAGTCGGAGGAATCTGTTTATCTGCCACTATTTATATGAAAAGATGTGCGCCACCGGTGTCCGTTTCGCTCCGCCGCAACTCGCGGCCCAATTCTCGATCGAAACGGCGTCGGCCAACTATGGCCGCTCACTTGACACAGTGTTTGGCTTCCACGGCAAGCACTGGTTGAAACGATCCTTTTTGCGGAACACCGCGTCTGGATTGAGTGTGCCTCAGCCAATACGCCGCAACGATCTCTGCTCTTGCGGCTCTGGAAAGAAATATAAGCATTGTCACGGCGGCTACATTTACTTGGGCACTCCTCGATTTGGTTGATACGTATCTAACAGCCACCGAAATGTTATCCGAAAAAATAGCCTCTGCCGGCGCGCCGACGGCGCTTATTCTTCCCTGTACCCGTATTGCGGGATATTGCCGGTCGCTCCGTAATATTTATACGGCAGGAACTTGCCCGACATCGTGATCTTGACGCGGTCGCCGCGCGGGTCCGGCAGGCGCTCAAGCGCGAGGTCGAAATCGATCGCCGACATGATGCCGTCGCCGAATTCCTCCTCGATCAGCGCCTTCAGCGCCGGACCGTTCACCATCACGAGTTCGAAGAAGCGGTAGAGCAGGGGATCGGTGGGCGGCATCGACGTACCGCGGTTCGGCACCTCGTTCAGCATCGCCTGCTCGGCGGCGCTGAGGCCGAACAGTTCGGCGGCTTTCGCCTCCTGCGGCCGGGTGAGCTTCATTTGCCCAAGCAGTGCGCCGGTGATCAGCATCGGCGACATGCCGCCGATCTGCTCGCAGATGTGCCGCCATGCCCAGCCGCGTTCACGCTTGATGTCGAGAATTTTCTCGCTCAATTGAGCGCGCGTCATCTGAGGCTCCTAGGCCAAATGCGGATGGCGCCGGGGCAACACCGGCGCCGCGATGTCATGCAATGGTTATGGCGTTCGTCGCTGCGGGGTAGTCCGTTCGTCGGCCGCTGTCTTTCTCAGCGGAATCGCGGACGCGTAGCGCAGGCTACGTGACCTTCGGAAAGTGCGCCGGTCACTCCGCCGGGATGCGGGCGTCGTCGTCGGTCGGGCTCGCGCAGCACGTAGCCGCGGCCCCACACGGTCTCGATGAAGTTTTTCCCGTTTGATGCGTTGGCAAGCTTCTTGCGCAGCTTGCAAATGAAAACGTCGATGATCTTCAATTCCGGCTCGTCCATGCCGCCATAAAGGTGATTGAGGAACATCTCCTTGGTCAACGTCGTGCCTTTGCGCAACGATAGCAGTTCCAGCATCTGGTATTCCTTGCCGGTCAGATGGACGCGCTGGGACTGGACCTCCACGGTCTTGGTGTCGAGATTGACGACGAGATCGCCGGTCTGAATGATTGACTGCGCGTGGCCCTTCGAGCGTCGCACGATCGCGTGGATGCGCGCCACCAGCTCGTCCTTGTGGAACGGCTTGGTCATGTAGTCGTCGGCGCCGAAGCCAAGTCCCTTCACCTTGTCCTCGATGCCGGCGAGGCCGGAGAGGATCAGGATCGGGGTCTTGACCTTGGAGACCCGCAACGAGCGCAGCACCTCGAAGCCGGACATGTCGGGTAAGTTGAGATCGAGCAGTATAATGTCGTAATCGTAGAGTTTACCGAGATCGACGCCTTCTTCGCCGAGATCGGTCGTATAGACGTTGAAACTCTCGGATTTCAGCATCAGCTCGATCGATTGCGCGGTGGCGCTATCGTCTTCGATCAGCAAGACACGCATGCCAGCCCCCTTCCGCGCCGTTTCGGCCTAGTACGGCCGGCTGCACGGGCAGCCCCGGATGAACGCCTTGGCACAACTGATTCGAAACGCTGACGGGCGATGATTAACAAGACCTCTTTCCATTACGCAAGCGAACGATAGGCAGGCCCTGTCGAATCGGCATAGGATGCGGCGGAGGTGAGGCTTTTTGCGCACGTCGTAGCTCAAGTCCGGCGTGAAGAATCGGCTCTATCCGATTCATCAACTCGCTCAATATCCGGGCTGGAAGAACCTGCCCGGCAGCTCCAAGGTCGTGAGGCAATCATTAACGATCCGAGTAAACACGACGTTAATGGGCGAGATATTTGAGCAATTGCGGTGACAGCTTTGCCGCGGCGGTAACATGAAAACATTGGCCGACCAGATCGCCGCGCTCGAGCCGGCGCAGATTTACGGGCGCGTGGTCGGCGTTCGGGGCCTCATGGTCGAGGCCGCGGGTCCGTTGCAGGCGATGTCGATCGGCGCACGCATGACGGTGGAGACGCCGGAGCGCCGCATTCCTTGCGAAGTGGTAGGTTTTTCCGGCGCGCACGCATTGCTGATGCCATTTTCCACGCTCGATGGCGTACGGCGGGGGTGCCGGGCGCTCATTACCCCTGCGGCCAATACGGTGCGGCCCTCGATTGGCTGGCTCGGACGCGTCGTCGATGCCATGGGCGAGCCGATCGATGGCAAAGGTCCGCTTCCGCAGGGCCCGTCCCCGGCGCCGCTCCGCAATACACCGCCACCAGCTCATGCCCGGCGGCGCGTTGGTGCGCCGCTTGACCTCGGCGTGCGGGCGCTGAATACCTTCATGACCTGCTGCCGCGGCCAGAGGCTGGGCATTTTCTCCGGTTCCGGCGTCGGCAAGTCGGTCCTGCTGTCGATGCTTGCCCGCAACGTCGCTGCCGATGTGTCAGTGATCGGTCTCGTCGGCGAGCGCGGCCGCGAAGTACAGGAGTTCCTTCAGGATGACCTAGGGCCCGACGGCCTTGCCCGCTCTGTCGTCGTGGTCTCCACCTCGGACGAACCGGCGTTGCGGCGCCGCCAAGCTGCATTTTTGACCCTCGCCGTCGCGGAATTTTTCCGTGACGAGGGCCGCGACGTGCTGGTGCTGATGGACTCGGTCACCCGATTCGCAATGGCGCAGCGAGAGATCGGACTTTCCGCCGGCGAGCCGCCGACCGCCAAAGGTTACACGCCGACGGTGTTCACCGAATTGCCGCGTCTCTTGGAGCGCGCCGGGCCAGGGACCGGTAAGGGGACGATTACCGGGCTGTTCACGGTATTGGTCGATGGCGACGACCACAACGAACCGGTTGCCGACGCCGTGCGGGGCATTCTCGACGGCCATGTGGTAATGGAACGCCAGATCGCAGAACGCGGACGCTATCCCGCGATCAACGTGCTTAAATCAATATCGCGCACCATGCCGAAAGCGGCCGACCCAACCTACGCGCCGGTGATCCAGCGTGCGCGTCGGGCGATGGCGATTTACGCCGACATGGAGGAGCTGATCCGTCTCGGTGCCTACCGCCAAGGTTCAAGTCTGGAAGTGGACCACGCGATCAGGCTGCACCAGCCGTTGGAGGAGTTTTTGGCGCAGGGCAAGGAGGAGAAGGCCAGCCTCGCCGAAGGCTATCGGCGCCTCAAGCAGATTTTAGATGCACAGGAAACCGAAAACTAACGCAATGATGGCATGTTCCGCCCGATCACGGCTCCGTGCAGGCGTAGCGGTCCCGACCGCAACGAGCCGCGATCGGTCGGGGAGTTGGGGTCTATGAAGTCGCGTAACACGCTCATTCGCTTGAAAAAGTTTCAACTCGACGAAAAGCGGCGCAGAGTCGCCCAGATTGAGGCCATGATTGCGGATTTTCAGCGGATGGCGGCTGACCTCGATCGGGAAATCGCGGCCGAGCAGGAACGCGTCGGCATCTTCGATCCGGGCCATTTTGCCTACCCGACCTACGCCAAGGCTGCGATTGCGCGCCGAGAAAATCTCCGGCGTTCGGCCGAAGACCTGGTGACGCAACTTGATGAGGCACGGGCAGCCTTGCAGGACAGCTTCGAAGACTTGAAGAAAGTCGAATTGCTGGACGAGCGCGACCAGGTGCGCGAGCGCGCCGCCGAAGATGCGCTTCAGCAGAGCGAACTCGATACCATCGCAAGCATGCGTACGCGCAGCGCTCATTTTTAGAGCGGATGGGTTCAGCTTGAATCCCCTCCGCTCGGTTCTTTCGGATTTTGCGCATGGTCTTGGTCCGAAAAATTTGCAATTTTTTTCGGGCTCATGCGCGCTGCGCATCTCCATGACGCGTTCGGTTCCCGCCCCTTTGCGGCAAGCCCAATGACAGCTCCGCGGCTGCGGTAGCTGGAAACCGCACGGGCAAAAAAAACGCCCCGGGCGGGGCGTAGCTTCGAGGTTGGCTGGGGAATTCTTATTCCAGCTTGGGATGGAGCGAATATGTCACCGCACAGCGGTCATACCGCTATTGGTGAGCGCAATCGGCTTGCCTGCCTTCAGGGGTGGTCCCGCGGCGATCCGAGCCGAATCATCAGAGGTATCCGAGGCGGCGATATGAGTGGAAATTCCTACCAGCAGCACCGCGATCGACAAAACAAGCGAGATCACCACAATTTTCAGGTGCGTAGTGCGGTCCGCAGTGAAGATCGTCGCGTTGTTCATGGCCACCCCCTCGGGCTTTCTGGGTGATTAGTGTCTCGGGCCAACGTGTGGGTTCAAAGTTTATTAACGCACAGGTAACTTTTTTGGCGAAGGCCGGGGCGACCGGATGAAAACGCGTTTTGTAGAAGATTTTGTCCACCCCGGGGCCGCTATTGCGACGCTGGCGTGAAACGCGCAGCCAGCCATCTTGTTCCGGAGAACCCATCTCCGCCCGAGCGTCAGTTCGCCGCGCTCCTGCCAGTGTGCAAACCCTGCTTGGCGGGCGAGCGGTATTGAATGTTGGCCCCACCGATGCCAACAGAAGCGGCGGCGCGATTCCGCGCAGGGGGCGGCCATGCTCACCCGGCTTTCGATCCGCGACATCGTGCTGATCGACCGGCTTGACATCGATTTCAGGGACAGGCTTTCGGTTCTGACCGGCGAGACCGGTGCCGGCAAGTCGATCCTGCTCGATTCGTTTGCGTTGGCGCTGGGGGCGCGCGGTGACTCCGGCCTGGTCCGCGACGGGGCCGAGCAGGGCCAGGTTACCGCCGCTTTTGAGGTTGCATCGGATCACCCGGTCCGTGCGACACTGACGGCAAACGGTATTCCCGTCGATGACGAGCTGATCCTGCGCCGCGTACAATTACGGGACGGTCGAAGCCGCGCTTTGGTGAACGAGCAGCCGGTCGGCATTGCGGTGCTGCGCAATCTCGGCCGCGCCCTTGTCGAAATCCATGGTCAGCACGATGAGCGCGCGCTCATGGATGTCTCGACGCATCGGTTGCTGCTTGATGCCTATGGCGGCCTCGAAAGCGCCGCCGCGGAGGTTGCGCAGCTCTGGATGCTGAGACGCGCTGCCGAGCAGCAGGTTGCGCAGCACCGCCTTGAGGTGGAGCGTGCCAGGCGCGAAAGCGATTGGCTGCGCCATGCCGCCGACGAACTTGCCGCGCTTGATCCGCAGCCGGGCGAGGAGACGACACTCGCCGAGCGTCGCGCGCAGCTCATGCAGTCGGAGAAGATCGCAGAAGATTTGCGCGAGGCGGCGGCTTCGGTCTCCGGTGCCGCTTCCCCGGTGCCTCTGCTCGCGGCGGCGCTGCGGCGGCTGGAAAGGCGGCAGTCCCAGGCCCCCGGTCATCTCGAACCAGCAGTGAGAGCGCTTGATGCTGCGCTGAACGCGATCGAGGACGCTCGCCATCTCATCGCGAGCGCGCTCGAAGCGGCGGCCTACGATCCCCGCATGCTGGAGGGGATCGAGGAGCGCCTGTTTGCGTTGCGGGCAGCCGGACGCAAATATGCCGTGCCGGTCGATGAATTGGCTGCGCTCGCGCGTCGCCATGCCGCCGATATCGCGCTCGTCGATGCGGGAATCGAACAACTCGAAGCACTGGAGAAAATGGCTATCGCCGCCGCGGCGCGCTATGCCGAAGCGGCGGTGCAGCTTTCGTTGCGGCGTCACGAGATTGCCCGGACTCTGGAAGCCGCCGTCACCGGCGAACTCGCGCCGCTCAAGCTAGATCGCGCGAGTTTCTCCGTGATGATCGCGACGGCACCCGATGCGCCGGGACCGGATGGGATCGACCGCGTCGAATTCTGGGTGCGCACCAATCCGGGTACCCAGCCGGGACCTCTGATGAAGGTCGCATCGGGCGGAGAACTCGCCCGCTTCATGCTGGCGCTCAAGGTCGTCATTGCCGACCGCGGATCGGCGCCGACCCTGGTTTTCGACGAGATCGACAGCGGGGTCGGCGGTGCCGTCGCCGATGCGATCGGAGTTCGTCTTGCCCGCCTCGGCAAAGGCGTGCAGGTCCTGGCCGTCACCCACGCACCGCAAGTCGCCGCACGCGCTGATCATCACCTGCTGATCACGAAGGATTCGCAGGCCCGAGGGTCCCGCGTCGTGACCAAGGTCGCAGAGCTTGTGCCCGAACGCCGCCGCGAAGAGATCGCGCGCATGCTGGCCGGGGCCAAAATCACCGCTGAAGCGCGAGCTGCGGCCGAACGGCTGATGCGAGCTGCCGGTGCAGGCCGTAAGCACGCGTAGAGCGGGATTCGTTCAGGTTGAATCGCCTCCCGCTCGGTTCTCTTTTGCGCATCCGTCGCGGACTGCGCTCGACGACGGATGCACGGTGATCGTGCGCATGATCTTGTCCGAAAAGTCTGTAACTTTACGGATCATGCGCTAACTTCACGTGAGTACCCCGCGCTCCCGGAGGGCCGCGATGACGATGTCGGCCAATTCCTCGGGGCGCCTCTGGGCGGTGACGAGGTGCAGTTCCGGAGCGGCGGGGGGCTCGTAGGGCGCATCGACGCCGGTGAAGTTCTTCAGCCGCCCGGCCTTGGCGCTCGCGTAGAGGCCTTTGGGATCTCGTTTGACGCATTCATCGAGCGGCGTATCAACAAAAACCTCGAGGAACTCGCCGGTGCCCATCAGTCCGCGAACCATGTCCCGTTCCGCCCGATAAGGCGAGATGAACGCGCACAACACGATAAGGCCGCTCTCAACCATGAGCTTGGCCACCTCGCCGACGCGGCGGATGTTTTCTACGCGGTCGGCCTCGGTGAAGCCCAGGTCGCGGTTGAGGCCATGACGCACATTATCGCCGTCCAGCAGCATGGTGTGGTGGCCACTCGCATGGAGATGCTGCTCGACCATGTTGGCGATCGTCGATTTGCCGGCGCCGGACAATCCGGTGAACCACAGCACGGCGGGGGCTTGCCGCTTCAGCGTGGCGCGCTCGGCCTTGCCGACGCTCAGCGGCTGCCAATGGATGTTGGTGGCGCGGCGCAGGCCAAACGCGATCATGCCGGCGCCGACGGTGCGGTTCGAATAGCGGTCGATGACGATGAATGCGCCGGTTTTGCGGTTATCCTTGTAGGAGTCGAAGGCGACCGGCGCCGCGGTGGAAACATTGCAGAAGGCAATGTCGTTCAGGCCAAGCGTGTGCGCGACGACCGGCTCACGCGTGTTCATGTCAATCCGGTGCTTGATGGCGGTGATGCTAGCCGAAACGATCCGCGTGCCGATGCGCAGCAGATAGGAGCGGCCGGGGATCAGCGGCTCGCGGTCCATCCAGATCATGTGCGCGGCAAACTGGTCCGCCACCTCCGGCCGCGCAGTCGGGGCGACCAGCATGTCTCCGCGGCCGACGTCGAGCGGCTCCGCAAGTGTAATGTTCACCGCGTCGCCGGCCTCTGCGGCATCGTGTTCGCCGTCGAGGGTAATGATCCGCTCGACCATTGACACCGCACCCGAGGTCGCGACCACGATCGGATCACCCCTGCGGATTTGCCCGCTGGCAATGGTTCCCGCATAGGCGCGAAAATCCGCATCGGGCCGGTTGACCCACTGTACGGGGAAGCGGAACGGCTTGGTCACCGCATCATCGGCGACTTCGAGGGCCTCGAGACAGGGCAGCAGGGCAGGGCCGCGATACCACGGCATGTTCCCGGAAGGGGCGATAACGTTGTCGCCGAACCGCGCCGACACCGGGATCGGCACGATCGAGGTGAAGCCCAGTGGCGTCGCGAAGGCGACATAGTCCCCGACGATGCGCTCAAACGTCTCACGGCGGAAACCGACGAGATCGATCTTGTTCACCGCGACGACGATGTGGCGGATGCCGAACAGCGAGCAGATCAACGAATGGCGCCGGGTCTGGACCAGCACGCCTTTGCGGGCATCGATCAGGATGACCGCGGCGTGTGCATTCGACGCGCCGGTCGCCATATTGCGGGTATATTGCTCGTGCCCCGGGGTATCGGCGACGATGAAGGAACGCTTGGGAGTACTGAAGTAGCGATGCGCCACATCGATGGTGATGCCCTGCTCGCGTTCCGCCTGCAGCCCGTCGACCAGCAGCGCGAAATCGATGTCGCCCTTGGCTGCACCGCGACGCTCGGAGTTCTTGAGCGAGCGCGGCGAGTTGGTCTTCGAAAATGAGCTTCGAGTCGTGAAGCAGGCGGCCGATCAAAGTCGATTTTCCGTCGTCGACCGAGCCGCAGGTAATGAACCGCAACAGGTCCATTTCGCGCGGCTCCGCCGGTTGCTGGCGCAGCGCGACGGCATCCATCAGAAATATCCTTCGCGCTTCTTCTTTTCCATCGACGCGACCTCGTCGGCATCGATGAGCCGCCCCTGCCGCTCGGACACACGTGCGGCAGCCATTTCCGCAATGACTTCGTCAACCGTTGTGGCATCCGATTCGATGGCGCCCGACAGCGGATAGCAGCCCAAGGTGCGGAAGCGAACACGCCGCGATTGCGGGACCTCGCCGGCAGCGAGCGGCAGCCGTTTGTCGTCCACCATGATCCAGGTGCCGTCGCGCCATACCACCGGGCGCTCGCTGGCGAAATAAAGCGGCACCACGGGGATCGCTTCCGCCATGATGTACCGCCACACGTCCAACTCGGTCCAGTTCGACAAAGGGAAGACCCTGATCAACTCGCCAGCATCGATGCGGGTGTTGAACAGGTTCCACAGTTCGGGGCGCTGATCGCGCGGGTCCCAGCTGTGACTTTTCGAGCGGAACGAAAAAATGCGCTCCTTGGCGCGGCTTTTCTCCTCGTCGCGGCGCGCGCCGCCGAAAGCGGCGTCGAATTCGTGGAGGTCAAGCGCCCGGCGCAGCGCCTCGGTTTTCATCACGCGGGTATGGATTGCCGAGCCCGATGCGATCGGACTGATTCCGCGCGCAAGCCCGTCTTCGTTCACATGGACGATCAGATCGAGGCCGAGCCGGCGCGCGGTATCGTCGCGGAAAGCGATCATGTCGCGGAACTTCCACGTCGTGTCGATGTGCAGCAGCGGGAACGGAAGCGGCGAGGGGTGAAATGCCTTGATGGCGAGGTGCAGCATGACGCTGGAATCCTTGCCGACCGAATAGAGCATCACCGGTTTTCGAAACTCGGCGACGACCTCGCGCATGATCTCTATCGCTTCGGCTTCGAGGCGCCTGAGGTGCGGAGAAAGACTTCGCTTCGCAATCGTTTCCGCAGAGTTCTGCGATAAGACGGCTTGCGTGCCGGCGTTGTCCCGTCTCCCCGGTTCACTCATGGCTCTTCCTGCGACGGCGCGCCGGTGACTTGGGTAGGGAGGGCAAAGGCGGCCGAGGACTCACAATGTCGGCTGAACGTTCGTTCCGCCGTGCCCAGGCGCTCGAGTGTGATTGGCATGGCTTAGGTGAAAATCCTTTCCTGGTGGGCACGGCGGCACAGACGCCGTGCATCTCTGCAGTTTTGAAGGCCGCCTTTGCCCACGCTACGAGACCACAGGACTCCACTCAACGGTATGCACCCCAAGCAGAGCATTACCGGTAGCGATCGTGGCAATCGAGAAATCCGACAACGTATCGCCGCACGGCATCTTCGAGCGGTGTGAAAGGTGCATTGTAGCCGGCGCGGCGGAGATTTTCGACCGAGGCTTGTGTGAAATACTGATAGCTGCCACGGATCGACTCCGGCGCCTCGACGTATTCGATATTCGGCGAACGGCCGAGCGCTGCGAACATGGCGGCGATCATGTCGCGAAAACTCCGCGCGCTGCCGGTGCCAACGTTGAACAGGCCGCTGACCGAGGGCGTTGCGATGATCCAGTTGATCACCGCGATCGCATCATCGATATAGATGAAGTCGCGGCGCTGGTCGCCGTCTGCGATGCCGTCGCGGTGGGACTTGAACAGGCGTACCGGCTGTCCGGCCTTGGCGCCGTCGAACACTTTGCAGAGCACGCTCATCATTTCGCCCTTGTGGTATTCGTTCGGGCCATAAACATTGAAGAACTTCAGCCCCGCCCATTGAGGGGGCAGGTCCACCCGGTTGGCGGCCCGCTCGGCGATCACAAGGTCGAACAGATGCTTGCTCCAGCCATAGGCATTCAACGGTCGCAGCCCCCTAAGGGCCGACGGCGAGACATCGTCGAGGAACCCAGCCTCGCCCCCGCCATAGGTTGCGGCGGACGACGCGTAGATGAAGGGCGTGCGTGTGGTGGTGCACCACTCCAGCAGCCGCAGCGACAAGCGGAAATTGTTTTCGATCAGCCGGTCGGCATCGGTTTCGGTCGTGGCGGAGATGGCCCCGAGATGGAGGACGGCATCGAGCTTGCGCCTGTCGAGCCATGCCCAGAGGTCGGCCGGCGGTACGAAGTCGGCGAGTTGATGCTTGCCCAGGTTGCGCCACTTGCCGGCGCTTCCAAGTGTGTCGTTCACGACGACATCCGTCCGCCCCGCGTCGTTGAGGGCAGCTACCAAATTCGAGCCGATAAAGCCTGCTCCGCCGGTCACCAGGAACATGGCGTGGCTGCCCCCAAAGCATTCGTGGTGTTTGCCTTATCAGTCGCCGGGCGGCAAGAGGGCGCTCCGCCGGATCGCCTGGGCATCCAGTTGCCGAATTGGCATTCGGCCCCGCCGTCATCCTGTTCGCAGAAGATAAGCCGCTCAAGCTCACTTCGCGGTCATCTCCTCCTCGTCAGAAGCGCAGACTCCGGCATGGACCGGGTGGTCGAGCCCGATCCTCGAGTCAACCGTCGCTCTGTGCTGGCTTGGCGCGGACCAGACTCTGGCAGTGGCGCGAAGATGAACTTGCGACGCAATTCCGCAAGAGACCACGCCAGCACCGCATCTACTTACGCTGAATTGGTTGGTGAAGTTTGATTTTGTGGGGAACCGACCGGGGGAGTCGGGACGCCAGCGACCTTTTTTTGTTTGGCAGGAGTGTGGGGGAGGAGGCGGGTTAGTTCTGCGCGGATACGGTCGACCATTGCCTGGACGCGCCCCACCTTATTAACCGCGGCATCGACTATCGATGCACTTTGAATTGCCCCCAGGTCGATGGCATCGAATGCCTCCAGCAGGGCAGAGCCACTCTCGCGCCGCTCACGATCGCCGTGCAGCATCTCGCACAGCGCCTTGATCGTGCGCGCGGACAGGGCCCCGGGTCGGTTGTTGGCGGTCTGCGTCACGCATTGCAAAGCGGTGATCAGGGTGGCCTCGCCAAATCGCTTCAGGCACTGGGCGATCGCGCCGACTGCCATTGTTTGCCCCGGCGCCTGCTTGTCAGCTGGGACTGGATAGCGCAGGAGTTCTACCTCGGCGCAAGCGCACACCTGCGCCAGCTGGACAGCCCAGGGTTCGCTGGCTACCAGGGCGGCCGCGTGCAGTGCCATGCGGGAGATTGGGGTCGTCGTGCCGTTAATCGCTTTGAAGGCGGCAGCCTGCTCTTCCCGGGCAGCGATGACGACTTGGCATGGCACGCTATCCAAGCCGACCAGCGCCGCAGCCGTCGTGCGATGCTGGCCGTCAATGATGGCAAACTTGCCACCCGCCACCGGCGACACAACCACCGGCGCAAAGCATGACCAAGAGAAGGCGCGTGCGATACGGTCGACATTTCGGCGACCGTTACCCACGATCGGACGCTGATAGGTGGGGTCGATGATGAGATCGGCGATCTGCACCCATTGCAGCATCGGGGCTGCACCGGCGCTCACGCACTTCGGCTTCTCGAAGCCTTCGGTAGTAATCGTCCTCATCGCGATATAGACCCTCGACGCAACCTCGCAGCCCAACTCCACCGAGTTCCGCGGGACCGGCGCACTCAGCGACTGCCTAGACGCGTGCAATCCGGCACGGGATAGTCGGCACGAGTCCTAAGAACTTTTTCAACAGCAACTTGTAAACGACATCGAGTTCAACTGGGTTCCAAAGTCTATAAGTGATTACATATACTATATTTTTTGCACGTGAGGCGCCTGCCTGGACGGCTTACGCCCTTAAGAAAATGGTCTTAACGTCGGATTTCCGACAAACTGCGGAAGGGGCAGCAGCTGTGTCCCACTGGCCCGCGTCCTCGAATCAAAAACTTTGTAATCAAGTTAAGGTTGCAGCTGGCCGCTGTGCCGCGGCGGCCCTTCATGTTGTCATGTGCAGTCGCCGGGTTTTGAAGCTGCGCAACATCCGCAACCCGCACACCTGGGGCGCCTGTTCGCGGGCGCGTAGCCCATTCTTCGTTCGGTGCGAGGACAGCCGCCCTTGAAGCTGCCAACGATCCGGCTATTCCAGGCCGCGCCCATATTCGGGGGCGCCAGGCGATCCATTGTGGCGCCCGACGTGAAGCAGCGCTCGCCGCCGTGCGGATAACTCAGGAGCCGACGAACAGCCGGCGCGTAAAACGCGGCATGGCCGGGGCTTGGAGTCAAAGGAGCATGCGCAAAAACTATCGAGCCAGGCCCAGCGCTGAAATGATCTCCGGTGTGAATAAAAAAGTTTCGTGGTTGGATATACCGGTTCCGGCTGAAGTATCGTTAAGCTCATGCAAAATGATGGCACCGATACTTGCTTTATCGCAAAGCTCTCGCTGCGCTTGAATGAATTAACCCGACTCTCGAGTGTTGCCGCCACGGTGCCGCGGAAGTCCCCGTTGCAGCCAAATTCACCGTTCATAAGCTGAAGACGGTAGACGCCGTGATTATCGGCCCAATCCGTGACTTTCTTGATTTGCTTGGCAATGTAAGTCTCATCTTGAGGTATATCGAAATACGCGTCAAGTCCTTCCTTGTGTCGACCTTTGGTAAAATATGCGATCTTTGCCGCGCTCTCTCGATCGGACAGACTTTTATCTGCTTCGATGCTGTCAATCAAACTTCTTATTGCTATTTCTTTATCAGCCTTTTTGGGCGGAAAAGGCAGCCGATGGATGTACTGATAATGCCCAATTTGGCCTTGCAGCGTAAACTGGTTCGGTTCATAGCCATGCCAGCTGTAAATTGTGTTTTGGTCAAATGCCTTGGGATCGAGCGAAATCAGTCCCCAGCGATCATCAACAGAATTGAATCCGCCTCCACCCACAATCAAGGTAACGTTCGGTGCGGCGCCCCGCACGGCCTTGAAAAGATATTCAAGCTGAGTTGGCCACCGGTCGCCGGCAATCTTGGACGCGATTGGCGGCTCGTTAAAGAGTTCAAGACAGATTTGCGTGGGTTTGTTGATAGCTTCGATGGCAGCCGCTATGCGCCGTTCAATTTCAACCAAACGTTGGAATTTAGGTCCGGCAATGCCATCTGTCAGATCAATGTTGCTCCATCCAGCGACCGGATGTCCGCCATTCACGTGGACGTCGAAGATCACCAATAGACCGACATTTACAAGATCAATTATACTTTCAGTTATCTGCGTCAAAAAGTTTGCCACGATCTCATCGTTCGCTGCGGAAAGCAGAGGGCCCGGGTCTACGACGAGCCTATAAACATCGAAGCCTGTGGCCTTGATCAGCGCACGACGCGCGGGAGGCATGACTTCATTCCAAGTGCCGCCGTTCCGATATGGATCGGGCACATATGTCGGTGGAGATCCTTGATGAAGGCCCCACCCAAAAGGCTGAAATACATTTACGCCTTTAAGCCGTTCCGAGCCATTTCCCCACCGTAAACCTACCTTATTCCTGCCCAATGTAGGGCTGGGTGTGACCAAGCTGGCAGCGGAACCGACGAGAACCTGACGACGATCAAGCATGAACATCTACCTCGCAGAACTGGCCCCCGCTCGTTGTTTTCCGAGGGTTGGCCAAACCGTCCCATTGGCGCCCCGCCGTGCCGATTAAGTTTTCTGATTTTATTGGCGCGCTCGGAGAGATTCGAACTCCAGACCCTCAGATTCGAAGTTTCATTTTCGCCTTCCAAACAAGTCCTTGTTCTACCACGAGATTAGCGAAGTCTGCCGAATAACCATCGGAAATAGTTCGCCTTTCCATTGACAGAGGCGGACATCGCTCCCCATATCCTGGACAGCGCGTGCCGTCAACGGGACGGACATCCAGCGGACACCAGAACTGATGGGCGAGAACTTTAGCAAGACGTACATCCGAGACCTTCCCCCGCCCGGAAAGGCGAACAAAATCTACTATGACGACCAAGTGCACGGATTCGGGATTCGAGTGACCGCGGGAGGCGCCAAGTCTTTTGTATTGAACTATCGAACCCAGTCCGGTCGCGAGCGGCGGATCACCATCGGTGGGTTTGGCGACTGGGCGGTCGAAGCGGCTCGCAAGGAGGCACGTCGCCTACGGCAGATCGTCGATCAGGGCGGCGATCCGCTGGGCGATATCGAAGCGCTCCGGGCGGCGCCGACGATGTCGGAACTGTGCGACCGCTTCATCGCCGAGCATGTGTCGCGCAAACGCGCTGGCACGCAGGTTGACTACAAGTCGATCATCGAAAAGCACGTGCGTCCGTTTTTTTTCGGCAAGCACACCAAGGCTGCTGACGTGTCCTTTCAGGACGTCGACCGCCTGCACCGCAAGATCACCGGCGATGGGCACGCCCGCCGCGCCAACACCACCGTCGCTGTGTTGAGCAAAATGTTTAGCCTAGCCGTCCGCTGGGGAATGCGTCCGGACAACCCATGCAAAGGCATCGAGCGCAACGTTGAAACATCACGCCGCCGCTATCTCAAAGGCGGTGAAATGCAGGCGCTGATCGCAGCGCTCACTGAATATCCGAATCAGCAGATAGCCAACGTTTTTCGCTTGCTGCTGATGACAGGGGCTCGTCGCGGCGAAGTTTTGTCGGCGCGGTGGGCCGAGATCGATTTGACGACTGGCATATGGGCGAAATTGGCGTCGTCGACCAAGCAAAATGAGCCGCACGAAGCGCCACTGTCGGCGCCAGCACGGCAGCTGCTCAGCGAGATTTGCCAAGCGCAGATCGCCAAGACAAGAGTACTTGGCGAATTTGTGTTTCCAGGCGCTGGCAAGTCGGCTCATATCGTCGAAGTGAAAAAAGCGTGGCGCACCGTCACCAAGACAGCGGACATCAACGGATTACGCATTCACGATTTAAGGCATTGTTTTGCCAGCGAATTGGTGTCGAGCGGCGCGTCGCTGGCGCTAATCGGCAGTCTGTTAGGACATGCGAGTCCACAAACTACTTCGAGATACGCACACATGTTCCAAGATGCCCAGCGCGCGGCCGTCGAGAAGGTTGGCGCTATTATTGTCAACGCTGGCAAGACTGAGACGGCAGCGGAAATCGTGCCGCTGCCTAAGCGTGGACGGCGACCGTGAACCGCGTTTATGCCCTCGGTCCTGAATTTCAGGCCGACATCGATGCCAGACTGGCGGCGATCGAGGAAGTCTGCCCGAGATCGACCGGCAGCGAGCGCGACCGTCATCTTCTTGCCGCCCTCCAATTGTGCGGACCGTTCCGACCGCTTCCCTACTGGCTGTACGCCTCCCTGCGCGAGTTGCTGCTTGCCCGCATGCCGCAAGGGACGGTCCATGAGAAGCGCTGGAACCTAGTTCTCGCCTTACGCGACGAGTCGAGATTCACATGGCAGGACACATTCCAGCGTGCCCAAGAGCTGCTTACCGGGACGCCGGAACAGGGCAGCGCCGACGCAATCCGAAAATCCTATGAATTGATTGAGAGCAAACTGCCTCCCGAGCAGCGCCGTCCGCGCACGTACCGGCGCCGCGACTAGGGAAATAAATCGCAAACTCTTTCCCTAGATACTGGCAACTTCCACCGAACATATCTTAGGTGTCCCGTTGAGGAACACCTCATGTCCGACCAATCGTCTCAAAACACCGTCAAATCCCGCCGCCCGCACCCGCGCCACCACATCGAGATCGCAGGCGACGTGTTGATGCCGCGCGACGAATTCGCGCTTGAAGTTCTCGGCGTGTGCACGAAGACCGCAGCACGAATGAATTTGCCGACGACCTACATCGGCGGCTTGGCCTTCGTGGCGCGGGACGCCAGTCTGAAAATCGTGGCCGAAAAGGTCCGCCAACGCAATCAACCGCCAGCACGAAACCGCGGACGGTAAGCGCGCTACGAGACCGCTGTTGACAACTTCGAGATCGTATATCCTTGTTGATTTTTCCCAACTGCTGACAGTGTTAACGGCTTTGGATGATCTATTACGACTAAAGAAACGAAGAAACTTCGCGGCGAGCAGCAACTACGCATGCTGTCCAAAGTACAATTTGCCGAGCTGCTGCGTTCCTTCGGCGTCACGCCGAAGATGACTTGGCCTTTGAATTGGACCCGGTGACAATGAGTGTTCGATCCAACAGAATTTCTTTCTGACGAGAAAGGTAAACCAGCCGATGCCCAACGATAACGTCGTCCACCCCGACCGCCGCCGTCAACTGATTTCTGAACATTCTGGAAACCAGAGGCGACCGCTGCACTGCCGAACGCGAGATGCTCGCTGTCGTCCGCTCCACCATCGCCGATGCGAGCATGAAGGAGGTCCAAAGCATCGCGATCCGCGACGGCATGCGCACGTTCCTGGCGAGAACCGAAAAGCCGGAAAATATGACGCAGAAGGAATTTGCAGACTTGATTGTCGAGGCCAAAAAGATGGAGGACGACCTCGAAAATCTCGAACCGCTCTGGTTGGCGCACCAAGACAGGACATTTACGGAAATTCGCGCGTTATGGTTTGCGATATACGGCGCCATCAATCTTAACCCGACCGTCAATGCCGTCGTTGGCTCGACACAGTCGTGGCCGCTGCGGTTCGCCGCATTACGTGCTGCCGTCCCGCAGGCTACCGCCGAAGACATCAAGCTCGTCTTTACCGAATTGGGTGGGACCGTCGGATGACCCTTGCTGCCGTTCCGGGCAGTTCGGCGCAACCTGTCGTCCACCTGACGCAGCTTACCCCGCAAGGACCCCAATATGCGGGGAAGTGCATCGATGCAAACGGCGATATCAGGCAGGACCGGATCAAGTATTGGACCTGGAAACTGATCCCGATCCACGATCTGGCCGACCTGTTCGACCAGATCAGGTACAAACAACGCCGCAGCCTCTGCTTAATCCGCGGCGCGCCGCACGGGACGACGCCGCGCGTGACCCGGCGCATGCGCGCGGGCGATGATTATCACCACGGTTTCGTCGACGCGCCGACCGCGTGGCTGGCGCTTGATGTCGACGACGCGCCGCTGCCCCCCGGCGAGGACTGGCTGCGCGACCCGGAAGGTGCAGTGCTGAGCATCGTCGATCGATTTGGCAATGCCTTCCGCGATGCCGGTTTCGTCTGGCAGTTCACCGCCCAGCACGGCCTCGAACGTGGTCGGGACGGCAGATGGACCGGTGGTCTCACCCGCGGAACCGTGCGGGTCCGGCTGCACTATCTGCTGGACTGCCCGATCAGCTACGGACCGACCGTCAGCTGGCTGCGCATGCTGAAGGCGTTCGTTCCCGAGCTCGACAAATCAACAGGGCGCGTCGTCCAGCCCATCTACACGGCCGCACCGCTGTTTGAAGCCGACAACGATCCGATCCCGAGACGGGTTGGCTTGATCGAGGGAACGGAGGAGCGGCTGCACGTCCCGCACGATCTCGAAGTCGAGGGCCGTTGGTTTCGGGCCGAAGGGCGACGCAGCAGCAGCGTGCTGGACCATCCCGATCGCGGCAGCGAGGTTGACCATCCCAACCTCGATGCCGCTATCACGGCGATCGGCACGCCAGTAACCGGCGACGGGCGCGGCGACATCTATCCTCATCTCAAGAGCGCAGCGCGTCACCTGGTGCAGAACAACCCGCGTACCGAACACGTGTCGGTCGATGCCTATGTCGCCGCGCTGGAAACCACGCTGCGGCGGCTGATCGAACGCCACCGCCGCGAGATAGCCGAGAATTTGCGCCGTCACCGGAGAAGCAAGGCCGACCTCGCCCGCGAGGTCGATGACGATATCGGCCGCTACATCCGCTGGCTGGTCGAACACCCGGAATCCCAGCGCAAGACGGTTAGACGCTGTTCGATCCGGTGGCGCCACCCCCTCCACGCCCGGGCCCGAGACATCTTCGATGCCGACCAGTTTTCAAGGGCAAGTCATGAAGCTCGTTCGCGACCCGACCGGCTCCGGCAAGTCGACCAAGATGCGCAGGCGGGCGGTGCGGGTCGCACAGCAACTGACGCGCGGCGAAGTCGTGGTGATCGCGGTGCCGCGCCACAAGTTGGGACAGGAGCAGATCGAGGCGCTGCGCGATGAACACCGCGGCACCGGCCTGAGATTTGCGATCTGGCGCGGACGGGAAGCCGAAGACCCGCAGGACACGCAGCACCGCATGTGCCGACGCCATGAGGAAGCGACAAAAGTCGCGAGGATCGGGCTGTCGGTCGACAAGACCTTGTGCCGTCATGGCGCGATGCGCTGTCCGTACTTCGATACATGCGGATATCAGCGCCAGAACACCACGGCCGACATCTGGCTGGTCGCACACCAGACGTTAATACATCCCAAGCCGACGGCGATCGGCCCGGTGCGGGAGCTGATGATCGACGAGGACCCGCTGCACGCCTTGCAGGTGACGGACGAACTGGAGATCGACGCGTTCGACCGGGAGACGCAGCGCGGCAGCGACGCTGATGTCCTGACCAGGGAATCGCCATAACCTGACCGACCTGCTGGAGGCGCTGCCGGACGGACCGGTGCCAAAGAGCGCTCTCGCAGCGGAGTTTGGCGAACTCCGTGCCGGCCATCAGATTCCGCGCGAGTGGCAGCAGAAGGTCGAGCCCGGGATCACGCCGGCCATGACGAAGCGGCAGGTCGAGGATGCGGCGGCGACAGCGGCCGGCAACGCCGTCGTGCTCAAGCGCGTGAAGCTGTGGCATACCGTCGAGCTGGCGGTCGCCGAGGATGCGCCTGAGCTGAGCGGACGGCTGGCGGTGAAGACGCGCGATGACAAGCGAATCGTCGTCATGCGCGAGCGCAAGGACATTCACGAAGATTTCGGCCTGCCGTCCTTCATCGCGGACGCCACCGCCGACCTGGAACTGCTAAAGCTGGTCTGGCCGCAGGTGCAGACCGACCGCAAGCTTTATCCGCTGATGGAGCACGTCCGCTTCCGCCAGATGGTGGATCGCAGCTTCAGCATGGACGCGATCGTCGCCACCGGCGCCAATGTCGAGGACAGGCGTCGGAAGGCACGAAGAATGTGGGCCGCCCTGTTGTGCGACGCCAGCCGCTACGGCGGGCAGCGGCCCGTCATGGTGGTCACCTACAAAGCGACGGAAGACTACATCAAAAGCCACTTGTACGTGCCGCCCTGGATCACGCTGGCCCATCATGGCGGTGTCGCCGGAACCGACCAGTGGCGCGACGTGCGCGCCATCTACATCGTCGGGCGGACATTGCCTGATGCCGAGCACGTCACCGTCACGGCCGAAGTTCTGACCGGGGTCGGCATCGCCGAGCGCCGTTATGTCGAGGTCGAAGTGCCGATCCATGTCCATGAGCAGGACGGCTGCAATGCCGTGATGGTCAAGCAGTGGCGGCATTCGCATCCGGTGGCCGAACGGGTGCGCAGGAAGATATGCGAGGGCGGGTTGATGCAGGCTATCGGGCGCGTGCGGGGGATGTGGCGGGACGAGTTCAATCCGGTCGATGTCAACATCTGGACCGACGTGCCGGTGACGGACGAACTGGGCTATCCCGTCGAGGCCATCCTGTGGGACGATGTCACGCCCAGCGTTGAGCAGACCATGATCGGTGTTGGTGGTGTGTGGCTGGAGAATGCCAAGGATGCAGCGTCCGCTTATCCCGGCCTGTTCACTCATGATGCGTTGAGACAAGCGAGGACTGTGAGTTTTCCCTATAATAGAACTCTTATAGGAGATTCTCACACTCCTCACCAAAACCACCCTTCAACCCAGGCCAACTATCTGCCAATGGATACGCTCTACGGTACCGTAGAACATTTGTTCGGAAGATTTCAGTCCACAACACCACCAACCACACGATATCGCAAAGCCGGACGCGGACAGAAAGCAGTGGTCGCCGCCTTCATTCCTGGGTTCGACAGACAGGATTGCCATGGTTGGCTCGAACGGAAGCTGGGACCATTGGCCGAGTTCGAGTTCATCGTTCCGAGGCGTCCACCACCACCACGATTGCGATCATTGTGAGTGAAACGCAGCCAACCGTGTCCTGGAACGAAGATGACGACCGGTCGTGATGATGCCGCACGATTGAGAAAAAACCAGACAAACGGCCAGCCATCATGATGACGGGCAGCACCGCTCCTTGAGCCCGTCCAGAGAACTCCTGATCACCATTAGCCCAGACCCTTTGGGAAACCCTCGAACCTCTGGGAGCCCACAGCCATCCCGCTGCCGCACCTGTCAACGGGCACAGAAATTTCCGCGAAAGTGGGCTTTGAATTTTCCCTGACGCTCTACCCGCCTCCCGACCCTTCGAAAAAGCCTCTTGCACCACTGAAGAATGCAAAATCCTTCCGACCGCAAAAAAAACAGTGTCGCAGTTCTCATTCCTGACGCACGATTCCTTGGCTTTTGATCGTCAGAATCATTGACGAATTCCCCCAAGTGGTATGTGAATCAGATTAGTAATCTGATGTCATTACTGGTATAACGTTCTGATACGACTTGACTTTAATCAAAATAGCCGTTACCGTGTCCGCTAGGTCCGCATCACTTCCAAGAAACCAGATCGAACTGGACGCTGGAAATGACCTTGGAGATGCCCGCGACAAGGACGAGTCTCGCCGAGCGAAAGGCGATGGCAAGGTCGCGGGTCAGCAACGGAAGCGATCTGCTTCCCGATGTTGATGGGCGTTCCATTATTGCTCGCCGCTATCGCGACATCTCCAGCGCGATCTTGTCTGAGCAAGGTGGCGAAGACGTGTGCTCGGAAGCGCGCAAGCAACTCGTCCGCCGCTTCGCCGCCGCCGCTGTGCTCGCCGAACAGATGGAAGCGAAGCTTGCGCGTGGGGAGACCATCGACATCAACGAGCACGCGCTGCTGTGCTCGACCATGGTGAGAGTGGCTCGCCAGATCGGCGTCGATCGAATCCCGAAGGACATCACGTCGCCGCGCCTCTCTGACATCCTTAAAGGGCCGCCGCCGCGATGAGCGCCACAGCCACATCCATCCACGAGTTCATTGGAAATTTGCGCATCCACGCACCACGTGACTTTCATCCAATGTCGCGCACCATCATTGACCAACAGCTTGCCGAGATGCGTGAGGCTGATCCGGCAACCGTCACGCGGCTAATGAGTTCGATCAGCTTCCGCATCGCCCGTGATCTGCGTTGGGAAGCCGAGACACGTTCATCGCTGGGCCAACACAAAGACGCATGGAAGCTTCTAAGACGTGCCGACAGGTTCGATCATGACTGACATCAACGGCACAGCTTTGATGCATTGGCGCAGCGATCCGATGAGCTTCATCGAGACCGTCCTGTACAATCCCGAGACCAACCAACCGTACAAGTTGCTTCCCGCTCAACATGAATTTGTCAAACACGCATTCGAACTCGATGAACATGGCCGTCTGTTGTACCCAGAGTTGGTGTACGCAGCGCCCAAGAAGAGCGGCAAAACGGCGTTCGCCGCATTGATCATTCTCACCGTCATCGTCTTGTACGGCGGCACATACGGCGAGGCCTACACGCTCGCGAATGACCTCGATCAGAGTCTTGCCCGCGTCTTTCTCGCCATCAGGCGCATCGTCGAGGCTTCGCCGCTGCTTCGCAACGAGGCCAGGATCACCGCTGACAAGATCGTGTTCCCGGCATTCGCAGGCGCGCAAATCTCCGCCATCGGCGGGGATTACGCCGGCGCTGCGGGAAGTGCCGCCAACATCAGTAATTTTGACGAACTCTGGGCCTACACGAGTGAACGTTCGCGCAGGCTCTGGGATGAAATGATACCGCCGCCGACGCGCAAGATCGCGTGCAGGTTGACGACAACATACGCCGGTTTTGAAGGCGAGAGCGTCCTGCTCGAAGAACTCTACCAGCGTGGCCTGAGGCAACCGCAGATCGGTCACAATCTGTACGCCGGTGACGGCTTGTTGATGTTTTGGTCGCATGAGCCAGTCGCACCGTGGCAAACCGAGGCGTGGTTGGCCGAGATGCGGCGATCCCTCCGTCCAAATCAATATCTCAGGATGATCGAAAACAGGTTTATCAGCAGCGAGTTCGAGCTTCATCAGCGTGGACGCTTGGGATCGCTGTGTTCAACCTGGTTTCAAGATGGTCGTCACCGACAAGTCTCTCGGTGTTTTTGTCGGCGTCGACGCTTCGGTCAAACGCGACAGCACCGCAGTCGTTGCCGTGCATTGGGATCGTCAGTCGCAATGCTGCCGTCTCGTGGCTCACAAAATCTTTCAACCTAGCCCGGATCAACCGCTGGATTTCGAAACCGCGGTGGAAGGCACGGTGCTCGACTTCAACAAACGCTACCGCATCCGGTCGGCGAGATACGATCCGTACCAGATGACGGCTTCGTCGCAGCGTCTCGCGAGAGCAGGCATCAGGATGGAAGAATTCCCGCAAAGCGTCCCGAATTTAACAGCCATGTCTCAGAACCTGTTCGAACTGATCCAAGGCGGCAATCTTCAGGTTTATCCCGACGCTGCGATACGTGTTGCGATATCCCGCGCTGTTGCGATTGAAACACCTCGTGGTTGGCGCATCGGCAAGGAGCGTCAGTCCCATAAAATTGACGTCGTCATCGCTCTCGGCATGGCCTGTCATGCCGCCGTCCAGGCAGCGCAGGGTCATGATTACATTCTGGATTTGATGATCGATGCCGCCGACGAGTCGCAGCGTGAATTCACGCCCGATGATCCGTCGCCAAGGGTCAGGGAGTTCAGAAACCTCATCGCCTCGTACGCGTCACAGGGCGGGCTGTGGTGGAACGGGCGATGAACGGGCAGCACCCACTGACGGTGCCGTCTGGGCGGCGATCAACGTCATTTCCCCTCACGTACTAACAAAGGAACACGCATCATGACGCGATTGACGCGATACGAAACTTACGATTTTTCCGGCAATCGGATCGAGACCGACGATAAAGTGCTACGCGACGGACAACGGCTGCGAACGCCGCTGTACGCCATGGACGGCGTCCAACGCAGCATCGCTGAAAATGCCCACTCCACCGGCGCTGACCAATTGATCCGCGATGCCCTCGGCCAAATGCGGGTGGTGGATTCCCAAGGCTCGACCGTTGGGCTGCATCGTCCCGGCTCGCGGTATCTCCAACCGACCAATCAGGCCCAGCGTGACGCCCAGTCCAGGCATCACGAACGGATGGAAAAGCTTTACGAGGACCACGCGGCCGAAGAGGCTGAACGGTGGCGCCCCCGTCATGACGGCGAACAATCGGCCCTGAGCTTCATGGTGCCGGGCGGCAACGGGTCTCGCAATCCCGAAGGCGGCGATCCTTGGGTCAACCCTTCCTATGCAGGGTGGAAAGCTCCGCCAGCGCAGCGCGATCCCGACCGCACCGGCTACGGCAGCAACGAAACTGTCGGCCAGGTTGAAGGCGATCGCTGCACCGTTAACGGTACGCCGGGCAGGATGCGCATGCAGGGCGGCAGATTGGTCTGTGTTCCCGGTTCGGGGGACAGTCGCGCCGATGACCTTGCCGCCGCTTATGCGTCCTACGATCACGCGATGACCCACGCGTGGCGCGCAACAGGTGACGCTCGACAAAGCGCGTTTGGCGGCAATGACGGCCAACGCGTGGGCGCCGCCTGCGCCACCGTTGACGGTTCGTCCGGAATTCATCGTCGAGAAAAACGGCCAACTGGTTTGCGTGCCGCTGGGCAGCCGAGATGCGATGGCCTATCGGGATGCCGCGTTCGAACGACGCGACGTCGAAGATTCGGAGGCGTGGCGCAAGCGAGGCTGATGGCGATGTCCACGTTCGTTGCGGTGCTGGTGTCGACCGCGATCGCGCTGGCGCTGATCTCGCTGGTCGCCTTCGCCACCGACCGCGGGCCACGCTGACACAGGAGTTGAAAATCATGGCAACCGCCCGCCGTGCCTCGCCGCCGCCACGTTCGGAGCGCGAAGAATTTGAAGAGCCCATCGAGGTTTCGCTGGATGATCGGACACCAGCTGCGGAGGCAACGGCGCCGCAACCGTTGGAAGATCGGATCAGAAGCGCACTGACCGAGGATGGTTCGATCAATTCGGCCAGATTGGCCGATCTGCTCGGCGAGACCGAGGAAGCGATCCGCGCCGCCGACGAAGCCGTCGCTGGTTGGTGGCAACGAGCCGAAAATATTTTCACCGGCGACGCTGCCGAAGCCCTCGGAAACCGGGACACTTGGTGTTTGATCGCGGCACGGCTGCGCGGCGCGTTGCCGAAGCTGCAACGCAAGCTCGTCGACGTTCGGAACGCCGAGGACTACGCGCGTTGGCTGGTTCAGTACGAAGCCACCAAAGCCGAACTGGATGCCGCTTGCGCAGACCTGAAAGCGCATTATCCGCCATGGGTGTCCTATTTGTGCACGCTGCTGGCCAAGATCAAAGCGATCGATGAAGCCGTTTTGTTCGTGAACAACAACAAGCCGCAACATGCGCTTGGGGACTCGAATACTCTGCGCAGCGTCGAGTGTACCGCCAAAGGTGTTGATGACCTCGGACGCAATAAGTCGATCGTCAAGGATTTGGTGCTGCCAGCATGGGAACTATCCGAGCTTGCGGCGTACCCGCCTTATCACAACCACGCGGCCGAACTCGCGATGATGCAAAGCCGCATGTACGATCGCCGCGACCATCCTCTGCGATACACTGCTGATTGGGCCCAGGCTCAGGAAACTCAACAGCGCCAGCGCGCCGCTGCCGAGCAAGAAGAAAAGGATCGTCTCGCGCGACAGCCTGTGCCGCATGGCGCTGACTGGGGTGAACGTCGAGGCTGACATCAACCCGCGCGTGACCGAGGCCAAGACGGTCGAGTTCGCAGACTACGTTGCAGTCGAGGGGAACGCGGAGGCCTCGCCGAACATTTTTCGTAGCGGCGGCGTAAGTGATTTGGCGAAGCGTGGGCAAAAGGCACGGCTTCTCCTTCGGGTTGGCGCGCAGTGGATCGCGAATGCGGCTAACGCCGCGCGGAGGTTTTGCACTCCTGCACCCCCCAGGATATTTGACCAAGATGATTTGAGTGGTAGGACTTCGAGGGGGAGGGGGAGGGGAAGCCGATGACCGTCAAAGTGATAGGGGCCGCGGAGTCGGTAAGGCCCGCCACTCCTTTCTCGCGTCACGCTGGCCAGTACGTCTTGCGCAGTGGAATGAGCGCTTTGGTCTGAGGATCAGCTTTTTCGTAATACTCGATTAGAAGTTCGACCAGCCCGTCGGCATCAACAAGCGTCAACGGAATCCGCGAGCGTTCGGCTTCGTATTTAGCCTCGGTGCTAAGACCGCCGGTGCTGACGAAAACGGAACGGTCATTGACGTGATCGCGCCCGCCGATGAATTTAAGAACCTCTGGCGCGCCCATTTGGCCTTTGCGATGCTTCACCTCGACAAAGATACGTGGGTGCTCAAGCTGAAGCGCATCTGGCGACGCGATTATATCCTTGCCGCGATCGCCGCCGCCTTCAGGTGCGATTTTGGTCTTGTATCCCATTGCGCGCAGAATGCCGGCAACAAGGTCTTGGCATGGGGGGGGTCTGCCAGGTGAGTTTGATCACCTTGTCCTTTTTATCAATTCGCGCGAATTCTCAAGCGCATTGTCCAGTGGGTCTTCGACCTCCGTCTCGGCAATGGGAACCACTTCGGGGGGCTGCATGGCCGCCGGCGGCTCCTTTATCAATTTCCAGAGTTCCGCCTCCTCCTTCTCCGATGGTCGAAAAATTGTGAGTGTCGACCCGAAGGAATTTCGCGCCGCCTGCGAGAGCTTGTCACGTTCAACTTGGTGCTGCCATTTCACAGCTCTGGTGTAGTTGAGATAGTCGGCAGTCGCGGCAGTCACATCCGGATTATTTTGAACGTCGCCGATGATGGTGCCGACATAGTAGATGCGGCGCGGTAAGTCGTACGTCGCCACAACATCGCCGGCGGTCATTTCGTGGAAAAACCTGTAGAGCTGACGCCCGGAGTTAATGACCTGCTGCGGGTGATCGTCGGGAGAGGTCTTCCGAACCGCCTGGGTAATAGTCACCAGGCGTGGTTGCGCCCGTTAGGTATTCGCCCACATCACCCCAACCAATTCCTACAACACTTTTTTCCAGAAGCTCGGCCGCGTGCCGGCCTGCAGGATTGCGAACCATCCACATCATGGAAGACACTACCCCCGTTCCTGAGGTCTTGGGTTACTCCGATCATTGAACGGCTGCAATCTGCATCAGGGATGGAAGCCCGGAAGGCGGACGCCTGCAGCTCCGCGCGGAGCACGACCAGCCCGGCCCGCGCCGGCTGGCGAGGGGGAGACAGTCAACACCATTGTGCCCTGCTATTGCGAGCGGGCATCGCGGCGAGGTTTAACGCCTGCGGGACGAAACTTCTTTTCTTGATCGAGGTGATACTTGTGAAACTCGTCACTATCTACGTCCTTCTCGCGTCCGCCAAAGTCATCGCTGATGCCTCGTCGCTTAGGACCAAATAGACGGGCATACTCGCCTTTAAACGCGTAGAGCGTTCGTGCTTCGGTCTGGTCTACGTGGCGCTTATAGTTTTTCTGCCAGGGGCGGCGCCCATACTCGTCGAAAGAGGTCGCTCGGCCGTCGTCGTATCCAATGATGATTTCGCCACCGAGATGCAGTCCCCGAGGGTCGGGCATCAGCAGGTATCGATCATCAAGCTTGCGCCAGTGCGTGCTCGGGATTTTTTTCTCCGGGTAAAGCCATTCCTCCTTCGCTGCGGCGATGTAGCGTGCAGCGCGCCGCTTGATGATAAAGTTGATCTGGTTGATTTCGGTCTCGTCCAGCTCGCGGCCTCTTTGAATTGCGGTGAATTTGAACATCGCCGGCCTAAAGAGTTCGGGATTGGGGCGCGCTTTGGTCGCATTTCCGTACGGATTCCGTGCCCACGAAAGGTTCGTCATCACTAAAAGGCGGGTTGGGCTAACGGGAATAGCGTGTGGGTTCCATTCATGCGAAAATCTGGATCAGTGTACGTTCTCGCATGTTGGCTTTCGGGGAAAGACCTCCCGATTGTAGACGGTCACCGGGTGATCGGAGATAACGAACCTTGTTTCGGTGTTGTTTGCATCAACAAGTGCCCAAACACCTTCCGTCCATATAGCACAATGCATATTCTGTAGTCGCTGCATCTGCATCAGCAAATTGTTCTTGTCGGTCACGTCGATCAGGGCGGACAGGTATTTTAAGCCCTTAGGGGTACGAAATTTCTGGATGCTCATGTAATTGAGAAGCGCGTTGAACAGCTTGCTCGGAGAGACGTTGTTTCGAAGACTCGCCATCTCCGAACTTTTTATAGTTGGCGAAGAATTCGACTGCTGCTCGCCCTTCGGTGTCCACCTTCCCGAAGAAAAACTGTTCAATCTCGGTTGACTCGAAGCTGCCGAACTTAATGGTGTAGAGATCGGTTTCCTTAAAGCATGACACGGTTCCCCAGCGGTGGAGGGGGGTTTTCGTCCTGATGATACCTTTGGGGTCGCGAAACTGTTCGGGGGTCAGGTCGAGATATCGGAATTTACGCTCCCCGGTCATCGGCAGGAATCGCTCCTGATACCAACATGGCACATAGTGGTTTTCTTTGTAGGTCATGGCAGGGAGATCGGCTGTAAACCGGCATCAAATCGAAATCTTCTCCACCTCGTTCAGGGTCACCTCGTCGCTCCGACGAACGTAGAGCTGCGTGGTGCGCGTCGAGGCGTGGTTCGCCATTGCAGCGGCGTTTTCGAGGGTGCCGCCGTTCTTGAGGTAAGCCGTGATGCCATCGCCCGGATAATGTGATTTACCAATGAGAGGGACGCGCTGGTTCATTTTTTTCTGACCTTACCTGAAAGGTCGCTGAGACTAACAAACTGAACGCCGTAAGTTGCTGTGAGCCATTCGCGGTTGTCGGGGTCAAGAATAGAGGCACTCCCTGCCGTCTTACCCTCATCCCCGGTGCAAAAAAAACCTTTTCCATATGCGATGTGAGCGGCAATCGAATCTCCGTCGGCCCACTCACCGACAGCCTTTTGAATTTCTCTGATGCTCCTGATCGTCCTGTGCATGACTCAGTACCGAGAACACGTCCTCGGTCGGATATGATGCGTGCCTTAATGCGCTCACCAATTGCTTTGATTTTGGCATTTCCGACACCGCGGGCTTCAATAGCGCGAGCGATCTCATGAAAACGATCTCGCCTATGTTGCTGCTCTTCGTCCGTTCCTTCGGTAGCAAACTGGTCAGATGATAGAAGCTCCGGGGGGCGCGGCATACCGAACCGACCGGCCCACAAGAACCGGAGACCTAGTGATGTAGCTGCGGCAATCCAACGAGCTACGATTGGATGGAGTCCGGGATGCAAGCTGTGATCCGGTTGCGCCCTGGATCTGTATTTGATCCACCCGTCCGGGCAGTTCAGTCGCGGTCCTATGTAATTTTTGGTCGGACGTTTGAAAAGTAAATTCCTCGCTGAGCGTTTTCTATCCCCTCAAGCGTGATGAGGGTCTCACTGAGATAACCGCGAATACGGCCGTCCTTAAGTGCTTTATGAATTACCCCTAGCTCGGCCGCCGAAGCGTCTCGTCTAGAGCGGCTTGGATCAACGGCCTGCCGGTACGTATTGCTATCGAACGTCACTCGCAAAGGCACCCGGACCAAGTGCTTTACTTTGGCGATCATGCTACGCATGGCCGGCGTGTCTGGGACGCAAGCCACGCGCCCAATCTTGTTAAGCCCGAGGCCGATAAGCGTCTCCCGCTGGCTGTGGTGGCGGCGTATCGGGCTACCGATCTGCTGAATCCTGATCATCATTGTCGAGCGCGCTGCTCGTCCCTACTCAGTATGTGATAAAGGACATTATCATACATAAAGGAACAAAGGAAGAACAACATTCGGGGCGGTTCAACGCCCGACCGGAAGGGCGGCTACTGCGCTTACGTCTGCCAATTGCGCTGATCGGTCAGGTCAATATCCGGGATGCTGAGCGCGCCAAGGCCGGTCGACACCGTTCCGCCGCCCCGGTAAGTGTGAGTGATGGTGTTCGCGGCAACGTCATACGTCACCGACGGGGGGAACAAGTCAGCTACCTTTTCGGGGCTTTTGGCCTGCAATGCGGGAAGCTTTTGCAGCTCCTTGTAGACCGCATCTTTCAGAATGACGTGCGCCGTCCGCTTACAGACCTGTGGATGCCCGGCGTAAGGACCGATGGTTGCCACCAGGACGCGCGAGATCGCCGGATACCAGCCATCCATGTTGTGCCGCAGCTTGTCGATAAGCTGCATCGCCAACTGCTGCTGCAAGGGGTTCATGCCGACCGGTTCCGATTTGTGCTGGGGATAGATGTCGAGAAAGACGCTGATCGCGTGTACCCATGCGTCATCGTCTACCCCGACAAAGGTGTTCGCAACGCAAGCCAGGCTTTCGTAAACGATGCTCGCAATCGTATCGACCAAATCCCGCCGAAACGCAGTTGGGTCGGTGATGAACAGCGACCGCTTGCGTTCCGACTGAAGGCTCGACAATCCGTCCAGCAGCAATTTGTACAGCCGCTGGATACCAAAATGCAGCGTTACAGCATATTCCACTGGCAGCGGCTTCGGCCGGGTGAAATTCCATTGATGGCAGAGACTTTCATAGGCCATACGAACGCGGTGCATGTAGCTGTTGGGCCAGTAGTCACCGCTCTTGATCGCGGTTTCGAGCATCATCCTGCACGCACTGTTAAGCCGCGCGACGAAATCCTTCCGAAAATCCTTTCGGCATATTGAAGGTGAGGCGCTCTAGCGGATCATACTGCGAAAGGATGAACCACGCCCCGAAAAGGCTGTTCGATAGCACCGGCACAGAACCGAAGCCCGTGTAGCCGATTTCTTTGGCGATCATGCTGTCGGCGCTGAGAATTCCCTGTCGAGCGATTTCCTGAACGAATGGCTCGGCCTGATCGACGTGCAGGTCCTTATCCGCGAGCATCTTCAAGGTCGAAGCGGTGAGCCAAGGACATTTCCTGACGAGCACCGAGCAAAACTCTGGATCTGCCAGGATGTGCAGGAATTTCCCAGCGCGCGGAAGCTTCCCCGAGCTGTCGGCGATGCGCGAATAGGTAAAACGCACTGATCGGCGGTCGGCCGGTGATTTGTGCCGGCGCGCCGACCGCACGTAACCGCTCGAACTCGACGGTGGCACCGTGCATTTCAGCTTCACGGAATGCCGATGCATAGCGGATTAGTCGCTCCAGGTTACGCCAGTCGTGCAGCAGGTCATTGGCGAGGCTGACCCGGTCGTCGTCATTCGCCGCCGACAATACGTTGGATGCGGCGCGGACGAACGGCATCAGATTGAACGAATGAAGGCGCGCGGGCTTCAGCGAGACGACGGCAACGACGGCGTAGGCTCCACCGATAAAAAGGCCACCGATCAGCTCCCAAGTGACGGGATATTCGAAAAAGCCGCTGTGAGAGAACGGCAGATTCGGAAGCAACAGTGCCACGACCGAGCAAAGTGCACCGAGAAAGACCGCCCAAGCGAGATGCGAAATTCGCAAGCCGTATGCCCGCAGGCGGAATAGGTAGATCGGCTTGAATAGCTGCTGAACGGCCAGCGTGAAGGCAAGCGCCGCGATAGCGTCGCCAACGGTAAAATATGTGGGCGTGGGCAGCGCCGGGTTGTAGGCACACAGCCCCCAAAAGCTGAGGCCGAAACATGGGTAGAGTTGTTGCATGTCAATCCCGGACGACCTTGCGGAGCTGGCGCACTTGGGCGTCAACGCTCTGGCCGTCCTTGCTAACCCGTGCCCCGCCCGTAAATCATGGGTGATTCTGCACAGGATTTATAAACCGGAAAAGCCCAAAGAGATCAATGACCTAGTTTTGGTGCATAATTCTTGATTTCTGCACGGCGGAGATTCCTCCGGGCGCGCTCCGCGCAAGATGTTGCGCTGCATGAGTCTCAAACTGGCCCACTGCTTCCGTGAGCAGGCTGATACAACTGGTCTGCAAGCTTTGGCGATAGCGGACCGAGACCCACTCCGGCGAGACCGCTGGCAACAAAAGCGGGCGCCGGTCGCTGTATGCTTGCGCAGTGCGGTGGCAGGGGCGATCATCAATGAGGTGGCGGAGGCGACCAAGCGGCTGGCGCACGTGATTTTGGGTGGGGACAATCTTGTCGAAATTTCGACAAGATTGCCGGGGTGTTTGAACCCCAACGGTCCTTGGATGTCTCCCGAAGGACTATCGCGATTGCGCCATTCATGCTGCCGGCAGCGTGGCCAAAGACGCGCGCGACCAAAGCGTGCGGGCGTTGTGCGACCGAGCGGCGCGGGAGGGGAACTGCTGGCGTCCCTTCGACCAGACCCACCCCAACTCTCTTTAGGTCGGGAACCCGAATCATCTACCAGTCAGTCCAGCCCCCAAGGACCGGGGATCGGCGCCTGACCGGCAGAAAATCCTTCGAAATCCGCCTCGCCCATGCGTTCGCCGGATCGACCCGCTACCGGACAGCGGCGATCTGCGAAGGCGCCTCAGCGCCTTCTCTGGCGCGGTGGGATGTGCTTTCCGTGGACACCCTGCGGACTTGCCAAACAGCAGTTCAAAGCCATCGGGTGTCTGCAATCGTCATAGGCTATTGAAATTTCGGATTGATTTGGCGCGCTCGGAGAAATTCGAACTCCCGACCCTCAGATTCGAAGTCTGATGCTCTATCCAGCTGAGCTACGAGCGCGGCGCGCCGTCCCTCGCGAGCGGCAAACAGGCGGCTTCCACGGCGTGACGGCGGACCTCCGTCCTATATTGCATTTCGCCGTTTGTTGCCAGTTTGATCTGCCGGCTGACCTTTGCCGATGGGCCGGACGGTCATCCGATGCGATCCGCCGAGCTTGGCCTATGGCACCCCTGACGGGCTCATCGCCATGGCTCATCAGACCGTGGCCCGCGACCATATTTTTGTTCCAGGGGTGCGCCACACGACGGTGGAAGCGATATCCCTGCGGCCGTCCGCCAACTGGAATAAGGCCGCCATTCTCGCTACAACGGCGCCGCCCGTGCAGGAGTGCCCCATGGCCATCAAGTTCGGCCGTCCGATCGAAGCAAGAGTGCGTTTTTCGCCGGAGGCGGCTCAGGACGGCGGCAGCGCGCGGCTCGACCTCACGATAAGGCCGCGCCGCAATCGCAAGGCCGAATGGGTGCGCCGCATGGTCCGCGAGCACGTGCTCACGGCTGACGACCTGATTTGGCCGGTCTTCCTCGTTGACGGCGAGCGGGTGCGGGTCCCGGTCGCTTCAATGCCGGGAAGTCGAGCGTCTAAGCGTTGACGAAGCGGTGCGGGAAGCCGCACGGGCCGCCGCCTTGCGAATCCCCTGTGTTGCGCTGTTTCCCCATACCGATCCGGCGCTGCGCGACGAGAATGGGACGGAGGCGCTCAACCCGAACAACCTCGTTTGCCGCGCCATCCGCGCCATCAAACAGGAGGTACCCGAGCTTGGCGTGCTGTGCGATGTCGCGCTTGATCCCTATACCAGCCACGGCCATGACGGCTTGCTGCGCAATGGTGAAATCCTGAACGACGAGACGGTCGAGGTGCTCGTCAAACAGGCGGCGATCGAGGCCGAGGCGGGATGCGATATCGTCGCCCCTTCGGACATGATGGACGGACGGGTTGGCGCGATCCGCCGCGCGCTCGACGCGCAGGGCCGCATCGACGTCTTGATCATGGCGTATGCCGCAAAGTACGCTTCTGCATTTTACGGGCCGTTCCGCGATGCGGTCGGCTCCTCGGGCACGCTCAGCGGCGACAAACGAACTTACCAGATGGACCCCGGCAATACCGATGAGGCGTTGCGCGAAGTCGAAATGGATATCGCCGAAGGCGCCGACCTCATCATGGTCAAGCCGGGCATGCCCTATCTCGACGTACTGCGGCTGGTGAAGGATGCCTTTGCGATGCCGACCTTCGCCTATCAGGTGTCCGGCGAATACGCGATGATCATGGCCGCCGCGGGCCACGGCTGGCTCGACGCGGAGAAGGCCATTATGGAAAGTCTTATTGCATTCAAGCGTGCTGGAGCCGATGGGGTATTGACGTACTTCGCCCCCAGAATTGCCGAGCGGCTGCTGCGGGGCAGCTGATTCCCCTGTTTCCCTCACCGCCGAGTGAGCGTAAAACCCTCTCTTTGGACTTGCGGCCTTTCCGGCCGCGGAGTTGTTTATTGATGCCAAGACGCGGCCTTGACCATGAACGGGCCTCGCCCCAGGCGCGGGCGATGGTTGTCTGCTTCAGCTTGGCGCTTGTCGTGATGGCTGGCTGGTTCGTGATGACGGTGTTGTTTGCCCGCGACGCTCCGCCGCCGGCGGAAGACCCGGGTGCCATTCCGCCGATCGCGACACGGGCGCCGCCGCGGGTGGAAGATACCGCACCCGCCGTTTCATCTCAGCTCGCGACGGTCGGCTTGCCGTTACAATCTTCGGCCTCGCCTTGGCCCGACGGGCGCCCGGCCGCCTCCTCGGGTCGAGTAGCCTCCTCCGGCCCTTCAGTCCCGGCAGCTCCTGTCGGGGCCGGATATGCTACGTCCTCCGTCGCGCCCGACGCTGCCGCACGCGGTGAGGAGCGTGCAGTGGATACCGGCTTCGATCCGGGCGAGGCGATTCCGCTGCCGCAGCCAAGGCCGCGCCGTATCTCGGTCCCGGTGCCCCGGCCGCGGCCGCGGGTCGAGGATCGGGCTGAAGCCGAACCACAACAGCGAACCCTGATCGACGTGCTGCTTGGCCGATGACGCTTTGGTGCGCGGCCCGAAAACCTGCTTTCCGGGTCACCACGATGAGGTTGCCTCTGCAGGAGCATGTCCCTGATCGTGCGTTCCTTCCTCTTGCGTTCCTTCCTCTTGCGTTCCTTCTTCTTGCGTTTGTCCATCTTGCATTTCTGCGGCCAGTTCATCATCGGGTTTCGGCGGTTCGAGCCGCCATGGGACATCCATCAGTACCAACCGTGGGCCGGCGTGCTGCAGTAGCGCATCGCGAATGCGGCGTGAGCGGTGGGTGTGCAGCAGGTACTGCCACCAAGTCTGACACACGACCTCCGGCAGCATAGCGGCGACGACGCGGCCGGGATTCTGTTGCTGCAACTCGTCCACGAGCTTCAGCAAAGGCACATCGAGGCGACGGTACTGTGCTTCGAAGATCATGAGCTTCGGCGGGTTCAATCCCTTGGCGCGGACCGGCGCCTCGACGTCGCGCGCCCAAGCCTTCCGCAGCTTTTTTTCGTTGTCCGGACTGTCCGGTCCTTCGACTTCGGCGAGATGAACCGCATACACATCGCGTGAAAGAGTGAGCGCAAACTGCAAGGCCTTGTCGGTCAGTCGGTTCCAGTCATGGGTGGCGACAAGTACGATCGGCGGATCGAGGCGGCCGAGATGCATCGGTCCGCGGCGGCGCAATCGGTGTTTCAAGGTTTCGTAGTAGCTGCCAATCGATTTGAGCAGCGCGATCACGGCCGGAATCACCAGCAGCGTGATCCAGGCGCCCTCGGCGAACTTGGCGATGATGATGACGACAAGTGCGAGCGCGGTCGCGACGGCGCCGAACCCGTTGATAAGCATATGCGTTCGATGCCGGACATTGGCCCCATTGCCCTTTGCCATCTGACGACGCCAGTGGAAGACCATTCCAGTCTGCGACAGCGTGAATGTCATGAAGGCGCCGATCGCGAATAGCGGAATGAGGCGGTCGGTAATGCCGCCGAACACGGTCAGAAGGATTCCGGCGGCGATGGCGAGATAGACGATGCCGACCGAAAACACGAGGCGTCGCCCCGATAATGCGAACGCGCGCGGCAGGAACCCATCCTGAGCCACCAGGCGGCACAGGCGCGGGAAGTCCGAAAAGCTCGTGTTGGCGGATAATGCAAGAATGGCGAGCAGGCTGCCGATCGAGATGTAATAGAACCAGTTGTGCCCGACGACGGCACCGGCGAGCTGCGATAGCACGCTCTGATAGCCTTGCTGCGTCTGATCCATGGCGCCGATGCCATAGGCGCTAACGAGATAGCTGATGCCGGCGAGCAGGAGACCCAGAACGCCGACGATCGCGGTCAGCGTCCGGTGCGCGAATCGGACCGGCGGTTGGCGAAACGCGCTCACGCCGTTGCTGACAGCTTCGACGCCGGTCATTGCCGTGCAGCCGCTGGCGAAGGAACGCAACAGCAGCCACAGGCTTGCCGCTTCGGTCGCTTGGGGAAGCGATGGTGGCGCAACCACCGCAGCAGGATGGCCTCCCGCGGCAAAAGCTCGGTAACAGCCAAGAGCGAGCAGCAGCACGAAACAGAAGATGAAGGTGTAGGTCGGTACCGCAAACAGGCGCCCGGCATCCATGGTGCCGCGAAGATTGGCGAGCGTTACGACGAGGAGAATCGCAAGGCAAAGCGGCAGGATATAGGGGTGCAGTGCAGGCGCGGCGGAGACGAGCGCCCCAACACCCGCGGAAATCCCTACCGCAACGTTCAGCACGTAGTCGATCATCAGTGCGGCGGCGGCGAGCAGGCTTGCGTTCACCCCGAGGTTTTCCTTGGAGACGATGTACGAGCCGCCATTGTTCGGGTAGGCCTCAATTGTCTGTCGATAGGAAAAATAGAGCACGCCCAGCAGCAGCAGGATGGGCGTCACCACCAGGCCGACATAGGAGAGGCTTGCGGCCCCGAGCGGGATCAGGATGGTCAGCGCGGCCTCGGGTCCGTACGCGGATGAGCCAAGCCCGTCGAGGCCCATGGCCGGCACGCCCTCGAAGGCGCCGATTTGCCGTTCCTTGAACTGCCGGTTCCGCAGCGCCCGGCCCAGTAGCAACGTCTTCAAACTCATTGCGCGACTCCGGCGTAAGTAACGGCCAGGTTGCTGTTGTGGTTCCGCTCAGCGGCCTCTCGCGCTTGTCTTGACGTCGTTTGCGAACACGGCCCGCGCAAAGAAAAGCGGGAAGAACAGGGAAAGTTGACTGCCGTGCCTCGCTCCCCGCATCGCGTACCGAACGTGCCTCTGGTCTGGTTTGCTATAGTCGGCGCAGACTGGCCCCGCGCGGGCACAAACAGGAGGACGGGAGCATGACGCAGAGACGTGATTTTCTGTTCGCGGCGATCTTCGCGGCAATGGCCGCGCCGGCGGCGTTCGCCCAGGCGATGGCGCCCACCTTGCGCGTTGCCGATGTCCGCGCGTCCGCTACCCCATCCGTTCCGGATTTTTCGGGGGTATGGTCCCATCCGTCCTTTCCAGGTTTCGAGCCGCCTGTGTCCGGTCCTGGCCCGATCGTGAACACGTCGCGTCGCCGGCAGGTGATTGGCGGCGACGGCCGGCCGGCGCCGCCGACGACGAACGTCCTTGTCAGCAACTTCAGAGAGTTGGTCGGCGACTACAGCAATCCGATCCTGAAGCCGCGGGCGGCGGAAATCGTCAAGCAGCATGGCGAAATCTCGCTGAGCGGTGTGAGCTACCCGACCCCGACGAACCAGTGCTGGCCGGAGCCGGTGCCGCTGATCTTCGCCAATGTCGGGGTGCAGATGCTGCAGCAGCCGGGGAAGATCATCATCCTCTATCCGAATGATCACCAATATCGCACCGTGCGCTTGAATGCGGCGCACCCGTCGCCGGTGGTGCCGTCCTGGTACGGCGATTCCGTCGGCCATTACGAGGGCGACGCACTGATCATCGACACGGTGGGCGTGAAACTCTGGCCCTATCCCATGGTCGACTGGTTCGGCACGCCCTACACCCAAAGCCTTCACGTCGTGGAGCGTTATCGGCTGCTCGATTTTGACGACGCGAGAGAGGGCTTGGAACAAGACGCCAAGGAGAATTTCCGCCTGCTTGGAGCCGATGCTGGATCGGCACCAGATCCCAATGACAGGGGCAAGGTGCTGCAGCTGCGCTTCACCGTCGAGGATGAGGGCGTCTTTAACGTGCCATGGACCGCGACGATCACGTATCGGCGCGGTGTCGAACCGTGGCAGGAAGTGGTGTGTGCCGAAAACGTTCACGGGTTTTACGCGGGCGGACACGTCGCAGCGCCGACGGCAGAGGCGCCTGATTTTTAGCGCAGCCTTGGCGAGGCCCCCGTCGGCTTCGGTTTATTGTGACAGTCGCGCTGTCGCAACCGCCTGCTCAAACAGGGCCTGCATTGCAGAGGAAATGTCGCCGTCCGTTGTCACCGAAAAGAACAAACGCAGGGGATCACCTTTGGAGCGAAAGCGGAATTCTGATCGCGCTTTTGCCGCGTCAACGGCGCATGTTAGTGGCGCAAAATGTCAATTCCCGCGCGAGCACACTGCTCGTCCTGATCGTTAGTCGGAGCGCCGGCAACTCCACAGGAACCGAGAACAACGCTGTCCTGCGTAATAGGGAGCCCGCCGCGCGCGAATATTACCGGCAGGCCCTTGCCGATCATCAAATCGATTGAAGATTGGTCCAATGAACCCGTCGCCTCTTGGGCGCTCGGAAGTCCGGTGCCGGCCGAGGCAACTGCCTTGCCGATGGAACCTTCATTTGCCATCGGGGGTGTATTGTCCATGCGCTGGAGCGCAACCAGATGTCCTTGGCCGTCACAAACGGCAACACTGACATTTGCTCGGATTTCTCGTGCGTGGTCGATTGCGGCGTTCACTATTGAAACCGCTTGGACCAAGGTAAGAGGCATTTGCCGCATCGCGTTCTCTGTTTCGTTCGACGATATCGAGCGCCTATCGCAACAAGAAAGGCTGGCCAGCGCTATAACGGCGAACCTCGCGGGATGTTCCACCGGCTCAGAAAGTTGCACAACTGAATCCAGTCCTGTCGCTGCCCATGGAAGAATTGATCGAGCAGTTTCGCGCGACCATTCTGCCGGCTCAAAATGCGCTTTTGACAACGCCACCGTCGACACGCAGTGCCGCGCCGGTCGTCGCTGACGCGAGCGGACTCGCAACATAGGCGACAAGGGAGGCGACTTCTTCAGGCGCGGCGAACCGCTTGATCAGCGAGGTCGGGCGAGCTTTCTCGAAAAATTCCTTTTCGAACGCTGCGAACGATTTTCCTTCCGTTTTGGCGAGGGCATCGACGAAATCATTGACACCACGCGACTTCGTCGGGCCGGGCAAAATGCTGTTGACGGTGATGCCGGTGCCGGCGACGGCCTCCGCAAGCCCGCGCGACACGGCGAGTTGGGCGGTCTTGGTCACGCCATAGTGGATCATTTCCGCCGGAATTTGCACTCCGCTCTCGCTCGAAATAAAGATGATGCGGCCCCAGTTGGCGCGCCGCATACGCGGGAGGTAGAGACGCGCCAGGCGCACGCCGCTGAGAACGTTCACCTCGAAGAACCGCATCCAGTCGGCATCGGAAATCTCCTCGAACGATTTCGGCTCGAAGATGCCGAGATTGTTCACCAGGATTTCCACGTCAGGAAAGTCTCGGGCGAGCTGTTCCGCGGCGGTCGCAGTACCGAGGTCGCCGGCGAAGCCGAGAATTTCAGCCTTGGTTTCGGACGCAAGTTTGCGAACGACCTCATCGACGGACGATTGTTTTCGCCCGTTCACGATGACACGGGCGCCTTCCCGCGCCAGCGCCGTGCCGATGGCAAGTCCTATCCCGGCGGTGCTGCCGCTGATCACTGCCAATTTTCCAGTTAAACCGAGGTCCATATCGATTCCTCTTTGCTTTGCGCTTGACGGGGCTATGTACGCCGCGGTTCGTCGTCCGACGCTCGTCCAGAGCGGGATGCGTTCAGTTTCAATCGCCCCCCCCGCATTTCTTTGATATTGCGCATGATGTTTGTCCGAAAAGTCTGCAACTTTTCGGCATCATGCTCAGCCCGCTCGCAGCAGCGGCACGGCTGCGTCGCGTTCGAACAGGTAAAGCAGCAGGCGCAAATCCCGGCCGCGGGTGGTGGCCATGCCGGGATCGCGTCCGAGCAGCAGGGCCGCATCGGCGCGCGCCGCCGCCATCAGGTCGCGATGCGTGGCGATCTGGGCGATGCGGAAACCGGGCATTCCGCTCTGGCGCTTCCCCAGCAGGTCGCCTTCGCCGCGCAGGCGCAAATCTTCCTCGGCGATACGGAAGCCGTCATCGCTGTCGCGCATGATAGCGAGCCGCGCCTTGGCGGTCTCGCCCAGGGGGGGCTTGTAGAGCAGCAGGCATGTCGAGTCTTCGCGGCCGCGACCGACCCGTCCGCGCAACTGGTGCAATTGCGACAGGCCGAAACGATCGGCATGTTCGATGATCATGATGCTCGCTTCAGGTACATCGACCCCGACCTCGATGACCGTGGTGGCAACGAGGAGCGCAGAACGCCCGCTGGCAAAGCGCGCCATTGCGGCGTCTTTGTCGGCGGCCTTCAGGCGGCCGTGTACGAGAGCGACGGTGTCGCCGAAACGTGCTTGTAATTCGGCATAGCGAGCTTCCGCGGCGGCAAGGTCGCTGTTTTCCGACTCCTCGACAAGCGGGCACACCCAATAGACTCGACGCCCCGAGTCAATCGCGCGCCCGATCCCGGCAATGACCTCGTCGAGGCGATCGAGGGGAAGGGTGCGGGTGTCGATAGGTTTGCGGCCCGGCGGCTTGTCGCGCAGTTCCGAAATATCCAGGTCGCCGAAATAGGCGAGCACAAGCGTGCGCGGGATCGGCGTCGCGGTCATCGCCAGCAGGTCCACCGCGGCTCCCTTGTGGGCGAGGGCGAGCCGCTGTTGCACGCCAAAGCGATGCTGTTCGTCAACGACGATGAGCGCGAGGTCGCGGAAAGCTACGTCGTCCGAAAACAGCGCATGCGTGCCGATCGTCAGGTCAATGTCGCCGCGCGCCAATTCATCCAGGATGGCAGCACGGTCGCGCCCGCGTTCGCGACCGGTCAGGATCGCGACGCGCAGGCCGATGGCGGCGGCGAGCGGCGCGATCGTGTTCAGGTGCTGACGCGCCAGAATTTCGGTCGGCGCCATCAGCGCTGCCTGTCCGCCGGTCTCGATTGCGGCCGCGCAGGCAAACAACGCCACCACCGTTTTGCCGGAGCCGACGTCGCCCTGGATCAGGCGCAGCATCCGATTCGGCGTGTCGAGGTCGCTGCTTATCTCCGCGAGCGCGTTCCGCTGGCTGCGTGTCAATTGAAAAGGCAGGGCGGAGAGCAGCCTTTCACGCAGCCCGCTGCGGTCGGGCTTGTCGGCCATGACTGGCGGTTCCGGGTGCCCCTGCGAGCTCCGCCTTGCCTTGGACAAAGCGAGGTTCGCCCCTCGTCGCGGACTTGGCTGGCGCAGATGGGCGCGCACCAATGCGAGCGCGAGTTGGTTCGCCAGGAGCTCATCGTAAGAGAGCCGCGCCCAAGCCTTGCTGTCCGGCGCGAGATCGGCGGGTGATCGCGGCCTGTGCAATGTCGTCAGCGCAACTGAGAACGCTGGCCAATGCGAGCGGGTGACGTGGTCGGAGTCAAGCCACTCCGGTGTTGCCGGCACCTTCTCGAGGGCTGCGCCAATGCAGCGGCGCAGCATGTTCGAACTGAGCCCCTCGGTGAGCGGGTAAACCGGTTCGACGAGGGCCATCGATGCGAGACCGGCGTCATCGACCACGCGTGGCGGATGAACCATCTGCAGCATGCCATCATAGATTTCTGCCTTCCCGGAGACATGGCGGCGGCTGCCGACCGGCAACAGTTTCTTCACGATGTCCGGGCGGGCGGAGAAATAGGTGATGGCGAGAGTACCGGTCTCATCGCTAGCGTAGACGTTGAAAGGCGCGCGGGGGCGGTGCGGCGGCGGAGGGCGGTGGGAGTCGACGGTAACTGTGACCGTGACCACGGCGCCCGGAACCACGTCGCGCAGTTTGGGTTGAGCGCGTCGATCGATCGCACCCACCGGCAGATGCAATAAAAGATCGATGACGCGGACATCTTGCCGGCCGAACAGGCGGCGGAGCAGTTTCGTCGCATTCTCCCCGACTCCCGGAAGGCTCGTGACCGGGGCGAACAGCGGATCAAGCAAGCTTGGGCGCATCGCTGGATATGTGGCAATATCTCTGCGCCACGTCACCCCGCATCGGCGTCTGTGGACGCAGTGCCTTCATGTAGGCATGCCGACACGGCCACCGTTTGAGGGGTCATACGGGGCCACGCAGTTGCCTTATTGTTTATGCGACGCTCGGCCAACCGAGGCATCCGCAGCTATCGTTTCCCGCGCCACTGTCGCGCAGCCCGAGGAGTGGTCGTGAAGGAAATTTACACCGCCGCAGCAACCCTCGTGGCGCTCGCCACCTATCTTGCGACGACGATCAATGCCGGGCGGGCGAGAGCCAAATACGGAATAAAGGCGCCCGCAGTCGCCGGGCACGAGATGTTCGAGCGCGCCTATCGCGTGCAGATGAATACGCTCGAGCAGATGGTGTTTTTCCTGCCCGCGCTGTGGCTATATGCGGTCTTGGTGTCCGACGCGGGCGCGGCCATTGCCGGCCTCGTCTGGGTTGCCGCGCGAATCCTCTACATGGTCACCTATATGCGCGACCCCAAAACGCGCGGCCCCGCGACCGGCCTCGCCATGCTGGCGCAACTTTGGCTATTTTTCGGGGCTGTTGTCGGCGTCCTTCGCACGCTGCTCTGAGCCGCCGATCGATTTCAGTGTCGCGAGATAGGCAATGACATTGGTCTTGTCGCGCGAGGCGACGCCCTGGAACAACCCCATGGCGGTGCCGGGAACCAGCGCGCTCGGGAACGAGATCCAATCGCCGATTTTGGCTTCGGTCCATTCCCAATTGGCCTTGGCCTTAAAAGGGGCGGAGTAGGAGAAGCCCGGGGCGGTCCCGGCTTTTCTTCCCACGATGCCGAACAGGTTGGGGCCGAAGCGGTTCTCGCCCCCTTCGTCGGCGGTATGGCAGACCGCACACTTACTCAGGAACACATCCTTGCCCTTGGCTGCGTCGCCGGCGGCATTGCTTGCATTGCTGCCGAGACAGGCGAAACCGACGGCAATGACGAGCGAAAGGCTCGCTGTCCCGTGTCGCGATTTTGCACCAGGTTCAACACGCAGGTCCATCTGACTTGTGTCCTCCGACCGTTTCTTCTTGCATCTGTGGCAATGCCGGCAATGCGGAGTGATTTGTAGCCATTTCGCGACGGATTCCAAGGCGGGATCGCGTGGATACAATGCCGCGGCGCCACTGGGTGCAGCGCATGATCCCGTAAAGTTGCAGATTTTTCGGGCAAGATCATGCGCAAAATCAACGATAATCGAGCGGGAGGCAATTCAACCTGAACGCATCCCGCTCTAAGCGTCGCCGCCGTCGCTTTTGACAGGACCGCCGGCATATCGTTCATTGGAGTTGGCCGCTCGCCGACATTGAGACATGCCTGATTGGCCTCGCGCCGGCCCGCATCCTCTTCGGTCGGATAGACGAGAGACAGGTGATGCGCATTGCAAGCTGGAACGTGAATTCGATCAACCAGCGGCTCGACAACCTTGTAGCCTGGATCAAGGAGCGCGAGCCCGACGTCATCTGCCTTCAGGAGACGAAATGCGTCGACCCCGCATTCCCTCGCACAATCTTCGAATCGCTGGGCTACAACGTCGCTGTTCACGGCCAAAAGACCTTCAATGGCGTGGCGATTCTCTCACGGTTACGAATTGATGAGGTCACCCCTGGGCTACCCGGCGACCCCAGCGACGATCACGCCCGGTTCCTCGAGGCCGAGGTTTCGACCGCAGGGGGCGCTGTGCGTGTTGCATCGATCTATCTGCCAAACGGCAATCCGCCCGATACGGACAAATATAATTACAAGCTGAGGTGGATGGATCGACTGATCGATTATGCGCGCGAGCGGCTGAAGCTCGAGGAAGCCTTGGTGCTCGCAGGCGATTACAACGTGATCCCTGCCGCAGCGGACGTTTACAATCCAGCAGCCTGGACCAAGGATGCGCTGTATCTGCCGCAGACGCGAGCCAGATTCCGCGCTCTCGCCAATCTTGGCCTATCGGATGCCGCCCGGGTCAGCACCGATGCCGCCGGCCTCTATACGTTTTGGGACTACCAGGCGGGCGCCTGGCAAAAGAACCTGGGCATCCGCATTGATCACCTGCTGCTGTCGCCGCAGGCGGCGGACCGGCTCGATGGTTTCGGCGTGGACAAGCACGTACGCGGCTGGGAGAAGCCGTCCGATCATGTTCCGGTGTGGATCGATCTCGCCCTGAATTGAACGGCCGATGTTCGCCTTGCGCCGACCCCGTTCAAGGCCGGGGAGGTTTCGCTCAATCGCGGCCAACTCGGAGCCAGCGCTCCAGATAGACGAGCGCAATCGCGCGCTCGTCCTCGGTGGCCCGTTTCAACGCGGCGGCATGCAGGTCGGCGATCCAGCTTTCCCGCGCAGGAGCGGCGTCGCGGGCGAGCGTCAGCCACATCAGGCCGCGCGACGCCTGCCGCGGCACCACTTCGCCGTTGAACAGCATCGAGCCGAGGAGTGCCTGGGCCTGGTATTGCCCCTTTCGCGCCGCCAGTGAAAGCCACCGTGCCGCCTGCTTGGAATCCTGGGTGCTGCCGTCAGGGCCTTCGAGATACATGCGCCCGAGATGGTATTGCGCATCGGCATCGCCGAAATAGGAAGCGGCGTAGGCGTACATCTCGCGAGCGCGATCGGTATCCGCCTTGACGGCTGACCCGGGGATGCCGCTGAGATAATAATTTCCAAGCGCCACGAACGCATTGGCGATGAACGGCGCCTGCGGCGTGTAAGGGACCTCATCGGCATGCGCGTCGGCGATCGCGTGAAAATAATCGAAGGCCCGCCGATCATCGCGGTCGACACCGTCGCCGTCGGCATACATGCGGCCAAGCTTCCAGGCCGCGACCAGGTAATCGTTGGCGGCGGCATATTCCAGAGCGCGCAACGCCGCCTTGGTGTCTCCGGCGCGCAAAGCCCGCGTACCCCATTGGAAGGCCTGGAACGAGCTTAGCGGGAAGTCGGTCAGCGCAGCGTCAGGAGCAGTCGGCGCAAGCGGAAGCGCGGCGAGCGGGGCCGAGGCCAGCGGAAAGCCGGCGACCGGTGCCGCGGCAGGAGAGACTTCGGCGAGGGGACCGCGAGTGACCGCGGCAGGCCCGACGAGAAGCGGCGCCAGCGCCTTCTGTACCGCATCAGCCGTATCGCGCGATGGCGGCAGCGCAGGCGCTCCAGCGGTTTCCACCGCCAAAGGCCGAGCATGCGATCCGCCATCCGCGGCCGTTGCGGGAGCCGAAGCACCGCCCGACCCGTCGAACGCATAGCTGGTCGCGAGGCCGAGGCCGACCCCCATCAGCACCGTCGAAATGATTCGCTTAGATGTCCGCATAACACATTTTCTCGGCTGCCCCGCCAGGATGGGTGATGGCGCCGTATCGCGCCGGCCCAACCTGCTGGGCGTATTTCCACAGGTAACCAGAGGTATGGGGGTTCTCGCGCGGCTGCCAGGCAGAGCGCCGCCGTTCGAGCTCGGCCGCACTCAGGCTGACGTTCAGCATGCCGCTCGTGGCGTCGAGGCTGATGATGTCGCCGTCGCGGACAAGCGCGATCGGACCACCCATTGCCGCTTCCGGGCCGATATGGCCGACGCAGAAGCCGCGGGTTGCACCCGAAAAACGGCCGTCAGTGATCAGCGCGACCTTGCCGCCCATGCCCTGACCGTAAAGCGCCGCCGTGGTTGCCAGCATTTCGCGCATTCCCGGGCCGCCACGAGGTCCCTCGTAGCGGATGACCAAAACCTCGCCTTCCCGATAGGTCCGGTTCCGAACCGCTTCGAAGCAGGCTTCCTCGCCGTCAAAACAGCGCGCCGGACCGGAAAAAGTCAGCTCTTCCATGCCGGCAATCTTCACGATCGCACCCTCCGGGGCGAGATTGCCGCGCAGCCCGATCACCCCGCCCGTTGCAGACAGCGGGCGGTCTGCGGGGCGGACCACGTCCTGCTCGGCATTCCATGCGACCTGTTTCAAGTTCTCGGCCATGCTACGACCGGTCACGGTCATGCACTCGCCATGCATGTAGCCGTGATCCAACAGTGTTTTCATCAGCAACGGGACGCCGCCAGCTTCAAACAAGTCTTTGGCGACATAACGGCCGGCCGGCTTCAAATCTGCGACATAGGGGGTCCGCTTGAACACATCTGCGACATCGAACAGGTCGAATGCGATCCCGCATTCGTGCGCGATCGCCGGCAGATGGAGCGCGGCATTGGTGGAGCCGCCGGAGGCCGCGACCACTGCTGCGGCATTCTCCAGCGCTTTTCGGGTTACGATCGCGCGCGGACGCAAGTTCCGCCGGATGAGGTCGACGACCTGCTCCCCTGCCGCCATGCAGAACTTGTCGCGGAATTCATAGGGAGCGGGCGCGCCCGCCGAATAGGGCAGCGCGAGACCGATTGCTTCGGACACCGCGGCCATCGTATTGGCTGTGAACTGGGCGCCGCAGGCGCCGGCAGAAGGACAGGCATTCTGCTCCAGCGTTTCAAGATCGGCGTCGCTCATCTCTCCGATCGAGTGCCGTCCGACCGCTTCGTAGACGTCCTGTACGGTGACCGGGTGGCCCTTGAAGGTGCCGGGCAAGATCGACCCGCCATAAATGAAGATCGCCGGCACGTTGAGACGGCACATGGCCATCATCATGCCCGGAAGCGACTTATCGCACCCGGCAATGCCCACCAGCGCGTCATAGGAATGACCCCGGATGGTGAGCTCGATGGAGTCGGCAATGGCTTCGCGCGAGGGCAGCGACGACTTCATGCCGTCATGTCCCATCGCAATGCCGTCGGTGACGGTGATCGTGCAGAATTCGCGCGCGGTGCCGCCGTTGGCGGTGACGCCTTTCTTCACCACCTGGGCCTGCCGCATCAGCGCGATGTTGCAAGGCGCCGCTTCATTCCAGCAGCTCGCCACGCCGACAAAGGGCTGATGGATCTGCTCGCCGGTCAGTCCCATCGCGTAGTAGAATGCGCGATTTGGTGCCCGCTCCGGACCCTCCGTCACATGACGGCTCGGCAACTTGTTCTTGAGGTCTGTTGCGGCGTCCATACAACTTGCACCCGTACCCTACGTCCACTCAACCTGCGGCTCGGAACCAGACGACCTGCACGGCACCGAAGACTCCGCGCCGCGCACGCTGGAATCCTGCCCTGCACAGGGCTTCTAGGTAATGATGATCTCGCAACGATTGAAGAAGCCTCTTGGAAATCCTGTAATCCTGTGGCGGAAAAGGGGCGATTGCTTTCGGCGAAGCTACTGGCGACAAATGTTGTAAATATGTTGCAAAGACGCAACATGTGTGGTCGGCGCGCCAAAACAGCGCACGGCGCTGCTCTTCATGCTGCATTTTTTGACCGCAGCGTGCATGAGGTCGCGCCGGACCTGATCGGAGCGACGTTGCTGGTCGATGGTGTCGGGGGCGCGATTGTCGAGGTCGAGGCCTATCACCACACCGACCCGGCCTCCCACAGTTTTCCCGGTCGGACGCAACGCAACGCCGTGATGTTCGGTCCGCCCGGGCGAGCCTACGTGTACCGCTCCTACGGGATTCATTGGTGCCTGAATTTTGTCTGTGAGGCGAGCGGCTCTGCCAGCGCCGTGCTGATCCGGGCGCTGGCGCCGACCGTGGGGGTCGCGATCATGCGTGAACGGCGGGGCACCGACGACGTGCGATTGCTGTGCTCAGGTCCGGGCCGTCTGTCGGCCGCGTTGGCGATTACCGAGGGTCACAACGGCTGCGAGCTTGACCGGCCCCCCTTTGCGCTGTTTGCGCGCGCTACCAAGGTCGATGTCATCGTGGGGCCGCGCATCGGCATCACCAAGGCGGAGGACAAGCCCTGGCGATACGGGCTCGCCGGCTCGCCGTACCTGAGCCGCCCGTTCAAACCGGGCGCGCAGTGACGCCGCGGTCGGCGCAAACCGCGGCAATGGTGCCTCACGTCCGCGCGCGCCGATTGTCGCTTGCACTTGAAAAGGGCTAAGAACTGTGGCCCGGCTGCGCGGCGCATCCGCGATGTCAAGTTGCCCTGCCTCGGGGGGGCGCGCCACGATATCCGGGACGCTTCCGGACCGCCCCGGGCCTGAACTGAGTGAGGCCCGTGGCGAGAAAGCGCTACGCATCCGGGCTACGGCGCTGCATTCGCCTACGCCGGTGAAAGAAGGGAGGTGCCCATGCTTCGACATTCGGGTTTGCTTGTTCTGCCCTTGATCCTCGGCGTTTTGCCGACGGGACTTGGGGTGGCTCGGGACAACGCTCAATTTGCCCAGGCAGACCCGCAGACGCGTCAATGGTTCCGAGATCAGATATCGCCGCGAACGGGTGTTCACTGCTGTGACGAATCCGATGGCGTATACGCCGAAGAGGATATTCGCGACGGGCACTACTGGACGCGTTTCCCGCAGTCGAACGGCGAGTGGATGCAAGTCCCCGATGAGGTCGTCATCAAGGACCCCAATCGCAACGGCGCGCCGGTCGTGTGGTGGTACGCCGACATTGATCACGGCCAACGCATCGTCAAAATTCGTTGCTACGCGGTGGGCAGCAAGGTGTAGCGCCGGCTGCCGCTGGATTCCGGGATCGCGCCGCTCCGGCGTTACATATGATTTCGACGGGAACGAACCGTTCATGACATTAGCCAGGTGACCACAGTCATGAGAGCGTCAACAAACATGAAAAGGGAGAAAGACGGCTCGGAAGAAGAGACGGGAGGAGACATGCCCTCTCAACTTATCGACGGGAGAATCAAGGAGCTGAATGATTGGCGCGGCGAGACGCTTGCCCGCATCCGAACGCTCATCAAGCAGGCCGACCCGGATGTGGTCGAGGAGTGGAAGTGGCGAGGGGTCCCGGTGTGGTCGCACAACGGAATCCTCTCCACCGGTGAGACTTACAAGAGCGTCGTGAAAATGACCTTCGCAAAGGGCGCCCTGTTGCCCGATCCTTCAGGCCTCTTCAATTCCAGTCTCGAAGGCAACACCAGGCGTGCCATCGATTTCCATGAGGGCGACAAGATTGATGAGAAGGCGCTGAAGGCGCTCATTCGTGCCGCCGTCGCGCTGAACACGTCCGCAGCCACGAAGCGGTCGCGCAAAGGCGGACCAGGCATATGACCCATATGACTGGTAGGCTGGGCTCGCTGGCGACGCTGTGGTTTGTTGTGGCATTGGGCATCGCGGTCAGCGGAGTTTCTTGCGGTGCCGCACAATATCCGGAAAAGCCGATCCACATTTTCGTCGGTTTCGCGGCGGGCGGCGCTCCCGATATGCTGGCGCGGATCATCGGCGACCAGCTGGCGCGGGACTGGGGACAGCCAGTCGTTGTCGAGAACCGGATCGGCGCGCAGGGCAACATTGCCATGGCAGCAGTCGCGAGGGCTGCTGCGGACGGGTATACGCTGGCGTTGATGCCGGTCGGCAATGCGGCGGTCAATCCCTCGCTGTTTTCCAGCCTGCCTTATGACCCGGTCAAAGATTTTACGCCGATCACTGAGATTGCAATGATCGAGAACGTCCTGGTCATCGGCAGCCGGTCGCCGGTGCGTACACTCAAGGAGTTGATCGTACTGGGCCGTTCGAACACGCTGAGCTACGCCACCCCCGGCGCCGGCAGCCTCGCCCATCTGGCCGCGGAATTGCTGTCGCGGGCCGGCGGGTTTCGCATGAATCACGTCCCTTATCGCGGTGTTGCTGCGGCGCTGACCGACGTGATGCGAGGTGATGTGACGATGATCTTTGCTCAGCTATCGACGGCGAAACCCCTGATCGATGCCGGCGCACTGCGTCCGCTCGCGATGGCCAGCAGGGAGCGCAGCGCGGTTTTGCCTGATGTGCCGACGGTCGCTGATGCAGGCGATATGCCGGGGTTCGAGGCGACCTCGTGGTATGGCCTGATGGCTCCTGCGCGCACGCCGCAAGCTGTCATCCGCAAACTCAATGCAGGCGTGGCGAACCTCCTCAACTTGCCGGAGGTGAAGGCCGCGCTGGCATTGCAGGGAGCGGCGGCCGTCGGGAGTTCGGCCGCCGAACTCGCCGATCTGATCGCTTCGGATGCCGCGCGGTGGGCGAAAGTCATCAAGGATGCGGAGATCGTGCTCCAGCCGTAGCGCATGATCCCGAAAAGTTGGAGACTTTTCGGAGAAGGATCATGCGCAAATCAAAGAGGACCGGCAGCAGCCCTTTCAAGTTGAAGGCATGCCGCAATAAACTCCTGACTCCAACGCTTGATCCCCTTTTAGTCGTCATGCCCCGCGAAAGCGGGGCATCCAGTAACCCCTTGAGTAGCATTGAAAACGATCAATCGACCGTTCGGTGGTTACTGGATCGCCCGGTCCAGGGGCACCCCGTCGTTCGGCCCTCACGGCAGACGAGTGATTGATATGACACCGTCGCGCGGCCAAACGATGGGGGACCCCGCAAACCGGGCGATGACTATTGAAAGGATCCAAATGTCAGTGACGGAACGGTAGCGGTGCCGGCTGATGTTGCCGCTGCATCTCACCTATCTCAATGCTCTCGATGTCGCAGCGATCGCGCTCTCGGATGACGAGATTCTGACGGCGGTCGAGCAGGGACTGCGGGCGCAAGGTCGCCGCGAGGCTGTCGTCGAGCCGCGCGTGCACCTGATACCCGACAGGGCGGTGGCCGGCCATTTCAACATACTGCGGGGTGCTATAGGGATGCCGGTCGATCTGGCCGGAGTCAAAGTGATCGGCGATTACGTAGACAACTACAAACAGGGACTGCCATCCGAGCTTGGCCTCTTGCTGCTCATGGACCCGGCCAATGGCGCGCCTGCCGCCATCGTCGATGCCGGCGGCCTCACCGATATGCGCACCGGCGCCGTCACGGCGATTGGTGCGCGACATCTTGCAAGACAGGGATATAAGATTTCTCGGACACATCGGTGCGCGTGGCACGGCCTTTTGGAACGTCCGCCTGCTCGATCGGCTCTTCAACTTCGACGAGATCAGGGTCCACTCACGCCGCTCCGACAGTCGGGAAGCCTTCGCAGATCGCCTGGGACGTGACCTCGGCAAGCCAGTCAAGGTTACGACCTGCTGGCAGGATTGCGTCGAGGGCGCCGACATCGTTGTCGAGGCGACGAGGCTTCTCGAACCGATGCCGCTTATGCAAACGGCATGGATCGGCAAAGGTGCGCTGGTGATCCCTTACGGGACGATGAGCGCAGTCGAGCTTTCACTCACGGACATCATGGACAAGATCGTCGCCGATGACTGGGGCCAGTGCAAAGCCGGGCTTTTTGGCGCGCTGCGTCCTCATGTCGACGCGGGAAAGCTGTCGGAGGCGACGCTTTACGGCGAGTTGGGCGAAATCGTTGCAGGAAAGAAAGCCGGCCGCACGTCGGAGACGGAGACCATATTGTTCTGGCACCGCGGCCTGTCGATTGCGGATATCGCCCTCGGTTCCGCGTTGCTCGCCAAGGCCGCGCGGCTCGGCATTGGCCAGCGGCTGCGCTATGCCTGACTGGCCACATGCTCCCGAAACTTTGCAGAGATTTCGGACAAAGATCATGCGCAAAACCACCGCACCTCCGTCGTCGAACACAGTCCGCGACGGATGCGTAAAAGAGAACCGAGCGGGAGGCGTTTCAAGCTGAGCACATCCCGCTCAAGAATGCCCGCACTGGTCGCCAATGCCCGGATGTATGCTGTCACGCGGGAGGTCACCGCGGCATGGCGTGCTCTTTTTGACTGGGTCAGCCGCGAGGCGGATGTGCCGCTCGTCCATGTCGATCACGCCGATCCGGCGCCGCTCGACGAACTTTGGTCACGCGGCGATCTCGCGCTCGCTTTCATGTGCGGCTTTCCCTTCGCCATGGCGGCGCCGAAGCCACAGCTGGTTGCTGCGCCTATCCCATCGCTTCCACGCTACCGTGCGCAGCCGGTCTACTGCACGGACCTTGTGGTGCGGGCGGATAGTGAATTCGTCCGTCTTTGCGATACGTTCGGCGGGAGGATCGGATGGACGGCCGTCCATTCGCAATCGGGTTTTAACGCGGTCCGCCATCACCTGCTGCGTTATCGTCACGACAGGTCCGAGCGACTGTTTGCGGCGAGCATCGGCCCTTTGATTACGCCACGGCGCGTCATCGAGGCCGTGATTGAAGGCTCGATCGATGTCGGGCCCGTGGATTCGCTGGTTCACGATCTCCTCAAACGGCACGAACCTGACACTGCGTCGCAGCTGCGAACGGTCGAGCATACGGTGATGACCGCCATCCCGCCGCTCGTCGCCGCGCCATCGACGCCGCCCGACATCGTGGATAGGCTGCGGGGCGCGATCTTTGCCGCGGCAGCCGATCTGGCGACGCGATCAGTTCTCGCGGAGTTGCTGCTCTCGGGTTTCACCAAGGTGGATGCCGGCGACTACGAGCAACTCCTGGTGCAGGCTCGGGAAGCGGAGTTGGCCGGCTATGCCGTGCCGGCCTAGATCGTGCCGGCATGGAGGACGTGTGCGGCGGGCGGAGGCGGGAGCTTGTCCGCCGATGAGGAACGTTCGCCATCTTTCTTGTCAGAGCGCGATCAGTATAATGTCGGACGATTTTCCGTTCGCGGGTGTAGCTCAATGGTAGAGCAACAGCCTTCCAAGCTGATGACGAGGGTTCGATTCCCTTCACCCGCTCCAAGCCTCCCAAAAATTCCCACACATTCCCAATAACTTCAGCAAAACCAATGGACTTCAGCTCGGTTCCGGAGCTAGATTCGTCCAACAAAACGTCCAACAAAACGTCCAACACGTCCGGAACCGATGCCCGATTTTCTCACCCGCCGGAACAATACGTGGCACTTCGTTCGCCGTGTCCCGAATGAGTTCGCGCGGCTCGATAGACGCGGCGTGATCAAGCATTCGACGCGTATCAAAATCGCAAACGACCGTGCCGGGCGCCGTGCTGCGCGTGTTGCAGAAAGATTCAACGAGCAGCTGGAGCTTTTCTGGAAGGGCTTGTCGGACGGCAAGCCGCAAGAAGAGTTGACCAGCTACGAGATGGCACGCCGCCGTGCGCGGGCGCTGGGTTTCGACTACGTCGAAAACGAACAGCTGCTGCAGCAAAAGCCGGAGGCTCGCCTTGAGCGTCTCGAGGCTCTTGCCACCAAGGGCTTGGCGAATGACGGGAGCGCCCGCGCCGCCCTTCTCGGCACACGCAAACGCCCGGCCTTCATGTTGTCGAAGCTGTTCGAACAGTACGAGGCCGCCACCAAGGACGAGGTCAAGGACCTTTCGCCCGATCAGCTTCGCATCTGGCGCAATGGCCGCATCCGGGCGGTCGAGCGGTTCGTCGAGGTGGTCGGCAACAAGCCCGTCAATGAGGTCACGGAGGATGACGCCATCGATTACTGCGAATGGTGGCGCGACCGTGTGGTCGATGACGAGGTCGAGGCCAAGACGGCCAACAAGGACATCGGCCAGCTGAGCCGCATGCTGAAGGAGATGAACGTACGCCGCCGCCTCAATCTGCCGGACATCTTCAAGGGGCTTCGGCTGAAGGGTGAAACCGAACGCTCACGGGCGCCCTACGACACGGATTTCATTCAGGACCGATTGCTCGCCGGCGACGCCCTGGCGGGATTGAATGAGGATGCGCGGCTGGTTCTGTATGTGGTCGCCGATACCGGGATGCGTCCTTCCGAGGTGGTCAATCTGCAGAAAGACGCGATCCTGCTCGGCGCCTCGATTCCGTACGTGAAGGTTTTGCCCGATGGACGGCGGCTCAAGACCGATGACTCCCGAACGGGAGATCCCTTTGGTGGGGGCTGCCCTTGCGGCGATGAAGCTGCGTCCACACGGCTTCCCGCGCTATCGCGACAAATCCTCAAATCTGTCCGGCGCGTTGAACAAGTATCTGCTGGAAAACGGGCTGCGGCCCACAAAGGAACACACGGTCTATTCCTTGCGGCACAGCTTCAAGGACCGGCTTGTCGCCGCCGAAGCGCCGGACAGCCTGATCGACAGCCTGATGGGCCACAAGACCTACAAGCCCAAATACGGCAAAGGCCCATCGCTGGAACTGAAGCTCAAATATCTTCAGCAGATCGCTTTCAGGCCGCCGGGCCTGGCGTAAGACAGCAGGCGCGCGCGGGCGCGCGCCTTGGTGTCTTCCATCTTCTTCAGTTCCGCAAGCTCGGCCTCGAATTTCTCGTACATCGGCACATGCACGTCGCCGTCAAGCTCGATGAAATAGGCAAGCAGAACCAGAGCGCGTTCAATGCGCTCAATCATCGGAAGCTGGTTCTGCTCGTCGTATCGGCATGGTGAAGATCGGGCCTTTTCCCGAGCCCCACCTTGTCCCATCACCGGGTCAAAAGCGTTCGAAAAGCTTGGGAAATACGGCTCAATGACGAGCATTCCCATCCTGAGCATTTTCGTCCGACACATTACCTGGCCCCCATTTCGATCGAGAGGATGGCATTGATTCGACGATGAATTTTGTTATTGCGCGATGCGTACCAATTTTGATACACTCGTGCGCGAGGAGAATTCGTGAAGCGATTGCCTGCTGCCTTCTACCAATTGGCTTCTGGCCGTGAACCGGTTCGTGATTGGCTCAAGGCGCTGAGCAGCGAAGACCGCAAGATTGTCGGCGAGGACATCAAGGATGTCGAGTTTTCCTGGCCCATCGGCATGCCGCTGTGCCGACCGATGGGCAAGGGCCTGTGGGAAGTGCGCAGCGACCTGACGGGCGGGCGTATCGCACGGGTGCTGTTTTGCGTTCACGATCGCCGCATGGTGCTGCTGCACGCGTTCATGAAGAAAACGCAGAAAACGCCTGCCGCGGACCTCGATCTGGCAACCAAACGAATGAAGGAGATCACATGAAAAAAACAAAGGGCCGTGTCGGCTCCACGTTTCGACGACTTCCTGAAGGAGGAAGGCATCTATACCGAGGTGACGGCGCGCGCGATCAAACGCGTGATTGCCCGGCAGCTCGACGCTCTCATGGAAGAAGAGGGCCTCACGAAAACCGAACTGGCGAAACGAATGAAGACCAGCCGCGCACAACTGGACCGTCTGCTTGATCCCGAGAATGAGTTCGTTACGCTTGGAACGCTCACGCGTGCCGCCAAGGCCGTCGGACGTGAGCTGCGGATGGAATTGGTTTGAAGCATCGACAGGCTCACAACCTGAAGGTCGATGGTTCAAATTCTACCCGCAACGAAATTCTACCTCAGTAGATCAATCGCTTACGTTGCTCTACCTTGTTTTTTTCACTGCGTTACGGGGGTTTGTGAATTTCTCCCAGGCGTTATGACGAAATTGCGCGGCTATTACAATGGCTCACTGCGCCTTCGTACCAAGCAGTCCAAACAGTTAAATTTTCTCGTAGGCACATGGGGGCACATTGCGGCGACGCCCTTGTTGCCGGGCACTGGCGATAGTGAAAAAAGTTGAGTGACGTCATTGTGCAAATTAGGAGTTGTTGATCGAGCCTTGTATTGAGACGGATCGGCTGTGTGACGGGAGATTTATTTGATTACGCCTCTAGGAAACGGGCGTTGGACGGCGGCCCTTATACGCGGACAGGCCGTATCGAGACGCTCTTGAAGGAACTGAAGGAATTGCCGCGCGCTGAGCTCGTTGCGCGATGTCAGATCGCGGACCGTAATGCTGCCGGCCACGTGCCGAGCGAATGCCTGATGTATTTTGTCCGTGCAACGCGCCAGGACAATTCGGACCAGCATTTCGAGCAGCTTTACAAAATCCTGCTTTCGCGGTTGCGGCGTGCCCTACCGAACCCTGAAACGCGCAATGGTGAAGTCGATCCGCGTCTCTCAGACCAAGAGCCGCATCCGGGAGATAGCCTTTGACCGTTTCGTTGCCGCCCTCGCCGCAGACCGCCAAGACTACTCTGAGACGCTCGATCACTTCGAAGTCCGATTCGACGGCGCGGTCGCCAATCTTCGCCGGGACGCCCAGGATGCGGCTTGGCGGGAAGAGAACCGCACGACCACGATCGAACACGACCCAGAAACGAACGCAGCCCTCCGCCGAAATGGAGGAAGCCGCCGGGGCCTTCAATCCCTTCGAAAATTCAGATTTTGACCAAAACAATTACCGGGCGCGGCTGGATGCAGCGATTGACACCCTGCCACCAGAACAAATCAGGATCATTGAAATGTTGCGCCAAGGCTTTCCCATCGATTTCGAAGGACCCGGATGTTGTTACCATCGCGAAAACGCTGAATAAATCCGAGAAGACGATACGGTTGCATCGTGGACCGGGCCTTAAAGGCCTTGCGGGCCGCCTTTCCTCGGGGAGTCCGGACAATGATCAGCCAAACCCAAAACCTCTCCCTTGAGGATGTGCTCGGCGCGTTTGCGGTCGAGCCGGACCCCGGCCGCGAAACGCTTGCCGCGTATCTCCGGCGTTACCCTCAGTTCGCCGAGCCGCTGATCGACCTATCGCGGGAACTACACCGCACGCCGACAATTTCGGGACCCGACACCGCCGAAGACACGGCCAGGATTGCCGATGCATGGCGCCAGCATTCCGAAGCCGCTGGGTCCGCAGGCGCAGGCCGACCTGTTCGCCGCGCTCTCGACCAGGAACTCCGTGACCTCTCTAAAGCGCTGGACGTTCCGCGGCAGGTCATCACAGCGTTTCGTGACCGGCGAATGATTTCTGGATTCGGTGCCACGGCACTTCCTCAGCGCCTAGCGGCCGCGGTCAATCAACCGCTGGAGCACTTGGCTGCCAGCCTCGCGCCCTCGCCCGACCCGCCATGGCGCGGAGTTACAAGTCGGATGCCAAGCCGACGGTGAGCGAGCCGGTCACGTTTGAGCGTCTCCTGATTGACGCGGGCGTACCCGATGAGAAGCGCGCGCGCCTCCTAGCTGATTCCGGCTAAGATGGACGCAATCGAACTCGCACGACAGGTCGCCGAGCGTCTGCATACGCAGGCGGTCGCTAATGGCCACGATCCCGTGGCAGCCCTATGCGTTTGCCAGAGCCGAAGCGGAACGTCGGAACCTTGATGTCGAAGTTGCTGCTCGAGGCGCCGCCGTGCTTAACGGGGGGCGTGCGGTGTACATTGCCCGCGACAGCCTCATTCTCCACGAGGACGCCGGCACGCCGTTCGAACGGGCGTTTTTCGTCGCACATGAAGTCGGTCACGCCGAACTCGGCGACGACGGCGAACCAACGCCAGCGCGCGAGATCGATCCCGCGCGTCCGGCCGAAGCTTCGCCGGTCGGCCTTGACAGGGTCGTCGATTATGGCCGCAAGCAGCGGCGCGAGGTCCAGATGGACCTCTTCGCGCGCGAATATCTACTTCCGCGATCCGTCGTGCAGCGCCTCCATGTGGATGAAGCAGCTTTCCGCCACAGGGATCGCCGAACGCCTCGGGGCGCCATTCGCAGTGGTCGCGCAGCAGCTATTCGACGCACTGCTCCTGCCCATAGTCGAATTGCCGGCGGCAGAGGAAAGCATCGCCCGCGGCCTCAATCCCGAACAAGATCGCCGGCTCTCTCATCGAGGATGCGCCTATCTCCTCGAGGCGGGCCCGGGGACCGGAAAAACGCAAACCCTGGCGGCCCGTATCGAAGGCCTTCTTGCCGACGGGATCGACGCGCGCCGCATCCTCGTTCTGACCTTTTCCAACAAGGCGGCGCGCGAGATGGCCGGGCGCATCGCCGCCAACAATAAGGATGCCGCCGCTGCCACGTGGATCGGCACCTTCCATGCGTTCGGCCTTGATCTGATCCGTCGCTTCCATCGGAGTTGGGCCTGCCTAAAGACCCCCGCCTGATGGACCGGACAGAAGCCGTCGATCGCTTAGAGGCCGTGTTTTCAAGGCTCGGGCTCGTCCACTACCAGCAATCTTTCCGATCCGACACAAATTATCGCCGACATGCTTGCAGCGATCTCGCGCGCCAAGGACGAGGTGGTCGACGCAAAGCGATACGCCGAGCTCGCCGAGATCATGAAACAGGCCGGCGAGGCGGGGAAGCGGCGGAACGCGCCGCCGAAGTGGCGCTGGTCTACGACGCGCTACGAAAAGCTCAAGCGTGAGGCTCACTGCGTGGATTTCGGCGACCTCGTATCCGCTGCCTGTGCGGCTTCTTGAGACCAACGATGCCATCCGGGTCACACTTCAGGCCGAGTACGATCATGTTCTAGTTGACGAGTATCAGGATGTGAACCGTAGCAGCGTGCGGCTTCTGGCTGCGTTGCGGCCAGATGGCGAAAACCTCTGGGTGGTCGGCGACGCGAGGCAGTCCATTTATCGCTTTCGCGGCGCTTCCTCGTTCAACATGGCCCGCTTCGGAACCGAGGATTTTCCCGGCGGCCAGCGTGGGCGGCTCAAGCGCAACTATCGATCGGTCCGCGGAGATCGTCGATGCGTTCTCCGCATTTGCCGCCAAAATGAAAGCGGGAGGCGGGGATGGCGGCCTTGCGGCCGAGCGTGGGCCTGGGCGGCACCCGCCGAACACCGCGCCGTCACGACAGCCGCCCAACAGACCGTCGCGCTGGCGGACGCCATCGAAGAAATACGCGCCGACGGGATCCGCTATCGTGATCAGGCGGTGCTTTGCACCGGCAACGAGAAGCTCTCCGCGCTCGGGCCATGAATTGGAACGCCTCGGCATTCCCGTGCTGTTTCTCGGAAGCCTCTTCGAGCGGGACGAGGTGAAAAGATCTCCTCGCCTTTCTCTCGATCCTCATTGACCGCCGCGCCATGGGGCTTATCCGGGTCGCCTGCGGCACCGAGTTCAAGATGTCGCTTGATGACGTCGGAGCGGTGCTCGATCACTTGCGTGCCAACGAGAGCGCACCAGTGGCCTGGTTAGCGCGATCGACGGCATCCCAGGGCTTTCCTCGAGGCGCACGCAACACTCCGCCGTCTCGCCGATGCCTCGCGGGTTTGGTGCCGATGCCGAGCCTTGGACCGTGCTCGCGACGCTGCTGCTCGACCGGACCCGGATCGCGGCACGCCTTGCAGCGTCCGCCGATGTCATCGATCGCGGGCGCTGCATCGCGCTCTGGCAGTTCCTCAATTTCGTTCGCGCCCAGCCATCCGGACGGGGCAACCAGTCATGCGGCTTGCTGGACGGGGTGCGCCGGCTTGTCCGCCTTGGTGATGAGCGCGATCTCCGGCAGTTGCCCGCGGCCGCGCAAGGCATCGATGCCGTGCGCCTGATGACAATCCACGGCGCCAAGGGCCTGGAGTTTCCGCGTGGTTCATGTGCCAGGCATGAACGCCGATACGCTGCCGCGGACTACCCAGCGCGCCGCCGTGCACCCCGCCCGACGGCATGGTCGAGGGCGCTACGGGTAGCGCGCTTGACGTCTTCCGCGAGGGGCAGGCCGAAGAGCAGGAATGCCTCTTCTACGTTGCCCTGTCCCGCGCGCGCGACCGCCTGTTCCTCTACTGCCCGACGCAAAAGGCTAACGGGACGACCGTGCCGGAATTCGCCATTTCTCTGCCGGATGGGTGCGGGGCTTGCGCGCGTGCAGGTGATCCCCTCCCGCGCCTTGCCCGAGGCGCCGTAAGACCGCCCGATCACATGGACCTACGAAGGCAAGCTCAGCTTCAGCGGCCCGCAGATGGCCCTGTATGAGTTCCTGTCCGCGCCGGTTCTTCTACACCCACGTGCTTCAGGTCGGGGGCCGCCGGAGCATGACGGATTTCATGCGCATGCACGAGGCCATTCGGGTGGTTTCAGAAGCATTGATCGCCGGAACCGCTTCCGACGGCGATCTCGAAATCCTCGATCTCTCAGGCATTCGAAACCCAAGGGCTCGCCGCACACGATCACGTTGCCGCGTTCCGGACGCTCGCCGTCACGATGATCCGCTTCTTTGCCAAGACACGGGAAGGTCTCACGCCCGAGCCTCCTGCCGCCTTGCGTCTCGCCTTCGGCGATCACGACATCATCGTGCGGCCCGACGAGGTACTACTGGAGCCCGGCGGCAAGCGCGTGTTGCGGCGGGTGCGGACCGGACACCGGCGGTCGGACGAAGGGAATGATGTGGGAGCCGCGGCTTTCATCTCGCCGCCCGCCAGGCCTTTCCGGACGCCCTAGTTCAGCTCGTCCACCTGGCCGATCAGGAGGTCTTTCCGATCAGCTTCGACCGCCAAGCAGCTTGAGAAACCGTAGGAAGAAACTCGAGAATTTCCTTGCCGACATCCGTGCCGGGCGCTTTCCGATCGATCCTTCGCCCCGGACTTGCCCCGGTTGCCCGGCCTTCTTCGTCTGCGCCTGTGCGCCGGACGGCACCCTCCGCAAAAAAATCTAGGACCGCATTACCGGC
>CAWJPD010000002.1:0-905870 GCA_963844635.1 uncultured Alphaproteobacteria bacterium
ATCTTGTCTGAAGAGTTTGCGAACTCTTCGGGATCACGCGCTAGGCCGAACTTTACCCAACGTTAAGTTAAGCCATTGTTTTCATTGATGGCGCGCCAGATATGTAGTCATAACATATGGTAAATAACGCTTGACATGGCACGTGCGGCTTGATTCAAGCTGCACATGTACGTCGCTGTCGTGCCGAACCGGCGCTCCCGCCCCGCCATCCTGCTGCGGGAGAGTTTTCGCGACGGCGCCAAGGTGAAGAACCGCACGCTCGCGAACCTGTCGGATTGGCCGACAGAGCGCATCGAGGCGCTGCGGGCGGCGTTGCGCGGCGACAAGTTGGTCCCGCTTGGCGGCTTTGAGATCGTCCGTGCGTTGCCGCACGGACACGTGGCGGCGGCGTTGGGTATGGCGCGGCAAATCGGTCTCGATGCGCGGTTGCCGGACGGGCCGGAGCGGCAGCGGCAATTGGCGCTGGCGCTGATCGTGGCGCGGCTGATCGATCCGGCCGCCAAGCTTGCCACCGCCCGCGCGCTCGATGAGACGACGGCGATCCATTCGCTTGGCGCGACGCTGGGGCTCGGCGCGGTCAGCGCCAAGCAAGTCTATGCGGCCCTCGACTGGCTGGGCGCGGCGCAGCCGACGATCGAGACGGCCTTGGCGCGCCGCCACCTGCGCGACGGGACGCTGGTGCTCTACGATGTGAGTTCGAGCTACGTCGAGGGGCGCTGCTGCGCGTTGGCGCGCTTTGGTCATTCGCGGGATGGCCGTCACGACAAGATGCAGATCGTGTTCGGGCTGTTGTGTTCCGCCGACGGATGTCCGGTTGCGATCGAGGTCTTCGAAGGCAATACCGGCGATCCCGCAACGCTCGGCAATCAGATTGCCAAGCTCAAGGAGCGCTTCGGCCTCAAACGCGTCATCCTGGTCGGCGACCGCGGAATGATCACGCAGGCGCGCATCGAACACGATCTTGTGCCGGCCGGCCTCGACTGGATCACTGCGCTGCGCGCGCCGGCGATCCAGCAGCTTGCCGCCGAGGGCGGGCCGCTGCAGCTGTCATTGTTCGACGAGCGCGACCTCGCGGAGATCGAAAGCCCGGAGTTCCCGGGCGAGCGCCTCATCGTCTGCAAGAACCCGGCGCTGGCCGAGGAACGCGCCCGCAAGCGCAACGAACTGCTCGATGCCACCGAGCAGGACCTCAAGGACATTCAAGCACGCATCGCGCGACGGCGATCGCCGCTGCGCGACGCCGCCAATATCGGCCTCAAGGTCGGCGCCGTGCTGCACCGTCGCAAGGTCGCCAAACACTTTCAAATCGAGATCACCGACGGTGCGCTGAGCTTCACGCGCCATCAGGCCGCGATCGCCGCGGAAGCCGCGCTCGATGGCTTCTACGTGCTGCGCACCAGTGTTCCGGCCAACGCGCTCAATGCCGCCGACACGGTGCGCGCCTATAAGAGCCTCGCCAATGTCGAGCGCGCCTTCCGCAGCCTCAAGACCATCGACCTCGACATTCGGCCCATCTTCCATTGGGCGACCCCGCGCGTGCGCGCCCACGTGTTCCTGTGCATGCTCGCCTATCATCTCGAATGGCACATGCGTCAGGCGCTCGCGCCCATGCTGTTCGATGATCACGATCGCGCCGCCGGCGAAGCGTTACGTCCCTCTCCGGTCGCCAAGGCGCAGCCCTCGCCCGCAGCCAGACGGAAAGCCAAGACCAAACGCACCGAGGACGGCCTGCCGGTGCACAGCTTCCGCACCTTGCTCGCCGATCTCGCAACCCTCACACGCAATCTCGCAAAACTCGCCGGCGCTCCCGTAACCGTGCTGTTCGCAAAACCGACGCCGATCCAGCAGCGCGCCTTCGATCTGCTCGGCGTCAAACCGCAAATGTAGTCAGGCCTCGATAAAACAATCGAGGTCAGCCAACCACTTGCATCGCCGCAAGGGTAAAGTTCGGCCTAGAGCGGGATGCGTTCAGGTTGAATCGCCTCCCGCTCGATTGTGTTCTGCGCACCCGTCGCGGACTGCGCTCGACAACGGATGCGTGTTGATTTTGCGCATGATCTTGTCCGAAAAGTCTGCAACTTTACGGGATCATGCGCTAAGGATTCGCTCAATCGTCCTCGCCAAAACGTCCGTTTACCAGCGCTTCCAGCGCCGCGAGGACCTCGGCGCCTTCTTTGCCAGCTGCGGTAATGGTGATCGAGGTGCCCGGGCCGGCCGCGAGCATCATCAGCCCCATGATCGAAGTGCCGCCGACGCTTTCCCCGCACCGGCTCACACGGACGTCCGCATCGAATTTCTCCACCGTCTGAACGAACTTGGCGGAGGCGCGGGCGTGAAGCCCCTTCTGGTTCACGATTTTCAGCACCCGCACGATCGCCCCAGCCGGTGCGGGCGGCAGGAGGGCTTCATCGCGACGGCAATCGTCCTCGCGGGCGTCGAAGGGTTCGCTCATTTCCCCGCCAGCACCCGGCTTGCGATGGTGATGTATTTGCGGCCGGATTCCTGTGCGGCAGCGACCGCGTCGGCGAGCGCGTATTCGTCGCGGACTTTGGCGAGCTTGATCAGCATGGGAAGATTAATCCCGGCGAGGACTTCCACCTTGGGTCTGCTCATCACCGAAATGGCGAGGTTTGAAGGGGTCCCCCCGAACATGTCAGTCAGGATGACGACACCGTCGCCGCTGTCGACCCTCTTTACCGCCTCGATGATGTCGTGACGGCGCTGCTCGACATTGTCATCCGGCTCGATCAGAATCGCTTCGATCTGCCCCTGCGGACCGACGACATGTTCCAGCGCGGCGCGGAACTCGGTGGCGAGCCGGCCATGGGTAACGAGGACGAGGCCGATCATCGAATCACCCGGCGGGCGCCTTGGTTACGCCGCACGAAAGCCTTGTAATCATCACCAAACCGAAGCCGAGCGCAAGCCGTTTTGGCCGATCGACGCAAGTGCATCGTGCCGTCGGTTTGCTGCTCGTGCGCGTGGACATTACATGAGGCTCGCTAAAATCAACGGATACGCATCAATTCCGCGTGCGACCGCAAGACGCGGCAATGACACGCCGGCTATCACGACCTCGATCGCGGCTTGATCCGGCATCCGCTCGGTCCCTTCGGCATCGAGATCGAGGACCTTCGAGACCACTGCGATCGGCTCATGAGGCAGGCGGCGGAGACCGAGTCCGCGGACTTCGATCAGCCCCGCCAGTTGCTCGGGCGGCGATGCCAGCAATCGCCCGTTGACGGGGCGCAGGTAAAGCCGGTCGTCCGCCACCAGGCGTGCAAACATCAGCGGCCCACCCATTGCCGCCTGAATCAATCTGAGGACGAGGCGGGACTTACCCGAACCGGCCGGTCCGCGAACGAGCAGCGCGCCAGCGCCGATCAACACGGCCGAAGCGTGAATGGTAGGTTCGCCCTCCATTTGCTGTGAGGCTACGTGGCCGGCAATTGCACAACGAATCGAGCGCCGAGAACTCTCGCCTCGCTGTTCTCGTCGGGCGCGGAGACGCGGTTCTGCGCCATCAAGCGCCCCCCGTGCACCTCGACGATCTGCTTGGATATCGACAGACCAAGGCCCGAATTCTGTCCGAAATTCTGCTGCGGCCGGTCGGTGTAGAAGCGCTCGAAAATCTTCTCGATCGCTTCCGGTCGAATTCCCGGGCCATCATCATCGACGACGATTTCGACCGTTGCGTTCAGGCGGCGGCAGGCGATTTGCACTTTTCCCTCGGGAGGCGAAAACGAACGCGCATTGTCGATCAGGTTGTTGACCACCTGGCCGAGGCGGGAGTCGTGGCCCTGGACGACATAGGCGCGCGGATTGCCTTCAAAACTCAATGTTACGGTGACGCCGTCGTCGCGCCTCACCTCATTCGCAACGGTGACGACGGCGGGCAGCAGTTTTCTGAGGTCGACCGGCTCCGTTTCCTGTCGCTGCAGCTCGGCGTCCAGCCGGCTTGCGTCGGAAATATCGGAAATCAGGCGATCGAGCCGTTTCACGTCGTGCTGGATGACGGCGAGAAGGCGGTTGCGTCCGGAATTGTTTTTCGCCACCGGAAGCGTCTCCACCGCGGAGCGCAGCGAAGTGAGCGGATTTTTGAGCTCGTGCGCAACATCGGCGGCGAAACGCTCGATTGCTTCGATGCGGGAATAGAGCGCATCCGTCATCTCGCGCAAATTCTTGGACAGATGCCCGATTTCGTCGCGTCGGCGCGTGAAGTCCGGGATCTCGACGCGCCCTCGCGCGCGCTGACGCACGCGGTCGGCGCCGTCCGCGAGCCGCCGCACCGGACCGGCAATGGTGCCGGCAAGGAGCACGGAGAGCACCGACATGATGCCGGCAGCGATCAGGAACACTTTTAGGATCGCCACCCGTTCCGCTTGCACCGCCTGATCGATATCGCCGCCTTGCGTGGACAACAGAAGCGCGCCCCGCACCGTGCGGAAGCGCTGGATGGGAACCCCGACCTGGACGACCACTTCGCCGCGATCATTGATCCGCACCACGCTGCCGCTGTGCCCGTCAAGGGCCTGGGCGACCTCGGGATAGCCTTTGCCGTTCTCCGCTCCGAGTTCGCGATAGCGCGGCAGGTCGCCGCGGCCGAGCCAGGTCCGGACGGCGATGAACGTCCGCTCGACGAGCCCAGGCTTTTCCTGCGTCGGGGACGGCAGGTCGAAGCGAAGCACGTCGGCGCGCCCAAATGGGCTTCGGGTGTCGAGCACCAGCGTGCCGTCGCGGTCATAGATGCGGGCGCGCGTATTCGTGGGCGTGCTCAGCCGGCGCAGCAGCGGTCCGACGCGATCAAGATCGACCGGGAATTCGAGGCCGAACAAGGCATCGTCGGAAGGCCCGTAGCTCTCGCCGGTCTGCAATTCCAACAGCCGCTCGGGATCGATGGTGATCGGTTCGGACTCGCTATTGCCCTGCCCAGCGATGGCGATGGCGATCAGTTTGCCTTGCAAGATCAGGCTTTGCTCGCGCGCCTCAATGAGGCCGGCCCGGAACTGGGTGAGATAGAGGATGCCGAGCACGAAGGCGAGGAGGCCCGCGACGTTCAAAAAAACGATTCGGCGCGTCAGGCTGGAAAAGCTCTGAGTGATGAAGAATTGCCAGCTGTGTCGCAGCGCTCCGGAAACGCCTTCCGTGCGCAGGATATCGAAGGCGCCGAAGAAGAAAGCACCAGCCGCAGCAGCAGACCGCCGCACTACCATCGCGAAACGATTGAGATGGCGAAATGCCGTGGCCGCCAACACCGCCGCGCCGGGCAGGTGAAAGCTGCGTACCCGATCGCCAGGGTCTATGACCGCAGCGCGGGCGTCATCGGCATCGGCCGTTCTATCAAGCACGTCGATCGCTTCTCACCGCTTCCCCTATCGGCGCGGCATTCTAGCGCATCCGCGACACTACCGCTGCGGATTTCAAGTCGCAGTTGGCCCGTCGCCAAACTATTCCTTGAACCGGTACCCCACCCCGTAAAGCGTCTCGATCATGTCAAAATCGTCGTCGCTCTGCTTGAATTTCTTGCGCAGTCGCTTGATGTGGCTGTCGATGGTCCGGTCGTCGACATACACCTGATCGTCATAGGCGGCATCCATCAGTGCGTTGCGGCTCTTCACGACGCCAGGCCGCTGCGCCAGCGCCTGCAGGATCAAGAACTCAGTCACCGTCAGCGTCACCGGCTCGTTCTTCCACGTACAAGTGTGTCGTTCCGGATCCATGCGGAGCTGCCCGCGTTCCAGAACCTTGGCAGTGTCGATCTCCTTCGTGACAATGCCGTCCTTGCCGCCGGAGCGCCGCAGCACCGCTTTCACGCGTTCGACCAACAGCCGCTGCGAGAAGGGCTTTCGGATGAAGTCGTCGGCCCCCATCTTGAGGCCGAACAACTCGTCGATCTCCTCGTCCTTGGAGGTGAGGAAGATCACCGGGACATCGGACTTCTGGCGAAGCCGGCGCAATGTCTCCATCCCGTCCATCCGCGGCATCTTGATGTCGAGGATTGCGAGATCGGGCGGACTCGACTTGAACCCGTCGAGCGCCGAAGCGCCGTCCGTGTACGTCATGATGCGATAGCCCTCGGCTTCGAGAGCGATCGAGACCGAGGTCAGGATGTTGCGGTCGTCGTCGACGAGAGCGATAGTTGGCATGGTTGCCTTCTAGCATGAATCGCCGCCGCATCTGCGGCTTTCCGCCAAGAAACCCGCGAGGCGGGCGGAAATGTGACGGTAAACGGCAGAATTGAGGTATTTGCAACGCATTAGGGAGGACCTCGCCGATGGCGGACACCAACGAAACCCCTGTCTTGCCGGGCATAATGCCGGATCGGCTGCCCGAGACGGCGCGTCCGCCCGATGACTTCGATCCCGTCGCCGTCGGCAAGGCGTTGTTGCGGGCAACGCGCGCAGGCGCGCTGGCAACGCTCGACCGCAACACCGGTCACCCGTTCTCCTCGCTCGTCAACATCGCGACCGATGTCGACGGCTCGCCCCTTATTCTGGTGTCGCGGCTTTCGACCCATACGGCCAACCTCGAGGCGGACGGCCGCGCCTCGGTGCTGCTGGCCTCCACCGGCAAGGGCGATCCGTTGGCGCATCCCCGCCTCACGGTCCTCGGCGCATTTACCCGGGTCGAGCGCGCAAGCCCCCTTGGAGACCGCGTTCAGCGCCGCTTCCTGTCCCGTCACCCCAAATCCCAACTCTACGCCGGCTTTGCCGATTTCTCCTTCTGGCGCATGGCGGTAACCTCTGCCCACCTGAATGGCGGCTTTGCACGCGCGGCCGACCTCAAGGCCGGGGAGATCCTCACCGATCTCGCCGGCGCCGATGAAATGATCGAAATCGAGGAGGGCGCGATCGAACACATGAATGCCGACCATCCCGATGCGGTACGGCTCTACGCAACCAGGCTTTTGGGCGAGGCCGATGGCGCCTGGCACGTCACCGGCATCGACCCTGACGGCCTCGACCTTGCGCTGGGCGACCGCGTGGCGCGCATGCCGTTTCGCGAGCGCATCGTCAATGGCCTCGTGCTGCGCAAGACCTTGGCCAAGTGCGGGTCGCGCGCGCGGGCGATGTGAGCCTTGACGCACTAGTACTAGCGCATGATCCCGTAGTTGCAGACTTTTCGGACAAGATCATGCGCAAATCACTCGCATCCGTCGTCGAGCGCAGTCCGCGACGGATGCGCAAAAGAAACCGAGCGGGAGGCGATTCAAGGTGAACGCATCCTGCTCTAAGTTATGGCCCCATGGAAATCAGCATATCCCGGGAGTGCGGGTCGCACGCGGGCGATGTGATCCGCACGGGCCTGTGCGGTCTTAACCGCGGCGCGCTGACTCGGGAGCCGGTTCGCGGATTGATATTGGCAAGACTGCGCGGCGCGGACTACAAGGCGACATTCCGTGGTTTCGGAGCGGGCGTTCTCCGGGCTTAAGCGGCTTGGCAGGGCAACGGATCGGTTGCTCGAAGCTCGGCTGCCAATGAAAAAGCGTGGTTTCGGAGCGGGCGTTCTCCGGGCTTAAGCGGCTTGGCAGGGCAACGGATCGGTTGCTCGAAGCTCGGCTGCCAATGAAAAAGAGGGAGGTTTCTCGTGGAGGAAACAGGGCTGCGCAACAACGCGCACGGCGCCGAGAAATTCGGTTTTTCCGGCCTTGCCGCGGTGCACTGGAACCTGACCGCGGCCCCCCTCTATGAGCATGCCATCGTCAATGGCGAAGGTCACATCGTGCAGGGAGGTGCGCTTTGCGCCGAGACCGGCGAGCACACGGGGCGCAGCCCCAAAGACAAATTCATCGTCTGCGACGGGCATACCGAAAAAACGGTCTGGTGGGAGAAGAACGGCAAGCTCAGCGAGGCGCAGTTCGATTTGCTGCACCGTGACTTCATCGAACACGCCAAGGGCCGCCGCCTTTATGCCCAGGACCTTTATGGTGGCGCAGACCCGAAATATCGCATCAAGGCGCGGGTGTTCACGGAACTCGCCTGGCATTCGCTGTTCATCCGCACGCTGCTGATCCGGCCGGCCCGCTCCGAACTCGCCCACTACGTGCCGGATTTCACGATCCTGTGTCTGCCTTCCTTCAAGGCCGACCCGCAACGCCACGGCGTGCGCAGCGAAACCGTGATTGCCGTCAACTTCACCAAGCGCATGATCCTGATCGGCGGCAGCTATTATGCCGGCGAGATGAAGAAATCGGTGTTCACGACGCTCAACTATTATCTGCCGGCGGAAAGCGTGATGCCGATGCATTGCTCAGCCAATGTCGGCAAGGACGGCGATGTCGCACTGTTCTTCGGGCTGTCGGGCACCGGCAAAACGACGCTGTCGGCCGATCCGCATCGCACCCTGATCGGCGATGACGAGCATGGCTGGGGTCCGCAGGGGGTCTTCAATTTCGAGGGCGGTTGCTACGCGAAATGCATCAAGCTTTCGCAGGAGGCCGAACCCGAGATCTATGCCGCGACGCTGCGCTTCGGCACCATTCTCGAAAATGTCGTGTTCGATCCGGATACGCGCATCTGCGATTTCGATGACGACAGCCGGACCGAGAACACACGCTCTGCCTATCCGCTCGATTACATTCCGAACGCCTCGCGCACCGGCCGCGCCGGCATGCCGAGAAACATCGTGCTGCTCACCGCCGACGCTTTCGGGGTGATGCCGCCGATTGCCAAGCTCACCCCCGCACAAGCGATGTACCACTTCCTGTCCGGGTACACCGCGAAGGTGGCCGGGACCGAGAAGGGTTTGGTTGGCGTCGAGCCGGAATTTTCAACCTGCTTCGGTGCCCCGTTCCTGCCGCGCCATCCTTCGGTTTACGGCAACCTGCTGCGCGAACTCATCGGCGCGCACGGCGTCGATTGTTGGCTCGTCAATACCGGCTGGACCGGCGGCCGTTACGGAGTCGGCCGGCGGATGCCGATCAAGGTGACGCGCACGCTGCTCACCGCGGCGCTCGAAGGCTCGCTGCGCAACGCGACCTTTCGCACGGATCCTTATTTCGGCTTCGCCGTGCCGACGCAACTGCAAGGCGTCGAGCCGCACCTGCTCTACCCGCACAAGACGTGGCAGAACAAGGCCGAGTTCGACGACACCGCGCGCGGCCTCGTCGGCATGTTCCAGAAGAATTTCGTGCCGTTCGAAAGCCACGTCGACGCCGATGTGCGCGCGGCGGCACCCGCGGTCCGCCTCGCCGCTGAGTGAATCTTGGAGAAGGGGGCCGTAGCCGCGAGATGGCGCGAGGCATCTGAGGAATGCGCCCCGCGGCCGCCACGGGAATGCGTCGTGGCAAGCACCGCAAGGCCGAAGTCGGCAAACTTGCCAACGCCGCCATGAGCCTATAGCTATTCCGCGCCGCCCACGACCGAGCCGGCCAAGAAAGCTTGGCACTGCCGCAGGGTTGCGCGCCCGTAGCTCAGCTGGATAGAGCACCAGACTACGAATCTGGGGGTCAGGAGTTCGAATCTCTTCGGGCGCGCCATCAAGTCATTGAAAAATTTGAAAGAATTTACAATCATCATCCAATCCCGTGTAATCGATGATACATTACACGGGATTTTAAACGGGCAAGGAAACCCCACAGATCCTCATTAGAGCGTTTCATGGATTGATTGAATTGGGGGGATTCCCCTTGATGGGAGTTTGTGATTCAAGATGCTGGCTGGGCTGGGGCCAGCATCTGATGAGCCGACCCCTTTCGAATGATCTGCGCGAGCGTGTGGTTGCGGCGGTTGTGAGCGGTGAGAGCTGCCGGTCGGTTGCGTTGCGGTTCGGTGTTGCGGTGTCTTCGGTGGCGAAGTGGTCGCAGCGTTACCGGGCGACCGGTTCGGTGAAGCCTGGCAAGATGGGCGGACACCGCAAGCGGGTTCTGGAGCCGCATCGTGCCTTCATCAAGGAACGGATCAGCCAGACGCCGCATCTGACGCTTCACCTCCTGAAGGATGAACTTGCGGCGCGCGGCGTCTGCGTTTCGCACAATGCGGTTTGGCTGTTCCTGCGCCGCGAAGGGCTGCGGTTCAAAAAAAACGCTGTTCGCCCTTGAGCAGGCCCGTTCCGACATCGCCCGCAGGCGACGGCGCTGGCGATCGTGGCAGGCCGGGCTCGATCCACGGCGTCTGGTCTTCATCGACGAAACCTGGATCAAGACCAACATGGCGGCGTTGCGCGGCTGGGGGCCGAAAGGCAAGCGACTGCGGGGCTTCGCGCCGCACGGTCACTGGCGAACGCTGACTTTCCTCGGCGCCTTGCGCTGCGACGAGATCACGGCTCCCTGCGTCTTCGACGGCCCGATCAACGGCCCATGCTTCCGAGCTTATGTCGAGCAGCAACTCGTGCCCGTGCTGAAGCAAGACGACATCGTCATTATGGACAACCTCGGTTCCCACAAGTCGGCCGCCGTCCGCCAGATGATCCGAGCCGCCGGCGCCAGGCTCTGGTACTTGCCGCCTTACTCTCCTGACCTCAACCCGATCGAGCAGGCCTTCGCCAAAATCAAACATTGGATGCGCTCCGCCCAAAAGCGCACCATCGAGGACACATGGCGACACATCGGCGACCTCCTCGCAACCATCCAACCCCGCGAATGCAACAATTACTTCAAAAATGCCGGATACGCTTCCAACAAAATGTGAAACGCTCTAAGGTCTGCGCGCGGCAGAGGCTCACGGATTGAGAAGCTCCGGTATACGGTTGCCAAGCTGCGCCACGAGCAGTTCGTATAGTCTGTGGAGCGTGGCGCGATCCTCGACCGTCTTGTCGCCGACCCCCAAGCCGATCCGAAGGCTTGGAATGGCAGCGGTCCGTGTGACGTCCGTTGCAAGCTGCCGCGCGAGCGCGCCTCGTGCATCCGGGTCACACCGCCTGCCCGTTTTTTGGCAGTAAGTATAGCAGTCTGAATGCGCAAAGCGGCGGCCGGTAGCGAAGACATGATCGTTTTGATTGTCAGACTTCGCAAGCAATTTGTCGCTGCCGCTCTGATTGTCGCTGCCGCTCTGATTGTCGCTGATGGCGAGTTTGATTGTCGTGGAGCGACAATCAGCTGGCCCTTGATTGTGGCGTGAGCGGGCGGGCGTCCGGGACCGCGTCCGCGATCAAGGGTTGCGCGCCGTCGATAACTCTCGACACTCATCTCAAGAGTTGCGGCGTGGTGAACAAGGCGGTCGATGGCAGCGAGTGTCATGGCCGGATCGGGGAAAACCTTGCCCCATTGGCCGAACGGCTGATTGGCCGTACTCAACAGCGAGCGCCTTGCGCTCCGCAGTCGAAAGGCTGCTCAGCGACTGCCCGGGCGCGTTTCAGCACAATAGGGCTCCAGTTCAGCGCTCGCCACTTGGCGGTCCGCTGGCTTGCCTCTCACGTCGCTGAAGGTCATTAGCTATTTCCAGAAACAAATAGGCAGCCGCGTTGAGAGCACGGTTTCCGCCCGCATCAACTGCAAGTCGATGATAATGTCGAGCCCGATCAAGAAAGTAATCGGATGCCACCGACGGCACATCACGGCTCGTGGCCGGACCACAGCTGTCGTTCTCCATATATATAGTCTATACTTCAAGGCCCTCTTGGAGTTGATCTGGGTCAAAACTAGGGTTGGGCCGCTCGGCTTTCGCCCGGTCGTCGCGCTTCCGCGTGCATCTCCTCCCGCCTATTTGACTATGCGATGGGCGCGAAAACCGTTGCAAGACCGAGCTGCATTCGGCTGGATCGACACCTTTGCTCTAACCCGATGCTGCCGACTTCCGCGAGGCACCAAATCTTTGCCGACGTCCGTTAATTCGGACCGCTGGCACCTTCTATGTTTTCACAACAACGGTCATTCCACCCCGGAATGCTCGTTCCGCCGCACCCATGCGTCGCTGGCCCACCTACGGTTGACTTGGCGCAAGGCGCCTCGAACGGTTCTACCGTAGACATCTGTATTGCAGGAGGATGCAATGCAGACTTACAACGATTTGGTCGAACTGGCGCGTCTCTGCGGCAGTAACGCGCATTACGCGGCCACGCCAAAGGTCGCTCGTGTAATGTGGACGATGGCGCAAGCGTATCAGCGAAAGGCCGCCAACCGGGCCGACGGACAGTTTCCCTACATAGGACCGCTGCCGGCACTGCTTAGGGAAGACGACCGATGGTTTCCCGGGTGGGTAGGTCGGGGAAAGAAGTTTCTCAGGAAACTTTCGGGTCGGCGCCTCTTCAAGACATTGATGCGACATCAGGCAAGTTTTGGTGACATAACTTATTAAAGACGGAAGCCGTTAACGTGGCGAGGTGCGCTTGCGAATAAGCGTTGTCACCGTCGCCCCATCCAGAGCCGAGGTGGAGCCGTCTAGGTAGAACGGTGCCCTCTGCCTTTTCTCGCCGCCTTTACCGATAGGAGCCGTTGGTGCAATTCCCGACCCTGGGCGAGCAACCCGTACGGCTCCCGACGCATTCAATGAGAGCCCATAGGCAGCGCAACTTTCCTCAAAGCTGTGAGGCAATCCGCCTCTCTTCCTTCGGACGCGAGCTTTCGAGCAAGCGTAATAGCGGTTTCAAGACTGCTCTGGGCTTCCCTCTCCGCGCGCTCTACCGAGCTTGGAGTTCGGCTGCCTATGCAGCCGGGCTGCGGTTGATTCCGGCGTCGTTCCCAAGGGGGCGTGAACGCGATTGCCGCGTGCCTCACCAAGCGAGTTTTCCAAGCGGGTGATTTCCCTCATGCATTCGCTCTGATCTTGCGACGCATGGGTAGTCTGGTTTGCGCTTGCATTCTGCAGACTGATAAAATAGGCGGCGATTTCCGGAATTTGATAATCCATCTGCATGGGATTGGGCATCCCTTCAGGATTGCGTACGTCGCGATGCGTGGTCATCAAAAAGGACCGCAGGAAACTTTCATCGACTATCCCGTGTTGGGCAATTGACTCGAATGAGGGCGCGGGTGGGCGCAAAATCGGCTCAAATCTCTGATCCCGCGCTACAACGTGGCAATTCGCACAGATAATGTCGGCGAGGTGCCGACCCTTTTGCACATTATCCGAAGCGGCGACAGACTGCGCTTGAACTGGCCCCGCGACGTTCGCGGTGCTGAGGGCGATCAAAAACGCAGCGAACTGGATTTTCACGGTAACCTCGTGGGTTCAGTTCGTTAGGACAGATGAGATGTAGCCATTTGCGATGTTTGCACCAGTTTTGAAAACGGAGATTACCCCGTTGCGGGGCGGTCGCCTTGAGTTAAATCAAAAGAACTTTGGCGCGCGCTGTGCCTTCAGAATGGCCGTCGTACGTTCAAAAGGGTTTGGCGACGATGTCGCACACTGCAAGGCCGATTCCGCTTGCCGCGCTCTCTGCGGCTTGAGGCTAGGATGCGATCCGTCACGGGAGGGCTGTTCAGACTTGGATAGGTGCGGTGACGAACCGTTTCATTCATGCCCGGCGGATAGTTCCTTCAGGTGCAGCGTATTCGGGATCATTTGCATCTCGTAGGCCGTTCCGATCGACTAATCGCGTGGCACGCCAAAATATCAACTGCCGGCGCGCCAAGTTCCTTCTCTTTTGACAAGGTCTCATTACCTGGCCTCGTTTGATCCAGGTCAATGCCGTTCGCCCGAGACGTACTATCAATTCGTCCATCCAAACTCAGGAGCGCCCCCATGAACGATAGCCAGTTGCGACAGAACGTCATCGACGAGCTCGAATTCCAACGAAGCATCAATCCCGCGAGCATTGGCGTTGCCGTCGTGGACGGCGTGGTGACATTGAGTGGACATGTGCGCAGTTACGCTGAGAAGCTTGCAGCTGAGCGAGCAACGCGCCGTGTCAAGGGCGTGCGTGCCGTCGCCCAGGATATCCACGTCCGCTATCCGGAGGACAAGAAGACCGCTGACGACGAGATCGCCCAGCGGGCCCTCGACCTGTTCGAGTGGGACGCGATGGTTCCCGCGGATGCCATCACGGTAGTCGTACAGAACGGTTGGGTCACGCTGTCCGGCGTGGTTGATTGGCAATATGAGCGCAAAGCCGCTGAGGATAGCGTGCGCGCATTATCGGGTGTCACCGGGGTCTTCAACAATATCACGCTGACGCAAGGCATCCAAGTTGCAGATATCAAGCAAGAGATCGAAAAAGCCTTGGCACGCTATGCGAAGATCGAAGCAGACCGGATTTGCGTCAGCGTGCGCGATGGCAACTGCGTTACTCTTGAGGGAAAGGTTGAGGGCTTGGACGAGCGGGACGTGGTGCAGGAGGCAGCTTGGGCCGTCCCGGGCGTGCAAACTGTTGTCGATCGGCTCACTGTCGCGCGATAAACATTTATGCAATGGATCATCGTGTTTTCGTAATGATTAATTCCGTCGCGCGCCGTAACTTGGGCTCGCGAAGCTGTTCTTCATCCTAACGGGGGGCCCGCTGCAGTACCATCGTTGCGAACCTCTTAACTAAATTGCCTCGGCTGAAATCTATGCTCGAATGCCAAAGGAGGGGATGCGTTCATGTCGGAGACGATCGGAGGGAGCCTCGAATACCGGGGCTACACGTTGACCACTGTCCAGTACGGTTCAGGTTGGCGCGTTCATATATACCCAGGTCCACATATTTTGCATACTCAGCCCGATCACCTATTCGGCAGCACAAAGGAAGATGCGTTGGCGAGAGCTCGCGCGATTGTCGACCTTCGATTCTCGAACTGAAAGAAACCGAAACACTCCTGCAGCTGATGGGCGTTATTAAACGAAGCAGATTCGTACAACATTTAAGATTTGCACAAGCCTCGAGCATCCTGAGCGACGCCATCTTTAGGGCACGTCATTGTCTCCGCCTGGCCTCGAAATGGCGGTGCGGCCCCCGTATGATGCCCCATGAGTGATGTCCTTGAGTTGACGGCGCCCGTCCTCGCGACAGGCCTCAGCAGTGAGGAGGCGCAGCGTCGTCTGGCGGAAGTTGGACCGAATGCGACTCCGGATGCCGAGGTCCGGCGGCTTCGACGTTTGCTCGGCAAGTTCATCGCCCCGGTCCCATGTATGCTGGAAGCAGCGATCATCCTTCAGCTCATCCTGGGCGAGTACATCGAAGCGTCTGTGATCGGGTTTCTGCTCGTATTTAATGCGATGCTCGGCTTATTGCATGAAGGGCGAGCTCAGGCGACGCTCGACGCGCTCAAATCGCGCCTCGCTTTGTGGGCCGCAGTGCGCCGGGATGAAACGTGGCGCAACATTCCAGCCAGGGAGCTTGTGCCCGGAGACATTGTCAAACTCTCGCTCGGCTGCGTGGTCCCGGCCGACCTCAGGCTATTCGATGGCGACGTGCTGCTCGACCAATCCATGCTCACCGGGGAGTCGCTCCCGGTCGAAGCTGGCGCCAGATACGACGCCTATGCGGGGGCGCTGGTGCGGCGGGGGGAAGCGGTCGCCGTGGTCACGGCTACCGGCGCTCGAACGAAGTTCGGGCGTGCCGCCGAACTAGTGCGGACCGCCCATGTGGCAAGTTCGCAGCAGAAGGCGGTGCTGCGTGTGGTCCGCAATCTTGCAGCAGTTAACGGCTGCGCCGCGCTGATTCTTATCAGTTATGCCTATGCGACCGGGATGCCTTTGCCCGAACTTCTTCCGTTGGTTCTCATAACCATCATCGCCACCGTGCCAGTCGCGCTGCCGGCAACGTTCACGCTTGCGACGGCATTGGGCGCTCGAGCATTGGCAAGACGCGGGGTCCTGCCAACCCGGCTCTCCGCGATAGACGAAGCAGCCACGATGGACGTCCTGTGCGCAGACAAGACCGGCACGCTCACCCGCAACGAACTGTCGGTGGGTGCGGTACGCTCGATGCCAGGGTTCGACGAGCCACGTGTCCTCGCGCTGGCAGCCCTCGCGAGTTCGGAGGGCGGACGAATCCGGTCGATGCTGCCATCCGGGCAGCGGCGCCACAAGGCCCGGCGGCGGGCCTGCCAACGCTGATCGCGTTTGCGCCATTCGATCCGGCGACGAAAACAGCGGAGGCGACCGTGGCGGACGAAAAGGGACGCCGCCTACGCATCGTCAAAGGTGCCTTCGAGGTTATTGCCGCCATGGCGCAGGCGTCAGGGGCCGCCGGCGCGGTCGCGATCGAGTTGGAAAAACACGGATTCCGAGTACTCGGAGTCGCAATCGGCGCGCCGGGTGCGATGCAACTCGCGGGCCTTCTTGCCTTGGGTGACCCGCCGCGACCCAAGTCGGCCGCCTGCGTCGCAGAACTCGCGCAATGGGCGTTCACACCGTGATGGTGACCGGGGACGCACCCGCAACCGCCGCCTTCGTAGCCAAGTCGATCGGTCTTGAGGGGCCCGTGTGTCCACCAGGACCGATCCCTGAAAAGGTTCGCCCGCGTGACTTCGCTGTCTTCGCCGGCGTGCTCCCGGAGGACAAGTACCGCCTCGTCAAAGAGTTTCAAAATAGCGGGCACGTGGTCGGGATGTGTGGCGATGGCGCGAACGACGCTCCGGCGCTGCGGCAGGCGCAGATGGGGATTGCGGTATCTACCGCAACGGATGTCGCAAAGTCGGCCGCTGGAATTGTGCTCACTGAGCCTGGACTTTCCGGCATCGTCGCGGCGGTGCGGGAAGGACGAATCACATTCCAGCGCATACTTACCTACACATTGCGCTCGATTGTGCACAAAACGCGCCAAGTCCTGTTTCTCGGCATTGGTCTTTTTATGACCGATCACGCGATACTGACACCGATGCTGGTCGTGATCTCAATGGTGACGGGCGATTTTCTGGCGATGTCTTCGACGACTGACAACGTACGACCCTCTCCGAAGCCGAACGCGTGGCGCATCGGCAGCCTCACACTTGCTGGCCTCATCATTGGCGTCTTCGATCTCATTTTTTGCGTTACTGTTCTCGCGTTCGGAAAATACAGTTTGAAGCTTGACCTCGGTCCGCTGCGTACCCTGACGATGGTCACGCTGGCGTTTAGCGGCCAGGCTATCTTCTACGTAGTGCGAGAGCGCAGACGCCTTTGGTCCTCGCGCCCAAGCCTAATTGTGATCCTGAGCTCGATCGCCGACTGTCTGATCATTCCGACGATGGCTGTCGGTGGAACTCCTGATGGATCCCTTGCCGATCTCCCTTGTGGTCGGAATTTTCCTCGCCTGTATCGCGCTGGCATTCGTGCTGGACCAGGTTAAGGTCGCGATCTTTGCCCACCTCCGAATGATGTAGCTCATTCATTGGGAACAGGCCTTACCATGGAAGGACCTATTATGTTCGGGCCGCTTGCATCTGTTATGCGCGCAAAGACTTCCAAATCTGATCGATCGCGCGCGACAACCCCTTGGGCCAGAAAGCTAATGCGAACACGAACAGCACGATGAGCACGATCCCGACCATAGCCGCGATCAGGTCGAATTGCGGTAAGTCCTTCGCGACGAATAGCCCGGCGACCAAGCCGGCACCGAGCAGCAAGATGCGGACCAGCCAAGCCATTTTTCCTCCTGATTTCGAAAAAAGCGAATGGCGCCCAGAAATCGCGGATGTCTCTGAGGTAGTGGATATCAGCGGAAGCGAGACGTCTTGCCTTGATCTCGATCAAGGGCAGAAAAGCTTCGGACGCTCTGAACGCTAGTGACGAGACTGGTCACCGCAGGACGGATCTAGGGACTCGTTTGATCTGGTCGGGTTTGCAGCTCATGGCGTGATTCGCCGGCCTAGACGTCAAGATAGGACGGAAGCCGAAATCCAGTGCTAAGACAGGTGACCGGATGCGGCACTTCCCGAAGGAAAAGGATTCTATGAAAAGGCCGCATTGGAAACGAGGGCATTCTCCGGCCCACTCCCAGCTGCGGCGGCAACCCCTTCCAGGGCATGCACCCAAGCCTGCAATCGATGACCCGGCCGCGCCTGCAGCATTGAAGGCGATTCTGGAGAGCTCCGCCTATCGCGAAGCCGACCAAGACATCGATTTTCTCCAAGAGTCGGAGACGCGAGGTCTTCGGCTGGATCTCGAATATCTGAAGGTCGAGACTTTCCTGCGAGCGCATAATGTCGCGCATACGGTGGTTGTGTTCGGCGGCACCCGTATCGAGGAGCCGCAGGCAGCCGCCCGCCGACTTCAGACGGCCTCACTGGCGCTTTCGGCCGACCCGTGCTAGCGCCATCTTGCGACAGCGCCATGCTATCGCGGAGCGGCTTTGCGCCAAAAGCAAGTATTATGAGATCGCGAGGGAGTTCGGTCGGCTTGTCGGAAGAGCTGCAAACGAGCGCTCACAGTGGCTGCATTCTCATCATGACAGGTGGCGGCCCTGGGATCATGGAGGCGGCAAACCGCGGCGCCTGCGATGTGGGCGCCAAATCGATTGGCCTCAATATCAGTCTGCCACACGAACAATTCCCAAACCCCTATGTCAGTCCAGAATTGTGCTTCAAATTCCGCTATTTTGCGATTCGAAAGCTGCACTTCGCATTGCGCGCCAGGGCGCTGGTCGCTTTCCCCGGTGGGTATGGCACTCTCGACGAGCTGTTCGAAATCTTGGAGTTGTCGCAGACACGAAAGATGCCCCCGGTGCCCATCGTCCTGATTGGCGAGTCCTACTGGAGCAAGGCATTCAACCCGGATTTTCTCGTCGAAGAAGGCATGATTGACCCGGAGGACCGTGAGCTCTTCTGGTTTGCCGAGTCAGCGGACGAAGCGTGGTGCAGCATTCTCGCCTGGTACCAGATGAAGGGCGAACCGCTCTGCCCTGCAATCGGGGTGAAGCGATGAGGCTCTCGTTTCATGGTGCGGCTCAGGGTGTCACCGGTTCGTGTCATCTCGTCGAGACCAATGGGCACCGAATTCTCGTGGATTGCGGGCTATTCCAAGGGAGCCGCGCACTCCACGACGACAACGCCGTGCCTTTCGGTTTCGATGCTGCATCGCTCGACTGCGTGCTCCTGACGCACGCGCATCTTGACCACTGCGGACGGCTTCCCCTGCTCGTGAAACGCGGTTTCCGGGGCAGGATCATCGCCACGCAAGCGACGATTCGAGCTGGCGCGTCTGGTGCTCCTCGACGCGGCGCATTTGCAGGAAGAGGAGACCAGCGACGGAAAGCACAACTCACATCAGCGAGAGCGGAGAAGCACCGCTTTATACCGTCATCGACGTAATGGACTGTATTGGCCAGTTTGGCCGCGCTGCGCCTTATCGTGATCCAGTGGATATCGTCAGCGGCGTGCGCGCGACGTTCTTCAATGCTGGCCACATTCTCGGATCGGCGAGCGCGCTCATTGAAGTGGAAGATCAAGGAACGCCTCACCGCATCCTCTTCTCTGGAGATATTGGCAATGCGGGACACCTTCTGCTGCCGCCACCTGAAACGCCGGCCGCGGCGGAAACCATCGTCATGGAGAGCACCTATGGCGATCGGCTCCACAAGCCGTTCAACGCGTCGCTGCTCGAGCTATACGAAGCAATTACTGCAACCTTGGCACGACATGGCAACATACTGATCCCCACCTTTGCGATCGAGCGAGCGCAGGAAGTCCTGTACTTTCTGCGCCAGGGCATCGAAGAGAGCCGGCTTCCGCCTTCTCTGCCCGTTTTTCTCAACTCGCCCATGGCCATTTCTGCGACCGAGATATTCGAGCGTCACCGCGAAGCGTTCTCCCCGAAGGTTATTGATCTATTGAAGGCAGGGAAGGACCCGTTCAAGGTTCCAGATCTGCGCCTAACACGGGAACGGGCGGAGTCGGTCGCGATCAACCGTGTCAGCGGGGGTGCCGTCATTATGGCAGGTTCGGGTATGTGTACAGGTGGTCGTATTTTGCATCATCTCAGGCATAATTTGGCGCGCCCGGAAGCGAGCATCGTCTTTGTGGGCTATGCGGGCGCGGGGACCCTCGGCCGACGAATCATTGACGGCGCCAAACAAGTGCAGCTTTTCGGGGAACAAATTCCGGTACGTGCGAGGATTTACACGATCAACGGCTTTTCGGCCCACGCTGATCAGAACGAGCTTCTCGCCTGGCAGGACAAAATCGGCGGCAAGCGCACGATCGTGCTCGTTCATGGCGAGCGGCCAGCCATGCAGGCCTTCGCACATCACCTGGACGCATCGCGCATTCTTATGCCGGCACTTAACGAACAGATAGAAATCAACTAGGTTTGACAACAGTCAGCGATCTGTGGCTTGGATTGGCAATGACAAGAGTTGACGTGAGTTATAGAGCGTTTTCGGTCCTCGCCTTGATCAGCGCATTTACGCTTGCGCGATCTGATTGGGGATCAGCTCAGCCAGTGATCTCCAACCTGCCAGCAACCACAAGAGATTGTAAGGGGCTTTATCAAGCTCTGCAAAATGGGGTGTGTGTCAGCACTAAATTTCCGAACCCGTCGCGTTATGTGACCAGCCCTTGCGTGACGAGCGGGCGATGTTATCAAAGTGGAAACAAGAAACATAAGCAGTTGCCAACAGATAAGTGAATGAATGTCTGATACCTCGCTCGAACTACCATACCGAGGACACTGCTCGACCCCTGCCTTTATGCCGCCGGCAAAAGCGATAATTCAGATTGCTTGCAGGAAAAATGACAATGCTGCGGCGACAGCGGCGAGCGCGAGGAGTGCGATCAAGCTTGGCATGACGGCCCGTGGGCCTGCAAAGGCAGCAGCGTAGCCTGCTTTGAGCAGATTGTTCGACGACGTGGCTATCAGGATGGCAGTGGCAACCGACGCCATCGAGAGGTTGGCAGTACCGCCCTGTGCCAGATTGAGGACGAACGGATCAATGTCGGTAAATCCGATGAGGGCTGCAAGCACATAGACGGCCTGTGCGCCAAATTGCGCCGTCACCCAGCTCGATAGCAATGACGTCGCGATGAAGAGCACCGCAAACACTGCCGCGGTACCGAGTTCAAGCGGGTTCCGCACACTCGTCAGCGGCTTCGCCAAAACAGGAGCTGAAAAGCGATATTGGACCGCACTGACCGCAATTCCAGTCATAAACAGGCCAAGAAGCGGTATAGTAAGCGTCAGGGCCAGCGGCTGATTGAATACCGCTGTGACCACCAGAATGCGAAGATACATGATAGCCGTTGCGAGCGTAATCCCGGCTTGCGCGCTGGCGAGCCGTGACGGATCAGCCGATGCTTCGCGCGCGAGGACGATTGTGGTGGCAGTGGAGGAGTAGAGCCCACCAAGGGCCGCCATCCACAACCCACCCGCCTTCCAAATACGTAGCGCTGGGCGAGATAGCTCCCATATGACAGCGTGCTGACGACGACTAAGGCGAGCCAGACTTGGCGAGGTGTGATATCGGTCAGCTTCGTCACCGGGTCCGCGGGAAGGAGCGGAAGGACGAGGCCCGTCAAGAATGAGAAACTGCCCGAGGGTGACGATTTCGCGAATTTCGACTCTGCCGTGCCAACGCATGCAGCCGCTCTCGTCCAGTCAACAGCAGGACGGCAGCGACAGTGGTCCCGACCGCGACCCAGTTGGGCAGCGCGAGCGCGAGTGCGCCGAGGATATAGGCGTGGAGGTTGAGAATGAGCACGACAATTCCGACAGCCGGTTCGCCATCATTGCCGCGTCCGACCATGTGTTTGGCGTAGAAGATAGTGAGCCAAGCCCCAAGGACGATAAGGCCGCCGGTGAATGGAACAAGATGGACTGGATCGAAAAGATAAAGCGTGCCTCCGCCCAGCGCGAGCAGCGGGAATGTGCGGACTACCCCCCGGCCGGGTTCCACTGACATGCGCGAAGAAATCCTCGAACGCGAGACCAAGAAAGAAGCTCAGCCCGATTAGCAGGGCGAAGTTCAAGCTGAAGGGGCGGAAATCATCGTTTTGTCGCCCACTTTGGTACAGGGGGGCTGCGGTGGTTCCCTTTCTGCCACAATCCTAAGCATGCGTTGCTGGAAGTCGCGAAGCAGTAAGGTTGACGCCCGATCCTACTCGTAGCGCAGCGCACCGATGGGATTAAGGTTCGCTGCCTCGCGAGCTGGATAGTAACCAAAAAACACTCCGACCGCCGCGGCGAAAAGAAAGCCGCCGGCGATGGCGGTGAACGACAGCGGGCCGGTCCCCATCTGTCTCCACCGCACATCAAAGTCGTCAATGGCCCTCGAACGCCCGATTGGCTCGCTACCTTGAGTCGCCGCTGAATTGCGCTCGCATCACTGCTAATGGGTCACTTGACATACATCAAGGCTGTGCATGTCGAGGTCTGTCACCGTGATGGTTGCCATTTGCTGTCCACCCTTACGCCATCATTTCGGGGCGCCGGAGCGAAGCGGAGGTGAACCCCGAGTCCACAGCAGCAGTGCCTCACAGCTGGATTTCCCAAGCGTGGCGCCTCGGAATGACGACGAAGTGGAAGCACATGATGGTTCGGAAACGCTGGTCTAGGCCTGATTCAGGGGGACTTTGTCATCAGCTCATAACGAAAATGTGCACAGCTGGCGCAAAAGGCGTCAGAAGTATCCAAATGGAGTGGATGCCATGGCAGAGAAGGAAAATTATCACGGGCGGACGGAATATTCTTTATCACCCAACCTGATAACCCCTGAGATAGCCGCGATGGGAAGAAGCGGGTCGAGGACTTCGTGAATGCGCAGGCTGAACTACTCCTCAAGTACCAGGAATCGAATCGTCACTGGTTTGATCGTATGCAAGAGGAGGCGAATCTCGTTTCCGAATTCGCCAACAAAATGATCGCAGCTCGATCCATCCCAGATGCGATGAGCGCCCGGCAGGAATTGGTGTCGCGGCACTTTTAAATGATAGCCGAGGACAGCGGACACTTACTCGCCGACACTCAGCAATTCATGGAGACCGGCACACGCATGTTGTCCAACGGACGGCTTGGCAACGGACGCGCCAATCGTAGCCCTTAATCAGAAGCTTGCCGTAAATCTGGACAAGTCTAAACCCGCCGGTCGAGTTGCAGCGGCGTAGGGCGCGGAGACCATGTTGGAGCAGGTCATGACTGCAGTTCAGGACTCGGCTCGTCCAGAAAGCAAGGTCGGAACTGCGGCGGCCACAGGGAAACGTGCTGCCGGTCCGCCTTTCCGGGTTCTTGATCGTGCGGCCCATGCGGTTATTTCCCGAATGACAGGCGGTCTATCGCCGGCCGCGTTGGCGCAAGCATTCTTCGACTGGTACGCGCATCTCGCGCTTTCACCGGGGAAGCAGCTCGAACTTGACTGGCAAGCCTTCGATGGCGCGGCTGACAATTGGGTTTACGCCGTGCGATCCTCATTTGGACTGCACGCTGACCCAAGCGAACGCGGTTTACCGCAGGACGACCGCTTTCGTGCACCGGCGTGGCAAAGCTTCCCGTTCAGCGTTTGCGCCCACAATTTTTTAGCGATTGAACGCTGGTGGGGGGCGGCAACGACCGATCTGTGGGGCGTCAGTCAGCGACACGACGAGATGGCGAACTTCACATCGCGCCAGATTCTCGACACCATGGCGCCGTCAAATTTCATCTGGACCAATCCGCAAGTACTGGAGCGCACGGGTGTTGAGTTTGGCGCCAATCTGTTGCGCGGCATCGCCAATTGCACGGCGGATTTTGTCGGGTTTTTCAGCGGCGCTTCGCCCCGAGGCCTGGAAGCATTCAAGGTCGGCGAAACGGTGGCGGTGACGCCTGGCAAAGTCGTGCTTCGCACGCGCCTCGCGGAGATCATCCAATACGCACCAGCCACTGAGCGCGTACGACCGGAGCCGGTCGTGATCGTGCCAGCCTGGATCATGAAGTACTATATCCTCGACTTGTCTCCGGCGAATTCGTTAGTCAAATATCTGACCCAGCAAGGCTTCACCGTGTTCATGGTGTCCTGGAAGAATCCGGAAGCCGAAGACCGTGACACAGGCTTTGATGACTATCGCACTCAAGGTGTGCTCCCCGCGATTGAGGCGGCGAAGACGATCACGAGATCACGTAAGGTGCACGCTGTCGGGTACTGCCTCGGCGGTACGCTGCTGACGATCACCGCAGCAGCCATGGCCCGGGACGGGGATGACGACCTGGCAACCCTGACGTTGTTTGCGACGCAAAGTCGACTTCACCGAGGCCGGCGAACTGACCCTCTTTGTCGATGAGAGCCAGGTCACATTCCTCGAGGACATGATGTGGCAGCAAGGCTATCTCGACTTCGAGACAGATGGCCGGAGCCTTCCAGATGCTGCGGTCGAATGACCTGATCTGGTCGCGCAGCGTCCACGATTACCTGATGGGCGAGCCTCCCCCGGCCATCGACATCATGGCATGGAATGCAGACTTGACGCGAATGCCATACCGAATGCATTCGCAATATTTGCGCTCGCTGTTTCTCAACAACGATCTCGCCGAGGGCCGATTTGAAGTCGACGGCCGCCCGGTTGCGCTGCCCGACATCAGGGTACCCGTCTTCGTCGTCAGCACCGAGCGTGATCACGTGGCACCGTGGCGTTCCGTGTTTAAGCTCAATTTGTTAACCGACACGGAAGTTACTTTCGTGCTGACAAGCGGTGGCCACAATGCCGGCATCGTTTCTGAGCCCGGCCATCCTCATCGCCATTTCCGCATCGGCACGCGGGAGGTCGGTGAACCGTATGTCGATCCCGATGCCTGGGTCGCCACGCACATGCCGTGCGACGGCTCGTGGTGGCCCGCATGGACGAAATGGCTCGCGGCCCGCTCTAGTGACCTGATTGACGCCCCCGGGGCTCGGCAACGCTGCGGCCGGATTCGCGGCCTCCGAAGATGCGCCGGGGCGCTACGTTCTTTCGAAATGAGATTTTTTCACTCAGGCCAGAATAACGGAATAGGCCGCGGGACTTGCTCGTGCATTCCCGCATCTGAGCGCAGGATGAACACCGGAGCCTCAAACGGATTTGAAAGGCGCAACCATCATAATCACAGGCGCAGAAGATGGCGGAGGTCGTGATCAGCGAGGCTGCAGACCCAGTATCCCTCGGTATCCTCGAGCAATTGATGTTTGCCGAGCCAGCTATACGTTGCCGCTGTTTTACACGATCGCTCGCTGCCGCCGGCAGGTCCGCCGTGGACCGATTGAAGGCGGCTTCGGCGAGAAACCGGGGACGCGGAGGAACGGGGAGCCGACAGCAATTCGAACGGTCACTCACCCATGCATGCCGTCATGATTTTCAACCAATCGCCCGCGGGTTCGGTTTTTCCCTATCGACTCGGCGGTTGACACAATTGGACCACCTTTCGGCGTCGTCCTTTCGGTTGGATCTGAAGTTGCGATGGTCGCAAGCGGCTATAAACTGCCCGTATGATGAGGGCCCGTACCAATGCTTGGCTGCAAATTCCTCACAAATAGGCTTGGTGCCCGCCGCTGTCATCGAAGGAACGGACAGAAAAGCGCTTGCGACCGCAAGTGTGATTATCCGGATCATGTGCGTCTCCCGCCAAAGACCATCCACAGAATATCTTTTCGCGCATGATATCATTGATATGAGTCAAATAGACGCATCCACTCTGACGGCGCTTCCCCGAGAAAAGGCGCTCTCGGAATGAGTATCGTAACCTTCCGATACGGACGCCTTCGGCGTGATGCTTCGCCGTTTGGTTTGCAGGTGCAAGCGTCGTCTTCACTGTCAAGACGGACGATGAGACCAGTTTAGTGCTCTCCCCCCGAGCGGGCGGCAAAAATAAGACCCCCTCCTTTGGGATTTCCCCAATATACCCTTCGGTTCCCCGTCTCCGTCGATATCCGGCTCGACCGGCTGCACTTGAGCATCCAGGCCGCCCTGGGTTGGACCAACAGTCATCTCTATGAATTCGTGCCGGCGATGTCCGATGGAGCACGCTCTACCCCGAAGCCGATTGGCCCGAAGACTTTCTCGATGCGCGCAAGTCGCGTCTCGACAAAGTGATCGAAGACATCGGCACCAAAACGCTGCACTACATCTACGACTTTGGCGACGGCTGGGAGCACACGATCAAGGTTGAGCAGCTTACCGATCCCGAGCCTGACGCACTCTATCCGCGCCTGATCGCCGCGACCGGCCGGTGCCCTCCCGAAGATTGTGGCGGCCCCTGGGGCTATGCCGAATTCCTCGATGCGATCCGCGACCCCGCTCATGAGCAGCACGTTGAAATCAAGGAATGGATTGGCTGGACTTCGATCCCGACGATGTTGATAGCAAGAGCCTCGCTGCGCACGTCGCAACGCTGGCGAGGCATTGAGCGCGGACCCCAGCACGGCGCACTCGACGCGCGTAGCGGCGCTGGCTAGGGCAGTAACCCGCAGCCTTGCGAGATCCAAAGTGTCAACGATTAAAATCCGCGGCCCTGGGCGTGTGCTTACTGAGTATCACGATTTACCGGGCGCTCTGGGGGCAACGGAGAGGTTTACCGGTAAGACACAAGCACTGGGAGGCGCGATAGGACGGCAGCGCGAAGCTGCTCAGCTGCCGTTGATCTGTGTCAATGAAAAACTTTAGCGATTTTGCTTTTGTAGCTTACTCAGCACAGAGAACTTCAACTCGATCAGAATGGAGAGTTTCAATGTACAAAGTTTCTGCTTTGATTGCCACCGCTGTCTTGGGATGCTCAACAGTCGCGAATGGGCACACCCTGCTACTGCAATGCAAAAAGGTTGCCACCCAGGATGTCATGTGCCGCGCGATTACCAGTGATGGAGAAATGGCTCGCGACGTGGAGATCCAAGTGCTGGCAACCGGTGACTACAAGGTTTTGGAAACTGGGAAGACCGACGCGGGAGGTCTGTACACTTTTAAGGTACCGGATGTCGGGTATCACCTCGTCGCAAGTGGCGACAAGGCGCACGTCACAAACTTGTCGAGCGTGGACATCTGGTAAGCTCGTCAAGAGCACGTCCTTTCGGTTTTGGCTGGCAAATCACTTAAACACGAACAGGGGGTGGAATGATGAGCTCATTCTGCCCCTCATCTTTGTCGCACGATTTCGCTGTCTCAAGGACGCACCAAAACTGGTTGCTCGATATCGGCACCGCGCTCTCTAAACTTTCGATCAGCCGCCCTCGCCGCGCGCATAATATCGGAAGAGGAAAGACCTAATATCCGTTTAGCTTCCTTGAACAGTTCGGGACTTATCTGGTGTGGCTCCAGAGATACGCCGCTTCCGAGCCGGTCGGCCAGGATACGAAATGCCGCGACCCGACCAAACAGCTTATGGTTGGCCGGGATTAGGTACCAGGGCGCAGCCTTCGTCGTTGTCTCATCAAGCATGTCCTCGATTGCCGCGATATATTCTGGACGGCGTGCGCGATTGCGAAAATCCTCATAAGACAGCTTCCAGCGCTTGACGGGGTTGACGAGGCGGTCGCGAAAACGACGGGCTTGCTCGTCCGACGTAATGTGCAGGAACAGCTTGACCAATCGAACACCCGAGTTCGACCAGTAAACGCTCAAATTCGTTGATCTCGCGATAGGCGCGTCGCCATTCGGCCTTAGTGGCAAATCCTTCAACCCGTTCGACTAATACGCGCCCATACCACGACCGGTCGAATAGAACGATCTGCCCCCTCGCAGGAAGATGACGCCAGAAACGCTGCAGGTAATGCTCGGCACGTTCGTGTTCATCGGGTGCGGCAGTCGGATACACCTTAAAGCTCCGCGGATCGAGCGCCCAACCGAGGCGACGAACAATACCGCCTTTGCCTGCGGTATCCCAGCCCTCGAGTACGATCAGTGCCCGCTCCGAACTGCCGAGATATGCCTGTTGGATGAGTTGAAGCACCCCTTGAAGCGAAGCAAGGCACCGTTCGTAATCAGCGAAATCCCAATTGAGGATGACTAGTCAAGTCCGAGAGCCGCCGACGATGTATCACCATAAACCTCCGGGGGTCTGCTGATTCCGGCTCAGACTTACGGCGGTCTTGTTGTACACCGTTCATCGGGGGAAACTTTTCTTCCGTTTCCAATTATGCCTAGCGTGTGCATTACGACGGTGGTTTGATCTTCCGCAATGTCGAACTGCAAGGAACCTGCTGTTCTTTATAGATGACGCCAGATGATACTGCGGATGATCGCCTTTGCCCCCGCTGCGGTGGGACGATGGTGCTTGCTAAGATTACTCCAAAACTTGGCGGATTGCCGATGCTGCACACTTTCCAATGCCTTGATTGTGAGGAAGTCGAAACTGTCGAAATCGAGGAGTAGACTGCCCTTTCATTTCAGACCCAAGTTGCGGTCGAAGTGGGGTGGGAGTTAAGGGGCTCACCAGGGCATCGAAAATGACCTTGGTCAACGATGTCACGAGGTCATATTTGTTAAAAGACTTTTCGAAAAGCCAAAGAGCATTGAAGTAGTGTAGCGCCCCTTCAAGTCTGGCAACACAAGGCGAGCCCCGCTGCCCGCAGGCCCCGCCTTGAATATAAACGCCCCCGCGCTGCACGGCGCGAATTATAAAATTCAGCTGATTGCTAACCGCGCGGTAGCAAACTGCTCCACCGGCAGAAGTATCCGGAACGGAAAGTTAGCGAGAGGCAGGAACTTGACGCTGTTTAGGCGTAAAGGTGGTTGCACTAGCCGTTTGCGGACAGGCACCCCAAAAGCCAAACTCGCCATTGCTTCCTCTCGAATTGCTCCAGCACTGTCCCCCGTTTTTGATCGGCCCCGGGTTACGTTCTGCGTTCGCTGGGGCCAACGTCGCGGCGATAGCAATGATCGCGCCGGCCGTGATAACGAGCTTCTGCATGTCGGTATCCTCCATTTTCCGGGTTGAATATGCAGCCAGTCAGGCTACCACCTAGAAATGTATCTAAAGCGATGAGACACAAGAAAGCTAAAGTCCGAAATGTTTTTTTCAATTTTTGATCTACATCAAGGAAAGATGAACACAGAGATTAAGATGGTAATCGTGACGATGGCGATCAATTACATTCGTTGTCTATAAGCGCGAATAATGGTTTGACGTGATGCCCTCGTTGACGTGGCCGCCACAATGTGGACTTCTCCTGCCGAAGGCATGACCATTAAGGAATGCGCCGTTGCGCGCTCGACGCCTTTGTCCAACTTTTGATGTACCTCAAGGCGGTGAGTTGGGCGCCTAGTAATTTTCACTGGGGCGTTCATCGCCCGAATGACGCGGCCTCGTGAGGGCGACCCGCCTGGCTCGGAGATTTATCGAGAATTGTCGTTAACATCCCGGTAGCTCTGCCTTCTTTCAGCATTATAGGCTCCAAGGAACGGTAACCTTGTTGAATACGTCGATGGTTTCCTGGGTTTTGAAGAGGAAATGGTCAGGTGACAATCAAGACTCCCAAGTTCGATGAGTACATCCATACAAGTCATGTTAGCTGGTTCCGCGATATACGGCTTTCAGATGTATCACTTGTGGGCGGAAAAAACGCATCTCTCGGAGAGCTTTACACCATTCGTTCCAAGGACGGAGTTAACGTTCCGAATGGATTCGCGCTCATAGCCGATGCCTATCGGGATGCTATTACTGCAGCCGGCGCATGGCAATCCCTGCATGGGCTTCTTGACGGACTCGACAAGCGGGACGTCGACGCGTTGGCCAAGCGCGCGGCCGCAGCCCGTGAGATTGTATTCGATGCAACGGGAACGGACTGGCTTCGGCAGCAGGTCACGCGCGGCTATCGGGAGCTCGAGGCACAATACGGGGCGAATGTGCCAGTAGCGGTCCGCAGCTCGGCTACTGCGGAAGATCTACCGAACGCCAGTTTCGCCGGGCAGCACGATAGCTTTTTAAACGTCCGCGGCGAGGACGAGGTGTTCGCTGCCTGCCGACGCTGCTTCGCCTCGATTTTTACCGATCGGGCCATATCATACCGGCTCGACAATGGTTTTGATCATTTCACGGTCGCAATCTCGGTCGGCATCATGAAGATGGTGCGATCTGAGCAAGCTTCCAGCGGTGTAATTTTCACTCTCGATACCGAGACGGGGTTCCGTGATGTCGTGTTCATCACGGGGGTTTACGGGCTTGGCGAGAACATCGTCCAAGGGACTGTCGATCCAGACGAGTTTTACGTTCATAAGCCTACGTTTCGGAAGGGGCATCGGGCTATCCTGTCGCGCGCGCTCGGCGGCAAGCAGATGCGCATGATCTACGACTTTGGTGACGCCGGCCAAACAACGCGCAACGTCGAGGTGAGCGAGTCCGATCGGGAGCGCTTTTGCATCACAGATGAGGAGGTGCTGAAGCTGGCCGACTATGCAATGACTATAGAAGATCACTACTCTGCGGCAGCGGGACGATCCGTGCCCATGGACATCGAATGGGCAAAGGATGCTGACGGCGGAAGCCTCTACATCGTGCAGGCCCGGCCGGAGACAGTAGCTTCGCGTCGGGCGCCAACGGTGGTTGATACTTATGCATTGGAGCAGCGCGGCAAGGTCATGGTGGTGGGGCGGGCAATTGGGGAAAAGATCGCCGCTGGCGGTGTGAGGGTCATAACAGGTCCGGAGGATCTCGCCGCTTTTAAGCCAGGCGAAGTGCCGGTCACCGAGAGTACACGACCAGACTGGGAGCCCGTCATGAAGGCGGCGGCCGCAATCGTGACTGAGCGAGGAGGACGTACCTGTCACGCTGCGATCGTTGCGCGCGAGCTCGGCGTACCGGCGGTCGTGGGCGCCTCGGGCGCAATGCAGGTGCTCAAGGCGGGCGATATCGTCACGGTATGCTGTGCCGAAGGCGAGACCGGACGGGTGTACGAAGGCAGTTTACGGTTCGTAACGAAGCACGTCGAGATCGCTGACATCCCGCGCCCGCATACGGCCGTGATGCTCAATCTCGCTGACCCCGAACGCGCCTTCGCGACCGCGATGTTTCCCAATGAAGGTGTGGGACTTGCCCGAATGGAATTCATTATTAGCGAGCACATTGGGGTTCACCCGATGGCTTTGGCAAATCCCGACAAAGTGGCCTCGAAGGATGATCTGGCGAAGATCAATCGATTGACGCGCCGTCACGAGAAGCCCGCCGATTACTTCATCGAGAGGCTGTCCGAAGGCATTGGCGTAATTGCCGCGGCGTTCTACCCCAAACGGGTTATCGTTCGGCTCTCGGATTTCAAAACCAACGAATATGCCCGCCTGATCGGCGGAGCCGGATTCGAACCCTACGAAGAGAACCCAATGATCGGTTTTCGTGGTGCCTCGCGTTACACCCATCCTGCCTATGCGGCCGGCTTCGCGTTGGAATGCGCAGCGCTGCTCCGGGTCCGCGAGGACATGGGTCTAACCAACTTGTGCATCATGGTGCCCTTCTGCCGTCGCGTGGTCGAGGCGCGTAATGTGATCGAGGCGATGGCGAGGAACGGTCTGAAACGCGGCGATCGAGGATTGGAAATCTACGTGATGTGTGAAATCCCGAATAATATTGTGCAGGTTGATGCTTTCTCGGAGGTATTTGATGGATTTTCCATCGGTTCGAACGATCTCACGCAGTTGACCCTGGGCGTGGACCGCGATTTTGCAATCGTCGCCTTCGATTTTGATGAACGAGATCCAGGCATGCTGGAAATGCTCCGCCTCGCAATTACGGGAGCGAAGCGCAACGGCCGCCATATTGGAATTTGTGGAGAGGCGCCTGCAAATTACCCGGAGATGACCGAGTTTCTGGTGCGCTGTGGAATTGACTCTATCAGCGTAAATCCGTCAAGCCTGCTGCGCACGAGGCAGGTGGTTATCGACGCCGAGCGTAGCATGGCAGGCGAGACCGCCCAGGTAGCGGCGGCCGAGTAGGATCATGGATTTCGTCGCAACCCTGACCATCAATCCGGCCGTCGATCTTTCCACATCGGTGGCCGAGGTGACTCCGGCTCACAAGATGCGGTGCGGAACGGGGCGACGCGATCCTGGTGGCGGCGGCATCAATGTCGCACGTGTGATCAGCCGCCTTGGTGGTCGTGTCACAGCCCTTTTTCCGGCTGGGGGAATGGGCGGGCAACTGCTATGTGAGCAGCTTGATCGGGAGAATGTCCCACGTTGCACGGTGAATATCGCCGGCGAGACCCGCGAAGATTTTACGATACTGGAAGCAAACAGTGGGAAGGACTATCGCTTTGTCCTGCCTGGGCCGGTTGTGCAAGAACCAGAGTGGCGGGCTTGCCTCCGCCTGATTGAGGAACTGCCGGAGAAACCCGAGCTGATCGTTGCGAGCGGTAGCCTGCCGCCGGGAGTGCCGGACGATTTCTATGCAAGAGTAGCAATGCTGGCCAAAAAAATTGGAGCGAAACTGGCACTCGATACGTCTGGAACCGCACTCGCCGCGGCGCTGCAGGAGGGCGTTTATCTGGTTAAGCCAAGCCTGCGTGAGCTTGAGGAATTGACCCGGGATTCCTTCGCAGATGGAGAGGCGATGGTCCGGGCGTGCGCAGTGCTGATCAAGAGCGGACAGGCGGAGAATGTAACCTTGACGCTCGGCGAAGGCGGCGCACTGCTGACAACAGCGAGCGGCTCATACAGTGCTCCCGCACTACCGGTTAAGCCCGTCAGCGCTGTCGGGGCTGGCGACAGCTTTTTCGGCTGCATGGTGTGGAGCCTCGCGCAGGGTATGGGCTTGGTGGAAGCATTCCGCTATGGAATGGCGGGCGGAACGGCGGCCGTACTGAATCCTGGAACAGAACTTTGCCATGCTGAGGATGTCCGGCGCCTTTTTGGCAAAATTTGTATAAGTCAGCTATCATGAGTGAACCGCGAATTAATCAGACGAGTGCCCCAAAATGAGTGGTGATCCGTTCTCGCCTTTTGCACTGCCTCCGCAACTGCCTGCGGATCTCGCGCAAGTGCTTGAATATTGGCAACACCTCAAGCGCGGAGAGAACACGATTCCGTTCGCGGATGATCTCAACCTTTCGAGCATTGGCGAATTCGCTGATAACCTATTTCTTCTCGATGTATTCGCCAATCCACCTCGGTGTCGTTTCAGCGAGGTCGGCCGTGTGATTGCGACCCATTACGGATCAGACATCTCAGGCGCATTTGGTGATGAAATCAACGGGCGCGAGCCTTTGAACTATCTATCAGCGCAGTTCAGTGCAACCCTTGAGGACCGGTCTCCCACGTTCTACCTGCGGGCTGGAAACGGGAAATCCAATGGTTTCGGCTACTCTCGAATCATGCTCCCGCTGTGGGGCGGCGGTCAGATTAACACCATCCTAACCGCCATCACGGCTTCGAACTGATAGTTGGCTTGAAATGGCATACTCAAACACGAGCAGTGAGCCGGGAGTTTTAGTTTGCTTTTGTTACCGTAGCTCACGGTACGACATACCCATCGAAATCACCTGGCCCGGTCAAACACAGGGTCGTATGTAGGGCCGATTGGCCTCCCATAGCTCATCGAGAAGCTTGACCGCAGCATCGGCAGAGTTGACCACCGGATCAATCAATAAGGCCTGAAGCGCCAATTCCTTGGAGGCGTGAACGGCGGCCGCGACCGACAATTGTTGTACGCTTACCTGCGTGCAGAGGAGTTTTGCGATCGGATCGGGCAGCGGACCAAGCGATATGGGATGCACGCCAGCAGCATCGACCTGCAAGGGCACCTCGACGGCCGATTTACCCGGTAAATTCGGGATAATTCCTTGATTGTAAACAACGCCTGATTCGATCGCCTTCTTTTGATTCTGAAGAACGCCGGCAATCACGGCGGCTCCACGCTCGCCGGAGGCGGTGAGCCATTCGCTCGGAAGGTCGACGGCGTCAGAAATAACGGCATCGAGCTTGGTCTGAAATTGTCGCCGCTCCTTCTCGTCACGCGCGAAGTCATAACCTTTCTGCCCGCCTTCCCAGCCATAGGCGAGATATTCGCCAAGGTGTTCGTCGCTGCAGGTCGGCCAGTAGCCGAATGCACGGAAAAGGCGACGGGTCAGTGGCAGTTCCGAGCCACTATAAGTCCTCTCCTTCTCCCGAAGCAGCGGATAAAGGTCGGCGCCGGTTGCGCGTTCGCGAATGTGCAGCAGCCACTGAAAGTGGTTGAGGCCTGCCCCCCACACCTCGACCTCGCCGGGTGGCCGACCGAGCATGCGTGCGACATCCTCATGTGACATGAAAATTCCGTGGCAGAGACCGACAGCCCGCACCTTGCTGTGCTTGCCGACGGCCAAAATGATGCGGCTTTCCGGGTTGGAAAAGTTGATGAACAGAGCGTCAGGACACAGCTCCTCAACGTCCCTGATGATGTCGAAGATCAATGGCAAAGTGCGAAGGGTGAAGAAAACCGCACCCGGACCACCGTTCTCGCCCAGCGTATGGCGAATGCCGTACTTTCGGGGAATCTCGAAATCCAACTTCCATTGCTGTAGCCGATCGATTGCCGTCGCATTCACCACAAATGTCGCGCCATCCAGCGCTGCGCGCCGGTCCGTCGTGTGCTCGATGGTGAGATCGGCCCCCGACGTCTCGTTCAGGACACGCGCCAGCGCCGTCATGCGTAATAAATTCTCCCCATTCTGATCAACAAGTGTCAGCGTCGTATGCGAGAGTGCGCTGCATGAGAACACGTCGCGCAGCATACTGAGGCCAAAAGACATGCTTCCGGCGCCTATAAGGACGATCTTCGCATTTTTCATGGTCAAGCTGCCAATTTGGCGAGGCCAACATGAATCTGCTCGGCTTGCGAATTCACGGCGGTCATTGCGCGCATGAGGTCACCATAAATCTCGTCTCGGATCGTCACGATACCGTAATTCGAGTTTTCGCCATCGAACCGACCTTCGGCAGGCTGGTCTGCGTGCTCGAACCAATGGTAGCCGACGACGGCCGGATTTCGCAGAGCGCGTTCAACATAGCGCTGAAAGCAAATGGCGCGATCTGGCTGTTTGGGCACGCGCGGGCCGGCGCCAAATTGATTCGGCAAGGCGGCGTCATCGCCGCGGAAAGAGAATTCCGTTAGTATTAGCGGCTTGGATACGGAATCGGCAGAGCGGATTGGCTTGACCGGATCGGAATCGTAACAGTTGAACGACAGGATGTCGCTGCCGCGAGCCGCCTGCGCGAGGACTTGTGGATCTGGCACATACGCCAAGCGGCATCCGAGCACCATGTGGTTGGGATCGGCAGTCCGAATCGCGGCCCGCGTGGTCGCAAAGTAGATCCCCGCGATCTCTTGTTGAAACGCTTCGCAATCGGCGAAAAATCTGCTCCGTCGCGGATCAACCGTGTTTTCCCATGTTTCGGCGACAGGGTCCCGATCATAGATCGGCTTTCGCGAATATGGTGCGGAGACCGCGCGGACATGGGCGAGGTCTTCCCAGGACCGGCATGAGGTTCGCCACACGACATTGAAATATCCGAAATCCGGATAACGTCGCTTTAGCATTGCAATCGCAGCATTCCGTCCGGGGCGCCGAGGTGGCCAATTCATAAAAATCCCCAAAAGCTCGTCGCTACCGCGCCAATCCGCGCCCCAACGCAGCTCATTGTCGGTGAGCCAGCCGATAATGCTCTGGTCGCGCTGCCGGAGAGAGCAAAGTTCGAGGGCGCGCTTCCTGACATGGGGGGCGAACTGAGGATCGAATACGTCGGGAAAGGCTTCGCACGGCTCGCCCTGCATCTGACGACGTGCCCCAAAGGTTGCGCCGAGGTCGATGATCGGAGTAAGCGCCAACGGTGTGGGGCCGGCGGAGCCGACAGCTTCATCAGACCACGCCCCGAGTGTGTTAAAGCCCAACGAGAGCAGGCGTCGCGCCGCTGCAACGCGCCAAGCGGCTTCGTTTTTATATTTGCGCAGGCATGCCTCGGCGTAAGGAATACGGTCGGTGCCCTTAATCCTATCCTGGGCCAGGCAGACCGTGTTCACGCCTTTAGACAAAAATCGACCCCCGTCTGGATCGATCAACCACCACACGGCATCGAGGAATTCCACGTGAAAATATCCGGTTTTGGACTGGTTGCTGCCGATCAAACCCCCCCACCGGGTCCGCGATGCCGTCATGGCAATGGCCCTCCATCATTGTTGATGGATGTTAACCGCACGACCGCAATCTCTCTTTGATGCGCATCAATTGGCCGCCGATTTTCATGGATCGGCCCGAGCAGTCACCCACGGAACGGGACAGAATTGGGGGTGCAAGCGGAGCCGGCCCAATAGAATCAGCCGATTACGGCGGAAGAACCTTCGGATTTCGTGCTTCGACCGGCCTCGGTCGAAGTCTTATCGTCTGTGTCTCGATCAGGTAGCGGGTCGACATTCTCGAGCGCATCAATCGCCACCAGCAGTGTTGCCACGCGATTGACCGATGATCGCCAGTCAGCGAGCCGCTGATAATTGTCGACCAGCCAGTTGAACGCGGCCTGAACTGTCACGAATGCTGCCGCTGCCTGCGTCAATTCCCCGAGAGACATCGCTCCACTCAAATATTTTGGTACACACAAAATCCACGCCACGATCGGCGCCAGCAACGTATTGCCCTGCGATACCAGCGTGGTACGAGCTAGTTCGAAGCCCAGATCCCGCCACCGCAGCAGTACGCCATGCACCGCCATCCAGAGCGCCTTTCGATTTGCGACCGCGCGCGGTGCAGTTGCCCTTTCAGTTTGGCGCAAAAGATCGGCCGTCGCTCGAAATTCGGCTTCAGCCTGGTTCTTACGTTCCACAACTTCGGTGAGATGCCGGCCGAGCAGGATCATCGTCCCCGAAAAGAACCCGGAGTAAAGGACAACGCTGAGTACGAGATATCCCGGAATGGTCCAGGTCCGGCCGAGAGTCTCCACAGTCAAGCTGCCTCCGACAACCCACAGGACGCTCAGAAAAGTAATGGATGTCAGCACGGACGACAGGAGTGCCAGAGTGAGATCGACAGGGGCGTCGGTCGCGATGCGGACGTCTTCGGAGATGCGGTATTCCGGATTCTCTGAACCGCTTTCGTACTGATTCAGCCGGTGCAAGTGATCCCTGTCGAGCCAATATTCAATCACCTGCCGCGTCAGGCTCTCACGCCATCTGCGTTGCGTGGTCATCCGACCCCATACTGAGATGCCAGCGAGCGCGATACTGGCGACGGCGAGAGCGATGAAAAGTTCGGCCAAACTCCATAGAGTTCCGGCGTCATGACGTCCGAGCGCATCGAAGAAATAGCGGTTCCATAAATTCAACAAATATTGAACAAGCAATTGCGATACCACGATCGCAATCAAAAAGGCAGTCAGAGATCCAAGCCGGCCAGGCGCGACGATCGAACCAGAAGCAAGAAGCCATACGCCAAAACCGCCAAAGCAAGCGCTTCGGCGGGATTACCAAACGGGGGTGCCGATCTGATTCAGTTGCTGGCATATTTGATTTTGCTGGCAGTCCGACGGGAGACGCTCTCAGAGCGATTTCGCGGCAATCCCGAATGCTATCCAGTTAGCCTCGATCCTCTCCGGTTTCGTTGATTTCTCTCAAATTCATCTCGGAGGTTGGCTGATATAGCGAGCTGCGTTTTGGAATCAGCTCGTGCTCGATACGGCTATGAAGATTGGCGAAGTCATGACCCATCCTGTGGTGTCGGTGCGATCCGATGCCTCGGTTCTGGAGGCCGGCAAGTTGATGCTGAAGTACGATATCGGGGGTCTGCCCGTCGTGGACGCCGAGGATCTGCTCATCGGCATCGTTACCGAGCGAGATTTTCTGCGTATTTATGATCTTGAAGGCGCAAGCGTGCGTCCGCGTTGGCTTGAGCTTCTGATCGGTAACACGATCATCGGCACCAAATCTTGCGGGCAACAAACAATTGCCAAAATCATGACGCCCGATCCGATCACTGCCACGGAAGACATGTCGCTCGAGAAGGTCGTGGGCTTGATGGCAGGCCACCAAATCCACCGGGTACCCATCGTCAAACAAGGCCGCCTCGTCGGGATCGTGAGTCGCGCCGATCTTTCGCGAGCCCTGGTGCGTAGCCTCCATGCTGTTGGACGCGAGGAAGCAAGCCGTTCCCACATCACTGAACTTGAACGCCAGACGTGGCTTCACCGAACGCGACCGTAACCGCGATAGCAGCAGACTGCGGCGCCCTCACGATCCGCTTGATCTGCATCAATGTGAGATCACGTCCTTGTTGCTCTTCTGTTTCGACAACATTGCCTTTGGAAAAGGAGAACGCAGATGGCTGAAGCAGCAACGAAACTGGCAGTCAAAACAGAGGAGAAGAAGCCGGCGGCAAAGACGAGCCTCGCGCCGGCCATAGGCGAAGCATGGCCGTTTTCAAACTTGCGGCGTGAAATTGATCGTTTGTTTGACGATTTCATGGGTGTCGGCTGGCGATCGCCGTTCCGACGCGCCCTTGGCGAAGTTGAACCATTATGGCGTGGCGATCTGACCTGGGGCAAGATGCCAGCCATCGACATTGTCGATAAGACCAACGCCTACGAAGTAACCGCCGAGTTGCCGGGGCTGAACGAGAAAGACGTCGAGGTCAAATTTGCCAACGGCACACTGGTCATCAAGGGTGAAAAGAAAGAGGAGAAGGAGGAACATAAGACGGACTATTTCATGTCAGAGCGCCGATACGGCTCGTTCCAACGGTCGTTTACGGTTCCTGATGGAGTCGCTGAAGACAAGACCGAGGCAACGTTCAAAAACGGTGTTCTGACCGTCACCTTGCCGAAGAGACCGGAAGCTCAGAAGCAGGAAAAACGGATCGAAATCAAGAACGATTGATCCAGATCATCTCGTCATTGCGGATCGAAAAGCGGAAACGTCATGTCGATTCGATCCGCGCCATCCTAAAACTGGTAGTGCCATGACTAAACCTATCCCCGACAAGGCTGAAGTCACTCTCGAGTATCCCGAGAAATTCTACATCGGAACTTTCGAGAGAACAGCGCGGTTCGATGCTCATCTCGACGAGGCGGGGATTTCGTTGAGCCTCTACCGCCCTGGCTCGCCAAAATCGCGTCGATCGAATTCGAATGCACTTCCATTACGCATTATTCGCTCAAATCCTGCATGATTTAGCCAAGACCATTGTCGCGCTGCCGTCAGCCGACGTTGCGGATCGCCTGTTGATGCTGGAGGGCGCGAAAGCGCTCTACCTTGCGCTTGACCACAACTCGGCGGAGAGCGCAACGGAATCAGAGGGCTCTGAGTTAACTGCTGACGAGGAGCTCCGGCTGCTTCATCTGATGGAATAATACTCGATAAGGCCGCACATGCGGTTTCCACGGTTTGGCCTTCCACAAAGCCTATTCCGCAGCCTTTAGCAAGGCGTCTGCGCCGGCTGCGAGCTCGACGATCTCTGTTGTGATCGCCTCCTGTCGAAGGAGGCGCTCTCTTTGCACCAAGGCGCTTAGCCGCTTTTCAGTGTTGGTTCTGGCCGAGGTCATGGCTCGCATTCGCGCTTCATTTTCGGCCACGAACGCCTGCGTGGCCGCTTCACAGAGCTGTGCGTAAACATACTCCGCCGCGAGGCGTTCCAACAGGATTGACGGGGGCAATGTGGTAAGCGGCTGCTGAGTCCGGCTGGGCCGCACAAATGCGCGGGAGTCGAGCGGGAGCAGCGAACGTCGGATTGCCTCAACTTCCCCACCGGCGGCGACGCAACAAAACACGATTTCCACTCGTGTCATGGAAACCGCGGACATCGTTGCGTAAAGCGCCTCCGCAAGTTGATTGGCAAGCGTTGGGATCGTGCCAACGTGCGTCGCCGTCGGTGTCGACCAGACGGGGTTGATGCCGCTCTCGCCAACAATGCCGGCACCTCTTGTGCCAACCAGCAGGACCGAAGCGCCTTCGAGGTCGCCAGCTGCGGCGAGCACGCGTTCGGAGAATGCGCCGGCAAAGCCTTGCTCAGCACAAAATAAAATGATCGCCCGTCTCTCCTGGCGCTTTGGCTGCGGCGCTGATTCCTCCCGCGGCATGAGCGCCATCGCGTCTGCGATCGCGCAAGCTATGGTGCTCGAATATGTTTCGATCCCAGAAAGCAATGAGCGACCCTGCTGTGCACGCGAAGCAGCAATCCCGCGCATCGCAGTGACAAGCGAACGAAGCTGTTTCACATTCCCCATCAATGATACAATATCGGCGAGCCGTTCAGCCATCAGCGCCGCTCCGTATGCCCTGATTGCGATGCGAGTTGATTCGCCAACGCCTGTACGGCCACAGACAAATTGCGACGTTTGGATTCGTCTTCAAGCCGACCGCTACGTTCAATTTCTTCCACAAGCAATCCCACCGAGCGATCGAGCCAGTTAGGCAACTCCGCCCGCATGATCGCGACCATCTCGAGTGGAAGTTGGTCGAGTAGACCTTTCTGCAGGGCGAGCAGCAACGCCACTTCGTCCGCGAGACGAAATGGCGCATACTGCCCCTGCGCAAGAACGGCGCGGATGCGCTGTCCGCGTATAATCTTGCTCCGCACCTGCGCATCGGTCACGGCCCCAAACCGTGTGAATACTTCGAGTTCGAGAAATTGGGCGTAGTCGAGACGTAAGGTCTGTGTCGCCGCCTGCAGGACTGGCGCCTGTGTCTTGCTGCCAACTCGGCTGACACTTGTCCCTACATCAACGGCTGGCTTATGGCCTTCGTGAAACTGCGTCGCATCGAGCACGATCTGCCCGTCGGTGATCGAGATCAGGTTGGTGGGAATGTAGGCGCTAAGATTCCCAGCATCGAGCTCGGCAATCGGCAACGCCGTCAGCGATCCACCGCCTTGCGCCTGAGACAGTTTGGCGGCGCGTTCGAGAAGGCGGGCATGAACATAGAATACGTCCCCGGGGTAGGCCTCCCGTCCCGGCGGCTGGCGGGTAAGCAACGCGATCTCCCTGTGCACCGCGGCGTGTTTGCTTAGATCGTCGATAACCACGAGCGCGTGTTGACGGCGATCACGAAAATATTCGGCCATCGCAAACCCGGAGAACGGGGCGATCCACTGCAAGCCGGGCGGAGCCGATGCCGTGGCGACCACAAAGATGCAACGTTCGAGGCGGCCGTGGGTACGAACGGCATCAATCACACGAGACACGGTAGAGGATTTCTGACCGATGGCGACATAGACGCAGACGACATCACTGGTCTTCTGGTTGATGATGGTATCGACGGCGAGCGCCGTTTTCCCAATCGCGCGATCACCAATGATCAGTTCGCGTTGGCCGCGGCCGAGCGCGAACATCGAGTCGATAACTAAAATCCCGGTCTGCAGAGGCTCGGAGACGAAATCGCGCTCCATAATGGAAGGGGCGGGCCGTTCAATCGGCTCATCGCTCTCGGAGGCGATCGCTCCGCCGCCGTCGAGCGGGCGGCCGAGAGGATCGACGATGCGACCGAGAAGCGCGGACCCTACCGGAACCCGGACCACTTCGCCGGTCCCGTAAACCCGATCGCCCGCCTCGATACCGGTCACGTCATCGAAGAGAACGCATCCGGTTTGGTCGTACTCAAGCGCTATGGCAAAGCCGAATTGTCCGCGTTCAAACCGCACGAGCTCGTCGAGGTGGATTTGGGGCAGGCCTGAAAACATCACGATGCCATCAGCGACAGTCTGGACGCGCCCAATCTGCTCTATCTTCGCCGCAAGCGGCGTTTGACTCACGCGCTCGCGAGCGTCCTTTAGCCAGTCATCGAGACTAGGCTTTTGCATCACGGCTCAATTCCGCGCGAATGACATCGAGGTCCTCACGCCAACTGCTACGGATCGCCGCGTGAGAGCTGTTCAGCTCGATGCCCGCGATCACTTCAGGATCTTGGTGAAATTTCAACGGCAACGCGGTTTCGAAAACCTGCTCCAGGGCAGAACGAATCCGTTCACATTCAGCTGCTTGCAATTCGCGCGCAGTCGTGACCTCAATCTCTTCGCTTTGCCCGCTTAATTTGGTACAGGCTTCCCGCAATTGCGGTGATAGTTTTTGAATTTGGGAGCAAATCGATTTGAGAAACGGGTCGATATCCGCGACGGGCGATACACGCTCGATGAGGTGCCTCGCAATATCTACGGCAAGGCTACGCGCCCGCGCAATGACCGCCTGTTCCATTGAGGCGCGATCGTGAGCGATCGAGTTATTGGCTTCTGCATGCAGTTTGGCTATCTCAGTAGCGGCCTGAGCAAGCAACTCGGAGCGTTGTCGTCTCGCTTCGCTTTTCGCCTTTTCGATCTGTTCCTGTCTCGACGCCTCGATGGTCGCCCGCGTCTGTTCGGCGCTGATCAGTTCCTCTCTCGCTTGATGACGAAAGTTATTCGCATCCGCGAGCATCTGGGCTATCTGTTCCTGGCGGCGCGAAATGATCTCGCTCATCGGTCGAAAAAAGAACCGGCTCAAGATCCAGATAAGAACGAGGACATTGACGGTCTGGAGCGCCAGCGTCCACCAGTCGATGCGCATGCTTTTCAATGAATGAACGGGTTGGCGAACAGCACAAGCAAAGCGATCACGAGACAATAGATCGCCATTGTTTCGATCATCGCGAGGCCCACGAACAGTGTCCTCGATAAGGTTGCCGCAGCCTCGGGCTGGCGTGCAATCGCATCCATGGCAGCCGCGACGGCCCGGCCTTCCGCAAGCGCTGGCCCGATTGCACCAAAACTTACCGCAATGGCGGCCGCCAGGATGCTGATGAGTTCCAGTTCATTCATTGTTTGGTCCTTTAGCAGGTTTCGGCTGCGTGCCTTCCGCAACGGCACTCGCAATAAACACCATCGCGAGTACGCTGAAGATGTAGGCTTGGACGGCTCCGGTCAGGAGATCGAGCGCCATCAGCGGGATCGGCGCCAGCAGGCCGGCCAGCGACAGAATGACGCCGATGATAAAGACTTCCGCTCATGACGTTGCCGAACAAGCGCACGATCAGCGAGAAAGTCCGCGTGAAAGTCTCGATGAAATTGAGCGGCGCCATCAGCCAAGTCGGTTCCATGAATGTTTTCAAATAGCCAGTCGGGCCGCGGGCGCGGACGCCGAAATAAATGGTTGCGCCAAACACGACCAACGCGAGCGCCGCGTCAGTTTCGATATGGGCAGTAGGCGGGTCGATTCCGGGAATCAGCGACGACCAATTGGCGATGAGGATGAACAGGAACAATGTTCCGATCAATGGCACATAAGGTGCTTGCGGAGAGCGCATAGTTCCGCGGATTTGCTCCTCGATCGCGCTGACGATTAACTCAAGGGCCGCTTGACTGCGGGAGGGCGCAAGCGAAAGCGATTTTGTGACTATGCGCGCCGCAACCCCAAGCGCAGCCATTATTAGCCAGGTAACAACAACGGGAACGGTGACCGCCACCGGACCGAGCTGAAACAGCACATGGGCCTCAAGTGGCGAGCCGCTCATGTGATCGCTCCGACGCGACGCAGAACGGCGTTGCGACCCGCAATAAAGGCGGCAAACGCAAGAGGAAGCATCACAATGGTCGGCGCGCTACTGCGGCAAGTCCATGTCAGAGCTGTTGCGGCCAGAATACTTCGTGCCATGCGCAGGATCATGGCACGGAGGACGCTGCCGCCTTCGACGAAACTTTGCATGCAGCGCCAAAGGAGAAGTGAATGAATTCCGCCGGAAAAGCCCCCCACAATCAAGGCGAGGCCGAGCCCGTAAACAAACGGAATCAAGTCATGTTGACTGGCCGCGAGTCGGATCATTGTCGATACATCCATCTCCAAGCCGACCAAAATCCGCAACTTACGCCAATAATCGTCAGGGGTGCAGTCCAGAAGATGCCGGTGCCAAATCTGTGATCAAGCCAACGGCCGCTAAACATTGTTATTAATGCCGGCATTACAATGATCCAGCCCAGGATACCGATCTGGCCGACAAAGCCTGCCATCGAAGGTTCACCTTCTATGAGCCAGTGCCGGCGACTCTCGCGCTTGCGTCGGACCGAGCGGACAAGTCCGTTCGGCGTATCCCTTCCGCTAGAGCGGTTCGAACTCACGGCATCACCCCGTGGCTGTCCTCGGCCTCAAATATTGAAGAATTTGCCGGATTGCCTTCATTTCCAGCTTCAGGCTCGCGGTCCGCGCAACGCGTTCCGCATCGGCCGTGGTGCGGAAAGCGGCAAGCACAATATTTTCAAGGTGATCAAGATCGTCGCCAACCATAGCTTCGCGCGTGGCGATTCTCACTTCCTGCCCCTGGCTGACGGACAGCATCCCTTGCCGCGTGGCACAGAAACGGGGTGGTTCGATCGCTGTGCGCCAGCTGACGACAGAAATGGTCAAAGCCGTTAAGAAATCAGCGTGACCCGGAAGGATCCCGAATTCGCCACTTTCATCTTCGGCGCGGATGGAGATCACATCCCGCTGGTCGACAATTATGGCGGCTGGTGTCGTAATCAAAAGTCTCATTGCTGCAATCCCGAATGGGAGGCGGCGAGCTCCTTCTCTCGGGCTTCGTCGAGCGTTCCGACCATGTAGAGAGAATCCTCCGCCCAGCCGTCGCAGTCACCATCGAGAATCGCGCGACAGCCCTTGAGGGTGTCAACGAGCGGCACCGAACGTCCAGGCTTGCCCGTAAAAGCCTCAGTGACGGCAAATGGCTGGGCTAGGAATCGTTGCAGCTTGCGGGCGCGAGTTACGATGCGGCGGTCCGCCGTGCTCAACTCTTCGGTACCCAAAAGAGAGATGATGTCCTGCAGGTCCCTATAATGCGCGATTGTTGCCCGCACCTGTTCGGCGATTCGATAATGATCGTCTCCGACCACCGTGGGATCGAGGAGGATCGATGACGAGCCAAGCGGATCGACTGCTGGATACATGCCCTCGGCGGCCATGGTCCGCGATAGCACGATCATGCTATCGAGGTGACTTGAAATGGCAGTGACAGCCGGGTCGGTGAAGTCGTCCGCAGGAACATACACTGCCTCAATTGCAGTCACCGCAGCACCGGATATGGAGGCGATCCGCTCCTGCAGATCGGCAACCTCCGAGGCGAGCGTGGGTTGATAACCGACTCGCGACGGCAGCCGACCAAGAAGTCCGGAGACTTCGCTCCCGGCCTGCACGAAGCGGAACACATTGTCCATCAGCAGCAGCACGTTCTGGCGCTTGTGGTCGCGGAAGTACTCGGCGATGGTGAGCGCAGTCAGCCCCACGCGCCATCGTGCACCGGGCGGCTCGTTCATCTGCCCATAGACCAGCACGCTGCGGTCGATCACGCCGGATCGGCGCATTTCCGTGAGAAGCTCATGGCCTTCACGTGACCGTTCGCCAACCCCGGCGAACACCGATATGCCTTGGTAGCTCGTGACCATGGCATGGATGAGCTCCCATGATTACGACCGTCTTGCCCACACCGGCGCCTCCAAACATGGCCGCCTTCCCGCCGTGTGCAAGCGGAGCCAGAAGATCGATGATCTTTATGCCCGTTTCGAAAATCGCCGTGGCTGCGGTACGCTCCGCGAGCGCGGGCGGGGCCCGGTGAATGGGAGCGCGTGCCGTTTCGGGCGGGAGAGCCGGGCCATTATCACGCGTACTGCCGATAACATCGAGCAGGCGCCCCAACACAGCGTCTCCGACCGGAACTGTGATCGGCCCGCTGCCCGAGCGGACGCGCACGCCACGTTGCAACCCGGAAGTGCCCTGCAACGCCACGCCACGCACACGTCGCTGGTCGAGATGTGCCAGAACTTCGACGACCAACGCCTCCGGGCGATCCCATTCGATAATGAGGGAGTCATTGATGGCCGGAAGCGGCCCGGCGTCAATCTGAACGTCGATTACAGGGCCGCGAACTGCGATAACCGTTCCGGTGCCTTCATTCGATATCTGGCCTTCATTCGTCATTGTCGGCACAGTCACATGCTCCACTCAAGAATTCGTTGCCGCTCTGACTAACTGCAGCCAGGGGACCCGATATGATGTCGATCGACACCTCTGCGCCGATCAAGCTTTTCCATGCCAACCAAGTTAAGTCTTGAGGAGTTGTCTGCTGCTGGCTAAATTGAACAGCAATCAATGGACTTTGCCGGACAGACAGGCATCCATGAACTGCTTCCAGGCGGTCGGCCCAGTACCTGGCATGTGCCCGGCGCGCTCACCGACGATGATACCTTTTCGATAGGCAAGCGTAAGACACTTGTCAAAATCGCTTGTATACGAAGGTCCGAGTTGCACGACCTGCATGGTCGTTTCGATAGCCTGGTCACCGGCCGTCTTTGCAACAGTTGCGAACACGTCGCCGGCGAGACTGATTATGACGAACGAGAGTGCCAATGAGACGCCTGTATTTAGGCCCATGATGAACCTCCTGGCGAGCATTCAAGAGAGCCTAACCTATCGGCCGCTTCGAATTGAACATTGAGGTGAATCAATTGGCCGGGTCGTTATGGATTACGACAAGACATCCGCAGGCAGTACGGTTTTTGGCGACTGCGACGCGCCAATCTACCCGACCCGCTTGCCGGGACGGCGCGTGCGGCACACTTATTCCAGCGATTTGCGGAAACGGAGAATACTTGCGATTAGCAATACAAGGGCGATTGCTCCCATCGCGAGGAGGTCAGGCCACAGGAATGCCGAAGCCAATTCCTTTCAGAAATGTCCCTCGGATCACAACGAGATAATATCGCAACGGATTGAGATAGGTGAACCATTGCAGGATGTCCGGCATGCTTGAGATAGGGAAGCTAAAGCCTGAGAGGATGAAAAATGGATTGAGCACGAAGAAATTCGTAGCAAACGCTTGCTGCTGCGTCGAGCAGACGGTCGAGATCAGCAATCCGAGCGCCAACAGACTCAAGAGGTACAGCATGGTGCCGAAGATGAAGACGAACGGATTGCCGACGAACGGCACCTGAAACCAGAATATTCCCGCAAGCGTTACAATTCCCGCCAATCCGAGACCTACGACAAAGAACGGCACCGTCTTGCCGAGAATGAATTCGGCGGGCCGTATGGGGCTGACCATGATCTGCTCCAGGGTTCCGACCTCACGCTCGCGCACCACTGCGAAAGCGGTGAGGTTGACGATCATGACCAACTAAATCGTGGCGATGACACCCGGCACAAAGAACCAGCGTCCGTTCAAATCCGGATTATACCAGGGCCGCGATTCGACATCGATTTGCATTTCGGCCAATTGCATTCCCTTCGCACCTTCGGTACCTTGAATAAGATTTATTTCGTAGTCTTGTGCGAATTCGGTGGCGATCGTGTTGATGTATCCCAGCGCAATGAGAGCCGTATTCGAATTTGTGCCATCGAGCACCACCTGGAGCGGTGCTTCCTGACCCTTGCGCAATAAATTGGCGAAGCCGGCATGAATGATGAGCGCGACCGCAGCATCGCTTCGTTGAATGGCACGGTTCGCCTCGTCTTGGGTTGATGCCCGGTGGACGACATCGAAGCGGTTACTGGAGGTAAAACGCGCCAATAGCTCCCGACTTTCTTGGCTATGATCGAGATCAAGAACAACCGTGGATACGTGATAAATCTCAAAAGTCGCGGCATAGCCAAACAACAGCAATTGCACGACCGGAAACACGATAAGGCGAAGGCGTCCCCATTTGTCGCGCCAGATCTGGATGAATTCCTTGACCAGGATATGCGAAATGCGGGTGAACACGGCGTCTACCCGATGCGTTTGCGGAACGCCCGGGATGCCAGCACCATCACGGCGGTCGCATAGACGAGAAGAAAGGCAATGGGCACCCACAGCGCCGGAACATCAGAGCCCTTAAGGAATATCGATTTTACAATCGTCACGTAATATCGGGAATAAACTAAGTAGGTTGCATCTTGGACCGCCGCCGGCATCTGGTCGATCGGAAACACATATCCGGAAAGCAACGTTGTCGGCAGCATCGTCAAGAGCAGCGCCATCTGGCTTGCTCCGATCTGACTGCGGATCAAGACCGAAAGCAGGTAGCCAATTCCGAGAACCACAACGAGAAACAGGGTCGTCGTGACAAATAAAGTGAGGAGAGTCCCACGAAATGGCACCTGGAACCAGAGGGCGGCCAGGACGAGACAGAAAGCGGCGTCGACCCAGCCAAGCGCGAGATAAGGAAGTAGCTTCCCGATCATTACCTCGTTGGGCGCAACGGGAGTCGAAATCAGGAGCTCCATTGTGCCACGCTCCCACTCTCGCGAGATCGTGAGAGAGGTAAGTTGCGCTCCTGCCAATGCCAGGATGACCGCGACCACGCCAGGAATGATGAAATTGCGGCTCTCAAGGTCTTCATTGAACCAGACGCGCGACTGCACCGTCAAAGACTGGATCTGCTGTAATTCGCGTCCTTGCCGGTCCAGCGCGTCGAGCATGACATCGCCTGAGTAGCCGTTGATAATGGCCGTCGCATAGCCGAGCGCGACATTGGCAGTATTGTCGTCCGTTCCATCAAGAACGATCTGGACCGATGTTCGGCCCGCATCATTAAGGCGCTGGGAGAAATCAGGAGGAACGACGACCGCCAGCCTGCAATCTGCACGGTCGATCGAGTCGACAAGTTCGGGATAGCCGCGGACATTGCGGGCGATGGCGAAGTAACGAGATGCCTCGAAATGCTTGAGCAACGCTTGGCTGCCCTGGCTTGCTTCCCGGTCGAAAGTGCAGACGGGGATGTGTTTCAAATCCAAGGTTACGCCATATCCAAGCAGGAACATTTGCGTGAATGGCAGCAGCAACGCGATCATAAGGCTGCGCGGATCGCGCCAGATCTGCAGCAACTCCTTGGCTGCCATGGCCTTTATACGGCGAACTCTCATGCGGCGGCCTTCCGTCTGGCCTGATCAGCAGCGACAAGCTGTACAAAGACATCTTCCAGGGAGGGTGCGATGCGCACGATCCGATCGGCACGCAGGCCTTTGGTGGCAAGAAATGTGGGTAATTCCGTCAGGCTCACGTCGGCGTTGCAGACCAGCACATGGAGCGCATTTCCAAACACGGAGCAGTCGCGCACTCCCGGTGCCGCCTGAAGCGCAGCCAGCGTCGCCCCCAGTGAGGGGGTTTCCACGAGCAACAATTCGCCACCGAGTGCGGTGTTTTTCAAGGATGTGGGGCTGCCCATCGCAATCAGGCTGCCGTGATTCATTAGCGCAGCCCGATGGCAGTACTCAGCTTCATCCATATAGTGGGTCGAAACCAGAGTCGTGACGCCGTCGGCTGCGAGGGTGTGAATAAGGTCCCAGAAGCGTCGGCGCGATGCTGGTTCTACGCCCGACGTGGGCTCATCCAGAAACAGGATGGGCGGCCGATGAAGTATTGCACAACCGAGCGCTAGCCGTTGCTGCCACCCTCCCGCCAGTGTCCCGACCAGTTCGTTCTCGCGGCCAGCAAGTCCGGCCATTTCGATCGCGAAGCGCAACCGTTCTGTGATTTCGGCGCGGGATACTCGATAGATCCCGCCGAAGAAACGCAAGTTCTCGATCACGGTGAGGTCGCGATAAAGCGAAAACTTCTGCGACATATACCCGATGTGTTCACGCACAGTTTCCGGGTCGCTCAAAACATCAATGCCGGCAACGATCGCGCGTCCGGAGGTGGCACGCAGCAAGCCGCAAAGGATACGGATGATGGTCGATTTTCCGGCCCCATTAGGCCCGAGAAACCCGATGATCTCGCCCTTCGAAATACGAAAGCTCACGCGATCCACGGCAACAAAACTGCCAAATTGCTTGGAGAGATCGTCGACAACGACTTGCGGATTGTTGTTGGCGTCTTTTAGGGGTCGCGTGACGCTCACGATGCCGCCCCTTCTTCAACCAAGGCCACGAAGATGTCCTCAATGCTTGGTGTCACAACTTCCAGATCGGAAAATGGCACGTTCGCATGTTGCAAGGCGTTTCGAATCCGTGGGATGCGCAGGTTTTCGTTGTCAACGATTGCGTGCAACCCATCTCCCACGAGAATGAGGTGGCTTACGCCTTCCTCTCCGACGAGAGTATCGCGCGCGAGGCGGCCCTCCGAGGAGGTGATCGCTACCAGTGCCCCGGGCATGAGCGTCTTGAGAGCCGTCGGCGTGTCGCAATAAAGTGTGTGCCCGCTGTGCAGCAGCGCGAGCCTGTTGCATCTCTCGGCCTCGTCAAGGTAAGCCGTCGAAATCACGATGGTAACGCCCTCTTCCCGCAGGCCATACAGGATGCCCCAGAAGTCTCGACGAGATATCGGGTCCACACCGGTAGTCGGCTCGTCGAGAAGCAGAATCCTAGGGGTATGCACGAGAGCGCAGGTGAGGCCGAGCTTCTGCTTCATACCTCCGGACAGTTGGCCCGCTTTGAAACCGCTGAAGCCAATCATGCCTGCCGCGGCGAGCAGTTTGTTAGCCCGTTCCTGTTGGATGCGACGTGGTACCTCGAAGAGATCCCCGTAGAAGCGGATGTTCTCTTCCACTGTCAGGTCTTCATAGAGACCGAACCGCTGCGGCATGTAACTCACGTGTTTCTTTATTTCCTCAGGATCGGCGATCGCATCGATTCCCTCGATCGTTATGCTGCCGCCATCTGGTCGTCATAACGCCGGCAAGCATGCGTATGATCGTCGTCTTCCCAGCCCCGTCCGGCCCAACAAGGCCGAAAATTTCGCCCTGCTTCACCGCAAGAGCTCACCTCGGTCGACAGCGGTGACATGAGCAAATCGTTTCACCAGAGCGTCAACTGTTATGACTTCTCGATCGTCCGGCGCCTTCATGGTTGACCTCGCGGGAAGCGCTTCGAGCTTCGCATCAGCGGGCATGCCCGGAACGAGTTCGTGGGTCGGATTGTCGATGTCGATCTTGATGCGATAGACAAGCGTGACCCGCTCTGCGTGCGTTTCGACGCTCTTCGGCGTAAACTCTGCGACCGAGGATATGAAGGAAACCCTGCCCTTGTAATCCTTACCCGGATAGGTATCCGTCGTGACCGTCGCGTCCTGATCGAGGCGAACCTTTCCCATGTCGGTTTCGTTTATATACGCACGCAACCAGATGTGATCGAGATCAGCGAGCGTGACGACCGGCGTGCCAGGTACCATGATCTCGCCCAGCTCGGCCTGCCGGACGGTTATCACACCGTCAAAGGGTGCTTTCAAAACGGTGTACTCGAGTACAATCTGAGCAAGTCTGAGTGTCTCCTCGGCGTTGTGAACGTTGGAGTTGGCAAGGGCGACCTGCCGCTCGGCGGATTTTTCCAATGCTTGATCGCGTTCCCAAGCGGCCGTCGATTTTTTCAGTGCGGCATTGGTTTGATCGCGCGCCTCGACGGTGCCCGCGCCTTTTTTCAGCAATGTATCAGCGCGACCAAACTCCACTTTTGCAAGTTCCAAATCCGCCGCATCGCTCTCGACGATTTTGCGGGCAGCCGCAAGGTTTTGCTCGGCGGCCGCAAGCTGGCGTTTTTGAACTTCTAGGCTTGCGGCGGCAATCGATACCTGTTGACGGTAATCCGAATCATCAACCCGCGATATCAATGTGCCCGCATCCACCCATTGGCCTTCGTTGAAGGGCAGATCGACGATCCGCGATTGGACGGTTTTGAAGCCCAGCACCGCCTGATGAGCCTCGATGTTACCGGATACGATGATGGTTGAAGGGCCCTTCGAGGAAACCATCCATGGGGGCAGTGCCCCAAAAAAATGCATGGCCGCCAGCATGCCAGCCACAATTGCGACTGGCCCGACGATGCTTAAGACCTTTATATGGTTGCGCATTCCCCCGCCACATTCTGTTGATCCGTCGAGAACAATCTGAGCCAATAACCGTGGCTACGCGTTGATTCAGATCATCTCGCTGCGGGAAGATGGATAAGCCGATCCGAACTGAGGGCTGATTGATTCAGGTCAAGGAACCAAGTTGATGTTTCGATAGCGATGGGTGGCCGATTCCTGGCGATTGAGCAGCCATAAATGAACAGCATAAGCATTCGAACGGAGCGCGAACACCACGCTCGTGAGATCGTGGAAATCTTGTCGGAAATCAACGCGAACGGCTGGTACCTTTGTCGCCTCTCGCACGGCCATCCCTGCCAACCAAGATGGCGAGCCATCATTCGCAACACCAAGCTCATTGAGATCGGCAAGGGCGAGGGGCAGACCATCGAAGACGCGCTACTCGACGCATGGTCCAAAACTCCGAAACCGCTAAACCCATGATTGAAGGCAAAGGTCCCCGCTTGCGCCTCAAAATCGTACGCTCTTGCCTTCACCCTTCGATTTTTTTGCAGTAAGGGTGTGTGGGCGCATCTCAGGACTCGTGCTGTGGCAAACGAGCTTGAGCATAGCCATACCCCGGAATCGATCCGGGTAAGGATTTCGCAAACGCCTCCAGCCAATTACCTTCGGGACTGGGTTTATGGCGGCATCGACGGGGCAATAACGTCCTTCACAATTGTATCCGGCGTAGTTGGAGCTGATTTGGCAAGCACGGTTGTGCTTGTGCTCGGGCTCGCCAACCTTTTCGCTGACGGCTTGGCGATGGCGGCCAGCAACTACAGTGGCACGAAGGCAGAACACGATAACTTTCGGCGATTACTCGCGATTGAGCGCAAGCACATTGCAGTCGTACCCGAGGGCGAACGCGAAGAAGTTCGACAGATTTTTGCCGCCAAAGGTTTTGCTGGGGGCGATCTCGAACGGGTCGTCGCGGTCATCACCGCAGACGAAGAAAACTGGGCGAAGATCATGGCCACTGAGGAGTACGGCTTAGCGGCATCGCCGAAATCACCTCTCCTGGCCGGTTTGAGCACCTTTGCAGCGTTCGTGATTTGTGGATCGATCCCCCTACTTGGGTACTTGATCACCAATCAGTTCTTGGTCTGCGTAGCGGCAGCGGGATCGACTTTCTTTACCATCGGCACAATCAAGAGCAGGTGGTCGCTCGCCAGTTGGTGGTGGTCAGCAATCGAGACGCTGGTAATCGGGATGACCGCGGCGAGCATCGCATTTGGGCTTGGTTTTGGTCTGAGCGCCGTGTTGCATCTGCAGCTTAGCTGATTTCCACTCCACCGGGGGAAGAACAAGCGGGCTCTTTCCTGCTGCTCCTACCGCGCCACCCAGCTATCGCCGATTTTGACGTAAGATCGCTTGACGGCAGCCCAGGCGATACGGTGTGCCGCCTCCTCTTGTCTCGGATCGCCTTGGTGCGCTGCATAAGCGTGATTAAAGGCAGCGCGATAGATGTCCTGCGCATGCCCGGGTAGATGCCGCCGCACGGTTTCCGGGAGATCTTCGTTTGAAGAGTAGGGCAAGAGAAACGTCCACGTTAGAACTGCACACCAAAGCCAAATTCTAAATAATCATTGTTTTATTCCCCGCCCGTTGCGGACGGAGGGACAGCTGTGTTGTGATCGTTGCGCCTTCGCAGCCGTTGATCTCGCCATACGAAGTATACCGGGGATCGACCCGTCATTCCTAACGGGAAGACAGTGCCGAGTTGACACTGATCAATGCCTAATCCGGAGAGTGATGGATGATCTGCGGCGGCCATCCAGGCGGCTGCAGGAGAACACTCATGAGGCTGATTTGTCTCGCGATCTATTTGGGATCCGTCGCCGTAACCGCGGCAGCCGAGGGCCCCGCCGCCGTATACCGTGGCGCTGCCCTTGTGACCCGCGACTGCTCTCGCTGCCACGCCGTTGGGCGCAGCTGATATCAGCCGGCATCCGCAAGCGCCGCCCTTTCGCGTGCTTGGGAAGAAATATCCAATCGAGTCGCTTGAGGAGGCACTGGCCGAAGGGATCATTTCGGGCCATCCGGACATGCCCGAGTTTCGTTTCGTCAGCGCCGATGTTGGGGCCATCGTGACCTATTTGAAATCGATTCAGGAGCGCTAGAGCGTCTGACATCAATCCCCAACAGAGTGACTCGATGTGATGGTCAGGTCCAGGTCGCGTTCGACGTCCAAAAATGGAGTTCTTTGATGAACGCATCAGATGTCATGATCACCGACGTCATTTCGGTGAAACCGGACGCGACGGTACAGGAGGCCGCAGAACTCCTGCTCAGCAAAAAAATCAGCGGCATGCCGGTCGTCGACCATTCCGGAAAACTTGTTGGCCTTATAAGCGAAGGAGACTTGCTGCGGCGATCTCCGGAAGGGTCATGGCCAAAGGCCTGGGGACCTCCCCCACGCCGCGGGTGGTTGAAATTGCTGATCGATGGCGACGAGATCGATACCGAATATATCACACAGCCGGCTCGCAAGGTAGCGGACATCATGAGCTACGATGTAATCTCGGCGCGGCCGGAGACGCCATTATCCGACGTGGCGTCGCTTCTTGTGCATCATCGAATCAAACGCGTGCCGATCGTCAAAGATGGCAATCTCGTAGGAATTGTCAGCCGCGCGAATCTGGTCGAAGCGCTGGCGGGATTATCTGCAAAGTGGAAAGGTGCTGGTATGCTGCGCGCTGGCGACGCTGCTCCCTGAGTGTTCGGGCTGCCTCATGGCGTTGGCGACTTCTCGCCAAACGGCACCCAATCGCAAGACGTGGTTTGCAACGATTCTCTTTCGAATCCGAAATCGTTTTTGCAGAACCAGGCATGGAGCGTGTCGAACGCCCATGCCTCATTATCAACGCTCGGCGTTTGTCTTACAGCACTGCTGTCCGGCGGGGACAACGAGCGGCTCGAGCTATCGCGCCCCTCCTCAACCCCATGAAGCTTGCCGGCCGACCCCCTGGCGGATGGGCCGCGATGCCTTGTCGCGCGCAGGGTCAGAGGCCATACAAGTTGGTCAAATACGCAGTGAGCCGGCCCGTCATGAGAACTGCGGACCACACGAGGGCAGTAGCGGCTCCCAATCGGAGAGCTCGTGGCGTGACCCGGCCCTTCGCCTCCCACGCAGCGGCTTCGCCACGTACAAGCTTTTGAAAAAAGCTGGTCAGAACGACACCGATGACTACAAATGTGAATTTTGCATCAAACATTCCGGCAGCAACGTATTTGTCCGGCTTTGTCATCCACAGCGAGACTCCACTGAGCACCTGGCAGACGATGCCGGTCCAGATGATCGGGAAAAGGTAACTCAGTGAAGTAAAGGGAATGGTTGAGAACATTCCGAACAGACGTAAGACGATAATGTAGCTCAAACCGACCACCGCTGCATTGCCGAATGCATGGAATGTCAGAGAAATGGGCCAGCCCCATAGCGATTCCCTGACCCATTCAGCATACGCACTATCGCCAAGAGTTGCCAACCATTGAAGCATTTCATTCTCCGTCGCTCAGAATTCGAACCGCCAATTGGGTCAGGCGACAAAACGCACTTCAGATGCAAAGCCGATGCGGCCGCCGCCTTGAGCGCTGCATTTTGCTCGGTCCTGCCTGCCTAGGCTGCCTTGGGCAAGTCGGGACCGCTATTTGCAGCGTGACCAACGCCTTGACTGGCGTCGGGAACCTGGGATGGCAGGTTGCTCGTCTGGTGACTTGCCCATGCAAGCACCAAGGCGAATACGGTGAACGCTCCGCAGATCAGAAATAGGACGACGATCGAACTCATTGGCATTGCGTTCTCCTTCAAAAAGGAACGCTGCAAGACTAATCTACGATTGCGTAGCCGCTCATTGACGTAGATCAACATCCGCAGAAATGTGTGCCGCTTCTGGAGGGCCCGAGAATAATTTGTGCCGTGCTCGATTATCCTCGGGAAGAGGAACGGCCGAAGATCTCCCAGTTGTCGCAGGACGAGCGGCATCCGCGAACATTGGCATTCCTGCCTTCTGCCTGTTCGTATGACTTAGTTGAGGATCGCCGAGGTATTACCGCTGTGCCTGACGGATTAAGCGAGGCACCGACCGATGATTCGGCTTAACACCGGATCGGCATAACGCGGTGCCACCGGCTCGCAGTGAAGGAGCGGCTTGGTTGGTTGCATCGTACCGCTCCTCGAGACCTCCGTCGTCCTGTCCACAAGAAACACCGTGGTCGCCAGACGATCGCTTTTTGGCGCGCGATTGATCAATGCGTCACCAGGTCTGAATGGGTCACCTGCCGAAGCTCTCGATAATTGTCGGGCCGCCCCGGCAGTCTGAGCAAAGACCTTGTCGAAATCGATCGCGGACGTCGTGCTCCTGATCGACCACTCGCCCGCAACGGGAGGATGCGCCGCACCTGAGCCGACGCAAATGAGCGCTATTATTGCTAGCGAAATCTGCTTCGTGAACATCACCCGCTCCGTGCATTTACGTGACGCACGGATAGGACCAAATTGAAAGCCCGAAAATTCAGATATTCATCCTAAGCAATTGCGCCTAAGGGCATCTACGTACCGGCGCCCCTGCTGACTAATTGTTACAATTTCATGAATGACTTAGAGCAATGTCGTTCTCATGGATTATGGGAATTTGGGAGCCGTTACATGGTCTTCGTAAAACCAGATTAGGACGCTGGTGGAGGCCCGATGGAGGGACACAGCCATGAAGGCAATTGATGTGATGACGCGCAACTTGGTGACGATCAAGCCCGATGCGAGCGTGATGGAAGCCGCAAAACTCATGTACGAGAATGACGTCAGCGCGCTGCCGGTCGTGGACATCGACGGCGAACTGATCGGCATCGTGAGCGAAGCCGATCTTATGAGGCGCAAGGAGATCGGTACGGAGAAACAGCGGCGCTGGTGGATCGAGGCGATGACCCCGGCAGCGACGCTGACTGAGGAATTCGTGAAATCCCATGGCCAACGAGTGGAAGAAGTCGATGTCCAAAAAAGTGATCACAGCAAACGAAGACACTCCCTGGCAGAAATCGCAACATTTTGGAACACAACCTCATCAAGAGGGTCCCAATTACAAGAGACGGAGAACTTGTCGGCATTGTCAGTCGGAGCAACTTGATCCAGGCGCTGGGCGACTTTACCTGTTCCTGAGGGCAATGGCCTGGACCAAAGCCGAGCAATCAGGCAAGAGCTGCTGTCGCGGCTTGCGGAGCAACGCTGGACGGATTTCGGCAGTCGGAACGTGACGGTCAACAATGGTGACGTGCATCTATGGGGGCTTGTCGGCTCTGCTGCTGAGCGCACAAGCGCTCGTTGCCTTGGCCGAAGGCGTACCCGGCGTTACCCACGTCATTGATGAAATGATTCCGGCCTATGAATGAAGCGTAATTTGAACTCGAAAGCGGGAAACTCCGAACAAGCGGGCCTTTGGGCCAGCGCCTGGTCAACGCAATTTGGGGCGGCGCTTCGGGCAACCGAGGCGAGTCAGGAACGGCCAAGTGCGAAAAACCTGCTTTCCGGCAGATGGGGTCATGCATATCCCGGCCTCCCCGGAGATTGCGGCAGCGAGCCGGGATGACGCTGAAGCCCTGTTGCGCCGACTCGATTGCAGCGCTGCTGGACTTACTGCCGTGGAAGCGGCGGCACGGCTCAAGCGCTTCGGGCCAAACGTAATCGCGCGCGAGCACCGGACAGGTATCTTCTACGAACTTGTCGGACGCGCCAGAAATCCTCTGAATGCGCTGCTGCTCACGTTGGCGATCGTCTCGTATTTTCTTGGCGATGCGCGGGCGGCCGCGGTTATCACTGGCATGGTGATCCTTTCGATCACGACGGCTTTCGTTCAGGAACATCGATCCAACCAGGCAGCTGCCAAGCTTCGGGCGCTGGTGAAGAACACGACAAGTGTGCGGCGCGATGGCGCCGTCGATGGCCAGGCGGCAGCGCGGGATGGTTATGTCGAAATTCCGATGGAGGAGATCGTTCCCGGCGATCTCGTCAGTCTTTCGGCCGGCGACATGATTCCGGCGGATCTGCGGTTGCTGTCCGCCAAGGACCTGTTTGTTGATCAATCGGCTCTCACAGGTGAGGCCATGCCGGTGGAGAAATCGCTCTCTCCCGCAGTCGAGACCGGCAACAATCCATTCGATCTGCCCAACATATGCTTCATGGGCGGCAACGTGGTGAGCGGTTATGCGACAGGCAATCGTCGTCCGCACTGGTGGCAACAGCTATTTCGGGCAACTCGCCGATGCTGTCGTTGGGCAGCACGTCCAGACAAGCTTCGAAAGAGGAATCGACCGGTTCACCTGGTTGATGATTCGCTTCATTGTCGTCCTTGTGCCAACCGTATTTTTGATTAACGGCATCTTCAAGGGCGACTGGATGCAGGCATTGCTGTTCGCGCTCGCAGTTGCGGTCGGTCTCACGCCTGAAATGCTGCCCATGATCGTGACAGCAAACCTTGCGAAAGGCGCCGATCGCGATGGCCCGGAAGCGGGTGATCGTCAAACGGTTACAAGCCATCCAGAACTTTGGCGCGATGGACGTTCTGTGTACCGACAAGACCGGCACCCTGACCGAGGGCAGGATCGTTCTCAAGCGATATCTCGATATTCGCGGTGAGGTGTCCGAGCGCGTGCTCGAATTCGGCTATCTGAATAGCCACTATCAGTCGGGATTGAGAAACATGCTCGATGTCGCGGTACTAGAGCACGTCAATCTTGGCCGCCGGTTGCACCACGAACATCAGTACCGTAAGCTTGACGAGATTCCTTTTGACTTCGTCCGCCGGCGACTTGACAGTCGTACTTGGCCGGGAAGACGGCAAGACAAGTCCTCGTCTGCAAAGGGGCAACTGAGGAAGTCTTTGATATCTGCAGCCACTATGAAGCTGACGGGAAAATCGGGCCGCTTGACCCGAATCATTTTGAGGCCGCCCAGCGGCAAAGTGGTGCGCTGAATGCGGAAGGCTTCCGCGTCATCGCGGTGGCCTACAAGGTGCTCGACGATCCCAAGGATGCCTATACGGTCGTTGATGAAACGGGTCTGACACTGCTCGGATACATCGCCTTTCCTTGATCCTCCCAAGGAGAGCGCCGGTCCCGCGATCGCAGCGCTCGCCCATGCCGGCGTGCAGGTCAAAATTTTGACTGGCGACAACGACGCTGTCACCCGCAAGATCTGCAGCGAGGTTGGTATTGGTGTCGAGCGGATCGTTCTCGGAGCCGACATTGAGAAGGCGGACGATACCACCTCGGCACGACTAGTCGGATGCACATCATGTTTTTGCCAAGGTCTCGCCCGGCCAGAAGTCGCGCGATTATCAGCGCGATGTCAGCGCAACGGTCATGTCGTCGGATTCCTTGGTGATGGCATCAACGATAGCGCGGCGTTGAAGGTAGCAGACGTTGGCATATCTGTGGACACCGCCGTCGATATAGCCAAGGAGTCCGCCGATATCATTCTACTTGAAAAGAATCTCGGGGTACTCGGCGACGGCGTGTTCGAAGGCCGGAAGGTCTTCGGTAATATCGTCAAATACATCAAAATGGGTGCAAGCTCCAATTTCGGCAACATGTTCAGCGTGGTGGGCGCGAGCATCCTGCTGCCGTTTCTGCCGATGGACGCCAATCCAAGTATTGACCAACAACCTTTTCTACGATTTCTCGCAAACTGCTATTCCGGCAGATAACGTCGACGAGGATTATCTCTTGGTTCCACGCCGCTGGGATATCAGCAATATCACGAAGTTTATGCTTATTCATTGGCCCGATCAGCTCGATTTTTGATTACGTGATCGTACTTCGTAATGATCTTTGTGTTTCGGGGCGTGGGATAAGCCGATGCTGTTCCAGACCGGTTGGTTTGTCGAATCACTACTCACTCAAACACTCATCATTCACGTGATCCGCACCGCCAAAATCCCCTTTATCCAAAGCGTCGCCAGTTCTGCCCTTATCGCAACCTCGTTTGTTATCTGCGTTGTTGGAACAGTCCTTCCATTCACATGGATCGGGCGCTCTCTGGGCTTTGTGGCGCTCCCGATATTGTATTGGCCCATCGTACTCACCATCATCGCCTGCTATATGGTTCTGACGCACTTGACCAAGCAGTGGTTCGTTAGAAAATGGGGCATGTAACTTATATCGTAGAAACTCCGAAAGGTTCTCGCTGCTCGGAGACCGCTCTGCAAATTTGGCAGCCGGAAGCGCCCTGTCAAACGGCGCCCGCCGCCCAGGCGGCCAGTTGCTTGACGGCTTCTTGGAAGGCCTCGTCAAGGGCGGCGGCGGAGCCCGCGGCGGTAACGTTTGTAGCCGCGGCATGCGCATCGAATGTCCGCGACGCGACGATTCGGCCCTTGTCGCCAACAATTTTTGCCGCGAACGCCACATGTGCGAGCGACTTGTCGGCCGCGGCGGATGGAGCTTCGATTTGGAAACTGTGAATATCAACCAGAAGCTGGTAATCGGGGGTCAAGCCGTCCATGGGACGCGCGACCGCTCCGAAATAATTTGAATTCTCGAAGCTCTGGATAATCTTAGCTTGGAGCATCTTCGGTATAGTATCGCTCCATTGCGCCTCCTCAATGGATGGGCCCTGGCCTGCCTCCGACGCAACGACAATCCGTTGTGTATCGAGCGTCACCGCGGCGGTCGGCTCGACGACAACGAGCTGGCTGGTCGAGTGTTTTTCGGTTGGAGGAAATGTGGTCGGCGCGATGAGGTCATAGATCGCGGGGACCGGTTTTGGGCCAGTGGCGCCCATCATGCGCTCGAGACCTGACACGATGCTGTCGACCCGGTCGGAATTTCTGGCGAGCGCTCCCGTGAACGTATTGAGATTGGCAATCGCGCTTTTGAGATTTTCGGAATTGTCGGCCATCAGGGCGTCGAGTTGGCGTAACGCCTGGCGTGCTGTTTCCGTCACACTTTGACTCGCAGACGCATCGGCAGTGATCAGCGGTAGTCCTTTCGTTTCGACGAGCGACGGCGCCTCGCGGCTACCACCCTGCAGGGCGATTACCGGAACCCCGGTGAGACCCTGGAATTCGAGGCCTGCCTGCGTATCTGCCCGAATCGGCGTGCTCGCCAGTACCGAGATTGTTGCAGTGATTTCTCGAGGATTGTCAGAATTGAGTCCAAGGCCAGTGACCTCGCCAACCCGAATGCCGTTGAACAGCACCGCCGCGCCGCCGAGCAGGCCGGAAACTGTGTTCTCGAACCGAACCCGATATACGGCGCGCTCGGCGAGTCCACCCGTATTGTTGATCCAGAACGCGAATCCGAACGCAGCGCAGATTGCTGCAAGCACGAAAAGACCGACCAAGGCATGAGGAGCGCGGGTTTCCATGATCTCGCCATCAGTTTTGCGCGAACCTTGCCGCGCGTGAACGTTTGCCGCGGAAGTAGGCTTTCACCCATGGGTGCTCGCTGGCCAGCATGGACCCCATCGTCCCTTCGACAACGATCCTGCCGTCGGCGAGAGCGGCGATGCGGTCACAGACGGCGTTCAAGCTGTCGAGATCGTGGGTCACCATAAATACCGTGAGGCCAAGCGTCTGCTGGAGCGTCCGGAGCAGTAGGTCCAATTCTTCTGCCGCGATGGGGTCGAGACCAGAAGTCGGTTCATCTAGGAAGAGGATCTGCGGATCAAGGGCTAATGCTCGTGCAAGGGCGGCCCGTTTGGTCATTCCGCCAGAAATCTCGGCAGGAAGCTTGTCGCCATCGCGCGCAAGCAGCCCAACCATTTCAAGCTTCGCGTTGGCGAGTTCCTCGCGCAGTTTCGCCGAGATTGCCAGATTTTCCCGCATCGGAAACTCTACGTTTTGCCGAACCGTGAGGGATGAGAACAGCGCACCCTGCTGGAACAGGACGCCCCACCGACGCGCCATCACATCGGCTTCTCGGTTTCGCTCTCGCGCTTGGTAATGCGCAAATTGAATGATCCCGTCCTGGCTAGGCACCAACCCAATCAGGGTCCGCAACAGCACCGATTTGCCGCTTCCAGACGCGCCGACAACTCCCAAGATCTCGCCGCGATAGAGTTCGAGCGAAAGCCGATCGAGCACGGTCTGCTGGCCGAAGCTGACGACAAGATCCCGAACGCTGATCACAGCATCGGAGGCCAATTCTGTCATATCGTCACATTCCATTCGAGGCGAAGAAGATTGCGAACAGGCCGTCGAGTACAATGACGAGAAAGATCGATTTCACCACCGAAGCTGTTGTCCCAAGCCCGAGCAATTCTGCACTTCCTTTGACTTTCAGTCCTTCACTGCACGCGATGACACCGATTACCACTGCCATGAATGGCGCTTTGATCATCCCCACCTGAAAATGGGTTATCGAAATCGCTTCCTTTAGACGTGCGATGAACACCGCTGGGCTCATTCCGCCGTAGAGCCATGCGACCAGTCCGGCGCCATACAGGGCGGCGATCGACCCGATGAAGGTGAGGATCGGCAGAGCGCAAACAAGTGCGACGATCCGCGGAAGGATAAGAATTTCTATCGGATCGAAGCCCATGGTTCGAAGCGCATCGATTTCTTCGCGCATTTTCATCGAACCGAGTTCGGCCGTGTAGGCACTTCCTGAGCGTCCCGCGGACATGATCGATACGATCAATACGCCGATCTCGCGCAGGACCAAAATACCCACCATGTCCACCACGTAGGCGTCGGCACCGAATTTCCGAAAATGGAATATTCCTTGCTCAGCGATGATGCCCCCAATCAAAAACGTAATCAAAGCCATGATCGGCACAGCGAGCCAACCAACACGGAACAGGTGGTACACAGTTGAGGTAAAGCGAAACCGTTGCGGATGTAAGGCGACACGGCCCAAGGCATGGCACACCGCGCCGAGCATGCTGATGAATTCCACAAAATCGGAACCAAACCGCAAGGTTGCTTGGCCGATCTTATCAAGACCACCCAGCAGCGGGTTCTGCGTAGCCGCCTCTGCGCGCGCCTCCAAGTTCACGCGATGCAATTGTTCGATGAGGTTCCGATAGCGGGGGGACAATCCGACAATTTCGACGGAGCTTTGCCGACCTGCGCGGCGGCTAAGTCGCTCCAAGAGCCAAGCCCCCAGTGTATCAAGATCAGCGAGTCCCGAAATGTCGATTGATAAACGGGGAGCCGTGCTAAGATGCGAGGCGGCACTTTCAACCAATTGTTCGATAAGTTGAGAATGCACAGCGGTCCATGAACCCGCGACCGCAAGCCTCGCGCATTCGTCCACCATGTCGGGTTTCAGGCTGGGTGTCGTGCTCATGCTAGTCTGTATGCCTCACGACCGAACCGGCGCCCACGATTAACCGCCCAACCTCTTTCGCTTGGCGCCCCGCATAGAGCCTTAACGGGCTCCGCGCAGGCTCAGAACATAGGCGATGACCCCTCGCAATTGTTCGTCGGACAGAATCAAGTTCGGCATGACCCGATGTGATGTGCGCAGGGCGGCAGTGAGCGCGATCGATGTCATTCCCGGGGTATTGGCCAACTGCTCGAAGGGTGGCGCGATCCCGTTAGGCGATCGCGCCTGCCCCTCTCGAATTGCGTGACATTCTGAGCAAATCTGCTCGGCGACCGCTTTGCCGGACATGTACGTGTCAGAATTCTGCGCGTGAACAGCCTCCGCCATGGATAAGAAGGCGATCAGCGCCATTATCCGTTTCATCGTTTGTCTCCGAGTTGGGTGCCAATGACGATCGCCATCCTGCCTATTGAGAATAACGATCCGCGGCGAGACAAGGTGTCTGACCGTTGTCTCTGAATATACATGTCGTGGGAGCCGGGCTTTGATCTGGCGCAAGGCGTACGCGAGCCAATCCGACTAATCACCTGAACATTACGCCGCCTGAAAGCTCGGAGCAGCCGGCGTAATGGTGTGACCCTCGGACCAAAAACTTCGGTAACGAAAGTGGCGACTGTCCTGGTCCATGCCGCTCAAGGTTGGAGTTCAACTCGCAACTCGTTTCGAACGCTCAGGACCCTGCAAATGTCGCAACATCTACGCAAAATTTCGATCGGCCATTGGTCCGCAATCGCGCTGGCGCTAACGGTCACTCCTGCCTTATCGGCTGACCCCAATAATGGGCGGCGACTTGCTTTTCGTTGGTGTCAGCCGTGCCATGTCGTCGCCGATACACAGCGGGGCCCTACCGGCGAAGCTCCGCCTTTTGCCGAGATTGCAGCGCGGAACAAACTCGGTGAGGACGCGATTACAGCATTCCTGCTGACGCCCCATGCTGAAATGCCCGACATGTCGCTCACAAGGTTCGATTCCGGCGATCTTGCCGCTTACATCAAATCACTCGCAAAGTAATCCAACAGCTTGTAGGTGCAATGAAGACGGCGTTGTGGACACCGCTACTCAGTTCACCGCTTAAAGTGAGATGACTTCGAAACACCAGCGTTCTCATGGTCAATCGTGATCGGGATCACGGTCATGAAGTGGCAGTGCTTGTCATGTTTGTTCCCCCGCCGCTAAAACATTGTCCCCTATGCCGCGTGGCTATGGTGGCAGGCCGAAGCCAGCCCCATACTGTGGAGTATGACATCTACACTTGCCTTAACTGCGATACGGTGATCCGCAGCTCTCCCCTTACGGCAGAGGAGACGGTTTCAGAGCAAAAGTCGATGGGAAGCAGAAAGCTGACGGACTGAATATATATAAGGCCGAAAAAACCGACCAAGACTCTATCGTATTTCAGATTGCGCCCGCAAGAGGCTTAGCAGAATAGCTTCGGGCGGCCCACTGCGGGTGTCAAAGGAGACCTGTCACCCGCTTTGTTGCTCGCAGTGTTGGAGCTGACCTCTGAGTGGTTAAAGCCGGCCGTTCAAAAACCCATTTGATTGATTCGCCATTCGCTCGGCGCTATTCCCGACCAGCGCTGAAACGCATGTGTAAAACCACTCAAATCGGCGTAACCAAGCGCGAGAGCAATATCGGTGACATCCATCCTTGTACCCGCGAGCAATTGACGGGCAACCTCAAATCGCGCTTGGTTGATCAATTCGCGAAAGCTCTTGCCTTCCATTTGCAATCGCCGATTAAGCGTTCGCGGGTGCATAAAGAGCTCATTCGCAACCGTCTCCAATGAGGTGTCAGGGAAAATCACGCGGGCTCGGAGCATGCGGGTAACCGTTTGCACGACACTTGGTTGTTTGACGGCCCAATACGCAGCGACCGACTTCTCCAGTATGCCACGCAGCTCGCGATCTGCGCTGTAAACAGGGCGACTAAGCAGACTCGCTGGAAATGCCAACGCATTTTGTTGCGAATCGAATTGCGGTGTGCAGCCAAAGAAACGACGATAGGGTGCGGTGTTGTTCGGATCTCGACGAGAGATCAAAATCTCATCGGGCGCAAAGCCTACGAGCTCCTTCATAAGATTAAATCCGACCGCCAACGCACCATCGCCAAGCTGTTCGATTGCCTTCATGTTGGGATGATGGACAGCGTATCCCCAAAATGCGGTATCATTCTGGATCACCAGATAAGCAACCGCGCCGCGCACATAGCGTCGTTGATTCGTGCACAAGTCCAGGACTGCAGTCTTAAGGGTCGGTGCAGTCAGCATGAGCCTTCCCACTAATCCGAGACTAGTCGTCGTTCCGCGCTGCCCAACCAGAAGTCCTAAATGTTCGCAATTTGTCGCGTCGACACAGGTCTGGAGTAGCCTGTCGAGCTCAACGAACGAGAGGGAGTTTTCAGGATTGCGCAACAGTTCGGGGTCGATACCGGCACGTGTGATCACCGGCGCAGGATTTGACCCATTTCTCGCAAAACTTGAGGAAGTTCGACTAGAACTCCGAACTCGCTGTTGCCCTTCCATTTTTGTCAGGCCTCGGCTCGAACCAACATGGAGAAACCGCAAGTTCAGGGACTCGAATTTGTCGTAAAATAACAAGCACCGGGCTTCGCTTTGGTCAATCTCTAGGAAGCGGTTCACCCATCAGCGACTGCTGGAGATTTTTCAATTCCGGGGAGATCGGGTCAGTCCTATGAACGGCCACCTAACCCACTTTGAAGTCTACGGGGAGGACCCGGCGAGACTTGCAGATTTCTACGCCAGCCTATTCGGGTGGCAGATCGAAAAAGCCCCGGGCATCGACTATTGGCGAATTCGAACTGAGCCGAAAAACGGCGCACACTCCGACGGCGGCTTGACGTACCGCCCGCCGGAAGGCCCGACCTCATGGCTGCATTACGTAACCGTCAATTCAGTGGATGTCGCACTTGCCCGGGCGCAAAGTATGGGCGCGATTTTCGTGCTCCCGAAAACAGCCGTTCCCCGAACCGGTTGGTATTCGGTTCTCAAGGACCCGGAGGGAAATTCCTTTGCCGTCTGGCAAATGGACGTCACCGCGTTTCCGCAGCCGGAACCGGACTGATGCAGCGCCGGCTTCATCGGAAGCAATGTGCGAGTCTCGCCGCAACTGTAGGCCCATCAACTGAAGAGAGAGCTATGTACTACACTGACGACTCAATTCTGCCTGAGAATATGGCGCCCCTGATCATCACTGCCGCCCCCTTCGGACCTGAGTGGATACCCGGCGATGCGGATATTCCCGTAACCTGGGACGAACAGGTTCAGGCGGCGGTCGACTGTTACAACGCCGGCGCCACGACGCTCCACGTGCACGTTCGTGATCCCGCCACCGGTCACGGGTCGGTGGACTTCGATCAGTTCAACTACTTTATCGGACGGCTGAAGCAGGCCGTACCAAAAATGATCTTGCAAGTCGGCGGGTCGATTTCATTTGCGCCAAAGACACCTGAAGCGAAAGCGAAGTGGTTAGACTATGACACTCGACACATGCTCACAGAACTTGATCCAAAGCCCGAGTGCGTGACTATTGCGGTCGGCACCACTCAGTGGGACATCATGTCCGGGATGTTACCGGACGATATCAAGGGCACGCATCTCGAGAACAATCCTAAGGTTCAGGCCGCCTGGGCAGGGATGTGGGTTGACGCCGGCCCGGCGTTCTACCTTGAGCACTTGAAGCGGTTGCGCAAAAATCGGATTCAACCGTATTTCGTTCCGGGGCACGTACACCAGCTAGAACTGATCGAACGCCTAATTCGCGCCGGGGTCTACATGGGGCCGATGAACCTCGCGATAGCGGGGTACGGCGGCGGTACCCTTGGCCGAAATCCGTTCGATTGGATGGAAATGGTTCGGCGCGTACCTCAAGGTGCGGTAGCGACGTTCTGGTCGAGCATGCGAGCATTGATCTCGCTTTCCGCAATGGCCATTGTGCTCGGGCAGCACGTGCGCGTCGGCAATGAGGATAATTTGTGGGGCCCAGATAAGAAGCGCCGCACGACCGTGCAGCAGATCGAAGGCGCCGTACGCATTTGCCGAGAGTTTGGCCGCAAGGTTGCAACGGCAGAAGAAGCACGACAAATCATGAAAGTGGGCGTTTGGTACGACAGTATTGAGGAGACGCTTCACAACCTTGGCCTGCCGCCGAACCGTAAGGATGGCCAGCCTGGATTCCTTCTATGGGACACCGAGGGCAAGAGGTCGGTGTCAAAAACCGGCGGCGACTCTCATCCAATGGCCTACTGCATGGTGCCGCCGAAAGTGGCCGCCGAGTAAGCAACCGCCGCTGCAGCCGTGCGCACGACGGCCGTAGGACCCGGCGCGCGTTTGGCCAGCCCCTCCGTATTGACAGGTAATGAGATGACGAGCACTCGACCTACCACAGAGGGTGCTGCCGCGCGACCGGCAGCTCCATGGAGCGCGGCAGCGACGAAGCTCGCCGAATGGGACCCGGCCTGGATTGCAGCTTGCACGAAGATGACAACCACTCCATGGACACGGCAGGTACTGCCTCGGAAGTTTATTGAGCTGGTTGGGGTGGCACTCAATGCCGCCTGCACGAATCTCAACCCAGAGGGTACCCGGCAGCACATCCGGGCCGCACTCGAAGTAGGCGCATCACGTGACGAAATTCTTACGATCTTGAAGATGGCATCCCTGATGTCTATTCATTCATGCAGCCTTGGCGCGCCCATCTTGCTTGAGGAGGCCAAGGCCGCTGCAGTGAATTTCGCCGCGAAGTCCGAGGCACCGACGCCGGCTTGCGACAAGATGAGGTTAAACGGCCAATGGAATGCGGCATGGGATCCATTTTTCGAATTGGATCCTGTTTGGACCGATGATTTTATGGCGACCGGCGCCGGGATTTACGGGAGTAGCTCATTCAACCTTAAAGAGATTGAGCTTCTCAGTATCGCATTCGATGCCTCCTACACTCATATGTATGCACCGGGCACGCGCCGGCATATCAAGGCAGCGCTGGCCGCAGGTGCGACAGTAGAGGAAATCATGGAAATCCTTGAACTGTGCGCTGTCCAAGGCGTGCAGGCCTGCAATCTCGGCGTACCAATCCTCGCCGAGGAGTTGGAGCTTGTCAAAAACGGGTCTGATGGTCAAGGCTCAGCTCCGCGCTCCGGACATCATGGGGACTAGATAATCGTGAACCATTTGTCTGATCGTCTGAAAGAAAAGGGAGCTGAGGAAGCAAGAAAGCTGTTTTGGATATTTCTTTATCTATGGATTTTGCTTGGTTTGTTTACTGTTCACAAATCGTTAGTTTTAAGCGAAGACAACTTCTTCTATCATGAAGGCTTCGCCGTTATTAATGCTTTTCTGCTGGCAAAGGTCATGCTTACAGCAGATATGTTTCACATTGCAGATAATCTAAAAGACAAGCCTTTGATCTTCCCGGTATTTTATAAGTCTGTCATTTTTTCAATGATATTGATATTATTCTACTTTGTTGAAGAAACCATTCTGGGAAAGTGGCATGGTAAGACATTTGCACAAAGCATCCCCGCCATTGGAGGCGGAAGCTTGAGCGGGACATTAACCGTAGGCGTGATAATGTTTGTCGTGTTGATGCCATTCTTCGCGCTGCAGGAGATCGGGAGAGATATCGGCGGCGGTGATAAGCTCTATGAGCTGTTCTTCCTTCGAAGGCGCTCTTTACGGTTTGACGCCTCGGGGCGCCACTAAAGAATGAACGTTAAGATTCTATCATTATAGAACTTGAGAAATGCTCTTCGATCCGCGCGAAGAAGGCTTCCAAGAGAGGCAGCTGACAGCGGGGAACATCGGATCACATATGCGGTAGTCTCTCTCGGAGGGAGAAGTCGGATAAAACACACTCCTTTCCGCCTGGGCTAGACACCTAGCCTGGAGCGAGCCATGGCGATGCTTTTGGACTATGCGTCTTATTGAATCTATCGTGCCCGTCCCGATCCGGCGGGATTCGCATATTGGAGCTTGGAGGACTCTGGATCACTGTTGGAGGCGAACGCAGAAGGGCGCCTGCCGCCAATAACGAAAGCGAGCCTAGCGCGGCAATTACCAATGCGAGAGCAAGGGTACCTGCAAAGCCTCTCATAATGTTTCACTCCAACTGTCGGCCATAATCATATCGTGAGGCGGGTTGCTTTCTTTGATCTCGATCAAGGCTAACCGGAATGCATTCAAATAAACAGAAACCGTGGCGGGCTTCGCCGCCGTAAACGCCTGACTCAGGAGGACATGAATGGCACGAAGGGGCACAATCGCAGCGGCCGGCGGATTTGCCGTACTGACGTGTTTCGCTGGGATCGCAAATGCGGTCCCACTCGCCAGCTCGGCGGCAGCCTTGAACATCGGCTCAGTGAATCCGGGCTGGTGGAGCAAGTCCACGCTTGCAATCGCGTGTGCGAACGCGGCCCCGTCGAGGAATGGGGCGGCCGCGTCCGTTGGCATCTGCACGTTGGTAAAGCGTGCCGGCCGGTGACTTGCTCACCGCACTAAATCAAGCTCAACCATGAAAGCGTGGCGGAGGGTGTCGCCGGGTCTCCCGACGGCGCCCTCATAGTTTTTTCTCACCCCATTCTAAGAGAACGGCCATCTCGCGCATCATCTTCCGAAGGAAACCGTGCAACCGTCCTATCTCAGCTGCAGTCTTGCAATCTTGATAGTTCTATCGAGGGAGTCATCGCTGATGCTAAATCCAAACTCGCGGCACATCCGTAGCATGGTGACGTTCTCCCCCAGAATCTGTCCCTCCACTCGGCGCAAACCTTCGTTGCGAGCATAGCGAATCATCAATTCCATCAGTTTCCATCCGAGGCCGTGCCCCTTGAGGTCGGAGCGGACGAGAACAGCATATTCGCCACTCTCGTAATTTGAATCGGCGTGCAGTCGAACGATGCCAAGCAGCTCGCGCGTTTGTTCGTCGAAAGCCGCAAACGCCATCGCTCGCGAATAATCAAGCTGGCTCAGGCGCGCCAGGAAGACGTGGCTGAGGTCTTTGATTGGCGCAAAAAACCGCAGCCGGAGGTCTTCTGGGTTCACTTTTTCGAGGAACTGGTGCAACGACGGCTCATCCTCCGGACGTAGGGGTCGCACAAAAACGTGCCTTGCATCGGCAAGGACGACCTTCTGCTCCCATTCTTTCGGGTAAGGACGCACCGCGAAACGCCAGTGTCCTCCTCCCTTGGCCTTCACCGATTGTTCGAGCGGAGCCACGGCGATGCGGGCATCAAGCGCTAACGCGCCGCCGGCATCGGCAAGAAGCGGATTGATGTCGAGTTCGCGCAATTCGGGGAAATCGGCCGCGAGTTGGGCGAGCTTGACGAGAATCAGCGCGACGATCTCCGTCTTGGCCGGGGGCACATCGCGATAGCCTTTGAGGAGACGCGCGACCCGCGTTCGAGCGATCAGGTCATTGGCCATCTTGAGGTCGAGCGGAGGAAGCGCCAGTGCCTTGTCATCGATCGCCTCAACCGCCGTTCCTCCCTGGCCGAAAACGATAACGGGACCGAACTGAGGATCGTCGGCGATGCCGACGATCAGTTCCTGAGCTTTCGGACGAATGATCATCGGTTGGATGATCACGCCCGTGATACGGGCCTCGGGCCGGGCCGCGCGAGCGCGTGCGATGATTTCGGCCGCTGCAGCCTCTGCGGCAGCTTCTGAGGTGAGTCCTAGCGCAACCCCACCAATGTCTGACTTGTGAACAATATCGGGGGACGCGATCTTGATCGCGATCGCCCGTCCGGAAGCAAGAAACGGCCTGGCCACCAGGCCCGCCTCCCGCGAATCCCGCGCGAGAACCGTGGGAACGGCGGGAATGCCGTAAGCGGTTAGGACCTGCGCCGATTCAAGCGCGTCCAGCCAGCGGCGGCCGTCTTGCAGCGCCGCATTGATCGCTTGCCGTGCTGCGGGGATATCCGGCACGAAGTCTTCGGGTAGGCTGGGAGGCGTTTCCATCAACGCATCACGTGCCTCTGAATGGCGCACGAGGTGCATGAAGCCGCTCACCGCGTCTGCTTCCGTTGCATAATGCGGGACGCCAGCAGCCGTGAAGGTCGAGGCGACAGCATCGTCGCTGCCGATCCATGATGCCAGGACGGGTTTGGGCGGAAAGATCCTCCCATGCTCGCGACGGACGCCTTCGGCAATTGCTTTGGCTGTCAAGAACGGTGACGCAAGCGCCGTTGGGACGTTCAGGACAAGAACGGCGTCATTCTCATTATCGGAAAGCAGTGACTCGAGCGCCGCGGAATAGCGGGCGCCGTCGGCATCGCCGACAATGTCGACGGGATTGGATTTTGACCATGACCGCGGCAGCGCCGCATCAAGGCGAGATTTCGTATTGGCGGAGAGCTCGGCCAGAATGCCGCCGAGGTCGATCAAGCGGTCGACGGCCAGCACGCCAATTCCTCCGCCATTGGTCAGAATGGCAAGGCGTTTGCCGCAGAAGGGCTTTAGCCGCACTAGCGTCTCAGTCGCGTCGAACAATTCCTCCATATCGAAGACGCGGAGCAGGCCTGCGCGGCGGAACGCCGCGTCATAGACCGCGTCAGATCCCGCGAGCGCACCAGTATGAGTTGCCGCCGCCTTGGCACCCTGTGCGTGGCGGCCTGCTTTCAGAACCACCACTGGCTTTGTGCGGGCGGCTGCGCGAGCCGCTGACATGAACTTGCGCGCATCCTTGATGGCTTCGATATAAAGGATGATGGCGCGAGTCCCACGGTCGACAGCAAACAAGTCAAGCAGATCGCCGAGATCGACATCGATCTGGTCTCCAAGCGAGACAACTGCCGAAAAGCCAACCGAGCGTTGAGCTGCCCAATCAATCATGCCGGCGGCAATGGCGCCGGACTGCGAGATGAGGGCGATATCTCCCCGATCAGGTAGGCGCGCGGCGAAACTCGCGTTGAGCTTTGCTGCTGGCACCAGCACGCCTAAGCAATTGGGTCCGACGAGCCGCAATCCTGTCGCGTTGGCGGCGTGCTCGGCTGCTTCGGCAAGGGACCCAGGGCCGTGACCAAGGCCCGCTGTTATGATGACGGCCGCCGCGGCACCCGCCTTCCCCGCGTCCGCGACTGTTTGTGGCACGACCGTGGGCGGCACCGCTACGATCACGATATCGGGCCGCTCCGGAATGTCTGCGACGGACGGAACCGTTGCGATACCTTCGATCTCAGCGTGGTAGGGATTCACCACGTGAACAGTGCCGCCAAACCTGCCTTCGATAATGTTCCTGACGATGTGACGGCCGACCGAATTCTCGTGTGGACTCGCACCGACAATCACGACTGATTGCGGCACCAAGAGGCGATCGAGGCGATAGGTCGACATTCACAACCTGTTTTGCTTTTGCTTACGGCTAAGTCGGCGCTACCTTTGCCTTAGCTTACCGCCCAAATCGAGACGGCACCAGCAGAAGCGCTATCCTTGGTCACTGATGCCGCAAATGTTTCTTTGACGGTACGAGGCCAATCTTTGACTTCATTAACATTGGGCCGTGCAAGACATTCGGCCCATTAAAATCCCGGTCTGGATTCGTGTAGAAGTGCCGGCCACCGGATTGAGAGTCGAAAATGTCACCCGACAACGGGCGCTGAGGCGGCCTCACCGCCTCAGTCGTTTGCCTGCGTACAGCAGCGAGCGCATCGCCGGAAAAGCTTCTGGCGAAAACGATCGCCGCCAACACCGCAAACACGATCCGAAGCTCCGCCATTTGGCCACATTCTCTTCGCGGCGGATGCACTTCTGTGCACACACTTCCAAAACTTGAAATCATTCGGGGATCAGAGTGCCATCATCGTATTTTGCCGGCGAGGCAAGAATCCATGAACTGCTTCCAAGGCGAAGGACCGTTTTCTCCCTGCCGGTGCCCTTCGCGTTCATTCACGACGATGCCGCGTTGCATGGCCAGAGATTCACATTTGAGCCAGTCCGACGACGTCACCGGTGCCAGTTGAGCAACCGTCAGCTGTCCCTGTCCACCGGAATCAATTCGATCATAGGTCGTTCCCATGTATTGCACGAATTCATCGCGTGACACGACCGCATTGATCTCCTTGTGCATCAGGGTCGCCAGCTGCCGTGTCGCGGTGCTGCTTCGGTTGGCAACGGCCAACGCCTCAGCTGAGAGGCTGCCGACAGCAAGCGCGAGCACTGATACGGTAACGATCTCCCTTTTCCCGATCATGGATCAGTCCTTTCTGTGTGATGATCGGCTGTAGAATGAACTGTGGACCTTAAACCGCCTTGCGAAAGATCAACTCGCTGCCGAACAGTATCGTTGCATCTTACGCTATGGCTTAAAACTTTTTAGAATGAAAGGCCCATAATTTGAGCGAGATCAATGTCCATTGGTGCTGCGTCATTCAGCAAACGCTCAGCAAACGCTTTATTTCGCCAACTCAAGCGAGGTGTTCATGACCGGTATCACGTTATTCCCCGAACAAGTGCGCTCTGCCCCACCGGAGGTACGCCGGTGGCTCGAAAAGGAGCTGGCACATTCCCTCGGGCTGCTAAGTCAGCCGGCGGCGCCCGAGTTTCCTCCACTGGTCGCCTGCAGTGTGGAAGACGCTTGGAGGGTTCTGAACGTGCTCCAGGAAAACATGCCGGTGGCGATTGTATTTTTCGAGCTGGGCCGCGAGGACGGGACGGTCGGCACCAACGGCATCGAAGCCATTCGAACTCATCGATATATTGCGCCACAGCCGCCTTCAGAGCTTGGAGCAGGTCATCGCCTGCCTCGACTCGATCAACGAAGCGTACCGACGCGTGATTGGCAATGATGAGGCGCAGCTTTTCGCGATCAGCGAGGACGGCTATTGCTTTATCACGGTACAGACCCGGCGCAGCATCCTGACGCTATGGCAGAATATCGCCTCGGCGCACGGTTCTGCGATGCCTGCACCCGCTCGGCAAACGGTACCTTCCCACATCCCGCCGATCACTGGCGCGCCCGTTTCAGCGACCTTCCGGCCGGGCTGGTCATCGTTTCGACCGAACGTGGATGGAAGCCATCCGCCAAGAGCAGAAGCAGTCCCTGGGTAGTCAGGTCAAGCGCGACCTTTTGGCGTTTTTAGATCTCCTGCCGAGGCCCCCAGTGCGCATCGGCAGGTGCCCGCACGCCTGCTGTCGCTACCCGCCTGCTGCGCAAGCTAGGTAAATCCCCTAAGCGCACGCACTTAGGTCGATTATCTGAATTTTCGAAATCGAGAACGTGATTTACAGGTTTGCTCGGCAACGGCCGAAAACCGCTGAGTCACAACCGAGGCCCTTTCTCATGAATACGAACCTGATGTCGGCCGATCGCATCATGCACCTAAGAGTTGTCCTGATTGCGTTGGCGGCTTCGGTCTTGTTCGACATCATCGCAATCAGTGCTCAACTGACGCCGAGCGAGGCTCCGCTTCTCAGTCATGCGAAAGGACAGGGGCCTAAGGCCGGATAACCGGTCCACGAAGGTCTCTTCTGTTTGATAGGGAGGGTCACATGTTCAATCCGTTAACAGTTGACACAAATGCAAAGGTCAATCCGATTCCGGATGCAGAACAGTTGTTCAAACTTGGAATGATGTATTCGACAGGCGAATCGGTGCCACTTGATATGGTCTGCGCACATACCTGCTTCAATCTCGCCGCGATGGGCGGCATGAAACATGCGATCGACTTGCGCAATGAAGTGGCCGCGGAAATGAACGAGCATCAAATCACCGCAGCCCAGCGAGCAGCGCGTACATGGCTGCGTCATTGAACCGGCACAGACATGGAACGAAGCATCTCGGCTATTGACCGAGCAACGATCCAAATGCCAGACTTCTCGGCTCCAAAGCGTGAGCACATCGTCAGCCATTTGAATGGGAATGCCAGCGATCGCTTCCAGGAATTCGTTGTAGCCCCAGGGACCACCCACATACTCGGGCGGACGGCGCCGCGCGCCCTCGATGACGTCGGGGATAGGTGATGCCTTGAATGGCTGGCGCGATCGCTTCCAGCACGACCGCGCAGCGCCAGTTGTCTCCGTAATCATAGACATAGGCGAGGAGGCGCTCGCCATCGACGGCGCGTGTTGACCAGCTTGAGCTGGATCGAGACCGGGGCTGTGGTTTCCGCGCTGGCGCGGGAGGCAGGGATTGAGGAGAATTTCTCGCGCGCGTGCAGGATCACTTTCCAGCGCGACGGCACGTGCTCCAGCATCTCGGTCAAGTCTTCGCCGATCTTGCGCAACGCGGTGCCGCCACAGCACGGGCATACAGTTGGAGCCGGATGCACGAGGCGCTCGCGCGGCAAATCGGCCGGCAACGGACGCCGTGCCGGCCGCGCACGTTCGAAGGCCTCAACCGTGACCATGGCTGTCGCCGGTGCCGCCGTCTCGGCTTGCGTCTTCGCTTGCGCGATATCGGCTTCATGACCCGCGAGTTCAAACTCAAGCTGATCGAGGATGGCGCCGCGTTCGGCGGATTGTCCGAACTGCTCGTGGCGCAGCTTGGCAATCAAAAAGTTGAGCTTGGCGATCGACAGCGCCTACGTCCCGCGTCCTCGCCGCTGACCCCGACAACCTCATGCCGCTAACCTACCAAAGGAGGTCTCCCGGCCTCTGCCGGGTGGAGTCAGCAGGTTGACATTTACGGCGGTCGTCCACCGCATTGACGCAGGTCTCGTGAGCAGCCAAGCACACGAGGAGTTGCGATGGACGACTATGAAAGTCTAAGCCACACCAGATGGGAGTGCAAATATCACGTGGTGTTCATTCCGAAGTACCGTAGGAAGGTGCTTTACTGGAATTGAGGAAGCTCTTGGCGAGGTGTTCCGCAAGCTGGCACTGCAGAAGGAGAGCCGGATCGAAGAAGGTCATCTCATGCCGGACCATGTTCACATGATGATCTCGATCCCCCGAAGTGCGCGGTTCCCCAGGTCGTTGGCTTTATCAAGGGCAAGAGTGCCATCCACCTGGCTCGGACCTATGGAGAAAGAAAGCGTAACTTTGCAGGACAGAACTTCTGGGCGAGAGGGTATTTTGTCTCGACGGTCGGGCGGGACGAAGCGGCTGGGGGATACTTACGATTTCGCCGCATCAAATCCGGCGCAAAGTTCGACGGCACCTCGGTGAATTGCGTGAGAGAGACACCCATTTGCGGGTATCTCGATCTTGTCGGCCGCTAGCAGCCGCTAATATTTAGGCCTCGATTATGACTTTAAGAGCATTGGTCTTGCCCGCCTCACTGAAGGTGTCGTAGGCGTTCATGATCGCGTCGAGCTTGAAACGATGTGTAATCAGCCGCTTAGGGTTGATCTTCTCGGCCTGTACGGTCTTGAGAAGCATCGGTGTCGTGACTGTATCCCACGAGTCTCGTCGTAATCGCAATGTTGCGGTCCCATAGCCTCTCCAGATGCAGGTCCGCTTTGACACCGTGAACACCGATATTGGCAATAATTCCGCCGGGAGCCACAATGTCTTCGCAGGTGACGAAAGTCGCTGGCACGCCTACCGCTTCGATTGCGGTATCCACGCCGTGCGCGTCGGTCAGGTTCATGATCTTCTCGACTGCCATGCCATCCTTGTTGTTGATGACGGCGGTCGCTCCAAATCGCGAGGCCATTACCAATCGGTTGTCATCAAGGTCGACGACAATGATCTGTGCCGGAGAATAAAATTGCGCGGTTAGAAGGGCTGCCAGCCCGATCGGACCCGCGCCAACAATGGCAACAGTCGACCCAGGCTGAACCTTCCCGTTCAGCACGCCGCATTCAAAACCGGTGGGCAGGATATCGCTTAGCATGACAAGAGCGTCTTCATCCGCCCCAGCCGGAATATGGTAGAGGCTAGTCTCAGCAAACGGGATGCGAACGTACTCGGCTTGTGTACCATCGATCTTGTTGCAATCCAGCCACCCTGCACGCAATGCGAGTACATCCCACGGCGACAGTATTCACATTTTCCGCACGAGGAAATACACGATATGATGACGTGATCCCCGACGTGAAAAGAAGTTACAGCGCCGCCCACCTTTTCGATCACGCCGACGCCTTCATGCCCGAGTATGCGGCCCGCACTGCATGTCGGCACATCTCCCTTGAGGATGTGCAGATCGGTTCCGCAGATTGTCGTCCTCGTGATTCTGACCGCGGCGTCCGTTGCTGCGGTAATTTCCGGAATCGGGCGATCCTCGAGGGCCTTCTCTCCGGGGCCTCGATAAACAAGAGCTTTCATACTGCTTTTGTCGGTGGCGTGGACCGTCTTCGCCTCTTTAGATAGCAGTTCCAGATCAACCATGACAAATCTCCAAATTGTTGATGCAAGGGTGTTTCTGCAACTGAACGTAACCTGACGGTGCGCGTGATCTTTGCAAGAGGTCGCATCGCGACCAGTTTACTTGTCCAGCGTTGCCAAGTATGCCGCGACATCGTCCGCTTCCGGCCAGTTCAATGAGAAGTTCATCTTGGCGTGCGGACCGACAAGTGCGTAGACCATCATGTCCGCATCGTAGCCGAATTTGCGAGCGATGACCGTGAAGGGGGGGGCTTCGGCGACTTCGCCTCTTGGCCCCGGCCCGATGATGTGGCAGGCCTCACACCGCTGTTCGGCGATTCGTTTACCGCGATTGGCATCGCCGGCAAGAGCCGCAGAGGTGATGAACGACAATGCGAGGCACCCCACTAAATTGAACACCGTATTTTTCATGTCTTTCTCCCACAGTGACGTGATTTGCTCCTTAATGTGCCATCACAACCGCTGGCGAATTGATTTTGCGCAAGTTAAAAGGAATTTAGCGGTCCAATCGGACGGCATGCTCGCACCTTCGTGTGGTCCATTTGCCCCGCGTCGCACGCGCGAAATCAGCGCGCTAGGCGATTCAGACTGCCGATATCTGCGGAGTTCGGCCGCGCACCAGAACGTCTATGACGTTTGAGACGCTACGGCGTTGATGGCCTCGATTAGAGCGTGCTCGACGAAAGGCTTTTCAACCACAACAATCCCCCTGGTAGCGGCGCTCCTTTTCACTTTCACATTCGGGTGAGAAATCATCAGAATCACCGGACAGTGATCGTTACGATGGCGGATCGCGTCGATGGTATCGAGACCCGACATTCCGGGCATGACCTGATCGACCAACACGCAAACACGTCCTGAAATGCCCTTCTCTTTTAAGAACTCTTCGCCCGTCGCATACAAACGGACAATAAACCCCTCGAGTTCCAACAGGAACTTGAGGGAATCGCGTACCGCCGGATCATCATCGATCACAAAAACTGTGGTTTTGTCCTGGTCGTGGTTGTTTCTCTGCACCATTTCTTTCCGATCATTGCGGCCCGCCGAAGCCGAATAAAGTTACGAATCTTTCCTGAATACCATAACCAGTTGGGCGCCGTATTGATCCAGCGCAAACGTGCTGGAAATCATCGTGAAGTGATCGGATGCCGGGGCAGGAGATTGCTATCAGGCGGGACTATACCGGCGGTCAAAGCCATGCGCACCAGTTCCGAAAGGCTGCCGGCCTTCATTTTCGTCATAACATTGGCGCGATAGATTTCAACCGTGCGCGGACTGATGCCAAGATCATAAGCAATGTTCTTATTTGGATTTCCGGCCACCAGGCCCGTCAGAACGTCCTTCTCCCGCGGCGTCAGACTGCCAATGCGGCTCGAGGAGGTCCAGCTTCTCAGCCTCTCGGTCTGCATCCTGCTGCTTCTCCTTCAGCGCGGTTTGCACTGCAGCAACAACTTTGTCGCCATCGAAAGGCTTTTCGAAAAAATCGACTGCGCCCAGCTTCATGGCCTCCACGGCTAAGGGCACGTCGCCATGTCCGGTGACAACGATCACCGGAATTTTGACATCAAGATCGCGTAGCCGTTTCAGCAAATCCGTGCCGCTGATTTCCGGCATGCGCACGTCCGTAATGATGCAGCCCGAGGCCGTCCGCGGCAGCGACATCAGAAACGAAGATGCAGAATTGTAGGTCCGGACACGCAGTTGCGCGGTGTGCAACAGGAACTCAAGCGATTCGCGAACCGCATCGTCATCATCGATGACGTAGACGACGGCATCATTCATCGCCAACATCCTGTCCCCCGCCGGTCGGCACCGTCAGATGGAAAATGGTGCCGCCGCTCAGGTTGGGTTCGGCCCAGATGCGCCCGCCGTGAGACTCGACAATTGTCTTGGAAATCGAAAGGCCGACTCCCATGCCATGCGACTTCGTCGTAACAAAGGGGCGGAAACAGCTGCGCAGCGACATTCTCCGAGATGCCCGAGCCAGTGTCGGCAACGCTCACCATCAGCATGTCGCCATCTGCACGCGCGGTCGAAACCAACAGCTCACGACGATCCGACTGCTCCATGGCCTCAATGGCATTGCGGATCAGGTTCAGCAGGACCTGCTGTATCTGGATCTTGTCCACCAGCACCAAATCTTGGTTAGGCTCGAACTGGAAATTCACTCGAATTCCGCGTTCCTTGCCGCCGACAAGGGCGAGCGCGCTCGCCTCCTCGATCAGCTTCTGGACGCTTTCAACCCGCTTTTCGGTCTCGCCGTGACCAACGAAATCGCGCAGTCGGCGAATGATCTGTCCCGCGCGCAAGGATTGCTCGGCTGCCTTTCTCGAGCGCGTCGCGGATCATCCCGGATTCCTTATCGGTGCGCCCAGTTAGAAGTTGACGCGATCCTTTCAGGTAATTTGTCAAAGCCGAAAGTGGCTGATTGAGTTCGTGGGCAAGCGCGGAGGCCATCTCGCCCATCGCCGTAAGGCGCGAAACATGGACGAGTTCGGCCTGCAGTTCCTGCAGACGCGCCTCGGTCTGCTGCCGTTCCGTCAGGTCGCGAACGAACCCAGTGTAGTAGGGCTGACCGCCCGAGCGCACCTCTCCGACTGAAAGCTCCATCGGAAACGTAGAGCCGTCCCTACGCGCACCCACCACGACCCTTCCGATCCCGATAATTCTTCGCTCTTTTGTCCGAGCATAGCGCTCAAGATATCCGTCATGGTTCTCTCGGTATGGGGATGGCATCAGCATCTTGACATTCTTGCCGATCACTTCGCGCGCTGAGTAGCCGAACAAGCGTTCTGCAGCGGCGCTGAACGACTGCATGATGCCCTGTCCATTGATAACGACCATGGCATCCGGAACGGTCTCAAGGATCGACTTCAGGTGTGCTTCCCGAAGCGTCAGATCGGTAAGGTCATTGTAGACTTCGGTGACCGCAGTGAGACCATCGGCCTGCCACAGCGACCATCGGCTCGCCACAACGATCTTCTCGCCATCCCGTCGGCGCTGCACGAGTTCGCCGGACCATTCCCCTCGTGCCCGCAATTCGTCATTCAATCGTTCGAGAGAATCTGGAAATTCGGTGTTGAGCAGCCGGTGTGCAGATTGTCCGACAGCTTGCCCGGACGTAAATCCATAGAGGCGCTCCATGCCGCTCGACCAATAAGTGACATCGCCATGGAAATGGCGGACTAGAGCTTGTGCGCTGTCCAGCGCTCGTAGGCGCGCTCTCGTGTCCATTGGATGCACCGGGTCTGGTCAGCGCCGCGCCGCCGACTACGGGAAACCCCGTAAGAGAAGGCCCTTAGGGCGATTATCTGAATTTTCCTGCGTCGATTCAAGCGGTACGCCTGCATTCATCGAAGACAGGAGCCCGCCATGCTGACCCCCTCGACCGCTCGATCAATCGCCATCACCCGCCCTGTGAACCCTGCCCGCAATACGCAGGCACACGATCCTCTTGAAGCTTTCGATCTCATGGGAAGCCGGATGAATTACGGACCCAATGAGGAGATCTACGGCGAGGATGAACCCGCGGAATTCGTGTACAAAGTGGTCAGCGGGGCCGTTCGCACTTGCAAGATCCTAAGCGACGGCCGCCGCCAGATCGGAGCCTTCTATCTGCCGGGCGACATGTTTGGTTTCGAGGCGGGCGCGGCACACCAGTTCTCGGCCGAGGCGATCGGCAAGACCGTCGTCCGGGTAGTCCGGCGCAGCGCTGTAGTCGCATTGGCGGAGAAGGACGGCGAGGCCGCCCGCCAGTTGTGGAAGTTCACGACCCGCGAACTCCATCGCGTGCAGGAGCATATGCTCTTGCTGGTCAAGAGCGCGCAGCAGCGCCTCGCCTGCTTCCTGCTCGAAATATCCGAACGCCTCGCGGTCACCGATGCCGTCGAGCTTCCGATGTCGCGACAGGACATCGCCGATTATCTCGGCCTCACGATCGAGACCGTGTCCCGCACCGTGTCTCACCTGGTGTCTGAAGCGACCATCGGTCTGCCGAGTTCACGCCGTATCGTCCTGCGCGACCGTGCTGCCCTGCGGGAGCTGAACGCCTGAACGTGCCAGAGACCTGAAGACGATCGGTAGAGGTGCGCCCATGTCGTTGTCCACGCTGATGGTTCATATCGGGCCTGTGCCTCAACTGGATGGCAGGGTCCATCTGGCCATCGAGCTGGCCCAGCGCTTCGGCTGCCCGCTGATCGGGATTTCGGCGGCTGTCCTGCCGCCATATCCCAGCGGCGAGGGCGCATATTTCGTCAACCAGGAATTCGTAGAAAGGGAGCGCCGCGATATTGTTGAATCCCTCCGCCTCACTGAAGTCGCGTTCCGCGAAGCCGCCGGCGCGAATATGAAGGTCGATTGGCGCTCCGCAGTAGACCTGCCCGAGAACTATGTTGTTTCGGAGGCTCGAGCGACGGATCTGCTGATTGTCGGACGCGGCAATGGTGACGTTTGCCGGTCCCTAAGCCCGGGTGATGTCGTTTTGAAGACAGGCCGTCCATTACTCGTTGTTCCTCCCGAGGTTACTTCGCTGAAAGGGGAACGGATCCTGGTCGGATGGAAGGATTGCCGTGAAGCGCGGCGCGCTCTGTACGATGCCCTCCCGGTACTGCGTCACGCGCAATCTGTCGTGATTGCGGAGATTTGCGACGAGGGTGCAAGCTCCTGGGAGCGCAGACACTTGGCGGATTGCTGTGAATATCTGCATCGGAATGGCATTTCGGCCGTGTGCACCGAGCATCTATCCAGACAATGGGTCTGTGGCGCAACAGCTAATTGGCATTGCCAAGGCCGAGCACGCCGACCTTATAGTGACCGGCGCATATGGACACAGCCGACTTGGCGAGTGGATTTTCGGCGGCGTAACACGCGAAGCTGCTAACCACCAGCCCAGTCTGTTGCTTCATGTCGAATTGATCTGCAGTCGTTCAATCTGGCGACGTGGCTGTGACCGCCGTAGGCCGACCCCTCAAAACACATGGAGACGTATGGTCATGAAACCAGTGCATGCTGCTCAGCCATATTAAACTCCAACTTGCACGATCAAAAGAGTTTCCTTCGGGATCGCCGCGGCACGGCTATGATATCGTAGCGCCGCTGGACTCAGACGGACATATCGATCCTGCTCAATGGAAGGATGTTCGCGCCGCGTGCCGCGTCCGCAGATTCTGGGATGACGAGGAGGAGGTGGGGCAGCTCGTTCATAAACCGGGAGGCGCGGAGCATGCGCGCTGGACGTTCGCTTATGGCAACGATCAGGCAGAAGACAGGAAGAAGCTGGATATCGATTTGGCGCCCACACATTCCGTCCTGGCGAGTATGTTTCAATACGAGGACAGGATGGTGAGTTGCATACCTTTGTGGTGGCGTCCGTCGAGACCTCTGCCAGTATATGCTGTGCATGCTGGCGTGACGCGGTCAACGCGAGAGCAGCAACTGAAGTAGATGGATGGGAACATCGAGCCGGAGCGTGTCGGCGTGAATGATGCCGCTCCTTCTCAAGAGGAGGTTTTCGCGTTTCTTGCGAGTCCGACGACATATGGCGCCCAGCCGGTGCTTCGCATCGACACGCACGCGGCGGTGGTGTTTCTTGCCGGTCCGCGCGTGCTTCAAAGTGAAACGCGCAGTGCGCTTTCCATTTCTCGACTACTCATCTTTGGCGAAGCGCAAGACGGCTTGCCTATCGGAGATCGAGGCCAATCGTGCATTCGCTCCGGACCTATATCGCGGCGTCATTGCCATATACTCGCGACGCTGATGGTCGCCTCTCTGTCGGCGGAGCCGGAGAGCCGGTAGAATGGGCGGTCGAAATGCTCCGTTTCGACGAAACGAAGACGCTCGATCGGATCGCATCGGAAAGCACGGATTACCTTTGAGCTGGCCGATGCATTGGGCCGTGTCGTAGCAGCGGCGCACGCCAGGTCTCCAGCGGTTGCCGCAGAGCCGTGGATCGGTGCACTGGCGGCCTATGTCGATCAGAACGAGGCTGCTTTCCGCGGGTACCCCGAACTGTTTCCTCCGGAGGAAGCATCGACGCTGACCCGGCGAAGCCGGGAAGCGCTGACCCGCCTGCATCCTCTGTTGGCGTCGCGCGGGACCACGGGGCTTGTGCGACGCGTCCACGGCGACCTTCATCTCGGCAATATCGCGCTTCATCGAGGGCAGGCCGGTGCCTTTCGATGCGATCGAGTTCGATCCGCTGGTTGCTTCGGGCGATGTGCTTTACGACCTGGCCTTCTTGCTGATGGATTTGATCGAAAGAAAGCTTCAGGCAGCCGGCGAATGTCGTGCTGAACCGGTACCTGACCGAGACCAGCCGTGTTGAAGATCTCGATGCGCTCGCGGCGCTGCCTTTCTTTCTCGCGATGCGGGCCGCGATCCGGGCAAAAGTGACGGCAGCGCGTCTTGCCCATGTCGCGCCGGCGCAGCGTTCGTCGGTCCGTGCCGCAGCCAAGGATTACTTCCGGCTGGCAGTGGAGCTGACCGCACCGCCGCCGCCCGATTTTGATTGCGATCGGTGGCCTTTCGGGTACAGGCAAGTCCGCACTTGCTCGCGCGCTTGCGCCAAACCTGTTTCCTCAGCCCGGCGCTATTGTTCTTCGCTCCGACGTTGGTCGCAAAAGGCTGTTCGGCGTTTCTGAAACCGCTCGCCTGCCGGATCAGGCCTACGCGCCTGAGGCAAATGCGAAGGTGTATGCGACTGTTGCTAGGACGCGCCCGCCGCGTCGTGACCGCGGGCCATTCAGCTATCGTCGACGCGGTGTTCGCTAAAGAGGCCCAACGTCAGGAGATCGAGTCGGTTGCGCATGAGCTGCAGGCAAGGTTTTGCGGTATTTTTCTGACCGCCGATCTGGTCGACGAGAGTGGCGCGGATCAATGCTCGCTCCAACGACGCTTCCGATGCTGACGCCATGCTGGCGAATCAGCAGGAGAATTATAATCTGGGAGCAAATCAGCTGGACCAAGGTCGACGCCTCAACAGATTTGGCGCAGACCTTGGATCGCGTCCTTCAAGTGCTCTCGTAAATTTGTCTTGTTAGAGAATCGCCATCGGCCGCTGGTCCATGGGCTGTTGTGCACGCTGCGAGGGGGCCGCGTTTTTACTTCGAATGGGGTCGACGATCTCATCTGGATCCGGAAAGGCCATTCCGGACATAGGCTCGACCCAGACGATGTGGCTTCTGACGTCCTTTACTCCTGGCACGGTTTCAGCGGCTACGCGAGCGGCATCGCGTTCTTCCGGCCTCAGAACCGTGCCCCACAATTCGACGACGCCATTTCGAACGACCACATCAATTAAGTGCTTCGACGCCCAGACCTGCCGGTCGAGTCTCCGCTAGCACAAGGTCGCGAATTGTCTCGTCGGACTGCGGTCCGGGCGAAACCTCCTTGGCGATCCCCGCCAACGCGTGAAGAAGATTGGCACGACTGACAATGCCGACGAGTTTGCTCCCGCGCATGACCGGCAGTCGCTTGATCCGATGCTTTTCCATCAAAGCCACCACGTCTTCCAGCGCCGTATTTTCCGTCACAGTCTGAACCTCGCACGACATGACTTCATCGACCTTACGGGCGTGAGAGCGGATGTAATCGCGGGCGAGCGGACCCGGACCGAGGATAAATTCCAGCCACCGCGAGCGCCGGCGCTCTGTGCCCGTCTCCGCTCGCCGGAGGAAATCACCCTCCGTGACGATGCCAACCAGTGCGCCGGCGTCATCGATCACTGGCAGACCGCTGATCCTGTTTTGCAGCATCAACTGCACGGCTTCGTAGATCGGCGCGCCAGGGCGAATGCAGATAACGTGAGGTGTCATCACGTCATTGACGTTCATGGTTCATCTCCATAGTTCCCAATTCAAAGGCTCACGAACCCACTTCCGTGTGCCTTCTCCAGTGGTCGCCTTCGTTGAGACATTCGATGTGATTCACATTCAATCGATCGAATAATAGCCGGCGAACGGCTGATGCGCGTCGATGCTGAACTTTGGCGGCGTGATGATTGCCGCCGGTGTGAAGCAGTCCTGCCAAAACAGCTTCCGGCGAACTCCGAAGAGTTGTTTTGACGGGAGTCAGCTTGCCTGGTGTTTATTATTCTGCTTCCTTGCGGCGCGATAGTAACGATTGCCCTGTTGCCGATCCTCAAGTCCGCGTTCCTTCTCGACTTGGCGATGTTGATACGCGGAGGTCGGCTCTGATCCATGCGGCCGCCGTTCCTGAGCACTTGCTGATGTAGCGGCAGCAACCAACCCGACCGTCGAAACGATTGCAAATAGGCGCTTCATTTTTTCCTCCTTCACCGTGACTGTTTTATTTTTGTCCAGCCAGCACGAGCGAGCATTGATTCAGGTCAAAAGATGCCAGCGTACGCGCTTAGTCGCCGATAATGCGGCATGCAGGTACGAAGAAGGATAACCTACTAAGACAGCGCCAAATTACGCTTCGTGTGACCTCGGCCTCCAATGGGAGCATCCCAGCGAGCGCGAGCGGCTGATTGTCGGCTCTTCGAGCGCGCCCAGCCAGCTCGCGCCGAGCCATTCTCTTGCGTGTTTCGATCTCACCTTGGACCCGGTGTACTTTGAGATTTGCTTTAGTGCAGCGTACAAGCTTGGTCGTCTCGACAGCTCTCCAGGCCGCCGTATATTACTCCGCTTCGGGCAGCCATTGATGATCTGGTAAGTGGGTGAGCCGGCGCTACGGGGAATTGGGGCACTCCGCCAGTGCCGGTTCTGTTCCGCGAACACAGAGAATGAAATAGAACAGATTGCTATGCATCAGGCTTCCACAACCAATATTGCACACAGTGGGCGCACCTTCCCCATTTGTCGCGATCTAATGGGATAACGCCGTCATGCATCGAGAGATGGCGCAGGTGTCGGCTCCAGCTGTTTAGGCCTGATTTAATCGGCGGGATGATCTCTGCCGAGGCGGTGCTCGTGCTGGTCCTGCTCCCACTTGGCTCGTTACATCGGAGGATGATAGGCTTTGTTCACACTCGCCCTGCGCATCGCCGGGCCATGTGATCAACGCGGATTGAGCAATATCTGTTGCCTCGCGCGCGCGAGAAACGGAGCGAGCGAGGGTAACGCGGGCTATAATGTCATTTTTTCAAAGGGGGTGGATTTCGGGGCGGCCCGGTAGCTCGGCGGCTGGGTCTGGTGCGGCGGCGTGGCGGCCAACTCGGTCACCGACGCTGTGGTCCTCGACATCACCGGCGGCACCGGCGGCAGGCTCGCCGGCGGCAGCGGCACGGGCAGGCTCGGCGGCGGCAGGCGTTTTGGTCGGGGGGTCGGCGCGCGCGCAGGAGCGCGCCCTATAATGTCATTTTTTCAAAGGGGGTGGATTTCGGGGCGGCCCGGTAGCTCGGCGGCTGGGTCTGGTGCGGCGGCGTGGCGGCCAACTCGGTCACCGACGCTGTGGTCCTCGACATCACCGGCGGCACCGGCGGCAGGCTCGCCGGCGGCAGCGGCACGGGCAGGCTCGGCGGCGGCAGGCGTTTTGGTCGGGGGGTCGGCGCGCGCGCAGGAGCGCGCCCTATAATGTCATTTTTTCAAAGGGGGTGGATTTCGGGGCGGCCCGGTAGCTCGGCGGCTGGGTCTGGTGCGGCGGCGTGGCGGCCGAACTCGGTCACCGACGCTGTGGTCCTCGACATCACCGGCGGCACCGGCGGCAGGCTCGCCGGCGGCAGCGGCACGGGCAGGCTCGGCGGCGGCAGGCGTTTTGGTCGGGGGGTCGGCGCGCGCGCAGGAGCGCGCCCTATAATGTCATTTTTTCAAAGGGGGTGGATTTCGGGGCGGCCCGGTAGCTCGGCGGCTGGGTCTGGTGCGGCGGCGTGGCGGCCGACTCGGTCACCGACGCTGTGGTCCTCGACATCACCGGCGGCACCGGCGGCAGGCGTCCGGTGATGCGGTCGAAACTTGAAGTGGCCGACATCTTCCGCCGCCATGGCGAGGCTTGGCGCAGTGCCAATGCCGGTCATATCAACCGGATTCAGTTTCGCGCGATGAGAGCGATCGAGATATGTCGTACCGCCGCACTCGGAGGTCATATCGAAACCTGTGAGGACTGCAAACATACCCGCGTGGCTTTTAACTCCTGCCGCAACCGGAGCTGCCCTAAATGTCAGTGGTCGAGCGCGAGGGCATGGCTTGCGGCACGCGAAGCCGACTCCTGCCCGTGCCTTATTTCCATTTAGTGTTCACGATTCCCGACGCGATCGGCAGGATCGCGTATCAGAATAAAGCCAAGGTCTATGGCTTACTCCTGAAAGCTGCAGCGGAGACCCTCAACATCGTTGCCGCAGATCGAAAGCATCTTGGGGCCGAAATCGGAGTGATTACTGTCCTGCATACATGGGGCCAAAACCTCTATCATCATCCACATGCGCATTGCATCGTCCCTGGCGGCGGCATTTCACCTGACGGCAAAGGGATTCCAGCAAAACGTCGGCTTCTGCCTGTCGGCCTAATCTCGCGCGTGTTCCGGGAGCTAATGCTAAAAGGTCTCTATGCCTTATTTGCGGCCGGAGAGCTTCGGTTTCTCACGCAACTCGCAGGTCTCAAGAACCCGGAGGCATTTTCTGCAGCTCTTAACTCGCTGCGTGCAACCGAACGAGTTGTTTATGCCAAAAAGATATTTCCTGGGCCACAGCAGGTCCTGGCCTATCTGGCCCGCTACACCCACCGTGTTGCAATCGCCAACAACCGCCTACTCGCCCTCAATTCAACTCACGTTAGCTTCCGGTCGGAAATTCATCGGAAAAGGGGCCGGTACAGGACAAAAGTCATTCGGATCACGATATCCGAGTTCATCCGCCGCTTCTTACTGCACGTACTGCCAAACGGATTTCACCGCATTCGTCATTATGGGTTGTTCGCCAATGGCCATCGGTCCGAAAAGATTGCGCTTTGCCGAACACTGCTCAATGTGCCTCGACGGTCAGAGGACCGTCATACCAACGATAGCACGCAATCAGAGACGCCGAACCCAGAGCGATCCTGGTGTCCTTGCTGCGGCGGACGGATGAACATCGTAAGACCCTTCCAGGGGCCACTCTCCAGGCCGTATCACGTCCGCAGACTCGATGCGTTGTAGCGTGGCGCTGTGCCGTTCCCACAAAACTCGTCAGTCGGTCTACCTCGGCAAACAGGGCTGAGAATAACCAATTGCCTTCTGTCGTTCATTGATAGCCTTTTTTCCTCCGCGCAATTCAAAGAGAAGCTCTTTTTCGCATTGCCAAGCTGGTAAACTTATCGGCGCCCTCCCAATGAATTCTGACTCTCGAGCTTCATTTCAGGACACAAGACCATTCCGGGATAAGTTGGATAAGTATAAATCTCCATAAGTAGCCTTCTTCTGCGTCTGATCCTCGCGTTTCATGGCGTCAGTGTGTTGGGTACCCGGCCTGTGTTCGGTAAAATTGTATAGCGACGCCGTGCATGCGAGCGGAGATGCCTTGGTCCAGCGCCCCTCCGCAGCGCGGTTCATACTCTGTTCTTTCGTTGGCCCATGCGACCGCCAAAAACAGCGCGAGCACATACGAATTATTCGCGGCGCATCTTCATCTCGGGCCAGAGCGCGGTCTGGTGGGCTCACCAAACGTGCGGCTAAACGCTACTCCGCCATGCACCCCGCGATCGTCCACTCGAACACGAATGGCCACCTCGGTCGCTGCCGCCAAGCGAGGCGGCAAGAGTACCGACCAGATGCGTCGCGAAGATGCGCCGAGAAAAGCAAGATGTCGTTCGTCTGAAAGCGGAATCTCAGACTGCGAGAACAAAGAGAAATCTTGTCAGCTGCACGTTGCCCAAGCAGCCGCTTGCGTCACACGTTGGGCAAGTCACCGATCAATGATCGGCGGGGGCAGGAATTCCCCGACCTGCCAAACATTCAGAAGCCTGATCAAGGTCAAAGTACACGTTGTTGATCCTGATTTTTGAGACACCATCATTTGCCCTGCACCAACGTGACAGCGTTCTGATGGAAATGCCTTGCAAAGATGCGAGCCGCTCAGCGCTGACATATCGTCGCGAGCCGATTACAATCTCGTCATCAAGCTCAGATATGCTGGGGGGAGCAGGACGTGCTGATCGCACAGGACGTGCTGATCGCACAGGACTTGCTGATCGCCCAGGACTTGCTGACCGCATCAGGGCCGTTGAAGTTTGCGGTGACGCGTGATCTGCAGGAGGGTTGCCGACCGAGTCGCCGCTGCTGTTATGTGTGCCGTTTTGCGGCTCCTTGGGGGATGGTATATTGGGAGCAGCTTTACCTTCACCTTCACACGCCACGAGCGGAGTAGTTTCTTCATCGAGATCCTGAATGCGTATCCACCTTTCCGGGTTCTTTTTCAGCCATTCCACCTGACATCCACGCGACATGCCGATGTATCGGCATCGGTCGAGGGGCGTTGCGAAGATGAACGCGCCGTGTACGCGGCCTTTATCGATCGTCTTCATTGTAGGTTTTCCTTGTTGCCTGCGCCGAGCGCGCCGCCGGCTGCGATCCATGCGTCGACATCTCGTTTCCGAAATCGCCGAGCATTGCGCGCGATCTTCACGGAAGGAGGCGCAATGCCCGCCTTCACGTAACGCGCGATGCTGACTTCGCTCATGCCGAGGTAGGCGGCGAGTTGCTTGGAACTGAGCCACTCCTGCGGTACGGCGGAGGACTTGGCGGCGCGCTTTAAAGCGGTGTCAACCGCCAGAGCGATGATCCCATTTATCGAGGACCCGCCGGGATTTTCTTTAGGATGGACGCAGACCATGACGGGTGTCCTCGCATTGAGGCGCCGCCGTCAATATCCCTTGGGGGGCAAAACATGGCGGCAAGCCCTGAAGCATTGCAAAAGAGACCGCTGACGCAGTCTCGGCTCCAAACTCGCCGAACCCCATGGCCGGTTGCGGCTCTCGCCGCTTGCTGCAAACGGTGTGGGATTGGGACCCACCGCCGACCGAAGCCGGTTAAGCATCACGCTACGCTGCAGGTTAAGTCTCCCCCAAAATAGATGCTGCTCCGCGATCGCGCAAGGGGCAGACGAGACTCGTCGTCTTCCTACCGTCGTCTTCAGTGATGCCTCATGTTTACCCACATCCTAAGATTGTTCCTCAGGACCCTGGATTTCGATCACAGGTGCGTCGTTCAGAGAGCGTCCGAGCCGAGCGGTCAATCGGGCGTCGGCCTCCGCACCCACGTTCTTGACGATGAATTCCGAGACCGCCTCTTGCAACTCTCGGAGCTCCGTCGACATCTCGCCGGGGGAGGCATAGGCGTCGGTGACGTCCCGATCGATCTGATGATTCAATAACAGCTTTGTTCGCAGCCGGTCGGTTCCGCGCGCGCCGTGCGCCGTTCGATACGAGCGACGCAGACCATGCCCAACAGTCGAGAGCTTGCGCTCCTTGATTTCTTCGACGTGACCCGACTTAGACGTTACCGACGGAAACACCCACCTTCGGGCGCGAACGCCATCGATTTGACGGCCGGCAATGCGCGCGCGGCAAAGGCAGCGTATTATTGCACGAGAAAGCGGAATGCTAAACGCCCTCTCCTCGCCTCCTTTCGGCGAGCGGATAAACGCCACGCGATTGCGAATGCTGACATCACGCCACGCCAGCGCCGTTACCGTGCGCCGACGCAGCCCGGACAAATACGTCATCCAGTGCATCTCCCGGCGCACGCCGTTGTCGAGCGCCAACAGCTCGTTGAACCAGTCAGGCGCGCTACGGGAGCCCACAGCATCTTTTCTCGGCGCCTCCTTATTGAAGAGATTGCGGGAGCGAAACGGGTTCAGGGGCGGCAGGTTTGGTAACTCGAGGTCCTTGAGAGCATAGGCATAAACGGCGTGGGCCACCCGCATCACTCCGTTAGCGAGATAGGGACCAACGCTCCTCGTGAGCTGGGCGTGGAGCTTCTCGACATCGGAGCGGCGAATGGTCCCCAGAGGAGTCGAATGCCAGCGCGCCAGGTGCCGCTCAAATTTGAAACTGTAATCCGCGATCGTGCGCGGACTGCGGCGCTTCTTGATCATCAATTCTTTGTACTTGCCGAAAGCCGCGGCCAAGGTCATCTGCGCATCATCATCCCGATGAGTGAAGGTGCGGCGTTGGTCGGGGGTGGCTGGCACTTTGGCCCGTGCCTCGGCCGCGCTGAGGTGCCCGGGTTGACCGGGCTTGAACTCCCCGAGCTTGACGCTGATTTGATGCCGTCGCCCGGCCTCGTCGCGGATATTCGTGATCGTAGCGCCAGGTCCGGCGAGTCATCCCAACACGGATCGAAAAGCCCGGCAAAATGTCGTCGCGGCAAAAATATCCAGCGGCCGTCTTGGCAAAGGCGAGTTTGGCTACGCTCGCATCCGTCAGACGGCGGGGGTTGAGCGTGTCGCCCATGGTGCTTGACTCCCGTGAATTACACGGGAATTATAGCATTTGAGGTCAAGGTCGGGCCAAAAAAATCTTAAGGCCATAGTTAACAGCGTGCAGTCTGCGGTTGACTTGATCCGATGCTGCATGTCTTTTCTTGCTTTCTCCGGTTACCGGGTTAACCGGTGTCATCCCGTGAAAATCATGGAAACAGAACTACAAATTTGGGGGTCGGGAGTTCGAATCTCTCCGGGCGCGCCAGTAATTAATTAATTACCCATTCAAGTCGCTTAGGCCTTTGGTGGAGGGACCATCGCAACTGCGGCCTCGGTCGTGAGCAGCAGAAATGTTAACGTCTCCTGCAGGTAGAGACGTACGACGCTATCGGTGTGGCTCAAATAGCCGATTGAGACGTCCTGTCCAATATGCAGATCAAAATCGCCGCCGCGCGTTGTAAGCACGAAGGCACCCGCGATGGCGGGAGACCAGATTATCTCGTCTTTGACGAGTTTTTTGACATGTTCCAGCGTGGGATATCCATTGTCGCTGGTTTCAGCGAGGGCCGTGTAAGCGTCGGCGCTGAGCAACGCCGAATAAGGCCCGTTGACGCCCACGAGGCGCAGTTGATGCAAAGCTTCTGCGATGACATCTGGATAGTGGCGGACGTCAGCCGGAAGCGTAATGATCGGATTGCTAGTGCCATGCCGGATGCCGCCGATGCCGGCTGCGGCGTAGCCCTCGAAAATGGTTCGGTCTTCGGCATAGGCGATCTTTTGCGCGGCATCCTTCGCCGGTTGCCAGTCGGGGTCGTTTGCACCCCGCTCCACGGCGTCAATCTGCTGACGGTCGATTTCGAACGGGACCCGCAACTCGACCAATGCTTTGACCTCGCGCTGCCTTGCGAGTACGCCATTGCCGGGCGCCGCGACGGTGGTGAGGTGCCCGGTGCCGACCGCGGAAAGACCGACGCCACCAGGCCCGTGCACGTCAACCACGCGCCGTCCCGCGAGGTACCGTTTAAGGGTGCGCGTCGTCTCCCCTTCAATATTCGCCCAAGCCGCGTCTGAAATCGGAGCAAGCTCGCGGTGAAGGTTATTCATATCGATTTTCTCCTTTGAGGGAGCCTAATGCGAGGGAACCATCGGACGCCAAGGCCCCGGCACGCTTAGGTATTGTTCCCACAGCGGGCACGATCGCCGCGGGCCTGTCGTTCGCGGACTCCAGGAATGTTGCGGATGGCACGAAGAACAGAGATCCAGTCACGGCGCGGCTGAAGTCGAGCAGGCGATCATAATTGCCAGGAGGGCGGCCGACGAACATGTTCTCGATCATTTGCTCGGTCACCCGCGGCGTGCGGCAATAACCGATGAAGTAGGTGCCGAATTCGCCTGTGCCAACTCGGCCGAAAGGCATGTTGTCGCGCACAATTTGAAATTCTCTCCCATTCTCGGTAATCGTGGTGAGCGCGTTGTGCGCCGAAGAAGGTTTTACCGAGTTCGTCCAGTTCGATGTCGGACAGCTTCTTACGGCCAATGATGATCTCCTGCGCCGCGGTCGGAAGAGCATTCCACCCATCCAGATCGTGAATATACTTCTGTACGATCGCGTAGCTGCCGCCGACGAACGCGGCATCTTCTTCGCCGATGAGCGCGGCGTCGATTACCGCCGCGCCGCGAGGATTCTCGGTGCCGTCCACAAATCCCAGCAGGTCGCGGTCATCGAAGTAACGAAAGCCGTGAACCTCGTCGACCGTTGATACCGTGTCGCTCAGGCGCGCCATGATCTGCGTCGCCATTTCGAAGCAAAGGTCTATCCGCTTGGCACGAATATGAAACAGCAGGTCTCCTGGCGTCGAGACCGCATGGCGCGGTCCGGCTTGGATTTCCCGAAACGGGTGAAGCTCGACCGGGCGCGGCTCTCCGAACACCCGGTCCCATGCGTCGGACCCTATACCCATCACGCACGACAGGCCCGCTTCAAGGTCGCGAAACTCAACGGCTCGAATGAGAGACGGGAGGTCTGCACAAAACGATCGCACAGCTGCCCGATGCTCCAGGCCTGGAGTGATTGTCACGACCAGAAAGATCGCGGCGCGCGTAAGCGGTGCCGATACAGGCTGTGAAACAGCGATCACACAAATCTCCAGGTGTCACGAACTGACGTTCAATGGAACCGGACGGCAGTTCCGCGATGTTTTTGCATTAAACCCGAAGGATTCCAATCTCTGTGCTGAGAGCCGGGGGTAGCTCGGCGCGTCTGCCCATCTACGGAACTCAAGACGTGTTCTCTTTTGACAAGCAACGATGCGGGTGTGCATCCTGCCTCCGAAAGCAACGTAACTGACGTGCCCCGCAGATCGTGAGAGTGGAGGTCAACCGGCGTGTCGAGGCCAGGGAGCGGCATTTGGGAAAGGCCAGCGGCCTTCACCGCCTCGTCCCACAAATGGGCAGAGTACCGCTTCTTGATCGGTGCGCCGGCGTCGGCTCACCTGTCGGCTTACCTGGATTTTTGAGCGCAGGCCCTTTTCCAATCAAACGGCATCAGTGGGAGGGGAAAAGAGGGACCTGGCACGGAGAATGGACCGTAAAAATCAAAGCTGGCTACATCCGCGACGACGGCAGATTTTTTATTTATCCTACGTCGCACGGATGACCAAAAAGAGATGATGACCGTGTGCCAAAGCCACCAAGAAGCTTCACCTTGCCACAAATTCGATATTGGATACTTGCCACGCTCTTGGTCCTCATTGGCCTTGCGGCATTGGGAGGCGATGCCGCTGGGAAAACGTTCTGGGGCGTCGAATGACAATTGCAGTCAGGGAATTGCCCCCTCGGGGGCTTTCAGGCGGTATCCAATCCCTGTCTCTGTCAGGACATATCGAGGCCTCTCCGGGTCTTTTTCTATTTTCTGTCGCAGCTGCCGCACATAAACCCGGAGATATTGAGCGTCGGTGATCTCGTCCCACAGCTTGCCCACCAGGAATTTGTGCGTAAGGACTTTGCCGGCGTGCTGCACCAGCAAACGCAGCAGATCGTATTCCTTGGGCGAGAGTTTCACCTCATTTTCGCCAATCTTGACGATGCGCCGAACCAGGTCGACCGAAAGCTCGCCGACGCGAAAAATCGGCCGCTCGCCATGGCTCTGAAGCTGATGTCGAAGGGCGGCGCGCATGCGTGCGAGCAGTTCCTCCATTCCGAATGGCTTTGTGACATAATCGTCTGCACCGTAATCGAGCGCCTGCACCTTACCCGACTCGTCGCCCCGACTTGATAAAACGATGATGGGGATGCCTTCAGCACGTGCTCGAATTTTGCTTAGCAGCTCGTGTCCTTGAATGTCGGGCAGACCCAAATCGAGAATGATCAGGTCCGGCTCTCGACCCAGCAGACTGAGCGCGGTCTTTCCATCGGGAGCTTCGAGGATTTGATACCCTTGGGTCGTGAGGCCCATGCGCAGCAGCTTGCGGATGGGCGGCTCGTCGTCGATGACCAAGACCTTCGGTGTCGCGTGGGTCATGCGGCGGTGTCCAGCTTTTTGATTTCCGTTGGAATGGGCAAACTGATGGTGAAAACGGCTCCCGGTCGATCGGTGCGATTGTTGGCGACGATCGTGCCGTGCATGGATTCGATAAAGCCGCGCGAAATCGCAAGGCCAAGCCCGGTGCCGGCCCGCACGCGATCCGCCTTCTTGGCTCGGTAAAATTTGTCGAAGATGCGTTCGATATCTGGCGGCGGAATGCCATCGCCTTCGTCCAACACCATCAAGCCGACCGACGCGTCATCTTTCCAGCTCTGGATCGTCACCGTGGTTCCGGCATGCGCATATTTCGCTGCATTGTCCAAAAGGTTGAACAAAGCCTGTTCAAACAGGACGGGATCGATTTGTACCATGGGCAGATCCTTGGCCAAATCGACTTCGATCCGGTGTTGAGACAGAATTTTGCTCGCGCGTTCCAGTGCGCTGCCGACGATTTCCCCGAGATCGTGAAAACCCGAATTCGGCACGATCGCGCCGGATTCCAGTTTCGTCATATCGAGGAGGTTGGCGATAAAGCGGTTGAGCCGCTCCGATTCGTCAACGATTGTTATAAGAAGGTCCGCCCTCTCGTTTTCACTGAGCGCGTGCGACATGGCGTGCAGCGTCGTGGCCGATCCCAAGACGGCCGCAAGCGGTGTGCGGAGATCATGTGAGATCGACGTCAGAAGGGCAGACCGCAGCCGGTCCGCTTCGGCGGCTCTTTTGGCGCGGTCCAAATCTTCGACAAGTCGCACGCGCTCGATCGCAAGCGCCGCCTGGTCCATCAGGGCGTCGAGCAGCCGCCTTTGATCCGGCGTCAATAATGGACCCGGCTTGTCGCTGTCGAGTCCGAAAACGCCAACCTCTCCGCGGCCCGTGTGCATCGGGAGAAACAGGCGCTTTGCTCCCGGAAGGGTATCCGAGGCCCGCCCCGCAGGCCGGCTGTTCTCCCATGCCCACTTGGCCGCGGCCAAATCCGCCGCGTCCAGAGTATCCTCAGGCGGATAGCCTGCCTTCACTGAGATCGTGCCACTCTCTGGAAGCAGTATGACGGCCCTGACATTGAGCATCAGCGCTACCTGATAGGCAGAAGCCCAAAGCACGTCGTCGAGCGTGCCCGCGCCCGCCAATTTCTTGCTGAACGCATAGAGGGACTCTGTATTTCGGGCGCGCGCCATTGCGGCGAATGCCTGCGTGCGCACCCGTGCAGCGACGTTGGAGACGATCACCGCCATTACGGTGAAGAAAAAAAACGCCACGACATTGGTAGGGTCGGCAATGGTAAACGTGTAGACCGGTGGCAGAAAGAAGAAGTTATAGCAAAGCGACGCGGCTACGCTGGCGAGGAGCGACGGCCACAAGCCGAAGCGGACCGCGACGCCGACAATGGCGGTCAGGAATACGAGATCGATGTTCTCGATCCCCAGCCACGGTTGAATCGCCAAACCAATCGCCAGAGCAACAGCGACAGCGACAAGCGACAGCAGGTAGGGCCGCGGATCGAGTTCCGCCTCGGCAGTACGCACGGTCTTTTTCGGGATCGGCTCACCGGCAAGCTCGTCACCGGCGATGACATGGACACTGATGTTGCCGGATCGCCGTACCAGATCGTGCACGACCGAGCCATGCAGGATCTCGAACCACCGCGATCTCGTGGACTTGCCGATAATGATCTGGGTGACGTTATGAGCTTGGGCATAGCCGATCACGTCGTCGGCAATGCGCCGCTCCGCGCTGGGAATTGTGACAGCTTCGCCGCCAAGGGACTCGGCTAGACGCAACGTATCGGCGATCCGGTCGCGCTCTTCTTCGCTGAGCTGGAGGCTGCGGCGCCCCTCGATGTAGAGCGCCGTCCACGGACCGTGAAGCCGATCGGCCAATCGCTTTGCATAGCGCACCAACCCCGCCGCTCGCGGGTCCTCGCTGACGCAAACAAGGATGCGCTCGCCCGCTGCCCAGGGCCCTGGGATCGCGCCGGCCTGCATTTGAGTGAGCAATTGTTCATCAACGCGGTCCGCGGTACGCCGAAGTGCAAGTTCACGGAGGGCCGTCAGATTGGCGGGCGAAAAAAAATGCTGTAATGCGCGCTCAGCCTGCTTCGGGACGTAAACCTTCCCTTCCTTGAGGCGCTGGATCAAATCGTCGGGCGTGAGATCGACCAATTCGACGGCGTCGGCGCTATCGAAAACACTGTCGGGCACGGTCTCCCGGACGCGCACATGCGTGATCTGCGCAACCACGTCGTTGAGACTTTCGATGTGCTGAATGTTGACGGTCGTATAAACCTCGATGCCGCGGCTCAATAGCTCCTTGACATCGAGATAGCGCTTGGGATGTCTGCTACCTGCCGCGTTGGTATGGGCAAGCTCGTCGACAAGCACGATCTGCGGGTTGCGGGCAATAACAGCATCGAGGTCCATTTCCTCCAGCAACTGGCCCTTATACTCGATGCGCCGGCGCGGGATGATTTCGAGGTCTTCCAGGAGCGCTTCGGTCTCGCGCCGGCGGTGGGTTTCCACGATACCTGCGATCACATCGTATCCGTCGCGCTTTCTGGCGCGCGCTTGCTGGAGCATTTCGTAGGTCTTGCCGACCCCAGGTGCGGCCCCGACAAAAATCCTAAGTTTGCCGATTCGGCCCTCTTCCCGTCTCGCGGCTTCCAGCAAGGCCTCCGGCGAGGGCCGCTGTTCCGCATTGCGCCGGGAATCTGCCATGACATCAGCTTCGTTGGCGAAGGCGGACGCCGCAAATCAGCAAATTAGCGAGTCGCCCTTCGATCGAGTGCCAAATTCAGTGCAAGCACATTGATGCGTGGCTCGCCAAGCAGGCCAAGGAAGCGGCTTTCCGTGTTCTAGAGCATGATCCCGTAAAGTTGCAGACTTTTCGGACGAGATCATGCGCAAAGGCCAAGTGAATTGAGCGGGAGGCAATTCAACCTGAACGCATCCCGCTCTGAGCAACGAGCTCGCGAACGCGATCTTCCGCCAAGTTTCGAACCTTCGCAATACGCGGCACCTGGAACAACGCCGCTTGCGGCGAGATATGCGGGTAACGCGGGCGATCAGAGCCTGGCTAGTTGGGCCAAGGCCGATGGCAGACGGCAGCGCGTCGATCGTTGCCGGAATAAGAGTAACGAACAACGCGACCCATAAGACGACGGAAACTATGCCGCCGGCATAGGTGGCGTAGCTGGGCATGGTTGCGGTCACGAACACGAAGATGATGGTCAGTCCAACGAGCAGAGTGTTGAGCCCGATCTCATTCGGAGTTTTCTGCCGCTCGGCGCCATCGACCAGCTTGATCGTGCGGTCCAGGAAGTCGACCCGGGCGCAGCGGTGATCCGCACCCGGATCCAGTCGGACAGCACCTGCGTGCCGCCGGTGACCGCGGAACGATCATCGGCAACAGGATGGAGAGTGTGCAGCGGGTGATATCCTGCTTACGTGCGTGCAGCTCTGAATTGCCACTTGTCGCATAGGAATTCGAGAGGGGGTCGAGGCCAGACTTATAGGAATGTCATAAAGATTTTTGGTAACGCGCATAAATGAAAAAATATAGGTCCAAAGACCGCGTGTGATCCCGGATACCTGGAGCGGCTGCATCGGCGGCAACCCTTTGGCGAAGCCCCATCAATGACTCGGCGGCACAACAGGCTGCCGCAATCGGCGACACCAAGGAGACGATGAATCAGCTCGCCGCGAAAACGCCGCAGACAACGCCAGTTGATCGTGACCGCGGAATTGGCCCACAACCGGCAATGCGCATGCCTGTTGAAACCAATGCGCGGCGACGGGAGCGTCTGATCATTATGGCAATGGCACGAAGGCACCCACCAGGGGCGCGTCGGCCGCTTTGGCGTTCCCTTGCGCAGGCGGCAATCTTTTACGTGGCGGGCTGGGCCGCATTGGGGGCGCTCACCGGAACCGCCGCAGCCGCTTATCCGGAGCGGCCGATCACCATTCTGGTGCCGTTCCCGCCCGGGGGCGCCAATGATGTCGTGGTTCGGGTGATCCAGGGGCCGCTCGGCGAAGCATTGGGCCAGCCGGTCGTGATCGAAAACCGCGGCGGCGCCGGCGGCAATATCGGCTTCGGAGCGGTGGCGCACGCGCGTCCCGACGGCTACACGCTGCTGATGGCGGCGTCCGGCTTCGCGGTCAATCCGAGCCTCTATGCCAAGGTGCCCTACGATCCATTCCGCGACTTCGAGCCGATTGCCGAGATTTCCGCCTTCCCAATCATGGTGACGGTGCGGCCCGACCTCGGGATCAACAATCTTGCCGAATTGATCGAACGGGCGCGCGAAAAACCGGGGACGCTCAACTACGCCACGCCCGGCGTCGGCACGCTGCCACATCTGGCGATGGAACTGCTCAAGCTCGACCGCGGGATCGACATCGTTCACGTCGTTTATCCCGGCGGAGCGCAAGCGGCCCAGGCGATCTTGAGCCATACCGTCGAGATAGCCGCGATGTCGATCAGCGACGCCAGTCCGTTGATCGCGTCGGGCCTGCTTAAGGGCCTTGCGGTGACGAGCGGCGAACGATGGCCGGAATTGCCCCAGGTCCCGACCATGGCCGAATCCGGGGTTCCGGCAGCGACGGCAGAGACGTGGCAGGGCATCCTTGTGCCAGCCGGCGTTCCGAAGGATGTCGCTGCGCGGCTTTCGGGCGCTTTTGTCGAAGTCATGCACCGGCCAGAGATTCGGGCCAACCTGCTGCATGTCGGCTTTCGTGCGACCGGCGTCGGTGCCGACGAATTTCGTGCCCGTATCGCGCGCGAGGTACCATTGTGGAAAGGCGTGATCGAGCGGGCCCACATCAAGGCGCAGTAGCGCAGGGATTATTCAGAAAATGGAAGGCGTATGGTAATGCCGCAAATGACCAAATTGCTTGAGAAGGCGATCGAAAAAATACGGGAGCTGTCCGCCGAGGACCAGGATACGGCGCCATCGCCGTTCTATTGATGGCAGAGGAAAAGCCGCTCGCCCTCGACGATGATGCGCGGGACGCGATCGCGGAAGGACTCGCCCAAGCCCATCATGGCGAGTTTGTGCCGGAGAGCGAGATAGAGGCGCTTTGGAAGCGACACCGTCTGTGAGGATTCGCTATACGCCACGGGCGCGTAGCGACTTGCAATCGATTCTCCAGTACATCGATGAGCGGAATCCGGGCGCTGCGCGGAGCGTCAAGCGCGCGCTTCAAAATACGATTGGACTGATCGGCGAATTTCCTCAGAGCGGACGCCCGAGCGAGATCGACCTGGTGCGGGTGCTTCCAGCTGGGCGCTATCCGTACCCGATTTACTGGACAGTGGAGGCAACCGAGGTCTGGCTCGTTCACATCCGGGACGGGCGGCGCCGGCCCTGGAAGGGAGAGCGGTAATCACAAGTAGCCTGGCCTGAGCAGAGCGAAAACCGGGGGAATTTTCCGAGGTAATGGCGTCGCGCTTCGTTCCTGGATTCGCGCCGTGACATGTGATTGGTCGAATTGTGGATGGCGCTCACTCGCGGCGCCCCCCCGCGCTACCTGCGATTTAGAGTGGGATGCGTTCAGGTGATCCTGTCCGAAAAGTCTGCAACTTTGCGGGATCATGCGCTAACTCACCAACCCGACGCGTCCGTCGCCAAGATGATAGACGGCGCCGACCACGCGGAGCTTTTTGTCGTCCACGGCCTTGCTCAAAATCGGCGTCGCCGCCTTGATCCCTTCAACGGTGAGGATAACGTTTTCTCTGATAGCATTGTTGAGTTTATCGCCGGATTGATCGGCGGCTGCCTTGACGGCCGAAGCAAGGGCAGTGACAAGCGACGGCAAATGCCCGGGGAGAGTGGTGCCATTCGTGATCGAGTTTATGGCTGCGGCAACGGCGCCGCACGACTCGTGGCCGAGAACCATGACAAGGGGGGTGTTGAGAACCGAGACGGCGTATTCGAAGCTTGCGATGACATCGTCATTGATGAAATTGCCCGCCACGCGGCAAACGAACAGGTCGCCGCGCCCTGCATCGAATGCATATTCAGGGGCGACACGGGAATTGGCGCAACTTAGGATGCACGCATAGGGATTCTGTCCCTTGGTCAACGGCTCTCGCTCGCGCTTGAAATCGTGGCGCTTCGCGACGCCCTGGACGTAACGCTGATTTCCCTGGATCAACCGATCAAGCGCCGCATCGGGAGAAAGCACGTTTTCGGGTTTAGGCGGGGCTTTTGGCGGCGCGGCGAAGCTCGAATCCATCGTTATAACTCCAAAAGCTGCAGTTCCAGCCAGTGTCAGAAAATGGCGGCGTGCGAGAAACTTATGATCGTACCCTTCGTTTTCGTTGCAGCGATGGCACATGCGAAATACCTCCAGCTCGCATATTTTTGGTAAGCGATTTGGTCGAGTGCGGCAAAGTCCGTGACCATTTGACAGCACGCCCTGCGGCGCCTGGCACCTGGATTCCGCGTGGTTTCGTTGCCCGGGCTGAGCGCAGCGAAGTCCGGGGATAATTTGGTAGCGTGCTCGTGGGGTGCCCGTTCCTGGATTTCAGAGCTTCAGCAGCCGCTTTGCGTTCTGATAATAAACCTTGTCCTTTTCCTCCGACGTAAGTCCGAGCTTGTTGATGAGATCGACGCCTTCGCGCTTGAGCACGAAGAGCGGCGGAGAATCGGTCCCGAAGATAAAATGGTCGACTCCAACCGTATCGATGGCGCAGCGCGCGCCCGGTGGATGGTAGCAGGTCGATTCCAGATACATCATTTTGAGGTAATGGCTGGGCGGATGCTTGATCAGCATCGGCTCGTAAGAGCCGAGAAAATAAGCCTCGTCCTGCAGGCGATAAGCATAGTCCATGCGACCGATCATTTCGCAGATGCCGCCGCCGAGGTGGGTGCCCACGAGCTTGAGCGTCGGGAACTTTTCGAATACGCCGCGCACGATCAGGCGCGCGATGGCGAGCGCCCCGTCCATCGGGCGCCCGATGCTTGAGGCCAGCCGGTAGTCGCGCATGCGCTCCTCGCCGAAGCCCACCGACGGCGGATGGATCACCACCGGGACGTCGAGCTCGGTCGCGAGCGCAAAGAATGGCATCGCGTCGTCGTCGTCGGGATAGCTGCCCTGGAGGCTGGACATGATCCAGGCGCCCTTGAGGCCATCCGCTTTGACGGCGCGCTCGAATTCGCGCAGGAACGGGTCGCCGCCATACGGCACAATCGAGGCCATGCCGACGATCGAGGGATATTTCGCCTGCTGTTCGGCATGGAAACGGTTCTGGCGCCGGCATCGCTCCAATTGCTGCGCGCGGTCCATGTCACGCAGATTGTGAATTGGGTTGGAGATCACCGTGATGTCGACGCCGCCGATCTTTGCGGCTTCGAGTGCGTTCTCGATCGTGGTGGGAGGCCGGCCGCTCCGCACCGCGCCGATGTTGCGGTGAAACCCCGTCCCCGTAAACGCCGGCATGTCTTCGGGCGGCAGAACGTGAACGTGAAAATCGATGATCATCGACCTCGCCTCGCGCGCGTTTAACGCCGCTTTGCCTCACGAGGCTGCGGTCGCATGCATCCCGGAGCCATTGCACGGATTTCTAGCGCATGATCCTGAAAAGTTGCAGACTTTTCGGACACGATTACGCGCAAAATCACCCGCATCCGTCATCGCGCGCAGTCCGCGCGGATGCGCAAAACAGAGAACCGAGCGGGATGCGTTCCAAGCTGAACGCCTCCGCTCCGGCCGCGAAATACTGATGCGGATGGACGCCGTGATTTCGGTCCGGTTCCGTCTAGCGCATGATCCTGAAAAGTTGCAGACTTTTCGGACAAGGTCATGCGCAAGATCAAAAAAACGCGCGGGAGCGTTTCAAATTGGACGCATCCCTTCCAACGTGCCGGCGCGTGGGCGATCCCATTCGGGAGCGGTGAAATGAAATTCGTCCGTGCGACGGCAATCGCTGTCCTGGCGGCGGTGTCAGTTCATCTGCTCTCAGCCGGCGGAGCCGCCGCTCTCGATTATCCGACCCGACCGGTGCGCATTGTCGCCGCCAATGCCGCAGGGACCACGGTCGATTTTCTCGCCCGCCTGATGGGCCAGTGGCTGTCGGAGCGACTGGGCCAGCAGTTCCTGGTCGAGAACCGGCCCGGCGCGGGCGGAAATCTCGGGACCGAGGCGGTGGTGCGGGCACTGCCCGACGGCTACACGCTGCTGCTCGTCACGACCAGCAACATGATCAATGCCTCGCTCTACGACAAGCTCAGCTACAATTTCATTCGTGACATCGCGCCAGTCGCCAGCATCGGCCGCGGCGTGCTGGTGATGGAAATCAATCCCGCCGTGCCGCCGCAAACCGTTCCCGAGTTCATCGCCTATGCGAAATCGCATCCGGGACGCATCAACATGGCGTCGGGCGGCAACGGGACCTCTCCGCATATGTCCGGCGAGTTATTCAAGATGATGGCCGGCATTGACATGGTACACGTGCCCTATCGCGGGGCAGCGCAGGCGATCACCGACCTGATCGCCGGTCAGGTGCAGGTCATGTTCGACACCACGGCCGTCTCGCTCGGCTACATCCGGGCGGGCAAGCTTCGCGCGCTCGCGGTGACCACTGCCGAGCGCTCAGAGGCGCTGCCCGGCATTCCGACTGTCGGCGAATTCGTGCCCGGCTACGAGGCCAGCGCGCTGAACGGGATTGGTGCGCCGCAGGGCACGCCACAGGAGATCATCGATCGGCTCAACCGCGAGATCAACGCCGGTCTCCGCGACCCCAAGTTACAGGCACGGCTGTCCGACCTCGGCGTCATGCTGTTGGCCGGGTCGCCCGACGATTTCCGCACATTGATTGCGGCGGAAACGGCGAAATGGGCGAAGGTGGTCAAATTCACCGGAGCCAAAGCGGACTAGAGCGGGATGCGTTCAGGTTGAATCGCCTCCCGCTCGATTGTGTTCTGCGCACCCGTCGCGGACTGTGCTCGACGACGGATGCGTGTTGATTTTGCGCATGATCTTGTCCGAAAAGTCTGCAACTTTACGGGATCATGCGCTAACGCCTTGGCGCCCCGCGGCGCCGAGGCGTGATCCTGTCTTCGATCAGCCGCCGATGAAGGTCACCCGCCCTCAGGGCAGGCTCGAGAGCCCCGTCCGCAGATCGTCCGCGTTCATGCAGGGCATGAATTCGACCTTGGCATCGAGGCCCATGAACAGCGGTTCGGCGATTCGGGGGATATCCGTGACGGCCTTGAGATCGAACACCGCAAGCATGGTTCGATGTCCCTCGATCGTCGTGAAATAGGCCGCCTCGGCGCTTATCGTTTCCAAGGTCTTTCTGATGATGTTCGGCAGCGAACCATCTTTCAAGGCGCGATTCCCGGATTCGGTGGGAAGCTGAACCTTCATCAATGTACGCATCGATCTCGACCCTTTTGAATCAGCGACGTGCGCGAGCCGGACCCTGATCGCGGGGTGACCTTGATCAAATGGATATGACGGTGATCTCCGCGAAATCTTATCGGTGAGGCGCAAGCGCTGCGTCTGACAAAAGCATGGTCCGCTCAGCGGACCATGCACATGTTTCCGGCCGCGGGGCCGATCAAACGGTCCCGCCGGATGCCATCCCGATTAGAGCGGGGCGGCGGCGATATTGGCCACGTCGCCGTTCGGACCCGATTTCGGACCCGGCTTTGCCCATGTGATGGAGCCGCGCAGATTGCCATTGGTCGTGGCCGCCTGCGCGAGCGTAATGGTGAAGCGCTCCTGATCCTTGGGCGCGCTGCGCGGCACCTTCCATTCGGCGACCATCGCCTTGGTCTTTTCGTCCTGATGAACGCCCTGATAGCCATTGCCGGTCGCAGCGACCACGCTGTTGCCATTCGGGATTTGCAGCATCACCGTCACACCCTCGGCGATGAGGCCCTTGCCCTGAAGACCGCCATTGGTGACGGTGAGGGTGTAGGTCGTGCCGGTCGGGCCATTCTCGCCCCGGCTGAGCTGGCCGGCGAGCGGGACGCGGAAGCCGATATCGTCGCGCATCCAGAAATAGATCTGACGAAGCGTAGCGGGCGTGACGCGAGCCCGGTTGAAGTTGCCCATGTCGAGATTGGTCGCGTTCTGACCCAGCGAGGCGCGGTGCTGCGGCATCGCCGTCGTGTGATTGTAGACGAGGTTCTCGAAATAATCGAAATCGCCGTTCACGGCCCCCATGTTCGCGCGTGGCCCGTTCAGAGCGGCGCCATGGCACTGCCCGCAGCCGACATTGATCATTTCCGCCTGCGCGGGAGGCGCGCCGTTCGGCACCTCGACCCGCCATTTGCCAGGCTCTGCCGGCTTGGGCATGGAAGCGAAATAAGCGGCCAGATTGGCAGCATCCTGCTCACTGACCTGGCTTGCGACAAAGGCCGGCATGATGCCCCAGGGCTGACGAGCCGCTCGCAAAACCTGCGCGGCGCTCAGGCCGCGCCCGGCGAGATCGGGGCCGAAGCCACCTTCGCCAGTGCCGCCGTGGCAGTTTTTGCAATCCGTCGCGGCGGGAGCAACCCTGTCCCAATATGCCTTTCCCGCTGCGGCATCGCCGGTCTGAGCGGACGCCGCCGCTGGGACGAGCGGAAGCACGAGCATTGCAACAAAGAGTTTTTTCACGGTTGACCCTCCCTGATCGTCACCTGAACCTTGGGCGGAGGCCAGATTAGAAGCCTCGCAAAGTAGCTTAACACCCGCACCGCGGCTCTGCCAACCGGCTGCCAAGCGAACCGAACGCGGCGGAATCGCCGTGGTTCTTGGGCACCGTCCGCGAATAAGGGAGCTCCAAATGTCATGCCCCGCGAAAGCGGGCATCCAGTAACCCGCGGCGAAGCGCTGTGCATCATTGAAAATCCGGTGGTTACCGGACAATCCGCTTTTGGCGGGTGGTGACATTGCTTGAGGCGCTTGTTTCCGAACAAGGCCTTAGCTTAGGCGCGGATCACCGCCGCCTCGACGCCGGATCCGCTCGCAATATCGACGGTCCTGGTGTCGTGCAGGAAAAGCGCTCCGACGAGCGCCGTCATCGCCGCAAACAAGATGGGATACCAGAGGCCGAAATAGATATCCCCGGAGACGGCGACGAGCGCCGTGGCGACGAAGGGCATCATGCCGCCGAACCATCCGGCACCTATGTGATAGGGCAGCGACAATGACGTGTAGCGAATGCGGGTCGGGAAAAGTTTAACGAGAAATGCCGCGAGCGGACCGTAAGTGACGGCCACGTAGACCATCATCACCGTCAGCACGACTTCGGCCATGAACCAGTTGGTGCTGCCGGGATCGGCGGCTTTGCCGACGATTTTGCCATCCTTGTCCTTCTGCAGGTTGGGATATCCGGCAACGAGGAACGCTTGGTTCCACGTCTCGGGATCGTATCCTTCGATCTTTGTCGTGCCGATCGCCAGAGCGACGTTGTCCGCGCCGGCTGCCGCGCTCTCGCGCTTGAAGGAGACCCCCAATTTGGTCACGAAGTCGGTGGCGCGATCGCAGGGCGAGAACTTGGTGAATGCCGTCACGAAGATATGAATCCTGCAAGTCGAGGGGGCCACGGTCAGTATGATCGGGTTATTGCGCGTGAAGGCCTCGAGCTGCGGATTGACGTAGTGGGTGAGTGCGGCAAACAGCGGAAAATAGGTCAGCGCAGCGACGAGGCAACCGAGCAGCATCATTCTCAGGCGACCGAACCGATCCGAAAGCCAGCCGAACAATACGAAGCAGGGTGTTCCGATGATCAACTGGATGAGGATCATCGTGTAGGCGGAGAGATAACTCATCTTCAAGGTAATCGTGAGGAAGAACAGCGCGTAAAACTGACTGGCATAGAAGATGGTGCTGCCGCCCGCACAGGCACCCAGCAAGGCGAGCAACACATATTTATTGTTCGGGTAACGCAGAAAGCTTTCCGTGAACGGCGCGGATGACCCGCTTCCCTCCTCCTTCATCTTGCGGAAGATCGGCGTCTCGTTCAGCCGCATCCTGATGTACACCGAAAATGCGAGGAGGATCACCGAAACGATGAACGGAATCCGCCAGCCCCAAGCTGAAAACGAAGCCTGATCCATGACTTCACGGCACAGCATGATGATCATCAGGGCGGACACAAGTCCGAGCGTCGCGGTCGTCTGGATGAAGCTCGTGGCGTAGCCGCGTTGGTTCGGGCGTGCATGTTCGGCAACATAGGTTGCGGCGCCGCCATACTCACCACCGACTGCAACGCCCTGCAAAAGCCGCAAGGCCACGAGAAGCGCAGGAGCGGTCCAGCCGATTGCAGCAAAGGTCGGGAGAAAGCCAACCAGAAAGGTCGAGGTGCCCATCACCATGATGGTGATCAGGAAGGTGTATTTGCGGCCGACGAGGTCGCCAATGCGGCCGAAGACAATGGCACCGAAAGGACGCACCAAAAATCCGGCGGCGTAGGTGGCAAGGGCGGAAAGAAGCGCCGCCGTGTCATTGCCGGGCGGAAAGAACAGTCCGGCGAAGAATGGCGCCAGGACGGCGTAGAGATAAAAGTCGTACCATTCGAAAACGGTACCAAGTGAGGAGGCGAGAATGACGAACTTCTCCTCCCTGGTCATCGGAACAGCAGGATCCCTGGTCATCGGAACGGCAGGAAAATCGGCGCCCGCAGACATTCGTGTCCCCGCTGCTCCGTTTAGTCGATGTGCGATTTATCCCACGAAATCAGATTTACTCCTAGTTTCCACTGAGACCGCTGTTGCCCGGGGGCGCCGCCGCGAAAGGCTAGCAAACCCCGGGATCTCTTCCTTGCAGATTGCGGGCGGTCCTCGCCTCCCCATCGCGGGGTGCGGGTGCCCCCGAGCCGCATCTGATCGAAGTTTCGTCAGGGCCGGTAATACGAGAAGACGTAGATCGACACCGCCTTGAGTTCGCCCGGTGACAGCACGCCCTCGAATGCCGGCATCACGCCGTGGCGCCCTTTCGTGATCGTCTCGATGATTGTGGCGCGATCCGAGCCGTACAGGAACAGGTCCTTTTGCGTCAGGTTCGCCGACCCGATGGCGTCATTGCCGGTGCCCTCGTCCATATGACAGTCGAAGCAATTGCCCCTCGCGTTGTCATGGAAAAGCACATCGCCTCGGGACGCCTTGGCGGCGTCGAACTGTTGACTGCTGAGCTTGAGAACGTACTCAGCGACATCGGCGATCTCGTCGGCGTTGAGAAATTCCTTATTACCGAACTCCTGCAGATCGTCGGTATTCCGATAGCGTGGATTGAAAGCGAGCATGTCGGCTTCATTGCCGCGCGCATTCTCGTTACCGGAACGAATGCCGTACTTGATCGTATACTCCACGTCGGACGGATACTTCATCATGCCTCCCGAAGGCAGATCATCGCCGGAAAACATCCAGAACTGGTCGGTCAGGTTCGGGGCATGCATTTCCTTGCTGCCTTTGAGATCCAGGCCGTGGCAGCCGGCACAATGCTTTTCGTAGACCTCCTTGCCGCTAATCATCGCGATGGCGTTCAGGCGCAGCGACCTTGCGATGTCGTTCACCGGAACATTGGTCAGCGCTTCGGGCCGGGACAGGAATTCGCCGAACTCCAACGGCTCGGCAGGCGGCTCCCCCGGCTTCGCCTCTTCGGCTGCCAATGCGGAAGAACTCACGGGTCCGTAATGCCACGTCGTGAAACCCGCCGCCATGGCGAGGACCAGAAATACGGATGTCCCGAGGGGAAGGCTCCGGCGTTTGAGCGTTGCAATGCCACGCCTTGTTTCGTTCGCTTCCATGTTCAGTCCTTTCATGCCAACGCTGTAAGAGCGGCCCTCGTCGCGTTCGCCGCGCATTGCGACGCCGGCGTGTCGTTCCTCCCGCGCAAGGGGAGCGGTGAAAACACTAGTGTTCCGTCTTTAACGCCTTGATCCTCTTTCATTGTCATCGCCCGGGGGCGGGGTTCCCATCGTTTGGCCGTTTCAAATGACGATCGAACAAGTCATACGCGGAGGCGGCCAAACGATGGGGTGCCCCTGGACCGGCCGATCCGGTAGCCACGGGGTGTCGAGAGTGAAAGTATTGTTTTCAAGTGCCACTCAAGGGGTTGCTGGATGCCCTGCCTAAAGCGAGGCGTGACGAAGAAGGGGACCAGCTATTGGAGTCAGAACGCTAGCATATTCCGTCGAGCGAATGGAATTCCCCTCGCCACATCAAAAGCATAGTGTGGTCCACTTGGTTACCGGCACCGCCGGGTATGCCACACCGATCGCGATCTTCGGCTGCGTATGCCGCTGAATTGCTAGCCAAACGGTAATGCGGCGTTCATTGCTGCGCAATGTTCGCGCCGATAGCTTTTTTGCTGACGGTAACGTCGGTATCACCACGAGCGATGGCTCGGCTCTTTCACTGAGCCGCCGGCCCCCGGCTGTCGAGGTCGCTACGATCGCGTCGGGTCAATTGCCTGAAAGGAAACAAAATGCGCGCAACTGCCTACGTTCTTGCCGCCTTGCTCGCGAGCAGCCCGGCTGCGGCGCAAAGCTGGACGGAATATGTCTATCCCGGTTTCAAAGTGTCGTTCCCGGCCGAGCCGACGGTCGCAACCATGCCTTACGTTGCTCCCGACGGCCGCACTGTCGAAGCGCAGCTGTATTCGGTTTCTGAGAATGGCGGCGTATTCAAGATGATGGTGGCGGACCTCGGGGACCCGAACCTGGAAGAAGGGCCTGTCATCGATGGGGCCATCAAGGCCCTTGCTCAGGGCGGCGAGGTCAAGGTCGATATTGCTGCCCGGATCAATCGGATTTTTGGCCGCCAGTTCAGCATTACGGGCGCGGACGGCAGCCACTCGACGGCAGCGGTGTTCTACTACAATGGCAAGCTCTACGAAATTGAAGGCACCGCGCGCCCCGGTGGCGAGGCCGGCGCTGCCGATACCATCCGCTTCCAGCAATCGCTGATCTTCACGGATGGCGGCTCGAACCGCTCCCAGGACGCCTTCCGCGCGCAGCGACAGGCCTGCCGGGACGCCGCGGCAGCGGCTGCGTCGGGCGACGCTGGCCGTGCCGATGACCCGCGTTGTCGCCGGCGCGGCGGGGACAGACGAGGGCCGATTCCGAACTGACGCTGGCTGAACATCATGGAGACGGCGCCGATTTCATCGTCGTCGCCGTCTCCATTCGCGATTCTGATCCCCGATTTCGCGCCGGCACTGTGCGTCCGATCAGGCCAAACCGCGGCCGGCGCTCATCCAGGATACAATCGCGACAGCCTGTTGCCTGGGTCGGGGCGAAACAGCCAATATAAGGCGTGCCCATCAAACTCATTCGCCGAGTTCAGTGACGATTCGGTCCGCGTGATAGATTCTGGCAAGCGCCGCGCGCAACGCGCCGACGGCGACCGCAACGGCGCGGTTATGCTCATCGTCGAAACCGAACTCGCCTCCCAATGAGAGGATGTTGCCGTCGAAGATCAGGCCGACCACTTCACCCGCTTTGTTGATGACCGGTGAACCGGAATTGCCGCCGATAATGTCGTTGTCGGTCGCGATGTCGAAAGGCTGGCCCATGTCGAGGGCGCCCTTGGCGGCGGTCCAACTGTCCGGCAAGCGGAACGGATCGGCCCCGGTCGCGCGAGCAAAGGCGCCGCCAAAGTTTGTGATCGGATCGACCTCGCGGCCTCTCTGCGGAAATCCTTTGACCGCGCCATAGGACAAGCGCAGCGTGAAGGTCGCGTCAGGATAGGCCGAGGTGCCGTAGATCTTGAACATGGCGTTGGCGATCAGCCCGGAATTCCTGGTGAGCCGCGCTGCAACGTCGTCCTCGAAATGGCGCCGGGTGTCCCGCAATTCCGGATCGATGTCGCGTACCAGCGCGATCATCGGATCGCGCGACACGGCAATGGCGGGGGTCTCCTCATCCAGTAAACGCGCGCGCAGCTTCGCGTCGGCAAGCCCGGTACCCTCGACGAGATCGGCGGCAAGCGCCGCAGGCGATTTGTTGCCCAAGACCCTGTGGACGAAAGGGTCATCAGGACCAAGCGCCTCGCGCAGCTTGGTGAGCGAGAATGTGAGCGTAAGCTTCTCAAGCTCGGGATAGATGGGCGCCGACGACAGGATCGCCTGCCGCTGGATCGGGAAATTGGCGTTGGTGTATTCCGGCAATCGGGATTCGTCGGGCTTTTGCACCTCGGCCGCGCGTCGAACCAGCGTCTTTGCGAAACCATAAAGCCGGGACCGAAAACCCTGGCCGCCTTCGGTGAAGGCGTAGCGGTCGCGCATGCCGCGGTAGGTGTCGAGTGCGTCGCGGATATTATCCCAGGCCGGCCGGGTTTCCGCGTTCAGTTTCGGATCGGCCCCAACCTTGCTCCGCAGCTCCTGCTCGGAGGCACGGCGCGCCGTGATAATGGCAGGATCCACAAGCGCAGCAAATCGCCCCTTGCGGGCCTTGAGCGAATTTTCGATGCCGAACAGCATCCCTTTGGCGATGCGCGCCTGTTCGGGGCCGCGCGTGGAGAACTCCGTGAGCACGCCGCGCAGCTCGGAATTGTCGAACAAGGTGCGTGGCAGGCTCACGTCACGCTCGAATTCGAGTTCGGCGACGGTGTCGAGGCGATTGGTGCGCCCGGGATGGCCGGACGTAAAGGTCAGCTCGCCCGGCCGCACGTCCGCTCTGGCGTAGCGCAGGTAGTTTGCCGAGCTGTCGAGCGGATGGTCGTCGACATAGACGCGAAGATAGGTCACGTCGAGGTCGTAACGGGGGAATTCGAAATTGTCGGGGTCGCCGCCAAAGAACGCGATCGCCATTTCCGGGGCGAAGACGAGCCGAACATCCTGATAGCGCCGGTAGCGGTAGAGATTGTAGATGCCGCCGTGATACAGGTCGACGACATCGCATCGGATATTGCTGTCGCCGCCCGAACATTCGCGCGCGATTGCCGCTTCGACCGCCTTCTTCGCATCGGCAAGCGACTGTCCTTCCTTGCCGGCGATTGCGGCCGTGACCCTGCTGGTGACATCGGTGATGCTGGTGAGTTGGTTGACCTCGACATCCGGGCACTTGCGCTCGTCTCTCGCCTCCTTGGCATAGAAACCCGTCGTGATCAGGTCGGCGCCGGCGGTCGAAAGCTGCTGGATGCAGCCCTGTGCGCAATGATGGTTGGTCTGGACCAGGCCGGAGGCCGAGACGAAGCTTGCGGAACAGCCCCGCGCGAGCCGCAGCGATGATAGGCGAACGTGATCGAGCCAAGCCTGGTCGGGGCGGAAGCCGTAGGCTTTTTCGACACGGTCCGCAGGGAAGTCGTTGAAAGTCCACATACCTTCGTCGGCAGAAGCCGGCCCGGGCACCGCGGTACGGCAAAACGCATAGGCGACGGCCGATATGAGGGCGAGGGACGATGAAGCGCGGATGCACATGGGGGATCTTTCGGGCGATCGGGGCCGTTCACCGTACCATATCCCTGCGGTCACGCTCTCCTTTTGCGCATGGCAATTGTCGGTCTCTATTCGTCTACGGAAGACGGGCATTGCCAGCCCCAACGCCGGCGCCGTTGTGCTGGGACGCCGCGCCGCTGTTGCTGTGCAGCATCATTGCGCAGGTGGTGCAAAGTTCTGGGCGATGACGCGTTGAGGCGCCGCGGCATGCCGGCGCCCCCGGGGAGCCTGATCCTTGCGTTGCGCGTTCCTCTTCCCGTAGGCAGGGCCGGCGGCTCGACACGCATCAAGATCGGAACGGGCTGCATCGAACGGAGTTGCGGTCGCAGCTTGGCCTGACGATTGACCGAAACGCGGCGCAAACCTGAACGGAGCGAGCGCAATTGGACCAAAAATTGAGCGAGCAGGCTTCGCTTCTGCCCACGGAGACAGCGCAAGACCGCGTGACATCCGCTCGCACCACGCCCGCCGCCGTGCCGGCCGAACGCGAGCAGATACGGCGACTGATGGTGTTTTTTGCCGTGGTTTACGTCGCCGAGGGCATTGGACAGACCGTGGGCCTCATTGCCCAGCCGCTCAATTATTTCCTCAAAGAGGTTCACGGGTGGAGCCCGGTGCAGATCTCCGCCTACCTCACCGTGTTCAATCTGCCGTGGGTGATCAAGCCGGTTTACGGCCTGATCTCCGATTTTCTGCCGCTGTTCGGCTATCGCCGCAAAAGCTACCTGCTCATCGTGAACGCTGCCGCGATCGTGGCGCTGCTTGCGGCCACGCAGATCGTGGCGCCGGGCCAACTGGTGTTTGTTCTACTCCTCACCGCATACGCGATGGCGATATCAAGCACGCTGTGCGGGGCCATTCTGGTCGAGAACGGCCAGAAATTCGCGGCCAGCGGCACTTTCGTCAATCAGGAATGGCTGTGGTTCAACATCGCCTCGATGATCTCCGCGGTGATTGGCGGGCAACTCATCGCCTGGCTCACGCCGTCAGGCGCGTTGCACGCAGCCGCCGCACTGGTCGCGGTGGCGCCGTTCGCGGTGATCCTCGCCGCCCTCCTCCTGAGCGCGGAGCAGAAGAGCACGGTCAACGTCGAGGAGTTGAAGAAGACATTTCGCAGCCTCTTGACCGCATTTCGGACGCGCGAGCTTTGGATCGTCGGGCTGTTCCTGTTCCTTTATTATTTCAGCCCCGGATTCGCGACCCCGCTCTACTATCATTTGACCGACGAACTACGCTTCTCGCAGGCCTATATCGGCATTCTCGGATCGATCTCATCCGCCGGCTGGATCGTAGGCGCCCTGCTCTACCACAGGTTCTTCGGCGGCCTGACGACCCGCAGGCTGCTCAATCTGAGCATCGCCCTTGGCACGATCTCGACCCTCTCATATCTGCTGCTGACAAGCGAGGCGAGCGCGGCGACCCTCTATTTCTGCAATGGCTTCGCGGGAATGGTCACCATGGTCGCGACGCTCACCCTGGCGGCCGATCACTGCCCGCCGCGCTCGGAAGGCTTCGCCTTCGCCATCCTGATGTCGATCGTCAATCTGGCAACCTCGTTTGGCGATGTCGTCGGCTCATTCCTTTACGAGCATCTTTTCGCCAGCCATCTCGCCCCGCTGATCCTCGTCTCCGCGGCCTTCACTGCCTTCGCTTTCATCCTGGTACCCATTCTGCACTTGGGGAACAAAGTTCAGGGCCAGCCGGTCAACCTTGCAGAAAAATAGGCCGGGCATCCCCGCCCGCCCGCGGCTGCAGCCTCGCTGAATGAATTCGCCTGTATCGACCGCTGTGTCCCGCACCAGAAATCGCGCGGCAGGGATGCTTCGAGCCGCATTCAGACCCGGAAAGGCGCCGTGGTTGGCGCTGGCCGGATTGTGCGGGAATTGGCGAAAGAACCGTAGCGAAGTCAAAAGTGTGGGAAGCTACTGCGGCCCTTCCGGCGCGCCGCCGGGCCCGGGCCTGCCAAAGGTCAGAACCCCAGCGGTTGCTTTCCGCTGAGCCGCACCCCAGGTGGTCAGTTGGTCGCACAGCGCCGGGCGCGGCAGCCCGGCCTCCCTCGCACAACGCAACGAGGCGAAGTTGGTCAGCCCCATGGCCAACTGTAGCGAGTAGTCGGCCGAATAGAGCTGCGAATTGCTGAACACCGTGCCGCCGCGCAGGTTGCTGAACCAAAGCATGCGAAAGCCCTGCTGCAAGTCCGGCCGCGCTCGCGAATCGAGCCGAAGTAGCCCACTGTTCGGCGTGAAATCCGGTAGGATCGGGACCATCGGAAATCCCGCTGTCATGTGACAGCCCATGCACGAGCTTTTCGGGTTGTCCACCGGCCCCGCCAGCCGCCCGCCGAAACCGAGATGGTTGAAGTTCAACGGAGGAGTTGCGAGATCCTTGACGGCCTGCAGGTTGATCCACTGTTCCGTCAGCCGGCTATAGTCGCAAGGGCCATTCGGCCCACGGCAAGTCTCGGCAAAGGTCACTGTCGGGTTGTTGCCCCATTGCAATCCCAACGGGACCATCCGGGCCCAGGGCGTCGCCCCCGGCGCGCGCCCGTCATAACCGTAGGTGCCCAGCAGCCATCCGGTCGGGCTGCGGTCGTCGCGAACCTGCAGGTCGATCTGGATCAGCCGGACCTTGTCGAGGTGGCGCTGGTAGCGCGACAGTGGCCCGTCGTTGCGATACCGCGGGCTCTTGTTGATGTAGATGTCGGCATCCCACTCGAACGCGTTGCGCACGGTGGGCAGTTCCGCCTCTGTCACGGTGGAGAACAACAGCTTGATGACGTATGCCCCATCTGCCATGCCGTTCAGCGCGGTGCGATCCGGATTCAAGGCGTCGGGCTGCGGGTCGTCGGGGTGGCACCAGACCTGTCCGATGCCGAAGGCGTAACGGTCGTTCACGTAGGCCTGTGCCCAAGTGTCCACGAACTCGGCCTGGGATGCGGCGAAGGTGTTTCCCTCGGTGTCGAATTCATGCGTCAGACCGTGAACAAATTCGCGCCCGTCGGTGCCGGGCCAATCCGAGGCGACTTCGGTGTTCCAGTCCATCCACGGCATGCCGTACCACTTACGCATAGGATTGTTCTGGACGTAGAAATCGACCTGAATATTACCTTCCAGCCCATAATCGAGCAGCGCCTTGAGATAGGCGGCGGGATCGACTGGTCCGCCGTTGCGGAACGGGATGCGCAGCCAGGGGTAGTCTTCCATCGGCGGCAGCATGCTCGGGTAATCTTGACTTAGCTTGTAAACCGAGCCGCGATAATCCGTGGACGGATCGCCGCCGCGGCCTTGCAGGTAATAATCGGCGAATTTGCCACGCACGCAATCGGTGTGTGCCCGCGCGTTGCGTGTCTCGTCACTGGTGGCATGCGCCGCACCCGAACCAACCAGCGCGCCGATGCAGGCGGCGCACTGGATTGTTGTGAGCAGACCCGCAATGGTTTGGCCTCTGCTCATAGCGCTCTTCCTTTTTTATCTGTGATATATGGATAGGCTTTTTATCTAGATAGCTTCATCTTTGCCACCGGCATCAGCCTATCTTTTTGAGAGAAGTCAATGTGTAGGCTTCTGAGGCAATCAAACCTGGTCACCAAACGATTAAACGTCCGCGGGAGAACTTCAAAATGCACTTTCTTCGGGCGACCTTGACTTAAATCGCGGTGACTCTCGCGGGTGATCGGCTTTCGACAGATGTTGCGCGACTCGGATCATTGTCGTTCACCGCAATGTTGGCGTCGCTTGTGCGATAGATGGGTCCGGCCACCTTGGAATCGCCCTCCGCGTAGTTACCTTTTACGCATCCGTCGCGGACTGCGCTCGACGACGGGTGCGCGGCGATTGAGCATAATCTTGTCCGACAAGTCTGCAACTTTTCAATGTAATGCCGTGGCGCCGGCGCGAAATCCGGGGAACAAATTTGACAACTTATAGACCGGCGGCTCGAGTTACGCGGCGCTACAGATCGGCGGACTTGAGTTACGCGGCGCTCAGCGCCGGGCTACGGCGGTGGGACCGGCGCTTGCGTGGGTGACAATCTCGCTTCCACGGAACGGGCAGCAATCGCTCTGGATGGGAGCAAACAGCAAACTCCCTCGCCTGCGGACCACAGACGAGGGAGGGTCGTGCGACCGGCCGATCGCCGCCGCAGATGGCGTCAGTCGAGCGGCTCGACTTTCACGATTGAGGCGCCGTGATTATTGCCGGTCCAGAACGTGACCGGGGTGGTCGAATTGTCGACGAAGACGCGCCGGATATTGGTGGTGTGGGGCAACAGGTATTCGACGAACTGCCCGGTTTTGGGATCGAGCCGGGTCACGCGATCGCTCAGCATCGAGCCGGTCCAGACCTCGCCGTCCTTGTCCGGGACAGCGTCATAAGGCTGTTCCCAAGCCAGCGGCAGCTTCCATTCCTTGACCTCATTTGTCTTCGGATCGAGCATGCCGATCGCATTGCCGCCATATTCGGCGTACCAGAGGCGACCCTGATCGTCGACGCGGCCACGACGCGGACGCGACATGGAAATCTCGCCGGGATAGTAGCCGACCAGTTTGCCGCTCTTGTCGAGCTTGCCGACGCCATTCGAGGCAAAGTCGAGCAGGTACAGGTTGTTGTCGGGATCGGTCGGGATGCCGTAAGACTGGATCGTCCTGCCGGTTGCGGGATCCTTGAACGAGCCAAAATTTTCCCATGACCCGGTTTTGGGATCGAGCCGCAGAATTTGCGCGCGATCGGAGTTCTTGACCCAGACCTTGCCGTCGACATCGGAAGCGTTGGGCGACACGAAGGCCTGTTGCGTCGCATCGGTCTGCCATTCCTGCGGCACCGACCAGGTCTGGAACGTGCCGGTCGCCTTGTCGAAGCGGGCGACGCCGCCCTGATACATCATCGACAGCCAGATGTCGCCGCTGCGGGTGGTTTCGAGATCGAGTGTGCCGATCGGGAACCCTGCCTTGATCGGCGGCACCGCATATTGCTTTACCTCACCGGTCTTCGGATTGAGGCTGCCAAGATAAAGCTGGCCGAAATGCGAGAACCACACCACGCCGTCCTTGTCGACGATCACGTCGTGCGGCTGGATCTCTTTGCGCGGCAGGTCGTATTCGGTGACGACCACGTGGGTCGCGCGGCCAGTCGGACGCGGCAGCGTCTTGAGTGGGTAGTTCCAGGTCTCGTCCTGGCTCAGATTGACCGAGGCGTACCACTCGGCAAGCGCCCGCGCCCCTGGGCCCTGGCCGACATTGCGGCGAGCCGTGCCGACGAGCCGCTGCGGGCGCGACGGCGTGCTGCCGGGATAATAGCCGCTCATGCGGTCGAAAATCTGCATGAACTCGTCCGCGGTGTGCATCGAGCCGATGATGCGATCGAGGTCATGGCAGCTGATGCAGCCGAGCGTCGCCTCCTTTTGTTTGTCGCTGCCCGGCGCGCTCAACAGCCACTCGGCATTGGTGAGCTGCTTGGAGAGATCATGGACCGGCTTGAGTTTGATATCGGCACTTGCGGGCGCACCCGCCTTGACATCAGCGGTCTTCGGGCCGTCGAGCTCATAACCGACCGCCCGGATCGTGATCGCGTATTGGCCCGGTTCGAGTTTCGAGGCGGGGAAGGCGTAATGGCCCTTGTCGTCGGAAACGACGCTGATGGTGACGGTGCCGCCCGCCTTCTTGGCGCTGACGACGACGCCTTCCATCGCGCCTTCCTTGGCCGAGGAAATTTGGCCGGTGAGAGCGGCCGGCGCCTGCGCCAGTGCGGCATTTGTCAGAGCAAAGCAGCATGCCGCGACACCGGCGGCGAGGAATGACAATCGTGTGCGCATTGATGTCTCCGAAGTTTATCGTCCGCGTTTAAGCCGAGGCTCAGTCGAGGGGTTCCACTTTCACGATCGAACCCTGGTGGTTGTTGCCGACCCAGAATGAGACCGGGGTGGTGGAATTGTCGACAAAGACGCGGCGGATGTTGGTTTCGCGCGGTAGCAGATATTCGACGAACTTGCCGGTCTTCGGGTCGAGGCGGCTCACGCGATCGTTCAGCATCGAGCCGGTCCACGCCTCGCCATTCTTGTCGACGGCGACATCGTAAGGAGCAGACCACGCGGTCGGCATTTCCCATTCGTGGAATTTCTCGGTCTTGGTGTCGAACATCGCGACCTTGTTGCCGCGATACTCGCCGAACCACATGCGGTCCTGCGCATCCATCATGCCCCGCCGGGGCGCCGATCCCTTGGTCGGCACCTCGAACAGCTGCACATGGCCGTTCTTGGCATCGAGACGGCCGATATGCTGCTGGGCGAAATCGGTGAAGTAAAGGTTGTTCTGCGAGTCGGGAACGATGTCGTAGATGTTGTGGTTCTCGCCCGCCTTGGACCCTTCGAACGGCGCGACGGTCTCGATCTTGCCGGTCTGCGGATCGAGACGGTGAATGGCGGCGAACCCGTTATTCTGCGACCAAACCTTGCCGTCAACCGAGGCGGATTCGGGCCGCACCATGTTGACCTGCGCCATGTCCTTGTTCATCTCGGGCGGCAGGCTGAAGATCTCGACTTTCTGCGCGTTGATGTCGAACTTGCCGATGGCGCCCTGGTACATCATGCCGAACCAGAGATTGCCGTCCTTGTCCGGGCGCAGGCCGAGGCTGCCTTGCGGCCAGCCCTTCTTCAGTTCGGGCAAGGCGATCTGGGTGACCTTACCGGTCTTGGGATCCATCTTGCCGATATTTTGCTCGCCGAAATTCGTGTACCAGACCGTGCCATCCTTGCCGACGATTACATCGTGCGGCTCAATTTCGCGCCGCGGCAGGTCGTATTCTGTAATGATGACGCGCGTCGCCTCGCCGGTCGGCCGGGCCATCGTCTTGAGCGGGTAATCCCAGGTTTCCGTTTCGCTGAGATTGATCGACGAGAGAAATTCGGCCCGTTCCTCCTGCGCCTTCAGACGCGAATCGCCCCGCTCTTCGAGCAGCCGCTCGGCGCGCCGCTTCTGCGGCCGGGTCGGCACGCTCTGGTTGGCGTAGGTCGCCATGCGCGCCTGCACCTGCATGAATTCGTCCGGGGTGTGCGTCGAACGCACGATGCGGTCGAGCGTATGGCAGGTCACGCAATTGAGCAGCGCATCTTTCTGGCGGGCCGTGCCGGGCATGCTCTGCATCCATTCCGCATTGGTGAGCTGCGCCGCGAGGTTGCTCGTCTTCTTGAGCTTGAGGTCGAGCATGGTCGGCGTTTCGCCCGCAAGCGCCGCGACACCATTGCCGTCGAGGTCATAACCGACCGCGCGAATCCGGAGCGAATATTGGCCGGGTTCGAGCCGCGATGCGGGGAAGCTGTAGACGCCATCCTTGTCGGTGACCACGGTCACGGCAATGGTCGACCCTGCCTTCTTGGCCGTCACCAGCACGCCTTCCATCGCGCCTTCTTCGGCCGAGGTGACCTTGCCGGTCAAAGCTGCGGTCCCGGGAGCACCCACCGCAGCATGGATGCCCGCAACCATAGTGAAACACGCGCTCACGAGCAGCGCTGTGCGCATCCGCATAACGATCCTCCTTAGGGAGCCCAGCAAGGCCAAACCACTTGCGGAGAGCGGTCGAAGACCTCCGCGAGGGCTGAAGTTTTCAATGCCTGCAAGCATAAGCCAGCCGCCTTGTTGCCGCAATGCCGTTTGCGGCAGGCACACCTCGGCAGGCCGCGTCCGGCGGCTTAACCATCGTCAGGTCACGGAAGTCTTGCTTCGCCGCGACGGCCGTGGACGGGGGCAAAAGCGCTCGTCAGTTTGCCTCATCCGGCTTGTCGGACGCGATCAGAGGCCAGCTGACCGCATCGGCGGCCTGCGTCGCGTTCCACATATAAAACTTGAGGAATCGCGCCTTTCCGAAGGTGTCGATATAGTCGGTGCCGCCCCAAACGAAGATGCGTCTCGTTTCCTTGCGGATGCCGTCGACGTCGTCCTCGGATATCGGCCAGCGCACCGGCAGGGTCGCTTCCGCCTCGGGACTCACGACCGTTCCCCCAAAGCCGCTGCCCGGAAGCTCGAACGGCGCCTGCCCCGGTTCCTTGACCTCGATACGTACCCACGGCCGATGATCGAATGCCGGGGTCTGCCCGAAGTTCTTGAGCGCCACACCGCCCTCCAGGAACATTTGCGGCCCGATCTGTTTCAGCGCCACGCTACCGCCCTGGTTACCCACATAAGCGCGCAGCTGGTTCTCTGAATTGTTCTTGACCTCGCGCGCGGTGTTGCTTGCCGATGCGGCAAGATCGACCATGAAAAGTCCGATCACGATCGAAAAAATGGCGATCAGCACGACGGCGATCGCCACGATTTCATCGTGCGACTCGCGGGAAAAGGTCCACAAGGAGGTTAAGCCCACCCTGAAGGCGCCGCCGAAGTTCGAGCAGCTCGCGCCACGTTGCGCGGCGGTCTCAAGGGTCTCGCTGCCGGGGCTCGGCGCTTCTTGGCATGCAGAATAGCCGATCCAGAGCACGCCGACGAGAATGCCGACGACGCACACGAGGAGTATGGTAATCGCTTTCACTGGGAATCCCGCTACTGGCTCCCGCAACCGAAAAGTCTCGCGACCTTTCGGACGTGGTCATGCCGAATCGAAGGCGTGGAGCGTATCCGATACAATGTTTGGGCGTGGCCGCCTAGATGCCAGCGGGCTTTATGCCATCCAATTCCGGCCCGCAACGACAAAGGCGGAAAATCCGGGATCCGCGCGGTTGCCAAGCCCTTCACTCATTCCTCGGTCTCGTCGTGAAGAGCAGGGGGTACCCCTTGCTCCGGCCCAATTCGGTGGCCCGCGTGGCCTTCGATTCGGCAATATCCCGCGCGTAGACGGCGACCACGCAGGTGCCGCGCCGGTGCGCGGTCATCATCACGCGATAGGCTTGCTCCTCGGTCATGCGAAATTCCGTCTTCAATACGACGACCACGAATTCGCGTGGGGTGTAATCGTCGTTCACGAGGATGACCTTGTGAAGGCGCGGCCGTTCAGTCTTCAGTTCGATTTTTGCGCGTGGCTTGGTTGTGTTTTGTGCCATCGGACGAACTGCCTTGCAGGAATGTCGCCATTCGTTCGCCGGTGTTCGGAGGCACGCGCCTCAAGCGCTGAGCCTTGTCATCAACGCGTCCGACACCTCGAAATTCGCGTAGACGTTCTGTACGTCGTCGTGCTCGTTCAGCATCTCCATCAATTTGAGGAGTTTTTCGCCCTTGTCGTCATCGACTGCCACGGTGTTCTGCGGCCTCCAAACCAAACCGGCTTTGCGCGGCTCGCCGAACTTCGCCTCCAAGATACGGGCGAGTTCGACAAAATTCTCCTGCGACGCGAATACCTCGTGGCCGTGCTCACTCGAAACCACGTCGTCGGCACCGGCCTCGATCGCGGCGTCCAACATCGCCTCCGCCGAGGCGACCTTGGCATCGAACTCGATAAGGCCAACGTGGTCGAACATGAAGGAGACGGCTCCGGTTTCGGCCAGATTGCCGCCGGTCTTGGTGAAATAGGAACGCACATCGGAAGCCGTGCGGTTGCGGTTGTCGGTCAAGACCTCGACGATGATTGCAACGCCGCCTGGGCCATAGCCTTCATAGCGGATTTCATCATAGGCTTCGCCATCGCCGCCTTGCGCCTTCTTGATCGCCCGCTCAATCGAGTCCTTCGACATGTTTTCGGCGCGTGCCGCCAGAATGGCGGCGCGCAAGCGCGGGTTCATCGCCGGGTCCGGCGTGCCCATCTTGGCGGAAACCGTGATTTCGCGGGCGAGCTTGCTGAATAGCTTCGATTTGACCGCATCCTGACGGCCTTTGCGATGCATGATGTTCTTGAATTGCGAATGTCCCGCCATGGTGTCGTCCCTGAAAACCGCCCGCTGCCGCGAAGCCCGTGCGCAACGTCCCGACGTGGGGCGTCACCGAAAACCTGCTCGCAGGACGGGATTTATGGCTGTTTATAGGCCGCCGGATATCAATTTCAACGGGCATGCTTTCTTGCTGGCGGGCCCGCCGCCATCCAAGCCATTGAAAACGCTTGTGCTGCGTCTAGAAGGAATGCGATGGCGAGAGCATGACCGGACCCGCGAAAATCGAGGCGATCTACCGTTACCCTGTCAAGGGGCTCTCGGCGGAGCGGCTGCGATCCGCCCGCCTCGACCGCGGCGAAACGATCGTCGGCGACCGCCATTTTGCCATTGAGAATGGCCCGAGCGGCTTCGAACCGGCAGCGCCGGCTCATCTCCCCAAGCAGCGCTTCCTGATGCTGATGAAAAATGAACGGCTGGCGCGCCTCGACACGCGTTATGACGCGGCGTCACAGCGCCTCGACATCCGGGAAGATGGCCGCTTGGCAGCAGGCGGCGACCTGGGGACGGCGCAAGGTCGTGCCGCGATCGAAGACTTTTTCGCCGCCTATTGCGCCGACGCGTTGCGTGGGCCGCCGAAAATTCTCGTCGCCGCCGGTCACAGTTTTTCCGATGTGGCCAAGAAAGTCGTGTCGATTATCAACCTTGCATCCGTGACAGCCCTCGCCGGCATGGTCGGCCGGCATGTCGACCCGCTGCGATTCCGCGCCAACCTGTATATCGATGGCTGGCCCGCTTTCACCGAACTTGACCTGGTGGGCCGCGACATCATGATCGGGAGCGCACGCGGGCGCGTCATCAAGCGGATCGTCCGTTGCGCGGCGACCAATGTCGACCCGCTAACCGGCATCCGAGACCTCAACATCCCACAAAGTCTGATGCAGAACCTCGGGCATGCCGATTGCGGAGTTTACGCCCAAATCGTTGCGGCGGGTGAGGTCGGTCTGGCCGATACGGTGGCGCCCGCTGGCGCATGACCCCGAAAAGTTCCAGACTTTTCGGACAAAGATCATGCGCAAAATCGAAGGGAAGCGAGCGACAGCGGTTCAAGCTGAACGCATCCCGCTCCGGATGACATAATGACATGCTGGTTCTCGTCGTCGGCGCCGGTGTCATCGGGCTCGCGGTCGGTCGCGCCGCCGCCCGCGCGGGACATGAGGTCATTATTGCCGAGGCCGAAGCCCAGATCGGCACCGCTACGTCGTCCCGCAACAGCGAAGTCATCCATGCCGGAATCTACTATCCGAGCGGTTCGTTGCGCGCGCGCCACTGCGCACCGTCGCGCCGCCTGCTCTATTCCTATTGCGAGTCCCATGGCGTGCCGCACCGGAAGACCGGAAAGCTCATCGTCGCCTGTCGGGATGGCGAGATTCCGATCCTGGAGAAGCTTCACGCCCAGGGGGCAAGCAATGGAGTTCGAAGGTTTGCGCCTCCTCGACGCCGCAACCGCGTTGCGGCTCGAGCCAGCGCTCCGTTGCCTCGCGGCACTCCATTCCCCCGAGACCGGGATCATCGACAGCCACCGCTTCATGCTGGCGCTCCGCGGCGACTTTGAAGCCGCCGGAGGTGTCTTGGCATTGAACACGCCCGTCGAGCGCCTGGCCAGAACCGTCGCTGGATGGGAGGTGCGCTTTGCCGGCGACGAGCCAGGCGTGGTCCTGGTGGAGGCAGTGGTCAATTGCGCCGGGCATGGCGCGCAAGCCCTGGCCCGGGCGACCGAAGGGTACCCTCCGGAACGGGTGCCGCCCCTGGTGCTCGCGAAGGGAAACTATTTCGCATTCACCGGACGGCCGGCGTTTGGCCGTCTTGTCTATCCGGCGCCGGTCCCGGGCGGCCTTGGCGTTCACGTCACCCTCGACCTTGCCGGGCGCATGCGATTTGGCCCTGACGTCGAATGGGTCGATCGCAATGACTTTCACGTCGATCCGGCACGGGCGGCGGCGTTCTATCCGGCCATCAGGACCTATTGGCCGGCATTGCCCGACGGCACGCTGATGCCGGATTATGCCGGAGTTCGCCCCAAGCTCACCGGTCCCGGCGAGCCACCTCGCGATTTCCTGATCGATGGACCGGCAGATCACGGTTTGCCGGGACTCGTGCACCTATTCGGTATCGAATCGCCGGGCCTCACCTGCTCGCTGTCGCTTGCCGAGGACGCGTTGGCGCGGCTTGAACGGTGATCGGCCGATCCGTTGCGGTCACGGCTTGCGACGCGGGTAACCTCACTGCGGATCGTTCCAAGAAAGCGCGCCGGGCCACGAGGCCCGCGATGATGACGGCCGCGGCGAAACCGCTCGGCACCGCGAGAAGGGGAAATGCGAGCACGAGCGCGCACGCAATCATGATCGCGGTCAACTCATGGGCAAGGAAGCCTTCCCGCAATCCGAGCCGGATCAAGTAGGCGATCGGTATCGCGAGCACAGGAAAATCGTAGATGTAGAGATACGGAGTTGCCATCAGCGCTGCCACCGCAAGCGCCGCCGCCTTGATCTCGTGGCGCACGTGGTGCCGATCGATCAGGAACAGGCCAGTCGCCGCGCCGGCGATCAACATGCTTTGCGCGACCCATGCCGTGGCCATCCCGCCGCCGAGCCATCGCACGACGCCGAACAGGCTCTGCAATTTATTGAGACCGGCGAGGCCTTCGCCGAACACTGCGGCACTCGTCACCGGCAGCCATGCGATGAAGGCGTGCCAGCTTTCGGCCCCGAAAGCCGCAAGGGAGGCGAAGACAAGCGCTGCCGCGGTTGCCGTCGCGACGGCGAGGACGCGCCATTGCCCGTCAAACGCCAGCACCACCGGAAACAGCAGCCCGAATTGCGGCTTGTAGGTCAACAGTCCGAGGAAGATGCCGGCCACCACCGGCCGTCGGGTAAAGTTGACGACCACGCCGGCGATCAATGCCGCGGTGAAGAACCCGTTCTGCCCGGCCGCGATGTTCCAGATCACGCCCGGAAAGGCCAAGCCGAGCACGATTCCGAGCCGCTCGCCGATGATGGCACGGATGGCGAATAGATAGGCCGGCAGAGTCGCCATCAGCCAGAGGATTTCCGCGGCGAGATAGGGCAGCGTTGCCAAAGCTGCCGCAATGAACAAGAAGGTCGGCGGATAATGCCAGCCGTAATAGCCGCCAAAATCCTGCCCGACCGCCTCGACCTCCGCCGCCCGGTGTAACGTCCAGTCATAGGCGTCCGCCGCATGCCCGGCGAGCGCGAGCTTTCCGCCCGACCACACCGCGACAAAGTCATAGACGAATGGGCGACCGGCGCTGTCGATCAGCCAATAACCCTCGACGAGGCACATGGCGAGGAACGCGGCGTAGGCAGCCGCGACCGCGAAGGCGCCGAGCGCCAGCCGTTCGCGGGCGACGGAGCGCGGTGCCCGCCGGGATTGATCGACATCGGACATGAGCGACGTACGGTCGCCGGCCTCAGTGCCGGCAGATCAGGATCACCGGTTGTGCACACGGAACTCTTAAAGGCGGGCAAACGCGCGGCCAAACACCCACAGTGGAGGGAATGTCCTCGACATGCAGACCGCAAGCGCACTCGGCATTAGATTAGATGCCGCCGCAACTCCTTGCCATTAAAAATGAGGCAATCGAGTAGCGAATCGCTGATGGTCACCATCCGCGCAGATCAACTAATATCGCCTGCTAGGATACACAACGCAAGTCCAGTTTGGGGTCGGAAGCCGGTCCTCGAAAGTATGGCTCGGGTGCACCGTCAGCGTCAGCGGATGCGATCTGAGCATTCCTCAATCCAACAGACCTTTTTCCTTTGCGAGCGCACGCAGCGAGACCTCGGGCCGCGCGCCGATATGAGAGATGACCTCGGCGGCAGCGAGCGCGCCAAGACGTGCCGATCGATCGTGGGCAAAGCCCCAGGCGGTGCCCGCCAGAAACCCCGCGGCAAACAGGTCTCCCGCGCCCGTCGAATCAACGACGCGGTCGACTGGATAGGCCGCGACCGCGTTGGTTTGGCCATTCTCAAGGAAGACACAGCCCTTTGCGCTGCGCGTTACTACGGCGCGTCGCGCATCACGCCGTAGGCTCGCGATCGCAGCGTCGAACTCGGCTGTTTTGTAAAGGCTCGTCAGTTCGGCCTCGTTGGCAAACAACAGATCGACCGTGCCGGAGCGCAAGAGGTGCAAGAACTCGTCGCGCCAGCGGTCGACACAGAACGCGTCAGAGAGGGTCAGCGCCACAAGGCGCTTCGCCTGATGCGCGATATCGGCGGCCTTGAGGAACGCCTCCTTGGCGTGCGGAGGATCCCACAAATAGCCTTCGAGGTAGGTGATCGCTGCGCTCGAAACCGTGTCGGGATCGATATCGCGCGAATGCAAATCCTGGGCGGCACCGAGAAACGTGTTCATGGTGCGCTCGCCATCCGGGGTGACGAGCACGTAACAGCGTCCGGTCGACGGGCCGTCAGCCGAGGGGGCCGTGTCGAACGCGACGCCCGCGGCGCGGATGTCATGGGCGAAGACGGCGCCGAGCGGGTCGTCCTTGATGCGGCCGATGAAGGCCGCGCGCGCGCCGAGCCCTGCGGCACCGACGGTGGTATTGGCCGCGGAGCCGCCCGAGACCTCCACCGCCGGTCCCATGGCGTCATAGATTTTTGCCGCCCGCGCTTCGTCGATCAGCGCCATCGCGCCTTTGCGCATCTCGTGCCGAAGCAGGAAATCTTCCTCGGCGCGCGAAATGACATCCACAATGGCGTTGCCGAGGCCAAGAACATCGTAGCGGTATTGTGTCATCGCAACTTCCCGCCGCGCTGACTGCGGCTTGATCGGGCGCGCGGTGGGATCGGGCGCAGGGCGGCGCAATATAACCGCCGGATGACCCTGTGCAATGCCGGTTCCCGCCTCGCTATCCGCAACCTGACTTGGCCCGTGGGCGCGCGTTACACGGCGCGTGGCTTCGCTCGATTGTCACGCTCCCGCGCTGGGGGCAAAATTATTTATCGCCCGCGCTCGCCAGAAAGCGCCGCTGCGATTGCGAATTCGCTCGCAGTTTCACGATATCACCGCCCGTTTTCGGCACCCAAATTGAGTCTGCGATCATGCACTTAGCGCTTCTTTGTGGATGAGTCGGCGCGGCAGGCGTCGCGCCGACTGTATGATGTGGACGAAGCTACCGCCGAACTCTGCGCGCGAGTCACGGCATATAGTAGCGTGATGGTGTGTTGGCACGACATATCGTGCAACTCAGTTCCGTGAGTTCCGGTGCAAAGCGTACCCGACGGCCGCAACTGGCCGGAGGACGAAAAAGGATTTGCCGGCGGCCTGTTGCCGCTGCTCCGGGGCAAAGGATGGGGAACATGAATTGGAGCGACGATCGGGTCGAACTCTTGAAAAAACTCTGGAGTGAGGGACTGTCTGCAAGCCGTATCGCTGCCGAGCTCGGCGGCATCTCCCGCAATTCGGTGATCGGCAAAGTGCATCGGCTCGGCCTTTCCGGCCGGGCGAAAAACGCCTCTTCCGGCCTGCCGCGCCAGCGCAAACCGCGCGCCGCCGCGCATATGGTGCGGATGGCACGCGGCGGTATTCGCGGCAACACGGCGCTCGCGCCGATGCATGCCTATGAGAGCGAGATCGAGGTTCAACCCGAGTCGATCGAAAACATCATCCCGCTCGGGCAGCGCTGCTCGATCCTCGAACTCACCGACAGCAAATGCCGTTGGCCGATCGGCGATCCGAGCTCGGCCGAGTTCTTCTTCTGCGGCGGCAAGACCATCGAATGCCTGCCCTATTGCGGCTATCACTCACGCATCGCTTATCAGCCGATCACCGATCGGCGCCGCGAACGGCGCGCGTTGCGCGAGTGAGTCGATGTCGGGAAAAGTTGAATTGCGGAGCGGTGCAGGAAAGGTCGCTTTCGCGGCTGGTGACATGGATCGAGGTAGTTGTTTCCGAATAACGCCTGAGCGGAGCCATCTTGCCGGGACGCGAACTGGCGAAAAGCTGTGTTGCGGAGTTCGTTCTTGGCGCTCCGCCGGGAACGATCGTGGCGCTCGGCGGCCTTGATGGCCAAACCCTCCGTGGTTTACTCGCCGAGATAGAACCCGCGCGGCACCAGCGCGTCGCGCTGTTTGCGCCGATCATCTGGCAGTCGACAACCACGGCAGTTGTCGAACAGGTGCTAAACCTTCTTGCCGAGACGGCGCGGCGCCTTTGGCCGATCTGGTTCACCGATGTCAGCTTCGACGGTTGTCGCAATGATACGCTCGGGCGATTGGCGGTAGGCGCCATTGCGCGAAGCGTTGCGGGACAGATTGCCGAGCTGTCATCATCATGGACGGAAGAAGCCGCGCGGCTCGTGCTCGACGGCCGTCTGCCGCGCGTAATCGGGACCCCGCCGGCCGTGGAATTCGGCAACCTCTCGCGTGCCATCAGCCGGACCGGCCTCGTGATCGTGGCCGACGCAGGTGCCGCACTTCGAACGGCCTCCAATCCAGCGGCGGCAGTCCGGGCGCTCGAATGGATGGCCCAGGTGGCCCATGTCTCCGTGGCGGCCTTGTTTGCCGAACTTCCGCCGACCGAGCCGCCGTTCGAACACCTTCTTTACGGCGCGCGCGACGTGATGCCCGATGCCGTCCCCGCCTTTGCCGACTCTAACCTGCCTGTCATCAATGGTGAGCCTTGGATCGCGCCCTGGCGCGGTCGGCCGCATCCGCTGAGTGAAATCGAAAGGCGGCTCGCGCAGGCGATTGTCGCGGACGCGGAGCTCGCGCCGTTTTTCGCTTTCAACCAAATCATTGAAACGGTGCGCGGTTCACGTCCGAGGGTGGACCTTGCGTGGACGGCCGGCCGTCTCGTCGTGGAGGTCGACGGCTACGACAGCCATGGCAGCCGAACGGCGTTCATGAATGACCGCCACCGCGATTATGAACTGATATTGAGCGGCTTCACCGTGCTCCGCCTTGCGAATGACGAGATTGCGCAGGACTACGGGAAGGCGATTGAAAAAATCCGCGCCCTCGTACGCCTGCAAAAGGCCCGGATCGACGAGGAGAGCTGAGTGGCAAGCAAGACAAGGTCGACACCCGAGAAGCGGACGTTGATTTTGTGGGCCTTGCTGGTGCGGGAAAACGCTTCCGCATTTCAGAATGAACTCAAACCGGAGCCGGACAAAGCCGATCGCGACGCGCTCAGGACGGAAGGCCTGATCACCTGGGAGAAACGTGGCCGCCGAATCTGGTTGGAGGTGACCGAGAAGGGATGGGCATGGGCAGATCAACACCTCGGCGCTGACCTGCCGGCCAATTCCGTTGCCGGAAGCCAAATCCTGCAAGCCTGGCTGACACGGTTGCAGGCCTTTATGGCCGCGCGAAGCCTCGCTTTGGCAAACATCCTCGGACCTCAAGCCACGCCGGCGCCTGAAGATCCTCCGGTCGGCGGCCCGAAGTCGCCCGCCGACTATCGCCTGGTGCGCCGGCGCATCCGCGAAGCCTATCTTGCCATCAGTGGCGGCCGTCTCAATAGGCGCGTGCTGCTGAGGGACCTTCGCGACAAGCTCGAAGATATCGAGCGCGGACGGCTCGACGCGGCGCTCAACCAAATGCAGCGCGAACAGGAAGCGGCCCTTTATCAGCTCGACAATCACGTCGAAATCACCGACGCCGACCGCTCCGCAGCAATGTACTTCGGCAACGAGCCCCGGCACATCCTTTGGATCGAACGATAATGAACGAACTGGATGCCTTCCGTTCGGTCGATTTCGACTGGACGCGGCAGCTGCGAAGCATCTGGCGAGACCCGCCCTACAACGTGCCTTCGCTCCACCAGGAAAGGCTGGACGACATTGTCGACTATTTCGGCAGGAAGACGCGCGATCCGGACAATGCCGACGAGCCGCTCGGATGTGTCGTCGTCGGCCCTGCCGGCTACGGCAAGACGCATTTGATGGGCGAATTGCGCCGCCGCGTCTGGAGGATGAACGGCTGGTTCGTGCTCCTCGATTTCGTCGGCATCAAGGATTTCTGGCAGTCCGGTGCGCTCGGCTTCCTCAACTCGCTCCAGGTCCAGATGGGAGACGGAAGGACGCAGTACGATTGGCTCATTCTCAGGCTCGCGACCCGCCTCGGCATCAGCCATCAGTTGATCGACGCCAACCGCTGGCGCGGACAACCTCGCGAATTGGTGGCGGAACTCGCCCGCCTGTTCGTCAAGTCCCTGGCGCGTGAGCACTTTCGGGAGGCGGTGGCGTACCAGGACGTCGTGACCGCCTTGATCCTGTTGATTTCAGATGACCTCGATTGTCACAGCATCGCTCATGCCTGGCTGCAAGGGATGAACCTGGATGCCGAGACCACGGCGGCATTCGGTTTTCACGGTCGAAACGAGCCGATAAATGTGGTCCAGGGGCTGTCCTGGATCATGAGCCTTGTCGGCCCCACTTTGATTGCGATCGATCAGATCGATGCGATCGTGAGCGCGAGCAATGCGCTGTCACGTGCGGCGAACGGCGGGGCGAAAGAAGAGCAGGCGGAAGCGCAGTCGATCGTCGAATCGCTGGCTCAAGGGTTGATGGACCTGCACGAAAAGAAGTGGCGCGCCGTGACCGTGATCGCCTGCCTTGAAGCGACCTGGAACGTCCTTCAGGAGCAAGCCACCGTCGCCGTAACCGCTCGCTACAATGCACCGGCGATTCTGCGCGCACTGCCGTCCGGCGAACTTGCCGCGGGCCTGGTGACGCGGAGGCTCGCGAGGGGCTACGACGCGCAGGGGTTCAAAGCGCCTTATCCGACCTGGCCGTTCACCCGCGCCGCATTCGAAACCGCGGTCGGATTTTCGCCGCGCCAGCTCCTCAAGGCCTGCGAGGCGCATCGTCAGCACTGCGTCGTCCGTGGAGCGGTCCTCGAAGCCACGACTTTTGCCGCCGTCGAGCCGGGTCCGACAACGCCTGGACCAAAGGCGGGAAGCCTCGATCAACATTACGAAGAACAGAAAGCGGCAGCTTCGATCGCCCGCCTGATGGATGCCGATACCGAGGCGCACTTGCAGGCCCTCCTCGATTTTGCCTTGCGGCTTTTCGAGAAACACCTCGACTTGCCGGACAATATCGACGTCGAAGTGCAGAAGGATCCGGACCAGAAACGCCCGTCGCTTCACGGCCGACTGACCTTCACGTTCCACAGCGAAGGTGATCGCGAGCAGCACTATTGCTTCCGCATCCTCGGCCACACCAACGCGATCGCGTTCCAATCCCGTTTGAAAGCAGCGATGACGGCCTCCGGGATCGACCGAGCACTGCAGTTTCGCCACTTGTTCGTTTTGCGGCATGGCGATCCTCCCGGAGGAGCGAGGACGACCGTCCTCGTCGATCAATTCCGCAAGGCTGGAGGCAAGTTCGTCGCGCCGCAGGACGACGATTTGCGTACCTTCGTGGCGCTGCGTGAAATGGCGCGGCGCGATCTTCCGAGCTTCGAAAGCTGGCTGCGAACGCGCAAGCCGCTTTTTGAAACGCCGCTGTTCAATGCAGCGGGCTTGTGCCCGCCGCCCTTTCTGGCCCCGCCATCTCAGGATGAAACAGCCGGGTCAGCGTTTCCTCGGAACGGGTCGGATATTTCGTCCGGCACGGCGTTGCGCACGGCCACAAACGGATCGGCAAACGGCGCAAGCACAGAAGTTTTATCTTCTTTGGACCCGTCGCCAACCCCGGAGCATGACCGCGGCGCAGCCAAGGACCGCACTCCCGGCGCGATGCGGGCCGAAGGCCGTAATGCCATCAGCGTAGAGAGGCATCCAGCCCCGTCGATCCCCATCGGTCGTCTGTTCGAGCGCGGGCAGCCCGGAGGTGCCGTCACTCTTGCATTGGACCTGCTGCCGCGACACATCGCCATTCTCGCCGGCTCGGGATCGGGCAAGACCGTATTGTTGCGCCGCATTGTCGAGGAGGCATTGCTGCGCGCCATTCCGTCGGTCGTTATCGACGTCAACAACGATTTGACGCGCCTCGGCGACCCGTGGCCTCAACGTCCCGACGGATGGGGCAACGAGGAGGTAACCCGCTCCGCGGCGTACCACGCGCGCGCCGACGTTGTGATCTGGACGCCGGGCGTCCTTCAAGCCAACCCGCTCTCATTGAAGCTCCTGCCGGATTTCGCCGCGGTTGGCGACAAGCCCGATGAGGAGAGCGACAACGAGCGGGAACAGGCGGTTGAGCTGGCGCGGGCGACGCTGGCGCCTTATCTTGGCGGAACCGGGCAGAAGGCGTCGCTTCGGCAAGGGGTCCTTGCAGACGCGCTTCGCGCTTTTGCACGGCGCGGAGGAGGTTCGCTCGACGATTTGATTAGGCTGCTGAGCGATTTGCCCGCCGATGTCAGCAAGATCAGCAACGCGCCTGCTCTCGGCGGCGAGATCGCCAACCAGCTCCTCGCCGCGATTGCGACGAATCCCCTGCTCCAGTCGCCTGGTCCCAGCCTTGACCCGCAACGGCTGTTTTACGGCGAGGACAACAAGACCCGGGTTTCAGTGGTGAGTCTTGCCGGCCTTGCCAGCGAGGAAGCCCGGCAAACCTTCGTCAATCAATTGCAGATGACGCTGTTCAGCTGGATCAAGCAAAACCCGACGCTGACCGGACGACTCTATGTGCTCGATGAGGCGCAGAACTTTGCGCCCTCGCAAGTCGCCACCGCGTCCAAGGCGAGCGCGCTGTCGCTGGTGGCGCAGGCGCGCAAATACGGCCTCGGGATGATCTTCGCAACGCAGATGCCGAAAGGAATCGACAATGCGATCGTGTCCAACTCGACGACACATCTTTACGGCCGGATGAGCCTCTCCGGCAGCCATCCAGGCCATTCAAGACCTGATGGCCGCCAAAGGAGGCGCGGCGGATGACATCGCGCGGCTGGCCAAGGGCGAGTTCTATTTCTCCACTGAAGGCTTCGATCGCCCCGCCAAAGTGCGCACGCCGCTCTGCCTGAGCTGGCACCCACCGAACCCTCCTACCGCGGCGGAGGTGATCGAAAAGGCACGTGCCAAACGTCCATAGGCTTTGTTGAAGCACCAAGTCGTGAACGGTGGCATTAAGAGGCGCGGACCTCCCGGTCGCGCGCCCATTCAGGGTCTCGACCAAGAACCCGCTTGGCGCCCGTCAGCTCCGGGCAGCAGCTCTTGGCGTGCCTTCGCCATCAGTTCGACGGGGCGAGAGCGACTTCGCTGCGGCCGCCGTTGAGCTTGCGCAAATTGTTGACCAGGTCTTCCGGGTACTCCCATGTCGCAGTTGGCGGCGTGCGAAGACCCATGAAGCTCGCGACATTGGCAAGGAACAGCGTGCAATTGTAGAGACCTGCTTGCCACACGACCGAACGTTTCTGCAGGTTCTGTATGTAGGCGAATACCCGCTTGGCATCCGGCTCGCTCAGATACACCCGGTAGCTCGCGGTCAGATATTGTTCGTCAAGGTCGCCGTAGCTTTTCCCCGTCTCTGCCGGGACCGGGATGATGTGCCCGAGAATATAGGGAATGACGCTGTCGGTCGCAGGGTGAAGCCCCGCCACTTCGACAAGGCCGACTTTGCCGTGCTCGTTCAAGCGGCCATACCAGATGAAAGCATGGCCGTAGCTCGCGGCGGTGCGCGCCCGGAAATCGACGAAGTAGCGGCCGGCAAGTTTCGAGCGGGACGTGCCTGGAACCGAAGTCGTCCCCGGCGTGACCGATGTGGTGGACGACACTTCGCCCGATGCGGAGGATTTGGTGCTCACATGTACGACTCGCAGCGAAGTCTGGGCACTCGCGGCATCAAACCCGGCGAACGATGCCACCATGGCGAGTGCCACGGCGGCCATGCCCCAGGCGAGGAGCTTTCGGCGCAAGGAGAGGCCCCGTTCTGGGGCAGCATTCACGAACAGCGTCTCGGTCACTGGCAGCTCCTCGATCAGTCTTTGGAGAGGCCGTAAGCAACGCAACCGCGCCCCACAAAATTCAAAGAATCGGGGCGCGATCGGCAACCGTACAACCCAAAGGAGCCGGCCGGTGGCCGGCCCCTTTTGCGCTTTGCGTATTCGGAACCGGCAAATCAGCCCCGAGCAACCACTGGCCCCTTGCCAACTGGATATTTGCCGATCGGAGCCTTGCCGATCGGAGCCTTGCCGACAACCGGAGTTGGGGGCGGAGGCTGGCGGGTCGGCAGATCGGCTGCAATCGCGGCACTCGCGAATGCAAGCGTGGAAGCGGTAACAAGCAGGAGTTTCGTCATTTGGTGCGCCCTCGTTGCTAAACCCGAGTCTTGTGTGTGACGGTAACGCGACCGTGCCGCAGTAAACGCGACCTAGCCGCTGTGTATAAAACTGAGCCCAGGGGGTTAAAACTAGTGTAAAAAAGCCACACCGGACTTTTTTCGTGATGTCGAATTTGTGTTGCCCTGCGGGCGAGCGCGCGACCGATGCAATTTCATCCAATTGAATGATTTCCGGGCAGCTTTGGTGCAGCCGGAACAACCGGTCAAGGGAGTTTTCGCGTGGCCGCGGCGCGCGGACGAACCTTCGCGCGCCTGACATGCAAGGATTTTGTCGGCTCACATCGCTTCTTCACGGGGTCAACGAGCCGAAGTTACGGCAACTCAGCATCTTCACCACGCATGCCGACGGTACTCGGATGCAAGCATCCGATTGGTTTGAGGCCGCTGTCGCACGCCGCCGCAGTATATATCTACCCATTTCCTTTAATGGCGCGGGCAATGAAGGCACGCCCTCTCGCGAGCGGCCCGAGCGGCCAAGGTGTTTTGATACCTAGCGCATGATCCCGTAAAGTTGCAGACTTTTCGGACAAGATCATGCGCAAATCATCAACGCATCCGTCGTCGAGCGCAGTCCGCGACGGATGCGCAAAAGAGAACCGAGCGGGAGGCTACTCAAACTGAACGCATCCCGCTCTAAACTAAGGGAGTTTGACACTGAGGTCAGTTTCCACACGGGTGTTTTGATAACGGGCGGTTCGCTCCCTCGCAAATGCCCCAACAAGCGAGCCGACCGACAACGGGTAATTTCATACACCGCCTCGCCCCGCGGAGTATCTCAATACTGCAATTCGGGGTGCGCGCGCGCGAGAATGTCCAGACACGCCATTGCAATAGGATGCGAGGTGAGCTTTTGCGGACAGGCTTCGTTTGCAACGCCGTTCCGCCCGGGTCGCCCTTCAAAGCGGCGCGATGAAGCTGCTATGATCAGCCGTGCAAGCCATCATCGCCGGCCGCAAGGGAACGGCGAAGACCGGGAGGATTCGATGATCATGAAACTCGTGAGTGCGGCAACGTTCGCATCGGTGCTATGCGTGACGGTGCCAGCGAGCGCGCAAGAGCCGCTTTCGATCGCCAAACAGGGTTATTTTTTCGTCGGCGGAAAATATGCGACCGTCGGCGACAAGCCGGTGATGACCGCCGACGCTTATGTCGAATACCAGATCCCGCGGAAACACACGCAGGCCTATCCGCTGGTGATCGTTCCAGGCGCGGCGCAGACCGCGACCAATTTCACTGGCACCGCCGACGGACACGAGGGCTGGGCGCAGTTCTTCCTGCGCAAGGGGTACGCTGTATACATCGTCGAGCAGCCCGGCCGCGGCCGCTCCGGCTATCAGCCGGACACCGAGGGGCAGCAAGCCTTCCCCCAGCTCCAGAACGTCGAGCAACGCTTTACGGCGTCGGAGAAATTCAACCTGTGGCCGCAGGCGAAGATGCACAACCAGTGGCCGGGGACCGGCATGCCTGGCGATGCTATCTTCGATCAGTTCATGGCCTCGCAGGTACCCTTCATTCGCGCCGCCGACGTGACCCAGACGCTCAACCGCGACGCGCTCGCGGCCTTGATCGACAAGCTCGGCCCGGTGATCCTGATGGTGCATTCGCAGGCCGGGTCCTATGGCCTCCTGGCGGCCGACGCGCGCCCCAATGGGGTCAAGGCGCTCATCGAGGTTGAAGGCGCGTCGCCGCCGGTCCACGACATTGAACTCATTGGCGCGCCCGACTGGTTCCGCGATGGCCCGGTGACCAAGCCATGGGGCCTGACCGCAATCCCGATGACCTACGCCCCGGCCGCTGCCAACCCGTCCGATCTCGCCTTCGAGGAGCAGGACAAGGCGGATGGTCCGGATGTCGCAAAATGCTGGTTGCAGAAGGCTCCGGCGCGGCAACTCGTCAATCTTGTGAAGATCCCGGTCGCCGTGGTCAGCGGCGAGGCGTCCTTCTATGCGCCTTACGCCCATTGCCTCGTGAAATATCTCGAGCAGGCCGGCGTGCACCCGACCTGGCTCAATCTCGGCGCCATGGGCATCCACGGCAACGGCCACATGATGATGCTGGAGAAGAACGCCGCCCAGATCGCCGACGTGATGGAGAAATGGGCCCGCAAGGCAGTCTCGGAAAAGACCGCCTCTGCCCCGGTTCATCACGCGGCGCGGTAAGCCGCACGAAGCAAACACACCGCGCTCCGCATTCATGCGGGGCGCATCGCAGTGAGTCCGAGGTTTCGCCGAGGAAGCGGAAACATGCGGCGACGCGACTTTAGTGGCGCGGTTGGCCGCAGCAGATGGAATTTGGGCCGCGATCGAGACCGCCGCCCCATCCTTGGCGCTGCATGCAACGAAGTTGCCGGTGCAGACGGCCGAGGACATCGAGCCGACAATCGTCGCGTTCGCGCGCGAACCGAACGGTTGCCTCTATGTGGTGCCGGGCGGTGCAACGAACCAGAACCGCGAGCTGATCGCCAGGCTCGCCATGCAGCACCATCTGCCATCGATGTACCCGTTTAGAGTCTATGTCGAAAGCGGGGGACTGGCGTCTTACCGTCCCGACGTTTTGAACTTGCCACGCCGGGCGGCGTCATATGTCGATCGCATTCTCAAAGGGGAGAAGGCAGGCGAGCTGCCGGTGCAACTCCCCACCGATTTCCAGTTTGTCGTGAACCTTAAAACCGCGAAGGCGATGGGACTTGACGTTCCCGCGAGCGTGCTTGCGCTCGTCGATGAGGTGATCGAATAGGAGGCGATTCGAACCGAACGCCTCGCGCACCAGACCCTCCCGCGTCGCCAGGTAACGTCCCGGGGCACCGTTAGGCGTGCTTCTTGCATGTTGGCGGATACCCTTTAATCGGCGGGTCCGCCATGAACATCCTGGAGCTTCCCGATCGCGAGCGGGCGCTGCGCGATGATGTCCGGCTGGTGGGACGTGTGCTCGGCGACACCATCCGACAGCAGCAGGGCGAAGCGATCTTCGCGACAATCGAGCGCATCCGGCAGATTTCGATCGCATGCAGACGCGAGGGCGATACCGGCGCCCGACGCGAACTCGAGGTTCTGCTCGACAGCCTGTCCCACGATCGCACAATCGAGGTGGTGCGTGCCTTCAGCTACTTCTCACATCTCGCGAACATCGCCGAAGACCAGCACCATATCCGCTGCATACGCAGGCAGGAGGGCAATGGGAGAGCGGCGCTGCGCGGCACCCTTCGCAACACACTGGCGCTGCTCAAGGCGGCCGGCGTGCCTCGCCCAACTTTGCAGGCCCTGTTCGACTCCATTCTGGTAAGTCCGGTGCTGACCGCGCATCCCACCGAAGTGCGGCGCAAGAGCGTGTTGGACCGCGAAATCGATGTGGCGCGGCTGCTCGCCGATCGCGACCGGAAGCTGCTGACATCCTCGGAGGCAGCGGCGACCGAGATTTCACTTTCGCGGGCGATCTTGACGCTGTGGCAGACCAGCCTGTTGCGGCTTGGCCGCCCGACCGTGGTGGACGAAGTCGCCAACGGACTATCCTATTACAGCCATACTTTTTTCCGGGAGCTGCCTCGCCTCTATGCCGACCTCGAGGATGGCCTCGCGGCAGATGATCCGACGTGGACCAATACCGAGCTGCCATCGTTCATCCGCATGGGGAGCTGGATCGGCGGCGACCGTGACGGCAACCCGTTCGTGACCGCGGATGTGCTCCGTCAAGCCATCGACATGCAAAGCGAACGGATCCTGGAATTCTATCTGGACGAATTGCACATGCTGGGCGCCGAGCTTTCGCTCAGTCGCGCCCGTATCACGGTGTCAGCGCAACTCGAGGAGCTGGTTCGCCGCAACTCCGACGAATCCCCCCGTCGCGCAGCGGAGCCGTACCGTCGCGTCATCGTCGGAATTTATTCGCGGCTCGTCGCGGCCGCCCGCCAACTCGGCCAACACGTGCTGCCGCGTTACGAGATCGTCGACGCAAAACCCTATAACGGCCCCTCAGAACTGCGCGGCGACCTCGACGTTCTTTATCAATCGCTGTTCGCCAATGGATCGGCGGTCATTGCAAGGGGGCGATTGTTCGCGCTGCGACGGGCTGTCGAGGTTTTCGGATTTCACCTCGCCGGCATCGACCTGCGACAAAACTCCGATGTCCACGAACGAGCGCTGGCCGAATTGTTCGAAATCGGCTCAGGCGCCGCCTATCGCCAGATGCCGGAGGAGGCGCGCACAGGCCTCTTGTTGGCTGAGCTGGCGACGCCACGGCCGTTGATCTCACCCTTCACGACCTATTCGCAGGAAACCACGGGCGAGCTCGACATCCTGCGCGCCGCAGCCGATGTCCGTCGTCGGTATGGCAAGGACGCAATCCCGAATTACGTGATCTCCAAGGCAACCAGCGTCTCCGATATCCTCGAGGTGGCCGTGCTGCTGAAGGAAGTCGGCCTGCTGCAGGCGCGAGAGGGAAGGCTCGACGTTAATATCGTGCCCCTGTTTGAGACGATCCAAGACCTGCGCGACTGCGACAAGGTCATGGATGCGCTGCTTTCCATACCGGACTACATGCATCTCTTGAGCAGCCGGGGCCAATCACAGGAAGTGATGATCGGCTATTCCGACAGCAACAAGGACGGCGGCTTCCTCACGTCAGGGTGGGAGCTGTACAAGGCGGAGATGGCACTGATCGACGTTTTTCGCCGTCACGGTATCGGCCTGCGGCTGTTTCACGGTCGCGGCGGGTCGGTGGGCCGCGGCGGCGGACCGAGCTTCGATGCCATCCTGGCCCAGCCCGCAGGCGCCGTTCAAGCTGGCATTCGCGTCACCGAACAGGGAGAAGTGATTGCCAGCAAGTATCTCAATCCGGAGCTTGGCCGGCAGAGCCTCGAACATCTGGTCGCCGCGATGCTCGAAGTCGCGCTCCTTCATCCGCAGGAAGCGGCACCGCGGCCGGAGTTCATCGAGGCGATGGAAGAACTTTCCGCCCACGCCTACCGCGCCTATCGTGCGTTGGTGTACGAAACCGAAGGGTTCGAGCGCTACTTCTGGGAATTGACGGTGATCGGCGAGATCGCCAACCTCCATATTGGAAGCCGGCCGGCCTCACGGAAAAAATCGACGCGCATAGAGGACTTGCGGGCGATCCCCTGGGTCTTCAGTTGGGCGCAGTGTCGCCTGATGTTGCCGGCCTGGTATGGGTTTGGCTCCGCCGTTGACGCCTGGATCGAGGATCATCCCGACGGCGGGATGAGTTTGCTGCAGGCCATGGCAGCCGAATGGCCGTTCTTTCAGACGCTGCTGTCAAACATGGAGATGGTGCTGGCGAAGAGCGACATCGGCATCGCTGCGCGCTACAAGGAATTGGTCAAGGACTTGCAGCTGCGGGAGACGATCTTCTCCCGCCTATACGGCGAATACGAGAAATCGAGGCAAACGCTGCTGACGATTTTCCAGCAACGGGAATTGCTTGAGCGCAATCCTGCGCTCGCGCGCAATATCCGCGACCGATTCCCATATATTGACCCACTTAACCACGTGCAGCTCGAACTCCTGAAACGCTATCGGACTGGCGACACGGACGAGCGCGTCGTCCAGGCCATCCACCTCACCATCAATGGAATTGCCGCAGGTTTGCGTAACAGCGGGTGAGGCAGCATGAAGACTTTGTTTATCGGGCAAAGCTACATCGACATCACCTTTTTGGCCGATGAGCTGCCAACCGGCGACGACAAGACCGTGGCCCGCAGCTACGCGGTTTCGTTCGGCGGCAATGCGGTCACGGCAGCATTCTGCTGCGCCAAACTCGGCATCGCGCCGGACCTGATCACCTCGGTGGCGGATGATTGGCTTGGCCGGATGTTCGTCGATATGGCGGCGAAGTACGGAATTCCGGTGCACCACCGGAAGGTCGCGCAATCCTCACTCTCGTTCATCATGCCCAAGGGCGGACAACGCGCGATCGTCCGCTGCCGCGATGACACCTTCAAACACCCGTTTCCGATGCTGAATCTGGCGGGCTGCCGCGCTCTCCACATCGATGGGCACCTGGCCGACGCCGCGATTCACTACGCGAAAATTTGTCACGAAGCGGGCATCCTGACATCGCTTGACGGTGGCGGCGTGCGTTCCAACACCCACGACCTTCTCGCCTTCATTGGCACCGCTGTGGTGGCCGAAAGGCTGTGCGAGCAGATGAAGCTGTCGCCGGGCGAGATGCTGACATATCTGCGTTCCCGCGGTTGCACGGTGGGGGCCGTCACCATGGGGGAGCGCGGCACGATCTGGTACGATGAAGCCAGGACAGAACGCTTCATGCCGGCCTTGAATGTCCCTGCTGACAAGATCATCGATACGAACGGCGCGGGCGACATTTTCCACGGCGCCTATTTGTATTCGTACCTGGTCGATCCGGCTCTCAGCTGGGAGCAGCATTTCAAGTTCGCTCGAGCGGCCTCCGCCTACGCAATTGGGCACCTCGGCAACGAGGCGAGCCTGCCGACTCTCGCTCAAGTCAATGAAACGGCGGCGCGCTTTGACGTGCGGCGACAGAATCCGATCGAACTCGTCTCAGACACGCGTCGCGATGCAAGGGTCGGGAAGTCTGCGGCGATCGGCAGCTGAAAAAGCAAGACCGCGCGGTGCAGCGATGCGGCGCGCGGCCGAGGGCGAAGGAGGCACGCTCTGACTTATTAGAGAGCATGTTCCGATCAGATGGAATCAAATCAATCGTAGGGTGGGCAACGCGCTTACACGACCCTGCCACTTGTACAACAAATAGGCGCGTTGCCCACGCTGTCGGAGCTATGAAATATTGGCCGACCGCGTGGGCAAAATCGCCACCAAGACTCTCGGGCCAATGGAAGGAGGCGGGCGGGCGATTTTGCCCACCCTACGCGCAGCGCTTCAATATGACCGGAATCCGCTCTAACTTGTGAAAGTCGGTGCTACTCTATGAAGCGAGGCACCGGCTCAGAAAGTCGCGGCGGTCCGGCGGCGGTACATTCTGCGCCGCCGCCTTGCGCAGGCAGGCAAGCCGCGCCTCCTGCACGCAGGCGACGACGTAATCGCGCAGGTCGCCGCCCCCATAGTTGCGCAAGCTGTCCTGTTGGCAGGCAAGGCGCTTCTTCTCGATCGCGGCACGCGTATCGTCCGGCCAGTTAAGGCTCGATGCGGTCTTCGCGGGCGGCGGCGGCGAGACGGTCGGCATCGACGCCGGCGATGTCACGGTGGGTGCGGCCTGGGCGGCCTGGGGCGCTTGGCTTGGCGCCGCTGGCCTGAAAGGCGTGAGTTGGCCAAAGACCGGCTTGTCGCGTCCGGGTGTCGGCCCCTGCCGCGGCGCCGCGGGGCGTGGCTGTGGCAACGGCACCGAAGCCACCGCACGATTTGACCTCGCGGGCGGCGACGCCGCGGGACCGGGCGCAAGCGTTGCAGCGCCTGCTGGGAGTTTCCCCGCCTCCATCGGAATGCGGCCGCCCGCGTTTGCGCCAGCTGTCTCGGCCGGTGCGGGCAAAGGTGCGCCGCGAAGAGCCGCCACCTTGGCCTCCAGAGAGGCGAGGGCGCGGTAGGGATCGACAAGACCGTAGCCGAATTTGCTGTCCCGACCCGGAGCGCCGAGATCCTTTGCGGTGGAATACAAAAGGTCTTCCAGGCCCGCAGTCCCGATCGACGGATTGCGCTCGAGAATGAGAGCCGCCACCCCGCTCACATGTGCGGCGGCGACCGAGGTGCCGGTGGTGTAGCCATAGGTACCTTGCGGCGCGACATCGGCCACGTGGACGCCGGGCGCGGCGAGCGCGATATGCGGCCCCTGGCTCGCCTCCGGCAGCAATCGATCATCTTTGTCGACGGCGGTCACCGCAATCACGTTCTCGTCCGCGGCCGGGTAGAGCGGCGGCGATTGCGGCCCCAAATTGCCGGCGGCAGCAATCAGTACGATGCCGTTCTCATGAGCCTTGTTCAGTGCAGCCTGAAGGATCGGGTCATAAGGACCGGCAAAGCTCATATTGATGACGCCGGCGCCATTGTGGATGGCCCAATCGATACCGGCGACGATGTTCTGCGTTGTCGCCTGTTCCGGATTGCGGGCATCCGGGCTGAACGCGTGAATCGCCAGAATGCGCACGCCGGGCGCCACACCAAGCAGCTTGTTGTGCGCGGCAATCGCGCCCGTCATTGCGGTTCCGTGCTGGTCCGGCCGGTCGGCGGCGACAGCATCGAATTGGCCGGCGATCGAGCCGGCGAGATCGGGATGAGCCGCATCGACCTGGGAATCGATGATGGCAACAGTCACGCCGGCGCCGGTGGCGAGTTGTTGCGCCTCGGCAAGATGCAGCTTGGCGATGACGTACTGATCGGAATCGGCGCGCGACGGCAGGCCGGACTGGCGGCCATCCTGGGTAAGCCGAAACACGTAATTCGGCTGGGCGATCCCAATTCCCTCCGCTTCGAGGGCGCGCACCGTATCGGGGACTTGTCGGCCGTCATTGATGCGGAAATGCACCAGCGTGCCGCCCGCCCATGTGAGGTTTTGCGAGCCGACCGATGTCAGGCCCAGTCGGCGCGCCGCCGCGTCGAGTGTTGCGGGTGCAACATCGGCGCGGACATGAATGATCACCTCACCCGGGAGAAAGCGCGTTTCGCCCGCCGGGGGTACGCCGGTGAACCCCGGCTCGCCGGGAAATGGCCGCCGCGGCAGCCCATTGCGGGCAAGTGCGCCGTTACCGAAACGCATCGCCTCCGCTGGGCCGCGCGGGCCGTTACGGGGACCAAGCGTTGCGGAACGTCCGAATTGCCCGGCACCGGGCCCGGTCCCCCTGAAATCGCGGCCCGTGCGCCCGGCAACGTTCGGACCAGCCAAGCCGCCCGAAGCCTTGAAATCGCCGCCCGGACGACCCGCATTGGGGGCAGTGAAACCTCCCGAAGGCTTGAAATTGACGTCCGGATGACCCGCAACGTTCGTCGCAGAACCAACCGTCGGACCGCCCCGCGGCGTGTACGGCCCGCGCACCGCGGCCGGCGCGGCAAACCGCGTTGGCGCGGCCGGGCGCGTGCCGCCATAACCCGATCGTCCCCGCGTCGCCGCCGCGTCCGCGGCCTCGTCAATGACGAAGGCCGCGCAGGCGATCATCGCAATGGCAAGGCCCGCCCGCGGCAGCAACCGGCCGGCTGCCGCCTGCAACGCCGGCCACGACTTGTCACTGAACCCATGTCCCCGTGCGCTGCGCGACATGACGCGTGCTCCCCATCTGCGGCGGGCTTAGCGCATGATCCCGTAAAGTTGCAGACTTTTCGGGACAAGATCATGCGCAAAATCAACACGCATCCGTCGTCGAGCGCAGTCCGCGACGGGTGCGCAGAACATAATGGAGCAGGAGGCGATTCAACCTGAACGCCTCCCGCTCTAGGCGGCGAATGAGACGGCTTTGCGTCGAAACGCCGGCTTAATCTCCCGCCCCCGTCCGGCACACGCGCAAAAGAGGTGCGTTCAGCTTCAATCGCTTCCCGCTCGGTTCTCTTGTGCGCATTCGTCGCGGACTGCGCTCGACGACGGATGCGTGGTGCGCATTCGTCGCGGACTGCGCTCGACGACGGATGCGTGGTGCGCATTCGTCGCGGACTGCGCTCGACGACGGATGCGTGGTGCGCATTCGTCGCGGACTGCGCTCGACGACGGATGCGTGGTGCGCATTCGTCGCGGACTGCGCTCGACGACGGATGCGTGGTGCGCATTCGTCGCGGACTGCGCTCGACGACGGATGCGTGGTGCGCATTCGTCGCGGACTGCGCTCGACGACGGATGCGTGGTGCGCATTCGTCGCGGACTGCGCTCGACGACGGATGCGTGGTGATTTTGCGCATGATCTTTGTCCGAAAAGTCTGCAACTTTTCGGGATCATGCGCTAATTGGCCATCAGCACCGGGATGGAGGCGTGGCCGAGGATGTGACGCGTTGCCCCGCCGAAGATCAACTGCCGCAGTCGGCTCTGGGTGTAGGCCCCCTTCACGAGGAGGTCACATCTGAGCGCGTCTGCCGCGGCAAGAATGGCCTCGCCGGTGGTGCCGCCGTCGAGACTCACGGTCTTCAGTCCGGCGGGGATGCCATTGCGTCGCAGGCAAAGCGCCATCTGCTCTGCGTTCGGTCCGGGAACCCCCGCTCCTCCCTCGACGTGCAGCACGGTGACCTGGTCGGCGCCGCGCAGGAGCGGCATCGCGAATGCCGTGGTGCGGGCCTGCTCGGTGCTGCCGTTCCATGCGATCAGCACGTTGGTCCCGATGTCGCGTGGCGGTGTCGGCGAGGCGATCAAAATCGGCCGGCCGCTCTCGAAAAGGCCGGACTCGACCGCCTTCTGGTGCAGGCCGATGGATTGCGGCTCCGACCGCGCCATGACGATGATGTCGAAGACCCGGCCGTGGCTCCCGACAAAGCCTTCGCCCTCGGGGGCGTCGTTCAACCAGCCGAACGACAGCCCGGCCCGGCTGCGTTCGGTGCGCGGGATCCCGTTTTCCGCCATGAAGGACTCGAACAGCGTCCGCGCGCGTCGCGCTTCCTCCATGCTTTCGGCCCGCAACGACTCCAGCGGGATCGCCCCCGCCATGTCGACAGCGACGAATTCATTGAGACGATAGCGCAATGCAAACCCTTCGATATAGCTTTCGAACCGGCGCGCCAGCAGCAGCGCGCTCGTCAGCGCCGAGCGTGTCTCGTCATGACACTCGGTCGGAACGAGAATGGTTTTCATGCCCTCGTTTCCCCCGGTCTGCGCGGCACCTGCCGGCAGCGAACAGACGCACGCGCACCCCGCTATTTTAGCCGTGGCGAAGCTTGAGCGCGATGATTACGGTCATCAAGACGAGGGTAACGACATTCGAGCTGATCAGCGGCCAATCGACCAAGGCAATGCCGTAGACAAGCCAGAAGGCGATGCCGAGGGTGAAGGCGGCCGTTCCTGCGAGCGAAATGGCCCGGGTGTCACCCGACCGGATGATCTTGGCCGCCTGAGGCAGCCAGCACACCGTTGTCAGAACGGCGCCCGTCATTCCGATGAGATCGATCAGTCCCCCCTTCATGCTGGCGGGGATAATGTCTCATGCCCCTCGCGGCAAGAGGGCGGCAACCTTCTCGTTTTGGATAACGACCGCGGTTTGCCAGCAGCTGTCCCGGATTTCGCGCCGAAGCCGATTACTGTCGCAGTGCGAGTTGGGGGCGGCACGAAATCCGGGCTACGCACCGCCCGCAGCCCGGGCAGAGCGAAGCGATACCCCGGACAGAGCTCGAGATATCATCGGGAGCTCGCCCCGATGAATTTTTCGCAATAGCGGGAGTTACGCCTTCAGGAGGGGTTGGATTATCTTGTCGACCATTTCGATCGACATTTCGCCCGAATAGCGCTGGCCATTGATGAAGAAGGTCGGGGTCGAGTCGACCTTGAACTTCGACGAGGCGCGGTCACGGACCTGCTGAATCTTATTGAGCAGGGCAGAGTCGTTCATGCACGCTTCAAAACTCTGCTGGGTAAAGCCGGCCTGCTTGGCGATGGCGAGCAGCGGCGGGATCGGCTCGCGAACCACCCATTTCGGCTGCTGCTGAAACAGCGTCTCGACCATGGCATTGTATTTCTCCGGTCCTGCGCATCGCGCCAGCATGAATCCCGCGGCGGCCAGCCGGTCCAGCGGGTATTCACGCATGATGAAGCGCACCTTGCCGGTGTCGATGTACTTCTCCTTGAGCTTCGGAAAAGTCTGCATCTCGAAGGCCGCGCAATGCGGGCATGTCATCGAGGCATATTCAATGATCGTGACCGGAGCGTTGGGGGAACCCAGCGGAATGTCGTCGAGCGCGCCTTGGCCCTCAAGTTCAAGCACCGAAAAAGTCTGAGCCAGCACCTTTCCGCCGAAAGAACCGGCCATGCCGAGGCCCATGAGGGTCACGCTGCTGAGAACGAAATCGCGGCGGGTTATCATTGCGGAACTCCGTTGTGCACCGTTGCTTTTGCACCATCAAATAGGAACATTCCCATCATCCGTACCGCTTTCGGTGCTGCGAGGCAATGTCGCGGAGGAACACCCGCCTGGAAGCGGATGCGTTCAGCATGAATCGCTTGCGACGCGATTGCTTTGATCTGCACATGATCTTGTCCGAAACGTCTGCAACTCTTCGGGATCATGCGCCGGTTCACGTCCCTTTGATGGCCGCCCCGAGTTCGGCCGATCGCCTGCCGCAGCCGCTCATCGGCGATGCCTGTCGAGGCCGCAATTGCCTGGGCAAGCGCTTCATTCGTTGCGCGGCGCGCCGGCCGGCCCTGGCGCCGTATCAAGGGCGCCTGGCGCAACGCCAGCCGCCCCACCGCCTGCCAACCAACGTAGCGGTTGACACGCTCAATGATCGTAGCCGCCTGGTGCTGGATTTCGATCGCCGCGGGACCCTCCACCCGCAGCACGAGCGTCGCCGAAGCCGCATTGGCCGCATCCGTCGCGCGAATCCATTTCATCCCGATCGGCTCGGCGCAATTCGCGATCTCCGGCCCGACAATGGTCCCCCACCGGGTGACGATCTCGCTCGTCGCGAAGCCCTGGCGCTTGCAGGCGTCGGCAACGCAGCGCCCGACAAGCGCAGCGATCGGCTTGGCGTAGGATCGCTTGTTCATCTGTCCCGCATCTGCCACATCCTCGCCGATGATCATATCAGGCCGCCGCGGCAGCAAGAAGGATGGCGCTGTACCCACGCGAACGCTGTCCCCTGACGGCGACAATTCGAGAAGACCCGATCGGCTCGCGTCGGCGCGATCGAAACTGCCGCTACCGGTGTCCCGGCCGCTGACCGTCCGAAAATTCCGCGCGGCGGAACTCCTTGCCTGGTATGACCAACATCGCCGCGACCTGCCGTGGCGGGCTAAACCATCGGACTTCGCCGACCCGTACCGGGTCTGGCTGTCGGAAATCATGCTGCAGCAGACCACGGTCGCTGCAGTGATTCCCTATTATGCCAGGTTCCTCGACCGATTCCCCGATATACTGGCGCTGGCACGCGCCGATCTCGACGAGGTCCTCGCCCTGTGGGCCGGCCTTGGTTACTACGCGCGTGCCCGCAACCTGCATGTCTGCGCTCGCCAGGTCGCGACCGTGCATCGTGGGCGCTTCCCCAATAGCGAGGAGGAACTGCTGCGGCTGCCGGGCATCGGCCCCTATACGGCCGCCGCCATTGCCGCGATTGCGTTCAACCGCCCGACGTTGCCGGTGGACGGGAATGTGGAGCGCGTCGTCGCGCGTCTCTTTGCCGTGGAAGCCGCGCTGCCCAGCGCGCGTCCTTCGATCCGGGCGCTTGCCGTACCGCTTGCGCCGCAGCGCCGGCCCAGCGATTTCGCCCAGGCGATGATGGACCTTGGCGCGACCGTCTGCACCCCCAGCGCGCCGGCCTGTCCGTCTTGTCCGCTGGCGCGATCATGCGCAGCACACCTGGCCGGCGACCCGGAAGCCTTTCCACGCAAGGCCAAGAAGCGGAAAGGCGCTTTGCGCCGCGGCGGCGCTTTCGTCGCCATTCGCGCCGACGGGCGGGTCCTGGTGCGCCAGCGGGCCGCCAAAGGCCTTCTTGGCGGCATGCTGGAAGTGCCGACCACGGCGTGGCTGTCCGAGTTCGACGAGGCGGAGGCGCTTGCGCAGGCGCCGTGCTTTGCGCTTCGCGATGATGCGGGAACACGCAAAATCCGATGGCGGCGGGTTACCGGCACGGTTGCGCATGCCTTCACCCATTTCCCTCTCGAACTCGCGGTATTCGTGGCGCGGTTGCCCGCAGGCGCGTCGGCGCCCGAAGGCACGCACTGGCTCCCGCGGCAAGAATTTTCGCGGACGGCGTTGCCGAGCGTGATGCGCAAGGTGTTGGCCCATGCGCACCTCGATCAATCCGGAAATCACATCGAATCGCGCAGCGAGCAACTTACCTGACTTGACCTCCCATCACTTCAAGCAGCGGAGCAGGCGTGATTGCGAGGTCTCCGCTGAATGGCCGGTCGTACGCCAAGATGAGCAGCACGGATACGGCCACGCCGGCCGCAAACAGCCCGGTTGCAATCGCAGAGCCGCGCCAATCATCGCTGTGAACCGTCGCGATTGCGATCAACATAGCGATAGCCTGGACGAGGAGAGACGCCCATTTGACCGCGCTGACTTGCGATGTGCTGGCGATGATCCGTTGCCCGCGCGCTTCCGACACATTCTCAAGCGATGCGAGGATTGTCCGCTGTGCGGTCTCCTGGCCCTTGCTCTCCGGCATAAGGGCAACGGCCATCTGCAACGCTTCGGCGAGAATCGGCGACGCCGTTTTCAACGTCGCGGCGTGCCGCGTCATCAACGGCCATTCCCCGATCGCGGTTTCGATGTAACGTCGAATAGTCGCCCCCATGCTCGCTTCGGGATCACCCGGGAAGCTGGTCATCAAAAGCAAAACATCGTTCAGCCCGCTCGCTTCGCGGGTAACGGCCGCGTTCGCCCGATCGTTATCATTCCAAACCTGCGCGGCGGTGAACGCGATAAACAGACCGAAGAGGACGCCAAGCGGCGAAAGCATCCCAGGGGATACCGCTTTGAAACCAGGTGCGCGTTTGCCCCGCGCCAGCGTTGCGACGATCACGTGGATTGCTGCAGCGACCAGGAAGACGGCAGCCGTAACCAGGAATGCCATGTACGCGAGCGGGAGATTGTGCAGCCAATCATCCATCGCTGGTCCTTTGCGGACGTCAGAGTGGGGCAGGCACGTTGAAGGCGCAGACGCGACCGACCATCGAGATCAATCTACGAGTGCACAACTTCATCGATAAGTCGACCTTGATGTCAGATCGCAGATACTCCCCGTCTAGGCATTGTCCTCCTGCTTTGCTTTGGCGCGGGAGAGACCGGTCCTGCTTGCGGCCAACGGGCGCCGGGGACGAGGGGCGAATTGCCAAAGCCGGCGCGATCGGTCTAATCCACCCGCGAACACGAGGGAGGACGCATGAGCAAGATCGAACGGATCGACAGCGGGCCGCGGATGAGCCGGATCGTGATTCACGGCGACACGGTCTACCTTGCCGGGCTCACCGCCAACGAAACGGTCAAGGGCAGTCTCGCCGAACAGACCCAGGAAATCCTCGCCATCATTGACGGCCTGCTGGCGAAGGCCGGTACCGACAAGTCGAAGCTGCTGAAGGCGACGATCTGGCTGTCGGACATCCGCACCGTCGACGAGATGAACAAGGTCTGGGATGCCTGGGTGTCACCCGGCTGCGCGCCGGCCCGCGCCTGTATCGAAGCGTTGCTTCAGGGACCCGAAAAGAAGGTCGAGATCCAGGTCACGGCGGCGAGGTGAGCGCCAGTCTCCGAACCGCTCCACACCGCCGGCCGGATGTTTCGGCGCAGATGCACTCGCCAGAGTCCAGGCAAGCCGGAGCATAGGGCATGCCGACAATCATCCTTGCCGATACCACCGGGCGGTATGACGGGCGCGCGCTCGCGCGGGAGCCGCTCGGTGGCACCGAAGCAAACGTGATTCATTGCGCGCGCGAACTCGCGCGGCGTGGCCACCGCGTGTTCGTTCACACCAACTGCGAGGCGACGGTCGAACATGAGGGCGTTGTATGGCGGCCGCTGAGCATGGCGGCTGAGGAGGCAAGCGACGCATATGTCGCCGTTCAGCATCCCGGTTTGCTCGGTTTCGCACGCGCCCCTCGACGGCGCGCGATCTGGGTGCTGTGGGGCGCAAATCAACTCAAGCATTACAAGAAGATTTGGCGCATGTGGCTTTACCGCCCGGTGCCGATCCTGAGCAGCAGATACCAGCTGCGGCAGTACTCGCCGTTGCTCCCCTACAGCCGGGAGCCGACCGTGATCCCGAACCCGCTGCCCGATGATGTCCGCGGCCAAGGCATTTTGGGCGCTGCACCGCCACGCCGCGCGATATTTGCCTCCAATCCGCAGCGTAATTTGCGGGCGCTGGTGGAAATCTGGGCGACGGCGATCCTGCCGCGCATGCCGGACGCGGTGCTCGACGTTTACGGCATCCACACCTTGCGACCGGGCCAGGACGCCTGGACCGAATGGGAAGGATCGCTGCTGCCGTCCGGCATGCCCGATCATGTCAAGGCGTCCGTCGTCGTGCACCCGACCGTTAACCGCGCGGATTTGATTGCAGCGATGCGTGGCGCCCGTGCGATGCTCTATCTCGGCCACAAATGCGAAGCCTTCTGCATGTCGCTTGCCGAGGCGCAGGCGCTCGGCGTTCCCGCCGTCGTCGCCCCAGTCGCCGCGCTTCCCGAGCGCGTGATCGACGGCGTCACCGGCTTTCACCGCGCCGACCCGGCTGGCTTCGCCGATGCTGCGGTGGCGCTCTTGACTGATGATGCATTATGGCGTCGCCAGCATGAGGCTGCGATCGCACGGCAGCAGGGCATCACCTGCGCCGATTTCGCCGCACGGTTCGAGGCGGCCCTGTTCGCCGACGGCGAACCGTTTCGCGCAGGCTCTCCCCGCGCTACGGCATCGGCGCGAAGCCTGGATTGAGCGCCGTCCGCTATCTTCGCGATGACACAATTAACGCCCGGCGCGAAATCCGGGTTATCGAAATGGGAGCACCGATCATGCAGATGCAGCGCAAATTGATCAGTCTCGCGATCGGAGTAGCGATAGCGGGTGTTTCGGGGCTTTCGGCGGGCGCAGCCGAGGTCAAGATCACGAGTTCGAACGCACTCAAGGCAAGCTTGGAACAGCTCGCACCTGCGTTTGAACAGGCGAGCGGGCACACCGTCGCATTCACTTGGGGTGCCGGCGCAGTGCTGAAAGCGGCGATCGAGAGCGGCGCGAATTCCGGCTTCGATGCTGTCATCCTCGCGAGCCCTGCGATCGATGATCTCATCCGCAAGGGCCGCGTCGCCGAGACCGGCCGGACGGTGCTCGCCTATTCGAATGCCGGTGTCGCGGTCCGGAAGGGTGCAGCCAAGCCAGACATTTCCACGGTCGACGGCTTCAAGCGCGCATTGTTGGACGCGAAATCCATCGCCCTCGTCGAACAGGGCGGAACCGGAATTTATATGAGGGCCTTGCTGCCGCGGCTTGGCATCGCCGACGCGGTGCGCGACAAGATCCGCTTCTTGCCGCCCGAAATCCCCGCTGCCAAGGCGGTCGCTGACGGCCAAGCCGAGCTTGGAATCACGCAAGTCAGCGAAATTCTCCCCTATGCCGGGGCAGAGCTGGTCGGCCCCCTGCCGAAGGAGATCGCGATGACAGATGCCTTTGTTATCGCCATTGGCGCCGGCGCCGGGCAGGCCGGACCGGCAAGGATGTTGATCGATTTTCTGACGGCGCCCGCCGCAGCGACCGTGTATCGCGCGAAAGGCCTGGATCCCGCCCGCTGAACGGCCGTCGCCCCGTATCCTCGGCCCACGTCAAAATCATGCCAGTGGTGTGAGCGGGGCCGCGCTTTCCCCGTACCCGCGCCGGGGGCAAGCGACCTTTCAAATGCGCCTCGAACCATTATCTTTGCGTGGAATTGCCACCTGTCGCCGATCCCTGAGAGGTTTTGATGTCCGCCACTTACGGCTTCGATCTCGTCCGCGAACGCAAGGTCGCCGAGATCAACTCCACCGCGCGCCTCTATCGTCATGTCAAGACCGGGGCCGAGCTGCTCTCGCTCTTGAACAGCGACGAGAACAAGGTGTTCGGGGTCTCTTTTGCGACCCCGCCGGAAGACTCCACGGGCGTCGCGCATATTTTGGAGCACTCGGTTCTGTGCGGCTCGCGCAAGTACCCCATCAAGGAGCCGTTTGTTGAACTGATGAAAAGCTCGCTCAACACGTTCCTGAACGCGATGACCTTTCCCGACAAGACCTGTTACCCGGTGGCGAGCCAGAACGTGCAGGATTTCTACAATCTGATTGATGTGTATCTCGACGCGGTGTTCTTCCCGCGGCTGACGCAGCAGATCTTCGAACAGGAAGGCTGGCATTATGAGGTCGAATCGTCGGATGGGCCGCTCGTCTACAAGGGCGTCGTGTTCAACGAAATGAAGGGCAACTATTCGTCGCCCGACAGCATGCTGCACGAACTCTCGCAACAATCGCTCTATCCCGACGTCACCTATGGCCTCGATTCGGGCGGCGACCCGAAGCATATCCCGAACCTCACCTACGAACAGCTGCGCGCCTTCCATCGACGCCACTACCACCCATCCAATGCAAAACTGTTCTTTTATGGCGACGACGATCCCGAGGAGCGATTGCGCCTGCTCGATACCCGACTTGAGGAATTCTCGCGCATTGATGCCGATTTCACCGTCGGCCTGCAACGGCGCTTTTCCGAGCCGAAACGGCTCATGCGCAGCTACGCGGCAGGGAGCGCGGATGCGCAGCCGCGGCCGAAGGCGGAGACGCCGCGCGAGACCATGGTGAGCGTGAACTGGATGTTGGACGAGGTCGCCGATGTCGAGACAGGCCTCGCGTTCAACATTTTGGAGCACATCCTGATCGGCACTCCGGCGGCGCCGCTATACAAGGCGCTGATCGATTCCGGGCTCGGCGAAGGCCTTGCCGGCGGCGGTCTCGACGATAGCCTTCGTCAGCCAATGTTCTCGATTGGCCTCAAGGGGATCGATCCAGCCGATTCCGATAAGGTCGAGACGTCTGATCGCCGATACCCTTTCAGCGCTTGCCGAGAAGGGCATCGATCCGATGACCATCGAGGCCGCGCTGAACACCGTCGAATTCCACCTGCGCGAGAACAATACCGGGGCGTTCCCGCGCGGCATCGCCTTCATGCTGCGGGCGCTGCAAAGCTGGCTGCATGGCCGCGATCCGCTATCGCCGCTCGCCTTCGAGATCCCGCTTGCCGCGATCAAGGCAAAGGTCGAGCGCGGCGAGCGCCCGTTCGAGGCGATGATCCGCCTTCATTTCGTCGACAACAGGCACCGCACCGTCCTGATCCTGCGGCCCGACCGTGAACAGGCCGAGCGCGAGGCAAACGAGGAGCGGGAACGCCTCGACCGCGCCCGCGCCGCGATGAGCGAGGCTCAACTTGGCGCGGCAGTCGAGGAGACGCACGCCCTCAAGCGCGCGCAGGAGACCCCGGACCCGCCCGAGGCCCTTGCCACCATCCCGACGCTGAAACTTTCAGACCTGCCGCGGCAGCAACAAGCTGGTGCCGATCGAAGTTGGCAAGCTGCGCGACACGCCCGTGCTCTATCACGATCTGTTCACCAACGGCATCGTCTATCTCGATCTCGGCTTCGACCTGCACCGTCTGCCGGCGGAGCTTCTTCCCTATGTGAACCTGTTCGGCCGCGCGCTCCTGGAGACCGGCACCGGTTCAGAGGATTTCGTCCGCCTTTCGCAGCGGATCGGCAGTTCGACCGGAGGCATCTGGCCGCAGAAATGGACGGCAACCATTCCCGGCAACAGGAATTGCGCGGCCTGGTTCCACCTGCGCAGCAAGGCGCTGCCCGGCCAGGTCGGCACGTTGCTGGGGCTGCTGCGCGACATCCTCACCGGCGCGCGTCTCCACGATCGCGAGCGATTCCTCCAGCTCGTGCTCGAGGAGAAAGCCGCGTTCGAGTTCGCGGCTGGTGCCAATGGGGTCGAGCTATGTCGACCGCCGGCTGCGGTCGAATTTTCATGAGTTGGATTGGGCCGATGAGCAGATGGGCGGCCTCACCTATCTGTTCTTTTTGCGCAGGCTCGCCGTCGCAGTCGAACCAATTGGGGGAGCGTACTCGCCGCGCTCAAACGCATCCGCGACACGCTCGTCGACCGCGCGGCAATGCTCGCCAATGTCACCGCGGAGTCGGCACATTGGAACATCGTGCAGCCGCAACTCGTCGAATTTCTCGGCGCCCTGCCGTTTTCGGTCGCACCGTCGGCGCCTTGGGAGATTGCCGACCATCCGATGTCGGAAGGCCTCGTGATTCCCGCCATGGTCAACTATGTCGGCAAGGGCGCCGACCTTTACGCTCTCGGCGTCAAGGGCGGCGGTGACAAGCTGGTGACCCGCCGCTTTCTGCGTACCACTTGGCTGTGGGATAAGATCAGGGTGCAAGGCGGCGCCTATGGCGGGCAGTGCAATTTCGACCGCTATTCCGGCGGTTTCACCTTCGTGTCGTATCGCGATCCCAACCTGCTCGGGACGCTCGACACCTACGACAAGACCGCCGAGTTCCTCCGCACCGCCGACCTCGGCGAGACGGAACTGACCCGCCATATCATCGGCACGATCGGCGACATCGACACCTACCGCCTGCCCGACGCCAAAGGGTTTGGCTCGATGCAGCGCTATCTCATCGGCGACACTGACGAGGCGCGGCAGCGCATGCGCGAAGAAGTCCTCTCCACCAGCGCCGCCGATATCCGCGACTTCGCCGATGCGGCGGCAAAACTTGCCGCCAATGGCCGCGTCGTCGTGCTCGGCTCCGAGCAGGCGATCGAAGCCGCGAATGCCGAGCGGCAAGGGTTTCTCAGCGTTTCCAAGGTGATGTGAGGTGCATGCGTTAGCCCGGGAACGCGTAGGCGCCGATGGACAAACTGTAACCTGGGCAGAGCGCAGCGATGCCCGGGGACTTTTGCTTGACTTCCCGGCTCGCGGCGTCCGAATTTGCCGATGTCCTGGATTTCGCGCCGACGCCGAGTTGGCTGGTGCTTTGGCCGAGGACGGCGCTCCATGCCGGACCCCTTCGACGGCACGCATCCGCGCCATCCTCGCGCATGTTTTCCTTGGTAATGCGGCATCGGCCCCCATTTTGAGCGGAAGAGTACTTGGAGGTGAGGCATGATCCGCTCCGTCATCGCGGCGACCGTGCTGATCGGCGCAGCGATCGTTTCCGCATCGCCCGGAAACAGTCAGCCCGTGCAATCCCAGTTTTCTCCGCCTCCTCCGATCGTACCGCTGCCCGGCACCGAGGCCGGCAATCCACCGACAGCCTGGCCTGGGCCTTACGGCTATTCGGCGCCGCATATCCCGCATGCTAAATGGCATCATTCCTACGCGGGGCGTGCCAGGGTGGCGATCGTGCCGCATTCGGTGCTGCGCGGTCGGCATAACTACAGCGACCGGGTTGCCCGATGCACCGAGGCCGGCGCCGCCGCGGGCATCCATCCCGGCCACCTTGGCGCATTCGTCTCTCGTTGCGCGGATTAGCGCGGCCCTGCGCGTGATACGCTCAGGTGTGGTTTCAAAGATTTACCGCGACGCTTCTTCTCAATTTGCCGCGGCTTTTCACGCCGTGAATGAGGCGCTCGATGTCAAACTCCGCCGATGACGATGAGCGCGCGATCCGCCGCTTGGTCGAGGACTGGGCCATGTGGCGAGATGCGCGGTTGTGGGACCGCTTCCGCACCGTCTGGCATGATGACGGGCGGATGATGGCGACTTGGTTCCAAGGCACCGCCGACGAGTTCATCAAGGTGAGTCGGGAAGGATACGACCGCGGGGTGCGCATCCTGCATTTCCTCGGCGGTTCGGCGATCGACATCGCCGGCGGGCGGGCCATCGCCCAAACCAAGATGACGATCTCGCAGCGCGCTCCCGTCGACGGCGTCATTTGCGACGTGGTGTGCACCGGGCGCTTTTATGACTTTTTCGAAAAACGCGGCCAACGGTGGGGCCTGGTTCTGCGCCAGCCGATCTATGAGAAGGATCGCCTCGACCCGGTCGATCCGAGTGCGCGTCTCGAACTCGACGCTGGCCTGCTGGCGCGCTTTCCCGAAGGCTATCGCCATCTCGCTTATCTTCAGACGCGGATCGGCTACAAGGTGAAGACCGACATGCCGGGCCTTGACGGACCGGAACTCAATACGCTGTACCACCGCGGCGAGGCCTGGTTGAAAGGCGAGCGCGCGCAATAGGCAGCGGCGCTCGAGGCCTTCTTATGGTGCCGCCGTATTGCATTTGTCGGCGGACGATTTGCGAAATGGGGTGCGGCAGTGGACCCAAGCTCACGAGCGCGCAAGTGGTTGTCAAAGAAAGCGAAGCCGGGATTTCGCGGCTACCCGGTCGGGACGGTCGCCTTCTACGGCCCCGATGATCAGCGGGCGTCGAAAGTCGCGGTCTGTATCTTCACCACCGAGAATTCGGATCTAATGGCAATGCAAAGGTGGTTTTCCGAGAATACCGACTTGAGGTCGGATGCCCGAATCCTGAGCGAGGTGATGGGATTTTTGAAGGACCACGCGGTGAAGTCGGTGACCATGGCCGACGGCATTTTCGGCTGTCCTCACGAGGAGGGCATCGACTATGAGGGCAAGGTTTGTCCGCATTGCCCGTTCTGGGCCAACCGCGACCGCTTTACGCAATCGCGCGCCCGCATCCTTGCGGAGGTGGCGAGACAAAAGGACGAGGGAGAGCTGCCGTGACCGCCGGCGACACCCGGAACCCGCATGACGCCGGAGTTCGGCCCTCGCCGGCAGCCTTTCATTGGGACGATCCACTGCGCTTCGATGATCTTCTCACCGAAGAAGAGCGGATGATCCGCGATACTGCGCGCGCCTTTGCGAACGACAAGCTCGCTCCGCGGGTCGTCGATGCCTACCTGTCGGAACGCACCGACCGCGCAATATTCAGCGAGATGGGAGCGCTCGGTCTACTGGGCGTCACGCTGCCGCAAGCCCATGGCGGTGCCGAAGCCGGGCAGGTGGCCTACGGCCTCGTCGCGCGTGAAATCGAGCGCGTGGATTCCGGGTTCCGCTCGATGATGAGTGTGCAGACCTCGCTCGTCATGTACCCGATTTATGCTTATGGCGATGACGCCCAGCGCAGTCGCTACCTCACGCGGCTGGCGACCGGAGAACTGGTCGGGTGCTTTGCCTTGACGGAGCCGACGCCGGCTCGGATCCCGCCGGCATGACAACGCGCGCGGAGAAGACCCGCGACGGATATCGGATCACCGGAACCAAGACCTGGATTTCCAACGCGCCGCTGGCCGACATTTTTATCGTTTGGGCGAAGTCGGCCGCTCACGGCAACGAAATCCGCGGCTTCATCCTGGAAAAAGATGCCAAGGGTCTCTCGGCGCCGCGCATCGAAGGCAAGCTGTCGCTGCGCGTCTCGACGACGGGCGAAGTGGTCATGGACGGCGTCGAGGTCCCGGAATCGAGCCTGCTGCCGAACGTGTCCGGCCTGAAAGGTCCATTTGGCTGCCTGATGCGCGCCCGCTTCGGCATCGCGCTCGGGGTCCTTGGCGCTGCGGAGGATTGCTGGCATCGCGCCCGGCAATACACGCTCGACCGCAAGCAGTTCGGCCGCCCGCTCGCAGCGACGCAGCTGGTGCAGAAGAAGCTCGCCGACATGCAAACTGAGATCACGCTGGGGCTGTTCGCGGCTCTGCGCGTCGGCCGTCTGCTCGATGCGGGCGCCGCAACTCCCGAAATGATCTCGCTCATCAAACGGAACAATTGCGGGAAGGCGCTCGAGATCGCCCGCTTGGCCCGTGACATGCACGGCGGCAACGGCATCCAAATCGGGTACCACGTGATGCGGCACCTCACCAACCTCGAAACCGTCAACACCTATGAGGGAACCCACGACATCCACGCCCTGGTTCTCGGCCGCGCCCAGACCGGGCTGCAGGCCTTCGCCTGAGCGGTCTTGTCGAGTCAGAAATTCGCGTTCACGTTGGTTTCAATCAGGTTATTTGAGGGGAGCTTATCAGTCGGGGCTTTTTGGTCAGCTAACGCAACAGCATTGAGCAACTACCGCGCCCCGTTGGACAGGGGCAGCATCGTCGCTAACGCATTGCTTGACACCGTGAAACAGAAAATTGACGTCATTCCAATGACGCCGCTGTAGGTATCTTCTCCGGGGTCCGGCGTCGTCTTATTTACGCGCCGGACCCCACGTTCGAACCTTACTTCGGAATCACCGTCGGATTGCCGCCCGGCGAGCCGGGAGGAGGAATGATTGGGTGGTCATTCGTCGGGGGCGGCAAAGCGGCCAAGCCAGGATCGATCCCGGCGGGCGGACAAATGACGCCCTTCGATTGAGCCAATTGCTCACTCAGCGGGTGAGTTGCCGAATTCTGCGTAAGGGGCGGCGTTGCTACATCGGGCGGACACGCCTTCGGGCCGGGTGCCGAAAGTAGCGGAGCCGGTTGCGATTGCGCATAGGCGCCCGGCGTAACGAGCAAATTTCCTGTGAGCAAAGAACCGACCGCAATAGCGGCACCGAGCATGACGGATCGCATATCGCTTCTCCTGTTCATCTCGTAGGGACTGTCTTCAATCATACTAACGAGCCGGGTCCGTCGATCGTTCCAAGCGCGCGCCGATTGCAACAGGCATCGGATTGCCTGAAAAAAATCATCGCGGCTGCAATCGAAAGCAGCCTCCAGCAAGGCTCCCAATCTTCGCACCAGCGAAATAGAAGAATGCGAGCGAAGCGCCTCGACCGGGCGCGACAGCAAGAGGAGGCGGAGGGCGAAAACGACCGGCGTCACTTCAACATGGAGCGGCCGAAGCTGATCGGATCAAGGTTTCGACGAGTTCCCGCAATGGGCCAAGATGTGGAACGCGATCAAGCGCATGATCCGGAAAATTTGCAGACTTTTCGGGCAAAGCGATCGGCCCCCGATGACATGCCGTTCGCGCCAGTTCGGCCGCTTATCGGCACCTGCTGCGCGGCACCGGTGCGTGCCATTCGCGGCAGCCCTATCAATCCCCATGGGCGTGCCGAATTCGCGTTGGGTTTTTTAACGTCGCTGCGATCTCTCGCTTTAGGCGCTGTGCCCTTCTCATTTGGCGATTCAGGCGCCGTCGCTCGGATATTGCCCGACCGACGTAGAGTATGACGACGTAGCCGGCGAGACCGAGCGAAAACGCGACAAACCGCCCGACGCCAAAGCCTTGTTCAAAACCGAACATGACGGCGATGCCGATCAGCACCGCGACAATCCTCACGCCCATGCTTGGTACTCCTCACGCACAACAACCCGAGTGCAATTGCCGAGCCTTAACCGTCAGCGGCAGCAACGCGATGGTGTTCATTGGTCGCTGCCACCGTTGCCTTGCCCGAGCCGGATGCAGTCCGACTGCGGTTAATCGAAGGCCGCGGCGAAACCCCATTGCGGCTTTAAACGGGATCGAGGTACCGCTCGAACAAATCCCGCTGCCGGCCGACGCGGGACAAGAGACAAAACGCAAATGCATGCCACTGCAGATCGGCGCATGAGGACTCGCTGTATCGAGCGGAAGGCTTCAGGTCGGCCGGATGAAGGGCCAAGACTTTGATAACAAAAGATAACTTTAGATGGTGGGCGCGACAGGGATTGAACCTGTGACCCCTACCGTGTCGAGATATTGAACTGGCGGGAACCTCAGGAAAGTCACTGCCTCATAGGAGTCAAGCTAGCGCTTTTCGGCATCGGGTTCCGGCTGTGTTCTGCTTTTCAGGTCCGGCGTGCCAAAGAGAAGTACTTATTTCTGGCTTAGACAGCGCGTTCAATGGAGCAATATTCGAGTTGCCGCTAAAGCGGCAACCCGGACCATCCCGATCGTATTCAATATTGGCAGCGATCCGGTTGAAATTGGTCTTGTCGCGAGCCTCAACCATCCAGGGGGGAACATCACAGGTGTCGCCGGCCTCTACGGTGAGCTCGCCGGGAAGCGCCTTGAGTTGCTTCACGAAGCAGCGCCTTCCGCCGCTTCCATAGCTTTTCTTGTCAACCCGACCAATCCCGTATACGCCGCGACTGAAACCAAACTGGTGCAATCGGCAGCTCGTGCACTCGGCGTACGCTTGCTGGTCATGAATGCCAGCAGTGCCAGCGAAATTGAAGCGAGCTTTGCGATGATGTCGCAGGAGCAGGCGAAGGCGCTCCTGATTGGCGGCGATATTTTCTTCGTTAGCAGGAGCGAGCAGATTATCGCCTTGGCGACCCGTCGCAGGATTCCGGCAGTGTACGCGTATATCGAGGAAACCGTCGCCGGGGGGCTTATGAGGTACGGAGAACGCCTGGCCGTCGCTCAGCGCATTATCGGCGTTTACGCCGGGCGCATCCTTAACGGTGAACGACCTGCCGATCTGCCGGTGCAGCAGGTCACGAGAGTTGAGCTAGCGATCAATGCGAAGACGGCAAACGCGCTGGGTCTCACGTTCCCGCTCGCGCTGCTCGTCCGCGCCGACGAGGTGTTCGAATAAGAGCAAGGCGATGCGCCAGCTCATCGCTGCGGCGATCTCTTGGGCCGCACTGTTGCCAATGGGCATACATCGTGCTCGCTAAACCGGGAACGTTAGCGAGATGTCATTTGCCAATGAAATTTCTTTGTCCGCTACGGTATGCCTCAGCGTACACAAAACTGCATGCCTCTTATGCTGTCCATTAGGGTTGAATTCAATCAACGGATATTGGAGTGTACGGACATGATCCTAACGGATGGGGAGCATGTCCAATGGCCGTCATTCTTTACGCCCGCGTCTCGACTGCGGAGCAGACGATCGATCACCAGCTTGAGCATGCCCAGGCCGCTGGCTTCGTCATCGACGAGGTCGTTGCCGACAACGGGGTGTCGGGGATCAGCACGCGGCTGGTTGATCGTCCCGAAGGCCGCCGCCTCTATGACAAGCTCCGCAAGGGCGACGTGCTCGTGGTCCGCTGGGTCGATCGGCTGGGCCGCAATTATGAGGACGTGTGCGACACCATCCGCGAGTTCATGCGTCGAGGCGTCGTGATCCGAACGGTGATCAACAATTTCACCTTCGATGGGGCAACCAAGGACCCGATGCAGCAGGCCGTCAGAGACGCGCTGATCGGGTTCATGGCCGCGACCGCCCAAGCACAAGCCGAAGCTACCCGGGCGGCCCAGCGCGCCGGCATCGAGCACGCCAAGCAGAGTGGCGACCGCGCCTACCTGGGTCGCAAGCCAAGCTTTGACCGCAAGCAGTTTGAGCGGGTGCGCGACATGCTCGGGCAGCAATCTGCAACCATTGCCTTGATCGCGAAGGAAACCGGGCTGACCCGTCAGACGATTTACCGCATCAAAAATGATCCAGCGTCTGCTGAGGCAGCTTTGGCGAGCTGGGGAGTGTGAATTCCCCTCATAAACCATTGATCTTTCACATGCCTCAAATCTGAGGCATGGAGAATGTGGCCTCGCGCAGCCTCGCGCGCGGTCGCATTGTGATCTTCCCCTGATGCGTGCAATAAGATTTCAACTCCCGTTATCGGAGTCTTGTGCGGACTCCTCGCCGGTTGTAAGTAGATCGTGCATTGACGAGCGAGAGGAGCACTTGCATGTTCTCCGTTGCTAACACAAAGCTCACCGACTTGCTTCAGCCCAAAAGTACCGGCGAACCTGTCAACGTGCATGTTGTCGAGTTGCTTAGGGAGCCGAAGCCTGATTTCGAAGCGATGAAGCGGTTGATCGAATCCAATGAGCAACGGCCAAGCGCCCCAGCCTTCAAACCAGAGAAATGAACGGTTCCCGCGCTCGACCGAATTACCAAGCCAATCTCCACTGTTCTGGGTGGAGCAGAAAGATCGTTATCTACGCCAGCTGTTGATTCGCGATATTGAAGAAAGGTCGGGTCGCCGGCTTGTGGTTTATTTCGCAAATCGATTTGAGAACGCGCAAATCGATCATCGCGACTGTACATTTGCGAACGAGCTTTTCGGCGATGTCGGTGAAGCCGTCGATCTGCTGCTTGAAACGACTGGGGGTGGGACCGACGCGACTGAGAGCCTTGTGACGGTTGTGCGAAACGTAACCAAGGACCTCCGCGTTATTGTCGTAAATGCCGCTAAAAGCAACGGCACGTTGCTGGCACTTGCAGCGAAGACAATCATCATGGGCGCGCCGTCGGAACTCGGCCCGATCGAGCCACTTGTGAACAACATCCCGTGCTCGATCCTATTGCAGCCGCAGATCGCGACACAAAATTTCCCCTTGCACAAATTCGGCGAGTTCGCCTTGAATCAGAGTAGAAAGCTGGCGCGCAGTCTTCTCGCGGAAGGGATGATGAACGGAAAGCCCCCGGCTGAAATTGATGAAGTGGTTCAGAAATTGTCGTCGCGAGACGTTTATTTCTCGCATGGCTCATCGATCGATCACATGGAAGCCAAGGCTCTTGGCTTAAATGTGGAATATCTCCCCCCTGACAACGGATTGTGGCAGCAACTATGGTTGCTTTATTGCATGTACGAGCACGACTGCCGCAAGGCTCGCTATCTCAAAGTTTTTGAGGGGAGATTGCGCAGCACTGCGATCGCGGCGCCTCCTGCGCAACCTCAGCCACAAGCTCCGTCATAGCCCGGCGACGGTCTATGGTCTGCTGAGTCATTGTCCGCGTTCTAAATCTAAATCCCCGCCGCTCGATACTCGCGCCAGTTCGGCCGCACGTCGGCGCCAACGATCCCGCAGTGGGTAACAGACCAGGCGTGGCCTGAACGCCGGCACCGGCATGTCATTCGGCCACGGTGACGCATCAAGCACCGCTTCGTGATGGCACAGGTCACAGCTTACCGCGAGCGAACGCACGCCGAGCTGCCGCATGTCGGCGAGCGTCATCGGTGAGACTGACTGATCGAAGCGCCGCACGATTTAGGGGTGCTTTTCGTTCTTCGCTGCCCGAATGCCGGCACCCGCAGTATCTTTCTCGCACATGTAGGCGCCGGATTTGGTGTTCCCGTAATTCTTGTAATTACTGTAGTGATAGACCCTCGACTTGGTGTTGGCCCACACGACGGTGTCGCCGGGACAGTGAGTCTCGGCCGCAGCTGCTGTCGAGAACTCGTTGGCCCCGCTTGGCGTGACTGAGGTGGTAGTCGGGGCCGGCTTGGCGGGCGTTGGCCGCGCAGGTGCCGACGTTGTTGGCCCCGGTGCGGGTGGGGGCGGTGCCGCCGGAGCGGCGGTGGGTTCGGCAGGTGCAGCGCCGGTCCTGCATCGCGCTACGTATGCCTTTTCGGTAACTCCGCTCGCTTGGTTTTCAGCCTTGTTCGCTCTCCACTCAGCCGCACACGCTTTGGCGGTTTTCTGCTGAGCGAATGCCGGCGGCGCCAGTGCCATCGCCCCCAAAAGCGTGACGCAGATCGCGACAACGTGTCGTGCACTCATTTTCAGCCTCCTGAATTGCTTGGCCGAACGCCAACGGCGGTGTTTAAGTGAGGGTTAGCCGTCTTCCTGCTGGTGACAAATTCGCGGACCTGCGCCTCGCTCCAGTCGTGCTCCTTGCCAGTAATCGAGCCGCGGAACAGCTCATAGACGAGCCAGACGCGATAGGTGTTTAGCACGTCGCTCTCGCAGTAGCGGGCTACTTCCTCGATTTGGCCGGCAAGGACCATCTCCTCGACGCGGCTGCCGTCGATCCCCTCGGGCTTCCCGGCCAGGCCCAATATCCTGCTCACCTCGTCCAGCATTACCTTCGCGCCTGGTACGTATGAGCCGAGAATGTCGCACAGATCGAGGAAGTCCTCGGTATAACGGTGGAAGTAGGCCCGCACCTGAAGGCCGACCGCGGCAACGCGATTGACCATTGCTCGGTACCGAAGCACGGGCAGGTCGAAGCTGTGGCCATTGAAGGTGATGAGCTGAGGGCGAAGCTGCCCGATCTTCTCCGCGAAGGCGCTGATCAGTTCGCCCTCGGAACGCTCACCCCCGTGCGGCGCGCCGAGTGCATCCACGCGCCAACCATCAGGTTGACGGCTGGCGACCAAGGCGCCGATGCACGCGATCTTGTGCAGCGGATGCTTGGGGAAGCCGGACCCGAGAGCTTGCCGCACCCCCTCCTCAGGGGCGTCGCCCAAGTTGAGCATCCTTGCCGCGGCTGCGAGATCGGGGACGGTCTCCAGGTCCCACACGATGATGGTTTGTTCGGACATCGTCCGCAGCTCACTGGCTGTTCCGGCGTGGTTCGCCTCTGGCGAATGCCATAAGGTGGCGGATTGCAGTCACAAGGCAGACCACGAATGAGCGACACCTTTCAATTTCTACTCGACTCTGGAGTTTTGTATTTTGCGCTCGGTGGCGTGATTTGCATTTTCCTTGGGGTCGGTGCGGCCAAGCGACTATTTCAGGGTGCAAAGAAAGCCGAACCAAAAGATTGAATCGCGCGTGTCCACAATCACAGTGTTGCGGTCCATTCGGCTGGCGGCTGCGACTGATGCAGTCTCGTGATCCGTGGCATCGGCGCTGAACTGCTGCACCAAGAGCAGCGCAGCCCGAGGACGAGGCTGCCGACGCTCGCCAGCGGGTGACGGTCAATCCTGTGGATATCGATTGCTCGGCTCGTGTGACATCCTGGGCAATAGACATCGAGCCACGGCATGCCGGCAATGAGGGCAGCCCGGATCGTCGGCGACCACAGGGTGCCTTTGCCGGCCGCCAGTGCAGCGTTCCAGCGCTCGACCACGGCGCGCGCTTCCGCCTTGGCGGCCTCCGTTTCGGCACGCATCCGGTTGCGGTCGAGCATGTCGGGAACGCGCGTGCGGTTGCCCATGATCGCGATCCCGAGCTAACCAAACCCGAAAATCATCAAAGCCTTTGCGGCTTGGCCTCAAGCAATCGCCGATAATCTTCCGGGTTCAGCTGGATTTCATCGCATTCGGCATCTTCAATCGGCGCCCCGAGCGCGCCGGTCCAAACCACGCGCCCACGCTTCAAAAGTGATTGGGTTCCGACCGGCACGGCCGGATTCGGCTTCACGACCAGGCCATTGAATTCTTCCATAGCTCGTCGGTTCTCGGCAAGCTCGCCCTCTAAAGCCTTCTGAACCTCTGGCGTACGATCAAGCGCCCGCTCGGTTACTGGCTTCAGCAAAGCATCGATATCGCCAATGCCTCTAAGCTCCCGGGCGTCCTCGCGCCAGATGTTGCGCAACCCTTCCGCTGCATCACTCTCGATGCCAGCAATCGCCGTTTCAGCAGCCTTCCGATCGGCAGCGGTAAAGGCCACGGCAAGATCGGTGAAGCTGGCGGCGAGTATCTTGATCGTCATGAGGGCACGGTCAAAATCGCGCTCACTGTCTTCCGGCATCGGCCCCTCCATGCCGCGGTTGTGCGGCCACTTCAGACGTTGAGGGGTTCATCGTACCGGCTCAGCCGGTGCAGAGGAACCGGCCGCCGAGCGGGCTGAACTGGGTTCACGAGATCAAGCATGACGGCTATCGGCTGATCGTTCGCCAGCAGGGTGAGACGGTGCGGCTGTTCACTCGCCGCGGCATCGAATGGACATCGCATTTCCCCTCGATCGCCAAGGCTGCGGCCGGGCTCATGGCGGAAAGCTTCATTCTGGATGGGGAGGCCGTGGTCTGTGGGCCGGATGGGCTTTCGAGGTTCCCGAGGGAATCCCTGCCGTCCTAAAGAGCTGTTTCAGTGAAACTCGCCGCCGGCTTGCGAAATTCTTCAACCTCGCCGTTGGTTAAATCATATGCGTGCCTTTCGACTGCCGCGGCTTGTGCCCCTTCCGGCGGCTCGGACGTACCGCGGTCACCCTGGTGCATCATCTCTCGCTAGTGGCTAAGGCAATCGCAGCGATTCTTGATCTCGCACGTGATCAGCCGCCCGAGAGGTGATGACGCTTAACGTCTCGAAACGAGGCCATTTGTCACGTCACTGAACCGAATGGCACGATCCGGGTTGGAAGTTCCTTCGGGCAGAAGCGTGGGAGGCCAAATGCGTCGCGGACTAGCGCACCTACCTGGTGATTGCGTGAGACCGGCGGAATTCATCGCGTCGATCAACACGGGGCAACAGTCTCTGGTGCGCTCGACGGCGGCGACTCTCCGCCAGACTGCGGCTGCACCAAAGGACCCTCAGCATGGTTCCCAGAGCCGCGCAACGGCCAACACGTCCGTCGCGTTGATGCGCAGGAAGGGAAGTGAACGGTGAGCCATTTCACTGTCAAACGGTTGAATGCCCTTAAGCCTGGCGACCGACTTGTGGCCTCGGGCCTTGCCAGCGTTGGCAAACTTCGTTTGGAAAAGCATCCTTACCAAGCCTTCGGAGTTTTCGAATATCTGGCATTCGGCCTGAAATCGACTGCTGAGGACGCCGCCCGCGGCTTGCTTCTCCCTCTACAACAGCCCGGCCCCAGCGTGATCCCGGAATAGATCGGCATCCCGCACATACGCTTGCAGCACATCCATTGAGCGATGCCGCGACACGTCGCGCATCTTAAAAATGGAGGCGCCGCGGCGAGCCGCGCTGGTGAGGAACCCGGCTCGCAGGGAATGGGCGCCGAAAGCTGCGGGATCGAGGCCAAGCCCTTCGGCATAGGCCTTCACGATCGTGCACACTGACTTGTCGGTGAGCCGCTGCGCCGCGGGTCGACCGCCCTTGGCGACTGGCCTGAACAGCGGACCTTCGGTGATCTCCGCGGCTGCGAGCCATGCCTTGACCGCCTTAACCGGGCAGGTGGAGTTGCCCCGCACGATCGCGATCACCTGGCCTTGGGCTTCCTGATCCGTTTTCGAGCGGCGGATGGTGATGCGGAAGCCGTCCTCGGTCTCCTCCAGGTCCGCCACATCGAGGGCGACCAGCTCAGAGCGCCGAAACGCGCCAGCGAAGCCCAGCAGAAGCAGTGCGCGGTCGCGGAGGCCCTTGAGGCCGTCCGGTGCTGAAAGGGCAATGGCGCGGGCCTGCTCGGCGAGGACGGGGGTCTTTCTTGCCGGTGCAGCGCCGATCGCCCGGCGGATGCCGCGCAGCGTGGCGCGGACCTTCTCGGAATTGGTCGGCGGTTCGAGATCGGCAAGGCGATGGGCGAATCTGATCGCGGCACAGCGGCGGGTGATGGTTGCAGCGGCGAGGCCGTTTTCAGCCTCGTGGGCGAGGTAGGCCGCCACGGTGTCGGGGCTCGCCGGCAGCGCAGGAACGCCCTTGGCCTCGCACCAAGCCCGGAAGCTGGCGAAATCGCTCCGGTAGGCCGCCCGCGTCGCTGGCGCCTTCTCTTGGCGGGCGAACGACGCGGCGGCCTCGAGGTCAGCAGTCGGCAGCGCCGGCGGGGGCGGCTCGGTGATGACGGCCGGCAGGCCCGGGCAGCCTGCCGAAATTTCGGCAGGGTCGGTCACGTGAGCGGTGTGCTCGATCGGCTGAACATCTGTCACGGCAGCCACTCGAAATAGGGGGCGAGAAGTGGGCTTATGGGAAGCAAAGCCCGGCCATCGAAGCGGCCGGGTTGATGATCGTCAGGGCCGGCGCGTGGACTTGCGCGCGGTGGGCTGCTTCGGCGCCTTCGGCTGCGGCAGGTAGGCGAAGGCAACGAAATTCATCGCCAGATTGAGCACGGCGAGCGCCTCGTCACGGTTCGGCGGGAGCTGCCCGGCGATCTGCAGCGCGGTGCGGACGTTCCAGTTGATGGCCTGTGGTTTGCGCATCGCGATCACTCCCGGCCATCGAAGTTGCACGCGATCGCAATGCCGAGCCGGTGGGCTGCAACCTCGATCAGGCCGTCGATGCCCTGGAGGAATTCCCGAGCCGCCGTGAGGTCGCCCAGCAAATTTGCGGCGATCTCGGGATCGCTGGCGTCGATGTCTTTCACGAAGGCGATCAGCTTGGTTTTCGACTGCCCCAGAAAATCGCGATCGTCCAGCGGGTCGCGATCGAGAACCGCTTCAGCTTGTCCTCGTGCGCTTCGGCCTTCTCGCCGATGCTGGGGAAGTTGATGAACTCGGGGACGGCCTCGAATTCAATAGTCCTGGCTTCGGCAGCGAACTCAGCATCGGCCGCAGCCTCTTCCGCCTCGGTCCGCGGTCGCGGAACGAACTGGACGACGGTGCCCTTGCGTTTCGGCATCGCTCAGCCCTCCCGTCCGAGGTGGGCGGCAATCGCGCGGTGGATGCTGTCGTTGGATGGTGTTTCATACTGCACCCTTGTTTATGAGGCTTGGCTGAAGAGGTCAGATTGTGAGTAAATGAGCTTGAGGCGCAGGCCTTTCATGCGTCCGCTCCTAACATGGATGGCTTCGATCTCGCCGCGCTTGACACGCTGCCACACGGTCTGCCGGGAAACGCCGAGCTGACGCATGGCCTGATACATGGTGAGATATCCCTCCGGGGCTTCTTCTGCGACGCGCGCACGCAAATCGTCGGTGAGGCGAATGCGCCAAGGAGCGCCAGGGGTGAGCTGTTCTCCAGCGATGATGCCGTCGTTGAGCCAACGATGAATTGTCGAAGTGGCGACGCCGAGCGTCGCTGCTATTTGTTTGATTGTCAGCACCTCGCCGTCGGGCGGCGTAGCTGGCGGCTCGCAACGAGGGATGTTCCAGTGGCGGCGCAAACTGCCGACGTGATTGGCGCTGAAACGATGACCGTAGGCGGTCGTACGTTGTTGCCGATTGAGAATGCCGGCAATGACGGCGTCGGGATAATGGACCGCGAGACGGCTCACCAGTGCCAGCGTGTCTTCGTTGGTACGCACCGGCGCGAAGCGGCGACGCGGTAGATCGAGATCGATCTCGGCAAGAGCGCCGCCGCGCCAACGCAGTGTCAGGTGCGAACGATACTCATCCTTGTTGACAGCAATGATGACCTCTTCGAGCAAAGCGCGTAGCAGCTCTTTCTTGTCGCGCGCCGCTGTGGTCGGCGCCTGCCATACTTCACGTAGATCGGCGCCGAGAGCGAGCACACGACTTCGCTCGTCAGCGCTCAGCGTTTTGGGACGTTGCTGTTCGCGCCGCAGCAGTTCTGTTTTTGCAGTCTCAAGTTCGCGAAGCGACTTCTCCCATTCGGCTTCGAGGCCGCGTGCGACCAGACGGTTCTCCGGATCGATGGTGCGATAACGGCGCTCGGCGCGCTGCGCCTCATAGCTTGCTCGTTCCACCGCGAGGCGCCACTGCGCCAGCGCCCCGTCGTGATCGGCCTCGATCCGCTCAGCGGCGACGAGCGCGGCTTCGATGCCGAGTGGTGCGAGCGCAGTCAGCACGGCCTGCGCCACCGCGTCGTCGATCTGGATGGCGCCGACGTTGAGGCAGTAGAGGCCGCGTTCATTCTCGATCCTCTTGCCGGCGCAGTGATAACCTGGAGAGGCGGTGCGGCCGGTGTAATGGGTGCGCAGCTTGCGTCCGCAATGTCCGCAGACGGCAAGACCTTGCAGCAGCGCGGTTCCCTCTCTCACGGCGCCGGCGCCCGATTGGTGAGGCTTGGGATGCGTGTTGGCGCTGATGCGCATGCGATTGGCCTCGTAGGTGCTCCAGTCGATGAAGCCTTGATGATGATTGGGGATGAGTACAGCCCATTGCGATTGCGGCAGCTTGCGCACGCGCTTCCTGCGTGCACCGCAGCGATCGAGCGTGACCTCACGGCGGCTCTTGCCATAGGCATATGCGCCCGCATACACCGGATTCGTCAGCACATGATAGATGGCGATATAGCTGGGGTCGATCCAACGGATACTGCTGCCGTAGTGGACCTGGAGCGGAAATGACAGGCCCTCGCTGCGCAACCACAGCCAGACGCGGCGGACCGATCCGGGCTCGTTGAATCTGGCAAAAACAGTGCGGATGGCGGTGCAGACGGCTTCGTCGGGATGGAACCGCAATTCACCATCTTTCTCACCCCAGACGAAGCCGACGGGAAGGCCGCGACGCAGTTCGCCGCGAGCGGCCTTGTTGCGAATCCCGCCGTTGAGGCGGGCGCGCAGGACATGCAGCTCGGCTTCGCTCATGGTGCCCTTGAGGCCAAGCAGCAAACGATCATTGAACATCGCCGGATGATAGATGCCGTCGGCATCGCCGATGAGCGTGTCGGTGAGACCGCACAGATCGAGCAGGCGGTACCAATCGGCATTGTTGCGCGCGAGGCGGGACACTTCGAGGCCGAGCACGATGCCAACATGTCCGAGCGCGACTTCTGCGGTGAGACGGGCGAAGCCGCTGCGCTCGACGATGCCGGCGCCGGACAGGCCGAGGTCTTCGTCGATCACGACGATCTGCTGCGCCGGCCAGCCGAGCGTGGATGCCTTGGTGACCAGAGCATACTGACGTTGCGTGGATTCGCGATTGTGCTCGACCTGGGCAGGGGAGGATTGGCGAAGATAAACGTAAGCTGCCCGGCTCAAATGCGAAGTGCTGATCTTTGTGGTGTCACTCATCGGTTGCCTCCGCCTGGGCGGTCGGCTGACCGGTTTGTGCGATGAGGCGTGCGAGAATGTCGAGCGCCTCGGCGCGTGCTTCCGCATCGCGCAGTTCCCGGCTCGGCGGCGATGGTGTCGGCGTTGGTGATTCGAGAAAGGCCAGGGTCAGTTGCATCGCAACTCTCCTCATCGGCCGCCGGCATTTGCTGTGGAATCAGGCAGCGACCGAGAAGAGCGTCCACGATCCCTCTTGCGTCGAGCAAATCAGCCAGCGATGCAAGGCAGGAATCGCGATGTTCAGACCGCGAGGACAAATCATCCTCGACAGTCCCAGCCCAGTCCGTCCAACTGGCAGGAATGAGCGCCCGACTGCCATCAGGCAGAACCACCAGCAACAACAGCGTGCCGCGGCGCTTGATGGCGGACATCACCGCCAAGGAGCGGCCCTCAAACGGATGCCGCTCACGCAGGATCGTTACTGAACGCGCAAGGTCGTGGAGGTGGGTAGTGTGTGGTAACTTCCTTGAACTCGATCAAGTCCTCATCTGCGAAGAAGTTGTACGAATTGCCTGTTTCGGTGTTTCTGCCCTCGTAAAAGCTCATCACGTAATCGAGCACAGCCAAGGCGCCGCCCAAGGTGGCGGGCGGCGTGGTCGCGATCTCGTGGGTGATGTCGCCTTCGGCAAAGCAGGCGGAGGCCTCAGCTTCCTTGGCCTTTTCTTCCGCCTGTGGGTCGGGACCAAGCTCGATCTTGGCGAATTCGTCTATGGCGGCATTCCACGCCGCGTAGGCCCTCCGGTGGGCCTCGATCAGCGTATGGATCGGATCGGAGCTTGGAGCGCTCGTCGCAACATCGAGGGGCGCCGCGGCGATCATGGCCACGGTGGCCGAGAGGAGTGAGCGGCGGGATGTGGGCATCGGTCAGCCCTCCCGCTCACGCAACATGTCGGCTAAGAAACGATGGGGCGGGAACGGGACGCCGGCGAAGCTGCACACGCTTTCGACGAAGCACGCAAGCCACCAATCATCGCTCTCACCATCGTCGTCGAGGCTCGGTTCGATGAGGTCCAAATGATGGTACATCAGCGCCCGGACCTGGAGTGCGAGGCCTTCCCGGGTGTCGGCATTGAAGGTGAGGATATCGGCGGCGACCTCGTCGAGCGCCGCCATCAAGGCGATCAACTCGCGCGACCGGGCATCCTGTTCAGCGCGGCTGCGCTTGTCGGGAATGGTTTTGAGCGCATCCCGGCGCGCTTCACAGTACGCGTCGGACCATTTGGTGCCCGGTTTGAAACCGCTCACTTTCTCGATGGCGGTTTCCAGCTCGAACCGCTCCAGGCTCTCGGTGGTCATGTAATCGACCCAGGCCCGATAGAGCGGGTCGAACCTTTCCGCGAGCGCGAGCAGTTCGGCGTCGGGATGCGCAGCCGAGACAGGATGCTCCACTGCTTGGGCGATGGTGGGGGCGGCAGTAGCGGCGATTGCAGATGCGCCAGCCAACATGGCGCGGCGCGACAGGTTTCCCTGCGTCATTGCAGTTCTCCGAATTGAAAAGGGAATGAAGGGGCGGCGTGGCCGCCCCTGATGATGATCAATCGGCGATGATCAGGCGGCGGCGGCGAGGCGGTCTGCCGGTTTGACTCTGAGCACCGTGGAGATCACCGGGACCTCGAAGCGGCGCCAGCCGTCGCCCAAGAATTCCTTCACACCCTTGATGTCGAGCCTGCCGCTGATCGTCTCATAAATTTTGATCGAGTAATGGTTGCCCGCAGCTTCGAGGAATTCCTCGCCGCTTGGCTTCGGTCTTCAGCGCTGCAACCTCAGCTTCGGCGCCTTTGAGGATAGCGTCGGCGTGGCCGATAGCATCGGCAAGCATCTCGTTGCTGATGTTGTGAAAGCGATTTGTGGTAACGGTTGCGATAGCCTAAGTCACGATGCTCTCCATCGTTGCTTGGGTTAGAGCCGGCCGGGAAGTTGGCGCTTCCCGTCGGCTCGATTTATTGCTAAACGAAAATAATGCCGCGGTCAATATCTGCTAAACAGAAAAAGCGAGGGCGACCAGCCACCGGGGTGACACCGATGGTTGGCGTTCGCCTCGCGCCAGAAGCTCGACAAGCAGTTGAGGCTTGGGCGGAACAGCAGTCGGATAAGCCGTTGCTCTCCGAAGCTATGCGACGCTTGATCGATCTCGGCTTGAACGCTCCCGCCAAAATCCCTGTCATCATGGCGACCGGCGATGCGGCCTCACTCGCAGCAGGCCCTACTCCGCTGCGAGCCGCGGGCGCCCGTGCGTCAAAACCGGCGAAGGGCACGAAGACACCCCCGAGCGGGAAAACGCGCGGGCGGCGGTCCTAAGCGGCGGCCTTGGGGCTTGCAGTCTCGAAAATATGCGGCAGTCCTACGCCGCTGTCGCAATGCGTGATTAATCACGGAAACGTTCGGTCAATTGCTCTAGTTGACACAAGCTGCCAGTCGAAGGGGGACCAGCGATGGCGCATGTCTATCGGCATGTATTCTTGCCGGAGATGGTGTCATTCGTCCGCAACCTTGTGCCATGCCCCATCTCGATCTTTCATATCACGGTGCGTAGCCCCGCCTTCCCAATCAACGCACGTTCGCACGTCCTCAAAATCATTGAATGAGCATATCTCATGGAGTAAGTGTTTTCCGTTCATGTCTTCGACGGCCTTGACCAACATCTCCTTGCCATCATTGCCTTTAAAAAAAATCGCGGTAGTGCACACCTTGAGCGTTGGCTCACATACACGGCCTACACGAGGTTGGCCGTTGTTTTGCTGTCGTGAAAGTACGGATGCTTTTTCCACTCACTTCGCTCCATTCCTTCAACCTTGGAGCCTGCGGCGCGACAGCTTTGGTGGACGGCGCGAGTTGCATAGGTGATTGCACAGTGGCCGATTGCTCTGGCCCAACCTGAGCCGGTCTTCCGGTCATCGTTGCCCCCATGGAGCGGAGATCATCGGGAGTCAGCCAGACAATTTCGTCAGGGCGCGTGACCACCATTTTCCCAATAATTCCGTTAGGCACTCCAAGCTCCTTAACGATCCTCGCCATTGAAACAGTGGCGTCGCCTAACTCTTGGCCAAACTTATCGGATGCTCCGTGGACACCAATAGATGCCGTGTAACTTACAAACTTCTGGCTACCAGCTGCAAACGCAAGAAAGCAAGCCGACGCGCACTTTGTTCCGTTTGCCACGACCGTAGCAATTTTGGCATAATTGATGAGTTCGGCGAGTTTTGTCCCTTCTAGTAGGCTGCCGCCTGGTGAGTTGAGGCGCATGCCGGAAATCGGCCGACCGAAGTCATTCGCCGACTTAATGATCGCTTTCAGCCTGTCAGCATCACCTTCGGCGATTTCACCGTTCAAAAGGACAATCGTCTTGTTTTCTTTTGATAAGGTGCTGGTGATGCTGGCTGCCGACGCTGAGGAAGCAACCACGACGGTTACTGAAATCAACGCCGCCAAAACACCCCCATTGGTCATGGCCGGACCCCCTTCAACCCATCGCAATTTGGACAAGCTAAGCCAAATTTTCCGCGCCTGCTAGGGGTTCCGGATGGCCTTGCTGGCGGTCATGGGTTTGTGGGCTTGCGGCTGCCACAAGGCCATCGCCCACTCGCCGGTCCAGCCCATGGCGAGCAGGGTGAAGCCTTGGCGGGTCAGAGCGAAGGAGCGGTCGAAGCGTCCGGCAACGGTGGGGTGCAGCGTGCGCACCTCGCTAAACCATTGATCTGTCACATCCCCCAAATTTTGGGATGGACTATCGCTTCGATATCGCGAAGCACATGGTCGTGGCGCTTGAACCGTGGGCCGCCCAGCCCGCTGGGAGTGGGCTAAGGCGGCCCGCGGGGCGGCACGCGAACCGGGGAGGTGTCGCGCGCCGTCGTCCAATTCCAGCAATTACGATGCCATGGGGTTGACCACCGTGGCCTCTTTTGTGCGTTGCAATCCGAAATATTTCTGTTCATGTATCGGGTGGAGGCCACGCGGCTACTAAAGACGTTGTCGCGGTGAGGATGGCATATTTGGACATCGCGGCCTTGGTCCGCGATTTGGAACGGCTGGGCGTGGTTTTGACCGCTGTGGAACTTGCCGACGGCAAGTTTCGCGTCAACCGATGGCGGATGTTACCGGCGGTCGCGAATGCCGCGCGCATCGATCGCTTATGGGCCGAAGCCGTCGGGGACGATCCCGAGCGGATCGATCGCATTGCTACTTACCTGCTTGCAAGGGCGCAAGCCGCGTTGCCTGCCGACTCGCGCGCTGCACCGGGTCGAATCGCTGCCGGGGCTTCGGAGACCACGCCTGCTGGTCTCGGTGAGACCAACTCTGGCGACTCCATCGCAGAAACCCGGGTAACAGCTGGTGGCAGCGTCCCTTTTGCGCGAGGCGCATCGCCGTCCCCTCGGCCCCCTCCCTCCGGCTCTCAAAAGCCGGCGATACCTCTAAAACCAATGCCTTCGCCTAAGAAAAGCACGCCGAAAGCGGTTCTCCTGAATTCCGCTGCGCCGCTCGGAACAGGCGGGACGCTGGGCACAACCTTGGCGAGGGCCGGGCTGATGGATAGGATCACGCGCCGATCGCCGCCTCGCTTGCTGAGCTGAGATCAGCGACCCGAACCGCCAGGTTCCCATACGATCGAGACCGAGATACGCTGCCGTCGCTCAGCGTGAGGGAACACCGGTATGCGACGGCGGGATTTCATCGTGAGCATCGGCGGCGTCGCGGCATGGCCGATAGGGGCTCGCGCGCAGCAGCCGGCCATTCCAGTGATCGGCTGGCTCGATGCCAGAGAGGCAGCGGCGGGATCGGATGATGTATTGGCATTCCGGAGAGGGTTGAGCGAAGCGGGGTTCGTTGACGGCCGCAATGTCGCGATCGTCTTCCGTTGGGCTGACACGCACCTCGACCGCCTGCCGGCGATGGCCGCTGAGTTGGTCCGCCAGAAGGTCGCGGCCATTCTAACCACCAACGCCGCGGCGCGCGTTGCCATGGCGGCAACCTCGACAATTCCCATTGTCTTCGCCGGTGGCGGCGATCCGGTCGAAAACGGCCTCGTGACCAGCCTCAATCATCCGGGAGGCAATGTGACAGGCGTGAGCTACATCGCTGGGACGTTAAACACCAAGCGCTTTCAACAGTTGCATCAGCTTGTTCCCGCGCCTGCCCTGATTGCGGCGATGTTCGATTCGAATAGCCGCCTCCTTGCTCCGCAGATCAAAGCCGTGGAGGACGCCGCGCGCGTCCTCGGTCGGAAAATCCTCGTCCTGAACGTCGGAACTGAAGCCGAAATCGACGCCGCCTTTGCAAGGATGGAGGCATCGGGTGTCGGCGCGCTCTTGGTCACCACTGGAGCGCTTTTTAACAGCCGTCGCCGTCAGATCGTCGCTCTTGCTGCCCGCTACGGCCTACCTGCGAGCTATCATTTACGGGAATTCGTTCTCGCTGGCGGGTTGATGAGTTATGGCGCCAGTACCGCTGAAACCGAGCGCAGGGCTGGCCAATATGTCGGGCGCATTCTCAAGGGCGAGAAACCGGGCGATCTTCCGGTGGAGCTTCCGACCCGGTACCAATTGGTTCTCAATCTAGCGACAGCAAAAGCTCTAAAGCTCGACATTCCGCCGGAGTTGCTTGCGCTCGCGGATGAGGCGATCGAGTAAGGTCGGACGCCCCTGGTAAGCTTCCCCTCACGCCGCGCTCTGTCTCGAACAAGTCGCGCCGACTTTCCCTGCCAAATGGCTATTCTCGGACCCAATCCGATGCCTCGGACGAATATGGCTGGAGGCTCCGGAGGCGCTCCGCTCAGTGTCCAAGCCGCCGTTTTGCCGTTCCCCTTATTCGGCCCCAAATTTCTGTGTAGACGGGAGCGGGGCTATACCTTCGGGCGCATCATGGCGGAGCGGACAAATCCTCCGATGTTTCCCCCTGCGAGGTTTGACGCGTGACCTGCATGGTGCTGCTCGATGCACGATAAAGGCGGTGCTCGGCAGCAAGCGCGCCGATCGGAACGGAATGACGACGGTGATCAGGGGGCGCCGCCGCGGGTCATTCTGACCATCGTGATCGTCCTTCTGGTCGTCTTCGTCGGGGGCTATTTCCTTGCCACGAAGCTGATCGCGATGAAGCGCCAAGAGGATTGTCTGCTCTCTGGCCGACGAGACTGCGCTCCGATAGAAACCCAACAGCAATAGGCATAGGCCCAACACTTGGGGGGGGTTGGCTGCGGCAAGATCAAGGCGTCAAACTGGTGACTTGATCCTGCGGCAGTCCAGGCATGGGGGACGCGCCGGAGCATGGTCATGAAGTTTAGTCGCACCCTCGGGTCGGATTTCAACGCGCTCAAATCTGAGCGGGTCGAAAATGGAATGGTCAGGACGGCTCACCGGGATGACCCGTTCATCAGGGCCACCCTCGCGATTTGAACCCTCACCCGCTACGGGAGCCGCACGCTTATGGGGAGAAACGGCCGAGGGCCACCCCAAGACAGGTTCGGCTGGAAAACGCGCCAGCGGCGATCCCAACGCAGTTCAATAGCACGTCGTGGTCGTGCCTATTCGGCTGCATGTAACCGGACCAGTGGATGCCCAAGCGGCAGATGCCGCGCTCTCCTGAGCCGCTACCGATCTTGTAGCAAGATTGCGCCGTTGTTCCTCAGCCACGATTTCTGACTGTTTGTTTGCAATGACTTCATTTCCTTGAATAATCGTGATTTGTCCATTTTGAACACGCTCTGCGACTACCAAACAAGTCGCGGCGAAAAATCGAAGAGGTCCGGATACGTGAATGACGGCCGGCGAATGTTAAGGGCATCAACTTGGCATTTTGCACGAGAGAGCGCGGTCTTAGCCTCACCGGCAGGATAGCGTTCGTTGCACTGCTGCATGGCCGCGGAGGATTGCGCGGCAAGCTCTTCGTTTCTCTTCTGCATTTGAGCACGCTGCATAATTCCGCAAGCTCCGAGCAACAGCGCCAGCCCTCCCACAACCACGAGGCTGAAGATTCTTGAGATCATCTGTAACCCCTCCCGCTAGATCATTTTACCACACGAAATCAATGCCACAAAAGAGCAAGCGCCATCGGTGCGAGCCGCTAAGTATCCCTCCGATGAGGGCCACCTTGCGGACGTTTGGGTGACCATTAGAGACTTGGGCGTATGGAGATAGGCATACGGAGAGTGGGTAAGTTGAGCGGCTAGATGTCGTCGAGACCGGCCGGCGTCGGCGATGGTCAGAAGACGAGAAGCTTCGGATTGTGACCGAGCGCCTGGACGGTCCGCGGCTGGTGTTAAGGCCGCCATGGCCGATGTGTCCGTCCGGGCGAAGATTCTGCGGGACGAAGGACAGCATGCAAAAGCGAAAGACCGTGGGCTAGAAGGGCTTTGACGAGCTGCAAGCACGTCTCCCGCGTCACCGGCGGCCCGGCGACGTTTTGTGCTGTTCCTTGCGGATGGTGCGATACGGGACTGATCGTCAGCTTGCCCCTTTTCGAAAGGGCGTACAGGACAAATTGGATGGATGACGATCGCGACCTTGAGCTACTTGCATTCCTGACCGGAGCCGAATTTGAATTGTCGCAATTCCTGAAGGACAAACGTCTCGGCCGTGATGATCTTGAAGATGAGATTCGTTTGGCGCTTCATGAATACATGACAGAAGAGGCATTGCGGGCGATCTCCGACGATCCAGGCTTTCAATGCATCTGGGTTCGGCATTTTCTTAAGGACGCTCAAAAAAGATCGAAGATTATCAAGGCGAAGCTGAATTGATGGTGCGAGCCTGTCGAAATTTCGGCAGCTTGATTGTCATCGCCGACGAAGTGCGGTGGAAACCTTCGCCCGGTTCTTCTCCATCAGGCGGACCTCACGTATGATCCGTATCGCGCGCGGGGCTAGGCCGGCCAGCCGAAAGCCGATCACCCACACTCGGTTGCCCCGCCGCTCCTCAACGTGTGGCACGCCTTGGTGGGGATGGCGATATGGATTGGGAACCTTTGGCCGCCGCGCTTAAACGCGTCATGGCAGTAAACGGCATAGAAACGGGCGAAGCGCAACGGCGTATCTGCGTCGCGATTGGCACGGGTAAAATCCAGCTTCGGCAGATTGATCCTGTCGATGGCACCGTGAGATCATCCGTTAACATTCTGGCCGATCCCAGCCCAAGCGATTTCGATTGGTTGCCGACGATAAAATCGATTGGGGACCCAGGCGAGCGTTTCGCGGCTCGCGAAGCCTTCAGGCGGCTAAGGAGCGAGATTCCGGACTACAGTGAGTCTGAATACATGGCGGTCTATAATGACCCGCACTGCGATGTGTTGGCCGTACAGCGGTCCCGTCGGCTCGACAAGCGGATCGAGTTAATCGAGCTATCCAGGACGGACGTGACAGAAGTATTGTGCTGCGGACACGGCGCGTCACAGGCAACGCCGACGCCAACCGCAGGGCAAGAGAGTGCGGCAATCAAAGCCCCCAACACAAAAAAAGGTTGGACTGTAAAGCCCGGTCAAACGCTTTCGGGATTAGAAAAAGAGATATTTGCGATCATTCAAAAGCTCTATCCGGAAGGAGAGGTCCACGAGAAGGCCGACACTCGCAATAACCGCATTAATAAAAATCTCGGTCGAGAATCTCTGCGAACGATCCAGCGCACCTTTGCAAAGATACAGTCGCTCTAACCCCGTCGTCTCGTCGCATCTTGTCGCTCTCGTGTCGTAACTTGTCGCCCACAGCGACAGAAGATTTTGTTATCGCCCACAAGCACCGAGACGCCACTGTTTTTTGCGAGGCATGCGATGGGCGACTATTTGGGGGGGAGTGCGTCCGAAAACTCACGCAAGTCCAAACTTGATCGGCATTTGGCCATGCTGCCGATGACGGACTTGGGCAATGCCGAGCGCTTCGCGGCACGCTATCGGGACAAATTGATGTGGTGCCCCTCGGCCGGATGGTCATGGTGGGACGGCCAGAGCTGGCGCCGGGATGGCGCCCATTTACGCGTCAAGCTCGCCATCCATGCGGTTGTGCGTGCGATCCAGGATGAGGCGGCCACGATTGTCGACTCCGATTTCGACGGGTACGGGGTGACAGACAGGATCGCTCTGAAAAATTGGGGGCGCCGGTCTGAGTGCAATAGTCGGATGAATGCGATCGCCGAATTGGCGAAGCCTTATTTGATGCGGCTGCACGGTGGCGATTGCAAACCGGCATGAACCCCAAGCCGAACATCTCCCCCGCCCGCATGGCCAACAGCCGGCGCATCGTCGCCATCGTCGAGGCCGCCAAGCCCCTGCCGCGGCCCGCCTATGCTGTGGCGCCTTCTGTGGCTTCTGTTCGGCGCGTCGCCGCGGGGGAGAACGGCAAGAATCTGGTTTTACCTACGGCATCGCGAACCGTCGGCAGAGAGGATGGCGCGGAGGATGTGGGCACGGACACTCAGAAGCTTGATGGTATCGAGGTTGAGATATCGAAATGTTCAGACCTCGACCACAGCGACACTGACAACGGAAAGCGTCTGATCGCCTATTTCGGCAACGATCTCATTGTGAGAGCCGAATCAGAAGTTGCCGGCGGCAGCTTCCTCACCTGGGCGAACACGCATTGGGACCTCGAAGGCGGTGCTGCTGGGGCAAGCATGATCGCCCAGAAGGTCGGCCCCCTCATCGTTCGAGAGGCAGAATATCTCAAGCCCAGCCCCGCCGAAGCCAAGGCGATCGTGGCGGCTGACAAAGTCAAACACGAGGCCGGCGCGTCTGGTTCGTCGGATCGTGCGCGAGAACTCATCGGTACCGCTGATGAGGCGCGCGAGGCGCTGGCGAGGCGCAAGACCGCCCGCCGCAAGTTCGGCGTCTCTTCGAAGAATAACGCACGAATCGAAGCCATGAAGGCTTGCGCCGCCCCACATCTGCGAAAGCCGATCGAGGCTTTCAATGCTGATCCGCTGCTTGTTGCGACCCTCACACACACGCTGCGTTTTGTGCGTGAACTCGACCCCGAATGCCCCGATCCCTCAGTCGAGCGCGTGCTCGACGTGAAGGTTGACGCAATCCCCGGGCACCGGCGCGAGGATTTGATGACCTCGGTCGTCCCGGTCAAATATGATCCTCAGGCAACCGCGCCCCGTTGGCTGGCCTTCATGGAGCGTTTTCAGCCGCTGCCTGAGACCCGGCGGACCGTCCAGCAATTCACGGGGCTTGGCCTGACCGGGCTGCCCATTCAAAGGTTCATGCTGCACTTCGGCGAAGGGGCGAACGGCAAGAGCGTCTTTTTGGAAACGGTGACCCGCGTCCTGGGACCGAGCCTCGCGGTTGGTCTACCCGTCGAGTTGGTGACAGGAACCGCCCAAAAATCAGGTAGCCAGGCAGCTCCGGACATTGCGCGCCTGTTCGGCAAAAGAATGGTCCGGGTGCTGGAGCTGCCGCAACAAGCCCCTCTTGCGGTCGACACGGTGAAGAAACTGACCGGGGGCGAACTGTTACCGGTGCGCACGCTGTTCAAGGGGTTTTTTGAATTCCAGCCTGTCTGTAAGCCCCATTTTTCAACCAATGGTCAGCCAACCATTGACGATGCATCGAATGGCATCTGGCGCCGGATGTTTGCAGTTGAATGGCCGGTGGGGCTGCCTGAGGCTGAACAACGCGAGTTCGAAGGTGTCGTCCGCGAGTTCCAGACCGAGGCCAGTGGGATTCTCAACTGGTTGGTCGAAGGTGTTCTCGATTACCTTCGGCACGGCTTCGTTGTTGGCCAGGGCATCCGCGAAAACACGCAGGCCTATCGCGATCTAATGGACCCTACCGGTCCGTTCTACCGCGATTGCGTCGAGGTTGCTCCGGGGGAAGACGTTCGCGCGCGCAGTATGTATCATGCTTACGTTGCGTGGAGCGACAACGTCGCTCAGAAGCCCGTCACCGAGGCCAAATTTGGCCGTTTGATGAAGTAACAAGGTCCGCCGTGACGACAAGCGGCATCATTGCTACAAAGATGTCAGGCTGCACGATGTTCCGATCTTGACGCCGGATCGTCGCGAAAAACTCGGTCTTGGTTCTGGTCGCGAGGAAGCCATAGCCGACGCCGCGCCTACTTTCTGAGTAGCGGTTTTCCGCGCGTTTTGTTGTGCCGTCGGCAACAGTGTTGCGTTTGAGGCACCGAGGGTCGCGAGGCTTTGCGATAGTCTCTCCCGCAACCCTCTCCAGTTAATCAGATAGCGATCTCAATAGGTTCGCCTTGGCCTGCGAGGGTTGCGAGGGTTTTTCGCGTGTACGCGTATAGGAAATGTGGGGAGGTCGGTCATCGGTCTTGGTTTTGATGGCCGATGGTCAAGCGGCGAAAAGAAAGATGTTATACGTCACGTGAGAAAACCCTCGCAACCCTCGCGTTGGACCTGTAGACCTTTGAATTTCATAGGATAAATGTTCTGCGAGGGTTTTATATGAACCCTCTCCAACCCTCTCAAGTATCGCAAAAATAAATAATGGTAAAATCAGAGGGTCTGAAAAGCCCTTTATGCAGTCGCTGCGGCTGTAAGCTGCCCCACCTCTCTCCTTTTTTGCAGGAGGTGGGGCAGGTGGGACAAGGTGCTGTGGCTGTAGCAAATGTGGCAAACTAGAATCCGACCGTACGCTGGGTCCTATGTGGGCGAAACGACAGATGAATAGGGGGAATCGATTGGAATCTCGCTTGGCGACGGTCCCGCGGCTCGGCGCGGAGTTATGCGTTAACGCATGGCTGTAAATAGACCAAATCGTCGATATTCGAACCGAAGCATGGACAGAATGTCGTTTCGACGGACATGCCGAACCTCCCAAGCCTCCCACGAAGCCATGCAAGGCGGTGTTTCGATCTAGTCAAGCTCGTCGCATCTTGTCGCTCTCGTGTCGTAACTTGTCGCCCACAGCGACAGAAGATTTTGTTATCGCCCACAAGCACCGAGACGCCACTGGTTTTTGCGAGGCATGCGATGGGCGACACCCCTGACAACATGGATCGGTTGTTGACACGCGCTGAAGTGGCGGCAGCACTTTCCGCCATTGGTTTTCCCGTGAGCGTAAAGGCCTTGGCCACGAGGGCCTCTCGTGGAGGTGGGCCGCCATATCACTCGTTTGGGAAGAAACCGCTTTATCGTTGGGGCGATACGCTTGGGTGGGCACATGGTGAATTAAAGCAGCCGCGAGCGCGGGCTGCGAGGTCGGAGGCGACGGACAGTGAGCTGCGTGCGTGATGATGACCAAGCTCCAAACCGCCCGCGCTGCCGCGCTTCCCAGAACCCCTATTCCCGGAAGCAAAATGCGACGGCTGCTCCGCCACCCAAAACGGAATGACAGCCGATGACCGACCAGTCGATGGCGGTTGATGTCAAGACGCCGGATTTCAATGTGGCGACGCCGCTGCGCAATCACCGACTGATCGCTGCTAATCCCAAATCGATCCAGCTATCGCTGCTTGGGCTGCTCGCTTGTGCGGTCCCGGCCTTGGCGCAGGTCACCATCAGCAACCTGCCGTCGGCGACGACGCCGCTCGCCGGCACCGAACTGCTGCCCTTGGTGCAAAACGGAGTCACCCGCAAGGCGCCATCGTCGGCCTTTGTCAACCAGCCGACGGTGCCGTTCTTTGGCTTGTCTGGCACCTTCGGCGCCTTGACCGTCTCCGGCATCACCGGCCTGACACAATGCCTGCAAGCCAATTCCGCCGGCGTGGTCACCGGCACCGGCAGCCCTTGCGGCGGCTCTCCATCGCCCACACGCGCTGGGGATATCATTTATTATAACGGGACCAACTGGGTTACTCTCGCTGGCAACAATTCTGGAACCCAAGTTCTTGAGGAAAACTCAAGCGGGTCTCCATCTTGGACAGTCAGCGCTTCCGGTACCGTCACCTCAATCACTGGCGGGCAAGGCTGCGTGTCCGGCACTGGCGGCCAGACTGCCATCACGACGAGCGGCACAATTTATTGCGCCCCAGGCTCAGCCAACAAGCTGCGCAACAGTTCGCTGACTGCATGGAGCCACGGATGCGTCTCGGCGGCCTGCACGATCACCACGAGCGGCGGATGGTGCGCCGAGGGCGTCTACTTGAAGCCGACCGGCGCCAGCATCACCTGTCAGCAGACGCAGACCTGCCCAACTGGAGCGCTCACCTATAACTGCCTCAAAGTCACGAGTGCGCCGAGCGTCACTGGAATCGTCGCCAGCTTCGTTGTTGAGAGCTACGACGCCACGCCCCTTGCCGGCGTGCAGACTACGTTCCAATTTCGTTGGCTGAACAACTGCGGGTCGAGCGTCACGCCAGCAGTCAGCGCAACCTATCCAACGGCTCAAGATAATTACACCTCGACCGGCTCTGATCTGTCGTCCGCCACCATGACGGCGACGGCCAGCAGCGCAACCCAATTGGAGGCATATAGTTGGTCGGCGAGCAGCAGCATCAAAAACGGCGACAGCGTCGACGTGTCGTTCGGCACTTGCGGGGCTTCTGGCTCTGACAGCTTCACCATTGCCGGCGGTTTCGACTGGCGTGCGACACCTGGGGTTTCGACCGGCATTCCCGCCAATCCGCCGGCGCCGGAAATTCGCGACGCATTTTCCGACATCGCGTGGAATCAGCGGTTCTTCCAGTGCTCCTATGACAACGGCATCTTGCCCGGAACCTCGACCACAAATGGGCCTGTATCGAGTTATTACTACATCTCCGAATATGTGGCGTTTACCATCCCGCTCCAGGTGACGATGCGGACCGATCCGACGTTCGGTATCTGGGATGTTGCTGGAAACTCTGGCAAAGTGTCCTCTTATGTCAATGGCACGCGCACCGACAATGTGACGCTAACTGCAACAATCATTCCGGCAACAAAAGCAGTGCTCTTTGTCCCCACGGCAGGCGGAGGGTCCGGCTATTCGGTCGTGTTTCACTACTGTGTTGATGCAACAGTCACGGGAGCCTGAGCGATGCTTACTGCGCTGCTTGCATTGTTGATGTTGCTTTGTGACCATGCATGGGGCGCCGAATATCAGCTCACCAGCGGCACGTCCGTGGTGCGCGAGACAGACGGCGTCATCATTCCAGACGATCCTGGTAATCAGGACTGGTGGGCCTACCAAGCGTGGCTCGCCGCCGGGAATACACCGGATCCTGGTGCAATCGTCTCATTGCCGGCATCGGTCTCGCCATCAGCCGTTATTGGCGCCTGCAGCGCGCAGAATGTTGGCGCCAAAGCCCACGTTAGTCAGACGCTTGGTGGCCAACTTACGATCACAACTGTGATCTGCAATGGCACGCAATGGATTCACTAGGATTCACGGACATGAACAGCGAGACTCAATCGGCATCGCCCGCCGCTGCTGTCCCGGCAGGTTCTCTTCCGCTCTCGACGCGCGGTCATGAAGTCTACGCCTGCGAACGGGCCTATGGCTCCTCCATGCGCGAGGCGGCACGTAAAGCGGGTTACGATCCAAATTCAGGCGCCTGTTCCAAAATTGAGAAGCGCAGGAACGTCCAAAAGCGCATCGCTTATCTGCACCAGCACGGCGTCGCCGATCTGCTGGCCAAAACCAAGCGGATGCTCGTCGAGTTTGAAATCGGCGTGATGGAGCAGGATTATGCCGAATATTTCGAGACTGTTGATGAGCCAATCTTTCACGGTGGCGAGCCAGTCATCGATGCCAATGGCAACAAGATGACGCGGCGCGTTGCGGTCCTGAAGCCGTTCGACAAACTCACGCGTGAACAGCGACTTCTTGTCGATAGCCTGACCTATACCGAGCGCGGGCGTCCCAACCTCAAACTGTACAACAAGCACGACGCCAGTGATCGGCTGCGCAAGATGTTGGGGATCGATGCAGCCACAAAAGTTGAGCAAACCGCCCCAGATGGCGTCCAGGTTCGTTTCCTCGTCGATGGCTTGCGCTTCGGCGCCGACGATAAGGGGGCAGCGGCTGACCGATGAATGGCACTTGGTCCAGCTTCAAACTGCCGAGTGAAGTTCCCAGAACGGCGATTCTCGGAAGTAAAGTTCTCACTGGGATTTCACTTCTCGGACCTAAACCTTGAAGGTGTCAGTGCGCATCTTTTGATCGAGCGACGTTCATGACCTTGCAATACGCTCCCGCCACTGACGAAGCCGCCCGGCTCGCCGAGGCCATCCGCCTCAAGCGCGAGAAGCCGGAGCCATCCCATCACGCTGCCTGAAGAAACTTGGTGCTATGGTGGCCGAAGTCTTCACTCCGACAACTCTTGCCGAGCGATGGGACTGCTCGGAGCGGCATGTGCGCAATCTCGGGAACAATCCCACCAGCGGGTTGCGGTGCTTCCGTCTCGGCGGCAAGCTGATGCGCTTCACCCGGCATGCCGTGGAGGAATACGAGCGATGTCTGAGTACCGCATCGGAAAACTCAAAGGTCGCTTTGTCCTCGTGTTCGAAGATCGAAGCGGAAAGCGGCGTCGCTACCGGCTTGACGCCAAGGATGCGGGCGAGGCTCATCGTGTCGCGCCGGGAATCTTTGCCGAGTTGATGCGGCCGAGGGGGTCCGCTGTTTTCGATCTCTGGCAGGCTTATGTCCGCGAGAAGGCTGGACATCCCGTCCTTGGCACCATGGTCCACACCTGGAAGGCGCTCCGGGACCGGTTCGCGGCTATGGACGGTGAAACCATCACCGTTGCAGACTGTCGTGCTCATGTGGCCGAGCGCAGGAAGGCTGGCATCAAGGACGGCACCCTACTGACGGAGTTGGGCCATCTTCGGATCGTGCTGCGCTGGGCCGAAAAACATGGGTTGATCGGCCGAGCACCGTTCATTGAGCGGCCATCCCGTCCCAAGCCCAAGACCGACTATCTAACCAAAGATCAGGCGCGCGCTCTGATGGGCGCCGCCATCATGCCTCACCTCCGGCTCTACATCGTGCTGGCGCTGACGACCGGCGCGCGCAACGCCGCCTTGCTCGGCCTGCACTGGAACCGCTGCGATCTCGATCGTGGCATGATTGATTTTCACGACCCGGAAATGGTGACCCCACATAAGGGGCGCGCGATCGTGCCGGTGAACCGCACCCTCCGCGCTGCACTCCAAGAGGCGAGGGCTGGAGCGCTATCCGATTACGTTATTGAGTGGGGCGGCAAGCGTGTGTCCTCAGTCAAACGCGGCCTTGCGGAAGCGTCGCGACGAGCTGGATTGCCGAAGGTGTCGCCGCACATGCTTCGTCACAGTGCTGCGGTCCACATGGCCGAGGATGGAGTTTCGATGTCCGCGATCAGTCAATTTCTCGGGCACTCGAATACGCAAATCACCGAGGCAGTCTATGCGCGGTTCAGCCCTGATTATCTTCGCGGAGCAGCTGCTGCGCTGGAATATGATGGCTTGAATGAATTGAAGAAAAAGGCCTCGTAAAGCTCATCGAGGTTCAATGAACCGAAAGAGCACTACTGCATTCAGAGATATAGCTGAGCAAGATCAAGGGGTTAAATGGTGGGCGCGACAGGGATTGAACCTGTGACCCCTACCGTGTCGAGGTAGTGCTCTACCGCTGAGCTACGCGCCCGAGGGAGACATCCTATATCGGGGTCCACCGCTTCCGGCAAGTTAGCGCATGATCCCGTAAAGTCTGCACTTGATTTTTGAATCGCCCGCAGCGCAGGGCAAAAGAGAACCAAGCGGGAGGCGATTCAACCTGAACGCATCCCGCTCAGCGCATGATGCCGTAAAGTTGAAGACTTTTCGGGCAAGGTCAGGCGCAAAATCAATGGGAACCGGCGGGGGGCTGTTCAAGCTTTACACCTCCCGCCCGACGCTTGCGAACACCGCTTATCGGCAGAGCGAGCAAAAAGACAAGCTTGTTGCCTCCCGCAACATTTGCTGCCGTCGGCTCCGACCACAATGATCGTGGTCATGGTCAGGCCGCCAGCATCTTGCCGACCTCGTTGACGAGATCGCGCAGATGGAACGGCTTGGACAGCACCTTGGCATGCTTCGGGGCCGAGGAATCCGGATTGAGGGCGACCGCGGCAAAGCCGGTGATGAACATGATCTTGATGTCGGGATCGAGTTCGGAGGCGCGCCGCGCCAGTTCGATGCCGTCCATCTCCGGCATCACGATATCGGTAAGCAGCAGCTCGAACGGCTCCTCGCGCAGCCGCTGATAGGCCGACATGCCGTTGTCGTAGGAGATGACCTGTAACCGGCGTTCTGCAGCGCCTTGACGAGAAAGCGCCGCATGTCGGTATCATCTTCGGCCAGAAGGATCTTGTTGGTCATGCGGCGTCAAATCCAGGCTTGGGGTCCGCGACCCCCGCAAAAGCGTAGCTTTCCATAAGCTGTATTGTTGGTAAATATGGCGTGAATTGGCAGAACCTGTCGTCGATGCGATGCTCGACTTTGGCTCGCAGGGCGCTATCAATCCTCATCCCGACCAGGCGCGCAAGAACATCGCCGGTCCGCGACAAGGCCATGAACACCATATCGACGAGCTCGCCCCCCGTTCGAAATCCTGGAGCCGGCCGAAATGCGGGGGGCGGTCGCGTTCAATTCGCCGCACTCCGGCTCGGTCTATCCGCGCGAATTCCTCGCGGCGTCGCGGATCGATCTCGCCGCGCTGCGCCGCTCCGAGGATTGTTTCGTGGACGAATTGATCGCGGGCGTCGTGCGCGCGCGGCTTCCCGTCGGTGCGGGCGCATTTCCCGCGCTCCTATGTCGACGTCAACCGCGAGCCCTACGAGCTCGATCCGCGCATGTTCGACGGGCGGCTGCCGAGCTTTGCCAATACCCGCTCGATGCGGGTCGCCGGCGGCCTCGGCACCATCCCGCGCGTGGTCGGCGACGGCCAGGAGATCTATCGCAGCGCATTCCGTCGACGACGCGCTTGCGGCGGATCGAGGCGCTCTACAAGCCCTATCACCGCGCGCTGCGGCGGCTGATCAACAAGGCCATCGCGATTTCGGCGCTGCGGTGCTGGTGGATTGCCATTCGATGCCGTCGATCGGCGTCCCGCGGGACGAAGCCGCGGCGCCGACGTGGTGATCGGCGACCGCTACGGCACGAGCTGCGCGGCTCTCTTCCCGACATGGTCGAGGAAACCATGCGCGCGCTCGGCTATTCGGTCGGCCGCAACAAGCCCTATGCCGGCGGCTTCATCACCGAGCATTACGGCAACCCGGCAGCGGGCTGCATACCATCCAGCTCGAGCTCAACCGCGCGATCTACATGGACGAGCGGCGGCGCGAGCGCGCCACCGCGCTTTGCCCAGGTGGCCGCGATTTCGCGGCGCTGGCCGACGCGCTGGCCGCCGTCCCGCTCGGCGAACTCGGCCGTATCAGGCCGCCGCCGAGTGAGTGCGACCTGTCGGCCGGACTCCGCCACGCTGCATCGGATGCCGTTGCCGCTGCTAGGGACCGCAGAAGACTTCGAACCCCCCGCATGAACGCATACGCCGCACAGAAAAAAGGGCCGCTTGAAAGCAAGCGGCCCAAGTCTAGGGAGGAAACGCCCAAGGAGGGCAGCGATAGCGCGAGGCGCTACCGCACCGCAACAATATGCGACCGCGCTGCACAAAACGCAAGGCTTTTGAATCATTTCGTGCAAAGCGTCCGGCGCATTGCTCCGGACGACAAATCCAGAATTCTGATTGCTTTCATCACATGATCTCAGTGTCGCGCGTCAATGGCGATCGTGCCGCCTGAACGGATGCCTTCAGCTGCCGTCCCGCTAGCCTCTCGATTTCGTGATCGCACTGTCATCGGAAAATTCACGTCTGCCGCTGATTCGAGGACATCGGAAGCGCGCGAAGCGGCGCCTCAACGGCGAACGGTCCGTTATCCGTGCGCGTTGCCGGATTGGGCTAGGCAGAGAGCCGGACATTCGCCGCAGCTCCGGCAAGGAACCGCCGTGACGGTCATCGATTTCACCGCCTTCATCGGCCGCCTCGCGACCGCCTCCGGCGAAACCATCCTGCCGTTCTTCCGGACCTCGCTCGCATCGACAACAAGAGCCGTGGCGGCGATTTCGATCCGGTGACCGAAGCCGACCGCGCCGCCGAAGCGGTGATGCGGCGGCTGATCAAGGCCAATTTCCCCGCACGGCATCGTCGGCGAGGAATTCGGCAGCGAGCGCGAGGACGCCGAATATGTCTGGGTGCTGGATCCGATCGACGGCACCAAATCCTTCATCTCGGGCTTTCCGATCTGGGGCACGCTGATCGCGCTGACTGCACAAGGGCACGCCGGTGTTCGGCATGATGCACCAGCCCTTTATCGGCGAGCGCTTTTCCGGCGACAGCGGCTCGGCGCATTATCGCGGGCCGTCGGGCGAACGCAAACTGGCGGTGCGGCGCTGCGCCTCGCTGAAGGAGGCGACGCTGTTCACCACCAGCCCGCTGCTGATGAACACCGCCGACCGCGCCGCCTTCGGCCGCGTCGAGGAGGCGGTGCGGCTGACGCGCTATGGCGGCGACTGCTATTCCTATTGCATGCTCGCGGCCGGCCATCTCGATCTCGTGATCGAGACCGAACTGAAGCCCTACGACATCGCGGCGCTGATCCCGATCATCACCGGCGCCGGCGGCATCGTCACCACCTGGGACGGCAAGCCCGCGCAGAACGGCGGCCGCATCATCGCCGCCGGCGACCGCCGCGTCCACGAAGCCGCCCTGGCGATGCTCGCGGCCCAACCCTGAAAAGCCCGCGATGGACGACGCATTGCGCGTTTGCGGGCTCCGCAAAAATCATGGCGCCGCCGCGCGAAGACATTTCGATTTCCTTCATCAATTTGGCATTAGCTATGTCACGGTAAATCAGCCGTTGGCGGCTTGCGACTCAGGAGATCAGGGCATCTGCCGATGACAAATAAGGAATTGCATACCTCCTGGACCGCCCTGATGGTGGGGATCGCTGCCCTTATGGCGCTTGCGACCACGGTACCGGTTTCGGGCGAGGAAGCGATCAACGTCGCGATCGATCAGGCAAGGATCGCGAAAATGCCAGAAAACACCTCGACGGTCATTGTCGGCAATCCGCTGATTGCCGACGTCTCGGTGCAAGCCAGTGGGACCATGGTGGTGACCGGCAAAGGCTTTGGTGTGACAAATCTGATCGCGCTCGACCGCACCGGGAAAGTGCTTTCCGAGCATCAAGTGCTGGTGCGCAGCCCCAGGGATTCGGTCGTCGTCTATCGCGGCCTCAACCGGGAATCGTATAGCTGTGCACCTGATTGTGAGCGCCGCATTACGCTCGGCGACAATCCGGACTATTTCGATCCGACCCTTGCCCAGACCGTCAACCGTAACCTGCGTGCCTTGTCCGGCCAGGGATTGAACGGAGGTCCCCGCTGAACGGGAACTCTGGCTCGTAGCCCGGCATTGAGCGGCGAAGCCGCGAAATCCGGGAATATGCACGCAGGATTGCGCGGCGCTGTCCCAGCCAGCGGCGCTCAATCCCGGCTGCACTGCCATCACTCCGGGGCGCTAGAGCGGTTCATGTGTTGATTGAATCGGGAGGGATTCTGTCGAATCGGGGTTTGTGATTCAAGATGCTGGCTGGGATGGGGGCCAGCATCGGATGACCCGACCTCTTTCCAACGATCTTCGTGAACGCGTGGTTGCGGCGGTTGTTGGCCGGCGAGAGCTGCCGCGCGGTGGCGGCGCGATTCGGTGTTGCGGTGTCGTCGGTGGTGAAGTGGTCGCAGCGCTACGGGCGACCGGTTCGGTGGCGCCGGGAAGATGGGCGGACATCGCAAGCGCGTTCTGGAGCCGCATCGGGCCTTTCATCGTGGAGCGGATGAGGCAGACGCCGCATCTGACGCTGCACGGGTTAAAGGACGAACTGGCCGCGCGCGGGGTGAAGGTCTCGCACAATGCGGTCTGGATGTTCCTGCGGCGCGAGGGACTGCGCTTCAAAAAAAACACTATTCGCGCTTGAGCAGGCGCGTTCCGATGTCGCGCGCCGGCGCCAGCGCTGGCGATCATGGCAGGCGCGCCTCGATCCCGCGCCGCCTGGTCTTCATCGACGAGACCTGGATCAAGACCAACATGGCTCCGCTGCGCGGCTGGGGAGCCAAGGGCAAGCGGCTGCGCGGCTTTGCTCCGCACGGCCATTGGCGCACGCTGACCTTCCTCGGCGCGTTGCGCTGCGACCGGCTCACAGCACCCTGCGTCTTCGATGGGCCGATCAACGGCGAATGCTTCCGCGCCTATGTCGAGCAGCAACTCGTGCCGGTCCTGAGGCCCGGCGACATCGTCATCATGGACAATCTCGGCAGCCACAAGTCGGCGGCGCTCCGCCGGATCATCCGTGCCGCCGGCGCAAGGCTCTGGTACCTGCCGCCTTACTCACCCGACCTCAATCCCATCGAGCAGGCCTTCGCCAAGATCAAGCACTGGATGCGGCATCGCGCAGAAGCGAACCGTCGACGATACCTGGCGCCACATCGGCAAACCTCGTCGACAACCATCCGAACCCGACGAATGCGCCAACTACTTCGCAAACGCCGGATATGCTTCCGTCAAAACATGAAACGCTCTAGGACAGCGGCAGGACGGTCGTAGACTTGATCTTTTCCATGGCAAAGCGCGACGTCACGTTCTTCAGCGTCACGGACCCGATCAACCGTTTGTAGAAGCGGTCGTAACCGTGAATGTCGGGCACGACGACACGCAGCATATAATCTACGTCGCCAGCCATGCGGTAAAACTCCATCACCTCCGGCATGGCACCGACGAGCTCAGCGAATTTGCTGAGCCAGCCGTCAGAGTGATCGCCGGTTTCAATCGACACGAATACGGTGACGCCCAGTCCGACCCTGTCCTGATCGACCAGTGCGACCCGCTTTTCGATGACGCCGGCCGCCTCGAGCTTCTGGATGCGTTTCCAGCAGGGTGTCGAGGTGAGACCGACGCGCCCACCGATCTCGGCCACCGAAAGCGAGGCGTCCTGCTGCAACTCCCCCAAAATCTTGCGGTCAATGGCATCCATGTCCATGTTTGCGCCCGCATCGCTGGAATGGCTTGCCCCTCGCGTTTATAGATGAATTTTTCCAAAAATGGCAGCACAGAGCGCGATGTAGAAAAATCTTGCGCAAAGCGTGTCTGAACTCGATGATCGCGTTCAACAACCCACCGTTTGCCCATGCTCGATCCGCTTTGGGTTCCCGCGAAAATAACTGCTTCCACACTCCGCAGAAAAGCGCCACTTGGTGCGGCGAACGGCCCTGCAACCGGTGCAGTCATTTTCGCGGGTGGCCTTTGTTCACGGAGAAACCCCATGCCGACGCGGCGTAACATGATTTTTGGGTCGGGACTTGGCGGACTGGCCGCGCTCGCGCTGCAACATCGCGCCGCCTGGAGCGCCGAGCGCACCGAGGTCGATTTCGATGTGCCGCCTGGCGCCTGCGACTGCCACGTGCATGTGTTCGGCGATCCCAACCGCTTTCCGTTCGCCCCCGCCCGGACCTATACGCCGCCGCAGGCCTCGATCGACGAGCTGTTGGGATTGCAGCGCGCGTTGCATCTCGACCGTGTCGTTGTCGTCCAGCCGAGCGTTTATGGCATCGACAATTCGTGCACCGTCGACGCGGTGCGCCGCCTGGGTGCGCGAGCACGAGGAATCGCGGTCATCGACAAAACCATCACGCGGACGGCGTTGCAGGACATGGCGGGCGCCGGCATCCGCGGCATTCGCCTCAATGTCGAGGCGACGGGCGGCGGCCGTTTCGATCCGATGGCGGCGCGGGCCGCTCTCGCGGTCGCAGCCGAACAGATTCACGACCTCGGCTGGCATATCCAGATCTTCACCCGGCTCGCGGTGATCGCGGCGCTCAAGGACGCGGTCGAACAACTAACGTTTCCGGTGGTGTTCGATCACTTTGGCCGCGCCATGGCGGACCTCGGACCGCAACAACCGGGGATCGAAGCGCTCGTCGACCTGCTGGCATCGGGCCACGCCTACGTCAAGCTTTCCGCCGCGTATCGCATTTCCGATCGCGCGCCGGATTACAGCGACGCAACGCCGATCGCGCAACGGCTCGTCAAGGCAAATCCCGAGCGCATCCTGTGGGGCAGCGACTGGCCGCACCCGAACGGCGACAATGCCCGCGGCAAGCCGCTGAGCGCGATCGCCGAGCCGTTCCCGATCGATGACGGCCTGGTGTTCGACCAGTTCCCACGCTGGGTCCCCGAGGCAGCGCTGCGCCGGAAAATTCTGGTCGATAATCCAGCGCGCCTTTACGGCTTTGACACGGTGCCGCTGTAGCAACCGGCCGCTGACCGATACTGCCGACTATCAGAGGATAGTGAGTGAGAGTGTGGCCCCCCTCACCCTCGGAAGCGTAATAGTCGACCTCGGAGCGAAGGGGCGGGAGTGCCTCATCGTCCGAGCGCGGAGAGGTTTCCCGTTCCCAGCAACGCCTCGACTTCGGCCCGCTGCGGCGCCGCCGTGCTGCCGCCGAAGCGCGTGCATTCGAGCCCCGCGGCCGCCGCCGCAAAGCGCAACGCCGCGGCGATGGTCTGGCGTTCGACCAAGGCAAGCGTGAAGGCGCCGTGAAACACGTCACCAGCGCCAAGCGTATCGACGGCCTTGATTGCGAAGACGGGTTGCTCGCGGATCGCATCGGCATCGCGACAAAGCACAGGGTTTGGCCCGTTGGTGACGGCGAGAAAGGCATCGGTGCGGCGCGCCATCTGGTGAAGGCCGGCCGCAAGGTCGCGGTTGCCTGTCGTCAGGCGAAGGCATTCTGCCGAAAAAATGACGTGCGTCGCTGCCACCAACAGCGGATGGTCTTGCCTCGTCGGCTTGTCGGCATCGATCACCACCGGGATGCCGCGCCCGAGCGCGGCTTGGCAGATTGGGGCGACGAAATCGGGGAAGCGATTGTCGACCAGCACCGCATCGATGCCCGCAACGAGATCGGTGGGATCGCGCGGCAGCGCCGTGTTCAGCTTGTGATCGCGATACGTCGCGATGGTGCGGTCGCCATGCGCATCGATGAAGATCGCGGAGACCGGCGTTCGTGCGCCGGCGACGCGAACGCAGCCGCCGCACGCGACGCCCTCGCTTTGCAGTCCCTCGATCAGGCGATCCCCGATCGCATCTTCGCCGGCGGGACCGCCAAGCGGCGCGGCAAGGCGCGCGCTCCCGCCGAGACGCGCGATCGCCATCGCCGCATTGGCCGCACAGCCGCCAATAATGGTGATGAACTCGCTCGCCTCCACCTTGCCGTCCGGCGGCGGCAAAGTTTCGAGGCGAAACACCTCGTCGAGGACGGCAATCCCGGCGCAGAGAATGCACGGCATGTCACGGCTCCCGCGAAAATAACTGCTCTCCGATGCTCGACAGAAATCAGCAGGCGTTTGCGGCGAACTGCCAACAGGAATAATTCATTTAGGCGATTATCCCCTTGACACACGTACAGACTTAAGTCATATTACGGCCATTGGAGAACGGACCAATGGCCAAGGAAAAAAATCTCGGTCGCCTGACTGTCAAAGAGTTCTTTGACCGGTTCCCGGATGATGACGGGTGCCTCAACCACATCATGGAAGTCCGTTACGGCTTCCGTCATGCGTGTGGCAAGTGCGGCGCGGAAGGCACGTTCCACAAGCTCGCGAATCGCCGTGCATTCTCTTGCGCTCATTGTGGCGATCATGTGTATCCGACGGCCGGGACGATCTTCGAGGACACGCGGACGCCGCTGCAAGTTTGGTTCTATGCGATCTATCTGTTCGTCACGACGCGCCACGGCGTGAGCGGCAAAGAACTGGAGCGCATCCTTGGTGTCACATACAAAACCGCGTGGCGGATGGGGCACCAAATCCGCAAGCTGACTATCAAGGCCGACGGCTTCCAAATGCTCAAAGGCCATATCGAACTTGATGAAGTCGTATGTGGGAGGATACCAGCCCGGAAAGCGTGGCCGCGGCGCCGCCGGCAAGACGATCGTTTTTGGCATGAAGGAACGCGATGGCCGTATGGTCGCGGAGACCGTTCCGAACGTTCGCAAGAACACCCTTCCGGAGGCCCCGCTGCGCAACGTTGAAAAGGGTTCGACCGTCCTTCACTGACGAACTGATGAGCTATGGATTACTCAACGCCGAAGGCTATCAGCACGGCATGGTGCGGCACGGCGCAAAGGAGTGGACCAACTACGTCGCGGAGACCGACACGCTCCACCACACGAACCACCTTAAGTCATTCTGGAAGCTGTTCAAGGACTCGGTGCGCAGCACTCACATCCACATCAGCCCAAAGTACATGGATCGATACCTTGGCGAGTTCACTTTTCGGTCGAACCATCGTCATATGACGAATGCGATGTTCGATCTTTTGATTTCAGCGGTGTAGTCGCCAGCTTCTTAATTGCGGCGTCAAGCTTCTTGCGATCAATTGGGCCGACACCGCGAGCTTCCTCCTGAGTAATAAATTCAGGCAAGCGCCCTTCTTTCAGCGCGTCGCTTAAGGTCAATAAGGTCGCCATGGGTTCTACGTACCCGGCAGTCGGGGCTGTTCATGTTGCGGCAGAACACGCTTTAGTGCACAAACTTCAAGCACGCGATGCGGTCTATCATTGGCCGGGAACCATTGTTCGAATGTTAAGAGTGGCACGCATTTTCCTTCCCACGTCTCGCCCTTTCCGTTATCGAACGTATGAAAGACGATGTCCGTCATTCCTATTACGTCACGTATATAGAGACACGTCATCAAATGGATTGCATCAGCGGTTCCGATCACTCGCTGCTTTGCTCTTCGATCATTAGACGGATGCACCGAACTGGCGCTTTTCAACTCTCCTGCGGCTGCCATAATGTTAGGATTTGGATCGAAAGGATAGAACGCGCCCTCGAAGTCTGCAAAAAAATCGAAAACCGTGCCGTATCCCTTTTTTGCAAGAGCCTCCTGTCTGATTTCCGCAAATGTTATAGTCGAGCAATGTATCATGTGTTTCTTATTTTTGGCATCAATCACAATCTCCGTCACCTCTGCTAAATATTGGGATGGATTACCTGTTAGGTAACACCAGAAAACGCATAAATCCCAATACAAATTCATAGATCGTCATCATCGATAGAATTTAGCTGTGATGGGGTAAAGGATCCCTTCCACCGCGAAAAGTCGACTTCAGTTCTTATTTGCTTAATGTCGGCGATTTCTATTCGGCGAGGGAGACCGGAACGTCCGTCGTATATGGCTTTTCCAAAAACGCGCACGCGACGCTTAAGGGCGGCTCTAATCTCTTCGATATGATCGTCCCTAGCAATACAGTCGATTTGCTTCTCGCCCGCGCTTAAAATCAGCTTAAGCTCAGGACGCGCCCCACGCAGATCGACCGCGAGAATCGTTCCATCGAACGAACCGTGCGCGGCGCCCCTGAACCAGCGTTGGCCTTCTGGAACGGTGAGGGCGCCCTTTTTTTCAATGCCAAGAACAGTTGTCGCCCTTTCGAGAAGGAAGGGATCAACCCGAATGATGTTTTCTGGTGATGTCCAGACTTCTGCATATCCGAACTTCTTTGAGGCGCCTTGGCCAAGTTTGGCGAGATATCCAGGACACTTGCCATATCTTTGAGCACGCTCGCGGTCGCCGGCAATCACGGCAGTAGCGCAATCGCCAAAAGCATCAATTCCGGATTGTTTTACGTCAAGTTGACCAGCAAACTTCGGAATGTGCACTTCAGAAAGAATGGCCGTCGGCTCGGAGGACTGTAGTTTGGCAATTTCATATTCATGCACCGTCTTGCCATGGTGGACTGCACGATCGGCGGCTTTCAGCGCTTGAACGAGCGCTCCTAGTTTCTGGGCAAAGACGCTCGCACGTACCCGCTCATCGTCCCTCGGACCATGAACCCGAAAGACGATCTGCCCAGGCTGGATTTGAATCGCCCGAACTTGCGGCATCCGCAGGCGCCCCTAAAGGCAAGCATTATGCGGCCTTGACAACCAGAAATATAGTCCATTAGGAACAAATCATGTACTTGTTTATGATACGTGTGTCAAGGGGATAATCGCCTTCATTTATTTTCGCAGGCGCCCTCAGACGAGGCTCCGTTCGCCGCGCATGATCGCGAAAAGCTGCAGACTGTTCGGACAAGATCATGCGCAAAATCAACACCCATCCGTCGTCGAGCGCAGTCCGCGACGGGTGCGCAGAACCTAATCGAGCGGGAGGCTACTCAAGCTGAACGCATCCCGCTCAACAAGCCAAGCCCGCACGATATGGTGGGCGATGGCAATCGGCGGAGGCACGAACAAACCGTCCGGATGACGGCGCTGCGCCATCGCGAAGACTTCGCCGCGCGCGAACCAGCGCGCGTCCTCCAGCTCGTGACCATCCACCGAAATGTCGGCGGTGAGCGCCTCGGTGTGACAGCCGATCATCAGCGACATTGGAAACGGCCACGGCTGCGAGGCGAAATAGACGACACGGCCGCACGCGATGCCGGTTTCCTCGCGGGTTTCGCGCCGCACCGCTTCCTCGACGGTTTCCCCCGGTTCGACGAAACCGGCAAGGCAGGACCATTGGCCCTTCGGAAAGCGCGCCTGGCGTCCCAGCAGACAGCGTTCGCCGTCGATCGCCAGCATGATGACGACCGGGTCGGTGCGGGGAAAATGCTCGCCGCCGCAGGACGGGCAGTCGCGGCGCCAGCCAGCGGCAACGACGTTCGTCGCTGCCCCGCACCGCGCGCAGAAGCGATGGCGCGCATGCCAGCCGAGCAGCGCCTTGGCCTGCGCCAGCGCCGGCAAGTGATCCGCGGCGACCAGCGTGCCGGCGGCGATGCTGCGCAGATCGGCAATGGTGAGATCGCGGCGGCTCTTGAGAGCTTCGACATGCGCCGGTTCGATCGCGGTTGCGAACAGTGGCCCTTCGTCACCGCGGCCGAGAAACACCTGCTCGCGCCGTCCCGGCGTGCCCGCCAACTCTGCAGCCTCTATGAAAGTGAATATCGGGTCGGCGGGATCGCCCTTGCGCAGACATACGAGTTCGCCGCCGATAACGAGAGTGCGGGCACGCGGATCGCGTTCCAGCGCGGCCACCGCCTGCGCATCCCCCCGCAACTCGGTGGCGCGGTCGAGCCTGCTGGCGGTAAAGCCGAGCCTCTCCTCCAGATCGAGCGGTCCCTGCATGCTGACACCTTGGGTCGGGTCGACAGTTGCGCCATCCGCATCGATCCGTTTGCCCGCCTCCTCATTCGCGCAGACGGGAGCCGAAATCCGCGGCGATCCGGTCGGTGGCGAAAAGCTCGCATGGCCCGTCGTGCTGCGCAATGCGCCGCCGCAATGTCGGCACCGAAACGCCGGCCGAGCATAAACCGCTGCGGCGGCGAGGGCGGCGCAGGGGCGCGGGAGGCGGACGCTTGCATTCGCCAAGGCTTGCGCCGATATAGTCCGCGGGAGGTTGGCGGTGGACGGACCACTCGCCAACCGGGTCAGGTCCGGAAGGAAGCAGCCCTAACGAGCTCCGGTTCGGGTCGCTCGTCAACCTCCTGCATCGCGATGGATCGCTGGCGCAACCTGCTGCAACAAAACAACTCGATCGGCGCGGACGGCGCTACGCGATGTCGTGAGCGGCAGCCGGAGGGGCGATGAGCGAAGACAGCCTGCTTGCCCCAGCTGGCGCCGATGCGTCAGCGCGATCGCCGCAGGATGGCAAGTCGAGGCCATCCGCCGGCCTCTCGCCCGCAGCAATTCCGCCGAGCGGCAACTATCGCGTTCTCGCCCGCAAATATCGGCCCGCGACTTTCGCTGACCTGATCGGCCAGGAGGCGATGGTCCGCACCATCACCAACGCGTTTGCGACCGGGCGCATTCCCCAGGCCTGGATCCTGACCGGCGTGCGCGGCGTGGGCAAGACGACGACGGCACGCATCCTGGCGCGCGGCCTCAACTACGAATTGCCGGACGGGTCGGTGAAGGCGCCGACGATCCACATGCCGGTACCGGGACTTGCATTGCGCCGCCATCATCGAAAGCCGGCATGTCGACGTGCTGGAAATGGATGCGGCTTCCCATAACGGCATCGACGATATCCGCCAGATCAATGACGCCATCCGCTACGCGCCGGCGATCGCGCGCTACAAGGTCTATATCCTCGACGAAGTGCACATGCTCTCGACGCAGGCGTTCAACGCGCTGTTGAAGACGCTGGAAGAACCGCCGCCGCACGCCAAGTTCGTGTTCGCCACGACCGAAATCCGTGCCGTTCCCGTCACGGTGCTGTCGCGCTGCCAGCGCTTCGACCTGCGTCGGGTGGAAGCGGACCGGCTGGTGGCGCATTTCGAGGCCATTCTCGCCAAGGAGGGCGCCGAAGCGGAGCCGGAGGCGCTGGCCCTGATCGCGCGCGCTGCGGAAGGGTCGGTGCGCGACGGGCTGTCGCTGATCGACCAGGCGATCTCGCACGCGGCCGGACCGATCCGCGCCGAGGACGTGCGTCAGATGCTCGGGCTTGCCGATCGCACCCGCGTGATCGACCTGTTCGACGCGTTGCTGCGCGGCGACATCGCGCGCGCACTTGCCGAAATGCGCGACCAGTACCACTCCGGCGCCGATCCTTTCGTGGTGCTCGGCGATCTCGCCGAGTTCACGCACTTCGTCACCCGCGTGAAAGTGGTGCCTGCGGTCGCCGACGATCGATCGCTTGCCGAGGCGGAGCGCCGGCGCGGACGCGACTTTGCCGCCGCGCTGTCGATGCCGCTGCTGTCGCGGACTTGGCAGATGCTGTTCAAGGGCCTCGCCGAGGTGAAGGAGGCGCCGCGCCCGCTTGCTGCCGCAGAAATGGTGCTGGTACGAATTGCCTACGCGGCCGATCTTCCGTCCCCCGAAGATGTCGTGCGCGGTCTCGGCGAGGCACCGGCAGGTTCGCCCGCTGCCGCCTCTCCCCTCGGCGAGAACGGCCAGCCATCGCGACGCGCGCCACGCTCGCAAGGGTTCGCCGATGCGAATGCTGCCTCGCGGGCAGGAACGGTCGCTCGCACAGCCCCGGAACACCGCGAATCTCCTCGCGCCGCCGCCGCCCCTGCCGCTCAGCCTTCGTCAGCGACAGCCCCGATCTTCAGCCGCTTCGAGGAGCTGATTGCGTTCGCCGGCGACAAGCGCGACCTCCAACTCAAGACGTCGCTGGAACGTGATCTGCGCCTCGTGAATTTCGAGGACGGCATGCTTGAGATCGCACCTGAACCGGGCGCCCCCATATCGCTCGCGACCGACCTGTCGCGTCGGCTTGCCGCTCTGACCGGCCGCCGCTGGATGGTCGCCGTATCGACCGCGCCGGGTCAGCCGAGCGTAAAAGCGCAGATGGCCGCGCGTCACGAGGCGTTCAGGCAGGGCGTCCAGGCAAACCCGTTGGTGCAGAAAGTGCTGGCGCGTTTCCCTGGAGCCGAAATCGTGGCGGTGAGGCAGCCGCAATCCGATACGGCGCCGCCGCCGCCCGCGAGCGACGAGGAGGGGATCGGCGTCGACGTGCCTGCCGAGGAGGAGGAATCCGCCTTCGGCGCGCACCGCCTTGCCGATGACGTCGATGACGGCTTTTGAGGATTGCGAACGGGAGGAAGGCGAATATGCCGGATTTCATGGGTCTGATGAAGCAGGCGTCCGAGCTCAAGTCCAAAATGGAAGCGATGCAGACCGAGCTCGGCCAGGCCGAGGTGGAAGGCAGCGCGGGCGGCGACATGGTCAAGGTCACGATGTCCGCCAAGGGCGAACTCAAATCGGTGACGCTCGATCCATCCTTGATCAAGCCGGAAGAGGCCGAGATACTGGAGGACCTCATCGTTGCCGCGCATGCCGATGCGCGCCGCAAGGCGGAAGCGTTGTTGCAGGAAAAGATGAAGAGCCTGACCGGGGGGTTGCCGCTGCCGCCGGGCCTGCAGCTGTTTTGACGCGCGTTCGCACTGCCGGGGATCGCCAGCCACACTTCGAGGGATCGGCCTGTTCATGCCCGCCGCGATCGCCGGACCTGAAATCGAGCGCGTCATCCAATTGCTGGCGCGCCTGCCCGGATTGGGACCGCGCTCGGCGCGCCGCGCTGCTCTGGCACTCGTCAAGAAGCGCGAGCAGTTGTTGGCGCCGCTCGCAACCGCCTTGCAGACGGCGATGGAGCAAATCTCGGTCTGCAAGATTTGCGGCAATATCGACAGCCAAAATCCGTGCACCATCTGCACCGATCCCGGGCGCGACCGCTCCGTGATCGTGGTCGTCGAGGATGTCGCCGACCTGTGGGCGCTGGAACGTGCGCGCGCGATCAATGCCCGTTTTCACGTGCTCGGCGGCGCACTGTCGCCGCTCGACGGCGTCGGCCCGCAGGACCTCACGATCGACGCCCTGATCGGGCGCGCCCATGAGCCCGAGGTGAAGGAACTCATCCTTGCGTTGAATGCCACGGTGGACGGACAGACGACGGCGCACTACATCACCGATCTCATCGAGAATAGTGGAGGCGGCGCAAGCCGGCGGATCGCGGTGTCACGTCTCGCCCATGGCGTCCCGGTCGGAGGCGAACTCGATTATCTCGATGAAGGCACGCTCGCTGCCGCGATCCGCAGCCGCACGCCGCTATAAATCAGCCTGCTTAGAAACTGGGCAGCCACGCGGGTCATGCGGATAGCTCCGCGTTCAGCATCAGCGCGAGTTCCGCCTTCAACTGCTGCCGCACCGGCTCCGCGACCCGCAGAATGGCGCTCGCCTGAAAGAAATCGAGCACGCGGAACATGCTGACATTCGGCCTCAGCAGCAGGTCCGGCGCTTCGTGCTTGAGCTTTTCGTTGATGATCGTGTCGGTCATCACCATCACGGTGGCATAGAGGGCCTCGATGGCCTTGGGGACCCCGGTGGGCTCGTCAGGCGGTGGGCCGGAGACGTCGACGGCGACGATAACGTCGGCGGAATCCGCGCAGCAGGTCGAACGGCAACGGGTTGGTCGCGGCGCCATCGATGAAAACGCGATTTCCAATGACCATCGGCCGCACCACAGTCGGCAACGCGATGGAAGCGGCGAGCGCCGGCAGCAGCGGTCCCGAGTTGAAGACGATTTCGCGCCGTGCATGTAGGTCGGAGGCGACCACCATCAGCGGGATGCGAAGTTGGTCGAAGGTCTGCGGAATGTCGTCAGGCAGGAACGTGGACACGAGCTTTGCCGGGTCGAGCCGCATCGCAGCCACTGGATCGCCGCTGAACAGATTGGCCAGGGTGCCGGCACGCGCGAGCATCAGCCGCCGCCAGAATTCGCCGCGATTGTGCACGAGGTCGATCACATACCGGCGAATTTCCTTGCCGCTCATCCCGGCCGAATAGAGCGCCCCCGCCATGGCGCCGATCGAACAGCCTGCGATCGCCGCCGGTCGCAGCCCCATCTCATCGAGCGCCTCGAGGACCGCGACATGGGCAAACCCGCGGGCGCCGCCCGCACCGAGCGCGAGCGCGAAGCTTTTCACGCGGCCCCCGCTGCCGGAGCGCCGGCCTGCCGGGCGAAGCGCCACGCGGTCTCGGCGAGCGGCCGCACCATCTTTGCCTTGGCCGACGCATGCTCGCCGGTCGCGGTGCCGTTGCGCACGCGGCCGGCAATGCCCTGCAAGATCGCCGCGAGGCGGAAGAAATTATACGCGAGGTAGACCGCGAGATGCGGCCGCGGGTCGAGGCCGGTGCGCGCCACATAGGCCAAAACGTAATCCGACGCAGAAGGGATCCCGAGGACGCCGAGGTCGAACCCGGCAAGTGCGCCGGTGCCGGCGCCGGTGTCGTCGGGCGGCATATGCCAAGTCATCAGGTGGTAGGAGAAATCGGCGAGCGGATCGCCAAGGGTCGACAGCTCCCAGTCAAGCACCGCCGCCACGGAAGGCGCTGCCGGCGCCAGCACGATATTGTCGAGCCGGACGTCACCATGCACCAGCCGCACCGGCGCGGTCGGCGGCAGATTTTTGGGCAACCAGGCGATCAGACGCTCCATTTCGTCGATGGTTTCCGTCTCGCTGGCGCGATACTGCGTTGACCAGCGCTTCACCTGCCGTCCAACGTAATTGTCGCCGCGCCCATAGTCACCGAGACCGATCGCAGCGGGATCGAAGCCGTGCAGGCGCGCGATGGTGGCGTTCACGGCATCGTAAATGGCGGCGCGGGAAGCTTGGTCGCATCCCGGCAAGGACGGCTCCCAGAAGATGCGACCGTCGACAAATTTCATGATGAAAAACGGCGTGCCGATCACCTCCGGATCGTCGCAATAAAGGACGGGCCTGGGGACCGGGAACTGTTGGCGATCGAGCATTGCGATCACGCGGAATTCGCGGTCGACCGCATGGGCGGACGGCAGCAAGGGGCCGGGCGGCTTGCGGCGCAGCACCAGGCGCTGCTGCTCCGTTTCGAGCAGATAGGTGGGGATTCGACTGGCCGCCCTTGAACTGACGCACCGTGAGCGGGCCGGCAAAGCGCGGCAGATGCCGTGCCAGATAGTGCCCAAGCGCCGCCGTATCGAAACGCAACGCTGCCGTGACTTCCCTGGTCCCCGAAAATGCGCTCTCGCGATCGATCCTCGGCATCTGGTCAGGGTCCGCCTGTTTCCCGTGCCAGGGAGCGAAACCCGATGTCGCGGCGGCAGAATCCCTGCGGCCAGACGATCCGGTCGACGCTCTCATAGGCGCGACGCCGCGCCTCGCCGACGTTATCGCCGAGCGCGCAGACATCGAGCACGCGCCCTCCGTCGGCAAGGATGCGGCCATCCTGCACCCGCGTGCCGGCATGGAAAATCTCGACGCCCTCGACCCCGGCCGCCTGGTCGAGACCGCCGATCGTCGACCCTTTGCCGTAAGGGCCCGGATAGCCCTTCGTCGCCATCACCACTGCAAGCGCCGGCTGCGGATACCAGCGCAGCCCGAAATTCTTCAGCATCCCGTCCCGGGCGGCGACCAGCGCCGGCACAAGATCCGACATCAGCCGCAGCATCAGCACCTGGCATTCCGGGTCGCCGAACCGGACGTTGTACTCGATCAGCTTCGGACCTTCCGCGGTGATCATCAGCCCGGCATAAAGCACGCCCTTATAAGGCATCCCCATCGACGCCATCGCGCGCAGCGTTGGCAGCACGATCTCCTCAAGAGCGCGCGCCTCGATGTGAGGCGTCATCGCCGAAGCCGGCGAGCAGGCCCCCATTCCGCCGGTATTGGGACCGCAGTCGCCGTCAAAGGCGCGCTTGTGGTCTTCGGCGGTCGCGAGCGGGACGACATTCTCGCCGTCGGCGAGGACAAGGAAAGAGGCCTCGTCGCCAGCCAGGAATTCCTCGATCACGACCGCCGGGACATCCGGAGGCGCACGGCCGGGAGCCGCGAAAATGCCGTCCACGGCAAACTCCGCCTCGGCCATGGTTTGCGCCACCACAACTCCTTTACCGGCAGCGAGACCGTCCGCCTTGACGACGATCGGGATGTTGCAGCGCCGCACATATTCCTTTGCGGACTTCGGGTCGCTGAAGCATCTGTAATCGGCCGTCGGGATGCGATGGGCGCGACACAGGTCCTTGGTGAAGCCCTTTGAGCCTTCGAGCCGTGCCGCGGCCTTGCTCGGGCCGAATGCCTCGATGCCGGCGCCTTCAAGGTCATCGACGAGCCGGCGACCAGGGGCGCTTCGGGTCCGACGATGACGAAATCGATTTTTTGGGCCTTGCAGAACGCGATGATGGCGCCGTGATCGGCGAGGTCGAGCGCGACGCATTCCGCTTCGCGGGCAATACCGGCATTGCCGGGAGCGCAAAAGAGCCGGTCAGCGAGCGGAACTCGCGGCAATTTTCCACGCCAGCGCGTGTTCGCGGCCGCCGGAACCGAGAAGAAGTATGTTCATGATCGTCCGCAGCGGTGATTACGGCCGCTCTCGTCGTACGGGATCGTTTCTGATGCGCACGGGACCGCAGAGCTGTCGGTGAGTGGATCAGTTGGTCAAGCGGTTCTCACCTCGCCCGCACCGACTGCTCACCGGGATCGCGCAGCCTTACCCGGATCCGACCCCGGAATGTGCCCCCCTCAGCTCTCCTCCTCGTTCTCGATGTCCCCGCCGATGATCTCGGTTACATCGGTGTCTTCTTCCTCGGTCTCCTCGATGAAGGCCGCATCGTCGAGGCTCTCGTCGTCAAGTTCGACCTCTTCCTCGCCCTCGCCCTCGCCCTCGGGGACCTCGGCAGGTACTTTCTTTTTGCCTTGCGCTTCCGCATCGGCCTCTTCCAGCGACACGAACTCCGCGTCGGCGGTTTCCGGTACCAAAGTTTCGGCTTCGCGGACCGGAGCGCGCACCTCCGCCGCCCTTGTGCGAGTCGCCACGGCGCTCTCGAACACGCTTCCGCATTTCGGGCAGGCGATGGGGACGTGGTTAAGGTCGTAGAATTTGGCGCCGCAATGCGCGCACAGGCGCTTCGTACCGAGCTCTGTCTTTGCCACGGTTTCGCAGTCCTTGAGGTTTGTTGAAACGGCACTCCAGTTGGCGATTCCCCGCTTTCCTGTCAATAGACGTATAGAGGCTGGCAATCTTCACGCCTGCGGCATTCGGAAGGCGATAGTGCCATGCAAAAAGGTCGATCCGCCGCCTCTCGCCGGAGTTCGCACGCTGTGCTAGCAGGAGGCGAAGGACGCGCAGCGATCGGACGGGCCCGTGGCCAACACCATGCAGTTCACGCCCCGGCCCGTACCCGCGCGGCGGAGCGGGCCGCTCAGAGGCGAGGCGCGGGTGCCCGGCGACAAGTCGATCTCGCACCGCGCCTTGATCCTCGGTGCGCTGGCGGTCGGCGTGACCCGCATCCGCGGCCTGCTCGAGGGCGAGGACGTGCTCCACACCGCAGGCGCGATGCGGGCGCTTGGCGCCGTCGTCGAACGCGATAGCGAAGGCTGGCAGGTCCGCGGGGCGGGAGTCGGTGGGTTTGGCGAGCCACGGACGGCGCTTGATTTCGGCAATTCCGGCACCGGTTGCCGCCTTGTGATGGGCGCGGTCGCGGGTTGCCCGATCGCTGCGACCTTCGACGGCGATGCCTCGCTGCGGCGCCGCCCGATGCGTCGCGTTCTCGACCCGCTGGCGTTGGTCGGCGCCCGGGTGACCAGCGCCGCCGCTGATGGCCGCCTGCCGGTCACGCTTGCCGGCGCCCGCGATCCGATGCCGATCGTCTATCGCACACCGGTCCCCTCCGCCCAGATCAAATCCGCGGTGCTGCTTGCCGGGCTTGCTGCCCCCGGCGTGACCACCGTCATCGAGGCACAGGCAAGTCGCGATCACACCGAACGGATGCTGAGGCACTTCGGCGCCGATATCCGTTGGAGACTCGAAGATGGCGCACACAAGATCTCGCTGACGGGCCAGCCGGAACTGGTCCCAAGTGACGTGGTCGTGCCCGCCGATCCATCTTCGGCGGCGTATCCGATGGTGGCAGCTCTGATCGTGCCGGGGTCGGACGTGCGCCTGGCCGACGTGATGATGAACCCGCTCCGTACCGGGGCGATCGCCACGCTGCGCGATATGGGCGCCGCAATCGAGGCCGAGGAGGTCCACGAGGACGGCGGGGAGATGATGGCACGCCTGCGCGTGCGGGCGTCGGCGCTGCGCGGGGTCGAGGTCCCGGCAGAGCGTGCGCCATCAATGATCGATGAGTATCCGATCCTCGCGGTGGCGGCTGCCTTCGCCGAAGGCACGACAGTGATGCATGGATTGCAGGAACTGCGGGTGAAGGAGTCGGACCGCCTCACCGCCACCACCGACATGCTGCGCGTCAACGGTGTTGAAGTGGAGATGGTTGGCGATGATTTGATCGTGCATGGCCGCAGCGCCGTCGCCGGAGGCGGACTTCGTCACCGCCCACATGGATCACCGGATCGCAATGTCGGCGCTGGTGATGGGTTTGGCGGCCGAGCGGACGGTTTCCGTCGACGACGACACCTTCATCGCAACGAGCTTTCCGGGATTCGCTGACCTGATGCGGAGCCTGGGCGGCGATCTGTCGTGATCGTGACCTGAGAACGCCACTGGGCGAACCCGGCGAGCGCGGCCGGCAATGGACCAGGATCGATCAAGTCCCGCAGGGGGGTGATCCGATGCGCCGATGGGATGGGATCACACGCCTCACGCGTGATCTACGACGCGGTGGCGCGTGAAGCCATGATCATCGCGATTGATGGTCCGGCAGCCTCGGGAAAGGGCACGCTCGGCAAGCGCCTCGCTTCGCATTACGGCTTGCGGCACCTCGACACCGGCCTGCTATATCGCGCGGTTGGACAAGGTTTGCTCAAGTCCGGGTCGAGCCTCGACGCCGCGGCGCAAGCGGCTGCCCTCGCGAGGTCGCTCGATCCGACGCATCTCAACGACGCTTCACTTAAAAGCCACGCCGCCGGCGAAGCTGCCTCGGTCGTATCCGCCATCCCCGAAGTCCGCGCTGCCCTGTTGCAGTTGCAACGGGAATTCGCCGCGCGCGCCCCCGGCGCCGTCCTTGATGGCCGCGATATCGGCACGGTCATCTGCCCCGGCGCCGAGGTCAAGATCTTCGTCACCGCGGCTCCCGAAGTCCGAGCGCGGCGCCGCGTCCGGGAAATGCAACTCGCCGGCCTTGTCGCCGACGAGGCCGAAATCCTCGCCGATATCCGTCGCCGCGACGAACGGGACATGACCCGCGCGATCGCGCCACTCAAGCCGGCCGCGGACGCCCATGTGCTCGATACGTCGAACCTCGACATTGAGGCGGTGGCGCGGGCCGCCATCACCATCGTCGACGCGGTGCAGGCGAAATCTGGCCCGACGCCGCCGCCATCCCTTGCCGGATGAGGGGGCTTCCTTTATATCCCGCGGGTTCGGGCCGCCATCAGGCCGGAGCCGCTTCGAGCGGACCGAAGGCAGTGATCAACACCGCCTTCGTTTCAGGAGGAAAGTCCGCTCTTCAGCTTCGCCATGTCGCGGCAAGGCGCCGATTGCGGCGCAACACTGGACGCCAATAGCACTCGTACCCGACGCCTGTTCGCGCCGGCCTGCCGATCGGCAGTCGCCGGAGGCCTGCGGAGGTCTCCGGCCAGTAACGTAGGGTACGCATCAAGGAGCCGCCGCCGCCCGCCGCACAGGAGAGTTCATGGCCGTTACCGCTGCCGCGCCGTCGCGCGAAGATTTTGTTGCCATGCTGGAGGATTCCTTCAACCACGGCAATCTGCACGAGGGGTCCGTCATCAAGGGCACCGTTGTCGGCATCGAGAAAGACCTTGCCGTCATCGATGTGGGGTTGAAGACCGAGGGCCGGGTGCCGCTGCGCGAATTCACCGGCCCCGGCCGTCAGAACGAGATCAAAATCGGCGACACAGTCGAGGTTTATCTTGAACGCGTCGAGAACGCGCTCGGCGAGGCCGTGCTGTCTCGCGACAAGGCACGTCGTGAGGAAAGCTGGGGCAAGCTCGAAAAAGCCTTCCAGGGCAATGAAAAGGTTCAGGGCGTCATCTTCAATCAGGTCAAAGGCGGGTTTACCGTCGATCTGGATGGCGCGGTCGCCTTTCTGCCGCGGTCGCAGGTCGACATCCGGCCAATTCGCGACGTGACGCCGCTGATGAACGTCGGCCAGCCGTTCCAGATCCTCAAAATGGACCGTCGCCGCGGCAATATCGTGGTGTCACGCCGCACCGTGCTCGAAGAGACGCGCGCCGAGCAGCGCCAGGAACTCGTCCAGAACCTGGAAGAGGGCCAGGTCATCGATGGCGTGGTCAAGAACATCACCGATTACGGGGCTTTCGTCGATCTCGGCGGCATTGACGGCCTGTTGCACGTCACCGACATCGCGTGGCGACGCGTCAACCATCCCTCCGAGGTGCTCAATATCGGCCAGCAGGTCAAGGTCAAGATCATCAAGATCAACCACGAGACGCACCGCATCTCGCTCGGCATGAAGCAGCTCCAGGCCGACCCCTGGCAGGGGATCGAAGCCAAGTTCCCGATCGCCGCCCGCTTCACCGGCCGCGTCACCAACATCACCGACTACGGCGCCTTCGTCGAGCTCGAGCCGGGATCGAAGGCCTCATCCACGTCTCGGAAATGTCGTGGACCAAGAAGAACGTGCATCCCGGCAAGATCGTGTCGACGTCGCAGGAGGTGGAGGTCCAGGTCCTCGAGGTCGACCCCGTCAAGCGCCGCATTTCGCTTGGCCTCAAACAGACAATGCGCAATCCATGGGAGGTGTTTGTCGAGAAGCATCCGCCTGGCAGCCTCGTCGAGGGCGAAGTCAAGAACAAGACCGAGTTCGGCCTGTTCCTTGGTCTCGATGGCGATGTCGACGGCATGGTCCATCTCTCCGATCTCGACTGGAAACGGCCGGGCGAACAGGTCATCGACGAATTCAAGAAGGGCGACAAGGTGCGCGCCCAGGTGCTCGATGTCGATGTCGAGAAGGAGCGCATCTCGCTGGGCATCAAGCAGCTCGAAGGCGACCCGTTCACGGAAGCCGGCGATGTAAAGAAGGGCGCTGTCGTCACTTGCGAGATTGTCGAGGTGAAAGAGTCGGGTCTCGAAGTGAAGCTGGTCGGGACCGATCTCACCGCCTTCATCAAGCGTTCGGAACTCGCGCGCGACCGGTCCGAGCAGCGCACCGAACGCTTTGCGGTTGGCGAGAAGGTCGATGCTCGCGTGACCCAGTTCGACCGGCGCGGCCACAAGGTCTCGGTCTCGATCAAGGCGCTTGAAGTGGCCGAAGAGAAGGAAGCGATCGCGCAATACGGGTCGTCGGACTCCGGCGCGACGTTGGGCGACATTCTCGGCACCGCGCTCAAGCGCGCGACCGAGAAGAAAGACTGAGCCGCTAGTGTTCCGTCTCTAACACTTGGGTCCCTTTCAATGTCTTCAATGTCATCGCCCGGCGCGGGGTCCCCATCGTTTGGCCACCTCAATGCAGCAGTCAAACAAACCGCGCTTTGAAGCGGCCAAACGATGGGGTGCCCCTGGACCGGGCGATCCAGTAACCACCGGAGTCGTTTGTAGCTTTCGCTTTCGATTGGGTGTCTTGGGGTTACTGGATGCCCCGCTTAAAGCGGGGCATGACGAAATAAGGGATCAAGCGTCAGAGTCAGGACACTAGCCAAAAACCCTCTCCCCATGCGGGAGAGGGTGGCCGCCGAGGCGGCCGGCGGAGGGGTCGCGGCGGGCGGCAAAGCAATCAAGAATTTCCGTCGCAAATTCCGGACCCCCATCCGGCGCGCCGCGCGCGCCACCTTCCCCCGCAAGGGGAGAAGGATTTGGCGGGAACCGCGCATCACTGCTATCAAAGCGGGACAGGGAATATGGCGAAAAGGCCCCGGGCGCGGTGTCCGGGGCCTTTGTACGTGGGCGCGGAGCGCCCCGTTCAAATTGGCAGGATTGTCAGAAGCGGTAATTGATGCCGCCGCGCACGATGTCCGCGGTGAAGCTGATATCGTTGCTTCCCAGCGAGAGGCCGCAGCTCGCGCCGCACGGCGCGCTGCCTAGATCGACGTGGAGATATTCGGCCTTCGCGGTCCAGTTGCCACCAATTGCGAATTCCAGGCCGGCCCCGACGGTCCACCCGGCATTGGTCTGATCGATGCCGGAGTAGCCGGCGACCGGAGCGCGGATGTTGCCGACCGCAAGGCCGCCGGTCACGTAAGGCAGGAACCGATCGAAGGCGACGCCGACGCGGCCGCGAGCCGTCGCAAGGAAGTCATTGTAGGTGCCGCATACCGAGGCGCCGCAAACGCCGGACACCGTTGTGGTGCCGTGGATGTTGCTCCAGTCGCCGTCGCCCTCGAGACCGTAGACAAATTGTCCGAACTGCCAGTTGTAACCGAGCTGGCCGCCCACCACGCCGCCGCTGGTGTTGAAGCTTGCCGGGTAGCCGTCCCAGTTTGTCGAACCCCAGCCATATCCGCCGTTGGCACCGATATAGAAGCCGGTCCAGTTATAATATGGCGCGGCAACCGGGGCGCTGTAATAGGGCGCCGGCGGCGGACGCGACAAGTCTGCGGCCAACGCGGCGCCGACGAGTGCCGGCACAGCCAACAGGCCGGCCGCTGCTGATACGAGTGCTTTCATGATCCTCCTCCAGTCCACGCTTGCCGCTTAAGTTAATCGAGTGTGCTCGCATGTCTAGTAAACAATTCCAGAAATTTTAGGGTTTAATTGGGATGGTATATAATCGGTTTACCTCAATAATATCGTCATTCCGCCTTACGTCAGAAAACCAACTTCGTCTTCACTTTGACGTGTTTGCATCGCATTCCGGCTTGACGATACCCAAATGTGATGAACCTTGACGCGAATAAGATTCATTTTGGCGCGATTGAGGTTTTTTTGACGATCGCTTGACGAGAGCGTGCCAAGATCACGGCGACAGGACCGAGCAGCGGAAAATTGCCTGCGGCATCGACGTTCAAGTCGATCAGCGTTCAGAAGCGATAGTTCAATCCGAAGCGGGCGAGGCTCGACGTCAAGCCGAGACTGGTGCCGGCGAGGCCATAGTTGGTGCCGGCGAGATCGATGTAGAGATATTCGGCCTTGATCGACCAGTTGGGAGACAGGCCCACTTCCAGTCCTCCGCCGGTGGTCCAGCCGAAATGCATGTTGTCTTCGCCGATCCCGTTGAGGTCGAGATGTCCCTGGCCATAGGCGAGACCGAGCGTGCCGTAAAACAGTATGTTGTTCACGGCAAAGCCGGCACGGCCGCGGACGGTCCCGAACCACGGGTTGGAAAATTTGTAATCGGCAAAGGTGTCGCTGGTGCTGGAGAATTGCAGGTCGGTCTCGCCGCCCACCACGAACATCCCATACTGCCAGTTATAGCCGCCTTCGAAGCCGCCGGTGACGCCGTGAGGAGCGGCACCGGTGTTCGAGAGTTCGCCCCATTGATAACCGAGAGTGGCGCCGAGATAGGCGCCGCTCCAGCTGTAGGTCGGCGGCGCGGCATAGTTCGGCGTGTAGCCGTAGGACGGCACCGGCCGATAAACGTCGGCCGCGCTCGCGGCAGTCGCTGACCATGCCAAAGCGGCAAATGCGAGGACACCTTTACGCATCGAACGCTCCATCGCGACAGCCGCTGACGGCCAGAGCACCCGCGAAACCAGCCCGACGCAGCGAAGGGCTGTAAGATTGAGTTATGCTCGCGGGTTCCTCACGGTGCGGGCCGGCCCCCCAACAAATTCCCCCGGCCGGCCCTCCGTGCGTGATCGTTATCCGGTCCTTTAGGTTAAGCGGACCTAAATCGGTGCGTCCGTGCCGATGTTAAGGATAACCATTGGTTTCGTGCCCGTACCCTGGCCCTGCGCTCGAGGTCGCCGCGCTCCTTGAAGGACGGAGCGGGTTCTTCGGCTTGGTGCGGGATGTCTTCAGCTTGAAATCGCCTCCCGCTCGGTTCCTTATGCGCATCCGTCGCGGACTGCGCTCGACGACGGATTCGAGGTGATTTCGCGCCACGACCTTTTCGAAAGGCCTGCAACTTTCGGGATCATGCGGAACCATTTGATTTCGCCCATGATCTTTTTCCGAAAAGTCTGCAACTTTTCGGGATCATGCGCTATGCGGAGGCATCCTTGAGCCGGCGACCTAGCTTGCGTATCTGAGCAGGGGCGGGCCGACGCCGCGATCGCGCCTCGCGGATCGAGCCTGACGACGCGCCATGTCAAAGCAAAAGAACATTGATCCGGAGATCGATCTCAAGGAGGAGGACGAAGAACCGTCTTTGCCCGAATTTCCGGAACCGGAAGCGGCCGAACCGGGCGGGATCGATCTCGACACCCCAGGAACCGATGCCTGCGGACGCAACGTCATCGCCGAAGCGTCGCGGCGTGCCCCCTCCGCGCCGGGCGTCTATCGGATGATCGGTGCCGGCGGCGAGGTGCTCTATGTCGGCAAGGCCAAGAACATCAGGAACCGTATCCTTTCTTACGCGCGGCCGAGCGGCCTCGTCACGCGTATCGCGCGCATGGTCGCGGTCACGGCGGCAATCGAGTGCTTGACGACGGCGACCGAGACCGAGGCCCTGCTGCTCGAAGCCAATCTGATCAAGCGGCTGCGCCCGCGTTTCAATGTGCTTCTGCGCGACGACAAGTCGTTTCCCTATATTCTCATCACCAAGGACCGCCTGCCGCCGCAGATCTGCAAACATCGCGGCGCGCGTAATCGAAAGGGCGACTATTTCGGCCCGTTCGCGGCGGTCAATGCGGTCAACCGCACCATCACCGCGCTGGAGCGCGCCTTTCTGATCCGCTCCTGCTCCGACACGGTATTCGAGAGTCGTACCCGGCCATGCCTTCTCTTTCAGATCAAGCGCTGCTCGGCGCCATGCACGGGCGAGATTTCGTCCGCGGATTATGCCGAGCTGGTCCGCGAGGCAAAGGAGTTCCTGTCGGGCCGTAGCCGCGCGATCCAGGAGGAACTGGCGCACGAAATGGATGCCGCCTCGACAAAGCTTGACTTCGAACGTGCCGCCATGCTGCGCGACAGGCTGGCCGCACTGGCGGCGATCCAGGCGCGCCAGGGCATCAACCCGCGCGGCACCGAAGAGGCCGATGTCTTCGCCGTCCACCAGGACGGCGGGTTCAGCATCGTCGAGGTGTTTTTCTTCCGCACCGGACAGAACTGGGGCAACCGCGCCTATTTCCCGCGCGCCGACCGCTCGCTCGCCGCCGGCGAAGTTCTCGGTGCCTTCCTGGCCCAGTTCTACGACGACAAGCCGTGCCCGCGCCTCATTCTGCTGTCGCACGACATCGAGGAATGCGAGCTGCTGGTCCAGGCGTTCGACCATCAAGAGCGGCCACAAGGTCGAGATTTCGGTGCCGAAGCGCGGCGAGAAGCGCGACCTCGTCGAGCATGCCGTTGCCAATGCCCGCGAGGCGCTCGGTCGCAAGCTTGCCGAAGCGGCCTCACAACAGCGGCTGCTCTCGGCGCTCGCCGCAAGCTTCGGCTTGCCGCAGCCGCCGCATCGCATCGAGGTGTACGATAACAGCCACATTCAGGGCAGCAACGCGGTCGGCACGATGATCGTCGCGGGTCCGCAAGGCTTTGTGAAAAACCAATACCGCAAGTTCAACATCCGCTCGGCCGACCTCACGCCCGGGGACGATTTCGGCATGATGCGCGAGGTGCTGACGCGACGTTTCAAGCGCCTCGTGAGCGAGGCGCCCCGTCAGGCGAGTTCAGCCGCGGCAGCACAGCCGTCCGCCGCAAGTTCCATTTCATTGCCTGCCCAAGGCACCCTAGAAACGGCCGTGGGCCTCACCGACGCGCCATCCTTCCCGGGGACCGGTGAACCCGGTTTCCCGGGGACCGATGAACCCGGTTTCGGCGGCGCCGAGCCGGCCGTCGCGGCGCCTGACCCGCTCGGTTCGACTGAGCCGCCCGACGACATCGCCTCGCCATGGCCGGACCTCGTATTCATCGATGGCGGGGAAGGTCAGCTCAATGCCGTGCGACAAGTCCTTGCCGGCCTGGGTATCGATGACCTTCCGCTGATCGGCATCGCGAAGGGGCCTGACCGCGACGCCGGGCGCGAGACCTTCCACATGGCCGGGCGAACTCCGTTCCGGCTGCCACCCGCGGGACCCGGTGCTCTATTTCGTCCAGCGGTTGCGCGATGAGGCGCACCGCTTCGCCGTCGGGTCGCATCGGCAGCGCCGGCGCCGCGATATTCGTGAAGCCGGCCTGCAGGAGATCGCCGGCATCGGTCCGACCCGAAAGCGGGCATTGCTCCGCCATTTCGGTACTCTCAAGGCGATTGAACGGGCATCAATCGCCGACCTCAGCAAGGTGGAGGGCGTCAGCGCCGAGACCGCCCGCCGCATCTACGATTTCTTTCACGAGGGACCCCGATGACCGGAGCTGCGGTTGCTTGTGACAATTCGGTTACGACCATCTGCATTAAATCTGCCGATCGGGGTCCAGCCCCGCCGCAAAATGCACTATGTTAGGAACATGGATGCCGTCACCACGAGTCGGATTCCCGGCCGGCCGCTGACCGTTCCCAACCTTCTGACCTATGCCCGGATCGCAGCCGTTCCGGTCGTGGTCGCCTGCATGTACTGGCAAAGCATTCTCGCCGGCGACATGTGGCTGCGCTGGGTCGCTCTTGCCGTCTTCATCGGCGCGGGGGTGACCGACATTCTCGACGGCTATTTTGCCCGCAGCCTCGGCCAGCAATCGAGCTTCGGCCGCATGCTCGACCCTATCGCCGACAAGCTGCTGGTTGCCTCATGCCTGCTGATGCTCGCGGCGGACGAGACGATCAAAGGCTGGTCGCTGCTCGCCGCCATCGTGATTCTGTGTCGTGAGATTTTGGTCTCGGGCTTGCGCGAGTACCTCGCCGAACTGCGGGTCAGTGTCCCGGTGACTCGCCTCGCCAAATGGAAAACAACCGTCCAACTCGTTGCCATCGGGTTCCTGCTCGCCGGCAAGGCCGGCGACGAGGTAATCGCCGGGATCACCGGCCGCGGCGCGGTGGTAACCTACATCGGCCTGACATTGCTGTGGATTTCAGCCATCGTGACGCTTTATACGGGCTATGATTATTTCCGTGCCGGGGTTCGTCACCTGATCGAGGAATGAAACCGGCAGGTCACAAAACGGACAGCGACCTGGTGAAGCCGAGCCAATGAGTATCAAGCTTTTGTATTTCGCCTGGGTGCGCGAGCGCGTCGGCAAGGGCGAAGAGGTACTTGAATTGCCTGCCGGAATTGCCACCGTCGGCGAGTTGATGACTTGGCTCGCCGGGCGCGGCGAGGAATATGCCTTTGCGTTCGAGAACGCGAAAATCATCCGGGCGGCAATCGACCGGCGCCACGTCAGGTCCGATGCCGCGATCGCTGGGGCAACAGAAGTTGCGTTCTTTCCCCCGATGACGGGCGGCTGATCGATGGTGAGCAAAATCAACCTGCAACGTGAGGACTTCGATGCCGGCGCGGAAGCTGCGCTGCTGACCACGGGACGCGCCGATGTGGGGGCCGTCGTGACCTTCACGGGCATCTGCCGCAATCATGAATCCGGGGCCGCCGTCGCTGCGCTGACCCTCGAACATTACCCCGGCATGGCGGAAGAGGAGATCGCCCGCCACGTCCGCGAGGCGCAGGCGCGGTGGCCGCTACTCGGCGTCACAGTCATCCACCGTCATGGCCGCCTGCTGCCGGGCGACAATATGGTACTCGTCGTTGTCGCAGCTGCGCATCGCGGTCCGGCATTCGCCGCCGCCGAGTTCCTGATGGATTACCTCAAGACGCGGGCGCCGTTCTGGAAGCGCGAGGAACGGCCGAACGGGACGGCGTGGATCGAGGCCAAGGCGAGCGACGATGCCGCGGCAGGGCGCTGGGCCGCAGGCGATGGCCGCCAAGCCGCCGAGTAAGCCTGCAGGGGCCGCGAAGACGCAAAAGCGTCGTCGAGCGCAGTCCGCGACGCTGTTGCCAAGTCCTAAAAAGCGTCGTCGAGCGCAGTCCGCGACGCTTTTGCCAAGTCCCAAAAAGCGTCGTCGAGCGCAGTCCGCGACACCTTCGCTCAAACCCATTCCGCGCCCACGCGAACTTGCCACCATTCTCGATCACGTCCGCTTTGCACTCACCCAACTCACCGCGGCGGAGGTGGTGTTCGCGCACGGAACAACCGACCCGGTGGCGGAGGCAGCATTCCTGGTGTGTGCGGCGCTCGACCTTGCTCCCGATCGTTTCGATCTGTTTGCTGCCGCCCGGGTTGCCAGGCACGAGCAGGACCGCATTTACGATCTGATCGAGACCCGCATTCTCTCGCGAAAGCCGGCGGCCTATCTTGTCGGCAAGACATATCTGCGTGGCCGCGCCTTCCACGTCGACGAGCGGGTGATCGTACCGCGCTCCTATATCGGGGAAATCTTGGACGATGACTTCTTCTCGGGTGAGGACGGTTCGTTCTTCCCCGACCCGGGGGCGGTCGGCCGAATCCTCGACCTCTGCACCGGCTCGGGATGCCTCGCCATCCTGGCGGCGTTGAGGTTTCCAGCAGCAACGATCGATGCCGTCGATATTTCAGGCGATGCGCTCGCTGTCGCGGCGCGCAATATCGCCGAATACGGCCTCGCAGACCGCATCGCGCTCGTCGAAGGTGATCAGTTTACGCCGCTTGGCGATGCGCGCTACGACCTCATCATCGCGAACCCGCCCTACGTAGATCGCGCCGGAATGGCGGGCCTGCCGCCCGAATGCCGCCACGAGCCGGTGCTTGCGCTTGACGGCGGTGCGGACGGTATTGCGATTGTACGGCAGATCATCGACAATGGCAGACAGCACTTGACGCGCGCGGGCGGACTGCTGTGCGAGGTTGGGCGCAATCGCCCAATCCTGGAATTAAACTATCCGAATATGGGCTTTCTCTGGCTCGATACCGAGGCAAGCAGCGGCGAAGTCTTCTGGCTCGATGCCGCCGCTTTCGATGCCGAGACCGCAACGCCCGCAGCAACCGCGGGCACGGCGAACTCAAAAAGGAGGCGGCAATGGAATTCATCACCCCTTTGATCACCGCGGCCGCATGCCTGGCCGCGAGTGCAGCCTTTGCGGCGCAGACGACGTTCTACCAGCTGCCGCCGAATGCCTATCCGCACGATGTGGCTCCCGCAAAGGACGGCGCTGTGTGGTACAGCGGCCAAGCCAAGGGCATGCTCGGTCATTTCGATCCCGCGACCGGCAAAAATCAGGAGATCCCGCTGGGGCCGGGAGCCGCGCCACACGGCGTGATCGTCGGTCCGGATGGCGCGCCGTGGATCACAGAGGGCGGGCAGAATGCGATCGCGCGGGTCGATCCCGTGACTCATGCCGTCAAGCTGTTCCCGCTGCCGCGGGAATTCGGCAACGCCAACCTCAATACTCCAGTGTTCGACAGGGACGGCATTCTTTGGTTCACCGGCCAGAGCGGCGTGCATGGCCGCCTCGATCCGACGACCGGCAAGCTCGTGGCATGGCATTCTCCGAAGCCCGGAAGTTACGGGATCACGGCAACACCGCAGGGGGACGTGTGGTTCGCTTCGCTTGCGGGCGACTACATCGGCCAGATCGACAAGGCGAATGGTGACGTCACAATGGTCGTCGCCGCCGCCTGGCAGTTCCGGCCCGCGGCGCATCTGGTCGGATTCCCATGGCCTCCTGTGGGTGAGCTTCTGGAATTCGGGCGGCGTCGGCCGTTACGATCCCGCGGCAAAATCCTGGAAGGTCTTTGCCATGCCGAAGAGCAAGTCGGGCACCTACGCGGTCTATGTCGACGACAAGGACCGGGTCTGGGCCACCGACTGGCTCGCCAATGCGATCCAGCGCTTCGATCCGGTGACGGAGACCTTCTCTACCTTCCCGAGCGACAAGCGCGGGGCTAGCGTGCGCCAGATCAATGGCCGCCCCGGCGAAACCTGGGGCGGCAAGTCCGGAAATGACCGTCTGGTCGTGATCCGCGATTAGATCGCACTTTAGGATGGGTTGAGGGACAGCGAAACCCATCTGCTCCACTACGTGATGGGTTTCGCAAGAACTCAACCCATCCTACCAAACTGCGCTCCGGGCGACGGCATCGCGTTCGCACCGGGAAGTCACATACGCGTTCTTTCGCAGCGACAAAGTATAAGGCGGGCCACCAAAGGCACCGCCATTTCAGGAGGGAGCGGATGTCTCACGGCAAGCGGACGCCGTCTGGTTTGGCTGCAATCGTCGCGCTCTCGCTGGCGGTGCTGGCCGTATCGAGCGCGCGGGCACAGACGGTTTATGAGGGCGGGCGCCTGATCACAGGATCGGGCACGGTCATCGACGATTCCGCTTTCGTGGTCGAGAATGGCCGTTTCACCGGCGTGGGCCGACGGGGCGAACTGCAAACCCCCGCGGGCGCGGCACATGTGGACCTCACCGGCAAGACGGTGATGCCGACGATCGTCGACCTTCATGGCCACATCGGCTTCCAGGACATCCCCGCGGGAACGATGTCCAAGGCGACCTTCACGCGGGAGAACCTGATCGATCATCTCCAGCGGCTGGCCTATGTGGGCGTCGGCGCTGTCGTCAGCATCGGCGACCTCGTCGACCGGTCCGACATGCAGGGCGGGCGGACCGGACTGGGGCGACGTGCCGCTGCGCGTGCGCGACGAAGTCGTTCCCAACGCGGCGCTGTTCCGCACTGCCGGCGCCGGCATGGCCTGGCCGGGATCGGGCGCCCAAGGTGACCCGTCGCGGGTCGACATTTCCTATCCCGTCACGACGCCCGCGGAGGCACGCGCCGCGGTCGACGACTATGTCCGCATGAAACCGGCCTTCATCAAAATCTGGGTGGATGACCGTGACGGCCGCAAGCCGACGCTGACGCCGCCGCTCTATGATGCCATCCTCGAAGAAGCTCACAAATTCGATGTCCCGGTCGCCGTCCATAATGTCAGGCAGGCAGACGCCAAGGAGTTGGTACGCCACGGCATCGAGGGCTGGCTGCACGTGCCGGTGCGCCAGGGCGAAGTGGCCGATGACGAGATGCTCGCCCTTGTCCGGGATCGCGTTGCTCGCAACGATCGCCCGATGATGTGGATGACGCCATCGCTGATCACCGCCTGGATGAATACCCGAGGCGGTGGCCGCCCTTCCTTCCTCGACGATCCGCTGCTCCAGGCGACTGTATTCGCCGGCGCAGATCGAAGAATACTGGGGCGCGCCCTTGAAGAAGATGACGTCCGAGCGCAACTCGCGCGGGCACGGCGCAGCTTCGAGTCCGATGCGGTTAGCGCGATGCGGCTGCGCGACGCCGGCATCCGTGTCGTCGAAGGTACCGATACCGGGCAGACGCGCTTCCTGATCGGCTTCTTCAACCATCTCGACCTTGAAAGCATGGTCGCGATGGGCATGACGCCATCGGAGGCGATCGTCGCGGCGACGCGGGACGGCGCCGAGATTGCAAAGCTCAACACCGGTTTGGTTGCGGCCGGCCACAGCGCCGATTTCATCGTGCTCGATGCCAATCCGCTGGAAAACATTTCCAACACGCGCAAGATCGACAAGGTGTTCCTGCGTGGCGACGAAGTTCCGCGCGCAGAAATGGCGGCGAAATGGCGCTCGCAATTCCGCACCGCGGGCGCACGTTGAAATTTGACGCCATCGACAGCGAGTTGCAGACTTTTCGGACAAGATCATGCGCAAATCATCAACGCATCCGTCGTCGAGCGCGGTCCGCGACGAGTGCGCAAAAGAGATCGAGCGGGAGGCGATTCAACCTGAACGCATCCCGCTTTAAGGTTGGAGAATTCGTCATGACACAGGGCAGCGATGAACATGGGCGGCGCGGCTTTCTCAAGCAGGTCGCCGGCGCCGCGGCGACGGCGACCTTGGCGCCCGCGATGATCGGCGGGGCCGCCGCAGACGAGGGTAAGTCGGTCGCTGCCTCAGGTGCAGCAAAGCGGGACGCGGAAGAGTCTTCCCACGCGACCGAGCGGCTGGCTGCCTATGCGGCAACGCTCCGCTACGAGGATTTGCCCCCGGATGTGGTGCGGCGGGCCAAGGACTGCATCACCGATACGGTGGCAGCCATCGTGTACGGCGCCGAACTGCCGTGGAGCCGCATGATCATCACCTATGCCCAAGGCAACGGCGCGCCCGGCAAGAGCCATATTTTGGGTATCGGCGGCGCGCCGCTGAGACCGGGCGCGGCTGCCCTCGCCAATGGCGCCCTGACCCACGCCTTCGAACTCGACAGCCTGACCAAGCCTGACAGCGGCTCGCACCCTGGGGCAACGGTGTTCACCGCAGCCCTCGCGGTCGCGCAGGACCGCGGCCTCGGCGGCCGCGACCTTCTCACCGGCTTTGTCGCCGGTTGCGAAACCATGTTTCGCGTCGGCCACGCCACCAAACACTCGAACGAGGCGCGCGGCTTTCACGCTCCCGGCACCACGGGTCCGTTCGGGGCCGCGGTCGCCTCCGGCCGGCTGATGCGGCTCGATGCAGCGACTCTTGCGAACGCGCTCGGCATTGCCGGCTCCTGCGCCGGCGGCCTGTTGGAATTCGCCCATGCGGGCAATGGCGCCATGGTGAAGCGGCTCCATATGGGCCGCGCTGCCGAGGGCGGCATCCTCGCCGCAAGCCTTGCCGGCGAGGGATTTACGGGGCCGACCACCGTCCTCGAAGGCGAGTACGGCTTCCTGCGCGTTTTTTGTAACGACTGGGATGCCGCCGAACTGACGCGCGGGCTTGGGGCCGATTGGTTCACGCGCGATATCATGCTCAAACGGTATGCGTGCCACATTACCGCGCACAACCCGGTCGAGGCGGCGCTCGACCTTCGCAGCGAACACGGCTTTACCGCCGCCGATGTGGCGTCGATCGATATCGCCGGCAATGAGCGCATGGCGAAGACCAACAATATCCCGGCGCCGCCGGATGTCATGCTGGCGCAGTACTCAATTCCGTTCAGCGTCGCCCTCTCGCTCTACCGCAACCCAGTCGATCCCGGCTCGTTTGACGACGCCGCAGTGCACGATCGCGGCATCCTCGACCTCGCCGCGCGGACCAAAATGGTCGTCACCGCAGGCCAGGATCGCCGCGACCTCGCCTCCACGGTCACCATTAACCTGAAGGATGGCCGGGTGGTGTCACGCCGGGTCACGAGCTTCAGGGGTACGCCGGAGCGTCCCCTCGACCGTGACGGGTTGAGGGAGAAGTTCGCGTTGCTGACGCGGCGGCGCGGCGGTGATCGGATGTCGGCGCTGTTCGATCGTCTTCAGGACGTCGAGCACGAGCCGGCCCTGGACTGGCTCAGCGCCTGACCCTCGGAATAACGGCGTTCACGAAGGCCTCACGCCAAGACCGTGGTCGATCTCGATCCGCAAAGATCGGCCTGGCTTATCGTCAGCCGACGCCGGCTTCACGGTCTGTTGCCTAAGTCGATAAAACTGCAGCGCCTTTTTCGCGGTATCGATCTGCAGTCGCGAAAAGCTTGCGGCCCAATGATCGAGGTCGTGTCTTGCGGTGTCGATCTCGGTCTTGAGGTGGAGGATCGCCCGAACCGTATCCCAGCCCGCAGCGATCGCCTTGCCCAGCACAAGGATCTGTTCGCAGCGATCGTCGATGATGGCCTGTTCGACGAGACTGACCGGCAGTTCGCACATCAGCGAGAGCGCGATGGTGACTTCATCGAACTTGCGCGCATGGGCGAAGCCGGCGAGCTGAGCTTCGCCCAGCATGCCGTCGCGGTGCAATGCTTTGAGACGGGCCTCGATCGCCGGATAATCGGCTGAGCGATTTCGTGCTTGCGCGAGGATCTGCTCGCGGGCCTCGGCGACAAGGTCGCGGAACAGCTGCGCGTTGCGACGATCGGATGCTTCCAGCCGGCGCTGCACGGCGGCCGATGCCACCATGATCAGCTTGAGCAAATGCTGACGCGGCATGTCCGGCCGCATCCAAATTCGGACCGCGAGTTCGTCGTCATGCTCGGAGCGCGCAACCAAGCGCGAATAGCCGAGATCGGAAAGGGCTGCGCCGGGATTGCCGACGACGGTGACGGCGACTTCGTGGTTGCCGCGCGTGACCAGCACGTCGGTGACCTCCTCGCCAAGCACGCGTCGGCGCGAGATCGCGAGCAGATGGCTTTGCCCTCGAAGTCTTCGCGCTGATGATCAGCGTCTCCTCGTCGACCCGTTCGGACAGTGCCAGCACCGGACCGGCCACCTCGATCGCATCGTCGAGCGCCAGCGTGCGAATGACCATCGTCGGCGCATTCGCGATCGGCGCCAGGCGCTGCGCCATTACCGCTCGCACCGATGTGCCTACCTCGCCGACGAGACGGCTCATGACATCGTCGAACACCGCGACTTGCCCTTCGTCGGAGTTGACCGAAACGGCGGCAAAAAGGTCCGTGACCCGGCGCAGAATATTCGCGCGCCGGCCAATGCCCTTTCCGGCAATCGCACCTTCAAGGTCTTCCAGCAGGCCGTGGCTCGCGTTCATGATGATGGTCCGAGCTTCAGGCGACGTTCTCGACCGCGGGCCGGCCGACTCCGGTGCCGCTGCCGCGCAAGGGCGGCCGACCAATTCGCCCTGCGCGAGGTTCACGCCCGCGGCGCGCACGAGCTCCAGGTGCTCCATTGTGTCAATTCCCGTCGCGACGGTCTTGAGACCGTAAACTCCTGCAAAAGCCACCAGTGAGGACATGATCGCGGCACAGTCGACGCGGCGTCCGGCGTTCTGCGTAATGGACGGGGCGATCTTGATGTGTTCGAACGGAAAGAGGGTCGCCCGGGCGAGCGAAGAATGGCCAATCCCGAACTCGTCGAGCGAAATGGTGACGCCAAGGTTCTTCAGTCGCTGAAGCATCGACAACCGCTCCACCGGTTCTTCGAGCAGGGCCGTCTCGGTCACGTCAAGCTCGAGCCGGTTTGCCGGAAATCCGGTGTCGACCAGCACGCACAAGATCACGTCCAGCAGGTTAGGCCGGCGCAACTGGACGGGCGACAGCTTGATTGCGAGCTTCAGCTGGGGCGGCAGATCGCATGCCGCTGCGCACGCCTTCTGCAACAGCCGTTCTCCCAGCGCGACCATCAGCCCCGTCTCTTCGGCCACCGAAACGAACTCGGAGAGGGGGACGGCGCCCCGCACCGCATGGTGCCATCTCGGCCTCGCCTGAACGGCACAGGGCCGGCCCGTGACGACATCGACCACCGGCTGATATTCGACCTCGATCTCGTCGCGCTCCAACGCAGTGCGCAGGTCGTTTTCCAGCTGCCGACGCGCTTCAGCGGCGGCCATCATTTCCCGATCAAAGAAGCGATAATCCTCGCGTCCCTCCGACTTCATCCGGTAGAGCGCGACATCGGCTTTTTTTATGAGTTCCGCCGGGTCGGACGCATCCGAGGGCGCAAGTACTATTCCGATGCTGCTGCCGATCGTGACTTCGGTGCCGGCAACATCGAACGGCGTCGCGAGCAGCGACACGATGCGGTCGGCGAGCTTGGCCGCCGCGTATTGCTGATTGGGCTCGCCTGCTTGAATGATCGCGAATTCGTCGCCGCCGATGCGCGCCAGCGCGTCGGTCTCGCGCACCGACGATTTCAACCGCTCCGCCACCATCGCGAGCAGCGCGTCGCCGGCTGGGTGGCCATGGAAATCATTGACCGCCTTGAAGCGATCGAGATCGAGCATGAACAGGCTGAAGGGCTCGCCGCGGCGGCGCAGACGGGCACAGGCCTCTTCGAGTTTTTCCATGAAGAAGGTGCGGTTGGCGATGCCGGTGACGAAGTCTATCCGCACCATTCGTGCCTGACGTTCCACCTCCTGCCGCTGACGGGTGGTGTCGGAAATGGCCACGATGAAGCCGGCTGGGGCGCGGGCCGCCTCAAAAACCGCATCCACCACGAGATCGGCGACAAACCGACTCCCGTCTTCGCGTAACAGGGTGCACGCACCGTGAAACATCCCGTCCCGCAAGGCCGTCGCGATCGCGCGCTCCGCGAGCCCGGCGGCACAATCCTCCTCGGACAGCAGTGATCCGAAAGGCCGCCCAATCGCCTCTTGGGCATCGCGGCCGCTGATCCGGGCCGCGCTGGCGTGCCATCGCGCCACGCGGCCGTCCCGATCAAGCATGAACGTCGCTTGGCCGGCCGCCGGCGCAACCGCGCAAGCAGCGGGGTCGGGGCGCGACACAATGGAGTCGGCGGAACGCCCATCCCCCGAGGCCGCGGACGATGCGGCGGCCGGCTGGTTGCCGCCGGAGATGCCTTTGCAGGTGGGGATGTCAGGCAAGCGGAGGAATTCCACAGCAAATCGGGGCGAGAAGCAGTGTCGCTCGTCAATATCGGTGATTAGTCCCGAAAATTCCTTAAGAAACTACGCAGTTCATTGCTTCTCGAGGGCGAGGCTCAACAAACATGGATCGCACGCCGGATTACTTTCCTTCGTGTGCCAACAGCCTCGAGAACAATTCCGCGACCGCGTCGGGCGAAGCGTGGGACCATGCCCAACTACCGCAGCCTTTGCGGTGACACTGCTGCAGCAAAAAATCGGAGCCATGGCCCTTCGATGAGGTCGGCGCTCGGCCACGTCGAAGCTTTTCGTATCCAGGTTGCGGAAACGTCCAGGGGGTGGATCGGCGCGTGGGCCAGCGGGCCAGTTGCGACAGCGGTCGCCGATCCGAAGTTCAGGACGATTCCCGGCCATAATCGGCGCCTTGGACCATGTCGGCGACGGGATTGACCTCGATGTTGACATGAGAGAGCCGCGGATGCCGGCGAGCCGCGCCTTGTACGCTTCGGGAAACCGCGGATTGCGCGAGACGATGACCGCGATCACGCCGAGATGCCCCGGCCCTAATCGCCATAAATGAAAGTCGACCACGCGATCGCCATCCTCTTCGAGCCGGCGCCTGATGAGCGCGGCGACGCTGCGGCTCGGCACCGCATCGAGCAACACTGCAGCCGCCGACCTCATCAGGCTGAAAGCCCACACCGAGATCACGATGAAGCCGATGAACCCCGCCGTCGGATCCAGCCACGGCAAATGGAAATAGGCGGCAGCCGCAAGCGCCGATATGGCGAGCAACGAGGTGACGGCGTCGGCTATCACGTGGAGATAGGCGGCGCGGATGTTCAAATCCTGATCGTGGCCGTGATCGTCGTGATGGTGATGGTGATGGTGATGGTGCTGGTCGCGGTGATGATGGTCCGCATGGGGCCGCTCACCGTGATCGTCGTCATCATGGGGGTCTTCATCGAAGCCATGGCGATGATGATGGTCGTGATCGTGAAGCAGATAGGCGCTCGCAAGATTGACGCAGAGGGCGAGCACGGCGATCGAAATCGCTTCGCGGTACTCGATCATCACCGGGTGAATGACACGCATGACGAACTCGTATCCGATCAGGAGCGCCACGATTGCGAGGATGATTGCGCTGGCGAAGGCGGCGAGCTCGCCGAGCTTGCCGGTACCGAACGAGAACCAGTCATTGCCGACGTTGCGGCGGGCTATGCTATAAGCGAGTGCGGCGATCGAAAGCGCCGCCACGTGGGTAGACATGTGCAGCCCGTCGGCAACCAGGGCCATGGAGCCGAACAACGCGCCACCGCCAATCTCGATGACCATCATCACCGCGGTCAGCGTGACGACGGCCCAGGTGCGCCTTTCATTGGCACTATGTTTCTCACCAAGAAATGCATGGTCGTGGTGCCAGGGATCGAGCAACTGAGCATCCATTTGCAGGCTGCCTCTCCAACGAAAACTATAGAGCCATCACGATGGGAGAACAAATGGCCGGCAATTCTGAAGGGAACTTGCACCGCGAAAGCGCGCGCGGGATCGGATCGCATTGCCATGTGCGCTCACTGCGATGCATGCGCTTACAGCAATAACGCGCACTTGCCGCAACAAACACGCGAAGCAGTGGCATGGTCCCTGCGCAGATTGCCAAGGTTGTGCGTTGGGCGCAGCTTGCGAGGGCAGGCAGCCGCCGACGCGGTCCGGACCGGATGACCAGATGATGGATCGCGACAGGAACATGATCCGATGCCGCCACGGATCGCACCGCGCCGCATCGATTTCTCGTACAAAAGGCGACGATAACCATACCCAGTATGGGTATAGTAATGGGATGTTATCGCCTCCATTCCTGCGACCCGCGAATGGGTTTGCGCCTCGACCGGTATTCAACGGCAATTATTTGGATTCCAGCGTTTCTGGAATAAGCGGCGATATTGGTGTTTTCCGTTGATGGGTTGCGCGTACAGTCGCCCCAGGACATATAGGGCGGGATAGTATTATGGAGCGGGTATGCCAGGGTCATCGGCACGAGCGAAGCGCCTCCTCGCACGATGCGGTTTCCGCAAAGCAAGGAACTGGCGCATGGCTGCAATGCTGCCCCGCTGGTGTATCCGTTCCGCGTTGACCGGTGCCGGCTTTGATCACAAAATGAGAATCTCATAGGTTTCCACAGCGTGTTGAAGCAATCTGGAGGGTCACATGCCAAATTCAGCGCGCCTCGACGCCCCACCCGGCGCAGCCCGGTCGCTTGAGGCGCAACATGTCATCCCCGACGATGCAGGGTGCCCCGCCCGAAGGCGGGCGTGCACGGTTCGGCACCTCGTTGTGGCCGGTGCGTTGGCCGTGGCGGGTCTCGGGGCCGCCGTGTCGGGAGTCTTCGGCCAGGACCAAAGTGCGGCGACTCCCGGCGATGCGATCATCGCGCGCAAAAACATGATGGATTCGCTGAGCGACAAGATGGACACCATCGAGGCGTCGATCGCGGCAGGAAAGGTCAATCTCGACCAGGCGCATGCGGATGCCGACACCATTTCGATCTTCCTGATGGCGTTCCCTCATTTGTTCCCGCCGGCAACAAACCAGTGGAAGCCAAATGTCCCCGATCGTGACCCGTCGACGGATACCTTCGCATCACCGGACATTTGGACGAAGTTCAATGATTTTTATCGCCAAGCGACAGCAGCCTCCAAGTCTGCTTATGAGGCGAGCCGCGCCAACAATGATAACGAACTCAAGGCGGCGATCTCCCAGCTACGCACGCAGTGCAACGCGTGCCACGCCGCCTACATGAAAACGGATTAACGGTACCGCCAAAATAATAATCCGTTGCAGGGCCCTTCTCCGCACCAGGCTGCTGATTTCTGCCAAGTCTCCGAGCTGTTATTTTGGCGGAGCCCTAACGGCTACCATTCTCCCCCGCAACTTTGCACCCGCATGGGCGAGGGTACCGATCGCGACCGCGCTCGGCGGGTGACGGGGGTTGAGCGTCACTGCCGCAAACTGGCGAGCTTTCGCTAATTGCGACATGTACATTGGAAATACGACAGGGGTGTCCCCTCATCCGGCCCGACTTCGTCGGGCCACCTTCTCCCGCAGGGGGAGAAGGCTTTGGCGATAACTTTTCGGGATCATGCGCAAAGGCTACTCGGCCGGTCCCGCAGCGGCTGCAGGAGGCGCTGTCCTGCGTGCGGCTAGACGGCCGGTGACGCCCCATAGGCTGCGATGCAGCCGGTCAAGCAGCAGGTAGATCACCGGCGTTGTATAGAGTGTCAACAGCTGCGAAATCGCGAGACCGCCGATAATGGTGATGCCGAGCGGACGGCGCAGGTCCGACCCGGTCCCGCTCGCGACGACGAGCGGCACGGCGCCGAGCAGCGCGGACAGCGTGGTCATCAGGATCGGGCGGAAGCGGGTGAGGCAGGCCTGGTAGACCGCGGCCTCGGGGACAAGGCCGCTGCGCTGCGCGTCGAGAGCGAAATCGACCAGCATGATGCCGTTCTTCTTCACGATCCCGATCAGCAGGATAATTCCGATGAAGGCGATGATCGACAGCTCCGCCTGAAACAAGGTGAGCGCCAGCAGGGCGCCGAGGCCTGCCGACGGCAGCGTCGAAATGATCGTGAGCGGATGCGCAAGACTCTCATAGAGCACCCCGAGCACGATATAGACGGCAAACAGCGCAGCAAAAATCAGCACCTCCTGCGCCGACGAACTCTCGCGAAACACCTTCATGTCGCCGGCAAAGTCGGTGCGGATCGATTCGGGCAGATGCATCTCCGCGACCGCCTGCATCACCGCGTTGGCCGCCGTCTCGAGTGCTACGCCAGCGGCGAGGTTCCAGGTCAGCGTCACCGCCGGATATTGCCCCTGGTGATTTATCGACAGGGGGGTATTTGACTTCGTCAAATGCGCGATCGCCGACAGCGGCACCGGCGCGGTGGTCGAGCTCCCGCCCTGGGCGCTGCCGCCGCCGACGAACACGCGGTTGATATCCGAAGGATCGCGCTGGAACCGGGGATCGACCTCGAGGATCACGCGATACTGGTTGCGCTCGGTGAAAATGGTCGAGATCTGGCGCTGTGAAAATGCGTTGTTGAGCGCGTTGTCGACATCCTGGACCTGGATGCCGAGCCGCGAGGCGGCGGCGCGATCGATCACGACATTCGCCTGAAGGCCGCCGAGTTCGCGATCGCTGGTGACGTCGATGATGCCGGGAATGCGGCGAATGCGCTCCTGCAGCCGCGGCACCCACGCGAACAGCTCCTCGGCATCGGCGTCCATCAGCGTGAATTGATACTGCGAGCGGCTGCTCCGGCCGCCGACATTGGGCAGCTGCTGCGCCGGCCACATATAGACGCGCACCCCCGGAATATCTTCGAGGGCAACGCGCAGACGATCGACGATGACCGAGGTTGCGACGTAGCCGCGTTGCGCCGGCGTCTTGAGGGCAATGAAGAGGCGGCCGTTGTTCACGGTGCCGCCAAAGGCCGAACCGCCGACCGAAGCGCCGACGCCGTCGACGCCCGGATCGGCGAGGACGATGGCTGCTGCCCGCTCCACGTAGCCGATGATGGCCTGATAGGATATATCCTGGGATGCCCCGGCATAGGCACCGATGAACCCGGAATCGTCAGGCGGAAAGAAGCCCTTCGGCGTGTGAATGTACAGATAGACGGTCAGAACGATGGTGGCAGCGAGCGCCGCCAGCGTCAGGAATTGGTGGCGCAGCACGAAAGCGAGGCTGGTTGCGTACCGGGCAATCATGGCAGCGAGCGCCGCTTCGACCAGTCGATCGAGCCATGTAACGCGCGTGCTCGGCGTTTCGCGCAGATAATGCGCGCAGATCATCGGCGTTACCGTAAGCGACACCAGCGTCGAGATCGCAATGGTGAATACCAGCGTCACGGAGAATTCGCGAAACAGCCGTCCGGCAAGCCCGCTCATGAACAGCAGCGGGATGAACGCCGCAATCAGCGATATGCTGATCGACACGACGGTGAAGCCGATCTGGCGCGCACTCGCGATCGCGGCGGCGAGCGGCGACAGCCCGCTCTCCATGTTGCGGAAGGTGTTTTCGATCATGACGATCGCGTCATCGACGACGAACCCCACCGAGACGGCAAGCGCCATCAGCGAAAGGTTGTCGATCGAAAAGCCGGCGAGCCACATCGCGGCGCAGGTGCCCGCGAGCGACAGCGGGACGGTGATGCCGACCGCAAGGGTCGGCGTCAGGCGGCGCAAAAATGCGAACACGACCAGCATCACGACGACGACGGTGGCGGCGAGAGTGAGCTGCATGTCGCGGATGCTGGCGCGGATCATCAGCGTGCGATCGGTCAGGATCGAAAACTTGAGGCCGGCCGGCACCCAGCGTTTCAGCTCGGGCAACAATGCCTGAATCCGGTCGACCGTGTCGACGACGTTGGCGTCGGCCTGCTTGGTAACATTGATCAGCACGGCGGGCACGCCGTTGTACCAGGCGACCGAGCGGCTGTTGCGCGTGCTCTGCTCGATGGAGGCGATCGACCCGAGCAGCGTCACCGCGCCGTTCGCGGATCGCACCACGATGTTGCGATACTCGGATAGATCGCGCAACTCGTTGTTGGCCGCGATGGTATGGGCGATGCCGTCGCTGTCGAATTCTCCGACCGGCCCGGTCGCATTGGCGTTGACGATGGCAAGGCGCACGTCCTCCATCTCGATGCCCATATTGGCGATCGCGACCGGATTGACTCGCACCCGCACTGCCGGCTGTTCGGCGCCGGATACGGTGACTTCGCCAACGCCGTCGACCTGCGACAAGCGCTGGGCAAGCACGGTGTCGGCAATATCGTAGATGGCGCTCGGGGACATCGTGTCGGACGTGAGCGCGAGCACGATGACCGGGGTGGCGTTCGGATTGGCCTTGCGAAAGCTCGGCAGGCTCGGCAGGTCGCCGGGAAGATCGCTCACGGCGGCGTTGAGCGCGGCCTGGACGTCGCGGGCGGCGCTGTCGATCTTGCGGCCAATGTCGAACTGGATCGAAATCGACGTCGTGCCGAGCGAACTCGTGGAGGTGAGCTCGATCACGCCGGGAATTTCGCCGAGCCGCCGTTCGAGTGGCGCCGCGACCGTCGCGGCCATGGTCGAGGGATCGGCCCCCGGTCGGCCGGCCGAGACGCGAATGGTCGGAAATTCCACATTCGGCAATGCCGAGACGGGCAGGAAACGATAGGCAACTGCGCCGGCAAGGAAAATCCCGAAGCAGAGCAGCGTCGTCGCAATCGGCCGCAAGATGAAGGGCAGAGATAGGTTCAGCGCGCGTCTCCGAATTGGCAAGCCTCGGCCTTAGTGCCGCATTCTAGTTCGGAGGTGGTGAGGCCGCCAGCGGTCCGAACCGTTACGCTTGGTCAATCATGCGGTTGCAGCGAACTGGCCGATGCTGCGGCGCGACGCGGAGCGCGCACGCGGCCGCGCTCATTCCCGGCGCTTTGTTATCCATTTCCTTTAGCGAAAATTTTAATCGGCGGGAGGTAAATCTTCAAAAGGAGTGGGGGGCCACGAGGACCAGTCAACCGCCTTTGAACCTCGTTCGAACGAGGAGCTACGAAATCGCGGGGCCGTGCCATGCAGGGGGAGGATGCAATGATCTCGAACGGATTCGGCGATAGAACTTGGGACGCAATGATTATGCTTGCCGCGACCGCGGTGGCGTGCCTTTGCACGTCCAATTTGGCGACCCGCGTCGAAACGGCGCAAACGACCGACCGCGCCTTCGTCGAAGTCAACCAGTCCGATAACTTGTTTTCGCCGCCATTCACCAACGGCTATGAGGCCTTGCGCTTTTAATCTCGCTGGGCGGGCTGTAACCGGATCGCGGAAGAATCATCGATCGCGCGATATCCTCCTAGTGTTGAGATTCTGACGTTTGATCCCCATTGAGATGTCATGCCCCGCTTTAAGCGGGGCATCCAGTAACCCCATGAGGCTCATTGGAAAATGATACTTTCAAATGCCAATCCAGTGGTTACTGGATCGCCCGGTCAAGCCGGGCGATGACAATTGGAGGGAGCCAAGCGTCAGTGCCGGAACGCTAGCGGTGGGCCAAAACTTCCACCTCGCCATCCACCCCAGTGATCACCTTGAAATCGCGCTCGTAGGTATGGCCATCATTGCGTGCGATGGCGCGATAGTCGCCCTCGGCGAGAACCACCTTGGGGAAGGCGCCGATCAATTCCTTGACCACGTCGCCGCCGGGCGTGATGACTGACCAGCCGGTATTGGCAAGCGCTTCGCCACCCCGTTCGTTCACGAGTTTCAGCGTGATCAGGGCGGCGCGATGGTTCACCGTCACGTCGGTCAGCTTGCCGGCCTGCACCCTGATATCGGAACGCACGACGGCGTTGGTGTCGCCGTAGTTGGAGACGATGTGATAGTTGCCCTCCGGCACCACGACCAGTTCGCCGCTCGATACTCCTTGGACGAGGACAGTCTTGTCGCCGGCGTCGAATTGGCTGCCTTTGTAGATATCGAACGAAATCTGGCTTTCGGGAATCCTTGCGTCGCCTACCTTGCCTTCGAGCTTGACCCCGCCCGCCAGAATTTCGAAGACTTCGCGGGAGGCCTCTTTCAGTCTTATCGCCCTCGCGGCGCTTGCCAGACCGAAGCTGACATGGACCACGTAGTCGCCGGGAGGCAGCGCCATGACCGGGTTGGCGCTCTTGTCTTCCTTGACGGGACGAAAGACGCCCGTGGCGTCCGGCCGTGCCGGGAATACGCGCCACAGCAGGCCATTCGTGATCGGCGCGGGGGCATCATGACTAAACCGCGCCATCAAGCTCAGCGAAACTTGTGAGCCGCCGGCCGGCCCCGCGGCCGGGGCCAGTGTCGCTGCGGGCGCCATGCCTTGCTGCGGTGCCGGCCGGGGCGAGCCAAGGCCGCCGCCCGAGGGTGGCAGCAGGCTGACGCCGCCGGTAGCCCCGGCGTTCACCCCGCCCGCCCCGCCCCCGGGGGAGAACTGGCGAAATTGACCGGGAGGCGGCGAGGACGGCATCAACAATTGCTGCGCCTCCGCGGCCTTTGCCCCGAAGGCGAAGGCGAAGACGACAGCAGCAATGGCCGAGACCCCCCATGTCCCCATGCGCTGCATCCTCCCCCAAGGCGCGCGTTCTTTGCCGTCAATCGCGGCAAATTCAAGCCGGCTTCATCCCAAGGCGGGCATGCTTTTCACTTTGCTGGCGGACTGTGGCAAGCTTTCCACATCCCCAGGCAGAGAGCCTTGGTTTGTCATTGAGACGGCGATGCTACCCGCCGAGCTGGAATTGAACCCACGTTACCCCGCGTCCCTGTCAAATCAATTGACCGTCGCCGAGCGGAATGTCCCGCATCGTGTTCGGCGCAAACAGTTCCTCGATCTTGACCCGACGGGACGTGAGGCCGTGTTCGTGCGTATACTGGAGCAGCGCTTCGATGCTGGGACGGTTTTTTTCGATACCATAGGGAAACCAGTCCGAACCGATGATCGCCTGCTCCTCCTCGAGCAGCGGCTGCAGCCAGGCCGATGAGACTTTCGGCGATCCCTGCTCGGCAAGCAGGTGATAGCAGCGGTCCTTGGCGGCGCACAACGCCTTGTAGAGGCTGAGCGCCACCCACGGATCGCGATCATATATCTCGCGGCGGATCACCACCGTGTGCATGATCGGATAGATGCGGGTGCGGCGGAAATAATCCTTTTCGGCGGTCGCGTAGTCCGGAAACAACCGCTTCACCTTGGCGCTGCCGCGCCGAAAGGACGCCGGGTTGTTGGCCGTCATCATGAAGTCGATCTCGCCGGCTTCCAGGAGGTCGCCGAGCTCGGTCCCGGGCGGCGCCTGGGTAAGGCGGATATCGGCCGGCAGCTTGCGGCCAAGCCGGTCGGCGCGGCCCTGCACCCAGTCGATGTCGGTCGGCTTGACGCCATATTCGTGATCGAGAAGGCCGCGCATATAGACGGCAGCCGTCATGCTGAATTCCGGCACCCCCCCGCGCCGGCCCTTGAGGTCGCCGGGCCCGCGGATGCCTTTGGCGGTGTTGATGAAGAAATAGCCGTGCCGGAACACGCGGGACGGGAACACCGGGATGGCGATGAATGGGGGATCGCCGTCGCTCACCAGCGATGTGTAGTTCGACAGCGACATCTCAGAGACGTCGAATTCCCGAAATTGCAGCATGCGCCAGAAAATTTCGGCAGGCTGCAGCGGCAGATAGTTGAGATCGATGCCTTCCGGCCGAAGCGTGCCGTCGCGAAGGGCCTGGGTACGGTCATAGGGACCGCAGGCAAAAGTGAGACGTAATCCGGACATGATCGCTCCGATGTCGGCAGGGGAGAATGGCGTCTGCACCTATCAGGAAGAGCGCTTCCCGGATAACCGCGCCGACGATGATCAACCGCTTGGCGTCTTCTTTGGATGCAGGGAATCAGGCAGCGCCGGTCTCAAGATGCGCGGCGCGCCGCGTGTAAAGCTGCTCGTCGGCATAGCCCATCGTTTCCGGCCGGCCGCGGCCGAGCATCACCTGGAAATAGACGGGTTCGAGGCTGTCATTCTGGTAGCCGTGAATCACTCCTGCGGGACAGGAGATGCATTCCCAGGGCCCGAGCCGGGCGGTGAGCCGTTTCCCGGTATCGTCCTCGACGAACACATCGAGAAAGCCCTGCAAGACGAAAAACACCTCCTCGACCTCGTGGGTATGGGCGGCATTGCCTTGGCCGGGCTCCACATACATGATCGACAGCGTGAAATTGCCCGCCGGGATGACGTTGGGATCGCCATGCTTGCCGGAGCCTCCGGCGCCGATGAATCGATGCTGGGCGCGCTTGTAGCCTTCGATCTTGGCATCCTCGAAGGCGGCCCAGTCGGGCTTGCGGTCGCGGAAGCGGCCGACATAGCCGGCCATGATCTCTTCAAGCGGAACTCCGACGAGTTCCCGCGGCCGCGGATGGCGCGCAACGCTCATGTTTGAACTCCCTGCTGCCGGACTGCCCAATGCTCGGTTCGGCGCATTTGCCGGCTTGGTCCTGTGTTATCCGAATTGCCATCGATGCGTTCAAGGGCGTTTTCGGACCAACGCCTTGCAAGCGGTTGGCGTTTCCGATGGAGGCCGACGCGTAAGCTGGATCGCTTGTGATGATTGCGTGGCCATGTCGATGCACCACAGCAAGCTGAAAGCGCGTGACAACCTACGAAGGTGGTTGACGGCGTTCATCGCACCCGGGACGCGGGTTTTTCCCGCGTGGCAACGCGCCGGCGAGGCCTGAGTGGCGCCGCCGGAATATCGCTGCACTGCGGCGCGATTTGCCAGGGAGTGCCAATTCAAGCTCCGGGGCGACAGGCTCGAATGGGAGTGCGGTGGCCGTCGCGGGCACGTCCCTTATGCCGATGTCGCAAGCCTCGACATCTGCAAGGAGCGGTTTCTCGGCTCCTCGGCGACCTACTGGCGGTGCATCCTCTACCCGGCCGCTGGCCGGCCGATCCGGATCAGCGCGGCGAGCCGAAGCGGAATGACGCGGATCGAGGACCTTACCGCGTCCTACATCCCCTTCATCAAAGAACTCGAAGCCCGCATCGTCGCGGCAAACCCCAACCGAACGGTGCGGGCGGGGACGACATGGCTCAGCCGCTTCGAAGATGCCGCAGCGCGCCTCGCGGTGTTGGCCCTGCGGGCGATCCGCCACATCGCGCCGGATCGCTGTGCCGACGCCGCGGCATGGACGCTGCGCCGGATCGGGCCGAAGCTGCGGGGTCATCGCACGGCGCGGTCGCAGCTCGCCTTGGCGTTCCCTGAAAAATCGGCGGCGGAGATCGAGCACATTCTCGGCGGCATGTGGGACAATATCGCCCGCTGCCTGGTCGAATACACGATGCTCGACCGCTTGTGGGACCACGACCTCGTTGCGGGAGGCGGCGGCCGCATCCTGGTCGATCAGGCAAGTCTTGAAACGTGGTCGCGCGCCCGTAGCGACCCTGGACCCTTTCTGGGGTTTGCCGCCCATCTCGGCAATTGGGAACTGGCCGCCGTTGCAATGTCCGTGCATGGCCGCAAGGCGGTGATCCCGATGCGCACCCCCAAAATCCCTGCGCTCGCAAGGGAATTGGTCCGCATCCGGGCGAAAAGCGGGTTTCATCCGGTGCCCAGCGACGCCAACGCCATCGCGCGAATCAGGGATGCGCTCAAAAGCGGCGCCTTCGTCGGCATGCTGGTCGACCAATATGACGCCGATGGCGTGGAAATCACGTTTTTTGGCCGCCGCTGCCGCGTCAACCCGATGTTCGCGCGTCTTGCTCGCGTCTTCGAGGCTCCGATCTACGGGGCGCGCGTGATCCGTCTCCCGAACGGGAAATTCCGCTACCAAGCTGTCGGCCCGGTCGAGCCGCCGCGGGACGCCGCTGGACGCGCGGACGTGGCGGCAACGATGCAGCTCATCATGTCGATCATCGAGGGTTGGGTTCGCGAGCATCCCGAACAATGGCTGTGGTTGCACAAGATGTGGCGCTGAAAGCATGAACACGACTGAGGCATCGTCCGCGAGAAAATCAATCACCATTGTCATGCCCCGCGAAAGCGGGGCATCCCGTAACCCCTGGGCAAGCGATTGTGCACTCATCGAAAATCCGGTGGTTACTGGACCACCCGCTTTCGCGCGCTTTCGCGGGTGGTGACATGAATTTGAGGCACTTGTTTTCGGACAACGACTAAGGCAGCGTCCGAGAATTACTGCTCCGAGGGGAGCAGTTTGGGAGTGATCGTATGTTCCAATCGCCGTGGAAGTCATGGCGGGTGAGGTTGACGGCGTTGATGTCGGCGTCGGAAACCTTGGTCCCCGCCGGGTAGGTGTTGGGATCAAGCTGACAACGCACTTTGAGGCCGGCGTCGGTTGTGGTGGCGGCGATCAATTCGACGATGACTTGGTGGCTGATCAGCGGCTTGCCACGCCAATTTCCGGTAATGAACGAGAACAGGCGATGCTCGATCTTGTTCCACTTGCTGGTGCCGGGCGGCAGGTGGCAGACGGTGATCGGGACGCCGAGTTCGTCAGCGAGCTTTTGCAGTTCGAGCTTCCACAAGCGCACCCGTGAGCCGTTGCTGCCGCCGCCGTCCGCGGTGATCAGCAGACGGGTTGCCCGTGGATAGCGCTCCCGGCCCATCAACTGCCACCAGCTGCGGATGGCATTGCTCGCGAATGTCGCGGTGTCGTGGTCGATGCCGACGCTGACCCATCCGGCATTGTCGGCGATATCGTAGACCCCGTAAGGCACTGCCCGGCCGAGTTCAGGAATGACGAAATCGTGGACGCGGACCGGATCGGGTGAACCCCTGGGCCGCCATTCGCGGCCGCCATTCTTGAAATCGCCGACCAGTTCTTTCTTCTTGGTGTCGACCGAGATCGCTGGCTCGCCCGCCGCCAGCGCCGCCTTCACCTGAGCATTGATATAAGTGAACTGAGCGTTGCGATCCGGATGGCTCGCCCCTTCGCGGGTCTTGCGATTGCTCTGCAGGCTATAGCCAAGCCTGGGCAGCAGTTCCCCGACCACCGTGCGGCCGATCTTATGGCCCATGTCGCGCAGGCCTTGCGTAATCTTGCGCAGGCTCTTGCAGGTCCACAACAGCGGCGATTGCGGATCGCCGCGTGTCTCCGGCTCGACCAGCGCCCGCAAATCATCGATCAGTTTGGGATCGGTTTCGGTGAGCGGCTTGCGGCCGCCGCCATGCCGACGCACGCGGCCGCCGTCCGGCGCGTCACCCGCCGACACCTCGTCCAAACCGCGGCGGATCGTGCTGCGAGCGATCCCGGTCGCGCGCATCACCGCGGTGACACCCCCTGGACCCGCCGTGATGGCCTCGGCTGCCGCAAAACGACGCCGGCCCTGCTCGTCCAGTACCGGAGCGAGCGTCTCGAAGCGCAGTCGAATCGCCGGTTCGTCAATCACCCCAATCTGGTATCTTGTGACGGCTCCCCAGGGAATCCCGGCGCTCAAAAAAAGCTCATGATTCACTTATTCCCGGACGAAGCCTAAGTGTTCCGGCACTGACGTTTGGAACCTCATTGGGTATCAGGTTTTGTCGCCAGCGGCGGTTTCGCCGTTGCGGTCCCGCTGCTATCATTTCCGCCTGCGCCGACAATCAGATGCGCGGTGTTCGCCCATTCGTTTCCGCGGTGGCGGGCGCCGGCCTCACGGAGGATGACATGGCGGAGGAGTTGAGACTGCGTGTCAATGAACGGGTGGAGACCGTCGCGACGGATCGGGCGACGCCACTGCTTTACGTGCTCGCCGGCGAGCTCGGCCTCAAGGGGCCGCGCTTCGGCTGCGGCCTTGCGCAATGCGGCTCGTGCTCGGTCCTGGTCGACGGCGTCGAAATCCGCTCCTGCGTCACCCCGGTCGGGGCGGTCGAAGGCAAGGCAATCACCACTCTCGAAGGATTGCCGGCGCTTTACGCCCGCCAGCGCGGCCTTGCCGCCGTGCCGGACCTCCATCCGCTGCAACAGGCGATGATCGATGAGCAGGCACCGCAATGCGGCTACTGTTACAACGGCATGATCATCAAGGCTTCCGAGCTGCTGGCGCGCGTCGCCGAACCGGCCGATGCGCAAATCCGCCAGGCCATGAACGGCCATCTCTGTCGCTGCGGCAGTTATCCACGCGTGATGAAAGCCATCAAGCTGGCATCGCGCAGAATGGTGGAGGAACGCCGATGAACGCGCCCCTCAAACTGTCGCGCCGCGATCTTCTCAAGAGCGGTGGCTTGATCGTCAGCTTCAATCTGGCGGCTCCATTCGCCTCGTCCATGCTGCCGCCAACGGCGAACGCGGCCGTGGCGGCGACGCCCGATCCCGCGCAGCTCAATTCGTGGATCGCCGTGCATGCCGACAACACCGCGACCGTCTTCATGGGCAAGGTCGAACTCGGCCAAGGCACCACCACCGGCATGCTGCAGATCGTCGGCGAGGAGCTCGACCTTGCCATGAACCAGCTGTCGGCGGCCCGCGTCGACACCGAGGTGACGCCGAACCAGGGCCCGTCGGTCGCAAGCCTTTCGATCATGAACAACGGCCCGCAGTTGCGCGCGGCTGCCGCGGAGGCCCGTCGCGCGCTGCTGCAGCTCGCTGCCGCCAAGCTCGATGCGCCTGTCGATCGGCTCATCGTTGTCAAAGGCGTGGTGACTGTCGAAGGCGATCGGTCGCGCGCCGCCACCTATGGCGAACTGATCGGCGATCGTCGTTTTGATTTGAAAGTCACGGGTTCCGCACCGCAGAAGCCCGTCAGCGCCTACCGACTTGTCGGCACGCGGGTGCCGCGGGTGGATATTCCCGACAAGGTCAGCGGTAAACACGAGTACATGCACCAGGTTCGCGTCCCCGGCATGCTGCATGGACGCGTGGTGCGTCCGCGCGGCCAGGGTGCCTACGGCGACGGCGCCCGAATAACGAGCCTCGACCCGAGCTCGATTGCCGACATCCCGGGGGCACGCGTCGTTCGTAAAAACGATTTCCTCGGCGTCGTCGCCGAACAGGAGTGGGATGCGGTGCGCGCCGCCGAAAAGCTCAAGGTGACTTGGGACGTGCCGCGGCGTCTGCCCACCGAGGATGGCCTGTTCGAGGCGATGCGCAACGCGCGGACCCAGGACACCGCGATCGTGGACCATGGCGACGTGGAGGCTGCGCTTGCCAAGGCCGCCCACGTCGCGTCCGCCACCTATCACGGGCCGTATCAGTCGCACGCGCCGTTCGCGCCGAGCTGCGCGCTTGCCGATGTGACGGCGGAGCGCGCGCTTGTGCTGTGTTCGACCCAGTTCCCGGACGGGGTGCGTAACATGCTGGCGCAGACTCTCGGCATCGGCGCCGATCGGGTGCGCGTACGCTATTACGAAGGCGCCGGCGTGTTCGGCCGCGCCTGTCATGACGACAGTGCGCTCGCCGCTGCGGTCATGTCGCAAATCGTCGGGCGACCGGTCCGCGTCCAGTTCATGCGCTGGGACGAGCTCGGCTGGGATAATTACGGTCCGGCTCATCTCGCCGATGTGCGCGCCGGTGTCGATGCCGATGGCCGGATTTCAGCGTTCGAATATCACGGCTGGCATCACGGCTGGAACACGGCCGAGACGTCCCAGGAGCTGGCCCTTGGCGGACCGGTGCAGCCGCCGGTGAGCGGCGGTGCGCGCGTCGTCAACAAGGAGACGCTCAGCGCACTCTACGCGATGCCGAACGTCCGCCTCATCAACCATCATGTCCCGGGTCTCGATGGCTTCCTCAAGGGCGGCAACCTGCGCTCGCCGCTCGACCTGTCGATCTGCTTTGCGTCCGAGCAGACGATCGATGAACTCGCTCGCGCGGTGCGGATGGACCCGGTGGAGTTTCGTCGCCGCAACATCACCGATCCGCGCTGGCGCGGCGTGCTCGATGCTGTTTCGCAGGCGGCCCGCTGGACACCGCAGGTCGCCCGTCCCGGGGAGTCCCGCAACGCGATCGTGACCGGTCGGGGCATCGCCCTCGGCACCCACACCGTCTCGCGGGGCGGCGCAGTCGCCGACGTGACCGTCAATCGCGACACCGGCGAGATCAAGGTGACGCATCTTTACGGCGCGCTCGATTGCGGCCTCGCCGTCAATCCCGCTCTGGTCGAGAACCAGATCGAGGGGATGCTGACCCAGTCGGTGAGCCGAGCGCTCTTCGAGGAAGTTCAGTTTCACTTCCACCAACGTCACGAGCCTCGACTGGAAGAGCTACCCGGTGCTGCGCTTTGCCGACCACCCGGAGGTGACGCCGATCGTGGTGCAGCAGTTGAACGAGCGTTCAACCGGCGCCGGCGAGGAAGTGATGGGCGCCGCCATGGGAGCGATCGCCAACGCCGTATTCGATGCCGTCGGGGTGCGTTTCCGGCGCTACCCGATGACGCCCGAGCGCGTTCGCACTGCGCTCAAGGCGTGACCGGAGCGCGGACAAGGCGCAACGCGCGTCATTTTCCTGAACGGCAGCGCCTTAACGCGTTGCGCTAAAGCGCGTTCCGATCAGATGCAGTCAGCGGCCCTCGGCGGGAGAGGGTTTTTCCCGCTGACTGCGGCACCCAGCGGAGTGACACCCCAATCGATCACTCGACAAACTTGTAAAGCCGCTCGTCATAGAGATTGCCGGGGCCGGTCGGGGCGATGGCCTCGCGGAATGCCTTGGTGTGCGCGGCCGTCTCATGCGCCTCGTAGGCCTTCTCGTTGGCAAAGATCGCGACCACCGACAAATGGTTGGCGTGCGGATCGGGACTCCTCATAAAGGTCGAAGCGCAGGGTGCCCGGCTCTTTCTCGCTCGGACCCGCAAGGGCCTTGATCGCTGCCAGCACCGGCGGCTTGAAGCCATTGAAGGCGATGTCGATGTGCTGGACCATATAAACCGCATCCGCCTGTGCCGGCCGCGCCGGTGCCGTCGCCAGCGGATCGACCACATGTTGATTGGGCGGGCTGTTGCGGATCGGCTCGAGGATGAAATCAAAGCGCTTGGAATCGGCCGACTTCGCGTGGGCGTCCATTGAAGCCTGGTCCTTCCAGCCTTCCACGATCGCAAAGCGGTTTGGCCGCGCGGTCTCCTGCAACACGGTGAATTCCAGATTGCCAGCTTCCTTGCGGCTCGAATCGCGGTACTGCTTCAGCAGCCCGGTGCCCTGGAGGAGCCAATCCGTCGAGACGTCGAGATAGGTGACTGCGTAGACCGACTGCGTTTCCGCCGCGTGGGCGGCAGGGATCGACATCACGGCACTACCGGCGAGCAGCGGTCCGAATACCAGCGCCAGGCAACGCCGCGGCCTGGATACATTCAGCGTGAGCGTCATGACCAAAAATCCTCTGGATAGACCTTAGTTAGTGCGATCAGGGTTCCCGCGAAAATAACTTGATCGATCTTACGGTAGTTCACCGCGCCCAGCGCGACGACTTCCTGCCAGGTACCGAAGCAGGTATTTTCGCGGGCGCCCTTAATCGAGCCGCGTGTAGAGGCGATCGTCATAGGGCGAGCCGAGCAGCGGCCCCACCGCTTCGCGCAGGTGCCGCGCATAGCGCGACATCTCATAAGCATCGAAATCCTCGCGGTTCTGCCAAGCGCCGAACAACGTCATATGATTGCCTGGGCCCGAGGTGCTCTGCTCCACATCGTAGCGCAAATTGCCCTCGCCTTTGCGCGCATCGGTGGCCACTTGCTTGACGAGGTCGAGCGTCGGACTGAGGCCCGGCGGAAACACGTCGAGATGGATCAGCATGTAAACAGCGCCGCCAGGGGCCGTATTGCCCGCGCTCGCCCCGATGCTGAGCGGGCGATAGGTTCGGCGATCGTAAGGGCCACCCGCGATCGGCCCGAGGCCATTGTGCAGCGCTTCAAGCGCCGGCGCCTTCGCGTTGGCCTCAAATGCCGCTCGGTTGCTCCAAGTTTCGTGGATCGCGAACCGGTTCGGAAAGCCGGCCTCCTGGAACAGTTCGACGCCTTGATTTCCCTGTTCCTTGCGCACCGCATCGCGGTACTGCTTCAGCAGCGCAACCGTCTGCGCGGCCGCGGCGGGCGCTACGTCAAAATTGGTGATCGCATAGATCGTGTCGGGATTGGCCTGCGCGCGCGCGGGCAATGTCGTGATCAGCGCCGCCAGCGCAATACCGATATGGCAGGCGACGACCGGCACCATCCACGCCAGGCATCGACGAATTCTTGTCATATGAATTCCTCCAGCAGCCTTCTTGGCGGCGCGCCGACGATCCCATGCCCAAGGCGGCAGGGTCGCCGGGCGCCCGGATCGCAATAGGTCAGCCTTCATCGAGCCGTGTCAAGAACGACCGGCCAGGGCCTTGCCAGCGCGACCATATTGCTCGACGATATAGCCTGGTAAAGAAAATCAGATTGGGCGATCGCGCATAGGCTGGCGAACCCGGAGGGAGCCATGGGATTGGTTGAAACTCATCACGAGAACAGGATTATGAAACTGCGGAATGCATTGCTTGCCGGCGTCGCGGCAATCGGGATCGCCCTCTTTGTCGCGGTGCCTGGCCCGGTGCGAGCGCAGGAAAACGCGCCTGTCAGCATCGGCAACAGCGATCTCGGCGGCGTCGTGACCGGTCCGAACGGCCCGGAGGCCGGGCGTCTGGGTGATCGCCGAAACCACCGACCTCCCAACCAAAATGGCGAAGATCGTCGTCACCGATGACCAAGGCCGCTACGTAATTCCCGACCTGCCGACGGCGAGTTATTCGGTCTGGGTGCGCGGCTACGGCCTCGTCGATTCCCCGAAAGTGGAGATCCCAGCCCGGGAAGATCGTCAACCTGCGCGCGGTAAAGGCGCCGAACGCGGCGGCGGCGGCCGAATATTATCCGCCGGTCTATTGGTATTCGATGGTCAAAATTCCGGACAAAAGCCAGTTCCCCGGGACCGGCGACACCGGCAACGGCATCAATCCGAAGATCAGGACGCAGGCCCAGTACCTCGACCAGATCAAGACCGACGGCTGCATGCATTGCCACCAGATCGGCAATCAGGCGACCCGCACGCTGTCGCCGATTTTGGGCGAGTTCAAGAACAGCAACGACGCCTGGCTGCGCCGCATCCAGTCCGGCCAGGCGAGCCGCGAAATGGTCGAGACCATCGACCGCATCGGCGTCGAGCAGATGACCCATATGCTGGGCGACTGGACCGACCGCGTCGCCGCCGGCGAGCTGCCATCCACCACGCCTGCGCGCCCGCAGGGCCTTGAGCGCAACGTCGTCATCACCGTCTATGACTGGTCGACGCCGAAAGCCTATCTCCACGACGAGATCTCGACCGACAAGCGCAACCCAACCGTCAACCCGTACGGATTGCTCTATGGGGCGACCGAACTGAGCACGGATTTTTTGCCGACGCTCGATCCGGTGAAGGCCACGGCCGGATCGGTCAAAATCCCGGTCCGCGACGATCGCACCCCCTCCTCCAAGCAGAACCCGGTACTCGCGCCGTCGCCCTATTGGGGCGAGGAGAAGCTGTGGGACAGCCAGGCCGTCGTCCATAATCCGATGTATGACGAACTCGGACGGGTGTGGTTCACCGCGCGCATTCGGCCCGCCAACAATCCGGATTTCTGCAAGAAGGGATCAGACCATCCCTCCGCGAAACTGTTCCCGATCGAGCGGTCGAATCGCGGACTGGCGATGCTCGACCCGAAGACCGGCAATTTCCTGCTGATCGACACCTGCTTCCCGACCCATCACCTGCAATTCGGCTTCGATGCCAACCGCACCTTGTGGACGAGCGCCGGCGGCCCGAATTCGAACGTGCTCGGCTGGGTCAATACCAAGATGCTGGAACAGACCGGCGACGAGAAGCTGTCGCAAGGCTGGACCGCATTCGTCCTCGACACCAACGGCAACGGCAAGCGTGACGACTACACCGAGCCCAATCAGCCAGTCGACCCCAGCAAGGACCGGCGCATCAACGCTGCGTTCTATGCGGTGGCGCCAAGCCCGGTTGACGGCTCGGTTTGGGGTACGGTCAATGGCTTCCCGGGCTCGGTGGTTCGTGTCAGCCCCGGTGCGCACCCGCCGGAGACTGCCCTCGCCGAGATGTTCGAAGTGCCGGCGCCCGGCTACTCCCCCCGCGGCGGCGACATTGACGGCGACGGCGTGATGTGGTCGGCGCTCTCCAGCGGCCATCTCGCGAGCTTCGACCGTCGCAAGTGCAAAGGCCCGCTGAACGGTCCGACCGCGACCGGGAAACAATGCCCCGAAGGCTGGAGCTTCTATCCGCTGCCGGGCCCGCAGCTTCCGGGCTGACGGACAGCGGCAGCGCCGAGGCGCCCTATTACGCCTGGGTCGACCAGCACGATACGCTTGGCCTCGGCGACAACGTCCCGATCGCGACCGGCAACCAGAATTCCTCGCTGATCGCCCTCAAGGACGGCAAGCTGATCAACATGGTCGTGCCTTATCCGATGGGCTTCTACGCCAAGGGCCTCGATGGCCGCATCGACGATCCGAATGCAGGCTGGAAGGGCCGCGGCCTGTGGTCGAACACCGGCAACCGGACGCCGTTCCACCTGGAAGGCGGCAAGGGCAACATGCCCAAGGTCGTGCACTTCCAGATGCGTCCCGATCCGCTGGCGCGGTGAGGGCCTGCGCGAGGGCCGCGGCAAATTTTGTTTCGACGAGGTTCGCGCCTCGCGCCTCGATACGGCTGTCAATATGTTGACAGCCGTATTTTTTTCAGCCCCGCTCGTTTCGGCTTTGGCACTCGGGCACAGTTCTGTTCGCCATGACCTGGCAAGGTGTTACACTTCGCCTTCGCGATCCTGAGAGCGCGGTGGGAAATGTCGGCTAAACCAAATATTGACCAGCTGATTACAATTTTCGGCGGGTCCGGCTTTCTCGGCCGGCACGTGGTGCGAGCGGTGGCGCGGGAGCGCTATCGCATTCGCGTGGCCGTGCGCCGTCCCGACCTCGCCGGCCATCTTCAGCCGCTCGGACGCGTCGGCCAGATCACGGCCGTTCAAGCGAATGTGCGCGACGCACGCTCGGTCGCGGCGGCTGTCCGCGGCAGCGACGTCGTGATCAATCTCGTTGGCATCCTGTTCGAGAAGGGCCGCCAGAATTTCGAAGACGTGCAGAGTCTCGGTGCCGAGCGGGTGGCGCGTGCCGCGGTGGCGCAGAATGCCCGCATGGTCCACATCTCGGCTATCGGGGCGGATGAGCATTCGCCCGCGGCCTATGCGAGATCGAAAGCCGAGGGCGAGCGTCGCGTGCTCGCAGCGACTCCCGACGCGACGATTTTCCGACCGTCGATCCTGTTCGGTCCCAATGATGCTTTTTTCAACCGCTTCGCGGCCATGGCACGGATTTCCCCGGTGCTGCCGCTGATCGGCGGCGGACGGACGCGGTTTCAGCCCGTTTTTGGCGGCGATGTTGCCGAGGCGATCGTCAAGGCGATCGACGGCGAGACCGCGGCCGGCAGCATCTACGAACTGGGCGGCCCGGAGATTTTCACCTTTCGCGAGCTGATGGAATTCGTGCTCGCCACGACGGAACGCCGCCGGGCCCTGCTGTCGGTCCCGTTCGGGCTGGCGCGGCTGCAGGCCGCTTTTCTGGAGTTCGCGCCGCACCCCGCGCTGACCCGGGATCAGGTAGAACTGCTGCGCTCGGACAATGTCGTTTCGGAAGCCGCGCGAAACGAGGGGCGCACGCTCGAAGGGATCGGCATCGCGCCGCGCTCGATCGCGGCAATTGTGCCGAGCTATCTATGGCGCTTCCGCAAGACCGGCCAGTTCGATCGGCACGCAGCATGATGCGTGGGGCGCCCCCACGTCTCAGCGGCCAATGCGAGAAACTCACCCAAGCAGGATGAGGGCGACAAGGCCGACCCCGCCCACCAAAAATCGCCACCACGCGAACAGGCCGAAGCCATGCCCCGAGACGTAGTCCAGCAGCCGCTTGACCACGAACCATCCGGCGATGAATGACGTGACGAAACCCACCGCGATAATGGCGATGTTGCCGGAGCTGAGGTGGGCGCCGCTTTTGTAAAGATCATAGGCGAAGGCGCCCGCCATCGTCGGCATCGCGAGATAGAACGAAAACTCCGCCGCCGAGCGGCGGTCGGCACCGAGCAGCATCGCCGCCACGATCGTCGCGCCCGAACGCGAGACGCCGGGAATCATCGCCAGGCACTGGCATATGCCGATGCCAAGATAGGTCGGCAGTGAAAACGTCGTGGCGTCATGATAACGCGGCTTCAGGCGAAGGCTATCGACATACATCAGCACCACGCCACCGACGATCAGCGCAATGCATACGATCCACGGGTTGAACAGCACCGTCTTGATGAAATTATGGAGGGCCGCGCCGACGACGGCGGCCGGCAGGAACGCAATAAGGACGCCAATTACAAAGCGGCGCGCCTTCGGCTCGACGAACATGGCACTGGCGATCAGCATCAATCGGGAGAAATAGATCGACAGCAGGGCCAGAATGGCGCCGAGCTGGATCAGGACCGCAAATGTGTTGCCGAAATCCTCGTCGCTGAAGCCGAAAAAATGCTGCATCAGAAGGAGGTGTCCGGTCGACGACACCGGGATGTATTCGGTCAACCCTTCGATGATGCCGAGCAACGCCGCCTTCAGTGTGTCAAAAACCATGCATAGCTCCTTGCGAGATGCTTAAACGATTCGCGCGATCGGCCGGAACCGGGAACCGGAGAGGGAATCGTCCTGACCGCCCGGTGCTTGTGGCCCAAGGCGCTCGGCGCAGCAAGGCGTTAAGCGGACACGCTCGGTTCGCCGAAGGTATCAATGAGTTAGCGCATGATCCCGTAAAGTTGCAGACTTTTCGGCCAAGATCATGCGCAAATTACCCGCATCCGTCGTCGAGCGTAGTCCGCGGCGGATGCGCAACAAGAAATCGTGCGGGAGGCGATTCAAACTGAACGCATCCCGCTCAGCGTATGATCCAGAAAAGTTGCCGACTTTTCGGACGAAGTTCATCCGCAAGATCAAAGCAATCAAGCAGGAGGCGATTCAAGTTTAACGCATCCCGCTCTCGTCCGGACGCGCCGGGAGCATTGCGCGAGGTGCCGCCATCACCCCGATTTCATCCGGTTACAAATTCCTATACCGTTGCGAACCGATGGTATTTTGATCGTCCCGACCGCCTGATGCGGCACATCATGGAACCCGATGCTGACGCTGTTCTATCATCCATTCTGTCCCCATTCCCGGTTCGTGCGCATTGCCGCCGGTGAGTATGGCCTTAATCCGAAGCTCATCGAAGAGCGGCCGTGGGATCGCCGGGACGAGTTTCTCGTTCTCAATCCGGCGGGCACCACGCCGGTCTGGCTCGAGGAGGGCCGTCCTCCCGTGCCGGGTGCGGCAATCATTGCGGAATATCTCGACGAGACCCGCGGCGACACGCTCAACAGCCACCGCCTTCTCCCCGCCGACATCAGCGGGCGAGTCGAGGTGCGACGGCTGACGAACTGGTTCAATGACAAGTTCTATGAAGAGGTTTCAGGCCCGCTGATCATGCAGCGCGTGCTCAGGCGACAGATGAGCAATGCCCAGGGCGGCGGCCCTCCGGAACCTGACGTAATCCGTGCGGCGCTTTCCAACATCCGTTACCATCTCGCCTACATCAGCTGGTTGGTGCGCACACGCAACTGGCTGGCTGGCGAGCGGATGAGCTATGCCGACCTTGCGGCGGCCGCGCACCTGTCGGCGCTCGATTATTTGGGCGATGTACCGTGGAAAGAGGACGAAGCGGCGAAGAGCTGGTATGCCAGGGTGAAGTCGCGCCCCTCCCTGCGTCCGCTGCTGGTGGAGTCCTATCCCGGAATTCGGCCCTCACAGACCTACGCCGATCTCGACTTCTGAAGGCCCCGCGAAAATAACTGTTCCGACACTCGGCGGAAATCGGCAGTTTGGCGTGGCGAAAGGCTCTGTGACCAATTCGGTTATTTTCGCGGGTACCCCGAGCACGCCCGGCGCATTCAAACGGTCATTGGCGGCTGCGGCGGCCGCGTTGGGCTTCGACGCGCTGGCCGTCACCCCGCCTTCGATTGCGCCGGAGACCCGCGCCACACTTCGCCGAGTTCATTGCACTCGGGTGCCACGGCGATATGGCCTGGCTTGCGGATCGCCCGGAACGGCGCGGTGACCCCAAGGCGATGTGGCCCGAGGTGCGGGCGATCATCATGCTGGGCGTGAATTATGGACCGGACCGCGACCCGCTGGCAGCGCTGTGGCGCGCGATTGCGGCGCGATCTCGGTCTATGCCCAGGGCGACGATTACCACGACGTCATCAAGAAGCGCCTCAAGGCGCTGGCGCGATGGCTGATCGGCGCCGCGCGGCGGCGACGTCAAAGTCTTCATCGATACCGCCGCGGTGATGGAAAAGCCGCTTGCCGCCGCCGCCGGCCTCGGCTGGCAGGGCAAGCACACCAATCTGGTGTCGCGCCGGTTCGGTTCGTGGCTGTTCCTGGGCGCGATCTTCACCACCCTCGAACTGCTGCCCGATGCGCCCGCGGCGGATTATTGCGGTTCCTGCACCGCCTGCCTCGATATCTGCCCGACGGCAGCTTTTCCCGCTCCGTATCGCCTCGATGCGCGGCGCTGCATCTCGTATCTGACGATCGAGCACAAGGGGCCGATCCCGCGGGAGCTGCGCGCGAAAATGGGCAACCGCATCTATGGCTGCGACGATTGCCTGGCCGTATGTCCGTGGAACAAATTCGCGCAGCGTGGGCGCGAGGCCAAACTTGCCGCGCGGCCCGAACTCCGCGCACCGCGTCTTGCCGACCTCGTCGCGGCTCGATGATGCCGCCTTTCGAAAAATGTTCGCCGGTACCGCCGTCAAGCGCACCGGGCGCGACCGTTTTCTGCGCAACGTGTTGATCGCGATCGGGAACAGCGGCGACGCGGCGCTTGCGGCGGATGCCGAGCGTCTGCTCACGGATCAGGCGGCAATCGTGCGCGGGGCGGCGATCTGGGCACTGGCGCGGCTCGTCTCCGCATCGAAATTTGCCGAACTCGCGGGCCGCCATCGGTGTGATGAAGCTGACCCGGAGGTGCAGCAGGAATGGGCGGGCGCGGAGGCGCCACCGTGAGTGCGCTGGTTTGCCTCGGTTTCGGGATATGCGGCGCAGCATTACGCCGCGCTGTACGGCTCGCGCTTCGCGCGCATTGCCGGCACGACGCGCACGGCGCAAAGCGCTGCGGCGCTGGCTGCCGCGACTTATGGCGGACGCTCGGTCGAACTGATCGCGTTCGACGGAAGGCAGTCATCGTCCGCACTGCTCGCCGCCATTACCGATGCGAACACGCTTTTGGTCTCGGTCGCGCCCGGCGCGGCGGGCGATCCGGTGCTGGCTTATCTTTGCAACGCGATCACAGCCGCGCCCAATCTTGCTACCATCGTCTATCTTTCCACGATTGCCGTTTACGGCGATCATGAGGGCCGTTGGATCGATGAGACGACCCCGCTTTCACCGGGGCTCGCGCGGGCCGCCTCCCGCATCAAGGCCGAACGCGAATGGCGGGCGCTCGGGACCGCGCGCGGCACCCCCGTTGCCATCATTCGCATTGCCGGAATTTATGGCCCCGGTGCCAGCGCGATCGAAGCGGTGCGGACCGGGCGGGCCCGGCGCATCGCCAAGCCCGGACAGGTGTTCAACCGCATCCACGTTGCCGATCTCGCCCAGATCATCGACCTCGCAATCGCGGGAAAGGCAAACGACGTATTCAATGCTGCCGATGACGAGCCCACGCCACCCGGCGATCCGATCGCCTTTGCCGCCGACCTGATCGGGGTCGCCCGGCCGCCCCAAATTTCGTTCGAGGAGGCGAAGGCGACCATGTCGCCCCTTGCCGCGAGCTTTTACGGCGAATGCAAGCGCGTACGGAACGATCGGATCAAATCCGTGCTCGGAGTGAGCCTGCGCTATCCGAACTATCGCGATGGCCTGCGCGCGCTTGCCGCCGCTGCGACGGATGATTGTTAAGCTATAGTACCTGCTGCGCGCCGCGCCCGGACCATCGCCGAATGGCGAGCATCTGAGCCGATCTTTCGAAACAGGACCAAGGATATGAGGATCAGCTTGTCGCCGCCGCTGGTAGCTCTGGCCTTTGCCGCGGCGCTGTTGATGACCACAGATGCAAAAGCCGACAGCCGCGTGCGCCTCGGCAAGGCGCAGGCGCAAAACTTCGCCTTTCTGCCTGCCGACATCGGGGTTGCCGCGGGCATCTACAAGAAGCACGGCATCGACCTCGAGATCGCCGATTTCGGCGGCGACGCGCGGCTGGTCCAGGCGATGAATGCCGTCGCCATCGATGTCGCGCTGGGCGGCGGCCCGACACTCGCCTTCGAGGCGAAAGGCGCACCGATGCTGGGCATCATGGCGCTCGCCGACCGGCCGAGCACGATCATGCTGGCGGTCGCCAAAGATGGGCCGGTCAAAACCGAGGACGATCTGCGCGGCCGCAGGGTGAGCGTGTCGACCGCGGGATCGCTCACTTATTGGCTGGCGCAGGAATTATCGCGTGCGCACGGCTGGGGCTCGGACGGCATCAAGGTCACCCCGCTTGGCACCACGACGGCCCAGGCCGCGGCCCTCAAGACCCACCAGATCGACGGCATGGTGACCGAAAGTTCGACCGTGCTGCGGCTGGTCGACGACGGGACTGCCCGCATCCTGGTGCGGTTCGGCGAGCGCATCCCGGAATTCCATGTCCATGTCGTGTTTGCCCGCAAGGGCTTCCTCGACAAGGAACCGGATGCGGCACGCAACTTCCTGGCCGCCCTCCAGGAGAGCGTTGATTACATGCGCAGCCACCGGGATGAGACGATCTCCACGGCCATGCGGGTCGCGCAAGTGTCGAAAACGATCGCCACCGCGAACTATGACGAGCTGATGCCGATCTTCAACCGGACCGGCCGGTTCGAACCCAAGGCTTTGGACGTGCTCGCGCGATCCTTCGTCGACCTCGGCCTGCTGCCCGAAAAACCCGACATGACCAAGCTCTACACGGAAGCTTTTCTGCCAACAAAATTGGGACCGTAGCCCGGGTGAGCGCAGCGATACCCGGGGATCGTCCTTAAAGCGCGCTCGGGTTCCCGCGTTTCGCTTCGCTCAACACGGGCTACACGTTGACCGCGACGCCCGGGGGCTTGCGCGGCGACGAACGGACTTGCCGACAACCCGGCGGGTTCGCTAAAAGCTAGGTATCGGACCCAGGCTCGGGCAATTCGCGCCTCCTGAAGCCGGGACCTGCGAGGCTATCAAAAATGGCGATGTGCCGCGATCATGGCGCTTCCAGCCGGTGGGCATCTGCCCCCGCGGACGCCGTTCGCCTCGCCGATACCCTGCTCCTTATTTGCCCCTGAGCGCCGGCAGGGCATCTGCCCGGGCACTCAGGGGAGTCGCGATTGCAAGCGAGCGCGCCCGCGCGCGTTCCTCACATCAACCGAATAAGATATTGGAAGGATTTTTGCCAATGACCGCGCCTACCCAGTCCGAGAAGGACCGCGTCGTCATTTTCGACACCACCTTGCGCGACGGCGAGCAGTCGCCCGGCGCCACCATGACCCACGAGGAGAAGCTCGAGGTCGCCGAACTGCTCGACGACATGGGCGTCGACATCATCGAGGCCGGCTTCCCGATCGCCTCGGAAGGCGACTTCCTCGCCGTGAACGAGATCGCCAAGCGCACCCGGAACGCGGTGGTATGCGGCCTTTCCCGCGCCGGCCAGAAGGACATCGACCGCTGCGGCGAGGCGATCCGGCCGGCCCAGCGCGGCCGCATCCACACCTTCATCTCGACCTCGCCGGTGCACATGAAGTGGAAGCTGCAGATGGAGCGCCGAGCAGGTCTACGAGATCGTGATCGCCTCGGTGACGCGCGCCCGCAACTACACCGACGACGTCGAGTGGTCGAGCCGAGGACGGCACCCGCACCGAGCCCGATTTCCTGTGCCGCTGCGTCGAGGCGGCGATCAATGCCGGCGCGACCACGATCAATATCCCGGATACCGTCGGCTACACCGTGCCGGAGGAATACTACGCGCTGTTCAAGATGGTGCGCGAGCGCGTGCCGAATTCCGACCGGGCGCGGTTTTCCGCGCATTGCCACGACGATCTCGGCATGGCGGTGGCCAATTCGCTCGCCGGCCGCGCGCGCCGGCGCCCGCCAGATCGAATGCACCATCAACGGCATCGGCGAGCGCGCCGGCAACGCCGCGCTCGAAGAATCGTGATGGCGATGAAGGTCCGCAACGACGTGCTGCCGTTCTGGACCGGCATCGATGCCGCGCATGCTGACCCGCGCCTCCAAACTCGTAGTCGGCCGCGACCTCGTTTCCGGTGCAGTACAACAAGGCGATCGTCGGCCGCAACGCCTTCGCCCACAAGTCCGGCATCCACCAGGACGGCATGCTCAAGCACACCCAGACCTATGAGATCATGACGCCGGAAAGCGTCGGCGTGAAGCAGACCTCGCTGGTGATGGGCAAGCATTCCGGCCGCCATGCCTTCGTCCACAAGCTCAAGGATCTCGGCTACGAACTCGCCGGCAATCAGCTTGAAGACGCCTTCGTCCGCTTCAAGGCGCTCGCCGACCGCAAGAAGCACGTCTACGACGAGGACATCGAGGCGCTGGTCGATGAGGAGATCGCGACCGCGCAGGACCGCATCAAGCTGGTGTCGCTCTCGATCATCGCCGGCACCCACGGGCCGCAGCGCGCGACGATGAAACTCGACATCGACGGCAGAACCGCGATCGAGGAATGCGAGGGGAACGGCCCGGTCGACGCGACCTTCAATTGCATCAAGGCGCTGGTGCCCCACGAGGCGACGCTCGAGCTGTATCAGGTGCATGCGGTGACCGAGGGTACCGACGCTCAGGCGGAGGTCTCGGTCCGCTTGGCCGAGAACGGCAAGTCCGTCACGGCAAAGGGCGCCGATCCCGATACCCTTGTCGCCTCCGCCAAAGCCTATCTCGGCGCGCTGAACAAGCTGATGGTCAAGCGCCAGCGCGGCAAACCCGAGGCGCTGACGGCGCCGTAAGGGCACCCGCGAAAATAACCGCTCCAGTACTTGGCAGGAATCATCAGCCGGGCGCGGTGAACTGCCAGAGAACAATTCAGCTATTTTCGCGGGAACCCTGACTCCGTCCCGAGTCAAAGCGGGCGGCCGGTGACCGGCCACCCGAGAAACGTTCTGGCGTGGGCCAAATTCAGGCCCGCGCCGCCGCGCGCGCCCGCGGCACATGAGGGATCTCGACGCCGACAGCGAGCGTCGAAGTGGCGGAGCCGCGTTCGACCCTGACGCGCACCTTGTCGGGATCGATCGTCACATAGCGGGCGACAACGGCGAGGATATCGTCGCGCAGAAGTCCGAAGATGTCGTTATTGCCGACCACGTTCCGCTCGTATTCGAGCAGGATCTGCAGGCGCTCGCGCGCGACCGGCGCCGAGCTGATCGGTCGCAGAAAGCGGAACATCTTCATGCCGCTCTCCGTCCGAACAGTTTTGTGAATAGGCCTTTCTTGCCGGTCGGAATGGTGATCGCAACGTCCTCGCCGGCGAGCCTGCGGGCGGCATCGAAATAGGCGCGTGAGGGCGCGCTGTCGCGGCCGCAGATCGTGATCGGCGCGCCAAGGTTGGAGGCGCGGAGAACCTCTTCGCTCTCCGGGATCACGCCGAGCAGCGGGATCGACAGGATTTCGAGCACATCGTCGATGTTGAGCATTTCGCCACGGGTTGCGCGCGCCGGGTCGAACCGGGTGATCAGCAGGTGCTTGCCCATGCGCTGGCCGGCCTCGGCGCGCATGGTCTTGGAATCGATGAGACCGATGATGCGATCGGAATCGCGGACCGAGGAGACTTCCGGATTGGCGACGATCACCGCCTCGTCGGCAAAGCGCATGGCGAGGGTGGCGCCGCGCTCGATGCCCGCCGGACTGTCGCAGATGACCCAGTCGAAGCGCATCCGCAACTCGGCAATGACGCGGCCGACACCGTCCTCGGTGAGCGCGTCCTTGTCGCGGGTCTGCGAGGCCGGCAAGAGATAGAGCGTCTCGATCCGCTTGTCGCGAATGAGGGCCTGCGGCAGCTTCGCCGTGCCCTGAACGACATTGATGAGGTCGAAGACGACGCGCCGCTCCGCGCCCATCACGAGGTCGAGGTTACGCAGCCCGACATCGAAATCCACGACGACGACGTTCTGTCCGCACCTCGCTAGCGCGGCGCCCAGCGCGGCGGTCGACGTCGTCTTGCCGACACCGCCTTTGCCCGATGTCACGACGATCACGATTCCCATTTCGTCACCTCCAGCGCACGCCTCATCCGATGGCTGCGATCATCAATGTCTCACCCGCGAGCCAAGCCTGGATCGGCCGGCTGCGCAGGTTGGGGTCGAGTTGGTCCGCGGTGCGATAGAAGCCGTCGATGGCGAGCAGTTCGGCTTCGACGCGCCGGCAGAAGATGCGCGCACGGCTGTCGCCTGTGGTGCCCGCCATAGCGCGTCCGCGCAATGTTCCGTAGATATGGATCGAGCCGCCGGCGACGACTTCCGCGCCCGAACCGACCGATCCGACCACAGTCACGTCGCCATTGGCGAAGAACACGGATTGGCCGGAACGGATATTCGCGTCGATGAGCAGCGACGAGGATGCGCGCTCCGATAGCGATGGGCCGGTTGCGCCCGCGGCGCCCTGCGTCTGCCGCCAAGCGTCCACCGCCGCATCCGAGGCGGCGCGGCCGCCATTCAACACGGGCGGCAGGCCTGGAATGAGCTTTTCCGGCGCCACGCCTTCAATTCCCATGATGCGCACCCCGCGGGCGCCAAGCTCGGCGATGAGATGCGCGATCGCACCCCCCGTCAGCGATACCGCCGACACGTCGAGCACAGCCGGCCGGCCGGCAAAAAAGCCCGGCGAGCCGCGCAGCCAGCGGTCGAACCCGGCGAGCCATTCGGCAATCGGCGGCTCGGGCGTGAGCGCGAACGCCATATAGGAGCGGCCGCGCAACCGCACGGCTGCGCGCTCTCGCGCGGCGCTTGATGCCATGACCTCGCTCAATTCCCGCCTCCGACACGGGATGATCCGAGCCGAAAAAGCTCCCCAAGGCGCCTGCCCGCTTGGAATCCCCCGCGCCCGCGCCATGTCCCAGCGTCGAGTCTGACTGATTCGTCCCGGGTTCCCAAGCCTTGTCCCCGCGGCGGCATCGCCCCGGGCACAATCATGGCGAGGGACAGCGGCTGCGTAGTCCACAGAGTCACTGAAGAATGATGCGTCGCGGGCGCTTCCGAGGGTGAGGGGGTGGGCACGCACTGACTCACGGACTCATGAAAGTCGCTACGAGCGGCGGCGGCATGGCGGCATCGCATGGTCACGCCGCCCCCCGGATTTCGCTGGCACCGTTCGGCGGTGGCGGGACCGAAATCCCATCGGCACTGTATTCGTTGAGCTTGTTGCGAAGCGTCCGAATGGAAATGCCCAAAATATTCGCGGCGTGAGTTCGATTGCCGAGGCAGTGTTTCAGCGTCTCCAGAATGAGGTCGCGCTCCACGTCGGCGACAGTGCGTCCCACCAGCGCCCGCGTTACGGCCTCTGCCGCCAATGCCGCATGAGCAACCGCGGCTGGTTTGGCGCTGTCGAGGCGCCGGCCATCGGGCGCGATGATGGCGGCGGCGCCGATCTCGTCGCCGGTGGCGAGCAGCACGGCGCGGTGGATCGTGTTCTCGAGCTCACGGACATTGCCCGGCCACCGGCCGGCGGCGAGTTGGCGCCTTGCCTCATGGGACAAAGGCCGTGCCGCGACGCCGTTCGCGAGCGCGTATTTGCGCACGAAATGCTGGGCAAGCTCGATAACGTCGGCGGGCCTGTCCCGCAATGGCGGAATGCGCAGGTTGACGACATTGAGACGGAAGAGGAGATCTTCCCGGAACCGGCCAGCGCGCACCGCCTCGCCGAAATCGACATTGGATGTCGCGACGACGCGGATATCGACCGGGACCGGGCGGGCACCCCCGACGCGGTCGATCACACGCTCTTGCAGCGCCCGCAAAAGCTTCGCCTGCAGCCGTACATCCATTTCGGAGATTTCGTCGAGCAGCAGGGTGCCGCCATTGGCCTCCTCGAATTTGCCGATCCGGCGCGCGATGGCGCCAGTGAAGGCACCCTTTTCGTGCCCGAACAGTTCCGATTCCAAGAGCTGCTCAGGGATCGCGGCGCAGTTGACGCAGATGAACGGGCCGCGCGACCGCGCAGAACGGCCATGAACGAACCTCGCCAGCACTTCTTTCCCGGTGCCGGATTCCCCGGTGACCAGCACCGAGGCGTCGGACGGGGCGATCTGGGTGGCCAGCGCAATCACATGCGCCATGGCATCGTCGCGATAGACAAGGTCGCGATTGTCGTCGGCGACCGCCGCGAGCACCGCCGCGATCATTTCCGGTTCAGGCGGCAGCGGGATGTATTCCTTGGCGCCTGCATGAATGGCGGCGACGGCGGCACGAGCATCGTTCTTGGTGCCGCAGGCCACGATCGGCACATGAATACGCTCGGCCTCGAGCCGCAGCACGAGGTCGCGGATGTCGATTGCCACGTCGACCATCAAGAGGTCGGCGCCCTTGCCGGAGCGGAGCACCGCGAGCGCGGTGTCGATGCGCTCCGCATGGGTGACCGCCGCACCTTTGTCCATCGCGATCTTCGTCGCCGCGGTAAGCTGGCCTTGCAGCGTGCCGACGATCAACAGCCGCATGTCTTGCCTCCTTTGCCGGTTGGCTCCGCCCGCCTCTTGCCGTTTGCGCCTGCTGCCGAGAGGCCGGCCGACTGCATCAGTTGCGTTCCGCCTTGATGATTTCCGTCATGGTGACGCCGAGCTTCTCGTCGACGAGCACGACCTCGCCGCGCGCGACCAGCCGGTTGTTCACATAAATGTCGATCGCTTCGCCGACGCGCCGATCGAGTTCCAGCACCGCCCCAGGAGCGAGGTTGAGAAGCTCTCCGACATCCATGCGGGCACGGCCGAGCACCGCCGAAACCTGCACCGGCACATCGAACACCGCCTCGAGATCGGCCGCGCTGCGCGGCGCGGCGCTTGTGTCCGGCACTGCCGCGAGCTCGGCCGGCACGGCGGCACCGGCCGCGCGATCGAGATTCGGCAATGGGATATTGCTCTTGTCATGATCGGCCATGATCGTGTTCCCTTCGTATCCCCTCAATGCGGTACGCGTGCCGCGAGAAAGCGGGCGACCAGGTCGTCGATCGCCGCTTCGATCGCCTTGCGTTCGCGGATGGCGCCGCCATCCGCCCATTCGACCCGGCAATCGCCGGCCGCGATCTCGCGTTCGCCGAGCACGACCAGGCGACCCTCAAAGCCGGCTGCGCGCGCAATCTCTTCGAGACGCCCGCGCGCCTCGTCATAAAGGCCGTCATTGACCCGCACCGCGACATGCGGAGCGGCGAGCAGTGTCTTGAAGCAGTCCGTCGCAAGGGCTGCGATCTCCGCAATCGGCTCCTCCGCAAGGAGCGCACCGGCGAGCCTGCCGCCCACGGCGACCGCGACCTCCACCGCGTCCGTTTCCAGCCGGCCCTCGATTGCCGCCATCCCGTCGGCGAGCTTTTGCAATGCGCAGCCAATGCGTTCATGGGCGGTGGCGGTGCGGCGCTGCGCCTCGGTGCGGGCCTGCGCTTCGGCGGCGGCGAGACCACGCTGATAGCCGCGCTGCTCCGCCGACGTGATCGCCGCCTGGTGCTGCTCCGGCGTGACCTTCGGCGGGGCCTCCTTGGTCGGGCCGAAGTCGGCGTCGAACAGGAATCGCGTCCGGGCCGTCATTGCCGTGGCGCCCCAGGGTGGGAGGCAGCGGCGTGGCAAGGATCGGCGGTCCCGGCTTTATTCATATCTGCGCTCAATAGACCAGCTCTTCGTCGGCGTTGCTCTTGGCGATCAAGATTTCGCCGCTGCTGGCGAGCTCCTTGGCCTTGTTGACGAGCGCCGATTGGGCTTCGTCGACATCCTTGAGCCGCACCGGTCCGAGCGCTTCCATGTCCTCCATCAGCATCTTGCCGGCGCGTTGGGACATGTTGGCGAGGAAGACGCGGCGGATGCCCTCGTTCGCGCCCTTGAGCGCCATTGCGAGCTTCTCCTTGTCGACCTGGCGCATCAGCGTCTGCAATGCGCCATTGTCGAGCTTGGCAAGGTCGTCGAACGTGAACATCAATTTCTTGATGTGCTCGGCGGCCTCCTTGTTGTGATCTTCGAGCGAGGCCATGAAGCGCGCTTCGGTCTGGCGGTCGAAGGTATTGAAGATTTCCGCCATCACTTCATGTGCGTCGCGCCGCCGCGTTCGCGCCAGATTGGAGATGAACTCGGTCCGCAGCGTCTGCTCGAGCCGGTCCATCACATCCTTCTGCACCGTCTCCATCTTCAGCATGCGGTTGACGACATCGATCGAGACTTCATCGGGAAGGATGGCGAGAACCCGCCCGGCGTGCGCGGTGGTGAGCTTGGAGAGGACCACGGCGATGGTCTGCGGATATTCGTTCTTGAGATAATTGGCGAGCACGTCCTCCTGCACATGGGAGAGCTTTTCCCACATGTTGCGGCCGGCCGGGCCGCGGATTTCGTCCATGATGCCGACAACGCGTTCGGACGGCAGGAACTGCTTGAGCAGCCGCTCGGTGGCATCGAAGTTCCCTAATACGGCGCCCGAATTCGAGAGTCGCGAGACGAACTCCATCATCATGTTCTCGACTATCGTGGCGGTGACGGTCCCAAGCGTCGACATCGCGGCACCGAGTTGGCGGAGTTCGTCATCGTCAAGCTGCGCCCAGATCTTCGCGCCATGTTCTTTGCCGAGCGCGAGCAGCAGCACTGCGGCGCGTTCCGGGCCGGTAATCTCCTTCCGCTGCGCTGCCTCGGGAACGGGCGCGGCGACCACGGCCGGCCGCGGCCCCGACAGCGTGGCGGGCGCAAACTGGGACTGCGTGCGGTTGAATTTGGGCGCTGTTGCCATGGGATGATGCCGCTAGGTCGCGATGTCTCTAGCGTGACACATGGATGAGCCGCCTGTGTGCTTCACGTTGGAGTCAGCTCGCTCTAGGCCGCAGTCTCGCTCAGCCACTCTCGGATGATCGCGGCGGTTTCGTTGGGGTGTTTGTCAGCCAGTTCGCCGACCTGTTTGATCGCTTCCGCCTGCACCTTGCCGCTCAGCCTCGCCATTTCGAGCAACCGGCCGGCGCCGCCTTCCGCCGCCGCCGCTTCCAACTCTTGCGCTTTCGTCACCTGGAGGTCGCCGAGCAGCACCGGCTGCACTGCGGCGACCCTGTCCGGTTCGATGATGCGGCGCACCAACGGTCGCACGACGACCAACACCACCACGACCGCGAGGAGTGCCATCACCAATAGTTCGACGCCGCGCATGACATCGTCCTTGGTGAATTGAAGGAAAGCGAGCAAGCCGCCGGGTTCGCTCACGGTGGGCGGCGGCGTCTCGGCAAAACGGAGGTTGATGACCTCGACCTGGTCGCCGCGGCGCTGGTCGAAGCCGATCGTCGAACGGACCAGGGCTGCGATGCGGTCGAGTTCGACGCGCGAGCGGTCCTGGTAGACGCGGTCGCCCTTGTCGTTCCTGACGTAGCTGCCGTCGACCAGGACCGCGACGGAAATGCGGTTAACCCGGCCGCCTTCGAGCACCTCGGTCTTGGTGGTGCGCGAAACTTCGTAATTGGCGGTTTCCTCGGTCTTGTGGGTCGCCTCGCGGCCGTTCCCCCCATTCGTCTGTGCCCCCGGCAACTCATTGGCGACAGTCACCTGCCCGCCGGGATCGGCAGAGCCCGCGCTCTCCTCCTTGGTCTGGGTCGAGCGCAGAACGCGGGTGTCGGGATCGAACCGCTCCGATGTCTGGGTGATGCGGTTGAAGTCGAACTCGGCGGTCAATTCGACGCGAGCACGCCCCGAGCCGACAACGGAGGACACGATCGTCTCGATCTGATCACGCAGTCGCCGCTCATAGCTCGCTTTGCGTTCGTCGGCGGCGGTCCCGGTGCCGGCATCCTCGGCGGCGCCGTCGGCCAGGAGTTTTCCCGTATCGTCGACGATCGAGACCCGCTCCACCTTGAGCCCGGTTACCGCGGAGGCGACGAGATGCCTGATCGCGCGCACCTGTTGCGCTTCGAGACCGCCGCGCAGCTTGAGCACGATCGAGGCCGAAGGTTCGGCCTGGTCGCGCGCGAACAGCGTACGTTCGGGCAGCACCAGATGGACGCGGGCGGCCTGCACCCGGTCGAGTGAGCGGATGGTGCGCGCGATCTCTCCTTCAAGGGCACGCAGGCGATTGATGTTCTGGATGAAGGAAGTCGATCCGAGCGCGTCGGACTTGTCGAAGATCTCGTAACCGATGCCGCCGCTTTTCGGCAGTCCGCCTTCGGCCAGCCGGATGCGAAGCTGCGAAACCCTGTCCTTCGGCACCATGACAATGCTGCCGTCGTTCCTGATCTCGTAGGGCACCGCCTCGCGCTCGAGCTCCCTGATGATAGAAGCGGAGTCTTCGAGCGCGAGGTCGGTAAACAGCGGCACCATCACCGGGGCGGTGACGCGCATGATCAGAAAGGCAAAGAAGCCGATGAGCGCAGCCGTGACCGCGGCCATGGCGGCGAGCCGCGTCGGCCCCAGCGTCTTGATGAATTCGATCAGGCCCTGCAAGGGAGCGTCCCGGAACTGCAAACGCCCCTTCGCCCGGGCGCTCGGCAGTTTTTGCCGGGTCGATGGTTGCAATTCCGTTAACCGCCACGTTGAGCCCGATCAATACGGAATTTACTTTTCGAGCCGGGTCCCCCGCAGGACCCGGAATTGCAGAAGAATGATCCATTGCGTGATGCTTTCCGCCTCACCCGGTCGGGCGTTCGGCCCCCCACCCTTACGCGCGGCGATTTGCTATGAGCGGAATCAGGACTTCTAAGCGTGCCTTCCCTGGTCGCGCGTCGAGCATCGGGAATATCGGTTACGATCTCGGGGATTAGATCGACCGCGATCCTGGTCCGGGACGCGAAGCGCGAACGCATCCGGCCGCGCCAACCGCGATTGACGCGTTGCCGGCGCCGGCAAAGCCAGGGTTATTGGCGGTACTGCTGGATCCGGGTGGTGCGCAGACCGGCGAGACCGTGTCGATCGATCGAATATTGCCAGGCCAGGAATTCTTCCACGGTGAGAGTGTAGCGGCTGCAAGCTTCTTCCAGCGACAACAGCCCGCCCCGCACCGCGGCCACCACTTCAGCCTTGCGACGAATGACCCAACGCTTGGTGCCAGGCGCCGGGAGATCGGCGATCGTCAATGGGCTGCCGTCCGGCCCGATGACATACTTGACCCTCGGGCGATGGGGTTCGGTCATGTTACTCTCACGCACTTCGATGCAGTCGCTACCCAAGCAACTGCCGCAATAAATAGTCGCCGGCGCTTAAAATTTGGCTAAGCCCCGAACGCGCAATTGATTATTGAGCTCCGCAACGAACAATGAATGGTAATTCAATTCGGATCAATCATCCCAACAGCGTTCATCTCCATTCCATCCGCGGCCACCGCCGGCGGTGCGCGCTTGAGGGGTCCAGCGATCTGCCAGGTCAACTCCGGCTTACCGACTGGACCTGGCTGATCGCGTAATTCTGCCCGTTTACCGTAAGCACCGGAGGCGATTGGGTTAGATCGACGGAGCCCACCGTGCCGCTCACCTGCGTCGAGACGGTGACCGGTTGACCCGAGGCATCCTGCGCCGTGACCGCCATCGTGTAACTGCCGGCCGGCCACTGCGTGCCGTTATTGCCCTGACCGTTCCATGTGTACGTATTCGTGCCGGACTGCAGCACGGTGGTCCCCGTATAGACGAGCTGGCCGGAGGAATTGGAGATGTTGATCGTGGCGTTGGCGGGCTTGGGCGCCGACAGCGTCCAATTCGCGCTGTTATTTGCAAGCTGGGCGGAGTTGCCGTTCAGCGTGACGGTATTCCCGACAAAGCTGAGGGCTTGATCGCCCTGCGCCGACTGCTGCAACGAGACCAACGTCCCGAGCTCGTTATTGGCATCGAGCTGCTGCTCGACCTGGGCGAATTCCACAAGCTCCTGGGTAAACGAGTTGGTGTCCATCGGGCTGGTCGGATCCTGGTTTTGCAGTTGCGTGGTCAACAGCGTCAGGAAGGTCTGGAAATTGCCGGCGATCGACTGCCCGTTAATGCCGAGGCCGCTCGAGGAGCCGCCGCCGGACGTGGTGCTCGCGCTCGACGAGGAGCCGCTCGCGCTCGATGTCGTCGCCGCCGTTACCGCACTCGATGCGCCCGAGAGGATGCTGGTCGCCATGGCTTGGGCCTCTTGCTGATGGACGTCCGTTCAGACCCTGATATCGATGCCGCCGCTGCGCTGCCGCGTCGTGGCATAGCTGTTGGAGGCGGTTACCAATGGGGCAGCCGAGGTGGCGGCTGCCTCCGAAGCGGCACGAGTTGTTCCCTCGCGCGAGGGCTGAGCAAACCAGTTCGGATTTGCGAACCCCCGGTCGGCGAGCGAAAACTGCATCCCGCCGGAGGTATCGAGGCCGGCGCTTTGCAGCGCGCGTTCGAGCTGCGGCGCGTCCTGACGAAGCAGGTCGAGCGTTTCCGGGCGTTCGACGACGAGGTGCGAAGTGACATTGCCGCCGGGGTCGACGCTGAGTTGAACGTCGATGCGTCCGAGCTGAGGTGGGTCAAGCCTGATCTCAAACCTGCTCTTTCCGGATTGCGCTTGCGCCGCAATCGCCACACCGACTTCGCCGATCGGGACTGCATTCTCCGTTGCTGAGGTCGCGCTCGTGCCGTTTCCTGAGGATGAGGAAGCCGGCGCGACCACTGTGCCGGGCGCAGCAACGGCGAGGACCGAGGCGGCAGCGGGATCGGCCGGCGCTGGCGCCAATCCTTGGCTGCTCGCGCCAATATCGTCGCGGGGGGAGACCAGCCCTATCGATTGTGCATCGCCAGGGGCATCGCCGGTCGCATCAAGCTGTGGTGAAAGCGAAGAGGCATCCGATGCGGCGTTCCGCATTGCGTCGCGCATCGCGGCGTCGGACGAGATGGTTGGCGCGGCGGCACGCGCCGGCATTCGGGTGTCGCCAACGATCCCACTCGCGGCTGCAGTTGCGGTTGCCCGAGAACTCGCATCATCGGAAAGGCTTCTTGCAGCCGCCGTCGCGGTGGAACCATTAGGCCCGACGGTTGCAGCAATCGCACCATCTCCCGAACCGTCCGAGAGTACCGCAAGCTTCGCTCCTGGCCACGCCGATACCGGCTGACTGTTGTCTGCGCTGCCGGCGAGACCTAATCCCGGCCATGTCGGGACTGCCTGACTGTCTGCGCCGCCGGCGAGACCCGATCCCGGCGATGCCGGGACTGCCTGACGGTCGCCTGCGCCGCCAGCGAGCTTCGATCCCGGTCCGGCCGGCGTTGCTTGACCGGGATCTACGTCGTCCGCCGGGGAGCCGATCGAGCCGGTGTTCGTCCGATCTTCAACGCCGGAAGCCAATGGGGGCGCGACCCCGTTTGACGAAGACGTCGTCGCTGGGATGATCGCCGGCACAAGGTTGGCGGAAGCCGCTGGACCGGCGGCTGAAGCGCTCGATGGCGTATCCGCGGGAGTTGTCGCGGAACTGGTTTGCACATCCGTGCGGCTCTTTCGCGTTCTCGCAGTGCCGACCGAAATGTCCGATGGAGCACCGAAGAGTTGCGAATTCGAGGTGGCCTCAGCCCCGCTCGCGTTTTGTCCGCTCGCATTCTGGGTCGTAGCGTCCGCACTGGCGTCGACTCCGTCGCTGGTCCCCTGCCCTCTATCGCGCCCCGGTTTTTGCCGCTCACTTCGACCCGCAGCCTGGGTCATGGTCGCGTCAGGAAGCGGAATTGTTACCGGGTCTTCGCCATCTGGGAGGGCCGCCGAGCGTCTCTCAGACGAGCCTGGCGGCCCGGCAGGGCTGGCCGGGGTCACGCTTCCCGCAGGGCCCCCGTTTCCGGTACCCGCAGCAACCGTAGTCGCGCCGCCGGCGACTGTCTGAGGGCCGGCCCCGCCGTCCTCAGCCGAGGACTGACCGGGGATCCGGTTATTGCTGCCAGCGGTCGAACGGTTCGACAAGTTGTCTGAGGCTGCCATCGTCGCGGCGGTGCCCCCGTCCCCGCTCGGATCGCTAGCGCTCTTGTCCGACGCGCTCGCTGACGCTTGGCTCCGGTTGTCGTCAAGAAAATTTGCGAACGGGGTGGTCTGACCATTCGCAGAAGAATCCCCCCCACTAGCCTTGGGGAGCGACGGCGGGGAGAGCGGAGAAACGACATCGGTCGCAACGGATTGCACGGGCTCAACCTCTTCGGCGGCTCTACATTGGGCAGACCCTTGCTTCGCTGCAAGCGGCAGGCCACCCGGCGCGATCCGAAATCCGCTATTATTTCAAGTCTTTATCCCGGCGGGCGCGGCGGGCCCGATCATGACCGGGAAGTTCGGTCCCGGCCTCCCGGCAGGAACTGCCGGGCTTGCTTGGATGGCGCCGCCACGGCGCCGCGCGCTTTACGCCTGGGGACAGCTCCTGGAGCGGGGCGCGTTCAGCTCGAACCGCCTGCCGCTCGATTCTCCTTGATTTTACGCATGATCCTTGTCCGAAAAGTCCGTGACTTTTCGGGAGACTGCGCTAGGCGAAGGCCTGCGCCGGCGCTATCACGGCAGCCATGTCGCGCCCGATTCGGATCATCGGCATCGACCCCGGGCTGCGCCGCACTGGCTGGGGCGTGATCGATCTCGACGGCCATCGGTTGATTTACGTTGCTTGCGGATCGGCGCAATCTCGCGAAGCCGACGCCCTCGGGCTCCGCCTTGTGGCGCTGCACAGCGCGCTCACCGAGGTCGTTGCCGCCTTCCAACCCGACGAGGCGGCCGTCGAGGCGACGTTTGTCAACAAGAACGCGGCAGCGACTTTAAAACTTGGGCAGGCCCGCGGCATTGCGCTGGTGGTGCCGGCCAGCGCGGGTCTGCCGGTCGCCGAATATGCCCCTAACGTTGTCAAGAAGACGATTATCGGCGTCGGCCATGGCGACAAGGTCCAGATCCGCATGATGGTTCGGGTTCTGCTGCCGAAAGCGGCGCCCTCCTCGCACGATGCCGCAGATGCTCTCGCCATCGCCATCACCCACGCGCATCATCGCGCAAGTGCGGCAATCAGGGCGGCGGCGCAGTGATCGGCAAGCTCAAAGGCATGGTTGACAGCCGGGGCGAGGACTTCGTCATCCTCGATGTCCATGGCGTCGGCTATATGGTGCATTGCTCCGCGCGCACATTGCAGGAACTACCCGCGACGGGCGCCGTCGAGCTCGCGATCGAGACCCATGTTCGCGAAGACCAGATTCGTCTGTTCGGCTTCCTCTCCGCGAACGAGCGCGAATGGTTTCGCCTGTTGCAGACCGTCCAAGGCGTCGGCACCAAGGTTGCGCTGGCGGTGCTGTCGACTCTGAGGCCGGCCGACCTCGCGACTGCGATCGCGATGCGCGACAAGACAACGATCACGCGCACCCCCGGTGTCGGTGCCAAGGTCGCCGAACGCATCGTCACCGAACTCAAGGACAAGACGCCGGTCCTCGCCGCGGTCGATCCGTTGGCGGCTCGGCTCGCCGGCGCGATCGAGCCGGGCGGTGCGCCGCAGCCGCTGCGCGACGCGGTCTCGGCACTCGTCAATCTTGGCTATGCGGAAGCGCAGGCGGCGGCGGCAGTCGCGGCAGCGGTACGCGAAGCCGGCGAAGGCGCCGATGCCGCGCGGCTGATCCGGCTCGGCCTCAGGGAACTCAATTCATAAGTCGGCCCCGGCCGCCTGCATCTTCCCGATCCTCTCGACCCGGCTCGGCGTCTGCAGCTTCGCCTCCGCTGCCGACGCCCCCGCACCCGCCGACGCGGCTGATCGGCGGCGAACAGCGCGACGAGGACACCCCGGAGGCTTCGCTGCGGCCGCAGCGGCTCGCCGAATTCATCGGGCAGGAGCAAGCACGGCGCAATCTCGGCGTCTTCATCGCGGCGGCAACAAGCCGTGCCGAGGCGCTCGACCACGTGCTGCTGGTCGGCCCGCCCGGTCTCGGCAAGACGACGCTCGCCCAAATCGTCGCGCGCGAGCTCGGGGCCAATTTCCGCGCCACCTCCGGACCGGTGATTGCGAAGGCGGGCGATCTTGCGGCGCTGCTGACCAATCTGGATGCGCGCGACGTTCTCTTCATCGATGAAATTCACCGCCTTAATCCGGCAATCGAGGAAATCCTCTATCCGGCAATGGAGGATTTCCAGCTCGACCTCATCATCGGCGCGGGGCCGGCGGCGCGCTCGGTCAAGATCGACCTCGCCCCATTCACGCTGGTCGGCGCGACCACCCGGGCCGGCCTGTTGACGAACCCGCTACGCGACCGGTTCGGCATCCCGATCCGGCTCGGCTTCTATACCGTCGAAGAGCTGGAATTGATCGTCAATCGCGGCGCCCGCGTGCTTGACGTGGGAATGACCACCGACGGCGCCAACGAGATTGCTCGGCGCGCGCGCGGCACCCCGCGCATCGCCGGCCGGCTGCTGCGGCGGGTGCGCGATTTCGCCGTGGTCGGCAAAGCTTCGGCGATCGATCGGGCGATCGCCGACCGCGCGCTCACTGCGCTCGAAGTCGACGCCACCGGTCTCGATGCAATGGACCGCCGCTATCTCACCGCGATTGCGATCAATTACGGCGGTGGCCCGGTCGGGATCGAGACCATTTCGGCAGCGCTCTCGGAGCCGCGCGATGCCATCGAGGAGATCATCGAGCCGTTCCTGATCCAGCAGGGCTTGGTTCAGCGCACGCCGCGCGGCCGGCTGCTCACCGGACACGCCTTCCGGCATCTTGGGCTTGCCGAGCCGCGCCGCGATCCTGCCCAGTTCGGCCTGTTCGGTGACGGTGAGGGTCCCGATCGCGCGGAGGATTGACGTGACCGTGTCCAGCCTCGACGGCGAAATCCGCGACGGCTGCCACGTCATGGCGGTGCGGGTCTATTACGAAGATACCGACTTCACCGGCATCGTCTATCACGCCAATTACCTGCGCTACATGGAGCGCGCACGCACCAACTATTTGCGTCTGATCGGTGCCGACCACCGCGCGCTGTTCGAGGCCACGGAGCAGGAGGCGCCGGGCTTTTCCTTCGTGGTGCGATCGATGACCATCGATTATCTCAAACCCGCCCGGATGGATGACCTGCTTTGCGTCACCACCGGGGCGCTGGAGGTCAGAGGCGCGTCCATGACCCTGCTCCAGAAGGTCACGCGCGGCGAGGAAGCTCCTGGTCGAAGCAAAGGTGCGGGTCGCCTTCGTGTCCGGTGGCAGAGCCGCCCGATCCCGAAATCGCTGCGCGATGCGATCCTGCGGGATTCCGGAGGAGGCGAGGAATAGCTCCTGTTCCTGCATGGCTGGAGCAGGATGCGTTCAGTTTGAATCGGCTCCGCCTCCCATCTCTTTGATTTTGCGCATAATATTTGTCCGAAAAGTCTGCAACTTTCGGCATCATGCGCTAACACGGCGCCCTCCGCTCCCAGAGCCCTGCATGCAGGCAAACCCAACATTGAGTCAGAGCCGGCGTTGCCGGCCTCAAGGTGGGCCGATCGCGTAGCCCCGCGTCAGAGGCAGCCGGAACCAACGATCAATCGTGCGCTTTCCCGATAAAGGAGGCAATTCAATGAGCGACTTACGCGACGAGCGCCAGGGCGCCTATGACCCGGTATCGGAAAACGACAAAAGACCCGCAGGGAAGTTGACGCGTCACCAAGCCGCGCAGCAGGGCGCTTCGGTGCGGTTGGAGCCAGACGACGGCGGTGGACCACCCGGGGAGGGTTCCGGAGCGAAAGACCGCAAATCAGATTTGCCCTCCGGTCTGGAGCGGGAAAGGAAAGGCCCATAATGAGGGTTTGGCCTTCGCGCAAACAAAAGGCCGCCCAAGAGCGGCGTTTTCTTCAGCAGGTCGAAGCGTCTCTATTTGGAAGCGCTACGCACCGCGTCTTTCACGTCGCCGGCGGCGTTGTGGGCGGCGCCCTTGGCCTTGTCCATCTTGCCTTTCGCACGCATCTTGTTGTCGCCCATCATTTTGCCAGCGGTATCCTTGACAGCTCCGGACGCCTTGTTTGCAGCGCCCTTCACGTGTTCACAATTCATGTTGATCACCTTTCCTTTTTGGTTTGCCCTGATCAACTGAAAGAACGTGGCTGCCCCAAGAGTGTTCCTTGCGACTTCAAGCTCTGAAGATTGTCAGGCCAAGAATGAGAAGAACAACAAAGATGACCAGGAAGATGTAGAACAGGATGCGCGCAATATCGGCGCTCGCAGCAGAGATGCCGGTGAAACCGAACAGCGCCGCAATCAGCGAGATGACCAGGAATATCAAAGCCCATTTGAGAAGAGACATGGTGCCTGTTCTTTCTGGTTAGGGAGACTGGATCACGGTTGAGCCAGCCGGCTTTTGCCTGCGTCGGGGACTGCTAATCCACTTTGCGTCACGTACAGCGCGCATAACGTCGAACCCGCGACAGCGTTCCGGAGCGGCAACGTTATTCCCGGACGAGTCGAGCACAATGCAAACGAGTGATTATTCACGGGTGCCGGGTTTGTCGTTCGTGTCGGCGGAGTTTGGCGGCATTTCGAAAGCTTCGATGGCGGCCATCTGGTCGGCAAGCTTGTTCCACAGCCTCGCGGCTTGTTGGAAGGCCCGTCGGGCTTGCGGATCCGAAGCCGCCGCAGCGCGATCCAGGCAGTAATCCGCTGCGGTGCGATAGTTTTGCGACTTGACCATGTCGGGCACTTCTCAGCACCGGTACAACGACCCGACACAACACTCGTTCCGGCGACCTGCCCACGCGACTCGGTGGCCTCAAAGAATACCTCAAGGGTTGTATAGCGCTAAACAGCCGCGTCATCTCGACGGAACGTGATCGTCACGCGGGTGCCGCGGCCGGGGGACGACTCCACGGCGACGTGAGCCTTGGCGTTCTCGCGCAGTGACCGCACGATGAGAGCGCCGAGTTTCCCCCGCGCCGGCCATTGGTATTCACTGGGGAGTCCGACGCCATCATCTGCGATCACGATTGGCACCCGTCGCCATCGACGATGCTGTGAAGCGTTATGGTACCGTGGTCGCGGCCCACAAACGCATGCTTGAGCGCATTCGTCAGCAGCTCATTGACCACGAGGCCGGTCGGCATCGCGACATCGGCGGAGATACGATAGGCATCGACCTGGAGGTCGAGCCGAATGCCCTCGACGGCATGCGCCCGCATCACTGCCGAGGCGATCTGTGTCAGGTAGACACCGAGATCGACCTCCCTCTGTTGCCCGTGCTCAGGCAAAGTTTGGTAAAGCAGCTGCAAGGATTCGATGCGCCCGGCCAGCCGGTCGAACGGCTCGGTCGGCATGCCCCGCGCCCGATTTCTTGCCTCGAGCCGTATCAGGGCGGTGATCATTTGCAGATTGTTGCGCACACGATGCTGGATTTCATGCAGCAGCGTGTCCTTGTCGCGGATACGCCGTTCGATGTCTTCCCGGTCGGTGGGATCATGCCGTTTGACATCGACCAATGCGGCAAGGCGGTAGGCCGGAGAGCCTTCATCATCGACGATGACGTTCGAATAGGCATCGACGATGGCCGGTTCCTCTCCGGCAAGATCGATGCGGAAGGTGCCGACCCAGTCGTTATCCGCCGCAATGGCGGTGCCGATCGCGCGTCGTGGTTCCTCTATACTTGCACCTCGAAGCGTGCTCCATGACTGCCCTTCGACATCGGCTGCACTCTGGCGGCACAACTTCTCGAACTCGGGATTGACGTAGGCCACGCGTTCCTCGGCTTTCATCTCCGCCACGGCGATCGCGATCGGGACCTGATCGAGAAAGTGCCTGAACTGGTCGCTTTCCAGGGCATCGGCGAGGTTTGGAGACTCGACCAGCCGTTCAACCTGGTTCTTCTTTTCGTTTTCGTCGGTCATCACGCGTTCCATGCGAGCATTTTGGCGCCCGTCGTAGTACCCGGAATTACGGAAGAATGATCCATTGATTGATACCCGGGATGCGGTCAGCTTGAAAAGCCTCCGCTCGGTTCTCTTTGATTTGCGTATGATCTTTGTCCGAAGAGTGTTCAACTTTTCCGGATCATACGCTAGTGTTCCGGCACTGACGCTTGGCTCCCTCAACCGTCATCGCCCGGCGCGGGGTCCCCATCGTTTTGGCCACCTCAATGCAACAATCAAACAAACCGCGCTTTTGAAGCGGCCAAACAATGGGGTGCCCCTGGACCGGGCGATCCAGTAACCACCGGGGTGGCGTTTGAAATTATTGCTTTCCGCTGGCACTCATGCGGTTACTGGATGCCCCGCTTAAAGCTGCTTAAAGCGGGGCATGACACGCAAAGGGATTTAAGCGTTGGAGTTAGATCACTAGCAAGCCTTCAAAGCGCGCGGCGTCGGCATGACCGAGGAGCCGCGGACACATCTTGATCCCGGCGGTGTGCCGAGGAACTCTTATCATCCGCAGTGGTTGGCGTTGATGTGCTTCATCCGCCCTCGGCGGCGTTGATGCGCCGCCGACCTGCTTGGGAGAGCAATGATGTCGCCTCTGGTCGTCTCCATCCCGCATCGGCTGGGGAAGGATGAAGCGCTCAAGCGAATTAGATCCGGCATCGAAAAAGCGCGACCGACGTTCGCGCAAGTGCTCTCCATGCAGGAAGAGACATGGACCGACAGCCACCTGCAATTCCGCGCGTTGGCGCTCGGCCAGACACTCGCCGGTTCGATCGACGTGGCCAATGACCAGGTCCGCATCGAGGTCGCATTGCCGTGGGCGATCGCTCAGGTGGCTGAAAAGATCAAGCACGTCATCGCCCAGCAGGGCACGTTGATGTTGGACAAGAAATAGGGGGAGCCATGTATTTGTCCAATCAAAGCCTTCTCGTCATCCTGGTCGTCGGCATCGTGGCCGGCTGGCTGGCCGGCAGAGTCATGGAGGGCGGCGGGTTCGGCCTCATCGGCGATCTTGTGGTCGGTCTCCTCGGTGCATTCATCGGCGACTGGCTGCTGCCGCGCCTCGGGATTCATCTCGGCGTCGGCCTGGTGGCGCTGATCGTGAACGCCTTCATTGGCGCCGTGGTATTGCTGTTGCTGCTCCGCCTTGTCGCAGGCCGATGGGGAAACCGAGGCCGCTTCGGCAGGCGCTGGTGACGGCTTGCCAGCCGGTCCATTTTTGCTGATGGTCCGCAAAGTTGGCCGGCCGCTGCCGCTTTGAGTCGCCGCCGTTGCGCCGCGCACCTTTGACTGAGGCGGCAAGTCCGGCGATCCGGCAAAGCGAACATTATATGGAGAGCACTGATGCGCGATGGATTCCTGTGGGCGACGATCGTCATTGTCGGGGCCGCCGCCGTTTCCGTGCCGGTCGACACTGCGGCAGCTCAGACGGTGGGCTCCGCCGCGGCGTCCAGGCCGGCGTCCCCGCTGCAAACGCCCTGGGGTGAACCGGACCTGCAAGGAATCTGGACTGACGAATTCGACACGCCGTTACAGCGACCCGCCAAATATGCCAACCAGGAATTCTTTACCGAGGATCAGCGCAAGGAGTTGGACCGGCAGCGATCGGAATTGCTTAGCCGCCGCGCCACCGAACGCGAGCTCGCCGGTGCTTACAATCTCGCCGTTTTCACCTCCTCGAAGCATACCGGCGCGCGCACCTCGCTGATTGCCGATCCGCCGAATGGACGGATTCCGCCATTCACTCCCGCGGCGCAGAAGGCGGCCGCCGCCGACCGGGAGTTTCGCCTGGCGCTCCTCCAGGCGACCGACACCTGCAAGAACAAACTGCCGCAATGCGCCGGCGGCAAGTACGACCCGACTCCCTCGCCGCGGCGGGCGGAAAACCCGCCGCGCTACATCGCCGGCAATTTCGGGCGCATCAACCGCTATGACGGCCCGCAGGATGGCACGCTGTCGGACCGCTGCCTGACCCAGGGACTGCCGGAATTCGGAAGCGCATTCGGCGGCAGCTTCCGGCGCATCGTGCAGACGCCCGGCGGCATCGCGATCTTTTATGACGTCGGTCAGGGAGATGCTTGGCAGCGCAACATCGTCATGAACGGCAGCCCGCATTTGCCGGCCACCATCCGCCAGTGGTTCGGTGATTCGCGTGGCCATTGGGAAGGCAACACGCTCGTCATCGATGTCACCAATTTCAGTCCCAAGACCGACTTGTTCGGATCGCGAGAGAATCTGCACCTTGTCGAGCGCTGGACGCGGACCGACCCGAACACGCTTGCCTATGAGGTCACGATCGACGACCCGACCGTCTGGACGCGACCTTGGACCGTCAAGCAGGAGTTTACGAAACAGAGCGACGAGGAAGACCGCATCTACTACGAGCCGCGCTGTGTCGAAGGGAACTATGCCTTCCCAGCGATCCTGAAGGCAGCGCGCGAGGACGAAAAAGCCTTCGCACAGGGGCACGGTGCCGACCCGGCAACGAAGGACCATGTCACCACGCTCGTGGACATCGACACGTCGGTGGTACGCGAGCGGTGAAGGCCATCTTGGCCCAACTGCCTTGACCGCGGCGTGCTGATCTCGCAGTGCGGAAACGGTTTCGCCGTGCGCTTCACGCGCGCTGCGGCGCCGGATTGCCGGCTGCCGGTCCGGCCTGTAGGCTGCGTCCGTCCCAATCCCAGGAATATCGCATGCTCGAAAGACCGGCTCGACGCGACGGTGCGTCCACTCACGGCGTGCCCGCCGATTTCCAGCAGCATCTCGCGACGCTGGAAGCCGAAGGGCTTCTGGTGCGCATCGACCACGAGATCAACAAGGACACCGAACTGCACCCGCTGGTGCGGTGGCAGTTCCAGGGCGGTCTTGCCGAAGATGATCGCCGCGCTTTCCTGTTCACCAACGTGGTCGGCGCGGACGGCCGCCGTTTCGACATGCCGGTCGTTGTCGGCGCGCTGTCCGCTTCCGCGCGCATCTATGCCCTTGGCATGGGCCGCGAGGTCGACGATATCGGCCGCGCTTGGACCGAGGCGGTTTCCCATCCGGTGCCGCCGGTCGTTGTGTCGTCCCCTCCATGTCAGGACGTGGTGATAAAGGGCGCCGATCTCGCCACGCCGGGCCAAGGGCTGTCGCGCCTGCCGGTGCCGGTGTCGACGCCGGGCTTCGACGCCGCGCCCTACCTGACGGCAACCTTGTGCATCACCGTCGATCCGGAGACCGGCATCCGCAACATGGGCACCTATCGCGCCCAGCTCAAAGCCGAGGACCGGCTCGGCGTGCGCATGGCCTCGCGGATCGGCGGCGCCGGCGGCTATCTGCATTGGCAGAAATACCGCGCCCGCAAGCAGCCGATGCCGTGCGCGATCGTAGTCGGCTGTGCTCCCGTGGTCGCGTTCACCGGTCCGCAGAAGCTTGCAATCGACCAGGACGAGATGGCCGTCGCGGGCGGACTCGCTGGTTTTCCGATCCGTATCGCCAAGGCCGCCACGCTCGACCTCGACGTGCCGGCCGACGCCGAGATCGTCATCGAGGGCCTGATCGATCCCGAACTGTTGGAGCCCGAGGGCCCGTTCGGCGAAAGCCACGGCTATGTGGCGCTCGAAGATTTCAACATGTCGATGCAGGTAACCGCGATCACGCATCGGCGCGCGGCGGTGTTCGTTTCCATCATCAGCCAGGTGACGCCGAGCGAATTGAGCGTGATCAAGCGTGTCGCCTATGAGCCGATGTTCCTGTCGCACCTGCGCGACAGCCTTTCGATCAAAGGCATCCGTCGTGTCGTGCTGCACGAGCCGCTCAGCAATGTCCGGCCCGTCATCTTCCTGCAATTCGCGCGGGATACGCCGCAAAGCGAAATTTGGCGCGGATTGAATGGCGCCTCCGCGCTCCGCGCCGACTGCGGCAAGATCGTGATCGCGGTCAGCGAGGACATCGATCCCCGGAATGCCGACGCGATCTTCTGGTCGCTCGCCTACCGGGCCAATCTGGGCGACGACCTCCACGTGGTGCCGCATCGCTCCGGCGGTCACGGACCGAAGACCGGCCGGCGCAGCGACGACGCGACGCTTCTGATCGACGCGACACTGAAAGGGCCGATGCCGCCACTGGCCTTGCCGGCCCGCCAATACATGGAACGGGCGCGCGCGCTGTGGCAGGAATTGAGACTGCCCGCGATCCGGCCGCAGCCGCCCTGGCACGGCTATTCGCTCGGCGTTTGGGACGATATGTGGGAGCGCTATGCCGAGCGCGCCGTTCACGGCCGCTGGGCCGAGAGCGGCACCGAAACCTTAGCGCGCCGGCATGGCGGATTGACGCCGGAAACCCCGGTGCAGGAGGTGGAACGCAAACGGACGGCCGTGCCGCATTCCACGGAATAACCTTCGGGCGTTCGCCCGTTCCTGGCGGCGAAAACGAGGTACGATCCGGCCACGCGAAAACGGCTCCGCCGCCGCGCCCAACTTGGACGGTGATAGGCATGGACGCGCAAAACCTGGCGACGCGGTGCGCCATCGCCGGCGGCGGGCCTGCCGGGATGATGCTCGGCTTCCTCCTCGCCCGCGCCGGTATCGATGTGATCGTGCTTGAAAAGCATGCGGATTTCCTGCGCGATTTCCGCGGCGACACGATCCATCCGTCGACGCTCGGACTGATGCGCGAACTGGGCCTCCTCGACGAGTTCCTGAAGCTGCCGCACAGCAAGGTTCGCCACCTGTCTGGCCAGATTGGCGACACCACGATCACGCTTGCCGATTTCAGCCGGCTGCCAGGCTGCAATTTCATTGCCTTCATGCCGCAGTGGCATTTTCTGAATTTCCTTGCCGAACACGGCCGAGGCTTTCCGGCGTTTCGCTTGATGATGAAGACGGAGGCCATCGACCTCATCGAGGATGGCCCGCGGGTGGTCGGCGTGAGGTGTCGTGGCGAAAATGGCCCGTTCGGCATCCGCGCCGATCTGGTGATCGGCGCCGACGGGCGCCATTCCCGGATTCGGGATTGTGCAGGCTTGCAAGTGCAAGACCTCGGCGCGCCGATGGATGTTTTGTGGATGCGCGTTTCGCGCCGTCCCGATGATACGACAGAAGCCTTCGGGCACATCGAAGCCGGGCGCATGCTGATCATGCTCGACCGCGGCGATTACTGGCAATGTGCTTATATCATTGCAAAGGGATCGGCGGATGAATTGCGCAAGCAGGATATTTCGGAATTTCGACGCCGGATAAGCGAACTGTCGCCATGGCTCGGCGATCGCGTGAACGAGATCGCGAGCTGGGATGATGTCAAGCTCCTCACTGTGGCGGTCGATCGCCTTACGCGCTGGTACCGGCCGGGCTTGCTTTGCATTGGCGACGCCGCACACGCCATGTCCCCAATCGGCGGCGTCGGCATCAACCTTGCCGTGCAGGATGCCGTTGCTACCGCGAATATTTTGGCCGAACCGCTGAAGACCGGCACTCCGAGCGTCGATCAGCTTGCCCGCGTGCAGGCACGACGCACGTTTCCGACCCGCGCAACTCAGCGCATTCAGCTTGCGATCCAGAATCAGGTGGTCAGGCGCGTGCTTGCCGGCACGGAACGACCAAAGCCACCCTGGTTTGTCAGCTTGTTCAACCGCGTTCCGGTGCTGCAAAGCATTCCCGCGCGGGTGATCGGCATCGGCCTGCGGCCCGAGCACATCCAAACTGAGGCCGCCGCGGCGGGGCGAAAGCCGTGAGTATTTGCCTACCACTGCAACGCGTGGCGTCGTTACTGAACGTTTAGGACGCTTGATTTTCCCTGCCGTCCGACCAATCCTGCGGCCCGGGCTGGAGGGGAATCATGAAGACGACCTTGCTGGCGTGCGCCGTGGCGGCTGTGACGTGCCTCGCGCCGACGTTTGCGCAAGCCGAAGACCCTATCGCCATCATCTCGCAATATCGCCGCGAGCACGGCTTGCCGGCGGTGAAGGTTGATCCCCGCCTGACCGCAGTCGCGGAGAAACAGGCGCACGCGATGGCCTCGACCGGCATCATGGACCACAACGTCGCCGGCGCGTTCACGACGCGGATCGCGGCCGCCGACACCTACACCGCGGGTGAGAACATCGCTGCCGGCACGAAAACCTGGGAAGATACCCTCCGCATGTGGGAACATTCGCCGGGTCACAACGCCAACCTGTTGCTCGCGGATGCCGACATCATCGGCGTCGCCGTCGCCCGTAACGATGGGACCCGCTACAAGGTCTTTTGGTCAATGGCAATCGGCCACCGCGCGCCCCCAGGCACTCACAAGCGAAGGGTCGCGGAAAGCGGCCACGGCGAAACGAACTGGGGCAGCCCTGCGCCAGACTTTCTGAACGGGATCGTCAGTGCCGGCAGCAGTCTTGTCAGCGCCGGCAAGCGCGCCTTGTTCGGCGATTAGCGCATGATCTCGAAAGTTGCAGACTTTTCGGACCAAGATCATGCGCTAAATTAAAGAGAATCGACCAGGATGCCATTTCGTTTGAACCGCCTCCCGCTCTCTGGAAAACGTTAGACCCGGGTTCGCCGCGGCTGCTGCCCTCAGCGAAAATCCTCTGGCCGCAATTCGATCGGCGCCCCGTGGGGTGTCCGCTTGGCAGCGTGGTCCCAGGCGCTGCGATGACTCGCGAGCGCAACAGCCTCGGCAATGCCCTTTTCCGCAAGGATACGTTCAAGCGCCGCAAGCCAGTGATGGTAATAGGTCTCGCCGGTATCGGGATCTCCGGAACGCTGCGCCGCCTTGATTTCGCTGCCCAGCGTCGTCGCCCATTCCGTCCAGGTGAACAGGCCACGCCCGTGGAGCGCCACCGCAATTGCAAAAACCTGGGCCTGCCATGGCGCGCGGAAGACCGGATCGCCGTCATCGGTCGGAATGCCTGGCACCGCCGCAAGGGCGCCCTTCGCGGCGAGCGGATCGACGCCGCTCATGACGACGGGTCACGGCGAAAATAACTGTCGCGACACGCGGCAGAATTGCGCAGCTTGGGCCCGTGAACTGCCATAGGAGTCATTCAGCTATTGTCGCGGGCACCTGAAGGTGGGAGCGCGTCCAGATAGGGCTCCCAGGCGTCGATCGAGACCATGCTGGCCGGGTCGCCGCTTTCGCCCCACAATTCACGCGCGGCAAAGACAACGGTGTAGAGCCAGTGCGGGTCTTCGCCCTTGCCGACGGTCAGGGAGTCGGGAAAGACGTGGCAGCCGCGAACGCTCTCGATGACGCCGGACTTGCCGCGGGCATAGCGTGGCAGTCGGGTATGGCCCGCCGGGTGCATGTTTTTCGTGAGCACCCGGTCGCCGGCCGAGAATTTGGCCGGACGCGGCGCCGGCCGCTCGAAGCTGCGCCGCGTCAGCGCCTTTGGCACATCCGCCGCGGCGAGAACGCGGGGGGCAGCCTTGCCGGGATGAAGGGCGCGGCCGGCGGCGATCTCGTCGGTTTCAATGATACCGTACTTGATGCACAGGCTTTCAAGGCTGATGGCCCATTTCTCGTAATAGGAGCTGGCGAGATAGACATGTGGCGGCATCTGCTCGCGGGTGAAACGGTTGACGTCGATATTCCAAAGGCCGGCATAACCCATCGCGCGATGCATCGCGAGGACCCGTCCTTCCCACCGCTCGTGGAACACCGGTTCGTCCGGCTCCAGCCGGACGGGGCCAAACTCTGCATCCCGCCCATATCATGAACGCCGTTCATGCCCCGTCCCTTCAAGACTGCGTGCCAGCCCGGTGCCGATCATCGAATCGCGCGTTACCAAGCTGGCGAGCTGCTCCTCGCTCCAATTTTCGGTGCCGGGAGGCTGCATCGGTACCACGAGGTAACGCGTCTCAGCGGTCGAGTCCCAAACGCGGATTTCAGTGTCTGGCGGAAGCGTGACGCCGAATTCCGCCAGCACGCCGCGCGGATCGATCACCGCCCGTGAGCGATACGGGGCCGACTTGTACCAGACCGGCGGCAGGCCAAGCACTTCCCACGGGTAGCAGGAGCATAGCGTGCAGACGACCATGTTGTGGCGGCGTGGCGTGTTCTCAAGCGCAATCAGATGCACCGCGCGCTCGCTGGCGCCGAGCGATTGGACCGCTGCCGTGGCATCGTCGAGGAGCCGTCGCTTGAACTCTCGGTCTCTCCACGCCTTGGCGACGATCCGCGCACCGATCTGGGGGCCAATTCTCGTCTCATAGGCATCAATGATCAGATCGAGCGCCTTCGGGTCGATGTACCCCTTCTCAGTGAGGATCGTCTCGAGCGCACGGACGCGCAGTTGTACGTCACTGAGCTGGGTGCCGTGATCGTGCGCGTCGTCATGAGGGGGGTGCGGATGTACATTCATCCGGTCATTGTACCCGATCATCTCGAGTGTGACGCAGATTTTGTTGCCGCATGAAGGCGATCCGGCAAAAGCGTCCGACGATTGGAACAGCCGCGAAGCGGCCCCGCTCAAGGAACCTGCAGCGCCCGCACGTCGAGAATATCGGCGCGCCGCGCAACATCCGCGAATGTGGCTCCGTCGGCGCCGGTCATCCACACCTGCGCCCCCAGCCGTTCGAGCGCCGCAAAGAGTGAAGCGCGACGGCCGGCGTCAAGATGCGCCGCGACTTCGTCAAGCAGGATGACAGGTGTCGCGCCTGTCATGTCCCTGACCAGGGCGGCGTGCGCGAGCACGAGCCCGATCAACAATGCCTTCTGTTCTCCGGTGGAGGCATCGCGAGCGGCGATCTCCTTTTCACGGTACCAAACCTCGAGATCAGTGAGATGCGGACCGTCGAGGGTCCGGCCAGCCGTGGCGTCGCGACCGCGATTTTCGCGCAGGATTGCCCGATAACAGTCCTCCACCTCGATCGCAGGTTGGGTCAGCATCCTTGTCTCGATTGATCCCTCGAGCGCAACTTCGGCCGTGGGGAATCCGGCCCGCTCGGCATCGGGTCCAGCGACCGCCGCCGACAGACGGCGCATCGTCTCGACGCGCGCGGCTGCAACCGCAACCGCGATCTCGGCGGCTTCACGCTCGGTCGCATCGAGCCAATGCGGATCCGGGTTTTCCAACAGGCGATTGCGCGACCGCAGGACCCGATCGAGTGCCGCGACGCGCGCCGCATGGGCAGGATCGATCGCGAGTACCAGGCGGTCGAGAAAGCGCCGCCGTTCCGAAGGGGGCCCGGAAAACAGCCGATCCATGGCCGGCACCAGCCAGACGACGCGTAAATGTTCGGCGAACTCGGCAGCGGAGCCGACCGGCTCGCGATCGATACGGAACCTTCGCCCCGCCGCCATATCGCCGGGAAAAGCCGGTCCGGCACCGGTCCCGAGGGTGGCAAGACCGAGTGCGCCGTCCACTTGGACCGCCACGGCCCAAACTCCCGCGCGTTCCGCGCTCCCGTCCGTGAAGGCCACTTCGTCGAGCTGGGCGCGGCGCAGGCCTCGTCCGGGCGCCAAGAATGAGATCGCCTCCAGGACATTGGTTTTACCGGCGCCGTTCGGCCCGGTGAGCACGACGAGGTCGGCCGTGGTGACGAGCGATGCGGTTCGGTAGTTGCGGAAATTGGTGAGGGTCAGGCGTCGGACGCGGGCGACAACATTCACAAGCCGCAAGCCTATACCCGCATCGGCATCAGCACATAAAGTGCGCCGTTGTCGGCCTTGTCGGCCAGCAGCGTCGGCGACCCCGGATCGGCAAGTTTGAGCACGGCGGTCTCGCCGTCGAGCTGACCGGCAATGTCGAGCAGGTAGCGCGAGTTGAATCCGATATCGAGCGGATCGGCCTCGTAGCCGACTTCGATCTCCTCGGTGGCACTGCCGAAGTCCGGGTTGGTGACCGAGAGCACGAGCCGCCCCGGCGCAAGCGAGAGCTTGACGGCGCGGCCGCGCTCGCTGGCGACGGTCGACACGCGATCGACCGCCTGTTCGAATTCATGCTTGTCGACTTCAAGCAGCTTGTCATTTCCGAGCGGAATGACTCGGCCGTAGTCCGGAAAGGTTCCGTCGATCAGCTTGGAGGTCAGTACGACGCCACCCATCGTGAAACGGATCTTGGTCGGAGATAATTCGATCATCATTTCGCCTTCGGCACTGTCGACGAGGCGCAGCACTTCGCCCACGGTCTTGCGCGGGACGATGATGCCCGGCATGCCTTCCGCACCGGCCGGCGCCGGACATTCGAACTGGGCGAGGCGGTGCCCGTCGGTCGCCACCGCGCGCAGCATCGTCGTTGCGCCCGACGCGACCGCATGAAGATAAATGCCGTTCAGATAGTAACGGGTTTCCTCGGTCGAGATGGCAAACTGGGTCTTGTCGATGAGCCGTTTGAGGTCGCCGGCCGGAAGCGAAAACCGATGGCTCAGCTCTCCCGCCGCAAGATCGGGGAAATCGCTCTCGGGCAACGTTTGCAATGTGAACTTCGACCGTCCGGCGCGGATCGACATGTCGGCGCGATCGCCCGAGGCTTCGAGTATGACTTGCGCCCCCTCCGGCAGCTTGCGGACGATCTCGTAAAACATGTGCGCAGGCACCGTGATGACTCCGGCTTGCGCCGCGTCGCCGGCAATGACCTCCACCATCTCGACATCGAGGTCGGTGGCCTTGAAAGCGAGCTTTCCGCTTTCCGCTCGCATCAGCACGTTGGCGAGGATGGGGATGGTGTTGCGCCGCTCGACCACGCGATGAACGTGGCTCAGCGATTTCAAGAGCTCGGCGCGTTCGACCGTAACCTTCATCAAAAAGCCCCTTTGGCGTCAGCCGGGGACGGACAACGGCCCCTTGGGAAAGCACTTACCCTGGCCGGCGGATGGCTAGCGCGTGACCCCGAAAGTTGCAGACTTTTCGGACAAGATCACGTGCAAAATCAAAGGCAATCGAGCAGAGAGCGATTTAAGCTGAACACATCCCGCTCGGGTGTTCTGGCGGTAACGATTTATCCTTTTTGATGTCATTCCTGGTTTCGTGTGGGCATCCAGCAACCGCCGAGGGGCGAGCTACTTTCAAATCACACTCCGGCGGGTACTGGATCGATCGGTCACGGACCCCATATTTGGTCTTCTTGACAATTCTATCTTGAACTCTGCCGCCGAAAGCGGCCAAACGATGGGGAACTCCGCAGCCGGATAATGACACTTGCGTGGAGTCAAGTGTTACGATTGAGCCCCAGACTGCGGACGGAACCGGATTTCGTCAAGGATACAGCGCCGGCTCGTCTTCGCTGCATCCTTGCCCGAGTGCGGTCCCGGGCCCATGGCGTAGCGCTGGCGCCAATTGGCCGGCGCCTGCGGACGGATGGCAATGGTCGTGAGAATGCTCGCGCGCAGGCGCAAGCATTCGGTATCGCCATGTTTCACTCCTGCAGTTGCGATTTCAAGCCATCGATCTCGCCGGCCAGCGCGGTGTCGTTCGCAAGCAATCCTTCAATTTTGCGCACGGCGTGAAGGACGGTCGTATGGTCGCGTCCTCCGAATCGGCGGCCGATCTCGGGCAAAGAGCGCAGCGTCAGCGACTTGGCGAGGTACATCGCAATCTGGCGGGGTCGCACCACATTCGCAGTGCGCCGCGCCGACACGAGGTCGCTCCGGCTCACATTGTATTCCCGCGCGACCAAGCGCTGGATGTCCTCAATGCGCACCTTGCGCAGCTCAGGCGAGCGGATCATGTCCCGCAGTTCGCGCTCCGCCAACTCCAGCGTAATCGGTTCGGCCGTCAATTTGCTGTGTGCGAGCAGCCGATTGAGAGCTCCTTCGAGGTCGCGCCCATTGTGGGTCACGCTTCGTGCGATATAGGAGAGCACCGGGCCCGGGACGTCGAAACCGGGATGATGCGACCGCGCCGACCTGACGCGCCCCGCCAGGATCTCGAGCCGCAGTTCTTCTCCGAGGCCCCCGATTTCCACGGCAAGGCCGCCGGCGAGCCGTGAACGGACGCGGTCGTCGAGGCTTTCAAGCTCGATCGGGGGGCGGTCGGCGGCGACCACGGCCTGACGCCCACCATCCAGGAGGGAGTTCAACGTATGGGAGAACTCGGCGTGACTGTGCTTGCCCTGGAGGAACTGGAGGTCGTCGATGACAAGCACGTCGATGCCGCGCAACGCATCCTTGAACGCCAGCGCGGTCTGGCTGCGCAGTGCGGCGGCGAACCGATACATGAAGCGTTCGGCGGTCAGATAAATGGCTTTGCGCTCTGCCGCGGTGTTGATCTTGAGCGTGATCGCCTGAAGCAGATGTGTCTTGCCGAGACCGACCCCGGCATGAACGTAGAGCGGATTGAACATCACGGGGTCACTGCGCCGCGCCAGGGCGACCTGGAGACAGGCTGCGTGGGCGAGCGTGTTCGAACGCCCGACGACAAAGGATTCGAAGGTCAGTCGTGGATCGAGCGGAGAACTGCCGTTCAGGTCGATCACCGGCGCCACGTTCGAGAGCATGGGCACCGGCGGCTTGATGCCGTAAGAGCCATTGCCGTCGTGTCGTCCCATCGGCATGGGTTGAACGTTGTGCGTGTTCCCGCACGGCGGAAGGGTGCGCGCGGCCGACCGCACCACGAGATCGACGCGCCGGACGGCCGGCTGTTCGACTTGCCAGCACGACAGCAGCCGCTCGCAGTAATGCGACTGAATCCAACTGCGCAGAAATCGCGTCGGGACCGAAATGCGCGCGGTGTCTGAATCCACACCTTCAAGTTCCATGCGAGCGAACCAGCTGTTGAACACGGCTTCGCCAACCTCCGCATGCAAGCGCGATTTCACGCGTGACCAGCATTCGTCCGAGGGGTTGATCATTTGCATCGGTTCTCGATAGCGGCTCCGCATCTGCGATGACGCGAGCATGGGTTCAGATGAGCTCGTGCTTTCCCCCGACCGGCGGAACGGCCGCGGACGACGGGAGACGAGAGCTTTCAGCGGATAGGTAGGGTCAGCCGATCTCCGGCCGGGTCCCGACTGGGGCATGCCCGACCGGCGGCGGCCGCGACGGCGGCTCGGCTGCGGCGGCGCTCAAATCATACTCAGCCGGAAATCGGGGCAAGCCCACCGATCGAAGTGCGTTGAATGCCATAGGACCCCCTGTTTTTCGTTGGATATCGGCGTTTTCAAAGGTGAACGCTCGACACCCTTGGACTTTGCTTCCGATCCGCCCCATCGTCGGCATCGGCACGTCCGAGTCGTCATGAACTAAAGTTCTAATCGCACGCGCTTCTTGTGGCTCTTCAACAGGCCATCCGAATTAAGCAACTGATCTGGTCACTGGATAAAGTACGCGACGGCTTGCAATGAACTCCCGCCGCCGTCGAACCGGAGATAACGACATGCGGGCAGGGGTCGCAATCGCGAGTGAAAGACAGGCGGCAGGTGCGAGCCGATGCTGCCCCGAGCGGCGCGGCGTCGACGCCCCAGGCACTCTCCAAACGCATGAAATCCTGTTCGTTATTCGGGTGCCCCCCGTCCGCTTCGATGGCGAGGCAAGCGCGTGGGGTTACAAAAAATAAAATTCATGTCACGTCGGGATCGGCCGTTTTCGGAACGGAGTTGCGAGCGTTCGGATTAAGGCTTTGCCGTGACGAGATTTTCGCTGCGCGATTCAGAGGGGTAACTAATTGCGCTGGAAATGGAAAACCGTCCCTTCGCAAAATTATGGCAAGCAGGAAAACTACTTAATGGCCAGTCCGTGTCAATTTTACAACGACAGAGTGTTGTTTCTGCAACAGTGTGTTAACGATTGTTTCAGATCGGTCTCGTTGCGGCGCCGCGTGGAAATCCGAAAGCCGCGACATAGGGCTTTCCGCGCAGGGCCGCGATCTTGCCCTTCCCAGGGCTTCCGAGATCCCCTTAGAGCGGATACGCTCAGCTCGAAACGCCTCCTGCCCCAGTTCCCTTTCATTTGCGCATGATATTGGTTCGAAAAGTCTGTAACTTTACGGGATCATGCGGGCAGCGTCCCGGGGGAAACAATCGCCACGAATTCGGGCAACCTGGCACCGATCTGCCACAGGGATGATTTCGCTATTTCGCGGTAACCTTGCGCTACCTGTGACGTGTCGGACGGCTTGCTTTGCGAAGCGGCAGTGGCACAGCCAAAAGTCGATCACGCTCAAACAGAACTGGCGCCGGTCTGACCGAGCTTGGCGATGCGGTGGGTCAATCGCGAGACCTTTCGGCTGGCGGACTTTTTGTGAAGGATGCCCTTCTGTGCGGCCCGCATCAAAGCGGGCTCCGCAGCGCCCAATGCCACCATGGCCGCAGTCTTGTCACCGGTCGAAATCGCATCTTCGACGCGCCGCAACGACGTGCGCATGCGCGAACGCCGTGCCTTGTTGACCGCGGTACGCCGCGCGATCTTACGCGTGGCTTTCTTTGCCGATTTGGTATTTGCCATGACACCCGTGCTCTACGAAACGGCAACAGCCATCAATTGCGGCAAACCCGCTGCCGCGGCGAGCCTTATAGTGAGGCCGCGCCCCGGCGTCAACGGACCGACCGCCACAAGGCCAACACGACTTTCTCACCTGGAGAACAAAGCTCAGTAGACTCAAGGACGGTCTCGGCCTGCATGTGCGGCGGCGATCCGCGGCGGCGTTGCGGCGGGGAGAGCCTGAATTGGTGTGCGAGCTGCTTCTGCTCGGAACTGATTACGTGTAGTGGTTGAGGATCAGTTTGCGACCATCGGTGGTCGGAAACTGGACGTCGAGCATCTGCACTGCGGCAAACCTGTCGAGCACCACGCGGGCAGCAGACCGCGGGAGCAACGACCGCTCGGTGGGGGTCTGTGTCACGCCGCACGCCGCATTTCGTCGGCACGCGCCCGATAGGCGAGCGCTTCAGCCAGATGGGCGCGGCGCACGGTGGATGCGCCGTCGAGATCGGCAAGGGTGCGGGCGACGCGCAGCACGCGGTGGTACCCGCGGGCCGAGAGGTGCATGGCATCCGCGGCGTCGCGCAGCAGTGCGAGGCCTTGAGCGTCGGGTGTGGCAACCGCCTCCAGAACGGCACTGGCCGCCTCGGCGTTGGTGCGCGCGGGAATCCCGAGCGCGCGATAGCGCTCGGTCTGAAGGTCGCGGGCGCGGGCGACGCGCGCGCGCACTTCGGCGCTGCCTTCCGTGGGAGGCGGAAGAATAAGGTCCGCGGCGGTGACGGCAGGCACCTCGATATGGAGATCGATGCGGTCGAGCAGCGGACCGGAGATGCGCCCCTGGTACTCTGCAGCGCAGCGCGGGCCCGAGCCGCGCCGGCAGGTATAGCCGGGCTCGGTTGCATGTCCGCAGCGGCACGGGTTCATCGCGGCGACCAGCATGAAGCGAGCGGGGTAGGTGACGCGGTGATTGGCCCGGGAGATCGCAATATTGCCGGTTTCCAAGGGTTGGCGCAATGAATCGAGCACGCGCGCATCGAATTCTGGCAGCTCGTCGAGGAACAGCACGCCGTAATGCGCAAGCGAAATTTCGCCGGGCCGCGCGCGCAGCCCGCCGCCGACCAGCGCCGCCATGCTGGCGGAATGATGAGGCGCCCGGAACGGACGGCGGTTGGTGAGCGCGCCGTCTTCGATTTCGCCCGCAACCGAGGCGATCATTGAGACTTCCAGCAGTTCAGCCGGCGACAATGGCGGCAGGATCGACGGCAGCCGCGCCGCGAGCATCGACTTTCCCGCCCCTGGGGGGCCGATCATCAGCAGATTGTGGCCACCGGCCGCTGCGATTTCGAGCGCGCGCTTGGCGCTTTCCTGGCCTTTGATCTCGGCGAGATCGGGCATCGTGGCATCGGCTTCGCGCACTTTTGGCTGCGGCCGGGACAGCACCTGCGTGCCCTTGAAATGATTGGCGAGCTGGATCAGCGAATTTGCCGCCAAAATATCCATTTCGGGGCTGGCCCACGCCGCTTCCGGTCCGCAACCAGCGGGGCAGATCAAACCTTCGCCCCGCGCATTGGCACCGATGGCTGCCGGCAGCGCGCCAGCGACCGGCGCGAGCGAGCCGTCGAGTCCAAGTTCCCCAAGCACGGTGAAGCCGCCAAGCGCGTCGTGAGGGATGGCGCCAATGGCCGCCATGAGGCCAAGTGCAATCGGAAGATCATAATGGCTGCCTTCCTTGGGCAGATCGGCAGGTGCGAGGTTCACGGTAATGCGACGCGCCGGCAAGGCGAGGCCCGACGCCATCAGCGCCGCGCGCACCCGTTCGCGCGCTTCGGAAACCGCCTTGTCCGGCAAGCCCACCACATTGAACGCCGGCAGCCCCGGCGCAACCTGGACCTGCACATCGACGGCGCGCGCCTCGACCCCTTCGAACGCCACGGTGGATACGCGCTGAACCATCGCTTCCCCCAGTCGGGCGGATCATAGCGGGTGCGATTGCGCGATGCAAGAACATTTAGAGAACAAGACTAGCGACGCGAGGCCGCTAAAGGAGTGACCCCGATCAAGATCAAAGGAACAGAAGGCACTCCGCGGCCTTCGCGGATCAGGTTGTACAGCTCACCCTCGTAATAGCCGACTCCGGACGACATCTGCTGCTGCAGTTCCTTCATCGGCAGGATTTCGACACCAACGTCGATTAAGTCACCAACGTAAAATGCCAAGTGCTTTACAAACAGGTCGTGAGCTACAAAACCGTATTTGCCAAATTGAACCTCTACAGCCACCCGCTCCTTTACAAAATCTGTTTCGTCGTATCCGACGGCCAAATATACCGTCGCACGGGATTGCCCACCAGCCAGCAAATCGAACCTTTGAATGGAAGAGGCGCACGCATTCGGCGACAACAGCCATTGTTGCTCCATGTAGCGATCGAGGCAAGTGCGTCGCTCATAGGACTTAACGGCTTAGGTAGCTGTCTCACCGGGATTGTGCGGTGCCGCATGCAAGGGTACCATCTCGGGATGCTGCAAGCTTTGATTGACGCCGGTTTCCAAGTCGATTTTCAGTCCCATGCGAAGGCAATCGTCCAGCTGGATTTTCCCGAAGTTGCGGAGCAGCTAGAGGAGGTCCTCAAGGCTTCCACTATCCCAATAGAAGAAATCGTTGGATCAGGAGGAGGCGAAACCAAAGGCACACAACGGCTCCGGAACGCTCTCAGAATTCGCGGCTGGTTTAAGCACAATTTCCGCGTTCAACGGATCATTGACGGGGTTCAACGCGAGGCCCAGTCGCACGAGGTCGATCACGTACGTCCATTCGACGGCGGGACGGTAGCCCTTGAAATCGAATGGAACAACAAGGACCCGTTTTTTGATCGCGATCTGGAGAACTTCAAGAGATTGCACGCGGATGGTGCCATCTCGTTGGGCATCATAATTACTCGTGGCTCCGCACTGCAAGACGGCATGAAAGGCCTTGTTAAGCGCTTTGCCGATGACCAGAAAATAGATTCGCTGGCCGATGTCGAACGGGTTGGACTCGATCCGACCCGCCGACAACGCGCGGACGTAATGAGGCGCGTTGAAAGAAAGAAAAATCCCGTTCCGTTTCGGGATGCTTGGGTTGACAATTTTGTCAGCGATAAGTTTGGCGCTGCAACTACCCATTGGCAGAAACTGGAAGATCGCATTCGGCGCGGAGTTGGTAATCCGTGCCCTCTTTTGCTCATCGGAATGCCAGCGAGCATTGTCACATTCGGGAGGACTCTGTCGGAGATTTAAAAGCTCCTTGTTGAAGGAGCCGAAGATATTTCAGGACAAGAGGGAAGTTCGTGAATGGCCTGCCTACTCAGCGGCGACTTGGCTATTATAGGCATACGTGTTCCAAATTGGTCTATATTGATCGTTTGCCTCATTTCCCCATATGGCCCAATTGGCCCGTTTTCCTCGCGCAAAAAGCTCTAAAAATGGGCCGGGTGAACACGCTTCTATGATTTGATACAGTTCGTCCGGCTTCCGCGAGTGCTCACGTTTCCTAGTCCCAATGTAGTTGACCTGGCGCCGACCAGGGGCCAAAGTGCGGGCGTTTTTGCCGCGAACTCCGAACAGAACCATCTCGGTAACGTTGCGGAAATAAAATCCGACACCTCGCCCATCGGATCCCCCGTCCTTCCGTAGTTTATGCCAAATGACGTTTGTCTTGTACTCAAATCCCCACGCTGCCATGGCCGACAAGCCGAACGGCAACACCGCGTTAGGAACCCAAAGATATAGATGTGCCGTAGGGGCGACGATTGAGCCCACCGGGAGAGCGGCAATCTCATCCATGCTCAGAGTGGCGTACCTCGAAAGACGCTTGTGTTCAGGAGCCATTTTCCCGGTCCTGTTCGCAAAACGCCATGGCGGATCAATGAGTACTGTCCCGAAACGCCGACCGCCTGCAAATTTTGACAGCTCAATCATCACTCATCCTGGAGGTGAATAGTCTTGGCACCGATAGATTTCATGGACTGCACAAGAACACCGTTGAGAAGGTGCCGCGGCCAATCTTGTTCTTGATGTTCAGTTCAGTTCATTCTCTTCGATGCCAACGTCGGCAAGCTTTTCGGCGAGACGAGATCGGCATAGCTTTACCCCAGACGCTTAAAGTCGGCCGTAATCGGCTATGAATCCTATATTTGGCTTGTTCGCCATGATGGCGACGACACCATCATTCGAGCTGATGCGTTGCAACATTGTGATCCGTTCCTTGACGAATCAGCCGACAACATCGGGTTGGCCCAGATGTTAGGGGGCGAGGCGTCGGCGGCAACCGTCCCTGCGGATACGCCTGTGGACAGTCCTGAAGACTTGTCAACTCCGGTGACGTTGTACACAGTCGGTCGGAAAATCGCAAGAACATTTAGAGAACAGACGACGGCTTTTGCATCCGGTCGCGCGCCCTTGGCGACTTCGGAAGACGCGACCCTGCCTTCCAGCGCCCCGCTCACGCCTGTTCCGCCCGCTCCGCCACCATCGCTTCGATGCGGTCCCAGATCATCTCGGCAATGTCCGGCCCGCCAAAACTCTTGATGGCGCGGATGCCGGTCGGCGAGGTGACGTTGATCTCGGTGAGATAGCCGTCGATCACGTCGATGCCGGCGAACAGCAGGCCACGCTTTCGCAGGGCCGGGCCGATGCGTTCGCAGATCGCGCGTTCCCGCTCGGTGAGTTCGGTGGCTGCCGCAGAGCCGCCGCGCACCATGTTTGAGCGCAGGTCGTTGGCCTGAGGCACGCGGTTCACCGCGCCGGCGAAAATGCCGTCGACGAGGATGATCCGTTTGTCCCCCTCCTTCACGGCCGCCAGATATTTCTGCACCACCCAGGGTTCGCGAAACGTCACAGAGAACAGGTCATAGAGGGAGCCGAAATTGAGGTCCTCTGCGGTGACGGCAAACACCGCGGCGCCGCCATGGCCGTGCAGCGGCTTCATCACGATTTCCCCATGCTTGGCGCGGAACGTCTTGATCTCGGACAGGCTGCGGGTGATCAGGGTCGGCGGCATCAAGTCGGGAAATTCGGTGACGAACAGCTTTTCCGGCGAATTGCGCACACCTGCGGGGTCATTGACGATGAGCGTTTTTGGCTGCACCCGTTCGAGCAGGTGCGTCGCCGTGATATAGGCGAGGTCGAAAGGCGGGTCCTGCCGCATCAGGATCGCGTCGAATGTCGACAGCAGCGCGGGCTGCGGCTTGCCAAGCGTAAAATGAGCGCCGACCACGTCGCGGACCGTCACTGGTTCGACGTTCGCGCACAATTCGCCATCCCACAGCGCCAGCCGATCGGGCGTGTAATAGAAAAGCTCGTGCTGCCGATCCTGCGCTTCGAGCAGCAATGCAAAGGTGGAGTTGCCGCGGATGTTGATCCGATCGATCGGGTCCATTTGCACGGCGATGTTGAGACGTTTGCGGTAGACCATTTCGACAGCCAGGTTAGAGCGGGATGCGTTCAGGTTGAATTGCCTCCCGCTCGATTATCATTGATTTTGCGCATGATCCTTGTCCGAAAAGTCTGCAACTTTTGTGCACCATGCGTTCAAGTCGCATCGAAAGCAGCCTCAAGGTGGCGTGGCAGTCGATGGGGGACGACCAGCACAGCGTCGAAGCGCATCGGTCGCGAGAGGTCCTGTGGATGGGCTGCAAGCCACATCCGGGCAGCGGCGATAATGCGCCGGCGCTGGTGCGGCCCGATCGCCTCGGCCGCATCGTCGAAGCGCTCCCGCGCCTTCACTTCGACGAAAACCAGCGTGGCGCCGCGCCGGGCGACGATGTCGATTTCGCCCGCGGGGCTGCGGTAGCGGCGGGCGAGGACGCGGTAGCCCTTCATGATCAACCAGGCCGCGGCGCGGCTTTCCGCCGACAGGCCGAAGCGGAAGGCGAGGCGGCGCCGCGCCTGCGAGCCGTGCGCAGAATTCGATCCGCGGGTCAGTCTCTGGCATCGGGTTCGCGCGCCATGGCAAGCGCCCGCTGATACACGGTTCGTCGTTTATGGCCGGTTGCCGCCACCACCTGCTCGACGGCGGTCTTGACCGACCCTTTTTTCAAGGCGTTGCGCAGCATGGCGTCGATTTCGACGGCGTCGAGCGGCTGGCGCTCATCCGGCGGCGCGATGATCACGACGAACTCGCCGCGTGTTTCGGCGCCTTGTACATAAGCAGCCGCCAGGGCGGCGATGTCGCCCCGCCGGGTTTCCTCGTACAGTTTGGTCAATTCTCGACAGACCGCAGCAGCCCGCGTTCCGAGGATCGCGGCGGCATCGCCCAAGAGAGCGGCGATGCGTTGCCCCGATTCGAATAGCACCAGCGTCGCCGGAATTTTTGCGAGTTCGTGCAGCCGATCCCGCCGCGCCGTTTCGCGAGAGGGGAGAAAGCCTTCGAAGAAGAAGCGGTCGGTCGGCAGGCCGGCAATCGTGAGGGCGGCGAGCACGGCGCAGGCGCCCGGGAGTGCCGTCACCGCATGGCCGGCTTCGTGTGCCGCCTGAACAAGCTTCAATCCCGGGTCGGAGACCAGAGGCGTGCCGGCATCGGAGACGAGCGCAACCGAAGCGCCCTCGCCGAGCCGCGCCAGGATTTTGGGTCGCGCAACCACGGCATTGTGGTCGTGATAGGCCATTAAAGGGGTCGCAATGGCATAGCGTTCGAGCAATCGTCTGGTCACCCGCGTGTCTTCGCAGGCGATCACGGAAGCGGCGGCCAGCGTTTCAAGCGCGCGCAACGACACATCGGCGAGATTGCCAATCGGCGTTGCCAAGACATAGAGTTCCACCCGGCAACGAAGCTGCCACGATCTCCTGGCTGAACACTCGGAATGACTTGGATTTTTTCTCCGCTTCGGCAGCGCGGTCGCAGATTGTCATGGCGTCATGGTAAAAGATCGGCGAATGAAATGTAATTGCAACCGTGAGAACAGCATGCTTTTCGTGGCACCGGCGATTCGCCGACAATATGCCGAATTGCCATGACAACAGTCCCGGATTGAGGACGTGGAGATCAATACATGCCCCGGACGGGCCGGTCGGCAGAGTCACGTCGTGCTCCGATCCTGTGGTCGCGGCGGGCGGCGGCAGCCGGCATGGCGGCGTGGGTTGCCGGATGCACGACAAGCTTGGACCCGAGTATCCTTTCCGGCGGTAGTTCGAATGCCCCGACACCGGCACCCGACCCGGTGCCGACCTCCGGCGTCGGCACCGGCCTCGGCACCGGCAGTGTCAAGGCGGGGCTGATCCTGCCGCTGTCAGCGACCGGCAATGCCGGCGCCGCCGGTCAGGCGATGCGCAACGCCGCGGACATGGCGCTCGCCGAATTCAGCGGCTCCGACCTCCAACTCCTGATCAAAGACGATGCCGGCAGCGCGCCGGGCGCCCGCCTTGCCACGCAGCAGGCGATCGATGAGGGCGCGGAAATTTTGCTCGGTCCCTTGTTTGCGAACGCTGTCCCGGGGGCGAAGCAGGCCGCGCGCAGCCGTGGCGTGCCGATCATTGCGTTCTCGACCGACACCAATGTTGCCTCTCCGGGCGTCTATCTGCTGAGCTTCCTGCCCGAAGCGGACGTGAACCGGATCGTGACCTTTGCGGCGACGCAGAACAAGCGGTCCTTTATCGCTTTGCTGCCCTCGAATGCCTACGGCACCGTGGTTGAAGGCGAGTTCAAGCAGGCGGTGGCAAATCGGAACGGGCGCATTGTCGCACTGGAGCGTTACGGCGACGACAAGAGCCGGATCGGCGATGTGGTGCGGCGCATTGCCCCTTCCGCCCGCGGCGCCGACGCCCTGTTCGTCGCCGATGGCGGCGATGCCGTCGTCGACGTGGTGTCGGCGCTCGCTTCGGGCGGCATCAATGTGCGCCAGTTCGCACTTTATGGGACGCAGCTGTGGGACGACCCGCGCGTGTTCTCCAATGCGCTGCTGGAGGGCGGCTGGTTTCCGGGCCCCGATCCCGCCGGCTTTCGCGCCTTCTCCGAGCGCTATCGCTCGCGCTATCGCCAAGACCCGCCACGCCCGGCCGCGCTTGCCTATGATGCCGTCGCGCTGGTCGCAGCCCTTGGGAAATCGTCCGGGTCACCGCGATTTTCGAGCGAGGTTCTGACCAATCCTTCCGGTTTTGCCGGCATTGACGGCGTCTTCCGCTTTCGGGCGGACGGCACCAACCAGCGTAGCCTAGCGGTCCTTCGCGTGACCCCATCCGGCGGACAGGTGGTGGCGCCGGCATTGCGCACCTTCGCCGCGGGCTGAAGCGCGTCAGTCATCGCACTTCAAGCCGCGAGATCGGCGACGATTGCATCGAGCAAGGGAAATCCTGCGGCCGTGGCGCGGAGCCGGCCTCCTGCCATGGTCTCGATCAGGCCATGGCCGGCGAGCGCGTCGACCCGTTCGCGATCGAGCGGCCAGCCGGCAAGAGCGGCAAATCGATGAGGGTCGATGCCTTCGGTGAGCCGCAGCCCCATCAACAGGAACTCGTCTGCCGCCTCGCTGCGCGCCAAGGCTTCATTCGTGATCAAACCATCTCCGGCGGCCTCAACCCGCTCCAGCCAGGCCTCCGGTCTCTTTTCAGTTGCCGTTGCATATCGCGTGCCCGCGATTTCGATGCGCCCATGAGCGCCGGGACCGATGCCGGCATATTCTCCGTAACGCCAATAGGCGAGGTTGTGCCGGCACTCCGAGCCGGGCCGCGCGTGGTTGGAGACCTCGTAGGCGGGCAGGCCAGCGCCTGCGCATACATCCTGGGTCAGGTCATAGAGCGTGCGGGCGTGATCGGCGGCAGGAATGGCGAGCTTGCCGGCCTCATGGAGCGCTGCGAACGGCGTGTCCGGCTCGACGGTAAGCTGGTAAAGCGACAAGTGTTCGGCGGCCTCGGCGATGGCGCGGCGAAGCTCGGCCTTCCAGCCCTGCGGTTGCTGCCCGGGACGCGCATAGATGAGGTCGAACGAGTAGCGGGCGAACAGCCGGCGCGCGATGGCGACCGCGTCCAGCGCCTCGCGGGCACTATGGGTGCGGCCCAGCGCCGCAAGCGCCGCATCATCGAGTGCCTGGACGCCGAGCGAGACGCGGTTCACCCCGGCTGTGCGGTAGCCGGCAAAGCGCGAGGCTTCGACGCTCGTCGGGTTGGCTTCCAGCGTCACTTCGACGTTCGGATCGATCGTCCAGCGAGCAGCGACGGCCTCGAGGATCGCAGCGATGGTTGCGGGCTTCATCAATGACGGGGTGCCGCCGCCGAAGAAGACCGTGGTGACGGTGCGTCCTGGAATGCGTTGCGCGGTCGCTCCGATTTCGGCTGCATAAGCGCGTACGAATCGGTCTTCGTCGATGCTGCCGCGACGCACGTGGCTGTTGAAATCGCAGTACGGACATTTGGAAAGACAGAACGGCCAATGGATGTAGACGGCGAGGCCGGGCGCTCCCGCGGCATTCACGGGTGTACCTCGGTCGCGGGTCTCAGCGACGGTCAAGGCAGGCCTCCGCCAGCTTGATAAAGGCACGCGCCCGGTGCGATAGGCCGCTTCCGCGCGGCGGCAGCCCATGCTTCTCGATCGCGGTCATTTCTCCGAAGGTAAGGTCATATCCGTCCGGCTGGAAGATCGGGTCATAGCCAAACCCCTTGTCGCCCCGCGGCGGCCATACCAGCGTCCCGTCGATGCGGCCTTCGAACTCCTCGACATGGCGGTCCGGCCAGGCGACGCACAGCGCCGAGATGAAATAGGCGCGCCGCCGTTCCGGGTTTTTGGCGCCAGCAGCTTCAAGCTCGTGCTGGACGCGTCGCATGGGGAGCAGGAAATCCCGGGCTTGCCCCGCCCAGCGCGCCGAATGAATGCCGGGCGCCCCGCCGAGCGCGGCCACGACGAGACCGGAATCGTCGGCAAGAGCCGGCATCTGCGCGCCGTTCGCAGCCGCCTGCGCCTTGATCCGTGCGTTGTCGCGAAAGGTGGTGCCGGTCTCTTCCGGTTCCGGCAATCCGAGTTCGCCGGCGGAGAGCGCTGCAATCCCGTAGGAGGAGAGCAGGTCGCGCATCTCGTCGAGTTTGCCCGGGTTGTGGGTCGCAATCACCAGCGGACCCTCAATCTGCCTCTGCCGCATAAGAGATTCTGATCGCTCGGCCATGACGTCAACTTGGAGCCCATTGCTGCGACGATTGTCGGCGGGAATCACGAACGTGTCATTCTGACATTGCGATCGGTTCTCGTTCAACCGGCGCGCCAACGGGTCCGCAACGCGTACCGTCTCAAATCATGCCGACCGGATGCTTGCGCTCGATCCGGCGCTGTCCAGAGCCTGCGTTCTGATCATCGCGGCGGGCGGGCGACGGATTGCGCTACCTCGACGTAAATTTCGTCGTCGCGTACCGCGACCCGAACCGGGGTCAGCCGTACATTGGGATCGCCGGGATGGCAGCCGGTCTCGATATCGAATTCATAGCCGTGCCATGGGCACACGATGTTGCGGCGGGTCGAATGCTTGAGGCCCGCGCTTTTCATTTCGGGCGTCAGTGCTTCCTCGATGCGACGGAAAATCTTGCCCTGACAGACCGGACCGCCCGCATGCGGGCATTCGTTTCGGTAAGCGATCACCTTGTCGCCGAGCCGGAAAATGCCGACCTCGAATTGGTCGATGGCATAAACCCGATAGTCGCCGTCCGATAATTCGCTCAACCGCGTGACCGCGACTTCTTCCACCGCCGTGCCCTCCCGCTACCGCCTTACGCCAGCGCCGCGGCCCGATTGAACCACATCGCCACGTCGAACAGATTGAGATCGGCCGCGCGGATCAACGCGCAGGCGGCAACCACCGCTTCGGTCGCGGTGACCGCGTCCTTGCGGAAGGGCGCCATATCGCCCCGACGCTCGGTTTTGGCGGCATAAAGCCTGACAGCGGCGGCCATGACGTCCTGAAGCACCGTATCGGGCACGCCGTCGGGTTCGTGCTGATGCAGCGCGCGTGCCACCGCGGCAAGGAAATCGCCGGTCGTCCCGACGTGAGCGGGACCGCCGGAACCGTTCGTTTTCGACCCGCCTGCAGCGGCCAACGACTTGCCTCGCGGTGTGGCCTTGCTGGCGCGCGCGGCGACCTTGCGCTCCACGCGCTTTCTCTCCCGTTGCGATGCAGAGGTCGCTTGCGTTTTCAACTCCGGTTTGCGTGGGCGCTTCGCCATGTTCACACCGGCATGGTTTCGCGTGGCGCGCGCGCAGGCAGCGCGGGCTTCGACAGTTTGGCAGCGGGAATTTCGAGGTTGAAGACGCGGGCCGCGTTCAGCCCCAGAATATTGCGCTTGGCCGGTTCGGAGAGGAAGGGCAGCGTGGTGATCGTGCTCGGCAGGTCGAAATCCCAATGCGGCCAGTCCGACGCGAACAGGAGCTGCGTATCGGCCTCGATCGCCTCGAAGGTTGCTCGCGTGAGCTTCAAGTTGGAGCGCTCGAGCGGCTGGCTGGTGTAGAACATCTCCGCCATGTACTCGCTGGGGCGGCGTCGCAGCAGCGGCGCCTCGGACGTTCGCATCATGTATTCATGGTCGAGCCGCTGCATCAGGAATGGCACCCAGGCCAAGCCGGATTCGATCCATATCAGCTTCAATTGAGGAAACCGCTCCGGCAGACCGTTGATCACCCAGTTCGTCATGTGCACCAGGTTGAAATGCACGAATGACAGCGCGTGCATCGAAATGAACCGGTTGCACTGCTGCATCGATTGGTCGCCCCAGTGGAAGCCGGAATGGAAGCCGAGCGGCTTGCCGCTGTCCTGGATCGCTGCGTAAAGCCGCATGTAGGCATCGTGATGCACCGCCTTGTAGCGCGTCGAGGTGACTGAGAAGCCGATCACGCCGTCGGCGCCGGCGAAACGTTCGACCACTTCGACGCAGGCCTCCGGATGGTTGAACGGCAGGTACACCATCGCCTTGATGCGGCGGTCCTGCGGCAAAATCTCCTCCACCAGCCAGCGGTTATAGGCGTTGCCGATCGCGACCTCGACGTCGGCCTGGGGATGCATGCCGAGCACCAGCATCGGAGTCGGGAACACCACCATGTAGTCGATGCCCATGCTGTCCATGGCGCGTTGCACGAGGGTGACCTGGGGATGGGTCTCGCCGCCCGGAACCGCCTCGCCGAGACGCTGCTGGTGTGGGATGCGCCCAAACACATCCTGGTAGAGGACGCCAGGCATCGCGTTGAGAAGGCCGGGCGGCGAGCCGCCGCGATCCTTGAAGGCGCGCGCCATGTCCCGGTAGACGTCGTTGTCCATGCGATCGACGACGTCCGACCAGAATGCCGTCTCGGTGACATGGGCGTCGATGTCGACGATGAAATAATCATCGTGTCGCTGCCGCGTCGCCGCATGAGCGAGGATGTCGCGCGTATCGGTCGCATTGTTGATCTTCGGCAACTCGATCACGCGCCGCGGGCGGCCATTGCCGCTGCTGGTCGGCGATTTCGCCATTGCGTTCCTCCAGGGCTGCGCACGCGCAGTTTGCTGGATTATCACGGCGGGCCAGGGCGGTATCAAGAGCGCTCCGATAGCCGAGCGCTGTGCTCATTGTCCGCACGGCTGATTCACAGATGCCTGAATACCTCGGAAAAGCCTCTATAAGCCGCCAGCCAATCCTCCCCCATGAAGCGAAGCGGAATGGGGGAGGGGGACCGCCGAAGGCGGTGGTGGGGGCGCAAGCGCAGCTGCGGCAAACCACAAACATTTTGTGCCAAGCACCTGGCCGGCAAGAGTTGAGAGCGGACCCTGATTTCCCCGACATACGTGGACGCACTCATATCCGATCGCAAGTACTCGCCGCATCGCCGACGCAGCAGCCCCCTCCACCATGCTTCGCATGGTCCCCCTCCCCCGCTTCGCTCCGCTACGCGAGGGAGGATAATTTGTTTAGACAGCCATGCCAGCGCGGCAGGCGGTCGCCCCGTTTTGAGATTAACGCCGCCACCGTTTCTGCCCTATAATTCGCCATCTGCGCCGGGCCGGCGTGCCCGGCCGATAACAAGGGAAGGATCGAGATGGGCAAAGTGATCGGGTTCGGCTGCGTCCTTGTTGCGGCAACCGCTCTCGGCAGCGCTGCAAGCGTGCGCGCCGAAAGTATCATCGAGAACAGCGCCGAATTTCGCTTCCAACTCGATTTCCACGTGCCCGACTCCGCGCTCGCAAAAATGCTCCCGGCCGGCTGGGAAGCGGCGGTCGCCACGCAAGGCCCGGCCAAGGACGCCAATCTGCGCGTCATCTTCATCGATCGGGTCGACGTCACCAATCCCGACAACACGCCAAAAACCTCCGATCAGCTTGTCTATATCGCGATCCCGGTGAAGCAGACCGGCACCAACAATAGCGGCCAGATGGTCATCAACGGATTGGTCTCCGCTGCGAAAGAAGCGCCCGGCCCGTTCGGCAATTACGTGCCTGCGACCACGGCGAAGGTCTCGCGCAATTTCACGACTGCGAACGGCGTGACGCAAGGTGACGAGAACTGGGAATTCGCCGGCGGCAATGGCGAGCGGCTTGAGGTGCACCTGAAATACGAGCGGGCGCCAGCGCGCCGCAACCCGACCAGCGAGACGAAATTCTTCAATCCGAGCAACCCCACGAGCTATCAGATCTTCAAGGTCGATTCTGGCCTCGACATCATGAAGAACGCGTCGATGCCGGTCGCCGACCACGTCAAGGAATTCAGCTACAAGGCGAGCGGCGGCCCTATTGCCGCGCTGTTCGACGGGACTGAAAAGGTGCTGAGCTGGGACTCTTTCCATTGGTATAATCGCGGCATCTACAATCCGTGATGTACCCGATTGGTAGGCTTGATAACTTCGGCGGGAGCCGCACGAGAGGCGCCGCGGTGCAAGTCGAAGAGGCGCAAGGTAAAATCCCTCTCCCATGTGGAAGAGGGTGCCGAGCGGAGCGAGGCGGGTGAGAGGGCTGAACTTCGCAAGCGCTAAACGGATGACAAGTGGTTCGTGCAACTGCGACACGGGTGCGATGAAAGGAAGAACCCCCTCATCCGGCGCGCGTCGCGCGCCACCTTCTCCCACCAGGGGAGAAGGATATTTCGCAATGAAACCCATCTGAGCACTGGAGAAACTCGCATGCGCTCGCGTCCTGCCTATTCATTCAAATCTCTGTTGCTTGCGGGCGCTGCCACGCTCGCCACCTTCCCGGCCTTCGCCGCCGAGGTCACGCCGGAACGGCTGATGAATGCCGACAAGGAGCCGCAGAACTGGCTGATGAATCATCGCACCTACGATTCGCAGCGCTACTCGCCGCTCGATCTCGTCAACAAGGCCAACGTGAAGGGGCTGAAGCTCGCCTATGCGGTCGCGATCGGCGGCAACTCGACAAACGAGAACCTGCAATCGACGCCGTTGGCCGAAGACGGCTTCCTCTATGTCGTCGACCAGTGGGGCGTGCTGTACAAGATCGACGGGCGCTCCGGCGATGTGGGTCGCATCGTTTGGCGCATGGACCCCAAGCAGGAGAAGGTGCCTCTCGCCAATCGCGGCGCGGCCTTGTGGGGCAATCTCGTCATCACGGTCGCGAACTATCCGGCGCGCATGATCGCGACCGACAAGGACACCGGAAAGGTGGTCTGGGAGACCAATCTCGCCGATGGCCAGGCCGACTTGCAGCTCACTGCGGCGCCGCTGGCGGTGAAGGACAAGATCGTGCTCGGCGCTGCCGGCGGCGATCGCGGCACCCGCGACTTCATCGTTGCCGTGGAAGGTGCGACCGGCAAGGTAGCCTGGCGCAACTACGTGGTGCCGGCGCCGGGCGAGCCCGGTTCCGAGACCTGGAAGGACAAGAACAACGCCTGGCAGACCGGCGGCGGAGCCATGTGGATCACCGGCTCTTACGATGTGTCGACCAACCAGGTGTTGTGGGGCACCGGCAACCCGGTGCCGATGTTCGACCCGTTTTACCGGCCCGGCAATAATCTCTATACCGACAGCCTGATCTCGTGGAACCCGGACACCGGCAAGATGAACTGGTATCACCAGTATCTGCCGGGCGACATGTGGGACTACGATGAGGCCGGCACCCACATCCTGATCGATGGCCAGGTCAGCGGCGCCTCGCGCAAGCTGATCACCCATTCGGGCCGCAACGGGTTCCTGTACACGTTTGAGCGCAGCAACGGGCAGCCGGTGCTGGCAAAACCCTATCTCGACACGATCAACTGGACGCGCGGCATCGACCAAAAAACCGGCCAGCCGGTCGATTACGATCCTAATCGCGACATCCAGGTCTATTCAGGACGGCAGAACCAGACGGAAGCCGAACCGACCCGGCGGCTGTGTCCGTCGATGGGCGGCGGCAACAACTACTATCCGGCGTCCTACAGCCCGAAGACGAAGCTGCTCTACATTCCGTCATTGTCATCCTGCAACCAGGTGAGTCTCGACCGCAGCCTCTCCAACAAGGCCGGCGACTGGAAGGGTGCCACTTTCAAGAGCGTTGAGCGCAACGAGTCCGATCTGATCCTCGCCGATCCGTTCACTGGCGAAGTGAAGAAGAAGCTTCACATCGCCTATCCGAACGACAGCGGCGTGCTCTCGACCGCGGGCGGCATCATTTTCACCGGCTACACCGACGGCACCTTCGCGGCTTATGACGACACCACGCTCGATGAGCTGTGGAAGATCAATGTCGGCTCGGGCTTCAATGCGCCGCCGATGACCTTCGAGGTCGGCGGCAAGCAATATGTCGCCATCCTGTCGGGGCTGAGCCGCATCTCCATCAGCCGCCACAGCTTCAGCCCGGAACTGCGCGACATGCGCAATCAGACGATGCTGTTCGTGTTCGCGCTCTAGGAGTTCGCGCCAGGAGGAATCCAATGAAAACAATTCATGTTCGGCCGTTGCGAAACCTGCTGCTCGCGGGAGCCGCGACGTTTGCGGCGATTCCGGCGCTTGCCGCCGATGTCACGCCCGACCGGCTCGTCAATGCGGACAAGGAGCCGCAGAACTGGCTGATGAACCACCGCACCTATGATTCGCAGCGCTATTCGCCGCTGGACAAGATCAATCGCGGCAACGTCAAGGAATTAAAGCTTGCCTATTCGGTGGCTCTCGGCGGCAATGCCGCCAACGAGGACCTCGAGGCGACGCCTCTCGCCGAGGACGGCTTCCTTTACATCGTCGATCAATGGGGCGTCCTGTACAAGATCGACGGCCGTTCCGGCGATGTCGGCCGGATCGTCTGGCGGATGGATCCGAAGCAGGAAAAGACCGTGCTCGCCAACCGCGGCGCGGCGCTGTGGGGCGACCTCGTCATTTCGGTCGCGAACTTCCCGGCGCGCGTGATCGCCACCAACAAAGAGAGCGGCCAGGTCGTGTGGGATATCAACCTGGCCGACGGCCAGGCCAATCTGGCGCTGACGGCGGCGCCGCTCCCGGTCAAGGACAAGATCATCATCGGCGCCTCCGGCGGCGATGGCGGGGTCCGCGACTTCATTGCCGGACTGGACGCCAAGACCGGGCGGCTGATCTGGCGCAAATATGTGATCCCGGCTCCCGGAGAACCCGGCTCAGAGACCTGGAAAGACACCAACAATGCGTGGCAGACCGGTGGCGGCGCGATGTGGGTCACCGGCTCTTACGATCCGGCGACCAACCAGGTGCTGTGGGGGACCGGCAACCCCGTGCCATGGTCGAATCCCTATTACCGCCCCGGCGACAATCTCTATACCAACAGCCTGATCTCGTGGAATCCCGACACCGGCCAGATGAACTGGTATCACCAGTACACGCCGGGCGACCAATGGGATTACGATGAGGAGGGCAGCCACATCCTGATCGACGGCACGGTCGCGGGCGAGCCGCGCAAGATCGTCACGCATGCCGGGCGCAACGGCTTCTTCTATGGATTCGAGCGCGCCAACGGACAAACGCTGCTGGCGAAACCTTATGTTGCCGAGACCAACTGGACCAAGGGCATCGATCAGAAGACCGGTAAGCCGGTCGACTACGATCCCAATCGCGACATCCAGGTCTATTCCGGCCTCCAGAGCATGACGCTGACGGACCCGACCAAGAAACTCTGCCCCTCGATGTCAGGCGGCAACAATTACTGGCCGCCGTCCTACAGTCAGCGCACCAGGCTGATGTACATCCCGTCGATGTCGTCCTGCAACGAAGCGACGCTCGACCCCGAGGCGATCAAGAAAGGCGTTTATTTCAGTCTCGCGTTCAAGAACATCGAGCGGAACGAGTCCGACATCATCGTCGTCGACCCTTTCACCGGCGAGATCAAGAGAAAGGCGCACGCCATTTATCCGAACAACAGCGGTGCGCTGACGACGGGGGGCGGCCTCGTCTTCACCGGCCTGACTGACGGGACTTTCATTGCCTACGACGACACCAGCCTCGACGAGCTGTGGAAGATCAACGTCGGCTCGGGTTTCAATGCGCCACCGATGACTTTCGAAGCCGGCGGCCGGCAATATGTGGCGATCTTGACCGGGGTCAGCCCGATCACCAAAACGCGCCACCAACTGACCCCGGAACTGCGTGAAATGCGCAATCAGACCATGCTGTTCGTGTTCGGGTTGTGAGGGCGCGAAAAAGAACGTGGAGGGAATAGGCCCCTTCATCCTCCCCCGCTTCTTTGCGGGGGAGGGGGGACCATGTGAAGCATGGTGGAGGGGGCGCGAGCGCTGGGCCGCAACTTCGAACAATCAATTCATCGTAAGCGACGGTCCCCTAAGAACGTTCCCGTGTATCGCGCGCGAACCGTCCTCCGAATTGTAATACTCTCAGCTCCCTCCCCCGCTTCGCGCGGGAGGACTGGAAGCTCACTAGCCGCCCGGCATCTGCACCAGTTCGAAGCGCACATTGCTTTCAAACTGGTTGACCGTCTCGCGCCCTGAATGCGGGTCAAGCTGGCTCTGCCCGGGCTTGCGCAGATGATGCGTCACCAGCAGCGCACGCGTATCGGCGTCGATCTGCTTGCGGCACTCCTGCTTGATGAAGATGCCGAACACCGGGGTTTCGCCTTCATCGGGCGGCTGGTCCTCGCACTGCCAGCTGTCGCGCCCGAACCGCGCATTGAGGAAGTTGCGCAGCAGATAGGCTTCGTCACGGTCCCCGGTGGGGTCGCGCGGGTCGCTGACAATGCGGATGCCGCGGGCCACCCCGTCTTCGCCGAACAGCACCGAGGCGACGATCGGGAACCCATAGGTCTTCGTGCCGACATACTGCTCCATCTGGGCCACAAGATTGTTGGCTTTCGCCCAGTATTCGAGCTCGTCGTCATAGCGGAAATAAACTTCACGCAGGCCGCTCGATTCCGGGCGGCAGCGAAGGAAATCGGCAAAGCCGCGCAGTGGCGTCGAGGGCGGTCCGCCATTCGTCCCGCAGGCATAGTCCACGAAATCGTCCGGCAGGTCGGCAGCTTTGGTGCCGAGCTGGATGTCCCAGACCTCGCGCCGGGTAGGCCGTTCGTCACCTCCCGACTGCGTTGCAGGAGCGCCTGTCTGGGGCCCAGGCTGGGCCGGCGACGCCGTCGGGGCGACGAGGACGGCGCCCAGCAGGGCAATCGCAAAGATTTCCGCTGGGCGGGTGAGGCACAAGCGCGACATTGGGATCACCAATCGCAGGATAACTGCCAGGCGGACCGCGACGATCCGCGCTTTGGCAGCATGTCAAAGCATGGCATGATCTTCGGCCAGCACACGGGAATTCGCAACCATGATGGACCCTAAAGGTCTCGCATTCTTGTCGCGGGCATCGCGGGCGATATCACTGTCGCTGCTCTGTACCCTCGCCCTCCAGGGGAGCGCATCGTGGGCCGCCGGTGAAGCGGAATTGCTCGCCGGGCAAAGCAAATCCTGCGTCGCCTGCGCACTGGAGAAGGCGCGATTGAAGCGGCGCGACCTCGCCGGGGCGAACTTGTCCGGGGCCGACCTGGCGCGGGCGGTGCTGCATCGCAGCCGCCTCTTGGGAACCAATTTCAGCGGCGCCGACCTCACGGCCGCGAACCTCAACAAGACCGATCTCAAGAACGCGCTGTTGACGAACACCAAGGCGGCGGGCGCCATGTTTTACGAGTCGGACATGAGCGTCGCCAATCTTGGCGGCGCTGATCTCACCGAGGCCAAGATGGGAAAAGCAAGGCTGGTCCGCGCCATCCTCGATATGGCCAAGCTGACAGAGGCGGTCCTGACCGGCGCTCGGCTCGACGACGCCTCGTTGCGTGGCGCCGATCTGCAGCGTGCCAACCTGATCGGCGTGTCGTTTCGTGGCGCCAACCTGGAAGGCGCGGACCTTGAGGATTCCGGCCTTATCGACGCGATCCTGCGCGACGCCAATCTCAAGGGCGCAAAACTTGCCGGCGCTGACCTGTTCGGGGCCGATCTGACCGGCGCCAATCTCACCGGTGCTGATTTTTCCGAATCGCGCCTGTCGCGGGCGATCCTGACCGATGCGGTCCTTGACGGCGTGAATTTCAAGGGCGCGCTGATGCCGGACGGCAGCGTGCACGAATAGAGTTGCCTTCCCCGGGTTCGCAGCAAACTCCTTGTTGAGGCGTCGCTCAACAGGTAAATCACCGCTGTCATGCTCCGCGAAAGCGGGGCATCCGGTAACCACCGCGTAATCAATCGATGCACCAACCACGACACTGGGGTTACTGAATCGTCCGCTTGCGCGGACGATGACAATCGGTGGAGAAAACCAGTGTTCGGCCGCAGCCTGCGTCACCTTTGCCGGTCTGGAACTCAAACCGGTGGTGTGATTTTTGAGCGCCGGCTCGGTAGAATGAGGCATGAACGAAATCTTCGTGAACGAGATCGCGGCAGCGGATCGGCCAACGATCTCGCCGCGGCCGGCTGAGCATCCGAAGGCCCCGTCCGGCGCCGCCGGTGTCCTCCTGGTAAATCTCGGCACCCCCGATGCGACCGATGCCCGCTCGGTGCGGCGCTATTTGCGCGAGTTCCTGCAGGACAAGCGCGTCATCGAGGAAGACACGCTGCTGTGGAAGTTTGTGCTGCACGCGATCATTCTGCCGCGGCGCCCGCGCCGCAAAGGCCTCGATTACGAGAAAATCTGGAACCGGGAGGCCAATGAGTCGCCATTAAAGACCATCACGCGCTCGCAGGCGGAAAAACTTGAGCGCGCTCTCGCCAAGTCCGCGCCATACGGCAGGCCGATCGTCATCGACTGGGCGATGCGCTATGGCAATCCATCAATTGCGGAGCGAATCGGCGGGCTGACGGCACGCGGCTGCGATCGCATTCTCGTGGTGCCGCTCTATCCGCAATATGCGGCGGCCACCAGCGCGACAGTCTGCGACGAAGTTTTTCGCGTTTTGATGAAAATGCGCTGGCAGCCTGCGGTCCGCATCGCTCCGCCGTATTACGATGATCCGGTCTACATCGACGCACTCGCGGAGTCGCTGCAAACGGGGCTGGCCTCGGTTGGATTCACGCCCGACGTCATCATCGCCTCCTTCCACGGCATCCCCAAGGATTATTTCGACAAGGGCGACCCCTATTTCTGCCATTGCGCCAAGACCACGCGCCTGCTGCGCGAACGGCTGAACCTCGATGAAAACCGGCTGATGATGACGTTCCAATCGCGGTTTGGCCGCGCCGAATGGCTCAAGCCCTATACCGACGCCACCATGACGGTCCTGCCCTCGCGCGGCGTCAACAATGTCGCCATTCTCACGCCTGGCTTTGCCGCCGATTGCCTGGAAACGCTGGAAGAGATCGCGGGTGAGAATGCGGAGTATTTTTACCATGCCGGCGGCAAGAATTTCGCCGCCATTCCTTGCCTGAACGACAGCGATGCCGGCATGCGGGTGATCTCCTCCGCGGTGCAGCGCGAACTGCAAGGCTGGATTTAGCGATCTGACTCTGACATTTGATCCCCATCGAATGTCATGCCCCGCTTTAAGCGGGGCATCCAACCCCGTGAGTCGCACTGGCAATGATACTTTCAAACGCCACTCTGGTGGTTACTGGATCGCCCGGTCCAGGGGCACCCCATCGTTTGGCCGTCATGGCAGACGGGTGATTGATACGACACCGTCGTGGCCAAACGATGGGGACCCCGCCGCCGGGCGATGACAGTTGGAGGGAGTTAAGCGTCAATGCCGGAACAGAAGGCTGCCCTTTATCGGCCGCCGTCGAACCGAAGGATGCGTTGCCGCGACTTATAGCTGAAACTGATCCTCAGGATATTTGTGGTTTCATGATGCCGGAGGAGCGGCGACCTGGTGCCGCTCCGAGAGAGGCTTGAAGAATGTTCGGCGGCTATGAAGTTGTCGTCTTCGTCATCGTCTTCCTGGCGGTGCTGACGGTCTTTCTCGGCGTGAAGACGGTATCGCAGGGCTACAGTTGGACGGTCGAGCGCTTCGGGCGCTATACGCGCACGCTGCCGCCAGGACTGAACCTGATCGTCCCGTTCGTCGACCGCATCGGCCGCAAGATGAACATCATGGAGCAGGTGATCGACGTTCCCAAGCAGGAGGTGATCACCCGTGACAACGCCACCGTGACCGTCGACTGCATCGCCTTCTTTCAGGTTTTTGACGCGGCCAAGGCGAGCTACGAAGTCGCTTCGCTCGAGTCGGCGATCGTCAAGCTCACCATGACGAATATCCGCTCGGTGATGGGCGCGATGGACCTCGACCAGATGCTCTCGCATCGCGACGAGATCAATGAGCGGTTGCTGCGCGTGGTCGATGCCGCGGTGGCGCCCTGGGGCGTCAAGGTGAACCGCATCGAGATCAAGGACATCGTGCCGCCGGCCGACCTCATCCAGTCGATGGGGCGCCAGATGAAGGCCGAACGCGACAAGCGCGCCGAAATCCTCACCGCCGAAGGCCAGCGCCAGTCCGCGATCCTCCGCGCGGAAGGCGCCAAGCAGGCGCAGATTCTGGAAGCCGAGGGGCGCCGCGAAGCGGCGTTTCGCGACGCCGAAGCGCGTGAGCGCAGTGCGCAGGCGGAGGCCCAGGCCACGGAGGTGGTGAGCCGGGCCATTGCGAACGGCGACGTGACTTCGATCAATTATTTCGTGGCCGACAAATATCTGCGCGCCCTGACCGAAATCGCCCGCTCGCCGAACCAGAAGGTGCTGATGCTCCCGATCGAGGTGACCGGCGTGATCGGCTCGCTCGCCGGCATAGCAGAGATCGCAAGAGACACCTTCGGCGGATCGGGCGGAGGCGGCGGTGCCGGCCATTCCGGCGGAATGAGGGGAGCCGGTGCCGCATCCGGCGGTTCGGTGCCGCGGGTTGCGGCCGGTCCTGCCGGGATTGCCGCTCCACCGGTGCCCGCCGTCGTCGACCCGAGCGCCAAGGCACATTGAAGGGGCGCCGCCGATGCTCGACTTCATCGAATCCGTCGGCGACTGGGGCTGGATCATCGCGGGCGGCCTGCTGTTGATCCTCGAAATTTTGGCGCCCGGAGCCTTCATGCTGTGGCTAGGCCTTGCCGCTCTGGTGGTCGGGATCGTTTCGCTGCTGGTGGATTGGCCCTGGCAAACCCAGTTCGTCGCATTCGCAGTGCTCTCAATCGCCGCCATTCCGCTGTGGCGACGCCTGGCGATGAAGGTCGAAACGCCTACGGACGAGCCATTCCTGAATCGCCGGGCGCATGCCTTTGTCGGCCGCGTCTTCACCCTCGAAAAACCGATCGTCGACGGCTTCGGGACGCTCGGCATCGGGGATACGGTCTGGCGCATCTCCGGCGTCGACATTCCCGCCGGCAGCCGCGTCAAGGTCACCGGCGTCGACGGCGCCACCTTGCATGTAGTCAGGACCCCGGAGCCGGTCGGCGCCGCCGAGCCTTAGAGCGGGATGCGTTCAGTTTGAATCGCCTCCCCCTCGCATCTCTTTGATTTGAGCATAATGTTTGTCCGAAAAGTCTGCAACTTTTCGGCATCATGCTCTTAGACCCGCGTCGCTGGGTGTCTTTACCGCTCCGCTCAGCCGGAAATGAGTTGGGTCAGGCAATCCCAGCCCGCAACAGGTCGTGCATATGCACGATCCCGAGCGTGCGCTCGGCTTCGACCACGAACAACACCGTGCGCTGCCGCGAGTTCAGGATTTCCAGCGCCTCGCTGGCGAGCTGGTCCGGACGCACCGTGGTGGGCGCCCGCGTCATCACGGTTTCGACTGCAGCGTCGAGCAGGTCGGGCCGCATGTGACGGCGCAGATCGCCGTCGGTGATGATGCCGATGAGGAGGCCAGAGTGGTCGGCAACGCCGACGCAGCCGAACCCCTTGGCCGACATTTCGACGATTGCATCCGACATCCTCGTGCCTATGGCTGTGACCGGCACCTGGTCCCCGGTATGCATCAGGTCGCGGACGAAGGTGAGCAGCGCGCCGAGGCGCCCACCCGGGTGCAGGTTGCGAAAATCGAGCGCCGTGAAGCCACGGCTCTCCAGCAGTGCAATGGCGAGCGCGTCGCCAAGCGCAAGCTGCATCAGCGACGATGTGGTGGGCGCGAGATTATGCGGGCATGCCTCCCGCGCCTGCGGCAATGCGAGGACAATGTCAGCAGCCGCTCCGAGCGTGCTCGCGCCATCGGCGGTGACGGCGATCAGCGGGATGCGGAAACGGCGTGAATAATCGATCAGGTTTTTCAGTTCCGCGGTCTCGCCCGACCACGAGAGCGCGACAATGACATCCTCGCGCGTGATGCCGCCCAGATCGCCATGGCTGGCCTCGGCGGGATGCACGAAGAAGGCCGGCGTCCCGGTCGAGGAGAGCGTGGCCGCAATCTTGTGGCCGATATGGCCGGATTTGCCCATGCCGCTGATGATGACCCGGCCGTGCGCCGCCTTGATGGCGCGGATCGCCGCCGTAAAGGCCGGGCCGAGCTCATTTCCAATCGCCGTGCCGAGGGCAGCGATGCCGGCGCCCTCCACCTCGAGGGTGCGCCGAGCACAAGCCGTGAGCGCCTCATCCTGCTCGCTCAATGATCGCTCCGGGCTCGTACACGGGATCGCAGAAGAATGATCCATCGGTGCTGCCTCCCCCTCACCGGGTCGGGCCTCCCGCCCTCCCACCCGCTCCCGCTCCCCGCCAACGCCTAAGGGGCAAACCTCTGCGCTTCAGCGGCAGAGAAAGAGTAAGCGGAAGCAAGACCGGCAACCCCTCATCAACCTTGGCCGGCATCAATGCCCCGTTAACCATAACCATTTTATTTCCCTTAACCAACCCGCTGTGCGGCCGGCCCGGCGACTGGCTGGCGTCGAGGATTTCATCTGTGCACCGCCTCGGCAACTCCTGTTTGGCTGCGGTTGCTGGAGCCGGCGCGTCGCTTCTCGCCTCGGCATTTCCGATCGCCGGGCAGACACTCGGTCAACCAAGCGCGGGCATTCTGCGGCCGTTCCCACCGGGCATCTCCGATAACGATTCGGTGCCGCTGACGCTTGGCATGGAGCCGGACCCATTCGCTCCCCCTACCTATGGCAACCCACCCGGCTTTGGCGCCGGCACGACCGGTTTCGTGTCACTCGGACCGTCGAAGCGCAAAGCCATCACGAAGGCCCTCGCCTACGGTGAACCGATCTCCACCATTCCGAATGCTCCGCCGTCCGGTACCAGTCCCCGAGCTTCCGGCCGGCGGGCCATTCGGCAGCTGGTCCGGCGGGGCGCGCCGCGGATCGACCCGCCGCTTGCGCCCGAGCCATCCCCCATCATCCCTTCGCCGCCGCCGACCGCCGTCCCCTTGGCGCCATCGCCAATCCTGCCGTTGCCGCGGCCAGTGGTCGTCGACTTGGCCCCGTACGATCCCCTCGGGTTGCGGGAAGGCGCGTTCCTGATCAAACCGGCGATCGAACTCACGGGCGGGTACGACTCAAATCCTCAACACATGATGCCGCCACAAGGATCGTCGGAATTTGTCGTGGCGCCAGAAGTTACGGTCAGATCCGATTGGGAGCGGCACGCGCTCGATGCCGACATTCACGGCAGCTACACCGCCTACGGCTCCTCATTTCCCGATTTCGGAGGTCGTTTCGCTTGACCGGCCCAGTCTCGACTTGCGGGTGGATGGGCGCATCGACGTGTCTGGGTCCGACCGGATCGGTATCGAGACCCGGTTTTTGATTGGAACCGATAATCCCGGAAGTCCGAATATCGAGGCCGGGCTGAAATCGCTTCCCCTCGTCACCACATTTGGCACCACGCTCGGCTATGAGCATGATTTCGACCGTTTCCAGATTTCGGAAAAAACCACCTTCGACCGCAGCCTGTGGGAGCCGTCTTCGCTGACCGACGACACGACTTCCAGCAATGCTGATCGCAATTTCGATCAGTATGGCGAGGTTGTGCGGGGCAGCTACGACCTCTTCCCCGGTGTCCGACCATACGTCGAAGGAGATATCGACACACGGGTGTACGATCTTCCGATCGACCGTACCGGGGTCAACCGCGATTCCGTCGGTACCAGCGTCAAGGTTGGTACAACCGTCGATTTGTCCGGTCGACTCACCGGCACCGTCGCAGTCGGCGAGACGGAGCGGACCTACAAGGATCCGACGCTGCCCACCGTCAAGGGTCCAACCCTTGATGCCTCACTCGCCTACGCGGCGACCTCGCTGACCAGCCTCAAATTCGTCGCAACAACACTCACCGGCGAACTTATCGTGCCTGGTGCCTCGGGAGTTCTGACCCATAACATCGGCTTCGAGCTTGACCATGATTTCCGCCGCTGGCTGACGGGTGCCCTTAAACTGGGCTACGGAACCGATAATTACGTTGGCATCGACCGTTTCGATAAGCGCTACGTGGCCGGAGCCTCGCTGATTTACCGGATGTCCCGATCCGTCCAGGTCAGGGGCGAGTACCGTCATGAATGGTTGCGCTCGACCATGAGCGAGTTCGATTACGATGCAAACATCGCGCTGCTCACGGTCCGCGTGCAGCGCTGACGTTTTTATACGTGAACCGATTGATTGGGCGACGCGTAGGATGGGTTGAGCGAAAGCGAAATCCATCGAGACCGATAAAGGATCGGATTTGCAAGAACTCAACCCATCCTACGGACCTACGACGTGAAAGACCCTTCGGCCAATCATCCATCATTGATGCCGGATGAAGGTGCCGTTGTTGAGTTCGTTCACGGCCTGCACAAGTTCGGCCTTGGTGTTCATCACGATCGGCCCGTACCAGGCGACCGGCTCACGGATGGGTCGACCGGATACCAGCAGGAAGCGGATGCCCTCCTCGCCAGCCTGGACCGTCACCTCGTCACCACGGTCGAACAGCACGAGAGACCGGTTTCCGGTGCGCTCCCGTACCAAGGTTTCCCCGCTCGCGGATTCCCGTTCCGTTAAAACGCCGAACGCGTCCGAGGCGCCGCCAAAGGTGCCAGCGCCGTCAAAAACATAGGCGAAAGCGTGCCGCTCCGTCTCAATCGGCAGCGTCTTGCGTTTTCCGGGCGGCACAGAAATATCGAAATAGCGGGGCTCCGCAGCCGTGCCGTCGACGGGACCTCGCTTGCCCCACAACGCGCCGCAGACGATTCGCACGATGGTGCCGTCATCTTCGACAAGGGCAGGAATTTCCGCGGCAGGAATGTCCTGATAGCGCGGCGCGGTCATCTTGAGCTGCGAAGGCAGGTTCGCCCATAGCTGGAAGCCATGCATGCGGCCACGCGCGTCGCCCTGCGGCATTTCCTGATGCATGATTTCGCTGCCGGCCGTCATCCACTGCACGTCGCCGGCGCCAAGGTTGCCCTTGTTGCCAAGGCTGTCGGCGTGCTCGACGGTCCCGGCCAGCACGTAGGTGATGGTCTCGATGCCGCGATGCGGATGCCACGGAAAGCCGGCGCGATAGTCGTCGGGCCGATCGTTGCGAAAATCGTCGAGCAGCAGGAACGGATCGAAATCGTCGGTCGCGCCGAACCCGAAGGCGCGGTTGAGTTTGACGCCGGCACCTTCAATGGTCGGCATCGAGGTGACGATCCGTTTGACCGGGCGAATGGACATTTTAAACTCCAATGTGCGTGACCCTATGTAGGTACGCCGCGGGCTTCGGTCGAGGGCTGGCTTGCGGCGATTGCCGGTCTCCGTGCAACGGATGGGCAAAGGAAATCGCGCTCGAAGGCGGTCGCAAACGGTCAAAATGCGCCCTTGCCAATCCCCCCATCGGCCTGAAACGATGGACCATCAAGGGCGGGAGCTCGAACACAACATCGCGGGAGGCAGTGATGGCGGACAAGGACGGCGGCCCGAGAGGTCCTAGATGCATTGCACTGGTCGGTCCGTTTCAAAGCGGCAAGACCACGCTGCTCGAAGCGATTCTCGCGCGCACCGGCGCAATCCAACGCCAGGGCACCGTCGAAGCCGGGACGACCGTCGGCGACGCCAGCCCGGAGGCGCGCCATCACAAGATGAGCGTCGAGATAACCGTCGCGACCGCGAATTTCATGGGGGATGACTATACTTTCCTGGACTGCCCGGGTTCGGTCGAATTCGTTCACGACATGCGCGCCGCACTGCCGGCCGTCGATGCTGCAATCGTCGTGTGCGAAGCCGACGACCGCAAAGTGGCCCAGCTTCAGCTCATCATGCGCGAGCTTGAAGAACACAAGGTTCCTCGGATCCTTTTCCTCAACAAGATTGACAAGACCGAGACGCAGGTGCGCGACAGCATCAAGCTGCTTCAGCCTGCCTCGCGCGCACCGCTGCTGCTGCGCCAGATCCCGCTCTCGCAAACCAATGGCGTGACCGGCTTTGTCGATCTCGCCCTGGAACGCGCCTATGCCTACAGGGAGCAGGGACCTTCCGAGCTGATCAAGCTCGAAGGCAACGACCTCGAGACCGAGAAGGCCGCCCGCTTCTCCATGCTGGAGACACTCGCCGATCACGATGACGCGTTGATGGAGCAGCTGCTCGCGGATGAAGCACCCCCTCCCGATCGTGTTTTCGAGGACTTGAGGCGGGAATTCCGCGACGGTCTGGTTTGCCCGGTGCTGATCGGCATCGCGACCCGCAGCAGCGGCGTGCTGCGACTGATGAAGGCACTGCGTCATGAATTGCCGGGCGTGGAAGCGACGGCCCAGCGGCTTGGCGTCAAGAGCAGCGGCGAGGCCGTCGCCATTGTGTTGAAGACCTATCACACCACTCATGGCGGCAAACTCTCGGTCGCGCGGGTGCTCGCCGGCCCGGTCGGCGACGGCGTCACATTGAGTTCGCCGGCCACCGAAGCGGGTCGCGTGTCGGGCGTGTTCAAGCAACTCGGACAGTCGACGGAAAAGCGTGGCGCCGCGAGCGCCGGCGAAACCGTGGCACTCGGCAAACTTGATGGAGCACGGACAGGAGATACGCTGTCGTCCGGCAAGCAGGCTCACGCTGCGGTCGCCGAGGTGAAGCCTTATCCAGGCGTGCTCGCCATCGCGATCTCGGCCAAGGAACGCAAGGATGACGTGAAGCTCGGCCTCGCCCTGACCAAGCTGCTCGAAGAAGACCCCTCGCTCACGGTGGTGCACAATCCCGAGACCCACGAAGTCGTCGTCTGGGGCCAGGGCGAAATGCATTTGCGCGTTGCCACCGAACGGCTCGCCGAACGTTTCGGCATTGCCATCGAGCGCCGTCGACCCACCGTCGGCTATCGCGAAACCGTCAAGCGTCCCATCCAGCAGCGCGGCCGTCACAAGAAGCAGTCCGGCGGCCACGGTCAATTCGGCGATGTCGTTCTCGATATCAAGCCGCAGCCGCGCAATGCCGGCTTCGTGTTCGAAGAGAAGATCACGGGCGGCGTGGTTCCCCGCAACTACATCCCCTCCGTCGAAGAAGGCGTGATCGACGCCCTCAAGCAGGGGCCGCTCGGCTTTCCGGTCGTGGACATTTCGGTGACGCTGGTCGACGGTTCCTATCACGCGGTCGATTCGTCCGACATGGCATTCCGCATCGCCGGACGCATCGGTGTCACCGAGGCATTGCCGCAATGCCAGCCGGTACTGCTGGAGCCGATCCACCTCGTCGAGATCGCCTGTCCGTCGGAAGCGTCGGCCAAGATCAACGCCATCCTGTCCGGCCGGCGCGGTCAGATACTAGGCTTCGACACCCGCGAGGGTTGGGAAGGCTGGGATGTGGTTCGCGCGATGATGCCGGAAACCGAAATCGGCGACCTCATCATCGAGGTGCGATCGGCGACGGCGGGCGTCGGCAGCTTTACCTACAAGTTCGATCATATGGCGGAACTGACCGGTAAGACCGCCGACCAGATCGTCGCCGCAAAGCGCGCCGCGGAGTGACGACTGCCGGATTGCCGACCGGAACTGCCGATCGTGATACCCATCGGACCTTGATCGGCGTCAGCCGGCAGCCGCGATCGGTGCAGACGGACGGGCCGCCTGGAGACTCGCGGCGATCTCGGTCGCCGCATCGAGGTAATCGTTCCAGATCGCTTTCGCCCCGATCTCGCCGATCAGGAGACGGTGTGCCACGCGCTCGCGATCGGTAAGGCGCGGCGCGAGCGGCAGCGGCCGCCGGGGTGCAGCGGCAACGGACAGGGCCGATGTCACCAGGGTCGTCGCGGCAACAACGAAGCCGAGCTGCGCCTGGCGGGCATCGATCAGTTCGAGATAGACCTCCGCCAAGAGCTCGGCATCGAGCAGGGCGCCGTGCCTGGTCCGGCGGCTATTGTCGATACCGAGACGAAGACACAGATCGTCGAGCCAATTCGGACTGCCCGGGAACTTGCGTCGCGCCAACAGCAACGTGTCGACCAGCCGGTCACGCGGAAGATTTGGCCTGTTCGCGCGCTCAAGCTCGGCATTGACAAAAGCAAGATCGAAGGTCGCGTTATGCGCGACGAGCGCCGCGTCCCCAACGAAGTCCAGGAGATCACTCGCGATCTCGCAAAAGGCGGGGTGAGCCTTGAGGAATTCGTAGGAGAGGCCGTGGACCGCAAACGCCTCTTCCGGCACCTCGCGTTCCGGATTGACGTAGCGATGGAAGGTCTGGCCGGTTGGAAACCGGTTGACGATCTCGATGCAGCCAATTTCGACCAGCCGATGACCCTGGTAGGGATCCAAGCCGGTCGTTTCCGTATCGAAAACGATTTCCCGCATCGCAGCTTTACGTCCAGCGTCCAGAGGCGGCAGCAGCAGTTACCAAGCTCAAGCAGGATGGCACCGGCGGCGAATCGGCAACTCTGCCACCGCGCGCAGAATGGCATGGACCTGGGCCCGGGTGGAATCGAAGCTGCCGGACGTATCCACGACAAAATCAGCGCGCCGGCGTTTCTCCGCATCGGGCACCTGTTTTGCAAGCAAAGCTTGAAATTTCTCTTCGGTCATGCCGCTGCGGCGAAAGGCCCGCTCGCGCTGAAATCTCGGCCGGCGCCGACACGACGATGACCGCATCGACGCGCTGCTCGCTGCCGGTCTCGAACAGCAGCGGAATGTCGAGTACGGCCATCGACGCGCCCGATTGGTCGGCCGCTGCAAGGAACCGCTCCTCTTCGCGCCTGACCAGCGGGTGAACGATGGCTTCCAGGCGCCGAAGTGCCGCGTCGTCGCCGAGAACGCGCCTCGCGAGCGCGTCGCGGTCGACGACTCGACCATCAGTCGTTCCGGGGAACGCGGCTTCGAGCGCGGGCGCCGCTTCACCCGCGTAAAGGTGATGCACGGCAACGTCGGCGTCGTGGACCGGCACGCCGGCCTCGCCAAAAAATTGCGCCACGGTGGATTTTCCCATGGCAAGCGAGCCGGTGAGGCCGATGATCAGCATGGACCATGATCCCAAGACGATCGTTCAGCTTGAACCGCCTCCCGCTCGATTATCATTTGCTTTGCGCATCCGTCGCGGACTGCGCTCGACGACGGGTGCGCGGTGATTTTGCGCATGATCTTGTCCGAAAAGTCTGCAACTTTACGGGATCATGCGCTAAACCGCGGCAGCGGCCTACCATATCCGATTGTGATTATTCCGCGAGAGCGCCATGCCGCCTCAGAAAGGCGAGCAATGGCAGCAGTGGCAAGCCCTAAATCGTGAAATGGTCTCCGTCGACGCGTTCGAACAAGTGAACGCCGAGCCGCTCCAGCTGATAGCAGCCGACGCTGGCAAGTACGGCATCACCGGCGGCATCCAGATACGCTTCAAGAAAAGTCGGTGACAGGATGCGCATCGTCAGCGCCGCATCTTCGACATGGCGGAACAGCAGCCGCTCGTTGCACGCCACCGCTACCGCCGCGTGCAGCCGATGCGTCATTCCCGACAGCGCCGCAAGCTGATGCCGCGCCGCATCGCGATCATTCGGCTTGTCGAAACGGCCTTGCGCGAGCGACAAGGTCTGGTCGGCACCGATGACAAGCCGGTCGGGATGCCGCCGGGCGACGGCGCTTGCCTTCTCGCCCGCGAGAAAGAGTGCCGCCGCTGCAGGATCGAGCGGCCCCGCACGGGCTTCCAGCTTCCGCTCGTCGAGATCCGGCACATCGACCTCGACCGGAATGCCAGCGTTCTGCAGCATCATGCGGCGAGGCGCGCTGCGCGAAGCCAGCACAATGGATTCCGCAGCCCGCCATAAGCCCATCGTCATTCGACCGGCAACCGCCGCCGCTCCGCGAGCAGCGCCATAATGGCCGACGCGGTTTCTTCAATCGAGCGCCGGGTCACGTCTATCAGTGGCCAATTGTGCTTCTGGCACAGTCGACGCGAAAACGCGACTTCCTCTGCTACCGCCTGACGATCGATATATTGGTCGTCGTGGCGCTGCGCGTTCAGACCGAGCAGGCGATTTTGCCTTATCTGCACAATCCGCTCGGGACTTGCGAGCAATCCGACCACCAACGGATGCCGAATCGACTCGAGTTGGGAGGGAAGCGGTACCCCGGGCACCAGCGGCACGTTCGCGGTCTTGACGCCGCGATTGGCGAGATAGATCGAGGTCGGCGTCTTTGACGTGCGCGAGACGCCCAGCAAGACGACATCGGCGCTTTCCAGCTCATCGGCGAGCTGCCCGTCATCATGCATCATCGAGTAGTTAAGGGCATCGATGCGTTTGAAATACTCGGCATTGAGCATGTGCTGGGCGCCGACCTTATCGGTCGAACTCGGCACCGAGATAGGCTTGGAACAGGCTGAGCACCGGACCGAGGACCGACAGGCCCGGCAGACCGAGTTCGCGGCATCGCGCCTCGAGCAGCTCGATCAGGTCTCGGTCCAGCAGGGTATAAAGCACGACACCCGGCGAGTCCTCGATCGAGGCGAGGACGCGATCAAGCTGGCGCCTAGTGCGAACCGCTGGGTAGACATGCTCCACCGGAACGGCATTGACGTATTGTGCCGACGCCGCCCGAGCAACGGTGATCAGGGTCTCGCCGGTGGAATCCGAGACGAGATGAAGGTGGAAGAAGCTCGAATTGCGCAAGGTCATATGCCGATAGTGGAGCGGCTGTGAACAATTTCAGACAAAGCCACGTCTGCGACCCGGCGGCAAGCGCTGCCCGGCAGGGGTGGCGAACGCGATCCACATGCTCACACGGCTAGCTTTGCCTGCGATCGTTTTCCACCGTTGTTGATAAAATTCCGGCAGTCCACCATCGTGTGTGGATAGGACATCGCAAGCGTTTGCTGCTCATGGCAATTCCGCAGCCAAGAGACTTGACCAAGGGTCAGCTTCACGGCAACGCACTGTGAGGATCGCGAGGCATCAAGGTGATTAACAATTCATCAACGCAATCCCATGCCCAACAAAAACATCAAAAAGATTCAAATTCTTTGTTTATAGCGAAAGCGGTTCAGGGGATGCCGGAACAAACGTCATTGATCTCAAGGGTTCTTGCCGGCAACGAAACGACACCGCCTCCCGTTTGGCTGATGCGGCAGGCTGGACGATACCTTCCCGAGTACCGCCAGATCAGGGCGAAGGTTCCCGCATTTCTCGATCTGTGCTTTACCCCGGAACTTGCAGCCGAAGTCACATTGCAGCCGATCCGGCGCTTCGGCTTCGACGCTGCCATTCTGTTTTCGGACATTCTGGTTATCCCGCACGCGCTCGGCCAAGCGGTCAGCTTTGAAGCCGGCGAAGGGCCGCGCCTTGCACCAGCCATCGAGACGGCAGGCCTCTCGGCGCTGGCGAGCGAGGTCGATCTCGAAAAACTCGAACCGGTGTTCGTGACCATCCGGCTGGTTCGCAAAGCGCTTCCGCCCAGCGTGGCGCTGCTCGGTTTTTGTGGAGCACCGTGGACAGTCGCAACGTATATGGTCGCGGGACACGGCACGGAAGACCAGGCCCCGGCCCGGCTATTCGCCTATCGGGACCCGGACGGCTTCGCCTCGCTGATTGAGCGGCTGGTGCAAGCATCGATTGCGTACCTGACGCAACAGTTCCGGGCTGGGGTCGATGCTGTGCAGCTCTTCGACAGCTGGGCCGGTATTCTCGGACCGCTTCAATTCGATCGCTGGTGCATCGCGCCGATCGCACGGATCGTAGCCGGAGTGCGACAGAACGTGCCTTCGGCACGCTTTATAGGCTTCCCGCGCGGCGCCGGGATGTCACTGCGGCGCTATGTCAAGGAGGCGGGCGTCGACGCCGTGGGGCTTGACTGGATGGTGGACCGCAATTTTGTGCGCAACGACATCCAGAGCCGCATCCCTATCCAGGGCAATGCCGACCCATTGGCTCTGCTCGCGGGCGGGAGTGCGCTCGACCGGGAGGTCGATGCGGTCCTGGAAGCGTTCACCGGCAAGCCGTTCATCTTCAATCTCGGGCACGGTATCCTGCCGGATACGCCACTTGCGCATGTCGAGCGGATGCTATCGCGAATTCGTGCCTCGCATGGGTGACGAGGCGACATGAACGCGCAGAGGCGAGGTCGCTGGGTCAGGGCCCTGACCGGCGTCTTTGCTGTTATCATCTTGGTCGCCGGGCTTGTCTTTTGGCGCCCAAGCGGCCTCTATCTTTACCTCAAAGCTTTCCATGTCATGGCGATCATCGCCTGGATGGCGGGCATGCTCTATCTGCCGCGACTTTTTGTTTACCACTGCGAAGCGGCGCCGGGATCGCAACAATCGGAGACATTCAAGGTCATGGAGCGGCGGCTATTGCGGGGAATCACCAATCCCGCGATGGTCGCGAGCTGGGCGCTCGGCCTGTGGCTCGCCTATGACGGCGGCTGGTACAATTGGCACTGGCTGCAACTCAAAGTGCTGCTCGTTCTCGCGCTTTCTACCGAGCACGGCATGCTGGCGCGGTGGACCGCCGACTTCGCTGCCGACCGCAATCAGCACAGTCAGCGCTTCTATCGGTTCATCAACGAGGTTCCGGCGGTCCTGATGATCGGCATCGTGCTTCTTGTGATCATCAAGCCGTTTTGATCCATAAAAAAGTTCGGAACAACGGGAACCCTTGCGTGTTCGGCGAAGTTTGCTTATGTTAATTGCATCTCACCAAACGCAGGCAGATGTCGACGGCGGCCACCCCGCGGCATCACTTTAGAGGCGAAGCCATTTCGCCAATGACCTGCGGGCCTCCCCCCTTCCATCGCGATCGATATTGCATCGATCGTTCACAGGAATACCCGCATGCGGGAAATGAAACTCCAAGACCTTAAAACCAAATCCCCGGTCGAACTGCTTGGCTTTGCAGAAGAACATAGCGTCGAGAACGCATCGACCATGCGCAAGCAGGAGTTGATGTTTGCGATCCTCAAACAACTTGCGACAAAGGACATCGACATCATCGGCGAGGGTGTCGTCGAAGTGCTCCAAGACGGCTTCGGCTTTCTGCGGGCGCCCGAAGCCAACTACCTGCCTGGACCGGACGACATCTACGTATCTCCGTCTCAAATCCGGCGCTTCGGACTGCGTACCGGCGACACCATCGAAGGTGAAATCCGCAGCCCCAAGGAGGGGGAGCGGTATTTCGCGCTGCTCAAGGTCAATACGATCAACTTCGAAGTCCCGGAAAAGGCGCGGCACAAAATCAATTTCGACAATTTGACACCGCTCTACCCGGACGAACGGCTTCGGATGGAGCACGAGGACGCAACCAAGAAGGACTTATCCCCTCGTGTCATCGACATCGTCGCACCGATTGGCAAGGGGCAGCGCGCGTTGATCGTGTCGCCGCCACGGACTGGCAAGACGGTGCTGCTGCAAAACATTGCTCACGCGATCACGGCCAATCACCCGGAATGCTACCTGATCGTACTGCTAATCGATGAACGACCCGAAGAAGTCACCGACATGCAGCGGTCGGTCAAAGGCGAGGTCATCTCGTCGACTTTCGATGAGCCGGCCCAACGCCATGTCCAGGTCGCCGAAATGGTGATCGAGAAGGCGAAGCGTTTGGTGGAACATGGCCGTGATGTCGTGATCCTACTCGACTCGATTACGCGGCTCGGCCGCGCCTATAACACCGTGGTACCGTCGTCTGGGAAGGTGCTGACCGGCGGCGTCGATGCCAACGCCTTACAGCGGCCCAAGCGCTTCTTCGGCGCCGCCCGCAATATCGAGGAAGGCGGTTCGCTCACCATCATTGCCACCGCGCTCATCGACACTGGGAGCCGGATGGACGAAGTGATCTTCGAGGAATTCAAGGGCACCGGCAATTCCGAACTGATCCTCGACCGCAAGGTCGCAGACAAGCGCACTTTCCCGGCGATCGACATCACCCGCTCCGGCACCCGCAAGGAAGAACTGCTGACCCCGTCGGACCTGCTCAAGAAAATGTACGTGCTGCGCCGCATCCTCAACCCGATGGGCACGATGGACGCGATCGATTTTCTTCTCGACAAGCTGCGGAACACGAAGAACAACGGCGAATTCTTCGAGTCCATGAATACGTGACGGCGATGGCCAATCCGGCGCGCCGAGGATGAGAAACGCCCAGTGTGAGGGGTGCGTTTGAAATTGTATTCGGTCAGGTGATGATGGCCCGAAGTGCCGGCCACTGAATGTAAGTCCAGCGGATCGTCTCCCGCAGTACACTCCCGCGGGCTGCTTTCGGGCCTTTAAAGGTCATCCCTTTTTGCCGAGCGGGTTCTGCGCCGCGACGGTGGAGGAGGAAACCGGTACAGGACCCCCCTTCTTCTTCTTGTTCCATTCCGCCTTCGGCTTCTTTTTCTCCTTGGGGCTTCTCTGCTGACCTTTTGCCATGGCGATGACCCTTGACTGGTCGTTCGAACCTCCGGTCGTCACATACGCAATCCTTGTCGCCCAGGGGTTCGCGTCGTCGCCGGAAACTGGAATGTACCACAAGTCCGGGAGCAGCGGAACGAAGTTGCGTCCGAGTGAGCCGGTGGCCTCGCTTGACGCGGTCTCGATTGCGCGATTTGCAGTTGTTTCAGACCGGCGCATTCCGGGAGATCAGGCGGCGGCCCCGAACGGACAAGTCACCCACGCAGCCGGCGCAGCCGCACATAGAGTGCGCCATCGCCGCCATGGCCCAAATGCGCGGCATCGAAACCAAGAACGCTATTGCGAAATTCCGGCAGTTCCAGCCACAGCGGGACCTGACGCCGCAAGACGCCGCGCGTGCCAGGGGAAGCGTTCGGCGCACCTTTCCCGGTAATCACGAGAACGAACTTGGCCCCGCCTGCCTGGCAGCGGCGGACAAAGTGCAGCAGCGCCCGATAGGCCTCAGCCTGAGTCATGCCGTGAAGATCGAGCCGATCGTCGATGCCGATGCGGCCCCGGGCCACGTCGAGCTTTTCCCGCCGGCCGATCGCAAGCGCAGGTTGCGGCGCGCGTGGCCGTGAGACCGGGAGCGTATGGTTTTCGGCCGGGTTTTGCCTGACTGAGTGAGCTGGCTCTGCGGCCGAACGCCGATGCGGTGCCGCAAGTGCGAGGGGCCGCAGCGGTTTTGCCGTGCGCGCCACCAATGTCCAAAGCTGCTCCTCTTCAGCGGTCAGTCGGCGGATGCCGACGCGGCGTAAGGGGTATCGGGGAGCTACACCGTTCATCGGGAGTGTCCATGCCAGTACCGCCGCCAGCGGGCGAGCAGCCCCAACTCGGCTTCGGCTTTCGCCTTGGCGATCCGGATTGGCGACTCTGGAGGCAACGGCACCGGTCCCGGAGGTGGCCGCGGCAGCGGCATATGGGCACCGGCCTCGATGAGGTCGAGCTCGCGCGGCAGCAACATCACGAAACGGCCGGCATTGCGAATGCGTCCCGCGATGCGGCCGGCCTCATCGCCGGCGCCGAAGTAAAGATCGGCCCGGGCGGGTCCGACAATGGCCGATCCGGTGTCCTGCGCAATCATCGTGCGACGGAATGGGACAGCGGCTCTTCCGTCGAGCGGCAACTCGGCTTGAATGAAAAACGGCGTGCCATAAACATGCAGCGCCTTGTCGACGGCGATCGAACGGCCGGGCGACAGCGGGATGCCTTCGGCGCCGCGCGCCTCGGTGGTTTCGTTCAGGCCAACGGTACGGAAGAACACCACCGACCGGTTCTGGCGGCGAACATCCTTGGCGTCCTCCGGATTGGCATCCATCCACTCCCGGATGCGCTGCATCGACATTTCTTCGCGCGCGACCAGGTTGCGTTCGATCAAAACACGGCCCACCGGCACATAGGGATAGCCATTATGGGCGTCGTAATTGACCCGCAGCAGTGTGCCGTCTTCAAGCCGGATCCGAGCCGATCCCTGGATCTGAATGAACAAGGCATCGGTGGCATTGCGCAGCCAACAGATTTCGAGGTGCTGGCCGTCGAGAGCGCCGTCCTCGATCTCGCCGCGGTCGTAATATGGCACGAGATCGCCCTCGACCGTCTTGCGCAAGGCGCCCCCGCTATTCGGGAACGGCCCGTCGGGACGGGTCGCGCCGGCGGCGTAGAGGTCGGGCGGCCGGCGGTAGAGCGGAACGCTGAACTCGCGGGTCGGGAACCGTGAGCCATCGACGATCGGTTCATAATAACCGGTGAGGAAGCCGGCGGCGTCGCCGAGCTTGCGTATCCGCGTCGGGCGAAAATTCGTCTCGAAAAATTTGCGGGCCGCCGCCTCATCGAACTGGCGCAGCGTCAGCGCGCGAACGCAGACCTCACGAAGCGCAGCACGCATGGGCCGCGGATCGGTCGATTTGGTGCGCACAATTGGCCGGCAACTCGCCTGAAAGGTCGCGAATCCGCGAACGTGATCGTCGCCGCCCCAGCCGTCGATCTCCTCCCACGTCAATGGTTCAAGCGCCGCGTCCGAAATTTTCAGGGGCTCGACGCCAGGATCGACCACGCCATTGGGCGCTTCACTGGACTCGATGTCCGGCGCCTCAGCCGGATGAGCATCGATTCGCAGGTCGGAAGGTAGTTTTACCTGAATGGGGTCCGCACGCCGCATCAGCGTCGGCTCGCGACGGCGCGTCTCGGCCGTGTCGATCGCTGCACAAAGAAGCGGCAGGGCGGTAAAAGCGACAAGGAACCCGCGGAGCTGCCTGCGCATGACCGCCTCGCCGTCAGATGCCCGCTTCGGTTGCGACCAGCTTCCAATTGGGGTCGCGGGACGTAATGTCCCTGGCAAATGTCCAAACGTCGGTGACACTTATAACCTTGTCGGCGCTGCCATCGATGACGTTGCCGTTGCGGTCGCGTGTTGCCGAGACCAGCTGGGAAACGAAGCGGAGAGTGATCTGGGCACTTCTGCCGCGCATCTCCACATTGCTGACGTCGGTGGTATCGATCGACACGAAACGGGTTTCGGCGGTCTCACCGCGAGCCTCGCGCTCACGAATCACGGTTTCAAAGCCGTCATAGACCTCGCGCGCCAACAAGTTCTTAAGCGCGCGCCGGTCACCTTCGGCATAGGCGGTCACGATCATCTCATAGGCGCTTCGCGCACCCGCGATGAAATGCCTGACATCAAAGCTCTTGTCGGCTGCCATAATGGCATCGAGCCCGCGTGCCACCGCCGAGCTCGCGGCAGCAATCCCGGCATAGCGGTCGGGGCGGTCGCTCACGTCCGGGGGCCGCGGCGGCTCACCGGTGCGCTGCGGCAGCGGGATGACCTTGTCGCCGGCGGAATTGCGCACCGGATCGGGCGCGGAATACGGATCATAGGGCGGCCTCTCGCGGCCGGTCCTCTGACCGAGAACGCTGCGCAAACGCAGAAATATGAAAACCGCGAGCGCCACAAAAATGATGGTATAAATGTCGAACACGTGTTGCATGCTTTCGCGGGCGGCTGCACCGACCGGTGCGGGCGCCGATTGAGGTCATCTCTGGTACCGCAGCCCTCTCGATCAGGTCCCCGGATTACGCTCCGGATATATGTAGGGGGTCGGCATCTCGGTTCCAGGCCGCGCCCTCATTTCAGCCGCGGCCACAAGCTTAGACCATCGGGACCTTGGCGCCAACCTGATGTCAGGTGAGTACGCCGATACGCGCCGGCTTAGGGTACCCGCGAGAACAACTGAATCCGTTCCAGGGCCGTTCGCCGCACCAGGCTGCTGATTTCCACCGCGTGTCGGAGCACTTATTTTCGCGGGAGCGCTTATGACAAGCCATCAGAATGGGGCCATATGACGGTCTTTACGGTGGCAAGCGGGATTTCATCGATGCAGGCCGCGAGAATCTTCGCTTACGCATTGCTGCTGCTGCCCGTGGCGGAACTCATCGCCTTTGTTGCGGTCGCGGAATTCATCGGCTTTGGCGCTGCGATCGCACTCTTGGCGCTGTTGTCGCTTGCAGGTGTCGTGGTGCTACGCCGCGTTGGCAAAGGCGCCCTCGGGCGGCTGAGATCGGGCACGCTATTCTCACGCCGCGAAGCGGGGCTCCTCGACGGCGATATCGGCGCGGCACTCGGCGCCGTTCTGATGGTCGTGCCCGGGTTCGTGACCGGCCTTATCGGGATTGCACTCGTGGTTTCACCGGTGCGCCGGAAAGTCATCGAGGCATCGCGGCGATCGATGCTGCGGCATCGACGGCCGCAGCCGGGCATCCTCGATCTCACCCCCGATGAATGGCAGCGGCTGCCGGGCGCGCCGCCTGACCCCGATCGTCGGCTGCATTGAACCGCCGCTCGCAGCTGGCACGATGACATTGCATTCGCGGCTGCACACGGCCGCTTCTGCTCGGGAACCAACCGGCTCGATCCTTGTTCGCGCCGGACGCTTGTGTTAGCCACAGCCGCGATAAGCGCGGCTGTGGGCGGAGGAAATGCCATGTCAATGACGACCAACGGCGACGGCGCCCCGAAGGAAGCGGCCCCGGAGGGCCAGGGGCCGAGCTTCAGCGTAATGATTCAATACATCAAGGATTTTTCATTCGAAAATCCGAACGCGCCGAATTCGCTGATGCAACAGCAACAGCAGCCGCAGATCGGCATCCAGATCAACGTCAATCCGCGCCAGCTTTCGTCGACCGATTTCGAGGTCGAGCTGAAGATCGAGGGCAAGGCCCAGCTGACCGGGAACGTGCTGTTTGCGTTCGATCTAAATTATGCCGGCGTGTTCCGGATGACGAACATCCCCCAGGAGAATCTCGGTCCGCTTTTGATGATTGAATGTCCACGGCTGCTGTTCCCGTTCGCGCGTGAGATCATTTCCGCGGCAATTTCCAACGGCGGCTTCCCGCCGCTATTGTTACAGCCGATCGATTTTGTAGGACTTTATCAGCGCCGGCTCGGCGAAACGCAGGGCGGCGAGCAGCCGACCCAGGTCGGCTAAGGGTACCCACGAAAACAACTGATCGGTTGCGGGAGGTTAGCCGCAACAAGCTGCTGATTTCTTCCAGAGTCGGAGCAGTTATTTTCGCGGGAGCTCTCGAGATCGCCCACCCGTCGTCTCGTTCTTCATGGCGCATGCTTGTGGCCGGCAGCGAACGCATGATTAGGCTTGGCGCACGATCCCGAAAGAATTGCAGCGCGTAGGGTGGGCAAAATCGCCCGCCGCCGCCCTTCCATCGTCCGAGAACTCTTGGTGGCGATTTTGCCCACGCGGTCGACCAATTTTCATAGCTCCGACAGCGTGGGCAACGCGCCTATCTGTTGTACAAGTGGCATGTGCCTCGTCAGCGCGTTGCCCACCCTACGACCGATTTCATTCCATCTGAACGCATCCCGCTTGCGCTCGATCAAATCGAGCAGGCCGGCTTTCGCGCGTGGGTGCGGATTGCTATGGTCGCCCGAGTGGCGGGGGCATTTCAGTTTTCGGTTGAGGGCGCCGGGCCCTCACTGCCCGCCGACGGGGATCTGATGAGAGCCGCTCTCCTGGTCAAGTCGGTGCGCAACCTGAAGAACACCGTCGCAATCAACATCAACCGCGCCCGGGGCCGTGAGTTCATCCCCAAAGGCGCGCACTCGCTGAGCATCGAAACATCGAGCCTGTGCAACCTCGAGTGCCGGTTCTGCGCCTACGTCAAGAAAAACAGTCCGAAGGTTGTCATGAAGGACGAGTTCTTCCGCAACTGCATCGCGCAGGCGGTCGAGATGGGCTATCGGCACTTCGATCTTACCCCTTGCACCGGCGACGTATTCATGGATCGCGGCCTGTTCAACAAGCTTGCGTGCATGGAAAACGCCGCCGGAGTCACGAGTTACGGCTTCTTCACCAATTTCACGATTCCGAAAGCGCAGGACGTGAAGCGGCTGTTCGAACTCGGCAAGCTCACCGATCTCGCGATCAGCATCTATGGCTTCGATGCCGCGACTTTTGTCGACATGACGCGGTCGACCGAAAAGGTCTATCGCCGTCTTGTCTACAATCTCGAAACCTTTCTCGGGCAGCTCCATCGCCGCAAGTTTTCCGCGCAATTTTCGCTGCACCCCGGCGTCACGTCGCTGCGTGGAAAATCGAGCGAGATCACGCGCATCCTGGACCGCATTCGCAAGGCCGGGATCACCGTCAAGGTGTCGAAGGGCGTCTATAATAACTGGGGCGGCTACGTCACCGATGACGACGTGCGCGGCCTGCCGATCAATGTCGTCGGACCAAATTTGATCTACAAGAACGGCGCTTGTGTGCGGCTGTTCACCACCGTACAGGTCATGGCCACAGGGATCGTAAACGGCTGCGCCTGCCGCGATGTCGACGCGACTTTGCGGCTCGGCGACTTAAATCAACTGCCGCTCCGCGACATCATTTCCAGTCGGAACCCGCGATATATGTCATTGATAGATCAACAGCAGCACGGCGATTTCCAGGCGATCTGCCAGAGTTGCGACATGTATGCGAGCATCTATCATCGCAGCACGGGCTATCGCAAAAACGGCGTCGAACTGGAGACGGTGGACGAATTCAAGCGCCGCATCGCGTGATTTTTTTGCGAAACAGCGCGCTTGGCAAACGCGGCGATTGCCGTCCAGCTTGTTTGCGTGCAGCATCCACAAGAGGTCAAAGGTCCTTGGACCGATGCACGTGCGGCGAGCCGCGATCGAAAGCGCCGATGCGGAGGGATCGATGCTCGATGTGATCACGTTTGCGAGGCTGGCCCGATCTGTCGCCATTGTCTGCGGGATGGCCATCGTGGCCTTCGCCACCGATCTCCGGGCAGCCGAAAGCACCAAAACTTCGTCCCCCGAAACCGCAGCAATCCGCGTCAACACTTTCCCGAACGCAAAAGCCTTGCCGATCTACGCCGGCATCGCGAAGGGCTTTTTTGCGCGTTACGGCCTCACCGTCGAACTTTCGACCACCGAGAGTTCGCAGCGACAGCGCGACGGCCTCGCCATCGGTCAGTTCGAGATCGCGCACGGCGCCCTCGACAATGCAGTGGCGATGATCGAGATCGCAAGGCAGGATGTGGTGATCGTCTCTGGCGGCGATAGCGGAATGAACGAGTTCTTCGTGCAGCCCGGGATTTTGTCCTACGCCGACCTCAGGGGAAAAACCATCATCGTCGATGCGCCCGATACCGCCTACGCGCTGCAAGCCAAGAAGCTGCTCCTTCAACACGGGCTCCGCGAAGGCAGCGACTACAACGTCAAGCCGGTCGGCGCGGTGGCGTTTCGCTACCGGGCAATGATTGCTGACAGCGCCAATGCCGGGGCTATCCTAAACCCGCCTTTCACGGTCGAAGCCGCACGCCGCGGTCTCAAGAGCCTTGGCAGTCTCGTCGACCTGCTGGGGCCGTACCAGGCCGTGGGTGCCTTCGCGATGCGCACCTGGGCGCGCGAGAACCCTCAAACCCTCGAGCGGTACCTCGCTGGATACGTCGAGGCCTTGCGGTGGGTGCGCGACCGCAACCACCGCGCCGAAGCCACAGCTCTCCTCGCGGACAGGTTGAAGCTCGATCCCGATATCGCCGCGCGGACTTATGATTTGCTGGCGGTGCCGGAGACGGGGTTTACGCCGGATGCGCGGTTCGACGGCGATGGTTTCAAGAACATGCTGGCGCTACGTGCCGAGATCGAGCGCAAGCCGCAGGCGGAGGCGGCGTCGCCAGAACGTTATGTCGATCTCAGCTATTACGAGCGGGCGATGAGGCTCGTTGCGCGCCCTTAATGAATCGCGTCCCAGCGGCCGGCGAATGATCCGGAGGGTACGACCGGGGAGGCGCCGGTCATCACGCCGGTTTGAGCTGCTTGAACGGTTGAACTGTCGCCAGGATGGGCGACGGCCGCGGAGGCGGTGGCCGGCTGTTGCGGATGTGCCTGGGCAATCTCCGTGGCGGCCTTCGTGGTCACCGGCTTGGCGGGCGCGGTCGCCACCGTAATCGGCTTGCCCTGCGGATGAACAGATGCGGTTGCGGCCTTGGATGTGACGGCGACAGGCGCTGCGGCTATTGCAGGAGCTGCCGGAGCGACGGTCTGAACCGGCTTCTGCTTCGCGGTGGTCGTGGCGGGCGCCTCCGATGGAACGGAAGCAGGCGTCGTAGCGGGCGCGGAAGGAGACGGAGCCGCTGCGGCCCCGCCGAACCCCAGCCAATTGCCCACCCGCTGGAGCGTTCCGGAACCTGTACCCGAGGTCGGATCTGCGTCGGCAGTCCGGGGAGGGTTGACGCTCGGCGGCAACGGAATGCTGGACGGCGTCACGGAATGACGGCGGCCATCGGCATCGACCACCTCCTGAGGCCGGATTTCGGCCAGGAAGGCAGGGTGCATGCCGCCATCCGCTCCGGTGCGCACGGCAGCGGTCGCGACGCCGCGGTTCACATACTCGGCAAAGCCACGCTCGTCGCGATCGTGCTTCTCTTTGACTGCGCTGGCGATTTCCGGGGCGATCTCATAGACGGGACACTTCTCCCGCGGATGGAAGACGACCGGCGTCGCGTTGGGCGGCGTGCGGGCATCGAAGATGTAGCGCTTTTCGCAGACATCGACCTGGGGCTCGGCCCGCGTCACCTCGAAATGATCGCTACCCTCCTTGATCATCCGCCAGAACGGCATCGCTGGATTATTGCGGTGGCGCGCCATGTTGAGCGCCGTCATCCGGAACGGATAGGCCTGCACCTGGAATGATTTCTGCCCGCCCAGGAAGGAGTCGCGTCCGAGCGCGTAGATTTCCTGGATCTGTTCGTCGGTCATGGCGTAACAGCCGGCCGATGAACAGTCGCCATGCACCATCAAAAAAGCGCCGGTGCGGTCGTTCGCCTTGTCATAGGTATTGGGGAAACCGAGATTGAAGGCGAGGTAATAATTGGAATTCGGGTTCATCTGCCCGGGCGTGATCGTATAGAAGCCTTCCGGCGCCTGCCGGTCCCCCTCCTTGACCTTCGGGCCGAGTTCGCCGGACCATCGGCAGATCGGATAGGTCTTCAGTAGGGCGAACTTGCCCTCGGCGTCCTGCTTCCAGACCTCCAGCTCGGATTCTTCCTTGAAAATGCGAACCAAGATCGGCGATTCGCGCGGCATATTCTTTTTTTCGATTTCCGCCACCAAGGCTGGCGGCAACGGGCGCAAGGCGCGCGCGCCCGGAGTGACCTCGTCGGTGTTGCAACCTGCGAGCGCGATCGCTCCGACAAGCGCAACCGACGTCATTAAAACACGGACAAAGCCCGCGGAACGGAGCACCGCGTCATCCCCCCAGCATCTGTCGATCTCAAGCCCCCAATAGAACAGTGTTACTCTTAAGATGTGGTGTAAGCAAGGCGCCTGGCAGCTCCTGCCCGTCCCAAGCAAGTCACGGTAAATACAAGGTAAATTCGACGTTCGCTCGGACCCGAGCGGCCTTTGCAGAGGCCGGCGCCAAGACGCCGGGAGGCCCCCCGGAACGGGCGCCAATTCCGTTACTTTCGTGGGTGCCTCACTGCGGGGTTCGGCCGATGGCCAAAAACTTATCGCGGCGGTGCGAGCGGATGGCGGCGCGGTCGAAGTCGTGCAGCGTGCGAAATGCGTTGTCCACCGCCTCGCCGACGGCGCGGATGGCCGCCTCGGGGTCGCGATGGGCGCCGCCGGCCGGCTCACGGACCACCTCATCGATCACCGCCAACCGCAACAGGTCATCGGCGGTGATCTTCAGGTTGGTGGCGGCGTCCTGTGCCTTCGAGGTGTCACGCCACAGGATGGACGCCGCGCCTTCCGGCGAGATGACGCTGTAGACCGCATGTTCGAGCATCATCACGCGATTTGCCGTCGCAATGGCGATGGCGCCGCCCGAACCGCCCTCGCCGAGAATGACGGCGACATTGGCGACCCCGAGCGCAAGACAGGCTTCGGTGGAGCGGGCGATCGCTTCCGCCTGGCCGCGTTCCTCGGCATCGATGCCTGGATAGGCACCCGCCGTGTCGACAAGCGCCAGGACTGGAATGCCGAACCGATCGGCCAATTCCATCAAACGGACCGCTTTGCGGTAGCCCTCCGGACGCGCCATGCCGAAATTGTGCCGGATCCGCGAGTCCGTGGCCGAGCCTTTTTCATGGCCAATGACACAAATGCTCTCGCCCGCGAAACGACCGAAGCCGCCGATCATCGCCGCGTCATCGCCGAATTTGCGGTCGCCTGCGAGCGGAACGAAATCGGTGATCAGCCCGGCAATGTAGTCAAGGCAATGCGGCCGCTGCGGGTGTCGGGCTACCTGGGTTTTCTGCCAAGGCGTCAGCGCGGCGTAGAGTTCCGTCAGCGCCGACATGGCCTTGCCTTCAAGTCGGGTGATTTCCTCTTCGATGGCGACTGCGTTCCCTGCCTCCTGCAATGCCCGCAATTCCTCGACTTTCGCCTCCAATTCGGCGACCGGCTTTTCGAAATCGAGGTAGCTGCGCATGATGCGAGTAATTCGAGCTGCTGAAAGCTATGCCGAGTTGGGCGAGGTTCCTCTGCGGCGCGGCCTTGAGTCAATCCGTCGCGGCAACAGGAACCGACGAGGAACCTCCGTCCGAATTTTTGCTCCGGAACGGGAATCGGTCGGGTCAGGCGCAAATTGCCGCAAAGTCAATGCTTACATTGTAAAGCTGTTCGGGCTAAGCATTGATTCGTCGTCAACCCAACCGAAAGGAGGTGATCCAGTGTCTCATTGTCTACCGCCGCGGTCGCCGGCACAGTTAAGCTGGATCCTTGCCTTTACCGAGGTTAAGCCCGCGTGACGTTCGCGCGTTCCGGTCCAGCGCCGGACCACGGCTCGACAATGGAAGGGCCGCCCTCGGGCGGCCCTTCTTGCTGGCAAGGGCGCGCTATACATCGCCCCCATGAATGAAAGGCTTTCCGCTGCCTGGCTTGCGCACCGTTCGGCCCAGCTTTCCTTCACGACCAAAGGTAGGTCCCGCCGTTTGAGGCGTTTCGCGGCGCTCGCGATACCATCGGCCGGGGCGGATTGATCATGGCTGCTCCGCTTCTGCAGCTATCGAATATGGCGCTGACATTCGGCGGCGCGCCCCTGTTCGAGAGCGTGGACCTCAACGTGGCGGCAGGCGAACGCCTCTGCCTCGTCGGGCGCAACGGCTCCGGCAAATCCACCTTGCTGAAGATCGCCGCCGGTTTCATCGAGCCGGACCGGGGCACCCGCTTTCTCGATCCAGGCGCCACCGTCCGCTACCTGGCGCAGGAACCCGACCTGTCCGGCTTTGCCACCGTGGCGGAGTATGTCGAGGCGGGGCTCGGCCTGGGCGACGACCGTCATGCCGGCCGTTATCTGCTGCAACAGCTCGGCCTCAGCGGGGATGAGCCGCCTGCGGCTTTGTCCGGCGGCGAAGCGCGGCGTGCGGCATTGGCCCGGGTATTGGCCCCGTCGCCGGACCTGCTGCTCCTTGACGAGCCGACCAACCATCTCGACCTGCCGGGAATCGAGTGGCTGGAAGGCGAGCTCGGCGCACGGGCGGCCGCCCTGGTCCTCGTCAGTCACGACCGGCGTTTTCTTGCCAACCTGTCGCGCGTCACCGTGTGGCTCGATCGCGGCAAGGCGCGGCGGATCGAGCGCGGTTTTGCCGATTTCGAAACATGGCGCGATGACATCCTTGCCACGGAGGAGCGCGATTTACGCAAGCTCGACCGCCGCATCGAGGCGGAGGAGCACTGGATGCGCTACGGCGTCACCGCACGCCGGAAGCGCAACATGCGACGCGTCGCCCAGCTCACCGAGTTGCGCCGCCACCGCCGACGGGCGCAAAACGCGGTCCGCGCCGGCCGGACGGCAACACTTGCCGTCGCGCAAGCCGAGCAGTCGGGCGTGCTCGTGATCGAGGCCAAGGCCATCGGCAAGAGCTATGGCAGCACCCCGATCGTGACGGAGTTCTCGACGCGCATCGAGCGCGGCGACCGTGTCGGCATCGTCGGACCGAATGGCAGCGGCAAGACGACGCTCGTCAACCTGCTAATCGGTGGGCTCGCTCCCGACAGCGGGTCGGTTCGGCATGGCGCGAATTTGCGCATGGCGACGCTCGATCAACGCCGTGAAAGTCTCAATCCCGACTGGACCGTTGCCGAGGCGCTGACCGGGGGCGGCGGGGACAATGTGATCATCGGCGATCAGGCACGGCATGTGATCGGCTATATGCGCGATTTCCTGTTCGCGCCCGCACAGGCGCGGACGCCGCTGCGCGTGCTCTCCGGCGGCGAACGCGGCCGCCTGATGCTGGCGCGGGCGCTCGCGAAGCCTTCGAACGTGCTGGTGCTCGACGAGCCGACCAATGACCTCGATCTCGATACGCTCGACGTGCTCGAAGAGATGCTCGGCGATTATCCGGGCACGGTGCTGCTCATCAGTCACGACCGCGATTTCCTCGACCGCATCGTCGCGGGGGTGATCGTCCCTGAAGGCAATGGCAAGTGGGTCGAGTATGCCGGCGGTTACTCCGACATGCTGGCGCAGCGCGGCGCCGAACCGCGCAGGGCGGCGCAGACGGCGGATGTCCGGGAAGCGCCGGCGAAGATGAAGCCCGCGCGCCGCCCCGCCGAGGCAGCAAAGCGAAAGCTCGGGTTCAATGAAAAGCATGCGCTCGAAACGCTGCCGGCAAGGATCGCGGCGCTCGAGGCGGAGGTTGCGCGCCTAGCCGCCATCATGGCCGATCCGACGCTTTATGCGCGCGACCGTGCCGCCTTCGATCGCGCGACGACAGCACTCGCAGATACGCAAAAAGAGCTCGCGGCTGCGGAGGAGCGCTGGCTCGAACTGGAGCTTCTGCGCGGCGAGATCGAACAGGCATGATGGCCGGCGCCGCAGACGGCGCGCAATCCCGGCTACGGTCGTCAGTAGTCGACGCGCAGCAGGTAAAGGCCATGCGCTGGCGCGACTGGCCCGCAGCCGGCGCGGTCGCGCGCGGCAAGCGCGGCCGCTAAATCCTCGGCGCTCCATTTGCCTTCGCCGACCTGCACCAGTGAACCCACCATCGAGCGCACCTGGTGGTGGAGAAACGAGCGCGCGCTGGCGTAAACGCGGACCTCTTCGCCGTCGCGCGCCACATCGAGCCGGTCGAGCGTCTTGACCGGCGACTTTGCCTGACACGCAGCGGCGCGGAACGTGGTGAAATCATGCCAGCCAACGAGATGGCGGGCGGCCTCGTTCATCGCTGCAACGTCGAGCGGGCGCGGCGCGCGCCAAGCTCGGCCGGCGGCGAGCGCGAGATCGGCGCGACGATTGACGATGCGGTAAACGTAATGGCGCTGGCGCGCGGAAAAGCGGGCGTCGAAATCGGGCGCGACCGGTTCGCCTTCCAGTATCGCCACCGGATGCGGCCTCACATGCGCGTTGATCGCGTCTCGCACCGTGTCCGCGTCCCAGGCCCGTGACAAATCCACGTGCGCGACCTGGCCGAGGGCGTGAACGCCGGCATCGGTGCGTCCTGCGCCGGAGACGACGACATCCTCGCCGCAGAATGCCATGACAGCCGCCGCGAGCACGCCCTGCACCGAAACGCCGCTGTCCTGGATTTGCCAGCCGACAAAGGGGGCGCCATCATATTCGATCGTGAGCTTGTAGCGCATGATCCAAAAGTTGCAGACTTTCCGGAAAAGATCATGCGCAAAAGCGCTACGCATCCGTCGTCGAGCGCAGTCCGCGACGGATGCGTACAAGGCGTCCGAATGGGAAGCGTTCGGAGTTGAACGCATCCCGCTCTCGGGGCGAGTTCCCGGCTGTCTGCGTCTGCGCAGGTCAGGGATCCCGCCAAAATAACGGCTCCGAATTCGGCAGAAATCAGCACCCCGAGCGGAGAAGAACCCTGCAACGGATTCAGTTATTTTGGCGGGTACCCTCATGCGAGTCGCGTCCCGGCAGCGATCCGCGTGCCTCGCAAGAACTCCGCGGCGATCATCGGGCCGCGGCCGGCCCGCTGCAATTCCAGGATGCGAACCGCACCTTCGCCGCAGGCAATGGTGAGATCGCCATCAAGAACGGTGCCTGGTGGTCCTGTCCCCTCGCCTCGCTTCGTCCGCAGGACTTTTAGGCGGATGCCCGCGCCTTCAGCACCGCCCCCTTCCGCACGCGCCGGCGCTCCGGGATGGGCCTCGCGAAGGGCCGACCACGCGCCCGGAAACGGCGACAGGCCGCGGCAATGGTCGTGCACCTGTTGCCACGGCTTTGCCCAGTCGATGCGGGTCTCATCCGGGGCAATCTTGGCAGCGTAAGTGATGCCTGTCTCGGATTGCGGCGCTAGCCGCAGTTCGCCATGCTCGAGCGCGCGTAACGCTTCGACCATTAAACGCGCGCCGCGCCCGGCCAGAATGTCGTGCAACTCGCCGGCCGTCATATCTGGGCCGATGGCCACTCGGTCCATCCTCGCCACTGGGCCGGTGTCGAGACCTTCCGCCATCTTCATCACTGCGACCGCAGTTTCGGGATCGCCCGCCATGATCGCGCGGTTGATCGGCGCCGCGCCGCGCCAACGCGGCAGCGCCGAGGCATGCAGGTTGAATGCGCCGAGGCGCAACGCTTCGAGGATCGCCGGCGGCAGGATCAGCCCATAGGCGACGACGATCGCGGTGTCGGCGCGGTGCGCCCGAAACGCATCCTGCACTTTCCCGTCACGCAGCGTCAGCGGCGTCGCGACCGCGATGCCCAAGCGCCGCGCTTCGCGCTCCACCGGGCTTGGCCGCAGCTCGAGGCCGCGCCCCGCCGGCCGCGGAGCCCGGGTATAGGCGGCACATACTTGATGGCCCGCAGCGACGATCGCGGCGAGGGTCGGGACGGCAAAATCAGGAGTGCCCATGAAGATGAGGCGGAGCGACACCGGTGTCACCGCAAAGGTCGCGCGGCCGCGCAGAAACCCATCGCCGGACCGGTCAGTGCCGACCGCACGTCAAGACTCCGATGATCGCAGCGGCGGCGCGCATCCGCATCACTCGTCCTGTTCGGCGCGCTTGGCGGCCTTGGTGAATTTTTTGACGATGCGGTCGCGCTTGAGCCGGGAGATGTGATCGATGAACAGCACGCCGTTGATGTGATCGACCTCGTGCTGGATGCAGGTGGCGAACAGGCCGTCGACTTCTTCCTCACGTGGCGTTTCGTCGAGGTCCAGATACCTGAATTTCACCCGTGACGGCCGGTCGACATCTTCGTGAACCTCCGGAATAGAGAGACAGCCCTCCTCGTAGGTCGAGGTTTCGTCAGACGACCACAGGATTTCCGGGTTGAAGAAGACTTTTGGCTGCGCCGCCGTCTCCTTTTTCGAAAGGTCCATCGTGACCACGCGAAGCGGCACGCCCACCTGGATGGCGGCAAGGCCAATCCCCGGCGCCTCATACATCGTCTCGAACATGTCTTCGACGAGCTTGCGGATATCGGCATCGACCCGCGTCACCGGCTTGGAAGCCAGCCGCAGGCGGCGGTCCGGCAAGATGAGGATGTCGCGCTTGGCCATACAAAAGCGATGTAGGAGCAACGGGCAAAGCGGTCAATGCGCCGTCGTGGTGGTCTCCAAGGCTGTGCAAGGCCTGCCTATTTTGTCCTCGTGAGGCCTGACGGGAGACCGAATCGGGTACAAGGAGCCATGGAGAACAGATAGCGAAAGGATCGCACCATTAGCGAATTCAGTATCATCCTTATCGCAACGCTGGCGATTGCAGCACTCGGGCTGGGTGTGGGCCTCGCCGCGCTCGCGATCGTCCCCGCACGTCGGCAGCGCTATCACTGCACCGAGCAGGAGCGGCGCGACGCGGCTATGGAGCAACGCCTCGTCGAGGTCGCGCGTATCCAGGCGGAGACCGCCGGGAGGCTTCAGGCCCTTGGCGAAGGACTTGGTGGCCGCCAAGCCGAACTTGCCCGCGTGATGGCAGAGCGGCTCGACGCGGTCTCCGCCCGGCTCGGCCATTCCATGGATGAGACGACGCGGCAAACGGTCGAGCGGTTGCAAAGCCTGAACGAGCGCATCGCCGTCATCGATCATGCGCAGAAGAATTTGGCGGAGCTGTCCGGCCAGGTGGTCTCGCTGCGTGACGTGCTCGGCAACAAGCAGGCGCGGGGCGCCTTCGGCCAAGCGCGCATGGAGGCGATCGTTGGCGACGGTCTCCCGAAGGACCAGTTCGCCTTTCAGTACAAGCTCTCCAACAATACGCGTCCGGACTGCGTCATCTTTCTGCCCGACAAGCGTCCGCTCGCGATCGACGCCAAATTTCCGCTGGAATCGATTACGGCGCTGCGCGACGCGAAAACGGAAGAGGATCGCCAGCGTGCCGGGCAAAGGTTGCGGCATGACGTGTCGAAGCACATTGCCGATATCGCCGGCAAATATCTGCTGCCCGGCGAGACGCAGGATATGGCGCTGATGTTCGTGCCGTCGGAATCGGTCTATGCCGAGCTCTATGATGGCTTCGACGATCTCGTCCAAAAGGCTTATCGCGCGCGCGTCGTCATCGTTTCGCCGTCATTGCTGATGCTGGCAATCCAGGTCGTGCAGCAGATCATGAAGGATGCCCGCATGCGGGCCGCCGCCGACCTCATTCGCGCCGAAGTTGGGCGCATGATGGAGGATGTGAACCGGATGCGGGAACGGGTGGCCAAGCTCAATCAGCATTACACTCAGGGAGGCGAGGACTTGCACCAGATCCTGACCTCGACGGATAAAATCGTTAAGCGGGCGAGCAGGATCGACGAACTCGATTTCGGCGATGACGCGGCAGCGCCGGTCCTTGTCGATACCCACGAAACCTCGAACAATGCGCCGTTATTCGCGAAACGCGCGCCGCGGGGCCAGCTCAAGCTTCAGGCCGGCGAATAATGCCCATCCGGCCACATTGGCGCCTTCCGTGAGCGTCCTGTCGCAGGCAAAGCCAGAAGCGTCGCCCGGCTGGGCGCAGGCGCTCAGCGTCTATCTGAAACGTCGCGTGCTCATCGTGATGTTTCTCGGCTTCTCCTCTGGGCTGCCCTTGGCGCTGTCCGGATCGACGCTCGCCGTCTGGATGACCGAGGAAGGCGTCGACCTGCAGACCATCGGCCTCTTTGCCCTTGTCGGCACGCCCTACACGATAAAATTCCTGTGGGCGCCGCTTGTCGATGCGCTGCGCGTGCCTTTTATGTCGCGATGGCTCGGGCGGCGACGCGGCTGGCTGATGCTGTCGCAGCTGCTGTTGATCGCAGCGATTGTCTTTCTCGGCCTGACCGATCCGGCGAGCAATCCATGGTTCGTCGCGCTTGGCGGCCTGATGGTCGCAACCGCTTCGGCGACACAGGACATCGTCGTCGATGCGTTCCGGGTCGACAGCCTCGATGAAAGCGAGCAGGCCGCCGGCATGGCATCCTATGTCGCGGCCTACCGGATCGGCATGCTGGTCTCGACCGCCGGTGCCCTGTTCCTCGTCAGCGGCTTCGAGGCGCTTGGTCTCGGCAAGCACCAGGCGTGGAGCGCCGGCTATCTCGCCGCCGCGGCGCTGGTGATTATCGGGGTCGCGACGACGCTCATCGCGCGCGAACCGGCGAAGTCGGTGGCAGCCGAAAAAGCGCAGAGCGCGCACAGCGCTGGGCGGCGGCTCGGCGAAACCATCGTCGGTGCGTTCGGCGATTTTCTGTTCCGCGAAGGTTTGCAGGTCGCGATCGTCGTGCTCGCCTTCGTCGTGCTGTTCAAGCTCACCGACGCGCTCGCCGGAATCATGACCGGGCCCTTCGTTATCCGCCTCGGCTTTTCCCGCAACGAATATGCGGCGATCATCAAGGGCGTCGGTCTCGTCGCGACGCTCGCCGGCGGTTTTGCCGGCGGCTTTTTGGCGCGCGCCTGCCCGCTCGCGACCTGCCTGTGGATCGGCGGCCTGGTCCAGGCGGTGGCAAACCTTGCCTTTTCCTGGCAGGCCGTCGTCGGGCGCGACCTCGGCTGGCTCACCTTCGCGATCACGACGGAAAACTTCACCAGCGCGATCGGCACCGTGATTTTCGTCGCCTATCTCTCGGCGTTGTGCCGCAATCCGCTGCACACGGCGATGCAGTACGCGCTGCTCACCGCGTTCTCCGCGTTCGGGCGCACCTACGTATCTGCGGTCGCCGGCACCATCGCGGAAGCCACCGGCTGGCCGTGGTTCTTTGCGATCTGCGCCTTGGCGGCATTGCCAAGCTTCGTACTGCTCGCCTGGCTGCAACGACGGGGGCACTTTGCCAAGATTGCCAGCACACGCGTTTGACGTGCCTCGATAGAGGTTTGTACGAAGCAAATACGTTTCATCTGCGGGCCGCAAAGAATGCGTGCAGCAGGTCGGCCGCTTCGGTTGCGGCGATGCCCCCATAGACTTCCGGCCGATGGTGGCAGGTCGGCGCCGAAAACAGGCGCACTCCGTTTTCGACGGCGCCCCCCTTGGCATCGGCCGCGCCGAAATAAAGGCGGCGGATGCGGGCGAGCGACAGGGCGCCCGCGCACATGGCGCAAGGCTCGAGCGTTACATACAGGTCGCAGTCGCCGAGGCGCTCGTTGCCAAGCACCGCCGCCGCATGCCGCAACGCCAGCATCTCGGCGTGCGCGGTCGGATCATGAGCGCCGATGGTGCGGTTGCGGTCTGCCGCGATCACGAGACCATCGCGCACGATAACGCAGCCAATCGGGACTTCGCCCGCGGCGGCGGCGGCGCGCGCCTGTGCCAGCGCCTGATCCATAAAAGAAGTCATGCTCGTTCGCGGCGCAAATCTTTGCTATCAGCCGACATGGTAATCAAGCGAATGATCCCGAAAGGTTGCAGACCTTTCGGACCAAGATCATGCGCAAACTCAAGGAGAACCGAGCGGGAGGCGCTTCAAACTAAACGCATCCCGCTCTAAGAAATCTCGCCATGACGCGCAAGCGCAACGATAACCAACAGGGGTCGCGCCGCGCGGCCAAGGGCGTGGGCCTGCGAGCCCATGCAAAAGCCGATCGGCCAAAACGCGGTGATGCGCGGCCGGCGAGGCCGGCACAGCGTGCGGCTTCGGGTGCTGCGGCGGATCGGGATGCCGACCGCATCGCCAAGGTGATGGCGCGGGCGGGGATGTGTTCGCGGCGTGATGCCGAAGGCTGGATCGCGGCCGGCCGCGTCGCCGTAAACGGGAGTCGCGTTCTTTCGCCCGCCCTCAACGTCACCGAGCGCGATCGCATCACAGTCGACGGTGAGCCGCTGCCGCGGCGCGAGCGCACCCGCCTGTTCCTGCACAACAAGCCGGTCGGCCTCGTCAGCACCAGCGCCGATCCGCAGGGCCGCCCAACAATTTTCGACGCACTGCCGAAAAACCTGCCGCGGCTCGTCAGTGTCGGACGGCTCGACATCGGCACGGAAGGATTGCTGCTCCTCACCAATGATGGCGGCCTCGCCCGCGTGCTGGAACTGCCGCAGACGCAGTGGGAGCGCCGCTACCGGGTCCGCGCTCATGGCCGGGTGAGCCAGGCGGAACTTGACCGCCTGCGCGACGGCGTGACCATCGATGGCGTCCATTACGGGCCGATCGTGGCGACGCTCGAACGCGAACAGGGCAGCAATGTTTGGCTCGGATTCGCGATCCGCGAAGGCAAGAACCGGGAGGTCCGCAACGTACTGGCCCATCTTCGGCTGCGGGTGAACCGACTGATTCGGATCGGTTTCGGCCCGTTCGAATTGGGCGATCTTTCCGAAGGTGCGATTGTGGAGGTGGAGACGCGCAAACTGCGAAGCCTGCTGGGCGACTCCCTCGTGACCGCCGCGAACTGCGATTTTTCAGGGCCGACAGCCCCGCTTGCCGCAGCATCCGAAGAGCAGGCCACCCGCCCCGGCCGGCCGCGGCGCGGCCATGCCTGGCGTCAGCACGACGCCCCGCTGCATCGCATCTACCGCGGCGCTCGCGCTCGTCCGGAGGCCGACGCACCGCCGTCCGATGCGGCACGGCCGCGTCGCACCGGCGTCCTGACCGACCGCAAGGGCCGCCGTTTACCGGTCGAACGGCTGGCCGAGAGGCCGGACGAGGCCTCGCCGCGCGAGCGCTTTTCTACCCGTTCCGACCCTCCGATTCGGCCACCGCGCTCGCCGCCAAAACACCGGCCGCCACGAGATCGCGCCAGAGGGCCACGCCCGTCGCAGCCGAAATCGCCTCTGAGCAAGGTGCCGCGGCCTAAACCGCCGCGGCCGCGCTGATGCGCATTGTCGGCGGGCGTCTCGGCGGCCGCGTACTCCAAGGACCGAAATCGCAATCGATCCGGCCAAGCTCGGACCGCTTACGCGAATCCCTGTTCAATGTGCTGATGCATGGCTATGGCGACCCGGTCACGAGTGCCCGCGCGATAGATTTGTTTGCCGGCACCGGCGCGCTTGGACTTGAGGCGATGTCACGCGGCGCGGCCTTCGCTCTGTTCATCGATGACGGCGCCGAGGCACGGGCCTTGATCCGGCAGAATGTCGAGGCGCTCGGGCTTGGCGGCACGACGCGTGTGTTTCGACGCAACGCGACGCGATTAGGCCCGGTGCACCCGGTGGCGAAGTTTTCGCTCGCCTTTCTCGATCCGCCATATCGAAAAGGACTTGCAGAACAGGCGCTCGCCTCATTGCGCGAAGGAAACTGGCTGACCGCCGACGCGCTCATTGTCGTCGAAGAAGCATCGGATGCCGGTTTTCGTGCGCCACTCGGCTTTGCCGAACTGGAGCGGCGGCGCTACGACGACAGCGATCTGGTTTTTCTGCGCAGTGGAGAGAACAAAGGGACCGGGAGTGATTTGCCCGATCCCGCGTGATTACGGCGAGTGATCTTGTCCGAAAAGTCTGCAGCTTTTCGGCAGCAAGCGCTATCTCACGCTCGCCGTGGTATCGTTGGGGGTCCTGCCAGGAAGCACGAGCACCTTCGTCCCGACCGTCACGCGCCCATAAAGGTCTTCGATGTCGGCGTTGATCAGCCGAATACATCCCGACGATACGAAGCTGCCGATCGTCGAAGGTTGATTGGTGCCATGAATCCGGTACAGCGTGTTGCCGAGATAAAGCGCGCGGGCGCCGAGCGGATTGCTCTCACCGCCGGCCATGAAGCGCGGCAGATAAGGCTGGCGATCGATCATCTCCTTGGGCGGGTGCCAGTCCGGCCACTCGGCCATCCGGCTGATCTTCTCGCGGCCAGCCCAGGTGAAGCCTTCCCGGCCCACTCCGATGCCATAGCGCAAGGCCTTGCCGTTCCCCAGTACGAGGTAAAGGTAGGTGTTCGGCGTGTCGATGATGAGGGTTCCGGCAGGCTCGCGCGTCGGATAATCGACAAGCTGACGCTTGAACTGCGGCGGCAATTCCTTCGGCTGCCCGGTCTCTGGCTGGTCGTCGGGCGGCAATGCCGAATAACCGCCAGGGACGCCGGCAGTATCATAGGAGCGACCGCCTGGTCCCGGCGCCAAGCCCCCGCCCGATCCATTCACATCGCCCGGCGGGCGAACCGGCTCCCAGGCGCCATACGAATAGCCTCGGCCATAGCCCGGAGGCGGCGGCGCGGCATCCTGATAGCCGCCTTGATAATACTCGCGTTGCTGCGGGTAACCCTGCTGCACGTTCGCATACCCGGACACCGGCGGATAACCCTGGGGTGGCGCATAGCCGGGCGGTGGCGGTACATAGCCCGGAGGAGGCGGATAGCCCTGAGATGGGGCATATCCTTGAGGAGGTGGATAGCCCTGCGCTTGGCCGTATCCTTGCGAAGGAGCGTAGCCCTGGGATTGAGCGTAGCCGGGCGGCGGCAGCGCATCGCGCTGAACCGAACCCGGCGGACGAATCGATTGCGGGTCTGTGGAACCCGGACGGCCATACGGAGGTGGTGGCGTTCCTTGATCGTCATCAACAGGGGCCGCGCGATACGGACCCGGAGGCAGCGGCTGCTGATAGATCTGCGCGACGGCCGCCCCCGTCATCCCCGCAAATGTAATGATAGTCGCTGCGATGGCAACGAAACGCGCGTTCATTATCCCCATCCCTCGAACTCACGCAGTGTAGGCGCCTAGATAGGGCAGGAACAAGGCCAAAAAAGAGTAAACTTTGGAGTTCCAATGTAAATTTGTCTCTTACGTCCAAGCGCTCGCTCTGTTGCCGGCCGATCGCGATGTCCCGCAGCGAGTCTCGAGGGTCTGTCGGATGAGGGAGGGCGCGCGATGGTTGCGGGCGGCCACTCACTTGGGCACGCCCTCGATCGCATCAACCTTGTCTGGATAGAACGCAAGATATTGCGCGATCTCGGCGACATCGCGTTTCGGCTGCTCGTAGCTCCATACCGCATTGTCGGCGACGCGGCCGCCGGCCTGGACAGAAAAATAGGATGCCTCGCCCTTGTAGGGGCAGTTGGTCCGCCGGTCGGTCGGAGTGAGCAAGCTCATGTCGACGTCCTGTCGCGGAACGTAGGCGACCGGCGGATAGGAGGCTTCTCGCAGCACCAGCGCATGGGCGCTGTCCGCAATTGCGACTCCGGCGAAGGTGACGCGCACGCGACCCGGTGCGGGCGTAATGACAATCGGATGATCGACGGTACCGGCCATGAGATTGGTCCAATCTTCATGAGACTAAGGTGGAATGCGTTCAGCTTGAATCGCTTCCCGCTCGCTCGCCTTTGAGTTTGCGCATGGTCTTGTCCGAACCGCCGTTGGGATCATACGCCAAGTATCGAGCGTCGCGCGGCAACGCTCGTGCGGTCAAGTGCCAGCCGGATTTGTCCGAACGGGGGCTGCCCAAGGCGCCGCAAAGCGGCGAAGCTTTTGCGTTTCCTTGACTTTGATGACGCCGCGACTAGGTTCCGCGCGAGGCCGGAACGCGCCGGCTCCGCATAATCCTGCAAAACGAGGAAACGCACCCATGGCGAAGGCCGCGATGATCAAGATCAAGCTGCTGTCCAGCGCCGACACCGGCTATTTCTACGTCACCAAGAAGAACTCGCGCACGAAGACGGAAAAGCTCGTCAAGAAGAAATACGATCCGGTCGCGAAGAAGCATGTCGAGTTTCGCGAGACCAAGATCAAGTGAACGGCGCTCCGCTTTGCCTCGTTCGCGGGCTGCTGCCGGCCTGTGACGGCGGCGGCTGACCGGCGGATATCCGGCTGGGCTATTCGTTGCCGGCGATGATCCCCCCAGCGGGTTCGGACATGCCTCCAGGCGGTGCCGAAAGGAGCCGGCGCAGCGAAATGAGCGAATGCGACGAGCTTGTGTTGGCGTACCGCATCCTTGCCGCCCATGGGGTCGTCGACGCCTACGGTCATGTGAGCCTGCGTACCGCTGCCAACCCGCAGCGTTATCTGCTTGCGCGGTCGATGGCGCCGGAGCTCGTCACCGCCGACGATATTCTGGAGTTCGATCTCGACAGCAACCCGATCTCCGATCCCGGGATGCCGCTCTATCTCGAGCGGTATATTCACGGCGAAATCTTCAAGAGCCGGCCCGATGTGAACGCGGTCGTACACAATCATTCGCCCTCGGTCATTCCGTTCGGCGTGACGGATGTCCCGCTGCGTCCGCTGTTCAACACTGCGGCATTCGTCGGTGAAGGGGTACCGACTTTCGAAATCCGCGATTTCCAGGACAGTGGCGACATCATCGTCAAAACACCCTATCTCGGCCGGTCGCTGGCGGTGATTTTGGGCACCCGGCCCGCGGCATTGATGCGCGGGCACGGCGCCGTCGTCGTCGCCGACAGCCTGATGCTCGCGGTGGTGCGCAGCGTCTACCTTGAACTTTCGGCGAAGCTGCAAATGCAGGCGATGCTGATCGCTGGGCCGAACGGCAAGATTGCCTATTTCGACGCCCGTGAAGTCGCGGCCGTGGGCAGCCGGCAGGCGTCCGCAGGCACGTGGAAACGAACATGGGAGCTATGGTGCCGCAAGGCACAGGCGCAGATCGACAGCGAGCGCGCGCCGACACGGCGGCGCCGACCATGATGGCGCGCACATTTCTTCGCCGCGCGCGGGCAGCAAGCGGGAACGTGCCGTTATCGCTGTCTCAGTCCTTCCCGCCACCCCTGACCCAACGGTCCATCCGGGCTTCCAAGATCATGAACGAACGGAGACGGCAATGAACGACGCCATTCTGGTGAAGCAAGATGGTCCCATCCTGCGCATCACCATCAATCGGCCGGATACCGGCAATGCGATGACGGACGATATGGCGCGGGAACTCACGCGTGCAATCCTCGCGGTGCAGGCCGAAGCACGAATGGTGATCCTGCGCGGCGCCGGCGCCGATTTTTGCGTTGGCCGCGCGTCGGCGCCCCGCGACCCGTCCGCGCTCCAACCTCAGGCGCTGGAGCGCCGCCGATCTTCCGACGTGGTATTCAACACTTACGGGGCGATCCGCGATTGCCCGATCCCGGTCCTCAGTGTCGTCCAAGGCCGCGCGCTGGGTTTCGGTTGTGCCGTTGCCGCCGTATCGGACATCACCATTGCGAACGACAAGGCCACGTTCCAGGTCCCGGAAATGCTGCACAACATTCTGCCCACCATGGTGATGTCGGCATTGACCGACCGGGCTTCGCGCAAGGCGATCGCGTATCTTGTCTATTCCGCGAAGCCTGTAGGCGCCGAGCGCGCGCTCACTTATGGCATCGTCAGCGACGTGGTTTCGGCAGAAAAACTGGAGGCGGCGGTCGACGACGTGACCGCGAACATCCTGCAAGCCCCCATCATCGCCACCTTGGGGGTGAAGGATTATACGCGGCGGGCACTGACAATGGATGTGCCTTCCGCCGTCGACTACGCGCGCAACCTGCACGCCGTCGTCAATTCGTCACGTGAAATCCTGCCTGCGCGGTGACTGAGTTTGATAGTATCCAAGCGAAGAGGTGCACCAGATGTCGTCCGCCCCGTCGCAATCCGATCTCGCTCGTGCCGGCAACTTGCAAGAGCTTTACGGCCTGCTGAACAACGTTGGCATGGGGCCCGGCTGGAACAAGCCAACCCCGTCGCTATGGCCGGAGCCGCGCAAGACCTTTGTCCCGGCGCACTGGAGGTATGAGTTGGCGCGCGGCGCGCTCGATGCCGCGGGCAGGCTTATCAATACTGAGCTTGCGGAACGCCGCAATCTCATCCTGTTCAATCCGGCGCCGGGTAACACCTACGGTACCGTGCGAACGCTTGTCGCGGCATACCAGATGATCATGCCGGGTGAGTGGGCGCGGGTGCACCGTCACACCCCGAACGCGCTGCGCCTCATTCTGGACGCGCAGCCCGGCACGTACACCGAAGTCGACGGCATCAATATTGCGATGGAGCCGGGCGACGTGTTGCTGACTCCGAACTGGTCGACCCATGGCCACGGCAATCACAGCAATGCCTGTGCCTATTGGCTCGATTTCCTCGACGCGCCGCTGGTGCAACTTCTCGAGCCAATGTTTTTCGAAACGGCCGAGGAGGAGGACGAGGCGGCGGCCGTCGACGAGACGGTGCCGGTCGCGGCTGGAACGGGCGGGGCTACGAGAGGAATAGAAGCCACCAGCGAAACAGAGCGGGAATTGGGGGCTGCAGGGACTCGCCATTCGTGTTCACGCTGAAGGAGTTGCTACGCCGGCTCTCGGCAGCGGCGCCGGACTCTGGACGGACCGTTCGCCAGATCGATCGAACTCGGACATCCGGCGCTTGCAACGACGGCGCTCCATATGATTGCGCTCGATCCCGGCTCCCGTACCGCGCCCTACCGCACCACGGCCAACAATATCTATGCCGTCGTGCGCGGGAGGGGGACGTCGACGATCGACGGCGAACGGTTTGAATGGAAACGCGGCGACGTGGTTGCGGCGCCGGCTTGGCGACCGCATTGGCATGAGGCATCGGACGACGCCATCCTGTTCCGCGTCACCGATGAGCCGGTGATGCAAGGCTTCGGATGGTTGCGCGAGGAGCGGGGATAGCCGTTTCACGCCGGACTGAAGGATCAACCGAGATGAGCAAGCTCGCGCAGGGTGCAGCCAAATGTGCCACCGAGCGCCGGCTCGCCTGGTACTTCGCTGGCGGGCTTGCCGCCATCTACGCAATACTTATCGCGGCGCTGTCGGCCACACCCGCTCCCGCCGCAGCGCAGACCTGGCCGACGCGCCTCGTACGCATGATCGTTCCGGCCGCCGCCGGCGGATCGTCGGATGCCGCTGCGCGGTTCGTGTCCAATGACTTTCAGGCCATCTTTCACCAGCCCTTCATCATCGAGAACCGACCGGGCAACGGCAATGCGACCGGCGCTGCGTTGGTCGCGCAGGCCGCCCCCGATGGCTACACGCTGCTGGTATCCAATGGGGCTTCGAACATCACAGTGCCGCTGGTGTCGCGCAATGCGGGCTATGACCCGGTTGCGGACTTCACCCACATCGTCATGCTGACGAGTTCGCCCTATATGCTGGCGGTGCATCCCGGGCTTGGCGTGCGCACGCTCGGCGAGTTCATCGCCAAGGCCAAGCGGGAACACCTCGTCTATACGGCGGCCAATCGAGGCGGTCTCGGCAACATCGCGATGGAATATTTCCAGCGCCTTGCCGCCATCTCCGTGCAGCATGTGCCGTATCGCGGCGGCGGTCCGGCCGTCGCCGACGCCATTGCAGGCCATGTTCCGGCGATCTTCCTGCCCGTCACCACGATCGGCGAGCAGGTCCGCAGCGGCGCGCTGATCCCGCTCGCACTCACGGCGCCGGCGCGCACCCCGGTTTTCCCCGAGGTGCCGACCTTTGCCGAGAGCGGATATCCGGAACTTGTGTTTGCATCCTGGTTCGGATTGTCGGGACCGAAGCACCTCGACCCCGGTATCGTCGCTCGCATCAATCTCGAGGCAAGGCATTTCCTCAAGGAGCCGCAGATGCGGGCGCTTGCGGCAACCGATGCCTCCGACCCGCTCGATGCCGACGCGGCGGGGTTTACGGCCTATATCGCTGCCGAAGTCGCGCGTTGGGGCGAGGTCGTGAAAATGCTGGATATCAAAGTTGAAGAGTAAGGTTTGACAGCGGTGCCCCGGCATTTCTCCTTTTTGGAGCGGCGCCGCTCGGTTCCACATGAAGCCTCAAGCCGCCGCAAGTGCGAGGTTGAAACGGGCGGGGTCAAAAAGAAATGGCAGAAAAGAACGAACCCCCCCGAAAGATCGTCGCCGACAACCGCAAGGCCCGATTCAATTATGAAATCGGCGAGGTTGTCGAGGCGGGCCTCGCGCTGACGGGAACCGAAGTGAAGTCGCTGCGGCTCGGCCGCGCGGCGATCGCCGAATCCTACGCCGACGCGCGCAACGGCGAGATTCGGCCGTGTCAACGCCAACATTCCCGAATATCAACAGGCTGGGCGTTTCAATCATGCCCCCAAGCGACCCCGCAAACTCCTGTTGCACAAGCGCCAAATTCATCGCCTTGCCGCCGCTGTCGAACGGGAGGGCATGACCATCGTTCCGCTGCGCATGTTCTTCAATGAGAAGGGGCGCGCCAAAATCGAAATCGCGCTCGGACGCGGCAAGAAACTCCACGACAAGCGGCAGACCGAGAAGAAGCGCAGCTGGGAGCGCGAACGCGGACGCCTGCTACGGGTGAAAGCTTGATGGCTTCACCTCAGAGCGGGATGCGTTCAGGTTGAATTGGCTTCCCGCTCGGTTCTCTTTTGCGCATCCGTCGCGGACTGCGCTCGACGACGCATGCGCGGTGATTTCGCGCATGATCTTGTCCGAAAAGTCTGCAACTTTACGGGATCATCGCTCGTCGTCCGATGTCCGGCGATCGTGAGAGGACCGCCATGTCACTGCCGGTCAAGTTCGACCATTGCGTGGTTCACGTCTCGGACTGGGAACGTTCGAACGCGTTTTATCGCGATGTTGTCGGCGTGGAGGTGGTGCCGCGCGGCGACTTCTATGCCTATCGCATCGGCGATGTCCAATTGAACCTGCATGGTCCCGGAATGGTTGGCAACCCCGTCGCCCGTTTGCCGGTGCAGCCCGGCAACAGCGACCTGTGTTTCGAATGGCGCGGCCCGATCGCCGATGCTGCCGCCCATCTCGCCCGTCACGGCGTTGCCGTCGAGCTCGGCCCGGTGGCACGCAACGGCGCGCGCGGCCGGGGCATCAGCCTCTATTTCCGCGATCCTGACGGCTCGCTGTTGGAGTTCATCTCGTACTAACGAGAGCCGCGGCTTGCGGCTCTCTCACAGCGCATGATCCCGAAAAGAGCCGCAGACTCTTCGGACAAGATCATGCGCCAAATCACCGCGCATGCGTCGTCGAGCGCAGTCCGCGACGGATGCGCAAAAGACCCGAGCGGGAGGCGACTCAAGGTGAACGCATCCCGCTCTAGGTCTAGGTCTAGGGACGCGAATTCGGTTCCGCGGTGTTGGCGTTCAGCCGATCGAGATAGCTCCGCACGGTGACAAACACCTCGGTGAACATTGCTGCCGTCAAAACCCCGGTATTGGTGTTGTAGCGCGAGCAATGATAGCTATCGAACAGCGTCAGGCCGTCACGACGATGAACGCGGCCATGCCCGAAGGCGACCGCGGACCGCGTGAGGCCCAGGGCCGTGACGGTGCTGTCATGGGCGATGCGGCCGAGCGCAAGGATCGCGCACAGGTTCGGCATCTCCGCAATGGTTGCGCGAAGAAAACTCCGGCAATTTGCGATTTCCTCTGTCGTCGGCTTGTTTTCCGGCGGGACGCATCGCACCGCGTTGGTGATCCGCGCATCGACGAGGCAAAGGCCATCGTCTGGCCGCGCCGCATAGTCACCGACGGAGAAACCGAACTTGGCGAGGGTGCGATAGAGCAGGTCTCCGGCGTAATCACCGGTGAATGGCCGACCGGTGCGATTGGCTCCCTGCAGGCCGGGCGCCAAGCCGACGATCAGCAGCCGCGCGTCGAGGCCTCCGAACGACGGTACGGGGGCATTGTGCCAATCTGCCTCACGCAGCCGCCATGCAGAACGAAACGCCACCAGCCGGGGACAGCGCGGACAATCCGAACCGACCTTGCTGACGGTACGGACCGGCTCGGCGGACACCCTGAATTCGGACTTGTTCACCTTGAACCGCCTGCCGCTCGGGTCTTTTGCGCATCCGTCGCGGACTGCGCTCGACGACGCATGCGCGGTGATTTCGCGCATGATCATCTTGGTCCGAAAAGCCTGCTACTCTTCGGGATCATGCGCTAGCTGGCTAGCGGCCTGGCCGTCTCAGTCTTCGTCGTACTCGTCGTCGTCGGTGCCGACCGGGGCGCGTGGAGCGATGGCGCCGCGTTGCAGGAACTGCGGCGTGTGCTGGCGCGGCTCCCGGGATTCCCGCGGCTCACGCGGCGGCCGATCGGTCCGCTCGCCAGGGTCACGACCGATCTTGCCCTGCAACTCCGCAATATCGAGGAAAATGTCGGCTTGCCGGCGCAATTCGTCGGCCACCATGGGCGGCTGCGTCGACACCGTGGAGGCAACGGTCACGCGCACGCCCTTGCGCTGCACCGCCTCGACCAGCGAACGGAAATCGCCGTCGCCCGAGAACAGCACCATGTGATCGATGTGGCCGGCGATCTCCATCGCGTTCACCGCGAGCTCGATATCCATGTTGCCTTTGACCTTGCGACGGCCAGCTTGATCGACGAACTCCTTGGTGGCCTTGGTGACGACCGTGTAGCCATTATAATCGAGCCAATCGATCAGCGGCCGAATGGAAGAGTACTCCTGGTCTTCGACGACGGCGGTGTAGTAAAACGCCCGCAACAGATAGCCGCGTCCCTGAAACTCGCGGAGTAGTCTTTTGTAATCAATGTCGAATCCCAGCGATTTGGCCGTCGCATAGAGATTTGCACCATCGATGAACAAAGCGATTTTCTCACCAGATACTGACATCTAAGGGTTCTCTTCAGATCGGGCTGCAGACAAGCCTTGTCAGGCCGCCGCGGCAGCCAAGTGGGCAAATTCAGGCCGCCGATGGATCGGGGCGCGAAACACGGCTAATGCCTCGAAAACGGGTGGGCGCGAAACACGAGTTGCGGCATCGCCCTGGCACGGAAATCAATGTAGCGGCCGGTCCGTCTCCAAGAGGCTGAACTAACAGAGCTTTGCAGCCGCGCCAAGCCCAATCTGGGGCGGCGACGCGGCCGATAACAGCTAATTTACCTTGTACTGTGACAAAGCCTTCTATACCTCACCGCCAAGCTTTCCGCCCGTTCAGGGAGCACGCAATTCATGGCCCGCGTCACCGTCGAAGACTGCATTGACAAGGTCGAGAACCGTTTCGAATTGGTATTGATCGCAAGCCACCGCGCGCGAATGATTTCAGCGGGCGCCCAGATCGCCGTCGACCGCGACAATGACAAAAATCCGGTCGTGGCGTTGCGCGAAGTGGCCGATGCCGTCATCTCGCCCGGCGATCTCAAGGAGGACCTGATTCATGCACTGCAAAAATATGTCGAGGTCGATGAGCCGGAGCCCGAGACCGTACCCTTGATCGGCGGCACCGGAGGCAAGGTCGAGGCGGACGATGTCGAGGTTACTGCCGACCGCATGACCGAGGAGGAATTGCTCAAGGGTCTCGAGGGGCTGGCGCCGCCCGAGGCGCGAGCCGAGACGATCGAACCGGAAGACGAGGAATAGCGCGTGATCCCGAAAAGTTGCTGATTTTGGGACAAAGATGATGCGCAAATCAAAGGGACCGAGCGGCAGCCAATGCAAGCTCAACGCATCCCGCCCCAGAGCGGGATGCGTTCAGTTTGAATCGCCTCCCCTGGCATCTCTTTGATTTGGCGCATGATGTTGGTCCGGAAAGTCTGCAACTTTTCGGCATCATGCGCTAGAGGGAGCTGGTCCCGGTCATATCGAAGCGCCAGGCGGTCGCCCGCCTCTGGGGTGCGTTAACGGGCCTGTGCGTTATGCAAGTGGCACCGCCCCCGAGGCGCGCTAGCACCCTACGATGGATTTGATTCCATCTGGTAGGAACGGGCCAGACGACAACAGAAATCGGGCGAGGACCCCCGCGCGCTTGCGTGGCTCTCGCCCGAATGGCGCGGCGAATGCTACCGGGACGTTTGTAGATAGGCGCGGGATTTTGCCTCGTCGCGGAGCGGCGTGACCTTGTCGGGATCGATGCGCACCATCAGGTAGTTGATGTGATCGTCGATCTTGGTGAACCAGTGTCCGGTTCCGGCCGGAATCACGACCACGTCACCAGGCTTGAGCTGGTAGGTCGCGCCATCGACGATGGTTGCACCGTTATTGCCCGGTCCATTGAATTCGCGGACGGTTTCCTGCGTCGCCGGGCGCCGCTTCATGTCGGTGATGTTCGGCCCCAGCACCAGAGTGCCCGTCCCGTCGATGATATGATAAACTTCGCTGACGAGGTCATGTTCGGCAACCGACTGTGGCTGCGGCGCGTCGAGCTTGCCGCGATAGACCATGCCGATGCCAATATGGGCCTTGCCGATATCGATGTCCCGCACCTGCTGATCGATCCGTTTCTCGGCGATCGCTTTTTTGGTGTAGCCCTGCAGCTCATCGAGCGGAATATAGGTGCCGGGACAATTCGTGCATGTCGGCTTGGGGTTGTTGTCGGTCTGCGCCGACGCCGCCGTGACAAGGCACGTGGCGGCGGCAACACCTAGAACCATCCTCCTCATACTGACCTCCCATGGTCGCGAGACATGCTCGCAAACGGAATGAGCCAACATGCCTGTATCCTGTGCAGGATGTACGGCCAAATGCTCGGCTTCGAGCGCTCTTCCGGACCTTACAACGGCATCCCTGCCCCTCCAAGTGGCCCTTGCCCATCGGCCTCGGGCACGCCCATCGATCAATCGCGCGCAAGGTCACCGGCTATTCGACCACCCGGCCCGATCAGAAGTCCGCCAGATTTGCCTGCGGCATCGGCTCGAGACCATGATGGAAGTGATCGTCGTTGTTCTCCGGGCAGGCGATCTCGATCATCGGCGCATGGTCCACACGGCGATAGCGCTGGATGGCATTCCACGGTGTCGTGAAGGCGCCGGGGTCTTCGACATGCACGTTCACTTCGAGGGTCTTGCCGTCATTCACCATGCGAAAGCGTTCGACGACGTGCAGTTTATCGGTATGCGGCGTCTGGTAATTGTCGACATCGGTCCGATCGGTAAGGCCGACGGTGTCGACGACCAGAGTATCGCCTTCATAATGGCCGACCGACTCGCCGAACCAGCTCTGTGCAACGGGCGTGGAATGGGGCACGTTCAGGTAGACATGACGCGTCCAGTGATCCTGCGTCCAGGTCATCAGCACCTCATTCGGAGTCTGGACAAAATACACCGGGGTAGCCGGAAGCAGCAGGAATGCCGGCACGCCGACCGGCCAGCACCTTTCTTTCGGGATCGCGACGACCGCGCCGGACAGCGACCGTTGATTGACTTTTTTCAATTTTTCCCGCGCCCAGGGCTGCAGGATGGGGTTGGTGAGGTCGGCAACTCGGAAGGTTGGATGCGGATTGGTCGGAAACTTGTAAAAGCTGACGTAGGGGTGCGCGGGATCCGATTTCACCGGTCCCGGCCCGCTCGGCGGCAGGATGAATTCATCATCCTGAGCGGTCCAGCCGGTGCCGCTGTCGGGAGCAAAATTGGGCACCATTTCCGCTCCGATCACGGGCCAGGGCGCAGCGAGGCTGCCGATCATACCCGCAAGGGCGGTGATGGTGACAGCAAGGCCGAGGCGCTGCGCGCGTTCAAACATGGCATCCTCCGATTTCCAACCGGCCGACCATGCACGGCGCGGGTCCGGTGTTTCAACTGTGCATCCGGCAACTCAGCCAAGCTCACGGACGTGCCACGAATCGCGTCAGATCTTCGCGTGGACGGCGAGCCACAAGCGTGCCACCGCCTCCGCCGCCGTCGCACCCTCGCCAATTGCTGCCTCGCCGAGGATGAAATTCTTCGCGGCCCAATGGCCGGCCGCATCGGATGACAACGCAAACGGGAACCCGCACCCCTCGATCAGTTCCGTCGTCGTCGGACAATAGACGAGTTCCTCCTCCACCTTCACGTCCCAGCTCTGCTTGGCCTTGTCAGCGAACCACATGCGGATAGCGTCTTCCCGATTGATCATCAGGTGCTGGTTGAGAAAGTATGTCGCATTGCCGTTGTTGCGCTGGGTAAAGCCCGCCTGTTTGAGCTGCAGAGCCAATTCGTATGAAATCATGGATGTGACCCCCCTTCAGAGCGCGCGCGCCATTGTCGACGGCTGGCCCACCACGATAGCAATATTGTCCTGCATGCGCATGATCCCTCGGCGTCGACGCCCATCTCAGGCGCTTGCGCGAAGAGAATGCGCGTCATGGCGCAGGGAGCGCAGGCGATGCAAACTGAACGCATCCCGCTCCAGCATGATGCCGAAAAGTTGCAGATTTTTCGGACAACATCGTGCGCAAGATCAAAGAGATGCGAGGCGGAGGCGATGCAAATCTGAACGCATCCCGCTCCAGCATGTCGCGCCGCAGCGGTGCGAAAGGGGCCACGGTTGTCCGCTTGCATCGCCGCCGCGTAAGGCCGCGTGCCTTTAAATCAGCGCTTCCGTCTCAAGGTTTGCTGACGAACTCGACCGAGGAGCCGACCTTCTTTATGTGCACCGTGATTTTGGCCAGCTTCTCGGGGTCGCCGCTTGCGCTGTCCGCCTGGAACTGCTCCGACTTGGCGCCACGACGGCTCTTCTGCGCATTGGTGTAGTTGAACTTACCGCTGTGATTGGTTCCGACGAAAAGCGACAATTGCGGCGTTCCCCAATGGGTGGTCACCTTGCGGCCATTGTCCGTGTAGACATCGGAATCCGCCGTGAAATAGAGCGTGCCACCCTCGAGCGTGAAATCGACGTCCTGGCATGAGTTCAGCGGAACCGTCCACCAGCCCGTCGTGGTGTAGTTGCCACTCACCTCTTTTGCGAACGCCACGTGGATCGTGGCCGAATCCTCGTTGCAGACAGTGACGGTTGCCTGCGCCGCAGAGACGAAAAGCAGCAGCGCTGCCGTTCCAGAAATCGCCCTCACAGCATGACCTTTGACGCAACGCATCGGCACCCCGCTCAAGGAATTTCTCGGAGCTTAACCTGTGAGCCGAGGCTACGGCAATGACCGCAGTCACTGTCGATGTCCGAGAGAAGCGCCGCGCGCGACGCGAGATGCCTGCGCCTCGGTCACAGCGCGTCCTCAACTCGGCTCATATGAGCCGACCGGACCATTCCCGCAGATCGGGAAACGTGTCGCCGAGCAGCGAAGGTGGCCACGGTACGTGCAACAGTTCCACGAACAGGAAGTAGAACACGACCCACACCGACACGGTAATGGCAAGCGCGACCGGCCAGCGTGTGCGGCCCGCGGTGGCCATATACAAAAACATGTAAAGGCCCATCGTCGGCATCAGGCCGATGAGCCAGACCGCGGCCAGAAAGCCGACCAGCCATAGCATCTGGACGCCGAGCCGCGCGTAGACGACGGGCGTGCTCAAGTGGACCATCGGTTCCGCGCCCCGCAGCGCCTCGCCCGCTTTGTCGCCGACCCCTGCGGCCCCGCCGGCGAACCATGCGCGGCCTTGCAGCTGCGCCACCACCAGCATGAGTGCGGCAACCCCGATGACGACGAGGCCGGTCGCCGCCGCGGTTTGCGGCATCAGCCGCGCCGAAAGCCGCCAGCTGCTTGCGCTCCAGAACGCGCCGGCAAAGCCGAGGAAGGCAATGATCCAAATGCCGAGGCCGATCATTCCGTCCGCCGACATCGGGTCTCGGGGTCGCTGGTCGACAGTGCGGACCGGGTCGACGCTATCGCCGGGATCGGTTGGTGTCGCAGGCGAAGGTTTCCACATACGGTAGAGCGCGCCGAGAACCGGCCACAGCAGCACCATCGCGGTCACCGCAAAGATCGCGATCACGCCAGGCCGCTCAAGCCAGGCGAATTGATAACGCGCCATGGAAATGAACAGATATTTCTCGATCAGCTTGCCGAGCACGAAACCGAGAATCAGCGGGGCGCGGCCCAGCCGTAGCGCTTCATCATCCAGCCGACGATGCCGAAAGCGACCAGCAGCACGAGGTCGCCATAGCTCACGGAGCCCTGATAGGCGCCCACGAAGCACACGGCGAACACGGTCGGGATCAAAATGCCGCTGCGCAGCGTTGCGATGCGGGCCAGCGGGTTCGCGGATAGAAAACAGATGCCGGCGCCTACGACATTGGCGAGCGCGAGGCTCCACACCAGCGTGTAGGTGATATCGAGTTGGGAATCGAGCAGCTTCGGCCCCGGCTGGACTCCGTGGGCGAGGAAGGCGCCGAGCAGCAGCGCCATCGACGGCGAGCCGGGTACCCCAAAGGCAAGCGTAGGAATGAGTGCGCCGCCTTCGCGCGCATTGTTGGCCGACTCCGCGGCGATGACGCCGCGCACGTCGCCCTTGCCAAAGGTCTGCGATGCGCCCTTGACGAGGCGCGCCGCCGACCCATACGCGATCCAGTCGATCACCGCGGCGCCCATGCCCGGAATCGAGCCGAGTACGACCCCGAGCGTCGCCGAGTTGAGCACCAGCTTCCAATTCGAGAGTACGTCGCGCACGCCGCGCATCTGCTCATGGAAAAGGCCGCGCAATTGCTGCACGGAGCCGGTGTTGGTGCGCACGATCGCCATGTCGATCAGTTCCGGCACCGCAAACAGTCCGAGCGCGATGCATTCGATCGGCACGCCGTCCATCAGGTAGGTGTCGAACAAGTCGTCGAAGGTCCAGCGCGGTTGACCCGACTGCGCCTCGTCTCCCACGGCGGCGAGGAGCACGCCGAACACGGCGACGATCAGCCCCTTGAGCACATTGCCTTGGCTGACCGATGCCACCAGCGTCAGCCCGAGTACGCACACGGCCAACAGCTCGGGCGTGCCGATCGCCAGCATGAACGGCCGCAAGATTGGGATCGCGACTGCGAGCAGGACAGCCCCATAGAGGCCGCCCAGGATCGACGAGGTGAAAGAGGCGCCGAAGGCCCGGCCGGCTTCGCCGCGCTTGGCCATCGGGTGTCCGTCGAGGACGGTTGCGGCCGACCCAACTGCGCCCGGCACGCCGAAAAGGATCGCCGGCACAGTGTCGGACGTCGCCGTCACCGCCCACATGCCGATCACGAAGGCGAGCGCGGTATGGGCATCCATCGCATGAGTGAACGGAATCAGCAGTGCGAGGCCGCCAAGGCCGCCGATGCCCGGCATCATGCCGATGACCAGGCCGAGCACGATCCCTAAGCAAATGATGGCGAATCGCGCTGGATCGAACACGATGGTCAGAGCGGCAAGGGCGTTGTCGAGGAGCAAGGGGGGCGTTCCGTTAAAGATCGTCGTGATGGCGTTTCGCGTTGCCGGCGGCCCGCTATGAGCCCGTCGCCACGGGCACGATATCGGGCTTGATCCGGCAATCAACTGCCGAGGCTGCGCATGATCCCGAAAAGTTGCAGAGTTTTCGGACAAGGGTCATGCGCATATCACCGCGCATCCATCGTCGAGCGCAGTCCGCGACGGATGCGCAAAGACCCGAGCAAGGCGATCCAAGCTGGACGCATCCTGCTGGATGCGAACGGCCGTAATCGCCGCGGCAATGAAACTCATGGGCCGGCCTCGTTCCGCGTCCCAGTTGCCAAATTCGGGAACTCATTGATACCAATTTTACGGGCCAAATTTGCCAATCGCGGAGACCGATTGCGCCAAAATGGGGGGATAGGCGTTAGCTCGGGTAGGGAGCTTGAGGACTAAAATGGCGAGACCAGGGTTGTCGATTTTACCGGCAGCAGCGGTTGGCTGGGTTGCGATTGGCGCTGCGGCGATATGCCTGTCGGCGGCCGAGGCCAAAGACGATTGCCTCGCCGGGCCGAATGCGACCTCCCCCGCAGGAAGTCATTGGTACTATCGCCTCGAACTGCCTGCACACCGCAAGTGCTGGTATCTTGGTCCTGTAGGCAAGGGCGCGCACGCGACGCAATCGGAGGTGGCTTCTCGCTCGGAAGCGTCCGAAGCCAGGAGTGACCGTGCAACGCCTTCGCTGCACGCGCGGCAGGCTTCGCGATTGACGCACGGCGCGGTAACGAGTTCGCGGCCGCCGCCCTTGCGCCCCGAGGCGCTCGCAGTCGACCGGGCGCAAAGCGTGATCGATGATATTTTCTCGACCCGGGGACCGGACCCGGGCCTGCCGGATTCGGTCGGCGCAGTGGGGGCCGAATCCGATGCTGCTGTCCGGCCGCTTGTTGCGCCCGAGGCGAGAAATGACGATTTGCCGGTCCAGGCCCCTGCTCACAAGGTGTTTGCTGCCTCGACCGGCATAGCAAGACCCCTTTCGCGCCGATGCGACTGGTGGGCTTGATCGCCATCGCGCTGGGGCTTGCGGGGCTGCTCGTCAAGGCGGCGTTCAAGATCGCGCCGTGGTGGCGAGGATGGATCGATCACCTGCGCGGCTACGACAGCACCCGTGCCGAGGAGTGGCTGGCGCCACTTAATCCGGCCCCGCCAGCCCGGGGAAAGCGCCGCGGCGATAACGTGCATATTCCGAACGAGCTCCAGCAATCGCTGCGGCAAATCCTGCAGCGTCTGGAGTTCCGAGGCTTAGGCCGGCCGGCGCTCGGTCGTTCACAACGAGCCCAAGCGCACCCCTTTGGCTACTCGGGAGCGTTACCAGGGGCTTTCGACGTTCGCTCCTTTTCGCCTCAGGCCAAATTATTCCGCTTATGCGATTGATGCCGCGGGTCGGCGGTCTGCCTGCTGCAAGACGCGCTCATCACGGATCGCATCATGGATGCTTCAGTTGATCGTCCGCCGCCACCCTCACCGTTGCTGCAACCGGCGCTGACCCACGCCGAAACGCGACGGATCGTGCTCGGCGTGTTGTTGCCGGTCTTTCTCGGCTCGCTCGATGCGACCATTCTCGCCAGCGCGCTGCCGACCATCGGACGCGATCTTGGCGACGTGCAGTTGTTGCCGTGGCTGATCACGGCCTATCTCGTCGCCTCGACCGCGGTCACGCCGCTGTTTGGGAAGATCAGCGACATCGGGGGGCGACGCAAAACGTTGCTGGCTGCCATCGCAACCTATATCGGCGGATCGCTCATTTGCGCGCTGTCGCCGAACCTGCTGGTGCTGATCTTCGGCCGCGTCCTCCACGGCATTGGCGGCGGCGGTCTCACCGCGATGGGAACGGTCGTGCTCGGGGACGTCGCGGCCCCCAAGGATCGAGGCCGGTATTATGCGTATTTTTCCGCCACCTACACCGCGGCGGGGGCAAGCGGTCCGGCGCTTGGCGGGTTCATCTCCGAATACGTGCACTGGTCGGCGATCTTCTGGCTGAATATTCCGCTGGGCCTTGCCGCGCTGGCGCTAACGTCATCACGGCTGCGCAGGCTGCCGCGGCATGATCGGCCGCATCGCCTGGACGTGCTCGGCGCGGCACTGATCGTTGTCGCGAGCGTCGCGTTCATGCTGGCATTGACGCTCGGCGGTGCCGTCTATCCCTGGGCTTCGCTTCCGATCCTGGCACTGATCGGCTTGGCGCTCGCCATGGGAGGAGCCTTCGTCCTGCGCCTTCTGTTGGCGATCGAGCCGCTGATCCCGATCGCGATCCTGTCCGACCCGGTGGCGCGCTATGCGCTTGCGGTCAATACCTTCGCCTGGGCCCCCATCGTGGGTCTCAACATTTTCTTGCCGATGTATCTGCAAAGCGCGCTCGGCATGTCGCCGGCCTCCGCGGGGCTCAGCCTGATGGTGATCATGGGAACGCTCAACATCAGCGCCGGCGTCTTCGGCCAGGTGCTGGGGCGGATGCGGCACTACAAGAGGCCACCCGCGGTCGGGATGCTGGTCGCAATCATGACGCTGATCGCAATGGCCTGTCAGGCGGACAGGCTGACCCCGCTCAAGGTCGAGTTCATGCTGGCGGTGCTCGGAGTAGGCTTCGGGCCGGTCGCGCCGATGGCGGCGGTGGCATTGCAGAATACGGTCGCCGTTCGCCATCTCGGCGCCGCAGTGGGGACGATGGGTTTTGCCCGCAACCTGTGCGCCACCATGATGGTCGCGATTTTCGGCGCCATCGTTCTGACCGGAGCGGGAGACGGCGCAGCGCTGCGGCTCGGGGCCCCCCGGGGTGCGGCTGCCGGAATAGCGATTCCGGTCGCCGGCTTCAGCCACATCTTCCTGGCCGCGGCGTTCAGCATGGCGCTGTCGCTCGTCGCGCTGCTGCTGTTGGAGGAAAAGCCGCTTCGCACCAATGAACCTGCGGCCGCCGTCCCCGCGGCTGCCAACTCGCCATCCGCGACGTAATCCGCTTAGGGCTCCCGCTAAAATAACGCCTCCTTCCTCTCCTTCTCCCGCCGGGTCTCTGAGATTGGCTTCTTGCGCCCGGGCGGGGGGCCGGAGGGGAAAGGGTGGAAGGGCAGAAGGCCCGACCGGGTGAGGCGGAGGGTTTCAAATCAATGGATCGTTCCTCTGTAATTCCGGGTACAGCGCATGACCTTTGCCCGAAAAGTCTGCACTTTTCGGCGTCATGCGTTAAAGACGCCTCGTCGTGTCCTCGCAAGAAGGTATTGCGCCATGCCCCATGTCGGCAGCGATGACGGCGTAGAACTTCTATTACGAGGAGGTCGGCGCCGGCGTCCCGATCGTGTTCGTCCACGAATTTGCCGGCGACTGCCGGTCGTGGGAGCCGCAATTGCGGCACTTCGGGCAACGCTACCGGTGCATCGCCTACAATGCGCGCGGCTTCCCGCCTTCCGATGTGCCGACGGACCTCGACAGCTATTCGCAAACGCGCGCGCGCGACGATATCCGCGCGGTGCTGGATGGCTTAGGCGTCGACCAGGCCCACATTGTCGGCCTGTCGATGGGGGGCTTTGCTGCGCTCCACTTCGGCTTCACCTATCCGGGCCGCGCGCTCTCGCTGGTGATTGGTGGCTGCGGCTACGGGGCCGAACCGGGACGCCGCGCGCAATTTTCTGCCGAAGCGGAAGCCGCGGCGGCGCGTTTTGCAACGGACATCGCCGTTGCCGCCGAGGGCTATGCCCTCGGCCCGACCCGCGTTCAGTTCCAGAACAAGGACCCGCGCGGCTGGCGTGAATTTGCGGCTCAGCTTGGCTCCCATTCCGGGGCGGGCGCGGCGTTGACGCTGCGCGGCATACAGAGCCGAAGGCCATCGCTCTATGACCTTACGGAGCAGATGAAGGCCATCACGTTGCCGACGCTGATTATCACCGGCGACGAGGATTGGGCCTGCCTGCAACCCGAACTCCTGATGAAGGAGTTGATTTTGACCGCCGGGCTCGTGGTGATGCCGAATTGCGGCCACACCATCAACCTCGAAGGGCCCGGACTTTCAACGGGCATCTGAATCGCTTCTTCCACGCCGTCGAACTTGGCAAGTGGCCTGTCCGCGACCCGCGCGCCGTCACGCCAAGCATCCTTGGGTGATGACGTTTGGAGCGGGACGCGCTGTGCTCGAGCAGCCTCGCTCCCCTTGATTTTGCGCATGATCCTGTCCGAAAAGTCTGCAACTTTCCGGAATCATGCGCTAGCTTCGGACGAGCGCGCGCACCGCGGATTTGGCAGGAGATTGCACATATGACCGAACCGATCTGGAGCGAGTTCCTGACCGAGCGCGACAAGGCGGTGTTCGCGCAATCCGGCTATGGTGCACGCCAGGGGTTTGGTAAACGTCCGGCGCTGCTTGTCATCGACGTGAACTGGGCCTTTTGCGGCGACAGGCCGGAGCCGATCCTCGAATCGATCAAGAAATGGCGCAACTCCTGCGGCGAAGAGGCTTGGACGGCACTGAAATACATCCGTGCCCTGATCGACAAGGCGCACGAAAAAGAATTGCCCGTCATCTACACGACCGGCGTGCGCCGCGGCGACCTTTGGGATTCCGGAAGCTGGGCGTGGAAGAACAGGCGCTCTCCGGAGGACGCCGCCAACAAGACCGTGATGTCGAATCGCGACGGCAATGAGATCGTCGCCGACATCGCGCCCGGCCCGCGCGACATCGTCATTTACAAGCAGAAGCCGTCCGGGTTTTTCGGCACCAATTTGACGAGCTATCTGACGCTGCTCGGCTGCGACAGCCTGATCGTTACCGGAACGACCACCTCGGGCTGCGTGCGCGCAAGTGTGCTCGACGCCTTCAGCCTGAATTACCGGATCACTATCGCCGAGGAGGGGTGTTTCGATCGCTCGCAGGCGAGTCACGCCATCAATTTGTGCGACATGAACGCGAAATATGCTGACGTGATAAAGACCGCCGAAGTGCTGGCGTTCTTCGACACGTTGCAGCCCGGCATCTTCGACCTGCCGAAAGGGGTGGCGGCGCCCGAACCTCATCCGACGCGCCGCGCCGCAGCGCGGCTGTGACGCGAGGGCGCGACGATGGCGGCGCACGCGTACAGATGGCCGAACGGCAAACAAATCGCCGTCACCGTCACGGTCACGCTCGAAACCTGGACCGAAGGCAAGGGGCCTCCCTATGGCGTGCAGGCAAGCCCGATCCGCCCGGGTACCCGCGATAATGCCGGCATCGCCTGGGGCAGCTATGGCGGCAAGGTCGGCGTCTACCGTTGCATCAACCTGCTGCGCGAGAACGGCATCCGCGGCACGTTCATGGTGAATGGCCGCTGCGCCGAAATCTTTCCCGAGGCCGTCGCCCAGATCGTCAAGTCAGGGCACGACATCGGTGCCCACGCCTTTTACCAGGACCAGCTTCTCGCCTACATGTCGCCGGATGAGGAGCGCGCCACCGTCAAGCGCACCATCGATGTCCTGGAAAAGGCGACGGGAACGCGCCCGCTCGGGTGGAACAGCCCGTCAATGGCATTCACCGAACACACGAGGCGATTTCTCGTCGAGGAAAAAATGCTATGGCATGGGGACGGGCGCGACACCGATCTGCCCGCCTACGCGACGACGCCGGCGGGGCCGATCGTCCACTTCCCCGGCAGTGACTTCACCGACAACCGCGTATTGCGTTCGAGTTCAATGGATCTGTGGGACGTTCACGTCAACACCTTCGATTATCTCTATGCCCGTGAAAACCCCGCTTTCATGACGCTGTCGATGCATTCGCATTTCGGCGGCCGGCCAATGATCTCGGCGATCATGGACAAAATCTTCAAGCACATCGCCAGGCACGACGATGTGTGGATCGCGAGTTATGCCGAGATCGCGCGCTGGGTATTCGACAATCGCCTTGTCCCCGATCCGCGGCAGCTGTTGCGCGCCTAGCGCATGATCCCGAAACGTTGCAGACTTTCTGGGCAAAATCAGGCGAAAAGCAAAGACACTCGAACGGGAAGCGATTCAAGCCCAACGCAATCCGCTCTGATCGCCGGCGCGATCATTTTGGCTGGTGCGCGAAGCAACTTTGCTCCGTGCTCGGAAGGATGTTTCTTCGGGCGGCGACGCCGCCGGTTTGCAGGCAGCAGAATGATGTGCGCGCAGGTCGATCCCGAACTGGCGTGTCATCGCGCCACCAGCGCACGCCGAGGCACCGGCATTTTCTCATTTCGGAAGATGTGCTTTGTTTCCCTCGATCGTTGCTGTTTGGAAACCCTAACAAAAGTGTCAGGAACGAAGTTTCGGTATCGGCAATGCATCCGGTGCAGGATGAAGCGAAAGCGGCGCAAGGACAGCTGGGTGCGTGTTTGCTGGGACGGAACACGACGCTTCATCGTGACGGCCGTGCCCCGCGGCCTCTTGCGAACGGTCGAGGCGGAGGTGAATCATGATTTCTGTCTCGGTCCTTTGGCTGGGGGTGGTCATCACGGCTTTTCTGATCAAGCATTTGCTCGCTGATTTCGTTTTCCAAACCAACTGGATGGTGTTCGGAAAGGAACAGACCCACGACTGGTTGGCGCCGCTCTGTGCCCACGCCGCCGTACACGGGGCGATGACTTTCGTTCTGATACTTGCCCTGTTGCCGTCGCTGTGGTGGTTCGGCCTGGTTGACTTTGCCATTCATGGGATCATCGATCGCAGCAAGGCCTTGGCGACGCGCGCCTTCGGTTTGACCCCGAAGGACAGCCGCTGGTGGTGGATGCTCGGGCTTGATCAGACGCTGCACCATCTCACGCATCTCGGCTATGTCCTGGCGCTGCTGACCCTTGTTGCGCGAACGTGATGCAAACCGAGCGTTTGGGAATTTCGTCCATGTCGCATCAGGATCTGGCGGCGGTGATCGACGAGGCCTTCGACCGACGGGCCGAGATCGGCCTCGGCACCAGGGGCAGGGTGCGCGATGCCGTCGATCATGTGCTCGGCCTGCTTGACCGGGGAGCGGTTCGGGTCGCCGAACGACAGCCGGACCGGACGTGGCACGTCAATCAATGGCTCAAGAAGGCGGTACTGCTGTCGTTCCGGCTCTCCGACATGAGCGTAGTGCCGTTCAGCGAAGCGCCCGGGAGCGGGGTCTGGGGCTTCGATAAGGTGCCGCTGAAATATGCCGGCTGGGGTCGTGTCGATTTCGAGCAGGCACAATTTCGTGCGGTACCAGGCGCGATCGTGCGTCGATCCGCCTATATCGCACCCAATGTCGTGCTGATGCCGTGCTTCGTGAACCTCGGCGCCTATGTCGATTCCGGCACGATGCTGGATACCTGGGCGACCGTTGGATCCTGCGCGCAGGTCGGGCGCAATTGTCATATATCGGGCGGTGCCGGGATCGGCGGCGTGTTGGAGCCTCTCCAGGCCGGCCCCGTCATCATCGAGGACCATTGCTTTATCGGTGCGCGTTCGGAGGTGGCGGAAGGGGTGGTCGTGCGCGAAGGCGCAGTGCTGGCGATGGGCGTTTTCATCGGCGCATCCACCAAGATCGTGGACCGCGACACCGGCGAAGTCTTTTGGGGCGAGGTGCCGGCCTATTCGGTGGTGGTGCCCGGCACCATGCCCGGTAAGCCGCAGCGGGATGGCTCGCCCGGTCCCAGTCTCTACTGTGCGGTGATCGTCAAGCGCGTCGACGAGAAGACGCGGGCGAAAACCAGCATCAACGAACTGCTGAGAGATTGATTGCGCCGTGATCACGATTTGACGTTCGGAGCTTGGCAGGTGCAAGACGTGGCGATAGCCGAGACAGTCACGATATCTGCGCGGTCGATTGCCGCCGCGGGTGAACTTGCCCGGTAAAAATGTCTGCAGACCCCGTCACCATTGCCCGCGAACTGCTGCGCTGCCCGTCGGTGACGCCGGCCGAGGGCGGCGCGCTCGCTTTCCTCGACAAGCTGCTGTCTGCGGCAGGCTTTGTCGTGGCGCGTCCGACCTTCTCGGAGCCGGCTGCGGCCGATGTCGAGAATCTTCACGCGCGGCTTGGCGCGCGTGGGCCGCATGTCGTCTTTGCCGGCCACACCGACGTGGTGCCGCCGGGTGACGTGAGGCGCTGGCGGCACCCGCCTTTCGCCGGCGACATCGCTGACGGCGTGCTGTTTGGACGCGGTGCGGTCGACATGAAGGGCGGCATCGCCTGCGCCGTCGCCGCGGTGCTCGACTATGTCGAGGCCAATCCCGGCACAGGTTCGATCTCGTTCCTGATCACCGGCGATGAAGAAAGCGTGGCCGTGAACGGCACCGTCAAGCTGTTGCAGTGGGCGGCGGCGCGGGGCGAGCGGTTCGACGTTTGCGTGCTGGGCGAGCCCTCGAGCGCCGCACGTCTCGGCGACACCATCAAGATCGGGCGCCGCGGCTCGCTGAACGCAATATTGGTGGTCGAGGGCGTGGAGGGGCACGTCGCCTATCCCGCCAAGGCCGACAACCCGATCCGCCGCATCGTCGCGATCATGCGCGCGCTGATGGCGGAGCCGCTCGACCGCGGCACCGCGCATTTCGATCCGTCCAACCTCGAATTCACCTCGGTCGACGTCGGCAACACCACGGTGAACGTCATTCCGGCGGCCGCGCGCGCTCATTTCAACATCCGCTTCAATGACCTGCACAGCCGGGCTTCGTTGAAAGACCTGGTCGAGACGCGCGCCCGCGCCGCCGCTGGCGACGGCTATTTCCGCATCGACTGGGAGTCCTCCAACGCGGATGCCTTCGTCACCCGTCCCGGGCCGTTCGTCGATCTCGTGAGCGCGGCGGTCGCCGACGTAACCGGACAGACGCCGCAGCTCTCCACTTCGGGCGGTACCTCGGACGCGCGGTTCATCAAGGATTACTGCCCGGTGGTGGAATTCGGTCTCGTCAATGCCACGATGCACAAGACCGATGAGTGCGTCGCGACAGCCGACCTCATCGCGCTGACCGCGATCTACCGGCGCATCCTGGAGCGCTATTTCGCCTGAGGCCCGCAGGCCCCGTCCCGCAGCACCCGAAAATCTCAGGGATTGTCAAAGCTTCTGCGAGAGGCCAACATAATAGCCGCGGCGGGCGCCATATTGCGGAGCAAATTCACCGATGCCGCTGCCGGTGCGAAGCTCGTAAATCTGATCGAACAAGTTGACCACGTCGAAACGCACGGTCAATGGCTTATTGACGTCGGTGGACCATTTGATGTCGTGCGCGACCCCCACATTGACCACGGCGTAAGGTGTGGAGTGCGACGAATTCGGCACGACCGGGGGTGTGGATTCCAAATCGCCCACGCGCAGCCCACTGCCATAAATGAGATTGGTCGTGAAGAGTGTATCATACCATCGATACGAGGCGCCGGCCGAGCCGGTCACGAACTGCATATCATCGGTATAATGCCAATTGTTCAGAAGGTAGGTGTAATCCGCGGCGTCAATCAGATATTGATTTGAACTCGACGTCGATGGCTCTTGTTATATTGTAAGAGAAATTGGCGTAAGCATTGAAATTCCCATTGTTGTATTTGACCTTGGCCTCGCCGCCTTCGCTGAAACCGCGCGCGTAGTTGAACTAAGTCAAGACAACCGCCGCGCCAAACTGGCCATCGTCGATCTGGTCCCGCGCGTTCTTGTAATAGGCATCAAGCCCCAGTGTGAGGCCCGGCAGCAGCTTCTGGTCCACGCCGATATCGTAGTAGCTCGAACGTTCGGGTTTCACCGGATTGTTCAACGGGATGTCCGGCTGATTAGTCGTGTCGGCGAAGAGCGCGATATTGGATTGAGCGGCCTGCGCCTGGTAAGGGGGAGTGAAATAACGCGCGAAACCAGCGTGAAGCGTGGTTGCGTCAAACGGCTTGTATACGAGGGCGATGCGCGGACTCAGCTGATTGGCATCGACATACTGATACAATTGGTCAAACCGCAAGCCCGCGTTCAAAGTAAGCCGGTCAGTTAACTTCCATTCGTCCTGGACGTAGACTTCGAGATTCCAACCGAGCTTGGAATTGTCATCGGCGACGAGGTATGGCGGTCCGGTGACGGCGCCAACATCTCCGGGAAGAACGGTCGCATTGTCGGTGACATTTGTCCGCTCCCCGCTGATCGCGAAGCCTGTCCGCAAGGTATGGCGATCGTTCAGGATGTAGGATGCATCCCCCTGGACGCCGGTCATCGTGCTCTGCCGCACGACATCGGACGCCACATCGTTGAACACCAGGTCGCCGAAGACGTCGGGAATGAAGTGAACCTGGGCGTAGCGCGAATAAATCGCGAGTTGCGCGTCACCGCTGTCGCCATGTGTTTGCAGCGCCGCGATATTGGCAATGTACGTATCGTATTCTCGTTCGTTCAGCGTGGACGAGTTGTAGTTCGCAGGACCGAAGTCCCCAAGAGGCGCCTGACCGGGGTTGTTCGGTATCTGGAACGCACTGTACGACTCCCCGGAGATCACACTGAGCCGCGTCGAGTTCGTCGAGCAGCGTCGATGCGTAACCGAAGAATTTGCCTTGCTGTGTTTGGTCGTGGATGGCGTTGGGCGCCGGCGTCGGGTTTTCGAGGCCGAGATCGTTCCAGTTACCGCGCGCGGTTACGAAATATTCTGAGTTGCCGACGCTGCCACCATAGTCGAAACTGGGGGTGAACGTCTGTCGGCTGCCGCCATATAGACTGACTTCCCCGCCCGGTGTCGCAAAGCTGCGGCTCGTAATATCTAGCACGCCGGCAGTGCGCAGGCCGTACTGGGCAGGCAGCGTGCCGGTGAGCAGGGACAGGCTGCCGATGAAATTGGTGTCGATGAAAGGTCCGAGCGACGATACCCCCTCGGGAAGCACGACGCCGTTAATCCTGTATTGCACGTTCCCATATTCATTTCGAACATGAAAATTCGGGTTGGAAACGGCCGAATCGTAGGACACGCCCGGCAGTTGCAGGATCAGCTTGTCGATCGGCGTGTTGTCGCCCTGTGGCATCGACACGATCGCGTCACGATTGATGGTGTCGGTCGAGGCTCCGAGCTTTGGCAACAGATTATTATCGCGCGCCGCATCCAGCGTCTTCATCTTGCTATCGAGCGCGGCCTGGGCCGGCGTTGATGCGCCTTGATTTGCCCCGGGGGTCGCTGCCGGACTGGCTGCGTTTGACGTAGGCGCCGTCCGGCCCGCCTGAGGCCGCACCGGCGTTCCGGCGGTACGCGTCGGCGGCTTGCGTTTCGATGACGTGACTTTGATTTCGGGAAGCGGCGCAGCGGGTTGAGCTGCGGCTGGTGGCGCCGGTGTCTCCTGTGCCGGAGATGGATTTTGTTGCGGCGCAGGCGGGGTCTCCTGCGCCGGTGCGGGAGGCGCGGCCGGCGGCGTACTTTGGTCTTGCGCCAACGCTCCGGGCGAGCTGGCGAGGCAGAAAAGGCTGGCGCCTGCCCCGACACGGATCCAACTCGCGCGCCCATGGCCGCGATGCCGGGCGACGAAGTTCTTGTCTGCCACAGGTGCCCACCCCAAAGGTGCTTTAGAACCTTGCTGAAGTATCGAAATGATTCCCCAACGCAGGTTAGATCACACCGAGGGCGGGAGACAAGGAGTGAAGAAGAAAGGTTATATGGATTCTAATTTTCAGTGGTTTTATCTGGAAGTTTTCTTACTGTTGAAGGACAACCCAAAGGCTTACGTTCCGGCCTCGAAAATACCGCAGAATACCTGCTGAATGTATGGAATGCCGATCGGAGGTTGATATTGGTCAAATCGAGAAACTGAAGATAGTTTTGCCGGCAGAATTTTTCAAAAATGGACCTTCGGGTTCTGACTGTCTTATCTCTTCTCGGCGAACGGTCTCGGACAATCCAGGTTGAAAAGAAAACTCATCAAGGTCGGGTCTGCGGAGTGCGCGATTTTCGATTGACCAGAGGGGGTTGCGTTCAGTTTGAATCGCCTCCCGCTCGGCTCTCTTTTGCGCATTCGTCGCGGACTGCGTTCGACGACGGATGCGTGTTGATTTTGCGCATCATCTTATCCGAAAAGTCTGCAACTTTATCGGATGGCTAAATCTGTGCGCGCTGTTCGATAGCTATGATCCCCTCTCAAGCCGTCTCACGAGGTCATCGAGCTGGTCGAGAGTGCGATAGCGGATCTGCATGGTGCCGCCCTCGCCGCTCTGCGCGATCGTCACCACGAGGCCGAGCGCATCGCCCAAGCGACGTTCGAGCGCGCGGGTGTCGGCGGGCTTGGCGATGGCCCGCGCATGCGATTTCTCTTTCCCCCACTCCTTTGCGAGTTGTTCCGCCTGGCGTACATTGAGGCCGCGTTCGAGGACTTCCTGCGCGACAAGCTCGGGCTGCGCCAATCCGATCAGCGCGCGCGCGTGACCGGCGGAGAGCGCTCCGGAACGGATGCTCGCCTTGATCGCTTCAGGAAGTTTCGAGGAGCCTCAGCGTATTGGCAACGTGGCTGCGACTGCGTCCGACCGTCGCCGCGACATCGTCCTGCTGGTACCTGAATTCGTCGACCAGCGACTTGTAGCCAGCCGCTTCCTCCAGCGGATTGAGGTCGGCGCGTTGCACGTTTTCGATGATGGCAAGCGCCAGCGCCTCGCGGTCGGCGACATCGAGGACGACCACAGGGACGTCGTGAAGGCCAGCCCGCTGAGCGGCCTGCCAACGCCGTTCGCCGGCGATAATCTCGTAGGCTTCGCCGGCACCGCGAACCATGCGAACCGCGATCGGCTGAATGATGCCGTGCTGCTTGATCGAAGTTGCAAGCTCCTCGAGTTCGGCCGCCCCGAAGTCGCGACGCGGGTTGCGTGGATTGGGCCGCAGCAGATCGATCGCGACCCGCCTCTGGCCGCGCCCGCGCTCGACCGTCCCGCCCGCTTCGGCACCCATGTCGCCGATCAGGGAAGCGAGGCCGCGCCCCAGTCGCGAACGTGCGTGCTCCTCCGGCATATCGCTTTCTCCCAAGTCGATGAACGCAGGAGGGGTTGAGCACAGCGAACCCCTCGATTTTCCGTGACGAAATCCGCCGACGCCAACACCGTCTATGGGTTTCGCCGCCGCAACGCGGGCCTAGACTTTTCGATCGGTCGATCAACCCATCCTAATTTACAAGACCACGCCGCCCGCGAGTTCCTGCTCGCGCGCAATCACCTCGGTCGCAAGCCGCAGATAGGCTTCGCTGCCAACGCATTTGAGGTCGTAGATCAGCACCGGCTTGCCGTAAGACGGCGCCTCCGAAACGCGGACGTTGCGCGGAATTACGGTGTCGTAGACCTTCTTGCCCATGAACTCGCGCACGTCCGCGACGACCTGGTTCGACAGGTTGTTGCGGGCGTCGAACATAGTCAGCACGATGCCGTGGATTGACAGCCGCGGGTTGAGTGTTTCCTTGACCTGCTCCACTGTCTTCAGAAGCTGCGACAATCCTTCCAGCGCGAAGAACTCGCATTGCAGCGGGACCAGAATGGCGTCGGCAGCGGCCATCGCGTTGATGGTCAGAAGGTTGAGCGATGGCGGGCAGTCCACCAGTACGTGGTTGAAGGCGAGTTCTCCGGAACCAGCGGGGGCAAGACCGGCAATGGCATTGCGCAGCCGGAACGCCCGGTCACGCGAGTGCCCGAGCTCCAATTCGAAGCCGGACAGATCGAGCGTCGACGGCGCAAGATGGAGGCGGGGAACCGCGGTCGGCAGCACTGCGGAGCGTAAAGGCATTTCGCCGAGCAGCACGTCATAGGTCGAAAGGCGGCGGCTGGCGCGGTCGACGCCGAGACCCGTGGAGGCATTGCCCTGAGGATCGAGGTCGACGATCAGCACCGTCTCACCAACCGCCGCGAGAGCCGTGCCGAGATTGATCGCGGTCGTCGTTTTGCCCACACCTCCTTTTTGATTAGCGATCGAGAGGACGCGCGGCAGTCCGGTGGCATCAGGCGGCGCGTCTTTGCCTTTTGAGCTTGGGACGTTTGGCATGGTCACGGTCAGGGCCGGCGGCTCCGTGAGAGGTCGCGCACGATCAGGATTTTGCCGGTCGGGCTGGTCTTGCTTGGCACGATGTCGGCTCGAATTTTCCAGTATCTTGATGCCTCGGCCAACTCATCGTCTAGATGTTGACCCTTGAGGAGGATTGCTTGTGCACCGTTTTCAACCATGGGCGCCAGATAGGTTAACAGCTGCTTAAGCGGCGCTAGCGCCCGAGCCGTCACGATATCGACTTTTCCGGAGAGCCTTGGAGCGATTGACTCGATCCTTTCGGCGTGGACGATCGCAGGCGCCGCAGTTTCTCGGATTGCTTCGGCCAAAAAGGTGGCTTTCTTCCGGTTCGATTCGACGAGATGCACACAGGATAGAGGGTCGGTGTCGGCGAGCGCGCACGCAATCACGAGGCCCGGAAAGCCGGCGCCGGAGCCGAGGTCTGCCCAAATCTGCTTGCGCGTCGGCTCCGGAGCGGGTGCCAATGGAATGAGCTGGAGGGAATTGGCAATATGTCGGCTCCAGATCGTCGGGACGGTGGACGGCGCAATCAGATTGATTCGGCTCTGCCAAGACAGCAGCAGTTCGACAAAGCGTTCGAGGCGCGTCGCAGTTTCACGTGAAACGTCGGCTAGCTCGATTGTCTTTGCCCGGTCTGCGGCGAGCGCCTGGGCAAGCGGCAGAGGGAGGATCATCGGCAAGCCTGCGGCCTCGTGTCGGCGTCGGCGCTTGCGCGGCTCTTCGTCCGTCCGGCGTGCTTTGTCCGAATGAAAGCGCTCCCCGCTGCTCGCTGAGCTATCGTACAGCCCGGAACTGGCCGCGCCGAATGAACGCGGTCAAAAGGGCCAACGCCGCCGGGGTCACCCCATCGAGGCGGCCGGCTTGCCCTATGGAGCGGGGTCGCGCTGTCATCAACTTTTGTCGTGCCTCGTTGGAAAGGCCTGGCACCGCGGCATAATCCAGCCCGTCTGGAACGCAAAGCGCCTCATCGCGCCGGAACGCAGCGACATCAGCCGCCTGCCGTTCAAGGTAGACCGCATATTTCGCGTCGATTTCAAGCTGGGTGGCGATCTCCGCCGGCAGCGCCAGGAAGTCGGGCCAGATGCGGCCGATTTCCGCGACTCCGGTCCCTGGGTAGGACAGCAGATCGAACGCGGTTCGCCGCTGTCCATCCTTGTTGAGGGAAAAACCGAATTGCTCCGCTTCACGCGGAGTAACGGCGAGACTCTTTGCCCGCTCGCGCGCCGCATTGAGATCGGCCGTCTTGGCACGATGATGTTCCCGGCGAGCCGACCCCACGCAGCCGATGCGAATGCCCAGCTCCGTGAGCCGCTGATCGGCATTGTCGGCGCGAAGCGTGAGCCGGTATTCCGCGCGCGACGTGAACATCCGGTACGGTTCGGTGACGCCACGGCTCACCAGATCGTCCACCATGACCCCGAGATAGCACTGCGACCGGTCGAGAATGATTTCGCCCGACCCGCCGGCGCGCGCCGCGGCATTGAGGCCGGCGACAAGGCCCTGTCCGGCCGCCTCCTCGTAGCCCGTTGTGCCGTTGATCTGGCCGGCGAGGAAAAGCCCACGCACGCGTTTGGTTTCCAGCGTCGGCAGAAGTTCGCGCGGGTCGATGTGATCGTATTCGATAGCGTAACCGGGCCGGGTGATCACCGCGCGTTCGAGGCTGGGAATTGTCGCAACAAAGGCACGCTGGACGTCTTCCGGCAACGACGTGGAGATGCCGTTCGGGTAGACGATGGGATCGTCAAGCCCCTCGGGTTCGAGGAAGATCTGGTGCCCGTCGCGTTCGCCAAACCGCACGATCTTGTCTTCGATCGAAGGGCAGTAGCGCGGTCCGCGGCTCTGGATCTGCCCGGAATACATCGGTGAGCGATGCACGTTGGCGCGGATCAGGGCGTGCGTTGCGCCAGTCGTGCGGGTGATCCCGCACTGGACCTGCGGGTTTTCGATTCGCTTGGTGAGGACCGAGAACGGCTCCGGTGGCTCGTCCCCCGGCTGCATCTCCACGTTGGCCCAGTCAATCGTTCGGCCATCGAGCCGAGGTGGCGTTCCCGTCTTGAGGCGGCCGAGCGCGAAGCCAAGCCGTTCCAGCGTCGATGACAAGCCGAGCGCCGGCGCTTCCCCGACGCGGCCGGCCGGGGTCTGCCGTTCGCCGATATGGATGAGGCCGCGCAGAAAGGTGCCCGCGGTCAGAACAACCGCCGCGGCATCGATCGCGCGCCCATCCGTGAGCTTCACGCCCTGCACCGTGGCTCCGGCCCAAGCATCACCCCGCGGGCCCGTCGCGAGGACGAGATCGTCGGCTTCCCCGGCGATTACGGTCAACTTCGCAAGCCGCGCGATTTCCTGCTGCATCGCGGCGGCGTAGAGCCGGCGGTCGGCCTGCGCGCGTGGTCCACGCACCGCCGGGCCCTTCCGCCGGTTGAGAACCCGGAATTGGATACCCGACGCATCGGCGACCCGCCCCATCAGCCCGTCCAGCGCATCGATTTCGCGAACCAGATGCCCCTTGCCCAGCCCTCCGATGGCCGGGTTGCATGACATCGTTCCGATGGTCTCGACCCGATGTGTGACCAGTGCGGTCCGTGCGCCAAAGCGCGCCGCGGCGGCGGCTGCTTCGCAGCCGGCGTGCCCGCCGCCAATGACGACGACATCGAAGCGCGCATTCATCAGAATTCGGCCCCAACGAGATTTTTGCAACTTGAATACGCAAGCGTGACCGAGAGGTCAAAGTCCGCGACTGGCCCCGCGTTTCACGTGAAACGTACGACCCCTTTCCTGAGGGCTCCTCAGGGAGAGGGTGGGCCGCCCCAGGCGGCCGGTGAGGGCCAGGCGGCGCGATGATCGGCCTTTACTTGCGCGCGAAGAACAATGCCTCCTTCTATCAAACTTCCCATATCCCCCCATCCCACCCGGGCCATTCTCCCGCCCAGGGGAGAAGGTGTTTGGCCCCACTCGCTGCGTGATTGAAATCGCTTTGTCCTGTAACGATGCCCGCGTGCCGCTTACTTGCCGATGCAGAATTCGCTGAAAATCGCGTCGAGCACGTTTTCGACGTCGATACGTCCGGTGAGGCGGCCCAAAGCTGTCGCTGCGGCCCGAAGTTCCTCGGCGACAATTTCTTCACGGCCGAAACTGCCTTCCTCACGTGCGCGTTCAAGCGACAGGGCACAGGAGGCGAGCGCGGCGCGATGCCGTTCCCGGGTGATCATTGCCGACTCGCCCTTGCCGAAAACGCTCCCCGCAAACTGCGCCATTCCCGTGAGCAGCGCATCGACGGTAGCGCCGGTGCGCGCCGAGATGCGGTAGCGAACCAGCGGAGCGGAGTGACGCTCCTCTGTGATTTGCTGTTGCCCAGCCGCCGCACCTTCGGTCGGAGCCAAAGGATAGGGGCTCGATCAAGTCGGACTTGTTGGCGATGATCCATAGCGGGGGTCGATGCTCATCGGCCGTCAAACGCGGCGGAGCGGGCGGATCGGGGTCGCTGGCATCGACGACCCACAGCACCAGGTCGGCCTCTCCAGCGTTTTGGCGCGCGCGTCGGATGCCCTCTTGTTCGACTGGATCGTCGCTGTCGCGCAGCCCGGCCGTATCGACGATGGTGATGGGATAGCCGCCGAGGTCGAGATGGACCTCGATCACATCACGCGTCGTTCCGGCATAAGGCGAGACGATCGCCGCGGGCCGTTTGGCGATCAGATTGACGATGCTGGATTTGCCGACATTGACCGGTCCCGCGACAGCAATCCGCAACCCGTCGCGCAAGCGCTCGCCGCGGTGTTCGTCGGCCAGCAGGCGGTCGATCTCGCCTTTCATTGCCCCGGCGATCGCGAGCGCCGGCGCCATCAGCGTGGCCGGCACGGCCTCGTCGGGAAAATCGATCGATGCTTCGATGAGCGCCATCGCCTCGATCAGGCGACCCCGCCAAGTCTCCGCCTGGTCGGCGAGGAGGCCATTGAGCTGGCGCAAGGCCTGGCGGCGCTGCGCGTCGGTGTCGGCGCCGATCAGGTCGGCAAGCGCTTCCGCCCGGGTGAGGTCGAGCTTGCCATTCGCGAAGGAGCGGCGCGCGAACTCTCCGGGCTCCGCAAGGCGCAGCTCCGGCATCCGCGCCAGCACCCGCAGCATTGCTGCGACCACCGCCCTTCCGCCGTGAAGCTGGAACTCCGCCAAGTCCTCGCCAGTTTCGCTGCGCGGCCCGGGAAACCATAACACCAGGGCGTCATCGATTGCTGCGTGATCGCCAGGATCGCGCAACCGCGCCAGCATCGCCTGGCGCGGCTCGGGCAACCGCCGCGCCAGCGCTCTCATGGCATCGCCGGCGCGAGGCCCACTCACGCGCACGACCGCAATCGCCGCTGGCGGGGGACCGGACGACAATGCAAAAATGGTGTCGGACACCCGGGAACTCTCTTCGATGTTGCGGCCGCGGAGCGTGACCGGGCTTTACCGAATTCCGCGCCTTCGCGTTGTCCGATCAGCGATCAACGAAACAGTGAAGACCTCCCGATGACGGCACCGACCTCCGTTTCACGTGAAAACCGTCTCGCCAAGGAGACGAGCCCCTATCTTCTCCAGCACAGTCATAACCCGGTGGAATGGTGGGCTTGGGGTCCCGATGCGCTGAACGAGGCCAAGCGCACCAATCGTCCGATCCTGCTCTCGATCGGCTATGCCGCATGCCATTGGTGCCATGTCATGGCGCACGAAAGTTTCGAGGACGCGCCGACCGCCGAGGTGATGAACCGGCTCTTCGTGAACATCAAGGTCGATCGCGAGGAACGGCCCGATATCGATCAGATCTACATGTCTGCGTTGCACCACCTCGGACAGCAGGGGGGATGGCCGCTCACCATGTTCCTGACCTCGGAGGGGGAGCCCGTCTGGGGCGGCACGTATTTTCCGAAAACGTCGAATTATGGCCGCCCCGGCTTCGTCGATGTGCTCAAGGAAGTCGCACGACTCTTCCAGGATGAGCCGCATCGGATCGAGCACAACCGCGAAGCTTTGATGGCGGCACTCGCGCATCGTGCGCGGACGGCTGGACAGGTCGTGGTCGGAGCGGATGAACTCGATCGCCTGGCAACCGCGATTGCGCGCAATTTCGATACCGTGAACGGGGGCTTCGGGCGGGCGCCCAAGTTTCCGCAGTGTCCGGTGCTCGAATTGTTGTGGCGGGCCGGCATGCGCCGCGGCGACGCTGGCTTCTTCCAGCTCGTGGAGGGGACCCTCGCGCACATGTCCGAGGGCGGCATTTACGATCACCTCGGCGGCGGTTTCTCGCGTTACGCCGTGGACGAGAAATGGCTGGTGCCGCATTTCGAAAAAATGCTCTACGACAATGCGCAGCTCCTGGAACTGCTTGCGCTTGCTCATCGGCGCACCGGCAACCCGCTTTTCCTGCAACGAGCAGAAGAGACCGTGGCGTGGCTGGCGCGCGAGATGACCCGGCCAGAAGGCGCGTTCTGTGCCTCCCTCGACGCCGATTCCGAAGGTGAGGAAGGAAAGTTTTACGTCTGGTCGCGTGCCGAAATCGAGGAGGTGCTCGGACGCGACGATGCCGAGTTCTTCTGCCGCCATTATGACGTCACGACGGAAGGGAATTTCGAGGGTCATAACATCCTCAACCGCCTGGCACGGTTGCCACCAAACGCGGCCGACGATTTATGGGAGCGCGAGAATCAGCCCCGCGGGGCGGAAGACGAAACCCGGCTTGCACACCTGCGCGAAAAACTGTTTGCCGCACGCAGTCGGCGGGTGCGCCCTGGATTGGACGACAAGGTCCTCGCCGATTGGAACGGGCTTGCAATCGCCGCGCTTGCCAATGCCGGTGCGATGCTCGGTCGGCCGCCCTGGATCGAGATGGCCCAACGGGCGTTAGCGTTCATCGCCGGCAACATGACGCGCGGGGACCGGCTTGGGCATTCCTGGCGAAACGGCAAGCTGCTGATGCCCGGTCTTGCTTCCGACTATGCGGCCATGGTGAAGTCAGCGATCGCGCTTTACGAGGCGACCGCCGCGCCAGCCTATCTGGAGCAAGCCGTTCAATGGCAGCTGGCGCTGGAGCGGCATTATGTGCATTCCGAGAACGGCGGTTATTTCCTGACCGCTGACGACGCCGAAGGCTTGGTCGTTCGCCCCGATTCGACAATTGACGAAGCGACACCCAACCCAAACGGCATTGCAGCCCAGAACCTTATACGGCTCGCCGTGCTGAGCGGCGAGGACCGCTGGCGGGAACGAGGCGATCTGCTGCTTGCAAAGCTTTTGCCCTCTGCGGCGGAAAGCCTCTCGCTCCATGCGAGCTTGGCCAATGCGCTCGACTTGCGCCTCCGCGCCGTGGAGGTCGTCGTGATTGGGCCGCACAGCGAAGCCTTCGCCGCGGCCGCGATGAGATTGCCGTTCCTCGATCGCATCTTGATTTGGGTCGCCGGCCCGCATGCGTTGCCGTCCTCGCATCCGGCTCGTGGTGTCAAGTTGGCAGCTGGCGAGACCGCGCTCCTGATCTGTTCCGGAGAAACCTGCTCGCTGCCGGTGACGGATGCCGGCAAGGTCGCCGCGGCGGTCGCAGCCGCGCGGGAGCGCGCCAATACCCAGCGTATGTCGGATCGCGATGCATAGGCCGGATTGAGCGCCGTACGTGATGGGCGCGGCAGAAGATCGACGCCGGCGCGAAATCCGGGGCAATCGAAGCTTCAGTGCGACGCAATTTGCCGCAACCGCGATTTCGAGGAATTCCCGGTGGCCGGAACGACCCCGGATGTCGCTCCGCCCCACACAGGCTACAGGCGATTTGGAGCTTTGCTACAGGTGACTCGGTGTGCGCGCGGGAATGCGGCAGTCATTTCAGTCCTCGAACTTGGCTCCGCTCGCCGGCCCTTTTCCCGGAGCGAAGCGGATCCCCATATTTGCAAGAGATGCGCCGGCAACAGCGAGCCACGAGAGAATTAGCAACGTGCCACCGATCGGCGCCGCCATCGGAAACAGCCGATTGCCCGCGAATGCCCGCATCGAAATGTCCGCCGCGAACAGTGCGGCGCCCAGTACGAAGCCGGCGATCGCAAGCAGGGCGAGCGGTGGCCACAACAGCCGCTGTGGGATGAGGCCGGCAGCGGCAAGCACTGCGGCCGCATGGATGAGGAGAAGCAAGGAGGCGCCGTCCAGGCCGGCACCGGGCTGCAATGCCGGCCCCAGATGCGCAGCGGCAGCGGCAAGCACGACGCCGGCCGCGCCCATCAGGCAGGCCACGAAGACGACGAGCGAGATCACCTCGTCCCCCTTCGGTCCCGCGTTTCGCCACCCGCGATGGCTTTGGTGGCTTCGCCGATCGATGCAGGAAGGTGGTTCGCGCTGCGTTCCCGGCGACGCAACCCTTGAGTTTCCGCAACGAGGCGGGCGATTGCAGCCCGCAGTTCCGCAATGCCTGTGCCCTGTTGTGCCGACGTTGTGAGCACCTGCGGGTAGGCTGCCGGATGGACAGCGAGCGCTGCTGTCGTCGCCACGCTACAGGTCGCGAGTTCGTCGCGGCCGGTTTCGTCGGCCTTGGTCAGCACGACTTGCGAACTGACCGCCGCGGCATCGAGGTCCGTCAGCAAGTCGATATCGGCTTCGTTAAGGCCGCGCCGCGCGTCGATCAAAACATAGACCCTGCGAAGGTTGGCACGCCCCCGGAAATACGCACGAATGAGCGCCGTCCATGCCGCAACCTTCGCCTTGGGTGCCGCCGCATAGCCGTAACCGGGCATATCGACGAGCACCACATCCCCCTCCTTGTCGCTCGCCTCTCGCGCAAAGAAGATCAGCTCCTGCGTTCGGCCCGGCGTGCGCGAGGTTCGCGCAAGGCCATTCGTGTTGGTCAGCGCATTGATCAGGCTGGATTTTCCGACATTGGAGCGGCCAACAAAGGCGACCTCATCGGCCCTCATCGGCGGCAGGGAATTCAACGGAGGACGCAGCGGAAGCGAATTGCCACGTGGTCACGAACAGCCTGCGGCCGGCCGCCATCTCCCCACCGGCAAACAGACGAGGCCGTTCCTGCATGGTGTCGCCCCGGGAGTGGCGGAGAGCGGGATGCATCCGAGTTGGATCGAATCTCGCTCGGTCACCTTTGATTCTGCGTACGGGCTTGTCCGAAAACTCTGCAACTTTTCGGGATCATGCGCTATCCGCCCGCACGCCTCCCTTTCGGGATGATCGCGCGAAGGTTGTCGAACAGCTCGATCTTGGCGCCGTGGCGGCGCATGATGATCGACTGCTGGATCACCGACAGCGTGTTGTTCCAGGCCCAATAGATCACCAGGCCCGAAGTGAACTGCGCCAGCATAAAGGTGAAGATCACCGGCATCCAGTCGAACATCATTTTTTGCGCGGGGTCGGGCGGCGCTGGATTGAGCTTCATCTGCATCCACATCGTGATGCCCATGATTAGCGGCCAGGCTCCGATCACCAGCAGGTGCCCTATGACGGGGACCGTGGTCGGATCGAAGGGCAGCAGGCCGAACAGATTGAAGACATTGGTTGGATCAGGCGCCGACAAGTCCTTGATCCAGCCGAAGAACGGGGCGTGACGCATTTCGATCGTCACCACCAGAACCTGGTAGAGCGCAAGGAATACCGGGATCTGGATCAGCATCGGCAGGCAGCCGGCAACCGGATTGATCTTCTCCCGGCGGTAGAGCTCCATCAGTTCCTGCTGCTGCTTCACCTTGTCGTCAGGATAGCGCTCGCGCAGCGCCTGCATCTGCGGCTGGACCGCCTTCATCTTCGCCATGGAGGCATAAGATTTGTTGGCCAGGGGGAAGAACGCGATCTTGATCAGCACGGTGACGATCAGGATCGCGACGCCGAAATTTCCGGTCCAGTTGGAAGATCAAATCCAGCAGTCGGAACAATGGCTTGCTGATGAAATAGACAGTCCACCAGTCGATCAGCAAATCGAAATGATTGAGGTCGAGCTGGTGCCAATAATTCTCGACGACATGGAATTCCTTGGCGCCGGCAAACAGACGCTGCGTCGCCGCGCCCATCCCTCCCGGCGGGATCACCTGCTGGTCGAGCACGTAGAGCGTGTCGTAAACCTTGGCGTTGCCGACGGTGTTCTCGGAAAATTCCGCTTGGATGTGGGCGTCCGGTTCGGGCAGCAGCACCGCGGCCCAATATTTGTCGGTAATCCCCATCCAGGTGTTGGTGGCGTCGTATTTGATCACCTTCTTGTCGTCGATCGACTTGTAGGTGACCTGCTGCTCGCCCTTGTCGCCGAATTCGCCAATCAGGCCTTCATGCAGGAAGTAGAACCCGACGACCTGCGGTGCCCCCTGTCGCGAAACCATGGCACAGGGATACAACGCGATTGCGTTCGGCCCGTTATTGGCGACCCCGTCCTTGAGGGTGAACAGATAATTCTCATCAACACTGATCGTGCGGGAAAACGTCAGGCCTGCGCCATTGTCGTAAACAAGCGTGACCGGGTGGGCGGGCGTCAGCGCGCCTTCGCCCTGCTGCTGCCACACCGTCTGCGGTCCAGGCAGTTTCACATTGGTCCCGGGCGCTGCCACCCACCCGAATTCCGCGTAGAATGGATGAGGGCTGCCGTCTGGCGACAGCAGCACGATCATCGGCGAATTGGGATCGACCGTCTCGCGATACTTGGCGAGCGAAACGTCGTCGACCCGGCCGCCCGTAAGCGAAATCGATCCTTTGATCCGCGGCGTATTGATCGGGATGCGCTGAGTGGCGTCGAGCGCGGCTTCGCGACTTTGCGAAGCGAGCACGGTGGCGGTGCAAGATGCGGCAGGCGCTTGACCGGGCTGCGGCGACGCAGCCTCACCCGACGCGGCCGGGCCGGGGGCGCGGGGACATTCGGGGTAGACGGGACCGCTGGCGCAGGCGCGGCCTGGTTCTGCTGCAGTTCACTTTGCTGCGCGAGCTGGCGCTGCGTGGCCTCCTGGCGCAATTGCTGTGGGCGGGCAAAGAAATATTCCCACGCGATCAGCACGAGGGCCGACAGCACAAGAGCAAGGATGGTGTTCTTCTGGTCGTTCATGACCTGCTCTGATTGACGGACCGGGGAAGAACAGGAACCCCGCCCCCGGTTGCCGCCGCGGAATGACGCCCGCGATCCAGGCGCTTCAGCGCGTCAACAAAATCCTCCGCAAGCCTCGCGAATGAAATTTCGAGAGCGGCGCGTCGACCCACCACGACATAGTCACTGCCCTCATGGAAGCCTCCAGCGGCTGAAAGCCGCACGATCTCCCTGAGTTTCCGCCGCACGCGGTTGCGCTCGACGGCGCCTCCGACCTTTCTGGAAACCGTAAACCCGACCCGCGCCGGACCGCAATCGTCGCGATGGCGCTCCTGCACCAAAAAGCCAGCCGTCGCGGCGCGGACACCGCCCGCCGCTGCAAGGAAATCCCTCCGTCGCTTCAAACGTTTCATGGAACCGACAGGACGGAGCCGGCGCGGTCCCTGTTCAGGCACTCAGCCGCTTGCGTCCCCGCGCGCGCCGCGCACTGATTACTCTGCGCCCGCCCTTGGTGGCCATGCGCGTGCGAAAGCCGTGGCGGCGCTTGCGCACCAGCTTGCTCGGTTGGTAAGTCCGCTTCACGGCCCTTCCTCTTCAGATTCCAAATGCCGCCAGATCAAAGTGCCGCCGGATTAAAGTGCCGCCGGATTAAAGTGCCGCCAAATCAAAATGCCGGTCCTCGGCGAAGCCGCGGGTGAAAGCGCCGCCACCGCATCGACCGTGCATAGGCCTTGCAACGTCGAAGTCGCGCCGGCTTATACGGAGCCGCCCGTGCGCCGTCAATGCGATCGCGAAAGAGGTTTGCAGGAGCCGCCGGGCGCATCGCGTCGCCTCCAAGTGCTCAAAAGAGGCCCGTCCCCGCGGTTGCGAACTGGGGAGGAAGCGGGGCGCAGGAACGCCCATGATGTGCGGCTCGGTGTATAAGCCGGAAGATATCGCAAATATTTCGGACAAATGGCATGTGCGACCCGAGCAGGACCGATCCACCGGAGCAATCCGTCAAAGCCCCACCCCGAGGCCCTCACATGACGAGGGATGTCCGGCATGGCTGAGGCGCTGACGCCCGATATATGTGTCATTGGCGCGGGTTCTGAAGCCCTCGCTGCCGCGGCTTCCGCGGCGGCGCTGGGAGTGTCAGTCGTGCTGGTCGCCACACGCAAACTGGGAGGCGACGGGCTGAATTACGGCAGTGTTCCGTTCCAGTTTCTGGTGGCGGCGGGCAAGCGCGTCTATGCGAGCGCCACCGCCGATGTGTTCGGCATCAACAATTCTCCCGCGGTAACCTTCGTCGGCACGCGCCAACACGCCCGTCAAGTCATCGCCGCGATTGCAGCAAATGAGACCGTCGAGCGGTTCACCGGGCTTGGCGTGCAGGTCCTTTCCGGCACAGCGCGCTTTGTCAATCGGACGACCGTCGCCGTAAACGGCGACACCATGGTTAGGGCGCAGCGCTTCGTCATCGCCACCGGTTCAGCGCCGGCTATACCGGCCATTGCCGGGCTCTCCGAAGCCTCGCATTTCACCAGCGAAACGATTTTCAATCTCGCCGAGCCCCCGTCGCATCTTGCGGTTATCGGGGGTGATGCCGCGGGGCTGGCGCTTGCTCAGGCATTTCGCCGGCTCGGCTCTCAGGTCAGCGTCATCGAGCAAGGCCAGCTCTTGGCTGACGAGGACGGCGAGTGCGCCGCCGTGGTGGTCGAGGCCATCGCTGCAGAAGGCGTAGCCTTTCTTCTTGGCAGCAGCGTCACCTCGGTGCGGCAGGCCGATGGCCGAATCGATCTCGCGGTCATGCGGGGCGAGGTCGAAGAGATCGTCTCGGCCAGTCATGTGCTGGTGGCCGCAGGCCGGGTGCCAAGGTTGGACGGTCTCGATCTCGAAGAAGGCCGCGTCCGCTATCGTCCGGGCGGCATCGTCGTGAACCGCGCGTTGCGGACAAGCAATCATCGCGTCTACGCGATCGGCGACGCGGCCGGGGGCCCATTGCTCCCGCATGTGGCCAATTATCACGCCGGGCTGGTGGTGCGAAATGCACTGTTCCGCTCGCCCACCAAGGTACGCTACAATGTTATTCCCCGGGTGATCCATACCGACCCGGAACTCGCCCATGTCGGGATTACCGATGTCGAGGCAAAACGACGACGCTATTCGATCCGCGTCCTGCGCTGGCCGTATCGCGAGAACAACCGCGCGCAGGCCGAGCGCATGCTGCGCGGCCATGTGAAGGTCGTGACCGCCCGGAACGGCCGCATCCTCGGTGTGACGATTGTCGGTGCGCAGGCGGGCGAACTGCTGGCGCCATGGACCCTGGCGATGGAGCGCGGCCTCGACATCCGGGCAATGGCGGGCGTCATGGCGCCGGCGTCCACTCTCAGCGAGATCAACCGCCATGCTGCCATGATCTTCCTGTCCAATGGCGCGGAAAAGTCTGCGGCACAGCGGTTGATCCGGTGGGTGCGGCGTTTGCGGTGATCGAGATCGGGGTTGAGAATTGAAACGGGACACGCCCGCCGACACTCGCGACCCGGGTCGCGCCCCGGGCACTCCGTCGTCGAGGCGGTGGCTCCATTTCGGCCTGTCAGCACAGCTTTTGGTACTGACGGTGCTGTTCGTGATGTTCGCTCAGGTCTGCATCTACGTTCCTTCGATCGCCAATTATCGGATCGGCTGGATCAACGAGAGGCTGAGCGCCGCGCACACCGCCGCGCTGGTGTTCGAGGCCGCGCCGGACGTGCCGGACAGCCTTGCCAATCAGATCCTCGACAGCATCGGGGCGCGCGCCCTCGCGATGAAGATCGGGCATCAGCGCCGCCTGCTCGCTACCATCGAAATGCCGGGCGAAGTCGTCCAGGACGTCGATGTCCGCGATGTCGCGCCGGTGCATTCGATCGTCGAAGCGTTCCGTACGCTGTTGTTTGCCAACAACAACGACCTGCTGCGGGCAGACGGACCGGCGCCGATGGGCGGCGAATTCGTCGAGATCGTCATTCCGGAAGGCCCGCTCAGGCAGGCCATGTGGGACTATTCCCGAAACGTACTGCTGCTGTCGATTGCGATCTCTGCGATCACCGCGGCGCTCGTTTATTTCGCGTTGCATTACCGGTTCGTACGCCCGCTTTATCGGCTCAACGCGAACATGATGGCGTTCCGCGCCGACCCCGAAGATCCCGCGCGCATCCTCGCGGCCTCGCAGCGGCCGGACGAGATCGGCATTGTCGAGCGTGAACTCGCGGTGATGCAGCGCGACCTTGTCTCGATGCTGCAGCAGAAGACGCGGCTCGCCGCGCTTGGGCTCGCAGTATCGAAGATCAATCACGACCTGCGCAACCTGCTGGCGTCGGCGCAACTGTTCTCCGACCGCCTGGCTCGGCTGCCCGATCCCCAAGTGCAGCGCTTCGCCCCGAAGCTGATGCGCGCCCTCGAACGTGCGATCGATTTCTGCCAGTCCACCATTTCCTATGGCCGCGCGCAGGAAGCGACTCCCGATCGCCGCCCGGTGCCGTTGTCGGAGCTCGTCGAGGAAGTGCGCGATACCCTCGGCCTTCAAGCCGATTCGCCGATTGGCTGGATCACCGCAATCGAACGTGGCCTTGCCGTGGATGCAGATCGCGACCAACTGCTACGCGTCCTGGTCAATCTCTGCCGCAACGCGATGCAGGCGCTGGAGGCGCGCAGTCCGAACAATCCCTCGCGCGATCAGATCCGCATCAGCGGCCGGCGTGAGGGCACGGTTGTCGTGATCGAGGTCGCCGACACGGGGCCGGGTCTTAACGACCGGGCGCGGAAGCATCTGTTCGAGGCATTCCAGGGGTCGACCCGCACCGGCGGCGCAGGCTTGGGCCTCGCGATCGCGGCCGAACTGGTCGGCGCCCATGGCGGCGAACTCACTCTGGTCGAGGGTACGATTGGCGCAACATTCCGGCTGAAGATCCCGGATCGGCCGATCTCCTTGCAGGTCCGCCGCGACGAGCGTGCGCGCGCCTGAATGCGACGCCCGGCCAAAGGGGACATGCGGCACCAACGCTTCTCAGGCCGTAAGCCGGCCGATACTCTGACGCGCATTGAGAGCTTGTTTCACATCGGAGGAAGCGCCCGGCAGCTTGCGAGCCGGCGCGCGAAAGGAGGAAGCATGAAATATCGGTTCACGATTGCGCTCGCGGGCGCCGTAGTTGCGCTGCCGCTCGCGGCCGCCGCGCAGGAACGATTCCCTCCTCTCAAACCGGATCAGTTGAACGCCGAACAGAAGGCCTATGTCGAGAACCTTCAGAAGCCGCCGCGCAATAACACCACGGCTTTGCAGAACCCTCCATTCAGGGTCTACATGCGCAGTCCCGAACTTGCCGGCAAACTCGAGGCTGTGTCGGATTACGTGCGCTGGGAAACCGGCCTGCCGCCCCGGCTCACCGAACTCGCGATCCTGATCACGGCACGGCAATGGTCGAACCAATGGATCTGGCGTGGCCACTACCGGGCGGCCGTCCGCGGCGGCCTCGACCCGAGCGTCGGCGCCGATCTCGCAGCCGGCAAGCGCCCCGAAAAAATGAAAGAGGACGAGACGATCCTCTACAATTACGCGATGGAAATGTATCGGGACAGAGCAGTGTCGGACGCCAATTATGCTGCGGCCGTGAAGCAGTTCGGCGAGAAGGGCTTGATCGATCTCGTCGCCACCATGGGCTATTACGATACCGTCGCGATGACGCTGATCAGCGCCAAGGCGGTGGCGCCGAAGGAAGACGACGTCCCGCAACTTGCGGCGCTGCCGAAATAATTGCAACCGATCGGCTGCGCATCAACATGCCGGCGCATTCGCTACCGCCGGCCCTCACCACAGGTTGTCGGACGCGATGCGGGCGCCGTCCGCCAACGCTGCCAGCTTGAGCCAGGCGACCTGCGGGTCGCAACCCGACCAGCCGACGAAGGTGCCAAATCCGCAGTCGGTCCCTGCGACGACGTTCTCCTTGCCGACCAGTCCCGCGAATCGCTCGATGCGCTGGGCCACCAGCCGGGGGTGCTCGACGTGATTGGTGAGCGTATCGATGACGCCCGGGACAATTCCTTTGCCGGCCGGGAGCTTGATCTCCTTCCAGACCTCCCATTCGTGCTCGTGGCGAGGGTTGGCCGCCTCGAAATAGATCCAGGAGGGGCGTGCTTTCAGCACGGGCTCGATGATTTCGCGCAGCTCGACGTCGTGGTGATGTGGTCCTGGGTAATTGCCCCAGCACAAATGGAGGCGCATGCGGTCGGGCGGCAAATCCCGCGTCGCCTCGTTCAACACCTCGATCGCCTTCGGAACGTGGGTCTTGATGTCCAGCGGACCGCTCGATGAATTGTGTCCGTGGCCGCACATGGCAAGGTCGGGCGAATCCAGCTGAAGATTGAAGCCGGCCGCGATGATCGCGGTGTATTCTTCGCGCAGCGCCTTCGCCAGCGCTTCGAGATAGGCGTCGCCGGTCGGATAGTGACGATTACCGAATTGCCAGAACATATGGCTCGGCGTCACCGCGCAAATGAAAGCGCTCTCAGGGTCGCGGCAGTCGAGCGCTGCTGTGAAATTCGCGATGTCGCGTTGCGGCGCCTCGTGGTCGCGGACCTGGACAGGGCCGATCGCGACCGGCGACCAGATGTGCCGCGAGGCCTCGGAGGAGAACTGCCGCTGCGCAAGCCCCGGCACGTCGGCCATGTCTTGCGCAAAAAACTGGCCGCGGTCCCCGAAGCCGGTGAAGCGCTGGCAGGCATAATTGCTGAACCCGGGCTTGCTCATCTCGCCGTCGCTGACGACATCAATGCCAGCCGCGAGCTGCTTTTTCACCACCTCGGCTACGGCTTCCCTGACGCGAGTGGCGAGCTTGTCCTCGTCGACTGCCTTGTTGTCGATCTTGTCGAACATCATCCGCACGAGGTCTTCCGGACGCGGCAGGCTCCCGGCGTGGGTGGTGAGAATGCGTTCCGTGCTTCGCTTCATTGCTGTCGCCTCCCAATTTTTTAACGCGATTTCGTCAAACCGACCCTTCACCAGGCAACGCGCCGTCTCGTTTCACGATGGCGTGCCACAGATTGAGGCACAAGGTCTCGACATCATGCAGCGCATTGGCGCGCGCGCCCACCGCGGTGTGCGGCATCAGGATGACATCGCCGCCGCGAAATTTCAGGAGCGGTTCGGCAGGTTCCGCGGGTTCGTTGTAAAGCACATCAAGGCCCAGGCCGCCGAGCCGGCCGGCGGCAAGTGCTTCGATGAGCGCGTCGCGATCGAGGAGATCGGGGCGGGCCACGTCGACAAGAACGGCGCCCGGCTTCATGCGGGCAAATTCCTTGGCGCCGATCATGCCGCGGGTTGTCTCGTTCAGCGGCAATTGGACGACGAGGAAGTCCGCGGCGGCCAGCACGTCGTCGAGCGGCAGGTAGCGGGCGCCGAACGAGGCTTCCAGTCCGGCGGGAAGCCGCGTGCGCTGATAATAGGCAAGCTCCATCTCGAAAGCGTGCGCCCGCCGCGCCAGTTCGCGCCCGACTTCGCCCATGCCCAAAATGCCGAGCGTCGACCCCATCAGCGTTTTCAGGCCGGTGATGCCGGCGTAATTCGAGTAGCCGATATAACCGGGACGCCGCTGCCTGATGTTCAATCCTGTGGCGCGCAGCCCGGATTCCTCGACAATGCCGTTAAACGCACCAATGCGTTTGGCGAGCGCGATCATCAGCGCGAATGCCTGCTCGGCTACCGCGACATTCACCCGGCGACGCAGCGTCGCCACCGCAACCCCGCGATCGCGGCAAGCCCCGAGATCGATGTTCGAGGTGATGGTGCCATATTTGTGCACGATCGCGAGGCGTTGCGATCCGCCGCGGTCTGTCGCATCGAGGCTTTCGGCGGTGACGCGAAGGCTCTCGACCACCACGCCTTCGGCATTCGCCATTTGCGCGGTAAGTTCGTCTTCGTCGGCTGCGAACACGATTTCTGCCGGATAGAGGCCAGGAATTCTTTTTTGCAACCGCCGGCACCAGCCGGGAAAATCCGGTTCGTCATGGGCAAAGAACTCTTCGACCGCCCGGCAATGCGGGTCGGGTGTCGTCGGATCGAGCACGACCGCCAAGACCTTCAGGAAATGGTCTTCTTCAACCACGATCCGGGTCATCGCGCGGTCAGCCTTTATTGTGGAATTGCGCTATTGAAGTCGGCGCGCAGGTCAGTCGCTGCTTCTATACACGAAGGCGAAAAGCAATGTCTCGCGCGCCTGCTCCATGGCGAATGGCTGCATGCCGGCCAATGACGGCGCTTGATCGTGATCCTTGGCATTCGCCCGCGAGGGGCGACGGTCGCGGAAAGAACATCGCCTCGTTCGACGGAAGCCGGACGAACCTATGCGTAAAAGATTTTAAACCAAACTTTTGAGCCGCAGGTTTTTCGCACTGGACAGATTGTGAATCAGGTCACGGTCCGCACGCCGCATCAATTCGTTCTCCGGGAACGAATCGCGTCACCTGCCATTCGCCGCACGAAGTTACTAACGCATCAATTCGTTCTCGGGAACGAATCGCGTCATATCACGCACCACCTCACGTAGCTCATTGCATCGACTTGCCGTATCGATTCGTTCTCCGGGAACGAATCGCGTCACCTTCCATTCGCCGCACGAAGTTACTAACGGATCAATTCGTTCTCGGGAGCCAATCTATCAAATCCGGGGGCGTAGCAATTCGTTCTCCCGGAACGAATCGCGTTGCCTAAATCACAACAGCGAAATTCCTTTGCCGCAAGTTAAACGAGGCCCGTTGAGAAGGTCAGGCTGGCTTAGCTGGAGCAACATCCGTTGGAATCAAATCGATCGTAGGGTGGGCAACGCGCTTACACGACCATGCCACCTGTACAACAAATAGACGCGTTGCCCACGCTGTCGGAGCTATGAAAAATTGGCCGACCGCGTGGGCAAAATCGCCACTGAGAGTCTCGGGCCGATGAAAGGGAGGTGGAGGGCGATTTTGCCCACCTACGCACGGCGCTTCGTGGGGAGCCCTGACGCATCCCGTTCAGTGCTTCTGTGCCTCAACGAGGTAGCCTTCGATTGTCTCTTCACCCAAGGCCTTACAGGCTTCGAGGCGATGCAATCCGTGTACGAGGACAAAACGGTCACCGTCGCGGCGCACTAAAATCGGCGTCTGCTGACCGGCTTGGAGCATGCTCTCCGCGATCGCTTGGACGGTCTCCGACTTGAGAGTGGCCCGGCGCTTCACCGGCACGTAGATGCTCGCAACGGCAAATCTTTCTCGCCTCAGCATCATCGCTACCCCTAGAGCGGGATGCGTTCAGTTTGAATCGCCTCCCGCTCGATTATCATTGATTTTGCGCATGATCTTGTCCGAAAAGTCTGCAACTTTACTGGATCATGCGCTGACAAACCATTCCAACTCTCCGCCTCGCACAGCACGATCATGATGCTACCACAACGACGCGCCGAAGCGACAGGAAGCCGCTTGCTTTTGCTGGTCAGGCGCAGCAATTTGATCACCGCGTGAGGAAATTTGACCAATCGCCTACGGCGATCGCCCGTGGCGTATCGACTAGGCTTGGAGGCATCCGTGAAGATCGCTCTTGCTGCTGCATTGTCAGTAGGCATCGTGCCTGCCGGTGCACGGGCTGCCGACGTGGCTTCACCCTCGGCGCCCGCCCACATTCAAAATCTTCAAGGTTGTTTCCGCGTTTCCTATCGATTTGTCGAAGATGGAAGGCATGATTACGAGATCAAAGACGCCCTCGAATGGATCACGTTGAAAGGACAGCCCGGGGCATATCTTATCCAGCATTATGGCTTGTATGGCAGCGAGATCATTGAGCACTTCAACGAAGCATGGTCGCCGCTGGGTGATGGACGCTGGCGGCAGGAGGTGGGACCGTCCCGGTACACCTGCATTTCAGAGGTCCGGTCAGGACAGTTGCATTGCTCGTCGACTGCCGCCCCGAAACCCATCCGTGACGCGCGGCGCATCGACTACGATGTCCTTAACCGCGTCTCCACCATTCAGATCACGCCAAAGGGTTGGGTCCAAAGCGAAGTGAACGACAAGGTCACGAAAGCGGGCCAAGTCGTTGCCACCGAAGTCGGCTGGGTTGAATACCGCCGCACCGCCGATGACTCACCGTGCGAGACTGCCAAGAAGCTTTTCCCCAACGAATGAAAATGGGTGTCGAGGTCGCACCGCGGCGCCGACTTCCTCGGACCGTCACTATCGCACCTTGCTGGAATAATGCGAGGCGTTGAGTTCGCCCGCGCAAGCTTTTCGAGCAAACGTGATCAGGTGCTTGGCGATGATGCCGGTGCCGATGACCTCTTCTATGCGTCCTTGTTTCAGCCGCGGCCAGGCGAACGCCCAGAAGATGCTCCGATAATCGGCGATGACCCCGAGTTTCCAGCAAACCTTGAACAACATCGAAATGCCGCGTCGCAAATTCTTGAACGTGAGCTGGCCGGGCGGACGCGGGTGAGGACACCGGTTCGGCAGCGTGCGGCGGGATTGTTCGTCGTAGCGCGCGAACAGCCGGCGTGGATCGTAGGCGTGCTCAAGACAGCGGCGCCACATCCTCACGGTTTCGTCGTAAGGCATCTTGAAAACGACGTTGGATTCGCGGCCCTCGTCATCGACGATCCGATCCTCGCGCTTGAGGCGGTCCCATAGCGGCGTGCGCGGCAGCGCCTGGAGCAGGTTCAACGTCAAAAACGGAATCTGCGACTGGTCGATGAAAGCGGTGATCCGCGACTCGGTCGCCACGTTATCGGTGTCAAGGCCAAGGATCATGCCGGCAACCACTTCGAGGCCGTATCCGTTCAAACGCTGCACGGCGGTGAGCATCGGCACCATCATGTTCTGGCCCTTCGCCATCGCCCGCAGCGCTTCGGGCTCCGGGGTTTCAATGCCGCAAAAGATCGTGGTGAAACAGGCGGCGCGCAGGTCGGCCAGGAGATCGTCATATTTGGCGATATTGAGCGTCGCCTCGCACGCGAACTGGAACGGAAAGGAATTCCTTTCCTGCCATGCGATGAGATGCGGCAACAGTTCGCGAACCGCGCGGCGATTGGCGATCAGATTGTCATCGACAAAATAGACCTGAGAATCGAGGCCGCAGTCGCGCAGCTTGTCGAGCTCGGCAATGAGCTGTCCCGGTGTCTTGAGCCGCGGCACGCGCCCATAGAGGCCAGGAATGTCGCAGAACTCGCACGTATACGGGCAACCGCTGGAGAACTGGATCGAGCCGATGAAATAATATTCGAAGCTCACCAGTTCATAGGCGGGGATCGGGAAACGGTCGAGCGGCAGGCGCTCGCGGGCGACGAGTCGGACTTGCTGTCGCGGGCGCTCGCAGTCGCGTGCCAGGATCGAAATCAGCGCGTCGGTTGCGTCACCGAGTTCACCGACGTGGATATAATCGAAATCGGGATAACGGTCGGGTGTCGCAGAAACCGACGGGCCGCCGAGAACCGCCGCGCGCCCCGCTGCGTGGGCGCGGCGGCAGATATCGTTCATGCGTTTGCGTTGCACGTGCATGCCGCTGACGAACACGACGTCGGCCCACGTAAAGTCGGCGCTGCGTGCCGGCGCGATATTCTCGTCGATGAACCGAACCTGCCAGTGTCGCGGCAACGCCGCCGCGATGACGAGCAGCCCCTGTGGCGGCATGAAGGCGCGCAGCCGGCCGGTGATGTCGTAGGCGAATTCAAACGAGCCGAGCGACGGCTCGTAGCTAGGAAAAACGCAGAGAACGCGACGCGCCGGACCGTTCTCGACCACCCGCGCGCGATCCGGTCGCTCACTTGCATCGGTGAAATCGGGCAGCGCTGCGGACATTCGTACTCGCGGGTGGCGACAGGTTCATCGGGTGACTTGGGACATATCGGCTGCGAAGGCAAGCATTGCGCGAACATCTAGAGCGGGATGCGGTTAGCTTGAAATCGCCTCCCGCTCAGTTCCCCTTGATTTTGCGTATGATCTTGGTCCGAAAAGTCTGCAACTTTTCGGGATCATGCGCTGATGAGCGGGCGCACTTGCATCAGTCGGAAACCCGGCATTGCGCCAGCGCCTGTATCGGCATCAATCCTTTTCACGGCCCCCCTGCCAGCGCTTGACGACAGCGGTCTCGATCCCGAACAGGTCGAGCAGCCGGCCGACGGTGTGATTGATGATGTCGTCCACCGTCTTCGGCCGATTGTAGAAAGCCGGCATGATCGGCGCGACCACGGCGCCGAGGTCGGCCAGGCTCGCCATCGTGCGCAGGTGGCCGCCGTGGAGCGGGGTCTCGCGCACGGCCAGAACCAGGCGCCGCCTTTCCTTGAGCACGACATCGGCGGCGCGCGACATCAGCGAGCTCGTCACCCCGGTCGCGATTTCGCTCATCGTCTTGATCGAGCATGGCGCCACCACCATGCCCATCGTAGGGAATGAGCCGGAGGAGATCGTCGCCCCGATGTCGCTGTTCGGATGACTGATGCTGGCGAGCGCGCGAACATCCTTGGAGGTGTAATCGGTCTCGTAGGCCAGCGTCATTTCTGCCGACCGGCTCATGACGAGGTGGGTCTCGATGTCGGTCGCCCGCAACAGCTCGAGCATGCGGATGCCGTAAATGGTGCCGGAGGCGCCGGAAATCCCGATGACGAGCCGCCGCGGTGCACGAGAAGGCTCGCTGGTCATCCTCGATCCTCTCGAGATGCGGGCGGTAACGCGAGCGCAGCGAACAGGCGTTCCTGTGAGGTCGCAATAAAACCGCGTCCGATCACGTGTTCATAGGCGGCCAGGTTGGCCCGTGCCGCCGCTTCGATCGTCGCCTCGATCGTGGTGGCAAGTTCGGGCGCGAGCGCCTGCAGCGCTTCTTGTTGCAGGCGCTCCGACTCCAGTTCAAGAGCCTTCACCTTGGTGCGAAACGGTTCGGCCGCGGTCATATCGACGAGCGGCAACGAGGTTTTCAGCCGCCGCCGCAGCGTCCGCAGCGGCGCCACGACCTGCTGGTTCCAATCGCAGGCCGTCGCGCAGAGCGCGGCGAGCGCAGCCGGCGCGATGCGGCGCTTGTCCGTTGCAAGCCACAGCATGAAAAGCAGGATGTTGACGTCGACCCCGCATTCATCCTGGAGGGCGATGCAGGCGTCGGCCACGCCCGGCTGTCGGTAGAAGCGTAGAGAAAACCGCCAGAACGGCAATTCTTTTGACTCTGGACCAATCATTTTTGCACAAACTTTTTCGCTGTTCGCGAGGCGGCTGGAGCGGCATCCGTTCAGCCTGAATCGCCTCCCGCTCGATTGCCTTTGATTTTTCACATGGTCTTCGCCGAAAACGTCTGCAAATTTTCTCGATCATGCGCCAAACAATTCCATCCTGGGCCGCCCCGCGGGGCACTGCGGCGACGGCTGACGGTCAGGCACTTCACCCGGTTCCCGAGCATAAACCTTCGCCGCCGACTTCAATGCTCCAGACCACCGCCACCCGACAGCCGCCTGACCAGCCGATACAGGTATTCGCCGCCCTGAAAGAATGATTTCACCGCCACCCGCTCATCCTTGCCGTGGGCGCGGACATCGTCGATCTCGCTGGCAAGACCGGAATGCCCATAGGTGGGGATGCCGGCATTGCGCAGATAGCTGCCGTCGGTCGCGCCCGAACTCATGACCGGAATGATCGGAACGCCGGGCCAGAACTCCGCCGCGGTCGTTTCGATGGCGGCCATCGAGCTCCGGGTTGACCACGGCAGGTGCGCTCAGGACCGGTTCGCCAAGCGGTATCACGGCGACCTGTTCGTCGGCGATCACACGCTTGAGGGTGGCCGTGATCTCATCGACCTTCTCCCCGGGGATGATGCGACAGTTGACGATCGCACGCGCGAGCTGCGGCAGGGCGTTGTAGGCGTGGCCGCCCTCCAGCATCGTGGCGACGCAGGTGGTGTGAAGCTGCGCATTGTAGCCGGGATTGGCCGACAAGCGGGCGAGCGCGGCGGGGTCGGGATTTTCCGACAGCGCCGATCGGAGGTCGGCGGCCATTTGTGGGGCCTCGCCCTTTGCCGCGCTGGCGAGCGAGGCGCGCGTGGTCGCGTTCAGGTCAAGCGGGAAGCTGAATTTGGCGAGGCGCGCCAACCCTTCGGCAAGATGGTAGATGGCATTGTCAGGCGTCGGCACCGACGAATGGCCGCCCTTGTTGGTCACTTCGAGGCGATAGGTGAAAGTGACCTTTTCCATCGTCTGCAGGCTGATGCGGACCGGCTGGCCATGCCGCAGCGCGACGCCGCCGCCTTCGTTCAAGGCAAATTCGGCATCGATCAGATCGCGATGGTTCTTGATCAGCCACTGGATGCCGAGGCCATCGCGATCGAGGATTTCCTCGTCGGTTTCCAAGGCCAGGATGATGTCGCGGTCCGGCCGGTAGCCGTCCTGCTTGTAGCGGATCATGTTGGCGACGAAACTCGCCGCCATGAATTTGTCGTCGCCCGAACCGCGTCCGTAAAAATAGCCGTCCTTCTCGATCAGCTTGAACGGATCGAACGACCAGTCTGCGGGATTGGCGGCGACGACATCGATGTGAGCGAGCAGCAGGATCGGCTTGCGGGCACCCGTGCCATGCAGGCGCGCGACGAGGTTGCCTTTGCGCGGCGCCGGATTGAAAACCCGGACGTCATTTCCAGCGAAGCCGGCGGCACGCAGCCGCGCCGCCATTGCCTCCGCCGCGCGCCCGGTATCGCCAGTCTCGGTGGTGGTGTCGATCTCGACCAATTCCTTGTAGATGTCGCGCGCAAGCTGCTGCTGCGGGGTCAGCGCTTGAGCCTGACCCTGAGCGTACGCCGACGCCGCAGCGCCGAGCGTGAACGCGACGATGCAGGCAACGCCCGCGGCGAGGGGCGTCGCAGCACATCCCGCCCACCGACGGCGTGTTGAAGCAAAATGCGACCTGACCTGCGACATGGCGACCTCGCTTGACCGATAAGCACGTTATCATGCAGCATTTTACCATTATCGCCAACGCTTCGCGGCGCATGCGCCAAGCCTGTTTCACGCCCGGCCATCTTGGCCGGGAGCAAAGTCGGGCGCCGATCAGCGGAAGCCAAATGGAACGTGCTCGACGGCTTCGCTTGGACGGTCCGCCGGCAGTTCGGTCAGCAACTCCACGGAGAGAAGTGCATGGGGAGCATCGCGGCCAGGTTCGAAAAGCCGCTGCCATTCGGGGTTGGCGATCTCGAACGCTGTGCGGGCGCCGTAGGCGGCCATGTCCACGTGCTCCACCATAACGATGACACCGGTGTCCGGCCCGGGAACGGCGGAGCGGAAAACACGTACCGACTTGGGCATCGCATCGCTCTTGAACCTGGGGTCCGCCGCCTCGCCGAGTTTGACCAGGAAATCGTTCAGCCTGCCGGGCTTTACCTCGTATTTGAACGTGGCGATGACGGCCATGGCCGGGAGCTCCGTCGGTGATGCGGTCGCGAAGGTGCGGAGATCAATCCGCCGCGGGAGCGTTGCGTGCAAGTGCGGGCGCTGCCGCGCCGTGCGCTCGGATCGCCTGCCAAACCTTTTCCGGCGTGATCGGCATGTCGAGATGGCGCACACCATATTCCGACAGCGCGTCAATGATCGCGTTGGGGATCGACACCAGCGCGCCCGCGCAGCCTGCTTCGCCGCAGCCCTTGACGCCGAGCGGATTGGTCTTTGCCGGCACCGGGTGATCGGCGGTGACAAAGCTCGGCACATCGGCTGCGCGCGGCAGTGCGTAGTCCATGTACGAACCTGTGACCAGCTGGCCGTCGCCGTCGTAGACGGCGTTCTCCATCAGAATCTGGCCGATACCCTGGACGAGGCCTCCATGCATTTGACCGGCCACCAGCATCGGATTGATGACGGTACCGAAATCGTTGACGCAGGAATATTTCACCACCTCGACGACGCCGGTCTGCGGATCGATTTCCACTTCTGCGACGTGGCAGCCGTTCGGGAACGCCGAGGGGACCGGCTCGCTCGCAAGTTTTACGTCGAGCGTAGCTGGTACACCTTCCGGGACATCGATCCCGCCGCGAAGCTTCGCGGCAAGGTCGAGAATCCCGATCGAGCGGTCGGTCCCGGCAATCACAAACCGTCCGACCGCGAACTCGATATCGGCAGACGACGCCTCGAGGAGATGGGACGCGAGCAAGCGGCCCCGTTCGACCACCGCCTCCACCGCCGCCACCATCGCGGCGCCGCTGGCCGCCGCCGAGCGCGAGCCGCCGGTGCCGCCGCCGATGACCAATTCGTCGCTGTCGCCCTGCAAGAGGCGAATTCGCTCAAACGGCACGCCGAGCCGTGTCGACAGAACCTGAGCAAACGCCGCGGCGTGCCCCTGGCCGTAATCGAGCGTCCCGGTGATGAAGGTCACGGTGCCGTCCGGCTCGAAGCGGATGCCGCCCATCTCCTTGTTGGGCGGCGCGGTGACTTCGAGGTAGCAGCCGACTGCGACGCCGCGCAACAGGCCGCGTTTTCTGCTCTCGCGCCGTCGCCGGGCAAACCCGTTCCAGTCGGCGAGCTCCAGAGCGTGGCGCAAAACAGTGGGGAAATCGCCGGAATCGTAGACCTGGTCGGAGGCTGCGGCGAACGGCATCTCTGCCCGCCCGATCAGGTTGCGGCGCCGCAGCTCGACGCGATCGATTCCCATTTCCGCGGCTGCCGTGTCGATCAGCCGCTCCATGAAGTAATTGCCTTCGGGCCGGCCAGCGCCACGATAGGCGCTCACATAGCTGGTGTTGGTGAAGGCGCATTGCGTCGCCACTTCGATCAGCGGCGTGCGGTACACGCTGATCATGTTTTTCACCGCATTGATCGTCGGCGGCAGCGGCGCCACCGCGCCGAGATAGGCGCCAAGATTGCCGGTCCCGGTGAGCCGGACCGCGAGAAAATGCCCCTCGGCGTCGAGCGCGAGTTCGGCGCATTTTTCGTGGTCGCGGCCGTGACTGTCGGACAAAAAGCTCGACGAGCGATCGTCGGTCCATTTGACCGGCCGGTTCAGTGCGCGGGCGGCGTGCAGCAGGCATACATATTCCGGGTAGGCCTGCGCCTTCATGCCGAACGAGCCGCCGACGTTCCCAGTGAGAATGCGCAGTTTCGCCGGCGGAATGTTCAAAATTTCGGCGAGCTGGGCGCGCAAGCCGAATACGCCCTGGCAACCGACATGGAAGGTGAAGCGCTCGCTTGCGGGGTCATATTCGGCGAGCGCGGCGCGCGGTTCCATCGCGTTCACGACCAGGCGATTGTTGCGCAGCGCGAGCCGTGTCACGTGGGCGGCGCCGGCGAAGGCCTGGTTCACGCCTTCGGCATTGCCGTAATGATAGTCGAGCGCCACGTTGCCGGGCACGTCGTCGAACAACAGCGGCGCGCCCAGTTTGACCGCTTCGCTCGCGAGCGTCACGGCCGGCAGCGGCTCGATGTCGAGTTCAACCATCTCGGCGGCATCGCGCGCGGCGGCTGCGGATTCGGCCACGACGCAGGCCACTGGATCGCCGACAAACCTGACCTTATCGACCGCGAGCGCCGGCCGCGCCGGCTTGTGCATCGCTGAACCGTCGCGATTCTTCAGCGGGACGGGAGATTTGAGCGTGCCATAGGCGGCAAGGTCGGCGCCGGTGAAGATTGCGAGCACGCCCGGCATGTCCCGCGCTCGATCCGTCGCGATGGTCTTGAGCACGCCATGCGCGTGTCGGGCGCGCGTGATTGCCGCATAGGCTTGGCCCGGACGATTGAGATCGTCGGCATAGCAGCCGCGACCCTGCACAAGGGTGGGGTCCTCGGTGCGCAGCACCGGTTGCCCGATGCCGAATTGCTTCACGGCCCAAGCATTGGTGTCGTTCTGAATGTTCATCGCTGTTTCTGGGTTGCCGGGCTCGGGATGAAGGACCTGGCGTCGCACAAGCGACGCGGTGGCGCAAGCGCGCCCGGCAAATGGCTGGCAGACGGCAGATCGATGATTTGAAGCGGTTCCCGCCGTGCGAGGGGCGTTGAAAGTCTGCCGAGTTTGCGCCCACAGGGGAGGCTGATAAACTCATTGCCGATCTGGTGAATCATATCGCCTGCCGGAGAACGGCAACAGCCGCTCCGGCGCGGCGGAAGGGCTTTGAATGAATGACGAGGTCCGGGTGACCGGCGACCTCGGTCCCGCGCTCGAATGGGCGCGCGCCGATGGTCATGCCCGTCACGGACGCCGTTTCCGTTTCCGTCGGCCGTATCACGGCGCCAGCCGTGGTGCGACCTATGCGGCGCTCGACCTCGGAACCAATAATTGTCGACTGCTGGTGGCGCGGCCGTCGGGCGATGCTTTCCGCGTTGTCGACGCCTTCTCGCGGATCATCCGGCTCGGCGAGGGCGTATCGCTGACCGGACGCCTTTCGGACGCCGCGATCGCCCGCGCCGTCGCGGCACTCGCGGTTTGTCGCGACAAGATGCAGGCGCGCTCGGTGACGCGGGCGCGCCTGATCGCAACCGAGGCCTGCCGCGCCGCGCAAAACGGGGCCGAATTCCTCGACATCGTCCGCGAACAGGTCGGCATCGAACTGGAAATCGTCGACCGCGAAACCGAAGCCGACCTCGCCGCCTCCGGTTGCACGCCGCTGATGGATCCGGCCGCCCGCGGCGTTCTGCTGTTCGATATCGGCGGTGGCTCCTCGGAGCTTGTCTCGCTCGGGCCCTCCGAGCCGGTCAATTGTGGCCCCCCGGTTCCGACGATGCACAGCTGGGCATCGCTGCCGGTCGGCGTCGTCACGCTGGCGGAACGGCATGGCGGCGTCCGGGTCGACCGCGCTTTATTCGAGGCCATGGTCTGCGAAGTGGCAGAGCATGTTTCAAAGTTCGCCGCCGGCCACGACGGCCTCGACGGCATCCACATGCTCGGTACCTCCGGCACGGTGACCACGATCGCCGGCATTCATCTGCGTCTGCCGCGCTATGATCGGCGGCGGGTCGATGGCTGCTGGCTCAACGCCGCCGAGGTGACCGGCGTGATCGACCGCCTGATCGCCATGACCTACGAGGAGCGGGTCGCCAATGCCTGCATCGGCGTCGAGCGCGCCGATCTGGTCCTCGCCGGCTGCGCCATTCTGGAAGCGATCCGACGCGCCTTCCCCTGTCCGCGCCTGCGCGTCGCCGATCGCGGTCTGCGCGAGGGCATTTTGGTCAAGTTGATGCGCGAAGACGGCGTGTGGGCCAATGGCGTCCCGCGCGGGCCATGACCGGCGCCGATGGTGACGGCCTCAAGCAGCGGCTGCGCTCCGCCCGAGGCCGCAGCGCCGCCTCGCAGCGCTGGCTCGAGCGCCAGCTCAACGATCCTTATGTCGCACGCGCGCGCCGGGAAGGCTTGCGCTCGCGCGCAGCCTACAAGCTCGTCCAGATCGACGATCGCTTCCATCTGTTGAAACCAGGCGCCAAGGTTGTCGACCTTGGGGCCGCGCCGGGCGGCTGGAGCCAGATCGCGGCGGCGCGCGCAGGCAATGCCGGGACGCAGAACCCGGCGAGGCCCGCGGGAGCCGTGGTTGCTATCGACCTCCTCGAGATGCTCCCGCTAGCCGGGGTGGACTTTTTGCAGATGGACTTTCTCGACCCGGACGCTCCGGCGCGCCTCAAGGAGCGCCTCGGCGGCCCGGCGGACGTGGTGATGTCGGACATGGCCGCGAACGCCACGGGTCACCGCAAAACCGATCACCTCAAGATCATGGCGCTGGCCGAGGCCGCCGCCGAGTTCGCGGACGAGGTGCTGCGGCCCGGCGGCGCGTTTCTGTGCAAAGTGCTGCAAGGCGGCACCGAGGGCGAATTGCTCGCTTCCCTCAAGTGTGATTTCGCCGCGGTGAAGCACATCAAGCCGGCGGCCAGCCGCGCCGATTCGGCCGAGCTCTACGTGCTCGCGACCGGGTTTCGCCCCGCGCAGGTAACGCGCCGTTAACCATGCCGGCGCCACCGTAGCGACGGCCAATCACCAGGGCAGCACCGTCCATGCCGGCGCCCGCGCACGCAGTTGAGACATCGTCGCGCTTCGTGGTCCGCAACGCTGTCGAGGCCGATATTCCCGACATCATGCGGCTGAAGCTCGAACTCGCGGTCAGCGACGGCATCGCTTTTACCGTGCGCGCGACGGCGGCGGACTGGGTCCGTGACGGTTTTGGCCCGGCGGCGCGCTTTTCGATTTTTGTTGCGGAGAATGCCACCGGCGTGATCGGCATCGCGATCTGGGCCGACCGGTATTTTCCCGGCTGGGTGGGGCCTACGATCGCGCTGCTCGATTTCTGCGTGACGGCGACGTTTCGCGGACGTGGCGTGGGCGGGGCCTTGCTTCGGCGCGTGGCGCAGCTCGCCAGGGAGCGCGACAGCGTCATGGTCGAGTTGATGATGCGGGCCGGCAACCCCGCCGGAGCAATTTACGAGCGCGCCGGCTTCACGGCGGTCGGCGAAATCCGCAATTATGTCATCGCCGGTGCGGCGCTCGACCAGCTTGCACAAGAGCAGCCTTCGGTATCGAGTTGCGAAGGCCTATTGTCCGAAGCTTCTATTTCATAGGTTAGCGCTTCACGATGAAAAACACCCGGTAAGTTGTAAGGGCGGTTGAGCATGACATCGCCATGGATCGTGAACTTCTGATCGAGACTATTCGCGCTTACGCATCCTGGTTCCAAGAGAACGGGGCCACGGGTGTTTTCATGTTCGGCTCGCGCGCGAACGGCACCGGTCAACCGACCAGCGACCTTGATCTTTTCATCGATTATGACGCAGCTATTCGAGTCCCGAATTTGTTTCGTTTGATGCAGATCGAGGACGAAATGTCCCGGCGGTTCGGCATTCCGGTCACCATCACCACCCGCAACGCGCTTCATCCGCTGATGAAGAAACAAATCCAGCAGCAGGCGATCCGGATCTTTTGATGCCAAAAGACCCTTTGATCGCCGTTTGCGACTGTCTGACTGAAATAGCTGTTCTGCATGAGATCGCCGAATGCATGACTCTGGACCTCTTCAAAAATGATGCGATCGCGCGCCGAGCCGCCGCCTTGCAGCTTATCCGGCGCAGCCATGGACACAAATCAAAGGTGTCGGCAACCGAATCCGTCATGAGTATTTTCGGCTCGACGATGCCATCCTATGGGAAATCATGACGGTTGATACGCATTCCTTGCGAACCGTGATGGAAAGCCTTCTTTCGAAGCACGATCGGCGCAAATAGCGGCGGCCCAGCGCAGCACGCTCAACAACGACGCGTGACAGGAAATCGTTGGCAGATTACCTCTGCGGTCCGGGTCCATTCCGGTCTGGCGAATGACCGGCGCCGCGGCCGGTGCGACCAGGAATTGGAGCAAGGCGCGCGCCGCCGCGATTGCGTTCGGGTTCGCCTCCCGGTGCAGCGCCGCCGAAAACAGCGTGATCTCCTGAATGTCCGCCGGCAATGGCCCGAGATAATCGATCCCCTTGACCGGCAGCAATTCGCTTATCTGCTGGAACCCGATCTCGGCGTCGCCGCGCGCTATCATCTCTCCGATCGGCAGATTGGGAACCGGCGGCACGATCCTGGATTTGACCGCGTCGGAAATCCCCCACGCGTTGATCAACCGCGCGATGTGGATGCCGCTCGGCCCCGCCGAAAAGGCGATGCTCTTCGCCGCCAATAGCGCGTTGCGCAGAGCCGCCGGCGAGGAAATATCAATCTTCGGCGCACCGTCGCGGACCGCGACCCCGATCCCCGACCGCGCGACATCGACGCGCGTAGCGGCGACGAGTTCGCCTTTCCGGATGAGGTCGTCGATCTGCGCCGCGGGCAGCATCACGACATCGGCGATTTCGCCATCGGCGACCCGCCGGGCAACTTCGGTGACGCCGCCCCAGGTCGTCGTGACCTTGTTTCCGGTCGCACTCTCGAACCGCGGCACCAGCATCGAATAGGGCGCGCGCGTTCCCGGCGAGCCGATGACGGTGATATCGGCGGCGCGTACACTGGCGACTCCGGCAAACACCATCGCCGCCGCCCACGCGAATCTCGTTCGGCTCAACATTGTTGCCGTTCGCATGGCGTTCTCCCTTGCTTCCGGATTATCCGCTTCCCCTTACGCCGCCTTCTGCTCGGTCTTCGCCGTCGGCACCCCCTGGTGTCTGGCCGCCATGTCGGCGCCAGCATCCTTCGGCAACAGAGCAAAAAATACCATCGAGGTGGCTGACAGCCCTGCCACCATCAGGAAGGCAGGCGGAAAATCCGCGGCGTTGAGCGTCGTGCTGCCGGAGAAGCGCAGCACCGTCTCGACCACCAGCGCACCGACGGCGACACCGATCGATTGCGACAGTTGCTGCGCAACGGCAACAAGCGCGGTGGCGCGGCTCATCAAAGCCGGCTCGATTTCGGCAAAGGCGATGGCGTTGACGCTGGTGAACTGCAGTGAGCGGAAGAAGCCGCCGAGCAGCAGCACGCCACCATCGCGGCTACCGGCGTCGTCGCGGTGAACGCGGCGCAGGCGCATCAGCATGAGCGAGGCGATCAGCGCGTTCCAGGTCAGCGCATTGCGGAAGCCGATGCGCCGCAGGATGCGCGGCACCGCCCATTTCATCATCATGGCGCCGGCCGCGGTGGACAGCGTGATCAGCCCGGACTGGAACGGCGTCATGCCGAAGCCGATCTGCATCAGCAGCGGCAACAGGAACGGGCAGCGCGCCGGCGCCGACGCGGAAGAGGAAGCCGCCGCCGACGCCGGCGCGGAAACGTCGGCAGCGGAACAGCGACAGGTCGATCACCGGGCGCCGGGATGCGCGCGAATGGACGCACATAGGCGAGGGTCGCGACGGCGCCCCGCCGGCGACCAGCAGCGGCGATGACCCAGGTCGGCACGAAGCGAACTGATCCCGGTGACGGTCAGCCCGAACGCGAGGCCGCCGACGCCGAGCCCGACCAGCGCGAGGCCGACAAGATCGAACGGCTCGACCTTGTCGGCGCGCACGTTCTCGACGAAGCGGGTCACCAGGGCGATGCCGAGGAGGCCGATCGGCAGGTTGATCAGGAAGATCCAGTGCCAGGTCGCATAGGTCGTGATGAAACCGCCCAGCGGCGGTCCGAGCATCGGCCCGATCAGCGCCGGCATGGTCAGCAGCGACATGGCGTTGACCAGCGTTCTGCCGCCCGACCGTGCGGAACAGCACGAGGCGGCCGACCGGCGACATCATCGCGCCGCCCATGCCCTGGAAGAACCGCGCGACGACGAAATGCCCAGCGATGGGAAGCGCGCAGCCGATCGAGCCGAGCATGAATACCGCGATCGCGGTGCGGAAGATGGTGCGGGCGCCGAAGCGGTCGGCCATCCAGCCGCTGGCGGGAATGAAGATCGCCAGCGCCAGCAGGTAGGAGGTGATGGCGAGCTTGAGCTCCAGCGGGGTCGACGCCGATGTCGGCCGCGATCGCCGGCAGCGAGGTCGAGATCACCGTGGAATCCATGTTTTCCATGAACAGCGCCACGGCGACGATCAGTGGGACCAGGCGTTCGCGGTTCATGGACCGTTCTCGAACTGAAAAGGGAACAGCAGGAAGTGGTGTCATGAACGTGCGGAGCGCTCGGGATCGTCAAGAGAGGTTTTGCACTTCCGGGTTAAGCCAAGTTGGCGCCGCGTGCCACGGGTAAGTTGGGTTCCAGCCCGAAATGTTGCCCGCACACCCGCAGCCGCAGTTGGCCACCAATGGCACTACGGCGGATTGCGCTGGCGCCGGCATCGCCTACATGATGCATCGACGTTGCGGAGTTCAGCCGGCGATGATCTACATCGTGGCGGTCTTCATTGCCCCCATTGGGCCTGTTGCTCAACGGGCAGCCTCTTGCGGCCATGCTTCAATGGCGCTTGGTGATTCCCTGCCTGCTGATCGGGCTGGTGTTCCATCCGCTGCTGCTGGTGCCCTCGTTGCACGCGGTGATCTCGATCTATATGAAGCGCGAGGATCGCCGCCACCGCGAGATCATCCAGGCGATCGAGCGGCACGGTCCGCCGCCGGGATGGGGCGCTGACGCTGCGCCAAAGCGGCTATCCAGGCGTGACCCTCGCCACGCGGCGCCTTGTGTGCGGGCGCTGGCAACGCCTTTCCAATCGGGCATTGCCGTGCTAACGACCGGTGCCAACTCCATGCGAGTCGATCTGGTCGCGCGCAGTGCGTTTGCCCGCAGCGGTAACCCTTTAGGGTGCCGCGAAAATAAAAGTCCTCGGCAATGGGCTGCGCAATTCCGCCGAGTATCGGAGCCGTTATTTTCGCGGGCCCGTATATCGTCGCCCAAGGCGGCAAGGAGTTCGGCATGGCGGAAAGAGCGAACGGCGCGCCCCCGCGAGGCTTTCACCTTCGACGACGTGCTGCTGCGGCCCGGCCTTTCGGAGGTTCTGCCCTCCGAGGTCGATATCCGCTCCCGGATCACCCGCGAGCATCTCCGCTCAACATCCCGATCGTGGCCTCGGCCATGGACACCGTCACCGAGGCCGCCATGGCGATCGCCATGGCCCAGGCCGGCGGCATCGGCGTCATTCACCGCAATCTCGACCCGGAGCAGCAGGCCGGCCAGGTGCGCCAGGTCAAGAAATTCGAGTCCGGCATGGTGGTCAACCCGCTGACCATCCACCCCGAGGCGACGCTCGCCGACGCGCTGGCGCTGATGCAGGAGCAACCGCATCTCCGGGATTCCGGTGGTCGAGGCCGACGGCAGGGCCCGGCCGGCTGGTCGGCATCCTCACCAACCGCGACGTGCGCTTCGCCACCGATCCGCGCCAGACGGTCGCCGACCTGATGACCAAGGACCGGCTGGTCACCGTGCGCGAGGGCGTCGGCCAGGACGAGGCGAAGCGCCTGCTGCACCAGCACCGCATCGAAAAGCTGCTGGTGGTGGACGACCAGTTACCGCTGCGTCGGCCTGATCACGGTCAAGGACATCGAGAAGGCGGTGGCCCATCCCCATGCCTGCAAGGACGAGCAGGGCCGGCTGCGGGTCGCCGCGGCGACCACGGTCGGCGACGAGCCGGCTTCGAGCGCACCGAGCGCCTGATCGAGGCCGGCGTCGACCTCGTGGTCATCGATACCGCCCACGGCCATTCGCGCCGCGTGCTCGACGCGGTGCGGCGGATCAAGCGGCTCTCCAATGCGGTGCAGGTCGTCGCCGGCAATGTCGCCACCGCCGAAGGCGCCAAGGCGCTGATCGATGCCGGCGCCGACGCCATCAAGGTCGGCATCGGGCCGGGCTCGATCTGCACCACGCGGATCGTCGCCGGCGTCGGCGTGCCGCAGCTCACCGCCATCATGGACGCCGTCGAGGCGGCGCGGCAGCACCGGCACGCCGGTGATCGCCGACGGCGGCATCAAATATTCCGGCGACCTCGCCAAGGCGATCGCGGCCGGCGCCGATTGCGCCATGGTGGGCTCGCTGCTCGCCGGCACCGACGAGACGCCGGGCGAGGTGTTTCTCTACCAGGGCCGCTCCTACAAGGCCTATCGCGGCATGGGATCGGTCGGCGCCATGGCGCGCGGCTCGGCCGACCGCTATTTCCAGCAGGACATCAAGGACACGCTCAAGCTGGTGCCGGAAGGCATCGAGGGCCAGGTGCCCTACAAGGGCCCGGTCGCCAACGTGCTGCACCAGCTTGTCGGCGGCCTGCGCGCCGCCATGGGCTATGTCGGCGCCCACGACATCGCCGAGCTGCACCGCAAGGCGCGAATTCGTGCGCATCTCCAGTGCCGGCCTGCGCGAAAGCCATGTCCACGACGTGACCATCACCCGCGAAAGCCCGAACTATCCGAGCCGCCCGCAATGAGCATGGTTGGCTGCTGAATCATTCCGCGGCGGCTGGAACGGCGCGGTAGGCGCCGGCCATGGTGAGGGCCGCAACGATGCGGTCCGGCGTCAGCGGCATCTCCGTAAAATGAACGCCGAACGGCGACAGCGCATCCTCGATCGCCGCGATGATGGCGGCCGGCGCCGGGATCGTGCCGCCTTCGCCCGCGCCCTTGACGCCGAGCGGGTTGAGCGGGTACGGCGTTTCGATATGCGCGAGCACCGCGTTCGGCACGTCGCACGCGCCGGCAGCAGATAGTCGGCGAAGCGTGACGGTCAGCGGCTGCGCGCTCTCGTCGTAGCCCATCCACTCGAACAGCGCGTTGCCGATGCCGTGCGCGACGCCGCCCTGGACCTGGCCGTCGACGATCAGCGGATTGATGAGCCGCCGCAATCGTGCGCGATGGCATAGTCGCAGGATGCGCATGCCGCCGGTCTCGAGATCGACCTCGACCTCGGCGACGTGCGTGCCGTTGCAATAGGCCGCCTGCGGCGGCGCGAAATATGCGGTCTCCTCGAGGCCCGGGGCTCACGCCGCGCGGCAGCGAGAAGCCCGACATGCCGTCCGCCATGCGCGCGAGCTCGGCGAAGCTCAGGCCCATCTGCGGTTGCCGCCTTGCGCATCGCGCGGCCATCCTCGCACGCTCGATATCCTCCTCGGCCGCCTCGAGCAGATGCGCGCGCGAGCTGTCTTGATCTTGCGCCGCAGCCGCTCGCCGGCGATGTGGATGGCGGGCCGGCATTGACCGGCTAGCCGGCTGGCAAAAGCGCCGAAGCCCATGGCGATCGCATCGGTATCGCCGCGGTGACGACGTCATCGCCGGGATCGGCATCCCAGCTGATCGGCCGCGATCTGGGCAAAGCAGTGCGATGGCCCTGGCCTTGCGGCGCGCGCCGGTCGTGACCGCACCTTGCCCGAGAGCAGCACGCGCACGGTCGCGCCCTCGAACGGCCCGAGCCCCGTTCCCTCGACATATGTCCCGATGCCGATGCCGATGAAGCGGCCCTTCGCCCGCGCCGTCTTCTGGCGCGCGCGGAAACCGCATAGTCGGCCGAGAGCGAGAGCGCCTTCTCGACACGGCGGGATAGTCGCCGCTGTCATAGACGAGCGGCTGGCCGTCGCGAAAGATCAGCCCACCGGATAGGGCATTTGCTCGGGCGCGATGAGGTTGCGGCGGCGCAATTCGGCGCGGTCGAGGCCGAGTCGCGCGCGGCCTGGTCCATGAGCCGCTCCATGGTGAAGGCCGCCTGCGGGCGGCCCGCGCCGCGCACCGGCGCGGTCGGACTGTTGGTGAAGGCGACCGTCGACCTCGAGGTGAAGGCCGGAAGCACATAGGGCCCGGCAAGGTGGTCGACGCGATGAGGGCATGATGATGCCGTGCGGCACATAGGCGCCGCCGTCATGGAGCAGCGTGCCGCGCACGCCGAGGATCTTGCCGTCGCGGTCGAGCGCCATCTCCATGTTCCAGTACTGGTCGCGCTCCTGCGTCGCCGATGAGGAAATTCTCGCGCCGGTCCTCGATCCATTTGATCGGCCGCGCGAGGATCTGTGCGGCGGCCGGGACCACGACCTCTTCGGAAGAACTGCGCCTTGGTGCCGAAGCCGCCGCCGACATCCGGCGCGATCACCCGCACGGCCGAAAGCTCGCGGCCGAGCAGGTCGGCGATGGTGCGGCGGCACAGGTGGGGCGTCTGCGTCGCCGACCACACGGTGAGAACGTCGGTGACCGCGTCCTGGGACGCCAGCACGGCGCGGCCTTCGAGCGTCATCGCAGCGCCGCGGTGGAGGAAAAGCTCCTCCTCGAACACATGTGCCGCGCCGGCGAATGCGGCCTCAATGTCGCCGTAGCTCATCGGCACCCGCGCCGCCACATTGGTGGCGAGATCGCTGTGGGTGCGCGCGCTTTCCGGCGCGAGCGCGGCGCGGCAATCGCTGACCGCCGGCAGTGGCTCGAACGCGACCGCCACTTTCAGGGCAGCGTCCTCCGCGAGATAGCGGCTCTCGGCAATGACAACGGCGATCGCTTCGCCGACATAGCAGACCTCGGAGCGCGCCAGCGCATGCTGGGTGCGCAACGCCGTGATCGCGGCATTGGGCACCGGCGTCGGCAGCGGCTCCGTGGCGAGGCGGCGCGGCAGATCCGACGCGGTCAGCACGGCGTGCACGCCCGCTACCCCCAGCGCCGGTGTCTTCTCGATCGCAAGGATGCGGGCATGCGGATGCGGGCTGCGCATGAAGGCGGCATGCAGCAGGCCCGGCAGCTTGATGTCGTCGACGAAACGGGCGCGCCCCGTCAGCAGCGCCGGGTCCTCGACCCGCGCCACCCTTGCGCCGAACTGCTTTGCGCCCATCGCGCATCACCGCCGAGATTTTCGGCCGCGCATTCGGTGCAGCCGCGCCGCCGCTTGGGATCGCGGATGCTCCTCGCGAGCCGGCGAAACCGGCGCGGTGGCCGCTATTTCTTCGCGTACTTCATCACCCGCTTGGGGCCGACTTCGGCGCCAAAAATGTTGCCGGCTTCGCGTCGGCGGTGACGCCTTCGGCGGCGCTCGTCGTTGTCGCGTTCTCGTCGGGATCGGGGATGAAGGCGGTGACGGTGCCGTCCTTGGCGCTGCCGATCCGCATGCCGCGCTTCCACGCGCCATGCGCCTTGTTGACCGAGCCGGATTCCGAATCGGCGACATAGATGACGTCGTTCTTGTCGATGTAGACGCCGCTGGGGCGGCTGAACTGCGTGCCACTGGTCGAGGAAATTGCCGTCCTGGTCGAAGATCTGGATGCGGTTGTTGTCGCGGTCGCCGACGAACAGGCGGCCGCGCGAATCCATCGCCAGCGTATGCGGCCCGTCGAATTCGCCGGGCGCGATGCCCTTCTTGCCCCAGGTCTTGATGAACTTGCCGTTCTTGTCGAACTTGACGATGCGGGCATTGGTGTTGCCGCCATGGCCGTCGGCGACGAAGATGTCGCCGTTAGGCGCGACCAGCACCGCCGACGGCGCGTTGAACTCGTCCGGCCCGTTGCCGGCGACGCCGGCCTTGCCGAGCCGCATCAGCACCTTGCCGTCCGGGCTGAACTTGATGGCCTGCTGGCCCTTGCCGTCCTTGCCAAGGCCGTCGGTGACCCAGATGTTGCCGTCCGGGTCGACTGACAGGCCGTGAGGGAACAGCAGCAGTCCGGCGCCGAAAGCTCTTCACCAGCTTGCCGGTGGCGTCGAATTTGAGGATCGGGTCGAGATTGGAGCCGTCGCAGGCGAACGGGACGCCCGGCTTCAGTTGATTGCGGCGGCGCAAAGGCGCCGCAGCGCTCGGCGACCCAGATGCTCTTGCCGTCGCGATCGATGCCGATGCCGGCGGTCGATCCCCAGTCCCGGCCGGCCGGCAGCTTGCCGAACGGCATGCCGACATAGGGGTCGGGCAGCGAATTGATCGGCGCCACGGTCTGCGACCACACCGCGCCGGCAGACGCCGCGGCCACGGCGAGCGTCGCGAGACGCAAGGCAAGTTTCCTATGCGCAAAACGGGTCATCTCAGCACCTCCCTTCGCTTCTGTTATATTATCCGATCGGATCACGGCAGCGGCGCATCACGGCTGGCCGACATCGTTCGCCGCGATCTCGATGATCAGCTTCTTGAGAATCGCTTCGGCGAAACTCTCGTAGCTGTCTCGCCGGAACCATGATGGCGCCGGGGCCGCCGATGACGTTCTCGAAATAGTAGGTGTCGAGATCGGGCTCGACCGAGAGGATCGGCAGGCCGTTAATGGTGATCGCCGTCCTTGACCGCTTCGTCGCGGGCGAACGAGGCCGGCCGGCCGATATTGTTGGCGCCGTCGCCGGAGACGTCGATGGTGCGGCGGGTCGCCGTGAACGGGCTCTGCGCCAGGACGGCCGCGAATAATCGATGGCGCCGCTGATCGAGGTGCCGCCGCCGAACAGCTTGCGCGGCGTTTGCTCGATGGCGTGGCGAAGAGCCGCTGCGGAGGCCTCGTCCTTGACCACCGTCCACGGCACCACGAGCACCTGCAGTCGCGGCCCGGTCCACTGCAGCATCGTGACGGCGATCGACTTGGGTGATCCGGAGCGGATCGCGTTGAGCACCTGGGGATTGCGGAACGCGGCCGCATAACCGCGCTTCTGCAGCTCGAAAACCGGGGCATGGCTCACGCTGCCCGAGGCATCGACCGCGAGGACGAGTTGCAGATCGACCTCTTGCTCCGCGGCCCGGCCCCACTGCGGCAGAAATGCAGCGGCCGCAGCAAAGGGCGCCAAGGCGATGGCCCGGCGGGTCGGAGCGAGACGAGGAAAAAATGCGCGCATCGGCCTGCTCATCTGGTTTCGCGAAATCGGCCGCACAGTAACGGAATTCTCTTCGCGCTGGAATGGCATCCCGCCGTAACGGCGGCGCGATGCCATGGCGTGATGCAATCGCGTGATCCAGATCATACCGTCCGCGTGTAAGCGCCGGGACGCGACCGATGTGCTGTTGAAAGCCACGCAGGCGTAGCCATCCGCGGCCACGCTCCACTATGATCGCATCCTTTGCCGCTCCTTGAGTCGCCAGAACGCCGATGCCGGTCCGCCAGCTCGACGTCACCGATCATCAACCGCATCGCCGCCGGCGAGGTGGTCGAGCGGCCGGCGAGCGTGGTCAAGGAGCTGGTCGAGAACGCGATCGACGCCGGCGCGAGCCGGATCGAGGTCCTCACCGACGGCGGCGGCCGGCGGCTGATCCGCGTCGCCGACGACGGCGGCGGCATGACCCGCGCCGATCTGGCGCTGGCGGTCGAGCGCCACGCCACCTCCAAGCTCGACGGCGACGACCTGCTGCGCATCCGCACGCTCGGGTTTCGCGGCGAGGCGCTGCCCTCGATCGGCGCGGTGGCGCGGCTCGCCATCACCACGCGCCATGCCGGCGAGCCGCATGCCTGGTCGCTCGCGGTCGAAGGCGGCGCGAAATCGCCGCTCGCGCCGGCGGCGCTCGGCGCACGGCACCCGCGTCGAGGTGCGCGATCTCTTCTACGCCACGCCGGCGCGGCTGAAATTCATCAAGACCGAGCGCACCGAGGCCGAGGCCATCCCCGAGGTGGTGCGGCGCCTGGCCATGGCCGGCCGGACGTCGCCTTCACGCTGGCCGGCGAGGAGCGCGCGCCGGTCACCTGGGCGGCGGCGCTGCCGGACGCGGCCGGCCGGCTGGCGCGGCTCGGCGACGTGCTGGGCGCGGATTTCCGCGGCAATGCGATCGCGGTCGACGCCGGGCGCGACGGCGTCGCGGTCGAGGGCTTTGCCGGCGCTGCCGACCTACAGCGAGGCCAACGCGCTCGGCCAATATCTGTTCGTCAACGGCCGGCCGGTGCGCGACAGGCTGATGCTCGGGCGCGGTGCGCGCCGCCTATGCCGACTACCTGCCGCGCGACCGCCATCCGGTGGTGGCGCTGTTCGTCGACGCTCGACCCGCGCGAGGTCGACGTCAACGTGCATCCGGCCAAGGCCGAGGTGCGGTTCCGCGATGCCGGCCTGGTGCGCGGCGCTGATCGTCGGCGCGCTGCAAGGAGGCCTCGCCGCGCGAGCGCCGCACGCGCCTCGACCGGCGGCGCCGCGACACGCGGCGTTCCGCGGCCGGCGGCCTGCGCCGGCGTTCCGCGCCGGCGCCGTTTGCGCGCGCGCTGCCAGGACGCGAACTGGGACTCGGCGCCGCTCGCCGCCTATCCGGTCGACGCGACGGCCGCGCCTTCGCCGAGTGCCGCGGCGGCGGCGCTTCGCCGAAGCCGCGGCCAGGCGGCGTTCGACGTCGGCGCGCCGCACCGCCGGACGTGCCGCATCGCGAGGCGAGCGCCCGGTGCCCGACCTGCTCGACCGTCCGCTCGGCGCCGCGCGCGCGCAGATCCACGAGACCTACATCGTCGCCCAGACCCGCGACGGCGTGGTCATCGTCGACCAGCACGCCGCGCACGAGCGGCTGGTCTATGAGCGCATGAAGGCGGCGCTGGCGAACGAGCGGCGTCGCGCGCCAGATCCTGCTGATGCCGGAGGTGGTCGAGCTGGACGCGGCCGAGGCCGAGCGGCTCGTCGCGCGCGCCGACGAACTCGCGCGCGCTCGGCCTGGTGATCGAAGCCTTCGGCCCCGGCGCGGTCGCGGTGCGCGAGACGCCGGCGCTGCTCGGCGAGGCCGACAGCGCGGCCTGGTGCGCGACCTCGCCGACGACCTGGCGGAATGGGACGAGGCGCTGCCGCTCGAACGCCGCCTGATGCACGTCGCCGCGACCATGGCCTGCCACGGCTCGGTGCGCGCCGGCCGCCGGCTCAAGCCCGCGGAGATGAACGCGCTGCTGCGCGAGATGGAGGCGACGCCGAACTCCGGCCAGTGCAACCACGGCCGCCCGACCTATGTGGAGCTGAAGCTCGCCGACATCGAGCGCCTGTTCGGGCGGAGTTGATGGGGATGGTGGCGCTCTAGCAGCGTCGGGGAGGACGTAGCTTTTGATGTGACCTTGACCCCGGGCTGCGAGCGCCAGAAACTCCGTAGGGTGTGCAAAATCGCGGGGTGAGGCATCAGAATTCGGCGCCGGCCTCAGGGCGATTTTGCGCACGCGGTTGACCCTCGGATCGATTACTCGCCAAAAGGACCGGCAATCGCGGCCACATCGCCAGCCCAGTCGGCTGGCAGCAAAGCGGTCTTCACGTAACGGTGGAAACTACTATACGGCCAATCGCACACCCGAGTGACATATCCGTGCTTCACCGGATTGAAGTGGATATAATAAACGTGACGCTCGAAGTCGGTGTCATCGCGTATGGCATGCTCCCAAAACCGTCGTTGCCAAATTCCCGTTTCCCGTCTCCGCACTTGGCTCCTCGACCTCGATTGCGCCACAGGCAGCCGGCGGGAAAACCCGCTTTTGATTTGGCTCCAGCGCGAGGCAAAATTGGCATCCTCGGGCGGCAGTGTCCAAATGACATGGAGATGGTCCGGCAAGATGCAGATAGCGTTCGTTTCAAATGGCAGGCGCGCCTGAACCGCGCGATAAACCTCTCGCAAATGTTCGACATATTAGACAAGAAGCCCGTTGGATCGGTCGGCCAGCACCACCGTGAAAAAGAACATTCCGCCGTTAACTTTTGGGCGCCGATATCGCGACATCATCGGACTATGGCACGAGAGGTGGACGACGTGCGCAAAATCGCCGCGAGGCGGTGCCAGATTGTCGTGCCTCGCAGGGCGATTTTGCACACCCTACCGACCTTGATTTTCTTGTAGCCCGGATGAGCGGCGCACGCCCGCAGCATGACGCGCGCCGCGATATCCGGGGACGAGGATGAACCGGCGAGGGCGGTCCCGGATGTCGCGCCAGCGCCGTGCCGCCATCACGGGAATGCCGTGGGAGGCGCTCATCCGGGCTACGACTATGGCACGCGAGGGGACAGCGTGCGCAAAATCGCCGTTACGCGGTATAGGTCATGTGCCTCGCCGGGCGATTTTGCACACCCTACCGACCTGGGACTTCATGAAGGCGGCGTAATGCGCTTCGCTTATTGCGCCCTTCGCGCTGGTTACTGCCCGGCCTTTCCGATTTATGATCGAGGCATCCGCAATCACGGTTGGGGCTGTTACTGAAGAGGTGCCAAATGCACGATCTCGAACGTTCATTGCTCGAATTGTCGGACACCATCAAAAATCTTGCAAGCCAGTCTCATGCTTATCTCCCTCCGCACACGCAGCCAGAACGCAATGTGCTGGAGATTAGCAGAAGCGGTAATAGCGTGTATGGCAGGTGTGGTTTTTGGTTAGAACCGGACGGATCAATTCATCTGACAATGCCCGGCGTCCATGGTTTTCACGTCGCAGTGAACAGAGATCCAGAAAGGCCAAATGGGCATCCAACGCTGTTTAAGCGCCTCGCCGATTGTCTTCGTGAACAAGGAGCGCCGTCACCGGTCGAATTATAGTTATATTCTAACGTTGATGGGGAAGACGCAAGCAGGCCAATTAAGAGGTGTGCTTGCGCAGACGCAGAATGAAAGTACATAACCAAGAGACGCGGGGAGGAAACGCCGATTCGCACAAAGCGGAATCGGAGGTGGGATACCGCGCGGTCACACCGCCAACATCTCTTTCAGTGCCCGGAACTGTTCCAGCCGGGTGCGGGCGCGGTCGCGCGCGGCCTCGGTTTCGGCGTCGGCGACATCCTCTTCGGCGTCCTTGATCTCCTGGTCGAGCGCGGCCGGGTCGATGTCGGACACCGGGGTCGCTTCTTCGGCAAGCACGATGAGGCTCGTCGGACCGGCCTCGGCAAAGCCGCCGCGCACGACGATGCGCTCAGGTACGGCATTGCGCTGGTCGGACGCCGCGTCCCTGTAGACCGTCAGCACGCCCGGCTTGAGCGTCGCGATGTACGGCGCGTGACCGGCGAGCACACCGAAATCGCCGGCTTCGCCGGGCACATCGACCTGCGTGACCTCACCGGAAAACAGCAGCCGCTCGGGCGACACCAGCTCGAAATGAAACGTCGCCATGATCGCTCCTTAATTCCGACTTCCAGAGGTCAGTAAGTTCCGAGCGTGCCCACCCCCTCACCCTCGGAAGCGCCCGCAGTGGCGTGCGCTTCCTCTTCCCTCTCCCCCTCCCGGCAACGCTTTGCGATTGGTTCGCTGCGTCCGGGCGGGAGGGGGGAGAGGGTGGGAGGGCCGAAGGCCCGACCGGGTGAGGGGGAGGACATCACTCGATAGGTCATTCTGCGATTCCGCCTCTACGACGCCGCGAGGCGCTTCGCCTTTTCGACCGCCTCCTCGATGGTGCCGACCATGTAGAAGGCCGCCTCCGGCAGATGGTCGTATTTGCCCTCGCACAGTCCCTTGAAGCCGCGGATCGTGTCGGCGAGATCGACGAACTTGCCGGGCGAGCCGGTGAACACTTCGGCGACATGGAACGGCTGCGACAGGAAGCGCTCGATCTTGCGGGCGCGCGCGACGGTGAGCTTGTCCTCTTCCGACAGCTCGTCCATGCCGAGAATGGCGATGATGTCCTGCAGCGCCTTGTAGCGCTGCAGGATCTGCTGCACCTGGCGGGCGCATTGGTAATGCTCCTCGCCGACGACGCGCGGCGAGAGCATGCGCGAGGTCGAATCGAGCGGATCGACCGCCGGATAGATGCCCTTCTCCGCGATCGCGCGCGACAGCACGGTCGTGGCGTCCAAGATGCGCGAAGGAGGTGGCCGGCGCCGGATCGGTCAGGTCGTCGGCCGGCACGTAGATCGCCTGCACCGAGGTGATCGAGCCTTTGGTGCGTCGAGGTGATGCGCTCCTGCAGCGCGCCCATGTCGGTGGCGAGCGTCGGCTGATAGCCCACCGCCGAGGGAATGCGGCCGAGCAGCGCCGACACTTCGGAGCCGGCCTGCGTGAAGCGGAAGATGTTGTCGACGAAGAACAGCACGTCCTGGCCCTGGTCGCGGAAATATTCGGCGACGGTGAGGCCGGACAGGCCGACGCGGGCGCGGGCGCCCGGCGGCTCGTTCATCTGGCCATAGACCAGCGCGCACTTCGAGCCTTCGGTCGAGCCCTTGCTGCGGGTCCTTGTTGACGCCGGATTCGATCATCTCGTGATAGAGGTCGTTGCCTTCGCGCGTGCGCTCGCCGACGCCGGCGAACACCGAATAGCCGCCATGCTCCTTGGCGACGTTGTTGATCAGTTCCTGGATGAGCACGGTCTTGCCGACGCCGGCGCCGCCGAACAGGCCGATCTTGCCGCCGCTGGCGTAGGGCGCGAGCAGGTCGACGACCTTGATGCCGGTGACGAGGATCTCGGCTTCGGTCGACTGCTCGGCGAAGGTCGGCGCTCGGCTGATGGATGGCGCGCGTGCGCTGTCGGCCTTGACCGGGCCCGCTTCGTCGACCGGCTCGCCGATGACGTTGATGATGCGGCCGAGCGTGCCGTCGCCGACCGGCACCGAGATCGGCGCGCCGGTGTCGGTGACCTGCTGGCCGCGCACCAGGCCTTCGGTGGCGTCCATGGCGATGCGTGCGCACGGTCGATTCGCCGAGATGCTGGGCGACTTCGAGCACCAGGCGGTTGCCGTGGTTCTCGTCTCGAGCGCGTTCAGATATCGGGCAGATGCCTTCGAACTGCACGTCGACGACGGCGCCGATGACCTGGGTGACGCGGCCGATTGCTGCTATGTCTTAGTCCATCTTTTTTCCAACCTTGAGCAAGGGCCTGATCGAATGCGCCGCTGATGTCTGAGGTCGTAATAGCCGCACCGCTCACCTTCGAGCGCCGCCGGCGTGCTCATCGCCCTCTACGCGGCCTCGCCGGAACAGCGTCGAATATCCGTGCGTACTGCGAGGTCGAGCGTCATGGCCGCTCCGCCGGGAGTAGGCCAGCATGATCGCATCGCTCTTTGCATCCATGTCGAGTTCGCTCAGAGCGCCTCGGCGCCCGAGATGATTTCGATCAGTTCCTTGGTGATCATGGCCTGGCGCGTGCGGTTATATTTCAGCGTCAGCTTGCCGATCATCTCGCCGGCGTTGCGGGTGGCGTTGTCCATCGCGCTCATCCGCGCGCCGTAGTTCGGAGGCGGCGTTCTCCAGCAGCGCGCGGAAAATCTGCACCGACGACGTTGCGCGGCAGCAGATCGGCGAGGATTTCGCCTTCGTCCGGCTCGTAATCGTAGACGGCGCCGGCCGGCGGCCGCGCGTCGTCTCGAACACGCGCCGGAATGAGCTGCTGCGCCGTCGGCACCTGCGCGATCACCGAGCGGAACCGCGAAAAGAACAGCGTCGCCACGTCGAACTCGCCCGCCGTCGAACAGCGCCACGATCTTGCGTCGCCGATCGTCTCGGCGTTGCTCGAAGCCGATCTGGCTTGATGCCGCGCAAGTCGATGGTCTCGATGATGCGGCTGCCATCGAGCCGGCGCTAAGCTGGTCGCGCCCTTGCGGCCGACGCAGAGGATCTTCACCTCTTTGCCTTCGCGCAGCAGCGCATTGGCGCGCTCGCGCGCAAGGCGCACGATCTTGGTATTGAACGCGCCGCAGAGGCCGCGCTCGGCGGTGCAGACCACCAGCAGATGCACGTCGGTCGCTGCCGGTGCCGGCGAGCAGCGGCGGCGCGCCCGGCTGCCGGCAGACCGCCGCCAGCGATCGGCGAGCACCGCGCTCATCCGCTCCGCATAGGGCGCGCCGCCTCGGCCGCCTCCTGCGCGCGGCGCAGCTTCGACGCCGCCACCATCTGCATGGCCTTGGTGATCTTTGCGTCGCCTTGGTCGAGGCGAGGCGATCGCGCATGTCCTTGAGCGAGGCCATGGCCTATCCAGTTGCTCGGCGGTCAGGCGAAAGCGGTCATCACGTGAACGTCTTGGCGTAGCGATCGACCACGCTCTTGCAGCTTGGCTTCGGTCGTCGGGTTCGTGACAGATCGCCTGCTCTGGTCGCGGATCGCTGTCGAGCAGGTCGGCGTGTTTGCCGCGCATCAGCGCCAGCAGCCCGCTCTCGAAGGCGCGCACGCGCGGCACTGCGAGTTTGTCGAGATAGCCGTTCACGCCGGCGTAGATCGACGCGACCTGTTCCTCCATCTTCAGCGGCGAGAACTGCGGCTGCTTCAGCAGCTCGGTAAGCCGCGCGCCGCGGTTGAGCAGGCGCTGCGTGGTGGCGTCGAGGTCGGAGCCGAACTGCGCGAAGGCCGCCATTTCGCGGTATTGCGCGAGTTCGAGCTTGATCGAGCCGGCGACCTGCTTCATCGCCTTGATCTGCGCCGACGGAACCCACGCGCGACACCGAGAGGCCGACGTTCACCGCCGGGCGGATGCCCTGATAGAACAGGTCGGTCTCGAGGAAGATCTGCCCGTCGGTGATCGAGATCACGTTGGTCGGGATATAGGCCGACACGTCGTTGGCCTGCGTCTCGATGACCGGCAGCGCGGTGAGCGAGCCGCCGCCATGGTCGTCGTTCATCTTGGCGGCGCGCTCGAGCAGGCGCGAATGCAGGTAGAACACGTCGCCCGGATAGGCTTCGCGGCCCGGCGGGCGGCGCAGCAGCAGCGACATCTGGCGGTAGGCCACCGCCTGCTTGGACAGATCGTCATAGATGATGACGGCGTGCATGCCGTTGTCGCGGAAATATTCGCCCATGGTGCAGCCGGCGAACGGCGCCAGGAACTGCATCGGCGCCGGATCGGACGCGGTGGCGGCGACGACGATGGAATATTCGAGCGCGCCGTGCTCCTCCAGCATCTTGACGAACTGCGCGACGGTCGAGCGCTTCTGCCCGATCGCGACATAGATGCAATAGAGCTTGATCTTCTCGTCGGCCGGTCGCATTGAGCGGCTTCTGGTTGAGGATGGTGTCGAGCGCGATCGCGGTCTTGCCGGTCTGGCGGTCGCCGATGATCAGCTCGCGCTGGCCGCGGCCGATCGGGATCAGCGCGTCGATCGCCTTGAGGCCGGTCGCCATCGGCTCGTGCACCGATTTGCGCGGAATGATGCCGGGCGCCTTGACGTCGACGCGCCTGCGCTCGGTCGACGTCTGATCGGGCCCTTGCCGTCGATCGGATTGCCGAGCGCATCGACCACGCGGCCGAGCAGACCCTTGCCGACCGGCACGTCGACGATGGCGCCGGTGCGCTTGACGGTCTCGCCTTCCTTGATCTCGCGGTCGTCGCCGAAAATCACGATGCCGACATTGTCGGCTTCGAGATTGAGCGCCATGCCGCGCACGCCGTTCTCGAACTCGACCATTTCGCCGGCCTGCACGTTGTCGAGGCCATAGACGCGGGCGATGCCGTCGCCGACGGAGAGCACCTGGCCGACTTCGGAGACTTCGGCCTCCTGGCCGAAATTCTTGATCTGCTCCTTCAGGATCGCGGAAATTTCTGCGGCGCGGATGTCCATCAGCCGACCTCTTTCATCGCGATGCTTGATTGCATTGAGCTTGGTGCGAAGCGAACTGTCGACCATGCGGCTGCCGACCTTGACGATCAGGCCGCCGATGATCGCAGGATCGACCTTGACGTCGATCTTGACGGTCCTTGCCCCGGTCACGGGTTTAAGCGCCGCCTTGATCGTCGTCGAGATGCTTGTCGACAGCGGCTCGGCAACCGTCACCTTCGCGATCACCTCGCCCTTATGCTGGGCGACCAGGCGCATAGCCGCTGATGATGTCGCGCACGGCGAACAGCCGCCGGTTGGCGGCGATGACCTTGAGAAAGTTCGCGGCAAGTCCGCTGATGCCGGCCTTGTCGAGAACCGCTTCAACGCTTTCGACTGTTCGTCGGCGCTGAACACCGGGCTGCGCACCAGGCGCATCAGGTCGGCGCTCTCGGCCAGGAGCGCATCGAACGCTTCGAGATCGGCATTGACGGCATCGACCGCGTTGTCTTCGAGCGCGAGTTCGAACAGCGCGGTGGCGTAGCGGCCCGCCATTCCGGCAATGATCGGATTTTCGCCGCCACAGTTTTGCCCGTATGCGCCTGGTCATTCCGGATCGCGCCGGCCCGACGCAAGACTTGGAAGGGAATGAAGGATTTTCAGGCGCCGTGCGTGACGGCGTCCCGCGAAATCGCGAGCGTGCTAACACAGCGCAAGTTGCGGTGCAATACGGCGGGCCGGAGGCGATGCTGGGGTGACGGCGCATGGTGGCGATCGAATTCGGAATATGACGTTCGGGTCGCCCGCATCGCACTCCCGATTTAATCCCGCCGGATATCGCGCAAGAGCGGGAATGCGTTCACGTTAAATCGCCTCCCGCCCGGTTGTTTTGCGCATCCGTCGCGGACTGCGCTCGACGACGCATGCGCGGTGATTTTGCACATTCGTCGCGGACTGCGCTCGACGACGCATGCGCGGTGATTTTGCACATTCGTCGCGGACTGCACTCGACGACGGATGCGCGGTGATTTTGCGCATGATCTTGTCCGAAAAGTCTGCAACTTTACGGGATCATGCGCTAATTTCGCGATCGTCGTGGACGCGGCACGGGACCGGCCATGGTTTCGGTTCGGGCGACGCCGAAAACAATTGCAACGGGAGGACGCCAATGAAACACGCGCGCCGGACATTCCTTCGATTGGCCGCGGGTGCAGCCGCCGTTCCCGCCGTTTGGCGCGAAGCGCGCGCGCAAGCCTATCCCGGGCGGCCGGTGCGGCTCGTGGTCGGCTTTCCGACCGGCGGGGTCTAGGACGTGCACGCGCGCCTTATCGCGCAATTTCTGTCTGAGCGTTTCGGGCAGTCTTTCGTCATCGACAACAGGCCAGGGTCCGGAACAAATATCGCGACCGAGGCCGTCGCGCATGCGCCCGCCGATGGTTACACGCTGCTTCTGATCGTGAACGCCAACACCGTCAATGTGACGCTCTACGACAAGCTTGGCTTCGACTTCCGTCGCGACATCGCGCCGGTGGCCAGCATCAGCCGGGTGCCCCTCGTCGTCACCGTGAACCTCTCCGTGCCGGCGATGACGATGGGCGAGTTCATCTCGTATGCCAAGGCGAACCCGGGCAAGGTCAACATGGGGTCGACGGGCAATGGAGGCACGCCGCACCTTGCGGGCGAGCTGTTCAAGATGATGGCGGGCCTTGACATGGTGCACACGCCATTTCGTGGCCCGGATGCCGCACAGGCGGGCCTCGTCGACGGGCACGCCCAGGTCATGTTCAGCATCCTGCCTGAAGCGATCGACAATCTTCGGGCCGGCAAGCTGCGCGCGCTCGCGACGGCCACCGCCGACCGCATCGAGACATTCCCGGACCTGCCTCCGGTTGCCGCATTCGTGCCCGGTTACGAAGCAAGCACCTGGAATGGGGTCGGCGCTCCTTCGAATACTCCGATAGAACTTCTCGATCAGCTCAATGCGGCCGTCAACGCTGCTCTGGCCGACCCCAAAATCAAGGCCCGGCTTACCGAACTGGGCAGCGCCGCTCTCCCCGGCTCGCGCTCCGAATTCCAGAACTTCATCGCCACCGAGACGGAAAAATGGGGCAAGGTCGTCCGCTTCGCCAAGCTGAAGGCGGCATAAGGCCGCTTTCGTCAGGCCGTGACGGTCCGCTTGGTTCGTGACGGTCCGCTTGGTTTATGTTCATGACGCCGACCAGCGCTCGCGGGGGCGTGATGGATGAAGGACGGGCCGCAACTGTCTAGTGTTCTGACTCTGACACTTGATCCCCTTTTTCGTCATGCCCCGCTTTAAGCGGGGCATCCAGTAACCCCATGACTCGCATTAGAGAACGAGATTTCAAACGAACTCCGGTGGTTACTGGATCGCCCGGTCAAGCCGGGCGATGACAATGAAATGGAACTAAGTGTTAGACACGGAACACTAGTGAATAAGCGGAGCGTCACGTAGAGTTGAAACCACTTTCGGCAACGCTGGCCTCGTTCCGCTCGTTTTCAAATCGGATTGAGAGCGCTGCATAGCGCGCAATCGAAACGCGAGGAACAGAGAAACAGACAACAAGACAAGGAGGCTCGTCATGAAAGCTATCCTTGCGATCCTGCTGGCCACGACGCTCATTTCTGCGGCCACGGGAGCAAATGCGCAGTCCCGGGTACGAGGTTTTCAGAGGCCCAACTATGGTTACGGCGAGGCCTATCACGGACGCTACAACCGGGGTAACCCGGACCGCAATTACTTCGGGCCCAACGCTCTGCATGGGCCGCCGTGACCCTGAATAGCGTTTAACGCTGCATGGAATAAAAAGTTCGTTTGGGCGTAGCATCAGTCAGCGGGAAGGGCGAGGGCCGCGTGGCCGTCGCCCTTTTTGCTGCGCGTAGCGAGGCCACGATCATGTGCTCATGTGCTCATGTGCTCATGTGTTCTGTGAGTGAACATTTCAGGCCGAAATCGGCCCTGCTTCGGTTTTGGGTTGCTCAGCGATAGTCGGCAGAGCGGATTGCCGTGTTGCCGGGTCTGACAAGTTATTCCAATACGTCTGTCTGTTCTGAACTCACAGCGGGGGTCACCTATGCTGCACCTCAATCCGTTCATCGCGGCCGGCGTCCTTGCGTCAACCGCCATGACCGATGCGGCCTATGTGTTCTTCACCGCGGCGGTCGCGAGTTGGCGACGCATATGGGCGGCAAACTGGAGCGCCGGCTGGTACCTGCTCTCCGCATTCGCGGTCATCAGCTACACCGGGAATCCGGCCTACGTTGTATTTGCCGCGGCGGGATCTTGGCTTGGCGCGTTCGTTTCGGTCAGCGTTCTTCACCGCGTGCCCGGAGGCGGCGTGGCGCCGCCGCGGCCGGACATGCCGTGATCCGGGTTCCTTCCGTTGCCCTCGCAAAAAGGCGCGCGTAATTTCAGTCCCGCGCCTGTTCGGCGCCGGCGAGGCCGACCCGTCGAACGGTCTCGGCTGCCCGCGCGATTTCCGCGCGCATGAAAGCCTGAAGGTCGCCTGCGCCGAGCGTATCCGGCGACATCACGCCGAGGCGGCCCAACTCACTTTGGATGGTGGGGTCGTGGATCGCTTCGCGGATCGCCTCACCGAGCCGGTCGACGATGGGACGCGGCGTTTTCGCGGGCGCGAAGAACATGAACCAGGCCGCATCATCGAAGCCTGGCATGCCGATCTCGGCGAGGGGCGGCGCGTCGGGCAATGCAGGAACGCCGCTCGCGACAGTAACGCCGATCGGGCGCAGCTTGCCGGCATTGATGAGTGGCGTCGCAATCGGAATGTCCGTGAACATCAGCGTGATATGGCCCCCGGCTGCGTCGTTCAGCGCCGGGGCAATCCCACGATAGGGAATATGGGTCATCTCGATCCCAAGCGCGAGCTTCAACAACTCGCCATTGATGTGTTGCGCCGTGCCGAGGCCCGCCGACCCGAAGGTGAGGCCGCCCGGCGTCGCCCTCGCCATTTTGGCAATGTCGACAAGCGAATGCAGCGGCAACGCGGCGTTGACCACCAGCACTTCGGGCACGCGCGCCACGAGCGCGAGCGGAACGAAATCGGCGATCGGGTCATAGGGGAGCTTCTTGAACAGCGTGACATCGGTCGCCATCGTTGCATTCGCGGCAATCAGCAGCGTGTAGCCGTCAGGCGGCGCATGGGCGACCGAGAGCGCTCCAGTTATGGTGCCGCCGCCCGGCCGGTTCTCGATGATGAAGGATTTTCCGAACCGCTGTTCCAGCCGCAATGCGATATCGCGGCCGAGCAGGCTGCTCATCCCGCCGGCCACGTAGGGAGACACGATCGTCACGGTGTGCGTCGGGTAATCTTGCGCGGCAGCGGGTGTCGCCACGTCTGCGATTGCAGCGACCCCGGCAATGGCCACAGCCAACGTGCCAATCACCGCGTGGCGTCTTGCAGCATCCATCGGACCCTCCCGGAAACCGCCTTGACGGGGCATCTCGCGCAAATTCTTCGCTCGACGGCGTGCCACGCCGCAACCCCAACACGTCGTGAGTGCCACCGCGTTTGAATGCATCCTGTGGCGCGGGGGATGCCGGCGTCAATGTCCAAACTGCGGCCGGCCGCGGCCTGTCGAACCGCGCAGCAGAAGCAGGGCCGTCGGCGCTAGAATGAGGGCGATGACCGCAAAGACGAAGAACACATCCATATAGGCGAGCAGGCTTGCCTGTTGCGCCACCTGCTGGCTGATGATGCCAATCGCGGCCTGCTGCGCCTCGACGGGAGCAACCCCTTGCGAGGTCAGCATGTCGGTCGCCGCCTTGATGGCGGCCTGGTACTGCGGCGACGAGGCGATGACATTATCAACCAGATAATTCTGGTGCACCTGAGAGTCGCGGGCGAGCATCGTCGTCGCCGCCGAGATTCCGATGCTGCCGCCGAGGTTGCGCGCCACGTTGATGAGCGAGGAGGCGGCATCGGTCTTGTTGGGAGGCAGGCCGCTATAGGAGGCGGAGGTGATTGGCACGAACAGAAACGGCAGCGCTACGGTCTGGAACGAGCGCGCCCAACTGAAAAACGAAAAATCCGCGGTAGCGGTTATGTGCGTCGAATAAAACAGCGCGAGGCCGGACACGAACATGCCGCCCGCCATCATGTATTTCGGGGGGACCAGATTCCCCAGCGCGCCGGCGATCGGCATCATCAGCAGCATGGCGAAGCCGCCGGGCATCAGGGCGAGGCCGGAGAGCGTCGCAGTATAGCCGAAGCCGGTCTGCAACAGCTGCGGGATCAACTGCGTCGTACTGAACAACAGGCCGCCGATCGCCAGCATCATCAGGCAGCATGTCGAGAACTGCCGCCGCCCGAACAGCCGGATTTCGACGATCGGGTGCTCCTGAAACAGTTCCCACGGAACGAACAGCAGGAACGAGATCGCGGAGACCGTGGCGAAAAAGGTGATGAAATCGGAACTGAACCAGTCCTCGCGTTGCCCTTTGTCGAGCACGATTTCGAGGCAGCCGAGCGCGAGCGAGACCAGCAAAAAGCCGACCCAATCGACCTTCAGGCCGCCGGCGAGCCGCTTCTTGCGCTCCTCGATCAGGGCCGGCGGCTCCGTCACCATGAACTGGACCAGCATCAACGACATGATCCCGATCGGGCCGTTGATCAGGAAAATCCAATGCCATGAGAGGTTGTCAGTGAGCCAGCCGCCGAGCGTCGGCCCCACGGTCGGGGCCACGATGACGGCAATGCCGTAGAGTGCGAAAGCTTGGCCGCGTTGCTCCGGCCTGAACGTATCCGCGAGCATCGACTGTTCGCTCGGCGCCATGCCGCCGCCGCCCAGCCCTTGCAGCACGCGGAAGAAGATCAGCATGCCGAGGTTTGGCGCCAGCGCGCACAGGATCGAGCTTACGGTGAAGGTCGCGACGCAGCCCATATAGAAGCGCTTGCGCCCGATGACGCCGGAGAGCCAGCCGCTGATCGGCAGCACGACGGCGCTGGCGACGAGGTAGCTCGTCAGGATCCAGGTGCTCTCGTCGATGCTCGCCGCCATGCTGCCGGCGATATGCTGGAGGGCGACGTTGGCGATCGAGGTGTCGAGCACCTGCATGAAGGTGGCGATCGAGATCACCACCGCCACGAGCCATGGGTTGCGATTGCCGGCGGCGGACCGGCTCAGGGTGCCGCGACCGTCTCCCGGACCGCTCATTTCACCTTCACGCTCGGCACCACCGACATGCCGGGGCCGATATACACCTCCGGCGGCTGGTCGAAGGTGATCTTGACCGGCACGCGCTGCACCACCTTGACGAAATTGCCGGTGGCGTTCTGGGGCGGCAGCAGGCTGAAGACGGCACCGCTGCCGGCCTGCACGCTGGCCACGTGGCCATGAAAAGTGCGTCCCGGATAGGCGTCGATCTCGATGTCCACGGGCTGCCCCGGTCGCATGTCGGTGAGCTGGGTTTCTTTGAAATTCGCCGTCACCCATTTGTCTTCAGGGACGAACAGCATCAGCACCTGGCCGGGCTGGGCATACTGGCCGACGGCGGCGCTGATTTTGGTAGCTCGGCCGCGCTCTGGAGCGGTGAGGCGGGTGCGATCGAGATTGGCCTGGGCTGGGATGACGGTCGCCTCGGCTGCCTGGAGTTGCGCCATGGCGCTTTGCCGCTGGGTCTCGAGCACCGGAATTTGCTTTTCGGTGGCGTTTGCATTAGCCTCGCCGCTTTTGTTGTTGGCTTCGGCCTGAATGAGGTTGGATTGCGCTTGTTGGGCCTGCTGACGCGTGCCGGCATTGCGTCGCAGCAGATCCTCATAGCGCTCGTTCTCTTGGCGCGCATAGGTAAGAGCCGCCTGCGTTTGGGCGACCTGCTTCTGCGCCTGTTCGATGCGCGCCTTTTGGGCGTCGATCTGCGCATCGAGATTGGCAATCGTGCCTTGCACCTGAGCGACCTGGGCCTGCGCCTGCGCCAGTGCCGCAAGGTAATCGCGCTGATCGATCTGCACCAGCAAGGTACCGGCGTCGACCAGTTGATTGTCGGTCACCGGCACGGCGATGATGTTGCCGCTGATCTGCGGGCTGATGTTGACAACCCGCGCATCGATGAAGGCGTCGTCAGTGGAAATGAAATCGCGTCCGCGCAGCCACCATATGAGACCGGCAAGGGCCGCTGCGCCGATCACAACGAGGACGATCAGGATTGTGACGATGCGGCGTAAAATCGAGCCGCGCCGGCGCGGTTTTTCTTCCTTCTTTTCCTCCTGCTTCGGCTTGTCGGTCTGCTGCTGGGGCCGCGCTTCATCGCGGCGGTCGGTTGGAGTTGTTTCGCGGTCACGCCCGTCCGGCTCGGCTCGCGCCAGGACCGGAGCCGCGCCCGTAAGCGTCTGCTCCGTTTCGCGATCGAGGTCTTGGGCAGGCGAATCCGTTTCGCTCGCGGGGTCCGGGCCGGTCCGAACTGCCACGGGGGCTTCGCGCAGCGGCGCCGACGCGGTTTCGCGATCGAGGTCTTGGGCAGGCGAACCCGTTTCGCTCGCGGGGTCCGGGCCGGTCCGAACTGCCACGGGGGCTTCGCGCAGCGGTGCCGACGCGGTTTCGCGGTCGAGGTCGCGGGCGGGCGGAACCGCTTCGCTCGCGGGCTCGACGCGCGGTTAGGTTTGAGCGAACGTCGCGCCATGGATTTCCTGACCGTTAACCCTTCGTACAACTGAAGATTGGCTGCAGCCGATCTCGAATGAGTTGTAGCCGGAGTCAATCGAAAACAAGAGCGCGGCGCGCGTTCGCGCCTGCGCCATCGCAACTTCGTAAACGCCTCCCGCAATTACGGCGAGACGTTTGCAAACGTCGTAGCATATAGCAGGCGCAAACTGATGCCGCTCCGACCGACGCACGGCCCTTATGCGTTCCGTGGGCGTTCGCACATGTCGCCGACCCGACGCGCCCATGACCGGTCAGCCACGAACGATGAGCCAGCAAGGGCGCCCGCGAAAATAAAGACTGCGAGACGGGCGATATCCAACAAGCTGGAGCGGCGGAGTACAGCGGACTGCCCTGCGATCATTCAGTTATTTCGCGGATCCGCCATCCTCTGAATGAAAACTTCGAAACCCGCAAGTTGCTGCCGGATCATATCGATTGCGCCAGAATCCTTCAATTCGAGGCTCGCGGCATCGAACTTTTGCGCCGCAAAGGTCACGACAACTTCCGGCTTTCCGAACATCAGGGCGTCGAGTGACGTGAGCGACTGGCGCAAATGGTATTGCATCCGCGAGCCGCCCAACAGGCCGCCCGAGGCCGACTGCAAGGCGATGGGTTTGCCGACAAACGGTTGAGGCTTCAGCCGGGATATCCAATCGATAGCATTCTTCAAGACCCCCGGGATTGACCAGTTGTATTCCGGCGAGCAGATCAGGACACCATCGGCGGCGCCGATCGCGGCACCAAGGTCGTTCACCGCAGCCGGAATGCCGGTGCTGTTCTGCACGTCGAGATTGTAAAGCGGAATGGCGTCGAGCGGCGGCGACGCCATCATTTTCATGCCGGCCGGAGCGAGTTTTGCCGAAATGCGCGCGAGCGCGCCATTGTAGGAGTCCTTGCGCAACGAACCGCAGATCACCGTCACGGTCAGGGCTCCCGCCAAAATAACTGCTCCGACACTCGGTAAAAATCAGCGGGCTAGTCCCGCGAACGGCTCTGCGATGATTTAGTTATTTTGGCGGGTACCCTTACCGGGTCCGCCATGGTAATCCTTTTCGCGAAGAGGTCAGTTGGGGCTGTCGGTGCGAGTCACTCCAAATTACGATTGCTCGGCCTCGATTGGATTGCGTAGTATTCCGATACCTTCGATGTCGATTTCGCACACGTCGCCCGGGCGCATCCAGACCGGCGGCTTGCGCGCATGGCCGACTCCGGACGGCGTACCGGTCAGCAAAAGGTCCCCGGGTTCCAGCGTCATGCCCTGGGTGGCGTAGACGATGGTTTCCGCCACCGGGAACATCATGTTCGCGGTATTGTCGGACTGCATCACCGTGCCGTTCAGCCGGCTCTCGATCTTGAGGCCTTTGCCCCCCGGCGGCAGCTCGTCGGCGGTCACGACCCAGGGGCCGACGCTGCCGCTGCGATCGAAATTCTTGCCGATGTGCCACTGGGTGGTGTGGCGCTGGAATTCGCGGATCGAGCCTTCATTGGCGCAGGTCCACCCGGCGACGCAGGTCAGCGCGTTCTCAAGCGTCATGTGCCGCGCCGGCCGGCCGATCACGGCAACGAGTTCCGCCTCGTAATCGAAGGTCTCGCTGACGCGTGGGCGGATCAGCGGTTCGAGATGCGCGATGATGGAATTGCGACCGCGCATGAACAGGGTCGGATAGCGCGGCATGTTGTCGGCATAGCGGCCTTCCTTCACATGCTCAAGGTAATTCAGGCCGAGGCAGACGATCTTTCCGGGTTGCGCCACCGGCAGCGCGTAATCAAGTCCGGCGAGGGGACGCCGCGCGGACACAGGGGCCTTCCCGGCCACCGCCCTCAGCGCGACGAGATCGCCGTCGAAGCGACGCAACACCGCGCCGAGATCGTTCGGCAGGCCGGGATCGACGGCTTGAAGATCGATCACCTCGTCGTTCTCGACGATGCCGAGCCGCAGCCCCCTATCGGAGCGAAATCCAACGATTCGCATCGCATCACCTCGGGTAAGGCGCCAGTCGGCCGAGCGCGCCAGCCGAACCCCGTCATCCATCACCTTATGCGCGGGCCGCTGCACTCGTCCATTCAAACGGGTCAATCGGGCGCATTTCCGCGTTCGTGGATGCGGCTGCTCATCAGGTCTCGATCTCCGTTCACAGCCGATGCCCGGTAAGATACACTGCCGCCATAAGGCCAGGCGAACAGGCAAGTGACCCTCGGCACAGGGAGGACAATGATGCTCTATCGCGGCTCGATCGGAGCGTTCGCGTTATCGGCGGCGCTGTCGATCTCTCTCGGCAACGCCACCGCGGCCGACGCCAAATACCCGAACTGGAAAGGGCTATGGTCGCCGGTCGTGGCTTCCGGAGCCGGACGCCAAAGCTTCGATCCTACCAAGCCGGAAGGGGCGGCCCAGCAGGCGCCGCTGACGGCGGAATATCAGAAGATTTTTGCTGACAGCGTTGCGGCGCAGGCGAATGGCGGCATCGGCAACGACCCGACGAAAGAATGTTACGCCGCTGGCATGCCGCGGATGATGACGTATGAGGCGCAGGAATACGTCATCACGCCGAACGTGACCTATATCGTCCTTGGCGGCGACGACAATCTGCGCCGTATTTTCACCGATGGCCGCAATTGGCCCAAGGAGATCGAGCCGACCTATCAAGGGTATACCATCGGCCAGTGGGTGGACGAGAATGGCGACGGTACCTACGACGTGCTCGAAGCCGAAACGCGCGGCCCGTTCAAGGGGCCGCGCGCCTTTGACGGCACCGGATTGCCGCTCGATCTCGACAATGAATCCCGGTTTCAGGAAAGGTTTTTCATCGACAAGAACAACCCCAACCTGCTCCATGACGTGATCACCGTGTTCGATCACGCTTTGACCAAGCCGTGGACCGTCGACAAGACATTCCGGCGCAGTTCGGACGTGCAGCCGGAGTGGCCCGAGGTCTACTGTCACGTCAACAACCGGCGCTTGGTGCTCGAAGGAGAAACCTACATGGTGAACGACGAGGGATTTCTCGTGCCCACCAGAAAGGGCCAACGGCCACCCGATCTGCAATACTTCAAGCCGGTTCCCCGCCCCGGGGCCAAGTGAATGCGCGGCGACACGCGAAGAATTGGGAGCAAGATGATGCACCGAAACGCGAAGCATCTTTTAGCCGCGGCAATCTTGTGCGCGCTGACAACATCGGCGGCCGTGTTGCTGGGGTCCGGCGGCGTTCGCGCAGCCGATCCTGCGGGCGGCGCCGCGGACATGAGCAAGTACCCCACCAATTGGAAAGGTCAGTGGACGCGCGTCGTTCATCGCGAGGTCGAGGTTCAGGGCGCCTACGACCAGACCAAGCCCTGGGGCCTCGGACAGCAGGCGCCGCTGACGCCGGAATATCAGAAAGTGCTCGCCGCCAGCATGGCCGACCAGGCCGGGGGCGGTCTCGGTAACTACCCGACGGCGCGGTGCCTGCCGAGCGGAATGCCGCGCATGATGACGTTCGCTAGGCAGGAATATGTCATCACGCCGGAAACGACCTACATCATGCTGACGGGCTCCGATCACATCCGCCGCATCTTCACCGACGGACGCGACTGGCCCAAGAATCCCATTCCGACCTATGCGGGCTATTCGATTGGCACGTGGCTCGACGAGGATGGTGACGGCCACTACGATACGCTCGATGTCGAAACCAGGTATTTCAAGGGGCCGCGCGCCTTCGATGCCAGCGGGTTGCCTCTCGCCTTCGACAACCAATCGGTTTTCAAGGAGCGCATCTTCCTCGACAAGACCAACCCGAAAATCATTCACATCCTCACCACCGCGATCGATCACGCGTTGACGCGGCCGTGGACTTCGGACCGGCAATATCAGCGGCTGTCCGAAAATCCGGAGCAGTGGCCCGAAACCTGGTGCCAGGAAGGCAACGCCAACATCGTGATCGGGAAGGAAAACTATTTCTTGCGCGTTGACGGCCTGTTGATGCCGGCCAAGCGCAACCAGGCCCCGCCCGATCTGCGTTATTTCGATCAGCCAAAGTAAACCGACCCCGAGGCACATCTCTCGGTTGTGGGCACGGCGGTATTGATGCCGCCGTGCCTCGATGTGTTTCGCTGCCGCTCGCCCGAGTTTTGCGCTGGCATATCGCCATTTGGTTGAGAGCGCAGGGCAAATATCGCGTAGCGACACGTCGTTCTCACGCTTTGCGGTCCCTCCATTTACGGTGCTTTTACTTGCGGCGCGCTACCTTTGAGCGAGTGACGCTCGGACGGTGCGCCTGTCCGGGTTTTCGTTGACCGATGTAGCGTCGCTGCGCCCGGGCGGGCGCGACGACGACCGAGGGTGTCATGACGGGCTGCGCTGCATCCGGCGATCGTCGACAGCGTGCCGGCGCGAAGGGCACCCGCCAAAATTACTGCTTCGATCCGCAGCAAAAATCAGAAGCCCGGTGCAGCGAATCGCGAAAGGAAGGATTCCCGGATTCACGGCGATCCGCCAGCGGCCCAAATCGGGGGAGGCGCGATGCTGAGCGATCAATCCTCGACACCATCGCAATCCTTGGCACGACCGTCCCCCGACCGGTTCGATCCTCCTGGCGAGGCGGAGGGGGCATCGGCGGCTCCGACCGCGAGATGGCTCATCTGCCGGGCCAAAGACTTTTTGTGCGCGCTCCCGATCGGGCAAGTCATAGAAACGATGCGCATGCCATCCGTGGAGATCGTTGCCGACGTCCCGCGGCATGTGCGCGGCCTGTGTCGCATTCGCGGGGCCGCGGTGCCGGTCGTCGATCTCGCCGTGTTGATCAGCGGCGAACCGTCGATGTGTGAGCGCCTCGTCACCATCGATCTTGGCGGCCGCGCTGTCGCGCTTGCCGTCGCATCAATCATCGGCATCCGCGACATTGCGGCTGACGCAGGCGAGGAATTGCCGCCGCTCCTGCGTGGAACGGAGCGCGAGACAGTCGCCACCATTGGGACCGCGGACGCGGAATTCCTGTTCTTCCTGTGTACAGCCCGCATGTTGCCGGAAGAGCTGTTGTCCCGGCTTTGTTCAAACGGAGATGAATCGTGAGTTGCGTTGCAACGCGAGCCGAGATGGAGCGGTTCAGGTCGGCGATTTCGCACAACATTGGCCTGCAATTCGATGACACCAAGCTGGGATTCCTTGGCGAGGTACTGGAGCGGCGCCTGCAGAAACTCGCGCGATCCAACGACGCCTACCTTCGCAGCCTCGAGCATGAGTCGTCGCGTGGCGAAATGAGCGCGCTCGCCCGTGAGTTGACGGTCTGCGAGACCTACTTCTTCCGCAATCAGGAACAGTTCCACGCGCTCGCCGAGGTGGTGTTTCCGGCCCGCATGCGTGTGGCTCGCACCCCGCCGGCCCTGCGCGTGATGTCGGCAGGCTGCGCTTCCGGCGAAGAAGCCTATTCCATCGCCATCGCGGCCCGAGAGGCGATCGCCGATCCGTCGTGGAGCATCGCCATCCGCGCGGTCGATCTCAATCCCGACGTGCTGGCCCGTGCGGCCCGCGGGCGCTATTCGGCTTGGTCGTTGCGCGAAACGCCCCCACAAATTCGCGCGCGCTGGTTTTGCCACAGCGGCCGCGACATGATCGTCGCCGATACCGTGCGCGCCGGCGTGACGTTCGAATTGGGCAATCTCGCGAGCGACGACCCGCAGCTTTGGCCAACGTCCGCCTATGACGTGATCTTCTGCCGCAACGTGCTGATGTATTTCTCGCCCGATCAAATGCGGGCGGCCGTCGCACGAATTGCGCGCTCGCTCGCACCGGGAGGATTCCTGTTCCTTGGCCACGCCGAAACACTGCGAGGCATTTCCGACGAGTTTCACCTGCACAACTCGCACGAAACGTTTTATTACGAACGCAAGGCGAGCGGCGGGAAAGGCAAATCCGGACGACCGGAAATCTCCGCGCCAAGCACGCGTGCCGTGCCGTCCGCGGTGGGCGCGGTCGCGGCGCATTCCGGTGAGGTTCATCAGAACGTCGTGTGGCTCGATTCCATCCGCGCGTCCGGCGCGCGCGTTGCAAAACTTTTGGACAATCCATCGCTACCCGAAGTCGCCACGGCCATCCCGAATACGGCGCGCGACGTTGCTCCGGTGCTGGACTTGTTGCGTCACGAGCGTTTCGCCGAGGCGCTCGACGCTGGTGCAAGAAACTCTCGGTAATGCCGAACGCGACAAGGACGTGCTGCTGCTCGAAGCAACGCTGCTCGCCCACGGTGGGCAATTTGCGGCGGCGGAGGAGGCGTGCGCGCGCTTGTTCCGGCTCGATGCGCTGAACGCCGGAGGCCATTACGTTCTGGCGCTGTGCCGGCAACAATCCGACGATCGCGAAGGGGCCGCCGAACACGACCGGCTCGCCGCTCATCTGGATCCCACCTTCGCCATGCCGCGCCTGCATCTCGGGCTGATGGCGCGACAGGCTGGGGACTTCGATACGGCGCGGCGCGAACTCGCGCAGGCTCAGTTGCTGCTCCGCCGCGAAGATGCCTCCCGGCTGCTGATGTTTGGAGGCGGCTTCAGCCGCGAAGCCCTGGTCAGGCTGTGCGAACTCGCTCCCGGCGCGGGCGGAAACCGGCCATGAGCGATGTCCCTTCGGGACTAAGCGGCCGCGCCCGCGAACTGCGGCTCGCTTTCGACCGCGGCTTTACCGAGCCGCTGCATCGCGACGCCGCGCCAAGCGTGGCCCTGCTGGCAATCCGGGTCGGCGGCGAACCCTGTGCGATCCGCCTCGCCGCAATTGCGGGGCTGCATGCCGATAAGGTGGTCACGCCCGTTCCCGGCACGGACCGGACTCTTCTCGGAATGGCCGGCTTCCGCGGCGCCATTCTGCCGGTCTACAGCTTGGCAGCCCTGTTGGGGAATTTGCCCGGTGAGACGGTGCCGCGCTGGCTCGTGATAGTTGCGGCAGCCCCGGTCGCGTTTGCCTTCGAAAGCCTTGAGGGCCACCTGAACGTGCCTCGGCAGGCCATCCTTGCCTCGCCTCCGCGCGCCTTCGTCCGCAACCACGTGCAGACGGACGGATTTTCCGGACCCATTCTGAACGTTCCCGCGCTTCTCGATGGGATCAAGCGCCAGCGGGACGAACCAGCACCTAAAGAGGAGCAGGAACCATGTTGGGCAACTGGAGCGTCAACAGCAAGCTGATGGCCGGCTTCGGCCTTGCGGCATTGGTTCTCGTGCTCATTGCGACAACAGCCTATCGCAATGCCAGCCGCCTCATCGAGAACGATGTCTGGGTGCAGCATAGCCAACAGGTCCGCGTTCAGCTCGCCGAGGTGCTGTCGATCATGAAGGACGCCGAGACCGGACAGCGCGGCTATCTCATCACCGGGGATGACGGCCTATCTCGCTCCCTATGTCGCTGCGGTCCCGGCGATCAAGGGCGCGCTGGACGAGGCGAGCCGGCTCACGCCGACAATCCCAGCCAGCAGCGGCGCCTCGCCGGCCTCGGTCCTGTGATCGACGGCAAGATGGCCGAGCTGAAAAAAACCATCGACCTGCGACGGGACGCAGGGACTGGACGCCGCGACCAAGGTGGTCCTGTCCAACCTCGGCAAAACCACGATGGACCAGATCCGCGCCACGGTCACCGCCGCCGATCAGGAGGAGCAGGACCTGTTGAAGACAGCGCACCGAGGAGGCCCGCGCCAGCGCCGAAATGACCATGTCGATCATCCTGTGGGGAGGCCTGCTCGGGACGCTCGCCGTCGCCGCGATCGGCTGGCTGATTACCCGCTCGCTGTCCGAGCAGATCGGCTGCGCGGTCAGCCAGGTCCGCAGCTCCTCCACCGAATTGCAGGCCGCCGCCAACCAGCAGGCTGCCGGGGCCAAGGAACAGGCCACGGCCATGACCGAAATCGCAACGACCATCAGCGAACTGCTGGCGACGTCGCGCCAGATCGCCGAAAGCGCGCAGCGCGTCGCGCAGAATGCCGAGCAGACGGCGGGCGCCGCGCGCGTCGGTCATGGCACCGTCGACATGACGCACGAGTTCGATCTCCGGCATCCGCCGGCAGGTCGACCAGATCGTCGCCCACATGCTGGAGCTCGGAAAGAAGTCGCAGGAGATCGGCGCCGTTCTCGATATCGTTTCCGAGCTTGCCGAGCAGACCAACATTCTCGCCATCAACGCGACGATCGAGGCGGCCGGCGCCGGCGACGCAGGCAAGCGCTTTGCCGTCGTCGCCGACGAAATCCGCAAACTGGCCGATCGCGTCGGCGGTTCGACCAAGGAGGTGCGCACCCTGATCGACGACGTGAGAAGCGCGGTGAACACCACGGTGATGGCGACGGAGACGGGGTCGAAGGCGGTCGATGCCGGCTCGCGGCAGTTCGGCGACGTCGCGACCGCTTTCAAGCAGATCGCCAGCTGGTCGCCACCGCGACCGATGCGGCGCGCGAGATCGAACTATCGACCAAGCAGCAATCGACCGCGGTCGAACAGGTCAACATCGCGATCGCCAACGTCACCCAGGCATCGATGGAAACCGAGACCAGCGCCGGGCAAACCTTGCAGACGGTTTCGCAGATGGCCGTGCTTGTCGAAGGACCTGCTGCGGATCATCCGGCCCGAATTGGCGGCCTGAACGGCGGCATCGGACATGGCAACGGACCCGTACCGATATTTTCGGCTCGAAGCGCGCGACCTGCTCGACCAATTCGCGAAGGGCATCCTCGAAATCGAGAAGCGCGGAAGCAGCGTCTCCGCGGTGCAGCACTTGCTGCGGCTCGCTCATACACTCAAGGGCGCCGCGCGTGTCGTCAGGCAGCCAGAGATCGCCGAGCGCGCCCACGCCATCGAGGATGCGCTGGCGCCATTTCGGGAAGACCTGAAGGGGCTTGCGCGGAGTGAGATCGATGCGTCCTCGCCCATCTCGATGAGATCGACGGCCGGCTCGCCGCCTTGGCGCCTGCAGAAGCGGCAACGCCCACGAAAGCCGCCAAGCCGGTCGTCGATGAACCGGCGCGCACGGTGCGCGCCGATCTCGTCGAGATGGAGGCGGTGCTCGACGGCGTTGCGGAAACCCATGCGTTCCTGAATGGCTTGCGGGGCGCCGACGCGATGTCGAAGAGCTGCGGCACCTTGCCGATCTGTTGGCGGCCCAACTCGCGGCTTCTCGCGGCATCGGCATGGCCGCGGCGGCGAGCGGCCCAGCCAAATCCCGCGCGGAGGCATCGAACGCAACTGCGCTCGAGTTACGCCGCAAACTCGGCGGCCTTGGGCGCAAGCTTGGCTCGGCGGTCGGCCAGATGGATCGCGAATTGCGACAGTTGCGCGATGCCGCGGAGCGGTTGCGACTGGCGCCGGCCGGAACTCTTTTCACGGCGCTCGAACGCACCGCGCGCGATACCGCGCGCGCTCTCTCCAAAGAGGTCGCGTTTGAAAGCGGTGGCGGCGACCTTCGGCTCGACGCTCATGTTCTCGAAACTCTGCAAGGCGCGCTGATACAGCTCGTCCGCAATGCGGTGGCCCACGGCATCGAAACCCAAGCCGAGCGCCGGGCCATCGGCAAGCCAGCTATCGGTCACATCGCCATCACTGTCGCCCGCCGCGGACGACGCATCGTGTTCTCCTGCCGCGACGATGGCCGTGGCCTCGATCTCGATGCAGTGCGCGAGGTCGCCACGAAGCGCGGCCTCATCGGCCCGGGGCGCCAAAGCCAGGACATCGTGCGCTTGCTGCTTCGGGGCGGCATCAGCACCGCGAGCGCGATCACCGACGTGTCAGGCCGCGGCATCGGCCTCGATGTCGTGCGCGAGGCGGCGGAGCAGCTGGGCGGCGAGGTGCTGGTCCATACCGACCCCGGACGTGGCACAGCGTTCGATCTCGTCATCCCGCCGTCGCTGGCGGCCATGGAGGCGTTGCTGGTGCAGGGACGCAGGGGCGGCAGCGTCGCGGCCATTCCGCTGGACGCGGTCCGGCGCACGAAGAGGATCGCCGCCGCCGATATTTCCTTGGCCGGGCAGGGCGCCTCGATTGCGTGGGACCGGCAGCGGCTCGACTTCATCCCGCTCGCGGCCGCCGTAGACGGCGCACGCTGGTCGGCCGAGGGTGCGTGGAATGCCGTCGTGCTCGCCGCAGACGCCGGCTTGGTCGCGGTCGGCGTCGACCGTCTGCTCGGCACCGCAAAGATCGTGGTTCGTCCGCTGCCGAAAGACCTGCCGGCGAGCCCGGTTGTCGGCGGCGTTTGTCTCGACGCCGACGGCAATCCTCACTTGGTGCTGGATGCTGCCGGCCTCGTGGCGGCGGCGCATCGGGGCGGCCGGGCTGAGACTGTGGCAACAACGTCGCGACAACTGGTGCTGGTCATCGACGACTCCTTAACGACCCGCATGCTGGAACAGAGCATCCTGGAATTGGCCGGCTACGAGGTGGATGTCGCATTGTCGGGCGAGGAGGCGCTCGAGATTGTAGCGAAGAAGCCGTACGCGCTGATTCTCGTCGACGTGGACATGCCCGGCATGGATGGCTTCACTTTCATCGAGCGTATGCGCGCCGACCCGGGCTTGCGGCGCATTCCGGCGATCCTGGTCACCTCGCGCAACGCGCCGGAGGACCTGCGACGCGGGCGTGCCGTCGGCGCGCAAGGCTATATCGTCAAGAGCGAGTTCGATCAGGCCGAACTGCTCGCCATGATCCGCAAGCTGGCGGGATAGCCATGGCGAGAACCAGTGTCCTCGTGGTCGAAGACTCCTTGACGGTCCGCAAGCGCCTGGTCGCCATCCTTCGTGCCGACCCGGAGATCGAACTGGTCGGCGAGGCCGCGGATGGGCGCCGCGCCATCGAAGCTCTGCCGGCAACAGCGGCCTGACGTGATCACGATGGACATGGTGCTGCCGGTCATGAGCGGCGTTGCGGCGACGGAATACATCATGGCGCATTGTCCGACGCCGATCCTCGTGGTCTCGGCTTCGAGCAATAGGGGCGAATTGTTCAGGCTCTACGAGGTGCTCGCGGCGGGCGCGGTGGACGTGCTGGAAAAACCCAGCGGTACCGCACTCGATGGCGCCTGGGAGCAGCGCTTCGTCTCGGCGGTGAAGCTGGTCGCACGCGTTCCGGTGGTCACCCGTCCACCCTCGCGCGGCCTCCGTTCTGCAACGACTGATGTGCCTGCGCACGCCCTGTCCCGCCCGATCTCTCGCCCCGACGAACCGGCCGTGGTTGTCCGGCCAACGGACACCGGTGACGGGACAGGGTTGCGCGACGGCCGATCTCCGCAGCCTGCCTTGCGCCATTTCCGCCACGCGGTCGTCGCGATCGGCGCCTCGACCGGCGGGCCGGGTGCGCTGGTCGAGGTCCTTCGAAGCCTGCCGCCGACATTCCAGCTGCCGGTCCTGTTCGTGCTCCACATCAGCGAGCCCTTCGGGCAGGCGTTCGCCGAATGGCTGGACGGCCAGACCCCGCGACAGGTCCTGTTTGCGCGGGAAGGCGTGCCGGTCGCGGCCGCGGCAGGGCAGGTCGTGGTGGCGCCCGGCGGCCGCCATCTCACCGTGCGCGATGGCCGCCTGCATCTCAACCTCGATCCGGAGCGGCATTCCTGCCGTCCCTCGGTCGACGTGCTGTTCGAGTTGCTGGCGCAGGGATATGGCGCCACGGCCGCCGCCTGCCTGCTGACCGGCATGGGCAAGGACGGCGCGCAAGGTCTCAAGCGCGTCCGCGAAGCCGGCGGCCTGACCATCGCGCAGGACGAGGCGACCTCGGTCGTCTACGGCATGCCGCGCGAGGCGGCGCTGCTTGGCGCTGCAAGCAGGTCCTGCCGCTTTCAGAAATCGGACCGCGCCTTGGGCGGTTGGCGAGCGCCGTCGCGCCGTTGCGCATATGGAGGAGCGTGCATGAACCCCGCGGTCCTGGTCGTCGACGACAGCCTGACGGTGCGCATGAACCTGATCGAGCTACTGGAAGAAGCGGACGCTGCCGGCGCTTGGCCTGCGCGACTCTGGCGGAAGGCACGGCTGGCCGCTCGCCGAGAATAACTTCGCCCTGGTCATCCTGGATGTGTCTGCTGCCCGACGGCGACGGCATCGAACTGCTGGCAGGAAATCCGCGCCATGCCGGAGACGCGGGACACCGCCGTGATGCTGCTGTCGACGGAAAGCGAGATCGGCGACCGCGTGCGCGGGCTGACGACCGGCGCGGACGAATATGTCGGCAAACCCTACGATCCCGGCTACGTGGTTGCGCGCGCGCGCGAACTGGTGCGCCGGAGCGCGGCGCCGCAACACAGCGCCGCGTTGACCGTGCTGGTGATCGACGACAGCATCACCTTCCGCGAGGCCCTGAAAACGGCGCTGGAGGAAGCCTACTATCGCGTGGTGCGTCGCCGACAGCGGCGAGGACGGCCTGCGCGCCGCGGCGGACCTGCGTCCGGACTGCGATCATCGTCGACGGCGTGCTGCCCGGCATCGACGGCGCCACCGTGATCCGGCGCATCCGGCTCGATGCGGCGTTGCGACGAATTCCCTGCCTGCTGCTCACCGCGTCGGAGGAGCGCGGCGCGGAAGTGCAGGCGCTCGATGCCGGCGCCGACTGCCTTCGTGCGCAAGGACGAAGACATCGCGGTCATCCTGGCCCGCCTCGGCGCCATGCTGCGGAGCGCCGGCGATCGTGCCGCCGATCGCCGCACGGCAAGCCTGCTCGGGCCGAAGAAAGTTCTGGCGGTGGACGACAGCGAAACCTATCTGCAGGAGCTCGCCGCGGCGCTGCGCGCGGACGGCTACGAAGTGGTCCTGGCGCGATCCGGCGAGGAGGCGCTGCGAACTGCTCGGCGTGTCAGCCGGTCGACTGCATCCTGCTCGACCTGATGATGCCCGGCATCGGCGGCCGGGAAACCTGCCGGCGCGTCAAGAGCGTGCCGGCACTGCGCGATATCCCGATCGTCATGCTCACCGCGGTCGAGGACCGCGACGCGATGATCCAGGGCCTTGGCGCCGGCGCAGACGACTACATCGCCAAGTCGAGCGACTTCGATCTGGTGCGCGCCCGCGTGCTCGCGCAGATTCGGCGCAAGCAGTTCGAGGACGAGAACCGGCAAATCCGCGAACAGCTGCTTGCGCAGCCGAGCTCGAGGCGATCGAGGCGCGGGCAGCGCGGGAGATCGCCGAGACGCGAGCGGAGCTGGTGGACGAGCTCAAGGCCAAGAACGAGGAACTCGGAATCCTTCAGCTATTCGGTGGCGCATGACCTGCGCGCGCCTTTGCGCAGCATCGACGGCTTCGGCCTGGCCCTGCTGGAGGACTACGGCGATCGCCTCGACGACGACCGGCCAGCGAATATTTGCGCGTATGTTCGCGAATCGGCGCAGCAGATGGCGCGACTGATCGACGACTTGCTCGGCGCTTGCCCGCGTCACGCGCGAGGAGTTCCGCCGCGAGCGGGTCGATTTGAGCGGAATCGCGCGCGACATCGTTGCGGGGCTGACGAGGGGCGACCCCGAACGCAAGATCGATTCTCGTGATTCCTGAGCGCCTGCCCGCCGAGGGCGACAGCAGGCTGCTCGACAATCGCGTTCGAGAACCTGATCGGCAACGCCTGGAAATACACCGGCAAGGTGGCGAAGCCGCGCATTGAGGTCGGCATCGTCGCCCATCCCTGCCGTGCCTATTTCGTGCGCGACAACGGCGCCGGCTTCGACATGGCCTATGCGAGCAAGCTGTTCGGCATGTTCCAGCGCCTGCACTCGGCGGCGGAGTTCGAGGGCACCGGCATTGGCCTCGCCACGGTGCAACGAATTATTCGCCGCCACGGCGGCCGCATCTGGGCGGAAGGCGAGGTCGGGCGCGGCGCCACCTTCTATTTCACCCTGGAAGGAACCATGCGGATGCCTGCTGCCGCCGAGGCATCGGCGTCCGCCGTCTCGGATAGGCGCGTTTACGCGGGAGCAGCCCGATGAACTCCGAATCCGTGATCCTGCTTGTTGAAGACAATCCGCGTGATGAGGCGCTGACGCTTCGCGCCTTGAAAAAAAGCAACATCGCAAACAAGGTGGCGATCGCGCGCAACGGCGTCGAAGCGATCGACTATCTGTTCGGACACAGCGCCGATGGCGCCCGCAACCCGTTGCCGCAGCTGATCCTGCTCGACCTCAAATTGCCGAAGATCGACGGTCACGAAGTGCTCCGTCGCATCCGCGCCGATGAACGGACACGGCTTCTGCCCGTCGTCATTCTCACGACCTCGATCGAGGACAAGGATCGGCTGGAAGGCTATCGTCTCGGCGCCAACAGCTACATCCGCAAGCCGGTCGATTTCAGCGAGTTCGTGGAAGCCGTGGTTCACCTCGGCCTGTACTGGCTGGTGCTGAACCAGTCTCCGCCGATGCCGCGCGTTGACGCGCGCTGACCACGGCCGGATCATCCGACCTGCCGTTTGCTGCTTTGCGCGCACAAGTCGTGAACGACCGCGGTCTGACGCTCGGCTTCGGCGGCCGCCCCTCCCTCCGCTGCCGGCTTGAACTCAAACGAGAGACGTTGCCTCCAGGAACACGTCGCTGCTGCCGCGCGCAGGGTGAACGTGGTATGGTTAACGAAGACCCACACTGACCGACGTCCCGGATCACGACATGTTTCTCCAAGCATACCTTGTGGCGGCAAGCCTCGCGGGGCTGCCGGTCACGCCGGTTCGGGCCCAAACGAGCGCAATACCGAGCCGGAACGCCTGCTTTTCCGACGCGGTATCTTCCGCTCAACGGATCGCCGCGTGCGGCGCGCTGATCCGGTCGAGCAAGCCTGGTTCCGGCGTCAGGCCAGCTGCGCTGCTGCGGCGGGCCGGCGCCTACGGACAGCAGGGCAAATATGCGCAGGCCGTTGCTGACGCGAGCAGTGCCATTCATCTGGCTCCCTCCGCAATTGCCTATGCGAACTCGCGCGTTGGCCCATCACGACCTGGGTCACGAAGAGGAGGCCATTCGCGACAGCAACTCGGCACTGCGGCTCGCTCCGAGCAACGAGAATGCCCTTTTCGTCCGTGGCGCCGCCTACGAAGCGGAGGCGGATTACCAACGCGCAATCATGGATTTTACCGCGGTGCTGAAGCTCGATCCCAAACGCGCCGATGCGCTGTTTTCCCGGGGGGCGGCTTATTACAGTGCCGGCGATTATCGGTCGGCGGTCGAGGATTTCACCGCATCAATAGACTCCGGACACGGCAATGCGACCGTGTTCTATCTTCGAGGCCTTGCGGAAAACGAGCTCGGCGAGGCGGCGGACGCCCGGGCCGACCTCGAACATGCCCACAAGCTCGACCCCCATTTGCAGCAGCCACGTCCGCCGCGGGGATCGCTGGATTTATAGAGGCGGTTCGAGCGGGATGCGTTCAGTTTGAGTAGGCTTCCGCTCGATTATGGTCTGCGCACCCATCGCGGACTGCGCTCGACGACGGATGCGTGTTGATTTTGCGCATGATCTTTGGCTGAAAAGGCCGCAACTTTACGGGATCGATGCGCTTACAGACCTTTGTCACTTTGTTTACACGCGAAAGTGGTGTATCTCTAACCGGCGAGCTGCCCGCAGGACGTGCCGAAAGTCCTGACATTTTTACGGCAGCAAGCATGCCGTCGGCAGGCCCAGCAACCTTGAAATTACTCAGATGATCGTCTTCGCGGATGTCACCCGCGTCTGCGATCTCGCGTTGCTTGCATTGCGAAACGTGATTCCTCACCAAGTCAAAGGAGTACACGATGTCCCGACGCACCATACGCGCTCTGACGACCGTGACACTGCTGTCCTCATTTGCGCTACCGGCAGGCGATGTACTCGCCCAAGAGAAACAGCGAGTTTCTTTCAAGAATCCTGCTGAAAACCAGAAAATCACACAGCAACAAAATGTCGATGTCGGAGATATGCCCAACCATATCGTACGGGTTTTCGAGGTTCACGGCGTCTTTCCCAATAACGCACCCGTCATCAACGGGCTCAAGCTCGTGGACGTTTGGTCCCGTGGCCTTGCCGACCTGACCGATGGCAACGGGAGCAGCATGCAATACACCGTGTTCGTGATGGAAAATGGCGACAAGATCATCAGCCGGTTTACCAACGTATTGCAGAACACCGCCGGAAAAGTCGCCGTTACAAGCAGTGGATACGTCACCGGCGGAACCGGGAAGTTCGTAGGCGTGCAGGGGGTCGCACGACAAGCCACCAACCTCGATTTTAGAACGGGTTCCGTCGAGACCCAGTACGATATCGAGTACACGATGGGCAAATGATCGGCACAAAGCCGCAGTTTCCAACGCTATGCGTGCATGATCCCGGAAAGTTGCAGACTTTTCGGACAAGATCATGCGCAAATTCAACACGCATCCGTCGTCGAGCGCAGTCCGCGACGGGTGCGCAGAACAGAACCGAGCGGGAGAGATTCAAACTGAACGCATCCCGCTCTAGTGCAGATTGTTTTGTTATTTCACCCAATCGAGGGAGAACACCATGAATCGGCACATCACGATAGGACTGGCAATGTTCGCAAGCGCCGCCGTTGGGGCCGCGGCCGTCCAGGTCCTTCATGCTCAGGCGCGGCCGCCTGCCTATGGCGTTCTGGAAATCGCCGTTACCAATCAAGACGCGTACGAAAAGGAATTCCTCCCGCCTGTCAACAAGGCGCTCCAGGACGCGGGCGGCAAATACCTTGCGCGCGCGGGACGGACAGTGTCCTTCGAAGGGACGCCGCCTGCGCCACGCGTCGTTCTGATTCAGTGGGAGAGCATGGATAAGTTGCAAGCCTTTCAAAATTCGTCAGCTTACAAGGACGCGCAAACAATCGGCAGAAAATATGCGACGTTCCGCATCTACGGGGTCGAGGGTTTGGGACAATAGCCCGAACTTGTTTTGCGGGTACTTGAAACCGCCTCCTTTGGGGAGGCGGTCCGTCCTTCGCGGTCCGTGAAAGTATGAGCTCGACAGCTCGCACGAACTTTCCTCACTCGCCCACTCACCCATCCTGCTTGGGACGCGGCGGAAACTTTGCGATCAGGTCGATCTCCTGTCCGTCGCGCTTGACGCTCAGGGGCAACCAGGTCCCGGGCGCTTGCCGGCCGACGACATCGACAAGGTCGTCCGGAGTGCGCATTTCGACGCCGGCCGCCCTGACCACAAGATCGCCCGTCTTCACCCCCGCGGCTTCGGCAACGCTGTTGCCCACCACGCGGCCAACCTTGGGTGCACCGTCGCCGATGCCGAGCACGACTCCCAGTCGCGGGCGATCGGGCGGCGGTCCCTCACTTCGTTGCAACGTGAATACGGCGTCCGCGTAGGCCGTGCCGACGAGTTGGCAAGCTTCCTTGGCCGTGACCGGGATCAAAGTCTCAAGCTCGGTTATTCCGAGGTCCTTGAGCTGATGCGGCACGCCGTTGCCGTCCTCGACATGACCGCTTCCCATGATGCCGACGATGGTCGCGGTCGGGAACTCGCGCTTGGCATTGACCAGTCCCTCGGCCATCGCCCGATCCCATGTCAATTGCGCCTGCGCGAAACGTCTGAATTCCGGCTCACCCACCGCAGCCGTCAATGCCGCTTCGTCCGGCTCCGGTGGTTGCGACGCTTGAGTGTTCGGCAGTTGCTGGAGGGCTTCCGGCGACATCGACTTTTTGAAGACATACACGCGGGCGAGGTCGCGCTGATACGCTTGGCTCGCCGGGGCTGGATCGGAAACACCTTCACGTTCCGCAACCGGGACTGCCTCCCAACCCTGTTGACCCACTTTCGCGACGAGACTGCGCTCGACGTTGAGCGCCTTCATCGGGATGCGGTTGAGGCGAGCGAACTGGAACAACGGCATATAGAACGCCGCATCGTAGCCCCAGACCTGCCGCCATTCGGAGGACTTGAGAAATTGCTCGTCCGTCAGCTTTCCGGCAACCCAATCGTCCAGCACCGCCTGCACGCGCCGTGGAAATGCTTCGAAGCCGAGGACAAGATTTGCCCCGCGGCCATGGAGCGCCGCGACGGTATGCAATTCCCACAGATGATGGTCGACGTCGGTGTGGGATTCTCCGAGCAGCACGACGGCATTCTTCGCGACGAGATCGCCAAACAGTTGTCCGCGATCGAGAGGCTGCCCGGTTTTCAAACTGATCCAATTGCCGTAGCTGGTGCAGGCGGCCGCGTTTTGCGTAGCCGAGCTTTCGGCATTCGCCTTCGGTACGCCAACCGCTGACGCAAGCAGGAATGCTGCAACCACGGATGCGGACCGCAGCGCGTTTCGCAGCGGTGCCCTGCAGTCGGCCGCAGGACCGCCGCGGCCATATGTCGGTCCGCGCGAAGCGATCGTGTTCCTCATTGTCGGTTCTCCCGCCCGCCGAAATTCCGATGGCGCAGACAGTTGTACTTATTCTAATTCTAAAAATGCGCCAACTCGCGGGCCGAAGCAAGCCTTGTGAGCACGGCATAAAGGCCGATGTGTCGCAGTTAGATAGCAGGATTGTTGGAACGATTGAGATTTCCGTCTTGGCTCGTTGCGGGTCGCGCGTCGCGATGTCACCCGAACGGTGCCATTGCTTGTTCCCGGCGCAGGGTCTAAAAACGCTTTCCCTGCGAGGTTCCAGCCTGCGATAATGCCATGGTCAGTTACATCCCCGTTCTCACCACGCTTTTCTCGATCTTCTTTCTGACCCAGATCGTTCCACATTATCTGGCGAAGCGGTCGCCTTATCTGCTGTGGTGGACGCTGGGGGTCCTCACATTCGGCGCCGGCACGCTGACCGAGAGCATCAACGCTATCTTCGGCTGGAGCGAGTGGAATACCAAGGTTTGGTACATCGTCGGCGCTCTTCTCGGCGGATATCCGCTGGCGCAAGGGACCATTTATCTTCTGATGAAGCGACGCTTTGCAGATGCTTCGGCGATCGTATGCACCGCGGTGATTGTCGTCGCTGCCATCTGTGTCTTGCTCTCCCCCATTGAAATTCCGGCGGGCTTCGATCATCGCCTGACGGGACGCGTGTTCGCGTGGCAATGGGTCAGAGGCTTTTCTCCACTGCTCAACCTCTATGCTTTTGTTTTCCTGTTTGGCGGCGCCGTCTATTCTGCCGTTCAGTATTTCGCATCAGACAATGCGAGATCCCGGTTCCTCGGAAACATTCTCATCGCCATTGGCGCGCTGCTTCCGGGCATCGGCGGAAGCTTCACGCGTTTCGGCTATGTTGAGGTTCTGTACATCACGGAATTCGTCGGTCTTTCCTCGATCTACTTCGGCTACTACATGATGCGGAAAGATCGTTCGGCGTCGACCCACGCCAACCAGCGAAATTGGAAGGGCTCGCTGTCGCCGGGCTGATCCCTTTCCGGTTGTCTCCCGATCGTGGGCGCGTCGGAGTATAATTCCGAACATTGCCCGGTCGGTGGAAGGTGATCACGCGAGTGATGTTTGATGCGCGATGATCGCGCACATTCGAATTTCTCAAAACGGGATCATCTTGCAGCCCGAACAACGGGCAGAACGGAAATACGCCATGGCCAAAAGACGCTTTCTCAGGTCGACCTACGTCGCAGCATGTTTGACAATCATCCCGTGTGCGGTTGCTCCCTGGGCGTTGGCGCAGGGCGGCCCCTCGGACCCGCCGACGCAGCCGGCTGACGCCAGTCCACCGCAGCTGCGGGTTCTCGGAGGACAGACAGACTACTCTGTCGTTCACCCGCGCAAGGCATCTCCGGAGGAAATGCCGACCTGGCGGATTCCCAACATCCCGACCTCGGCCGAGGCCTATTATGCGCCCGACAATTACCACGTGATCGCGCAGACGCAGGACCCGGATGGCGCCCATGCGTCGAACCGCACCACCGGCGCGCTGACCTGGATTTTCTCGGATGACGGCAAGACCAAATGGCGCGTCAACGACCTCGGACAAGACGCCTGCTCGTATTTCCTTCCCGACGGCAAGCGCGTGCTCTTCACCTCGACGCGGGACCACATGGACTTTCCGCTCGGAAACGTATCGGACCAGAACAATTACCCGCAGGGCATGGAGCTCTACATGGCCGATCTCGATGGCGGCCACCGCAAGCGCCTGACCGACAACCCCTACTACGACGCCGAGCTGTCGATTTCGCCCGACGGCAAGCGCATCGTCTTCACCCGTCAGGTCGATGGTGCCCTCGATCTCTACATCATGAATGCCGATGGCACCGGCGAGAGGAAACTCACCGATACGCCCGATTGGCAGGAAGGCGCGCCGTTCTTCCTCCCCGATTCGAAGACTATCACCACGCGCGCCTGGAGCCGCGAACTTTATGGCAAGAAGCGGCCCACGCCGATGACGATCTTCACGATCAATGTCGATACCGGCGAACGCATCCAGCGCACGCACGACGATTGGATGAACTGGGCGCCCTATCCGGCGCCGGACGGGCGGCACTACGTGTTCGTGCGCCCACTGCTCGACAACCCGGCGAACTGGGAAATCTTTCTCGGCGACCTCGCGGGGGGCGAGCCGGTCCGGCTCACCTTCAACGACAGCTTCGACGGCTTTCCGTCGATCTCGCCTGACGGCACCAAGATGCTGTTCGCCCGCTCCGAAGGCCCAGGATTCATGGCTGGGCTCTACACCTATGTGATGGATATTTCATCGCTCAATATCGGCCCCAAGCACTGATCCCCACGAACCTCCGCCAGGGAGCGTGACGCCATGCGAGCGAGATTACCGCGAGTGATTTTCGTTTCCGCTTTGGCCGCCGGCACGTTCGGCGGTCATCCCGCGTTCGCGCAATCGTCCCTGCCTCCAACCATCCACCATGATCTCGCGGTCTCGCTCGATCCCGGCACGCATCACGTGCATGTCCGTGATCACCTGCGCGTTCCCGGCGAACTTGTGACCGCAACCTTTACCCTGTCGCTGAGTTCGGACCTTCACCTGCGTGAGATCGGCGGCGGCCTGAAGCTCGTCCCTGCCCGGTCGCGCGTCGAGGGGAGCGGTTCCGGCATCGATCGCGACGATCATGACCCGGCGTTCCGCGTCCCCGTGAACGTGTATCGGGTGGAAAGCGCCTCGCCCGGACAGGACCTGGTGGGCGACATCGATTACGACGGCGGCATCGACTACAAGGTCGCGCAGCCGGGCAGCGAATATGCGCGCGCTTTCAGCGAATCTCCCGGCTTGATCGAAGACCGCGGCGTTTATCTTGCAGGCTCCACCTACTGGGTCCCCCAGGCCGGTAATGCCCTGATCACCTACACGCTGACGGTCCAATTGCCCGCCGGCTGGAAATCGGTGAGCCAAGGCGTGCGCACGGCAAGCGAAACTTCCGGGCCCGCCGGTGGCGTGCAGGAACGCTGGTCGGTCACCACGCCGACCGAGGAGGTGCATCTCGTCGCCGCGCAGTTCACCGAGTATTCGCGTGGTGCCGGCGCAGTGAAAGCAATGGCATTCCTGCGCAAGCCGGACCAGGCGCTGGCCGACCGCTACCTCGATGCCACGGCGCAATACCTCGACATGTACAACAGCCTTCTCGGCCCCTACCCTTATTCAAAATTCGCGTTGGTCGAGAATTTCTGGGAAACCGGCTACGGAATGCCGTCCTTCACGCTTTTGGGCGAGCAGATCATCCGCTTTCCGTTTATCCTGACCACGTCATATCCGCACGAACTGCTGCACAATTGGTGGGGCAACGGCGTCTTCGTTGATGTTGCCGGCGGAAACTGGTGCGAGGGATTGACGGCCTATCTCGCCGACCATCTGATGGCCGAACAGCGCGGCCTGGGTGCCGAGCATCGTCGCGCCATCCTGCAAAGAGTGACGAACTACGTCACGCCCGAGAACGACTTCCCGGTCTCGCGTTTTCAGAGCCGCCATGACGGCGTCACCGAAGCCATCGGCTACGGCAAGACGGCGATGATGTTTAACATGCTGCGCGACAAGGTGGGCGACGCGCAGTTCATCAAGGCGCTCCAGGCATTCTACCGCGACAACCGCTTTCGCGAGGCGTCGTTCGACGACATCCGAAAAAGCTTCGAGGCTGTTTCGGGTCGCGACCTGAAGCCGTTCTTCGACCAGTGGGTCAATCAGGTCGGCACGCCGGAACTGAAACTGGAACAGGCCGTCGCGCGGGGCCGGCGTCTCGATGTCACGCTGTCACAGGGCCAACCCGGACGCCTGTTTGCCCTCGACGTTCCGGTCGTCATCGGCACGGATAACGGCGTGGAAACCAGAACGATTTCGATGCCATCCGACACGCCGCGCGTCACCGTGAGCTTCGACCTGAAAGGCCTCCCCCAACGCGTCGAGGTCGATCCGCAGTTCCAGGTGTATCGCCGGCTCAGCCCCTTCGAGATCGCGCCCTCGCTCTCGAAGGCATTTGGCGCCAAGAAGGTCCTGATTGTGACCAGCGCGAAAAGTGCTTCCGTCTACGCCGGTCTTCTCAAGGAATGGGGCCGCGACAACGTCGAGACTGTCAGCGACGGTCAGATCGATGTGCTGCCCGCCGATCGCGCCGTCTGGGTGCTCGGCGCGGACAACAAGTTCGCTCCGGTCGTTGCCGACGCGCTCAAGTCATACGGTGCATCGCTCGATGCGAGCGGATTGCGGGTCGACGGCACCATGCACGCGGCGGCCGGACGAAGCCTTGTCGCAGCCGTGCGCCATCCCAAAAACCCAGATTCCGCCGTGATCTATGTTGCAGCGTCGAGCGAGGCTGCGGCGGACGCTCTCGCGCGCAAGCTGCCCCATTATGGCAAGTATTCCTGGCTCGTGTTTACGGGAGAAGAGGCGACCAATGAGGCGACCGGCGAGTGGCCGGTCGGCGACACGCCGCTCGTGCGCAACCTCGTGCCGCAGGCCCGGCCGATCACACTGGCGCCGCGGAAGGCGCTCGCCGAGCTGAAGCCGCAGTTCGACACCCATCGCATAAAGGCCGATATCGAATGGCTGGCCAGTCCCGAGCGCGAAGGCCGCGGCGCCGGCAGCCGTGGTCTCGATGCCGCCGCGGACTATATTGCGCAGCGTTTCGCGGCTCTCGGCCTGAGGCCGATCTCGCCTGGGGCGGAGGGCGCCGATCGCTACTTCCAGCCTTTCAGCATGCCGGGCGAAACCGGCGCGCCGGTGGCGGCGAAGAACGTGATCGCTGTCCTCCCTGGTACCAACCCCGCCCTACGCGGTCAATCGCTGATCGTTTCCGCGCATTACGATCATCTCGGTTTCGGCTGGCCGGACGCCCGTGCGGGCGCAAAGGGGCAGTTGCATCCGGGAGCGGACGACAATGCGTCGGGCGTCGCCGTCATGCTTGAATTGGCGCGGCTGATCGCTCCCTCGAAGCCGGAACGCAGCGTCATCTTTGCCGCCTTCGCGGGCGAGGAGGCGGGTTTGCGCGGGGCGCGCGATTATGTGAAGGAAGTGCAGGCGGCGGACGCACCATTCGCGTTATCGGGCATCATCGCCGACCTCAACCTCGACACGGTCGGACGCCTCGGCGACGGCAAGGTCACGGTCTTCGGCACCGGCTCGGCCCGCGAGATGCCTTTCATCTTCATGGGGGCAGGCGCGACCACAGGCATCCCGGTTCAAACCGTGCCAGGCGACGTTGCTGCTTCTGATAATGCGGCGTTTGTCGAGGCTGGAGTGCCGGCGGTCCAGCTGTTTGCATCCATCGCCACCGATTATCATCGGCCGTCGGATACGGCGGACAAGATTGACGAGGCCGGTCTCGGCAAGGTTGCCGCGGTTCTCAAGGAGGCGGTCGACTATCTCGCGGAACGTACCGAGCCGCTTCATTTTTCAGGCGACGTGGCGGCCGCGCAGTCGCCGGCGCCGTTCTCTCCAAATGCGACCCGCCGTGCCGCAACCGGCATTGTCCCCGATATGACCGATCAGGGCGAAGGCGTACGGGTCGGCAGCGTCCAGCCGGGGTCGGGCGCTGAAAATGCCGGCCTCAAGCCCGGCGACCGCCTGTTGGCTCTGGGCGGTGTCAAGATCGCCGGCCTGCACGCCTTGGCGGACGCGCTCAGGGACTTGCAGCCTGGACAAGCGGTGGCAGTGGAATTCGCGCGTGAAAAGGCGGTCCTGAACGGCACCCTGCTGCTCGGCGAGCGATAGGAATCTGTCGGTGGTCGAACGCGAGACCTCAACTGACGGTGATATTCGGCAATAGTGGCGATCGGATTGCCGCTACGTGCAAAAACTCAACCGCGGGCGATGCGGTCGACCGCGGCAATCTCTTCCACTGTCAATTGCCAGCGAAGCCCACTTGCGTTTTGCCGTATCTGTTCCGGCGAGGTTGCGCCGGCGATGACGCTCGCGACGCAGGAATGGCTCAACAGCCAGCCGAACGCCAGCTCAAGCAACGTGTGGCCCCGCTCGGCGCAATAGCCGGCGAGGCGCTCGACAATGTCGAGATTGTGTTCGGTGACAAAACGCTCCGCGAGCCGCCCCTCGGTCAACCTGGTGCCGGAGGGCAGCGGCTTGCCCTTGCGGTACTTGCCGCTAAGAAGTCCGCTTGCCAGTGGGAAATAAGGGATCAAGGCCAAGCCGTGTCGCTCGATCACCGGCACGAGGTCCGGCTCGATGGCTCGGTTGAGCAGGTTGTATTCATCCTGGGTTGCGACGAAGGGCGCGAGGCGCTGCCGCTGCGCAATCGCCAGTGCGTCTTCGAGTTGCGGACCGGTCAGGTTCGAGCAGGCGGCGTAACGGATTTTTCCTGCGCGGACGAGATCGTCGAGCGCGCGTAGCGTCTCTTCGATCGGCGTCGCCCGGTCGGGCCGGTGCAGGTAATAAAGGTCGATGTGGTCGGTGCGCAGCCGCTTCAGGCTCGCTTCGACGGCGGCCATCACATAGCTGCGTGACCCGCCCTTGCGGCGTCCCTCGTCGTCCATCGGCATGCCGAATTTGGTCGCAAGGACCACGTCGTTACGGCGAGATCCGAGCAACTCCCCGATCAGGGTCTCCGAACCGCCGCGGTTGCCATAAACATCCGCAGTGTCGAAAAAGTTGATGCCGGCCTCCAGGGCGGCGTCGATGACGCGGCTGGTCTTGTCGCGGTCGATTCGGCCGCCGAAATTGTTGCAGCCCAGTCCGAGCGCCGAGACCTCGATCCCGGTGGTTCCAAATTTCCGCTTGATCATGCCGAGGGGCCCTCGCGCTGATCGATCCAATGGCAGCCGAATTCCGGAGCGACAAACGTCGCGCGACCGGAGGACGACGCCTTTTCCCTGACCTTGCCGCCGGATATTTTCATACCGCCCAAATGTGGTATCGATCGCTGTCAATCAAGCCAGAACCGATCGCGAATGCCAAGGTGCCGAGAACGGCGCCGGCAATGCGAGCGCGACGCACGGAAACTGCGAAGGAGGAGAAGCCATGTTGTCCATGCAGAGGCATTGGGTCTTGAGTGCCGGGCTGTTCGCGGCCCTCGGCGGGATCGGTCACATCGCTGTTGTAGAGTCCCGCGCCGGCGCAGCAGCAGGCGGCGCAGCCCAACTTTTCGTTGTCGAGTACATCCGGATGGGTCCGGGTGGGGCAGGGCGGCCCCGACTTTGACGCCATTCCCGGCACCATCCCTCCGGTCACCTACGACCCGGCACATCCCTTTGTCAACAACGGCACCGGGAGGCAGTCCACCTATCGGATCGCCGACTTGAACAATCCGAACCTGAAGCCGTGGGTCAAGGATCACATGAAGAAAGACAACGACGAAGTGCTCGCCGGCAAGATCGCGTTCACGCCGCGCCAAAGCTGTATGCCGGCCGGCGTCCCAGCCTTTATGGCTTATGGCGGACCGACGCCGCTCTATTTCATTCAGCTCCCGAAGGAGGTCTGGATGATCTTCTCCGGCGATCACCAAATCCGGCGCGTCTATATGAACGTCCCGCATTCAGCCGAGGTGAGGCCGTCCTGGTATGGGGAGTCGGTGGGGCATTACGAAGGCGACACGCTCGTCATCGACACCGTCGGGCAGAATGAGGACACGTTCGTCGACCCCTACCGCACGCCGCACACCGATAAGCTTCATGTCATCGAACGCTGGAGGATGACGAACGAGGGCAAGGGATTGGAAGCCGTGTTCACCGTCGAGGACCCCGATGCGTTTTATCAGCCCTGGACCGGGAAGCGGCGCTATCGGCACGTCGAGGAGAAAATGGAGGAAGACGTCTGCGCCGAGAACAACGAGCATATCGACTATCGCATCCCAGTCGCGAACAGGTTGGATTTTTGATCGCCGTCGCGTCCTCACTCTCCTGCGGTTGTCATCTCAAGTCCGCGGCGCGGATACCCGACCTCCTCCCGTCGCGGGAGCAGGTTGGCGTGCAGCGGAGTTGCCGAATGGTAGGCCGGATATGGTGCGAAATCGGCAACCGATTGTCGCCACGCGGTTTGTCGAACCTCTTTCACTGATTCGTAGCTCAAAACCCTCTCTCCCGTCGTGCGCTGGGCGGCACTCTCTCCCACAGGGGAGAGAGTCAGCTTGCCCTCTTCTGATTTTGCAGCGATCCCCGCTGACGATTTTCAGCGTGAGACGCTCAGCGAGACCGGCGCGAGACCGTTCATGCCGATCGCATGCGCTGCGGCCGGACTAAGATCGATCACCCTGCCGTGAACGAACGGGCCCCGATCGTTGATCCGCACCACCACAGAACGTCCGTTGTGGTGATTGGTCACGGTCACGCGGGTGCCGAACGGCAGGCTGCGGTGTGCGGCGGTGAGTGCGCCCGGATTCATGTGCTCGCCGTTTGCGGTACGGCCGCCACTATATTCCGACGCGATGCCGCCGCCGGACACCGGGCCGTGATACGGATGCGACGCAATGCGGGTCTCGTGATGCCGCAGGTGCTGCGCAAACCTGTAGGCACCACGGTGGTGAGCGCCGGCGAAATGCGTGCGATGAAGGTGAGCAAATCGAATATGCGAGCGGTGTAACGCATAATGTGAATGCCGATACGAGGCGTGCTGGTAAGCGTGCCTGACGTATCCATGCGCCGACGATGAAGTGATGTCTTAAGTCATAACCAGTCCAAGCGCGAGAGCAATTGTCAGTACGATCCTGTGGACAAGCCGGTTACCAACGCTTCCTTGCACTATTTTCATTACTTTCTTCCTCCGATTTCTTTTGATCGCCACTCGGCAACTCGCGACAAAATCCATATCGGCGCCGAAAGGCTGTCAGCCCGACTGCGATGTCGGGAACTCCTTCCGATAGGAAGGAGCGGCCGTTTTATCGGCAACTGTGACCGCAATGCGGCGCTGCGAGTTCAGCGCGTCTGACGTCGCGAGTGGGAACTCACGCACCTCGCGAAAAGGTGATCGGATCATCACTTCAGCGACTGATGCATCTACAAACGCAGCTCTCCGTGATGTCGATGCTCCACCCAGGACATGTCTCTGTGAGACCTCAATTACCTTGAGGCGATGAAAGTCCGCGCTATGCCCAGACTGCGTTTCGGCATGCGGCAAAAAGTCGGAGAGAATCGCCCATGTTCCATGTTGCGCTTCGGAAACAATATTTGAGCGAATGTCCCTCAATATTGCGCACGTTCTCATATGCGAACGGAACTTGGTGCTGCGTCAGCCCGTGTCGGGTTCCATTCGTATCGAGTCGATAAAATAAAAGCGTACAATTGGATGTTGGTATCGACACACGATATTGCCTGCGATTGCCGGCGATCGCGCGCCGGTTCCTGCCCGTGCGCGATGGCGCAAGTAAATGAACCCGGCCCCTTCGAGCAGGATCAGGCAACGCACCAGAACATCCTCATTGAGGCCTGCGGCTCCGTTGAATTTGGACTACACTCGCCAGCGACCGCGCCCAGCGCGGGCGTTCGAGCAAGGAGGAGGAACAATGAAAACGGAACCAACAAGCGGACTGAGCAGAAGGGTTTGCCTTGCCGGAGCATTGGTCGCGCTGGGTGCGCTGCCCGGTTTTGCTCAGACCACGTCGGGGATTCCGGGTGTGCTGGCGCCGGGCGCCGCACCGCAGCTCGTGCAGGAAGGCTTCACCTTCACCGAAGGTCCCATCGGGGCGGCCGATGGCAGCCTGTATTTCACGGACATTCGCGCAAACCGCATCTATCATCTCGATACCGCGGGAAAAATCTCGCTCGCGCGCGAGAATACGGACGGGGCGAACGGAATCGCCTACACGCGGGGCGGCGAACTGGTCTTCGCTGAAGGGGGCGGCAAGCGCATCTCCGAGCAAGGCAAGGACGGCAAGATCACGGTGCTCACGGAGGGTGCCCCCGGAATTGCACTGATGGCGCCCAATGACCTCATCGTGGACGCGCGGGGCGGCATCTACTTCACCGATCCCGGGCCGTTCCCGCCGGTGCCCGGCCGCACCGCCTATGTCTATTATCTGCCGCCCGGCACCAAGTCCGCGGTCGTGCTCGATAAGGAGAACCCGCTGCCCAATGGGCTTGTGCTCACAAATGATGGCAAGACGCTGATCGTGAACAACACGCTTGGCACCACGCTCATGGCCTTCGATGTCAAGTCGGATGGCACGGTCGCCAACAAACATACCTTTGCCACCTTGCGCAGCCCCGAGGGTAAGCCGAGCGGCGCCGACGGCATGGCGATCGATCGCGATGACCGCGTCTACGTTGCGACAGTCATGGGCGTCCAGGTGTTGGATGCCAAGGGCCAGTATCTCGGGACAGTTCCGATTCCGCGTCAGCCGTCGAACGTCGCGTTTGCCGGCCCCGGCAAGCGGACCCTCTACGTCACCGCGCGCGAAGGGCTTTACCGCATCGACACGCTTGCCACGGGTCCGGACCGGCTCGGCAAATAACGCCCTGGGCGGGAGACATTGACGTGACCGCAAGTGAACGGATCACCTCTCAGCCGCCGAACCAGAAACGTGAGCCTGGAAGCAGTGAAATGGAAAAACCCTCTCCCCGTATGGGAGAGGGTGCCGAGCGCGACAGCGCTCGGCGGGTGAGGGGCTTCAGCTTCGCGGCAGCCAACGGATGAGAGTGATCCCCCGAACTGCGACACCAACATCAGCGAATTGCAACAGCTTCCCCCTCATCCGGCCGACTGCGTCGGCCACCTTCTCCCGCCAGGGGAGAAGGAGTTCGGCGAGACGTATGATTGACCGAGCGGCAAGTCGGCGCTGAGACCTCAATGCGGCGGGGCGCTACGGTCGACCGGCGCACCGCGCAGATAGACGGCAGAGATGCGCCGCGTGTTCTTGATGTCGTCCAATGGGTTGCCGTCGAGGACCAGAAAATCGGCGCTCTTGCCGGCTTCCAGCGTGCCGGCATCGGTCATGCGCAGGAACTCGGCGGCGTTCTTGGTCGCGGCGACGATCACCTGCATCGGCGTCATCCCGGCGACGACCATGTCCTCCATTTCAACATGCGGCGCCCATGGCGTGTTGCCGTCGGTGCCGAGAATGATTTTCACGCCGGCGGCGCTCACCTTGGCGGTGTTGCGCGCCTGGATGCCGTAGAAGGCTTGCTCCTTCGGCCGATCGGTGTCGGCTCGCTCGAGCTTTTGATATTCGACGGCAGGGAGGCTCGGCTGCAGCCAGGAAATGTCGACCTTCACGCCGCGGTCGGGCAGGTTCGGGTTGATGACGAGGTTCGGGTGCTGCTTGACGAGCGTGATGAATTCATCGTCCACATCGCGGTCGCGTACGCTGTGCGCGAAGGCATCGACGCCAGCGCGCAGGAGGCCCTTGGCGTCGTCGAGATTGAAGATGTGTGCCGTCACGCGAAGCCCGTCCTTGTGCGCCTCGTCGATAACGGCGCCGTAGAGTTCGGGCGTGAGCTTCTGGTACATGCCCATGCGGTCGTCGACCCAGATCTTGACGATGTCGACCTTCTTTGCGGCAAGTTCCTGCACCGCCTTGCGGGCCTCATCCGTCGTGTTGATCCAGAACGGCGCCATCGTCCGGCCCGGCTCCGGCCGCGTGATCCCATGCCATGCCGTAAAAACTCGCGCCTGGCCGGGCACCAGCTGCCCGCGCATCTGCAACTCGGCTTCGGTTTCGTCCGTTCCCATGCTCAACGCGGCGCTGACGCCGTAATAGGCCCGCCGCTTCAAGTCGAGGACAAGCTCCTCGCGCGAATTGCTGAGATGGGTATGGGTGTCGATGAGGTCCGGCATGATGGTCTTGCCGGCGGCGTTCACCCGCGTCGCGCCGGCGGCCACGCGCACATCCGCGGAGCGGCCGACCTGCACGATCTTCGGGCCATCGATGACGAGCGTGCCGTTCTCGATCGGGGCACTACCGTCGCCGGCGATGATCCGGGCGCCTTCAAAGGCTGTAACGCCGGCCGGCGCCTGTGCGTGTGCGGGAACAGCGAGTGCAGCGAGCAAACCAAGCGCCGCGCTCGCCGCAAGCGTGTTGACATCCAGTGGGCGCATATCAATCCCTCCTCGATCAGGCTTTTGAACCTTGTCATTCTAGCTTGGTTCACGGTCCGGGCGAAGCGGAAGGATGGACCCAATTCTATGGCCGTTTGCGTCGATGGTCGTGTCGCGCAACGGATTGGCGGCTGAACCTGGCGCTGCTTGATCGGGCCGGTCAAACGAATAAGCTACGCCGATCGCTTGTCGGCGGTGGCAGTCTGCGATCGTAACCGGGAGGAATTTGGCAATGAACATCAGGGCAACGGCAGCGTTGGCGACACTCGCCTGTGTTGCTTTCGCGGGTGCCGCGTGGGCGCAGGATTTGGGTCCGCGCGTCCAGAAGCTTGCGGACGGCGTCTACGTCCACACCGGCAAAGGCTTCAACTCCAACAGCGGGATCATTCTCACCGATGAAGGCGTGATCGTCATCGACACCGGGCAGAACCCGATCGAGTCGCGCGACATCATGGCGACGGTGAAGAAGCTGACCTCGATGCCGGTGCGGCTCGTCATCGATACCGAGCCGCACGCCGACCATACCACCGGCCATTATGTTTTCGCGCCGCCCGCGATCATCGTTGCCGCGGCAGGAGGCGGCGAGTCGATGCGCAACGCCGACCGCGCCGCGCCGGACCGTATCCAGCGGCTCGCGGCGACCTCGCCTGAAATGAAGGCGGCGCTTGAAGGCTATCGCTTCATGCCGCCCGATATCGAATATCACGACCGCATGACGATCAATCTCGGTGGCAAGACTTTGGAGCTTATGTACCTCAAGGGCGTGCACAGCGAGTCGGACAGCGCGGTGTGGCTGCCCAAGGAGCGCGTCCTGTTTTCCGCATCGGCCTTCGTTGTCAACCAGGTCAACATCCTTCGTCCCTTCGTCACCATCCCCGACATTCTTGCCGCCGGGAAGATGATGAAGGCGCTCAATCCGGAACACGTCGTCCCCGGACACGGCACGCCTGGCACGGTGAAGATTTTCGACGACGGCGCGCAATATTATGCCCTGCTTCTCGACCGCGTCGGCAAGCTGGTGAAGGAAGGCAAATCGCTCGACGACATCAAGAAGGAAGTGAAGATGCCGGAATATGCGAGCTGGGGAAGCCAGGAGCGTTTCCCGACCAACGTGGAGGCGGCCTATAAGGCAGTCGGCGGAAAATAACGAAAACAAAAGGTATGCCCCGCTCCGTCCTGGGGCTGTGAAGTGACATTTCCTGACCTCGTTCAAAACCTGCGCAGCCGGATGCCCGAGCTGCGCGGCCGGCTGATGCCGAACCAGCCGCTCGCCGATCTGACCTGGTTCCGGGCCGGCGGGCCGGGGCAGGCGCTGTTCATGCCGGTGGACGAGGCTGACCTGTCTTGTTTCCTGGCCAAGCTGCCCGCGGAGATCCCCGTCACCCCGATCGGTCTCGGCTCGAACCTGATCGTGCGCGACGGCGGCGTGCCCGGGGTGGTGATCCGGCTCGGCCGTGGGTTCAGCGAAATCATTATCGAGGAGGGCGCGCGTATCCGGGTCGGCGCCGCCGTACCCGATGTGAAAGTGGCGCGCGCCGCCCAGGAGGCCGCCATTGGCGGCCTTTCATTCCTGCGCGGCATTCCCGGCGCCATCGGCGGCGCGCTCAGGATGAATGGGGGTGCCTATGGCGGCGACACCAGCGGCGTCTTGATCTCGGCGCGCGGCATCGACCGTGCCGGTATGGTCCGCAACTTTACCAACGCGGAGATGCATTATGCCTATCGTCATTGCGGCGTGCCCGAGGACGTGGTGTTCACGTCGGCGCTGCTGCAAGGCGCCTCCGGCGACCCAGCCGCAATCGCGGCCGAAATGGACAAGATCACCGAGAGCCGCGAGGCGACGCAGCCGATCAAGAGCCGCACCGGCGGCTCGACATTCAAGAACCCGCAGGGCCGCAAGGCTTGGCAACTCATCGAGGCGGCCGGCTGCCGCGGCCTTCCCTTGGCGCCGCCCAGGTCTCGCCGCTGCATTGCAATTTTCTGATCAATCTTGGCGGCGCCAGTGCGGCAGAGATCGAGACCTTGGGCGAGACGGTGCGCGAGCGCGTCAAGCAATCCTGCGGCGTCGAGCTTGAATGGGAGATCAAGCGCATCGGCGTCGCGCAACGGTGAGCGCTTGGCATGACCGCAATGAACGGAGAGGCCGGCACCGAAAGCGCGCCGATCCTGATTGCGGGAGGCGGTCGGGGGCCTTTCGGTGGCGCTCGCACTCGGGCGCAGCGGACGGCATGCGGTGATCCTCGAACAGGGCGCGGAATTTGGCGCCATCGGCTACGGCATCCAACTCGGCCCCAACGTGATCCCGATGTTCCAGCGGCTTGGCGTCGCCCACGACGTGCTCACGGTGGCGGACGTTCCCGATGCCTGCATCATGGTTGATGCCTATAGCGGCGACGAGATCACCCGGATTCCGCTCGGAAAGTCTTTTCGCGCGCGATTCCGGCACCCTTACCTCATCATCCACCGCGTCGACCTGCATCGGGTGTTGGTGCGGGCCTGTCGCGGGCTTTCAACGCTTCGCCTTGAGCCGGGGGCAGCGGTGGAGAGCTTTGAAGACCGGGGCGATCACGTCGCGGTCAATATCGCCGGCGGCCGGCGCCTGACAGGGGCCGCGCTGATCGGCGCGGATGGTTTGCATTCGACGGTCCGCGCTCAATTGCGAGAGGAGGGCGAGCCGCACCAGTTCGGCTATGTCGCCCAGCGCACGATCGTGCCGATGGCGGTAGTCCCGGCCCACGTGCCAACGCAGAACGTGTATCTGTGGGCGGGGCCCGGCTTCCACATCGTCCATTATCCACTGCGAAACAGCACGCTGTTCAACATCGTTGCGGTATATCGGACGCCGACATCCGCCGCTCGCAACTCGGAGGACCAGCATCGCGCCGAGGTCGCGCGCGTCTACGCGGGGACGCATCCGGCGATGCAGGGGATGCTCGCGATGATGGATCTCGGACGTCGCTGGCCTCTTGCCGATCGCGACCCGCTCCGGCAATGGCACCGCGGGCGCGTGACCCTGGTGGGAGATGCCGCTCATCCGACTTTGCAGTCTCTCGCGCAGGGCGCCTGCATGGCCATCGAAGACGGCGTTTGCCTCGCCGCGGCGCTCGATGCCGCCGACGGCGATCTCGCTCGCGCGTTTGCGTGCTATCAGTCGTCGCGCCTTCTGCGCACCGCACGGCTGCAGCTCGAATCACGCTATATGTGGGGCGTCTATCATGCCGAGGACATCGCCCGAGAAGTCGTGCGCGCGACCTTTGCGGGCCGTTCCGAAGAGGACATTTTCCGTTGCCTGGCTTGGCTTTATGACGGCTGCTCCGTTCCCGACCGACCCTCGTCCCAGCTACCGGTTCCGCTGCAGTGAGAGGCGCGCGCCGCCCCGCCGCGTCGAACGGATCGCGTTGCGATGGTCCGGCAACGCGGTCCGGCGCACCGGCCGAGCCGCGATGTTGCCCGTGAGCTCTAAGCGATGAACGTCGCCCGCCATGTTGCCGTGCTGATGGGCGGATGGTCGGCCGAGCGCGACGTTTCATTGCGGTCTGGAACAGCGTGCGCGGGCGCGCTCGAACGGCTTGGCTACCGGGTTACCATGATCGACGTGGGCCGCGACATCGCCACGGTGCTGGCTTCAGTCCGGCCAGACATCGCCTTGAATGTCCTGCATGGCCGGCCGGGCGAGGATGGCACCATCCAGGGATTGCTGGAGATTTTGCAAATCCCTTACAGCCATTCCGGCACGCTCGCTTCCGCGGTCGCGATGCAGAAGGACGTTGCCAAAGTCGTGATGGCTCAGGCGGGGGTGCCCGTCCCCGAAGGCGTTGTGGTGTCGCGCAGCGAGGTTGCGGCACGCCATGTGCTGCCGCGTCCCTATGTGATCAAGCCGCTCGCGGAAGGATCGAGCGTCGGCGTCTTCATCGTGACGCCGGACGCATGCGCATCCGCCCGCAGGAACTGACCCGGCAGCGACTGGGCCTATGGCGAGCGGCTGCTGTGCGAACGCTACATTGCCGGCAAGGAACTGACCTGCGCCGTGATCGGCGATCGGGCGCTCGACGTGATCGAGATCGTTCCGACGGTAAAATTTTACGATTACGAGGCAAAATACGCTACCCGGTGGCTCCAAACACATGCTTCCGGCGTCGATTAAACCAAATGTTTACCAAGAGGTCCGAAGACTAGCTCTCGTGGCGCATCAGGCGCTCGGGTGCAGTGGCGTGAGCCGTGCGGATTTTCGTTACGACGACCGCATGGAGGGAACACAAGGCCTCGTCTGTTTCGAGGTCAATACTCAGCCCGGCATGACCGAGACGTCCCTCGTGCCAGAGCTCGCGCAATACGCGGGCATCGGGTTCGAAGAGCTGGTTGAATGGATGGTGAAGGACGCTTCCCTGAATCGCTGACCGGTGCGGCGCTGCCGCCAGCCGGTGCGAACGCCGTCGGGAGGGGGGAACCGCAGCGCCGTCGTCGTGACCCGACGGGGTCGCGGGATGAGCGGCACTCAGCGCCGGCAGCGGTCCATCTCGCGTACGATGGAACGCGTGATCCGCAATATCGAAAGGCTGCCGCGACATGCGGGCCTCTTCGCCGCTGCGTTGATGATCGCTGCGAGTGCGGGTTACGGCACTTTCAAAGGCGGCCATGTCGGCGAGATCGTCGATGATTTCAAGGATGTCCGCGACATGGCAGCCAATGCCGTGGGCTTCAGGATTGCCTCGGTTGCGCTGACCGGTCAGCCGCATCTGAGCCGCGAGGAGATTCTCGCCAATGCCGGCGTCACCGGGCGCGCCTCGCTGTTGTTTTTCGATGTCGACGATGCCCGCATTCGCCTGCTGACGAACCCATGGATCGCGGAAGCCACGGTGCAGAAGCTGCTGCCTGATCGGCTGGCGATCACAGTCGTCGAACGCGCGCCGTTCGCTTTGTGGCAGAAGGACGGGCGCGTGTCGGTGATCGCCGCCGACGGGACCGTGCTCGATCCATATGTCGGCGCGCCGCTATGCCGGCTTGCCGCTCGTCGTCGGCGCCGGCGCGGAAACCCGCGCCAAGGACTTTCTCGCCCTGCTGGAAGGCCACCCCGAGCTGCGCGCCAATGTGCGCGCCAGCGTGCTGGTGGCGGAGCGGCGCTGGAACCTGCGGCTCAAGAACGGGGTCGATGTTCGCCTGCCGGAATTCGAAGTGGCTCACGCCCTCGATCAGTATGCGGCGCTTGACCACGACGGCAAAGTATCGGGCCGCGACGTTAACGCGATCGACTTGCGCCTTTCCGACCGCATTGCCGTCCGCCTTTCCGACGCGGCCGCCGAGAAGCGCGACGACGCCATCAAGAAAAAGACGCCGAAGCCCAAGGGCGGCAACGCATGAGCCCGCTCCATTACGGCCTGACACCCAAGATGAAGCCGGTGGGGCCGAAGCGCGCCGCGCTCGTTGCCGCGCTCGATGTCGGCACCAGCAAGATCGCCTGCCTGATCGCCAGGCTGAAACCGCAGCCGCCGCGGGACGTGCTGCGGCGACGCAGCCACGCTATCGAGGTGATCGGGTTCAGCCATACCGGCTCGCTTGGCATCAAGGCCGGCCATGTCGTCGACCTCGTCGAGGCGGAGGGCGCGGTCCGCCACGCCGTCGACCTTGCCGAGCGCAGCGCCAACTGCCAGATCGAATCCGTCATCGTGTCGATGTCTTCGGGGCGGCTTACCAGCGCGCTGATGAGCGCCGCGGTCGATCTGTCGGGGTTGCCGGTCGCGGAGCGCGACATCTCCCGCGTGCTTGCGGCGGGGAGCCGCCAATCGGTCCGCGATGGCCGCATCGTGTTGCATTCGCTGCCGATCGGTTTTTCGCTCGACGGCGCCCATGGCGTGCGTGACCCGCGCGGCATGATGGCGTCGCGTTTTGGCGTCGACATGCATGTGTTGACCGCCGATTCCGCCCCGGCACGCAACCTGATGCTCGCGGTCGAACGTTGCCATCTTATGGTCGAGGCGATGGTCGCAGGCCCTTACGTCGCAAGCCTCGCGACGCTTGCCGATGATGAGGCCGACCTCGGTGCCGCCGTCATCGATTTCGGAGCCGGCACGACGACCATCGCCGCCTTTTCGGACGGCCGCTTCGTCCATGCCGACGGCTTTGCCCTTGGCGGCCAGCACGTCACCCTTGATATTGCCCGCGGCCTCGGCGTCAGCCTGCCGGATTCCGAGCGCATCAAGACGCTTTATGGCAGCGTGCTCGCTGGCGGCGCCGATGAGCGTGACCTGATCACGCTGCCCACCGTTGCCGGCGAAGATCGAGAAACTCCTCGCTTCGTTTCGCGGGCGACGCTGACGCGCATCGTCAAGCCGCGGGTGGAAGAAATTCTTGAGATCGTGCGCGACCGCCTCAAGGCGTCGCCCTTCGCCGCGGAGCCGCGTGGTCGGGTCGTCCTGACCGGGGGAGCCTGCCAGCTGACCGGCCTCTCCGATCTCGCCGCCCAGGTGCTGGGTCGGCAAGTTCGGATCGGACGTCCGCTCGGGATATCCAAGCTGCCGGAAGCGGCCAAGGGCTCCGCCTTCGCCGTCGCCGCAGGGCTCCTGGTCTATCCGCAACTTGCGCATGTCGAATATTTCGAACCGCGGCATACGCGGCAGGTCAGGGCAGGGACGGGCGGTTACATCGCTCGGGTCGGACGGTGGCTTCGCGAAAGCTTCTGAACAGCGAGATACGGGCACATTACCTGGCCGCGACCCGGCCGGCGAAATCGGCGGGTGATCCGCGCGCAGACTGAGAGGGCAGCTATGAGCATCAACTTGAAAATTCCCGATATCCGCGAGCTCAAGCCGCGGATCACCGTATTTGGCGTCGGCGGCGCCGGGCGGCAACGCCGTCAACAACATGATCAGTGCCGGCCTGCAGGGCGTCGACTTCGTCGTCGCCAACACCGACGCGCAGGCGCTGACGACCTCGCGCGCCGAGCGGATCATTCAAATGGGCGTGCAGGCGACGGAAGGCCTCGGCGCCGGCTCACAGCCCGATGTCGGACGCGCTGCCGCCGAAGAGGTCATCGACGAGATCCGCGACCACCTCACCGGCGCCCACATGGTTTTCGTCACCGCGGGAATGGGCGGTGGCACCGGGACCGGCGCTTCGCCGGTGGTTGCCCGCGCCGCGCGCGAAAACGGCATCCTCACCGTCGGAGTGGTGACGAAGCCGTTCCATTTCGAAGGCCAGCGTCGCATGCGCATGGCCGAAGCCGGCATTACCGAGCTGCAGAAGAGCGTGGACACGCTGATCATCATCCCGAACCAGAACCTGTTCCGGGTTGCCAATGAAAAGACCACCTTCGCCGACGCCTTCGCGATGGCCGACCAGGTGCTCTATTCCGGCGTTGCCTGCATCACCGACCTGATGGTCAAGGAAGGCCTGATCAATCTCGACTTCGCCGATGTCCGCGCCGTGATGCGCGAAATGGGCAAAGCGATGATGGGGACCGGCGAGGCGTCCGGGGACAAGCGCGCGCTTCGCTCCGCCGAGGCGGCGATCTGCAATCCCTTGATCGACGACGTTTCGATGCGCGGCGCCCGCGGCCTCCTGATCTCGATCACCGGCGGCAAGGACCTTACTCTTTACGAAGTCGACGAGGCGGCCACCCGCATCCGCGAAGAGGTCGATGCCGACGCCAATATCATCGTCGGAGCGACGTTCGACGAAAGCCTCGACGGCATCATCCGCGTGTCGGTGGTGGCGACCGGCGTCGACATCAACGCCTCGGCCGGCAGCCGTCCGGTGGCACCGCAGGTGCAGCACATGGTTCCACCGCCGGTCCAGCAGCAGGCCCGCCCCCAGGCGCCGGTTGCGCCCTCCCGTCCGCAACCTATTCAGGACGCCAGGGCGCCAGAACAGCATGAAACAAAGATCGCGGCCTTGGCGCAGAAATTGAGAGCTGATAACGCCCGCATCACGGAACAGTCGAGCGCTTCGAACACGTAGAGCGCGCCGAACCCGCCGAACGGCTGGAGCGCGGGACGATGCCACCCGCCCCGCCTGCGCAGCAACGGCCGTCCGCTCCGCATCCGATCCCGGCGCCTGTCCAGCAGGCGCCGGCGCAACCGGTGCGGCCCGCAATCGACCAAGCTGCAGCTGCAGCCGCCGCCGTCGCAGCAGCGCTCGCGCCCCGCAGCGAAGAGGTCACCATCCGGCCGATCCCGCCGAAGCCGAGCCTTTTCGCCGAGCCGATCGAGCGCGAATCGATGCAGCCGCCGGCCGAACCAGCGGCGCCGAAAGTCTTCATTCCCCCGCAGCCGGAGCGGCCGGCCAACCGGGCGCCGCGCATGCCGACCTTCGAAGAACTGCCGGTCCCGGCGCAGAACGAAATTTATCGCTCGCGGCGCGGCGAACTCGCCGAAGCGGATCATCCGGAGCGCCGCCGATTGACGCTGTTGCAGCGTTTGGCTGCCGTTGGCCTCGGCCGCCGCGAGGACGAGCAGGACGGCAAGGCTGAGGAGTACGCGTCGGAGTCTGCCCCTGCACCGGTTGCGGCTCCGGAGCGACAGGCGTTCCGCGGCCCGCCGCGGCCTGCGGAATCGCGCGCCGCCGCCGATCCAGCCCCGGAATATGCGCGCCGGCCTGCGCCTCAAGGCCTTGACATGCATGGACGCCCGGTGCTGCCGCAGCCGCACTCGGCCCATGACGAAGATCAACTCGATATTCCGGCGTTCCTGCGCCGGCAGGCGAACTTGAGTCGGTGAGCGAAGGCAACGTTATACCAAAAGGAGGATGCACAACGACGGCGGGCCGGCACAAACGCGTGGCGTGGTCGCATTGTGGCGTAATGCGGTCCAAAACGAGTAACACTCAGTAAAAAAGCGTGAGTTGGCCCGATTTGCGACACCGGATAATATGCGAATCACAGGGGATTCGTGGGTACTCGCTGGGGTGGGGCGGCCGTTCAGCCAATCCGCACTTTGACAAAGTCAGCCAACGTGGCCGGACGCGCAATTTTTATGCGCGTGCGGCGCGGTGCAGCAGTCGGGTGGTTGCACCGCGAGGGCGGTTTGGGACCGTGACATTATGAAAGCGGCCAAGCAGACGACGCTACGCGACACCGCATCCGTGACGGGCATCGGCGTACATTCGGGGCTGCCGGTTACGCTCACTATCCATCCAGCCGACGCCGGCAGCGGGATCAGCTTCCTGCGCACCGGGATCGACGGCTGCCGCGACCGCGAGGTCCGTGCGGACGTCCGTGCGGTTACGGCGACCGAGTTTGCCACCGTCCTCGGTGACGCTGAAGGCCCGCTGTGTTCGACGGCGGAACACGTCCTTGCTGCGCTGGTCGGGCTCGGAGTCGACAACGCGCTGATCGAAATCGACGGCCCTGAAGTGCCGATCATGGACGGCAGCGCGGCACCCTTCGTCCACGCCATCGAGCAAGCCGGAATCGTGAGGCTCGCCGCGCCGCGACGGTATATCCAGATATTGAAGACAATCCGCATCGCCAAGCCCGATTGCTTCGGCGAGTTGCGGCCGCGTGCTGACGGGTTTCGCTTCGAAATCGAGATCGCGTTTGACAATACGTTGATCGGTCGCCAGGCGATCGCCTTCGACCTGACGCCCCAGACATTCCGCCGCGAGATTGCCCGCGCCCGCACCTTTGGCTTCATGCGCGACGTCTCAAGGCTTTGGAATGCCGGTTACGCGTTGGGCGCGACCTTCGAAAACACGCTTGTCGTGTCCGATGACCGCGTGCTGAACGCGGAAGGATTGCGTTTCCGCGACGAGTTTGTCCGCCACAAGGCGCTCGACGCGGTGGGCGACTTGGCGCTCGCCGGCGCGCCGCTGATCGGGACCTATCGCTCATTCCGCGGCGGCCACAAGCTCAATCATGCCGTGCTGTGTGCCTTGATGGCAGACCGCAGCGCTTGGTGCTATGTCGATGCCGGCCAGATGGCACGTCGTCGCCGTGTGATCCAGCCCGAGATCGCGGCCGCACTCGCGGTCCCGGCCTTCGGGTTCGACGCCACCTGACGGGGGCGCAAGACGACCATCCGGCTTCAGCGGTACACGTGGGAGCAATTTGCGCCAGCCGCGACTTCGTTTGATCCCCTCGCGGTCGCGACCGCGTGCCGAAGCATTTCAGGAAAGCACATCGAATTCAGTCCGCATGTTTGCGTGGCTTGATGAGCCTCATGGCGTTGCCGGCATAAATATTTCGCCGCGCGTCCTCGTCGATATCGAGTTGATCGATCACGGCGATGGTGGGGGCGATCGGGCCGAGCGGGGTATCGGTCGCAAACACCACATGATCGGTGCCGAAGAAATCGACCCCGCACGGGATGCCGTATTTGCCTGCGAACATTGCAGTGTCGCCGTAAAACTCCTTGAAATATTCGAGGTGCGGCCGGCGCAGCGACGGCAATATTTTCGAGTAATCTTCGCCGGAGGTCCGCGCACCGAGAACTTCGAGACCAGGGCCGACGCGTCCGTCGAAATACGGGATCATGCCGCCGCAGTGATGGGTGATGACCTTGAGACCGGGATGGCGGTCGAACAGCCCTGAAAAAACAAGCCGGGTCATTGCGACAGACGTGTCGTAGGGCCAGCCGAAGCACCACCACATCTCGAACCGCGATTTCGGCTCGCTCGGATAGTCGGTCATCGCCGCCGTGCGTGCCGGGTGCAGCCAGATCGGCAGGTCATGGCGGGCCATCGCCGCGAACACCGGCGCAAAGGCCGGCGCGTCGAGCGGACGGCCAGCGAGAGGCGTGAACATTTGAATGCCGCAGGCGCCGAGCTGGTCGATGGCCCGTTCGATCTCGCCGAGCGAACCATCGATATCCGTGAGCGAGACGGCAGCGACGAAACCCGCAAAGCGATCGGCGTGCTTCGTGCACAGCTCCGCCATCGCATCGTTGGCAATGCGCGCGAGCGCCGTTCCCTGCGAACCTTCGGCGATGTCCTCGATCGGCGGGTTCGGCAGCGAGATGATTTGCCGGTAATCGCCAAAGGAATCCATTTCGCGGAAGCGCTCGCCAAGATCGAAGAGCTTGGAAATCGTGCGCAGCCGCTTGCCGAGGTTCTCGCTCTGCGGCGACACCTTCGACATCTCGGCAAAGAATTTCTCCGGATAGATATGGCAATAGATGTCGATCATCGGGTTTCCGGCCATAGATGCCTCTTCCCTTCGCCAGGCGCTGCGGGTCCATGGCAGGCGCGCGCGCCATCTTCCGATGCCGCTCGGGGTCCTGTAAACGGCACAGGCATTTCCGCACTCTCGGCTGGCTCGCATGGTGGGTACACTAAACGGCGAAACGCGGCTTCATCTGATCGTCGGCAATCCGGTCGCCCAGACGAGGTCGCCGTCCGGGCTGACGGAAGAATTTGCAGCACGCCATGTCAACGCGGTCTGCGTGCCCGTCGACGTGGCGATACCCGATCTCGATGCGTTCATGCGCGCGGCAAGGCGGGTGCGCAACATTGATGGCATCGTCGTCACCATGCCGCACAAATTTGCCGCCCGGCAATATTGCGACGACCTCTCCGAGCGCGCGCGTTTCCTCGGCGCGGTCAACCTGCTCCGCAGGCGGAGCGACCGCGGTTGGCACGGGGACATGACCGACGGCGTTGCGATGGTGGCCGCGCTTCGTCATGCCGGCTGCGATCCCGCCGGGCGGCGGGCGCTTGTTGTGGGTGCGGGCGGCGCCGGTTCCGCGATGGCGCTGGCGCTCGTCGAAGCCGGCGTATCCGCCCTGGGCGTGGCAGATATCGATGCGGCGCATCGCGACCGCCTGGTCGAGCGCCTGATCGAAAGCGGGACCGGCCATGTCAGCGCGGCCACGGCGGAAGCGCGCGGCTTCTCGCTCATTGTCAACGCGACGCCCGCCGGAATGAAGGCGTCCGACCCGTTGCCGCTCGACCTCGCCGGCCTCGATCCGTCCGCCACGGTTGCCGATTTCATTACCGAGCCGGTGATGACGCCGCTGCTTGCCGCGGCACGCGCAAAGGGATGCGCAGTCGTGACCGGCGACGACATGTTTGCCGTGCAGGCCACGCTGATGGCAGATATCCTCCTCGGTTCGCCGGCCAAATAAAAATAGAGTTCGGAGGAGCCCGTGCCCGATCGCTTCGCAGCCCTGCGCCATGAACTCGCAGTCGCCAACCGCATCCTTGCCCAGGAGGGCCACATCGACGCGTTCGGCCATGTCAGCGTGCGGCATCCGGAGGACACCGGACGCTATTTCCTGTCCCGCTCGCGATCGCCCGAACTGGTTTCGCCGCGCGACATCCTCGAATTCGATCTGGAGTCCCAGCCCGTCGAACCGGTCACGGTAGCGCTCTATGCCGAGCGGGTGATCCATGGCGAGATTTACAAAGCGCGGCCGGACGTGGCCGCGGTGTGCCATCACCATGCGCCGAGCGTGATGCCGTTCTGCATCAGCGGCGACCCGATCGTGCCCGTGTTCCACCTCGGCGCCGCCATGGGAGCAACCGCGCCGTTCTGGGACGCACGCGATGAGTTCGGCGACACCAACCTTCTCGTGGCCACTTCCGACCAGGGCGCCTCGCTTGCGCGCGCGCTCGGGTCCCACGCCATGGTGCTGATGCGGCGCCATGGCGCAACCGTCGTCGGCACGAGCCTTCGCGAGACGATTTTTCGCGTCATCTATTCGTGTGACAATGCCAAATATCTGAGCGAAGCGATGCGATCGGGGAGTGTCTCCCCACTGACGCCGGGTGAGATCGAATTGGCCCAGGCCCTGTTTAAGGTGCCTGGAGTGCAGAATTGGGTGTGGGATTATTGGACCATGCGGCTTGCCAAGCGGGGCGGCGGCTCCGCGGACGAGCCGCGGACGCTGCGTCCGGCAAAAGCCGAGCCGCAACGCAAGCGCGCCGGAACAGAAAAAAAAGCCCGCTTCGCGACCAAGCCGCGGGCAAAGACAAAAGGGAGGAGGAGGCCATGAAGGCCGGGAAGGTTCGCTTGACGGTGCTTGCGTTGGCGCTGGCATTCCTTGCGCCCGCGGTTCTCGCTCGCGGCACGCAAGCCCAGGACAAGGGCGCCGACACGCTGAAGATCGCGATCGGACAGATCAACAACTGGGAGAATCAGCCGCCCACGCTCGGCCAGGAAGCAGGTATCTTTCGCCGCAACGGCCTCGTTCTCGAAACTTTCGGAACGGCCGGCGCCGGCGAGACCTTGCAGCCCATCATTTCCGGGAGCGCCGATATCGGTACCGGGGTCGGCGTCGCTGGCGTGATGCGGGCATTTGCGACCGGCGCACCGGTCCGTATCCTGGCCCCGGCGTTCACCGGCACTGCCGACCTGTTCTGGTATGTGCGGGCCGATTCCCCGATCCATACGCTTGCCGACGCTACGCCCAGAAATACGGTCGCCTATTCGACAAACGGATCGAGTTCCCACAATCTTGTGCTCGCCTTCATCGACGAGCTCGGCCTCAAGGCGAAACCGACGCCGACCGGCACGCCACCGGCGACGCTGACGGCGGTGATGTCCGGACAGATCGACATCGGCTGGGCGGCGCCGCCGATCGCGGTGCAGGAGGTTATGGATGGGCGCCTGCGCATCATTGCCCGCGGCAGCGACGCGCCGTCGATGCGCGACCAGACGGTCCGGGCCACGGTGATCAATGCCGGCGTGCTGCAACGGCGCCCCGACGTCGCGCTGCGCTTCATCAAGGCTTATCGCGAGACCGTCGATTGGATGTATTCCGATCCCCAGGCACTTGAACTTTACGCCCGCAAGCTCGATCGGCCGCTAGATTTGATCCGGCAGATGGTCGCCACCTTCTATCCGAAGGAGGCGCTGCAAAGCGAGCATATGTCCGACATGCCGGGCATTCTGCGCGACGCGGTGAAACTGAAATTTCTGCGGCAGCCGTTGACCCAGGCGCAGATCGCCGAGCTGGTGCGCACGCCACCGCCCTGACCCCATTCGCCCGCGCGACCGCGTTGCAAGACGCGCGAGCGGGCGTGACTATCCGACCGCGGTGATCACTTTGCCGAGCGTGGCAAAAATCTCGTCGATTTCCCGCTCGCTCGCGATCAGCGGCGGCGCGATCGCAAGGGTGTCGCCGGTCGCTCGGATCACGAGACCGTTGTCGAACGCCTGCTCCATCACGGCCGAGGCGCGCCGGCCATAACCCTCGGGCTTGGAGGCGAGATCGATCCCGGCAGCGAGTCCGACGGTGCGGATATCAAGGATTCCGGGCACCCTGCGCAACGTCATCGCGGCATCGGCGAAATGGCTCTCGATCGCGGCCGCCCGCGCAAACAGTTCCTCGTCACGGTAAAGATCAAGGGTGGCGAGACCGGCGGCGCAGGCGAGCGGATGGGCCGAGTAGGTGTACCCATGGAATAGCTCGATCGCGTGCTCTGATCCCTGCATGAACGCGTCGTAGACGGGGGCGCGCACGATCGCGCCGCCCATCGGCACGGTGCCCGAGGTAACGCCTTTGGCAAAGGTGATGATATCGGGCAGCACGCCGTAGCGCTCCGCGGCAAAAGCTGATCCAAGCCGGCCGAAGCCGGTGATCACCTCGTCGAAAATCAGCAGAATGCCATGCCTGTCGCAGATCGCGCGCAGCTTGGGCAGATAGCCCTTGGGCGCCGGGAGAACGCCCGTGGAGCCCGCCATTGGCTCGACGATGACGGCGGCAATGGTCGAAGCATCATGCAGCGCCACGATGCGTTCGAGCTCGTCGGCGAAATGGGCGCCCCAGTCTGGTTCGCCCTTGGTGAAGGCCTGCCGCTCGCGGTCGTAAGTGTGCGGCAGGTGGTCGACGCCGGCGAGCAGGGTGCCGAAAAATTTTCGGTTGCTGACGATGCCGCCGACCGAGATGCCGCCGAAGCCGACACCATGATAGCCGCGCTCGCGCCCGATCAGGCGGGTGCGTGCGCCCTCGCCACGGACGTGATGATAGGCGAGTGCGATCTTCAGCGCGGTATCAACCGCCTCCGAGCCGGAATTGCAGAAAAACACGTGATCGAGGTCGCCAGGCGCCAAGGCGGCGATCCGGCCGGCGAGTTCGAATGCCATTGGGTGGCCGAACCGGAACGCCGGCACATAATCGAGTTCTTCGGCCTCGCGCTGAATCGCGGCGACAATGGGATCGCGATTGTGACCGGCGTTACAGCACCACAGTCCCGAGGCGCCGTCGAGCAGCGCGCGGCCATCCGCCGTGAAGTAACGCATGCCCTTCGATCGCGTGATCAGTCGCGGCGCCTTCTTGAAGGCCCGGTTCGGCGTGAACGGCATCCAGAAGGCATCGAGATCGTTTGGCCGCGCACCGGGAGAACGGGCTTCGGACAGGCGGGCTTCGGACATGGCATGAGTTCCTGAGGACGCGGGGATCTGATCCAACTTGCGCGATTGGGATCGCCTGGGCCAGCTAATTCACCGCGTCACGGGTTGCAAGGAGATCAATGGGCGACTGCAAAGGGGCTTGCCGGCGCGGGGCCAAAGCGGCTTGCACAGGGTACGATAAGATGTGCCCTGCGGCCGGTGAACCATGTATTCTTTGAGTCTGCGACCGGTCCCCAATTCTGCGGAGAATGCTCATTCACGCTCCGTTGCGAAGGCACCCGCTTGCCGAGGGGGCAGGCCAAATTATCAAGTCCTTGTGGTTCGGTCGGTCCGTGCGAACCCAGCTCGTCGTCGTATTTGTCGTCATCAGCCTTTTCGCCGCGATCATTGCCGGCGCAGTCACCATCTATCGGGCAGGGACGGAGACGCGTGTCGAGATCGCCGCCTCGATGACGCTTGCCGAGCTGCTGGTCAGCGAGGCAGTTCAGCTCGTCGCGCAGGGCGTGCCGCCAGAGCCGTTACTCAACACGCTGCCCGAGCGATTGCGCTTCGTGCGTCATGTCCGTGTTGGCGTCCGCCCGATGCCGGGAACGGCATCAAAGCCTGGAGCTCCTGCATCTGCGGCCGGCGCGCTGGACAACGCGCAGAAAGAGCAGCCGGGGGGGCGCGGCGAATCGCCCGATAGCGGCGCGTCGGCGGCGGCGCCGTCCTGGTTTGCGCGTCTCATCGGTCCGCCTATTGAGCGCCATCAGGTTCCGGTGACGATCGGGGGCAACACGATCGCCACGGTGGAAATCACCAGTCAACCGGAGGACGAGATCGACGAGGTTTGGGATAATAGCCTCGCGCTCGCCGCGATTGCCGGGGCCGCCGCGATCGTGCTGGTCGGGCTTCTTTATCTCGTGCTTGGCCGCGTTCTCGATCCGCTTACCGCTTTGGTGGACGGCCTCAAGGCTCTTGAGCAACGCGATTACGAGCTGCGGCTGACGCGGCCGCGCGTGTTGGAATTCGCCGCAATTGCCGACCAGTTCAATGCGCTGGCGAGCGCGTTGGGGGCGGCGAGAGCCGAGAACCTGTCGCTTAATCGTCGCCTGATCAGTGCACAAGACGATGAACGGCGCCGCACGGCACTGGAGCTGCATGACGAAGTTGGCCCGAGCCTGTTCGGCCTGAAAGCGAATGCCGCTTCGATTGCCAAGGTCGCGGCGTCGGCGCCGCAGCCGGTGGCCGCCGCAATTGCCGACCGCATTCATGACCTCACGACGATTATCGGCCATTTGCAGGAGATCAACCGCAGCATGTTCAACCGGCTGCGGCCGATGGCGCTCGGTCATGTGCCATTACACGAAATTGTTTCCCAGCTGGTGCGTGAGCGGGCGCGCCAGCATCCTGAAATAGCCTTCACGCAGAAATTTGCCAGCATCCACGACAGCTATGGCGATACGGTGGACCTCACAATCTATCGCTGCATTCAGGAAAGCCTGACCAATGCGATCCGCCATTCCGGCGCCGCGGCGATCAACGTGAATATTGCCGATGAGGATGCGGGAATGGAGGCTCCGCGCCGGGCCGGTTCGCGGCTCGCGCTGGGAATACGCGATGACGGTTCCGGCTTCGCTGGCGCCGCCCGCGAGGGCTTCGGGACGCGCGGGATGCGGGAACGCGTACAGGCGCTGGGTGGCGATTTTGCCATCGAAAGTCGCCCGGGTATCGGCACCTGGGTTCGCATAGAAATCCCGATTGCAGTGAGACTGGAGGTGGCGGCAAGAGCCGCCGAACCGACGGCTGAGCCCGACCAGCCGCAATCCGCATGACCTCAGTCCTCATCATCGACGATCACCCGATCGTATTGCAGGGCTGCCGCCGTGTGCTCGAGGATGCCGGCATTTCGCCGGTATTTGTTGCCGATGATGTGGTGCATGGTTTCCGCCTGTTCGAACAACATCGTCCCAACGTGACCGTGGTCGACCTTGCGATCAAAGGCGCAGGCCTTGCCGGCTTGGCCCTGATCCGCCGCATCCGGTCGTGCGACCAGAGAGCCCGCATCCTCGTACTCAGCATGCATGACGATCCGGCGATGGTGACGCGCTCGCTGGAAGCAGGGGCGTCGGGCTACGTTCTCAAAGACACGTCCTCCGACGAACTCGTGAAAGCGGTTGAACAGGTGGCGAGCGGGTCACGCTTTCTGAGCGGCGATCTTGCCATCAAGGTGGCCCTGGCCGGATCGGCTGCCCAAGGCAACCTGCTGGCCGAACTGACACCGCGTGAATTGCAAGTATTGGCCTTGCTCGCCGATGGCATGTCCTATGACCGGATCGCCGGGGAACTCAAGGTCAGCTACAAGACGATCGTCAATGTCAGTTCGCAGCTCAAGCAGAAGCTGCAGGCGGGCAGCCTCGCCGAACTGGTGAGCACCGCCGTGAAGATGCTGGCTTCCCAGAATTGACGGTATCGAACTGGCGTGACCGACTGAGGTATCTGACTGAGGTATCCAACTGAAATTCCATTCGGATTGCCAAAAGCTCCCGGTCCGATTTGGCAAATCATCCCGAGACAAAGTAGCCCTATTGATTCAGTATGTTGCGGGATGATTCGGGGCAATCGTCAATGGGACGAGCATTGTTTCCACAGCCTGAGCTGTGGATTTCTGACCGGCGCGGGCGGCAAGCACTCGCAAAAGGGGCAAGCGTCGTCGCACTCGCGCTTGCGATGCCGGTCCACGCTGGCGCGCAGACGACCCTGCCGGACATCACGGTCATTGCTCCCTCACCGGTTCCGACCCACGCGAGATCGCGTGCGGTCGAGACGGGGACCCCAGCGCCCGGCCCGTGCGGCGCCCGTCGGAACCGGCGCGCGCACAACGGCGCGAGCACGAAACCGTGCGCCTGCTCCTCCGGCGACGGCCGCTCCCGCGACGGCATCCGCACCCGCCGGTCCCACGGTCGCAGCGATCGACCGCGACAAGGTGCCGTCGAATACCAGCGTGCTCACCTCCGCCGACTTTGATCACATCCGATCGCTGAGCTTTCTCGACTCGCTTGGGACTTACTTGCCCGGCGTCTCGATCAGCGATCAATCCGGCAACCAGTTTGCGCGCGACCTCGATTATCGCGGCTTTACTGCCTCTCCGGTCCCGGGTACGCCGGAGGGTATCGCGGTGTATCAAAATGGCGTGCGCATCAACGAGGCCTACGGCGATATCATCAATTGGGACCTGATCCCGGAAATGGCGATCCGTCGGCTCGACATGGTGCCCAGCAGCCCGATCTTCGGCCTGAACGCGATCGGCGGCGCCATGAGCATCGACATGAAAAACGGCTTCACCGATCAGGAAAAAGAGGCCGAGGTGATGGTCGGCTCTTATGGGCGCCGACAGGTGAGCGCGCAGGCGGGGGCCAGGATGGCAATCTCGCCGGTTACATCACCGCCGACGCGATCAATGACGACGGCTGGCGGGAGTTTTCTTCCTCCTCGCAAGTGCGCCGCATGTACATCGATCTCGGCGCGCGCAACGATCAAACGGAATTCCACATCAATTTCACCGCCGCCGACAATAAACTTGGCCTCGTCGCGGCCACCCCGATCCAGATGCTGCAACAGAACTACTCGTCGGTGTACACATGGCCGCAGACGACGCATAACCAGCTGGCATTTCTGACTTCGAACCTGAATTCTTCGCTCTCCGATACGCTGTCGTTTCAGGGCAACACCTATTACCGCGGGTTCTGGCAGGCGCACGTCGACGGCAACGGCACCGACGGCGTGCCGTGCGGCCCGGCGCCAACGACCTTCTGCTTTGACGATGGTGCGCCGCTCAACCAATTCAACCCGCTGCTGCCTGACAATCTTCCGGCCAACTCCTTTTTGGGCGAGATCGACCGCAACTGGACAGCGACCAACAGCTTCGGCGGGACCGCCCAGCTCACCGAGACCGCCCAAATTTTTGGCCATGACAATCATCTGACCATGGGCGTCAGCGTCGATCACGGGCATACCCAGTTTCACGGCAGCAGCGAGCTCGGCACGATAGACTCCAACCTGCAGGTAACGGGGCAGGGTATCTATATCGACCAGCCGCAGGACGACATCACGCCGGTGCAGGTGTTGGCGTTGAACACCTATACCGGGCTTTTCGCGACCGACACCATCGACGTAACCTCGCGACTCTCGGTCACCGGCGGCGCGCGGTATAACATCGCGCAGATCAACCTGACGGATGAGACCGGGATGAACCCGCTGCTGAACAGCAGCGACCGTTACACGCGACTTAATCCCACCTTCGGCGCAACCTACAAGCTGACACCGGCCCTGACGGCCTATGGCAGCTATTCGGAGGCCAACCGGGCGCCGACGCCGCTCGAACTCGGGTGTTCGAGCCCGACCACGCCGTGCATGATCGACAATTTCCTGATCGCCGACCCGCCGCTCAAGCAGGTGGTGTCGCGCACCTTTGAAGGCGGACTGCGCGGCCAGTTCGGCACCGATCAAAAATCGGGCCTGTTGACGTGGAGCGTCGGCGCATTTCGTACCGGGTTGACCGACGACATCCTCAACATTGCCAGCACGGTGCCGATGTTCGGCTACTTTCAGAATATCCCGAAGGATTTGCGCGAGGGGATCGAGGCCAAGCTGAATTACCGGTGGGATCGATTGACCGCTTATGCCAATTATACCTTCGTCGACGCGACCTACCAGGCGACCTTCCTCGTTTCGTCGCCGAACAATCCGTATGCTGATCCCACGACTGGCGATATCACCGTGCATCCGGGCGATCAGATTCCCGGAATTCCCGAACACCGGTTCAAGGCCGGTGCCGAGTACAATGTCATCCCGGCGTGGACCGTGGGCGCGGATCTCAACGTCGTCGGCACCCAATTCCTGATCCACGACGATTCAAACCAAAATCCACAGGTGCCGGCCTATTGGTTCGTCAACGCTCATACGTCCTACAAGATCAACGATAATCTCGAGGTGTTCGGCCTGGTAAACAACCTGTTCAATCGGCATTATTACGTCGCCGGCACCTTCGCCGAGGTTGATGGAGCCGCTGGCATCTTCAACAGCAACACTTACGGAAACCAAGGCTTTCTCAATCTCACCGATCCGCGCACGTTCCTGCCCGGCATGCCGTTCGCGGCCTATGGCGGACTGCGCGCCAAGTTCTGAGGCGCCGCGGCCGGCAGCACTCATCTGCGTGATCGGCGTGGGCGCATCCGTCCGAAATCCGTTCGGCGGCCGGACGCTGCGTCCAGCGCCGCTTTAGAACGGCGCGCCTGTTTCCGTTGTCGCAAGGCCAAGATGCTTCGCTGCGGTCGCAGCCACATCGGCAAAAGTGCCGCGACGGCCAATGGATCGCGGACACACGGCAGGGCCGTAGGCCAAAACAGGGACTTGCTCGCGGGTGTGATCGGTACCGGACCAGGTGGGGTCGCAGCCATGGTCCGCCGTGATGACGACGAGGTCGCCATCCCGAAGCTGGGCTGACAGGGACGGCAGCAGCCTGTCGAATGCTTCAAGCGCCGCGGCGTATCCGGCAACATCGCGGCGATGGCCGTAGAGGCTGTCGAAATCGATGAAATTGGCGAACAGTAACCCGCCGTCACCGAGCTCTGCCATCCCCGCAAGGGTGGCTTCGAACAGCTCGGAATTGCCGCTCGCCTTGATAAGGCGGCCGGTGCCGGAATGGGCGAATATATCGCCGATCTTTCCGACCGAGATCACGTCGCGGCCCGCGGCGGTTGCCGCGTCAAGCAATGTCGGCTGCGGCGGCGGTACCGCATAATCGCGGCGGTTGGCGGTTCGGGTGAAATGGCCAGCCGCCGCGTCGACAAAGGGGCGGGCGATGACGCGGCCAATATTATATTGGTCGACGAGCGCCCGGGCGATCTGGCAAAGGGCATAAAGCCGGTCCAGCCCGAATGCGGTCTCGTGCGCCGCGATCTGAAATACGCTGTCGGCAGATGTATAGCAGATCGGCTGCCCGCTCCGCAGATGCTCTTCGCCGAGTTCGTCGATGATCTCGGTACCGGACGCGTGCCGGTTGCCGAGAATTCCGGGCAGTTCCGCCTGTTTGATTAACTCGCTGACGAGTTCTTTCGGGAAACAAGCCGCGGTGTTGGGAAAATAGCCCCAATCGAAAAGCACCGGCACGCCGGCGATCTCCCAATGACCCGAGGGCGTGTCCTTGCCGCGCGAAGTCTCGACGGCCGACCCGAACAATCCCGCCGGCGCATGATCCGATTCGAGGCCAGGCGGTACGCGGCCGGTAGCGAGACGGCAGGCCTCGCCAATGCCGAGTTGAACCAGGTGAGGAAGCGCCAGCGCGCCTTTGCGCAGGCCCACCCGATCGGCATCGCCGCGCGCGCAACGCTCGGCGATGTGTCCGACCGTATCCGCGTCCCGATCGTCATAGCGATCCGCATCCGGCGCGCCCCCGATCCCGACAGAGTCAAGCACAAGGATGATCATGCGAGGCATAACAAGACTCCGCAGTCGGCTTTTCGCGTCCTGCCGCGGCATGGACGCAAAAAGGTTCAGGTGAGCTGCGTAACGTCATCAATGCCGGCACGACGCGCCATTGCATGCGCCGCCTGCGCGGTCTCATGCGGTCGCGAATTCGGCAACTGCCCCCTCATCCTCCCGGGCGCCGCTGCGCCGACGACAGATGTAAACCTCCTGCTCGGGATGCGAAGTAATATCGAAACCAGCGCTCCGCAGCATGGCCTCGACGCATGCGCGGTTGGGTATCCACCAGTTGGTCGGGTCGTCCGCATAGCAGCTTTCGACAAAATGAAGCTTTGGATAACTGGGCTCGTCGAACTGGAATGTTTCCCAAAACCCATAATTTTCGCGCAAGGGTAAAACGAATGAATTGCCGCGCTGCATCGATTGAAAAACCAACAGGTCGGCCGCGACATGCTGGTGGATAAGATCGAGCGCGAGCAGCGGATGACGAAGATGATAAAGCACGCCCATGAACAGCACGACGTCGAAGCGTTCGCCAATCGAGCCGATCTCATAGACGGAGAGCTGCCGAAACTCGATATCGAGACCGCTGACCAGGGCAGCAAAGCGCGCCTGCGCGATATAGCCTTCATCGGAGTCGATGCCGAGCACGCGGGCGGCGCCGCGTCGCTTCATCTCCAATGAATAGAAACCGGCATTGCAGCCGATATCGAGCACGCTCCGCCCACTCAGATCGGCCGCCAGCGAATCGGAAAAGCGCTTCCACTTTACCGTCGGGTAGTCCCCGAGAAAATGGTCCGGAGCGGTGTGAATACCGTTAAGGTCCAGATTGTGAAACCAGGGACCAAGCGCCAATACCTGGTGCCTAATCTCATCGCTGGAAAGGGGTCTCATCTCGTCGGCGGAAAGAGGTTCAACCATTCGGTCATGGCCTGTCAATGTATCGACGTATTCTTTGGCGTTCGCTTCCACCATTCACGCATGCACGACCTCTGTTCGGGCCTTCGGCAACCCGCATGCGCTTTCGATATAGGCGAGCAGTTCTCCGGCGCGACGGTCGCTGGTGTGCTCGGCGCGCGTGCGGTCGCGGCCGGCAGCAGCGATCCTGCGCAACTCGCCATCCTCCATATTCAGCGCATGGAGAACCTGCTCCGTGCTCGTTGCCTTGATCACCTCCCCAGGGCCGAAGAACGCGTCAATTCCATCCCAGACATCGGTGATGACGGCCGTCCCGCAGGCGGTCGCCTCGAACAGGCGGCCTGACGGGCACCAGCCCATCTCCGCCATATCGCGCCGCGTCACGTTCAGGGTCATCCGAGACGACGAGAAGAAGGGCGGATGTTCGGCCGGCGGCAGGTGACGAACGAAATAGATATTTGAGGACCAGGGAAACTCATGCGGATATTGCGCGCCTCCGATCAGGAACCGGCGGCCGCCGCACTGGCGAGCCGGTTCGACGAACAGCTTTTCAAGGCCGTCCTGGCGATCGGGAGCATACGTTCCGAGGTAGGATAGGTCAGCACGGTAGTGGTCGACAGCCGCCACGGGATGATGCGAGTGCGGGTCGACATGTCCATACAGCGGCGCGACCCGGCGCGCCCCGAGACGGTCGTGCAATTCGCGCAACGCCGCGCCGCCCGTGTAGCTGAGCACCAGGTCGAAATCCTTTAAGCCACTCGGACCAATATATTTGACCTCCTCGCCCCGGGTAAGTTTGGACAGAGTTACCGGAGTATCGAGATCGTAAAAAATACGAACACCACGACCAGCCTCGTTTACGAGACTAGTCGCCGCGATCCCGTCCGGGCAATAGGAAGTTATGACGCTGGCCTCCGCCTCGGCCACGGAGCGACGCCCGGTTGCTGCAATCGCGTCCCAATCATCATAGAGCCTCAGCGTTCCACCAGGAAAAGCGGTGAGGTCGCGCGTCGCAGCGTAGTACGGCACGTTGCGCTCGTAGAATTCGACATGGTGCCCGAACCGGCCCAGCGCAGCACAAAGGCCTCGCCACAACGTGGCATGCCCATTTCCCCATGACGAACTGATAGTGAGGCCAAAGACGACAATTCTCATCCGTCAACCGCAGAATTTCATGGGGGACCAACCGAAAGGACACCACGGCGCCAAAGAGGCAAACGCCATTGATGCTAATTGTTTCCCGCAAGACCCTGATGCAGCCCCTCATGTCGGTTGGTCGACTTTGGCTACGGGTCGGACCGAGCGCATAAGCCCTTCGCTCTGGCAAAATGGTTCACCGAAACGCCGGCTGGGCACGACTGGCGGAGGCTCCGAACAAGTTCCAGGCGAACTTCGTCGACAACACCTTCCCAATCGCCGGGCCGGTTCTGCCGGAACAGCCGCATGGTCGGGTACCAGGGCGTATCGCTGCGGCGCTGCATCCATCGCCAATCACATTGCGCGTGCAGCAGGGTCCAGGTCGGGACGCCGAGGGCGCCGGCAAGATGTGCCGCAAAGGTATCGACCGTGATCACCAGGTCCATGCTCATAATCCGGGTCGCCAGTTCCTCGATATTGGCGGTTCGCGCATCGACGGCGTCGAGCGCCGCGACCTCTTCTTGGCTTGCATCTATTTGAAATGAGAAATGCTCGGCTTTATCCGCCGTCCCGAGAGGTGCGAGAAGTTGCGCCGGAATCGACCTCTGCGGGTCCCACGTGCCGGCTCGCCACACGAATCCGATGCGGGAGAGCGCGCCGGTCGCGGCGGGGAGCGGCGGTCGCGGGAATAAATAGGGGACGCGATCGGCAATCATATCCGGGGTCGCTCGCAAAGCGTGGGAAAGCTCCATGATTTCGACGTCGACCTCGAAGTCGATCGCCGGGCTGCCGTCATGAAGCGGCAGTACGGTGTCGATGCCCGGAGCGGTCGCGACAAGCGGAACGAGCGACGGCTGCACCCAAAACGAAACTCGCCGGGCGACCTTTCGCAGCGGAGCAGCAAACCTCAGGAACTGCAGGGTATCGCCAAGCCCGTGATAGCAGCGGACCAGGACATGTCGGTCTTGCAACGGCGCGCCGGTCCAGACGGGTTGGACGTGACGCGGCCATTGCCACCATTCGTCACGCTGCGCAAGGCAGCGCGCAAGCACCGCGTCGCTGATTGGCCACGCGGTGGCGAGGTCGCCGCGCTGCATCGCTTTCATCCATGCGGCGCCCGCATCGGCGGGAACAGAAGGCGGCGCCGCCGCTCGTTCATCGCCCATGCGCAGCTGAGGAGCGGCTTATGAATTTATGGAATCGACTTGTCGAGCCGTCCGCGGTCTTATCCTGGAACAGGAAGGCTAAATCGGCGTCATCGAATTTATCGAAAAACTCGTCCCACGAGATTTTTTCGAGCTTTTCGTCCGGAGGATCAAAATCGAGCCGCAGGATCCCGGCTTCTTCGCCATGGGCCGTGCTCTTGACGGTTGCGGGATGGCCGCCGCGCTTCTCGGCCCATTTCTTGATTTCATCGTGATCCGTGCTGGTATGGCCTTGCGACATTGCGCCATCTCCATGGTTTTGAAGCTCGCAGGACCAATCCGACGGACAGACTTGCGGTTCCGATCTCAGCGCCGGTGTTCCGTAGTTGTTGTCCCTCGCCGCGTCTACATCGAACCGATCGGAGCAGCCGCGAACGGCGCGGCGACCGGAACCAATGTGCGTTGCTGATGTTTTCAAGTTTGAAAACCTACAAACGATTACGTTTTCGTGATCCGGTTCTGGGGTTTGTCCTGATTGAAAGTCTGGAAAGTGACATGACGGGTGCCGCGGGAACGGAAAAGGTTCGCGTTGGGATCGTGGGCGTTGGAAACTGTGCGTCATCGTTCGTTCAAGGCCTGACGCACTATCGCAACGTTCAGGGCAACGAGCCGGTCCCGGGCCTGATGCATCAGGATTTGGGCGGCTATTGCGTCGGCGACATCGAGGTTTCGGCGGCCTTTGACGTAAATGCCGCAAAAGTAGGACGGGACGTGGGCGAGGCCATTTTCCTCACCCCGAATAACACCCACAAATTCGCAAATGTCCCTCATACCGGCGTCAAGGTACGGCGCGGTCGCACGCTTGATGGGCTTGGGCGCTACCTGCGCGAACAGATCGAAGAATCCGAAGAAGCGGAAGCGGACGTAACGGACGTTCTGCGCAGCGGCCGCACTGATGTCGTCGTTTCCTATCTTCCAGTCGGCTCGCAACGTGCCACCGAGTGGTACGCCGAACGCAGCCTCGAAGCGGGCTGCGCCTTTGTCAATTGCATCCCGGTATTCATCGCATCCGAACCCCGCTGGCGGCGCCGGTTCGAGGAGCACCGGCTGCCAATCATCGGCGACGATATCAAGAGCCAGGTGGGGGCGACTATCGTGCACCGCGTGTTGGCAAATCTGTTCCGCGAGCGTGGAGTGCGGCTCGATCGCACCTATCAGCTGAATTTCGGCGGCAATACCGATTTCCTCAATATGCTGGAGCGGGAGCGTCTGGAGTTCGAAAAAGCTTTCGAAAACACGCGCGGTCACCAGCCAGCTTGACGTTCCGATTCCGGCCGAGAACATCCACGTCGGACCCAGTGATCACGTGCCGTGGCTGGCGGATCGCAAGTGGGCCTATATCCGCATGGAAGGCACGACCTTTGGTGGCGTGCCGCTCAATCTCGAGCTCAAGCTCGAGGTGTGGGACTCGCCGAATTCCGCCGGCGTTGTCATCGATGCCGTGCGCTGCGCAAAACTTGCACTCGACCGCGGCATCGGGGGCGCGCTGATTGGACCGTCCAGCTATTTCATGAAGTCTCCGCCGCAGCAATTCACCGACGAGGAAGCTCGCCGGCGCACGGTCGAATTCATCGCCGGCGCCTCCCGAGGCGGCGCTGAACGCACCCCGCAATGACGACGTTTTTTCTTGTCAGGCACGCGAGCTATCCCGGACTTGGCAAGCGCTTCCTCGGCCGGAGAGGCGGTGTTGGGCTCGATGCTGCCGGGCGCGAACAGAGCCGCAAGCTCGCCAATCTGTTCGCCGGCGCAAATCTCGCCCGCGTGCAATCTGGGCCGAGCGTACGCACCCGCCAAACGGCCGAACCGATCGCTGCATGTGCAGGCGTCGCACTGGAGATCATCGTCGCCCTCGATGAGATTGACGCCGGCGAGTGGACCGGGTGCAGCTTCGAGGAATTGCGGGCTGATCCACGCTGGCGACACTGGAATACTGCGCGGAACGTTGCCGCAATTCCTGGCGGCGAAACGATCGCGGCCGTCCGTGACCGTATCGTTCCTCATCTCGAAAGCACTGCCCGCAGCAATCCGGACGCAGCCATCGCGATCGTCACTCATGCCGAGGTGATCAGGACCGCGCTTCTCCACTATCTCCGCCGGGCTTTTGAAGATTTTGCCGAAATCGAGATTGAGCCGGCCAGGATTGCCGCGATTGGACACCGCGCCGGAGAGGCCGAGGTACTTGCCTTGAACATCGCCGATGCGACGGCCTTGCGTGCCGCCCTGCCGGCGGCGGCAATGGAGGCATGAATGTGGGGAATCATCCCCGCCGCCGGGCGCGGTAGCCGAATCCAGCCGCTTGCCTTTTCCAAGGAGCTGCTTCCGGTCGGTAGCCGGCTCGATGTCGGCGTCGAACGTCCGTGCGCGGTCAGCGAATATCTCGTCGAACGCATGGTGCTCGCGGGCGCAGACAAGATCTGCTTCGTGATCGGGCCGGGCAAGAGCGATATATTGGAGTATTTTGGCGCCGGCTATGACGAAGCCAGCATCGCCTATGTGGTGCAGCCGAAACCCGCCGGTCTCTGCGATGCTATTTTTCGCGCGTGTCCGCTGATCGCGCCAACTGAGAGCGCCGTCGCTGGACTGCCGGACACCGTGTGGTTTCCCGAAACGGCGCTGCAGGAACTGCCGGATGGCGTGTTGTCATTCCTGCTGTTTCCGGTCGGACAGCCTGAGTTCTTCGATGCGGTCGTGCTCGATAGTAACGGCGCCGTGCGCGAGATCGTGGTCAAGCGCAAGGATGCCGCTTCCAACTGGATTTGGGGCGCATTCAAGCTGCCGGGAAGCGTGCTCGAAGACCTGCGCCGCCTATGGATCATGCGCGATCGCCAGGACGAATATATCGGCACGCTGGTGAACGCCTATCTCGCTGCTGGCGGACGGGCGGTCGGCATTAAGGCCGGCACTGCCTATGTTGATGTGGGAACCTTGCACGGCTATCGCGCCGCGATGGAAATGCTCCAGGTGCGCGGCACCGCAAGCGGCCGAGACCCGCTTGCCAAGGTTCGCGGGAGCCGCATCGCGCGGGTGAGCGGGCCTCGGATTCGCTTGACGGACGTGGCAGCGGTGCGCCTGCAAGCAGCGTTTCCAATTCGCGTTCGGAAACAAGGGTGCGGCCATGATCGAAGCCGCGATGGTCTGGAACGAGCCCAACAACAAGTCGCATTGGGATCCTGAGATCGATCCCGAATGGGGTCGGTTTGCCGAAATGGCGATCGCCGCAGGCAAAGCGATCGGCGGCGCAGCGCCCGGCCTGCCGCGCGTCCTCGGCGGCATTTCGCCGATCGATCCGCGATTCATTCGTCGGATGGATGCGCTTGGCGTGCTCTCGCAAATGGATGTCATCGCCGTTCATGGTTTTCCGCTCGACTGGAATCTGTGGCAGATCGATGAATGGCCGGCCAAACTCGACGAAGTTCGAGCCGTGACGGATTTGCCGATCTGGGTGACCGAGGTGGGAGTGTCCAGTTTCGGCGCCGAGGAGGTGCAGGCTTGGGGCCTGGCACGTACGGTTGAGCTTCTGGTCGGCTGCTCGCCGCGCATTCATTGGTACAGCCTCTATGATCTGCCGCGAGCGTGGGAAGCCACGACCCGCCACCGCGAGGCGGAGGGTTCCTCGTATTATCGACATTTCTATATGGGGGTGCTGCGCGAGGACGGCACTCCGAAACTGGCCGAGAAATCCTTCGCCGACTACACGCCGGCGCTCGGGTTATGCCAGTGGTTTCATTTCGAGGACCACCGGCTCCTTGACGCGGTGAGGTGGATGAGGCGCCTCGGCGTCAAATATTTGCGCACGGGTTTGTCCTGGGCTGACAGCTTTCGTCCCAACGCACTCGAATGGTTCGATCGGCAGATGGATGCCATTGCCGAGTTCGAACTGACGGTGACTTTCTGCTTCACTCCCGAACATCGTGCGATCGTGCCCCATCACACCAGCGCGCCGCTTGTCGCAGCGGAATACGCCGATTTCTGCGCGGCGATGCTTGATCGGTATAAGCGAAGGATCGGATTTTCGCTGACACCCGCGGTTTCCGAACCCGAAAGTTCCCTTGCCGGTTTCGTCTGATTCAAGACAGAGGAACCAACGATCGTCTAAACGTTTGTAGGTTTACATTTTCCATCGAGTGCCCAAATGCATAAACGCGTTTTGATCACCGGCGGCGCGGGATTCATCGGCTCCCACGTCGCCAACCTCCTCGATACCTATGGCTACTCGCTTCGCCTGCTCGATAATCTTTCCCCGCAGGTGCATGGCGATGCGAAATGGCCCTCTTATCTTCCGCCCGCCGCCGAGCTCGTGAGAGGTGACGTACGTGACCGCGGCACGGTCGAGCGCTGCCTCGCCGGTGTCGACGTGGTGATCCACTTGGCGGCGGCAGTTGGCGTCGGCCAGAGCATGTACGAGATTGCCTCCTACACTGACGTTAACGATGTCGGCACCGCGACGCTTCTCGAGGCGATGGCACGGCGCCCTGTCGAGCGCCTCGTTTGCGCCTCCTCGATGAGCATTTACGGCGAGGGGTTGGCGCGCGGCGCCGACGAAGGCGTCGTCGAGCCGGAGCCGCGGCCGCTGGAGCAGTTGCGCCGCGGCGATTGGAACATCAGGGACGCAGCAGGCGCCATCCTGATGCCGTTGCCAACGCCGGAACACAAGCAACCCGCTCTCAACTCCGTCTATGCCCTCAACAAGTACAATCAGGAGCGCATGTGCCTGATCGTCGGCAAGGCTTATAATATCCCGACGGTCGCGCTTCGCTTCTTCAATGTCTACGGCCCGCGGCAGGCCCTTTCAAATCCCTACACCGGGGTGCTCGCAATCTTCGCAAGCCGCCTCCTGAACGGGCGCCAGCCTCTGGTGTTTGAGGACGGGCAGCAGCGGCGCGATTTCGTCCACGTCCGCGATGTTGCCGAAGCCTGTCTGCTTGCGCTGCAAACGAAAGCCGCCATTGGTGGCGCTTACAACATCGCGTCGGGCGAGAGCCGCACGATTTTTTCGGTGGCCGAAGATCTCGCGCGCGTGATGGGACGCTCTGAGATCAAGCCCTGCGTGACGGGCAAATACCGCGCCGGCGACATTCGTCATTGCTTTGCCGACATTGCGCGCGGCCGAGCCGAGCTCGGGTTCGATCCCAAGGTACGCTTCCGGGAAGGCTTGGCGGAACTCGCAAAATGGCTTGCCGGGCAGAGCGCCATCGACCGCTCGGAAGCGGCAACCACGGAACTCGCCAACAGGGGACTTGTCGCATGAACTCGCATTTCGATGCGTCCCATTCCAATCGTGGAGTGCTGATTACAGGTGGATGCGGTTTTCTCGGCAGCAATCTCGCCGACAGGCTGGCTGAACGTGGCGAAACCGTCTTTCTGCTCGACAATCTCGGCCGAGCCGGGGTCGAGAAAAATGCTGAGTGGCTTCGCCTGCGTCATGAACACCGGGTCGGTTTGGAGATAGCGGATATTCGCGATCTGCGGGCCGTCAACCGGCTGGTCGCGAGGGCAACCGCGGTGCTGCACCTCGCAGCGCAAGTCGCGGTGACGACAAGCCTGACGCATCCGGCCGACGACCTCGACATCAATGTTCGCGGCACGCTGAACGTCTTGGAAAGCGTCCGCCTCAATAATCCGGACGTCCCGGTCATCCTCGCTTCGACCAACAAGGTCTACGGGCCGCTGTTCGAAGCCGGCCAGGTGGTCGTCCGCGGTGATCGGTACGTCCCGGTCGACGAACGTCGCGAACTCGGCATCGACGAACGCGCGCCGCTCGATCCGTACAGCCCTTATGGCTGTTCGAAAGCGTCTGCTGACCAGTATATGCACGATTATGCGCGGGTGTTCGGACTGCGCACGGTGGTGCTGCGCATGAGCTGCATCTACGGCCCGCGGCAATTCGGCAATGAAGACCAGGGCTGGATTGCACATTTTCTCAAGCAGGCGATGCGCGGTCTGCCGATCACGATCTATGGCGATGGCTACCAGGTGCGCGATGCTCTTTTCGTGCGGGACGCCGTCGATGCGTGGCTGCGGGCGCGGGATCGAATTCGATCGGGTGAGTGGCAGGGTGTTCAATCTCGGCGGTGGACCGAGGAACGCGGTCAGCCTGCGAGAGATGATGGCCATGATGGACGAATTGGGCTTCAACCCGCAATATAGCTTCACCGGGTGGCGACCGGGCGACCAGCCCTGGTACGTCTCTGATATTCGCGAAATCTCAAAAGTTCTCGATTGGACACCGCGCGTCGCGTTGCGCGATGGGCTCGTCATGCTGCGCAGCTGGATAGCCCGGCACATCGAGGAGCCGCAGCCGCGCGTGGCGGAGCCGGCACTGTGAGGATCGCGCTCGTCAATCCGCATTGGACCTTTGACGGGAGCATCTATTTCGGTTGCCGCTCGCCTCATCTCGCGATCGAGTTCGGCATCGCGCAGCGGATGCTGGAGCAGGCCGGTCACGAAGTGCGGCTGATCGACGGGCATTTATTCGGGCTCTCGCCTGCCGACATCGTCGCCGAAGTTCGCGCCTTTGGTGCCGATATGGCGGTGATCTCCACCGCGCCAACCTATCTGTTTTGGCGCTGCGCGCCGCCCGAGCTGCGTGTCCCGCAGCAGCTCGCATTTGCGATTCGCGATCTCGCTGCCATCCTTGTCGTCGTCGGTCCGCACGGCTCTGCCACTCCGGTGCCGGTGCTGAAGAAGCTGGCGGCCGACATCGTGGTCATGGGGGAATGCGAGGAAGCGCTCGTCGAAATTGCCTTAGCTGGCGGCCGCAATGCTGCGATCCCGGGAACCTGCGCAAGAGGCGACAGCGGCATTCGGGTCTTCGGCGGCCCGCGCGCGGCAAAGTTCGTCGACCTCGCACCGCTCTCGTGGCCGGACGAAATGGTCTCGCGCCATCACCACCATCACCATCGTTTCGAGGCCGCCCCGGTCGGCCCTGGCGCCGAGGTCGAAGCTTCGCGCGGGTGTCCTTACAGCTGCACCTTTTGCGCCAAGGAGAATTTCCGCAACCATTATCGGCGGCGCGCAGCAGATGCGGTGATCGCGGAGGTTCAAATCTTACGCGAGCGCCACGGCGTCGATTACGTCTATTTCATCGACGAGATTTTTTTGCCCAATGAGGCGTTGCTGCAAGGCCTCGTCGGCCTCGGCATCAAGTTCGGCATCCAGACGCGGATCGATCTGTGGAAACCGCAGGCGCTCGAACTGCTCGGCCGCGCCGGCTGCGTCTCGGTCGAGGCCGGAGTGGAAAGCCTGACGCCGGCAGGCCGCGAGGCGCTCGACAAGCGATGCCGACTCGATACCGCTGCACTTGGAGACCGGCTTATCGAAGCGCGGCGCCACATCCCGTTCGTGCAGGCCAATCTTATCGAAATGGCCGAGGACGATGACGACGTCGTGCAGCAATGGCGCGCGCGAATGCAAGAGTTCGGGATTTGGGCGAACGATCCGGTTCCGCTGTTTCCGTATCCGGGCACGCCGGATTACCGCAAGCTGTGGGGCGAACCGGATGATTTTGCCTGGGATCGCGCCCACGCCCATTATCTAGCCCGGTTCGATAAGTTCAGCGACATTCAGGATCAACGACCGCTGCCGATCAGCGATCTCGAAATCAATCCCGCCGTCATGCGGGAGTTGGCGCGTTGAATGCGCCGGCGCGCAATTTTCGTGTGTTGATGACCACCGATGCCATCGGCGGCTTATGGACCTTTGCAACCGAACTTGCGCAGCAACTCACACAGACTGGCTGCCAGGTCGATCTCGTCGTGCTGGGTCCGCAACCGATGCCGGCCCAGCGCGATGCCATGCGGGCTTATCCTGGTATCAATATCGAGGTCACGGACCTTGCCCTTGAATGGCAAGATCCTGCGGGCCGCGACTTCGCCCGCAGTTGCGAGGTGCTGGGCGCCCTGGCGCGGCGCCGCAGGCCCGACATCGTGCATGTCAACGGCTTCCGCGAGGCACTTGCCGATTGGGATGCGCCGGTCCTGATCACCGCGCATTCTTGCGTGTGGTCATGGTGGCGGTCTTGTCGCGGGGGTGACCCGGATACCCCAGAATGGCGGGCCTACATCGAAAACGTCGGAGCTGCGCTGGCCAAAGGGCAATGGGTAGCTCCGACCAAAGCTTTTGCGGCCGAGATCGAGGCACTGTATTGGCCGCCGACGCGCGGCTTGGTGATCCACAATGGCATTGCCCGCTCCGGTCGGAGCCAACCCAAGGAAGAATTTATCCTGGCTGCGGGTCGATTTTGGGATGAAGCCAAGAACGTCGCCGCGCTCGCCGAAGCGGCGCCGAACGTGCGTTGGCCGATCTGCGTTGCGGGGCCGGTCAGGGGATTTGACGCGCACGCGTCCGCTGCCGCCGGATCGTGTGGTCGCGGTCTTACATTCCTGGGCGGATTATCGCGGGAGGAGGTGCGCGAGCACATGGAGCGCGCCGGGGTTTTCGTTTCACCGGCGCGATACGAACCGTTCGGGCTTGCCATCCTGGAAGCGGCAAGCGCCGATTGTGCGCTTGTGCTCGCGGACATTCCGAGCTTGCGCGAATTGTGGGATGGCGCCGCATTATTCGTCGATCCACGCGATGCAGGCGATGTTGCCGGCGCGCTTGATCGCGTGTGCCAGGATGCGACGTTGCGGCGAAAACTCGCCGAGGCGGCGAGAAGGCGCGCGCGGCGCTATTCGGTCGAGGCGACCGCGCGCTCTTACTTCGAGCTTTACCAAGCGCTCTTGGCACCGCGCGCCGGTGCTCTGCCGGACCGCGCGCCGATGGTGCCGGCATGAAGTTCGTTCTGTTTTATCACTCGTTCACCTCGTGCTGGAATCACGGCAACGCCCATTTCCTGCGCGGCATCTCGCGGGAGCTTCTGCGCCGCGGCCACGCGGTCGTGGTCTACGAGCCAATCGACGGCTGGAGCCTGACGAATGCGCTCGCGGAGGCCCCAGGTTCGGCGGCGCTGCCTGTCGCCGAAATCCTGGTGCCGGGGATCATCCTGCGTCGCTATCGCGGATCGGAGCTCGACTTCGACGAGGCGCTCGCGGGCGCCGATGTGGTCGTCGCCCATGAGTGGACTTCGCCCGAAATCATCTCCAACCTTGGTCGAAGACGGCGCGCCGGCGGACAGTTTCGCCTTCTATTCCATGACACGCATCATCGGGCGGTCACGAGCGCCGATGATCTCGCTCGCCTTGATATCGAGGCCTTCGATGCCGTCCTTGCGTTCGGCGAAGTGCTGCGCGAAGTCTACGTTCGGCGCGGCTGGGGACATCAGGCCTTCACCTGGCACGAGGCCGCCGATCTTGCACTGTTTCGGCCGATGTCGGGGACTCGGGAAGACGATCTGATCTGGATCGGCAATTGGGGTGACGGAGAGCGTAGCAAGGAAATACAGGAATATCTTCTCGACCCCGTGGCAAAATGCAGCCTGAAGGCGAGAATTTTCGGCGTCCGTTATCCTCAAGATGTGCGCGACCTGCTGAACCAATGCGAGATCGCCTACGGCGGATGGCTCCCGAACCATCTTGCCCCCGCAACTTACGGGCGCGCCCGCCTCACCGTGCATATCCCGCGCCGACCCTATGTCGAGGCACTCCCCGGCATTCCGACCATTCGTGTCTTCGAGGCGCTGGCCTGCGGGATCCCGCTGGTCTGCGCACCCTGGCGGGATGTCGAAAAGCTGTTTCCTGCTGGAAGCTATCTGTCCGTCGCGAACGGCAGCGAAATGTCGTCTGCCTTGCGCCTGCTGCTTCACGAACCCGCGGCGGCAGCGGAATTGAGCGAACGCGGCCTTGCGGCCATTCATGCCCGTCATAGCTGTGCGCACCGCGCCGACGAACTTTTGGCCATTCTGCAACGCCTTGACACGCGGCGCGGCGACACGTCCTCGGTCTCACGACAGGCATTGGCGTCATGAGGGTCTGCTTTTTCGGATCAAGCCTCGTCTCGTGCTACTGGAACGGGGCGGCCACCTATTACCGTGGGTTGCTGCGCGCGCTGGCCGCGCGAGGCCATGTGGTGACCTTTTACGAGCCGGATGCTTTCGATCGCCAGCGACATCGCGACATTCCTGACCCCGACTGGGCCGAAGTCGTCGTCTACCCGGCGACGCCGGACGGGTGGATGCGTGCACTCGAACAGGCGGCACAACGGGCCGACCTGCTCGTCAAGGCGAGCGGAATAGGGATCTTCGATGACGAACTCGAAGCCGCGGTGCCCGATGCGGCAAGGCCGGGCACGATTGTCGCCTATTGGGATGTGGATGCTCCGGCGACGCTTGACGGAATGAGCAGCAATCCCGTTCATCCGCTGCGCCGGGCGGTCCTTCGTTATGATGTCGTCTTTACCTATGGCGGCGGTCAGCCGGTCATAAATGCCTATCAGTCCTTCGGGGCGCGGCGCTGTGTTCCGATCTACAACGCGCTCGATCCGGACACGCATTACTCCGTGCCGGCGCAGCAGCGTCATAGGTGCGATCTCAGTCTGCTCGCGAACCGGTTGCCCGACCGTGAGGTGCGGATCGAGGAATTCTTTTTCACGCCGGCGGCACTGCGGCCCGACAAGTCTTTCCTGCTTGGCGGGGCCGGGTGGGAGACCCGTTCGCTGCCCGCAAACGTCGGCCTCTTGGGACATGTCGGCACCGCCGAGCACAATTCGCTGTTTTCCTCCTCCGTCGCGGCCTTGAACGTAAACCGGGCCAGCATGGCCCGCTACGGCTTTTCGCCACCGACGCGAATCTTCGAGGCGGCAGGCTGCGCCAGCTGCATCATCAGCGACGCTTGGCAGGGCATTGAGATGTTTCTTGACCCCGGGGAGGAGATTCTCGTCGCAAGCTCCGGGGCGGAGGTCGCCGACATCGTCGCAGCGCTCACGCCCGCGCGCGCCAACGGCATTGGTCGGGCTGCGCGCGCGAGGGTGCTGGCAGACCACACCTATACGCGGCGCGCGCTCGAAGTCGAACACGCATTGGCGGCAGAAAATCGCAGCGGAGAGGTTGCCGCATGAAGGGCGATGGCGCGACGACGCTCGATATTGTCATTGCTGGCCTCTCCATCACCTCGTCATGGGGCAATGGTCACGCGACGACTTATCGCGCCCTGGTGAAGGGGCTCGCCGCGCGCGGGCACCGCATCACCTTTCTCGAACGCGATTGTCCCTGGTATCGCGAGCATCGCGATATCGACGATTTCCCTTATTGCGAAACCCATCTCTATCAATCGCTGAATGAGTTATCACGCTGTTTCGACCGGCGGATCGCGACGGCCGACCTCGTGATGCTCGGCTCCTACGTCCCCGACGGCGTCGCGGTCGCGGGGTGGGTCACGACGCACGCCAGCGGCGTCACTGCCTTCTATGACATCGACACACCGGTTACGCTGGCGGCGCTTGCGTCCGGTGCCAACGGCTATCTTGCGGCGCCGTTGATCCCCCGCTTCGATCTCTATCTCTCATTCACCGGGGGCCCGATCCTCGAGTTGATCGAAAGTCAATATGGCAGTCCACGGGCGCGTCCGCTCTATTGCTCGGTCGATCCCGAACTGCACCGCCCGCTCGATCTCGAACGGACGTGGGACTTCGGCTATCTCGGCACCTACAGCGCCGACCGTCAGCCTGCGCTCGATCGGCTGATGCTCGAACCAGCGCGGCAATCGCCGGAGCAGGCGATGGTGGTGGCCGGTTCGCAATACCCGCTGGACATCGACTGGCCATCGAACGTCGAACGAATCGAACATCTCCCTCCTCACGAGCATCCCGCCTTCTATTGCGGGCAGCGTTTCACGCTGAGCGTCACCCGGGCGGAGATGGTCTCAGCAGGTTATTCGCCAAGCGTGCGGCTTTTCGAGGCGGCGGCCTGTGGCGTGCCGATCGTCAGCGACCGCTGGAGCGGATTGGAGACGTTCTTCGCGCCGGGGCGGGAAATTCTGGTCGTCGACCGCCCCGAACAGGTCACCGCGATTCTGTGCGACCTGCCCGAAGAGCGCCGGCGCGATATTGCGATGGCGGCGCGCAAACGCGTCCTGTCGAGCCACACCGGCGAGGATCGTGCAAGGGCCCTCGAAGGCTATTACTGCGAGGTCACTGAAAGCCGCGCGGCAGCCCGGGCGATCGACGCCGTCGCGTGAGGCGAATGATCCCGAAAAGTTGCAGACTTTTCGGACAAGATCATGCGCAAAATCAAAGAAGACCAACTGGAGGCGCATCCCGCCGTCAGCTATACGGCACCTGCCCGGTCGCCTCGGAGCCGTTGCCGGAAAACGACCGGCGCGACGGTCACGGCGTGTCGCCGCACCAGCCGTCGCGGTGACCGCCTTTGTAGCTGCGCGCCATGCCGCGTCGCAGAAGTTCGGCTGAAACACTCGTGCTTTCGCGGGTGCTCGCATCGGCGACCACCCGTCCGCCATACTTGTCGAGCGAAACTGCATAGACGCTGATTGTCCCGGGCGCCAGCAGGTCGCGCAAAGCGTCGCGCGCGGCTTCGGCTTTGGTTTTTTCCAACGGGCAACGCGCCCTGAGCTCCGGCGCGTCGATGCCCCGCAGGCGAACCTTCGTCGTGATGTCGATTCCCGGCCAGACGTGAACACGCGCCTCAAAAGTATCGCCGTCAATTACACGTAAAACTTCGGCGGGGAGCCGGGGCTGTTGCGGCTGTGGCGGTGGCGTGTCGACCTGTGTCGCCGATGCGGGCCCTTGCTCCTGCGCGAGCACAGACGGTCCCTTGATCGTGAGTCCAATGAGAAAGCCGCCGGCAAGGCCGGCGACGAAGGCCGCCGAAATCCCGGCCTGTCGCAGGGTTATATTCCTGAGGACTTCGGACCATTGCGATGTCGGGGACGTACGCCGATGTGGAGGGGGGCAATGAAGCCGCTATAACTTAAGATTGCATTAATATGAAAGATACACTTTTTAGGTGTGTAGGTCAAGGGTTCGTGCAATTGTACACATGGGCCAAAACCTGACCGTCGGCCCGTGCTTCACGATCAATCCGGCGGCCGCAGCAATGCCCGCGGGGCGTTGCTTTCCCGGTCCGGGAACCAGTACTGTGGAATCCGGCGTGTCCGTATCCCCTGTGCATGAAATTCGCGAACAGCCGCGCGGCGGCGACGCCGGTTCCGGCGACCCTGGCGGAAGGAAAAGCAAACATGTCGGTTACATCGATCGCAAAGCTGGTTTCCGGCGGCTTGGTATTGTGTCTTGCGGCGGCGGCTCCGGCGCCTGCGGTGCTGGCGCAGCAAAAGGAGGCGCCGCCGGATTTTTCATCGCACGATGTCGGCTGGGTGGGACTGAACGGCGGCGGCCCGTTTTTCGAAGCGGTCCCGGGTCAAATTCCGCCCGTTACCCAGGATCCGGCGCACCCGTTCACGCCCAATGGGGTCGGCAAGCAGCCTACCTTTCGGATCGCCGATCTCAGCAATCCAAACCTGAAACCGTGGGTGAAGGAGCGGATGAAGAAGGATAATGATGAAGTGCTGGCCGGCAAAGTCGCCTTCACCTGGGGATCGAGCTGCATGCCAAATGGCGTGCCCGGTTTCATGGGCAATGGCGGCCCAAACCCGGTCTACTTCCTGCAGACACCGAAGGAGGTGTGGATCATCCACAGCGAGCAGATCCGCCGCGTCTACATGGACGTGCCGCATACCGCCAATCCGAAGCCGTCATGGTACGGCGAGTTGGTCGGCCACTATGAGGGGGATACGCTGGTCGTCGATACGATTGGCCAGAACGACAGGTTGCCCGTGGACGTGTACCGCACGCCGCATACCGAAAAACTGCACGTCGTCGAGCGCTGGAAAATCATCGACGACGGCAAGATGATGGAGGCGACCTTCACGGTCGAGGATCCGGACAGCTTCTATCAGCCGTGGACGGGAATGCGCCGCTTCCGCCGCGCACAGCACGAGTTCGCCGAAAATATTTGCGCCGAGAACAACCAGCATTTGTTCGACTACGATATTCCGCAGGCGAACCCGGCGGATTTCTAGAAGTCCGACAGCGAATATCCCATTCCACGGCTGAACCTATCAGCCGACGGCGCGGATTGAAAACTGCCAAACTGCGATGTGAGAGGTGCTGTTTTGGCCCGTGATTTGACCACGGAGAATGGAAACAAGGCCCTCGTTCAAGCGAGCTTCGATCGTTGGAAAAGCGAAACCGGTGGTCCTTTCGAGCTTCTGGCCCACGATGCAGAATGGACCATTGTGGGATCATCTCCGTTGTCCAAGACTTATCACAGCAAAAAAGAATTTCTTGACGAGGTCATCAATCCGTTTAATGCCCGAATGTCGACGCCGCTGATTCCAACCGTCCACGGCATCTACGCCGATGGCGATACTGTCATAGTCCTGTTCGATGCCGAAGCCACGGTGAGAGACGGTAAACATTATCATAATACGTATTCCTGCTATCTTCAAATGAAGGACGCACAGATCGTCAAAGCAATCGCCTTCTTCGATACCAGGGACTTCGACGAATTCTGGAACCGCGCGTCTCCAAGGCGGTAACAGATGGCCCGATCGCATCGAAGTCGGCAATACCAGTGTGTCGTCGATGCCGTGGAAGCACGTGGAATAGCTTATGTGGGCCGTCGAAGCGTTGAAAGAATGGCACGACTTCTACGTGCTGATAGGAACCGCAGGGGCGACCTTGCTCGCCTTGCTTTTCGTTGCCGTCTCGCTCGGTGCCGGTTACCTGACTGAAGAACGCCAGTGGGCGACGCGCACGTTCATGAGCCCCGTCGTCATCCATTTCAGCACCGTTTTTTTCTTATCGGCCGTCGCTCTGGTGCCGTCGCAACAGGCCCGATTCTTCGCCGCTTTTGTGGGCGCCATCGCCTTGGTTGGTGCGATCATCTCGACCTACATCACGGTCCAGGTCGTGCGCACCGACCTCACGAACGATCTGGAGGACTACTTTGCCTACGGCTTGTTACCCGGGATCTGCTACCTCGCACTGTTCGCGGCGGCCGTGTCGATCTATCTGGAAAAGGATTTTGGGCTGACGGCGCTGGCAGGGGCGCTTTTGCTATTAGCCGTCGTCAACATTCGCAATGCGTGGGACCTTACGCTCACGATGGCCCGCCGGCACCGCCCGGAGAAGTAACGCATGATCCCGAAAATTTGCGGAGTTTTCGGACCAAGGTCATGCGCAAAACCAAGGACAACCGAGAGGGGTCTCTCGCTCGCTTCGCTTCAATGTGGCGGTGCAAGACGGCACAACTCTGCGACAATTTTGGCAACGTCCTGATCGAAGCTTCTCAGGCGCAACACCGCCGCCGATTGATAGGCGAGCAGCAACAGATCGGCGGGAAGCCGCGATGCCGGCGGCATTGCCGTGTCTTCGACCAGTACCGCGAGGATGGGCACGTCGCGTTCGAGCGCTGCCGCGATATCCTTGCGTACGTAGTCATCGCGATGGAATAGGCCGGGTCGCCCGCGCTCGTCATAGCGCATGAGCCATCCGGGACCGATCATGGCGATGAAGGCGTCGCATGCCGCAATGCTGTCCTCGCGCTCTGCGGGGTACCCGGACACCGAAGAGCGTTCCTCGTTCATCAGCAGGCATTCGTAGTGGAAGGAGTGAACGAGGCTGTCGCACAGCCGGCATCCCATTTCCGGCGCGTCGGCGCTGCGGAAGCTGATGAACACCCGGCTAGCCATGAGGATCGCCGACGATAAACGGCCGATGAGACATGCTGGCGCGCGCTCCTTCGCCATGGACGCGGCCCTCGGCGCGATAAGAGCGAGGTTGCAGCATTCCGCGACCCGCAAGGCAAGCCGTTATCGATTCTGGACGCCGCGCGCGAAAGAGGCTGGCCGGCCGCTCCCGACGCGCCGCTGCAGCCACGCTCGCACTGCTTTCGTGCAAGACCTGTCGGCCGGAACAATCACCCGACGGGCTTTGTCATCAGCGCGGCATCGACTGCCCGGAAAAGCTCCGTTTGCGTGAATGGTTTGGCGATCACGCCGCAAATCAGCCGGTCGAGGCCGCAGGCGCGTTCGCGCTGATCGGCAAAGCCGGTCATCAGCAAAATAGCGACGGCCGGGAAGTCGCGCGCGGCAGCCAGCGCCAAGGCGATGCCGTCCATGACGGGCATCTTGATGTCGGCGAGCAGAAGGTCGAACCGGCCCTCCTCGCGCATCAAGGAATCAAGGGCTCCGCCACCGTCGTTCGCCGCGGCCACCTCATTGCCCCGCGCCTCGAGCGTTCGCACGATCTGATCTCGCAGAGATGCCTCGTCTTCCGCGACCAGGATGCGCGCCATCTCAGCTTCCTTGCTCGACAAAGTCGCGACGGGTCACGAACCGTACCAAGATTTCGCTGCCATCGGGCGGCGGCGAAGCCAGTCGTGAGCGAAACCGCAGGACCTCGCCCGGGCCGAGCCGGCTTTGGTCGGGCGGCATAGTCCACGACAGCAGTTCCCTGGCCGCCGCGTTGCGCAGCGCAAACCGCAATCGAGGCACGGCGACTTGGGCAGCCGTGTGATTCTCGATCATGCCTTCGACCACAAACATCGTTGCGCTGCCCTCGACCTCTTTTCCGCATGCAACTCCGAAAAGACGAGACTACGCAGATTTACGGGCAATCCGAGCGTACGAAATATGGCAGCCGTTGCCGGTGCGATGCGAACGACCTCGGTGCGCCACACGATAAGCACGAGCAGAGCCAATAATTCCACCGTGATGAGCATCGGTATAAGCCGGATCTGCAGGTGGTTGGTCCGCCGCAAACTTCGGCGCATCCGCCTTGCCGCCGCCGAATTCAATATCGTGTTTCTTTTCCCCGTCCTTGGCGTATGGGGAAGGCGAAATCGGCGGCGATGACAGGGCAGGCAGCACGGAAGATGCCGCTTCGCTTGCCCTCCGATTGTCACCGGCTTCGGCGATAACGGCCGCGACGCCTGCTTCCGACCCTTCAGCCGGAGGTCCTCCGGTCTCGGGGCGGACCGTCTCATCCGCATCGCGAACCTGCGTGCCGGGCACTGGGACGGGGGCTTCGGGTCGCGCTTCGATCCTGCCGGGCGGCAGCGGGATTGCGGACGGCAAAGCGATCCATTCAGCGCCGCATCGCGTGCACCTCACCTTGCGTCCGGCAGCGCCAAGCGCCTGCGGCCGCACGTCATAGCCGGTCGTGCATCTGGAACAGACGATCAACATATCGGGACGCTGCCGAACCTGAAAACGAGCTTAGCATTCGTCCGTTAACGATCCGGAAACCATAGGCCTGGAGTCTCGGCGGCAGGCACCCGCACCGCGGGCACCCAGCACGGACCGGCTAAGAAGGGCACCCGCGAAAACAACTGAATATTTCGTACGGCAGTCCGCCGCACCAGGTGCAGATTCAGTCGAAAGTACCGGAGCAGTTATTTTCGCGGGTGCCCAGGGGGGCGCGCAGGTGGACAGGGAAAGATTCGGTCTATCAATCCGAGCGTTCGGCGTCGTCCGCGCATCTCGGCCTGATTCGGAGAAGCGGCGTGATTCAATTCGAGAACGTCGGATTGCGCTATGGGCTTGGCCCGGAAATTCTGCGCGACCTGACGTTTCGTATTGCGCCGCACTCGTTCCAGTTCCTCAGCGGACCCTCGGGCGCGGGCAAGACTTCGCTGTTGCGCCTGCTGTTCCTGTCGCTGCGGCCGACGCGCGGGCTGATCACGTTGTTCGACCATGATACCGCGGCACTTGAGCGCCGATTCGCTTGCCGTGTTGCGGCGGCGTATCGGCATCGTCTTCCAGGACTTCCGGCTGCTCGACCACTTGACCACATTCGACAATGTCGCGCTGCCGCTGCGCGTGCTCGGCCGTCGCGAGGAGAAGCTATTACGACGAGGTGACGGAACTGTTGAGCTGGGTCGGACTTGGCGACCGCATGTGGTCGCTGCCGCCGGTGCTCTCGGGCGGCGAAAAGCAGCGCGCCGCCATCGCCCGGGCGGTGATCGCCCGGCCGCAACTGCTGCTCGCGGACGAGCCGACCGGCAACGTCGATCCGCAATTGGCGCAGCGTCTGCTGCGGCTGTTCATCGAGCTGAACAAGTCCGGGACCTCGGTGGTGATCGCTACACATGACATTGCCTTGATGGACCAGTACGATGCCCGGCGCCTCGTGCTCCATGACGGCCGCATCCATGTCTATGACTAGTCCGGCGACGGCAGTGCAGCGCAGCCAGCCCGCGCTGGGGCGCCGAGCCGCGGCACTCGGCCGGCGGGCTGCGCTCGGACGCGCCGCGATCGTTCCGAGGGACTCGATCGCCGGCAACGCGCTCGCCGCCGTGGTGGCGATCATGACGTTCCTCGCTGCGATGACCAGCGGCGGCGTCGCCATGATGATCGGCACGGCCGGCCAATGGCAGTCGGACATCGCCCGCGAAATGACCATCCAGGTGCGCCCGACCGCGCGGCCGCGATATCGAGCGTTGAAGTCGCCGGGCGGCAGGCGATCGCCCGCGCCACCGCCGGGATCGCCGAGGTCCGCATCTATTCGAGCGAGGAATCGGAGCGGCTGCTCGAGCCGTGGCTCGGGCCCGGCCTTTCGCTCGACGAATTGCCGGTGCCGCGGATGATCGCCGTCAGGGCGGTGCCGGGCGACCCCGGAAACGGCGCATTGCGCCAGGCGCTCGCCAGCGAAGTTCCCGGCGCGAGCCTCGACGACCATCGCGGCTGGATCGACCGCATGCGCCGAATGGCGAGCGGCCTTCGTCGCGGGCGGTGCTCGCGATTTTCGCGCTGGTGCTCGCGGCCACCATCCTGTCGGTCGCTTTCGCGACCCGCGGCGCCATGGCAAGCAACCGGCCGATCATCGAGGTGCTGCAATCTCGTGGGCGCCAAGGAAGCCTATATTGCCAGCCAATTTCAGCGCCACTTCCTCGGCCTCGGCCTCAAGGGCGGAGCGATCGGGGGCGGCGCGGCGATGGCGCTGTTCGCGCTTGCCGGCCCGATCAGCGACTTGTTTGCCGGCCTCTCCTGGGGAAAGCCAGATATGGCGCTGTTCGGCTCCTATTCCATCGGGTGGCTTGGCTACTTCGCCATCGGTGGCGAGGTCGTGCTGATCGCGCTCATGACGGCGCTAACCTCTCGGTTTGTCGTTATGCGGACGTTAAGGCAAATCGGGTGAGCGAAAGAGGCTGCCATTCCGTCGCCAAAATTGGTAATATCCTATAAAATACCTGGCGGCTCACCATGACGGCAGCGTCCGACGAGACTGGCGCAATGGGTGTGGACATTCGTTAGACGACGGAAGTCTTTATCTCAGCTCAGGCTGCTTGGGATTGCACTTTCGCTGCCCCTCGCCGCGGCCGCGGTGTTCGCCGGCGGCTTTCTTTGGTTCGCCTTGCAGGTCGCCAGCAAGGAGATGCCGCTCGATGACATGGCCGATGGTATCGTCGCTCTGACCGGCGGTGCCTCGCGAATAAGCGATGCGGTCGAGCTTCTGGCATCGGGGCGTGGGCAGCGCCTTCTGATCACCGGTGTCTCTCCGGCCACCAGGCCTGCGGAGATCGAGCACCTCCTGCCCGAACGCGAGCACTGGTTCGTGTGCTGCGTCGATCTCGGCTATAGCGCGGTGAACACGATCGGCAACGCCGTCGAGACGCGCCAGTGGGCGCTCGATCGCGGCTTCCATTCTCTCGTCATCGTCACGTCGAGCTATCACATGCCGCGCGCGTTGCTGGAGATTGGCCATCGCTTGCCCGGGGTGACGCTCATCCCTTATCCAGTGGTAACTCAACACCAGCGCAGCGAACCGTGGTGGTCTTCCGCCGGGGGCACGAAACTCATCGTCTCCGAATATCTGAAATACATCTACGCGGCGGCGCGTATCGGTTTCGACCAGCCGGTTCGTGCGACGGAAACGGCGTTTCGCGTACCCGCCAAGATATGATCCCTTGCCAAGGCCGAGCCCGTTTGCCGTGATCGCCCTGCGGTCGATCCTGTTCAACATTGCCTTTTACCTGAACCTTGCGGTCCTGCTGCATCGCCGCAATCCCGACCCTCGTCATGCCGCCTTGGGGCGCGCTCGGCATGGCCCGCCTATGGGGACGCACCACGCTTTGGCTCTTGCGCGTGCTGTGCCGGATCGACGTTGCCTGGGAGGGGCTCGATAAGATTCCGGCCGGGGGCGTCATCATTGCCGCCAAGCACCAGTCGATCTGGGAAACCTTTGCCCTCGTGACGGTGCTTGCCAACCCCGCCTTCATCATCAAGCGCGAGCTGATGTGGATCCCATTTTTTGGCTGGTACGCATGGCGCGCCGGGATGATCCCGGTCGACCGCGCGGCCGGCAAGACCGCGCTTGACGCGCTGATGGTTCGTGCCGCGCAGGCTGTCGCCGCCGGCCGCCAGATCGTGATCTTCCCTGAAGGCACGCGCCGGTCACCGGGCGCCGAACCGCGCTACAAGGTCGGTGTCGCCCACCTGTATTCGGCGTGCCATGTTGCCTGTGTGCCGGTGGCACTCAATTCGGGCCTATTCTGGCCACGTCGCAAGGGAATGCGGTTCCCGGGCACGATCCGGGTCGAGGTGCTCGATCCGATCCCCCCCGATCATGAGCGTAATGCCTTCTTTGCCGAACTCGAGCGCGGCATCGAGACCGCCACCGCACAGCTCGTCGCCCAAGGCATCCGCGAGCGCAGCCTTTTGTCGCCGGTATTGTGAGGCCAAGCCCCTTCCGTCGCTGCGGCATCACCCGTCCCCGAGGTAAAGGATACCAGCGAAAATAACCCAATCGGTTGCAGGGCCTTGCGCCTGACCAAAGCCGCTGATTTCCGCCGAGTGTTGGAGCAGTTGTTTTCGCGGGAGCCCCGCACGAGGACGTCGTCGGCCCCCCCTCGGGATCGAAAGCATCACAACGCGAGCAGGGCAGGCGTACTGGGCGGCGGGTGTGGTAGCGTGCGGCTTTCGGTGGGAGGCACAAGGAGACGATGCCATGAAAATCCAATTGACAATCGCTGCCGCAGCGCTCGCGGCTTCTGTCGGCGCGATATTCGCGATCGATGCCGCCGCAGCTGCCGATGTTACCGTCTCGACCAACGCTCCGACGACGTTCGTCATGAGCACGTTGATACCGATGTATGAAAAGGCGAGCGGCAACAAGGTCATGCTCAGCTATGACGGCGCGCCAGCGATGCAGGCGAAGGTAAGAAGCGGCTCCCCGCCCGACCTCGTCATCGCCGGGCCGGAGGCGATCGACGAACTGGTGAAGGAGGGAAAGGCCGGCTCACGCGTCGATCTCTTCATCTCCGGTGTCGGTCTCGCGGTGAAGGCGGGGGCGCCGAAGCCGGACATCAGTTCGGATGATGCTCTCAAGAGAACACTGCTGGCCGCGAAATCGGTCGCTCACAGCCGGGCGCAAAGCGGCAACTATTTCCTGAGCGTGCTCGGACGCCTCGGCATTGCCGACCAGATGAAGAGCAAGCTTATCGTCGTCCAGAGCGGGCCGGTTGGCGCCGCCGCCGCCAATGGTGAGGCCGAAATCGCCATCCAGCAGCTGACCGAGCTGATGCCGGTCAAGGGAGTCGAACTCGTCGGTCCGCTGCCGCCGGATTTGCAGGCGAAGATCGTGTTCTCGGCGGCCATCCCTTCCGGTGCCAAACAGGCTGACGCCGCAAAAGGTCTGATGGCGTATTTCGAGTTCCCGGAGGCGGCGCGCGTCATCCGCGAAAAGGGCTTGCAACCGGCCGTGCAGTAAAGCCGCCGATTGCGTCCGAGCGCACGACCCCGAGAAGTTGCAGATTTTTCGAACAAGGTCATGCGCCACACCAAAGGTAACCGGGCGGGAGGCGATCAAGCTGAACCATCCCGCTCTGGTTACTCGGCTTTCGTGCGGAAGGCAGCGCCCGCCGCGGCAATCGTCAGTCCGCAGCTCTTTGCGATGATTGGGCTATGAGTGCCGATCAACCGTCCGCGATGAACGGCAATCCGGGCAACACGATCCCGCGCCACTACAATTTCGCCGCGGACATGATCGGGCGCAATCTTGCCGCCGGCCGCGCCGGCAAGCCCGCCTATATCGATTCGCGCGGCACCTGGACTTTCGGCCAGCTCGCGGATCGGGTGTCACGGTTCGCCCGTGTCGTGACGGCGCTCGGCGTCGCCCCCGAACAGCGCGTGCTGCTCTGTCTCACGGACACGATCGATTGGCCGACGGCCTTCCTCGGCACGGTCAAGGCGGGTGCCGTTGCCGTGCCGGTGAGCACGCTTCTGACCGATGCCGACTACCGCCTCATGCTCGCCGATAGCCGCGCAAGAGTGGCGGTCGTCTCGGAAGAGTTGCTGCCGCGTTTCGCCGGGATGCTCGAACAGGGACCCCACTTGCGGCATCTCGTCGTTTCCGGCCCCCCAGGCAAGGGCCATGCCTGCCTCGAAGACCTGTTGGCGGCGACATCCGGACCGGACGTGACCGCACCCACGACCAGAGACGACATCTGCTTCTGGCTCTACACGTCCGGTTCGACCGGAAAACCCAAAGCCGCGGTGCATGTCCATGCCAGTCCGCGGCTGACAGCCGATCTCTACGGCAATGCGATCGTGGGACTGACGGAGTCCGATGTCGTCTTCTCCGTCGCCAAGCTGTTTTTCGCCTATGGCCTCGGCAATTCGATGTCCCTGCCGCTCGCGGCCGGGCCTCGACAATCCTGATGCCCAGCCGGCCGACACCGGACACCGTTGCCGAATTGCTTCGCCGGTATCCCGTCTCGGTGATGTTCGCGGTACCGACGTTCTATGCTGCTTTTCTCGCCAGCCCGGCGGCGCCGGCACCATCGGAACTGCACCTGCGAACGTGCCTTTCGGCCGGCGAGGCGCTGCCGACCGGTGTCGCGCGGCGCTGGCGCGACCGCTTCGGTATCGACATCATAGACGGTCTCGGCACGACCGAGATGTTGCATGTTTTTCTATCGAATTGCCGCGGCGAAGTACGCTACGGCGCCAGCGGGGTACCGGTGCCGGGCTATGACATGCGGCTCATCGACGATGCCGGTGCCGTCGTGCCGCGGGGAGAAATGGGCGAACTGCAGGTGCGCGGACCGACGAGCGCCGTCATGTACTGGAACAATCGCGAACAGTCCCGCTCGACATTTCTCGGGGAATGGACGCGCAGCGGTGACAAGTACATCGAGGATGCAGATGGCTGCTATGTTTATTGCGGGCGGCGAGACGACATGCTCAAGGTCGGCGGCATCTACGTGTCGCCGTTCGAGGTGGAGGAAGCGCTGCTGAGCCATCCCGGCGTGCTAGAAGCGGCCGTGGTGGGGTGGCCAGATGAGGATCAGCTCATAAAGCCGAAGGCCTTTGTGGTGCGCAAATCGGCGGCCGACAATATCGGTGCCGAACTGTTGCGGGAGCATTGCCGAAAGGTGCTTGCGCCGTACAAGGCGCCGCGCTGGATCGAGTTCCGCAGCGAACTGCCTAAAACATCGACCGGAAAAATCCAGCGCTTCAAACTGCGCGCCGAGGCTCCTTCCGGTCAATCGGTTGTGTCATGAACTCCTGACTGCAGAGTGATCGCAAGTTCCGCAGCGCCCGAATGTTCTGCCACGTGCTAGTTTGAGGTGCCATCTGACCGAGCCGAAGACCGGGCGCGCCAACAAGACCGCGACGCCTCGTATCGCCGACGCGCCAAATGCGTTCGCTGCGGAGATCGGCCGGCTGGTCCGGCTTGGGCGGGCCAAGCGCGGTGTCACGCGACGGCGGCTAGCAACGGATGCCGGCATTTCCGAGCGCTACCTGGCGCAGATCGAGAGTGGGCGCGCCAATCCTTCGGTGATCGTGCTCAAAGCCATTGCCGATGCCATCGATGTCGCCACCATTGAACTGATGCCGCGGAGCGGCGAACGTTCGACCGCTATCAATGCGATGATCGACCTGTTGGCGCGGATGCCGCCGAGCGAACTTCCTGCGCTTGCCCACGCGATCGAACGCCAGCTCACCCAAGGCGCTGGTGATCGCGACAGTCGAATTGCGCTTGTCGGGCTGCGCGGGGCGGGGAAATCCACCCTTGGCCGCCGTCTCGCCGATCATCTTGGTTTCCCATTCCTGGAACTCTGACAAGGTGGTCGAGCAGGAATATGGCGCCAGCGTCGCAATGTTGATCGAAATATCTGGGGTCGGCACCTTTCGCCGCCATGAGCGCGCCTGCCTGGAGCACATCGTCGCGCAACATCAGCACGTCATCGTCGCGACCGGCGGCGGCATCGTCTCGGACCCGGAGACCTATGCGCTGCTGCTGCGGCGCACGCACACGATCTGGGTCAAGGCGCGGCCGGACGAGCATATGAGCCGGGTGATCGCGCAGGGCGATTTCCGCCCCATGGCGCAGAACCGGGAGGCGATGACCGATCTGATCGCCATCCTGGAGGCCCGCCGCGACGATTATTCGCGGGCCGAAGCCGAACTGGATACATCCGGCGAACACGTCGACCAAAGCTTCGCGCGGCTGTTGCGGATTGCGCGTCCCTGGATTTAAGGGTTGGCCGCATCGAGTGAACAGAACCCGCAGATCGCTGCGGTATTCCTTATCGCGGATCCATGTGACGCTCCCCGCCACCCGGACCGCCTCTCTTGATACAAATGGCTTAAGGGCAAAGGCGCGCAAGCCTTTGGCCGAATTGCCGTTGCTGCATCCATTCATTCCAAGCTGCCGCTCGATGCGTCGCCCGCGCGTCGGCAATGCAGCTGAACCAAATTGCAGACATGGAATTATAATGCATATATGCGGGTGAGTCTGCTCAACTCCGTATGAACTATAACACCGGAAACCTCTGATGGCGCCTCCCGCTTCTGCGAACGGCCATAAGCGGATCAATTTTGCCACCGCGCCTGCGCATTACCGGCATTGGTGGATCGAGGTCTCGGGCGCCGTCGCGACCCTCGTGATGGATGTCGATGAAAAGGGCGGCCTGTTCGACGGTTATGACCTGAAGCTCAATTCCTACGATCTCAGTGTCGATATCGAGCTGGCGGATGCATTCGAGCGCATACGCTTCGAGCATCCCGAGGTCCGGGCCGTGCTGCTGCGCTCCGGCAAGCCGCGCGTCTTCTGCGCCGGCGCCAATATCCGCATGCTGGGCAGTGTCGATCACGCGCACAAGGTCAATTTCTGCAAGTTCACCAACGAGACGCGCAATGCCATCGAGGAGATCGAGCGCCTGTTCCGGCGTGCGCACGATTTGCGTCATCAACGGGACTGCCGCTGGCGGAGGTTACGAGCTTGCGCTTGCTGCGGACCACATCGTGCTGGTTGATGATGGGTCCGCGTCGGTGTCGTTGCCGGAGGTGCCGTTGCTGGCGGTGCTGCCCGGTACCGGAGGTCTCACCCGCGTCATTGACAAGCGCAAGGTGCGGCGTGACCGGGCCGATATGTTCTGCACCGACCGAAGAGGGCGTCAAGGGCCGCCGCGCCCTCGAATGGGGCTTGTGGACGAAATCGTCGCCGCTTCGCGACTGGAGGCGGCGGTGGCGGAGCGTGCCAGCGCCTTTGCGGAACGGCCGGTGCCGGGCCGGTCCGAAGCGGCAGGATCGGCCGGCGTTCCCAGAGAGGATCACAGCGGGATCGCGCTCACCCCGCTGCAATGCCGTGTCGAAACGGATCGGCGCGATTACGAATATGTCCATGTTCGTTTCGACCGCGGCCGCAGGCTGGCGACCGTTACGCTCCGCGGTCCCGATCGGCCCCCTGGATCGGATGGTGGAGCGATGGTCGCCGAGGGGGCCTCTTTCTGGCCGCTGCAACTCGCGCGTGAATTGGACGACGCCATCCTCGACATCCGCTTCAACGAGGCGGAGGTCGCCGCCATTCTGTTCGAGTCCGAGGGCGATCCGCGCGCGGTGCTGGCCTATGATTTGTTCCTCGACGACCAAGCCGATCACTGGCTGGCGCACGAAATCCGTCTCAAATGGCGTCGCGTGCTCAAGCGCATCGACCTGACCGCACGCTCCCTGGTCGTGCTGATCGAGCCGGACTCATGCTTTGCCGGCGCTCTTGCCGAGATCGTGTTCGCCGCCGACCGTTCCTGGATGCTGATCGGTACGCGTGACAGCAACAACCGGTCCCCGGCCGCGCTGATGCTCGGAAAAGTCAATCTCTCCGGCATGCTGGCAATGGCCAACGGCCTTTGTCGCTTGCAGACCCGCTTCCTCGGCGACCACGGCGCGGTTGATGCTGCAACCGCCATGGTCGGCGAGACGCTCGATGCGGAGACGGCGGAGCGCGCTCGGGTTGGTGACGCGCGCGCTTGATGGCCTCGATTGGGAGGACGAGATCCGCGTTTTTCTGGAGGAGCGCGCGAGCTTCTCGCCCGACGCGCTTACCGGACTTGAGGCCAATCTTCGCTTCGGGGGTCCGGAGACCATGGAGACGAAGATTTTTGGGCGTCTCAGCGCCTGGCAGAATTGGATTTTTCAACGCGACAACGCCACCGGAGCAGCGGGCGCCCTGCCGCTTTATGGCAGCGGCCGTAAACCCGAATTCGACGTGCGGCGGACATGACAGGAGCGGCCTATGGATTTCACGAATGTCGATTATTCGAGCCGGATTCCCAACAATGTCGGCCTGACCGACGATAAGCGCATCCTGCGCGCGCTGGAAAGCTGGCATCCGGGCTATCTCGATTGGTGGCGCAGCATGGGGCCGGAGGGCTTCCAGGAGGCACTGGTTTATCTGCGTACCGCCGTCTCGGTAGACCCCAACGGTTGGGCAAAATTCGACTATGTGCGCATGCCGGAGTATCGCTGGGGCATTCTGCTGGCGCCCCGAGAGGCCGACCGCAAGATCGCATTCGGACGCCATCTTGGCGAGCCGGCGTGGCAGGAGGTGCCGGGCGAATACCGCGCCATGCTGCGCCGGCTGATCGTGATCCAGGGGGATACCGAGCCGGCCTCGGTCGAGCAGCAGCGGCATCTCGGGCAAACCGCGCCGTCGCTCTATGACATGCGCAACCTGTTCCAGGTCAATGTCGAGGAAGGCCGCCACCTGTGGGCGATGGTTTACTTGCTGCACAAGTATTTCGGCCGCGACGGGCGGGAAGAAGCGCAGGAGTTGCTGCGCCGTCGCTCCGGCAGCGACGAGGCCCCACGCATGCTCGGCGCCTTCAACGAGGCGACCCCCGACTGGCTCTCCTTCTTCATGTTCACCACGTTCACCGATCGCGACGGCAAGATGCAGCTCGAGAGCCTTGCCCAGTCCGGCTTCGACCCGCTGTCGCGCACCTGCCGCTTCATGCTGACCGAGGAAGCGCACCATATGTTCGTCGGCGAGACCGGCGTCACGCGCGTCATCCAGCGGACCTGCGAGGCGATGCGGGACGCGGGGATCGGCGACCCCACCGACGTCGCGCGCGTGCGTTCGCTCGGCGTAATCGACCTGCCGACATTGCAAAAGAAACTGAACCTCCATTACTCGCTATCGCTGGATTTGTTCGGCTCCGAAATTTCGACCAATGCGGCGAGCATGTTCAATCCGGAGCCTGAAGGGTCGTTTCCACGAGAACCGAATCGACGACGACCATCGGCTGGAAAAAGCGACTTATCCGGTGCTGATGCTGCAGGATGGAAGGATCGAGCGGGTCGAGGAGCCGGCGCTGACCGCGCTCAACATGCGGCTGCGCGACGACTACACCAATGACTGCGCTAAAGGCGTCGGGCGCTGGAACAAGGTCATCGAGAAATCCGGTGTCGCTTTTTCGTTGCGGCTGCCCCACACCGCGTTCCATCGTCAGATCGGCGCTTTCGCTGAAATTCGGGTGACGCCGCAGGGCGACCTCGTTGACGCTGCAACTTGGCAGCGCTGCCGCGATGAGTGGCTGCCATCGAACGGCGGACGGAGATTTCATCGCCGGCCTGATGAAGCCGGTGCGCGAGCCCGGTCGGTTTGCCTCATGGATCGCGCCGCCAAAAATCGGGATCGATAACAAGCCCGGCGATTTCGAGTATGTCAGGATCGCTCCGAGCGATGACGAAGGCTCGCACGACCGGGCGTATGACGTTTATCTTGAGGAGCTCGCCGCCGACTCTTGACAGCGAAGCTGCGCCCTTTATCGCACCGTAGCGGCCGATAAGGCTTGGGCGGCGACGAATTTCAGCTGGCCGTGGAGTTCACAGCCGTCGCCGCACGCCAAGCCCCTGCATGAAGCGCTCGCGGATCTGCACCGGATCGCGGTCGGTGGTGCCGACGCCCGGCTTGTCGTCGATACGAAGAGCGATGAAGGTCGGGCCGCCCGCTAACGCATCGTTCGAGCAGGCGGTCGAAATCCTCCTCGTCGGCGGCCCAAGCGCTGTTGGCAATACCGGCGGCGCGGGCAAGCGCGACGTAATCCGATGTGTCGGCCGCCGGTGTGCGTTGGCCGCCGGTGATCTGATAAAGCCCGTTGTCCATGATCACCATGGTGAGGTTCGCGGGCTTTTGCGCGGCCACCGTGGCAAGGCAGCCGAGCTGCATCAGCAGCGAGCCGTCGCCTTCCAGCGCAATGACATGGCGGCGCGGCTGCGCCAGCGCGACGCCGAGCGCGATCGGGATCGCGAGACCCATGCTGCCCAGCATGTAGAAATTCTGTGGCCGGTGCCCGGCGGACCAGAGGTCGAAATTGGTGTTGCCGATGCCGCCGATGACGGCTTCCTCATGCTTCAGTCGGGAAACGAGCCGCTTCGTTAGATCGAAGCGGTTGACGATTTTCGCGTTGTCGTAGCTCGCGGAAGCACTGGGAGAAGGCATGACGATTTCGCGTGACCCGGTCAGGCTTGGAACACTTTGCCACCCGTCAGCAACGGTGACAGGATGAAGGCGACAGCTGTCTGTGTGGCCACCGCCTGCTTGATTGAGCGGTCGACGATGAATTCGAGCTCGTCATACCGGGTGATGGTGTGACTCGGCACGGCAAGGGAATTCGAGGATCGGCCGCATCGCGCGGCAGACCAAAGCCTGGCCAAGATTGAATTCGCCGAGCGTGCCTCGTTCCGACACGAACATGATCGCCGGAATTTGATAGGGCACAACGAGCGAAGCAAGCGCATTGGCAACCGTGCCGAACCCGCTGGTCTGCATCAGCACGGCACCACGCCGGCCGCCCATCCAGGCTCCCGTGATGACGCCCAATGCCTCCTCCTCGCGCGCGGTCGCCAAGGTGAGGAAATCGTAGTCGGCATGCAGGTCCCGGATCAGCGGCGTGAACACCTTGTCGGGGACATAGGTCACGAGCCTCACGTCGTTGCGCTTGAGCGTGTCCTGCACGATCGCGTGCCATGGTCGCAGGCTGACAGGATTGGCAATATTCATGGGGCGCGATCCGCTGATATGGCGTGATCCCGGTGTTGCACCGGAACGGGACGGCGGTCGTTACCACGGCGCCGGAGGCGCGGCCAAACCGGCCACTCTGGCATCATCAAGCTCCAGTTGCTACATTTTGCATCCCAAGGCAAACGGGTTCCAAGTAGCGCATGATCCCGTAAAGTTACAGACTTTTCGGACAAGATCATGCGCAACATCAACACGCATCCGTCGTCGAGCGCAGTCCGCGACGGCTGCGCAAAACAGAATTCGAGCGGGAAGCGATCCAACCTGAACGCATCCCGCTCTAAGCGGATTTGCTTCCATCGGAAAAGGTTTGATGGTTGGGGTGGTTGAGCCTGGTATCGATTTCGTCGCCCGCCGGATCGAGCGAGTGCTGACCGAAATCGCGAACCTGCGCGACGATATGAGCGTTCTGACAGCTATGGTCATGGGTCTCGACGGCTCGCATACCGCCTTGTTGCAGGAAACCCGCGCCACGCACGCGCAAATCGCCCGCATGACGATCGCATTCGCGAGCTCGAAGCGGAGCGGGAAGCACCTTGAGGCGATTTAGACACCGATAAACTAACTTCGCCGGCTCCGCGGCAAGGTACCGACAGCATAAGCTCGTGGCTTTGCCGCCTCTCCGCCGTGCTGCTATGACCGTCGACTTCGTGCAAGAGCGCGCGGTGCCACAGCGCAGACCATGAGACATCCCGTGAACTGGACCTGGCCCGGCGGCAAGCGGATCGCCGTCGTCTTCAATATCTGCCTTGAGGCATGGTCGGACGGCAAAGCGCCCGGCATCAGCCCGATGGGCAACCCGCTGCCGCCGGGCGTTCTCGACACCATGGCGATCTCATGGGCGTCCTACGGGCCGAAGCGGGGTATTTATCGCCTGCTCGACGGCCTCGACCGGCACAGCGTCAAGGCCAGCGTCATGGTCAATGCCGTCGATCGCCGAGCGCGCGCCAGAGGCGGTGAAGGCGATCGCCGCTGCGGGGCACGAAGTGCCGTCACATTCCTACGCCATGGACGTGATCCCCGCGCTTCTCTCCGACGACGAAGAACGCGACAACATTCGCCGCTGTACGAAGCTTCTGGAAGCAGCGGCAGGCACTCGGATCGAAGGTTGGCTCAGTCCGCGCGGGACCTCGCGCCCGGAGACGCCGCGCCTGCTCGCGGAAGCCGATTATGCCTGGTATGGCGACGTCTTCGACGACGATTTGCCTTACGTTAAAAACTTCGGCAACAGCCGCATCGTCGCCATTCCACTCGCGACCGACGTGAACGACATGGCCTTCATGAAGTATGGCACGCAGCCACGCATGATGGTCGATTCCTTTACCGAGAATGTCGCGATTGCCCAGGAGACCGGAGAGATCGCCATGATTGATGTCACCGCGCACGCCCATATCTTCGGCCATCCACGCGGTGCCTATTACTATGAAAAGATCATCGCTGCCGCCGCCGCCGATCCGGCGATCTGGATCGGCCGGCGCGTGGATATCGCCCGCCATGTGCTCGCGCAGCAGACGGCATAATGGCAGACCTTGACGCTGCCACGGAAGCCGAGTTGCCCTACCAGGAAATTCGCGAGGGCGTGCGAAAACTGTGCGCGCAATTTCCCGGCGAGTACTGGCGCCATCTCGACCGCGAGCGCGCTTATCCTGCGGAGTTCGTCAAGGCGGTCACGGCGGCAGGGTATCTGTCGGCGCTGATCCCGGAGGAGCATGGCGGCTCGGGCCTGCCGCTGTCTGCCGCGGGGGCGATCCTGGAAGAAATCCAGCACGCCGGCTGCAACGGGGCCGCCTGCCACGCCCAGATGTACATCATGGGCGCGCTGCTTCGTCACGGCAGCGCCGAGCAGAAACAAAAATATCTGCCGGCCATCGCGACCGGGCGAGCTGCGGCTCCAGGCGTTTGGGGTCACCGAGCCGTCGAGCGGCACCGACACCTCATCGATCTCGACCTTTGCTCGCCGCGATGGCGATCATTACGTCGTCAATGGACAGAAAATCTGGACCTCGCGCTCGGAGCATTCCGACCTGATGCTGCTGCTCGCACCGGACGACGCCGCGCGAACAGGCCAAGGGACGAACCGCACAGCGGCTTTCCGTGTTCATTCTCGATATGCGGGAGGCAAAGACCGCCGGCATGTCGATCCGGCCAATCCGCACGATGATGAACCATGCCACGACGCAGGTTTTTTTCGATAAGGTGCGCGTGCCCGCCGCGAACCTGCTCGGCGAGCAGGGGCAGGGTTTCCGCTACATTCTCTCCGGCATGAATGCGGAGCGCATCCTGATCGCCGCCGAGTGCGTCGGCGACGCCAAATGGTTCATCGAAAAGGCGACCGCCTATGCGAAGAGCCGCATCGTGTTTGGCCGTCCGATCGGGCAGAACCAGGGCATTGCAGTTCCCGATCGCCAAGGCTTATGCGCAGATGCGCGGCGCCGAGCTGATGGTCCGCGAGGCGGCGGCATTGTTCGAGGCGGGGCGCCACTGCGGCGCCGAAGCCAACATGGCGAAGCTTCTCGCGGCGGAGGCGTCATGGGCCGCCGCCGAAGCCTGCCTGCAGACCCATGGCGGCTTTGGTTTTGCGGAGGAATACGACATCGAGCGCAAGTTCCGCGAAACCCGGCTCTATCAGGTGGCGCCGATTTCGACCAACCTCATTCTGAGCTATCTCGCCGAGCACGTGCTCGGCATGCCGCGGTCCTATTGACGTGGACAAGGCCAGCATGCCGTCCGCCATGGTCACGGCGATGCTGCGGAAAACGGCACCATGACTGCGCAGATCGGCCGATCGATTCCCCGTCTCGAGGCGCGCGCCAAGGTAACGGGACGCACCGAATATGCTCATAACCTGCGCCTTCCCGGCATGCTGCATGCAAAACTGTTCCGCTCGGCCGTCGCACATGGACGGATTCGTGCGATCGACACTGCGGCAGCCGCGGCGCTGCCCGGCGTCGTGCGGGTGGTAACAGGAGAGGATGTCAAAAAACTCATTCCGTCGCCCTATTACGGTCCGGCCTTCCATGACCAGCCGATCCTCGCGCTCGACAAGGTCCGCTATGTCGGCGAGCCGGTCGCCGCCGTGCTCGCTGCGGACCCGCATGTCGCCGAACAGGCTGCGGCGCTGATCGAGGCCGATTACGAGGAGCTTGCCGCCGTCTATGACGAGGTCGAAGCGATGTCGCCCGATGTCGTCGTGCACGACGAGTTGAAGCCGGCCGGCACCTTCGCCGATCTCAAGCATCTCGTCGGCCGCCGCAACACCAATGTCGCGCTCGACTTCCATTTGCGCCGCGGCGATGTCGAGGCGGCCTTCGCGACGGCCGACCGCGTGATCGAACACACGTTCCGTACCCAGCAATGCCTGCATCTGCCGTTCGAGCCACTGGTCTCGCTGGCGGAGCCGACCCTCACCGGCATCACACTGCATTCCTCGACGCAGACGCCGTCCTTCGTGCGCATGGAGATCGCGCGTCTCCTGGGCTGGCCGGAGAACCGCGTGCGGGTGAAGGTTGCGTTTCTGGGCGGGGGCTTCGGCGCGAAAGTCTACGTCAAGCTCGAAGCGCTTGCGGCCGCGCTTGCGCTGCTGGTGCGGCGCCCGGTGCGGGTTGCGGTGACCATGGAGGAGCAATTCTATCACATCACCAAGCACCCGACGACGTTCCGCATCAAGAGCGCGGTCACTCGCGACGGCCGGATCACCGCGCGCGCCTGCGAGGTTTATTGGAACGGCGGCGCCTATGCCGATATCGGGCCCCGGGTGACGCAGAAATCCGGGTTCACTGCGGCCGGTCCTTATGACATCGACAACGTCTCGATCGATTCTTACGAGCTGTACACCAACCGACCGCCCGCGGGCGCCCTGCGCGGCTTTGGCATCCCGCAGCTCGTGTGGGCCTATGAGAGCCACACCGATCTCCTCGCCCGCGAACTCGGCATCGATCCGTTCGAGTTCCGCCGGCGCAATATTTTGCACGAGGGCCGCCCGCAGGCGACCGGAACGGAAATGCGCGATGCTGCGATCTCGCAAGTGTTGGATGCCGTCGCCACGCGCATGAACTGGAAAGCGCCGTTCGATCGCGGCACCGGCGGGGTGCGGCGCGGACGCGGCATCGCCATCGGTTTCAAGGCATCGATTTCGCCGACCACGTCGGTCGCCATCGTCAATATCAGCGCGGATGGCAGCACCGCCCTCCATATGGGCACCGTCGATATGGGCCAGGGCGCTGTCACGGCGATGGCGCTGATCGTTGCCGAAGTGCTCGATGTCGCCGCGGAAACGATCCGTGTCGTGCTGCCGGACAGCGACGTGACGCCGTACGACATGGGCACGCTGGGGTCGCGCTCGACGTTTCACATGGGCAATGCGGTGCGGCTCGCCGCCGAGGACGCGCGGGAGCGGCTGCGCGCCCTGGCGGCGCAAGCCGGCCTGCCGCCCGGCACCAACTACCCGGCATCGGAAATCTTTCGCACGCGCTACGGCATGCAGGCCGGGAACGTGATCGGCACGGGTTCTTATGTTCCAAGCTACGCGTCGCCCGATGCGAACGGTGGTTCGCCCAATGTGACGCCGTTCTGGATGGTAGGCGGCGCCGGGGCTGAAGTCGAAGTCGACACCGAGACCGGCCATGTCCGCATCACGCGGCTGGTGAATGTCGCGGACGCCGGAACGCCGCTGAATCCCGCCATCGCCGCGACGCAACTCAGTGGGGCCGCGATCATGCAGCTCGGCTTTACGATGCACGAGAAGATGGAATTCGATGCCGGGCAGGTCACCAACGCGTCGCTCGCCGATTACAAAATCCCGGGCATCCACGACATTCCGCCCATCGAGGGCCAACTCGTGGACGCAATGCAGGGCAATGGCCCGTTCGGGGCCAAGGGGCTTGGCGAATCCGGCACGTTCGGCGTCTCACCCGCGATCGCTAACGCGATCGACGACGCCATCGGCGTGCGCCTCACCGAATTGCCGCTGAAGCCGGAGGCGGTGTTGCGCGCAATTCGCGCCGCGAAGGGCTGCCCACTCGACGAGGCGTGAGCGCCTTCCCCACCGGAGGGGTCAGTTCGCCGACACCAGCAGCACGACGCCGGCGACGATCGCGGCGATGCCGAAGATTTCGCCGGGCGAAGCGCGCTGCCGGAACACGAAACGCGAAATGGCTTGTGCGAACAGCACTTCAACAAGACCCAACGTGCGCACATTGGCGGCGCTGGTAAGGGCGAAGGCGAGGAACCAGAACTGTGAGGCGAGCGCGCCCACGAACCCGGCGAACAAGGATGGCCGCCAAGCGCCGCGAAGAGCCGCCAGCACCGCGCGGTTGCGCAAACCGAGATACAGCGAGAGCAGCACCGTCTGCAGACAGAGGCCGGCAGCCATCGTGTAGGTCGCTGCCATCACATAATTGGGGTCGTCGAGACTGATGATGGCACCCCGATAACCGATCGAGGACATTGCAAAGCAGGCGCCCGAGAGCAGGCCGACGACGGCCGGCCTGCCGGACCCCGACGCGAAACGGGGGAGCCGGGAGCCGTCCCCACCTGAGTTCTGCTGCTTGCGCCTGCCGCGACCAGCGGCGACGGAAATCATAACCACGCCCAGCGTTGCGGTGGCGATGGCGATGGCCGTCGCTGGCGTCACCGGGTCGCCGAGAAACAGGAGGCCGAACAGCGCGACCTGCACCGGCTCCGTCTTGATGTAGGCGATGGCGACGACGAAGGACCGCTCGCTCATGGCCACGAGCATCAACGCCGTCGCGAGGATTTGCGCGAGCGCGCCGTCGAGCAGCCACGGCCAGAAAATCGGCCCCGGCTGCGGCAGCGCCGCTCCGGTCGACCTCGCGGCCACAAGGAAGACGAGCGCGAACGGACATCCGAACAGGAACCGGACCAGGGTCGCCCCGACCATGCCGAGCTTGCCGGTAAGTTCGCGCTGTGCAGCATTGCGCACCGTCTGTGCTGCTGCGGCCACGATGGTGAAGCCGGACCAGAGCCAACCTGCCTCGACCATCCCCGTCACGCGCTCGAGGGGGCTTTGTCCGCCGTCAGCATGTAATTCACGTCCATATCGGATGAGAGCTGCCAGCAGTCGGCCAGCGGTCGGTAGATCACGCCGGCCCGACCGGTGACGCGTAAGCCCGGACGGGCCATCGCGGCCTCAAGCTCATCCGGCGTAATAAAGCGATCCCACCGATGGGTGCCGCGGGGCAGCCAGCCCAAAATGTATTCGGCCCCGACGATCGCCAACACGAAGCTCTTGAGCGTGCGATTGAGCGTCGCCGCGATCAAGATGCCGCTCGGCCTCACCATGTCGGCGCAGCGCCGCATGAACAGGTTTACGTCGGCCACGTGCTCGACCACTTCCATCGCCAGCACCACGTCGAAGCGTTCGCCGGCATCCGCCAGCGCTTCCGCGGTAGTCGCACGGTAATCGATCGAGAGGCCGCCTGCCGAAGCGTGGGCTGCGGCGGCCGCGATGTTGGCCGCGGAGGGATCGGCCCCCACAACCGTGGCGCCAAGCCGCGCCAGCGGCTCGCTCAAAATGCCGCCGCCACAGCCGATGTCGAGGATGCGAAGTCCTTCGAGGCAGTTTGGCAGACGCGCATTGCGCGTGAAGTTTCGGCAGGCCTTGTCGCGGATATAGGCGAGTCGGACCGGGTTGAACCGATGCAGCATTCGCATGCCGCCGGCGGGGTCCCACCATTCGTCGGCAAGACGCGCAAACCGGGCGACCTCCGCAGGATCGATCGTCGCACGGGTCCCGATCGCCTCGTTGCTCATTGCCCTGCCGCAAAAAACGATCTGCCCTGGCCGCGGTTGCGGCTCGGCACCGCCGCCGTTATGTATACGCGCCATTTTGCACTGCCGCCCGGTGTTTCTGGGTCCGTAACGTCCCACGGCGAACAAATATGCGCGGCATCAATCCCGGTTGAGCCTGCGTGGAACGAACGGGGACGGGGCCATGGCTCGTTTGGTGATGAAGTTCGGCGGGACCTCGGTCGCCGATATCGGGCGCATCCGCAATGTTGCCCAGCACGTCAAGCGCGAGGTGGATGCCGGTCACGAGGTCGCTGTCGTCGTCTCCGCAATGTCCGGCACGACCGACCGGCTGGTCGGCTGGTGCCGCGAAGTCGCCGCCCTGCACGACGCCCGGGAATATGACGCCGTCGTGGCATCGGGTGAACAGGTGACCTCCGGGCTATGTGCCATCGCGCTTCAGGCAATCGGGATTCCGGCGCGCTCCTGGCAAGGCTGGCAAGTGCCGATCCTCACATCTGAAATCCATGCCTCGGCCCGCATCCTCGACATCGATGGCGACGAACTTGTCAAGCGGTTCAAGGAGCGAGGCGAGGTGCCCGTGATCTCCGGGTTCCAGGGCCTCCACCGGGACACCAGCCGCGTCACGACACTGGGCCGTGGCGGCTCCGACACTTCGGCGGTCGCGGTCGCCGCCGCGATCCGAGCCGACCGCTGCGACATCTACACCGACGTGGACGGCGTCTACACGACCGATCCACGTGTGGTCCCCAAAGCGCGCCGGCTGGAACGGATCGCGTTCGAGGAAATGCTGGAACTTGCCTCGCTCGGCGCAAAGGTGTTGCAGGTCCGCTCGGTGGAACTCGGCATGGTTCGTCGGGTGCGCATCTTCGTGCGGTCGAGCTTCGACAAGCCGGAAACAATCGACCCGCATGGCAGCCCGCCCGGCACGCTGATTTGCGATGAGGAGGAGATTTTGGAACAGCAGGTCGTTACCGGCATCGCCTTTTCCAAGGACGAGGCGCAAATCTCGATCCGCAATGTCGAGGACAAGCCCGGCGTCGCCGCCAATATCTTCGGGCCGCTCGCGGACGCGGAGATCAATGTCGACATGATCGTGCAGAACGTTTCCGCGGATGGCGCAACGACCGACCTGACTTTCACCGTCCGGCCGCGGACTTCGAGCGCGCAAAGAGCACGATCGCGGATGCAAAAAAGCAGATCGGCTATGCCCGCCTCGACGTCGCGACCGACGTTGCGAAGGTTTCGGTGATCGGGGTTGGCATGCGCAGCCATGCGGGTGTCGCGGCAAAGGCATTCCGTGCACTTGCCGAACGCGGCATCAATATCCGCGCCATCACCACGTCGGAGATCAAGTTTTCGCTCCTCATCGAGGCCGCTTATACCGAACTTGCCGTCCGAACCCTGCATTCGCTCTACGGCCTTGACAAACCCTAGAATTTGCGCGGCGCAACATGGCGTTTTGCTTGCCGCACGGCGTTGGCTTTCGGTATAGCCGTGACAGATCAGGCGCGCTCCGCCGATAGGCGCGCTGCTCTCCAGACGGATGAGTCGGGCCACGGGCATACCCGACTTTGAATTCGGGCCCGAAGGACCACACGCCATGCGCGGCGCGCTGGGCGGTCCGCGCGTATTGTTGCGCCGGCTCCGCGAAGTCATGGCGGAGCCGGTCAGCGCGCAGGAACGCCTCGACAAGATCGTGGTGCTGATCGCCGCCAACATGGTGGCGGAGGTGTGCTCCGTCTACGTGTTGCGGGTCGACGGCACGCTTGAACTCTACGCCACCGAGGGCCTCAACCGGGAAGCCGTCCACCGCACCGTGATGCGCGCCGACGAAGGCCTCGTCGGCCTCGTCGCGAGCGAGGCGAACGCCATCAACCTGTCCGACGCGCAGGCGCATCCGGCCTTCTCCTATCGGCCGGAGACCGGCGAGGAAATCTACCACTCGTTCCTCGGCGTGCCGATCCTGCGCGCCGGCAATACGCTCGGCGTGCTGGTGGTGCAGAACCGGGCGCGGCGGACCTATTCGGAGGAAGAGGTCGAGGCGCTGCAGACCACCGCCATGGTGCTGGCGGAGATGATCGCCTCGGGCGAACTGTCGGCGCTGGCGACCGCCCGGCGCCGAGCCGGCGGCCCGCCGCACGCTGCGCCTCAAGGGGACCGCGCTCAACGACGGCATCGCGCTCGGCCACGTGGTGCTGCACGAGCCGCGCGTCGTCATCACCAATTTCATCGCCGACGACCTGCGCAAGGAGCGCAGGCGGCTGGAGCACGCGATCACGGCACTGCGCGCCGATCTCGACGCCATGCTGGAGCACGGCGACGTTGCCGAAGGCGGCGAGCACCGCGACGTGCTCGAAGCCTACCGGATGTTCGCCCATGACCGCGGCTGGGTGCACAGGCTCGAAGAGGCGGTCATGACCGGCCTCACCGCGGAGGCCGCCGTCGAGCGCGTGCAGTCGGACACCCGCGCGCGCATGCTGCGCCAGACCGATCCCTATCTGCGCGAACGCCTGCATGACCTCGACGACCTCGCCAACCGCCTGATGCGCCAATTGCTCGGCCGCGACCACGCGCCGTCGCGCGAGCACCTGCCCGAGAACGCCATCATCGTGGCGCGCTCGATGGGACCGGCGGCGCTGCTCGATTACGATCGCACGCGGCTGCGCGGCCTCGTCCTGGAGGAAGGCGGGCCGACCTCCCATGTCGCCATCGTCGCGCGCGCGCTCGGCATCGCCGCGGTCGGCGAGGTGAGCAACGCGATCGGCCTCGTCGATCCGGGCGATGCCATCATCGTCGACGGCGGGGGCGCGATATTCACATCCGGCCCTCCCCCGACCTCGAAGCCGCCTATGCCGAGCGGGTGCGAAGTGCGGGCGCGCCGGCAGCTGCAATATTTCGCCTTGCGCGACAAGCCCTGCATGACCAGGGACGGCCAGGAAGTCTCGCTGTTCCTCAATGCCGGCCTCCTGGTCGACCTGCCGCACATCGCCGAAACCGGGGCCGCCGGGAATCGGCCTGTTCCGCACCGAGATTGCAATTCATGGTGGCGGCGCAGTTTCCGCGCACCGGCGAGCAGCTTGCGCTCTACCGCGCCGTGCTCGACGCCGCCGCCGGCCGGCCGGTCACCTTCCGGACGCTCGACATCGGCGGCGACAAGGTGCTGCCTTACATGCGCAACGTCGAGGAGGAAAATCCCGCGCTGGGGTGGCGCGCGATCAGGCTCGGCCTCGACCGGCCGGCGCTGCTGCGCAGCCAGATTGCGGGCACTGCTGCGTGCCGCATCGGGGCGCGAGCTGCGGCTCATGTTTCCGATGGTCGCCACGGTCGCTGAATTCGACGACGCGCAAGGACCTCGTCGATCGCGAACTGACCTATCTGCGGCGGCACAATCACAAGCTGCCCGACCGGGTCGAGGTCGGCACCATGGTCGAAGTGCCGGCGCTGCTTTACCAACTCGACGAACTGCTGGAGCGCGCCGACTTCCTGTCCGGTCGGCAGCAACGACCTGTTTCAGTTCCTGTTCGCAGCCGACCGCGGCAATCCCCGCGTCAGTGCACGGTTCGATGAATTGTCCGTGCCGATGCTGCGCGCGCTGCAAGGACATCGCCGATCGAGCCGCCGCCCACGACAAGCCGGTGACGCTGTGCGGCGAGATGGCGTCGCGCACGGTCGGCGCGCTCGCCCTGATCGCGCTCGGATACCGCAACCTGTCGCTGGTGCCGTCCGCGGTCGGGCCGGTCAAGGCGATGGCCCTCGAACTCGATGCCGGCAAAGCCAAAGCGTGGTAAATTCGCTGATCGAGCGCGCGAACGGAGCGCGATCGATCCGCGACGCAGCTCGTCGGCCTTCGCGGCGGCCGAAGGCATTCCGCTGTAACGTCATGTCATGCTTCCTGAGAGCAAGCTCGATCTCATGCTGGCGCGCCACGCGTCGCTCACCGCCCAACTCGCGGGCCAGCTTGCTTCCGAAACGTATGTCAAGCTGACCCGCGAGCTCGCCGAGATCGATCCTGTGGTGCAGAAGGTGAGGGCCTATCGCGGCGCGCGTCGCCGAAATGGCCGGCCTCGATGCATCTGATCGCCGATCCGGCGACCGAACCGGAGATGCGCACCGTCGCCGCCGAGGAACGGCCGCTCGTCGAAGCGAAGCGCGACAAGCGCTCGAGCACGAGATCAGGCTTGCGCTGATGCCGAAGGACGCGATGGACGACCGCAGCGTCATCCTCGAAATACGTGCCGGCACCGGCGGCGACGAGGCGTCGCTGTTCGCCGGCGATCTTTTCCGCATGTACGAGCGCTACGCCGCTACTCATGGATGGAAGACCGAGATCCTCTCGGCCAGTGAGGGGACGCAAGGGCGGGTTCAAGGAGATCATCGCCGAAATTGCCGGACGCGGCGCATTTGCCCAAGCTCAAATTCGAGTCCGGCGTGCACCGCGTCCAGCGCGTTCCCGATACCGAGGCCTCGGGCCGGATCCACACCTCGGCCGCGACCGTCGCCGTGCTGCCGGAGGTCGAGGACGTCGACGTCGCGGTCAACGACGACCGATCTGCGCATCGACACCATGCGGTCGCGGGGGCGCCGGCGGCCAGCACGTCAACAAGACCGAATCGGCGGTGCGGATCACGCATATCCCGTCCGGGATCGTCGTGATGATGCAGGAGGAACGCTCACAGCACCGCAATCGCGCCAAGGCCATGGCGCTCTTGCGCGCGAGGCTCTACGACGCCGAGCGTGCACGGCGCGACGCCGTGCGAGCGGCCGACGCGGCGCGGGCAGGTCGGCAGCGGCGACCGCTCCGAGCGCATCCGCACCTACAATTTCCCGCAAGGCCGCGTCACCGACCATCGCATCAACCTCACGCTCTACAAGCTGCCGCAGGTGATCGCCGGCGAGGCGCTCGACGAGGTCATCGGGACGCTGGTCACCCATCATCAGGCGGCATTGCTGGCAGCCGCCGAGGCGATACAGGAGGGGGCCGCTTCGTGAGCGGGGCCGCGGATCGCGCTGGACGCCGCATCTCCGATGCGCGGCGCGAACTGGCGCGGAGGCTCAAGGCTGCCGGAGTCGACACGCCCGATCTCGACGCTCGCCTCCTCATCGCCCACGCGCTCGGCCTCGATCATGGCGGCCTCGTGCGCGAGAGCGCGCGCGCTCTCGATGATGCCGAGCTTGGCCGCATCGAGGCGCTCACGGCACGGCGGCTTGCGCGCGAGCCGGTCGCCCGCATTACTGGCGTCAAGGAATTCTGGGGCTTGCGCCTCGCGCTGTCGCCCGCCGTGCTGGTGCCGCGGCCGGAAACCGAGACGGTGGTTGAAACGGACGCTGGCGGCAGCAGATCGCTGCGGACCGCGCGACGCGCGCCTGGCGCATCGCCGATCTCGGCACCGGTTCCGGTGCGATCATGCTCGCGCTGCTCTCCGAACTGCCGAATGCTTTTGCGATCGGCACCGACCGTGACCCGGCGGCATTGAGCGTGGCACGAATTCAATGCCCATGCGTTTGGCGGGGCCGGGCGAACCGCTACGGTTGCCTGCGACTTCGGCGCCGCTCTGGCGTGGAAATTGCGATCTCCTCGTTGCCAATCCGCCCTATATCCGCAGCGGTGACATCGCAGGCCTCGAGGCGGACGTGCGCGATTACGATCCACGTTCGGCCCTGGACGGCGGCCCCGATGGACTTGCGGCATATCGCGTTATTGTCGCTGATACGAAACGGCTTTTGTCTCCCGGCGGCCACGTTGTCGTTGAGATAGGTCGCGGACAGTGCGATGCGGTCTGCCGCTTGTTTGCTGCTGCGGGACTCGGCCGCATCGCGCAGGCCCCGGATCTCGCCGGAATGCCTCGGACGGTAACAGCGATGCGCGACCCATGACCGCAGCGCGGATATGAGCGGCGAAAAAGACCGCAAAAAATCGCTTGGATTATCGGAGCGGAACGACTACGTTTGACGTACGGAATCGACCTGAGTAGAGATCGCGTCGCAAATTAAGCCCGGAGCATGACTGGCGTGGCGGGCGGCGCGAATAGATACCGGACATCGCCATCATCGGAGCATCGTCATGATCGAAGGTCCGATGTGCCGCTCGGGACGGAAATGCGCGGATTAGGCCTAGCATCGAGCTGTCTTGGATCGAGCGATTTAGAATCGGACTTGGGATCGAGCTGGCAGGATCAAGCGACATTTGGGTGGGGCTGAGCTCGGAATTGAGCGAGGCGGACGGGGATGCTTCATCGGTCGAGCGCTTTGCTGCAGGTGCTTCGCCGTAGGCAATCGTGATGGAAGGTGGGCTATTCCGCGCCGCTGTCGCGGATGGGTTTAATTGCGATCATCGGAATTGGTTCGGGCATCTGCCGCGCATCGCTTTTGCGGTGCGCCTCGGACGAGGGCAGGAGCGGATGCCGGCCTGCGGAACGGATGACTGTTTGTGAACGGCAGGCGGCGTTGGCCGCCGCAATTGAGGTTGGCAACACGCAAGCCATGAGAAACGGACAGAACAAACGCATGCGGGGGCGAAACCGCAAGAACCATAATCCGTTGTCGCGCGTCTACAGAGTCGAACGGACCTGACGTGAAAATTCGCGGGACCGCATCGCATGTCGCCGAAAAATATGTCCAGCTCGCGCGAGACGCGCAGTCCTCGGGCGATCCGGTGGCGGCGGAAAATTATTTTCAGCATGCGGAGCATTATTTCCGCCTGATTGCCGCCGCGCAGGAGCAGTTCCGGCAGGCTGGGCCTTATTATCGCGGCGATACCGGCATCGATCTCGGCGACGATGGCGGCGACGAGATCGAGGACGAAGCCGCAGGGCAGCCCGGACTGGGAGAGCAGCCTTCCTACGGTACGCGCGATCCGCAACCTTATTTGCCGCGGGACGCCCAATTCTATGCGCCGCGCGAGCAGCAAGCTTATCCGCGCGAGCAGCAGAATTCGGCCAGAAATTCGCAGACCCAGCCCGCGGCCGACGAAAGCAACGTCGAACGTCTTCCCTCCTTCATCACGGGGCCGGGTGCTGCGCCGAGTCAGTCACCTTCGCCACCGCCTGCCGCCCATCAAGGGTACGGACAGAACGGATTCGAGGGCCAGGGCGACCGGTTTCCGCTGCACCGCCGCCGCCGTCGACATCGCGGCCCTCGCGGCGACATCGCGCAAGGGGGCGCTGGCGAAGGCGACGTCCCTCCGACGCCACGCCCCTCCGGCGATTGATCCGGCAACACGAGCGCGCGATCGGTGCTTTTTGCGCGAGGGGGCGGGGCGCTTGCGTGAGTGCCGCGCCGCGTTGACGAAAGCTGCGCCGCTTGGCGCATATTCTAGAGCGGGATGCGTTCAGTTTGAACCGTCTCCCGCTCCATTATCATCGATTTTGCGCATGATCTTGTCCGAAAAGTCTGCAACCTTGCGGGATCATGCGCGAAGCAGACGACATGGCGCGCCGATTAAACGACGCGCGGCAGCGGTCAAGAGTTCTGCAGATGGTGCTTTCGATGCTTGTGGCTGCTGCGGTAGCAGAGCGCATTACCGCACGGGTTGGGGCGCTCGGTATTGATGTAGGAATTGTTGACGCATGGCCCGTTTTCAACAAATTCGAAGCGACTGATGCATCGCTTTGACTTGAGGGTCGAGGCGGCACCCATATCTCCGATGCACACGGCGAGCGTGCCGCCGAACGCAAGCGTCGCAAAAATCGTTAGCATCGGCCGAGCGAGCACACATTTCGTGACACGCATGACGTCTTCTCCTTAATGCATTCTCGCAATCGAGGCCGTTGTACCCGAGCGCGATGTGGAACGAAACAAGTCGAGTTTGACATGGTTGTCAACATCGAGCGCCACTCGACGATCGCTCGATGCCGCCCTGCGGACGGGGCAGCTTGCAGGTTTCCATTTGCACCGACCGGATTTATGCCTCCACCCCTGGCGTCGTTATCGGTCAGCACCCCGGGCCGTGATGCGACGCGCGTCGTCGTCCTGCATTGTGAGCGAGATGGTGCGCGTTTTGCCGGTCCGAACGATCGACAGCCTCGCGGTCTCGCCGCTCCACAACAGCCCGATCCGATTTCCGAAATCGTCGGCATCGTGAACCGCGCTGCCGTCGAATTCGATCACGACATCACCGGATTTGAGACCCGCGCGTTCCGCGGCCGATCCCGTCTCGACTTTGACGACGACGGGACTATCGGCCGGTGATGCCGGCTTCAGGTCGCGAACCGCGGCTGTCCCCGCATCTTGGTAGGTGATGCCGAACTTGCCCCGCCGAGGGCTGCCGAAAGCAATGAGATGCTCTGCGACGCTGCGCGCGACGTTTACCGGGACGGCAAAACCCAGGCCCGGGTTGGTGTTGCTGGCGCCGATATAGGCGGTGCTGATGCCGATCAACTCGCCGCGCAAATTGATGAGCGCGCCGCCAGAATTGCCGGGATAGATCGCGGCGTCGGTCTGGATGAAATCTTCGAACTGCTCGATGCCGAGACCCCGCCTATGCAGCCCGCTCGCGATCCCCGCCGTCACGCTCTCGCCAATGTTCGATGGATTGCCGATGGCGAGGACGAAGTCTCCGACCCTCACGCGGCCGGAATCGCCGAGTGGAATGGCGGTCAGCCGTTCGGGTGCCACCTTGATCACGGCGATATCGGGCACTGCATCCGTGCCGACGAGAATGGCTTCCAGCTCGCGCCCATCGGCCAACTTCGCGGTCATCGATTCGGCGCGATCGATCACGTGATTGTTGGTCACGATGTACCCACGCGCAGAATCGATGACGACGCCCGAGCCGACGCGGATCTCCAAGCCCTTTGCAGCGACCTCCGGCCGGTGGTCGCGTCGGCCTTTCGCGGGCATGCGCGCCATCTCCGTTGGCCGCACCTTGACGCGAATGCTGACCACGGAGGGGAGCACGTTCTCCAGCATCGGGGCAAGTGAAGCTGAGGCTTCGGCACTGGCAATGATGGGAAGGGGGACGCCTGCATTCGCGTCTGCCGGAACTGACAGGACGGCGACGGCGAGGCCGATCGCAAGCGAGCCGGTGAAAAGCTGATGTTTCATGGCCTGTCCCTTCGATGCTGTTCGGCGCCAGGGCGCGTTCGCCGCGCCTCCGGATGGACCGCAATTTAATCAGCATCGGTCGGCCGGTATGTGAGCGCCTTCACATTCGGGCCGATTTTCTAAGGCGCGGGAAAAAAAGCGGCTCTATTTTACCTGAATGGGATCGGCAGCAACTTGGACAGCGCCAGCTGCAGAGATCGTTTTGTCTGTCAGCGGCCATATCGCTGCGACTGTCGGTGTGCGCTCCAGGCGTTCGAGCGTTTCCATTGCCGCCCGGTAGCCGCACTCGATCGCAACATGAAAACGGTCGAACATCAGCGATCCGATCGCGCCAAGATTTGGCTGGATCAAGATGTCGACCGCGGCGCGGCTCGCCCGTCTTTGCTCCTCGCTGCCGACCGTCCCGGAGCACATCAGAATATCAATGATGCTGGGAATTCCGGACCGCCGGTTGCGAAGCTGCCAGAGCAGCGACTTCTCTTCGATGTCTGCAACTTTGGCGGCCAATGACAGGTCGGTCCCGACATCAATTCCGATCACGGGTCCGCGGCCGAGCGCGCGCATGATGTCAGTCGGGAAATTGTTCATGATCCCGCCGTCAACCAGCACTTCTCCATCCTCCACCGACGGAGGCACGATCCCGGGAATTGCCGCCGAGGCGCGCACGGCGCGCCAAACCAGGCCACGGCGGTGGATGCAAGCCTGCCCGGTCGACAGGTTCGCCGAGACGCAGAACAGGCCTTTCCACAGGTTCTCGATCGTGCGGTCCGCGAATGCCAATCGCAACAGCCTGCTCATGTTGCGGCCTCGATAAAGCGAGACGAGCGGCAGCGTATAATCATTAAGCGGCTTGTTCTGCACAAAAAAATCATGGAACATGTCGCCGATACGTCCGGCATCTTCGGCCATGGCCGTAGTGGCGGCGACGATCGCACCCATGCTCGTTCCGCCGACCAGATCGATGGGGATGCGTGCGGCGTGAAGCGCGCGGATGACACCGATATGGGCGAAGGCGCGCGCCCCGCCGCCGGAAAAGACGACGCCCACGGCACGGCCCATCGCCAGGCGCGCAGCTCGAGCATAGTCGGCGGCGCTCCCCCGCCGTATATGGATGATCTCCTGTGGTTCGAACCTGCCCAACCATGAGCCTGCGCCATCGGCCCTGGCGGCTCCCGCGGGCGACAGCAGGACGAGATCCGCCGCTCGGTGCATGGCCCGAGCCGCGGCGATCTTGCGAACGGCCTCTTCGTCGGGTGCGCACGTTGCTGCGGCGAAAAAAATGACTCGGTCCGCCTGCCCCAGGCAGCGGGCGCTCCACGGGGAGGAGCGGTCGTCCGCAACATAGAGGACAACATCGTGCTGTGCCTCAAAGGCCTCGATCGCCTCGCTGGTGAAGTGGCTGCTGCGGCCATCCAACATGCCGGCCTTGACGGACAACGCGCTGATTTCCCGATGCAGCGTGGCGCCAAAATCCGTGTCGATCAGCCCGTCTTCGATCGGGAGAACCGCTATCGCCTTGGTTTGCCGCTTGAGCAGGGGCCGGCGTGCGCTGATCAATCGGTTCGCCAGGAGTCGGAGCATATACCTCATCAGCTCCGGGCTTGAGGTCATTAGCCATTCGGCTTCGCGGATCGGAACCCGGATCAGTTCGGTTGCGCGCAGCGCAACGACAGTCGCCGAACGGGGCTCGTTCGAGATCATCGCCATTTCCCCGACCGGCTCGCCGGGGACGATCTGCGCGAACAATTCCTCGCCCCGGCCGGTATCGACGCACACTCCGAGCCGGCCCGCCGTGACGAAAAACACATCGGATGCGATGTCGCCCTGGCGAAACAAGACGGCACCGGCCGGGATGCCAAACCATCCCAGGCTTGCCTCAAATTCCTCCAGCGCGGCTTTATCAAGGCCGGCAATGAATGAGCGAAGCTGCGGGTGTGCCAGCAGGGCTGCGATCGCGTTTGAAGGTTCGCCGGTTTCGCTTTGGAACGTGCTCAGCTCGGTCATCGCCTATTCCACAGGACGGCACGCGAGAGGGCTATGCGTTCAGCTTAAATCGCTCCTCGCTTGGTTCTCATGGTTTTTTCGTTTGCTTTTTGTCCGGACGAGTCTGCAACTTTTCAGGACCATGCGCCAACTTGAGGTCTGGCCTCGACACGACGGTCGTCCCAGGCCAGCGCCTTAGAGGCCATTGTCTCGAAGTCGACCGAGGCCGCGGAATCGATTGTCAGCATGCGCGTCCCGGGCGGCATGAAATGCGCTTCCCGTTATCGCCGGGCGTGGGCCGCCCTTTTTCCGTCCTTCGCTACAAGTTGCTTGGAACCATACGAACGGAAAAGATCGGCAAAGTCTGCGGCCAATTCGTAGCACAATGTCAGCTTACGCGTCGCAGCGACCCAACGCGCATTGATGAAGCCGCAGCTTTGCCCCTCCAATGTGAACGGAGCGGGCCAAGCAATTGCCTCCGACGCCTGCTGCGCCACGATTTCCAACAAATGAATTGCTCGCGCACCTTCCGCGATGACCCCGAGCCGGCCTTCGGCCGGGCCGTAGACCGTGCCGATTTGCGTTCGCGGCTGATCGGGATGTCGCCGATGAGGTTCGAGCACCTGGTTCCAGGAATCCCTCGCGTGCTCGAAGTCCTTTGCGCAACTGTCCTGACGCTCCGGCGGGAGTTTGGTTTCGGTGGCGAGATCCTGGAATTTTTCCTTGTCCGATCCTACGATGAAACACACAATCTGATACGCGCGTACCTGGTTGAGGCCGTGCTCATCGTAGTAAGGGACCATGTCGCCTTCCGCTTGGTCGCGACGATCTGCCATGAACCAGCCTTCCGCCGCGTCCGTGACGACGCAACTCGAGACCATCGATCCGATGCCGATCAACCGGGTGGCCGCAAAAGCGTCGGCGGCATCCTCCTCTTTGCCGAGCACGGGCAATCCCAACTCGCTTACCGCGGCATGCGCAAGCTCGTGGACCAGCACGAAAAGCATGTTGCCGGCAACGAATTCCGTAAGTCTTTCGCGGTATTGCGGAGACAACTTCTTATATCGCGGATTATCACCAAGGGCCGCGGCGACGGCCGAAAGCCGCGCCTGGAATATTTCGGAAATGGACGGGGTGGATTGGGAGAAAACCGGCCGGGCGGCAGGGATCGCCACGAGCGACAGAACCAACACTGTAAGCCACCGCCGCAGTGGATGAAACCGCATGGAAAACCGCCAGTTAGCCGACAAGAGACAAGGCGGATCATTCCTTAAGGAGCCGTGCCTCACAAAGATTTTGGCATGGTCTATTGCGCCTGTCGATGCCCGGAGCAGGGCCCTTATGGTCAACAAAGCCGCATCCGCTTGCTTGCGCACGGCACATGGGGCGCCCCGGTAATCGCCGAGCAACGGCACGCATAGCCCTGTAAATCACCGCAAAACCCGCTTACCTGGGCAACACCTGACGGACCGGCTGAGAAGCGCGGGACGTCTTCCCAACCTGCCGGACTGTCAACCGCAGAACAGCACCCGCCTATGTGAACCTGTTCACATACGGCCGTCCGACCATCGGATACGCGTGGCATTGCGTGGCCAAAGCGCCGCGCAGTCCAGCAGGAGAGACCATCATGTTTGCGAAAACGACAATTTCATCGCTCGTGCTGCTCACAAGCGTGGCCGGACTCGTGGCGAGCTCCGCACAACCATCTTTCGCGGCGGCCTCGAAGGCAAGAAAGTGCGGGGGAGAATATCAAGCCCTCCAGAACGGCGAATGCATCAATACATCGTTCATAAATCCGGACCGCATCCCCAATCCATGCGCCGGCGGCGTGTGCTATCGAAGTGGCGCGGTAAAACATAAGAAGAATAAAACACAAGGAAATTGAAACTAACTTCACGTACGTAAAAAGGGGACGCGTCGGCGTCCCCTTAATTGATAACGAAGCGGGACGGGGATCAAGCAGGCAACACCGCGATGATGCGAAGTGCGCCCGGATCAACGATGACGATTTCCGACCCCACCAAGAAGAACTCATACCCGCTCCACGCCGGCTCGATGGCGACGATTTCGGTCGGAAGCGGGTGAATGACCACACTCGAAGGGATTACGGTTCCCACTCTGACTTGGAAATTCACGTTACGGGCAGGCTGAATGTGCTCACCCAGAATGGCCGTGCAAATCTTGCCGCGCTGTTCGGTGCTCAGCGAGACACTTGTGCTGCTCCCGTGTCCGGTGTTGGCCTGGGCTGAACCTTTTCCGCCTTCGCGGGTTGCGGTGCCGGCGTTCTGCCGAGTGCTCCCATTCTGGCCTTCATTCCGGGGATTCTCCGCAGTCGTGCGTCGATTCTCCCCGCCATTGCGCCAATTCTCTGCGGTCCCGCTATGATTTTCTTTCGCGCTGCCGTGGTCCTCTCGTGCATTCTTGCGGTCAGCCTGCTTTCCATTTTCACCCGCATTCTTGCGATCTTCCGCCCGCGCCTGGCCGAACTGGCCCTGTCCGCCTTGCGCGTTAGCTCCTGATTTTTCGTTGTGCGCACCGCGCTGCGTTCCGGCATTGCCGGAACTTTCATGCTGAGCGGCGCCCTGCGCGCCTTGTCCGCGGCCGGCTTGCGCCGGTTGGCTGTGTTCTGACTTCTGGGCATTCGGTCCCTGGCCGCTCGTCGTCTGCGCAGAGGCCAGACCACCACCGATGAGCAAGGCCGCTACGGCAGCCGAGCCGAATAAAAGCTTTCTCATTTGGCAAGCCCTTTATGGTTGTGAACCGTCGGAAAAACGCGAGGTTCACCTAATCGTTCCTGGAACTTGCAGGTTGCGACGATGATCACGAATTGGCGTTAAATCGGGACCCGGCCCGTTGGGAAGAAATATTCCAGATATGAAGAACCTAACTGAGTATCTCGCGAAAGCGGGCATCCAGTAACCCCTGGCGAAGCGGTTAAACACTCTAGAAAAAACCCGGTGGTTACTGGATCACCCGCTTGTACGGGCGGTGACATTGGATTGAGACACTTCCGAACAACGCCTAACCAGCAGCGCTCCGCCTAAAAGCAGTTATACTTCACCATTGTGTGAAGCTTCGCCATGCTCATCCGGGGGCCGCACTATCGTTTCCATGTCGCCCCCAAAAACCAACCTACCCCGACGGCAAGAGCGATCGTCGCAAAGGGATGAGAATGAAGAAGGTCTTCGAGTTCGTGAGCGACTGGCTCGGTCATTTTGTTAACGGCCTGAGCCGCTTCTCGCCCATGAGCGGCGATTTGGGAAAGCGATCCATCAATATCCTTCTGCATTCGGTTGACGCGCTCTCGTATTGCGCGCAGCGAATCGTCCCGGATGTCAGCAGCCGCGGAAGGGATTTCCTGGATCAGCTTGGCTACGTCATTTCGCAAAGATTGCAGATCGCCTTGCAAGTCGTCAAACCTTGTCCACGCATTCATCATCGCCTCCTCCGCCTCCGGCCAGGAACGTTGCCAGAATTCCAACCTGCTGAAAACGCATCGGGATCGGGGAAGTTCCACCGGTAGCGGCGGCACCGGGAACCGGAACCTTTAACCGCTTTAACGGTTGTCGCATTGCGGCAAAGATGCTGCACGGACAACGAACGCCAAGTTCGAATGCGTACCTCTTGCCTTGTCCAAGCTCAACATTGAGGAATGCGATGCTGGATCAGTTCATGCAAAAGTTGCCGCGTGAGTTCACCTGCCCGAATTGCCACAAGCAAGCGGTTAAATACCCGGCGGATGACCGCCAAAGTGTAACTTGTCATAACTGCGGCACGCCCCTCGGCACGATGGCCGAGTTTCGCCGTTTCGTCGAGCATCGCGCAGTGCGCTCCAATACGCTGACCAGCGGCTGCTAAGCCCCACGAATTTCCCAAGTCCGGCCCCTTCCTGAAGGCTCTCGCGTTGAAGGTGGATGGGGGGACCAGCATCCTTTTTTCGGCCGAACGACAGCTGCGGATAATACGATGCGTGCAATGACGGTCGAGCCGGGACGGCAAGGTTCGGCAAAGGTCGAGGAAGTTGCCGAGCCGCCGAGTTCCGAAGGGGCTTTATTGGTGCATGCGGTGGCGCTCGGCATCTGCGGCACGGATCGAGATATTGTTGAGGGGCATTACGGCTGGGCGCCTCCTGGCCAGACGCGTCTAATTCTCGGGCACGAATCGTTTGGCCGGGTCGAGAGCGCGCCAGCCGGGTGTGGGGTTGCTCCCGGCGATTTCGTTGTTGGGATCGTACGTCGGCCGGATCCCGTACCTTGCCCCGCCTGCGCGGCAGGAGAGTGGGATATGTGTCGCAACGGTCGTTACACGGAGCGCGGCATCAAGGACCGCAACGGCTATGGAGCCGAATTATTTCGCCTCGAGCCGGAGTTTGCGGTCCGGGTCGACCCCGCCCTCGGCGCGCTCGGCGTTTTATTGGAGCCCGCGAGCATCCTGGCGAAGGCCTGGGATCACGTGACCCGAATTCGGCGCCCGGACACGCGAATGGAAGCCGCAGACTCTGCTGGTCACCGGTGCCGGGCCGGTAGGACTGCTCGCGGCCTTGATGGGCCATCAACGCGATCTTGAACTGCACGTCCTCGACCACAATGAGGGCGGCCTCAAAGGCCGCCTCGTTCACGACCTCGGTGGAACCTATCACACCAAAATAGCCGACATCGATGGACTTGATCCGGACATCATCATGGAATGCACGGGCGCGCCTCAATTGATCCGGCAGCTGATCGGCCGCACCGCTCCCGGCGGGATCATGTGTTTGACCGGGATTTCCAATCCGGGAAAGGCCCTTCCTCTCGACCTCGGAAACGTGAACCGAACCATGGTACTTGGCAATGAGGTCCTGTTCGGGTCGGTGAATGCCAACCGCAAACACTATCAAGCGGCGGCGGATGCGCTGGCCGGTGCAGATCGTGGCTGGCTCGAACGAATGATCACGCGGCGAGTGCCGCTCGATCATTGGACCGATGCCCTGGTGCCGCAGCAAGACGACATCAAGGTCGTTGTGGACCTAAGCTGAAGGAAGAGCCGCTTCGTGGCCGTGCGGCAAGTCGGCGCAATGGGCATCCTCTTGGGGAACTTTTCCGCGGAACGAAAATCGGCAGGGGACGTTCCCTCTTTGCGTAGGCCCGGGGGACCGGGGCGCACGAAATCTTTGCATGTTGAACTTTGCGCGAGGGTGCCATGGACGAGAAAACGCGAGTAGACGACAAACCTCGGTCGGACGAGAAGATGCGCAGCAAAGTCGCGCCCGACCTCGACACTCCGAACCATCTCCCGCACCACGCAACGCAGCAGGTCAGCGCGGCTTTGAATACCGTGCTGGCGGATACCTTCCTGCTCTATGTAAAAACGAAAAACTTCCATTGGCATGCCAGCGGGCAACACTTCCGTGATTACCATTTGATGTTCGATGAGCAGGCGCAGCAGATCTTTGCGACAGTTGACGATCTCGCCGAGCGTGTGCGCAAGGTCGGTGGCACCACGGTCCGCTCCATCGGCCACATCGCAAGGCTCGCCACGCTGTCGGAAAATGAGCAGGATTTCGTTCCGGCACCGGAGATGGTGGCCGAGCTGATTACCGACCATAAAAAACTTATCGTCGAATTGCGCAAGGCCCACGAGATCGCTGATGAGTGCGAGGACGTGGCGACGACGAGCATGCTTGAAACCATCATTGATGGCGCGGAGAGACGTCTGTGGTTCCTGTTCGAAACGTCGCGACGGGAACCCGCCGGATCGGACCCGAGTTCGCGAAAGCAGGTGAAATAAACGAATGAATAAATGAATAAGAAATGAATGATAAGTGAAATGAGCGAACAAGAGAGTGCCATGGCAAACCTTGAAACTCGTCAGCCGGCTGCGGACTTGCCCCGTGGAATGCAAAGCGACCGTGAGGTCGAGCGCACGACTGTAGAGGCCCGCCAGGGCGTAACCGGTCACAACGTCCGCTATGTACTCGGCTTCGGATTGGTCGCCGTCGTCATTGGAATGATCATTGTCTTTCTGGTCGAGCACGGCTTCGTTTCGCTGCCGTCTTGACCTGACATCTCAGTCCAAAGGAGGAGGAATAAATGAACGAATCCCGACGTCGGATCGAGTCCGATGAGACGGAACAAGAGCGCCGAAAGGAACAATCATTAGAGGAGGCGCTCGAAGACACCTTCCCGGCGTCCGATCCAATTTCGGTGGTTCAGCCACGCCCGTCGAGGCCTGACCCCGTACCGCCCAGATCGCGAGACCATGCGACCGCTAAATCATCATAGGCCGCGTCCCGGCCTTTGACAGTTCAAGTCTTGTGCAAAACAACATCCGATGGCTGCCATAATTCAAAACGATCGCGAAAGCGATAAACGCGACGATCGATCGCGGGATCCGAATGACCGGCCGACCGAAGATGAGTTGGCTCGCCGGGACCTCGGCGGCCCACGAGGGTCAGTCGCGCTTGATCCCGCGCCAATGACACCCGGACGGCGCAAGAAAATGCCCCCGGGGAATGAACCGGGCCACACGGCTTAGGCGCGCTAACCCGATCACCCCAGAATCAGCACGAGTGTCCTCGCGCCGCAAACGAGGCGTTGGAACCTGTGGGTGAGAGTCCCGTTTACCGGGCAGGCTTTCTTGAGGAAGCTGAAACTTTGCCAGTAGACGCATCGAACCAACAAGACCCACCAAGAGCAACCAAGAAGGAGTAGGCAATGGGCTTCTTTTCCAAGGACATCCGGTCAATGAATGATCTTTTCGTGCACATGTTGCGCGATATCTATTACGCCGAGCAACAGATCCTCAAAGCGTTGCCGACGATGATCAAGAAGGCCACCGACCCCACCCTGAAGCAGGGCTTCGAATTGCATTTGGCCGAGACCAAAAATCATGTGAAACGCGTCGAGGAGGTGTTTCGTCTCCATGGCACCGATGCGAAGGGCATCGACTGCCCGGCAATCGACGGCATCATCGAAGAAGCCGATGACGTAGCCGGCGAGGTGGAAGACAAGAAGGTGCTGGATGCGGCGCTGATCGCGGCTGCCCAAGCGGTTGAGCACTATGAAATGACGCGCTACGGCAGCCTGATCGCGTGGGCAAAACTCCTCGGACGCAACGACTGTGCCGATCTGCTGACAAGAAATCTCGATGAAGAGAAGGCGGCCGACAAAAAGCTCACCGAAATCGCGATGGGCAATGTCAATCGAAAGGCTGCGTGAAGAGAGGACGTGTGGCGGCGACCGAGTCGTGACCGTTCGCATTGGGGCTCCCAGTCCGGCTGGGAGCCGCTTTGTTTCTGCCTTGCTGGGACGGCGTTCAATTTGAACCGCTTCCTGCCAGTGTTCCGTGTCTAACACCTAGTCCCCTTTCATTGTCATCGCCCGGCTTGACCGGGCGATCCAGTAACCACCGGAGTTCGTTTGAAATCTCGTTCTCTAGTGCGAGTCATGGGGTTACTGGATGCCCCGCTTAAAGCGGGGCATGACAAAAAGGGGATCAAGTGTCAGAGTCAGAACACTAGGGCCCGTTGACATACGGGGATTCCCTCCGACTCGCGAATGTGATTCAAGATCGCAACTGGGGAGGGCGATCTTGATTCGACTGATACTGACGGAGGCGCAATGGCGGCGCATCGCGCCGCTTCTTTCAGGTAAGGAGGGGGACCCAGGACGGCACGGCGAGAACAATCGGTTGTTTGTCGAGGCGGTGCTTTGGCTGATGCGGGCTGGAGCGCCTTGGCGTGATCTGCCTCGCGAATTTGGCAACTGGAACAGCGTGTTCCAGCGCTTTCGCCGATGGGCCAAGAAAGGTGTTTGGAAGCGTGTTTTCGAGGCTTTGCGTGAAGACCCGGATTTCGAATACCTGATCGTCGACTCCACCATTGTGCGGGCGCACCAACATGCCGCCGGCGCCAAAAAGGGGGAAGCGAAGATGAGGCGATCGGGCGTTCGCGCGGCGGCCTGAGCACGAAAATCCACATTGGCGTCGATGCTCTCGGTAATCCCGTCCGTTTTATTCTGACAGCAGGCCAAGTGAATGACATCACCCAGGCCGAAGGTCTGATCGAGGGCTTTTCCTTCGACAACCTGCTCGCCGACAAGGGCTACGACTCCGATCGCTTCCGTGCTCACATTGCCGATACGGGCGCCGAAGCCGTGATCCCGTCGAGCCGCTCGCGCGCTCAAGCAATCCCCTACGACACGCACATCTACGGGGACCGCAACCTGGTCGAAAGGTTCATCAATAAAATCAAGCATTTTCGTCGCATCGCCACGCGCTATGAAAAAACGGCGCTGTCGTTCGCCGCCATGCTATTCCTCGTCAGTGCCCTGATATGGCTCAAGTAATGTCAACGGGCCCTAGCGCATGATCCCATAAAGTTGCAGACTTTTCGGACAAGATCATGCGCAAAATCAAGATAATCGAGCGGGAGGCGATTCAAATTGAACGCATCCCGCTCCAAGTCGCACTTGGCCGATCAATGCCAGGCGCTTCCGACATTGCGCATCTCACGCAAACGGGAGAGTCGGTCAGGAACGACTTCAAGATAACGCGACATGGCCCATCAGCGACGCCACTTCCCCGGGCAGCCCGGGCGACGTCAGTTTGTTGTCTTTCAGGCCGCTTGGATCAAAATTGCCTGCAGCAGGGATCGGGAACAAGAAGGGCGTGACTCACGTTTTTTCGCTCGGAGGCCAGAATGCGAATAATCCTTGAAAGTTCGATGATCGCCGCAACATTGATAGTGATCTTCGGCTCGGCATTGTACGCGCAGAGCGCCACGACACCGGCGCCATCGCCTCAGACCGGGTGCTCTCCGGCGACCAATATCGGTCCCCGTCCTAACGATACGACCGGCGACCCCGCGCTTGGGGAACGGCTCGCGGAATCAAAAGCGGTTATATGTCCGCCATCGGGTCTCGATCCGGGCGTTTCGGTGGCGCCGAAGCTGGGGGAAGGCAGAACGCCTGTCATTCCGCCGCTGGGAACGCCCCGGGCGACCCCGCCCTTGCGCCCCGATAGACTAGAGCGGGATGCGTTCAGTTTTAATAGCCTCCCGCTCGATTATCATTGATTTTGCGGATGATCTTGTCCGAAAAGTCTGCAACTTTACGGGATCATGCGCTAACAAGCAGCAATTTTCGTTCCGAACGCGTTTTGCGAGTGATATCCGAAATTCTCGTCAGAAGGTCATTTGTTTGTGGCCGCACTCCTTGCAGGCGTATTCCACGCGATTTTGCCCCGACTTTACTGAAACGCGATTGGGTGCACCGCACTTACTGCATTTGACATCCATCCGGGTCTTGCCCTGCTTAATCGTCAGCTTCCGCGCCAATGCCTCTTTCACCAAGCGTTCGGACTCTTCGCGCATTGCTTCCTTTGACATCGCGGGCGCTCGCGGTTTCCTCACCTGAATTCCCTTCGGTTGCGGAGGGCCGTATCTAGCCTACCTTTCCGGCAAGTTCCAGTAAAAGACGGCCGGTGAGGCGAACCTGTGGCGTTTGCGTTGAGGGCGCGGGTTCCTGTTCCAACGCATCGAAAGACCGGACTGCAATGCTGCGCGCACCAAGTCAAACGGCGATATGCGCGATAATTAAAACCTGCCCGTTATGCGCCTCGGTTCAGGCACTCCGAATCGCTCCACCTCCGGCTGCTGGCTGGCGCCAGCAACAGCGCGACCGGAAGGTCGCGAAGCGCAGCTTCCAGCGGAACAAAACCGGCCTCCTCTTGGCACAGCGCATTTGTGAACACGTTGCGCATGCCCGATATCCCGGCGGGCAGGGCTAGCTTCGTACCGTTCCATGCCGTTGCCGAAATTTCGATTGTCGTCCCCTCGCCGAGCAATCGGGTCGGGAGCCGGGTGGCGACCGTGATCGCGGTGGCAGTCTCGTTGCGGCGTGCAAATGCAATCACATGATCTGCTGCCGGTCCCTCGGCGTGCAGCGGAAGATATTCACCCCTTGCAAAGAGTTCGGGGAGATCACGCCGCAGCGCCAGCGCCGGCCGAATCAGCGCCTGCTTGATGCGGCCGTCGCGCCAGCACGCCGCAAGCTCGCGGATGGGAATGGCTTGCGAAATCGCCGTCATCCGCCCGGTGAAGTCGACAGGTCGGCGGTTATCGGGATCGACCAGGCTGAAGTCCCAAAACTCGCTACCCTGGTAAAAATCAGGCACGCCGGGCGCCGTCAGTTTCAGCAGCGCTTGCGTCAGACTGTTGACGGCACCGGCACGGATGATGCGTTTTGCAAAATTTGCGATCTGCTTCAGAAGCCCGGTTGAGGAATGAGTGTCGAACAATTCTTCGACAAAACGGCCTGCCTCGGATTCATAGGCTTCGTCGGGCGCCGCCCAATCCGTTGCAAGCTTCGCTTCGCGGAGCGCTTTGAGCTGCCAGGCAACGATGCGTCGGCAAAATTCCTCGCAGCCGTCGCGGTCATCGGCATCGAGCTCGGGCGGCCAGGCGCCCACCATGGTCTGAAACAGGATCGCAAGATCACCGTGCGAAGGCGCGCCGCCTGAAGCCACGCGACCGCGGGCGGATTGGGCGATCCAACTCTCCAGGGCTGCGCCCCACTCTGCCGCAATCTCGCTCAGGACGGCCAGTCGCGCCCGGACATCCTCACCGCGCTTGTGATCGTGGGTGGCGGTCGCGAGCAAGCTGGCTGGGAAAAGCGTGAGGCGGTCGATTGATTGTTGATGGAACTGTGCAGGGCTTTGCGAGAACTGCGCAGGGTTGAAACCCACATCGACGCGAGACAGCAGCCGGCCGTAACGATAGAAGGCGGTGTCCTCCACCGCCTTCGCGGCAAGTGGCGCACTCAGTTGCTGGAAACGACGAATCGCTGATCCGAGCAATCCCGGGTCTGCTTTCGTATTGCCGGCAAGCCAGCGACCCAGCGCCTCCACAACCGCATGGTCGCTGCGCAGGGCGGTACGGCGGGCGCGCCCAACGGCGGCCGCGAGCTCCGGTACACTCCGATCCGATGAAGATCCGGGCGTCCAATAGGTGCGATAGACGCGCATGCCGACAAGGATCTCGATGGCGGCGCGATCGATCGCGGCGCGGGTGAAATCGCGGGTCGTGAGATCGGCGCGTGCGAGGCGATCCAGCGCATCGACCAGAGCGGCCAGCTGTGCGGCAAAGCTGCGGGAGAGCATGTCGCGGCGCGCGCTCACCTCTTCAGCGGGGAAATCGGCTGGGCGTCCGCTGACCGCGTGCCACAGCCTGCCGAGCGGCTCCTCTCCGGCAGGTTCGTGCAGCACTGCCGACACCTGGTTCATGAAATCATAACCGCTGGTGCCGTCGCATTGCCATTCACGGGAAAGCTGCTCGCCGGCGCCCAGTATTTTTTCGACAACAATGTAGGGATTGCCGGCAGGCAGGCTCGCGGGGCGTGAACGCGACAGCTTCACCAAACGATTGCGCAACTTGCGACAATATCCGGCAGGATCCGTCAGGCCATCGATATGATCGATACGACAGCCGTCGATCAGCCCTTCGGCGAACAGCGCAAAAACCTTTTCATGCGTCGCCTGGAAGACTTCGTCGTCTTCGATACGCAATCCGATCAGATCGTTGATGTTGAAGAAGCGCCGCCAGTTGATTTCATCATTGGCCGTTCGCCACCACGCCAGTCGGAAGTTTTGCCGCTCAAGCAAGGCGTGGAGTCGCTCCCGTCCCGTCGAGGTGGCCGGTGCGAAGGCGGCAAGGCCGGCTTGGTCAATTTCCGCGCGGTGACCGGGATCGAGCGGAAAGACGCGATCGAAATAGCGGGCCTCGAAGCAATCCGAGGCCGCATCGAAGGCAAGCTTGATCTCCCCCTGATCGAGGGCCTCCCCGTAAGGACGCCCTAGAACCGGCGCCAGCACCTTGCCGCGCAGCGTGCAGTTTTCCGGCTCCCAGTCGATATCGAAATACCGCGCATATCGGCTCCCCTGCCCGAATTTCAATACGTCGAGCCACCACCGGTTGGTGTTGTCGACAGCCATGTGGTTGGGCACGATATCGAGGATGATCCCGAGGTCGGCGGCGCGCAGCGCCGCTACCAGTCGCCGAAAACCCTGTTCTCCGCCCAGCTCCTCGTTGATCCGTGTCGGATCGACGACATCGTACCCGTGCTGGGAACCTGGCCGCGCTGCAAGGATCGGTGACGAATAAAGATGGCTGATTCCGAGCGCCGCGAGGTACGGCACGATCTTCGTTGCCGCATCGAAGGTGAAATCGCGATGAAACTGCAGTCTCATCGTCGCGCGCGGGGCGCTCATCCACTCCTCCGCGCGTTCAGCGATCGGGCGCGCTCCTGCATCTGGGGCGAATCGAATTGGGACTGCGAGTCGCCCGGATAGCGCCGACGCCAATTGGGGTGCTCGCCAACCGTGCCCGGAAGATTCGGCTGCTCGTTTGCGCCGAGCATATCTTCGAGCGGAATCAGCGCCAGCGGGGACCGGGTGGCCGCGACGTAACGAATAGCGGCGTCGACGGCGGCCGGGCTGTCAGATGGCGGGGTTTTCTGACGGGTGACGCCGTTAGCGCGGAACGCGTCCCATAAATGCTGACGGTCGGCGGCGCGTTGGCGCCTTTCCGCTTCTATGTTCGCGCCCGGTCCCAGCAGCCCGAACTTTGCCCGCATGTCGATGTCAGCGCCTTGCCACCAACCGGCCACGGTCGGAAGATCGTGGGTCGATGTCATCGCCACCGCGTCCGACGACCACGCGGCAGGTGGAAGAAATTCTTGCCCGTCGCGCTCGAACCACAGCACGCGCATGCCGGCGACGCCGGAGTCCGCCAGCACCTCGCCAAATCCTTCCGGCACGGTGCCGAGGTCTTCGCCAATGGCGATGGCATGATGGCGGCAGGTCTCCAGCTTGAGCAGGCGGAGCAGGTCATCGAACGGATAGGCAAGGTAAGCGCCTTCGGCGGGCGTGGCGCCTTCGGGCACCAACCACAATCGCTTCAGTCCCATCGCATGATCGAGACGCACGCCGCCCGCATTGCGCAGCGCGGTCCGCAGTGTAGCGATAAAAGGCGCGAAGCCGCCCAGCATCAGCGCGTGCGGCGAAAACGCAGTCAGGCCCCAGTCTTGACCGCGCGGGTTGAAGATGTCCGGAGGTGCGCCCACCTTCAGACCGACGAGAAGGTCGCGCTGCCGTGACCACGCGTGGCTGCCGTCGACGTCCATGCCGATCGCGAGGTCGGCGATGAGACCGATCCGCATCCCCGCCTCTCTCGCGTGCGTCTGGGCGCCGGCGAGCGAACGGTCGACAAGCCATTGCAGGAAAACCTGGAAGGTGACGTCTTCGGCGTGCGCGGCGGCAAATTCCCGAACGGCGGTGCTTTCCGGGTTTTGCCACTGCTTCGGCCACTGCCGCCAACTCCAAGAGTTCGGGTCATCGGCGAGGCGTGCACTGTGCAGCACTTCGAACAAGGCGTGTTGTTCGAGGATGTCGCCCTGCCTCTGACGGAATGCGGCAAAGTCCCCGTCGGGGCATGTCCTCGCGCGCTCGAATAGCCGGCGAAAGAGGGCAAGCTTGAGCTTGGCGCTTGCCGGCCAATCGATCAGCTCGGCCGTCTCCAGTGATTCCATTTCGTTGCCAATGCCGACTTCGCAGATCGCGGTGGCGATGGTATCCCGATCGAAAGCAACGCACGGATCGGCAAACAGCGGATTGAGGAGCAAACGGTTAGAAGGCGAGTATGGCCCATAGCGCCCCAGGTCGGCGCCGAACATGGCGTGCATCGGGCTCAGCGCGATGGCATCCGCGCCGTATCTTGCTGCCTCGACCGCAAAGGCCGACAAGCCCTTGGTGTTGCCGATGCCCCCGTCTCCCTTACAACGCAGCCCGTAGACTTGGACGGCGACACCCCACAGTCGACCATTGTCAATGTCGCGGCTCGTGAAAGCGCGTTTCGGCGCGATCGCGAGCGTGACGACCCGATCGCGCAAATGCAGCGTGTGATAGCCGGGCTCCGGGATGGTGCCCAGCGTGAGCTGATCGCCGCAGCGGTTCGGCCTGATATCGTGCCGCGCGCCGGATTCCATGACGAGCAGCGCCGTCGACGGCGCGCTCGGCTCGATGCTGCGAATGGTGATCGGCTCATCCACTGTGGCGGTGACGAGAGGTGCGCGCGCAAGCTGCGCCTCCTGACCATCCAGTTGCGCTGCGCTCTCGGCAGTCTCGCCTCGCGAATCGGCCGGCAAGCCGAGTGCGGCGAGTAGCCGGCGCAGGACGGGGACGCCGACGATTTGGGGCTGGCCTGCAGCGTTCGTCCACTCGACTACGATACCGGCGCGCCGGGCAAGCTCGATCACGCGGGCATCATCCCCGATGCTCGCCATGCTCATGCCGGCTCCTCGAGGAGTGCGATACTCGACCGCGGCGCGAGCATACCCGAGCACGCGCGCTCGCCCGCTCCGCCTGCGCTCTCGAACAGCATGCGACCAGGCGCGCCGTGAGTGAGCGCGGCTGGCTCGGAACCGAGATTGATCGCAATCGTCAACACGCAACCGTCTCCGAGGCGCCAGCGCGCTTGCGCAGCCGCCTTGCCGATCGCGCATGCTTCCAGTGCCTGCGCGCCAATCAGCCGCGGCACGATCTCGTTTCGCCGTACTTTCAGCAGCTGCCGATACAAGTCCCGCCGCTCAGTGCTGCGCGCGGCATCGGGCTTCGGCACCGATTTCTCGAAGGTCGAAGCGGCGTTCGGATCGGGGATCGCGTCTCGTCGCGCAGGGTCGGCAAAGGCTGCGAACTTGGCAAATTCGCGCCGCCGCCCTTCGCGCACCGCGTCGGCCAAAGCCTCCCGATAATCGGAGAAGAAAAAAAACGGCGTTCTGCTCGCGTCCTCCTCGCCCATGAACAGCAGCGGAATTTCCGGCGACAGCATTTGCAGAACGATCGCAGCCTCCAATGCCGTGGGGTCGGCGAGGACGGTGAGCCGTTCCCCGAAGGCGCGGTTCCCGACCTGATCATGGTTCTGCAAAAACATTACGAAAGCGGTGGGCGGAAGGTCGCGGCTCGGCGTGCCGCGCGGCGCACCGTTGCGATGCGGCGACGGCTCGCCCTGATAGACAAAGCCCTCGGCGAGGCTGCGGGCGAGCTTGGCGGCGCAGTCTTCGGCGTAATCCTCGTAGTATCCTTCGGTTTCGCCGCTTAACAGAACATGCAGCACATGATGAGCATCGTCATTCCATTGCGCATCGAAGCCACGGCGCAGATGGCTGGCGATGTTTGCGTCATTCTCGAGCACGAGATGTACCTGGCGGCCGGTTTCCACTGTCGAGCGGACGGCAGCGGCCATCTCGTCGAGCCAATCCGGTTCGCTGATGGCGTGAACGGCATCGAAACGGAGGCCGTCGAAGCGGTACTCCGTGAGCCAATAAAGCGCGTTCTCAGTGAAGAACTGGCGGACCTCATTGCGGCGAAAGTCGATCGCCGGTCCCCAGGGCGTATTGATGTCGTCGCGAAAGAACTGTGGCGCGTAGGCGGCGAGGTAATTGCCTTCCGGTCCGAAGTGATTGTACACGACGTCGAGGAAAATCATCATGCCGTGGGAATGCGCGGCATCGACAAGTGCCTTCAAATCCTCGGGCGTGCCATAGGAGGACTCCGGCGCATAGATAAGCACGCCATCATACCCCCAATTCCGCCGACCCGGGAAATCAGCAATTGGCATCAGTTCAACGGCGGTGATTCCAATTTCCGCAAGTCGCGGCAGCATGCGCGCGACGCCGTGAAATCCTCCGGCCGCTCCGGCGTGCACCTCGTAGAGCACGGTTTCGTGCCATGGCCTGCCCCGCCAATCGGGGTGACGCCAGCCATAAGCGGCAGGATCGACGACCACACTTAAATCATGCACGTCGCCGGCCTGTCGGCGCGAACCGGGATCGGGGATGGCTTGCCCGGTACCCAATCGGTAGCGGTAGCGTGCGCCGGCGCCACATCCGCCTTCGGCTTCGAACCAGCCGTCGGAGTGCCGACGCATCGCCACCGGCGTTGCACCCTCGATTTCGACCGTGACCTGGGATTGCGCGGGTGCATAAAGCCGGAACGCGGTCAGGTCGGGGCGCAGCAGCCTCGCGCCAAACGGCAGATCGAAGCGAAAGCGATGTGTCATACCGGGACCGGATAAACGCTCTTGATCAGCATCGCGCTGCGCGCTGCAACTTCGAGGCTTTCTGCGTCGAGGTCGCGTTCAGCGGCTTCGGGCGCCTCGGTATCGAGAAGCACCCGGATCGGAATCCGCGGTGCAGGGAGTGCAAAGGTTTTCTTGTCGGCGGTCGGGTTCAGCAGCAGGGTCAGCGCTGTTACAGTCGGACTTTCGGAGTCGCGAGCGGCGCGACGCAGAACAATGATCCGCTCCTGCGGATTGTTCCAGGAATCGTTCGGGATCGGTTGGCCGTCGTGGTTGAACCAGGCGATGTCGGCGACACCAGGGGCTGGTTCTTCCTTGCCGTGCATGAAATAGGGCCAGCGCAGTACCGGGAAAGCACGACGCAGTTCAACCAATCGCCTGAAGAATTCTGTCAGCTTCTCGCCTTCGCTCGTTTGCGCAAGCTTCCAATCCAGCCACGACACCTCATTGTCCTGACAATACGGATTGTTGTTTCCACGCTGGGTGCGGCCGAATTCATCGCCGGCGAGGAGCATCGGCGTGCCGTGGGCAAGCAACACGGAGGCCAGCATTGCGCGAATAAGATGGGCGCGGACGTGAAGTATGCCGGGATCGCCAGTCGGCCCTTCTTCGCCCCAGTTCGCGGAATAATTCTCGCTCTGACCGTCGCGATTATCTTCGCCGTTCGCCTCATTGTGCCGCTTGGAATAGCTGACGACATCGGCGAGGGTGAAGCCGTCGTGGCAGGCGGCATAGTTCAATGACGCCCAGGGCCTGCGCGCGCGATGGTCGAACAAGTCACTCGATCCGGCGAGACGGGCGGCAAAATCAGGCCGCTGTCCGGGGTCAGCCCGCCAGAAGCGGCGCACGCCGTCGCGAAACTTGTCGTTCCATTCGGCGAAGCCCGGCGGATGATGTCCAAGCTGATAGCCGCCGGGGCCGACATCCCAGGGCTCCGCGATCAATTTGACCGCTGACAGGGCGGGGTCCTGGCGCAGGGCGTCGAAAAAGCCTGACCCTGAATCGAATCCGTTCGCCTCCCGCCCGAGCGTGACGGCGAGGTCGAAGCGAAATCCATCCACGTGGAACGAACTGACCCAGTACCGCAGCGAATCCATGACGAGCTGCAAGACGCGCGGATGTGAGATGTTCAATGTGTTGCCGGTCCCCGTATCGTTCACACAATGCCGACGATCGCCCTCGACCAGGCGATAGTAAGAGGCATTGTCGAGGCCGCGAAACGACAGCGTCGGTCCGAGCTCGCTGCTTTCCGCGGTGTGGTTGTAGACCACGTCGAGAATTACCTCGATGCCAGCGGCATGCAGCCGTCGGATCGCGACACGCATCTCATTGGCTGATCCGGTCGAGAGGTAACGAGGCTCGATGGCGAAAAATCCGATCGTATTGTAGCCCCAATAGTTGCTGAGGTTCTTTTGCAGCAACGTGCGGTCCTGCACGAATGCGTGGACCGGCAGAAGCTCGATCGCGGTAATGCCGAGCCGGCGCAAATAATCAATCACTTGTTGATCGCCAAGCGCTGCGAAAGTTCCGCGTTCAGGCGCGCGGATTTCTTCACGCAGCATCGTCAAGCCGCGCAAATGCGCCTCGTAGATGACGGTGTCGGTCCATGGGATCGCGGGCGGGCGGTCATCGCCCCAATTGAAGGTGTCGTCAGTCACCACGGCCTTGAGGGCGCCGGGTGCGCTGTCGCGGCGATCGTAGGAAAGATCGGCTTTTGGCGAGTTCACGCGATAGCCGTACAGCGTGTCCGACCAGCGTAATTCCCCGGCGAGCCGACGTGCATAAGGGTCGAGCAGCAGCTTGCGATCGTTGAAGCGATGGCCGTTGTGCGGCTCATAGGGACCATAAGCGCGGTAGCCGTAGATCAAACCCGCCTGGGCGTTCGGCAAATAGCCGTGCCAGACCTCATCGGTACGTTCAGGGAGCGCAATGCGCTCGATCTCGCGGCGCCCCAACGGATCGAACAAGCACAGCTCGATCTTCTCGGCGTGGGCAGAAAACACTGCAAAATTGGTACCCAAACCGTCCCAGGTCGCGCCCAATGGATGAGGCAGCCCTGGCTGTAGGCGCGAGGTGGCAATGGCCATCGTGCTCAGCCATCGTGTCGGAGCAGCAGGGTAGCGAGCGGCGGCAGCAGCAGCGACAGCGACTGCATCTCACCATGGCTGGCGACCGCAATGGTGTGGACTTCACCGCCGTTGCCTTTATTGGAGCCGCCATATATCGCGGCATCGCTGTTGAATAATTCGCGCCATCGTCCGGCCCGTTGCACGCCGATACGATAATCAAGGTGCATCGTTGGCGTCATATTGCACACCGCGAGAACCGGCGGTTCATGGTCTTCGCCCATGCGCAAAAACGCATAGACCGAATTGGCGCGGTCGTCGCCGATCACCCAGCGAAACCCGCGCGGCTCGCTATCGAAGCGGTGCAATGCCGGCTCACGCGCGTAGAGCCCGTTGAGATCGCGGACCAGGCGCTGAATTCCTGCGTGAGCAGCCTCGTCGAGGCGATGCCACTCGATCTCCCCGTCATGCGACCATTCATGTTCCTGCGCAAGCTCCCCGCCCATGAACAGCAGCTTCTTGCCGGGGTGCGACCACATGAATCCCAGATAAGCGCGCAGATTGGCGAAGCGCTGCCAGCGGTCGCCGGGCATCTTGCCGATCAGCGAGCCTTTTCCATGCACGACCTCGTCATGAGATAGCGGCAGGATGAACCGCTCGGAAAACGCGTAAAGCATCCCGAAGGTGATCTCGTCATGGTGATGTTTGCGATGGATGGGGTCGCGGGACAGGTACGACAAGGTGTCGTGCATCCAGCCCATATTCCATTTATAGGAAAAACCCAGCCCACCGTCAGCGATAGGACGTGTGACGCCGGGCCATGCCGTCGATTCTTCGGCGACCATCATCGCGCCCGGACAGCGTTCAGCAACCACGGCGTTGAGATGCTTCAGAAAGCCGATCGCTTCGAGGTTTTCGCGGCCGCCATAGGCGTTCGGAACCCATTCGCCTTCGCGTCGGCTGTAGTCGCGGTAGAGCATGGAGGCGACCGCGTCGACGCGAAGACCATCGATGTGGAACCGCTCGAGCCACATCAGCGCGCTTGCGATCAGGAAGCCTTGAACCTCCCGCCGTCCCAGATTGTAGATGAACGTATTCCAGTCGTGTTGAAAGCCCTCGCGCGGATCGAGATGCTCGTAGAGGGCGGTGCCGTCGAAGCGCGCCAGACCGTAGGCGTCGCTCGGAAAATGGGCCGGCACCCAGTCGAGGATTACGCCCACTCCGGCAGCGTGCATCGCGTCGACAAAGCGCGCAAACCCGGCGCGCGTCCCATAGCGTGCCGTTGGGGCGAAAAGCCCGAGCGGCTGGTATCCCCAGGAGCCGCCGAACGGATGCTCGGTGATGGGCAGCAGTTCGACATGCGAAAACCCTAGTTCAGCGACATAGGGAACAAGCCGCGCAATTGCATGATCCCAGGTTTCGTCAGGCGCCGCCTCGTTGCGCCTCAACCACGAGCCGAGATGCACTTCGTAGATCGAGATCGGGGCCGAGGGCGCGTGCCGGCCGGTGCGCGACTCCATCCATTGACCGTCGCGCCACGGGAAACGGTCCGGGACCGCGACAATCGAGGCGGTGGCGGGGGCGGGCTCGGCTTGACGTGCCAGCGGATCGGCTTTGGCCGGCACGTGGTCGCCATGCGGTCCGACAATGTCGAATTTGTATCGCTCGCCGGAACCGAGGCGCGGCACGAACAGCTCCCAGACTCCGGCGGGATAGCGCACGCGCATTGGATGCCGTCTCGCATCCCAAGAGTTGAAATCGCCGATCACGGCGACTCTCCGCGCGTTCGGCGCCCACACTGCGAAGCGCACGCCGTCGACCCCGTCGACGGTGCGCAATTGAGCGCCGAACGCGTCGGCGAGTGCGAAATGCCTGCCCTCGTTGAACAGGTGCAAGTCGAGATCACCCAGAAGAAGACCGAAGCTGTAAGGGTCTTCCACTTCCTGTGCGCCGCCGGACCAAACGATTCTCAACCGATAGGGCGGCAGCGAGGTAAGTCTTCCCTCAAACAAGCCTTCCGCGGCGCCGCGATCGAGCGTCGCCAGCAGCCTCCCCTCGGAGCGGCTCAGGACCTCGACCCCGTTCGCGCCCGGCACAAAGACCCGGATCACCCAACCATTGTCGGTACGATGCGGCCCGAGGACAGCGAAAGGATCGCCGAGTCGCGCCTGCGCCAACGCCTCTGCACGGGCGCGATCGAGGCACCAGGAGCCCGCAAGCGCCGCGTCGTTCATGATCTTCCTCGCGGGGCGAGGATGCGCTCCGCCAAGGCTGCAAGCCCAGCCAGCGGCACCGGCAGCCATGTCGGCCGGCTTGCCGCCTCGTAGTTGATCTCATAAGCCGCCTTCTCGATCAGCAACATGTTCAGCAGCGGCTTGTTCACGCCGCGAACTCTCCGCATCGAGTGCGCTCAGATAGCCCTTCATGAATGCTTTGGTTGCCATGACGCGGAAACGCTCGAGGAACGAGTTGGTTCGCCCGGTCGGTGGTGACGCGGTGCCGACCTGCTTGCGGTCCCTGATCGTGGCAACCACATAGTCGATCGACCGCAGCAACCCGGCCACATCGCGCAGCGGCACACTTTTGGCGCGGCGCTCTTCGAGGGAACGCACCGGTTCACCCTCAAAATCGATGATGAACACATCGCCACTCGAGACGAGAACCTGGCCGAGGTGGAAATCGCCATGGATGCGGGTCAGGAGCGTGCCCGCACCGATTGCCGGGATTTCCTGGACGGCTTCGATGAGCTTCGTGCGCTGCTCAAGCAAGCCGGCGGCGCGTTCGCGATCGCTCGACCGCTCCCACGCGTGTCCCTCCATAGCTTTTAACGCGCGTTCGAGTTCACCGCGCGCGCGATCACGCATCGCGGCGAGATCGGCAGGACCAGCTGCAACCGGTTCGAAATCTGGATTGTCGGTCGGCTCCGCAAGCATCCGATGCATTTCGCCGAGACGTAGGCCGATAGCGGCAGTCAGCTGATCGGCATCGGCAAGGTGATCGGCCTCCGCCGCGTCGTTAGGCTCGGTCGGCGCCAACTCGTCGAGCGCCAGCAACAGGCGGTCGTTCAGCCAGCTCCAGGCATCACCCTGGTTGCGCACGAATTGCTGAGCGAGCCCGAGCGAAGATTGCGTGTCGTCGGCTTCGACCCGAATGATTTCACCGAGCAGCGGGGGGACGTTGGCAAATCCCTTTTCCGTCAGGAAGCGCACCATTTCAGGCTCGGGATGCCGTCCCCGCTGGACGCGCCGAAAGATTTTCAGCATCACGGTGTCGTCGACGATCAGCGAGCTGTTCGATTGCTCTGCCGAAATCCAATTGATCTGATCGTCGCCGCCGACTTTTAACCGGTCGGCCAAGCTGACGACGTGATCGAACCGGACCTCGCCCTCTGCCGTGCCAAGCCGCGCACCGCTCGCCAGCAACGGAATGATCTGGCGAGGGAAGGACGGCACGGTAAACGCATCGGTCAGGAGACCGACGCGACGTTCGCGGCGAACATGCGCAAGCGCGAGCTGGCTCGGCAGCGCGGCAGTCGGCGCGCCCTCCCAGATGATCGTGAGCGGCAGCTGGTAGCGGGTCGTCGCGGAAGCGGTCTGCGCCTCGACTTCAGCCAGATAGATGTCGCGCTCCCCGCCCGGCAGGCGCGCGAGGTAACAAAGTCGCGTTGCCTTGATCGTATCGTTCTTTGCCGCAAACCAGCGGCGCTTGGCGAGGTAGGAGGGCAGGATCTCCGTTTCCAGGACGCGACGCTCCGATCTGAGAAGCGTCGTTTCCAATGAATCGCGCAACACAATAGTCTGATACTCGGGCATTGGTTCGGGAGCCGGTGTGTGCCAGGCGGGCCAATCGCCCTGCCTCGCGAGAATAAACCAGTAGAAGCCGTAGGGCGGCAGTGTCAGCAGGTAAGTGAGCTGGCCGATCGGCGGGAACAGCGAGCCGTTATTGAGTTCGATGGGGACCCGCCCGGTAAATTCGGACAGCTCGAGTTCCACCGCCTGCGGGCTGTGGGCGAGGTTGGCCACGCACAGGATCGTTTCGTCCTCGTATTCCCGCAAATAGGCGAGCACCTTGCGGTTCTTCGGAAACAGGAAGCGCAGCCCGCCGCGGCCAAAGGCACGATGTTGGCGACGCACTGCGAGCATGCGGCGCATCCAGTTGAGCAGGGAATGCGAGTTCTCGGCTCTGCGCTTCCACATTTACCGCCTCATACCCATAGAGCGGGTCCATGATCGGCGGCAGCACCAGCGCCGCCGGGTCGGCGCGCGAGAAACCGCCATTGCGATCCGGGGTCCATTGCATCGGCGTGCGCACGCCGTTGCGATCGCCGAGATGAATGTTGTCGCCCATGCCGATCTCGTCGCCGTAGTAGATGACCGGAGTTCCCGGCATCGCCAGGAGAAGGCAATTCATCAGCTCGACGCGCCGGCGGTCACGCTCCAAGAGCGGGGTCAGCCGGCGGCGGATGCCGAGATTGAGGCGGGCGCGGCGGTCGGCGGCATAGACCTCCCAGAGATAGTCGCGCTCTGAGTCGGTGACCATTTCAAGCGTCAGCTCGTCGTGATTGCGCAGAAAGATCGCCCACTGGCAGTTGTCGGGTATCGGCGGCGTCTGCCGCATGATGTCGGTGATCGGAAAGCGGTCCTCGCGCCCGATCGCCATGTACATGCGCGGCATCAGCGGAAAATGGAAAGCCATGTGGCATTCGTCGCCGTCGCCAAAATAATCCTTGGTGTATTCCGGCCACTGGTTGGCTTCGGCGAGCAGCATGCGGCCCTTGAAACTGGTATCGAGGGCGGCGCGAATCTGCTTCAAGATGGCGTGCGTTTCCGGCAGATTTTCGTTGTTGGTGCCGTCGCGCTCGATCAGATACGGCACCGCATCGAGGCGCAGACCGTCAATCCCCGCGTTCAGCCAGAACCGCATGACCGCAAGAATGGCCCGCAGCACGTGCGGATTATCGAAATTGAGGTCCGGCTGATGGGCATAGAAGCGGTGCCAATAATAGGCGCCGGCAACGGCATCCCACGTCCAGTTCGACCGCTCGGTGTCGAGAAATATGATGCGTGTCTCGGCATATTCCTGGCCGGTGTCGGACCATACGTAGAAATTACGTGCGGTCGAACCTGGCTTTGACCGGCGCGCGCGCTGGAACCAGGGATGCTGATCCGAGGTATGGTTGATCACGAGCTCGGTGATGACCCGGATGCCGCGCGCATGCGCCTCTTTGATGAAGCGGCGCACGTCGGCCATCGTTCCGTAGCCCGGATTGACGGTGCGGTAATCGCTGATGTCGTAGCCGTCATCCAGCAACGGAGAAGGATAGAACGGCAGAAGCCAGATCGCAGTTGCGCCGAGATCGGAGATGTAATCAAGCTTCGAGATCAACCCGGGAAAATCACCGATGCCATCGCCGTTAGAATCGTAGAAGGATTTGACATGGAGCTGGTAGATTATCGCATCCTTGTACCACAAAGGATCGTCAGCAGCCGCCTCGAGACTCGCGATCCGGGGAACGGTTTCAACTTGCTGCGCAGCAGGTTTTCGCACGGGCGCGTTCATTTGACCGCTGGTCCTATAACCGGGCCAATCGCCATACCGCGAAGGGCACGTCGCGAGGATCGAGGAGAACGCGCTGCAGCTTGCCGCTCCAGACGAAGCGGCGATCGCGCATCAGGTCGGTGACGCTCACGGCGGCATGATCGGGAAGCCCGAGCAGCGAGAGCGGCAATTCGAACGTCGCATCCTGCGGGTTCGTCGGATCGAGATTGACGGCAACAACGATGATGTCGCGGTGCCCCGGCACCGACTTTGCGTATACCAGGACGTGGTCATTGTACGCGGCGGCGAAGGTGAGGCCGCCCTGCTGCTGCAGGGCGAGGTGGGACTTGCGGATGCGATTGAGTCGCGTGATCTCGGCGACGATGTTCCCGGGCTGCTCGAAGTCACGAAGCTTGATTTCGTATTTTTCGGAATCGAGATACTCCTCGCGTCCCGGCAACGGCGCGGCCTCGCATAGTTCGAAACCCGAATACATTCCCCAAAGCCCTGACAGCGTCGACGCCAGCGCTGCCCGGATCAGAAACCCCGCGCGTCCACTCGAGTGCAGGAAAAACGGGTTGATGTCCGGCGTGTTGACAAAAAAATTGGCACGAAAATAGTCCGATACCGGCGGTCGCGACAGCTCCGTCAGATACTCGGTCAATTCGGCCTTGGTGTTGCGCCAAGTGAAGTAAGTATAGGACTGGGAAAACCCGATCTTCGCAAGCCGATGCATCATCTTCGGCCGCGTGAAGGCCTCGGCGAGGAAGATCACATCGGGTTGCCGTGCCCGCACGTCCCGGATCAGCCATTCCCAGAAGGGCAGCGGCTTGGTATGCGGATTGTCGACGCGGAAAATCTTCACGTCGCGGTCCACCCAAAACAGGACGATGTCGCGAAGCGCGGTCCACACCCCCGGCACGGCGACGCCAGCCTCGTAGAACTCGACATTGACAATATCTTCGTATTTCTTTGGCGGGTTCTCGGCAAACTGGATGGAGCCGTCGGGCCGCCAACGAAACCACTCGGGATGTTCTTTCAGCCAAGGGTGGTCGAGCGAGCATTGCACGGCGAAGTCGAGCGCAATCTCAAGGCCGTGCTCGGCGGCGGCGCGCTGCAATGCGCGGAAATCTTCGAATGTTCCCAACGAGGGATGGATGGCGTCGTGACCGCCCTCGGGAGAGCCAATTGCATAAGGGCTGCCGGGATCGTCTGGCTGCGCCCGCAGGGCGTTGTTGCGCCCCTTGCGGTGGGTGGTGCCGATTGGATGAATTGGGGGGAAATACAGCACGTCGAAGCCCATGGCGCGGATGGCGGGCAGCCGGCGTATGACATCCGTGAAAGTCCCGTGAGCGTCCGGCCGGTTCGATGCAGAGCGGGGAAATAGCTCGTACCACGCTCCAATGCCGGCCTGGGGTCGTTCAACTTCGACGGCGATCGCCGGCTCGTGTCTCGCGAGATAGGGACGCTGGGCGGCCGCGCGCATCGCATGTTGTGTCTCCGCGGCAAGCAGGCTTTCGGTTGCAGCGGTCGAAACCGAGGAACGGTCATGGGCAAGGCTGTTCGTCAACACCCTCCGATGGGGCTCCGGAGCCGCTTGCGCCGCGTCCTCGACCAGACGGCGCAGTTCCCCGGTTTCGATTGCCCGGTCCTGTTCGGCCGCGGCCTTCACGCCAATCGCATGAGCCAGCGCAGCATACTCGTCTGCCCATGCTTCGATTGAGAATTCATGCCGCCCGACCCGGCGCGGCTGGAAAACGCCGGTCCAGCGATCATTCCCGAGCGGCCGCATCGGAGCATGCTGCCAATCGATTTCGTCGACCGCCCGCCACACGACGTCAGCGGCGAGAACACCATGTCCATCGACAAAAATATCTGCCGTGACGTTTATCATTTCGCCGAACAGGCGCTTGGTCGCAAAGCGCCCATGATCGACGGCCGGCGAAATGCTTTCGATCGCGATCCGTGGTGCCGTCGTTGCGACCGTAAACGCGCGATGCTCGAGACGAGACCGCTGTTTCACTAGGCGGGCGCGGCAGAATTCGACAAGGCGCGTTTCTGCAGGGGCAAGGGGCGGGGAGGAATCCGTCGCTTCATCCTCGAGCGAGGAACGGACGAGCGGGGCCCCAGCCGTTGATGGCAGGACATCGAGGTCGAACGTCAAGGCATGCGAGCGGCCGGGATCGGGATTGATCACGAGCGCCAAGGCGCTCTGGGCCTCCCGCCCGTCATTTGAGGCGAGCCGGACGAAAATGGTCAGCGGATCGTCGGGTTCACTGAGAAGCCGCAACTCGTTGCGTGACCCCATTAAGGAAAAACGGTCAACAATCCGGTTGGCATCACGAAGTTCATCGCCAAGGTCGAGCGGCGAGGAGCCATCGCGCGAGTGGCTGGCATCCTCTTTCATCGGCAGGCCGGCCACCCGCTCGAACCCCATCGGAACCATGAGGCCATCGAAACCCGCGGCAGCGACCCGTAACGCGCGCCGATAAGCAGCCGTCAGGTCCGTGTCTGGATCGAGCCGTTCGGCCAGCCGGCGCTCGAACGGTGCCTCCGGGCAGGCGAGAACGGGCGCCACGCGCCGCAAAATGTCGTGCTCTTCGATCAACCAGCTGCCGCGATAATCCCACCAGGGCAATGACGAAAACACGCCGTCGAAACCGGCGCCGGCCAATCTTTCGACGTCGTGCCATGCAGTGCCCGGTGTCCAGGCCAGCGCCAGCATATGCGGCACCCGGGCCTTGATCCCGCCGATAAGGTCGGACCACAACTCGGCACCGAGCACGTGGGGGTAGAGAAAGCGGAACCCGCGGGCACCCGCCTGCAGCAGACGTTCAAGCCTGGTGCCCCAGAAATCGATCAGGCGCCTCGCATGTGCTACCGTGTCGAGACGCGCGAAGGCGGCATGCGCGCGGGCGTCGCCGGACCGTGGGTCGGAAAGCCGCTCACCGGCAAATCGCAAAAAAAGATCGGGACGGGAGTCGGCCGCGGCGCCGTTCGCATCGACGCGGTCGATCACGACATCGAGGATGACCCCGAGCGCGGAACGGCCGCTCTCCTGCGCGATGGCCGCCGTCACCTCATCAGCTTCGCGGCCGTGACCGAATACCGGGTGAGCGCGATCCACATCTCCAGGCAAAAAGCTGTCTCCGGCTTCTCCGGGGGCGAAGATCGGCGAGGTGCAAATGTGGTCAAAGCCCATCTTACGACACCGCTCGCACAATGAGCGCCAAGCGGAAATCGCGCCAACGGCCGGCGCATGGACATAGTAGATTTTCGGCGCCAAACGGGAGGCGCACCGCGACGCTTCTGACAAAGCTAAGCTTCGCGTGTCCATGGAAGAAAAAAACTGAGGTCCCCGCCGAGTGCGATCCGGCAACGTCCGGAGCCGTAGTTGGTTCCGGGTCCGAGCCCGAGTTCAGAGCCGAGATCTCCGAGCGATACGATAAGCATTTGGAACGTTTACGGCCGGCCAGTTTGCAACCGGATCCGCACATGACGCAACTGCTGGGAGCGGTTCCGACGAGGACCGCAACCAAATCGAACCTTCCAAACAAAGCGCGAGGACACCAAAGTTTGAGCGGGAGGGAACTCGGCGGCTTCGAGCCGCGTTCTTAGGCCAGTGCTTGAGAAGGCTTGCCAGCGGGGCGGTGCGCGGGAGCGACGTTCGGGCGCCGACGTTTCGGGGCAAGGGCGCGGGAGAGGCACAGCTCAAATCGCCTGAAGGAACCAATGAACGGTCGTGTGCTGCTGCGCATGGGCCGAGCGGAGAGGGTCATGCGCGAAACGGTGGCACCGAGGCGGGGTTTGCGGCGATACGCTTCCACAGCCGTACTGTGCGGCGGAACTGCAATTATCGGCGCCGCGCTGCTGGTGAACCCGACCACCTTCTTGTCTGCCGCTTCCGTGGCGCCCAGTGCCTCTTCGCCCGGCAGTGTCGCGACGCAACGGGGGCCGCTTAGCTCGAATGGTTTTGCCGCTGTCGTCGATGCGGTCAAGCCCGCAGTCATCGATATCCGCGCCCGCGCGTTGGATGACGAAGCGAAACCGGGACGCGCACTCTATGACCATCATGGGCCGGGGACCCGTACCCCTCATTATAGCACATCACAGGGAACTGGCTTCTTTATCACGGCCGATGGCTACGCCGTGACCAATCATCACGTCATAAAGGGCAGCAAAGTCGCGGAAATCCGTACCGACAGCGGAGATACGTACCGAGCCGAAGTGGTCGGTGAAGATGCGGCAAGCGATCTCGCCTTGTTGAAAGTGGAAGGGGGGAATGATTTTCCGCATGTGCGTTTCGCCGATGCAACGCCGCCCGTCGGTGACTGGATTGTGGCGATCGGCAATCCGTTCGGTCTCGGCGGCACGGTGACGGCGGGCATCGTCTCGGCGCATGGCCGCGATCTCGGCAAGGATTCCTACGAGGATTTGATCCAGATCGACGCGCCGGTGAACAAGGGTAATTCCGGTGGGCCTACGTTTGACCTCGACGGCAACGTCATCGGAGTCAACACCGTCATCATCTCGCCGTCCGGGGGTTCCGTGGGCATTGCCTTCGCGATCCCGGCGGCGCGGGTGAAACGGGTTGTCGAACAGCTCAGGGAAAAAGGTACGGTCACGCGCGGCTGGTTGGGACTTCAATTCCAATCCGTATCGCCCGAAATTGCGGAAAGTCTCGGCTTCGCCAAAGGCTTGGGCGTGATCGTTGCCGATGTGCGTCCGGGCAGTCCGGCGGCGCAGGCCGGCCTTGCCGTTGGCGACCGCATCCAATCCATGAATGGCACAAGATTGCGGGATGCACATGCTTTCAACAGCATGCTCGATGACGCGCCCCCCGGCGCGACGGTCATGCTCGGCGCTATTCACAAGGGCCGGGAGGTCTCCATCGCGGCGGTGATGGGAACCGCTCCGGCCACCAGCGAAGCAATCCCGGCAATGCTGGCATCGTCCAAAGACGGCGACCTCGGCAATGATCGCCAGAAGCTCGGACTTCTGCTGACGCCGGTCGAGCCCTCCTCCTTGACTGGCGGGCGCGGAGCCGTGGTGGCCAGCATAGATCCTGCCGGACTTGCCGCTGCTCGCGGTATCAGTCCTGGCGATGTGATCCTCGACGCGGCCAATCAACCGGTGGCGACGCCGGACGATGTGTACAAACGCTTCAGCGACGCGCAACGAGCTGGCAAGCCATCGATGTTACTGCGGGTGAGATCGGGCGACTCCGCGCGCTTCGTCGCGCTGCCCACGCCCTGAGTTGCTGCGCTTCCGTTGTACATTTTGGCCGTGCGGCCCACCGGGCAAGTGCGGTCCATCGTTTCGCGAAACGGTGTGACATTCAAATTTCCCTCGTCGGCGCGCACCGAAGATTGCTGCGTTCGGGGCCGCTCCGCTCCTAGTCCGTCTTGATGCGCGCAAACTGAGATCGAGTTCGGCTTTCCGCGGATCGATGTTGCAGAGCCGCTGAAAATGGTCAGAAGGCGAAGGCATACAACCTGTTATCGGCGGCGACGTAGAGGTGGTCATGCGCTGCGATCAGCGTCTGGAAGTGGCGCAGGCCAGTTAAAGCCGGACTTATCTCGCCTTTCGCAAGCGGCTCTCCGGTGTCTCCCTTGAAGCCGTGCAGCCTGTCATCGCCTTCGGCACCGAGCATCCAGACGATCGGGTTCGAGTGTCCATCCGTGGTCGTCACGATCGGGGAGCCGCGCCCGTGCACGGCGCCGCACCACGCCGTCGACATCGCGGGATGCCCGCCGCCGCCGACCTTCAGCACGACGAGGTCCATCGCTTTGTCCGAACGGCCCTGCGGGCAGCGCGCCCCGGCGGCTTGAACTGCGATGTAGACATCGTTCCCGACCGGATACGCGGCAGGAGCCGTACGAATTGGCTGTTGCGAAACGGTCTCCACCGCGAGTGCGCCGCCAATGCCGCCGAGGTCATCTCGGTCGAGCAGGTAGGCCTTGCCATCCTTGCCGAGAGCGACGACGAAAGACCTGCCCCCCGGCATATTGATGAGAATCGGATTCGTACCGCCAAGATCGGCATCGCGCTGATCGAGCGCGCGCCAATCGGCCGGCGCAAAGAAATCGCGCCGCTCGCCCTGTCGCCGCAGGTCGGGGGGCAGGCGGAACACGGCTTCACCGTCGCTCCAGTTGGAGGCGCCGAACGTATTGCCGGTCGCGACAAACAGCGCATTCCCTGCAACCGCGACACCTCCGGGCGCCCAAATACCGCCACCCCTGGCGCGGGTCGACCACGCGACGACGTCTTTGGGGTCGCGCAAGGAAAGCCCGACCACCCAGCCATGATAGTCGCCGCAGTCGCCGAAATGGCCGCCATAAGGCACGTACACTCGGCCGTCGAGGAGGGCGAGGGCACCACGCTCATTTTGGTCGCGGCTATTGAAGGTCAACCCCTTGGCGCGCAGCAGGTCGACGATATCGACCGGCCACCCGGGACTTGTCTGACCGTCCTTGAGCGACAGCGCGAAGACCCGGTGATGGGGACCGGACTCATCGATGCTGGCGTCAGCAAACAGGGTACCACTGGTGCTGTCGATAACAGGCGTGCCGGTGATGCCGAGCGGACCGATATTGCCGCAGCGCAATTCTCCGCGCGGCACCGGCTGCCCGAGTGTTTTGGTCCAAAGCTCGGTGCCGTTTGCCGCATCGAGCGCCTGAACCCGGTTATCCTCGGTCGCGACGATCACCATGCCGGCCCCCGAACCGCCGGCTGCCCAATAGAGCGGCTGCGCATATACGTGACCGCCGACCTCTCCATGAAAACCCTGGTCGAGATGGACGGACCGTGCTCTTTCCCAGGTCAGGTCCGGCATGACGAAGTTGCCGCTGCGCGCGGGATCGCCGTGATAAGTAAGGACACTGCCCGGGGCGGGCGCACTTTCCTGTGCCCTCAACATCCGAGGCATCGCGGTTGTGAGGGCGAGGACGGCGCAGATCGAGGCCAATGGGCGGATCATGACATGCCTCCGAACGGCTTCAACGCTGTCGCCGCGTCAATAATGGCGGGATAGGTAGTCGGTGAACGTCAATGTAAACATGAAGATTGTCCAGAACAGTCCGGCGCCGGCGAGCAGGTGCAACAGTGCGCTCGAATGGCGCAGATCCATCAGGAACATCGCCAACAGCACGATCATCACCGCGGCGATCAGCAGATTGACGGTGATGTTGAAGACACCGAGCGGGATGTAGGCTGACCAGCAGGTGATTGCGAATAGCACGAGGAGGCCAAGCCAGACCGCCGCGGGACCAACCCACAAACGCCGACGATCGGGGCGGACGCCGTTCACGAGCGGCCACCGAGGTAGAGCAGCGGAAACAGGACCAGCCACACCGAATCCACGAAATGCCAGTAGATCGCGACCCCTTCCATCGTCGAACCCTGCACCGGGATGATGCGGCGGGCAAACAGCACCGCAACTGTTGCAACGACCAGAATGCCGGCCGACAGATGAATGGCGTGAATGCCGGTCATCACCCAATAGAGCATCCAGAACAGCTCGGTCTGGGGCGGCGACAGCGTAAAGCCGGCGCCTGGGACGAGGCCGTGCAGAACATCGTCATAATATTCGACCCCCTTCACGGCGAGGAAAGCCATGCCGAGAACGGCAGTCGCGGCGAGGCAGAACAAAGTCAGTTGACGCAATTGCGCACTTGCCGCGCGTAACGCGATGGTCATGGTCAGGCTCGAGGTAAGCAGGATGACGGTATTGGTCCCTCCAAAGATGATCTCGGTATGCGCCGCTGCGATGCTGAAAGCCTGCGAATTGAAGTTGCGATAGACGGCGTATGTGCAGATCAGCGCGGCGAAGAACAGGATTTCGCTCATCAGAAAGACCCACATGCCGACACCGACGCCTTCGCGTTGCACCGCGAAGTTGGGCCAGGGCTCCTGCAAGCCACCCGGCGGAGGGGCTGTGCCGGCGGCGTCGGTCATTGCGGATGGCCCTGCATGCCTACAGGGCTGGGACTTGCGGGTACATGCGTATATCCGACCTCGTGATAATCATATGGATCGTTATCGACGCGCGGCGGCCGCAGGAAATTCTGCTTCGGAGGCGGCGACGGCGTTTGCCATTCGAGGCCGGTCGCCTGCCACGGATTGTCCGGCGCGCGCGCGCCGAATTTCAGCGACCACGTGAGATAGACGAGCGGAAACAGGTATGCGACCGCAAGGATCAGCGCGCCGAAGCTGGAGACGATGTGCCAGGACTGAAAGACCTCCGGATAGAAATGATAGCGACGCGGCATTCCCATCCAGCCCATCACGAACTGCGGCAGGAACGTCACGTTGAAGCCGAGAAACATCGTGATCGCGGCGAACTGCGCCCAGAACTCGTGATACATGCGCCCGGTCACCTTCGGCCACCAGTAATGAACACCGGCCATGAATGCCGAAACGCTGCCGCCCACCATGATGGTGTGGAAGTGGGCGACTACGAAATAAGTGTCGGTCGTCGCGATGTCGATCGGGACCGATGCAAGGAACAGACCTGTGAGGCCGCCAATGGTGAAAAGACCCAGAAAGCCGAGCGCATAGAGCATCGGCGCCTCGAAGCCGATCTGTCCGCGATAAAGCGTGAAGGTCCAGTTGAAGACCTTGATCGCCGACGGCACCGCGACGATGAAGGAGAGGAACGAAAATACGAGGTTGGCGAGTGGTGACTGGCCGGCGACGAACATGTGATGGCCCCACACCATGAAGCCCACCACCGCAATCGTTGTCAGGGCATAGACCATAAACGTGTAGCCGAACACGCGGCGTCGCGCGAAACAGGCAAACACCTCCGAGACGACGCCCATCGCCGGCAGAATCATGATGTAGACGGCCGGATGGCTGTAGAACCAGAACAGGTGCTGGAAAAGTACCGGGTCGCCGCCCTTCGAAGCGTCGAAGATCGGCAGATCGAACCACCGCTCGACGATGATCAGCAGCAACGACATGGCGAGCACCGGCGTTGCGAGCACCATCACCAGGCTGACGAGATAGATCGACCAGACAAATAGCGGCAGCCGGAACCAGGTCATGCCGGGTGCCCGCAGCATGTGCACGGTCGTCATGAAGTTGACGCCGGTCGCAATCGACGAAAACCCGACGATGAAAACGCCGACCGCGGCGGCCACCACATAGGTGTTGGAATAATTGGTTGAGAACGGAGGATAAAATGTCCAGCCGGTGTCGACGCCGCCGGTGATGCAGACATAGATCGTGAATGCTGCCGCGATGACGTAAAGGTACCAGGACAACAGGTTAAGACGCGGGAAGGCGACATCGCCCGCGCCGATCATCATTGGCAGCAGGAAATTGCCCATCGTTGCCGGGATCGACGGCACCAGGAAGAACCACACCATGATGATGCCGTGCAGCGTGAACAGCCGATTGTAGGTATCCGACGTCATCAACAGGCCAGTAGGGCTGATCAACTCGAGGCGCACGAGACCGATGGCGATGCCGCCCAGGAAGAAGAAGAACGTGATGGAGAGCGCATAGAGAAGCGCGATGCGCTTATGGTCGGTGGTGGTGAGCCACGAAATGAGCGTGTGCCCCTCGTCGAGATAGCTTTCGCCGCCACTTTCGTGGACGGGAGCGAATGGCATCGTCATCTCGCTCATGGCAATCCTCCTTGCGCGCGCGATGCGGTCGACAGCGACTGGAGATAGGCGAGGAGCTTGACGAGGTCGGCCTCGCTGGCGACGCCGGAAAAGCTCGGCATGATGGGCGCGAAACCGGCCACGATGTCCTTGTCCGGCAGCAGGATCGAATCGCGCAAATAGGATTGGTCGGCGATGACGGTGCGCCCGTCCGACAGATGCACCTGCTGGCCATAGACGCCGCGAAGGTCGGGTGCGTGGACGCTCGATCCAGGGGTGTGACAGCCTGAGCAGCCGAGCGAACGGAACAGCGCTTCGCCCTGGTGGGCGAGATCGTCGCCCTCCGGCTGCGCCGTGCTCCACATTGCGTATTCCTGCGGGGAGACGATGACGATGCGTCCGGCCATCACCGAGTGGTCGGTCCCGCAATACTCGGCGCAGGTGAGATGATATACCCCGGTCTTGCGCGCCGTGAACCACTCGTAGGTGTAACGGTCTGGCAGGATGTCCTGCTTGAGGCGCAACGCCGGCAAATAGAGGTCGTGGATCACATCCTCGGAGGTCATGACGAGACGGACTGGCGTATCCACCGGGACATGGAGCTCGTCAATTTCGCGCGCGCCGCTCGGGTGTTGAAAGCGCCACATCCACTGTTTGCCGATGACGTGGATCTCCAGCGCGTTCGGTGGCGGAGCGAGCGCGGTGAGCTGGTTGGACGCTGCCCACCAGAACAGGAACAGGAACAGGAACAGCGTCGCCGTTGTCCATCCGATTTCAACCTCTCGGCTCACGCGCTCAGGGACGGCGCCGCGCGGGGCCTGCGAGCCGCGGTGATACCGTGACATGAACAGGACGAGCAGGGCGACGATGAGACCGACGATCAACGCAGAAATGACGACAAGCAGCCAGAACAGCCGGTCCACGCTTTCTGCGTAGTCCGACGCAGCGGTGATGAATTGGTCGAGGTTCATGACGCAGCCCCGCGCTCGGCTGCAAGCATGAGGCCGATGGCGCCGCCGAGACCGAGAAGCGAAGCCCCGGCGGCAAGTTCCAAGAGCCAGGTGATGCGTTCTGTGTAGATGCCCCGCGCGGGGTCGTATCCGTAGCAAAGCAGACGGATACGATCGGCGAGAGTGCCGACCGCGCCGTGTCCGGCTTCGATAAGCGCCAACCGCAGGTCGACCCCGCTCAGGCCGACACCTGAGAGCAGGCGCGCGACGCGGCCGTTATGATCGATGACATAGGCCGCGGCGGGATGAGCGAACTGGTCGTTGCCGGCATCGTAGACGTAACTGTAACCGAGCGCGGAAGCCGCAGAGCGGATCGTGTCATCGGTGCCGGTGAGGAAAACGGCTGCGGCGGCGACCGCTGGGTCGCTTTCCAGGTGGCGCATCCGCATTGCGCGGGCGCTGTCGATCCCGTCCTTCGGATCGAGACCGATCACGACGAGGCGAAAGTCGGTGCCCGGCGAAAGGCCCGTGTTGTCGAGTTCAGCCACCGCGAAGTCGACGATCGGGCCGCACAAGGTGTGGCAGGTGTAGTCGGCGAACATGACGACCGCCGGCTTTCCTGCGAGAGCCTGTTCGAGCGTCATCGCCTGGCTGTCTTCGCCGATGAATTGAAGCTGCAGCGGGAGCGTGGCGCCGGGCGGCGGTGCCGCGGAAATCTCGCCGAGGGCGGCCGTGCTCATGGCTGCGACGGCGGGCCGCATCAGGCCGAGCGAGAGGAGCAGAATTGCGACCAGCGGTTTCACGTTCATTTCTCCGGAGCCGGTTGTTGCCCCCCGCTGTCGGTCGCGGCCTGCCCACTGGTTGCGTCCAGGCGCGAGCGATTGCCGTCCGCTGGCGAGCGGGTCTCCTCTGCGGCCCCCTTGGGGCCTGCGGCGGCCGCCGCGCTTCCGTTCGCTGTTGGGGCATTGGGCGGGCGGGCGGACGGCGTTATGGCGCGCTCCGCTCCGGCAGTCGGTGAAGACAGCGCCGACGCGCCGGCCGCCAGTGGTCCGTATGAACCCTGCTGGGCGATGATCTGCATGGCGCGATCGATCGGGATCTCGATCAAATCATGCTGCTTGTCTGCCCAGCGATAGCCGGAAAGCCGACGCCGCTGTTCGGCGAGCAGGCGATCCTTCTGCGCGCGCTCGTCCGTGTTCAGCCGCGGCTGAGGGAATGTCTCCGGCGCCGGCATCGTCCTCACCGGCACGTCGTAATCGTAAATCGTGCTCAGTACGGCGAGCGACCCTGCAAGCAGCAGCAGAGCGCCGCCGGCGGCCCAAAGCGCACCCCGCGTGTCGATTTCCGGCGACTCCGGCGCCTGCACGTGATCGGACTGAGCTGACACGGGCCTCGCTCCTTGTGCCGAGGACAATGCCTTGCGCCGTCAACGCGCCGAACAGCAGTCCGATGCCGATCAGCGACAACACGGCTGGAATAAGAGCTTCGGCCCCGAACGGCGGAGCGATGAGATACGCGTCGTAGAGAATGAGGCCGATGAGCGTGCTTGCCGCGACGAGACGCAGCGCGGCGCGGCTGTTTCGCACGCGCGCCAGCATCAGCGAAAAGATCGGCAACACGCTGGTGAGAAGGAAGGCGGCCCAGGCCACCACCGGCCACAGCGACCTCTCGCGCGTTGTGAACCATATTTCCTCGCGCGGCAGGTCACCATACCAGATCACCAGCACAGCCATGAAATCGATGTAGGTGATACCAAGGATGAACGCGAGCAGCAGGCCGCCTGCGTCACCGGCCTCCGTCTCGCCGCCGCGGCCGGTCACCAGGGTCCAGGCCATCGCGGCGATCAGCTGCGTAATCGCAACACTCGCTCCGAAGGAAGACGAGGTGAACGGTGCTGCGAGCGACAGATACCAGTCGATCGCGATGCTGCTGATAACCAGGCAATGGAGAAAGAGGCCGACAGCGGCGACGAGCCGGCGGCGACCAAACCCCGTCCACAGCATCAGGACCGCGAGCACACTCCAGCCGGCCAACGCCATCACCGAGCGCAGCACGAAAAGCGGCGTGTTCAGATAGAGCGCAAGCACGTCAGGCCGCAAGCCACCCCGTGAAGCCGACCACCCATGGAGTACCGGGATCCCGACAAGGACCGGAATCACCAGCAGGAAGAGCAGCGGGATCGCCGCAGCGGGAGCCGCAAGGCCCGGAAGCCTGCCCCACCGGCCGCCAGTAAGACGATGAATCATCAACAGCAGCAGGCTCCCGAGCAGCACCTGACTCCAGAATGTAAATCCCACAAGCCAGCCGGCTGCAGCCGCCCGGACGTCGATGAAAGCAGCCGCGATCATGGCGATGCCGGCTACGGCGGCGCCGGCAAACAGCGCACGTCGGTCGAGCCGCCCTGTCATGGCAACAGGTCCTTGGCGTCGGGTACCTGTGCGACGGTCGCGCGTCGGGACAGTTGCAGCGCACGAATGTAGGCGGCGATCGCCCAGCGGTCATGCGGTTCGACCCGTGTGGCGTAGGAGTACATCACGCCATAGCCATGCGTGATAACGTCATAAAAGTGCTGGGTAGGCGCCGCCAGCAGCCGTTCAATGTGATAAGAGGGCGGCTTCGGGAAGCCGTGGGCGACAATGATGCCGTCAGCGTCGCCGGCAAGACCGTGGCAGGGCGCGCAATAAATGTCGTAACGCTCACGCCCGCGCGACAACAATTCTTCGGAAGCAGGCGGCGGATTTGCCTCCTCCGCGGCAATTGCCTGTTCGCCTTCGGCAACGGTTCCGGCAGGGAGGGGGCGGGCGGATGTGCCGTCCGGCCACAGCGTCGTCGCAGCGTAGGTCTTCAGCTTCGGCTGCTCCGTCATGCTAAGGCCGCAGCCGCCGAGCAGCACGCAGGCGGTTGCCGACACCAGGGCGCGCGTCATGCGTCCACCTCGCGAATCGCAACGGCCCCGAAACCGCGTAGCCAATCCACCATCTCGCGCCGCCGCTCCGCGGTAGTGGCGGGCTCCAGCGCGAGCACGAACTGGTCTTGGCTTACGCGCTCGAAGCCTGGAACGGCAAAAAGTGGGTGGTGAAGCCGCGGCAGGCCGGTCCGCAACAGGAAGGCGATGAAACCGCAAACCGAAGCCACCAAAATGCCGGTGGCAAACGGAGCCAGCATGAAGGCCGGCCATGAATTGAGCGGGCGGCTGCCGCTGTTGTAAGGATAATTGATGACGGCGGAATAATATTCGAGGCCGTAGGCGATCGCAGCCATCGCCATGCCGCCGACGAACATTGCGACCCTGATCGGACCGGGCCGATCGGGAAGCAGGCCGGCGAGTTCTTCGACCGGGTAGGGCGTGAAGGCCTCGATCACGCGAAACTCCTTGCGCGCGGCGCCGCGCGCGGCCTCGATCAGCCGCCCGGAATTGGCAAATTGCGCGAGCACCATCATTGTTCTTCTCCCACCAGCCTCCGGACTTCGTGCATGGAGACCGCGGGGATGAGGCGCACGAAAATCAGAAACATCAGCGCGAACAGGCCGAGCGAACCGATCGTCATCAGCCAGTCCCACGCGGTCGGGATGAACAGGCGCCAGATGCTCGGCAGGTAACCATGGGAGAGCGTTGTCCAGATGATCAGGATGCGCTCGAACCACATTCCGAGATTGATGATCACGGCGATTATGAAAACGAGGACGATGCTGCCGCGAATCGCGGGAAACCAGAAGGCCTGCGGGGCCAGCACGTTGCAGAACAGCATCGCAAGATAGAGCGGGGCGTAGGCGCCGGTGAATTCGAAGGCGACGAGGCTGCGGTCGGCGCGTTCGCCGCCATACCAAGCGTTGAACCATTCGGTCGCGTAGGAGAGACCCATGATGATCGCGGCAGCGAGCATGATTTTCGCCATCACCTCGAAATGAGACACGGTGATCAGGGGCTGCAGCCGAAACCCCCAGCGCACCAGGGCCGCAAGACACACCACCATGGCGAATCCGGAATACATCGCGCCGACGACGAAATAGGGGGGAAAGATCGTCTCCTGCCATCCCGACATCAGGCTCGCGGCGAAATCCATGCCGACAACGCTGTGCAGAGACACCACCAGCGGCACGCCGAGGCAGGCGAGCGCGAGGTGCAGGGTTTCGTATGCTTGCCAGTGACGCGCACTGCCGCGCCAGCCAAGCGCCAGCGCGCCGTAAACGATGGCCTTGCCGCGCGTCTGCGCGCGGTCCCTCAGGGTCGCAAAGTCCGGGATCAGCCCAACGTACCAGAACAGGATCGAAAACAGGATGTAACTGAGAATTGCCCAGAAATCCCAAATCAGGGCGCTGCGCCACTGCGGCCACACATGCATCGTGTTGGGGTAAGGCGTGAGCCAATAGAAGTAGATCGGTCGACCGAGATGCATGATCGGAAATAGGCCGGCGATCGACGCCGCGAACAACGTCATCGCTTCGGCGAAACGGTTGGTCGACGCCCGCCATTTCTGGCGCGTCAACAGCAGCATCGAGGAGATCAACGTGCCGGCATTGCCGATGCCGATCCACCAGACATAGTCGGCGATCGCAAGACCCCAGACGACAGCCGAGTTGATGCCCCAGATCCCGGTGCCGTTGATGAACAGGTACACCATGAACACTGCGAACAATACCGTGAGCGCCAAGCTGACTGCGAACCCGATCCACCAGACGCGCCATGACCAGGCACCGGTCTCGAGCAGCGGCGCACTTACAAGTGTATTCACGGCCTCGTAGCTGCGGCCGCTCGGCAGCGTCCAGCGCTGCTCGGATTGCGCGTCGCGTTCCAGGTGATCGTGCAGCGTGACGGTGGTCATGTGCCTACGAGGCGAGGTCCGGATTGGGGTTGAGAAGACGCGCGAGATAGGTCGTGCGCGGGCGCGTGCCGAGTTCGCCAAGCAACGCGTAGCTGTGCGGCTCGCGACGCCAGGCGTTCACCCCCGCATTCTCATCCTTGAGATTGCCGAACATGATCGCCCGGGTCGGACAGGCCGCCTGGCAAGCCGTCACCATCTCACCGTCGCGGATGGTGCGATCTTCCTTTTCCGCGGCCCGGCGGGCGCGGCTGATGCGCTGGACGCAATAGGTGCATTTCTCCATGACGCCGCGCGCGCGAACCGTGACGTCCGGGTTGAATGCGGCCTTTGCGATCGGCGCGCCGAGCCCGCCATACTCCTGGCCGTCGGCATAGCCGAAGAAATTGAAGCGGCGCACCTTGTAGGGGCAGTTGGATTCACAGAAGCGCGTGCCGACGCAGCGGTTGTAGACTTGGACGTTCAGGCCCTCGCTGTCGTGAATCGAGGCGGCAACCGGACAGACCGGCTCGCACGGCGCGTGCTCGCAATGCATGCAAGGAATTGGCGAAAAGGCGGGCTGGCGATCGACGACATATTCATCGATCCGCAGCCAATGCATGTCGCGGCCTTCCGCCACTTCGGCGGGCCCGACGATCGGCACATTGTTCTCGGCCTGGCAGGCGATGACGCAGGCATTGCACCCGATGCAGGCCGTGGTGTCGATGGCCATCGCCCATTGGTAGGTCCCGCTCGGGTGCGGAGGCGGCGGATAGAGCGTTGGTGGATTGCTAACGGGCGGTGTCAAATCCAGATCGCCTCGCTGCAATCGCGCAAGGTCGAATTGCGGTTGCAAATCCTTGGCTTCGCCTTCGAGCGCGAATTGCTGTTGGGTCCGCAAAATCTCCCGGTGCCCTCCGGTGCGGCCGATCGCGACGCTTCCGACGAGCCAAGGCGAGCTGCTGGTGCGGAGCGGGTAGGCGTCGAACCCGATGCCGTTGCCGATCCGACCGGCCCGCATACGGCCGTAACCGAGCGTGGCCGCGCCGATGCCCTCCGCCTGCCCGTCCGTGATCAGGATCGGCGCCTCGACGGTGGCGTCATTCGCCGCAATCCGTACCACATCGCCATCCGCAACCCCGAGACGCTGCGCATCCGCGGGCGCGAGATGGAGCACGTTTCCCCATACCTGCTTGCTGAATGGCTTCGGGCACTCCTGCAACAGGGCATTGTTGCTGCGGCTGCCGTCCCACACACAAGGGTCGGGGGAGAGGACGACGGCGAAGCCTTGGGGCGCGGAATTCGGCTTGATGTCCGGAAGCTTCGCGGCCGGCGGCGCGACCATGGCCGCCGCCGTATCGGCAACGATGCCGTCCTCGAGCGTCTGGCGCCACCACGCTTCGAAATTGCCGCTTCCGCCTTGGGACTGCCGGTCGGCCCGCCAGGTTTCGCGAACAAGGTCGTGGGAAGATGCCGCCGACGCGCCCCGGAGTATCGCCAAAAGCTGATGAGGGGTGCGCGAGTCGTAGAGCGGCTGGATCAGCGGCTGGACGACGCTTGCGGTGCCGTCAAAGGCGCGCAAGTCCGACCAGCTTTCGAGCGGATGCGACAACGGCAGATGCCATGTCGCGCGCGCGGCCGTCTCGTCGTCATGGAGACCGAGTTGGACGCTAAAGGGTACCTTGCCTATGGCATCGGCGAGTTCGAGGTCACGCGGAGCGTCATACGCCGGGTTGGCGCCGAGAATAATCAGCGTCCCGACGTTTCCCGCATCGATATCGGCAGCCAAGGCGGCGATCGCTTCGCCGTGACCCATTCGTTGGGGATCGACCGGGTCGACATATCCCACCGGCGCATGCAGCGCGGCGTTGATCCAATGGCAGAGCGCATGGATCTCTGCGGGCTGGCGCGGCCCAGCCAGCACGAACGCGGCGCCCTGACGAGATTTGAGGTCGGCGGCGGCAGCGCGTGCAAACGTCCGCGCCTTCTCGGGCAGTGGTGGCGCGTCAGGGACAGCCGCGCCGAGCTCGCGTGCGATTACGAGCCCGACATTGCCGATCAGCCCGGGCGGCAGCGCCAGGCGATGATCCGACATCGCTCCCGCCAAGCTCCAGGCCGGCTCGGCGACGTATATGCGCAGGAAATCTTGCGGCGAGCGCGATCTGCGCGCCTCGACCAACTCGCGCGCATTGCGAATTTGCTCCGGGCCGAAGCCAATCGGATCGGCATCGAGCATCAGCACGACCCGCATGTCGCGCAGGCGGGGAATGGCGGCCAACGGGCGACCGAAGGCGAGTATCGCGCCTTGGCGAGCCGCATCATCGTCGACGGGCTCGTAGCGATACCATTTTGCTTGCGGCAGGTCCCGCGTCAAATCCCCGATTTGGCGGATCAGCGTCGGCGACGTTACTCGGCTGGTCAGCAAGGCGATCCCGGACCCCACTTGGTCGCGCTGATCGTTGAGATGCGCCTGCAGCGCTGACTCGAACGCGGACCACGAGGCGATCCTGTTGCCGGTGCGTGGCGCCTTCGAGCGGTCGGGGTCGTAGAGCGTCGCGAGCTCCGCCTCGGCAAACACATCGGTTGCGCCGAGGCTCGCAGGATGGCGCGGATTGCCGTCGATCTTGATCGGGCGCCCTTCCATCGAGGTCACGATGACCCCGCGGGCATAGCCGGCGAGGGGCAGGGCGGTGGCGAAACGCAGCGGAATTCCAGGCGTCACTCGCTCGGGGATCTCGACATACGGCACCACCTCTTCGTCTGGCCGGCTGCATGATGCGACCGCGAGCGCCGCGCCGGCCCCAAACAGTTTGAGTGCCGCGCGCCTGTCGAGTTCCAGCGCTGACAGCATGGGTTTGCGCGTCGTCATGCGGCACTCATCGGTGGCACACTGAACAGTCTGTGAGATGCTCGGTGTCGATGTGATATTCGACGAGGCGGGCGCGTCCTTGAACCGACTGGTCCGCGGGTGCCGTCCAGTCAGGATCGAAAACGGCGGCGAGCTGCCGCAAATTGGGGACCGGGTCGCGATGACACTCGAGGCACCAGCCCATCGTAAGGGGCGCCTCCTGCCGCATCAGCGGCATGCGATCGACGGGGCCATGACAGGTCGTACACCCGACTCCCTTTGCCACGTGGATTGAATGATCGAAGTAGACGTAGTCGGGCAGCGTGTTGACCCTGTTCCAGTGGATCGGGAGTTGATTGGCAAGGCTCTCGCGGACCGGCGCCAGCATTTGCGCATTGGTGTAAAGCTGCGAATGGCAGGTCATGCAGGTGTGCGTCGGCGGGATTCCCGCAACTGGCGAGGTCTCGACCCCTGCGTGACAATAACGGCAATCAAGGCCAAGTCCGCCAACGTGGTGTTGGTGGCTGAAGGGCACGGGCTGGTCGTGAGTGATCGACTGACCGGTGATGTAATTCGAAGCACTGAACCAATATGCCACTGCAATTGCGAGAAACGGCACCACCGGGATCGCGATCAGCGTCGAGCGCGCCACCGTATCGGCATAAGGCCGAAATAGTTGCGGCATCGGCCGCCCTCCTCGCCCAGTGCTTGCCCTAAGACGGTCCTCGGGAACTGTCGCGCTGAAGTCTGCCCTCTGCGAAGCCCTTATCCAACTGCGCAGAAACGCCTCCGCGCCCGCGGTTTTGTGCAATGGCCGGACGTCTCATGTTTGAGCCGCCGCATCGAGCAAAGGTGAAGAACAAAGGCGCTGAAGTGATCCATCAGCAGCTGTCCGTAGCCATCAGCAGCTGTCCTTAGCGTTCGCGTCAAAATCTAATGAGAGGCGCGTCGGTTCGCGCTGGGAAAGAACGCCACGAGTGGTAAACGGTTCCAGCGTGGTGGGGGCGACTTGAAGTTCTCGGTCGTCTCCCGGACATTCGGACTACATCTGAGCGGAGATGTCCCAGTCAATGCCTCGCCGCACCACGTTTTGCGGGGCGTTTTGCCGTTGCACAACTTGCCTCGGCGATCATGACCTGGCACATGCCCGCAAACAGAATGGCGGGAAGATACCAAAGGAGCAGGGGCATGATGCCCTCCTTGAAGTTGGAGCGACTTCGAACGAATTCGCCAGCGATGGGGATGCCGTGAGAAGTTGTTGACGTTCGTGCATTTCACTCACTTCGTAAACGAAGTCCTGGAGAGGATTGTTCCTCCGGGTCGCGCGAGATAATGAACCCGTAACCTTTCCGTCACCTGCCCGGTCGCTCGGGCGGAGGCAGCCCGGGAGTCGCGCGGGGCTGGCGTGAACCAACGTGAACCAATTGCAGATCAGTACGTTATCGACCGGACATTCGGTGCGGAGACCGGAATTGCCCAGCTCCAGCCTGACGACCTATCGCGCCAAGCGCGATTTTGCCAAAACCGACGAGCCGAGCGGCAGCAGCGCGGCTGTTTCTTCCGCACGACCCCGATTTGTCGTCCAGAAGCATGCCGCACGTCGGCTGCACTACGACCTTCGCCTGGAGCTTGACGGTGTCTTCAAGTCATGGGCAGTGACCAAAGGCCCCTCACTCGATCCCAGCGACAAGCGGCTCGCGGTCGAAGTCGAAGATCACCCGCTCGATTACGGCGATTTCGAAGGAACGATCCCGCAAGGCCAGTATGGCGGCGGCACCGTGCAGTTGTGGGATCGGGGCTATTGGCAATTCGCCGGAACGGGATCGCCCGAGGCCGCATTGCGCAAGGGCGAATTGAAATTCGTTCTCGACGGCAAGCGCCTGAAAGGCGGCTTCGTATTGGTGCGTATGCGCAAGGACGGATCGCGAAATGCGCGCAACAATTGGTTGCTGATCAAGCATCACGACGAATACGAACGGCAGGGAAACGCGGTGCTGGAGGAGGACCGGTCGGTTGCCTCCGGACGCTCGATGGCCGAGATCGCCGCCGGAAAAGGACGCGTGCCAACCCCGTTCATCGGGGGCGGGCGCGCCGAAGCGAGGCCGGACGCGCAATGGCACTCGAACATTTCCGGCAATGGAGGGGGCGACAAGCCCGCAGACGCGAGCGAGAAGGTTCGAGCCAGCCGATCAAAGCCGGAAACCCGCCCGTCCACGCCCAAGAAACCTGCCGGCAAGAAAATCAAAACAATGCCGAGCTTCGTTGCTCCTCAGTTATGCCTGTTGCGGGAGCGCCCGCCGACAGGTCCGGGCTGGGCGCACGAAATCAAGTTCGACGGCTATCGCGTACAGGTGAGGGTCGAGGACGGCCAGGCTGTATCGCGCACCCGCAAGGGCCTCGACTGGTCGGAGAAGTTCTCCGCCATCGCCGAAGCCGCGCGCGGGCTGCCCGATTGCATTCTGGATGGCGAGATCGTGGCCCTCGACGAGAACGGCGCGCCTGATTTTGCTGCGCTTCAGGCCGCGCTCTCGGAGGGCAACACCGACGACCTGATCTACTTCGCCTTCGACCTGTTGTTCGTCGAGGGCGAGGATTTGCGCGATGCGCCGCTCGCGGACCGCAAGGTTCGCCTCAAGGAGATGCTGAAAGCGCGCGCGAAAGCGGCACCGCGGTTGCGTTATGTCGAGCATTTCGAAACGGGGGGCGATGCGGTGCTTCGCTCGGCTTGCCGCATGTCGCTCGAAGGCATCGTGTCGAAGCGGCTTGACGCTGCCTACACGTCGGGGCGTCACGAAACTTGGACCAAGTCGAAATGCCGTGCGGGCCACGAGGTGGTGATCGGCGGCTGGAGCGAAACGGATGGTCAATTCCGGTCACTGCTGGTCGGTGCGCACCGGTCCGGCCATCTCGTGTATCTCGGCCGCGTCGGTACCGGCTTTGGCAGAGCAACGGTCGCAAGCATCTTCCCGCTCATCAAGGCGCAGGAGAGCGACAGGAGTCCGTTCGGCGGAGCCAACACGCCTCGCCGCGAACGCGGCGTTCACTGGATCAAGCCAGTACTTGTTGCCGAAATCGAGTTCGCCGGCTGGACCGCGGATGGCATGGTGCGCCAAGCCGCCTTCAAAGCTTTGCGCGAAGACAAGCCTGCAGAGGAAGTCGAAGCCGAGAAGTCCGGCATCCCCGGCATCGACCCCGCTCGAACAGCCGCAGCCCCGAGCGGAAAAAGGTTCGGGTCGTTTCAGCGGCGATTTCGGCGCGGCCGACGTTGCGTTGGATGAGGCAGCACGCGCAGGAACGGCAACTTCGCGACCGTCTCCACGCTCACATCGAGCGGTCTCCGCCAAGCGATCCGCGAACGGCGCGACCGCCAACAACCCATCGGCGGTGGTAATGGGCATTGTCATTTCAAAGCCGAACAAACCGATGTGGCCCGATGGCGGCGATGGTGAGCCGATCACCAAGCTCGAACTCGCCCGCTACCTTGAAGCAGTCGGCCCGACGATGATGGAGCATATTCGCGGGCGGCCCTGCTCGATCATCCGCATGCCTGACGGAATTGCCGGAGAGCATTTCTTTCAGCGTCACGGCATGGCAGCGATGTCGAACGTATTTACTTTGACCACCGTTTCGGGCGACCGCAAGCCTTACCTGCAGATTGATCGCGTCGAGGGCCTTGCGGCTGCGGCCCAGGCCGGCGCGCTCGAATTTCACCCCTGGAATTGCCAACCCGGATATCCCGACAGGCCCGGGCGCCTGGTCTTTGACCTCGATCCGGCTCCGGACGTGAGCTTCGATGCCGTGATCGAGGCGGCGCACCAAATCCGCGAGCGCCTTGAGGCCGCGGGTCTCGTCCCATTCTGCAAGACTACCGGCGGCAAAGGCCTTCACATCGTCACCCCGCTCAGCGCGCGAAAGCCGGTGAAATGGGGCTGGCCGGACGCCAAGGCGTTTGCCCGCGAGATTTGCACTGAGATGGCGGCCGATAGCCCCGACCGTTATCTCATCAACATGGCGAAGAAGCAGCGCACCGGCCGTATTTTCCTCGACTACCTGCGCAACGATCGCATGTCGACGGCGGTTGCGCCGCTGTCGCCGCGTGCGCGCGAGGGGGCGCCGGTTTCGATGCCGCTCGCCTGGAAGCAGGTCAGGAAGGGTCTCGATCCGATGCGCTTTACACTGCGTTCGGCACCGCGCCTGATCGCAAAGGCAAATCCGTGGGCGGATTACTGCGATGCCGAGCGACCATTGCCGGCTCGATCGACCCGCGTGGCCAAGCCCAAGCGGGCGGCGTGAACTCGCCCGAAGTTTCGGCACCGGCGCATGATCCCGAACGGTTGCACACTCTTCGGCCAAGGACCATGCGCGAAATCACCGCGCAGCCGTCGTCGAGCGCAGTCCGCGACGGATGAGCAAAAATGAAACGAACGGGATGCGGTTCAATCTGAACGCATCCCGGTCCAGCAATCGTAAGAGGCTCCCGATGGCTCCCCGTCCCTATTGGAAAGGCAACCTGAAGCTCTCGCTGGTGGCGTGTCCTGTCCTGCTTTATCCGGCATCGTCAACCACGGAAAAAATCCACTTTCATCAGATCAATCTGAAAACGAAGCACCGGCTTCGCCAACAGATGGTTGACGAGGAGACCGGCGCCGTAGTGACGAGCGAACAGAAGGGTCGCGGCTACGAGTTGAGCAAAGGGCGCATCGTCGAAATCGAGGAAGACGAGCTCCCAGGCGCTCCAGGTCGAGGCGACCCACACCATCGATATCGACAATTTCGTACCGAAACACGAGATCGATGAGCGTTACCGCAACAAGGCATATTACATCGCACCGGACGGAAAAGCTGGCGGGGACGCCTTTGCGGTCATCCGCGACGCCATGGAAGGAAAGGAACGCGTCGCGCTCGCCCGCATCGTCATGGCGGGACGCGAGCACGTTATCGCCATCGAAGCCTTCGACAAGGGAATGCTGGGCACGACGCTGCATTACCCTTATGAAATCCGTGATCCGGCCAAATATTTCGCCGATATCGGCAAGCCTCGCGTGACGCGCGACATGGTGAAGATCGCCGAGCACATCCTTGAAATGAAGGAAGGAAAGTTCGATCCGTCGAAATTCAAGGACGAGTACGAGACGGCGCTGCAGGCACTGGTCAAACGCAAAGCCGCCGGCAAGCCGATCGAGCCAGCCGAACCGCCCGGACGTGAGAGCAATGTCATCGACCTGATGGAAGCTCTCAAGCAAAGCCTCGCCAACGGCGAACGCAAAAGACCGGCCACATCTCGGCATGGCGTCAAGCCGCGCAACGCCGCGCCGCGGGGACGGACGCCGTCGTCAAGGTCCAAGACGCGTCGGCGCCGCGCTGCCTGACACGCGCACGGGCGCGCATTTTTCACGTCGGCCTCTTTTTGGCCGAACCCCCGCGGTAACGGGAGGCCGCCGGCAATTGTCCAGTCGCCCGCCCTCCCATCAACGTGAACCGAAGTCATCTCATGTCTACTAACAGCGCCCTTCGTGCATCCGACATCGATAGCGTCCAGAAAGGTTGGGGGATTGCCGAGACCGGCATCGCATCCAAACCCCGAGCCACGCTCAAATACGGGGATACTTTCGTCGTTGTCGACAATCATGGCGACATCGGCGCATCGGCGGGAGGTGCCGACGGCCTGTTCCATGAGGACACCCGGTTCCTGTCGCGGCTGGAGCTTCTCGTCAACGGGCGACAGCCGATCTTGCTGAGCGGCAATGCACGAGACGACAACACGCTGCTGACGATCGAGCTCACGAATCCGGACATCGCTTACGATGGAAACGTCGTGGTGCAGCAGCATGCGTTGCATATCATGCGCACCATCTATCTATGGAAGAACGAGGCCTATCAGCGGTTTGCCATTCGCAACTACGGCGACGTGCCGGTCGACATCGACTTCGCCATCAACTTCGACAATGACTTCGCCGATCTGTTCGAGGTGCGCGGTGCGCGGCGCGCCTGCCGTGGGGTCCTCTCAGGGAGCGTGGACGGTGCCGGCCAGGCGACCCTGAGCTATGAGGGACTCGACGGCAAGCAGCGGACGACGCGGCTCCTGTTCGATCCGGCGCCTACCGCGCTGTCGGGAAAATCCGCCGTCTATCGTCTTCACATCGAGCCGCATCGGCATGCGCCGATCTTTCTCACCGCCAGCTGCAACCGTCCGCGCGACTTTCGTTCCGTTTCGTTCCTGAGCGGACTGCTCGCGGTCCATCGCGAGCGGCAACGCGAGAACCGCGCCTGCACCACGATCGTTACCTCGAACCACATCTTCAACGAGGTGCTGTGCCGGTCGATGGCCGACCTGCATATGCTCATCACCAATACGGCGCAGGGACCCTATCCCTACGCTGGAATCCCTTGGTACTCGACCACCTTCGGTCGCGACGGCCTGATCACGGCGATGCAGATGCTGTGGTTCGACCCCAGCGTGGCACGCGGCGTGCTCAGGCGGCTCGCCTTCTATCAGGCCAAGACCAACGATCCCTTCGCGGACGCGCAGCCCGGCAAGATCTTGCACGAAATGCGCGGCGGCGAGATGGCCGGTCTCAAGGAATTGCCGTTCGGCCTCTATTACGGAAGCGTCGACGCCACTCCGCTGTTCGTGCTGCTTGCGGGTCTTTATGCCGAGCGCACCGGCGACGACAAGACTTTTACCGAGCTATGGCCGAACATCGTCGCTGCGCTGCGCTGGATCGACGGCGAGGGCGATCCGGATGGCGATGGGTTTGTCGAATATCTGCGCGCAGGCGAACTTGGTCTCGCAAATCAGGGCTGGAAGGATTCGTACGACGCCATTTTCCACCATGACGGCCGATTGGCGCAAGGTGCGATCGCGCTGTCCGAAGTGCAGGGCTACGTTTATGCCGCAAAACGGGTGGTGGCGCGGTGCGCGCGGCGGATCGGCCGGGTCGAAGAGGCGCTTATCCTTGAGAAACAAGCAAAGGACCTTGCGGCGCGGTTCGAGGCTGCGTTCTGGTGCCCCGACATCGGAACCTATGCGCTCGCACTGGACGGCGAAAAGAGGCCCTGCCGCGTTCGCAGTTCGAATGCGGGACAGCTTCTCTTCACCGGGATCGCGGACCCGGGGCGGGCCGCGGTAGTGGCTGCCGAGTTGTTGAAGCCGCGATTCTTCTCCGGCTGGGGCATCCGCACCATTGCGCGCGGTGAAATCCGCTACAATCCGCTCTCCTACCATAACGGGTCCGTTTGGCCGCATGACAATGCGCTCATTGCACAGGGACTTGCCCGTTACGGACTGAAAGGCGAAGTGAACCGGGTGTTCAAAGGACTCTTCGATGCGGCGACCTACATGGATTTGCGCCGGCTGCCGGAACTGTTTTGCGGCCTTCAGCGGCAGCCCGGCCGCGGGCCAACCCTTTACCCGGTTGCATGCGCCCCCCAGGCCTGGTCGGGCGCAACGCCGTTCACGTTGCTCGAGGCAGCGCTGGGGCTCGAGTTCGATGCCGGGAACTCGGAAATCAGGCTCCGCAATCCGCAGCTCCCACCTTTCCTCGACGAAGTGAGGTTGCGCGACTTGCGACTCGGGAATGCCAGCATCGACCTTAACGTTCGACGGCACAATGACGATGTGTCCGTCGATATTCCACGGCGGCATGGGCGGGTGCAAATCTCCGTCGTGTTTTCGCGTTGAACCAGGTTGGTTCCTGCACTGAGACAAGGGGCCGCAGCGCAACCGACGCTTTTCGGCGGATTCGCCTGATTATTTTCGGAACCCCAGGTATTCATAAGTTTTGGTATTGCACCGGAGTTGCTTGCCACGAGCAGCGAGGGTGCTATGCGGGACACAATCGGGCTATCGTTGATCACGGTTACCGTGTTGGGCTTGGTCGCCGCCAGTTCCTATGTGGGGATGACTGACAAGGGCGGAACCCAAAGTGGTCGGGTTTTGGCGACGGTCTTAAGCCCTGCCCAGGTAGAGGGCGCGCCGGGCGATCCCACCGACCCCACCGTGACGGTACTCGAGCACGAAGATGCCGAGGGTATTTTGGGCAAGGAGGTTCGCGGCCCGAAGGGCGAAAACATGGGACGCATCGTCGATGTCATTGTCGATCGCAATGGTGAGGTGAAGGCGGCGATCATCGACTTCGGCGGGTTCCTCGGCGTTGGCAGCCGCAAGATTGCGGTGGCGTGGAATGCGCTCAGTTTCCCGCCTGGCAGCGAAAAATTGAACCTGGTCAAGCTTGATTTGACGCGCGACCAAGTCCGCGAGGCGCCGGAATATAAGCCGGACAAACCGATTATCGTGCTTGGTTCGGCCGTTAACGGCAATTCGATAGCGCTTTGATGCGTCGGCCAAGGATGCTTCGGCCAAGTCGGTGATCCGGCCGTGAAACCATCGGGGTGAGGGCACCCACGAAAATTACTGCGAAGATACCCGGCAGAAATCGGCGCCCAAGAGCATGATCCCGAAAAGTTGCAGACTTTTCAGACAAAGATCATGCGCTAAGGGAATAGAGCGGTAGGCGCTTCAAGTTGACCGCGTTATGCCCTGGTGCGCCGGATTGCCAGGAAGGACTCAGTTATTTTCGTGGGTACTCTGAATTGGGGAGGCGGTTTGCGGTCGGCAAAACCTTCATGGCGCATCGACGGCCGACGTAAGGACGAGGGGAAGCCGGCCCAACGGCCGGTCGCGGTTCCGTTGGCGTCAACGCAAGATGTGGAGAACCCGACCCCCTCGGCGCGCAGCTTGCGCGGCCTTGATTGGTTCATCTTCTTTGTTGCCGACGTCCAGACCGGTTTCGGCCCATTCATCGCGGTTTATCTGACCGCTCAGAAATGGACCCAGGTGGATATCGGCTTGGTGCTGACGATCGGAAGCCTTGTTTCGCTGATCGGACAAATGCCGGGTGGCGCCATCGTCGACGCCGCCCGCTCGGAGCGGCTGGTGGCGGCAATTGCCGTTGCGGCCATTGCCGCAAGCGCTTTGGCCTACGCGGGGTGGCCGGCGTTCCCGGTCATCTTTGCGGCCGCGGTGGTCCATTCCGGTGCCAGCTGCGTGCTCGGGCCAGCGATGGCGGCGATCAGCCTCGGACTTGTCGGCCATCGAGCCATTGCCGAACGGCTTGGACGCAATGCGAGGTTCGCTGCCGTCGGCAACGGGATCGCCGCAGCCGCGATGGGGGCGTGCGGATATTTCCTGTCGGCCCGGGCCGTGTTTTTCGTGACCGCGGCGCTGCTGGGGCCTGCCTTGCTCGCGCTGCGCCTGATAGCTCCGACAGAAATCAATTCGCAATCGGCGCATGGGCACACCACATCGGCGCCATCCCACGAGCCGGTCCCAATAATTGAGGTATTCCGGCAACGCCCGCTGCTGATCCTTGCCGGCTGCGTGATGATGTTTCATCTTGCCAATGCGGCGCTGCTGCCGCTGATGGGCAGCGTGTTGACGACGCGCTCGAGCCGTTGGGCGACGATCCTGATTGCCGCATGCATCGTCGCCCCGCAATCGATCGTCGCGGTGTTTTCACCCTGGGTCGGCAGAACGGCTCAGCGTCTTGGGCGGCGGCCGCTGCTGCTTGCCGCGTTCGCCGCTCTTGCGGTCCGCGCCATGTTGTTTGCGGTGGTGACGAACCCGTTCTTGCTCGTGATCGTGCAGCTTCTCGACGGCATCTCGGGCGCCGTGCTCGGGGTGACGATCACGCTCATGATCGCCGACCTGACGCGCGGTACCGGCCACTTCAATCTCGGCCAGGGATTGATCGGTTCCACGATGGGCATCGGTGCGTCCTTGAGCACCACGCTCGCCGGCTACGTGAGCGATCGCTTTGGCAGCACGACGGCCTTTCTTGGCCTTGCGACAATCGCCACGTTCGGCCTGATCGTCGTCTCGTCGCTGATGCCCGAGACGCGACCCAAGCAAGCATGAGGTTAGCCCAACTTAGCGCATGATCCCGTAAAGTTGCTGGCCGATTTGAAAGAACGTGGCCGCGGATACCGCCGCCGGAAAAGCCAGCAACGAACCGGCAGTTTGTCAGCGGCTGTAGCCGATCAGCGGCTTCTTGGGGCGGCCAAGCAAGATCAGGATGACACCGATCACGCCGAAGACGACGAAAGCCGGCGCGTTGAGGATCGGCTGCGCAATGGCGTTGCCGAGCCAAGCCGGAGCGTTGCGCTCGAGGAGGCCTTGCAGGGTGGTGAGACTCCCGGCGTGGACGCGGGTCCAGAGTTCGGAGAGCTTCGTGTACATCACGGAATTGGCGGCAATCGACACGGTGCCGTCATAGACGAATGACACGAAAGCGGCCGCGAGGAACAAGAGACCGAGAGCACGAAAAAGAAAGCGAATTATGAGGGGCCATCTGCGCTCAAACCGAGCGATATCGATTGCCCGCTTCCGATACTCCCCACCAGCGCCGGGTTCAACTCAGGATCGCGCGACCGATTGACGGATGGCGCGTCTGCGCGGCCCGACGGCGGCGAGCGGCTCGAATATCGGCCGCCTCGCGATCGCTGTGGCGCCCGCGGGCCGGCTTCGGCGCCGTGTTGACATCGCGAGTGTCGGCAATACATTCTGCTCCGTGCCGCCCGAGAGGCGGCACATTCGTTTTTCGGCCAAACCCTGCAACGAGCCGACGGAACTGCCGCGCCGTGACCTCGCATTTGTTGCCGACCTATGCACGCGTCGATCTCGCCTTCGAGAGGGGCGAGGGGCCGTGGCTGTTTGCAACCGATGGCGAGCGCTATCTCGACTTCACCGGCGGCGTGGCCGTGAACATCCTCGGCCATGCGCATCCCCACCTTGCCGAAGCGCTGAGCGAGCAGGCACGCAAGGTCTGGCACGTCTCCAACCTCTATCGCATCCCGCAGGCGGAGCGGCTCGCCGAGCGCTTGTGCGCCGCAACCTTTGCCGACCGCGTCTTCTTCTGCAATTCGGGTGCTGAAGCGATGGAGTGCGCGATCAAGGTGGCGCGCAAATTTCAGCATGCGTCGGGGCCGGCCGGAACGCACTCGCATTGTGACATTCGAAGGCGCTTTCCACGGCCGTACGCTGGCCACGCTCGCGGCCGGCGGTCAGAAAAAATACCTTGAGGGGTTTGGCCAGCCGGCTCCCGGTTTTGACCAGGTGCCTTTTGCGGATCTCGACGCCGTGAAGCAGGCGATCGGGCCGGAAACGGCGGCAATCCTTATCGAGCCGATCCAGGGAGAGGGGGGCGTTCGCGTCGTTCCGACGCCGTTCCTGCGGGCGTTGCGCGAACTTTGCGATCGGAACGGCCTGCTCCTGATATTCGACGAGGTGCAGACGGGGGTCGGGCGCACCGGCACCTTCTTCGCCTATCAGCGCTGCGGTGTCGTTCCCGATGTCATGGGCATTGCCAAGGGCATCGGCGGCGGCTTTCCGCTCGGTGCCTGCCTTGTGACCGAGGAGGCGGCAAAAGGCATGACGCCGGGCACCCATGGCTCGACCTTTGGCGGCAATCCGCTGGCGACGGCGGTCGGCAATGCGGTTCTCGACATCGTGCTGACGCCCGGCTTTCTCGATCAGGTCCGCGCCAGTGCGACCCTGTTTCGGCAGCGCCTCGCCGAGATCAAGGACCGCTACCCCGAAGTCATTGCCGGCCTTCGCGGCGAAGGCCTGTTGCTCGGGCTCGTTGTGATGGGGCCGAACAGCGATCTCGTCGATGCGCTGCGGGCCGAAAAGCTGCTGGCCGTCGCCGCCGGTGATAACACCGTGCGCCTGCTGCCTCCCCTGAACATCGCCGCGTCCGAGATTGCCGAAGCGGTGGAGCGGATCGACCGCGCAGCATGCCGCCTCGCGGTCGCCCGCCGCGAAACTGGAGAGCTTGCCGAGGTAAAGCCGTGAGTGCGGCGCCGCGCCATTTTCTCGACCTCATCGACATCGCGCCCGGCGAGCTGCGCGCCATCATTGACGGCAGCCGCGCCATGAAGACACGCGGAGATCGAGCGCGGCGAACCGACGGGCCGATCGCCGGCAAGATGCTGGCGATGATTTTCGACAAGCCGTCGACGCGCACGCGCGTCTCCTTCGACGTTGCGATGCGCCAGCTCGGCGGCGAAACCATTTGTCTGACCGGCCAGGAGACGCAGCTTGGCCGCGGCGAGACCGTCGCCGACACCGCGCGTGTCCTGTCCCGCTATGTCGATGCCATCATGATCCGAACCCTCGATCACGAGCTGCTCATCGAGCTTGCACGCCATGCGTCGGTGCCGGTGATCAACGGCCTGACGCGCCGCTCACACCCGTGCCAGGTGATGGCGGACGTGATGACCTTCGAAGAGCATCGCGGCTCGGTCCGGGGGTGCAAGGTGGCATGGTCGGGCGACGCCAACAACGTGCTCGCCTCCTGGATGCATGCGGCCCGGCAATTCGAATTCAGGCTCGCGGTCGCAACGCCGGCCGAGCTCGCACCCAAGAAGCCGCTTCTCGCCTGGATCAAAGCCTCGGGCGCGGACATTTGCGTCGGGACCGATGCGGAAGAAGCTGTGACGGCCGCCGATTGCGTCGTCACCGACACCTGGGTATCGATGGGCGACCGCGACGGCGCGCGCCGTCACAATCTGCTGCAGCCTTATCAGGTGAATAAAAGGCTGATGGCAATGGCGCGGCCTGACGCGCTGTTCATGCATTGCCTCCCGGCGCACCGTGGCGACGAGGTCACCGACGAGGTGATCGACGGCCCCCAATCGGTCGTGTTCGACGAGGCCGAAAATCGCCTGCACGCGCAGAAGGGCATCCTGGCGTGGTGCCTCAATCCGGATTCGCAGATGACGATCGGCCCGGAGATCGCCGTTCGCGCGCCAGACGGGCAGGCGGTGGATGACAGCGCGTTGCCGTTCGCCGTTCCTTCGCTCGACTTTCGCGGCCAAGTTGTGCGGCTTGGGCCAGCGCTCGACGACATGCTGGAGCGACATGCCTACCCGGCGCCGGTTTCCAAGCTGCTCGGCGAGGCGATTGTGCTGACGGTGCTGCTCGGTTCCGCGCTTAAATTCGACGGCCGTTTCATCCTGCAAACCAACGGCGACGGTCCGGTGCGGATGCTGGTGGTAGATTACCGGACCCCGGACGGGTGCGGGCATACGCGCAGTTCGATCCCGCCGCGGTGGCCGAAGGCATGTCCGCCGGCGAATTGCTCGGGCACGGGCATCTCGCAATGACAATTGACCAGGGACAGGCCCACCATCGCTATCAGGGATTGGTGGCGCTGAGCGGCAGCAGCCTCGAGGAGGTCGCGCACGAATACTTCCTGCGATCGGAGCAGATTCCGACGCAGGTGCGGCTTGCGGTGGCCGAAGAGCTGCGTGCCGGCGCCTGGCGGCCCGCACCATCGCTGGCGCGCGGGCGGCATGCTGCTCCAGTTCCTGCCCAAACGGGCCGAGCGGATGCGTGCGCCTGATCTCGATCCCGGCGATGCGCCCGCCGGAACGACACGCCATGATGTCCCCCAGGATGCCGCCTGGGTGGAAGGACAGGCACTGATCGCCACAGTCGAAGATCTCGAATTGATCGATCCTGAGGTGTCGAGCGAGCAGCTTCTTTACCGCTTGTTCCACGAGCACGGCGTACGGGTCTTCAAGTCCTCAGCGGTAGAAGCGAACTGCTCCTGTTCGCGCCAGAACGTCACCAACATGCTCAAGAGCTTTTCGAAGGACGACCGCGACCACATGGTCGAAGAAGGCGTGATTTCGGTGACCTGCGAATTCTGCAACACGAAGTACGTATTCGTGCCTTCCGAGGTGGAAACATCGGGTGACTGATCACTGACAATTGTGGTTGGCCGATCGGATTTGTTATTGCGCCACTGGTCCGCGCGTCCCCACCATGCTTCGCAAGGTCCCTCGCCCCCGCCAAAAGTGCGGGGGAGGATGTACTATACCGTGAGAAAATCATAAAAATCCTCCCACGTGGAGCGAAGCGTGGAAGGGGCCTTCAAGTGCCCTCAATCGCATTGGATCAAGCGCCAGCCGCGAAACTCAGTTGCATGACTGGGGTGCGCTCCGGCTCCCCGACGACATCAAACCGGACGCAGCCTGTCGCCGCGAGAGCGGCGCCCAAGAGTGCGATGTCATTGCCCACATACCATGTCGGCCCGGTCGATTGCCCGCCGGGGCTGGCATGCGGCCGGGAAGCTCGCGCCAACCCCGGAGCTTTCGTTGCGCACGCGCAGCACCACCTCGCTGGTTGCAGAGACCGCTGTCGAGATGATGACCTGACCGCCCGGCCGCGAGGTTCGCAGTGCATGCGCCAGCACGTTTTCCACGCTCCGCCGCACCGAGCGGGCGTCGGCATGGAGCGCCGGCAAAGTTCGCGATAGCGAGAGCCGCAGCAGGACGTGCGCGGCGGTTGCCGGCGGCTGCAATTGGGCAATGCAGGAGCGCACAATCTCGTTCAGATTTGTCGCACCAGGCGGAGCGCTCGCGTTTGCATCGAGAACAGCCACAGCGTCCCCCGGAGCGGCCGCGCGCCGCTCGGGGTAGGCAATAGAGGCCGCGGTCTTCGGCTTCGACCGCAGTGCCACGCTCGCCGCCCCTTGACGCAAGGCTGCCGCTTCGAGGACAGCCCGCAGCGCGCTGGCCTCGGCCGTGACCCGTTGCAGCTCAGCCTCCTCGCTGTTGAAACGTTCCTTGGCTTCGTCCGTTTCGAGAAGGAGCGCGGACGCCGGCGTCCCGTCCCAATCCAAGGCAAATGCGCGTGCTCGAATCGGCACCTGGGCACCTCCGCACGTCGCGAGCACACGTGCCGGCACAGCCGCGTCCGAAGCAAGATTTGCAACACCAAGCGACGGAAAAAGCCCATCAAGTCCGCCCACGGCGATAATCGCGGCAAGGTCTGGATAACCTGTCACCGCAAACGCTTCGCGATTGGCGAACAGCAGTTCGCCGCGCCGGTGGACGATGATGGCGAGCGGCATTCGATCAAGCAATTTGCACTCTATCGCGATCCGGGGGCCCGCAGGCTGTGCCAACATTTCGGCGGCGGGTGCGACTGGGGGCGCCGCCCGTTGCTGATCCGCAGTCGAGCGCCGCGATTCGCCGTCGCCGATGTCACGCTTCGGTTCAGCGCCGCTTGGGAGGCTGCCCCGGGGCGCGGGGTAACCGAGTGTCTCCCCTAAGGATGGGTGGAGGCGCGGCAATAATTCACGCCTCAGCTCATCAAAGGCCTTCTCGATAGGTCGCAACGTCGCGTCGGGCGGGAAGTTCGGTCTTTCTTCTGTGGGCAAAGCGGGGAAAAAAACCACGTTTGCCGCGCCCGGTCCGATATCGGCTGTGGTTTCTGCGGCGCCTGTGGCAGCCGGCAGGTCGGCATGAATGATCCGCTGCACCGGTTCCGCGGCGAAACCGAGCGGCGACATTGTTGCGACGGCGGGAACCGGGATACGGCCTGCGTCGGAATTCCGACCTTTCTCGCTCTCGGTGACCGCACCCTGGGTGAAGCAGGCAAGCACCAGCGTGCTGGTGCCGTTCCCTATTCGCCGCAGCGAGACTGGGCCGATTGCCGTTTCGCCAGCAACGGCGCCGTCAACCATGGCAGCGGCGCAAAGGGGAGAGGCGCCGATGTCATCCGTGTGGGTTGCATCGGTGAGCCGATGCCGCGCTTGCGGAGTCGCATCGAGGATGGCGCCATTTGGCGCAATCGCCACAACGGCGGCATCGCTGCCGGACAACAGTCGATGGACTCGTTCCTGCAGCGATAATGAAATTCCGGGAAAATCGACTGCCTTGATCAGGACGGCGGTGCCGGACCCGCCTGCGGCGGCGGGGATGAGCGAGCAATCGCAAGACAGTGGCCGTCGGAACGGATGTGGGCCATAGGGGGCGAAGCCGTGCAGCCGTTCGATCCGCGCCGTCCCGGCCGGCGGCAAAGTCGCGGCAAGCCAGGCCACTTGCAGTCGCACGGGATCGGCCGACCAGAACTCGCGCCCGGTGAGCGCTGCCATTGTCGTCGCCCCGAATGCCACCCAAGCGGAAGGATTGGCCCATAGAATGCGGGCACCGTCCGCGCTCCACAGCCATACCGGGGCTTGGTCCGTCGCATGCGCGGCGAGGCGCGGATCATCGAGGCCCCAGCGTGTGAAAACCAGCTCGTTCATGGCGTTCTCGTATCCGCGCCGCCCGTACCAAGCCTTGCGGATGACGCGGCCTATATAACTCTGCCCGGGCGGCGTCCACGTCGGGGCGCGCCGACGCCGTTGCAAGAGCGTCGAAAAACACCCCGATACGCATCCGTCCCACTCCTGTTTCGCATCAGGACGTGACCGAATCCTTTTGCGCATGGGGCGGAAACCGGGCTAGCATTTTGCCGTTGTCGTTTAAAAGCCACGGACGCGTGTCTGTCCGCGGCGCTGGAGGATCGCCATGGACAAGGACACGATGCGGCATTTTGAAGTCCCGCACGATATGCGCGCGATGGCGGAGAAGAGCGTCGAACAGGCGCGCGTCGCGTTCAACGCTTTCATGACAGCAGCCCAGGATGCCTTCGCACGCTTTGAAGGGCAGGCCAAGGCGGCCCAGGCTGGCGCCAAGGATATGAGCGAAAAGGCACTGAATTATGCCGAGCGCAACGTTTCAAATACGTTCGCCTTCGCGGACCGGCTGGTTCACGCCAAGGACGCGCAGGACATGATTCGCCTGCAGACTGAGTTCATTCAAACCCAGATGAAGGAACTGGCAGAGCAGGCCAAGCAGCTTGGTGATGCGGCGACCAAAATGACGATCAAGCCTTCATCGAACTCTTAGAGCGGGATGCGTTCAGTTTGAGTAGCCTCCCGCTCGATCAATTTCTGCGCACCCGTCGCGGACTGCGCTCGACGACGGATGCGTGTTGATTTTGCGCATGATCTTGTCCGAAAAGTCTGCAACTTTACGGGATCATGCGCCAAACGCTCGAAAATGGGAGTTGAAGTGTCATCGTCCGCAAAGCGGACGATCCAGAAAACCCAGTGTGCCGATTGGTGCACAGATCCATAACGAGTGGCTAGTGGATGCCTCGCTCAATGCGGAGCATGAGGCAGGTGATTACTTGTTTCATACAGTGCATTGGCAACCCTGCGTCACCGGTTGCCGTAGCCTCCTGCCGTCGGTGTCTGAATAATGATGGCTTCGCCGGCCGCGAGCGTGGTGGCGTCGGCTCCTTGCAGGCGTTCCAGGCGGCCATCGCGGCGCCGGACCAAATTCTCGCCGACCTCTCCCGAACCGCCGCCGGCAAGTCCGAACGGCGGCACGATGCGATGCCCCGACAAGATCGTGCATTCCATCTGCTCCAGAAAGCGAATGGTCCGGCGTACGCCGTCCCCGGCGTTCCAGCGACCGCGGCCTCCCGAATGCGGCCGGATATGAAAGTCCTCCAGCAGCACGGGGTAGCGGAATTCCAGCACTTCCGGATCGGTCAAGCGCGTGTTGGTCATATGGGTGTGCACCGCGTCGGTGCCGGGAAAACCCGGACCGGCGGGCGAGCCTGAGCAGATCGTTTCATAATACTGGTAGCGCGCATTGCCGAAGTTCAGGTTGTTCATCGTGCCCTGCGCCGCCGCAAGCGCGTCAAGCGCGCCGAACAGCGTATCGGTGACGGCCTGGCTCACCTCCACATTGCCGGCCACAACCGCCGCGGGATACTCCGGCGACAGCATCGAGCGCTTCGGGATGATGATGTGGATCGGCCGCAGGCAACCGGCATTCATCGGGATCTCGTCGTCAACCATGACGCGGAACACGTAGAGGACCGCAGCGCGGGTCACCGGTTCAGGCGCATTGAAATTGGTGGGCTGTTGCGGCGACGTTCCGGTGAAATCGACCGTGGCTTCGCGTCGCGATTTATCCACAGAAATCTTCACCCGCACCACCGCGCCCTGGTCCATGGGGTAGGCGAATTCGGAGTCGTGAAGGCGGTCGATCACGCGGCGCACGCTTTCCGCCGCATTGTCCTGCACGTGCTGCATGTAGGCCTGGACCACCGGCAACGTGAAATGCGCGGTCATTTTGCGCAATTCCTGCACGCCTTTCTCGTTGGCGGCGATCTGCGCCTTGATGTCGTTCACGTTCTGCAAGGGATTGCGGGCCGGGTATCGCGCGCCGGTCAGAAGGGCGTAAAGCTCCCGCTCGCGAAAAAATCCGCGGTCGACCAGCTTGAAATTGTCAATGTACACGCCCTCTTCTTCAATCGTCGTCGCATTGGGAGACATCGAGCCGGGCGACAGGCCGCCGACATCGGCGTGATGCCCCCGGCTTGCGACCCAGAACAGGATCTCTCTTTCCCCCGCATCGAACACGGGCGTGCACACCGTAATATCGGGCAGGTGGGTGCCCCCGTTATACGGCGCGTTGATCGCATAAACGTCGCCTGGCCGAATACGATCGGCATTCTCGCGGATGATGGTCTCGACGGCGCGGTCCATCGAACCGAGATGCACCGGCATATGCGGCGCGTTGGCAACAAGGGAGCCATCCGCCGCGAACAGGGCGCAGGAAAAGTCGAGCCGTTCCTTGATGTTGACCGAATATGCAGTGTTCTGCAGCGACACCCCCATCTGCTCGGCAATCGACATGAACAGGTTATTGAAGACTTCGAGCATCACGGGGTCGGCGGCGGTGCCGATTGCGGTGCCGCGGGCAAGCGGCGCGACGCGCCGTAAAACAAGATGGTTCTTCGCGGTTAGTTCGACTTGCCAGCCGTCCTCGATGACGACCGTCTGATGCGGCTCGATCACGATGGCGGGGCCCAAAATTTCGTGGCCCGGCGCGAGCTGCTCGCGCAGATGGACGGCAGCAGCGTGCCAACGCCCGCCCGAATAGAAACGGGTTTGTTGCGCCGCGGGCGGGGGCGTCGCCGTCGTGGTCTCGGCGACCGGCTCGGCATGCTTTGCGCCACCGCCCACGGCCTCCACTGCGATTGCCTCGACCACCAACTCCTTTGCCGGATCGATGAAGCCGAACCGCGCGCGGTGCGCTTTTTCGAATGCCTCTTTCATGGCCGCCAGGTCAGGCCGGGCCTCATGAGGCCTTGCATCGGCCGCCCCCGACGGCAGAACGAAGGCCGGCACCTCGAGCGCGGTGTCGGTACCGGAATAGCGGATATGGGCGCGGACATGGACGGCGATGGCGGAGCGGCGAACGCCCTGGCACGCGACCTCGGCCCGCGCCTCCTCGCCGAGCCGCGTTCCCGTCGCTGCGATCGCATCGGCGACCGCCTCGGAGAGCGGCATCTCGATCGCCTGCGCACGGGCGGCGCGGATATCGGCGAATCCCATTCCGTAAGCCGACAGCAAGGACGAGAACGGGTGTATCAACACCGTCGTCATGCCGAGTGCGTCTGCGACCTGACAGGCATGCTGACCGCCTGCGCCACCGAAGCAATTGAGCGCATAACGCGTCACGTCGTAGCCGCGCTGCACTGAAATCTTCTTGATCGCGTTTGCCATGTTCTCGACCGCGATCTTGATGAAGCCGTCCGCCAACTCCTCAGGAGTACGTCCGCCGCCCACCTGGACGGCAAGTTCGGCAAACGACTTGCGCACCGCCTCCACATCGATCGGCTGGTCCTGGTTGGGTCCGAAAATTTTTGGAAACAAATCGGGGATCAGCTTGCCGGCCATCACGTTGGCGTCGGTCACGGCAAGTGGACCGCCGCGGCGGTAGCATTTCGGTCCGGGATTGGCGCCGGCGCTGTTCGGGCCCTACGCGCAAGCGGGCACCGTCGAAATGAAGAATCGAGCCGCCACCGGCAGCGACCGTGTGGATCAGCATCATCGGTGCGCGCATCCGTACGCCTGCCACTTCGGTCTCGAAGGTGCGCTCGAGGGTCCCGTCAAAGTGCGAGACATCGGTCGAGGTGCCGCCCATATCGAAGCCGATCAGCCGGTCGAAGCCGGCTTCGCGCCCGGTCTCCGCCATGCCGACGACGCCGCCGGCCGGGCCGGACAGGATCGCGTCCTTGCCTTGAAACAGCTCGGCGCTGGTGAGGCCGCCGGACGACATCATGAACATCAGGTGGACAGGTGGTGCGTTTGCGGTGGGCGATCGGCCGTCTGAGATCGGAGACGGGCCCCCCAGTTCCACCGCCATTTGCTTCACGTAGCGGCGCAGGATCGGCGAAAGGTAGGCGTCGACCACCGTGGTATCGCCGCGGCCCACCAGCTTGATCAGAGGCGAGACTTCGTGGCTCACCGAGACCTGATCAAAGCCCATGCTGCGGGCGAGCGCGGCGACCCGCTGCTCATGCGCGGTATAGTGATAGCTGTGCATGAACACGATCGCGACGGCCCGAATGCCCTCCGCGAGCGCGCCTTCCAGATCGCGACTGATCGCGGCCATGTCCGGTGCAGCCTCGACGGTGCCGTCGGCCCGCACGCGCTCGTCCGCTTCGACGACGCGCTCATAGAGCATTTCCGGCTTGATGATGTGCCGGGCGAAAATCTTCGGCCGCGCCTGGTAGCCGATCTTGAGCGCGTCGCGGAAGCCTTTGGTCGTGACCAGCAATGTGCGCTCACCCCTGCGCTCCAGCAGCGCATTGGTGGCGACGGTCGTACCCATCTTGATGGCGCCGACGACATCCAGCGGGATGCGCTGATGAGGCTTGAGGCCCAGCAGGTGACGGATGCCCTCGACAGCAGCGTCGCGATAGGCTTCCGGGTTGTCGGACAGCAGCTTATGCGCGGTAAGCGTGCCGTCTGGCCGCCGCGCCACCACGTCGGTAAAGGTACCCCCACGGTCGATCCAGAACTCCCAGTCGCCGGGCATCGATGGTCATGTCTTCATTGTCGACGGGAGCATCAGTCCTACAGGCGCGCGACCGGGCGCGCCAGGAGAGCCAGATGTCGCGGCGCGAAATCCGGGATCGGCGTCTCCAGCCGTGGACCGTGAATTTCGTAGCCTGGATTGAGCGCCATCCGCGGTTCGCGCTTATCGAAGGCTACGGGGCCGGCGCGAAATCCGCGATCGGCGTTGCCTAAAGGCTGGACATTTTTGTTACGCCGCAGCCTACGGAGATTTGTCCCGGCTATCGCTCCGCTCTACCCGGACAACGCCGGCTGCATGTTTTGCCACTCGGTTCCTGGCTATCGCTGCGCTCGCCCTGACCAAAAGACTACATGCGTCGACATCGGAGTGATCAGCCGGCATGCCTTCTCTGCATGGGAGGCTGCTGTTCTATCGAGGGCTGCGGTGCCACACTCGGCGACCTGGGGTACTGTGCGAAGAAGCGCGCGGCGCTGAAATCCTTGATCAGCGCCTTGCGGGCGCTCCACGGCAACGCCGAGGAGAAACCGTCAAACGCGAGCACGCCGAGGCAATTCTGGCAGACGCCGAGCCGCTCCAGTGACGGGGTGCGGCCGCCACGATCGATCTTGTTGATCGAGAACTCACCGTCCTGCCGCACCGACGCGACGTAGCGTTCGAATCGATCTTCGGCCAGGATGTTGTAAAGCGTGCTGCAATGAGCCACGTGAAATTTCGGCGGCGCGAACTGTCCGCCGTGAATTGCGACGTCGCGGGTGTAGACCAGGACGCGACTGTTGCGATAGCCGATCGTGTTGTCCTCCAGCCATTCAAGGTCGGTTGCCCCGACGTCGATTCCTTCCTTTTCGAGTTTGTTCCACTCGTCCGGCGTGAGCGTGTTCGGCTTCAGTTTTGTCGTGTAACTGCCGTCCCGGGTGGCGCTCATCATGCGCCGGAGCCGATTCAAATCCGGATCCTGGGTGAAGTCGCGCAACTTCATCGTGTGCTCTCGATGATCCGCTCCAGCCTCTGCTCGGAGTCGGTGCGGACCCTGAACTCGACCCGCTGCGACCTTCCGGAGTTTTCCGAGCCGTCGGAGTTGAAGATACGGCGTGAAGATGACAGGCCATTCGCGGTGACGCGCTCCCGCAGCCAGCGGATCTGATCCGACGTCATCGGCAGCCCCATGATGTATTCGAGCGTCTTGCGGGTCCTGTCCTGCGACAGCGACATGTTCTTGAAATAGGCGTCCTGTTCGGAAGCAGCCTGTGTCCAGAAGCTCGAAGTGTGGCCTTCGATTCGGATTTCCTGAACGATGTCGCGAAATTTGTCCGAGTACATGATGTCGACATAACGCGGGAAGAAATCGCGCAGGATCGCCTGGAAACGCGGCTTGAGGTCAACCTGGAACGGTCCCTTGCTGTCGAACAGCACTTCCGGCGCCTTGAACCGGATGGCAGCGTCCGCGGTGATTTCGGCATCCCAGGCCGCTAGATCCTTATCGAATTGCTTGCGCAGTTCCTGTGTGAGCTCTGATTTCGTCTGGTCATAGAGGACGGCAATCTGCTTGATCCGATCCGATTGCTCTTCGAGCTTCTTCGAATGTTCGGCAATCTGCAGATTGGCATCGCGGATCACCTTCGAATCCGCCTCCAGCTTGACCATGTAGACGATGGCGACCAGCAGGAACACCATCATCAGGCCCGTCATCAGGTCGCTGAGCGGGATCCAATGATCGTCGGAGCGGGCGAAAGCGGGATCGAGATCGGCGCGCATGTTCGTCACACGCCACGCGCCATTTGCACGACCGATCGAAGCTTGTCGGTCAGCGGCGCGTAGTCTTCGACGAATTTGCGTGACAGCGCCGTGAGGTGCTGGCCCAAGGTGGTGATCGACTTGTTCAGCTCCTCGCTCAGCGCCTTGTCGAGCGCCGTCACCTGCCGGTCGATATTCTCTGAGAGGTGGCGGATATGGGCATGCGCTTCCCGGTTGGCGCCGGTGGCCGCATCCATGATCAGCTTCTTCATGTCGCCATACGAAGCCTGAAGGTTCTGGGTGACGGCCTTGACCATGGCAGCGACCTCTTCGTTGCTGCCGCGAACGCCAGCCTCGATCTGCCGGGTCATGTCGAGGATTTTGCTCTCGATTTTCGGCAGATTTTCGCCGGCGCCGGTGAGCACGTCGCCGAGCTTTTCGAGCGATGATCCGACCTGATTGGTCTGGCCTTCGAGCGTCCGCATCATCGTGCCAAGCTCGCCGGCAATCCTTGAAAACGCTTCCGCTTCCGTCAGCAGCATCGCGTAACGTTCCGTCGCTTGCCCCATACTGGTGGCGGCTTGTTCCTGCAACTTCACCATTTCGGATATTTGCTGGCGCCAAGTCTCCTGCCACTGGACAAGTTTCTCAACCGCGGCGTTCAACTGCTTGAAGTTATCGCCGAACTGCTCCGTCATCCGCGTGTTGAATTCGCGGATGACGCCGTTTAGTGCCTCGATCAGGGCCTCGGAGTTGCTCTTGGAGATCTTCTCCATGTACTGGTCGATGCTGCCCTTGACGCCGTTCAAGCCCTCGCGGTTTTCCTCACGAAACAGCTTGAATTGGCCGAGCAGCCCCGCGTCGTCCTGGCTGGTCAGCGATCGGTTCATGTTGTCGAGCGCCGCCGCAAGATCATCGATCGTGGCTTCGTGGACGGCGGTTCCCGTCGCCATCGGCGGCGGTCCGATCAGCAGCAGGCGAACGCGAATCGCGAGCGCGCCCGCGACGCCGAACACCGACGCCCAGAACGCGGTCTTGATGCCGTTCACGAGTGCCGGGACGCTGCCCTGCACGTCGCCGGTATCGAAGTTGGTCAGTCCGAGCGCGATGCCGATGAAGCAACCGAATATGCCGAGCATCGTCAGGATCGTCGGGCCGTAGGCAACGGTGCGGCTGTTGTAGAACGGCCCGGCCATCAAGACCGAGAGAACCGAAATGACGACCACGAAAATCTGCGTGAGAATCGGCAGAGTAGAATAGGTCGCCAACATCCATGCCCCCAAAACCCCAGCGCCAGCGCTGTCCCGCCGATAAGACGGGGACTGCGGTCGCACGAATATCGACCACCGACAGGCCAGGCGGGCGGCAGCTAAGGCGCGGGATTTTGGCAATTCAAAGCCAAGGGCACGCAAATTAGGCTTTGGACACAGGGGCTCAGCATCAGGGTTGCTCTGAGGCCCAGGCCGCAAGCTCAACCGCTTCGTCGCGCGCTCCCGCATATCGACATACCGGTCGCGGGTCTTTTCCAGGTGCCCGGTCTGGATTAAGAAATGCTCCAGATGTGCAAGCGGCACGGCGCGTTTCCCGCAAGGGTGGCGCAGACTGCGGGCGGCATTTAACACAAAAGCTGTTTCTTCCTGCCCCATGCGTCTCGCGATGGAGCCTATTCCGCCGTTGGCGGCCTCCCGGAGGACAGGAAACTTGGCGCATGATCCCGAAAAGTTGCAGACTTTTCGGCCAGGATCATGTGCAAAATCAAAGACGAACCGCGCGGGAAGCGATTTAAGCTGAACGCATCCCGCTCAAGATGCGGTCGGCGCCGCCACGTCTCGGCGGCAAAGCCGGCCGAGACATCGGGACCCGTTCTCCCGCGAGGTCGGAGGGATCCCGTCGCTCCTCGCGTCCGGTGGACACAAGAGCACCAATGTTGCAGGCAGAGCGAATGGCGAATTTGTCCGATAACGATGCTTCCCTTGCGGCATCGTCCATCATGAATGCACTCGCATATTACGAAGCCGGCCGTTTGGACGATGCGGGGCGCGTCTGCGCCGCGTTGCTGCGCGCCAATTCCGGTAATTTCGACGCCCTCCATCTGCTGGGACTGGTCGCGGCTCAATCGTGGCAATGCGAGAGAGGCCGTCCGGCTGCTCAATGCTGCGGTCAAGCTGCGCCCACGATCTGATGAGGCGACATTCAATCTCGCGCTCGCATTGCAGGTTGCCGGGGACCATGCGAGTGCGCTCGCCCAGTATGATCGTACCCTGGTGCTGAACCCCATGCTTGCCGCGGCGATGAACAACCGCGGCAATGCTCTGCGCGCCCTCGGCCAGTTCGAGGAGGCGCTTGTGGCGTACGAATCGGCACTCGCCGTGCGGCGCGATTATCACCAGGCCCTGAGCAATCGCGGCGCCGTGCTGCTCGACCTCGGTCGCCCCGAGGAGGCCTTGACGAGTTGCCAGCAGGCGATCGCTGTCGAGCCGGACTTTGCCGAAGCGTATTTCAATCGCGGCAATGTTCTCGCTGCGCTCAGCCGCCACCAGCGGGCACTGGCGAGCTACGACGATGCCCTCCGCCTCGAGCCGGACTACGGCGCAGCGCTCGCCAACAAGAGCGCGATCTTCACCGAACTGCATCGCTATGACGAGGCATTCGAGACGGCGAAGGCCGCGATTGCGATCGACCCGCGGCATGTCGATGCATTGATCAATTCCGGCGTCGCCGCGCAGCATCTTGGTCGGCTGGGAGAGGCAATCTCGGCTTATGATGCGGCGCTGGCGGTAGCGCCGCGATCGGCGACGGCGCTGCGCAATCGCGGCGTGGCGCTGCGCGGTCTCGGCCGCCACGCCGATGCACTGGCGAACTTCGATCGCCTGATCAACTCGGCGCCGATGGATATCGAGGCGCTGTGTGGGCGGGCCGAAGCGCTGCGCTTCCTCGGCCGGCACGCCGAAGCACTCGCCGGCTTCGAGCAGGTCCTGGCAGCCGATCCCGACCATGGCGGCGCTCTCGGAGGTGCGGCATTTTCCGCTCTCAATATCTGCGACTGGACCAAGGCGGAGCGCTTGATCGCCGAGACCCTGCCTCGCATCGAGAGCGGGACGGTGATCTCGCCCTTCATCCTTCTCAACCTCACCAACTCGCCGCAGGTGCACGCAACCGGCACCCGCAATTACGTTCACAGTGAGGTCAAGCTCCCCGCCTTGCCGTTTCGTCGCGAGCCTCCCGCCGGCCCGAAAAGGTGCGGCTCGCCTATATTTCAGCGGATTTCCGCGACCACCCGGTGGCGCAACTCACCGCCGAGCTGTTCGAACTGCATGATCGCGCGCGCTTCGAGGTGACTCGGAATTTCGTACGGTCCCAATGATGCCAGCCCGCTGCGGGCGCGTTTGACACACGCTTTCGACAACTTTTACGACGTGACCGCGATGAATGATCGCGATGCCGCCGGCCTCATTCACGAACAGCGCACGGATGTCCTGATCGACCTCACCGGCTACACGGCGGGGTGTCGGCCGCAGATCGTGGCGTGGCGGCCCGCGCCGATCGCGGTGAACTATCTGGGCTTTCCCGCAAGCATGGCCGCTCCGTTTGTCGACTATATTATTGCCGACAAGGCCGCCCTGCCGCTCGAACAGCAACGCTTCTACACGGAGAAGATCGTTCACTTGCCGGACAGCTTCCAGCCGAACGACGCCAAGCGCACGATCGCCGCTGAAACGCCGACGCGCGGCGCCGTGGGCCTGCCGGATACCGGTTTCGTGTTCTGCTGCTTCAACAGGCCGTACAAGATCACCGCGCAAGTGTTCGCGGTCTGGATGCGGCTGCTCGGAGCGGTTGAGGGCAGCGTGCTGTGGCTTGCGGAGACGAACGAGACCGCCTCCGCCAATCTTCGTGCGGCGGCAACGGCTGCCGCCATCGATCCGGCTCGGCTGGTCTTCGCGCCGCGCGTCGAGCACACCGACGAACACCTCGCGCGGCAACGCCTCGCCGACCTCTTTCTCGACACGCTCCCATTCAACGCGCACGCGACCGCAAGCGATGCCTTATGGGCGGGCCTCCCTGTCATCACCTGTACCGGCAACGCATTTGCCGGCCGCGTCGGTACGAGCCTGCTGAATTCGGTGGGATTGGCCGATCTCGTCACCGCCGACCTCGCGGCCTACGAAGCGTTGGCCTTGCGGCTCGCCCGCGCGCCGCAGGCGCTCGCCGACTGCAAGCGGCGGCTGGAAAATCGCGCATCGGCGCCATTGTTCGACAGCGACCGTTTGCGGCACCACCTGGAGGCGGCCTATCTGCACATGTACTCGGTGTGGCGCAGTGGCAAGCCGCCGAAGGCTTCGCCGTCCAGGGCGTGTCGGGGCCCTCCCTCGCGCTTCGAGCCTACCGGTTGCCCGCCGCCCATCTATCACAGGGCCGATCCAGCATTCTCAGGAGAAACCATGTCGATCACGCTCGACGCCGCCAGCACCATCATCGATGTCGCGCTCCGCGCGGCCCGCGACATGAACCTTGTTCCGATGACGGTCGCAGTCCTCGATGCCGGCGGCCACCTCGTTGCCTTCAAGCGGGAGGACAAGTCGGGCATCCTTCGCCACGATATCGCCTATGGCAAGGCATGGGGCGCGCTCGGCATGGGCTTCGGCTCGCGCACGCTGTTCGAACGCGCCGCCGACGCGCCGCAATTCTTCAATGCGCTGTTCGCGGCAAGCGGCGGGCGTATGGTCGCAAACCCCGGCGGCGTGTTAATTCGAAACGCGGCCGGCGACGTCATTGGGGCGGTCGGCATTTCGGGCGACACCGCCGACAGGGACGAGGCCTGCGCCATCGCCGGCATCGAGGCGGCGGGGCTGACGGCAGACCCCGGCGGCCTAAAGCGCTGAAACGATCGGTCTCACACTTAGCTTAGCGCGTGACCTCGAAAAGTTGCAGACTTTTCGGACGAAAATCGTGCGCAAATTTAAGGGAACCGAGCGGGAGGCATTCAAGCTGAACCCACCCCGCGCTGATCGAGCACAATGACATTCACGTGCCGGCCGTAATCCGGCTCGTTGCGATGGACCATGCGGCGATAGCTGTAGAAGCGGTCGGGGTCGGCATAGGTGCAGGCGCCGATATCTTCGACTGCGGCGATCCCCGCGCCGGCGAGGCGCGCCGCAATATATCCGGCGAGGTCGAACATGGCATGGCCGTTCCGCGCTGACGGCTTGAAGAAGCGCGCATTGTCGCCATCGGCGGCGACGAAGCGGTCCACCAGGTCGGCGCCGGTCTCGTAATTCGGCTGCCGGATCATCGGGCCGATCGCCGCGACGATGCGCGAGCGTTCGGCACCAAGGCGCTCCATCGCCGCGATCGCCTGGTCCGTCACCCCGGCAAGCGCGCCACGCCAACCGGCATGTGCCGCGGCAATAACGCGGGCCCGAGGATCGGCAAACAGCACAGGGCCGCAATCCGCGGTCGAAACGCCGATCGCAAGGCCGGGCGTGCGGGTCGCGATCGCGTCCGCGCGGGGCCGGGCGTTGCCTGTCCAGGGCCGATCCGCGATCACGACATCGGCCGAATGGACTTGGTAGCAGGTCAGCAAGTGATCCGGCCGCACGCCCGAGTGCCGCCGCCATGCGGTGCCGGTTGCTGGCAACATTTTCCTGCAGATCATTCGAGCCGATGCCTGCGTTGAGCTCGCATAGATGCCGGTCGAGACGCCGCCCCGTGCGCGTGAAAAAAGCGTGCCGGAGACCGCCGAGCTCGAGCAACGCTCGCTCGCATCATGCCCCGTCATGGCGCAAATCCCGGCAATTTCCGGCACCTGCGGGGCCGACAAGCCGAGCGCCTTGAACAGCGCGCCCATCCCGCCCGGGCCGGTGCCGATCAGCCGTTGCAAGCGCGGTCTTGATCGCGCGCCTGTCCCTCGGGCGGCGCGTTCGCGATGAGGATGGCTGCGCGCGCCTCGATGCCGAGCCGCTTTAAGCAAGGTGCCCTGTTCCACAGGTCCGTGTATGCGCGCGCCCGCGGCCTCCGCCGCGCGCGCCAGCGCTTCGAAATCGACGTGCGCGGTGAGGTCTGTGAGCCCGGGAAGCGCCAGCGGGCTTGCGTAGCGATGCCGGCGCACGGCCTGGAACGTGTCGCCGACCGCGCTCTTCGCATGACCATAATCGATGATCAGCGCCGCGCCGCCCGCCGCCACGCGCCGGCCGACCCGCGCGGCGAAGTCGTCGTCGCGCCATTCGAAGAATCGCCGACGCGGCGCACATTCGCCGCCGCCGGCAGCGTCGCCTCGATGCCGTCGAGCGGCTCCGGCATCACCGTGAAGTGCGAGCTCGCCGCCGGCATTGACGGCGACGGCCGTTCATGCCAGCCGGTCGGACACCGCTCCGCCTGGCGCACCGGCAACGCATCGAAAAACTCATTGGCGATGATGATGGCGGGCCTTGCGGAACCTCATCCAAGGCGGCGTGCCAGCGCAGCGTCATGTCTTCGACGTCGCCCAAGCGTCTCGCGCTGGCGCAACTGCATCTCCGAACTGGTCTCGACGAGATGGACCCGTGCGGCCTTGCGGAATTCCGGCGCCGTGCGCATCGCGCGCAGCGCGTCGAGCCATCATGGTGCCCCGGCCGGGGCCGAGCTCGATCAGCTGCACCGGAGTGGGGGCGCCGATCGCTTGCCACGCCATCGCGGCCCATAGGCCGATCAGTTCGCCGAACATCTGGCTGATTTCCGGCGCGGTGACGAAATCGCCGGCGGCGCCGATTGGGTCGCGGCGGTGTATAGTAGCCGTGGGCGGGATCGTAGAGGCAGAGCGCCATGAAATCGGCGACCGGCATCGGTCCCTCGCGCGCGATGCGGCTCGCGGATCTCGGCATCGAGCGGCGTGCGATGGTCGGACATCACGAATGCACGGGCACGCGCCGCATCGCGGCGAGAATGAATGCCACGCCCCGCCGACGAACAGCGGCAGGCACAGCAGCATGCCCATTGTCATGTCGCCCCACAAAAAGCCGAGTTGCGCATCGGGCTCGCGGAAAAATTCGCAGAACGAGCGCATCACCGCATAGAGCACGGCGAAAGCCGCCGATCACGAGGCCGGGACGACGCAGCGCGCCCGCCCGAACCAGCAGGTTGAGCAGTATCAGCAGCACGAGCCCTTCCAGCAATGCCTCATAGAGCTGGCTTGGATGGCGCGGCAGCGGTCCCGCGCGCGGAAAGACCATCGCCCATGGCACGTCGGCCGGCCGGCCCCACAATTCGCCATTTACGAAATTGGCAAGCCGTCCGAGGAACAGCCCGATCGGGCCGACCGCACAGGTGATGTCGCCGAGCGAGAGCCCGGTCAGTCCGCGCTTCCAGGCGAACAATACCACCGCGAAGACGCAGCCGAGAAAGCCGCCGTGGAACGACATGCCGCCCTTCCACACCGCGAATGATGTCTTGCGGATGCGCGAGAAGATGCGGCAGGTTGTAGAACAGCACATAACCGGCGCGGCCGCCGAGAATGATGCCCAGCGTGACCCACAGCACGAAATCGTCATAATCTTCGACCGTGAGCGGCGCCGGGCCGCCCCAATAGCGTTCATTGCGGATGATCGCGCGGGCATAGATCCAGCCGAACAGAATGCCGCAGATATAGGACAGCGCGTACCAACGGATCGCGAACGGCCCGATGGTGACAAGCACCGGATCGAGATTTGGGAACGCGATGGTGGCGGGCGGCATGACGCCTGGACATTTGGCTGCGCGTGATGGGAGCTGACCTGTAGCGCATGATTCCGAAAAGTTGCAGAGTTTTCGGACAAGGATCATGCGCAAAATCACCAGGCATCCGTCGTCGAGCGCAGTCCGCGACGGATGCGCAAAAGGACATTGAGCGGAAGGCGTTTCAAGCTGAATGCATCCCGCTCCTGCTGCCTCCGACCTTGCGGACAAGCGCAGGCATCGCCATTCTCTACGCAGGCGACAGGTCGCGGGCCGCGTTGTCGCAATCGGATCACGGCGGAGGCCGAAATGGTGCAGACGACCGGCCGGTTCTATGACGAGTTCGCACGGCTGATGACGGACGCCGCTGGCGTTGCCCAGGGCGTGCGGCGCGAGATCGAATCGGTGCTGCGGAGCCAGGCGGAACGCGTATTGCGCGACCTCGAGGTGGTACGGCGCGAGGAGTTCGAGGCAGTCAAGGAGATGGCCCGTCTCGCCCGCGAAGAAAACGAGATTCTGAAGCTGCGCGTTGCCGCCCTTGAAGCGCGGCTCGCAGCGGGAGCATCAGGCGGCGTTCCGACCCCACCCCTAGTAGGGGCCCTTCACAGGCGGGTGCGCCGGGCTCTTTCTTGTGTTTTCCCGGTGGCGAAGCTATAAGCCGGCCACCGCGGCGCCGACGTTTGAGGACAGCCGCGCAAACGGCCCGTCAGCGCCACGCGACGACCGATCAGCGCAAAACCGCAACTGCCGAGCCCCTGGCGGGAAGCGCGCGTTGCGCACGGCCAAGAGGATACGATCATGGCGACCGTCAAGGAAATGAAGGCACGGCGCGACCGCGGGCCGGCAAGGGGGCCGCCCGGGCGGTGCGTCGCGAGGGCCGCGTGCCCGGCATCATCTATGGCGACAATCGAGCCGCCGCTGAACATCTCGCTCGAGGATGCCGAACTGCGCCAGCGCATTTTCGCCGGCAAGTTCCTGACCAGCATCTATGACATCGATGTGGACGGCACCCGCCATCGCGTCATTCCCGCGGGATTTCCAGCTCGATCCCGTGCGCGACATGCCGGTCCATGTCGATTTCATGCGGCTCGGTCGAGGGCGCCACGATCCGCGTTCGCATGCCGATTCACGTCGTGAATGCCGACCAGTCGCCGGGTGTCAAGCGCGGCGGCGCGGTCAATATCGTGACCCATGCGCTCGACGTGCGTTGCCCGGCCGACGCCATTCCGGAGGCCTTCGACGTCGATGTTTCGGGCCTTGAGATCAATCACTCGCGGCATCTGAGCGACATCAAACTGCCTCCAGATGTCCGCCCCTTCGTGCGCGGCGACGCCACGCTGGTAACGATTGTGCCGCCATCCGGCTACGCGGAAGAAATGAAAGCCGCTGCAGAAGCCGCTGCCGCTGCTGCCGCGGCCGCCGCCACCGCGGTGACACCGGAAGGCGGCGCTGCCGTGCCGGCCGCCCCCGCTGCCGGCGGCGCCTCGGCGCCCGCGGGCGGGGCTGGAGCCGCGGAGAAGAAGTAAGCCGAAGCGGCCGCGATGCGCCTGCTGGTCGGGCTCGGTAATCCAGGCGCGCGCTATGCCGGCAACCGTCACAATATCGGCTTCATGGCGGTTGACGCCATTGCCCGCCGCCATGGCTTCCCGCCATGGCGGCGCCGCTTCCAGGGTGTCGCCGCCGAAGGATCGCTCGCGGACCAGCGCGTGCTGCTGTTGCACCGGCAAACCTACATGAACAATTCCGGCCGCGCCGTGGCCGAGGCCGCGCATTTCTACAAGATCGGCACCGCCGACATCACCGTGTTCCACGATGAGATCGACCTTCCGCCCGCCAAGGTGCAGGGTTAAGATCGGGGGCGGTGTTGCCGGCCATAACGGACTGCGCTCGATCTCCGCGCATCTTGGAAACGACTACCGCCGGGTGCGGATCGGCGTCGGGCATCCGGGCGTCAAGGAGCTTGTTCAAGCCTATGTGCTGTCCGACTTCGCGAAGGCGGAACGCCCCTGGGTAGAGGCGCTTTGCGACATCATCGCCGACAACGCCGCACTGATTGTCAGGGGCAACGACGCCACGTTTGCGAACAAGGTGCATCTCGCCATGGAGGCGAAGGGCTTTGGCGAAGCTGCGCAGTCGCCTGCGGCCCTGCGCGGCGGCGAGCCGTGACCGGGAAGTGCGAGTGGAAGCATGGGATTCAAATGCGGCATTGTCGGGCTGCCAAATGTGGGGAAATCGACGCTGTTCAACGCGCTGACAGCCACTGTTTCGGCGGCGGCGGCGAAATACCCGTTCAGCACCATCGAAGCGAATATCGGCGAGGTTGCGGTGCCCGACGCGCGCCTCGATACGCTGGCCAGTCTTGCCAAATCGGCGAAGATCGTCCCGACGCGGCTGTCCTTCGTTGACATCGCGGGTCTCGTGAGCGGCGCCTCGCGCGGGGAGGGCCTCGGCAACCAGTTCCTCGCAGTGATCCGCGAGGTGGACGCGATCGCGCATGTGGTGCGCTGCTTTACGAATCCCGACGTGACGCACGTCAATGATCGCAACGATCCGGTCGCCGATATCGATACGGTCGACACCGAGCTGATGCTGGCGGACCTCGACAGCCTCGAGCGGCGCCTCGACGCGCTGGAGAAAAAGGCCAAGCAAGGCGATGCCGAGGCGAAACTCACGCTCGACCTCACGCATCGTTCGCTCGCGCTGCTGCGCGACGGCAAGCCGGCGCGCCTCGTCAAGGTCGCGCCCGACGAAATGAAGAGTTTTCGCGGCCTCGGCCTCTTGACCGCGAAACCGGTGCTTTACGTCTGCAATGTCGATGAAGTCCGCGGCCTCCAACGGAAATGAAGCCTCGCGCAAGGTCGAAGCCCATGCCGCCGCCGAGGACGCGGGGGTCGTCATCATCTCGGCGCAGATCGAGGCGGAGATTGCAGTGCTGCCCGCGGCAGAACGCGCCGACTACCTTGCCGCGATCGGTCTCAAGGAAGCAGGCCTCGATCGCCTGATCCGCGCCGGCTACGCGCTGCTGCGGCTGCTCACCTTCTTCACCGCGGGACCCGAAGGAGGCGCGCGCCTGGACCATTACCCGCGGCACCAAGGCGCCGCAGGCGGCTGCGGTCATCCATAGCGATTTCGAACGCGGCTTCATTCGCGCCGAAACCATCGCCTATGACGATTATGTCACCTATGGGGGAGAGGCAGGCGCTCGCGATGCCGGCCGCCTTCGCCTCGAAGGCAAGGAGTATGTGGTCGCCGACGGCGACGTGATGCATTTCCGCTTCAACGTCTGATCAAGAGTAGTCCATCCGGAACTGGACTCCTGCACCACGGCGCGCGTTGAGCGTGGTGCTCCGTCAGCGCATGTTCTGATTTGATAAATCAAATCGATGGTGGGCAACGCGCCTACCCGGGCCATGCCACTTGCACAACGCCGACGCGTTGCCCACGCCGTCGGACCTATGACGGCGTGGGCAAAACTGCAGTGAGAGTCAAACCGTTGGAAGGGCGACGATGCGCGATTTTGTCCACGCTGCGCGCTGAGTATCGACGCAGACTCGCGCTGTTCCGAGAAATTGGTATAGCGTCTGAGCATCATCACGGTGCGGGTGCGCCGCGCGACAAAAAACACCGGGAGGATCTTTGAATGAAGCCCAGCAGTTTCGCAGTGTGTCTTGCCAGCGTCGGACTGGCGGGCGTGGTCGCTACGGCACCCGCCTGCGCGCAACAGGGCGGAAAAATCCCTGCACTGGGATCCATCGAGTTCGCCTGGCTCGCCTACGGCGTTCATTGGTTCGACCCGCCCCCCGGGCTCGGCCGCGGACCGATCCGGCAGGATTCAGCATATCCCTATCATGGCAACGTGGACGGCCCCGGCCAGGTCACGCCCGATATCGGCAATGTAAAGGACCCGGTTCTGAAACCATGGGCGGCAAAGCAGATGCAGGAGTCGAACGACGAGGTGCTGAGCGGGAAGCGCGGCCTTCCATTCGTCGCCCAATCGACCTGCCATCCCGGCGGCGTTCCCGGCCAGCTGCTGACGCCTGCGGAGCCGTTTTATTTCATCCAGACCCCGAAAGAGGTGTGGATGATCTGGCAGCGCGACGCGATGGTCCGCCGCGTTTATTTGAGAGACACTCATTCGGAGGATGTGAAGCCGTCGTGGTTCGGCAAATCGATCGGCCATTATGAGACCGACGGCACTCTGGTGGTCGATACCATCGGACTGTCATCGCACGACAGCTATCTCGATTGGTATCGAACGCCCCACACGCAAGCCGAGCACGTGGTCGAGCGTTTCAGGGTTTTGCCCGATGGCCGCACATTGGAAGCGCTGGTGAAGGTCGAGGACCCCGAAACCTTCAACGATCCCCTCTACATGGTGCAGCGCTGGCGCAAGGTGAACAATTTGCGCCAAGAATCGATCTGCGCCGAAAACAACGGAGATCACTTCGGCAAGAACTTGTTTCCGATCCCGCAAGCCGACACGCCGGATTTTTGACGGGGGCCTCTCGCGTCAGCCGGTGCGGCGCCATGCGAGTGATCTGAATTCCACCTGATCGGAACATGCTCTAAATAACGATGTCGAAGCTGGTGCGCAATTCAGCGGGCGGATCGCATCTCAATTCGATCCCCGCCCGCCTTTTCTCGGCGATCGGGAAGAAATGAAGCGGGCTGCTGGCGTCGTATTTGGGAGGCAAATTGGCATCCCATTTCTGGCGAAATAACGTATAGGCGTCTTCGACGAGCCGCATGCGGGTCTGATGGACTGAACCGAAGTCACGCTTTGTCCTGTCGGCCTCGGTCTTGATATGGCCCGCACCCTCATGACGAAGCCACGCCCCTTTTGCGCAGATCAGTTTGAATCCGGCCAAATGACATCTCAGCCCGAAATCGACATCGCCGAAATACCCAAAGAACTGCGTGTCCATCACGCCAATTTGCTCAAGCACCGCGCGCTTGATCAGGATTGAATCGCCAGAAAGGACCTGATCCTCCGTAAAGGCCAGCCCATTTATTTCAAACATCGCCCGCGAAAAACTGAGAATGTCCGTGTAAGTGCGAATGCAGTTCGGTGGCGGGACTATGTGCTCCGGATGGCTGTCGGTGTGGTTCGAGGTCCCACGAATAATGCCAAAATCGTTGCTCAGGGCCGCAACCCCCAGCAGGGCGAAAAGAAAATGAGGCGTCATCAACATGTCGTTGCTGACGAAAAACACATTCGCCGCTTTGGCAAGTTGCAGGCCGACCGAGAATACGCCGGTGTAATGCAGATGCTGTTTGGTCCGAACCTGCACGAATTTATGATCGGGCGTAATGGCGCGAAAGGACTTGAATACGCCGATCAAATCCTCCTCCGCGTCGGAAGCGTCATCAATGAGGATGAATTCGGCGGTGAGGTTCAGCGCCCGAACGGAATGGATGACCGCCCTCAAGCAGTCGGCAGTCATTTTTGCATTGTTGCGCGCTGGCAGAATGATCGAAATCAAAATGAACTCCAGCCGTTTGGACCATTGCCGGCCACCTGCCTTGGACAGACCCGACCGGCTCAGAATTGACGCTGACAACACAGTTCGAACATCTGCGCGCTCGGGACTTGTGTGCCTCCAGACTCAAAGCTTTTGTGCGGTCTGCATTTTCGTCCGCGGCAAACGCCTGAATGCAGCCTTCTTTTCAATACTTGATTTGTTGTGCCGCTCCGCAGCACAAAACGTTACCGCACCACGGCCAATATAACCGTGAGTATTAGGCTTTCGTCCGGACGAAATTACCTCTCGCTCCATTTGATTGAAAACCTCGGCCTCGTTCATCGTGCCCCCAACCGGCATGTCATCCGGCAAAGGCGCGTACCGAGCACAGCCTGGCGGTAGCAAGCTGACAGCTTACCACGAGCGAATGCACTTCGGGCCGGCGCATTGCCGAGCGTCATCGGCGTGTTTGGTTGGTCGAACACGCCCTCCCGAAAATCAGACCGTTGTTAGCGCATGATCCCGTAAAGTTGCAGACTTTTCGGACAAGATCATGCGCAAAATCACCGCGCACCCGTCGTCGAGCGTAGTCCGCGACGGATGCGTAAAAAAGAACCAAGCGGGAGGCGGTTCAAACTAAACGCATCCCGCTCTAGCCAGCTGTTGCCACAAGCCAAGAGCCGGAGAGTGGCTCGGCATTTTCTCTATGAGGTTGGGCCTGGCCATAGGTAAGCGCTCCGTCCTGGACACATGAGTAATAGGACGCCTTTCCCCTGGATTCGCCGGTCGGGAGTACCGATGTCCTGGAAGGAGCCTGCGCTTTCCGCGGCTGCCCGCGTGGCTGCATGCGCTCACTAGATGAGTGCGTGGGCGCGCGATCTGCCAAAAACCTGGTCAGGGAGAGAATCATGAAGCGCGTCATTCCTTGTCTGATGCTTGCCGTGCTTGTCGGGTTATCGGCGGTAACGGGAGCCTTTGCTCACGGTGCCGGAGGTGGGGGCGGAGGGGGCGGTGCTGCCGGAGGCGCGGGTGGTGGTGGTGGTGGTGGGAGCGGAGGAGGAGGTGGCGGAGGTGGCGGAGGCGGCGGGGGAGTTGGCGGAGGTGGCGGGGGAGTTGGCGGAGGCGGAGGCGGAGGCGGCGGGGGAGTTGGCGGAGGTGGCGGGGGAGTTGGCGGAGGTGGCGGAGGGGGCGGCGCGGCCGGTGCCGCGGCTGGCGCTGCGGCTGTCGGTGGCGTCGGCGGCTATGGCGGATCGGGCGGTGGAGGCGGCTATGGCGGATCGGGCGGTGGAGGCGGATACGGCGGAGCGGGTAGCGGTCACGGCGGTGTCGGCGCCTATGGCGGAACCGGAGGCGGTTATGGAGGCTCCGCCGGAAGCACAGCACACTCTGGCGCAACCAGCTACGGCGGCTATTCCGCTTACAGCGGGTTCGCAGCCGGAACACCGGGATATGGCGGACGTGGAGCAACCGCCGGGTACACCGTCGGTGGTCGCGGCACCCCGTCGGGACTGAGCAGCAGCCGAGGAGGGGTCACGCCCGGATACGGCCCTTATGCTCCTTACGGGTCCGGACGAGGCTTTTACGGCTACGGCTATAATTATGGATATGGCGTTGCCTCTCGCGGGACGATGAGCACGCGCAGCAGTGTCCTCCAAAACAGCAACGTTGCGCACAGCAGCGTCGTGACCCACACGGCTTCCGTCCATTCCGGCAAAGGCGGCGTGGCATTCGTGTCCCGCGGCCTGCACGGGCGTTTCGCTCGCTCTCGCTTCGAACGTCGCATCGCGGGCCCGTTCTACAGCGCGTGCTTCTATCAGGGGCCGCGCTGCAGGTGATCGGTTCCCGCGGCGCCCTCTCCGAAGGATTTGGGGATAGCGGCATCGAAGCCGCATGCGTTCGGGATCGGTGCGGCGCCGGCCTGGTTATGCGCTGCCCTGCTGGCGCCTCATCGACTCGAACCAGGGGCAGCTGCCCGTCATCACCTCATGGTTTCCGGCCAGCACCTGGACCGGCCGGCGCAGCCCGCGTTCGGCGTTGGCGAGCCGCATTTCGCGGGCTTCCTTGCGCTGTTCGGGAGCAAGCCACGTTCGATCGTGGCCCCAGATGCTCGGGCCTTCTTTGCGCTCGGTCGGTTGCCAGGTCTGCGGATCGATATCGCGAGCGCCCCAACCATATTCGGTCATGAATCCGGACGGGTTCCAGGCATAGAACGAGGTGACGAAATCGCCGCAGTGGCGGCCCATGGTGACGGCGAGCCGGCCTTCCTCGCCCGAGACGAGATCGTAGCCCTGCCCGACATCGTCGAGACTGAACAGCTCCAGCATCATGTGATGGACCGCGTTCTTGCCCGTCGCGGCAAAGGCAATGCTGTGATGGCGCTGATTCACATGCAGGAAATAAAGCTCATAGGGGCGCAGGAAATAGTCGCTGAGCTTGAATCCGAGGATGTCGCGATAGAACGCCATCATCGGTTCGATGCGTTCGACGTGCAGCACGACATGGCCAAGCCCGAGCGGACCGGTTCGGAAGCCGGAAATATTGCGCCCCGGCAGGAACGGCTCGGAAGCGATCTCGGCGCCGTGGAAAAACTCGACGCGGTTGCCCAGCGGATCATCCAGAACGATGAGATCGGCAACGCGGCGCTCCTCGGCGAGCGCGCGCGCCCCGCGCGCGAACTCGATGTGGTGAGACTGCAAATGCGCCGCAAGCCGGTCGAGTGCGGCCGCATCGTCCACCTCCCAACCGAAAAAGCCGATTCCCTCACCGCCATCCGCGGTGACCACCAGGCGCTGCTTGCGATCGTCCATACGCAGGGCGAGGCTTCCGCGACTGCGATCGACCGCCTGCAAACCGAGCAGTTTGGTGCCGAACCGGGACCAGTCGTCGATCTCCTTGGCGCGGAGGCCGACGTAACCTAGCGATTGCACCAACATGAATTTACCTCGCCGGCGGTCGTTGCGGCCTTCTCCTGAGAGCCGCCGTGACCTTGCTCAAGCCAATCTATTTCGCCAGCGCGATTTTGCCATATAGGCGATGCGTCTGCGACACACTTGCGCGCATTTTTGGTCTGCACTCATATGACGCGAGTCCGGTTGGGGCTAAAGTGGGGTGATTCGCAGCGCGGTTCGAAAGGACGGGCACCGGTCCTGGGTGCCTTGGCGCTAAGGGGGTTCGCGGTCTGCTCCGAGGTGGTCAGGCTCGCGTGGGGGGTTGTTTCCGTGTCACCGGTAGTAGCGGCAGCGCGCTCTCGCCAGGAGGCGCGCGTGTTCCGATTATTGCGTTCGCGCCAATGCTCGGGGGAGCCTTGTGCGAGGTACGGATGCTGGGGCAGGGTCAGGGGCACTGAATGCCGGAGTTGATCCGGACGCGGGGGGGAGCATCGGGCCGGCGCGAACGCCGCGGGCCGAAGAATTCGCGGTTCGGCCTGCGCAAATCCGGAGACGCCGCGACAAGAGGCGTTCAGCTTGGGGCGCCCGCCAAAATAACTGCTCGGGTCATTGGCAGAAACCATCACGCTGATGCGGCGAGCTGCGGCAACAACGATTCAGTTATTTTCGCGGGAACCCTGACATCGCTGCCAGCCTGGTTCTCTTTGATTTTGCGCATGGTCCTTGTCCGGAAAGTCTGCAACTTTTCGGGGCCACGCGTTGCGAGACAAGCCGCTGCCCTTGCGGCGCTCGTTGACCTTTCGTGCCCCGCCGCCGCGAAGCCCGACAGCCCCCTTGCCATCGGAATCGCCTATGCGGACGCGCTTCGCAGTCTCGATGACCATGAGCTCGCCGGGCTCGCCCTGTTCCTGGGCGTGGTATTCTTTGCCGTCGTCACGGCGGTCCTGCTGGTGCGTACCCGGGAGCGACTGCGCCTCGCGCACAATCGCGCTCTGGCCGAGGCAGCCGCTTACGAAGGTGAAATCGATCGACTACGCGGCCTTATAAAGTCCGAGCCGCAGCTCATCATTTCCTGGGATCACGAGGGCATCGCCGAGTTGATCGGCGACGCTGCGACGATTGCACCGGATCTCGGCGGCGATCGGATCATGACCTATTCGGCGTGGCTGCGCCCCGAGCAGGCACTGCTGTTGGAATCCGCGGTCGAGCGGCTGCTAAGCAACGGCGAAAGCTTCGCCCTTACGCTGACCACGGCGACCGGCCGATACATTGCGGCGGAAGGCCGCGCGATCGGCGGACGCGCGGTCTTGAAATTGGCCGATGTGAGCGGCCTCAAGAAGGACATCGTCGAACTCGGGCTTTACCTCGACCAGCTGCGAGCGGATCGGGAGAATGAGCATGCGCTGATCGAAGCGCTGCCGTCTCCCGCCTGGGTCCGCGATGCCGCCGGTCGGCTCGCCTTCGCCAATGCCGCCTATGCCCGCGTGGTCGGGGCAAAGGATGGCGCGGCCGCGGTCGCCTCCGGATGCGAGATCATGGACCGCGCGATGCTTGAGGCGGGCACGAAATCTCGCGCCGAAGGAGCGGCCTTCTCCGCGAGGGTGCCGGTGATGATCGGCGGCGTGCCGAGGTCCTTCGATGTTTTCGAGGCGGCGGCGCCGCAGGGAAGCGCCGGTGTCGCTTACGATGTCACCGAGGCGGAGGCGCTGCGCCAGGAGATTGCGCGCCTTGTGGAGGCCCATCGCCGCCTGCTTGACCAGCTTGCCACCGGGGTCGCGATGTTCGATGCCCAACGGACCCTGCGATTTTATAATGCAGCCTACCGCGCATTATGGGACTTGGATGCTGGCTTCCTCGATGCGCACCCCACCGACACGGCGGTGCTCGATCGGCTGCGCAAGACGCGGCGCCTGCCCGAGCAGACCGACTTCCGTGCCTGGAAGGCGCGGCTCCACGAGGCCTATGGCGCCAGCGAACCGGCGGTTCATGAGTGGCATCTGCCCGATCAGCGCGCACTGCGCGTCGTCACCACCCCCAATCTGGATGGCGGCGTCGCGTACCTGTTCGAGGACGTCACCGAACGGCTCGATCTCGAGCGCCGCTTCAACGCGCTGATCAAGGTGCAGCGCGAGACGCTCGACAATCTCACCGAAGGTGTGGCGCTATTCGGCAGCGACGGCAGGGTTCGGTTGTTCAATCCGGCCTTCGCGCGGATGTGGCGGCTTCCGGACGCGATGCTGAACGAGCGGCCGCATATCGAACCGGTGATCGAGCAGGCGCGCCAGCTCCATCGTGACGAGGAGACATGGCAGGCGCTACGCGCCGCGGTGACCGCGCTCGATCGCGGCGAGCCGCTGCAGCGCCGGCTCGAGCGGACCGACGGCGTCGTCGTCGACTGTCGCACCGTGCGCATGCCCGACGCCGGCACGCTGTTGACGTTCCAGGACGTGACCAACTCCGTCAATGTCGAGCGCGCCCTCATCGAGCGCAACGCGGCGCTGGTCGAAGCCGACGCCATCAAGATCGACTTCGTCCATAACGTCTCCTACGAGTTGCGGTCGCCGCTGACCAACATCATCGGGTTCGCCCACTTCCTCGGTGACTCCTCGACCGGTCCCCTGACCGCGAAGCAGGCCGAATATCTCGGCTACATCACGGATTCTACCAACGCGCTGCTCGCCATCATCAACAACATCCTCGATCTCGCCTCGATCGGCGCCGGGGCCATGACGCTCGACCTCGAGCCGGTGGACATTCGCGCCGCCATGGACGCCGCGGCCGAGGGCGTGCTCGATCGCCTCAAGAACAACAACATCCGCCTCGACCTGATCGCGCCGCCCGACATCGGCACCTTCGCTGCCGACGAGCGCCGTGTTCGGCAAATCCTTTTCAATCTCCTCGCCAATGCCGTCGGCTTTTCGCCTCCGGGCGAAACCATTACGCTTTCCGCCAGTCGCGGGCCGGAAGCGGTGACGCTTGCGGTCAGTGACCGGGGTCCCGGCATTTCGGAGGAGATCAAGACGCGAATTTTCGACTGGTTCGAGACCCACAGCCAGGGCACCCGCCATCGCGGCGCCGGCCTCGGCCTCTCCATCGTGCGATCCTTCGTCGAACTGCATCACGGCACGGTTCGGATCGATTCCGTTCGAGGCCGCGGCACGACCGTGATATGCACGTTTCCGCTGGGCGCCGCGGCGGCCCGTAGCGCCGCCGAGTAGGCGCATTCGCAAGGGCACCCGCGGAAATAACTGTTACGATACGTGGCGGAATTGGCAGCTTTGCACGGCGAACGGCTCGAGGGATGATTCAGTTAGAGCGGGATGCGTTCAGGTTGAATCGCCTCCCGCTCGATTATCATTGATTTTGCGCATGATCTTGTCCGAAAAGTCTGCAACTTTACGGGATCATGCGCTAGTTTCGCGGGGACCCTGACGGTCAGACATGGCGAGCGACCCTTCCGGCACGGGATTTGTCCGGGTGCTGGCCGACGAGGCGGCGACCTCGCGGTTGGCCGTGGATTTCGCCAATATGCTGCGCCCCGGCGACTTCGTCGCGCTCTCCGGCGGCCTCGGCGCCGGCAAGACGACCTTCGTACGCGCGATGATAGGGCATCTCTCCGGCAATGCCGTGCCCGAAGTGCCGAGCCCGACGTTTACCCTGGTGCAGGTCTACGACCTGCCACGTTTTGCCGTCGTCCATGCCGACCTGTACCGGCTTGCCGGCGCACACGAGATCCCTGAACTCGGACTGGATGACGTTGCCGAGGCCGTCGTCGTCGTCGAATGGCCGGAACGCGCGGGCGACGCACTGCCGGTCGACCGCATCGAGATCGCCCTCGCGCTCGATGACGGAGAAGAGAGCGAACGGCGCACGGTACGTTTTGCCGGTGCCGGCGCAGTCAAGAACCGCGTCGACCGCCTTGGCACGATGCTCGCCTTCCTGGACGAGGCGGGCTTCGGTGCCGATGCGCGGCATCGCATCGCCGGCGACGCCTCGGCTCGCTCCTACGAACGGCTTCATCGTGACGGTCGCAGCCGGATCCTGATGAACGCGCCGAAAATGCCGGACGGACCTCCGGTCAAGCGCGGCCTTCCCTACAGCGCGATCGCGCATCTCGCCGAGGATGCCAAGCCATTCGTGGCGATGGCGATGGCGCTGCGCGGGCGCGGCCTGTCGGCGCCCAGGATCATCGCCGCCGATCATGATGCCGGCTATGCCGTGATCGAGGATTGCGAATCCGAGCCCGTGGTCGAAGGCGATCCGCCGCAACCGATCCCGGAACGGTACGAACGGGCCACTGATGTTCTCATCGAGCTGCACCGGCACCGCTTGCCCGAAGCGGTGCCGATCGCGCCTCAAGTGACGTACAACTTGCCGAGCTATGATCTCGATGCCTTCCTGATCGAGACGGAACTGCTGCTCGATTGGTACCTGCCGCATCGTGGCGCGGCGGCGACGGGAGAAGCCCGCGCCTTGTTTCTGTCATTGTGGCGCGATGCTCTGCGCCCGGTCCTCGAAGCCCCCAAGACCTGGGTGCTACGCGACTACCATTCGCCAAACCTGCTTTGGCTCGAAGATCGCAAGGGGCTTGCCCAGGTGGGCCTGTTGGATTTCCAGGACGCGGTGATGGGGCCTGCCGCCTACGACCTCGCCTCGCTCCTCGAAGATGCCCGCATCGATGTGCCCGAAGAACTCGAGGTCACCCTGTTCGGCCGCTATGTCCGGGCTCGGCGCGGCTACGACCGTAGTTTCGATTCGGAAGCATTTGCCCGCTTGTATGCGACGCTGGCGGTCCAGCGCGCCACCAAAATTCTAGGCATTTTCGCCCGCCTCGACCGCCGTGACGGCAAGCCGCAATATTTGCGCCACTTGCCGCGTGTATTCGCGTACCTGCGGCGCGGCCTCGGGCACCCGGCGCTCGCCGCCCTCGACCAGTGGTATCTTGCTCAGGTGCCGCCGCCCGGCTGAGCCCAAGAAAAATTGGGGCAGTGCGGTGCCGAAGACCCGATTGCCACATCCGGCTGTTCATGCGCGCGCGCCCCGTCACATTTCCGTTGGATTGTCGCCCGAGACTCGTCCGATTCGTGCGAGGCTCGAAAGGACTCTGATGACTGAATTCCGTCCCCGCACCGCCATGGTTCTGGCCGCGGGCCTCGGCACGCGGATGCGGCCCCTCACGGATAAAATCCCCAAGCCCCTTGTGACGGTTGGCGGCAAGCCCCTGCTCGATCGCGTGCTTGACCGGCTTGCCGCGGCCGGGGTCGAGACAGCCGTCGTCAATGTCCATCATCTTGCCGACAGGATCGAGAACCATCTTGCCGGCCGCCGCGACCCCAAAATCGTGATTTCCGACGAGCGCGGCATGCTGCTCAATACCGGCGGCGGCGTCGTCAAGGCGCTGCCGCGTCTCGGTCCGGCACCATTCTTTCTGCTCAACTCCGATACGATCTGGATTGACGGGGTGAGACCGAATCTCGTTCGTCTCGCCGAGGCCTTCGACGAAAGCCGGATGGATGCGCTGCTGCTGGTGGCGGCGGCTGCAGGCTCCAGCATCGGCTATTCGGGACCCGGCGATTTTGTGATGGCCACCGACGGAAGGCTACGCCGACGGGCCGAGCAGGAGGTGGTTCCGTTCGTCTATGCGGGCATTGCCGTCGTCAATCCCGCCCTGTTCGCCGATCCGCCCGAGGGCGCCTTCTCACTAAACGCGCTCTTAAATCGCGCCATCGCGCGGGGCCGGCTGTGCGGCCTGCGGCTCGAAGGCGTGTGGATGCATGTCGGAACGCCGGAGGCGGTCGCTGCCGCGGAAGCAGCGCTCGTTGCCAGTGCGGCCTGAGGGCGGGCACGTCCGCCACCCCGCCATGACCCCGCCGCGCGTCTTCAACATACCGCCATCAGTGCCATTCCTGCCGACGCTTGTCCGCGCCCTGATGGCGGGACGGCTTGTTGACGGCTTCGCACCCGGACCGTTCGATCTCGCCGACTGCACGATTTTTCTTCCGACGCGCCGCGCCTGCCGGCTCGCACGAGAGGCCTTTCTCGATGCCTCGGGCACCGACGCCGCTGTCTTGCCGCGGATCGTGCCAATCGGCGACATTGACGAGGACGAGCTGATTTTTGCCGAGGCTGGGACCGGGGACGCTGCCGCCGACGCGCTCCAGGTCCCTCCGGCGCTCGACGGCCTCGAACGTCGCTTCCTGCTCGCCAGGCTGGTGCGGCAATGGGCGGACAGCATGGCGGCAACGACTGGCGCGCCCGTGCTGGTGGTGCGCCACCCCGCCGCAGCACTGGCGCTCGCCGACGACCTCGCCAGGCTGATGGACGACATGACTACGCGCGAAGTGCCATGGTCGCGGCTCGATGATTTGGTGCCGGGCGATGTCGATGTGTACTGGGAACAGGCGCTGGATTTCCTCAGGATCGCCCGCGAGGCGTGGCCTGCCATTCTGGCCGAACGTGGAGCCATCGAACCTTCGGAGCGGCGCGACCGGCTGATCGCTGCCGAAGCGAAGCGCCTTGCCGGCGCCTCGGGCAAGCCGGTGATCGCGGCGGGCTCGACCGGATCGATGCCGGCAACCGCAAAGCTCCTTGCCACCATTGCCCATCTGCCGCATGGCGCGGTCGTGCTGCCAGGACTTCGACCTCGAGCTCGATCAAGAGGCTTGGGATGCCATCGGCGCGACTCCCAAGGCGCTTCAGCGAACTGCTCAGCTTTCTGCGGCACCCGGGCATCCGCAATTCGCGATGCAGGCGCTTCTTGGACGCCTCGGCATTACACGCCGCGAGGTCGTTACCCTGGCACTCGCTTCCTGCGACCCCGGTTACGACATCGCGTCGCCCGGCAGAGCGATTCCCCTGCTGGGGGAGCTTTGCCGGACAGCCCCGCAGCACCGGCTGGGCGGGAGATCCTGGCAAGCGAAGCGCTCAGACCGGCGACGGCCACTGACCAGTGGCGCAGCCGGCTCGGAGAGGCGGCCCGGCAGCGTGCGATTGCCGAGGCGATGACCGGTATTTCGACCATCGAAGTGGCGAACTCGGAAGAGGAGTTGCTGGCGATCGCGCTGGTGCTGCGCGAAGCGCTCGATCACCCAAGCTGTCTCGCCGCTTTGGTAACACCGGATCGCGCGCTGGCGCGCCGTGTCGCCGTTACACTTGAGCGCTGGAATATCAGCGCGGAGAATTCCGGCGGCGATGCGCTCGCCGATACGCCGGCCGGCGGGTTTGCACTGCTGGTCGCGGAAGCTGCGCTCGAAGGTCTCGCGCCAGCGCCGCTGCTCGCAATGCTGAAGCATCCCTGCGCGCGGTTCGGCGCAGCCGAAGCGGGGCATCGCCGCGCCGTCGCGACGTTGGAGCGGGCGATCCTGCGCGGGCCGCGTCCACGCGCCGGTTCGGCCGGCCTCGCCCGTGTACTATCCACACTGCGCACCGAGCTCGCCGCGCAGCGTGCCGGAAAATCGTCTGCGATCCATGCTGCCGATCCGCGCACGGCGCTTGCGGACGCCGCGCTCACTGAGGCGCTGCACCTGGTAGGCAGGCTTGCAGCCGCGCTGGCGCCTCTCGAGTTGATTATGGCCGGTCCGGAGCTCGAATTTGCGGAACTCGCCGCGCGACACTGCGAGGCCGTGGCCCGCGCGAGCGATGACGGAACCGGAAATGCCGCGGCATTCGCAAGTATCGGCGGCGAAGTGCTGGAAGCGGCATTTGCCGATATTACGGCGCGGCTCCCGGCTGCGGGTTTTTCCATTGCGATCGATGATTATCTGGAGCTGTTCCGGATCACGGTCGCGGACCGCGTCGTGCGCCGGCCGAGCGCCCCGGAGAGCCGCATTCGCATCTACGGCCGGCTGGAGGCGCGGCTGGTCGGCCTCGACCGCGTCGTTATCGGCGGCCTTGTCGAAGGGATATGGCCTCCGGCGCAGCGCTGCGATCCTTGGCTCAGCCGGCCAATGCGCCAGGGCCTGGGCCTTGAACCGCCGGAGCGGCGCATCGGTCTCGCCGCGCACGATTTCGCGCAGCTTCTTGGATGTCGGCAAGTCTTCCTCACGCGGGCGGCAAAGGTCGAGGGTGCACCGGCGGTGGCGTCGCGCTTCGTACAGCGGCTCGCCGCCGTAGCGGGCAACGCGTTATGGCAAGAGGCGCTGGCACGCGGCGCCCGCTACCGCCGGCTTGCGCTCCACCTCGACGCCCCGCAATCGCCGCCGCGCCCGATTCCGCCACCGCAGCCGCGTCCGCCCGTGTCAGCGCGTCCGCGATCGCTTTCGGTCACCGAGATCGAGCATTGGCTGCGCGATCCCTACACAATTTACGCCAAACATATCCTCCGTTTGCCTCAACTCGATCCGGTCGGGATGGAACCTGGCGCGGCACTCCGCGGCAGTTTCATCCACGCGGCGATTGGCGATTTTGCCAAGGTTCATTGCGATGCCCTGCCCGCCGATCCCATCGCCGAGCTGTTGCGGCTTGGGCACTCAAGGTTCGCCCCGATCGAGGAGTTTCCCGAGGCGCGTGCGTTCTGGTGGCCGCGTTTTCAACGCATTGCCCAATGGTTTGCGTCCTTTGAACGGACACGCCGTTCCCACCTCATCGGGCTGCACGTGGAAGTTCGCGGCGAGCTTGCGATCGCGACGCCGGCAGGCGGATTTCGGCTGACCGGACGCGCCGACCGCATCGAACGACTTGCCAAGGGCAGTTACGCGATCCAGGATTTCAAAACCGGCGCCCCGCCGACCGATAAGCAGGTTTGCATCGGTAGCGCGCCTCAATTGCCGCTGGAAGCGGCGATGTTGCGCCGCGGTGCCTTTGCGGGAATTGACCCTGGTGGCTCGGTGGCCGAGCTCGTCTATGTGAGGCTCAGCGGCGGCGAGCCGGCAGGGCAGGAGCACGTGATCCGGTTCAAGACCCGGAGCGCGGACGACGTTGCCGATGCGGCTCTCGCCAAGCTGACCATGCTTGCGACCCGCTTCGATAACGAGGAAACGCCTTACCTTTCGCTCATCCTGTCGATGTGGGCGAACCGCTATGGCACGTATGACCATCTCGCGCGCGTCAAGGAGTGGTCGCAAGCGGGAGACGGCGTGGAGCCAGCCGAATGAGCGCCCGCGAAATCCCTCTTTCGGTCAAACGCAAACAGGCGGAAGCGTCCGACCCTGCCGTCGCTGTATTTGTTGCCGCCAATGCCGGTTCCGGAAAGACCTTCGTGCTGGCGCAACGTGTCATCAGGCTGATGCTCGATGGCGGCTCGGGTGGCGTCGACCCGGCCAAGATCCTCTGCATCACTTTTACCAAGACGGCCGCCGCGAACATGGCAGCGCGCGTCTACGACACGCTGCGAAACTGGATCGCGCTCGATGATGCAGGGCTGGACCACGCGCTCGCAGAACTCGGCATCGCCGGAATCGACCCGGCAAAGCGTGCGCGTGCCCGGCGCCTGTTCGCCGCGGCGCTGGAAACTCCCGGCGGGCTCAAGGTCGAGACCATCCATGCTTTCTGCGCGCGAATGCTCCAAAGGTTCCCGTTCGAGGCTAACGTGGCTGCGCGCTTTTCGGTGGTTGAGGAACGCGTTCAGGATGATCTGCTTGCGCGTGCAACGCTCGACACGATTTCTCGTTGCCGCGGGCGGTCCGGAGACACCGCTTGGCCGCGCACTGAGGTGCGTGGTCGCGTGCGCCGGCGATAGTACACTCATGGCGCTGGTGCGCGAGGCCACGATGAAGCGCGCCAAGCTCGTCGATTGGATCACGGCAGCCGGCGGTCTTGATAACGCGCTCGCGCAACTCGCTTCGACGCTCGGCATCGCCGCCGAGGACGATGTCGCTGCAGCCGAGAAGGAGATCGTCGAAGGTCCGCTGCTGCCGGTGAAGTTTTGGGAGCGCGCCGCGACCGTGCTGCGGAGCGGGTCGTCCCAGGATGTCGCGCGCGCGGATCAGATTTTGGCGGCGCTTGCCGCCTTGGGCGAGGCGCGAGTTCGAAAACTATCTTTGCGTCTTCCTCAACAAAAAAAAGGAGCCGCGCCAAGATTCTGATCACCTGCGGACTGGCCGGCCGTCATCCTCAGTTGCGAGACACGCTGTTTGCCGAGCAGGCGCGTCTCGCGCCTCTGATCGAGCGCCGAAATGCCATCAAGTGTCGTGATCGCACCGCGGCGCTGGCGGCGATCGCGCTGGAGGTGATCAAGCGCTACAGTGCCGAGAAGGAACGCCGCGGTCTTCTCGATTATGATGACCTTATCGACAAGGCCTATGCGTTATTGTCGGAGGTCGACCCGGGATGGGTCCATTTCAAGCTCGATCTCGGTCTCGATCACGTGCTGGTGGACGAGGCCCAGGACATCAGCGAAAAGCAATGGGGCATCCTCAAGCGGCTGACCGCGGACTATGCCGCGGGCGCGGGCGCGCGCGGTCTTCTGCCCCGCACCGTCTTCGCCGTCGGCGACGAGAAGCAGTCGATTTATTCGTTCCAGGGAGCGGCTCCGCTCGAATATGACCGAGCGCGCCGGCATTTCGCAAAAAACTTCGCCAGTGTCGAGGTGGCGTGGCGGGCGGTGCGCTTCGATCATTCCTTCCGCTCCGGCCCCGATGTGCTGGGCGCGGTCGATGAAGTGTTCAGGCCGGCCGAACTGCTGCGCAGCATCAGTTGCGGCGACGACGCGAAACTTACCCATCTGGCGCTGCCCGACGCGGCGCCGGGCGTTGTCGAAATCTGGCCACTGATCGAGGCTGATCCTGCGCCCGATGTCGAACCCTGGAATGCCCCATTCGACGCCGTCGCCGAAACACGGCCGGAGGTGAAGCTCGCAGCCAAGATCGCCGCGGCGGTGCGCAGCCTTCTCAATGCCGGTACGCCGGTCGGTCGGAACGGGGAGCGGCGGCCGATGCGCGAAGGCGACATCATGGTGCTGGTGCGTCGGCGCGGCGTGTTGTTCGAGGCGATCATTCGCGCGCTGAAATCTGCCGGGATTGCGGTGGCGGGCGCCGACCGGCTGAAGCTTGCCGAGCATATTGCGGTCGCGGACCTGCTGGCGCTTGCTGACGCGATGCTGCTGCCGGACGACGATCTGGCCGTTGCGGTCGCCCTCAAGAGTCCGTTGCTCGGCTTCGATGACGACCAGCTGTTTGCGCTTGCCTATGGCAGGCGCAGCAGCTTGCGAGACGCGCTCGCGGCACGGGCCTCGACCGATGCAAACTGCGCGGCGGCCGACGCGCTGCTCCGCCGCGCGGACGCGAAGGCCCGAGAAACCCCGTTCGCATTTTTCGCCTGGCTGCTCGGCCCGGAACAGGGCCGGCGCAAGATCTATGCGAGGCTCGGCCTCGAAGCTGCCGACGCACTCGACGAATTCCTTGAGCTTGCGCTCGCCTATGAGCGCAGCCACACGGCTTCGCTGCAAGGATTTCTCGCGTTCCTGCGGGCGGCGCCGACGATCGTCAAGCGCGATATGGAGATCGCCCGCGACGAGGTGCGGGTGATGACCGTACACGGTGCGAAGGGTCTGGAGGCGCCGGTCGTCGTTCTGGCCGACACCACTACGCCACCGCAGGGTTCGCATCCCCCGCGCCTTATCGACGTGGCTCCGGCCCGCGCTGTTGCCGGCGCACCCGGCATGCTGGTCTGGGCCGGCCGCAAAGAGGATGATGTGCCAGCGCTTGCCGCGGCCCGCGCCGCAGCGCTCGCGGAGAACACCAACGAGTACCGGCGGCTCCTCTATGTCGCGATGACGCGCGCTGCGGAGCGGCTGATCGTGTGCGGACACGAAGGCAAGATCAAACGCAGGTCCGGCTGCTGGTACGATCTCGTTCTCGACGGGCTGAAGGACAAGCCGGAGTTTACGCAGGAAGGCGAAGGCGAAGCGGCGCGCTGGCGCTACCGCAAGTCGCTGCCGCGCATCGAAACGGCGCCACTTGCGCGGACGCCCTTGCCGATTGCCGAACCGGAACCGGCATGGCTGAGGTCGTTGGCCGTGCCGCAACTCCGGCCAAGGGCGCTTACCCCTTCGGGGGGCCACGGCAGCGAAGCGGCAATCCCGAACGCCCCGCCTCGCGCACGCACCCGCTCCATTGCGGTGTCCGCTACCCGCGAGGATATGGCACGCGCACTGGCGCGCGGCACGATCATTCACCGCTTGCTGCAGTCGCTGCCGGACATCGACCCTGCGCGGCGCGCGGCGGCAGCACGGCTCTATCTGGCGCAGGCGGGTGCCGGTTTCCTGCCGCAAGAGCAGGACCACTTCGTTGCCGAGGCGCTTGCGGTGTTTGACACCCCGGCGTTTGCGCCCTTGTTTGGCCCGGGCAGCCGCGCGGAAGTGCCGATCATCGGCAGGCTTCGTCGTCCTTGTGCGCCTGGTCTCCCGGCCGAGCCTGATATGATCGTTTCTGGCCAGATCGATCGGTTGATCGTAACACCGGACGCAGTGCTGATTGCCGATTTCAAGACCGAGCGCGCCCCGCCGAGGCGCCTCGAAGACGTGCCGCCCGGCTATCTGCAACAGCTTTCGCTCTATCGCGCGGTTCTTGCCCGCATCCATCCCGACCGGCCGATTCGTGCGGCACTGGTGTGGACCGAATTGCCGTTACTGATGGAGATTCCAGCCCCGGTTCTCGATCACAAGCTTAGGAGCCTGATTGACGCGCAGGAATGACAAGCGGCTGTCAGGCGCTGCGCCGTTACGAATCATGAACGTGTGAGGTGAAGACTCACGCGGAGGCCGTGCGCCGACCGATTCGAGGCGGCAGACCTTCAGTTGCTGCGGGATCTGTCTGGCGCGATGGGCGACGCTTGACGGCCTCATGTCGCATTCCTACGTTCGTCTCCATCAGCCCGGGGGCGCCGGACGCGCCCGTTTCGTGACCAGGACAGGTGTCCCATGGGGGTTTCGAAAGTTTCCGATGCGGACTTCGATCAGCAAGTGCTCAAATCTGCACAGCCGGTGGTGGTCGATTTCTGGGCCGAGTGGTGCGGCCCCTGCCGTATGATTGCACCGGCGCTCGAAGAAATCGCCTCGGGGGCACTTGCCGGCAAGGTCAAGATCGTCAAGCTAAATGTTGACGAGAACCCCAACACGGCCACGAAGTATGGCGTCATGTCGATCCCGACGCTGATGATGTTCAGGAATGGCGAATTGACATCGCGCCAGGTCGGCGCCGCTCCGAAAGCAAAGCTTGAGCAGTGGATCTCGGAAAATGCGCAGGTCGCGGCTTCCTGAGCAGAATAGGCGCCATCGTCGGTTGGCACGGCCGGCTTAGGGTACCCGCCAAAATAACTGAATCCGTTGCAGGGCCCTTCTCCGCACCAGGCTGCTGATTTCTGCCGAGACTCGGAGCCGTTATTTTGGCGGGAGCCCTTATGCCGGCCGTTGCCGTCTCACGCGTCGACACCAGTTCTTATGTCGCGTGAAGGCGTCGAGTGGAGGCCATGCATGTTCATCGTGATCTTCGAGGTCCAACCGCGGAAAGAGCGCTGGGACGATTATCTCGACATCGCAAAGCAGTTGAAGCCGAAGCTTGAGGCCATCGACGGCTTCATCGACAATGAGCGCTTCGCAAGCCGTCGGACCGAGGGCCGCCTGCTGTCGCTATCGACATGGCGCGACGAGAAGTCCGTGATCCGGTGGCGAACCCAGGGGGAGCATCATTGCGCGCAGCAGAGAGGACGTTCCGAGGTTTTTGCCGATTACCGCCTGCGCGTCGGCGAGGTAACTGACGACAACAATGCAAACGTCGTTTTGCGTCAACAGCGCTTCGACGAGACCGCAAATTCGGCGGCGAAGGCGGTGTCGATCACGGAACTGGCGCAGCAGGATGACGGCCCCTCTATTTCGATCGACGAACGCATAAAAATGCTTGGCTTCGATCCGACCGCTCGCGGTCTCGTCGAGCACGAGGTATTCGAAAGCATCTATAATCCAGGGAAGTTTGTGCTGCTGACGTTTTGGCGGGACGCCGAGGCGAGCCAAGGTTGGATTCCGAAACCGCACGCCGGCGCGCTGCGCCATCGGCGGGTCCGGGTCATCCGCGCTTACGGGATGACGGATCGGATGGAAGCACCGCAATTCTTTCCCGACACGCGCAGCCGCAACCTCGCTGCCGAGTGACGGTCACGGCCGGTCCGACGGCTTGAACCCTGGCCGTTGTCATGCTGCCCATTTCGCAATGCCGCTCGTTTCGCGTTCCACGAGCTTGCGATAGGGGCCATCCTCGCGAAGGAGGCGCTGATGCGGGCCGTCCTGCGCGACGCGGCCGGTAGAAAGCACGATGATGCGCTGGAACTCACGCACCGTCGAAAGGCGATGGGCGATGGCGATGACGGTGCGGCCGATCATCAGGCGGCGCAAGGCTTCGTGGATCGCATCCTCCGACTCGCCGTCGAGCGCCGAGGTCGCCTCGTCGAGCAACAGGATAGGTGCATCCTTAAGAAAGGCGCGCGCGATCGCGATACGCTGACGCTGGCCGCCGCAGGACGGACATTCCAAGCGTGCAGGCCAGAACGACATCCCCGGTCGTGACAGCGCCGTGCTGCCACAGCACGATCGCCCACGCCAACAAGCCGATGGTCAAGCCCACAGTTACGGCTGCGTGCAGCGCGCGCAATCGCTCGAGGTAGAGCAGACTGCGTCTGCGCGCTGACATCTCCCGTTCAATGGTGGCATCGTAGCGGCGATGCTCGTTCACGAAGCCGCAGAATGCCCGGACCAGCGGCATGTTGCTGATGACGTCGACCGTCTCGCCATCGACGGCCGCGGCCTTGTCGGCAAAATCGTGATGCAGCGGGCGCCCCGTCGCGGCGAGATAAAACATCACGGCGACCATGAGGCCCGCCAACGCGGCGAGCGCCGCTGCCATTGGCCCGCTGATCGTCATTACAAACGCGATCGCCGTCACGGTCGCGGCACAAGGCGGCAGCACGTTCCAGATCAGCATGTTTTCCATCGTGAACACGGCGGTGGAAGTTGCGCTGATCCGGCTCGCGAGCGTGCCGGGCATATGTTCGGAAAAGTAGCTCGGCGCGTGCCCCGTCAGATAGCGAAACAGGTCGCGCCGGAGGTCGCCGGTAACCCCGACAAATGACATGTTGCCGACCCATCCGGCGACACGCCAGAACAGGCTGTCTGCCGCGATCAGCGCGACGACAACCAGGAATGGGGACCAGATCCGGTCCGAGCCGATTTCGCGACTCGCCAGAGTGTCGACCAGGAATTTGACGCCGTATTGAGTGCTGACTGAGGAGATCACCGCGGCCAGCACCGCCGCGAGAACGATGGTGTGGGTCACGCCACGACGACGGATGAACCGAAACACAAAGGCGAAGGGGCGGTCATGGTAGCTGCTGAGATCGTCCATCGCGCTTCCACCGGCGCAGCAGGTCGGCACGCCAACGCTTTTGGGTGATTGCGTATGCATGAGAGACTTGCGGGTCCCGCGTTCGCCGTCACCGCGATGCGACAAAAAGCCAACTCGCAAACGTTCAATTGGTTCCCGGCGCGGCAAAAAATTTGTTCGTTGAACCCTGTCTGGCTTCGGCGTTGATAGTGCAGTGCGCGTTGACAGGTGCGTTGCACAGAAAACGGTCAGCCGGAGCGAGACGAGATGCACATTGCCCAGATCGCGCCCTTGTTCGAAGCAGTACCCCCGAAACTCTACGGGGGAACCGAACGAGTTGTCCATTGGCTGACGGAGGAACTCGTCGGGCTCGGCCATCAGGTCACGCTATTTGCCAGCGGCGACTCGCGGACCTCGGCCAATCTCGATGCAGCATGGCCGCGCGCGCTGCGACTCGACGGCGCGGTACGCGATGCCAATGCTCTGCATCTGACGATGCTCGAGCATGTGCGGCGTCGTGCCCACGAGTTTGACATCCTTCACTTTCATCTCGACTACTACCCATTCTCGCTGTTCGCGCGGCAGCCCACGCCCTTCGTTACTACCTTGCACGGTCGGCTCGACCTTCCCGAGCTGCAGCCGGTATTCACGACATTCTGCGAAGTGCCGGTGATCTCCATTTCCGACGCTCAACGTCGGCCTTTACCGCAGGCCGGCTGGGTACGAACGATCCATCATGGCCTACCGCACGACTTGCTTGTCCCGCGGCCGGTGAAGCCGAAATATCTCGCCTGCCTAGGCCGTGTGTCTCGGGAAAAGGGGATCCATACCGCGATCCGCGTTGCCCAGCATTGCGGCATTCCATTGAAAATCGCGGCAAAGGTGGATGTGAACGATCGTGACTATTTCGAGAGCGAAGTGCGGCCACTGATCGACGGTCAGCTGGTCGAATTCGTCGGCGAGATCACTGATTGCGAGAAATCCGAATTTCTCAGCGGCGCCGTCGCGCTGCTGCTTCCGATCGACTGGCCTGAGCCGTTTGGGCTGGTGATGATCGAGGCGATGGCATGTGGCACCCCGGTGATCGCATTCAATCGCGGTTCGGTGCCTGAAGTCGTGGATGATGGGGTGACCGGTTTTGTTGTTGAGGACGAGAATGGCGCGATGGGCGCGATCGACCGCCTCCCGCAATTGTCGCGGCAAAAAGTCCGTGAGGCGTTCGAGCAACGTTTTACGGCACGCCGCATGGCGGAGGAATATCTCGGCGTATATCGGCAGTTGATGGGCGAGACCGTGCCACACCTGAAACTCGTCGTCGATGCCGGCGCAGGTTTGACGCCGGCGCATCAGGATTGAATCCGAGCGGCGTGACGGCCGCGTGCCGAGGCGTCGTATCGACTCGCTTTTGAGGCAGCGGGATTCATTCGGCCAGGTATTGCGCTAGGCCCCGGTCGCGTCGGCGTGAGGATGCGAAGGCACTCGCTGCACCCTATATTTGTCGGACCGGGTGCAAGGAGGTCCACATGTTCATGCCGAGAAAGAAGCTCGAAATGCCAAATCCCGCGACCGCCTTGCCGGGGCGCGACCGGGCGATCCCATCTGCATCGCATCATTTCGTCAATGCGCGGCCCCTGAAAGCACCGTATCCCGAAGGCCTCGAAACCGCGATCTTCGGTCTAGGGTGCTTCTGGGGCGCCGAACGCAAATTCTGGCAACTCGGCGATGGCATTTACGTCACCGCCGTAGGCTATGCCGGCGGACTGACGCCGAACCCGACCTACGAGGAAGTGTGCAGCGGCCTCACCGGTCACAACGAAGTCGTCCTAGTCGTCTATGATCCGAAGAAAGTTCCCTACGAGAAGCTGCTGACGGCGTTTTGGGAAAGTCATGATCCGACGCAGGGCATGCGTCAGGGCAATGATATCGGCACGCAATATCGCTCCGCCATCTATTACACCTCCGCGGCCCAGCGCGAGGCGGCCGAGGCGTCTCAAACCCGCTACGCCAAGGCACTTGCCGCCAAGGGATTTCCGCCGATCACGACGGAAATCTTGCCGGCGCCCGAGTTCTATTTCGCTGAGGATTATCATCAGCAGTACCTTGCCAAAAACCCGGCAGGCTATTGCGGCCTTGGCGGTACCGGCGTCGCCTGCGCGTAAACTGCCGCATTCTCTTGGGCGAGGGGTCGGGCGAGGAGATCGACTTGCGCAGTCAAGCTTTTCGGACAAGGTCACGTGCAAAAGCAAGGCGAGGGAGCGGGGAGCGTTTCAACCTGAATCGCCTCCCGCTCGATTATGTTCTGCGCACCCGTCGCCGATTGCGCTCGACGACGGATGCGTGTTGATTTTGCGCATGATCATGTCCGAGAAGTCTGCAACTTTACGGGATCATGCGCCAATTGCGAGAGGCCGGCGGCAATGGTGGTGAGCTACTGCTTCGGCCGAAAGTCCTGATCCGGAAAAATCAATTCCTTGGGGTCCTGAATGACCACCGGAGTTTGCAGCGCGGCCTGATGGCAGGCATTGCAGGCAGCCGTCAAATGATCATATGCCTCAGCAAACTTGGCTTCATCCTGGTTTTTGACGGCGTTGTCGAGCTCGAAAAGGGGGTCTCTGACGATGGTCTCGACCAGGAGCACGATCTGCTGCTCGCGCCACCGCGGCCACTGAAGCGACACGTGATCGAAGGCATCGGTCAATTGCTTCAGTTCGTACGCCGCAAACACCCAGTTCTTGTCGCGGCCGGCCAGGGCAAGTCTGACGTGACGCGGTTGCACAGTGGCGCTCATGAGGTCGGCCAGGCTCGGGCGGTAAGCCGGCGGCGCATTGTTAGATGACGGCAAGGGCGCCTGGGCGGCGAGCGTCAATGGAACAAGAGCCGCTGATGCCGACAGCGCGGCCGCAACAAACCATGAATTTCTCATAGGAAACTCCTTTCGCTTCTTGGCGCATGGTCCTGCGAATAGTTACAAGATTTTCGGACAAGATCATGAGCAAAATCATCCCGCATCCGTCGTCGAGCACAGTCCGCGACGGATGCGCAAATTTACCCCCGTATCCGTCGTCGAGCGCAGTCTGCGACGAGGCACAAAAGACGGCTTGCCGGCGTGGATTGGCTGAGCGGTCGCCTTCGGTGACGTACCGCAGGGGCGGCCGCGATCGGAAATCGCTTCCGCACCGCATCAGAACGCGACCTCATCGCCGCCCTTCAGCGACAGGATCGCGCGCGCCTCGTCGGGGGTGGCGGCGGCGAAGCCGAGCCCTTCGATGATCTGGCGCGCCTTGGTGACCTGCTGCGCGTTCGATTCCGCGAGCGTGCCCGGGCCGATCCACAGCGAATCCTCGAGGCCGACGCGGACGTTGCCGCCCATCGCCACTGCCATAGCGGCGGTCGGCATCTGATTGCGGCCGGCGCCCAGCACCGACCATTTATAGTTGTCGCGGCCGATCAGCCGATCGGCGGTGCGACGCATGTGCATCACGTCTTCGGGATGGGCGCCGATGCCGCCGAGAATGCCGAATACCGACTGCACGAACAATGGCGGCGTGACGAGGCGGCGATCGAGGAAATGCGACAGCGTGTATAGGTGGCCGATGTCATAACACTCGAACTCGAAACGCGTGCCGTTGTTGCGGCAAGTATTTAGCACGAATTCGATGTCTTTGAACGTGTTGCGGAAGATGAGGTCGCGGGTGCCGTCGAGGTAGGGCTCCTCCCAATCGAACTCGAACTGGCGATAGCGGCCGAGCATCGGATAGAGGCCGAAATTCATCGACCCCATGTTGAGGCTCGCCACCTCGGGCTTGAACGTTTGGGACGGCAAAACGCGCTCCTCGACGCGCATCGCCGGCGAGCCGCCGGTCGTGAGGTTGATCACGACATCGGAGGCCTGCTTGATGCGCGGCAGGAATGCCCCAAAAGCTTCCGGGCTTTGGTCCGGCCGTCCGGTCTGCGGATTGCGGGCATGGAGGTGCACGATCGCCGCGCCGGCCTGTGCCGCCCCGATCGCGGCCTCGGCGATCTGCGTCGGGGTGACCGGCAGATGCGGCGACATGGTCGGGGTATGGATCGCACCCGTGATAGCGCAGGTGATGATGACCTTGTCGGGTGCCGCCATGGCGTTCCTCTTGTTCAAAGGGCGCGGGTCGCTAGCAAATATCAAAAGTGTAGGATGAGTTGAGCGCAGCGAAACCCATCAACCAAAGCGCAGCGTTCATGGGAACCACTATACGAGGCGGAGCAGGCGCATCGCATTGTTGAAGCAGATGTCCGCGCGCACGTTTTCCGGCAGGGCGGCGTGTTCGATGAATTCGCTCGCTTCCTCGGTCGACTCGAACGGATAATCCGCAGCAAAGAGTACTCGCTCATGGCCGAGCGCACCGAGCGCGCAGGCCAGCGGTTCGGCCGAGCACATGCCGGAGGTCGTCACCAAAATGTTGTCGCGAATGTAGTCGGACGGTCGCCGCTTGAGCCCGACGCCATAAAATTTGGCGCGGCTGTCGAAGCGCCACAGCAGATAGGGCAGCGTTTCGCCGAGATGCCCGAGCCCGAGCAGCGCCCGCGGAAAGCGATCGAAGTGGCCGCCGAACACGAGACGCAACGCGTGAGAGGCGGTCTCGACGCCCCATTCCCAGGTCGCCCGCGCCAGCCCCTTGGTGCCGGAGAGTACCGGCATGGGCGCCGGAGGGTCCGCGGGATGGAGGTAGATCATCGCGCCGAGCGCCTCGGCGCGTTCCCAGAACGGATAGAGCGAAGGATGATCGAGATACAGCCCATTGGTATGCCCGTTCACCATCGCGCCGACAAAGCCGAGGTCGCGCATCGTGCGTTCAAGCTCTGCTGCGGCTGCGGTGGCGTCCTGCATCGCAAGATGAGCGAAACCGGAGTAGCGGTCCGGGCGCTTGCTGATTTCGGCGGCAAGAAAGTCGTTTGATTGGCAGGTGCGACGCACGGCCGTAGCGGTGTCGCGCTCGATCTGCACGCCAGGTCCGGAGATCGACAGCACCGCGCGGACAATGCCGCCACGATCCATCGCCTCGATTCGCCGTTCGCCGAATTCCGAGAGCCGCGTCACGGCGGCGCGATAGGCCTCGGAGGCCATGTCCCCCGTCGTGGTCTTCCAATAATCCTCAAAGCCCGGGGACAGGAAGTGTTCTTCGAGTGCGATTTTGCTGGTCATGAGGAAGGCAGTTGACGGCTCGGGTGACAACCGTTGTTGCGAGCCGCTTGTAAAAATGAATGTGACGGCCGCTCCGCGACTTCAACCTGTTGGTGCTCGATAGATGTCCGCAAGTGCGATCGAGAGACCAGGCGGGTCCAACGAAATCGCCCCGTCATGAAGAACGCGTGTGGCAATGGTGCCGTCCTGTTGCCGTGCATGATGAATCACAAACGTCCGCTCGGGATCGACGATCAAATAATGAATGATGCTGACAACACGGAAATAACCTTCCAATTTTTGTGACGTATCGATGCGCCGAGATGAGTGGGACAAGACTTCGATGACAATCATCGGGTTCGGGACTTCGACGCTGGCGTCAGGAACGTCGTCGCCACAATAGACCAGGGCATCAGGCTCGTACGCGGTATCGCGGTCGATGCGAACGGTCATTCCGTCCGGCAGCATCTTGCAATTCAGCCTTGCACGTTCAATAGCAACCTCCAAGGCCGCTTGCACCCGGTACTTCGTTCTCGCGTGACCGGCACGTTCCGGGGTCATGGCATAAACCGCCCCGGCATGCAGTTCGTATTTTCCGGGCTGGAGTTCCGCCCAGCGGAGATATTCATCGACGGTCATTCTTTGCGGCGGCAGCACGTTCATTGGGAAAGCGCCAGTTCACAGGTTCACTGCGGCTTGATGTTCGCCGCCATGATCACGTCGCCCCAGCGGCGGGTCTCCTCGCGCACAAAGTCCGCCATCTCGGTTGGGCTGCCGCCGACCGGCTCCATGCCGAGCTGTTCAAGATGCGTTTTGATCTCGGGCATATGCAGCAGCTCGTTCATGGCGACATTGATCTTGTCGACGATCGGCTGCGGCGTGCGCGGCGGCGCTGCGATCGCATTCCAGGTGCCGGAGATGAAATCGGGCAGGCCAGCTTGCGCCATGGTCGGCACGTCTTTGACGGAATCGAGCCGCTCGGCGGTCGCAACCGCCAGCATCTTCAAACGCCCGGCGCGGAAATGTTCGCGCACGGCATCGATCTGCATGAACAGCAGGTCGACATGGCCGGCAATCAGGTCGTTCACCGCCTGGTTGCTGCCGCGATAGGGAACGTGGATCATCGAGCCGCCGATGCGATGCGCGAATAGCTCGGTGGTGAGGTGTGGCGTGGTGCCGATGCCCTGGGAACCGTAGGTCACTGTGCCTGGGTGCGCCCGGATATAGGCAATAAGCCCGGCGACATCGTTGGCTGGAAAGTCGCGACGCACCACCAGCGCATTGGGCAGCGTGGTCATGACGATCACCGGCGTCAGCGTCGCCGGATTGAAGTTCAGCTTGCGATAGATGAAGACATTCGTGGTGAGCGGGGCGGGTTGCGAGGCAAGCAGCGTGTAGCCGTCCGGCTCCGCGGATGCGACCTCGGCGGCGCCGAGGTTGCCGCCTGCCCCGGGACGGTTCTCCACCACGACCGCCTGCCCCCAGCGCTGCGACAAACGATCGCCGAGAAGCCGCGAGCCGATATCGGGACTGCCGCCCGGCAGCGAGGAAACGATGATCCTGATCGTGCGCGCCGGATAGGTTTGCGCCAAAGCGGGTTGAAATGTTGTGGGGAGCGCGCCGTAGGCAGCGGCAGTCGCGCCAGCGAAACGCATCAGTTCACGGCGTGTAAGGTACACGATCAAGCCTCTCCGAAATTCCGGCGGCGTCTCGTCTGAGAGCGATGCCGACTGCGCTAACGAACAGATCATCCATTTTAATGTGAAAGAAGCCGAAATCGATATGCCGATGCGCTTCACCTCGCCGCAAGCGGCGACGCCGAGTTGCCGCGCCGCGCCAGAGTGGGAATGCTTTGCGCTTCAATCGCCTCCCGGTCGGCTCGCCGTTACTTTTGCGCGTGATCTTTGTCCAAAAAATCTGCAATTTTCCGGGATCGTGCGCCAGAAAATCAGTTCGGCTGGATTCCTGCGGCCTTTACGATCCCGGCGACGACGCCGATCTCGTTGCGCACAAACGTATCGAACGCGGCCGGCGTCATTTGCATCGGGTCGGCGCCGAGCTTGCCGAGCGTCTCTTTGATCACCGGGGTTGCCAGCGCCTTGGCGATCTCGTCGTGGAGCCGTTGGACGATCGGGCGCGGGGTCGCGGCCGGCGCGAACACGCCGACCCAGAAAACGTAATCGGAATTTGGATAGCCGGCCTCCAGCGTCGTCGGGATATCCGGCAGTGTTGCGCTGCGCGTGAGGCTCGACACCGCAAGGCCGCGGATTTCGCCGCTCTGGATCAACGGCACCGCAGACAACAGCGGCGCGAAATAGAAGTCAATCCGGTCGCCGAGAATCTCCCGCAACGCCTCGGGGGCGCCTTTGAAGGGAACATGCACCGCTTCGAAACCCGCGCTCAGCCGGAAGCGCTCGGCGTTCAGATGGGTGGCCGCGCCCACGCCGCCGGACCCGTACGTGATCGAGCCGGGTTTCGCCTTCGCGGCCGCGACGAGCTCCTGCACGGTCTTGAAACGTCGGGGCGGCACCACGAGCACATTGGGAAACTGGCCGAGCGGAATGACGGCGGCGAAGTCGCGCACCGTGTCATAGGGCAATTTCGAATAGGTCGACGGCGTGATCGTGTGAACCGACGAATTGACCAAAAAAGTGTAGCCGTCGGCCTCCGCCTTGGCGACCGCCGCCATTCCGATGGTGCCGCCGGCACCAGCACGATTTTCAAAGACCATCGATTGGCCGAGCTGTCGCGCCACCACGTCGAAGACGGGCCGCGCGACGGCATCAATCGCGCTGCCGGGTGTGAACGGGATCACGAGACGGATGGGCTGGCGCGCCGGCCACTCCTGGCCATGGGCCATTCCGACGAGGCCGAGAATCAACCAGGCAACGAGTGGTGCGCGCCTCATTTCCTATCTCCCTCGACAGCAACGTGGTCCTGGATTTTCGGTCCACTATTCGGGTTGGGGCGGAATGGTTTCGAAACGTCGCCTTGCGATTCGATGTTGGCCAATGTTGAAGAAACGGGTCAATTCCTGACGTACTTCTTGATGTCCTTCTGGTCATCCGACGCGGCATAGACCGCGCCATCCGGGCCGACCGCGATGCCGATGGGCGGCTGCATCTTCGGATCGGGAGGTACCGGCGGCGGGATGAAATAAAGCACCTTGCCGTCTTTTACGCTTCCTATCCGAATGCCCCGCCGGCAGCCCGGATTGTAATTGGCGGCACCCTGATTATCGGAGGATTGGGAATCGATGACGTAAAGCATGTCGTTCTTGTCAACGGCCACACCGCTCGGCCGGCCGAATTGCTTCCAGGCGGCGAGGAAAGTGCCATCCTTATCGAAGACGACAATGCGGCTGTTGCCGCGATCTGCGACATAAAGGTGGTCCCGGCTGTCCATCGCGATCGCATGGGGCGAACGCAACTGCCCGTCGCCACCGCCCCACCCGGCGAAGGTTTTGATGAACTTGCCGTCCTTGGTGAACACCATGATGCGCGAGTTGTTGACCCGGCTCTCGCCATGCCCCTCGCTGACATAAACATCGCCGTTCGAGGCGACCGCGACGCCGGTCGGCGAATTCGAAAATATCGAGACCGGTCTGGCGCGCGCCTTGCCCCGGCTTGCCAAGTTGGAGCAGCACCCGGCCGTCGGCACTCAGCTCCGTCACCTGCATGCCCTTGCCCCCTTGCGCGGAGGCATCGGCCACCCATAGATGCCCGTCCTTGTCGACCGCCACCTGGTGCGGTTCGACAAAAAGGCCGGCGCCAAAATTCTTTTGCCTCCGGCCGTCGGGTCCGAGCTCGATGACGGGAACGCAGGGCTCGGTCTCGCAACGATCCACCGCCCACAGATGGTTTTGCGCGTCGACCGCGACGGCGCTGATCGGGTTCCAGGGCCGGGGGGGCGATGCCCAGTTCAACACCTGGTGATACGGATCAGGCAAGTTGTCGTTCGTTTCGCTGCACGGATAGCTTGGTTGCGCGAGCGCCAGTCCGGTTCCGGCAAGGCCGGCGAGTAACGTCGCCAAAGCCGTCTTTTGCGCGCGCATGTGGTTCTCCTCGTTGGGAAAGCAAAATGCCAGATCGGCTGGTCGACCCAGGGATCCGGTGTGGGCGCCGGCCGACCTGGCCGACGCTCCTGCGTCAATCGACGGCGCTCCGGGGCGGCCTCAATGCTTTTCCGGATAGCGGCTGACGAAGCCGTTCCGGTTCGGCATCGCGACCTTCGGCAAGGTCTCGGCGTTCATCGTGTCGTTCTCGCCAATGATGTTGTTGCGCGCCAGCACATAGGCGGTGAGCGCGTAGACCTCGTCATTGGAGAGCGATTTTGGTTGCGGCCACGGCATTGCGCGCCGGATGAAGTCGAACATCGTGGTCGCATTCGGCACGTAGAGCGCCATCGTTCGCTCCGATTTGCCGGGTGCATTGGCAAGCGCTGGATTGCTGCCGCCGGTGCCGTCCTTGCCGTGACAGGCCTCGCATTTCTGCGCGTAGATCGCGGCGCCTTGCGATGGCGTTCCACTGCCGGCCGGCAGGTTTTTGCCCGCGGGACCAACGCTGATGTCCCACACGGCAAGATCGGCCTCGCTGACCGGCTTGCCGAGACCGGGACCGTCGGCGGCAAGCGCCCCGCCGGCCACGAGCGCGATCGATAATGCGAGAGAGAAGCACTTAACCGTAAACATGTTTCACCTCGCCGCGATTATTGATTGCCCAGCTGGTAATGACGTTCATGTGTCCCATCGGGAAAGCCGTCACGGGAACATTGACTTTGGGTGCGCCGCGTTCGGCGAACATCTCCTCGCGGGTCGGTTGCACATTGCCTGCCTCGTCCCAGGCGCGGCTTTGCAGCACGACGGGCTGGCCGTCCCAGCGCCACGGCATCCGGAACCGGGTCAGCGCCTTGCTCAATACGGGCGCATCCAGCGCGGCCTGACCCCAGCTCTTCCCGCCATCCGCCGACACCATGACTTTGGCTATGCGTCCGTTGCCGGAATAGGCAAGGCCGGAAATCTCGTAAAAACCGGGGCCGCCTTTCAGTGTCAGCCCAGGCGACGGCTGGGTGACGAAAGACTTCACTTCCATCGGGAAGAAGAATTGCCAGATTTTTGGCCCTTGCACCCGATACGTGTATTGCAAGGTTTCGTTGATGGCCATCACCGGCTCCTCGATGAGCTTGATCCGGTGCAGCCATTTCACGTTCATGTTGCCCTCGTAACCCGGCACCAGCAGCCGCATCGGATAGCCCTGCGCGGGGTTGATGCGCTCGCCGTTCTGGTAGAGCGCGACCATTGCATCATCGAGCGCCTTGGGCATTGGGATGCTGCGGTTCATGCTCGGACCGTCGGCCCCCTCCGCGAGCAGCCACTTGGCTTTCGGATCGATGCCGGCCTCCTCGAGGAGCGTTGAGAGCCTCACGCCCGTCCACTCCGAACAGGACAGCAACCCATGGATCGCCTGCACGCCGGCATCGACGGGGTCCTTGCTGAAGAGCGGCGCGCTGTTGCCGCCGCACTCGACGAAATTGACGCGCGTCACCATCGGATAGCGCGCCAGGGTATCGAGATCGAACATCAGCGGCTGTTTGACGAGACCGTGGATCACAAGGCGGTGTTTGGCGGGATCGATGTCGGGGAAGCCGGTGCGCGCCACGACGAAATGCAGCCCATTCGGAGTGATGGTGCCGTTCAGCAGATGGTGCGGCGTGCGCGCCTGGCTGGTGCGCGGCTGGAAGTTCGGATTGGTGAGCGTGCGAACGACGTTGCTTTCGTATTTTGCCGGAACGCCATAGGGCGGAATTGGCTGGCCCGGCTGCTCGCTCCAGGCATCGATCGGCAAAGGCTCGGCAGCGGCCCCGGTCGTCGAGGCTCCGACTCCGACGGCCGCGGCGCCCGCGGCCACAATGGTGCGCCCGAGTAACGCCCGTCGATCAATGAGGCCGTTGCCGGCCGCTTGCGGCAAAGACGCCGCCGAGACTCTCCTCTTTGCGTGTCATGATGTCCTCCATCGAGGGATCGGCAGCCGCGTGAACATCTTCACGCGGTTTGATGCCACCGAAAGGATAGCACCTGCGGCCCGACATTCCATCCGTTCCGGCCCCCTTCCGGCAACGCCCGCGGACCCGGCACAGCGCGGACGTGGGCCCGTGGGCAACGAGCGAAAACACCTGGCCGCAACGGTGACCGGCAAAGACTTGTGGATGGAGGCGCGCTGCCTTCAAAATACTCTGGATTGTGGCATGGGAACTCGGGCGAATCGGCAAATCCGGCTATCTTGCGCGCCATCTGCACGCGCAAGATGCCTGACGCCCGCGTGATTTTATGTCATAGTCACGCGAAACCTTTGAGACTGGAGTGGTATGCATTCAGGTTGAATCGCGTCCCGCTCGATTGTCATTGATTTTTGCGCATGATCTTGTCCGAAAAGCCTGCAACTTTACGGGATCACGCGCTAGGAACCGGCAGTGAGGACCGGAGAATGCGGCCATGACCAGGATGCCCCATACCGCGGCAGCAATGCTGTTTGCCCTGTGTACGACAGTCGCCGTCGCCCCCGCGGCCGAGGTCGAGACGCAGGGCAGCGTTGCCGAGACAGCTCGGTGCAAAAATACCACCGCGGATCTCAGCATTGACGCTTGCACGACACAGATCGGCGACCTCACCCGCAATCTCGCCGCGGCCTTCCGCGAGCGGGGCGAAGCCTTTGACGAGAAAGGCCAGTACGACCGCGCGATCCAGGATTTCAGCGAGGCGATCCGGCTCAAGCCCGACGATGCCGACGCCTATAACGATCGCGGCAGGGCACAGCGGCGCAAAGGGCAGTTCGATCGCGCGATTTCCGATTATGACCAGGCGATCCGGCTCCAGCCGGAGCACGCGGACGCCTATTATGGGCGCGGCTTGGCTCTTGCAAAACGCGGCCGCTTTGACCGTGCGATTGCCGATTTCGATCAAGCCATCCGGTTCAGACCCGAGGATGCGGACGTCTTTTACAATCGCGGTCTCGCCTATGCGAGCCGCGGTCGCAACGACCGTGCGATCTTGGATTTCACCGATGTGATCAGGCTGAAGCCCGACGACCCTGCCGCTTATCACCGCCGCGGCAATGCCTATCGCGATCGGGGTCAGAACGATCTTGCGCTCGCCGACTACAGCAAGGCGATCGAACTCGATCCCAATAATGCCCTGTCCTATTATGGGCGCGGCAATATCTATTTCGCGCAGAACGACTATGACCGGGCGCTGTCAGATCGCGACAAGGCGATCGAGCTCGATCCGCGGTTTGCGCTCGCCTATAACGGGCGCGCCAATATCTATTTCGTCAAGCGCGATTATGACCACGCGCTTGCAGACTACAACAAGGCGATCGAACTCGATGCCGGCAATGCCTTGCCGTACTATGGCCGCGGCGCGACCTACGGCGAAATCGGCAATTATGACCACGCCATCCAGGACCTTGATCAGGCGATCCGATTGAAGCCGGATTACGCCGACGCCTATTACAATCGCGGCAAGATCTTTTACAACAAGGGCGATAAGGACCGCGCCATCGCCGACTTCGACCAGGCGATCCGCCTGAAGCCAAATTACGCCGATGCGCTCTACAGCCGTGGCACGGCATACGGCCTGAAAGGCCAGTATTCCCGTGCGATCCTCGATCTCGACATGGCGATCCGGTTCAAGCCGGACCAGTCGCTCAATTACACCAATCGCGGCGTGACCTATCTGCACATGAACCAGTTCGATCGCGCGATCCGCGATTTCGACCAGGCAATCAAGCTCGACCCGGACGATCCGCTTGGATACAAGAACCGTGGCACGGCCTACGGCGAAAAAGGACTTTACGAGCACGCCATCCAGGATTTCGACCAGGCCATCAGGCTCAAGGCGGATGACGCCGATGCCTTTTACAGCCGCGGGAATGCCTACTATGGCAAGGGCGACAAGGACCGCGCCATCGCGGATTTCGATGAGGCCATCCGGTTGAACCCGAACGATGCCGGCGCCTATAAGGGGCGAAGCATCGCCAAGCGCGAGAAAGGGGACAGTGCCGGAGCCGAAGCCGACATGAAGGAGGCGCAGCGCATCGATCCTGCTGCCCGCGACTCCGGACTGACGACCAACACGGTGAGCCCACCGGCACCGCCATCAACCTCGCAATAGCCGAGTGACCATGCTTCTCCCGCATCTGTGCGGGAGAAGGGACATGCAACGTCTCGGGCGGTGGGCGGTGGCGAGGACTCCCCGTTTGTCAGATCGACGTGCCCCCAGGCTCGCCCGGTGCGTTGGTGCTCCACAAATCCTCAAATTCCCGCAGGAATGCCGAAAATATCGGAGAGCTTTCCCGCAGCTCCAGGCAGGGACTGAATCCGGTCGTCGCGGAATAGAGGTACGGTGAAATCAGGGCCTGCCCGTCGCATATGATGATTTGCTGAAACAGCAGGCCCTTCGTGATGGCGCGAACCTCGGCGCCATTTCCAATTCTTACAATGCTGCGAAACCACGACCTCGTTTCCTCGAGACGAGGCGCTTGGCCGCCTGCGTCCGAGGTGGAAATGTCCGGGTTCAGCATGCCCGCGAAAGCCGGGTTCTGGGCGTGCATCGTCATGATGCGGATATCGCAGCCCGCCTCGGCAATGGCGGCGAGTGCCTCCCTCATGCCGGGCATGCCTCTCCAGCCGGTGAAGCCGATGCCGGCCATGTAGAATCTCTTCCGTGCGCCCCCCACGAGTTGCAGCCAATAGTCAGCGGCGGCGTTGGTTTCCTGCCTCATCGCGTATGGCAGGTCGGGCGAGGGTGCATTGAGCGGCGTCAGGTTTTCCCCGAACGGCACCTCGCGTTTGCCCTGCAGCTGACGTACCCGTTCGATCATCGCGACCAGCCTGCGGATATTGTCGCCGCGAAAAATCGGACGGGCGCCGAGATTGTAGGGAAGAGCTCTTTCGTCCTTGAGATCGAAAGGCGGATCCACGCCCTCCTGTGTCAGCAACCACGGGAATCCCGGCGCTGTGGGCGACCGCCAGCTCATAGAAGACGTTGGGATTGAAACCGTGCAGGAGGGCGATGCAAAATCTGAATAGAGGATATCCTTGTACATCTGCCGGGTAATGCGCCCGACATCCTTGATGTGGTCGGCGCGATGCCCCTCCACCTTGGTTTCCTTCAAGGCGGGTTCGATAATGCATTCGAATACATCGTCGGCGTGCTCTCGAATCTCACTGCATTTCATGCACGCGCTCGCCGATGCCGAGTAATTCAATCATGGCGCGTTTTCGTGTCAAGGATGTCGCCCACGCGATTGTCGCGATCCTGCCAAGCATCCCGGTTCGCTGCTCGTGAAATGCAGGTCGAGGATTCCCGGCCATTGCCGCGAGGAGTGCAGCAAGGTCACGTCGCGCCAGTGAGCCGAGAACGGCCGGGAATTGCGCAATCGTCACCCGGGGGCGGTCGCCCGAAGGAGACTGAAGGCGCTTGGCAATCCGTTCCCCGCTTCGAATCACCCGCGTTTGCTCATTGCCGAATGGCGACAAATCTCTGATCAATTTAGCGCATGATCCCGAAAACTTGCAGACGGTTCGGACACGGTCATGCGCAAAATCAAAGAGAACCGAGCGAGCGGGAGGCGATTCAAGCTGAAAGCATCCTGCTCTAAGTTCAAAACTGCCGCGGAGCCGATCACGCCGTTTCGGCGGTCTGGCGCAATCGCGGCCTTCAGGATCTTCGAGTCTGAACTCCAGCGCACGGATCGACAATGAACGAGTCCTCTTCACGCGACTGCTTTCGCGCCATTATTGCCGATGCGAACGTCGAGCGACGCTGCGGCCTGCATCCGTGGGAGCGCCATCCAGAACGACCCAACCGGCTGAGGGTCACCGTCAAGCTGCATGCGCGCCTGCCGGCAGGGCCGATCGGCAGCCGTGCGGTGATCGACTATGACCGCGTCCGGCAATTTTTAAGGACTTTTCCGTCATTGCCGCATGTCGACCTTCTCGAAACCGTTGCCGAGGAAATCGTCGCCAAATGCTTCGAGGATGAAAGCGTCGAGTCTTGCTTCGTGTCGGTGCTCAAGCCCGACATTTTCAACGAGGTGGAGGCCGCAGGCATCGAAGTCTTTCGCACCCGTGAAGGATGGCAGAGGTGAGGGTGCCGTTTCCTCGCCCGCCCGCGCCAGATCTCGCGTGCAAGCGCCGAGATCCCTTATCGGCACTCGAGGTTTACGGGCACTCTGCGCCGGTATCGATCCAGGCCTGGATGAGAAGGCCGAGCTGCTCCTGAGTGCCTGGTGCGGGCCGGCGCCCTTCGCCCGGGTGCCAAGCCCACGCCACGAGATCGTCCTTGGCCACATGTTCCTGGAGGAGCGCGAGAGAGCGTCCGCCATTCCGCGCCGGGTCCTTGATTTGGCGGCAGATGTCGCCGACAGATTTGCCCTGCCAAGCCATTTCGAGCGGCGCCAATCCCCAGCGAGGATGGCCGGGAATGCTTTGATAACTCGCTTCGCCGGCGAACAGCTTGAAGTTGCGGTCGCTGTGACAGGTCGCGCAGACGAGACCGGGGATGCCGTTATTCGCTTCGCCGCGGAACGCCGCCGGCTGATGCAGATGTTCATCGTCCCCCTGAGTCGGGCGGTCCCCAGCGGGATGGCAATTCATGCAACGCGGATTGGTGATCACCTTGGCGGCTTCCGCAAATAGCATTCTTGAGCGCGTCGCACGATCGCCGATCACGGCGAAGGCTTGCGGGGATTTGAGTTCATTCGAGGCCTCCGCGCCCGGAGCGAGGGCAGGTCTGCCAGCAGCAATCACGATCACTGACAGCGCGAGAACGAGTGTCCGCATGTTTCACCTTCGCTGCTCATCGCGTTTCGAATCCGCCTCGCCAAGGCGAACTCGCGGAGGCGTCGTTTGGTTCAACAAGGGGCACGCTTATCGTATGTGCAAGGCCGTGTTCCCAGTGTAGTTGCGGCAGTGTAAGCTGTCTCGATTTGTGCCTACTCAGCCGATCCGACGGCAAACGCGCAGGTTCAGGGAGGATCAGCATGCATCACCGAAGCTTGGCGGCCTTCGCATTCATGGCGGTGTTGACGGCGACCAGCGCTGCGCGCGCCGCCGACGATGCCAAGTATCCCAATTGGAAAGGCGCCTGGGACGCCATCAATCCCCGTTATGGCGGCCAGGCGATCAAGTTCGATCCGACCAAGGCCTGGGGACCGGCGCAACAGGCGCCGCTGACGCCGGAGTACCAGAAAGTCCTGGAAGAAAGCATGGGGGATCAGGCCCTGGGTGGCCTTGGCAATTATCCGACGGCGCGGTGCCTGCCTGGAGGAATGCCGCGCATGATGGCAGCGCCGCGGCAGGAGTACGTCGTCACGCCCGACACCACCTACATCCTGCTCGGCGTCGAGTTGCGACGGATCTATACTGACGGCCGCGACTGGCCCAAGGAAGGCGCCGTGGAGCCGACCTATCAAGGTATTTCGCTCGGCAAATGGATCGACACGGCCGGAGACGGCAAATACGACGTGCTGGAAGTCGAGACCCGCGGACCGTTCAAGGGGCCGCGCGCCTACGACGCTACGGGCCTCCCGCTCGCATTCGACAACGAGTCCGTGTTCAAGGAGCGGTTCCATCTCGACAAGAGCGACCCGAACCTGCTGCACGACGAAATCACCGTGTTCGATCACGCGCTGACGCGACCATGGAGCGTCGACAAGACATTCCGCCGCGAGGCCAATGCGCATCCATTCATCGGCCAGACCTTCTGCACCGAGGGCAACAACCAGGTCGTGATCGATGACGAGAACTACTTTCTCAGCGGAGAGGGTTTGCTGATGCCGGCCAAGAAGAACCAGGCGCCGCCCGATCTGCGTTACTTCAAGCAGACCCGCAAGTAGAACCGATCGGTTCCGTAGGAGGGTTGAGGCTTGCGAAATCTATCTTTTCGCGGTCCAGACGGATAGGTTTCGCTGCACGCAGATCATCCGACATGCCTCGTTGAATATCCGAACATCGAAAACCCAGGCGGTCAATATTCCAGGGAGAAATTGAATGTTTGCTCGAAGCGCGGTGTTCGCATCGGTCGCCGCCATGATCGCCACCATCGGGACGGCGCGAGCCGCCGATGAGGCGAAATATCCGAACTGGAAGGGCGAATGGGACGCGATCAATCCGCAACTCGGTGGTCAGGGTGTCAAATTCGATCCCAACAAGGCATTCGGCCCTGCGCAGCAGGCGCCGCTAACGTCCGAATACCAAAAAATTCACGAGGAAAGCATGGCCGACCAGGCCGTGGGCGGCCAGGGCAATTTTCTCGATCACGCCAGATGCGTGCCGGGCGGCATGCCAAGCATGATGTCGGCGCCGGCGCAGGAATACGTCATCACGCCGGAAACCACTTATATTTCGGTCAATACCGACCTGCGCCGCATTTTCACTGATGGCCGGCCGTGGCCTGAGGACCTCCAGCCGACCTATCAGGGCTATTCAATCGGCAAATGGATCGATGAGGACGGCGACGGCGTCTACGACGTGCTCGAAGTCGAGACGCGAGGCTTCAAAGGCCCACGCGCCTATGACGCAACCGGCCTGCCGCTCCATTTCGACAATCAATCAATCTTCAGGGAACAATTCCATCTCGACAACAACGACAAAAACCTTCTCCATGAAGAGGTTACTGTCATCGACCACGCGCTGACGCGACCTTGGAGTGTCGACAAGACCTATCGACGCAACCCGAATCCGTATCCGAATTGGTATCGGGTTTCATGCGCGGAGGGGACCAACTATGTCGTCATCGGAAAGGATGTCTACTTCCTGAGCGGCGACGGACTGTTAATGCCGACCAAGAAGGACGAGGCGCCACCCGACCTGCGATATTTCAAACAGACCCGGAAGTAACCGGCGCGACATCGCCCGCTTCCATGGCGGGACATCTCGCTTGGCGACGGCCCGATGCGCGGGCTGCGCGCGTCAGTGCGTGTACCGGTGTCGTGCTCCGCCGCAAACCAGCTTGGCCTGTTCAGGCGATTGAGAGATGGCTACGTTCGGACTTGACCCTTGCGGCAAGTGATCGAAACGAGAGCAGGCGATGATTGTCCTTTATTCGTATCCCGGACTCTTCGGGGTCGCCGACAATAACGGTTACGGGCTGAAGGTGTTTGCCTTCATGCGGCTGGCCGGCATCTCTTTCTCTCATGAGCACATTTTCGATGCGTCGGCGGCCCCGCGTGGGCAACTCCCCTACATCATCGATGACGGGAAAGCGATCGGAGACAGCGAGGTCATCATCGCCTACCTCATAAGCAAGTATGGTTTGACCATCGATGCCCACTTGACGAAGCAGCAGCAGGATATCACGCATCTCGTCACCCGTATGCTGGACGACCTCTATTGGGTCATGTCCTATTCACGCTGGAAGGACGAGCGTTACTGGCCGGCCTTTCGCGACAGGGTGATGCGTGAGTACACGAGCTTGACCGAAGAGGCTCTGCTCAAAGCACGAGAGTTCAATTCCCAGCGCTATTATTTCGCAGGTATAGGCCGCTACCAGCCGAACGAGGCCTATGCGCGAGGTCTCGCCGACCTCAAAGTCTTGGCCGATCTCGTTCCGATGCAGGCTTACCTGCATGGGCCCGAACCGACGAGCGTCGATGCCGGTATCTATGGCTTCCTCGCGAATATCTACTTTTTCGACATCGACACTCCGCTAAAGCAATTCGTCTCAGCGCATCCAAACCTCGTGCGTCATTGCACTGCAATCCATGATGCCGTGCGTCACGGCCGCACGGCGCATGAACGTTAATATTTGATCGCAGCGAAACATAGAGCCGAGCAGGAATTTATCCCGCGCGGGAAACTGACTACTGCCGTGCGCAATCGCCGTTTTTGCGGTAAGTAGAAGCTTGGCGTCCCGGCGACGCGACGAACCCCAGCGGGGAGGTCAGATATGCATGGTTTGTGGATAAATTTCGTGGCTTCAGTGACATTGATAGTCGCGACTGGGGCGGGGTCGGCTGCCTTCGGCCAGACGCCCGGCAACTCGGCGAGCAATGCCGGGCAAGGGAGCGCCGCATCCCATCCAGACTTTTCCGGGGCATGGTCGCATCCTTATCTCCCCGGTTTCGAACCGCCGGTGTCCGGGCCTGGTCCGATCACGAACCGGGCGCGCCTGAGAAACGGCGTGAGCGACTGGAACAAGCTGGTCGGCGATTTCACCAATCCGATATTGAAGCCGGAATCGGCGGAGGTCGTGAAGAAGCACGGCGACCTGTCATTGGCGGGCGTGGTCTATCCGACACCTGGGAACCAATGCTGGCCGCAACCGACCCCGTACATCTTCTGGAATATCGGCATGCTGATGCTGCAGCAACCGGGCGAGGTCACCATCATCTACGACAAGGGCCACGAAATCCGCCACGTACGCATGAATGCATCGCACCCCGCAACGGTCACGCCGTCCTGGTATGGCGATTCGGTTGGGCACTATGAAGGCGACACGCTCGTCATCGATACCATAGGCGTCAAGACCGCTCGCCCGTTCGCGATGATCGATAACTACGGCACGCCGTATACCAAGGCGTTGCACGTCGTGGAGCGCTATCGGCTTTTATCTGCGACGGAAACGGCAGAAGCGATCAAGCCCGGCGAAAAGGAGAATCTCAAGATTCCGGTCAATGATTCAGGGCTCGGCGTGGACCTCAACGCCGAGGGCTTGTTGCTGCAATTCACCGTCGAGGATGAAGGTGCTTTCACGATGCCGTGGGCGGCGAACATCACCTATCGGCGCGCGGTCGGGGAATGGCCGGAATTCATCTGTGTCGAAAATCTTCATGAATACTATTACAATAAGAACTCGGAGGCCCCAACCGCAGACAAGCCGGATTTTTAAAGCTAAGCGGCTCTATCTGCGGATGTGGGAGAGGATACGCGTTCACTCCTGCTGATCATGACGTCACTTCTGTGAGACTGAAGGCTCCGGGTATCGCTTCGCTCACCCGGGCTACAGCAAGCACTTGGCCGCCGCACTTGGCACGTCAGATCGGAACCGGCTCTTCCTCGCCGAAATCGCGTTCCTCGTCCTCGCGCCGTCGTCGTCGACGCCGACAGCGTGATCGCGGGGCGAGCCGGCACAAATCTTCGAGGAAGCCGGACCAGCGTTGCGCCCGCGCAAGCGCGCGGTCGAGTGCCGCCATCGTCCGGGCCAGACCCTCATCTTCATCGTGAATGAACGTGCGCAGCACGCCGGCAAACAGCACCACCATTCCCTGGGCGCGAATTGCGCCCCGAGGACCTGACGCGTCGATATCGGCAGCGGTGAGCATCCAGCGCTGAGACCGCACCGCGAGGCCGTTCAGCGTGAGAGCAAGACCGGGGTAACGCCGTGCCGAGCGCAGCAATGACCGGATCGCCGGGCGGTGCGGCGCCAGAACTTCGATGCGGCGCATCAGCACGTCGAAGAGACGTTCGCGCGGCGGCTCCCCCGCCATCTCCGAATCGATGGCGGAAAGCACCTTGCGGTCCACATCCTTCAGGAATGCCGCATAGATCGCAAGCTTCGAACCGAACAAGCCGCGAAAGTCGGCAAGCGAGACGTGGGCGCGCGCGGCAATGTCCGCGTAGCCGATACGCTCGATCGCGTGCTCGCCAAGAAGCGCGAGCAATGCCGCAATGACCCGATCGCGATCCGACGACGGCACCTCGGGCTCCGCCGGCGAACCATTGCCGTTCGGGCCGGCCTGCGGGGAGCGCCGCTGGTCCCGTCTCGGATTGCGTGCCATGGCTGTCTCCTTTTGATCGAAGCGTCAGCCCTCAATCTAGTTCTGCACCGGCCTCAATTCCAGGAGGCTGTCCGGGTATTTGACCAAGGGCCCGGCGAGGTCGCAGGCCGCTTCATGCGAGAACCGCCGTGTTGAGCGGCACCGGATTGGGAGGTGATGGCGGCACGGGTATTCTTGATTTATACCAATAAGCCACCGCCAGCGCACAGGAGCGACCGATGCCGCCATTCATTGTCGAACCGCATTTTCGGCTGCAGGAATGGGTCGCCGAGGAGAAGGGCTACTTCCGGCAGGAAGGCCTCGACTACGTGTTTCGCGAACTTGTCCAGTCAAGCGAAGGCGAGGTCCACAACACCCCGAACCGGACCGGCGCCTTCCAGTCGATCGAGGTGGGACGCAAGGCCGACGTGAGCTGCGCCTGTCATTGGACGATCGGGGTCGCCGCATCGGCGGGTCACGGCAAGCTGTTCGGCGAGCTTTATTCTGTCAGTCCCGCCGGCATCTTCGTCGCGCCCGAGTCGCAGATCACGTCGCCGGAGCAACTCGCCGGCGTTCCGGTCTCGGTGGGTTATCAATCCGGCAGCCACTACTCGAGCGTGCAGGCGCTGGAACAATATCTTACACCGGAACAGCTCAACCTTTCCTTCAATGACGGGCTGCTGTTCAAGCGCATGGAGCGACTGCTCGATCGTAAGGCGCCGGCCGTGCACCTCTTCAGCGGTCCGTACTACTTCGCCGAGCAGCTTGGTTTCCGCAAGGTCATCGATGCCACCTTCATGATTGCGATGATGGTGCACGGCGACCCGGACCCCAACGACCTGCGGAAATACGCGCGCGCGCTCAAACGCGCTCAGCGCGACATCGATTTGCGCCCGGAGTTGTACACCCACTATTACAAAAAGGAGTTTCCGCTGCGCTGGCATGCGCAGATGGATACGCGCCGCTGGGGGCCGGGAGAGCGCATCGTATTCGAGCCTTACACCAGGGAAGTGTTCAACGACATGCTCCAATGGGTCGGTGAGCACGGCATCTTCGCCGACGGGAATCTCGGATCGAAGCAATACGATCGAGCAGTGATGAGACTTGCGGGCTGACCGTACGATCTGATAACGCTAAAGTGGCCGAGCCACCGCGAATTCGGACAGGCCGACAGGCTGCGCTAATCACCTTCTCTCCTCCCGCTCTGACCTCAGTCGCGTTGATGAAGGAAAGTGCAGCCGAGCCGTCCGACGCTGATCTCAATGTTGTTATTCAATTAAAAGCGGGAAATTTGACAGAACACTGGTAACCAGCGCGTACAGTGAAGCGAAATCGTACTTCTTGCCCAATTTCGGCATCCAATAGCGACCATGGGCCAACAAGTGTCTGTATTTGAACGCTCCCTTCAAGTCGCCGATTAGTTGACTTACAGCATTCGCGTGCTCCTTCCAGAGGTCGAATATTTCCTCCTCCAGGCTCACATTCGTTCCCCTACGTCTGTGCAGGTCCCGAAATGCTCGAGATAAAGGGTCCTTTTTTCTCTGATAGCATCGCTGAAGATAGTCGATGCGGAATACGGCCTCCACCGCAGTAAGAATCGTTAAGGAGGATGTCATATCCAGTTCAGCCAACCGTGTCTGTAATTCATTGACTACTTCATAAGTGGCGTAACCATTAAACCGCACCATGTACGAAGGTGCACTTGCGCTAAAATAACTGCGTAGGGAGCTTTCGACATCGGCGTGATGTAGAGCAAGATCAGCGACGTCGACATTGCTATCCGAAAACGAAACCTTACGCATTGCTGACTTCAAGCAACATCTCTAAAAAAAACTCTTGATTTAATTCGACGAATGTCATTGTTGGTGGGCGGCTAGCTATTTTCCAGACCCACTCAATTGGCTGAGGAGCGTTTCTCTTCTCCGGCGGAGAAGTATTCGGATCGACCATTGTGACGCTGATTTGCTAACTCGAACTCGTGGCCTTTTTATTGACTAGTATAAGCCTGGAAGTTCCGGCTCGGCCGACAACGTCCACCCTTCCTTTGGATCCAATAAGCATCGTTCCAACCGGGATTAGCTTAATTTCTCCTAGCCCGATGCGAATGGCCATTGTCGGCGCGACGTAAGGACCACTGAACTCTTCGTCAAGCTCGATGTTGCCAATTTCCGTCGTTATGGAACCTGCATCAATATAGCCTTTCAGAAACACTGTTATTTGCGAATAGAGCGCATTTAATCGAGCAAGCCAATCGTCCAGCTCTTTTTTGGGATCGAATGGGACTGCAGCGGCTGCTTCGGCAGCCAATTCCTGTTGTCGTTTGACAAAATTGTCAAAGTCCGTGTTCGCGGGATTGGCCATGATCAGTTTTCCATTTCGGGAGTCGGCACTCGAACTTAATTGCGGCCGATGCTCGTGTCTGACCAAAGGCTGAAGTCGCGGACGGCTAAGAACCGGTCGGCGTAGTGGAGCGCTGGACTGTCGCAGCATCTTTGCAAATGCACTTTGGCGAGCACGCAATTGACGGGCAACGCATCAAGACGTGCACATCTCAGGTACAGAATGGAGTCCTGCACTTCTTCTGCGCCACCGCCTCGATCTCGTGCATAATTTGCGACTGAATCTCTCGCTCTTGTCCATGTTGATGTGTAACACGGTGACGTCGCCGGACAGGTTGACGTTGTTGATCGCGCCGTGAAATCCAGGATCGGCAACCAGCGGCGCTCCCCATCCCGGACTCGAATAGAAATTGACTGCCCGGACGACATTGTTGGGAATGTTCTTTTGCAAGAACGGCGCCAGCGTGATCAGCAGATCGACCGGAATCTTCTGCGCCTCGAGAGCGCGCGCGATGTCGATCGCATTGTTGGCACCTTGCGAATGGCCGACCAGCACGATCGGCCGCGTGTCGCCCGCCGCCCTCGCCTTCTCGATTTCGGTGATCGCGGTCGACCAGTAGAGGTGCCCTGCCACCTGCGCATTAATGCCTTTGGCCCTGAGTTCGTCGGCAAGGCTATCGAGTCCCGGTCGAGAAGACGCCGAACCAGCCGCGCATCAGCAGCACGCGCGGCTCCGTGGCGTGAGCGGAGCTGGCCCACAGCAGCGCCAATGCAATGATCGCGCCGCAGCTGCGCAACCGCCCGCCGCCGCGGCCGCGCGCCTGCCAGACGCGGACACCGTCGCCATGAGTGGCATTCCCGTGTCCCCTTCTGATCCAAGGTATCATCTTCGCCCTGCCCCTTTTCGTCGCCGAGAAGCCCCCAAGTGTCACGACGGATCAATCGATATGGGTCCGTGCACGTGCTTATTGACACCAATGTGTCACAGGCTGCCATCGCGCCAGCATGCCCTCATTACGTTATCGTTTCCTGTCCGTCCACGGGCGGCTTGTCGGAACTTGCCAGTTCGCAGTCACAGTTGAAAAGGCTCGCCGCATCGGATCAGGATGGGCGCAACCGCTGTCCGCAACGATGATGCACGAAGTTGGCGCATGTCCTGGTATCTCGTTCTTCTCTTCCTGATTCTGATTTTGGCCGGCGCTTCTTTCGCGCCGGTCGGCCTGTTGCGGCGCCACGTCTACCCGCGGTCACAGGATCGCCATGTTTCTTCCGGTTTCACCGAACGGAGAGTCATTCAGAACGCCTTCATTGCAGGCTCGCTGCGGCTCGCAATATTCGTGCCGCTGTTTTCCTGGGGCGCCGACGGCGACGTCTGGCCCGCAATCACGGTGACGTTGTCGGTCCTGCTGGGCATCTGCCTGATCTGGCTCCTGCATCGGCCGCTGCTTGGGTTTCTCGCCGACGCTTTGCGTGTCGACGGCGCGTTCACGATCAGCACTTTCGTTGCGCGGCGGCATGGCGAGGACCTTCCCTTGCAGTTCGCGGCGGCCGCGGTGACGATCGTCGCTCTCGCCGGTCTCATGGTCGTCGAAATGCTCGGTGTGAGTGCCATCGTCGGCGTGCTGATGTCGGGCGATACGGCCGCGACAGACCTCGTCGTTTTCGTAGTCTTCGGAATTGCGGCGGTCTCCAGCAGCATTTCCGGCAACTCCGGCGCGATGCATGCCAATCAGCTGCAACTCGGAATTCTATATCTCGGATTGTTCTTTGCGATCGCCTTCCTCATTTATCTGCTCGCGTCCGAAGTTTCCCCAGGCACCTCCTGCGGCAACCCTCGCCGTGTTCTTCGTCGCCGTCTGTTGCATCGCGATGCCAATTTACCGGCGTGTCCGATATGTCGATACCGGCCCCCTCGGAGCAACGGACCTCGAGAATACGGGGTTCGATCGCAAGCCGCGCGGCAGCGGCTTGCTGGTGAAGATCGAAAAAATCCTCAACGTCACGATTTGCGTGTTCTCTGGTCTTGCGGCGGGTCTCGCCATTCTTGAGCTTGCGGCAGATGGGTTTTCGACCATCGGCCGCAGTGTCGTTGCCGCCATGCAGACCAAGCCGACGCTGCCCGCGCTTGCAATCGCGGCGCTGTTCTTGCAGCCGCTGTTTCATCCGATCGTGGACGTCGGCAATTGGCAGCGGCTCGCCGCCTACCGGAAAGACCAGGGTTTGGCCGCTCGCGACGGCACGCAGCCGGAACAGGGCATGGCGTTCACGCGGTTGTGGCGCTTTTGCGTCGCGGAAGGCCCGCTAATGTTGATGTTCCTCTATATGTTCGGCGCGATCGCCACGGTGTCGACGGGAGTGCCGGGAGATGCGGCTGCGCTGGGCAGCTTCGTGCAGGCGCTGGTCTCCGAACCGAACATCGTGACCACGACCGCCCTGCTGTTTTTTCTCCCGGCCGTGCTGGGCATGGCACTATCGACGATGATCTCGCAATTCTCGGCGATTCTCGCCACCATCAACTATGACGTGGTTGCGGTGATCCGATCGCGATCGGAGCGCGCTGAACTCAACCTCGGCCAACCTCGCAGGCGGCCGTCGCGGTCCCAGCCTCGAATGCCGATTGGCAGCGCACGAGGCTTGCCGCCGGCGCGATCTGGATCGCGGTCGCCGTCGGGTATTTCATCGGCCGCCAATATATCCAGCTCACCGCGACCAGTTTTCTCGCTTTGCTGTTCGGCTTCAGTTGCCTTCAGCTCGCTTTAGTGCCGCTTGTCCTTGCGGGTCTCGTCGGCCGTTCCGCCGGCGACCGCGACGCGACGGGTCCACGCTGGGCGCTCGCGACCTTGTGCGGGGGCGCCGCGGCCGCCATTGCGTCCATATCGACCTACGCCGTGACCGGGCGCGAACTGTGGTTATGGGCCACGGTTCCGGCCTGTCTCGGCTGCGCCGTTCTGGTCTTTGTACTCTCGCGTATTTGGCCTGAAAAGATGCGGGAAACGGCGTGAACTCTCGACAACCCCGACCGGCTTTCGGCGATCATGTTGCGCCCACCGGGAGCAAATCCGCTTTCGATCGTGGCGGTCAAGGGCACGAAGCTGCAAGCGGAGGACGCGAATGGGTCACCTGCGTGCGAACGCAACCGGGAGCCGCTCGAACCCGGGTCGGCGTCGCTTGCCGGGTCGGCGCCAGGCTGGCTTGCTCGCCTGCGCGGCAGTCCTTGCGGCTGGGGCCGTTGCGACAGGCGGGGGGCGGGCCGGAGCGCAAAATTATCCGTCGCGGCCCATCACGATGAATGTGCCGTACGCGGCCGGTGGCCCATTGGACACCACGGTGCGCGTCCTCACCGAGCCGCTGCGCGCGGTCCTCGGTCAGCCGATCATCATTGAAAATGTCGCCGGGGCGGGTGGCAGCATCGGCGTCGGCCGTGTTGCGCGCGCGGCACCCGACGGCTACACCCTCAGCGCCGGCAACTGGAGTTCGCACGTCGCGAACGGCGCCATCTACACCCTCCCTTATAACCTGCTGACCAGCCTTGAACCGGTGTCGCTGCTGCCGTTCGAAACGAACCTGATCGTTGCGCGCAAAAACTTTCCCGCAAACAACCTTGCCGAGTTGATTGCCTGGCTTAAAGGCCACCCTGACACGGCCCTGGTGGGAACGAGCGGGGTCGGCGGCCCTTCCCATATGTCGGCGCTCTTCTTTGCCAAGGAGACCGGAACGCGCATTACGCTCGTGCCTTACCGCGGCTCCGGCCCCGCGCTGCTCGATCTGGTCGGCGGCCAGCTCGATCTTATGATCACCGCGCCGTCGATCACGCTGCCGCATGTGCGCGACGGAACCATCAAGGCCTTTGCCGTCACCGACAAGACGCGCCTCGATGCGGCGCCCGACATTCCAACGACCGACGAGGCGGGCCTGCCTGGCTTCTATTTTTCGGCGTGGACGGGGCTGTGGGCGCCTGCCGGGACGGCCAACGACATTATCAACAAGTTGAGCGCCGCGGTGCGCGCCGTCCTCGCTGAACCCGCGCTCCAGCGGCGCCTCGCCGAACTCTCTTTGGAGATGCCGCCGCCCGAACAGCTGGGACCGCAGCCGCTGCGCAAGCTGCAGAAGGCGGAAGCCGAGAAGTGGTGGCCGATCATCAAGGCCGCCAACATCAAAGGCGAGTGACCGGGCGACAGCTCACCGACCGGTGGAGGAACCGGCAATACAGCCATGAAGGATTGAACCATGGATCAACCGCGTTGGGGCCTGGTGCTCTTACTGACCGTTCCACTGGCAGCTGTGACGCCCGCTTTCGCACAGGACACCGTGCCGGTGCCGGGCGGACCCGGCACGCCGCAAAGTGCTGGTTCCGTCCCGGATTTTTCCGGGATTTGGGCGCATTTGACGTGGCCGGACTTCGAGGCGCCACCCTCGGGTCCCGGTCCGGTGACCAACAAATCGCGTCGCAATGGCGCGAGCGACACCTATCAACTCATCGGGGACTACACCAATCCGATCCTCAATCCGCACGCGGCGGAGGTCGTCAAACGGCACGGCGATATCTCGCTCGCCGGCGTACCCTATCCGACACCGAGCAACGAATGCTGGCCCGGCGGGGTGCCTTTCGTGATCTACAACATTGGTATGCAGATGTTTCAGCGACCGGACCACATCACGATCGTCTATTCCAACGATCATGAAGTTCGCCATATCCGGATGAACGCTTCGCACCCGGCGCAGGTAACGCCGTCCTGGTACGGGGATTCCGTCGGCCATTATGAAGGCGACACGCTGGTGATCGACACGGTCGGCGTCAAGGTCGGCCCCTTCGCCATGATCGACATGTACGGCACGCCGCATAGCGAGGCGCTGCACGTCGTCGAGCGCTATCGTTTGCTTGACTACGAAGCGGCAAAGGCCGCGGAGGAGCGCGGCCAGCGCGGCCTCACCCGCCTGGGCGGCGATCCCGGCCTGTTTCGCAATCCCAATGACAAGGGCAGGGGTCTTCAGCTCGACTTCACCGTCGAGGATACCGGCGAATTCACGATGCCTTGGTCGGCAGCGGTCAGCTATCGCCGCCCCCTGGGCCAATGGCCGGAAATGGTCTGCGCCGAAAACCCGCACGGCTATTTCCCTGGCAGACACGCCGACGTGCCGACGGCGCAGCAGCCGGATTTTTGATATCTCAAAGATCGCGCGAACGGCGCTCTTGGTACTGGGATGGACTGACAATGAGGAACTGCCTCGATTGAGGATGTGCACCTCGGCGGTTGAGAATGCGGATGTCCTGCTTTCACCTGACCACAAGTTGCGTGTGAGGAAGTGAACGTGTAGCGGGACTATCGGGGCCTGGAACGGCGAGATTTTTGGACGGGGTACTACTCACCTACGAATTCCGCGGAGCCAGGGCGCGCTGACTTGATGACACGAAGCAGATCGGGAATAAGCGGCTCTAGGGCGGCCAAGCGATTCGTTCTGGCCCGTAGAACGATCACCGCTATCGTGAACGCAGATAAATTTTGTTGTGTGAGCAATCTTTGATCGACAGTAACGAACAGATCAAAATGCATAGATGCCAGCGCAAGCAACTCTCCATTCTTGACGCTCGTCCACCCCATTTGGCGAGCGGTGACGACATCGTGACCAACAATCCGACGCGCGAGACGCCAGTCCACGCACTCATACAGCAGCACTCTCACAAGACGGATTGGATCACGCGGTCCTTTGCTTCTTCCAGGAACGCAATAACCTGGCTCCGCGTCACCGAGGGAAAGCCTTCAAGGAAATCGTCGATTGTTTCGCCAGCTTCCAGATAATCGAGCAGCGTTTGCACAAGAACACGTGTGCCGGGAAAGACCGGCGCGCCGCTCATGACCTCCGGGTCACGCGAGACAACAGGCTCCTTCATGAACCGTAGCCTATGCATGGACACAGTGCCAAGCAAGCGCGACCGGATTTGCACGCGCTCCTGCAAGGCCGCGGAGTAGGTCGAGGTCGGCTGATGGACTGCGCCTGATCGCCGCACTCACATCAGCTGCGGCGGCTCGGCGGCCGCGTCGGATGACGCCTCGTAAAACCGCTCCTCCATGCGGCTTGCCACGCCCTCGCGGGCAAGCGCCGCTTCGAACTCGCGGCGGATTGCCTTGTCTTCCTGGTGATAGGGGATGGCGCTGCCACCTTTGTTGAGATCGATCGCGCCATAGTCCATCAATTGCTCGCCGGGGCGTCCGGCCTTGCGCGAGCGCTGATTGTTGGGGCCGTGCCAGGCGGTGATGCGCAGCCCTTCCTTGCCGATGCCGAAATGCTGGTGGAACCAGTCGCCGCTCATCGGCGCCGCCGACACCATGCCGACCGGCTCGTAATCCTGCCGCAGCACCTTGCCGGCGTTGCCGTCCGCCACGGCGTCGGGCCGAGCGTTTCCGGCCACGTATAGGTGTAGCCCTTGCCCTTGACGCAGATCAGCACCGCGGCCGAGGCGTGCTTGTGCGCCTTCGAATATCGGCCCGTCTCGTGCTGCCCGATCCACAGATAGAATCGGTTGCCGCCCATGGCCGGCTCGACGCGCCGATAACCGGGCGAGCGGCGATTATCGAGCGGCAGCGTCGCAATTGACGATGTCCGGAACGAGATTGGTGCGCCGCATGGCGAGACCGCGCACCGGGTCCGGCTCGATGTCGTCGCTCGGCTTGAAATAATCGTCGGCGCCGGAAAAGCGCTCGCTGAAAGCGTGAGGACAATCGAAGATGAAGGGTGGGTTGTCGAACAGGTTCATGACGTTGGGCGCGGTGGTCCCGCAAAGCAGCAGCGCCGGCGCGTTGGCGGCATTGATGATGCGATGGAAGGCATTCAGCGGCATGGTGAACAGCGAGCCCGCCTGCCATTCGAAAACGTGCCGCTTCGTCTGTCCTTCCTGCCACACCTCGGTCGTGCCGCGCCCTTCGACGACCAACACGACCTTTTCATAGAGGTGACGTTCGACATTGAGCGCGCCGGCAGCCGGCACCTCGACGATATAGCAGCCCCACAGGCCTTCGGTGCCGTAGAGCTGGATATAGCTGCCGCGGCCGCCGAGCCGCTTCCACGGTGACGAGCGGCAGATCTTGAACGCGCCGCACCCCGATGCCGCGATAGACCGGCACGCCTTCCGCCTCCATGAAACGGTCATAGGGCATCGGCGCGCGCTTGAACTTGCCGAAGCCGGCGTTCTCGCCGGCCTTGGGTTCGTGCCAATGCGCCTCCCCGGTCAGCTCATGCATGCGTTCCTCCCATGTGGGGTGGTTAGCGCCCGTTCACGGATCGGTCGAACGACGTGCTGCCACGTCCGGCGCGTAACCCATCATTAATCCCGGTTCTGCCAAACCACCACTATCCCGTGGCGCGCCGCTAACCCACCTACAAGACTACTCGTGCCCCGCGATCACCTTGCGATAGCGGTCCAGCAGTTCGGGTGAGGCCCCGGCGATCCGGTCGATGACGTGCATCACTTGCGCGGCGCCGACCGCGCTCACTTCGATCCGCAATTGTGCCGCGTCGGCGAGATAGTCCGGATCGCGATGGACGGCGAGGAATGCCGCTTCCAGCGCGGCGGCGCGCTCGGGCGGTGTTTTCGGCGGCGCGGTGAACGGGCGCGCCATCATGTAGGGCAGTTCGGCGAGCTCGATCAGCGCGCGCGCGGCCTCGCTGCCGGCAAGCTCGCGTGCGGTCGGCACGTCGGGAAAATCCGGGTGGCGCGTGGACCGCGCCAATTGCACCAGCGCCCGCATGCCGCCGTTCGGCTTCAGCCATTGCGGGCGCAGCGAGCGCAACGTGGAAAGGTCCGTGGTGCGTCCGTTCAACTCGCCACGGTCCACGGCGAGAAAGATCGCACCATTGTCCGGATAGCCGGCGACCAGCTTGATGTTCAGACCGAGCGTGTCGCGCAACAGGTTCGGCACATCGCTGCCGGAGGTTCCCTCTGCGGTGCTGCCAAGAATGAGCGGCGGACCGCCCGACCGGCGCGCCTGTGCGACCGACGTCACGGGGGCATCATTGCGCACCATCAGCAGATAGGCATCGCTGGCGAAGTTCGACGACGAGCCGAGCCACGCGAACTTACGCGGATCGAAGCGGACGCCCGGTACATTGCCCAGGATGGCCAGCAGCGGCATGTCGCGCGAGAACGCGCCGATCGTCGCGCCATCACTCGGCGCAACCGAATAAATATGGTTTGCGGCGCGCAGGCTGCCGGCGCCCGGCATGTTCTGCACCACCACGCTCGGATTGCCGGGAATATGCCGGCCGAGATAGCGCCCGACCAGCCGCGCATTAAGGTCGTAGCCGCCGCCGGGGCCGTAGCCCACGATCAAATTGACGGTGCGCCCGCGATAGAACTCCGACACCGCGTCAGCGCGCGCAGTTGCGACAAGCGAGACGAAAAGCGGTGCGAGCGAGACGATCCGACGCGTCAGCATGATCGGCGCACCTCGTGCTGCTCCGGATGACCGGCAGCAATCGTACGCGCTGTCCAGGGTTTGGACCAGAGAGCAACCTGCCGCTTACGGTCCATGCGAAATAACTGAATCTCCCTATGGCAGTTCGCCGCACCAGCGTGCTGATTCCTGCCAATGACCGGAGTATTTATTTTCGCGGTCCAGCATGAATTCAGCCGCGTCGCTTGTCGTCGGCCAGCAGTCGCCGCAGGTGGGCGAGCACGTCGGGATCGGCCCCGGCGATGCCCACAACAGTGCGGGCGACCTCGGTGCTGTCGACCGGGCTGATGGCGAGGCCGAGCTTTTCCGCCTCCGCAAGATAGTCAGGGTCCTTTGACGTCGCGAGGAAGGCCAGTTGCAGCGCCTGCGCTCGTTCTGGGAGCAGGCCGGGCGGAGCCATGAAGGGGCGCGCCATCGCATAGGGTCGCTCGGCAAGCTCGATGAGCGCGCGCCCGGGACCGGCAGGGGCGAGTTCGCGCGCGGTCGGCACATCGGGAAAATCCGGATGACGCGTGGCGCGCGCAAACGCAAGCAGCACGCGCGTGCCGCCGCCCGGCTCGAGCCATTTTGGGCGAAGGCTGCGGAGCGTAGACAAATCCACGGTTCGCCCGGCGATTTCACCCCGTTCCATCGCGAGGAAAATGGCGTTCGAGTCGGGATATCCATTCACCAGCTTGATGTTGAGGCCGAGCGTGTCACGCAGGATGATCGGAACGTCACTGCCGGAGGCGCCCTCGTTGCTGCCGCCCAGAATCATCACCGGAGCGCCCGGCCGACGCGCCTCGGCGATCGATGTGACCGGCGCGTCCGCGCGTACGATCAAAAAATACGCGTCGTCGCTGAAGCTCGACGACGAACCGAGCCAGGTGAATCGGCGTGGGTCGAACGCAACGCCGGGATTTCCGCCCAAAGCCGCAAGCAAGGGCATATCGCGAGAAAAGGTGCCGATCGTGGTGCCGTCCTTGGGCGCGGCGGCGTAGAGAAAATTCGCGGCACGCAATCCCCCGGCACCGGGCATGTTCTGCACGACGAGGCTCGGATTGCCCGGAATGTGCTTCCCCATGTGGCGGGCCAGCAAGCGGGCATAGACATCGTATCCGCCACCGGAATCGAAGCCGACCACGATCCTGATGAGCTTGCCGGCGTAGAAGTCGGCGACCGCGTCCGCCTGCGCGGAGACTGCTGCCGCGACCAAGACCGCAGCCAGCATCAATGGCAATGCGAGAGTCGCGATCGTTGCAGCCGTAGCGCGCTGCGCGCGCTCTGCGAACCTGGCTCGTTCAAGCGGCATTGGCGTTAGGCCCAATCTCCCCATCGGCGTGGTCCCGATTTTCCTCCCCCGCCAAGCGAGGGAGGTCGGCGAACGCAGTGAGCCGGAAGGGGGCCGTCACGCGGAGGAAGTTGCCCCCTCCACCGCGCTGCGCGCGGTTCCCCTCCCCCGCTTCGCGGGGGCGGATGCGTGGGTTGCGCAGTGTTCGGCACGCTCTCCCTCTCGCGTGCGAGAGCAGAGCAGATCGGATCAGTTCGACTAAAGCTCTCTTACTTCCCGCGAAGCGTCGCTGCGCGAGGGAGGAGCGCTAAAGGCGGCCCGCGAGATGCCGGCTCTTGCGCGCACCGTTATTGCGCGGTGCCGGCTTTGCGCTTTTCCTCTTCCAGCGTGCGCGCCGCGCTCACCTGCGCCTGTTTCACATATTGGGTGAACGAGGCCGGATCGACGAAAGGATTGGGCTCGCCAGGCTTGCGCTTTTCAAGCAGTTGCTCGCGCTCGAACACGCCGCCGTTCGGATAGGGCAGCCAGCTATGGATCATCACATAGACATCAACGCCCTGAAGCTCGGCGAGCCGCTTTGCCAACTCCATCGCCTGCTCCGCGCCGGCGAGACCGCCTCGCGAGCCGCCACCGCCCTGCCAAAATGCCTTGTGCGGCGCGCCATTGTCGTACACCGTGAATTCCGCCGACAGCACGCCCGGCGTATGCCCGGGCAGCTTGTAGAATTTCAGCGTGGTGTTGCCGAGGGTGAGCGTGTCGCCATCCTTGATCACCATATCGCGCTTCGGCACCAGCGGCGGGGCCTCGCCGCCGCGACCTGCCTGACGCCCGACCTGCTCGATCATCTGCCAGTCCTCTTCCGTCGCGCCGACGCGCGCGCCGGAGGCTTGCTGGATGCGGGCCGCGCCACCGAAATGATCGAGGTGGCCGTGGCTGATCAGGATGTACTTGATGTCCTTGAGGTCGAAGCCCAGCTTCTTGATGTTGTCCATCACGTGATCGACGAACGGCTCCTCGGTCGTATCGATCATGATGATTCCGGCCGATGTCGGGATCAGCCATGCGGCCACGTAACCAATGCCGACATGATAGAGATTGTCGAACACCTTGAACGGCGGGATCATCTGCGATTGAACATTGCTGACGTCCCGAAGAGACTCGCTCAGGCTGTTCGAACGCGCCTGCTGCTGGGCCGCGGCATCGCCAGAAAAGCTTGCGCTGAGCACGAATGCCGCAAGCAGCGAACCCGCAGCAACCATGATGGTGCGTTTGGTCGACATGTTACCTCCCTCCGCTTCGCGCGCTGGCCGCGCCGGCCGGGCGAAGTACTGCGACGACTCTAATGCAGGTACACCGGATTGGAAATGGCCGCCGGCGCGGCGAACATCAGGTGCGCAACATACCGCCGGTGCGTTTTCCGACTTCGGCAACGATTTTGGCTGCGACGGCCTCGATTTCCTGGTCGGTCATCGTCTTGTCTCGAGGCTGCATTGTCACCGCGATTGCAATTGATTTCTTGCCTGGATCGATGCCGGTCCCCTCATAAACATCGAACACGTCAATTGCGGTGATCAGCTTGCGATCCACGCCTTGTGCCGCGCGCACGATATCGCCGGCTTTGACCGTTCGATCGACCACGAAAGCAAAATCGCGTTCGACCGGCTGGAACGGCGACAGCTCGAGCATCGGCTTTGCCCGTGTCGCCTTCGCCTTGGGCGGCGGAATGCGGTCGAGCACCACCTCGAAGGCGGCGATCGGTCCGTCGGTGCCAAGCGCTTCCAGCGCACGCGGATGCAGTTCGCCGAAATAACCGAGTACATTCTGCGGGCCGATCTGGATGGTGCCGCTGCGCCCCGGATGCAGCCAGGCCGGTCCGCCCGGTATGATTTGCAACGCCGGTATCGGGGCGCCGGCCGCCGTCAGCGCTGCCAGCGCATCACCCTTCACGTCGAACGCATCGACGGGCTTGCCCCCCGTTGCCCAATGGCGGCCCATACCCGTCGCTTTGGCGAGGCCGCGCCGAACCCCGCTCGCGGCGGCAAACTGGTCCTGCGGTTCGACGCCACGAAAAATCTGGCCGACCTCGAACAAGGCCGTGCCGGGATACCCGTGGTCGGCGTTTTTTTGTGCGGCGGCGACAAGGTTCGGGACGAGGCTCGGTCGCATATCGGACAGGTCCGCCGCGATCGGGTTGGCGATCGCAAGCTCGGCCTCGCCGCCGCCGAACAAGGCCGCGGAGGCATGAGGGACGAACGACCAGGTGACCGCCTCGACGAGGCCGCGCGCGCCGAGCGCGCGACGCGCCCGGCGGGTACGCAGCTGCAAAGGGGTCAGGACCGGGCGGCGGCCGGACGCGCCGCGGTCGAACGGCGTCATCGGCACGCGATCGACGCCGACAATGCGGACGATCTCCTCGACAATGTCGGCCTTGCCATGCACGTCGGGCCGCCATGAGGGGATCGCGATCCGCACCGTCGGCCCCGAGCCTGCGACATGGAAGCCGAGACGGCCCAGCACCAGCTTGAGTTCGACCATGGAGACCTTGAGGCCGGCGAGCCGCTCGGTCTCATCGAGTGGAAACTCGATGATGCGATCTTCGATGTGTGGCCCGCCGGCGGTTACGATGGAAGACGAGGTGCCGCCGCACAGGTCGAGAACCATGCGCGTGGCAAGCTCAAGCCCGGGCAGCATGAAAGCCGGGTCAATGCCGCGTTCGAAGCGATAGCGCGCATCGGAGTTGATGTTCAACCGACGCCCTGTATGGGCGATGTTGCTCTCGTCCCACAGCGCCGACTCGATCAAGACATCGGTGGTGGAGGACGAACAGCCGCTCGCTTCACCACCCATGATGCCGGCAAGCGATTCGACCCCTGCCTCGTCGGCGATGACGCAGGTCGTATCGTCGAGCGCATAGGTCTTGTCATCGAGCGCGAGCAAGGTCTCCCCGGCGCGGGCCCGCCTCACGGTCAGATCGCCGCGAACCTTGGCGGCGTCGAAAACGTGCAGCGGGCGCCCGCGATCGAAGGTGATGTAGTTTGTGATGTCGACCAGCGCGTTGATCGGGCGAAGCCCGATCGCGGTGAGCCGCCTTTGCAGCCAGTCCGGACTTGCCCCGTTCTTGACGCCGCGCACGAACCGCAATGCGAAGCCGCGGCACAGCGGTGGCGTGTCGCCGAACTCGAGCTTGATGCCGACTGGGCAGGGGAAGGCGCCCTCGACCGGCCTGATGAGCTGGTCCTTGAAGCGGCCCATCTCGGCGGCAGCGAGGTCGCGGGCAATGCCGTGCACGCCGGCGCAGTCGGGACGGTTCGGCGTCAGGTTGATCTCGATCATCGGATCGTCGGCGTGCGTCCACGCGATATAGCGTGCTCCGACGGGAGCATCGGCCGGCAGGTCGATAATGCCCTCGTGATCGTCGGACAGTTGCAACTCGAATTCCGACAGCAGCATGCCGCGGCTCTCGACACCGCGTATGGTGCCAACGGCGAGCGTGGTGTTCTTGCCTGGAATGAAGGAGCCGGGCGGTGCGAACACGCCTTTCATTCCGGCGCGCGCATTGGGCGCGCCGCACACCACCTGGACGGGGTCGCCGGTGCCAGTATCCACCATGCACACGCGCAGCCGGTCGGCATTGGGGTGCTGCTCGGCCGAGATCACCTGCGCGATCGTGAACGGCGCCAACACCTTCGCCCTGTCCTCGACACGCTCAACCTCAAGGCCGATCATGGTGAGCTTGTCGACGATCGCTTCGAGCGAAGCATCGGTGTCGAGATGATCCTTGAGCCAGGACAAGGTGAATTTCATGACGGCTAAATCGTCCTACTAATCAGGCGCTCAACCCGCCGGCAAGGGTCGGAATATCAAGCGGGCGGAAGCCGTAATGGGCAAGCCAGCGGATGTCGGCTTCGAAGAAGGCGCGCAGGTCGGGCATTCCGTATTTGAGCATGGCCAAGCGGTCGACGCCGACTCCCCAGGCGAAGCCCCGGAAAATATCCGGATCGATGCCGCAGTTGCGCAGCACGTTCGGGTGCACCATGCCGCAGCCGAGAATCTCCATCCAATCTTCGCCTTCGCCGAACCTGATCTCGCCCTTGTCGCGGCGGCACTGGATGTCGACTTCGAGTGACGGCTCGGTGAACGGAAAGAATGACGGCCGGAACCGCATCTTCACGTCGTCGACCTCGAAGAATGCCTTGCAGAATTCGGCCAGGATCCATTTGAGGTGGCCGAGATGGGACGTCTTATCGACGACCAGGCCCTCGACCTGATGGAACATCGGCGTATGGGTCTGGTCGCTGTCGCAGCGATAGGTGCGGCCGGGACAGATCACACGAATGGGTGGCTTCTGCGCCAGCATGGTGCGGACCTGGACGGGCGAGGTGTGGGTCCGCAAGAGCAGCCGCGAACCGTCCGGCCGCGGATTGAAGAAGAAGGTGTCGTGCATCTCCCGCGCCGGATGCCCTTCCGGGAAGTTCAGCCGGGTGAAATTATAGTCGTCGGTCTCGATGTCGGGGCCTTCGGCGACCGCAAAGCCCATGTCGGCGAAGATCGCGGTCAGTTCGTCCATTACCTGGCTGATCGGATGGATGCGGCCGCTGTCGGCCGGGTTGTCCGGTGCCGGCAGGGTCACGTCGACCCTCTCGGTGTTCAGCCGCAGATCGAGGGCGGCGGCTTTGAGCACCTCGCGGCGCGCTGTCACCGCCTCTGCGATCCGGTTGCGCAGGCCGTTGATCAGCGGCCCCTTCTCGCGCCGCTCCTCGGGTGGCATATGGCCGAGCGTGGCGAGCAATGCCGAGACCGAGCCTTTCTTGCCCAGCGCGCCGACGCGCACCGCTTCCAGTGCCGCCTCATCCTCGGCGGCATCGATGGCGCCGCTGATCTCGCTCTCCAGTCCAGCAAACTCGGTCATACTGCCTCCGCCGCGGCTCTCTAGCCGCGGTGCCACACAAATGGCAACGCGTGCCAGGCTTTGCCCGCGAGCCTTGGCCCCTTCTATGCGCTCCCCCGAAACGATCGCAAGCGGAAGGCGCGCGGGCGCGCGGTGGCGCACCGCTTCCCGCTCGGGTAAGATTGCCGCCATCCGGAGAACCTGCATCGTACGCTTCGGCAAAGCGATCGGCGGCTCTCCAGTCAGGGAGAATCATCATGCGTGCGATTTCGCGCCCCACGCTGCTGCTCGGCGCTTCACTTCTCGCGCTTTCCAGCGCCGACGCCGCGAGCATCACTGGCACGGTGGCCGGCCCCGACGGGAAGCCGTTCCGCGGCGCGTTCGTGGAAGCCCGAAACCTCAAGACGAGGATCACGGTCAGCGTTCTGTCGGACAATGCCGGGCATTACCGCATCGACGAATTGCCGGCCGGCGACTACCGGCTGCAGATGCGCGCGATCGGCTACAAGGCCGACCCCAAGACCGGGATTGCGCTTGCGGCCGACCAGACCTTGTCGCAAGACCTCGCTTTGCAGCAGAGCTATGTGCGCTGGAGCGATATCTCCATGCATCAGGGCAAGCGGCTCCTTCCTGAGGCCCGCGGCAAGGAGGATTTGTTCGCCAACTGCATGGCCTGCCACGGATTCGAGAGCCGGATGGCGGCGGTGGTCCGCGATGAGGACGGCTGGCGCGACCGGGTCGGCTTCATGCGGGAAGCGATGGGTTTCTTCATCAACAATCCGCGCTTCGGCTTCAACGACCAGAAGGCCGACAATATCGTCTCCTACCTGAACACGATGTTCGGCGAAGAACTCCAAGCTGCCGAAATCGCCGGCCGACCTTCCGCAGTACCAGAACGAGGTTCGCCCGCTGAGCGATGATGCGCTCAAGATCGTCTACGTCGAATACGACACCCCGGGGCCGAACCGCATGCCGTGGAGCGCGCATCCCGACAAGGACGGCTCATTCTGGATCCCCTATTACGGTCGCGCCAACAAGATCGGCCATCTCAATCCGGCGACCGGCGAGATCAAGGAATATCCGGTGCCTAACACGGGAACCGCGGCGATCCACTCCGCTGTGCCGGCTCCGGACGGCAGCGTATGGCTGACCGAGCAGGGCGCGAACAAGCTCGGCCGCTGGGACCCTCAGACCCAGCAGATCACCGAATATCAGGACACCGTGGGCAAGCACACGGTGCGCGTTGATCCCAAAACGGGCATGATCTGGTCGACCGGCGCAATGTCGATCTTCGATCCGAAAACCGAAAAGTTCACCCACATCACGGAGGTGCCGAGCTGCTACGGCATCGCGCTCGACCAGGACGGCAATGCCTGGTTCACCGAACTGCTGCCCAACGGCAAGGTCGGCAAGGTCGATGCCAAGACCTTGCAGGTCACCAAGTACACGCTGCCGACCGCGAACGGCCGGCCCCGCCGCATCGAGGTCGACGACAAGGGCGTCGTCTGGTTCGCCGAGTTCGATGCCGGCAAGATCGGCCGCCTCGACCCCAAGACGGGTGCGATCGTCGAATACCAGTTGCCCGGACCGCAACCAACGCCCTATGCGCTCGGCATCGATCGCGACGGCATGGTCTGGTACTCCTCGGAATATATGGATGTGCTGGGGAGGCTCGATCCCGAGACCGGCAAGGTCGTCGAATATCCAATCCCGCACGCCGAGAACTCGATGCGCGACTTCTTCATGGATGCTCAGGGCCACCTCTGGTTCGGCTCGCCGGCAAACGACAAGGTCGGGTACTTTTATTTGGCAAAGCAATAGCCCCCCCGGGAATCAGAAGAATGATCCATCGAGTGATACCCTCCCCCTCACCCGGTCGGGCCTTCGGCCCTCCCACCCTCTCCCCCTCCCGCCCGGGCCAAGAGATGAATCTCCGAGCTTCGGCGGGAGGGGGAGAGGGAAGAGGAAGCGCACGCGACAGCGGGCGCTTTCGAGGGTGAGGGGGTGGGCACGCTCTGACTCACTGACCTCTGATAGTCGGTATTAGGTTCGTGACCCCAGCGGCTGATTCCGTTTCCCATCGTGCCCCGCTTCAGGCAGCCGCCCGACAGCCGGAGCGGTGGCTGCTGATCCGAAACGCACGGCTGCCGCCATGACCGGAGAGACGCTGCTGCGAGGTCGACGGATCCTGCTCATCGTCGGCGGCGGGATCGCGGCCTACAAGGCGCTGGACCTGATCCGCCGCCTCAAGGAACGCGGGGCGCGCGTGCGCGTCGTGATGACAACGGCCGCCCAGGAATTCGTGACCGCCCTCGCCGCGGGCACGCTCGCGGGGGAGCACGCCTACACCGATCTTTTCGATGCCCGCACCGAACTCGATGTCGGTCATATCAGGCTCGCCCGCGACACCGACCTTATTGTCGTCGCGCCGGCAACCGCTGACTTGATGGCCAAGATGGCGGGCGGCCATGCCGACGATCTCGCTGCGGCCGTGCTGCTTGCCACGGACAAGCCCATCCTGCTGGCGCCTGCCATGAACCCGCGGATGTGGAGCCACGTGGCAACGCAGCGCAACCTTGCGCAGCTCGTTGCCGACGGCATCACGATCGTCGGGCCCGATGCCGGGGAAATGGCGGAGCAGGGAGAGGCCGGGACAGGCCGCATGGCCGAGCCGCTCGATATCGTTCGCGTGGCGGCGAAGCTGATGCACGGCGGCGAGTCCGGTCTCCTGACGGGCCGGCGTGTACTGATCACGGCCGGTCCGACCCACGAAGCGATCGATCCGGTGCGCTACATCGCCAACCGCTCCTCTGGCAAGCAGGGCTATGCGATCGCGCGCGCTGCGGCGCAGGCCCGCGCCGCAGTGACGCTGGTGGCCGGTCCGGTGGCGCTGCCCGATCCGGCGGGCGCCGCGGTCGTCAAGGTCGAAAGCGCACAGGACATGCTCCTCGCCGTCGAGCGGGCGCTGCCGGCCGATGTCGCGATCTTCGCCGCAGCGGTCGCCGACTGGCGCGTCGCCGAAGCGTCGCCGCAGAAAGTCAAAAAGGGGATTCGGGGCGCACCGCAACTCGCGCTCGTCGAAAACCCCGATATTTTGGCGACAATCGCGCGCAGCGTGCGGCGCCCGCGTCTGGTCATCGGGTTTGCCGCCGAAACCGAGCATGTGATCGAGAATGCTAAGCGCAAGCTCGATCGCAAAGGATGCGACTGGATCGTTGCCAACGATGTCTCGGCAGCGACGGGGATCATGGGAGGCGACCGCAACTCCGTCCATCTGGTGACGCGCGATAGGGTCGAGTCATGGCCCGACGGGACCAAGCAGGAGGTCGCCGACAGGCTGGTCGCGCGCATTGCCGAAGTGCTGGCAGCACCATGACCGATGTCACGACTGCGGTGGTCCGGCTGCCGCATGGGGAGGACTTGCCGCTGCCCGCTTATCAAAGCGGGCGTGCCGCCGGCCTCGATCTCGTCGCCGCAGTCAACGCGGTCGAACCGGTCACCCTCGGACCGGGCGAGCGGCACCTGATTCCGACCGGCATTGCGCTCGCACTGCCGGACGGCTTCGAAGGGCAGGTGCGGCCACGTTCCGGCCTCGCCGCCTGCCACGGCGTCACCGTGTTGAATGCGCCCGGCACCATCGACGCCGACTATCGCGGCGAGGTGAAAGTCCTTCTCGTTAATCTCGGTGCGATGCCGTTCACCGTGAGCCGCGGCATGCGGATCGCGCAACTCGTGATCGCCGCGGTCGCGCGCACACGCCTGATCGAGGTTGCACAACTCGACATCACGGCGCGCGCATGCGGCGGCTTCGGCTCGACCGGCGTCAACTCGTCAGAAACACCGTGAGTTGACGACGGCATAACCTCACAGCTCGAAGATTTTCTTTTCGGTTTTGTGCAGGCATTCGCTGGGGCCGTTCGTTTCGACAAGGTAATTGTCGCAAATCACCGCGAAAAGCTCGTCGCTCTGGTAGCTGGGATGCACGGCAAGGTTCATCCCGGCGGCGAGGCTCATCGTTTCATCGGCACGCAGCAGCGGCCGTTCGACGAGGTCATAGCCCTGTCCGTGGGCATAGAGGCGCAGCTCCGGAGGCAATCCGTGGGCACGCATGAACTCGTCGTGAGCGGCGGCAATGTCGCGACACGGCGCGCCCGGGCGAATGAGCGACAAGGTATGCTCCTGCGCCGCCATCGTGGCGGCAAAGCCGTCGTTCAGTCCGTCGCCAGCCTTGCCGAACACCATGGTGCGGGCGAGTTCGGTATAGAAGCCGCCCGGACCGTTGTTTCCGATCAAGATCGTGAAATGCTCGCCAGGCTTCAGCCTGCGCCCCTGCAGGTGCCGATCGGCAAACCCTGAGCAGCGGCTGTGCGGCGCCGATGTCCCAAGAAACAGCCCCTGCTCGCTGCCGAGGAGCCGCCCTTCGTACTGGGCGAGCGCCGTGATTTCGGTGGAACGCATGCCCGGCTTCACCATTGTGCGCAGCCGATCGAAAATCCGATCCTGCATCGCCGCCGCGTGCCGGATGGCCGCGATTTCCTCAGGACTCTTGATCGCCTTCAGGAGGTCGACCGCTTCGGTCATGTCGACGAGATCGGTCCCCATCGCGAGTTCCGCCGTGATGCGCGTCATGAATCGGTACGGCAAGGCGCCGGCGCCGACCGTCGCGACGGCCTTGTAACGGCGGCGCCTGAGCTCGGCCGCAACGAGCTCGGCATGGTAGGAATCGGTGTAAGCGACGCTGGGAAACGCTGCCGTCGTCACAATTGTGCCGACCCCGCGGTGGATCGGATCGTTGCCTCCAAGGCTCTGCCGGCCGCCGCGCGGACCCATGTCGATCACGGTCATGAAGTCGTCGACGTGAAACAACACGGTCCGCGGATAGCCGTTGGTGGCGGGGTGATCGGTGAGCCATTTGGCATAGCCGCCGAGCCAGTCGTTGCTGCTCTGGACGATAAGCGCGCCAACGCCGCGCTCCGCCATCGCTTTGCGCAGCGCGGTCCAGCGGCGGTCAAGCTCGGCACCCGAAATTGGGTTCGATACGCTCTCGGTCATGCCGGATGTCTCTCCAGCGGTTGTCGCGAAACCCGCGCCGTAGGCTTGGTCTATAAGCCGTGATAGGCGCGAAACCAGGCAATGAACTTGGCGATTCCTGCCGCCACCGGCGTATTGGGAGCGAAACCGACGGCAGCTTGCAAGGCCTCCACGTCCGCGCAGGTCTCGCGCACGTCCCCGGGCTGCATCGGCAACAACTCGATGATGGCACGGCGATCGACCGCCGCCTCGATGAGGCGGACGACTTCCGTCAACTCCACCGCAGTGTGATTGCCGATATTGTAGATCAGCCACGGTGCCGGACTGCTGGCGGGATCGGGGTCGTCCCCTGACCACGCCGGGTTCCCCTGCGGCACGCGCTCGACGAGCTTGATCACCGCGGTCACGACATCATCCACATAGGTGAAATCGCGCCGCATGTCGCCTCGATTGAACAGCCTGATCGGCTCACCCCTGACGATCGCGGCGGCGAACAGCCAGATTGCCATGTCGGGTCGCCCCCAAGGACCGTACACCGTGAAGAACCGCAAACCGGTGGCGGGGACGCCGTACAGATGCGCATAGGCATGCGCCATCAGCTCGTTCGCCTTCTTGGTGGCGCCGTAAAGGCTGAGCGGATGATCGACATTTTGCCCAACGCTGAACGGCAGCCGGGTATTGGCCCCATAGACCGAGGAGGACGATGCATAAAGGAGATGGCGGGTGCCAACACCACGGCAGCCTTCCAAGACATTGAGAAAGCCGGAGATGTTCGTATCGATGTAGGCGCGGGGAGCGGTCAGCGAATGGCGCACGCCGGCCTGGGCGGCAAGATGCACGACATAGGCAAACCGGCCGTTTCGGAACAAGCCGGCCATGCCGTCGCCATCGTTCACGTCGAGTTTCTCGAAATGGAACGTGCCGAACCGGGCGAGCTCGGCCAGCCGCGCCTGTTTCAGCGTCGGGTCGTAATATTCGTTGAGATTGTCGATCCCGACGACGTTGCGGCCCTCGTGCAACAGCCGCTGAGCTACATGGAACCCGATAAATCCGGCAGCGCCGGTGACCAGGATAGGCGGAGCTGCCATCTCGGACCTCCTGCCATCCTTTTGCTGCGCGCACGCCGCCGCCGGGTTCCATCGGCAAGGAGGGCTAGGATGCCGTCGGCATGAAGGTCAAGCCTGTTGCGCGGGAACCGAACGATGCTATCGATTTTGCATTCGACAATGATGTAGGACACTCGGTCCCCACGACGAGGCAATCACGTTCGACGCAGCGCTTCGGGTCTCCTTGGGTCGCACCGGGAGATGGGAAAGGGCGATATTTTGCAAACGCGCTCGCGGCTGCGCGCGGGCGATGCAAGGCGGATAATGCCAGAGGTCAGGCGGCCCTCGAAAATGGACATGCGGGCGCGTGAAGCGCCGCGCCTTCTGTACGTCGTAACCGAAGACTGGGCGTTTCTGTCGCACCGGCTGCCGATGGCGCGCGCCGCGAGGTCCGCTGGCTTTGAGGTCCACGTTGCCACCAATGCCGGCGAAGACGCTGACGAAATCAAACGCGAAGGGTTCGTTCTTCATCCGGTCCGCATTCTGCGCGGCAAGGTATCGGGACTGCGCACGATGCGGGGCGTGCTCGCCTTGCGCGGCATCTTTCGCGCCGTCGATCCGGCGATCGTGCATTACGTAGCCTTGCAACCTTCTGTTCTCGGCGTGCTTGCCTCGGCCGGAAAGCGCTTCGCGTCCATCTATGCGATTACCGGTCTCGGGCACGTCTTCGTTTCGCGGGCCGGCAACACGCGGATACTGCGCCTTGGCATTCGCTCGCTGTTGCGCTTCGGAATGAACCGCAAGCGCGCGATCGGTCTTGTCCAAAACCCGGACGACAACGAGGCGCTGGCGCGGTTCAAGGTCAAGCCGTCCCACACCGAACTCATTCCCGGTTCGGGCATCGATGCGGACCTGTTCCGGCCGATACCGGAACCGGAAGGCCGGGTGACCGTCGCCTTTGTCGGGCGCATGCTGCAGAACAAGGGCGTGCACACGTTGATTGCTGCGCACCGAATCCTGCGGGAGTCCAATGTCGTGTATGATTTGCTGCTGGCCGGCGCGCCCGACCCGGGGAACCCGACCAGCATTGCGCAGACTGAGCTTGCGCGCTGGGGCCGCGAGCCGGGCGTCACTTGGCTCGGCCATGTCGCCGATGTCTCCAGCATCTGGCGCCGCGCCCATATCGCGGTGCTGCCGTCGCGCGGCGGCGAAGGCTTGCCCAAGAGCCTGCTCGAAGCGGCCGCGAGCGGGCGGCCACTCATCGCAACCGATGTGCCCGGCTGCCGGGAGATCGTGATCCCCGACAAGACCGGCCTCTTGGTTCCGGTCGATGATCCGCGTGCCCTCGCGGAGGCGGTGCTGCGTTTGATCCGGTCATCGGCGCAACGCATTCGCTTCGGCGTCGCCGCCCGCCGTCTCGTGGATGAGCGCTTTTCTGCCGACCTCGTGGGCAAGGCAACCGTCGCGCTTTATCGGCGCCTGCTCGACATCTGACATGCCGATGGGCGATCCGATCTGGATCCGGGCCGGCGCGCTCCTCATTGCGGCAGGCCTCGCCAGTGCCGCCTTGATCCTCATACTCATGCCCACATTCACGCGCTACGCGCTGGCGCGGCCGAACGAGCGCTCGTCGCATCGTACGCCGACGCCCCAGGGTGGCGGCGCGGCCGTGATTGCCGCCACCATTGTCGTGTTCGTGATCGCAGAGAGTCTGCTCCCGGATGCGGGCAGCGCGCTCGCCGCGGTGGCGCCGCTCGGGGCAGCCGTCGTGCTGCTTGCGGTCGTGGGCGTCGTCGACGACATTTTCACCGTGGCCGAGCTTCCGCGCCTCGTCCTCCAGGCGATTGCGGTCGGCGCCGTCGTCATGACATTCGCCACGGATTTTCGCGTGCTCCCGATGCTGCCGCTCTCGATCGAGCGCGCCGGCGAAATTCTGGCGGGCCTGTGGTTCGTCAATCTGACGAATTTCATGGACGGCATCGATTGGATAACGGTGGCGGAGACCGTCCCGATCACCGCGGGCATCTTCCTTTTCTCGCTGGACGGTGCGGTGTCGCCGTCGGCCGGACTTGCGGCGCTGACGCTCTGCGGGGCCATGCTGGGATTCGCGCCATTCAACCGCCCGGTGGCGCGGCTCTTTCTCGGCGATGTGGGCAGCCTGCCGATCGGCCTGATCCTGTTCTTCCTGCTTTTGCAGCTTGCGGGCGGCGGACATGTCGCGGCAGCACTGCTCCTCCCGCTCTATTATCTCGCCGATGCCACGATCACGCTGCTGCTGCGCCTCTCCCGTGGTGAAAACGTCACCAAGGCACATCGCAGCCATTTCTATCAGCTTGCCGCAATTCGCGGGATTCCTGTCATGCGGATCGTGGGCGCCGTGTTCGGCGTCAATGTCGTGCTTGCCGTCCTTGCCGCGGCCTCGATTGCACAAGCCTCCGCGCGCGCCGACATTGCTGCGCTCGCACTCGGCGCCGGCATGGTCGCGGCGCTCCTGACCGTGATGTGGCGCGGCAAGAGGTGAGGCACTTAGAGCGGGATGCGTTCAGTTTGAACCGCCCCCCGCTCAATTATGTTCTGCGCACCCGTCGCGGACTGCGCTCGACGACGGATGCGTGTTGATTTTTGCGCATGATCTTGTCCGAAAAGTCTGCAACTTTACGGGATCATTGCGCTAGCCGAGTGACCTCGTGGGAACATACGATCGTTTGCGCATCGCGCTTCTCGCGGGCCTATCGTCACACTCCTCCCGGCATGGCATCTTCCAATGCACTGCCTGACTGTCGTAGCCTCCGGGTGGCCGCGCTCGGCGGTCCGTTCAGTTTTGGGGTCCCATGAGCAAGGTTCGCATTCCACACGACGCCATCGTTTTTGTCGGAGACGGCCGCAAGGCGCTTTTTCTGCGCAATCACGGAGACGAAAAATATCTCGATCTCAAGACCGAGCAGGTGCTGGTCGATCACAATCCGCCAAGCCATGAACAAGGCACCGACCGGCCCGGCCGCGCTTTCGCGAGCGTCGGCCCTGGGCGCAGCGCGATCGAGCCGACCGACTGGCACGATCTCGAAGAACATCGATTTGCCCGTTCTGTCGCCGATTCGCTCGAGCGCTTCGTGCGCGACAATAAGATCGAGGCGGTCGTCATCGTGGCGCCCCCGCGAGCGTTGGCCGATCTGCGGCACGCTTTCCACGACGGATTGAAAAAACGCATTATCGCCGAGATCGACAAGGAACTGACCAATCAACCGCTGTTTGAAATCGAAAAGCATCTGTGAAGGCGGAGCCATCTGCGAGGGCAGGCCATGAGGCCGGCAAGTTCACTGGCAGTTCTCGTTTTCATCGTCATCGCCGGGATCGGCGTTGCCGCCGATTTCGCGATCAATCGTGGCTCGGCCGAAATCGGCAGCGTTGTTGCCGTTATCGTCGCTGCGGTCATCGCTTGGTCGATCAAGATAGCCGACCAGTGGAACCGGGCGATCGTCCTGCGGCTAGGTCGCTTCCATGCTTTGCGCGGGCCGGGACTGTTTTTCATCATCCCGATCATCGACACCATTCCATATTGGATCGACGTCCGCGTCATCACATCGTCCTTCAGCGCCGAGCGCACGCTGACCAAGGACACCGTGCCGGTCAATGTGGATGCGGTTCTGTTCTGGAAGGTCGTTGATCCGCGACGGGCGGCGCTCGACGTTGCCGATTATCGCAACGCCATCGGCTGGGCGGCGCAGACCGCGCTGCGCGATGTCATCGGCAGGACCAACCTGTCCGACATGCTTGAAGGTCGCGAAAAAATCAGCGGGGATTTACAGCGGATCATCGATGGGCGGACCGAGCCTTGGGGCATCAATGTCATCGCGGTCGAAGTGAAGGACGTGCTGATCCCGGCGGCGCTCGAAGATGCGATGTCGATGCAGGCGCAGGCGGAGCGCGAGCGGCAGGCCCGCGTCATTCTCGGCGATTCGGAGCGGCAGATTGCTGAAAAATTCGGCGAGGCCGCCGCTACTTACGCCGGCAATCCTACGGCGTTTCACCTGCGTGCAATGAACATGCTTTACGAGGGGCTGAAGCAGAACTCGACCATCGTCATCGTCCCCAGTACGGCGGTGGAAAGCATGCAGCTTGGCGGAATTGCAGGTTTGACGGCCTTGACGATGGGCATCGGTCAACAGCCCAAGCCGCCGCAGACCGGTGGCTCCGCGCCCCAGGTTTGATGATGACTCTGTCGGCGAGCCGACCACGAGCGCCGCAGACACTGGCAGTCAACGCGAGCGCGTAATTGGGCGTAACGACTTCGTGATGCAGCGCCTGCGCGAGACGTGCGAGAAATCGCGTCACGGTGTCATGCCGCTGACAAAATGCTTCTGCTTAAGTGATAAAGACGGTCATTTGGCAAAGTCTGAAAGCTGGCCGAGTATGCGTGTGCCGGCAACAAAATGCATTCGAGTTTCGTTGGGAGAGACGTAGCGGGAGCAGGCTTACGTCCGATCAAACTAATCCGTACGGAGGTACATAATGGCGACGGCCCCTCGTTCCGACGAGAAAAATCAAGGCGAGACGTTCCACCAAGCAAATCAAGCTGCGCAGCAGGCAACGCAGGCGGCGCGGGAGACAGGGCGCAAAGGCGCCGAACAGGCAGGACGCGTGACGCAAGCCGCAGTCGATGCGAACGGTCAAGTGGCGCGGGCCGGAGCGGAAATCATGCAGCGCAACGCCGAAACAGTTCATCATGCGTTGCAGTCGAGTGCCGATATGATGGCGAAGTTGGCCGAGAAATCCACGGCGCAATTGAGCCGCGCCATGTCGGTTTCGGGCGACGAAGCGCAGAAAGCCGTGCAACAGTCTTCAACCAATGTCGTTGCCGTCCTGCATTCCGGTGCTGCAATGGCAGAGGCGACGCACAATCTTTGGCTCGAAGCTGCCAATTTCGCCCGCGATGTGATGGAGCAGAACCTTGCCCACTTCGACCACCTGCTCCGCTGCCGGACACCGCAGGAATTGGTGGAGTTCCAGAGCGGCGCTCTGAAGGATAATTTCGGTGGCATGCTGGGCTATGTCCGCAAGGTCGCGGAGCGGTCGATGCAGATGGCCGAAGAGGCGAACAAAAAGTTCAACGAACAGCTCGATGTCAATCGCCGGGCGGCTTGAAGCCAGACAACCGATCGCGCGCCTTCTTGGCGCGCGATCGGTTTTCCCACGGCCCTCGTGACCCGCATCCGCGCAGACCGAGCTTGGTGCGCGCAGTCGATAGGACGACCGACTGGCCGATCAGGCGCGGGATCGGCAGCAACGCAACAGCTGTCGCCGGGCATCGTTGCATAGCTAAGTCGTACGCTTATAGGGAACGGTGACCTAAAAATTTTGTTAGGGTACTTACGTTGGGCAGCAATTCCTGTGGATGATCGACCCCGTCCTGCCATTGATTGCTTTTCCCTTTTGGCCTTGAACGACCATGACTCTCGGCGAATACGTCTCGGCACAACGAAGAGCCAAGAAGTTGAGCCTCAGCGATGTTACGCGAGGAACGGGAATTTCGCGCTCACATCTTTCGAAGATCGAGACAGGCCAAGTCAAAAATCCCGGATTTTGCTCCGTGGTCCAGATCGCTCGCGTGTTGGGGATCGACATTGCCGACCTTGCAACGATTTGCGCCGTCCCGGCTGGCATGGTGGACGTCGGCGAGCCTCGGCCTGATCGCTTCCCAGGAGAAACGTGACGACGTTTGTAAGGTCATGCACCCAGGGGGTGGATTTCACCCTTGACGGGATTGCAGACGGAAAGGCCTTGCAGTTGAGAATTGGTACAGCTGGGTGGATTCGAACCGCCGACCTCCTGATCCACAGTCAGGCGCTCTAACCAACTGAGCTACAGCTGCATGCAATCGGCGGCAAGCTATGGGGCCGCCCACCGTTTTGCAAGTGGGCGGCATCGGGGACGAGACTCGGATCGGCGTTGCTGCAAACGACGGCGCGCCGCCGCGATGCGCGGGCGCACCTCGCGATGCGGTCTTGTCAGGCCGCCTTCTTCGCCATGCTGGTGATCCCGCCTTTGATCGGCTCGGCCGTGCTATTTGCGATTTTCTGAGTGAGCGAGGTAAGGTCCTTCACCTGTCCGGTCGCGCGCTCAATCTGCTTGCGCGTGTGGGAGGTTGATACCTCGATCACTTGCGCAAACGTCCGCGCACCGATCAGTTCCGCAGCGAAATCGAAGTTGGCATTGCTGTTGACACGCGCCATCTCGACAATGGCAAGTCCGTAGTCGGCAAATCCCTTGGAAGCATTGGCAAAGGTGGTCTCAAGGATTCCCGTGGCTTCTTCCGCAAGCGTCTTCATCCTCGCATAGGCATCCTTTGCCTGGGTGATGCCTTTCTCTGCGAATTCGCGCATCGCGGCTGTGGCTTCCGCCGCCGAGGCCTCCAGCTTGGGCACGTCGAAGGCGTATTCAGGTGTTTTCGCTCTGGGAGAGTTCGTCTCTTGCATTGGAAACCTCAAAGATCGGCGGACTGGACCTCACGCCGCAATCGCCGCCGCAGGCCGATCGAAGCGCAAACCGCAGCAGATAAGGGCTGCTCAGGGAGAAGAAGCCACGTGTATATATGAGAAATTGATGCAGTGCACGAATTTTTTTGCGGTGCAAAAACAACGGGTAAGCGGGTCAATCGGTACTATGTGACTGCAAGTTGCGCTCCTGACCTCCAGATGATCGTTCCGATCACTCTTGCGGTCGTTCGGCCCCGCATTCCGTCGGCGGGATGGGGACTGCACCGGAGCGCAAAATGCCGAAGCCGGAATTCTCCGGCTTCGGCACCTTCGCTGGAATTGGGTGACGGCGATTACGGCAGGTAAACCGGCTTCGGGCGCTCGTTCAGTTCGATATAGGTGCCCCAAGGATCGGTGATGAAGGCAAGCGCGACGCCCGACTGCTGGTTCTTCGTGTAAGGCCGATCGAGCTTGACGCCATCTGCTTCAAGCTTCTTGATGAAAGCTTGCAGGTCGGTCACGTCGAAGCCGATGTGATCGAGTACGCGTCCCTTGGTCGGGGCCTGCGCCGTGTCGGCCTTGGCAAAGCGCAGCTGAACGCCCGGAATGTCGTCGACCGCCGCGTTGTTGCGCGTGCTCGGCTTGGCGCCGAAGATCTTGGCGTACCAGGCTTGGCTCTGCGGAATTGCGTCTTGCGTCAGAAAGAAGTGAACATGCTCGTTGCGGATCGCCTCGGGCTGGTTCTTGTTCTCGAGAATTTCGATTCGGAGGCCGTCCGGCGTAACCACATAGGCCTGATCGAGACGGCCATTGTTTCCCGGTTCAACCGGAACGCCCGCGGCTTTCCACTTGGCCACCAATTCCTGCACGTTCTTGACCACGAAGCCGACGTGATTGACGACCGAGCCGACGGTTCCGCCTGTCGGCGGCGGCCCGCTTCCGGCACCAGGATTGAGGTTCACGACGACGCCGGGAAAGATCACGCGCTGGATGTTACCGGGGCCGCCATCGGTGCCCCCCATCGCGAGAAAGATCTTCTTATTGGCCTGTACATCGCGTGAATTGAGATGCCAGTGTCCCATGGTCACACCGGCTTCGTTCGGTGCGTAAGGCTGTGCGGATGCTGTCCCGACGGCGAGGCTCGATGCGAGCCACAGTGCTGCCATCAATTTTTTCATGAACGACCTCCCAGTTGATCACACGAGGGTTCGTGCGGTCGGTTAAACACTAGCACCCGGTCGGAAGAGGGTAAATCAGCGCCCATGCGTTCAGCTTGAACCGCCTCCCGCTCGGTTCCCTTTGATTTTGCGCGTGATCTTGGTCCGAAAAGTCTGCAACTATTCGCGATCATGCGCGAGGAACCCGAGATCGGTTTTCAGGTTGGCGGAACGCCAAGTCCTTTCAAGGCGCATCGGTTGCAGAAACGGACAGCCGAAATCGAAATTCCGCGCCGCCTGCGCGCAATCGTTCGCAGCCGCGAATCGAACATTCTTGTCGTCGCCGCCTTCATCGGCGCCGCCGCGGGCGTCACCACCGGCTTGATGGGCCTTGCCGTCGACCTGCTCCATCAGCTGTTTTTCGACGTCCCGCCAGGCCAGCGCCTGTCGGCGCTCGCCTCACTCAACCCGCTGTTCGCGATCCTGGTGCCGACACTCGGCGGCATCGGACTGGGAATCACCACGGCTCTCCTCGCGCAATGGCGCCCGGGCCGTGAAATCGATCCCATCGAAGCCAATGCGCTGCATGGCGGCCGCATGTCGCTGCGCGGCAGTCTGATCGTAGCCGCCCAGACCGTCTGGTCGAGCGGCTGCGGCGCCTCGGTCGGGCTGGAGGCCGGGTACACCCAGCTCGCCAGCGGGATCGCATCCCGGGTCGGCCGCGCGTTTCGGTTGCGGCGTGCCGATCTGCGCATCCTCGTCGGGTGTGGTGCTGCCGCTGGCATTGCGGGCGCGTTCGATGCGCCGCTGGCGGGCGCGTTTTATGGATTCGAGCTGGTAATCGGCACGTATTCGGTGCGCAGCCTCGCCCCGGTCGGTCTTGCCGCCGTGGTAGGGTCAGTTGTCGCGAAGAGTCTTGCGCCGGCATCGCCCGGGATCATCGCCCCCCAGGCGGACGTCATTCTCGGCCACGACCTCGTGATCGCCGCCATTCTCGGCCTCGCCACGAGCCTGCTCGGCATTATGCTAATGCGGGCCGTCGCTCTTTCGGAGACCCTGTTCACACGCCTTACGACGCATCCGTGGCTGCGCTGCGGTACCGGCGGCCTGCTGGTTGGGCTGATGGCGTTGCTGACGCCGCAGGTGATGTCGTCCGGCCATGGCGCGCTCCGTCTGACCGGGCTGCTCGACGAGCCGGGCGAGGCGATCGCGACCATTCTCGTGCTCAAGGCGGCTGCGTCCATCGTGTCGCTCGGGGCAGGGTTTCGCGGCGGGCTGTTCTTTTCTTCGCTGCTGATGGGCGCGCTGGCGGGCCGCCTTTTTGCTACGGTGCTCGATGTCGGCTTTCCGCAACTCGATCCCGATCCCAATCTCTATGCCATGGCGGGGATGAGCGGCCTTGCCGCCTCGGTCATCGGCGGCCCCTTCACGATGGTATTCATCGCGCTGGAATCGACCGGCAATCTTTGGTTCGCCGCCGTCGTCCTGGTCACCGTAATCGTATCGGCGCAAGTCACTCGGGAGCTGTTCGGCTATTCGTTCGCGACCTGGCGCTTTCACCTGCGCGGCGAAACCATCCTGGGTCCTGCCGACGTCGGCTGGATGCGGGATCTCACGGTGGGCCGGATGATGCGCCGCGACCCTCCGACGATCGCCGCGGAGACGACGATCGCAGCGCTCCGGCAGGCCTTCCCGGTCGGTTCGACCGGACAGGTTCTCGCGGTCGATGCCCAGGGTCGCTATGCCGGCCTCATCGTCGTCGCCGAGGCGCATGCCGCCGACATCGATCCGGAATCTTTTGTCTTTACGCTGCTGCAGAACGCGGGCGACATGCTGACGCCGAGCATGACCTTGCAGCAGGCCCTCATCGCATTCGACAGGGCCGAAACCGAAGTGCTTGCCGTTGTGGATGCGCCGGCATCGCGGCGAGTGCTCGGGCTGTTGAGCGAAGCGCACGGGTTGCGGCGCTACCTCTCCGAGCTTGAATTGCGCCGCCGCGAGCTCGCCGGGGAGGGATGACGACGCTACGCTGCTCCCTTCGACGCGCTTGGCTGTTTCGCGGAAAGCCTGCTGCGGCGGATGCCGTAAGCGAAATAGATGAAAAGACCAGCAACAAGCCAAATGCCGAGTCGCGCCCAGGTGTCGAACGGCAATCCCGACATCAGGAACACCGCCGAAACCGCGCCCGCGGGAGCGACGAACCAGACGAACGGCGTCCTGAAAGGCCGCGGCAGGTCAGGCTGCGTCCGCCGGAGCACGAGCACGCCGAGGCAGACGATGGCGAATGCGAACAAAGTGCCGATGCTGACCAGTTCACCGACCAGACCGATCGGCAGCAGTCCGGACAATATGGTGACGATGATGCCGACCACCGCGGTGCCGATATAGGGGGTCCGCAAGCGCGGATGCACCGTTGCGACCCAGCGGGGCAAAAGCCCATCTCGTCCCATCGAGAACAGGATCCGGGATTGGCCTAGCAGGCTGACGAGGATCACCGAGCTGAGACCGAGGATCGCCCCGATCTTGATGACCGGAGCGAGCCAGCCAAGGCCCACCGTGTCGACGCCGACCGCGATCGGGTCGGGAACGTTCAGCCGATCATAGGGAACGATCCCTGCGATGACGATGCCGACCAGCACGTAGAGTACCGTGCAGATGCCGAGCGACCCCAAAATGCCGATCGGCATGTCGCGCTGCGGGTTCTGCGCCTCCTGCGCCGCAGTCGAGACCGCGTCGAATCCGATATAGGCAAAGAACACCACCGCCGCGCCGCGAACGATCCCGCTCCATCCGAATTGACCGTCGCCGAGGCTGGGCGGGATGAAGGCGCCTTGCGGGTTCTGCGAGGTGACCCAGTTTGCGGGCGTTATGAACCAAACGCAGGCGGCGATGAACAGGACGACGATCGCGACCTTGATGACGACGATGACGTTGTTCACCCGCGCCGATTCGCGGACGCCGACGACAAGAAGCGCGGTGGTGAGCGCCGGCGCGACCATGGCCGGTACATTGGCGATCGCCGCCGTCCGATGCCATTCTCCGAGTGCGGGGTCGAAAGCAAAGGGCGCACTCGCGTAGACCGCCGGCACCACGATGCCGAGATCCTTGAAGAAGCTGACGACATAACCCGACCAGCCAATGGCAACGGTTGTCGCTCCGAGCGCGTATTCGAGGATCAGGTCCCAGCCGATGATCCATGCGATGAGCTCGCCCATCGTGGCATAAGCATAGGTGTAGGCGCTGCCGGAGATCGGGACGGTCGAGGCCATCTCGGCGTAACACATGCCGGCAAAGGCGCAGACCACCCCGCCGAATACATAAGACAGGCTGATGGCCGGTCCTGCGTATTCGGCGGCGGCATGACCGGTGAGCACGAAAATGCCGGCGCCGATGATGTCGCCGATGCCAATCGCCATCAGGCTCATCGCCGAAAGGGAGCGCTTGAGCGGAATACCGCCATGGTCGGTCATCCCCTGCGCGTCGTCCTTGGCGGCTTCCGCCTCCATGCTCGCGATCGGTCGCGTTGCGAAGGGGTGTCCCATCTGCCTGCCTGTGTTTTGGATGATTGTTGCGCGGTGACGGCGGTCACAGGTCAGACTGGCAGAACGGGTCGCCAAAGTCACAGGCTATGTTGACAACCGGTCGGGGATGCGGAACCCGGCAGCCACCGGCCGGCGGAAACGTCGCGCGCGCAACCCTTCAAATTCCGCCGCCGCCGCTTTATATCTCGGCCCATCAAAACTTGGGGATTCGCTGCCATGCCAATGATTTTGCGGGTGATTGCATGTCTTGCCGCGATCTTGTCCGCGGTGTCCGGGGTCGTTGCGCAGGAGGTGCGGGTACCGTCTTCACCCGCCGAGATCAAGCTGTCCTATTCGCCGGTGGTCAAACGGGTGACGCCGGCCGTCGTCAATGTCTACGCGGCGCGCATCATCGAGAACCGGATGCCGCTGCTTGACGATCCGATTTTCCGCCGCTTCTTCGGCGGCGGCACACCGCGCGAGCAGGTCCAACGCTCGCTCGGCTCCGGTGTGATCGTGGACCCGATCGGCCTGATCGTGACCAATCACCACGTCATCGAGGGCGCCGATCAGGTCAAGGTTTCGCTCGCGGACAAGCGTGAATACGAGGCCGAAATTGTCCTGAACGATGCGCGCTCGGATCTTGCCGTGCTGCGCATCAAGGATGGTCGTGAGCGCTTCGCCGCCATCGAACTCGGCGATTCCGACGCCCTCGAGGTCGGCGATACGGTGCTCGCGATTGGAAATCCCTTCGGCGTCGGCCAGACCGTGACCCATGGCATCGTCTCGGCGCTGGCCCGCACCCAGGTCGGCATCACCGATTATCAGTTCTTCATCCAGACCGATGCGGCGATCAATCCGGGCAATTCCGGCGGCGCGCTGGTCGATGTCGCGGGCCGCCTAGTGGGAATCAACACGGCGATCTTCAGCCGCTCCGGCGGCTCGCAAGGCATCGGTTTTGCGATCCCCGTGAACATGGTGCGCGGTGTGATCGCCTCCGCCCAAGGCGGCCGCAGCGTGGTGCGCCGGCCATGGCTCGGCGCCAAGCTCCAGGCGGTGACGCCCGATATTGCCGAGAGTTTGAACCTGAAACGGCCGGCCGGCGCGCTGGTCAGCAGCATCACTCCAAAGAGCCCGGCCGCGCGTGCCGGTCTGCACACCGGTGATCTCATCACAGCGGTCGACGGGCAGCCGGTCGATGACGCCAATGCGTTCGATTATCGCTTCGCGACCAAGTCGCTGGGCGGCCAGGCGCAGCTCGGGGTAGTGCGCGGTGGCCGCGACGTAAAGGTTGCGGTCCCGCTTGAATCGGCGCCGGAATCGCCGCGCGACGAGGTGCTCGTCAAGGCGCGCTCGCCGCTTGCCGGCGCCAAGGTCGCAAACCTGTCGCCCGCGCTTGATGAAGAGCTCCGGCTCGACGAAAGCACGACCGGCGTCGCCGTGACCGACGTCGAAAGCGGTTCCTTGGCGCAGAATTTCGGCCTGCAAAAAGGCGATGTCGTCATCAGCATCAACAACACGAAGGTCGAACTCGACACAGGAACTGCTGAAGGTCGTGACTCAGCCCAGCCGACTGTGGCGACTCACGATCCTGCGTGGCGGGCAGCAGATCACCGCCGTCTTCGGCGGATGAGTTCGCGACCGAAGCGGGACGGCGCAGGGGCGGGGCGAGCGGGAGGACTTTTCGCGGCAGCGGGACTTGATCGCGATGCGCCGCGGCCGCTTGCCGACAGGCTGCGGCCCTCCAGCCTCGACGAAGTCGTCGGACAGGATCACCTGATCGGGACCGACGGTGCGCTCACGCGGATGCTCTCCTCGCGAACGCTCGGCTCCCTGATCTTTTGGGGACCGCCCGGGACCGGCAAGACCACGGTCGCGCGCCTCCTCGCCGACGCCACGGCGCTCCATTTCGAGCAGATTTCCGCGGTGTTCTCCGGCGTCGCCGATCTCAAAAAGGTGTTCGAAGCTGCGCGGGCACGGCGCGAGACGGGCTCGGCACGCTGCTGTTCGTCGACGAGGTGCATCGCTTCAATCGCGCCCAGCAGGATTCATTCCTGCCCGTCATGGAGGACGGGACCGTGGTGCTGGTCGGCGCCACCACGGAAAACCCATCCTTCGAACTCAATGCGGCGCTGTTGTCCCGCGCGCGCGCGCTGGTCTTCAAATCGCTCGACGCCACGGCGCTGGAGAAGCTTTTGGCGCGCGCAGAGACAATCGAAGGCAGGCCGTTGCCGCTCGACGGAGAAGCGCGCGCGTCGCTGATCCGCATGGCCGACGGCGACGGCCGCGCTGCCTTGACACTGGCGGAGGAGGTCTGGCGCGCCGCCCGACCCGGTGAGGCGTTCGACGCCACGCAGCTCCAGGAGCTTTTGCAGCGCCGGGCGCCGATTTACGACAAGTCGCAGGACGGCCACTACAACCTGATCTCGGCGCTGCATAAGTCGGTGCGCAGCTCCGATCCCGACGCTGCGCTCTACTATCTCTGCAGGATGCTCGATGCCGGCGAGAGCCCGCTTTATCTCGCCCGCCGGATCGTGCGGATCGCGGTCGAGGATATCGGCCTCGCCGACCCTCAGGCGCTCGTGATCGCGAGTGCCGCCAAGGACGCCTATGATTTTCTCGGCAGCCCGGAAGGCGAACTCGCGCTCGCCGAGGCCGTAATTTATGTCGCGACCGCGCCGAAATCGAATGCCGCCTATGTCGCCTACGACGCGGCGATGCGCACCGCGAAAGAGGCGGGGTCGCTGCTGCCTCCGAAGCACATTCTCAATGCGCCGACCCGGCTGATGAAGGCGGAGGGCTACGGCTCAGGCTATCAATACGATCACAATGCGCCGGACGCCTTTTCCGGCCAGGACTGCTTCCCCGAAACGTTGGGGCGCAAGCGTTTTTACGACCCACCCGAGCGCGGTTATGAGCGCGAGATCAGGAAACGGCTCGCCTATTGGGACAGACTGCGCCGCGAACGACGCGGCGAGGGGGACTGATATTACCCGAACCACCCGGTTCCCATGCCAGCCAGACCGCTGTACGCTGCCTCAACCAGCGCGAGGCATTCACCAATGCGGCGGCGCGACTTCATCGCGGGGCTCGGCGGCGCAGCGTCCTATCCGCTCACTGCGCGGGCGCAGCAGCCGACGACGCCGGCCATTGGATTTTTGTTGCTAGGTATGCGCGACAGTGCGTCGGATTTTCTCGCAGGTGTTCGCAGGGCCTTGGGAGATAGCGGCTACGTCGAGGGCCGAAACCTGACGATCGAATATCGCTGGGCCAATGACGATTTGGGTCGACTGCCGGAACTGGCAGCTGATCTTGTTCGCCGAAGAGTCGCCGTTATTGTTGCGGCGGGCGCATCTTCGGCGCTAGCGGCCAAGGCCGCGACCACGACCACTCCCGTCGTCTTTTATTCAGGCGTGGACGCTGTTGGGGCGGGTCTCGTCCCCAATCTCAGCCGGCCAGGTGGTAATCTCACCGGCGCCAACTCCATGCTCTATCAGGTAGCCGCCAAACAGATTGGCTTGCTGCATGATTTGCTGCCGCAGGTCACGAGATTCGGCTTCCTCATCAATCCGCAGGTTCCGAACGTTGAATTGGCAATCCAAAATGTCGGGGCCGCCGCAGCAACCTTTGGCGGGCGGATTGACGTCCTCAGCGCCAGCACCAACCATGAAATAGATACTGCATTTGCGACCCTGCTGGAGAAGCGAGTTGACGCGTTGATTGTCAGTCCTGCTGCGTTGTTCCTCGCCCGTCGGGTCCAGGTGGTCGCGCTCACGTTGCGTCATGGGGTACCGACGATTTTCGCCGAGCGTCAGAACGTCGAGATCGGCGGGCTGATGAGTTATTCGCCGAGCCGCGCAGAACCATTTCGGCAGGTTGGCCTCTACGTCGTTCGCATCCTCAAGGGTGAAAAACCGTCCGAGCTTCCGGTCGTGCAGCCGACCAGGTTCGAATTCGTTATCAACCGGCAAACAGCCAATTTGCTGGGCATCGAGGTGCCGCCGACGCTGCTCGCCCTCGCAGACGAGGTGATCGAATAACCGTGATCGGACGCCCGAACTCATCGTTCGATGAAAGGCGGGCCACAGCGCAGCGTCATTCGACGGCGCGGATGCCACTGTCGCGGATCAGCTTCGCCCATTGCACGCGCTCGGTGGCGATGGCGTTGGCGAATTCGTCCGGTCCCTTGCCGATCACGGTCACGCCGATCTCCGCGAAGGTGCGCCGCAGATCGTCCTCGGCAAGCACGCGCACGCTGTCGCGATAGATGCGGTCGATGACCGCGCTGGTGTCCCCGCCGGAGCCATGAATCCATACGAGGCGGTGACATCGAAACCGGGGAAGCCCGATTCGGCGACGGTGGGAAGGTCTGGCACCGCGGGAAAGCGCTCGAGCGAGGTCACTGCAAGCGCGCGCACGCGGCCCTCACGAATGAGCGGCAACAGCGGCGCGATATTGCCGAAAAACATGGTGATGCGGTTGCCCAGCAAGTCGGTGATCACGGCGGCGGCGCCGCGGTAAGGCACGTGCTGCAAATCGAGCTTTGCCATCGACTTGAAGAGCTCGCCGGCGAGGTGCTGTGTCGTTCCGACGCCTGCCGAACCGAAACTCATCTTGCCCGGATTGGCGCGCACCAGCGCCACCAGCTCCTGAACGCTGTGGACCGGCAGCGCATCCGGCACGGTCAACACATTGGGGGTGGAAGCGACGTGGACGATCGGCGCCAACTGCCTGACCGGATCATAATTCATTCGGTCGAACAGGCTCGGGTTGGCGGTGATCTGCGACATGTTGGCGAGCAACAGCGTGTAGCCGTCGGGCGCTGCCTTGGCGACCCGCTCGCCCGCAATGTTGCCGCTCGCTTCGGGGACATTTTCCACCACCACCGACTTGCCCCAAACCTTGGCAAGCCGATCGCCGATGCCGCGCGCAATGATGTCATTCGGGCCGCCTGGCACGTAGCCGACGAGAATGTGGACCGTCCGCTCCGGGAATGCCGGTTGCGCGGCGGCCACGGAGGCGAACAGCACCCCGGCCAATACGATCGCAGCATGAACGGCTTTCACGCGCGTCTCCTTTGACGTTGTTCGCGGACGGTGGGCCCCGGCGTCATTTCGTCCCGCTGGAGCGGGATGCGTTCAGCTTGAAACGCCTCCCGCCCGGTCCTCTTTTGCGCATTCGTCGCGGACTGCGCTCGACGACGGATGCGCGGTGATTTGCGCATGATCCTTGTGCGAAAAGTCGCCAATTTTTTTTCGGGATCAAGCGCTGCAGCTCCGTCCTCGCGATCAATGGTAGAGTGAACCAGTCGAAAGGCCGATCGCGCTCGCAGGTTTGCCGACGACGCAAGCACGGGAGCTTTGGAAAGTTTTATGTCCGAATCGATATTGCCGCAACGCCTCTATCAGATCGAGCTGTCGATCAAGCCCATCGTCACGGGGTTTTTCGATGCCGAGACCGGGTCGGTCAGCTACGTTGTCAACGATCCGGCGTCCGCGCATTGCGTCATCGTCGACTCGGTCATGGATTTCGATTTCGCCGCGGCGCGCATATCGTTCCGTTCGGCCGACGCGATCGTCGCACATGTCAGGGAGCACGGTCTCGTCGTCGACTGGCTGATCGAGACCCACGCGCATGCTGACCATTTGTCTGCGGCGACCTATCTCCAGCGTCAGCTCGGCGGCAAGATCGGGATCGGCGAGAACATCAAGATCGTCCAACAGGTGTTCGGCGAAATCTTTGACGAAGACGCCGAGTTCCGCCGCGACGGCAGCCAGTTCGACGGCCTGTTTTCGGACGGCGACACTTATCGGATTGGCGAGATGAAGGCCGTCGCCATCGCCACGCCCGGCCACACGCCGGCCTGCATGACGCATGTGATCGGCGACGCCGCCTTTGTCGGTGACACCTTGTTCATGCCAGACGGAGGAACGGCGCGCGCGGACTTTCCCGGCGGCGATCCGCGCCAGTTGTACCGCTCGATCAAGAAAATCCTGAGCTTGCCGGCGGAGATCCGGCTGTTCGTATGTCACGACTACGGCCCCGCCGGCCGCGGCATCAAGTGGCAGACCACCATCGCCGATGAACGGCGTAACAACATCCACGTGCATGACGGCGTCAGCGAGGACGAGTTTGTAAAACTGCGCAGTGCGCGCGACTACACTCTCGGCATGCCGAAATTGATTATCCCGTCGATCAAGGTGAATATTCGCGGCGGCGAACTGCCACCGCCGGACGCCAAGGGCAAACGGTTCCTCAAGGTGCCTCTGAACACGTTGTAGCGCAGCGCTCCTGTTACCCGCCGCGATGCCGAACCGGAGTTGCCGCCTGGCAGGAAGCGCCGCCACAGAGATATCGCGACGAAATGGCGAATGGCCAAGCGTAGTGCACCGGTTTAACGTTTTGGAAGCGGCAGGAGAGCGAAAATGGACATTCGAAAATTGACCGACGAACTCTCCGTTGCGCCGCAGATTCGTGCTGAGGACGTGCCGGCCATTGCAGCGGCCGGCTTCCGCGCTGTGATCTGCAATCGTCCTGACGGAGAGTCCTCGGATCAGCCATGCTGCCAGGAGATCGAGCAGGCGGTGAGGGCAATCGGTCTTGCCTGGCGATCGCAGCCGGTGGCATCGGGCGGCGTCACGCCGGAAGATGCGCAGGCGTTCGATGACTTGATGGCCGAACTGCCGAAGCCCGTGCTCGCCTATTGCCGCTCGGGAACCCGCTGCGCCGCGTTGTGGTCGCTGTCGCAAGCCGGGCGGCGACCGCTTGCCGAAATTTTGGCGCGCGCGCAGGCAGCGGGCTATGACATGACCGCGGCGATGCGGCAGGCGCTCGATCTCTGAAGGGCTGCTGCCCCGGCCAATCTCCCGAAGTCCCTCCAGTCCGACACAAGGATGCCTCCGAACATGGCAGGCAGGGTGGTATCGTGCGCGCACCGGCGCGGGTATCATCAAGGGCGTGCCGGGCGCCGATCTCGCACCGATAATGGAAAGCGTTCATGGACTTCGGCTTCACCGACGTTCTTGCCATCCTTTCCGGTGTGCTGGTCGGGTTCAGTCTCGGGCTGATCGGCGGCGGCGGTTCGATTCTCGCGGTGCCGCTGCTCGTTTACGTCGTCGGCGTCAAATCCCCCCATCTCGCTATCGGCACCAGTTCCGTCGCGGTTGCGTTGAGCGCGCTCGCCAACCTGGTCAGCCACGCCCGCCAGGGACATGTATGTTGGCCGGCTGCGATCCTGTTCGCGGTGTGCGGCATTTTGGGCGCAATGCTCGGCTCGACGCTCGGCAAAGCCACCGATGGCCAGAAGCTGCTGACCTTGTTCGGTTTGCTGATGGTCGCTGTCGCGGCCTCGATGGGGATGCGTCCGCAGGGAGGAACCAAGACCGTTATCCGGCTAAACTCCACGAACGCGCCGTGGATCGCCGGAACCGGGTTTGTGGTCGGTGGAACTCGCGGGTTTTTTCGGCATTGGCGGGGGGTTCCTCGTCGTGCCGGGGCTGGTCGCGGCAACGCAAATGCCGCTCATCCTGGCGATCGGCTCCTCGCTGGTGTCGGTCACCGCCTTCGGGCTGACGACCGCCGCGAATTACGCACTGTCTGGCCTGATCGATTGGCGGCTCGTCGCGCTGTTTGTTGTCGGCGGAATTGTTGGCGGGATGGCCGGCGGCCGGCTCGCCGGCGCGCTCGCCGAAAAGAAACAGGCGCTATCGCTGTCATTCGCCGCCATCGTCGCGGCAGCGGGCATTTACGTCGCGATTTGGGGTCTCATCAGCCTCATGGCCTAGGGTGACGAAGCACGCGTTGAGTCAGCGCGCTGGCCAGAGTAAGCAGGACGCCGTCCCAAGCTAACCCGTCCGAAGAATCGGGACAGGTCACGCCGCCTGCTTTCCCAACCGCTCGATCTCATCAATATCAGAACAAATCCCAGGATCAGCATCTGAGATGACTTGGCTGCAGCCGATAACCTTGCGTAGTGAACGAGCTAATCTTGAGCCACTCAATAATGGTCACCGGGACGACCTCATCTCGGCGGTAAAAGATGGGTCTTTGTGGCAGTTGTGGTACACATACATTCCAAAACCAGAAATGATAGACGAGGAAATTCGTCGACGCCTCGAGTTGCAGGCGACCGGCACATCATTACCTTTTGCAGTCATCGACAATCTAAATAGGCGAGCTGTCGGCATGACCAGTTTCGTGAACTCGGATCCGGTCAATCGGCGAGTGGAGATTGGCTTTACTTGGTACCGCCTGGCGGTGCAGCGGACGGTAATCAATACTCAATGCAAACTGCTCTTGCTCCAGCACGCCTTTGAACAATTGGAGTGTATCGCCGTCGAGTTTCGCACTCACTTTTTCAATCATCAGAGTTGTGCAGCTATTGAACGTCTTGGCGCAAAGCTTGATGGAATATTGCGATGCCATCAGGTGGCCATAAACGGATCATTGCGAGACACATGCGTGTACAGCATCATCGCGAGCGAGTGGCCCGCCGTCAGATCACACCTGACGTGGGAAATAACGAAACCGCACCCCGCGACCTAGGAGAACAGTCCCCTCCGGTTCCTGGGGCCGTGACGTGACGGGTGACCGCGACCTCGGTCAGGTCGGCAACGCTCAAGCGCCATTGGCCGCCCCGACACCGGCAGCCTGTTTCGGCAGGCCAAGACCGGCGAGATAGACGAGCACGCCCGCTTCGAGCAATTCCTCCGGTGTCATCGGCACCTTGCGGCTGCCGGCATCGCCGCGTCCGAACAGCGAGGCAATCCCATGCGCGAGCGCCCAGACATGCAGCGCCACCATCAAGGCCGGTGGACGCGCAGGTGCGGGTATTTGCGCCACGAGATTTTCGGCCGCCCCACGGATCACGGCGAACGCGCGCTCGCCCGCATCGCGCAATTCCTGGGTCGCGTAAAGTTCGAGGCCTGCCTCGAACATCGCCGAATAATAGGCCGGCTCGGTGCGGGCGAAGTCGAGATAGGCGCGGCCCATTCGCTCAAAGGCAGCGAGAGCCTCAGGCCGTCCCTCGTCCCAGGCCCGTGCGAGTACCGCCTCGAATAGCGAGAAACCCCGCAGCGCGACGCTCTCCAGCAATTCTTCACGGTCGCGGAAATGGCGATAGGGCGCGGCCGGGCTGACGCCCGCGAACCGCGCCGCTTCGGCAAAGGTAAACCCGGACGGTCCCTTGCGCGCGATCAGGTCGAGCGCGGCATTGATCAGGGCCTCCTTGAGGTTCCCGTGATGATAGCCGCGAGGACCGGGATTCTTGTTCCATTTCATGTGAACGGTCTTAACATTGCCGCAGCGGCGCCGTCGAGCTAGACCTCGGCGTGGCGGCTTCGGGGCAGCCGCGGGACCGCAGAGTAGAGGAGGAGCCGCTGGCTCTCTCGTCTTTGCGGCCGTTCGCCGGCACGATCAGGCCAAAGGGGATTGAACCATCGATGATTGCAGCATCGCAGCAGGTTCCCCTGCTTTCGATTTACGGGGTGTTTCTCCGTGTGGGCCTTTATAGTTTTGGCGGCGGCATCAGCGCGTGGGTTCACCGCGAAATCGTCGACGTGCGCCACTGGTTGACCGAGGAGGAATTCATCGCCGGCTTCGCGCTGGGCCAGATCCTGCCCGGCGTCAATTCCACCAATCTCACCGTCTATGTGGGAGCGCATCTGCGCGGTGCGCGAGGTGCAGCCGTAGCGCTCTGTGGCTTGCTCAGCTGCCCTTTCGTGGTGGTGATCGCGGCCGGCCTGCTCTATGAGCGCCTGGTCGGGCTTCCCGGGTTTCAGGCCGCCATCGCCGGGGTCGCGGCCGTGGCGGTCGGCATGTTGCTGCGGCTTGGCATCGTTTTCGCCGGCCGAATCCGGCGCCGCCTGCTCCCTGCGGTCATCATGACGGCAACCTTCGTCGCCGTCGGCCTGCTGCAACTCCCGTTGGTTCCCGTCGTGCTGGTGTTGGCGCCGATCAGCATCGCGGCCGCGTGGCCGAAGCGCCATGCGTGACCCGTTGCTCACGCTCGTCGCCGTGCTGGCGCCTTTGTCCTTGGTCTCGGTCGGTGGCGCCGCCAGCGTCTACGCGCCGCTCCAGCATCAGAGCGTCGATGTTCTGCATTGGCTGACGCCGCAAGATTTTATCCAGATGTTCGCGGTCGCTCGCGTGACGCCCGGTCCGGGTACGATGCTGGCGACGCTGGTCGGATTCAAGGTTGCGGGCCTCACCGGCGCGCTGGTCGCGACACTCGCCCTATTCCTTCCATCTTCCGTGGTGTGCTTCCTGGTCTCCCGCGTCTGGACACGATATCGCGGCCAACCCTGGCACCAGGCTTGCGAGAGCGGCCTTGCTCCGATCGGCGCCGGCCTGATGTTTTCCGGCGTGCTCGCGGTGCTCCGGCTCGGCGCCAGTGGGCCGCTGCGGCCGTTGACCTGGTGCGTTGCCGCCGCTGTCGCCGCGCTGCTCACTTGGCACAAACGCCTTCATCCCTGGGGGCTGCTGGCCGGTGGCGCCGCCGTATTCGTCGCCGCGGATTTCCTTTTCCGCTGATCTTGCAGCCGCGGCGGTCTTGTGCCCGGGCACAGCCTCTTACGAGGGCAGGGCAAGATGTCCCCGATCACAGCGGGATGCGTTCAGCTTGAATTGCTCTCGCCGGTTCCTTTGCGCATCCGCCGCGGACTGCGCTCGACGACGGAGGCGTGGCGATTTTGCGCATCCGTCGCGGACTGCGCTCGACGACGGAGGCGTGGCGATTTTGCGCATCCGTCGCGGACTGCGCTCGACGACGGAGGCGTGGCGATTTTGCGCATGATCTTGGTCCGAAAAGTCTGCAACTTTTCGGGATCATGCGATCAGGCGGTGCTGCCGGCATCGACCGTGAGCACCGTCCCGGTGATGCTGCGGGCCTTGTCGCCGAGCAGGAATTCCACCGCATCGGCAACGTCCTCGACCGGCACCAGCCGCCGCAATGCGCTGCGGCGCGCAATCTTCTCACGCTCCCCACCGACGAGGCCCGCCGTCATTTCAGTATCGAGGAATCCCGGCGCGACCGCGTTCACGTTGACGCCCATCTTGCCCACCTCACGGGCCAGCGAGCGCGTGAAACCGATCATCGATGCTTTGGTGGCGCTATACACGGACAGTCCATGGTAGCCGGTAAAGGCCACGATCGATCCGACATTGACGATGCGTCCACCACCGTCGGCCATCATGGCGCGCACGACATATTTCGTGAGCAGGATCGGGGACAGCGTGTTGAGCTGAACCAGTTCGGCGATCCGGGCGTTCGGCATCAGCGCCAATACGCCGTCAGTGCCGAGCGCCGCGTTGTTGACGAGACCGTAAAGCGGGCCGAAGCGCTGGCGCAATCCAGCGACGAAGGCGGCGATGCCGTCGAGATCGGCAAGATCGAACGGAGCAAACCGGATTGCGGCCATGCCGGCCCGGTCGGCCTCTTCGATCGCCGACGCGAGTTGCTTGGTCTCCTTCCGGGCGACCGCGACCGTGGCATAGCCGGCGGCGGCCAGTTTGCGGGCGATGGCGAGGCCGACGCCGCGGCTGGCGCCGGTCACAAGGACGTTGCGCATCACCGCCCCGCCTGGCGCACGAGCTTGCCGTTCGGCGATACTGCTAGGCCGCCCACAAACCGGATCGCGGCGGGAACCTTGTAAGGCGCAAGGCTCGTCCGGCACATCGTCACGATTTCGCGTTCGAGTTCGGTGAGCGGACGGTCGGCGCAGCGGCGCGAAACCGCGTCCTTGAGCACGACGTCGGCAACCACGATCGCGCCGGTGATCGGGCTGCGGCGCGGGCGCACCAGCGAGACGCGCACGTCGGGATGACGATTGATCGCCGCCTCCACCTCCTCGGGGTGCACCTTGCGGCCGCCGACATTGATGATGCCTTCGCGCCGGCCGACAAAATGATAGCGTCCGCCGTGCTGTTCCACGACATCGCCGGTATCCACGAAACCGTCGTCGTCGCGCAGCGGCGGTGCCTCGGCGCCGAGATATCCAGATGCCGTGCGCAGGGAGCGCAATTTGAGAACGCCGTTCTCGACCTTGATGTCGACATCGCCGCCGGCACCGATCAGCGCCGCGGGAAAGCCTTCGCGCCCGTCGGCCACTTCGAAACCGACGCCTGCCTCGGTCGAGGCGAAAGCATGGGCAATGCGCGCGCGCGGAAAAGCGGCCGCGAGGCTGTCTAGAATTGTCTGATCGGCGATCTCGCCGGATAGCCGGATTTCGTGCGCAGTAACCGTCGAGGCGGCCCCACTCATCAGGACGGCGCGCCAATGCGACGGCGTCCCGGAAAGATGCGTGACGCCTGCTTCGGCAAGGCGGCGAAGATGGTCCGCGACGCCTTCTCCGGCGCTCGACATCACCATCGAGCCGCCGCCGACAATCGCGCGCAGGAAGATCTGCAGCCCGCCATAGCGGCGGATGTCATAGAACGTGCCCCAGACCGGCGGTTGGGCAACGGCCTTGATGGGCGCAGTGAGGCTTGCGAGATCGTGGCGCACGAGTTTTGGCACGCCAGTCGTGCCGGATGTGAGCAGGATCCATTCCGTGTGCCGGCGCGCCGGCACCTCCTCTCCGCGATCGAGCGCCGTTTCGACAGTGAGCTTGGGCGCGATTCCGGGAACCGGTTCGCCCGGCCGGTCATCCACGATCGCGTCACACTCGGCCTGCACGGCGACAGGGCCGATATGTTCGGCCGGCAGGTCGGGCGGGCACAGCACGATCCGCCGGGCGATTCCGTCGATCTCGATCAACGCCAGGGCGGCGGCGAACGGATCGCGGGCGAGGAGCAGCACGGAGCGCCCGCCAAGTTCGCACAGCTTGCCGCCCAGGCAGGTGGCGTGTTTCAGCGCTGCAAGGCTAATGGCGGTTCCGGCACCTCGCAGGAACCGGCGACCGCCGTCAGCCTCCAGAAAATCCCGAAGCGTGACCGGCTCAGTGCACGGCATGTTCATAAATTCGTACGAACTCGCCAAGCGTCACCGGAAAATCGAGATCATCGGCGGTCGCGAACGGATCGATACCGAGCCGATCCTCGAGACGTGCAACCAGAATGGCAAAACATAGAGAATCAAGCCCGGTGTTCATCAGCACCAAATCGTCGTTCAGCGTGGGAAGCTTTTTGTTCTGCTGCGTGGCGATGCTTTCAATTTCTGAAATCACCGTTAACCTGATCGACATCTGAACCCGCCCATATTGATTTTTCACAAATTACCTATAGGCGACAGGCGTGCACGCACAAGCTGACTTGCCGAATATGGTCAATGGCGGACTTACTCGAAGCGGGGTTTCCATTCGTGTTCGCCAGATCGCGGCGTCGGATGTCGATGCCGTGGTCGGCCTCCTCGACAAAGGCTTTGGACCCCGCCGCGATTATCGATTCTGGCAGCACGTGATGGCCGTGTTGGCGGCGCGCCCGACCTTCGCCGGTCTGCCGCAATTTGGATATCTTCTGGAAAGCGGCGCCACACCGGTCGGCGTTTTGCTGATGATTTTTTCGACGCCGCGGTGGGGCGGCGATGGCGACCACGGGACATTCCATCGTTTGCCTGCCGTGGCAAATGGATTGTCTGACCGCGCGCCATCGAGCAGCCAAACGGTGGGGAGCCCGCGCGTTCGCTGCAATGTTTCCAGTTGGTTCGTGGAACCTCGATTCCGTGGCTATGCGGCGTTGTTGAGCGCACGAGCGTTGCGCCACCAGGACGTGACTTATCTCGATATCTCGCCGGCGCCGGTCACGGTGCCGATCCTCGACGCGCAGGGGTGGACGCGTTACAGCGCGGGACTGTTCGTCGCCATCCCATCCCTCCAGCACGGGTCGCGCGGCATCGCCGCAAGGCTTGTCGCAGGCAACCGTGACCCCGGGGCGCCCTGCGAGCCTTTTGAGCGCGCGCTCCTTGTCGAGCACGCCGCCCATGGCTGCCTGAGCTTCTGGTGTGTCACGGCGGAACGCGCCTACCCATTCGTGTTTCGGCGGCGGCTCGCCAGGGAGGTGCTGCCCTGCGGCCAGCTCATCTATTGCCGGGACGTTTCCGATGTGGCGCGGTTCGCCGGCCTGATCGGTCGTCATTTGCTGATGCGAGGTTGCCCAGTCGCCATCATCGACAGCAATGGCCCGGTCCCCGGGCTGGTCGGAAGATATATCGAAGGCTTCATGCCGAAATATTTTAAGGGACCGGTGCGGCCCCGGCTCGGCGACCTCGCCTATACCGAGACGGCATTATTCGGCATGTAACGGAACCCACGAAAATAACCGGGCCCGCAATAGGAATGATCCGCTGTTTTCGTGGTTCCACGGTGGGTCTATGTCAGCCCACCTCGCTCGCCTCGGGTGCCTGCGGCACGTGCGGTTCAAGCCGGCGCCGGACCTTGGATTGGCGTGGCATTGCGGGCTGCGCCGCGTCCAACGATGCCTGCCGACGCGCCTGCAAAAATGATAGCCAGTTGCGATAGAGCCTGACCGCCGACGCCCGCCAGGAATTGACCAGCAATTCCGGGATACCGACAGCCGGGAAGCTCTCGAGCAACGCCGCGTCGCGCATCTGTTGCGCCCGAGCGGCAAAGGCGTCGAGCGTGTTTGCACTCGCCGGGTCGAAATAGCCGCGCGGCTGATGCGGATAATCGTCGCGCTCGTGACGCAGGTAGCGCCCGACATCGCGCCGGTATTCCCGCAGCAATGTTGATGCTTCGTACTCCGGATGACCTTGCAGGAATACAAACAGGCTGCCACACGCCTTGACGAAGGCGTCGGCCCCGACATCGGGGCCGCGCGACAAAGTCTCGTAGCCGGCATCTGCCAGCGCCTTTTCGGGCAAATCGTTCCAGCGGGAGTGCGGAACCTGGAAGCGCGCCGGGACCTCGCGCGTGATGGGATGGTCTACGATCTTGCTGCAGTCAAAAACGCCAAGGCATTTCTGCCCAAGCGGGCGACGGTCGATGCCGTCAAGGTGCCAGACCGCCCCGTGAGCGGCGAGGCACGACCAGATCGTCGAAATCGTCATCCGCGAGGCCCAGTCGATGAGTTTCGCGAATGCCGGCCAGTATGGCTCTTGCGCCAGCACGCGTTGCCGCGGCTCCGTGCCGGTCACGATAAGCCCGTCAAGGGGCCCATCCCAAAGCTCGGAGGGAGCGGCATAGCTCCCGGCAATATACCGGCTCGCGGCTTCCGCGCGCGGGACCCCGGGCAGCGCGAACAGCCGCACGCGGACCTGAAGCTTGTCGGACGCTGCAGCCAAGAGGCCGACGAATTGCCGTTCGGTGGCCTCAAGCGCGGTGTCCGGCATATTGTTGACGAGGCCGATGTCGAGGCCATCGGCCCGCATCCAACGGCCAGCAGGGGCGCACCGCACGCCGGGAAGCAGCGAGGCGCTGCGCCCAGATGCCCCTTGCAGCATCACGATCGGCATCACACCCTCGATTGCACGTGATTGCCTACACCGCCGCCAGTTGGCGATGAACGGACTGGGTCGCGTTCAGCGCTTGATCGAGATCGGCGAGGATGTCGTCGATGTGCTCGATGCCGACGCTCAGGCGGATGGTTTCCGGATGGACCCCGGCGACGCGCTGTTGCTCAAGCGGCATCTGTCGGTGCGTGGTCGAGGCCGGATGGCAGGCGAGCGACTTGGCGTCGCCCATGTTCACCAGCCTGCTGACAAGCTGCAGCGCATCATAGAACCGCGTGCCGCCGGCATAGCCGCCGCGCACGCCGAAGGTCAGCAGCGAACAGGCGCGGCCGCCCAAATACTTCTGCGCCAGCGCGTGACTGGGATGATCGGGGAAGCCGGCATAATTGACCCATTCGACCCGGCGGTCGCGGCGCAAGAATTCGGCGACCCGCCTTGCGTTTTCGACATGCCGCTCGACGCGCAGCGCCACCGTCTCGATCCCTTGCAGCAGCAGGAAGGCGCTGAGCGGCGCCAGCACCGCCCCGGTGGTGCGCTGATGAACGCTGCGGCACCTCGCGACATAGGCCGCGGGACCGAAATGGTCCGTGTAAACGAGGCCGTGATAGGACGGGTCGGGCTCGCAGAACATCGGGAACCGGGCGCGGTGCTCCTGCCACGGGAATTGACCGGCATCGACGATTGCGCCGCCTAGCGTCGTGCCGTGGCCCCCCATGAACTTGGTGAGCGAATGTACGACGATGTCGGCGCCGTGCGCGATCGGCTTGACCAGGATCGGCGTCGCCACGGTGTTATCGACGATCAGCGGCACGCGATGGCGATGAGCGACCGCCGCGACGGCTTCGACATCGCAGATATTGCCGGCAGGATTGCCGACCATTTCGCAAAAGACCGCTCGGGTGTGATCGTCGATCTCCTTCTCGATGTCGGCGGGTCGGTCGCCGGCGGCAAACTTCACGCAGATGCCCTGGCTCGGCAGCAGATGGGCAAACAGCGTGTGCGTCGTGCCGTATAGCTGCGGCACCGAAACGATGTTGGTGCCGAGCGCGGTCACGTTCAACACCGCATAATTCAGCGCCGCTTGGCCGCTGCTGACGCACAGCGCGCCAACTCCGCCTTCGAGCGCGGCGACGCGCTGCTCAAGCACATCGACAGTTGGATTGCCGATCCGGCTATAACGATAGCCGTCCGCTTCGAGATTGAACAAGGCGGCCCCGTGCTCGGCCGAATCGAAGGCATAGGCGACGGTCTGATAGATCGGCACCGCCACGGCGCGCGTGGTCGGCTCAGGCTTGTAGCCGGCATGAACGGCGATGGTCTCGCTTCGCATTAAGTCACCTGCATGGGGTCGACGGACGCGACGATCACGCAGCATAGGTCCGACGAATGGAAAATCGGTTGCCGTCTCCCCGTTGCGAACGTCAGCCGGCGCCGAAACCGCTAATATCGGAAACGGCATTTTAATTGGCTCTTGTATTTATCCCTGTATAAACCCGACGAAATCATCGGACGCGACTATCAAATGGTAACGTTAATGGCGGGCGGGCAATCAGCGGCGGGATCCGGCGGCATGACCGCGGCGCAGGGGCGAGGCAGTGGAGCGACGAATGCGTGGCTGCGCGCACTTGAACTGACGGCGCCGATCGCGCAAGCACCCCATCGCACCTTTGCCGACGTGATGGAGAGTGCGGCCGACCGCTTCGGCTCGGCGCTCGCCTTGATTTTCGAACAGCAGACGATGAGCTTTTGCGGTCTCGCGGAGCAATCGAACCGCTACGCTCGTTGGGCGCTTGCGTGCGGCCTTGGGCGCGGCGACGCGGTGTGCTTGATGATGCCCAACAGCCCCCAATACATGGCGGTCTGGCTCGGAATCATCCGTGTCGGCGCGGTGGCGGCGCTCGTCAATACGCGGCTCGTCGGGCCTTCGCTTGCTCACGCGATCGGCATTGTCCGGCCGAAACACATCGTCGTCGCGCCGGAACTCCTCGACGTGCTTTCTGATGCTTTGCCGCTGCTGTCGATGCCGCTACCGACGCAAATCTGGACATTCGGACCTTCGCAATTTGCGAACCTCGAAATGGCGCTCAGCGACATTTCCACCCAAAAGCTCACTGCTGCCGAGCGTCGGGAGGTCAGCATCGACGACCTCGCCCTCTATGTTTACACCTCCGGCACCACTGGTCTGCCCAAAGCGGCCAAGGTAAGCCATTTCCGCCTGATGATGTGGACGCACTGGTTTGCCGGCATGATGGCAACCGGGCCGGCCGACCGCATGTATAATTGCCTGCCGATGTATCACAGCATTGGCGGCGCGGTCGCGACCGGGGCGGTGCTGGTGAACGGCGGGTCGGTCGTCATTCGCGAGCGGTTTTCGGCGCGTCGCTTCTGGGATGATATCAGCGAATACGAATGCACGCTGTTTCAGTATATCGGTGAACTTTGCCGCTACCTCGTCAAGGCGCCGGCGCATCCCCGCGAAGCCGAGCACCGGCTGCGCCTATGCTGTGGCAACGGCTTGCGCGCGGACATCTGGGAGGCCTTTCAGGACCGCTTCCGAATTCCCCGCATCCTCGAATTCTACGCGGCGACGGAGGCGAATATTTCGCTGTTCAACGTCGAGGGGAAACCGGGCGCAATCGGGCGCGTCCCGCGGTTCCTCGCGCATCGCTCCGCGATCGAACTCGTCAAATTCGATGTCGCGGCCAATGCGCCATACCGCAATGGCGACGGCTTCTGCGAGCGCTGTGGTGTCAATGAGACCGGCGAGGCGATCGGCGGCATCGCCTCCGCACGCGCAGCGGCGTCGGACCGGGCGTCGCGGTTTGACGGCTACACCGATTCCGCCGCTACGGAAAAGAAAATCCTGCGTGACGTGTTCGAACGGGGAGACGCCTGGTTTCGCACCGGCGACCTGATGCGGCGTGACGCCGGCGGCTTCTTCTATTTCGTCGATCGCATCGGCGACACTTTTCGGTGGAAGGGCGAGAACGTGGCGACCTCGGAGGTGGAGGCAGCCTTGGCAGCCTTCGACGGCATCATAGCCGCGAATGTTTACGGTGTGGCCGTCCCGGGAGCGGACGGGCGCGCCGGCATGGCCGAGCTTGTTTCTACGGATACGATCGATTTATCGGCCTTGCGCACACACCTCGCGCGCCGGCTGCCCGGATATGCGCATCCGCTCGTGATCCGACTGCGCAACGAGCTCAGCACCACGGCAACCTTCAAGCAGGTGAAAGAGGCCGGAGGACCAGACGCCTACGACCCGGCGCGCTGCCCCGACCCGCTCTACCTGCTCGACCCGGAGTCCGATGCTTACGTCCCGCTCGGGCCGGCGCTCTACGCCCGCATTGTCGCCGGCGAGACGAAGCTCTAATTGATCTCGCTTTCCCCCGTTCAAACTCACATTTTGGTAGAAAGCAGGGTGATCCGTCACTCCGCCGGCCGATCGGGAACGCGCCGAAACTTGTCTGCTCCTTCGACGTGCCGAGGTCGGGGCCATACCGCCGGACGCCAATCCTTCGGGTCGGGATTTTTCCATGCATCAAATTTCCCCGGTCCGCGATTGGAAAGGGGAAACGGGCGCCATATCTTTCTGATGGACTCCGACGAATTGCCGGATTTTCGGACATTGAACGACGTTCGAGCAGGAGGCCAGCATGGGCTTGATTGATGTTCTAAATGGAATGCAGCACGGACCACGAGGACAAACGATCCCTGCTCAGGGCGGCGGCATGTCTCCGATCACCATGGCGATACTTGGATTGCTCGCTTACAAGGCGATCAAGGGCGTCAGCGCTTCGCAGCCGGCGGGCGGCAGCCCGACCCATCCAAGCCCGGGAAGCTCAAACACTGGCGTGCCCGGCGGTTCTCTTGCCGATATATTACGAAACGGCCTTGGCGGAACTCATGACGGGCGGAACGGCCGGAGGCATATTGAGTAGAGGTTTGGGCGATCTGCTCAAGCAATTCCAGCAGCGCGGCCTCGGCAGCACCGCCAATTCGTGGATTGGGTCCGGGCCAAATGCGGCCATCTCGCCCAACGACTTGGGGACGGCACTTGGCCCTGAGATAATCAACACCTTGTCGGCGCATACCGGCCTCTCTCGCGATGAGTTGCTTCAGGCCTTGAGTCAGCACTTACCGAACGCCGTGGATAAGCTCACTCCCAACGGGCGGCTTCCGACCCCGGAAGAAACCAACCATATGCTTTAGAGCGGGATGCGTTCACTTTGAATCGCCTCCCGCTCGATTATGTTCTGCGCACCCGTCACGGACTGCGCCCGACGACGGATGCGTGTTGATTTTGCGCATGATCTTGTCCGAAAAGTCTGCAACTTTACGGGATCATGCGCTGATTTCGCGGGCAGCAGTTCTTGCTCCGCAAGTGAGTGCTTCGGGAATTGAACTGACGAGCGAGGAAGAAATGAGCGGGATCATATGGATCATCATCGTAGGGTTCCTCGCTGGGATCGTAGCGAGGATGCTTTCGCCGGGACGCAACAATCCGACAGGCTTTATGCTCACGACCGTACTCGGCATCGTCGGGGCCTTCGTTGCAACCTTCGTGGGGCAGGCAGTCGGGTGGTACCGCGCCGATCAAGGCGCCGGATTTATCGCCGCAACGATCGGTGCCATCGTGGTCCTGGTCGTCTGGAATCGGCTCGTCGCCGCGCGTGTTATTTCCGATCCTGGGGTGGGTCCGCCCCGCTAGAGCGGTTCATGTGTTGATTGAATCGGGAGGGATTCTGTCAAATCGGGTTTTGTAATTCAAGATGCTGGCTGGGCTGGGGGCAGCATCCAATGACCCGACCTCTTTCCAACGACCTGCGTGAACGCGTGGTTTCGGCGGTGTTGGACGGCGCGAGCTGCCGCGCGGTGGCGGCGCGATTCGGTGTTGCGGTGTCGTCGGTGGTTAAGTGGGCGCAGCGCTACAGGGCAACCGGTTCGGTAGCGCCCGGGAAAATGGGCGGACATCGCAAGCGCATTCTGGAGCCGCATCGGCCTTTCATCGCGGAACGGATTAGGCAGACGCCGCACCTGACCCTGCACGGGCTCAAGGGCGAACTCGCCTCGCGCGGGGTCAGGGTCTCACATAATGCGGTCTGGATGTTCCTGCGGCGTGAGGGACTGCGCTTCAAAAAAAACGCTATTCGCGGTTGAGCAAGGCCGTTCCGACATCGCGCGCCGGCGCCAGCGCTGGCGATCATGGCAGGCGCACCTTGATCCCCGCCGCCTGGTCTTCATCGACGAGACCTGGATCAAGACCAACATGGCTCCGCTGCGCGGCTGGGGAGCCAAGGGTAAGCGGCTGCGAGGCTTCGTACCGCAAGGCCATTGGCGCACGCTGACCTTCCTTGGCGCATTGCGCTGCGATCGCTTCACAGCCCCATCGGTCTTCGATGGACCGATCAACGGCGAATGCTTTCGAGCCTATGTCGAGCAGCAACTGGTTCCTGTGCTCCGGCCCGGCGACATCGTCATCATGGACAATCTCGGCAGTCACAAGTCGGCTGCGCTCCGCCGCATCATCCGTGCCGCCGGCGCAAGGCTCTGGTACCTGCCGCCTTACTCGCCCGATCTTAATCCCATCGAGCAGGCCTTCGCCAAGATCAAACACTGGATGCGAAATGCGCAGAAACGAACCATCGCCGATACTTGGCGCCACATCGGCACCCTCGTCGAAGCTATCGAACCCGACGAGTGCAACAACTACTTCGCCAATGCGGGATATGCTTCCGTCAAAATATGAACCGCTCTAATCCCTGCTCCCGCATCTACGTGCCACTCGGCCGGAGCTGTAGCCCGCATCGTCGCCGGTGAGATGAGATTATAGGACCGAATCCGGCGATCAAAGCCGATTGGCACTGTTCTACAGCGGTATGCGTTCAGGTTAAATCGCCTCCCGCTCGATTATGTTCTGCGCACCCATCGCGGACTGCGCTCGACGACGGATGCGTGTTGATTTTGCGCATGATCTTGTCCGAAAAGTCTGCAACTTTACGGGATCATGCGCTAATAATTCCAGCGCTGCGCCTTGCTCACCAGAAAATCACGGAAGGCTTGCACCCGCGCCACCGACTTCAGTTCTTCCGGGTAGACGAAGTAGGCATCCAGCGCGAGCGCCTCGGCGTCGCCGAACAGCTGCACCAGACCGCCATCCTCTTCGACGATGTAGTCGGGCAGCATGGCAATGCCGAGGCTCGCCTGGCAGGCCCGCAAAATACCGATGATATTGTTGATGACGAGATAGGGCGGGCGCGGCCCTTTGCCGTTGCGCCCGACATCGACCAGCCACTTGGTGTTCTGCAAATAATTCGGTACGTGCCCGCCAAGTAGAAGAAGACGGTGCTTGTCGAGTTCCTCGTGGGAGCGCGGCGTGCCGAAGCGCTTCAAATATTCGGGTGACGCGTAGGCATGGACATGGACCGAGAACAGCTTGCGCTGGATCAGGTCCGGTTGCGTCGGCTGGCGCAGGCGGATCGCGACATCGGCCTCGCGCATGGCGAGATCGAGCTCCTCATCGGTCGTGATCAAGGTGAGGCGGATGTCGGGATAAAGGTCGCCGAATTCGCCGAGTCGTGGCGTCAGCCAATGCACGCCGATTCCGACAGTTGCCGTCACCTTCAGGTCGCCGTTCGGCCGCTCGCGATTGTCGGTCAGCTTTGCGCGCACCGAATTCGAGCTTCATGAATACGTCTTTTGCGGTCCGAAACAGCGTCTCCCCTTGTTCTGTGAGGATGAGGCCGCGCGCGTGGCGGTGGAACAGCGAGACTGCAAGCTCCTGTTCGAGCGCGCTGACCTGGCGCGACACCGCCGACTGCGACAAGCCGAGTTGCTCGCCGGCATGGGTGAAGCTGCCGGCCTCGGCAGCGGCGTGAAAGACTTTCAGCTTATCCCAATCCATGGTTGTGAAATTCGCGAGACGCAAACCCTTTCATCGTGAGTGCGGACCAATCGCACCTGCGACCGCCCCAGAGATTAAGGTTGTGCGCGCCCAGTACCGACTATCAGAGGAGTGTGAGTCAGAGACTGCCCACCCCCTCACCCTCGGTAGCGCCCGCTGTCGCGTGCGCTTCCTCTTCCCTCTCCCCCTCCCGCCGAAGTCTTGAGATTTTCCCCTTTTACCTTTGCGGGAGGGGGAGAGGGTGGGAGGGCCAAAGGCCCGACCGGGTGAGGGGGAGGGCATCATTAGTGGATCATTCTTCTCTGATTCCGGGCGCTAGGCGGCGGCGACCCTCGTCACCTCGTGCGCGGCCAGGAACCGTTCTGCTTCGAGCGCCGCCATGCACCCCATCCCGGCCGCAGTCACGGCCTGGCGATAGACCTCGTCGGCGACATCGCCGGCCGCGAACACGCCGGGGACCGAGGTTGCCGTCGAATAGGGAGCGACCTTGATGTAGCCGGAGGGGTTCATCTCCAGCTGGCTTAGGAACAACTCGGTTGCCGGCGCGTGACCGATCGCAATGAACACGCCGCCAACTGCGAGCCTCAGTCACCGTCGCAGTCTTGACATTGCGCAGCAGGATCGAGGTGACCTTGAGCGGGTTCTCGGTGCCATGAATATCCTCGACGACGCTGTTCCAGATCACCTCGATCTTCGGGTTGCGAAACAGCCTTTCCTGAAGGATGCGCTCGGCCCGAAAAGCGTCGCGGCGATGCACGATCGTGACCTTGTTTGCGAAATTGGTGAGGAAGAGAGCCTCTTCCACCGCGGTGTTGCCTCCGCCGACGACGATGACCTCACGACCCTTGTAGAAGAAGCCGTCGCAAGTGGCGCATGCCGATACGCCATAGCCCTTGAACCTCTGTTCGGAGGGATGGTCGAGCCAGCGTGCCTGGGCCCCGGTGGCAATGACGAGGGTCTCCGCGACGTAGATGTCGCCCGACTCGCAGGTCAGGCGGAACGGCCGCCGGGCGAGGTCTGCGTCCTTGACATGGTCCATCACCAGCCGGGTGCCGACGTGAACCGCCTGCTTTTCCATCTGCTCCATGAGCCACGGACCCTGGATCACATCGGCATAGCCCGGGTAATTCTCCACGTCCGTCGTGATGGTGAGCTGCCCGCCCGGCTGCACGCCTTGGATCAAAACGGGCTCCAGCATGGCGCGTGCCGCATAGATCGCGGCCGTGTAGCCGGCAGGGCCAGAGCCAACGATGACGAGCTTGGCGTGGATTGTCCTGGACATTTCGCTTCACGTGCTGCGAAGGGGCAAGTATGGCGGCGACTGGTTTTTGCCAGAGCCATGCAGGAAACGCAATCCTCCCTCGACAGGGGAAATCGAAAGCGATGTCATTCTCAAATGCGGGACCACAATCTCTCAAAGTTCCGGTCCTATGTCGCCAACTTGACGGCAGCGCCACTATGCGGAACGTGAAAACCTCGCAGACGCCGCGGGCGTCAAAGGATGCGCCGATCGTCCCGCCGAGCCTGCGCACGCCGCCTTCTGGGCAAGTCTCGTGGTGGCAATCGCAGTGGCTCAGGCTTCAATCCATCAGGTGCGAAATGGAGCGCGCGGTTTTCGTCTATACGACCTATCCTTCTGTTGCCGAGGCTGAAAAGGCCGGCAATACCCTTGTCGGCGCGGGCCTTGCCGCTTGCGTCAACATTCTTCCGGGAATGGTGTCGATCTACCGCTGGCAGGGTACGATCGAACGCGGCACCGAAGCGGTCATGATCATCAAGACCCGCGCGTCACTCGCCGAACAGGTGCGCGCCCGGGTCAAGGAAACGCATCCCTACGACACGCCGGCGATCCTGGTGCTGCCGATCGAGAGCGTCGACCAGCGATATTTCTCCTGGATACTTGCCGAGACCATTCCTGACGCAAAACTTGCCGACGGGGGCTGACGCAAGCCTTGTGACCGCTCCGCTTGATAGGTGAACGGAAATCGCTGCGCCTCGTCATGGCAGGCGTTCGCTTTGAGCAGATGAACGCCGCGTAACGCCGGCGTCATCGTCAGTTCAGCGAGATGAACGGCTCGGTGCGACGGTCTTCAGGGCGAGTTCAGTTGCCAAACCTATGATGGCGACAAGATCGGTCGCGAGCCGATCAGAGACCGAAGGGCGACCACAACGGCGCCTGAAACTCGCAGCAGAGGACAAAGCCATGCTCCGCAAATTTGCAATTGCACTCGTAACCACCGCGGCTCTCGCCGCACCCGCTTTCTCACAGAACGGGACGACGCCTCCGCCCGCCAAACCCCAGGCGCAGGCCACGACGACCACGCAAACGCCCGTCGTGAAAAAGACCGCGACGGTCGCCGTCAGGCATCGGGGGCATCATCACGTTGCCAGGATATCCACGCACGTCAAACATGCCAGGTATGGCAAGCCGGCGAAATACGCCCATCACATGAAGGGCGGGAAGGGCAGTGCCGCGGTCAAGGTCGGCAAAGCCGGCAACTCCGGCGCTCGACACACGGACGCCAACACGACCGGTAAACGCGCCTCGGCGAAGCCTGCGACCACGTCCAAGTCCGTCGCCAATTGAACCGAAGATCGTCTTTGCGTCAGGTCAATTCAGCAGGGCCGACCGAAGAGGACGGCCCTGCCACGATTGCAACTCATCGCGCCGGCGTCTGTCCACCGGTGACCACGGAGATCACGCCGCGCCCTCGAGCTTGACGCGCTCGCGCACGAAGGCGGTCAGCGCGACATTGTCGACCTTGCCGGAGCCGAGCGTCGGCAGTTTGTCCAGGATCAGCACTTCCGTCGGTACCATCATTTCCGAGGCGCCATGCGCGCGGGCGAAGGCGAGGAAATCGGAACGCTTGGGATCGTTCTTGGTGGTGACCAGCACAAGGCGCTCGCCTTTGCGGGGATCGGGCGCCGTCGCCGCGCCGGAAAGGGCGTCGGGCCACAATTCGGCCGCCAGCGCCTCGACGGCTGCAAGCGAGATCATTTCGCCCCCGATCTTGGCAAAGCGCTTGGCGCGCCCGCGGATCGCGATGAAGCCTTCGGCATCGATGGCGACAATATCACCGGTGTCGTGCCACCCGTCAGCCGGAGGTTCAAGCACGCCGGGATTTTCGACCCTGAGATAGCCGAGCATCACGTTGGGCCCACGCGCAAACAGCCGGCCCCCTTCGTCCACCCCCTCGACCGGTTCGAGCCGCGCTTCCATGCCGGGCAATAGGCGACCGACGGTGCCAAACTTGTTGAACATCGGCGTATTCAGCGCGAGCGCAGGCGCCGTCTCGGTAACGCCGTAACCTTCGAGAATCCGCTGGCCGAATTTCTCCATGTACAGCCGCCGCGTGGTCTCCTTCACCGGTTCAGCGCCGGCAAGGATATAGCGCAGCGAGCGGAAATCGTATGCATGCGCCGAGCGCGCGTAACCGGCAAGGAAGGTATCGGTCCCGAACAGGATCGTCGAATTGGTGCTGTAGACCAATTCCGGGATGATCCGGTAATGCAGCGGCGACGGATAAAGATAGACTTGGACTCCGGAGACCAAGGGCAGGACGAAGCCGACGGTCAGCCCAAAGGAATGAAACAGCGGCAGGACGTTGAAGACTTTGTCGGTGCGGCCGAAGTCGATCCGGGCCCGCGCTTGCGCCGCATTGGCGAGCATATTGCGATGGGAGAGGACGACGCCCTTCGGGGTTCCCTCCGACCCTGAGGTAAACAGGATGACCGCGGCATCATCGGCCGCGCGGGGCGTCAGCGGTCGTCTGGCATCGATGAACCCGCGCAGCTTGTCAAACAGGCCGATACTGGCGCGCACGTCTTCAAGATAGGTCACCGTCACGTCGGCGGGGATCGCGGCGATGATCCTGTCGAGGTGCGCGCGCTCTACGAACAGGCGGGACGTCAGCATATGCTTGACAACGGCCGCCTTGAGCGAGGCGCGGATATTCATGGTGCCGGCGCTGAAATTGATCATCGCCGGGACCAGGCCCGCCGACATCAGCGCCAGCACGGTGACCGCGGCACCATTCGCATTGGGCAGCATCACCGCGACGGCGTCGCCCGGCGCGCCGAGCCGAGACAGTCTTCGGCCAAGAACCGCCGAACCCAGCAGCAGGCGGCCATAGCTGAGATCGCCGGCCACCGGGTCCTCGATGGCAACATGGTGCTTGCCGTTGTCGGCAGCCGCGGCGATGACGGCCTGGATGATGGTGCGGTCGGTCGAGGTGGTCCGATAGATCAGGTCGGACATCACGGTGTAGAGCATGGCGCCCGCGGCGACGCGTCGCCGCTTGCCGCGCAACGATGGGTCCACCGCAAGCCTGACCGGCTCCAAAATGTCGACGGTGACCTTCGGGGCCAGGCGACGCCGGACCTGGCTGCGGTCGAGACGGGAGAAATGGGTCTTCTCCAGTCCCTTGATGCGCACCGGCACCAGCATGGCCTGGGTTTTGTCGGCGATCATCGCCGCGCCGTCATAGACCTTCATGAGGCTGCCGGTGACCGTGATCCGGCCTTCGGGGAAGATGATCAAAGGGGCGCCGGCCTTCACCGCGTTGATGAGCGTACGCGTCGCGAGCGGTCGTGTCGGGTCGAGAGGCATCGCGCGGGTCAGCTTCATGAACGGCCTGACCCACCATAGTCGCGCAATGTCGCTGTCGACGGCAAATACCGGATCCCGCTCCAGGAATGAGAGCGCCACCGCCGCATCGAGGAAGCTCACATGATTGATGGCGATAATGGCGTTCGGTCCCGCCTTGGCGACGTTCTCGATGCCGTTGATCTCGATCCGGTAAAGCGCCCGGAACACGACGGAAAGCAGGTCGTGCATCGCGCTCGCCGGCATCGTGCGGGCAATGAGGACGGCAGCGACGAAGTTGGAGAGGCCGATCGCGATGAGGAGCGCGCTGATGGAGACACCGTAATTCTGCAGCACCGCGACGCCCAATCCTGCCGCGGTCATGAAGGCGGCATTAAGCACGTTCACGGCGGCGACGACGCGGGCACGGTGGTCCGGTCCGGCCCAGGACTGCACCGCGGAGAAGGCGGGTACGATGAAAAGGCCGCCGCCAACGGCGAGGCCGACAAGGTCGACCGCGACGTGGATGCCCATCGCGGTCCTGAAGACATCGCCGGCGCTGCGGCCGACGACGGTCGCCGCCATTCCGCTCGTCAGCCAACCGAGGTCGAGGGCAAAAATGCCGATCAGGATGGCGCCGAAGACGGTCGGGATCAGCACGATTCGGCCGCTGGCCAACCAGGAGGCGAGGCCCGACCCGACAGCGATCGCCACCGAGAACACCGCAAGGAAAGCCGGAAACACCGTCTCCCCGCCCCCGAGCACGTCTTTCACCATCGGCGGCAACAGCGACATCACCACGGCGCCGACCAGCCAGAACCAGCTGACGACGAGCGCGCCCCACCATAGGCGGGAATCGCTATAGAGATCGCGCAGCAGCGCCGCGGTCGAGCGTGCGATGTTGTAATCGATGATGAGGTCCGGCGCGCCCTCGCCGGTCGGCGGGATGAACTGCGCCGAAGCCCAGCAGGCAATCGCAAACGCCATCATCACGCCGGACAAGGTGGCGGGGTCGCCGCCATTCTTTGCGTTGTAACCGGCGGCCATGGTGCCAGCCAGGATGGCGATGAAAGTTGCGCTCTCCACCAGCGCATTGCCGGCCGGCAATTCGGATTCGGCGAGATGATCCGGCAGAATCCCGTATTTGATCGGGCCGAACAGCGCCGCAATGACGCCGATCAGAAACAGCGCCGCAAACAGCAGCGTCGGGGAATCGTAATGGAACCCAACGACAGCGATGGCCGCGACGGCGATTTCGGCGAGCTTCAACCGCTGCGCAACAAAGGCCTTGTCATAGCGGTCGGCGATCTCTCCGCCGAGTGCCGAAAGAATAAAGAACGGGAAAATGAAGATCGCGCCACACAAGGTGATCAGCGATTCCGAATCCGGCCCCGCCCACTTGAAGAGGATGAGGAAGATAAGCGCGTTCTTGAGAAAGTTGTCATTGAACGCGCTGAAGAACTGGCACCAGAACAGGGGCGCAAACCGCCGCTTGGTCAGAAGGCTAGCAGACATGCAATCGCGTCCCGATGCTGCTGGAGCAAAGCCGCAACACTTAGAATACCCGCGAAAATAACTGAATCATTCTTAAGGCAGTTCGCGGCACCAAGCTGCTGATTGCTGCCAGTATCGAGCAGTTATCTTCGCGGGTACCCTCGAGGCGAGGGCGCCCCAATCAGACCTCGCACTGCGGCAACACTACGCATTCCGCGCCGTTTTGTCGCGCCTGTCTTGGTGCCTCCCCCGCTTTTTGCCACTGCCGGCCGCAACCGCGTCTCCGGGAGGGTGACGGCCTGCGCGCGGGATAGCCTCCGGGGGGAGTCCGCCTATGCGGCCGGACACAGTTTGCCAACGCGGAGGCCTCGTTTATTGTCGCCGCCCACCCGTTCCCGTGGAGCGCGCAACTGGCTGCGCCAGAGGCAAAACGGGATAACCGATTTTCCTTGCCGCAATGGCGGCCTCGCGCGGGTCCGCGCGGCCGGCAACGGAGTTGTTTTGGAGGGGTTTGATAAAATGGCTTGGATGCGGGCGGCCGCGGTGGCCGAAGTCAAAGAGCGCGGCGTGATGGACGCCGAAATCGGCGGTGAGGATATCGCGCTGTATTGGGTCGACGACAATGTCTACGCCACTCATAACACCTGCACGCACGCCTACGCACGGCTATCCGAAGGCTATCTGGAGGGGGACTGCATCGAGTGCCCGATTCACCAAGCCATGTTCAACGTCAAGACGGGCGAGGCGGTGACACCCCCCGCCTATGTTGCGGTCAAGACGTTCCCGTGCCGCATCGAGGGCGATGACGTCCTGGTCGACGTTTGACGCGCGCATTTTATGCAAAGCGTCGTATCGTCAGTATCTCATGCGCCCTGCGGCCCACCGACCTCGCGCGACACTGTGGTTCGTCACGGCTGCGTCGCGCCGAATTCACGGTATTGAACTCGCAATATTACGATGACGCGGCGGCGTCCCATCAGCCTGGGTCGCTTAGCGCATGATCCCGTAAAGTTGCAGACTTTTCGGGCAAGATCACGCAAAATCAATGATAATCGCGCGGGAGGCTTTTCAACCTGAACGCATCCCGCTCTAGGTCAGCGCTGCCTCGATGGCCTCGACCCGCAAGGGCGGCAACTCCACGGTCGTGCGGAATTCATGGCCGCAGGACTCGCAGCTCCACCAATGACGCACGACGTCCGCATTCACATGCTGCGACTTCGATGCGGACACCATCAGATCATGGCATTCGGGGCAGTATGAACGCATGAAACTGTTTGACCCAATCGAGAACGCCGGTGTCGTCCCATGAAATCTCATGTGGCCGTCCTCCGATGCCCTCCCTCCCCAACAATGACCGTATCGCTCACCTAAGGCGCGAGCAAGGCACATGAATGAAAGTTTGATGATTTAGCCTTGCTGCATCGCAATATCTCGATGCAGCGAAGAGTCAGCTTTGGCCGCAATCAGCCGAGTCGATTGCCGGTGATGGAAAGGTGGGCGTACCTCCGCGCGCCGTCTCCGGCGAGCTCCGTCGTCACCGGCCGAGCGTGATCCATACCGATGATTGCTCCGCGCACGAAATCGGTCACGATGTTGGTGGCGATGAGGGCCGGCCCGGCGCCGGGCACGACCGATACGGCGACGGCGATCGGGGCACGCCGGATCACATTCCCAGTCACTGCCACGTCGCGCAGATAAGGCCCCCATCCGATCGCAATCCCCGCGGTGTGGGCATTTTCTACGACATTGCCGGTCACGGCGGTGTCCGCCTCGACATAAATCCCGGTGCCGGGCAGTCCGTCCGCATCGGCATCGGGATGGCGCGGTGCTAGGTTGCGGAAGATATTCCCGTGGACGGTGGCGAGGCGGCCGCCCTCGTTGAAATTGGCGATCGAAAGTCCGGTCACCGCGCCGTCGACGATGTTGTTGGCGACGATCGCGCCCTCGAAGGCGAATTCGGAATAAAGCGCGACCTCGCCGGCGTCACGAACGACGTTGCCGATGATTTGAATTGCAGAGGCCGAGTTGCCGCGCACGCCGGAAAAGGCGCAACGGCGGATCACGTTGTTGCGGATGATCACGTCGTCGGCGCGGAAGGCATTGATCGCATTGCCGAACTGACCGGAGCCGCCGTCGCGGTTATGGGTGTCTTCGATGCGGTTGTCGGTCACCAGGGTGCCGTCGGGACCGCGTTCGCTGCGAATGACGACGATGCCCGCATTTCCGGACTCGGAAATGAAATTGCCGCTGATCGCAAGTCCGCCGGCATCGGAAGACAGCACCGCCATGTCCGCGGCGCGGCTGATCAGCGATCGCGTCACCTCTCCGGCAGCGGCCGCGAGCCGGATGCCGTGCCGGCCGGACGCGACGATCGAGCAATCCGCAACGCGCATGTCGGTGGTCAATTCGATGTGAACAAGGCCCTGGTTGGGCGGCAGCGGGCGCCCATCCCCGTCCAAGGTGAGGCCGGTGAGCGCGACGTGCTCGGCATGGAACGCACTGACGAGCGACGGGCCGCCGGTGAAGACGAGGCGTGTCGCGCCGCGGACGCCGAGCAGATGAGAGCCGGACGGCAGCCGCAGCGCGCCGGCACGATAAACCCCAGGAGGCAAGGCGAGCGGCACGCGGTTTCCGGCGGCGCGCTCGATGGCGCGCTGCAAGGCCGCACTCTGGTCATCAGGGCTGCCGGGGCGAACGCCGAATTGGGTTGCGTCGAGACCGAATGCCGAAATTGGCATTGAGGCGGGGGCGGCGAACGCTCCTTGCGGACCGCTGGCGGCGGCGGCACCCCATGCCGAGAGGACGCCAGTCGCGGCAATGAAGTTTCGGCGCTTCTCGTCCATCCGCGTACCGCACCATTGTTGGCGCAGAATACCAGCGGAAGCACAATGAAAGCCCGTGAACTGCCCGTATGGTGAATGGCGATGCCGAATGGAGAATGGAGAACCGCCGCGCTGGTTAGCGCGCAGACACCCCGCGGTCAAAGTGCGTGCCGCTTCGGCATTATAGCATAGGACCCACAGGACGGCGGAGCGGGCGCTTCCCACCTTCTGTGGGTGTGCGCGGCGAGTGTTTAATTCAAGGCGGGCTTCTGGCCAACTATGACGCGCAGAACGCCGGGTCTGCCATTTTCTCCGGACATGCCACCGGAAATGGTGCCTAAGGAGTTCAACAGAGCTTTTGACAACGCCTTTCTTGGTGTGTCGATCGGCTCATGGGGGTCCAGTGGGTTTTTCTCAGATTCCCTCGCAAAATCGTCCTGAGTTTCAGCACGCATAAAGACGGAAACTCCTTGCGGCTGTCCACCGGCGGCCATAGTCATAGGGACCAATTCCGCCAACCGGAGGGCCAAGTCAGATCGTGAAATTGGGCGCGGCTCCTCTACCGACCAAGTTGCGCGACGGAGCCAATCACGAATTTCCAAGGCAAGCTGGAAAGCCTCTCCGTCATCTCTTTTGAAAAGAATCTCGACTGGCGCCTTAGGCTTACCTTCCAAACTCTTCAGGAATCGTTCGCCATTGATATGGCGTTGTCTTAGTCGCTCACGTAGCTGCTCCAGACTTAGTTCCGCTTCCTTTTGCCGAGCTCGGGCCTCTTCGATCTCTGCATTTCATTTGGCAATATCGGCTTGCGCGGTCCCAAGTTCCGCCTCCGCCCTAGTACCTCTGCACAGGGGTTATGACTCGTTGAGTGGGGCTGGGTAGGCGCGGGCCATTTTGGCGCGCGCTTTTTCTGGCGTGAACATCCAATTTATTCGTGCACCGCTTTTGTTTCTTTGGCGCTCCCACGCGGCGATCTCGAAGGCAAGCAATTCACGATTGTCGATGCGACGGTCGAGGCACTGGCTGCGAAGGACGCCGATTTCGATTTCGACCATGTTGAGCCAGCTTGCGTGCCTGGGGGTGGGATGGAATTCGAGGCGGCGTAGGATACGCCGCGCTTCCGGCGCTGGAAAGGTTTGGTAGAGCGCGCTCGCAGAGTGGGTCGACAAATTGTCCAGCACGACCCGGATTTTGTCGGCCTTGGGAAAGTGCACGTCGACCAGATCGCGCATGCAGTTTGCGAAGTCCTCTGCCGCGCGTCGGTCTGTGACCTTCACCTTGCGCCAGGATTTATGGGCGTCGAGGAAGACGAAGAGATTGGCCGTGCCATTGCGCCGGTATTCGCAGTCGAAGCGCTCCAATTGTCCCGGCTTGGCCGGGATTGGCTCGCGCACTTCGCCGATGAGCTGAGTTGGACTTTCGTCAAAACAGACGACCGGACGCTTGGGATCCGCTTCCTCGTTGTAGAGGTCCAGCACATCCTCCATCCGCGCCACATATTCGGCATCAACCGTGGGAATGCACCACATGTCCTTGCGCCAGGGCTTGAGATCGTTTTCCGCAAGGCGGCGTCGAACCGTCTCGCGGGAAAGCCCCTTGTGGGCCGTCAGCTTGACCATCTCGCCAGCCAGAAGTTCCAGCGTCCAACGACTGCGCCCGGCCGGCGGCTTCGAGCAGGCCGTTGCGACCAAGAGCGCTTCGTCCCTGCCGGTGAGTTTGCGCTCGGCGCCACATCGCGGCTCCTCGCTCAAGGCGGCTTCAAGGCCACACTCCACAAATCGGCGCTTGGTGCGATAAACCGTCGATCCACCCACCACGATCGTACGTTCGATCACCTCATCGCTGGCGCCGGCATCGGCCGCCAGAAGGATTTGCGCCCGCTTCAATTTCCGAGCCGAACATGTGCCGGCGCCCAGCATCCGCTTAAGGTCCTCACGCTCCTCGCCGGTCAGATCAACGCGATAGCGGATATTCATCAGGGCCTCCTTGTGATTCGAGGCCCAGTTGAATCAATCTATGTGGCGTGGATTCCGCGCCCCCTCGCTTCACCGACAAGCAAGGCCAGTATCTGGCCTTCATTCACGCTTATACCCTCGTCATCGGCCGATCGCCCGCCGAAGCCGATATCCAACGGTTCTTCGCCGTCACCCCGCCCACCGTCCACCAGATGGTGCTAACTCTCGAACGCCAGGGCCTTATCACGCGTATCCCCGGCAAGGCGCGAAGCATCCACCTTCGCGTCGATCCAGAACTTCTCCCAAAGCTCCAACCCGTCATATCCTCTGTGCAGAGGTACTAGCCGTCTCGGCTTCTAATACGGAGGTGCGCCAATCGGATTGCTCCTCCCGAAGGGTCGTCGTCCGCCACTGCAACAATAGGAAAGCAATCGTGGCGCACGCACCTATGGCGGTAATCAATCCCCCTGCCAGCACGCCCTTCCACGAAACGGGATACCAAAATTCGGCCCACTCAAGCAAAGAAGGATCAACGGCCACTCGCGATATGCTCCTATGGTCCTTTTTGGCCATAACACTCTTCCGCTTCCTCATCTGTTTTATCACACGGTTGATCCGGGACACTGGGCCTCGATGGTCCGTGAGAGGCAAGCTGAACTACCGCGTTTTCTCAAAAATCTCGCGGCCGATCAGCATGCGGCGGATTTCGCTGGTACCGGCGCCGATCTCGTAAAGCTTGGCATCACGCAGCAGGCGCCCCGCGGGTATTTCGTTGATGTAACCCATGCCGCCAAGGCATTGGATCGTCTCCAGCGCCATCCAGGTTGCCCGCTCTGCCGCATAAAGGATCGTCCCGGCAGCGTCCTCCCTGCTGATCCGCTGCTCGTCGGCCGCGCGGGCAACGGCATAGACATAAGACCGCGCCGCGCTGGCGGTGACGTACATGTCGGCGAGCTTGGCCTGAATCAGCTGGAACTCCCCGATCGGACGCCCGAACTGCTGGCGCTGGTGCACATAGGGGACGACGAGGTCGAGGCAGGCTTGCATGATGCCCAGCGGCCCGGCAGCGAGGACGAGGCGCTCGTAATCCAACCCGGACATCAGCACATTTACGCCACCGCCGACGGCGCCGAGCACGTTTTCGGCCGGCACTTCGCAATCGGTAAAGACGAGTTCGCAGGTATCGGAGCCGCGCATACCGAATTTGTCGAGTTTTTGCGCCGGGGCGAACCCGCCAAAGCCGCGCTCGACGATGAAGGCCGTAATCCCGCGCGCGCCGGCCGGGGGATCGGTCTTGGCATAGGTGATGACGACATCGGCGACGGGACCGTTGGTGATCCACATCTTGGCGCCATTCAAGACGAAGCGGTCGGCGCGGCGTTCGGCGCGCGTCCGCATCGACACTACGTCGGAGCCGGCATTGGCCTCCGACATGGCAAGCGCGCCGACCTGGGCGCCGGAGATCAGTGCGGGAAGATAGCGCCGCTTCTGTTCCTCGGTGCCGTTGCGACGAAGCTGGTTGACGCAGAGATTGGAATGCGCGGCATAGGATAGGCCGACCGAGGGAGATGCCCGCGACACTTCCTCCATCGCCACGCAATGAGCGAGATAGCCCAAGCCGGCACCGCCAAATTCCTCCTCGACAGTAATGCCGAGCAGGCCAAGGGCGCCCAGTTGCGGCCACAAATCTTGTGGAAAGACGTTGGTGCGATCAATTTCCTCCGCGCGCGGAGCGATCCGGTCGCGCGCAAAAGCGGACACGCTGCCCCGGAGCCGGTCGAGATCCTCTCCGAGACCGAAATCGAGGCCGGTCCAGACGTTCGGGATCATGCGCCAGCTTTCTTCGCGTCAGTCGCTGTGACTGCGCGAGCAATGACAGGCGTGACGCAAGGGCCAAAAACGGTGTCGCGCAGCCGTCTGGCCGCAACGTAGTCACGGGAATACGCGCGTCAACCTCGCGCTGTCTTGCCCCAAGCCGGTTCCGCACGTCCCATCGCGCCTTTCGCCCGCGGTGAGCCGACCAATTACACGATCGTGAAATGCAGAAGCACCTCGTGAACGGCGCTGCCACAATGGCCCTCCTTCTCGGGGTCGCCAGCCAATTTGCCTTCCTCGGTTCGGCACCCGCACAGTTGGCGCCAGCCGCGTGCGCCGGCAATCCATCCGCGCTTGGGACCTCGCGCGTTCTCGAAGTAACCGCGGCAACGACGCCCCGGGTCGGGCGCAAGCAGTTTCCGGAGACATTGCCGCTTGAAAAGAAGGAGGTGGTGCTCACCTTCGATGACGGGCCGCATCCCGGCACCACCGAGGCAGTCCTCGACGTTCTCCGGCGCGAATGTGTGCGGGCGAGCTTCTTCCTGATCGGACGCAATGCCGCCGCTCACGCCGATCTCGCGTGGCGCGAGGTCGCCGAAGGCCATACCGTTGGATCGCACAGCTACGGCCATCCCTTGCTCGATCACTTGGACGAAGCTGCAGCCGTTGCCGAGATCGATCACGGCTTCGCCGCACTGACGGCTGCCTTGCAGGGTCGTCGCTCGGAGCGGCAGGTTGCGCCGGCGCCGTTTTTCCGCTTCCCGGGCTTTGCCTCCACTCCGGCATTGTTGGCTCGGCTCGAGGCACGAAACGTCGCCGTGTTCGGCGCCGACTTTTGGGCGAGCGACTGGAACAGGATGGAACCAAAAGTTGAATTGCGCCTATTGATGACGCGCGTTGCTTCGGCGGGAGGGGGAATCGTGCTACTGCATGACACGAAACAGCAGACCGCCGCGATGCTTCCGGACTTTTTGCAGGCGCTGAAAACGGAAGGGTATCGGGTGGTGCACGTGGTTGCGGGTGGCGTTCAGCGTGGGCCGCAAAATGACCACGGCGCAGCCATCGAAAATTAACCAATTAGCCACGAAAGTCGTTTGCTGTGAAAGTGTCGTAGGAATACGGGACAGAGAGTGCTGGCGGGGACTGCGCGAGCTTGGCGCAAAGGAAGCGGGATGCGCGAAATCAATTTAGCCATCGGCACGATGTTGCTGTGGGCCGCGGCGGCGCAGGCTGCCGAGTGCCCAAATCCGGACGCGATCGGTACCAGTCGAACCATTGTGGTCGACCCCACAGAGCATCCCCAAATCGGCTCGATGCAGTACGCCGAAAGCCTGCCGCTCCAGGATCACGAAGTTGTGCTCACCTTCGACGATGGGCCGCTACCGCCCCATACCACCCGGGTACTGGAAACCCTCGCTTCGGAATGCGTCAAGGCGACCTTTTTCCTGGTTGGCCGAATGGCCCACACCTTTCCGAACACGGTTCGGCAGATTCATGAGGCCGGTCACACCATCGGCACCCACAGCGAGAGCCACCCGCTGAAATTCCATAAAATGTCAGTCGATCGTGCCGCCCAGGAGATCAATCAGGGAATCGCATCGGTCACCGCGGCGTTGGGAGAACCTCCTGCGCCCTTCTTCCGCATCCCTGGCCTGCTGCGTGCCGATGGTGTCGAACACTATCTCGCCAGCGAGCACCTGATGGTGTGGAGCATCGATTTTCCGGCAGATGATTGGTTGCGGATCAGTTCGGCCGAGGTTCTGCGCCGTGCGCTGCAACGCATCGAGGCACACCATCGAGGCGTTCTCCTGCTGCACGATATCCACGAGCGCACGGTGGAAGCCCTGCCCGTACTTCTGAAGGAACTCAAGAGGCGGGGCTATCACATCGTCCACGTGGTCCCCGCAACGGCCAATCAGCCCAAGACTCCGACGGAGCCCAGCGAATGGCTGCGGCGCGGGCATCACCTTTGGCCCGAGGCAGTGAGCTACCCGGAAGTTGGACCGGAGCTGCCGGCGCCGAATCCCGATGATTTCGGTTTTGCCGAGATTCCGGTCGCGCTGCCGCAGTCGGGTGCGCCACGGCGGGTGCATATCGCTGCCCGGGGCGAAATTACGTTACCGGCTGCTTCGCCCTGGTTGCAGTCACCGGAAGAAGGTCACCAATTCTCGGCAGCGTTCAAAGGGGCGCAGCTGTCAGCACCCAGCCGCGACAGTTTCTCTTATTCGGAGGAGGCGCCGACGCCGTGGCTAGCGCCCAAAACTACCGCATCGCTGGGGACGCCAAAGAAGAGCTTCGACGTCGTGCCCGACGTGACCCTGCCCCCAGCCGAGATTCCGCGTCTGTTGATGGCGCGCGAGCATCTCGAAACGACATCCGACGAGCCGGGCGCGCTGGGTGCCCCGCCCTCATCCGCGCCAGAGCGAGTGGTCGCACCAATGGTGCATGCACCGCTGGTGTTGACTAAAATGCCGCACGCGGCGTTTCCCTGATCACACGCGCGCACTGAAATTTGTACCCGGCGGTCACGCGCCGCGACGGGCAGGCGCCGCTCACGATTCCGTCGGGGCGCCCGCGACATCGCCTTCCGTCAGCATGTCATCGAGCCAATGGCCGGCGCGCGCCGCCTTGGTCGCAAGATATCGGCGGTTCTCTGGATTGATCTCGGTAATCAGAGGAATGCGCGCGCACACTTCGACCCCGCCATCCGACAGCGCCTCCAGCTTGCCGGGATTGTTGGTCAGCAACTGCACTCGCGTTATGCCGATCATCTGCAGCATTCGCGCGGCGACTCCATAATTGCGTTCGTCATCGTCGAACCCGAGCATCATGTTGGCGTCCATGGTGTCGAGACCGTCGTCCTGGAGAGTATAGGCGCGCATCTTATTGGCTAGGCCAAGCCCACGGCCTTCCTGTTCGAGATAGAGCACGATGCCACCGCCCGACTCCGACAATTGCGCGATCGCGAGCTTGAGCTGCGCGCCGCAATCACAGCGGCGCGAGCCGAAAACATCGCCGGTCAGACAGGCCGAATGGACCCGCACATTCACCGGCCGATTGAGATCGGGCTCGCCGAGAATGATCGCCACCGGGCTCATGCCGATGGCATCGCGAAAAACGCAAAAACGCGCGATGACGCCATCCGCCAGCGGAATGCGCGCCTCGCTGACGATTTCCAGCGTGTCGAGGATGCGGTTTGCAAACCGCGACACGGCATCGGAACGGACAACGATCATCTGATCGAGCGCAGCGGATGCAACCTCGCCGGTGTCGACCACCAGCAGGGCGGGAAGCCGCTGCGCAAGCTTGGCAAGGTCGATGGCCCGGCCGGCAGGTTCACCCGCTGCTCCGGCCGAGGGCCGGCGTTCGCATTCGGCCCCTGTCGCCAAGGTCCAGATGCCCTCGTTGGTATCGCCTGCGGCAAGGTCGATGAAGATTGGGCCGGAGGATTCGATGCCAATCATCCGAGCACGCCGCCCTGTCACCGCAAGGCGCAGCGGCGCAGGGGTGCACAAGGCGCGGAACGCCATCAAGCTCGTTTCCGTCAGTCCATCGACCGGCATGGCCAGGATCGCCTGCCCCGCGCCGGTCATGGTCACAGGACGGCCGGCCTGGAATTCCGCTATCCCGCGCTGAACGGCAATATCATCGTTGGCACCGAACAAACCAAGCCCGCGCTGCCTACTGTCGCGCTGCATCACGCCCCACTGGTACTCAAAGCTCGACAGGAAAACGCACCGCCGGGTCGGCGGCCTGCCAGTCAAGGTCATTATCATAAAACAATCTGGACAAGTTTCGCAGGGGGATTCGTTGGACTGCCGCCGGCCCGGATGGTCAGTGGTGCAACGATCTGGGCGAACCAAAAGTTAACGCCCGCATCGAACACCAAGTGCCAGGTTTCCAACCCAACTGGAACTGATTATCAATCGATTGCCACTCGCCAGCCTGCCGGCGTCACGTGGCGGAACGCAATTCGGTGTCCCGGAACTCCCATGCATGTCGCAATGATAGGCGCCGGCTATGTCGGGCTCGTATCCGGCGCCTGCTTCGCTGATTTCGGCCACGTCGTTACGCTGATCGACAACGATGCGGGCCGGATCGCGCGGCTTCTCAAAGGCGAGATGCCGATCTTTGAGCCCGACCTCGATCGTCTCGTCGCCGTGAACATGCGGTCCGGGCGCTTAAAGTTTGCAACCGGTCTGCCCGCCCCAGTCGCGGAGGCGGAGGCGGTCTTTATTGCCGTCGGGACGCCTTCGCGGCGCGGCGATGGTCACGCCGATCTGTCCTTCGTCCGAGCCGCAGCAAGGGAGATCGCTGCCGCGCTGGCCGGCTTTACGGTGGTGGTGACGAAGTCGACGGTACCGGTCGGCACCGGGGACGAGGTCGAGCGGATCATCCGCGAGGAACGTCCGGACGCCGACGTTGCCGTGGTTTCGAACCCAGAATTTCTGCGCGAGGGCGCGGCGATCCAGGATTTCAAACACCCCGACCGTATCGTCATCGGCACCGCAGACGAGCGCGCAAAAAAGCTGATGGCAGAGCTTTACCGCCCGCTCTATCTCAACCAGGCGCCGTTGCTCTTCACCGACCGGCGCACCGCGGAACTGATCAAATACGCTGCCAACGCATTCCTCGCCACGAAGATAACTTTCATCAACGAAATCGCTGAATTGTGCGAAAAGGTCGGCAGCGACGTGCAGCAGGTCGCCCGCGGCATCGGTCTCGACAACCGCATCGGCACGAAGTTTTTGCATGCCGGACCAGGCTTCGGCGGCTCGTGCTTCCCCAAAGACACAATGGCGTTGATCAAGACAGCGCAAGACGCCGAAGCGCCGCTGCGCGTCGTCGAGACCGTCGCCGCGGTGAACGAGGCGCGCAAACGCGGCATGGCGCGCAAAGTTGCCGCCGCCCTTGGCGGTAACCTGCGCGGCGCCACCGTCGCAGTGCTGGGTTTGACGTTCAAGCCGAACACCGACGATATGCGCGAGGCGCCGTCCATCCCTCTCATCACTGCGCTCAAGGACATGGGAGCGGGGGTCCGCGCCTACGACCCGGCCGGAATGGAACAGGCGAAACAGCTGCTGACGGAGGTCGAATTCTGCGACGACCCCTACAATTGCGCGGACCGCGCAGATGTGCTGGTGATCGTCACCGAATGGGAGCAGTTCCGGGCCCTCGATTTCGATCGGCTTAAAGCCGTCATGAAGCGGCCCGTCCTGGTCGACCTGCGCAATGTCTATCGAGCGGGCGACGTCAATGGGTTTTCCTACCACAGCATTGGCCGGCCCCGCGCTTGATCCCGAAAAGTTGCAGACCTTTCGGACTAGGATCATGCGCAAAATCACCGCGCATCCGCCGTCGAGCGCAGTCCGCGACGGATGCGCAGAAGGAGAACCGAGCGGGCGGCGATTCAATGTGAACCCATCATCCCGCCGAAAGCCGCATTCGTGGTGATGATCCGGAAGGGGGTGCGCCGAAGCGCCCAGCTTCGCTCGCGCACCCTGCCCGATGCCGAAGGCATCACATCGCTGTCCTCGTTGGCCGCATGAAGCCCATCACCATTCCCGTCAACTCGCTGCCGGTGAGAATGACAGTGGCGCCGAGCACGATGAGCGCACACAGCGACAGCGTCATCGAGTACGTTCCGGCCAACGCGAGGATGCCGAGCACCACCGCGGTCAAGCCTGCCAGCAAGTGGATGCCCGCGGAATCCGCCGCCATTTCGCCGGCCATCATTTCCGAGGCCCAGTGCGGCGTCGTCGCCGCTCCGGTCCCCATCGACCCGCCTGCTCTCATCATCGATGAGCGCACTGTATACAGGTGCTTCACCGAGCCGCTGCTGATGATCAGTGCACCGCCAAAGGCGATGATCGCAATCGGCGTCAGCGTTGCCGTGGCAATGCCGAGCAGTGACAGGATGCCGAGAACGATCCCGGCGGCTCCGACCATGAACAGCGCCGAAAGGCCGCCACCGCCGAATTGCTCGGCGGGGACCCCCATCGGAAAGGCAGCGTTCGCACATTCCGACAGCATTGTTCCGCCTTGGATCAGCAGAGCGGCGCCGAATACGATCACGGCGACCGAGGCGATGATGGTATCGTGGATTCCGGACAGCGCGACGATCGCAAGCACGATCGTGGCTATTCCGCCGATCGCATCGACCACGCCGCCATATGCGGCGGTTTCGACCGGCCGGGTTTCAACATGCGTCATGCTCATTGGGTTTCTCCATTTGCTTTTGATGCGACAAAATCGCGTGCGACTTTCAGTCAGGCGCTTTGCGAGATATGTCCCTAGAAACAACGAGGTTTTTGCAGAGCCGTTCCAACTGCACCTGCGACGCACCTATGTTGGAATTGCAACATCGCGCCGAATTCTTCGATTTCAGATAATATCCGAGCGATGGTCATTGCTGGCGATCGAGGCGACGTAGTGAATTCGAAAGATAATATTTTAGCTGCGAAGCAGAGCGACGGGTGGGCTACCGCGCTTCATGCAATCCGTGATAACCGTCATATTGATTTGGATAATGCCGCGACGAAATGGGAGAAGATTTTCGGGCCGCTGCGAGCGGGACGCGTCGACGATCTGACCGTCATCGGGCAGATCGGGCAATCCCTTGACGGGCGGGCCGCCACGTCGACCGGGCACTCCCATTACATTAACGGCGCCGACGGCCTCGATCACCTGCATCGCCTGCGTGCGTTGGTTGACGCTGTCGTGGTCGGGGTCGGGACCGTGCTCGCCGACGATCCACAGCTGACGGTCCGGCGCGTCTTTGGGCCGCAGCCGGCGCGCGTCATTATCGATCCTCATGGGCGGACCCCGGCAACGTCGCGCGCCCTGCGCTCCGATGGGGTCCAGCGCCTGCTCATTGTCGCCGAGGAAACCCAGAGGCCAGTCCCACAGCGGGGTCGAGCGTATCGGGCTTGCCACGACCGGCGGCCATCTCGAGACGGCGACGATCCTGGAAAGCCTCGCCGCGCGCGGCATGAGGCGAATTCTCGTTGAAGGCGGACCCGCCACGGTGGCGCGCTTTCTCGAAGCGCGCTGCCTCGACCGCCTTCACATCATGGTCGCGCCGATCATTTTGGGCGGCGGCCGCGCAAGCCTCGATCTCGGGCCGATCGCGCGATGTGAACAGGCCTTGCGGCCGCAGGCTTGCGTTCATGTCCTCGGCAACGAGGTGCTTTTTGATTGCGACCTTTCCGCTCAGCGCCGTCCGATCGGGACGGCGATGAAATCGATGTGACCGACGCGCAAGCGTGAGCGGCCCGCGGCAATATGACCACTCCGTTCGTCGAGCCAGCGCGCGACAACTTCCGGGGCGGTGCCTTTTGCGGCCGCGGCCGAAGCCCAACCGCGTACCATTTCGGACTGCATTGCCTCATCTGCCGGTTCGAGCATCCAGTCGGAGCGAGCTTCGAGGACGGCAAAGCCTCGGCGGCGAAATCCGCTCGTTGCCGCATCGGCTGCCCCCGGACCAGCGCGGGCCCGAACCCCTTGTCCGTGAGCTGGTGCCGGTTGACAGCGGTGATGATGGTCGCGTCATCTGCGGCCGCGGGAGCAAGCGCAACCTCGCCATTGTAGGTCAGCGCGGCATAGAGCGGCCGCGCGAGGCGGACCATCGTCTCGATCAGGCGGTCGAGCCAGGCGGCCGAGACGAGGTCGAGCAACGCCGACACCGTGACGAGATCGACGTCGGCGTTGACTGCCGTTTCCAGCTCTCGCGCGAGATCCAGCCGCGCCGCGATGATTTCGGTCCCTGCAATCGTTGAAGCGGCAGCGTGCGCCAGCAGGTTTTCATCGTTCTCGACAAGGCGCCAGCTTTGCGGTCTGGGGAGCGCCGACGAGATCGCCCGCATGGTCGCGCCGGTGCCACAGCCGAGATCGGCGATGGCAATCGAAGCGTTGCCCGCAAACAGGGCTGCCAGATGATCGAGCACGGCTCGGCCGCGGGCCTGACGGTCATAGGGTTCGCGCAGCGCCAACCAGCTTGCCGAAAAGCCGCTCATGTGAGCGCCCCGACCGCGTCGAGAATGGCGAGAGCTGTCCCCTCCCAGCTTGGCAGCTGCGTCGCTGCAAGGCGCGACGCTTGCGCGCAGGCCGCGCGCTGCTCGCGGTCCAGGATCATCGTGCGCAGCGCGGTGGCGAGCGCTCCCACGTCATCGGGCGGCACCAGATATGCCGGTGCCGCCCGGCACCGTCTCCGGAATCGCGCCCACCCTCGTTCCAACGATCGGGAGTCCATGAGCGATCGCTTCGGCAAAGGCCATTCCGTAGCCTTCGTGGCGCGAGGACAGGACAAACATATCGGCTTCGCGGTAGAGGCGCCCGACTCCTCGTCGTCGACCGCGCCGGCGAGGCGCAGCCGCGGCGAAAGGCGAAGCAGAACGACCCGGGTTGCAATCGCCCCGGCAACTTCGCGGTCGCGGGTGCAGTCCCCGGCGATGACGAGCTGCCAGTCTAGATCGACAAGACGGGCAAGTGCCTCGACCAGTATGTCATAGCCTTTGCGGGGAACGAGAGCGCCGACGGCCAGCAGATTGATCGGACCAGTCGGCCGGATCGGGTTGGGCGTTACCCTGTCGTTTCCGGGAACCGCGACGGTGATGGCGGAAGCCGCGACATCATAGTCCGCGACCAGGAGCCGCGCCGTCGCGCCGCCGGTGACGATGACGTGTCGGGTGGCGGCAAGTGCCGAGCGCTCGCTGGCCCGAAACGCGGCCGCCGCTGCGGCGGACAGCCCGGTCTCCAGGGCCAGCGGATGGTGCACCAGCGCGATCACCGGGTGCCGCTGCTGCAATTCCGACACCGTGTGCGGCAGGGCACCGAGCGCAAGTCCGTCGATGATGATGGGCGTGCCCTCCGGCAGAGCTTGCAGCCGCGCGGCAGCGTCGGCGGATGGTTCGGTGCGGTTTGGAAAACCTTCTCCGAGGTCGATGACCTCAACCTCGCAGCCGAACCGCCGCAGCTCGGCAATGACACGCCGGTCATAGACATAGCCGCCGGTGGGCTGATCGAGGCTTCCGGGTGCGCCAAAGGCGATTACCACAATGGCGCCTCGTACCAAGCCCGCGCCGACGGCGATTTCGCAACCGTGACTCGGAGCGAAGCAAGATCACGGCCGGCGCGGCCGAGTTGTCCGGATTTTGCCGAAACGGCGAGTACTTCGTAAACGTGGCGGGTCAGAAACTCGGTCGTGGTGTTAACGGATTTGAACTGCGGCATTTCGTCGAGGTTTCGATAATTGATTGGCGCGAGCGCGGCCTTGAGCGCGTCCTGTGCGCGGCCGATATCGACAACGATCCCGTTGTCGTCCAGCGCGGGCGCAATAAAGGCGACCGATACGACGAACGTCGCGCCGTGAAGCTGTTGCGCGGGGCCAAAAACCTCCCCCCGGAACGAATGCGCAACCATGATATGCTCGGATACTTCGACCGCGTACATGCCATTTTCCTTTACCGCTCGACAGCCGGTGAAAGCCGTTCCGGCAATTCGGTGGGTGGGCGGCGCGAGCGGAACAAGGTGCAAACCCGACGCGTTTTGCAAGTGGTGACGGCGATCATTTCTGCGACGGCCATTTTGTTTCGAAATGTCGTGCAAGCGACCATCAAGCAACGAAATCCCGACAGATGCCGGCTGCAAACCCCGGGCAACCCGTTTGCCAGCGCGGAAGGCCATTGCCGAAATTCGCGAGTTTTGTTTTAATTGAGGCCGTTGGAAGACTTTTTGCGTGACGGTATTGGTTGCGTTCGACGGCATCCCGGTCCCATGGCGGGCATCACGGTGCTGGTCTGGGACCGGTCCGACGGGTCGAGGTCGGCGATGGACTGGTTGTTGCGTCTTGCCCTTTCTCACGTCCGGCGCGGCCGGCTTCGAGTCGTGAGTGCGAGTGGGCGCGCGTTAAACTTCGGCAACGGCGATGGCGCGCCGATTGTCGTGCGTTTCACGTCAGCGGAGGCACAGCGGGCTGTGCTCCGCAATCCCGATCTCAACCTCGGCGAAGCCTATATGGACGGCACTTTTATCGTCGAAGCAGGCACGATCGCCGATTTCGTGGATCTCGTGCTGCAGTCGCAGGATCAAGCGGTCTGGCCACGCTGGGCAGTCCCTTTCCATGCACTGCGGTACGCAGCGCGCAGCATTGCCCAATTCAATCTGCGGCCGCGTTCGCGACGCAATGTCGCCCACCATTACGACTTGGACGAACGGCTTTACGCGCTGTTCCTTGACAGCGACCGCCAATACAGCTGCGCCTATTTCGAATCGCCGCGGCAGTCGCTCGACGATGCTCAACTCGCCAAGAAGCGGCATCTGGCCGCCAAGCTGCTGGTCGGCTCGCACCATCGCGTGCTCGACATTGGCTGTGGCTGGGGTGGCCTTGCGCTCTACCTTGCCGAAATGTGCGGCGCACGCGTTACCGGGATCACGTTGTCTCGCGAGCAACTGAGGACAGCGCGCGCACGCGCCGAAGAGCGCGACCTTGCGGGACAGGTCGATTTTCGCGCGCTCGATTATCGCGATGCGCAGGGCACATTCGACCGTATCGTCTCAGTCGGCATGTTCGAGCATGTCGGTGTCGCACTTCTATAACGCCTTCTTTGCCAAGTGTGCCGAGCTGCTCGCCGATGACGGGGTGATGCTGCTGCACGCGATCGGCCGCTCCGAGGGACCGAGTGCCACCAGCGCCTGGATTGCCAAGTACATCTTCCCCGGCGGCTATATCCCGGCGCTTTCAGAGGTGCTGCCGGCGATCGAGCGTGCCGGCCTGTTGGTCACCGACGTCGAAATCCTGCGCCTGCATTATGCCGAAACGCTCAAGGCGTGGCGCGACCGCTTCCTGGCTCACCGAGATGAGGTCACCAAGCTCTACGACATCCGCTTCGTGCGGATGTGGGAATTCTACCTCGCCTGCGCGGAAGCTGCATTCCGGCGCCAAAATATGATGGTCACGCAGATTCAGCTGACCAAGCGTCAGGGCGTGGTGCCGATCACCCGGGACTATATCGCCGCGGCGGAAGCCAGGTTGCGAGAACGGGAGGCGCGGCCGCTCACGCCGCTGCGGCTCGCCGGCGAGTAGCCGCGCCGAGGCAATTCCGGGCGCGTTGCCAATTCCACAATGCTGCGTGGCAGAGCCGCAGCGCATGATCCCGTAAAGTTGCAGACTCTTCGGACAAGATCATGCGCAAAATCAACACGCATCCGTCGTCGAGCGCAGTCCGCGACGGGTGCGCAGAACATATCGAGCTGCAGGCGGTTCAACCTGAACGCATCGCGCTGTGAGGCACCGCCACCGCGTGAAAACGTTCGGGGCCCGAAAGGCCATGGTGCGCGTAGCAGGCAACGCCGGTAATGTTATCTGGCGCGACGCCATTGGCCCTGATGTTCGCCGCGAATCGCCCGCAATCCGGTCAAGTCTCGTGACGAATTTGTCCCCGGTTACCAGCGCGGGCTGGTGATAAAGAGGATAGTTCGGGGGCGCGCTTCACAGGCGTCGCGGCTTCGTGCTTGATGTCAGCGTGAAGCGGGCGCGGCAGGCGAAAACACCAGCCGCCTCTAGTCTGTGGCGTTTCTGTACAAAATCACGAATAACGGGAACGCGATGGCCCAGGAATTGACGGCCCGCAGGCAGCCGGCGGAGGTTGCTGCGCCGGTCTACCGCACCGCTCCGCACAATATCGAGCTGGAACAGGCGCTGCTCGGCGCCATCCTGGTCAATAACGAGGCGTTCTATCGAATCTCGGATTTCCTTGAGCCGCAGCATTTTTTCGAGCCGCATCATCAAAAGATATTCGAGATCGTCGCCAGTCTCGTGCGCGTTGGTAAGACCGCGACCCCGATCACCGTCAAGACCTTCCTCGCCCCGGACCTCGACAATGCCAGCCTGACGGCAAGCCAGTATCTCGCCCGCCTCGCCGCGGTAGCGACGACCGTCATCAACGCCGCCGATTTTGGTCGTAACATTTACGATCTCGCCATCCGCCGCTCGCTGATCGTGATCGGCGAGGAGGTGGTGAACGCGGCCTATGCGGCAGCGGTCGATCAAGATCGCGCAGCAGCAGATCGAGGCGGCCGAGCGCAGTCTTTATGAGCTCGCTGAGACCGGCCGCTATGACGGCGGCTTCCAGGGCTTCGCCGAGGCGCTCTCGACTGCGGTCGAGATGGCGGCGCATGCCTATCAGCGCGACGGCAAGCTGTCGGGTCTCGCCAGCGGGATTAAGGACCTCGATAAGATGATCGGCGGGCTGCAGAAGTCCGACCTCGTGATCGTGGCCGGACGGCCTGGCATGGGCAAGACGGCGCTCGCCACCAACATTGCCTACAATGTGGCTAAGGCTTGGGAACACACTCGCGGCCGACGGCACCATCGAATCGACGAATGGCGGCATTGTCGGCTTCTTCTCGCTCGAAATGTCGGCGGAGCAGCTCGCCACCCGCATCATCTCGGAGCAGGCGGAAATCGCGTCCTACCGCATCCGCCGCGGCGAAATCACGCCCACCGATTTCGATCGTATCGCCGCGGCAGCCCGCGAAATGGAGACAAATCCCCCTCTACATTGACGAGACCGGCGGCCTCTCGATCGCGCAGCTGGCGGCGCGTGCGCGCCGGCTCAAACGCCAGCGCGGTCTCGACCTCCTGGTGATCGACTACATCCAGCTGCTGAAGGGATCGGCCAAGCGTGCCGCCGAAGGCCGGGTGCAGGAAGTGACCGAGATCACCACGAGCCTCAAGGCGCTGGCGAAGGAACTCAATATCCCGATCCTGGCGCTGTCGCAGCTTTCGCGCAGCGTCGAGAACCGCGACGACAAGCGGCCGCAACTGTCCGACCTGCGCGAATCGGGATCGATCGAGCAGGATGCCGACGTGGTGATGTTCGTCTTCCGCGAGGAATACTATCTGCGCAACAAGGAGCCGCAACCGGGCAGCGACGAGCATTTCAAGTGGCAGACCGCGATGGACGCGGTGCACGGCCGCGCCGAGATCATCGTGGGCAAGCAGCGTCATGGCCCGACCGGCACCGTTGTGCTGCAGTTCAAGGCCGACGTGACCCGGTTCTCCGACCTCGCGGCCGAAGAGCGGCTGCCGGAGCGGATGTAGCTGGGGGCGCATCTGCGCAGCCGCTGGAGCGTGCGAGGCAAACACTGCGCTCTCCGGGGTGACGGCATGGTTAGAAGACAGTGACGATGCCTGCGCCGACCTCCCGCATCATCATCGCAAGCCTCACCGGCACCACCATCGAATTTTTCGATTTCTACATTTACGGCACCGCCTCCGCCCTCGTACTTGGCACGGTGTTTTTCCCACCTGCAAGCCCATCATCCCAAGTGCTCAACGCCTTCCTCACCTTCGGGATCGCGTTCGTGGCCCGCCCGCTCGGTTCGGCGCTGTTTGGCCATTTCGGCGATCGCATTGGTCGCAAGGCGATGCTGGTCGCCTCGCTGCTGGTGATGGGCATCTCGACGATCGCGATCGGGCTGCTGCCCGGTTATGACGTGCTGGGCATCGCCGCTCCGGTCGCGCTGTGCCTGCTCCGTTTCGGCCAAGGCATCGGCCTCGGCGGCGAATGGGGCGGGGCGGCGCTGCTCGCCACCGAGAATGCGCCGGGAGGCCGAACGGCTTGGTTCGGCATGTTTCCCCAGCTCGGACCGGCCATCGGATTCCTGCTGGCGAATGGCGTGTTCCTGCTGCTTGTATCGTTACTGTCGGAACAGGCCTTCAGGAACTGGGGTTGGCGGCTGCCGTTCCTCGCCAGCGCCGTCCTCGTGCTTATCGGACTGTATGTTCGCGTCTCGCTTGCGGAAACGCCGGTCTTCGCGCGCGCCATCGCGGCGAAGCCGCCGCTGCGCCTGCCTTTGGCGACCCTGCTCACGCGATACTTGCGGCCGCTCCTTCAGGGCGCACTGTCGATCGTGGTTTGCTATGCCGTGTTCTACGTTTCGACGGTGTTTGCGCTGAGCTACGGCGCCTCGACGCTGAAAATTCCCCGCGAGCGATTTCTGCTGATGCTCTGCGTCGCCATCCTTTTCATGGCTGCCGCGACGCCGGCCGCAGCTTTTTGCGCGGATCGATTCGGACGCCGCCCGGTGCTGCTGGCCGGATCGGCGGCCGTCGCTTTGTCCGGTTTCCTGATGCCCATCCTGCTCGGTTCCGGCAGCACCCTCCGGGTCTTTGCCTTCCTCGCCGTGGAGCTTTTCCTGATGGGCCTCACTTTCGCCCCGCTCGGCGCCCTCCTGCCCGAATTGTTTCCGACCCGACTGCGCTACACGGGAGCGTCTTTGGCCTACAACCTCGGCGGCATACTGGGGGCTTCGCTCGCCCCCTACATCGCGCAGCGGTTGGTGGATGCGGGCGGCCTCGCGTGGGTCGGCTATTATGTTTCGACCGCCGCGGCGATCAGCTTCCTCGCCGTGCTGTCGATGCCGGAAACGAAAGGAAAAGGCCTGTCAGGCGCAGAACTCGAAACCACTTGAGTGCGGAAGCCAAGTAAGGTTGTTTTCGACAGGATGGTACACCGGGGCAACTAACGAATTGCCTCGCGGCAGCGCGCGCATTTAATTCGGTGCACGGTCAACTTTGTGTCGTCATTCGCCTCGATCGTTCCGATCTTCATCGCTCGGGTGCTGCAGCGTTCTTGCGAGTTCGACGAAAACTGCCCAGCCCGCCCTGGCCGCAGATCCTTTGGTTTATCTGAATGCCGTTCTCCGATCTCAGATGCTAAAACGGTGTGCCAACTCCTGAGAAGCATTTGACGGCAGGTGCAACAACGTTCGCTCAGTTGAGCGCGCCTTCGAACACCCCGACTTCGACGCGAAGGAGCATCGTCATGAAGGATTATCTCGACACCAGGAAGCTCGCGGCTGAGGCAATTGGAACATTCTGGCTGACCTTCGGCGGTTGCGGGAGCGCCGTAATGGCAGCAGGCTTTCCAAACCTCGGTATAGGCTTTCTGGGAGTAGCTCTCGCTTTCGGACTTACGGTGCTCACCATGGCCTATGCCATCGGGCACATCTCCGGGTGTCATCTCAATCCAGCGGTGACGGTGGGACTCATGTTCGGTGGACGCTTTCCCGGCAATCAGGTGATCCCTTACGTCGTGGCGCAGGTCGCGGGTGCCATTGTCGCTGCAGCCCTTTTGTACATTATCGCAAGTGGCTCGCCCGGCTTCGACTTGGCGGGCGGATTTGCCGCGAACGGATATGGCGACCATTCGCCTGGGAAATACAGCCTCGGGGCCTGCCTCGTTGCGGAAATCATCCTGACGATGATGTTCCTGTTCGTGATTATGGGATCTACTCATGGACGTGCGCCGGTGGGTTTCGCGCCCATCGCGATCGGCTTGGCGCTGACCCTCATTCATCTGATCAGCATCCCGGTCACCAATACGTCGGTCAATCCGGCGCGCAGCACAGGGCCAGCCCTGTTTGCGGGAGGTTGGGCCTTGGACAGCTTTGGCTGTTCTGGCTTGCGCCACTATTGGGCGGCGCCGCGGGCGGTACGCTGTATCGCTGGCTAAGCAGCGAACCTTCAAGCCAAGTCACAGGGCAGGCGCCAGCGAACGCCCCGTAGCGGGGTGCGTTCAGCGTTCAGCCTCTATCGCGGGTCGCTCGGTTCTTTTGATTTTGCTTATGATTTCGTCCGAAAAATCTGCGAATGTACCGCGACCGGTTCACTTCGCTCGCGCCTCGTACCACAACAGGAACATCCCCGAAGCGACCACGATTGCCGAGCCGACGAGGAGCGCCGGCGAGGGTACGTCGCCCCAGACCAGGAAGCCGAGGATGATCGCCCACACCAACGAAAAATAATTGAACGGCACCACCGCGGACGTCGGTGCAAGGTGGAGTGCTCGGGTCCATAGATATTGGCCGATGGCATTGCTGAAACCGTTCACCGCCATGGCGAAGCTGTCGCTCGCGTTCGGCATGACGACGCCCAGCGGCAGTGTCGCCGCAAACCCGATGCTGAGAATCAGCATCTGGTACATGGTGAGCGTTTCGGGCGATTCCGTCGCCGTCATCCGCCGCACGCCGACGGTGACGGTGCCGAACAGCACCGCGTTGGTAAGCGCGAACAGCGAACCGATCTGAATCGTCTCCTTGCCCGGGCTGGTGACCAGCAGCACGCCGAGAAAGCCGACGATCAACGCCCCCCAGCGGACCGGCCCAACGGTCTCCTTAAGGAACACAATCGCGGCGAGGGTCGCGAACAGAGGCGAGGAGAAATTGATCGCGACAGCGCTCGCGAGCGGCATCAGGCTGAAGGCGATCACGAGGCAGGCTTGCGAGCAGCCCTGGGACACGCCGCGCAGCAGGTGATCGCGGAACCGCATGGTGCGGAACACCATCAGCCCGGCCCGGGGCAAGATGACCAGGCCGGCGCCGACCAGCGAGACGGCGTTGCGCGCGAACAAAACTTCCCCGATCGGATAAGTCGCGACCAGCCATTTCGTCAGTGCGCTGCTGCCGGCAAACAGCATGGTGGCGAGCAGCATCATCACAATGGCGAGCGGCACCCGCTCCGCCCGCGCGGCGCTCCCGATGGTTTTCACCACGGACAGGTTCTGGGATCAGCGGACGGGCGCGGCCGCGACCAGAGTTTCCTCCGGAGGAGGCAGGTCCAACAGCTTTGCCGGATTGACCTTGTACATCATGTCGAGCTCGTGCTGGGTCACGCCGTGGGCACGCAAGCCGCGCGCGGCAAGCGCCAGGCAATCGGTTGGATAGACGTTGTTGGTCTGACCGCAGTCGGTCGATACGATGATGTGTTCAGCGCCGATCTTGTGGACGAACGCGGCCCCTGCGGCGCGTGCCGCTTCGGTCTTGTAGACCGTCGATGCGGTCAGCTCGATGAAAGCGCCGAGCCGCGCCGCTTCCGGCAGTTGCGGGATGTCGCCGGGATGGGTGAGGAGAACGTTCAGGCCTTGCTGGCGCGCCTCGCGGGCCAGCAGCAAATGCTCCTGGGGCGTCGCATGTCCGGTCGCGAGTACCATGCGGCCGTTGCTGTCCACCGTCCGTAGTTTGGCAAGCACGGCGATCAGGTACTTCACCTCGGGGAGCAACTCGCCATCTTTGGACACGGCGATGAATGCAGGCGTGCCCGGCGGCATCATCAGCATCCAGGGCCGGGATTGGGCGAGCGCGGCCGGGTCCATGCTCCCCGGACGAGTTGTCGCGGTGATCGAATCACGGGTCGGCATTTCGAAGATGCGGCCCCAGCCGCCTTTGATCTGCGAAAAATGTTCGAGCGCGGCGACGTTCACGCCGCCGGTCGCATAATTCGATGCCATGCGGCCGTAAATTTCGAGGCCGGGCGCGCCGTGTTTGCGGACCAGATAGGCGATGCCGGCCGATGCCGCGTCCTGGTGCATTTTGAGGACGAAACCACGCAGGCCGCGTGCTTTCGCCATCACGGCGGCGTCAAAAGCGTCGATGGCGCGGATCACGCCGCCGGTGCCCGGTGCATCCGGATCGAGATGAACATGAACGTCAATTGCGCCAACCAGGGCAGGGTCCATGATGCCAAGGTCAACCGGCCCGCGCAGCGGGTCGACATGCCACTCCTGGGTGGCCGCGGCGACGCTCAGATCGGCCGTCTGACCAGAACCGGCGATGGGCGCCAAGGCGAGGATAGTCGCCGTTAGCACCGCCGCAGCAGGCACGATCATGCTGTAGAAACGCCGCACGTTACAATCCTTGCTCATCGTATCCTCCTCGGCTTTGACCGATCGCGCTTTGTCTCGTCCGCTCATTTCGTCTGTGTCGGCAAATCTCGCTCCGCTTCCGCTCAGTTCGTCTGTGTATGCAGGATCAGCTTCTGCACCCGCCAGTTCGAGGTTTCGGCGGCATAGATTTCCGTTTCGGACGGACAGGCGAGCGCGTGCGCGCCGGAGAACTCCTTCAACTGACGTCCGGAACGGCCGATCACGCCCAAAACCTTGCCGTCGAGCGACACTTTGAAAATGCGTCCGGGAAAGGTGGATTTCGCCGACGAACATCACCTGGTTCTGCCCGGGCGTGATGCAGATCGAGTTGGGCGCCCCGATCACCTGCGCAAGGCGCGCGCCGGTCGGCGTATTGCCGTTGGTCGCGTGCGTTCCGGGGACGGGCGGTACGTCGATCGTGAACATGCGCAGGAATTTTCCGTCGGTGTCGAACACCTGAATGCGGCGGTTCGAGCGGTCGCCGACATAGATGTTGTCATGATTGTCGATCGCGATCGCGTGCGGCAGCCTGAACTGGCCGGGGCCGGTGCCCGGCTCGCCCCACGATTTCACCCAATCGCCGTTCTTGTCGTATTTGGCGACGCGAGAATTGATATAGCCGTCGCTGATGTAGGTGTTGCCTTGCGAGTCCCAGGCAACGTCGGTCGGCTGCCGGAATAGGCCATCAACCGGCGGCAGCGGCGGCTGGACATGTTCCCACGGCTTTGTTTCGGCATCGGCCGATTCCTTGCGGCGACCGAACACCCACAGGACGCGCCCGGCAGGATTGAACTTGATGATCATGTCAGAGCCCTTGTCGATGGCCCATATATTGTCATCCTTGTCGATACGTACGCTGTGCGCGAAGGACCAGCCATAAAGGCCCTTGCCGACCTCCCTGATGAACTCGCCATTGCCATCGAATTCGAGGAGCTGCGCCGCCGTCGGCGCGTAAGCGGGACCGTTGGCGCTGTTCGAACGCGTGAACACGAAAACATGACCTTTCGAGTTCACCGCGACTCCGGGCACTTCGCCGAAATTCATGCCGTCAGGGAGTTTCGGAAAATCCGGCACTGAATCGAAGGCGATCTCCGGCACGCTCGTCTGGGCATGGCAGGGAACCGCGAGCGCGAGAAAACAGGCGCATGTCAAGGCTTTCATCTCGATCCTCCCTTGCGTTCAACAATTCGCTTAAGAGCCGTGAATCTGAATCAGATGGGCCGGCGCATAGGAAGGATTGAGCGCAGCGAAACCCATCAAGGCCGCAAAGTGATGGGCCTCGTAAAAAGCTCAATCCATCCTACGAAACTGCCGTTCGTCCGGTCCTGTCGGGTTGTATCCACTTGCGCCGGCATCGTGTCTCGCTCAGCCAAGCTAGACGAAATCGGTAAAAACGGGAATTGGCGCACGCGGCTGCTGGCGACCTCGCTCAGGCCCGAGCCGAACGAAGGCGATGCCGGAGGGCTGGAGCGGAGGCAGATCAACCCCAACGTGGCTGTGCTATGATGACGGAAACCGTCACTTGGGAGGAAGATCATGGCTCATCACGGCGCGATTTCACGTCGTCACCTTCTCGCTATCTCTGCGGCGGCAGGCGGCATTGCAGCGGGTGTTCCGCGCATCGTGCGAGCCCAGGCGCAAGTGCCGGCGAAACACATCGATTCCTTCGATCCGGCGCTCGACAAGATCATTTCCATGTCAGAGCCGATCAAGGAGATCGCGAGCGGATTTGGCGGCGAGCTTGGTCCGGCCGAAGGCCCAGTCTGGATCAAGGAAGGAGGGTACCTTCTGTTCAGTGACATCCATAACAGCCGGCGCATGAAATACGTGCCGGGACAGGGTGTGAGCGTATTCCTGGAGCCGACCGATCGCGCCAACGGGCTGACGCGTGACCTTCAGGGCCGTCTGCTCGCCTGCGAGCATGACACAAGGCGCGTCACGCGACGCGAGCTCGACGGCACCCTGACCGTGATCGCCAACAGTTTTCAGGCCCGTCGTCTCAATCGGCCGAACGATGTCGTCGTCAAATCGGACGGTGCCATCTATTTCACCGACCCGATGGGACCGGCGGCGCCCGACCAGTTCGACCTCAACTATACCGGCGTCTACCGGGTGTCGGCCGATCTCGGCACGATGACGCTGATCGCCAATGACTTTCTCGTCCCCAATGGCATCGCCTTTTCGCCCGATGAACGCATTCTCTACGTGAACGATTCGCGGCGCGGCCATATCCGTTCATTCGAGCTCCTTCCGAACGGCACGCTGGCGAAGCAGACGGACCGCGTGTTCGCCGATCTGCGCGGACCGGAGCCGGGCGTCCCCGACGGCATGAAGGTCGATACTGCCGGCAACGTCTATTGCGGTGGTTCCGGCGGACTGTATATCCTCGATCCGAGCGGCAAGAAGCTGGGCCGCATCGTTCATGGCCAGCCGGCGACCACCAATATCGCTTTCGGTGGCGACGACTGGAAAACGCTGTATTTCACCACCCGCGTCAGCCTGAATTCGGTAAACGTGAAGATCGCAGGGGTTCCCGTACCGGTCGCGAAAAAAGGATAGGCCGCGTTTTTTTGAAATGCCCTGTGCGCTTCAGTTCCCGTTGCCACCGATGGAAGCGCTTCCGGTCGACGTCATCCCGACCGGAGAGAACTGGCAGTACGAGCCAAAATGGGATGGTTTTCGCTGCCTGCTGATCAGGGACGGCGACGCGATCGAGTTGCAGTCCAAAGCCGGCAAATCGCTGACCCGCTATTTCCCCGAGGTCGTTGCCGCCGCAAAAGGGCTGCCGGGATGCGTGCTCGACGGCGAGATTGCCATTCCGAGCGGGGCCGCGCTCTCCTTCGATGCGCTGCTTCAACGCATTCATCCGGCGGCGAGCCGGATTCAACGCCTCGCCGTGGAAACGCCGGCGATGATGATCGTGTTCGACCTCCTGCGCGGCGAGGATGGCTCCTCCATGATCGAGTCTCGCATTGCACGAGCGCCGGCGCCGGCTTGAAGCATTTGCCAAAAAATTCTTTGCCGCCGCGGGCCTTTTCCAGCTGTCGCCGGCCACCGCGGCGTTAGCCGATGCCGAGCAATGGCTGAAACAGGTTGGACCGGCGCTCGACGGCATTATTGCCAAGCGGCTCGACCTGCCCTATCGGCCCGGCGAACGCACCGCGATGCAGAAGGTGAAGAATTATCGCTCTGCCGATTGCGTTGTTGGCGGCTTTCGCTTCAACGAAGGAAGGGATGTCGTCGGCTCGCTGCTGCTCGGCCTCTATGACACGGATGGCAAGCTCGATCATGTCGGCTTCACGTCCACGATGAGCGCCGCGGAGAAGCCGGCCCTGACGTCGAAGCTGATGAAGCTCATTGCGCCGCCTGGCTTCACCGGCGCCAGCCCGGGCGGTCCCAGCCGGTGGGCGACAAATCGCTCTGCCGAGTGGCAGCCGCTGAAGCCGGAGGCTCGTCGTCGAGGTCTGTTACGACCATTTTTCCGGTGGCCGTTTTCGCCATGGGACGCGGCTGCTGCGATGGCGGCCGGACAAGGCAGCGCGGCAGTGCACGCGCGACCAGGTGGAGCAGAGGAGTGCCAGCAATCTGCTGGCACTCCTTGGTCAAGACAAGAAGGAAAGACCGGTCATGACCGCCTCCAGCACCGCAACGAAGCCTGCTGTCAGGAAGCCGGCAAAATCGAAACGGGCCGATTTAAAGCCAGCCGAGAAGAAGCGTGGTGAATCTGAAGCACGCCAATTCGAAGCAGGTCCATTCGAAGCGGGTCGAAATCGCCGTCTCAATGCGCAAGCCCATTATCTTCCGGTTCAAGGATGACGGCGCGATTCCCAACAACGCGCGGCTTCCGCTGGTTTATTATCGCACGCCGACGCGACCCGGCAGCGCCGATGATCCGGCTGCCGTCTTCGAGCGCCTGTTCCGCTCCAACGGATGGGGCAAGAGCTGGCGTAATGGCGTTTACCCGTATGTCCACTATCATTCACGTATTCACGAGGTCATGGGCGTTGCCTGCGGTCATGCGCGCATTCAGTTCGGCGGGCCGGCCGGCCGCGTCGTCGTAGTGAAGGCTGGGGACGTCGTCATTCTACCCGCCGGTACTGGCCATCAGTGCCTCAAGGCCAGCACGGATTTTCTCGTCGTCGGCGCCTATCCGCCAAGCGGCAAATATGATGAGTGCCGCGGAACCGGGCGCGAGCACGACCGCGCGCTTGGCACCATTCCGAAGGTCGCGGTGCCTACAAAAGACCCGGTCTATGGCGAAGACGGCCCGCTGCCGCGACTGTGGCACGGGTGAGCTGGAGGTTCCCTTGTCGGCCTCGCTGTGCATGGGTGGGGCGCCGTGGTGCTGGGAGCATTGCAAAGCTGCGCATTCCGGCTGATTGCCGAACTTGAGCGATCGCACCGCCTTCCGGTAAGTTCCGCCGCCCGCCAGAAGGCGGGATTGAGGAGTGCGAATGTCCGAAGGTTCTCGCGGCCGCAGCAACCGGCCGACTTTCACCGATCAGGAAGCCCTGCTGTTCCATAGCCAAGGGCGTCCCGGCAAACTCGAAGTCATCGCTACCAAGCCGATGGCCACGCAGCGTGACCTGTCGCTCGCCTATTCGCCCGGCGTCGCGGTACCGGTACTCGCCATTGCCGAGAACGAGGCGCTCGCTTTCGAATACACGGCCAAAGGCAACTTCGTCGCGGTCATCACCAACGGCACCGCGATCCTTGGGTTGGGAAACCGCGGCGCGCTCGCCGCCAAGCCGGTGATGGAAGGCAAAGCCGTCCTGTTCAAGCGCTTTGCCGATATCGACTCCATCGACCTCGAAGTCTCTTCGGAAGATGCCGACGAGATCGTCAATTGCATCAAGCTCTTGGGCAAGAGTTGGGGCGGCATCAACCTCGAAGACATCAAGGCGCCGGAGTGCTTCATCATCGAGCAGAAGCTGCGCGATCTTCTCGATATCCCGGTCTTCCACGACGACCAGCACGGCACCGCGATCATCGCGTCGGCGGGCCTTTTGAACGCGCTCGACCTCACCGGCCGCGATATTGCCGACACCAAGCTCGTCTGCAATGGCGCGGGCGCTGCCGGCATCGCATGCCTCGAACTGCTGCGCGCCATCGGTTTCCGGCCCGAGAACCTCATCCTGTGCGACACCAAGGGTGTGATCTATGAGGGCCGCACCGATGGCATGAACCAATGGAAATCGGCCTTTGCCGTGAAGACCAAGGCGCGCAGCCTCGAAGAGGCGATGGAAGGCGCCGACGTGTTCTTCGGTCTTTCGGTCAAGGATGCGGTCAACCAGGCGATGGTGAAATCGATGGCCGCAAGGCCGATCATCTTCGCCATGGCCAATCCCGACCCCGAAATTTCCGTCGAAGATGTCGAAGCTGTGCTCGGCGATGCCATCATTGCCACCGGGCGGTCGGACTACCCGAACCAGATCAACAACGTGCTCGGCTTTCCCTACATCTTTCGCGGCGCCCTGGATGTGCGTGCCACCACGATCAACATGGAGATGAAGATCGCCGCCGCCCGCGCCCTTGCCGAACTCGCGCGCGAAGACGTGCCGGATGAGGTCGCGGCGGCCTATGGGACGCGGCCGAAATATGGACCGGGCTACATCATCCCGGTGCCGTTCGACCCGCGGCTTATCTTTGCGGTGCCTCCGGCAGTCGCCAAAGCGGCGATGGACACCGGAGTGGCACGCAAGCCGATTACCGACATGGCGCTTTATCGCGAAGCGCTGCGGTCGCGCCGCGATCCGGTCGCGGGCGTTCTCGCGCGCACCTTCGCGCAGTTGCGCCGGGAGCCGAAGCGCGTGGTGTTCGCGGAGGGCGAAGAGGAGCAGGTCATTCGGGCAGCGGCCAGCTTCGTCCATCAGGGGCTCGGCAGCGCCATTCTGGTCGGGCGCGAGGATCGTGCCCGCGCTACCGCCGAGAATGCCGGCATCGAGCTTGGCGATAATATCGCGATTCACAATGCCCGGCTGTCGCACCGCAACGCCGCCTACGCCGCCTATCTCTACGAGCGGCTGCAGCGCAAAGGCTATCTGCCGCGCGATTGCCAGCGCCTCGTCAACCAGGACCGCAATCACTTCGCCGCCTGCATGGTGGCCCTTGGCGATGCCGACGCCATGGTGACGGGCGTCACCCGCAACTTTGCCGGCGTGCTCGACGACATCCTGCACTGCATCGATGCCAAGCCCGGCCATCGCGTGATGGGGGTCTCGCTGGTGCTGGCGCGCGGACGGGTCATCGTGGTGGCGGATACGGCGGTCACGGAGATGCCGGAGCCCGAGGACCTCGCCGCCATCGCCATCGAGGCGGCCAGTGTCGCGCGGAGACTCGGCTATGTCCCGCGCCTTGCTCTCCTGGCCTTCGCCACCTTCGGTCATCCGCCGGGCCGGCGCGCCGCCCGAATCCAGGAGGCCGTCCGCATCCTCGACCGGCGTCGCGTTGACTTCGAATACGACGGCGAAATGTCGGCCGAGGTCGCGCTCAATCCGGACCTGATGGCCGCTTACCCGTTCTGCCGGCTGTCCGGCCCTGCCAATGTTCTGATCATGCCGGCGCTGCAGTCCGCCGCGATCTCGACCAAGATCCTCCAGGAGTTAGGCGGCGCCACCGTGATCGGGCCTCTGCTGGTCGGACTCGATCGGTCGGTGCAAATCGTCGGCCTGTCGGCCAAGGACGCCGACCTTGTCAACATGGCGGCGCTCGCGGCCTCCGGCATCAGCGGCTGATTTGAGCAAACCAGCAACTTCATCCAATGCCATGATCGCGAAAGGACGGCGATGGGGATAACGAGGCTTGCCGGGGTAATCGCCGCGATTGCGACGGCGACCGACGGTGACGGCGTGCCCGATTGCGCGCGCTCGGTCCGGCTGGCGCGGTACCTGCTCGATCATGGCTGCGACGGGCTGAACGTGCTGGGCACCACCGGCGAGGCAACTTCTTATTCAGTAAAGCAGCGCCAGGAAGTGATGAGCGCTTATCGGGCCGCCGGCCTGCCGCTCGAGCGCATGATGGTTGGCACCGGGGCGGCCGCCACGGCCGATGCCACGGCACTCACTCGTCATGCCGCCGAACTTGGCTTCGGTGGCGCGCTGGTGCTGCCGCCGTTCTATTACAAAGGCGTCTTCGACGACGGCCTTGCGGCTTATATCGCCGCCATCGTCGCGATCACCGAGGACTCGCCGATCCCGATCTACCTCTACAACTATCCGCAACTCTCAGGCCTCGCATGGCGTGTGGGACTGATCCGCCGCCTGCTGCTCGCCCATCCTGGCCGGGTCATCGGACTGAAGGACTCTTCGGGCGACATGGCCTATGCCGGCGAAGCAGCGGCGATCGATGCCGCATTCAGCGTGTTTCCCTCGACCGAGGCCGTCCTCCTCAAAGCCCGCACGGGTACATTCGCCGGGTGTATTTCGGCGACGGCAAACCTGAACGCCGACCTGTGCGCGCGCGCGTTCCATCATGGGGACGAGGCAGCGCACGCCGCAGCGGTCGCGATTCGCAGCGTCTTCGACGGTCGTCCGTTGGTCCCGGGTGTCAAGGCGGTGCTCGCGCACATCCATGACGACCTCGCCTGGGCCGAGGTGATGCCCCCGCTCGCCACCTGCCCGCCGGCCGACCGTGCCGCGGTGATCGCCGGTTACGAAAAGATCAGAGCCGGCGCTCCGCCTTGCGACGCCTGAATGTGTTCGGCCTTTCGCCGAACAAAACGACGCTGCATCCTTGCGAGGACCACGTCCCAACAAGAGAGACCACCGGCGCGGATTGAAGTCCATATCGTTGGCTCAGCCGTCAGCGCCGATTTTCGGACGCGGCCTCATGGTTAATTTGTTGCTAAGACCTCGCCCGGTATCCTGCAGAACCGCCGACTCGGTCGGTGTGGGTGCTGCCGTGGTTGGCAGACGCGGGACGGAGCGGAATGAAATGAAAGCATTCGCAGGTTGCGCGGTGGTGCCGTTGGTCATCGCGGCGCTGGTCTCGTCTGCGGCAGCCGCCGACCGTCGGATCGAGGCGCGCTACACGCCGATACCCGGTATTCCACAATACAGCTTTACCGCTGTTTATGGATTGCCTCTGCTCCCGAGCCGCTATCAGAACCATTGCAGCTACTTTCAAGGCGCCTGGATTTGCGCCGATCACTGCGGCACCGATTACCAGATCTATTATTGCTCCCGCGATACCACAGGCTGTTGCCATGCCGGAACGGGGTATTGCGACAGCGAAGGGCATGTGCGCTGCAGCCCGACGCTGTTCTCACCTTGAAGAAGCGGCCTCTGAGGCACCGTCCGTGAATAGGTGATTCATCCCAGTCATGCCCCGCGAAAGCGGGGCATCCAGTAACCACCGCGTTATCAGTCTGTGCACGGATCGCTACGCCGGGGTCACTGGATCGTCCGCTTTCGCGGACGATGACATTGGATGCAAGCACCCCAAGCACGTTTGTGCTTCGCTCTTCTGCGCGCCTCAGACCAGTGATTCTGCGACCCGGGCCGATGATAGCCGAAGGGAAAGGGCGGCCGCGGCGCGTAACGCCATTCTCGGGGACGCCACACCGCTGAGACACAACTCTATACGAATGGTCTCCTGACCATCGCCTTTGCCGGCCCTGTCCCCCCTCGTCGCGGTACTGTTATAATGGCGGGGGCGATAGGGCAGCGCGGGTGGGCAAACCTGCGCAACCGCAAACAGCGACGGGAACAGTCATGACGGCGATCGACAACACCACTTTTGCGACCGTCCCGCAGGAGCACGCGGCCGTCCCGCAGAAGCAGGAAGGCCCGTCTCGCCTGACCCTCGTCGCACAGGCGCTCTGCGTCCTCGCTCCCATCGCGATCTGGTTCGCGCCGATCGGTATCGCCGACAACACCAAGCATGGCCTCGCAATCGCGTCGTTCATGGTTCTTTGCTGGATGACGCAGGCGATCGACTACATGCTGGCGGGCTTCATCGGGTGTTTCTTGTTCGCGGCGCTTGGCGTGGTGCGATATCCGGTGGCGTTCTCCGGTTTCGCCGACGCCACGGCGTGGTTCCTGTTCACCGCCATGTTGCTCGGGGCGATCGCGACACAATCGGGGGTCGCCCGCCGGCTGGGCTGCCTCATCATGCTGCGGATCGGCACGACCTATCCGCGCCTGCTGCTCGGCCTGATCGTCACTGACTTTCTTCTGACCTTCATCGTTCCGTCGGGAGTGGCACGGCTCGTGATCATGGCCTCGATCGCGCTCGGCCTGGTCGAGGTGTTCCGTGTCAAGACCGGCAGCAATGTCGCACGGGGGATGTTCCTCGTGCTCACCTACACCGCCAATCTGTTCGACAAGATGATCATCGCCGGCGCCGGCGCGATCACCGCCCGCGGCGCGATGGAGAAATTCGGCGGCGTCGAGGTGCTGTGGAGCAAGTGGTTCATCGCCTTCCTGCCCTGCAGCATCATTTCGGTGCTGGCGGCGTGGTGGCTGACGCTAAAACTCTATCCGCCGGAGCAGGTCAGCCTTGAAGGCGGCCGCGATTATCTGCGCCAGGAACTCGCGAGCCTCGGAACGTGGTCACCCCGCGAAAAGAGGGCCGCCGCACTGCTGGCGATCGCCGTGGTTCTGTGGCTCACCGACTTCGCTCATCACATTCCGCCCAATATCATCGGCATGGGCATCGCTTTGTTTGCGATGCTGCCCGGCGTCGGCATCCTGCAACCGAGCGAATTGCGCACGCTCAATTACATGCCGGCGTTCTTCGTCGCCGCGGCTGTCAGCATGGGCACCGTGCTCGAACAGACGAAGGGCGTCGACCTTCTCGCGGAAACGATTTTCGGCGCGGTCCAGCCCTATTTCACCAACCTGTTCTTCACCACGGCGATCATGTACTGGGCAGGTTTCGTCTATCATTTCTTCCTTGCGAGCGAGATTTCGATGCTTGGCACGTCGATTCCGCTGGTGATGAATTTCGCCAAGTCGCAGGGCATGTCGCCGCTTCTGCTCGGCATGATCTGGACCTTTTCGGCCGGCGGCAAACTGTTTGCCTACCAGTCAGGGGTGCTCATCGTCGGCTATTCGTACGGCTATTTCGAAGCGCGCGATCTCATCCGCATCGGCTGGTGGCTCACCGTCATCGAGTTCCTGGTGTTATTGGTGCTGGTGCAGGTCTACTGGCCGCTGATCGGGATCAATTGATCGGACCGCCAGGATAAGGTGGGTAATTGATTTTGCGCATGATCTTGTCCGAAAAGTCTGCAACTTTACGGGATCATGCGCTGGCGCCGTTCACGAGCCGGCGGAGCCTACGCCGATGCAGCTGCGCGTAACCCACCATTCGGCCGAGCTCCCGTAGCACGGGTGAACGCAGCGATACCCGGGGCCGGCTCGGCCGATTTCTCATCAGCGATGCCGGATTTCGCGCCGGCGCCGTACCGCGGATGGAGATGTGCCGTGAACGGCGCTCATCCAGGCTACAAGTTTTGGGAATTGCATCGTCATGGCTCGTAGGTGGGCGATGAATTTCGCGAGGAAATGCTCTACGATTGCGTCCCCAATCTCTCGACAAGGAGAACGTCATGAAAACACTGGTCATTCCCGCGATCGTCATTGTCGCAGGCCTCGGCGCGGTCACCGCGTGGTCGCAGGAAACACCCAATCCGAACGTGAAGATCTACTACACCACGCCACTGGAAAAGGACCCGTCGCGGTTCGTGCGACTGCAAGCGGTGACCTTGCCGCCAATGAGCGGCAACAACTTCCATCGTCATCCGGGGGACCAATGGTCCGCCGTGCAGGACGGCGAGGTCACGTTCACCATTCAGGGCCAGGCGCCGCGCGTGCTCAAGGCGGGTGACAGCGTATACATTCCGCGCGGCACCGTTCACCGCAACCAGAACATGACCGACAAGCCGGCACATACCATCGAACTCAACATCATGGACAAGGACAAGCCGCTGCTTGAACAAGTGACGACGAACTGAGCTCCGGGCGACTGCGGCCGGCGGATCTTTCCGACCGGCCGCCAAGCGTACGCCGCAACAAAGGGAGGAAACGATGAACAAGCCGAGTATCTGGGCCGTGGCGGCGGCCGGCCTTTTGGCAGCAAGCGCAGTCTCGCTGGCGCAGCAGGCGCAGCCGCCCGGGTTCCAGCCCAAGGCTTATTTCCAGGTGCCGCTCGAGAAAGACCCTTCGCGTGTCGTGCGGATGCAGAACGTGGTGTTGCCGGCGGGTGCGGCAAATCAGTTCCATCGCCATCCCGGCGACCAGTGGTGGGCGGTGCAGGAAGGCGAGGTCACGTTCACGATCAAGGGCGAGCAGCCGCGCGTTCTCAAGGCCGGCGATGCGGTCTACGTTCCACGCGGCACGGTCCACAGGAACCAGAACCTGACCGACAAGCCGGCCCGCGCGATCGAGGTGAACGTTACCGACAAGGACCAGCCGCAGACAGAACAGGTCACCAACTGAATCGGGCAAAACGCGTTGGCTCGAGGTTCCAAGTGAGCGCCTTGCCGGCTCTGTGCGCGGACAAACCACGCTGCCGGCGCTTGGGCAGGATGCGTTCAGCTTGAATCGCCTCCCCGCTCAATTCCGCTTGATTTTCAATTCGCCGGCAGCGGCAAAGTTTCGTCGTCACGCAATCCGCTGCCGCTATGCGCGATCGCGAGGCTGCGGTCGCAACGGGAGAAGGCCTGGCGCGACCGCACAAAGAACGTGCTCTCAGGTCATCTTCATCGGCACGTTACCGAGGAAATCGCGCTTGCCGATGTCGATGCCGCATTGGCGCAGGATGTCGTAGGCGGTCGCGCAGTGGAAATAGAAATTCGGCAGCACGAAGTGATTGAGATACTCATCGCCTTTCATGTGTCCCTTGTTGCTCGGGCCGAGTGGAAAGGTGATCTCGCGGTCGGCTGAGCCGTCGATCTGTTTGACATCGAGCGTTTTCAGGAATCCGAGCGTCTTTGCGATCCGCTCTTTCAACTGGTCGAAAGTCGTCTCGTTATCCTCGTGGCGCGGCGCTTCGACACCGGCGAGCCGAGCACCGCCGAACTTGGCCATATCCGTTGCAATCTGGACCTGGCGCGACAGCGGGAACATGTCTGGAGCCAGGCGGGTCTGAAGCAATACGGACGGCTCGACCTTCTTGCCCGCGGCGTATGCAGCCCCCTTGTCGAGAAGCGCCGATAGCGCATTAAGTCCGATTTCGAAGACCGGAAGTGACGCCTTGGACATTGTGAGCGACATGGGCGAATCCCCTCGTTTGACTGACGCGCGGCGAATGCCGGCGCGCGGAAGATGCATGGCAGCAACAGGCCGTCAAGCTGCGCATACGCAATTCTCACGCCCGCGATCGACATGCCGGTTTGCAGCACCCAGCCCAGCCTATGAGAGCGGGGTGCATTCAGGTTGAACTGCCTGCAGCTCGATCATGTTCTGCGTACCCGTCACGGACTGCGCTCGACGACGGATGCGTGTTGATTTTGCGCATGATCTTGGCCGAAAAGTCTGCAACTTTACAGGATCATGCGCTAGGGTCGCGGCGTCCCCTTGAGTAACAACCCTCGACATGCGGCGGGCAACCGCGGAGCGGAGCAGACATGCGAGCGATCAGTCTCGACGAATCGATGAAGATCATCGACGGCTGCTTTACCGCCGCCAAGGGCCGCGGGCTGCGGCCGCTCACCGCCGTCATCCTCGATGCGGGGGGGCGGCTCAAGGCGGCCTTGAAACAGGACGGCTGCGCCATGCTGCGGTTCGAGATCGCCCACGGCAAGGCCTATGCGGCGCTGGCGATGGGCCGGCCGTCGCGGATGGTGTTGCAAAAACAGCGTGAAAAGCCGGTTTTCATGGATAATCTTCTCGAGCTTGCGGATGGGCCAATGTTCCTGGAAGCCGGCGGCCAATTGATCCGCAACTCCGCCGGCGAGGTCATTGGCGCGATTGGGGTGACGGGCGATGCCGGTGAAATGGACGATGTCTGCGCCATTGCCGGCATACATGCCGCGGGCCACAAGACCTGCTCTGATTTTACCGGCCAGCAGGACGCGGCTCGGACCCTCAACATCAAGGAGACTGCGTCGTCTTAGCGCATGATCCCGTAAAGTCGCAGGGCAATTCAAAGATCATGCGCAAAATCAATGATAGTAGAGCGGGAGGCGATTCACACTGAGCGCATCCCGCTCCAGAGCTGCCGTTGATCTCCGTGACGCGGGGACGGCCGTCCCCGCAGCATTTCAACGCGGCCTATTCATATTTCCTGCCGTTTGCATCTGCGTGGTCATCCCTTCACACCAAGCAATTCGACATCAAAGATCAATGTTGCGTTTGGTGGAATCACGCCGCCGGCGCCGCGCTCGCCGTAGCCCAGTGCGGGTGGAATGATCAGGGTACGCTTGCCGCCGACTTTCATGGTCGCGACGCCTTCGTCCCAGCCGGCGATCACACGTCGCCTGCCAAGGGGAAATTCGAACGGCGTGCCACGATCGACCGAGCTGTCAAACTTTTGGCCTTTGGTGCCGTTTTGATACAGCCAGCCGGTATAATGCATGATGCATATTTGACCGGGCTGCGGCGTTGCCCCGGTCCCGACCACAGTGTCGGTGTACTTTAAGCCGGATTATGTCGTGACCGTTCTCCCAAGGGTCTGGCCCACTGCCGTCACTGGCACAGTGGCGAGGAAAGTCAAGTTCAGGGCGGCAATGACCGAGAAGGCCGGCAGTATTCTTGTATACAGGACTTGCATTTTCTCTCCTTCGCAGCTGTCAGCCAGCCTCATGGATGGCCAAGTCTGTCAATTATTGGTCGGTCCGATTATTACATCATCATCATGTTGGTTGAACCGCCGTGTTATGAGGCCTACGCTGCTTTGGCAAGATAGATGACGCGGTGGCCGCACGATTGTCCCATCACAGCCGCGGCCGCAGCAGTCGCATTACATTGACGAACGACGCTTGGAGGCACTTATGAAGCGGGTGTTCTTGATCCTCGGATTGCTGCTTTTCGTGCTGCCCGCGCACAGCCAGACGGCGAGTGTTTGGATTGATGATCTGACCTGGCCGGAGGTGCGCGATGCAATCGCCGCCGGCAAGCGAACAGCGATCGTCTATGTCGGCAGCAGCGAGCAGAACGGGCCGCACATGGTGATCGGGAAACACACCATCATAGCGCGCGTGCTCGCCCAACGGATTGCCGAAGAACTGGGTGATGCACTAGTCTATCCCATCATGCCGTTTGCGGTCACGGGCAATGCGATCACGCGCACCGGGCACATGCGTTTTCCAGGATCGGTTTCGCTGCCCCCGGAGGTGTTCTACGGAGTGGTGCGCGGGGTCGCGCAGAGCGCCTTGACCGCCGGATTCAAAGTGGTTGCGCTGATGGGCGACCATGGTGGCGGCCAGGATGAACTGGCGCTCGCCGCAAAGGAACTGAACGCACAGGCGCGTCAGGATGGGGCGCGGGTCCTGTTCATCGGCGACCTGTATGCAAAATCGAGAGTACAGATGCGCGAAATTCTTGCACAGCGCGGACTGCCCACAACCGAAGATCACGCGGGAATTCCGGACACCTCGTCGTTGCTTTATCTTGAAACGCACGAACAATGGGTCCGCAAGGACAAGATTGGGTTGGCGGACGCCAAAACCGGGGTTCAAGGACACCCGCAATTTGCTTCGGCTGACTCGGTAAGATTTACCTGGATATGAAAGTCGACCTTGCAGTCAGGCAGATACGGTCGTTGCTCGCGAGCGACAAGTAGGTTTAGCGCGGGTTTGTCGTTCGGACGAAGCTTTCAATACGGCGGCGACCTTCGAAATCACGTCACCTTTGAAGGGCGCCTTCAAGGTCCGCCAAGCTGGGGGGCATCCGTCGTTTGCAGCAATGGTCCAGGCAAAGCATGTTTCGCTTTGATTTCGAGCCGCCTTTCATGTTGCGCAACGAGTGTAGCCAAAAAAACGAGAATTATGACGACCAAGAATCCCAACAAAATTCCAAAACGGCCCGCAAGCCTGCTGAACTCTTCGCCAAACAGGTAAGCCGCCGAGCAATCAATCCCAACCCAGGCAATTGCCCCGGTAACATTTGCTACCAAAAAAAGACCCCACGGCATGCGATTCACACCCGCGAGCATGCCGGCTATGCTGCGAACCACAGGAAGAAAACGCGCAAAGAAAACGACTTTTCCACCGTATCTCAGGAAAAGATACTGTCCTATCTTTATTCGTAATTCGTTCAAATACAGATAAACGCCGTATCGCAACAACCAAGAGTATCCGAATTTGCGCCCAATCCAAAAAGCGACGATATTGCCGAGAATGCCTCCGGCGATTGCCGCACCCATAATAAACCAGATACTTAATGCATGCGTTGCTGCCGCATAGACGGTAGCCGTCACCAGGACTGTTTCACCGGGAACCGGAATGCAAATATATTCTATGGCGATTATTACGGCTACCACCCAGAGTCCGTAAATCGAGATCAACGCGGTCAAGTGAGGGGCCAATTTGTTGTACTTTGTGCCGGAAAATGACGATAGTGCAGCAGATCGTTCGTACCGTGACCAAGTCAAGTGGCCATCTATCCGGTAGACGTGTCAAAAGAGCGCGGCTGAATGATCCAGCTGTCGGGCAAGTTATATTACTCATCACGCCAGCAGAAGGTTCCGGATCAATCCGAAGCGGACGGGACGCGTTCGACCAAAGGCCAAACTCCGCAGAATGCCACGCAAGTTCATATCAACAAGAAGCTTTCCCTCCGCCAGCTTTTGCGCGGAGAGCGCGTGTGTTGAGGCGTACGCATGACTGTCACTCAGGATTAATTCGGAGCAGTGGCCTTGTTGCAACAATGTCGCATTGTTGCGTCGGCTGAACTGCGACGCTTCGTCCTGGGTTGCATCCTCGATAGAAAACATGGTCCAAAGCGACGAATAGCCATGTCCTCGCACTTCATGTCGAGCTTGGTCGTCCATCTCGACCAATGACGATGAGAGTGATGGGGGGTTCGGCTGCACCGTAAATCAGAGGCGCGCCTTTCGCGCGCAATCATTCAGACGCATCGGTGATACAAAAACGTGAGGCTGTCACCGGCATAGACCGGGCCGAGCAACTGGCCAAATCCGATCTTTGCCTCGACGACGCCAATTTTTCATGAAACCACCTTTGTTCGGTTCAGTTTACCTGACCCTCGACTATTCGTTCTTGCCCCCGATCTGCTTGAGTTTCGCCAGCACGGCCTGAACGTCCAGTTCCTCGCTTTCCTTCTCAGTGGAGGCCGGACCCGCCTCGGCGGCCGGACGCACGGTCGTCATTTCGGCAGGCAACAGAGTCGCGCCGATTTCCGGCTCTGGCGGCTTTTCCCTGGCGGCGCGCTGGACTTCGAAGTCGAGGTCGATCTGAGAGCAAAGGCCAAGCGTCACCGGGTCCATTGGCACGAGGCTCCCGGCATTCCAATGCGTGCGCTCGCGAATTGCATCGATCGTCGTCTTCGTCGTTCCGACGAGGCGCATGATCTGGCTGTCCTTCAGTTCCGGATGATTCCGCACCAGCCAAAGAATGGCGTTGGGGCGGTCCTGGCGGCGGGATACCGGCGTATAGCGCGGCCCCTTCTTGCGTTTCGGTTCGGGAAGATGGACCTTGGAATCGGCAAGTTTGAGCCGGTATTTCGGATCGGCCTCGCCCCTTGAAATTTCATCACGGGTCACTTGGCCGCTCACAATGGGGTCGCGGCCGATGATGCTCTGCACGCCTTCATCGTCCGCGATGGCCTTGACCTCGAGCGGGTGCAGCTTGCAGAAGTCGGCGATCTGGTCGAACGACAAGGCGGTGTTCTCGACCAGCCAAACCGCGGTTGCTTTCGGCATAAGGGGCTGTGCCGACATCGTAAAATCTCCCTGCTTTCGCCCGTCAAGGGGCGAAGCCTGCTGCCATCGAAGATGACCGGAATGGTCGCAATATAGGCACGTCACAGCCCTGCGCAACCGTTATCCACAGGCTAGCCCGTGATGTGGCCAAATTCGAGGCTCCGCCGCGTCGCGGCCCCGGATTGCAACGCACAGCCGCGTGGTCGTTAAGGTATTGTTAGTCACGGGCGCTTCGTCTCATTCGGGAACGCCACGCTGACGCTGCTCGCGAATTCGAAGCGTTGGTAACGTGCGCGATTCGGGGACCATTGCACGCGATCGGACTGCGGTTCCCGCTTTTTCATGCTAACAACCTGTGTTGGAGAAGCGCATGCCATCCTCACCACGATCGGTCGACAATGCGGAAGCCGACCTTGACATGGACCCGAGCCGAAAACCAGATGTCCGCGAGGCCGTTCTGCGCGTCCCGGCGGCCGCCCCGTCCGTCCGTCTTGGCCTCCAGCACTTGTTCGGAGCATCGCCTTGAACGAAGTTGACATGACACCCGTCTCGTCCGCGCGACCGTCACTTCAAGTCTTGCTTTGTTCGCCCCGCGGCTTCTGCGCTGGTGTGGTGCGGGCCATCGATACGGTCGAGCGGGCGCTCGCGATGTACGGTAAGCCGGTCTACGTCCGCCACGAGATCGTCCACAACCGTTACGTGGTTGAAAGCCTGCGCAAGAAGGGCGCCGTCTTCGTCGAAGAGCTCGACGAAATCCCGGACGCCGAAGTGCCGGTGATCTTTTCGGCCCACGGCGTGCCGAGGTCGGTGCCGGCCGACGCCGGCCGCCGCCGGCTGCTGGCCATCGATGCGACCTGCCCGCTTGTCACCAAGGTTCATCGTGAGGCTGAAATCCACTTTCGCCGCGGGCGCGAAATCATCTTGATCGGCCACGCCGGCCATCCGGAAGTCACCGGGACAATGGGGCAGCTGCCGTCCGGCGCGGTTCGCCTCGTGCAGACTGCCGAGGAGGCGTCGACGTTCGTCCCTGACAATCCCGACAAGCTCGCTTATGTGACGCAGACGACCCTGTCGGTGGATGATACCGCGGATATCGTGGCCGCCCTCAAGGCGCGCTTTCCGCATATTGCAGGGCCGCACAAGGAAGACATCTGCTACGCCACTACCAACCGACAGGAGGCAGTGAAGCGAGTGGCTCCTGTGGTCGATGCCATGATCGTCGTGGGGTCGCCCAATTCGTCCAATTCCCAGCGTCTCAAGGAAGTGGCGTTGCGCAACGGCTGCCCGCATGCCGAGCTGTTGCAGCGCGCCGAGGACATCGATTGGGGCCGTTTCGGCGCCATTTCGCGGCTCGGCCTGACGGCCGGCGCTTCAGCCCCGGAAGTGCTGATCGAGGAAATCATCGACGCGTTCGCGTCCCGCTACGAGGTCAGCGTCGAGACGGTCTCCGCGGTCGAGGAATCGGGCATCTTCTTTCCGCTGCCGCGCCAGGTCCGCGGCGGAGAAGCGGCAGCGGAGTAGGGTTTTTCAATCCCGAACCGTCCGCCGCCGGTGCGCGGCGGGGAAATCAAAGATGGCCGTCTACACCGATGTCACCGACGAGGAATTGCTGAAATTCCTTGCCGGCTACGACATTGGCGGTCTCTTGTCCTACAAGGGCATTGCCGAAGGGGTCGAGAACTCCAACTTTTTGCTGCATGCCGAGAGCGGGTTCTACATTCTTACGCTTTATGAGAAGCGGGTCGCGGCGGAGGACCTGCCGTTCTTTCTCGGCCTGATCGAACACCTTGCCGCCCACGGACTCAATTGTCCGCAGCCGGTGCGCAATCGCGCCGGCTCCGCGCTTGGCCGTCTCGCCGGGCGCCCTGCCGCGATCGTGACTTTCCTCGACGGCATGTGGATCAGGCGCCCGAGTACGGCCCACTGCGCCGCCGTCGGCGCCGCGCTGGCGCGGCTGCACCTCGCCGGCTCGGGCTTCACGCTGAACCGGCCCAATCGCCTTTCCGTCGCGGGCTGGCGCGCGCTCTTCGAAGCCGCGGGTTTGCGGGCAGACAAGGTGCAGACTGGCCTCGAAGCCGCGATTGGCGCTGAGCTCGCGTTCCTGGAGCGCAATTGGCCGCGCGACCTCCGCCAAGGGATCATCCATGCCGATTTGTTTCCGGACAACGTGTTCTTCCTCGGTGACCGACTCTCCGGCCTGATCGATTTTTATTTCGCCTGCAACGATGCGCTCGCCTATGACGTCGCGATATGTCTCAATGCGTGGTGCTTCGAGGCGGATCATTCCTACAACCTAACCAAAGGTCGCGCGCTCCTTCACGGCTACCTGTGCGAGCGCGCGTTCAGCCCCGACGAGGTCGCAGCGCTGCCGATCCTGTGCCGCGGCGCCGCGCTTCGCTTCCTGCTGACAAGGCTGGTCGATTGGCTCGAAGTCCCGCCGGGTGCTCTGGTGAAGCGCAAAGATCCGATCGAATATTATCGCAAGCTTCGGTTCCACCAGGCCGAGATCAGCGCGCGGGATTACGGCATTGACTGACGGAGATACCGCTGCGCGCGTCATCGTTTACACCGACGGCGCGTGCTCCGGGAATCCCGGCCCGGGCGGATGGGGCGCGATCTTGCAGTGGGGGCCGCACCGCCGCGAGATCAAGGGCGGGGAGGCCCATACCACCAACAACCGGATGGAGCTTTTGGCGGCCATCTCAGCGTTGGAGGCCTTGAAACGGCCTTGCGAGGTCGAGGTTCACACCGACAGCCAGTATCTCCGCCACGGCATCATCGAATGGATCAATGGGTGGAAGCGCAACGGTTGGCGAACCGCCGACAAGAAGCCGGTAAAAAATGCCGATTTGTGGCAGCGGCTCGATGTGGCGGCCGCACGGCACAAGGTTCATTGGCACTGGGTGCGCGGCCATGCCGGCCATGATCTGAACGAGCGCGCCGACGAACTCGCCAGGGAGGCTATCTTTGAGATCAGGACGGCGCGGACGCACAAGCCCGGCGCGTAGCTCGGACTGAACGCCGTCGGGCCATCCAGCCGACCCAACACTCCCTGGACGGCGTTCAGCGCCGGCGCATGAAATCTTCGGTCGGCGGGGGTCCCCAGATGTTGACGTCCTTCGCGTCCCAAACCTTCGGCTTCTGCGGCCGGTCGCGATGCCAGGGTCGCGGCTCGAAATAGCCAAGTTCCTCGTCCGTCATCCGGTCGAGGTCACAGAAGAATTCGACGGTCTGGCCGTCGGGATTGTGATGATAGACCGCGATGTTGTGGCCGGGCCCGTGCCGCACCGGACCCCAGGTGATCGGGATGCGTTGTCGTCCCAGCACGTCGCAGGCCGCGGCCACCTCATGGGAATCGCGAACCTCGAAGGCGATGTGATGCATGCCAATGCGATCGCCGCGGAGGAAATTGACGGTGTGGTGGTCGATGCCGCACCGCATGAAAACAAAAAAGTCCGCGACCCAATCGGAGACTCGGAAACCCAGCGTGGTTTGATAAAAATCCGCCATCGCCTGTGGTTCCGGATGAAAGAACGCGACATGGCCGAGCTTGAACGGGCTGACACCATCATTTGTCATCGGCTTGTCAAGAAAGCGCGATTCGGCGAATAGGCCGATCGTCGTTCCTTTCGGATCGGCAAAAGTTGTCAGTCGCCCGATGCCAGGCAGCGCGTCAGCGAGCGTTTCGCTCGCGATCTCGAAGCCAGACAGCCGCCGCGCCAGCTCCCCAGAATCGAGATGGGGGCCGACATCGAAGGCCAACCCGGTGCAACGCGGTTGGGCGCCGTGTTCCAATATGATGGCGAGTTGGCCGACCGGCGAGGCAAGGCAAGCGCGATCGCTCGTCCGGTCGGCGAGCCTGAGACCGACGACCTCCGTGTAATAGGCGACCTGCCGATCGAGGTCCGGCGTTTCGAACGTCGCATGGCCGATGCGTTTGGCCCTGATCATAGGTCCACCGTGAAATGTTGCCCGCGTCCGTTACGCGGAATTGAATGCAATCGTTCGCGCGGCTCGATGCGAGCGCCGTCAGCCCCTCGCAAGGTGGGCCGCCTCCCTCCGTTACATCGTCGCGGTGAGGCCGCCGTCAACCACGATCTGCTGCCCGGTGATGTAGGCACCGGCATCGGACGCGAGAAGCACGGCAACTCCCGCGATTTCGTGCGGTTTTCCCCAGCGACGCAAGGCCGTCCTGCTGGTGACGAAATCGGTAAAGGCCGCCTCATGCAAGAGCGGCGCGGTCATCTCGGTTTGGAAATAGCCCGGTGCGATGGCATTGCAGGTGATGCCATGCTCGCCGAGTTCGGCGGCAAGCGAACGCGTGACGCCCGCGAGGGCGCTTTTTGCCGCGGCGTAGCCGTGGATGCTGGCGCGACCCCGCACGGCGGCCGCCGAGGTCGTGAAGATGATCCGCCCATAGCCGGTGATACGCATGCCGACGGCCGCGCTCTGCGCCAGAAAGAAGCAGGCGGTAACATTGGCGGACAGCATCCGGTCCCAGTGTTCGTGGGTCCAGTCGGAAAGCGGCGCGCGATGAATCAAGCCGGCATTCGCCACCAGAATGTCGAGCCGACCGAGCTGCGAAAAGATCGCCTCGACGACGCGGCTGGACACCTCCTTCTCGGTCACATCAAAGACCGCTGTCTCAGCCTTGAGGCCGCGCTCGCGCAGGCTCGCCGCCGCGGCTTCGAGCGTGTCGGTATGGCGGCTGTTGAGGACAACGGTGGCCCCGGCCTCCGCGAGCCCCCTCGGCCATGGCGAAACCCAGGCCTCGTGAAGCGCCGGTGACGAGTGCCACACGCCCTTCCAGCGAAAACAGCGTTGTGTCCGCCATCGCGTCTTGCTCGCAATCAGGTGGTCGCCTCGACCATGGCGCGCAGTTCGGCCGTAACGTCCGGCATGACCCCGCACCATGCATGAAACGCCGGTCGCGCCTGGTGAAGCAGCATGCCGAGACCGTTCACGGTGGGATTGCCGCGCCGGCGCGCTGCCGCGAGAAGTGACGTTTCCCGCGGAATATATACGATGTCGACGACCAAGGCGGTGGTCGGCAGTTCGTCGAGCGCAATATCGAGCGGTGGCATGCCCTCCATGCCCTGATTTGTCGTGTTGACGAGCATCGCGGCGCCGGCGAGCGCGGCATTGCGCTCACGCCATGCCAGGGCGGCGACCGGATCGCCAAACTCCTGCGCCATAGCTTGGGCGCGCTCTGCCGTCCGATTGACGAGGCGGATTTCGCGGGCGCCGCGGTCCGCAAGGCTTGCCAGCACGGCGCGCGCGGCGCCGCCAGCGCCGATCACCACTACAGGGCCGGCCACGGCGCGCCACTCCGGCTGCGCCTCGCGCACGCTCTCGTAAAAGCCGAAGGCGTCGGTGTTGAAGCCGTCGAGTGAGCCGTCACCGGCGACCGCGACACAGTTGACCGCTCCGATGCGGCGCGCCGTCGGATCGACTCGATCCATAATCGTGAGCGCCACCTCCTTGTGCGGGATCGTCAGGTTGCAACCGGCGAAACCGAGCGGCGCCAGCGCGCGCAATGCCGCGCCGAGAGTTTCGGGTGCGATCGCAAGCGGCAGATAGGAGCCGGCAATGCCGTATTTCGAAAACCAGTAATTGTGGATTCTTGGCGAGCGCGAATGCATGACCGGGAAGCCCATCACTCCAGCGATCAGAAAACGGTCGGAATGTGCCATCGCGAGCCGTCCTCAATCGTAGATCGTATCGATGTAATGCTCGGAATCGACGATCGCCTCGATCACGGTGGGGCCGCTGGCGCGAAGCGCTTTGGCGACTGCAGCTTCGAGCGCCGCCACGTCGTGCACGCCTGTGGCCGGCACGCCGAAATAATGCGCCGGTGGGTCAGCATACTCCTCTGTCTGCAGTTCGGTGCCGTAGAGCGGCATTTGGCGCCGGATCTGCTTCACCTTGATGAGCGCCAGCCAGCGATCGTCAAGGACCACGACCGGCAGCGCGAGGTTGAGCCGCTTTGCCACCGTGACCTCGCCGCAGGTCATCTGGAAGCAGCCGTCCCCGATCAGCGCGACGACCGGCAGGTCGGGTCGCGCGAGCTTAGCCGCGATTGCTGCAGGAAGGCCGAAACCCATCGACGACCAGCCATTGGTGATCTGGAACGTTTTCGGCGCATGCGCCGTCCATTGGCTCGCGATCTGATGGGTGTGGGCACCGACATCGAAGGCGATGATCCCCTCGCGCGGCAGCGCGCGACGCACCGCATCGATCGCCGCGTGGGCCGTGAAACTCTTGGAAGGCGGCCGCAGTGCGGCCTGGAAGGTGCGGCGGTGCGCGGCGAGCGCGGCCGGCGTCCAATCGTGAGCGGTGTGCGGCATCGCGCAGAGCCGTGCCAGCATCGCGTCGAGACTGCCGATCGCCTGGTGAACGAGGTTCACGCCGGGCGCAATATCGGCGGGCGCGATGTCGAGATGGACGAGCGGCACCTCTGCGATCCACGCCTCGTACTCGACTTCGACGGTGTCGTAGCCGATTCCGACGATCAGATCGGCGGAACGCAGGAAACGGCGCTGCACCTGCCGACACGCACGCTCGATGCAGCCGATCGCCAGCGGATGGTCCTCATCGATCAGCCCCTTGGCCATGGTGGTCGTCGCGAACGGCAGATCGTGATGTTCGACCACCCTGCGCAGCAGGTCCGGGTCGGCAATGCGCATCGCCGACGCGCCAAGGACGGCGATCGGGCGCCGCGCCGCTGCAATCAATTCGGCGGCGCGGCGGAGTGCCTCCTCGGTTGCCGCCGGCGCTCGCGCGGGCGGCGCGGGTAGAAACTCGGAGCGCCCGGCCGAAGCCGTTGCCACGTCCTCCGGCAGATCGAGATGGACCGGCCCTTGCGGCTCGCTCAAAGCGAGGCGGATCGCCTCGTTCAGAGTTTTGACCACGCTCCCTTTTTCGAGCCGCAGCGTCGCCTTGGTGATCGGGGCGAACAGCGCGTGGTGATCTATCCACATCTGAATGCGGCGCCCGATCTGTTCGGTGACGAGGTCGCAGGTGATGGCGATGAGCGGCGAGCGGTCGAGCCAGGCGCAACCGACGCCGGTCGCAAGATTGGTAGCGCCGGGGCCGAGCGTCGCGATGCATAGGCCGGGAATACCGGTCATTCGCCCGGTGACATCGGCGGCAAACCCCGCCGAGCCTTCATGGGCGGTGAGCACGAATTCGATCCCGCCCGTCCGCATCGCCTCCATCAGCGGCAGCACGTTGCCACTTGGAACGCCAAAACCGCGGTCGATGCCGGCGGCCTTGAGAGTTGCAACAATGAGGTCGGCATTGTTCATCGGCGAAGGCTACTGTTTCCAGGGAACATGCACTTCGATTTACGGCGCCCCGGGCAGCAGGGCAATCGCAAGGGACGGGAATGCGCGAGCGCCCCCCTCCCTCTTCGCCGCATCGGCTTTGTGGGCAGCGGCAACCTCCGCCGTCCTTTTATCGCTGTTGCCGGGTTCCGGCTCGGCATCTCGCGCCAGCGTCCCGGGGAGTTGCCGTGCCCTGCTTTCCATTCCAGTAAAATCGCCCGAACTCGGCGCGGGCGATGGCCTCGGCAAATCTCGCTGTTCCCTTCTTCGCCCGCTCGGGTAGACCTCCTTGGACGCCGTCCGGCCCGCGGCCGTTCACTGCTCCCGGTGCACGTCGATCGTCCAGTGCCTCGCCGTTGCGCGGAGCCATCTCGGCGCGCCATGCCTCGCGCCACCGCAGGACCAGACCGCGGAACGCCGCGTCGTCCTGCGCCGCTGGAACCGGCGCCACCGGATGGCGGCGCGGCCCCCTATGTTCATGGGGTTTCACGTCCTTCTCCCTCTTTGCGGCGACCGCGGAATGCGGTCCGACAGCACGCAAAGGCGTGCCGCGTTGCCGGTCGGGAGAAGGGAAGGGCCTTAAGTGGCCCGCAGCTCGTGATGGATGGACGGGGTCATCGGCTCACCAAATGTGACGGTGAGATAATGAACCGGAACGCGAGATCAAGACCGCGGACCGTCGTCACAGAAAACTGATCGGATCGATATCGACCTCGACCCGGATGGCGCCTCCGGGCTGCGGGGCCTCCGCGAGCCAGCCGCGCATCCATACCGAGAGATTGAACGCCCGCGGCGACTTGACCAGCAGACGAAAGCGGTGGCGCCCACGCACCACGGCAACCGGCGCCTCGGCGGGCCCAAATACTCTCACCGCTTCTGCCTCGGCAGCCGGCGTCGCACCTGCGAGCCGTCGCGCGAAGCCCTGGGTCGATACCCGGTCCGGACCGGACACGACGATGCCCGCCAGCCGTCCGAACGGCGGATAGTTGGTGCGCTCCCGCGCGGCGATCTCGCCCGCATAGAAGGCCTCGCGATCCCCTGCGATCAGCGCCTGCATCACCGGGTGCTCGGGCTGGAACGTCTGGAGAAAACCTTGGCCTCGGCCGGTTTCCCGCCCCGCCCGTCCGGCGACCTGGTGCAACAGCTGAAACGTGCGCTCGGCGGCGCGGGGATCGCCATTGCTCAGCCCGAGATCGGCATCGACGACCCCGACCAGGTTGAGCCTCGGAAAATGGTGGCCTTTGGCGACAAGCTGGGTGCCGATGATGATGTCCACTCTGCCTTCGACGATTTCCTTGAGTTCCTGGCGCATGCGTTCGGCGCTCGCGATGAGGTCGCTCGACAGGACCAGGATGCGCGCGCGCGGGAACAATGCGGCGGCCTCCTCCTGCAGGCGCTCGACCCCCGGCCCGCACGCGACGAGGCTTTCCGCGGCGCCACAATGCGGGCAGGCCGGCGGCGGCGGCATTGCAAACCCGCAATGATGGCAGGCGAGTTGCCGGCGAAAGCGATGGTCGACGAGCCACGCGTCGCAATTCGGACAGGAGAAGCGGAAACCGCAGGCGCGGCAGAGCGTCAAGGGCGCATAGCCGCGCCGATTGAGGAACAGCAGCGCCTGTTCGCCGCGTTCGAGCGCGTCCGCCATCGCCTTCTCCAGGCGCGGGGCCACAAATCGCCCACGCGGCGGTCCTTCCCGCGTGAGATCGATGGTGGTGACCGCCGGTAGCCGCGCGCCGCCAAACCTCTCCGGGAGACGCAGACGCCGATAGCGGCCGCGGCGGACATTCACCTCGGTTTCAACCGAGGGAGTAGCCGAGGCGAGCACGATCGGGATGTCGGCGAGATGTGCGCGCACGACGGCCATATCGCGGGCGTGATAACGTGCGCCATCCTCCTGCTTGTAGCCAGCATCGTGCTCTTCGTCGACGACGATCACTCCAAGGTTTGCGAACGGCAGGAACAGTGCCGAACGTGCCCCGGCGACGACCGTCACCTCTCCGGAGGCGACCGCCCGCCAAATGCGGGCGCGGCGGCGCGAGTTGATCTGTGAATGCCATTCCGCGGGACGCACGCCAAAGCGGCGTGCGAAGCGGTCGAGAAACTGCGTCGTCAGCGCGATCTCCGGCATCAGGATCAAGGCTTGGCGGCCGCGCCGGATCGCTTCGGCGACGGCCTCGAAATAGACCTCGGTCTTGCCGGAGCCGGTGACTCCATCGAGCAGGGTCGCGGAGAACGCGTCCTGACGCGACGTCTCGCGCAACGCCATGCAGGCCTCTTCCTGCGCCGGCGTGAAAGTTGGGACGTTGAAGCCGGGATCGGGCGGGGCGGCGACGGGCTCCACCGGCAACTCCACCACCTCCAGCGTGCCTTCGTCGATCAGCCCATCGAGGACGCCGACCGACACGCCGGCCTGCTCGGCCGCTTCCGCCTTTGCCCGCGCGAGGCCGTCCGCAAGCAAGCCGAGGACCCGGGTGCGCGCTGCTGTCATTCGCTGCGGGGGCGTCCCGGCGAGCCGCACTCCGGGGCGCACACGTTCAGGCCCGAGGCGGTCGCCCAGGCGCAAGGCCATCCGCAGCACCGTGCCGCGCGGGGTCAGCGTGTATGCCGAGAGCCAATCGACGAAATCGCGCAATTCGGGCCGCAAGGGCGGCAGGTCGAGCCTCTCGGTCACGCTCTTGAGCCGGTTGTCAAGGCGCGGGTCGGGGGCGGCGTTCTCTGCCCATACCACCGCTGTACGCTCGCGCGTGCCGAGCGGTACGCAGACGATGTCGCCGGGCGCGAGCGCAAGCCCTGAGGGCGCGCGGTAGGAGTAGGCGCTGTCGAGCGCGACCGGGACCAAAACATCGACGACGCGCGCGGGCATCAGGGTCAGGCAATTCGCGAGTCAGGGCACCCGAGAAAATAGCCCTTATGACACTCTGCAGAGATCAGAAGCTTGGCGTGGCGAAATGGCATTGGAATGGTTCGGTTATTTTCCACGACGTTAACGGAGCGGGAACGAAGGGCTGTGATAACGGCCGACAAGTCAACGCCAGAGCGCGATGCGTTCAGCTTGAAACGCTTCCCGCTCCGTCGCCTTGGATTCTGCACATGACCTTGTCCGAAAAGTCTGCAACTTTTCGGGATCATGCGCCAACGGCCATTCGCCTCGGAGCGCTAACAGATGTCGCGCCGCCGCGCCCTCCCGCCCCGGGAAACGGCAACCACTTTGCGCGCTGGCGCCCGCCCCCTCGACCATCACACGATCCGGCCGCTCGCCGCTCCCGACGTGGTCGCCGAGATCGGGCAATGGCTCGCTTGGCTCGGTGCCGAACGACGAATGTCGGCCAAGACGGTCGAGGCCTATCATCGCGACGTGCGCCAGTTCCTGTTCTTTCTGCGTGAGCATATCGGTGGCCGGGTGTCGCTTGCGACCCTCGCCGAATTAGCCGCGCAGGACGTTCGGGCCTTCATTTCGCATCGACGCAGCAATCGTATCGCCGGCCGTTCGCTGATGCGTGCGCTCGCGGGCCTGCGCTCGTTCGCGCGCTTTCTGGAGCGGAACAAGAAGGGCAAGGTGGGCGCGCTTATCGCGATCCGTTCTCCGAAGATCGAGAAGAGTTTGCCGCGTCCTCTTGCCGTCGCTCCCGCCAAAAGGGTGACCGACGCCGGTTTGCGCGGCGGGGAAAAACGCGAGCCATGGGTGCTCGCGCGCGATGCGGCCGTGCTCGCGCTGCTCTATGGATCGGGACTGCGTATCTCCGAGGCGCTCGGCCTCAAAGCGGGGGACATCCCGGTGCCCGGGCGGGGAGACTCCCTTGTCGTCACCGGCAAGGGAAACAAAACCCGCATGGTGCCGGTGCTTGCTCCAGTGCTCGCGCTTGTCGCGGAATACATGGCGTTATGCCCGCATGTGCTGGTGGCGGACGGTCCCGCCTTCGTCGGCGTCAAAGGCGGTGCGCTGTCGCCGCGCATCATCCAGCTCGCGATGGCAGAGCTGCGGGGCGCACTCAATCTTCCGGAGACGGCGACGCCCCATGCGCTGCGGCATTCCTTCGCCACCCACCTGCTGGCGCGGGGCGGCGATTTGCGCGCCATCCAGGAACTGTTGGGCCACGCGTCTCTGTCGAGCACGCAAATCTACACGGCGATCGACACCGATCAGTTGATGCAGGTCTACGCCAGCGCCCATCCGCGCGGCTCCTGAACGTCGCGCAAACCGGGGCATATCGGCGGAAGCGGCACATAATCCCCTTGCGTGGCCCGTCAAGCTGGGGCCATGTTTTTGTTTGTCTGATGCCGCAGGCGATTTGCCTTCGCATGATCCCGAAGGGTTGCGGATCTTTCGGAAGAAGATCATGCGCAAAGTGCCGGAGGGACCATGAGTGAAGCGCATGAGCAGGTCGAGCATGCCGAACATGCGCAGCATGCGGCGGTATCGAACAAGACGGTCGCGCTCCTGATCGCCGTGCTGGCCTTATTCCTCGCCTTTTCCGAAACACTCGGTAAGAGCGCGAATACCGAAGCCATTACTCTGAACATCAAGGCATCGGATACCTGGAACTTCTTCCAGGCGAAGACGATCCGCCGCACCGTCGTCACCACTGCAGCAGAGGCGATGAAGGCCAGTGCTGGGGCAGCGGAGGACAGCCGCGGGTTCCCAGCACTGAACAAGCAGATCGGGGATTGGGAGAAGACGGCAGCGCGCTATCGCTCGGAGCCCGAGACCGGGGAGGGCACGACCGAGCTTGCGGTGCGCGCCGCAGAAGCCGAGCACGAGCGCGACACCGCACTCGCGCGCTATCACCATTACGAAATCGCTTCTGCTGCCTTCCAGATCGGGATCGTCCTCTGTTCGGCCGCGATTATCACCGGACTGACGCTGTTGACTTGGTTCGCCGGCGGGACCGCGGTGATCGGGATTGCGTTCATGGCGATCGGCTTGTTTGCTCCCCACGCCGTGCATTTCGTGTGAGGCACTCAGGCTTTGCAGCGTCATTCCGGCGGGCATTTCGGATCGCAAAAGCGAATAGGAGCAAAGCCGGAATCCAGTGCTCGGGGAAGGTGATGGATCCCGGTTGGTCGCTGTGCGGCACCCCGGAACGACACAAAACCGGAATGACTCAAAAACTGAGGCGATAGGTCGAAGCAGAAACTTGGCCGCGATATCGCTTCGGGCGGCGCCCTGCGAAGGCAGGCTTGACCGCGGGCCCGGGTTCCTTATGTGAAACGGACCATTCTCGCTCTGCGCTGGCGGTTTCCTGGAGCGGGAGGCGTTCAATTTGAATCGCCTCCCGCTCGGATTTCTTTGATTTTGCGCATGATGTTCGTCCGAAAAGTCTGCAACTTTTCGGCATCATGCTCTAAAACGCCGCAGACCAAAGTCCGGAGATGTCCCGTGAGCGAAATGCTCGCCCAGAAAACCTGCACCCCGTGTCGCGGCGGCATCCCCCCGCTGACCCGCGAAGAGGCGGAAGGATTGCGCGCGCAAGCGCCCGGCTGGGAGTTGCGCGACGGCCATTTGCGCATCGAGCGCAGCTTTCGGTTCGGCAATTTCAAGCAAGCGCTCGCATTCGTGGACGAAGTCGGGCGCCTCGCCGAAAGCGAAGGCCACCATCCAGACATCAGTTTCGGCTGGGGATATGCCAACGTCTCGTTGAGCACGAAGAAGATCAAGGGTTTGCACGAGAATGATTTCATCATGGCCAGCAAGATCGACGGCATTGCCGCTGCCGCCCATCCGAGTTGAAAGCATCGACGGTTCGGATCCGATCGGCGTGGACGGGCAACGCAATCCGACCACCAAGCTTGGCTTATGACAGAGGGTGCAGCCTCTCCAACTTGTCTCAACCTGCCGAGTTGGTTCGCGGCGAAGACCCTATACCGGCACGCGCACGGACGCCCGCAGCCCGCCCATCGGGCTGTCGCCGAGCGAGATGTCACCGCCGTGGGAGCGGGCGATGTCGCGGGCGATGGACAGTCCAAGGCCGCTGCCGCCCTGGTCCTGATTGCGGGCATCGTCGAGCCGAAGAAACGGCTTGAACACCGCGTCCCGCAAGCGCGGCGGAATTCCCGGCCCGTCATCATCCACCGTGATGGTGAGATAACGATGGTCACGGTAGCCCGTGATGGCAATCGCGGAGGCGAAGCGCGCTGCATTCGAGACCAGATTGGCAAGGCAGCGCTTGAAAGCATTCGCCCGGACCGTGACAACGGGAAAGCCGTGGAATGACACCGTCGTGGTGTGCCCGTGCCGTTCGGCATCGGCCTTGAGCTCCCGGAGGAAGGCGGACATGTCGGTCGGTGCCGATGGCTCGCCAGTATCGCCGCGGGCAAAGGCGAGATAGGCGTCGAGCATGCGTCCCATCTCGTCGACGTCCTTCTTCATCGGCTCGACGTCCGGCCCGTCGCCGAACAGCGCCAGTTCCAGTTTGAAGCGCGTCAACACCGTGCGCAGATCGTGGGAGACGCCGGCGAGCATTGTTGTGCGCTGTTCGATCGTGCGCTCGACCCGCGATTTCATCTCGATGAAGGCCGAGGCGGCGCGACGAACCTCCTGCGCGCCGCGCGGCCGAAAGTCAGGTACGTCGCGTCCCTTGCCGAAGCTTTCCACCGCTTCTGTGAGGCGAAGGATCGGCCGGATCTGATTGCGCAGGAACAGGATGGCGACGGTGATCAGCACAAGTGACGTGCCGACCATCCACAGCAGGAAGATTCCTGAATTGGAAGCGTAGGCGGCGCTGCGGCGCGCGAAGACGCGCATGACCGAGTCATCGAGCCGGATGCGGATCTCGACCAGATTGGAGCGGCCGACGGTGTCGATCCAGAACGGACGCCCGATCTGCTTGCCGACTTCCTCCGACAGCGCGAGGTCGAGCAGGGAGAAAAACGGCTTCGGCCCGATCGGCGGCAATTCGGTAGACGGCAGGAAATCGACCACGAGACCAAGCCGCTGCTGTGCGATGCGGCGCAACTCGGTGTCGTCGCGATCCCTGGGCAAATCCTTGCGCAGATCGATCAAGGCCGCGATGTCCTGTGTCACGGCGGCCGAGAGCCGCCGCGTCACCGTGTTCCAATGCCGTTCCATGAACACGAAGGCAACGACCGATTGCAGCACCACCATCGGCGTAATGATGATGAGCAGCGCGCGCGCATAAAGACCCTTCGGCAATACGCTTTTGACAAGCGAATCGACCCGCTCCCACGCCCCGGTAATGCGACTGGCCGCCGTCCGCAGTCTCGTAAGGCCGATATCGAGGCTCGTCATCGCAGCACCACCAGGCGATAGCCGATGCCGCGCACCGTCTGCAGAAACAATGGGTTGGCGGGATCGGTTTCGATCTTGCGGCGAAGCCGGTTGACCTGGACGTCGACCGCGCGTTCGCCGGCGGCGACGCCGTTCCCGGCGAGCGCCTGTCGCGGCACGGTCTCGCCGGGCTGCGCCGAGAGCAGCCGCAGCATTTCCTTCTCGCGGTCGGTGAGATGGATGATTTCCTCGCCGCGACGCAACTCGCCGCGAGCGATGTGGAACAGGAACGGTCCGAACCGGATCAACTCCGCTGCGGGCGAGGACGCCGGCCGCGCACGCTTGAGAATGCTCGCGATGCGCAGTGACAATTCCCGCGCCTCGAACGGCTTTGCCATGTAATCGTCAGCGCCGATCTCCAGGCCGGTAATCCGGCTCTCCGCTTCGGCGCGCGCGGTCAGCATCAGGATCGGTACCTGCGAGGTCCGGCGCAGCGCTCTCGCAAGATCAAACCCGTTTTCCCCTGGCATCATGACATCGAGGATCAGGAGGTCGAAGGCAAAGCCGTCGAGCTTGGCGTGGGCATCGGCGGCGTCGTGCGCGGTGGTCACGCGGTAGCCTTCGCGCCTGAGATAACGGGAAAGAAGGTCGCGGATGCGGCTGTCGTCGTCGACCACCAGGAGATGAGGAGCATCGTCAGTAATCGCTAAGCCGGCAAGCTGCATCCCTTGCTCTCCTTACTCTCCTGCAAAAAACCACCGATGGCGCGTCAGCGCCGCCGCTCCCTCTCGCGGTCCACCCCGTCGATGAGGCGAAGCACCGATTGTCGCTGCCCCGGATCGAGCATGGCGATCAAAAAACGGCGCGCCATTTCGTGGTCCTTGGTCCCGATCTCAGCCAGCGCGCGGTCGATCCGCGCATTCTGCAAAGCGGCGAGCCGAAGCGCCAAAGCTTCGCCCCGCGGCGAGACATACAGCAGTCGCTGGCGGCGGTCGCGCGCTCCCTCCCTTTGTTCCACATATCCTTCGTCGACCAGCGGCTTGAGCACGCGGCCGAGCGATTGCTTGGTGATTTTGAGGATATCGAGAAGCTGCGCAACCTTCATGCCCGGGTTGCGATTGACGAAATGCAAGACCCGGTGATGGGCACGTCCGAACCTGAACCGGGCCAGAACCTCGTCGGCATCGCCAACGAAATCGCGATACGCAAAGAACAACAGCTCGATCAGGTCGAACGCCAAAGGCTCCTTCCGGCGCGCAGCGGCCGGAGCGGGGCGAGGCGCGATCGCGTCGAGATTTATGTCAGCCATTTTGACATATTTCGCGCGCTTTGTTACCGCATCGGGCGAGTTCATGAACCGGTCTTGCTGTCGAGCCGCGCCGCGGCGAGGTGCTGGGTTGGCGCGCTCGCAGCGGAGTGCCCATATCGACCATAGCGAGACTCGCGGTCTTAGGCAAAAGCAGAACCTGCAAACCGGCGTAAAGAAGATCGCGAGAAAAAAACAAACTTTAGGAGGTACGACCATGGCGGTGCCGTTCGACCAAATGGAAGGTTTGATCTGGTTCGATGGCAAGCTGCTGCCTGGGCCCGAGGCGAAAATTCACGTGCTCACCCATGGCCTTCATTATGCGAGCACCGTATTCGAGGGCGAGCGCGCCTATGGCGGGGAAATCTTCAAGAGCAAGGAGCATTCGGAGCGGCTGCTGCGCTCGGCAAATATCCTCGATTTCGAAATTCCATACTCGGTCGCGGAAATCGACGCGGCCAAGCGCATGCTGGTCGAACGCAACGGCAAACCCGAGGCCTATGTGCGCCCGATCGCGTGGCGCGGCTCGGAGCAGCTCGGCGTCTCCGCTCAGAATAACCGCATTCATCTCGCCATCGCGACCTGGGAATGGCCGAGCTATTTCGATCCGGCGCAGCGTCTGAAGGGGATTCGCCTCGACCTTGCCGAGTATCGACGGCCCGATCCTCGTACCGAGCCCTGCCTTGCCAAGGCCGCCGGCCTGTACATGATCTGTACGATCTCCAAGCATCGGGCCGAGCGTCGTGGCTACGCCGACGCGCTGATGCTCGATTGGGAGGAGCGCGTCGCCGAATGTACCGGCGCCAACGTGTTCTTCGTGCGCGATGGCAAAGTCCACACGCCCATCGCCGACTGCTTCCTGGCCGGCATCACCCGCGCTACCGCGATCGAGCTTGCGAAGCGGCGCGGCATCGAAGTGATCGAGCGCCGCATTTTACCGAACGAATTGAGCGATTTTACCGAATGTTTCATCACCGGCACGGCCGCTGAGGTCACGCCAGTATCGGAAGTCGCCAACTGGCATTTCACGCCGGGCGTCATAACGAAGCAGCTGATGGATGATTACAGCGCTGAAGTTCAGCCCAAGGGAAAAGCGGCCGCGGCCTGATGCAGAATACCGAGGACTTGCCGGTTGGCAAGCGCGATGCGTTGTGTTCTGCCCTGATATTGGCGGCGCGGGTGAGAGATCAGGACTCGTTTGACCGTCCGGCCTCAATCGATGAGGAGCTTTGCGAGCATCACTGCGAGTTCCGGCACAAGCTAAGAAACCAACTCTGCGTCTCCCGAAATTTGAGTCACCTCTGTATAGGCGCTTGCCGATGGACGCCGATGAACGGTGGTGAGCAAGGTTCCCGTATGGATCACCCAGTATTCCGGCACGCCATGCAAGGCATAAAGTTGTGCCTTGGTGTTGAGATCGTATCGCAGGCTGGTGTCGGCGACTTCCACCACAAGAAGCGCATCGGAGCCATGGAGGTCGTAAGTCTTGATGGCAGCCGGACGAACAAGAATGTCCGGCACGACGTAGGTGTCCTCGCTGAGATTGAACTGGGACACCTGCGAGATGAAGACGCTTTCCGGCGCGGCCCTGGTAAAACGAAAGGATAACTCCTCCCGAATGACTTCATGCCGGCGACCTGTCGGCGACATCGGCACTACCCCTCCCCCAATGAGTTCTAACCGTTCATCTTCGTGGAAGAAGCCTGCTGCGGCCATCCGCTCGATTTCGGCGGTCGTCCACCGCCATCGCGGCAGGCCCTCGGCTGCGCTCGTCGTTGGGCGGTTCGGGGGAGGGGCAAAAATCTCGTTCATCTGGTTATTCTATCATGCGTCCTTGAGATTGACTCTCACCCGCACCGTTGCGGCGGACGGGCCTTTCACGCCGGTTCTTCCAATTCGTCGATCAATCGCGCGATGAGGCCCAGTCCGCCGCGCCAAAAGGTCGGGTCGCGCGCGTCGAGGCCGAACGGTTTGAGCAGTTCCGAATGGTGCTTGCTGCCGCCGGCCGCCAGCATCGCGAGATAGCGTTCGGCAAAACCCTCATGCGCGCGCTCATACACCGCATAGAGCGAGTTCACGAGACAGTCTCCGAACGCATAGGCATACACATAAAACGGCGAGTGAATGAAATGACCAATATACACCCAGAACGTCTCATAGCCCTCGCTAAGCTCGATCGCCGGACCGAGGCTCTCGCGCTGCACACCCAGCCAGATGTCGCACAATCGTTCGGCGGTGAGCTCGCCGCGACGCCGCTCGGTGTGGACCTCGCGTTCGAAGCTGTAAAACGCGACCTGCCGGACCACCGTGTTGATCATATCCTCGACCTTGCCCGCGAGCAGCGCTTTGCGCTGTTTAGGGTTGGCGGTCGCATCCAGAAGCTGGCGGAAGGCGAGCATCTCGCCAAAGACGCTCGCAGTCTCTGCAAGCGTCAGCGGTGCCGGCGCCATCAGCGCGCCTTGCGGTGCCGCGAGAACCTGATGGACACCATGGCCAAGCTCGTGGGCGAGCGTCATGACGCAGCGCGGCTTGCCTTGATAGTTGAGCAGGATGTAGGGATGCGATGACGGCACCGTAGGATGCGAGAACGCACCCGGCGCCTTGCCGGGCCGCGCCGGCGCATCGATCCAGCGCGCAGCGAAGAAACGCGCGGCAATCTCTGCCATCTTTGGCGAGAACGCCCCATAGGCGGACAACACCGTCTCCTTGGCCTCCGACCACGGGACCGCCCGCGTCGAAACATCGGGCAACGGCGCATTGCGGTCCCAATGGGCGAGCCGTTCCTTGCCCAACCACTTCGCTTTCAGCGCGTAATAACGGTGCGAAAGCGCCGGATAGGATTCGCGCACCGCCTGCACCAGCGCGTCCACCACCTCCCGCTCGATTCGATTGCCGAGGTGACGCGCGTCGGCGATATCGGCAAACCCGCGCCAGCGGTCGGAAATTTCTTTGTCCTTGGCGAGCGTGTTGGTGATCAGCGCGAAAATCCGCAGATTGTCGCGAAACACCGGCGCGAGCGCGCCGGCCGCGGCCTTGCGGGTCTTTTCGTTGCGATCCTGGAGCAGGTTGAGGGTTGGTTCGAGTGCCAGCGCCTTGGTCCCAACCTTGAAGCGGAGATGCGCGATGGTGTCGTCGAACAGACGGTTCCACGCGCTGTGTGCGGTCAATGATTTCTCGTGAAACAGCTGCTCGACGCGGTCTTCCAGCTGATGGGCCTTCTCCTTGCGGATGTCCTCGATCCAGGGGCGATAATGGGCGAGTGCGGGATCGGTCATCGCGCGCTCCAGCACGTCATCGGGGACGCGATTGACCTCCAGCGAGAAGAACAAGAGGTGGGTGGAGGCCGTGGTGATGCGGTCCTGGACATCGCCAAGGAATTTGGCACGCGCGGGCTCCGCCACATTGCCGGCGTAGGTCAACTGGGCGAAGGAGGCGAGCCTGCCAATCAGTTCGTCGATCGATTCGAATTCGCGGATTGCCGCCGCGAGGGCCGTCCCGCCGTCCGGCGTTTCGGCCAGTGTTGCCAGCCTCCCTTTGTACTGTTTCTCAAAGGCGATGCAGCGCAGGTCGGCGCGCGCGAGATCGCGCTCGACCTCAGGCGAATCGATCCCGGGATAGAGATCGGACAAATCCCATTCGGGCAGCGCGCCCAGGGACTGATCCGAACTGCCGGGTTTCGGAGCGGCAGGCGGGGTGCGCGCGGCGGAGCGGCCGGTTCGGGATGGCATGCGGGCCTATCATGTGGTCGGCGACGCCCCTTCCATAGGCCCGACGGGATTCATGGTCAAAGCGGCGCGCAATTCAGGCACGGCGCGGCTCGGTGATACCCGCCACATCAATTCCAATCCGACCGCGCTTTTACAGGCCATTAAGCCCGATCGGCAAAGGTGGTTCCGAGGTGCCTCAAGCGAGGGCCGCGCCCTGTTGCGGATTGTCACTGGTTCGGGAGCTGCTTTTGGCCGAGCGCGTGTTGATCGTTGATGACGATGCGGTGCAGCGCCGCCTTCTGACCGCATTGGCGGTCAAAGCCGGTTACGAGGTCCATGCCTGCGCGAGCGGCGAGGAGGCGCTCGGCATGCTGCTGGCACGCGAACGCGCGCTGATCGATTGCGTCGTGCTCGATCTCGTCATGCCCGACCTTGATGGGCTGGGCGTCCTCGCAAGAATGCGTGATGCCGGGATCTCCGTTCCCGTCATCGTGCAGACGGCCCACGGCGGCATTGACAATGTTGTCAACGCGATGCGCGCCGGCGCAGTGGATTTTGTCGTCAAGCCGGTCGCTCCCGAGCGGCTCGCAGTGTCCTTGCGCAACGCGATGGCGGCACGAGCGCTTGAAAGCGAGATCGCGCGTCAGAAGCGGAGCCGCAGTGGGACTTTGACCTTCCACGACATCATCACCCGCAGCCCTGCGATGCGGGCCGCGCTGAGAGCCGCGGAAAAGACCGCACGATCGGCGATCCCGGTGTTGATCGAGGGCGAATTGGGCGTCGGAAAGGAATTGGTCGCGCGCGCGATCCATGGCTCCGGCGGCCGCAGATCGAAGCCATTCGTCGCGGTGAACTGCGGCGCACTGCCGGAGATGCTCGTCGAATCTCTGCTGTTCGGCCATGAAAAAGGGGCTTTCACCGACGCTTCCGAGCGTCGCGACGGCAAGTTCGTCGAGGCGTCCGGGGGAACCTTGTTCCTCGACGAAGTCGGCGAATTGCCTCGAGCCGCACAAGTCAAGCTCTTGCGCGCGATCCAGGAGGGCGAAGTCGAGCCGATCGGCGGAAAAAAGCCGATCAGCGTCAATGTTCGGATCATTTCCGCGACCAACCGCAACCTGCTGTCGGATGTGGGCAGCGGGCGTTTTCGGGAGGACCTGTTCTACCGGCTGAACGTCTTTCCGATCGCACTGCCGCCGTTGCGTGACCGCGTCGAGGACATACCTGCGCTCGCACGACATTTCCTCGTTCGCTTCGCCGCGGAGGAGGGCAAACGCCTCGACACCCTGTCGGCGGAGACGGTGCGGTTTTTGTCCGCGTATCACTGGCCGGGTAACGTGCGTCAGCTCGAGAATGCGATTTTCCGTGCCGTCGTGCTCGCCGAATCTTGTGAGATCGGCCGAGCCGAATTTCCGCATATTGGTGGCAAGCACCCGGGAATCGGCGATGTTCTGACCGGGAAGAGCGGGGCCGAGTGTGACGCGTCCGGCGGACAAGCGGCTGCGGAGCAGGGCGATTATACCGATACCGCCGATGCGCCTCTTTTCCTTGAAGCCGACATCACGGATCGTATGTTGATACCATCGCCATCACCATCGAGGTCGCCGGGCAACGCCGTTAGTTTCCTGGATGCGAGCGGAAATGTCCGTTCGCTCCATGAAATCGAGGCGGATGCGATCAAGTATGCGCTCGCTCATTACCGGGGCCAGATGTCCGAGGTCGCGCGGCGCCTAAAGATCGGGCGTTCAACGCTTTATCGGAAACTCGATCTGCTGGGCCTCGCCGAACCGGAGGAGGTGTGAGTGGCATTCTGGTAACACTGTCGAGACAATCGTTCGAGATCGAGTAAATAACTCGTGCGACACCGGGGATCCGTCGATACATTCATCCTACTTTGTCTTCCTTGGTCGTGAACCTCGGGCGGGGATCACGCGGCCAAGGTGTACTTGTTTGCCCGGGGGGGAAGGGGTTTCCGTCATGCACCCAATTCGCTTGGAAATCTGGCTGGCGACGACCGCAATCGTCGTCGTTGCGGGCGGGATTTGTGTTCCAGGCGTTGCCGCCCCTATCACAGAAACGGAGATCGCGGCCGCGGTGCCGATGCCGGAAGCGGCGAATTTGCCCCCGCCCACGTTGGCCGACCTTGGATTGCCTGCGGTGATGCAGCGAAGCCTTGTTTCTCTGCCCTCTAATAATACCACGCCAGCTTCGGCTTCTCCGGCTGCGACAAGTCCGGCTTCCGTCACGCCGGCGGCCATGGCATCGACGCCACCCGCAGCGTCCCCCGCCTCGGCTTCAGCTCCAGCGGCTCCGGAAAATGCCCCGATCTCGCAACCCGCACCGCCCAATGCCGAAGCGCCGGTAATCGCGCCTCAATTGTCGACTGTCGATCAGCCGATCGCAGAGAAACTGCGCGACCTGTTCGCGGGCAAGATCGATCGGATCCTCGATCGCAAGGTAAAGACTGGAGTCGAGGCCTTCTACACGGCTCATGGCTTCGCCCCGATCTGGATCGAAAATGGCGTCGAAACCGCGCGGGCGAAGGCCGCCGTCTCCTATCTCGCTACCACCGATGCCGATGGCCTCGATCCGTCCGATTATCAGGCGCCGAGCTTTTCTAATTCCGATCCTGCGGCGCTGGCCGAGGCCGAGCTGAAATTCACGGCGATGATTTTGACCTATGCGCGCAATGCGCAACTTGGTCGCGTGCATTATTCCCGTGTCAGTGCCGACATCGTTTATGACCAGGTTGCGCCGGAACCCGCCACGGTTCTCGGCGACCTGCAGGATACCAAGGCCCTTGCGGCAACGCTCAATTCCTACAATCCGCCGCAGCCGGGGTATAAGGCACTCAAGGCCAAACTTGCCGAATTGCGCGGCGGCGGCAGCGGCGCGCAACGGATCCCCGCCGGAGCGACCTTGAAGGTCGGCATGGAAGATGCGCGCGTGCCGGCGCTGCGCGGCCGTCTTGGCGTCACCGGCGACGGTGGCGAAGAAACGTACGACAAGACGCTCGCCGAGGCAGTTAAGAAATTCCAGCACCAGCGGGGGCTTCCGCAGACAGGCATCCTCAACAATGCCATGGTGGAGACGCTCAATGGCGGCGGCGGCCGGCATGAGCGCGAGATCGAGCTGATCGTTGCCAACATGGAACGATGGCGCTGGTTGCCGCGCGATCTCGGCAAAGCCTATGTGATGGTGAATATTCCAGACTATACGCTGAGAGTGGTGGACCGCGGCAATGTCGTGTGGTCGACGCGAATCGTCGTCGGCAAGCCGGGGGAAAAAGCGACCCCGCTGCTCAGCGAAACCATGAAATATATAACGGTAAACCCCACCTGGAATGTGCCACCATCGATCGTCAATAATGAGTATTTGCCGGCCCTTGCCCAGGATCCATTGGCGCTCGAACGCATCGGCCTCAAGATGGATCGCAACCGCGACGGTTCCGTCCACATTTATCAGCCCCCGGGGGAGGGCAACGCGCTCGGCCGGATTCGCTTCAATTTCCCCAACAAATTTTTGGTTTACCAGCACGATACGCCGGACAAATACATGTTCGCGCTGAACCAGCGCGCTTACAGTCACGGCTGCATGCGGGTTCAGTACCCGGACAAATACGCCGAGGTGCTTCTCAATATTTCCAATCCGAAGGACGGCTATTCGGCAGAGCGGATCCGGCGAATGTATGGGACGGGAGAGCGGGATATTCAGCTCAACACGCCGATTCCCGTGCATTTGACCTATCAGACCGCCTTTGTCGACGACGCCGGCAATCTCGCGATTCGTGACGATATTTACGGCCGCGACAGCCGAACGATGGCGGCCCTCAAGAACGAGGACCGGCGATTCGCGGACGTGCCGTTGGAGCACCGCGAGGCGAACGCTGCGCCGCGGCGGCAGGCGGCCGCGCGCTTGCCGGCCCAACAGCCGACCGGCGCCGGATTCTCATTTTTCGGGTTCTTCCGATAACTGATACCATTGATCCTCGCCGCAATCTTAAACTGTATCTTAAACAGTTCGGCTGACACGTCATTTCGGCCCGCCCCCAATTATGGACGGGCTTTTTTTCGCCATTTTCGGCCGTTATTTTTGTGAGTGATGTGGTTGGGGGGAACGGGCTGGCGGTAATCTCGCCTTAACCGATCCCAGTGAAATTGTAACTGCTTTCGGCTGCAGCGCGTCCGCGCTGTGGGGACCGGCCAAATCTCCTTGGCCGGAAGCCGGAAGCGTGGGGATGTGGGATCGCCAGTGCAAGTCAATTGTCTGCGCCATCTATCGGCTATGGCCCCTTCGGCGCGTGCGGGCCAGTGTGCAGCTCTCGTCGCAATGATGGTGCTGCTGGGCAGTCGAGGGCTGGAGACCGCGGTCGCTAATGGCGATACGCGGACTCTGACAATGCATCACATGCATACCGACGAGGACATCACGATTACCTACAAGCGCAACGGTCAGTATGACGAAGAGGCGCTGAAGAAGCTCGATTGGTTCTTGCGCGATTGGCGCAAGGAAGAATCGACCGGTATGGATCCGCAGTTGTTCGACCTTCTCTGGGAAGTTTCCCAGGAGTTTGGCGGCAAGACGATCCAGGTCGTATGCGGCTATCGTTCGCCTGCTACAAATGCGATGCTGCGCAAGCGCAGCAGCGGCGTTGCCCAGCACAGCCAGCACATGCTCGGCAAGGCGACGGACTTTTACATTCCCGGCGTGCCGCTCGAAGATTTGAGAGAGGCGGGCCTGCGGCTGCAGCGCGGCGGCGTTGGCTACTATCCAACCTCCGGATCGCCTTTCGTGCATCTTGATGTCGGCAGTGTCCGCATGTGGCCGCGCATGAGCCACGAGCAGCTTGCGCGCGTGTTCCCGAACGGCCGCACAGCGTATCTTGCTGCCGACGGCAAACCGTTGTCGGGTTATGCGCAGGCCCGAGCCGATACCGATAGGCGCACCGGCGCGAACAATGTGACCCGCACGGCCGCCGTCGACGTCGCGCCGACACGGAAGAAGAATCCCATGGTCGCGTCGTTCACGAGTGACACGGATGACGATGCTTCGACCGCCAAGCCTTCGACCGCGACAGCTGCTCCTGCGCGTCAGGACAATTACCGGCTCGCCTCTGTGACCAAACCGTCGGTGGCCAAGGCTGAACCAGCCAAAGCCGAGCCCAAGGCCCAACCGATGCAGCTGGCCTCGGCTTCCACGCGCGCCGTGACGCTGCCGCCGGCTCAGCGCTCCGTGCCTGTGGCCAGCGTTCCCGCGGACCTCACCTCCATGACGTCCGCGGCGGTACAGACCCCTGTGGCAGTGGCGGCCATGGCGCAAGCCCAGCCGGTAACGCTTGCCGTCGCGCGGACATCCGACACGCCTCCGCGCGGAGATTGGGCAACGGAGCCACCGCGCCCCCCGGCATCGATCGAGAACGCCGACGTTACTGGTACTCCGTCATCGCCAAGCACGGACAAGGATCGGGTCCCGCTTGACATGGTCCTCGCCTATGCGGCGCAGCCCCAGCGCTCGGATCGGGATGTGATCTCGGTCAGTCGTCTTGACCCGAGCGGCCCTGCCCCGGCCCGCGCAGCTATTGCCGCTGCGGTGAAGTCGGCGGCGCCACACGACAACATCACCACCGTTGCCATCACGACCGTTCCCAAGAAAGCGCTGGTACACGCACCGGCGCCCGCTTCTGCCGAGCAGATCCATCGCGCCAAGCCGGTCACCGTAACGGCCGATGCCGGGATGCGCTATGACGATCCGTGGCTGCGCGCCATGATCCTCGCCCCGAGCCTCACCGATTCGATGACGGCCACCGTCTACGGCGAGCCGGACCTTACCGAGCTGCGTGCGCTGATGCGCAAGCCGAGCGCTTCACTTGCACTGACGTTCAAGAGCGATGCCTACCCTGGCATCGTCGCCGACCGTTTCAGCGGAGACGCCGTCGTGTTCCTCACGACCACCCCGTTCACGCGGCGGACCGCTTCGCTGCAGTAGCGTATGATCCCGAAAAGTTGCAGATTTTTCGGAGAAGGATCATTCGCAAAAATCAAAGGCAACTGAGCGGCAGGCAATTCAAGCTGAACGCGTCCCGCTCTCGCGGCGCCTTTCCGAAGAAAGCGCATTTTGCCCGCGTTTGCGGGCTGTTTGCGTTTCCGCCTGCCGAAGAGCACATGCGCGACCATTCAGCCTCTACCGAATGGTGCGCGCGCAATCTCGCGCATGCTTTTGGGTAGTGCTCGCGGGGAACCCATTGCCGCTGGGTCGTGACAGCGGCAAAGGGAATGATTGCGAAAAGTTGCAGACTTTTCGGACGAGATCACGCGCGAAATAAAAGGAACCGAGCGGGAAGTGTTCAAGGTGAACGTTCCGCTTTAGGCGGCAAGTCAGGTTTCCATGATCCTCATCACGTGCTTGTCCGCAACCTGTTACTCGGTCCAGCCCCTCAAATCATGCCAAGCGCGGCCAGATACACCTGCAGGATGGCGTCCTGTTCCTCGCGCTCTTGCTTGTCCTGTTTTCGCAGCCGCACCACCGCGCGCAGTGCCTTGGTATCGAAGCCGTTCCCCTTTGCTTCGGCATAGACGTCCCGAATATCGTCGGAAATAGCCTTTTTCTCTTCCTCGAGGCGTTCAATCCGTTCGACCACGGATTTGAGCTGGTCTTTCGCGAATCGCGTCGACGCCGGCTCGGCCGCGGCGGAGGCAGGAGTGGCGGCGACGGCAGCAACAGACATGGCCCGATCCTCGCTTGCGAATGATTTCGAAGAGGGGGACGTTGCGCAAGGAGAGGTGTTTTCGCAAGCCGTCACGCGGGTCGCATGCCCGTCATCCACAGCCTGCGCCTCGTCGGAATCAATAGTTGTGGGTGGCCTGGTCGAAGGCTTCCTTCTGCGCCGGCGTCGTCTCGTGTTGGAATTTCGCCCGCCATGTCTCGTAGGGCATGCCGTAGACGACCTCGCGGCTCACCTCCTTGCTCATTTCGATGCCGCGTTGTTCCGCCGCTTCTTTCATCCAATTCGACAGGCAGTTACGGCAAAAACCGGCGAGGTTCATGAGGTCGATGTTCTGTACGTCGGTGCGCTGGCGCAAATGATCGATGAGGCGGCGATAAACAGCAGCCTCGGACTCGATACGGGTCCTTTCGTCGAGCGTCATCAATATCCTCCACGGTTGCGGTCTGCATGAACATAGGAACGATCGCGCGCCGGTCGATCCCGCCGGATTTCTCTTGCCACATCGTAAGGCCGCAACCGATATTCGCGCTCACAGCGATCGGGGCGGGTGCTCATCATCGGTTCGCCGGCGGGCTGTTGCGACATCATCTCAATGGGTTCGGCGCGGGCACTCCTTGACGATCTTTACCAGACGGCGGTGGCGGCGGCCCATCCTGCCCGCTGCCTTGTTCCTGCGCTTCCGCCGTCCCCGCGATCTGGCCGGCTGATCTTGCTGGCGGCCGGCAAAGCGGCCGGAGCGATGGTCGAAGTGGCTGAGCAGCACTTCGACGCCATGGGGCTGGAACCGGACCGGATCGCCGGAGTGGCGGCGACACGCCGCGGCTATGGCCGGCAGACGCGTTCGGTCGAACTGATCGAAGCCGGTCATCCGGTACCCGACCATGCAAGTGTCAGGGCGGCGGAACGCGCCCTGGCGCTTGCGGCGGGTGCCACCGCCGCTGATCTCGTCCTGGTGCTGCTCTCCGGTGGCGCCTCGGCCAATTGGATTGCCCCATGCGCGGGGTTATCCTTGCACGAAAAGCAGGCGGTCAACCGTGCATTGTTAAAATCGGGGGCGGCGATCGGCGACATCAATATCGTGCGCAAACACCTCTCGCGCATCAAGGGTGGCCGCCTGGCCCGGTCGGCATATCCCGCCACGTTAATCACGCTTGCCATCTCGGATGTTCCCGGCGACGACCCTGCTGTCATCGGATCCGGTCCGACGGTCCCAGACCCGAGCACGCTTGCAGATGCGCGTGCGGTCCTTGCGCAATGGCGACTGGAAATGGACAAGTCGGTGCACCGCGCTCTCGCCGATCCAATGAACGAAACCCCCAAGTTAGGCGACCCGGCATTCGCGAAGGCATCGTTCCACCTGGTCGCTCGCCCGGCAAACTCGTTTCGTGCCGTTGACGCGAAGCTTCGTCGTCTCGGCTGGGACACATTGTTCCTTGGCGACCGCCTCGAGGGCGAAGCGCGTGTCATCGCCGGCCGGCATGCGGAAGTGGCGCTGCAAGTCCGCCAGGCGGGACGGCGCGTCGTCATCCTTTCCGGGGGGGAGCTGACCGTGACGCTTGCGGGCAAGGGCCGCGGCGGGCCAAACCAGGAATACGCACTGGCGCTCGCCTTGGCATTGAGGGGCGCCGAGGGCGTTGCGGCTCTCGCCGCCGACACTGACGGCATCGACGGCGGTGGCGGCGATGCAAGTGATCCGGCTGGCGCCTTCATTGACGAGCGCACCTTGTTGCGGGCATATCAACGTGGCCTCGATCCCGCCGCGTTTCTTGCCGAGAACGATTCGACCGGTTTTTTCGAGTTGTTGGGCGACCTCCTTCAGCCCGGGCCGACCTTCACCAATGTCAATGACTTCCGTGCCATACTGGTCGACCCGGCCTGACCTTTATGCCCCCTCTGCGGAGGGTTGCGCGGGCGGCTCGACGGTGGGCGCGGCCGGGCGCAGCAAGACCGCGGCCACCCGGGACGGCAGGGTGGCTGCGCCAAATCAGCTCATCGGAGTCAGTGCGGCATCCGCCCGCTGCATCGCCTTCGCGCTCCGCGCCGCGGTCCCGATCTTTCTTTTGCTCGGCTTCGCAACGGCGGGTACGGCGCTGGGCGCAGCCCCGGCGGCAGCCGACTTCCGCATCTGCAACAACACGTCGAGCCGGGTCGGCGTCGCGCTCGGTTACAAGGACATGGATGGCTGGACGACCGAAGGCTGGTGGAACTTGAAGCCGAGCGACTGCGAGACACTGGTACGCGGCACGCTGGCCGCGCGGTTCTATTACATTTACGCGGTCGATTACGACCGTGGTGGGGAATGGTCGGGTCAGGCTTTCATGTGCACCCGTGACAAGGAGTTCACCATTCGGGGCACCCAAGATTGCCTGGCGCGTGGCTTCGACCGGACCGGCTTCTTCGAGATCGATACCGGCGAGCAGCCGAGCTGGCGAGTTGAGCTGACGGAAATGGGCGAAGCGGCGCAGCGTCCCCGCGCACCAGATCAGCCTCCGCTCAGCGGCATCGCGCCTGCCACTCGGTTCCCGGCACCGGAACTGGCGCCGGGAAGCCCGGCCCGATGAGACGGCAGCGTCGCACCAAGATCGTCGCAACACTCGGTCCCGCATCGTCCGATCGCACGATGCTTGCCGCCTTGTTCGCGGCCGGCGCCGACGTATTCCGCATCAACATGAGCCACACCTCGCCGGATCGCATGCGCGAACTCGTCGGCATGATCCGCGACATCGAGCGTGAGCATGGCCGGCCGATTGGTGCACTGGTCGACTTGCAGGGACCGAAGCTGCGCGTCGGCGCTTTCGCCGGGGATGCCGTTCAATTGGTGCCAGGCTCCGACTTCGTCCTCGATTCCGATCCGGCGCCTGGCAACCCGGAACGGGTGAACCTGCCGCATCCGGAGATCCTTGCCGCGCTGCGGCCGGGGCATACCCTGCTGCTCGATGACGGCAAGATCAGGCTGGTCGCGACCGAAACCTCGCGCGAGCGCGCCGTCACCCGGGTCGAGGTCGGAGGCAAGCTATCGTCGCGCAAGGGCGTCAGCCTGCCGGACACGGTGGTCGGCTTTTCCTCGCTGACCGGCAAGGATCATTCCGATCTGGAGGCCGCGCTCGATGCCGGCGTCGACTGGGTGGCACTGTCCTTCGTTCAGCGCCCCGAGGACGTTGCCGAAGCGAAGAAGATCGCGCGCGGACGCGCTGCGGTGATGGCAAAGATCGAAAAGCCTCAGGCCGTCATACGCCTCGCCGAAATCCTCGAAGCCGCCGACTCGCTGATGGTGGCCCGCGGCGATCTTGGGGTCGAAATGCCCCTCGAGAAAGGTCCCTGCTGTCCAGAAGCAGATGACGCGGGCATCGCGGCGTGCCGGCAAGCCGGTGGTAGTCGCGACGCAAATGCTGGAATCGATGATTTCAAGCCCCGTTCCCACCCGTGCTGAGGTGTCGGACGTGGCGACTGCCATTTATGATGGCGCCGACGCGGTCATGCTGTCGGCGGAATCCGCCGCCGGGCAATATCCCGGTGGAAGCGGTTGCCACGATGAATCGCATTGCCATCGAGGTTGAGGGCGATCCGACCTATCGCGCCCTTCTTCAGGCGCAACATGCCGATCCGGAAGCTACCGGCGCCGATGCGATTGCGGCGGCGGCGCGCCAGATCGCGGAAACGCTCGACCTCAATGCCATCGTGTGCTGGACGTCATCAGGTGCCACGGCGTTGCGAGTCGCGCGCGAGCGGCCAGCAACCCCCATCGTGTCGATCTCGTCCGAATGTCGATGGCCGGCCGCAGGCTCGCGCTGGCATGGGGCGTCCATAGCGTCATCGACGAGGATGCCCGCGATCAGGACGACATGGTGGACCGCGCCTGCCGCATCGCCTTCCGCGACGGCTTCGCGCGGCCGGGCCGCCGCGTCATTATCGTCGCCGGCGTCCGTTCGGGACTCCCGGGGCGACCAACATGGTCCGCATCGCATTTGTCGGCCCCGAGCTCGGTGGCGATACGGATTGAGGCGGGCAGCGATGGGCACGTCCCTCGGAGTTCAGATGTCGCGGCCCTCCACCTTTTCCTTCAGCGATTTCACTTTTTCGCCCATGCCTTTGAGCCGTCGGGTAGACGTCGAGAGCCTTTTGATAGGCGTCGAGTGCGCGCTTGTCGTCGCCAACGTCCTGCATGATGAGTCCCAGGCCTGAAAGCGCTCCGAAATGCCGCGGCTCCCGGGCCAGCACCTTGAAGATATCGGCCAAGGCATCGGTGTAGTCGCGTTTGTAGAAAAACACGGTGGCGCGCCGGTTCCAGGCTTCCGTGTAATCCGGCTTGATTTCGATCACCGCGTCGAGGAGGCGTATTGCCAAGTCATAGTCCTTGGTCTTGGCGTCGTCCTCGCGCTCTTTGTTGGCATCATCCACCGCCTTCTTGGCGCGGTCCATGAGCATGATCGTGGTTTCGCTGCCGGCATTCATCCACATCGCCCAGATGCGGTCTTCGACTGCCTTGGCGCTTGCGTCATCGGGAGCCGCCTTGAGCGCGCCGAACAGGAATTCGAGATCATGGGTGCGCTCGCCGCGCTGCAGCTTTGGCAGCTGATCGGGCGGCATGACCAGCTGCTCATGGGGTTCGACCGCGTGGGGGTCGGGCGGCACATGCGGATCGGGTGGGAGCGGCGGCTCCTGGGCCGGAGCATCCTGTGCCGGTGGATCAGGAGGAGCGGTCTGAGCGGCAACGGCGGTCGAAAGGAGGGCGAGCAGCGCAAGCCAGGCAAGATGCGTTTTCATGCTTGCCAGCTTAGCCGGCAATTTGCCGTCGGCAAGCCCGTTTTGCCTGCAAGACACGTTGAAACCACGCTGAATTTGTCGCGGTCGAAGTGGTTTGGGCTTGGATTTCCGGGAAGTCTGCCGGCGGCGTGCGGCATTTAGGGAAGGCGCAGGCCGGGCTGCATCCTCATCCCTGGCGGGCTTTGAACCGCCGCTGCACCTTGTTGATGATATAAACGCGGCCCTTGCGGCGGACAATGCGATTGGCGCGATGTCGGCCCCGCAGTGATTTCAAAGAGTTACGGACTTTCACGGGGCACACCCTGCTTGACCGGGCCGCAGCGCCGGTGTCAGCGCATGACCCCGAAAGTTGCCGACCTTTCGACAAAGATCACACGCAAGATCAACGAAAACCGAGCGGGAGGCTGAACGCATCCCGCGCCAGATCGGCGCGGAACATAAGGATGCCGGAGAGCATCGTCAACGTCGCGATGCAAATTCGTTCGATGGAGCGGCGGAACCGTCTATCCGCAGTCGAATCGGCTCACCGGCGACGCTCTGCCACCGCAGGACCAAGCGATCTCGCCACCTCATGCAATCCATACAAGTGCCGGCGCCGGATTTGGGCCGGACACATAATTCCCTTACATTTCAGCGTCTATAAGCTGAATCCCGGCCGGCACGGCATGACGTCTGCATGGCGGCCGCTGACGGCTTGGAGCGGGATGCGGTCAGCTTGAACCGCCTCGCGCTCGGTTCTCTTTGATTTTGCGCATGATCTTTGTCCGAAAAGGCGGCAACTTTTCGGGATCATGCGCTGATCGACACAACTCGATTGCGGCCGATCAAGGCCCAGGATTCATCCATGTCACGTCAAGATGCCAACGCCACCTTTGCACTGACCTCGTTTCTGTATGCAGGCAATGCCGATTATATCGACGCGCTCTATGCCCGCTATGACAGCGATCCGCACGCGGTGGATGCGCAATGGCAGGCTTTCTTTGCGAGCCTGAGAGAGAACGACCGCGACATCGCCCGCAATGCGCGCGGCCCGTCTTGGCAACGTCAGGATTGGCCGCCGGCGGCGCAAGGAGAGTTCGTTGCCGCGCTCGACGGCAACTGGCCGGCGCTCGAACAAAGCCTCCGCGACAAGCTGCGGGCCGGGGCACAGGCGAGGTCAGCCGAGGTTTCCGCGCGGGCCGTGCAGCAGGCGGCGCGCGATTCCGTGCGCGCGATCGCGTTGATCCTTGCCTATCGCACCCGCGGCCACCTGCACGCCAATCTCGATCCACTCGGCCTCGAGCCGGAGCGGGACCCCGCCGAACTCGATCCGCGTTCCTGCGGGTTCGATGCGGTGGACTTCGACCGGCCGATATTTCTCGATTCCGAGCTTGGCTTGCAATTCGGCACGTTGAACCAGATCGTTGCCATGCTTCGCCGCACCTACTGCCAGACGCTCGGCGCCGAATACATGCACATTTCGGATCAACAGCAGAAGGCCTGGATCCAGGAGCGCATCGAGGGGCCGGACAAGGAGATCACCTTCACCCGAGAGGGGAAGCGCGCGATCCTCAACAAGCTCATCGAGGCGGAGGGCTTTGAGCGGTTCTGCGACGTGAAGTTCACGGGGACGAAGCGCTTCGGGCTCGATGGCGCCGAGTCGATGATCCCAGCACTCGAGCAGATCATCAAGCGAGGTGGAGCCCTCGGGATGAAGGACATCGCGCTCGGCATGGCGCATCGCGGGCGCCTCAACGTGCTGGCGCATGTCTTGGCGAAGCCGTATCGCGCGATTTTCCACGAGTTCAAGGGCGGCTCGTCATCCCCCGACGATGTGTCCGGATCGGGTGACGTCAAGTATCACCTCGGCGCCTCCTCCGACCGCGAGTTCGACAATAATCGTGTCCATCTCTCGCTGACGGCGAACCCGTCGCATCTCGAAATCGTCAACCCGGTGGTGCTCGGCAAGACGCGCGCCAAGCAGGACCAACTCGGGGCGACGCCCGAGGACCGCACCTGCGCGCTGCCGCTTTTGATTTCCGGCGACGCTTCCTTCGCCGGCCAAGGCGTCGTGGCCGAATGTTTCGGACTGTCAGGACTGCGGGGGCATCGCACCGGCGGGTCGCTGCATTTCATCGTCAACAACCAGATCGGCTTTACGACATATCCGCGCTACAGCCGCTCCTCGCCTTACCCGTCCGATGTTGCCAAAATGATCGAGGCTCCGATTTTTCACGCCAATGGCGACGATCCCGAAGCCGTCGTCTTCGCGGCCAAGATCGCAACCGAGTTCCGCCAGAAATTCCAAAAGCCAGTCGTCATCGACATGTTCTGCTATCGCCGCCACGGCCACAACGAAGGCGACGAGCCAATGTTCACGCAACCCTTGATGTACAAGGCGATCCAGTCGCATCCGACCACGCTGGAAATCTATTCGCAGCGGCTGATCGGCGAGGGCGTCGTGACCGAGAGCGAGGTCGAGACCATGAAGGCGGACTGGCGTGCTCGGCTCGACGGGGAATTGGAGGCAAGCCAGAACTATCGTGCCAACAAAGCGGATTGGCTCGATGGCCGTTGGGCAGGTTTCAAGGCCGCAGACGTTTCGGATGATCCACGGCGCGGCGATACCGGGGTCGACGTGTCCATTCTGCGGGAAATAGGCAGCAAGATTGTCGAGGTGCCGCAGAATTTCAGCCTGCATCGCACGTTGCGCCGCTTTCTCGATTCGCGCCGCAGGGAAATTGAGACTGGCGAGGGGATCGACTGGGCGACGGCGGAAGCGCTGGCGTTCTGTTCGCTGCTGCGCGAGGGCCATCCGGTCCGGTTGTCCGGGCAGGATTCCGAGCGCGGCACATTCTCGCAACGTCATTCCGTGCTGATCGACCAGGACAACGAGAACCGCTACTTGCCATTCAACAATCTCGGGCCGGAGCAGGCGCGCTACGAGGTCGTCAATTCGATGCTGTCCGAAGAGGCGGTGCTCGGCTTCGAATACGGCTATTCGCTCGCGGAGCCGAATGCGCTCGTCCTGTGGGAAGCGCAGTTTGGCGATTTCGCCAACGGCGCCCAGGTCGTGTTCGATCAGTTCATCTCGTCGGGGGAGCGCAAATGGCTGCGCATGTCCGGTCTCGTCTGTTTGTTGCCGCATGGCTATGAGGGACAGGGACCGGAACACTCTTCGGCGCGGCTGGAGCGCTTCCTGCAGATGGCTGCCGAGGACAATATGCAGGTCGCCAATTGCACGACGCCGGCCAATTACTTCCACATTCTCCGCCGCCAGTTGAAGCGGGAAATCCGCAAGCCGCTGATCCTGATGACGCCGAAAAGCTTGCTTCGGCACAAGCGGGCAGTCTCCACGCTGGCCCAACTCGGTCGCGGGGAGACGTTCCACCGCGTGCTGTGGGATGATGCGCAGGACGGCAAGGACAAGGTGCGGCTGGTTCCCGATGCCGAGATCAGGCGCGTCGTATTGTGTTCCGGGAAGGTCTATTTCGACCTTTACCAGGAGCGCGAAAAGGAAGGGACCAGCGATATCTACCTTTTGCGCGTCGAGCAGCTCTATCCCTTTCCTGCCAAAGCGTTGGTGCAGGACCTCGCCCGCTTCAAGAACGCCGAGATCGTGTGGTGCCAGGAGGAGCCGCGCAATATGGGCGCTTGGCACTTCGTCGAGCCTTATCTCGAATGGGTGCTCAACCAGGTCGGCGGAGCCGCGCGGCGGCCGATCTATGCCGGAAGGGCAGCATCGGCTGCGACGGCGACCGGAATCGCCTCAAAGCATCTTGCTCAGCAAAAGACACTGCTCGGCGAGGCGCTGGCGTGAGGGCACCCGCGAAATAACTTTCGATATTCTGCAGAAATCAGCACGTTGGTGCGGTGAACGGGCGGGAGGGGAGTGGAAGGGAGGGAGGAAGGCATAGGAATCATTATTCAGTTATTTCGCGAGCACGCTAGAGCGGGATGCGTTCGTGCGTTGATCGCCTCTTGCTCGGTCGTTCTCTTTGATTTGGAGAGTGAAGAGATAGGGAATCATTGAGTTATTTCGTGGCGAGCACGCGTCAGACCGGTCGCTTCGGCAAAATGGGCAATCGCCGCGACGTGATCGGTTCGGTCTTGGCGGTTTTCGCAGAGCTCGGGCTAGAGCGGGATGCGTTGGCTTGACGATAGCACCGGCAAGCCGGCGCCGGCCAAGGCTGCCGCAACCACGGTTTTGTACCCACCGGTCGCTTCCAAGGCGATCAGATCGGGCGACAGTTAAGTGCAACAGAGCCACCAGCTGAAGTACGCATGATCTTGTCCGAAAAGTCTGCAACTTTACGGGATCATGCGCTAAATCCGACACAGCCATGCCTTCACCGCGCGAGGAACCCGGACAGGTCCTGCTGCGCTGGGGGGCTTGGCAGAGCGATCGGGGGATCGCACCGGTTTTTCGCAAAAGGAACGGTCGATCCTACAGCCTTCTCACAGGAACATACCCCCATGACCGACATCCGGGTGCCCACGCTTGGCGAATCGGTGACTGAGGCCACGATCGGGCGCTGGTTCAAGAAACCGGGCGATGTGGTCGAGGCGGACGAGCCGCTTGTCGAACTGGAAACCGACAAGGTCACGATCGAAGTTCCGGCGCCGTCAGCCGGCATCTTGTCGGCGATCGCGGCCAAGGACGGCGAAACGGTTCCCGTCGGCGCCGTGCTTGGTGAAATTACGAGTAGCAGCGCTCCTTCCACTGCGGCGAAGTCTGCCGCATCAAACCTGGCCGCGGCAAAGTCAGTGCCGGCCGCGCAGCCAGCGCGAGCGCCTGCCGCGACACAATCATCTGCGCCGGCACCCGCAGCAAAGGCTGCTTCGTCCGCCGTCCCGTCACCTCCTGCACCGTCCCCTGCGGCACCGTTGTCCACGGCATCTCCTAATGGCGAGATGCCGCTCCCGCCTTCTGTCCGACGGCTAGGCGCCGAAAGCGGCGTTGCCCCGGAAACGGTTCCCGGCAGTGGCAAGGATGGCCGGGTGACGAAGGGGGACATGCTGGCGGCCATCGAACGCGCCGCCGCCACACCGATGCCAGTGATGCAGCCGGCCGCCGCCGTCCAGGTGCGTGCGCCGTCCCCGCCTGATGATGCCGCGCGCGAGGAACGCGTCCATATGACCAGGCTGCGCCAGACCATCGCGCGCCGCCTCAAAGATGCACAGAACACCGCGGCGATGCTGACGACCTTTAACGAGGTCGATATGAGCGCGATCATCGCGCTGCGGAGCCGTTATCGCGACTTGTTCGAGAGAAAGCATGGCGTCAAGCTCGGCTTCATGGCGCTGTTCGTGCGCGCCGGCGTCACCGCGCTCAAGGAGTTTCCCGCCGTCAATGCCGAGATCGACGGTGCCGATATCATTTACAAGAACTATTACCACCTCGGTATCGCGGTCGGCACCGACAAGGGCCTCGTGGTGCCGGTGGTGCGCGAATGCGATGCGAAATCGCTTGCCGCGATTGAGAAAGAGGTGGCAGACCTCGGCGGCCGCGCGCGCGAAGGCCGGCTGCGAATCGAGGAACTGCAGGGCGGCACCTTCACGATCACCAATGGCGGCATCTACGGCTCGCTGATGTCGACCCCGATTCTTAATGCACCGCAGTCGGGCATTCTGGGCATGCATAAGATCGTGGACCGGCCGATTGCGATCGCCGGCAAGGTCGAGGTGCGCCCGATGATGTACCTCGCGCTCTCCTACGACCATCGCCTCGTCGATGGCCGTGAGGCAGTGTCGTTCCTGGTGCGCGTCAAGGAATGTCTGGAAGAACCGGACCGGCTGATCCTGGACTTGTGACCGACCACGCAAATGACCCTGTCACGGCAAATCGCGTGCCGCAGCGCGCCGTGATATTGCTTCCGATCGCGCGCCTGCTCTATCCGCCGGGCGCGGCTGTGCGTTTGAAGGGCCGCCGTGGCAACTCTCCCTCGTTCCATCGATGATGTGGTGGAGCTTCTGGTGTCGGCGCATTACCTCGCCGACCGCTCACTGGCGACGGTGCTATTCCTGGCGCTGCGGATGGGGCGCCCCCTGTTTCTCGAGGGCGAGGCCGGCGTCGGCAAGACCGAGGTTGCCAAGGTGCTGGCGACCACGCTCGAGCGTCGCCTCATCCGGCTGCAATGCTATGAAGGCCTCGATGTGGCCACGGCCGTCTATGAGTGGAACTACGCCGCCCAGATGATCGCCATCCGTCTCGCCGAGGCCGAAGGCGGGGTCGACCGCGAGCGGCTGTCTCACCACGTATTTGCGCCGGCCTTTCTCACCAAGCGCCCGCTGTTGCAGGCGTTGGAACCCGACCCCGCCGGACCGCCGGTGCTGCTGATCGACGAGCTTGACCGCACCGACGAGGCGTTCGAAGCGTTCCTCCTCGAAATGCTCGCGGATTTTCAGGTCACGATTCCCGAACTCGGCACCATCAAGGCCGCCCAGCCCCCGATCGTCGTTTTGACCTCGAACCGCACCCGCGAAATTCACGATGCGCTGAAGCGCCGCTGCCTTTATCACTGGATAGGATATCCGAACGCCGAACGCGAGCTTGCGATCGTCCGCACCAAGATGCCGGGCATCGCCGAGCGACTCTCCGAAGAAGTGGTGCGCTTCGTACAGGCGCTGCGCCGGGAGGACTTGTTCAAATCGCCCGGCATTGCCGAGACGCTCGACTGGGCAAGCGCGCTCGTCGAACTCGACGCCGTCGCGCTCGATCCGGCGGCGGTATCGGACACCATCGGTGCGCTTTTGAAATATCAGGACGACATTGCGAGGATCGACAATTCGAGGGCGGCAGAGTTGATCGCCGGCTTGCGAACCGAACGCGCCGCGGAATAGCGCGGCGCATGATCCGAAAAGTTGCAGACCCTTCGGATAAAGATCATGCGCAAAATCAACACGCATCCGTCGTCGAGCGCAGTCCGCGACGGGTGCGCAAAACAGAACCGAGTGGGAAACGCGTTCAAGCTGAACGCATCCCGCTCTAAGTCTCCCGAAGCCCCTATATCGCCCAATCTTCTTTACCAAACATTTACCAAAACTGCGCAGCTTCACCGCGCCTCCTCGTTTGGATAACGGCAAAATGGCGCACGGCGACATCGGCAGCGCTGGGATCATCCTTGGCGACCCCGTTCCCTGGTTCCGCGCTCCCCTGCTTGCGGGTGGCGAATTCAACCTTCAGGCTGCGGCGGGCCGCTGGATCGTGCTCGTCTTCCTCGGATCATCGGGAACGCCGCAACTGCGCGAAGAATTGGCCAACCTCCTTGAAGCGGCAAGTCCGTTCAATGAAGATCAACTCGTCTTTTGCGGCGTGCTCGCGGCGCGGCCTTCCGATCCCGAGCCGTATCTGAGAATCGGCGGACCGGCAATTTCGATTTTGCTTGATGAGGACGGAGCGATCAGCCGCGTCTTTGGTGTAGGGGAAGTGCCGCACACGATCGTGCTCGATCCGATGCTGCGGGCAATTGCCAAAATCCCGCGGGACCATCCGGCCGGCCACGCGGCGACGGTTGTCTGCCTCGTCAAGGGATTGCCGACCGTAGACGATTCTGCGGGCGTGCCGCTGACGGCCCCGGCGCTGATCGTACCGCGTGTCTTCGATTTCGATCTCTGCGATGTTTTGATGCGCTTCTACGACGAGATGGGCGGCCGCGATTCGGGCTTCCTCCTCGACATCGACGGCAAGACAGCGACCGTCATCGATCATCGGCGCAAACGGCGAAGCGATCTCGCTGTCGCGCATCCGCAGCTGCGCGACGCCATCCGCAGCCGAGTGGTGCGGCGCCTGCTGCCGGCAATCGACTTGTATTTCCAGTTCCAGGCGACGCGAATGGACCGCTATCTCGTCGCTCGTTACGACAGCGGGACTGGGGGCCACTTTGATCGCCATCGCGATAACGTCAACGCCGGCGCGCAGCATCGCCGGTTTGCCGTGAGCATCAACCTGAACAAGGATTACGAGGGCTGCGACTTGGTGTTCCCCGAGTTCGGGCGCCGGCTTTACCGGGCACCGCACGGCGGCGCGATCGTGTTTTCGTGCGGCGCGCTTCATCAGGTGGCACCGGTCACCCGCGGGCGCCGTTACGCTTTCCTCGCCTTTCTTTACAATGAGGCCGATGCCGCCCGGCGCGGTACCAACAACGCCAAGCTTCACGAGGGCGAGGCGCACTATGACGGCACCTGGGATCGACTCTATCCCGATCTTGCCGCCTAGAGCATGATGCTGAAAAGTTGCAGGCTTTTCGGACAAACATCATGCGCAAAATCAAAGATATGCGAAAGGGAGGCGATTCAAACTGAACGCATCCCGCTCTAGCCAGAGCATGATGCCGAAAAGTTGCAGACTTTCGGACAAACATCATGCGCAAAATCAAAGATATGCGAAAGGTAGGCGCTTCAAACTGAACGCATCCCGCCTAGCGCACGAAGCGGCGTGGCCGCCGCCGAGACAGAACGCGCTCGCTGTCAATTGTGTCCCTTGACGCGGAAGATCACCGGCATGCTGAACGTCAGCCCGGCATCGGCTACCGCAGGCGGCGGGGGCGGGACGGGATCGGCGCGCTGCATCATTGCGAGCGCCGCCTCGTCGAAGGACGGATCACCCGAACTGCGAGCGATGCTTTTCGAAAGAATATGCCCGGTTCGATCCAGCTCGAACTTCATGATGATCTCGGCGGTCTGCTGCGACCGGTCCGATGGATAGCGCTTGAACCTGTCCAGATGAGCCGCCAGCTCCTTCTGCCAAGTGGCGCGAACCCGGCGGGAGCTGGCCCCTGTGCCGGGCGCAGGCGCAGTCGATTGCGGCGCCTCCGGGACGCTGTCGGGCACGGGAGTTGCCGTCGCTTCGGCGGCGATAGAAGGCAGAGACGGCGTTGCCGGAACAGCGGGGGTCTCGGGATCCTCCTGCTTGGGCTTTTGCGGGTCGTTGAGTGCCACCAGCCGGTCCGGGTCGTCCGTCTCGATTGGCGTCTCTTTGGGCAGATCGGTCGGCGTCACCACCGCTTCCTGCGCCATCACGGCCGGCGAAAAGGCGGACTCATCGGTGTCCGGTCCGGGGGGCAAGTCGGTCGGGTCGAGCAGCGGAGCCGCGAGTGCGACACCGATCTCGATTGCAGGGGCGCCCAGGTCAACATCGTCATCGGGCTGGACGTATTCTAGCGCAAGCGCAACGCATCCGAGATGAACGGCGACGGCGCACACCGCTGCCAGTACCCAAACCCGCAACGGCGTCCTCTGGGAGAGTTCATATTCTGGCATGGCCGCGGTACCCGCTATTGATGTGGTGGTCCCCCGTCAATGATCCCCGCGTTGATCCGGCGCGCTTGGGACGCCCTCGAGGGCGACCAGCGCGATCTTTTGATAGCCCCCAACCCGCAGAATTTCCAGAACGTCCATCAGATCACCATAAGGAACGGCGCGGTCCGCCCGCAGGAAAATACGGCGATCGTTGCCCGCTTCGGAGGTGACGTCGAGGGTGCGAACGAGATCCGCGCGCTTGACCGGGTCTTCACCGAGAGCCAGCGAGAGATCGGACTTGATCGTGAGGTAAAGCGGCTTGTCGGGCTTCTTCTGGGGAATTGCGGTGGAGGTCGGCAAGTCGACGGGAAGGTCCACCGTCGATAGCGGAGCGGCCACCATGAAGATGATGAGCAGGACCAGCATGACGTCGATGAACGGCGTCACGTTGATGTCGTGGACTTCACCGAATTCGTCGTCATCAAGCACATCGCCCGACACGATTCCGTCGCCGCCGGCGCCGGGGAGAGAGGCCGCCATGCCAGTTCACTCCTTGCGACGCAACAGGATTGCATTTTGGTTTCGATCAAGCTCGCGCGACAGAACCCGCCCGACCGAGCCTGCCGTCCGGGATGCGAGTTCGAGATAAGTTCTCGTCGATCGCGCGAGGTAATTGTAGACGATCACCGCCGGGATTGCCGCGGCGAGTCCGATTGCGGTCGCGAGCAAGGCCTCGGCGATCCCGGGGGCGACCACGGCAAGGTTGGTCGTCTGCGCCTTCGAGATGCCGATGAAGCTGTTCATGATGCCCCAAACTGTGCCGAACAGACCGACGAAGGGCGCCGTCGAACCGATCGTCCCAACAATACTCATGCCGGCGCGCGCGTTCCCAGCTTCCGTGCGGAGGATTTCCGAAAAGCGCGAAGCCGCGCGCGCCTGGATACGTTCGGCCGAACTTTCAGGCGACGTTCGCATCTCGGAAATTGCGCTTCCGACGATGGCTGACAGCAAGGTGCGCCTGCGACCCGCGGCCAACTGAGCTTCGGCGAGAGTTGGCATATTGGCGATGACGACGAGCGCTTTGCGAAGCCGCCGCCGTCCGAAGGCGAGTTGAACCGATCTCGCAAAGAAGATCGTCCAGGTGACAAGCGACGCGAAAGCAAGCGAGATTATCACCGCCTTCACGAGCACGTCGGCATTCTGGAACATCGACCACGGCGATAGTTCGCGCAGAACCGGAAGGACCGAAACTGGTCGGGTCTCCGGAGGCGGCCCGGCATCAGGAGGTGAAACCGGTGCGGCTGGGGTCAGGGTAGTCGGCGGGCTGGCCGGGTGCGTCGTGCTCGCCGGTACCTGCGGCGTCGGTGCAGCGAGCTGCGCGATCTCGAGGTAGACGTGCCCGCCATCCGGTTCCGATCGTCCAAGTTTGGCGCCGGCCCCGGCATGCAATGCCGACGCGGGCGACAGCGCGGCGAGGGCGGCAAGCGTCAGTCCCGTAATACTCAACTGCAGTCGTTTCATAACTCGGCCCAGTAACGGATGAGGTTGTGATAGATGCCGGTGAGCTTGACCAGATACGGGTCATCGCGACCGATCCGACCGACAAGGCCTTGAATGGCCGTGTCGAGATCGAAGATGAGGCTGCGCGAATCGGCATCGCGTATCATGCTCTGGAGCCACAGGAATGACGCGACGCGAACTCCTTGCGTGATCGGGGTCACCATATGCAGGCTGGTCGCTGGATAAAGCACGAGATGCCCGGCCGGCAGCTTCACCTCGTGGGACCCGTAGCGATCCTCGACGACAAGCACGCCTCCCTCGTACTGGTCCGGTTCGGACAGGAACAGCGTCGCGGAAATGTCGGTGCGGATGCGCAGCCCGGTCAGAGGGTCGCCACGCACGGCATTGTCGACGTGGATGCCGAAATGGTGACCCGGTCCATAACGGTTGAACAAGGGCGGAAAGATGTGCCGCGGGATCGCTGCCGAAAGGAACAGCGGATTGGCGGTGAGCGCCGAGATCACCCGATGACCAAGATTGCGCGCGGTCTCGCTGTCAGGTGGCAGTTGCTCGTTGCGCTTCACCATGGCGGATTGCGCGCCCGCCGTCGACCGCCCGTCCTCCCACAGACACGCGTCCATCACTGCGCGGAACTCGGCAACGTCCGTTTTACTCAACACATCCGGGATGCACACCAACATACGCGCCTTCAACCGGCATTGGCCGCCATGTCCGCTGCCGTACCTCGATGCTTCAAACCAAGCGACCGGCGCGGCAACGCCCCGTCATCAAACACTTGCGGGCGAGTGAGCCTGCTGTGACGGGTGGTCCCCTCATCAGAGGCCGATCGACCCATTCACCTTCAACCAACGTCATGCTGGAGTTCTCTAGAATCTCGCCTCCATGATCCAGTAGGCGGCTCGTCCGGGGGCGATGAGAACGAATGGCGCCGCGCTCTGGTAGAAGGCGTCGTAGTAGGTCTTGTTGAAGATGTTGTTCACGTGGAATTTCATGGTCCAGTTCTTGTCCAACTTGTATTCGGTGAATGCGTCGAACCGCCAATGATCCGGCAGCACGGTCCCCTGGTTTGCGGCGAGCAGCGTGCCGCCATAGATTTTCGATGCGTAAATCGCCTGCCCGCCGACTTCCCAGTTGTCAGTGATCTGGTACTTGGTCAGCGTGGTGAAGGATTGGTGCGCGATGTTTGCGAGCCGGTCGCCGACATCGCCGGGCACTGATGACTTGGTGACATCCGACTGCATCAGCACGAGGCCGCCGAGAATGCTCCAGCGGTCGGTGATCTTGCCGGCAGCTTCGAGGTCGATGCCCTGAACGTAGCTGGCGGCCCCGGCAACGATGGTGCCAGCATTGGGCAATCCCGCCGGCACGAGTTCACGCGCGTTCTCCGTTTCCGTGCGGAACAGCGCTCCGGTGACCAGGAGCTTCTTGTCGAACAGCTCCCATTTGTCGCCGACCTCGTAAGCCGTGTTTCGCTGCGGACCGAAAATCTGGTTGATCGAGGCGGTTGGGTTCAAGCCGCCATAGGTCGCCGACGTGCCGTCGATTTCGGCGCCCACCGGATTGGCAGAGGTGCCGTAGGCTGCGTAGATGCTGGTGATGGGGATGGGCTTGTAAACAATTCCGGCATTATAATTGACGAGCTCGGAGCTGGCTGAGACGGTGCTTCCGGCCTTGCTGGCATGGATTTCGTAATCGTCGAATCTCACCCCGCCGTTCAAGAGGATGACATCCTGGAAGTTTGCGGTCTCCATCGCGTAGGCGCTCTGGGTGCCGACCGTAACCACCGTCGGAATACCGGTCAATGTCGGCGTCGAGTTGAACGGCGTGAGATTCGGCGGATCGAATACCGATACGCCGGCCAGTGTGCCCGACCCGCTGAACGCGCCGGCGCCGATAGCTTCAGAGCTGAGGCCGTTATAGCTGTCGATGCTCTCGCGTTCGCGCGAAAATTCTGTCCCGATGATGACCGTATTCACGATCGGGCCGGTCGCGAACTTGACCGTCGCATCGCTCTGGTCAGCCATGACGTCGACGACCTGATATCGGCTCTGCGGATTGAGATTGAGAAATCCAAAAGGCGGCGGCGGCGTTCCGTTCTGCTCCGGCAGGGTGCCGATATAATTCAAGGTTGACTTCTCATCCCTCACTCTATTGTCGAACGTGACGTTTTCATAAGGATGGTATTCGGTGATTTGTGTTCCGATGTCCTGCTGCGTCTTCTGGAAATCGCGATTGACGAAGCCGTAAAAGGTATCCCGCGGCACCCCGGTGTCTGTCCACGGCGCGAGCGCGGGCTTGTTATAGGGAACGCCGAAATCGGGTAGCGCGTCGAGATCGGTATGGACGTAGGTCGCCGTGATCTTCCACTGTTCGGTCGGCTCCCATTTGAGTGCCGCGAGGCCGCCGGCGCGGTTGTCGAAGATATAGTCGCGGCCGGCCACATTGGCTTCCTGACCCATGCCATCGACGCGCAACGCAAGTGTCGGCGAAATCACCTGGTTGACATCCACGGTGATGCGCTTGGTGTTATCGGTCCCGAGCGTCGAGTCGGCATTGTAGAAACTGCCGTCGGTGGTGGCCTGTTTGGTGACGATGTTGATCGCGCCGCCAGTGGTGCCGCGGCCATCGACGGAAGAGGACGGGCCGCGCAGAATTTCGACCTGTTCGGTGAAGAAGTTCTCGCGAATGCTGACGCCGGGATCGCGCACCCCGTCGATGAAAACATCGTTACGCGCGTCATATCCGCGGATGAAGAAACGATCTCCGAATGCGCTGCCGCCCTCGCCGGTGCCAAGCGTAACGCCGGCCGTGCTGCGTCCGAATTCCTGAAGCGTCGTCGCTTTCTTGTCGTCGAGGACTTCCCTGGTTAGCACCGTGATGGATTTCGGCGTGTTGGCAATCAACTCGGGGAATTTCGGCGATGACAGTCTCTCTGCCTCATACGGCGAGGCAGGGTTGGCGTAAGGGTCGCGATCGGCTGCGGATCCGGGCGTGGCACCCGGCGTGGCATTCGCCGCAGGGGCGCTCGGCGCCCGTTGCGTGGTGCGTCGCGCGTTTTGAGTTTGCCGCTCACGGGTCACGCGCCGTAGCGCAGTGCGCGCGCGCAACTGCTCCGGGCTCGGTTTAGTCGCTGCCGGAGGTTTCGGCCGCGTTTGCGGCGCATCGATGGTAACGGGCGGCAGCGGCGCTTCCTGCGCTTCCGCGCTGCTGAGAGATCCCGCGGCGACGAGGCACGCAACTGTTACTTTGAAGGAAGAATCAACTCCCGGGTTCTCGACCAGCAGCACGGTCGAGGTGGCCGACCTGAGCGACCTCGGCATTCGTGCGGAAATCATTGCTCACCCCCAATGTAAGTCTGCTTGCCAGGCAAATCCCCATGTCGCTGGCAAAATAAAATCATCACAAAAAAGCCGAATTACCTAATGGAATTTGTCAAAAATGCCAGTTGATTTTCAGGATGGATTTGCTGGTACTGTTTTTACAATCGGTGTCATAAAGATTTTAATTATACTAATTATAAGGTTGTCGATCCAAAAGGTAAATTGATGCTCGTTTAGTCGACGCTGGGCGCCTTCATCAGCGAAAAAAGCTCGTCGATGGTCGCTTGGGCGGTATGCCGCACGCGTCCGGAGTCCAATGACCCGAAAATGCGAACCTGGTTCGCGACCGCTTTGATCTCGTCGCGAAAATCCGACAGAAAAGATATCGGGTCCGGAGAGGCGTTGGCGACACGGGCAATCAAACCGGTGATCAACAGCTGACATGCGATCATCCGGCCATTCAACTCTTCCATAACCCCCTCTTTCGGGACCGACTTGATGGCCTGTAGGTATTGAGCGGTTCTCAGTGAGGCTGCCGCTCACTGCGATTCAGCAAACCGAACGTTGCTGATCCGCCCGCCGCTCTGCGATTGCACCGCCGCCGCGATATATGGGTCATCCGAAGGAGTCAATCTGCTACCGTAAGAAACCGTAGGCGGGCAAGCCAGCGGTGGTCGAAATTAAAACAATTCTATTTTGGAATTGGTTTAATCACACGGATGCGCTCTCATCTGGTTTCTGGCTAATTGGGTGTGCCGTCGCGCCTCTTTTTATAAAGGCTCCAAACGGCCGTCGCGCACGCGTCATGCAATTTTGACCAATTCAATTATGAAGAACGGCCATTTTGTGATCATCTCATGTGACAGAGCTCAAATCAGTGAACTTGCAGCAACAAGGAAAGGACGACCGAGGCAAGGTCACTCCTTATCCACGGGGATCGAGAGCATCACTCATCGGTGCTGCCGAGAGATGACCTCGGCTTGCATGAGTCTACGTCATCGTCCGATCTGAGGGAATCCTATGTCAAGATCGATCGTTGCCGGCATCGCGTTCGCCGCGATTTCGATCGCCGCAACGGCTGTGAAAGCGGCGGATCTCTCCACTGCTCCCTTCAATAAGGCGCCGGTTGCGGCCTATAGTTGGAACGGCTTTTACTTTGGCGGCAACGTCGGCGGAGGATGGGCGTCGAGCAGCGACGGAGTCGAATACGCCTTCCCCGGCGGTGCATTCCCGGTCGGTACGAACTATACGCCAACCAGGATGACGGGCCCTGTCGGTGGTTTGCAGGGCGGTTACAATTGGGGAATCACGAGCAACGTGCTTCTCGGCGTCGAAGGGGACTACAGCTGGAGTGATTTCAGCGGAACGAGCATGACCGCAAGTCCAACGGCCGCAGGCATTTCCACCAGTATCTCCACCAAGATCAAGGATGTTGCGCTGGCCACGGGACGCGTTGGCTATGAGTGGTCCAACTGGCTGTTCTACTTCAAGGGAGGCGCTGCCTGGGGTCAAAGCACGACGACCGGGCAGGTCTTTTCTGGGGGAGCGACGATCGACGGCACGTCGACGAATGCGAATCGGAATGGCTGGACCTTTGGGGGAGGAGCGGAGTGGGCATTCCTCCCGAATTGGTCTGCCAAATTTGAGTACAGTCATATCGATTTCGGCTTGCAGCCCCTGCCGTGTACGGAATCTCAGGTCCAATCACAGGTATTACCGCCGGAGTCAAAAGCCGCGAATCCATCGATATTTTCAAAGTCGGTCTCAATTACCGGCCCATTTGGGCGTTCTGACTTCCACAATCATCGATTGAACGCCCGCACTGAGATCACTTATCGGCCGCGCTATGCAGGGCCCGTTCCCGTTGCACCATTTTCTCTGAACCCCGGCGGCTCTACGGGCTGCGGGCTTGAGCTGCTCTGCTCAGCACGGCCAATGGAGACTCGGCGCGGGAGAACTGTCGAGCGAACGGTTTGTCCGGGGCGCCGCTGTGTTTGTAGGACTGCCTGCTCCTCGAACGTGATCTGCATAATTTCGAAATCAGTAGAAGTTCGAAAAACTTGATCGATATCCCCCACGGTGCACGACGATCCATCGTGACGACCGCCAATTCGGGAGCGCAATGGTAGGCCCTGTCCGCTGATGGACCATCCTCCGTCGAATGCCGCGACCGCCGGGCGGCCCTTGGACAGGTGCAAATCCAAACCAATCTCGGCTACACTCTGTCGACCAACGGTTCCATCCGCGAAGCGGTGAAGAAATCAGTGCGACACAATGATTTTCGCTGATCGTTGACACGCATTCCGATCGCAAGATGACCGATTTGATCTGGAGAATTCGATGTGCCGAAACATTCGCACGCTATTCAATTTCGAGCCGCCGGCCACGGAGGATGAGGTCCGCGCATCGGCGCTCCAGTTCGTGCGCAAGCTCAGCGGGTTTGCGCATCCGTCGAAAGACAATGCGGTCGCTTTCGAGCACGCGATTGAGGAGGTTTCCGCCGCCGCCCATCGGCTTCTGATCTCGTTGCAGACCGCGAGCCCGGCGCGAAACCGGGAGGTCGAAGCGGCGAAGGCGCTCGCACGAGCGAAGGCAAGGTTTTCCTGATGGCAGAAAGCCCCGCAGCGGCTGCGCCAACGGCGATCCATGCCAATTGATGCGTCCTTTCCCCCGGCAATTCCCGTCAGCGCCGCGCACGACGCAGACGCAGCACAGCATGGGGCACATAACGGGCGCCTCGCCGAGAACCTCATCTATTTCGCCCGTGCGTTGCGGCGGGCGGGGATCATCGTGGGGCCGGGCGCCGTCGCTGATGCGCTGGATGCCGTTGTTGCGGCGGGTGTCGGCGAACGCGAGGACCTGTATTGGACGCTGCACGCCGTCTTGGTGAAGCATCACGAAGAATCACTGCTCTTCGAACAGGCCTTTCGGGTTTTCTTCCGCAGGCGCCTTTCCCTCGACCGGCTTACGGCCGCAATACCGCAGGCCCAGGGACCACCGCGGCCGCAACCGGGCGCGGCGCGGATCGATCAGGCACTCTCCGCCGGCCGCAGGCGACCGCCGAAGCAGGAGGATCGCGAAACCGGGTTCGACCGGCGCTTTGCCATCTCCGATGTCGAGGTGTTGCGGCGCAAGGACTTTGCCCAAATGTCCGCCGACGAGATTGCGCTCGCCAAGGCGGCGATCCGGCGCATGGTGCTGCCACTCGATGAGGTGGCGACACGTCGGCTGGTACCCGCTCCACACGGGCATGCCTTCGACATGCGTCGCACGTTACGTGCCAGCATTTCCGCGGGCGGGTCTTGGATCGACCTCAAATATCGCGGTCGCGCGAGGAGGCCGCCACCGCTCGTGGCTCTGCTCGACATCTCCGGTTCGATGGGCGAGTATACGCGGCTGTTTTTGCAGTTCCTGCACGCCGTGACGGATACGCGCAAGCGCGTCCAGACCTTCCTGTTCGGCACCCGCCTGACGAATGTCACCCGTGCTCTCCGGGCCAAGGATCCCGACGATGCACTGGCGACGTGCTCGGCTTGGGTCGCCGACTGGTCCGGGGGCACGCGGATTGCTGCTTCGCTTCACGCCTTCAACAAAGAATGGAGCCGCCGCGTGCTTGCGGGAGGCGCCGTCGTGCTGCTGATCACCGACGGCCTGGAACGGGATGGCGATGACCGGCTTGCTTTTGAGATCGACCGCTTGCATCGCTCGTGCCGCCGCCTCATTTGGCTTAACCCGCTTTTGCGCTTTGCCGGATTTGAAGCGAAGGCGCGCGGCATCAAGGCCATGCTGCCGCATGTCGATGAGTTCCGCCCCGTGCACAACCTTGCCAGCATCGCGGAGCTGTGCCGCGCGCTGTCAGGTGACACACCCGCTCGGCGCAACGGAGCCAATCCGGCGGACCTCCCTGCAGCCTGGCTCAGGCGAGCGGTCTAGGCTGCGGCGATGGCAACGGAGGCTAATCCGTCCATTGGCCGACGCGGCGGCATTAAATATATGTAGCGCAATGCAGCAGGATCACGGAGTCTCCCATGCTCGCGCGCGACGAAGATATTCTCAAGGCCGCAGAGGAGTGGTGCCGGGAGGGGCGCGGGGTCGCGCTCGCGACCGTGGTTGAGACGTGGGGCTCGGCGCCACGTCCGGTCGGTTCAAACCTCGTCATCGACGGCGACGGCAATTTTCTCGGCTCGGTGTCCGGCGGCTGCGTCGAAGGCGCGGTGGTCACCGAGGCGCTCGATGTGATCGACAGCGGCAAACCACGAATGCTAGAGTTTGGTGTCGCCGACGAGAGCGCCTGGAAAGTCGGCCTGTCCTGCGGCGGCACCATCCGCGTCTACGTGGAAAAGGTGGATTAGCGATTCCGTCGTGTTGAGATGGTTTAAGATGACTCCCGGAGCAGGGTGGGTCGGCGCCCATCCGCGATCAAGCCAAAACAAATTGCTGCGCTGGGCGCGCAACACACCGCCGGGATGGTGGGTTGCGCGCCGATGCTCGGGCGAAGCCTGTTCCCTTCGTGGACGCGGCTAACCCATTCAACGTGCATGGTGGCGCCGGCGGCGGCCGGGCAGCTGGTGACGATAGACATCATGAAACTCGAAATTCTCACCTCTTTGAACCGGGAACGGGCGGCAAGGCGCGCAGCCATTGTCGTCACCGATCTTGCGAGCGGAGCACAACGTTTTATCGCCGCGGCGGACGTTGCGGCAGACCCGTTGCGGGACCTGCTCGAAGCGCGTCTGCGCAGCGGCAAAAGCGGCACCGAGGCGACGCCGCAAGGTCCTGTCTTTTTCACCATTCACGTGCCGCCGCCGCGTCTTGTCATCACCGGTGCAGTACACATCAGCCAGGCTCTCGCACCGGTGGCACGGCTCCTCGGCTATGATGTGACGATTGTCGATCCCCGGACCGCGTTCGCGACGCCTGAGCGGTTTCCCGACGTGAAACTCCTCGCGCAATGGCCGGACGAGGTCCTGCCCGCGCTTGGCATTGATCGCTACACGGCTTTCGCCGCCTTGACCCACGACCCCAAGATCGACGACCCGGCGCTGGTACATGCGCTGGCGAGAGACTGTTTCTATATCGGCGCCCTCGGCTCCAAAAAGACGCATGCACGCCGTGTCGAGCGGCTCAAGGCGCAAGGTATTTCCGAAGCTTCGCTGGGGCGCATTCACGCGCCGATCGGTCTTGGCATCGGAGCGGTGTCTCCACCCGAAATTGCGATCTCGATCATGGGCGAGATCACGTCCGCGCTGCGGCTTTCCCAGGAGCGGCATGGCGCGATGCGGTCCCTGGCGCCCGCGCCGGCTCCCGCTGCCGAGGGTGGCCGTGCTGCGGAGACCGCGGCATGAAATTCGGCCCACTCGCCCCCGCCGAGGCGAAGGGCGCGGTCGTCGTTCACTCGATCCGCAAGGGCGAACTTGTGCTGCGAAAGGGCACGCGGCTTGGGGATGCCGAGATCGCCGCCCTCGAAGCGGCCGACGTTTCCGAGATCACCGTGGCGCGAGCAGAGCCGGGCGATGTCTCGGAAGACGAAGCGGCAGCGCAACTCGCCCAGGCGATCGGTGGTGATGGCGTGTGGATCGACCGCGCCTTCACCGGGCGATCGAAATCTGTTCGCCGAGGCAGCAGGCGTTGTTGTTGTCGATGTCGGCGGCATCGCCCGGTTCAACCAAGTTGACCCTGACATCACGCTTGCGACGCTCCCCGCCTTCGCGCCCGTGGTGTCGGGAAAGATGATCGCCACCGTGAAAATCATTCCGTTCGCGATCCCGGCCGAAACCTGTGAGAAAGCGTTTGCGGTGGCTCAATCGGCTGCGCCACTGGTGCGCGTCGCGCCTTATGTCATCCGCAAGGTCGGCGTGATCTCGACAAGGCTGCCGGGCCTCTCAGAGAAGGTGGTGGAGAAAACAATCCGCGTGACGCAGCAACGGCTCGCGCCGGCCGGCGCCCGCATCGTGGCGGAACGCCGCGTCCCGCACGGAAGCGCGGCGCTTGCCGGGGCGCTGAAGGAGGTGCTCGCAGACGGCGCCGAGCTTGTGATCGTGTTTGGCGCTTCTGCCATTGCCGATCGGCGCGATGTCATTCCAGCCGCCGTCGAGGCGATTGGCGGCGACATCGAGCATTTCGGCATGCCGGTCGATCCGGGCAACCTGATGCTGGTTGCCTCGGCGCGGGGCCGTCCCGTCTTGGGCGCGCCTGGCTGCGCGCGCAGCCCGCGGGAAAACGGCTTCGACTGGGTGTTGAGCCGGCTGTTATGCGGCCTCAAGGTGAGGCGTGAGGACATCACCGCCATGGGCGTGGGCGGGCTGCTCATGGAAATCGTGACGCGGCCGCAACCGCGGGCAACCCCGGAAAGGCCCGGCCGGCGTATCGCCGGAATTGTGCTTGCCGCCGGGCGCTCGACCCGCATGGGTGGTCCGAACAAGCTTCTTGCCGAAATTGCGGGTCAGCCTCTGGTGCGGATTGCGACGGCTGCAGTGCTCGCCTCAAAAGCTCGGCCGGTGATCGTCGTCACCGGCCACGACCGCGCGCGGGTCGAGGCGGCGCTGGTGGGCCTCGATGTGACGGTTGTCCATAACCCGGAGTATGCGGAGGGGCTTTCGACCTCGCTCAAGGCCGGTATTGCCGCGGTACCGGCGTTGGCAGATGGCGCCGTTGTGTGCCTCTCCGACATGCCGCAGGTGGATGCAAGCCTTATCGATCGCCTGCTGGCAGCCTTCGATCCAGAAAAGGGCACGCTGATCGTGGTCCCGGTCATCGACGGCCATCGCGGCAATCCGGTGCTGTGGTCGCGACGCTTCTTCCCGGAGATCGCGGCGCTCGATGGCGATGCCGGCGCACGTGCGCTGATCGCCAGTTATCCCGAGGCGGTAGCCGAATTGCCGGTGACCGGCGATGGTGCCCTGGTCGACGTCGATACCCCGGACGCCCTCGACGCGGTGCGTGCGCAAATGGAGCAGGCCGTTTAGGCAAACGCGGCCGGTCGTCTCGCCGCCGGACCGACGAAGCTCCGCGCGCTCGGCTTGTCGGTGAAATTCCCGCAGACTTCCGCTCCGTTCACCAAGTGGTGTATCGTAAACGAGAAGAACGCGTTCGCGTCGACACGTTTTTGGATGAACCTTTCGACCACGGAGGCTTTCATGCGTGATACGATCCCCGGCGCTCGAACCAGTCGCGTTCAACTCAAATCGCCTCCCGCTCGGTTCCGTTTGAACATGCGCATGACCTTTCTCCGAAAAGTCTTCAACTCATCGGGATCATGCGTTATCGCGCTCGCCGCAATTTTGGCCCTGCCGCTCTTGAGCGCGCGGGCTTTTGATGATGCGCAATTTCCAAACTGGAAGGGCCAGTGGACCCGCGCCCCGGTTCCGGGCGTGGTCGGCCAGCCGGCATTCGACCCGTCCAAGAATTCCGGTCGTGGTCAGCAGGCTCCGCTGACGCCGGAGTATCAGGCGATCTTCGAAGCCAATCTCGCCGACCAGGCGGCTGGCGGCTTCGGCACCACCGTCGGCTGGCATTGCGGTGCCTGGGGGCTGCCGGCGATGATGAATGTCTACCAGCCGATGGAAATCGTCGTGCTGCCCAACGTCACTTACATCCTCACCAGCGACACCCACCTGTCGCAGCGCCGCATTTACACGGATGGGCGTGATTGGCCGGAGGTCATCGAGCCTGCCTATGAGGGCGGAGTTTCGCTTGGCCGTTGGCTCGACGCCGATGGTGACGGACACTTTGACACGCTCGAAGTCGAGACGCGCGGCTTCAAGGGTCCGCGTGTTTTCGGCTCGGATGGAATTCCGCTCCACGCCGACAATCAGACGATCGTCAAGGAGCGGTTGTACTCCGATAAGTCAAATCCAAACATCCTTCACAACGAGATCACGGTCGTCGATCACGCGCTGACGCGCCCGTGGAGCGCGATCAAAAATTATCGCCGCAATCCCAATCCGCAACCGGAATGGACCGAATATGTCTGCGCCGCCGGCCAAAGTCATGTTCGTATCGGGGCCGAAAATTATTATCTGAGCGGGGACGGCCTGCTGATGCCTGCCAAGAAAGGCCAGCTGCCGCCGGATTTGCGATATTTCAAACGAACGGGAAATTGAGGCGGCGTCGTTCGCTCAGTTTGTGGGGTGGGTTAGCGGCGTTTTCCGGCATACCAGCCAGCTTGCACCGTAACCCACCGTTGCGAGCTCAAGAGAAGGTCAGACGGTGGGTTACGCGCCCGGCGTGAAACAGGTTGTTCGACGGGCCGCGGACGGGCGCTAGCTCCGTGCGCCTCCCGCGAGGCGTTCCGCGAACAGTGCGATGGTTTTTGCATAGACGCGCGCCTTGTTCCACTCGAGCAGCACATTGAAATTGGCTGTCCCTTCTCCCCACGGCTCACCGCGCCGCCAGCCGTAACTTCTCAGGTAATTCGCGGTCGAGGCGAGAGCGTCGGGTGCGCTGTGGATCAGGTCGCGTTTGCCATTTCCGTCAAAGTCCACCGCGAATTTGAGATAGGACGACGGCAGGAACTGGGTTTGCCCGATCTCTCCTGCCCAGTCGCCGCGCAGCTCTGCCGGCGTCATGTCGCCGCGGTCGATGATGTGGAGCGCGGCAAGCAATTCGGCGCGAAACTTTTCCGAGCGGCGGCAGTCGTAGGCAAGTGTGGCAACCGAACGGACGATCGAGAACTTGCCCTGGTTCACCCCGTAATCGGTTTCCAGTCCCCAGATCGCCGTAAGCACCGGGCCGGGAACCCCGAACTGCTGCTCGATGCGCGCGAACGTTCCCGCCTGCCGCGCGAGGAGGGCGGTGCCGCGCCGCATTCGGTCCGGCGAGATCATGCGGCCGGAAAATTGCTCGAAGCTCTGACCGAAGACGCGCTGGCTGTGGTCCCTGGAAATCACCGCGGGATCGGGGGAAAGCCCGTCCAGGGCGGTCGCGAGCGTCCGTTGCGATATGCCTTGACCCGCCGCCTCGCGCTTGAAGTCGCCAAGCCATGAACTGAAATCGCCTCCGCAAGGAGCGGCATGCAACGGAGCGGATAGTGCAGCGCATATCAAGGCCGCTCCGATCGCCGGCAGGACGATGTGTTTGAACGACACGGTCGGGCCTCCCTCACCGGATGACTGCGCGATATCGTCGCCAATTCGCACGGCCTGAACATTTGGGATCATGACCATGATTATTGGATGATTTGCGGCCGTTTTTGATCCGAAATCAGAGAGAATGAAAAAGCCGATAAATTCGCGCGGAGCGTTCCATATCTCCGAACGCACATCGGTAATCTGGTAAATAATTAAGGTTAACGCCTTGTTAACCATTAGGGAGCATCTTGGGCACGTCGAATCAAGTGACGGCGCAGACATGCGCTCGGGAACGATCGGAAGGAAACGATCATGAAGCATGCCAGGTTGCTCGGAGCGGCAGCCGCCGTTTTCGGATTCTCAATCGCCGCGGCCCAAGCGGCCGATCTCTCGTTGATCCCTCCTCCGGCGGCGGCGCCTGTCTATGGCGGTGGATGGTATCTGCGCGGCAGCGTCGGAATGACAAACGAACAGGTCAAATCTCTGGCCCTGGAGCCGCTGCCCGCATCCTATGCCGGCGAAACCATCACGACGCCATTCCTCGGTTTCGACAGCTCGCCGCTCTTCAACGTGGGCATCGGTTATCAATTCAATCCTTGGCTGCGATTTGATGGCACCGCCGAATATCGTGGCGCAGCGCATTTCCATGGCCAGCAGGTCGAATCCCAGGGTGGTGCCACGCTGCCTGACGACTACAACGCTGATAAGACCGAACTGCTGTTCCTGGCTAATGCCTTCATCGATCTCGGCAACTGGTGGGGCGTGACCCCCTTCATCGGCGGCGGCATCGGCGTCTCCGACAACAAGATATCGAACTTCATGGACTTTGGTGCCTCGCAGTCGGGCATCACCGGTCCTCCCTGCGCGTGCATTCTGTCGACGACCTATTTCGACAATGCGTCGAAAACGAATTTTGCCTGGGCGCTCTACGCGGGCCTCTCATATCGCGTGACACCGGCGGTCAGCCTCGAGTTGATGTATCGTTATACCAATCTTGGCGATGCGACGACGGGCGCGCCGCACGCTTTCGATGGATCGCAGCTGCCGGGAAACAGCCCATTCGTGTTCCACGATATTACATCGAACGACCTGATGTTGGGCGTGCGCTGGATGCTGGACGTGCCATATGCGGCGCCGCTCCGGAGCAGAGGGTGATCGAGCTGGTTTAGCTCGAATGGGGGAGACGGCGCGGGCTTGTCCCGCGCCGTTTCATATGCGTAGCCTTCCCTGCGCGTGGCGGACGGGCCAGGAACAGGCAGTTGACGGCGAATGGGTGAGTTGAAGGTACGGCCTGACGAACACGCCGCGCATCTGTGCATTGATATGCAGCGGCTATTCGCACCGGGCGGACCTTGGGAGACGCCGTGGCTGCCACGCGTGCTCCCCAGCGTGATCCGGTTGGTTGAGCGGTCCCCCTCCCGCACGATCTTTGCCCGGTTCATTACCCCGCTTTTGCCGGAGAATATGCCGGGCGTCTGGCAGGCATATTATCGCAAATGGACAAACGTTACGCGCCATAGGCTCGATCTGTCGCTGCTCAACCTCGTACCTGCCTTGGAAAGGTATGTGCCCCCGGCGCAAGTATTCCATAAAATGGTCTATTCGGCTTTCGCCACCGGCGAGCTGCATCCATACCTGCGCGATCGCGACATCGATACAGTGATCGTCACCGGCTCTGAAACCGATGCGTGCGTGCTCGCTTCGGTGCTCGCCGGCATCGACCTCGGCTACCGCGTGATCGTGGCGCGGGATTGCGTCTGCAGTTCATCCGATGAAAGCCACGACTCCTTGATCGAACTCTACCGCCGCCGCTTCGACGTCCAGATCGACATCGCCGATAGCGAGGAGATCGTGGAGGCGTGGCGAGTATGACGTTGCGAAGGCACGCTCGTCTGCCACGAACCGGGAATCCTGTCGGTGGCCGGCACCTGGACTATCTTTTCTTTTGATTTGCATACGGATTGGATTTTTCGCGCAGCGTCAGTCGGATCGGCACGCCGGGCAGATCGAAGGCCTCGCGCAAGCTGTTCACCAAATAACGGCGATAATCTTCCGGCACGGCGTCGGCACGGGTGCAGAACAGGACGAAGCTCGGAGGTCGTGTCTTGGGCTGCGTGATGTAGTTCAGTTTGAGGCGCCGCCCGGCGACGGCAGGGGGCGGATGCGCCTCGCGTGCTGCCTCGAACCAGCGATTGAGCGGCGTCGTCGCGATCCGGCGATTCCAAACCGCATAGGTGGCGATCACTGCTTCCATCAACCGGTCGACGCCGGCGCCAGTCAGGCCGGAGACCGCGACGACCGGCAGTCCCTTGATCTGGGGCAGCAAGCGCTCCGCTTCGTCCCTCAGCCTGCCGATCGCGCTCGGCCGGGAAGGCGTGAGGTCCCATTTGTTGGCGCCGATCACCAGGGCGCGACCTTCACGCGCAATCAGGCTGGCGATCCGCAAATCCTGTTCCTCAAAAGCAGACATCGCCTCCGTGAGCAGGATAACGACTTCGGCGAACCGGATCGCCTCCAGCGCGTCGGCGACCGAAAGTGCCTCGATCCTGCCCTCGACCTTCGAGCGCCGCCGCAGTCCGGCGGTATCGTGGACCAAGAGCTTGCGGCCTTTCCATTCGAGGGGCACCGCGACGGCGTCCCGGGTGATGCCGGGTTCGGCGCCGGTGAGAAGGCGGTCTTCCCCCAGCAGCCGATTGATCAGGGTCGATTTGCCGGCATTGGGCCTGCCGACCACGGCGAGGCGCAACGGCTTTTGCGTCGCCTCGGCAGGTGCCGTTCCATTCGCAGCGGGCTGACCCACACCGCCCGCATTTTCGGGGAGCGCGGCCCTGATCGCGTCGCGCAGGTCTGACAGACCTTCGTCGTGCTCCGCCGAGATCGCCACCGGGTCACCGAGGCCAAGATCGAAGGCTTCGAGCGCGCGAACTGCACCTGTGCGTCCTTCCGATTTGTTGGCGGCGACAATGACCGGTTTTCCCGCGCGGCGGATGAGATCGGCAAAAGCAAGGTCATGCGGCGTGACGCCGGCGCGCGCATCAACCAGGAACAGGATCACGTCAGCGGCAGCGATTGCGTTTTCGGTCTGCGCGCGCATGCGGCCGGAAAGGCTTTTCGAATCGGTCTCCTCGAGTCCCGCCGTGTCGACGATCGTGACGGCGAGGTCGCCAAGGAACGCCGCAGCCTCGCGGCGGTCGCGCGTGACGCCGGGCGTGTCGTCGACGAGCGCCAGACGTTTGCCGGCGAGGCGATTGAACAGGGTGGATTTGCCGACATTCGGCCGGCCGACGATTGCAATCACGGGAACCATGGGGCGCAGCGCTGCGCCCGACAAGAGCGGAAGTCAAACGATCGACCGCGCATGATGCCAAGAAGTCGCAGACTTTTCGGCAGCGCATGATCTTGTCAGAAAAGTCTGCAACTTTACCGGATCATGCGCTAGTTTCGCGGCTCCCTATCGCGTCGCGGTGCCGGGACCGGTCGGCCAGGCGGGCTGGGCCTGCTGCTGCGGAGGACCACCCGGCCACGGCAAAGTCGCCCCTTGCGGCGGCGAAGGCTGCTGCGCGTTGGTCTGCTGCTGTGTGTTCTGCTGCTGCGTCTTCGCTTGCTGGGTCTGGGTCTTCGGTTGCTGGGTGGATGCGCCCGGAACCGCGGCGACGGTGGCGGGCTTGCTCGCGGGACGCTGAACTGGAGGCGGCTTCGTGCGCGTTCGTGATCCTTCGTGCTCGGCCGCCGCGGCTTCTGCTGCCTGCCGTGCGGGATCAAGCGATGCCGTCCCTTCAACCTCGCGGTACCCTTTCATCATCTCAGGCGGCACCCCGGACGTGACCCCCGGAACGCCATCGGGAAAGACCGGCTTGCGTTCCCCGGGCAGTTTCTTCTTGGTGTCGAACAATTCGAAGTTTTCGATCTGCTCGCAGGCGGACAGCATGGGCGCGATCACCAGCACGGCAAACGTCAGCAGCGCAGCAGATCGTGCAGGCAAGCGCATCCGCTTCTCCTAAGACTTGCTGGTTTCGGGAAGCAGCGCGGCGAGCATGTCCATGCGGGACCGCAAATTGGCTGGCGCTTCGGGGTCGCTCTTGGCCATATCGATCCATCGCCGGGCGGCCGCGGTGTCGCCATTGCGCCATCCCGACAAGGCCAGCAACTCGCGCGCGGTGTGACGGTAGGGGCCGTTCTGCTGGGCGATGGAGTCGAGCCGCTGCGTCATCTCGTCGAGCTTTGCGGTATCGACGAGGAGGAAGGCGGCGCGGATGGCGGCAAGGTCGCTGAGAGAAGGCTGCCCAGCGGTCTCTTTTGCGATGCTGTCATACTCGGCGACTGCAGTCTTGGGATCGCGCTCGCCTGTTTCCGCAGCGGCGCGCAGCCGCGCCAGGACGCGATAACCAGCGGTTCCGTCGGCCGCGACCTTGGCGAAAGCTGCTTCCGCCTCGTCATGTTTGCCCTGGGCGGCGAGCTGGGTGGCGGCGTCATAGGCAGCGCCGGCTTGGGCGGCGAGCCGGGCCTGCCAGTACTGGTAGCCACGCCAGCCGGCGACCGCCAATACGACCACGACCGCCGCGGCAATGATGTAGTTGCTGTACCGCTCCCACAGCTTTTTGATCTGTTCTCGGCGGACTTCCTCGTCGACTTCGCTGAAAATATCAGACACGAAGCTGCTCCAGTTGATCGACCCTCGGTCGACCGGCCGTCCATCACCGTGTGGGCGCCGCACCCCTTGGGCGCGCCGATCCGGCCGCAACATCCGCGCCGGCATGCCCGGCACGAGCCGCTCGGGGAAAACCCCATCCTATCCGGATCGCCACTATAATAATGATGTGGCGGCGGCGTGGCAAAGATAAGGGCGGCGGCCCCAACCGAGTTAAAACTAATTTCGAATGCGAACACTGGGAGAAAATGCCGCAACTGGAAAAGCCTGGGCGGTCGCTGCCGCCCAGCGGAATGCGGGCACGCCTTATGCCTTTTCCCGAAGCGCGTACACGTGGTCCGGTCCTGGGAAAGCGCGGCGACGCACCTCGGCGGCGTAGCTTGCGACCGCTTGCTCGATCGAGGGGCCGAGCGCGGCATAGCGCTTGACGAACTTCGGCGCCCAGGGTGACAGCCCCAGCATATCTTCGAGCACGAGCACCTGGCCATCGCAGGCCGGGCTCGCGCCAATGCCGATGGTGGGGATCGCAACGTCGCGGGTAATCTGGGCGGCGAGCGGCTCGGCCACCGCCTCGAGCACCACGGCGAAAGCGCCGGCTGCGGCCACTGCGCGTGCATCGGCTTCGATCGGCGCCCAATCGGCGCGATCGCGGCCCTGAGCGCGAAAGCCGCCGAGCGCGTTCACCGATTGGGGCGTCAGTCCGACATGAGCCATCACCGGCACGCCGCGTTCGACCAGGAACCCTATCGTTTCGGCCATGCGCTGGCCGCCCTCGAGCTTGATCGCGCCGCAACCGGTCTCCTTCAGCACACGGGCAGCCGTGGTAAAAGCCTGCTCCTTGGAGGTCTCGTAGCTGCCGAACGGCAAATCGACGATTACGAGCGCATGTTTCGAGCCGCGCATCACCGCGTGGCCCTGCAAGATCATCATTTCGACGGTGACGGGAATCGTCGTTTCAAGCCCGTGCATGACCATGCCGAGCGAATCGCCGACCAGGATCACGTCGCAATAGCCATCGAGAATGCGCGCCGTATGGGCATGGTAGGAGGTGAGCATGACAATAGGCTCGCCGCCCTTACGCCGGCCGATATCCGGCGCGGTGAGCCGCCGTGCGGTCGGCGCTTGTTGCGAAGACATTTCTGTCAGGTTCCGAACGCCGGCGTCCCGAATACGGGCAGGCCGAGGACATAGGCGTGAAAAGGAAACGCCAGCGCAAAGTAGAGGATCACACCGACGATTACCGCTGCAATGTCGTTGGGCAGGCCGCCTTGCGGGATCGGCGGCCCGCCGGGATCGCTGCGATGTTTCAGGCTGATGCGGTCATAGACCGCCCATCCCAGCACCGAACCAAAAAGGATGATGCCGCCAAGATCGCCGTTGACCAGCAGATGAGCGACCGCCCAGGTTTTGACGGCGACCAGCATCGGGTGCTTGAGAGTCCGCTTGATGTTGCCCTGAAGGTAGGCGGCGGCAAGAAAGATGCACGCGGGCAGCATCAGCAGTTGGGTCACGTAGTGCAGAAAATACGGCGGTGACCACAGCACGATCTCGCCGGCATCGCGATAGAGCGCGAAACCCTCGCCGATCAGGTACAACCCCGCCAGCGATACGACGGTGAACAGCCCTTTGTAGGGCATCTCGCCAAGCCGCTTGACCAGACGGGCGCGCTCGCCGCGCATTGTCACCAAGACATGCGCCCCGAGAAAAAGGAACAGCCCGAGGATCAGAAGCGCAAGGCCCATCGAATGTCGCTCCGAGTGCTACCGCATGATCCCGTAAAGTTGCAGACTTTTCGGACAAGATCATGCGCAAATTCAACACGCATCCGTCGACGAGCGCAGTCCGCGACGGGTGCGCAGAACATAATCGAGCGGGAGGCGTTTCAACCTGAAGGCATCCCGCTCTAAGTCCACGCAGTAGAGGCGAAGCCGGGCCTCGAAGCAAGCGAGCTCGCCCTCCAGCGGGATCAGCGCGAACGGCGTCGCTCACGCGCCCCGCGCCCGCCGGATGTCGGGAGCCACCGCCTCCTCGGCGAGTTCGGCAAGCGCCTTCTCCAGTCCAATCACATGTTGCTGCTGGCTGCCGAGCCGGCGGATGGAAACGGTGCCGGTGTCGGACTCCTTCTTGCCGGCGACAAGGAGGACCGGGATTTTCGCCAGCGAGTGCTCGCGGACCTTGTAGTTGATCTTTTCGTTGCGCAGGTCGAGGTCGACCCGCAATCCGAGCCGGCGCGCCCGCGCCGCGATCTCGTTGGCGTAGCCGTCGGCATCGGAAACGATGGTGCAGATCGTCGCCTGCACCGGCGCCAGCCAGAGCGGGAAATTCCCGGCGAAATGCTCGATCAATATCCCGGTGAAACGCTCCAGCGAGCCGAAGATCGCGCGATGTAGCATCACCGGCGTGACCTTTTCGGAATGGTCATCGATATAAAACGCGCCGAGCCGACCGGGCATGTTGAGATCGACCTGCACGGTGCCGCATTGCCAGTCGCGCCCGATCGCGTCGCGCAGCACATATTCGAGCTTGGGGCCGTAGAACGCGCCTTCGCCCTTGTTGCGCGTCCATTTTCGGCCTGAGGCGTTGAGTGCCGCGATCAGGCCCTGCTCCGCCTTGTCCCACACGGAGTCATCGCCGATACGCTTCTCGGGGCGATCGGAAAACTTGATGAGCACGTCGGAAAAGCCGAAATCCTCATAGATCGACAGGATCATGTCGTTCACCTTGAGGGTTTCGTCGGCGATCTGCTGCTCGGTGATGAAGATGTGCGCGTCGTCCTGGGTGAAGGCGCGCACCCGCATCAGGCCATGCAAGGCGCCGGACGGCTCGAAACGATGCACCTTGCCGAACTCGGCGATCTTCAGTGGCAGGTCGCGATAGGATTTGAGGCCATTCTTGAAGATCTGCACGTGGCCCGGGCAGTTCATCGGCTTGATGGCGTAGACGCGCTGATCCTCCTCGCGCTTTTCGGTAAGGAACATCATGTCGCGATAAGCCTGCATGTGGCCGGTCTGCACCCACAGCTGGGAATCCATCAACTGCGGCGAGTTCACCTCGACATAGCCGGCGGCGTCCTGGCGCCTTCGGATGTAGCGCTCGAGCGCCTGGAACAGGGTCCAGCCCTTCGGGTGCCAGAACACCGAGCCGGGGGCCTCCTCCTGGAAATGGAATAGGTCCATTTCCCGCCCAAGGCGGCGATGGTCGCGTTTTTCCGCTTCCTCGACCTGCCGCAGATAGGCGTCGAGCGCCTCCTGGCGCGGGAAGGCGGTGCCGTAGATGCGGGTCAGCATCGGATTGCGCGCATCGCCGCGCCAATAGGCGCCTGCGACTTTCGTCAGCTTGAACGCGTTCCCGACCTTGCCGGTCGAAGTCATATGCGGGCCGCGGCAGAGGTCGAACCAGTCGCCCTGTCGATAGATCTTGATATCCTGGTCGGACGGAATGGCGTCGATCAGCTCGACCTTGAACTCTTCGCCCTTGTCGCGAAATACGCGCTTTGCCTCGTCGCGCGTCCACACTTCCTTGGTGAACGGCTTGTCGCGCGCGATGATTTCGCGCATCCGCTGCTCGATCGCGGGAAAGTCCTCCGGGGTGAATGGCTGGTTGCGGAAGAAGTCGTAATAGAAGCCGGTTTCGATCGGCGGCCCGATCGTCACCTGGGTGCCGGGCCACAGCGACTGCACCGCTTCTGCCAGCACGTGGGCGGCGTCATGACGGATCAGTTCCAGCGCGCGCGGATCTTCGCGCGAGATGAACTCGATTTTTGCATCGCGCTCGAGAGGATCAGCGAGATCGGCAAACGTGCCGTCGAGCGCCATCGCGACCGTGCGCTTGGCAAGCGACGGCGAGATCGCGTTGGCGACTTCGGTTCCGGTGATGCCGTCGGGAAAATCCCGACGCGCGCCGTCGGGAAAGGTCAAGGCGACCATAACGTCTCCTGTTTGCTCACTCGCTGCCTACGGACGCAGGTAAGCGGATCGGGAAGGTGTTTAGCGGAAAGGAGGGGGTAAGGAAACAACAACGCCAGCCGCAAACAGCTCACACTTCGGTCAATGAAATTTCGCTCCGCCATTGAATCAGCGCTTGGATCGGATTAGAATATGACCAGATTTCTAGTCACCGGCTGGATCGAACATGATCACCATTAGTCTGGCCCGAGCCAAGGCTCGCTTAAGTCAACTGTTAGATCGAGTTGAGGCAGGAGAGGAAGTTGTCATTACCCGCCACGGCCGTGCGGTGGCCCGCCTCCATTCCGTGTCTCTCCCCAAGAAGCCTCTATCGTTTGATGAGTTGGCCGCATTTCGCGCCACGATGCCGCCGCTGCGACGGCCAAGCGCCGAACTGCTACGGGAGATGCGGAACGAAGAGGCCTGAAGGCTGGATCGGTGATCTATTTTGATACAAGCTTCCTCGTGCCGCTTATTCTTCCAGAAGCGACAAGCGTCCAGATTGCGGCCCTTATTAACCGATTGCCGGTCACGGAATTCGCGGTCAGCCATTGGAGCAGAGTGGAGTTTTCCTCCCTCATCGCCCGAGAAGTTCGTGCAGGCGGGCTGAACGCCGAAACAGCAGCGCGGGCTGATGCTCGGTTCGAGACGATGGTCCAGCAGTCCTTCTCTATTCTGCTTCCTGACATCGATGATTTCGATCTCGCCAAAGAATACCTTGGCAAGTTCGAAAGCGGGCTTCGTGCCGGGGACGCTCTTCACCTCGCCATTGCAAGCAATCATGATGCGCAAGCGATCTACAGTCTCGACAAGGCCTTCTTCAAAGCGGGCAAATTCCTCGAATTGCCCGTGAGCATGGGAATACGGACCAGATAATCCTCGTTTCGGAATTCAGCAGTCCACGTTCCAATTTGCCTCTATCGCGGCGGCGCGGTGTTGGTGCCGCGCCAGCGGCCATAGCGCCACGGGAGGTACCATCGGGCCGAGGAGAGTGGAGTTGGCGGCACGAAATCGAGACCCGAGGTGCCCCATGGATGACAGCGCAGCAGCCGCGCCAGCGCCATCCAGCCGCCGGCCCATAAGCCGTGACGCGCGAAAGCCTCCTCTGCATATTCCGAGCAACTCGGCAGGTGCCGGCAATTGGTTCCAAGGATCGGGGAGAGAGTCAGCCGATACAGCCGCACACACATCCGCGCGACAAGCTGCGCCGGGCTTCTGCCGTCTTGCCCGCCCTTCGGCCGATCAACGAAAGCGCCGGTCCCGGCGCATTGCGGTCGGGCGGCTCCCGTGCGCCGAGCCAAGTCAATGCCCATTGCTGGCGGCGGCGCGCTTGGCCGCGATCTGGTCAATGGCCGAAACAACCGCATCAAAGGTCAGCAGCGTGGATGCATGTCGGGCCTTGTAATCGCGGACCGGTTCGAGCACGGCGACATCGGCCCACCGTCCGGAAGCGGGCGGTGCGGCGTTCTCCTTGAGCATGCGGCGAACGTCGTCACGCAAGCGGCGCAACTCGTCCGCTTTGGCTCCAACGATGTTGCGGGCCATGATCGAGGATGAGGCCTGTCCGAGCGCGCAGGCCCGCACATCGTGGGCAAAGTCGGTGACCGTCTCACCGTCCATCTTCAGATCGACGGTGACGGTCGAGCCGCACAGCCTTGAATGCGCGGTCGCGCTCGCATCCGCATCGGCGAGCCGGCCGATCCTCGGGATGTTTCCAGCCAGCTCCAGAACCTTCTTGTTATAGACATCATTGAGCATGGCTGCCCGCATCCGTTGCATGCGGCCTGGATTGTGTCCTGGCGTCGCCCCATTATATAGGGATTGCGCCGGTGCCGTGAAACGCCGGCAACAGCAATTTTCCCATATATTGCGGATATATAGGGAGATGCTGGCATTGCGGCGATCCCGGGTCAAAGCTGCCACCGGCTGGGAACCAGGACGACGCGACGGTGACACTCCCGGGGTCCGGCCTGCCGCGGCTCCGGTCGAACGGAGCGATCGTCATGGATACCGCCACCCGGAAGCCGCCCGCTGCCATATTGCCAGTCGATCTACGTGATTCTCCGGGCCACAGCATTCCCCGCCCCTCGCGCAACGAGGCCGAGGCGGCCGTGCGAACGCTGATCGCCTATATTGGCGACGATCCAGCACGCGAGGGCATGCTCGATACGCCGCGGCGGGTTATTTCGGCCTTCGAGGAGCTTTACAGCGGTTATCGAGAGAACCCGGTGGAAGTACTCGATCGCACCTTTAGCGAGATGGGCACTTATGACGACTTCGTGCTGGTGCGGAATATTTCCTTCCACTCCCATTGCGAGCACCACATGATGCCGTTCTACGGCCGGGCCCATGTCGCCTACATGCCGATCGAACGCGTGGTCGGTCTGTCGAAGCTCGCCCGCCTGATCGACCTCTATGCGCGCCGTTTGCAGACGCAGGAGCACTTGACGTCCCAAGTGGTGACTGCCATCGACGAGGTGCTCAAGCCGCGCGGCGTTGCCGTGATGGTCGAGGCGGAGCACACCTGCATGTCGCTGCGCGGCGTCGAGAAGCATGGCTCCAGCACAGTGACAACTCAGTTCACCGGGCTGTTTCGGGACGACCCGGCGCAGCAAGTGCGTTTCATCTCACTGTTACGTGACGGGACGCGAACAGGCTAACCACGCGGCCACGCTGCTATCCCGCCTTTTCGGAATCTTATTACACAGCGATCCCTTGAACCGCGTCGTCGGGACTGATCGGCAAATTCAGGGGCGGAGGCAGAAGTGAGCAGCACCTTGTTTTCTCCGCATGAAGCGGAACAGGACATTGAGGAAGGCACGGCTTTCGCGCCGAAGTTCGACGACGAGGGCTTGATTGTGTGCGTCGTCACGGACGCAGGGACGGGCGAGCTCTTGATGGTTGCGCATATGAATGCTCAGGCGCTGGGGCTTACCGTGCAAACCGGCGAAGCGTGGTTTTTCAGCCGTTCGCGGCAGCGGCTATGGAAAAAGGGAGAGGTCTCCGGCCACGTGTTGAATCTCGTCGAAATGCGGGTCGACTGTGACCAGGACGTGCTGTGGCTCAAGGCTCATGCGCAAGGCGCAGGAGCGTGCCACACCGGGCGACGCTCCTGCTTCTACCGCGCGGTGGTTCGTCACGGAACGGATGAGCCGCTTTCACTTGAGATGCGTGGGGCCGAGCGCGTCTTCGATCCCGCCGCTGTTTACGGCGAGGTGCATGACGCGCCTGGCCGTGGGGGGCCGAGCTGACGCCTGGAGCAGAACGGGACGCGTTCAGCTTGAACCGCCTCCCGCTCGTTTCTTTGCGCATCCGCCGCGGACTTCGCTCGACGACGGATGCGGTGTGAATTTGCGCATCCGCCGCGGACTTCGCTCGACGACGGATGCGGGGTGAATTTGCCCATAACCTTGTCCGAAAGTCCGGAGGTTCTGGGGATCGACGCCGCAGAATCAGGCCGCCGCCGCCGGACGCTGCATCGTTTGAGCTATTGTCCTCTGCCATGCCGGCAGAGCCGAGAGCGTGGCGTGCCAGCGTCTGATCTGCGCATAAGGTTCAATCGGTATGTGTGCCATCTCGGCATAATTCAGTCCGGCGCCCAAAGAGAAATCGGCGACGGTCAGGGCGTCACCGGTGACCCACTGCTTGCCGCGCAGCTGATGATCGAGCACCGCCGCCGCGCGATGGAACAGCTCGGCACCCTTCGCGAGCGCTGCCGGGTCGGGTTCGCCCGACTTGGCGATGAACGGCTTGATGATGTTCTCGAACAGGAAAACCGCAATGTGCGGGTCCCAGTGCGCGAGATCCCAGAACTGCCACCGGGTCACATCGAGTCGCGCGCGTTCTTCCCGCGGCAGCAGTCCGCTGTCCGGCCGCTTGCTCGCGAGATATTGCAGGATGGCGTTCGATTCCCACAGGACGAAATCCCCCTCCTTGAGGGTCGGCATCCGCATGTTCGGATTGAGGGCGACGTAATCGGGCGCTTTATGTTCGCCCTTGAGGAAGTCGAGCGGCTTGACCGCGGTGTCGAGCTCAAGGTGGTTGGCCAGCGCAATGACTTTGAACGCGCGCGGACTCGGGGGAAACACATAAAGTTCGATCGTCATATCGTCCTCCTCCTCGAATGGTTCGTTTCGCATGCTTTTGTGACACGTCAAGGGCGCTGGCCCGTCGAAGGGTCTGGCGCCGTCACCCCTCGGCCGCGGTCTTGAAATGCTGGAGAATGTCCGGCCATCCGCCATCGACATCGCGACGCATCAATTCGCCGGCCTCGGCGCCCATCTGCTCGAATTTGCGGTGCTCCAGTTCGACGATGGTCGCTTCAGGTCCGTCGGCAACGAAGCGAATTTCCACCTCCGAGCCGACGGTCGTGTCCGGCTTCCATTTGCTGTTGAGGTCCCAACTGACGATAAACCGGTGCGGCGGCTCCCAGACCAGCACTTTGCCCATATCTGCCTCCGAGCCGTCCTCGCTCACCACATACCAGCGGCCGCCGAGCCGCGTTTCCAGCACCGTTGCTTTCCGCGGCGGCTTGCCAATGTTGGCCTTGGCGGGCCACCAGCGCCCGAGACCAGCGGTGAATATTTCGAAGGCATGCGCCTGGCCGGCGTTGACGCGAATGCTCTTGCGCACCGGCGCAATGACGATCACCTGGTTCATGAACCCGCCTCCTCTTTCTCGGCCGAGCGGCCTTCCGCTTCCGCTTTGAACGCGGCAAGCGCCTCATCCCAGAATTGATCAAGCCACGCGCGAAGCGCCCCCAGCCCCTCGGGGTCGATGCAATAGACCCGGCGCGTTCCCTCGGAACGGTCAACCACAAGGCGCGCCTCCTTCAACACCTTCAGATGCTGCGATACAGCCGGTCGGCTGACCGGCAGCCCGCGCGCGATTGCACCCACCGACTGCGGGCCCGACCGGAGCCGCTCGAAAACTTGCCGGCGCGTCGGGTCACTCAACGCGGCGAATGGCAATTGGTAAGTCATAACTTACCGTAAGCAAATGCTTACCCTAAGTCAAGGCTCATAACGGGCCAAATCTCCGAAATGTCTGAAACCGCGGTGCGGCTATTCGGCAGACGGCGCACTGGTCCGGAAAGTTTGAGAGCGATGACCAGGTCTTCTGTTGGAATGAGCCGTGCTTGAGACACGAAAGGTTTCGTGCATTCTGGGTGGCCTGCCAAGCATGCACGGCGATCTTCCCCGCCGCCTGGGTCACTGATGACAACGAAGCCGGATCGCGAAGTTCAATGCGCAATCGACGCGCCCGCTGACACAACGGACCCGCTGACCCGGTTCGCCATCAAGCACGGCACCGACAAATGGGGGGTGCACTTCTACACGCCGGTGTATCACGCGCTGCTTTCGCCTCTCCGCACCCGATCGATCCGACTTCTTGAGATCGGGATCGGCGGCTATGGCCTCAAGACAATCGGCGGCAGCTCACTCGCAATGTGGGCGGAGTATTTCCCGCAAGCTCAGATCACCGAAATCGACATCGTGGAGAAGGAGTTGGCGCTCGACCCGCGCGTCAAGCTCTTCCACGGCTCGCAGGATGATCCGGCCTTTCTCGGACGCGTATGCGCGGAGCGCGGCCCGTTCGATGTGATCATCGACGACGGAAGCCATGTCCCAAAACACGTCGTGGCCAGCTTCCACCTGCTATTCCCGTCGCTCGTGGATGGCGGCGTTTATATTATTGAAGACGTACAGACTACATTTTGGCCGCAGTTCGGCGGCTCGGCACTCCATGGCGGCGATACGATGAAACTGGCTCGCACTATTCTCGCGTGCCTCAATCATGCGGAGATAAAGGTTGCCGATAAATCGCCGACTCTCCCGCCATTTGCACACCAGATAAAATCATTCCGCGCCTTGCATAACCTCCTCATCGTAGAAAAAGGCGATAACCGCGAACCGTCGGATTGGGCTTACGACCTCAACAACCCTTATGCGCAGGCTGCCATAACGATGATTGAGCGCGAAATGGAAAGCGCGCCGACCGCGGAAGGACTGGCAAACCTTATCGAGGTGTATCTAAGCGGACGCAATCTGCACAAGGCAGCACAGCTTCTCGATCGAGCGATGTCGATTTGGCCAAAAAACGGGTATGTGCTATGGGCGGGCCTTCAGATCGCGAAAAGGGAGCGGAATACCAAGGCAATAATCGATTATCTTGGCCGAATCCTGGAAATTGAGCCGGACAACCAAACAGTGCAGCAGGCTTTGCAGAAGGCAAACGTGGAATTGAATTCTTCAAGCTGAACGCATCCCGCTCTAACTCCGCTCCAGCCGGGCCGCATAAAACCCGCCGAGCCCGGCCATTCGTGGATCATCATCCGGCCAATGCAACGGCAGGGTACGCAGATCACCGCGAGCGGTCACCAATCCCTCAAGGCCCGGGAGTTCTGTCTCCGTGATCGGATGCCGGCGCACGCGCTCTTCCTGCTGCAGCACCGCTTCAATGACATCCTCACATTCCTCAGGCTCGAGCGAGCAGGTGCAGTACACGATCGTTCCGCGCGGGCTCGCAAGGTTGATTGCGTGAATGAGAAGCCGTTTCTGCAAAGATGACAACGTATCGACATCGGCCGGTGTCTTGCGCCACAAGACGTCCGGGTTGCGGCGGATGGTGCCGGTCGATGTACAAGGGGCGTCCACGAGTACTGCGTCGAAGCCATCGCGCCCGCATTCGGGCTGCCATTCCTCGGCCGGCGCGATCGCCGAAGCGGCATCGAGGCGAAGCCGCCCGAGATTTTCGACGAGGCGTACCATCCGGGATTTCGAGCGATCGACTGCGGTGACATCGGCGCCTGCGAGAGCAAGTTGCGCGGTTTTGCCGCCCGGCGCGGCGCAGAGATCGAGCGCCGAACGGTTGCGCAGGTCGCCGAACAAACGGGCCGGCAACGCGGCCGCAGCGTCCTGCACCCACCAGCTTCCCTCGGCATAGCCCGGGAGCGTCGGGATCGAACCGAAAATGGGCAGGCGCACCGAGCCGGTCGGCAAGGTGCGGCCGTGCAGCCGGGTCGCCCACTCCTCGGGATCGCTCCTCACCGTAAGGTCGAGTGGAGGGTCGACCGCGTGGGCCTGCGCGATCGCCCGGGCACCGCGTTCGCCATAATTCGCGATCCATCGCGCCATGAGCCAGGCGGGAGCATCGAGCTTGAGCGCATCACATTGCGCAAGCATCTCCACGCCGGTGCGAGCTACGCGGCGCAGCACTGCATTGACGAGGCCGGCATAGCGGGCGTCCCGCAGATCGCCCTGAACGAGGCGCACCGACAGGTCCACCGCCGCATGATCAGGGATTTCGAGAAACAGCAGCTGTGCTGCGCCGGTCAGGAGCGCGCATTCGATTCGGGGCGCGTTGGGAGGCAGGCCGCGGTCCAGCAGCGCACAAAGGACGTGCCGCAACGTTCCAAGCCGGCGTAGCACCGTCGTCACGATGCGCCGCGCCAAGGCACGGTCCCGTTCCGAGAGATCGGCGAGTTCGCGGCGAGCGTGGGGACCTTCGAGCTGCTCGTCAAGCGGACGGTTGCGGTGAAGGACGGCAGATAAAAGTTCAGCGGCGGCGCGGCGGGGAGCAAATCCCGGGATCGGCGGCGACACTTGGCTCATCAGACATTTGGTTTCGTCGCGGCGCTTACGCGAGCAGGATAGGTGCACGGACTAGGCAAGCAGCCGGTCCTGCAAGTTTTACGTGTTAATGCCGACGCCCGGGGCCAGGTTCCGAATGCACTCGCACGATCGGATAGCGAATGATCCGACAATTTGCAGGAGGCGATTCAAGCTGAGCGCGTGCCGCTCCAGCGCATGATCCCGCGATCCACAAACTTCGGAGGGGGCCTCGTCCAAAGCCCCGAAAAAGTCATGGCGCGCCGAGTGGCGCGCCAGTGGCTCAATCGCGGACGGTTCGGCCGCTACTGGATCACCACCACCGGGCTGCCGTAACTGGCCCGCGCCATCAAATCCGTGATATCCGCGTTGTACATGCGGATGCAGCCGTGGGACACAAATCCCCCGATCGAACCCGGCGAATTGGTGCCATGGATGGCGTACTCGGTGCCGTGCACGGTCATCGCGGCAACGCCCATGGGATTTTTCGGCGAACCGCCCGCAATCACGTTCGGCAGCGACGGCTTCTCCCGCTTCATCATTGCGGGCGGCGACCACGCGGGATTGTTGTACTTGCCGTCGATGTAGGACGTGCCCGCCCATTGCATGCCGGCACGGCCGACGCCCACCGGGTAACGCAATGCCTGGCCATTGCCGATATAGAAGTAGAGTCGGCGCTGCCGGGTACGGACCACGATAGTGCCGGCAGAGTAGTCGCTTGCGGCAACGACTTCGCGGGCGGCCGCCGGCGTGGCGCCGAGTGGAAGCGTTCCCGCGAGAGCCGCACCCATGGCGGCGGCGAGCAACAGACGAGACGGTGCGTGCATCATTGCCTCTGTTGGCGTTCAATTTCGACAAAAAGGCTTTTACTCCGCGCGAGTCCCGCGCGTGCGAGGAACTCGCGCGCGCGCGTAACAAATCCGCAGACTGTGGGAAAAAAGCCACACTGGCCCCACGTAAATACCGCCAGAATGGCGCGTGGGCCGCATCTACCGCTGGTTTATCGGCGCCGTGCCGCGACGCTCTCTTACTTCCGATTTCGGATGAGGTCGTCCACCACCGCAGGTTCCGCAAGTGTGGACGTGTCTCCGAGATTTCCGAATTCGCCCTCGGCAATCTTGCGCAGGATGCGGCGCATGATCTTGCCCGAGCGCGTCTTTGGCAGGCTGGGCGCGAATTGAATCGCGTCCGGCGACGCGATCGGCCCGATTTCCTTGCGCACCCAGCCGGTCAATTCCTTCCGTAGTTCCTCGCTCGGCTGCTCCCCGGCCATCAAGGTGACATAGGCATAGATCCCCTGTCCTTTGATCTCGTGCGGATAGCCAACAACTGCGGCTTCGGACACCTTGGCATGCGCGACGAGGGCGGACTCAACTTCCGCCGTGCCGAGTCGGTGGCCGGCGACGTTGATCACGTCATCGACGCGGCCGGTGATCCAGTAATAGCCGTCTTCATCGCGACGGCACCCGTCGCCGGTGAAATAGCGGCCGGGATAGGTGCTGAAATAGGTCTGTACGAAGCGTTCGTGGTCGCCGAACACGGTACGCATCTGCCCCGGCCACGAGTCGGCAATGCACAAATTGCCGGCGAAGGGGCCCGACACCGTGTCCCCCTCGGCATCGACGATCACCGGCTCGATGCCGAAGAACGGCCGGGTCGCGGAACCGGGCTTGAGCGGCGTTGCGCCGGGCAGCGGCGTGATCAGGATGCCGCCGGTCTCGGTCTGCCACCACGTATCGACAATCGGGCATCGTCGCTCGCCGACGACACGATGGTACCATTCCCAAGCCTCGGGATTGATCGGCTCGCCAACCGTCCCGAGCAGGCGCAGGCTCTTGCGCGACGTCTCCTTCACCGGCCCGTCGCCCCCCTGCATCAAGGCGCGGATCGCCGTCGGCGCGGTGTAGAAGGTGTTGACTCCGTGCTTGTCGATGACTTCCCAGAACCGTGATTGGGTCGGATAATTCGGCACACCTTCGAACATCAGCGTGGTGGCGCCGTTCGCGAGCGGCCCGTACACAATGTAGCTGTGGCCGGTGACCCAGCCGACATCCGCCGTGCACCAGTAGATGTCGCCGTCGTGGTAATCGAAGACATATTGGTGGGTCATGGCCACGAAGATGAGGTACCCTGCTGTCGTGTGCAGCACGCCCTTGGGCTTGCCCGTCGATCCCGACGTGTAGAGGATGAACAGCGGGTCCTCCGCGTTCATCGGCTCGCATGGGCAGTCCGCGTCGACCGATTTCGCGATGTCATCGTAATAGATGTCGCGGCCCGGCTGCATGTTCACGGCGGCGCCGGTGCGGCGCACGACGAGAATGGTCCCGACGCCGCCGGCGCGCTCGGCCGCCGCATCCGCGTTGGCCTTGAGTGGCACCTTGCGGCCGCCACGCAAACCCTCGTCCGCCGTGATGATGACCGACGATCGCGCATCCTCGATCCGCCCAGCGAGAGAATCAGGCGAAAACCCGCCGAATACGACGGAATGAATGGCGCCGATCCGCGCGCAGGCAAGCATCGCAAAGGCTGCCTCGGGAATCATCGGAAGGTAGAGGGTGACGCGGTCGCCTTTCCTGACGCCGCGCGCCTTGAGAACATTGGCGAACCGGCACACTTCGGCGTGAAGCTGGCGGTAGGTGATGGCGCGATCGAGCGTCGGCTCGTCGCCCTCCCAGATGATGGCGACCTGGTCCCCTCGGGTCGCGAGATGGCGATCGACGCAGTTATGGGCGACATTGGTGACGCCGTCCTCGAACCATTTGATCGAGACATGATGCAGGTCGAACGAGGTGTCCTTGACCTTGGTGAACGGCTTGAACCAGGCGATGCGTTGCGCCTCTTCGGCCCAGAACTCGTTCGGATTGTCGATCGAGCGCCGGTACATGGCGGCGTATTTTGCTTCGTCAATGAAGGCGCGGACCTTCCACTCTGCTGGGACCTGGTAGATCGGCTCGCTCATCAGCTCCTCCCTGCACCGCCCGGGCAGCTTTCCTGACACGGCTCGCTCATCATTATGCGATGGCGCTTTGTTGCGCTTCAAGGAGCGTGGCTGCCTCCAATCAGCCTTCGGCGGACGGGCGCGTCGCGGACCTCACCATCTCGGCCCATCTCGCCGGAAGGACATTGACTGCCGCCGAATTCCCGGCATGCTGCGCCCAGCTTAATGAGACAAGGATTTCGGACCATGGCGGCGTCAGCGTTGTCGAAACAGGGTCTCGTGATAGGACTCTGTGCTGCTTTCTTCGGCCTTATGCCCGTTCCGGCTTCTGCTCAGCCGGTTTCCGACGAGGCGATGGCGGCGGCGCGGGAGCTGATGGTCACCACGCGGGCCACGGATCAATTCAGGGCGCTGCTGCCGAACGTGATCCGGGCAATCAAGCCTGCCATCGTGCAAAATCGGCCCGATGTGGAGAAAGACTTCGATGCCATCGTTCCCGTGCTGCTTCAAGGGATGAACGCGCGAGTCGACGAGCTGACGAACGAGCTCGCGGTAATCTATGCCAACAATTTTACGCCCGGCGAAATGCATGAGATCATCGGTTTTTATCACACACCCGCAGGGGAGAAATTCGTCGAGAAAATGCCGGTGATCGCCCAGCAAAGCTTGCCTGTCGGCCAGGCCTGGGGACAAAAGATCGCGACTGAATTGCAGGGCCAGATCGTCGAGGAATTGCGCAAGCGGGGGCATTAGAGCGGGATGTGTTCATTTTGAATCGCCTCTCGCTCGATCATGTTCGGCGCACCCGTCGCGGACTGCGCTCGACGACGGATGCGTGTTGATTTTGTGCATGATCTTGTCCGAAAAGTCTGCAACTTTACGGGATCATGCGCTGGCCCGGATCGCTTCCGGAATTGCGCGGAGGATTGGTTGACGGTTGCGGGGTGGCGGCCATGGCCGCGCATGACGTGAAGCGGGTCGGCCTCCTGGTCACGTGCCTCGTCGACCTGTTCCGTCCGTCGGTGGGCTTTGCAGCGGTAAGGCTTCTTGAGGAGGCAGGCTGCGCGGTCGATGTGCCGTTGCAAAGCTGCTGTGGCCAGCCGGCCTTCAACAGTGGCGACCGCGCCACCGCCCGTGAGCTTGCCGCGCAGGTGATCGCGGCCTTCGCACCTCATGATTACGTGGTTTTGCCATCCGGCTCCTGTGCCGGGATGGTGAAGGTTCATTACCCCGACCTGTTCCGCGGCGATCCCGAATGGCAGCCGCGCGCGCAAGCCTTCGCGGCCAAGACGTTCGAGCTGGTCTCGTTCCTCTATGACGTTTGCAGGGTGCGCGAGGTCGCGGCAAAACTTGCAGCGACCGCGACCTACCATGATTCGTGCTCGGGGTTGCGGGAGCTCGGCATCCGCGACCAGCCCCGACGCCTGCTCGCCACCGTGGATGGCCTGCGCCTCGTCGAACTGCACGATGCCGATGTCTGCTGCGGGTTCGGGGGCACCTTCTGCGTCAAATATCCGGACATCTCTGGCGCCATTGTTGGCAAGAAGGCCGCCAATGTGATCGCGAGCGGTGCCGATCTGCTGCTCGCGGGCGATCTCGGCTGTCTCATGAACATGGCCGGCAAGCTCGGACGGGACGGCGCCCGGGTCGAGACGAGACACGTTGCCGAAGTGCTCGCGGGAATGACGGAAGAAGCGGCAATCGGCAGCGCCGCGTCGACCCCGGAGGGCGAGCGGCGAAGCCGGTCGTCATGACGCAAGTGCCCTCTTCGCAACATTTTTCGGGCAACGCCGCCGCGGCACTCTCCGATGCCGACTTGCAGAAGGCGCTGCGCCTCCTGGAGACGAACTTTGTCTCGCGGCGGCGGGAAGCGGCGGAGCGGCTGCCCGAATTCGATGCATTGCGCGATTGCGCGCGCGACATCCGCAACCACACCCTCGCCCATCTCGACCTCTATCTCGCAGAATTTGAGCGGCGGGCCGTCGAACAGGGCGGCCATGTCCACTATGCCGTCACCGGCGAAGACGCGTGCCGCGTCATCCTCGAAATTTGTCGTGGGCTCGATGCCGGCACAGTGACCAAGGGCAAGTCAATGGTCGCCGAGGAGATCGGCCTGAATGATTTTCTTGCGAAAAATGGGGTCACCGCGGTCGAGACCGATCTCGGCGAATACATCCTGCAACTGCGGCACGAAATGCCCTCGCATATTATCGCTCCGGCGGTGCATCTCGCCATGGGCGAGATCGCCGATGATTTCCGCCGCGCTCACGCACATCTGCCGCCTGGCCGGGAACTATCCGAGCCGACGGCATTGCTGGCGGAAGCGCGTGGCGTGCTCCGTGAAAAATTCCTGAGCGCCGACGTCGGCATTACCGGTGCGAATTTCCTCGTGGCCGAGACCGGCAGTTCGGTGATCGTGACCAATGAGGGCAATGGCGACCTCACCCAGACCCTGCCGAAAGCCCATATCGTGCTTGCGTCGATAGAGAAGCTGGTGCCCACGCTCGAGGACCTGGCGACGCTGCTGCGGGTGCTGGCGCGGTCGGCCACCGGCCAGGAAATGTCGGTTTACACCACGGTTTCGACCGGGCCGCGTCGCCCCGGCGATCCCGACGGCCCGAGCGAGTACCATGTCGTGCTCCTCGACAATGGCCGTTCGGCAATGCTCGGCGGCGTGTTGCGCGACATGTTGCGTTGCATCCGCTGCGGCGCCTGCATGAACCATTGCCCAGTCTATCAGTCCGTCGGCGGCCACGCTTACGGCTGGGTCTATCCAGGACCGATGGGTGCGGTGCTCACCCCGAGCCTGATCGGAATTGAGCGCTCCGCCGATCTGCCCAACGCGTCGACCTTTTGCGGGCGGTGCGAGGAGGTATGCCCGGTCCGCATTCCCCTGCCGGCGCTGATGCGCTCATGGCGCGAGCGCGCCTTCGAGCGACATTTGTCGCCCGCGGCCACACGATCCGGATTGGCCTTGTGGGCTTTCTTCGCTAAGCGGCCGAAGCTCTACGGCCTTGCCACCTCGGTGGCGGCGCGGCTGCTCGCGCTGTTGGCTCGCCGCCGCGGCCGCTTTTCCTGGCTGCCGCTCGCCTCCGGCTGGACCGGCAACCGTGATTTACCTGCCCCGCAAGGCACGACTTTTCAGGCTCGATGGCGCCGGGAAAACAACAGTCAGCCCCGTCTCAAGCCGCCGCCTCGAGGCGGAAAGACGACATGACGGCGCGCGATCTCGTCCTTGCCACGATCCGGCATTCGCTCGGCGTCTCGGGGCATGAGTTCGATCCGGCAGCAGGCGGTCGAATCGCGACTCGCAGTGCATTCGGCAGGCGTGATCCCGCAGCGCGGACATGTGCTGGAACGGCTCGATCTGTTCGTGCGCATGGTCGAAGCCGCCGCCGCGACGATCGAGCGCGTCGCCACGGTCCTGGAAATCGCGCCGGCGGTGGCGGCATTGTTGCGCCGGCACCAATTCCCCGCGGAACTCCGCATCGGCGGCGATCCGCGATTGACACTTGCCTGGGCTGCAGCCGGGCTTTGCGTGCAGACGGGCGCCGCCGGTCGCAACGACCTTGTCGCCGTTTCCCATGCGTTCACGGCCGTCGCCGAGACCGGAACGCTGATCCTGGTCTCTGGCGCGGACAATCCGACAACCCTCAACTTCCTGCCCGACCTGCACGTCGTTGTGGTCGGAGCCGCCGACATCCTGCCGGACTTCGAAACCGCCATGGCGCGCTTGCGCGAGCGGTTTGGCACCGGTCGCCTGCCGCGCAACGTCAATTTCATTACCGGGCCGTCACGTTCGGCCGATATCGAACAGACGCTCATCCTTGGCGCCCACGGCCCGCGCCAATTGCATGTGGTGGTCGTTGACGAGGCTGGCAATCGTCCCTCGCGGCGCGGGGAGCATGCGGAGGAGGGCAAGGATCTCTACGGGTCGTGAACCATTTTTCTTGACGATTTCCGCATCGCTGCGCCCTAAATTGGGTGGCGTGCCGGCCTTCGCGCATGATCCCGAAAAGTTGCAGACTTTTCGGACAAGGTCATGTGCCAATCAAAGGCGAGCGGGAAGCGGTTCAAGCCGAACGCATCTCGTCTCGGGGTCGGCCGTGCGGATCGGGGGCGGGACGAGGCAATCCAATGGGGCGCACTTACTTCGGTACCGATGGGATTTGCGGACGCGCCAATGGCGTCATTACCGCGGATTTGGCGTTGCGAGTTGGCCAGGCTGCCGGCCTCGTGTTTCGCCGCGGCGACCACCGTCATCGTGTCGTCGTCGGCAAGGACACTAGGCTGTCGGGCTACATGATCGAGACCGCGATGGTTGCGGGCTTCACCTCGGTCGGCATGGATGTGCTGCTGCTCGGGCCCATTCCGACGCCCGCGGTCGCGATGCTGACGCGCTCGATGCGCGCCGATCTCGGCGTCATGATCTCGGCCTCGCACAATCTCTATGACGACAATGGCATCAAGCTGTTCGGACCCGACGGCTACAAGCTGTCCGATGAAGTCGAGGCCGAAATCGAGCGGCTGATCGAGGCCGACCTTTCGAAAAAACTGGCCAAATCGCATGCGTTGGGACGCGCCAAGCGCATCGACGGAGTTGATGACCGCTATATCGAATTCGCCAAGCGCACGCTGCCGCGCAACATGTCCTTCGATGGCCTGCGCGTGGTCGTCGACTGCGCCAATGGCGCCGCCTATCGCGTGGTTCCCGAGGCGCTGTGGGAGTTGGGCGCGGAAGTCATCCCGATCGGGGTCGAACCGGACGGCTTCAACATCAACAAGGATTGCGGCTCGACGGCGCCCGAAGCGCTCGGGCGCAAGGTGCTGGAGATGCGCGCCGACATCGGGATCGCGCTCGATGGTGATGCCGACCGGGTGGTGATTTCGGACGAGCGGGGCCGGCTTGTCGACGGCGATCAATTGATCGCCGTCATCGCCGAGAGCTGGCTCAAGGATAAGCGCCTGGCCCAGCCGGGCGTGGTCTCGACCATCATGTCCAATTTCGGCCTGGAGCGGCTGCTCACCGGGCTCGGACTGAAGCTGGTGCGGGTCCCTGTCGGCGATCGCTATGTGCTGGAGACGATGCGGGTCGAAGGCTACAACCTCGGCGGCGAGCCATCCGGGCACATCATCCTTTCCGATTACACCACGACGGGCGACGGCTTCGTCGCCGCCCTGCAGGTGCTTGCCGTGGTGAAGAAGCAGGGCAACCGGTCTCGGCCGTATGCCATCGTTTCGATCCGTTGCCGCAGGTGACAAAAAACGTGCGCTATCGCAGCGGCAAGCCGCATGAGGACGCCAAGGTTCGTGCCGCGATCGAGAACGGCACCGCGCGGCTGAACGGCCATGGAAGGCTGATCGTGCGGCCGTCCGGGACCGAGCCGGTGATCCGCGTTACCGGCGAGGGAGACGATCCGGTCCTGGTCGAGGAAATCGTCGACGGGATTGTCGACGCGCTCGCCGAAATCGCAACGCACTGACGCCCAACTCCCGCAAGGGAAGGGCACGCTCCTCTGACCAACGGCGCTATTCAGGTCGCCGTCGCAGTCTCGCGGGCCGCGGCTCTCGCCGCAACTGCTGACGGTTCGTCCCGGACGAAGGCCATCCTCGCGGTAAGGACGAAAGCCGCCACAAGCATAAGCGATCCCCAAGCGAGGCCAGTCGCCTTCGCCAGCGGCGCCGCGACGAACGGTGCCACGAGGACGAGCGCCACAATCCATTCCACCGAGACGTCACCCGCGCATGATCCTGAAAAGTTGCAGACTTTTCGGATAAAGATCATGCGCAAAATCCCCGCGCATCCGTCGTCGAGCGCAGTCCGCGACGAATGCGCAGAAGAAGCCCGCGCGGGGAGCGCTTCAAACTGGACGCATCCCGCTCCAGCAATAAGTGTCGGAACTTTGCGCCCGGCCAAGCGGGTTCCCGGCCCCGGCGCAGCAGTCCGGGTACCCGCGAAAATAATTGGATCCGTTGTCGGGCCGTTCGCTGCACCAGACTGCTGATCCCTGCGGAGGTTCGGAGCGGTTATTTTCGCGGAAGCCCGTACGACCCACGCCACCACGAACGCGCCGACGACCAGGTCGTAATCCTGCAGGTAGGGCGTGGCGAGGCACGATCCGAGCACGACCAGCGCGCAGCGCAGGCCCTCGTCGACGTCGCGACGCCACGCCAGGGCGACGACGCTTGCGGCAATCAGGCCGGTGACGGTCTCAACCGCATAGGCCGTAGAAACACCCGCGCCGACGTGCCGCGCAAACACAAAAACGGACAGCATCCGGTGCCAAACCCCGGTTCCATCTTCGAGGATGGTGCGGCGGAGCACCGCCACATTGTCGAAATAATGCTGCCAGCTCTCGATGCCGAACAGCACGACGCTTGCGAACACGAGAACGGCCGAGGTGGTCGCCGCCGCGGCAAATGCGGGCCAGCGCCGCCCCGCGATCAATGCGACCGGCACCAGCAGCGCGAGCTGCGGCTTGTAGCAAAGACACCCTAGCATGATGCCCGCCGTGAGCGGCCGGCGGCCGAGAAGGCTCAATCCGCCGCCGAGGAGCGCCGCCGTCCAGGTGCCATTCTGCCCGGCGACCGCATTCACGAATACGGCCGGCGTTGCGAGCGCCAGCAGCAGCGCGTTCGGCGCCGCCCAGGCGGTACGCAGCGCGCAGTAGAAACTGGACCAGCCGGCCGACAGCCAGAGCGCGAGGCCGGGCGCGTAGGGCAGGGCTGCGAGGGGTGCCGTGAGGAGCAGGAGCACGGGCGGATAGCTGTAGTGATAGAAATCGATCGGCGCGCCGACCACGTCCTGCTCGAAGCGGTGAAACGCGAACCAGTCATAGATCGCGGCAGCCATGCCATGCCAGGCAAGGTTCGCGGCGCTCCAATAATTAATGAAATCGTCACCCAATGGCCGTCCGGCGCCGTTGGTCCAACCGGTGCCGGTTTGCCTTAGCAGATCGAGGACATAGGCGACTGCTGCCACCGCGACCCAGCAGCAGGCAACCCGCCTTACCCGCTCGGGCGAAAGCGCCCTGGCTTCATCTCGGTCCTGGTGCGCGCCGGCTGGCGGCTGCGTCATAGGCACTTGCCTCGTGTGAAGAGCGGCAAGCGTAACCGGATTGAACTAACAGCCGGTATCGATCAACCTCGCTTGTTGGTTAACCTTTCCGTCCCGGGAAGTCGGCGCTCGGGGTGGCCGGCGTCGTAGACTTGTCGGCTGATTTCCTGCTGCCGGCGCGATGGCAGCTCCGCGTTTCGTAACCAATGATTAAAGTGCCGGGCTGTCGTGGCCCCTCTCAACGGGATGAAGCCGTGATGAAACAAAGCCTCGCAGTGGGCATTTCGAGCGTCGCAAGCGTGGCGGTCGATGACGGGCGGACGATCGCATTCTTGGGCGAAGAGGGCCGCGTCTACGCCACTCCGTGGCTCGTCCGGGACATCGAGCATACCTGTCGGGACCTCCTCCTTGCGCACGCGGATGCGGGGGAGGATTCGGTCGGTACGGAAGTCGCGATCCGGCATCTCGCTCCGGCGCTGCCCGGCTCGGTGATTGAGATCGCCGTCACCGTGACTGCGCTCGACGGTCGCAAGGTCGCGTTCGCCGTCACGGCGCGCGACGAGTTTGAGACGATCAGCACGGGCACGCATTCCCGCTTCGTCGTCGATACGAAGCGAACGATCGAGCGACTGAAGGAGAAACGGGCGAAGCTGCCACCGCGCTGAGCGCGTTCCATTTCGCGCGCGTGATCTTGCGAGTCGCGGGCGCCACGCTTATTGCGAGTACGGAAATGCCGCCGATGTTCGATCCGGCCGCCGAGACGATGCCCCGGCGCGAAATTGCGGAGCTTGCGTTTCCCCGTCTTCGTGCTTCGCTGACGCGCGTCTACGAGCACGTGCCGCATATCCGGCGCAAGTTTGAATTCGCCGGCGTGACCCCGTCGAGCCTCGAATTCTCTCTCCGATATCGCGCGCTTTCCGTTCACCACCAAAGCCGATTTGCGCGAAACCTATCCGTTCGGCCTGTTTGCCATTCCGCGAGGCGAAGTGCTGCGGCTGCACGCTTCATCCGGGACGACCGGAAGGCCAACCGTGGTCGGCTATAGCAGGGGCGACCTCGACATTTGGGCTGGCTTGATGGCGCGCACCCTCGCCTGCATCGGCGCACGCCCGGGAGACGTGGTCCATAATGCCTATGGCTATGGCCTGTTCACCGGGGGCTTGGGATTTCATTACGGGGCCGAACGGCTGGGCTGCACCGTTGTTCCCATGTCGGGCGGCGGCACGGAGCGCCAAGTCATGCTGATCCGGGATTTTGGCGCCCGCGTTTTGTGTGCGACGCCATCCTATGCGCTTGCCATTGCCGAGACGGCGGCGCGCATGGTCATCGAAATCAACGGCACGGGGCTTCGGTGCGGCGCGTTCGGAGCCGAGCCATGGAGCGAACCGATGCGCCGCGAACTCGAGGCGCGGCTCGGCATCAAGGCCAATGACATCTATGGGCTGTCAGAGATCATGGGTCCTGGCGTTGCGGCCGAATGCGAGGCGCAGATCGGCCTGCATGGCTGGGAGGACCATTTCCTGTTCGAGGTCATCGACCCCGACAGCCTGGAGCCATTACCGGTCGGCGACACCGGCGAACTGGTCGTCACGACGCTGACCAAAGAGGCGCTGCCGATGGTGCGCTATCGCACCCGCGATATCACCCGGCTCTCCGACGAACCCTGCGCGTGCGGGCGAACGCATGTGCGGCTGATGCGGGTGAGCGGCCGCGACGACGACCTGATGATCATCCGCGGCGTAAAAGTCTATCCCTCGCAGGTAGAGGCGGTTTTGGTCGGCTTTCCAGGGATGGCACCGCATTACCAGATCGTGCTGAGCCGTGACGGACCACTCGATGTCATGACTGTCGAGGTCGAACGGTTGCCTGATGCCTCCCGCGATTGCGCCGAGGCGACGGCCCTGGCCGGCGGGGCGGAACGGCAGATCAAGTCGATGCTGGGCTTGACTTGCCGCGTCATTGTACGGGCGCCTGGGGAAGTGCCCCGTTCCGCGGGCAAGGCGGTTCGAGTTCGCGGATCGGCGTCAGCCCCTGCGGTGAGGCCGGGATAAAGCCTCAGCCCATTGACAGCGCTAGCTTTTCAGCGGCGGCTTGCCTGGTTCCGAACTGGCGCAGATCAGGCGTAGCGGAGCCGATTTTGACCCAGATCACAAACGCGTGATATATGACCGAACGGTTCGGTCAGACTTGACGAACGGGCGACTCACCCCCATTTCACGTCTTGACCGAACGGTTCGGTCAGTGCCGGCGAAGCCCGACAGATATCACGAACGAATTCTGCCCGCCGGCACTGCGACGAAAGGAACACGAAGATGCGCACGAAGATCACTTTGGCTGCCCTTGCAATGCTGACAAGCCTCATTGCCGGTCCGGCTTTTGCAACGCAAACTCTTCATGGTCCGGGCAGCGTTGATGGCGCCCTGATCAACAACCCGGCCCCGCCTTATGCCCAGACCAGCCCTTGGATCACCGATCGCTTCGGCCCCAACGGCGACCGTCAGCTCGTCAGACCCTACTGATGAATGAGCTGCGGAATGAAGGAGGAACGGACGGGACCGACCCGGTGAACCCGGTCACATCAACGGAGATAACAATCACGGGAGTTGCACCAGCCCGGCCGCACGGTCGGGCTGATGTTTTTGCGGGTCCGGCAGATGACCCGCTTCCGATGCGGGGGAACTTTCGCCGACACCGAGCAGGTTCTGCATCGACTTCGACGCGCACGCATGCTCAGTGTCGCGCCAAGCTCTGCCATCGAATGACAGTCGGGAGGAAAGCGTGCGGGCCACCACAAATTTCCGCACCATGGTGGATGCCGGCCCGATCGTGGTCGCCCCCGGGGTGTTCGACGGACTGTCGGCACGTCTTGTGGAGCAGGCGGGCTTTCCCGCCGTCTACGCGAGCGGCGGCGCCATTGCGCGTTCGGCCGGGGTGCCCGACATTGGCCTGATCACACCGGATGAAATCGTCGCGCGGCTCGCTCAAATCGTCGATGTGGTGTCGGTGCCGGTGATTGCCGACGCGGATACGGGTTATGGCAACGCACTCACCGCCCAGCGCGCCGCGCGGGCGTTCGAACGTGCAGGCGTCGCGGCGTTCCACCTTGAGGACCAGGTCTTCCCGAAGAAATGCGGCCATTATGATGACAAGGCGTTGGTACCGGCTGCAGAGATGGTCCAGCGTCTGCGCGCGGTGCGCGACGCGCTGCACGATCCGGATTTCATCGTGATCGCGCGCACCGATGCCATTGCTGTCGAGGGCTTCGAGTCGGCGATCGAGCGCGCCGGTGCCTATATCGCAGCAGGCGCCGACATGATCTTCGTCGAAGCTCCGACCAGCGAAGCGCAAATCGCCGACATCGCGCGCCGGCTGCCCGGCCGCAAGCTCATCAACATGTTTCACGGCGGCAAAACCCCGCTGCTGCCCGCGCAGCGATTGCAGGAACTCGGATATCAGCTGGTTATCATCCCGAGCGATACTCAGCGCGCCGCGATCAAGGCGATGCAGCGCGCGCTCACGGCCATCGCCCGCGATGGCAGCGCCGCCGCGATGATCGATGACATGGCCTCTTTTGCCGAGCGGGAGCGGATCGTGGACACCGCGGGGTTTCTCGGGCGCGATAAGCGATATGGCGCATGACCGGTTCTGGGACTGGCGACAATCCGTACACACGGGACGTGGCGGGCTTTATCGCGGGGCTGACCTATGAGCGCATCCCCACCGAAGTGATCGCCCGCATCAAGCTGTTGATCCTCGATGCACTCGGCTGCGCCCTGTTCGGCGCCCGCCTCCCGTGGAGCCGTATCCTGATCGACACACTCCGCAGCCTCGACACGACTCCGTCCTGTGCGGTCTGGGGCACGCCGCACCGTTTGTCTGCCCCGCATGCATCGCTTGCCAACGGCATGCTGGTGCAAAGCTTCGAACTCGACGATGTGCACCGTGCCGGCGTGCTGCATGTCGGGGCGGTCACGTTGCCGGGGCTGCTTGCCATCGCCGAGCTGCGGCCAGGGATGAGCGGCCGCGACTTCCTGCGCGCCGCGGTTGCCGGCTACGAGATCGGCCCACGCGTCGGCCTGTGCATGGGTCCGGAGCATATCGCGCAGGGGTGGCATTCCGGCGCGACCGTCGGCGTGTTTGCGGCCGCGGCCGGCGCCGCCGCCGCGCTGAAGTTGGCGCCGGAGCGAGTCGTCCACGCGCTCGGTATCGCCGGCACCCAGGCCTCTGGCCTGATGGCTGCTCAGTATGGTGCCATGGTCAAGCGGATGCATGCCGGCCGCGCGGCGCAGAGCGGCCTTTATGGCGCGCTGCTGGCGGATGCGGGATTTACTGGGATTGCGAATGTGTTCGAAAGCCCGTATGGCGGCTTCTGCACCACCTTCTCTCGTTCGCATGACCGCTTTCATCTCGCCGAACTGACCGCAGGTCTTGGCGAGCGCTTCGAGACCATGAGCGTCGCGCTCAAATTCTATTCTTGCGTTGCCAGCAATCACACCGCGCTCGATGCCATCCGGCTGATCGGGGCGCGCCGCGCGTTTCGTGCCGAGGACATTGCAAAGATCGTGGTTCATGCCTCTCAGGCAACCGTCGACCATGTCGGCTGGCCGTATCGGCCACAAGGTCTGACCGCGGCGCAAATGAATTTGCCGTTCTGCGTCGCGACTCTCATCCTCGAAGGGGACGTGTTCGTAGATCAGTTCGACGAAGCTGCGGCAGAGGATTCGCGCCGGATCGCGCTCGCCGGCAAAGTCGAAGTTCGGCATGACCCCGCAATTACCGCGCGAGGCGCAAGGTACCGCCATCTGGTTCGGGTCGAGATGCATTTCGGCGACGGCACGCGCGAGGAGGAGACCGTTGCCGCCGCGCGCGGCAGCGAGCAGGCATTCGCGGCGGCGAGTGACGTGGTCGAGAAATTCCGCAAACTCGTGGGACGCGCCGGGAATGAGATTGACGCCGAGCAGATCAGCAACGCCGTGCTCGAGTGTGAGCGGCTCGACGATATCGGCATCCTCACTTCGGCGCTCGTGCCGCAGCGAAGCACGAGATAGCACTGCGCTGGCAGGTTTAGACCGATATCTCACACCTGTCGGCACAAGTCTTGAATCGCCCTGCAACGGGATCATGCACTAAGCCGTGCGAACCTCACGACAAGCCGAATTCCAGCGCTGCCCGGCACCCCGGCCCGCGCACATAGACGAGGTCGGTCCCCAAGCCCTTTGCCAAAGCTTGGATGATACGGCTGCCGACACCAGTGCCCTGGATCGGGCCGTTACCGGTCCAACCCACACCATCATCCTCGACCGTCAATTTCACCTGATCGGGTTCTATTCGCCGCACGGTCACTCGGATTTCACCGCCGCGGTCGCGTGGATAGGCATATTTGAAGGCATTGGTGACCAGTTCGGTCACGATCACGCCCAGCGACACGGTCTTGTCGGTCGGCACCTCCAGGCGATCGGCCGCGAACCGGATGGTGGAGGCATGCCCGTCCGCCCTCATTGTCGCTTCGAGATCGCGCAGCAGGCTTGAAAGATAGTCGGCGACTTCGACCGACCGCACATCCTCGGAGGTATAGAGGCGGCGGTGAACACCGGCGATTGCCGAAATTCGGTTCTGAGTTTCATCGAGCGCCGCGCGCGCCGACGGTTCGGTCACCGACTTGGCCTGCATTGCCACCAAGGCCGCTACCAAGGCGAGGCTGTTCGCGACACGATGGTTGACCTCGTTCAGCAGGACGACAGCGCGATCCCGCGCCCTACGGACCTCAAGTTCGGCGCGGTCGCGCTCCTGCTGCAGCCTGGCCTTTTCAAGCGCCTGATCGACGGAGGTCACGAGAAGCTCGAAAAATTCCTCCCCGACGGTCTTGAGCACGTAATCGCTGGCTCCCGCCTTGAGCGCTGCGATCGCAACCACGGCATCGGATGCGGCCGTCACATAGACGACGGGGGGCCGGGCAGGTTGCGCGCGCAAGCTCGCGAGAAAATCAAGTCCCGTCCCGGTTGGGAGGAAATGATCGAGCACGACAAGATCGATATCGCCACGGCCGAGCCGCGCCAGACCTTCTTCACTTGAAGCCACGTTCTCGACATCATAGCCGCGGCGAGCGAGGGCACGTTGAACCAGCCGGGCGAGCCCCGGATCGTCATCCACATGCAAAATGCGGGCGGACCCGTTCGTCATGGCGATCAATCGGCTTCCGGGACCTGCATGACGGCGAAAAACAGCCCAAGCTGGCGGATAGCGTTGGCAAAGGCTTCATAGTTCACGGGCTTGGTGATGTAGACGTTGGCGCCGAGGTCGTAGCAGCGCTGGATTTCTCGGCTGTCATCGGTCGTCGTCAGCACGACAACGGGGGCGCGCTTCGTGTGAGTATTGGACTTGAGTTTCTCCAAAATGTCGATGCCGGTCATGTCCGGCAGATTGAGGTCGAGCAGAATCAATAGCTGCCGCCCGGAGCTGACCTGGCCCGAGTCGTCGTCGCCGAACAGGTACCGCAACGCGGCGCTGCCGCTCCTGAATGGCGTGATCTCGTTGTGAATGCCGGCGCGACGAATGTTTTTCTCGATCAGTCGGGCATGACCCTCGTCATCCTCGATCATGACGATGCTGACCGGTCTTGCTTGCTGATTCACGTTAGCCCACCCTCGTCTGGAAAGAGAAAGCCGAGCGCAGGTCGCGCGGCAGGTTGAGTTTGAATGTCGTGCCCTTGCCCAGTTCGGACAGCAGGGCAATGTCGCCGCCGAGATTACGGACGAGCGTGCGCACATGCGCAAGGCCTATTCCCTCGCCAGGACTGTCCTGCGCGCCGGAGCGGCGAAACAAATCGAACACGCGTTCATGGTCCTGCTTGGCAATACCCCGCCCATTGTCCTGCACTTCGACAAGAATTCGCTGGCCCATCGCCTCGGCAACGCGAATGCGGATTTCCGGCGGCCGCGTCGGATCGCGGTACTTGATCGCATTGTCGAGCAGATTGCCGAATACCTGTTCCAGGGCGAGCCGATCGGAGACGATCGCGTGAACCCGAGCATCGATGTCCACGCTGCCGCCGGCCTCGGTGATCTGATGTTGCACGTTGTCAGTGGCTGCCTGGAGCAGCGCATCGAGATCAAGCCGTTCCGGCTTGAGTACGCGCCGGCCTTCCCGGGACAGTTTTAGGATTGCATTGATGAGGCCGTCCATCTTTTGGGTCGAGGAGCGAATGAAACCGATTGCCTCCGGCAACTCCTCGAACGCGGCGGCTTGCGCCTTCCCGGCGGTTTCGCTTTCTTGAGGTTGGGGGGCCTGCCGGACATAGTCCTGGATCGACGCGAGGCACGCCTCGAGTTCGCTTGTGAAGCCGACGATGTTGACAAGTGGCGCCCGCAAGTCGTGCGTCACAATGTAGGCGAAACGCTGGATCTCTTCGTTGGCACGGCCAAGCGCGGCGGTGCGCTCGCGGACGCGCTCTTCAAGTCCGGTATTGAGCGCGGTGACTTCCCGCTGCGCCGCGATGAGCTGCCGGGTGTAGAGGGCGATGATCCAAGCCGAGCCGCCGACAACGATGAAGATAACGACAGCGCTGCCGAGAGTGACTCCATTGAGCGCCTCGATGCTTTCGCGCTCCTCTCGCACGGCGGTGTCGATGCCTTGATCGGCGCGCTGGATCATCGATGAAAGAATGACCCTCGTCTCATCCATCAGTTGCTGGCCGCGATTGCTCTTGACCGTGGCGAGAGCTTCCTCCCGCTTTCCAGTATCGAAGTCTTCGACGGTCTTCTCCAGTTCAGCAAGCTTCTCGTTCACCAGCGGCGCAAGCTGCGCGGCGACATCCTTCCCGGCTGTATCGTTCGCCGTCAGTTTGACTACCAGGGCCAGCTGATCCGGAATCTTCCACCTGACTTCAGCATAGGGATCGAGATATTCGGCATTGCCGGTGAGCAGATAGCCGCGCTGGCCGGTCTCGGCGTCGACCAGCATGTCACGCAAATCGACGATCGCCGAGCGCAATGCCCGCCTCGCCGTGACGGTGTCGGCGTAAACGCCGGCTTCATGGACCAGCCACAGATTAACCCCCACGATGACCAGAAGGGCTGCCAGTCCGATCAGGATTGAAAGGAAGGTCGCCCGAAAAAACGAAAGCTGCGAAATCGGCATCAACTCGGCCTGATGTTCATGACGCAATCACGCGAAGTTGCGCGCGGCTCGATGCGGTAGCGATCGCACAGCCTTCGGGAAATCGTTGTTTCTCAGCGAGATACAGCTTCACCGCCCATGGGATACGGCCGGCCCTGCGCTCGGCGGGCGCATTCGCCGCAGCACTTTGGACACCCAATGTGTCGCAATTTCAATCGGTTTCAGTGACCCGGCGGCTGGCCGGCAGCCTCGGCCGTGTCGCCATGGCACTGGCGAAGGGGCCTTCCACCGCCGTCTGGGTCTGAAACCGCGCCTTGGTGTTACGGCCCCGCGGCCAAGAGGGTGCGAGTCCGGTGCACCGGGACAGTTGACCTCATTGCGTGAACCGAGAAGCGATGCTCGGCGTCGATCCAGGTGGTGAGGCTCTCCCAGCCAGCGCCACTGGCCCGGCACCGGAATTGCTCGACTGTGTACTTGTAGCTGTTCTCGGTGTGAATGGTCTCGCCGCGACGGAACTCAATCGTCCGTCCGCACACCGACACCTTATGCCGCTTGAGGCTGACAAGGTGCATTTCGATCCGTTGACGCTCCGGATTGTAAAAGGCGCGATGGCGAAAATTGGCGAGATCGAAAGTGCCTCCAAGCTCCCGATTGATACGCACAAGCAGATTGAGATTGAACGCCGCAGTGACGCCGGCGCTATCATTATATGCGCGATTGAGCACGTCGGCGCTTTTGGCGAGGTCAGCTCCGACGATGAATAGCGACGCTGGGCCGAGCATGACGGCCGCATGGTGCAGCAAAGTATTCGCCTCGTGCGGCTCGAAGTTGCCGATCGTCGAGCCAGGGAAAAACCCGATGCGAGGGCGCATCCCGAGCGTCGGTGGCAGCAGGAATGGCTTGGTGAAGTCCGCCTCGACCGGCATGACGCGTAATTGCGGAAACTCCCCCCGCAGCCGGCGTGCCGTGTCGGCGAGGAAGTCGCCCGAAATATCGACCGGCACATAGGCCGCCACCTGCGGCGCAGCTGCGAGCAAGATGCGCGTCTTGGCGGCAAATCCGGCGCCGAATTCAACAATCGCTGCATCTGGAGGGATAAGCTTTGCGATGGCCTCGGCATGCATTTGCAGAATGTCGATCTCGGCGCGTGTTGGATAATATTCGGGAAGCAAGGTGATGCGTTCGAACAGCTCCGACCCGCGCTGGTCGTAAAAATACTTCGGCGGAACATGCTTGGGTTCGTCCAAGAGCCCCGCGAGCGCGTCTTCGGCGAATACGCGCTCGGCCTCGCTCGAACGAACCGCAATGGGCTTGCGGGCCGGGATACTCATGCGCTGTCTCCTATGGTGACTGAAGCGGTGAGGTGTCAGGCCGGGAAATCGGCGAGCCGCAACCCCGAAAATTGCCAACGCGCGGCGGGATGGAAAAAATTGCGGTAGCTCGCGCGAGCGTGCCCGCGGGGCGTTGCCAGCGAACTGCCACGAAGCACCATCTGATTGATCATGAACTTGCCGTTATATTCGCCGAGTGCGCCGCGGGCCGGACGAAACCCGGGATAGCCAGAATAGGCGCTCCGCGTCCATTGCCACGCGAACCCGAAAGCGTCCGTGAGCGCGCCGGCGCGCGCCGCGACTTCCCACTCTGCCTCGCTTGGCAAGTGCTTGCCCGCCCAGCGGGCAAAAGCGTCAGCCTCGTAATAACTGACGTGGCAAACCGGCAATTCGTCCTCGACCGGACGAAGCCCGCCGAGCGTCAACACTTGCCAGCAGCCATCCAGCTGGCTCCAATAGCCGGGCGCCGTCCACCCGTTCGTTATGACGGCGTCCCACCCTTCGGACAGCCAGAGTTCAGGCCGCGCATAGCCGCCGTCAGCGATGAATGCACGCCATGCGCTGTTGCGCACCAGATGTCGGGCAAGCCGGACCGGGCCGACGAGCTCGCGGTGCCCCGGCATCTCATTGTCGAAGCAGAAGCCCGGCCCATGATGGCCGATCGTGTGGATGCCTTCTGGCAGGTTGTACCATTCCTCGGCTTGCCTTGGCAGCGTTCGACCGTGCGGCGGCCATTGCCAAGCCGTGTCATAGGCCGGCGAGATCGGGTTCTGGGAAAAGGCGTGAAGAACATCCGTAAGCATCAGCTCCTGGTGCTGCTGTTCATGATGCAGACCCAGCTCGATAAGCTTACTCACGCGATCAAAGATGGCGGCCGGGCCACTGACGATGAGATTCGCGACGGCTTCATCAACATGTTTACGGTATCGTTCAATTTCACCGAGGCCCGGACGCGTCAACAACCCGCGTTTCGGACGTGCATGACGAGGACCCGCCGCCACATAATAGGAATTGAACAAGAACGCGAAACAAGGATCATAAGTCCGATAGTCGCCGCTGTTCGGCCGAAGCACGAACTCCTCGAAGAACCACGTCGTGTGCGCCCTATGCCACTTCGTCGGGCTGGCGTCGGACATCGACTGCACAACCTGATCCTCGGCCGAGAGCGTCGCCGCGCGCCGCTCGGTCTCCGCACGGACACTCCGATACGCTTCAGCGACGGCAGACCGCCCATTGGTCGAGAGGATAGGGGCAACGGACCCGGTGATGCCGAGTGCCCGCTCATATGTTTCGCCTGATGAGATCGGCAGCGTGGTCATGCGAGGTCCGTCATCGCGGGGCGCCGAACGCCGACGTGTTCCCGTCATATCCGAGTGGTGCATCGGCTTCCTCCCTCGGCTCGCGTTCCGTCGCGCCGTGGGCAATCCGTGTCCGCTCGCATGGATTTCGATTTCGAGGTACGCATGGATTGAAACACTGCGGCTTGTCGTCAGGTGGCGGGTGGCATGATGTCAGAGTATCTGGTTATGAAAATCACGATTGCAACTTCGCGTTGACGGCAGCGCGGGAGCCGCGTCGCGGCTCCGTCTGGACTAGAATGTTCTCGCGACCCGCAGGTTCCATCAAGTCGGAACCTCACGACTCGTTGCCAAACATCCGAGGATAGATGTGCTCCGGCTCGGCCGATAGCTTTGGTGGATGCCCGCGTGCTATTGCCTGGATGCGACCTCGGAAAACGCCCGTCAGATATCCGATAGCCGCGATAAGCCGAACATCGAAGAGGGAGGAAGATGCCGATGCGCAGCGAAGTTTTGGCGGTGGCCAGCGCGCTGGCAACCACCTGCCTCATCGCCGGCGGCGCGTGGGCACAGGATGCTTCAAAATATGATCCCGCAAAATACCCCGACTGGTCCGGACAGCGGCGCTGGACGGCGACCGGCGGCGGCAACCGGTATGACCAGACCAAGCCTCCCGGCCGCGCCCAGCAGCCTCCGCTCACGCCCGAATATCAGGCCAAATTCGAGGCCGGGCTTGCCGACCAGGCCGCTGGCGGGGAGGGTAACAACCATACCTATGCCTGCCTTCCCGGCGGCCTGCCGCGGGATATGGCCGGCAATCAGGGGATCGAATTCGTTGTCACGCCGAAGGTGACACACGTTTTGTTCCTAAATGCCATGCCGCGCCGAATCTTCACCGATGGCCGCGATTTCCCGGACGACATCGATCCCGCTTTTTCCGGTTATTCGATCGGCAAATGGATCGATGAGGATGGCGACGGCAAGTTCGACGTCCTCGAAGTGGAAACGCGGGATTTCAATGGACCGCGGAGCTTCGACAATGCCGGGATCCCGCTTCACGTGGATAACCAGACGATCATCAGAGAACGCATCTACAAGGACAGGCAAAGCCCGGATCTCCTCCACGACGACATGACCACGATGGACCATGCGCTCACGGAGCCGTGGACGGTGCACAAGACCTATCGCTTGCAGCGCAACCCGAACTGGATAGAGACCATCTGCAGCGTCGGCAATATGCACGTTCAAATCGGCAACGAAGGCTATTTCCTCAGCGCCGACGGTCTGCTCATGCCTTCGAAAAAGAACCAGCCGCCACCCGATTTGAAGTATTTCAGGACCAGGAACTGAACGGGAGGGCCTTTTAAGGACACCGCGTGACGCTCGGCGAAACTGCGGACTCGAAACGGTCAGAACGGGCATCGCGCGTTCGGTCGAGTTGCGCTTCGGCCCGGCGTCCTGTGGCTGTGATGATTTGACCCGGGAAAACCCGATCCAGTGCCGGCTCGGCCGTTTGCGAAGCGTCTGCGCATCGGGCAATGTTCGGGATTGCCTCAGCGCATGATCCCGAAAAGTTGCAGACTTTTCGGACAAGGTCATGTGCCAATCAAAGAAAACCGAGTGGGAAGCGCTTCAAGCTGAACGCATCCCGCTCTAGCCCAACCCGGTTGAAGATGTCCGTGCTCAACCGTCGCCACTTTATCGCCGGATCAGCCGCAGCGGCAGCTTCGGCCCGCTCAGCGGCCGCAGCCGAGTCGAGCGAGGTCGATATCCTCATCGTCGGAGCCGGGGCTGCCGGTATCGCTGCTGCACGCCGGATCGCCGCGACGGGCGCCCGCTATGCATTGGTCGAGGCGTCACCCCGCATCGGTGGCCGCTGCTTGACCGATAGCACGACGTTCGGCGTGCCCTACGACCGCGGGGCTCACTGGATTCACAGGCCGGACCTCAATCCGGTCGTACCGCTGGCGGCGGGAGCCGGCCTGGACATCTATCCGGCACCTCCCAACCAGGTCGTGCGCGTTGGCCGGCGCAACGCGCGCTCCGGCGAAATGGAGGATTACATCACCTCCCTGGTGCGCGCGAACCGCTCCATTGCCGATGCCGGGCGCAGCGGCAAGGGCGATGTGAGTTGCGGCCAGGTCCTGCCGAAAGACCTCGGCGAATGGCAGCGCACGATCGAATTCGTCCTCGGCCCCTATGGCTGTGCGAAAGACCTTGCCAATATCTCAGCCGCCGATTTCGCCCGCTCGGTCGAGCGCGATACCAACTCGTTCTGCCGACAAGGCTTTGGTGCCCTGATCGCAAAACTCGGAGCCGACCTGCCGGTCCAGTTCTCCAACCCGGTCACGCGCATCGACTGGGGCGGACGCATCGGCGTTGAGGTCGACACCCGCAACACGCATTTCTCCGCGGGTGCCGTCATCATCACCGTATCCACCGGGGTGCTGCTTTCCGGAAAGCTGGTATTTGCCCCGGACTTGCCCAAACGGCAACTCGATGCGATCGACAAGCTGCGCCTTGGCAGCTACGACCGCATCGCCCTCGAGCTCCCCGGCAATCCATTAGGCCTGGACCGCGACGCGACCGTGTTCGAGCAGGCCGAGTCCGGCCGCACCGCGGCCCTGCTGGCGAATGTTACCGGCACACCTTTGTGCTTCGTTGATGTCGGGGGGCGGTTCGGCCGCGATCTCTCTGCAGGTGGCGACAAGGCGATGATATCGTTCGCAGTCGATTGGCTTGCAAGCCTGTACGGCCCGAATATCAAGTCGGCGGTGAAGCGCACTCACGCGACGCGGTGGAACGATGAGCCGTGGATACTCGGCGCGTTTTCTGCCGCCGCCCCGGGTGGGCAAGGTGCCCGTGCCATACTTGCCGAACCGCTGCGCGATCGCCTCTTCTTTGCCGGCGAGGCGACGCACGAGACCTTATGGGGAACGGTAGGAGGGGCTTGGCTTTCGGGCCAGCGCGCCGCCGAGGCGTCGTTGCGCCGGCTCGGCTTCATCGCAGAACCGCCGGACCAGAAGCGCGCGCCGCCAAGCGCGCCGCCGCAGACCACGCGGCGGCGATGATCAACATTTCGGCAACGGCCCCGGGCTGCAAGCCCTTATCGGCACAGACGGACGCCGCGGCCGATCTCCAGATTGCTGCTGCGGTGGTCATGCCCCGCTCGCGGAGCGGCCACGGTCCCCGCGAAAATAACACAATCATTCCCATCGCAGTTCGCCGCGCAAGTGTGCTGATGTCTGCGGAGTATCCCAGCAGTTGCTTTCGCGGGCACCTGATGCGCGGACGATATCTGCCACCGCCATGAAACCCCAATGCCCTCCTGTTTACTCGCGCGCCAATTCGCTGATCGGCAGTCCCATTGAGCGGATCGAGGATCTTCGCTTCGTGCGCGGCAAAGGCCAATACGTCGATGACGTGAGCCGGCCGGGCATGCTGCATGCCTACATCCTGCGCAGCAATCTCGCTCATGGGCGCATTCGCGCCATTGACCCTGTCCCGGCGCTGGAGCGCAAGGCTGTTCGTGCCGTCATTACCGCGGCCGAAGTCGGAATCATCCCGACGATACCGTTGCGGCAGGAGCAACTCCCGGCGTTCCGGCCGTTCGAACAGCCGGTCATCGCGAACGGGAAGGTGCGCTATGTTGGTGAACCGCTTGCCGTCGTCGTCGCGGATAGCGCCGCCGCCGCCGAAGATGCAGCGGAAGCGATCGGTGTCGATATCGTCGAGCTCGACCCGGTGGTGGACCGGGCCGGGGCCGAATACGGTCACACGCTGCTGTTCGAGAAAGCCGGGTGCAATATCGCGAGCGCGTTCACGGCCGTCAAAGGCGATGCGGAAGCGGCGTTTCGAAATGCACCCTACCGGCGCGGCGAGCACTTCCAGGTGCAGCGTCATACGGCGGTGCCATTGGAGCCGCGCGGTTTCATCGCCGAATGGGACGGGGAACGGCTCACGGTCTACGGTGCCGCCAAGGTGGCGTTCCCCAACCGCCGCATCCTCGCCAAGCAGATGGGAATCGTGGAAGGCCTGATCCGCCTTGTTGAGAACGATGTGGGTGGCGGCTTTGGCGTGCGCGGCGAGTTCTATCCGGAAGATTTTTTGATCCCCTTCGCCTCCCGCCTGGTCGGTCGTCCCGTCAAATGGATCGAGGACCGGCGTGAGCATCTGGTTGCGACCAACCATGCCCGCGATGTCGACTGCGAACTCGAAATCGCATGCCAGCGGAATGGCGTCATATTCGGGCCTGCGCGGCCGCGCGCAGGCCGATATCGGCGCCTATGTTCGCACCAACGGCGCGACCGGCGCGCGCAATACCGCGCAGGTGCTGTCCGGACCTTATCGGGTGCCGAACATCCACGTCGAGATTTCGCTGCTCCTCACAAACAAGACGCCGGTAGGAACCTATCGCGGCCCGGGCCGCTTCGAGGCGGATTTCTTCCGCGAACGCCTGTTCAATATGGCGGCGCAGGGGACTCGGTATCGATCCGGTCGAGTTCCGCCGGCGCAACCTCCTCAGTGAAGCCGAAATGCCCTATTCGCTCGCGCGCGTTGTCGAGCTCGATCTCGGCGGCGCAACTGACAGCGGCAACTACCGTACCACGTTCGAGCGCTGCCTCGTTGAGATCGACTGGGCCGGCAAACTGGCATGGCAAGGCAAGCGGATCGGCGGCCGCTTCCACGGCCTCGCCGTGGGTTGTTATTTCGAGGGCGGCGCCTCCGGTCCGAAGGAAACGGCGCGGCTCGCCCTCGATCCAGACGGACGCGTTTCAGTTTATGTCGGCTCGTCGGCGAATGGGCAAGGGCTGGAAACGGCCTTCGCACAGATCGCGGCCGACGCGCTGGGGATGGCGATCGACCGCATCGCAGGCGTATTCCACGGCTCGACCGATCTGGTTCCGGAAGGATTCGGGACCTACAGCTCACGGTCGATCGTGATGGGCGGTTCGGCGATCATCGCTGCCGCCAACAAGCTCCATGATGCTATCCGGGTTGCGGCGGCACAGCGGCTTGGCTGCAATGCCAATGAGATCGAGATCGCCGACGACATCGTCCGGGGCCGCGGCAGGTCCGTACCATTTGCCGAAATCGCAGCCGACGGGATTGTCGTCGACGGGAGCTATGCGAGCGCGCACCGCACCTACAGCTACGGCACGCATGCGGCCCATGTCGCGGTGGACGAGCGGACGGGTCACGTCGCCGTGGTTGACTATGTCGCCGTCGAGGATGTCGGCCGCATCATCAACCCCGCGATGCTGCATGGGCAGACGGTCGGGGCCATCGTGCAAGGCCTCGGGGGCGCCTTTCTGGAGCATCTCGTCTATGACGAGCAGGGCCAACTGATGACCGGCTCGTTTGCCGATTACTTAATGCCTACCGCCAACGATTTTCCTTCGGTGCGCGCGATTGCGCTGGAGGAAAAACCGGCTCCGCACAATCCGCTCGGCGCCAAGGGCGCCGGGGAAGGCGGCATCATTCCGGTCGGTGGCGTCATCGCCAACGCAGTCGCGGCCGCATTGCATTCATTCGGGGTCGATCCCCGAGAACTGCCGTTGTCCCCCGCGAAGATTTGGGAATTGATTGCGGCGGCGCGCTCGCAAGCCACGGCGAATGCCAGCAAAATCGAAGGAACCGAACGGCAGGCGATCCAAGCTGAACGCATCCCGCTCTAGTCAAAGCTCCAGGATCGCCGCGGCAAAGCTCACGCGACCCAGTCAGATGCTTCGCGGTATCGGTGCAGTCAAGTCGTGCGCTCCCTTCCGTCGTCCCCTGCCTTGCTCGGGTCATCGCCATTGAGGCGGCAGCGTGCAGCGCCCTTGCAACGGTCGGCAACAAACGAAGTAGAAGCAATGCAGGAAATGCATATTGAACGATTGCAGCCGCATACCTCTGCGGCGCCCAGGTTTGAATTTATGCGCCGAAAACACGTAAACAATCGGTAACCATTCGTTCTGAAGACGCGGTTGCAGGGCGGCGCTCGATACAGTCTGCACGCAGCGATTATACCGCGACTTTAACGCGTTAATTCCGTGTAAAAAAGAAATCGTTCGATACGGTTTTGTTTGCAGCAAAACAACTTGTTGAAACAACACGAAACACGCATCAAGGCGCCACCAACAATTGAACGAGGTGCCCAATGATGTCGTATACGAAGACACTGGTCGGCGCATTCGCAATTGCCTTGATCGCGTCCGCTCCGGCAATGGCAAAATCGCATGCGCAACATCCCCAACCGCTGCGCCCCGCCGTTCCAAGCGCGACGGTTTCCCCGCACTCGGCCTTCGCTCCGGACGGATCGTTGCTCGGCATTGATCCAGACATTAACGTTCGCCAGCAGATGATGCGCGACTGGCCAACGCAACTGCATACCTAGCGCATGATCCCGTAAAGTTGCAGACTTTTCGGACAAGATCATGCGGAAAATCAATGATAATCGAGCGGGAGGCGATTTAACCTGAACGCATCCCGCTCTAAAGTCACATTCGAACCACTTCGCTCAAACCACTTCCCTGGCCTCCTATCTCTTGCGAATGAGCCCGGCTGGTCCGGGGCTTTTCTTACGCGTGCCACCGGGTCTTTCGTACGTTTGCAAAAGTTGCGCTGATCGGGTTGAACTCCATGCCTCGTCATCGCGCGGGCGGCGACAATTCTCACGGCTTCGATGACAGCCGGCACGATGACAGCGGAGAAAGCCATGCTCCACACCGTGGCGGGATTCGACCGGATTGGCGAGGAGAACGCGTTTGCGGTGCTGGCGCGGGCGACGCAGCTCGCGGGCCAGGGCCGCGACATCATCAATCTCGGCATTGGTCAACCCGATTTCCGCACCCCGGCTCACATCGTCGAGGCCGCCGTGAAGGCGTTGCGCGACGGCCATCATGGTTACACGCCCGCCGTCGGCATTGCGCTATTGCGGGAAGCGGTCGCGGCGGACCTGCGCAAACGGTTCGGGACCGAGGTCTCGCCCGATCGCATCATGATCATGCCGGGCGGCAAGCCGACGATGTTCATGGCAATTTTGATGTTCGGCGAGCCGGGCGCCGAAATCCTCTATCCCGACCCGGGTTTTCCGATCTACCGTTCGATGATCGAATTTACCGGCGCGCGGCCGGTTCCGGTGCCGGTCCGCGAGCAGAACGGGTTTGCGTTCTCGGCCGAGGAGACGCTGTCGCTCATCACGCCGCAAAGCCAACTCTTGATCGTCAACTCACCGGCCAATCCGACCGGAGGCGTGACGCCCCGGGCCGAGGTCGACAGACTGGTCGCCGGCCTCGAACAATTCCCCGATGTCGCGGTTCTGTCAGACGAGATCTACGACCACATGGTCTATGATGGCGAGGTGCACGTTTCGTTGCTGTCCTATCCCACGATTCGTGATCGCCTGATCCTTCTCAACGGCTGGTCGAAGACCTATGCCATGACCGGTTGGCGGCTCGGATACGCGGTGTGGCCGGGCAAACTTTACGATTATGCCCGCAAGCTGGCCGTCAATCTGCATTCCTGCGTCAACGCCGCCGCGCAATTTGCAGGCCTCGCCGCCCTGACGGGGCCGCAGGACGAAGCCAGACAGATGGTCGAGGAGTTCGATCGACGGCGCCGCATCATCGTCGAGGCAATCACGCGGCTGCCCGGCATATCCTGCGCTATGCCAAAAGGGGCCTTTTACGCATTTCCTAACATCGCGCGCACCGGATGGAAGGCGAAGCCGCTCGCTTCCGCGATGTTGGAGGATGCTGGCGTCGCGCTGATCGGCGGCCCGGATTTCGGCATTCTCGGCGAGGGCTATATCCGGATTTCCTATGCCAATTCGACCGCGAACTTGCTGGCAGCGGTCGAGCGCATGGGCGACTTCCTGTCGACGCGCAAGGCGGCGTGAGGAGGCGCGCCGGAACGCTCCATGGAGACATTCTGATCCCGTCCGAAGACAGCAGTCCCCTGGGTGAGCGCGATCAGAACACGCGAGCGTTGGCGCGGCCGCTATAGGTCACAAACAATCCGCACGGCTTGCATTCCATCACTTCGCGAGGGTCATCCACCGTGACCTGCACCGCCTTCTGTTTCATCGGCTCCCCACACGCGGGGCACGGCGAGGACGGCGGAAAGGTCAAGGAGCCAGATGTTGAGCATTCCCTCATGCAAGTCTCGGCCATTCAAGTCGTCCCCCAATACGCAACGCCAGAAACTTTAGACGCACCCCCGTCAATGAAAGCTGTATGCACCGGAAAAGCGGTCCGCGAACGAGCTGGGACTTTCATGCATCGCCGTGGCGGGCCGAGCGGGATTGCCACCTGCCTGAGCGGATGCGGTAACCGTCGTACCTTTTTCCACGTGCAGCGAAGTCGCTGCTGGACTGCGCCGCGGCCTCTGAGTCGCTCGCTGTGTCCGGCAAAGTTTCTCGATTTTGATGGGGCCGTGTCGCACCGCGGGGATACCAGCATTTCTCTCCCGCGTGACCTTGCGCACGCAACGTCCAGGACGGCCACGCTCCCGGAAACTCCTGCCTCACCGCTTCGGCTGATCCCAGGCAATCGGTCGCATGTGCGCTCGCAGACGCAAGCAACATAAATAGCCCGACAACGCAGGACGTACGCAGACCTGACACGTGACACTACTCACACAACGCTAACAAAACGCTTACAGTCCAGCTTATCCACAATTGATTGTCAACTCTTTTAGGGCCGCCGATCGACAATTTCCGGGCACCCCGTGTCTTCGCGGCAACACTTTTGTGCTCTGTATGTACTCCAACACCACACAACGGGTTGTGGGGCTTTGCTCACATTTCGCCATCATTTCGCGGGGGGCATTGCAGGTTAGCGGCGATTGCCGGCATCACCGTCGGATCGGCACATTTCCGGCTGCGTAACGGCTGGCAAAGGATGGTTTCGCCAGGGCTCAACCGATCCAACGAACTTATCGGGATTGGCAATCGCTAGCGTTAAATTGGTTGGCGCATGATCCCTAAAGTTGCAGTGTCTTCGGACAAGATCATGCGGCAAAATCAGTGACAATAAAGCAGGAGGCGTTTCAAACTGAACGCATCCCGCTCTAGGTTTTCGAGCGTGTAGGCGGGGTCGAGCGAAGCGAAACCGATGAAGGGCCGCGAAATGATGGTTTTCGCAAGGGATCAACCAGTTCGACGAAACCTATCGGGATCAGGTCTTTGCCACGTTAAATCGGGGAGGTTTTCGAGATCAGGAATGCGGTATATTTCTCGTAGGGCTGGACCGATCTTACCTGGCCGCCCACATAGATCCCAACCACGAGGATGCGCCGGATCTCCCACACGCCCTTGTCATTCGAGGCTTGCGTGGCGATGCCGCCGACGAGAAAGGCGATGTCCAGGATTTCACAGACTTGTTTCTGGTGCTGCGCGTTGACCTGTTCGACGGCCCTGTTCGTGTCGCCGGACAGCGCAAGGAGCTGCTCCACCTGTTCCGGCGTATCGCAGATCGCGCCGACCCCATTATCGATACCTTGAGCGACGCCGCGTCCGTTCCCCACCGCACCGAAGAGAGCCAGTGCCATTCCTGAAATCGCGAGCAGACGTCGCGGCAACTTGCTTTGCACGCGCGGCTCCGTGCTCGCCATCCCCCAACTCCTTTCGCCCCGAACGATAGCGCTTGCCAGCGCCCACGCACCTCGCGACAACCCGCCGCGTTCAACGCATCGGCACAAGGCCGAGCTTGTCGAGCAGCAGGCTGTCGCGCCCGCGATCGGGATTCGGCGCCGTCAACAGCTTCGGCCCGTAAAAGATCGAATTGGCGCCGGCAAGAAAACACAGCGCCTGGGTCTCTTCGCTCATGTCGTCGCGGCCTGCCGAAAGCCGCACCACCGAGGTCGGCATGGCGACCCGCGTCACCGCAATCACGCGCACGAATTCCAGTGGATCAAACTCCGCTTCATTACCGAGCGGTGTGCCGGCGACGCGGACCAGCAGGTTGATCGGCACCGATTGCGGATGCGTCGGAAGGCTCGCGAGCGCCGCGATCATGCCGATCCGGTCCGCGCGCTTCTCGCCCATTCCGACAATGCCGCCGCAGCACACGGCGATGCCACAGGTACGCACGTGTTCGAGCGTTTCGAGGCGATCGCGGTAGCATCGCGTGGTGATGACCTGCGGATAAAACTCCGGCGAGCTGTCGAGATTGTGGTTGTAGTAATCGAGGCCGGCGGCGCGCAGCCGATCGGCTTGGCCGCGTGTGAGCATGCCAAGCGTCGCGCAGGTCTCCATGCCGAGCGACTTGACCCCGGTCACCATTGCGCAGACCGTATCGAGGTCGCGTTCCTTCGGCGAGCGCCAGGCCGCTCCCATGCAGAAGCGGCTTGCCCCCGCAGCTTTCGCAGAGCGCGCGGCATCGATAACCGCGGCGACATCCATCAGCTTCCCCGCCTCGACGCCAGTGTCGTAACGGGCGCTTTGCGGGCAGTAGGCGCAATCCTCAGGGCAGCCGCCGGTCTTGACCGAAAGCAGCGTCGAGATCTGCACCTCGCGCGGGTCAAAATACATGCGGTGGACGCGCTGAGCGTGAAACATCAAATCGGGAAACGACAGGTCGAATAGCGCGCCGATGTCCCCGCGCGTCCAGTCCTGACGCACGGCGCCCTCGAGTTGCGGCCGCGGCCTGGGCGCCGGCTCCAGGGCCGGCAGATCGGCACCTTCAGTCATCGCGCGAGGATGAGGGCCGGACGGTCCAAATGCAAGCCTCGCAGTTTTGCACAGGGGCTTGTATGTCGGCACCGATTGACCTCCGCCGCGGACCGGTTGAAGTTCGCCGATAGACCAGCACACTTGAAGCGCGCTTGCTCATGAAGCGCGGCTTGGACATCGCAAACGACAGGACAGGTCATGTACGAAAATCTCATCGCCGACGTGCCGACTGACTTGTGGATCGGTGGCAAGTGGCGGAAATCCTCCGATCAGGCGCGTTTTCCTGTGATCGATCCCGCGACCGAAAACGTGATCACGGAAGTTGCCAGCGCAACGGTCGAGGACGCAAAGGCGGCCCTCGATGCCGCGGCCGACGCCTTTCCTGCCTGGGCAGCGCGCAAGCCGCGCGAACGCGCGGAGGTTTTGCGCCGCGCGCACGAAGTCGTCATGGGTCAGGTGGAACGGCTGGCGCGTCTCATCACGCTGGAGAACGGCAAGGCGTTGGCCGATTCGCGGAGCGAAGTGGCCTACGCGGCGGAATTCTTCCGCTGGTATGCCGAGGAGGCGGTGCGCAATATCGGTGAGGTATCGCGAGCGCCGGCGTCGGGGGCGCGTATTCTGGTGCAGCACAAGGCCGCCGGCATTGCCGTGCTGGTGACGCCGTGGAATTTCCCCGCCGCCATGGCGACGCGCAAGATCGGCCCGGCGCTCGCCGCCGGCTGCCCCGTCGTGCTGAAACCTGCATCGGAGACGCCGCTCACCATGCTCGCTTTGATGCCGCTCCTCGCCGAGGCCGGCGTGCCCGCGGGCGTCGTGAACGTGATCCCGTCGCGCCGGTCGGGTCCCGTGGTGTCGGCAATGCTCCACGACCCGCGCGTGCGCGTCCTCTCGTTCACTGGCTCGACCGAAGTCGGCCGCAGGCTGCTTCACGAGGCAGCCGACAACGTCGTCAAACCGGCTATGGAGCTCGGCGGCAATGCCCCCTTCATCGTGTTCGAGGACGCCGACATCGACGCGGCGATCGAAGGCGCGATGATCGCGAAAATGCGCAACATGGGCGAGGCCTGCACCGCTGCCAATCGCTTTTATGTCCATGAGCGGGTGCATGATGCCTTTGCCGCCAAGTTGACCGAGCGAATGGCTGCACTGAAGATGGGCAATGGTCTCGAAGACGGCGTCGCGCTGGGTCCGCTGGTGAACGCGCAAGGCCGCGACAAGGTTGTCGAACTGGTTGAGGACGCGGTCGCCAAGGGGGCCAAGGTGCTGACCGGCGGCAGGGCTCCCGGTGGCAAGGGCTACTTCTATCCGGCAACGGTGCTGACCGGCGTCCCCGGTAATGCCGCCATGCTGAACGAGGAGATTTTTGGGCCGGTGGCCTCGATCCAGACCTTCCGTTCCGAGGGGGAGGTCATCGAGCGTGCCAACGACACCGAATACGGCCTGGTCGCCTACCTTTACACGCGGGATCTCGGTCGCGGGCTGCGCGTTTCCGAACAGCTCGACTTCGGCATGGTTGGATTGAACCGCGGCCTCGTTTCCGATCCGGCCGCGCCGTTCGGCGGCAGCAAGCAGAGTGGAATCGGCCGCGAAGGTGCCCATGAGGGGATGATGGAGTTCATGGAAACGCAGTACGTGTCGGTCGCCTGGTGACGCGAAATGGATATTTTGATGCCGCAACTCGGCGAGACGGTCGCCGAGGGAAAGATCACCGCCTGGTTCAAATCCGTCGGGGACACTGTCAAGGCAGGCGACAATCTTTTCGAGATCGAGACCGACAAGGTTTCGATGGAGGTGCCGGCGACCTCCGGCGGCACGTTGAGCGAAATTCGTGTCGTGGCGGGCGAACTGGCGCCGGTCGGCACTGTGCTTGCGGTGCTCGCCGAAACCGGCGCGGCGTTGTTGCCGGCAGTTGCTCCTGCTCCGCCGGGATCCGCGCGCTCCGCGGCGCCCCAAGGCCGCGCCGACGCCGCGGCGCCGTCAATTGTCGCGAAAGCGCGAACCGCCGATGCGGGAGCCAGGCCGGCGCCGCGCCCGCCGCATGCTCCGACGCCGGTGATGCTCGATCCGTTCCGCGAAGTCCGCACGCCGGCCCGTAATTACGGTCCGGCACAGCTTTTGTCGGGTGCGGTGGCAACGCCGCTGGCACGCCGGCTCGCGGGCGAAGCGGGGATCGATCTCGCCGTTATCGCGCCATCCGGTCCCAACGGACGCATCGTCGGCCGCGATGTTGAAAATGCGATTGGGCGGGGCGCGGCGGGGGCTGTCGCGCGTCCGCCGGGGTTTCGGCCAGCGGACATCGAGAGCGTGAAGGCGCTCTACGACGTAAACGGCTACGAGGAAATCGCGATTGATACGTCGCGGCAAGCGAATGCCACTCGGCTTGTCGAGGCACATGGGGCCATTCCGCAGTTCTTTCTCAGCGCTGACCTCGGGGTCGACCGTCTGTTGGCAATTCGCGACGAGGCGAATGCCGCCGCGTTGCCGGACATCGCCGGTAAACCGTCATTCCGATGGTCGTTGACAGATTTCTTTGTGAAAGCGCTGGCCTTGGCGCTGCAACGCGTGCCGGCCGCGAACGCGGTGTGGGCGCGGGATCGGATCCTGCGATTTCGGCGCTCCGACATCGGCATTGCCGTGACGACCGCGGGCGGCACCGAGACCCCGGTCATCCACGGTGCAGAAGCGCTGCCGCTGACCACACTCGCGGCAGTGATCAGGAATATTTCCGAGCGCGCTTGCCGTGGTCAGCTCGATCCCGCGGAGACGCGGGGCGGAGCCAGTTCCGTATCCGAATTGAGCGCGCACAACGTTCGCCAATTCGCATCGCCCGTTTGCCCGCCGCACAGCACCCGTCTTGCAGTTGGCGCGCCCGTGCGACAGCCGGTCGAGGCCGACAATGGCGGCGTCCGCTTCGCGGGACAGGTCACGGTGACATTGTCCTGCGATGCTCGCGTCATCGAGCCGGCGTGTGGCGCCGAGCTCCTCGATGCGCTTCGGCACCTCATCGAACATCCGCTCGGCCTGCTGTTGTGATCCGCCCGTCTGAATGCGCCCGGCCTGCGCCGATCGCCCGCAAAACATGTTCCTTTCATACGCGGTCGGCCCGCCGCTTGGCTTGTCCCGCGTTGCGGGGGCGTCGCGGAGGATGACATGACACGCGAAAAACCTGATGTGCTGCTGATCGGGCCGGTAAAGCCTGTCTTCAAGAGCGAACTGGAGCCGGAGTTCACCATTCATCGGCTGATCGAAGCGCAGGATCGCGACGCGTTCTTGTCCGGTATAGCCGATCGCGTACGCGCCTTCGCCGTGACTTATTCCAATCAAAGAGTTGACCGCGAGTTGATGGCGCGCTTTCCCCGGCTCGAAATCGTGGCGAGCTTCGGGGTCGGTTACGATCATATCGATGCCCGATGGGCCGGCGCGCACGGCATCGTCGTGACCAACACGCCCGATGTTCTGAACGAAGAGGTTGCGGACACGACGCTGGGCCTCATTCTGTGCACGGTTCGCGAATTTCCGCGTGCCGAACGCTTTCTGCGCGCGGGCAAATGGGAGCAGCAACCCTATCCGTTAAGTGCAGCGACGCTGCGCGACCGCACCGTCGGCATGCTCGGAATGGGGCGGATCGGGCGCGCGATCGCACGTCGGCTCGATGCGTTCGCAGTGCCGGTCGTCTATCATGCGCGGCGACCACAGCCGGAGCTGTCCTATCGATACTATCCGGGCCTCGTCGAAATGGCACGCGACGTCGATATTCTGGTGGTCATTGTTCCGGGCGGTGCCGAGACACGTAATCTCGTCAACACGCAAGTGCTCGAGGCGCTGGGCCGGGAGGCATTCTGATCAACGCGGCGCGTGGGTCCGTCGTCGATGAGCGGGCGCTGATCGCCGCCCTGAAGGACAAGAAAATCTTTGCCGCCGGGCTCGATGTCTACGTGAACGAGCCGAAGGTGCCGCCAGAGCTGATCGCAATGGAAAACGTCGTGTTGTTGCCGCATCTCGGCTCGGCGTCGGTATACACGCGGGCGGCCATGGACCGGTTGGTGGTCGACAATCTACGCTCCTGGGCAGCAGGCAAGGGGGCACTGACGCCGGTGCCGGAGACCGGGGTTGATTGGGCGCCGGCGTGAGTGGCATGCGATTTGGCGTGGCAGCGAGGCACACGTGCTGAATTTGAGCGCCGGCGCGCCACTGCTTGCAAACGCCCTCTCCCATTTTGAGGGGACCACAACCGATGTAGAGTTGCGCGCGTCCAGCGCATGATCCCGAAAAGTTGCAGACTTTTCGGACAAAGATCATACGCAAAATCAAAGAGAACCGAGCGGGAGGTGATTTAAGCTGAACGCATCCCGCTCCAACTCTGCCCCTATCGAAAGGAAGGCGCTTTGTCGAAGCTTCCGTTGACCCTTGCATGCGGCAACTATGAAATTGTGCGGGAACTCGCGGACGGCACAGTCCGACCGGAGGGCGTTGCTCTCACGTTGCTGGCCGACATGGATTCGACGACCAGGCATTGGCGCTTTCTGCGCAATTGGGAATTCGATCTCGCCGAAGTATCGTGTTCCTCTTTTCTAGTCGCGCAAGATCAAGGGCTGCCGGTCGAGGCCATTCCGGTTTTCCTTCATCGCAGATTTCGCCACGGATTTATTTACATCAACACTTCGAAAGGCATCCGCTCTCCGGCCGACCTTGCTGGCCGCACGATTGGCCTCAAACAATATCAAGCCACGGCCATTGTGTGGATGAGGGGAATTCTGCAGCATGAATACGGTGTTCCGCTGGACACGATCGAATGGGTCTGTGAACTCGACGAGACGGTCGAATTCGAAATCCCGCCGCATATCAAGGTTACGCATCTGCCGCCGGATCGATCGGTCGAGGAAATGCTGGCCAGCGGCGAGCTTGACGCGGTGCTGCATCCGGATCTCATTTACCCGCTTGTGAACAAGGACCCGCGCGTGGCGCGGCTCTTCCCCGACTATCGTCAGGAGGAGGTCGCGTACTTCAAACGGACGGAGATTTTCCCGATCATGCATGTGCTCGGCGTCCGGCGTGACGTCGTTCAGAAGCATCCCTGGGTCGCGATCAACATGTTCAACGCCTTCACTGCCGCCAAGGACGTCGCAATGAAGCGTCTTGCAAATCCCCGAATCGTGCCGCTCGCCTGGTACCGCGAGGCCTGGGAAGAGCAGGAGCGGCTCCTGGGCCCGGACCCTTGGGAGTACGGACTTTCAAAACGGAATCGCCATACGCTGGAGACATTGATCGGCTATGCGCATGAGCAAGGGCTGATACGGCGCAAGCCGGCACCCGAAGAACTGTTCATCAACGTTTTTCAGGGACGCAAACGCGGCGTCGATTTTCGCATCTGACGCCGTGCTTTCTTGTCGGTAGCTGGCGCAAGTGCGCCGGATAGAGGGCCGAACACCGGAAAGGGAAAAGGAGTTTGCGTGGCTGCGCGCCTGGAGCTGACAATGGCTTGCGCTCTCTGCGATCGCGTGGAGGCACTTGCCCAGGCACGGTCCCGTCCGAAGGCATCGAGCTTCGGTAGAGAGCATGTTCCGATCAGATGGAATCAAATCACTCGTAGGGTGGGCAACGCGCTTACACGATCCGGGCAATTGTACAACAAATAGGCGCGTTGCCCACGCTGTCGGAGCTATGACCGCGTGGGCAAAATCGCCCCCAAGAGTTTATGCCAATGGAAGGGAGGCGGCGGGCGATTGTGCCCACCCTACGCGCCGCGCTTCAATATGACTGGAAACCGCTGTAGCTCGCGATTTCCGCAGGTGATTTTATCGCGCTGCTGGTCGTCCCTTTGTGTTGACGGACAGCGCGACGGCATTGCAACCGGAGCGACTGGTACCTCAGAGGTCACGCTCTGGGCGGCAGGATTGCCATCGCTTCGACTTCGATGAGAAAGGCAGGATTGGCAAGCCGTGTGACCTGCAACAGTGTTGAAGCGGGCAGCGTTGCCTTGTTGGCGAAAACGGAGGCGCGCACCTCTCTGTAGGCGTCGGCGTTCTGCTCAAGATCGGTCATATAGGTGGTAAGCTTGACGACATGTTCAAAGTCGCCACCGACCGAGCTGAGCGCCGTCTTGATATTTTGAAACGCCTGCGTCGCCTGGGCGTGGAAACCCTGCGCCACCTTGCCGCCCGCGTCGACGCCGGTCTGGCCAGCGACGAAGATGATCCGATGCGGTCCGTTAACCTCGACCACTTGGCTGTACGCAGTCGGCTTCGTCATGCCGTCGGGATTTGAAAACCGCAGCGGACTCCCCGGCGTTTGCGCCTGAGCGGCGCCGGGGACGGCGGCGGCGCCCGCGGCAGCCGCAGCCGTGACCACGGCGACAAAGTTGCGGCGGGAGGCGACCGGCTCGAATGAAGAGACGGAGGAATCAATTTCGGAAGACATGGGTTGCTCCTTTGACTGAAAGCCAAGTCAACTTGCGGCCCGAACTTAGCGCATGATCCCGAAAAGTTGCAGACTTTTCGGGCAAAGATCATGCGCCATATCAAAAGGAACCGAGCGGGCGGCGATTTAAGCTGAAAGCATCCCGCTCTGCGCATGATCCCGAAAAGTTGCAGACTTTTCGGACAAAGATCATGCGCAATATCAAAAGGAACCGAGCGGGTGGCGATTTAAGCTGAAGGCATCCCGCTCTGCGCATGATCCCGAAAAGTTGCAGACTTTTCGGACAAAGATCATGCGCAATTTCAAAAGAACCGAGCGGGAGGCGATTTAAGCTGAAGACATCCCGTTCTGCGCATGATCCCGAAAAATTGCAGACTTTTCGGGCAAAGATCATGCGCAATTCCAAAAGAACCGAGCGGGCGGCGATTTAAGCTGAAGGCATCCCGCTCTGCGCATGATCCCGAAAAGTTGCAGGGCGATTCAAAAATCAAGTGCAACGCGATTTCTCGTGATGAGGAGCGGTGATTTTGGATGATGGCCGAGCCTTGCAGGAAGTGGCGCGGCGAGCGAGCGCGCCATCCAGAGCGCCGTAGCGAGAGAGCGGCGGAGCAGCGGCGTCAGCGCGACACACCGATCCGTTCAGCCGTTATTTGCTGCCGCCGACGAGACGCCATGAGTGACGCGCGATCACCAGGTCTTCATCCGTTGGAATGACCCAGGCGGATGCTCCTGCGCCCGGCGTGGTGATCCTCGGACCGCCGGCGGCGTTTGCCGGCCCGTCGATTTTGAGGCCGAGCCAAGCAGCCTGCTCGCAGACCCTGCGACGAATTTCCGGCGCGTGTTCGCCAATGCCGGCCGTGAAGACGAGGGCATCCAATCCGCCGAGGGCCGCGGCAAGCGACCCCAGTTCGCGGCAGATGCGATAGACGAATAGATCGATCGCTTCGGCTGCTTGCGGCGCATCGCTCGCGAGAAGTGTCTTCATGTCGTCGCTCAATCCCGACACGCCGAGCAGGCCGCACGACCGATAAAGGAGGTCGCTGAGGGCTGCCGGCGTCATCCCTTTTTCTTGCAGCAGATAGAGTATTACCCCGGGGTCGAGAGTGCCGCATCGCCGACTCATCGGCAGTCCGTCAAGCGCGGTGAATCCCATGGTCGTTGCAATGCTGCGCCGCTGCTTCAGTGCGCACATGCTTGCGCCGCTGCCGAGATGGGCGACGACGATGCGCCCGTCAGCTACGGGCGCGCCGATGATCTCCGACAGCGCGCCGGCAATATACTCATACGACAGGCCATGAAAGCCGTAGCGTTTCACGCCCTCCGTCGTCAGCCGCCGCGGAAGCGCGAACGTGGCCGCAACGGCGGGCTGCGTATGATGGAAGGAGGTGTCGAAGCAGGCAACCTGCGGCAGCGCCGGGTAAAGCTTCGAGAGTGCGGCGATAGCGGCGAGGTGGTGCGGCTGATGGAGCGGCGCGAGCGGCACAAGCCGGGTGAGTTCGGCCACAACAGTCGCATCGATGCGCACGGGGTCGACGAAGCGGGAACCGCCATGCACGACCCGATGGCCTGCCCCAATGAGCTGCTGCTGCGGGAATTGATTGTGCAGCCAGCACAAGAGCGCTGAAAGCGCGTCTTCGTGAGAGGCGCTTTCGGTTAAATCCCGGTCGATGAGCACAATTCCAGCGCCGTCCTTTGCTGTGAAATGCACGCGATGTCCGATGCCGGCGCACTGGCCCTCGCAGAGTAGGCCCCGACGCATCGGCTGCTCGTGTCCCCGGAACAACGAGAACTTGATGCTCGAAGAGCCGGCATTGAGGATGAGGATGCTGTCGGTCACGGTGTTGCTCCGCTTTGCGGTGCGCCGCCTGTTTCATGCGGAAGATCGTCGCCCTTGGTATTCGAGAGCCGTCCGTCTTGCGTTAAGATTAGCCTCTTGGTTGCCAAGCTCGGCAACCCTTAAATAACGTTGTCTCACGCGCTCCTTATTGCCTATCCTTGTGATGCCGCGGCGGGGCGAGGGGGCAGAAGGCGGTGGCTGGGAAAACCTTCGCGCTTGGAGAAAGGCGGACCGGGGCAGGGGAGCACTGAAGGGCCATGGACTCGATCGTTGCCAAATCGTCACATTGCTTGGGGTAAAACCGGCCCATCGAAATTGCGAGGTAGCCGGATGGAAATCGCCGTCTCTGATCTCGATGTGACGACCAAGATGGTCACGTTGGTTGGCAAGCTGGATATTGTGGGCGCGGATAAAATCGGAGTGCCTCTGGCGGTCGTCGCCGGTTCACGAGCAAACCTCATCCTGGACATGACGGGTGTAGATTTCATCGCATCGATCGGACTACGTCACCTTGTCATGGCGGCAAAGACGGTTGCGCGCGGTGCCGGCAAACTCGTTCTGCTCAGGCCGACACCGGGGGTGAGGGAAGTTATCGTCGTCTCCGGCCTTGGGGAGATCCTTCCGATGGTCCAATCGGAGGTGGAGGCGCGCGCCGCATTCGCCGGGGTACGGAGTGCCTGAAATCCCCGCGTTCGATCATGCCGATTCCAGTACCGGGGAAGCACAGAGGCGAACCTTCCCGCTCGATCCCGGGAATCTCAGGGAGGTTGACGAATGGATTGAAACGGTGGGACGGAAATGGGGGACAAGCCCGCGCACAGTGTTCCGCACGCGTCTGTGCGTGGCCGAGCTTGCCGCCAACGTGATCGAGCACGGGGGTTCGACGCCGGATCACGACTACGTCATCGTGACCCTCACGCGGCTGAACGACGGCATCGACGTTGAGTTTCTCGATACCGGCGCGCCTTTCGATCCAACCTGCACGGTGACGTTCGAACGGCCACTTTCGCTCGAAGCTGCCGCTATTGGCAGCCGGGGCCTGATGCTTGTGCGGGCCTACACCAGGAGCCTCTTATATACCCACGATGGACGCTACAACCGTACCACGCTGAGTATCGCACCCGGGTAGTGCGAGAACCTTATGCCGCTTCGCGGTCAAGCTTTCGGTTGATCATTCCTCGGAGGCTCGCGATTACGGCAGCCTCTTCCGGCGACAGCCCAGCAAGATCATCGCGCAGTTCCTGCTCCGCGGCTTCCTTTATGCTCACCAGAAGTGATCCGTCCATGTACCCGTTCAGCACTTGCGGGTGAATGTAGCATTTGCGGCAAATGGTCGGGGTGTTGCCAAGGCGCGCTGCGACCCGCTCAATCGCTTCGCGCACGTTCTTCTTTGCCTTGGCCGCGCTGTCAAAAGCCTCCATTTCGATGAGCGCAAGCGCGGCGAGCACGGTTCCCCCGAAGGTGCGAAAGTCCTTTGCCGTGATGTTTTGTCCGGTAATTTCGCGCAGATAGTCATTCACGTCGGCAGACGTGACATCCTGCGTCGTGCCGCCTTCATCGATATATTGAAGGAGTTCTTGCCCGGGCAGCTCCTGGCACGCCTTGACGACCTTGGCGACGCGCCGGTCGGTGATTGCGACCGACCACTTCTTGCCAGCTTTCCCAGTGAACTCGAAGCGAAGCTGCGAGCCTTTGACAACGACGTGGCGGTTTTTCAGCGTCGTCAATCCAAAGCTGCCGTTGGTCTTTGCGTAATCGTCATTGCCGACGCGAATAAGCGTGGTTTCGAGGAGATGCACGACGGTCGCCAAAACCTTTTCCCGCGGCAACCCACGGAGTGCCATGTGCTCGTCGACCGTGGCGCGAACTCTTGGCAGCGCTGCGGCGAAGCTCAGCATGTGCTCGTATTTGGTGCTCTCGCGAAGCTCGCGGAAGGCTGGATGATAGCGGTATTGCTTTCGGCCCTTGGCATCGCGTCCGGTTGCCTGGATGTGCCCATTCGGGAACTGGCTGATCCATACATCCGTCCAGGCAGGCGGAATTCCGATATGGCGGATACGCCACAGCACTTCCCTCTCGCGGATCGGTTTTCCGTCCGTATCGAGATACACAAACCCCTTGCCCGATTTCCGACGACGCATGCCCGGCTTGTCGTCCGACGTATATCTCAGTCCTGCCGCCCTCGCGGCTTCGCGCGGATCGACAATGTTCTCGCTTTCGATCTCACCGGGATTGGCGTCCAGCACAGAAACCTCCTGGTAGCGCGGTCGCGACATCGCAGTTTCCAAATTTCTGATGCCGTTCCCAGCAGGTAACGGAAATCATTCCTCTCGGTTCCTGAAGAAGGCTTCGCGACACGCAGCCGGCTAGCCGGTCCGGCGTCGATCCTGTGGACCGGGCCGATTACGCGATCCCTCAAGGCAATCTGCACGTCCACCGGCTTCTCCGGAGAATTGCGACCATTCACAACACGACACGCGATACTGTGAGAGGCCGGAACTTTCAGCCGCACCGACCGTTCCAAAACCAGGCCGGCCGCGCGCCGGATCACTCCTTTTTTTGCAGAGCATGACAATGGCTCAGACAGTTGGCGACTTCGTCGTGGCGCGGCTTCATGCCTGGGGCGTGCGGCGCATGTTCGGCTACCCGGGCGATGGCATCAACGGCGTGTTCGGAGCACTCAATCGCGCCGATGGCAAGATCGAGTTCATCCAGGCGCGGCACGAGGAAATGGCGGCCTTCATGGCCTCGGCGTACGCAAAATTCACCGGCGAGCTCGGCGTTTGCATCGCGACCTCCGGCCCTGGGGCGTCTCATCTGCTCACTGGTCTGTACGATGCTCGGCTCGACCACCAGCCAGTGCTCGCGATCGTCGGACAGCAGGCGCGCAACGCGATCGGCGGCCACTACCAGCAAGAACTCGACCTGCTCTCGATGTTCAAAGACGTGGCCGGCGAGTTCGTGCAGCAGGCATCTTCGCCCGCCCAGGTGCGGCATCTTGTCGACCGCGCCGTTCGCATTGCCTTGAGCCGCCATGCCGTCACCGCGATCATCCTGCCCAACGATTTGCAGGAGCTCGATTACGAGGAGCCGCCGCGCAAGCATGGTACGGTTCATTCAGGCATCGGATTTACCCGCCCGCGCACTCTCCCCTACGACGATGATTTGCGTCGTGCGGCGAGTGTCCTGAATGCCGGTCGCAAGGTGGCGATCCTGGTCGGCGCAGGAGCGCTTCGCGCCACCGATGAAGTGATCGCGGTTGCCGATCGCCTCGGCGCCGGCGTCGCCAAGGCGCTGTTGGGTAAGGCGGCGCTGCCCGACGATCTCCCTTGGGTAACCGGCTCCATCGGCTTGCTCGGTACCAAGCCCTCCTGGGAGATGATGACGCATTGCGACACGCTGCTGATGGTTGGTTCTGGCTTCCCCTATTCGGAATTCCTGCCGGAGGAAGGCAAGGCTCGCGGAGTCCAGATCGATATCGAGCCGGAGATGCTGTCGCTGCGTTATCCGATGGAGGTTAACCTGGTCGGCGATGCCGCCGAGACGCTCCGCGCACTGTTGCCGCTTCTCCAGCAGAAACCCGATGGATCATGGCGCAAGCAGATCGAACGCAATGTGAATGAGTGGTGGGAGACGCTGAAGGATCGTGCGCTCGCCGATGCTGATCCGGTGAACCCGCAACGGGTCACCTGGGAGCTGTCGCCTCGTCTTCCCGACGGCGTCATCGTGACGAGTGATTCCGGTTCCTGCGCCAACTGGTTTGCGCGAGACCTGAAGATGCGGCGCGGCATGATGGCCTCGCTGTCCGGCGGCCTTGCTTCGATGGGCGCCGCCGTCCCCTACGCGATCGCGGCCAAGTTCGCACATCCCGACCGTCCGGTGATCGCGCTTGTTGGCGATGGCGCGATGCAGATGAACAACATGGCCGAACTGATTACGGTGGCGAAATACTGGAAAAAGTGGAGCGACCATCGCTGGATCGTCTGCGTCTTCAACAACGAGGATCTCAATCAGGTCACGTGGGAACAGCGCGTGATGGAGGGCGATCCCAAATTCAATGCTTCGCAGCAGATTCCAAACGTGCCCTACCACCGGTTTGCGGAGTTGATTGGCCTCAAGGGCATCTATGTGGATCGGCCGGACGCCGTCGGGGCGGCGTGGGAGACGGCGCTGGCGGCTGAACGCCCTGTCGTTATTGAAGTGAAAACCGATCCCGAAGTGCCGCCGCTCTCGCCGCACATCACCTTCGAGCAGGTCCGGAACCTGTCCGAGACACTCGTCAAAGGCGATCCGCGCGAAGGCGGGATTATCAAGGAGACCGCGCGCCAAGTGCTCAGTAGCATCCTGCCCGGCAGCAAGGAATAGCAATGGCTCCCGCCGCACAGCGCGCTGAGATGGCGGGCACGACCGTCTCAGTCACGGCGGACAAAACCATCATCGCGGCGCCGATCACCAACCTGACGGCGGTTGCCTACCGCATCCCGACCGATGCGCCGGAAGCCGATGGCACCTTCGCGTGGGACGCGACGACGTTGGTGGTTGTCCACATCGAGGCCGAGCGGTGCCGCGGCATGGGGTATACATATGCGGATGCTTCGCTTGTCCCGCTCATCCGTGGAACGTTGTGGCCGGTGGTGCGCGGGGTTGATGCGCTCGACGTTTGCGGCCTGTGGGCCGCGATGCAGCGTCAGGTGCGAAATCTCGGGCGCTCGGGTCTCGCCGCCTGCGCGATTGCAGCGGTCGACACGGCGCTGTGGGATCTAAAGGCGCAGCTCTGCCGACAGCCCCTCGCGTTATTGCTCGGCCGGTGTCGCGATGAAGTGCCGATCTACGGCAGCGGCGGTTTTACGACCTACAGCGATGACCGGCTCCAACATCAGCTTGCCGACTGGGTCCAGCGTGATGGTTGCCGATTCGTCAAGATGAAGATCGGCAGCGAACCTTCCCGCGATCCCCATCGTGTGAAGGTCGCCAAGGCGGCAATCGGTGGTGCCGAGTTGTTCGTCGATGCCAACGGTGCTTTTTCGGTGAAGGAAGCGCTGCATTTTGCCGACGCCTCCGCCGAAGCCGATATCCGCTGGTTCGAGGAGCCGGTAACGTCCGACGACCTGCCCGGTCTGCGTCTGGTGCGGGAACGAGCACGCGCATCGATGGCGATTGCGGCGGGGGAGTACATCTATACGAGCGACGATGCCCGCCGCATGTTGGAGGCGAATGCCGTGGACGTGCTCCAGGCCGACGTTTCCCGCTGCGCTGGCATCACGGGCTTCCTCCAGATCGCTTCGTTGTGCGAAGCGTACCACATCGATTTGTCCGGCCACTGCGCTCCAGCACTTCATTGCCACGTCGCCTGCGCCGTTCCGAGATTACGGCACCTCGAATGGTTTCACGACCATGTCAGGATTGAGCACATGTTATTCGAAGGTGGTCCCGTTCCCCGAGATGGCCACATTCGCCCCGATCTCTCCCGCTTTGGCCAGGGCCTCGTCTTCAAGGATAAGGATGCCGCGCGCTTTGAGGTGAGCCTCGCATGACACGGGTGGTGTCCGCTGCGACTCCTTCCGGGCCGCCGCCTGTTCTGCCGGTGCTTCTCGCTTTGACGGCCGTTGGTCTCGTCGCCGCAGCGCGAAACGGAAAGCGATCCGACGCGCACGGAACCGGGGCGCCGCCAATTTACCGCCGTCGCGAGCCGCTGCCGGCCGCGCTTGTGTCGCCGCCATTTGCAACGCGGGCGCAAAGCGTCTCGCCCCCTATGCAAGGGAGCGTGCAAAGCCGGACTGGGCGCCGCCTCAACCGCAGCGCGGCTTTATTAGCCTTTGCGGTGCTCGCCGACAGCGCTATCGAGCACTATCGCGGTTCCTTCCAAAACCGAGCGATGTACACGCCGCTGGTGACGGCGACGCTAACGCTCGGAGCCAGCCTATTCGGCTCGGCCGATACGCGCGAGCGCGGGCATCCGGTCCGGGACGCCGTCTACGTGCTCGCGGCGGCAACCGGCTTCGGCGGTGTCGGATTCCACGCCTATAATATCAGCAAGCGTCCGGGCGGCGTTTCCTGGCTGAACTTGTTCTACTCGGCGCCGATTGGCGCGCCGATCGCCCTCGTCCTCGCCGGTCTCGTCGGTCGCGGCGCAGAGAAAGTCCGCGACGCAGAACTTGGCTGCCGGGCCACTGTGTTCGGCCTTCCCGCTGGGCGAATGCTGGCCGCGCTCAGCTCGGTCGGCCTTTTCGGCACGGCGCTCGAAGCGGCTCTGCTTCATTTTCGTGGCGCCTATCATAATCCGGCGATGTTGTTGCCGGTAAGCGTGCCTCCGGCGGCCGCCGCGCTCCTCGGCGCCGCCGCGTGTCACGGAGGCGACGGCGAATCGGCGACGCGTCTGCGGCGGCTTGCCGGCAGCGGCCTTGCCATGACCGCGCTCCTGGGATTGGCCGGCGTCGGATTTCACGCCTTCGGCGTCTCTCGCAACATGGGAGGGTGGCGAAACTGGAGCCAGAACGTGCTCAACGGTCCCCCGCTTCCCGCTCCGCCTAGCTTCACGGCGCTCGCGCTCGCCGGCTTTGCCGCTCTCGCCTTGATGGGGGAGGAAGCCCATGGCTGACCGGTATCCTGGCTACGACGTTCTACGCAAACGCGACTCGCCGTCGTGGAACGAGAAGACCCGCCGCGTGATCGATGAGCGGCTCGCGACCGATCCCGATCGCCACAACTTCTTCACGGAAACGGAGTGGCCGACGGTAGGCGCAGTTTGCGCGCGCATCGTTCCGCAACCGGCCGATCGGGTTCGCCCTGTGCCGCTCGCGGCCATGCTGGATGCCAAGCTCTCGCGCAACAGTCTCGACGGCTATCGCGATGCTCGGCTGCCGTCCAGGCTGGAGGCTTGGCGCCGCGGCCTTGCGGCGCTCGATGCCGAGGCCGCCGCTCAGCACGGCCGCCGCTTTCACGAGCTGGAGGCAGATGAGCAGAACTCTCTGCTCAAGGCCGTGCAGGAGGGCCGGGTCGACGGCCCGGCGTGGGGCGAGATGCCGCCCGCGCTGTTCTTCGCCGAAGATGTGCTGAACGGTATCGTCACTTCTTATTACTCCCATCCCGTCGCCTGGAATGAAATCGGGTTTGGCGGTCCGGCCAGCCCGCGCGGCTATGTGCGACTCAATTTCGATCGTCGGGACCCATGGGAAGCTGCTGAAGCACGGCCAGGCCAGGAGGCCGAGGCGCGTCGGAAGAACGCTCGTGTCGGATGATCCCGAACATACCGCACGTGCGATCAACGGCCGTGCGCCGGATGTGTTTCGGCAGGGCGGCTTCGTGCCGATGCGGCAATTCCGCGAAGACGACGCAGTCGATTTCGCGATCGTGGGAACTGGCGCAGGCGGCGGGACGCTCGCCTGCAAACTCGCCGAGTATGGCTTCTCGGTGGTGGCGCTCGATGCCGGCCCTTATTGGCGTCCGCTGGAGGATTTCGCTTCCGACGAAGCCCATCAGTCAAAGCTTTATTGGACTGATGAGCGCAGTGTCGACGGCGAGAACCCCTTACGTCTCGGCTCCAACAATTCCGGCAAATCGGTCGGCGGCTCTACGGTCCATTTCGCCATGGTGTCGCTGCGCTTCCGGCCGGAATGGTTCAAGGCGCGGACGAAGCTCGGTTATGGCGTCGACTGGCCGCTCGACTGGCGCGAGATGTGGCTCTATTACCGCGAGGTCGAAGAGGCGCTGAAGATTGCAGGCCCAGTGAATTATCCTTGGGGGCCGGAACGGCCGCGCTATCCCTACCGTGCACACGAATTGAATGCCGCAGCGCTGGTGCTGGCGCAAGGCGCCGAGGCGCTCGGGATCCAATGGACGGAGACGCCGATCGCCACCCTCTCGGCGCCTCGCGGCCTGTCACCTCCGTGCGTCTATCGCGGCATGTGCGTGATCGGCTGCTCTACCAATGCCAAGCAGAGCGTGCTCATCACCTGGTTGCCGCGCGCGCTCGCCGCGGGCGCCGAGATTCGCGACCTCGCGATGGTGGGTCGCGTCGAGCACGACGGCTCAGGCCGCGTCACCGGCGTGCACTATCATCGCGAAGGACAATGGAGGTTTCAGCGCGCGCGCAATGTCGTTGTCGCGGGCTATGCGATCGAAACGCCGCGCCTGTTGCTCAATTCCGCGACCGATCGCTTTCCCGATGGCCTTGCGAACAGTTCGGGCCTCGTCGGAAAAAACCTGATGGTGCAGTCGAACCAGGCGGTTTGGGGAATTATGGAGCAGGAAATCCGCTCCTACAAAGCGCCGCCTTCGCTCGCCATCACCGAGCATTGGAACTATTGCGATGACGGCAAGGATTTTTATGGCGGCTACTGCTACATGAGCCAGGGGCCCCTGCCAATGCAATGGTCGAGCACGCAGGCATCGAAGCGCGGACTGTGGGGCCAGCGCCTGCTAGACGAGATGGAGAAATATAACCACCAAGTCGGCTTGAAGATCGTCGGCGAATGCCTGCCCCAGGAGCGCAACCGTGTGACACTCGCCGACAAGCGCGACCAATATGGGCTGCCGATCTCGCGCGTCACCTACTCCTATTGCGATAATGACAAGCGCCTTATCCGCCATTCGCTTGGGTTCATGCGCCAGGCGCTCGAAGCCGTCGATGCGAGGGACATTTGGGACGAGACCGACGACACCTGTCATTTGAACGGAACCGCGCGCATGGGCGATGACCCGCGAAGCAGTGTCGTCAATGCGGACTGCCGCTGCTGGGACATCCCCAACCTGTGGGTTTGCGATGGCTCGGTGTTCCCCACTGTGGGCGGAGTCAATCCCTCGCTCACGATTCAGGCGATTGCCTGTCGCACTGCCGACCGCATCAGGGCGCTCGCCGCGCGAGGAGAACTGTAGGGCCGCAGGTTGCCCAGCGGCAGATCTTTCCGGTTCTCGTTTGCCAACCCGCTCCCCATTCATTCGCCTCCCGCGGTTACCCGACCCAAAGGCCAGTTTCACCATCACGCGACCGCCTAGCTTTGCCAGAGCGGGATGCGTCCAGCTACAATCGCGTCCCGCTCAGCTCCCTTTGATTTTGCGCAGGATACGCATCCGAAAAGTCTGTAACTTTTCGATATTTTGCGCTGGCGCCTCCGATCTAAAGCGGCAAGTTCCTGGAACCCACGTTTCTGCGCGCCGTTAGTCTCAGAACCGAGCGCGGGTCACGCTGGTGCCAATGAAGGGCGCCAAACTCGCCATCTGCGAACGCGCCCAAATCGGAGATCATTTCTCGTGCGAACCATTTCAAGCGCTGCCGGGCCGGCTTTTAGCCGCGGTGCGGATGCGACGGCGACGGCGCCGCGCCGGGCTGCCGATCCTCGCAGTCCCGTCGACATGGGCTTCACCATCAACGGTCAACGGCACAAGTTGGCACTGGATGTCCGCACATCGCTGCTCGACGTGTTGCGTGAACATCTCGGACTGACCGGTGCGAAAAAGGGGTGTGATCAGGGCCAGTGCGGCGCCTGCACTGTCCTCGTCAACGGGCAGCGCGTATTGTCGTGCCTCACGCTCGCCGTTGCCGCGCAAGGCCACCGAATCACGACAATAGAAGGGCTGGTGCGAAACGGCGAACTGCACCCGATGCAGCAGGCCTTCATCGACCATGACGCGTTCCAATGCGGCTATTGTACGCCGGGGCAGATCCTGTCGGCGATCGCCTGCGTCCACGAAGGGCATGCCGAGAACGACGCAGAGATTCGCGAATACATGAGCGGCAATCTCTGTCGCTGCGCCGCCTATCCCAACATCGTCGATGCCGTGAAGCAGGCCCGCCCTTCGACCAAAACGGCGAGCAGGGAATAGCCATGCGACCTTTCGTTTATGAACGCGCGACCACGCCCGCAGCGGCATTTAGGGGGGCGGGTGCGCTTGATCGCGGGCAGGCGAGCTTTCTTGCCGGCGGAACGACGCTGATCGACTTGATCAAGCTCGACGTGATGCGGCCGCAGACCGTCATCGACATCAACCCGCTCAATGACGGCTGTGGGCGAATCGAGGTGAGCCGGCAGGCGCTGCGCCTTGGGGCGCTGGTGCGCATGGCAGAGGGCGCCGATCACCCCGAAATCCGAAGGCAATATCCGGCGATCGCGCAGTCCTTGCAACTCGCGGCGAGTCCTCAGCTCCGCAACATGGCGACGCTCGGCGGCAACGTTCTTCAGCGCACCCGCTGCACCTATTTCCGCGACGTGTCGTTCCCGGCCTGCAACAAGCGCGACCGGGGATCCGGCTGTTCCGCCATCAACGGCTTCAACCGTATGCATGCCGTGCTGGGGACGAGCGAGCATTGCATCGCGACTTACGCAGGCGACCTCGGCCAGGCGTTGATCGCGCTCGACGCATCAGTCGAAATTTCCGGGTCGGCCGGTATTCGCACGATTCCATTCGCCCTGTTGCATCGCAAGCCCCAAGACCGGCCGGACCAGGAGACGACGCTGGGTGCTGATGAGCTCATCACCGCTTTCGTCGTTCCGGCGGCGCCGTGGACCCGCCGCTCGCTGTTCCTGAAGGTGCGCGACCGAGAGTCCTATGAATTCGCTCTCGCCTCCGCTGCGGTCGCACTCGATTTGGTGAAGGGGACTGTGCGTGAGGCCCGCATCGCGCTCGGCGGCGTGACAACACTGCCCTGGCGCGCGCATGAGGCGGAAGCCTTGCTGCGAGACAAACCGATCGATGAACAGAGCCTCGCGGCCGCGGCCGATGCAGCGTTCGCGCTCGCGGAAGGCCATGGCGACAACAATTTCAAGATCGAACTCGGCAAACGCACGTTAAAGCGGGCCTTGCAAGAAGCGGCAGCATTGGAGGTTTGACATGGCTGGCCAGAATGCAGCTGCACCGGCCCCGTTGGACAACATGGGTGCGCCCGTGCCGCGCATCGACGCCCGGCTGAAGGTGATCGGGCAAGCGCGGTTTCCCGCGGACACGCCGGTGGCGAATCCAGCCTTTGCATTCCTGGTGACCAGCGTGATCGCGAAAGGACGCATCGAGCGGATCGACCTTGATGATGCGCGACAGGTGCGAGGGGTCCTCGATGTCCTGACCTATAAAGAGACCCAGGGACTTACCACCACGAAGTTCGGGATCGGGTCATCGACCTCCATTCAAACGCTGGGGCCGGAGATTTTGCACGACGGTCAGATAATCGCGGTAATCCTCGCTGACACCTTCGAGGCGGCGCGAGAGGCGGCCTATGCGGTCAAAGTCGCCTACAAGCTCGAAGCGCCGTCAGCGACGTTCGGCTCGCCCGGCGTCACCGAGGAAGATGCCGCGGGACTGTCCGAAGAGTACAAGGAGCCGCCGAAGGTTGGCGACGCCGAGCGCGCGCTCGCCGATGCCGACGTGATGCTCGACGCCGAATACGAAACCCCGACTCAGCATCATAATCCGATCGAGCTGTTTTCTACCACCTGCGTGTGGTCCGACGATGAACTGACCGTCTACGAGCCGAGCCAGTTCGTGTACGGACTGAAAAACGGTGTCGCGCAACGGCTCAACATCGACCCGGACAAGGTCCGTGTCGTGAGCTCCTTTGTCGGGGGGGCGTTCGGTTCGAAAGGAACGATGACGCCCCGTACCGCGCTGATCGCGCTTGCCGCCAAACGGCTGAACCGCCCGGTGAAGCTCGTCGCCACGCGCGCGCAGGGCTATACGATCGCCACCTATCGCGCTGAAACGCGGCATCGCATCCGTCTGGGCGCGCGGCGCGACGGCAAGCTCGTCGCCTACACGCATGAGGGCTGGGAGATCAGTTCGCGCCCCGATCCTTACATCGTCGCAGGCGTGGTGGACAGCGTCAACCTCTACGCGTTCGGCTCGGTAGCGACGAAGGTCAATGTCGTGCACGCTGACCGAAACACGCCGGGCTTCATGCGCTCGCCGCCGGTCGTTCCGTACATCTATGCGCTGGAATGCGCGATGGACGAGATGGCAGTCGCGTTGGGCATGGACCCGGTCGCGTTTCGCCGCGTGAACGATACGATGCGCAGTCCCATCGACGCAAAGCCGTATTCGAGCCGCTCGCTGATGCGCTGTTACGATGAGGCCGCGGAGGCGCTCGGCTGGGCTCGGCGCGATCCTCGCCCGGCAACGATGCGCGACGCCGACTGGTTTATCGGCTGGGGGTGCGCGACCGCGATCTATCCGACCCACATCGCCCCGGCGGCAGCGCGGGTGCGCCTGATGGAAAACGGCGACGTTCGCGTACAAATGGCGGCCCACGAGATCGGGAATGGCGTCTACACGGCGCTTGCGCAGACGGCGGCGGAGCGGCTTGGAGTCGATATTGCCGCAGTGAGTGTCGAAGTCGGCGACTCTGAACTGCCCCCCGGTCCGATCGCCGGTGGTTCAAATACCACCGCCAGCGGTTGCAATGCCGTGATCAAGGCGTGCGATGCCATTCGCAGCAGGCTGTTCCATGCTGCAGTGACCGCGAATGCCGGCCCTCTTGCCGGTAAAAGCGTCGGCGAGCTGACGTTACGAGGCGGGGCCGTTGTGGTGAACAGGGGAGGCACGGGAGCTGAACGCGAGACATTCGCCGACGTGTTCAAGCGCCACGGCATCGGCAGCATCGAGGAATACGCCGAATTCTTGCCCAAGGGCATAAAGCCGGAGGCGACCGCAGAGATGTATCAGGGCAAGGTCGCGCTGACCGGAGGTTCGCATGGCGATAAGCTCATGTATGCGATGGGCGCCGAATTCGTCGAGGTCCGCATCCATTCGCGCACTCGCGAAATTCGCGTGCCGCGCGTGGTCGGCGCATTCGCCGCCGGACATCTCGTGAACACGCGGATGGCACGCAGTCAGCTGATGGGAGGGATGATCTGGGGAATCAGCTCGGCTTTGCACGAGGCGACCGAGATCGACCGCGGCCGCGCCCGATATGTGAATGACAATCTCGCTGACTACCTGATACCGGTGAACGCCGATATCCATGAGGTGGACGTTATCTTGGTTCCCGAGCACGACAGCGATGTCAATCCTGCCGGCATCAAGGGACTCGGAGAACTCGGAAATGTCGGGACCGCTGCCGCCATTGCCAATGCCGTATATCACGCGATCGGCAAACGGGTGCGAAAGCTGCCGATCCGCATTGAGAGTTTGTTGGAGGCTTGAACCCAACGCTCGAGACCGAGAACTTCAATCAGTCCCATGATGAGTAGCGGGCCGGCGCCGGCGATGCCGCAGCGAGAGTTGTGCTTTACCAGGGTGCGCCGATCCGAGCTCAAAGATCTGTGCGATCAAGCCTGGAAAGCCAAAGCTGCACTGGCGCGCGCGCGGATATGACCGTCGTAGACTTGCGCGCACGTATTTCCATCAATTGAAAAGCGAGGCCTCCAGTGCGGGGCTCTGTCAAGCGGAAAGTCCAACCGGCGTCGTATCGGCGATGCACCGCAGGTACAAGGCCGCCCGATGGAAGCAACCCGATTTTTTCCGAGACCATCCGCGAGATATGCTCCGAATGTTGTTGTCCGCCCTTTTCGGTGTGCCCTGCTCGGCGCTATATCCAGCCCTAGGCGAGACGTGAAGGTTTGACCAAAGGGGAGAGCACATGACGTTGTGGCCCATCGGAGATCGGCACTGCGGAGATGGCCTTGGCGGAGGCCTTGGCGCAGAGTCGTCACGCCCGTCCGGATCGCCCGCCGGCCGCTTGTCCGCGATGGGAGTCGGCATCGCGACCATGCTCTACGCTGCTGGCGCCGCCGTTTTCGCCCAAGGCGCACCACCAACCGATGCCGAAATCCTCGGGTTGGTGAAGAAGCACTGCGTGCAATGCCATGCGGTCGAGCCGACGCACGAGGCATTCGCCAAGCCGCCGGCCGGCGTTCTTCTTGAGACCATCGAGGAGATTTCGCAGAATGCGCCACGGATCCTGACCCAGGTCGTCGAGACCCGCGCGATGCCGCTCGGTAATGAGACCGGCATGACCGACGAAGAACGCAATCGCATCGCGGCGTGGATCGAAGGCCGCAAATAATGAAGGTCTGGGGCCTCGCGGCAACGCTCGGCTTCGGCATTCTTGCCTTCGTGCTCGGCCAAGCGATGGGCGTCACATCGCTGATGGCGTTCAAGACCTTCGATCCGCTGCGCGTCGATTACGACGGTACCGCGATAGCGATCGTCACGCTGATCTCCAACCCGATCGAGATCGTGACGCTCGTGCTCGCGGTGCGGATGACCGGCAGCAACCCGCTCGCTTATCTGGGGATCGATCTGCCGCGAGGGCGCGACATCGGCATCGCCGTCGCAGCGCTTGCGGTGGTGGTGGCGGCGGGCGACCTCGTGACTGTCGGTCTAGGTCGCGAGCTGGTGCCGGCGTTCCAGCTGGAAATCCACCGTACCGCCCGCGCGGCGGGCACGTTGCCGTTGCTATGGCTCGCCATCATCTTCGCTGCGCCGATCGGCGAGGAGGTGCTGTTCCGTGGTTTCCTGTTTCGCGGATTGATCCACAGTCACCGCGATAGCCTTCCAGGTATCCTGGTGATCGCGCTGATCTGGTCGCTGCTGCACGTCCAATACGACTGGTTCGGCGCGAAGTCTCGTCTTTGCCATCGGTGTGATGTTTGGCTATGTGCGGCTCTTTTCCGGATCGACGACGCTCGTTATTCTGCTGCATGTCCTTCTCAATGCGGAAAGTGTCGTCGAGACGGTGATTGCGCTGCATTGGCTATAAGCGCGAAATGCAGGTGAACAAGGGCGCGTCACATCAGGTCGGCAATCTTGGACACGACCGGATGCTCCGTCGAGCCGTCTGGCAGGCGCGGCAGCGCGAGAACGTCAATGCCTTTGGCGAAGCGGCGGATCGTAGCCGCCGTCTCTTCGAGGCCTGCCGCGCTCGCCGGCGTTTCGCTGACGACGACGGCGGCGACTTTCAAGTCATTTCGTTCGAGAACATCCAAGGCGCTCAACGTATGGCTGAGCGTGCCGACATAGCTTCCGACCACCATGAGCAGCGGCAGATCGATTTCCATCATCCAATCGAGCACGGTATTTCGCGTGTCGAGCGGCACCATAATGCCACCAACACCCTCGATGATCAGGGCATCCTTGTGGCGGGCGATCGCCTCACGGCACAGCGCATTCAGTGCAGCAAAGTCGATTCGGCTGCCCTCGCGGCGCGCGGCAAGATCGGGCGAGACGGGATCGCGCAGGCGAAAGGGCGAGATCGCCGCAATTTGTTCCGGCGTCAGGCTTCGGCCCAGGGCCAGCAGCAGCCGCCCGGTGTCGGTTGCATGTACGAGGCGCGAATCGAATCCGGTAATGACCGGTTTGAGCACTTCAACCGATCGTCCGCGGGCCCGCAGCTCACGGATCGTCGCGCGAACGACGAAGGTCTTGCCGATGTCGGTCCCGGTCGAGGTGACGAAAAGCGCCGTCATTGTACTTTTTTCGGAATACGGGTGCGAATGATGTCGGACAGGCGGACGATGTCAGCATCATCATGCAAGGCGGTGAAGGCAAGCCGCAGCCTCGCGGTGCCTGACGGCACCGTCGGAGGCCTGATCGGAACCGCCAGGAAACCTTCCGCCTCAAGTATTTTCGCAGCTGCGACGGCATCGGCGGCAGCCCCGACGATCACCGGAACAATTGGGCTTTTGGCTTCATCGAGACCGGCCCGACCGGTGAACAACTTTGCCTTGCGCAAGGGCGACGCCGCATGGCTGGGATGATTTTCGATGAAGTCGAGCGCCGCGATCGCGGCCGCGATGACAGGGGGCGGCAGGCCGGTCGAATAGACAAGGGTGCGGGCACGGTTCCTGATCAGCTCGATGACCGGTTCAGAGGCGCAGAGATAACCACCATACGCGCCGATCGCTTTTGAAAGCGTGCCCATCTGCAATGGCACCTCGGCCGGCGTGGTGTTGGCGAAGGTCGAGCCGCGGCCGCCGCCGACGACACCTATACCGTGCGCGTCGTCCGCCATCAGCCAAGCATCGTGGTCGCGAGCGACCACGCCGAGCTCGGCGAGCGGGGCAAGGTCACCGTCCATGGAGAAGACGCCGTCGGTAACGACCATCGCCCGGCGATATTGCGCGCGGTGCTCGGCGAAAAGGGCCTTCAAACCCGCAACGTTGTTATGGGCGAAGCGAATGATCGTCGCCCCGGAAAGCCGCGCCCCGGACCACAAGCAGGCATGGGCAAGTTCATCGATGGCGACGAGATCGCCGCTGCTCGCCAATGCCGGTATGATCCCCAGATTGGCCAGATAGCCCGAGCCGAACACGCAGGCTGCGGCCGTTCCCTTGAGCTTCGCCAGCCGCGCTTCGAGCGCGGCATAGAGCGGATGGTTACCGGTGACGAGCCGCGAGGCGCCGGCTCCGGCGCCAAATGCCTCTGCTGCCTCACGCATCGCCTTGATGACCGCCGGGTGCTGCGACAGGCCGAGGTAATCGTTGCAAGAGAACGAAATGAAACTGCGGCCGCCGCGCTCGACCACGATGCCATCGCGGCGGGCTGTTTCCACGAGCTGACGACGCAGGCCGTCGCGTTCGAGATCGGCAAGTTTTTCGGACGCAAAATCGTCAAGCGAACTCATGCGCGATCGATCTGAAGCGGAGCGCCAAGACTTGACATGCCGCCTCGCTCTCCCTCTCGCTGAGGCAAGTTTAGGCCTTGTTAGACCCTCCAAGCCGACAAAATGGCAGGACGCTCCAATAACTTCGACAGGACCGCAGGGGCGTCACCGCCGAGGGCAGCACCCGCTTGGCTCGAAGCCGGCTTGCCTCACATATGGCTGCCTTATGCGCAGATGAAAAGCGTCGGCGATCCGCTGCCCGTCGTGGCAACGCGCGGATCGCGCATCGTGCTCGCCGACGGCCGCGAGCTCATCGACGGTATTGCGTCATGGTGGACCGCGTGTCACGGCTACAATCATCCTCATATCGCGGCGGCAGTGCGCCGGCAGCTCGAGGTTATGCCTCATGTGATGTTCGGCGGCCTCGCGCACGAGGCCGCGCTGATGCTCGCCCGCCGACTCGTCGCGTCTGATGCCCGATGAACTGACGCGCGTGTTCTTTTCGGAGTCCGGCTCGGTCGCGGTTGAAGTGGCGCTCAAGATGGCCGTGCAATTCTGGCGCAACAGGGGGACGGCGGGGCGCACCCGATTTGTCGCTTTCCGGCATGGATATCATGGCGACACGACGGGCGCGATGACTGTCTCCGACCCCGTCGAGGGAATGCACCACGCCTTCGCCGGACTGCTGCCGCCACATCTGTTCTGCGATGTTCCTTCGGACGAGGCGCGCGCCGGCTGCCTGGAAAGCCTGCTGGAACGGCACGCAGACGAAATTGCCGGCATCATCATCGAGCCGCTGGTGCAGGGCGCGGGCGGCATGCACTTTCATGATGTCGAGGTGTTGCGTCGGTTGCGCGCGCTCGCCGATCGTTACGAAACGCTTCTGCTGTTCGACGAGATATTCACTGGCTTCGGCCGCACGGGATCGATGTTCGCCAGCGATCATGTGACGCCCGATATCGTAACACTGTCCAAGGCGTTGACCGGCGGGACGCTGCCGCTTGCGGCAACCATCGCAGGACGACACGTGTTCGACGCATTCTGGTCGGACGACCCGTCACACGCACTGATGCATGGCCCGACCTACATGGCGAATGCGCTCGGCTGCGCGGCCGCCAACGCCTCGCTCGACCTGTTCGAACGCGAGCCGCGGCTGCGGCAAATCGACGAGATCGCGGCGGCGCTGCAGCAAGGCCTCGCTCCATGCCGCGACCTGCCGCGGGTTCGCGACGTGCGTGTCATGGGCGCCATCGGCGTCGTCGAACTTGATGGGATCGACGATCTCGACGACCTGCGGCGACGTTTCATGGCCGAAGGCGTGTTCGTGCGCCCGTTCGGCCGGACCGTCTATCTGACCCCGGCCTTTACGATCGCCCCCGATGAGATCGAGATGCTGACGCGCGCCGTTGTCAAGCTGGTCGCGGAAACAAGCAACCGGGATTAGCGCACGATCCCGTAAAGTTGCAGACTTTTCGGCCAAGATCATGCGCAAAATCAACAATGATCGAGCGGGGGGCGCTTCAAATTGAACGCATCCCGCTCTAGGGATCACAATTGCAGCGCGGTCCTTGTTGGAGCAGACTTTTTGGAGCAGACTTGTTGGAGCAGACTTGGGGAGAGGAAACGTTCCGGAATGCGCCTCCTCCGCTTCGCGGCCGTGCGAGGATTTGAGGACAGTATCGCGTCGTCATCATCAGTGCATTAACGAAACCGCAAGGCAGCTGTTTTACGTCTCGGCGATGCTTGGCACGCGTTCAAGGCGGCAAACGTGGATACGGCTCGCGGCGAGCGGCGTTGCCGGTATCGCCCTTGCCCTGGCGTTTGCGCAAAGACCGCTGACGGCGTCGCTGCCGGCCACCGTCGAAATTGCCGACATGACCTGGGTCCAGGTACGCAGCGCCATCGCGCAGGGCTACACCATCGTGATCGTGCCGAGCGGCGGCATCGAACAGAATGGCCCGCACATGATCCTCGGCAAGCACGATCACATTGTGCGCTTTGCCGCCCGCCGAATCGCGACTGAGCTTGGCCATGCGCTCGTCGCCCCGGTCATCCCGTTCGTACCGGAAGGCAGATATGACCCGCCCGAAGGACATTTGCGTTTTCCAGGCACGATCGGGATCTCGGAGCAGGCTTTTGCGCAAATGCTCGATGGCATCGCCCGCAGCCTCAAGGCCGGGGGCTTCACGACCATCTGCTTTATCGCCGATCACGGCGGCAGCGTGAAGCCGCAGGCCGAAGTCGCCGCGCGTCTTGACAAGGAATGGGCCGACAAGGGCGTGCGCGTCATCGACTTGTCGGATTATTACGGCGCAGATGCCGCCCAAGTCGAATATTTGCGCGCTCAAGGGGAAAGCGCAGCCGCAATCGGGCAGCACGCCGGCATCCAGGATACCTCCGAATTGATGGCGGTATACCCGGACGGCGTGGACCTGTCCGAATTCCCCGGGCCTCTGATGATGCGAGAATCGACCGGCGTGTCGGGCGACCCGCTGCGCGCGTCTGCTGAACGCGGCCGCGCGCTCATCGACATCAAGGTCAAAGCGGCTCTGCGCCAAATCAGGGCATTGTCTCCCCCTTAGCGCACGATGCGTTAGAGCGGGAATGCGTTCAATTTGAAACGCTTCCGCTCCGGTCGCCTTTTGATTTTGCGCATGATCTTGTTCGAAAAGTCAGCGACCCGAACGCTCCTGGTCCGCAGAAAATGGCTGAACTCCCTGTTGTTTCTTCACGGCCACTCGGATTCGATGAACTTGACATCAATCGGTCGCGACTCCGGCCAACTCCTTCATCGATGCGAGTTGCGCGGGTTTTAGCTTGGTTCGAGGGGAGACGTCAGCCATTTTGAGCGCCAAACGCATCGACAGGCCATAATGGTCCGACAAGGTCACCGATTGCGACTGTCCCACCGTAACAACCGGTTTCGTGAATTCAATGCTGCCAGCTGTCGGGACAACGCTTTTGCCGAGCGAGGAATGCACGAATATGTGGTCGATGCGCTGGCTTGGGGATGTGCGATGACGCCCGTTCGCGTTGAGCAAGTTGGTTTGGTCCCAGGTCACCGCGTCGGCCGCCTTCGACGGCGCCACCGCGGCAAATGTGTCAAGATACCCGGCATCCGTGATCTGCGCATACACTTCTTGATTGACAGCGGGACTGCAATTGAAATCGCCGAGAAGGATCGGTGCGATCGGACCAAATGATCGCGCTATGGCCAAAACCTGTTCGATTTCTTCGAGTTGACGCACGTTGCGGTCGAGCTTTCCGGACCTTCGCAAGGTACCGCCGACGCTGAGGTGCAAATTGACCAGCTGCAATAACCCGAAGCCGGGGATGTCCACGCTTACCTGCAGGCAACCCTTTTCCGATACCAGGTTGTCGAGAAATGGCGCCCCACGCCAAGCGAGAAATTCGGCTTGCACGACGGGATATCGCGACAGCACCATCAATCCGCTGCCCAAAATGGACTGCCCAGTCTTGGAAAAGCACACATACGGATGGGTGTCACGCAATGCGTTCTGCAGAAACCGACGGTGTGAGGTCGCGTAGACTTCCTGGAGTGCGATGACGTCGGCCGAAACCCGGCGCAGATGCTCGGGAGCGGCAGCAAGTCTTTGTTCGACATGCGGAGCAAAAGAAACGCCAAGGCGGCCGCATGCGCGCCATGCGAGCAGACCGAGATTGAGCGTCATCAGTTTGACGATGACGGTCTTCGACGCGACGGTGGTTTTTCTTGTGCCCAACCGCGGATGAAAGTTCATGGACGCCCCCACGCTTGACGTTATCGAGAAGACCGGTCACTCACCACCTGATCCGACCTGGAAACACGCCGACAGCACGCCGAAGGAAGGGTGGAGAAGCGCGGATGACCGACAGGAAGTTGATGTGGGTTTATGCTGATGCGGTGTGCGATCTCTTTCATGCCGGGCACGTCGAGTTCTTTCGCCAGGCACGAACACTTGGCGACCGGCTTATCGTTGGCCTGGTGTCCGATGAGGACGCGACAACCTACAAGCCGGCACCGATCATGTCCTTCGCCGAGCGTCTTGCCGTGGCACGCGCCTGCCGCTACGTGGACCGGGCACTCGATCAGCCCGCTCCGCTCCATTGCACGCGCAACTTCCTCGACAGCATCGGCGCCGATTTCGCCTGCCATGGCGACGACTTTACGGAAGCCGAAATCGCCTATTGGTACGCCGATCTGATCCCGTCAGGTCGTGTTAAGACCGTGGCATACACGCGCTCGATTTCCTCGCGCGAACTGATCGAAAGGATCGCTACGCGATTGCGCGCCGGGAGTTTGCGAACCCGCCTTTGATTTGCGTTCTTCGGCCCTCGGCGCGCCTCAGCAGTTCCTAAGCCGCTGCAGCGCGGATCACCAGCGCATCGTAAACCGCGCAAACGGTCCATAGAACATTCGATTGACGTCGGTGACTGTCCCGGCCGCGTTGACCGTCTTCAGCGAATCCCAGTACCCGTCAAAGCGGTACCCGACGCTGAAAATAGCATTGGGAGTGAACGAGTAGGCCAGCGCGGCCATGGCGTTCACATTGACGACCGCCGTCCAATCCGAAGTCGGAGACACGCCGCTGTTCGGGATCGCCGATAATCCCACAAAGCCGATTTGGGCCGTGCCGCTGCTGAAGCAAAGGCTGCTATAGCTGCCGCTGCTGGAGGGAATGCAATTGCTTTGCGAAGCCGATTCAATCGACAACTGGCGCTCGCCGATCAGTAATGCGGTGCCGACACCGTACTGGAATGCCCAGGAGGGAGTAAATGGCACTGCGCCTTCGACGGCGAATCGTGGGCCCGTTCCGATGAAGGTGCTGCGCTCATCGGCACTCAGCATTGCCGTACTTACGAGAGAGCAAACTGCCCCTGGACCTGTAGCCGTGGATCCCGGCACGCATGTGGGACCGGTACTGGCGGAAGCACTCAGGGAATCGGTTACATCGGCGCCCAGATAGGCACTGCGAAGGCCAAATTTGATTTCGTTCCATCCCCCGATGTCGTGGCCGACCATGAGGTTAACGACGGCGTGGGATTCTTTCTCTCCAAAAGTCGAAGTGCCAGCCCAGAGCGTTGGCGGGGGTGAGCCTGTGCTCTGCAACGTAACGCTTTGACCGTTCGATGTGGCCGCGCCATAGCGCGCCTCAAAGCTCAAGTGCCAAGGCGTGCCGGCGAATCGGTAATCGATTCCGATGTCGCCCTCTCCGCCCATGTGCGGATCAAAACCATTGCCAGTGCCAATACCGGGAAAATTATTGCCGCTGGAGCTCGGAATGCTGATACCGGTATACAGCCCCGCAGCTGCTCCCTCCGGCACGGCGAAGAAAATGGGATCTTGGCGGGTGTAGAACGCACCTCCTTCCACCCACGTCGTGAAATCACCGGTCGGGGTTGGCGGCGGAGCCTTATAGACATAAGGAGTGACGTCGGCTGCGCGGGCCTCTGGCGCAATGACTGCGAGGGCAATAACCGAGACACTTGCGCACAAAGCGATTCGCAAGTTGAGTCTCGCTAGCGCACCATTGTTGCGCATTAAAATCCTCCTCGATAGGCTCACGTCCATCACCTGAGCATGCGCTGGATTAAAAGGCACCGGATACCCCGGCAAGCGTTAATCATGATATCGTCACATTTTTCGCAAAGCCGATGCAAAAAAGCCACATGCGGACCCGAAAACAACCTCCGGTATACTTCCCGGAAACTGGAAATTCAGTCAGCTTAAAGCCGGGATAATCCACAAAACTGAGTATTGTCGGCCTCGCTTTATCCGACCAGGACACGGCGAAGTGACAAGTTATCAACAGGATTTGTGATGACTCGCAACAATTCCCATCGTCCGACCCCGCCGACCGGCAGCACGCGAACGGTCACGCTATCGCCCCTGCTAACCCGGCAAGATCGGCTGGCCGAGCGAATCGACCGCATGTTCAGAAAAGCGATGTCACTTCTCGAAAGGGGAAAACTGCGCAATGCGGAGCGATGCTATGAGGCGATCCTGAAAACCCGACCCGATCACTTCGGCGGCCTGCATTATCTGGGTCTCATCCGCGCCCAACAGGAGAAATACGACGAGGCTCTTTCACTGCTTTGGGAGGCGCTGAAGCAGAATCCGTCTTCTGCCGATACGCACGTCAACATTGCCGTTATCTTCGAGCGCCTGAACCGTCCCGAAGAGGCAATTACCGCATGCTCCGCCGCGTTGGCGATCAAAAGCGATAGCGCAGAGGCGCATTTTACCGCGGGCAACGCGCAGAAGGCACTCAATCGTCTCTCGGAGGCCGCCGGCCATTTCCAAAAGGCAATCGCGATCCAGCCAACTTACATCGAGGCCTATTACAATCTTGGGAATATATTCGCAACACTGCAGCTGAGCGAGCCTGCACTTGAATGTTACAAACGGGCGATCGCGCTTCGGCCACGTTATCCCAAGGCCCTCAACAACCGAGGAATCATGCTGCATAACGAGTTACGGGCAGCCGAGGCGCTGAAGGATTTCGACCAAGCCGTGGCCATTCAGCCCAATTATTTTGAAGCCCTGATCAACCGCGGAAACCTCCTGATCTCACTTGCGCGCCCGTATGACGCATATGCAAGCTTCGACCAGGCGCTGTCGCTGGTCCCGCAACAAACCGACACTGTGTACGGGCGCGGTATGGGATTCCAAGGCGCCAGACAGGTGCAGAACCAAGGCGACACGTGGCGTTACGGAGAGGCCATTGCCTGTCACGGCAAGGCTCTCCTGCTTAGAGATGCTGCGCTGGACAAGTCGACGGAATTTCTTGAACAGGCGTTGCTGCGTTTGGCGGAAGCCGGCGTATTGGCCTCCGGCGAAAAACATTCGAAGCCACCCCGTTATCCGTCGACGCTGTACCCCGATGCGCTGAAAGCGGTCATGAATCGCCTCGAAGCGGCGGGCATCGAAGCTTTCCTCACCGGGGGACTCTTCTCGGCGCGATTCGCGACGGAGACTTCATGACGTTCGATAAAGACCTTGATCTCGGCGTCGATGCAACGGTGAAGCGCGACGATTTATGTCGCCTATTTGCAAATGATCCCGATTTCAAATTGACCGTCGACTGCGGCGAAGACGGGTTCATGTGCGACTTCTATTGGGCTGACAAGGTAGCGATCGATTTCTTCCGCTTTTTCTTCGAAAAGGATCGGGTCTGGTGCGGATTGAACGTCGGTCCCCACGTGGTGAAGTGGGTGCACAGTCCGTTTGAACTCGTCGGGCATCAGTGGCTTGGCGTTCCCGTCAAGATCCCGGCGGACAGCGACCGTTTTCTCACCGAAGTGTATGGGGACTGGCGCACGCCAAATCCCTATTTCGGCTTGTTTGCTTCGCCGAACATCGAAGGTGGCTTCCCGCCAATCTCCCGCAACATCGCCTACAGCGCGATCATCGTGTCCGTAACGCACAACGAACTGACCAAGGCCGCCGAACTTTGCCGTCAGGTGCTTGCGTTCGAGCCAAGTAATGAGTTGATTGCGCGGGTGTACGATGGCCTTAAAGCCGACCAAACGACCACGGCCGCCAACGATGATCTTCGGCCGGCAGGTTTCGCTCGGGTGTTTGACAATCTGCCTGCATGATCGCCCCTGCCGGGGCCGCAGCGCTGCAACTGAGAGTTGCACGGGGGAGTTGTTCGGGGGGAAGGTGGTCCCGGTTCTGTCGCTCCCGTGCATGATCCCGAAATCGTCCTGCAACCCTTCGGATCAGGCACAAAATCAACAGGAATCGAGCGGGATGCGATTAAGCCTGAACGCATCCCACTCTGTGTGCAGCTTAGAGAACCACCCCGATTCTATCGGATCGTCACTGATGATCCGGACTTATCCGATGCGCGCGTACTGGTTGAACCACTCGATGGTGCGCGCCCAGGACTGCTCAGCGGCGGCTTTGTTGTAGCGTTCCGGCGTCGCATCATTGAAGAAGCCGTGAAGCGAATTCGGATAGATGTGGCCTTCGTACGTGATCTTGTTTTTCTTCAGCTCGGCTTCCTGCGCGGGATAACCCTCGGCCAACGTCTTATCGAGGGCGCCGTGATGGATGAGGATCGCCGCCTTGATCTTTGGCACGTCTTCCGGCGCGGGCGGGCCACCGTAGTACGGGGCAGCCGCGGCGAGGTCCGGTCCCAAGAGGACGGACAATCGATTGGCCATGCCGCCGCCGAAGCAAAAGCCGGTTGCAGCAATTTTGCCATTGCCATCCGGGCGCGATTTCAACCACCGCGCGGCGGCAACGAAATCCTCGGTCCTTTTGGCGCCGTCGATCTTGGCAAACAGCTGGCCGCCCCTGTTGTCGTCGCCGGGATAGCCGCCGACCGACGAAAGCGCGTCTGGCGCGAATGCGTTGAAATTTTCCAGCGCAAAGCGCCGCGCCACGTCCTCCGTGTGCGGGTTCAATCCGCGGTTTTCGTGGACGATGATGACTCCGGGCAGTTTGGACGGTGTATCGCTGCGGGAATCGGCGCTGAATGGCCGCACGAAATAGCCTTTGATGTACCCATTCCCATTCGGCGAGGGCACCGTCTCATAGCTTGCCTTGATGCGCTCGTCGTCCTTGCGAACCTGCTGGCCCAAGGCGTAGTTCGGCATCAACGCTTCGACGATCGCCGACGCCGTAAGGCCGGCAACGGCGAACTTCTCGACGCCATTGAGAAAGTCGCGGCGATCGATCTCGCCGTGAATGAAACGCGTGTAGAGATCAACCGCTTCTACTGGAATTTTCCTTGTCTGTGTCATAGACACCTCCCTTCCGCACACCAAGGGTACCATTACTCGCGCGATTAAAGAAGCCCATTGCTGGACGAGCAATGAGCGGTACCTCAGCGTCGATCTGTCGGCGCTCGATTTGCGCGGGAAAGCAAATAACAGAGAACGCCTGATGTGGCGACGCCTACGGTTCACTCTTCTCGGAAGGGCGTCAAGAGCTTGATCACAGATCGCGGAGTCTCCGTCGATTGGGACCGGACAGGTGCGGATCGTCCAGGGGCCGAGACCGGGCAGTTCGTCTACGCTGGCGCATTAGAGCGGGATGCGTTCCGTTTGAAATCGCCTCCCGCTCGATCATCATTGATTTTGCGCATGGTCTTGTCCGAAAAGTCTGCGCCTTTACGGGATCATGCGCCAGTTTCCGAACGATGCCTCACCGGCTTCAAAATGAGACACTTTGCGTGCGCGTCAGAAAAGCTGAAGCAAGCGACGGCCCTGCCATTGCTGCGATCATCCTCCCGATTATTCGCGCAGGGACAACCTATGCGCTCGAGCCTGATATCGGCGAAGCGGACGCGTTGGCCTATTGGATGGCGCCTGACAAACTGACTTTCGTGGCCGAAACCGGGGGCATCATTCTCGGCACCTACTATATGCGGCCCAATCAGGCTGGTGGCGGGCGGCACGTGTGCAACTGCGGCTTCATGACCGACGCCGCCGCAACCGGACACGGGGTTGCGCGAACTCATGTGCCAGCATTCGCTCGGGCTTGCCCGATCGCTTGGGTATCGGGCGATGCAGTTCAATTTCGTAATCAGTACGAATGAACGGGCCGTGCGATTGTGGCAGTCGCTCGGGTTCGAGATCGTCGGTCGTTTGACGGGCGCTTTCCATCATCCCATTCACGGATATGTCGACGCATTTGTGATGTACCAGCTGCTCTGAGCGGATGTGGCTTTCGTCTGATCCCCGAAAAGGACTTGCCGCGTAGTCGGGCGGATTGCTGCGACGTTCGCGCAAGTACCGACTATCGCGGCATTAAAGAGTCAGAGAGTGCCCACCCCCTCGCCCTCGGCTCGCGATGACGTGCACTTCCTCCCCTCTCTCCCCCTTCCGCCGAAGCTCTGAGATTTGGCCCTTGGACCCCGGCGTGAGGGGGGCGGGAGGGGGAAAGGATGGGAAGGGCCGAAGGCCCGACCGGGTGGGGGGGGGGAGGGAATTAAACAATGGGACGGCGCGCCGCCTCGCTCAGAAATCCGGCTTGAGGGCAACGGGAATGGCAACGTGGTGCGCTTGCTCATCCGGGTTTTCGGCGCAGACATATTCCGGCAGGGTCAGGGACGGTGTGCTTGTTCCAGGGCGCCAGGTGACGGTCGCCGACCATGGCATATTGAACGCGCCCTCATCTTCCACGGTCAGCTGGAGCTGCAAGTAGGTGCCCCTGTAGTTGGAGTTGACAATGACACCATGATCATTGCCGTTGGGATTGAAACGGAAATTCTCCTTCGCATCCTGAGCCAGAGCTACCTTCGCGGTGTCGTAATCGACGAGTCGGTACCGCTCGATCAGGTGCAGCGCTTCCGTGAACGGCGTCCCGAAGTGATCGACCATGGAGAACGGCCCGATCTTGGTGCCGACGGTGTCGATCACCAGCGTGTCCCCTTCGTAATGGCCGACGGCGTCGCCGAACCAGGATGGAGTCACATTGGCGGGATGAGACTGGTTGAGGCGGATTTGGCGAAATTCATGGTCATACCCGTAAACGAACGTCACTTTGTTCGGCTGCTGCAAAATCTGAAAGCCTTGATTCCACAAAGCATAGGGCATCTGGTTGGGCCAGCACTGGTTGCTGGGGTTGGGAGCGGCGGTCCCGGTCAGCTCGATCTCGCCGTGTCTCTTCACGCGTTCGGCTGAGGCCGGCTTCAGGATCGGGTTGGTGTAGTCGCCGACAAACTCGGCATTGTTGCCTACGAACGGCGCTTTGCCGGGCGCGTATGGTCGACCATTGTCATCGAACGATTGTCGCCGGCGCGATTTGTTCAGCACGGGGCCAGGGCCTGACGCGGGGGGTTCGAGGCCCGGCATGGAATTGTGGCCCCACAAGCCGGATAAGCTGGGGATGGAAGCCGCGCTCGCTGCATCGCCGCTGGCCGTCGCCGCGGTCGTGGAGCTCATCCGTCTGCGCGGTCGCGACTGTACCCGCGAGGACCGCCAGAAATACAACGCTTCCTTGTCCGTGCATCCCTCACTCCCTTCAGGGTTTGCCGCAGCCACAATGGTCCACGCCTGCAACGGGTGCGTTCAGCTTGAATCGCCTCCCGCTCAATCACCTTTGATTTTGCGCATGATCTCCGTCCGAAAAGTCTGCAACTTTTCGGGATCATGCGCTGGCTTCGCCGAGAAGCGGCCAATCGCTATCGTCCGGTCACGTCCTGCGTCGCAGCACCCGCGCTGGCGAGGGCATCGGCACGTTCTGACCTTGCGCCATCCTTTTACGACATCTGGGCCTCGCGGCGGAAGTCATGGCCGCACGAGAAGATGCCGCTCGTGCTATTAGAGCGGGATGCATTCAGCTTGAACCGCCTCCCGCTCGGGTCTTTTGCGCATCCGTCGCGGACTGCGCTCGACGACGCATGCGCGGTGATTTTGCGCGTGATCTTTGCCGAAAGGTCTGCAACTTTTCGGGATCATGCGCAGTTCGGATGCGCTCGAGGGGTGGTGCCACGCCGCCGTAATCCTGGGGGGCGAGTATCCGCGCTTCCTGGGCGGGTCAGCGCTTTGGCACGAGGGCGAGGACTTGCAGCGGGCTGCCGGTGCCATCGACGATCTTGAGCGGCGCGGCAATCAGGATCGCTCCGGTGGGCGGGAGCCGGTCAAGGTGACAAAGACTGGCGAGGCCATAACGGTTGTTCTTGTGCATCAAATGATGAGCCGGGAACGGAATATCCATGCCGCCAGCGGATCCGGCGTCAGTGCCGACTGTCTCGGCTCCCCATCCCACAATTCCCTTTGAAATCAAGTATTGGATGGTTTCGGCGGTAGGTCCGGGCGAGTGGGGGCCGTTCTCATCGGCGTTCAGGAATTCGGCTTCACTGACGCCGCGCTTGTACCAGTCGGTGCGCATCAAAACCCAGCATCCGCCCGGGATTTCCCCGTGGGATTTCTCCCACGCCTTAACGCCGTCAACCGTCAACAGGAAATCGGGATTTTTCGCGGTCTCGTGCGAACAGTCGATCACGCAGGCCGGCGCGACAAAATTCTTCACCGGAATGCGATCCGTTGTGCCGTCCGCGTAGTCTTTGCCCGAGATCCAATGCCTCGGCGCGTCGAAATGCGTGCCGGAATGCTCTCCGAGCTTGAGCCAGTTCCAAGCCCAGAACGGACCGTCCGAATTGTACTTCGAAATCGGGTGGATTTCGATCGCCGGCGTGTTCTTGCCGATCTGGGGAGGCAGCTTGATCAATGGCGTCGCGGGCCCCAGCGGACCGGTCAGGTCCACCACTTGGATCATGCCCGAGGCGAGCGCGGCGGCCACCTCGCTCAGAAGCTGACTGCCGTCCATGTTCACCTCCATTGTGTTCGCGTGAGATTTCATTGTTCGTGTGCGCCTGTCGCCTGCGGAGATTCGATCGCGACAGGGCATTCATGGAAGCGAGATACCTATCTTTGGGATCGGGAAATGCATTTATTGTTGTTTGGCCGATCGGCCGCCCACTGGCTCGCGCCCGCAGCAGGCCGCTGCGGGGATCGCCGGGCAGTTGCGGCAATGGCAAACAGATGTAGATTCCTTTGCTGGATCGGCGGCCATGCTCGGTACCGGTCATCGCGCAAACAACGGCAGCTCTCGATGGGAGTGCGCAGCCGAGAACGCCGCGATTTGCGCGTAACACTCGGATCGCTGGTCTGATTGGGTGCATTCTGGCCCCTCTTCAAATGGGAGGACGTGATGAACACGCGATACGCTCTGGCGATGGCCGCTCTGTTTGCGGGGGCAACGGCTCCGGCTTGCGGGCAAACAGCTGTCCCGCCACTCGAACCCGCTCATGCGGGTACGACAAGCGCGCTGTCTGTCCCGAATCTTTCCGGAACGTGGTCCCATCCTTACATCCCGGCTTTCGAACCACTGCAGTCAGGTCCTCGCCCGATCTCGAACAAAGCTCTCAGGCAGCAGATCTTCGATGGCCACGGCCTGCCGCTGCCGAGGACGGAGAACGTGTTCGTAAGCAACCCGGCGCTCCTGGTGGGCGATTTTGCAAATCCGATCTTGAAGCCGGAGGCCGCGGAGCTTGTAAGAAAACGCGGACAAAGTTCTTTGGCTGGCACCCCATATCCGACTCCATTCAATCAGTGTCGGCCCGCAGGAGTCCCGTACATTTTTGAGAAATCTTGGATTGCAGCTGCTCCAGCAGCCCGGCAAGGTCACCCTTCTTTATCCCTTCAATCACGAAGTTCGCCAAATACCTCTCGATGTTGCTCATCCGGCCCAGTTGACGCCGTCCTGGTATGGAGATTTGGTTGGCCATTATGAAGGCGATACATTGGTGATCGACACGGTAGCGGTCAAAGTTGCGCCCTTCACCATGGTCGATTGGTATGGCACGCCGCATTCCGAGGCACTCCACGTCGTCGAGCGTTATCGGCTTCTCGAAACAGACGCGGCCAGGGAGTTTTGGGATCGAAACGCAAAGGAGAACTTCCGCATCGGCAGTAATGACGGAGGAGCGGAAGTCGATCGGGCCTATACAGGCAAAGTCTTGCAGCTCCAATTCACCGTCGAGGATGCGGCCGTATTTACCGCACCATGGTCGGCGACGGTCACCTATTGGCGCGGGCTCGATGAACCGCAGGAGCTCGTCTGTGCCGAAAATCCACATGAATACTACGCCAAAAGGGATACCGCGGTGCCGACCGCGACCTCGCCGGATTTCTAGCCGGCTGGCGCGGGGTTCCCTTGTGCGACATTCAACGACATGAATGCAGTCGAAGCCTGACGAAACGAAAGGCCGGGCGCCGGCAGAGAAGTTGTACGGCCTCTCGCGAGGTCCCGGGGTCGGCCTGGGCGACACGTTTCCGTGCATCGGCCACCACGGTCCTCTATGATCGCCAAGGAGAGGCGATGGAGTTATCCGCATCACGATCCCTGCTGTGCCAGGAGAACCTCAATGAAAACATCGCGCCGCCGATTTTTGCTGGTGGCAGCAGGAGCCTCTGCCACCACAGCGCTGCCGGCCGCGGCTCAGCCGCAAACCAGCGCGACGCGCAGCGTTGTCATGAAGCTCGCCTCGCCGACGCTCAATGACGGCACCCACGAGTGGATGAAGCGGTACGCCGCAGCCATCGAGCAGCGGTCCGGGGGACGCATCAAGGCAGAACTCTACCCGGCGAGCCAGCTCGGCTCGATCCCGCGGATGATCGAAGGCACGCAGCTCGGTTCGATCCAAATGTGCTTCTGCCCGCCCGAGTTTTTGGCCGCGCTCGATCCGCGCTACGAACTTTTGACCGCGGCGGGCCTGTTCGAAAGCGAGCAGCACGCCGATCGGACCATCTCCGACACGGAGTTCGTGAAGGATTTCCTGGCGCTCGGGGCCAACAGGGGCCTCGTCGGCGCCGGCCTGTTCCTCGCCGGACCGGCGGCATTCGTGATGCGGTCGCCATTTCGAACGCTCGCCGACGTCAGGGGCAAGAAGATACGGGTGCTCGCTTCGCCGTTTCAGACCGAACAGGTTGCGCGCCTGGGCGCGACCGGCCTGTCGATGTCGCTCGGCGATGTCTTGCCGGCCCTGCAACAGGGGACCATTGACGGAGCGCTCGGCACGGTCGGCGTTTTCGCCGCGTTCGGCTACTACGACACCGCGCGCTACCTGAACGAGACCGGGCATGCCTTCACCTTCGTGATGGCCTCGGTGAGCAAGAGGTGGTTCGAAACGCTGCCCGCCGATCTTCGCGCCCTGGTGCTGACAACGGCGCGCGACATGGACACGGAGGTGAACCCTTGGGTGATGGAGTTCGTTCAACGCGAGCGACGGGTTTGGGTCGAGAAGGGCGGCGAGATCGACACGCTCTCGGACTCCGACAAGATGGAACTCATGGCCAGGACCGGCACGATCGGCGATGACGTCGTCAAGACCAAGCCGGAGCTGAAGCCGCTTTGGGACGAGCTGCGCGCCGCAGTCAAGCGCAATGCCTGACTCTGTCTCGCGATGCGTCGCTTCGATCGTCGCAGCGCGGGCTTATCGCCCCCAAATCGAATGGGCCGCAAGGCGATAAGCATTAACATCAACTTCCAATACCGAGCACCTTCGAATGGCCGCCCCACAGAAGATCTGCACCTGCCTCTGGTTCGACACGCAGGCCGAGGACGCCGTCAAATTCTACGTTTCGCTGTTCGAGGATTCCCGCATCACCGCGATGTCCAATTACGGCAAGGGCGCGCGGATGCCGGAGGGGACCGTGCTCGTCGTGGCCTTCGAGCTTGCCGGCACGCAATTCATGGCGCTGAACGGCGGCCCGCTTTTTCCTTTCACCGAGGCCTCCTCGATGATGGTTCGCTGTGACTCGCAAGCCGAGATCGACCGACTCTGGGACGCGCTCACGGCGGGCGGCGGCAAACCAGGGCAGTGCGGCTGGCTGAAGGACCGCTACGGCCTGTCATGGCAGATCGTTTCGTCTCGGATCGGGGAAATGATGAAGGACCAGTCCGCGACCGATCGCGTGATGGCGGCGGTCATGGGCATGGGCAAAATCGATATGGCCAAACTGGAAGCAGCATATCGAGGCGCGTGACGCGGAACTGCCTCGTCAAGCGTTTCTCGCTTTAATGCTATGGCACCCTTCGGTATCATTCCGAGGGCGCTACGCAGTGCAGTGGCAAACCCGGGATTCCACAAACCACCCGCCGCGCGGGAAAGATTCCAGGTTCGCCTTCGGACGGCCGCCCCGGGACGAGGACTAACGGGGCGCGTTCAACTCGGATCGCTTCCCGCTCGACCCTTTGATTTTGCACAGGCGCGCAGCTTCGCAGACTCCTTCCGGCATTGCCCGCAAATGATGTAGCCTGCCCCTCGCACGTTCCGATTTCCGCAGAGGAGATGATGATGCTCAAGTTCGGTGCGATCTGTCTGACGGTGGGCCTCCTCTGTTATGCGGGCGGCTCGTTGGCTGCAGACGGCCCGAAAAACCTCGCTATGCCGGATTTTGCCCCCAACGCCAAGACCGGGTGGCTGCTCGATCACGCAGCCGGGGTCGACGATTTGCTCCCGCCACCCAATGGCGGCTCGGGCCCCGTCACTTTTGAGAAAGCGCATCCCTATGTGCCCAACGGCTACGGTCCGCAATCGACCTATCGCATCGCCGATCTTTCCAACCCGATCCTGCAACTCTGGACCATTCCTTCGATGAAGAAGGCGAATGACGAGGTTTTGGCAGGCAAAGTTCCGTTCCGGGCGCGCGAACGCTGCTGGCCGCTTGGCGTACCGGGTTTTGACGCGTTTTCGCCGGTCTGGCCGTACTTTTTCCTGCAGACGCCTGAAAAGATCGTGGTCGTCGCCACCAACGGACCGGAGATTCGGCATATTTACCTGAACGCTTCTCACTCAAAGGATGTGAAGCCATCCTGGTACGGCGAGTCGGTCGGTCACTATGAAAACGGCGATACACTGGTGATCGACACGATCGGCATTTCCACCAAGTCTTATATCGATAATTACCGGACGCCGCACACCGAGCAACTTCATGTCATCGAGCGCTGGAAAATGGCGTCGGATCAGCAAGCGATCGAAGTCTCGGTGTTCGTCGAAGACCCGGGTGCCTTCACAATGCCCTGGAGGGCGGTCCAGCGGTGGCGCCGTATCGAAGATGCGCCGCTCTCGCTTCTCACCTGCAACGAAAATAATGGCGATTTTTTCCACCAGGGGCTGGTGCCGCTGCCCGAAGCCACCAAAGCTGATTTTTGATTTGAGATTCTCGGGACGAGCGCTTGCATGAACGATCATTTGTGGGGTGGGCACGGCCGCCGAGGCCCGAAATCTTTGCACGGTGCGCGATCCGCGTGCCCCGCATTCCGACAAGTGGGCACCGCGAACCCAGGTGAAGCTGTTGACGAATTCTGCGGGGGCGCCCCCATCCTACGAGATCGGTTCTCGGAGAGGCTCACCTGAGGAGTTGTGTCGACGTGACACGTGTAGCGTTCATTTGGCCCTGGCAGGACCGGGATCGAAGCTTTTCCTGGCTCAAGGCAGCCGCCTTCGCGCTGCTCTTTGTCCCGGGCGCCTGGCTGATCTACGAAGTCGAGACCCAACAGTTCGGGCCGGTTCCGCTCGGCGGAATGACCTACTGGTCGGGCTTGTCCGCGACCGGCTTCCTCCTGCTGGCCCTTGCGGTCACCCCAATCATGACGATCACCGGCTGGAGCCGGTTCATTCTCGTGCGCCGGATGATCGGGGTCACCGCGCTCGCTTATACGATCGTGCACATCTTCATCTACTTTGCTCTGCGGTTCTGGAATTTTGCCTCCATCGCTCACGAGGTGCTGACCAGGATTTCGCTGATCCTGGCGGTCATTGCCACACTCGGCCTGATCGCGCTTGCCGCCACATCGCTCGATGAAGCAATTCGGCGCATGGGGGCAAAGGGATGGCAGCGACTGCACGATGCGATCTATGCAATCGCCTTGTTGGCTGTCATCCACTACCTGCTCTCACCGGACTCCTATTCCGAGCAGTACCTGGTGAGCGGAATCCTGTTCTGGCTGATGGCATGGCGAGCGCTGAAATCCCGCAGATGGGGAACCGACCCGACCGCACTGGCCACCTTGGCGGTGGCGTCCGCTCTGTTCGCAGCCGTTCTCGAAGCGCTCTGGACATGGGCCTATCACGATTACGAGCCCTCTTGGACTCTCGGCAACAACTTCAATCTCGATTTCGGAGTTTCGCCGGCATGGAAGGTTTTGGCGCTCGGATTCTTGATGGCGGCGATCGCCTTTGGCCGGCAGGTCGCGCGGGCTGGCAGCGCCAAGCCTCCGGCACAAGTGGTCGTCGGCGACGATCTGGATGCGCTGGTCTAACCTATTTTGGCGTTCGCGCACGGAGATCCATCATGGCAAGGCACCTGACGTTCGTTCGGTCGGCGATTGTGACTGCCGCGGCCCTTTCGGTGCACGGGCCAGCAGTTTCGACAGTGTTCGCGCAAGGGGCTCGCGGCGAACAAAGCGTCGTCTCCATACCCGACCTATCGGGTACCTGGGTGTATCCATTTTGTTGCGGGTTTTCGCCACCGCTGTTTGGGCAAGGCCCGGTGTTCAACAAGATGCGCCGGCCGCAATCCTATGGCGCGGACGGCCGTCTCCTGCCGGCTGCAGCGACGCCGTCAGCGGTCCGCGACCAGTCCCGATATGTCGGCGACGACGCCAACCCCATTCTCAAACCGCAGGCGGCCGCGACCGTGAAGGAGCATGGCGAAATCGAGCTGAGCGGCCTGCCAAACCCGACTCCGCGCAGCCAATGTTGGCCCGAAGGTGTGCCATTCATTCTGGCCAACATGGGCATGCAGCTGATTGCGCAGCCGGACAGCATCATCATGCTTTATGAGCACGATCACCAGTTTCGCCGCGTGCGCATGAATGCGGCGCATCCAGCGCAAGTGACACCATCCTGGTACGGGGATTCGGTCGGTCATTATGACGGCGCGACGCTGATCATCGACACCGTGGGCATCAAAATTGGACCGTTTTCCATGATCGACTGGTTTGGCACGCCTTACACCAGCGCGCTGCACGTCGTCGAACGTTATCGACTGGTCGACTACGAAGCGGTGGTCGCAGGTGATGAACGGGCGGCGCGAGAAAACCGGCGCATGGCCGCACATGCTTCGGGCGCCACCGGCCTCGCCCCCGTTGCCGGCTACAAGGGCAAGGGGCTTCAGCTGCAATTCTCCGTCGAAGACGAAGGCGTCTTCACGATGCCGTGGTCGGCGAGCATCACCTATTGGCATTCGTCGGATGCGTGGCCGGAGCATGTTTGCGCCGAAAACCTGCGTGGCACTTATGTTGTGAAAGACAACGACGCGCCGCGGGCCCTCGGGCCGGACTTCTAGGGGCCTGTTCCGATCAGATGGAATCAAACCAATTCTAGGGTGGGCAACGCGCCTACTCGATGCTGCATTCACATTACGAGGCGCGTTGCCCACGCTGTCGGAGCTATGAAGAATTTGCCCACCCTACGCGCGGCGCTTCGATATGATCGGAACATGCTCTCTAGTTGTGCATCATCCGGAGCTTGCGACGGAGCGCGGACATGCTAGAACAGCGAAAGAACAAACCGACAGCAAAGAGCTTGTGAAATGCGTCTGATCGTTCTGATGTTCGCGATGCTCCTCGCCAGTCCTGTGTTTGCCGCAGACGATTGGAAGGAATTCGAGTCACCGGACCATTCCTTCACTGTCCACTTCCCAATCGATCCCAAGATCGAGGTAGCCGATTTCCAGGCCTATGACGGTCGCTCTTTTGCCGCGCGCACCTATTCGGTGGCGCAGAACTCCGGGCTGTTCAAGATGACCGTCGCGGACCTGCCCGAAGCCGGCATCGACGAAAATGCGCTGATCGATGATGCGGTAAAAAAGATGACCGAAGGCGGCGTCGTCAAGTTCGATATCCAGCATCGCATCCGCGCCGTGTACGGTCGGCAACTCGGCATCGCCGGAGCGAACGGCGGCTACACTTACGTCGCCGTATTTCGTCACAACAACAAGCTTTACCAGATCGAAGGCAAAGCTTTTATCGGCGGCGGACAGGCCGAGGTCGATGCCATGCATTTCCAGCAGTCGCTCGACTTCCCTTAATACGCCAGAATTGTACTTCCGGTTTGTTTCCTGACATTTCGACACTTTGCCGGCGAACGCAGGGGCCTATCAGCCCGCCTCGGGCGCGTGGCCGGAATTCGTCTGCGCCGAAAATCCAAACGAACCGGTTCGGGACGCGGCGGTTCCGACCGCGGGCTGTCCGCACCGTTGAAACGAAACCGAGCCCCGCGGCAAGCAAGTCCCTTTCGGAAGCGCCGTTTGTTCGTGTAGCCTCATGCTGGTCGTGCGGTCGCTTGGCCGAAGCTTCGGATGGCGCCGGCGCAGTGCGGCAATGCACGCTGCGACAATAATTTCTGGCTGCGGACATGCTGCCAGATCAGGGAGAGTTTCATGCGTATTCAAAGTCTTATCGCCGCAACTGCGGTCGCGACCGCGATGATGGTGAACGGCGCCACCGCTTTCGATGATTCGAAGTATCCCGATTTGAAGGGGCAGTGGCGGCGTGTCGGACGTCTGGTCCAGAGCGACCGCATCGGAGCTCCGTTCGATCCGTCGAAACCGTTCGGGCGTGGAGAGGAAGCACCTCTGACACCGCAATACCAGGCCATCTATGAGGCGAACCTCGCCGACATGGAACGGGGCGGACAGGGGATCGATCCCACCTACAACTGCCTATCCCCGGGGATGCCGCGCGTCATGCTCGGATATTCGCAAATGGAATTCGTGGTCACCCCGGACACGACCTACATCCCGATGACGCGGGACCATGATTTCATCCGCCATATCTACACCGATGGCCGCGACTTCCCCGCCAACATGGCTGAGGAGCCACGGTTCCTCGGCTATTCGATCGGCACATGGAGCGATACCGACGGTGACGGCCGCTTCGATACGCTAAACGTCGAGACTCGCGGCATGAAGGGTCCCCGCGTCTATGATGCGAGCGGCATTCCCCTCCACGCGGACAACGAAACTGTCGTGAGAGAGCGGATCTATCTCGACAAGGCCGACCGCAACCTGCTCCATGACGATATCACCACGGTCGATCACGCGCTGACCCACCCCTGGGTCGTCAACCAGACGTACCGCCGGATTGCGAGCGACAAGCCGCTCTGGTTCGGGCACAGCGTGTGCGGTGAGGGCAATGCTCATGTCGGTATCGGCAACGAAGTCTATTACCTCAGCGGCGACGGCCTGCTGATGCCCGCGGTAAAGGACCAGCCGCCGCCCGATCTGCGCTATTTCAAGAAGTATGATCGGTAATATCGTAGAGATCGCGCGCGGCCGCGGTCAGCTCCCGCGCCCGTATTCCCGCGAGCTCATCGCGGACCGCGAGAACACCCATTCGACCTCACAATCGGCGGGATCGCCTCGCGCCGGCCGAGGTCATGGAATGAAAGAGCCGCGCGGTGTCGATTAATGCGCGGCGTTCAACCTGAGAGGGGAACCATGAAACTGTACATGCATCCAGTCTCGACCGTGTGCAGGCCCATAAGGCTTCTTTGTGCGGAAAATAACCTTCCAATCGAAGAAGAAATGATTGACATCATGGCCGGCGCGCATCATCGCGAACCTTATGTTTCGCTCAATCCGAACCGACAAGTTCCCATGCTCGAAGACGGCGATCTTCGTCTCACCGAAGGTTCGGCCATTCTCAAATATCTCGCCGAGAAATATAAGCTCGCTTCCTACCCAGCCGATATCAAGAAGCGCGCCAAGATCAACGAGGTGATGGATTGGCTCAACACCGGCTTCTACCGGGATTTTGGCTACAACTTTATTTATCCGCAGCTCTTCCCCCATTTCAAGCGCAGGAGCGATGAGGCGCATGCCGACACCATCGAATGGGGCAGAGAAGGGTCGAAGAAATGGCTCCAGTTGCTCAATGACTATTGGATCGGCCCAAGTCATCAGTATCTCCGCGGCAATGACGTGACCATTGCAGATTATTTTGGCGCTTGCATGGTCTCCATTGGCGATCTGGTAGGGTGCGACTTGAACGCTTACCCGAACGTGCAGCGCTGGCTAACCAACATGAAAAAGCTTCCGCACTGGGATGAAGTCAACAAGGTTTTCGCTGGAGCGGCGCTTGCCAACCAAGGCAAGCCGTTTGCCGCAATTTCATGAAGTCGGCGTCGGCGAAATCGGCAGGAATTCCCGGCGGCTAAAACGGGATGCGTTCAGTTTGAATCGCCTCCCGATTGTTTCATTTTGATTTTGCGCACGATCTCATCCGAAAACTCTGCAACTTTTCGGGGTCAAGCGCTAGCTTGGACGCCAGTCACGCGGGGCCATCTCAAATCCTTTGAACTCGAACGCCGGCGCAACCACGCACGCGGCAAGGGTCCAGGCACCGAGACTTTCTGCCTCCTGCCATGCATGAGCGGGTACGACGATTTGCAAGTTGTCGCCTTGGCCGATATTCGGGCCGAGATAATGAACTTGCCGCGGCCGGTCAGGCGAGGCAATACCAAGCAGCAACGGTGCTCCGGCTTGCCAAATCCAGATTTCGACCGCGTCCACCCGATGCCACCGTGACCGTTCGCCTGCACCAAGCAGGAACAAAATCGTGCTCGCCGCCCCTCTGCCGCCATGACTCGGCTGATCTCGCCAGACCTCCCTGTAATGCCCGCCTTCGGGGTGCGGCTTCAAGGAAAGTGTCTCTGCGATAACAGCAGCTGAAAGGCCGCTATCCCTGAGATCGATCGAAGAATTGATCATGGATGTCACGCCTGTCCTGGTCGGGTGCCTTGAGCGATCGCAGAGCTTGCAGGGCATCTCACGAACGAAAATGTGCAAGGCTGCGTTGACTGGTAATATAACTCGTCGTTCAAGTCGGAGCGGGAGCTTAAGAGCCGAGGATGTATTCGCCCGATGGAGGCCGATCAATGCGCGAGGTAACGGTTCAACATCGTGCTGCCCCAGTCGCCGCATCATTTTTGGCGCTCGCTTTGGGAGCGGCGGCAGTGGGCGCAATTGCGATCGGCGCCGTCGCAATTGGTCGCGTTGCCATCGGCCGCCTTGCGATCAACAGGGCACGGATTGGCAAACTGGAGGTGGATGAATTGACGGTGCGTCGGCTGACGGTCCTCGAGAACTCAGGTTCGTCTCGATGACTCTGCCGCTTCTTCCCGCATGGCGCTCGCACAAAACCTTTGGGGGGGACGGATCGGCAGCCCGAATATCGCCTCCCGTGCTAATGGCCCCATGATCTTGTCCGAAAAGTCCACAACTTTTCGGGATCATGCGCTTGAGCGGATTCCGGTCATATTGAATCGCGGCGCGTAGGGTGGGCAAAATCGCCCGCCGCCTACCTCCATTGGCATCGACTTTAGGGAGCGATTTTGCCAACGCGGTCGGCCGATTTTTCATAGCTCCGACAGCGTGGGCAATGCGCCTATTTGTTGTACAATTGCCAGATCGTATAAGCGCGTTGCCCACCTACGATTGATTTGATTTCATCTGATCGGAACATGCGCTAAGTGAGCTGCTGACGATAGACGTTCCGGATATGCGCGAGACGTGCCCGCAGCCGCTCAGCCTGTCACCCAAGCCGACCTTCTCCGCTGCCGCGATCGCGGCAGCGAAGACCGTTCTTCCGGCGGACACAAACCCGTCCTCCGATCGATCGACGAACTCCCGTTATATGCAACGCACGGAAGTTCCAAATAACCTCAGGGCAGCATCCAGTTTGCATTGCGCGCCGGTGCGTAGCCCACCCCGACCAGAGCGATCTCCTTCATCGACTTGATGTCGACGACAGAGACATTGTTGCTGTGCTCATTGGCGATATAAGCCGTCCTGTCGTCCGGAGTGATCGTTAGCCAGCCTGCCCCTTTCCCGCCCAGCGTGACGCTGCCAATGAGTTTCAGGTCCGGCAACGAGTATGCATAGAGCGTGCTGTTCAACCTGCTGTTCACCAACAGCGTCTTTTGGTCGGCGGTGACGGCGATGCCGTGAGACCCAGCCGGCGGCCCGAACGGATTCTGCTTGTCGGGAGCGATGTCGGGGAGCTTGATCTGGTTGGTCCGCGCATGGGTTGCAAAATCAACCACCGCAAAACCGTTGAAACCGCCCAACTGAGCGTAGATCTTGTCGGTCGAACCGTCGGGATTTTTCGTCACCGCCATCGGCGAGGGGGCGGAACTCATCGGCAGCGTCCACGCGACCTCGTTGGTGCGGGTGTCGATGACGAACATCGAATTGGCCGGCGGCTTTGCGCCTCTGCTGGCGCCGGCGATCACGTACTTGCCGTCCGGCGTGACGTTCAAATCGTGAATGCCGCCTTTGAGCGAAATCGTCTTGATGTTCGCAAGCGAAGAGGTGTCGATCACATCGACGCCGCCGCTCGTCGCGGCCTTGACTTGCGGAAAGTCCGACAGGTCATCCCACGTCAGGGCGATCGCCGCATAGATCCATCGCCCGTCGGGAGTAATGTCGATCAGGTTCGGATTCCCGCTCAGTGGGATTCGCTTGGTCACCTCCAGAGTTTTGCCGTCGATGACAAGGAGAGTTTTATTGGCTTCCTCGCTGACATAAATACGCCTTCCGTCCGGGGACACAACGAGGCCGTGACTCGCCTCGATATCCTTGATCCGGCCGACCACTTTGTTGGTGGACGCATCGATGATGTCGATGTCATCGCCGGCCGAGTTCGTCTGAATGATGCGCAGCTTGGATTCTTGTGCGGCGAGCGAGGTAAAGGCGGCCGCACACAGAGCGATCCCGGCGAGAGCCGCAAGGCCGCGGCCGACTATTCGTCTGTTGGTGATTGTCATCGTCGTCATCCCTCTTTGAACAAATGAGATAGCTCCCTGGCCACGTCGACAAGGTTCGTCTCCTCCGGAGACAAACTGCCCTATTTCAGGGTCGCCCCGAGCACAAAGGCCTTCAACGTCTGCCAATCGGGATCGTCCTGCGAAGCGAATTGCTGGCCGCCGCCGTGATGGGGGTCGCCACCCGCCTCCTCGGCGAGCGGATGCCTTATCAGCGGGCTGCCGTCGTAGCCGGGCACGACCACCTTTTGCACCAGTTGGAAGTTTCGTCGCGACTGCTCTTCGTTCCAGGACGCGTTCCCCGGCGACAGCGGCACGAGATGCAGCGGTGCATTATTGATGGTATGGCAAACGACGCACCGCGTGTGGCCGGGGCGCTTCTCAAGAAACACAGGCTCGACCTTGGCCTTGAAGAAGTCGTAGTCGAGTGTCGGTGCTGCTGCCGCAGCGGGGGCCCGCTGAGCTTCGGCCCGCTGCAATGACCCTGCTGCTGCCGTCAGCAGCAGGCATGACATGACAATTGTGAATGACGAGGCTCTTTTCGTTCGTTGCATGGAAGCCTCCGACATTATTCTGCTGTGGAAACACCTATTCTGGGTTTGGATAAACCCGCTTGTCAAGGTTCCCGCGCCAGGTGGCGCGGGTCGCCAACTTCAATGGCGGTTATGTTTTTTCGACAGCCGTTAAAGTTTGCTTGCGAGCGGATGGCAGCCGCCCCTTGGAACGTTTCACCGGCGCGGCTGGCAACGTGGATCGTCAGTGCCCGCGGGGGTCACGGGATTGCCCGCGGCGTTGAGAACGCCGGCCAAGCCGGGACAGGCCTCGCGAATGGCGCGAACCTGCTCCGCCGAGCGGTTCGAGACGTTGCGCTCGAATATCAGGGATTGCTGGAAACGCGTCAGCTCGAACTCGTTTCCGCCGGGAGGCACTGTGGCCTCAATTTGAAAGAACCGCCCCGTGAGATCGAACAGCGCCACCATCGAGCGGCTGCCGTCCGCCCGCTCAAGCGTCAGCTGACGGCCGTAAACCCGATAGATGCGGGCGGGAATATTGACCTTCACCGTGGCGCCTTGAGACAGCGCCTTGATCGCATGGTCAATGATGGCCTTTTCATCGAGCCCGGTATTGGCGAGGTCTGCGACCGTCAGTTTGAAGTCGCCTTTCTCCCGGTGAACCGAATAGACGTGCGCTGAGACCGAACGGCCGTCGGCGACTTGATAGGTCGCAGTTTCGACCTTCGGATTGGCGGGAAAGGAGAGCGACACACCGTATTCGGGATAGCTGTATTCCTCCCAGCTCTGGGCGACGGAGGGAGCGCTGAAGGCGAAGGCTGCTAAAATCAAGAGGATCGAGCGCATCTTGGGTTCCTCCTCCGAACGGTGAATTGGCTTCTCGGGAATGGCCATCCTCGATGCATCGAGGTGTCTTAGCCAAACCTGAACGGAAGGCATTTTCAGTCCGCTGCCGCCAACGCGCAATCGAAAAGGAACGACCGGATCGCAGGACTTTCTTCTTCGGACGTTATCGCCCTTTGGTTCCGCGCAACTGAAGGTCCGCAGCATCGATTGCGGCTTTCAAAGTGGCGCAACGCCAAGCGCTCATCGGAGTGACTCTGCTGACTCCCGTACGAGACGAAATGCGCCGCGCGAGAGCGGATGCGTTCAGCTTGAATTGCCCACCACTCGGGCTTCTTCTGCGCATCCGTCGCGGACTGCGCTCGATGACGAATGCGCGGCGATTTTGCGCATCATCTTGGCCGAAAAGTCTGCAGACTTTTCGGGATCATGCGCTAATCGCACGCCGATCCAAGGGTTTATTGGGAGTCGGGAGCCACGTCGCACGCCGCCTCGATCGATGCCAGCAAGTGCGCCGGGTCTGCGGGCGCGTCCAAGAGCGTCCGTGCCTGTTCAAGCATGGCCGTCGCAACATCGCCCCCGATCGCGGGCGCCGCATACCGCATGAACTTCGTCGCGACGGCTGTCGCGTCGAACGGGCGGCCCGGGTCCCCCGGCACATCGGTGACCGCAGTCGCGTGGCGGCCAGCATCCGTGATTGCCTCGACCCGCGCCGGCCATTGCCGCGGATAGACGGCGAGCAAACGCTCGTCTGCCTCCACCACGATCCGGTTCATGAACGCCTGAATATGGCTCGGGATCCCGCTGTGCCCCTGGGCGACCTCGAAGGCCGCCGCGGGCATGAGCACTGCAAGCGCGACCCGATATGGCAAGCTGGTCAAGAAAGAGCCGCGGTCGCCGGTGCGGACACCGTGGTCCACCATCGGGCGGTGCGCCGGCGGCACGAAGGCCGTGAGTTGCGTGATCGCATCGGGGGTGACGCCTGAAGCGACCAGTTCGATGACTGCCTGCGTCGCGGCCATCGTCTGGCGCGCCGCACACCAGGGCTTGAAAGAGACCTCGTCAAGCGCAAAAGTAGCGCCGAGCCCGGCGATAAGGGCGGCCTTGTTCGGTTCGATCCGATAGACGCCGGGCAGGAACGGCCCGTCCAGCAATCCGACATCCGACGTAAAGCCGGCGCGCGCGGCGGTCGCCGCGAGCAGGCCGGTCTCAGCCGCCTGCCCGATCGCGAGCCACCGCGATGCGGTGAGGGCATTTTGAGCCCCCACCCCGGGTGCCGAGCGGACCAGCGCGAGCGCCAGCGCATGCGCCGCCTCGCGCCCCTCGAGACCGAAGAGGCGCGCCGCGACCGCGGCAACGCCGGCGGGCGCCGCAAAATAAGTGGGCCAGATGCCCCGATAAAGAACGGCGGCGCCGTCGATTGCCCTTCCAACGCGGACCATCGTCTCGTAGCCCGCGATCATGGCGGCGGCGACAGCGGCCGGATCATTGTTCCCAAGCGTAGCGGCGATCTTGAGCGCGGCCGGGATGACAATGGCGCCTGGCGTCGTCGTCGAGGCGAGGTGAATGTCATCGATTTCGCTGAGGCGCGCGAGCGCGCAATGCGTCGCGAGGTCGAGCCGCAGCCACTGCGTAGCGCCAGCCGCTCCAGTTCCCTCGCGCAGGGCGCTGCGCCATTTCAGCAGCCTCTGCCCTTCCATCGTCGCAGAACCAGCCACCCAGGCGGCGACCGTATCCACAAGGTGCAGCCTGAGGACTTCCTCGAGGCGCGATGGCGGGGCAAAACCGGCGACGAAGCTGCCAAGTTCTTCAAGTACCGTCATGCGAAGGTTCCAAGTGGCCGCGCCAACAGGGCCCGCACTGGCGGCCCGTCAGGCCCGCGCCGGCAAATCGAGGTTTGCGGCAGAGTCCGCTATTGGCTTGCCCAGATAATGCGGGCGATCCAAAGCACATCTTCGGTGGGGAACGAGCGATCGGGATATTGTGTGCTGATCGACCTGAGCTCGACCGTCTTGCCGGTCTTGCGCTTCAGCTCATTGGCCAAGACTTCGCCCGCCCGTGTTTTGACGACGACGCGGTCCCCGCGGCGCACCGGGGCGCTCGGCGACACGATGATGATGGTGCCATCGCGATAGGCGGGCATCATGCATTCGCCAGTGATCTCCAGCGCATAGGCACGTTCGTCCTCGACGCCCGGAAACGCGATTTCGTCCCACTCCTTACCGGACGGGAACCCGCCATCGTCGAAATAACCATTGCTCCCCGCTTCGGCGAAACCGAGCAGAGGCAGTGCTGCGGCGGGCGGCCGGGTCGCGTCTGAGATCAACGCGACGAACTGGTCGATGGTCGCAGATGGCTACGAGGGCGCCCGTCGCCGAGACGAATAAAGTGGTCGTGCGCAACCTCAATTTCTCGATGGACGGCAAACGCAGGCGCTGAAGGGCGTGAACCTGAACCTGCTGGCGGGTCAGGCCACGGCGTTCATCGGCCCTTCGGGCTGCGCGGAAGTCCAACGCTTCTACGGGTTTTGAACCGGAGCTACTTGTACTGTATCCTGGGCAAAAGGGCCGAGGGCGAGGTGCTCCTCGATGGGGAGGACATCCTCTAAGCCCAACCTCGACCTCAATCTTTTGCGTTCGCGGGTCGGCATGGTGTTTCAGAAACCGACGCCGTTTCCGATGACGATCTATGACAACATCGCCTTTGGCATCCGTCTCTATGAGAAGCTGCCGAAGTCGGAAATGGATGCGCGGGTCGAGCAGGCTTTGAGCCGCGCCGCGTTGTGGAACGAAGTGAAGGACAAGCTGAACGCCAGCGGCTTGAGCCTGTCGGGGGGCCAGACAGCGGCGCTTGTGCATCGCCCGGACGGTCGCGATCAGTCCGGGAAGTGATTCCTGTTCTTTGATGAAGCTAGCTTCGGCTCTTGATCTGATCTCTACCGCCAAGATCGAGGAATTGATCGACGAATTGTCCGGCGACTACACGATCGCGATCGTCACCCACAATATGGGGCAGGCCGCGCGCGTGTCTGGCAATACACCGCCTTCATGTATCTCGGCGAGATGGTCGAGTTCGACTAGACGACCAAGGTCTTCACCTCTCGCCGCGCGACAAGCGCACGCAGGATTATGTCACTGGCCGGTTCGGCTGAGAAAGGTAACGCGCGTGGCGGATCGGCATACCGTTAGAGCCTTCGACAAGGATCTTGACCTGCTCGAGCGGCGGATCGCCGAGATGGGCGGCCTGGCCGAGAAGATGGTGATCGACGCGGTGGACGCGCTCCGCCTCCGGCGGTACCGCCGCGCTGGCGCAACAGGTGGTGGAGACCGATCCCCGCCTCGACGCGCTGCAGCGCGAGATCGAGGAGCAGGCGACGCTGACCATCGCGCGCCGGCAGCCGGTGGCCAATGACTTGCGCGAAATCATCGGCGCCATTTCGGGTTGCGGGCGATCTCGAGCGGGTCGGGGATCTGGCCAAGAACATCGCCAAGCGTTCGGTCAAGATCGGCGTCGAAGGCCGGTCCGGCCTGTATGTGATCGTCGGCATCAAGCACATGAACGATATCGTGATGGAACTGGATGAAGGACGTGCTCGACGCCTACGCCCAGCGCGACGTCGAGCGGGCGCGCGACGTATGGGAGCGGGACGTCGAGCTCGACGCCCTTGGAAGACTTGGTGTTCCGCGATCTCCTGACGCATATGATGGAGGATCCGCGCAACATCACCCTCTGCGCCCACCTTCTGTTCTGCTCGAAGAACATCGAGCGGATCGGCGATCATGCGACGAACATCGCCGAGACCGTGGTCTATCTGGTGACGGGTTCGACGCTGCCGACCGAGCGGCCGCACGGCCGGCAAGGGACGGACATCGAAGCCGACGCGACAGGAGCGATCAAGTGAGCCAGGCGCGCAAGGGCACTGCACTTCCTGGGGCGGCGTCCGCGCCGCGCATTCTGATCGTCGAGGACGAAGCGGATCTGTCCTTGCTGCTTGGCTACAATCTCGAGGCGGAAGGCTATCTGGTCGAGAACGTCGGAGCGCGGCGACGAGGCCGAGTTGCGGCTGGCCGAAGAAGCGTCCGACCTCGGCGAATTCCCGACTGGATGCTGCCCGGCGTCTCGGGCCTCGAGATCTGCCGCAGGGCTTCCGGGCGCGCGGTGAGTTGACCCGCACGCTTCCCGTGATCATGGTCACCGCGCGGGGCGAGGAGGCTGAACGCATCCGGGGCCTCTCGGTCGGCGCCGACGATTATGTGGTCAAGCCCTTTTGGGTGCCCCATGTGGATGGCGCGCGTGCGGGCGTTGTTGCGCCTCAGCCGGCCCGAGCGGATCGCCGAGCGTCTCTATGCGGGCGATCTCGATCTCGACCGGGAGACGCGGCGGGTGCGGCGCGGCGTGCGCGATATCCACCTCGGTCCGACCGAGTTCCGGCTGCTCGAATATTTGCTGGAGAAGCCCGGGCGGGTGTTCTCGCGCGCGCAACTCCTGGACGGCGTGTGGGGTCAGGCGGCGGAGATCGACGAGCGCACGGTCGACGTCCATGTTGGGCGCCTACGCAAGGCGCTCTCGCGCGGGCGCGAGCGCGATCCCATCCGAACCGTCCGCGGAACCGGCTACGCCTTCTCCGACGTAACCTTCGGCAAGACGTGAGCAAAGGGATCAGGGCGACACCAATATCCCCCCTTGTCACGGGAAACGGCAGTGCGCATCCACTTTGACGCGGGTCAAGGACTAGGATTTGAGGATCCTCCAAAGCTAATCTCGGGCTCTGTTTCCGCTGCGGACAGGAGAGCATGGGAGGGCTTGGATGGCGCTGAGTTTCGAGACGGTTGCGGAAGGCCTCGGCTTTCCAGAGGGGCCGGTGGCGATGGCCGACGGGGTCCCTCCTGTTTGTGGAAATCGAGAAGCAGACCCTCTCTCGCGCGGGGCCGGACGGGCGCATCGGGGTCGTCGCGCAAATCCCCGGAGGGCCGAACGGCGCCGCGATCGGACCGGACGGGGCGGCCTACGTCTGC
>CAWJPD010000003.1:0-1798327 GCA_963844635.1 uncultured Alphaproteobacteria bacterium
GTGCAAAAAGGACCCCCTTTTCGGGGTGATCGGCATCCAATCGGGACCCCCGAAAAGAGGGGTTCACATTGGCCTCCATGATTCGTGGGGGCCAGACTGGGATGTTGGTCGTGGAGACAATTGGGAGGATTTGCCGGGCCTTTTTTGTCCAGGGGAAAGCAATCAAGGCGATCTGCCGGGACCTTGGGGTATCCCGGAAAGTCGTGAGGAAGGTGATTCGCTCAGGATCGACCGAGTTTCGCTATCGCCGGGAAGATCAGCCACTACCCAAGATTGGCCACTGGCGTGACGCGCTGGATGAGTTGCTGCTGGGCAATGAAACGAAGGCCGCCCGTGAACGTCTGACGCTGATCCGGATTTTTGAGGAGCTGCGCGGTCGAGGTTATGACGGCAGCTACGATGCGGTGCGCCGCTTCGCGAAGCGATGGGCGAAGGATCGCGGGCAAGTGACGGCGGCGGCCTATGTGCCGCTGAGCTTTGCCCCTGGAGAGGCTTACCAGTTCGACTGGAGCCACGAGATCGTCATCCTCAATGGCGTCACGGTGACCGTGAAGGTCGCCCACGTCCGGCTGTGTCACAGCCGCATGTTGTTCGTGCGCGCCTATCCGCGCGAAACGCAGGAGATGGTGTTCGATGCGCACGACCGCGCCTTCGCGCTATTCAAAGGGACCTGCCGACGCGGCATCTACGACAACATGAAGACGGCGGTGGAGACGGTCTTCGTCGGCAAGGACCGCCTCTACAATCGCCGCTTCCTGCAGATGTGCAGTCATTACCTGGTCGATCCGGTTGCCTGCACGCCGGCCGCGGGCTGGGAGAAGGGGCAAGTCGAGAACCAGGTCGGCCTCGTTCGCGAACGCTTCTTCACGCCGCGGCTGCGGTTCAAAAGCTATGAGGAGTTGAACGGTTGGCTGACCGATAAATGCATTGCCTACGCCAAGGCGCATCACCATCCGGAGTTGACCGATCAAACGATTTGGGAGGTGTTCGAGGCGGAGCGGCCGAAGCTTGTCCCCTATGCCGGCCGGTTCGACGGCTTCCACGCGGTGCCGGCTTCGGTCTCAAAAACCTGCCTGGTGCGCTTCGATAATAACAAATACTCGGTGGCATCGAGCGCCGTCGGCCGTCCGGTCGAGGTTCAGGCTTATGCGGATCGCATCGTAATCCGTCAGGACGGCCGGATCGTCGGCGAGCATCCCCGCACGTGCGGCCGGGGCGAGACGATCTACGATCCTTGGCATTACGTGCCAGTACTCGCTCGTAAACCCGGTGCCTTGCGCAATGGCGCCCCCTTCAAGGATTGGGTGCTGCCGGCCGCGATGGAGCGCATCCGACGCAAGCTCGCCGGTGCCGACGATGGCAATCGGCAAATGGTCGACATCCTTACCGCGGTGATCACCGACGGACTGCCGGCGGTCGAGGCGGCGTGCGCCGAAGCGAGCGTCCAAGGTGTCCACTCCGCCGATGTCGTTCTCAACATCCTCGCCCGCCGGCGCAATCCTGATCCGCCTCCCACCATCTTCACGCCGGCCGCGCTGACATTGCGCCATGCTCCGATCGCCGATTGTGCCCGCTATGACAACCTCAGGAGACTTAACTGATGGAACGATCCGAACTGTTCGACCTCATGGCTGAGCTTCAGCTCTACGGGATGAAGGCCGCCTTCGATGAGATCATGGCGACCGCGGTCAAACGCCAGCACGAGCCGCAGCGCATCATCGGCGATCTGCTCACCGCCGAGATCAATGAGAAGCAGGCACGCTCGATCAAATACCAGCTCACCATAGCCAAGCTGCCGCTCGCCAAGGATCTCGACAACTTCCAGTTCAACGGCACGCCAATTAACGAGACCCTGGTGCGCGATCTCGCCAGCGGCGGATTCCTTGCCCAGCAGCGCAATGCCGTTCTGATTGGCGGGACCGGCACCGGCAAAACACATGTCGCCATCGCCATTGGCCGAAGCTGCATTCGATCGGGCGCTCGTGGCCGGTTCTACAATGTCGTCGATCTCGTCAACCGGCTCGAGGCTGAAACTCGCAACGCCCGCCAGGGCCGGATTGCCGATCAACTGACCCGCATGGACTTCGTCATTCTCGATGAGGCTCGGCTATCTGCCTTTCGCTCAGGCCGGCGGCCAACTCCTGTTCCATCTCATCAGCCGGCTCTACGAGCGCACCTCGATCATCGTCACCACCAATCTCGCCTTCGGCGAATGGCCGACCGTCTTCACCGACGCCAAGATGACGACCGCACTGCTCGATCGTTTGACCCATCACTGCGATATCGTTGAAACCGGAAACGACAGCTGGCGCTTCAAAAGCCGAACTGACGATCAACCAACCCGCGCTCGCGCCGTCTCCGCAACCCCGACCAGCTCCGACGGCGCGCGCGCTACCGCCCGGACTCGTCACTCAAAGGGGTCCCTTTTGGATGCCGATAGGGGCGCATTGCCTCATCAAAAATGTTACCGGACAACTTCCTCGTCGTGACTGGGGCAGTGCCACCGAATCAGTTCGGTGGACGGCATGGCGAGGAAGATCAGCATGGGCGCGCGGCGCGAGGTTTTGGCGGCGGTAGCGGAACGTTACCGAACTGCCGGGCGAGGACAGAAGGGGCGCATTCTCGACGAGTTAACGGCAACGACGGGCTGGCATCGCAAGCATGCAGTACGTGCTTTATCCGGCTGCATCGTCCAGCCTCCCGATGATAAGCCCAGCACAGCAACCGAGGCAGCAAACCGGAACAAAGTCACACTGCAGCATCGTCGGCGATGCAAGTACGGCGGCCTCCGCGACGCGCTAATCGTCCTTTGGGAGGCCTCCGATCGCGTGTGCGGCAAGCGGCTCAAGGTGATGATCCCAGTTCTGCTGCCAGCGCTTGAGCGACATGGCCGGCTGGAACTGAATCCGGACGATCCCGCGCTGATGCTGTCGATGAGCGCGGCAACGATCGACCGGATGCTTGTCGACGTGAAGATCTCGGCAGCGGGCGGACGCCGGCGTCGCGTCGGCTTCTACTCTGCGATCCGGCGTGGGGTTCCGATCCGCACCTTCAACGACTGGCCGGACCCGTCGCCGGGCTTCTGCGAGATCGACATGGTGGCGCATGGCGGCACAAGCGTCGCAGGTTCGTTCATTCAGACACTGACGATGGTCGATGTCGCCACGGGCTGGACGGAATGCTTCCCCTTGGTCGCTCGTAGCGGCAGCCTCGTTGTTGAGGCGATGATGCGGGCTCAGAGCCGGTTTCCTTGGCTGATCCGCGGCGCCGATTTCGACAACGATAGCGCGTTCATGAATGACATCGTCGTGCCGTGGTGCCGTGCCCAGAAGATGGAGGTGACGCGCTCCCGCGCCTACAAAAAGAACGACCAAGCGTTCGTGGAGCAGAAAAACGGCGCCGTCGTGCGCCGGCTGGTCGGCTACGGCCGTTTCGACGGCATTGAGACCGCCGGAATTATGGCGCGTCTTTATGCAGCGGCTCGCCTGCACGTGAACTTCTTTCAACCCTCCTTCAAGCTCAAGGAGAAGCGGCGGGAGGGCGCGAAAGTCATTAAGCGCTATCACGCGCCGGCGACACCGTATGAGCGCGCACTGGCGCATCCGAAGCTGTCCGAGGCAATCAAGAGTTGGCTGCGTGAGACCTATCGCGGTCTCGATCCAGTGGCGTTGCTCGCGGACATCCGCGCGGCGCAGCAACAACTCGGCGAGCGTATTGGCAATCGCGGTTTCGCCACAGCTGCCGCATCTCCGGTCGATCCGCTCACTTTCGTCCGATCCCTCGGTAGCGTCACCAAAGCAGGCGAAGTGCGTGCGACGCATCGCATTGGCAAGCGGCCTTACAAGAAGCGAATCCGCATGCCTTCGAAGCTCGATCCGTATCTAGCGAGGATCGAAACGTGGCTCGCAGCCGAGCCTCAGCTCACCGCGCTCGCCATTGTCCGCCGACTCGCCGAGATGGATGCCGCAACTTTCAATGAGAAGCAGCATTCAACGGTACAGCGTCTGCTTCGGTCGCTGCGAGGCAAAGCGGCCAGGATGGTCGTTGCCGCCACCACAACTCAAGCAATGACCTACCACGACAATCAACACGGGCCTGTGGACGGCGCTGCGTGTAATGGGCACTCCGCTTCGCCCACAGGCCCTTCGGCAAAGCCAGCCTCAGCGCCCTACCAGCCGCAGAACTCCACCCATATCTAAACTGCCTTGCCGGGGTAACATTCTGTCCTGAGGCAATACGAGGGGTCCCAATTAGCTGCCGATTGACAGATCGCCCGTTTGGCGGTCATGATCCGCCCGCCGCTGTGTTCTTCTACTCGCCCGACCGCGGCGCGCAGCATCCCGAACGACACCTGGGAAGCTACGCCGGACTGATGCAGGCGGACGCTTATGCGGGGTTCAACCGGCTCTACGAGCCTCGCCGCAAAGGCGGGCCGATCATCGAGGCCGGTTGCTGGGCGCATGCGCGGCGCAAGTTCTTCGATCTTGCGCGTCTCAACAAGGCGCCGATCGCCATCGCGGCGGTGGAACGCATGGATGCCTTGTTCGCCATCGAGCGCGACATCAACGGCGCGCCGCCGCAGGAACGCGTCCGCGTGCGCAATGAGATTAGCCGTCCGCTGGTCGAAGCGCTCCATGCCTGGTTGCGCGAGCGTCGCGCCAAACTGTCGGGCAAGAACGAGACTGGCAAGGTGATCGATTACATGCTCAAGCGCTGGACCGTGTTCACCCGCTTCCTCGATGAGGGCCGGCTGTGCATGTCCAACAACGCCGCCGAGCGCGAGCTGCGCGCTGTCGCGGTCGGGCGCAAGAACTGGACCTTCGCGGGGTCCGACGATGGCGGCCGAAGAGCGGCCGCCATCTACACCCTGATCCAGACCGCCAAGCTCAACGATATCGATCCGCAGGCCTGGCTCGCCGACGTTCTCGCGCGATTGCCCGATCACCCGGCCAAATGCATCGGCGATCTGATGCCCTGGAACTGGGCTGCGCTTGCCACTCAGGCGGCAGCCTAAGGCGCTGATCTCGCGACCATCTGGATGAGCATGACCCGGCCGCTTACATGGAGGCTCATCCGGACAGTAGGACAAGAGCTTCCCATGTCGAGCCCCAATTATCGTTTGTTTGAACGGGCCATGAAGACGCGCAAACGGATCGCCTGCATCTACAATGGCTATCCTCGCGAACTCTGCCCGGTCATCCTTGGTCACTCGCGAGGGGAAGAGCAAGCGCTCACCTATCAGGTCGGCGGCCAAAGCAGATCAGGTTTGCCGCGCAACGGCGAATGGCGATGTCTGGCGCTGTCGAAGGTCAGCAACATCCAACTGCGCGAAGGAGCGTGGCGCACCGGCTCCGGCCACTCTCAGCCTCAGGGCTGCGTCGAGATCGTCGACCTCGACTTGAACCCTTCAAGTCCGTACGAGCCGAAGCGCCGCGTCAACCCAGATCGCCGCCCTCCCGCACCGCGCCGTCCCCGCCGCCCAAAACGCTGAACCCACTCCGCCGGGCCTCGCTGACGGTGGTCTTCACCGGACGCGTACCTTGCGGCAGTCCGCGCCAAACTTGGAGCGAGGGCCAAGCACCGCTTCGAGCAGGAGCTGGCTGAGCATCGCGCCAAACTTGCGGCGCGGGAGGAGAAGGCGGCGGCGACCGGCAAGAAAGAAGGCGGGCGCAAACCAAGCCCTCCCGCCGAAGGGCCACGGCCCAAGGACCAGATCAACCTGACGGATGAGGATTTGCGGATCATGCCGGTGGCGGGCGGCGGGTTTGAGCAATGCTACAACGCGCAGGCGGTGGTGGCGGCCAGGAGCCTCCTGGTGATTGCCGCCGACGTGGTTCAGGCGCCCAACGACAAGCAGCAGATCGAGCCGATGCTCGAGAAGCTCGCCACTTTACCGGAACAACTCGGCCAACCCGACACGTTGCTGGCCGACGACGGCTATTTCAGCGAGGCGAATGTCGTGGCCTGTGCCGCGGCCAACATCGCGCCGTTGATTGCGACCGGACGGCAGCCACATCATCCCTCCTGGCAGGAGCGATTTGCCGCCGCGCCGCCGGCGCCGGAGAATTCTACTCCGGTCGAGGCCATGGCTTGGCGGCTGCGCACACCGCAAGGCAAAGAGCCTATGCTGTGCGCAAGCAAACCCCGGAACCGGTGTTCGGCATCATCAAATCGGTGATGGGATTCCGCCAATTCCTGCTGCGCGGGATCGACCGCGTTCGTGGCGAATGGAGCCTCGTCACCATGAGTTGGAACATCAAACGGATGCACGCGCTCAGCCGCGCCTGAGCGCTCTGAAGGCCTTATGAAACCCGTGCCAGAGCACTTACGACACCGCAGGCATCCGCTGATCGTCGCTGATCTCGCCGCAGTACCGCTCAATCCAGCAGAAATCGCTTCAAGTCCGACAGGCTGCTAGCAGTCATTTTCGCGGGTGCCCTGATCCGGCCGCTTCAATCTGCGAAGACTTGGGAACAGCCGCATCCAGAGCAAAGCCACGGCAACGGTGCCGAGTTCGCCAAGGATTACGGCTCCGATCGGACCGAGCAGCGCCGCTGCAATGCCGCTCTCGAATTGGCCGAGCTCGTTCGAGGCATGGACGAAAAGCAAATTGATCGCACTGACGCGCCCACGCATGCCGTCCGGTGTCGAAAGTTGCACGAACGAGATGCGGATGATCATGCTGACCGTGTCGGCGGCGCCCAGGATTGCCAGCGCAGCAATCGACAGCCAGACCTGGCGCGACACCGCGAACAAGACGGTCGCCAGTCCGAACACGACGACGGCCTGAAACATCCGCATTCCGGCCCTACGTTCGATCGGATGGCGCATGAGGACGGCGGTCATGGCGAGTGCGCCGACCGCGGGTGCCGAGCGCAATATGCCAAGCCCCGACGGGCCGACGTGGAGGATGTCACGCGCGTAAATCGGCAGCAAGGCCGTGGCCCCGCCGAGGAGCACCGCGAAAAGATCCAGCGAAATGATGCCGAGGATCGCCGGATGGCTGCGCAGAAAGCCGACCGCTCCGAACAGCTGTCCCGGTTGTTTCGGGCGAACCCCGTCCGCCTGTCTTGAAATACGCATGGCACCGGTAAGACAGCTCGCCGTCGCCCACAACAGGCTCATGCCGACATAGGGGGCGGCCGGCGCGACCGCATAAAGCACGCCGCCGAGAGCCGGCCCGACGATGACCGCAATCTGAAAGGCAGCCGTCAACAGCGCGGCGGCCCTGGGCAAGTTGCCCGCGGCCGATACGGCCGGAAGCAGGGCCGCGGCGGCAGGTTCTTCGAAGGCGGCCGCGGCCCCGAGCATCGCGACGGCGGCGTAGATGTCCCAGATATTCAGCCAGCCGGCGAAGCTTCCCCACGCCAAACCGGCGGCGGTCACTCCTTCGATTGCCTGGCAGATCTGGACGATGCGCTTGCGATCGAAGCGATCGGCAACGTGCCCGGCGGCCAGGGTGAATAGCGCGCTCGCGGTAAATTGCGCGAGACCGATGAGGCCGAGATCGAGCGCACTGTTGGTGAGGCCGTAGACTTGCCAGCCCATCGCCACCGCGCCGGCCTGGAAGGCGAACTCCGACAGCCCACGAGCCGCAAGGTAGACCGCGAACGTTGGATCGCGCAGGTTCCGCTCCCCGGGCTATGCTTGAAACGTGGGCACCGGCCACGTCATGCCTCCAAAGGGCCTTGCAGGTGACCGGCGGTCAGTCACCAGGAGGATGAGCGTCCCCGTGATTTTCCCGATTTCGCTGAGGCCAATCAGGCCTACTTGCGTGAGCGCTGGTCATTTCGTGTCTCCCGAATTATCCATCATCATGGTGACCGACGGTCAGTCAGTCAAATTCCGTGTGGGAATAATGGCCCCGTCGACCGGACGCTCAGCACCACGGCCTGACCGGCTTTGATTCACCCGTTGCGATGCGGCCGATATGTCCCTTGATGTCCTCGTATTGCGGATCGCCCGGAACGTAGCGCAGTTCGCCCTCGCCGATCGGCCCCGGCGGCAGCGAGCGCAAGCGCAGCGTAATAACGCCATCGGCTGTCATGCCGGCAACTCCTATGCTGCCGATCGCTTCGCAGCGGGCCTTCTCGTCCAACTCGGCCGCAAGCAAAGCCGGCGCAATACTTGCCAGAACAAAAGCGAGAATGACGGTGCGTCCACTCATGGCTGTCAATCTTTCATTAACTCGCCAGCCCCTCGGTCACCGGAGGAAATGATATGGCGATCGTGAAAAATATTTACCACCCCGGTGACCCGACTTGCCGAACACGCTCACCGGTCGGCAGCTCAGTGCCAACGCGGATCAATGCCCTCGAAACCGAATGCCGGCTTCCTTGATGAACCCTATTCCCACGGGCCTCCGAGCGCGATAGGCTCCAGTAAACCCCGCAGAGGTCGAAAATGAAACGGCGCGATGTGATCACGCTTGCGGTCGGCGCGGCGGGGTGGCCGCTCGCGTCGTGGGCGCAGACGCGCGATGTGATAAAGCGCATTGCCTGGGTCGGCGTTACGCCAGCACAGCGCTTGCCGTTCGTTCAGGAACTCGAAAGGCTTGGGTGGGTCGACGGGCGCAATTTGCGTATCACCTCCCTCATGGCCGCCGACGAGCAGCAGGTGCGCGCTGCGGCGCCGGGAATTGTGGTTGCGGCGCCCGACCTCATCGTCGCGTACAGCACGGTGTATGCGCAAATCTTCAAGCAGTTGACGGAGTCGATTCCGATCTTGTTCGTGAACGTGTCCGACCCGGTGGCAACTGGTCTCGTTAAAAGTTTTGCGCGGCCCGGAGGCAATGCCACGGGCTTTACAAATTTTCAGTTTTCGCTTGCCGGGAAGTGGCTCGATATCCTCAAGAAGCTTGTCCCTGACATTGCCCACGTCATGGTGCTCTATGATCCGGCCAACGCCGGATTTCTACCGGTACTGCAACAAGCTGCACTCACGGTTCATATGTCTGTACGCCCGGTGCTCGCCAATTCCATTGACGATGTGGCGCGCGAGATGGAGTCGTTCGCACGCGGCCCCGGCGGCGGCATGGTCGTATGCCCTAGCGGATTTACCAACGGAAATTCCCTGGCGATACTCGCGCTCGCAGCACGCCATCGCCTGCCGGCCATATACGCCGACAGGAGAGCCGTCACCCGCGGCGGCTTGATCTCCTACGGAACTGATTTTCCTGACATCTACGGTCGCGCAGCTCAATATGCCGACCGGCTTCTTAAGGGCGAGAAACCGGCAAACCTGCCGGTGCAGGCGCCTGTCAAGTTCGATCTCGACATCAATGTCAAGACTGCGAAGGCGCTGGGGATCGAAATCCCACTGGAGATCTGGACGCTTGCCGACGAGTTGATCGAATAGGCCATCTGCTCGCGCTGAAGCTCCAGCGGCAACTGTTATCTGATAGTTCCGAGGGTTTAATGCTGAAATATCACGGTCCTGGCGGCCAACGGCGACGTGACCTGGGAGCCTTACTCGGCAAGTCGGCGTAACCTAGGATCAGGCTGAAATCCGACGCGTAATCGCCGGAAGCCGCGTACGGGCCGGCAGGAACGGCGGCATAACGATGACAAACGAGGCAGGTGGTTGTCTGAACGTAAGTCTCCATCGTCGTGCTAGCCACGGGAACGTCGGGGGTGAGGCCGCCATTGGGCAGTGGCACGCGTGGACCAGGTTGACCGCGTTCATTGGTATAGCTGTCCTGCGAACTCGTGGACCACAACACGTCAATGAGTTCGTAATATTGGAAGACGCTCTTCCGATTCCGCGCCGTGAGCATTGCCCTCGCGGCCATATTGGTTGCGGCGACCGGGTCTCTCCAATCGTTAGAGATCGGTCGATTTCGCGTAACCTGAATTGGATAAGCTGGGCAGTTCCCGTTCGGGGGATGATCACCCGGCGGCTGAACGTTTGCGCTGCAAGTCTGTCCTTGCGTCTGCCCCTTGGCGCAATTTTGAAACGTAGTCTGGGACCCTCCGCAGACCGCAGGTACGACGGCCTCACACCGACAATTGGGGTTGTTGAAGGTCGAGGGTGATGCGGGCGGAACGTTGTCCACGTGTTCGAACGTGGCCCAAATGAACTGAGGCTGGGTGACGGTTTTGTGGATGATGTGCAGTCCGATAAGTCCCATCGTCGCCTGCGAACAGGCTCCGGCCTGGTCAACAAGAACGGCCCGGGCCGTGAGATAGCGACCGTATTGGGATCGGTCCGTCAGCATCCGCCACGCCGCCTTGATTTCGATGGCGCCGGTCCGGGCCGGCCCATTACCCGGGCAAGAACCGGCATTGCATCCTGCGGGAAGTTTTACCTGATGCTGCCCGCCCGGCGTCGGATTGATGCCGGTGGCGGCGGTCTGGTTTTGTACATCGCCATTGTAGAATCCATTAACGACAATACTGTCGAACTCATCCTTGTTCACTTCGATTTCGTAATAGATCAGATTACCGGCCTGATCGGCGAGCCAACCTCCGAGCGCTTGCTGCGTATCATCAAGGACGCGCACTCCCGGCTGCGCCAGCAGTTCCCGAACACCGGGAGCGGAGGCCGCGCACCGCGGCCGCGGTGGGGGATCGTTCCAACTTTTCGGCTTCACGCCACCGCGTAAAAACACCTCAGATTTATTCTTAAATGTTTCCCAGACGGTGGACATCGTGGCGTTGGGGTTGCCAAAATTGGCCGGACCCGCTTTGGGATCGGGAGTGCCGCGTCGTTTTGCGTCGGCCGGCCAGTTGAGTCCGATGAATTCCTGCCAGGCAAAACAATTGACTGTCTCTTGATCAGATCGCTGCGTATCGTTTGGAATCGTTGAGGTCATGGTTGGCTGGTCGACGACGCAAGGCCATTGTGGCTGCTGCGCCTCTGCGGCCGATTTTGGCAACACCACGGCGATGAAGGCGCCGAACGCTAGAAAGGCGAACCGTGCCTTTCGCCCGGGAGCGCGTGAAATCATAAAAAACCCACCATTCCTCCGCTCAACATAATATTGTTATGATTCCTGATAATATTGTTATAATTCCTGCGCCCAACTTAACACTGTTACGTTCGTAGGATTAAATGGTTGCAATACTCCGTCCGCACCGCCTCCCCAGCGATTTACCATGGCTTGCACCTGGGCACTTGTTCCATGCACGTGCCAAGTGACGTGCATCATATCGCCGTGGTCATGTCTATGGGCATCGTTAGTTGGGTCTAACGGGACATCATTGGGACCTTTTACATTATGCCTTGAAGCGGCGTCGGCAGCGAGCTGAATACGCTGGTCCATCATTTCTGGATTACAGGGGTCCAGTCCCCATGACGTCCACCGAAGTTCCACCTTGTAGTTGTGCCTTGGTGCAGGCGTTTGGGCGTCAGCCGGTTCGGTACCGAAAAGTGCAGTGGATGCACCGCTCCCGAATACGCCGACTGCGGCAACGCCTCCTTTAAGAACGCTTCGACGTCCCAATGCCTTCCGTGCCATCGCCTACTCCCATTTCCGAACGTAAATCCTTGAAGTGCAGGAAGCACCCTAACAAACTCGCCTTTGCTGCCCTAACCAACTCACCCTCGTTGCGTAAATCGCCACAAGCTCTTTGCACGACGAATGTCGCTGCCTTTGTTTTCGGCGAACGTAAATCGACAACTGTCTTAATTTTAGTACAAGGAATTCAGAACGGTCCTATGAGCGCTATCTCGTCTCCCGCCCCTCGTCATCCGGGGCAAAGCCGCAGCCGCAGTCTTCAAGGTACCTGAGGGCATGGTCCTGGTTTGCGTCCATCCGCCAGGGAACGATCACTGGGCCGCTCGGCTTGGCGCAGTCCGAAGCTGCGGGTCCGATGATTTCGCTGAGATCGCGGCTAGTCTCTTCATTCGACATTGTTCGTTTCCTCCTGGCATCATTCAAAAGCGAGAAGACACAGTCGGCGGGCCTCCGTGACCGGAAAACCGGATCATCGGCTGTTGAAGGGATTTGCTGATTGTACCAATCCGCGCCCCTATAAGCGGCAAGTTTCAAATTGTAGTCCATCACTACTCCGGCACGTCCTTCCGGATGCCAACTAAGGTAGACCAACAATCACCGAGGCACAATTGTTTTCTCAAATGCAATGCGACGACTTGTTTCCGAATAGATACAGACTGGTGAAGCCCGCGAGTCAGTGGACCGTATCCATAAGGAAATCTCTGGCGCAAAGCCAAGTGTAATTGAAGATCGCTCAGGTGATTATCGCGAAGCAGAACAGAAATGAACCAGCTTCTCTTCCGGTTTCAGCGAGCTAGTTCCGTAGCTCGCGCCTGAATTACTTGAATACAGGCCTATCCACGAGATAATGCTTCTCCATCAGCGGCCGGTACTTATCCATGATCGCGCGGTTGAGGTCGAGCGGCGGCTTCTGGTCGCCGGGCAGCAGCGGGCGATATTCGATGCCGCCGATCTCGTCCTTGAAGGTTCGTTTCGCCTCGGCAACGATCGCCGGGTTCTTCAGGCATTCCATGATCGCAGCCGCCATCACCTTGGCGCCGGCAAGCGCGCCCTTGTGGACGATCGAGGTGGCAAGAGGAACGCCCGCCGCCCAATGGTGGAAGTTGACGTGGGGAAGACTCCCCGGAAAAATGAACTTCACCATCGGCACCTTCCATGAGATGTCGCCGGCATCGTTGGCGGCAGCTTGCTGCGAGGCCGGACCTTTCAATGCATCGATGGTGCGCTTGAGGCCTTCGACCGGAACGCCCGCTTTGGCCTGCACGGCACGCGCGAGATCCTCCTCCTCATTGGTCCAGTCCGGGACGCCGACCAGCTCGATCTCGCGCTGAAAAAGCTCGGCAAGCGTGCGATTGCCGCGCACCGGCCATACCGCGCTGATCACGTCCACCGAAACGCTGGTGTCAGTCATAAGCGCCGCGCCCCGGGCGATCCTTTTCGCCTGTTCAAACAGCTTCAGCGCGCCCGGCGCGGTGGAGTCGCGAAACATCCACCAGATGGCGGCGGTGCGCGAAATCACGTTTGGCTGGTCGCCCCCATTGGTGATGACCCGCCCCGCCCGCATGCTCGGCGTCATGTGCTCGCGAAACTGGGCAAGCCCCATATCCATAAGCACGACGCCATCGAGCGCGTCCCGGCCCTTCCACGGCACGACAGCCGCATGCGCGGCCTCGCCCTGGAACGTGAAGCTTGCCGAAACCAGTGCCGACTGGATAAGGCCGTAGCCGACCGACATGCCGGCGCCGATGTGGTCCGCAAAGGCAACGTCGACGTCGTCAAACCAGCCGTCGCGGACGAAATATGGCCGGCTGATAAGCTGCTCCTCCGCCGGCGCGCCGAATACCTTGAGAGTTCCCGAGAGCCCACAAGTATCGATCACGGCCTTGGCCGAAAGCGCCGCAGCCACCAACACTGCCGCGTTGACATTGTGGCCCTCGCAGTGGCCTGGCGCTCCCTCGACGATAGCTCGCTGCTCCGCGACCCCTGAAACCTGCGAGTTGGCGGGATTGGCGTCGTACTCGCTATGGATCGCAATGACGGGAGCGCCGGAGCCGCAGGTCGCGCAGAAACCAGTGGGAAATCCCGAAATGCCGCGCTCGACCCTGAAGCCGGCAGTTTCGAGCAACTCACACATCAGGCCCGCGGTTTTGATCTCCTGCATGCCGAGTTCGGCGAAGTAGAAGATGCTGTCGCTAAGCGCGGCAATCGCCTTGGCGTTGCGGTGGAGAAAGTTGAAGCATAGCGCTTTCTCGTGGGTCACACTGGCAGATTGCGTACTCACGATTGCCTCCGATCAATTGAGCCGTCCCGGGCGGGATCAAAGCGCGAATGGGAGGATGCCTCGGTCGAAACCAAGAAAGATGCCGTGCCGCCTGCGCTGAAGCACCTGGATCCTGATATTTCTGCGAAAGTGTCCTTGTAGGCTCGACGAAGTTGTTTATTTTTGACACGCGAGCAGTTCCTCCGATCGGATCGGGTATCCATGCTGCGCAAAACGACAAGAGACGCGCAGGTCCCGGCGATCGGCATCGGCTATCGCGCCGCTATTGGCGATTGGACGCGGCAGAATCTCAATCATTTCGATGTCCTTGAAATTACTGTTGACCATTGCATCGGTGGCGACAAAACCGTTCACGCCGCGATTTTTGATCTCGTTGGCCACGTTCCGTTGACTGCCCACGGCATCGGGCTGTCGATCGGCACCGACGTGCCGATCGACCTCGCCTACCTCGACAAAGTTGCAGCCATCGTGGAGCGTCTGCAAGCGCCTTCCTACAGTGAGCACTTGGCATTCACCCGCGTCCCCGGCCGCGATCTTGCGAACCTCTTGCCCGTGCCCAGGACCGAGGCCGTCGCCGAGCAAATCATTGCCAAGGTGCGAACCGTGCAGGGACGTATTCCCGTTCCCTTCCTCCTGGAGAACATAAGCTATCTGTTCGAATGGCCGGATTCGGAGATGTCGGACGCTGCGTTCCTCAATTTGATCTGTACGGAAACAGGCGCGGGATTGCTCCTCGACATCGAGAACCTTTATGTCAATTCCGGCAATCATGGTTTCGATCCGCACGCATTCATCGATACCTTGCCTCCTGGCCTGGTGCAGGAGAATCCACCTCGCCGGAGGCATCACCGTCAACGAGGAGTCTGTCGAGCGGCCGTTTCTGGCCGATACCCATTCCCACCCCGTTCCCGACGCGGCGCTCGATCTGCTCGATTCCGTTCTCGAAAATCAGGCGCCCGCAACCATCATCCTCGAGCGCGACGATCGGCTGAACATGGTGGATGAGCTGCTCGACGATCTGCGGCGCATTCGTCGGCGGGTTGCGGCTCGGGCTTGCTAGGATCGCAATGTCTACGCCCTTATTGGACCGGCAGGCCGAACTCCTTCGCTATCTGACGAGCAGCAGCGCCATATTCGGTGATCAAGCGAAGGCCCCAAACGGCGAGACTTCGCTTGGAATTGACGGCGGATGGCTTCGCCTTGAAGCGCGCTTTTCCTATGAGAAGCGCATGAGGAAAATTACCGAATTGCTGCCGAACACGTTCCGACTACTTGGGGCAGATCGTCCGGCGCTCGTGCGCGCTTTCGTCGACAGATATCCCCCCACTCATGTCGGGCGCCTTGAGAACGCACGTCAATTCTACGATTTTCTTTGCACCTGCTGGCGCGAGCAGCCGCCGACGCCCGCGTATCTTCCCGATGTGGCGGCCTGCGAAATCTCGCGTGCACGGGTCCGCAGCGCCACCGTGGCCGTTGTCGGCCAGGAGGCAAGCCGGGAAAAACCGCGTCGCGGCGCCGTCCGCCGGCGTCCCGAGCTCATTCTTCTGCGCTGCGATTACGACGTTCGCCCGATCTTCGAAAAAGGGCTGGAGGAGGCCGCTCCCGCCAAGCGCGATACGCGGCTCGCAATCGTCATCCCGCCGGATGCCAAGCATCCAAGCGTCTTCGAACTGCCAGTTTTCGTCTTCGACATGCTTTGCGCGCTGGAGAACTGGACCGAACACCCCATGCTTGGAACGGCGGCGTACCTGGACACCCTGCGCGAGCTCGCCCAGCATGGACTCATCGAGGTCGCCCCGTGAGAATCTGCCTCATCGGCAAATTTCCGCCCATCCAAGGCGGTGTCAGCATGCGCACCTATTGGACTGCGCAAGGCTTGGCCGCGCGTGGCCACGACGTTCATGTGGTGACCAATGCAAAGGAGGCAGTGGCGCCGTTCCGGATGCACATGCGGACCGAGGACTGGGTGCGGTGCTCGACGACATACAACGGCGGCTCAGTCACTGTGCACTGGACCGACCCGGTCGATAGCTCGCAAGCCTATCTTCCCATGGCGAGCGCCTTCGTCACCAAGTTGGCGGCCGTTGCGGCACGCGCGCATGCCGAGCGCGCCTTTGACGTGATCTATTCGCATTATCTGGAGCCCTATGCGGTTGCGGGATTTCTCGTCTCCCAAATGACGGGCATACCGCATGTCGTGCGGATGGCGGGGAGCGATGCCGGAAGGCTTTGGTCTCACCCGCAGTACGAGCTTGTCTACGATCACGTCCTGCGCTCCGCGCAAATTGTGATTGCCGCGGGCCCGGTCGCGGAACGCACGATCGAGCGTGGCGTCGCGCCCGAACGCATCGTTCCGGGCGGCGCTTTTCACGTTCCGGAGCAACTGTTTGCGCCCGAAGGGCCGCAGCTCGATATTCCAAAATTGCGAGCCGAGATTGCGGCGGAATCCCGAGACCTGCCAACTCGTCTGGGGCAATTTCGCGGCCGATCGGCCTTTTTTCGGCGTTTATGGCAAGCTCGGCGAGCGCAAGGGATCATTCGCGCTTCTCGAGGCGATGCATCGATTGGCAGGCGAGGGGATTGACACAGGCCTCGTCGCTCTCGCGCATGGGACGGCGACGGTGGAGGAAGCGTTCCGCGCGCGCGCAGTAAAGCTTGGTCTACTCGAGCGCATTCTCCAAATCCCCTTCCTTCCCCATTGGCGCATACCCGAATTCCTGCGCGGCTGCTTGGCTGTATGCTGCTTAGAGCAGAGTTTTCCCATCAAGTTTCACTCGCCTTTGATTCCGCTCGAAGTACTACTTTGCGGCACGTGCCTCGTTGCTTCGACTGAACTGATTCGCAAATTTCGCTCACATGAGCGGCTGGTGCACGGCTATGCATGCGTCGTCATTGACGACGTCGATCAAACCGAGCTGCTCGCGGCGCACCTCGCCGCGATTTCTCGCAGCCCAGCAGTCGCGAAGACCATCGGGAGACGAGGCCACATATTTGCGCGTGAGCTGCAAGAGCGAATGCCTGCCTTGCACCGCGTCGAGCGCATCCTCCAGGCGGCCGCTCGGCGTGAAACACCAAATGACGCGACCCAGCCCGTCGCGGTTCGCGCGACGAACTCCGTTCGCAGTGATTTTCCTCTGACACAGATGGTCCTCGCCGCGTTCGAGTTGTGCGCCGGCCGCTCGCTCTTTCCTCGATCCGCCGGTTGGCCCGGAGGAGACGATCGATATCGCCGCAGCGACACGGCTGTTGACGCGTCTCGAGCAGGCCATCGGTGACGGAGACACGATGCTCGTCCCTTTGGCTGCCGCCGTTCGAATCGATCGGGCCATTGCGACAGCCCAGGGCGCTGACATTTTGCCGTGTAAAGCCGATCCCCTGTTTCGGCTCCAATCGGGCAAATGGATGTCGGCGGAGAACATTGGCGAATTGTTCCCGGCTCGCGATCCGCACCTTCGGGTGGTCGAATTCGACTATGACGTGTCCGGTTTCCTCGGCGCAGAAAAGGTCGCGGATTTTCCTGCCATCCTCGCCCCGGGTCCAAGTTATATCGTTCTCGCCGGGAGGTTGAACGGCAAGCCGCGTAAACCCTTCTTCGTCGACCCGCAAACCGCGCGTATTTTGATTCTGAGCGACGGAACGAAGACGGCCGCGAAGATCATCGACGAATTGGCTCGCGACACCAAGCCGGCGATCAAGTCAATCAATCTTGAATGGATAGAGAAACTATTCATGTCTGGGTTAATCTGGTTGTACGACCGACCAATCGCGCCTCCGGAAAACTGTGTGCCACCAGCGTTTCCGATTGTTCAGGACGCGCGGCTTGGTAACCGGAAGCACTGACGTGCGGTTTGGATGAACCCTCGGGTGCGGCTCAGTCTCAAGCCCGCGTCCGTCACCTGGAGACAAGTTCGAGCGACCGGCGGCACGATGCCTCATGGTACAAAGCCCGTTTTTCGATCACGGAAACGTAATGTGTCCCCAAGCGCTCATACCGGGCCGATCGCCCAATCACACTTCTACCCGGCTTAACTCACGCAGTTCCCTGCCCAGATTGGACTTAATCGAAGCGTTCCAATTCGTGTTCGCGCGAAAGTCGGTACGGGCCCTTCCGCCCGCTTGCCACTTTGGGTCGCGAGGCTCAGCCACCCCGGGGCAGGAAGAGAGACCATTTAGGGAGATGCCCAGATGAGAATGAAAATGGCGGCAATCGTCTGCTCGGTCTTAGGATTGATGGGGTATTCCTCGCTTGCCATCTCTCAGCAGCCCACACCGCCCCCCGCTGCTCCAGCGACGCCGACGGCACCCACACCTGCCCCGACCACACCTGCTCCGACCATACCTGCAACTCCTGCTGCTCCGACGACGCCGGAAGCTCCTGCCAACCCGCCCACGACAGCCGCTCCCTCATCGAAGCCTTCACCGGCGACGACGAAGGCTCGAAACCGCAGGCTAGCCCATCATAACCGTCACCAGCATTTGAGCTTCCGCCGGCAATTCCAGGGCTACCGAGGATATGGGATTGGATCTCCATACGATGGATTTGGATCCACCTACCCATATTACGGTTACTACCGATATCGGTGCTGGGCCACGGATCCCTATGGGCGTCCCGTTTACGGCTGCTATTGACGGGCGAACTCAACATATCGCGCATCCCGCGATTTCCGAGAGTCGTACGGGCATAAATCGTCGCTCATCGGTAGGGAGCCCCGTATGGGCATCCGCGCCCGGCAACCGCTTGCGAGAAGGCTTGGCCGCCGGCTGGCTCCGGCGCCAGGATGTTGGACAACCTTTCAGGCATGAGCGCTGCTTTTTTTCCGGTTTTGCTTCTTCGGTGTGACGCGGCGGCAGCACCGCCGCTTTCGTTTTCAGCGCCGTCGAAGTCCGATATTGTTCGTACAACAATTGGCGGCAAAGCGCCTCACAGGGAACTCAAGCGAGAACATGCGCGCAATGAGAGCGGTCTCGATCATAGCCGTCGTTCTCCTGGTCGTGGCGAACGCTCTGGAATTGCTGCCCGCAGGCGAGTGCATTCCAGCCGTATTTGTCCAGGTGGCGCGATGGCGCTGGGCCTTGTCGCGCTGGTAGCGATCTTGGCCGGGCGCGGCCCGGAACGGGATACCCGAGCTGCCGTCGCCGAGGCGGCCCGACCGATGCCTGTTCCGACTGGCGCAAACCAGGCAGATGCCGAGATCGTCAGCTTTTTGGCGCTACTGCAGGCAAGGGGCCGGCTGGTCGATTTTCTGATGGACGACATCAACGCGTATGACGACGCACAGGTTGGGGCCGCCGCGCGCGTGGTGCACGCCGGATGCAAGGCCGCCCTGCGGAGCACTTCCGGATCTGCCCGGTGCGCGCAGAGAGCGAGGGGTCGACAGGTGCAGGTCGCCGCTGGCTATTCGCCGGACGAATACCGACTGCTGGGCAAGATCAGCGGCTCGGCGCCGTTCTCCGGAGTGCTTGTCCACCACGGCTGGAAGACGGATGCGGTGAATCTGCCGCGCGTTCTGCGCGAGCTCGACCAACCGCCTTCCGACAATCGCTCCGGCGGAGGTGGAACTGAAATAAGCGGCGCGACCAAGGCTCGCATCTACTGGCAGGCTCGCCGGCCTTAATTTGAACCACGGCCAACCGGCGCTGTATCGTCGCTAGAGGGTGCGCTTACGCGAAGTGGCCGCACTGCGCAACCAGGACAACCTCCACTCATGAGCGCTCGTTTCAGCCTTGGTATCGACCTCGGCACCAGCAACAGCGCGATCGCGGTCGGCGATCTCGAGAGTGGTGAGACCAGGATTGTCGAAATCGCGCAGATCCTAGGACCAAATCAGCTCGGCGAGACGCCGACGCTGCCGTCGGCCATTTATATTCCGCACAGCGAGGAGTTCCCGGAGGGTTCGTTTCCTCTGCCCTGGAACGATGCCGGGGAGCCCGCGATCATCGGCCAGTTTGCGCGCGATCGCGGGCGCGCTCGTGCCTGATCGTCTCGTGACGTCCGCCAAATCCTGGCTGTCCAACCCGCATATCGACCCGAAACAGCGGATCCTGCCCTGGCGGTCCGACATCGCGGAAGAGAAGCTCTCGCCGCTCGAATGCTCACGCCGTTACCTGCAGCATCTCAGGGACGCGTTGCTCTACGCCGAGCGCGCGCAGGGGCGGGATTGGGACCTCTCGGAAGGCGAGATCGTCGTGACGGTTCCTGCCTCGTTCGATGAGGTCGCAAGGAGCCTCACCGCCGAGGCCGCCAAGGCCGCGGGGCTCGGGGATGTCACACTGCTGGAGGAGCCGCAGGCGGCATTCTACGCCTGGACGGCGCAAGCGGGCAGAACGTGGCGCAACTTGGTTGCTCACGGCGATATCGTGCTGGTCTGCGACATCGGCGGCGGGACAGCCGATTTCAGCCTGATCGCTGTAACAGATGTCGAGGGTAGCCTCGAACTTGAGCGCGTCAGCGTCGGCGAACACATTCTGCTTGGCGGCGACAATATGGATTTGGCGCTCGCCTATGCGCTGCAGGCCAAGCTTGAGGCGGCGGGTAAAACGCTGGACTCCTGGCAGTTCCTGGCGCTCGTGCATGCCGCGTCCAAGGCGAAGATCGCCCTGTTCGAGGATAAGGCGCTTGCAGCAGGCGCCGATCGCGGTCCCCTCGCGCGGCTCCAGCCTGCTTGCCAGGACGGTCTCAACGACGCTCGATCGCGAGACGTTAGAGCAAGTTGTTCTCGACGGTTTCTTCGCCAGAACCAGCATTGGCGACCTGCCGCGTGAGAGCCGCACCGGAGGGCTGCAGGAATTCGGTCTGCCTTACGCTTCCGATCCCGTGGTCAGCAAGCATATCGCCCGCTTTCTCGCTCAGAGCCTGCAGAACGTGAAGGCAAGCGAAAAGCTTGCCGCTCTGGTCGGAGCGTCGGCGGCGACCGGGATGCTGATTCCGACCGCGGTCTTGTTCAATGGCGGCGTTTTCAAGGCCGCGCAGATTCGTGCCCGGGTGCTTGATCTGCTGGCGTCCTGGAACGGGGGCCAACCCGTCCGCGAACTGCAAGGTTTCGAACCGGACCTCGCGGTCGCGCGCGGTGCCGCGATCTACGGGCGTCACCGCGCCACTGGCAAGGGCATGCGCATCAAGGCCGGCGCGGCGCGGTCCTATTACATCGGCCTGGAGACCTCGATGCCCGCCATTCCGGGCTACAAGCCGCCGCTGAAGGCGCTGTGTGTTGTCCCACAGGGCATGCAGGAAGGCACAGAACTGCTGATCGAGGGACGCGAGTTCGGCCTTGTCACCGGCCGCACCGCGGAGTTTCGGTTCTTCTCCTCCTCGGTGCGAAGCGGCGACACACCGGGACAGATCCTGCCCAACGCCGAACGGGATCTCGAGGACACTGGCCTGCTCGAAATCGAGATCCCGGCGCTTGGCGATGTCCCGGTGGGGCAGGTGGTGCCGGTCCGCATCAACCCCGTCATCACAGAACTCGGCATCCTTGAGCTTTGGATGAAGCACACGAACTCCGATCGCCGATGGAAGGTCGAGTTCCAAGTCCGCACGGAATAGGGCCGGATCTGCCTCCGGAGGTAAGTCTTGACGAAGGACCGCGCCCGCTTCTCCATCGGGATCGATCTCGGCACGACCAACTCCGCACTCGCATTCGCGCCCTTGGTCGGCGAGGGAACGCCGGAGATCCTTTTCGTCCCGCAATGGGAAAGCTTGGCCGGCCTGACGGAGGAGCCGAACGCTGCCTTCCTTCCTCTACCTTCCGGAGGAAGCGGTCGCAGCATCACTTTCGCGGTGGGGAGGTCGGAGCCGGGCAGTGGATCGTCGGCCGATTTGCACGCGTGCAAGGCAAGCGAAACGCCGGGCCGGGTCGTCCATTCTGCGAAGTCCTGGCTTTGCCATCATGCCGCCGACCGGTCGGCGCCGTTTCTGCCATGGGGATCGACCGATCTCGCCCGCGAGCAGAAAATCTCGCCGGTACGCGCCTCGGCACTGATTCTGAATTATTTGCGGGGGACCTGGAACAGCCGGTTTGCCCAGGCCGGGTTTGCGTTCGATGATCAGGAAATCACCGTTACCGTCCCCGCTTCCTTCGATGCGGCGGCACAGCGGCTCACGATTGCCGCCGCCGAGGAAGCGGGCTTCCCAAACGACGTGCGACTGCTGGAAGAGCCGCAGGCTGCGTTCTATTGCTGGCTGGAAAAACACGACCCCGCGCACGAGTTGTGGCAGCGGGTCGACGAAGACGATACCGGGCTGCGGCACGTGTTGGTCATCGATATCGGCGGTGGCACTTCGGATTTCAGCCTTTTCGAACTGCGCCTGAACAAGCAAAGCGCGATCCCCGACATCAGGCGCGTGGCGGTGAGCGAGCATATCTTGCTGGGCGGCGACAATATCGATCTTGCCATCGCACACATGGTGGAACCGCGGCTTGCCGGGGCAGGCGGCCAGCTTTCCGGCCCGCAATGGGACCAACTCGTCGCCTCCTGCCGTAATCTGAAGGAGCATGCGCTTGCCGCCACAGGGCCGCCGGATGAGCGGTTTGTCGTTGCACTGGCCGGTCGCGGGTCGGGGATGGTCGCCGGCTCTCAGGCGGCGACGGTGACGCGGGCGGAAATCGAGGGCGTATTGCTGGATGGGTTCTTTCCCTTCTGCGATGCGGAGGCGCGGCCGTACCGGACGCAGGCCGCGACTGCGGGAATGGGGGCTTCCCTTATCCTTCCGACAGCGCGGTCACGCGACATCTCGCCGAATTCCTGAACGATCGCCCACGCGTTGATGCGGTCCTGTTCAACGGCGGATCGGTCCGACCACCGCTCCTGCGCCAAAGACTTCGCGAGCAGATCGGAGCCTGGCAGGACGGCTTTGTGCCGCTGGTTCTGGAGAACGAGGAGCCGGACCTGGCGGTAGCGCGCGGAGCCGCGCGATTCGGTGCCCTTCTCCACCAACATTCGAGCTCACATCGCCGCCGGCGCCGCGCATGCGGTCTTTCTCGAAGTGGAGGGAATACCCGCGACAGATGCGAAACCGCGCCTCCGACTCTCGTCTGTGTCCTTCCCGAAGGTGCAGCGCCGTCCGAGCTTTTTGAGATCGCTGATCTTGGGCTTAAGGTCCGCACCGATCAGCTGGTGCGCTTCCAGGCCTATTCCTCGATCCGTCACAGCAGGAGCCGGGCCGGAGACGTCCTTTCGTGGTCCGAAGGCGATTTTCACGCCGTTGCCAGCGCTCCAGACAATCGTCAGGACGACCGAGCCATCCGCCCGCTGGGACGAATGGAGACCCTGCCCGTCCGCCTCGTCGCGCGGATGAACGCGCTGGGTCTGCTCCAGATCTCCTGCGTCAGCGCGGACGCCCGGCAGCCAGCAATCCTGGCCACTGGAATTCAACATACGCCTGCACGACCAAGGCGGCGCGAGCGTGCCCGGCGCGCAAGCGTCCCGCGAAGCCACCATTCAGATTGAGCCGAACGCCGCAGCGGACGCGGTGGAAATGGCACGCAAGCAGATCGGGATCGTGTTCGCCCAGCCTGCCGGCAAAGGTAAAAGGGACAAGGTCACGGCCGGCACGATCCTCAAGAGCCTGGAGCGCATCCTCGGCTCGCCCAGGAGCGGATGGAACGGGCCCCTGCTGCGCGCCCTTTGGCCCGCGCTCGCAGGAGCGGCGGGACGGCAGACGACTCTCGGTGGACCACGAAGAGGCTTGGCTCATCATCGCCGGATTCCTGCTGCGCCCGGGCTTCGGCGTTGTCGGCGACGACCTTCGTATCGATGCCCTGTGGCGCGTGCACGACGCCGGCCCGTGTTTTCCCGGTCGGCGCATCAAGAGCCAGGAATACATCCTTTGGCGTCGGGTGGCGGGCGGACTCACGCGCGAACGCCAGAGCAGGCTTCTGGCTGGGGAGCTCGACAGGATCCGCAGCGGCAAGGCGCCCGACGAACTCGTGCGCTTGGCGGGATCGCTGGAACTGATTCCACACGACATGAAGGCGGAACTGGTTCACCGTTTCCTCGACATCGCTGTGACGCTTGCACGCGCCAAGCAGCACTGCGCTCCCTATCTTGCAGCGCTCGGGACTGCTGCTCAACCGAACTCCGCTCCACGCCGGGCCCGAGACTGTCGTTTCGCCCGACCTCGTCGAGCGCGCGTACTCGGCCTTCCAGGATTTCGATTGGACTGAGCCGGAGCTGCTTGACCTGCAGAACTCTGTTCCTTCGGGCCGCGCGCGTCGTCGACGATCGTAGCCTGGACGTGCCAGTCCCAATGCGCCGCCTGATTGCCAGCAAGATGGAGAAATCCGGCATGCCCGCCCTGCAGACCGCAAAGATCAGAGAATTCGTACCAGTCGGACGATCGGACCGGGCGAGCCTCTATGACGAGTCACTCCCCCCGGGGCTGGTCCTGGGCGCGGGCCAGGATGACAAAGGCGGGTAGCCCAGCTCAAATCGGGCCTCATCGCCGCGAGCCCCCATCCTAACCAAAAACTGAAAAGCAAGAGCAGCCGTCGAACCGGAAAGAAATTTGGTGTAAAATTCAATCCAAAGCTGCCAGCCGGACGTGCCGAAGTCCCTCCATTACCGGCAGCGAAAAATGCCCGCGGCGGGCAGTCATTTGCAAATTCGCAGGCTGATTTTCGTGGGCACCAAAGCGTGCCCGCGGCAACGCGCGTATTTCGGACGACGAGGGTGTCGAGAGGAGGGATATCATGAATTGACGCACATATATCCTGCACAGCATCATATTCGCGCTAGCGACAGCCGCAGTGCTCGTCCCGGCGGTCGCGCCCTCCTGGGGGCAAGCCGCCGAACCAGCGGCTAAGCCGGCCGATGATGGTAGAGGCGCCGCATCGATGCCGGATTTTTCCGGCATATGGGCCCGCATATCCTTTCCGGGCTTCGAGCCGCCACTCGCAGGCCCAGGCCCGATATTAAACACGGCGCGCGCGCCCGACGGCGGTCCCACCGTCGCCAAGTGGGTCGGCGACTACACCAATCCGACCCTGAAAGCGGAGGCGGCGGAAATCGTGAAGAGGCGCGGCGCCATCGAGGCTGAAGGCGTCCACACTCCGAGCCCGCGCAGCTATTGCTGGCCGGGAGGCGTGCCCTTCGTCTTTACAAATACCGGCATGCAGATGTTCCAGCAGCCAGACCGCATCACGATCTTATACAATCAGGATCACGAAGTGCGCTTCGTGCGCATGAACGGATCGCATCCGGCGTCCCTGACGCCGTCCTGGTATGGGGATTCTGTCTGCCAGTTACGAAGGCGACACGCTGGTCATCGATACGGTGGGGGTCAAGATCGGGCCGTTTGCCATGGTCGACGTGTACGGGACGCCCCATACGCCGGCGCTTCACGTGGTGGAACGTTATCGGCTGGTCGATTACGAATTCGCCAAAGCAGCGGAAGAACGCGGCGCCAAAGAAAATCTCAGCGTCCCGGGGGACGATACCGGCCTTCTCCGTGATCCCAACTACAAGGGCAAGGGGCTGCAGCTCGAATTCACCGTCGAGGATGACGGCGTTTTCACGACGCCGTGGAGCGCGACTGTCACCTATCGGCGCCCGCGGAGCCTGGTGGGAGGGTGGCCGGAAAATGTCTGTGCCGACAACCCCAATGCATACGATCCGCACGAACGTGGAAAGCACGCCGCGGTGCCGAGCGCGGACACGCTGGATTTCTGACCAGGGCAAAGTGGTCTCAGGTCACCTGGGGCCGTTCAGTTCGTGCAACCTGGCCTTCTTGAAGGCGACCATTGTCGCCTTTCATCGACTTGCCTACTTATCACCGTGTCCTGACGATTCCCCGGCCCGACGGATTCCATGACACGTCGAATGGGCAGCGCTGACCTGCCGCTTCATGGTGGCCGCGTTCCGCAGTGGCTGGCGGAGCGGATGGCCGCGCTTGGCGCGATCATCTGCCAGGCGATCGTGCTCCATTACGGCCGCGATGATTTCCTCCAGCGGCTGTCGCCCATCCGTTCTGGTTCCAGTCGTTCGGGGCGGTGATGGGAATGGACTGGCACTCGTCGGGCATCACCACCAGCGTCATCGGCGCGCTCAAGCGCGGACTGGCTCCGCTGGAGCACGAACTCGGCATTCATGTCTGCGGCGGCCGGGGCAAGCATTCGCGCCGCACGCCGGACGAACTTGCCGCGCTGGGCGAACGCATCGGCTTCGATGGCGATGCACTGATCCGCGCGAGCCGGCTGGTTGCGAAAGTCGATAGCGCCGCCGTCCAGGACGGCTTCGATCTCTATCTTCATGGCTTCTTCGTCACCGACGATGGCAAATGGACCATCGTGCAGCAGGGCATGAACGGCGACATGCGGCAGGCGCGGCGCTACCACTGGCATTCGCAGGCGCTCAGCAGCTTCGTCGAGGAGCCGCACAGCGCGATCGACGGGCCGCAGCAGGGCGAGATCATCAACTTGACCGACCGGCGGCGCCGACATCCTCGCGCGGTGCGCAACTCGAACTGCTAGGGTCACTTGGCCCGGACCGGATCGTGGAACAGTTCGCAGGCCTGACCGGACAACCCAAGCCACAACCGTTCTTGCCGCATCTCGTCATGCCGGCGCACCATGACGTTCGCTCGAGCGACGTCTTTACGCGACGGCTTCACGGCACGCTCGCCGCCGCGGCGGAGCGCGGACCGCGGGATTTTGCCGAGCTTCTTCTGACGCCGGGTGTCGGCGCGCGCACGGTCCGAGTCCCTCGCGATGGTGGCCGAGGTCGTGCACGGTGCGCCGTATCGCTTCCGGGACCCTGCACGCTTCTCGCTGGCCCATGGCGGCAAGGACCGTCACCCCTATCCGGTGCCGATCAAGGTCTATGACGAGACCATCCGTGTGCTCAAATCCGCCGTGCAGAACGCAAAGCTGGGGCGCGATGAGGAATTGCAGGCGCTCAAACGTCTCGACGACCAGGCACGAACATTGGAGCAAACTGCGACGGGCCCGTCTCTGGAAGCCTATTTGGTGCGGGAACGGGAACGCTCGCCGGCGCTCGGTGGCCGTTCGGTTTTCGGTTGGGAGAAGAGCGTTCCCCCGGCCTCTTCTCGCGAACCCTCATGATATCCACGTCGGGCTCAGCCGATGGATCACCGTGTGGCCTTCTCCAAATAGGCAATCAGGTCGGCCCGGTCGCCGGGATCAGGCAGACCGGCATAGGGCATGCGGTTCCCGACGACGACTTTTTGCGGGTCGGCAACGAACGCGTCCAGGGTTTTCGCAGTCCAGATGATGCCACTGCGTTTCATCGGCGCTGAATAGCGGAAGTCCGCTATTTCGGCCGCCCTGCGACCGAACAGTCCGTGCAGGCTCGGCCCGACGCCATTCTGGCCTTCGGCGAGCGAGTGGCAGGTGGCACATTCCTCAAATTTCTTCTCGCCACGCGCGGCATCGCCATCGGCGCGCGCCGGGCCAACGGCAACTGCCAGCGCAAATGCGCAGACGACCGGCAGTCGCCGCGATGTGACCCTGCTCATGCCGACACCAGCGGGCCGGGGTTGCGGACATAGCGTTTGATCGCATCCACCGTCCAATAGGAGAGCGCCCCGACCGGGCCGGTCGGATTGTAGGAGGAATTGTGCGGGAATACGTTGGCGCCGATCGTGAACAAGTTGGGATAGTCCCAGCTCTGCAGATATTTGTTCACGACGCTTTCACGGGGATTCGTACCCATGATCGTGCCGCCGGTATTGTGCGTCGACTGGTATGGCACGACCGTCCATGGGTCGGTGCGCGCCACCGCCTCGTTCAGATGCGTCGGGTTCATCGTCCGGGCCAGCGCGTTGATAATGGCGGCGGCGTGCCGCCCCATCTTGTGCTCGTTGTCCTTGTAATCGAACGTCATGCGCATCAGCGGCAGTCCGAACGCGTTCTTGTAGGTCGGATCGAGATCGAAATAGTTGTAGCGGTTTGCCATCACGCTGCCGCTCGCGCCGATGTTCATCGCGGTCTGGTACCATTTCGCGGTCGCCGCCTTCCACGCTTTGCCCCACTGGGGCGTGCCGCGCGGCACCGGCCGATAGCCGATCGGCAGCGGCGTGTTGAAACCCGAGCCGACGTTATAGCCGCCGACAAAACCGTGCGGGCCGCGGTCGAAATCCCAGTTGATGTTGAAATCGTCGACCGTGATGTTCGAGCCGCCCGCGCTCATGAACGGATTCAAGTGACGGCCCTCAAAGAAGAGCGTCGCACCCGCACCCGTCTGGTAGCAGTAGTTTCGGCCGACGACGCCCTTCTGAGTCGACCGGATCATAAGGCTCGCCGATGCCGGAGAGCAGCATCAGGTGTACGTTGTTGATCGCGTAGGCGCACAGCAGCACCAGGTCGGCCGGTTGTTCGAATTCCTCGCCGTTCAGCACGTTGGTATAGGCCACGCCGGTGACGCGCTTGCCGTCCGAGGCTTTCATCACCTTGGTGACCCAGGAATTGGTGCGCAGCTCGAAATTCGGATTGCGCATCGCGATCGGAATCACCGTGATGTGGGCGCTTCCCTTGGCGTTGGCTTCGCAACCGAAACGCCCGCAGTACCCGCAGTATTGGCAGGCACCGAATTTCGATCCGTCGGGATTGGTGTAGGCGCGTGACGCATTCGCAGACGGCCGCGGGAACGGATGGTAGCCATTCTTGCTGCGCGGCCTCGGCGAACAGTTCGCTGGCAAGAATCGTGGTGAGCGGAGGCAATGGATATTCGGCCGAGCGCGGCGCCTCGAAGAAATTGCCGCCGGGCTGGATCTGGCCGCGAAGATTGCCGGCCTTGCCGGACACCGCCGCGGTGCGTTCGAAGCGGTCGTAGTACGGTTCGATCTCGTCGTAGGTGATCCCCCAGTCTTGGATCGTCATGTCGGCGGGGATGAAATTCTTGCCGTAACGCTCCTCGTACTTGGAGCGCACCTTGAACTCCATGTCGGTCCAGCGCCAGGTGTGGCCGCTCCAGTGCACGCCCGAGCCGCCAACACCGTCGCCCGGCAGGAACGAGCCGAGCCGGCGCATCGGCAGCGCCTCTTGCGACGGGTTGTTGCGGACCGTGAGCGTGTCGCGCGCGGTGTCCATCATCAGATCCTGGCGCTGGACATAGCGCAGCTCGTCGCGGATGTTGGGCACCGCAAAATCGTTCTCCGTGGTGCGCATCGCGCCGCGCTCGAGCGCCACCACCTTGAGGCCCGCCTCGGCCAACTCCTTGGCCAGGATGCCGCCGGTCCAGCCGAGCCCGACGATGACGACATCGACTTCTTTCAAATTCGTTGCCATGTCGTCCTCCCTCACTCAGCTCAGGTCCGCGATGCCAAGCGTCTCGTGCGGGAACGGCTTGTCGCGGAATTTCGCGACATTCTCGCGGTGCACCGCGATCACGCCGGGCCAGCCGATCATTCTCCAACCGGCCTTGTTGCGGTTGCCGCCATAGATCGGATCGGAGAACATGCCTTCCATCACGGTCTGGTAGACCGTCGTCCAGAAGACGCCGCACCGGCGGCCCGCCCTCGAAGGTGATTTTGCCGGTGGAGAGCCCGACCAGAACCTCCTCGCGCTGTTTCTCGTCGAGCGCGTCAAAGGTCTTGCCGTAGGTCTTGCGGCAATGCGCGTTGGTCGCCGCGATCCCGGCGCGATAGAGCTGCGCCGGCGTCAGCGGCAATTGATAGCCCTGGCTGGGCACGCCAAGCTTCCATGGCCCCTGCATATAGAGGCGATCGCCTTTGCCCCAGGCGCCTGCCAACGCGCGATCGATGTAGATATTGACGCCGACGTCGGTGCCCTTGGGCGTGTATTCATCGGCCGGGATCATGTGGTCGACCAGCGCCTCGACGAATGCGGCCTCTTCATTATGCAGGAACTCATAGCCCCCTGCGGCCGGAGGTGATGCCTGCTGAGCTTGCGCGGGTTCAGGCAGACTGCCGGCAGTTGCGGCCGCCGCAGCGCCGCCGACGACCGCTCCCTTAAGGAAATCTCGGCGACCAAGTCCCTCATCCGTCATGTGCACATTCCCTCGCGTGGGTACGCATCGATGGCGTTCGGTTTAGATCAGTTCGAATTTGCAGAATGCCTTCTCGACCGCGTCGCGGCAGACTTGCCTCGTCGCCGCAAGCCTCGCCAAGGCGTTGGCCGGAAACAAGTGCCTCGATTTCATGTCGCCACCGCGCGAAAGCGGGTGGTCCAGCAACCACTGGATTGCAATGATCAAAGCGCGGCGCCGGACGATCGGAGGAGATACGACTTGGTTCCGCTCAGAGCGGGATGCGTTCAGGTTGAATTGCCTCTCACTCGCTTATGTTCTGCGCACCCGCCGCGGACTGCGCTCGACGACGGATGCGTGTTGATTTTGCGCATGATCTTGTCCGAAACGTCTGCAACTTTACGGGATCATGCGCTAGAAATCCGGTTTGCCCGCAACGGGAACTTTGGGGTCCCCATTGGGGTAATATTCGTGGGGGTTCTCGGAACAGGCATGCTCCTCCCACGGCGTCGTGAGGCGTCCATAACTGATTGAGGCCGACCACGGCGTGGTGAAAACGCCGTCATCCTCTACGGTCAACACAAGCTGCAGCCACTTGCCGCGATAATTATCGTCGACCCCGACCTCGGGGATTCGCGCATTATGTCCGACCGCGCGGTCCAACGCCTCCTTGGCGACCGGGTAATCGACCAGCCGATAGCGCTCCACCACGTGCATGGCCGGACTGAAAGGTGTGCCGAACATGTCAACCATCGCGAATGGGCGGTCGGTCTTGACTCCGACCGTATCGATCACCAGCGCGTCGGCCTCGTAATGGCCGACGGAATTGCCATACCAGGACGGCGTCACATGGGCCGGGTGAGGCTCGTTCATGCGCACGTGGCGCACTTCGTGGTCTCGCAGATAAAGGAAATGGACTTGGTCCGGCTGCTGCAACATTCGCATGGCCGATTGAAAAAAGATGTAGGGCAGACCCGAAGGCCAACATTGGTTGCTCGGAATTGGCGCTGCTTCGCCGCTCATTTCCATGTCGTTGTGCTGTTTGACGGCCGCCGCCGCCTGTGGCTTGAGGATCGGATTGGTGACGTCCCCGATCAATCGTCCGCGCGTGGCGACGCGGCGCACGGGGCCGGGGCCGGATGCCGGCGGCTCCAAACCCGGGTTGTAGGGGTGCGCCCAAAAGCCGGAGAAGTCCGGGACCGACGTCCCATCCAACGTGGCAACTCCGGCCTTGACCACCGGCGCCGTTTCCTGCCCCAAGGCAGGCATTGCCGCCGTCGCTGACATCAACGAGAGAAAAAGCAAACCCGGCCGCCTGTGCATGCGAGCCCCCTTGGTGATTTGAGAGTTGCAGAAGGGTGCCTGCTTTCGCGCGCGCCCACCCGGCCACTCTACACCAGGATTGGCCGTCCTGCCGCGCGCGCCGTGCCCGGCGGCATACCCATGCTCGAGGGTGCGAACCGTCGAAATTCGCTGCGGACGGGGCCTCCCGGTCAACGCCGTGGCCCCAAACCTGATCTGGAACAACCATGCAGATTTCTTCTTCCCCCCCTTCCCTCGGGGAATAGCTGGTCGTATCGTGCGACAAAATAACCAACAATCTGGGGCAGTCGATCCGCCCGCTCGGGCAAAGGCGACGGACCCCGGAGGCCCCATCAACCGCGATAAGGGGATTGCTTATGACACCACGAGCACAGTTACTGGCGGGCGTTGCCGCTTTCGCAGCAGCCGCGGCATTAGCCCCGGCAACGGCCTCGGCCGATCAGATCTTGGCCGGTACGATCACTTCGCCGGCGGGCCAGAAGATGGAAGGCGTGCTGGTCACCGCCCAGAAGGCGGGGTCGACCGTTCAGACGAGCGTCTACACCGACCAGAACGGCGAGTATTACTTCCCCGCCATGGAAGACGGCAATTACGCCGTGTGGGCGCAGGCGCTGGGCTTCGAGACCGCCAAGGGCAATGTTGACCTGACCGTCACCCGGCACCAGGACTTCAAGCTTGCCTCCATCACCGATCCGGAACAGCGCGTCCGTCAGTTGCCGCCCGAAATGCTCGCAGCAGCCCTGCCGGAAGAAACCGAAGCTGACGCCAACATCAAGCGCATCTTCCACAACCAATGCACTGGCTGCCACACCCCGGGCTACCCGTTGCAGTTCAAGTTCGACGAGGCCGGCTGGAACAAAGTCATCAACTATATGGAGACCATTCCGCAGCTTCCCGGACCGAACGCCAAGGTCAACCAGATCATCAAGTACAACCAGAAGGAACTTGCGGCCTACCTCGCCAGAGCACGTGGCCCCGGCGAGACCTCGATGAAGTTCAAGGATCGTCCGCGACCGACCGGCGAGGCCGCGCGGGTGATGTGGAAGACCTATGATGTTCCGCTCAATCCGGATTCCGGTATTGCGACCTTCGGGGTCAAGTACAACACCAATGACGGCTCCGATTGGAACCTGGGTGTCACCTCCCGCATCGGCCAGTTGCCCCATGACGGCAACATGGGTCTCGACGGCAAGCTCTATTACACCGTCAATGCGGCGAACCGGTTCGTCAGTATCGGCGAGGTCAATCCGACCAGCGGCGAAGTCGAAGTACCTGAAAGTACGACCGCTTCGACGGCCGAGGCGCCTCGACCGCCCACGGCCTCACCCGCGATGCCAATGGCGATCTCTGGTTCGATCTCAACCCGGGCCGCCGCAGCCTCGGCAAGCTCGAGACCAAGACCGACACGTTCAAGGTCTATGAGACGCCGCCTCCGATGTCGCCGCTCGGCGGCGCCGTCACCATGGACGTGGACGGCAAGGGTCAACATCTGGGCCTCGGCACCGGACGGCGTCGTGATGTTCGATCCGGTGAGCGAGAAGTTCACCGACTTCAAATCGAAGACGCCCTATCAGAACACCAAGGGCACCAACATGACCTACGGCGCCGCGGGTGACCGCGACGGCAACGGCTGGTGGGCGCAGATGGCCTTCGACACCATCGGCAAGGCTGACGTAGCGACGCACTCGACCTCGGAAGTCGTGCTGCCGTCCCTCAAGGACGAATTGGCGCGCGTCCCGGCTCCGGCCAAGGCGTTCTACGACAGCTTCAACGAGTTGACCGTCAACAACCCGCTGCCATGGTCGGAAGGTCCGCGTCGCATGGGCACCGACAAGAACGCCGACATTCTTTGGGTCGGCAATTCGTGGGGCTCTTCGCTCGCCCGCATCGATACCAAGACGTTGCAGACGACGATCGTGCCGTTCCCCGATCCGAGCTATCAGCCGTATCACATCGCGGTCGATAAGGATCACAACGTATGGGCCAACATGTGGACGACGGACCGCATCGCCCGCTACAACCCCACCACCAAGGAATGGACGTTCTTCGATACGCCGGTTCGCGGGACCGAAATCCGCCACGTCTCGTTGCTTGAGTTGCCCGGCCAGGACACCAAGATCACCGTGCCGCTCTACCGCAACAGCAAGATGGGCGCGATGACCCTGCGCACCGAGGCCGAAATCGCGGCCCTCAAGGCGCAAGCAGCGAAGTAGCGCGAAGCCCCGGCGGCATTCAAGCCGTCAGCACGAAAATTGCCGAGCCCTGGCGAAGGGGCTCGGCTTTTTCATTAGAGCGGGATGCGTTCAGCTTGAAAACGCCTCCCGCTCGGTTCTTTTTGCGCATCCGCCGCGGACTGCGCTCGACGACGGATGCGCGGTGATTTTGCGCATGATCTTGTCCGAAAAGTCTGCAACTTTGCGGGATCACGCGTCTAACAATCACGCCAAACAAAAGATGGGTGAGATATATTCGACCTACCAGGACTCCTCGCACCGCGACCCTATCAATCTGGACCGATCAACGGTGCCCGACGAAATGTCCACGTGAGCACCGATCGCGTCGGTGGAGACCCGTTTGAAAGGAGGTTTTGTCAATGCAATCCAATTCTATGGGCGTGAGGCTTGCGGCAATTCTGTTGGGCATCGCGACTGGGAGTTTTTCGCCATCGCTCGCGCCAGCTGCGCAGATCGCCGCCAGCATCGAATACGAGGCGGCGCCGCGGCCGGCTGGCCTGCCGGATATCATGCAGTCGCTCCCGGGCGCTTCGCTCAGTTTCCTGTCCATCAAGACACTCGACGGCTATCGGATGGCCGCCGCACTTTGGCAGCCAGACAACAAGCCTCCGGCTGATACCGTGATGATGGTGCAGGTGCACGGCAGCGGTGGCAATTTCGCCGGACTCCCGCTTCCCGCGGTCGCACGGGCGATGTCGCCCAAAGGTTACGCAGCGCTCGCGATCAGCACACGCGGCCATGACGAACATATCAACACTGATAACTTCTTCGACGTGCGTCACGACATCGAGGCCGCCGTCGCGACAGCCAAGGCACTCGGCTATCGGACTATCGTCCTGCATGGGCATAGCCTCGGGACCATCCAGGTCGAGTATTTCGCCGCGACGAATTGGGACCCGGCCATCAAAGCGGTCATCCTCACCGGACCGTTCGCCAGATTGCCTTGGAAGTCGCGCAATATTCTCATCCAGAACGACGATATCTACGACGCGCTGGGCACAGCCGCGCGCGGCCTTCTGCGAGCCGGTAAACCGGGGGAAACCCTGCCAACCAGAATGCCCTATGTCGGCGGCGTCCGGTCACCGGTCACGGCGCAGCATTTCCTCACCTATCGCGACGAGCAGTCGAGTGCGGCCGATGGGGCGTATTGGGTGCCGCGCATACCGCAGCCGATCCTGCTGCTCCGCGACGAGGCGGATGGCGTCGTGCTGCCGTTCGAGCCCTATATGCTGGTAAGCGCCGCACACGCCGAAGGATCGCTGGCACAGAGCGTCACCTATCAGGTGGTGCCCGATACCCGTCCGGCCAGCGCCGCCGGCCATTTGTTCACTGACAACACCGAGCCGCTCATCGATGCGATCTCGGCGTGGCTGGCGAAGCAGCATTTGTAGCGGCGTTGCGACGCCGAACATCCGGGCCTTTCAACCGGGCTTTGAATGTCACTGTGATCGTGATTTCAATGGCGAGCCTTGTGATTGCCGCGTCATGCTGACTTGTGGAGCGACGGCGGATGCGATTCAGCTGGTCCGGCCTGATCCTGGCGCCGTTGCTGGTGTCGGTGACGTTCAGCACGATCGGCGCTGCAATGCTGAGTTCCCCACAGGAAGGCGGCAGCCTGGCGGTGGGGTTTCTGATCCTGCTGATCCCGGGCTGTGTCGTATCCTATGGCACCATGATATGTCTTTTTCTCCCCTGCATGTTCCTGCTCTCTTTGTTGAGGCCAGTGACAGCGCTCATAACCTGCTTGCTGGGACTGCTGCTGGGAGCGCTTGTGTTTGTGCCATTGACATGGCTCGCATGGAAAAGCAGCGGTCCCGATTCCGGGCCGCCGACCGAAAGCTTCCTGGTATTCGGCGTGCGCTGGGTGGCCGATCCGATCACGGCGATGTTTCCGCTTGCTGGACTGACAACCGCGGGTCTGTATTGGTGGCTGCCAACACTGCGCTGGGCCGGTCAATGCCGGCGCCGGAATAGCTTCTGCCGAATATCCCGGGTCCCGCGCGGATGAGCGAACTTGTCCCGCGCAGTACGCCAAAGTCGCGTAACATCGGTGCGGATTCGTCCGCTCCGGTGGCCATATTTACCTGAATGGAGGGTACGCCTCCGCAGCTGGCACAGGGATGCGGGGGCCGCCGGCACAATAATGATTCGATCAGGTCACGATTGGCTGTAGAATCTGTCGCGCCCACCGAACGCTTAAGGATGATGTTGATGACCGGCGCCCCCGCACTCTTTCGTCCATCCCGGATTATCCCGAGTTCCCGGCCGAGGTCTCTTTCATGGCATTGCCTCGGGGTCCTCTCCGCAGCCTTGGTGACGACCTTGCAGGTCCGGGCGCAGCCCGCGAGCGGCGATTGCAACGGCCTCGATTTCGATGTCACCAAGCCGGTGATCGTTGCCAAGGTGGTGTCAAGCGCGCCGAAAGTCAGCTACGTCAAGGGTGCTTCGGACAGCCCATATTGTCCGGCCAATGGCGACAGGTGCCGCAGCGATGCCTATCTCGCCCCTGGCGACCTCGTGCTCACCAATAACTTGCGCGCGCCGTTTGCCTGCGTGACCCACCAATCGCCCCAGGAGACCCAGCAGATATGGACCAATGGCTGGTTCCCGTCGGCGAGCCTCGTGGCGGTCGCGCCGCTGCGCACTCCTCGTACCGAGGATTGGATCGGCACCTGGTCCCATCCAGGCGGAGAGATCAGGATCGAACCTGGCGAGAAGGGCAAGCTCGCGATTTTGGGATTTCAGGCCTATCCGGGATCGCGAAACGAGCACACCGGCGCAATGCAGGCTCAGGTAATGCCGGCGGGCGCGACCATCGCCTTTGCCGACGACGGCACCAAGCCTTTCGGCAAGAACGACGACGAATGCCAGGTTCGCATGCAACGCGCCGACACCCTCCTGATCGTCGAAGATAACGGCTCGTGCGGCAGTGTCGCGGTGACCTTCACGGGCTTCTACAAGCGAAAGCCGTGACGGAGCAGAGCCAAAACGCAGCCTGAGCCCGAGTCTTCGCGTGAGTGTCGGGTGTCAATCGCGGCCGACGTGCCGGTTCACACCCGCGACAGTTCGAAAACCGACGGGGCGAACAGCTCTTCGACTGCGGGTTTGCGACCGATCAGGCCCTGTTCATGGGCGTATCCGGTAAGCGCCTTGATTTCGGCAATATTCTCCGCGACGCCATAACTCCAATAATCGGGACCCATCGCCGCCATGGTGGCGAGGGTTTCGGACTCGAGGAAAGGCAGCGTCACCATCAGGGCATTGACGTCGCGCAGGTCCGTCATGGCGAGCGCCTTCGCTTCACAAAATGCCTTGTACACACTGGTCGCGAGCCATGGATATTGCGCGAGCAGCGTCTTGCGGATGCCGACGAGATGCATGATCGGGAACAGCCGGGTCTTTCTGAAATATGCGAGCTCCGCCTCGCGCGTGTTCGCAAAAAGACGGTGGATATGCGGTTCGCCCGCGAGAAATGAACTGGGCGCACGGGCCGTGAACAGCGCGTCCAGTTCCCCGTCGCGGAGCATGCCGACCAAAGTCTGGGTCTCGCCGATCTCGGTGAGGTCGAGGCCGGGAATGGGCTTGAGCGGCGTGCGCTCGTGCCGGCCCGGCTCTTCCTGGCCGCCGCTGCGCCAGTGAATGTCCGCGGGCGTGACACCGTATTCATGCTGCATGAGGCCACGCATCCACACCACCGCGGTGATCTGGTATTCCGGAACTCCGACACGCTTGCCGCGCAAATCCGCAGGCGTGTTGATGCCGGCATCGGCGCGGACATAGATCCCGGAATGGCGGAAGGTGCGCGACACGAAAGCGGGAATCCCCATATAGGCCGCGCTGCCGTCCGCCACGGTGCGCAGGTAGCTGCTGAACGACAACTCGCTGACATCGAACTCTTGATAGCGGAAGGCGCGAAAGAAGATTTCCTCGGGATAGAGCGGCAAATAGGTGACGGCGCACCCTTCAACGCGGACGCGGCCGTCCATGATCGCGCGCGTGCGGTCGTAATTTCCACATGCAATCGTGATCGGCACTTCGATCATCGGTCCTCCAATAGGGCGCGGGTGCTGGCAGCCGGGCGGGGGCGTGACGAGCGTGATTTTGCCGGTGTGCGGCGATGAAGGGAAGCGCTAAGCGCATGATCCCGAAAAGTCGCAGACTTTTCGGACAAAGATCATGGGCAAGATCAAAGGGAGAACTGAGCGGCAAGCGATCCACGACGAACGCGACCCGTTCTCCAAGTCCACGGTGCGCTGACCCTTGCCAGCCATCTGCCGAGCCGACGGGCCGGCGGCTGCCGCCGCGATCGCACGCGAGGAAAATCGCGCTTCATTGCCGCAGCGCTGCGCATTATCCCGAAAAGTCGCAGACTTTTCGGACAAAGATCATGCGCAAAATCAAAGAGAACGAAGCGGGAGGCGATGAGAGCTGAACGCATCCCGCGCTCGAACCGCTCTTCGCGCCTCGCCGCGGCGCCTTCGCAACGAATCATTTACATTATCGTGGGGAAAGTCGTCCGGCTGCCCCAACGATCGGATGCCGCCAATTTGCCTAAAAAAGACATCATCGACGAGCGGCTAAGGGTGCCCGGGAAAATAACTGCTTGGACCCCCGGCAGAAATCAGACGGCTGATGCGGCGAACTGCCATCGGGATGATTCAGTTATTTTTGCGGGGAGCCTAACCTCACGATCGGGAATCATGTCGCCTCGACGCCTTTACCTCCTTGCTCCGGCATGCAGCGGTGAGCCTTGGCCGGGACGAGACTTGGCTGCAGAACTCGGCGCAGCGTTACGTATCGGCACGACAGCTGCCGTTCTGCTGCCGATCGATGCGGCGCGCGGCGATGACGTGATCGACACGGCTGTGCAATTTGCCACACTGGTGCAGGACGCGGGCGCAGCGGTGCTTCTCGACGGCCGCCCCGATCTCGTGACCCGCACCCATGCCGACGGAGCCCATCTCGCCGGACCGGAGGCCATCAAGGCCTCACTGCCCCAGCTCAAACCGAACTACATCGCCGGCGCAGGTGGGCTGCGCAGCCGGCATGATGCCATGGTCGCGGCAGAGGCGGGCGCCGATTACGTGATGTTCGGCGAGCCCGACGCACGCGGGAGTCGGCCGCCGTTTGAAGCGGTCCGCGAGCGGGTCGCCTGGTGGTCGGAGCTGTTCGAAACCCCATGTGTCGCCTATGCGGATGCGTTCGACCAGCTTGCCGCGTTGGCGCGGGCTGGCGCCGATTTCATCGCCATGGGTGACGCCCTGTTTCGCGACCCGCGCGGCCTCGAGGCTGCCGCGGCCGATGCCGGACTTGCCATCAAGGAGGCGGCCGCATGACCTTCCTGCGGACCTATGCCGCAGCTGTCATCACTGCCGGCATCCTCTCAACGCCACTCAATGCGCAAACTCCCGGCGACGCGCCCGCTTCCCGGCCACCGGCCACCGTTCGTCCGGCCGCGGCCGCAACCACCATACCTGTCCGGCCGCGCGCGCCGACCGCTTCGAAGCCGCCCCTCACCACCGCCGCGATCACGCCGGCGCCGAAACCGGGCAACGAACCCGACCTCGCCTATGGGGCTTACCAGCGCGGGTACTTCCTGACCGCCTTCTCCGAGGCGACGCGCCGGATCGATGAAACAAGCGATCCTCGGGCGATGACTCTGCTCGGCGAACTCTATGCCAATGGGCTTGGGGTCGTTCAGGACGACGCCAAGGCGGCACAATGGTACCGGATCGCTGCCGAGCGTGGCGATCGCGATTCGATGTTCGCGCTGGCGATTTTTAATATCACCGGACGCGCGGGGATGCAGGACCGGGCGGAAGCCGCCCGCCTTCTCGCCGCAGCCGCCAAGCTCGGTCATTCCGCCGCCGCCTACGACCTCGGCCTGCTCTATCTCGAAGGCCGCCAGTTTCCGCAGGATTTCGCCCGTGCCGCCGAACTGTTCCGGATTGCTTCGCGAGCCGGCAACGCCGAAGCGCAATACGCGCTCGCCACCCTTTACAAGGATGGGCGAGGCGTCAACAAAGACCCGGTCGAGGCGGCGCGGCTGTTGGCGGCTGCGGCACTTGCCGAACATCCCGACGCCGAGGTCGAATACGCCATTGCCCTTTTTAACGGCGTTGGCGTCACCAAGGACGAGGCCAAGGCCGCAGCGTTGTTCCGCAAGGCCGCCTTGCGCGGCAGTCCGATCGCCCAGAACCGGCTCGCTCGCATCCTGAGCCTCGGGCGCGGGATGCCGTCGAACCCGGTGGGCGCCATCAAGTGGCACCTGATCGCCAAGGCGGGCGGCAACAGCGACCCCTATCTCGATCAGTTTGCGGCACAACAGACGCCGGATGTGCGTGCGGCAGCCGAGCAGGCGGCGCGGCCGTGGCTCGCTGTCCTGCCGGCACGATCCTGAACGCGGCACTCCTGTGGCACGGCCGGGACGCCGCGCGGCTTAGGCCGAGTTCGTTCCTTGTTGGATGCGGCGCGATTTCGGCGATGCCCGACTGCCTTGACGCCTCGCCGCGTCCCATGCACACCACGGTTGCTCCGGCGTCGTTGCCGGATCTTGATCGCCGCCGTGAGTAGATGCTTCGTTCCGCCCTCCTAAACGTCATGACCGCGGCCGCCCGCAAGGCCGGCCGCAGCCTCAAACGGGATTTCGGCGAAGTCGAGCATCTCCAGGTCTCGTTGAAAGGCCCGGCCAATTTCGTCACCGCGGCAGACCGCCGAACCGAGGAAATCTTGCGCGCCGAGCTCACCAAAGCGCGGCCGGGCTATGGTTTTCTCGGCGAGGAAGGCGGCCGGCAGCAGGGGGACGATAAATCTCACTGCTGGATCGTCGATCCGCTCGACGGGACCACCAATTTTCTTCATGGCATCCCACAATTTGCGATCTCGATCGGGCTCGAACGCGACGGCGTCATCGTCGCCGGCGTGATCTACAATCCGGCGAACGAAGAGCTGTTCACCGCGGAGCGCGGCAAGGGCGCGTTCATGAACGACCAGCGATTGCGGGTCGCGGCGCGAAGACGGATGTCGGAGGCGGTCGTTGCCTGTGGACTGCCGCATTTCGGCCGCGGCGATCTTCGCCTCTTCGGCAAGGAGTTCTCCGCCGTTCAGGAGCAAGTCGCGGGTTTGCGCCGATTTGGCGCCGCCGCGCTCGATCTCGCCTGGGTGGCAGCGGGCCGCTTCGACGCATATTGGGAACGCGATCTTTCTCCCTGGGACATGGCCGCCGGCATCCTGATGGTGCGCGAGGCCGGTGGCTATGCAACCGACCTCGACGGCGGCGACGCCATTTTTGCGAAAAAACAGATCGTTGCAGGTAACGAGTTCCTGCACGCCGAGCTGATCCGGACGTTGCGTGAAGCCAAGCCGTGACAGCAATGTCACGCGCGCAAACTTATGAACACCGTCTTGCTGCCGCCGTATCGATGTTCGTCTGAACTATGCCATATTGTGAGCTAGTGCTCCTGAGCTCGGATGGTCCGAAACACATCGGCCTATCCTCGTTCGTCCGTCTCGGGGGGAGACCCCTCGGATGGTTTCTCCTCGAGGGACTTCGCTCTGAGGCGAGTGTTTCCGGCACAGGTCCATGTTGCGGCCCGAACTCGATATCGATCCGTTCAAAGTGTCGTCGCCCCGGATTTTCCTGGTGCGCATGCTCGTGTTCGTCGTGCTGGGGTTGTTGCTGGTCGTCATCCTCTACCGTCAGATATGGGCAGCCTTTCTCGCCAATCCCGGGTTGAATACGCTGATCATCCTCGTCCTGCTGATTGGCATCGTGCTGGCCTTTCGCCAAGTGGTCCGGCTGTTCCCGGAAATTGCCTGGGTCAACAGCTTCCGCCTCGCCGACCCAGGCCTCGCCGTCGAACGCCCTCCCGTCCTGCTGGCGCCGATGGCGGCCATCCTGGGCGATCGCGGCGGGCGCATGTCGATCTCCTCGCAGACGATGCAGAGCCTTCTTGACTCCGTTGGCACACGCCTCGACGAGGCACGCGACATATCGCGCTACATGACGGGTCTCTTGATCTTCCTTGGGCTGCTCGGCACGTTCTGGGGCCTGATCGAGACGGTGGGTTCGGTCGGCAAAGTCATCGAAGGCTTGAAGGTCGGCGGCGATGCCGGCGCCATGTTCGAATCCCTCAAGGAGGGACTTGCCGCTCCGCTGGGCGGCATGGGGATTTCGTTCTCGTCATCGCTGTTCGGCTTGGCCGGGTCGCTCGTGCTCGGCTTCCTCGATCTCCAGACCAGCCAAGCACAGAACCGGTTCTACACCGATCTTGAGGACTGGCTCGCCACCACCGTACGCGATCTCGGGGAGGAGACTCAGATCGTCGGTCCCATGCCGGTCGCTGGGCCGCCTCTCGAACTCCAGGCAGCCATCGATCGGCTCCGCGACACCATCGCCGACAGCGGGTCCAACAAGGCGGCGACCGGCGCAATGGCAAACCTTGCCGAGGCAATCCAGGGCCTCGTTCACCACATGCGCAGCGAGCAGCAACTGATTCGTGAATGGGTCGACGCTCAGGCTGCACAGCATCGTGAAATTCGCCGCCTATTGGAACTGCTGGCGCACGCGCCCGCGGAAGGAAATTAGCGCACGATCTCGAAAATTGCTGACTCGGACTAAGATCACGCGCAAAGTCACCGCGCATCGGTCGTCGAGCGCAGTCCGCGGCGGATGCGAAAAAACCGAGCAGGAGGCGATTGAGGCTGAGCGCGTCCGCTCCAGGACGGAAATCGGGAGGCGCGAATGAGTAGTAATGCCTTGCTATCCCCGGAGCGCGCGGCCTCCCCCGCAAGCCGTGAAGGCGAACTGGAACGCGCGCTGCGCAGCCGATCGGTGATCGACATCAGCCACGAGCTTGACGCTTCGACTTACCGAATGCGCAGCTATGAAGGCTTCACCAAGGACATGCAGTTCGAGATCGAGGTCATCAAGGATTATCCGGGCGGCCTCGGTCAAATCGTGCGCGGCACCCATATGCGTCTGCACGCCGGAACGCATGTCGATGCTCCTTCGCACATGGTCCGGGGCGGGAACGAAATTCATGACCTGCCGCTCGACCTGTTCATCGGGCCTGCGGTCGTTGCCGATGTCCGTCACCGCGTTCCCGCGGGAGGCATCACCGCCGACGACCTCGAAAATTCCGTCGGCGAGAGCATCCGGGATGGCGACCGGGTGCTGCTGCGCACCGACATCAACGACGCGCGGTTCGACGGCTCGGCAGAGTGGATGGCAACCGCGCCCTACCTGAGCGACGGCGTTATTGCCTGGTTCCACGACAAGCGCGTCGCGATCGTCGGCTTCGATTTCTATCACGGCGCCAAGCCGCCCGGCGAACCGCCGCACGGCAGCACGTCGCGCAAGCTGCACGAGCCTCGGTATCCTCACCATGCCGGCACTGAAAAACCTCGGCGCCGTCAGCCGCCGCCGGGTGACACTCGTCGCGCTGCCGTTGAAAATCATCGGCGTCGAGGCCTCTCCGGTACGCGCAATCATTATCGAGGACTGAGGGGCATGTTTTACGAGCCGGAGCGGCGCAACCACGGCCTCAAGCACGATCCCTTCAAAGCTTTGATCGTGCCGCGCCCAATCGGCTGGATTTCATCGATCGATGGCGAGGGGCGCCTCAATCTGGCGCCCTACAGCATGTTCAATGCGGTCGCTTCGGACCCGCCCTGCGTCATGTTCGCCTCCAGCGCACGCGAGGACGGGACGCCCAAGGACGCCGCCCATGGCGCCGAAGACGGCGGCGGCTTTGTCGTCAATCTCGCGACCTTTGCCTTGCGGGCGCCTATGAACAAGACGGCGGCGACGCTGCCTCGCGGCGACAACGAATTCGAAGCGGCCGGTCTCGAATGGCTCCCCTCACGCCTCGTCAAGGCGCCCCGGGTCAAGTCGTCGCCCGTTCATCTTGAATGCGTCTTCCTGCAAAGGCTGGAACTGCCGCGCGCGCGTTCCGGGCAAGCAAACCACGTGACTTTCGGCCGCGTGGTCGGAGTTCACATCGCCGACGCGCTGATCGTCGACGGAATGGTCGATATTTGCCGTGCGCGGCCGATCGCGCGTCTCGGATACATGGATTACGCGGTAATCGACGAGGTCTTTCAGATGATCGCGCCGTCGCGCGCAGGCCTTGCCTTCACGCGTGCCCGCGAGACGTCGCAGGCCTGACCTGTCCGTCCTTTTTTGCCACACAGAAGCGAGACAGCCCTCCCGTGTGGCCGGCTTCGGCTTGCCCTTGCGCATGCGGACCGTGTCCACTCCGTCTCCCATTCCGGGGGCGCATGGCAAGGAGGTTCCAATTCCTTGAATATGACGGATTGAAAGCCCGTCGCTGCGGTTGTAGGCTTCCCGCTGGTGATGGGGGGTTGGGTGGTGCCACGGCTAGGGATCGCGTTGTTCGTGATTTTGACTAGCGTGCTGACCGGGTGCGGGGAGCACGCCGTCATTTCCGATCAACCTCTCTCCGATCGTTTCTACTTCTCCGATACTGCCAACGTTTATGCGCTCGACGATGTCGCCCAGCTTTTTGGTCGACCGAAAGTCGAGTTTGTTGGGCAGGGCATTGGCAATCGAAAGGTCAAGATCACCATGCCCGATGGCGAGATTTTGCGTGGCGAGTACCGGGTCACGGAAAACTCCGCGGCCGGGTTTGCCGGCGCTCATGTCGGGGCTGTCCCGGGTTACGGCAGCGGCCGCGCCACGGTCATCCACGCGACGGGGGAAAGCGGCGTTGTCATGACCTGCGAAGGTGCGACAGAGCCGGGAGGGCACGGATCGGCAATTTGCGACACCGGTGCGCGAGGCAAGTTTCGCATCTCTTATTGAAGTAGCGGCGTTCCAGATCGATTGGTGATAGCGGTTCAAATGCCGCCATACCAAGTGTTGCGGCTCTTACGATAGTAATCCATGCGATCGGTGACGACGATCCGAGAGAGATATTTGGTGTTCTTGTAACCGAGGTGGCGACCGAGACGGAGGCGCACGGGAGCGCCATGATCCGCCGGCAACGCGTCGCCGTTCATGCCGTAGGCAAGAAGCGTCTGTGGATGAAGAGCGTCCGCCATGTCGATGGTGTCCCACAACACGCGAACGACGCCGGTACTTTGGCTGGGATTCGGGAAGGGAATGAAGACGACGTACCTTGCCTCCGGTCGGGTCCCTGCGAGATCGAGCAGGTGGGAGAGCCGCGTGCCGGTCCATTCCGCAATGTAGGACCAGCCTTCCTCGCAGGCGTGCAACATAATGTGGTTCTCGGCCGGCAGGCCTTTCAGGTCCTCGAGGGATAGCGATGCAGGTCGCGCGACCAGTCCCTCGACCTCCAGGCGCCAGCTTTTGAAATCTTCTGCGAGCAAAGCCAGGTAAGACTTCTTCCAAAGGGGAAGGGCCGTTCACCGGCGCCGATTTGGAAATCTCGCTGCGCTCGAATTCGCGAGCCAGAGAATTCCCCGAGGTCAGCAGGCGTTGGCTGGCGTAAGTGAGCGTGTCCCCGATGCCCAAAACTCCGGCGTAATCGGGTGGAACGAGACCGTGACGACCAGCGAAATAAGCGGCGGCACCAAGGCCCGATCCGCCGGCCGTCGCCAAGCCAGCCGCGACGAGACTACGACGCGTGAGAAGGCCGATCATCGAGGGCTCCGTCGAGGCACATATCCGGTTATCATCGCCCGCAAATGGCTGCCGAATCCGACCAGGCAGAGCATCATCATGTGGACGATCAGAAACATCACGAGCAGGCCGGCAAAGACAAAGTGCAGCGTACGTGCCGATTGATGGCCTCCCAACCCGGTCGCCAGGATCGGGAACACCGAGGTGACACCGAACGACATGGCGAGGCCGGTCAAAATGATCGCCGGGAAGATCACGAAAACGACGGCGAGGTAAGTGAGGCGCTGCACGACATTATAGGTCCACGTGTCGTCGGCACGCTTCCAGCGCAGATGTTCCGAGATCACGTGCATGATCGAACGCCAACGCAAATCCGCCTTGGCCGGAACGAGATCGTTGCGGAAGTGCCGCGTGACGAAGCCACCGAGAACGTAGGAAGCGCCCGCCAGCACCAAAGCCCAGGCGCCCAAAAAATGGATCGGCCAATTCCACACCGAGGGACCGATGACGAAAGGAATGGGAAGATCGATCAGCGACTGCGTGCCGAGGTTTCCAACTTCGCCCCAATACAGCCGCGGATGAGAAATGAGGATGCCGGTGCCGCTGAAAAGCAGCGTCGCCACGCTCAGCACGACGATCCAATGGGTGATGCGGACGATCAGCAGACGCCGTCGCCGCTCTCCCGTATGCTCCAGCAATGCGCCGGTGCCAGGTTCGTAACGCAAAACTCACCTGCCACGAATTGAATGGTGTTCGGATGGCCTCGGGAGATATTTATCGCATCAAACATCGCGTTGCATCAGGAAATCGGCATCGGTATTGCAGCCGCTGAACGTGCCGAAAGCTGCTTGGTTGACACGTCTCGCCAGACCGCGTCGCAAATGTCCCGGAGTTGCGCGAACCTGTGGTAGATCTTTGATAGACGGCGTAGGGTCCGTCATTGTTCGCGAACCGGCAACGCGCGCCGCAATTCTTGGCGGCCGTTGAAGGTTTGCGCATCATTGGGGACAAATATGACCCACGTTCGTCTCTCGGCCAGAACCGCCTCGATGAGTGCGGCGGCGATTCTTCTTATGGGTTCTTGTCTCACCTGCGCGAGCACCCACGCGGTTGGCGAAAGCCTTGCCATCGCGCAGCAGGGCAATTTCTATGTCGGCGGCAAGTACGTCGCCAGCCATGGTGACCTGCCTATGATCGGGCAGGCATTTGTCGAATTCCAGATTCCGGAACGGCAGACGCATCCTTATCCGATCGTCATGGTTCATGGCGGCGGACAGACTGGGAGTGGCTGGATCAGCACGCCGGACGGACGTGAAGGTTGGGCCACGTACTTCCTGCGGCACGGCTATGCCGTTTACATCGTCGACCAGGTCGCGCGCGGCCGTTCAGCCTATCTTGATCTCTATGGCCCATCGCGGGCGATGACTCGCGAATACATCATGCAGAGATTTTCAACGAGCGAGAAATACGGGCTGTGGCCACAAGCGAAGCTGCATACCCAATGGCCGGGAAGGGCGGAGCCGGGCGATCCGAGCTTCGACAATTATATCGCCTCCAACGTTGCCTCGATGGAGAACCGGGAAGCGCAGTCGCGGATGAACATCGACGCGCTGGCGGCTCTTCTCGATAGGATCGGCGCGTCGATCGTGCTGGTGCACTCTCAATCAGGGCAGTATGCTTGGCCGCTCGCCCAGGCTCGCCCGACGCTGGTCAAGGCCATCGTCGGCGCGGAGCCCCTCCGGGCCGCCAGTTCACGACGTGGTCGTGCCCGGCGAGGCCCGCTTTGGCATGGTGTTCGAAAATGCGACGAAAGTAGGAGGTACCGACCTCTTTCGAGACGATCCGAGGCTGAAAAGATATGGCCTCACCGACACGCCGCTGGCCTATACGCCGGCGGTCGCGCCGGACTCACCGCTTGAATTCGTGCAGCAGGGAGCCGCGGATGCGCCTGGCCTTGTGAAGTGCTGGCGCCAGAAGGAACCCGCGCGCAAGCTGGTGGCCGTCGGCGACCGACCCATCATCTATCTCGCTGCCGAGGCTTCCTTTTATGCTCCCTATAGCCACTGTACAGTGGCTTATCTCCGGCAAGCAGGGGTGAACGTGTCTTTCGTGAAATTGGCCGACATCGGCATTCACGGGAACGGGCATATGATGATGATGGAAAAGAACAGCGACGAGATCGCTCAAGTCATTGTCGATTGGCTCGGACAAAACGTTCCTGCGAAGGAGCCGGCGCATTAAGGTGCCCGCGAAAATAACCGAATCGGTTGCAGGGCCGTTCGCCGCACCAAAGTTGCTGATTTGTGCCGGGTCTTGGAGCAGTTGTTTTCGCGGGAAGTTTTAACGAAGCTTTGGGTCATCCCGCAACATTGCACGACACCTCAGGAGCGTCGGAAGAGCGCTTTGATGCTCTCAGGAATCCATCCCGAAGCGGTTTTGGAATTCGGCTTGCTTGCGAGGTGCTCGACGACGACAAGCCGGTTGATCTCGCCGTTCAGGTAGGCATTGAGGAAGGCCGGGTAGTCGCGGAAGGAGACGCATCCGTTCGACTGTCCGTTGGGTCCGAGCATAAAGGTGTGTGCAAGAATGCCATCGCGACCGTACATGTTGCCGCCGCCGACCGGATTGAGGCGAATGGCGCGCACGCCGTGGAAAAGCTGCTCGCGCAACGTCAGGTCATAGACATTCGGCGGCGTTGGCCCACGATCCTTCTCGTGTATGTAACGAGGGTCGTCGAGGTACCCTCCCAGACCCGAGTGCGCTTCCAATCTCTGCCCATTGGGCAAATAGACGACGTGCGCGGAAATGTCGTAAATCGCTGTGTGATCGTCTTCCTCGGTCGAGGGAGCGGTGGGCTGACTGGAATCCGGAGGAAGATCGGCAAGCCTAACCCTTTTGCCGGCACTTGCCGGCGGTGATGCCGATGCCGCCCGTGGCAAGGGTGAGTTGGATGGTCCCCCGGCGCGCCGGGCGTCAGCACGTCCCCCCCAATCGGGCGTGGGCGCAGATGGGAAAATGCCGTCCGTAAGCGCCGCCCCTTCCGACGGGCGGTCATCCGGCCAATCGACCGCGCTGGCAAAGCGCTGATCGAACGAATCTGTTGAGACAAAAGCCGCGGGTTCCACGGCCGCGGGTTCCACGCTTGCGAGACGGAACCCACCGCCATTCGCGCTCTCGGGCGCAGAGGACGTCCACGCGTCAAAACTCGTCCAATCCGTCGTTTCCGATGCCGAAACACCCGGAAACACGGCCTGAATTCTCAAGCGCAAACCCTACGGTCAGCGCCGCGATCGATGCAAACAACAAGCGGCGATCGGTGCGAGGCGATACTCTACCGCCCCGGCCACGCGCATGTGTTGCGTTAAGCTTAACCCCCCGTTTCACCCCGCCTCACCCCAAGTCCCCCAACTCGCTGTGACATGTACAGGTCGATTGCGGCAAAAAAATAGTCCAAGGAAAAGTTCTTCTTACGGTTCGCGCCCTTATCCCCGTACCGGGGAATGGCTCGTGCGGTCGGCGACGGCCGATCGGGCCAGCGTCCGGCTACCTTGATTGCCAAATTCCGCAAAGCAATAATCAAAGGGTCTGGTGCGCGCTTGTTAACCGGCAATCGACATCTCACGCGGAAGCACGGCGTGGAGATTCGCCGTCTTCAGCGCGCGGCAAGGAGGGGTAATGGCAAACGCATTTTCGCGGCACATGGATGGCGGGTCGCATTGCATTCGCTCGGCCATGATCGCAGCGGCCGTCCTCATGGGCGCGCTATCGCCTCAACCAACCCTTGCCCAATCGCGCGAAGACGGCGGGAAATCGGCCGCTGCCTCATGCGATGAGTTCCTGCCAGCCAAGCAGCAAGTCGGCGGCAAACTGGTCGGGCCGGATAAGTGCCTCATCGTCTCCGATGAAATCGTATTCAATCTCAAGGGAAGGCCCTTCCGGCGCCTCGAATTGCGAATCAGCGGCACGGTTGCGGGCTTCGCCGTGAAGCAGGGGCCACGTCTTGGTTATTTCAATGACGCGCCAGACCTTGTTTTCACCCAGTCCGGGAATAACGGCCCGCGCTTTGCGGGGGTGGGGCGATACGAGGGGGCGACAGGCCATGGAATGTCGCTGTTCCTTCCGCTCGATAATGGCGACTGGAACGGCAAGCTGTTCGTCACCGCCCATGGCGCCGGCCCTTACGGGGCAGTCGGTACCTTGATCCCGCGGCATGCGAATGCCGACTTCAATCCCCTCGCTGACCTCAATCGCTATGTCGGACTGATGATCGATCGCGGCTACGCGGTCGCTCACACTTTGCGCGCGTCCAATATCGTCGGCGGCGACGTCGTGGTGACGCTCGACGACGGCACCGTGCTCCCGAAGAACAACCTGAGTTCCCACGCCGGCTTCATTGCCGGCTTTACCGCCGTTGCAGAGAACATGGTGCGGGCGCGGTTCGGCCGTGACACGACGCGCCGGTATTTCTACGGCTTCTCTGCCGGATCGATGATGGGGCGGCACGTCCAATATCAGCCTGGCGCCAACACGGGTCTCGATGGCAGACGGCTGTTCGACGGGTTCCTGCTTGATGATGCCGGCGGCGGTATGTGGCTGCCGATCCTCAAGGTTGACGGCAAGGATGTGCTGTTCGCCGGGGCGGATGCTGAGCGTTTCGTGCCGCAGATCGACCTTTCGCACGCGCTTTACCTTGGCGAGACCGGCGAGTTCCTCAAGCTCAAGCGCGAGAACGCGCTCCTGCTTGCGCAAAAAGGCCTCGGCGACCGCCACCGCATGTACGAGAATCCGGGGCGTCAGCCATTTCGATGCCGGACAGACCTCGCTGCCCGACCTCGTGCCGGAAACGCTCGATCTCGGCGGCTTGATGGAATCGGCCATCGATATGCTGGATCGATGGGTCGCTCGCGGAGTGGCGCCGCCATCGACCCATTCCGATCTGCCCGAGATTGCCGGCGGCGAGCGCGACGGCAAGAGCCGCTATCCCGCACTTGCCCTGCCGGAAATCGCGTGTCCGCTCGGCGAGCGCTACGTTTTTCCAACGATCCATGAGGCATCCCGTCGGGGCTTCCAGGAAACCGCGTTCGCGGCTTTCGACGGTGCGAACCTTGAGCCGATCGACGGCCATGGGCAGCTTGTGGATATGAACAACAACGGCGTGCGCGATCGCCGCGAAACACTCCAACAAGCGTGGACGCGGCTCGGTCTCGTCAAGCCGGGCGAAGCATTTGGGCGGAGCGCTTACGTCGCCTGCGTTGCAGATGCGGCGGCGAAACTGGTCGGCGAAGGGTTTTTGCCACCCGGTCTGATCGCCTGGTACGTCAGGCGCGCCGAGCTCGAGGCGGGCGATCTGCCGCGGTAATCCTGGTTTGCCGTGCCAAGGGCACCGCGGGCAGAGGGACGCGGGCGCGCTGTCAGATCATCTGGCCGGCGCGGAACAGGCCACGTGGCGTGCGGTGGAGCAATTCGAAGCCAGTCGGGGTGACGCGGCCGAGTTCGCCGAACTGGACACCCGCCTTGTAATCGCGGGTAACGACATTCGGGCTGAACGACGAGGCACATGTTTTCGCGCAACGGCGAGGCTGGCAGCTTTCCGGCCGGGCGGCTTGCAGAACCGAGGACAGGCGGCAGATAGCCGCCTCCAAACCCGTGCACGAGATCATCGCAGGTGGTGAAGCCCGCCGCCTCTATAAGGCCCGACGCTTCGACGAGGGTTTGCGGCGCCACGCCGGGACGGATCGCGTCGGTGATCGCCTCAAAGGCAGCAACCGCGGTAGTCTGGAGATCGCGATAGAGCGGGGTCGGCTCGGCATCGACGCAGAAGCCGCGCAGCACCTGCCCGCCATAATCCCACCACGCAGCCGTAAGCTCGCAGAACACGACATCGCCGCTGCACACCTTGCGGCGCGATGCAAACTGACACGGCACATAGTTTTTGGGGTCATCCATGCAGGTGATGCCAAGGTAATGGATCACGCTGGTGCCGCCGATCCCGACGAAGGCCTGCTCGATCAGGCTGCCAAGCGCGTACTCGGTCATACCTGCCGTGGTGCCGCCGACCAGCGCCGCCATCCCGGCATCGCTCATCGCGGCGCCGATGCGCAACCAGGCAATTTCCTCTTCGGATTTGACAAGGCGCAGGTCGACATAATCCTCCTCGAGACTGACCAGGTCGAATGTCTGCTCCAGCGCCTTCCATGCGGGACCACCCAGCGGCCCGATGATGCCGACCCGGCGAGCCCCGCGCCGCCGCAGTTCCTCGGCGACGCACAGCAATCCTCTGTTCTCGCCCCACCGCACCTCGGTCTCGCGCGCCATCTCGCGCGCCAGCGGCAGGTGATTGTAGTGCTCGATGAACATGAGCATTGCTTCGTCTGGCCGGAAAAGCAGCAAGGCCTGCGCGGTGCCCGGCCAACTTGTCATCCACCGCGGCGCGTTGCCGAGATTATTGACAGTGACCAACAACGCATGATCGGCGCCGGCTGCCGCCATGGCGCGCGCGATCCCGGCATGCCGACGGAGGTATTCCGCATCTGAGAAGCGCGGATAGTCCTGCTCGTAGATCGCACGCAGCTCTGCAGCCAACCGAAGTTGGTCGGAGGGCGACTGCACCACCATGATGGTCAGTTGATACGGCGGAATTCGTGATTAGCGCAATTGAGCTGAGGAGCTGGAGCGGGATGCGTTCAGTTTGAAACGCTTCCCGCTCGATTATCATTTATTTTGCGCATGATCTTGTCCGAACAGTCTGCAACTTTACCGGATCATGCACTAACAAATCCAGCGCTGGCTAGAGATACTTATCGCCCCGCGCGCGACGCTCCTTTGCCCTCATCGACATCAGCCTTTATTTCAGTGAGCAGCGCCACATGTTCCCGGACAATCGCATCGGAAAGCATCACCAAATTCGTGAGAGCGGCGTCCTTGCCTTGCTTCAGGTAGTCCTCGTCGAGCTTGAGCAGCTGGGCATGAAGGTCGGCTTGCAACAGGAAATAATTGCGCGTGAACTCGGCCCCCGCTTGCATCCCTCGCAACCGGGCAAAGGTCTCGCGCCCTCGATCGTCGAGGCGCTGTTCAAGCTGATCTTCGGACGGCACCTGAAGCGGGCCCGCAGCGGCGTGATCGCGAAGCGAGTTCAGGATGTAGGTGGCCGTCGTTTGTTCGAGGGACTTCGAACTGGGCAAACTGCTTCAGCTTCGGAATCGTCACGCGATCTTCCGCCAGTTGGCTTGTCGCAAGCGACAGCGACCCCAACGCCAGTGACTGTTGGAGAAAAGAAGCCTCTTGATTGTTGGTCTTCTCGGTTTCAGCCGCACCTAAACGGCCTTGAACAAGAACCGCGCTTGCGATGACGCCCAAGGTAAAAACTGTCGTCCGACGATTGATCATGGGACATCCGTGATGAGGAAGACGCACGTTGCAGCCATAGAAACGCAGCCATAGAAACGGATCCATTCTCTTTGATACGCTGAGCCTTTGCCGAATCCGGAAACGCTGCACTAGCCAAACGGAATTCGTCCGTTCGGGTTCCACAAACTCGGGCGATCCCGGGCCCGCGTTGGCCGGATCGACTGTCAGCCGCTTCGCCTGGCTTTGAGCATTTTCCGAGCGCTCGCGGGGTAATCGTCGCCCTCGTTGCGAACCGCGCCGGCGGTGCGGCGTTGAAACACGACTGAGGCCGTTTCAGGACCGAGGCGAAGGCTTTTGGCGACTGGAGCGCCGCACAACTTTTACCCAGAAAACCGGAGCACGACGATGAAGCACAACCTTTCGAGAGCCATGCTGACCGCGGCATTCCTGTCCGGCGCACTCGCCACCGGAATGGCGGCGGGCGGTGGGGGTGGGGGAGCAAGTGGTGGGGGAGCAGGTGGTGGGGGAGCAGGCGCTTCAGCCGGGGGCGCTGCCGGTGGGGCAGCTTCCCGCGGTGGCGCAGCTTCCACCGCCGGCGCGAGAGGCGGGCTTGGAACGGGAGCAGCTACCCAATCCGGGATTGGAGCTGGCGCTCTTGGAACTGGGTCAGCTCTTGGAACCGGATCAGCGGTCGGAACCGGATCAGCGGTCGGAACTGGATCAGCGGTCGGAACCGGATCAACGGCTTCCACCCCCGGTTCTGCACTGTCCACCCCGGGTTCTGCGCTTTCGACCCCAGGCTCCGCCCTGTCCACCCCGGGTTCCACCCCCGGCTTGACCTCACCGACGGCACTTGGCTCCTCGGCAACTCCTGGCACTGCCCCCGGCGCGCTCTCTGCATTGCCTGGTGCAGCGTCGGCATCGAGCCTGCCGGGAAGCCTGAATGGTTCGGGAACAACGGTTGGGGGCGCATCGAGTACGGCCAGCAATCCGGGTACCGCCGGCCCCCTCAATTCACCGAATATTGCAGGAACCTCAAATATCGGCGGAACGGTCAATGCGCCAGCCAATTCGGGTGCGCTCGGGACACCTAATACCGCAGGTACCATCAACAGGGGAGGTTACGTGAAACTTCCCGGGCAACGGGGGTACCTTGAACACCCCGAACACGGCAGGCACAGTTAACAGGTCGGGTGCGGTGAACTCTACCGGTTCGGTCGCCAACTCGGCGTCTACGGGGTCCAGAGGAGTTGCGCCACCGAATGGTCAGAGCACCGCGAGTGTTGCCCGTCCAGGCTGCGCCGGTTCGCTGGCGACCTCGAATGCCAATGCAGGTGCTTCAGGCTCACCCGTGATCACCGGCCCGACAAGTGGGCAGGCAAGCAGCATTGGACTGCCAGGCAGAAGCGGCTGTTGAGCGCATGATACCGTAAAGTTGCAGACTTTTCGGACAAGATCATGCGCAAAATCACCGCGCATCCGTCGTCGAGCGCAGTCCGCGACGGATGCTCAAAGGAATCGAGCGGGAGGCGATTCAATCTGAACGCATCCCGCTCCAGGGCGGGGTGCCTGACAGCATCTTCCGCCGCTCAGTCCCAGCGGCGGAACGGATTGGCTGTTATGAACCCGCGCACCACAAACGGGAACCGATCAATCGTTGCGCTCTATCAACGCGTGGCGTGTTTTATTGACGGTTCCCGCATCGACGGCGGCGGCCTTGTTGCCCCAGGCATTGCGAACGTAAGTGATCACCGCGGCGACCTGGTCATCCGTCAGCAACCATCCGAAGGACGGCATGGCGGGTGCGGTCGGCGCCGCGTCTGTTGCGGCGCTGCGCGCTCCGCGCAACACGACACGTAGGAGCGAGGCCGGGTCAACGGACTGAACCGAAGGCGAACCCTTGAGCGACGGGAACATGCCTTCAAGACCCGTTCCCGTCGAAGCATGACACGCCGCGCATTCGTCTGCGTAGATTGCGGCGCCCAAATTCATCACACCGGCGTTCGGCGGCGACTGCGGCCCGTCCGTCTCGCCCGGCTGGTCCTTGAGGTATTCCGCAATGGCGTGAACATCAGACGTCGTCATCTTGGATGTCGAGTCCGTGACCACTTCAGCCATCGGACCAGTGGCCGCGGCAGTCGCGTTGTGCCCCGTCTCGAGATAGTTCACGATCTCTTCAACAGACCAGCTTCCAAGACCCCGCCGGGAGTCGTTGGTGATGTCCGGCGCGAACCAGCCCTGGACGACGTTACCGCGCAACCGGCGCGATGTCTCGTCGCCGCCGGTGACGTTCTTCGGGGTATGACACAAACCGCAGTGAGCGGGCCCTCGACAAGGTAGGCGCCGCAATTCCATGATGCACTCTTATCGGCTCGAGGAATGAATTGCCCGGGCCCGAAGTTCAGCTTGTTCCATGCTTCCATTCCCTCGCGTATGTCGAACGGGAATGGCAGCTGGTTGACCTGCACCGCGTTGCGAACCGCCGGAATGGTGTTGAAATAAGCTCGGATCGCCAGGGCATCTGGTTCGGTGAGCCGCGTCATGTAGGTGTAAGGCATCGCCGGATAAAGATGAGTGCCGTTGCGACCGGTGCCTTTGGTCAGCGCGTTCACAAACTCCTCATCGGTCCATGCGCCAATTCCTGTCTCCGGGTCGGGCGTGATGTTGGGTGCGATCAGACGGCCGAACGGAGTTTCGATGCTCCGGCCTCCGGCGAACCTGTGCCCCGAGCCTGGCAGGGTATGACAGGCGCCGCAATCGCCGATGTCGCTCAAATATCTGCCACGTTCGATCTGCGTGAAATCCTGCGGATCGGTCGTCGCGCCGGCGGCTCGCGAGATCGCTGTCAGGCCAATCACGACAGCCGTTGCGTGGGATCGCAGGTCACGCATGGACGAGAGGCCCTGGACTTTTCAAATACTGCGATCGAATCGCATTTGCCGACCAATAAGCAAGCGCAGCCACGGTGTCGGTCGGATTATAGCCCGCGTTCTGGGGAAATGCCGTTGCGCCTTGAACAAACAGATTGGGCACATCCCAGCTCTGCAGGTAGCGGTTGAGAGCGCTGTTCGAGGGATTATCCCCCATGATCGCGCCGCCGCACAAATGCGAGGTTTGGTACTTGGTGATGTCGTAAGGCCCCTTGCGCGGCTGCTTGACGACCTGCTTCGCGCCCATGCGTTCGATGATCTCGGCGTATTTGTCGGTCAAATACGCGCTCATCTTGATCTCGTTGTCATGGAAATCCATCGTCATCCGCAGCAGCGGACGCCCCAGACGGTCCTTGTAGGTCGGATCGAGATCGAGATGATTGGTGCGATAGCTGTAACAGGAAGCGTGGACCCCTCCTCCGGAGTACACCGTACTCAGATAATTGTCGCGCAGCGCTTGTTTCCATTGCGCTCCCCACGCGGGCGTGCCGGGGGGCAGCGGCGTTGTTTCGATTGGCCGGCCGTTCGTCTGCACCTGCCCGAGATAGCCGCCGCCGACAAACCCGAGGGGCCCGTGATCGAAATTGTCGCCATTGAATTCGTCAATGCACATTCCAATCGCACCGGATGCAATGAACGGATTGAAATTGAATTTCGCTTTGTCAAAAAATCCGATCGCGCTCGACGTAACCTGGTGGGTGAAATTGCGCCCGATCTGGCCCTGTCCGGTATTCGGATCGTAGGGCATGCCGATCCCCGACAGCAGCAGCAACTGCACGTTGAAGAGCTGAAAGGCACACAAGAGAACGAGATCGGCGGGCTGCTCCCACTCCTCGCCTGAGGTGTCGACATAGGTCACCCCGGTCGCCCGCATGCGCGAGCGGTCGAGATTGATGCGGGTCACCTCGCATTCGGTGCGCGCCTCGAAATTCGGCTTGCGGACCAGCACAGGCAAAATCGTCGTTTGGGGCGATGCCTTGGAATAATTTGCGCAGCCGAACCACTCGCAGTACCCGCAATAGGTGCATGGACCGAGCTTGACGCCGAGCGGGTTCGTGTAGCCCTGCGACAGGTTTCCCGAAGGCTGCGGAAAAGGCTTGTAGCCAAGCTCGCGCGCAGCCTTGGCGAACAGCGTGTGACTGAACGGCTGCTTTTGCGCCGGCGTCGGATAGGGTTGCGACCTCGCACCTTCGAACGGATTGCCGCCGTCCTGGATTTGCCCCTTGAGATTTCCCGCCGTTCCTGATGTGCCGCAAAGGTATTCGAAGCGGTCGTAATGCGCTTCGAGGTCGTCATAGGTCACGCCCCAATCCTGGATCGTCATCTCTGCGGGAAGAAAGTTTGCTCCGTAGCGCTGGGTCAAATGCGATTTCAACACGAAATCGGACGGCAGGAAGCGCCACGTTTCGCCGTTCCAATGCAGACCGCCGCCGCCGGCTCCATTCCCCAGCATGAACGCACCCCAGGTCCGCACCGGCAGCGCCGTCTGATCCAGGGTGTTGCGAAACGTCAATGTCGTTTGCGCGGGCTGCAGAAAAAGTTCGTGCCGTATGCGATACCGAAGTTCGTCTTGTGCGCTGGACGGCGAAAAATCACTCGCGGTGTCGCGCCACGGGCCACGTTCGATCGCGACGACATCGAGCCCCTTCATCGCACAACTCGTTCGCCAAGATGGAGCCCGTCCATCCGAGTCCGACGATGACAACGTCTTTCCGCGGCAGTCTTTTTGCCATCGGCGACCTCTGTGGCGGGGTCCTCGCCCGCCCTACCGGGACCAGTTCGGGTGATTGCTGATGGAAACCGTAGGCAAGGTGACACGTTCGTTGTGCCGCTCGACCCAATCCCGGTAGTCGTAATGGGTGCCGGGAAACCCGATCATTTTCCACGCGGCCATGTCCTTGTTCCCGCCATAAATGGGATCGGAAAAGAACCCGGTCTGCGTGTCCTTGAGAATCACCTCGAAGAAACTCTTGCCGCCGAGGTCTTCGAGCTTGAGGCTGTCATTCTCGAGACTCCTGATGATCTCGTCCTTGTTTCCGTCGGAGAGCTCGGCGAATGACATGCCGCCAAACATTTGCCGGCAATGCCGGTCGAGCGCAGCCAGCGCCTTGCGGTAATGCTCCCGTGGCGTCACCGGGGACTGCGGTCCCTGTTCCTTAGAGCCTTCTTCGAACGGCCCGGTCGTATACAATCCGCCGAAATCTCCATAAGGGCCGGCAAGCTGCCGGTCGATAAATACCGCGCAACCGAGATCCTTTCCGCCCGGCGTCTCAGGATCGGGCGGGATCAGACGATCGACAAAAGCCTCGATCGTTTCGGCTTCCGCTGTCGTGAAAAAACGCCAACCCCCTGGCGTCGCTCCCTCCGGAGGACTCGCTGCGCCAGGATGCCAGGGAAGGCCTCCCTCGACGACGGCAGCACGCGCGGCGGCCCCTTCCAGGGCGAGCGCCAAGGCTGTCGCTGCGAGAATGTCGCGTCGGTTGAGAGACATGGAGTCCACAAGCAAACTTCCAAACAACAATTGAACCGAGAAATAGTTCCCCGTGATCTGTGTGCATCGCGAAAAAACATTTCTTTCGCCGGCTGAGCTGCAATCGGGCCCTCATGGGCATCTGGGGCGTACCGCCGGCCGTTAACGTCTCCACCGTGCACAGCGGCCACGATTTGCGAGCGGTTGATCGGGGCCGGAACGCAACGTGCGGCAAGCAATCGCGTTGGTGGTCGGCTTGAAGCGCAGGTACAAGCCGGATACGCTAAGGTCTATCGCGCCGCATCGCGTTGTGGGAAAGCTTCGCCAATCATTCCCGGCGCGCTACGGGATCCCCGCGCTGAAAACAACAATATCTTGGTTGGATGTATCGCGCCTTGCCTTTTCAAGAAAGGCTTGCACGCAAGCGGAGCGCACTACGACACCAGAGTCTCAACGCTACGTGTCACTGAGGAGGAACAATGAAATCTCGCCTGCGTGCTATTGCCACGACCGCGTTCATCACAGGTATGTTGTCCGGCGCCGCTGTCGCGCAAAATGTGTCGCCGGAATTCGTGGTGACTGGCGGTGCTGCGGAAAAGATCCAGGATTTCACAACCATAAATCTCGCGACAGCGCAGCGCATTGCTGAGACCTGCGAGCAAATTGCGCAGCAGGTGGCGCCGATCAGTATCACGATTTGGGATAATGACGGCAACGAAGTCTACATGGATCGCATGGACGGTCAGGACTACATCAACATCCTGACCGCGGAGCAGAAGGCAAGGACGGCGCTGTCGGACCGTGCCTCCAGCAGGAATCGCCTCAACCAAGCCCTTCGCGACCCGATGGAGAACGAGCTCCGATCGTATCAGCTCGGTGAATTTCCCAATTCCGGCGGTCTGCCCATTGTCGTGAACAAGCAGTTGATCGGCGTGGTTGGTGTCGGCGGCGCCGCACCCCGTCCAGGATTCAACGATGAGATTTGTGCGCACAAGGCCCTCCAGCAGGTGATCGGTCCGTCGGTGCCGCCCCTGGTCGAGGACCTGCCGCAGGACCAGCAGGCGCCGCGGCCACGCCGCAACCCGCCGTTGCCGGTGCCGAAATTCGAGGTGACGACGGTGCCGAAGACCACGCTGCGGCCCGAATGGGTCGTTGGCGGCAAAGGCGCCACGAATGTAAAGGACGGCAATCAGATTTCGCTTGCTGCCGCAAAGAACATTGCGAAGACCTGTCGCGACTGGGCGACCGCTCACAATGGTGGGGCGTCGATTTATGTCCTCGATGCGCGCGGTAACCTCGTGCATGCCGAGCGTACTGACGGTCAAGTCTACAATAATATCCGCACGGCTCTCTTGAAGGCGCAAACGGCTCTGAAGATCGGTGAACCGACCTCGGCGCGCGATGCGCGTCTCCGCAACGATCCCGCCGGCGCTCCGCGTTCGGCCGTATGGTTCAACCTGTTTTCCGCGCCGGGCGGGATGCCGATCGTGGTGGATGGGCAGACCATCGGCGCGATCGGAGTTGGCGGCGGTGGAGGCGGAGGGGACGAGAACTGCGCGGTCGAAGGCCTGAAGGCGACTTTCGGAGAACGCGTTGCGGTGCCGGTCTATCCCAATCAGCGTGGCGGGTAAACTAGTTGTGAGAGCAACGGGGGGAGTGCTCCCGGGCTCTCCATCGCTCTAATCAATAGCACAGGAGTATGGACGCCATGAGCAAACGATATCGCGCTTTGCAGTTCGCAATTGCCACAGGAGTCACCTGCTTCGCTACGCTGGCGTTCGCGCAAGCGCCCAATCCGGCGCTCTCGGTGAAGAAGGTCAAAGACAATCTATACGTTGTGGAGGGGGGCGGCGGCAATTCCAGCATCATCATCGGCCAGAATGGTGTCATTGTCGTCGACGCAAAGACCACGCTGCCCGCCGGAAAAGGCGTGGTCGACGAAGTCGGCAAGCTTACCAACAAGCCAATCACGACCGTGATCTTCACCCATAGCGACGGCGATCACGTCAATGGCGTGACCGCATTTCCGAAAGGTTTAACGATCATCGCTCATGAGAATGATAAGAAGGAGATTGAGCAGGCTGAGACCGCCGGCGCACGCGGCGCGCCGCCCAAAGAGTATTTGCCGAACAAGGTCGTGACCGGCACACAGGAAACGGACGTGATCGATGGTGTGAAGCTCACGCTGATTCACGTCGCGAACGCGCATACGAGCGGCGATCTCGCCGTGTATCTCCCGGACGAGAAAGTCGTGATCACCGGCGATCTCATCGGCACTGGTGATCCCTTGATCCATCGAGAAAAAAACGGCAACTCCGAAGGATGGATCCGGTTTGTGTCGGCGCTGACGCAACTTGATGCAGACACTTATGTGCTCGGACACGCCGATCCTGAAACGAAAGCGCAGGTCGAGACGAATCTGAAGAACGCAGAAGCCAAACGCAGCAGGATCGCGGCCTTGGTCAAGGATGGGAAGTCGCTGGACGAGATCAAGCAAGCTCTGGGGGAAACGCAACGACCAGCCAATGCGCCGCCATTTCCTAGCTTTACCGAGACTACCTACGAAGAATTGACGAAGAAGTAGCAGCCGAGGTGCCGTGAGCCGGGACGCAAGTAATATATCGGCGCGGATCAAATGCGCTGAGACGCGCATTTGGTCCAGCGCGAAAGAGGTGGCGTCAGTTCAGCGGCTCGAAGGACCCCGCAGAAAGGGAAAAAAAGGATGTTTCGCCTGCCGTCCATCACTCTGATCTATGATGTGCTCTTTGCGTGCGCTGCCGCAATGGTTTACGGCTCCACTGCCGGATATGCGCAAGCTCCGATACCGAATTTCTCCTCGGCCAATTTTCCTTGGTATCCGGCGACGGAATTTCTTTCACCTCCGTCAGGGTTAGGACCCATAGCAGAAGACAAGACGAGATCGGTTACAAGACGCCTCGCCATTAACACTGGCGAGGTGGAGGACGCGGCGGTGCGTTTTGCTGACCTCAACAATTCGAATCTGAAACCATGGATCATTGAGCACCTGAAAAAAGCCAACGAGGATGCGCTTGCGGGAAAACTGCGCTATGCGTCGCGCGCAAGTTGCAGGCCAGCTGGCGTTCCAATGTTCCTGACCTATGCTGGCCGATTCCAGCCAATTTACTTCTTCCAGACCCCCCGGGAGGTCACGCTCATAAACCTCGGCGATACCCAGGTCAGGCATGTCTACATGAACGTACCGCATGCGGCGAGCCCGAGACCATCGTGGTACGGCGATTCCGTCGGTCGTTATGACGGCGAGGAGTTGGTCATCGACACGATCGGGTTCAACGACAAGACGTTGGTCGACGAACGATATAATGTACCGCATACAACGCAGTTGCATGTCGTTGAGCGGTTCAAGCTGATCGATGAGGGCAAAGGCCTTGAGGTGAATTTCACGGTGGACGACCCGGGTGCTTTCAACGCCCCATGGTCGGCAATCGTCCGTTACCGGAAGCAGGCCAGGCCGCAGCCCTTGCAAGAGCAACCTTGCGCCGAGGAGACTGCCGGCGGCCTGAGTTTTCATAACCAGTACTTCGATGTCCCCACCGCAGCTCAGCCGGACTTTTGATCCGCCTCGCGGCTTCAAATAGGCAGCGGACTGAAGGACCGCTTGAACGACGGTGTCTCCCTGGCGGCAAAGATGCCGCCCATCGTGACGCAACCGAGATATGGTCCGAACCGCCCCTCAGCGGCGAGTTCGAAGAAAGATGGAGCCCATCATGTCGAAATTGACGCTTATCGCGAACGTTGCCGCGGTGGTTTTGGCTTTCGCGCTCACCACGGATGGTTACGCGGCCGGTGAACCGGCGACAGCAGGCGATCATCCCGGTTTCTTTGGTATGTGGACACGCGGCGCAACCGTGACGACGCCGTTCCGGACGCCCCCCTCTGGGGCTGGGCCGGTGTTGAGCGTCGTCGCGACCGGCACGAAGACCAACGACAACGGTGCAGTATACCGGCAGGGGGATTACAAGGCGCCGATTTTGCAACCGTGGGCGGCAGAGGTCGTGCGCACGCATGCAGAATCCGAACATGAGGGGAAGCCGGTGCGTTCGGCAAAAGAAACCTGCTCGCCGATGGGCGTGCCCTACATCCTCGAATTGAATTTGCGCGCCGAATTCATCGATAATGGCAACCAGATCGTGTTCCTCTATGAGGAACTCATGGACCATCGCATTGTCCGAATAAATGCGGAACACCCAGCCAATCTGAAGCCGAGCTGGTACGGCGATTCAGTCGGACATTGGGAGGGCGATACCCTGGTGGTTGATACCGTGGGCCTCAACGATCGGACCTGGACCGACGCTTTCGGTACGCCGCATACCGACAAGATCCACGTGGTCGAGCGCTATCATCTGGTCAATCCGAATACGCTGGAAGTGCTGTTTACAGTAGACGATCCCGGCGCCTTCACGACACCGTGGTCGGGGATCGCGACGTATCGGAAGGATCGCTCGACCATCCAACCTTTTGTTGAATTCGTCTGCGCCGAGAACGATCGGGACGCCTCGGGCGGCTTTTATCCGATCCCGACCGCGCAGACATCCGACTTTTGATCTCAACGGCACCTGCGGAGGCTTGACGATGAAAAGAGCAACGGCTGAGGCGCTTCTGACCAGAATGCTGCCCGGGCTTGTTCTCACCTGTGCGCTCACGACGCAAGGACATGCGGCCGGCGAGCAGTCCACCGTGCCGAACTTCTCCTCGATCGACCGCCCCTGGGTGTCGACCGTAGGAGGGGATTACCTTCCGCCCGAATCCGGCATCGGTCCGGTCACCCTGGATCGTGCGCATCCGGTCATGGTGCGCGTTCCGATCGCCGGAGGGGCCGTTGCTGAGACGCCGCTGCGGATTGCCGACGTGAACAGCCCCAACCTGAAACCTTGGGTGGTGGACGCCCTCAAAAAATCCAATCAGGAAGTGCTTGCCGGAAAGCTGCGCTGGGCGTCGCGGGCAAACTGCTGGCCAGCCGGCGTTCCGGAGTTCCTGCTCTATGCCAATGGGCAGGAGAGCATGTACATGGTTCAGACGGCGAAGACGGTCGTGATGATTCATCAGGCCGACAATCAGACCCGGCATATCTATTTGGACGTGCCCCATTCGGAGCATCCGTCGCCGTCCTGGTATGGAGAGTCGGTTGGCCGTTACGAAGGCGACGAATTGGTGGTCGATACCATCGGCTTCAATGACCGGACCTTCCTCGACGACCATTACAATCTGCCACACACGACGCAGCTGCACGTGATCGAACGATTCAAGCTGGTCAATGGAGGCAACGCGCTTCAGGTGAATTTCACCGTTGATGATCCTGGCGCGTTCAACGCGCCGTGGTCGGCGATAGTACGCTATCAGCACGCGCGCGCGCCGGTGACGCTGGTCGAAGAACCCTGTGCCGAAAACAATACGGGACATCCAGGAAACTTCTTTCAGGTCCCGGCCGCAACGAAAGCGGATTTTTGATACGTCAACACAAAAGATCGGGGAGAGGACATTGAAGATCCAATCTACAATCATCGCGACGCTGATGGCGGCTGCGGCGATCTCGGCTGCCGGACTTTGCTCGTTCGGCGCGGTGGCGCAGCCTCAAGAGGCGGCGAAGTCCGCCGCGCCATTGCCGATGTTCGAGGTCGACCCGAATTGGCCAAAAATGCCGGCAAACTTCAAGGCACCATTCGTTTCCGGCATCACAATCGATCCGCAGGGCAACGCATGGTTGACGACGCGGCCGGCCCGGGCGAAGGGCAGAGACGACCAAATTGTCGGGCCGCCGATCATGATCTTCGATCCCGACGGCAATTACATCCGCGGATGGGGTGGGCCGGGGCCGGGTTATGAATGGCCGGCATCAGAGCACAACATTTTACTCGATTATAAGGGCTTCGTCTGGGTCTCCGGCGATTCTTGCAAGGGGCAGACCAGTCCTGTCGATGACGATCAGGTGTTGAAGTTCACGCAAGACGGCAAGTTCGTCATGCAGATTGGACACAGCGACGCGGGCAAGGGCGACAACGATACGGAAAATTTCAGACGCCCACCAAATGTGCAGGTCAGTCCGAAGACGAACGAATTGTTCGTCGCGGACGGTTATGGCAATCACCGCATCGTCGTGCTGGATGCCGACACCGGAAAATTCAAGCGGATGTGGGGCGCCTTCGGCAAGCCTCCAATGGGACCGGAATGGTGTTTCTCTCAGGACCCCAAGTCGTTCGAAGGCGAGGGTGCCCCGTATTTCGCTACGCCACATGTGTTGCTGCTGAGCCACGACGACCTGTTGTATGTTGCCGACCGCAGCAACCGGCGCATTCAGGTGTTCTCGCCCGACGGAAAATTCATTCGTCAATTGGCGAGATATGATGCGCCGTTTGCGCGTAACCTGGCGTTCTCGCCGGACCCCGATCAGAAATTCATTTATACGGGGTATGGCAACGGTATCGCCGTCATCGACCGAAAATCGATGGAATATGTCGGGATGATACAGGCGCCTGGATTTAGCGTTCCCGGTCATCAGATCGCGACGGATTCAAAGGGAAATTTGTACGTTACCGGCGTGAATATCCCCGGAAAGGCGAACGCGCAGAGGCTCATCTACAAGGGGATGTCGGCAGCGAACAGACAATGACCGCATGAGGATGTGCTGCACATCGAGATGGAGGGTGCAATGAAGCGTAGTACCGTCGCGGTCCTCGGCCTTGCGGCAATGTCGGTTTCGGTGCCGGGCCTGGCGCAGGCCCAACAGGACTTCTCGAAGGTCGAGATCAAGACGACTGATCTTGGCCATGACACCTACATGTTGGAAGGTCAGGGCGGGAACATCACGCTCATTGTCGGCACGGATGGCGCGATCATGTTCGATGCGCAATTCCTTCCCCTGCACGACAGGATCAAGGCCGCGATCGCCAAGGTCACCAGTCAGCCGGTGAAATACGTGATCGACTCGCATTTCCACACCGATCACGTGAACGGCAATCCGCCGTTCGCCCGGGAAGGCGCGATCGTCGTAGCGCAGGAGAACATCAAGCCGCGAATATTGGCGCGGCAGGCAGGCTTGGGTGCTGGCTTGATTCCGCCGCCGATGGACCCGGTCGGGTTGCCGACGCTCGAATACAAGGATCGAGTCAATGTCGGCGTCGGTGGGCGCTCGGTACAAGTCATCCACGTTCCGCGCGCGCATACGGACGGGGACAGCATCGTTTGGATTCCGGACGCGAATGTGCTTGCAACCGCCGATCTCGGCGGAGGGGGGCGCGGGTACAGCAATTCCGATATCCCCGGTGGCGGCTCGATCGATGGCGTCATCGCAGGCCTGGACGCCGCGATCGGCCTCGCCAACGACCAAACGAAAGTGGTCGTCGGGCATGGACCGCTCGCCACGAGGGCCGACCTCGTCGAATCCCGGCGTGTGTTGGCGCTGATCCGCGATCGCGTGTTGAAAATGCGGGAGGCGGGAATGACCGAAGATCAAGTGGTCGCGGCAAAACCGGCCGCCGAACTCCAGGCCTCCCGTCAGGCCGACGACAAGCTCAGCGAGCAACTTGTTCGCAAGGTTTACGAGACCGCGGCGAAGAAGGGAAACCCGTGAAGCAGGCACGAGGAGGTTGGCGGATAACCACGAGTTGCAGGACGGCAACTCGTGCGTGCGCTGCTGTGCCGAACATCGGATGGGGCGGAATGATACCTGGGAGTGTTGCGGGTACCTGAGCCGCAACGCTCGTCCCTCCACCAATTGCTACCTCTGGCTGAGAGCTGCGGAGAACATGGATAACGGATGGTGGGAGCTGAGATGCAGGCAGGTCCCGATACCTCCAACGAAGCGACTACATCCGGCGAGTCGTCGGCCCAGAGGCTCCGTTAACGTAATTTAATTTGCCGTACAGCTGCCGTGCAGCGTTGCCGATTGTAGTCTCTATCCTGCTTCGGCGGGATTGGTCGTGTCACATGGCTTGGCATTTGCCGCGGCGCCGGCCGACTTGCGCGGTTGGCGCAGATTCTTGTACACGCACCGGTTCCTTCTTACTTGCGCCCACATGAAGTTGTTAGGGCCGGCCAGCCGCAACCCGGCCATCTGGAACTGAGGGAGCAACGGTGGTGAGAATTCGTCGCTGGCGATCGCTTCATCAAGCAGCGACCGTGACGGCTGCTTTTTTTGCCATTCTCGTTTGCGCCGGAGACGCTTGGCCGCAGGTGCTGCGAACGATCAATGTCGTGGTCGCCGCGCCGCCCGATGGTCCTACGGAGATGCTGACGCGGCTCTTGGCGGATCAGATCGGCCAGTCCTTCAATCAAACACGCGGGCCGACCTTGGTCATCGAGAACGGCACGATGGCCAACGGAGTTGTGGGTGCCGAAGCCGTGGCACGCGCTGCACCGGACGGCAGTACCCTGCTTTTGACGGTGAACGCATTCCTCATCAACCCTTATCTGCGGCACGTGAATTACGATCCACTGAACAGCTTCGCGCCGATTTGTTACCTCGCCAATTCGCCTGAGCTTGTGGCTGTCAACAGCACGTCCCCGTACCGCACGCTGGCAGATTTGCTGAACGCCGCACGAAGCAAACCGGGCGCCTTGACGATGGCGAGCTTCGGCCCGGCCGGGGCTTTGCAGGTCGCCGTCGAGATGCTCAAGCGCGCTGCCGACGTCAATATGACGTACGTGCCCTATGGGAGCGAGATCCCTGTCATTAACGCGCTATTGAGCGATCGCGTGACCTCGGCCTTTACCTCTTACATCGGCTCGGCCGAGTATCTGAAGGCAGGCAGGCTGCGCCCACTTGCCATTGGTTCGCGCGGCCGCGTCGAAGCGCTGCCCGACGTGCCGACCATCGCTGAATCGGGCTACAAGGATTATGAGGCGCAAGCCAGGCTCTGGTTATTCGCGCCGGCGAAAACACCCGCGGAAACAATCGCCCAACTGACGACCCTGTTCACGGCGGCAATGAAGGCGCCCGAGGTGAGGTCGAAACTCGTCGCGCAAGGGTTCTACCCTGTCGCGATGTGCGGTGCGGATTTCGCAGCGTATGTTCGCAATCAATATGAGCAGTACGGCCGCATCATCGGCACGTCGAACTTCGGTGTGCGTTAAATGCGAGCCTTCAACTCCCGACCAATCGAAGTTTGGCCTCATCGAGGTTGTTTAGGGCACCGGCGGCCCGGCATACTGTCTTCCAACCGGGTCGAACATCTTTGCTCCCGGTGAGCCGTCGCCTGCACCGCAGGGGCGCGCTGGCTGATGGCTCCGAGGAACGCGCTCGCGGCTTGTTCAAAAGCCATGCGGCAGAGTAGAGCTATCGCGCCAGAGCGGGATGTGCTCAGCTCAAATCACTGGAGCGGGATGCGTTCAGGTCGAAATCGCCTCCCGCTCAATTCTGTTTTACGCACCCGTCGCGGACTGCGCTCGACGACGGATGCGTGTTGATTTTGCGCATGATCTCGTCCGAAAAGCCTGCAACTTTACGGGATCGTGCGCTAGTGCTCGGTTACCTTTGATTTTTCGCATGATCTTTGTTCAAAATCCGTCACTTCGAGATCATGCGCAGGCATCGGAAAGCACCATGACCACCTTCACCGCAAGCGGCCGTGATCTTCACAAGCCGCTCCTGCTTGCCGACATGCGGCGGCGGATCAAGGCAATCTTCGTAGGCTCCGCCGGCAATCTCGTCGAGTGGTACGATTTTTACGCCTACGCGGCCTTCGCCCTTTATTTCGCCGGCGCATTTTTTCCGAATTCCGACCCGCTGGTCCAGCAGCTCAATGCCGCCCTGCTGTTCGCGGCGGGGTTCTTGGTGCGGCCGCTCGGAGGCTGGCTATTTGGCTACCTCGCCGATCACCATGGCCGCCGCCTCGCATTGATGCTGTCAGTCACGCTGATGTGTTTCGGTTCGCTCATGATCGCGGTCACCCCGACCTATGCATCGGTGGGGGTGCTTGCGCCGGTCTTGCTCGCAGCCGCGCGCATAATCCAAGGCCTCAGTCTCGGGGGCGAATACGGAACAAGTGCCACCTATCTGACCGAAATGGCCGATGAGCGGCATCGCGGGTTTTACTCGAGCTTTCAGTACGTGACGCTCATCGGAGGACAGATTTGCGCATTGATGGTGCTGTTTGTCTTGCAAAAGGTATTTCTGACCGGAGAAGAGGTGCGCGCCTGGGGCTGGCGGATTCCGTTTTTCATTGGCGCACTGCTGGCCGTGGTCGTGCTCGCCATGATGCGCAATTTGCATGAAACGGAGGCTTTCGAAAAAGCTCAACAAGTGGCCAAACGCACCTCGTCGCTGCGCACGCTGATGCGCTACCCACGCGAAGTTCTGCTGGTCGTCGGCTTGACGGCCGGCGGAACCGCGGCCTTTTATACCTACACCACCTACATGCAGAAGTTCCTAAAGTTGTCGGTTGGTCTCACCGACGACCAGACGACCATGGTCAGTCTGGCCTCGCTGCTGTTCGGGATGTTTCTGCAGCCGATTTACGGCGCGATCTCGGACCTCATCGGCCGCAAATGGCTGCTCATCGGTTTCGGCGTCGCGGGAGTGCTGTTCACCATCCCGCTGCTGAAGACGCTCCAGTCGGTCAAGGGACCCCTCGCCGCTTTCCTCTTGATCGCGGCTGCGTGGATGATCGTTTCAGGCTACACCTCGATCAGTGCCGTCGTGAAAGCGGAACTGTTTCCAACAACGATACGCGCCATCGGCGTTGGGCTTCCCTACGCCATTACGGTATCGATTTTCGGTGGCACCACGGATTCGGTGGCGCTGTCGTTCAAGTCGGCAGGCCATGAGGAATGGTTCTATTACTATCTCACCGGCTTGATCGCGATTTCGCTGGTCGTCTATGTCTTCATGCGCGACACAAAGGCCAATTCGGCAATGCATCGCCACGAGTAGACCGCCACACGCCTCTATCACGCCTTGCTCGGCCTTTGTGTCGGCCGGGAACCGCAAGGCTCCGGTTACCCTGCCAGACGGTCGCACCGCAGGACCTGTAATCCCACGTGCGCTCAAAAGAGAACTGTGCCATACTATCGACACGGCTGGCAGAGGCCGGCGTTCCGCAACCGCGAGCCTGGACGAGCCAGTTTGGCAGGTTTCGGGTGCGTAACAAGCGTCGGGGGCGCGGGCCGGGTACGGAATTGACGCCGGATGAGTTGGGTCCGTTCCAACATTCGACTGGGCGCCTGGTGCGCGCTTTTTGCGCTCGCCGTCCAGTTCGGCGTCTTGATGGGGCATTTCCATCCCATCAACTTGGCGAGTTATCCGGATGCGCCGGCTGCCATTGGGGCCACTAATTCCGTCGCGCTGCATATCGCGGCCCCGGCAGAACCTGCGCCGCTGGTTGAATATTGCGCACTCTGTGCGGTCATTAACCTGGCGGGGACCGCGCTCCCCGCTGCGCAGCCAGCGGCGATCACCGCACCCGTAGTTTATCTGCTCCGATATCGCATTGACCTTGGCGCGTTTATTCCTCTCTCGCCGCTGCGGATTTTCCGCGCCCGCGCTCCGCCATTCGCCTGAGCGGCGGCATTGACGGGCAGCGCGCGTCCGCGCGCCACCAGTCACGCCACATCTGAGCCATCGAGTGCGACCGTCGATTGCGGCGGCCGCAGGTTCCGGCAAACCGGCGTGATCCGAAATGAAACCAATCGACAAACCAGGCCATGGCGAGCGCGTTCGCACGCGGTCGTCAGCCCACCGCCTCTTCGCGACACTCGGTCTGATCCTGCTCGTAGCGGCCGGATTGTTCGGGCTATACCGTTACGTCTATCGCTCGGCCAACGAGGGAAACCGTGCCCAGGAGACCTCGGTCCACGAAAATGCGGCCTTCTATACGGTCGAAGACGGACGAATAACCGTCCCGGAAACGTCGCCGCTGCGAGCCAAGCTCGCCCTCGCCGCGGTGACCAACCAGAACATTCAGCGCAGCACCACCTTACCGGCCGAGGTCGAGGCCGACCCCGCCCGAACGGTCAAGGTGCTCCCGCCGGTGACGGGCCGGGTGACGGAACTCAAAGTTCAGCTCGGCGAACGCGTCCAGAAAGGCGACGTGCTCGCCATCATCGATTCCAGCGACCTCGGGCAGGCCATCGCCGATGACGAGAAGGCGCGCGCCGCGCTCAAGCTGACCAGGCAGGCGCTCGACCGAACCGTCCAGCTGGAGAAATCCTCCGCCGCGGCGGTCAAGGACCGCGAGCAGGCGCAGAGCGACTACGCCCAAGCGCAGGCCGAATTCGTGCGGTCCGAGGCGCGGCTGCAGACCATCGGCCTCACAGCCGGGCAGAGCGTCGACACAAGGCTGCTCCCGCTGAAGTCACCCGTTTCCGGCAGCCTGATCGATCTGCAGCTCGCGCAAGGCGCATTCATAAATGACGTGACCGCGCCAGTGATGACGATTGCCGACCTGGAGACGGTCTGGGTAACGGCGAATGTCCCGGAAAAGGATACCTCGCTCGTCGTCCGAGGCCAGTCCGTAGATGTCGTGTTCACCGCATATCCGGACGAAGTGTTCAAAGGCAACGTCCTGTTCGTCAGCGATGTCCTCGATCCGGACACCCGGCGCACCAAGGTGCGCATTGCCTTTGCCAACCCCGACCTACGCCTCAAGCCAAACATGTTCGCCAATGTCACGTTTTTGGCACGCCAGCAGAACGTCGCGGTGGTGCCGACCAATGCACTCGTCCTCAAGAACGAGTTGGACGCCGTATTCGTCGAGGTCGAGCCATGGGTATTCGAAGCGCGGCCTGTCGTGGTGGCGTTCCAGCAAGGCGACCAGGCGGTTCTCGCACGCGGCGTGAAGGCCGGCGAGCGCATCGTCGTCAAGGGCGGAGTGCTGCTCAATGATTGACGCCCTGGTCAGCTACGCGCTGCACAAGCGCACCGTGGCGGCGCTGATCTGCGTCTTCGTCGCCATTTATGGCTATTACGCCTGGACGCAGTTGGCGATCGAGGCCTATCCCGACATCGCCGACATCACCTCCCAGGTCATTACCCAGGCGCCGGGCATGGCCGCCGAAGAGGTGGAACAACGCATCACCATCCCGCTGGAACGCGAGTTGAACGGCACACCGGCCCTGACGCTGATGCGATCCAAAAGCACCTTCGGGTTGTCGCTGATCACGATCGTTTTTCGCGACGGCACCGATCCTTATTGGGCACGCCAACGTCTTCTCGAGCGTGTCGGGAATGCCACCTTGCCGCCGAACCTCAGCCCCGGCCTCGACCCGCTGAGTTCGCCAACCGGGCAGATTCTATTACTACACGCTCGAATCGGACACCAAGGGGCTGCGCGAACTGTCGGAAATCGAGCGATGGACGGTGATCCCGGCGATCAAGCAGGTGCCGGGCGTCGCCGATGTCAGCAATTTTGGCGGCATCACCACCCAATTCCAGCTTGAGGTCGACCCGGCGCAACTCGTGCGCTTCAACGTCTCGCTTGCCGATATCGAAGCCGCGATCAACGCCAATACCACCAGCGCCGGCGGCAGCGTGGTCGCCCGCGGCGAACTTGGCTATGTGGTCCGCGGCGTCGGCCTTGTGCAGACGCTCGACGAGCTTGGCGCGATCGTGGTGACCCAGCGCAACAACACGCCGATATTCCTGCGAGACCTTGGCCGGGTGAAGCTTGCCAACCAGGAACGCCACGGCATTCTCGGCAAGAACTTCAAGAACGACGCCATCGAAGGGACGGTGCTCCTGCTGCGCGGCGATAATCCGTCGCGGGTGATCGACGGGGTCCACGCCAAGGTCGCCGAGCTGAACGAACAGCTCAAAGCGCAGGACGTGCAGATCGTGCCCTATATCGATCGGGCCGACTTGGTCGACGCCACGATTCACCGCGTCGGCGAAACGATCTTCCAGGGCGTTGCGCTCGTTTTCGTCGTGCTCATCCTGTTTTTGGGAAGCGCGCGCGCTGCGGTGATCATTGGACTGACCATTCCGTTCGCGATGGTCACGACATTCATCCTTATGTATTTCGCGCGAATTTCGGCCAATCTGCTCTCGCTTGGCGCCATTGATTTCGGCATCATCGTCGATGGCGCGATCGTGATGACGGAAGCGATCCTGCGCCGGCGGGAAATGGACCCTGCGCAGCCGATGACCGAGGCCGTGGCAGCGTCCACCGCGCATCAGGTGGCGCGCCCGATCCTGTTCGGCACCCTCATCATTATCACGACCTACGTGCCGCTGTTCGCGTTCCAGAGCGTCGAGGCCAAACTGTTCCACCCGATGGCCTATGCGGTCGGGTTTGCCCAGTTCGGCGCCCTGCTGCTTACCCTGCTGCTTGTTCCGGGCCTTGCCTACATCGCCTATCGCCGGCCGCAGCGGCTGTTCCACAATCCGGTGCTTGCGCACGATCGAACGCGGCTACCGCGGCATGCTGTTGCGATCGCTCGGACGGCCGGGCATCGTCTACGCCGGCAGTGCGCTTGCCGCTGCGGCGGTGATTGCGCTCGGCGTGACCGTGTCGCGCGAATTCCTGCCGGAACTCGATGAAGGATCGATCTGGCTTCACGCCGAGATGGCCGGCGGCATTTCACTCGCCAAGGCGATGGAGATGGACGCCGAGTTGCGCAAGGCGGTGATGGAGTTTCCCGAAGTGGCGACCGTGGTGACCCATGTCGGCCGCAACGATGATGGGACCGACCCCTGGACGCCGTCGCATGTCGAGGCAGGCATCACGCTCAAGCCGTACGACACCTGGCCCGCCGGCAGCGGCACCAAGCAGGACCTGATCCGGCGCATGGCGACACGGCTCGGCGAGTTGCCTGGCTATGAGATCGCCTTCAGCCAGCCGATTATCGACAGCGTGAAGGACAATATCTTCGAGCCACACAGCCAGCTGTCGCTGAAAATTTTCGGCGATAATTTCGACGAGCTGCGGCGCATCGCGCACGAGATCGTGGATGTGCTCAATGCCATTCCCGGCACCACCGATGTGCTGGTCGATCAGCTGCCGCCATTGCCGCAGATCGTCGTCAATCCGGACCGTGAAGCGGCCGCGCGCTACGGCATTAATGTTGGCGATATTGCCGACCTGATCCAGACCGGAATCGGCGGGGTCGCCGTCAACCAGGTGTTCATCGGCGAGAAGCGTTATGACGTCACGGTCCGGTTCCAGGAAGACGCGCGCAACAGCTCCGAGGCGATCGGCAACCTGCTGCTGACATCGAGTTCCGGCGGCGCCTGGTGCCGCTGTCGCAGGTTGCAAGCATCAAGCTCCAGACCGGCGAGAGCACGATCACGCGCGACATGAACCATCGCTATCTTGCGGTAAAGCTCAACTTTACTGGCCGTAGCCTCCCGGCGCTCGTCGAGCAGGCGCAAAAGGCGATCGCCGCCAGGGTCAAGATCGACCCCAGCCGCTATCGCCTGCAATGGAGCGGCGACTTCGAAAGCGAGCAGCGGGCGGAAGCGCGACTTATCTTGATCCTCGGCCTCATCCTCGGCCTGATGATCGTATTGTTATTCGCTCAGTTCGGCGCGTTCCGGCAAGTCGCGCTGATTCTTCGCGGTGGTGCCGCTCGCAACGCTGGGGGGCCTGATAGCGCTCCATGTCACAGGCGTGACCCTGAACGTCGCGTCAGCGGTCGGGTTCATCGCGCTGTTCGGCGTTGCCGTGATGAATGGCGTGATCATGGTGGCCAATCTGAACCGGCTCCGGTCCTCCGACTCCCGCTGAATGAGGCCGTGATTGCAGGGGCGAGCGAACGGCTGCGCCCGGTTTTGATGACTGCGACGGTGGCGACCGTCGGCATGCTGCCGGCAGCGCTCGCAACCGGTGTCGGCAGCGACGTCCAGCGCAGCCTCGCGACGGTGGTCGCGGGCGGCCTTCTGATGGCGACGCTGCTGACTCTCTTTGTGATCCCGACCTACTATTTTGTGATCGAGCGCTTTATGGACGCTCGCGAGCGACGGCGGCGGATCACCGAACTTACGGCCGAGAGCCGACCTAAGTCATACATTCGACTGCGTCTGTAGGGCGCAACAAGCGCAAGCGCATTGCTCCGCAACCGTGTTGCTGCCGGCATGCATGTCATCCGGTCGTCACCGCCATGAAGGTTGGTATTACACGCGTTTCGGACCAGATCCTGCGCAAGATCAATGATAATCGAGTGGGAGGCGGTTCAAACTGAACGCCTCATCCCGCTCCGGCAAAAAAGAAAGCCCACGCGGGGCTTTCCAAGTGTTCTGGCGTGCGGTTTTGGACGACCAGCCTCTTGCGTGTACGGCCGTTACCTTGTTTGCCGCCATACGCTTTGAGTCGGACTGGTAACGTTGGCGACGGCAAGCCGTTCCGCCACAATCGGCAGTTTGGCGTCGGAATCGCGAAAACGTGATCTTCTTCAATCCGTTAAACCGCGAGTCATCATACCGGCCGCACCATGTCGGGATTCCGGGGCCGCCGGCACCGACCAGCCTGACAGCCACACGACCTCAAAACTCGCCCGCACCTTGCCGTCCGGATCGGAGAAACGCTCCGCATAGATCGCCAGGGCACGCAACAGAGTGGCGCGCCGCAATGGGATCCGGCTCCGCTCGATGAGAGGGTTCGTGGCCCCCATCCGGCGGAGGTCATGCAGCAGGTCGAGGGGCGCGCCGTAGCGCACCGTGATGTGATCGGAGTCGGTCACCGGGCGCTCGAAGCCTGCGCGCTGGAGCAGCGCGCCCATCTCGCGCGGACCGGCAAACGGTGAGATTCTCGGCGAGGCGCCGCCCTCAAGCTCGCACTCCGCAGCTGCAAAGCTTTCCCGCAGTTCGGTTAGTGTGTCGCCACCGAGCAGCGCCGCAATCAACCGGCCTTCCGGCTTGAGGCAACGGCGGACCTGAACCAGCACGCCGGGCAGATCGTTCACGGTCTGGAGCGCCAAAGCGGACACGACGAGATCGAGCGAGGCGGGAGCGAACGGTAACGCTTCCTCGTCGGCAACGACGCGCAGGGGTGCAAAGTCCGGGGGTTCGAGCTCCTCCGCCAGTTCGGGCAAAGGCGAAGCCGCAATGATCCTGCCGACGGCACCGGTCCGGGAGAGCGCCATGCGCACTGCCGCTGTTGGCGTCCCCAGGTCAGCGGCGAGATCGAAGCGGCGTGGCGTTGCCGCGAGCCGGTCGGCAAAATCGCCCGCAACCTGGTCGAGCAAAAACGTGGCCGCGCCGAGAGCACGGGCGCGCCGGCACCGAGCGCGCAGCAACCGCTTGTCGAAGATTGGCGGAGCAGCCATGATCATCCCTGGATACGTCGCTCGCGCCTCGCGTTGTCCCACTGCTGCCCGGCCTTGCGAGCCGGCCGTTCCCGCTCTCGAGCAATGGCGCAAGCACGAACCGGAGCGTCCAACTTGAATTGCCTCCGGCCCGCTTCTCTTTGCTTCTGCGCATCGCCTTGTCCCGAAAACTCTGCAACTTTTCGGCATCTGCGCTAATCTGCGTCTCTGATCGCGTCGTTCCAAGTGAGTGTCGATCCAAGTGAGTGTCGATCCAGGTGAATACCGATCACCGGACGGATCACTTGGCGGCTCCGTGACGGGGTGCCTTGCCGATAAGCCGAACTGATCGATGGTCCCTCAAGCTCGCGATGTCCGGTTACAACTCAATGCGGCTGGCGTTTCTGCTGCCTCTGCCGCGTTACGCAGTGCTGTCAGACTGGGCCAGGGAGTCTGGCGTCTCGCAATTGACGCCGCGCTCCCGCCGCTGTGCCCCGGCTGCCGCACGCCGCTCGCCGATTCCGGCGGCCTATGCCCCGCCTGCTGGCGCAGAATGGCGTTCATCGCGCCGCCTTTGTGCGACCGGCTCGGGATTCCGTTCTCTTATGACCCTGGAGCAGGAGTGTTATCGTTGGAGGCAATCGCCGATCCTCCGTCCTATGGTCGCGCCCGTGCCGCCGTCCGTTATGACGATATCGCGCGCGACCTCGTCCAGCGCCTCAAATATGGCGACCGGCTCGATCTCGCCAGAATGATCGCCGCATGGATGGCGGTTGCCGGGTGCGACCTTGTGGCGACAGCGGAAGCCTTGGTGCCGGTACCGCTGTATTGGCGGAGGCTCTGGGGAAGGCGTTTCAATCAAGCCGCCGTGCTCGCGCAACTGGTGGCGGCCCGGCGCCGGCTGCCGGTGACTTGTACGGCACTCAAGCGGGTGCGTTCGACGGCACAGCAGGTCGGTCTCACACGCAGTGAGCGGGAAGCCAATGTCCAGGGTGCCTTCAAAGTCACAACGGAAGGCAGGGCCGCAATTCACGGGAAGCGCCTGCTGCTCATCGACGATGTCCTGACTTCGGGCGCAACCGTCGATAGCTGCGCGCGCACTTTGCTGCGCGCTGGCGCCGCCAATGTCGACGTGCTCGTGTTCGCCCGGGTTGTCGCGCCCGGGCGCGCTCCCATATAAGCGTGTGCGTTTTATTTGTACCCGCAGGCGGCCAAGGCTCACGCAATGATCAGCGTCGAGGTATATACGACTCCTTTCTGCCCCTATTGCGTCTCGGCCAAGAACCTGCTCCGTCGCAAAGGTGTCGCGTTTACTGAAATCAGCGTCGCCGGTGTTCCTGGGCGGCGTGCGGAGATGACGGCGCGCGCCCATGGCCGCACCACGGTGCCGCAGATTTTCATCGGGTCCGTCCATATCGGCGGATGCGACGACCTTCACGAACTTGACTATGCGGGCAAACTCGACGCGCTGCTCGCGCGTGAGGCGGCCAATGCCGTAAACGCGAACGAGCCTCCTTTCCGCCGCGCCCGCTGGGACCGAGAACCGCAATGACGACATCCGTTGACCATTCGGGCCGCTTCCGGGTCGCCCTTGTTGGGATGCGCAGCGGCCGCTTGCCCGCCGCCAATATCGAGACGGCGGCAAGGCTGATCGGCGAAGCAAAGTCAGCGGGCGCCGATTACGTGCAAACTCCGGAGATGACGAACATCTTGGAGATCCGGCGCGATGCACTGATGGCCGCCATTCGGCCGGAACAGCAGGATGAATCGCTCGCGGCCTTTCGCGAGTTGGCGCGCCGCCATCGACTGTGGCTGCACATCGGCTCGCTCGCGCTCAAGGAGTTCCCTGATCGCGCCGCCAATCGGGGCTTCCTGATCGATCCGGAAGGCGACGTCGCGGCCCGCTATGACAAAATCCACATGTTCGATGTGGACCTCGCCAACGGCGAGAGCTACCGCGAATCGCGCAGCTACGTGGCCGGCGAAAATGCTGTTGTGGCCGATCTGCCCTGGGGCAGGCTGGGCGTCACCATCTGCTATGACCTGCGCTTTCCCGCGCTCTATCGCGCGCTGGCGGAAGCGGGAAGCGTGTTCTTGAGCGTGCCGTCAGCTTTTACGCGTCAGACCGGAGAGGCACATTGGCACATCCTCAATCGGGCGCGCGCTATCGAGAATGGTTGCTTCGTGTTTTCGGCAGCACAGGGCGGGCGCCACGAGAACGGGCGCGACACATTTGGACACTCCCTCGTCGTCGATCCGTGGGGTCGCATCCTCGCGGAGGGTGGTGGCGACCCCGGCGTGCTGATGGCGGAGATTGAATTGTCAGAGGTCGGCGCCGCGCGCGCAAGAATTCCTTCGCTCCAGCATGGACGCCGTTTCGAGGTGGTGGCGCCGATGGCAATGCCGGTGCACCTGCGGGTCATGTGATGATCCGTTACGCCCTGGTCTGCGCCGAGCGGCATGAATTCGAAAGCTGGTTTGCGAATTCCGCTGCCTATGACAAGCAGGAAAAGCAGAAGCTTGTCGCCTGTCCGGTTTGCGGCACCACCAAAGTAAAAAAAGCATTGATGACGCCGCGCGTCGCGGCGGTGAGGAGGCGTGCGACCGAGCCGCAAGACGCATCGCAGGTTGCGCCTGAAGCGGGACCCGCGAGCACCGATGGAGCCCCCGCAGCCGGGGATCCGGGCGCGGGGACCGCTGTTGCGCCCCCGGTCCCTGCGAAGCCGGTTGCCATGCTATCGCAGCAAGAGCAGGAGATCCGCCGCAAGCTCAAGGAGTTGCGTGACCATCTGGTGAAAAACGCTGAAAATGTCGGTTCGCGCTTTCCCGAGGAGGCCCGCAAGATGCATTATCGGGAGACCGAGCATCGCTCGATTTACGGCATTGCCTCGCCGGAAGAGGCCAAGACGCTGTCCGAAGAGGGCATCGAGTTTTCGCCGTTGCCGATTTGCCGGACGAGCACAATTGACCTGAAATCCTGTCCCCGCGAGATTACAGACAGCGCCCCGATCGAAGCTCCGCGGCACTAAAAATAGATCGACAACGGCAGTTCCGATGACGACGCTCCTTCTCACGCACCCCGCCTGTCTTGAACACATCACTCCGGCTGGGCACCCGGAGCGACCGGATCGGCTGCGCGCGGTCTTGCGCGAGCTCGACGATGACCGGTTCCAGGCGCTCCTTCGCGAGGAGGCGCCGGCGGCTGCGTTCGAGGACATCGCGCTCTGTCATCCCCCTGAATTTGTCGAAGCGATCAGAGAGGCCATTCCCGCTCAGGGCCTCGCGCGGATCGATGCCGATACCACGATGTCGCCGGGAACCCTCGAAGCGGTGCTGCGGGCGACCGGCGCCGCCATGCGGGCCGTCGACGATGTGATTGCACGAAAGGTCGACAACGCTTTCTGCGCCGTCAGGCCGCCCGGCCACCATGCCGAGACGACGCGCGCAATGGGTTTCTGCATTTTCAACATCATCGCTATTGCCGCCCGGCATGCGCAGAAGCGCCATGGCGTCGATCGCGTCGCCATTGTCGATTTCGACGTCCATCACGGCAACGGCACCCAGCAGATTTTTTGGTCCGATCCGAACGTGATGTACTGCTCAACCCATGAGATGCCGCTGTTTCCTGGGACTGGCGCGCCCTCGGAACGGGGACTGCACAACAATATCGTGAACGGGCCGCTGCGCGCCGGCGATGGCGGCGAGCGGTTTCGCGAGGTGTTCGAACAGCTGATCCTGCCGCGCGCCGCCGCGTTCAAGCCGCAAATGCTTTTCATCTCGGCGGGGTTCGACGCGCATATGCGCGACCCACTGGCGAACCTCAATCTGGTCGAAGCCGATTTCGCCTGGGCGACGACGAAGCTGATGGAGATTGCAGATGCGAGCGCTTCCGGGCGTATCGTCTCGGTGCTGGAGGGCGGCTACGACCTGCAAGGGCTTTCGCGGTCGGCCGCCGCTCACGTCGTCACTCTGATGCACGGCTAAATTTTTGTACGTCTTCTGCGCCGCCAATCACATCACGCCTGCGCCAGCGCGCTTTCATATTCACCGCTGAGTGCGAGCCAGCGATCCTCCGCTTCGGCGAGCGACATCGTGGCTGCCGCGCGTCTTTTGCCCAACGCCGCTGCTTTGGCGGGATCGCGCTCGTAAAGTTTTGGGTCGGCGGAGACCACGATGACGGCGCCCGTATAGGCGTTAATGGCTTCGACGAGCGCCGCCCGCCCATCGATGTCGAGATGATTTGTCGGTTCGTCGAGAACGAGGAGATGGGGACCATCGAGCGTCGCCAGCCCAAGCAACAGTCGTGCCTTCTCGCCGCCCGAGAGCTGCGCTGCCGAAGTATCGGCCATCGCCGCCGGAAAGCCAATCGCGCCGCAGTGCGCCCTCACCTTGGCCTCGGGCGCGTCCGGCAACAGTCGCCGGACGTGATCATAGGCGCTGGCGCGCGGGTCAAGTTCATCGAACTGATGCTGCGCGAGGTACGCGACTTTCATGCGGTCGGCGCGCGTGATTGTCCCGGACAGGGGTGCGAGGCGGCCGGTCAACAGCTTGGACAGCGTCGACTTGCCGTTGCCGTTCGCGCCGAGCAGTGCAATCCGGTCATCGTCATCGATTCGCAGCGTCAGGCGCTTGAGCACGGGGCGCGTCGGCTCATAGCCGACGGCCACGTCCGCAAGTGCAAGGATGGGCGGCGACAGCTGCTTTTCTGGGGACGGAATCGTGATCTCGCGGTGATCCGCATCGACGCGCACATCGATCGGTTGAAGCTTCGCCAACATTTTGAGGCGGGACTGCGCCTGCCGCGCCTTCGTTGCCTTGGCGCGAAACCGGTCGACGAAGGCGGTAAGCCGCGCGCGCTCGGTTTCCTGCCTGCGCGCGAGCGCTGCATCGAGGGCAAGCCGCTCATTGCGTTGCCGCTCGAAACTGGAGTAGTTGCCGCGATAGTAAACAAGCTTGCCGCGATCAAGATGCAGGATCGAATCAACCGCGGAATCGAGCAGGTCGCGGTCATGGCTGATCACAATGACAGTGCGTGGATAGCGGGCGATGTGATCCTCGAGCCACAGCGTGCCTTCGAGATCGAGATAATTGGTCGGCTCATCGAGCAGCAGCAGGTCGGGTTCGGCGAACAGAACAGCAGCAAGCGCTACGCGCATGCGCCAGCCGCCGGAAAACTCCGCGCAAGGCCGTTGCTGGTCGGCATGCGAAAAGCCGAGGCCGGCAAGGATGCCGGCGGCTCGGGCAGGCGCCGCATGGGCGCCGATGTCCGCGAGCCGCGACTGGATCTCCGCAATGCGATGCGGGTCGGTCGCGGTCTCCGCCTCCGCCAGAAGCGCACTGCGCTCGCGATCGCCGGCGAGCACGAGGTCGATGAGGCGATCCGGGCCGTTCGGCGCCTCTTGTGGCAGCCGGCCGAGCGTAGCTCTTGCCGGCCGTTCGAAGCCGCCGCGCTCGAGCGCGATATCGGCGGCGATGGCGCGGAACAGCGACGATTTACCGGTGCCGTTGCGGCCGACAAGGCCGACGCGCGCGCCGTCCGGTATCCTCACGGTCGCCTGTTCAATCAGCAGGCGCCCGGCAATTCGAAGCGAAACATCGTTGACCACCAGCATTGGCTGGGTATGGCGACATCGCCTGTGCGATGCAATCCTGCGCAGGAAATGCAGCTGCGGCCGTCCGGCACGCCTTGGAAATCGCGTGCGGTCACAGGCCAGGGCCGCCCAAGCCTGATCAATGCGGTGGTCGTCACCGCGACCGGAGACAGGGATGTGCGTAGCAGGGTGTGAAGCGGCGGTGCGCAAGGCGCTGACCCGCCGTGGGTTCTTCGCCGGGGCCGCTGCTGCCGGAGTGGTCTCGACCTCGGCACCTGCCGCCGAGGCGATACCGCGCAGTTTCAGCCGCGCGGTCGATCTCACCCATACCATGTCACCCGAATTCCCGACCTTTGCCGGCAGGCCCGGCATCGAGATCGAGCGTGAATTCGAGTTCAAGCGGAACAGGTACAACTTGAATTGGTGGCATGTCTCGGAGCACGCCGGAACGCATCTCGACGCGCCGCTCCATTTTTCCGAGAACGGATTGGCGGCCGACGGCTTGGCCGTCGAACATCTCGTCGTCCCACTTGCGGTCGTGAACGTCGCCGCGGAGGCGAGAAAGAATGCCGATTACCTCCTGTCGCGCGACGATCTCGCGGCATGGGAACGCCAGCATGGCCGGCTTCCGCAAGGTTGTTGCGTCGCCATGCATTCCGGATGGGGAGAGCTTGCCGTCACCGACCCGGCGCGATTTATCGGCCGCGACATTGGGGGCGCGATGCATTTCCCAGGGTTTGCGCCTGAAGCTGCAGCGTGGCTGGTTGAGAATCGCGAGGTCGCGGGTTTGGCGGTAGACACGCTGTCGCTGGACAACGGAATTTCAGAGGAGTTTCCGACCCATCAACTCTGGCTGCCATCGGGCCGCTGGGGCCTCGAAAACGTCGCCAACCTCGACAAGGTGCCGGAAAACGGGGCAACGCTGGTGGTCGGCGCGCCCAAGGTCCGCAACGCCACCGGGGGTCTTACGCGACTCATCGCCCTGGTGTGAGGTCTTTCCGGTTCGCTCGGTCTCACCAAAAGAAGTAGGGCCGCGCGAAGGGAAGCTGGAAATAATTTCGGCGTTCGCGGGGACGCTGATAGTGGACCTGGCTCACCGGGCTATGGTGTCGGAAACTGATACCTCCCTGGGGCTCCCCGCTCATGACGACGACGAAGTCGGTGCCCTTGCTGGTCTCCGAGCTCAAACCTTCGTCGGAGATGATTAGGGAGGAACGCGGAGACCCCATCCCGCCAATCCGATCCAATACGTCCTGCGGAATCGTGATCCGGTCGAGCGCTGCCATCGCGCCACTCGGGCCGTCCGAAACGGCAGCGATATCCCGCGCAGGGCCGATCGCGTTGGCCGCTAGCTTGCCGCCCGCCGCGTACCCTTTATCCATTGAAACCACGCTCCATCGCATCGAGCCGTCATCACCCGTGCGTTCTTCAGCGGTGAAAACATGCGTACCGATGGGACGATCGGCATCCTGGATCGTGACCGCAGTGTCGAGGACAGGTTGAAAAGCCTGGCGAACATACAGGCGCTGCGTTTTGCGACTGATGAAGACCGAAACCGGTTCGAGAGCGCGCGCCGCTTTTTGTGCCGCATCGGCTGCAGCGGCCTTAGCCGTGGCTGCCGCGTCCGCGGCCTCGCGGGCAGCTGCTACGGCATCGAGCTTCGGTTGCAGGTCAGCTTTGGCAGCGGCCAGTTGCGCTTCGATCTCGGCGACCCTTGCGGTTGCCTTCTCTTTGGCGGTTTCGGCCTTTGCTTTGGCCTGATCAGACCTCGCCGAAGCGATCGCACCCTCGGCGGCAGTCACTTCCGACTGCGCCCTGACGCTCGCATTCTCAGCAACGCGCACCGCTGTCGCCGCCTGTTGCGCTTCTCGTGAGGCCTTTACGGCCGCGAGCCGGGCGGCCTGCTCGGTCCTGCCGGCCGCCTCATTTGCTTCTTTCGCCCGCGCGGCTACGACGACGCTTCCGGACGACCTCAGCGTGGACAACGCCGGGTGGGTGATCTCGACCGGAGCCACGTCATTTGGCGCCACGATCACGCGCATGCCCACCTTCGTGAGGCCGAATAGGTGTTCGGCAAAATCGTAGGGCAACCTGATGCACCCGTGCGACGCCGCATATCCGGGTAGCGGACCACCATGAAGAGCGATACCCGACCAGGTGATGCGCTGCATGTGCGGCATGAAGGCATCGTCATAGAGGTTGGAGTAGTGCTCGGCTTGTTTCTCGATCACGCTGAAGATGCCGGCCGGCGTTTCGCGTCCCTTCTGGCCGCTCGACACCGGAGCCCGGAGAATCCAGCCGTTAGCGTCATAGATTGTAATTTTCTGGCTGTGGAGCGAAATCACGGCCATGATTGGGTCGCCGCTGCTGCGCGACTGCACCGACTCGATCGATCGATCGTTTCGACTGCCCGCGGCGCTCACCTGCGCATTCGCCGCAATCATTATCGTTATGCTCGCTACTGCAACGTGTGCGAGTAACGATCTCGTTTGCTTGTCTTGCCGATTAACGAAGCAGGGCGTCATAAAATTCTCCAGGGGAATTCCTGCCCAAGCCTTATGGAAACCCATAACGCCATTCGGCACAAGCTGCCAGTGATTCCCTTGCAAACTCTAACCGCGACGACCGGCTCATGACATGGGATCGCGACGTGAAGAGCCGAGTTTCCGGCTCACGAAGGTTCTGGCTGATCTGGATACCTTTAACGGCGACATTGACTTTGAATTTTCAGGAATGTTGCTGAAAAGGCACAGCCCTCACGTGTCGCCTTTGATAAAATAAATCGAAACTGTTTTGACATAAAAAGACGTCCCCGAAGCTAGAGAGCTTTCATCATCTCGTCGCTTTCGCGAGCACCTTCGGGGCCTGTGGCAACGCCTGTCCTCTCGACGAGGACTCTGACCGTTCGCGGTGACAAATATGAGGCTTCCATATAGGTCTCATTATCTCGCATTGTGCAGCATGGCCGTTTTGCTGTGCGCCAGCGCGGCAATTGCTTATCGAAACGTTAACCGTTTCGATCCGCTCGCTCCCTCGGATATCAGGTCGGCTCAGCCGGAACTAAGATCGCCGCTCCCGAGCCCGGACGGAACGTCCTCGCTTGCTGACCCGGTGGTAAAAATCAACTTGTCCGAGCCACAGGCAAGCGCCAAATCGCTCAAAGCTGTCGATGAGTGCCTCGAGTTTGACGACTGCGTCGACCAATACCTCTGGTCGATGTACGACAGGACCCGCAAGATCGACACCATATCTGTCCGGGAACTGATCCAAGTGACTGTCAAAAAGAAGGGGCACAAGCGATCTGTTTCGAAGGCAATTACCAAGCTGGTCGATGAGGATTTCACGTGGAAGGATGGAAAGGCGGCAGAAAGATTTGACATGCCGTTGCCTGATTACGTGATCGGCGGCATGGATCGAGATTTCAAGGTGAGGCTGTATCATCTCTTCCATGCGCTGGAGGAGGCCGGGCTTGCTCCTGGTATGACGAGTGGCTTCCGAGATAACTATCGGCAATCGATCGCGAGCGGCAACAAGGCGGCGACCGACAGCTCCTATCATGGCGGCAGTCGACGCGGGGGGTTTGGCCATGGGCTTGCAGCGGACGTTGTCAGCGTGAAGGGCGAGACACGCTCCGAACGATGGCTCTCAAGCGAGAGCGTGTGGAAGTGGATCGATGCGCACGGCGAGGAATTTGGCCTCGGCAGACCCTACCTCGATCGAGATCCGCCACATGTCGGCCCGATCGACGGTCAGGAGTATGCCAAACACCGCGGGGCGACGGTCCAGCGCGCGGGATTATGAGCCTGTCGGCTCCACAGGATCAGAAGCAATAAAAGCCTCTTTCTTGACGATGAGATGCGGCGCGGCCCGGTTCCGCTCGTCGCTGTTGCCGAACCCTGGTGCTGAACGCCAAACCTTCTCTCCTCCTGGGAGAAGGTTCTCCCTGGCTCCTTTTTGACGCGCACCCAACGCACCGAGGCCGCCGCCCTTACGCGCGGGACACCTCAGAAGTCGGCCATTTCGGCAACTGGAACGTGATAATCGAACAGGTGTTCATTGTTCTCGGCGCAGATCATTTCCTGCTGCGCGTACATCGCGATCTGTGTCCGCCGGTAGCGGCGGCTCGCCGACCACGGCTCGTTGAAAGCATCGGGGTCTTCGACCCGGATATCGACCTCCAGCCCCTTGCCGTCCTCAGTCATTCGCCAGCGCTCGACGACGTGCAGCCTCGTCGTGTGCGGGGTGCGGAAATAGTCGACGTAGGTCTTATCGTTCAGCCCGATCGTGTCGATCACCAGCGTATCATCTTCGTAATGGCCGACCAATTCGCCATACCAGGACGGCTGCAGGTTCGCCGAATGGGGAACATCGAGGTAGACGCGCCGGACCTCCTGATTGCCGGTGTGCACGATCCACACCTCCTTCGGCGTCTGGACGAAGAAGATAGGCTGGAAGCCGCCCATGTTCATGAAGGCGGGCACACCGGCCGGCATGCAACTCGATCGTGGCGTGAAGCCGATCTTGCCGGCGAGGACCTCGGAATTGTCCTTCTTCATTGCGCTCGCAACCCACGGCTTCAGATTGGGATTGGTGACGTCCGAAATCCGGTAGGTGGGTTGGTTGCGGGTATTGTTGGGAACATACGGATGGGCCGGATCGGACTCGACAGGTCGCGGGCTGCCGGGTACGGCGATGAAATCGCCGACCCCGAACCAGCCGACGCCATTCATGTAGAAATCGGGCGCCTTTTTCTGCTGTGCGAATGCTGCTCCGCTCAGTACCAGGGCCAAAATGCCCATCAGGACCCCTGCCGCATCAACGGCCGTCCTTGATCCAAGTGACTGCATGGGTACCTCCGTTCTGTGCCGGCGAAACCGCCGATAGACCTCACCCTTTCTTGGCCCCATTCAGGCGCCGCGTGCTGTCGGCAATGTTACGTTTAGCGCTTGATCGCGAAAAGTTGCAGAGTTTTCGGACCAGGACCATGCACAAAATCAAAGGGAACCGAGCGGCACGCGGATCAAGCTGCACCCGTCCCGCTCGAGGGCCATCCATGGCCTTCACAAGCGCGGGATCGATGCCGATTCTATCCCTTTTCGGGAATGCGTCACCTGGCACCCATCGACCGGATGATCAGGGTCTTTACTGCTGTTCGACCGGCTCCAAAGCGGCCATAATGCGGCCGGCCATTATCCAAGCTGTTGGCCATCAGGGAGAAAAGCAATGATCCGTTCATACGCGCTGGCGGCGACCGCGGCCCTTATCGGGTTCGGCATGACCGCTCCCGTGGCGGCACAAAGCCTGCCGAGCGAAACACATAAGATGCTGCCTGCTGCACTCGCGGTCGAAGCAGCACAGACGGCAATCGCCACATGCAAAGGCCAGGGCTACAACGTGGCTGCTACCGTCACCAATCGCGACGGCACCCCCATGGTTTTGATCGTCGGCGATGGCTCCGGCAAGCTCAGCTCCGAGATCGCCCGCCGAAAGGCCTACACGGCAGCAAGCTTGAGGGTTTCGACGATGGACTTCAATAAGCGTGTTGCGGGAGGCGGATTCAATCCTTCCGCTTTCGATCCGCAACTGGTGACGGCGCCAGGTGGCCTGCCTATCAAGATCGGCAATGACACGATCGCCGCTATTGGTGTCAGCGGAGCCCCTGGCGGGGAAAAGGACGAAGCCTGCGCCCAGTCGGGTCTCGACAAGATCAAGGGAAGCCTCCAGTAGCCACACTGGCCTCTCTTCGCTCCCCCAAAGGGTCGAGGATAGAGGGGCATTTCGGTGCGTGGTAACGCGAGGCGTTTTCCGAAAAACCCCTCGCGGCTCGGATGTAAAAACGCGCAAACGACGGGGCGCGGCGATCATGCGCCAGAGCGGGATGCGTTCAGGTTGAATCGCCTCCCGCTCTGTTCTGTTCTGCGCACCCGTCGCGGACTGCGCTCGACGACGGATGCGTGCTGATTTTGCGCATGATCTTGTCCGAAAAGTCTGCAACTTTACGGCATCATGCGCTGATCCGGCCGTCACGGTTCCCGAGTCAATCGCTGTTGATGCTGGTTGTATCGTTTGGTCGGGGCCTGACGGTTCCGCGCCGATCGTGGATGTCGAGTGCGATAAAGCCAAATCAACCTGCAGGATTACCGGCGCCTCCACTGGCGGCCAGGCCGAAATCGTATTGGTCAATGCCGCTTCATCGCCGGCCCAATTTTCTGCCTCGCCCGAGCCATCGCATTTTGCAGCCGCTCGGAGACCGGGACCAGGAAAGCGTCGACATCGGAAACGCCACCGGCCGCCTCCGCGCATTCTTCACCGAACTCGCGAAGCGCCTCCGCCGCATCCCGCTCGACGGCGGCAATCGCAGCCTCAGCCGCCTCGCGATCGACGGTGGCAAAGGCAGAGGCAAGCTCGCTGAGGCAGCCCGCGAGCAACTTGATCGTAATCAGGGCAAGGGCGAGATCGCGTTCCGTGTCCGTGTCCGCGTCCGTGTCCGTGTCCGCTTCTGACATTGCCATGCCCCAATGCGCCGCCCGTCAAAGCATAGCGCCTTTCGACAAAGCCTCGTTTTCGGCTCGTGCTTCGGTCGATCGCGTCTGACCGCGCGTCGACTTTCCGATCCGAACAGCCTAACGCACGATTGCGCATGATCCCGAAAGTCGCGCCTTTTCGGTCGCAGATCACGCGCAGAATCACAGAGCGGGACACGATTCAAACTGGACGCATCCCGCTCCAAGGGGCGGATTGTCGCTCCAGAGGAACAGGAAAGCGAAATCGAAAGTTATGTAGCTACCATCGGTGTTTTGGGAAGAGGTGAACAGTGCACCGCGAACCGTCCTATCGATTTCCGAATGGTCATTGCAACGGTCCGGCCAAGTTCATCGCACCAGCTCAGTGCCCGCAACGGCCGCTGGCGCGCTCAACCGCCGCGAGCCTAGCCAAGCTGCGGCGTCACCAAGTTGCTCTCACCCTGTCGTCCATGACGGTCCGGTGCATAAGCCGCGTTCGCCTCCGTTCTCCATAATGGACGAAACGCGGCGGTAGAAGCCCGGGATCCCTGAAGCAGTAATTAGAGCGGGATGCGTTCAGCTTGAACCGCCTTCCGCGCTTCGCGAGGCCGAGTGCTCCGTTGAAGGGCTGATCCCTCCGCAAGGGATTGCGCCTCAGCCTCGAGCTCAAACGCGCGTCGCTCAAAGTCCCGTGCTAAACTCGCTGCCAATAAGCGGTCTGCATTCATTTCAGCAGCAATCGCCTTGACCTTCTCAGCCTGCCGCCTCAAGAAAGCTGCCTTCTCCGATACGCGATCCATCACGCCACCCCTACGCTTACGCTCTGTCCCACGGGGACAATATATCAGGGGTCGCTGAAAGTCGCCATCCTGGCAAGCTGATGACACCGAGTGGCGGCCGCTGGCGCGAAACGGTCAAATTCGGGACCGTTTTCCTGGTTCTAGCTACCCCGTAAAGTTGCAGACTTTTCGGACAAGATCGTGCGCAAAATCGAAGGGAGCCAAGCGGGAGGCGATGAAAGCGCAACGCATCCCGCTCAAGACCATCTTTAACTCGTGATCAATGAAGTGGTTGTGTCCACGACGGCGGAGGGGTCGATATGCGCAAGGATCGGGTTAAGTCTTTCGCCCTGGCTGCGTCGGTTATCGCCGCTTCATTAATGACCGAGGCGGTTTTTGCTCAGACGCCCGAGCTGGAACCTGGAGCACCGGGGGTTGCGGTAGCGAAGCCGCGCAAGAAGGTAACGCCCTCGGTCATTGTCGTTGTCACCAATTCGCGCGGCGTTGCTCTCACGGCGCTGATCGCGACATCATCCGACGGAACACCGAAGGCGCTTGTTGCCAATCTCCTCCCTGGAAAGAGAATTTCGGTGTCGGTTGCGACCGGCAAATCGTGCCTATTTGCCTTGCATGCCACCTATGCCAACGGTTCGAGCGCAGATGTGGACAGCATGGATCTGTGCAAGGACAAGTCAGTAAATCTTACCGATTGACGAGACGTAGACTCTTCCTGCGGCCCATCGACCAGCGACCACCGGTTTCGATCGAGTGTTGCCCATACCCTTCTTGGAGCGGGAGGCGCCATTCGTGCGGTTGCGCGGGGCCAATGCAGTCCGGCCGATTATAAGATGATGCGGTTGAACTGCATTACATTACATTGCTGGACGCCAATCCCCCGACCTCCACCTCGCAGCGGAGCCGCGCATGGCGCCGCGCCGAGCATGGCTTTGCGCCGTGCCGAGCCGAGCAACACAAACCAATCCGTTCGGAATGCTTGACCCAAGTCGCCCCATATGAGGGTAGGCGCATCGGCCGCGGCGACAGGATAGTTTGCACGCGTGCGATCCACCGTGCCCGCCATTTCGGCCGCCGGTGAGCCTGCGGAGTGGGCGGGGCAGTGACGAATGCTGCGGCGCCACGCCCACCCTCTGCGATCGGTTCGTACGATCAGATAGTCTTCAAGTTCAGGGCATAACGCCGTTGCGGCCAACATTGATCCGGTTGGCAGTGAAGCTTCCGTCGGGCTGCTTTGTGGCGGCGGCGATGTTTACGCCGGCACCCGGCTTGAGTTCGCTTTTATCGCCGATCTCGTAACGCACGATCGGCACGCTGGGCGTGACGAGGATCTTCTTCTCGCCATCCTTGTATTTGACCGTGATCACGGGTCCATCGACGCTGCTGACGGTCTGGCCGACGGCGCCGTTGGTCATGGTGCCATTCGGCGCGCCATCCCAGTTGTCGCGGTGTCCGTCGCCGGTTCCGCGCTGCAACTCGGCGAAAATATGCACCTCCACTGCCTTCTGCGTGCCATCGGGCTGCGGGATCGCGCCGCTGCCGATATAGGAACCGGACTTGATGTCGGAGATCGAGGCCTTCTCGACGCCGACGATCAAGGCATTGCCTGTCAGCGTGAGCGAGACCGGCTGGCCATTGGTGGCCTTGATCTCGAGCTTGTTGCCATCGACTTTTTCGATGGTGCCGCGCAAGCGCTGGGCTTGTGGCTGCTGGGCCGAGGCGGTTGACACCGCGAAAGCCGCAACGAAAGCGGCGGCGGTCAAAATGCGCAGTGTGCTCATGGTCGCTCCTAAGAAACATGGGGGCCGGGACGATACACCCGCCGGCCGTGAAAGCGAAGGGGCTGTCCGGGATCGACCCGGTCTAACTCTAACGAGGGCTCTCGCATTCCATCCGGCATGAACCGGTGGCTTGGTCAGATCGATACTCCTGAACGGAGTCTGACATGTGATTGCTGTCTGGCGGCATTCGCGCCCCGGCGTCACTCACCTTGGACGTGCGAGATCGCCGAGCATGCTCGCGGCGACAGTCAATTTCGACAGCGTGAGTCCGGAGGCGGCGATCTCGTGCACCGCCTCGCGGGCGCGGGTCACGGTCGCGCCCTTGCGTTCGACCCAGGCGTGGACCGCGGCTGCGGCATCGCTGCCGCTCGCGCCCGCTGTATCCACGGGAGTGCCAGCGATTTCGGCTGAAATCCGCTGCATCGCGTCGCCGATGGTTTCCAGCGCGCGATCGAAGGCGAGACGGTCGAAATAGTCGATAAGCTTGATCTCGCCTGCCGCGGCAGCCACGCGGTCGATTTGAAAATAAGCGACGGCGGCAAAATAGATCGAGGCGGCTGCCGCAACGGAGGTTGCCGTCCGGTCGGCGATCAGGACGATGTCGGCCGCCGAACCGAGTGCCGGCAGGCTTGCAACGGTGCGCGCCAACACCTCGGGAACGCCTTCGGACATCAGCTTCAGCGCCGCCGCCCCGACGCGCGCCTGCGCGTCGGCATCGATGACCTCGTTCAGTCGTTCGGCCACGATCGCGATGCCGGCGCGATAATGCTCGACGATCCCGGCGAGTCCGCCGGTCAGATCGACGTTGCGCAGGAACCAGACGATGCGGTCGAGCAGCAGGTTCTGGACCGCGGTGAACACGCCAAGCTGAACCGAAGCAGCGACCCGGTTGTCGAGTTCCTCAATCGCGGTGTTGAGCGCGGTCAGCCCGAAGCCGTCGCGCACGGTCGCAAAGGCCGCGGCGATGCGCTCGGGCGGAGCGTCGGTTTGATCGGCGATCCGCACCACCAGTGCGGGCCCGCCGCGATTGATCATCGAATTGGCGAGCTGCGTCGCCACGATGTCGCGGCGCAGCCGGTGTTTTTCAATCGCATCGGGAAAGCGGCTGCCAATCGAGGGGGGGAAATAGCGGCCGAGTTCGCGGCCGAGATACGGATCGTCCGGCACGCTTGAATGGATGAGTTCATCGTGCAGCGCGAGCTTGGCATAGGCCTGAAGCACGGCGAGCTCGGGACGTGTCAGTGGCTGGGCCCGGCGGCGCCGCTCCATGATCTCCGTGTCGGTGGGCAGGAATTCGACCGCACGGTCGAGCAGCTCGCGCCTCTCCAGCGTCTGCATCAGCCGCTGCCCGAAGTTGAGGTCTTCGAGGCCACGCCGTTCGGCAAGCGAAAGCGCAAGGGTCTGCTGGTAATTGTTGCGCAGCACCAGCGCGGCGACCTCTTCGGTCACGCCGGCGAGCAGCGCGTTGCGGTCGGGGCGGCTCAAACGGCCGTCCTGCAGCGGCGCGCTCAGCGCGATCTTGAGATTGACCTCGACGTCCGACGTGTTGACGCCGGCGGAATTATCGATCGCATCGGTGTTGAGGCGGATGCCGCGGAGCGCTGCCTCGACGCGGCCGCGCTGGGTCATGCCGAGGTTGGCGCCTTCTCCGATGACCTTGGAGCGAAGCTGCACGGCAGCAACACGGACAGCATCGTTGGCGCGATCGCCGACCGTCTCGTCGCTTTCCGTCGAAGCGCGCACATAGGTGCCGATGCCGCCGAACCACAACAGGTCGACGGGCGCCTTGAGGATTGCGCTGACGACCTCCTGCGGCGTGATCGGTGTGGGCGCCGCGACACCGAGGGCGGCACGGGCTTGCGGCGACAGCGCGATCGCCTTGGCGGAGCGCGAAAATATGCCGCCGCCTTCGGAAATGATCCGGCGGTCGAAGTCCTGCCAGCTTGAACGCGGCAGGTCGAACAGGCGCTGGCGCTCGACGAAGCTTCGCTCGGAATCCGGCTCCGGATCGATGAAGATGTCGCGGTGATCGAAGGCGGCGATCAGCTTGATGCTGCGTTCGCGCAGCATGCCGTTGCCGAACACGTCGCCGGACATGTCGCCGACACCGACCACGGTGAATGGGGTCGCGCCGATGTCGATATTCATTTCGCGGAAATGACGCTTCACCGATTCCCACGCCCCACGGGCGGTGATGCCCATCTTCTTGTGGTCGTAGCCCGCCGACCCGCCAGATGCGAACGCATCGTCGAGCCAGAAGTCGTGTTCGCGCGCGATCGCATTGGCGATGTCGGAGAAGGTTGCGGTGCCCTTGTCGGCCGCGACAACGAGATAGGGGTCGTCGCCGTCGTGCCGCACAACATTGTTTGGAGGGATGATGCCTTCTGGACCAAGATTGTCGGTGAGGTCGAGCAGGGTTGACATGAACAGGCGATAGGTGGCGACGCCCTCGGCCTGGATCGCTTCGCGATTGCCTGCGGGCAGGCGCTTGGGCACGAACCCGCCCTTGGCTCCCACCGGCACGATCACCGCGTTCTTCACCTGTTGCGCTTTGACGAGCCCCAACACCTCGGTGCGAAAATCCTGCGGCCGGTCCGACCACCTGATGCCGCCGCGCGCCACCGGACCCATGCGCAGGTGTACCGCTTCGAGCCGCGGCGAGCAGATGAAGATTTCCCAGCGCGGACGCGGCAGCGGCATCGCCGTCACCTTGCGGCTGTCGAACTTGACCGCTGTCACCGGCTGCGGCTGCCCGGCATCTTCCTGGTAGAGGTTGGTGCGGACCGCCGCCTGCACGACATTGGCGAAATGGCGCAGGATGCGATCCTCGTCGAGGCTGTCGACGCTTGCCAGCCGGGCTTCGATGTCGGCGAAGATGGCGGCTTGCCGGTCCGCGCGCTCGCCCGCCGAGCCCGCGAGACGCGGATCAAATCGCGCTGCGAACAGCATCGCGATGCGCGTGGCGACCTCCGCGTGCTTGACCAGTGTCGTCGCCATGTACCCCTGCGAGAACGGCACCCCGACCTGGCGCAGGTAGCGCGACAATGTCCGCACGAGCGCGACCTCGCGCCACGTCAGTCCGGCCGCGAGCACCAGTGCGTTGTAGGCATCGTCTTCGGCCTCGCCGTGCATGACTGCGGCGAAGCACGCGTCGAGCCGCGGCTTCGCCTTATCGAAACCGGCGATCGCGCCGCCATCGCCATCGAGCTGAATATCATGCAGCCAGAAATCGGGCTCGTGGTCGGCGCCGACATGAACGTGATAGGTGCTTTCGTCGATGACGGTGAAGCCCATGTTCTCGAGCACGGGGACGCGTTCCGACAGCGGGATCGGGCGGCCGAGGCTCCACAGCTTGAGGCGCGCACAGTTTTCGGCCTTCCCTTCGGCGCGGAGGAAATCGACGCCGAAGGGGGTCTTGGACGACAGGGCTTCAATCGCCGCAATGTCGCTCACCGCATCCGCGGACGTGAAGGCGTCTCGATAAGTTGCCGAAAACGCCTCGACATAGCGTGTGAACAGCGCCCGTGCCTTGATCGAGTTCGTGCGCGGCGCCGAGCGCCTCCAAAAGCGCATCCGCCCAGCTCTGCACCAGGCGTGAAACCGCAGCTTCAAGATAGGCCCGAGCGGGATGGGCGAGTTCGCCCGACCGTCGCGTGATGATGAAATGCACCCGCACGATCGGACCTTCGGGAAAAAACGGCGTGTACGAGGCCACCCGGCCGTCATAGGCGCGCCCAAGCAGGTCGCCGATCAAGGTGCGGGCACCGCTGCCGTAGCCTTCGCGCGGTACATAGACGAGTGCCGACACGAAGCGCTCGAAGGTGTCCCGGCGCGGCAGCACGCGCACCCGGGGCCGCTCATTGAGTTGCAAGATGGTCAGGGCAAAGCGGTACAGCGTGTCTTCATCGATCTGGAACAGCTCGTCGCGTGGGTAGGTTTCAATCACGTTGGCGAAAGCCTTGCCGGAATGACTGACCGGGCTGAACCCTGCGCGTGAAATCACTGCCGCAATCTTGCGGCGCAGATAGGGAATGTTGCGGGCCGAGCGGAAATAGGCCGGCGAAGTGAACAGGCCGACGATCTGGAAGCTCCCGCTCACTCGGCCCTCATCGTCGAATCGCTTGATGACAACCTGGTCCATGGCGACGCGGCGGTGCACGCGCGAGCGCGACGTCGTCTTGGTGATGATCAGCAATTCCGGCTCGCGAAGCGCGGCAAGCGTTCGCGGCGAAAGATCGATTCCGCCGTCACTGGTGTCGCGCTCGCGCTGCCGCAAAACGCCGAGTGAGGAGCCGGCCACCGGCACGAGCCGTCTTGCGTCCTCATGCAGGTCATAGGCGCGGATGCCGAGAAAGATGAAATTGTCCTCCGCCAACCATTCGAGAAAGGCGATGCCTTCGCTGTTTTCCTCACGCGGCAAGGGTGGCGCCTGATCTTTGAGTGAGGCGATGCGTTGGCGGACCTCGTCGAGCATCAGGCGCCAGTCCTCGACCGCATGCCGCACGTCGAGGAGCACGTCGCCAAGTGCCGCGATCAGCGTGTTCTTGACGGCGGCATCGTCAATACGATCGATGTGCACCTGGATGACGCTTTCACGGACCGCGGTTCCGCCGGATGCCGAGGTGGTGGCATCGCTCAAGAGGCCGGCCAGCTTGCCGTCAGCGTCGCGCTCGACGGCAAACAGCGGGTGGACGATGAAATGGGCCTCGTGGCCGCGCTCGGTCAGGGTCGCCATCACCGAATCGACGAGGAAAGGCATGTCGTCGTTGACAAACTCGACGATCGACACGTGCTTCAGCCGGCGACCGACGTTCACGGGGAATGCGTCGATGCGAATTTTCGCAGTCCCGACCGTCCGTTGGCCGAGGAAGCGCCACGACTCGGTGGCAATCTCGGCGAGTTCGGCGGCCTCATAGCGCACGAGGTCTTCCGCGGCCGCACCGGAAAAGAGCCGCGTCGCGAAGCCCTCCGGGGCGTCAGGCGCGCGTTCTCGTACGAGGCGCTCGGCCGCCATCAAAAGGCCGCGCGCGGCATCCTCGACGGCCGGATCGTTTGGCGGTGCGGGCCCGGCCGTACCCGCGTCGGTCGCGCCCTGCAGCATGGGTGTTCCGGTATTTGCTGGGGCAATGTCCATGGCGGGGCCTACTTCAGAGGGATATTCCGGTGAGAATCAAGCCTACGCGCAGGGCGGGGTTGGCGTCGTCCATGACGTGCCGGAAGACAGGTCACAAAGATGGCAGCGGCGGGTTACGCGACCGACGCCGCACAAGGGCCAACGACTGAGCTGGGAGGGTCGCTCCGGGCTCCCGCGAAAATAACTGCTCCGTCGCAGGGCCTTTCGCTGGACCAAAGCTGCTGATTTCTCTCGAGTGTCAGAGCAGTTATTTTCGCGGGAGCCCTACGTGCCTTACGTAAGGATGACGGTCACTTGTTCCCGGCCTGCTCGCAGGAGGTGAGATCCTTTTCCTCGATGGAAAAGGTATCGCCGGCCTTGATCTCGATGTTGCGCACAAGGCAAACCCGGCCCGAAGTATCCCTCAATCGCGCGTCGTAGACCCCGGGGCTGATATCGGTAATCCGCAGCCGCTCATCGGAATCGACGGAACCATCCCGATCGTTCTTGCACTGGTTCTCGCCCCAGCTGCCCGAACCGGCCGGAGCGAGCCTGAATTCCGAGATGGTATGTCGCGTCAGGTTCCAGAACCGCATGGGCCGCTCGGCGGCACTGGCGCTCGACCATGCCGTGCCGAACCCACTGGCAGCGAGCACGGCAATCGCAAGCATCATCCTGCTCATCGTCTCCTCCCCTTGGTTCGGCTCAGATTAACCGTCCTCGCGGCTCGACGAAAGGCCAGCAGAGACCTCCCCGGCGGCCCCCGCCGACACAAGCCTATGTACAGGACAGGGGCTCGCGGGATATCACCTTGACAGTGTACGCTCCTGCGTCACTATTTGGTTCCGGCATAACCGCATGAAGTTCCAGGAATGACAGCACGGGCATTTGCGAGCGAGTATCCCACCGATCAGCTGCCGCTGCTCCGGTGGCTCATTTTCACCGGGGTCTGCATATTCGCATTCGTCCTGAGCTGGCATTACGGCCTCGTCGGCATGATGCTGCGCGGCGACAAGACCTATATTTCCATCATCATCTGGATTCTTTACGTCGCGGCCTCGCTGCACTGCCTGGTGCGGACGAGCTTGATCTCGCGCGAGCTCGACAGGGCGCACCGCGTGCTTGCGGCCGTCAGCCGCGGCGAGCCGCACCTCATCGTCGATGGACCGGATGTGCTGACGAAGGAGGGCGCCAAGCTGCCCCGCAGCCAAGTGACGACGCATATCCGCAACCTGATCCTGAAGGCCGGACTGCAAGGCGACGAGCACCGGCTGGACCAGACGCTTCTGCTGCGCGGGCTGGCCGATTCGCTGCGCGGACCGAACCAGCTTGGCACCTACGCGAGCGATGCGCTGATGAAGCTCGGCCTTCTCGGCACCATCATCGGGTTCATCATGATGCTCGCGCCCATCGCTGGACTGGACGCTGCCGACCGCGCCTCGGTCCGCACCTCGATGGGACTGATGAGCGATGGCATGGCGGTCGCCATGTACACCACGCTGACCGGCCTGATCGGGTCAATTCTCGTGCAGACGCAGTATTATATGCTCGACAAGGCGACCCAGCGATTGTTCGCGCTCGCGACCAATTTGACCGAGGTTTTCGTCGTTTCCATCCTGGAGCGGAGGCCGGATGGACAACTTCGGTAACTACCCTGACGACAAGCCGTTCGATCCGTTCAGCGTCATGCTTTTCAAGGCGCTGCAGGTCGTGGCGTTCCTGTTCTTCATCGCGCTGCTGGTGATGAACCCCGAAGCGTTGCAGGGCAAGATCGACAGCAAGGCGGAATTCATCATCACCATGGGCTGGCCCGACAGCCATCCCGACGACATCGACCTTTATGTCGAGGACCCGCTGGGCAACATCGTCTGGTACCACGACCGCGAAGCGGGCTTCCTGACGCTTGACCGCGATGATCGCGGCGGCCTCAACAATTCGATCACCGTGGCCGGCCGCAAGGTCTCAAGTCCGATCCGACAGGAGACGGTGAGCGTGCGCGGCATCGTCCCCGGCGAATACACCGTGAACGTGAATTACTATCTCGCCACGGCGCCGGCCAAGGTGCCGGTTTCGGTCAAGATCGAGAAGGTCAACCCGACCGTCGAGGTCGTGTACTACGACACCCTCACGCTCGATCATATGGGGCAGGAAGAGACCGCGGCGCGCTTCAAGGTTGCGGAAAACGGCAATGTCGTCGACGTCAGCCACCGGCCCAAGTCGCTGATCCAGTTGACGCGCAGCGTTCGCCGCACCGCCGGAGCCAAATAGGGTACCCGCGAAATAACTGAATCGTTTCCATGGCCGTTCGTGGCACCGGGGTGCTGGTTCCTGCCGAATGCCGTAACAGTTTTCGCGGGTGCCCAGCCGGCCCGCTCATCCGAGGACCGACGATGTCACGAGCATGCGGCCACTTAGAGCGGAATGCGTTCGGTTTGAATCGCCTCCCGTTCGATTCTCTTTTGCGCATCCGTCGCGGACCGCGCTCGACGACGGATGCACGGTGATCTTGGGCATGATCTTGTCCGAAAAGTCTGCAACTTTACGGGATCATGCGCTAGCGCCAGCGCCCGTCCCCATGCGGTGCCCATGAATACCGTCGTCATTGCGATATCGATCGCTTATGTCGTGCTTGCGGTCGTGTTGCTCTCCATGGGGCTGACCTCGCGCCTTGCATGGTGGCTCAAGGGCATTGCGATCGTGGTTACGTCCGGGTTTTTCGTAGAGGCCTTCTACGCGACCAACAGCCTGCTCGGCTGGCCGGGCACCGGTCAGCTGCCACATCGATTCCAGTTGCTGTGGACGCGCGTGGTCGAGCCGGATCCCAAGGTGAGCGATCCGGGCGCAATCTTCCTGTGGCTGGAGGAACTCGACGAGAACAACGTCCCGAGCGGCACGCCGCGGTCCTACCGGCTGCGCTATTCGGCGCCCCTCGCCGACAAGTCCAACAAGGCCAAGGATGAGATCATGGCCGGCAATCCGCAGGAAGGCACGGCAAGCGATCTCGAAGGCGACGAGGCGCGGACGGAAGCCAACCTCCAGGAGTTGAACGGACCGAACCACCCTGAGGCAGGGACCTCCAATGTCGACGCCGCATTGCTGAGACAGGCCCAGCAGGTGGAATTCAAGCCGTTCTCCGGCCCCCTGCTGCCGCCGAAGAATTGATGAGCGCGCTGCCCGCGGGTCCGGGCGGCCATTTTGGTGAGACCGGCGGATATTGAGCGGGAAGATACGCGTGCGTGCGGGTAGAGCTAGCGCATGATCCCGTAAAGGTCACGCCCAACGGAGCCTCATAGGCAACGAGGCGTGGCGTCGCAGCACGCTCTCAGCCTCGCTCTCGCCGCGCGCTGCCGTCCGGCACGGCCACATCAAGCGCGTTTGCGAGGGCCACAAAGCCCGCGACCGGCACATCCTCGGCACGCAACGTGGGATCGATGCCGGACGCCGCAAGCACGGGCAGCGGATCGATCCCGAGCGACCGCAGGCTCGCCCGCAGCATCTTGCGGCGTTGCCCGAAAGCCGCGGCAGTCACGCGCTCGAGACTTGCACGGGCGCACCGCAGCGGGCTTTCCCGCGGGGACAGCCGCACCACCGAGGAGGTGACCTTGGGCGGGGGGACGAAAGCCGAGGGCGCCACGTCGAACAGGATCCTCGCCTCGCAGCGCCAGCCGGCGAGCACCGCGAGGCGGCCATAAGCCTTGCCGCCCGGCGCGGCAACGATGCGCTCGGCGACTTCGCGCTGAAACATCAGGATCATCCGATCGTACCAGGGCGGCCATGGCTCGATCGCGAGCCAGCGCACCAGCAATGCCGTCGCAATGTTGTAGGGCAGGTTGGCAATGATCCGGACCGGAGCCGGCCCCCTGTCGCCTTGTCTCTCTTGCGGAGCATCTTGCGAGGCATTGCTGGGAGCACACGGTGCTCGGAGCAGCGCGGGTCGCAGCGGATCAGGCTTCGCAGAGCGGCCAAGGGCGCCGCCAAGCGCCGCCAAAGGAACCGCGTCCCACGCAATTGCGAGCGCGTCCGCTTCCAACACATCGAGCCGGTCCGGATGATGGGCCGCCAGTTCCGCCATTGCGGCGATGGCCCGGCGGTCGCGTTCGATCGCCACCACCCGCCCGGCGCCCTCGGCCAGCAGGGCGCGGGTCAGCCCGCCGGGCCCGGGCCGATCTCGATGACGGATACGCCGGCGAGCGGGCCGCCCGCGCGAGCGATCCGTATCGTCAGGTTGAGGTCGAGAAGAAAATTCTGGCCCAGCGATTTCCGTGCTGACAATCCGTGCCGCCGGATCGCTTCGCGCAGCGGCGGCAGATCGTCGATGGCGGTCACGTCGCGAGCGCCATGTCATCGCAGGCGGCGAGGCGCGCGGCGAGACGCAGCGCCGCAACCAGGCTTGAGGGGTCGGCGCGGCCGGTGCCGGCGATGTCGAAGGCAGTGCCGTGATCGGGAGAGGTGCGCACGAACGGCAGGCCAAGCGTCACATTCACCGCATGATCGAAGGCGAGCGTCTTGATCGGGATCAGTGCCTGGTCATGATACATGCAAAGGGCTGCGTCATAGCTTGCGCGCGCCGTGGCATGAAACATGGTGTCGGCCGGCAGTGGCCCACGCGCATCGATACCGAGTCGTCTGAGCCGTTCGACAGCCGGACGGACGATCGTAATGTCCTCCATTCCCATCGCCCCTTCCTCCCCGGCATGTGGGTTGAGGCCGGCGACGGCGAGTCTTGGGGCTGCAACGCGAAACCTGCGCGCGAGGTCGGTTGCGGTGATGCGGCCCGTCTCTACGATGACGTCGGCGTCGAGCGCCGCCGCCACGCTGCCCAGCGGCAGATGGATCGTCACCGGCACCACGGCGAGCTCGGGAGACCACAGCATCATGACAGGTCGAACGGTCGCGCCGGTCGCTTCCGCCGCGAGGTGCCCTAAAAATTCGGTGTGGCCGGGCTCGACGAAGCCGGAGCGATACAGCACGTTCTTGGCCACGGGGTTGGTGACGAGCGCTGTCGCCTCTCCCGCGAGCACCTGGCGCACGCCGAGCCGGATGGCGGTGATCGCCGCAGGAGCGCTCGTCTCATTTGGAACGCCCGGCATCGCCGTCACGGCAACGCCAAGCTCGACGATCGGAAGCGCCGTGGCGAATGCCGCCTCGGCCTCCGGCGGAATGCATGAAACCAAGGGAATCGGCAGGCCAAGATGACGGGCGCGCGCCGCCAGGAAGCGCGTGTCCCCGACGACGTAGAACGGCGGCAGGTCAAATTCATGCCTGCGCCGCCAGAGAACAACCGCAAGGTCAGGACCGATACCCGCAGGCTCGCCCAGCGTAAGCGCCAGCGGCCCTGGCATCTATTTGCGTTCGATCATCGCCTGCCGCCGCAGGTCGCGGAGAAGGTTCTTCGCCTTCGTCTGGAACTGCTCGCTGAACATTTTGTCGCGGACTTCGCGTTTTTCGGGCGTCTCGGCCTGCGTCTCCTTCTTCTCGCACAGCGCGAACAGCTCGATGCCCTGCGCCGTCGTCTCCGGCGCGGTGAGGTGCCCGATTTCGGTCTTATCGAGGATGTCGCGCAACGCCGGCAGCAACTCGGAAGAATTCTTCGTGATCGACTCGCGCACGGCAACGTCGCGAAGACCGCGAGCAATGACGAGGCCGTTGTCGCAACTGGTAAAGCGAGCGCGCAGCGACTCGGCATCGCGCCGACGCGACTCGAGTTGGGAGGCATCCTCTTTCTGGACAATGAACAGGATCGGCCGCAGCACGTAATCGTATCCAACCCCCGGCGCTGAGTCGTCTGGTTTGCGGGCTTTGATCTCGGCAAGAACGCTCTTTTCGCTGATCTGGAGACTCGACTGGAACTTGCCCCGGATCAGGAACTGCCAGGCAATGTCGGAGCGGATGCGCGACTTGAGCGTGGTCGAATCGACACCCTGCTGGGCGAAGGCCTGCGTGAGCTGGGCCGGGGTCAAATGCATCCGCTTGCCCATGTCTGCGTAATTCAGCTCCACGTCCTTATCCGAGACCTCGACCTTGTAGCGCCGGCTGACCTGGAGCTTGAGCTTCTCGTCGATCGAGATCCTCGATCACTTCCGACCGTGCCGGCTGCCTATGATTCGACAGCGACATGAATTTCATGCGCTGATCGATGTCATAGTCCGTGATGATGTCTCCGTTCACGATCATCACGACCTGCTGGGCGACGGCGCGGGACGGCGCCGCCCAAGTGGCGAACGCGCAAGCGGCCGCAACGACGATTGAGGCGCGCCCGCTCCATCTGGCGCGAGTTTTCGAGATCAAGCTGTTGCCTCCATGACATTTCCATCCGGCATCGCGACGCAGCATTTGGTCCTCGATCGCTACTCGCCTCACCCTATTGGAAGCCGGTGCCTCCGATCGTGCGCAAGCTGATCTGCAGCATGACCGTCTGGCTCGCGCCCACATTCCCGCTGAAAGTGTAGTCGGTAAAGTAGTTGAGCGCCATGGAGAAGCAATCGTCGATATAGCCGAAGCCGAGCCTTGTCTGCGAAATCTTGGCGGCATCGAGATCATAGCGGATGCCGCCATTTACGACCCAGTTGTCGCTCACCTTGTACGATCCGCTGGCGAGAATGCCATCGCGCCGGGTAAGGAAGCCAATCTCCGGTTGGGCAGCATAGTCGCCGTAAAGGATCGATCCGGTAAATCGGTCGAAAGCCGCTCGCGCATCGATCTCCATCCGCTCGACGGAAAAGGTCTCCTCGTCAAAACGGAACCGGGTGGTCAGCGAATAAACGCTGTTGGGTTGGAACGAGGCGCTCGCCACGTAGTCGGACGCCGTCTTGTCGAGACCGCTGTTGAGGCCAGTATTGGTTGCGTCCGTAGTGGCATAGGAGTTGACGCCGAACAGCTGATAGGACTGTCCGAACATCGCATTCACAAACCCGCCCTGATTGAACTGAGCCGTGTACTGTACGCCAACATTGGCGCGTCCGCCGCCTTCAACCCGGTCCCAGCCGGCGAACTTGTCGACTTTGAACAGGTCGGTCGTCGTCGAAGATCAGGCTCTGGGAATCTTCATTCGGCAGCTTGCCGATCTCGGTCTCGTTTGGTCGGGCAATGATCTGCCCGATCGGTTCGATCGTCTGCGTTCCCCAGCTTTCGATTCCGACGAACGGATAGCGGTATTCCAACCCCACCGTCGGCATTGCCCGCGCCTCCGAGGAATCGCCCGGATTGATGAAATTGGCGACGCCTGGATCGTTATTGATTTCCTGTGCCGCCACATCGCCGCGCATCGAGGCGAAGGGGATGAACACCTGGCCGAAATCATCGATGTATTGGTATTTCCAATGGAGTCTCGGCCGAGGCACGCGTATCAGTGCCCGGGAATGCCGCGCAGCAGGCAGTTGCTGTTGACCTTCTGAGCGGTATCCGCGGTATTCGTGACGTTGCATAGGCCCAGATTGAGCGCGGTGAGGTTGATCGGCGTCGAAGCCGCCGTGGTGCGGGACAGGCTCGTCAATTGACGTTGATGCCCAGTTCGCCGCCGAACACCGGCTGATCGACCGTATAGGTGTAGTCGATCACCGGCAGCACGACCGGCAGCTGACCCTGCACGTCGAATTCCGACAAGCCGTAGTAGTGGATGGCGCGTAAGTCGAAGAAGCTGCGATCGCCACGGCCTGTAAGCTAGAGCTGCGATCACGCGCTTCCGTCAGCTGGTTGAGCAACGGGTCGGTGCGAGGTCGCCTGCAACTGCCGGATCTTGTAGTCCTGGAAGAAGGTCTCGTCGGTGACGCCGCACCGCGTCCCAGCCCCACGTCCATTGGGTCGACAGATTGAAACTGGCCAATCGATTCGATGCGCCGCGCCAATCGCGAAAGCCCGGGGTCCAGTTGCCTTCGGAACGGATGAAGTACGTTTTTGTCGAGCTGGTCGATGCCGGCGCCGCGGATGATCAGGTCGCCATTGTCGAAGCGCTCGCGGAATTCGCCTTGCAGCATCGGGCCTTGGGTGCTCGTGATGCGCGGCGAGATCGTCAAGTCGTAGTTCGGCGCAAGCGCGAGGTAGTAGGGCGTCTCGATGCCGAAGCCGTAGACCGAACTCGTCGTGATGATCGGCATCAGGAAGCCGGACTTGCGCTTCACCGATCGGGTCGGGGGCCGAGAAGTACGGGAAACTACGCCAGAGGAACGCCGAAGAACTCGATCTTGGCGTCCTCGAAATACATCATCTTCTCGGCTTCGTCGTGGATGATGCGGACCGCCTTGACCTGCCAAAGCGGCGGCTTGCGAGGATCGTCCTGACACGGCTCGCAGGCGGTATAGACGCCGCTCTGGAACACCGTGTAATTGGCGCCGGTGCGGTCGGCGCGCGCCGCCGCCAGGCGCGTGTCGTCGGGCGTCTCGAGACGCAGCGAATCGACGAAGCCGTCGCGGAAGTTGTCGCTCGAGGTCGAGCCGGTCGCCGTAGGTGATCTTGCCGTCCGGCTCGGTCGAGACGCGCATTGCCCTCGGCATGCAGCCGCTTTGTGCGCTGGTCGTAGATGACCTTGTCGGCCTCGATGGTCGCGCCGTTATAATAGATCTGGACGTTGCCGACGGCCGAGACGAGTTCGTTGTTGTAGTCGTACTGGATCTCGTCCGCTTGGACGAGCATCTGTTGGTCGCCGTCCTTCGGTTTCAGCGTGGCGTTGTGGCTGGGATTGGGCCGAACCTGGCCTTGGAAAGTGAGGTAAGTTTGCGCGCGTGCGGCCGTCGGCGAGCGACCAGCAACATGCAAGCCGAAAGCGCAACGGAAGACAGTGCCGCGGCGCGCACGCTGCGACGCAGACACGGGCGGCCCCGCATCACGTGCCGCCTTCATCGGCCATCACTCCCGCCCAACACGCCGTCTACCCCGTATCGCCCGCGCGTCCCCAAGCCCCGCCAGGGCTCGACCACGACCACCATGGTCCCCCGCCGCACCGTACGCGCTGCAGCGAATTGCGCAATTCCCATACCCGTGCGTCACGGCTTCGAACCGGCTGGCCGCCGGCACGTTGCCCGCTTGCAACCTCGGCCTCCCATTGCCCCGAGGCATAGGGTCCGCGATCGAAGAAGCCCATTCAGGAGCGTGAAACCTTGGCAAGACAGCGTTCACCTAATGCTGCACAAAGTGGCCGTCCCATGGCAAAGCTGTTGAAATTCAAGTGGGAATGGTTAAGAGCCTGTAACGTGGCTGATGACGCAAGCGGTGTGGCGGAACTCGCGGCCTTGGCACGGCGATCGCGCGGCGCCTTGATGACGCAAGGGCGCATCATAATACCTGACCAGCGGCTCCGGACGGCTGGAACAGCGCTGACCTGTACAAAAAGGCAGGCGGGCATTTGGCCCCGCCTCAGGGGGAAGCCGCAATGGCGCGTGAACTGAAGCTGGGCTTTGCTCCATTGCGGCTTCCGGCCAAAGGCGTTCTGATTGTGTTCTGCGACGAATCTAAGAAACTCAGCGCCGCGACTGAGAAGCTTCTTGGCAAGGCGGCGGAGATCATACCGCGAGCGGCAGAGGTGGAGCATTTTACCGGAAAGAGCGGCACCACTCTCGACATCGTGGTCCCCTCTGGCTTGCCGGTCGCGCGGCTGTCGGTGATCGGATGCGGGAAAATCGGAGAATTGAAATCGCGAGACTTCGTCAAGCTCGGAGGCATCGCGGCTGGCAAGGCGCCCGCTTCGGGCGGTGAGGTCACCATTGTGGCGGACCTTGGGGAGACGGCGATTGAGGCCGGAGCAATCGCCGATATCGCAATGGGCGTGGAGCTGCGCGCCTATCAGTTTGATCGCTACAAGACGAAGCGAAAGGAAAACGAGGAGAAGCAGCGCGCTCTCGATGTCTCGATCGCCGTCGCGAGCCCGGCGACGGTGCGCAAGGCGTGGGCGAGCCGCGAAGCGATCGCGGATGGTGTGGTGCTCGCGCGCGACCTCATCAACGAACCTGCGAATGTGCTGTATCCGGAGGAATTCGCGCGACGTGCCGGCGCGCTGCGCAAAATCGGGGTGACCGTGGAGGTGCTCGATGTCGGCGCCATGAAGAAGCTCGGCATGGGCGCGCTCATCGGAGTGGGACAAGGCTCCGCGCGCGAAAGCCGCCTCGTCATCATGCGCTGGAACGGCGGCAGGCGCGGCGCGGCCCCGGTTGCGTTCATCGGCAAGGGCGTCACCTTCGATACTGGTGGCATCTCGATCAAGCCTGCGCAGGGCATGGAGGACATGAAAGGAGACATGGCGGGAGCCGCCTGCGTCACCGGGCTGATGCACGCTCTCGCCGCCCGCCACGCCAAGGTAAACGCGATCGGCGCCATCGGCGTCGTCGAGAACATGCCCGACGGCAATGCCCAGCGTCCGGGAGACATCGTCACCACGATGTCGGGACAGACCATCGAGATCATCAACACCGACGCCGAAGGCCGGCTCGTCCTTGCCGATGTGCTTCATTACGTAAATACCAAGTACAAGCCGCAGTTCATGATCGATCTCGCGACGTTGACCGGGGCCATCATGGTGGCGCTCGGTCAGGAATATGCCGGGCTGTTCGCCAACAACGACGAACTCGCAAACCGGCTGGTGGCAGCGGGTGAAGACACCGGTGAACGTGTATGGCGGATGCCGCTGGCGCCCGAATACGACAAGATGATCGATTCGAAGTTCGCCGATATGAAGAACACGGGCGGGCGACATGGCGGCGCGATCACGGCGGCGCAGCTCTTGGCCCGCTTCGTTGGCAAGACCGCGTGGGCGCATCTCGACATCGCCGGCACCGCGCTTGGCTCGCCGCAGACCGAAATCAACCGGAGCTGGAGCGCCGGCTGGGGCGTCCGCCTGCTCGACCGGCTGGTCGCCGACCACTACGAAAGCTGAGGTTCGGCACGGACCAAGGCGGTGAGGCGGGCCACAAGGTCGTGGCATCGCATCCGCCCGTTATCGATGACCTCGTCGGCCCGTTGCACCGTCGGCGCTTCTCCGAAATGGAGTGTCCGGAGCGTGAACCGGGATCGCTTGCCGTTGACAGCCCGCGGCCGACACTCATCTTTAGAAATGATGCTTTACTCCGTTAGATCAGGAGATGCGGTTACCGCAGTCCACCTGCCAGGTACGGTTGATGAGCAATTCCCCCTCACCCGCCTCGCTTCGCTCGGCACCCCCTCCCACCAGAGGAGAGGGTCACGGCATCGCTGCCGCAAATCCTTCTCCCCTCGTGGGAGAAGGTGGCGGCCGAAGGCCGCCGGATGACGGGGTTGGCGGTACCGGCACTTTCGCTGCCTGGATCATGCGCCCCCCTTCCGGTTTCGGGTTCCTTTTTGCGGCCTTTCTGTTTGCCGCGTTGCCGGTAAAGGCGGGGCAAGGGGTCGTCGCGCTCGCGGGCGAAGCCGCTGCGGCGCAATCGGAAACCGTGGAACCTGCGCAACCGGCGCCCAAAGCATCGCCGCCGGACGGATCAGGGGCACCCAATGCATCGGCGCCTTCGGAGGGAGCGGTGGTACCGGTGAATATTTGCCAGGCGCTGGGGATTGCCGCCAAAGCCAATGACCTGCCGGGCGAATTCTTCATCCGGCTGATCTGGCAGGAGAGCCGCTTCAAGCCGGAGACGGTGAGCCGCGCCGGTGCGCAAGGCGTCGCACAATTTATGCCCGGCACGGCCAGAATGCGCGGCCTCGCCGATCCGTTCGATCCATTCGAGGCGATCGCCAAGTCTGCCGAACTGTTGCGCGACCTCAATCGCGAGTTCGGCAACCTCGGCCTCGCCGCCGCAGCCTACAATGCGGGGCCTGGACGGGTTCGCGATTTCCTTGGCGGCCGGCGGCCTCTTCCCGGCGAAACGCGGGCCTACGTCCGCATCGTCACCGGGCGCTCGGCTGAGGAATGGGCCGCGGGCAAGAGCGATCCGGTCGAGATGCCTGCCGCGGAAGGAATGCCGTGCGGCGACGGCGGTGTGGCGCTTCTGATTCGGCCTCCCACGCGTCCGCTGCCGCCGCGGCAGCCGGTCAAGCCGTGGGGGGTGGAACTGGTTGGCGGCCCCACCGTGCCCAAAGCCTTGGCTGCCTATCAAAAACTCCAGCAGAAATACGCCGCCATCCTCGGCAGTTATGAGCCGCACGTGGTCATTCGCGGGGTGATCGGCGACATGGGCGCCGCCCGGGTCCGCATTGGGGCCGATACGCGCGCCGACGCCAATAAACTATGCGCCGACCTGCGCTCCGCCGGTTCCTATTGCGACGTGCTGCGCAACTGAATGCGCCGCGCGACCCCGGCGAAACGTTCTGTTCCAGAGCGGGATGCGTTCAGGTTGAATTGCCTCCCGCTCGATCTCTTTTGCGCATTCGTCGCGGACTGCGCTCGACGACGGATGCGCGGTGATTTTGCGCATGATCTTGTCCGAAAAGTCTGCAACTTTACGGGATCATGGGCTAACTAACGCTCACCGGCGACCGGGCCGAATCCTTTCGGCGGGTGTCGGTGCCGGGTGCCGGCCTCGTAGGCTGAGGCGATCTCGAAGAGGACCGCTTCATCGAACGGGCGGGCGAGAAACTCCATCGCCACGGGAAGCTCGACCGCCTTAGGTCCTTCGAGGCGGCTCCCGTTCGGATCGCTCGCGTCGGGGACGCGATCATAGACTTCTCGGGTGAAGCCAGCCGGCACGACAATGGCCGGGAATCCCGTTATCGGGCTTAAGTTGACGGACCAGCTGCCGCCAGCGCTGCGCCAAAGGTCGAGATCGCTTTTCAACGTTGCCTCGCCGGGCACGAGGTTCGGGTCGGAGGGCTTGGTGCCCGCCTTGAGGACCCGCGGCTCGACGCGTGTATCGAAGCTGGCCGGAATGCGGCTTGGATAGACGAGCGGCGCCGGAATGGTCGTGTACACATAGACGAGTGCATCGAGATTGTTGTCCGCCATCGCCTTGTACAGGATGCGCTGCAAGTTTTGCATGCGCAGCGTGTGGCTGGTCTGGTCGGGCGTGTCGAGTGTTTCCGCCCGTGCGCCGAGCGATATGCGCAACCAATCGTTCTCGCCGGCGAAACTCTTCGTTGCGTACAGGTCCTCGATGCTGCGGAATTTGGCGTCGCCCCGCCGCTTGAGATAGAGGTCGATCGCGTACCTGGATTTACTGCCGCGCCCTTGGCCGGCCAACATGCGCAGATTGACGCCGCGAACCCCGCCCGGGAGAAGTTTCGGATCAGCAGCAATCGTTGCCAGGCGATCGATCGGCCTCACTCCGGGGAGGATCGCAATCGGAAACGTCTGGGTAAAGAAGCTTGGTTCGTACGCCGTCATGATTTCGGCGATGGCACTGCTGAAATCCACCGGATCGACCACGGTCGCGCCGAGTTGCTTCATATCCGCGAGGGCTTCATTGCCGATGCGGATACTGTCGCGGTCGGCGAGGGTAGCCTCGATCATGAAGTCGCTCACAACGCCGAGGCGCTTGCCGGCAAGTGATTTGCGTCCCGCATGGCTCGGGTAATCGACCGGCTTCTTTGCATGGGCGATCGCGGTGACGTCGTCGCGAGGGTCTTCTCCGGTCAGAACCGCGAGCATCGCCGCGGTATCTTCCACCGTTCGGCACAGCGGGCCGCCGCGATCGCGCGAGAATGACAGCGGCACGATGCCGGCGCGACTCGTCAGTCCCTGGGTTGCCACTATTCCGACCAGCGCGTTGAGCGCCGAGGGGTAGCGTACCGATCCCACCGTATCGGTGCCGAGCGCGCAAATCGCGAGGTTTGCCGCGACAGCCGCGGCGGACCCGGCGCTCGAGCCCCCGGTGATGCGCCTTGTATCATAAGGATTGCAGGTCTGGCCGCCGAGCGTGCTGCGGCCAATCCCGGCCGGTGCGTATTCGTCGAGATTGGTCTTGCCAAGAATGATGGCGCCGGCGGCACGCAGCTTCGCCACCATGGTGGCGTCCTGTGGCGGCTTGTCGTTGGCATAGAGGGCGTCGGCACCTGCGGTCGTGCGCATGTCGGCGGTATCGTAATTGTCTTTCACAGCCACGGGAATTCCATGCAGCGGCCCGACGAACTCGCCCGTTCGCGCAAAATAGGCGTCCTCTGCTCGCGCGACCTCGAGCGCATCCATCATTTTCGGGTCGCTGTCGGCGGCATCGGTCTTCGACCGCCTGCCGCGGATGTTGAGCGTCATGTAGGCGTTGACCTGGCCGGCATTTTCGACCGGAGTGATCTCGCCCAGCATCAGGCCGGTTTCCGGATCGACCTCGCCTTTCACGCAGGTGCCATTGTAGGCATCGATGCGCTTGAAATAGAGACGGACAAGCTGTTCGGCAGTGATCTCTTTCGCGCGGATTGCGCGCTGCACGTCGGCAATCGTCGCCTCCTCGACATGGAAGCTTGGTGTACGCGCGGCATCTGCCGCGGATGCCAGATGGGAAACGCACGGCATTGCCGTGCTGATGCCGAGCAAGAGAATTGCGGAGCGAACGCGATACTTGTCCATGACCTCTCTCCCGCGGGTTTGCCGCCCCCATGCTAGGCTTTGCTGCACCCTCGTCAATTTGTCCGTGCTTTCTTGGACCGCTGGCCTGCCGTCCGCGGGGTGAGTCTCTGCAAGTGTTCGCCGGCGAGCGTAAGGCGCCGGAGCTGGAGCGGCCTTAATCGCCCGGCAAGTTCCGGGCCAAGACGTAAGCCAGCGTGACCCCATGACCGAGTTCATGTTCTATCATTTGCAGGGCCAGCGCATCGAATCGGTGCTGCCGCCCCTCTTGGAGAAATCGGTCGAGCGCGGCTGGCGGGCCACCGTGCAGACCTCGTCCGAGGAACGGGTCGATGCGCTGGACGCCCATCTGTGGACCTACAAGGAGGACGGTTTTCTTCCCCATGGCACGTTTCGCGAGGCGACCGCAGCAGAACAGCCGGTCTTGCTCGTCATCGACGAGCGCAATCCGAATCGGGCGGGCGTCCGTTTTCTGATCGATGGGGCGCCCGTCCCTGAGAACGCGGAAAGCTATGAGCGGGTGGTCTTGGTGTTCGACGGAGAGGACGGAGAGGCGGTCGTCGCGGCGCGCGCCCATTGGCAGGCTGCCAAGCAGCGAGGCTTTCCCGTCACTTACTGGCAGGCCGACGCGGAAGGACGCTGGCAGCGCCGTGCCTGAAATTTGAACACGTGGAGCGTTTTTCGGGCATCGTTCAAGGTCGCCCGATATTGGCGTGCCGATGAACGCGGAGCCTTGTCCAGAACCATGTTCCCGGTTCGTTTTGCGTTTGCGGTGTCATCGTGCTTCGCGTTCTGTTATCCTTCGAAGAATTGACTGCCCTGTTTGCCAATTTGCCGACGTTAAGCGCTGGCGCTGCCATGATGATGACGTAATATGCGGATCGATCCAGGGGTGTATGGCCGGGCCGGTCGGGATGACGGGGGAGGGGTACCGTGCGGGGGAACGGGTGCCTTGGCGTGCTGAGGCGCGGCGTCGTGATTGCCGCGGCGCTCGCGGTGTCGTCCTGTGGAGCGCTCCAGAACATGGTGCCCGATCCGGCCGATTTCCATCCGCTCCCGAAAGCGTCGAACCTGCTGCCGCAAAATGTTGAGGCTTATTCGCGGCCCGTCTCGGTCGCGCCGCCCCGGCCGCAGGACCTCGTCGACGGCGAAGGCCGCTGCTTCGCGGCCGAGGGGTCACCGGCGACTGCGCGTGGCATCGACCTTGATATGACCGAATGCGAGGTCGTTGCGGCGCTTGGTCCTCCACAATCGGCGCAGATCGAACCGCGATCCGCGGATCAGCGTGTCGCGGTACTGACCTATCTGGGGGGCGCTCGTCCGGGCATCTATCGGTTCAACGGCGGGCGCCTGGTCTCGATCGAACGCGGGTCGGAGCCGCCGCCGGTCGAAAAGAAACCTGCGGCGAAGAAGCCGCGGCCGGCCTCCAGCCAGTAAGGCCGGGAATCGGTATCACGCCGGCTTACCAAGCGCGCCTGCGACGTGCGGTTTCGGCAGGCCAACAAGACGGAGTCCGCGATTCTACAGCCAACCGAGATAGATTCCGGTTCGCCAATGCGTTGGCCGCAATGAGGCCGCCGGTCGTCAGCGATCGGCCGGTAAGCGGCGCACTGCGGCGGGCGGTGGTTCCGCCCCTTCGCTCGTTTCGCCTGAGAACAGCGCTTCGGGGTAGCCGCCGAAGCGGCGCACGGCGCGCAACGCCACGTGGCTGACGATACGCGCGACGCCGAGGCCGGAATCATCGATAAGTCGCGCCGACAACTCTTCATATGCGGCGACGTCGGCGCACAGGAAGCGAACGAAATAATCGACCGCTCCGCTGACCTCCCAACACTCGAGGGACTTCTTCCATCGCCGCGAGACGGCGCTCGAAGTTCGCGCGATGCGCCTGCTTGGCGAGCACGATCTCAGCAAAAATGTTGACCGGCCGCGACAGCCGATCAATGTCGATCACGGCACGGTATCCCGAGATGATCCCCGACGCCTCGAGTCGCCGTACGCGTTCGAGGCTTGCCCGCGGCGACAGCCCGACCTTGTCAGCGAGCTGCTGGATGGTCGACCGGCCGGTGCGCTGCAACGTCGCGAGGATTTTTACGTCAATGCGGTCGAGTGCGGGCGGGCGCTTTGCGGGCATGTGTCGCTGCAACCGGAAAACAGGCACGTGTTGCGCCCGTGAAGACCCGGTTTCAGCCTCGATCGCTGACCGGGACCGTGTAGTTCATGGCAAGCCGACCGCCGTCGGCATAGACGGTTTCGCCGGTAATGTAACTTGAGTCGTCCGATCCGAGAAAAGCGGCGATCGCCGCGATCTCTTCGGGCGCGCCGATACGACCGAGCGGCGTGCGCATCAAGATGCGCCGGGTCGCCTCGCGATCGGTCGCCACCGCCTTGAGAATATCGGTCATGATCGAGCCGGGACCGATCGCATTGACACGAATCCCGTAAGGGGCGAGCGAGAGAGCCATCACTTTGGTAAGCTGGTCGATTCCACCCTTGGAGACGCAATAGGGCACCTGGTTTGGGATCGCGACCACCGCATTGATCGAGCTCATGTTAATGATCGCGCCGGGCGGCCTGCCGCCCTTGACCTCGTCCACCATTTGCCGCGCCGCAGCCTGCCCGAACACGAACGTACCCTTCAGGTTGACCCGCAGCACGCGGTCGAAATCGGCTTCGCTGATGTCGAGAAAGTCCGAACTGTGAACGATCCCGGCGTTGTTGACGAGAATGTCGAGGCTGCCGAATGTCTCGCAGGTCTCGGCGACCGCTTTGCCGGCGGCGCGCGCATCGGCGACGTCGGCCGCGATGAAGCGGCATTTCGCCGGGTCGATCCCGCGCGCCGCTGCTTCGCCGGCATCGGTGTCGACATCGGCGATCGTGACGCTCGCCCCTTCGGCGACGAAACGGGTCGCGATTGCAAGGCCGATCCCGCGCGCTCCGCCGGTGACGATCGCGACCTTGTTCGCGAGTGTCATGACATGTTCCCGAATGAGGGTTCCCGCGAAAATAACTGCTCCGCCACTCAGCAGAAATCAGCAGGCTGGTGCGGCGAACGGCCTTGCAGCGGGATTGAGTTATTTTCGCGGGTACCCTGTGGCTGCGAAACTGTCACGTAACAGCACTCACCGCAACGATCCGTATTGCGGGCGAACCGGCACTCGGCCGATATTCGGGCCAATGCGTGTGGGCAAGGGCGCACTGTCCTCAACTGCAAAAGGCTACCGCATCCGCAGCGGCAGGCTGGCGGACCTCGATGCGCTTTGGGAACTCGAAAATCGGGTTTTCGAGACCGATCGGATTTCGCGCCGGGCCCTGCGTCGTCTGCTGCAAGCGCCATCCGCTTCGGTGCTGGTGGCGTACGGCCCCCGCCAGCTCGTCATAGGCGCCGCCCTGATCCTATTTCGCGCCAACAGCACGAATGCGCGGCTTTACTCACTCGCTGTCGCGCCGGGGCATAGCGGCCGGGGAATTGGGTCTGCCCTGCTGGCCGCTGTGGAAAACACGGCACGGCGACGGGGTTGTGCCTTCGTACGGCTCGAAGTCCGTGAAAAAAATTGCGCTGCGATAACGGTGTATCGAAAGAGCGGCTATCGTGAATTTGGCCGGCACCACGCGTACTACGAGGACTTGGGACATGCGCTTCGGTTTGAGAAGCGATTGCGGCCGGCGTGACCTTGCGGGACGGCCAAATTCCCCGCACGCACGGCAGGCCCGGATATCGCAATTCCTGTCTCGGCGAGCCGCTTGCGCATTCAGACAGAATCCCGACTTTGGACACCGTCCCCAAATACGTGAACCACTCTTGTCATGCCCCGCGAAAGCGGGGCATCCAGTAAGCCCTGGCGAAGTGATTATGCACTTACTGCAAGTCCGGTGGTTACTGGACCACCCGCTTTCGCGGGTGGTGACATGGATTGAGGCACGAGTTCCCGGACAATGCCTCAGCGGGGTCCCGAGAGCAGCCAACGGTGCCGCAGCCGGCCGGAGCAGCGGACGCCGCCAGGATTTTCGTTTTCGGCGCCGGCAAATCGGTATTCATATCCCTGCCGGTGCGTTCGCTCCGGTGCTTGCATTGACGGGTATGCTGACGGGCGGCCCGGATCGGCTGCGTCCGGCGAAACAGAAAGGATCCGTGTCATGACCGGCTGGGTCATCGTGGTCGACCAGCCCAAGGATTTCCCCAACGCCGATACGCCCCACAAGGTGATCACGACCAGCGAATACTTGGCGCGGCCGCGCCTGTTCGAGGGTGCGCGGCCCAAACTCGTCAACCTGTCCCGATCCTACGCCTATCAATCCAAGGGTTATTACGCATCCTTGCTCGCCGAGGCACGCGGGCATCGCGTGGTGCCGACGGTCGAGACCATGCTGGAGCTGCGCGAGGCCAAGCTGTACGAGCACGCCTTGCCTGAGTTGGAAGACCTGCTCAACCGCTGTGCTCGCCGTACCGACTTCCAGCCCGACGGCGAGTTCAAGCTGCTGGTCTGCTTCGGCATTGCCCGCGACCCTCGCTTCGAAGCCTTCGGCAAGCTGCTGTTCGACTGGTTCCGCTGCCCGGCGCTCGAGATTTTTATCGACACCGGCGCGCCCTGGTACACCATCGAGCGCATTCGCATGCGCACGCTCACGCGGCTTGCGAACGGGGAAGCATCGTTCCTGCGTGAGGCCCTGCACCGGCACACGGCGCGGGAATGGCGCGACCCAAAGGCGCGGCTGGTCCCGAAATACGATCTCGCGGTGCTTTACGACCCCAACGAGAAGCTGCCGCCCTCGACCGCCGCGACGATCAAGCATTTTGCCCGCATCGCCGACAAACTGTCGTTCGACGTCGAGCCGATCACGCGCCGGCAGCTTGCAGAGCTTGCCGAATATGATGGGCTGTTCATCCGCGAGACCACCTCGATCGATAATCATACCTACCGTTTCGCCCGCCGTGCCTTCCAGGAAGGCATGCCGGTGATCGACGATCCGATCTCGATGATCCGCTGCATGAACAAGGTGTTCCTGATGGAGCTGTTGGGTTCCAACCAGGTGCCGACGCCGCCGACCGTCATGCTCGCCGACGAGGCCGATCTGCCGCGCGCCATCGACGAACTGGGTTTGCCGCTGGTGGTAAAGATTCCCGACGGCTCGTTCTCGCGCGGCGTGCACAAAGTCGGATCGCCGGAGGAATTCAAGCGAATTGCTGACGAACTGTTCGAGGAAACGGACCTTCTGCTGGCCCAGAAATTCCTCCCCACCGATTTCGATTGGCGCGTCGGCGTATTGGCGGGCCAGCCGCTCTTCGTGTGCCAGTACCGCATGGCGCGCGGCCATTGGCAGATTCTCAAGCACCAACCCGACGGGTCTTCGCGCGAAGGCGGCCACCGGACCTTCGAGCTCGACCAGGCGCCGCGCGAGGTCATCGACCTCGCCGTCCGCGCCGCCCAGCCGGTCGGGGACGGCCTCTACGGCGTCGACCTCAAGCAGACCCCGAACGGCATCGTCGTGATGGAAGTGAACGATAATCCGAACATCGAGCATGGCATCGAGGACGCGGCCAGCAAGGACGAGGTGTGGCTGCGCATCCTCAAATGGTTCAGCGCGCGGCTGGAGCAATAATCCGCGGCGCCGAGACAGATTGTCGGCGGCGACGTTCGATTGATCCGGGAAGTGCGGATGATGCCCATTGCTGTCCGGGTGTCCCCCAGCAGCGGCATCAGATTGGATATTTGACGGCTTCGGTGCTTTGGCCATGAGGCAATGCCGATTTCTGGGAGCACCATTCCGAAAACTCGTGTAACCTTCCATTATAAGCTGCCAGCGGGACGCTGGTGTTCTGGGAAGTTTGATAAGGCCGTCATTACCTGCGGCCTCGCAAACGTTGCACATTAAACCTTGGTTTTGCTCGCGGACACCCCGCGAAAGTGGTGCAGGCTTTGGTTCATCCCCGGTCCTTGTGGGAGAAACCTGTCATGCGAACAGTCATTATCGTCACGAGCGCAGCGGCCGCGCTATTCTCGTCGCCCGCGCTCTCGCAGCAGCCGGGCGGTACAGCGTCGATCCCGGATTTTTCTGGCACATGGGCACACTCATCCATCCCCGGTTTCGAGCCGCCAGCTTCGGGCCCCGGCCCGGTGACAAACAGGTCACGCCGGAGGCAATCCATTGCCGGAGTCTCACCGCTCACGCCGGATCCGAACGGCGCGTTGGTCGCTAACAACCTGCAGCTTGTCGGCGACTACACCAACCCGATCCTAAAGCCTCACGCGGCGGAAGTCGTAAAGAAGCAAGGCGAAATCTCCGTCGGCGGCATCGGATACCCGACCCCACGCAATCAGTGTTGGCCCGGAGGGGTGCCTTTTATTTTTTCGACCTCTGGCGTGGAACTGCTTCAGCAGTCGGACGAAATCACTATCATTTATGACTTCAATCATGAAGTCCGACACGTACGCTTGAATGAGTCTCATCCTGCTCACGTGATACCGTCCTGGTACGGCGATTCCGTGGCTCATTACGAAGGCGGGACGCTGGTCATCGACACGGTGGGCATCAAGATCGGGCCGTTTGCGATGGTTGATTGGTTTGGCACGCCGCATAGCGCGCGTCTGCACGTGGTCGAACGTTACCGGCTGCTCGATTACGAATTTGCGAAAGAAGGCTTGGAACGAGACGCTAAAGAAAATCTCCGGCTCTACCCGCCGGATGGCTCTTCGGTGTACTCCGACCCCAATTACAGGGGCAACTACCTGCAGCTCCAGTTCACGGTCGAGGATGAAGGCGTTTTCGAAATGCCATGGACCGCGACCGTCACTTACGGGCGCCCATTGGGCGAATGGGGCGAAATTGTTTGCGCCGAAAACCCGCATAAATACGGGACCGAAAAAGACGCCGCGGTCCCAACCGCGAACGAGTTGGATTTCTGAGAATGAGGGCGATCGACAGACGCGACCTTATTGCCGGGCTCCTCGGTGGGTCAGTGGCCGCCGTTGCCGGGCAGCGAGACGTGGCACGCGCGCAACAGCCCAAGCCGCCGGTTATCGCATTTCTTCACCCCGGCTCTCTCGACGCCAACGCGCTGCGTTGGTCGGCTGCGTTTCGCGCAGGCCTCGCCGAGAACGGATACGTCGAGGGCCAGAATGCCGCGGTCGAGTATCACTGGTTGGAGGGGCAATACGATCGAGTTCCCGGCGCTGATTACCGACGTGGTTCGCCGTCGCGTCGCCGTGATTGCCACATTCGGACCCAGCACCGCGCTCGCGGCGAAAGCTGCGACCGCAACGATCCCGATCGTGTTCGGGGTCGGCGACTACCCGGTGAGGCTCGGTCTTGTCGAGAGTCTCTCGCGGCCGGGCGGCAATCTGACCGGGATGAATATCTTCTCCGCTGAGGCTGTGTCGAAGCGGCTGGGGCTGCTGCATGAGCTGGTGCCCACGGCGAACCGCATTGCGGTGCTGGTGAATCCCAGTAACATCGCAGAAACCGAGCTGAATTTGCGGGAGGTGCAGAATGCTGCTCGGCTCATTGGCTCGTCGACCGACATTTTCAAGGCCGCCACCAGCCGCGAAATCGAAGCGGCCTTTGCAATGATGGTTCGGGAGAGGGCCGAGGCTCTCTTCGTTGCCTCCGACCCATACTTCGCCAGCCGACACGTCCAATTTGCCACGCTGGCGACGCTGCACCAGATTCCGACGTCATTTAATCTGCGCGAGTACGTCGAGGTTGGCGGGCTCGATGAGCTACGGAACCGACCTTGCCGAGATGTTTCATCAGGTCGGCACCTATGCGGGTCGAATCCTCAAGGGTGACAAACCTGCCGATCTTCCGGTCGTTCAAGCGTCCAAATTTGAGTTCGTAATCAACCTGCAAACCGCGAGGGCGCTCGGCATCGAGGTGCCGCCCGGCCTTCTGGCGCTCGCCAATGGCGTGATCGAGTAGGAGACGCATATGCGACGGCGCGACTTCGTTGCTGGGATTGGAGGCGCGATGGCGTGTCCGCTCGCCGCGCATGCTCAGCAGCTGGCGTTGCCGGTGGTCGGGTTCGTCAATGGCGCGGCCCCGGCGGATCGCTCGGGTGCCAATGGGGCTGCATTTCGCAAAGGCCTTGCTGTAACCGGCTATGTCGAAGGCCAAAACGTGACCGTCGATTATCACTGGCTCGACGGCCGATACGATCGGATTCCTGAGTTGATGGCCGATTTCGTTCGTCGCCGTGTCGCCGTTATCGCGACGCCCGCGAGCAATGTGGCGGCGCTCGCTGCGAAGGCGGCCACGAGCACCATCCCGATCGTATTTGGTGTCGGTGAGGACGCGGTGAAACTTGGATTGGTCGCCGGCCTGCCACGGCCGGGCGGCAATGCCACCGGCATCAATATTTTTGGGGCTGATATTGTGGCGAAGCGTCTGGCACTCTTGCACGAGCTGGTCCCCAAAGCAGTTAAAATTGGCGTCCTGGTCAATCCACGGAACGCGACGCTCACCGAGGCGACCCTGCGGAACGTGGAGGAAGCTGCGTGCGCTCTTGGACTCCAAATCCATGTACTAAACGCGGCAACGAGCGCAGAAATCGACGCGGCGTTTGTGAGCAGCGCGCAGGAAAAGCTCGACGCGCTGTTCGTGGGCCCCGACGCATTCTTCGCGGGGAGGCGCGTGCAACTCGCTACTCTGGCTGCGCGCGATCGAATTCCCACGTCTTTCGCCGATCGCGTGAACGTCGAGGCCGGCGGCCTTATGAACTACAACGTCGATGTGGCCGACAGCTTTCGGCAGGTGGGTGTTTATGTGGGATTGATCCTCAAGGGCGCGAAACCCGCCGACCTGCCGGTCGTGCAATCGGTCAAGTTTGAGTTCGTCATTAATCTGCAGACCGCAAAGCTCTTGGGGCTAGAAGTTCCGCCGACGCTGCTCGCCATCGCCGACGAGGTGATCGAATGATTGCGATCGGGCGCCGCGACTTTATTGCTGGTGTTGGCGCAGCGGGATTGCCTCTGGCCGCGCCGCGTGTCGCGCAGGCGCAGCAACCGCCGGTGCCGATCATCGGCTATCTCAGCAACAACACGGAGCTGCAAGATCGCCCGTTTATGCCGGCATTCCACCAAGGCCTCAACGAGCAGGGCTACATCGCGGCGCGAAACATCGAAATTGTCTATGACCGTGCAGGTTTCCGGCACGATCGCTTGCCGGCGCTGGCTTCAGACTTGGTCCGTCGTCAGGTTGCCGTCATCGTTGCAACGACGACCTCGGCTGCAATTGCGGCAAAGATGGCGACCAACACATTGCCAATCGCCTTCGCAATGGGCGACGACCCGGTTCGCGTCGGGCTCGTCGCCAGCCTGAATCGTCCCGGAAGTAACGCGACAGGCGTGAGCTTCGTCACCAGAGTGTTGACTGCAAAGCGTCTTGAGCTCGTCCGCGAAATCGTGCCCGCCGTGACATCTGTCGGCTTTCTCGTCAACCCGAGGAGTCCAACGTTCGAATTCGAAATCGCGGAAGCACAAAATGCGGCGCGTATTCTTGGCGTGCGCTTGGTAGTTTTGCATGCAAGCACGCCAAGCGAAATCGATGCAGCCTTTGCCGCCTTCGCCCCACAGATCAGCGCCTTGTTGACCGCTGGAGACCCATTGTTCGGAGTTGAGGCAGGTCCTCAAATGGCTGCCTTGGCCTTACGCTACCGGGTGCCGGCCATCTATATCGTCCGCGAGATCGTCGAGGCCGGCGGTCTCATGAGCTACGCATCGCATCTGGCTGATGCTTGGCACATCGTCGGTGCTTATGCCGGGCGCATCCTCAAGGGCGAAAAGCCCGCCGATCTGCCGGTTCAACAGTCCACCCGCACCGAGATGGTGCTGAACCTGAAGACAGCGAAGGCGCTCGGTATCGAGGTGCCGACCGCGACGCTGCTGCGCGCAGATGTTGTGATTGAATAGGAAACGGTGCGACGGCGTGGTTTCGTTGCCGGAAGAGCTGAGGGAGCGGTGCGGCCCGCTGTGGCGCGGGGCGCAGCAACGACGTCACGCGTGGGCGGGAGCGGAGGCGCCATAGGCGCGCATAAAAGTTCGCACCGCGATGCCGACGACATGCGCGATCTGCTCAGGGCTAGGCGGTTCGCCGAAGTTGAACAGGACCGGCTTGAACAAGGTGGACTGGCAGGCATCGAGAAACTGGGACGCTGCCACCTTGCAATCGTCGACCGCGAGCACGCCGGCCGTGGTCTGCGCGCGCAAATACTCGGCAAGCCGGTTGACGCCGTTCCCCGGTCCCGTGTCGTAAAAGATACGCCCGATTTCCGGCATTCGCGACGAGATGGCCGTCACCGTGCGAAGCGCAGACGCCCGTTCCGGCCGGCACACGAACGTCACCAGGGCGGTGCCGATACGCGTGAGCGTACTCTCGACATCACGATCCCCGGCATCGAGATGAAAATTGTGCTCCGCATGGTCCAGGCATTCGCCCTGAACAATCGCCGCGAAAAGCTGCTCCTTGCTCTGGAAATAAACGTAAAGCGTGCCCTTGGAGACGCCGGCCGCGCGGGCAATGTCGCTCATGCTGGCGGCATCGAAACCTTGTGCCAGGAACACAGAACGCGCGCCATCGATGATCTGGCGTCTTTTGGCGTTGTCATCGGTGAATTGGGGTGTTTCCAGGGTGGCGACTTGAGCGTTCACGGCGTTTCCCTCTTCGTTTGTTAATTTTTTATCAGCAGGTCCAGCGTCTTACCGTCTCCTCAGGAAATTCATTGACCGAACGGTTCGGTCATATTGACCATCCCCTCGTTACAAGTTATATAGATTGACCGAACGGTTCGGTCAACATCGAGCCTCTAAATAGATTAGCACGGATGGAACGCGCCATGTACCGCCAATCCGAAGACGAGGTGGAACTTTCCGGCCAGCTGCCCCAGGTGTCCGAAGGCTCTCGCAATGTCCCTGCCGTGCTTTCGCGCGTCGAAGGCAGCGGGTTGCCGGCTGCCGCATCGCGTAAAAGCGGGCGGCTGCGACTTGCGGCTCTGGCCGCTGCCGTTGCCACGGTGCTGAGCGCCACCGGCTGGTACGGCGAACATTGGTGGACGATCGGCCGTTTCATGGTGTCGACGGATGATGCCTATGTCCGAGCCCATAACGCCACTCTCGCCGCCAAGGTTTCCGGCTACGTCGCGGCCATCCCGATCGAAGACAATTCCGAGTTGCGCGCCGGCCAGGTGATTGCAACGATCGACGATGTCGACTACCGGCTCGCTGCCGATGCCGCCCGGGAGAAGGTCGCGACCCAGCAGGCGACCGTCGATCGCTTTGCGCGGCAGATCGATGCCCAGCATGCGAATGTCGAACAGGCCAAGGCGCAGCTGCAATCAATGGTCGCCGCAGCGAAGCGGATGCGGCTGGAGTTTGATCGTCAGCAGACTCTCTCTGAACGACAGTTTGCGAGCCGGCAGACAGTGGAGCAGGCACAGGCCAATCGCGACCAGGCCGACGCCGCGCTCAAAAGCGCGCAGGCAGCGCTGGACGGCGCCCAGGCCAATGTCCGCGTATTGGCAGCGCAGGAGCAGGAAGCGGCGAGAACGCTCGACGAATTGACAACGGCGCTGGCCAAGGCTGAAAGCGACCTCTCCTACACGGTGATCCGGGCGCCGGTCGACGGCGTGTTCGGCAATCGCGCGGTGCAAACCGGCGATTTCGTGCAGCCCGGCCAGCGGCTCGCAAGCCTCGTCCCTCTCGACGAGGTCTACGTCGAAGCCAATTTCAAGGAACTCAGCTCGCGCGCCTGCGGCCGGGACAGCCGGTCTCTGTCAGCGTCGATGCCTTGCCCGGGCGTCCCATCGCGGGCACGGTCTCGAGCTTGTCGCCCGCCTCCGGCGCCGTGTTCTCGTTGCTGCCTCCCGACAATGCGACCGGGAATTTCACCAAGGTCGTGCAGCGCCTGCCGGTCCGCATCGACGTTCCTTCAGACATCGCCACGCAAAGGCTGTTGCGGGCCGGCATGTCGGTCGTCGTCAGCGTTGATACCAGGCAGCAAACAGCGCCTGGCCAAGTGGAGCCTGACCATGTCGCGAGCGCGTCCGCGCCAATGATCGAGGCAGCGCCGCGGCGGCAGTGATGGGAGGGCTTTCCATGACCTCCGCAATTTCATCTACGTTGTCGGCGCGCGCGGCCATGCCGCCGCTCCCGGCCCCCTCATCGGCTGCCATCGACGCCATTCCCTCCCGACGGCTGCTGGCATTTTTCGCCATGTGCTTCGGCATGTTCATGGCGTTCCTCGACATCCAGATCGTGTCCTCGTCGCTCGCCGAGATCCAGGCCGGCCTTTCCGCATCCGCCGACGAGATTCCCTGGGTGCAGACCTCCTACCTCGTCGCCGAGGTGGTCGCGATCCCGCTGTCCGGGTTCTTGTCGCGCGCGCTCGGCACTCGCATCCTGTTCGCGATCTCGGCTGCCGGGTTTACGCTGGCCAGCATCATGTGCGGGATGAGCGGGTCCATCGGCAGCATGATCCTGTGGCGGGCGATCCAGGGATTTATCGGCGGCGGCATGGTGCCGACGGTGTTCGCCTCGGCCTACCTCCTTTTTACCGGCCCGCGCCAGAAACTCGTCGCGCCAATCGTCGGCCTCATTGCGACGCTGGCGCCGACCGTCGGTCCGACCGTCGGCGGCTACCTCACCGACACCCTGTCGTGGCACTGGCTGTTCTTCATAAATGTCGTCCCCGGCGTGATCGTCACCTTCGCGACGATAATCCTGGTCGACTTCGACCAGCCGGACTTCGGACTGCTGCGCAATTTCGACTGGTCTGGCCTCATCTCCATGGCCGGCTTCCTCGGCCCGCTCGAATATGTGCTGGAAGACGGTCCGCGTTATGATTGGTTCGATGACGACACTGTAACCATGATGGCCATGGCCTCGGCCATCTCGGCCGTCATCTTCTTTGGCCGCGTGCTCACGGCCAAAGCGCCGATCGTGGACCTGCGCGCGTTCTCGAACCGCAATTTCAGCGTCGGCAGCCTGTTCTCGTTCGTGCTGGGAATCGGGCTGTATGGCCTCACTTATATGTACCCGCTCTACCTGGTCCAGGTTCGCGGCTATGACGCGCTGATGATCGGCGAGACGATGTTCGTCTCAGGCCTCGCCATGTTCCTCACTGCGCCGATCGCCGGACAGTTCAGCGAGCGCTTCGACCCGCGTCTCGTGTTGATGGCCGGGTTTGCATTGTTCGCGGTCGGGACGTGGCAGATGACCTATGTCACGCGCGACTGGGATTTTTGGGAGCTGTTGTCCCCCCAGGTGCTCCGCGGCATCGGCCTGATGCTCGCGATCGTGCCGGTCACCAACACCGCGCTGGGCACGCTGCCACCGGAACGCGTCAAGAACGCGTCCGGGCTGTTCAACCTCACCCGGAACCTTGGCGGCGCGATCGGGCTTGCTGCGATCAACACCGCGTTGAACGACCGCCTCGACCTCCACCTCGCGCGCTTGCACGACGCCATCAACTGGGCAAACCCGGCGGCGCTCGAAGCGCTTCGCGACATGGCGTCGCGCTTTACCGGTTCCGATGCCCAAGGCATGGCCCTCAAACAGATGTTCGCCTTCGTGCGGCTGCAGGCGGAGGTGATGAGCTTCGCCGACGTTTTCCTGATGTTAACCGTACTTTTCGCCGGTCTCGCCGCGGCGAGCATGATCATGCGCCGGCCGGAAAAATTGGCCGCAACGGCCGGCGGACACTGACGGTCCGGCAACGCTTCCTTAAGTTTAACCGTTGTTTAGTAGGCGCGTCCTGCGAGTGCCGAAAATCGGCGCAGGACGCGTAACGATCTGTCAGGCGCATGTTCCCTGTCATCACGCGTTCGTTGTTTCCCTCCTCCGCCTGTTCCGGCGACACGGCCTATGCAAGCATCGGCAAGGCGAATTCGGCCTGCGAAAATGCATCCGAACGCCGCAGGGACGCTCGCGGTGCAGAGGCTATGCGTGGCAGGCGATCGGACGCTCGCCTTGCATTCCCGCTCACAAGCATTCACGAGGGAACGGATCGGTTCCGTGACGGCGAGCGCGGCGCCACGAGCGCAGCAGCTTATCACCGCAAGCGCCTGACATCCCGCGAAGAGCGCGGGCTTCGCCGTCCGGCAACGGTGAGGCCGCCCGCGAAAATAACTGCATCGGGCGCGGGGCCGTTCGCCGCACGAAGCGGCGCGTTTCCTCCCAGTGTCGGAGCCGTTATTTTCGCGGGAACCCTGAGTACTGACATGGCTGGTCCAGTCGCGGGGCACGTCCCGGTGCTCCTTCGCGCCGTGATCGAGCAACTGGTGCCGCGCGACGGCGGCTTCTACATCGACGCGACGTTTGGCGGCGGCGGCCATGCCGCGGCAATCCTTGCCGCGGCGGACACCCGCGTGGTCGGTATCGATCGCGACCCAACGGCGATCTCCGGCGGAGCAGCGCAAATCGCAGCGTCGGCCGGCCGTCTGGCTCTGGCGCAAGGCGAATTCGCCGCCCTCGATGCGATTGCGTCCGATCTTGGCGTCCATGAGGCGGACGGTGTGTTGCTCGACCTCGGCGTCTCCTCGATGCAGCTCGATGTGCCGGCTCGCGGTTTTTCATTCCGTCACGATGCCCCGCTCGACATGCGCATGAGTGGGAGCGGGCCAACCGCCGCCGACATTGTCGCGCGGGCGAGCGCGGCCGACCTTGCCGATATCATCTTCGTGCTCGGCGAGGAGCGGCGCGCTCGGGCGATTGCACGCGCCATTGTTGCGACCCGTCGCAATGCGACAATCGACACCACTGGTGCGCTCGCGGCACTTGTCGCACGCGTCGTGCGTGCCCAACCGGGCGGCATCCATCCAGCGACGCGCACCTTTCAGGCGTTGCGCATGTTCGTGAATGACGAGCTCGGCCAGCTTGCCGGCGGCCTCGCGGCCGCGGCGCGAGTCCTCAAGCCGCAAGGCCGACTGGCGGTCATCTCGTTCCATTCGCTGGAAGACCGCATGGTGAAGACGTTCCTGGCGGGTGACAGCGGCCACGCGTCGCGACACCGTCCGCCTACCGCGCTGTCGCCGCCGGCATTCGAGGTTTTGACGCGTCGGCCGGTCACGCCCGACGAGGAAGAGCTGCGCGCCAATCCGCGCGCGCGGTCGGCAAAATTGCGCGCCGCGACACGCACTTTCGCGGTGCTGCCGCGCGATCCGGCCCGGCGCGCGGCGGCGAGCCTGTCAGGCCCGGTCCTGCCCTCGCTCGCCGACGTGCTTCGCGGGGGGTAATGGCGATGCGCTGGCTTCATCTCATTGTCGTCGCCACGCTCGTGAGTGCCGCCGTCGATGTCTACAAGATCAAGTTCGAGTCCACGGTACAGGCCGAACGCGTGGCGAAGCTTTATGCCGAGATCAGGCGCGAGCGCGACACCACCGCGGCGCTGCGCGCGGAATGGGCGCAGCTCGACAATCCCGCCCGCATCCAAGCCCTGGTCCAGCGCCATCTCGCGCTCAAAGCGACCGAGCCGACGCAGATCGATTCGCTCGACCATTTGCCCGACAGGCCTCCTCCGGGAGCCGTACCCACCGCGGCGCCGGCATCGGGCGAAGCGGTGGCCGACGTATTCGACGATCCGACGCCAGATGATTCGACCGGCAGTACAACGGGCGTGCGGATCGAACCGCTGCCGGCGACGCCGGACGAGGGGGCGCAATGATAGCGGCACTCGCACGCATTCCCATCATCGAAGAGGAGCGGGCATCCCGGGCGGCTACGCTCCCAGAACCGGCATCGCAGGCGACGGCCGCTCCCTCCGCCACCATCATTTCCCTGGTGGCACGCGCCGCGGCGTTCGCCGAAACGCAGCAGCCGAAGCCCGCGCCCAAGAAAGGCCTGTGGGGCAGGCTGCGCAGGACCGGGATCGCGACCGCTCGGAACGACACGGCCAAACAGAACCAGATGCCATGGCGCCGCCGGCTGGTGCAGTCGCTGCTCTACGGCGCCAATGTCGACCGCGACCGCAAGGCGCGGGCGCGGCTGGGACTGACGCTCGTCGGCTTCGTCGCCGTGTACGGCATTATCGCGCTGCGCCTCGTGCTTTATGCGGTGCTTCCCGACACCCATGCGGTTCGACACGCCGGGGTGCCCGATGCCGCGGCGACGGCGCGCCCAGATATCCTCGATCGCAACGGCGAACTCTTGGCGACCGATCTGCGCACGCCCTCCCTGTTCGCCGAGCCGCGTCGCATCATCGATCCCGATGAAGCGACCGAGCTCCTCGCAGGGGTGATGCCCGACCTCGACAGCCGCGAGGTGCGCGACCGGCTTGGGTCGAAGCGCGGTTTCGCCTGGCTCAAGCGCGAGATCACGCCGGCCCAGCAGAAGGAAGTGTATCGCCTCGGCATTCCGGGCGTCGGATTCCTGAACGCGAATAAGCGCGTCTACCCGAATGGCAACGAAATCTCTCATATCCTCGGCTACGTGAATATCGACAATCAGGGCAATGCCGGGATCGAGCAATGGCTCGATAATAACCGCGGCCTTGCCGACCTTCATCGCGCCGGCCTTGCGAATGATCGCGACCAGCAGCAGCCGATACAGCTCTCCGTGGATCTGCGGGTCCAGCATGCCATGCACGACGAACTCGTCGCGGCGCGCGACAAATTCCATGCCGATGCCGCTGCGGGGGTCGTGTTCGATGTGCGCAGCGGTGAAGTCGTGTCGATGGTCTCGGTTCCGGACTACGATCCCAACAACCCCCGCGGGGCGCTCGATCCCAGCCGGATCAACCGGCTGACCAAGGGCGTCTTCGAAATGGGATCGACCTTCAAGGCACTGACGATCGCGATGGCGCTCGACACCGGCAAGGTCACGCTCAATTCCAGCTTCGATGCGCGCAGCTCATTGCATTACGGGCATTTCAGCATCAGCGACTACCACGCGCAGAATCGCTGGCTGACCGTGCCGGAAGTGTTCACCTATTCCTCGAATGTCGGCGCGGCAAAGATCGCACTGGCAATCGGTGTGGAGGCGCACAAGGCGTTCCTGCGCAAGACCGGCCAGCTCGATCGGCTCCACACCGAACTGCCGGAGAGCGCACGGCCGATCGTTCCCGCACAATGGGGCGAGCTTTCCACCGTGACGATCGCGTTTGGTCACGGCCTGTCGGTCGCGCCGCTGCAAGCGGTGATGGGCATAGGAGCGCTGATGAACGGCGGACTGCTGATCCCGCCGACTTTCCTCAAGCGCACGCCGGAAGAGGCGCGTGCGCTCGCCACCCGCGTCATCAAGCCGTCGACCAGCGTGGCGATGCGCTATCTGATGCGGCTCAATGCCGAGAAGGGCACCGCCACCAAGGCCGACGTGAACGGCTATTATGTCGGCGGCAAGACCGGGACCGCCGAAAAGGTCTTCAACGGCCGCTACGTCAAGAACCGGTTGATGACCGACTTCATGGCGGTGCTGCCGGCCGACGACCCCAAATATCTGCTGCTGATCATGCTCGACGAGCCGAAGGCCATCCCCGAGACGCACGGATTTGCTACGTCGGGGTGGAATGCGGCACCGGTGACCGCGAAGGTGATCACCCGGATTGCGCCACTGCTCGGCCTCGAGCCGCGGTTCAACCTGCCGCCTGCCGAGCAGCAAATCCTCGCCGCCGCCAAGCTGACGAAGTGAGGAGGCGCAGAGGTGCCAAGCTCCCTTCTCCTCCCTCGCGTAGCGTAGCAGGCGAACTGACAAGTGACGGGGTGCGGCGCGCCGGCCCCTTATCCTCCGTAGCGTAGCGTAGCGCAGCGGAGCGGGGGAGGGGACCGCCGAAGGCGGTGGAGGGGGCTATCGCCCTGAAAGATGCGCGCAAACCGCACGCGACAATTTGGAATGGTTCCGCGTTTCTGGTTCGTCAATTCGCGGCATCGAGTATTACTCCAATCGCCAAAGCAATGTCTGAGGTCAAAGCTCTACGCTTACACCCCTCCACCATGCTTCGCGTGGTCCCCCTCCCTCGCAATAGATGCGGGGGAGGATGAAGGGGCCCGGGCAAGGACGAGGCTGCGAACCTTCCGCCCCCGCAGCGCGACCAATGCCGGGGAGTCCGGCGATGCCGGACCCATCGCGGAGGAAGATCATGCTCATGTTCTACCATCACACGCAGCGCGGGACGTTGATGCTGATCGTTTTGCTGATCGCAGCTGTAATGTTCGCACTCACGGGCTTTCTGAACCTGTCGTCCGCGGGGCCGGGGCGATGGTTCGCTTTCGCCTGCGCCCTCGGTTTCGTGCTGTTGACCTGGATTTTCTCCTCGCTCACGGCCGATGTGGACGCCAACGAATTGCGTTGGCATTTCGGTCCGGGCCTTTGGACGTATCGCGTGCCTCTCGATGATATCGAGCGAGTCCGCGTCGTCCGCAACAGCTGGTGGAATGGGTTCGGCATCAGGATGAGGCCGGGTTTCCGGCTGTACAATGTCTCCGGTCTCGATGCAGTCGAGCTCCAACTCAAGGGGGGAACATCTACCGGATCGGCACCGACGACCCGCAAGGACTGGCGCGCGCGCTCCGCATCTGACGGCCCGTGTCGCTGCATCGGCAGTGCTTCGGCAGAATCCGCGCCGCGGAAACTATGAGCGTCGTTTGCCTCCACGCTCCACTCAACTCACGCTTGGCGTGTTCGCGATGCCCGAGGGGCAAGCGCAAAACCTGCTGAGCGTCGGCTGCGGCGTTCTGGTCGCCAACGAGTGCCCTCCGAGACAATTGGCAGAAAGGGGCTTGCGCGCGTGCGAGAATGGCCTCATCTGCCGGTCAGGTCGCCCCGCCCACCGCAAAGGAATTGCGATGAATGTGATGAATGCCACCTCGCGCGTCGACGTCGACAAGTTCCGGCTGCGCCGCTTCGTCGAACGGCTCATCGACCTCGGCGAGGTGGACGTCCGCAACGACCCCGTGCCGCTGGCGGCGCTCAGCGCGATCATCGAGAGCACGGATAAGGCGCTGCTGTTCAAGCGTGCCGGGCCGGAACAGGCGGAAATCGTCGCCAAGACGGCGGGCAGTCGCAAGCGCCTGGCCGCAGCCTTCGAAAGCTCCGAAGACAAGCTCTACGACACGTATTCCCGGCGCCTTGCCAATCCGCAGACTGTAGTATCGGTCCCTTCCGAAGATGCGCCGGTGCACGAGGTGACGTTCAGCGGCGAGGATGTCGACCTCGCGCGGCTGCCCTTTCACCCCCAACATGGCTTTGACGGCAGCTGCTATCTGAGCGCGGCGATCGATTTCAGCGTCGATCCGGCGACCGGCCGAAGGAATGTCGGATGCCGCCGTCTGAGCCTGCGCAACCGCTTCGAATGCGGCACCAACGTCACCGCGCCTTCGGACCTCAAGCGAATCTACACCGCGGCCGTGTCGCGTGGGGAGCGGCTGGCGGTCACGTTTACGGTCGGGGCGCACCCGCTCGATTTCGTCGCCGCGACGATGCGGGTCCCCGGCGACGAGCTCGCGATGATCGCGACGCTTCGCGGCGAGCCGGCACCCGTCGTCAAGAGCCTAACCAATGATATCCTGGTGCCCGCCGACGCGGAGATGACGCTCGAAGGCTATCTCGACGAACGCGGCTATTGCGAACCTGAAGGCCCTTACGGCGAGTATATGGGCTATTACGGGGCCATCCACATGGACCCGGTGTTTCACTGCACCGCGGTTACGATGCGCCGCGACGTGCTGCATCATACGGTATTGCACGGCTCCGCCTTCGTCCTCGATCAGACCGACAGCGGCGTCATCAGCGCCATGCGCACCGAAGCCGATGCCATGCGGATTCTCAAGGCGACGGTGCGCGAACCGGTCGCCGTCTATTTGCGGGCCGCTTCGGGCGGCAACAATACGCTTCGCGTCTCGATCAAGCAGCGCGCCTTCGGCGAAGCGCGTTCGGCAATCGCCGCGCTGTTCGGCGGCATCATGCGGGTCAAGCATATCTTCGTTTTCGACGACGACATCGATATCCGCAATGACAATCAAATCGATTGGGCGCTCGGCACCCGCTTCCAGGCCGATGAGGACATGGTGGTCCTGCAAGGCATGCAGGGTATGACGATGGACCCCTCGTTGAAGGGGCGGCGCACCGGCGCCAAGGCGGGTTTCGACTGCACAAAGCCCTTCGACCGTGACGGCGAGATCCCATGGACGCGATGTGGCGCAAGAGTTTTCAACAAGCCGGCCCGCTTTCAAAGCGTCGAGCAGGCGCTCGCGTCGACGCCGATGTTCTTTGCCGACATTGTCGAGGGTCTCGGCAGCGATGATGGCCGCGAAATTGCTTGCGCCCTCGACGAGTTGCGCCAGCACGGCCGCCTCGGCCGCGACCGCGACGGGCGCTATCACCTGATAACGGCAAAGCCGGGGGTGACGGGCCTCGTGGGCGGCCTGTATCACGACCCCAATTCGGGCACGTAGCGTTTGTGAAAATGGGGCCAAGTGTTGACGACAAAACGCTGAGTTCCACACGCTTCCTACGGTTTTGTCCCCGTCCGCGGGTTGCGACGAAATCCCATTGGTATAAACCCGCGGCGGGGCAGGTTCGTGCCCGATTCGGGGGACGGCAAGGCTGATGCAGCTGCGCGATCTTGTGACCGGCGGGGCCCGCTTCGACCCGCGCCTTGGCTCGCTTGCTATTGCGGGCATCTCCGCCGACAGCCGCAGCGTCAGGCCGGGGTTCCTGTTTGCCGCCGTACCCGGCACCAAGGCGGACGGACTCGCGTATCTGCCCCAAGCGATCGCCGCGGGTGCGGTCGCGGTCATGGCGGAACGTGTACCGCCATTGCCGGACCGGGTTGCCCTGGTGGAGGTCCCGGACGTGCGCCGGGCGTTGGCGCTGGCTGCGGCGCGCTTTTATCCCGCGCAGCCTGCGATCATCGCGGCGGTCACCGGAACCAGCGGCAAGACCTCGGTCGCGGCATTCACCCGTCAAATTTGGGCTGCGCTCGGTCATCGTTCCGCCAGCATCGGCACCGTTGGTGTTGTGAGCCCGACGGCGGCGACCTATGGCGCACTGACGACGCCCGACCCGGTCGAATTGCACCGCATCGTCGATCGGCTCTCCAGCGAGGGCGTGACTCACCTCGCGTTGGAGGCTTCCTCCCATGGCCTCGACCAGCACCGGCTCGACGGGTTGCGGGTCGGGATCGCGAGCTTCACCAACATCAGCCGCGATCATCTCGATTACCACGGCACCCCGGAGGCGTATCTCGCCGCCAAGCTCATTTTGTTCGAACACCTTGTCGCGGCGGTTGGAACCGCGGTGATCTGCGTCGATCACGAGTTCGCCACACAGGTGGCCGATACAGCGCGGAGGCGCGGTCTGCGCGTCATCGAGGTCGGACGGGCGGCCAATGGCATCAGGCTCATCGACTGTACCGTCGATGGATTCTGCCAAATGCTGACGCTTGCTCACGGTGGTATCGAATGTCGCGTACGGCTGGCGCTGCCCGGCGCCTTTCAGGTGGAAAACGCACTTGTCGCGGCCGGCCAAGTGATCGCCGCGGGCGATGATCCGCGAGCGACATTCGCCGCGCTCGAACATCTCACCGGGGCGAAGGGACGATTGGAGCTCGTTGGGCGCAAGGCCGGCGCGCCGATCTTCGTCGATTATGCCCACAAGCCCGATGCGCTCGCCAAGGCGCTGGAGGCATTGCGGCCTTACGTCGGACACGCCCTTGTCGTCGTGCTCGGCGCGGGCGGCGACCGCGACCCGGGGAAACGGATGCTGATGGGCGCCGTTGCCGCCGAAAAGGCCGACCGCGTCATTGTCACGGACGACAATCCACGCAGCGAGAATCCGGCGACGATCCGCGCCGCCATTCTTGCCGGCGCGCCGCATGCGGTCGAGATCGGCGATCGCGCCGAGGCGATCCGCGGCGCCATTGCAGGATTGCAGCACGGCGACGTCCTGCTGATCGCGGGCAAGGGCCACGAGACCGGCCAGATCATCGGCGCGAAAACGGTGCCGTTCAGCGATCACGAGGCGGTCGCCGCCGCGTTGACCGAGATGGGAGGCGAAACGGAAACCCTGGCAGGACATCGCGAGGCCGTGTTGTGACCGCGCCGCTTTGGACGGTGGATGCGGTCGCATCGGCAATGGACGCCGAGCGCGGGGGGCCGCTGCCGCAGGCAGTGACTGGCATTTCGATCGACAGCCGGACGATCGAAGCTGGCGAAGCCTTTTTTGCCATTGCCGGCGACGCCCATGATGGTCACGATTTTGTTGCCGGGGCGCTGAAGTCCGGTGCGGGTCTTGCCGTCGTGTCGGCGTGTCGGCGCGCTGACTTCCCGGCCGAGGCGCCGCTACTCGTCGTCCGTGACGTTCTTGATGGACTGCGCGATCTCGCGCGAGCCGCACGGGCGCGGTCCGAAGCAAGAATCGTTGCGGTCACCGGATCGGTCGGCAAGACCTCGACCAAGGAGGCGCTTGCGCTTGCGCTCGGCGCCAACGGCGAGACCCATGCGTCCCGCGCCTCGTTCAACAATCACTGGGGCGTGCCGCTGTCGCTCGCGCGCTTGCCCGAAACCGCGCATTACGGCGTGTTCGAGATTGGCATGAACCATGCCGGCGAGATCACTCCCCTCGTGGCTCTGGTTCGACCGCACGTCGCCGTCATCACCACCGTCGAGCCGGTGCATCTCGAATTCTTCCCATCCGTCGAGGCGATTGCCGACGCCAAGGCGGAAATCTTTTCCGGTGTCGATCCCGGCGGCGCCGCTCTCTTGAACGGCGACAATCCCCACTATGGGCGGCTGCGCCGGCGCGCCCGAACCGCGGGAATAGAAAACATCCATTCCTTCGGCACCGGCCTGCGCGCGGACGCCCGTCTTGTGACCTGCGCCTTGCAGTCGGATAGTTCGACCGTCGAGGCGAAGATTTTCGGACAGCCGATCACCTACAAAATCGGCGCGCCGGGCAGGCATCTGGTGATGAATTCGCTCGCCGTGCTGGCTGCGGCAACGCTGGCGGGGGCCGACCTCGCCCGTTCGGCGCTTGCCCTTGCGCGACAGGCCCCGGCGATGGGTCGCGGCACGCGCATGACGCTGGCATCGCCGTCCGGGCCGGTGCTGCTGATCGATGAAAGTTATAATGCCAACCCGACCTCGATGCGGGCGGCGCTGGCGCTGCTCGGACAGGCGCTTATCGGAGCCACCGGCCGGCGCATTGCGGTGCTCGGTGACATGCTCGAACTCGGCGCTACCGGCGGTGCGCTTCATCGCGACCTCGTCGATCCGATCCGCGATAACGGCATAGACCTCGTCTATTGCGCAGGGTCGCTGATGGCGGCGCTGTGGCAGGCACTTCCCGCGACCCGTCGCGGCGGCTATGCGTCGAGCGCTGCCGAACTCGAGCAGCAAGTCATCGGGGCCGTGCGCGGCGGCGACGCGATCATGGTCAAGGCCTCCGCAGGAACCCGCATGGCGCCGATCGTCAAGGCTCTCGTGCGGCGCTATTCACCCACCGAAGCGCCCGAACCGGGGCAAGCGCAGGGCTGATTTCATGCTGTACTGGCTGGTCGACCTGTCCGATACATTTTCCGTCTTCAACGTCTTCCGCTACATCACCTTCCGCACCGGGGGCGCGATGGTCACCGCGCTCGTCCTCGTCTTCCTGTTCGGTCCCGCCTTCATCGACAAGCTGCGGCTGAAGCAGGGAAAGGGACAGCCGATCCGTCCGGACGGGCCACAGTCGCATCTCGTCACCAAGAAGGGCACGCCGACCATGGGCGGCCTGATGATCCTGTCGGGGCTCGTCGTGTCGACGGTGTTGTGGGCCAACCCGAGAAATCCCTATGTCTGGGTCGTGCTGTTCGTGACGCTCGGCTTTGGCTCGATCGGCTTTTATGACGATTATCTCAAAGTCACCAAGCAGACTCATGCGGGAATTTCCGGGTTGACCCGTCTGCTGATCGAGTTCGCGATCGCAGGCGTCGCCTGTTACACCATCACTGCGCTCGCCCGCGCACCGATGGCGACCTCGGTCGCGTTCCCGTTCTTCAAGGACCTGCTGCTCGACCTTGGCTGGTTCTTCGTCGTCCTTGCCGCCGTCATCGTTGTCGGCGCCGGCAACGCGGTGAACCTGACCGATGGCCTCGACGGCCTCGCCATCGTGCCGGTCATGATCGCGGCGGGGAGTTTCGGCGCCATTTCATGGGCGATCGGCAACGCCGTCTTCGCCGAATACCTGCAGGTGAATTTCGTCTCCGGCGCCGGCGAGCTCGCCGTCTTGTGTGGGGCCATTCTGGGGGCTGGCCTCGGCTTCTTGTGGTTCAACGCGCCGCCGGCTTCGATCTTCATGGGAGACACCGGCTCATTGGCGCTGGGCGGTCTGCTCGGTACCGTCGCGGTGATCACCAAGCACGAGATCGTACTCGGTATCATCGGCGGCCTGTTCGTGCTGGAAGCGGTGTCGGTGATCGTTCAGGTGGTCTCCTTCAAGCTGACCGGCAAGCGCGTGTTCAAGATGGCGCCCATCCATCATCATTTCGAGCAGCTCGGCTGGACCGAGCCGCAGATCGTGATCCGGTTTTGGATCATTTCCGTCGTGCTCGCACTTGCGGGCTTGTCCACGCTGAAATTGCGCTGAGGTTCGCGTCTGGACGCGCCTGAGCTAGCGCGGGAATGCAGAAGATTGATCGTCGAGTGACCCCTTCCCACTCACCCGGCCGGGCCTTCGGCCCTCCCACCCTCTCCCGCTCCCGCTCCCGCCTGGGCGCAACGGGTCAATCTCAAAGCTGTGGCGGGAGGGGGAGAGGGAAGACGAAGCGCACGCCAGCGCGGGCGCTTCCGAGGGTGAGGGGGTGGGCACGTACTGACTTACTCTCCTCTGAAAGTCATCACGAGCGAGGCGCGGGTGCGGGGCGAGCGTGATGATCCCGGTCACGACATTTGCCGGCAAGCGTGTCGCCGTGTTCGGTCTCGGCGCATCTGGCCTGCTCGCCGCCCGCGCGCTGATTGCCGGCGGCGCCGACGTGGTTGCCTGGGACGACAGTCCGACGCGGGTGGCCGAAGCGGAGAACGCCGGGATCGCTGTCGGGGACTTGCGCACCACCGAGTGGAAGCGAGTGGCCGCACTCGTGCTGGCGCCGGGAGTGCCCCTCACCCATCCGTCGCCGCATTGGTCGGTCGGGCTGGCTCGCGCCGCCGCCGTCGAGGTGATCGGCGACATCGAGTTGTTCTGCCGCGAGCGGCGAGCTCACGCGCCTAAAGCCCCATTCGTCGCCGTTACCGGCACCAATGGCAAATCGACAACGACGGCCCTCATCGCCCATTTGTCGGCCGGAGCCGGCTACGATACCCAACTCGGGGGTAATATCGGCACGCCCATCCTGGACTTGGCGCCGCCCCGCAAGGGCCGCGTGCATGTCATCGAGTGCTCGTCCTTTCAGATCGACCTCGCCCCCAGCATCGATCCTTCGATCGGCATTTTGATCAACTTGAGCGAGGATCACCTCGACCGGCACGGCACCATGGCCAACTATGCCGCGGTCAAGGAATTCCTGGTCGCCGGCATTGCGCACGACGGCACTGCGATCGTCGGCGTCGACGACAGATGGGGCCAGGCGATTGCCGACCGCGCTGACCGCGCCGGTACCAAAGTGATCCGCGTTTCGGTGCGTCGGCCGCTGGCATATGGCCTTTATGTCGAGGGCGACCGGATCATGGCGGCCTCCGGCGGCGATGGCCGGCAGATCGCTTTGCTCGGCAGTGTCGGCGCGCTGCGCGGCCGCCACAATGCGCAGAACGCCGCCTGCGCGGTTGCTGCCGCAACGGCGCTCGGCCTCGGCCCCCGGGCAATCCAGGCCGGCCTCAATTCATTTTCCGGCCTCCCGCACCGCATGGAAGAGGTCGGCCGCAGCGGACCCGTGCTGTTCATCAATGATTCGAAAGCGACCAATGCGAACTCCGCGGCGCAAGCGCTGGCCTGTTTCGAAGACATCTTCTGGATCGCAGGCGGCAAGGCCAAGGCCGGCGGCATTGCCTCCCTGGCGGGCTTCTTCCCGCGTATCCGCAAAGCCTATCTGATCGGCGAGGCCGCAGCGGAATTCGCCACGACAATCGGGACCGCGGCCGCACACGTCACCGCCGGCACGCTCGCGCGCGCAATCGGGGAGGCGGCGCGGGACGCGTCGGCCTCAGGTCTCGATCATCCCGTCGTGCTGCTGTCGCCAGCCTGTGCATCTTATGATCAGTTTGCCAATTTCGAGGCGCGCGGCACTGCGTTCCGCGATCTGGTCCATGGGCTTCCCGGGGTCTTGCCGGCGACGGCCCAGCGCGTCGGGGACAAGCTCGCGAATCTTCCTTAACAGGCTTCAACCTTAACAGGGCTTCAACCATCTTTGGGCAAGGCTGGCCGCCTTTGAGCGGGGTGCATTTTACGAGCTCATGACCTTTCCCGAAAAGTCTGCAACTTTTCGGGATCATGTCGTTGGCTCAACTTGCCCCCCGCTCGGCGCCTTTGTTTTCGCGCGTGGTCCTATCCGAAAGGTCTGCGACTTTTCGGGTCATGCGCTAGCCTGCCAGGAGCCTGCCCGTGGTCTCGCGCGCCGAACGTACTCCCTTTGCTGCATGGTGGTGGACGATCGACCGGCTGATGCTGGCGGCGCTCGGCGCCATCATGCTTGGCGGCATCATCCTGTCGCTCGCCGCGAGCCCGCCGGTGGCAGCCCGGCTGGGGCTCGACCCGTTCTATTTCGTCGATCGCCACGTCATGTACCTCGTGCCATCGGTCTTCATCATGATTGCGACGTCGTTCCTGTCGCCGCGCCATATGCGCCGGGTGGCCCTCATCGTGTTCATCGTGAGCTTTGCGATGGTCGTCGCCACGCTGTTCGTCGGGGCCGAGGTGAAGGGGGCGCGGCGTTGGATCGTGCTCGCCGGTGTCAACATTCAGCCATCCGAGTTCCTCAAGCCCGCCTTCGTGATCCTGATCGCGTGGCTGTTCTCGGAGTTCCTCGCGCAAGTCGGACGTGCCGGCGACGACGTTCTCGCTGCTGCTGCTCATCGCCGTGGTCGGCGCGCTCGTCATGCAGCCCGATTTCGGGCAGACGATGCTGATCTCTCTGCTATGGGGAACGCTGTTCTTCATCGCCGGGATGCGGGTAATCCTGGTGTTCGCGCTCGGCGGCACCGCCCTTCTCGGTCTTGCGGTCGCCTATGTGACGCTCCCCCACGTGGCCGTGCGCATCAAGCGGTTCCTTGATCCCTCCTCCGGCGATACCTTCCAAGTCGACACCGCGGTCGAATCCTTCTACCACGGCGGCTGGTTGGGACGCGGACCGGGCGAAGGCACCGTCAAGCGCATCCTGCCGGATGCGCATGCCGACTTCGTGTTCGCGGTGGGAGCGGAAGAATTCGGCATCGTGCTGTGTCTTGCGCTTGCCGGCCTGTTCGCGTTCGTGGTGCTGCGCGCTCTCACCAAGGCGAAGCGCAATGACGATGCCTTCGCGCGCTTTGCCATTGCGGGGCTTGCCATTCTGTTCGGCGCACAATCGGCGATCAACATGGCCGTGAACCTTTCCCTTATCCCCGCGAAAGGCATGACCCTGCCGTTCATTTCCTACGGCGGTTCATCGATGATCTCGCTTGCCTATGGGATGGGGATGCTGCTCGCCTTCACTCGCGAACGGCCGCGGGCGGCGCTGTTGCCATCCTCGGAGGCCTTGCTGCTTGCGGGGAGTTCCGCCTTGATGGCGGAACGCCTCGGGCCGCCCTTGGTTGTCGTTGCCGCCGGGGGGACCGGCGGCCATTTGTTCGCGGCGGAAGCACTGGGCTTGGCCTTCCTCCGCCGTGGCATCACTGTCGATCTCATCACCGACGAGCGGGCGATCCGTTACGGCAGTTTTCCCGGCCGCTCGACCCATATTGTTCAAAGCGCGACCTTTGCGGCCGGCGCGCCGCTGCGGGTGCCGGCTACCGCCATCAAGCTCGGCCGCGGTGTCGTGGAGGCGATCGGGCTCATGGGCCGCCTGCGCCCGGTCGCGGTGGTCGGATTCGGGGGATATCCGACCGTCCCGCCTGTCGCGGCGGCGGCGCTGCGGCGCATTCCCACCCTCATTCACGAGCAGAACGGCGTACTCGGCCGTGCGAACCGAAGCCTCGCCCCATGGGTGACGGCGATCGCCACCGGGTTTCCCGGTGTTTTCGCCGGAAATCGCCGGCTTGCCGCCAAGGCGACGCACACCGGCACTCCGATCAGGCCTGCCGTGGTCGAAGCGGCAGCAACACCCTATCCCGATGCCGAGGGTCCGTTCTCGATTCTCGCCTTTGGCGGCAGCCAGGGCGCCCGCATCATGGCGGACATCGTGCCGGAGGCGATCGAGCTGGTGCCGATGGCGGTACGCGCACGCCTCTCCGTCGTTCAGCAGGCCCGCGACGAGGACATTGCGCGGGTGCGCGCCGCCTATGAGCGCATGGGGGTACCGGTCGAGATCGCGCCATTCTTCCGCGACCTGCCGCAACGGATGGCGCGCAGCCATCTCGTGATCTCCCGTTCGGGCGCGTCGACCGTCGCCGAACTCGCAGCTATCGGGCGGCCGTCGATCCTCGTGCCGCTGCCCCACGCGCTCGACCAGGACCAGCGCGCCAATGCGCAGGTTCTGGAAACGGCGGGCGGTGCCATCATGTTCGAGCAGGTGCGCTTCACCCCCGACCGGCTGGCCACCGAGATCGCTCGGCTAGCCGCGAATCGGCCGGCGCTCGCCGCCATGGCGACTGCGGCGCACGGCTGCGGCATCCTCGACGCAGCTGACCGGCTTGCCGATCTCGTCACCCAGGTCGCGGCAATTCCCGCGCGTGCTGATTCAAGTGCCGCGCGCAGCGAGTGATCTGGCGAGCGTTCGCGCATCATCCCGAAAGGTTGCAGGATTTTCGGACAAGGATCATGCGCGAAATCAAAACGAACCGAGAGAGAGGCGGTTCAAGCCGAACGCGTCCCGCTCACGGTCAGTCAAACTTCGTCGTTGTCGAAAATCAAAAACTCGGCGCCCCCGGTTGCGAAATTCTGCAGATCGGCCGCGGCGGCCTGACCTTCGGCGCTGGCGAAAGCGTGCTGGACCGCCGGCAGATCGTCGAAATGCAGCGTCGCGATCAGGTGATAGCCGGATGGGCCGGCCGGCGTCGTCACCGGACCGCGGCTGACTTCGTATTTTTGTAGCCCGGGGATTTTTCGCGCAATCGGCACATGCGCGTCGAAATAATAGCGGTCGAAAGCCGCCGGATCGGTTGGCTTTTTGTACATCACCAGGACGCGCGCCATCGCCAAACCCCTGTTTGCATGAAACACGAGCGCTACGCTGAAAACGGCCGAGTATACCGAGCGGGCGCAAAAAGACGATCCGGGCCGCAAGCTTTATGGTCTGCCACAGGCACTACGGCAGAATCGCAAAGGCGCGCGCGGGAAAGCCGAGGCCGTCCTTGACGCGCGGCCAGGCGACGACAATCAGCGCACCGGTCGCCGGCACCTTGTCGAGATTGGCCATCGCCTCGATCTGGAAATGCCCGTGCTGGAGGACGTAGGTCTCCAACTCCATCTTCTCGGTGGTGTCGGTATCGAGCGATTCGTGCCCGATCGCGGTGACGCCGCGGCGTTCGACCAAAAACTTCACCGTTTCGAGCGACCAGGCCGGAAACGGGCTGCGCCTGAAGCGCTCAGGGTCAGTGTCGAAATCCTTGTACATGTCGGTGCGCAGCGCCGCGAACGCGCCCTTTTGCACGCGACCATGCGCCTTCTCCCATCGGGCGAGATCCTCAAGCGAGAAGGCATGGTTCGGGTCTTTGCCGAGATAAGGCGTGTCGTTGAAAACGACGAGTGGCAGGATCATCCTGTTGACCGGGATGTTGTCCATCGTCTCGCCGTTCTCGGCGAAATGCGCCGGCGGATCGATGTGCGTGCCGTATTGCCCGACCATTTGGTAGAAGCTGGCGCGGAAGCCGTCCTTTGGAATCGTGTAGGCCTCGTCGGTGCCGGGCTTGGTCGCGGGAGTGATCCGCGCCTGGCCGAAGCCCGACCACACCGGCGTGTCCGGTCCGAAACGATGGGTCAGGTCGATAAATCGCTTGCCAACGATGATCCGGTACGCGCGAGCGAGATCGCTCGCGCCATTCGCCGGCGCGGTCATCGCCGCGCCAGCGATCCCAAAGGTCATCGCGGCCGCGATCAAGGTCATTGCGGGACGAAGCGAGATCAGCGGCATCGGTGGCCTCCGGTCATGGCGGGTCGAGCAGCGGCTGGCTGTCGCGTGTCGCGATTACGCCGCGCGTCGGAGCAGTTATTTTCGCGGCCTCCCTCATGCTGCGGCCTCCCTCATGCTATAGCAACGCATCCACCTCGCGTGTTCACCCACAACAGCGATCATGCACCACAACGATCATGCACCATTTCGCCTATCGCGGCGGCATTCTCCACGCCGAAGACGTTCCTCTCGACAAACTTGCGGCCGAGATCGGCACGCCGTTCTACTGCTATTCGACGGCGACGCTGACGCGCCATTATCAGGTCTTCGCCGCCGCATTCGCCGATGTGAAGGCGCTCATCTGTTATGCGATGAAGGCCAATTCCAACCAGGCGGTGATCCGGACGCTGGCGCAGCTCGGCGCCGGCGCCGACGCGGTGTCCGGTGGCGAATTGCAACGCGCGTTCGCGGCCGGCATCCCGCCTGAAAAAATCATTTTTTCCGGGGTCGGCAAGACCGCGGCCGAGCTTGCAGCGGCAATCGATGCCGGCATTTTCTGCATAAACGTCGAGTCCGAGCCGGAGCTCGAACTGCTCGCCGAAATCGGGACGGCGAAAGAGCGTCGCGCCGACATCGCCTTGCGTGTCAACCCTGACATCGATGCCAGGACCCACCCCAAGATCACCACCGGCAAATCAGAGAACAAGTTCGGCATCCCGATCCGCGCCGCCGCCGCTCTCTATCGGCGCGCCGCCGCCTTGCCGGGCGTGCGCGTCTGCGGTGTCGCTATGCATATCGGCAGCCAAGTGACCGAACTTGCGCCGTTCGGCAATGCTTTCGCACTGCTGTCCGATTTCGTGCGCATGCTGCGCGCGGAGGGACATGCGATCGAGCATATCGATCTTGGTGGCGGTCTTGGCATTCCCTACCGGAACGACAATCACCCGCCACCCGACCCTGTCGCCTACGCCGAAATTGCCAAGCGCGCCACCCGGGCGCTCGATTGCCTGCTGGTGCTTGAACCCGGCCGGCTGCTGGCCGGGAACGCCGGCATCCTTGTGACGCGGGTCATCTACGTGAAGCGCAATGCTCAGGACGACAAGGTTAAGACGTTCGTCATCGTCGATGCGGGTATGAACGACCTGATCCGTCCGACGCTTTACGAGGCCCATCACGATATTCGTCCGGTGAAGGAGCCCGTCGCCGATGCGATGTGTATCCTCTGCGACGTGGTCGGTCCGGTCTGCGAGTCGGGCGATTTCCTGGCCCTCGATCGCGACCTGCCCGCGCCCCAGCCCGGCGATCTGCTCGCCGTCATGACGGCGGGAGCCTATGGCGCCGTGCAGGCCGGCACCTATAACACGCGGGCGCTGGTGCCCGAAGTGATGGTCAGGGACGACGACTTCGCCTTGGTAAGGCCGCGCATCGAGGTCAACGAATTGGTCGCAATGGACCTTATTCCTGAATGGCTTTAGGAATTCGCGCCCACCACGAAGGTTAACGCTTTGTGAATTCTGGCTTTTTTCTTAAGAACTGCGGCCGCTGTTCCGCGCATTCCCTGTCACATCGGATGTAAAATGTGCACGGAGTGCATCGCAAAACCGTATTGTGTTTGCGGCGTTCTGTGTGAAGATATGAGCATGCACCTTTTAAGCACCAGGAGAGTCGTTTGACAGACGCTGGCAATTTGCGCGAAGCATCGCGACCGCAGGACCGTGGCGAGGTGCTGGAGCGGGCGCTTGTGCGGGCGCGGTGGACCACGTTCTGGGAGCGACTGTGGCCGGCGCTCGCCACCATCGCGACCGCGATCGGGATCTTCCTCATCGTCTCATGGCTCGGCCTCTGGCTGTGGCTGCCGCCGATCGGGCGGGCGATCGCGTTGTGCGCGTTCCTCACGCTGGCAATCGCCGCAACCGTGCCGCTCATCAGCGTTCGCTTCCCATCGCGTTTCGACGGATTGAATCGCCTCGACAAGAACGCCGGCCTTCCGCATCGGCCCGCGACCGCCATTAGCGACCAACTCGCGACACCGCGAAGCGATCCCTTCGCTCTGGCGCTGTGGCGCGCCCACATCGAGCGTGCCCTGCTTTCGGCCCAGCGGCTGCGCGCCGGACGTCCGTCGCCCCGACTCGACAGGCGCGATCCAATGGCGTTGCGTGCGCTCGTGCTGGTGCTGGTCGCCATTACGTTCATCGCCGCCGGCGGCGAGCGCAGCAAGCGCATCGCCGCCGCTTTCGACTGGCACGGCGTGATCCTGCCGGCGAACTTCCGGCTCGATGCTTGGGTATCGCCACCGAGTTATACCTCGAAGCCGCCGGTGATCTTGCCCGGCCTGCGGCCCGGCGAACAGGCGCAGACGTCGGTCGCCGCCGTTTCGGTGCCGACCGGCAGCGTGCTCGTGATCCGCTCGAGCGGCAAGGTCAGCTTCGACGTGTCGACCTCCGGCGGCGTCACCGAAGTCCCGCCCGATCAGCGTCCCCAGGCGCCGGCGGGCACCGAGGAGCACCGCTACCTCGTCACCGATCGCGGCACGGCGCAGGTCCATGGCTTGAGCAGCGACGACCTCGTTTACGCGTTCAACGCGATCCCGGACCGTCCGCCGACCATCGCCCTGACCAAGGACCCGGAGCCGCAGCAGCAGGGTTCGCTGCAGCTCAACTACAAGATGGAAGACGATTACGGCGTCGTCGATGCCAAGGCCGTGTTCGCTCTCAAGAACGCAGCCGATGGCAAGCGCTCGCTGTTCGGCCCGCCGGAAATGGCGCTGTCGCTGCCGCAGGCACGCGTGAAGAGCGGCGTTGGCCAGACGACGCGCGACCTCAGCGAGCATCCGTGGGCAGGCGCTGAGGTGGCAATGACCCTCGTCGCCCATGACGAGGCCAAGAATGAGGGCGCCAGCGCGCCGCACGATGTGCGGCTCCCGGAGCGGCCGTTCAGCAAACCGCTGGCCCGCGTCATCATCGAGCAGCGCCGCGAGTTGGCGCTCGACGCCGATGCGCGCGACGAGGTGCTGATCGCGCTCGACGCACTCGCAATCGCGCCGGAAAAGTTCACGCCGGAGTCGGCAACTATCTCGGCTTGAGGTCGCTTTACTGGTCGCTCGCACAAGCAAAGAGCGACGACGATCTGCGCGGGGTCGTCAAGCAGATGTGGGACTTCGCCAACGTGTTGGAGGATACCAACCTCTCCGATGCGCAGGCGCGGCTGCGCAATGCGGAGGAGGCGCTGCGCAACGCACTCGAACGCGGCGCGTCCGATGAAGAGATCAAGCGCCTGATGGACGAGTTGCGAGCCGCGCTCAATCAGTTCATGCAGGCGTTGGCCGAGCAGCTGCGCAATAATCCGCAGATGGCGCGTCCGCTCGACCGCAATCAGCAGCAGCAGGCCATGCGGTCACAGGACCTGCAGAGCATGCTCAACCGGCTGGAGCAGCTTTCCAAGCAGGGAATGAAAGATGCCGCGCGCCAGTTGCTCGATCAGCTGCAGGCCATGCTCGACAACTTGCAAATGGCCCAGCAAGGCCAGATGGGCGATCAGGGCGACGATGACGACATGGCGATGCTCGACGAGCTTGGCGACGTGATCCGCAAGCAGCAGCAGCTGCGCGACAAGACGTTCCGGCAGGGCCAGGATCAGCGGGGCCAGCGTGGTCAACGCGGGCAGCGTGGTCAGCAGGGTCAGCGCGGTCAACAGGGGCAGCAGGGTCAGCAAGGCCAGCAAGGCCAAGAAGGTGACCAGGGCCAGCAAGGCGACCAGAACGCGTTCGGAGAGTTGCAGGAGAGCCAGCAGGCCTTGCGTGAGCAACTTGAGAAGCTGCTGGAGGAAATGAAGAAGCGCGGCCTGTCCCAGAATGGCCAGCAGGGCCAGCAGCAAGGACAGCAAGGGCAACAGGGACAGCAAGGACAACAGGGCCAGCAAGGGCAGCAGGGCCAGCAAGGGCAACAGGGCCAGCAAGGGCAGCAGGGCCAGCGTGGCCAGCGCGGACAGCAGCCCGGCCAAGGCGGCCAGGGCGACGCTCTCGGCGAAGCCGAAGAAGCGATGGGCGATGCTGCCAACGCTCTTGGCGAGAGCAATTCCGACCGCGCGGTGCAAGGCCAGGGTCGTGCGCTCGATGCCTTGCGGCGCGGCGCCCAGAACCTTGCGCAGCAAATGCAGCAGCAGATGGGACAGCAGCAGGGCAACGGTCAGCGGAACGGGCGGCCGGGCCGCAATGGCCAGGCGCGCAACCAACAGGAGACCGATCCGCTCGGGCGTCCGCTGCGTGGGCGTGACTACGGCGACGACACCACCGTGAAAGTCCCGGGCGAGATCGATGCCCAGCGGGCACGCCGAATCCTTGAGGAATTGCGCCGCCGCTATGGCGAGGCGTTCCGCTCGCAAATGGAGACTCGATTACATCGAGCGCTTGTTGAAGGACAACTGAGCTGATTTCCGCTCCGCGCTGCATCGAGCGCAGCGAGTTTGGAAAGCAAAAAGCAGCCGCGGCCAAATCAATGTCGCGGCTGTTTGCGTTCTGAGATCACCGCAGGCGGAACGGATGGACGGACCAAAGCCGACCAGGGCGCTCATAGGGTCGCCGCCGTCCTCCTGCGCGAATTGCCTCCGTTCAATACAGCGGCGGGACTTGGCCGAGTTTCAGCGGCCCGAGCGACACCGCGCCGTCGTTGAAGCGAAGGGCCAGCATCACGGCTTGCTGTCCCTCGAACACGGTCTGCTTGCCGCCGAGCGCGGCAGCGCCGAATGCTGCGGCGCTGGCATTGGCACTGGTGATGCTGCCCGCATTTCCGGCGCCCGGGTTGGCGGCCCCTGGATTGCCGCCGCTCGCATTCCCTCCGCGCAGCATGCTGCCGAGACCGGGCACCAGGCGATCGAGGCCGGGAGCAAGGCAATTCACGGTGTCTTGCGGCATCACCTGCGCCATCATGCGGTCGACGCCGAGCAGCGGGATCAGCTTGGCGAAATTGACCACCGTCAGGTCCAAGCTCCCTTTCAACGCGCCGCGTGGCGTCAAACCGAGTACGCCGTTTGCCAAAACGACGATGTCGCCCTGCTGGAAGCGGGCATTGGTGATGTCCAGCTGGCCGTCGGCCGCCTGGAAGTCGCGCAGGCGCTGTTCCAGCGGCTTCGGCGCAAGGTCGGGCGCCTGGCGAAGCGTTGCCCTGATGGTGGCGTCGGTGGTCCCTCCGACGATCCCGCGAAGCGGAGCACCGACCGACATGGCGAGAGCGGGTGCCGTAAATCCCGTGAACGTGAGCCCAAGTTCAAGGGCTTGGTGCCCCGGCGTCGAGCGCTCGGCAAATCGCGCCTGAAACTGGGCATTCTCGGCCTTCAGCAGCGGCCCGGCCTCGCCCGCCGAAGCCGATACAAGGCCCGGCTGCTCCACCGTCATCGACAGCTCTTCGGGTGCGCCGGGGGTGCCGCGGAGGCTTGCCTGGGCGAGCTTCCAGTCGATCGCAACGGTCGGCGCGCCGCCAAGGGGCGCAAAGGTCATAGGCCCAGCGATGTCCCCGCTTACCAGCGTCGGGTCCCATACCTGGGCGGCTGCCGAGAGATGCCGCGCCCGGATCGACAGCCTGCCGATTTGGTCATCCATGGAAGGGCCGTCGCACGCAACCTCGATGCGGAAGGGGTAGCCACCGAAGCTGGTGTCGCCACAACCATAGATGCGTCCAGCGTCGGCCTCGTGCGAGCGCCAACCCGTCATGGTGTCCTGCGCCTTGGTCGAGGCGAAATACCAGACGGCCGACCAGCCGACTGCGGCGACGACCAGCACGGCAGCAATCCACAAAAGGGGTGAGCGCCGGGTACCCTGGGAGCGCTGGGAAAAGTCTTGCCTGGTCACGGCATCTCCTTGATGCTGTATCGAATTGACGCTGCCTCCAACGTTCGCCAAGGGCTATGCCCCTGTCGATCCGCCACTACGCGACTGCCCCCATTGCCCACAAACCGGCTACATGCACGTTTCTGAACCGCCCGCCAATCACGATCTTTGGGTCTTCGGTTACGGCTCACTGATGTGGCGACCCGGGTTCGAATACCTGGACCGGGCCCCGGCGCGCCTCACCGGGCTGCACCGCGCCTTGTGCGTCTACTCCTTCGTCCATCGTGGCACGCCGGAAAAACCCGGCCTCGTGCTCGGACTCGACCGCGGCGGCGCCTGTCGCGGCATCGCCTACCGGGTCGCGGCGGCGCAGCGCGATGCCACGGTCGCCTATTTGCGGGCCCGCGAGCAGGTGACCACGGTCTATCTCGAAACCATGCGCCGCATCACGCTCGCGACCACGCCGGAACGTCTGCGGCCCGCCGAGGTGATCGCGCTCGTCTATGCCGTCGATCGCAGTCATCCCCAATATGCCGGCCGCCTCGATCTGGAACGCCAGCTCCGTCTGGTACGCCAGGGACATGGCCGATCCGGGGCGAACCTGGACTACGTCCTCTCAACGGTTGCCGAAATCGAGACGCAAGGCTGCCACGATCCCGGCCTCCATCTGCTGGCGCAGCGGCTCATTGCCGGCCACGACATCCATCTTGCACCGGGCCACGGCCTTTCCGCAGGCCGGGGCGGCTGAGCTTCCCAGCACGCGGACGGAAGCCCTTTCGACGTCTCCGCTCAGTGACCCGCCTCGCCTGACCGCGCCTCGATAAAACCTCGCAGTGCGGTGAGGATTTCCTCGACGATCACGTCATGGGAGTCGTCGCGCGAGACGACGGTGACATCCGCCTGGCAATAGATCGGATCGCGCACAGCGAGCAGGTGAGACAACGTCGCGACCGGATCGGCGGTGTTGAGCAGCGGGCGGTCGTTGCGGCGCCGGAGCCGCCGCGCCAACACCTCGAGTTCGGCTTTCAGCCAGACAGAAATCGCCTTTGCGCGAATGAGGTCGCGCGTTTGGGAGTCGATGAAGGCGCCGCCGCCGGTCGCGACAACCCGCGGTCCGTGTTCGAGAATCCGGGCGATGACGCGGGCTTCGCCGGCACGGAAATAGGCCTCGCCATGGGCGGCGAAGATATCGGCGATCGACATGCCGGCCGCCTCTTCGATCTCGGCGTCGGCATCGATGAAAGCGATATTGAGACGGGCGGCGAGACGGCGGCCGATCGAGGACTTGCCGGCGCCCATCATCCCGACGAGCACGAGCGAGCGCTGCCGCAAAACCGCAGCGAGCGGAGCATCTCCGGTCGAAACGGCCCGAGCCCGCGGCCGCATCATGTCACTCATTGCAGGACCTCAGATGCCGGGACTTGGTGCTACTGTTCTGTCTCTAACACTTATAACTAGAACCTTTTTATTGTCATCGCCCGGCTTGACCGGGCGATCCAGTAACCACCAGGGTGAATTGAAGATTTCGTTCTCTAATGCGAGTCACGGGGTTACTGGATGCCCCGCTTAAAGCGGGGCATGACGAAAAAGAGGATCAAGCGTTAGAGTCACACTATCATTCCGGCGTAAGCGCGATGTTGCGGCATGGAACGAAGGCAATCTCGGAAGGAATTGTTCGATGACCAGCGAAGCGAAGCCAACTGCGGCACCAGTCCGAAGCCCGGACCAAGAGGCCTCCGTCCTGCCTGACCTGTCGCGCCGCGGCTTTGTTGCGGCCGCGTCGGCGGCCTCCGCCGCGGCTGCCGTCGTGACCGGTGGGCTTGCGCTGGCGTCCGGGCGAGCATCGGCCGCGGTCGTTCGCACCGATGTGGCGAGCCTGCCGCCCTACGGCAACGGCACGATCCCGGCGGCCATTCGCTCGCGCGTCATCGACGGCGTGAACGGCATGGCCGTGCACATCCTCGAAGCAGGCCACGAAATTTCGGGGCGGCCGGTCGTGCTGCTGCTGCACGGGTTTCCAGAGCTTGCCTACAGCTGGCGCAAGGTGATGCCGCCGCTTGCAGCCGCGGGGTATCACGTGATCGCGCCCGACCAGCGCGGCTACGGGCGAACGGCGGGATGGGACGATTCCTACGATGCCGACCCCGACCCGTTCCGCATCCTCAACATGGTCCGCGACGCGATGGCGCTCATTCTCGCCCTCGGTCATCGCCAGGTTGCGGCCGTGGTCGGTCACGATGCCGGCGCGCCGGTCGCGGCGTGGAGCGCGCTCATCCGGCCCGACATGTTCCGCTCGCTGACGATCATGAGTTCGCCGTTCGCCGGTGTGCCGAGCCTGCCGTTCAGCACGGCGAACGGCGCGCCGCCGCCGCGCGCGGCACTCACCGACGATGAACTGGATGCGGAGTTGGCCAAACTCGACCCGCCGCGAAAGTATTATCAGAACTATCAGCGTACGCGCGGCGCCAACGACGACATGCTGCATGCGTCGCAAGGGCTGCATGCTTTCTTTCGCGCCTATTATCATTACAAGAGCGCCGACTGGAAAGGGAACAAGCCCCATCCATTGACGGCGCGAACCGCCGAACAGATGGCGCAAATCCCGACCTATTACGTGATGGAGCGCGACAAGGGGATGGCAGCGACGGTCGCGCCCTTCATGCCGTCGACGGCTGAAATTGCCGCGTGCAAGTGGCTGACCGAAGCCGAGGTCGAAGTGTACGCCACGGAATATGCGCGGACCCAGTTCACCGGCGCCCTCCAAGGGTATCGGGTGCGGCGCGGCTCCGATCCGAAAAGCATCGCAGAGATGCACACGTTTTCCGGGCGCACCATTGACGTGCCTTCGATGTTCATCGGCGGCAAAAGCGACTGGGGCGTCTACCAGACACCCGGCGCGGTCGAAAGCATGCAGCGCAACGCCTGCACCAAAATGGTCGGGTTTCATCTGATCGACGGCGCCGGCCATTGGGTGCAGCAGGAGCAGCCCGAAATGGTGAGCGAGCTGCTCATCGCGTTCTTGCGCGATTACGGTCGAGGGTAAGCCTCGGTCGCGCGAGCGGGTCAGCTCTGAGAGATTTGCACGTTGATGCCGTCCGGGTCCTTGATGTGCAGGCCGGCATAGTCGCCTTGCAGCGCAGTCGCGCCATGTTGCATCAAGTAACGCGTGACCGCCTCCCTGTTGAAATGGGGTATGCCGATCGCGAAGTGATCGATCACGCCGGCAGGTTTCCCGTTGTTGAGCGACACCAGGATTTTGGTATTGCCGAGACGAACAATGCCGCCGGGCCGGTCCTCACTGACAACGGTGAAGCCGAACATCTTCTGATAGAAGTCGATGGAGCGCTGCATATCCGTGGCCTTGATGCTGACGTGGTCGATGTCCGCGCCCTTGAAGTCGACCGCTTCCTGTGCAGCGGCAGCCGTTCCGCTGGCCGCCAGCACGGTGAGACCTTGTACCAGTTCGCGCCGGCTGAGCGAGCCGTTCTCAAAACAGGTCACGAGATCGGAAATGATTTTTTCCATGGCAAGTCTCTTCGTTCGACAGAGGAAGTTGCGGCCATACCCTAGGGCATTGTCCCCAACGTTGCACGCCGCTCCAGCAGTGTCAGGCCAACTCGCAACTTGGTTTGTTTGATTGCTGCACCCAGCGGCAAACGATACGGTGGAGCGGCGGCAGAGGTTGCCCGGTCTTTGCGGCATCCCATCGCACTTTTTCTGGCGCCCCAGCGTGCCCACTCGCGGCAAAGGCGCGGCAGTGAATTCCCGCAATCGCGCTTCTCAGTCCCCCGCGGGCGATGCTAATCTGATTAAACCGATCAAATCCGTGCAGAGGGACGCCTATGGGCCAGAACGTCACTCTCCTCGTCGACGGCACAAGCCATACGATCACGGTTGACGATCCCGAAATGCCGCTCCTTTACGCCTTGCGCGACGAGCTCGGCCTCAACAATCCGCGCTTCGGCTGCGGGCTTGCGCAATGCGGGGCCTGCACGGTGCATGTGGATGGCGAGCCGGTGCGCTCCTGCATCACCGCGGTTGCCGATGCCGCGGGACGCCGGATCACGACCCTCGCAGGCCTCGGCACACCCGACAGGCCGCATCCGCTGCAGACTGCCTGGATCGCCGAGCAGGTCAACCAATGCGGCTATTGCATCAGCGGCTGGATCATGACCGGAGCGGCTTTGCTCGCCCGCAACCCTCATCCCAGTGACGCAGACATCCGGGAGGCCTTTGCGGATCTGATCTGTCGTTGTGGCACGCACAATGCCGCCGTCAAGGCGGTCAAGCGTGCCAGCGGACAGGCTTGAGGAGTTGGGCCATGTTCGCAGACGCAACAATGGCTGTCACCCGGCGGGCCTTTCTTTCAGCCTCGGGGGCTCTCGTCGTCGCGCTTGCCGTACCGGAGGCATTCGCGGAGTCCGAGCGGATCGATCGTTCGAGTGTGCGGCCTGACAAGCTCTCTTCCTACATCTCAATCGATCGCGACGGCACCGTGATTGCCTATTATGGCAAGATCGACGGCGGCCAAGGCCTCGAGTTCGGCCATCGCACAGCTCGTGGCCGAGGAGATTGACGTCCCGTGGGAGATGGTGCGTGTCGTCATGGGCGACACCGGCGTTACGGTCGACATGGGCGGCGCCACCGCCGGCAACGGCATTCGGCAGGGCGGCATCATCATGCGGCAGACGGCTGCCGAAGCGCGCCGTTTGCTGATTGAGATGGCCGGAAAGCAGCTCAGCTTATCGCCTGCCGAACTCACCGTCACAGATGGCATCGTGCATTCGATCGGCCATCCGGAGCGGCGCATCTCTTACGCGGAGCTGATCGGAGGGCACGATCTCGGCGCCCTTGTCGCCTGGCGGGGGCTTGCGCAGCAACTAACCGTCAAGGTCGAGGCGCCGCTCAAGAAACCCTCCCAATTCAAGGTTATCGGCAAGCCGATGCCGCGGCGCGATATTGGGGGCAAGGTATTTGGCACATTGGAACAGTGCAGCGATGTGCGGTTACCCGGCATGCTGCACGCCCGCACGATCCGTCCGCCAGTTGCGGGCGCCGTGCCGGTGAAAATCGCCGAGGATTCTATCGCTCACATTCCGGGCGCCCACGTCGTGTGGATCAAGGACTTCGTCGCGGTGGTCGCTGAAAAGGAGTGGAACGCGGTCAAAGCCGCGCAGACGCTCGAGGTGGTTTGGTCTCATGTGAAGCCGAACTTTCCTGGCCACGAAAACCTGTTCGATTACATTCGCCAGGCGCCGGTGGTCGCGCGCTCATCCGATTCTGGGATGACGGGTCCTGCCGCACCCCGCATGGTGGGGTCGGTCGAGGACGGGTTCAAACGGGCCGTCACCATTCTGGAAGCCGAGTACGAGTATCCGACCCAGTCCCATGCCAGCATGGGACCGGCGTCCGCGGTTGCGGATGTGCAAGCCGATCGCGCCACTGTGTGGACGAGCACTCAGAAGCCGCATGATTGCGCGGCAGGGATTGCTGAACTGCTCCATCTGCCGTTGCAGAACGTGCGTGCGATATGGATGTTCGGCACTGGTGGTTATGCCCGGGACGGGCAGGGGGATGCGACCGCCGATGCGGCGCTTCTCTCGAAGCATCTCGGCCGGCCGGTGCGGGTCATGTACTCGCGCAACGAGGCGCTGGCCTGGGATCCGAAGGGCACCGCTACCGTAAACCGCTCACGCGTGGGACTCGATGCCTCCGGCAAGATCGTTGCCTACGAGAACATCAGCAAGGCGTTCTCGATGGAGGACTGCAACACCCGCGAGCAGCATCCCGCCGACACGCTGGCCGGGATGGCGCTTGGCGAGCCGCTCAATTGGCGGCCGGCGTTCGGGATTCCCGGAAACAATTACAATTTCGAAAATGCCCATTGGGGTTGGGAGGTGATCGCGCCCTTGATGGAACGTTCCTCGCCGCTGCGCAGCACTCACATTCGCGATCCTTTCGGGCTCCGATCCTGTTCGGCAGCGAAGGCATCTTGGACGAGGTCGCAGTCGCGACAAGACGCGATCCGATCGCGTTGCGCCTGCCCTATCTGAAGGAACGCGAGCACGAGCTGTTTGCCGCCGCGGCCAAGCAATATGGCTGGGACACCCGGCCTTCGCCACGCAACGATCAAAAGGAGTTGGCCGTCGCGGTTGGCCGCGGCTTTGCGTACCGGCAGCTCGCCGGTACCTATGTTGCGCTGATTGCCGAGGTTGTGGTGCATCGCGACACCGGCGTGGTCGAAATCCCGCGACTTGTGTGCGCGCATGACTGCGGTCTGATCGTCAACTCGGAGACGATCCGGCACGTGATCGATCGGCAGCTCGTGTGGGGCACGAGCCGTGTCATGTACGAGGAGGTCAAATTCGATCAGAACATGGTGACGAGCGTCGATTGGCTGACCTATCCGGTCATCAAGATGGGAGGGGTACCGAGGTCGATCGAGATCGTCTTGATCAACCGTCCCGAGGAACCGTCGTCGGGCGCCGCCGAGATGGCAATCGGGCCGCTGCCCGCCGCGATCGGCAACGCGATCTTCGATGCCACCGGCGTTCGGCTGCGCCGCGTCCCGTTCACCCCCGAACGCGTCAAAGTCGCGCTGGCGCGAGGACCGGAACAAGTCAGAAGGGCAGGGTAGGCGCCCTCACTATCAGCTTGTCTGTGCGGTTTTCGTGTCGAGTTGTCCATACTCAAACTGAACGCATCCCGCTCTAATTGCGCGGATGCCCAAGCCTGGCGGCTGAACGTGGTCGTTCCTCCGCCTGCGGTCGGCCAATCATGAACAGGCACAAGACGGGCAAGCCGCCATCAATCCGGGATGAGTTCCACACCGGCATATCGCGCGCGTAGGGTCGCGGCCTCTCCAGATCGGCCAAGGCCATCGAGGGCGCGGGCAACTGTGTCGGCTGACTTTTTCGGTCCACAGATGGTCGGCTCCCAGTTTCGACTCATGAGCCGCCAGGGCCGGCTCCGCGAGCGCCAAAGCTTCTGCCGGGCAATTCGTCTCGATCAACAGCGAGGCAAGATTGCGCAGCAGGCGATTGGTGTTTGGATGCGACCTTCCCAACGCCTTTTCGGCAATCGCCACAGCGCGTTCGAACATATTTCGGGCCAGGGCAAGGTCTCCTTGGTCCTGCAGCACCCGCGCCAGATTATTGAGGGCAGCCGCAGTCTCCAAATTCTCCGGCTGCTTCACTGTTTCTCGGATCCTCAAGGCACGTTCATAGAGAGCGCGCGCGCCATCGAGGTCGTTTTCGTCGTGGAGAAGTGCCGCGAGCATGTCGAGGCTGAGAGCAGTATCAACATGGTGCGGGCCGAGCACCTTTTCGCGAATGGCGAGCGCACGCTCTAACAGCGGTCGCGCTTCATCGCGGCGACCGCGATCTTGCAGCAACCCACCGAGCCTGCTCAGGTTTGCCGCCGTTACCGAACTTTCATCGCCAAATACTCTTGCATTGATCTGCAAGGCCCGCTTGAAAAGGCTTTCTGCTTCACCCGGATGACCTTCCTCCTGAAGCAGGATGCCAAAATTGACGAGGTCGGCAGCCACATCGGGATGCTCGGGGCCGAGTGCCCTCTCATCGATGGCAAGCCCGCGTTCATAGAGCCGATGCGCCTCGTCCAAGCGGCCTTCCCACTTGAGCACCAAGGCCAGATTGTTCAGGCTGGGGGCTATTGAGGGATGGTCGGGGCCAAGGGTTGTTTCCGTGACCGCCAGTGCTCGTTCGAAGAGCTGGCGTGCTTTCTCAAGGTCTCCTTGGGCTTGAACGAGGAGCGCGAGATTGTTGAGTGTTATCGCCGTTTTTGCGTGCTCCGAGCCAAACGCTTTCTCGTGAACCGCCAATGCCCGCTCAAGCAAAGGCCGTGCCTTGTCGAATTCGCCGCTCTCATGAAAAAACCAGCCCAAATTATTGAGGGTCTGGGCGGTGTCAACGTGGTCTGGGCCAAGAGCGCGTTCCCGGATCGACAGTGCCTGCTCAAGAAGCGGTCGCGCTTTGGCAAAACGACTTTGAGCCTGAAAGACAAGCGCCAGGCCTTCGATGGTTGCCGCCGTGTCGGGGTGCGATGGACCGAGCGCTTTTTCGCGGATCGCCAACGCACGTTCATAAAGAGGCTCCGCAGCAGCATATGTTCCGAGCGCCCGAGATTGAAATTCTGCAACGCCATGCAGGAGCTGACTCGCCACTTCTTCCGTGCCCTCGGGCAACGGGTCATCGAACAGCAGGCCGAGAGCGAGCCCGTAGAGCCGTCGTGCCCGTGGCCACGATTGCGGATTGTCGAATGTCCGCTGGGGATAGATTTTCGCCAGACATTCAATGAGGCGCCGGCGCGTGCTTTGACTTGCCTCGGCGGACAATTCGCTCAATGCGACTTGTCGCACGAGCCGGTGCAGACGGATCGAATCGGTGCGAATGGTTGGATCGCGTTCGTCGATCACTGTCTCGCGTTCGATGAGAGCGAATTCCCGCAATGCGGCAAGCGCCTCATCGAGATCGTCCAGTGTCGTGGAGAGAAGTTCGCCTGAGCCATCGGTGGCAGGCGAAAACAAATACAGCGGGATGGGCTCTGGGGCGAGGAGCGCCGCGTATCTGATGAGCGTCTCGGCGCTTGGCTGGAGCTTCGCAGCCTCCCGGATCGCGAGCGAGAAGGTTTTGGCCACCGTCAAGCCGTCGTGGTACTCGGCCGGTGCGTGGCGTGCGTCGTCCAGGAGCCGCGCCGGCGTGGCGTCAAAGCGTCGGCCATACTCGGCAAGGGAGATATCAAGTCTTTCGCAATATGCGGCGGCCTGCTCGTGAGCGAGCGGCAGGCCGCCAAGAGCGGCGGACAGCGTTTCCGCCGCGCAACGTTCGGCATTGCGGCCGGTCCGGGCGATCAGATAATCGGCACCGACGGCGGTAGGCCAGAGCCGGATTTCGACCGTTTCGGCAATCCCACGCCATGCATGGGCGTTCGAGGTGACCAACACCTTCGAGGCTCCGCCGAGCGGCAGATAGGGTTTGATCGCGGTGGCGTCGATCGCGTTGTCATAGATCAGCAGGATGCCTTCACCCTCGTTGCGAAGGCGTTCCAGGACGGCGGTGACCGCGGGGTCATCCTTGACCTCCGCTCCGACCCAACCGAGGCGGACGCCCAACCCGACCAGATCGGCGTGAATCGTCGGCTTCGTCTGCGCCCTGATCCACCAGGTCGTTCGGTAATCGCCCCTGTGGCTTTCGGCGTAAGCCGCAGCAAGCGTGGTCTTCCCGGCGCCACGCAGGCCGAACAGCGTCGTAATGGCGACCCGTCTCTCGTGCCGGCCCAGAGCGGTCTTGATCGCCTCCAGCGCAACCTCGCGCCCGAGAAAATGTTCGGGTACTCGGATGGGAATGTTCGATATCGCGAAAGCCGTGCCGGGAAATGCGACGACCGCCGGAACTTCGCGGGTTGCCATGAACTCGCGGAAGCGAAGACGCGCCGCATCTTCAGGAATGCCAAAAAGTTCACAGCGGCGGATATGGTCGGAGAGCGTCGGCAGCCGACATGGCCTCACCGCGACAAACAGAACGAATCCCGGCCGCTGCGACGCCGCCTGCCACAGCGCGGCGTTGCGTTCCAGTGTCGAATACGGCGCCCGCAGATACGCGTCCGAGATCACACAAAGGACGTGGTCGGCCTTGTCGTGCCGATCTTCCATCCAGGCATAAATGTCGTCGCCGCCCTTGATCTCCCATTCATGAATATGCGGCACGTGATCGAGCGCCTGAAGCTCCTTGGCGATCCAAAGCGCCCAGTCGCGATCGCTGCCGGTGTAGCTGATGAAGATTTTGGCCACGCGAACAACCCGCGCCTGGATAATCCCCGGATGATGACCCCCGGATGAGCCGCGCACAAGCGCGGCCGAAAGGGTCGGATTGGCGAGAGCGACGGATGGCTGGTCTTAAAAAGCCTATGGGCGCGATCGCCGCTTAATCGTTGAATCTCTCGGCAGTTGCGATACTTTGCGGTGCAGCTCGCCTTCGAGGGGAGAGATATCCGTGCGCTTGGCCACGACAATTTCAGGCATCTTCCTGGCTATTATGCTCGGGGTTATGCCAAGCCTCGCCGACAGGCGCGTCGCGCTGGTGATCGGCAACGCGGGCTATCGCAATGTTGTGCCGCTGGACAACCCGGGCAATGATGCAAAGCTCATTGCGGATACCTTGCAGAATTCACTTGGTTTCACTCTGGTCGGAGGCGGGCCGCAACTGGACCTCGACAGGGCATCGCTCAATCGGGTCGTGCGGGAATTCGGTGCGCAGCTGCTTGGAGCGGATGTCGGGCTGTTCTACTATGCAGGGCACGGGGTGCAGGTCCGTGGTGAGAACTATCTCGTTCCCGTCGATGCAAATCCGACACGGGAAGCGGATGCCTATTTCGAAATGCTCGATGCCGCCGTGGTGTTGAGTCAGATGGAGGCGTCCGGCGCGCACCTGAAGCTCGTTATCCTTGATGCTTGTCGCAACAATCCGTTCAATGGCCGGACCCTTGCAGTAGGCCGCGGTCGCGATAATGAACCGATCCGGCTGCGTGACATGGCGAGCGGGCTGCTTGAGATGGCCGTACCGGAAGGTACCCTCGTCTCGTTCGCCGCGCAGCCCGGCAGCGTCGCGCGCGACGGCAACGACGGGAACAGCCCATACACGAAGGCGCTCGCTTCGGCGATGCAGGTGCCGGGACTTGGGATTTTTGACACGTTCAACCAAGTCAGCCTGCAGGTTAGCCGCGTCACCGGCGGTTCCCAGCGGCCCTGGATGTCCTCCTCATCAATTAACGGTGTTTTCTATTTCGTCCCCTCGCAGACTGTCGCCGCGCCCCAGCCTACCGCTCCTGCGCCGGCCATCATTCCCCAGCCTAGTGCGGCGGCGACGGCTTGGTCGGACATCAAGGACACGAATAGCATTGCTGTTTTGGAATTATTCGTGCGCCGGTTTGGTGACAGCTTCTACGGGGACTTGGCGCGGTTACGGATCGAAGAACTGAAAAAGCAGCAGACCGCGGCGATCACGCCGCCAGTGGTTCAGGCAGCGCCGTCGCAGCAGGACCAGCTGGCGCCGGCCGTCGTGACGCCGCCGGCTCCCGTCACGACTATGCCGCCACCAGATATTGACGATGAATTCGAAGCGTACCAATCGGCCAACCCTTTCGTTCTTCCTGTCGTTCCGCCCAGCGCGCCGATTGCACCCCTGTCGTTTCCGACAGTGCCGCCACCCCAGGAACTGCTGACACCCAGTGCGGTAACGCCTCCGGCGCTCCCGCCTGTGCAATCCGACCCATGCAGCGGAATAATGACGGTTGCAGTTTCTACGCATTGCGGGGAACCACTGACGGCAACACAGGAACGCGCGCTGAAGCCGAAGGATACCTTCAAGGAGTGCGTGCATTGCCCCGAGATGGTGGTGGTGCCAGCGGGAAGTGTCAGGATGGGGTCGCCGGCGAACGAAAAGGACCGCAAGAGCGATGAAGGCCCGCAGCATGTCGTATCATTCGGCAGACCGTTTGCGGTCGGCAGATTTCACGTGACGGTCGACCAGTTTGCCGCCTTTGTTGCGGCAACGGGCTATGATGCTGCCTCCAGTTGCCGGACGTTGGAGGACGGCAAATATTCGGAGACATCAGGCCGTTCCTGGCGCAATCCCGGTTTCCAGCAGGATGGATTGCATCCGGCGGTCTGTTTGAGATGGAACGATGCTAAAGCCTATGTTGATTGGTTGGCGCAGACGACCGGCAAGGGCTATCGGCTGCTGACGGAGGCAGAATGGGAATACGCTGCACGTGGTCGGACGAGTGTCGGCTCATATCCGCGCTATTCCTTCGGGAACAACGAAGAGACGCTATGTCGGTACGGCAACGGCGCCGATCAGGCGGCAATTAGCGCCGGTTGGAGGGGGGGCGGATGGGCAATTTCGTCATGTTATGACGGTTACGCCTACACAGCGCCAGTCGGTAGTTTTAAGGCGAATAGCTTTGACCTTCACGATATGCAGGGCAATGCATGGCAATGGACGGAGGATTGCTATCACGACAGCTATCAAGGGGCGCCCAAAAACGGTTCGGCGTGGATAACAGATGATTGCAGTCGCCGTGTATTGCGCGGCGGTTCATGGAGTTCCGATCCGGTAGACCTCCGTACGGGGTACCGACTTAAGGCCCTCACCGGCTTCGGAAACAATGACTACGGTTTCCGTGTCGCCCGGACGCTCGCTGCCCCTTGATCCAGACCTGTTCAAAGGTGAGGTACATATCCCCTCTTCAACGATGCATGAGGAGGCGAAACATCCGGCTCGGCACAAAACTCGCCCTGGTCGCGCTGAGCCTCAACGCCGTGCCGGTGAAACCAACGAAAATCGCGGATGCTGCCGAAGTATACCGCCCTCGACCCGGTTGGGATGAAGGACTCCGTTGGCGCCGCTTATAATGCCCTTTATGATTGCGGCGGCAGAAATCCTCAGGCCAAGAGTTGTTTCATCCCGGATAGATATTGCCAGTTACGCGAATCATCGAGCCGCTGCCATGTAAGGGGGACCGTCATCACGACGCTGCCGCCCCACCAGTCCCGCGGCCGCCGGCGAGAAAATCCTGATACGCCGCAGCAATGCCGTCGCGAAGGTCCGTGCGGGCGGTCCAGCCGAGCGCGGTCATCCGTGACACATCGAGCAGTTTCTGCGGCGTCCCGTCCGGGCGCGACAGATCGAACGCGATCTCCCCCGAATAGCCGACGACATCGGCGACAAGCCGTGCGAAATCGGCAATCGTGATGTCCTTGCCGGTGCCGACATTGAGAAAGCGCTCGCCGGCATAGTGCTTCAAGGCGAACACGCAGGCATCGGCGAGGTCGTCGACCGCCAAAAATTCGCGGCGTGGCCGGCCGGTGCCCCACACCGCGACGGCGCTGGCCTTGGCAAGCCTCGCTTCATGGAACCGGCGGATCAGCGCTGCCGGCACATGGCTGTGCTCGGGATGGTAGTTGTCGCCCGGGCCATAGAGGTTGGTCGGCATCAGGGAAAAATAGTCCGCGCCATATTGACGGCGATAGGCCTCGACCAGCTTGATCCCGGCGATCTTGGCAACCGCGTACCACTCATTGGTTGGCTCGAGCGCTCCGGTCAGCAGCGCGTCTTCGGTGATCGGTTGCGGAGCAAGCCGCGGATAGATGCAGGAGGAGCCGAGGAACACCAGCCGGCGCACACCGGCGGCATAAGCGCCGCGGATGACGTTGAGTTCTATCGCAAGGTTGTCGGCGAGGAACTCGACCGGGAACGCATTGTTGTAGGCGATGCCGCCGACGCGCGCGGCCGCGACCAGCACGACATCGGGCCGGTGGTCGCGCAGCCAGCTCTCGGTCTCCGACTGGCGAGCGAGATCGAGGGCTTGGCGATCGGCGACCAAAAGTTCGACCGGCTCCGAGGCGAGCCGCCGGACCAGCGCCGCCCCCACCATCCCCTTGTGGCCCGCGATGAAGACTCGGCTGCCGGCGAGGTCGAAATGCGGCAGCGCGGCGTGTGAAGGTGCCGTCATCATGCCTGTCATCTTCGCGCTGAACCTTGCTCAGTCATGTCGGTTCAGGCGTTCCTTTTCGAGGCGAACCTGCGCGAGATCGCTGGTCACCATGTCCCGCACCAGCTCCGCAAAGCTGGTCCGATGCCGCCAGCCGAGCTTCTGGCGCGCTTTACCGGGATCGCCGAGCAGCAGGTCGACCTCGGTCGGGCGGAAATAACGGGGATCGACCTCGACCAGGACTTTTCCGGATTTGGCATCGATGCCGGTTTCCTTCGCCCCCGACCCCCGCCAGACAAGGCTGCGGCCGGTCTCGGCGAAGGCGAGGTCGACGAATTCGCGTACGGAGTGCTTTTCGCCGGTGGCGAGGACGTAATCGTCGGGCTCGTCCTGCTGGAGAATCATCCACATGCCTTCGACATAATCGCGGGCGTGGCCCCAGTCGCGCTCGGCGTCGAGATTGCCGAGAAAGAGCCGCTCCTGCATGCCGAGCTCGATCGCGGCCACCGCACGAGTGATCTTGCGGGTGACGAAGGTTTCGCCTCGCGTGGGGCCTTCATGATTGAAGAGGATGCCGTTCGAGGCATGCATGCCATAGGCTTCGCGGTAGTTTACCGTGATCCAATAGGCATAGAGCTTGGCGGCGGCGTAAGGTGAGCGCGGGTAGAAAGGTGTCGATTTCGCGCTGTGGCACCTCGCGGACGCTACCGTAAAGTTCCGACGACGACGCCTGGTAGAACCTCACCTGCTTCTCCATGCGCAGAATCCGCACCGCTTCAAGCAGGCGAAGGGGGCCAAGCGCATCGGCATTGGCGGTGTATTCCGGCGTCTCGAAGCTCACATGAACATGCGACTGCGCGGCAAGATTGTAAATCTCGGTGGGCTGCGTCTCCTGGACGATGCGGATGAGGTTGGTGGCATCGGTCATGTCGCCATGATGCATGAAGAAGTGAGTTCCCTACCTGGTGCGGGTCGATGTAGAGATGATCCACCCGGCCGGTATTGAAGGACGATGAGCGTCGCTTGATGCCGTGGACCACATATCCTCGATTGAGCAGAAACTCCGCCAGAAAGCCGCCGTCCTGGCCGGTGACGCCGGTGATCAGGGCCACCTTGGACGATGAGTTCCCACCACTCCCATTCATTTCCGCGAATTCCTCGATTTGCCCGGATGCTCCGATGCCGCTTTGCCCGGGGCCGGTCTGGTCCCGACGACGTGGTGTACGGCATCGGGCGCCCGCCGTCACGGGTCCCCAGAATACGGACTTGCCGTGCCGTTTTGCCGCCACTCGGCAGCGGCATGAGATCGTCTCCGGTATAGTTGCTAGAGCATGATGCCGAAAAGTTGCAGACTTTTCGGACAAACATCATGCGCAAGATCAAAGAGATGCGAAGGGGGAGGCGATTCAAATTGAATGCATCCCGCTCTGGGCAGGCGCAATCGCGCGATCACCACCATCAGGTTTTGTCGCGCGGCAGTTGAGGACGACCGATCCGGTGTGCGGCATAGCGGGATTTTTCGACATCGAGACCGGGGCGGCCACCGAGGAGATGTCGGCACGGCTGCGCGGCATGGGAGATGCCGTCGCCCATCGCGGTCCCGACGATGCGGATATCTGGCTTGACCCGGTGGCCGGTATCGGGCTTGCGCACCGGCGGCTTTCGATCCTTGACCTTTCCCCGCTCGGCCGCCAGCCGATGACCTCGGCGGACGGCCGTTATGTCATCACCTACAATGGCGAAGTCGATAATTTCCGCGAGTTGCGCGCCGAACTTGAGGCGCACGGCCATCGTTTTCGCGGCGGCTCCGATACCGAGGCCATGCTGGCCGCCTGTGTCGAATGGGGGCCTGAGGCCGCGGTCAAGCGCTTTACCGGGATGTTCGCCTTTGCGCTATGGGACCGCAAGGCGGCGACGCTCTATCTTGTTCGTGACCGCCTCGGGGTGAAGCCGCTGTACTGGTGCCGCCGCGGCGGCGTCGTACTGTTCGGGTCGGAGCTGAAGGCCCTGATGGCACATCCATCATGGCGCGCTGATATCGATCTCGACACGACGGCGGCCTTCTTGCGCTATGCCTATGTGCCGGCGCCAAGCACGATCTTCCGCAACGTTTACAAGCTCAAGCCGGGGACGCTCCTCGTGCTGACGGCGGCAGGCGCCACGCGACAAGCCGCCTACTGGCAGCTTGCGGACGTCCTTAAGCCAGTGTCCGATCCCATTTCGGACGAGCAGGAAGCGGCCGACGGACTTGAGGCCACGCTGCGCGAGGCGGTGCGCAGCCGCATGATTTCCGACGTGCCGCTCGGGGCCTTCCTGTCGGGAGGAATCGAACTCGTCTGACGGTGGTCGCGCTGATGCAGGCGCAGTCGGCCCGCCGGGTGCGGACGTTTTCGATCGGCTTTTCCGAGCGCGGTTTCGACGAGGCGGAACACGCCAAGGCGGTCGCCGCTCATCTCGGAACCGACCACACCGAACTCTACGTCTCCGCGCGCGAGGCCCTCGATGTCGTCCCGCATCTGCCGAAATGGTTCGATGAGCCGTTTGCGGACCCCTCGCAGATCCCGACCTGCCTGGTCGCGGCAATGACGCGCGCACACGTGACGGTGGCGCTGTCGGGTGATGGCGGGGACGAATTGTTTGCCGGCTATCCGCGCTACCAGCTGATCGACAAGGTTTTGCGCGCGCTGCGCTTTGTACCGCAGGCGGCACGAAGCCTTGCCGGCGCCGGGCTTGGCTCGGTCCCGGAACCTATCCTCGATCGCACGGCCGCCTTGCTCCCGGCGGGGCTGCGCCCGAACAGTCCGGGCAGTAAGCTTCGCCGGCTCGCTGCGCTGCTTTCGGAGCCGGGGCCGGACGCTTTGCTTATTCAATCGGGCGCGCTGTGGCTGCATCAGGGTCGGTTGGTCCCCGGCGCAACCGGCGCGGCTCTGCAACGGGGCGATCCCGGCCTTGCGCGTGTGCTGCCGGATGCCGTTTCCCGGATGCAGTACTACGACACACTCGGCTATCTTCCCGATGACATCATGACCAAGGTGGACCGCTGTTCCATGGCCGTTGCGCTGGAGGCGCGTGAGCCGCTGCTCGATCACCGACTCGTCGAATTCGCCTGGAGGCTGCCGCTCCGCTTCAAATTCGATGGCGCAGGTGGCAAGCTTCTGCTCCGCCGCGTGCTGTACCGCTACGTCCCGCGCCAGCTTGTCGACCGACCAAAAATGGGATTTGAGATTCCGCTCGCCGCTTGGCTGCGCGGCGAATTGCGCGAATGGGCCGAGGCACTGCTGGAACCGAAGCGACTCGCCGCCGACGGCATTTTTGCTGTCGGACAGGTGAGAAAGCTGTGGGACGAACATCAGGCGCGGCGCGCCAATCGTGAGAATGTCTTGTGGAACGTGCTTATGTTCCAGGCCTGGAAACAGCATTACCGGTTGTAGCGCACGATCCCGAAAAGTTGCAGACTTTCCGGACACAGGTCATGCACAAAATCACATGGGATCGAGCAGGAGACGTTTCGCGCTGAACGCCTCCCGTTCCAGCAATGAGCGCCGCATGGACACCGCAACCGGCCACGCGCCCGCGCCGGCGGGCCGCCCGATCCTGATCGTGCCGTACATCTGGATCGGCGACTTCGTCCGCTGCCACACGGTCGTCCGCCTACTCCGCGAGCGGTTTCCGGATCGCCCGATCGACGTGTTGACGAGCACGGTGGTCGCTCCGCTCCTCGATTACATGCCGGGCGTGCGCAAGGGTGTCGTGTTCGACCTTCCGCGAAAGCGCATGGCCTGGTCGCGACATCGGGCTCTCGCACAGCAATTGCGGTACGCGGACTACGGCGACGCACTGATCATGCCGCGGACTTGGAAATCGGCGCTTGCGCCTTATCTCGCCGGCATTCCGCGCCGGACGGGGTTTCTCGGCGAAATGCGCTTCGGCCTCATCAATGACCTACGGTCCGGCGAAAAGGCGTTGCAGCGGATGGTGGATCGCTGCGCCGCCTTGGCGCTGCCGAAAGGGGCCGAGCTGCCGTCGGTATGGCCGGAACCGCAACTCAAGGTGCCCCTGGACGCGGTGATTACGTGGCGGCGAAAGCTCGGGCTGGCCTCGGACCGCCGGCCGGTTGCGGTGTTCGCTCCGGGCGCGGTCGGTCCTGCCAAGCGGTGGCCTGCGGCTTCCTACGCCGAGTTGGCCCGAAACCTTCTCGATAGCAACATCGCGGTCTGGATCGTGGGGGGGCCCGACGAAAAGCCTCTGGTCGCAGGGATCTGTGAAAGCGAGCCGCGCATCACCGACCTCACCGGTCCAGACTTACGTAACGCGATCCTTGCCCTTGCAGCGGCAACCGTCGCCGTATCGAACGATTCTGGCCTTCTTCACGTCGCCGCAGCGATCGGAACGCCGGCGATCGGGATTTTCGGACCAACCAGCCCCTGGCACTGGGCACCGCTCAATCCGTTGGCCGCAGTTATCGAAACAAAAACCGACCTGGAGTGCCGGCCCTGCCACAAGCCGACCTGCCGCTTCGAACACCACCGCTGCATGCGCGACATCCCTGCCAATCAGGTTCTCGCCGTGCTTCATCAAGCGCCCGTTTGGCACTCTCTCGATGATCCCGAACCGCGGCGGCGCAATCTGCCAAACTGAGTTGGCGATCGTCACGATGTCGCCGCCGCGCCCCGCACTTCATCACATGCCGAAATTTGAGGGATTAAGAGAGAGCGAGGCGAGGGTCTCCTTGTTAAGCATCCCTGTCGACAAAAGCCCGTGTGTTGCCTGGAACTGCTTGAGCGCCGCTTCCCATTTCGCGCGCCACCGCCCATTCGCCATGCCGACCTTGAACCCCATGCTGCTAAGCGCTTGCTGAACTTGGGTGACCCGGCGCGCGCTGATGCTTCGCACGGGAAGCTGCCTCTCCCTCAACTCCTTTCCTTTCCGGGAAGGCTGCGCCTGCTGGCCGGCCGAGCCCGACTGATCTTGCGCCTGGGCATAGGCGTTGCGCGACTGTTGCTGCGCCGCCATGGCGGGCAAGCACAGAACCGTCGTTGCAATTGCTGCAATAACGAACTTGTTCATCGCGGACCTCTCCTTGTTGGATTCCTCCGGCAGCACGAAAGCATTTTAGTTGGCAGCCAAGGCCAAAAGCGCATCTACCGCGCAATGGCGTAGCTGTTTCTCGCTTTCGCGTGGCGCGATATCGTGGGACTGGAAGATATCGCGGGCCCGGGCCAGCTCGACGGGGCGACGGCTCGAAGATGTGTCGATCATAAGGCAGGCAGTTCCGACGCGCCATTGGCAACCCAAAGCGTAAGTAGCTCCAAGGTTCCGTGCACGGTTGACGCGCGCGAGCTGCATCACGGGCTGCCAAAGAGGCTGCGGAATAAAGACATGATGCCGTCGCGGGGATCGTTCGCGACATAGGTGAGGCCGTGAGCGCGTATCAGGCCCTGTTCGTCGAGGCCACCCAGCGCCCCGGTTGCCACCAGCATCTCGGCGCGGAAATCATCATAGGAGAATGGCTTGCCGGCGAGCCGGCACACCACCTTGAAGTCGCAGGCGACCGGTCCGGGAATGGTGGCGATGCGGGTTGCTTCCTCGCGCACCACGGCGGCGTGCTGAAAATAGAGCGCGCGGTAGCCCGGGTCGAAGAGCACGAGCGCTGGTTCGATGCGCAGAGTCGCGACCAGCCGGGCAATCAGCACCAGGCCGATCACGGCCCGCGCCGCGGCTTCCCCATGATGCCGTCCGAACGCCGTTTTGCCGGCGCGATCGAAGGCAAGCCCAATCCCCACACCGGTCGCGATGACGAGATCGAATTGCGCATTGTCGAGGATGGCTTCGCCGCTCCACTGGACGACATAGGCGACGAACGCGACGCCGACGAACACCATCGTGAAGCGGGCGGCCCGGCTTTTCGGCTCGGCCGCGACCCAGATCGCCCACATCACCAGCGCCGGTGCAATCCATTGCAGCCGGCCAAGCCCTTTCACGGCGCGCATGAGGTGATAGGGTCGCGCGGTGAGCAGATTGGCGAGGAACACGTCCCCGAAGACGGCAATGCAGATGATCAGTCCAAGTGCGGCGGCTGCAGCGCCGAGCACGATCGGCATCATCGCACGGCGCCAATCCTGGAGCAGCAGCCACAGCAAAGCGGTCACCGGAACGGCGATGATATTGTGCTTGTAGAACCCGGCGAGCGCCATCGCGAGGATCGGCGGTACCGCCGATTTCCCCCGCGCTTCGCGGGCGAGAAACCAGCACAGCGCGCCCATCATCAGCACGTGGGCGACCAGCTGCGGATCGTCCATCCCGACAAATCGCGTAAACGAGCGCGCCATCACTGCGACGAACCATAGTCCGCCGACCGCGGCGCCGGCACCGCCGCTCCCAAGCTGCGTGACCACTACCGCGATCAGGCCGCCCAAGCCGAGGATGGCAAGGAGCGACAGCACGCGGCCGACATAGAGCGCATCGCCGAACAGCTTTGCCAGGCCGCCGACTGCATAAAACGACAGCGGCGGGTAATTGTTGACGATCAGCGTGTCGGTTGAGGGATAGAGCGGCGCCGCGCCCATCGCGGCGTCGGCATAATAGGCGTTCCAGCCCTCGTTCTGGGCGATTTCGATCGGGAAGCCTGCACGCCATAGCGGCCACGCCATGAAATATGCGGCCAGCAGTGCGAACAGAACGAGCTGCGCCCGCGTGTCGAAGCGGGCAAGAAGACGCGCGCTCATCCCTGTTTCCGGACCACGCGGTCGACTGCACGCAGGACGGCCGCCGGCTCTGGCGCCGCACCCTTGCCGCCAATGACCTCGATGCACCCGGTCCCCATCGGGCCGGTCAATCCTGGCTCGCTGCCGATGAAAATGGCGATCAGGGGCACGCCAAATGCTGCTGCTACATGCGCGAGTCCGGTATCGACCCCGACCACGAGAGCTGCGTGCGCAATGAGCGCTGCGACTTCATCGAGAGGCCGCCGCGGCGGCACGGTGACATCGGCAGCGGAACCGGCCGCGCCGCTCATGACCTCCGCGGCGATCCGTTCGCTGCGCCCCTGCTCTGTAACGGACCCCCAGGGAAGCACCACCGCGAGGCCACGCTCGCATAACCCGCGGGCAACCGCGACCCAGTGCGCCCGGTCCCACTCCTTCGTCGGCCTCGCGGTTCCGTGGAGAAGGACCGCGTAAGCCTTCGATGGCTTGCCTGCGACCTTGCCGCGATCGAGTCCGAAATCGACCGGCGGTTCAGGCGTATAGCCGAGGGCAAGCGCGCATAAGGTGCGATTGCGCCGGATCGCATGGGCGCCCCAGTCGACGCGGTGACGGACATCATAAAGGAGCGCCGCCGGCGGCTCACGGATGCTCGACATGTCATAGCCGTGGCGCACCCCCCTGCTAAACCAGGCGATCGCCGCACTGCGTAACAAGCCTTGGGTATCGATAGTGACATCGTAGGCCTGTGCACGGACGGCGCGTCGAAAGCGGCCGATGTCCCGAAAGGTTTCGCCCCACATTGCGGGTTTGCGGATACCGGCGCGCCAGCGGCGCGAAGCAACGGGAATGACCTCGTCGATGCCGGGGTGAAGCCGCGCCAATGGCGCATAATTTTCTTCGACGACCCACGTGAGGCGCGCATCGGGACGATGACGCCGCGCATCGGTCACGGCGGGCATCTGGTGAACGATGTCGCCGAGTGAAGACGTTTTAACGAACAGGATTTCGGCCATCGCCCCGGCCCGCTTGAGCAATGATGCCGCCGGCTCATATATGGCGGCCGGCGCTTTGTCACCCGGCGCAGCACGGAAAACGGGATCGATATGGCAGCTCATTGCCGCGGTGCCCGAACTCATGCGCAAAATTCGCTTCGAATCGCGCCGCTTTCCGCAGAGCAGAAAGTTTCTTTTAAGCGGCGCCCGCATATACCTCCGGCACGAGGAAGCATAATGACGGTTCTGGTCACCGGCGCAGCCGGCTACATCGGCAGCCACATGGTCCTGGCGCTGAAGGATGCCGGCGAGCGCGTCGTCGCCTTTGACAATCTTTCCACAGGATTTCGGTGGGCAGTCCCGGCCGAACTCCCTTTCGTGGCGGGCGATGTCGGCGATGACGAACTCGTCGCCCGCATCATCTCGGAACATGCGGTCGACGCGATCATCCATTTTGCCGCCTCGGTGGTGGTTCCCGAGTTCGGTTGCCGATCCGCTTCGCTATTATCGCAACAATACGGTGAACTCGCGCGCGCTTATCGAGCGCGCCGTCAAGAGCGGCATCAAACGCTTCATCTTCTCATCCACAGCGGCGGTCTACGGCAATCCGGCGCGTCTTCCGGTGGATGAAGACGATCCGCCCGCGCCCATGTCCCCTTACGGCAATTCCAAGCTGATGACCGAGATCATGCTGCGCGATGCTGCGGCAGCACACGGGATGGATTACATCATCCTGCGCTACTTCAATGTCGCGGGCGCCGATCCGCTGATGCGGACCGGCCAATCGACCAAGGGTGCAACCCACTTGATCAAGGTCGCGGTCGAAACGGCGCTTGGCAAGCGGCCGAAGCTCGACGTATTCGGCACCGATTACCCGACCCCGGACGGCACCTGCATTCGCGACTACATTCATGTCGCCGATCTCGTGCGCGCGCATCTCGATGCGCTTGCCTATTTGCAGGAAGGGGGCCGGGCGGTCACACTGAATTGCGGCTATGGCCACGGATTTTCCGTGATCGAAGTGGTCGAGGCGGTCAAACGCGTTTCCGGAGTGGATTTTCGGGTCGACTGCGTCCGCGCGCGGCCCGGCGACCCGGCGCAGATCGTGGCAAAATCCGAGCGCGCGCGGCACCTTCTGGGATGGCAGCCCGAATTCGACGATCTCGCGACGATCGTGAAGCACGCCCTCGCCTGGGAGCGCCAGCTGGCAGACGTTGCCGCGCGGTGAAATGCGGGCATAGAGCCCCTACAATCGAAGTCTTTATCCTCCCCGCACCGTTTTGCGGGGGAGCTGGGAGAATACTCGGCAAACGAGTAGCCCAACATTCATCCGCCCCCGCAAAGCGGGGAGGATGAGGTTCGCTCTGCTACGATAAGCGAATTTCCTGGCTACGACGCCGCGCGAGGAACGATACTATAATTCCTCCCCCGCACCTCTTGTGGGGGAGGAGACCGCGCTTTGCGCGGTGGAGGGGGCGCGTGTAGTCAAGCGGCGACCCCTTTCTCCCGCACCCGCTTGCCGCCGTCGCTGCTGCGGTCGAGGCGCAGCGTGAGGCAAAATGCCGATCCGCCGCTGCGCAGGAAGGAACCGAGCGGCACCGTCGCGACGCGATAGCCGCGCTCGGCAAGCATGGCGCGCAGGCGACCACCGCAGTTCGACATCACCACGGTATCCCCGAGCGCGACGGCATTCGCCGCGAGCCGGCACGCGTCTTCGGTACCAACCTCGACCCGCTGTTCCGGCCGCACATGATCGTGGATGGTTGCGATCCCTGACGGTGTGAATGCGATGGGGGCGAACATCACCTCTCCGCCCGGGAGCGGGCACAAAGCGGTATCAAGGTGATAGAACCGCGGGTCGGCAAGTTCGAGCGGGATGGTCTCGACCGCGAAGATATCCTTCACGACGGTGATGGCGTCACGGCTCGATCGGGGGCCATATCCCATCCAAAACAGGTCGCGCGCGTCGTCCCACACGCAATCCCCGGCGCCTTCCAGGACGACGCCTTCCGGCATCCGGCGAACCTTGTCGATCACGCCCTGCGCTTGCAGCCGCCTGAAAGCAGCCTCGAACAAAGCTTCTTCGCCCTGACGTTCAGGGTGGCGGAAACGCGCGAGCAGCACTTCTCGATCAAGCACGACGGCTGCATTTGCGGTGAACACGAGGTCCGGCAGCCCCGCGGCAGGCGGGACGAGTTCGATCGCGGCGCCAAGCCCGGTCAATGTGCGATAAAGCTTCGACCATTCGCGTCGCGAGGCGACGGCCAGCGCCTTGGAATCTCTCGCCCATCCGTTCGGGTCCATCCACGGATTGATCGTGTACACGACGCCGAAATGCTCCGGCGGACACATCAGCAACCTCGGGGGATGCGGTGTCTTCATTGCCTTTTGCAGCATGATTTTCTCCGGATGTGTCGCTGCCCTCAGGCAGCCTCGCGGGGTCGTTTGTCCTCGATCTCGCGCACGACCTCCTCGACGCGATCGAGCGCCCAATCGAGGTCCGAACGCGCAATGACGAGCGGCGGAGCAAGGCGGATGACCGTCTCGTGGGTCTCCTTCGACAGCACGCCCTTGTCCAGCAGCCGTTCACACGCCGCGCGGGCGCTGCCAAAGGCGGGATCGATCTCGACGCCGGCCCACAGGCCGCGCCCACGCACGGCCTTCACCGCCGGGCTATCGATGGCGTGCAGCCGGCCAAGCATGTGGGTCCCGAGCGCGCGGCTCTTCTCCACCAGACCATCCTCGCGGATCACATGCAGCGCTTCGAGGCCGACGGCCGCGGCAAGCGCGTTGCCGCCAAAGGTCGAGCCATGCGAGCCGGGCGTGAAAACATCCATCAGCTCACGGCGGCCGACAAAGGCCGAGACAGGTAGCACCCCGCCTCCGAGCGCCTTGCCAAGCACCAACCCGTCAGGCCGGATGCCCTCGTGCTCGAACGCAAACCAAGCCCCGGTGCGGCCGAGGCCCGATTGCACTTCGTCGAGCACGAGCAGCACGCGATGCGCATCGCACAGCCGGCGGACGCCGGCGAGCCAGCCGGCGGGCGGGACGATGATCCCGGCCTCGCCTTGAATCGGCTCGACCAGCACTGCAACAGTATTTGGCGTGATCGCCCGCTCCATCGCCGCAAGGTCGCCAAACGGGACGCTGCGGAAACCAGGCGTGAAGGGACCAAACCCGTCGCGGTACGAAGGCTCCGAGGAGAACGAGACGATGGTCGTGGTACGGCCATGGAAATTGCCGTCGGCAACAATGATCTCGGCCCGGTCCGCCGGCACCTTCTTGACGCGATACCCCCAGCGGCGCACCGCCTTGATCGCCGTTTCGACCGCCTCCGCGCCGGTGTTCATCGGCAGCGCGGCATCGAGTCCGGTGACCCGGACGAGCTCGGCGAGGAAGGGTCCGAGTTGGTCGCTGTAATAGGCGCGGGAGGCAACCGCGAGACGCCCGGCTTGGGCCGTGAGCGCGGCGAGAATGCGCGGATGCGCATGGCCATGGCTCGCGGCGGAATAGGCGCTCATCATGTCGACGTAGCGCCGCCCTGCCGTATCGAACAGGTACGCACCTTCACCGCGTGCCAGCACGACCGGCAGAGGATGGTAATTAGGGGCGCTATAACGTGTCTCGAGTTCGAACGCATTCATGGCAGTTACTCCCGCGAATCGGGCCACATGCCATTATGTGGGGGAAAAGTGCCGCCATTGTTGCTGAAACCCCGGCGCTCCACCGCTGAATCCGCTGTTATTCGCGCGAGCTGCCGCGCGAAGCGTCCTTCCGCTGCATGGCGCCGGCTTCCAGGGTGTGAAATACTGGCGCAAAGGCTAATCGCCACGCCCGTGCGGTGTCGCCTGCTGGCGCATGAGGGCGGGCGTCGGTGGGACGAGGATCGGTCGAGGAAAGCCATATGAGCCGTTGGAAACATCTTTCGAAATGGGCGCGGTTCATGTCGCCCATCGCATTTGCGCTGGCGGTGTTTGCTGCGATTGAGGCAGGCGCGCCCCTTCATGCCCAGCAGGCGCCGCAGAACCGTCCGGTGCCGCTCGCCGTCGAGAGCGCCCGCGGCGGCCAGGGAACGGAAGCCGCCGCTCGACAGGGACGGGGGGCCGAAACTTCGCTTCGGCTGCCACCGGATTCGGTTACCGAGCAGACGGTCGAGTTGCCAGGGCGCATGCTGCATTTCAAGGCAACCGCCGGTTCGATCCCGCTGAACGACGCCGAGAGCGGCGCATTGCAGGCGGAGATCGCCTATGTCGCCTATATCCGTGATGGCGCCGTTGAGCCGAACCGGCCGGTGACCTTTTTGTTCAATGGCGGCCCCGGCGCCGCGTCCGCCTATCTCGATATCGGAGCCGTCGGACCGTGGCGGCTGACGTTCGAAAACGTCTCGGCTTCCGCGACGCCGGCCGTGGTCCCGAACGCCGAGACCTGGCTCGACTTCACCGACCTGGTCTTCATCGACCCCGCCGGGACCGGCTACAGCCATATCGTTGCCAGTGGCGAGAATGTACGTCGATCGTTCTTTTCGGTGGACGGCGACGCCGACGCGCTTGCCGTCGTCATACGCAAGTGGCTCGAGAAGAACGGGCGGCAGGCCTCGACCAAATTTTTGGTCGGCGAGAGCTATGGCGGCTTTCGGGTGCCAAAGGTCGCGCGGGCGCTCACCGGCCGGCAAGGTGTCGGCGTGCGCGGACTGATCATGATTTCCCCGGTGCTGGATTTCGTGAATTTCGGGCTGCGCCGGCACAACCCGCTCGCCTGGGTGACGCGGCTGCCCTCGATGGCCGCGACTGTGTTCGAAGAGAAAGCGCCGTTCAATCGTGATGCGTTGCGCGAGGTCGAGGCCTATGCCACCGGCGATTACCTGCGCGACCTGTTGCGCGGCGAGCGCGACCCCGAGGCGATCGAACGGATGACGCCGCACGTCGCTGCCTATACGGGAATCGATGCCGCTCAAGTGCAACGGCTCGGCGCGCGCATCGACACCAACACCTTCCAGCGCGAGCTCAACCGTCAACGCGGCATGGTCGCGAGCGCCTATGACCCTACCATCACCGCCTTCGATCCGTCGCCGAACTCGGCCAATGCACGCTTTTCCGACCCGGTGCTCGATGCCATCGGGCCGCCGATCACCAGCGCGATGACGGAGCTTTACCAGACCACGCTGAAATGGCGCGTCGAGCAGCCTTACCGGCTTCTCAACGGCGAAGTCAGCAATCAATGGAACTGGGGCCGTGGCCGGGCGGGACCGGAGGTCGTCGAGGATCTCCGCAACGCGCTCGCGAGCGACCGCGACCTCCAGGCCATGGTCGCCCACGGCGCCAGCGATCTCGTCACCCCGTATTTTGGCAGCAAGCTGATCCTTGACCAGCTTCCGGTCTATGGCTCGGCAGATCGCCTGAAACTCGAAGTTTACGGCGGCGGCCACATGTTCTACAGCCGCGACGCCTCGCGTCGCGCGTTCCGCGAAGATGCGCAGGCGCTCTACCGGACGGCTTTGCAGCGCGAGTAGCGGACGAGAGATCAGCGCGATGGTGGATACACAGCGCCGGTTCAACCGGCGCTGTTTCCGTATGCCGAGTATGCCCGGTGGTGTGAGAGGGGAAGACCGCGAGGCATCCCCTATTCGATTGCACCGGCGCTCTCAGCGCCGCAGCTGAAAGCAAATGAGCGCGCCGATCATCACGGCACCGCCGAGCAACTGAAGAGGCGTCAGGCGGTCGCCGAGCACAACGGCGCTCACCACGGCCGTCATCAGTGGCTCGAGGTTCATGTGGAGCGCGGTGCGGAACGGCCCAATACGCTGCGTCGAGAGATAGAGGGAAACGATCGCCACGGTGGTGGTCAAGCCGATCCCGACGAAGGCGACCCATGGCACGGTCCCATGCGGCCAATGCCAAGTCTGTGTTGCCGCGGCGGCTGCGGCGAACGCCAGCATCGAAGACCACAGCGTGAATGCCGTGACGCGTCGCGCGTCGGCGCCGGCGAGCTTTGCGCGCGTGACCAGCAGCATAACGGCCCGGCACAGTGCGCCGGCCAAGGCGGCGAGCACGCCTGTTGCCGAGAGACCTGCGGGGTTTGCGCCGATGATCAGGCCGAGGCCGAGAAGCGCAACCACCGCCGTCACTGCGCCCGACACGGGGAGACGGTCGATCCCGGTCGCGGCGCCGAGCAGGCCGGTGAGCAACGGGTAGACGAAATAGGTGAGGATCGCGATCGACACGGGAATGAGTTCGATGGCCTTGAAGACGCCGAACAGATTTGAGGCAAGCAGCAGGCCGAGCGCGAGAGAGGTCCATGTCTCGCGCCGGGAAAGCTGCTTCGTCCCCGGGCCGCGTGCATTCCACAGATATAGAAGACCGATGCCAACGACGCTGCGGAACGCGAGCAGGCTCAACACGTCGGCCCCGCCCTCGAGAGCAATTTTGCCGAATACGTCGGACACGGAAAACATCGCCGCGGACGTCAGCACCGGGCCAAGCCGGTCCAGGCCGTCGCGAAAACCGGGCACAGGCTTGTCGGTCATGTGGTCCGCAGCGCATGATCCCGTAAAGTTTCAGACTTTTCGGACAAGATCATGCGCAAAATCAACGATAATCGAGCGGGAGGCGTTTCGACCCGAATGCATCCCGCTCTGACTTCACGTCCGCTCAGTCCAGCGCTTTTGAAATCGAACCATATGAACACATTTTTCGTCACATGTTGTGGGTCGCCACGCCGCGCCGAACTCGGAATCCGTCAGGTTAGACTATCCTGGTTTAATGGGTGCATCCGTGGTCCAGGTCACCGCCCGGCATGACCGGGCAGCCCGGCGATCGGACGGTGCAACTCAACGGAAGTTGCGGCCTTTTGGCATGACGGCGCGCACCCTTGTGGCGGCGGCGCCCGTTGCAAATTCCGGCGCTTCGTCAATCGCGTCCTTCTGCGGGCGGCGCGGTTTCGGGCGGTCTTCAGCACCCGGATGTTTGACCGCATCGGCATTGGCAATCGCCTGGACACAGCTGGTATCCTCGGCAAGGCGACGGAGCAGCGGTGAGAGATCGTCGAGGCGTTCGGCAATGACATGGATGACGCCGGCCTCGTTCTGCAAACGACCGGTGACGCTCACGAGCCGTGCTCCCAGCACCACCGGGCGGAAGGTCTCGAAAATTTTCGGCCACACAATGGTGTTGGCAACGGCGGTTTCGTCCTCCAGCGTCATGAAGATAACGCCGTTAGCGCTGCCGGGACGCTGGCGCACCAACACGAGGCCGGCAACGGTGACGCGAGGACCGGACGGCATTGCGGGGAGCTGGTCGTGGCGCACGATCCCGCGGCGGTCGAGTTCTCTGCGCAGAAACGAGACCGGATGCGCCTTGAGCGACAGGTGCAGGTGACGATAATCCTCGACCACTTGCTCGCCGATGCGCATTGGCGGTAATGCCACCTCGGGTTCGAGCACGGACGTGGCGCTGCGGGCAAACAAGGGCAGATCGTCCTTATCGCCAGTGCGGCGCAAGGCGCGGACCGCCCAAAGTGCCTCGCGGCGATCGAGACCAAGCGAGCGGAAGGCGTCAGCCGCAGCCAGCCGTTCGAGCACGGATGGCTTCACGGCGCTCCGCAGCCACAGGTCGCGGATCGAATCGAAGCCCGCACCGCGACAACGCTCGATCGCAAGGCCATCTTCTTCGCAAAAACCACTGATCTGGCGAAAGCCGAGCCGCACCGCATGATCGCCGCGCAATGTCGCCTGCCATGTCGGTGTGGCGAGCATTCAGGGTCCCCGCGAAAATAACTGAATCATTTACATGACAGTTCGCCGCGCCATGCTGCTGATTTCTGCCGAGCATCGAAGCAGTTGTTTTCGCGGGAGCCCGCACGCGCGCCACCGCTTCGCCTGGAAGCTCCAGAGTATTGTCCCAGCATGAATGATTGACATCGACGGGCCTTGCTTCGACGCCATGCTCGATCGCGTCGCGCACGATTTGGGCAGGAGCATAAAAGCCCATCGGCTGGCTATTGAGCAGCGCCGCGGCAAACACATCGGGATAACGGCACTTCATCCATGCGGAGGCATAGACAAGCAGCGCGAAGCTCGCGGCATGGCTTTCGGGAAAGCCATATTCGCCGAACCCTTCGATCTGGCGAAAACAGCGCTCGGCAAAATCGCGCGGATAGCCGCGCCGGACCATGCCTTCGACCAGCTTGTCGCGAAAATAGGTGATGGTGCCGACGCGACGGAACGTTGCCATGGCGCGGCGCAGCTTGTCGGCCTCTGCCGGCGTGAAGCCCGCGGCCACGATCGCAATGCGCATGGCCTGTTCCTGGAACAGCGGCACGCCGAGCGTTTTTCCGAGCACACGCTCAAGCTCGTCCGCGGGACCGTGGTCAGGAGCCGGCGCAGGAAATTTGACCTGCTCCAGCCCGAGCCGGCGACGCAGATAGGGATGCACCATGTCGCCCTGGATCGGGCCGGGACGCACGATCGCGACCTCGATGACGAGATCGTAGAACTGATTTGGCTTGAGCCGTGGCAGCATCGACATCTGGGCCCGGCTCTCGACCTGGAACACGCCGATCGAATCGGCGCGCGACAGCATGCGATAGACCGCAGGGTCTTCCGGTGGAATGGCGGCAAGACCCCGACTTCCTCCCCCGCTTGCGGGGGAGGTCGGCGAACGCAGCGAGCGGGGAGGGGGCGAGAGGAGATTGATGCGCCCGTTCGGCGAATGGTGCCAATAATGCTTGTTCAGCAGGTCGAAGCCGCGGCGCAGGCAGGTCAGCATGCCGAGCGCAAGCACATCGATCTTGAGAATGGCTAATGCGTCGAGATCGTCCTTGTCCCACTCGACGCAGGTCCGTTCTTCCATCGCCGCGTTCTCGATCGGGATGACTTCGTCGAGGCGTCCGCGCGTGATGACGAACCCGCCGACATGCTGGGACAGATGACGCGGAAAACCGATCAACTCGCGCGCGAGCGCCAGCACCTTCGCGAAGCGAAGGATCGGCAGGGTCGAGGCCGATGCGGCGTTGCTTCATTTGCCGACACCGCTTCTCGACGCGGAGCCCCATAACATGCCGGCGAGCGCGCCCACGGTGTCGTCGGTCAGGCCGAAGGCCTTGCCGACTTCGCGGATGGCGCTGCGCGCGCGATAACAGATCACGGTGGCGGCAAGTCCGGCGCGGTCGCGGCCATAGCGCTGATAGATGTACTGGATCACCTGCTCGCGCCGTTCATGTTCGAAATCGACGTCGATATCGGGCGGTTCGCGGCGCTCGGCCGAAACGAAGCGCTCGAACAAGAGGTCGGCGCGCTCGGGATCGACCTCGGTGATGCCGAGGCAGAAGCAGATCGCCGAATTCGCCGCCGAGCCGCGGCCCTGGCAGAGAATGCCCCGCGAGCGGGCGAAGCGGACGATGTCGTGGACGGTGAGGAAATAGGGCGCGTAATTGAGTTCCGCGACAAGCGCGAATTCATGGTCGAGAGCAGTGCGCACGCTCGCCGGGATGCCGCCTGGATAGCGTCGGCGCGCCCCTTCCTCAGTGTAAGCCCGCAACGCCTCCTGCGGCGTGGCAAAACCCTCGCGGGTCTCGTCGGGATATTCGTAACGCAGTTCGTCGAGCGAGAAGTTGGCAGCGTTCGATGAGGCGAAGGGTTGCTGCTACGGCTTCTGGCGTGTCGCGGAACAGGCGCGCCATCTCGTGCGGTGCCTTGAGGTGACGCTCGGCATTGGCTTCGAGCCGGCGGCCAGCACCCGCGAGGGTCACATGATCGCGAATGCAGGTCAGCACGTCCTGCAAGCGGCGCCGTTCTGGCGCGTGGTAAAGCACGTCGCCTGTCGCAATGAGGGGCATGCGCGTCTCCGCCGCGACGGCGGCAAGGCGGGCGAGACGGCGGGCGTCATCGCCGCGATAAAGCATGCTGGCGCCGAGCCACACCGCGCCTGGCGCCGTATCCCTCAACACCATGAGCAGGCGCCGCAGGTTTTCATTCATCCCTGCTCTCGCGCCCGAAGCATGAAGGGCTGATGGTGTCCCGCGCCAAAGCGGCGCGGCAGAGTCCGGTGCCGTCGTCCTGGCGAGGACGATGAGGTTGAGGCCCGGAACGATGAGCCAGCAGGTCGTCGCAATCGAGGAGGCACTGGCCTTTCTCGGCCCGGCGCTTGCCAAGCGTGAGGAGCTTCGTGAGCCGCCCCCACCCGGCGCGGTCCTGTGGATAGGCAAGGATATCGGGCGTACCATCGGCAAAGACGAGCCGGGCGCCGGGCGCAAACTTGAGGCCTGCTTCCTTGGCCGCCTCATGCGCCCGTACCACGCCGGCGACCGAGTTGCGGTCGGCAATGCCGATGCCGACGAGGCCGAGCTCCTTTCGCGCGGACCACCAGTTCCTCCGGATGGGAAGCGCCGCGCAGGAACGAGAAATTGGTGGCGGCGGCAAACTCGGCATAGGCAGGCATGGCGGCTCCCTGCATCACGCGAACAATCCCTGCAGGAACCAGCGCGGCCGCGCCGTCTCGCTGCCGTAAAGCCCCTCGCGATAGAGCCAGGCCCGCAAGCCGTCGCGGCTTTCGACCCGGAAATAATCGCGCGTCAAGGACGTTTCCCGTGGCGTCGCGCCACCATTCCATGGCGATGCGCTCAGGGCCTTCCGCAACAGCGACTTCATGCAGTACGCGGCGCCAGCGAAAGCGCGCCGGCGGCCCATCCGGGACTTCGGCCATGGCTTCAATCGGCTCTGGCCGTTCGAACAGACGGACCGGTCTCACCGGACCAAGGCTGTCCTGATCGGGAAAAGCCTCTTTCGCGTGTTCTCCGGCGTGGGCCTTAGGGTACCCGCGAAAATAACTGAATCGGTCGGCGAGACTTTCGCCGCGCCAAGCTGCTGATTTCAGCCGGGCGTTGGAGCCGTTATTTTCGCGGGAGCCCTTACGTCCGCTGCCGTGGCGCCGATCGGAGTGCTCCCGATAGGCTGGAACGGCGGTGACGGCGAATTCCGGAATATGGGTATCCTGCGGCACCAGGCGCGTGACCCGGCGCAAGCCGAACCGCGCGCCAAGCCGATCGATCAGATGGCGGAACTCGACATCATCATCAGGCCCGTGCAGCGCAAAGGCGAGAAGCCCCGCAGATGCGAAGTCCCTGCTGCATCGGCTCGCTACGTTCGGTGATGAGGGCTGCGAGCCTCACCATGTCGAAGCCGAAGCCGGGATCGCAGGCCTCTCCGACCGCCGCCAGCCGATCGGCAAACAACCGCGTGATGCGGCCCTCGTCGCGCACCGGTGCGGCGGTCCCGACCTCGATGCGACAGACCTTGCCATCGGCACGGAACAACACCAGTTGCAGCAGCCGCGCGCCGTCCTGGCGCCGCTCCATGGCGTCCCCGAGTTGAGCGGCGAGACGGGAAATGGTGGCGAGCACGTCGCGTTCGAGACCGATCGGATCGGCAAACCGCCGTTCTGCCATGTAGGCCGGCACCGGCAGGCGCGGCGTGATCGGCTCATCGAGACGGCCGAGCGCCTGGTCGAGATGGCGAAGCAGAATTTCGCCAAAGCGCGCGACGAGCGGGGCGCGGGGCAGATCGATGAGATCGGCGATGCGCCGGAGCCCCAATTCGGCAAGCGCTTCGACCGTTACCGGGGGGAGCCGCAGCGCTGCCACCGGCAGCGGGAGAAGCGCCTGGCGCATTCCGCCTGGCGGCACCAGGCTTGCGTTTGCGCCCCGCTTGTTTTCCACTCCATGGCGCGCGACCGCGCAGGCGCAGCCGACCGTATCGGCGACCGCAAGGCGTGCGTGCAAGCCGCGGGCTGCAAGACGCGCGAGGAGGTCGCGGCACAATTCCGCTTCACCGCCGAACAGATGCGCGCAGCCCGTGACGTCAAGGACAAGGCCATCCGGCGGATCGACCCCGACAAGGGGCGTATAACGGTCACAGCCGTCGGCAACGGCATCGAGCAATCGCCGATCCGCTTCCGCATCGCTCGTGACAACGGCAAGGGCTGGAAACATCGCGCGCGCATCGGCGAGCGGCATGTCATGCCGCAATCCGAGATTTTCGGCAGCGTCGTTCATCGCCACGATCCGCAACGCGCTCTTGACAAGCCGGGTGACGACCAGCGGCTCATCCGACGCGGACGCGTCAGGGGTAGATACGTCCGGCCCGGACACGAAGGGGCGCAAGCGATCCGTCGCGAGCCGCCGGAGCCACAGGGAGAGGTAACGGCGCGAGGACGAAGGCACGCTCATGATGGTTCCACGACAGACGCCACTGGCCGGTCGGGCCGCGGCGGTTTTTGACAAGCGAAAGCGCAAAGGTTGCAGGCCCGAGGCCGCCGAAGTGGTCGCTTTCGCTGCGACCGGCGGCCACCTCCCAGCGCGTTACCGCCGTGCTCGGCAAGGAGCAGACATTGTCGCGCAGGATGAGACCGATCCCACCGTCCCCATGAGCGGCAAGCGAGAGACGGCGCATCGCCGTGAGATCGGTCGCCGTGCTTGGAAGCTCGGCCACGACGGCGCCTGCTGCCGGACATTTGAGCGCTTCCTCCATCGCCCATAAGGCATCGCCGGGACGAGGCGCGCGCAGAATGACAATGCTTTCCATCGGAAAGCCGATGAGATCGAGGCCCGGGCCATAGAGCGCGCCGGCCTCCGCAGCGGTGAAATCCGGCTGAATCCAAACCACCTGCCGGAGGTGAGCCGCGGGGACAGCGTGGCCATCCCCGGCCTGGTTCTTTCCACTGCCTGTCCCGGCTTCGCCGTCCGCAGCGAGCGCCAAGGCAAGAAGGGTCAGGACAAAACCGGTCGCCGCTCCGCGATGGAGCGGATGGGCCGGGCTGATTTCATGGATTCCTTCGCTGGCAAGGCCGCCGCCCAGGGCATGGTCAAGCGAAGCCACCCCAAGGCCGATCAGGCGCCCCTGGCTGGAAAGAGGCGAGCAGTCGCCAACGACGCGTCGCAACGCGTGCACGGCTTCGGCCGGTACGGCAGGCATGACCGATATCCATGATCTCTGATGTTTGCGCTTTTGTTCCTTATTTGTTCCATCGTTCTACAAGCCGCGATCTCTGTCAAGCCGAGTCGTTTCGTGGTGTTTTCGCCTACGGTTAAAGATTTCATCCTTGCTTCATCGACCACGGAAGATCTTCGCTGACGCGATCAATTATCCCGTCATGTCCGCAAGGCTTGCGCTGATCACAATAAGTTGGGCCATGGGCGGCTAACCAATGCCGGCGACCGACGAACCTCCAGTCATCGATATGAACCGCGGTTTCTCAACCAAGCAGTTTTCAGAACCGCCCAGGAGGTCGCTCCAATGAAACGCACACTGATCGCCCTCGCGTTTACCGTTACCGCCATCGGCACCCCGTTCGCGTTGACCAACGCCGTTTCAGCGGCGAATCCATCGATGTCTGCCACCCACCATGAAAATTTTTATGCGATGAGAATGGACAGCTGTCCCTACTATCCGTCTCCCGTGGTCTGTCGCAATCTGCAGCCGCAAGCCGGTACCAACGAGGCCACGAGCCAGTAAGGCGCCGTCCACACATACTGCGACGGTGCGGGTGACATTGTTTCACTTGGTCCCGGGCGGCAGGTGGTGGGGTCCTACGGAATCCTATCGCGCACAAAAACGTCGCGATTGATTCACTGATTTCCACACGGTCCTGAGCGGGAGGGGTCGAGGCTCGAATCGCCTCCCGCTCGGTCCCTTTGATACTGCGATGATCTTTGTCCGAAAGGTCTGCAATCTTGCGGGATCATGGGGCTAACTGCACATTCATGAAATTCGACCCTTCGAGAACGCGATAGCGCGCTAACGCGCCGCAGGTTGCCGCAAATACGTGCAATTCGTGGCTAGGTTGCTGTAAGACTAGGCAACGCAACCGTTCAATTGCGAAAACGAGGGGCGTTTATGAAGAGCTTGATACTAGCCGGAATAGCCTTTTCAGCCGTGTTCGTCAGTTCGGGGCAGGCGCGTGCCGTCACGAATTACCCGTGGTGCATCATTTCGAACAACCGCGGCATGGACTGTGTCTTTTCCAGCCGTGCCCAATGCGACGCCGATGGCAGGAACCGGGGCTTTGGCGGCAATTGCCGCCCCAATCCAGATTATAAGCCTGGGCTTCCCTCGGTCTTGCCGAGTGGCCCTAAACCGCCGAGGCCGGGTGCTCTGGGGCGCTAGCGCATGATCCCGAAACGTTGCAGACCTTTCGGACAAAGATCATGCGCAAAATCACCGCGTCGTCGAGCGCAGTCCGCGACGGATGGGTGAAGGCAATCCAAGCGGGAATTCCAGCTGAACACCCTGCTCTATCAAAAGTCGCGCTTTTCCGCTTCCGGCAGCGGCACCACGCCGTAACCGAAGAAAAACACGTTATTGGGTTCGCAGACATCCTCGACCAGAGTATTTTGGTGAATGCGTCGCCAATGCTGGATCGCCGACCACGGCATGTTGAAGGCACCAGGATCATCGACGGTGATTTTGACCTGCAATGTGTTGCCGCCGTCGATCAGTCCGAAATGCTCCACCACGTGGAGCTGATCGGTGTGAGGGGTGCGATAATTGTCAATGAATGTACGGTCGTTCAGGCCGATCGTATCGACAACCAACTCGCCCCTCTCGTAATGCCCAACCAATTCGCCGTACCATGACGGCGTAACTTCCGCCGAATGCGGCACGTCGAGATAGATGTGCCGGATCTGGGCGTAGAGTTCGTTGACGATGACAACCTCCTTGGCGGTCTGGACGATGTGGACCGGTTGACCGCGATTATAGATGTCGAGGCCCGGAACGCCGGCAGGCCAGCAGCGCTCGCGCGCGATAAAGGGAACCTTGCCGGCGACCACGTCCTCATTGGCTTGGCGCATGCGCTCGGCCACCCAAGGTTTCAGGATCGGATTGGTCAGGTCGGCAATGCGGTAAGTCGGCTGCCCCTGGCCGTTGGGAACATAGGGATGAGCCTTGTCCGAGAGGACCGGGCCCGGGCCCGTGGCCGGCGGCAGGAAATCATCGCTTTGCGGCCGGTCCGAGGTCCAGGCCGTGAAGCTGTCCGGAGCAAAATTCGGGATACCGGCGTGGCTATCCTCGGCGGCCTGTGCCAGCAGCGTCGCGGCCGAACTTAAAAGGCCCGCGGCGGCACAGGTCAATGAAAGGCAAATCATCAGGCGCTCCGTTTTCAAATGCTTGGGCACGATGCGCCTCCCATAGCACTTGCCGCGAACCCGCGGAACGGCACCTCCAGCTCCTTCTATTCGTCACCCGCCGAATGGGAGAAGTCTAACCGGCGACGCGGTCCGGCGCGCGGCTGCCTCGGGGTCGGGCGAGGACCACGTTGCGTGAGGAGACCTACGCGCAACGCAAAATACGTATTGTGGGTGGGCCTTGCGTCACCGCGGCGTCTGCCGTCAGATAGCAGGGGTATCGGCGGCCACAGACAAGTAGCCGCTTCGTGATCAGGGCGCGCATTGGACAGCCGGCATGGATGGCTTTGAACTCTACGACCGGAACGAGCGCTTCGATCCTTTCACGGTGGTGCTGTTCAAGGCCTTGCAGGTCGTCGCTTTCCTGTTCTTCATCGCACTGCTCGCGCTTCATGCCGAGCCGAACCAGGGCAAGGTGGACAAGAGGGCCGAATTCATCATCACCATGGATTGGCCGGACCGGCATCCCGATGACGTCGATCTTTATGTCCAGGACCCCGCTGGCAAGCTCGTCTGGTACAATCAGAAGGATGCCGGGCTGATGGTTCTGGAGCGCGACGATCGCGGCGATACCAACGATTTCACCATGGTCAATTCGCGCAAGGTCATCGCGCCGGGCCGTGAAGAAATGGTCAGCATTCGCGGCCTGATCCCGGGCGAATACACGGTGAACGTGCATCTCTACCATCACATCGCGAGCGAGCCGGTCCCGGTCTCGGTCAAGATCGAAAAGCTTAACCCGTCGCTGCAGGTCGTCGACTATCGCACCCTGCTGCTCGATCATACCGACGAGGAGAAGACCGTGTTGCGCTTCACTTTGAGCCAGGATGGCACCGTGCTGCGCACGAATGATGCGGAGAAGTCCCTGATCGACACGATCGCCTGGAAGAAGACATTTCGCAACATGCGGCGTTGACGAGCGATGCGGCACGACGCAGGGACCCCGCGACGGGATTGATGAACCTCGATTTCTGCATGTAATAAGAGAAACTCGGCGCCAAGCCCGGCGCCGTCCCCGCAAGAGCGCAAGTCGATGCGATGAAGCCGCCTCCCTTCAGCTATCATGACCCCAAGACGGTCGCGGAGGTGGTCGGCCTGCTGTCGACGCTGGAAAACGCCAAACTATTGGCGGGCGGACAGTCGCTGATGCCGATGCTCAACTTCCGCTACGTTCAGCCGGATCACATCATCGACCTCAACCGCGTCGAAGGTTTGGCCTATCTTCGCGAAACCCCCGACGGCATGGAGGTCGGGGCAATGACGCGCCAGCGCGACCTGGAATTCTCCGACCTGGTGGCCCGGCGTTTCCCGCTCATGCACGAGGCGATCGCGCTGATCGGGCATCGGCAAACCCGCAACCGCGGCACCATTGGCGGTTCGCTCTGCCATCTCGACCCGTCCGCCGAGCTGGTCTCCTGCGCGATGACGCTCGATGCTACCGTGGTTGTTGCCGGTCCCGCCGGCGAACGCACCATCGCCTTCGCCGATTTCCCGATCGGCTATTTGACCTCGGCGGTCGAGCCGACCGAAGTCCTCACCGCGATCCGCTTTCGTGCCTGGCCACCCGGCCACGGCTACGCCTTCGTCGAGTTTGCGCGGCGACACGGCGATTTCGCCATCGTGTCGGCGGCGGTCCTGATCGAGACCGATGCGGCCGGCGGGGTCACTCGCGCGGCCGTCACGCTCGGCGGTATGGGAATCGCACCGGTGCGGGCGCAGGCGCTCGAAAAAGCGCTGATCGGCAAGGTGCCGGATGCCGCGTTCTTGCGAGAAGCGTGCGAAACCTGCCGCAGCTTCGAGGCGCTCGACGATGTCCACGCGCCGGCATCGTACCGCCAGCACCTCGCGACCGTGATGTCGCGCCGGGCCTTGGAGAAGGCCTTTGCGCGTGCAACCGGCCGCGTACCGGCGGGCACGGTCCCCGCGGCGATAACATAGGTGCCACCATGGGCCAGACCCGTAAAATCACCTTGACCGTGAACGGCCGCCGCTACGAGGAAGAGGTGGAGGTGCGGGTCACGCTTGCCGACTTCATCCGTCATCAGCTTGGACTCACCGGCACCCATCTGGGCTGCGAGCATGGCGTCTGCGGCGCCTGCACCATCCTGATGGACGGCCGCTCGGCGCGATCCTGCCTGATGCTTGCCGTGCAGGCCGACGGGCACGACTTTCTCACCGTGGAGGGTATCGCGCCGAGCCCGGACCGGCTGCATCCGCTCCAGCAGGCGTTTCACGAAAATCACGGATTGCAATGCGGTTTCTGCACGCCGGGCATGCTGACGACGCTGCTGGAATTCTTGCGCGACAACCCCGACCCCACCGAGCAGGATGTGCGCATCGCCATTTCGGGGAACCTGTGCCGCTGCACCGGGTATCAGAACATCGTGATTTCAGCCCTTGATGCTGCCCAGCGCCTCAAGGCGGAAGCGGCGCAGACGAGCTGACCGGCGGCATCGCGGGGAAATCCTGCTCGCCTCGGCGGACAAGCCGTTCCGCGCCAGCGGTCGGTTCCGGTTGGGTGCGGCCACGATACAAAACCGATGAAACCGATCATGCGGCCGCACCGAAAGTGTATGTCGCATTCGACACCTTCCAGAACCGCCTCGATACGCCGACAAATACATCGTCAGGCCAGAAATTCAGCAGCCCGCTGAATTAACGCATGATCCCGTAAAGTTGCAGACTTTCGGACAAGATCATGCGCAAATCATCAACGCATCCGTCGTCGAGCGCGGTCCGCGACGGATGCGCAAAAGAGATCGAGCGGGAGGCGATTCAAACTGAACGCGTCACGCTCTAAAGGCCCTGGCTGGGCAGTCGCGACGCAACATTTTCACAGGTCGAGCTCGCCCTCGATCTCGGTTCTCTTCTCGAGGCAGTAATAACCTGCAAAACAACTCACCACCGCGCCACGTATCCAATATGAAAGAATGCGGCTCACATTTTCTCGAGAAATCCCAGCCATTGCGGCGAGATCGTTTTGCGTCACCTTCTGTCGGATCACGATGCGGCCGCTGCCGACATCGCGGCCGAAAGCCTCGGCCAGGCTCAAGAGGACGCGCGCCACCCGCCCTCTCAGCGACATGAAGGTCGCAGCCACCAGCGCATCATTGGTGGCCCGCAAACGACGCGCCAGCAATATCATTCCGTGCCGGTAAAGCTCGGGATGTGCGTTCGCGAAAGCCTCGAAGTCGGCGCTGCTGATAAAGCACAGCTTCGATTGCTGCAGCGCCTCCACCGAGGTGGACCGTGGCGCGCCATCAAGCATCGACATCTCGCCGACAAGGGAACCGGGACCGAGAATGGCAAGAATTCGCTCGCTGCCCGCAGCGGAGGTGATGCTGACTTTGAGCAGACCCTCGTCGAGCCGGTAGCAGCCGTCCGAGTGGTCGCCGGCCAGGAACAGGGACCGCTTGGCTTCGAGCGAAATTGTGCGACCTTTGGCGAACAAGTTGGAGACAAGCTCTGTCGGTAGGGCCGAAAGCACATGGTCGGCGCGAGGGGGCGGGGTCGCCATGAGAGGCCGTCCGGGTCAAATTGCAGTTTCAGTATACCGGATCGGAATCGCGCGTGCGCGCCTTCCGGTGGAAGATGTCGCAGCGGCCTTCGTTCTACCGGCACCCTGGTTGCGTTGGTCTCTCGCCATCCTCGTACTTTCACGCCGGACGGTGGCTTGAGCACCGCACAACCGTCCCCTTAAGCAACCAGCGGATTTCTTCGAGGCGGCGCGCCAGCCATTTTCCTCATCCACATGGGCGAGTTTGAAACGAATGCCTGCCCTCCCGCTGCCGCTGGAAGGTTGCCGGCAAGTCACTTGTATTTGTCACGATGTGGTTTCGACAAAGTTGTGATGCTCAGCACGTCTTCGACGGGTCGTCCCGAATACCAATGAGCGCAGGGCAATCACGCCCTTCATTGAAACAGGAGACGACCATGTCTGTACGTCGATCAATGTTCGCGCTCGCAGCGCTCACCGCCGTCGCCACAGCAGCACTTTCTCCCACCAGCGCGTCAGCAGGCTGGGGGCACTTCGGAGGCGGCGGCTATCATGGAGGCTTCGGTGGCTACCATGGCAGCTTCGGCGGCTACCGCAGCGGCTGGAATCACTGGGGTTATGGCGATTGGAACCACTGGGGCTATCGGCACTATCGGTCCTATGGCTCATACGGGTCGTACGGGTACTATCAACCGGTCTACTCGGAGCCACCGACGTACTCGACGCCATCCGTCCCGGTCTATTCGGCGCCACCGCCTCCGATTGTCGTCGACCAGAAGGTCGTCGTCGAAGGTAACAATAACAGCGGCCCGTCTGTTGCCGACGAGCCGCCGCCCCCTCCACCGCCGCCGCCGCCGGCTCGCGTGAAGCAGAGAGTCTTCGTCGACGGCAACAACGGTCCGACGCGGTGAACCACGAATGGCATGGTTGGGATCACCATGCTCCTGCGGACACCGCCCAGTCTTGCTCAATCTCGCGAGCGACGGGCCGGACCTCTCCTGGTCCGGCCCGTTTCATTCGGCTCAACATTGACGGCCGATTTCGGGACCCCGACCACCCGCGCAGCGTAAGGCGGACAGGAGTTACAGCAACCCGAAGCTTTTCGATGACTGAGGTCGGCTATTTGGGCCTAAAGCAGTTTAAGCCGTTGCAAGTTTTCCGTGGGCAGATTCCAGAGAACCTTCGTGCCGCGCAGGTCAGACCCAACCGGTCTCGGTCTCCGCTTCGACCAGCTGCGCCGCATTAGCGATACTCGACAAAAATGTCGATGACACTCGCGATATTCACAATGAACTTTGTTTTTGTCACGATAACCTCCCGCTAGGGAGGCAACGCTTCCCGGTCTCTTTTCACAAAATATAGATGCCAAATTCTTTTTTTGAAACCGACACCGGCAATGCGCTGAACAAGCTGGTTACAGGCATCTCCTCGACTGCGGTTTGGGCAGCGTGCCGTACACGGAGACCTGTTACTTACTTTGCGCGGATCGTCATTGACGTTTGGGGCGCACGATCCCGAAAAGCTGCAGATACTGCGGACAAAGACCATCCGCAAAATCCAAGATCATGCGTAAAGTCAAAGGGAATTCAGCGGGGAATGGTTCAAGCGCAACGCATCCCGCTCCGGGACTGAAGCGAGTGACAGGGCGGCGTCTTTCCGGCTTCTATCCACGACATAGCGCTGACCAATGTATCGGGCCCTCTTGCGGCTTGTATGTGCTTTCGTCGTGCGATTCGAAGAAAACGTGATGCTCAGCACATCTTCGAGGAGCCGTCCTGAATATAACAACAAGCGAAGGGCAATCACGCTCTTCACTTGAAGCAGGAGACCACCATGTTTGTACGTAAATCATTGTTCGCGCTCGCAGCGCTCACCGCCGTTGCCACAGCGGCACTATCTCCCACCAGCGCGTCCGCCGGCTGGGGGCGCTTCGGAGGCGGCGGCTACCATGAAGGCTTCGGCGGCAACCATGGCGGCTGGAACCACTGGGGCTATGGTTCGAACCACTGCTGCTATCGATACTATGGGTCCTATGGCTCATATAGGTCCTACGGGTACTCTTACCCGGTCTACTCGGCGCCTGCCACATACTCGGCGCCATCCGCCCCGATCTATTCGGCGCCACCGCCTCCGATCGTCGTGGATCAGAAGGTCGTCGTCGAAGGTAACAACAACAGCGGGCCGCCTGTTGCCGACGAGCCGCCTGCGCCGCCGCCACCGCCGGCTCGTGTGAACCAGAGAGTCTTCGTCGATGGCAACAACGGCCCGACGCGCTGAACCAGAATGGCAGGGTTGGGATTCATCATGCTCCGGCGGACGCCGCCAATCTGCTCGAAATCGCGAGTACCGGCCGGACCTCTCCTGGTCCGGCCCGTTTCAAAACCCTCGACGGGATCGCCGCGGCGTGAGGAAGTAGACATGTCGAGATTTCACGAACATAGCAGGTGCCGGATTGACCGGTGGCGCAATCCGATAGTCAAAAGCGTAGCGGCGATGGCGGCGCTGGTCATCGGCACCCGGGCGGCATTTCCGCAGGATGTTGGTTCGCCGTTGCGGCGGATCGACCGCAGCGAGTCTCTGTGTGACAAACGGCATCGTTTCGGCGCAGCGCGGCGGCCAGCTCGCGATCGATACACCGAGCTCGCGGGCCGTCGTTCGCAATGTCGAGAAGTCCGGGGATCAGACCGCGGAAATCCGCTTCCGCTATCTCGGACCCAGCCAAACCGACAAGCCGCTGGCCTCGGGCGAGCTGCGGCGACAGATCGGCCTGAAGCTGCAGGCCGAAGATACTTGCAATCTCGTCTATGCCATGTGGCATATCGCGCCGGACGCTCGTATCGTCGTGTCGGTCAAGCGCAACATCGGCATGACTACACATGATCGGTGCGGCGCCGGCGGTTATGTCTTCATCACACCGCAGTCACGCGTCGAGCCGGCGCCGATCCTGCCCGGCGGGGTCAACACCTTGCGCGCCGACCTCCACGGGACCGATCTTACGGTGACGGCCAACGGCAAGCCGGCATGGCGCGGTCGCCTCGGAAATACCCTGCCGTCGGGTGCGATGGGATTTCGCACCGACAACGTGCAAGCCATATTGGACTACTATGTCGGAGGTGCCGGGAGGCCCCCAGACCGACCGATCTCGGGCGGATGCGGACAGTCGGAGGGCGATTGAACTCGTCGCTCTCTCGACACAATCTGAGTTCGCCAATTCATACTCCAGATCGGCTCTGCCCCACGTTGTAGCCTTCCGCGCTTCAACAGCATCCGACCCATGCGGCTGAGAGTGAGGAAGCCTCATCGTCGGACCGGAACTGTCATTGTCGTGCAATCGGGCGCCCGCAGAACCGCCGGATTTCTTCCCTCCCCCCCGCGACGGCCGGACGCGTCGAATTCGGCCCGGGTTCACGAACACGACCTGTGAGGTGGGCGCCGGGATGACCGAGGCCGGGACGAACAGGCCGACTCATGCGGCGCAAGGCCTGCAAAGAGCGATTTCGGTCGAGGGCCTTCATCGCCATGGTCCATGAGAGGGCATCCGATTGAAACGAGGATCGACCTTCCGGATTCGGCAGGCGCGGTCTCGCCCCGCACGCCTGGCATCGATTACCGAAACGGCATCTGATATGTTTGAACATTCCGGCAAGCGGGTTTCCGGGGGGGGCAGCCGCGGTAATCCATGAGACGAAGCGCAGCGTTCACGGACCTTCAGAGATGAGACGACGGCTGACCGTGATCCTGGCCTCTGACATCGCCGGATACAGCCGGTTGGTCGCGGAGGACGAAGAGGACACGGTCCACCGCTTCAAGCATGTCGCGAGCGTATTTGCCGATCTGGTGGCCAAGTATCAGGGCCGGGTGTTCAACACCGCTGGCGATGCGATTTTAGCGGAATTCGACAGCGCGGTCGATGCGACGCGCTGCGCCATTGATATCCAGGATGCCAACAACGCCCAGAACGCCGCGGCGGCGGAAGGCAGGAGACTTCTTTTCCGCATCGGCATCGCGATCGGGGACGTCCTCGTTGCCGACAACGGCGACCTTCTCGGGGATGCCGTGAACATCGCGGCGCGGCTGGAAGGTATCGCCGAGCCGGGCGGAATTTGTGTCTCCGAGGACGTTCGCATCCATGTTCTCAACAAGATCCGGCTCAACCTTATCGACCTCGGCGAGCAGAACCTGAAGAACATTCCACGCACCATAAGGGCATTCAAGCTGCTGCCCAACACGCAGGCCGCGCCTGCCCCGGACCCGAGGCAACGGCAGGGATTTGTGCTCCGTTGGCCAGGCGTCCGGATATCGTCCGCATTGGCGCTGGTGGTCGCCACGCTCGCCATCGCCGTCGGGTACTTCCGAATCCTCCCAAACGGTGGAACCTCAGATTCTGCCGAAGCGACCCGTCTGTTCGACCCAGCCAGCGTTCCGCTGGTGAGCGACCGGGTGCGCGGGAACCTCGCCAACTTCAATGAGCTGCCAGATTTCAAGGTGGTTGCCATCTCGCACATCGGATGGGGCATCGCGAGCGGCGCTCCGGACCTTGCCACCGCCGAACGGGAAGCGATCGAGCGATGCAAGCAGCGTGACCAAAGAGGCGAGTGCCGGATTTACGCCCGCGGCACCAAGGTGGTGCTGACGCAATTGCCGCTGCCGCTGGCGGCCGACCTTCATGTCGTACCATTGAATATCCCGCTGGCGCCCGCCGACGTGAGCGCGATAAAAGGCATGCCGTCGCCCGCCGGTCTCGACGCGTTTCTCAAGGCTAAGGATCACAAGGCTTTGGCAGTCAGCGGCCTTGGATTCTCGTCCATGACGGATCGCCCGGAGAAGGAGGAAGCGATCAGGTTGGCCGTGGAGCGGTGCTCCGACTTTTCCCACGCAGCTTGCCTGCTGGTGTCCGTCGACGGTTTGCTGACCGTCAGGATTCCGCAATCGCACCGCGCATTGCGTCCCTACACGCTCGCGAGCGATCCCGAAATGACCGAGGCCGACAAGCAGCAGATTGGGCCGATCTATGCTGGCAAGGATTGGCGGGCGCTTGCCAGGGGCGGCTCGAAGCATTGGTACGCGGTGAGCGATACAGAGTCCGAAGCGGCAGCCGTCGATCGGGCTCTCAAAACATGTCGCGCCGCCGAATCGGAATGCTCGCTGCACGCGGTCGGAAATTTTCGCGTGGAGGATAAGCAGTGATTTCGGTGCCGCGCAAATCGTATGATTCTTGTTACGTGAAATGGATTGCCCTGCGTGGGGTGAGGCCGACCAGCGGGATCATGTGACAAATCGGGGCAAGGGGCATGGCGCGTTGGCGCCATGCCGCTTGTGGTTTTCATCGACGCGGAGGCAAAGGCGGAGGCGGCGGCGGCTCGTCGGCAACAGGCGGGCCGCTGTTATTGTTACCTTCGACGACGACCTTCTGGTCGACGACAATCGGAGGCGGTGGCGCCGAATAGATCTGGGCGGATGGCGCCGAGTACGTGGGTGGCTCCGAGTAGACCGGCTGATAATACCCGTACGAACCGTACGACCCGTATGAGCCATAGGACCGATAGTGCCGATAGCCCCAGTGGTTCCAATCGCCATAACCCCAGTGATTCCAGCCGCTGTGGTAGCCGCCGGAGCTGCCATGGTAGCCACCGAAGCCCCCATGATAGCCGCCGCCTCCGAAGTGCCCCCAGCCTGCTGACGCGCTGGTGAGAGAAAGCGCCGTCGCCGCGACGGTGGTGAGCGCTGCGAGCGCGAACATTGATCTACGAACTGACATGATCGTCTCCCGTTTCAAGTGAAGGGCGTGATTGCCCTCCGCTCATTGGTATTCGGGACGACCCTTCGAAGACGTGCCGAAGATCACAACTCTGTCGAAATCACATTGTGACAAATACAAGTCGCACGAATCGTTCATCTGCATTGCGCGATGACGTTCAGCTCTTGCTGACGAGCCCTGAACTCGTTCTTTTCGGCGAGGCAAGCTTTTTGGGGACCCGCATCCGCAGGATTGGGCCTCACTACGTGGTAATCATTCGATCGCGTGAAGACTATTCGAGGTTGCCTGCAAACTGATCGTTTTCGAAGACACTGATCATTGGCGGCTTGCCGCCCAACCCAAGTTCCTCCCAGCGTGCGACGACCTGGTCATAGGCGGCTTTGGATAGTTTCGTTCGCCTGGAGAAATTCTTATAAAAGCGGAAATCCATGCACGCGTTGATCAGGCACTTCGATCCCCAAGGTCGGATTTCCGGCGGATTGAGACTGGGATCGAGATACGTGCTCCAGGTCTCACGAAGGATATCGATCGATTGCGCGGGGCGCGAACGCGTCGCCATGGCCCAGAGGACCTGGTTGACATTGGTCGGATCGACGTCGTCATCGACCACGATGACGTATTTCCCGAAATAAGCCCCCCCTGTGCATTGCGCCGCCAGCGCCATGACTTGCGAGGCGTGCCCCGGATAAGCCTGAGCGATCGAAACAACCGTGATTCCCCAGCCGGCAGCCTCGGGAATCGACCACACGCCTTTGATGCCCGGCACGCCGAGTTTTTGCAGGTCGGCCCAGATCGCAGCCGAGCGCAACGCCGCCCAAAACAGACCGGCCTCGTTGGCCGCGCCGTCCGCCATGAGCGCGCAGGTGAGCGTCGGGTTATCGCGGAAGCGCACCTTTTCAACACGCATATAGGGAGTGGCGCCGCTCGGCCGGCCGTAATAGCCAGTGAACTCGCCGAACGGTCCCTCCGCGAACGTCTCATCCGGGTAGAGAAAGCCTTCAAGGATGATCTCGGCGCGCGCCGGCAGCGGCAGCCCGGTCAGCTCGCTGGCGAACAGCTCGATCGGTGCGCCGTTGATGCCGCCATAATAATCGTACTCGCTTTCTGTCTTGGGGAAGCTCGTGGCGGCTACCAGGAAAAGCAGCGGATCGATCCCGTAGCACGCGGCGATGGGCATCGGCTTGCCTCTCGCCCAGTATTTCTCGCGGTCGATGGTGGCATCCTTCCCGGGCGAGGTATAGACGCCGACCTCGCGAGGACCCTTGATCATCATACGGTAGGTCCCGACGTTGATCCGCCCGGTATCGGGGCATTTGGTGACCACTGCGTCGCCGGTCCCGAGGTATCTGCCGCCGTCGAGCGGCCACATGCGCATTGCGGGAAATTTACGGATGTCGATCGCATCGCCGACAAGGACGTTCTGGTTCGCGAGCGCGTTTGCCTCCGGCACTTCTCTGGGAGCCATCTTGCGTCCCATTTTACGCTGGAGCAGTTGGACGGCCTCAAGCGGGTGCTCGACCGGCTTCTCGCCGATCATCAAGCAAAAGCGCGAGAGATTGCAGCCGATCATGTTGTACAGCGCACGGTGGCCGGGGTGGCCTTTGATGTTCTCGAACAACAGCGCCGGGCTTTTCTCGCTGCCGACCAGGTAGGTGATGGTCGCCGCTTCCAGATCGGGGTCGACCTCCGCGGTGATGCGCTTGAGTTCACCCATCGCTTCGACCTTCTCGAGCCAAACGTCGAGATCGCTCGAATTGGCGGGACCCGTCGGCGGCTTCTCGGACACCTGCTTCGCCATCGCGCTTTCGACCCCGAGCGTGACAATTTCGTCCACGTTCGCGTCTCCTCTGAAAAGCTCGGCTGTGGCGCTGCTGCCCTATCGACCCTCTCGGCGACTTGGCGCAACCGCTGCCGAACCGGGGGTTCTTATCCCGACAGGTCGCACACGAGAGATTGCCATCCCGGTCGGATGTCAAGTTCAGAACTCGATTGCGACCGAACCGCGCTTGTTACTGACTCAAGTGACTCGTTGCGGGCCTGAGCTCATTTCGACCACCGCTTGCCGACCCACCCCAGTTCAATCGCGGGATTGAAGCTTGCGCGGCGACATAGCGTGACGATCCGTCGAGTTTGTGCCGTCTACCCCGAACGTTGGCGACGAATTTTCGTTTTTGTCCGCTTCATTTCAGGGATGGGAGGTCTTGGCCGCAGCGCCCGACCTTGAGCACTTTGCATTCGTCCTTCACCTGCGGGATCGTGGCCAGCACCTTGTGCCCGAGCTTGCCGTCGCGCAAGCGGATCACCTCGAACGCGTGCTCGTCTTGAATGATGTCGCGCGTTTGTGGATCGATTTCGACCTTGCCCCGCGGTCCATCGCCGGTCCAGCCCCTGAGTGCCGCCATGACCTTTTGACCGTCACTGAGCGTGCCGTCGAGTTTTTTCACCGTATCGAAAATCACCTGCATCATGTCCCAGGCTGCCACCGACATGAAGTCCGGATAGTTGCTTGGCCCATAGGCCTCGTGCCAAGCCTTCACGAACTCGTGGTTGACCGGATTGTCCAGCTCGTTCGAATAACTTCCCATTGTGATTACGCCGATGGCAGCGTCGCCCATGTCCTGGAGCTTAGAGTCGGGGGTCACGTCTACCGAGCCGATCAGCTTCACTCCGGCCTCGCGCACGCCGACCTCGCCATAAGCCCTGACGAGCGCGGAGGCGTGTGCTCCGGAGGGGATGAAGGCATAGAAGCAGCCAGGCTTCTCGTTCTTCACCCGCTCCAGAAAAGGCGTGAAATCCGGCACTTGGAGCGGATTGCCCATCGGTATTGAATCCAGGATTTTCCCGCCAGCCATCTCGAAGGAGGTTTTGAACGCCTCGATCGAATCTCTTCCCGGCGGATAATCGGTGAAGCCCATGATCGCAGTCTTGCAATCGAGACTATGGAACGCGTAACTGCCCAGGGGATAGCCGGTCGACCACATGGTGAATGACAGCCGCGCGATGTAGGGCGACAGATTAGTGAGCCAGGCAGTGCCGGCGTTGCTGATCAACAGCGGCACCTTCGCTTGGGTCATCACGGGCGCCATGGCGATGGCAGAGGGCGAAAACACCACGCCCGCGATCATCTGCACCTTGTCGCGGGTGATGAGCTCCGTCGCAACGGTCTTAGCCTGGGCACCAGATGCCGGTCCCTCGTCGCGTTTGATCATCTCGATCTTGTGGGGACCGACCATATCGCCGTGCAGCTTGAGATAGAGATCGACCGCCTTGTCCTGGAGGTCGCCAAGGTCGGCATTGACGCCGGAATAGGGAAGCATCAGTCCAATTCGGATGGTGTCGGCGCGGGCGGAACTGGCGGCCGCTATCGCGATGAGTCCGAGCGCGGTTGATGCCAGCACCGTCGCCGTCAAATGTCTGCCAGTTGGTGTCATGGCTTTCTCCACGGCAGTCGATTTTCCGCCACACCTGCACGGATCGATTGCAAGAAAGCCATTATACATGATGCCGCTTTTGCTCGGCAATTTCAGCGTGGCCGAGGCGCCAGCAGACGGGTCTTTGATTATTGGTCTGAGCGTGCGTGGATGCCGAACGTCAGCGCCTCATGCCGCCTGCGACTCAGTCGGAAGCCACACGAGAACCCGAGGAAGACGGATCGGCCGGATCAAGGACTTTTGGCAGAACTGACTTGCGTGGCCGCACCACGGCTGCTCGATGGGGCGGCCCCGGCATTGTTGGTCTGCTTCCGTTTGCCCGCCGGATTCGTCGCCGCCGAATTCGTTGGACGAGACACGAGGTTGCTGACCGGCCCCATGAGCGTATTGGTGACGGAATCGACAGCCGACGACGGGTGGTCCCCAGCGGACGAAAGAGAACCTTGGCCGGTGCCGGCAGGGTTGCCATTCACCCCAAGTGGCTTGCCCGCTTGTTGATTTAGCAGCGGAACGCTAATTCCCCGGTTTGATCCAATGACTGGCTCGTTGAGGCCCTGGACCTCCAGTCCGCTTCCGAGCCCGCCAATGCCAAGATTGGCTGTTCCAATGCCCGCGCTCCCCTGTGCCGATGGGTTCCCCATCCCTGGACCGCCAATGTTCAGGAAGAGCTGTGCGCTGGCTTCGGAGGCGCCGCAGCACGTTGTGACTGTCAACACAATCGCGGCAATTCTCGTCCCATGTGTGGAAGTGGTCAAAGGCTCCCCCTCGCGAAAGCGTGCCACGCGTTGTCCCCGAAATCGAAGTAAAAGGCATGATCTTGGTTGATTTATGGCGGGATTGTGCCTTCAGCCGCGGCTCGCCTCTCAGGCGCGCCGTCGGTCGATTGTCACCATTGCAGGACGCTCGTACCGCCCCGGGCCGAGCACATTGAACGCCGGCCAGTCGATGGGCGACCCGCCCCGTTACCCGTGATGGCGTATCGGGACCGCTTCCTTTCAAAAGTCCGACTTTTCCGCAGACGGAATGTGATAATCGAAGACAATGTTGTTCTCGGCGCAGACGTCTTCCTGCAACTCCTGCTGAACCCGGCGATAGCGCCTAATACCTGACCACGGCTCATAGAACGCGTCCGGGTCATCTGCGGCGAAACTCATTTCGAGTGTCTTGCCATCATTTATCACTTTCCAATGCTCTACGACATGCAGTTTGTTGGTGTGTGGCGTGCGGTAACTGTCAACGAAGGTCTTTGTGTTTTGGCCAATGGTATCGATGACGAGTGTATCGCCTTCGTAGTGGCCGACCAACTCGCCATACCAGGCCGGTTTCGGATCTTCTGAATGGGGCACGTCCATGTAGACCCGCCGAACCTGGTGATCTCCCGAAAAGATCATCCAGACCTCCTTCGGGGTCTGGATGAAATAGAGGGGCGTAGGTCCGGCGTAGTTCATGAATGCGGGAACGCCGGCCGGCATGCAGCTTGATCGGGCCGTGAAACCTATCTTGCCAGCGAGCACCTCGTCGTTATCCTTCTTCATCTGCTCCTTTACCCAGGGCTTCAAGTTGGGATTGCTGAGGTCGGCAATCCGATAGGAGGGCTGAGCTCCGGGGATGCCGTTAGGCACATAGGGATGCGCCGGATCGGAGCTGACAGGCGGCAGCTTGCCGGGCACTGGAGAAAAATCACCTCCGGGTCCCGTTCCGACCCACCCCACCTCGTTCAACGAAAAATCCGGCAGCGCGGCAGCTTGTTGGGCGTCAGCTCGTAAAATAGTATGGCCCAAGATAAGGCCGGCCGAGATAACTCCGGAAATCACTTTTCCGACGATAGCAAACGAAGACATTATAACCGCTCTCCTGCTTTGTTCGGCCGCACGGAGCGTCCTCTATACCCCGATTTTTGTCGGCTGGCGAGCGGCTGAGAGCAGAGGCCGAAGCCGGTGCGTCGCGGCTTGCGGCAAACGATCCGGCGGGCCGTCATCTGTCAGCGAGCAGCACGGTTTCAATGCCGTCTTGCACCGCGCTTGCCAGCTCACGCTGCCCACGGAAGCCACTTGCGCCATCGAAGGTGAGCCGCGTCACACCGTGGCGGGGTAGGTGGAACGGCTGCATTTCCGGACTTCTGATGTGTAGACTGACGCGACGGCGTCCGTACCAAGGTGTGCGCGATGCAGCTGCGCATTGCAACTGGCAGGCCACGACAATGAAACCACGTCCATTCCTACCTCTCGCCGTAGCGGCGGTCGTCGCGATTCTCGCGGCCTTGCTCAACAACGCAGCATGGCCTCAGCCGGCGAGAACAATCAAAATCGTCGTCCCGCTCGCACCGGGCGGGGGAGCCGATATCCTTGCCCGTCTCCTGGCGGAGCACCTCGGGCGAGCGCAAAGGGCCGCGGTCGTGGTTGAAAATCGCCCGGGCGCGGGCTCGGTGATCGAATCCGAGGCCGTATCACGCGCCGTACCCGACGGCCATACCTTGCTCATCAACACACCCAACCTGCTCATCGGGCCGCATATCCGAAAACTGAATTATGACCCGCTGACCAGCTTTGAGCCGATCTGTCTCCTCGTCAATTCGCCCACCGTCATTGCCGTCAACAGCGCCTCCTCGTACCGCACGCTCGCCGATTTGTTGAACGCGGCACGCGCACAACCCGGGAACCTCACTCTGGCAAGCGTCGGACCTGCCACAACGCTGCACATCGCCTCCGAAAAGTTCAAGCGCGCCACCAATACCGATATGACCTATGTTCCATTTTCTGGCACTGGCCCCACGGTAAATGCGCTGTTGGGAGAACATGTGACGGCGGTTTTTGCTGAGTATCCGGCGGTGGCCGAGCAACTTAGAGCGGGCAAGCTGCGAGCGCTCGCCACCGGCTCGCCGGGGCGGATAGAACCTCTCCCGGAATTGCCAACCGTCGCAGAGTCCGGCTACCCGGGCTTCCAGGTTGACCTGTGGTGGAGCGTATTCGCACCCGCCTTGACACCAAAGGACAGAATTTCCGAGCTTGCCGCCTTATTCTCTGCGGCGGTGCGGGCTCCCGAGGTTAAAGCAAAACTGGTCGCACTCGGCTTCTATCCGGTTGGCGTATGCGGCGCGGAGTTCGCCGATTATCTGCGCCAACAATACGACGAGTACGGTCGGACCATTCGCGACGCGAATATCAAGGCTGAGTGAGGCCGGTCGCTTGAGGCCGTGCGTAGGTGGGCAAAATCGCCCTCCGCCTCCCTTTCATCGGCCCGAGACTTTCAGTGGCGATTTTGCCCACGCGGTCGGCCAATATTTCATAGCTCCGACTGCGTGGGCAACGCGCCTATTTGTTGTACAAGTAGCAGGGTCGTGTTAGCGCGTTGCCCACCCTACGATCGATTGGATTCCATCTGATCCGGAACATGCACTCAGAGTGGGATGCGCTCAGCTTGAACTGCTGCCGCTCGGTCGCTTTGATTTGCGCATGTTCTTGTCCGAAAAGTCTGCAACTTTTCGGGACCATGCGTCAGGCCTCATGCGTGGTCACGGTCTGGCTTTGCAGATATTCCCGTATCCCTTCGATGCCCGACTTGCGCCCGATCCCGCTTTGCTTGACCCCGCCATAGGGCGCCAGGTGATTGATCGCGCTCACGCCGTGAGAGTTGACCCACACCTGCCCGGCCTCGATCTTGCGTGCCACGTCAATGGCCCGGTTCACGTCGCCGCTCCAGACCGAGCCGCTCAACCCATAAATCGATCGATTGGCTCGCGTGACGGCGTCGTCGACATCGTCGTAGGTTGCGACCGGCACCGCGGGGCAAAACTGCTCTTCCACCATCAGCGGAGCCTCATCGGGAAGTCCGGTCACCGCGACCGGACGCATGAAATAGCCGCCGGAGAAGGTCGCTTCGTTGTCGATGGTGCCAAGCTTGACGATGTCGGCGCCCCGGCGCGCGGCATCGTCGAGCAGCCCCTCGGCGCGCTCTTGAGCTTTTCGTGTATGGAGCGGCCCCATATTGACGGTCGGCTCGAGGCCGTCGCCGACGCTGATGGACTCGGCCGCCTTGCGGAAAGAGTCAACAAATTCATCCCGCCGCCTGGTCGGCACGTAGATGCGCTTGATCGCCATGCAGACCTGCCCGGTCATCATGAACGTCGCGTTCAGCATCAGTTTCATCGTCGGCGGGTCGAACTCGGTATCATCAAGAACGATGGCGGGATCGTTTCCGCCCAGTTCGAGGGTCACGCCTTTGATCGTCTGCGCCGCATTCGCCATAATGTGCCGCGCCGAAGGGATGCTTCCCGTGAAACCGATCTTGCCGACATCCGGATGGGTGGTCAGCGCATCGCCGATCTCCCCTGGCATCCCGGTGACGATGTTGATCGTGCCTGCCGGCAAGTCCTCCGCGAACAGCAAGACCGAGCTGATAAGGGCAAGCGGACAGGTTTCCGGCGGCTTGAGCACGACGCAGTTGCCCGCCAGCAAGGCAGCCACGATCTGTGTGAACGCGAGCGACACGGGCGAATTCCACGGCACGATCGACACCACGACACCATAGGGCCGGCTGTACACAAACGTCCGTCCGTTCGCCGCCGCGAGTTGACGGCCGGCATCCAGTTCGGGCGCATAGCGAAGCGCCATGCGTTGGCGGCCCGGCACGCTGAGAAGTTCGCCGCGCGCTTCGGCCAGCGGCTTGCCGTTTTCGCGCACGAACACCGCGGCGCGGCGGTCGATTTCGTTCTCCAGTCGCGAGATCGCTTTTTCCAGGATGGCCGCGCGATCGGCAAAGCTGCGCGACGCCCAGGCCGGCTGCGCGGCCTTTGCGGCGGCAACCGCCTCGTCCACATGTTGCGGCGAGCCGCGAACGATGGTGCCGACGAGGTCATCGGGCCGCGCCGGGTTGCGAACTTCGATGCGAACCGGCCCATCGACGCGTTGTCCGTCGATCAGCATGAATTCCGTGATGGGGGCCTCGACGTTTCGCTGACTTGACATGGACGATCCTCCGATGCCGGCTGTTGCGCGCCACATTCGACACTATGCCTCACGCCCCCAGCGCGGCAAAGAGCAAGTCACGAGGTACCAATCGATCAGGCTCCCAGCACGCGTTCAAATTCCATTTCGCGCTCATCCGCGCAGTTCGATCTGCTCTCCGTCCGGTCCGCGAAAGACAACACGGCGCCAGCTCTGCTCGCGCGGCTCTCGCGCCGCCGTTTGGTGGGGCGCTCGAACCATTTCCACTCCGCTGCTCTGCAAGGCAGCCACCGCGGCATCAAAATTCGTGGTCTCCACGCAGAAGTGAAATCCGTTCATCGCCCCTTCCGACCGGTGCGTCAGCTCCAGCACGGTATCGCCGAGCTTGAGATAGGCGATCTGCGGACCGTCGGGGACGGTCTGGCGAAAGTAATCCGTGAAACCGAAATGGCGCTCATAGAACGAGACCGAACGATCAAGGTCGGCGACGTGCAAGGCAACGTGGTCGATTCGCTTGTACACCGTGGTTACCCTTTCTGATAAAGACGCGCGATCGGGCAGTGACCCTGATCTTGCGAGCCGATCCGGTTTGAACGAATTCGGAGCAGTATAGCGCAACGGGAATGATGAAGGCCTTCGGACACGATTTTCGCACCGGCGCGGCCGCTCGTGTCCGGCCGTTGACGTCGATCCCACGTCGGCGCGAACGTGGAGACTGCGCTGGCGAGCGAGGCTGGTTTCGATCGGCGCGGCTGAGCGAGCGATCGGAATATGAAAGAAGGAGATCGGCGTGCCCAATATCCTCAAGTCCGGCACCTTCGCTCTTGGCGACCGCACCGTGAGGCGTCTCGGCTATGGGGCAATGCAGCTGGCGGGGCCGGGCGTGTTCGGCCCACCCAGGGACCCCGCGGCGGCCCGCGCCGTGCTGCGCGAGGCGGTCGCGTCCGGGGTGAACCATATCGACACCAGCGATTATTACGGCCCGCATGTCACCAACCAGTTGATCCGTGAGGCGCTGCATCCCTATCCGGACGACCTGGTGATCGTCACCAAGGTCGGCGCGCGACGCACGCCCGATGCGTCCTGGCGTCCGGCCTTCTCTCCGGCGGAGTTGACGCAGGCGGTGTACGACAACCTGCGCAACCTCGGTCTCGATGCAATGGAGGTGGTGAACCTGCGGGTCCCGGGCGACATCCACACGCCGAGCGAAGGGTCCATCGCAACACAGGTCGAAGCGCTTGCCGAGCTGCAGCGGAAAGGCCTGGTGCGCCATGTCGGACTCTCCAACGCGACCGCCGCGCAGATCGCCGAGGCTCGCCGGATGGTCGAGATCGTCTGCGTACAGAACATGTACAATGTGGCGCACCGCGCTGACGACACCTTGATCGACGACCTGGGCCGCGAGGGGATCGCCTATGTGCCATTCTTTCCCCTCGGGGGTTTCACACCGCTGCAATCATCGACCTTGTCCAGCGCTGCCCTGCGCCTCGGCGCCACCCCGATGCAGGTTGCGCTTGCTTGGCTGCTGCGCCGCGCGCCCAACATCCTGCTGATCCCCGGCACTTCGTCCGTCGCGCATCTGCGTGAAAACCTGGCGACCGCCGACCTTGATCTGCCGGATGATACCGTCGTGGCTCTCGACGGCATTGCCGCGGCGGTCGCGGCGTGAGCGGACGGACGAGCACAAGACCGCGCCCCCCTCGCCGAAAATCGGCGCCATCGCGGGTCGGGCTCGATGAGCAGGTCTCCGGGTCGCGCCAGATGCGGACCCGTTCCTGACTTGGGTACCTTGCTAGTGATCTGACTCCAACGCTTGAAACCCTTTTGGGTGTCATGCCCCGCTTTAAGCGGGGCATCCAGTAACCACATGAGTGCCAGCGGAAAGCGATACTTTCAAACGCCACTCCGGTGGTTACTGGATCGCCCAGTCCAGGGGCACCCCATCGTTTGGCCGCTTCAAAGCGCGGTTTGTTTGACTGCTCCATTGAGGTGGCCAAACGATGGGGACCCCGGGCGATGACGGTTGAGGGAGCCAAGCGTCGGTGCCGGAACACTAGAGCGGGGTGCGTTCAGGTTGAATCGCCTCCCGCTCGGATTCCTTTGCGCATCCGTCGCGGACTGGGCTCGACGACGGATGCGTGTTGATTTTGCCCATGATCTTGTCCGAAAAGTCTGCAACTTTACGGGATCATGCGCTAATCTAACTTGGGTGCCGTGGCTAAACCCGATCATCGGCAGCGCGGTCGCTGCGCTCACCGATTGTTGGCCACGCAGCCGTGCCGCCGATCCCGCGAAGTCCCGCGATCGAATCCCTGAGCGCCTGACGGTTTACGCGGCAGCCCATCGCGGTCTCGCTTGAGAACGGAAACTGTGTTCAATCAACAATGTCTTGCACCCAGGGCAGATTGGCGGCTCGCCACCTCCGATCAGCCCTTGCCCGGGACCCGGTACGCGCTCGCGGCTTTAGAAGCCTTTTCAGCGATCGCCTTGAATTCCGCACCGGTCCAGGCTCTCCCAGTCGTCACATCCGAAATCGCACCCGCCGCGACGGCTGCCATAAGGCCAGCAATGATGCTGTCGGGGTCGTCAGCCTCCGCGACGAGCATGAAGTCGGAACTCGCCGGACGTGAAGTAAAAGTTCAAAAGGTTGCCACCTGCCTCCTCGACCAGCTTGCGCACCGCTGGTTCTCGATCTTCCGGTGAAGCAAGCAATCCCTTGGCGTAGCCCTGGCTGAACCGTCCACGCGACACCAGTCTGATCATGCGTTCCTCCCATTGCGGCTGACCCTTTTCGCGGCGAACAGAACAACCAGCGAAAGGCTCTCAGCTATCCGGTCATTGGTCCACGGAAGCGGGCAGAATACAGGGCGCCTGCGATGAAGTGGCGCTCTAGCAGCCTGTCGGACTTGAAGCGATTTCTGCTGGATTGAGCGGTACTGCGGCGAGATCAGCGACGATCAGCGGATGCCTGCGGTGTCGTAAGTGCTCTGGCACGGGTTTCATAAGGCCTTCAGAGCGCTCAGGCGAGGCTGAGCGCGTGCATCCGCTTGATGTTCCAACTCATGGTGACGAGGCTCCATTCGCCACGAACGCGGTCGATCCCGCGCAGCAGGAATTGGCGGAATCCCATCACCGATTTGATGATGCCGAACACCGGTTCCGGGGTTTGCTTGCGCACAGCATAGAGCTTCTTTGCCTTGCGGTGTCCGCAGCCGCCAAGCCATGGCCTCGACCGGAGTCGGGATTTTCCGGCGCCGGCGGCGCGGCGGCAAATCGCTCCTGCCAGGAGGGATGATGCGGCTGCCGTCCGGTCGCAATCAACGGCTCGATGTTGGCCGCGGCACACGCCACAACATTCGCCTCGCTGAAATAGCCGTTGTCGGCCAACAGCGTGTCGGGCTGGCCGAGTTGTTCCGGCAAAGCGGCGAGCTTCTCCAGCATCGGCTCGATCTGCTGCTTGTCGTTGGGCGCCTGAACCACGTCGGCGGCAATCACCAGAAGGCTCTCAGCCGCCACCACCGCCTGCGCGTTGTAGCATTGCTCAAACCCGCCGCCCGCCACCGGCATGATCCGCGAATCCTCATCCGTCAGGTTGATCTGGTCCTTGGGCTGCGGCCCTTCGGCGGGAGGGCTTGGTTTGCGGCCGCCTTCTTTCTTGCCGGTCGCCGCCGCCTTCTCCTCCCGCGCCGCAAGCTTGGCGCGATGCTCAGCCATCTCCTGCTCGAAGCGGTGTTTGGCGCTCGCTTCAAGTTTGGCGCGGGCCGCCGCAAGCTTCGTCAAACGTTCCTCGCGGCGCGCCAATTCCTCCGGGATCGACATGCCATCAACCACGGCTTCGGCCTGGTCCGCAGCTTCCGCCCGCGCCAGCAGTTCGGCCACTTCCGCCTTCAATTGGGCCTCGATCTTGGTGGCATGCTCATAGGACAGCGCACTGTGCCGGCTGGCATTGGCGTGGATTTTGGTGCCGTCGAGAGCCACCGTGCCGAGCTTGAGCAGGCCCATCTCCTGCGCCAGTTCCAGCACCCGTACGAACAGCGCTTCAATCTCCTTGAGAAAGCGCCGCCGAAACGTCGCGATGGTGTCGTGATCGGGATGATCGTTGGCAGCAATGAACCGGAAGGCGACCAAGTCGTAGGTCGCGCGCTCCAGCTTGCGGCTCGAAAACACCCCGTCGCATAACCATAAACCAACAGGCCCAGCAGCAACGCCGGATGGTAGCCAGCCGAACCGGTGCCCCGATAGCTCTTCACCATGGCCGAAAGGTCCAAGTCATCGATCACCTCGACGACAAACCGCGCCAGATGCCGTTCGGGAAGCCAGTCATCGACAGACGGCGGCAGCAGAAATCCCGTTGCCCGGTCAAATTCTTTGGCACAGCAAAGCGCCAATCAAACCAGTCTCTTCAACTGCTCCGTTGAAGGTCCCCGAATGAAACTGTCCGCTGTGCTCATTCAAGCTGCTGATGCCAGATAGACGCCAATTCATTTCCATGAACTGGATTGGACAATGGATCTTTGCGTTACGGGATATTTTTGTCCCGCTCGCGACTTGCTACGCGCCGACCAAAAATAAGGATCACACTGACAGTTCAATTCGTCGGTAGTTCGTTGCATGTTCGATGCCAAATCGTTGGGGTTTCGCTAGCAATTTAGGGATGATCGTACACTGTTCGTGTATCCTAAGGGACTGGCGCTTTTGTGGAAGTAGGGATGATGCAGGCATGCACCGCCGGTTCCTTACCCGACGCTCCGGGCACAATCAGGGATGCATGCCCATGGACGGCTGTGGATAAATGTTTTTCGTTGGGCAGTCCCCACAACCGGGAACTCTTCTGCGCAAACCCGTCAATGTCTGAAGCATGATATTGCTCAAACGCGTGCGCACACGCATGTACGGCAGTGGATTCAAGTCAATTATCCGTGCGCCGCCACCCGACCAAAAACAGATCTAAAACTGAAAGTTTATTTCGTCGGTAGTTCGACGCATGTTCGATGCCAGGTCGTTGCGATTTCGTCAGCAAATTAGCGATGTTCGTAGACTGTTCATGTGTCGTTGATCATTCGGCCAAGGACAAGCCCAACAGTGCGCGGCGGAATTACGCCGTCAGCGGTAGGAGATCCTTCCGCATTCCAGCGGCGGAATGGATGCCTGCCAGTGGATCTGGGATGGCGTTAGGCAGGTCGGCGGGTGCGCTTCCCCAATTGCCGGCGGGCCTTTCCCATTCATTGCACGGACATCGGCATCATGTTGCTGTTAAGATTGGCGATGATCCAAACGGAGCCGGCGATAACGAGAAAGACGATCAGCACGCCGAATGCGAGGGCCAGAATATTGTTCGTGCTGTCAGGGCCGCTGCCCAGATGCAGAAAGAAGACGAGGTGGACGCCTATTTGCGTGAAGGCAAGTACGATCAACCCGACCGGGATGCCCGGGGCCAGAGCAAATTGGTCTGCGACACGACGAAGGAGCGCGATCGTCGCACAATCGCAAGCCCCAGCCCCACCGTGTAGGAGAGGTAGCCGGCCGTCGGCTCACGCTCTTGGACGCCCGGCGTGCGGTCGTCAAACAAGTGCTCGTGAGCGTCCGTCAGCGCAGTGCTCCCATCAAATAGACCAACGTGAATACCCCGACCCAGACGATGTCCAGCGCGTGCCAGAACAGGCTCCAGCACAACAGGCGTCGCAGCACCGCCGCTCGGAAGCCCTTGGTGATCGCCTGGGCCACCAGATAGACAAGCGCGATCAGACCGCTGGCGACATGGACGCCATGCGTGCCGACCAAAGTGAAGAAGGCGGACAGAAAGCCGCTGCGCGAGGGCCCGGCGCCCATTCTCCACCATGCGGGCAAATTCGGAGCCCTCAATGAACAGAAAGGCCGCACCGAGCACGAATGTGATAACTGCGAAGATCAAGAATCGCGCTGGCTGCCGACGTTCGGCGGATAAAGCCCCGAGCCCGCATGTATAGCTCGACAACAGCAGGCACATTGTCTCGATGAAGACGTTGCGGAGGTTGAACAGCTCGACTCCGGTCGGTCCGCCGGCGGTATTGCCGCGCAAGACTGCATAGGCCGCGAACAGCGCCGAGAACATGATCATGTCGCTGAGGATGAAGATCCAGAACCCATAAGCGACGACGACGCGCTTCGGGGCCGGGCCGCCGCCGCCGCGCCCTCGCGCGAGCTCGGTCGGAACCGCGGTCGGAGCTCTATCGATTGTCGTCGATCGTCATCGGGCCGCTCCACCTCACCGGGCCCGTTCCATTTGCGCGACTTCGGCGGCGATGATTTCGTGCTCACGCTCGATCGCTCCACCCGGCGATCAGGACCGCGGTTGTCGCGGCGAGGAAGCCGAGAATCGCCAGCCACCAGATCTGCCAGATCAGCGAAAAACCCATGACGACCGCAAAGAAAGCGATAATGAAACCGGCTGGGCTATTGCGCGGCACTTCGATCGCTTCATAGGCCGGGTTGATCGGGGGCCGCCCCGTGCGCTTCATGTGCCAGAACGCGTCAATGGTCTCGACCTTCGGCAGCACCGCAAAATTGTAGGCTGGCGGCGGCGAAGAGGTTGCCCATTCCAGGGTTCGACCGTTCCACGGGTCGCCGGTCAGGTCGAGCCGCCGCTCGCGCGTGCGAATGCTGACATAAAGCTGCGCGATCTGGCAAAGGATTCCGCAGAAAATGACGATGGCCCCGGCCTCCGCGACGAACAGCAGCGGCTGCCAGCTCGGGTCGGGGATATGCTCCAGGCGCCGGGTCATGCCCATCAGGCCCAGCGCATAAAGCGGCATGAAGGCGAGATAGAAGCCGATGAGCCAGCACCAGAAGCTGGCATGGCCCAGGCGTTCGTCGAGGGTGAACCCGAAGGCCTTCGGGAACCAGTAGTTGATACCCGCCAGCGCGCCGAACACGACGCCGCCAATGATGACATTATGAAAATGAGCGACCAGGAACGCGCTGTTGTGGAGCACGAAATCGACCGGCGGCACCGCCAGCAACACCCCGGTCATGCCGCCGATGACAAACGTGACGATGAAGCCGACTGCAAACAGCATCGGCGTCGCGAAACACGATCCGGCCGCGGAACATCGTGAACAGCCAGTTGAAGACTTTGACGCCCGTCGGCACCGCGATGATCGACGACATGATCCCGAAGAAAGCGTTGACGTCGGCGCCCGCGCCCATGGTGAAAAAGTGATGCAGCCAGACCATGAAGGAGAGGACGCAAATCCCGAGCGTCGCCCAAACCATCGAGCGGTAGCTGAACAGCCCCTTGCCGGAAAAGGTCGCGACGACTTCGGAAAAGATGCCGAACGCCGGCAGGATCAGTATGTAGACTTCAGGATGGCCCCACGCCCAGAACAGGTTGACGTACATCATCTGGTTGCCGCCGGCGTCATTGGTGAAGAAATGCATGCCGAGGTAGCGGTCGAGCAGCAGCATCACGAAGGTCGCGGTCAGGACCGGGAACGCGGCGACGATCAACAGATTTGCGGCGAGCGCGGTCCAGCAGAACACCGGCATGCGGAAATAGGTCATGCCCGGCGCACGCAATTTGAGAATCGTGGTCACGAAATTGATGCCGGTCAGCAGGGTGCCGATGCCCGAGATCTGCAATGACCAGAGGTAGTAATCGACGCCGACATCGGGCGAAAAGGCGAGCTCGGAGAGCGGCGGGTAGCCCATCCAGCCGGTGCGCGCGAAAACGCCGATGACGAGCGACAGATTGATCAGCAGCGCGCCCGTCGCGGTCAGCCAGAAGCTGACCGAATTGAGCATCGGGAAAAGCGACGTCGCGCACGCCGAGCTGCAACGGCACGGCAAAGTTCATCAGCCCGATGACGAGCGGCATCGCCACGAAAAAGATCATGATCGTGCCGTGCGCCGAGAAGATCTGGTCGTAGTGCTCGGGAGGCAGATATCCCTGCGCATTGCCGACCGCGATCGCCTGCTGCGTGCGCATCATGATCGCATCGGAAAAGCCGCGCAGCAGCATGACCAGGCCGAGCAGCCACGTACATGATGCCAATGCGCTTGTGGTCGACGCTGGTCAGCCACTCGCGCCACAGATAGGGCCACCAGCCCTTTACGGTGACGGTCACGAGGACGGCCAGAATGACGATGCCGACAACCGCTCCGCTGATCAGCGGGAGCGGCTCGTTGAATGGAATTGCCGCCCAGCTCAGCCTTCCCAGCATGTCAACCTCCCGCCTGACGCAATGACGGACGCCAGGCCCCGCCGACTCCGCTTTTCCGGGACCCGCGACCGTCTGGTCGAGGATGCGCTCGAACAGCTTCGGCTCCACCGAGCGATAGGTTGTGGGCGGCACGGCTTTGCTCGGCTTTGCCAACTCGGCGTAGCCGGCATCGTCGAGGCCGGATCCACTGCCGCGCGCCTGCTCGAGCCAAGCGTTGAAATCGCCGGCCGGCACCGACTTGACGACGAACCGCATCTCGGAAAAGCCATCGCCGCTGAAATTTGCCGAAAAGCCGGGATACTCGCCCGGCTTGTCGGCAAGAAGACTGAGGTGCGTGGTCATGCCGCCCATCGTGTAGATCTGGCTGCCGAGCTGCGGCACGAAGAACGAATTCATCACCGTCGCCGAGGTGAGGCGAAATTCGACGGGCGTTCCGGCCGGGATAACCAGCTGATTGACGGCGGCGACACCCTGATCGGGGTAGATGAACAGCCATTTCCAATCGAGCGCCACGACGTCCACGTGCAGCAGGGTCGGATTTCCCGGGAATCGGCGCCCGCGGATCGAGCTGATGGGAACCGATCCAAATGACCCCGCCCAACAAGATCACGGTCAGCGCCGGGATCGACCAGACGACGAACTCGATGCGCCCTTCGTAGGAGCTCGTCCGGGCTGCGGCTGGCGCGGGTGTTGGATGACCGATACCACCAGGCGAACGCCAAGGTGGCCACGATAACGGGAACCACGACGACGAGCATGATCGCCGTCGAATTGATCAGGAGAAGTCGCTCCGCCGACGCGATCGGCCCTTGCGGATCCAATACGCCGGCAGGCTACAGGAAGCGAGGAGCGAGGCGGCGCCGACCACCGGCCAGCGGAGCAAGCCTGAACGCCGCAGGCGGTGCAGCAAACTGGCTGTTCCTTTTCATCTGACGCCTCCTTGTACGACGCCTTCACTGCCATTCACCACTATCAATCCCGCAGCCAGATCCGCTCGATGTGCAAGCTGGGGCTCGCTTGGCGCTTAGGCCGGCGACACTCCCGGGCATCACGCCGACGGCTTGACGTATTCTATTGTGTCTGCAGCTTCAGCCATGCACTATATACGACGACTAAAAAGATCGCGAAGGCGAGCAACGATGCCACCTGGCCGTTCTACGCAAGAGCAAGAACAGCGGCTGCGGTAACGGCAACAGGGTGGCTGCCAAGCGGCAGATCGTTGCGCTACCATGCGCCGCACCTCACTCCTGACCGATGTGGCGCGCCTTTCTCCGCTACCGACCGTTTCATGAGTAGCACTAAGGGCACGAGCACGAGCGTCACAGCGGCCGCCAGCCAAAAGACGTCGAAATAAGCCAGCGACGATGCCTGCTGTTGCCGCAAATTCTCCAGCGCCTGCCAGGCCAGCTGCTGCGAGGCGACCGGATCGCCCGTCTGGTGGTAGGAGAAGCGCCCGGGCCTGGTCGAGGAAGGAGATTCACCGCCGGGTTGAAAGGATCGAGCCATTCGTCGAGCCGCAGCGTCATGGAATTGGTCAGCGGCGCTCCTGCATCGTCTGCGCCAGCGACGTCCCGACGCTGCCGCCTTCGTTGCGCAGCAGACTGAGCAAGCCCACGGCCGCTCCCCGCAGCGCCGTGGGCGTATAGAGGTAGGCTGCCACGTTGGCGGGCGCAAAGCATCATCGAAGTCCGAACACCAGCACCACCCGCGGCCAGACCACCTGGCCCGGGCTGATGTGAGGTTCAGTATGCGCCATCCAATAGCTGCCGACGGCCATGACCAGCAGTCCCGCGACAATCATCCAGCGGGCATCGTCGCCGCGGCCGAGCAAAAGGCCGACGACCGGCAACGCAACAACGGCAGAGAATCCCTGCCGGCGACATGACCAAGCCAGCGTTGTGGCATCGTAGCCGAACAGCGACTGCAGCAAGGCCGGCAGCGAGGTGCTGGCGCCGTAGAGCACGGCGTAGGCGCAAAAGATGATAAAGCAGCATCAGCGAAATTTCGCTCCAGCAACGGTCGGAAATTGACCACAGGGCTGGGGTGGCGCAACTCCCAGAAGATCAGCGCGACAGAGCGACAGACGAAAAACACCGCCAGCGTCTGCACGCGCCAGAAGGGATCGCCCAGCCAATCCCACTCCTGTCCTTTGCTGAGCATGACTTCCCACGAGACCATGGCGATCGCCAGCAACCCCAGTCCCATGGCGTCGAAGTTCAGCGGTGCCTCTTCAAATTCCGCGCGCTGCGGCCTGAGATAGTCCGGATCCTGGAGCAGGGATAACAGGCCGCAAGGCCAGGCAGACCGATCGGCACGATTGATGTAAAAAATCCAGCGCCACTTATAGTGGTCCGTGATCCAGCCGCCGAGCGTCGGGCCGAGGATCGGCGCAAGCAGAGCCGCCAAGCAAACAGAGTCATGGCCGTGCCTTGCTTCTCGGGCGGAAAGCTATCCAGCAGCACGCCCTGGCTTGAAGGCTGCAAGCCGCCGCCCGCCAGTCCCTGGATAACTCGGAACAATATCAGTTGGTCCAGACTGGTGGCCATGCCGCACAGCCCCCGAGGCCAGCGTGAAGACCGCGATGGACAGCAGGAAGTAGTTGCGGCGACCCAGGTGCGCCGACAGCCAGCCGGAGATCGGCAGGACGATGGCGTTAGCCGCGAGGTAGCTGGTGATGACCCATTCGCTGTCGATCACCGCTGCCGACAGCCCGCCGGCGATATAGCGCAGCGCCACATTGGCGATCGTCGTGTCGAGCACCTCCATGAACGTCGGCACGACGACGGCGATAGCCACCACCCACGGGTTTGCCCCCGCGCGGGACCCTGAGGGTCGGTCCGAAGAGTAGTTGAATCAGATGAATTCTGTTGTGATTTAGTAACCATCCGATAGCGGCCGCCTTGCGGGCGTAGGCTGATCCGATCTGTCTTGGCACCGTGCAGGCACTGTCGCTTGCACCGGTGCAAGAGACGGTGCGATGAGCCGGGTTGAAGTGTTGTCGGGTCCGGAACGACGCCGGCGCTGGAGCGCGGAGCAGAAGCGATCGATCGTCGCGGAGGCATTTGCGCCGGGCGCTTCGGTTCGCGAGGTGGCGCGGCTGCGGGATGTGGTTCCCGGGCAGATTTATCGGTGGCGGCGCGATCTGCGGAGCGCTGTGACGGGATTTGCCGAGGTCGTGGTTGCGCCGGATCGGAGCGAGCGATCGGGAACCGATGTACCAGTGCTCACGATCGAACTCGGCCGCGACATTCGCGTGCGCATTGCGGTGACGGCGCCGGTGGCACTGGTGACGGCAGTTATCAAAGCTTTGGCGCCGCGATGATTGGACTTCCAACCGGCGTTCGGGTGTGGATCGCGGCCGGCCATACTGACATGCGGCGCGGCATGCAGAGCCTGGCGCTCCAGGTGCAAGAGGGACTTAAGCGCGACCCGCATGCCGGCGATCTCTACGTGTTTCGCGGACGCAGCGGCTCATTGATAAAAATTCTCTGGCATGACGGCATCGGCATGTCGCTCTATGCCAAGCGGCTGGAGCGCGGCCGGTTCATTTGGCCCTCGGCCGATTCCGGCGTGGTCTCGATCTCGACATCGCAGCTCGCCTACATGCTGGACGGGATCGATTGGCGCAATCCCCAGCACACCTGGCGACCCACGGCGGCCGGCTGAGGTTGTTGCGGTCTGCGCTTGAAAGCCTGAACGCTGGATAAGCCCGCGACCCGTTGACTCATGGTGCGCAATTGACCACCCGAATCAGCGTGATTGTGCTGATGTCGCAGCCATGGCCGGGACTGATCATCACCTTCCCGACGACACCGATGCGCTGAAGGCAGCGCTGATCGAGACGCGCGCCAAACTCTCTGGCGCGCAGGCGCTGATCGAACACCTGCAATTGGTGATCGCCAAGATGCAGCGCGAGAAGTTTGGTCCGCGCTCCGAGCGCAGCCAGCGGATCATTGATCAATTGGAATTGCAGCTCGAAGAGCTGGCCGCGACGGCCGGAGAGGATCAGGCCAAGGCCGAAGCGGCGCGCGTGGAGGTGCAAGGCTTCACGCGGCGGCAGGCGACACGGCGCAGCTTTCCTGCCGATCTGCCGCGCCGCCGCATCGTTCATCCGGCGCCAACGTGCTGTCCGTGTTGTGGCGGCAGCAAGCTCTCCAAGATCGGCGAGGACATCACCGAAACGCTCGACGTGGTGCCGCGGCAATGGTTCGTGACCGAGCATGTGCGTGAGAAGTTCAGCTGCCGGTCATGTGAGACGATCGCGCAGCCGCCGGCGCCATTCCATGCGATCACACGCGGCTTTGCCGGCCCAAGTCTGCTGGCGATGATGTTGGTGGAAAAATACGCCAATCATCAGCCGCTCAATCGACAGAGCGAACACTATGCGCGCGAAGGCATCGAGCTGTCAGTGTCAACCATGGCGGATCATGTCGGGACCTGCGCGGCGACATTGATGCCGCTTCACGAGCTTATCAAGGCGCACGTATTTGCCGCCGAGCGTATTCATGGCGACGACACCACAGTGCCGGTGCTGGCAAAGGAAAGACCCGTACCGGCCGGATCTGGACCTATGTGCGTGATGATCGTCCGTTCGCTGGGGAAGCGCCGCCGGCTGCCGTGTTCTTCTACTCGCCGGATCGCACTGCCATCCATCCCGAGCAGCATCTTGCCGGCTATTGCGGGATTCTCCAGGCCGATGCCTATGCGGGGTTTAAAGCGCTTTACGCGCCGGATCGAAAAGGAGGGCCGATCACGGAAGCGGGCTGCTGGGCGCATGCGCGACGCAAGCTGTTCGAGCTTGCCGACATTGCATCGAAGGCACGTACAGGCAAACCGACCACGATCTCGCCGATCGCTTTCGAGGCGGTGCAAAAGTTTGACGCCATCTTCGCGCTGGAGCGTGCGATCAATGGCTCCTCGCCCGCACAGCGCGTGGCCGGGCGCCGCAAGGATATTGCGCCGGTGGTCGATGATCTCATTGAATGGATGAAGCGGGAGCGCAGCAAACTCTCGCGCCACAACGAAGTCGCCAAGGCATTTGATTACATGCTCAAGCGCATCGCTGTCTTCACGCGCTTCCTCGATGACGGTCGCATCTGTATGACCAACAATGCCGCCGAACGCGGGCTGCGCGGCATTGCTCTTGGGCGGAAGTCTTGGTTATTCGCCGGCTCCGACCGCGGCGGTGAGCGCGCCGCGGTCATGCTGACGCTCATTCAAACCGCCAAGCTCAATGACATCGATCCGCAGGCGTGGCTCGCCGATGTGCTCGCCAGCATCAACGATCACAAGATCACCGACCTCGCTGCGCTGCTGCCGTGGAATTGGCGAAAGCCGACGCCAAGCCGCGCCGAAGCGGCATGAACCGAGAGGCGGCGTGAGATCGACCGGCCTCTCCGCGGCAGAAAAATCGGCGGTGACTTCCGCCTGCCAGAACCTGATCGACGACTTCCTGAAGCCCCGCTTCCTGCCCGCCATCCGACCGACGCAGTTCAACTATCCAATCGATATTCTGGGAAAGTGGCACGGCACCAAGTATCGCTTCATGCAACGCTACCGCTCCGGATTCCGAGAGACTCTCGGCGAAGAGTTCGACGCCCCCTTCGCCCGCCTCGACTGGATCAGCCGCAACCGCTTCGACATCCAGTGGCACCGGCACACCGGAGAATGGTTCTGCCTGCATCGCGGCCTTACGCTCGCCGAAGCGATCGACACGTTAAAGTCCGACGGATTGCTCCATCCCCTTTGAACACCGCAAGTCGGCTACCCCGCGGTACCCACCGGATGGATACGCTCTATCCCCTTTGAACACCGCAAGTCGGCTACCACGCGGTGCCCACCGGATGGATACGTGATTTAAGGGTGGTGACCTGATTCGGAGGATCACCATCATGTGCCTTCCGAGATACAGATTGGCAAATCAATGGGACTTGCACCCGCTCAGTTACTTTGCTTTCGTTGGACTCGCGTACACGCCCTTCGTGAGGAATTTTTGCGGCTTGTTTTTTTTGTGTCCTGGCGTTGGCGACGCTGCCCTGCGCCCGCCAATTCCCATGGGCTGCCAATTGGGTACCAGTTGGTGCTTGCCGGGGCCGATCAGATCGGCGCGGCCCATCCGCTTCAACGCTTCGCGCAGCAGCGGCCAGTTCTCGGGATCGTGATAGCGCAGGAATGCCTTGTGCAGCCGGCGCTGCCGCAGGCCCTTGACCGCAGCGACTGATCTCCGAACCGCCGCGCCGGATCGCCGCGCAGCGGGTTGACGCCCGGAGTGATACATCGCGGTCGCGAGCGCCATCGGCGAGGGCAGGAAGGTCTGCACCTGGTCGGCGCGATAGCGGTTCTTCTTCAGCCACAGCGCGAGATTCAGCATGTCCTCGTCGGTCGTGCCGGGATGGGCGGCGATGAAATAGGGGATCAGGAAATACTCCTTGCCGGCCTTCCTCGCCGCCTGCTCGAACAACTGCTTGAAGCGGTCATAGGCGCCGATGCCGGGCTTCATCATCTTCGACGAGCGGCCCGTCCTCGGTGTGCTCGGGCGCGATCTTGAGATAGCCGCCGACATGATGGGTCACCAGCTCCTTGACATAAGCCGGGCTCTTCACCGCGAGGTCGTAGCGCACGCCCGACGCGACCATCACTTTCTTGACGCCCTGGATCTCGCGCGCCTTGCGGTAGAGCGCGATCAGCGCGTCGTGGGAGGTATTGAGGTTCGGGCAGATGCCGGGATAGACGCAGGACGGCCGGCGGCACGCGCTTCGATCTTCTTGTCCTTGCAGGCCATGCGGTACATGTTGGCGGTCGGGCCGCCGATGTCGGAGATGACGCCGGTGAAGCCCGGCGTCTTGTCGCGGATGGCTTCGATCTCGCGCAGGATCGAGGCTTCCGAGCGGTTCTGGATGATGCGGCCCTCATGCTCGGTGATCGAGCAGAAGGTGCAGCCGCCGAAGCAGCCGCGCATGATGGTCACCGAGAAGCGGATCATGTCCCAGGCCGGGATTTTGGCATCGCCATAGGACGGATGCGGCGCGCGCGCATAAGGCAGGTCGTAGACGCCGTCCATCTCCGCCGTGGTGAGCGGGATCGGCGGCGGCGTCAGCCACAGCTCGCGGTCGCCATGGCGCTGGACCAGGGCGCGCGCATTGCCGGGATTGCTCTCCCGATGCAGCACGCGCGAGGCGCGCGCATAAGCCTCGCGGTCCTGCTCCGACCTGCTCGAAGGCCGGCAGGCGGACGACGGTCTTGGCTGCGCCGATGGCGTGCGCCCTCGTCGGCGGCGTCGAGATTGTCGGCGTGCAGCCTCCGTCCAGCCTTCCGGCACCGCGGCTCTTGAACAGCGCGACGCCGCTGATATCGTCAAGGCTCGAGATCGCGGCGCCGCCTGCGGCGAGCCGATGCGCCACCTCGACGACGGCGCGCTCGGCATTGCCGTAGAGCACAGATATCGCGCCTTGGCGTCGGCCAGGATCGAGCGGCGCACCTTGTCGGACCAGTAGTCGTAATGGGCGATGCGGCGCAGCGAGCTTTCGATGCCGCCGAGCACGATCGGCACGTCGCGAAACGCTTCGCGGCAGCGCTGCGCATAGACGATTACGCAGCGGTCGGGCCGCTTGCCGCCTTCGCCGCCGGGCGTGTAGCTGTCGTTGTGGCGCAGCCGCCGGTCCGCCGTGTAGCGGTTGACCATGGAATCCATGTTGCCGCCGGTGACGCCGAAGAACAGCGTCGGCCGCCCGAGCGCCGCGAACGGCTCTGCGCTTCGCCAGTCCGGCTGCGCGATGATGCCGACCCGAAACCCGTGCGCCTCTAGCAGCCGGCCGATGATCGCCATGCCGAAGCTCGGATGATCGACATAGGCATCGCCGGTGACCAGCACGACGTCGCATGCATCCCAGCCGAGCGCGTCCATCTCGTCGCGCGACATTGGCAGGAACGGTGCGCCACCGTGGCGGTGCGCCCAGTGCCGGCGATACGAAAACAGCGGTTTGGGAGTTTCCATGTCGGGACATTTGCGGTGTCCGATCGGGCAGTCAATGGGCATCAAGATGAAAAGGTCGTGGATGAGCCGAAGAGCCCCTCCGCTCACGACACACCAGGCCGCCGGCTGCGTCATTGTCCTTCCGGCTTTCAAAGGAGCACACAATGATTGTGATGCGCTGCCAACATGCCGGGCAGTTCGAATTCGAACTGGGCAAGCCTGGAGCGGTAGGATGTATTAGCGGAGGCGGTGCTGCGGTTATTGCTTCTCAAGCGGAGCTGACGCTCAACAAGCTGCCGCACCGCCGGAATTATCCTTTACTCGGTAGCGGCACTGTACCGACGGCCGACCCACTCGCGCGCCATGTCTGACATTTTGCCAAGCGTGAGGCACGATCGCCTGCAATCGATGAGGCGGCGGCAGCCCGCTGCGCAGTCGACGATTTGCGGGCTTGCTTTATTCGTTGCGAAGAACTTCATACGGTCTGTGATCGCCGTTCCCCGGATAGGCACGATACAAAGCGTAACCATTCGGCAAAGGGGTCTTGGTGATGACAATCCGGAATACCTTGCCCTCGTCGGCTCTTTCGAATTTGAATACGTCGCGATAGCCTTCCGCAAACGTATTTTCCTTGAGCGGCAGGTTGGCGCCCAGCGTGCTGTTCGCGTATCCAATCGAATGCAGGGACTTCTCGTCATTTCCGACAAAGCCCTCGATCTGGCTAATGCCGTTCGTGTGTTGGACGATCAGAATTTCCGAAATTTTTGCAGGCTGGTCGAAACGGTAAGTGATGTTCGCCCTTCGCGGGTCCGGGACACCTGGTGCGATGTACATATGATCATGCATCACAAAGTCCGCAGGCGACCAACTGTGATGAAAGGGTTCGGGCTCGACGATATAGCCGATGCCGATGTGCTCGGCGTCCCTTATGGGAAATTCCGTGCTCCACAATCCAGTGTCAAAGGACCAGGAGTTTAGGTCCGAACTGTCGGGAGGGACCGAAACGCTGACGATTGCCGGCAGAGCGATGTGGCGAGGCTCCTCGGCCGCGAACGCAGGCAGAGAAAATGCCTGGAGAGGTGCAGTCACAGCAAGTAAGACTACCAACGTCCGTTTCCCCATGATGCTCCCTCCGCGCTCCGACCGGATGACGGTGGCTCACCACCTTACCCAGCCCACGGTAGCGGATCGTCTTCGTAATACAAGCTGCTATTAGGGCGGATTGGGTTCGCCGTTCGTTAGGCTTGCCGCCCCCCCCCCGAGGTGACGATAGTCTGATCGCCGGTGGTCGGACCGGACATGATCTTGCGCACTCAGCCGTAGCCTTGTCGGAGACAACCCAGGTGAAAATACCGTCCGGCCCGAGCTGGATCGTCGGGGAGGGAATGGTGAGAACATCAGCTGCTCGATGTTCCCGCGCGATCGGCGCCGCCGGCCGGGTTTTATCGGATCATCATGGACGAAGGTGATGGGCGCACAGGTCTCCCGCACACATCGCTCCCGTTGTTGCATCGCGGGCATTTTGATTGTTCTGGCTCCGCGGCTCTTAAATTACGTAGTCGGCGTCTACCCCATCATGGTAGGTCTTATGGGATTGAACGGCATCTACCATTTTCTGTGGTGAGCAGGGGTTGGAGGGGTGAACCATGGAGGGTTATCATGCCTGCCCCTCATGAGGAGTTCGCGACAGAAATCGGTGCGGCGGTAGCGACGGCGGTTCGCCGGCACTCACTCGTTTTCTTCGGTGAGGGCATCTTTCTCATTGTGCTTGGAGCCTTGGCAATTTTCCTGCCGCTGTTTGCCACCATTACCATCACCATCATTTTGGCATGGATTTTCCTCGCCAGTGGCGTTGTGGGATTGGTGGCCACGTTTGGCGCCAGGCAGGCTCCCGGATTTTGGTGGTCGCTTGTTTCTGCTATTATCGCTATCGCTGTCGGAGTTGTGTTGCTGATCCAGCCGATCGCTGGGGCGCTGTCGCTTACGTTGGTGCTTATTGTGTTCTTCGTTGTGGAGGGCATCTCCGGCATCATCTACGCCATGGAGCATCGCCGAGGCTCTGGGACGCTGGGAGTGGATGCTCTTCAGCGGCCTCATCGATTTGATCCTGGCAGGAATCATTTTCGCTGGGTTTCCCGGCACCGCCGCGTGGGCGCTCGGATTGCTCGTCGGCATCAACATGGTCATGGGCGGAGCGGCCCTTATGGCGATCGCCGAGCATGCCCGCAGAGTGACATAAGGCATCGAGCATCGAGTGGATTGATAAAAGAATTCTCTCTTTTTGATGCGATTGTGTGCTTGCCGCCAGGGTGAAATTCCGGGCCTTTTGCATCGCCTCAGGCGGCGCGGACCTTCGAAGGATTATGCGGCCTCATTACTTGTTCAATAACCATCGCAGCCTTTCATCTATTGTTTGCTGTGTCTGTTTTCCCTTCTTTCGTGGCTGACGTGTATAGAAAGCGGAGAGCCACAAAGGGAATAAGCCGAAATGGCACGGCGTCAAACAGAGACAGGACTATTTAACCTGCTTTTGCGCTATCTGCGTCGGTACTGGAATGATTAGGGTGCAGATTCCGTCCATCGCAGGCAGTCATACTGGCGCATCGCGGACAGCGTTCCGGTGATTGCGGACAGCTTGTGAAAGCCGCAATCTCCTGTGGCCGCCCTATCGCGACCACGTCAGCATGTTGCTGGACCGGGAGGGCTGATCGTCATGGCTAAGCCCATTTCATCGGCTCATTCCCGGGACGACCTGACTGCGGCGCTCGCCCGCTTCGAGCAAATGCTCGACGCCCTGAAAACACGCCATGTCTGCGACGGCTCGAGCGCCGATGCAAGGTTTGGCTCGCGGCTTCCAGGATCACCGAAGGGCCGCTGTTCCGTCCGGTGGCGAAGGGCGGTCCGTCTCGTACCTCAGCGGCTCACCGACTAGAGCGTGTGCACGATCGTGCAAAGCTATGCCGGCTGGCTTGGCCTTGATCCCGCGGCGTTCGGCGCGCATTCGCTGCGGGCCGGCTTACTGACCAGCGCCGCCCGCCGCCGCGCGTCTGTATTCAAGATGCGCGACGTATCCCGGCATCGCTCGATGGACGTGCTTCAAGCCTACGTGCGCGATGCCGACCTGTTCCGGGATCATGCCGGGGCGGGGCTGCTGTGACGTATTTTGGCGAGTTCGGCCTTCAGGCGATCTCGTCCTTCGACGTGGCCCACCTGAAGCTCTTCGAACAGGTCAAGCAGTTGGCGCGCCAAATGGCCATCAGGACCGTCGCCAAGCTCAGCCACGATTTCACGCTGACGCAGGACATGCCTTTCACCCGTGGCGACGTGCTGTTCCGCTTGGGCTAAGTGCTCCACAAGCATGCTGCGTTCCATGCGGGCCTCCATGAGCACGAAACGCGAGGAGCCGAGGAGCGTTCCACTGCCCTCGCCTTGAAGCATTTGGCCCCAAGCGCGTTGAGGGGGCGCAGCTCAAAAGAACAATATCAAAGAAGCCACGAAAACCTGGGCGGCCTCACCCCCCGCCTTGCGCGCCCAAGGCGGGAATTTTTGTGATCGGTTCGCGGCGCGCATATTAGATTGGCGTGGCAGTAGACGGAGCGCACCCGATGCCACCATCTCTGCATCGAATCACTTCAGTGGCATTTTCGCGCTCAAGCGATAGGCGGCTGCGGGCGTGTGCAGGAGTTGGCGCAAAGATCGTTTTGCCGCAGCCGATCGCACCTTCCGGCAGGATGATGTTGCCGAAACACAAGCCGGCGGGATCAAGCAAAGCTTGCCCTCGACGAGCTGGAATGACGAGTTAGGCCAGTGGGCTTTTGCGTCGCACGTTTCCACCTGCGTCCATGCGTGTATATTGGCCATATGTTGGACACTATATCGTAGCAAAATTACAACATATTGATTGTATTGACTTTTTTTGATCATTGCGACGCCTGTTTTCCGCCTTGAGGATGCGACAAACATAAGCCCCGCCAACGCAATTCGATTTCCCGGAGGTCTGAGCCGTAACTCATGAGCCCGCCTGCGGTCACGAATTCTCGCAGAAAGTAGCTTGTCGGGATCGCATATTTATCGGCGAGCGCGACGATTCGGGTGCGGCGACCGTAAAAGAAAACGTCGGCTGTGACATGGAGCGCGCCAATCCCTCGCTGCGCCATCTCTTCGAAACTGGTCGTCAACTGCTGATCGGTGCTTGCTTCGAACACACGAAATTCCCAGTTCAGCTGTTGAGCCGCGTTGCGGGCCTCAGCAGTGATGTTCATCACCCCCACGGTATTTACCAGGATACCGAGCAATGTCGCCGTCGGCACCAGTTCGCGCAGATACTGCACGGCCTTAGCGTCCAATGACACGCTAGTCATGTTGTTTGCGCCGGTGACGTTGCCGCCTGGACGATTGAGGCTCGCGACCAATCCGAGTTGGACCGGATCGCCGCCACCCTGAAACACGATCGGGATAGTAGCCGTGGCGGCCTTGGCCGCGATTGCCGGCCACAATCCTCCGGTGGCGTAAATCACTGCAACGCCGCGATTTACCAAATCGGCAGCCACAGCGGGCAACCGATCAAAATGACCTTCCGACCAGCGATACTCGATTCGGATATTACGACCGTCAACGAAGCCCGTCTGCTTAAGCCCTTCCAAGAAGGGGGTTAGCGCTAGGGTGCCGTCCGCGGATGATATTGCGGCCAAGTAGCCAACCACCGGCAAGCGTTGGTGTGCCCGCGCCGCGAGTGGCCACACTGCCGCGCTGCCAGAATCCTACAATGAAATCTCGCCGTCGCATCGCTCCGCCCTTATTCAATGACCTCAGTGGCGCGCAGCAACGTTGCTGTGGGCACCTCGATACCGAGCGCCTTTGCAGTCTTGAGGTTGGGCACCATCTCGATGCGCGTGGACTGCTGAACGGGCAGGTCGGCCGGCTTTTCACCCTTCAGAATGCGACCAACATAGTTGCCGGCTAGGCGAAAGGAATCAGAAAAGCTCACTCCGTAACTCATCAAGCCACCGGCCTCTATGAATTCGCGGGCGTGATGGATCGCCGGCACCGCATGACGAGCCGCCAACGCGGCAAGTTGTCCACTCTGGCTGAAAAACAAAGGGTCAACACCAAACACCAGCGCGCCGATCCGTCGATCGGCAAAGATGGCTTCAATTTCGCTTGGATTCGTTGCGTTGAAAATCATCAAACGCAGACCGAGAACTCGCGCCGCTTTCTCTGCTGCCTCGATCTGTGCTTCTACCAAGGGGCCGGCCGGGTTTACGAGAAACCCGACTGTTTGCGCCATAGGCGCGATTTCATGAGCACCTCAAGACGTTTTGGGATCAGCTCTGCGATGAGAAAGGTCGCGCCGGTGACGTTGCCGCCCGGATGGTTCAGGCTCGCAACGAGACCAAGCTCGACCGGGTCGTTACCGAGTTCAAATACGATCGGGATCGTTGCTGTCGCCGTCTTTGCGCGCACCGCGGCGCCATCGCCGGCCGCAAAGATAACGGCGACCCGGCGGCTAATGAGGTCCGCGGTCATCGCCAGTAAGCGTTCGTATCGATATTCAGCGAAGCGATACAAGATATCAACGCTGCGGCCCTCAATATAACCCTCGTCACTGAGGCCACGGCGGAATGCATCGTCATAGAAATCGGTATCCTTTTGCGCTAGCGTGCTGAGATATCCGATAGCCGGCAGCGACCGGTGCTACGCCCTCGCGCCGAGCGGCCACGCCGCTGCGCCAAGCCTTGCGATGAAATCCCGCCGTCGCATCGATGAACCTCCGAGGGTTTTCGTAGGCTAACGCGATATCGGTTGAACGGGAACCGGGTTCTACCGGCCGCGCATCATGGGGTAGGCAATTTCGTCCGGATTGGCCGGGCTTTACCGTTCAGGGCTGAGGGCAGAGCAGGGCAGCTCTGCCAGGCTATTTCAGACTTCAATTTTCTCCATGATTTCAATCGCGTCGTCAATTTGACCCGGAGGCGACCTCTTTGCTGCATTGCAGCATAAGAGGTGCCTGCGCCTGAAGTGGGAAGACGTTGCCCCAAGGGGCAGTATCAGTATCGCCCAGGGACGCTAGAATACTCCTTGGGATTCGGAAGGGGGGCCGCGCCGTGGCGCGAGGCTGATTATCGAGGTCCCCAATGAAACGCACAACCTTGGTTGTTTGGCTTAGCGCCAGCTTGTTTGCTACCTGTACTGCCGCCGTGTTGGCCGTGCCGGCGGCAGCCCAATCTGGGATCACGGAGCAAGAGGCGCATGCCATCGGCGTCGATGCCTATTTGTATTTCTATCCGCTAATCACAATGGATTTGACACGGACGCAATCGACAAACATTGAGCCTGGTAAAGAATTCGGTAAGGGGCCGATGAATGCGTTCACGAATGTGCCCTCATACCCTCCCGCTGATTTTAAGGGCGTAGTAAGATCGAACTTTGACACCCTTTATTCCATTGCATGGCTCGACATGACGACAGAGCCGATGATTGTATCCGCGCCAGATACCGCGGGTCGCTACTACCTGTTGCCGATGCTCGACATGTGGACCGACGTATTCGCCTCCCCCGGTTGGCGAACGACTGGTACGCAGGCCGACAACTTTCTGATCACTCCTCCCGGCTGGACCGGAACTGTTCCTGCGGGAATGACGAGCATCAGCGCGCCAACGCCGTTTGTTTGGATCATTGGGCGAACAAAGACCGACGGGCCGCCCGACTATGATGCAGTTCACAAAATACAAGCGGGTTACAAAGTCACGCCACTTGCGCAGTGGGGCAAACCTGCACAACCGGTGGCAGCGAAGATCGATCCGACCGCCGATATGAAAACGCCGCCAAAGGTTCAGATCGATATGATGCCGGCTGCCAAATATTTCGCCTACGCGGCTGAGCTTCTCAAAGTCAATCCACCACACGTCACTGACCAGCCGATCTTCGCACGATTAAGGAAGATTGGCATTGAGCCGGGCAAGAGCTTTGACCTGGACAAGGCCGCTCCTGCCGTTCGCAGTGGTTTGGCGGATGCTCGCGAGGGTGCGCAGCAATTAATGACGTGGAAGGTACCAACGATCGCGCGTGTAGCGAACGGCTGGTCAATGAACACCGACACGATGGGCGTCTATGGTAACTACTACTTGAAGCGCGCCATCGTCGCGCAACTCGGTCTCGGTGCGAACCTTCCCGAAGATGCGATTTATCCGCTCAATCTAGGCGACGAAACCGGCAAGCCACTCGACGGCGCGAGCAAATACACGCTGCACTTCGACAAAGGTAACACGCCGCCAGTGGATGCCTTCTGGTCAGTGACACTCTATGACGCCGACGGGTTCCAGGTTGGAAATGCGCTTAATCGGTTTGCCGTCAGCAGTTGGATGCCATTCAGGTTCAACGCGGACGGATCGCTTGATGTGTATTTCCAGAATGAAAGCCCTGGTGCTGACAAGGAAGCCAACTGGCTTCCGGCCCCGAAAGGCCCGTTCAATCTGACCATGCGCCTCTATGCGCCAAGATCGGAGGCGCTCACAGGCAAATGGAACCCGCCGCCGGTCATGCGTGTACAGGCGCTGCCGGGTTTGGTTGCTCAGTAGGTCCGAAATTGAGTGGCGCGTGGGGCGGCGGTATCGATGCCGTCGCCCGTCTGCGATAATGGTTAAGGGTGCCATGCGGCAATCGCGCTGGTTGCTGGCGCAAGGGCGATCGTAGCCTTCGCGAATGTTATACTATTGCGGCAGAATGTAGGGCGAGGCAATCGGCAGTCCTGTAACGTCAATGCCGGTCAGGGGGCGAAACCATCTGCTCGCCAACGATCCATCATTGTCGACCCAGGGGATCGGTGACACTTGCGGCCAGTAAGATGCATATGGCTGCGCCTCCGCAAGCAGCACCCTTCCGGGAAATCGTGTGAAAAAGACCTTGTTCATCCCGCCGTCCAGTCCGCTGTATATTGGGGCGGCTGGCACGTTGTCTTGAAGCAACTGCGCGTATTCGACCTCGTCGATGCGCTGTTTCTCCATTGCCTGCTGTGCGATTTTAGGATTCACGATAAAAGTGGGGCATTTGCCGGCGGGATTGAACACAAGAGGATTCGGCGAAATCGGTTGAGGTTCCGCATCGAATACGTAGACGCGATTGCATACATCCACCTTGGGTTCGAAATGCGTCGCCTCGAAGTGATCGTTGCCGACCTTGAGCATCTTCCAAAAGGCCAAGTTCGGATTGGTTCGGTGCCGCGCCAAATTCGCCGGCGTCAAGCGGAACGGATAGGCCTGGACCTGGAATGACGGCCGGCCGAGGAGTGCGTCGCGCGCTAGCGAATAGATCTCGCCCATCTGTTCGTCGGTCATGGCATAGCAACCACTCGACGAGCAGTCGCCATGGATCATGAGAAAGCTGCCATCGCGGTTGTTCGCTTTGTCGAAGCCGTTGGGGAAACCCGTGTTGATCGCAACATAGTAGTTGGAATTCGGATTCATCAACTCGGGGGTAATTGTATAGAACCCTTCCGGAGTCTGGCGGTCGCCCTCATGCAACTTCGGCCCAAGATCGCCCGACCACCGACAAATCGGAAAGGTCTTGAGCAGCTCGAAATGGCCGGTGGTGTCCTGCTTCCAGACTTCAAGCTCCGCCTCTTCCTTGAAAATGCGCAAAAGGATCGGCGAATATTTTGGCATCTTCTTTTGCCGCAACAACGAGAGCAGCTCAGGCGGCAACTCTTTTGTTGCGCGGGCCGGCAACTGATTGCTGGTTTCACCCAGGCAGGTGACCGGTGTCGATGCCGCGGCAAAAGCCGCTGCGAATACAACTGCACGGATTGCGGCCGCAGCGCTCATTCCTCCACCCCCGATGTGGACCCTTCCTCCCTGTAACTCGATGGCCTTCGTAAGGCAATCGATCTTGACGCTGGGCGCGAAGTTTCTGGCTCTGCTGCTCTCCCGCGCCGACTATGCTCTCAAAAAAAGGTTGGTTGGCTGCGGTTGCTCGCAGCCGCTCTTGGCCCGTCACGGGCACGCGGCGTCGAGCCGGAGCTGGTCCGGAGGCGAACGCGCGCCCGGTGATTGGGCGCGTTGGGGACTGCGCCGGGGTGTCGCGCGACCTGGACGATATGGCCCTTGGCGAGGGCCGTCCAGGCACCACCCATCTCCAAACACTTGTATTTGTCGCAATGTGCTTTCGACAAAGTTGTGATGCTCAACACATCTTCGATTAGCCGTCCCGAATATACCGATGGGCGAAGGGCAATCACGCTCTTTACTTTGAAATAGGAGACGACGATGTTCGCACGTAAATCAATCCTCGCGATCGCGGTGCTCGCCACCGTCGCGACAGCGGCGCTTTCTCCTACCGCCGCTTCCGCCGGCGGGGGGCACTTCGGATGGGGCGGCTACCATGGGAGCTTTGGTTGGTCTCATGGTTCGAACCATTGGGGCTACGGCGGGTCCTACCATTGCTGCTATCGGCACTATGGGTCCTATAGCTCATATGGGTCCTACGGGTACTCTTACCCGACCTATTCGGCGCCACCCACGTACTCGACGCCATCCGCCCCGGTTTACTCGGCGTCGTCGGCCCCGATCGTCGTGGATCAGAAGGTCTATGTCGAAGGGAACAACAACGCCGGCCCGCCTCCCGTCGATGAGCCGCCTCCGCCGCCGCTGCCGCGCGCGAACCAGAAAGTCTTCGTCGACGGCAACAATGGTCCGCCGCGTTGAAAACGAAGGCGGAGTGATGGGATCGACATGCTTCGGAGGGCACCGCCAATCTTGTTGCGCAAGTGGCCGGACTCTGGGGGTTCCGGCCAGTCCCCTTTTTCATTTCCGAGCAACGCGGACTTTAATTAAGCCGTGCCCGCTCGGGAAAGAGCTTGGAAAAACTCCCGTCCGAAGTCGACGGGCTCGGTCAGCGGACCGCTGGGGCCACCTCAGCTATTACCGGCAGATGGGCGCTTTCTCTGAAGACTTCGCCAGCGATTGGTTCCTGCTCTGTGGGACGCGGTGCCGACCCCCGTCAACGCGGCGCGGGCCGGCGAAAAAGCACGGGCCTCTACCGCGTCTCGTATTGCCGCTAAAAACTTGTTCGCCCTGATTGAACCCTGGGCAGCCGTTCCCCGACTGAAATTCATGGAGGGCTGCTCCTCCATGGCGCAAACGGAGACGGACCATGATCTTCAAGTCGATCCTTGCCGCCACTTTCGTTGCCACCACGCACACGCTTCGCGCTTTGGCTTCGGCTGGCCGCGCACTTGCCTAGAGCATGATGCCGAAAAGTTGCAGACTTTTCGGACAACACCAGGCGCCAAATCAAAGAGATGCGAGGCGGAGGCGATTCAAACTGAACGCATCGCACTCTAATGCCCTTTCTGAATTGGGCCCGCTGCACTGTTCGCGCCGCCACTATGCAGCAGGAGAATGTCATGGACCGCGCGATTGACCGGCGTCGGCACGCCAAGGGCGGCGCCCATCTCTGCGACATCACCGCTGAGCCAGCCCACTTCGAGTGGCCGACCGCGTTCAAGGTCGTGATGCATAGAGGAGGTCATGTCGGCCGGCAATCCATCCATGAAGGCCAGCCGCCCTTCGGCGAAATCTTCCGGTAAAGCAACGCCTTGGGCACGCCCGACCGCCACCGCCTCACGCATCAGATCGAGCATGAACCTGCGGGTGTTCGGATGGCTGAGGATCGGTCCCAACGGCATCCGCATGCTGGTCGTGCTGCCCGAAAGCCCGACCAGGAATACATACTTCTCCCAGATCGCCCGACGAATGTCGTCGCTGATTTCCGCACCGATGCCGCCCATCAACGCGGCCGCAAGCAGCAATTCGGCGCGCGATGAGCGCCGGCCGTCATACTCGCCGAAGATCATGCGCTGGATGGCTCCGGTCTGGGCGATGACGCCCGGCCGGGCGATGGTTGTCGCCATATAGGCGACCCCGCCCATGACCGCATCGGCCCCGAAGATCGTGCGAAGCATCTCGTCCTTGCGAACGCCGTTCTGCAACGAAATGATCCCGGTCCTCGGCTTGAAGATGGGAAGGAGCGAACGGGCTGCGGTCTCGGTATCCCAAAGCTTGACGCCGAACAGGACGAAATCGACCGGCCCGACACTCGCCGGATCGTCGGTCGCGCTGACCTTGTCCAGGCGGATGGGTTCGAAAGCGCTTTCGATGACGAGCCCGTTGACGCGCATGGCGGCAAGATGTGGGCCGCGGGCGATGAAAGTGACATCCGCTCCCCCGCGCACAAGCCGCGCGCCCAAATAGCCGCCGACCCCGCCCGATCCCATGATTGCAATTCGCAAGCGTGATCCTCTCTACAAAACGGCGCTCAGCCCCGCCGCCGCGGCACAAAACCGTACGTGCGGGTTTGCCGCGCAGGGGCTCGCACCTCGGGTGTATGATGTCAAAGGGATCGTTCAGCCGGGGATGGAGGATGGTCGGTTTGGAGCACCGGACGTTCGCCAACTCGTCATCCGTGCCCATGAATGCGAATGCCGAGCAGCCGTTTCACCAGAAGGAACAGCAGCGACGACTCGATCACCAGAGCAGCAGAGGTCGCACCTGCCGCGCCTGCCGCTCCGAATCGTGGGATCAGGATCAGGCACAGAACTACGTTCCCCACCAGTGCCGCCGCGTAAGTAGTTGCGCAATGGCGCTGGCACCCGACCATATTCAATAGCCGCTCGGCCGGCCCGACCGAGGCGCGTGCAATCAGGCCGATGCTGAGCACGGCCAGAAGATGATAGCCGTCCGCAAAACCGGCGCCGAAAAGCCCAAGCAGCGGACGGCCGACCAGAAGCAGCAGGACGGTGGCGGCAAGGGACGGCCAAAACGTCAGGCGCACGGCTCGGCGCATGAGATCGTCCAGCAAGGCGCGGTCGTCCGCCAGACCGGCGGCGGCGAGCTTATGCGCGGTCGTCGCCGCCACGGCAAAATGAATGAACGCGACGATCGCCATCGTTTTGGTGGCCGAATAATAGATGGCGACGGTCTCGGGCGAAGCGAATTGCCGCAGCAGGATCACGTCGACGTAGGAAAGCAGAAAGTAGAAGCTGTCGACCATCAGAAGTGGCAGCGAAGTGGCGAGCCAGGTCCTGATCTCGTAGCGCCTCGGCCCATAGCCAACCCGCTTCGCGAGGCGGCCGGCAAGGATGAGGCGCTGGCCAGCGGTGGTGCCCAAAATGGCGAGGATACTCGCCGCCATCGCGGCATTCGCGGTCATGGCAGCGCCGACGACGCAGCCCAACCCCATGAAGATCAGCAGCGCGAACTGGCGAAATATGTAGGTGGGCGCCAGAGCAAGGGCCACCCAGTCATAGCAGCGCGCGACGTACTCCTGTATCCGGCCGATCGCAAACGGCGGCAAAGCGAGCAAGGCAAGGTAGCCCGCACTGGCGGTGGAGGGATCGAGCGAGGAACTCGACCAGCCTGATGCCAAACGCGCCTAACGCGGCAATGCCGGTCGATGTTGCCAGCGCGATCAAAACGCTGCCATGAAGAAAGCCGCGATGCAGGCGGTCTTTTTCCGCATATTCGGGGATGAAGCGCTGGGCTGAAGCGGCCATGCCGCCATCGACCAGCGAGCCGAGCAACATCACCCAGGTCCACATGTACGCGTAAATTCCGTACTCGAAACTACCCATCCAGCGTGCCAGCAGCACCTGTACGACATAGGCAAGAGCGGCACTCACTGCCCTTATCAGGAAGACCGCGCCGGCGAGTCGGTGCGCTAGTCGTTCCTCCTTGCTCCGGCCGACCGCATTGCACAGTCGCGCAAGTCCCGCGGAAACGGAGGGCCATCGCGCGGCGTAATTGGGACTGCTTGACGTCGCCACGAAAGAACCCCTGAAGATCCAACCTTCGGCTACTATGTCGTGCACGGCGCAACAACAGCAGAGCCGGGACATGGTGAATGAGCGGTCGCGACTGATATTTGCCCTGCATCTCCGGGCGGTTCCGGCCTCACGAGAAGAGCGAGCGGGAGGCGCGCACCAGCAACAAGTCCGTTCATTGTGATGAATGTTAAGCCGCCTCGCACGCCGAAGTCTGCGAGCGGGCTGCATTCCCTTCCTTACCGCGATGTCCCCAAACCGCGAGCGTGAGTTCCTCAAGTGCCGCCAATGTCTCGAGTTCCTCGGTGTCGGAACCGATCAATACGCGGCGGTGCTCGATCGCATAAAGGGCTCAATGTTTTTGTGACGGCAAAATGCCTTGTGGGAGAAGCGCGCTTTTGGCCGCGCAGTTAAGCGGAGCGCGGCCGGCTGACCCGTTTGCTTTAGAGCGCAACCCCGCACATGGGTCCGCAGTCCTGGACGACGCTGCAGGACAACGACTGTAGTCGTTGTTCTGCGTTGACGATTGCCCCGGCCATCCACGGGCTCGCCCTGCCCGGAGACGGTTGCTGCATTATGCATAACAGGTTTATGGCGTGACCCGAACTCGTCCGTGTTGACCATGACTCGATCGCGGACTTGATTATGCGTCTTGCCCGAATATAGCTGGACAGAGCAAACAAATCGTAAGTCTTGCGACCTTGTCGATCAAATTAACCATACTCGAACAGATGACCGAGGTCGCGCGCGAACGCGGTAAGATGCTGGCACCATTGTCCGATCAACTCATGTTGGTCGATTCCGGCTTAAATTCGCTCCTTATGGTGTTACTACTGACACGTCTTGAAGAACGCCTCGGCATCAATCCATTCTCAACTGGAGAAGATATTCGGCTTCCGGTGACAATTGGAGACTTTATCGAGATTTACGAAAACGGGGGCTTTTCCGCTGTCGGAGTTCAACGTTGATGTGGCCGAAACCGCGAGCTGCTTTTTAGACGGGCGCTTCATGTCTTCAACAAACACTTCGGCTCGTGTCTCGGCCAATGTCATACCTCGTCAGATCAGCAAAATGGACATTCCAGATGTCGTGGATCTTCTTGTGCGCGGCTATGGCAAGGCACGTTCACGGCAGTTCTGGAAAGACATGTTGGATGGCTTGACCTACCGTACCGTTCCCTCGGGTTACCCTCGCTATGGCTACGTCCTTGAAAACAATGGCAGTCTGGTTGGCGTCATACTTCTGATTTTTTCGACGGCCTGGGAAAACGGCATCCCGTACGTCAGATGCAATGGTTCGGGCGTCTATGTCGATCCCGCCTTTAGAATCTACGCGCCGCTTCTTATCGGTCGGGCCTCACGGGACAAAAGTGTCACGGTTCTCAACCTGACGGCGGCACGCCATACTCACAAGATGGTCGAAGCGACCGGCTTCAGCAGATACGTCGAAGGAATCTTCATCGCTCTTCCGATTTTGAGCCGGTCGGCCGGTGAGGCTGTCCGAGTTATCGATGCCGTCGAAGAGCCGGACGCGCCCTTTGAGATTCACGAGCGCGAGACGCTTGTCGAGCATGCAAGTTATGGCTGCACAAGCTTGTGGTGTATTACGCCGCAACGCGCCTATCCTTTCGTATTTCGATCAAAAACTATCAAGGTCCTGCAGGTTCAACAGCTTGTCTATTGCCGTGATATTGATGCGCTTGTCCGATTTGCGCGGCCGATTGCAAAATATTTGGCGCGAAAAGGGCAGTTTCTGGTGATGGTCGATGCCAACGGTGCGATACCCGGCTTGGTAGGCAAATATTTCGGAAAGAGACCAAGATTTTTTTTCGGACCTAACCGACCCCGATTGGGCGACTTGGCCTATACGGAGATATCGCTCTTCGGCATTTGAATCAAAGAACAGGTGCGGCAATGGCTGTACGACGTGACTAGGGGAGGAGTGGGTCCGGATGTTCGAAAAAGCTCCGTCTGGACGGGCCGGTCGGCCCGGCCGTCCTATGCTGGCGGCGACCGCTTCTGCAAGCATTCCACGGACTCCGCCAGAGACCGCGCAACCGTACAGCACAGGCCAAGATCTCTTTCGTTGGATGGATGAGCAGTTCCAGCAACATGGCGACATCTTCAAGACGTCGATTTTCGACGTCAACGCATTTGTGATCCGAAGCCCCGAATATGCGGAGCACGTCCTTCGCAGGAATTGGCAGAACTACGCGAGAGGTCAGGCCATCAAGCGCATCGCCCTGCTGCTCGGCAACGGCCTCATAGTGTCCGAGGGCGAATTCTGGAAGCGCCAGCGGAGAATGGTGCAGCCAGCCTTCCACCGGAATGCGGTTGAGGCGCTGATGGGGGTCATCACCGCGACCAATACCGCGCTACTTGAGAAATGGCAGCAGGCTGCTCGCGAGCGGCAGACTGTCAATGTCACTCGTGACGTCAGCCGGATGGTTCTCGAAGTGGTGCTGAGGGCGATTTTTGGTGCCGACTACCAACAGGTTGCCGAGCCGTTCAACATCCTCTCCGATGAATCATCACGCGATCTGCAATTCGCCCAGACCTTTCGTTTGATAAGAAAGCTCGTGGGCTCATCGTTGCCCAACGCTGCAACGCCAGGCGAAGCGACCCCGATATCCTAGGCATCCTCGTAGAGGCGCGGGACCGTAAAAGCGGTCAAGGCATGTCGGCCCCTCAAGTCGTCAACGAGGTCATGACGCTCGTCGTCGCCGGGCACGAAACCACTAGCATTACCCTGAATTGGTGTTGGTATTTTCTCGCGAAGCACCCGCAGGTCGAGAAAAAGATGTCGACGGAGCTTGATAGCCCTCTCGGCGCTCAAACACCTGGCTTTGAAGACTTGTCCAAATTTGCATACACGCGGTGTATTATTGAGGAAGCGATGCGTCTCTATCCGCCGCTGTGGCTGATGACGCGCAAGGCGGTGCATGACGATCGGCTCGGTGGTTACTTTGTGCCGGCCGGAACGGAAATTTACATTCCTATGTATTTCATACAGCGGAATCCGGACCTGTGGGACGATCCGGACCAATTCGATCCGGACCGGTTCGAAGCCACAGGTGAACAGATGCGGCATGCGCTCGCGCAGATGCCGTTCGGCGCCGGACCACGTAATTGCGTCGGGGAATCGCTGGCGCGGATTGAAATGCAGATCCATTTAATGACGATCGCCAAGAAGCTTCGATTGCATCACGTGATGGTGGCAAAGCCGGAGAACTCGATGCGGGCGTAAATTTGCGCAGCAAGCACGATTTTATAATGACGCCCGAAGTCAAGTGACCGGAGAGCGGCTGAGCTGGTCGTGACTAGCCCGGATTATGCATGACGAGGGGCGTTTTTCCACGTTTGTTGGCGAATTCGCATACGTTCGCTCCGACCGGCTGATCGGTTTTGGAGCAACTCGCGGTGCGACGCGTCGGTGTTGATCTGCCGTGAGCGGCGGCGACGGCGGGCATCGCGCCCCGGGGGCTCATGGACCGGATGGCATCAGGCCGAGCGCGACGGTGCGGAACAGCACGCGCTGAGGGCAACTCGTCGGCAACTGAATGCGAATACGCGCGATATGTTCGATCACCCGGGCGCCGATTTTGATCAGACGCTCGCGGATGGTGGCAAACTCGGCGGTCGCCAGCGGGTCTGTTTGCGGAATGGCTGAGCGCACGGCGTGCATCAGCCAGAACGCGGCGGTGTGCAGAGCGAGCCGCACCTGGTTGGCGGTCGCGCTGTGACACGACATGCGATCGGACGCCAGCTGCGCCTTGTGCAGCTTGATCAGGTTTTCCATCTGCCCGCGCTGGCAGTAGACATTCTCGTAGAGATGCCGCGCCGAGCCCTTGAGCGAGGTGACGATGTAGCGGATGTCGACCTCCTGGCGCATGCCGGTTGAGGTGACCGCCTCGCCGGTGTCAGGCTGCAGCGAGCATTCGAGCCGCGCCACCACTTTGCGCGGCCGTGTCCAGCTGCCGGCCTGATAGATGAAGCTTGCATAGGAGCGCAGCTTGGTGTGGCTGCTCTTGGCATGATGGAAGCGCAGATTGTCGGCGGTCTCGGCTGCCAGCGCATCAAGCGCGGCGTTGCCGGAAAGGCCGAAAATATAGTCGGCGCCGTTGTCCTCCGCCCATTCCATGGCTTCGACGCGCCCATAATGACTGTCACCGCGCCACACCATGCGGGTGTGCGGCCAATATTCCCTCAGGTGCTTCGTCACATGCTTGATGACGGTGCACACCTCGGTGCCTTTCGGGGTTCGCGCCGGGCGTAGAATCGCGGCGACCGGTGCGCCGCTCGCCGCATGATAGATGTGCATTGACGCAAAGCCGCGTTCGTCCTGATGCGCGTTCCAGAACGCCAGTTGCTGGCCGCCATGCGCGGCGCAGAAGGTGTCGTCGATGTCGAGTATCGCCTGCTTGCCCGGCTTCACCGTCGCGCCGACCTGGTCGATGAGGGCTGCGCAGAGCCGCGCCGCTTCGCTCTTTGACGGCGTATTCTCCAGGCGGCTGATCGTCGATTGCGAGGCGAGAGCTGCACCGCTGTCCGGACAGCGCCCGACCGCGACCTTCATCAACGGATCGTGGCGCAGGCGGTCGAGGTCGATCGCATCCTTGTGACCGCAAGCGATCGCCGCGGTGCGCGCCATGACCATCTCAAACATCGCGTGGCGGATGCGATCGCCATCGCGTCGATCCGGCATCGCCTCCGCCAGCCGTCGGCAAACACCAAGCCTGCGCTCCGCCTCGCGCAGCAACAGCAGTCCGGCATCGGAAGATTGATTGCCGCCGGCAAAATCGACTGTGAGTTTCTTACGGCGCACCGCTGGCAGGTCGAAGGGAAGCAGCGTATCGTCAGTCATGGCGGCTGTGGCGCAGGGTTGATACGCGAGGCAACTTGTCGGAACAACAACTTGTCTAAGTGAATCGGCCGTTTCCTGCCACAGTCGCCGCAAAACTTTCAGCCCTCATGCATAATCCGGGCTAGAGTAGCGTCCCCGGTGGAACGACATTTTGGAAATGCGAACGTTCTTTCAGCCCTCGCTACCAGGAATCTGATCGTTTCAGTTGTGTAGATCGATAAGGTAGGTAAACCTGGTCGGCAGTTGGAAACGATGAAACTCGTGAAGATGCGGCAATAGGTGAACTATTGAAAGCGGGTTTCGCGGTTAAAAAGCTGACTGCAAACATGAATGCGTTGACTCGGGAGGGACTTGATTATAGGCGACCGTAAATATTCCAAGTTCCCGCCCAACGCGTGCGATGTAACTCTCGTTCCGGCAGTGGAACGACGCACCTGAGATCCATGCAGCAGGAATTGAGTACCCGTCGGGTTTTCTGAAACGCAGGGATCTGCGCGATGCACCAAAATAGGGTAGTATCTTAGAACACTACCGGAAACAATCATGATAGGCCGCCTCATTTAGAGCATGTTCCGATCGGATGGAATCAAATCAATCGTAGGGTTGGCAACGCGCTTACACGACGATGCCACTTGTACGACAAAATGGCGCGTTGCCCACCCTACGCGCGGCGCTTCAATACGACCGGAATCCGCTCTAGCACTCCGAACGGAGCAGGCCGAGCCGGCGACTTGCCGTCGTCCTGCACTTGACGTGGGTGGATGGCATCGATCTGGCATCCAAAGTCGCTGTGGCGCCGCTGCGACTCCTACCCGATTGTGCTTGGTGATCCGACTTACGCGGATCAGATGGACTTGACAGGTTCGTAAGCAAATCGTCAGAATGAGGAGTAGAAATGACGTGTTGGCGATCAGGGTCATCCATGCCGGAGGAGATCGGCTATGCGTCGTCAGAATTTAGCATTTTGGCTTGGATCGGCAGCCATTGTCGGCGTGTCGGGAGCCGCTTCAGCTCAACAAGCTCCGCAGAGCGGAACAGCGCCGTGCTTTAACCAGAGTTGCCCGAGGGAGCCCGTCGCCGAGGCCTCCATCAAGGGCACGACCGGGACACCGGACAAGCCCTACGACTGGAAGGCAAGTTTCGCCGCGTACAAAGTTGGCAAAGTGCCCCGTACAGCTGATGGCAAGCCGGACCTCCAGGGTATATGGAGCCGCTCCATCCTCACGCCACTCGAGCGACCGGGCAACGAATTTGAAAAGACGGAATATGATGAATCCGTCCGGTCCGAGCTTGAGGATGCTGCGCAGCAAAGACAGTTCGACCTTCGCACTGAACCGACCAATACTCCGCCGGGTGAAAAAACGACGGATGCCTACAACACGTTCTGGAGAGACGGTTTTTGGTACAAAGTACCGATGACAAGTCTTCATACGTCCCAGGTGGTCGATCCACCGGACGGGCGTCTGCCTCCGCTCACGCGTGCTGCCAGGGAACAACGGGACCGTGCCGACTACTTGATAAATCGTCCCGCCACGGGTCCGGAAGACCGGCCTCTTGCGAGCCGGTGCGTTCGGCCCATCGGCATCGGTCCGCCGTTTACCGGTTCAGGTCCTGGGGGCCAAGAAACGACCTTGCAGATTGTTCAGAACCGCCAAGCGATGATTGTTCGCGTGGAGGCTCTTCGATCCCAGGTGATTTACCTGGACGGACGTCCACGCCCGTCGGTGGGCGTTCATCTGGAGACGGGTGCCGCGCGCGGGCACTGGGAGGGCGATACACTCGTCGTCGAATACACCAATTTCGCGCCCGATGCCTTGACGTCGGGGGTCACGACCTACCCGATTCCCATGAGCGATGCGACAGCGAAAAGGCGTCTAACTGAGCGCTGGAAGCGCCTGGATGATACGCACTTGCTTTACGGATTCACGATGGACGATCCGACAACCCGGACGAAACCATATAGCGTAGAATTCGTAATGTGGCGGCTGACGGACCAGGAGCAGCTGGTGGAGTATGCGTGCCACGAAGGCAACGTCAATCTCGAATTCACGTTGTCCGGAGCACGGGCCACAGAGAGGGAAGAAGCGGAACAGCAAGAGAAATAGCAACCAAATGATTCGACAAGGATTGGCTCGGAGATGAAAGCCATGACAGATCGAAAACTTCTAATGCTGATGCCCATCGCGATGGCGATGATTCCCCTGGCGAACCCAGCGAGCGCGCACCACTCGTTTGCGGCCGAATACGACGCGAATAAACCGGTGACGCTGACGGGCTCCGTGAGCAAGATGGCGTGGATCAATCCTCATTCATGGATCTACGTCGATGTCAAAAAGCCCGACGGAAACGTTGAGAATTGGGCCGTCGAGGCGGGACCTCCAGGTACCTTGATAAGAGCGGGCTTCACGAAGGAATCCTTGGCTCCCGGCACGGTCGATCATAGTGAACGGCTACCGCGCAAAAGACGGAGCTTTGAGAGCGAATGGACGCGACATTACGTTGCCGGATGGGCGCTTGCTCTTCGTGGGCGGATCCAACCCGGACATACCAAAAGACTTTGCGGACCCCAAGAAGTAGCCACCGCGAGTGCAGCGAATACGATCCTGCCGCGTGAAATCGTCGAAGGAACACGAGTCGAAGGAACCAAGTATGGCTGATCATAATCGGGTCGGTCAAAGGACAGGGGTCTTGATCGGGACCTTTGGGATCGGAGCTTGTATCCTGGTGCTATCGGCATGGCCTCTTCGTGCTCAAGGGGGATCGGCCGGTACAGTAGAGCACGAACAAGTTGGGCATGCAGTTCGCTTCGGTTCCCGCTCGGTCAGTTCCCGATGGGGTGCTCTGAAGGTGCGACCCCCGTCGAATGCAGCACGGACGAAAAACCGCGACACATCGTTCAAATCACCAAAGCCTTCGAAATCGGAAAGACAGAAGTCACGCAAAAGCAATGGCAGGCGGTGATGGGCTCGGAACCCAGCCGCTATAAAGGCGACACGCTTCCGGTGGAACAGGTCAGCTTTCACGACGTACAGGCATTTCTCGACAGACTCAACGCACGCAACGACGGGTTCCTGTATCGGCTGCCGACCGAAGCGGAATGGGAATATGCGGCGAGAGCTGGCACAGCGGACCAGTTTGCGGGCGCGAAAGTGGCAAACTCGCTGGCCCGGAATACCCCGGCGGATGATTGGGCCTGGTTCAACGTAGAGAAGACACAACCTGTCGCAAACAAAAAGCCCAATGCGTGGGGCTTATACGATATGCGCGGGAATGTAGCGGAATGGGTGCAGGATTGGTACGACTCTAAATATTACTCGAAGAGTGCGGCGGCTGATCCCAAGGGGCCGGACGGCAGCGATGGGGGGCGTGGCGTGCGCGGTGGGACCTTCCACGACAATGGACCCTGGCTGACGCGAGTGTCGCTTCGCAATGCATTTTCCGGAGGATTACCGACACTTCGACCTCGGTTTTCGGGTCGTGCGTGAGAAGCGCTAAAATCATCGGGGAATTCGGAGTGAACGGGACACTCTCTGTCGTGGGTTCGTTTGGCGTGGTTGTTTGTTTTGCCGCTAATGCGCTGGGGCAGGCTGGGGCGCCCACGCAAAGGGTTCACATTCCAGGTATCCCAGATGGAACCTCGATTTATCCCAAGTCAATGGATCGCGGGGATAACTTCGTTTCATTCGGTTGTGTGATCAAAGTCACCCGGGGGCGAATTCCTCATTACGGACTGGAGAGGCGGCGAGCGGCCATCCGTGGCCGGAGCGCCTCCGTTTGCCGCGAGACCGCCACTTGTGTTCCGGCTGCAAGGGGATCAGGAGATGCTGAATTTCCAGGTAGGCCATGAAGTGCAGATCACCGGGCCGGTCGTGGAAAACGCGGATGCGTCTCGCCCTCCGGAGATGAAGGTGGAATCGCTTCTGTACCTTTCTCGGACCTGCTGGAAAAGGGGCACCACGACAGAAGAACCCGCCAAGCCGAAACCATGATGAGCTGGCACTCGATTCGAGATGGAGGATCCGAATGCGAGCTTCCAACAGGTACACAGCTGCCACGGCTATCCTCGCCGTGATCACGCAAGGGATAATCGCGCTGCCGGCATTCGCGCAGAGGGCGAAGGTCCAGCGACCGGCCGCGGCCCGAGCTGGCGCCCCAAATTACACAGCTCCGCGAACCGCCGATGGTAAGCCGGACTTGAGTGGAATCTGGCAGGCCATCAACACCGCCGAATGGGATATCCAAGCCCATGATGCGAAGGCCGGACCGCTTGTGGTCATGGGCGCGGCGGGTGGAATTCCCGCCGGCATCGGCGTTGTTGAAGATGGGCCGCTTCCGTACCGGCCCGAGGCACTGGCCAAGAAGAACGAAAACGAAGCAAATTGGCTCGCGCTGGATCCGCTTGTTAAATGCTTCCTGCCCGGCCTGCCACGCGCGACCTACATGCCGTTTCCATTTCAGATCGTGCAATCGCCACAGTTCGTGTCGTTCACCTACGAATTTGCGTTCGCTTCGCGGGTTGTCAATATCGGTATGAAAAGCAAGGCTCCGGTTGATTCCTGGATGGGCTGGTCGAGCGGTTCGTGGGACGGGGATACTTTGGTGGTGGACGTGACCGGAATTGTTGAGGATACCTGGTTTGATCGGGCAGGAGACTATCATAGCGACGCGTTGCACCTCACCGAGCGTTACACCCCCACCAGCGCCAATACACTGCACTATGAAGTGACCGTCGATGATCCGAAGGTCTTCACCAGACCCTGGAAGATGAGCATGCCGCTATATCGGAGATTGGAAAAGAACATTCAATTGTTAGAATACAATTGTGTGCCCTATGCAGAAGAGCTTATGTACGGGCATCTTCGTAAGGTTCGAACTCCCGGCCAAATAGAAGAAGAGGACAAAGTCCCGACCGAGAATCCGGGCGGAAACTAGAGCGGGATGCGTTCAGGTTAAATCGCCCCCCGCTCGATTATCATTGATTTTGCGCATGATCTTGTCCGAAAAGTCTGCATCGTTACGGGATCATGCGCTGATATCGAACGGCTTGTGCGGCCTGATCCACTGCGCGCGGCATCACCCGCTTGGTGATCCCGGCCATGTGGCCACGGCGTGGCAGGCGCGCGTGAGCTGACGTGTGGTCTTCGGGCTGGCCAGCTTCGGTCCCGGGAACAACCGGCCTGCGGCGGGCAAATTGATACCAATCCCGCTTAAGTTCGCGCGTATGCCTTCGATGAGGGCAGAACGGCATGAATCACGATCGCAGATCATATGTGTTGCCTCCTCGCGGTCGCTCTCCCTTTCCGAACATCGTCCCAAGGTGTAGCTTTGGTGTAAGCCGTGAGCGGAATATCCCGAGCCTGCGTACGAGGCAGCGATTGTGCTGTCCTTCGACCATGAGCTCTGCCGAACACCGGTTGCCGCACGGAGAAGGGAGGCAACAATGAAAAGGCGCGAGTTCATTGCTTTGCTCGGCGGCGCAGCGGCCGCCTTTCCGCTCACCGCATCCGCCAGCAGGGGAGCCCGGCACCGGCAAGCCCGGTGCGCCAGGATTGGTTGGACCGGCACAAGGAGCCTGCGCTCGAACCCGAGCTGCCGATCGTCGACCCGCATCACCACCTCTGGGTCCGGCCCGGATGGCGCTACATGCTGGACGACTTCCTGGCCGATGTCGGTACCGGCCACAACATTGTCGCGACGGTATTTGTGCAGGCGAACTCGATGTACCGGAACTCTGGCCCAGTCGAGATGCGGCCGGTCGGCGAAACCGAATTCGTGAACGGGATGGCGGCGATATGCGCCAGCGGATATTGCGGCAAGACCAAGGTCGCCGCCGGTATTGTCGGGTACGCCGATCTGAGGTTGGGCAGCCGCGTCGAGCCGGTGCTTGCCGCGCTTCTGCGTGCCGGCGGCGACCGATTCCGCGGCGTTCGCTATGGCACGGCTTGGGATGCCGATACTTCGCTCCTCAATCCGAACAATCCGGCACCGCCCGGGCTGCTTGGCGACAAGACGTTTCGGGAGGGATTCGCGGTCCTCGGCCGTCTCGGACTCTCGTTCGATGCATTGGTCCTTCACCCGCAACTTAACGACGTCGCGAGCCTTGCAGGTGCATTCCCGGACACGAAAATCGTGCTCAACCACGTCGGCAGGCTGGTCGGAATCGGCGCCTATGCCGGCAAGTTAAGCGAGCAATTTCCCCTCTGGGCCGCGTCGATCAAGGCGCTCGCTGCGCACGAAAATGTCTATGTCAAAGTCGGCGGACTTGGCCAGGCCGTCAACGGTCTCGGATTTGAGAAGCAGGCCGAGCCGCCGTCGTCCGAGACGGTGGCGAATGCGATGCGTCCCTACGTCGAGACCTGCATCGAAGCCTTCGGGACGCGGCGTTGAATGTTTGAAAGCAACTTCCCGCCTGACAAAGAAGGCTTCAGCTACCCGGTCTACTGGAACGCCTGCAAGCTGCTTACGAGAGGCGCGAGCGCGACCGAAAGGGCCGATCTCTTCGCCGGAACTGCGGCACGCTTTTATCGGCTCAACGGGATCGGCTGACGGTCGTCTCGGCGCCCGGTCGCGTAGTGCCATAGAAATTGTGATTTGAAGTGGAGGGGCAAACAGCAACGCCCCAGGGAGTTCGCACATGGGCAACTGGACTGCAGCAAAGCATATTGCACGTGTGACGTCGTCTGCGGTTTCGCTCGGCGCGCTTGTCACGACGGCCGGTGCGGCCGAGTACAAGATGACGGTCAACAAGGACCGGCTGCATCAATGCAGCCAACGAGCCGCAGAACTGGCTGATGATGAACGGCGATTACGGCTCGACCCGCTATTCCAAGCTCGCCCAGATCAACCGCGACAACGTCAAGAACCTGCGGATGGTGTGGGCGCTGGCGCTCGCGCGGCATGCAGGATGTCGGGCAGAACGGCCCGGAAAACGAAGTCAATCCGCTGATCGACAACGGCTTCATGTACACCACCGACGGCTGGGGCACGGTCTACAAGATCGACGTGCGCAGCGGCGATCACGGCGAGTTCGTGTGGGTCACCGATCCCGGCGTGAAGCACGAGGGCAACATCCCGCGCACGCGCGGCATCGCGCTGTGGGAAGACCTCGTCATCGCCAACCTTCCCGACGGCCGCGTCATCGCGATCAACCGCGACAGCGGCGAGATCGTGTGGGACAAGATGATCGCCAAGCACCAACGAATTCGGCAGCAAGGAGAGCTTCGACTCCGCGCCGCTCACGGCCGAAGGCAAGGTCCTCGTCGCGAACGGCGCCGGCGACGCCGGAACCCGCGGCTGGCTCGCGGCGCTCGACGCCACGCACCGGCAACGAGCTGTGGCGCTGGTACGTCGATCCCCAAGCCCGGCGATCCCGGCAGCGAGACCTGGAAGGACAAGAACAACGCCTGGAAGACCGGCGGCGGCGGCATGTGGCAGACCGGCTCCTATGATCCCGCAACCAAGCTCACCATCTGGGGCACCGGCAACCCGGTTCCGCAATACGATCCGCAGGCGCGTCCGGGCGACAACCTCTATACCAACTCGGCGGTGGCGCTCGACATCAACACCGGCAAACTCGCCTGGTACTATCAATACCTGCCGAACGATTCGTGGGACTACGACGAGGTCGGCATCCACATGCTCTACGACATCAACATCAACGGCGAGCCCCGCAAGGTGGTCGGCCATTTCGGGCGCAACGGCTTCTTCTACTCGCTCGATCGCACCAATGGCAGCTTCATCAAGGGCGGCCAGTACGTCAACGAACTGAACTGGACCAAGGGGCTCGATCCCAAGACCGGCAAGCCGGTCGAATACAATCCGAAGCTGGACGTGCAAACCTACATGCCGGAAGCGCGCGCGCTGCGCGGCGATCCGATGAAGCGGACCTGCCCGACCTGGCACGGCGGCGTCGCCCATCAGCCGACCGCCTACAATCCGGTCAAGCACATCGCCTACGGCGTCGGCGCCGAAGGCTGCTTCAGCCAAAACGGCGCGGCTGCAGCGTTCAAGGGCCCGAACGGCGGGCTCGATCGCGCCAAGGCAGCGAGAAGCGCACCTACACCAGCGACCTCTACTACGGCGCGATCACCGCCTACGACACGGTCAACCACAAGGTGATGGCGAAGACGGTGACGGACATCGAGATTCGCTCGGGCGCGACCGCCACCGCGGGCGGCCTGGTGTTCACGGCGCTGCAGGACGGCTGGGTGGTCGCCTATGACGACGAGAAGCTGCAGGAGCTGTGGCGCTTCAATGTCGGCACGCCGCTCAAAGGCGCGCCGGTCGTCTTTGCGATCGGGCCGAAACAGTATCTCGCGGTGCAGGCGAGCGGTCGTCACCTGCATCCGTGAAATACGACAACCTCGAGCACGTCGAGCTACCTGTTCGTCTTCGCGCTGAATTGAAACAGTTCGAACGCAAATAGATCGGTTTGACCATCAACTCCGCTTGGCAAAGGCGCGGCGGCGCGCGTGAACATCGAAGCGTCCCGTCCATCATGAAAAGGTTCCCATCGAACATCGCTTCGGCAAGGTCGAAGGGGCAATGGCGCGCTCGATGATCGCCCGCGTCCCAGACCTGACGGCAGGCTCCTCGGTCCGATCGCCCGCTACCGACGAGCCGCCCGGACTACCATATCGACCTCGCAAAAGCCGGACGCCGGGTCCTTGATGCGGACGGACATTGTCACGATCGGCTCGGCGGCCCGCGCCAATGCGGTCTTCGGGCCGCCCCGCGTAAGAACCGAACTATCGCTCAGGGCACTGCGTCACCGCGGCCGAAATCGATGCGGCCGGCGGTGAAGCTGCCGTCCGGCTGCTTGGTCGCGGCGCCGGCCGCGACGGCGGCACCGGATTTAAGCTCGCTCCTGTCGGCGATCTCCAAACGCTGAACTGGCACGCTCGGTCCGACGATGAGTTTCTTCTCGCCGTCCCTGTATTTGACCGTCAGGACGGGGCCGTCCACACCGGTTACCGTCTGGCCGACGGCGCCGTTGGTCATTGTGCCATTGGGCGCGCCCGGCCACCCAGGCCGATGCCCGTCGCCGTTGCCGCGCATGCTCTCGGGGAAGATGCGCAGCTCCACTGCTTTCTGAGTGCCGTCGGGCTGCGGAACACCGCCGCTGGCAACATAGTCGCCCGCCTTGATGTCGGCGGCCGTCGCCTTCACCCGGGCGACAATCACTGCATTGTCCGTGAGCGTCAGGGTGACCGGGCCGTTGGCCGATTTGATGTACAGGGTTTTGCCCTCGATCTTATCAATGGTACCAGCAACGCGCTGGGTCTGCTGCTGCGCCGATGCCGCGGAGACCGCAAATATCACCGCCAGAGCGGCGGCCGCCATAACCCTCATCGTGCTCATTTCTTACCTCCCAAAACGATAATGTGCAGGCTGAGTATACACCCGTCTGCCTTCGCCGAGATGGCCCACGTGGCGGAATTTGTTCTGCCGCCGCATGGGTTGCAGGCCGGCCGGTAGCGAAAACGGCGCGGGAAACACTCGCCAATGCAGCCGCACCGAAGTACAGTCATGCCGATGGAATCGACATAACCGACCTGCCCAGCTCAGAATTCACCAATTTCGCGACAGAAACCAGCTAGTCTACAGGTCCGAGCGGTGTCGCACTCGGCAGCCGAGAGCTGCCGGTATAATGAAACTCAGGGGCGGCCTTGAGCTGCGCCCTGGTCAGTTGTATGACGGCACGGTCCGCTTGGCCGCCAGCCTCGGTCCTAGGACGTGTTGGCAGCTTGGGAACGGCAAGGATCGGCGGTTTCTTCGGAGGAAAATCGACCGTGTTGGGCGTCGCATCCTCGCGCGAGACGAATTTTACGGCCGCGAAGGGCAAGGCGACCAGACTTCTTGCCGACCCCAAACAAGCCGCCGAGATCGATCACGGCGGCTTTTGCAGCCCCGTCGTGATCGATCACGACGTCACCGATCCTGCCCACCTTTTCTCCGGCAAGATCATAGACGGAAATGCCGATCAGCTTGGAAACGCGCCATTCGCCGGGCGCCAGCTCGGCGATCACCGGCGGAGAATCGATTCGACCGTTCCTCGGCGCGTGCCTGGCATGCTGCGGCCGCGAGCAGGATCAACGTCATCGCGCCGTACGCCTTCCAACAGTTCCGCATGGCGGCCTCCTGGTTTCCGCACAATAGCGGTTCACCGGTTGGGCAGGTGATCATCGGGCAACCCGGCGGCACGGTGCGGGTTCCGTCACTCGAGCGCGGGCGACGGCTTCACCGGTCCTGCTGCCCTTTCCTGGCCGCGCTGGGCGGCCACTTGGCGATAGCTTGAGGGTTCGCGATTGGAGGCGGCCCGACCGGCTTCGTGCTATCGCTCTGCTGAAACGAGCGGTGAAGCCGCGCCCAGCGCATGATCCCGAAAAGCTTCAGCCTTTTCGGACAAAGATCATGCGCATAAAACGAAAAACGAGCGCGAGGCGGTTCAAGGTGAACGCATCCCGCTCCACTGCGTGTATCTTTCACGTGAGGTCCACCGGGATTGCGGCGCAGGGAGAGGCCCGATGCCGTTTCAATTGACAGGCATGCAATGGCTCTGCGCGCTGTTCTTCGTCGGCCTGTGGTTCGCTCCCGTTGCCACTGCCGATGAGTTCTACAAAGGCAGATCGATCAACTTCATCATCGGTTCAGCGCCCGGGGGCGGCTATGACACTTATAGCCGCCTGGTTGCCAGCCATCTCGGGCGGCACATCGAGGGACGCCCCACCATCATCCCGCAGAACATGCCGGGGGCAGGCAGCATTCGTGCCGCCAATTATCTTTACAACGTCGCTCCCAAGGACGGCACCGCGATCGGCATGCTGGACGAAGCTATCTATCTCAACCAGATCCTTGGATTGCAGGAGCCGGCACCGGAGGCGGAAAGGTTCGATTGGGTCGGGCGCGTGTTGCACCAGTTCTTGCGAGGTGGCGAGCAGAAGACCGATGCCACCAAATACATCTGGATCGGCCGCATTCTCGCCAACAGCGCCATCCTGTTCGCGAGGCGTGAGGCGCCGGTGCAAACCATCGCAGACGCCTTCGATAAGCAGTTGATCGTTTCGGCGTCCGGGACGGCATCGAAATTGAACTGGACCGTGCTGAAAAACATGCTTGGGCTGAAATTCAAGATCGTGTCCGGTTATCAAGGCAGTAGCGAAAGCCTGCTCGCGCTGCTGCGCGGCGAGGCCGACGCGCTCAGCATGCCGTGGTCCATTCTTCGCGTGACCGGCGAAGATTTGATCCGGCAGAAAAAAATCAATCTGCTGCTGCAGACGGGGAGCGAGAAGGACCCCGAACTTGGCGACGTTCCGCGCATGATCGATCTGGCGCGAAACGCGGACGACCAAAAGCTGCTCGAACTGTTTTCGTCTCCCTCGCTGATCGGCCGGTCGGTGGTGGCGCCCCCGAACACCCCCGCCGAGCGGGTGGCGGAATTGCGACGCGCTTTCATGGCAATGGTACAGGATCCGGAATTTGTCGCCGATGCCGGCAAAGCGAGGCTCGTTCTCAGCCCGCTCTCCGGCGAGGAATCTCCAGGCGGCGGTGGCCGCAACGGGCCAGGTCTCGGGCGCCTTGGTCGCGCGCGCCCGACGCGTCGCCGAAGCGACGGGACACTGAACCGGAGCCGCCATGGCGAGCGTGGTCGCAATACCGGTTCATGACAGCGAAATGAATGTGTACCTGGACGGGCCGGAGCGCCGGTCGCCAGGGCCGGCTGTCATCCTGATGTTTCATCGCGGCGGCGTCGACGGCTTTACCAGGGGCGTGGTCGAGCGGCTCGTCGCCGGCGGCTATCTCGTTGCAGTTCCAGATGTTTATCACCGTTCTCCGCGCGAGATGCCGGTGCTCGACTGCAAGGACCGCCTTAAGGACTCCGAAATCGTCGCCGACGTGAAGGCAACCGTCGAGGCGTTGCGTGGGCGCAGCGATGTGGCCGCGGCGCACATCGTCATCATGGGCCATTGCATGGGCGGCCGCATGGCCCTGCTGGCGGCCGGGAACCTGCCGGATTTCCGCGCAGTCGTCGTTTTCTATGGCGGGAGCATGACACAATCCTGGGGAGAGAGCGGTGCGACGCCGTTCGAACGGCTGCGGCACATTCGAGGACCGGTGATCGGGTTTTTCGGTGACAAGGACGTGCATCCGTCACCGGCCGAAGTGGATCAAATGAACGGTGAGCTCGCGAGGCACGGAATAACGCATGTCTTCCATCGCTATGCCGAGGTCGGGCATGGCTTCCAGGAATCCTGCCCATGACTCGCCAGGCGAGCGGGTGGCTGCCGAAGACGCCTGGAGAAGGACCTTAGCGTTCTTGCGCGAGGTCGCGCCGGTCTGAAGGAATGCCGCCATCGCGCTTGCGTTTGCAACGATATCGCCGTCGCCCGGCCGTGGCGTACCCTGAGCGAATCGACCGAATGCCGATTGCAGGTCGCTCGCGCCGCGGCTTTGACGCGGCGTGTGCGCGTCGCTATCTAGTGCCGGATGGTTGCAGCACGCGAAGATTTGACGTGGGCCGAACCGGCGCCCACCGGACTGTTGGTGCTCGCCGATGGGACCGTGATCGAGGGCCGAGGGATCGGCGCCATTGGCGAAGCGGTCGGCGAGGTCTGCTTCAATACCGCGATGACGGGGTATCAGGAAATCCTGACCGATCCGTCTTATGCGGGCCAGATCATTACGTTCACATTCCCCCATATCGGGAATGTCGGCACCAACGACGAGGACATCGAAACCGTCAATCTCGCGGCGACGCCGGGTGCGCGCGGCGTCATCCTTCACAGCGGCAGCACGATGCCTTCGAATTATCGCGCCCGCCGGCCGCTCGATCATTGGCTGAGGTCGCGCGGCATTATCGGCCTTGCTGGCGTCGATACCCGTGCTTTGACTGCCCTGATCCGCAGCAAAGGCATGCCCAATGCCATTATCGCGCACGCGAGCGATGGCGTGTTCGATCTCGACACGCTCAAGGCGAAGGCGCGCGCGTGGCCGGGCCTTGTCGGAATGGATCTCGTGCCGATGGTGACCTCGGCCCAGCGCTTCACCTGGGACGAAACGCCCTGGCGATGGAATGCAGGGTATGGGCGCCGGGAATCCCTGCGTTTCGAAGTCGTCGCGATCGACTACGGGATAAAGCGCAATATCCTTCGTCTGCTCGCCGGCACTGGTTCGCGGGTGACTGTCGTGCCCGCGACCACATCGGCCGAAGATATCCTTCATCTGAACCCGGACGGGGTGTTCCTGTCCAACGGTCCCGGCGATCCCGCGGCGACCGGAGAATATGCGGTTCCCGTGATCCGCAAGCTCGTCGATTCCGGTCGGCCGGTCTTCGGTATCTGCCTCGGCCATCAGATGCTGGGCATTGCGCTTGGCGGCCGAACGATGAAAATGCACCAGGGCCATCACGGCGCCAATCATCCCGTCGAAAAATCTCTCGACCGGAAAGGTCGAGATCACCTCGATGAACCACGGTTTCGCGGTCGATCGGGCGAGCCTGCCCGGCAACGTCGCGGAGACCCATGTATCGCTGTTCGACGGCTCGAACTGTGGACTTGCCCTCACGGATCGCCCGGTGTTCTCGGTGCAGTATCACCCCGAAGCATCGCCCGGCCCGCGCGACAGCCATTATTTGTTCGATCGCTTCACCGGCCTGATGCGCGCCCGCCGCGCCGCCTGACGCAGCGGCAGGTGGCGACGCGGACCGGTTGAATGCTGCGACGGGACGGTCAAAGTGGCAATTAGCGTGCTCGAAAGATTGCGGCCGGAGAACGGCCCGGTCGGAACCGCCCTCGGCACATGGCTCGACTTTGCGCCGAGCGGATTGTCGACACGGTTCCTGCTGCTGTGGTTCGTGATCCTCTACACCGCATTCCAGGTCCTTTCGAACGCGTCGCTCGGTCTGCCTTCAGAGCTGTTGCAGGATTATGCGAACGGCCTTCATCCGGCGGCCGGCTATGGCACGCGTCCGCCGCTCGAGGCGCTGATGACCGGCGCGTGGTTCACGCTTTTTCCGCCGACCGACTGGGCCTTTCACCTGTTGTTGATCGGCAATGCGGCGCTCGGACTGTTTGCAGTCGATCGCATCGCGCTGCTCTACCTTCAGGGCGACAGACGCATTCTCGTCCTGCTGTTATTGCTGTTGACGCCCCTATACCAATTCTATGTCACCCGTCCCGGCGTGCACCCGGCACTGCTATGGACCTGGCCGCTGGCAACCTATTTCTTCCTGCGCGCATTCGATCAGCACGGGGTCGGTCCACGCGCTCTCGCCTGGGCGGCGGCGGCGGGGGCCGTGACAGGCCTTGCGATTCTGGCCAGCTACTATTCGATTTTCCTGATTGCGGGGTTTGCCGTCGCGGTTGCGGTCTCGCCGGCGCGGCGCGGCTATCTGCTTTCACTTTCGCCGTGGATTTCGGCCATTGTCGGCGGTGCTGTCATCGCGCCCTTCGTTCAGTACCTGTTCGCCAACGGCTTTGCCCCGCTTGCCGAGGCGGCAAGTAAAGATACTGGCGCGCAGTTCGCGACCGTGCTGGCAGACGACGGCGTCTACATTGTGGGTGCACTAGGTTACGTGATCGTGCTGGTCGGGGTCTATGTTCTTGCCGTGCGCCCCTCGCTTGCAGACTTTCGCGAGACGCTGTGGCCGGGCGAGCCTGTCGGCCGCATGCTGGTTCTCTTGCTAGCGGTGCCGCTGCTGCTGCCCGCGCTGCTCGCGCCGGTGATCGGCATGCCGGTCGCGCCGTTGAGCGCCCAGCCGGCCTGGTTCCTGCTGCCCGTGGTGTTGCTGCGCCCGACCTGCGCCGCGGTGACCCGCACTGCCGCGATTCGCATCACGGCGCTGGTGGTGGCAGTCACGCTCGCGGCACTCGTCGCCGCACCCTGGCTTGCCGTGAAGCGATTCGCTGACGGCACCGGGAGCGGCCGGGAGTATTTTCGGCAGATTGCGCCCGAGGTCACCAACAACTGGCACCTGGCGATGGGGCTGCCACTCCGTATCGTCATGGGCGATCCGGGGATCGCGGCGGCGACCACCTTCTACAGTCCGGATCATCCGGACAGTGTACCGAATTTCGATCTTGCCAAAGCGCCCTCCGTCACGCCGGTGCGGCTCAACAATGAAGGTTTTGTCGCGATCTGCAACGCCGACGACCAGCCGTGTGTCGAGGAGGCGCGGCGCCAGGCAGGGAACCGGAATGACGTCCAATACGTCAATTTTTCCACTGTCAGCCGTTATCTCAGCAGGACCGGGAAATTCAACCGATTCCGGTTCATCCTGGTGCCGCCGAGCCGCGTTCTGATCGTCCCAAAATAGAGATCGACGGGGTTGGCGGTGATGCAGAGCCAATGCGATGGATGACTGGGTCGCGTTCTACGATTCCCCGCATTCGATCTATGTGAATGCGCGGCATCGAGACCTCCATTACGCCCGTCTCGCTGACGAGATGGCGGCCTATGTTCCGGGGCGGGGCGCCGCCGTGCTCGATTATGGCTGCGGCGAGGCCCTGCATGCCGATCGCCTGGCGGTCGCCGCCGGAACGCTGACCCTCGCCGAGGCGGCACCCACCGTGCGCGCACGCCTTGCCGAGCGTTTCCGCGCCAATCCACGCATCGCGGTGAAGTCGACACAGGACGTGCTGGCGATGGCGCCGCAATGCTTCGACTTGATCATCATGCATTCGGTGTCTCAATATGTGTCGCGGGACGAGTTCGACCGGGTGGTGCGGAGCTTTCATCACTTGCTGCGGCCGGGTGGACTGCTTCTGGTCGGCGACGTGATCCCGCCGCACCTACCCGCTGCTTCCGACGCGGTCGCCCTGTTGCGGTTCGGCTGGAACGACGGGTTTTTTCTTGCCGCCGTTTCGGGGCTGATCCGCACGGCTTTTTCCGACTACCGGCGGCTGCGCAGCCGGATCGGCCTAACGCGTTACAATGGGGAAGATATGACTGGGAAGCTTGCGGCAGCCGGTTACGCCGTCTCTCGGCCGGCCGCCAACCTCGGCCATCTCCAAACCCGGATGACGTTTGCTGCGCGCAAACCCCTCGGCTGACGAAAAATCGTAGCGTGGGCAACGCGCCAACGTTTTGTGCAGGAAACAGCCCGTGTAGGCGCGTTGCCCACCCTACGAGTTATTGATTCGATCTGGTCGGAACGTGCTCTAATCTAAACGCCGGGCCCGGCTTGGGTGCACAAGAAGGACCCGATCATCTTATTGAATTCCGGTCCCAGCATCGGGTACATCCCGGGAATCAGCCGCATCGCGGTGCCGCCAAAATCCTCATCGGTGTAGAGGTCCCACGTACCCGACTGGACCTGGATCGACGAAATTTCATTGCGCCAACCAGTCTGGGAGAGTTTTGGCTGATTATCCCCGGTAGGGGCCGAGGTGCCGGCAAAGTTCGGGTCGGAGAAGATGGTCAGCGCGCACTGGCCGTCCCCCGGCGGAGGCGGGGGAGGCGGAGGCAGTGCCGCCACTTGCGCGGGCGGCGGGCCAACCTGCGGGCAGTATGAGACGCATTGCGGCTCAGCGCCCCCATCCACCAGGTCAACCATGCGCCACTGCAGCGAGCACCCTTCCGGGGTGAAGCCCGTGCAGTAGGGCCGATCAACCGAAACATAGCCGTCGGCGTACCAGTACGATCCTCCGATCAGCGCCACACCAAGAGCAGTCAGCGGGACAAACAGCCGTCTCGCGCCGCCGACATAAATGTACCGCGGCCCCTTCGCGATCGGGAAAAAGCGATTGTTAACTGAAACAACGGGAAAGTTTGGTCGCACTCCCGCCGGCCCCGGTCGTAGGCCGTTAAGAACAGGCGTCGCAATCGGCTTCCCCGGTCCGAGCTTGAGCGCCGTTCCCGAAGGCTGCCCCAAGCGCACTGTATTAGCCCCGATGCCGATTGGCTGTTGACCGCGACCTTGTTGCAGGTTTTGGGGGCCTGGCTGAAGGTTTGGATTTCCGATTGGGCAACACGGTCCGCTGTGGCGGCGGGCCATTGCCATTTTGATGCGGCACAAAGTTCGGGTGCGGCTGCTGAACGATGCGTGGTTGCTGGACCACGTGGGGCTGCTGAACCACCCGGGGTTGGACATGCGGTTGCTGAACGATATGCGGCTGCTGGACCACGCGAGGCTGCACAACGACACGCGGCCGCGGCGGGGGTGCCGCATGCTGCGGGGGTGGCTTTTTGTTGGGCTGCGCGACGGCGTCGATAGATATGAACCCGCCGGTCGCCGCGGCCGTCAGTAACGTTAACATCGCAAGCCGCGTTCCTCTACTGAAACCTTGTGACCGCAATTGAACCTCCTCGCCCCCGTTTCGCTCCGGCCGTCCGTTGTCCTGAACGGCGGGTTAGCCTATACCCCCGGCTGCACCATGTCACCGAATTGTGATCGCAGCCGGAACGGCCCGCCCCGATGACCTCTCCGTCCGTGCCGCGACGCTTCAGTTCCGGTGCGATCGAGATCGCGTTCATCGACGAGGGCGAGGGAGAGCCGATCGTCCTCATTCACGGCTTTGCCTCCAACAAGGAGGTGAACTGGGTTTATCCCAGTTGGACCACCACACTGGTGCAGGCCGGGCGGCGCGCGCTCGCCATCGACAATCGCGGTCATGGCGCCTCGACCAAGCTTTACGATCCGGCGCTCTACGACACCGGGCTGATGGCGGAGGATGTCCGCGCCTTGCTCGATCATTTGCGGATCGAGCGCGCCGACATCATGGGGTATTCGATGGGCGCCCGCGTCACCGCATTTCTATCGCTTGCGCATCCCAAGCGGGTGCGCGCTGCCATCCTGGGCGGCCTCGGCAGTCGGCTCGTCGAGGGCGTCGGCCTCCCCGAGTTGATTGCGATCGCGCTGGAGGCGCCCTCGGTCGATGACGTGAGCGACCCGCAAGGCCGGCATGTTCCGGATTTTCGCGGATCAGACAAAGTCCGATCGCCGGGCACTGGCCGCCTGCATCCGCGGCACCCGCCAGACCCTGACACGCGAGGAAGTCGCTTCTCTCACCGTCCCGATGCTGATCGCGGTTGGCTCACGGGATCAGGTTGCCGGTTCAGCGCCGGCGCTGGCGGCGATGATCCCGGGCGCCCGCGCAATCGAAATCCCGAACCGCGATCACATGCTCGCCGTCGGCGATCGGGTGTTCAAGGCCGCCGTGCTGGACTTTTTGCAGACGCGGCCGTGAACGCGCGCATCAGCGGTGCAGTTCTCGAAGCGAGGCGCGGCGTTGACGGGCCGCCGTGGCGGCAGCGGGCGGAAACTGGCAGAACCGCCGGCTGCCTCCCATATGCGCGAGGTCGTGCAAGCACCGTTCTGGAGGACGGGGATGCTGGAGACCCAGCAAGTCAAGGCAGGGCCGCGCAACGGCGAGGAGCCGCTGTGGGCGCGGATACTGCAGCGAGGCAGAGGCAATTGTCCGACAGGAGCCTCAGCTCGCGACGCTCATCGATCGCGCGGTATTTTCGCATCGCGACCTTGCCGCCGCCGTCATTCACCAGATCAGCGAACGGCTCGCCGTCCCCGTGCTCGGAGAGGGATCGATCCGGCAAGCCTTCCTGGAGGCTTTGCAGGACTCTCCTGACCTTAGCGAGGCGTTTCGTGCCGACATCGTCGCCACCTATGATCGCGACCCGGCCACCACGCGGTTCGTCGAGCCCCTGCTCTATTTCAAAGGCTTTCACGCGATCCAAACGCACCGGCTGGCGCACTGGTTGTGGACCAGGCACCGCAGGGACTTTGCCCTCTATTTGCAGAGCCGATCCTCCGCCGTGTTCCAGACCGACATTCATCCGGCGGCGAAAATCGGCCGCGGCATTTTTCTCGATCACGCGACCGGGCTTGTGGTCGGGCGAGACGGCGCGCGTCGAGGACGATGTCTCGCTGTTACATGGCGTGACTCTCGGCGGCACCGGCAACGAGAACGGCGACCGCCACCCGAAGATCCGCTCCGGCGTCATGATCGGCGCCGGGGCCAAGATCCTCGGCAATATCGAGGTCGGCCATTGCGCGCGCATCGCCGCCGGCTCGGTCGTCCTCAAGCCGGTGCCGAACAATGTGACGGTGGCCGGAGTTCCTGCGCGGGTGATTGGCGAGGCCGGCTGCGCGGAACCCTCGCGCACCATGGACCAGATGCTCTATAACGTCGCCGTCTAGAGCGGGATGCGTTCAGTTTAAATTGCCTCCCGCTCGGGTTCCTTTGCGCATCCGTCACGGACTACGCTCGACGACGGATGCGTGGTGATTTTGCGCATGATCTTGGCCTGAAAAGTCTGCAACTTTGCGGGAGCATGCGTTAGCGGGACGTGGCACAGCGCTGGTGGCAGTGAAGTTGGGGCAGCACGCCGGCGCGCAAGCCGTTCGTTGCTTGGGCAGAGGAGGCGTCATGGACGTGCTGGAAATCCGCAAACTCGAAAATTACATGAAACGCCTTTTCGGCAATGCCAAGCTGCGTGTCGTCCCGCGCCCAAAAAAGGAGGATTTGCCGAGGTTTATGTCGGCGAGGAATTCATCGGCGTGATGTTCGTCGACGATGAGGACGAGGAGCGTTCCTACAATTTTCAGATGGCCATTCTTGCGACCGACCTCGAATAGGCCCGCCGCCTATCATCGCGAGCCGCGTTGACGCACCGCCGCGCTTATGGAAAAAAGCAAGGAAAATAGTGCTGGCGGGGGGAGGTTACCCGTTCGGACCGATCGCGCAGCGATCCGGGGCGGACCGAGGAGATGGCCATGGCTGCTCGCATTCCACCAAACTTTCGGCGCGTGATTACCGCTGCCGCCGGCGGAAACGTCATCGAGTGGTACGACTTCTATATTTTCGGCAGCCTCGCCTCGGTCCTTTCGGTCAAATTCTTCGAAAAAAGCAATCCCGTCGCGGCGCTTCTCAGCACCATCGCGTTGTTCACCGCCGGGTTCCTGGTTCGTCCACTGGGCGCCTTCGTGTTCGGCTGGATGGGTGACCGTGTCGGTCGCAAGCATACGTTCCTGATCACGCTCGCCGGCATGGCGATCGGGACCGGTGCGATCGGCTTGATCCCAAGCTTCGACACGATCGGGGTGAGCGCCGCCATCATCTTGTTCTGTCTGCGCATGATCCAGGGCCTTTGTCTTGGCGGCCAATATGGTGGCGCGATCACCTATGTCGCTGAACATGTCTCCGATGAGCGCCGCGGTTATTATACGGGCTGGCTGCAGACCTCGCCCACCCTTGGCATCGTGCTATCCCTCGTGGTCATCATCGTGGTCCGCGCCTATGCCGGGGAGGCCGTGTTCAACGAATGGGCCTGGCGCATCCCGTTCCTGTTCTCGTTCCTTTTGGTTTTCATTGCCTTCTACATCCGGACCCATTTCGAAGAATCGCCGATTTTCAAGGAGATCAAGGCCAAAGGCCAGATGACCAAAAATCCCTGGCGGGAAGCTTTTCTCGGCGCCAACGCCAAGTTCGTGCTGATCGCGAGCATCATCGTGCTCGGCGAAGGCGTCGTCTGGTACAGCGGACAGTTCTGGGCGCTGTATTTCCTGCAGCAGGTTTCCAAGATCGATGCGCTCAGCACGTCGTATATCGTTGGAGCAGGCCTTATCATCGGCACGCCGACGATCGTCCTGTTCGGCTGGCTCTCCGACCATATCGGCCGCAAGCCGGTGATCTTGACCGGCCTGCTGCTCGCCGCCGCCACTTACTATCCGCTTTATACGTGGCTCGGGGCGGCGACCCAGCCCGGCAACATCGACTACCTGACGGCCATCGTCATCGTCGCGATCCTCGTGGCCTATGTCGGAATGGTGTACGGGCCGATCGGGGCCTTCCTCGCCGAATTTTTTCCCGCCCGCATCCGCTACACTTCGGTCTCGGTGCCCTATCATATCGGCAATGGCTGGGGCGGCGGCCTCGTGCCCTTCATCACTTCGGCGGCCTACCTGGCGACCGGCAGCCTCGCCTATGCATTGATCTACCCGATTGCCGTGCCCGCGATCTGTTTCGTGCTCGGCGTTTTCCTGATGCCGGAAACGCGGAACATGCGCATCTGGGAGGCGACGCCGGAAGACAAAAGCGGACCTGCGCTCGCAAGCGCCGACGCGTTTGCCCCCTCGCCGATGCCCTCGCCCGGAACGTGATGCATTCGCCGCGACGCGTAGGCCGCAACGCTTGCGCGGCTGACAATGTGAAGGAGTTATTCGCGGCCGGCGCTATTTGTCGTGAGCGCCGCCCTGAGATGACGCAGCACCCGCCGGCGCAGTTCGGCCTGCTGCTCCGGCGTCCATTTTCGGAAGCCCTCGCCCGATTTCATGCCGAGTCTGCCTTGTGCAACCAGCGCTTCGAGGTAAGGCGATGGTCCCGGGCGGGAATCGATCGCTCCCAGCACAGTGCGATGGATCTCGAGCGTGAGGTCGGTGCCCACGAGATCGGCATTTTCCAGGGGTCCCAGTACGGCAAGCCTCCGGCCAAATGAGGCCTTGATGACGGTGTCGACGGTTTGTGCGTCGCAGATTCCGTTTTCCACCAGCGAGATCGCCTCGCGCCACAGCGCATGCTGGAGTTTATTGCCGACGAAGCCGGGCACGTCCCGCCTGACATGGACCGGAGTCTTGCCGATGGCCGCATGCAGGTCGCGCGTGAAAGCGATCGCCTCGGGCGAGGTCCATGGCGTGCCGATCACCTCGACGAGCGGCACCAGATAGGGCGGGTTCCACCAATGCGTCCCGAGCGCGCGTTCGCGGTGCGTCAGAACCTCCATGATGGCGGTGATCGGTATGACCGACGTATTGCTGGCGAAAATGGCCACGCGAGGAGCAGCTTTCTCGATCGCGGCAAACAGCGCTTGCTTGGTCGCCACATCCTCGTGCACCGCTTCGACAACGAAATCGGCATCGGACACCGTGTCGGCAAGATTTGGGACGAGGTGCACATTCTGCGCTGCGCGCGCATCCTCGCCAAGGTCGTGCAGATTGGCGAGGATACGCTCCCGCGCGGTCGCAAGCGTCGGCGCGTGGGCATCGGTCAGGGCGACGGCATGGCCTGCAGAGGCGAAGACCTGCGCAATGCCATGTCCCATGAGGCCGGCGCCGACAACCGCGATCCGTGCTTTGCTCATCCGCAAGCCGCGTATCGATGCTCCGGCATTGCGCGTCAGCCCGCCGTGTAGCCGCCGTCGGCGTAGAGGATGTGCCCGGTGTAGAAGTCCGAGGCTTTTGAGGCGAGGAACAAAAGCGGGCCTGCGAGGTCGGACGGTTCGCCCAGGCGGCCCTTCGGCACGCGGGCAAGAAAGCCCTTGCGGACCTCGGTCGCGCGCTCATTGTCCTCGTACATCCACGCGGTGAGCGGGGAGCGAAACACGGTCGGCCCGAGTGCATTGACCGTGATGCCGGTCGCACCCAGCTCGCAGCCGAGCGCCTTGGTGATGCCGTCAACCGCCGACTTCGACGCGCAATAGGCGGTGTAGCCCGCCGGATGGCCCAACAGGCCGCGCGCCGATGAGGTCAGGATCACTCGGCCACCGAGGCCCTGCTTGAGCATCTGGCGAACGGCCGCGCGTGCCATCAGCCAGGATTGCGTGACATTGGCGTCCATCACGTCGAGGAAGTCTTGCGGCTTCTGGTCGACGATTTTCGCGACCTTGTTGAGCCCGGACGCCATCACCAAAATATCGACGCGTCCGAACTTTTCGACCGCGTTTTTGACGATCGTCTCGCAATCGACCTCCGACGAGGGACGCTTGGCGATAATCTCCGTTTTGCCGCCCAGCGTCTCGCAGCCGGCCGCGACTTTCTTGAGTCCGTCGAGCTTGCTCCCGCAGAGCAAGATATTGGCGCCGGCGCCCGCCAGCACCTGGCTCGCCAGCTCACCGAAGGCGCCTGAGGCGCCGGTCACGATCGCGGTCCTGCCGCGAATGTCGAACAGAGAAGCAGGGTCTTTCAAAAAATCTTCTGCCATCGGCGAATTCCATCACATTTTTGGTTCGCGCCGCGCTGTCGCACGCTTACTTCGAAGGCGTCGACATGGCGACCAGCATCGTCACCACATCATTGCCACGGTTGACGATTTCCCGCGTTTCATTGGGCGCAATGAAGCAACTGTCATTCGCTTTGAGCACGGACTGCTTGCCGCCGGCAATGACGGTCAGTTCGCCTGACAGCACGACATAGACCTTCTCGGTCGGCGACGCATCGGGACCCGCCCCTCCGCCAGGCAGAAAATGCGAAAGGCCGACCGTGAACTGTTTTGGACCGCCGGCATCGAGGCCGAACAGACGCAGTGACGTATACGCGCGGTGGTTAGGCGCTTCGTAGGCTTTTGCCTCGGAAAACCGCTTGACCTCCATCACCAGGCCTCCCCCTTTTCGATGCGATACGACCCTTTGGGATCGACGATGGCGACGAGCCTTATGATGCAGCCGTCGCCGCGATCCCAGTTCCATGGAAAGAACGCGAAGGTGCAGCGCCGCCCGGTGATCTTGTCGAGGTCGCCGCCGACATTCTCAATGCCGAGAATGCCGTTCTTGAATAGGATGCGATGCACCGGTTCCCACTCCGGGAAATCGGCCTTCCAGTCGCGTCCGCCCGACCATTCCTTGTATTCGGCGGCGAGATGCGGGTGCAGCGGCCCATTGCGCTGGGGGCCGATCGCGGTTGCGAGTGGATGGTCGTTGGCCTGGGTGTCGTGTCCCACTACCTTGACCTTCTTTTCGACGAACCACTCGCCCGCCGAGGGCACGAAGCCCGGTGCGCGGCAAAAGTAATCCTCGCTGTCCTCGTATAGCTTGTGCCAGCCGGTGTTGACGATCACCACGTCACGCGGCCGCACATGCGCTCCGGCTGCTTTTTCGAGATCGTCATAGGTGATCTGTTCCCATTTCTTCTTCGGGATCGACACAACAATGCCGGAGCCGAAGAAATGCGGCAGCGGCACTTCGTCGATAAAGGGCGTGCCTTGCACGACATGCGCGGGGGCATCGATATGCGTGGTGTTGTGCATGCTCGTCGTGATGCGCTGTGACAGCACGCCGGATTTCGCCATGTAATGAATGCGCTCGATCTTGACGTCCTCGAAATAAGGCCAGTTTGGCGACTGGTATCCGAAGCGGTGGGACAGATTGTAGAACTCCAGCCCCATCGCATTGTCGAGATTGTCCTCGAACGTCACGCCCCTGATGGTCTTCGCCACGCATGCCTCCCACGGGTTGGCCCGCAAACCTTATAAACTCTGTCTGCGGTAGTGGCATTGGGATTAGTCCTGCTGCCCGGCAGCGCCGCCAGCCAGCAGAAACGCTCAAGGAGCAACTGGTCGGGACTTGGATGCTTGTCGGCTATGAAACGACACTTTCAAACGTAAGCAAGTTCCAGAATTTCGGCCCTAATCCGAAAGGCATAGAAGTCTGGGCTGCAAATGGACATTTTAGCCTCATGCACATGCGTCCTGACTTGCCGAAAATCGCGTCCAATAGCCCACAGACCCCGACGCCAGAAGAGGCCAAAGCCATCGTCGGTGGGTTATTTGCCTCATTCGGTACGCATACCATTGACGAGACGAACAAGACCTTCATCATCCAGCCAGAGGGCGGTATGTTCGCAAAAGGGGTCGGGACTGATACCAATGTTACGATCGTCTCGCTTACCGCCGCCGAGTTGAAATGGAGTTTGGAAGCCGGCGGTCAAAATGTTGCAACCTTGAGACGCGCAAAATAGTCGTTATCCAAACATCGGGGTCAATCGGCGTTCAAAAGTGAACCATCTAGAGATATCAGCGCGTGCGCTTCTCCGGTCACCTTTTCCGAGCTTTGCGGGCCGCATAGCGCGCGTCCCTGGCGGCCTTGCGTTCGGCCTCCACGGCGATGTTACGAACAGCTTGCTCAGCTACAACTCGTTCCGCTTCGATCGCGGCATCCTCTTGGGCTTGTTTTTCACGCGCTGCTTGCTCCGCGACCTCAGCCTCCCGAGCCAGCTTTTCGGCATGCCGCTCGGCGGCACGAGCTGCGCGAGCCGCGTGCACAGCCTGGCGAGCAACCTGACTTTTCACGACTGCCGGATTGTCTGCTGCCGTATTCGCACGATAGCTTTCGAGAGAAAGCTTCTTTGCGGCAGCAGCTGCGGCCTGGCGTTCAGTCAAACTGGGTTCTTTGAAGCTACTCATTGGTTGAAGGGTCTCGCTCAGGTGTTATTGCTGAATTCTGAACGCGTTGCGATGGTTTGTGGAGGCCTTCGCAAATACGGTCAGTCCACTCGCCCTTGGCCTCCATGTTCGGCGACTAGATAAGGCTCGTATGTGTGCGCTCCGGCTCGACGGGGCACTCGCCGCCACGATCGTTCAATATGCCAGTTCCGTGACTAAGTACAGCGCGATCAGCGGTCGTGAAGCAGCGGTCGGCGCCTTGGGATCACACTGCGGGTCTGAATCACCGTACCGGCAGCATGAATATGTTTGTTTCTCCTGCGTACCACCTTTCCGGCAGGAAAGACTTTAATCCGATATCCGGCTGTCACCGAAGAACCACGCCGTCAAGTTGAAGGACGGGGTGGAGTGGATGATAATTCTTCAGGTAATTCGATGTTCCAATTTGTACACTCGACCGCGTCGTACACCGAGACCCGAACGACAGGATGAGCCTTCTTAATGTCCAATCCAGCCTTTTCAGCATCTTTGTATGTTAAAAAAGACGCCTTGGTCTGCCTATCCACTTGGAGGCGAAATTGGCCAATTTCCGGTTTTTTCTGCTGAGAAAAGAATTCCAGTGCGGACGCGTCTTGATGGTCCGCCTCCTTGATAATAGTCTTAGTACGTAACGCCATTGTTCTTACTCCTCAAGGTTAGAGCCAGATAATATCCGCCCGGACGCTGTGCGCGACGTGCCCAGCCTGATGCCGGAAGTGACGCTTTGGGGCGACACAATCACTCAGGACTGTTCAACCTACGGCGCTGGGCGGCCGGCTTGTCTTGCGCTTTGCGCGATGCTGCCGGCAGCGCGCGGGTCCTGTCGCCCCTTCCCGAATCGGTGCGTGTGTTCGCTAATCGGTTGCGCGTTCCGCAGGGTTCGCAGTGGGCGCTCATCCTGGCGACCCTGAGCGGGCCTTTGGTTTGCGACAACTCGGGCGCGCGGACCCGGGTGCCGCGCTTTCTGCGTTTGCGGGGTCTGCGAACAATGCGTGCCCGTCATGGTAGGAATCGGCGTTCGGGTCAGCTTTTCGATCGCTCGGAGGAACGGCATTTCGTCGATGGAGCAGAACGAGATGGCGGTCCCGGCATTCCCGGCGCGTGCCGTGCGGCCAATGCGATGCACGTAACTCTCAGGAAGGTTCGGAAGATCGTAATTGATGACGTGGGTCACGCCATCGATATCCAAGCCGCGGGCGGCGATATCGGTCGCAACGAGTGTGCGCAGCCGCCCATCACGGAATGCGGTGAGCACCCGATCGCGCTGATTTTGAGACTTGTTGCCGTGGATTGCCGAAGCAGCGACGCCCTTTTTTACGAGGTCTCGGACGACGCGGTCGGCACCGCGCTTGGTCCTTGTGAAGACAAGCGCACGATCGATCCTGTCGCCGCGAAGAATATCCGCGAGCAAGCGCAGCTTCCCCGGACGGTCCACGTGAACGACGCTTTGTGAAATGCGGGGAGGGGCCGAAGCCGAAACGCTCACCGCCACGTTCGCAGCATTGTTCAGCATCTCGCCAGCGAGTTGCACAATCGCCTGCGGCATGGTCGCGGAGAAAAGCAAAGTCTGGCGCTTGCGTGGTAGCCTTGCGACGATCGCCCTAACATCGTGGATGAATCCCATGTCCAGCATGCGGTCAGCCTCGTCGAGAACGAAGGTATCGATCTGACCGAGTCGCAGCGCATTCGATCTGACAAGGTCGTTAAGTCGACCTGGCGTCGCGACCAGGATATCAACACCATCCGCGAGCGCCCGCACCTGTCCACCAATGGACACGCCGCCAATGGCCAGCGACGCCTTGACAGATAGGTATCGGCTGTAAGCCCGAAAGCTCGCCAGAATCTGTCCCGCAAGCTCGCGCGTTGAACTCAAGACCAAAATCCTGCAGGTCTTTTTTTCCGGCTGACGTGGCGTCGCCGCCAGACGATTCAGAATGGGCAGCGCAAAAGCTGCGGTCTTGCCGGTACCGGTCTGCGCGATGCCGATAAGATCTCGGCCGCTGAGGAGCAGTGGAATGGATTGCGCCTGGATCGGAGTAGGGGTGATGTACTGTTGTTCCGCGAGCGCGGCGAGAATTGGTTCTGCGAGACCGAAGCTGGCAAACGAGTTCAATGAAAATCCTTTCGAGCATGACAGAAACTGGCCGCGCTTTTAGGCGGACCGGTGATGCGCAGCGGGAAGACATCGCGCGCGACTGGGTTGTCGGTGACTGCAAGGTTGCCAGAATCACAGCCGAAAGCCGCCTCTCGGATTTCGTTCACTCGACAGCGATGACCCGAATTCGAGTCAAATGAAGTCTGGCATTGAAATGTATGGCAGTTCGAAGTAGTCTTTTCAAGGACAGACTTGCAAAAAGCTCGTAAAAAACCAAAAAAACCGCAGCTCGCAGCAGCGCGGTTCACTGATAAGAAATTCTCATGCTGCGCCCGATCCTCATGACGGAACCTTGCAGCTACTTGCCGACGCGACCGGGCCTGTTCCGGAACATGATGGCTCAGAACTAACCGGCCCCACCGGGTGAACCGATGCGCAACCGCGGCGCAGCCACCCTGCCAGCAATCTCCTTCTTTCGTGGCGCGGCGATCAATCCATCGCGTATCGCCTGCTTGCGAGCGAGCTTGCGGGCACGACGCGCCGCATCGGCCTTTTCCCGGGTCGCTTTCTCCGATGGCTTTTCGTAAAACCTTCTCCGCTTCATTTCCCGGAATATCCCCTCGCGTTGCATTTTTTTCTTCAGGACGCGAAGAGCTTGATCGACATTGTTGTCGCGGACGAGAACCTGCAAAGGTATCTTTCCTTTCACGTTGGCGTGCGTCCACCTGCAAAATCAGCATCGACGCCAGCACAAGCGCCGCATTGCATGCAATTCCTCCGTTATCGCAAAGCGTTGCTCGGGAGCGCCGAGACGATCGCTTTTTCGATCGCGGCTCGTTTCGTCAAAAGATGACGGAGCCAGGCATCACCTTTTGCGTGGTCTCCCGGAGGTGGAAGCGACGGTCTTCCCCCCGCCGACGCTTGGTCATGCCCCTTATGTCTGTAATCTAGGCGCAGGTTTGCAGAATAGCTACCTGTTTCTTGGCCCAACGAGGGGCGAATTGCCTGAATGTCCCCGTGTCACCATCCGACGGGAGCGAAAGCTATGCATCCGCGCCGACGAGAAGCGATGCAGGAGGGAGGCCCGCGTGTTCTTCCAACTTTCGACGCGTGCTCCGAGAAGGGTGGCAACGCCCGCTCTTCAATCGTCGTTTCGTCGAATGCACGCATTGGGCCGGCCGCGGGTGCTCGAATAGCCCTAAGCTAAGCCATCACGCCGATCAATTCTCCCAATTCGCGACGACGATCGACCGGAAAGGCTGCCCGCGATGCAAAGCACGTTTAGACTATTTTTAACTCATCCGCGCTACCACTTAAAGCCCAGTGATCACTCGTTCCGATCTGTTCGGAGAAGTATGTCGTCAGCCGCTTTGAAAACACACAGCCTTGCTTTAGAAATCTTCCTCCTTTAGTTCGTATAGGCTGTTGCGTTGGCGCCTGTAGAGATTGTAACTTGACAGACGATGCCTATCCTTGCTGGTCGAGCTTCGGCCGAAAATGGATTGGCCTGCCTCGAAGCCTCATTCAGTCTGACGACCTTTTCCAAATCTCAATTCCACCGAGCCACATTAATTGAGTCTCATGTCTCGTAAAGGAGTACCGCCTTGTGACTCGCAATTACACTTTCCGCCTACAAGCGGTAAAGACTTTCTAGCGTCACCGCGCATACCGCTAGTACGCGCTTCAGCCCCCCCCTTCGACACGTTGCCACCGCATTCGGCGCAAGTTTCAGCAAACTTAGGGGTCTGGTTCCTGTTCATCAAACATCCCAAGGCACCTCTTCGCCTCGGTTGGCATGTCTGGGACAAGAATCGGACGTCCCATGAACGTCGTCCAAGGCTTCTCCGCAAGCGGCTGAAGGCCTGCAAAGATCCAGAACTGCCGTTCGTTCATTGATATCTGCGTGACCTTGTTATCGAGAACCCAATTACGAAGTATTGACAGCCGGCTTTGTTCTGGGTTGGTGAACATACTATCCGGTAGTAATTTTCGCATTATCTACTTCTTTGAGAAATTGAGTGGTAAGTCATGGTCTCGGAATTAAACGCATTTCAGCTTTGCTCCAGCTGAGTGGACTTCACGCATGTCACCATGGTGTACGGTGGACGACGTACCATTGTCCCATATGATGACGACCGCGTCCCAAGTTGTTGAGGTAACACTGCCACTATCACTGGAATTACCTTGCCAGCATACCCGATTGCCCCTTTTGAGTTTTCTTGAATTCATCTGCAGTCACATCGCGTCTCCATGATCCCCATAGCGCATGTGCTCGCAGCGGAGCCGGCCTTCGTGTGATATAGAAGTATGGTTATCGCAGCGGACACCATATCACGCGTGTGTTTGTTCCAGCAGTTTGGGACAGCTCAACAATATACCGCCAACAAGGCGAGGTGGCTCGAAACTAAACAGGCTCGAGCCATCACGGGCTGCACTATATACGAATGAAAGAAGAAGCGCCAAGCGGATATTGCACTACAATGATTGAGAATTGCTGAACAGGGGGTCTGGCCAATTGCGAGTCGCCTGCGACGTCGCTACCGCTTTCCAGTTCGTCGCGAAGTGTCCTATCTTGAGCAGCTTAGTGTCCTAAGTTGAAAGCGTCGCGATCAAACGCTATGGGCTTGCCGGCACTTGCAGGCCCTCCGCGCCTTGCGGCCGTGCTTGATCGAGGCCCGGATGCTCTGGCAGCCTCGTCGGTGCGCGAGACGAGGCCGCGGGTCCGGCATTCAAGGCGACGATGGCACGGGCTGCCGTGAGCGCACCTTCGGTGCCCAAACTCCTGAAGAAACTTCAGCCCGAGCCGTCGACACATGGCTTTCGAGCATGCGTGTTTTCCTGGGGCCGGAAGCAAGGCGTTCAAGAGAAGGTGCTCGATCTAGCCCTCAGTCACCTTGAAGCCGATCGCACAAGGTACGTCCAAATCGATGAAAGAACCCCAATTGGCGCGCAGTAGCATCCATGGCTAGCTCACCTCGGCTGTCGCCGGCTGCCTTGCGGTCGTGTCCCGCACGATCTGCGGAATAGCAAAGAGCTCAGCGTCGAGCGTCGGTTGTATTTCATCGTTTGGCGATGATCACTTCGAGGTATTCGCTTGGAACCACCATGGTTTCATCGGCGGACCTGTTGAGCCGTCCGACCAGGTCGACGATATCACGAGCGAGTGCTTTGCCGCCGGCCGCGTCGAGCGCTTCGAAGGCCTTGTGCACCGGTCCGTAATAGGCACGGAAAGTGTCGAGGAAGTGCTGCGGCGAGCGATATCGAAAGATGAAGTGGCGCGGCTCTGCAGCAACCCTGGATGCCGCCGGCGCGAACGTCGTTTCGACCCAGCCGCGTGTCCCCCAGATTGCCGGCGACTTCAAGCCGGCGGGTGGCGGGAGGTATTTCCCGATCGTTTTGAACAATTGGCCAACGAAACCTTCCGGGGTCCAGTTGGCGAGACCGATCCGGCCGCCAGACCTACATACCCGTATCATCTCAGCAGCAGTGCGCTCCTGATCGGGGCTGAACATCCCTCCGAAAGTCGAAACCACCGCGTCAAAAGAAGCGTCTGCGAATGGCAAGGCTTCGGCGTCGGCGAGCTGGAATTTGACCTGGAGTCCTTCCGCTTCGGCGCGCTTGCGTCCGCGGGCGAGCAGGGACTCCACGTAATCGGTGGACGTGACCTCGCACCAGCGCCGGGCCGCAGCCAGCGTGATGTTGCCGTTGCCGGCGGCAACGTCGAGAACTTTCTCGCCGGCCCGCAAGTCCATCAACTCCGCCAGTTGTTCACCGACGATCTGCAACGTCGTCCCGATCACAGCGTAGTCGCCGGACGACCAAGCCGCCTGCTGTTTGGCCTTGACGGCACTCAAGTCATGAGCAGGCCTTGTCGCGGGCGGGTGACACTCAATGACTGTAGTCATTACGGTTCTCCTCGATGATCTGGAGTTATCGACACACTGCTGACGGCAATGTATCGAGGCGCACATCGCATGGGCCTGAGCCAAAATCTATGTTCTGCGCCCCCGGAGCTGAATGACTGAGCTGCCGAATTTCTTGCTTGCCCATCCAGACTTGTTATCGTCCTTGCCCGATCGTTCAGAAGCCTTGCTTTTTGGTCCAGAATGTTGTCACGCCGACACCGCCGTGATTCCTGAAGGATCATTTCGATGAGTACGGATGCGCTATCGGACGTGCTTTCGGCCGTGCACCTGTCCGGATCGGTCTTTTTCGACGTGACGGCCAAATCGCCCTGGGTAGCGGAAGCGCCCCCCGCGGCACAGATCGCCAACCAAATCACGCCCGGCGCTCAGTGTGCGATCGAATACCATGTCGTCGCCCGCGGCTCATGCTGGATATCACTGGTCGGAGACAACGAATTCGGTCCCGTTAAACTCGAGGAAGGAGACATTGCGGTTATTCCGCAGGGCGATCCGCATGCGGTTTCCAGTGCGCCGGGCATGCGCGCTGAGCCGAATTTGGAGATTCATCGAAGGCCCCAAGACGCCAATGCGTTGCCCTTCGCCTTGCGAACCGGCGGCGACGGTCTGAGCGACGCCCACCTGATTTGTGGCTTCTTCACCTGCGACGCGCGTCCGTTCAATCCACTGCTGGAATCATTGCCGCGCTTTATTCGGTTCGGGCATAATTCATCGCAAGCATCTCACAGTCTGCTCGATCAATTTATTCGTTTCGCTACCACCGAGATGGGTAACAAGCGGGCGGGGAGACAAAGCGTTCTCAACCGACTTTCGGAACTGTTGTTTATCGAGGTCATCCGGTGGCACATGGATCAGGTGGCGGATGCCGGCAGCACGGGCTGGCTCGCGGGATTGCGGGACCCCCTGGTCGGCCGCGCACTTACGCTGCTTCACGGGCAGGCCGCTCATCCCTGGACGCTGGAGGAGCTCGCATCGCAATCCGGCGCCTCACGTTCAGCGCTGGCTGACCGGTTTGCGCACCTGGTGGGCTGTCCGCCGATTCAGTATCTGACCCAATGGCGCATGCAGCTGGCTGCCAAGCGTTTGGCCGATCGCAGCGTCAAGGTCTCCGCCGTCGCGAGCGAAGTGGGCTACGAATCCGAAGCTGCATTCAGTCGCGCGTTCAAAAAATTTGTCGGCCAATCACCCGGCCAGTGGCGATCCGTCTCTTCTTGAGCGCAGCGGAAGCCATTCTGCTTGGCTGCGCGGAGTGGCGTGCCGAAGTTAGCGCACGATCCCGTAAAGTTGCAGACTTTTCGGACAAGATCATGCGCAAAATCAATAATAATCGAGCGGGAGGCGTTTCAACCTGAACGCATCCCGCTCTAGCGCGTCACCGCTCGATCCAATAACAGGTTAAGCGCGAGAACGTTCACGCGTGGCTCGCCAAGGAGCCCGAGGAACCGCCCCTCGATATGCTCAGCAACGAGCTGACGCAAGCGATCTTCGGTCATGTTGCGCGCCTTCGAAACGCGAGGCACTTGGAATAGGGCGGCCTCCGGCGAGATATGTGGATCAAGACCACTGCCGGACGTGGTGACGAGATCAATCGGCACGGCAGCCGAAGGGGCCTCCTCCTTGAGCTTTTCGATGTCGCCCTTAACGCGGTCGATCAGAGCCTGGTTGGTCGGGCCAAGGTTCGAGCCTCCGGAGTTTGCGGCATTGTAAGGTGCGTCCACATTCTTGGTGGGGTCATTCGGGTCCGGCATGGTGGTCGCGGAGGGCCGGCCGTGAAAATATTTATCATCGGCAAATGCCTGTCCGATCAGTTCGGAGCCGAGGACCTTGCTGTCCTTCTCCATCAGGCTTCCGTTGGCCTGGTAGGGAAAGACAAGCTGCGCGATCCCAGTGATGGCGAGCGGATAGATCAGGCCGGTGATTATCGTCAGAGCGACGACGAAAACAATCGCCGGACGTACTTCTTTCAACATGATTTTTCTCCTCAAGCGAGATGCAGGGCCGTGACCACGAGGTCAATGGCTTTGATGCCGACGAACGGGATGATCACGCCGCCAACGCCGTAGATCAGCAGGTTGCGCCGCAGGAGCGGTCCGGCGCCGATGGCGCGATACTTCACGCCTTTCAGCGACAGCGGGATGAGGCCAATGATGATGAGTGCATTGAAGATGATCGCCGAGAGGATCGCGCTCGTGGGTGTCGACAAATTCATGATGTTCAACGCCTGCAGCTGCGGATAAAAGGCCAGGAACATCGCGGGGATGATTGCGAAATATTTCGCAACGTCATTGGCGATCGAAAATGTGGTAAGCGCGCCACGCGTCATCAGAAGCTGCTTGCCGATTTCAACGACCTCGATGAGTTTGGTTGGATTGCTGTCAAGGTCGATCATGTTGCCGGCTTCGCGCGCCGCCTGCGTTCCGGTATTCATCGCGACGCCGACATCGGCTTGCGCGAGCGCCGGCGCATCGTTTGTCCCGTCGCCGCACATGGCAACCAGTTTGCCCTTGGCCTGCTCGTCGCGGATGAGCCGCAGCTTGTCCTCAGGGGTGGCTTGCGCCAGGAAATCGTCGACGCCGGCTTCCGCCGCGATCGCGGCCGCCGTCATCGGATTGTCACCCGTGATCATGACAGTGCGAATGCCCATGCGGCGCAACTCGGCAAAGCGCTCACGAATGCCGCCCTTTACGATGTCCTTGAGGTGGATGACGCCCAGCAGTTTCCCATCCCTGGCGACGGCCAATGGCGTGCCACCGGCCCTCGCGATCAATTCCGCAACGGCGGTGAGTTCGCGTGCCGCTTCGGCGTTTAATACGGGCTGCAGCGAACGCACCGTTCCGGACGGTCCGGCAGCAGTGACTGGGATGTTGAGGTAATTCAGGATCGAATCCACCGCGCCTTTGCGCACCGAGGAGCCGCCGACCTCGACGCCGCTCATGCGGCTCTGCGCTGTGAACGGGATGAAATTTGCGTGCAATTCGGCGAGGTCGCGGCCGCGAATGCCATACTTCTCTTTGGCGAGGACCACGATGGACCGACCTTCCGGCGTTTCGTCGGCGAGCGAGGCGAGTTGCGCCGCGTCCGCCAGTTCCTGCTCGGTCACGCCGCGAACTGGCTTGAACTCGGTTGCCTGCCGGTTGCCAAGCGTGATGGTGCCGGTCTTATCGAGCAGCAGCGTATCGACATCGCCGGCGGCTTCGACCGCGCGTCCGGACATCGCCAGGACGTTGAAGCGCACGAGGCGATCCATGCCCGCAATGCCGATCGCGGACAGCAGTGCACCAATCGTGGTCGGAATGAGGGTCACGAACAGTGCCACCAGGATCACGACCGAGACCGCACCGCCAGCATAGGTGACGTAGCTCGGGATCGTCACGGTGGCAAAAACAAAGATGATGGTCAGCCCAATGAGCAGGATATTGAGCGCGATCTCATTCGGCGTCTTCTGCCGCTCGGCGCCCTCGACCAGCTTGATCATGCGGTCCAGGAAAGTCGACCCAGGCGCAGCGGTAATGCGTACGCGAATCCAGTCGGACAAGACCTGGGTACCGCCGGTAACCGCGGAACGGTCACCCCCGGATTCGCGAATGACGGGAGCCAACTCGCCGGTGATCGCTGCCTCGTTCACGGAGGCAATTCCTTCGATCACTTCGCCGTCCGATGGAATGGTGTCCCCGGCCTCGACCAGCACCACATCACCAACTTCGAGATTCGTGCTCGGCACCAGTTTGTAGTTCCGTCCCAGATCGCCGAGCAGCTTGGCCTGGGTCTCGGTGCGCTGACGGCGCAGCGTGTCGGCCTGAGCTTTGCCGCGGCCTTCGGCGACGGCTTCGGCAAAGTTCGCAAACAGAACCGTAAACCAAAGCCAGATGATGATCTGGAATTCAAAACCAATGTTTTGACCGCCGGTAAGGAGGTCCCGGATCAGGATAACGGTCGTCAGAACAGTGACAACCTCCAGCACAAACATGACGGGGTTTTTCACGAGCGTACGCGGATCAAGTTTGACGAACGCAGCGCTGACTGCCGGCACAACGATTTTCGCGTCGAGCAATGCCGAAACCGGCATGCGCTTGCGGATATTCGAGGTTTCCATGGGAGATGACTCCGGATCAATTTGAAGCCGCGGCAAACGTGGTACCGGCGAGCTGCGCAAGCTGCTCGACGATCGGGCCGAGCGCGAGCGCCGGGAAAAAAGTGAGGCCACCGACAATGATGATGACGCCCACGACGAGGCCAACGAACAGGCCGCCCGTGGTCGGGAACGTGCCGGCCGAGGGCGGAATGGACTTCTTCACCACGAGCGAGCCGGCAATCGCCATGGCCGGAATGATCATCATGAACCGACCAACAAACATCGCCACGGCAAGCGTGATGTTGAAAAACATCGTGTTGGCATTCAATCCCGCAAACGCCGAACCGTTGTTGGCGTCAGCGGAGGTGTAGGCATACAAAACCTCGGTAAAGCCATGCGGTCCGGGATTTGCCATTGAGGCCGCTGCAGACGGCAGCACGACTGCAATCGCCGTCCAGCCGAGATACATCAGCGGCAGGATCAGAATGGCGAGCATCGCCATCTTGACCTCCTTCGCCTCGATCTTCTTGCCGACATATTCCGGCGTACGCCCGACCATCAGGCCGGCGACAAAGACCGCGACAATCACAAACAGCAACATGCCGTACATGCCGGCACCCACTCCGCCGACGATGATCTCGCCCAGCTGCATGTTGATGAGTGGGATCATACCGCCAATTGCCGTAAAGCTGTCGTGCATGGCGTTGACGGCGCCACATGAGGCTGCCGTCGTGATAACGGCAAACAACGCAGAGGCGACAATGCCGAAGCGAACCTCCTTGCCCTCCATGTTCCCGCCGCTGAGTCCCATGGCATCAAGGATGTCGTTGCCGTGCGCTTCCGCGGCGTAGCAGACGAGCACGCCCGATATGAACAACACGCCCATGGCGGTCAGGATCGCCCAGCCCTGACGCTGGTTGCCGACCATTCGCCCGAACACATTGGTGAGCGAGGCGCCAATCGCGAAGATCAAGATCATCTGCACGAAGTTCGACAGCGCCGTCGGGTTCTCGAATGGGTGCGCGGCATTGGCATTGAAGAAGCCACCACCGTTGGTGCCGAGCATCTTGATCGCGACCTGCGACGCCACCGGCCCGACCGCGATGGTCTGCTTGGCGCCTTCGAGCGTCGTTGCATCGATATAGGGGCCGAGCGTTTGAGGTATGCCCTGCCAAACCAGAAACAGCGCAACCGGGATGCAGATCGGCATCAGGATGTAGAGCGTGCAGCGGGTGACATCGACCCAGAAATTGCCGACGGTCCTCATTGAGGCGCGCGCGAATCCCCGGATCAGTACCACCGCGAGAACGATGCCGGTCGCCGCCGAAAGGTAGTTTTGGTGAGTCAGCCCGAGCATCTGCACGAGATAAGACATCGTGCTTTCGCCGCCGTAGGCCTGCCAGTTCGTGTTGGTGATGAAACTGATCGCCGTATTGAAGGACAGGTCGGGCGCGACCGCCGACTGGTCAGCCGGATTGAACGGCAGCACACCTTGTAAACGCATGAGCGCGTAGAGGATGAGAAAGCCGCCGACGTGGAAGAACAGCATTCCGATCGCGTATGACGACCAGTGCTGTTCGCGTTCTTCGTCGACGCCGCCAGCGGCATACAGCGCGCGCTCGACCGGCCGCAGGACCGGCCACAGGAATGTGCGCTCGCCGTTAAATACGCGCGTCATGTAGCCGCCCAGGAACGGCGTTATCGCCACGACGATTGCGCAATACAGGACGATTTAAATCCAGCCGACGAAAGTCATGGTCGCGTGCCCTTAGAACTGCTCGGGCTTGAGCAGAGCGTAGGTGAGATAGATCATCAGCCCTGCGGTCACGAGGGCGGCGAGCGAATAGTCGAAGATCATGATGTTCTCCTAGAGCCGGTCGCATGCGTAGACGTAACCGACCGACAGGATGAAAAAGCCGAACCCAAGGGCCAGCAGCACCACGTCGAGCATCAGAGAATTCCTTGCAGCATGCGCGCATTGTGGCCAAGCGAGCGCCTCGCGAGGGCCTTGCGCTTTGAGCCAAATCAAGAAGATGGAAAGCGCTGCGTCCCGTGCGTGCAGCTCTGAATTGCCACTTGTCGCATAGGAATTCGAGAGGAGTCACAGACCAAGCGCATAGGATTCTCATAAAGAATCCGGGGCGCTCGCATAAGCGTGAAAATTAACTAAAATCCAAAGTTTTAATGATTTTAGTGCCTTAGACCAAAAAACATTTTGTAGATACCCCTCCGGTCTGCCCGACCCTTTTTTTGGATATTCGCATGAACTCCTAGCCTTCAATATTCCGCGTGCTTTGCCTGCCATTTCGGACAGGGACCACGCATTTAGTGCTCCTCGGGGCGATATTTCCCGGCCGCATCATGGCGCCCTTGTCCACGCGCTCGAATGGCGACAACCACTTCAGAATTGAGGATGAAGATGGAAGTCAGATACCACTTGTTCATCGGGGTCCCCTCAATCGTTCGCCCACCAATAACCGCGCGCCTGCGAAAATTCGAAATGGAAAAACTACTCTCGGTGTAAGCGCTGCCTTTATAAAGCTCCCTCGGAATTCCTATAAAACGCTTTTGTCTGGCGCATGTCTTCCCTCTCGATTTTTTAAGGCCTTGTCCATATTTCGTAATCACAATATCCGGCTAAGCGCCACCTGAGAGTCGTCGCGGTGGGCGACTTGAAACACGAAGACCTCCTCGCCGACTTTAAATACGAAACCGCAGTTTAGCTGATGTTTAACAAAACGCGACCCACAGCCATCGACTGGAAGGAGCCATGGTCGGCCGGGATCATCACACCAGAGCGTCCACCACGATCAAAAAAAGAAAGGAACGTGTCATGTACAAAGGCGAGCCTCCAAGTGAATCGAAACGGGTGTCCCCTCTTTTTCTCATCGGGAAAGACAGCCAGGGTCATTGGGTTGTTCGGGACAAAAGCGGCCTGAAGGGAGGTATTTTTGTCGATCGGACTGCAGCCCTGAAGTTTGCGATGTTCGAAAACGGCCATCGCCCCGAGGCCATCGTCATGATCCCTGGTGTTTTTGAGTTGGACATGAGCAGTAGGTCCTCCGCGGCTGCTCACGCCATCGTCCACAAGCAAGCTGATTTACGCCGCGCCGCATAGCATTTCTTCTTTACGATATTACTGATCAGGACGGTGACCCGTCATGAAAAAGATCACGACACCGCATGCGAATGAGCAAATTATCGACACCGTGATCGAGCTTGCGCACTGCTCGAAGCGACAGCGGATATTGCTCGCCGGATCCAAAGCGCCAGATCGCCTTTCTGACTTCCACCGGCGCGGGTTCAACCGGGTAATGACGACCGCCATCTGTGGTCTTCGGCGCGATCAGTACGATGTCGCTGTTGTAGGACAGCCAGGCATTTCGATCAAAGCACTTGAAACGACGTTGGACTGGCTGGTGCATTTTCTAGCTCCGGCCGGCTTGCTGGTCGTATGGGTTGAGTCGTGTGCGGACCCATGCCAACTCGTTTCGGTTCTAGAGAGACTGGGCTTTCGGATCGAGGTCGGGACTTCCTGCCAGAGTGGTTTCGCCGTTGCGGCGCGAAAACGCGGGCTGACTGACACCGCGGAAGCTGCGTAGCCGCATTGGCCGTCGCAAGTTCAACAGCTCGACTGTTCGATATGCCTACGTGGTCAGATTCGAACCCAAAACGCTGCGAGAAGAGTAATCCCAAACCGCGGCCTCCCCCACGCCATGATTCCTCTCCGACGAGATCGGCCGGGCTCGCGAACCTGAAGAATTCCGAATCCAGAAATGCGGAGAGGGTCTCTATGCAAGGCGGCTACCGTGGCGGCGCGGTGGGTGGGGTAGCAGCGCCTGGAGCGCGTGGGGCAGCCAGGCCGCTTGCATCGTTGATGTTGAACTTACGGCCGCCAACAATCATGTCGCCGGGTTTCTGGTCGGCCGCGCAGGGACCGAGCCATTTGGCCGACATCGTAGTCGTCCGAGCGCCACCCGGTGTCCCTTCGGCCTGGGTCGTTATGGTCATCGTATAGGCGCTATTGAAATCCCCGGTTATGACGGTGTGCGAGGTCGTGGTACGGCTGGCGACGGTGCAAGTCGAATCGATCGTAACGGTATTGCCGGACCGGCTCACGTCGCGCTTGGAGCAGGTCCGCTGGGTGCCAAATTGGCCAGCATTTGATTGGAGCGCTTCATCGGTTGCTGTGTCAGTGCATTGCTGGATCGCCTGGGCGGGACCATTACGGTTCTGGAAGCTCGCCTGGATTTCCCACAAGCCTGGCTTGCGCGACGGCATCTCTGCCGTGAGCCCAGGCACTACGGTCAACGCACTCATCACGACGAGACTGAATGTCCACACCCTCCGTCCCATGCCATCCTCCCCTTTTTGACGAGGACCCGAACCCCGTCGCTCCGTAGCTTCGTTTCCAACCCGGGTCCCGGCAGGTTGTTCTCAAGCTGCCCTGATGACCTGCCCTTCCGAACCCGATGACCTCTGTACCACAACCCGTCCTGAGTCAGCCGGGTTCGCCTATGATCTGCCGAAGACCGACTGCGGGGTTTCTCTGTTGGGGCGTTTGGTGTCAAGCGCTTCTGGCAGGCGATGCCATTCCATGATGACCTCTTGCGTCGGAGCTTGGTGAGCGCGTTGGCACACAGCGATGCGCGATTCGGTCGGCTCTGGACCAGAAACGGGGATAACAATGACCACGCGATCTTCGGTCCCGACTGTTCTGGTAATGTGACCCTTGCCGGTGAGGTCGTCCGCCAATTCGATGCTGCCAGGTCCGACCTGAATCGTTTGTCCTCCGGATAACACGAGAGCTGCGTGGCCGCTCAAGGTGATCACATATTGGCGGCGTGAGGCCGTGTGATAGTCGTTCTCGCGGCCGCGCGGCGTGCGGCGAAGCTGCGCGCCAGAATTGGCAAGCAGGTTATACGCACTACCGCCCGGAGCAAAATTGACCTCGATCTCCTCGGCATGGGTCTACCCGTCCGGCCCCGCAAAGAACTGCGTAATCGTGACAGGCCTGCCGTTTTGAGCCACGTCTTCCGCGCCGTGCGCCGAGGGCATTAGAGCGGAAATGCTCAATAGACCGGCACCGATCAAGCAACAAGCGTCTCGCATTCATCTGTGCCCTCTCGTTTTTTTGATGGAAACTACGTGCCGCGGTTTGCAGCTTGTCTTCGAGCCCCCTAGAGGCAGTTGCCCTCCTGTTAAGAGCCAAGGACTGGCGAGATGATTGATCCGACCGGCGCATCGAAATCGTGGCGCCGCTTTGGCCGCGCTTGAGACGGTGTTAGGAGGCGCCCGCAAGCTCAAGCTTGCGGGCAAGAAATTCTATGGCACGCTCAATGATGAGCAGAAGCGCAGGGCCAATCTATTCATCGATCTTCCTGGGCTTGATAAAGGCAGCAGTTGCTCACGCTCCATTGGCGGCGGGGAAATCCGAGCGGACCGATTACGGAATTGCTAAGGTGTTATATGCATCCGCGGGAGGCACACTGCGAACAAAAAACGGAGATGAGCATGAGTATGCGCCGCGATTTCCTTTTATTGGTGGCACTCGCTTCCGCGACAGGCACGCCCTCCTTCGGGGAAACGGCGGACCCTACAAATGTTTCAACGGGGCGCGGTATGCAAAACACTGTCCCGGATTTCTCGGGCGTCTGGACGAAGCCATACCTCGGCATCGAGCCGCCACTCTCAGGCCCCGGCCCGGTGACAAACACGGCGCGGCGGAGACAGCTCTTCGATGTCGACGGCCGTCCTTTGCCGGCTGCCAAAGCCCCGCTTGTGAGCAGTGCCGCCCGGCATGTGGGCGATTACGCCAATCCGGTCCTGAAGCCTGGGGCGGCGGCGCAAGTGAAGAAGCACGGGGAAAGCGAGGCAGGCGGGATGACCGTTGCGGACCCGCGCAACCAGTGTTGGCCTGAGGGGCTGCCCTATGTTTTTCGAGATGTTGGAATGACGCTGCTCCAGCAGCCGGACCAGATCACGATGCTGTATGACTTCGATCATGAAGTCCGTCGCGTACGGATGAACGCGTCTCATTCGCCTCACGTTTCGCCATCCTGGTACGGCGACTTCGTCGGCCGCTACGAAGGAGACACGCTGGTGATAGACACCGTCGGGATCAAAATCGGGCCATTTGCCATGATCGACCCGTTCGGCACGCCGCACACTGATGCCTTGCACGTGGTCGAGCGGTATCGGCTGATCGATTACGAAGCCGCGAAAGAAGGGCAAGACCGTGGCCTCAAGGAGAATTTGATTTTCCTTGGGGGAGGCGATTCCAGAGTGGCTATTGACCCTGATTATCGCGGCAAAGGGTTGCAGCTCGAATTCAGGGTTGACGATGAAGGTGTTTTCACGATGCCGTGGTCCGCGAGCGTGACGTATCGGCGCGCCTCGTCCGCAATCCCGGAAAATGTATGCGCCGAGAATTTGCGTGCGACCTATGTCGCAAAGGATGCCATCGTCCCGCGGGCAGACAAACCGGAGTTCTGATCTGGTGACTGGCCTGGGCCGGACAGGCTGCTGGAAAACATGCTGCGGTTTTCGCGGCAAATAACGAGAAGCCCTGCACGCGTCGACTTACCGGCACCGTTGCCGGCCCATCCGGCACACCGAGGCGATGTGCGAGCGGCCGCTCCGAGCAACCGATGGCCCTCGCCTGCGCGCTCCTCCTGGTGCCGCGCTGCGGGTCACGCACCCTTGGGCAGGAATTTCGCGAACTTCGCGCGGATGCGGGCGTCGAGTTCCTTGCTCGAACGCGCCTCGATGGGGAAAGTGTCGCGTCGCGCCCACGGCTTGCAGGCGTCGATGACGACACGGGCGTTGCGGGGATCGTCGGGGCCGTAAGCCATCGGATCGAGCGACGTGCTCCAGCAGCCACGCAGCACTTCGATATCTTCGCGCGGATCGAAACGGGTGCACATCGCCCAGATCACCTCGTTCATGTCGGCAGGGTCGATGTCGTCGTCGACCACGATGACCCATCGATTGGCATAAGCTCCCGCGTGGCACTGCGAGGCGATGAGGCCGGCCTGCTTGGAATGACCGCCATACATCTGCTTGATGGCGACGGTAAGCCAAAGCCGGCTGCCGCCCGCCTCATGCGACCAAACGCCTTTCACCTCCGGAATGCCGGCGGCCTCCAGTTGATTCCACACCGCTCCGCATCGATAGGTGCCGCGGTAGAAGGTGTCATCATTGGGCGGCATGCCGGGCACCGCGCCAAGCAGCACCGGATCGTTACGATGCCAGAACGTCGCGATGCGGATCGCGGGCTCGCGCTTCGTGCCGCCGGCGTAGTAGCCGGTCCACTCGCCGAGCGGGCCTTCGTCGACGAGATCGTCGGGGTGCACGAAACCCTCGAACGCGATCTCGGCATGCGCCGGGATCGGCAGGCCGGTCTGCGGCCCGATGATGACTTCGACAGGCTCCCCGAGCAGCCGGCCGGCGGCTTCGTATTCGTTGCTTGCCATAGGGAATTTCGATGCCCGGCCACCATGAACAGCGCAGGATGCATGCCGCACACCACGGCGATCGGGCACGGTTTGCCGAGTTCGTGCCAGCGCCGCATGATCAAGTTGCCGTGCTTGCCCTTGGACGTCATGATCGAGGCGACGATTGCGGTCCTGCGCCTGGATGCGGTAGGCGCCGTAATTGATCCAGCCGGTGTCGGGGTGCTGCATGATCACCATGCAGCCGGTGCCGATGTAGCGGCCGCCATCATGCTCGTGCCATTTCGGCGTCGGGATTTTGAGGATATCGATGTCGGTCGCCGGTGGCGACATTCTCCATCAGCGCCCCGCCGTCGACCGTGACGGGCGGAATGGTCTCGGTATTCTTCATGTAGTTGCGCCAATAGCGCACAAGGTCCATCTCGCTGCTGTCGGCCGGCAGGCCAAGCGTCAGATTGATGCGCCGCACCGAGGTGAGAATGTTCGCGACGACGCGGTGGCCGCGTCGGAAATCCGGGAATCGTCGTCGAACATCACCGCCGGCGCGCCCATGGTGCGCTGGTAAATGTCGACGATGCCGCCGATCTCCTCGTCGCGCCCGGCCCCGGTGACGGTGACGAGTTCGCCGGCTTCCTGCATCTGCGCGAGCCAGGCGCGCAGGTCCTGCTTGGGCATGTTGTGAACCGCGCGCTCTCCCGGGCGCGGCTTAGCGACATCCAACATCTCGCGGTCTCCTCCCGATCCCTGTCCGCTTCGCGAGGCGCCCGGCTGGCATCTCACGTCTGGCGCACCTGGCGACAAAGGGTATGAGGGAACATATACCGGAACGGGAGCGGAGGGGGAGAAATGACCGCAAGCCGAGGCCCCGGGCTGACAGCGATGTCACTCTTTTCATCCACTCAGCTTTTTTTCGCTGCCTGGAACGACATTGGCGTCCCCGCGTTGCGCAGACAGCCCGGGGGAAGTGGTGAATGGAGAAGTCCGAGCAGTACCGTCGCTTCGCCGAAGAGTGTTTGAAAATGGCGACCGCGGCCACGGATGAGCGCACCCGCGCTATCTTCATGCAAATGGCGCAGACTTGGTTCCGCCTCGCTGAAGAAAAGGCGCAGCAAACGGACCCCGGCGCCAGTTCCGTATGATGTCGCCATAATTGCGATCTACATTTTTACCGCCCGCTCCGCATCTTCGGCAAGTTTTTGCCAAGTCTGCGCCATATGTTCGAGCACGTTCCGTTCGCGCTCCGATTTGGCGCGTTTTGCCAGTTCGACACACTGGTCCGCGAATTCTCGATATTCAGTGGCCGTCTTTTTCATGCTCGATTAAACATGGAGAGCAACTCTCAAGTTCCGTCGGCATGAACGCTATGCGAACGGGAACTCGGTGGCTGACGAGGCTGTGATCTCCTAACGCCCCGCGAACACGAACATGTTACCTGCGCTCGCGATTATCCCGGGAATGGCCACCGCGTCGTCACGCGAGCGGGTCAGCTCAGCCGAGGTTTGCGGGAGAGAATTTCAGCCAATCGGTACGGTGTTATTGGCAATTCCGTGATCGAACCGGGCATCCCGATCGCGTCTTCGACTGCATTAGCGATCGCGGCACCGACGGCGTTGATGCCGCTTTCACCCGCTCCCTTCAGTCCGAGCGGATTGAGTGTGGTCGGAAAATCCTCGCGCAGGATGATTTCCAGCGCCGGCACCTCCCGGGCCGTCGGCATCAGGTAATCGGCGAACGTAACCGCGAGCGGGTCGCCGCGCGGACTGTAGCTGAACTCCTCCAGCAGGGCCCCGCCCAAGCCTTGGGCGAAACCGCCCATGATCTGGCCCTCTACAAGCATCGGGTTGATGGCACGCCCGATGTCGTAACCGATGACGTAACGCAGGATGGTAACGCCGCCAGTATCGTAGTCGACGCTCACGACCGCCGCGTGGCTTCCGTAGGGATAGACCTGATGACGGGTATGATGCCACCCCTCTGCCGCCAGTCCGGGGGTCCGATCGTTGCGCGCGCGCGACCCCGGCATCAATGCGGCGGCAACCGCGCCGAGCGGCATTGAAGCGGTGCCGTCGCGGCGCACCACGTCGCCATCAATGATGTCGAGATCGCGCGCCGCGGCTTGCATCAGCTGTGCGGCCATATCGAGCGCCTTATCGCGCACCGCGAGCGCGGCGACCCGCGTCGCCGACGCGCTCATCACCGTCGCGCGCGAAGCGTGAGCCCCGAGACCGAACTCGATTCGGTCGGTCTGGCCATGGATGACCCGCACCTTGCGATAGTCGACCCCAAGCGTCTCCGCTGCCACCTGCGCGATCACCGTCTCAAAGCCCTGACCAAGTGACGCGCCCCCGGTGACAACCTCGACCGTGCCGGACGGATCGACCGTGATCTTCACCCCGTCGGACGGGCCGAGGCCGCTCTTCTCGACATACATGGCGACGCCTGCGCCGACGAGCTCCCCGGACGCGCGGCGCGCCGCCAGCTCGGTCGTGAGTTGCTTCCATTCGAGGCGGGCAAGCACGCGCTCGAGCAGGCCGAAATAGTCGCCGGTGTCGTACTCGACCTCCTCGCCCAGCACTTCGAGCGGCCGCACGAACGGCATTTCCGCCGGGGTGATGATATTGCGGCGGCGGACCTCGATCGAATTGAGACCGAGCCGATAGGCGATTGCCTCGATCAGACGCTCACGGACGAAGGTGGTCTCGTAACGGCCGGGCGCGCGATAGGTCGCGGCCGGGGTCTTGTTGGTCAGGCGAAAATGGCCGACCGAATGATAGGCCGGGAGGCGGTAAGGGCCGGGCAGGATACCGCTGATCATGGTGCCGACGCGCAGCGCATGGGTGCGCACATAGGCGCCTTGGTCGTGCCAGAATTCGTCATCGAGGGCGACGATGGTGCCATCCGCATCGACGCCGGCGCGGATTCTTGTGGCGCTGCTCGCGCGAATGATTGGCTGCGACGAGGTGCTCTCGGCGATCTTCGATCCACTTCACGGGGCGTGAGAATTGCAGTGCGGCCAGCACCACGAGCACGTCTTCCGGATAAAGCTCGCCGCGGACGCCAAAGCCGCCGCCAACATCGGATTCTGTGGACGTGAATGGAGGAGAGGCTCCGCCCCAGCATGAGCGCAAGCAGATCGCGCACCCGATGGGGCACTTTGGCGGCGCCGTACAATTCGAGAATGTCGCGGCGCGCATCGTAGCGGCCGATGGCACCCCGCGTCTCGAGCGGCACGCCGCTGTGCCGACCAACGGAAAGGTCGAGTTCGATGATGGCATGAGCGTGCGCCATGCCGGCGTCGATGTCGCCATAACCTTGGCGCAGGATAGCGGCCTCGGTGCTCCGGCCCGACACGAACTCGCCGGGCGGCGCATCCGCTTCGAGGAGCGGTGTGAGGTCCTCGAACTCAATTTGGATGAGGTCGGCGGCATCTTCTGCCATATAGGCGTCGGTGGCAAACACGGCGGCAACCGGCTCACCGACGTAACGCACCCGCTCTTTCGCGAGCACGGGCTGACGATAGGGTTCGAGCCGCTCGATCCGGCCCTCCCGGAAATCGATCGGCGGCAGGTCGGCGATGTCGGCGGCGGTCCACACTGCGAACACGCCGGGCGCGGCCCGCGCCCCGCTGGTGTCGACGGAGAGAATGCGGCCATGCGCAATTGGTGAGCGAACAATGCGCATATGGAGTTGGCGCGGGAAGGAGATGTCACCGGCGAAGGCGCTGCGACCGGTGAGAAGAGGCGGGTCTTCGAGCCGCGGCACCGAGCGGCCGATATACTGGTTCGGCGGGAGGCGTAGAGATAGCGGACCACCTGTCGGCGGAGGCTCAGAGGACATGCGCTGCTCGCAGGCGGCGGAACTTGCCGATGCGACTGTACTCTCCCGGCGCCGCTTGACAAATCCTGTGGGGATCACCGTCGCAGCAGCCAGACCTGAGGACCGGGAGGGGCTCGGATGACTTCTCCAAGGTCACGCAAAATCAACGGCAATTGAACGTAATGCGTTCAAGCTGACCACATCCCGCTCTCGTCGCGTGGCACCCGATTACGCTGTTGCGAGTGCGCTGGGAACGGAAACGCAATCGGCGCGGCGGCAATTCCGCCAAGAGTTGCAACGAAATTGCGTCTCCGCATGGGCATCTCCTATTCAATAACCTCGGTGGCGCGCAGCAGTGTCGCCGTCGGAACCTCGATGCCAAGCGCCTTCGCGGTCTTGAGGTTCAGAGCCATGTTGAATGTCACCGGGAGCTGAACGGGGAGTCTGCTGGCTGTGCGCCGCGCAGAATGCGATCCACGTATGAGGCGGCACGATAATAAATATCCTGCGTGTCTGCGCCGTAGGAAACAAGCCCGCCCTCTCGGACAACCGCGGATTCGAAATAAATCGCAGGAATTTTGTTTCGAGCTGTTTGAGCAATGATTTGCGCGCGATGGGCCATCGTGAAGGCATCCGGCATTGCAATGAGACCAGCGTTCCGCTCCCGTCCGAGTGAGACAATGACCCCTTCAATTTCATTATCGTGGCGCACCGGAACCCGGATCGGCTCTACACCGAGTGCTCGGGCTGCCGCCTCGATGTGCGGCGCATAATATGAGGTGATGTAGGGCGCGGTATCGGGATTGAATATTGCCGCAATCCGCTTGATTGAAGGGGCGAGGCTCGATGAGCAGTTGGAGCCACTTTCCCGCCAACGTTGGCTCCCATACCATGAAACCCGTAATGTTGCTGTTAGGACGGGGAAGGCTGGCGACAAAACCAGAACCGATCGGATCGGAAACCAGCACGAACACGATCGGAATCGAGCGGGTTTCATGCTGGAGCGCAGCGGTTTGCGGAGTTGAGTCGGCCAAAATGACATCAGGTTGCAGTTCGACCAGTTCCTTCGCGTAAACGCCAACACGGTCAACGTCGCCAGCGACCCGGCGGAAATCCATTCTCAGATTGCGGCCTTCAAACCAACCCAGTTCCGAAAGTCCGCGCATGAAAGCGGCGATGAGCGCCTTCGCGAAATCGTCGCTGGGAGGTAAAGGAGACAGCACGCCGACGCGTCGGATACGGCCCTGCTGTTGCGCGTACGCTTCGCGGGTGCAGAAGGAGGCTGTCCCGCTAAGTCCCAAAACGAAATCCCGCCGTCGCATGTCGATCCTCGCTGGTGGTGGGAGCGTACTGCGGTACCGTACGTAAGGATACCGGGTTGGCAGCCAATTCGTTCACAACGTGAATTCGCAACAAGCGGGCGAATTCTGGTGAGGACTACTTCGCGGCGTTCGGGCCCAAATAGGTCGCCAAATATTCGAGGATCATGGCGCGCTGTTCCGGCGTCACCATCATGCCGAAACTGACCATCTGATCGATTGCGCCGTCCCACGCTTCCCGCGTGGCTCCGGCGCCGCCAAGAACATTGTCGATATCGTGACAGGATTGGCACTGCTGGGCGACCAGCTCGCGATTGGGTCCGGGCGGCAGCTCTTTGAGTTCTGCCGAGACAGCGGTACCCCCGAGGTCGGCCAAGCCTACGGCCAGCAGCAGCAAACATGCGATCTTGTCGAACATCCCATCTCTCCTTGTGAACCTCGTCGAAGGGCATTGGCCGTCTCGCACGTGGCCACTCACCCGCGCGGCGCCGCGGCCCGGCGTAGCCGGTCGTTGATGGCGGTGCCAAGTCCATGTTCCGGAACAGGCATCGCGGCGATGGTATCAGCCCCGGTGGCATCGAGTGCGCGCAGGTGGGCAAACAGGTTGGCCGCCGCCTCCTCGAGCGAGCTCCTGGTGGACAGGTTCAGCACCGCCCGTGCAAGCCCTGCCTGTTCGGGGAGGTCCGGCCCGAAACCCAACAGCGCCTCCCCGGCCCGAACCGATCGCGCATTGATGCGAAGCGTTGCGCGCGGCGCGTAATGGGAGGCAAGCATCCCGGGAGCTGGCACGGAGGCGCCTTGGGAAGGCACGGCCGGCGCGGTGACAGCATGGCCAAGCCGGTGCTCGATGTCCTCGCGGGGCAGGGCGCCGGGCCGTAGGAGGGTCACATCGCCAACGCAGGAAAGAATCGTCGATTCGAGGCCGATAACGGTCGGACCGCCATCGATGATAAGATCGACCCGCCCGTCGAGATCGGCGCGGACGTGCGCGGCCGATGTCGGCGACACGCGGCCCGAACGATTTGCGGACGGGGCCGCCACTGGCCGGCCGAATGCGTTCACAAGCGCGCGCGCCACGGGATGGCGGGGCACCCGGACCGCGACCGTGTCGAGACCGGCCCTCGCCAGCGCGCCGACCTTCCCGCTCGCGGAGGAATCCGCAATGCTGGGCAACACCAGCGTCAGCGGCCCGGGCCAGAACGCGCGCGCGAGATCGAGCGCGACATCATCGAAAATCGCGATGCGGCGTGCGTCTTCGAGTTTGGCGATGTGAGCGATCAGCGGATTGAACGACGGCCGCTCCTTGGCGGCATAAAGCCGAGCTACCGCGGCATCGTTGGTGGCGTCGGCGCCGAGGCCGTAGACGGTCTCGGTCGGAAACGCCACGAGGCCGCCCGCCGCGAGGACGGCGCGCGCCGCTTCGATCGCCTCCGGACTGGCCTGCACAATGCGGGTCGGCTGTGCTCGCACAATGACTGCTACCGACATTGAGGGGCCGGATAACGCAAGCCGATGGGGCCGATCCGGATGGAAGAGAAAAGACGCGCTGTGTTCGGCGTTCTGTTGCCTTCCCTCATTGCCCCGGCATGAAGTTGCAGTCGGCGCCGCCGCCGTTTTTCTCTTTGATGATGTTCGGATCGATCGTGCATTCAAGTTTGCTGATGCTCACGACCATCGAGCCGGCGGCGCCCTCGGCCATGACGCCGGCTACAGCGAGCGTGGCGAAAAGTTCGTTTGCCGCGCGCGCGTGAATGGTGCGTTTTCCGGTCAGGAAGGTGAGCTCGCAGCTGCGCTCGGTAATATCGACATTGCTGACGCGACAAACGATCGAGTCCACATTGACCGATATCTTTCTGTTCGGGGGGAAGCTGATGTTGCTGTTCCCGGCGAACAGGCGCGCGAGCGCGCGCTTGTCAAAGGAGCTGTGCAACGAGGAGGTCGAGGCCAGCGAGGAGGCCAAGGCCAAAGCGGCCGGCCCATTCGCGGTCGCCGATACGGCGGGAGATATGCCCGGGGCATACCCGAGCGCGAGGCCGAGTGCGAGGCCTGCGAGCCGGGCGACACGGGATGTTACGACCGCTTTCATGTAAATCTCCTGATTGGGCATGCACCGTCAAAAGAGGACGCCGGCCCTTCGGTAATTGAGAGCCGGCGTTTCGTCACGCGAAACGGCAAGCGCTAGCGTCAGGGGTTGGCCGGTTCCATCGCGGCCTTCTTGAGCAGCCCCGCATTCGCCGGGTCGGTCATGAACTTGATAAACGCCATCGCCTCCTCAGGATGCTTCGATCCCGTCAGCAGGCCGACGCCGAACTCGCCATACTGCATGAGCGAGGCCGGCAGCGGTCCAAGATACACCGTTCCCGGAAACGGCTGGATGACGTTCGTTTGCTGGATTCCGAGCTCGACTTCGCCTTCCGCCACCGCCGTCGCAACGGACTGGGCGACATTGGGGCGGCCCTGGATGATTTTGATCTTGTCCTTGATCTGATCGTAGATGCCAAGACGTTGGAACAGGGTGGTGTTGTAAGGGCCGGTCCCCTGACTGCTATGTCCGATTGACTTGGCATTGAGCATGGCCGCCTTGAACGCCTCCGGGGTGGAGATGTCAGGCTTCGGCGCCCCGGCCTTCACCGCGACGCCGTTGCCGACACGGGCATATTCGACCACGCTGCCGGGAACGATCTTTCCGCTTTTGACATAAGGCTCGAACTGCTGGAGGCCCAGCGACGCGAGATCGCCTTCACCGTTGTTGATCTTCTCGTTCAAAGCGGCGCCGCCCTGGAAACTGACATTGACCTTGTTGCCGGTCGTCTTTTCGAAAGCCGCCGCAAGCTCGCGGACACCGGATTCGGTTGCTTGATTGAGGAAGATCGTCAATTCGACGGCGCCCGCCGGCTGCGCGTTGTAAATACTGAAAGCGCCGAGCAGGCTCAGCGCTACGACCTGCGCCCACAGTTTCATGACACCCTCCGTGTTTGGAAAAGCAGTTTGAAGTCGACCGATGCCGCCGGCACCGGAGTTCCCGCCCTTGACCATCCGCGAGTGGTCCACCGATCGGACGCGATCGTTGCGCGGCGTCGACAGGTTAGCGCGGTTCGCGGGCTAAGAAAACCGGTGGAGGGCCACTTCGAGCCGAAGGGGGGAAGGCGTCCGTGTTACGCAATGTGCCCACTTCGACATCGCCGCCAACGAAATGGGCATGTCACCCGCCGGTTCGCGATGCGCCGTGGACCTGCACCGCACGGGACGTTTCGATAAGGCCACGCTCGGAGCCAGCGTGCCCGGCGTTCCATTCGGCCGGGACCTGGATTAGCTTCACGCAATCCGGCTTAGGTTGGGCTCAAGTGATGCACACATATTCGATATCCGACGCGCTCAAGGAGCAAATCGCCCTGCGTCATGACAGGGTGTCAACTCACGATACCATCGACGCGGCGCGCGCGGCATTGATTGTGGTGGACATGCAGAACCACTTTGTTGCTGCAGGCTTTCCGGCCGAAATCCCGCTTGCCCGTGAAATCGTGCCAGCCATCAATCGTATCGCCTCGCACATGCGCGATGCAGGCGGGCACGTCGTGTGGATACAAACGACTTCCAAAGGCGCGCTCGAACATTGGGGTAACCACCACCGCTACAAGCTGACGCCGGAACGCGCCGCGCTGCGGCTTGCGAGCCTCAATGAGAGTGCCGAAGGGTTCAGGCTTTATCCGGCGCTGGACATCCAGCCCGGCGATCTGCGGGTCAAGAAAATCAAGTACAGCGCTTTCATTCCCGGCTCCTCCGACATCGATCCGCAACTGAGAAGCCGCGGAATCGAGACCTTGCTGATCGCCGGGACGGCGACCAATGTGTGTTGCAAATCGACGGCCCGGGACGCGATGATGCTCGATTACCGCGTCATCATGCTGACCGACGCCAATGCCGCGGCAAGCGACCAGGAGCACGCCGCGACGCTCGATAATTTCGTGCTATTCTTCGGCGATGTCATGTCGGCGGAAGATGCGATCGGTCGGCTCGTGCCGGCGAGCGGGCGCAAGTCGGCTTGATTGCAAACAGCTTTTGCGTCTGCGGGTCGCTGGCCGCGGCAACGCGCGACGGGTTTGCCGCCCGCTCTAAGTACGAATAAGCTGCCTTACATCCAAATCGAAACGGAGCGATGGAGAGCGCGCGGTGATCTCGGACCAAGCTATCGCCCAACCGTGGTACCGGACGCTCAACCGAACTCAATGGAATACGCTGCTCGCGTCCAATCTCGGGTGGCTTTTCGACGGCTACGAGACCTACGCTTTGTTTTTGACGGTCGGCGTCGCGCTGCGTCAATTGCTTGATCCCAGCCAGTACCCGCAGATCCCGGCTTATGCCGGCTTCATCATTGCAATCACGTTGCTGGGCTGGGGCATTGGCGGCCTGCTGGGCGGGGTGATTGCCGACTATTTCGGACGCAAGCGCACCATGATGCTTGCGATCCTTGCCTATTCGCTCGTCACCGGCCTGAGTGCGCTGGCATGGGATTGGACCTCCTTCGCGCTGCTCCGCTTTCTCGTCGGCGTGGCGATCGGCTCGGAATGGGTCACCGGGGCCTCGATCGTCTCAGAACTGTGGCCGGACCGCGCCCGCGGCCGCGGTGTCGGCCTCATGCAGGTTGGACTGGGCATCGGCTTTTTCGTCTCCTCGCTCGCGTGGGTGTACATCGGAACCATGGGGCCGAATGCGTGGCGGGTGATGTTCCTGCTCGGCATTCTGCCGGCTTTGTTGACGCTGTGGCTTCGCACCGCCATTCCGGAATCGGCGTTGTGGGAGCGGGTCAATGACAGGCGTCGCGCTGCGATCCTGCACAAAAGGCGTGGTGCCGAACTGCCGGCGCACGAGCGGGCGCTGGCACGGTTCACGCTGGTCGATCTGTTCCACGATCCGGAAGGACGCCGGCGCGCGCTGCTGGCCTTTCTGATGTCGTTCGCTACGACGCTGGGTTTCTGGGGCATCTCGACCTGGGTGCCCCCCTATATCGCCTCGCTTGCGGGGGCGAGTGGGCCGGCGGCCGCCCAATGGGCCGCGATCGGCGGACTCGTTTTCAATGCCGGGTCGATCGGCGGTTACGTCGTGTTCGGTTTTCTCGCCGACGAATGGGGCCGCAGACGGATCGCGATGCTCTATTTCCTCGGGGCGTTTGCGATGGTGCCGGTGCTCTTCGTCGGGACGAACAATGTTGGCATCGCGCTCCTCGCAGCCGTTGCGCTCGGCTGGTTCGCCTCCGGGCAATACACCTGGATGGCGGCTTGGCTTCCGGAACTGTTTCCGACCCGGATGCGGGCAACGGCGGCAGCATTCGTCTTCAATGCCCCTCGGCTCATCGCCTGGGTGGGGCCGCTGATTTCGGGAGCGTTGATCGCAAACCTCGGCGGCTACAGCCAGGCCGCGATCACCATCAGCATCGTCTACCTTCTCGGGTTGGCCGCTGCGCCTTTCCTGCCCGAGACCAATGGCAAGCCGCTGCCACCATGACGCGGCGCAAGCATGGGCAACTCAGCGGCGACCGTGGGCGTACCCTCCATGCCGGCGGATCAGGCGTTCGCTCGCGTCCTGGTCTCCGTGGCCGCGCTCGCGGCCGATCGAACCTGTTGTCTCTCGCAGACATGCGGCGGCTCGACGCTGGCTAGGCGGGAGGCGTTCAGTTTGAATCGCCTCCCGCTCGATTATGTTCTGCGCACCCGTCGCGGACTGCGTTCGACGACGGATGCGTGTTGATTTTGCGCATGATCTTGTCCGAAAAGTCTGCAACTTTACGGGATCATGCGCTAGCTTTCGGCAGGCTGCGCGTCCAATGCGAGATCATGGCCTGTTAAGATCGCATTCATCGTCAGAATCCGATAACGGTTCGCCACGCGCTCGCCCATGCTAAGTGCAGTTCGCCGGTCTGCAGGCGACAAGATTCCCGGGACTCGCCTATGAAGTCTTGGCTGCTGCGGCGCTCGACTTTGCGCATTGCCGACGGCTTTGCGCTTGCCGCGATCGTCGCGGTTGGCGTGATTGCCGCGCTCACCTTTCGCGATTACGGGCTGGGCTGGGATGACTATACCCACGCAGAATATGGCGGGCTGCTGCTTCGCCTTTATTCCTCGGGCTTCACCGACCGCCGGGCGCTGTCCTTCGTCAATCTCTATGCCTATGGCGGCGGCTTCGATCTCATAGCGACGCTGGCGGCCAAAGTGCTGCCGTTCAGCCTGTTCGAGACGAGGCGACTGGTTGGCGCCGTCATCGGTGTCATCGGCCTTCTGGTGACTTGGCGGCTTGCGCGTCGCGTCGGCGGACCGATCGCGGCGGCAGTCACGGTCGCCCTGCTCGCGACCTGTCCCCTCTATTACGGCAACATGTATATCAACGCGAAGGATGCGCCTTTCGCCGTTGCGATGGCGTTTCTGACGCTGGCGCTGGTGCGCGCATTCGAAGAGTATCCGCTGGTTTCGCCCATCACCTCGGCGATGGTCGGGGGCGCCGCGGGACTTGCCTTCGGGACGCGCGTGCTGGGCGGATTGGGGGCAATTAACGCATTTGCGGCACTCACGCTGTTGTTCGTCGTGGAAAGCCACCGCGCGGGGCCGCGGCTCGCATTTCTCCACGTTCGCCAGTTCGCCGTCCGTCTCGCCCCGGCCCTGCTGTTCGGCTATGCGGTGATGGCCCTGGTATGGCCGTGGGCGGTGATTGAGCCGCTCAATCCGTTGCGGGCGGTCGCCTATTTTTCGCATTTCTTCGAGAAGCCGTGGAAGGAGATGTTCGACGGCGTGGCGCTTCCCGTTCCGGACATGCCGCGCGATTACGTACCCAGGCTTTTCATGCTCAAAGAACCGGAGCTGTTTCTGCTGCTCGGCATCGGCGGTGCCGCGGGCGCGTTAGTTGCGGCCTGTCGCCGCGACCTAGGGCTGCGGCGGCGGGCAGTGCTCGTGCTTCTGGTCTGCGCGGCCTTGTTTCCGGTCGCCCTTACGGTGGTCACGCGACCGGCAATGTACAATGGCATTCGCCACTTCGTATTCCTGGCACCGCCTCTGGCTGTCCTGGGCGGTCTCGCCGCCGCTTGGCTGATCGAGAAGCTGTCGCGCCTTGGTGCCCCCTGGCCTGCTTTCGCCGCCATCGTCATCGCCGCCGGCCTCGTTCTGCCGATCAGGGAGATGGTGCGACTGCACCCTTACCAATACACGCATTTCAACATGATTGCGGGCGGCGTGCGCGGGGCCGACGAACGCTACATGATCGATTACTGGGGACTGGCGTTCAAACAGGCCGCGCAGGCCCTGCGCGCCGAGCTTGTCGATCGTCATGAAACTCCGCCCGGCGGCCGTCCGTGGCAGGTCGCCATTTGCGGGCCGCGGCATCCTGCCGAGGTCGAGCTAGGTGCGGAGTTTCATGTCGGTTGGGATGCAGCTGGCGCCGATTTCGTGCTCTCGATGGGCGAGTTCTACTGCGCCAAGCTTGCCGCACCCTTGTTCGTCGAGGTTGCGCGCGAGGGCGTCGTCTACGCGCGCGTCTATGACGTCCGTGGCCGGACCGTGACGAGCCGGCTCAGCCTGCAAGATTAAGAGGCGATCTGAGAGACCAAGCGATTGGAAGGGCTCGCGGCGGCGTTTTCGGCGGAATCCGATCGCCGGTCCAACCGTGCGAGCCCCCCGACAAGAGGCTTGCCTTGAAAATCCGGTCGCAGGCGCCCGGGCGCCCGTTCCCACCGGCCTTCGACCGCGCTAGGCTCACCCCCACGCTTTTGGGAGATTGTCGATGCGGCGGCGGCATTTCCTTTCGGTGCGCGGCAGCGCGGCGGCGTGCCCACTCGTGGCGCAGGCATAACCGGAAATACCTTGATCGAACGAAATCCTTCAGGTTGAACGGAATCCGTCAGGTTCCGCCCCTGACCTTTCCCTCTGTGTGAGGACTGATGACGACAGAGAGGTTGATGACGACGGATATCAATGCTCGCGACGGCGATGCTGCCGTCGCACCGAAGAAGGCCGCCCCGACGAAATTCTCTGGTTACCAGAGGTTCGTGGTTGCCCTTCTCGCGTTCCTGCAATTTTCGATCGTCCTCGACTTCATGATCATATCGCCGCTCGGCGCGATCATCATGCCGGACCTCGACATCAGTCCGCAGCGCTTCGGCGAGATCGTGTCGGCCTATGCTTTCAGCGCCGGCGCTTCCAGCCTGCTGGCCGCCGGCTTTGCCGACCGCTTCGATCGCAAGCGATTTCTTCTCTTCTTCTACGCCGGCTTCCTGGTCGGTACTGCGCTGTGCGCGCTGGCGCCCAATTATCCGCTGCTCCTTGCCGCCCGCATCGTGACCGGATTGTTCGGCGGCGTGATTGGCTCGATCGTTCTTGCGATCGCCACCGACCTGTTCGCCCTTGAGATGCGGGGTCGCGTGATGGGCATCGTACAGACGGCGTTTTCCGCGAGCCAGGTCCTGGGAATCCCCGCGGGTCTCTACATCGCTAATCTCTGGGGGTGGCACATCACATTCCTTGCAATCATCCTGGTAGCAACCCCGGTCGCTCTGATCATTGCCTTCTACATGAAGCCCGTGTCCGGCCATCTCACGCTGAAGCACCAGGAAAACCCCTGGAGGCATCTGAAGCTCACCATCTTCGAGCCGCAATTCGTGCTAGCCTTCGTCACCACGGCATTGCTGGCGACTGGCGGGTATATGCTCATGCCGTTCGGCAGCGTTTACACCGTCAACAATATCGGCCTTTCGCTGTCCGACCTGCCCACCATTTACCTCGTATCAGGCTTCTTCACCATCTTCACAGGACCGTTGATCGGGCGACTGAGCGACGCGATCGGTCATCTGAGGACTTTTGCCTTCGGTGCCGTAGTTACGATCATCATGGTGCTGATCTACACGCACCTCGGCCACGTGTCGCTGCTGACGGTCATCATTGTCACGGTAGTGATGTTCGTCGGAATATTCTCGCGGATGATTCCATCGCGGGCGCTGATGTCGGCCATACCTGAGCCGACGAAACGAGGCTCCTTCAACGCGATCAGCGCCTCCCTGCAGCAACTCTCCGGCGGCATCGCTTCGGTGATCGCTGGCGGCACCGTGACGCAGCGTGCCGACGGCAGCCTCCAACATTTCGATCGCCTCGGCTACATCGTCGTTGGTACGACGCTGCTATCGCTGGTGTTGATGTATTTCATAGATAGAGCAGTACGAAGGACGCAATAGAACGAGCGAGCGCATTGCGCAGAAAGCAGGCCGCAATGGCCGGACTTACGCCGCGAGCGCCGCAAGGATGCGGACCCAGCTTCGCGTGCCCTTATGGAAGCTCTTTACGTCGTATTTCTCGTTCGGCGAGTGGACGCGATCGTCGTCGAGACCGAAGCCGACCATCAGCGTGTCGATGCCGAGGATGCGCTTGAACTCCCCGACCACCGGGATGGAGCCACCGGAGCCGATCAGCAGCGCATCGGTTCCCCATTCCCTGGTCAGCGCCGCGCGGGCGGCGGCGAGCTGCGGCAAGCTCCAGTCGAGCGTGACCGCCGGGGTACCGGAATGCCCCTTGAACTCGACCTTGCAGTCGGAGGGAATCTGGGCGCGCACGAATTCGCGGAATTTCTCCCGGACTTTGTCGGGGTCCTGCCGTCCAACCAGGCGGAATGACACCTTTGCGGTCGCTTCGGCCGGGATCACCGTTTTTGCGCCGTCGCCCGTATAGCCTCCCCAAATGCCATTCACGTCGCAGGTCGGCCGCGATGCGATCTGCTCGATGACGAGACGCCCGGTCTCGCCGGCAGCTTTCGCGAGGCCCACCTGGCCGAGGAATTTTTCCGGCGACAGGCCAAGCGCGGCCCACTGCCTCTTGATCTCTTCGGGCAGCTCGGTGACGCCGTCATAAAATCCTGGAATCGTGATCTTGCCGTCGGCGCTGTGGATCGCGGCGATCACTTTGGCGAGAACGCGGATCGGATTTTGCGCCGGGCCGCCGAACAGGCCTGAATGAAGGTCGCGGTCCGCCGCCTTGATCTTGACCTCCTCATAGACAAGGCCGCGCAGCGCGGTAGTAATGGCGGGCGTCCTTGGGTCCCACATCCCGGTGTCGCAGACGAGCGCGATGTCGCCGGCGAGATCGGACTTATGGCTTTCCATCCACGCGGGCAGGTTCTTCGAGCCGCATTCCTCCTCGCCTTCGATCAGGAACGTGATGTCGAGGGGCAGCGAGCCGGTCACCGCCTTCCACGCGCGGCAGGCCTCGATGAACGTCATCACCTGCCCCTTGTCGTCGCAGGCGCCGCGGGCGACGATAGCCTTGCGCCCATCCGCCAGCGTGGCGATCCGCGGCTCGAAAGGCGGCGTTTCCCAGAGATCCAGCGGATCGACGGGCTGAACGTCATAATGCCCATAGAACACGGCTCGCCGCCGGCCCCGCCGCCCATTTGCGCTCGAAGTTGCCGCCTTCGCGAGCACCACCGGATGTCCGGCGGTCGGGTGGACTTCGGCAGCGAAGTCGAGGGTCGACAGATCGGCAGCCACACTGAAGGCCGCGGTCCGGCACTCGTCTGCATAGGCAGGATCGGTGGAAACGGATTTGATGGCGAGCAGCTTGAAGAGCCGGGCGATGCTGTTGTCGAGTTCCGCATCTACGTGAGACAGTACCTGGTCGAGGTCTGACATTTCGATAGCCTTTTCCCGAAATTGCGAAGAGCGACGATGGCGCGCCGATGGGCAGCATGCAAAACCGTGCGCGAGTATTTCCTGTTTTCGCCGGTGCAAATAAAACTTTTTCTATCCCGCCTAAATCGAGGACGTTTCTTTCTCTGGGAGCCCGATCGAGAGCAGGCCGGCTGTTCTCGCTCTTTATAGTCAGGCGGGGCGCCCGAGGCGAGCCTCGGTGAAGGCTGCGCGCCGCGCGTCGCGAGCGTTGCATTGGCGCAGCCACGTAGGCGTTGTCAATTTGCAACACATGCCGCCAATCTCTCGCGGCGCCGCGTTTTGCGCTGGTCGCGGCGCCAAAGATGTTTTTTGTTGGGTAAGGCGAAGCCAGACGAGGGGGCCATGGACGAGCTTGTCGACCGGATTGTCGCCAATGTCGGCGTTGAACGATCGGTCGCACAGCGCGCCGTTGCCATCATCCTGCACTTCCTGGCCACCGAAGGTCCGACCGACAAGGTGGAGCACCTGATCGCCCGCTTGCCGGGTGCTGACGAGGCGATTGACGTCGCGCGGACGGAAAGCGGACCGCTGTTCGGCATGAGCGGCATCATGGGAGTGGGCAGCCGTCTGATGGGAGTGGGACTTGGAATGGGCGAGATCAGAGGTGTCACGCAGCAGATCATGACCTATGCGCGCGAGAAAATCGGGGACGAGACGGTCGATGAGATCGTCGCCGCAATCCCCGGCCTTGCCCAGTTCATCTGATGCGACAGCTGGCCGGCGTGAATCGATCATGACCTTTCCCATTTCTGATTTGTCGCTGGTTGATCCCGAGCTTCGCGTCAAGCTCAAGAGCATCGGCATCCGCACCACCGGCAGGCTGCTTGAAACGGCGAAGCGCGCCAATGATCGAAAGATTTTGGCAAAGCGGATCGATATCGATCCAAGAATTCTTCTCGGCATCGCAAACCTTGCCGATCGTATGCGCATCAGGGGCGTCGGGCAGGACTATGCGGAACTGCTCAAAGCGGCGGGCGTCGACACCGTGAACGAGTTGCGTTACCGCAATCCCGCCAATCTCGCCAAGAGGATGGCTGATGCGAACGCGCAGCTCAACCTGGTGCGCGTGCTGCCATCGGTGCCGATGGTGCGGAACTGGGTCGAACAAGCAAAGAAGCTGCAGCTGATGATTTCCTACTGATCTCAACACGATCTGCGGCAGGGATGAACACCCGCAGCGGGATGAGTTCAGCTTGAAATTGCTTCCTGCTCGATCGTCTTTGATCTTGCGCATGATCATGTCCGAAAAGTGCGACTTTTCCGGATCAAGCGCTTGCTTGACAGCACACAGACGGCGGCAACAATTCTTCGATGGATTCCATATCCGTTTCCCCCACCATTACGGAGGGTATGGCCGCGCGCGCCGCCAGCGGCGCGCTCCGCTTCGTGCCGCTTCTGTCGGCGCAGCGCCCGGCGATCATGGGAATCTTTGAACGTGACGCCGAACTCCTTTTCCGATGGCGGCGCGTTTCTGGATCCCGCAGCGGCGGTCGCCCATGCCGAGCAGATGGTGGCTGAGGGAGCCGACATGATCGATGTCGGCGCTGAGTCGACCCGTCCCTATGGCGGTGCTTCACCGGTTGATGTCGAAGAAGAATTGCAACGGCTCGGCGACGTGCTTCCCGTCGTGGCCCGGCTCGGCCGCCTGGTTTCGATCGACAGCATGAAAGCGAGCGTCGCCGAGTGGGCGCTCGACCGCGGCGCCGGCATCGTGAACGACGTCTGGGGTCTGCAACATGACCCTGCAATGGCGGACGTGGTTGCCCGTCATCGCGTTCCGGTCATCATCATGCATAACCGCGAGGCGGCCGACCCCGGCATCGATATCCTCGGCGATATCCAGGCCTTTTTCACGCGGTCGCTGGACATCGCTGCGCGCGCCGGCATTAGCCGCGACCTCATCATCCTCGACCCAGGCATCGGGTTCGGCAAGACGCCCGAACAGAGCATGACGGTGATCGCGCGCCTCGGCGAACTCGCGAAATTCGGGCTTCCGTTGCTGGTCGGGGCGTCGCGCAAACGCTTCATTGCGTCTGTTGCGTCTGCGCCGCCGCAGCGGCGTCTCGGCGGCTCGCTCGCGGCCCACCTTCTGGCGGTCGAGCGCGGGGCGGCGCTGATCCGCACCCATGACGTCGCTGAAACGGTACAGGCGATGCGCGTCATGTCCGCAATCCGGGAGCGATCATGACGGACATGATCTTCGTCAAGGGCCTCCTGGTCCATGCGCATCATGGCGTGATGCCGCACGAAACCCAGGTGGGCCAACGCTTCATCATCGACCTCGAGCTTGCGGTCGATCTCGCACCCGCCGGCCTCAGCGACAAGCTCGCGGATACGGCCTCTTATGGAGCGATCGTCGAAGTGGCAACGCACGCCTTCACGGCCACCGATCATCGCCTGGTCGAGGCAGCGGCATCACGGGTTGCCGAGGCGCTGCTTGGCGGTTTTCCTAACGTCGCCTCGGTGCGAGTGACGGTGCACAAGCCGCATGCGCCGATCGCCGCGATCTTCAATGATGTCGGCGTCTCGATCCTGCGCGTCCGGCATGGTTGAGGCGCTGCTCGCGCTGGGCGGCAATCTCGGCGACGTACGGGAAACCCTTGATGGGGCTGTTTCCAAACTGTGCGACGGTGTCGCCGCGCAATTGCTCGCCCGTTCGTCCGATTACCGCACGCCGCCCTGGGGGTTCACCGAACAACCCGCTTTCATCAATTGCTGCATTCTCGTTGCGACGGAATTGTCGCCGAGAAGGTTGTTGGGCCGGGCTCAGCGGGTGGAGACGATGTTTGGACGAGATCGCGCGCGCGAGCAGCGCTGGGGGCCGCGCCCGCTCGACATCGACATCATCGCCTACGAAGAGCTTGCCATCGACGAGCCCGGCCTGACGCTGCCGCATCCAAGGTTCAACGAACGCGCTTTCGTGCTGGTGCCGCTTGCGGAGATCGTTCCGAGCCGCGAGATCGCGGGAGTGAGGATCGCCGACGCGTTGGCCCGGTTGGACCTCACCGGGATCGAGAAGCTGCCGCCGCGGTGATCCCAATTCTTGAAGGGCTGCCGCGCACCATGGGTAGCCTCGGTTGAGCGGCAGCGAAACCGAGCACGGAGGCTGAAAACCCTGCAATAAGTTAAAGAGTGGCGGCGCTAATCTGGATTCGCACCGGCGCTGCGGCATTAGACCACTCGAACCGCGGACGGCGCTCAATCCAGGCTACGACCCTCTCAACTTGCGAGAGTGATCACCTACGTCAGGTCGGATCGCAATATCGCGTTTAATCCTTCGCGAGGGTGCGGCGACGTAGCGGCCGCAACACGAACAGAGCCAAGCCGACGACGATGAAGTTCATCATCGTGGCCAGCAGAAAAACCATTTGCCAGCTTCCGGTCGCGTCCTTGAGCATGTTGGCGACCGGCGCAAATATGCCCGAGGCACCCTTGGCAGTATAAAGCAGGCTCAGGTTAACGGTGGCGAATTTCGGCCCGAAGCTGTCGGTGCACGTTGACGGGAACAGGCTGAAGATCTCTCCCCAGGTCAGGAAGATCATCGCCGCGAACAGGACGAAGGCCCAGGGTGCTGTGCCCATTGACCCGAGCAGCCAATAGGCGATGCCGCCCAGGGTAAACGCGATCCCCATCGTGTATTCGCGGCCGATATTGTCGGAAACCCACCCGAACAGAGGACGAGCGGTGCCATTGGCAATACTGTCGACGATCAGGGCGACCGCAATCGTCGTGGTGCCGAACACAAGCACGACCTTGTCGACGCCGAAATCCTTGGCGATAGGGGCAATCTGCGCGGTCGCCATCAGGCCGCTGCCGGACACCATGACGAACATCAGATAAAGGAGCCAGAACACCGGAGACTTGAGCACCTCGCCAGGCCTATAGCTGCGGACTGACTGGATCACCTTGGGCGCCGCGCTTGCGGGAATTTCGCCCGGTTCTGGTCCTCGCAGCAGCCACGCCACAAGGAAGACGATGCCACCTTGAATGAGGCCAAACCAGAAGAAGGCAGCTTCGTAGCCGCTGGTGTTGATGACGTACTGAATCGGAATCACACTCACGGCGGATCCCGCGCCATACCCGCCCGCAGTAAGCCCTACGGCGAGACCACGCCGGTCCGGAAACCACTTTACCGCATGACCGACGCTGGTCGCATAGACTGCGCCGCCGCCAATGCCTCCGACCACGGCGCCGAAATAGAGCATGGCCAGGCTGTCAGCGAACGAATTGATGATCCATCCAGCCGCGACCATGATGCCGCCGAACGCGACCATCATCTTCGGTCCGCGTTGCGGGCCGAGATAATCGACGATCCAACCCTCGATCGGGGTGAGCCAAGTCTCCAGCGCGATGAAAATCGTGAAGGCGAACTGGATCGAGGCGATCGACCAGCCATGCGCCTGGTTCAGCGGGTTGACGAACAGCGTCCACCCGTATTGCAGGTTTGCGATCAGCACCATGCACAGGACGACCGACCCCAATTGGCTCCAACGCGTCGCGCTCGACGCCTGGGTGCTTATTCCGATGCTCGTCGCAACGCTCATATCTTCGTCCCTTGAATCCCGGCGAAATGCTTTCGGTGGCTAAAGCCCTGATCGTCACCACGCTGCCGCAGGTCGATGCCGCGCGACACCTGCCCCGCGTGAAAGATCGGCAGTTTAGGGGCAACAATGTGCGTAAATCAACCTGGTGTCTGGTCGGGGCTGGTCGGCCGGTTTGGCGCGGGACGGGTGTGCAGCCTCCGGCGATGACGATTGAGCGCGGCGCGTGTATCAATGCAGGGTGCCGGCAAGGCGAGCCTTCCTTGCGGCGCCGAAAACACGGCCGCCGACAGGTAGGACGCCAGGTGGAGGGGAAACCAAGTTGACGGGAGCCGGCGTCAGGTTCGCAATCGTCTCGATCGCAGCCCTTGTGTTTGCGCTCGCGGGCCCAGTGGGCGCTCAAGACTATCCGCAGCGCCCGGTCCGGCTCGTCGTCGCCTTCGCACCGGGCGGCAACACCGATTTCGTCGCCCGCCTCATCGCCAACGAGCTGAAGAAATACCTCGGCCAGAGCGTCGTCATCGAGAACAAGCCCGGCGCGAACGGCGCGATCGGGGCCGATTACGTCGCGAAGTCTGCGTCCGACGGATACACGCTGTTCTTCTCCACCGCTGGCGCGATCGCGATCAATCCAAGTCTGCGCGGCGATCTGCCCTACAACCCTCAGCGTGATTTCGCCGCCGTGGCCCCGATCGCGCGCAACACCGTACTTTTTGCCGCAAGCGCACGCCTTCCCGCCGCGACCGCCAGCGAGATGATCGCGCTCGCGAGACGAAAACCAGGCAACATCACGGTGGCGATTACCGGCGTCGGCGCCATTTCCGATCTCGTGCTCGAACTCCTTCAGGCGCGCGCCGGGATAGCGCTGCAACTCGTGCCGTATCGCGGTGCCGGGCAGGCGATCTCGGATTTCATTGCCGGACAGATCGATGCGATGAGCGCAGATGTGCCGGTGCTGCTGCCTCAAATCCGGGCCGGGAAGGGTCGCATTCTCGCGGTCGCAGCCGCCGAGCGTTCCGATGCGCTCCCCGAGGTGCCGACCTTTGCCGAGCTCGGCTATCGGGATGTCGTCGCCGACAACTGGTCCGGCCTGCTGGCTCCCGCACGCACGCCCGCTGCCATCATTACCCGGCTCAACGAAGCCGTGAATGCGGTAACCACCGAACCGGAGGTGCGGCGCAAGCTTGCCGACAGCGGCGTCTCAGCGCTCGGCGGCAGCCCGGCCGATCTCGAATCGCTGATCCGCAGCGAAAGCGAACGCTGGCGCAAGGTCGTCGCCGAATTGGGGGTCCGGCCCGTCCCACCATGACGCCGCGGGATCGGGTGTCTTTCGTCTCAACGTATCTGGCACCGCGGGCGCACGCCGAGGATTGAATGAAGATCGCGATACTCGACGATTATCACGACACGGTGCGCACGCTTTCGTGCTTTGCCAAGCTACGCGGCCATGAAGTGACGATCTGGAAAGATCACGTCGAAGATATCGACGTGCTCGCTCAGCGTCTCGCCGATACCGAAGCATTGGTGCTGATTCGGGAACGCACGGCCATCGGCGCGCCCCTCATTGCGCGTTTGCCGCACCTGCGGCTGATCAGCCAGCGCAGCGTTTACCCCCACATCGATGTCGAGGCCTGCACGCGGCACCGCGTTATCGTGTCATCCGCGCTGCATCCGGAGCGGCCGTCCTATGCCACTTCGGAATTGACCTTCGGCCTCATCATCGCGGCGCTGCGACAAATTCCGCAGCAGATGAAGTCGCTCAAGGCCGGCCGTTGGCAGATCGGGGTCGGCTCGACTCTGCGCGGCAAGACGCTGGGCGTGTTCGGCTATGGCCGCATCGGCGCCGTCGTCGCCGGTTTCGGCAAGGCTTTCGGCATGAAGGTGCTGATCTGGGCACGGGCGGCGACACTGCTCAAGGCGCAGAGCGACGACTACGCGGTGGCGGCGAGCAAGGCAGCGTTCTTTTCCGAATGCGATGTGGTCACTCTGCACATGCGCCTCGTCGAGGCGACGCGCGGCATCGTCAAAGGCGAGGACCTTGCGCGGATGAAGCCTTCGGCGCTGATCGTCAACACGAGCCGCGCCGAGCTCATCGAACCGGGAGCGTTGGTGAACGCGCTTCGGGCCGGGCGGCCTGGCATGGCCGCGATCGATGTCTATGAAACCGAGCCGTTGCTGGACCCGCGCCATCCCTTGCTCAACATGGACAATGTCGTGTGCACGCCGCACATCGGCTATGTTTCGCGCGAGGATTTCGAGGTGCAGTTCTCCGGCATCTTCGACCAGATCTCCGCCTACGCGGCCGGCACGCCAATCAATGTCGTCAACCCGGAAGCGGTACCGGCGAAAGCGTGACCCGCCCGCCTTCATTCACGAGGAAATCATGGACGAGTTCGATGTCGTGGTGATCGGCGCCGGCGCAGCGGGCATCGCCGCGGCACGCAAGCTCGCCGCCGCCGGGCACTCGGTCCGCGTGCTGGAATCGCGCGACCGCCTCGGCGGGCGGGCCTGGACCTGGCGCGATCCGTCGGGACTTGCGCTCGATCTCGGCTGCGGATGGTTGCACTCGGCGGACGAGAACGAACTTGCCGCCCTCGCCGCGCAGATGGGCTATGCCGTTGACAAGACCCTGCCGCCTTGGCGAGGTCACATGAGCATCGGCCTGTCCCGGTCAGACCAGGAGGACAGCGGAGCGGCAATCGGCGAGTTCTTCTCCCGGCTCGATGAGGCAGGCGAGGCTGATGCGGACCAGCCGGCCGACCGACTACTTGATCCCGGAGGCCGCTGGAACGGGCTCATCGACGCGATCAGCACCTACATGAATGGCGTCGAGACTCAATCGGCTCTCGGTAAAGGACTTCTGGCGCTATCACGACAGCGGGGTCAATTGGCGTATTCCCGAGGGGTACGGCACGCTGATCGCCGCGCTCGGAGCCGGTCTCGACGTGATGCGCAATTGCCCTGCAACGCTTGTCGATGCAACGGGCGCGCGCCTACGCATCGAGACGCCGCGCGGCAGCTTGCGCGCCACCGCCGCGATCATCGCCATACCGACCGATGTGATGTGCAGTGGCTCACTTCAATTCCGCCCAGAGCTGCCAGGCAAGATGGAGGCGGCGGCGGCGCTTCCCCTGGGCGTCGCCGACAAGCTGTTTCTGAGACTCGACGGCGCCGAGGAATTTGCCAAGGATTCGCGCCTGATGGGCACAACGGAGAGCGCGCGCACGGGGGCCTACCATATGCGGCCATTCGGGCGGCCGATGATCGAGGCCTATTTTGGCGGCGCGCTTGCCCGCGAACTTGAGGCCGAAGGTCTCCCTGGATTTGCGGCATATGCGGCCGATGAACTCTCAGCCCGGCTGGGCGCCGGCATCCGCAAGCGCATCCACCCGATCGCCGCGTCTTCCTGGGCACGTGATCCGCATGCGCGCGGCTCCTATTCGCATGCGCTGCCGGGACTCGCCGATGCCCGAGGGGTGCTCGCTGCTCCGGTCGAAGGGGGGCTGTTCTTTGCAGGCGAAGCCTGCTCGGAGCACGACTTTTCGACCACGCATGGCGCCTGGCGGACCGGACTCGCGGCTGCCAATGCCGTACTTGCGGCCCTCGCGACAGCAAGCGTATGAGAAACGTTCACGCGCTTGAACGGGATGCGTTCAGCTTGAAGCCACTCCCGTTCAGTTCCTTTTGATTTTTCGCATGATCTTTGGCCGAAAAGTCTGCAACTTTTCGGGATCATGCGCTGTTGATTTTTCGCATGATTTTTGTCCGAAAAGTCTGCAACTTTTCGGGATCATGCGCTGTTGATTTTTCGCATGATTTTTGTCCGAAAAGTCTGCAACTTTTCGGGATCATGCGCTGGTGTGCCGGCGGTAGACATCGTCGAGTCTCAGAATATCATCCTCGCCGAGATAGCTGCCGACCTGGACCTCGATCAATTCGAGCGGAATTTTTCCCGGATTGGCGAGTCGGTGAACGGCGCCGATGGGCACATAGGCGGACTCGTTCTCGTGAACGAGGCGCACCTCGTCTCCGACCGTCACCTCCGCGACGCCGCGCACGACCACCCAATGCTCAGAGCGGTGGAAGTGTTTCTGAAGTGAGAGCTGTGCTCCGGGATTGACGCAAATGCGCTTGACCTGGTAACGGGCGCCGACATCCGCAGACTGGAAGAAGCCCCAGGGCCGGTAGACGCGGCGATGTTCAAGCACTTCGGCACGGTTGCGGGTCTTGAGATCGGCGACGAGGTCCTTCACGCGCTCGGCGTCGCGCTTGCCGACCACCAGCACGGCATCGGCGGTCGCCACCACGACGATGTCCGTGAGGCCGATAACTGTCGTCAGCACGCTCTCTTCGGAGCGTATAAGGCTATTGTGGGTGTCGAGCACTGTCGCGGGCCCTTCGATGACGTTGCCGGAATCGTCGCGTTGCTGCGCATCCCAGACCGCATTCCAGCTTCCGATGTCCGACCAGTCGAACGTGACCGGGAGGACCGCAGCCACCTTGGTCCGCTCCATTACCGCATAATCGATCGAGGATTTCGGTGCGCGAGAGAACGCCGGCTCGGATAGCCGCACGAAGTCAAGATCGCGCGTCATGCCGTCAACGGCGTGCTTTGCAGCTTCCCGGATCGCCGGTGCGAGGCGCGTCAACTCGCCCAGCATCGCATCGGCGCGGAACATGAAGTTGCCGCTGTTCCACAGATAGCCGTCGGCGACATAGGTTGCCGCGGTCGCTTCGTCGGGCTTTTCGACGAATGCCTCCACGGCGCAGACCGCCGAACCGTTGGCCGGTCGTTTCGGCCGGATGTAGCCGTAGTTTGCCGCCGGGAAGCTGGGCTTGACTCCGAACGTGACGATCGCGCCATCCGCCGCGGCCGCAAGCGCCTCGCGGCAAGCGGCAACGAAGGCGTCGGCATCCGGAATCAGGTGGTCGGCCGCTGCCACCAGCAGGATGGCGGATGGATCGCCGCGGGTTGCAAATTCGCAAGCTGCCGCGATAGCGGCAGCTGAATCGCGGCGTTGCGGCTCGAGCAGGATCGTCGCCTTGATTGCGCGCGAGCGCAGTTGCTCGGCAACCACGAAGCGAAAATCCTCGTTGGTAATGATGATTGGCGGTGCGAACACGCCCTCGCGCGTCACGCGGTCGAGAACCTGCTGGAACGTCGTCGCCGTGCCGATCAGCGGCACGAACAGTTTTGGCATTTTCTCGCGCGATACCGGCCACAGCCGCGTCCCGGCGCCTCCGCACAGAATGACGGGCGTGACAAGAGTGTCGGCCGTCGCGCCGACCCGTTGGGCGCTCTCGAAGTTGGTCATCTGCAAAGCTCAGCAGGCCGCTGCCGGAACCCGCTCCCTACCCACGCGGTTGCATGTGTTCCCGATCCTCACCAGCAGTAGCCGAGATTTTCTGGGTGGGCAATCAGGGCGCTCTCGCGGCCTCTCGCCCTTCGGCGCATGGCCGATTCGCGTCCGCCGACAAGTTGACTGCTATTGTTTCCGTCAACCGTATGCTTCTAATGCCATCCAGCGGCACTGCTGCCGATCGCCCGTGCATCGGAGCAGGCTTGGTTGCCAACATCAGAAAGGTTCGCCATGGCCAGCAGGATTCGCCATATCGCCATCATCGTCCCCAATGCCGAGGAAGCCGCCAAATTCTACGAGCAGGCGCTTGGCCTCAAGCGCGCCGGCACGGCGCGACGTGGCATTTATCTGTCGGACGGCGTCATCAACGTCGCGCTGCTCACCAAGGAGCATGAGAACGAGAAGCTCGGCCTTTATCATTTCGGGGTCTGGGTCGATGATCTCGACGCTTCGGAAAAGAAGGTCGTCGATGCCGGCGGCAGCTATCTCGCCGGTCGGCCGACCTCGCCAAATTCGTTTTACGAGGCCAAGTACAAGGACCCCAACGGCGTCGTGTTCGACCTCACCCATAACGGATGGGCCGGCGCGGCCAAAGATGTCGTCGCTAAGCCTTGAATGAGCGTAGACCGCCGAAGCATCACCCGGCCCGGGGCAACGGCAAAGCCCAAGCGATGAGACCCGATCGCGATCGTGTCATTGTCATCGGGGCGGGGCCGGTCGGTCTCTGCCTGTCGCTGGCGCTCGCGCAGCAGGGCGTACCGGTGACTCTGATCGAGTCGCTCGGTGATGACAATTTCCTCGAACAGGTGCCGCGCGCCGGCACCAACCATCCCGCCACGCTCGAAATGTTCGATCGCATCGGGCTGTACCGGCGGCTTGAACCGCGCGGCATTATCGCGCCCGTCTTTCACTACTGGGATCGCGCTGAGAATGAGCTGATCGCGGCTTTCGACCACGCGCTTCTGAAGGACGAGACCCGCTTTCCCTACGTCCTCCAATGCGAGCGCATCAAGATCGTCGAAGAAGCCCTCGCCATGGCGAAGGCCGATCCCGGCATCGACCTGCATCTGTCGTCGACCTTCGAGCGATTCCGGCAGGAGCCGTCGGGAGTCGTCGCTTGGTTCGAGAATCCTGCCGGCGAGACCGAGAGCGTCGCCGGCGCCTATCTCGTCAGTTGCGAGGGCGCGCGCAGCATCGTCCGCAAGGATCTCGACATCGAGTTCGAAGGCTTCACCTATTCGGACCTCACCCTGAACATCGAGGTGGCCTACGATTTCCGCCGGCATGGCTTTGCCGAACGGAACTACATTTCCGATCCCACCGAATGGTCGAACCTGTTTCACTGGAAGGGGCCGCCGGATCGCTGGCGCGTCCACTTCCCGGTCCCCGAGACAGAGGATCCGGAGGCGGCCTGCCGGCCAGAGGCGATGCAGGCGCGCATGCAAGCCTTCCTCGCCATCGGCCGCGATTATGACATCGTCGGCAACAATCTCTACACGGTGCATCAGCGCGTCGCGAAAAAATTCAGGATCGGCCGCGCCATCCTCGCCGGCGATGCGGCGCATGTGAACAGCCCGATCGGCGCCATGGGGATGAACAGCGGCGTCCACGACGCATTCAACCTCGCCGACAAGCTGCCGAAGATCATGCGTGGCGACGCCGGCGAAGAGATCCTTGATCGCTACGAACGCCAGCGCCGGCATGTCGCGATCCAGCACACCCAGGCTCAGACCATGCGCAACAAGCGCCTGCTGGCCGAGAAGGACCCGCAGGTGCGCCGGCGCAACCTCGATGAGCTACGCCACGTCGCCGAAGACCCGGTTCAGGCGCACGCCTTCCTGCTGCGCGCCTCGCTGATCGAGAGCCTTCGCGAGGCGGACCGCATCACGTGACCGGCGGGCCGGCTGTGGTCCCGAAGAGCTCTCGCGCTTGTTGACCCCTCAGCCTCATTGGGATGATCGCGCGGCGTCGGGCGGAATGGCTGCAATCGCGTAGCGTGTTGACCGACCCCGCATTCCGAGGAAGCTGCGCGAAATTTCGACCTCCGTGCGTTTCGCACGGCCATTTTCGGCGAAGCGGGCTTCGAGCGCATCCATGCACTGCGTTTTGGCGGTCGGACAGTAGAGCAGGATGCCGTCACGAGCGATACGTGCTTCGGTCGTCCACGGAGTGAGATACGGACTGACGATCTCGAGTGTCGTCGGGCGCTCCGGAAAATAGAATACGGAGCCGTACAGCACATTGTCATAGCTGCCGACGGTCCGCAGCGGATGGTCGGTCGTATTTCGCCAGAATTGATCGGCAGCGGCGGCAATCAGCCGGTACTGGTCGCGATAATTCGCCGCCCCCGCCCAATGTGCGGTGACCGCAACGAGTGGCGCCGCAATGATCGCAAGCAACGGCAGGGCAACGGCAGCGCCAAGCATGCGCAGCGCGGCCGTCCGTGAGATCACCACCCGCGGTGAGGACAGCAGGATCACCGGCAGCAGTGTCATGCCCCCGATCGCCCACAGCGAGACCACGCGTTCGCGGGAAACGATCGCCAGCAGCGCCGGGACAATCAGCGGCAGGACGAAGACCAGCACCAGCAACCTGCGGCGCGGGTCGGTCGGCCACCACGCTTCGGCAATCACGGCACGTGAGGGCCGCGCCGCGAGGGTGACGAAGAGGATCGGGATGAAGCCATAGCTTATGGCGCCAACGATGTAAGTGATGCCCGACAGCAGCACCTGGGCGGTGGTTCCCGGGTGAGAGTCCAGCGCATAGCGGAATGGCACGAAATCGTTCGCATAGAGCCAGATCGCGTGCGGCGCGAGCGCGAGCGCGCCGGCAGCGGCGGTGACGTAAGGCGCGGCCGAGCGGAAATAGAGCCGGCGCCTCTGATCGATCACTGCCGCGAGCGCGAGCGACACGATCAACACGATCGACCAGTATTTGACCATCATCGCGCCGGCGGCGGCGATACCGGCGAGCGCGGCGACATCTGACCTGCGTGTCTCGAACGACCGCAGGAAGAACAGGGTCGCGAGCGCCCACCACGGCAGCATGGCCGTGTTGGCGTTGTAGCGGAAGCAAAGAAAATTGAAGAACGGGACCAGCGTCAGCAACGCCATCGCGACAGCGCGCTTGCGCGCATCGAGATAGTCGCCAAAGAGGGTCCATGCTGCGCCAAGCGCTGTCGCGGCGGTCGCGATCGCGAGCAAGGCATAGGCCCAAGACGCCAGTGGAAAAATCTCAAACCATGCGCGAACGATCCAGGTCGGCAATGGCGGGTGTTTTGGCGTGCCGAGGAAAACCTCGCGCGACCAGGCGACCATCTCGCCCATGTCGAAATGAATGTCCTGGCTCGCCTTCGCCAGCACGTCGAAAAGCGTCCAAAAAATGCAATAAACGATAAGCACGAGGGTGATCGTGCGGCCGCTGCGCCGTCGATCCGATACGGCATCGAGCAGCCGGCCAAGCGCCGCGCCCGCGGCATCGCGCAACCCCGCGCTGCCGGCTGCTACACGAAAGTCGCGGGCCGGTACCGTTCCCCCGAGGGGCGGTTCGCGCGAATCGGTGCTGTCGAGATAAGAGGCCATTTTCGGAGTGTGCCGGTCACCCCGACCAAGTGCAATCGATTGTGCGTGCCGAAAAGGTCATCCGCTGGGCATGTGCGGACGGATTGACGATGCGCACGGCACGGACTGCGGCAGGTCCGCCGACCCTGCATTCGCTACGGGATTAGTTTCGATGGCAACTGATGAATGGCCACCAACCGACCGGCCGCGGCTCACGGATCGGAGGGGCCTTCTGCAATACTCAAAACTGGTGTAATACTACCCACAAGCTGCCAGCGGGACGTGCCGAATCCCTTTTTAATTTTTCAATGGCAGCGCGGGTGCCCACGGCGGGCCTGCATTGCAATCCTATCGACCTCTGTTCCGCGAGCATGCGTTCGGCTCGCGCCATTTCACGCGCGTGCGTTGCGCACGACATGTCAGGGGAGAAACATCATGAGTATACAACACGCACTGATATTCGCCGGCGCATTGTCATTCCTGGCGTTTACTCTGCCGGTGAGTGATGCGCTTGCCCAACAGAAACAGAACGTTTCATTCAAGGTTCCCGCTGAAAACACCAAAGTCACGCAGCATATTGTCGATGTGGGTGACGTGCCCAATCATACCGTGAACGTGTATGAGGCGCATACAACGTTCCCCAACAACGCGCCGGTCATCAATGGAATTGCGCTTCGCGAAGTGTGGAGCCGTGGCTTTGGCGACCTGACTGACGGTAATGGAGTTGTCACAAGCTACCTTGTCTATGTGACGGAGAACGGCGACAGGTTCTTTGCCCGCGCCATGAACGTTACGCAGACTGGCGCCGCGGGCATGCTCACCGGCACCGTCGTCGGCCACATTACCGGCGGGACAGGAAAGTTGGAAGGCATCCAAGGGATTGTACGACAGGTCGTCAGCTTCAATCTAAAAGAGCGCAGCGGCGGCAGCCAGAACGATATCGATTACGCGATCGGCAAATAGTCGACAAAGCAATAACTTTTGGCGCAGCTTGCACGCTGCTTGCATCGCAAATTCACTCAATCAAAGGAGGCCATAACTGTTTCTGCTCCGCGTGGTCAATGGTTCGGCAAAGGTGCACAAGGGTGCACCCAATCGCGCATTGGAACACTAGCCACAAACCATTGCGGGATGGGCGCTCGCAACGCGATCGTCGTGCAAAACCTGTGTAGACGTTCAACAGGGAGGGAACATCATGAAACGGCGCAGCATATACATGCTTATCGGCATGACACTCTTGAGCCTGATCACCGTCGCTTTGCCTCCGAGCGCTTTTGCGCAGAATAATTCGCTTATTGGTACCTGGAAGCTGAATCTCGACAAATCGAAATTCAGTCCTGGCAGGGCGCCAAGGAGTCTTACCCTGACCTACGAACAGGACGGGCAGAATATCCGTCTTATGCCCCAGGGCATCGACCCACAAGGAAGCCCACTGGGAGGCACGCTCCTGCACATTTACGATGGGCAGCCGCATCAATCGACCGGCGATTCCGATTATGACGCGAGCGCCTATACGCGCGTTGACGCCGGCACCTTCATTTTCAGCCGTTTGAAGGCAGGAAAGCTCATCGCGACCGGCTCAGGTGCAGTATCGCAGGATGGCAAGACGCTGACCATAACCACGACTGGCACTGGGGTCTCGGGAGGCGGCGCCAGTTCGGGTGTCCTTGTCCTGGAGAAGCAGTAGGCATCGAGGTGCCGATGCCGATTCTGCTGCGTGCCGGCAAGAGGATCGAATGAGACGGCGCGACGCCATCGCGGGGGTTGGCGCCGCGACCGTGTGGTCGCTCACGGCTCGCGCGCGGCCGCGTCCTCCGCGGACGGTCGGTTGCCTCGATGCTGCATCGGAAAGCGCGGTTCGACCACTTACGGCCGCTTTCCGCTCGGGACTTGCCGAACAAGGCTATGCTGAAGGGCGAAATATCGAGGTCCTGTACCGCTTTGCCGAAGCACAGTACGCTCGCTTGCCAGTCCTGGCTGCCGACCTTGCCCGGCATGGAGTCGCGGTCATTGCCGCGATTACCCCCGTCGCAGCCCTCGCCGCAAAATCTGCTGCCGGAACGATACCGGTTGTTTTTGAGGCTGGCGATCCGGTCGAGCTTGGTCTTACGACGAGCCTCAACCATCCGGGCGGTAACGTCACAGGTGCATCGATCCTTGCCGACACGCTGCTCGCGAAGCGTCTTGAGCTGCTGCACGAACTCGTACCGACCAGAAGATCGATTGGTCTGCTCATCAATCCAACCAACATCTTGGCTGAGGCGCACGTCAAGGAGGTGGAGCGGGCCGCGCGAACTGTTGGCGTCCCGTTGGTCACGCTCAATGCCGGCACCCAAGGTGAAATCGAATTGGTCTTTGCGGTGCTTGCGGGACGCAGAGTGGGCGCTATTCTCGTAGATGCAGAACTCGCTGTTTTTTATCAATATGACTCAACTCTCCGAATTGGCGGCGCATTATGCGGTGCCGGCAAGCTACTTTAGCCGGGAGTTTGTGGACGCCGGTGGGCTCATGAGCTACGGACCCCGGATTTCTGATGCTTATCGTTTGGTTGGTAGCTATACGGGCCGCATCCTCAAAGGCGAGAAACCTGCCGACCTGCCGGTACAGCAATCTACCCGCATCGAGATGGTGCTCAATTTGAAGACGGCGAAGGCGCTTGGCATCGAGGTGCCGACGGCGACGCTGCTGCGTGCCACCGAGGTTATCGAATAGGAGGCAAGAGCCAACCGAACAATCTCGTGGATTGGGCGGGGCGGCCCATGGAATTGGTCAAAATCTCCACCTGCGTTCCGCCGCGCTCATCGGACCCCGAAAGGGTGGACACGGCGGATGGCGTGCCTGGCAACCGGCCCGGGCCTCGGCGGCCACGCTCACCTATAAATGATTGCTTATTGAACAGTTGCCCGTTCAAGCGATCATCGATCATTCGACGCCCTGCAGCCGCGCGAGGGCGCCCGCGATTTTCTCCAACCGCGCCGCCGCTTCTTCGCGTTTCTCGCGTTCCGCCTCGACCACCTCTTCCGGTGCGCGGGCGATGAAGTCTGCATTGGCGAGTTTTGCGTCGAGCCGCACAACCTCGGCTGTCGTCTTGGCCGCTTCCTTGTCGAGCCTCGCCCGCTCCGCGGCGATGTCAACGATGCCCCGCAACGGCAGGGCGATGGCGACGCCGCGCACCAGGAGTTGGACCGCGCCGGCAGGCGGCGCCTCGGCCTCAGATATTTCCGAAATGCGCGCCATCCGCTTGATGGCATCGGACCAGCGTTGCGCCCGTTCGCGGATCTCCACGGTTGCCGCAGGCAGCAGCAGCGGAATCTGCAAGGCCGGCGCGACATTCATTTCGGTGCGTACCGAACGGATGGCCGCGATCAGGTCAACGAGCCAGCCGATCTCGCTCTCGGCATCGGCATCTTCTAAATCGCCGAGCACGGGCCACGGCGACAACGCAAGCAGCCCATCGCGCGCCACGCCGCCTTCGGCGGTCACTGCCCAAAGTTCCTCTGTGGTGAATGGCATGAATGGGTGGAGGGTCGCGAGAATGAGGTCCCGCACCCACGCCACCATGGCCTGGGTTTCGTTCTTCGCCGCAGAGTCGGGGCCAAGCAGCACCGGTTTGGCGAGTTCAAGGTACCAGTCGCAATAGACGTTCCACACAAAACGATAGATCGCGTTCGCGGCATCGTTGAAGCGATAGGTCTCGATGGCCCCGGTCACCTCGCCGACCGCGAGCGTCGCCTCATGCGCAATCCAGCGGTTGAGCGTCTCGGCGACCTCGTCCGGCTCGAAGCCCGGCAAAGTGGCGCAGCCATTCATCTCGGCAAAACGGCAGGCGTTCCACAGCTTGGTCGCGAAATTGCGATACCCCTCGACCCGTGACGCCGCGAGCTTGATGTCGCGACCCTGCGCCGCCATCGCCGCAAGCGCGAAGCGCAGCGCGTCGGCGCCGTAGCGATCGATCAGCTCGATCGGATCGATGACGTTGCCTTTCGACTTCGACATCTTGGCGCCCCTCTCGTCACGGACAAGGGCGTGGATGTAGACGGTCGAAAACGGCACCTCCTTCATGAAATGCAGCCCCATCATCATCATCCGGGCAACCCAGAAGAAGATAATGTCGAAGCCGGTGACGAGAACGTCGGTCGGGTAATAGCGCGCGAGCTCGGGCGTGTCGTCGGGCCAGCCCAGCGTCGAGAACGGCCACAGCGCCGAGGAGAACCAGGTGTCGAGCACGTCTTCATCGCGCAGCAGGAACGGCTCGCGGCTCGCCGGATCAAGCGCCATGTCATGGCCTTCGAGCGGCGTGATCGCTTCCGTTTCGGCGTAATAGGCGAGTGCCCGCGACACCGCCTCTTCCTCGGTGTCGGCGACGAAGACCCTGCCGTCCGGGCCGTACCAGGCCGGAATGCGGTGTCCCCACCACAGCTGACGCGAAATGCACCACGGCTGGATGTTGTCCATCCACTCGAAAAACGTTTTTTCCCAATGTTTTGGGACGAACGTGATCTGTCCCCTGCGCACCGCCTCGACGGCCCGTACCGCGAGCGCTTTCGCATTGACGTACCATTGATCGGTGAGGAACGGCTCGATCACCACGCCGGAGCGATCGCCGTGCGGGACCGTGTGGGCATAAGGCTCGACCTTGTCGAGGAGACCGGCATCCGAAAGCCGGTCCTCGATCTCCTTCCGCGCGGCAAATCGGTCCATGCCGTGCATGGCCAGCGTGCGGTCGAGCTCGGCAGAGGCGGGAACGCCTTCGAGAAAAGCCGAGTTGCCGTCGAGGTCGAGCTTGCCCTCGGTGTCGAGTACGCTGATCATCGCCAGGTGGTGCCGCCGTCCGACCTCGAAGTCGTTGAAGTCGTGCGCTGGCGTGATCTTCACCGCGCCGGTGCCCTTCTCGGGATCGGCGTAGCTGTCGCCGACGATCTTGATGCGCCGGCCGACCAGCGGCAGAATCGCGGTCCGGCCGATCAGGCGATTGAGCCGCACATTCTCAGGATGCACTGCGACGGCGCTGTCGCCGAGCATGGTCTCGGGGCGCGTCGTCGCAACTATGATTGCCTCATCCGAACCTTCGATCGGGTAGCGGATGTGCCAGAGGTGACCTTTCACCTCAACCTGCTGCACTTCGAGATCGGAGATCGCGGTCAGCAGCTTGGGGTCCCAATTGACGAGACGCTTGTCCCGATAGATCAAGCCCTCGTCATGAAGCGTTACGAACACCTTGAGGACGGCACGCGAGAGGCCCTCGTCCATGGTGAAGCGCTCGCGCGACCAGTCGCATGACGCGCCGAGCCGCTTCAGTTGGTTGACGATGACGTCGCCGGATTGCGCCTTCCACGCCCATACCCGTTCCAGGAATTGATCTCGGCCCATGGTCCGTCGCGACGGCTGCTGCTGTTCCATCAGCTGACGCTCGACCACCATCTGGGTCGCAATGCCGGCATGATCGGTCCCAGGCTGCCAAAGCACGTCACGACCGCGCATGCGCTCAAACCGGCACAGCACGTCCTGCAACGTGTTGTTGAGCGCGTGCCCCATATGCAGGGAGCCGGTGACATTGGGCGGAGGAATGACGATCGTGTATGGCCTTGCCCCGCGGCGGTCGGCGCGCCCGGCAACGAAGGCTTGCGCCTCTACCCATGCCGCCCAGACGCGGCTCTCGATTTCGCCAGGCTGACAGGTTTTCTCGATCATTTCCACGCATTCCGGAACGTCACCGCGCCAGCAAGCCCAGCGCCGCGCAGGTGTCAATGTCGCAAGCGTGTTTTTGCCGGTTGCGATGCCGAGAGCGGCTCGCCGCGCCGCCGGCCAGGGTGCCGAGTTCTGCCGGATATTGCAGCGGCTATTTTCGAGGACGCCCTTAGCGCGGGATGCGTTCAGCTAAAGCCCGCTCCCGCTCGATTCCCTTTGATTTTGCGCATGATCTTTCTGTGAAAAGCTTGCGGCTTTTCCCAATCATGCTAGCCACGGCCGCGTGATACCCGCTCGATCTCGGCGCGCACCAGCCGCTCCACCATGTTGGGGAGGTTTTCGTCGAGCCAGCTTTTGAGCATCGGCTTGAGCATCTCGCGCACGAGGTCTTCAAGCGTCCGGGCATTTTGCGCCAGCACGGTATGGGCGAGCGAATTGAACGACATGTCCACCGCCGCGCTGGCCCGCGGCGAAAGCAGCGTGTGGTCCGGTGCCGCCGGCCCGGAGAAGCTGCGGAACTGATCCGATAGGAGGGACGGATGCGGCCGCAATTCGTGCGCTTCTTCCGTTTCATCGAAGATCACGTCCGGGGGCCCGTCAACGATATCGAAAGCCAGCCCCTTCGACTGCATCGCTTCGGTGAGTTCAAGCACGTCGGCCCCCACGTTCTGCTTGGCGCGGGTCTCGAGACCGTCCAGAACGGCCTCGAATTCCTCGCCTTCAGCGTGCTCCGTCGCAGTCTGTGGCCCCCCGGCGGGGGCCGCGGATGAAGCAAAGTTTGGGACCGGACCGAGAGAGGCCTTGCCGGCTTCATCGTCGGCTATGATCCGGCGAATGGAGGCGAGAATCTCCTCCATTGTCGGTTCCTCGGTCTTTTCCGTGTTTTCTGGCTTTTCGCTCTTTGCAGGCTGAGACATCGCCGTGCGTTTACCTGCTGCGACCGCCGGACTGGGGTCATTGGCACCGAATCAGCATCACGATCATGTCAGCAAAAATCGGGGCCCGGCAATAGAAGGCTTGCCGCCGTTCCCAGCCATCCACCCCGACAATCGCCAAAGTCTTCTCCAATCGCCTCCAGTTCGGTTCGCTTTGATTTGCACCATCAACTGCGTCCGAGAAGTCTGCCAGTTTCGGGATCACGCGATTCCTCCGTTTTGCGCCGATCCTGTCGGAATAATCCTCGTCAGCTTGCAAGTCCATCACACCGCGCTCCAACCCGTTGGAAACCGCCGTGCGCGATATTATGCGCAGCGGTGTGGGAGGGGCGCCGCAAGGCGTGCCCGTACCCGATCGTTATTGGCGGCCAAACGGGTCGGGGAAGCGGTCGCTCGGAACGTTGCTCGGGAATTCGAGGAACTTGCGCACGATTCCCGGCGCGACGAGCGAGATCGGGTTGACGCGCAGTACTGGTGCGCCCGGCGAACCGATCACCTCATAGGTCATGCTGCCGATCAAACCCTCTTTGCCGCCGAGCAGCACGCCAACAATCGGAATTTGTCCGAACGCCGTATTCAGCCCGTACAGCGGCACGAAAGTCCCGCGAAGGTGCAGTTCGTTGCCGGCATAGTCCATGACGCCTTCGATGGTTCCGCCAACCATCGGCCCCGAGACCAACCCTTCATGGATCGACATTTTCCCTGGTGCACGCGTAAACTCGACGCGCATGCGCGAGAACTGGACGCCGTTGTTGTAGTTGGGCGCGCTGGCGACCACATTGTCGAGAGCGGACTCGCCCTTGACGAAGAAGTCGCGCACGTCCAGCAAGCCGTCCTGGCGGACGCCCTCGGGCGTGGGCGGGTCCATTGCGATCCACATTCGCCCGCCCAGCATCCGGGAATAGGTGTCGGTGAAACGGAAAAGCGCGCCGGCATCGGTGGAATTCCAGATACACGATCTGGCGCTCGCCCGGTCGCCCGCGCAATTCGCCGGTCAGCGTGCCGTCGCCGGCAAATCGTGCATTCAGCGCAAGGTTGCGGATGATTCCGGCGCGACGGCCCAAACGCATGTCGAAACTTCGCAGCGCCTCGCCCTTGTAGCCGAACACCGACCCGACCTTGGCATCGAGATCGAAGTCGAAGCCGGGCGACCGTTTCGCCCGCGGCTCGCCACTGCCCGATAGCGAAGAGTGGACAAAACTTCGGCCGTCGATTGCATCGCCGCGCAGCGTCACCTTGTAGACATTGTCAGGCGTTCGCTCGAGTTTCAGGTTCGCCCGATCGCCCTCGCCAAGGCCGAATACGGGAAAAACAGCGGCGGCGAAGTCGCCATTGGCATCGAAGTCGATGGTGCCGCGAAGTGAGGCCCCCCCGCCATCGAATGCGACATCTTCGAAGTGCAGGGCTTTGCCCCTGCCGACGTAGTTCATGGTCGCCCGAGCCGAGCGATTCGCCGGCTTGGTCCAACCTGGAATGACCTGGTCTATTCGGGTCTGCGTGAAGTCGGCCTCGATCGCGAGCCGGCTGTCCTGGTCGTTGCCGAGGGCAACACGGCCGGTCACCTTGATCGGGATAGGACCCGCAACAGTGCCACTCGGGTCGAGGCTGAAGCGCGCCCGGGCGGTGTCGTCAAGGGTCCCAGTCAAGCGCAATTCGGCATCAGCATCGCCGTTTGTGTGGCGCAGGTCCACCGATGCCGGCATGACGCCGCCGATGCGCATGTCGCCCTTGATCTGGTAGCCGCGGTTATTGGCGGTGGCGCGAAGGATCTGCGCCTCGACCTTCTGCGAGGCGAGGAACTTGTCGGCGGCAAAATTGGCGATGTCCGCGCTGATCGCATAAGTCAGCGTTTCAGCTTTCACTTCCTTGCCGAGCGGCATGCCGAGATTGATGGTCCCCAATATGTTGCCGCGCGAGGTGGCTGGATCGATCGGAATGGCGGCCGCATCCTTCAGACGGTCCGCGGTGAGAAGCTCGGCGGCGGCGGCAACCGGACCGTCGACACGGACGCGCACCTTTGCCGGCGGGCTGGGGACATCGGTGTCGGGCACTTCGAAAACCCCGTTCGCCAGAGTCAGCCGCCGTCCGGACGACAGATCGATGCCGCCGCGGCCCAACGTAACCGTTGCGTAGCGACCCTTGATGCGGACGACGAGGTCAGCATCGTGAATCTCGGGAAGACCGTCGAACGGCTTCACGCTCGTTCCGCTGGTGCTGATCTGCAGCGACAGCCCGTCATCGGGGATCGGAGGCCCACCCGGGGTGATTGTCGAGATCGGTGCATTGGTCGCGATCTCGCCTTCTTCCAGAGTGCCATGCGCGACCCGCTCGAAAACAAACGTGCGCACCGCCGGATTGATGAAGGGCGGCCACAATTGCTTGAAGTTGGATGATGACAGATGACGTGCCGCCAGTCCGATCGCCAAGCGCGGATCGGGCACGGAGAAGTCGATCCCGCCGGACATCGCGACACTGACGCCTTTGCCCGATACTTCCGCCTGTTCGATGTTGAACCTGCCCGCCACCGGGTCGAGGCTGCCGCGCATCAGGACATGATTGAGCGCCAGCGGGTCGCTACCCGCGTCGACAGGCGCCAAGACGATCGAGCCACCACCCAGGTTCACCGCCCAGCTTCCGCTTGCATCGCGCGGCGCTTCCGCTCGCATCGTGGAGGTCATGCGGGTGCCGCCGGCGACGATCTGAAACGGCATGGTGAGAGAGCGTTGCGGCCCGTTCCATTCCAAAGAAACCTCGGCGCGATCGATTGCAAGGCGCGCGTTGGGGGAACCGGCGTCGGAAAATGCCCCGGCGCCGATGTTGATTCGACCGGTGGCATATTGCGGCATTCCGTCGGCGCCGATGTCGGCGCGCAGCGTCCCCGAAATGGGAGCTTCGGCGTCAAGGCGCCCGCCATCCACGCGCATCGCCAAGAGGACGTCCTTGAGGAGAAGCTTCTCCGCTTCAAGCTCGACGGAGCGCAGGCCCGAGGCTCCCGGCCTCACTGACGCGGTAAGCCGCCATGGACGATCCGCATCCTCCGACCCCAATTGCACCTCGAGAACGCCGGCACGCGGCCGCGTCACGCTAAAATGGATATTCTCGAAACGAGACTGGCGGCCGTTGCGGCGGTCGTCGACGACGAGATTCCCACTCTTCAAGCCGACCTCGGTCAGATCTCCGCCGTCGAGGCCGAGCGCGCTGAGACTATCGAGCCAAGCGAGGGCGGCCGCGAAATTCTCCTGCAGGGTTCGCTTGCCGTCGCCCATCCGTTCCATGCCGGCTGGCAATGCGCCTGCTTTTCCCGCATCAACCACGGCGAGAGAGGGCGTTGTTGCCAGCGCGCGCTGTTCGTTGCCGGTCGACACCGAGATGCTGCCATCGGCTTCGACCCGGACCGCGAGTTCGGCGCCAACCAGGTTAAGGCTTTCCGCCCGCGGATGGCCGCCGAGGAGGCTGCCCGTAGAGAACCCCACCTCGGCCTTGGGCGTGCTTGCGATCACGGCACCAGCGAGGTCACGCACCACAACGTCACGGATACGGATGGCGGCTCGTCCGTGCTCATCGCGCTCGAGCACCGTGCCACCGATATCCACGTGGAATTGATTCCCAAAATTTTCCACGATCGCCGATTTCAGCCAGGGCGTGGCCATGTCGATTGGGATCGGTCCTCTCGCCAGCATCCACCACAGCGCGACCCCACCCAGGATCCCGATGCCGGCAAGAGCTGCCATGCCGATCCGCTAACCGCCGCACCCAGCGGATCTGCAAAAGGGCACGCTGACGCGATGCCAGGCGCGATAGTGCCGGCATCGCCGACACGAGCGACCAGACAGCCAAGCCTACGGCTTCGTGGCAACTCGCCCAAAACGACTGGCGATCGAGATCGAGTTCGACGACAGGAGCGGAAGCCACGGGAGCGCCGCCCCCGCTCATCTGTCCCACGCGCACCCCCTCGGCCCGGCGATGCATGTGCCGACCGGCTTCCATGCTGCGCAGAGATGCAAGCGTCCGCCTGTTGCGGTCGACCCCAATGCCCAAGCGGACGCCCCCTTCACCAGTCGTCCCGGCGCCAAGCACCTGCTACCTTGCCTCGAGCCGGCAGCCCCCCGGCTCCCATCCGTCGCCCCGCAAGCTCGATGGCTTGCGCGACGAGGTCATGGTCAACTCTTTAGCAGCCGCTCAGTAATGCCCCCAAGAATTCATTGCCATGATGTCCGTGCCAGCGCTTCACGCGCATCCAGCATCCCTTAACATCGATGTTTGCCGCATCATTCGGTCACAGGCACCCCCACTGCCGCACGATGACCAAGTTGCAAATCACGAAAGTAAAGACCGCCAAGTCTTGCCTTATGGTCCATCCTATCACAACAGACCGGCTGAAAAAGACGAAAGGAAGGCACATGCCCGGAAAACTCAAAGAGGGATCGTTGGCGCCGGAGTTCCATCTTGCCGGGGACGGCGGAAGTTCCATATCTCTCGCTGATTTCAAGGGCAGAAAACTCGTTCTGTTCTTCTATCCGAAGGCGGATACCTCCGGGTGCACGACGGAAGCCAAGGACTTCTCGCGTTTGGCGCCAGCCTTCGCAAAAGCCGGCACCATGGTGGTCGGCGTCTCGGCCGATCCGGTGAAAAAGCAGGACGCATTCAAGGCCAAGCACCAGCTGGCGATGCCCCTTGCCTCCGACGAGGCCCATGACATGCTGGAGGCCTATGGAGTTTGGGGCGAAAAATCGATGTACGGGAGGACCTATATGGGAATTCAAAGGACGACGGTCCTGATCGACGCCCATGGCCGCATCTCCCGCGTCTGGCCCAAGGTCAAAATCGAAGGTCATGCCGCGGAGGTGCTCGCGGCTGCGAAGGCGTTGTGATTGCAAGGTCTCCGGCTGGTTCCGGCTGCCACCCACGAACGGAAAGTCCGGGGCACCCGGTAAAGTCGTCCATGTTCCGTTTCAAGAAAATTAACCACGCCATGATTTTCTTCTCCGAGGGCCGGCCTTTCGACCGGAACCGGCGTCGGAGTGCGCATGCTTCCAAAGCTTATTCGGCAGCTGATTGGCAACAATCGCCTTGAGTTCGGGAACGGGCCAGACGACGATCGGTCCCGGTCGGCACACTCTCATGCTGGCTATCGCGCTCTGCACCGTTCGCGGGGTCGGCACGGAAACCCGCCGGCCGCGAACCGGCAAGGCGCGCGGCGCCGTTTCCCCAACCCTCACCTTGCGCCATGGCGATCGCCAGGTCCGCATCGGTCCGGTGGCCTTCTGGATCGTGGTCGGCACGCTGGTGATGATGGCGGGCTGGTCGCTTGTCACCGCCACTTATTTCGCCTTCCAGGACGATGTGCTCGCCCGCATGGTGACGCGGCAAGCGGAGATGCAATACGCCTACGAGGACCGGCTGGCCGAGATGCGCGCACAGGTCGATCGCGTCACCAGCCGTCAACTGCTCGACCAGGAACAGCTCGAACAGAGGGTCGAGCAGATCGTGCGCCGGCAGTCAGTATTGGAGCAGCGCGCCACCGCGCTAGGTAACATTGGGGACGCCGGCGCGACCGGCGCCGTCCGCGGCGGCACGCGAAATGCGCCAACAGCCCCAACGATTTCGCCCAAGCCGCTGTCGATGCTCGCGCCTGCCTCGTTCGAGACCAACGCCCTCGACAATGCGAGCCGGGCGCTCCGGATCAGCCCCGGCAACATGCAGGGAGAGCTTGCGCGAGTCGCCGAGTTGCTCGATCGGATCGAAGGCCGCCAGACGAACACACTCGCCGCCATGGAGGAAAACTACGAAGCCAAGGCGCGGCGCATGCGCGCATTGTTCGCCACTCTGGGAATCGACCCCGGCAAGACTGTCGAGGGAGCAGTAGGCGGCCCATTCGTCGCCTATCGGCCAGCGGTGAACAGCGGCTCGTTCGACAAGCAGCTCTATCGCATTAACATCGCCCGGGCTCAGGTGGATCGCCTTACGGCAACGCTTGGCAAGGTGCCGCTGCGCAAGCCGATCGAAGGCGAGATCGACACATCGTCGAGCTTCGGCGTGCGCATCGATCCGTTCCTCAGCAAGCCGGCAATGCACACGGGCATCGATTTCCGCGGCGAGACCGGCGACGCCGTCCGCGTTACCGCAGGCGGCACCGTCGTGTCGGCAGGCTGGAGCGGCGGCTACGGGCGCATGATCGAGGTGGATCACGGCAACGGGCTGTCCACCCGCTACGGTCACCTGTCTGAAATCGACGTGCGTGTGGGAGACAACGTGAAAGCCGGCCAGGCGATCGGCCGCGTCGGCTCGACCGGGCGTTCGACGGGACCACATCTGCACTACGAGACGCGGATCGACGGCGAGGCTGTCGATCCCAATCGCTTTCTCGTCGCCGGTGCCAAGTTCGGCGTCAACTGAGCCGACGGGAACCGGGCGACAATCCACACGCAAAATCAAACAGCGCCGGGCGGACGGCGATTGACGCGGAACGCACCGCGCTCTGGATCAAGGGTTTGGCGCCGTAGCCTGGGGGTCGGCCAACAGCCGCTCAATCGCCGCCGCGATCCGTAACAGCCGACGGTCCTGGCTGTTGCGCGCCACCAGCATCAAGCCGACAGGCAATCCATCGCCACGAGGCAGCGGCAGCGAAATTGCACACAGGTCGAAAAAATTGACGATCGCGGCATTGCGCAGCACCAGCAGATTGAGACGAAGCTCGTTTTCGGGGTTGGCGCATTCGGCGATGGTCGGCGCAACGATCGGACAGGTCGGCATCACCAGCGCATCGAGATCGGCCAGGCGCTCGTCCATGGCGCGAACAAGTGCGGCGCGTTCATGCATGGCTGTAACATAATCGGCGGCCAAAATATCTTTGCCGCGCTCGACGCGGGCGCGGACGAAAGGGTCGTACTCATCGCCGTGCGCAGCCACGAGATCGCGGTGAATGGCGTAAGCTTCCGCCACAACGATCGACCCCTTGGCGTTAACCCGCGCCATGTCGTCGAAGATCGGCAGCAGTTCCGGGGAAAGCGCGACGCCGGCGCGGCCAATTTCGGTCAGCGCTTCGAACAAGCCCATGGTCACGGCCTGATCCAGCATCCGCAGCGGCAGACCTTGCGCGATCCCGATACGTAGCCCATCGAGCGGCGCCGGTTCGAGCGGCCTTGTCTCTTCCGCCGCCATCACCGCATCGGCATCGGCGCACAGCGCGACGCTTTTGGCCAGTGGGCCGATCGAATTCGAGCGTGTAGGACAGCGGGAATGCTCCGGCCGTCGGCACGCGCTGTTTTGACGGCTTGAAACCGACGACGCCGCACAATGCCGCCGGAGCGCGCACCGAACCGCCGGTGTCGGAGCCGATCGCGATTTCACACATGTCATCGGCGACGGCGACCGCCGCGCCCGAGGAGGAGCCGCCAGGAACGCGCTCGCGATCGGCGGGGTTGCCGGGCGACCCGTAGTGCGGGTTGAGGCCAAGGCCGGTATAGGCGAACTCCGCCATGTTGGTCTTGGCAACGATCACGGCACCGCCGGCGCGCAGCCGGTGCACGACAGCGGCATCGGCTGTCGCGGGAGGAGCTTTGGCCAGCACCTTGGAGCCGGCGCGGGTCGGCTCGCCCGCAACATCGAACAAATCCTTGACGGAGACGATGCTGCCGTCGAGCGGACCGAGCGAAAGTCCTGCAGCGTCGCGGGCATCGGCACCGTCGGCGGCATTGCGGGCAACGCGCGTGTACACGGTGAGGCAGGTGCGAGCGCCCTCCCCCGCCGGGTCGGCGATACGGGAGAGGCATTCCTCGAGTTGCTCGCGCGACGCGCGCCTTCGGACCGGCGCGGGCGCCTGCGCGGGTGGCGAGACAGCTTGTGGAGGTGTCGCAGGCTGGGCGCTGACCGGCGAAAAGGATGACGCCGTTGCGACGCAGACGGCTGCGCCTGCCAACAGCTCTCGCCGGCCGAGTCCTTTCGATGTAACGCGCTCCATCTTTCCTCCGCCTGTCCGTTTCGAGATGCTGCGATACCCAGTTACGTGGTTCGGATTCCAAATCATATGAAACCGCTCTCGTAGGGTGCGAAAAATCGCTCCACTAGGCGGTGCCAGGTTGTAGTGCCTCGTATTGGCCATTTTTGCGCACCCTGCAGAGCTACAGAGAGTTGACCGCTAAGGCATCGCCCGGAAATTAGTGCCCCAATCCATGTCACCACCCGCGAAAGCGGGTGGTCCAGTAACCACCGGATTTGCAATGCGTGCACAATCTCTTCTCCAGGGGTTACTGGATCGCCCGGTCAAGCCGGGCGATGACAATAATCGATTACTTATTCGCGGACGGTACCTAAGCTCCTGCAGCCTTACCCAACCAACCTACATTCTCGCGTATTTCAAGGCGCCAGCGATCCCACCGCCGCGCCGAGATCGTTGCGGATCACGGCGCCGCCTTTCATCACGAATTTCACGTGTTCCATCTCGGCGACGTCCGCAAGCGGGTTGCCGGACACGGCAATGATGTCGGCGAACTTGCCTTTTTCGATCGTGGCGATGTGATTTTCCCAGTCATAGTTCAGCATGCGCGCCGCCGGCAGATAGGCGGTCTGCAACGCCTGCGCAGGAGTCATGCCCCACCTGACGAAATAGGCAAACTGGTTCGCCTGCTTACCGTGCGGAATGGCCGGCGATGTGGCGCCGCTGCCGAACACGATCGGGACGCCTGCGGCAAGGGCGCGCTTGAAAGCCTGCTCCACTAGCTTCATACGCGAGTTCCTGCCGCCGGTGTCCTTGAGGTCCCCGGCTTCGAGCGCAATCAGGTCGTCAAGCGTTGGGACATATGGAAGCTTCTTTTCGAGCAGCACCTTGATGCCCTTGGCATCGAGTTCGAGGAGATGATTGGGCGCGTCGACGCCGGCTTCGATGCAGCTATCCATACCCTCGCCGCCATAGGCGTGGCACGCCACCTTGAGGCCGAGACGGTGCGCTTCGTCGACGATCGCGTCGACCTCCTCGCGCGTGAGTGAGGGGCTGTTGACCAGCGTCGCATCCGGCTTCCACATGTGCATGGTGCCGGCGAAGTCCTGCGTCGTGTAGATCTTGATGTAATCGACGCCGTGCAACTTGTTCTCGCGAACGGCCGCGCGGGCGAGCCATGGCGAGTTGACGTTTTTGTTTTCGGTAAAGCCCTGATAGAAGCGGATCGAATCCGTGTCCGGATAGTAGTTGGTGGCGCGCGGATTGATCGATTGGCCGACCACCTGCATCCTCGGCCCCTGGATCATGCCGGCATTGATGGCGTCCCGCAGATCAACGGTGTTGAAGCCACCGCGGGAATCCATGTCGAGCACCGTCGTAAATCCGGCCTCGAGATCGGTCTGAGCGTTCGCAACCGCGATCAGCGTGCGCTGAGCGAGCGTGACGCCGCCCGTATTTACATGCACATGCGCATCGATCATGCCCGGCATCACGGTCGCGTTGCCGAGGTCGATCACCCGCGCGCCGGCCGGAATCGTGACCGAAGGCCCGACATCGGTAATGCGGTCGCCATGAATCAACACGACCTGATTGTTCAGCATATTGCCCGACCTCGCATCGAACAGCCGGCCGGCACGGACGGCGATCACCTGGTCGGGCGACACCAGCAACTTGCCGTTGGGCTGGGCGTTTACCGAGGTGGTCGCCACTGCCGCCGTGGTGGCGGCGAGCAAGGCGAGATGGATGTGCCAACGCATGAACGTCTCCCTAGTGCGAAGCTTCGTTTTTCGATGTCGCGTATTCTACACGAATATTTCCGCAGTCACGTGACCGCGTCCGCCGTGCGCGTCAGCGTCAGAACAGCGGCCGAAAACCTTGGTCCGTTGCTTCGATGCGGCCGGCGAACGGAGCGCCGACGTGGGCGGGCAGCATCAGCGCGCCGCTCGCGGCACAGTCGCCGAGCACTTTGCGCCGGCTCGTCCGCGCCTGTTCGGCGTCGCTGTTCTTGGGAAAATTCCAGTGCGGGTAATAGACCTGAATGAGGTGGTGCAGCACATCGCCGACGAACATGGCCTGAGCGCCATCGCTCACGAGCTTGAACACCACGTGCCCCGCCGAGTGACCCGGCGCGGGGATGATTTCAACGTGTTCGTCGAGACGGCACGAACCCGACACGAGATCGGCACGGCCTGCGTCGAGTATCGGCAACACGCTTTCGCGGAAGGTCCCGAACTCCACCGGCTCGGTCGCGTTGGGGTCGGCATCAAGATCGCGGTAGTACTCGAAATCCGGCTTCGAGATGACGTAGCGAGCATTGGGGAAGGTCGGCACCCAGCGGCCGTTGCGCAGTTGCGTATTCCAGCCGACGTGATCGTGGTGCAGGTGCGTGCACATCACATAATCGATGTCTTCTGGACGCGCCCCGGCCGACGCCAACCGTTCGAGATAAGGCGTGTCCAGCATGTTCCAGAACGGTCGGGTGGGACGGCGTTTTTGATTGCCGCAACAGGCATCGATCAGGAGTTTTTTGCCCCCAACCTGCAACAGCCAGCTGTGCACACTGAGCTTGATGAGGCCCTGCGCCGGATCGTAATGGCTGGGAGCGAGCCATGCGGCGTGCTCGGCCGCAATGCGCTCGCTCCACTCGGGAAAGATGTCGCGGGGCCGATAGACGGGCAGATACGTCTCCTCGATCCGGGCAATGCTCGCCCGGCCCACCTTGAAGAGGGTCATGCGCCGGCTTCCAAATATTTGATGATTTCGGTGTGATCCGCGCCCAAGTCCAGATTCTGCGCCGCCGACTCCCAGAGCCGCGCGCAAGATGCGACGAACGGGGAAGCAACGCCAAGCGCATGTGCGATGTTCGCGGCGGTACGGACGTCCTTCGCCATCAGGCGCAACGGAAACCCGGAATTGAAGCTGCGCGAAATGACGAATTGCTTGAGCTTCACGTCTGTCGCGTTGTTGCGCCCTGTCGATTCATTGAGAATATCCGTCATCAGGACGGGATCGAGGCCAAAACCTTGGCCGATGCGCAAAGCCTCGACGGCGGCGACGAGTCCGGCCGCCGAGACGTAATTATTGAGCGCCTTCATTGCGTGACCGGAGCCGAGCGGGCCGGTGCGGAAGACCGAACTGCCCATTGCGGCAAACAGCGGTTCGAGGCGGTCGATGCTTGCCGGCGTACCTCCCGCCATGATGGCGAGCGTGCCGTTCACGGCGCGCTTGACACCGCCGGACACCGGCGCATCGACGAACTCGAAACCAGCCGCGATCAGTTGCGCGCCGAGATCGCGCGTGCCGATCGGGTCGGACGATCCCATGTCAACGATGAGCGTGCCGCGCCTGAGATGCGAGACGGCCTCGGTCACAACCTCGCGCACGATCTTGCCGTCGGGTAGCAGCAGGATCACGACCTCGGCCGAGGACACCGCGGTGGCGAGCTCGTCTGCGCTGCGCCCGTTCACCGCGGCGAAACTGCTGCGCGCCTCCGCCGCGCGATCGTAACCCGTGACCTCAAAGCCCGCCTTGAGAAGGCACGCCGCCATCGGGATACCCATATTGCCGAGGCCAATCACGGTCACGGCGGCGGGCGGAGCAAGCGCGGTGTCGGTCATGGTCTCCTCTTTCAAAGCGCATGAAATCTTGCGTCTCGCTGCGTCCCACTTCCCTCCTTCCCCGCGTGCGGGGGATGTCGGTGAACGCAGTGAGCCGGGACGGCGCGTTCCGCGACGAGTCGCAGCGAACACGGGATAAAAAGGATTGAGTTTGCTTGTTGAAAGAAGTCCCCTCCACCCCGCTACGCGCGATCCCCTTCCCCCGCAAAGTTGCAGGGGAGGATGAGGGATGCCCAAACATCACGGCTGAAGCACGTCGACGCGGTCCTCGGCGGAGCGCTGGTCCTCGACGCGCTGCACCTGCGTGGGTGCAAGCGCGGCGGCCCCCGCCGGCGCCGTCGGGAGGCGCACCATGAAACGCGATCCCACGCCTTCCGTGCTCGCGACCGTAACAGTCCCGCCATGCAGGTCGACCACCATCTTAACGAGATTGAGGCCGACGCCGGTGCCGACAATCCCCGACACGTTACTGCCGCGGAAGTAGCGTTCGAATAAGCGTTCGATGTCCTGAGCGGGGATGCCGATGCCATTGTCTTCGACATAGACCAAGAGCTCTCCCTGCTCCCGCCTGGCGCCGACCCTGATGCGCGCCCCGCCCGGGGAATATTTGACGGCGTTGGAGATGAGATTGTCGAACACCTGGGACAGCAACTTGGAGTCTCCGACCATCCGCAAGTTCTGCGTGCCGAACTCCTCGATAATGCGCGAGCCTGGCGTGATCTCGCGATGAAGCTGGCACACGTCGCGCAGCAGAGCTTCCAGGTCGAGCTCCTGGGGATGGAAATAGAGCCCGGCCCCGCTCTCGATGAGGCGGGTCGAGGTCAGCAGGTTATCAATCAGGTGGATTGTGCGGAGCACGGCGGCCCGGATTTTGCCCACGCGTGTGCCGACCTCGTCATTTTCGATGCGGTCGCCGAGTTTGCCGAGCCGGCGCGCATGGCCGTCGATGATCGTGAGCGGGGTGCGGAATTCATGCGACGCCATGGAAACGAAGTTGCGTTGAAGCTGCGTCAGATGCCGCTCGGCGGCCAGCTTCTCCTCGAGCATGGCCGCTTGGTGGGCAAGCCCGCGCTGCGTCACCATCAGCTCGATGGCATTGTTGCGAAACACGACGGCGGCACGCGCCATTTCGCCGATTTCGTCGTCGCGTTCGGTGCCGCGAATCTCAATATCGGTGTCGTTGGCGGCGAGCCGATGCATATAGCCGGCAAGGCGCAGCAGTGGAGTGGAAATCGAGCGGCTGACATAGAAAAGCGCGCCGACGACCAGTACGCTGGCGATCGCCATGGCAATGCCGATCAGCCAGATGGCTTGGCGATAGGCGACTGCGACGCGCGTCGAAGCGTCGTGCGCACTCGCGACCGCGTGTTTGGTGAGCTGTCCGAGCGCATCGCTCGCCTCGTTATAGGCGGCCCGCGAGGTCGTCGTGTACATCGCCACGGCATCGGCCTTCTGGTCGCGGCGAGTGAGTTCGAGCATCTGATTGACGAGCTTGCGGTACTCGGTCCAGCGCTCGCGAAAGCGATTGTAGTAGGCACGGTCTTCCGGATCGTGCCTGATCTGCTCGAAGCTCGATTGCGCCTGAGAGACGGCGCGATCGAGATCGACCATCTCCGTCGCGATGGCTTCGCTTTCGGCCGCATCCGTAGAAAGCAGCTCGTTGCCCTCGGCGGCGCGGAAGTCCGATGTATAGTTATTGAGATCGCCGAGAACGCGGGTATTAGGCAACCATACATCGGCAATATTGGCGGACACGTCGTTAAAGTCGCGCAGCCGAGCGATGCTCAGCATGCCGAGGAAAAATATCAGCAAAAAGAAGAAGATGAACACCAACGACAAGTGGAAGCGGATCGAGCGGGGCTGCCTCATCTTTGCGCACCGTCACGGCTGCGACACCGTCGCTGCCCGATTAGAATAGAGTGCCGAGCCAAGCTCAGGCGGGTTAGAGTCCCATCCCAAAGTATAGCATCGCTCTCTGAGAGATGCTCAACCTATCGGACACGGCCATGATATCGGGGCATTATGACTGTCTTGCCCGATCGGGGGCCTTAAAGCGTGAACGCGGTCAGCTTGAACTGCTTGCGGCATGGTCCCACTGGGAATTTGCGCATGATTGTTGTCCGAAAAGCCTGCAAGTTTTCGAGATCATCCGCCGCAAGAGGGCACGGAGCAAATGACGGATTCGCCAAAGAAGATACTCTGCATCGAGGACGACCGCGAGACCGCGGCGCTGATCTCCGAGGAGTTGGCCGACCGCGGCTATGACGTCCATCTCGCCTATGACGGCCGCGAAGGCTTCGCCGCCATATTGAAGATCACACCCGATCTCGTGCTTTCGGACATCAGCATGCCGGTGATGTCGGGCTTCGAGTTGCTCGACCGCCTGACGGCGCTGGCGCCGCGGTTCAGCAACATGCCGTTCGTGTTCCTGACCGCGCTCACGGACCGCGAAAACGAGCTGAAGGGGCGGCAGCTCGGCGCTGACGATTATGTCACCAAGCCGATCGATTTCGACATGCTGGACACCATCATCAACGCCCGCCTGGCAGGCGTTGCCCGTCTTGATTTGTGGCCGAAGCGGGTCGACCTCAACGACCGCGAGGTTGAAACGCTGACCTGGGCGGCGCGCGGCAAGACTTCCGCGGAAATTGCGCATATTCTCGGCTTGTCGAAACGCACGGTTGATTTCCACATCGACAATGCCCGCGCGAAACTCGGGGCAGCCACGCGCGTCGAAGCCGCCATCAAGGCGGCGACTGGCCGGCTGATCGAGCCGTGACCAGCGATCGGTCTTGCAGTGAGGGCCTTACCAAAATAACCGCTTGAGCACTTGGCCGGGATCATCACGCTGGTGCGGCGAGCTGTCCTAAGAACGATTAATCATTCTCGCGGGAACCCTATCCACCGTGCCGCCTGAAAACAAACCCACGGTGGGTTACGCGCGGGGTTGCGTTCAGGTTGAATCGCCTCCCGCTCGATCATCATTGATTTTGCGCATGATCTTGTCCGAAGAGCCTGCAACTTTTCGGCATCATGCGTTAACCCATCCAACACGTCCGTCAAATCTCGGCAAGGTCGCGCTCATCCTCGCGCAATTCGTTGGGCTCGCTGCTTCCGCCGTCGCCGCCCCATCCCAGCAACATCGTTTGCAGCGCCGGCACCACGACCAACATGATGACCGGACCGATCAGCATGCCGCCGACGACCACGGTCGCCAGCGGGCGCTGCACCTGGCTGCCAATGCCGGTGGAAATCGCGGCCGGAAACAGGCCGATGCAGGCGGAGAGTGCCGTCATCAGCATCGGACGCATCCGCTTTTCTGCCGCATGATACATCGCAGCGACCGTGCCCATGCCGCTGTGACGAACCTCGTTGTAGTAGGTGATGATCAGGATTCCGTTCATCACCGAGACGCCGAACAGCGACACGAATCCGATTGCCGCCGAAATGCTGAAGTCAAGCCCGTCACGTAGAGCGCTAATACGCCGCCAGCAATAGAGAACGGAATGCCCGCGAGCGCCAAAAGACTGTCGAGCAGGGAATTGAACAGTGCATAGAGCAGCATGAGGATCAACACGAGACTGATCGGCACGATCACTGCGAGCCGCGCCTTGGCCTGCTGGAGTTCATCGAACTCGCCGGCCCATTCGATGCGGTATCCGTTCGGCAGGGACGGGAGGATGCTTGCGCGCAATCCGCTGCTGCGCTTCGGCAACGGTGCTACCGAGGTCGCGGCCGCGCACGCTGAATTTAATCGGGATGAACCGCGCATTGCGTTCGTGGAAAATATAAGACGCCCCGGTATCGAGCGTGATGTCCGCGATCTCGCTCAGCGGGATGTAGGCATTATTGCCCGCCGGGGTCGCGAATCCGACCTTGATGTTCCCCACCGAGTCGATCGCGCCGCGGAATTCCGGCGCGAGCCGCACCGTGACATTGAATTGGCGGTCTGCCTCGAGCTGGGTGGTTGCAACCGTGCCGCCGAGCGCGGCTTGCACCACGGCATTGACGTCGCCGGGGTTGAGACCATAGCGCGCCGCCCTTTCGCGATCCGGCGTGATATTGAGGTTGGGTTGGCCGAGGACCCGGAAAATCCCGAGATCGGTCGACGCCGGGGACCTGATCCATCTCGTGCATGACGCGGCCCGGAGATTTCTTCGAGCTTGGCGAGGTCCGGACCGATGATCTTGACCGAATTGGCGCCTTTGACTCCCGACAGGCCCTCCTCGATGTTGTCCTGGATGTATTGCGAGAAATTGAAGCCGATCCCGGCGAACTCCCGATCGAACTTCGCCTTGCAAGGTCTCTACCAGCTTCTCCTTCGTAGACCCTGCCGGCCACTCCTCGAACGGTTTCAGAGGCACGAAAAACTCGGCATTGAAGAAGCCCGATGCGTCGCTGCCATTGTCGGGACGGCCATGCTGGGAAACGACGGTGATCACCTCGGGATGGCTGAGCAGGATTTCGCGAATGCGGTTGACGATCGGCATTCCGGCTTCGAGCGAAATCGTCGGCGGCATCGAGGCCCTGATCCACAGATTGCCCTCTTCAAGCGCGGGCAGGAATTCGGAGCCGAGCCGCGGGATCGAGGAGGCCCGTCAGCACCAGAAAGCCGGCGCCCAGCGCCACCATGCTTTTGCGATGGGTGAGGGCCCAGTTGAGTGCCGGTGAATAGACGGCGCGGAGCCCGCGCACTACGATGGTTTCGACTTCCTCGATGCGCGCGGGAAGCAGGAAGGAGGCCAGCGTCGGTGTCACCGTGAACGTCGCCAATAACGCACCCGCGAGCGCAAAGCCGTAGGTGCGCGCCATCGGGTTGAAAATCTGACCCTCGACGCCCTGCATGGTAAACAACGGCACGAACGCCGCCACCGTGATCGCGGCGGAAAAGAACACGGCCTTGTCGACCTGCAGCACGCTGACGAAGATCAGCCGCAGCCGGTCGGACCAGTTTGTCGGCTCGCCGCCGGTCGAGCGCGTGGGGTCGCTTCCCCACCGGCTTTCGGCAAGCTCCTGAAGCACGCGCAGCTTGTCCTCGGGCCGACCCTGGAAGTTACGGTAGATGTTCTCGACAACGATCACGGCGGAGTCGACGATGATGCCGAAATCCACGGCGCCGACGGACAGCAGGTTTGCGTCCTGATCGAGCAATACCAGGATGATGATGCTGAACAGCAAGGCAAACGGAATATTGACCCCGACGATGATCGCGCTGCGCAGGTCGCCGAGAAAAATCCACTGGATGAAGAAGACCAGCAGACACCCGAAGACGAGATTATGCAGCACGGTATGGGTGGTGACATCCACCAGCGTGGTGCGGTCGTAGAACGGAACGATCTTGACGCCCGGCGGCAACGTGCCGTCGCTGTTGATCTTCTCCACTTCCGCCCTGATGCGCGGGACCACGTCGTTGGTGTGCAGCGTTCGATTCATCACCAGGATGGCGGCGACGACATCCTCTTCGTGGTCACGACCGGCCTTGCCGAGCCGGGGCACGTTGCCGATGTAGACCTTCGCCACGTTCTTGACCTGGACCGGAACGCCGTTCGACTGCGCGAGCGAAATGTTCTCGATGTCCTGAACCTTGTAACCTTTGGTGAGGTCGACGGTGCCGCCGCTGTCGATCAGGCCGACACCGCGAATATTCACCGACTGCTGGCCCATATTGATGGTCCGGCCGCCCACATTGATGTTGGCGTTGCCGATGGCTGAAATCACCTGAGGCAAGGTGACGTTGTAGGCGTCGAGCTTATTGAGGTCGACCTCGACCTCGTATTCCTTCGTCGTCCCGCCCCAGGTGTTGACCTGCACCACCCCGGGAACAGTCAGGAAACGGCGCTGAAGTACCCAGTCCTGAATGGTGCGCAGATTGGTCAAACCGAAATGCGGTGGTCCGACGACTTGGTATCGATAGACCTCGCCGACGAGGCTCGATGCCTGGATCTGCGGCATTACCCCGTTCGGCAAATTAACGTTCTGTTGAAGATTGAGGGCCGCCTGGGTCAGAGCGAAATAGTAGTCGATGCCGTAACGGAACGTGACGCGGATGAACGAGAGGCCATAAAACGAGGTCGAACGGATGATGTCGACCCCGGGCGTCGCGGCCAGTCCGACTTCCATCGGAATGGTGTAGTAGCGCTCCATTTCCTCGGCGGATTGCCCCGCCGCCTGCGCCGTGATCTCGAGAATCACCGGTGCCGGATTGGGGTAGGCCTCGATATTGAGGCGCATGAACGCCAGCAGACCGCCACCGATGAACGCCAGCAGAACAAGAAGGACGATCGGTCGCCGCGTCAGCCCGAATGCAACGAGGCTCTTGAGCACGAACTAATTCTCCACGAGGCAGAGACCGAACGCGCAGTCATGTGCCAGCCTCCTGTGCCAGGTGCCGCGTCACGCGCATTGGCAAAATGGCCCGGCGGATCGCCGCGATCTACTGGGAGCCATGCGAGGGGATTCGTGCGATTAGTACCAGTTACGCCTATTCAGGAAGCGACCGCCGGATCACGGGTCGATGAGCCGGCCGATGGCGGCTTTCACAGCGGCCTGGGTCCGGGTTGTTGCGCCTAGCTTGAGGCGGGCATTTTCAAGATGAAATTCGATCGTGCGCTTCGATAAGCCGATCAGCTTGCCGATCTGGGCCGAAGTCTTGCCGCGCGCCACCCAGGTCAGCACCTCGATCTCGCGATAGTTGAGCATCGTCAGCTTCGGCCAGGTTTCGTTGCGAGCGACGCCGGCGAGGCGGGCGTTGATGATGATGTCCAGCATGTCGAAATCGATCGGCTTGGTGATGTAATCGTCGGCACCGAGCCGCCGCGCCTGCAACTCGCGGTCACGATCCGCCTCTGCAGTCAGCAGGATGCATGGAATTCGGCCAAGGCGTGGCGCCAGTGCATTGAGCTGCCCAAGCAATTCGAAGCCGGACATCACTGGGGCACTGAAGTTGCAGAGTATGATGTCCGGCAGCAGCTTGAGAATGGCAACGAAACCCTCGTGGCCGTCATGCGAAAGCGTTACCTCGAAACCCCGACTGGTGAGTTCGGCAAGGATACGCGCTGCCGTTTCCCGGTCATCCTCTATGCAAAGAACCTTTTTGCGAACAAAGGCCATCCTGAGCCAAACTCGGACGGCAATCGACTACATCAATTGCCGGTTACCAATCGCCCCACCATCGTGCACTGATGTCGCACGATGAGAGACCGGTAAACTGTGAAAAACACGCCCGCATGGTGTCATTTATGCCAGGGGATGGTGCTCTCAGTGCCGCAACGTGCAATCGTGAGCGTTCCTCCGCCGCAACCATCACAGCCGCGGCTGCGGGGAGGTGCACTGAGAGTGCCGCGGTTCACCCCGGCCGGTTCGATCCCGCCATAGTGAGCGTGCGAACGATGGGGGCGGGATCCTAAAGGCACCCGTGAAAATAACTGCTCCGGTCGTTGGCAGAAATTATCACGCTGATGCGGCGAACTGCGGCAAGAACAATTCAGTTACTTTCGCGGAACCCTAATGTCGCCGGCGGATCGTCGTGCCGTTAATCCCGGTGAGATTCTGGCAGGACCGCCGATCGAGCTTGCGGACACTCCGACATGGCCCATTGCACTCCCGTTAATGCCGCTCGGAGGCATTCTGCCGCCTGGGGTCGCAGGGGTCTGCGAGTGATGGAGTGAGCCGGCGACCATGCCTGCTGTGCTGCTGGACAAAGCCTCCTGAGTATAAGCCGGTGTAACGGGCGGCTGATGCTGGGGCGGCGAACGCCCGCTGCTCCCGGTAACCGCAATGCCAATCGCGTTGCGGCCGGCCGCGCTGCCCGGCCGCGTGAATTGCGGACTTACGCAAGCGCTCCACCCCGCGATCGCCAAAACCACACCCGTCAGCGTCCGGCATATTCTCATGGCAGCTTGCCTCAGCCATATCGACGCAGACCCTGCTGTTCGCGCCTCACTGGATCGCTTCAAATCTCCGCGAGGTCCTGTTCGTCCTCCCGGATCTCCATGTTGGGTGTCGTCCGCGTGCGATTGCCCCAGTCGAGGAACAGCGTTTGCAATGCTGGCACCACGACCAGCAACAGGATCGGCCCGACCAGCATGCCGCCGACGACGACGGTCGCGAGCGGACGCTGCACCTGACTGCCGATGCCGGTCGAGATCGCGGCGGGGAATAGGCCGATGCAGGCGGACAGCGCCATCATCATGATGGGCCGCATCTGCTGCTCGACCGCAACTGCCATCGCCTCAACTTTGCTCATGCGGCCGTCGGCGATCTGATTGTAGCGCGAGATGATCAGAATTCCGCTCATCACCGAGACGCCGAACAGCGACACGAAGCCGATCGCCGCCGAAATCGAAAAATTGAGGTCGGACACATAGAGAGCAAGGATGCCGCCGGCGATCGAGAACGGAATGCCGAGCAACGCCATGAAACTGTCGCGCCATGAATTGAACAGGCTGTAGAGCAGCACGAGAATGAGAACGAGGCTCACCGGCACGATCATCGACAGCCGCCGCTTCGCGAGCTGAAGGCTCTCGAATTCCCCGGCCCAGTCGATCCGATAACCGACCGGCAGCTGCACGTGCTCGGCGATGCGCTGCTGCGCCTCGGCAACCGCACCGGCGAGATCGCGCCCGCGGACGCTGAACTTAATCGGCACAAAGCGCTGGTTGCGCTCGTGATAGATGTAGGAGGAGCCGGTATCGATCCGTATCGTGGCGAGCTCGGATAGCGGGATATAGGCATTGCCGCCCGCGGTCTGATAACCCACCTTCAAATTGCGGATCGCCTCGACGCTGTCACGGTACTCCGGCCCCGCGCGCACCACGACATTGAACTGGCGGTCGGCTTCGAGGAGCGTCGTTGCAATGGTGCCGCCGAGCGCAGCCTGCACGACGGAATTGATGTCGCCGGCATTGAGGCCGTAGCGCGCCGCCTTGGCCCGGTCCACCGCGATGTTGAGATTGGGTTGTCCGAGCACCCAGAAAATACCGAGATCGGTGATGCCTTTGACCTGGTCCATCTCATGCATCGCCTGTCGGGCCAAATCTTCGAGCTTGTTGAGGTCGGGACCGATGATCTTGGCGGAATTGGCGCCGCGCACCCCCGACAGGCCCTCCTCGATATTGTCCTGGATGTACTGGGAGAAGTTGAACCCGATGCCAGGAAACTCCTTCCCGAACTCACCCTGCAACTCATCGATCAGCTTGTCTTTATCCCTGCCCTTCGGCCATTCGTCGAACGGCTTTAGCGGCACGAAGAATTCGGCATTGAAGAAGCCCGTCGCATCGCTGCCATTATCGGGACGGCCATGCTGCGACACCACGGTGATGACTTCCGGATGGGTGAGCAGGATTTCGCGGATGCGATTGACGATCGGCATGCCGGCTTCAAGCGAAATCGTTGGCGGCATCGACGCGCGAATCCACAGATTGCCCTCTTCCAGTGCAGGCAGAAATTCGCTGCCGAGCTGCGTGCCAAGCAGACCGGTCGAAGCCGAGAAACACCATCCCGATCGCGACCATGATCTTGCGGTGGCCAAGCGACCAGGTCAGCACCGGCGTATAGACGCGCCGCATGCGCGCGGACGATCAAAGTTTCCACCTCTCGCACATGCTCGGGCAACAGCAGCGAGGCCAGGCAGGGCGTGACGGTGAAGGTCGCAATCAATGCCCCGATCAAGGCATAGGCGTAGGTCCGTGCCATCGGATTGAAGATCTGGCCCTCGACGCCCTGCATGGTGAATAGCGGGATGAAGGCTGCCACGATAATCGCGGTCGAAAAGAACACCGCCTTGTCGATCTGGAGTGCGCTGACGAAAATGAGGCGCAGCCGATCGGACCAGATTAGCGGCCCGGATCCTGGCGCCGAATGGGTCGGATCGTTGCCCCATCGCCCCTCGGCGAGCGCCTGAAGCAGGCCCAGCTTCTCCTCCGGCCGGGACTGGAAATTGCGATAGATGTTTTCCACCAGGATCACGGCAGCATCGACGATGATGCCGAAATCGACCGCGCCGACCGAGAGCAGGTTGGCGTCCTCGTTGCGCAGCACGAGGATGATGATGGTGAAGAACAGCGCAAACGGGATGTTGACGCCGACAATGATGGCGCTGCGCAGGTCGCCGAGAAACAGCCACTGCACGATGAAGATCAGGATGAACCCGAACAGCAGGTTGTGCGTCACGGTCGCGGTGGTAACGCCGACGAGCGGTGGTGCGGTCATAGAACGGCACGATCTTGACGCCAGGCGGCAGCGAGCCGTCGGTGTTGATCTTCTCGACCTCCGCCTTGATGCGCGCGGCGACCTCGTTGGTATGCAGCGTGCGGTTCATCACCACGATGGCAGCGACAACGTCGTCCTCGTGATCACGCCCGGCCTTGCCGAGCCGCGGCGTGTTGCCGATGTAGACCTTGGCGACATCCTTCACCGTGATCGGGACACCGTTCTGCTGGGCCAGCACGATGTTTTCGATGTCGCTGACGTGATAGCCCTGCGTCAGGTCGGAGGAGCCGCCGCTGTCAATGAGGCCGACGCCACGGATGTTGACGGACTGCTGGCCGATATTGATCGTGCGCCCGCCGACATTGGTGTTGGCGTTGCCGATCGCGGCGGTAATCTGCGGCAGCGTGACGCCGTAGGCATCGAGCTTGTTAAGGTCGACCTCGACCTCGTATTCCTTGGTCGTTCCGCCCCAGGTGTTGACCTGCACAACGCCCGGCACCGACAGAAGGCGGCGCTGGAAAATCCAGTCCTGGACAGTGCGCAGGTTGGTCAAGCCGAAATGCGGCGGGCCGACAAGCTGATAACGATAGATTTCGCCGACCAGGCTCGATCCAAGGATCTGCGGCGTCACCCCGTTCGGGAGGCTGACATTCTGTTGCAGGTTGATCTGGGCCTGGGTGAGCGCGAAATAATAGTCGACGCCATAAGCGAACGTCACGCGGACGAAGGACAGCCCATAGAACGAGGTGGAACGGATGTTTTCGACGCCTGGCGTTGCGGCAAGGCCGACTTCGATCGGGATCGTGTAGTAGCGCTCCATCTCCTCGGCGGAGAGACCGGGCGTCTGCGCCGTGATCTCGAGGATGACCGGCGCCGGGTTGGGGTACGCCTCGATATTGAGGCGCATGAACGCGAGAAGGCCCCCGCCGACAAACATCATCAGGATCAGCAATACGATCGGACGGCGAGTCAGTCCGAAGATCAGCAGCCCCTTGATCACGGGCAGGCTCTCCTTGGCAGGGCTATCGTTTTGGCGGCAACTCCTGACGCCTTATTGATGTCATGCCCCGCTTCAAGCGGGGCATCCAGTGACCCCTGCGGGGCTTTGGAGAGCGATACTTTCAAATGACACTCCGGGGTTACTGGATCGCCCGGTCAAGCCCGGCGATGACATATGGAGGAATCAACCGTTAACTGCGGGACAGTATTCGACGGGCCGGCGCTCACGGGGCGTGCCGCTTCAGCGCGCGGAAATGGTGATCGCGTTGGAGAGAAACAGGGCGCCCTCGGTCGCGACAAGCTCGCCTGATTCCACGCCATCCAGGATCTGGTCATAGCCGTCCCGCTGCAAACCGATCCTCACCATGCGCCGGGTGAAGCGACGGCGGTCGGCGGTCACCCACGCTGTCATGGTGCCGTCACCCTCGCGCACCACGCCATCGAGCGGGATCGCGACGGAGCGCACCGGAGCGGCGGTCTCGATGACGAAGGTGGCAAACATGCCAGACCGCAGTTCGTGCTGCGGGTCTTCGATTTCCGACCGCACCAGGACGCGATGCGTCACCGGGTCCACGGTCGAGGCGATGGTCGAGATGCGGCCCCGAAACACGCGATCGGGATAAGCCATCACTGTGACCTTGACCGGCTGCCCAACGGCAAAGGCGGGACTATCGGTTTCGGCGACATTGGCGAGCATCCACATCGTCGAAATATCGGCGACAGTATAGGGCGCCGGCGTATTGCCAGGTTGGACCAAAAGTCCCGGCGCCGCGTTGCGGGCGGTGACCCGACCCCGATCGGACTCGGCACCACGAGGATCGGATCGACATGACGTTCGGCGACGATCTTGTCGATCTCGGCATCGGTCTTGCCGAAGATTCGCACCGCGTCGCGCGCGGCGCGATAATTGGCCTGGGCGGTCTGCTGGTCGGACGTCGCCTGTTCCACGTCCTTCTGCGAAGCCGCCTTACTGGCAAACAGCATCTTCAGGCGATCGAGATTGCGGGTGGTCAGTTCCAGCACGCCAGCCGCGGAAATCAGGGTCGAGGAAGCCTGTAACAGGTCGGGGCTGTCGATCGTGAACAGAGTTTGGCCCTTCTTTACCTCATCACCGATCTTGGCGAAAAGGCCGACGATCCGCCCCTGATAAGGGGTGAAGACCTGGGTCACCATTTCTTCATTGAAATCGATGCTGCCGACGGCAGTTTTCTCGATCGGAAAATCGCGCTCGCCGATCGTCTCCACCTTGACGAATTTCAGCTGCGACTCCGATAACTCAATGCTGTCCGCCGCCTGGCCCGGCGATCCGGCTTTCGGCTCCTCGGTCAGTGAATCCGGGGCGGCTGCAGCGCCGGTCACCCCAAGTTCGACCTTTGGGGAAGTCCGGTACAGGACCGCAACATAGGTGCCTGCCAAGAAGCTCACAGCCACCGCGACGACCGCCGCGCCGAGCCTGATCGTGCGAGCTTTTGTCGTCATGAACAACCGGGTCATAAAATACGCCGACCTTTTCGGCCACGCAGAGAAGTGGCGTGACGAGCCTCGCCCGTCTACTGTGAAAAATAGCAGCCCGCTCCGACGCTTGGCCGAACAGCTGCGGCATTCTAGCCGGGCATCAAGCAAACCAGCCTTGAGGCCGGCGGTCGATGCTGCGCGCGGGACCGGACGCCGTGAGCGTTGCTAACGAGGGGCCATTCCGCTTCTATCGTCGGCAGTTGCGAACCTTTTCCTTTGCCCGCCAGACATTAAGAGGCTGTTGCAAACCCGATAAATCGTTATGGTTGTATTCTGCCGGTGTTAAATTAGTGATACCGCATCCGGCGCGGGCCGCTCCTTCGCAGGCAATCAAGGTCACTGGGATTTTTGCGAGCCCGCCGCCGCCGCCATCCCCGCGTCGAGGCAAAGGGAAATGTCATGGCTCAGAACCCATTTCCGAAGGCGGCGGAGGCGCGCACGTAATTCACGGGGCCGTCAATGTCGGCGCCCCTGCATTCGCCGGAACGAGCTCCCCGCGACCTTGTCGCGCGCGCGATTCGGGCGGGAAAGTCGGACGCCTGGCTGTCCCACCAAACTCCGGGCCGTCAATCCCGGCGCCGCACACTGCGTAAGAACGTGGATCAAGTTGAGCGCGGTCGAGCGGGTGCAAGCAGCCGTAGTCCAAAACGAGACATAGGATCATCGGGCGGCTCGATGCACGCGCAGCTATCTTCAGCCCCAACGCCTTCGATGGGAGCAAGGACCATGCCGGCCGGAGCGCCCTGTAATGCGATTGACCGGAACGGGCCTTTTGTCTTGAATGGAGACATGTACCTGGATCGCGCGACCGCCTTGCAGCTCATTGCATTTTCGGCCTCATTGGCGGCCATTTTCGGCTTCATCCTGATATCGCTGTCATTCATTTCCGCCCAATGCATGAACGGGACGCCCTTCCTGCCGGCGATCTTCCCTTGCTTTGGACCGCCCTGAATTGGTCGACAGTCCTTTCTGCGACCGGGTATGCTAAAATAGCCGCAGGCGCAACTTGGCATAGCGGGGGCAGGGGGCGTCGGCGTCGCGCACGGGAGCCGGGACCACCGACATGATCTCTGAAAAAGAAGGCGCATCATCATCTGCGGTTCAGCGCAAACTTGCAGCTTTGAAGGCGATCCTCGAAGACCCGGCGACCAGCGAACATGAACGTGCCAATGCGCGGACACTGATGACGCGCCTCGAAAAGCAAATCGAGAGCGAGGCAGAAACGGCCGAACCCTTGAACAAAGCCATGTTCGTTATGGGGCGCAGCGTCCGAAATGTCATGAACGGCACCTTTCAGAAGAGTGACTGGACTGACCACGCATTTCGCGCCGGACGGGTTGTCGGCAAGCTGTTTAAGCGGTGACGGGAACCTTGCGCTTGGCGCCATGTGGCCGCGCAAGGCGCGCGACCGTTGCCGCCGGGTGCAGGCGCTGACATTGCGCCCACCGCCTCACATCACCGCCAGCTTTTGCAGGCCGACGAGTTTGCCGGCGCCCTTGCGCGCGAGCGCCAACAGTGCGAGCAACTGAGCTTCGCTGAATGGCACTTTTTCCGCAGTGCCTTGAATCTCGACAATGCCGCCATCGCCGGTGAGGACGAAATTCGCATCGGTGTCCGCCGCCGAATCCTCGGCGTAATCGAGGTCGAGGACCGCGGTGCCGGAGCAGATGCCGCACGACACCGCGGCGACGTGGTCGCGCAGCGGCGCCGAACGAAGGATGTCGCGGGCTTTCATCCAGGCGATGCAATCGTGGAGGGCGACCCACGCGCCGGTGATCGAGGCCGTGCGGGTGCCGCCATCGGCCTGGATCACGTCGCAATCGATGGTGATCTGGCGTTCACCTAACGCCTCCAGGTCGACCACCGCGCGCAGGCTGCGGCCGATGAGGCGTTGGATCTCGACGGTGCGGCCGCCCTGTTTGCCGGCCGAGGCTTCACGGCGCGTCCGCTCAAGCGTCGCGCGCGGCAGCATTCCGTATTCGGCCGTGATCCACCCGCGCGCCTGTCCTTTGAGCCAGGGCGGCAGCCGATCCTCCAATGTTGCCGTCACCAGCACATGCGTATCGCCGAATTTCACGAAGCACGAACCCTCGGCATATTTCACGACCCCGCGTTCCAGCGAAACGGCGCGCAGTTCGTCGGGCTGGCGGCGGCTCGGTCGCATCGGCATGATCTCCTGGCAGCGCTCGGCGAGACCTCATCCCGCACCCGCATCGCGCCCGGCCCGCTTTTAGGTTCGCCGGCTTCGCAGGACAAGGCCTCGCCACTCACGACGTCAGGTCCGGTCCACTTGAATTGGCAGGTCGGAATGGACAAATGAACGCGCCGCAGGCATTGATCGACCATGCGTCCCGTGTCCCAGGACATTCCGATCGGCGCGAGCGAAATCAGCCTCGGTCAGCTGAACGACCGTTCGCGTGAGATCTTCCGCCGGATCGTCGAGAGCTACCTCGCGACGGGTGAGCCGGTCGGCTCGCGCAACCTCTCGCGGCTCATTCCGATGACGCTGTCGCCTGCTTCGGTCCGCAACGTCATGCAGGATTTGGAGCAGCTTGGATTGATCTATGCGCCCCACACCTCGGCGGGCCGGCTGCCCACCGAGCTTGGGTTGAGGTTTTTCGTCGATGCGCTGATGCAGGTCGGCGACCTTAGCGACAAGGACCGCGCCGCCATCGAAGGGCAGGTGGCGGCCGCCGGGAAGACGGTAGAAAACGTCTTGACCGAGGCATCCGGCCTCTTGTCCGGGCTCGCGCATGCGGCTGGCGTCGTGCTTGCCGCCAAGGCGAATGTGAGGCTCAAATACATCGAGTTCGTCCGCCTCGAACCTGAACGCGCGCTCGCGATCCTTGTCGCGGAGGACGGCCAAGTCGAGAATCGCGTCCTCAATGTTCCCGTCGGCCTGCCGACATCGGCGCTCACCGAGGCCTCGAATTTTCTCAACGCCCGGATTCGCGGCAAGACTCTTGCCGAAGCGCGGGCGGAAATCGAGAAGGCGCTCGAAACCGGGCAATCGGAACTTGACCAGCTCACGCAGAAGATCGTCGCTGCGGGGTTCGCCAGCTGGTCCGGTGGCGAGCGCGATGAACGCAAGCTGATTGTTCGCGGCCATGCCAACCTGCTGGAGGATTTGAAAGTCGCGGAGGACCTCGAACGCATCCGCATGCTGTTCGATGAACTCGAAACGCGACGCGGCGTCACCGACCTGCTCGGCCGCGCCGAGCGCGGCGAAGGGGTGCGGATTTTCATCGGCTCGGAAAACAAGCTTTTTTCGCTGTCAGGTTCCTCGACCATCATCGCGCCTTATCACGATGCGACCGGAGGCATCGTCGGCGTCATCGGCGTGATCGGGCCGACCCGGCTCAATTATGCGCGCATCATTCCGATGGTCGATTATACGGCAAAGATCGTGAGCCGGATCCTGGCGCCCTCGTAAGGACCGCAGTGGGTCTTGGGTTTTCAGGCAGGGCGTTCCACGACAGGGCGTTCCACCTTGAGTCTTCCAGAGTCCCGCCGTGATCGCACACGCTTGATTTTCGCATGGAAATGTCGATATGCGGTCGAATTGTTGAGAATTTTCGGGAAAACGAATCATGACGGACAAGACAGCCGCCAACAATAATACTCAGGCCGCAGAGAACGCCGCTTCGGCGGCGACGCAGACGGAGGGGAGGGGTGGGAGCACTGACGGGAACTCCGCGGGCAGCCCTCCCGCCGGCTCGGGGTCCACGACCGATGCGTCGGTCGCGGAGGAAAAGCGGTCGCAATCGGAGACGGCGGGGCTCGCGGCGGAAGCGGCCGATTTGAAGGATCGATTGCTGCGGGCGCTCGCCGAAATGGAGAACCTGCGTCGCCGCACCGAACGTGAAATCGCCGACACCCGCAGCTATGCCCTCACCCAATTCGCGCGCGACCTTATCCTTGTCGCGGACAATATGCAGCGCGCGTTGGATGCCGCGAACGGGATCGCTCTCGAAGGGCCGGCCAAATCGCTGCTCGACGGGGTCGAACTCACCCAACGCGAGTTGTCGAAGGTGTTGGACCGGCACGGCGTCAAGAAATTTGAACCCAAAGGCGCCAAGTTCGATCCCAACCTGCACCAGGCGATGTTCGAGGTGCCGGACGCGCAGGTGCCGGCGGGCTTCGTCGTCCAGGTGGTCCAACCCGGTTACATGATCGGCGAACGGGTGTTGCGGCCGGCCATGGTCGGCGTTTCGAAGGGAGGCCCGAAGACCGCGCCCCCGGAGCGCTCTACGCAAGAACAGCGATCGGGCTGAAGCGTCGGCCGCCGTAACTCGTTGGGAAAAGGCCTGCGGGTTGTCGGGCAAGCGGCACGGAGACCCGCCGAACTCGTTCGAAGAAGCTCGGCGCCGGGACAACGAGGCCCGGTGGATCGCAACGAATGTCGCCGTCTCGCAAAATGGCAGTCGCGATCGTGCCGTCCGTTTGGCGTCGATGGTGCAGGACATGACGCCGCCCGAGATCGACGATCAGGTAATGCTCAAGGCCGTCAACCCGGAAATAGTCGGCGAGCTTGATCGAGCTATCGATGGGCAGGTGGACGGCGACAGGACTTCGACCACGACCACGGGATTTGGAGCGATCATCGAGCCGGCGGCGGTCTCTTCGCCGCAATTGGACGAGATCGTCCGGCAAATAGCTGGTTTCGTCATCGATCGCGACGGCGAGGCCATCGGTCGGGCCTTCGGCCCTCCCACCCTCTGACCCCTCCCGCGCGCACGGACCAATCTCAACCCTTGGTGGGAGGGAGAGGCAAGAGGAAGCGCACGCGGCAGCGGGCGCTTTCGAGGGGGAGGGGGTGGACAGCCAGACTCACGATCTTCTGATAGTCAGTACTGAATTTGGGAGCCGCACTTGGTTGAAGTGATCGTTATCGACCACATCGGCCGGCGCGGCGAAGGCGTTGCCGCCTCGGGCGCAGGCCCGATCTACGTACCCTATACGCTGCCGGGCGAACTGGTCGAGGTCGATGCATGGCCGGGACATCCCGATCGCCGCAATCTCCTTCGCGTGGAAACCGGCAGCACCGACCGCGTGCAGCCGGAGTGCCCGCATTTCGCCGTGTGCGGCGGCTGCGCGCTCCAGCATTGGCAGCCGCCGCAATACCGCGCCTGGAAGCGGCAGTTGGTCGTAAACGAACTGCACCGCGCCGGCATTGCGGTTCCCGTCATCGACCTCGTCGATGCCCATGGCGAAGGACGCCGGCGCGTCGTGCTGCATGCGCGTCGCGGTCCTCGCGATATCCTGGAAGTCGGCTTTGCCGCGCTGCATGCGCACCAAATCGTGGCGATCGATCATTGCCCGATCCTCGCGCCGGGTTTACGCGGGACGATCGAGGCCGCCTGGGCGATCGCGGAAGCGCTCGCTACTCTCGGCAAGCCGCTCGACGTGCAGGCGACGGCGACGGATGCCGGCATCGACATCGACATACGTGGCTCGGGCCCGCTCACGGCGCCGCTGGGTCTGGCATTGGCGCGGCTTGCCGAGGCGCACCGGCTCGCGCGCATCACTCGGCATGGCGAACTGGTCGCGCAGCGCGTCCACCCGATGATCCGGATCGGGCGTGCCATCGTGAAATTGCCGCCGGGATGCTTTTTGCAGGCGACCGTGCTTGGCGAGGAGATGCTGGCCCAACGCGTGCTGGCGTATCTCGAAGCGGCGGGAGGCCGCGCCCCGCGGACCGTGGCCGACCTGTTTGCCGGAGTCGGACCTTTCGCGCTGCGGCTTGCCGAGCGGACACGCGTTTTCGCCAGCGATGCCGACGAGGCTGCGCTCCAGGCCTTGCACCGGGCCGCCGCGGCAACGAACGGTCTCAAGCCCGTCGAGGTTGCGGTCCGCGACCTTTTTCGCCATCCCTTGGCGGCGGCGGAATTGGCGGGGTTCGATGCCGTGGTGTTCGATCCGCCGCGGCAGGGTGCCGAGCAGCAGGCGCGCGCGCTCGCCCAAAGCCGGGTCGGGATCATTGTCGCGGTGTCATGCAACCCCGTGACCTTTGCACGCGATGCCCGCATTTTATGCGAGGGCGGCTATCGCCTCAGCGAGGTCACGCCGGTCGACCAATTCCGCTACTCGGCGCATGTCGAGATCGTCGCCTGCTTTGTCCGCTGACGAGGCTTTTTACAAGACGCCCCCGCATGATCCCGAAAAGTTGCAGACTTTTCGGCCAAGATCATGCGCAAAATCAATAATGATCGAGCGGGGGGCAATTCAAGCTGAACGCATCCCACCCTAGTTGAGGGCATCTTTTCCGGCTTCGGTGGTCGCCTGCAACTCGCCCCAGACCGGCTCGTTCCCGCCGTCATCCCAGTTGCGTGGTCGATAGAATGTGTGCACTCCGATGCGGTCGAGCTTGCGCATTTCGCGCACCCACCTGGGATGAACCCAGTAGGCATGATAATGGGTCGCCTTGCCGACGTCCTTGAGCCAGAATTTGCCGTCCATGGTGTCGTGGGCAATCGTCTTGGCGCGTTCCCACGCGGCCGGCTCGGTGATGCGATCACGGATGCCGTCGCAAGCGAAGGTGAATTGGCAGGCGAGGTGCCGATTGGCGTTCTGGTAGACGACGCCGCAGACCGAGTTTGGATAGTATCCCGAAAACACCCTGTTCATGACCACCTGGGCAACTGCCATCTGGCCGAGCTCCGGCTCGCCCCGTGCCTCGAAATAGATCGCCTCGGAGAGGCACTTCTCCTCGCGCGCGCGGGCCGTCCCGGTCACACCGAGAAGCTTGGCGGGCGATGGCCCGTCGCCATTGAAGTCGGCGTTGACCTCGCCTTTCGCGGCAATGGTCTCATTGCGCGGCGTCCGCGGGATGGCGAGCGCGCCCCCCTCGTCGGCGGGAGCTGCGCCGGCGGCCGCGGCGTTTGGCGCGTCGGGCCATTCCATTGCCGGACCGGCTCCAGGCTCCCAGGGCCTGCGCCGCGTCAACTCACCGGCGGGTGGATAGATGTAATAGGCGTAAACCTCGGTTTTCCCCCCGCTCCTTGGCTCTGTGAGCCTCCTCGCGCCGGGACTTTCCCGTCCTGATGGATCGCCGTATTGCGGTCTAGGGACAGGAGTGTCTTGCGGCGGCTGCACCACTTGGACGGCAGGGTCGCGCCCGGGAATCTCTCGAGAGATGGGCGCCGCTTGAGCATCCTCTTGCACTCCGCCTTGCGGCGCATCTTGCGGCCGATCCGCGTCACCAGGTGCGGGCGTGGATACCGTAGAGGCAGCATCCGCCGCCAACGGCTCTGCATCGGCGGCGTCAGCCGAACCGGCCCCGGATGGCCCCCGCGGTGGTTGATGGGCGTCAGCCTCGACGTCGGAGGCTGCCGGCGCACGCACCGTATCTGCTTCGCGCTCTGGGCCGGGTTGCGGGCGATCGGCCACGCCGGCATCGGCGTTGGACGCCGCGGCGGATGGTGCCGCTTCGGTATCTCCCGCATCGGAATTTTTCGGCTGCGGGGCCGCGGGCAAGTCATCGGCCTCGCCGGTTCCGGGCGCGGATGAATCGAAATGAGCAGTCACCGGCGGCACGAGCCGCGACCCCTTGCGGCTGCGATCGACCGTGAGCAACTCCGGGGCGGACTGCCCGGCCTCGGTCCAGGTGATGACACCGAGAGCAATCTTGCCGGTGACATCCGACTGAGGATCGAAGGCAACCGGCCGCACCTCTGCGTCCTGCTGCCCAGTCCCGACCAGCTGCGGCCAATTGAATGTCGGAGCATGGATGCGACCGAAAAGCGAGGCGAGGAGATGAGGCCGCGACTCCGCACCGAGCGTGTTCCGCCGCGCGATGTTGGCCGCGAGGTCCTGATGCCCGATGGGCGCGGGCCACACGACCAACGCGAGACAAAGGAGGCGAGATACACGCCGACGACGTCGTGGTCTCGGCAAAACACGCTTACGCAACACGGCCCCCGTCCCCGTCCCCGACGGCGCACGAGCGCATGATTCCGAAAAGTTGCGGACTTTTCAGACACAATCATGTGCAAAATCAGAGGCGACCGAGCGGGAGGCGATCAAGAGGAACGCATCCCGCTCTGACGCACATTGCGCGACAGGGTCGGCAACATCGCGGCCACCTGCCGGCAAGCCGTGAAACTTTGCGACGTTAGGCTTGATTTCCCGTTAATGCCGGGGATCGGACCGAGAGACTCGAGACGAAACGGTACGCCTTCGGCCGCGAGCGAGCTCGGACCCATGGCTTCCACAGCCGCAATCATCCGGCCGCAACGGCCAAGCATCGCATCGGCAAGCGCCACGATAAGAGGGTTGGGCTGCGCGGTGGGGGAGGCGCGGCGCAAGGCAATCGCGAGCGCATGTTCGTCGCGTTCCGGATCGAGCGCGCAGACCGCGACGAAGGCCGCCGCAGTCGACCGGCTGATGCCGGCATAGCAATGCACGATAAGCGCGCCGTCGCGCGGCCAGCGCCGCACAAAGGAGATCAGCTTTTCCACATGACCCGCCGCTGGCGCGACATAGCCTTCGAGCGGAACGCTGATGTCGTGCAACTGCAGCCAGAGATGATTGTCGTGGTCAATCGTGGGCGGCCGCTGGAGACGGTCCTCGCGTGCGAGCAGCGACACCACATGCCGTGCCCCCGTTGCGGCGACAGTGTCATGGAGGCGCGCCAGCGAACAAACGTAAATCATCGCACTATCCTGAAGCAAAAGCCGGGCAAGCTCACGGTAGCGCCGTTGCGGCAAAGCGTTCGAGAAAACGTTGCTTTGCGGTCTCGGCCGGCCAGGGGGTGAGATAATCCCTCTCGGCCGAGATCGGCAAGACCGGTCGGGGGCCGAACAGCCGGCGCGCTTCGGCGGAAGCAAAGCCGGCCAGCGTCGTCGCTTCAAGAAAGGCAGCGCCACGATCGGCGGCCTTGATCGCTGTCGCCATCTCGTCGGGGAGTTGCGGCGGCAGGCCGAAGCGGAGATGGATGGCATCGAGGAGTCGGCGCTCGACATCGCGATAGGACCCGCCGATCACGGCTTTGAAGGGCGAGATCAGGTCGCCGATCACGTATTCCGGAGCGTCGTGGAGAAGCAGCGCGAGGCCGAGCCGACGATCGCGTGAGGAATGAGTGCGGGTCGCGATCTCGGCGACCAGCAAGGTGTGCTGAGCGACCGAGTAGATGTGGTCGCCATGCGTCTGGCCGTTCCAGCGCGCGACACGGGCGAGACCATGCGCGATATCCTCGATCTCGATGTCGAGCGGCGAAGGGTCGAGGAGGTCGAGCCTTCGTCCCGAGAGCATGCGCTGCCATGCCCGAGCGTCCCCGGCCGCGACGCCGCGATCGTTGTGGGCCGCCGTCACGTTCCGTAGCTCTGCACCAGACTGCCGGCGACAAGGCTCCAGCCGTCGACCAGGACGAAGAAGATCAGCTTGAACGGCAGCGACACCACGACTGGTGGCAGCATCATCATGCCCATCGACATCAGCACCGACGCCACGACGAGATCGATGATCAGGAACGGGAGGAAGAGCAGGAAACCGATTTCGAAGGCGCGCCGCAGTTCGGAAATCATGAAGGCGGGAACGAGCAGGCGCAGCGACAAGTCCTCCGGCCGGGTCGGCGCCGGCTCCCGCGACATGTCGACGAACAGCTTGAGGTCCTTTTCGCGGACATTTTTCAGCATGAAGATCCGGAACGGATCGGCCGCGCGATCGAATGCCTGCTCGGCCGTGATCTCGTTGTTGACGAGCGGCTTGATGCCGACGTCGTAGGCGCGCTCGAACGCGGGCCCCATCACGAATGCGGTCAGGAACAGTGCCAGCGAAATGATCACCGTATTGGGCGGCGCCGTCGCGGTCCCCAGCGCGGTACGAAGCAGCGACAGCACGACGACGATGCGGGTGAAGGAGGTGACCATCACGAGAATTGACGGCGCGAGCGACAGCACCGTCATCAGCGCGACGAGCTGAAGCACGCGCTCGGTGAGGCCGCTGCCCGAGCCGAAATTGATGCTGATGTCCTGGGCGTGCACCGCGGTCGCCCATCCGAGCGCCGCCGCCGCCGTCGCCGCTACCGTGACCCTGGCCCCCACCGTCGCAAAACGAACCCGGCGGCCCGTTACCGCATGCGTCACGTCTTTCCTGTGGAACGGCTGAGCAGGCTCGCCATCTCATCTTCAAGACTTTCAAATTGCACCTGCTGACCTACCCGGCCGGGCGCCTGCGCGCCGTTGGCGATAGGCGCCTGATCGGGCGTGGCGGTCCCCACGCTCACACCCGGTGCGGCCGGTTCCAGAGCCGTCGCAACGCGCGAGAGGCGGGCAGCATCCGGGCGCCCGACGGGACGCCCCTGGGCAGCCTGTACGCCGGCCACAGGCGCTTCAACCGGCCGATTTGGAGTCGGTCTTCGTAGAGCCGCCTCGAGACGGTGCGCCATCTCCGCCAGGTTGTTCTCATCCGCCTGAGACGCGGCGTCTTTTCGCTTCGCCGCCGCCGCGGATTGAAACACGGGTGAACGCGGCGTCGGTTCTGCTGCTTTCGGCGTCGCCCACTGAATTGGAGCGGCAGGGGTAGGCTCGGCGCCTCCATCCGCGGAAGGGCGCTGCGGAGGGCGGGCCGGCGACAAACGCCGCAACGGCTCGGGTGGCGCCGCAGCCTGCAACGCCGGCTCGTAGGCGGTCGACGGCGGCGACGCTGTCGCCGGCGCACGACGTGCATCGGCTGCCGGCTGCAGAGCCGGCTCGGGGATTGGTGGTGGAAGGGGTGGGGCCGCAGCTCGGCGAGTATCGACCCCCGGCTCTGCCATCGGTTCCGGAATAGCCGGCCGCGGGGTCACGGCAGCGCGGCGGGCATCGGGCCGGGCTCTGCCATTGGTTCGGGGATGGGCGGCGGCACAGGCGCCACGGCGGCGCGGCGCAATTCGCCGACGGGCAACAGCGCCGGCTCGGGCAGCGGCGGCGGAAGGACGGGCGGGGCAACGCGGCGCGCTTCGGGCGCGGGAGGCAGCGCCGGTTCGGGCAACGGCGGCGGAAGGACGGGCGGCGCAACACGGCGCGCTTCGGCGGCGGGCTGCAGCGCCGGCTCGGGCAGCGGCGGCGGAACGACGGGCGGCGCAACGCGGCGCGCTTCGGCGGCAGGCTGCAGCGCAGCCGCGGGGACGGCGGCCGGAAGGGGCGACACCGTCCAGCGGCGCGGCTCAGCGGGCGGCCCGGATGGGTCCGACAGGGGCGGCGGCATGGCCGCACTTGCGCGACGCGGTTCCACGCTCGGTTGGAGCGAAGGCTCTGACATTGGGGGGACTGTGGGCGCTGCAGTCCGCCTTGGCTCGGGGACGACCGCGGACGCTTCCGCGAGCGGCGTCGCACGACGGGGGTCCGGCAAATTGGGGCCGCGCAATGCCTGCTCAAGCGAAATGGGTGGCGTGATCCCTGCAATGGCCTCGCGATCGGGCGCAGGGAATCGTTGGGGCAGCGGTGCCGGTTGCGCTCGCACCACTGTTTCGCTCCGCTCGCTCCGGACTGAATCGCGTAACGGCGGCATCTCCGCCGCTGACGTTTCGGCAGCGCGCGTCTCGCCCCAACTTAGATCGGCCGATAACGGCGACAATGGTGACGGATCGGCCCCCCGCGAAGGGCGCGTCATCGATTCCAATCCAAGAACAGGGCCATCGAGCGAGGAGGATGAACGCAGGTCGGCAGCAGCCGCCGCCCCCCGCGCATCCCGCGACGCCATCACAGCCCGAGCGATGCTGGGCTCGATAACGACGTCGGTCGGCCCCCCGATCAGCAGCAGGTGTTCGGCGTTGTCGCGCCGGACCAGCACCAGGCGGCGCCGCGCATCCACGACCATCGTCTCAATCACGGCCAGCCGCGGCTGCCGCGTCCTCGATCCGATGGTGGTCAGTGCGCTCCCCCCGAACTTGCGCCACAGGAATGCTCCGGCGACAATCAGCCCCAACACCACCACGAAGGCGAAGACGAATCTCACCGCATCGGGCATGCCGCCGAATAAAGCGTCCATTGACGTACTCCGAAATCCCCTCGCGGCCCCGCTCAACCGCCGTTTGCCTTGCGATCCCAGCCGGACCCCGCAGCCCGGCCTGCCCCGTTGCACACGCAAGGCGGGCAAAATCTGCCTACCATACCCCGATTTACAGTTACTGCGAATCCTCCATTCGCAACAGCGATGAGCTCCGAAAACTCTCGGCGTCAGTCCCGCTAATGCGGAATTGATGGCGTTTTAGTGGCGGCGGCCAACGGGGCGACGAGGCGGCACTTAATCGTCCATTAACCATACGGCCGGCAAAATCTGCCCACTCAACTGCGAAGCGGCGCAGGCGGCTGCGGGAGACGGCGAGCCCATGTCGATATCCGACATCCCCATTTTGTCCATGCTGCGAACACGGATGGAGTGGCACCAGGAGCGCCAGCGCGTGCTCGCCGACAACATCGCCAACTCGGAGAACTCCGAATTTTCTTCCCCGCGACCTCGCCGAACCGGATTTCAAACCGTCGATGCCACCGGCCCCGGGGCTGACCACGACCGATCCCGGACATCAGGCCGGGACGGACAATTCTTCTGCGTTCGCGACCAGCAGCAGCGGCTTCACCATCACGCCCGCTGGAAACGCCGTAAATCTTGAGGACCAGATGATGAAAGTCGCCGCGAACCAGATGGATTTTCAGGCCGCGAGTTCGCTCTATACGAAGAGCCTCGGTCTCATCAAGCTTGCGGTCGGCAAGAAGTGAGGCGCGGTCATGGATTTCGTCAAATCGCTGGCCATCGCCGCAGCGGGCTTGCGTGCCCAGGCCGGCCGCATGCGGGTGATCTCGGAAAACATCGCCAATGCCGATTCGACGGCGGCCGCTGCCGGCGGCGATCCCTATCGACGCCGCGTGGCGACCTTCCGCGCCGAACTCGACCGCGCCGCTGGCGTGCCGGTCGTCGCACTCGGCCCGGTGAGCACGGATCAGGGCGACTTCCCGACCAAATACGAACCTGGCCATCCGGCCGCCGATGCGAGCGGGATGGTCAAATACCCCAACGTCAACACGATGATGGAAATGACGGACATGCGCGAGGCCCAAGATCCTGACGACGCCAATGTCAACGTGATCGGCGCGACCCGCGCCATGATTGCGCGCACCCTCGACATCCTCCGCTCCTGAGATTGAGACCTGCCATGCCAACTCCCGGGATTGCCGCCAACGCCTACAGCCAGGTTTCCCGCCTCACCTCGGGGAACGGGGGTCTTGACCGTACCGTCGGAGACGGCGGAGGGGCAGGTCCTGACTTTGCCGCCCTGCTCAAGAGCGCGGTCGAGGAGGTCGGCGCCGCCGGCCACAAGTCGGATGTCCAGGCTCAGGCCCTCGCAACTGGCAAGGCCAATGTGATCGATGTGGTCACTGCGGTCGCCGAGGCCGAAACCGCGCTCAGCGCTCTCGTCGCGGTCAGGGACAGTGTCGTGCAGTCCTACCAGGAGGTGATGCGGATGACGATCTAAGCGCCTGACGCATTCGGCCGTTAACATGAGACCATCCACAGCCCGATGAGGACCGGGTTTCGCGCCTCTCGCCGAAATTCTTCTCCCCTTGTGGGAGAAGGTGGCGCGCGCTGCGCGCCGGATGAGGGGTGAAAGGGTTCACGAAGGAATTGCGGTCTTCATTCACGTGCTTTGCCGCACCCTCATCTGGCCGCCTGCGGCGGCCACCCTCTCCCCATGGGGAGAGCGTTTTCCCTCGTTCCCCCCGATTTGCGGAGCGATGCAGGTGAGGTGTGGTTCAGGTCAAAACCATTTCACTTGAGCGTTTCTTTCCACCTGGAGCAGCAGCCTACACGATGACCGGAGCCGAAATCCTCGACGTCGCCCGCGACGCGATCTTCACCCTGCTGGTGGTGTCGAGCCCGTTGATGCTGGTCGGCCTCGTGGTCGGCATCGTGATCTCGTTGTTCCAGGCGCTGACGCAAATCCAGGAAACAACCCTCGTCTTCGTGCCCAAGATCATTGCCATCTTCGTCGCGATGCTGCTCACGTTGCCCTTCATGGCAGATGCGCTCGCCGCTCACATGGCGCGGATCGCGGCACGCATCGTGGCCGGATGAGCGCGGCGGCGAGATGCGCCTCGACATCTCGTTGCTGCCGGCATTCGCCGCCGTCTTCATGCTCGTATTTGCCCGCATCGGAACCATGATCATGCTGCTGCCGGGACTGGGCGAAGCCAGCATGACGCCGCGCATGCGGCTCGGGGCTGCGCTCGCGCTTACGCTGGTGATCCTGCCGCTGCACCGCGCCGCCTACCATATCGACCTCGGCGCAATGTCGGCGTTGCTTGCCGAGCTCGGCGGCGAACTGATGATCGGAGGCTCTGCTCGGCGTCACCGCGCGACTTGCGATCGGCGCATTGCAGGTGACCGGATCGATCGTGGCCCAGCAGCTCGGCCTTGGCTTCGTTACCGCGATCGACCCGACCCAGGGTCAGCAAGCCGCGATCCTTGGCAATTTCCTCACCGTGACCGGAGTGACCCTGATCTTTTCGACTGACCTGCACTATCTCGCCATCGGGGCGCTGAACGACAGCTATCTGCTGTTCGCGCCGGGCGAAGTGCCGTTCGCCGGAGACATGGCGGCCCACGTCACCGCGGCTGCCGCCGGCGCATTTCGTATCGGCGTGCAACTCGCGGCGCCGTTTTTGGCCTTCGGCCTCGTGTTCAATCTCGGGCTTGGCATATTGTCACGGCTGATCCCGCAGATGCAGGTTTTCTTCGTTGGCATGCCGCTCTCGATCCTCGGCGGTCTCCTCCTTTTGCTGGTCGCGGTTGGCGGCATGATGACAGCGTTCCTCGGCGAGGTGGAAGGCGTGCTTCATGGTCTCGCGCCACGGCAGTGACGGGCTATGGCCGACGACACCGACGACGCCGAGAAAACTGAAGACCCCAGCCAGCGGCAGCTCGACGAAGCGCTGCGCCAGGGCGATGTCGTCAAGAGCCAGGAAGTCAATGCCTGGTTCGTAACGGCGGCAGCAGGCCTCGTGCTGATGAGCTTTTCCTCCTCATCGGCGCGTCAACTCCAGGAGCTGTTCCGGACGTTGCTCGCCAACGCCTGGCAGGTTCCCTCCGACGCCTTCGCCCTGGCCGATCTCGCCCGGCAAATCGGTTTCCGCGTTGTCGCCGCGGTCGCCGTGCCGTTTCTGCTGCTCGCGCTCGCCGCGATCTGCGGCAACATCGTCCAGCACCGGCTGGTATGGTCGGTCGACCTCCTGGTGCCGAAGGTTTCACGAATTTCTCCCCTGTCGGGCATGCGGCGGCTGTGGTCGAAACAGGCGCTCGCGAACCTTCTCAAGGGCTTGATCAAGCTGGTCGTGGTCGGCGCCGTGTTTGCCGCCCTGATGTGGCCGCAGCGCCTTCGCTTTGCGGCGCTGGTGGCGGTCGATCCCCAAGCGCTGCTCGACCGCGTGCTCGCAACCGCATTGGAGCTGTTCGGGGCGGTGGTGGCGATCCTCGCGATCGTCGCGGCCGTGGATTACCTCTTCCAGTACCAGCAATGGTACCAGCGCCATAAGATGTCGCGGCGCGAAATACGCGACGAATTGCGGCAGAGCGACGGCGACCCCAAGATCAAGGCCAAGATCAGGCAGCTTCGCGCCGGCCGCGCCAAGAAACGGATGGTTGCCGCGGTGCCCACTGCGACAGTGGTGATCACCAATCCGACCCATTATGCCGTCGCGCTCAAATACGAGCGGGGTATGAATGCCCCGGTCTGCGTCGCCAAGGGCATCGATTCGCTTGCCCTCAAAATTCGCGAGATTGCGCAGGAGCACCGGGTCGCCATCGTGGAAAACCCGCCCTTGGCGCGCACGCTTCATGCCACCGTCGAGATCGACCGCGAAATTCCCGCCGAGCACTACAAGGCGGTCGCCGAGGTGATCGGCTATGTAATGCGCTTGAGCGGCGGGCAGCGGCGGTGAGCGAACATGGCTGACGCCCTGATCTGCGCCGCGACACCGGCTCGGAGCGTGCTGAGAACGCCTGCAGGCATTAAATTACCGCCATCGGGCTGCGGCCACATCCTAAACAAGTCGGCGCCCCAAAGTGACATCTGCTGACCGAGTTGCTAAGATGATTTGGGGCGTATCAGAGGGTGGTGGGCACGATCTTTCATGATCGGGGTGAAACGATTCATTCGCCCGGCTTTCCTTGCGTCGGTCCTCGGACACGGGGGCCTGCTGCTCGGCCTTCTTTATGTCGGCGCGAATGGCGTGCGCCGTCCACCGCCCGAGGCAATGGCGGTCGAAATCGTACCGGCCAGCGAATTATCGCAAAACGACACCGACAAAGTCGAGGGTACCCCGCTGGAGTTGACCTCTTCAGGATCGGAGGTTTCGTCCGATTCCGAAAAAGGCAGCGCCAGCGAGGCGCCGCCGCGGCCTAAATCGGCGTTGCCGTCGCTGCAACAAGCACAAACCCCGACGAAGCAGGAACGCAGCACCAGTTCAGCCGCTTCGCAAGCACAGGCGGCGGCGCCGGATGAACCTGAAACGCAACCTCTCGCTTCGGAGCCGCTGCTTCGTCCGACCGCGACAATGGTGCAGCCTGAACCGCAGCCTAAAAAAGACAAGGCTCAGCCGAACGCGGGCGAGATGTTTGCGATGCCGCTCGCGCTTCCCGGTGGCCAGCTCGGCGGCGGGTTCGATGCGCCCGCGAGCAAACCTGCCATGTTGCCGCACGATGACACCGCTGCTTTTCGCGCGCATCTCAGTTCGTGCTCACATTTGCCGCCCGGCGTGGACCGGAATGCGTCAATCCTGCTGCGCCTCTCATTCAAGCGCGACGGCACTTTGGCGGAATCCCCAGAGTTGCTTGATTCGAGCCTGTCGCCGGACGCAGCGACTTTATTGCACAGTGCCGTCACCGCTCTCGAAAGATGTCAGCCGTTCACCGAATTGTCGGCCGAAAAATACAAGACTTGGAAGGTCATGAGGCTCGTGGTGACGCCGCTCGCGCTCTCAGGTGAATGACACTTAAATCGACGCGGCGAGGTCATGCCGAGTTCGGCAAATGATCCATGGTGTTTTGTACCGAGTTCCAGGCGAAATGGTGACGTCGGCATCGGCGCCCGGAAGCGCGCGGACAGTCCTCAGCGCATTGATCCCGAAAAATTTGCAGAGTTTTCGGACACTGCGCAAAATCAAAGAGAACCGAGCGGGAGACGATTCAAGCGCAACGCACCCCGCTCTAATGCCGTTCATCCGTACCAAATCACTTGCTGCAGCCTTTTTCCGCCTCTTCAAATCCGTCGAACAGGCGGCCGGCATTGGCGCCGGCGAGGGTATCAAGCCGATGCGGCTGGCCCTTTTCGACCGTGTAGCGTGCGACCGTTCCCTTTGAACGCAGATAGTCGGCCTCCTTCTTCATCTCGCCGTGCCACATATAAGGGTCGAACTCGCCGACATACATGAAGACGCAGATGTTCGAGAGGGCATCCAGCTTGGCGCGTGTCGGCTCCCACGTGTATCCGGGGAACGCCGTCGCAGATACGAAATACTGCGGATTTTCTGCTGCGATGTGAAGGGCGGAGATGCCGCCGTTCGAGGGTCCCGCGATGTGGAACTTGCCATCCTTGATCTTGTAGTCGGCGAGGATCATTTTGAGGAATTCCGGGAAGATGCGATCCCCCTCCTCGAAGAACAAGTCGCCATCCGGCGCGGCAGGAGACACGACGATATAGCCGCGTTTTTCCGCTTCCGGGCGGAAGTTGCGGCTCAAAATACCGTCCACCGTGTTCATCGTCTGCGGGCCGCCTCCGAGAGCTATGATCGCGGGATAGGCCTTGGCCGGATCGTAGTCGTTCGGCAAAACAACCTTGTAGTGGATCACCGTGTCGCCGACCGACTTCGTCTTCTCGATCAGCTCGGCGTGTGCCGGCTGGATCAGCAACGCCAAAACTCCGGCCGTCACGCAACCGCGCAGCGACCGCGTCAAATTTTCGTTCATGTCAAGTCTCCCGTCCAATCCTGGAGGCCACGCCGAGTGGATGGAAGCGCTGGGTGGCGCAGTTCTTCCCGCAAGCACCGGGCGTGCTCAAGTGGCAGGCTTGCCGCCTTCCTTCTTGCACTTGGAACGGAAAACTTTGCGGGGCTTGCCATGAAGGTTCTGGGCGTTTGCCTGGTCGGTACACGCCTTGGATATGGCGGCTTTGTCAGTCGCGGCGGGCGCGGCTGAGGGAGGAGTTGCCGTGGTTTGGGCGAGGCAAATACTCGAACAAACAAACAGGCTCACGCAGGCTGCCGCGGTTGCAGTTGCCAGCATCTTCATGTCCGCCTCTCCATTCTTGGTCATCGGAAATTCGCATCGGGAACGCTACCACGGCGCACAGCAAAGATGAAGAAGGCGCGATACTGGTTCGCTTCTCGTCGGCGCGCCCCCAAGCAGCGCGCAGTTGGGGACCGGCGCGGCAGCCCGCTTGCTCATCCGCGGGGGAGGACCCTCATCGATGGGTCGGCAAATTTCTGCTAATGAGATTCACGAGAAGATGAGTTGGCGTAAGGGTCAGCAGGAGGTTCGGCATGTATCCGCGGAACGCTTTTTTCGTGTGGGCGGTGCTTGCCGCATCGGCAGCGACGCCAGCCTTTGCTCAAAATGGACCTGCAGCCATTCCGCCGCTGACCCTCGCGCAAAATGGCGATGCGGCATCATCTGCCCGCAGTGCGACGGCGACTGCCGGCAGTCCGTCGCTCGCCGCTCCGGTCCCGGATTTCTCCGGCATCTGGGCACACCTGTTTTGGCCGGACGTCGATGCGCCGCTGTCCGGTCCTGGTCCGGTGGTGAACCTGTCGCGGTTGCCCAACGGCGTCAGCAACCCGATGAAGCTCGTCGGCGATTACACGAACCCGATCCTGAACCCGCGCTCCGCTGCCATCGTCAAAGAGCGCGGCGACATGCAATTACGCGGCGAAACCTACCCGACACCCTCCAACCAGTGCTGGCCCGGCGGCGTACCCTTCATGTTCTGGAATATCGGCATCCAGCTGTTCCAGGAGCCCGACAGCGTCACCATTCTCTATTCCTATAGCGATGAAGTCCGCCATATCCGCCTCAACGCGTCCCATCCGGATCACGTGACGCCATCCTGGTATGGCGATTCCGTCGGCCATTATGAAGGCGACACGCTGGTCGTCGACACCATCGGCGTGAAGCTCGGACCTTTCGCGATGGTGGACATGTACGGCACGCCCTACACGGCGGGGCTGCATGTCATCGAACGCTATCGACTGATCGATGGCGCGGCCGCGCGTGAAGCGCAGCAACGCGCCGCCCGGCGCAATTTCAGCCTCCGTGTCACCGATTGGGGCTGGCAGCCCGATCCGAACGACACCGGCAAAGGCTTGCAGCTTGAATACACGGTCGAGGATTTGGGGGCGTTCACGATGCCATGGTCGGCGACCATGACCTACCGGCGCCCAATGGGCGATTGGCCGGAATATATCTGCGCTGAAGGCAGGGATACGTCACCGGGCGCCGTTGCCGCCGTTCCGACAGCAGACAAGCCCGATTTCTGACGGCGGGAACATCGCCATTGTGTCGCGGAATGCCTTCTATCGAATGACGATAGCCCGCATGAGCGCAGCGACATGCGGGACCGCGCGCGAAGCGCGCCCTCATCAGGGGCATGGACCGGAGCACCGGACTTCGCTTCGCTCAGCCCGGGCTTCAATGCTGCGACGATTCCGGTGTCAGGGCGAGGCTTCTTCCAGGCCCGGCGGCAGCGTGCCCAGCACGCCGACGATCGCGATGATGATCGCCGCCAAGCCAGCCTCGACGATGCAGTTGGTGCGCAGCCGGCTCATGGCCGTTCGACAGGTCGTCGCATCGGGCGACACGACGAGTAGCGGCGTAAGCCTCGTGCGATTCAGAGCGGCAACCGCAAACATCACCAGGAACAGCGCGATCTTTACCAGCAGCAGGTGGCCATAATCGGTACCGAACAGCGCCGGGACGCTGCCGGCCAGTTCATAGGTGTTCACAATGCCGCTCACGACGATGGCGGCGACGCTGGCGATGCCGAGCGTCGAAAAGCGCTGCACGGCCGTTCGGCTCACCTCGATCGCGGTCGCATCGGAATCGCGTCCTGCGGCCTGCAGCAGCATCGCGAGCGGGATGAGCGCGCCCGCCCAAGCGGCGCTGCCGACAAGATGCAGGATGTCGGCCGCGAGATGGACCGTGCCTTCGATACCGATCCCGGCAGCGGCATGACCCGCGTAACCGAGCGAGCCGGCGAGACAAGCGGCGAGGACAATAGCCATGGCGCGCAGCACCGGGCGCCGCGTCGCGGTAGCGATTACAGCGAGCAGCACGCCAACAACGAGACGGACGATCCAAACCGTGCCGAAATCGGTCCGCGTCAACACCACGAGGACGATCCGATCGAGAAAGACCGCCGTCAGCGTGCCGCCGCTGATCTGCTGCGCGAGCACAATGAGCCACACGATCCAGGAGATCGCCGCGGCAGCCAAAACCAGCCAGAACAGGAGGGTAACGCGGCGCAGCACGCGCGCCGCCAGCAGCTTCGCGCCGCCCGCGCGGACAAACGCCGGTTCGGCGACGAACGCGCCGAAAAACATTATGCCGGCCGCCATCACGACGGCCGCGATGTGGATCGTCCGCGCGAGGATCAGGTCCATGCCACTATCCGGATGCGGGGGCGGTCTGGGCCGGCGGCGAAGCCGCGCATGATCCCGAAAAGTTGCAGACTTTTCGGACGAAGATCGTGCGCAAAGTCACCGCGCATCCGTCGTCGAGCGCAGTCCGCGACGGATGCGCAAGGGAAAAGAGAACCGCGCGGAGGCGTTGCAACCGAACGCATTCCGCACTCGACCCGCAACGCCGCCGTGGTCCGGATTATTGGCTGACGGTGAACGTGAAGTCGCCATTCACGCGGTGTGTGTCGGCGGAGAGCGCCCGCCATTCCACCTTGTAGACGCCGGGATCCAGCGGCGGCAGCGACACCCTCATCACTGTGCGATCCTTCTTGTCCACCTGGACATCCGCCTTATCGACCTGCTTGCCCGACAAATCGCGAACCGCGATGGAACTGAAGGACGGTTCGATGCGCTCGTTGAAGCGCAAAGTCACTTCGTTCGGCGCCGGATTGACGGTGCCGCTGACGGCGGGGATGGCACGCACCAGATGGGCATGCGCGGACGCCGCTGTCATTGCCATCGTCAGGGCGAGCACGCCCGCGGCGGCGGTGAGAGCGGTCGAGGCGGCGAAGCGGTATATCAGCATGGTTTCCTCCTTCAGTCTTTTGTTGCCAGTAAGCCGGCACGCATCGATCGGTCGAACTGTTTGCTATTTTGCTTTCTCGATCTTCGTCACCGTGAACTGTCCGTTCACGTCGTCGGCATCGAACTTGATCTTGTCGCCCGCCTTGACAGTCGACAGCATGATCGGGTCCTGCGCCTTGAAGACCATGGTCATGCCCTGGTCCATGCCAAGTTTTTTGATCGGGCCATGCTTAATCGTAATTTTTCCCGCCGATCGATCGACCTTTATGACTTCGCCAGCGACCGGCCCTTGCGCCTGCGCGGCGGGCGCTAGCACGCAGACGGCCAGCGCGAAGAGTATTGTCCGATGGAGTTTCATCTCGATTTCTCCCTTTATTGACGAGGGCTACGCCTTTCCCCCCGCATTGCGCTTGGGGTTTTGGCAGTCGGCTTTTGGTCCGGCGCCCGCGTGGGCTCAGCAACAGAGTTTGTGATTTCGTGGGCCGTGGTATTCGGCGGGTGTTGGTAAGGCGGGGGATCGCTGTAATCGTTCGGAGCAAGTCCATCCCTGATCTTCACGACCGTGAACATTCCCCCCATCTCGATCGGTCCGAATTGTCCGAAGCCCGTCATCATCGGCAGAGTGTTGTCGGGCATCTGCATTTCCATCGAGCCCATTTCCGCCATGCCGGCGGAACCCATCGGCATGTAGCCGGGCACGATCTTGCGGACGTTCAGGAGATCGCGCTTCGGTACGCCGATGAAATTATTTACGTTGTGGCCCATTGCGTTCATCGTATGGTGGCTCTTGTGGCAGTGAAACGCCCAATCGCCCGGCGCGTCCGCCGTCAAGTCGATCACACGAACGGCCCCGACCGGAACATCCGTGGTCGTCTCCGGCCATTGCGCGGTTTCCGGCACCCAGCCACCGTCCGTTCCGCTCACCGCAAAATGGTGTCCATGCAGATGGATCGGGTGATTGGTCATCGTGAGATTACCCATGCGCACCCGCATCCGGTCCCCCAGCCGCACCGGCAACGAATCGATGCCGGGAAAGACGCGGCTGTTCCACGTCCACATGTTGAAATCCGTCATCTCGTTGACCTTCGGCAAATAGGTGCCGGGATCGATGAGGTAGGAGCTCATGATGAAAACGAAATCGCGATCGACCGGACGAAAGGTCCGGTCCCGCGAATGAACGACGAACATGCCCATCATGCCCATCGCCATCTGAACCATCTCGTCGGAGTGCGGGTGGTACATAAACGTGCCGCTCCGCTTCAGCTCGAACTCGTAGACAAAGGTCTTGCCAGGATCGATGTGCGGCTGCGTCAGCCCGCCAACTCCATCCATTCCGTTCGGAACCAGCATGCCGTGCCAATGTACCGTTGTATGCTCGGGCAGCCGGTTGGTGACGAAGATGCGAACCTTGTCCCCCTCCACGCACTCGATGGTGGGGCCCGGTGACTGGCCGTTGTACCCCCACAGATGCGCCTTCATGCCGGGCGCCATCTCGCGCACAACGGGCTCGGCAACCAGGTGGAACTCTTTCCAGTCGCCGTTCATGCGCCACGGCAGGGTCCAGCCATTCAGGGTAACGACAGGCTGATAGTCCGGCCCGCTGGAAGGGAATAAGGGCGGCTCCATCGCCGGCGTCGAACGCGTCGGCGCTTCCGGTATCGCGGCGGCCTGCGCCCGTCCGCTGACAGCGCCCGCGAGCGTCACGGCCGATGCCTCCACAAAACGCCGTCGCGAGAATTTCATGATGCCTTCCTCACTCGCTTCGAGCGGCCTGACGGTCGGCATCGTCCGCATTCGCCTCGCGCGATGCTTCGCCGTTGCCGCCGCCGGTGATCGTGGCACCGAGCTCGGTATCGGCGAGCCAGAATTCCTCATCGGCCCGGATCGAGGCCTCGGTCGAGGCGATACGTTGCCGCGCCTCGACCAGCAGCGGGAAGACGTCGATCTGCATCGCATTGTAGCGAAGCAGCATCTCATCGGAGATGATCTTGCGCAGCGGCAGCACCTCGCGCTGATAATGGCGGGCGATGTCATAGCTCGCGCGGTAGGCCTGGTAGGCTTCGCGGGCTTGCGAGCGCACCGTCACGGCGCTCGCCGAAAGCCGGTTGACTGCCTTCATGTAAGCCGCTTCGGCGGACCGCAGGCGCGTCTCGCCGAAATCGAACAGCGGCACCTGCAGATCGAACCCGGCGCCATATTCGTGGAACCGGCTGGTGTCGGGGTCTTTCATCGTGTTGGAAATTCCGGAGATCTCGGCGAGATCGATGTAACGCGTCGCGTTGGTAAGGCCGTAGGATTTGGCGAGGGCGTCGACTTCGAGGCGCGCGATCCGCAGATCGACGCGCCGGCGCACCGCCTCGACTTCCACTTGTGCGCGCGTGCGCGCCGTGGCGGGGAGCGGGGGCAGGGTGTCGGGCAGGCGAATATCGAGATTGCCGTCCCACAGGCCCAACTTGCGGACAAGCTCTTCGCGGGCCGTTGCGACCCCCCTGCGGGCCCGGGCAAGGTCCGCACTAACCTCGGCGTAGAAGACCTGGTTGCGCGCCTGGTCGAGCTTATTGAGCGCGCCGTTCTCGCCGAGCCGCTGCGCGACCTCTGCGGCACTCGCCGCCGCCGCCAGCGCCTCGCCAAGGTATTTGGCAAGGGCCCGAGCGGCGACGGCGCGGTAGTAGGCCCGCCGCGTGCTCGCCGCGATGCGCAAGGTATCGAGCGCCGCGCGCAACTGCGCCTGACGAAAGCGGTCGCCGGCGATGTCGGCGCGCGCCGCCAAGGTGGCAAGCGCGAGGATGTCGGCGACAACCCGCCGCTCGATATCGATGCCGCCTCCGCCCGCGGCATCTGCCAGCGAGAAAACCGGATCGGGCGGCAGCGAGGCCTGAACCATCGCTGCTTCCGCAATTCCGAGTTCGTTGAACGACGCCTGAAGGTCGCGATTGCCGAGAAGGGCCGCCTTGACCGCCGCATCGGCAGAAAGCGTCCGTGTCAACAGGCGGTGAACCGCCTCGCGCGCGGCATTGTCCTCGGCGGGACCGCGCAGTGCAACCGCATTGGCGTCGAGCGTCGGGGCGACTGTCTCCCGGACAACACTCATCCCGCTGTCGGCCGAGAACGTCACGCATGCCGGAAGCGACAGCGCGAACCCTGTCGCAAGCGCAAAACGTGCGAGCGTTCGTTGCGATCGCATGAGGCGGCTCACGGGCTCGGCGCTGCGGGCGGAACGGCCTCGACAGGCCGTCGGCTTACATAGTTCCCGAGCACCGGCCGATATGCGGCCGCCTGCACATGCGCGCGCGGATTGGCCGGATCGGGACCCGAAGCGCTAGGTGGCAGCGTCTGCGCGCACGCTGCGAGCCATCCCGAAAGGGCAAGGGCGGCCGCGAGGATGGAACCCCCGCGCATAGCCTTTTGGCGATATGTTGCCATCGACGCCGCCCCTTACCGCCGTCTCGCGCTGTGTCCGACGATCTCCATCAACTCGGTCATTTTACGCTGCTGCTCGGCCTTGTTGTCCGAGGCGATGGCGTGTCCGATGCAGGTCGCAACGTGGTCCCTCAGGATCTCTTCTTCGACCTTGCGTAACGCGGCCTGAACGGCGGCCATCTGGGTGACGATATCGATGCAGTAGCGGTCCTCATCGACCATGCGCGAAAGGCCGCGCACCTGTCCCTCGATCTTGCCCAGCCGCTTCCGGCAGGACGATTTGATTGACTCGCGCATGATCGCTCATACCCCAACGGGGTAAGGGTTACAATCCAACAAGATCCCAACGGGTTCTGTGAGTCTATACGAGATCGGGCGCTTGGCGGCCGGACCGAGCCGCGATCGGCCGGGCGCCGTTAGCGAGTTGAGTCGTCATCGCCTTACGCGAGCTTGAGACATGAGTTCGGCGCGGCTGCAATACCTTTCTATCGGTTATCGGCGATGGTCTGCGGCTTCCTGACCGGCTATCCCGTCAACTGGCTGTTGATCCGCCGCGGCATCGAGGGAAAGATGTGAGCGTCGGCGTATCGACGCCGTTGCCGGACGTCTGCGGGCTCGATCGGGTCCGATGTGATGCCGAACGGAGGGGGATTGCGTGTCACGTCTGCAATTGAGTTTCGCTTGCGGCCATTATGACCGGACGGCACCGCTGCGCAGCGGCGACATTACGGCCGAAGGCATCGATCTCAACTACATCGCGATCGACGCGCCGCGCGAAATCTTTGACCGCATGGGCGGGGCCAGGAATTCGACCTGGCGGAATTCTCCGCCTCCGAATTCATCGGCCGAATGGCTCGTGGCGATTGTCCGTTCGTCGCGCTGCCGGTGTTTCCGTCACGGATGTTTCGTCACGGCTACATCTATGTCAATCGGCGCGCGGGCATTACGGCACCAAAGCAACTCGAAGGCCGCCGCATCGGCACCGGTCTCTACACGCAGACTGCAACGGTATGGATTCGCGGTCTGCTGGCCGATCAATATGGCGTCGATCTCGCGCGCATTCGCTGGGTGCAGGGCGCGATCGAACATGGCGGCGCCCATGGCAAACCCAATCCGCCTCCGATGCTGGCGGCCGCCAACATCGAGATCAACACCAGCGGCCGTTCGCTCAGCGAACTTCTGGCCGCCAACGAGATCGACGCAGTCGCCGGCGGCCAGCGGCCGAGCCCGCGTCATCCCGACGTGGTGCCGCTGTTCGCCGATGCGCGCGCGGTGGAGCGCGCCTATTTCCGCGATACCGGCATTTTTCCGATCATGCATGTTGTCGCGATGCGCCGCGACATTCACGATGCCCATCCATGGGCGGCGGCGAGCCTCTACAAGGCATTCGTCGCCGCCAAGGGTTTGGCGTTGGCGGCCATGAAGCGCACTGCGGCGGTGTGTTACATGCTGCCGTGGCTCGGAGATGACATCGAGGAGATCGAAACGGTGTTCGGCGGCGACGCGTGGCCCTATGGCATCGAAGCGAACCGTCCGACGCTCACCGCGCTGGTACGCTACATGGCCGAGCAGCATCTGATCGCCAAGGCGATGCCGATCGAGACGCTATTCGTGCCACTCCGCGGTATTTAGCGCATGATCCCGTAAAGTTGCAGACTTTTCGGACAAGATCATGCGCAAAATCAACACGCATCCGTCGTCGAGCGCAGTCCGCGACGGGTGGGCAGAACGTAATCGAGCGGAAGGCAATTCAACCTGAACGCATCCCGCGCTAGGGCCCGTTGACATTACTTGAGCCATATCAGGGCACTGACGAGGAATAGCATGGCGGCGAACGACAGCGCCGTTTTTTCATAGCGCGTGGCGATGCGACGAAAATGCTTGATTTTATTGATGAACCTTTCGACCAGGTTGCGGTCCCCGTAGATGTGCGTGTCGTAGGGGATTGCTTGAGCGCGCGAGCGGCTCGACGGGATCACGGCTTCGGCGCCCGTATCGGCAATGTGAGCACGGAAGCGATCGGAGTCGTAGCCCTTGTCGGCGAGCAGGTTGTCGAAGGAAAAGCCCTCGATCAGACCTTCGGCCTGGGTGATGTCATTCACTTGGCCTGCTGTCAGAATAAAACGGACGGGATTACCGAGAGCATCGACGCCAATGTGGATTTTCGTGCTCAGGCCGCCGCGCGAACGCCCGATCGCCTCATCTTCGCTTCCCCCTTTTTGGCGCCGGCGGCATGTTGGTGCGCCCGCACAATGGTGGAGTCGACGATCAGGTATTCGAAATCCGGGTCTTCACGCAAAGCCTCGAAAACACGCTTCCAAACACCTTTCTTGGCCCATCGGCGAAAGCGCTGGAACACGCTGTTCCAGTTGCCAAATTCGCGAGGCAGATCACGCCAAGGCGCTCCAGCCCGCATCAGCCAAAGCACCGCCTCGACAAACAACCGATTGTTCTCGCCGTGCCGTCCTGGGTCCCCCTCCTTACCTGAAAGAAGCGGCGCGATGCGCCGCCATTGCGCCTCCGTCAGTATCAGTCGAATCAAGATCGCCCTCCCCAGTTGCGATCTTGAATCACATTCGCGAGTCGGAGGGAATCCCCGTATGTCAACGGGCCCTAGCGCGCCGAAGATTTCGCTCATATTGAAGCGGCGCGCTTCGGACGGGCACAAATTGCCCGCCGCCTCCCTTCCATTGGCCCGTGACTCTTGGTGGCGATTTTGCCAGCCAATTTTTCATGGTTTAGGTTAGGCGGTACCGGCCCCCCGTCACCTGTGTCGCCTTTCAAATTCAGCCGGCAGCTCCCGTCAGTTGGGCAATTTTCTTCAGATGGGTGACTGCGGCAGATGCCCCGGTCGTGTTCGTCAGCAGGTCGAGCGCCATCTCCTCATCGTCATTGCCGGCTGTAAGTGCGGTATCTTTGTACGTCGCTGCGGCAGGGTCCCGAGTGATGACATATTTGAGCGCCAGCAGGCGAGCGATGGTGGCGATAATGGCGGCGTGTTTGCCGAGCACGTCGCAGATAAATCGCGACCAGAAGACCAAGGCGCGTTCGCGCGGCAGACCCGGGCGCCGCTCGGAAGGATGCTTGAGCCGCATGATCCCGCCCTGGAGCGGATGCACATTTTCGAGTCGGACCGTGGTCGCAAAGTTGACCAGCACTTTGATGAGACTGTTAACCGGCACTCCGGTTGCGACCGCGCGGCGCAGCAGCGTCTCCATGTGCTTCGGCGTGTAGTAGAGCGACCAGGCCTCTCGATAGATCGCTTCCCATGCCGCTCGGCTCATGCGCGGGTGTGCAGCGCAGACATGTTCGACGTCGTACTTGTTGAGATCCGGCTCCATCGCCACGCCCTTCTTCCAGAGCACCTGATGGTCCTCCGATCCCGGCAGCGGCGTCAGGCAGAAAAACTCGATGATATCGAGGGGCAACTCCTCCTGGATGATCGCGATGTCGCGCCGGATCGTCTCGGGCGTGTCCGAGGGGAAGCCAAGGATGTATCCGGCCAGCGTGATGATTCCCTGCGCCTTCCACGCCAGCAGCATTTTCCGATATTCGGTGATCCGGTTCTGCCGCTTCTTGGCGGCGGCAAGGTTGTCCGGGTTGACGTTCTCGAGGCCGATGAACACACGCGTGACGCCAGCGCGCTTCGCCTTCTCGATGAAATTCGGGATCTTATGACATAGCGTGTCGACCTGAATCATCAGACCGAGCGGGATTCGGTCCTTCTCGCGCAACGTGATCAAACGGTCGAAGATCGATTCCCATGCCTTGTTGCGTGCGAAATTGTCGTCGGTGATGAAGAATTTGCAGATGCCCTGCGCCCAGTTGAGGCGAACCAGATGTTCGACATCATCCGCGGTGCGAAAGCGCGATTTGCGCCCCTGCACGTTGATGATCGTGCAAAACGAGCATTGATAGGGACAGCCGCGGCCGGCGTCGAAGCTCGTGCTCATCCCGAGGGTCCGGCCGACATATTGTTTGGGAAGGAACGGGACCGCCGCGCCTTCGATGTCCGGAAGGTCTTGGATGAAATTATAGAGCGGGGCAAGGCAGCCGGCCGCGACGTCTCGCAACACCAGCTCGAGGCGGCCCTCGGCTTCGCCGGCGAACATCGAAATGCCCATGTCTCGGCATGCATCGAGACCAACCGCGCGACCGTCAAGCATCGACAAACAGCCGGACACGTGAAATCCCCCGATCGCAACCGGAACACCCGCGCGGCGAAACGGCCGGGCGATATCGAGCGCGCGCGGATATTGGTTCGACTGAACGCCAACGAGTGCAAGCAGTCCGAAATTGCCGTGACTGCGAAACCTCTCGAGCAATTCGGGAACGTTGACGCGCGTATGGGTTTCGTCGATCGCGTCGATGACGATATCAACATCCGGGCCGAGCACTTGCCGGTCGGCGCAATCGGCGGCGATGCCATAGATGGCAGCCAGCGAATTGGACGGGATCATCGCTCGCCACCAACGGATCACGTAACCGTCGTCGTCGTAGTGCGACGGCTTCATCAATATCAATTGAAAGTACCGGCGTGCTGTCACTGAAGAAAGCCCCCCAAATGGCACGATATGGAATGTGCCACCCCAAAAACCTGCAAGCTTAGCCTCCGCCAGCCATGAAATCGCGAAGGTTAATCTTGCAGATCGCTTTGCGTGCCCATCCGTCTGCGCGACAGACCACGCGCGCAACGGTGCACTCATCCGAAAGAAATTGCCACAGGATTGTGCGAGCTCTTCCTTCTTTTTAGTGCCCGGTCCGGCGCTTGAGCCAGGCGATTTGGAGCTCTGCGGGGACACCCACCTCATCTCATGTCATTCACACCTTCAGCTTAAAAGGATCGGGCCGGAGCTCACGCCCCGGCCACGCAAAACAATCCATTCAACATCGGGTATTCATCCAGCCTAAATCATTGGAAGTCTCCCGTCGAAGCTCGCATCCGCCACCTCCGACCTACAGTTCCGCGCGGTTACATATAGTCGGTCGTAGAGTGATTCTGGGCGTGCGCCTGTGCTCCCATTTGGCGGTTGCCCGGAGCGGGGTTATGTGCGGTCTGCCCGGTTCCTTCACCCCATACTTTGCAGACCGCCGGCGACGGGTAGAATGGACAACGGTCGAGACCGGACATTGCCACGTGAGTGGCCGGGGGCAATGGCTGAACGCGATCCTGAGCGTAAGCAGGAAGGCTTGCAACGACAGGTGTCGCGCAGACCAACGCGATGGCGAGCGTCTTTGCGATCATAAGAAATTCTCCTGTATTCCCCGGCATTTGCACCGGCCCCTACGGGGAAGCGACGCATCAAAGTCATGTAGTCAACGGTGCCCCTGCTACGACGTTCCGGGGTACTCGTAACAAACTCGTGGCTAAGGATTCGGGAACCCGAAGGGTGAAGGCGGTAGTGGGGAGGGGAACATTGGCCAGGCCAAAAGCGCCCTTTCGTTCAAGCGTTCGAGTCGGCCAGTTTCACACCCATCCGCCCGGCGAGGTCTTGCACGAATTGCCAGGCGACGCGGCCCGAACGCGCTCCTCGCGTGGTCGCCCATTCGAGCGCCTCGCGACGCAGCGTTTCGGCGTCCAGGGGAATGCGATGATGCGCCACATAACCTGCGACCATGTCGAGAAACTCCTGCTGGCTGCAGCGATGGAAGCCGAGCCACAGGCCGAACCGATCCGAAAGCGAGACCTTCTCCTCAACCGCTTCGCCCGGATTGATCGCGCTGCCCCGCTCGTTCTCGACCATGTCGCGCGCAAGAAGATGCCGCCGGTTCGACGTCGCGTAAAGAATGACATTGTCCGGGCGGCCCTCGATGCCGCCTTCGAGCACGGCTTTCAGAGACTTGTAGGAAGTGTCCTCGGCATCGAAAGAGAGATCGTCGCAGAACACCAGAAAACGATGTGGCCTCGGCCGTAACAATGCCATCAGGTCAGGCAGGCTTTCGATGTCCTCGCGATGTATTTCGATGAGCTTCAGCGCGTCCTCGGCGGCGAGACCCATATTTACGGCGGCATGAGCGGCCTTGACCAGCGACGACTTGCCCATTCCGCGGGCCCCCCAGAGCAGGGCATTGTTGGCCGGCAAGCCGCGCGCGAACCGTTCGGAGTTCTCGACCAGAATATCCCGAAGCCGGTCGATCCCCTTAAGGAGGGACATCTCGACGCGGTTAACCCGGGGAACCGGCGCCAGAACGTGGCCAAGAGGGTGCCAGGCGAACGCGTCGGCGACGGCGAAATCGGTCGGCTTCGGCGGCGGTGGGGCGAGCCGGTCGAGTGCGTCGGCAATGCGTGTGAGCGCCTCGCCCCAATCGGCCGCAGCCGCCCCGGAGGGCGTTGCGTCGCGCCGCGGCTCGGAAGCGGAGATCGGGTGGGAAGGTTTCTGCACGGGCTCGTTCGTGGTTTTCGCTATAATTGGAGGTCAGTAAGTCAGTGCGTGCCCACCCCCTCACCCTCGGACGCGCCCGCGATGGCGTGCGCTTCCTCTTCCCTCTCCCTTCCCGGCAAAGCTTTGAGATTGACCTGCCCGGCCCAGGCGGGAGGGCGAGGGGGTCGGAGGGCCGCAGGCCCGACCGAGTGAGGGGGAGGGATCACGTGATGGATCATTCCTTCTGTCATTCTGGGTACGAGTTCGGCGGCCGAGGCGGCGAGGGCGGACGAATGCAAGTGCCTTAGCCGGGCACAGCGAGGGCGGCAAGCGCGCTTCCCGACCCGCCGGCGCCTTACCGCGTTATTGTCGCGGGACAAACCCGGACAAACCCGGCCAAGGACTTGCGATCTCGCGCTGCCGCGACAGGTGGCTTGCTGCGACGACGGGTATCGGAACCGTGGGCAGTTGGCAGCGGGCCGCGCGTTGCAATCGGGCTGCTGGCCGGTATAGTCCGCGCCACTTGAGCGGTCCCGGCATCGGCACGGGCCACGGAGAACTGCGACATGATAACACCCGCCTTTGCGCAAGGCGTGGGCGCCAGCCCGGACTGGATATATCAGCTTCTGCCATTTCTGCTTATATTCGTGATCATGTATTTCCTGATCCTGCGGCCCCAGCAGAGGCGGGCCAAGCAGCACCAGGACATGGTGAAGAACCTGCGGCGGGGAGACACCGTGATCACGTCGGGCGGCATGGTGGGAAAGGTCACCAAGGTCGTGGATGACGAGCAGGTCGAGATGGAGATCGCCGACGGCGTGCGGGTCCGGCAGGTCAAAAGCATGGTCGCCGATGTTCGCGCCCGAGGCGAGCCGTTGAAGGACGACGAAAAAGGCGCGGTCGGCTGAGGCTGCCTGCGGATCGAGGTGCGCTGATGCTCTATTTTTCCCGGGGAAAGGCGGCGGCCATTTTGGTGACCGCGCTTATCGTGTGCGCCTTCACGGTGCCAAATTTCTTCCCGGAGCACGTGGTCAAGACATGGCCGGGCTGGGCGCAGCGCCGGCTCGTGCTTGGCCTCGATCTGCAAGGCGGCTCACAGATCCTCCTCGAAGTCGACCAGAACGATATCAAGAAGCAGCGCCTCGACGCGCTACGCGATGAAGTGAGGCGCGCGCTGCGCGACGCGCGGATCACCTGGCTCAACGCGCCGATCGTTCGCGGCAACAGTGTTGAGGTGAGGTTGCGTGAAGGCAACGAATTTACGGCCGGTCTCGCCAAAGTGCGCGACCTTTCGCAGCCGCTGAGCGGCGTATTGCAGGGCAACGGTCAGCGCACGCTTGAAGTGACCGACGCGGGGGGCGGCTTGATCCGAGTGTCCCCGACGGACGCCGCCGTGATCGAACGTGCGCGGCAGACGGTGGATCAATCGATACCCATTATCGAAAAACGCATCAACGAACTCGGGCTGGTCGAGCCGACCATCCAGCGCGAGGGCACCGACCGCATCCTCGTCCAGGTGCCCGGCCTCGGCGACCCACGGCGGCTCCTGGAAATCCTTGGCCGCACGGCCAAACTGGAATTCCGCATGGTCGACAATTCGATGTCGCCCGAGGATGCGCTGCAAGGCCGAGCCCCGCCGGATTCCGATGTGCTTTACGAGACCGAAAACGGCCAGCGAGTGCCGATCCTGATCTACAAACAGGCTCTTGTCGGAGGTTCGGACCTGATCGACGCCCAGGCTTCGTTCGATCAGCGCACCAGCGAACCGGTGGTGAACTTCCGGTTCAACATCAGCGGCGCGCGCAAATTCGCCACGGCGACGCAGGAGAATGTCGGCCGACGTTTCGCCATCGTCCTCGACAATGAGGTGATCTCCGCGCCCGTCATTCGCGAGCCGATCGTGGGCGGTTCGGGCCAGATTTCCGGCAATTTCACCGTGGAATCCGCGAACAATCTCGCAATCTTGCTGCGTGCCGGGGCACTGCCGGCCAAGCTGACGCCGATCGAGCAGCGGGTCGTCGGACCGGGCCTTGGCCTCGATTCGATCCGGGCGGGCGAACAGGCTTCGATTGCCGGCGCCATCCTCGTCGTCGTCTTCATGCTGGCGACCTACGCCCTGTTCGGACTTTTTGCCAACGTCGCCGTTGCCGTGAACGTCACGATGATCCTCGGGGTCCTTTCGTTTCTCGGTGCGACCCTGACGCTGCCCGGCATTGCCGGCATCGTGCTTACGGTCGGCATCGCGGTGGACTCCAACGTGCTGATCTATGAGCGCATCCGCGAGGAGGTGCGCAGCGGGCGCACCCCGATCTCCGCGATCGACGCCGGGTTCACCCGCGCGCTCGCCACCATCCTCGACTCCAACATCACCACCTTCATCGCTGCGGCGGTCCTGTTCTTCATCGGCACCGGCCCGGTTCGTGGCTTCGCGGTGACGCTTGGCGTCGGCATCATCACCACCTTGTTCACCGCCTTCACCCTCACGCGTCTGATCATGGCGGGGTGGGTGCGCCAGGTGCACCCGAAGGTGGTGCCGATCTAGAGCGGGATGCGTTCAGATTGAAGCGCCTCCCGCTCGATTATGTTCTGCGCACCCGTCGCGGACTGCGCTCGACGACGGATGCGTGTTGATTTTACGCATGATCTTGTCCGAAAAGTCTGCAACTTTAAGGGATCATGCGCTAGACGACCGATCGGAGATCAAGCAGGTGTGTCCCGTAGGTTGGGTTGAACTTTTGGGAAACTCATTCCCATCGCGGCCTCTGATGGGTTTCGCGGCGCGCAACCCATCCTGCAGGTCCGCAATGTAATTCGAACTTTGGAACGCCGAACAAGACAGCGGCGTCAAGCCTAAAAAGAGAGATCCCGTGGCCCTTCCCCTGCTCCGCATCGTTCCGGATGAGACCAAGTTCGATTTTATCCGCTTCCGGCGCTTCAGCTTTCCAATCTCGGCCCTGCTGTCGATCATCGCCATCACGTTGTACTTCACGCACGGGCTGAATTTCGGCATCGATTTCGTCGGCGGCACCTTGATGGAGGTGCAGTCGAAGGCCGGGACCATCGACACTGGAAAGATGCGCTCGACGCTCTCCGAGCTCGGTCTCGGCGAAGTGCAGCTCCAGGAATATGGCGGACCGGATAATGTGCTGATCCGGCTCGTGCAGCAGCCCGGCGGCGAGGCGGCGCAGCAGGCGGCGGTGGTCAAGGTGCAGAACGCGCTTGGCGATGGCGTCGATTACCGACGCATCGAGGTGGTCGGACCGCGCGTGTCCGGCGAACTGTTGTATCGCGGCATCATGGGCATTTTCGTCGCCATCGTCGCGATCCTGCTCTATCTCTGGTTCCGGTTCGAATGGCAGTTCGCGCTTGGCGCCATGATCGCCAACGTGCACGATATCGTGCTGACGCTTGGGTTCATGTCGATCACGCAGATCGATTTCGACCTGACCAGCATCGCGGCGCTCCTCACCATTCTCGGTTATTCGCTGAACGACACCGTGGTCATTTACGATCGTATCCGCGAGATGTTGCGCCGCTACAAGAAAATGCCGATGCCCGAGCTGCTGAACGTCTCGATCAATGCTACCTTGTCGCGCTCGGTCATCACCCACGTGACGGTGCTTCTCGCCTTGTTGGCATTGTTGCTGTTCGGCGGCCAGTCGATCCATTCCTTCACCGCGACAATGATGTTCGGCGCCGCGCTCGTCGGCACCTATACGTCGGTGTTCATCGCCTCTCCGATCCTGATCTATCTCGGCGTCGGTGAGGGGCGGCAATATGCGCCGGATGCTCCGGAGGAAGCGCCGGCGTCGGTCGCGGCTGCGGCCTCCCCGCCGCCCGCACGCGCGCCCGTCGCTGCTGCGCGGGTGCGCCGCTAAAGCAGGTTGCGGGTCCTGTGGACGGCCGCCATCTGCCGCATCCCGCGATCATCGAAGCGTATGGCAAGGGCGGTTTTCGCTTCGCCGGAATGTCGCATCGCGGCTCGCTGCTGTGCCTGCCGACTGGCATATGGCCGGTCGCGGCGAACTCCGTGGAAGGCATTGACATCTCCGTGCTGGCGCCGGCCTTCGCGCCCGGCACCGCGATCGATCATCTCCTGGTAGGCACTGGAAACAAACTGGGACCGCTGCCGCAGGCGCTCAGAGAGGCATTTCGTGGACATCATGTCGCGCTCGAGGCGATGACCACCGGGGCCGCGATCCGCACCTACAATATCCTGCTCGACGAGCGGCGCCGCGTCGGCGCACTGCTGATTGCGGTTCCTTAGCGCGTGATGCCGTAAGGTTGCAGACTCTGCGGACGAACATCATGGGCAAAATCAACACGCATCCGTCGTCGAGCGCTGTCCGCGACGGGTGCGCAAAAAGAGACCGAGCCGGAGGCGATTCAACCTGAACGCATCCCGCGCCAGGCGGGATAAGCTTAACGCAACCGCACTGGCGTGCTTTGCCGCTCACGTCCTCGGCTTGAGCCGAAACGGGGCGGGATGATCGGGCTGCGTCGTCACGACCCCAACCGGCAGGACCGGCTGGTCGTCCGCCAAGCTGATTTCGAAGGCTTGCAACAGCATGGCGAGCACGAGAGCAGCCTCGGTTAACGCGAACTGGGCGCCGACGCAGACCCGCGGTCCGGTGCCGAAAGGCAGATAAGCATAACGGTGCGCGGGCTGACCGATGACGAAGCGCGACGGGTTGAACGCGTCGGCCTCCTCCCAGAGTTTCACGTGCCGGTGCAGGATCCAGGGAGAAATCATGACGATGGCGCCCTGCGGGATCACGATGCCCTCGGTTTCGTCTCGTTCCCGAGCCCTGCGCACGATGGCATGTGCCGGCGGGTAGAGGCGAAGCGCCTCGTTCACCACGGCACGGGTATAGTTCAGCTTTGGTACCGCGTTCATAGCCATTGCCGGGGTGAAATCGAGTCCGCGTACCTCTTCGGCAACCCGGTCCTGCTCGGCCGGGGCAGACGCCAGCAAATAAAGCGACCAGAACAGCGTCAGCGCCGTGGTTTCGTGACCGGCCACGATCATGGTTGAAACCTGGTCCCGCAATTGCTCGCGCGAAAAGGCGGCCCCCGTCTCTGGATCGCGCGCGGCACGCAGCATGTCGAACAAGTCGCGCGGATTGTCGCCTTCGCCGTCCTCGCGACGCTGGTCGATGACCGCATCCATCAGCGCCAACCACCGTTTCCGGAACCGGCGGCGCGCGAGATCGCGAAAGGTGACGAAATCGGGCGGCAGCATCAGATCGAAAAAGTGCGGGCGGGCGAGGCCGAACACGAATTGCGCGATCAGCGCCCGGAGTGCGGCGCCATGACCGCGCATCTCGAGCGAGAACATCGAGCGCCCGGCGATTTCGAGTGCCAGGAAATGCATGGCCGCAAGCATGTCGACCGGACCGGTTGCGGCGGCAAGATGCGCGATGCTGTCGCGTGCGGCCGCGGCGATGTGGACGGCCAGCACCGGCATGACGCGGGGCGCCAGAGCGGGCGCGATGGTGCGGCGCTGATGCTGCCACTCCTCGCCTTCGCTGAGCAGCAGTCCGCGGCCGATGAGCGGGCGCAGGATGCGAATGCTTGCGGCGGACCGCGTGTAGTTGGAGACGTTCTCGACCAGAACCCGGTGGATGCCCTGTGGCCCGTTCAGCAGGAACCGCTTTCGGTGCAGGAACGAGCCGCTGACCAGGTCTTTCTCATAGGCCTCCTTGGGCCATATGCTGAGCGAGTTGCGGCGCAGCGTGGAAAAGAACTGGAATACGCCCAAGCTTTGCGGGGGAATGTGCGGGCGAGGCGGGGTGAAGAGCGGTGGCTGATGCAGGTTCATCGCTATCGCATCAATGCTGCGGGATCGCGGAACGAATATAGCGATCCGTCCATTTGGTCGCCAACCGGCCACCCGAGCGGGATGGGTTCGGCTCGAATCGCTTTTCCGCTCGATACTCTTTCGCATCCGTCGCGGACTGCGCTCGAGAACGGATGCGCCGTGATTTTGCGCGTGATGTTTTCCGCGAAGTCTGCGACTTTCGGGCTCATGCGCTGACAGGAGCCAGGAATGACAAAGATCACCTATGAGATCGTCGAGCATGACGGCGGTTGGGCCTATCGCCTCGACGGCGTCTACTCGGAAACATTTCCCAGTCACGATGAGGCGCGCAGCGCCGCCCGGCACGCGGCACAGGAACAAGTCCTTCCGGGACAAACGACGTACATCTCATACGAAGATTCGCACGGCCGCTGGCACCAGGAACTGGCGTCAGGTGAGGACCGGCCGGAAGTCGATGTCGAGGGCTAATCACAAACGGTCAGCACCGCGGCACATTCGACTGGCGGGATGCTGACCACGCAGCCTGTGCCAGCCCCTTGAAGGACCGCAAAGTCAACCGGCTCCAGCTCTTTACCCGTTTGCGACATAGGGGTTGACCATTTTGGCGGGGTCGACGATTCGGTCGAAATCGTCCGCGCTGACATATCCGAGCGCGAGCGCCGCCTCCTTGAGCGTCAAGTCATGGTTGGAGGCATAATGGGCGATGCGCGAGGCCTTGTCGTAGCCGATCACAGGCGCGAGTGCGGTAACGAGCATCAGGGAGCGCTCGACATAATCGCGAATGCGTTTGCGGTCCGGCTGCGCGCCTTCGATCAAGAACTTGCGGAAATTGGCACAGGCATCGGCCGTCGTCGTGATCGAACGCATGACGTTGTAGATCATCAGCGGCTTGTAGACATTCATTTCGAGATAGCCGCCGGCGCCCCCGAATCCGACGGCGACGTCGTTCGCCATGACCTGTACGGCCACCATGGTCAAGGCCTCGGCCTGGGTGGGATTGACCTTGCCCGGCATGATCGAGGAGCCGGGTTCGTTTTCCGGCAGCGCCAGTTCGGCAAAGCCCGCCCGCGGACCACACGCCATCAGCCGGATATCGTTGCCGATCTTGTAAAGCGAGACTGCGAGCGTGCGCAGGGTGCCCGAAAGTTGCACAAGTCCGTCGTGCGCGCCCTGCACCGCGAATTTGTTCGGCGCGCTGACAAAGGGCAGCCCAGTGAGGCGCGCGATTTCGGCCGTCGCCGCGGCGCCGAATCCCGGCGCCGCATTGATTCCAGTGCCGACCGCCGTGCCGCCGAGCGCCAGCGGATAGACGCCCTTGAGCGCATCGGCGAGCCGCGCAAGGTCGTCGTCGAGCATCGCCGCGTAGCCGGACCATTCCTGGCCAAGTGTCAGCGGGGTGGCGTCCTGCAGGTGGGTCCGACCGATCTTGACGATGTCGCCCCATTCCGCGGCCTTTGCCGCAATCGCATCGCGCAAAGCGGTCACCGCGGGAACAAGATGCCCGGCGACGCCGCGCGCCGCGGCGATGTGCATGGCCGATGGAAATGTATCGTTCGTCGATTGCGACATGTTGACGTGATCGTTCGGATGAACCGGCATTTTGCTGCCGAGCGCCGTCCCTGCGAGGGCGCAGCAGCGGTTCGAGATCACCTCGTTCACATTCATGTTGAATTGCGTGCCGCTGCCGGAAATCCACACGTTCAGCGGGAACATCTCGTCGTGACGCCCGGCGATGATTTCGTCGCACGCCGCATCGATCAGCGCATGCGCCCGCTCATCGAGGCGTCCGCCGGCGCGATTGGCATTTGCCGCCGCCTTCTTCAGAAAGGCATAGGCCGCGATCATGTCGCGCGGCATCAGGTCGGCGCCGATGCGGAAGAATTGCAACGCGCGCTGAGTCTGAGCGCCCCACAGCTTGTCGGCGGGGACCTCGATCTCTCCGAGGCTGTCGGTTTCGGTCCGAAACTGCGTCATGCGGCTCTCCGATGCGCGGCCAAAAGCGCGAAAACGCACGCTGCGTTCGTACCAAGAATTCTGACGCGGCGCGGTGCCGATTTTCGAAGATTTATTCATTATCTTCTAGCGGGTGAACCGCCGCCACGCTCCCAAATCGGGCAGGGATGGGGCTGGGAATCGGACGGTAGGATGCTAATCTGTGCGCATCCGGCCCGCGCCGGCATTGGCGGTCGGGTTCGAGAGAGAGGAACACACATGCTGAAGCTGAAACGATTTTATCTCGGCACCGCCGCGGCCGCGGGCTTTGCCGGGCTGCTGGCCGGCCCGATGCCTGCGCTGGCCCAAAGCGTTGCGATCGATGGCGACGATATCGGCGGCGTTGTTGCCGGACCGAACGGGCCCGAGGCCGGCGTCTGGGTCATTGCCGAGACGACCGACCTGCCGACCCGGTTCACCCGCATCGTCGTCACCGACGACCAGGGCCGCTATGTCGTGCCCGATCTGCCGAAGGCCGATTACAACGTCTGGGTGCGCGGCTATGGCCTCGTCAATTCGGCCAAGGTTGACGGCGAGCCCGGCCGAGCACGCTCGATCTGAAGCCGATGCCGGCGCCGAACGCCGCCGCGGCGGCGGCACTATTATCCGGCGATCTACTGGTACTCGATGATCAAGATCCCGGACGAGAGCCAGTTCGGCGGGCACAGGCGCGATATCCCGGCAAACGTAACTCAAGCAGGAATGGCTCACGCACGATCAAGAACCGCGACTGCGTCGGCTGCCACCAGCTCGGCCAGCTCGGCGACGCGCACCATCCCGCCGCGTTCGGCACGTTCAAATCCGGCGAAGACGCCTGGATGCGCCGCGTCCAGTCCGGCCAGGCGGCGCCGAACTGATGGTCAACCCGCTCGCCGGCCATCTCGGCGGCGTGCCGTTCAAATATTTCGGCGACTGGACCGACCGCATCGCCAAGGGCGAGCTGCCGCACGCCAAGCCGCCGCGGCCGCAGGGCGTCGAGCGCAAATCGTCGTCACCACCTGGGATTGGGGCAGCGAGAAGCACTATCTCCACGACCTGATCTCGTCCGACAAGCGCAATCCGACGGTCAACGGCTATGGTCCGATCTTCGGCTCGACCGAGTATTCGACCGAGGATCTGCCGATCCTCGACCCGAAGACCAACACGGCGAGCACGTTCAAGGCGCCGGTGCGCGATCCGAACATGCCCGAATCGCTCGGCCCCGGCCACGCCGCCATGAAAAGCCGATGATGCCGTCGGCCTATTGGGGCGACGAACAAGATCTGGGACGCCACAGGTCAACAACCACAACGCCATGTTCGACGAGAAGGGGCGCCTGTGGCTGGCCGCGGCGGTGCGCGGGCCCGACAATCCCGCCTTCTGCAAGAAGGGCTCGGATCAGCCCTCGGCCAAGCTGTTCCCGATCGAGCAAAGCCATCGCCAGCTCGGCGATGCTCGACCCGAAGACGATGAAGTACACCTTCGTCGATACCTGCTTCGGCACCCATCATCTGCAGTTCGGCTTCGACGCCAACAACACGCTGTGGGCGAGCGGCGGCGGCCCGGTGCTGGGCTGGCTCAACACCAAGATGTTCGACGAGACCGGCGATGCCGCGAAAGGCGCAGGGCTGGACGGCCTTCGTGCTCGACACCAACGGCAACGGCAAGCGCGACGGGACTATGTCGAGCCGAACCAGCCGGTCGATCCGGCCAAGGACAAGCGCATCGCCGGCGGCTTCTATGCGGTGATGCCGAACCCGGCCGACGGCTCGGTCTGGGGCACCGTCGGCATGTTCGGCGGCACGGGCGCCATCGTGCGCGTCGATCCGGGTCCGAATCCGCCGGCGACGGCATTGTCCGAAATCTACAACATGCCGCTGCCGGGCTTCGGCCCGCGCGGCGGCGACATCGACAGCAAGGGCGTGGTCTGGGTGTCGCTCGCCAGCGGCCATCTCGGCAGCTTCGACCGGCGGCAAATGCAAGGGGCCGCTGAACGGCCCGAACGCGACCGGCGACCAATGCCCCGAGGGCTGGACGTTCTACCAATATCCGGGTCCCGGCTTCGACGGCATCGGCGAGAACAGCGCCGAGGCGAGCTATTACAGCTGGGTCGATCAGCACAACACGTTCGGCCTCGGCAACGACGTGCCGATCTCGACCGGCAACTCGAACGACGGCCTGATCGCCTTGAAGGACGGCAAGATGGTCACGCTGCGCGTGCCATATCCGATGGGCTTCTACGCCAAGGGCCTCGACGGGCGCATCGACGACCCGAACGCCGGCTGGAAAGGCCGCGGCCTGTGGACGTCGAGCGGCGACCGCACGCCGTGGCTCAAGGAAGGCGGCAAGGGCACGACGCCGATGGTCGTGCACTTCCAGCTGCGCCCCGATCCGCTCGCGCACTGAACGCGTCCCGCTCGAAGAGGTGGCGGAAAAACGAAGGGCGGGAAAGCTTTCCCGCCCTTTTCTCATAAGGAAGGGCGGGAAAGCTTTCCCGCCCTCTATACGGTGCCTTGGACCACGATTATTCGCGAGGAGCGCCACCCGGCGCGCCGCCCTGGCCACCCGGCGCGCCGCCAGGTCCCTGTGCGGCGCCCTGGCCCATCTTCGTTCCGTCGGGAAGCGTGATGGACATGAACTGGCCGCCGGCCGAGCCGTCCCGGAGCGGGTGGACCGTCAGTTTGATCGGCATGCCCGGGGTCAACGTCTTCGGACGCCAGCCTTGCCGCGCGAGACCGCCGGGGCCATTCATCTCGATCGCCCATTGCTGGTCACCGCCGCCCTCTTTGGCGACATTCAGCATGATCCACGCATGCGGATTGGTCCACTGGAATTCCTTCACGGTGCCTTCCAGGTTCGTGGTCTTTTCCGCATCGAACATCGCGAAGGAGTGGTGCGCAATCGCAGGTACCGCAAACATCGCGACCGCGATGCCCGCAAGTCCGAGTGTCTTGAATTTCATGAGATATCTCCGGCTTGGTTGCTCTGGCCTGTCTCGTCAGACGCCAGCCTGCAGTGCTATATTCCATAGCCAGCTGACTGCAAGCTGACCGCAAGCTGAATAAGAGCTGAACGAAGAAGCGCGCCGCGATCCGCCTCGCGGGTATCTCGCTTCGCCGCCCGCAACGAAGCGGGGAGGTCGCCATTCGCATCCTGCTGGTTGAAGATAATCCAGAGCTTTCGCGGCGCTTGACCGAAGGACTGCAATCCGCGGGTTTTGTCGTCGAGCATGCGATTGACGGCGAAACGGGTTATCGACTCGGCAGTTCGGAAAATTTCGATGCCGCTATTCTCGACCTCGGCCTTCCCGACATGAAAGGTGTCGATGTGCTCAAGCACTGGCGTCAGGGCGGGCGGGAAATGCCTGTGCTGATCCTGACCGCGCGGGGCAGCTGGACGGAAAAGGTGGAGGGTCTGAACGCCGGCGCCGATGATTACATCACCAAGCCGTCCCACATCCAGGAGATTGCGGCCCGGCTGCGCGCGCTGATCCGCCGCTCGGCCGGCAAGCCGATGCCCACTCTGATCCACAAGGACATCGAATTATCGCCAGCCGCCGGGACCGTGACCGTGGCCGGCAAGCCGATCGAACTCACCGCGCAGGAATTCCGCATCCTGAATTACTTCATGCACCGCAAAGGCCGCGTGATCTCGCAATCGGAATTGCTCGACCACCTCTACTCGATGCAGACCGAGCGCGACCCGAACACCATGGAGGTCTACGTCGCGCGGCTGCGCCGCAAACTCGGGCGCGATACGATCAAGACCCTGCGCGGCCTCGGATACCGGTTTGGATGAACAAGTCGTTCCTGCGCAGTCTCCGCGCACGCCTCGTCATCGGTGCGGTGATCTGGATTGCGGTCGGCATCTATGCCGCGGGCATCTTCATCTCGGCCTTGTTTCGGCAATACGCGACCGACCTCGTCGAGATCGAGCTGCGCAACCGGCTCGAGGAGCTGGTGTCCCTGATCGATGTCGATGACGAGGGCTTCCCGCATCTGCATCGGCTGCCGAGCGATCCGGTGTTTGGCGAAATCGGCTCCGGTTATTCCTGGCAGGTCAGCCGGTCCGGCGTGAGTTTGATCAAATCCACCTCCGCGAGCGCGGTTGCTCTGCCGATCCCGGACGATGCGCTCGCGATGGACGAGGTTCACAGGCTTGTCGTCGCCGGACCGCGCGGGCCGATGATGGTGATGGAGCGCATGTATCTGCCCGAAGGGAGCGCGCCTCCACCGATGCGCGTGCAGGTCGATGCGGAGGCCGCGATCGTTGACGGCATGGCGCCGACGTTTAACGTTCCATTGACGCTTTCGCTGGCGCTGCTCGCACTCGCGCTCATGGTTGCGGCAGCCCTGCAGGTCTCATTCGGCCTGCAGCCAATGTCCCGGTTAAGGCGTGCGCTGGGCGCGATCGGATCGGGAAAATCGACGAAACTGCCAAGCGATTTCCCGTCCGAGGTTCAGCCCCTGGTCAACGATCTCAATAACCTCATCGAAGTCAATCAGCAGATGGTGCTACGCGCCCGCGCGCAGGCCGGCAATCTCGCCCATGCCTTGAAGACGCCGCTCGCGGTCCTGACCGATGAAGCCTACCGCCTGGAAGGCCGGGGTGATGCCGAATTGGCCTCCGTCATTCTCCAGCAGTCGCAGCGCATGCAGCGCCAGATCGATTATCAGATCGCCCGCGCGCGCGCCGCCGCCTCGCGATCGGTGCCGGGCGTTGTTGCGCCGGTCACGCCGACCGTCACCAACATCATTGCGGCGATGACGCGTCTCTACAGCTCAAAAAATTTGAGGATCGCGATGGATATCGACGCGCGCTGCGTCGCCTTGTGCGATCCGATGGACCTGAACGAGATGCTGGCCAACCTGATCGACAATGCCTGCAAATGGGCGGTCGAAAACGTCGAAGTGCGCGGCACCGTCGATCAAGCCGCGTGCGAAGTGGCCGTCACTGTCGAGGATGACGGGCCGGGACTGCCTCCGGAATCGCTGGAGGTCGTCTTCCGGATCGGCGAACGCCTCGACGAGCAGGTGCCGGGTCAGGTCTCGGCCTGCCCATCGTACGCGATCTCGCAAAGCTTTATGGCGGGGATATCCGCCTCGAGCCGTCAAGCCAAAGCGGCCTGCGGGCTATTCTCAGATTGCCGTATGCTCGTGCTTAGCGGGGACCCCGGTCATGCCGTAGAACACCGGCTGTGACGGATCGCAGTCGGAATGTGCCTATGGGCAACCCACACGGGGCTGGAAAAAGCCGGAGCCGGACCAAGTTTTGACACGTTCCCGTGATGCTGGTGTGATGACTGGCGGTGAGGGTTCCCGCGAAAATAACTAGGTTCGTTCTTAGGGCAAGTCGCCGCACCGGCGGGCCGAATCCTGCCAAGTACCAGAGCAGTTATTTTCGCGGGGGTCCTTGACCCGTCGTGGCAGCACATCACGACGGCTCGCCCATAAATTCTGGTTACCAGCTCCGCCGACAAGCATGGGACGCGGATTGTGCTCAGCCGTGATGCTCCGCAGCTGCCAACGGTTTTGCCTCGGCTCGCTGCTGCGCTCTCGCAAAAACACTGGGCAGAACACGGGACATGACAAGCAAACCTTATTCAAGCCTGCCTGCGGCCGGGCTCGTTCTCGCCTTCGCGCTTACCGGCGCGCGGGCGGATACCGCGCCCGTATCGGACTGCGCGCGCGGCGATGTCATCATCGGCGAGGCGGACCGCGTCATCGACGGCAAGTCCTTCCTGTTCGACGACGGCCGTGAAGTTCTCCTGGCGGGAATCGAAACCCCGGCCACCGCTTCACCGGGCGAAGCCGCGCCTTCGTCGTTGGCGATGATCGCCAAGTCTTCACTCGAAGCGCTCGCCCGGCATCGTAAGGTCACGCTCCGCTCGGTTACCGGCACCGATCGCTACGGCCGGGTGACAGCGTTGGTATTCACGTCCGACGGTGGGACCGGCGAAACACTGGTTCAGCGCGAACTGCTGGCGAGGGGTGAGGTTTTATTATCCCCGATAGGGTTGGGCGCTGCCTGCCTGACGCTGCTTCGTGCTGCGGAACGCGCCGCGCGGGGTGCCAAGCTTGGCCTGTGGGCGGATTTATACTATGTTCTGAAATCTGCGGATAATGCTGCGGGTGTCCTCGCAGAACTCGGTCGTTTTGCGGTGGTCGGGGGCAAGGTCGATCAAGTGCGGTCGAGCGGCGGGGTCGTTTACGTGAATTTTGGGCGGCGGTGGTCGGAAGATTTTACCGTCACCATCCTCAAGCGAAACGAACGCCTGTTTGCTGGCGCCGGCATGACGCCGGACCGCTTGGCGGGCCGTCGCCTTGAAGTGCGCGGCTTTGTCGAGGAGCATGGCGGTCCCTCGATCGAGGCGACGCGGCCGGAGCAGATCGAGGTCTTGGACAGCCGTTGAGAGGGGAAACGGGCAAGCCTGTCATGCCGGTATCGGTCATGCCAATCATCGCCAAAGCATTGCGACGCGCTGCCGGAGCGGCGGCGGTCGCGCTCGTCTCTGTTGCCATGGCGTCGTGCTCCTCGGTGAGCAGCGGGCGGCCGACTTTCCTGCTCGAAATGCCAAAACAGACCGACGCGTTCGGAACGGCGCAGCGTGAGCATCAGCGCGTGCTCACCGCCTATGGCGGCGCCTATAAGGACGCGAGACTGCAGGCCAAGATCGAGAGCGTCGTTGCGCGGCTCGTGAAGGCGTCCGATCGTTCCGACATGCGCTACACGGTGACGGTTCTCAATTCGCCTGCGGTCAATGCTTTCGCACTCCCGGGCGGCCAACTTTACGTCACCCGCGGGCTGCGTCAGTCTTGCCAACAATTCCTCCGAACTTGCCTCGGTGCTGTCCCACGAAATGGCCCATGTCACGGCGCGGCATGCCGCCATCCGCGAGGAAGAGGCGCGGCGAGCCGAACTGACCGGCAGCACGCCAGCTGCGGCGGCCGACCCGGGAGTTGGGGCCATGGCGCTCGCAAAGTCGAAGCTCGCGCTTGCGAGTTTCTCGCGTGCGCAAGAATTCGAGGCTGACGAAATCGGGGTCGGGATGGCGGCGCGGTCGGGCTACGATCCCTATGGAGCCGCGCGTCTCCTTACCGCCATGGGGCGCAATGCCGAGTTGCGCACCTCAGCGCATGGCGGCCACTCGGTGGAGTTCCTGTCGTCGCATCCCAATACTCCCGAACGGGTGCTCAATGCGGAGAACAGCGCGCGCCAATACGGCGCCGCAGGGGCCGGGGAACGTGACAAAGACGATTATCTCGCGAGCATCGATGGCCTGATCTACGGCGATGACCCCGTCGACGGCTTCGTGCGCGGGCGGCAATACATCCATCCGAGGCTGGGATTCGCCTTCACCGCGCCCGACGGGTTCGCGTTGGACAACACCGCCCAGGCGGTGCTTGGCATGAAAGACGGGGCCGAGCAGGCCTTGCGGCTCGATGTCGTAAACGTCGCAGCTGAGCAACCTCTTTCCGACTACATCAAAGCTGGCTGGGTCGAGAACATCGATGCCGGCTCGGTGGAAGAACTCGTCATCAACGGGTATCCGGCCGTGACCGCGACCGCGAAAAGCGACCAGTGGTCATTCCGCGTCTACGCGCTGCGCACCGGCGGCGACGTTTATCGGTTCGTTTTTGCCGCGAAGAACCGCAACGCCGAAGCTGACCGGGTTTTCCGCGAGGCGGTGCGCACGTTCCGGCGCCTGTCTCCTGCGGAGGCGCAGGCGACCAAACCTTTGCGGCTGCGCATCATCAGAGTCGGCGCCGGCGACACGGTGGAGAGCCTCGCCTCCCGAATGACGGTGCTTGACCACCCGGTGGAGCGGTTCCGGGTGCTGAACGACCTTGACGCAAAATCACGTCCGAAGGCGGGAGACCTGGTCAAAGTCATCAGCGAGTGACGCGGTGTCGGCCGAGGCAATTCATTGCAGCCGGCATTTAACAAAGAGGTTTGCCGCTCGGCGCGGCTATTCAATAACCTCGTCGGCGGTCACCAATAGGGTGTTCGGCACGGTAAGGCCCAGCGTTCTTGCGGTTTTCACGTTGATTCCAAGATCAAACTCGATGGGAAGCTGAACGGGCAAGTCAGCCGGTGCGGTGCCGCGTAGGATGCGATCCACATAGCCGGCCGCGCGCCTGAACATGTCCGTATACCTTGGCCCGTACGTCATCAAGGCGCCTTCCTTGAGGGTGTCCTCGCCAGAAAAGCCGAACATTGTTGGCACATTGTTGAGCTCCGCCGCCGAAATGACGGTCGCGTGATGGACGGCCATGAAGGAATCGTCCATGACGACGAGCCCGGCTTGCTCGCGGTCGAGCGAGGCCATTGTCGTGTTGATTTGGGCATCGCTTCGCACGCGCAACACCACCGAACTCGACCGCCAGCGTTCGCGCGGCGGCCTCGAACGAACTCAGATAATAATTTCCGCGTCCAGGCGCCGTGTCAGGGTTGAACATGATCGCCGCACGCGTGATGTGCGGCGCAATCTTCTTGAGCAGATCGAGCCATTTACCGGCGATGGTAGCAGCTCCGGTATTGGCGAATCCCGTCATGTTGCCGCCGGGGTGCGGAAGACCGGCGACAAAGCCGGCATCAACCGGGTCGGCAACGACCGCGAACACGATCGGGATCGTATGGGTTTCCCGCTGCAACGCGGTTGTGACCGGCGTCGTGCTGGCCAGGATTACATCGGGCTCAAGGCCGACAAGCTCTTTTGCGAAAGCGCCAGCAAGGTCGACGTTTCCGATGGTCCAGCGCTGCTCGATGCGAGCATTGCCGCCGTCCGTCCAGCCGAAGCGCCTCAGTTCTTGCACGAAAACGGCGAAGGCGGATCGAAATACCAAATCGGTCTCGGACAATCCCATCAGCACCCCGATCCGACGCACGCGGTCGCCTCGCTGCGCTCGGACCGCAAGCGGCCAAACTGCCGCGCCGCCGATTGCTGCGATAAAGCTACGCCGCCGCATCTAAGCAATCCTCCGCGGATAAATGAATAAATCATCCCTAGTCATGCCCCGCGAAAGCGGGGCATCCAGTAACCCCGGGCTAAGCGATTGTGCACACATTGAAAGCCCGGTGGTTACTGGACCACCCGCTTTCGCGGGTGGTGACGTGAAATGAGGCACTTGTTTTCGGGCACCTCCTAATCGCCGTTTACTCGATGACCTCAGTGGCGCGCAGCAAAGTCGCCGTCGGCACCTCGATGCCCAGCGCCTTTGCCGTCTTCAAGTTGAGGACCATATCAATCTTGGTGGATTGCTGGACAGGCAGATCGGAAGGCTTCTCGCCTTTCAGAATGCGTCCGGCATAGATGCCGGCCAGTCGAACCGCATCGGTGATACTCGCTCCGTAGCTCACGAGGCCTCCGGCTTCCGTGGTTTCGCGATAGCCATAGATAGCCGGTATCGCATACCGCGCAGCAAGTGTGGCCAGGTGGTTACGCTGTTCGAAAAACAAGATGTCGGTGCCGCACAATAACGCACCCACGCGGCGCTCCGCCAAGGATGCAAAAGTGGCTTCGATTTCTGCTAACGTGCCCTGCTTCAGAACCGCTAACTCCACGCCAAGGATGTCGGCCGCCTTTTCGACCTCCCTCACCTGGTCGTTGAACTGAGGGAGCCGCGGGTTTTCAAGAAATCCGATCCTCGTCACTGCTGGCACGATCTCGTGCAACAATTCCAGCCGCTTTGGGGCTAACGTTCGAAGAAGCACGCTGACGCCGGTGGCGTTACCGCCCGGACGGTTGAGGCTTGCAACAAGCCCAAGCTCGACGGGGTCATTGCCGATAGCAAACACGATAGGAGTTGTCGCAGTGGCAGACTTGGCCGCAAGCGCGGCGGCCGACCCGCCCCCCGTAGCGATCAGGCTTACCTTACGATTCACCATCTCAGCGACGATTGTAGGCAGGTGGTCGTACTGGGTGTTCGCCCACCGATAGAGAACTTCGACATTCCGCCCTTCGAGAAAGCCTTGTTCGGCAAGACCCTGACGAAACGCGACTTCGCGGCTGTCCTCCTGAGCGCCCCCGCTAACGTAACCAATCACCGGCACCCCGTGCCGCTGCGCGTGTGCTGCAAGCGTCCATGCGGCTGGCGTAACAGCGACACCTGCAATGAAATCGCGTCGTCGCATGGCAAACTCCCCGCGTTATTGGCGAGAGCGTATCGTGCTCTGGCCTCAAGGGGAACCGCCTTGTGGGTCAAGACGATCGGCTCTACTCTGTTTTCGATGTCGGCATGGCGGACGTCGTTCTCCTACCGGGTCTTTTAGGGAGCATTTCACAGCCGCTTCGGACCGACGTTCTTTCACAAACAACGAGGACGCGCAGGAGGAAAGTTATGACGCTCAGGCTCCTGCATTATGGGATCACTCTTGTATTGACCGCCCTGTCCACGCCCTTCGCAACTCAGGCGGCCGAAAACTCTTATCCGAATTTCGCCGGCCAATGGAACCGGGTTATCTACCGCGGCGTCGATGGCGGCGCACCCAACCCGGGGTTCGATCCTCACAAGTCGTGGGGTTTTGGCCAGCGGGCCCCTTTGACGGCGGAATACACCCGAGTTCTTGAACAGAGCATCGCGGATCAGGCCAAAGGCGGCCTCGGCAACTATCCGACCGCGCGCTGCGTGCCGGGCGGCATGCCGCGCATGATGACGTTCTACGAGCACGAATACATCGTCACGCCGGAGACGACCTACATCCTGCTTTCGGGCGAGGATCATTACCGACGCATCTTTACCGACGGCCGCGACTGGCCGGAGGCGATCGAGCCCACCTATTCCGGCTACTCGATCGGCCGGTGGATCGACGAGGATGGCGATGGACGCTACGACCTGCTCGAAGTGGAGACGCGGGGCTTCAAGGGACCGCGCGCCTATGAGGCGAGCGGGCTTCCGCTACATTTCGACAATCAGTCGATCTTCAAGGAGCGCTTCTTCCTCGACAAGAACGACCCCAATGTTCTGCATGACGAGATTACCACGATCGATCACGCGCTGACGCGTCCTTGGACCGTCGACAAGACGTATCGCCGCAATCCCGATCCGCGCCCGGTGTGGCGCGAAAACTATTGCACCGAGGCGAACGCAAATGTCCTCATCGGAAATGAGAATTACGTTATCAGCGGCACCGGCTTCTTGATGCCGGCGAAAAGGGACCAGCCGCCACCCGACCTGCGCCACTTCACGGGAGCACGCAAGTGAGGGCATAGCGCGTAGGGTGGGCAAAATCGCCCGTAGAGTCCCAGCAACTTGGCACGGTGTGACCGCGATTTTGTGCACGCTGTCGGCCAATTTGTAATAGCTCCGACAACGGGGGCAACGCGCCTTCTTTCTTTGCAAATGGCGTAGTCGTGCCGGCGCGTTGCCCACCCTACGCTCGATTTGATTCCTTCCGAACGGAACATGCTCTAGCATTCACTCCCCACTCACTCCTGGAGGAAGTCATGAAGAAGTTGGTTGCTCCCGCCGTTGTCGTCGCCAGCATGCTCGCATGGACGGCGTGGGCCCAGGCGCCTGCCATCCAGAACCACCGCTATTTCACGACCCCGCTAGAGAAAGACCCATCGCGCGAGGTAAGCATGCAGTCCGTCACCATGCCCCCGGGTGCCGGGAACCAGTTTCACCGCCATCCCGGCGACCAATGGACTGCCATTCAGGAGGGCGAGATCACTTTCACCGTAAAGGGTGAGCCGCCGCGCGTCTTGAAGGCGGGGGACAGCAACTATGTGCCGCGTGGAACGGTGCATCGTCAGCAGAATCTCAGCGATAAGCCGGCGCGCTACATCGAAATGCGCGTTTTCGACAAAGGCGTGCCTGCCGCCGAGCAGGTGACCCCATAGGTGTGAAAGGCAGAGTCTTCGGAAGGTCGCGGTGCGTGCGCCGCGACCGCACTGTTTATGGAGGGATTCCAGGAAGCCGATGGGTGCGTTGATACGGCTGAGACGATCTTGACGTTCGTCAATGGGGTCGCCGCAAGGAGGCGTGTTTTGAAGAATGACATGATGGAGGCACTCGTTCGGACTGGACCAAATACGCCGATGGGAAACCTCTTTCGGCGCTATTGGGTCCCGGTGCTGCTGTCTTCAGAAATCGCCGAGGCCGATGGACCGCAAGTTCGCGTAAAGATTCTCGGCGAACGCCTTCTGGCCTTCCGGGACACGAAAGGCAGGATCGGACTGGTCAGCGAATTCTGCAGGCATCGCGGCGCCTCCTTGTTTCTGGGACGCAACGAGGAATGCGGCATCCGATGTTCGTATCACGGATGGAAATACGACATCGCCGGACAATGCGTGGAGTTGCCGTCAACTCCCGAGGCCGCCTCTCAGGTGAGCATCACCGCATATCCCTGCATCGAACGGGCAGGCATCGTCTGGGCCTACATGGGTCCGAAGGACAAGCAGCCGGCGCCCCCGGAGATCGAATGGTGCCTCCTGCCGGAATCCCATCGTTTCGTTTCCAAACGTCTTCAGGAGTGCAATTACCTCCAGGCGTTCGAAGGCGGGATCAATTCCTCGCACGTCGCCTGGGCGCACCGGTTCGAAATGGATATCGATCCCATGCACAAGGGATCGAAGGCCAAGGAGATGATGAAGCAGTCCCCGAAGGTCGTCTTCCATATCGAAGAGGTCTCGTCTGGACTTGTGATATTTGCCCGCCGAGAGGTCGATTCCCACTCCTACTACTGGCGTGTCACGCAATATCTATTCCCCTGGTTCACACTGATCCCCCCCTTTGGCCCCCATCCACTGGGGTCGCATATGTGGATTCCGATCGACGACGAGAACTGCTGGGCGTGGAGCATCAACTTCCTGCCCGACCAGCCTCTCGCCGCGGATGATCGACGGGAAATGGAGGCCGGCAAGGGCATCCATGTCGAATACATCCCCGGGACCTTTCGGCCCAAAGCAAATAGGGACAATGACTGGCTGATCGACAGGCAGGCGCAAAGGGACAACAAGTCGTTCAGCGGCGTCGCCGGATTTTCCATTCAGGACGCATCGCTGCAGGAGAGCATGGGGCGGATCCAGGACCACGCGCAGGAATTCCTTATGCCGACGGACCTTGCAATCGTTCTCGCTCGCAGGATGCTCCACAAGAGCGTCATGGAACTTGAAAAGGGAATCGAGCCGCCGGCCTTGGATGCGTCCGCCCAGCATGTGCGGTCGGCCTCGGTGGTCCTCGACCGATCGATCGATGTCAAGGCTTGGGCGCGTATCAACTTGAACGATGCCCTCAACAAGCCCGTATTCACGCTGTAAACGGTTCGCTTTCGAAGCTCCTGAGCGATCGACGCCGATGAGCGTTATGAGCCTGACGCATTAATCACAGTTGAAATTGACCGCAAACGTCAAAAAGACGCCCAACTATTTTAGAGGATAGAGCGTTTACTGGATCGGGATTCGTGAACTGTGCCCGCAGTTCACGCAACGATCATTCGGGCACATGGATTTCGGTTTTTCTTCAAGGTAACGGAAGATGTCCCGCATCGCGCTTCTCGCGACGATTATCGCCTCGACAATGGCTTTCCTGCCGCGAGCCGAGGCCGGATCGGAGGCTGCCCCGAGCGCACTTGGCGATGCCGATCTTGCGCTTCTCGAGCGCGCGACCTGGGGGGCAAACAAATCGGCCGCCAGGGAATTTACGGCTCTTGGTCGCGAACGCTGGCTCGACGCGCAGCTTCATCCGCAGCGGAACGATCGCCTTCGGCCCGCGGCCCAGGCCATGATCAATGCCATGCCGATCGCTACCATTCCCATCTCGGACATCGCGATACCCCTGGCGGTGCAACAGCGCGCCGCCAATCAGGTCCATGACCCCGATCAGAAGAAAGCAGCGCAAGAGGCCTATCAGAAGGCCATGCGCGATCTCGCGACACAAGCCATGACGCGCAGCTTGCTTCGCAACTTGTACTCGGCGGATCAATTACGCGAGAAGATGACGTGGTTCTGGTTCAATCACTTCAACGTCAACCAGGGCAAGGCCGACATTCGCGCGCTGATCGGCGACTACGAAGAGCGCGCAATCCGGCAGCATGCGCTGGGCAAGTTCCGAGATCTTCTCGCAGCCACGCTGCGTCACCCGGCGATGCTGCGCTATCTCGACAACGCCGAAAACGCTCGGGGTCATCTCAATGAGAACTACGCGCGCGAGATCATGGAGCTGCATACCTTGGGCGTGGTCTCCGGATACACCCAGGAGGACGTGACGGAACTGGCGCGCATCCTTACCGGCGTTGGGTTGAGCCTTGCGCCGGGAGCGCCTCAGCTCCCTCTCGGTGCTCAGCAAGATTATGTTCGCGACGGCCTGTTCGAGTTCAATCCGACCCGGCATGAATACAGCTTCAAGCATTTGCTTGGGCACACCATCGAGGGGCACGGGTTTGCCGAGGCCGAGCAGGCGCTCGATATTCTCAGCCGACATCCCGCAACTGCACGTCACATTTCCCAAGAGATCGCGACCTATTTTGTCGCCGATGCACCGCCGGAACAGCTGGTGCTCCGCATGGCTCAGACATTCCAGAAGACCGATGGCGACATCGCCAGCGTCCTCGCGGTTATGTTTCGATCGGCGGAATTCAACGCTTCATCGAAGGCCAAGTACAAGGACCCGATGCAGTTCGTGCTATCGGCGCTGCGTCTTGCCTACGACGCCAAGGTCATCGCGAATGCGGCGCCGATCCAGGGCTGGCTTTCGCGGCTCGCCGAAGGGCTGTTCAATCACGATACGCCGGACGGATATCCGATGATTTCCGCCGCCTGGAGCGGACCTGGTCAAATGGCAGTCCGTTTCGAAATTGCGAGGCAGATCGGCTCGAGTCCGTCGGGGCTTTTCAAGCCACCCGTCGCCGACGCGGTCGACACTCCGGCGTTTCCGCTGATCACCAACGCCTTTTACTTCGGCACGCTGCAACACACGCTGGGGGCCGCGACGCGCGCCGCGCTCGACCAGGCAATCTCGCCGCAGGACTGGAATACCTTGTTCCTGTCCTCGCCGGAATTCATGCGTTGACGAAAAGGAGTCGACGATGCGGAACGGTGTTCACGAAGCATCAACTCTGGATCGGCGACGTTTGCTCAAGATGATGGCGGCGGCCGTGCCGCTCACGGTCGCCGGGCGCGTCTGGGCCGCGCCCAAGGCGGATATGCGCACGCTCGTGGTGTTCCTGCGCGGCGCCTATGACGCTGCGAACGTCGTGATCCCGGTCTCCAGTGACTTGTACTACAAGTCGCGGCCGACGCTGGCCATTCCGCGACCCGGCTCCGGCGCCGCGGCCGCGCTGCCGCTGACACCGGATTGGGGTCTGCATCCGGCGCTCAAGGACTCGCTCTTCCCGATGTGGGAGAAGAAGCAGATTGCCTTCATCCCATTCGCCGGGACCGACGACCTCACTCGCAGTCATTTCGAAACGCAGGACTCGATCGAACTCGGGCAGCCCGTTCACGGCGCACGCAACTATAATTCCGGTTTCATGGCGCGTCTTGCGACCGTGCTCACCCGAACGAAGCCAATCGCCTACACAGATCAACTGCCGCTCATCTTCCGCGGCGGAGAGGCGATCCCGAATATCGGCATCAGTTCGGTCGGCAAGCCTGGCATCGACGCGCGCCAAGCCAAATTGATTGAGGGCATGTATGCGCACGATCCGCTGGGTAGCGCAGTTTCCGAGGGCTTTCGGGTCCGTGACGATGTCTACCGCACGGTGTCGGAGGAGATGGCAGCAGCCGACCGCGGTGCGGTCTCGGCCAAGGGCTTCGAGTTATCGGCTCGGCGTATCGGGCGCCTGATGCGCGAACAGTTCAACCTTGGCTTCGTCGATGTCGGCGGCTGGGACACCCACATCGGTCAGGGCGGCGCCACCGGTTATCTCGCCAACCGCCTTGGCGAACTTGGCCGCGCGCTGGCCGGCTTCAGCGAGGAAATCGGGCCGCAGGAGTGGAACAATACGATGGTCGTGATCATTTCCGAGTTCGGCCGCACTTTCCATGAGAACGGCAACAAGGGCACCGATCACGGCCATGGCAGTGTGTATTGGATACTCGGGGGCGCTGTGAAGGGGGGCCGGATCGCCGGCGATCAGGTCAAGGTCGCGCAGGGCACCCTGTTTCAAAATCGCGATTACCCTGTCCTGACCGATTATCGTGCGCTCTTTGGCGGACTATTCCGACGCGCCTATGATCTCAATCCAAAACTTATCGATCAGGTTTTCCCCGGCGCGGCGCCACGCGACTTCGCAGTGATCTGACGACCGGGCTCGAAATCGGCGACATCTTGCGTTTCGATTTTTCAGGTCAGAGCGGGATGCGTTCAGGTTAAATCGCCTCCCGCTCGATTATGTTCTGCGCACCCGTCGCGGACTGCGCTCGACGACGGATGCGTGTTGATTTTGCGCACCCGTCGCGGACTGCGCTCGACGACGGATGCGTGTTGATTTTGCGCATGATCTTGTCCGAAAAGTCTGCAACTTTACGGGATCATGCGCTAAGAAAAAGCCATGGCCGGTTCGAACGATGAGCTCGACTTCTTTGTAAGCCGCCGCGGAGGGTCCGCGGCAACCGCGCAGGAAGTGGCCGATGTCCTGCAATCCGAGGGGTACACCGTCTTCGTCCAGGACTTCGATATCCCCCATACTGCGGACTTCATTGCCGCGATGGATCAGGGATTGAAGCGATGCCGCCACCTCCTGTTGCTGCTCACGCACGACTACGCCAATTCACCCTACACGATGATGGAGGTCACCAATTTTCTGGCGGCTTCTGCCCGCTCTGCCGATGAGCGCCGGCTTGCGGTCGTGTGTCTCGACGATTGTCAGCCTGAAGGAATCCTTGCCAGTCGGGTGTATACAAGTCTCGTCGGCGTCACCGACCCGCAGGAGCGAAGGGCCCGCATCCTCGCCGTCGCCGAAGGCCGCTCCACGGCACAGCCGCGGCGACACAAGCTGTTCGAGAACGTTGCGCCGCGCGACCAGAATTTCACCGGTCGGGACGAGCTGCTTTCCGTTATTCACCGGCTGCTGACGCAGCAGGGCGAAAACACCGTCCCGTCGCTGGCGATTTATGGTCTCGGCGGGACCGGGAAATCTTCTCTGGCGGCCGAATATGCGCACCGCTACGCGAACGAGTATTCCGGAGTTTTTTGGATATCTGCGCAGCAGCGCACCCTGCTGGTTTCGGGTCTTGCCTCACTCGCGGGCAAGCTCGACCCTCGCTTGATGAACTTGCCCGATCAGGAGACGGCAGCAAAAACCGCGCTCGTGCGGCTTGCTGCTCTCACGACGCCATTTTTGCTGATCTACGACAATGTCGAGCAGCCTGAGGCCTTGCGCGATTTGCTTCCCGTGGCAGGTGTGCGGGTGTTGTTGACGACGCGATGGTCCGACTGGGCGGGCCGAGCGACGGAATTGAAGCTCGAGGTCTTGACGGAGGAGGCAGCGGCGCAATTTCTGCAAAGCCGTGCCGGACAACTCGATCAAGACGGTGCAGGCCGTCTTGCGAAAGCTCTCGGATGCCTTCCGCTCGCCCTCGATCACGCGGGCGCCTATTGCCGTCTCGTCGGCAAAAGCCTGTCCTTTGACGACTATCGCCTCAAGATCGACGCACGCATCACGAAGCCTCCCAGAGGCTATCCGGAGAGCGTAGCTCGCACATTCAGTGCGGCCATTGAAAAGGCGGCAGCCGAACAGGTTTGTGCGGAAACGTTGCTCGGCATATTCGCCTTCCTTGCTCCTGAACATATACCGCTCGACCTCATCACCGACGGCATGTTCGAGGTCGATGACCGGGCCGAGGCTCTGGCAATATTGTCTTCGGTCTCGCTGATCGAGAAAATCATGAATTGGCTGACGGTGCCGCGGCCGTGACGGTTCACCGTCTCGTCCAGGCAGCAATGCGCGCGCAGCTCGCGTCACAAACACGAACGCAGCCCCTTGACGTAGTCCTCGGCCGTCTCACGAGCCTGGTACCCGAGGCAGCTTACGAAAAGCCCGACCAGTGGCCTCGTTGTACTCAGTTGCTTCCTCACGTGCTCGCATTTCGCGAACACGCGACCGCGGCAAAGATGGAGCATGGCGACTTTGCGTTACTGTCCAATCGGATGGGCGAGTTTCTCTACGCCCGGGCTTCCCTCGATTTGGCGAAGACGTTGTTTCAACAGGCCGTCGACGTGGGAAAGGTCGCGTTCGGTCCGCGCAGTATCGAAGTCGCCGAAGCTTTGAGTAATCTTGCGCTCGTATTGCACGACCTCAAGCCAGCCCCCGATGTCGCGCAGTTGTATCGTGAAGCTTTGGATATTCAACGCGAGCGGGTGGGCACCGATCATTGGAGGTACGCCAGGACTTTGACGAACCTGGCAAGGCTGACGCAAGATATGGGCGACCTCGATGAGGCTAAATCCCTGTTGTGTGAAGCGATCCGGTTAGGCGAAAAGAATCTCGGCCGGGGACATCCCGATGTCGCCCAGCGCCTCCAGCCTCTTGGCAGGCTGGTGTACGGCAAGGGTCGAAGCGCCGAAGCAGAAGCCTTGCTTCGCGAAGCGATCAAACTCGAGCGAACATCCTTGGGGTGCACCCACCCTGACTTGGTCGCCGGCCTTAATGGACTGGCCACCATCCTGGAACGTGAGGGCCGCCGGGATGAGGCTGAGCCGTTTTATCGCGAGGCCATTGAGATCGGTGAAACCTCGTTGGGACCCGAGCACCCGGATTTCGCTACATTGCTACAAAACTTGGCTAACCTGCTCCGCGACACCGGCCGACTAAGCGAAGCCGAACCGCTTTATTTACGCGCGCTAGACATATATTCACAGAATTTTGGCGCCGATCACAACTATACGGCCCGCGCCAAGACCAATCTTGCCAAGCTTCTCTTGGCGAGCGATCGCCCTAGAGCAAATCAACTCGCCCAGGCAGCGCTTGCTGTCCACTCGGAGACGTTTGGTCCAACTCACCCGTGGACGCGGGATGCAAGTGACATCCTCGCATCCGCTTCTGAATCAAACTTGGGCAGCGCATGATCCCGTAAAGTTGCAGACTTTTCGGACAAGATCATGCGCAAATCAATGATAATCGAGCGGGAGGCGATTCAAACTCAACGCATCCCGCTCTTAAGGCTTCGATTGCCGCCATTCGTCAATGTCAGGGGCTTTGAAATCCTCAGCGTAACGCGAGGAATTGCAATATTTCAGGTAAGCCGTGCGATCCTTTCGGATCAGCTTTGCGTCTTTCGCCGCCGCGTTACACGCTACCCTTTTCTCGCGCTTTTGCTGCGGTGTCTCGATTGGGCCGGGAAAAGGCGCGTTTACGTTCAAATCTCTTTTTTAAATCTGAGCCAGCGCCAAATCAAAATTGAGGCAAGACACGGCAAGCGCGCATCCAACAAAAAATGGAAACGGTCTCATGACTATGCACTCACTTTCAAGTTATCGACCTGTTCCTTGTACGACCGAACCCTGCGGAGTCAACATCAATCATTCATCCCGGTCTGTGGGCCAGCTTGAGACGAAGATTGACTTCGAGTCAGCGCTTGCATCGGCAACTCGCGCTTCTATCGCTCACCCGTGGACGCGGGATGCAAGTGACATCCTCGCGTCAGGTTCTGAAACAGACTTGGGCTAACGCTTCGATTGCCGCCACTCGTCAACGTCAGGGGTTTTGAAGTCTTCGGCGTAACGTGACGAAATGCAATATTTCAGGTAAGCCGTGCGATCCCTTCGGGTCAACTTCGCTTCTTTCACTGCGGCGTTACACGCTGCCGTTTTCTCACGCTTTTGCTGCGGCGTCTCGATTGGACCGGGAAAAGGCGTGTTAGCTAACACTTCCCTTTTTTAAATCTGAGCGAACGCCGAGCCCGAATTGAGGCAAGACACCGCAAGCGCGCATCCAAAAAGAAATGGAAACGGTCTCATAATCATGCTCTGATTTTCAAGTTGTCGACCTACTCGTTGTACGACCAAACATTTCCAAGTCAACTTCAATCATTCCCACGCGGCCATTACACTAAGAGCTGGAGCAAGTCCCGGACCATATCGCTTTCGAATGACACAATGGAGACTGACTGCGGGTTGGTATTTCGGATTGAAACAGATGTTCGACGGGACCGAAACCGGCAGGCGTTAACGCGATGCGATCGAATTGCATGACGCATGCCGCTCTAGCCCTGCTTGACGAACGACACTTGGCGTAAATGTGTCAAGTTTGGCGTGGTTAAATTGGCGACTTTGATTGCGGCGTCGATTTGTGTGGCCAGGGTGTTGAAGGCGCGCTGAAGGGGGTCGCGACCGCGCGGAGCGCCGGGAGAGCTGCGGCCAAAGCGGGGCGTAAGAGGCGATTATAGGTTCGCGTGAAGAACAGGGCGATGCGCAAACCGGCATCGGTGACGCGATAGCGGAAAGTGCCGGGCACCCGCTCGATGACGCCGTGCAGACGCAACCGGCGCAGCTGATAGGTGACGGCGCCCGAGGAGATTGACGACGGCTCGCGGCCTGACAAGGCGGCGAGATGGTGGCGCAGGTCGGCAGCACGAAAGCCGTTCGCAAGTTGCCGGAACAGAATTAGGGCTTGCAGGAGCGCCTGGACGCGCTGGTCGGCAAAATGCAGGCCCGAAGCCCGTTGCGGCCCGCGGCGACCGGCCGCTGAATGGCCTGCAAGCGATCTTCGCTGAGGATGCAATCGTGGCTGATGCGCTCCACCTCGAGGAGTCGGCGATTGGCGGCAAAGCCGATTTCGCGCAGCTTGGGCAAGTTGGACAGATGCTTGCCGATCCTGAAGTCATAGGTGTTGTTGATCGTGGTTTCGGTGCGCAAGGCCCGATTTTCCTTGTGATACTGCTTGATCCGGGTGTTCTTGTAGAAGACGTTCAAGGATGGGGTCACGTCGTGGGTGACGATGCGGGTGCAAAACCGCTCCCGCGCGCGGCGCCGGCGCGGGATGCGACGATTGAAGATCAGCTTGATCTCCTCGGGGCGACCGAGGTCGAGGTTCTCACGGATCACCTGCTCGAAGAACACGCGCCCATGCACCGGACGATCGAGCACCTGCGTGGTTGAGAACTCCGCCTGCAGGATCGAGATGTCGTAGCGATAGCCGGCTTTGCGGTCTGCTGCGGTGAAAGGGTGCGGCAAGAAGCGCAACCATTTGCGCAACAAGGCATCGATCTTTGGCGGCCGACAGGCCGTCGCAGATCGCCTGCAGGCGCTTGGGATCCGCGCACCTCAAAATGCCGTTGTCGAGCGCCTCGAAGGCAATGCCTTGCTTCGCAAGTTGGCGCTTGGCGTATTCGTGGCCGTTCAGGCACAGCTTGGCATTGAACGGAAAGTAGCTGCAGAACTTCAGGAAGAACGGCCCGAAGTCACGATCAACCGCGTAGACATAATAGGCGTTGACCATCGCGCTGCGACCGCACGATCCAGGGATACGGCTGACCGGTGGTGGGGCTGCGCCGCCGCTCGGTGCGGAACACTGGCGTGTTCTCCTGCGCCTTGCCGACGAACACCACGCCCTCCTCGCCGCCGAAGCGTTGCAGATGCTCGGCCATCACCATGTCCTTGCGTTGCCCTTTCTCAAACCGCACCAGCGGAATGCCATGCCGACTTACAAAATCTTCCAGCGCCGCGACAAAGCCGCGGGTCATCGGACTCATCAAAGCCGCAGACGGCAAGGGCTGGCCGCGATGCTGGCGAAAAAAGCGAACGATTCCCCACTCGTATTGCAGCCCCGGCACGAACACGTTGAGATACATCCGATCGATCCCTTCGACCGAAAGCGTAACGTGACGGCCGATGATCTCGGCCACGCTCTGTGCTATCATTCGCCCGGCTCCGGTCGTGCAGGTTTTGCCTTCTCGAAGGCGTTTGACCACACGGTCCAACTGAGCCTGATTTATCAGAGCTCGTCATCAACCGGCGACCGGAGCCACAAGCGCCACATGCCTCGTCGGTCTGAGGCGAAGCCTCGTTAGCCATACGTCCGAATCGTCCTGTAGAATTTCCCGATTGGGGACTGCATCATGTGCCTTTCAAAGGGTGGTCATGGCGCAATGCGGCGCTCTCGGACGGCAACCCGGGCTGGGACAAGGAGGCCATCATGCTTAAGCGCTTCTCGGGTTCGATGATAAACGCCGCAATCGTTGGAGCTGCCATGGTCGGTCCGGCTGGGGTTGCAACGGCGCCAGCCCAAACCGGAACGGTGTCCGTGAGTGAACCGGCCGCGCTGAGAACGGCCTGGGGCGATGCTGATTTGCAGGGCATCTGGACCGACGAGACCGACACGCCGCTGCAGCGCTCGCCAAAGTATGCGAACCAGGAATTCTTCACCGAGGCGCAACGCGCCGAGTTGGACCGGGAGCGAGCGGCAATGCCGGGCCGTGACCGGCGCGCAGAGCGAGGCACTGTGGCCGACGTTGCCGGCGCCTATAATGATACGTTCACGCCGAAGAAGCGCACCGGGTTGCGAACCTCGCGCATCGTCGATCCGCCCAATGGCCGGCTGCCGCCGCTCACGCCCGGAGCTGCGAAGGCCGCAGCCGCCGACCGCGAATTCCGCCTCGCGCTGCTGCAAGCGACCGAGACCTGCAAGAACAAGGAGTCGCCGTGCAACGGAGGCACCTACAATCCGATTCCTTCACCGCGGTTTGGCGAACGTCCGCCGCGCTACAACACGGCCACGATCAATCGCTATGACGGACCGGAGGATGCCTCGCTGCGCGGTGCGCTGCCTGATGGGCGGGCTGCCGGAGGTCGGCACGCTGGGCGCAATCGCCGATCGCATCAGTTTCCGGCGCATCGTGCAAACTCCCGGCGGCATCTCGATGTTCTACGATGTGGGTCAGGGCCAAGGCTGGCAGCGCAACATCGTCATGGATGGGAGCCCGCATCTGCCTGCCAACATCCGCCAGTGGTACGGCAACTCGCGTGGCCACTGGGAGGGCAATACCCTGGTGATCGATGTGACGAACTTCAGCGCCGAAGACCGACTTCCAGGGGTCGCGCGAAAATCTCCATGTCGTCGAACGTTGGACGCGAACCGGCCCGAACACGCTCGAATATACGGTGACGGTCGAAGACCCACCGTCTGGACGCGGCCGTGGACTGCCAAGCAGGATTTATCGCGGCAGAGCGACGAGGAAAACCGAATCTATACCGAGCCGCGCTGCATCGAGGGAAATTTTGGCCTTCCGGGGCTGCTGCATGGCCACCGTATGGAGGACCTCGACTATGCGCGGGGTCGCAGCGTCGATCCAAGGACGATCAGCACCGTGTCGGGGAACGATAGCGTCGCCGACCCGCTGCAATAAGAGGAATTGTAGGGTGAGCGCGGCGGCCAAAGATCCGGTGTCACAGAAGGATGATCCATCGGTGCCGCCTTCCCCCTCACCCGGTCGGGCCTTCTGCCCTCCCCGCCGATAGGTCAACTTAGGCAGTTCGCCGTCGAAGCAACGTTAAAATCTCACCAGCGCTGAACCACAATGCTTTGCCGGTTGGCCGCAGGCATGTAACACACGTCGATCATGTGCGACGGCCCGCAACGTCGATGGACGTACCGGACTTTCAAATCTCCCGCATCTCCCTGGTCAATCACCCGTTCGAGATAGCCGGGAGCCTCTTTGCGCAAAGGCGTTTTCGGTCGTGCCGCTTGAGCAAGCTTGAGCACAATCGCTCGCGCCTGCACGCGGGAACTGTGATGCACGGGTCGTCTCAGCTGACCTGCGGCATCTCGTGTGGGCGAGCTTGGTTCAATATCTTCTATTGCAAGATCATCGGTCGCTTCCGTTGGCGGGGCATCGGCCGCAAGCAGGCTTACGGCGGTCGTGGGCCGCATTCTCCGCCAAAGAGCCGAAAGTTCCTCATCCTCAAGGAACGAGGGATCAGCCTCCCACCCGTCGAGCCTGGAGGCAAAGCTATCGCTTGTAGCCACCCGCGCTTGAGAAGTGCTTGCGGCTGACAACGGCGCCTCGGCGGCGCCGGTGAGGCAACACCACGAGAGCATCGCTCCTGCGGTTACCAAAGTTCCACGAATTGTCGAGACGTTAAAGAGTGACATGCTGCCCCGGAGACGCGTTGATTCGGTCATCCGAGGGTCTACTCTGAATGTGCCCAAACTGGGACACGGCGGGCTCCGCCCGCCCGTGCCTTGAGAGCCCTTCTTTCGCCTCTTTGTAAGTGAGCATCTTGTAGGGAGCGAGCCACTTGCCGATCGAATGGCCGACGGAACTGGGGAACGATGTCGTCGGCCGACGAGGCCAGTAGGCTTTGAGCGATCACTGCACCTGGAGCAGCTTCCAACCGGCAGCGCGCAGCCTTTCACGGTTCGTCGGGGTATTCTCCGGCCGCGAGATCGCGCCGGCAGCGGCGAACGCCTGATCGAAATCGATTTTGGTCATGACGACCATTCCGCTCGCGCCGTCCGCGATGCTCGAAAACGCGTTGCTCGAACCGATGGCAACGCAGCCCATAGCCACGACCGCAACGGCAATTCCAACCAACTTGCGCACCATGTTAACCTCCTGCCGCGTGATCCCGTTTCCTGATAGTCGCGGCGGCCGGCGATTAGGTTCAAGCCGCTGCCCTCCGCATTCCGCAAGATCAAACGAGGTCCGGCGGCCTCGGTTCCAGCGCAGCCAAGCGCTTCGGGGCATGGTTAGCGCGAGGTAAATGAATATGTGATCCGGCCGAGAATTTGCGCCATGATTGTCGCTTGGAGCGCGGCGCTGTTCACTGACCGCTCTCTCGGAAACACAGGCGGTATCATTATGCCGATGCAGGTCGGTGCATACGCGGGAGCGCCGCCTTGGGGCCACCAATTGCGATTGCATGGAACGCGAACTGTCGGCGCCGAAGCTCATTTCTTCCGCAGTGACAACACATGCGCGCGGCCGCCTGCTGGAGGGATTTTGATCAACGCAATAAAGTCAGCGCTGGGCAATGATTCGCGGAAGCCCGCTTCAGCGTGATCAGCTTGGCTGGAGTGCGTGATCCATCTGGCCGGAGAAGCCAAAATCAATGACATCGGACGAGCAGGGCTGGCCGCCACGTCTCGCGCGTGAGGCAAGGCTCCGCTGCATCGAGGAGGCTCTGGCGCGTCCCCCTGAGGCGCAAGCGCCTGATATGGTTGCGCGCAAGGTGGAACGCGCCGGGCTGCTCTATTCGCTGGGCCAAACCGAGGAGGCTCGGCAAGCCTATCTCGAGGTGCTGATGCGGGCGCCGACCGATTTCGCCGCCCTCAATGATTTCGGCGTGCTGCTGACGGCGACGGGATTCCGCGCCGCTGCCCGCACGGTTTATGAGCAGGCGGTCAGATACCATCCGGACAACCCGAAGGGACACGTCAATCTCGCGAACCTGCTCCGTCGCGACGGCGATCTCACCTGCGCATGTGCATTATGAGGCCGCACTGGAATGCGAGCCGTCGCATCCGCAGGCGCATCAAGGGCTGGGTGCCGTACTCGCCGCGCTTGGCGACGCTGATGGCGCGGCGCGCCATCGCTTTCTCGGCTATCGCAGCCACGCTGTCACCACGCTTCGCTATCGCGGTGTCAAGGCGCCGCTGCCGCTGCTGGTCCTGGCTTCCGCCAGCGGCGGGGACATCCCGACCGCGACGCTTTTGGATGACCGTGTGTTCCTTCTATCTGTCGTCGTCACGGATTTCTGCGATGCAAGCGTTTCGTTGCCCCAGCACCGGGTGGTGTTCAACGCGATCGGCGATGCCGATTTGTGCGCCGAAGCGCTGCGTGGGGCGAGGACGCTGCTGGAGCGCACGAGCGCGCCGGTCATCAACAGTCCAGACGCCGTGATGAGGACCGGACGTGCAGCGAATGCGCGGCGGCTGGCCTTGCTTCCTGGCGTCATCGCTCCGCGCATGATCGAACTGCCCCGGCAGGCGTTCGCCGCACCGGACGCTGAATCATTACTGGCCGACCATGGGCTGGTATTCCCGCTTCTGATCCGAACGCCGGGTTGCCACACCGGCGAGAATTTTCTGCGCGTCGAAACCGGCGGCGAACTGGCGGCGGCATCTGCGCGGCTTCCCGGCGAGCGGCTGCTGGCGATCGAGTATCTCGATGCACGCCGTGCGGATGACAGCATACGCAAGTACCGCGTCATGATCATCGACGGCGCGCTTTATCCACTTCATGTCGCCGTTTCGCGATCCTGGAAGGTCCACTATTTCACGGCTGACATGGATAACCGCGAAAATCGGGAAGAAGATGCTGCATTCGTTGCCAACATGGCGCAAACACTCGGCCCTGCCGTGATTGCCGCGCTGGAGCGCATCGGCAATGCACTTGGTCTCGATTATTGCGGTATCGATTTCGGAATCGATGCCGGCGGCAGAGTTCTGCTTTTCGAGGCCAACGCCACGATGGCGGTCTACCCGCCAGACGCCGACGAACGGTGGTCCTACCGTCGCCAGCCTGTCGCCCGTATTCTCGATGCGGTCAGGGCGATGATCGTTAATCGCGTGCTCCTGCCTCGCTCCGAATTCGCGAAGATGAGCGAGGCTGGCAGACTCAGCGCACAAACACGATAGCGAATGGGATCGAGGAGCGGCTTGCGGTGCCGAGCTGCGGCCACAGGCATTCGTGTCGGCCGCAAACGCGTCGCCCTCGATCTATCGTACTGACTGTCGGAGGACAGTGAGTGAGTGCGTGTCCACCCCCTCACCCTCGGAAGCGCCCGCGATGGCGTCGCCCGCAGATTATTTGGACAAGATCATGCGCAAAACAAAAGGGCACGAAGCGATTTGAGCTGAACGCATCTTGCTCTCAGCCAGGCGCGCCGGAGTCCGACGCGCCCGGCGCGTGATCTGGTTTTCTACTTGTAGAACTCGACCGACATCTGGCGCACAAATACAAAGTTCGCCGGCGCGACCGAAATCGGCCCGTTGATGCCGAAAACAGCTACCTGGAAGGTGTCGCCGGGCTTAACGCTGTCGGCGAGCACGACGCGGTTGGGAATATTGAGGCCCTGGATCGTCGCCGGGCTCGGATAACCGCTGCGGCGCGGCATCTGACCGTTCACCCAGACTTCGGCATAGTCATCGATGTAGGCCGTCAGCACCGCCTTTGCGCCGTTGGTATCGAACTCGCCGATTTTCGCAGGAATGGTCAAATTCGCACGATACCAGATGAAGGAGACGTGCCCGCCGCCGCGCCGGGCCGCAAGGTCCTTCGCCTCGATCTTCTCCCATGAAGAATCGTCAAAACCCGCCTCGCCGGCGTGCGGGGCGATATCGTATGCCTTGTCGTATTCGGGAAGATGGTTAGCAACCGGCGTGGTCTCGATGATGCGCGCCTCTTTTGTCTTCCACTGGGCGCGCAACGCCGTAGCGCCCTGTGCCGTCATCAGATCGACGGAGTGAGCCGGAACGAGTGACGGTGCGATTTCCGGCGCGGGCGGTGCCGGTGGCGCCTGTGCCGCCGCGATCGTCGTCACCATTGTCGGAACGATGGCGATTGCAGCGCAGGCAAAAAGATTGCGCAGAGATGTCCGATGCATTGCATGCTCCCGTTGTTTGGCCAAGGGGCGGAGTGGCCAGCCGGGGCGAACGTAGCTCGGATGAGCGGCGCATTCCACGACGTATCTCTCCGGCACTGAGCACGCGCCACGATATCCGGGGTGCACGAGCCCCAAAACGAGTGCCTCCCCGGATATCGCCCCGATGCCGTGCCGCGGCGCGGACGGCGCTTATCCGGGCTACGGCGCTACGGGATATCGAACGATGAAGGCGGCCCAAATGCCGTCCCTTCCAACTTATGAACGCGGTCGTTCATCCGTGCAACTTGATCGCGGATAGCGCGCATTTCTTCCAGAATAGCCGTTTGGCCAGCGTCGAGGCGTCGCAGCATGGCGCCTTGCACCCGAAGCTCATCGCGGAAGCTCTCCACATCGGTAATGAGGCGGTTTAACTGGCGAGCGACGAAAGTGAGGTCGGCTGTTTCGGCCATTCTGGGGACTCTGAGGCCTGGTCGTGGTAACGCGACAAGGGATCACGTGGTAACGTGAAGTCGAATTGGACAGTCTCCTACGGCATAAGGTGTCACGTTGTACCGTGAGAAGCCAGCTCGGCAATGCCGGGCCGTGCCGCAACGTCAGGCCAATTCCTTCAAAATACCGATGCTCGGGGGAGTCGCGGGGGAACCGAAAAGCCTTGCAGGTTGCGACGCCCACACGCGGCTCGGTTTCAGGCACGGCGCTTGTGCATCCGTTTCGATGCGCCGAGAATGGATCGAACCCACTGAATACATGCCGGGAGGAACAGATGCACGATGTCACCAGCGATCATTGGCACGAGCCGGAAGGCATGAAGAACGCCGGCTACGGCGCCTGGAAACGGCCGAACACGCCCTATGACGATTACATGGAGGCGCAAGGCATCCCGATCTATCGCGGCATTGGCGTGCGCCGGGTGCAGGACATGCCGCTCAAGCGCTGGAACCGGATGGGCGGCAACGGCACCTTCATCCAGCTCTTCGGCACCGAGGGAAAATGGGGATGCTACGTGGTCGAGGTGCCGGGGCGTGGTGCGCTCAACCCGGAGCGCCACATGTACGAAGAGATCATGGTGGTCGTCGAAGGCCGTGGCACCACCGAGGTGTGGACCGATGACCAGAAGAAGCCGCACGTCTTCGAGTGGCAGCGCGGCTCGATGTTCTCGATCCCGCTCAATTGCTGGCACCGCATCATCAACGCGGGATCGAGTCCGGCATTGATCCTTGTCGCCTCGACCGCGCCCAATGTCATGAACCTGTTTCGGGACACCGACTGGATCTTCAACTCTCCCGTGACCTTCCCGCAGCGGTTCGACGGCAGCGCGGACTTCTTCAAGCCGAAGGACGAGATCGTGCCCGACAAGCTGCGCGGCCTCGCCGCGCGCCGCACCAATCTCGTGCCCGACATCTTCAATGCCGAGCTCTATCTCGATAACCGCCGTTCGCCCGGCTACAAGCGCGTCGAACCCGATCTCGCCGGCAACGTGTTCTATGGCTTCGTCGGCGAGCACTTGATCGGCCGCTATTCGAAGGCGCACGCACACATGTCGGCCGCCGTGCTCGTGTGTATCAAGGGCAAGGGCTACACCTACACTTGGCCGCGCACACTCGGCATGACACCATGGAAAGACGGCAAGAGTGACCAGGTTTTCCGCCAGGATTACGAGCCCGTGGGCCTCGTCACCGCGGCGCCTTACGGCGGCGACTGGTTCCATGCACATTTCGGCATCGGCCGCGAGCCGCTGCGGCTCATCGGCTGGTACGGGCCAAACAATCACCGCAAGGATAAGGCGGGCGTGCCTGGCGAAAAGGACACCGACGAGGGCGCCATCGACGTGACCGAGGGAGGCACTGCCATTCCGTACTGGCTCGAAGACCCGTTCCTGCGGCAGGAATACGAAGAGACGCTCCGCCGCGAAGGCGTCGCCTCGCAGATGGAGGATAAGCTTTACCGCGCGCCGGCGCCGGCGTGACGGGCCAGCGCCAGGAGCGCTCGGGCCCGCGCAACGATCGGCTCATCGACCATGCGCCCCTCGAATGCGAAGGCGCCGAGCCCCTGTGCTGCAGCCGCCACTGATGCTGCGATCAGCGCGCGGGCGCGCTCGATCTCCGCAGCCGAGGGGCAGAAGCCGCGGTTCAATATCGGCACCACGGCGGGATGTACGCAGGTCGCGCCATCAAATCCGAAAGCGCGCGCCTCGTGCGTGGCCTTCTCGATGCCGTCAAGGTCGTTGTAATCGGCGACGGTGCGCAGCAACCCGAAGGAACGCACGCCGGCGGCTTTTGCCGCGAAGTGCACCATCAGCTTGGGCATCCGCAGCACCTCTGGCGTGGGCTCCGCGCCGAGAGCCGTCGCAAGGTCCTCGCCGCCGGTGACCAGCGCGAAAACGCGCGCCGAGGCCACTGCGATCGAGCGCGCATCGAGCACCGCGCCTGCATCTTCGATCATCGGCACCAGCGACATGGCGGGGCGATCGATGGCACGCTCGATCCCTTCAAGGAATCCTCCGAGCGCCGCGAGAGCGTGCGCATGCCGCGATTTGGGGACGAACAGACCGAAGGCGCCGGCCCGGCACGCAGCTTCGGCGTCGTCGCGAATTCGCGCGGCATCGGAATTGATGCGCACGAACACGATGGCGCCGCGCTGGCTCACCGTGGCGACCGATGTCACCAGGCTTTCGCGCGCCGCGTTCTTCTGGGCGGGCGCGACCGCGTCCTCCAGATCGAGAATGATCGCACCGGCGCCGCGCTCATGCGCCTTGGCGATGAAACGCGCCGAGCTTGCCGGAACATAGAGCAGCGAGCGGATCGGAAGCGGCAGTACCGGCATGATCGGCTCCCCAAGCAAGCTCAGGGCGCCGGCTTGAGGCCCGCCGCTTTGGCAATCGTCGCGAGCTGGGCGCGTTGCTCGTCGATGACAGCGGCATATTCCGCTGGACCCAACAGCAGAACGGTCTGCCCGATCGCGCCAAGCCGCTGCCCGATGACGGGATCGGCGGCTACCGCCAGCACATCGGCCGCGATGCGATCTCGCAATTCGTCGCTCATGCTGCGCGGTCCGAACAGGCCGTTCAGGGCCTCAAGCACCATCGAGGGATAGCCGGCCTCTGCCGCAGTGGGGATCTCCGGCGCGACCGCGGCGCGCTTGCGGCTGTTGACCGCCAAGACCTTGATGCGGCCGGCTTGCAGCGTTGGCAGCGCGACCGCAAGCGAGGTCATCAACACATCGATGCGCCCTTCGGCGAGGTCGTTTGCCGCCTGGACGATGTCGCGGTAGGGAATTCGCGCGGTACGGATATTGGTCGCCGCCTCGAGACCGGACAGCAGGAACTCGCTCAAGCCCTGCGCGGTCGCGACACTCACCGCGCCTGGCTGCGCGCGGGCAAGTGGCACGAGATCGGACAGCGTGTTGGCCGGCAATGATTTGCGGGCCGAAATCGCGAGAACCACCGCGGACACGCTTGCAATCGGCTTGAGGTCGCGTCGCTCATCATACGGCAGCCGTTGATGTTGATACGGATGTACAGTGAACGTGCCGGCTGACGCGAACAGCAGCGTGTACTCGTCATTGGCAGCGGTGAACGCCCCGATGGCGACGAGGCCATCCGCTCCCGGGCGATTGTCGATCACCACCGCCTTGCCCCAGCGGCGCACAAGCTGGTCCGCCAATAGCCGCGCATCTATGTCGGTTGCACTGCCGGGCCCGAATGGCACGATGAAGCGCACCGCGCGCTGCGGCCACGCTTGCGCCGGCTGCGCGCGTGGCGACGCGGCCGGCAATGCAAGGCAGGCGATCAGCGCGAGCGTACGCGCCACGGCACCGCAGCTCGAAATGGCCATTTCAATTCCGCATCACAGACCGATGCTCTTTTCTGATGGGAGCAACGTCATAAGGTAGCTTGCCGGCTGGCGTGGCGGAAGCGGCTTGCCGCGAGCCCGGTTGTGCGCCTGTCGTTTCGAGTTAACGCATGGTCGAGAAAAATCTGAGACTTTTCGGAGAAAGACCATCCGCAAATCAAAAGGCACCGAGCGGGAAGCAATTCAAGTTGAACGCATCCGGCTCTAACATGATCCCGCGTTAGCGAACGGCAGCAAGCTTCCGCAAAGCCTCCGCTCGGCCTCAAGGATTGCTTAAAAGCTGCGGGCTAAACTGTATGCGCAACTCACGGGCGCAAGCTTGCCATGGCACGCATTTTGATCATCGACGACGATCAGGCGGTGCGGCTCACCGTCAAGTTGCTGCTCGATCGCCAAGGGCACGAGGCGATCATCGCCGAAAGCGCGCGCCACGGTTTGAAACTGTTGGAGAGCCAAAGCTTCGACCTGCTGATTGTCGACATTTTCATGCCGGACATCGACGGATTGGAAACCATCAATCGCATTCGCCAGGGGCAAAAGCACATCCCCATCATCGCAATCTCCGGTCAATCATTTCGGTCAGCGCTTGATTCGCCGCCCGACTTCCTTGCCATGGCGATTCGGCTAGGCGCGGTGCGCGGTCTGCAAAAACCCTTTTCGCCTCGCGACCTTGCCGTCGCTATCGACGACGTTCTGAACGTTCCAGCAACCGCATCGCAAGCCCATCGTTCCGGGCGGTCGGGCAGCGGCACGTGACATGCGGACGAGCAAAGCCGAGCTCCGTCTACGAGAATGCAAGGGGAAAATCGAGGCGCTTGCTCATTCCACCGCTGCGATCGCTCACCAGCTCAACAACGCGCTCACCGTCATCACCGGAACCATCGATCTTCTCGCTGACGCGGTCAGCGACGAACCGCAGCTTGTGGTGGTCGCCAAGCTGATCGCGGAGGCGGCGCAGCGCGGCAGCCATCTGACGCAGCAGCTTTTTGCCTTGCGCGGCGGGTGCGCACACCTGCGTGAGGAAACCGAAATCAACGCGAATGTCGGCCCCACGGTCAGCCGCGTTGCGGCTGGCGCGACCCCGAGTCGCCAAGGACAAGGGCCTAAAAGTCAGAATGCGCAGCCCGAAACGAAAATGGAGGTCACAAAACTCCGTGCTTCATGATTAAGCGGTGCGAAAGTTGTTGGTGCCATGTTGCCGTCAGCGATGGAACTTGCCGATGCGCCCCTGCAACGGTTTCCCGACAGCGGACATGTCTGTATTCCTACCGATCGGCCGGCTTCCATCACATCCACTATCTTGAGCGGGGCTTGTCAGATGACCGAAAGACGCAGATCGCGGCGCCAAAAGCTTCGGGTGCGCGGCAAGCTCGTTCCGGGCAACGGTCTGCCGATGCGCGATTGCACGGTCCTCGACATCTCCGAGTCTGGCGCCAAGCTTGGCGTGGGATCGGCAGGCGACCTGCCGTCGGATTTCGCGATCATGCTGTCGCCGCGGGGCTACCCGTATCGGCGCTGCCGCCTGGTCTGGAGATCGGCCGCACAGGTCGGTGTCTCCTTCTACGATCCGCGGCCGGAGATCACGGAAAACGAGTAATGCGTATAATAGGTCCCCTCGTGCCAAGAGGAGTGCCAAGAGGGGGGCGCAGTGGTTCGGGCGAGCATGTAGAATGAAGCCCATCCTTGAGGAGGAACCACATGGACGCTCCAACCCCAAGAACATCGGCCGATGAGCTCCCGCTCGCATCACGTCCGCGTCGGCGAGATGGACTGGCAGAAAACCCGTTTTCCCGGTTGCGAGGTCAAGACGCTGCTGTTCGATCGCGACAGCGGGCTGGTGACCGCCCTGATGCGCTTTGCGCCTGGCGCCGTACTGCCCGATCATGAACACGTCAAGATCGAACAGACCTTCGTTCTCGAAGGCCATCTGGTCGATCGCGAGGGACCCGATGCCGGCCTTGCAATCGCCAAGGGCGACTTCGTTTGGCGGCCGGCGGGCAGCCGTCACTCCGCCTGGTGCCCCGAGGGCGGGCTGATGCTCGCCATGTTCCAGGTCCCGAACAGGTTTTTCGAGCGCGACGGCCGGATCACCGATATCGGCGGCGGCGACTGGGAGAAGATTTGGGGCGAGGTCGTCGGCGATTAAACAGTTTTTCGCGTCGGAGAAAGGTTTATGCTTTCGCCTTCCTTCGCGGCGACCCGGTGCCTTGTGCGGGCGAGCGCAAGATCCCGGCCGCCTGAGCGCCGCAGCCGCTGGTCCTTTCCCGGGTATTACCCTTCCAAATTGCCCTAGCCGGATTGATAACGCGCAATTGCGTACGTATTTGCGGGTTGCCAAGCCCTTCTTCTGATGCGCCTTGCGGTCGGGTGCTGGCCCGCGGGCGCGCGGAGACCTTCCCAAATGTCCCTCAAGCCGGTCAGCCTGGACGACAAATACGACCTCGACAAAAGCCCGATCTTCGTCACCGGCTTTCAGGCACTGGTGCGCCTCACCCTGATGCAGAAGGAGCGGGATCGCCACGCCGGCCTTAATACGGCGGGCTACGTCACCGGCTATCGCGGCTCGCCACTCGGCACGCTTGACCAGCAATTTCAGCGCGCGGGAGCGCTGCTGACCGGGAACGACATCCGTTTCCATCCCGCCACCAATGAGGACCTTGCCGCGACGGCGCTATCCGGCACCCAGCAGGCGGAGCTGCGGGGCGAGGGCCGGTTCGATGGCGTGTTCGGCATGTGGTACGGCAAAGGCCCGGGCGTCGACCGCAGCGGCGACGCCTTCCGCCACGCCAACTTCGCCGGAACATCGAAGCACGGCGGTGTCATCGCCCTGATGGGCGATGATCATACGGCGGAATCCTCCACCACCGCCCATCAGTCCGAATTCCACTTCGTCGATGTGATGATTCCGATCCTCAACCCGGCGGGGGTACAGGAAATCATCGATTACGGCCTCTATGGCTGGGCGATGTCGCGCTTTACCGGCGCCTGGACCGCGCTCAAATGCATGCACGAGACGGTCGAATCGACCGCGGTGGTCGACGGCAGCCTGGACCGCGTGAAGATCGTGATCCCTCAGGACTTCGCGATGCCGCCTGGGGGCCTCAACATTCGACTGAACGATATCGATTCTCGGCCAGGAAGCGCGACTGCACGACTTCAAGCGCGATGCCATGCTGGCCTTTGTGCGGGCGAACCGGCTCAATCGCATGGTTTGTTCGGGCGGACGCACGCCGCGCATCGGGGTGATCACGGTTGGCAAGAGCTATCTCGACGTGCGCCAGGCGCTCGACGAACTCGGCCTCGACGAGGTGAAGTGCAACGATCTCGGGTTGCGCCTGTTCAAGGTCGGCTGTCCGTGGCCGCTTGGCCGGCTCGACCTGATGGATTTCGTCTCCGGCCTGGAACTCGTCATCGTCGTCGAGGAGAAGCGCTCGTTGATCGAGGTCCAGGTCCGCGAGGAGCTTTACGGCACTGCCAACCAGCCGGTGTGCATTGGCAAGAAGGACGAGCGCGGCAATTGGCTGTTTCCGGTCAAAGGCGCGCTCGACCCGAACGATATTGCGATCTGCATCGGGGAGCGCCTGCTCGCGCGCGGCGCCAACGAGGAGTTGGCGGCGCGGGTCGCCCGCCTCAAGGAGGCGCAGCGCGCGCTTGCCGAGCGCGACGATATCGCCGTGCGCATCCCCTATTTCTGCTCGGGATGCCCTCACAACACGTCAACCGTAGTGCCGGAGGGCAGCCGGGCCTATGCCGGCATCGGCTGTCATTACATGGCGCAGTGGATGGACCGCAGCACCTCCGGGTTCACGCAAATGGGCGGCGAGGGCGCCAACTGGATCGGCGAGGCGCCGTTCTCGCGGCGCGGTCACGTCTTCCAGAATCTCGGCGACGGCACCTACAATCACTCGGGGTCGCTCTCGGTGCGCGCCGCGATGCAGGCCGGCGTCAACATCACCTACAAGATTTTGTTCAACGACGCCGTCGCCATGACCGGCGGCCAGCGCAATGACGGCAACATCACGGTGCCGCAGATTGCCGCCGAAATGGCGGCCGAGGGCGCAAAGCGCGTCGTCGTCGTGACCGACGAACCGTGGAAATACCCGCGCGAGACCAAATGGCCCGCCGGTTTGACGATCCATCACCGCGACGAATTGCAGGCCGTGCAGAAGGAGCTTGCACAAGTGCCCGGCTGCACCGTGCTGATCTATGACCAGACCTGCGCCGCCGAAAAGCGGCGCCGCCGCAAGCGCGGCCAGTTTCCCGATCCGGATCGTCGCGTCGTCATCAACGAGCTGGTCTGCGAAGGATGCGGTGACTGCGGCGTCAAATCGAATTGCGTCTCCGTGCAGCCGCTCGAGACCGAGTTCGGACGCAAGCGCACCATCGATCAGTCGAGCTGCAACAAGGACTTTTCCTGCGTGAAGGGGTTCTGCCCCTCCTTTGTCACCGTGGAAGGTGCGAAGCTCAAGCGCGGCAAGGGCATCTCGCTACCGGCGGCGGCGACCGACCCGACGATTGTTCCCGACCCGACGCCCGCATCGATCAACGGCACTTACAGCGTGATCGTCACCGGCATTGGCGGCACCGGCATCGTGACCATCGGTGCCATTCTCGGCATGGCGGCGCATCTCGAAGGCAGGGGAGTCGGCATCATCGACATGGCCGGTCTCGCGCAGAAGGGCGGGGCGGTCTACAGCCACATTCGCTTCGCCGAGCGGGCCGAAGACATTCACGCGATCCGCGTCGCCGCCGGCAGTGCCGACCTCGTGCTCGGTGGCGATATCGTCGTTGCCGGCACAAAGAAGGTGCTCGCCGCGGTCAAACCGGGCCGCACGACGATGGTGATCAACCTCGCCGAAATGCTTCCCGGAGAGTTCACGCGAAATCCAGAGTTTTCGCTGCCCACCGAGCGGCTCAAGCGCGCCATTTCCTTGCTTGCCGGCGAGGCGCATACATACTTCGTCAATGCGTCGGCGCTGGCCACGGCGCTGCTCGGCCAATCGCTTGGCGCCAATATGTTCATGCTCGGCTTTGCCTGCCAGCTCGGTGCCCTGCCGGTGTCGCCGGAGGCGATCGAGCATGCGATCGCGCTCAATGGCGAAGCGGTCGCGATGAACCAGGCGGCGTTCCGCTGGGGGCGCTACGCCGCCGTCGATTCGCAAGCGGTCGCCGCACTGGCGCGGCCTTCGGCAGAGGCGGCCGATCCCGCGCGAACACTGTCGCAAAGCTTTGAGGAACTGGTCGAGCGCCGCGTCGCGTTCCTCACGAACTATCAGAGCGCGCGCTATGCGCGGCGTTACCGCCGCCGCGTCGAGGCCGCTAAGGCCGCCGAAGCGGCGAAGGCGCCGGGCAAGTCCGGATTGGCCGAAGCCGTCGCGCGCTATCTGTTCAAGCTGATGGCGTATAAGGACGAGTACGAAGTGGCGCGCCTCTTTGCCGATCCGGCATTTTTACGGCAGGTGGGGAGTGAGGTGGATGTCGTTACCGATGAGGCGGCGGGAGGAAAAGGGCCGCGCCTAAGATTTCACCTCGCGCCGCCGCTGTTTGCGCGCACCGACAAGGTGACTGGCGAGCCGCGCAAGATGACCCTCGGCCCGTGGATGATGGGCGTCTTCCGCGTGTTGGCGAGATTCAAGTTTTTACGCGGAACGCCGCTTGACCCGTTCGGCCATACGCACGAGCGCAAGCTCGAGCGGCAACTCGTTCACGACTACGAGGCCGTGCTCGACGGGATTTTGGCAAAGCTTTCGCCCGACAATCACCATCTGGCGGTCGGCCTTGCGGCCATCCCGGAGAAGATCCGCGGCTTCGGGCATGTCAAGCTGCGTCATCTCAAGGCGGCGAAAGCCGACGAAGCGGCGCTGCTCGACCAGTTCCGCTCAGACGCTGCGCCGCTGTTGAAGGCGGCAGAATAGCTACGACCCGCTCGGCGCCGGCGAAGCGGGCGTCGCGACCCCGACGAGTGACAGAAGGCCGTCGAGCGTTGCGATCTCTGCGGCGAGCACCCCGGGCAGCCGCTCGCGTGGCGCCCCGCCGCGATTGCACCACACCGCTTGCATGCCGAAGGCCGCCGCTGCTTGGGCATCCCAGCCGTTCGAAGACACGAACGCGATCGCGCCAGCCGCGCAGCCGAACTGGTCGACGGCAAGCTGATAGACCGCGGCTGCCGGCTTGAACACGCCGGCCGTCTCGACCGAGAGCACCGCTTCGAAGACGTCGCCAAGCTTTGCCGTCGCGATCGCGGCGTCAAGCATGGCGGGCGTGCCATTCGAGAGGATCGCCAGATGGAGGCCGGCGCGCCGCAGGTCGGCGAGCACACCGGGCGTTTCCGGATAGCAGTCGAGCGCACGGTAAAGCGTCATCAGCCGTTCGCGCAACGCAGGTTCGCGGCGCTGGAATTTCTCCAGAACGAAGTCGAGCGCATCTCCGGTCACCTGCCAGAAATCGGCGTGCAGCCCCTGCGCTGCGCGCAGCCAAGTGTATTGCAGCTGCTTGTCGCGCCACAGCGCCGCCACCGGCTCCGTAAGGTCGCCCAGCAAGTCGCTGCAGGAACGTGCCGCGGAGGCGACATCGAACAGCGTGCCATAGGCATCGAATACGCATGCCTCGATGCCGGTCAGCCGATCCCGCATGCTTCCCTCCATTGCCCCTCGACCGGCGATCGAAAGTCTGCAACTTTACGGGATCATGCGCTAATAGCGGTAATAGTCGGGTTTGTAGGCCCCTCGACCGGCACGCCGATATAGGTCGATTGCTTCGCGTTCATGCGCGTGAGCTTGGCGCCGACCTTATCGAGATGAAGTCGCGCGACCTTTTCGTCGAGGTGCTTGGGAAGCGTATAGACTTTCCGCTCGTAGCCGCCCTGGTTGGTCCACAGTTCGATCTGCGCCAGCGTCTGGTTGGTGAATGACGCCGACATGACGAAGCTCGGGTGGCCCATCGCATTTCCCAAATTCACGAGCCGTCCTTCGGACAGCAGCAGGATGCGCTTGCCGTCGGGGAATTCGATTTCGTCGACCTGGGGCTTGACGTTGTGCCAGCGCATGTTGCGGAGCGCCGCGATCTGGATTTCGCTGTCGAAATGACCGATGTTGCAGACGATCGCGCGGTCCTTCATTTCGCGCATGTGCTCGATGGTGATGACGTCGATGTTGCCGGTCGCGGTGACGAAGATGTCGGCGCGCGGCGAGGCGTCTTCCATCGTCGTCACCTCGTAGCCTTCCATCGCCGCCTGCAAGGCGCAGATCGGATCGACCTCGGAAACCATGACGCGGCACCCCGCCTGGCGCAGCGACGCCGCCGATCCCTTGCCGACATCGCCGAAGCCGGCCACCATCGCGACCTTGCCGGCCATCATCACGTCGGTGCCGCGGCGGATGCCGTCGACCAGGGATTCCCGGCAGCCATAGAGATTGTCGAATTTCGACTTGGTGACGCTGTCATTGACGTTGATGGCCGGCCACAGCAGCGTTCCCTTCTTCTGCATCTCATAAAGCCGGTGCACGCCGGTGGTGGTCTCTTCGGAGACGCCCTTGATGCTTTCGGCCACCCGGCGATACCAGCCGGGCCGTTCCTTCAGCCGCTTGCCGATCGCGGCGAAAAGAACCTCCTCTTCCTCATTGGCAGGCTTGGTGATGGCACCCGTGTCGCCGTTTTCGGCACGCAGCCCCAGATGCACGAGCAACGTGGCGTCGCCGCCATCATCGAGGATCATGTTCGCGGTGCCGCCATCCGCCCATTCGAAGATGCGGTGCGTATATTCCCAATAGTCTTCCAGGCTCTCGCCTTTCACTGCGAAGACGGGAATCCCGCGCGCGGCCACCGCCGCCGCCGCGTGGTCCTGCGTCGAATAGATATTGCAGGAAGCCCAGCGCACGTCCGCGCCGAGCGCGGTGAGCGTCTCGATCAGCACCGCCGTCTGGATGGTCATGTGCAGCGAACCGGCAATCCGCGCGCCGCGCAACGGCTGTTCGGGGCCGAATTCTTCGCGCGTCGCCATTAGCCCCGGCATTTCCAATTCCGCGATCGCCACTTCCTTGCGGCCCCATTCCGCGAGGCCAATGTCCTTGACCACGTAGTCGTGGGGAACGGACTTGGCTCGGCTCGGCGTCGGCGACGATGTCATGGAGGTGCCTTCCTGCTCTCTTGACTTCGCGTATATCAGCCGCGCCGCACTACCGCAATCACATATAAAGATTTGTTTATGTTCGCCCATGAGACTCGCCCGTTTCATCCTCCGAGGGTACGTCGGGTCCGCTGCCGCCTAGACTTGCCTGTGGCATCCTTGATTGAAGGGAGACGGAAATGGCGCTGAAGAAATCATTTATCGAGCCGTCCTGGGAAGCGAAGTACTCCTACTCGCCCGCCGTCGTCACTGAGGGCGGCAAGACCATATGGTTGGCGGGCCATGTCGGATTTGTCGATGACGCCGGAGCCTCGCTTGCCGGCAATTTTGACGGGCAAACCCGGCAAGCTTTCAGGAATATCGAGAAGACCCTTCAGCGTGCCGGCGGAACGCTGAAAGACATCGTGTGGATGACAGTCTCCATCTGCGACGGACGCTACTCGCAGCGTTTTACGGACATCCGCAAAGAGATTTATGGGGGATCGTTCCCGGCGAGCACGTTGCTGACGGCCGCTGCCTTTGCCGTTCCAGAAATCATGGTCGAGATCACGGCAATCGCGGTGGTCGCAGCCTAGAGCGGGATGCGTTCAGTTTGAAAGGTCTCCCGCTCGATTATGTTCTGCGCACCCGTCGCGGACTGCGCTCGACAACGGATGCGTGTTGATTTTGCGCATGATCTTGTCCGAAAAGTCTGCAACTTTAAGGGATCATGCGCCAACGTTCTCGGTTGCTGCCGATCGCCCGTCCGCGAGCATCCGCTTACGCCGCGGCATCGAGCGCTGCCAGCTCGTCAGGCAGCGCATAGGCCCACTGCGTGATGCTGCCCGCGCCGAGGCAGACGACATAATCGCCGGGATGCGCCATGTTCCTGATCAGCCGCGCCAAGTGCTGCGGACCCTCAAGCGGAACGACATGGCGATGGCCGCGGGCACGTATTCCGGCAACGAGGCTGTCGCGCTCCGCGCCTGGGATCGGGCAACTCCCCCGCGGAGTACACGGGAGCGACGATGACACTGTCGGCATCATTGAAACAGGTGCAGAACGCCTCGAACAGCGACTTGAGCCGCGTATGGCGGTGCGGCTGCATGACCGCGATCACTCGCCCCCGCGTCGATTCACGGGCGGCACGGAGCACTGCGGCGATTTCAACCGGGTGGTGGCCGTAATCATCGATCACGGTGACGGCATTCCAGCTGCCGGTCCGGGTGAACCGGCGCCGCACGCCGCCGAAGCCGGAAAGTGCCTTGCGGATCAGCTCGTCGGAGATGCCGAGATCATGTGCGACCGCGATGGCAGCCGTGGCGTTCAGTGCATTATGGCGGCCCGGCATCGGCAGGTCGAGGTCTTCGATCGTGTGCGCGGTGTCGCCATCGCGATCGCGGAACAGGACCGAAAACCGCGATTGGCCGTCGGCATGGTCGAGACCGAGGAGCCGCACGTCGGCCTGCGGGTTTTCCCCGTAGGTGACGATCCGACGGTCCTCGATCCGTCCGACCATGGTCTGCACCACGGGGTGGTCGGTGCACATGACGGCAAACCCATAGAAGGGCACGTTCTCGACAAAGGATTGGAAAGCCGCCTCGACCGCGGCAAAGGTCTGAAAATGATCGAGATGCTCGGGGTCGACATTGGTGACGATGGCGATATCGGCGGGCAGCTTGAGAAAGGTGCCGTCCAACTCGTCGGCCTCGACGACCATCCAATCGCCGGCACCTAGCCGGGCGTTGGTCCCGTAGGCATTGATGATGCCGCCATTGATGACGGTGGGGTCAAGATGGCCCGCATCGAGCAGGGTGGCGACGAGGGACGTCGTCGTCGTCTTGCCGTGGGTGCCCGCAATCGCGACGCAGCGCTTGAGCCGCATCAACTCGGCGAGCATTTCGGCGCGGCGCACCACCGGGAGGCGCCGCGCCCGCGCAGCAATGAGTTCCGGATTGTCGCGTTTGATGGCGGAGGACACGACCACGACCGCCGCGCCGTCCAAATTCTTGGCTGCATGGCCGATCGCGATGTGGACGCCTTTGTCGCGCAGCCGCTTGACGTTGGCGCTGTCCGCCACGTCCGATCCGGTCACCGCATAACCGAGATTGGCCAATACCTCGGCGATCCCGCTCATGCCGATGCCGCCGATGCCGACGAAATGTACCGGTCCGATGTCGCGTGGCAGCTTCATGTCGCCCCCATCCCAGCTCACAAATCGCGGCTTTCGGCATAGCGCCCGCGGCCAAAGGAAGGAAGGCCGAACCGAGCGGATCGCGCGCAAATTCAACTTCGGCGCCGCAGCCCTGCTCGGCAACCGGGACTGCTGCGTCGCAGTTTTATGCTGTCATTCCGGAGGTGTCGTAGCAAAGCTCGTAGGGTGTGCAAATCGCCCCGCGAGGCGCGGCAGAGTGGCGATGTGCCAAGGGCGATTTTGCGCACGCGGCCCGCCTCTCCTGCAAAAATCCGGCAAGGTCGCGAACCGAGCGGATCGTGCGCAAATTCGACTTCGGTGCCGCGGCCCCGGTTGGCAACCGGGACTGCTGCGTCGTAGTTTTATGCTGTCATTCGGGGGTGGAGCGAGCTCGTAGGGTGTGCAAAATCGCCCTGCGAGGCGCAGCAGAGTGGCGCTGTGCCAAGGGCGATTTTGCGCACGCGCCCGCCCCTCATGCAAAAATCCGGCAATGTCGCGTTATCGGCATCAAAAGATTGAAGGCCGGATCTTCTTCATCACAATCAATCCGCAGGGCAAACCGCGTGCGCAAAATCGCTTTGAAGCCAGTGCCGAGTTCAGGCCCTCGCGCGGGCGATTTTGCACACCCTACGAGACCATTTCGAGATAGTTCGAATCTTCGAAACGCTCAGCTACTCCGCGGCGCGCTTGGCGACGCCGATCAGCCGCTCCAGCATCCGCTTGTCGGCTGCCAGCGCGGCGCTCGCCCCGTCGTAGACGATACGCCCGCGATCCATGATGACGGCGCGCGGCGCGATCGCGAGCGCAAGGCGCGTGTTCTGTTCGACGAGAACCAGCGTGAGCCTGCGGGTCTGAGCTAGTTGCGTCACCACGCGGGCGAGCTCTTCGACAATGACCGGTGCAAGGCCCTCGGAAGGCTCATCCATCAGCAGCACAGCGGGGTTTCCGATGAGAGCGCGTGCAATGGCGAGCATCTGTTGCTCGCCGCCGGACAGTTCGTTGCCGCGATGCTGCCGGCGTTCGGCGAGGCGGGGAAACAGGCCGAGCAGTTCGGTCTTGGTCCATGCCCCGGGACGCGCCGCCACCTCCAGGTTCTCCACCACCGTCAGTGACGGGAACACTTCGCGTTCCTGCGGCACATAGCCAAGTCCGGCGCGACAGCGCAGATGTACCGCCATTCGCGAGATATCCTTGTCGAAAAGGCGGATCATCCCACCATGCAAGGCGGTATGCCCCATCGCCGTCGCAAGGAGAGTCGTCTTGCCCACCCCGTTGCGGCCGATGATCGAAACCGCCTCCCCGGGATCAAGCCGCAGCGCGATATCTTCAAGGACGACAGTCTCGCCGTAGCCGGCCGAGACGCGCTCGAATGCGAGAGCTGGACGTTGTCCGGTCATTGGGCGGTTGCCGTTTCGGTGTCGCCGCCGAGATAGACTGCGCGCACCCTTTCATCGGCGCGAATCTCGTCGGGTGTCCCTTCGACCAGGACGCTGCCCGCAACCAGCACCGAGATGCGCCGGGCGAAGCGGAACACGACGTCCATGTCATGCTCGATGATCAGCACGGCGATCTCCGGATCGAGCCGTTCGATGGCCTCGAGGATGACGTGGCTTTCCGAAGACGGCACGCCCGCCGCCGGTTCGTCGAGCAGCAGAATCTTCGGACGTTGCGCCAGTGCCATCGCGATTTCGACGAGCCTCTGGCGCCCATAGGGCAATTCGCCGACCCGCCGGAGTGCGACATCGGCAAGCGCAAGCCCCTCGAGGTACGTCATCGCCTCATCGATGACAGCGTGGTCGGCGCCGCCGAGCCGCCATACCCGGTTGCAGGTTCGAGTCCGCTCGCCGACCGAGAGGTAAAGGTTTTCGACCACGGTGAGGCCGCGAAAAAGCTGGTTGATCTGGAACGTACGGGCTATGCCGCGCCGCGCGCGCGAAGACTGCCGAAGCGGCGTGATATCGGCGCCTTCGAGCAGCACCTTTCCAGAGGACGGCTTCAGCACGCCGGCGATGAGGTTGACGAGCGTCGTCTTGCCGGCCCCGTTCGGACCAATCAGGGCGTGACGGGCCCCGCGGGGAAGCGTCAGATTGACGTCGCGCGTGACCTGCAGCGCGCCGAAATTCTTACGCAGCGATCTGATTTCGAGCGCACTCATCGCTTGAGCCGCTTGCGCAGGCGTGTCCCGATTCGCTCGAACAGATCGATGAGGCCGTTGCGTGCCGTGAGCACGGTGACGACGAGCAACAGCCCGACGCCGAACTGCCACAGCACCGGGTTCAGCCGCGCAAGATAGTCCTGCACGATGGGGGTCAGCGCGGCGACATTGTCGTGGAGCGCAGGGCTCAACGGCGCGAGCTTAAGCTGCACCGCCTCGCTCAGGTCGGCAAAGCCCTGCGGCAGGCTCACCTTGGTGAGATAATCCTGCAGCATCATGTAGAGAGCGACGCCGACAAAGGCGCCGTAGAGCCGCCCGGCGCCGCCCAGGATCAGCATCACCATCACACCCGCCGAGTAGTCGCTGAAATCAAAGACGCCAAGCGTGACGATGCCGTTGGTCTCGGTGAACAGCGCGCCGGCGACACCGGCGACCGCCGCTGCGATCGTGAACGCCGCGACCAGGCGCAGCCGCACCGGTGCGCCGATCGCTCTCATCCGCGTGACGTTTTCGCGGATGCCGACCAGCGCCTGTCCGAACGGCGAATGAACGATCTGGCGCAGACAGACAAACAACACGAACAACACGCCGAGCGCATACAAATAGATGGTTTGGCCATAAAGGTCGTAGTCGAATACTCCGAACACGGGCGAAAACACCAGTCCGGGAATTCCGTCATAACCGCCGGTAATGTCGCGATAAAGGTTGCCCAGCTCCTGGAGCATGATGGCGATCGCCAGCGTAAGCACCAGCAGCGTCAGGCCGCGATAGCGCAACAGCACCGCGCCGGAAACGGAGCCAGCGAATGCGGCGACGGCCGCCGCGGCAACCAGGCAGGAGATCGGTTCGTGCCAGTCGGCCCGCGCCGCCAGGAGACCCGCCGTATAGGCGCCGATGCCGAAGAAGGCCGCGTGCCCCAAGGTGACAATGCCGGCGTAGCCGAGGATCAGATCGAGCGACAGCGCGAACAGCGTCATGACCAGGATCTGGCTGCCGAAGGTCAGCCGGTCGGGAAACGCGAAATAGGCGCCGACCGCCAGAATCCAGGGCAATGTCTCGACGAGACGAAAGCGGCGACGTCTCGCAAACCAGGCGATCGCCTCCGTGCGCGCCGAGATGGTTTTCTGCGGCTGGCCTGGGGAGACGCGGGAGGCCGCAGCGTCGTCGACATCAGCGGCGGCACCGGTGCGCGCATCCGCCGGTCCTGGCGTGCTAGTCGCGGCCATAGAGCCCGGCCGGCTTGACGAGCAGGACCACCACAGCGACGGCATAGATGATGAAACCGCCGACGCTCGCGTAAAGATATTTGCCGGCGGTATCCGACATGCCAAGGATCACCGCCGCGGCGAGCGTTCCCTTGAAACTGCCGAGGCCGCCCACCGCTACGACGAGCAGGAAATAGACGAGATAGACGAGGGCGAAGCTCGGGTTGAGGCCGAACAATTGGATGGCGAGGCCGCCGCCAAGCGCGGCAAGACCGGAGCCCACGGCGAAGCTGATCGTAAACAGCCGGTCGACGTCGATGCCGATCGATTGCGCCATACGCCGATTGTCGACCGCCGCGCGGATTTTTGCGCCGATATTGGTGCGTTCGAAAGCATACCACAGGACCGCGGTCAGCACGCAGCCGACCGCAATGACAAACAAGCGGTAGACCGGAAAGCTGCGCAAGCCGGTTTCGATCTGTCCGGTAAGATAGCCCGGCAGCCGCACCGCCTGCGGCGAGGGCCCGTAGATAACGGTGTAAACCGCGACGGCCATGAAGGTGAGGCCGATCGTGAGCAGCACCTGGTCGAGTTCGCTCGCCCGGTAGAGCCGGAGATATAGCAGGCGCTCGAAGACGACGCTCGCCGCCGCAACGGCAAGGAAAGTCACGACCAGCGCCAATGGAAAGGGCAGGCTGGCGGTCAGGGTCAACACCAGATAGCCGCCCGCCATCGCAAACGCGCCATGCGCGAGGTTGACGACGCCCATCATCCCCATCGTGATCGAAAGGCCTACCGACACGATGAAGAGGAACATCGCGTAGGCGAGGCCGTCGAACAAAATGCTGACGATGCTGCTGATGATCGGCACGCGCCCCCGCTAGAGCGGGATGCGTTCAGATTGAATCGCTTCCCCCTCGCTTGCCTTTGATTTTCCGCATGATCTTTGTCCGAAAAGTCTGCAACTCTTCGGGGTCATGCGCGAGGCGGCCGAGGAAGCGGTCCGCCATTAAGCCGTCATGATGCCAATGCCGGCTATTGTCCGCAACGCCCGATCTTCTCGACCTTGCATTGGTCCTTGACCTGCGGAATGACCGCGAGAAGCTTCTCGCCGAGCTTGCCGTCAGGCTTGCGGACCACCTCGAAAGCGTGCTCGTCCTGGACGATGTCGCGGGTTTCGGGATCGATCATGACCTTGCCGCGCGGCCCCTCTCCAGTCCAGCCCTTCAGCGCCGCCATGACTTTGGCGCCGTCGGACAACTTGCCATCAAGCTTCCTTACGGTGTCGTAGATCGCCTGCATCACGTCCCAGCCGGCAGCCGACATGAAATCGGGATAGTCGTCATTGCCATAGGCCTCGTGCCAAGCCTTGACGAAGGCGCGGTTGACCGGATTGTCGAGATCGTTGGAATAGCTGCCCATCGTGATCGTGCCGATCGCGGCGTCGCCCATTTTCTGCAGCTTGGAATCAGGAACCACGTCCTGCGGGCCAATCAGCTTGATGCCGGCCTGGCGCATGCCGAGTTCGCCATAAGTGCGCACGATGCCGGCGGCATGCGGACCGGAGGGAATGAAGGTATAGAAGCAATCCGGCTTCTCGTTCTTCACGCGCTCGAAAAACGGCGTGTAATCCGGTACTTGAATGGGGTTGCCCATCGGCAGCGCGTCAATCACCTTGCCGCCGGCCGCCTCGAAACCGGCGCGGAAGGCATCGGTGGAATCTTTACCGGGCGGAAAATCGGTGTAGCCCAACGCCGCGGTCTTGCAGCCAAGCGTCGTGGCCGCATAGGTGCCCATGGGATAGCCGGTGTGCCACATGCTGAACGACAGCCGAGCGATGTAAGGCGACAGATTGGTGATCCAGGCGGTGCCGGCATTGCCGATCAGGAGCGGGACCTTGGCCTGTGTCATCAGCGGCGCGATTGCAATTGCGGACGGTGACCACGCGATGCCGGTGATGATCTGCACCTTGTCCCGGGTGATCAACTCGGTTGCGACGGTCTTCGCATTTGCCCCCGAGGCCGGTCCTTCCTCGCGCTTGACGAGCTCGATCCGGTGCGGCCCGACCATGTTGCCGTTCAGCTTGATGAACAGGTCCATCGCCTTATCGAAAACGTAACCATTATCCGCGTTGACCCCCGAATAGGGTAGCATCACCCCGACCTTCACGGTGTCGGCAGCCGCGGCCGCTGTCGTTGTCGCAAGCGCGAGCGCCGCACACAGCATGAATCCGGGTCTCATGGCCTATCCTCCGGCAGCCTGTTTGGCACAATCGCAGCCTTCCATCGGGATGCGCTGAGATTGAATCGCCTCCCGGTCGGGTCCTTTGCGCATTCGTCGCGGACTGCGCTCGACGACCGATGCGGTGATTTCTGCATGATCTTTGTCCGAAAAGTCTGCAACTTTTCGGGATCATGCGGGGCGCCATTATCCACGGGACGGATTAGCAAATGCAACCCTGCACGGCGTCGCGCAGGCTCGTGTGCTCAGCAAGGAAACCCGCGGTCATGCCGTCGCGCTTGCAGGATCGGCTCACATTGGCTTGAACGCCCGGTCGAGCGTCACGTCGATCAGAATGGGTTTGTCATCCTTCAGTGCGGCGCCGAGCAGATCGGTTGCTTCGCCGACGGTGGCGGCACGTGCGGCGGCGATGCCGAACGAGCGGGCGAGGCTGACGAAATCGATGGCCGGATCGACGAGTTCCATGCCGACATAGTTGTCGACCTGCGCGGCATGGCCACGAAGCATATGCAGACGCTGCTTGAGGATACGATAGGAGGTGTTGTTGAGGATCACGAAAATCACGGCGAGGCGCTGGTGCGCCGCCGTCCACAACGCCTGCACGGTGTAAAGCGCGCTGCCATCGCCGATCAGCGCCACCACCGGCCGGTGCGGCAAGGCAAGCTTGACGCCGATGGCGGCCGGCAAGCCCCACCCGATGCCGCCGCCGCGCAGACCGAAATAGCTTTGCGGGTCATCGCTGCGGATCAGTTGACGGATGCCGGGGGACGATGAGAGCACCTCCTCGATGACGACGGCATCGGGCGGCAACATTTCGCCGATCGCGTGGAGAAGCGCGAGCGGCTGGATCGGCGTCTGCTCCGCGAGCGCGCGGGCCTTTGCCTTGAGCGCATCGCGTTCGGCGCGAATAGCCTGCGTTGCCGCGGCAAGCCGTGCGCGGGCGGCGGCGCGCGCACCGCTCGTCATGCGGTCGCGGACCATCATAGTCAGTTCGGGCAACGTGGTCTTAGGGTCACCGAGAATGGCCGCCTGCGTCGGATAGTTTTTGCCAATCTCCCATGGGTCGATGTCGAGATGGACAAGCGGCATCCCGGGCGGCATCGGCTCGATGTCGGACGGCAGCGACAGCGTGAACAGATCGGCACCGGCCGAGAACAACAAGTCGTAGTCGTCGAGCACCTTGCGGACCGCCGATTGCAGGCGCGTGATCTGGCCCCGAAACAGCGGATGCGAGGTCGGAAAACAGGCGGTGTTGGGTATGAACTCTGCATAGACCGGGGCGCCGATGAGCTCGGCGAGTTCGACCAGTTCGGCGTGGGCGTGCCGTTGCGCGATCACGTCGCCGGCCATGATGACCGGTCGCTCCGCTTTGGCGATCAGGTCGGCTGCGGCCTCGATCGCCGCAGTATCGCCTCGCAGCCCCGGCGCAATCCGGGTCGGCCGCATCAGGTCGATGTCGGCTTCGGCTTTGAGGATGTCACCGGGGAGGGACAGGAAAACTGGCCCGGTGGGCGGTGCCAGCGCTGTCTTGGCGGCACGGTGCACGAGGCGGGGCAGGTCGCCCAGCCGGTCCACCTGCGCCGCCCATTTGACGAACGGCCGCGCCAGGGTCGGCAGGTCGGCGGACAGGATCGGCTCGGTGGCGATGTAATCGCCATCCTGCTGGCCAGCGGTGACCAGAACGGGCGCTGCGGCCTTCTGCGCGTCGTAGAGCATGCCCATGGCATTGCCGAGGCCCGGCGCGACATGGAGATTGAGGACCGCGAGCCGACCGGAGGCCTGGGCGTAGCCGTCCGCCATCGCCATCAAGGCAGCTTCCTGGAGACCGAGCACGTAGCGGATATCGGTTTCCGTGGCGAATGCGTCCATCAACGCGAGCTCGGTGGTGCCCGGGTTCCCGAACAGCACGTCGACGCCCTCCTGCTTGAGGAGTTCAAGGAAGGCGCGCTTTCCAGACATTGCGGGCAAAATCGATCTCCCTCCGCTCCGATTGCGAAGGCTGGCGATTCGGGCAGGTCACGACGATAGCCAATGCACGTCGACAAAAAGTTGCTGGAGCGGGATGCGTTCAGCTAGAATCGCGCCCGCTTGGTTCTCTTTTCCCTTGCGCATCCGTCGCGGACTGCGCTCGACGACGGATGCGCGGTGATTTTGCGCATGATCTTGGTCCGAAAAGTCTGCAACTTTTCGGCATCATGCGCGCGTCGCCGCTGTGGATGCCTTCCCGTTGGTTGTCAAATGCTTGAGCCGCACCCCTGATTTGTTGTAAGAGGCAAATGCGGTCACGGCGGTCTCGCGCAGGGCCAAAGGGCGCAAGATGGGCAGGGGGGTTAGCAAGCATTTCTTCATGGCGGCCGGTTGGCGCTTCGCGTTTGCCGGAATGGCAGCGGCGTCGCTCGCCTGCTCGGTAGCGCATGCGCAGTCGCCTCAGGCCGAAGCGTTGTGCGCAAACCGGGGAGGCACGTACTCGTCCGAACGCGCCATCGATGGTTGCACCGCCCTCATCGATCAGAACACCGCGCCGGCGAAGCGGGCCCGCGCCTATAGCAATCGGGGCATTGCCTATGCCGATCGGGGCGATGGCGAGCGCGCCATCGCCGACTATACGCAGGCGGTGAAGCTCGACCCGGGTCTTGCGTTGGCCTTTCACAATCGTGGACTCGCGTTGGCGGATCGCGGCGACGCCGATCTGGCGTTGGTCGATTTGGGCGAAGCGATCCGGCTTGACCCGGGCTTCGCCGCCGCATTTGCGGCGCGTGGTAACGTGTTTTTCGCACGCAAGGCGTTCGAGCGGGCGCGGTCGGATTATTCGCAGGCCATCCGCCTCGATCCTGAATTTGCCGCCGCCTATCACAATCGCGGCCTCGCCTGGCGAGAGGCGGGCGATCTCGATCGCGCGCTCGCCGATTTTTCCGAGGCCATCCGGCTCGATCCGGAATTCGGCGACGCTTACCACAACCGCGGCCTTGCCTTGCGGCGGAAGGGCCTGCTCGACCCGGCGCTCGCCGACTACAATGAGGCGCTCCGGCTCGATCCCAAATCCGCTATCGCGCTCAGTGGTCGAGGCAGCGTGTTCGAGGCCAAGAAGGACTTCGTCGGCGCGCTGGCCGACCTCGACAAAGCGGTCGCCGCCGAACCGGAAACCGCCGAGTTCCACAATCAACGCGGCCATGTCTACTACGCTATGGGGAATTTTCCCCGCGCCATCGCCGATTTCAACGAGGCTATCCAGCTCGATCCGGATTATGCAGAAGCCTTGACCAATCGCGGCCTCGTTTACGAGAGCAATGGCTCTTACGCACGCGCGGTGCCGGATTTCGACGCGGCATCGCGACTTGCGCCGCAGGACGCCTCGATTTGGAATTCGCGCTGCTGGGCCCGTGTTGTCCTTGGTGAGGACCTCCAACAGGCCCTCGCCGATTGCAACGAGGCGCTGCGGTTGTCGCCGAACAATGCCGACGTCTTCGACAGCCGCGGTTTTGTTCAGCTCAAGCTCGGCAACCAAGCCAAGGCCATCGCCGATTATGACGCGGCGCTCAAGCTCAATCCCAAACTCGGCTCCTCGCTCTTCGGTCGTGGCATCGCCAAGCAGCGCAAGGGCGACTCGGCCGGGGCCTCGGCAGACATCGCCGCCGCCAAAGGCCTTCGCGCGACGATTGCTGAGGAATTCGCGTTTTATGGCATCCGCTGAGTACACGCGAAATACCTCTTATTGGCAGTTAGGCATTGTTCGGAGCGGGTGCCGTAAATCCTGTCCCGCGAAATCGGTGGTCCAGTAACGACTGGATTTGCAATGAGTGCACAATCGCTGCGCTCAGGGGTCACTGGATGCCCCGCTTTCTCGGGGCCTGAGGAGAGATGATTCGCTCATTCGCGGGCGGCCTTGTGTGGCGCGCCGCCTGAGCCGCTGAATCTGCCAGCTATCGCGGCAGTTGCTTTCGTGGGCGCGCTAAGCCGACCGCGCGCGGAAGCCGAGGGCGTAAAGTGCTGCCGCGATCGCCCGGTCGAGAGGCGTGTGCGGGAGATCACCGATGACCGCGCGAAGGGCCGTCGCATCGATTTCGTGCGGCTTCGCCCACAAATAGGCGATCTCCGACAATTCGCGAAACATCGGCAGCACGGGAGCGAGCAGTTTCAGCAGCCGCCATGGCATCAGGCCGACCTTGAACTTGCGCCGGCACACCCGCGAAATCGTGTCGGTGAAGACGCGGCCGGTCACCGCATGGCCGGAAAAACCGAAAGTTGCGAACGGATCAAGGCGCGCGCGCTGTTCCGCCAGCCGCACCAAAGCCTGCGCCAAGTCGGGCAGGTAGGCCCATTCGTGGTTGACGTCGAGTGGCCCCGGCCAGGACAATCGCCCGGCGGCAATGTCTCTGATGACGACGCGATCGAACCACGAGCCGCTGCTCTGGCTGCCGAAGAAATCTCCCGCGCGAAGGACGATGACGCGCACGCCCGCCGCCGACGCTTCCGCAAGCCGCGTCTCGATCCCGACGCGGATTTTTCCCTTCCGCGAGGTCGGCCGCATCGGCGTCGTCTCGTCGATCCGAGGCGGCCCGTCGACGCCGTAATTGTAAAGATTGCCCGGGAAAACGAGCGTCGCACCCGCAGCGCGGGCGGCCGCGATTGCCGTCTCGGCAAAGGGCGCCGCCATTTGCGGCCACTGGGCGAACGAGACATTGAGCGCATGGACGACAATGTCGGCGCCTTCCGCCGCGGCGACCATCGCACTCGCATCTCGGGCGTCCACCTCGATGATCTCGGTACCGGGAGCCGCGCGCGCAGCCGAACTGCCACGTACCAAACTCGCGACCCGCCATCCGGCCATTTTGAAGGCATGCGCCGCCGCACGCCCGAATTGCCCGGCTCCGCCAAGCACGATAACACGACCGCTCATGATGGTTCCTGGTGACGTGACCGCGCTGGCGGCGCATGGGCGCCGTGGCAGGGCCGCGTCGCTCCTATTATATGGAAACAATGGCCGAGCTGCTGTCGGGTTATGTGGTGCCCTTGGCGATCGCCGCCGTCGCCGTGGTCCTGTTGCTCGGCCTCGCCAACATGCTCCGCGGCGGTTCGCCGGATTTGTCGCAGCGGCTGATGCGCTGGCGCGTGGTCCTGCAATTCATCGCCATCATCATCATCATGCTGACGGTGTGGATCACGCAGCGCCACGCTGGGCCGTGAAGGGCACCTCCGGGCCGAGTCAAAACGAGCACAGAATGGTCGTCCTCAATCGCATCTACACCCGGACCGGCGATGATGGCACGACGGCGCTCGGCAGCGGCGAGCGGCGCAAGAAATACGACCTGCGGATCGCCTGCTACGGGACAATCGACGAGACCAACGCGGCGATCGGGATTGTACGCCTTGCAACTGGCGGGGAAGCCGCCCTCGATGCCATGCTCGCCCGTATCCAGAACGACCTTTTCGATCTCGGTGCCGAGTTGTGTTCGCCGGACCAAGGACGCGATCGGCCGCGACTTACCATCAACGAGGCGCAGGTAACGCGACTCGAAGCTGACATCGACCAACTCAACGCCAACCTTGCCCCGCTGCGCTCTTTCGTGCTGCCCGGCGGCAGCCCGGCGGCAGCGCATCTGCATCTCGCCCGCACCATATGCCGACGCGCCGAGCGTTTGATGGTGGAGCTTGCCGACGCCCCAGGCGAGGGCGTCGCGCCTACCGCGCTGAAATATGTGAACCGGTTGTCGGACTTCCTGTTCGTCGCGAGCCGTCACATGAACCACACCGGCAATGGCGGCGGCGACGTATTGTGGGTGCCGGGCCAGAACCGGTGACGACCGCAAATGAACGACCAAGGTCCCCTTCTCACCGAGCGTCGATTGCCCAGCCTACGATCGATTTGATTCCATCTGACCCGATCATGCGTTAGTTTGCGCGGCCCGTATCCGGGAGAGAGCAGGATGAAGATTCTCGTGCCCGTCAAGCGGGTTATCGACTACAACGTGAAAATTCGGGTGCGCAGCGACGGCAGCGGCGTCGAGCTCGCCAATGTCAAAATGTCGATGAATCCGTTCGACGAGATTGCCGTCGAGGAAGCGATCCGCCTCAAGGAGAAAGGCCAGGCAAGCGAGATCGTCGCGGTGTCGATCGGTCCTGCACAGGCCACCGAGACGATCCGCAGCGCGCTCGCGATGGGTGCGGATCGCGGCATCCTGGTCAAAGTCGACGGCCTGGTCGAGCCGCTGGCGGTCGCGAAAATCCTTAAACGCGTCGTGGAATCGGAACAGCCCAAACTCGTCATTCTTGGCAAGCAGGCGATCGACGACGATTGCAACCAGACCGGCCAGATGCTGGCCGCGCTCCTCGATTGGCCACAAGGCACCTTTGCCTCGAAAATTGCGATCGACAACGACACGATCAGCGTGACGCGCGAAGTAGACGGAGGCTTGCAGACGGTGCGCCTGAAGTTGCCGGCGATCGTGACCACCGATCTGCGCCTCAACGAGCCGCGCTACGCCTCCCTGCCAAATATCATGAAGGCCAAGAAGAAGCCGATCGCCGAGGCTAAGCCGGCCGATTACGATGTCGATACCTCACCTCGTCTCGAAGTCCTCAAGACCAGCGACCCTCCCGCCCGCAAGGCCGGCACCAAGGTGAGCTCGGTGGCCGAGCTCGTCGGCAAGCTGAAAAACGAAGCGGGAATTTTGTGATGCCGACCCTCCTGGTCGCCGAACATGACAACCGCGGCTTGAAGGACGCCACCGCGAAGGCGCTCACAGCCGCAACGGCTCTCGGCGCGCCGGTCCATGTGCTTGTCGCCGGCAGGGATTGCCGCGCGGTGGCGGAGGCCGCGGCAAGGCTCGAAGGTGTCGAGAGGGTAAAGGTCGCGGATGCACCGCCCTTCGAGCATATGCTGGCGGAGCCGATAGCGGCCCTCATCGTCGCGCTTGCCGGCGAGTACGAAGCCATTATGGCGCCGGCGACCACGACGGGTAAGAACTTCATGCCGCGGGTCGCCGCACTGCTCGACGTGATGCAGATCTCCGATATCGTCAAGGTGATCTCGCCCGACACCTTCGAGCGGCTGATCTATGCCGGCAATGCCGTACAGACCGTGCGCTCGCGCGACGCCAAGAAGGTCATCACCGTCCGCACCGCGGCATTCAAGGCCAGCGGCGAAAACGGTGCCGCCGAAATCGAAGCCATCGTGGCGCCGGCCGATCCGGGCCTTTCTGTCTTCGTCGGCGAGGAGCTGTCCAAGAACGATCGGCCGGAGCTGACGTCGGCCCGCATCATCGTATCCGGCGGCCGCGCTCTCGCATCGCGGGAAAATTTCACCAAATATATCGAGCCCGTTGCCGACAGGCTCGGGGCCGCCGTGGGCGCTTCGCGCGCGGCCGTCGATGCCGGCTACGCGCCCAATGACTGGCAGGTCGGCCAGACCGGAAAGGTCGTCGCTCCCGATCTCTACCTGGCGGTGGGCATCTCAGGCGCCATCCAACACCTCGCCGGCATGAAGGATTCCAAGGTCATCGTGGCCATCAACAAGGACGAAGAGGCGCCGATCTTCCAAATCGCTGATTACGGCCTGGTCGCGGACCTGTTCAAGGCGCTGCCGGAGCTGGCCGACGAACTCGCCAAGCTTCGCCGCTAGCGCATGATCCGGAAAAGTTGCAGACTTTTCGGACAAAGACCATGCGCAAGGGCAAAGGAAGCGCATGATCCGGAAAAGGTGCAGACTTTTCGGACAAAGATCATGCGCAAGGGCAAAGGAAGCGCATGATCCGGAAAAGTTGCAGACTTTTCGGACAAAGATCATGCGCAAGGGCAAAGGAAGCGCATGATCCGGAAAAGTTGCAGACTTTTCGGACAAAGACCATGCGCAAGGGCAAAGGAAGCGCATGATCGAGAAAAGTTGCAGAGTTTTCGGACAAAGATCATGCGCAAGGGCATCGCCCAACCGCCGTCGAGCGCAGTCCGCAACGAATGCGTAAAAGAGAACCAGCGGGAGGCGATTCATGCTGAACGCATCCGGCTCTCACCACGACAGTGCAAACCGTCACAGAGCGGTGGTGAGCCGGCGCGGTTGAGGTTACAACAGATAAGCGCGTCGGGCGGCACGACCCGGCCGCACAGAGGGAACGGCCGGGGATTGGCGTGGACGAGAGGCCACCGGACGAATGACATGCTCGACATTCATCGCGTAGGCGTCATCGGCGCCGGTCAGATGGGCAATGGGATCGCGCATGTGTGCGCGCTCGCAGGTTTCAAGGTGGCGCTGAACGATGTTTCGGAGGAGCGCGCCAAGGCGAGCATCGCCACGATTAACGGCAATTTGGCGCGTCAGGTCGTCAAGAAAACGATCAGCGAAAGCGACCGCCAGGCAGCCCTTGGGCGCATCGGCGTCGCTGCCGATCTCGACGCGCTCGCCGACTGCGATCTCGTCATCGAGACCGCCGTCGAGAAGGAAGACGTGAAACGCAAGATTCTCGCAGCGCTATGTCCGGTCCTGAAGTCCAACGCCATCCTCGCCACCAACACCTCCTCGCTCTCGATCACGCGGCTCGCGGCCTCCACCGATCGCCCGGAAAAATTCATCGGCTTGCATTTCATGAACCCCGCGCCGGTCATGGAACTCGTCGAGGTGATCCGCGGCATCGCGACCGACGACGTGACCTACGAAACGGCCAAGAAATTCGTTGCCAAGCTGGGCAAGATCTATGCGGTGGCGGAGGATTTTCCTGCGTTCATTGTCAACCGCGTCCTGCTGCCGATGATCAACGAAGCGATCTACACGCTTTACGAAGGAGTCGGCTCCGTTGATGCGATCGATACGGCGCTTCGGCTGGGCGCCCACCACCCGATGGGGCCGTTGGAACTTGCCGATTTCATCGGCCTCGACACCTGCCTATCGGTGATGCAGGTGCTGCACGAAGGCCTTGCGGACAGCAAGTACCGGCCGTGCCCATTGCTCGTTAAATATGTCGAAGCGGGCTGGCTCGGTCGCAAAACCAAGCGCGGCTTCTACGATTATCGCGGCGACAAGCCAGTGCCGACCCGGTGAACCTCGACTTTGCCGGCGACGATCGGACTAAGGTCCCCGCGAAAATGAATAAATCGTTCCTGGGCAATTCTCCGCACGAACGTGACGGTTCCTGCCGAGAACCGGAGCAGTCATTTTCGCAGGTAGCCTAGCGTCCGAGCACCTCTTCAACGTGGTGCCGCACCAAATCGCCGTCGAGGAATGCGAGCACGGCCTGTTCCTGCGAGGCCGACCCATCAGCGACAACGGTGGCGACGATGACATCGCAAGTGTCGTCGAAGGGATTGAAACCAAGCGACAGCAGCGATTTCGCCGAATGATCGGAGCCCCATGGAACGGCGACCTTGTAGCCTCGGCTGCGGCCTTTCATCCAGTCCAGCGCAATAGGCCGGCCAGCGCCGAGCGTGGATTTGTCGCTGCCGACAAGCGAGATATCGCTGATCCGATCGAGTTCCTCGTCGTCAGCCACGCCAACCTTACAATTGCAGAAGCCGATCTTCGGCCGCACATAAAGATTGATGTCATTCCCGCAATCAGCGGCCTTGCATTGAAAAGCCCAGCCTCCTCCCCACTCGTCGATGGGGAACGGCCACCCGACTTCGGTCCAGACCGGCAGGTGGCGCGAAGGCAGGTGTTGCGGATCGTCCGACGGCTTTGCGCCGAAGAAGGCTGCGTAGCCGCCAATCCCGGCGACCAGCACGAGGGCAGACAGGATTGCAATCCGCTTGCTCATGGCCGCTCTACCTGCCGTCGGCTCGCTTCAAACTCGGCTGCCTCCAGCAGATCATTCTGCGCCTCGCCCAAAACCAGCTGCGCCAGCAGTGTCGTCGTTCAGCGACCGCCTCCAGCCAAATCGATTGGGATCCGGCTTGTTTGCGACAACCCGAGAGTCATGTGGGGCGCTGCGGCAGTCTCGGCTACTCATATCACATAGTCATAAAGCGAGCCTCGGAATGATGGTAATAGCATAATTCTGGCCTGTCGCGGGTTTTCTCGCCCTCGGCGAGGTGGTGTCGCGCTTCCTTGACCTGATTCGGATTGAGCTTCGGCTCCCTCCAATCCTGACAGTTTGCAGGCGCGATCGCGCAGCCTTCACGCGTGAGCCTTCAATCCCGCCGACGTCATCAGCTCTTCGATCAAATCGCAAAAAGGCTGGGCAGACCTGCCCAGCCTCTCACAGCGTTCAGCCTTCCGTTCGCGCGGCGATCAGCGCACGCAGAGCGGGCCGACGCACACGATCGGTGGCGGACGCACGACGACGACCGGCGGCGCGGCAACGACAACCGGCGCGGGAGCCACCACCACCGGTGCCGCCACCTCGAGGCCCTCGTCGAAGAACTCGACGTCGGCGACATAGGGCGGTGGTCCGGCATAGGGCTGGTCGTAGAAATACCAGGCACCGTTCACTTCATACCAATAACCGTAGCGGCCGAAACGCTCTTCGTGATGCCAACGGCCGCCACCCCAGATTTCCCGCTCCCGCGGGCTGAAGCTGACGATTTCGCGGCGACCGGCGAAGCCGGTGTGAAAACTGTAGCCGCGCTCGCCGATGACACGAACCGGATGCGGTCCGCCCGGTCCGGGATGCACTCCGGGAGGCCCGGGCGGATGAAACTGCGCCGCGGGGCCTGGGCCGTGCGGGGGCACTCCGCGAGGCGGCGGCCCCCCCGGTCCATTCAGATGCTGTTGTTGCACGCCCTGCGGCCCGGGATGGCCCTGTTGGCCCGGAGGCGGTTTGTGGTTCTGATTGTTGTTTGGCGGCGGTTGCTGCGCCAGCGCTGAGAACGAAACAGCGGTCAACAATGCAGCGAATGTAACGGTGAGTCTATCGGCTCTGCCCATCTGTCCCATCCCTTGTCGAACCCTAGAATTTCGGAAACCTTGTCGCGTTTCGAAGCGCGCGTATCAAAGTGGTTAAAGTTGAGCCTGAGCCGCAGGGGCTTGTCAACTGCTATACCTCTCAACAGGGTTCGTTTATGCGTCGCGCTGGTATTATCAGGCCGACGGCGTATTTTTGTCCGAGATCGCACGTCGCAATGATGCAATTCCGCCAAATATCCGCCACAGCGCAAAGTCGCCCATGGAACGCGTTGCACACCCGCGCGGCCGGCGATACAGGCCGACATGCACCGCGAACACCATCAGGCCGGTGAAGAGCGCCGCAAAAATCACGTCGGAAAGGAAATGCCCGCCCGCAACCAATCGCGCCATCGCAACCAACGTTACATAAACAGCGACGCCGGCGAGCGCGAGATAACGCCATGGAGGGGGCAGCACCAATGCCGGTGCCGCGAGCCAGGTTGCCGATGAGACTTCACCGGAGACGAACGAACAGTTTGAAACGCAGGCGCCCCGCGGGTCCCACCAGGGTTTGAACGCAAGGTCGCCACCGAACTCGGTCACGGCTGCCGGTCGTGGCCGCGCCCAGTGTTCCTTCAACGCGGTGTTAACCAGCAGCCCGGGTCCGAGCACCAGCGTGAGCACGACGAACAGCGCCGCCTGCACCGGCATGATGGGCCGCATCCTCGGACGGATCACCGCCATCGCGAGCGCGACCGCCGCCGGAGCGACGGCGGCAGCAACGACGATAGGGCCGGTTTGCCGCACCAGCATCAGCACGCGAAACAAGGGACCGTCATGATGGCGCCCGGCCCATGCCAACAGGGCGGCGGACACCTGAAGATCGATCTCTGGATCGATCGTGAATACACCGGCCGCCGCGAGGGCGAGTGCGACGAGCACGATGAAAGAGGCGCGGCCCACCGAACGTTGCCCCGCGCTATTGCCACGGCATCAGCGACGCATGGATCACGTCCTTCACTCCCTCGCCGCCGACCGAGTGGATGGCAAGGTCGACGTCCTTCAGTCCGAATGTGTGAGTGGTGACGAGATCAAGCGGGAACCGCTTCGACGCAAGCTGCGCCAGCGCCAGCTCGCAGGCCTTGAAGCTGTGCCCGCGCGCGCATTTGATGGTGATGTATTTCACTGTCACCCTTGCCAGCGGGAAATTGGGAAAATCCGTCAGCTCGCCCTGCACCACCAGCGTGCCGGCTTTTCGCTTGAGCGCCTCAACGCCGAGCAGCACCGGCATCGTGCCCGCGCCTGCGGTGCAGTCGAGCACGACGTCGACGCCCTTGCCGCCGGTGATCTCCTTGATGCGGGCGAGCGGATCGTCCTTCTGCACGTCGATAACATGGTCGGCGCCGAGCTTCTTGGCGACCTCCATGCGCGCCGCATCCTTGGTCGTGCCGGTGACGATGATGAGGGAGGCGCCCGCGTGCTTGCAGATCACCGTCTGAGACAAGCCCTGCTGGCCCGGGCCCTGGATCAAAACTTTGGAGTCGTATCCGACCCCGCCATCGAACAGCGACCACTCGATGCCATTCGACATCGGCGTGACGAGGCCGGCGAGTTCCGCGGAAACACCTTTCGGGACGTGGTGGATCACCGCGTTCCACGGCAGGTACACGTATTGGGCAAAGCCGCCCCAAAGATGCGGCGCCTTTTCCGCCGAGGTGTAGCCGTAGCGGATGGCGTCAGGGTTGTAGCGCCAATCGGTGTTCTCGCAATGCCGGTACTGGCCGAGATGGCACCACTCGCATTTGCCGCATGACACATAATGCTCCACGAAGACGAGGTCGCCTTCCTTGAAGCCTTTGCGCCGTGTGAATTCGCGGCCGGCCTTGGCGATGGTACCGATGTTCTCGTGTCCCATGATGACCGGCGCCGCCGACGGCGGATGCTTGTAGAGTTTCACGTCGGTGCCGCAGATGCCGGCGACCTCCATCTTCATCAGGGCCGCATCTTCCGGTACGTCCGGCATCGGGAATTCGCGAAATTCCGTCTTGCTCGGACCAGTCCGCACGGCGGCCTGCACCATCTCTGCCACGGAAGTCTCTCCAAGCTTTTCGCCAGTGCGCCGCCTGCCCACGAAGTTCGTAGCGACGGATCGCGAGCCCAACGGATTTGGCGATGCGTTCTTCGGCGGAGGCGTGCTCTAGCATTGCGGGACGACATTGCGCAAATTGATAAGGGCGGCGCGCTCTGCCCAACCAGCGCAGATCACGCGTCTGCGGCCATCGGCTCCGTCACCGCGCGCTTCAGCCGCCGAGTTATGGCTTAATCAGATTACTGCCAGCCCCACGCTTCAAACGCGGCGAACAGCATGCGAAATGTGATTGGAGGCCCGACTTGGAATTGAACCAAGCTTCAGGACCATGCACGGTCCTTGCGTAGCCTCTCCGCCACCGGGCCATGGCCTCGTATGGCACGGCCGCCGACGGCTGATCAAGCGACGGCCGCTCCCATCGTCAATCCTGGTTAACTTCGGCTGGCGGCGCGCCGTCGCCAAACGCGCACATCAAAGGAAGGGCGGGTCGAAGCCCGATGGATGCCGCCCTTCCTTCACTTCACTCAGGACAGCACGGCCGGTGGCATGCTGAGGAACGATGCCATGACATGGTTCGCCATGTGCCGGTTCTTCGAATAGCCGATGCTATGGGCGACGTTCGGCAGAATTACGAACTGCCGGTCGCCGTTGGGGAGCTGCTTGAAGAAGGCGAGCAGGTCGTCATTGGTCGAGATGCCGTCATGGTCGCCGCGCAACATCAACACCGGGCCCAGCACTTTGGTGGGATCGACCACCGGCAGCTTCGAGGTCATGTCGAGGTAGGTCCCGGTCGGAACCTGATCGCCGTATTGCAGCTCGAGATCGGCCAGCGCTTCGGCGACGGAGGGATCGTAGGCGCTCGGCAACCCATCGCGCGTGAAGATCGAGCGGATCATCGCGCGGTCCCGCAGCCGCGTGTTGTGAGTTTTGTAGAAATCCAGCTGCTTGGCGCGTTCCTTCAGCGTTGGGGCGTCGTCCCCCTTGTACGTGAATGCGGCGACGACGAGCCGATCGACGCTTTCGGGCTGCACCTGCGCAAAAGCACCGGCCCGCAATCCGCCAGATGATGTGCCGTAGAAATGGAACTTGGTCCGTCCGGTTTCCTTGGCCACCAGCGGCGCCACTGCCTTGAGGTCCTCGACGCCGCTCGCAATGTCGGAATTCCCCGAGGTGCGCGAAGACTTGCCGTAGCCCTCGTGGTCCATCGTCCACACGTCGTAGCCGAGCCGGGCGAACTCGTTCATCATCGAGTAATCGGCCCCGCCCGGCACCGTGAGGTCGTAGCTCGACAGGGCGGCGTTCGAGGAGCCGTGCACCAAAAACAGCACCGGCTTCGAGGGGCCACCCGCGGCGGGATCGCCGATGCGCTTGCGGTAAACGGCGAGCGACACGTCACCCTTCTTGGCCGTGTATTCCTTTTTCCAGAACTCGGACCCGCCCTTGGCGGCAGAAGGCGCTTGGGCCTCGGCAACGCTGGAGGCCAAAAAACTGCTGGCGAGGCCGGCGCCCGCCGCCTTGATCACGTCGCGGCGCAGCAATGAAACGTCAAAATCCATCACATCCTCCCGTTCAAGCCGGCCGCGTGCGGCGGCCGCGATTTGCGGAAGGGCGATCTTAATGCATTTTGCAGGCTGTTTGAAATCGCGTTCGCGATCAAGCCGCGGGCGCGGAAAACAGCTGTCAGATCAAACCGACCTGCTGGAATTTCGCCACGATGATCTCCTTGTCGAACGGCTTCATGAGGCACTCGGTAGCCCCGGCGCGGAGCGCTCGGCCTTCTGCTCCGAGTTCGTTCTCGCTCGTGCAGAACACCACCTTCGGCGGGGCGCCTCGGGCCATCTTGCGCAAAGCGCGCAGGAAGGCGATGCCGTCCATGTCCGGCATGCTGGAGTCCAGCAGCACGACATCGGGAATTTCCTCGCGGCAAATGCCAAGTGCTTGGGCACCGTCCTCGGCTTCCCTGATGTCGAACTGCATTTCTTCAAGGATACGCCGCGCGACCTTGCGAATGACGCTGGAGTCGTCGACCACCAGACAGGTTTTCATAAGGTGCTTCTCCTGCTCATGCCCACGACGGCCCCTTGGGTGGGACTCGGTGCTTCGGACAAAGTCGCCTGACACGCTTCAGGCGGCATTCTCGACCGCTTCCAGTGCGGCCTCGCTCGTGAATTCAGATCGAACCAATCGCGTCTGCCGGCCAACGTCCCGGGACGGCCATTCGCTTGTCTCGGAGCGGAAGAGCTGCCCAGGGGACGCGATGGTTTCGTCCCTGACCCTCAAGGCGCGGCCATCCGCCTTCGGATGACGGCCCTAGTGGCAGCTTCATGATGAAGGTGGTCCCCTTCCCCGGCACCGAGCTGACCTCGATCGATCCCCCAGCCTGAACGATGTTTGTTCGCGCAATATCGAGGCCAAGGCCGCGTCCGGACAGGGTCGTCACTTCTACCGCCGTCGAGAATCCTGGGGCGAAGACGAAGTCGTGAAGGGCGGCGTCGCTCATCTCCTCGATGTCGGCCCTGGCCGCAAAGCCAGATGCAATCGCGTGTGCCCGGATCTTCTCGGCATCGAGCCCCCGGCCATCGTCAGAAACCGAGATGGTGGCATGGTCTGCCATGGATGCTGCGGAGAAGCGGATCACCCCGGTTTCGGGCTTGGCGAGCGTTCGTCGCTCCTCGCGGGTCTCGAGCCCGTGGTCGGCCGCGTTCCTCGCCAAATGGATCAGCGGCTCCTTGATGATGTCGAGCACCCGCCGGTCCAGCTCCGTTTCACCGCCAAGTATCTCCACTTGGATATCCTTGCCGAGCCGCACGCCCAGTTCGCGCAGCATGCGCGGGAGCGTGACCCAGGCATTGCTGACGGGTTGGGTGCGGCGCGGGTCACCGCTGAGTGCAGGGCGTCGATAGTGCCGGCGAGATTCTGCAGGCGCATGTCGAGATCGTCATTGCCGATTCGGCCCGCGATTTCGGTAAGGTCGCTATGTGCCGCCCCGAGTTCCCCGACGATGGCCGACAACTGTTCGAGGCTTGTGGTGTCGACCCGGAGCGAACGAGCCGCCAAGTGGGTTTCCGCGGCTGCTTGCGCATCGGGAGCGGACTCGCGTTCCGAAGAATGGCGCGGCGCCGTCACCCCAGCGCCTGGGCGCGGCTGCCGGCCGCGGCGCACACGCGCTGTCCGTTCCAGGGAGCCGATCAGATCGCGGTCATCTCCCTCGGGCTCATGGCCTTCCCGCTCCAGGACGAGGAACAGCTCCCGGATGCGAATGCTCGTACAGAAAAGCAGCTTGATGGCAGCTCGGGTCGCCCTGCCGCCGTCGCGTAACCTGCCGACCAGGCTCTCTGCGGCATGGGCAAGCGCTTCCAACCTGCGCAGGGCAAGAAAGCCCGCAGCGCCTTTGATCGTGTGCAACTGGCGGAAAATGCCGGTGAGCGTCCTTGCATCTTTGAGGTTCCGCTCGAACCGGCACAGCTCGACATGGAAGGCATCGAGAGCTTCCGTGGCATCGAGTAAAAACTCTCGTAACAAGCCGTCCATCACTGCTTCCGGGGAGGAGGCGCATCGCTCTGATGCGGGCTGAAGACCCGGCCAGTGTCGGCGTGAACCATTTAATTTCAGTTGCAACCGCTGAGGGTGCTCTCACGGGCTTCCGCGGCGGGTCCGATCGCCTCGGCGCAAAGCACGGAAAACACGTCAGTTTCAGAGCTGCGCGATGCAGCCACTACCGGCCGTTTACCGCGTCGCCCAATTTGTACGTCTGGTGCAGGAACCAGGGCGAAATCAGCGCGCGAGGCCTTCGCCGCCCGCGGGCTCGAGCTCTCGGCCTTTATGGGCAGCCGCGCCGCCACCACCACCGCGTCTGCCTCTTCCTCCACCGAGAGCAACAGCCCGCAGGAGCGGGCGAGCAGCCCGGTGTAGAATGGCTGGATGGCGTGTGCATCGACGGTTCCGGTCGGCGGGCACCCTGCCAGCAGCGCCGCCAGAGTTCGCGGCACCCGCGAATTGAGGCCGCGCGCAGAGATCTTGAATGACGCGGTCTCCGCGGGGCCTGCGCTTTCGATTGTCAGCGTGCCGCCGCGGGGGATCGTCTGCATCGCGACGACCAGGAGGTTCAAGAGAAGCTTGACCCGATTTTTGGGCATCAGTTCGCGCGGCAGCGTCCAGGTCAGCTTGACCTTGTCTTCTTCGATGAAACCGCGGGCAACGTTCTCGGCGTCCCCGAGGTCGACCTGGGCTCCAGCGGAGCCGCCGCGCCAAAGGCAATTCGACAGAATTGCAGACGGGCCGAGGCCTTGCGCGCGCTTTTCTTGATGAGATCGATGGCGAAGGTTTTCGTCTCCTCGTCCTTCGATTCCTCCAGCACCTCGATGCCGTTCACGATGGCGCCCGCCGGGCTGATGAGGTCATGGCAGACGCGTGAGCACAAAAGCGCCGCAAGATCGAGCGAATCGAGCGTAATGACAGTCGACATGCCGTATTTCCCCCTCAGTCAAGCGACGGCGCAAATACAATCAACGTGGCACTAGCGCGGCGTGTGATACACGCCGGCCGCCAAACCGCAAGGCAAGAATGAAGCCATCCCCCCCAAATCGGACGCAGCACCACGGAGTTACCGGTATCGAACCAGCGCTGGGCTCTTGCCCGGGCCATGTCGCCTCCGGGCAGGACCGGCGCTCCCGTTGGCGACGATCGCCTGCTCTCGGCGCTGACCGAGGCCGTCGCCCGGGCGGCGGCTTCGACATTGGGCGCCCTCCGCGAAGCTCCGAACGCGCGAATCAAGGCGGACGGATCGCCTGTGACCGATGCCGACGAGCGTTCGCAAGCAATTCTGGTCGAGGCGGCGGCACGGCTCATGCCCGGCGTGCCGGTCGTCGCCGAAGAAATGACTTCGCATCCGGCACAGCCTGGAGAATTGTTCCTGCTGATCGATCCGCTGGACGGGACCAAGGAATACATCGCCGGCTCCGCCGACTTCACGGTGAACCTCGCGGTGGTTCGCGCCGGCGTCCCCAGCCTGGGCATCATTGCCGTGCCCGCCGTAGGTCTCATTTTCCGCGGGCGTATCGGCTCCGGCGCAGAGCGGCTGCAAATGGCGGCGGACGGCTCGATTGCGGGGCGCGCCCAGTCGATCGGGGTCCGCAAGGCGCCGCCCCGCGAATGCATTGCCGCGGTGAGCCGGTCGCATCTCGACCCCGCGACCGTCGCACTGCTCGATCGACTGGGCGTAACGCGGTGCGTTCCGGCCGGGTCGGCGGTAAAGTTCTGCCGAGTGGCGGAAGGCGCCGTCGATCTCTATCCGCGGCTTGCCACCACCTGCGAATGGGACGTCGCTGCCGGGCATGCGCTCGTGGCTGCGGCAGGGGGGGCGGTGACCACGCCGGAGGGCGGTTCTTTGGAATTTGGCCGGGCCGCGCACGGTTACCGGGTTCCTGCGTTCATTGCCTGGGGGGACCGAGCCGGCGTCATCGCCGAGACCGCCTGAGCACTCTTGCGGCACGAGGCCCGGCATCATTGCGAAAGCATTTTGGTAACGCCGGGCCAGCGTGTCTCGGCCGCAAGCAGCAGCCGTCCGGGATCGGCTTTGAACCGCGCCTGGGTATCGGAGTCGCGGAAGAGATAGAGGTGCTGGTCTGCTATCAGCCAAATCAGCGGATTGCCCGGTGTCGGGACCCCCCGTCCGATGGCGACCGGATCATAGCCGCCGAACTGCGGCTCATAATCCGCGGGGCTTTGCATGAAGGCTCCCTGATTGCCCGGATTGCGGAACCGCCAGACCACGCCATGGTAGGCGAACTCGTATTCGGCCTTGCCGGGGGCCGCATCGGAATCAAGGAAATAGGCGACCGGGTCGTATCCATCGATGGCGAGGCCGGTCCGCGGATCGGTGACCACCCATTCAGTCGTTGCAGCGCCGGCGTTGCGGCTGCCGATGATCGGTATCATGCACGAGGCCGCGACCGCGGCGGCCGCAACCGCAAGGCACAGGCATGATCCCGAAAGGTTGCGGACTCTTCGGACGAAGGTCATGGGCAAAAACAAAAGCAGCCGACCGGGAGGCGTTTCAGCTTGAACGCATCCGGCTCTTAGGGTACCCGCGAAAATAACTGAATCAGTTGCAGGGTGGCTAGCCGCACCAAGCTGCTGATTTTTTTCGAGTGTCGGAGCAGTTATTTTCGCGGGAGCCCCTGGCCGGCAGTCAAGCCGTCGCTTTCCTTCCTGCCCCGCTAAGGTCATAGTTTCGCCCAAAGGTGACGTAAGTCGGCGATTGGCCGAATCTGCCGCGCGCTGCCCTGATGGGGACCATGCAACACGTTAATCGGTTAGCAACGCGTTAATCGTTAGAAACTGGTTGATAAGGAGATCAGGACAACGGCACGTCAGTGGTGCGCGTTGCCTGTTTCGTTCCGGGAGTTGCCATGCGAGCCATCCTGCGGATCATCGCCCTGAGTTTCCTGATTGCACTGCTGTTGCGGCCAATGCCGGGAAACGCGCAGCCGGCGCCGGCGCCCAATCCGCAAGGTTACCCCACGACTGAACTGGTCAATGCAGGTCACCGCTTTTTCGGCACCGTGTCACAGGGATTTGCGACCGTGATCGAAAAAGCTGTCAGCCAATGGGGGCTGCCGAACGGGTACGTCCTTGGCGAAGAAGCGGGCGGTGCCTTTTTCGGCGGCCTCCGCTATGGCGAGGGTGTGCTTTATACGAAAAACGCCGGCGACCTGAAGGTATTTTGGCAAGGTCCTTCGCTGGGATGGGATTTCGGCGGCGACGGCGCTCGCACGATGATGTTGATCTACAGCTTGCCGGCCACCCAGGCGATCTATCAACGGTTTGCCGGCATCAACGGCTCGGCCTATCTGGTCGGCGGCTTCGGAATGACGGCGCTCACGGCAAACGACGTCGTCGTCGTCCCGATCCGGTCAGGAATTGGCCTGCGCCTCGGCGCCAATGTGGGCTACCTGAAATTCACGCCGACATCGACCTGGAACCCGTTCTGAAACGACGCGCGCGCAGCATCTAGATCGGAATACGTTCAACTTGAATCGCTTCCCGCTCGGTTTTCTTTGATTTTGCGCATGACCTTTTTCGTAAAAGTCTGTGCAACTTTTCGGGGTCACGCGCTACGTCGCCGCCTGGACCAGCGCGCGCGAGGGTCGTGCGAGCTTTCTGATCCCGCTCGCTGCAGTGATGGTCCGATTCTCGGCATAGGCTTCGTGGTTCTTTTCGATATCGCCGAGGTCGTACAGATAATTCACCATCAGGCCGAAGGACTGGCTGCGCCCGCGCTGTGACAGGTCGGCGGGCCAATCGAGCCGCTCGAGGCGGGCGCCATTGCCGAGATGAAAACGCGCGACCGAGTCGAGCGGAGCGCCGGCCGAATTGCGGGCGGTGACGAAATAAGTCGCGGCGGCGCGCAGCATCGGCTCGCGCATCGATTCGATCGCCTCGGCATTGAGCCACCAATCCGGCGTTTCGAGTTTGGCAAGCGCTGTCCGGTCGGCTTCAGGGACGAGTATCGAATCCGATGCGCGTTGCTGCGTCAGCCATCGCGCGAAGCTCGGTGCCGGTGACAGCGTCACGAAGGTGCCGAGCCGCGGCATTTCGCGGCTCACTTCGGCGACCACCTGCTTGATGAGGAAGCTGCCGAAGGTCACCCCGGCAAGCCCGCGCTGGCAGTTCGAAATCGAGTAGAACACCGCCGTGGTCGCGCGGTCCGGTTCAAGGGTCTCGCGCTTCTGCTCCAGGATCGGCGTGATCGCGCCGGGAATGTCGCGCGTCAGCGCCACTTCGACGAAGATCAAGGGTTCGTCGACCAGGGCAGGGTGAAAGAAGGCATAGCAGCGCCGGTCGGGCGGGTCGATGCGCGCGCGCAGGTCGTCCCAGTCGCGGATTTGGTGCACCGCTTCGTAGCGGATGATCTTTTCCAGGACCACCGCGGGCGTCGACCAGTCGATCCTTCGCAGCACCAGGAAGCCACGATTGAACCAGGAGGAGAACAGCGAACTGAAATCGGCATCCACTGCGGCAAGGTCGTCGCGGCGCTCCAGCGTCTCCAGGAGCTGGCCGCGCATTTCGACGAGCGCGCTGGTACCTTGCGGGGCAAGGTTGAGGCGGCGCAGCAGTTCCTGCCGGCGCGGCTCTGCCGCTGCGTGCAGCTCTGCGGCCGAAGCGTCGGAGGGCGCTGCCCGCCATGCCTCGATGGCCGCCTCGATGCGAGCACGATCGGTGCCGAACCGCGTCGCCAGCGTCTCGAAAAAGGCGATGCGCGGGCCGATCGTGAGTTCAGCGTATCGGGCCAGGATTTCGCGTGCCAGCGCGACCCCCGAGGCCTCGCCCCGGTTCGAGAGCAGTTCTTCGCAGAGGTCGGCCAGGCTCTCGCTGGTTTCGGCGGGACGTTCGCGGCGATCACGGGCGCGCTCGATCAGCGAGCGGCCGCGTTCGGAGATCGTCAGCAGCAGTTCGCCGAAGAAAGACGTGTTCATGTTAACAACTCATCACTCTTGCGGAGCATCGCAAGGACCGGCGCAGATATAATATCACGGCGACAAAAATCATCAGCGGGCCGCCGCGAGGGGCGATACGTATTGGCGATGCGGATGGCACGACGTGGTTAGCGAGCGCTGCCGACGATGCCACGCCGTGGATTCCCGCGGCGCCAAGGGGATGGACTGGAGGCGACCGTGAACAGGACGGCTTGCGTCGAAGTATTGAGCACGCTCGCGCTGCGCGGCGTCATCGATGACATCGCTGCCGCCTTTTTGGGCCGCACCAGCCTGGTTATTGTTGCAAAGTACATGTCGACCCATGCTGCCCTTGAGATGATCGCGCACGGTGCCGGTGCCGACATGGCCATCCTCACCCGTGAGGCCACCGAAACGTTGATACAGCAAGGTGTGATCCTGAACGGCAGTGTCGCCGACATCGCTCAATCGGGTATCGGCGTCGCCGTTCGCGCCGGCAGGAAAAAGCCCGACATCTCAACGGCAACTGCCTTTCGGAATGCGATGCTGGAGGCGAAGTCAGTGGCCTTTTCGAGGGTTGGCGCGAGCGGTCTCCATTTCGCCGAAGTGATCGAGCGTCTTGGAATCGCTGACGAGGTTCGACGCCACGCCAAAATCGGCAACTCCTACGCCGCCGAAGTTGCCGCGCGCGGAGAGGCGGAGATCGCGGTGCAGCAGATGAGCGAACTGGTGCCGGTCCGCGGCATCGACATCGTGGGACCATTCCCCGACGAGCTGCAGAAAATCACGGTGTTCTCAGCGGGCATTTTGACGAGCGCCGCGAGTCCCGACGGTGCGCGCCGGCTGATCGAGTATTTAGCCTCGCCCGCGCAGACGCCGCTCATGCAGCGCTTGGGTCTCGAACCGGCACTCCGGGCGGAATGAGCCGAGCTGCCCCGGATCAAGGCGCACAAAACAAGATGCGCCGGCGCATCGACGCCGCGTCAATCCTTGCAGCCGTTGATCTCCACGGGGCCGCCAAGCGAGGCCACCGCCTGGTCCGCCAGTTCGCGGTCGGCAATCTGCTCGAAGCTGAGCTTCTTGTCCGGCGGGATGTCCCCGATATCGATGTTGTTCTGGTGCGTCCATTCAGTGCGCTCACGGACAAAACCGGAATTGACGGACAGCACGCAATTCTTCGTCAGTGTGGCGATGGCGAATTCCACCGCCTCGCGCGGCTTTTGCGTCGCCTCGACAATGGCGGGAGTGACCTTTGCGGGATCGCGATAGATGGCCCGGTTCGCCTCGATCATCGCGGCGATGACATCGCGCAGCAGGTCGTGGTCCTTGGCGATCAGCGAGTCGGCGGCGCCATAGGCGTTGAAGCTGTATTTCGGCCATAGGTCGGCGACGGTGATGAGGACGTGAGCCCCAGGCTTCCGCGCCAGCGCGATGTGAAAGTCTTCCGGATGCAGCGCGACGGCATCGATCTGTCCGGCGACGAAACCGGCCATGCGGCCGGCAGTACCTTGCGAAATGAACTGGACATCGTCGGTGCCGAGGCCGGCCAGGCGCAGCACCTCGCGACCGATCAGCCAGTTGAAGCCGCCGACGCCGCCCGCAGCCGAGAGCCGCTTGCCCTTGAGGTCGGCGGGAGTCTTGATGTCGGCGCTGACCACATAAGCCTGGGGCGGACGCGGGGCGAGGCCCCAGATCTGGCGCGCTTTGAGGCCTTGCGCGATTGCAGTGTCTGGCAAAGTCGAGATCGCCGATCCCTGACCGACCGCCGTGACCGAGGTGCCGGCAAGGCCCCCATCAAACTGGATGATGGTAGCGTCGATACACCGCTTGGCGAAGAACCCGAGTGCCTTGGCGACATAGGGCGCGGTATGCACCACGTTGGGCGGCGCGACCGCGACGCCGATATTGATCTTGCGCGGCGGGCCGGAGCAGCCGTTTTGCGCCCATGCGGGCGCGGTGGCGAGCATGCCAGCAGCGACAGTAATGGCCGCTATGGCGAGCTTCGATTTCATGATGGGCCTTCTCCCTTTCAGGATTTTAACGGTTCGCGCGCTCAGCGATCGACAAGGTCGGACGCGCTACCTGGAGTCCTTGAGACGTTTACGCCACCGCGATCTCGAGCGGAAAATCATCGACCACTTCGTGACCTTCGTCGGTCACGATGAACGTATGGCCGAGAAAAATGCCAAACAGTCCGTCGGCCGTGATCGGGTTCGGCTCGGCCATGGTGACCATCCCGGGCTTGAACACCTTGTCGGCCTCGCGCGCCTCGACGCGCTCGGCAAAGACATGCGGTGTCGCGGTGACGATGTCGATCCCGTGAATCTGGGTCGGACGCGACTGCATGCCCTTCTCGCGAAAGAACTGTGCCGCGCGGCGGACGTTTTCGAGCGGGTTGCCCGGCTTGATCTCGGCGGCGATGCGCCGATACCCCGGCAGCACGATCTCGTGCCAGAACGTCTTGACCATCTCGGTCGGCTCGCCGAGGCAGATCGGCGAGCCGATCTGCGCCGTGTAGCCGCGATACCCTGCGGCGAGCTCCATGATGACGATGTCGCCCGCGTGCAGCTTGCGGCCCGACGGGCGCGGGTTGCCAAAGAACATCGCCGGTTTCGCCATCGAGGTCGAGCCGATGATGAGAAAGTCGATGTCGCCGCCGCCGCGCAGAATGGCGGAGCCCGCCGCCGCGCGCAGGTCGGACTCGGTCGCGCCCGGCTTCGCAGCGGCGATCATCGCTTCCATCGCGTGCTGACACAGCACGCCGGCGCGGCGCACGCAGTCGAGCTCGGCCGAACTCTTGATGATGACGAGGTCATGAATGAAGCTGCGCGTGAACACGATCTCGGCGTCCGGCAACCCCGCGTGCAGATCGTTGTACTGGTTCACCGGCATGTAGTCGCGATGGCGGGGATCGATTTCGACGAGGCCAATTCGCGGATTTTTGAGACCGAGTTCACGGATGCGCTCTACCATCACTTCGGCATATCGTCCGCCGCGGCTCTGGCGCACGTCCGATAAAGCGGGCTCGACGTGGCGTCGCACCGCTTCCGCATGCGTGCCGCCCATCGCATAGATGAGGGTCGGATCGGCCTCGAGCGGGACCACGACATAAGACGCAAGCGCGTGCCACTCCCAGTGGCCGGTGAGCCAGGTCATGCCGCCGCCGAAACTCCAGTGGCTCGGGCCGCCGGGCACGATCAGCACATCGAGCCGGTGCTCGCGCATCTTCTCGCGCAGCGCGGCGTGGCGTCGCCCGTATTCTTCACGGGAGAACTGCTCCCAGACGGCGTCGCGATAAAGCGGCGTGCCATACATGTTGCTAAACGGCTCGTTCTGGTCGAGCCGGCCGCGCGCTTCTTCCCACGCAACCCCGCCCGGCGGACAGAACGGCCTGACGTTGACGTTCATGCAAATGGCTCCTTTGGTTGGGCAACGCGGGCCGGCATTTCGATCCGCAGCGCGACCTGCACGCTCCGACTTATTGGGCTGTGAGAGTCGGTGCAGCGCAGCGGCCGATCCGATCGGCTGTCGCCGCTCGCGCGCGGCATGGCCGGACGCCTCCTTTGACCGTCTTCTCATCGAGCGGGCAACGCCGTCCGTCAAATCCGGCAACTGCCGATCGTCACCGGCCCGCCGGCGGCGGCAACACCCTCGGACGCGACCTTCATATCCACCACCTGGTCGAGGCTTGGTTTTTTCGCCGCATCGATATCGCCAGTCGCCGCATCATGGTCGATCGTCCATTGTGTGCGCTCCGGCTCAAAACCTTCATTGACCGACCAGATGCAGTTTTTCGTCAGCATATCCCACGCATATTCGACCGCGTCGCGTGGTTTCTCGGTGGCTGCCATCATGATCGGGATCACCTTGTCCTTGTCGCGATAGATGGCGCGGTTCGCCTCGACCATGGCCGCCACGAAATCGACGGCAAGCGCGCGGTCCTTGGCAATCGTATCGGCCGCGACGCCATAGCTGTTGAAATTATAGAGCGGCATCAGGTCAGCGACCTGGCTGAGGATGCTCAATGCGGGCTTCTGCTTCATCGCGAGGAAGGCGTCTTCCGGGTGCAGCGACACGGCATCGATCTGGCCGGCAACGAGGCCGGCGAGCCGGCCCGCGGTGCCTTGCGAGATGAATTGCGCGTCGTCGACGGTGAGATGAGCCTTGCCGAGCGCTTCACGGCCGATCAGCCAGTTGAAGCTGCCGACCCCGCCGCCAGCGGCCGACAGCCGCTTGCCCTTGAGATCGGCGAAAGACATGATGCCGGCGGCGACGACATAGGCCTGCGGCGCCTTGGGGGCGAGGCCCCAGACCTGCTTCACCTTCATGCCGCGGCCGATCTGGATGTCGTTCACCGTGGCGAAGGTGTTGCCCTGCGTCAGCGCCACCGAGGCTGCCGCCGAACGGCCGCCGTCGAACTGGATGATGGTGGCTTCGATGCAGTGCTTGGCGAACAAGCCGAGCTCCTTGGCGACATAGGCGCTCGTATGCACGACGTTGGGCGGCGATACCGAAACTCCCACATTGATCTTGCGCATCGCGCTGCAGGTCTGCGCCGATGCGCTACCCGAGCCGAAGGGTGCGGTGAGCGCGAACGCGGCCGCGAGCATGAACGATAAGCCGCAACATCCTGAGCGAAACGACATGGACTCCTCCCTGACGCCTTTCCGGCGGTCGGCACCGACGCATTGCCAACCGGCGAGCTTGGCCTGATCATAGCAGGAAAGCAGCCATGGCGGCCGGAAGCTTTGAGGTGCCGACGGGTTCGCGGCAATGGAGGTCGGGAATGGGCTACAAGGTCGCCCGGATAGCCGTCTGCGCGCTGGTGTGGTCGTCGGGGATCGCGCATGCCGCCAAGCTTGGCGAGACTTGCGGGGGAATTGCAGGCCTTCAATGTGATGCGGGGCTGTGGTGCGAAACGCGAGCCGGCATGTGCGGGGTCGCCGATGCTGCGGGAACATGCGTCCAAGTTCCGCAAATATGCCCGCAGGTTTTTATCCCGGTCTGCGCATGCAATGGACGGACTTATCCAAATGACTGCCAGCGCAGGAGCAATCGAGAGCCGAAGCAGCGCGACGGCAGCTGCTGAGGGGTGCGGCACGGGGCGATGCTCCCGAAAACTTCCAGACTTTTCGGAGAAAGGTCATTTGCAAAAACCAAAGGCGATCGGGCGAGCAGCGCTTCCAGCTGAACGCATCCCGCTCCAAGTCCCGTGGATTCGATTCGCTCCTCGTATCTGGGATCGAACCGGGCAATTCGTGTCCGACCGAACCTGGACAACGCCGATGCTTACGAGCGGCCGATAACGACAGCTGTCGGTAACGACAGCTTGCAGGCGCCTATCCGGGCCGCTATATAACCGGCCCCATTGGCGCTGTCGGAGTGTGGCTCAGCCTGGTAGAGCACCTCGTTCGGGACGAGGGGGTCGCAGGTTCAAATCCTGCCACTCCGACCAATAAAATCAATAACTTGCCACCATCCCTTCGATGCCTCGTTCTCATTCGCGAATGAAATGGCGAATGAAACATCCGTCAAGGCATCCATCTGCTAAAACCCGCCGGCCGGCATTCTCGAAGCCCGAAAATCAGATTTCGCATTGAGGTCCGTTCTGTTGCGGAGGGCGTCCCCGCCCCCCCCCACTTTGTTCTCCGTGAACGAATTGAGCGGGTGCTGTGGGATGCCGCGGATTCGTTGAACAGTCGTAAATCCGAGCGGGGTTGAGCGGCCCGAACCCGATCCTCCCAAGAGGCCGGAGGGTGGGACGACAACCCCGCCCGATCAGATCGGCCGCCGAACTTGATCGTAGCCGGCCTGGTCTCCCCGGAATTGCGGTACGTCAAATGTTCCAGCGAGACTGCGGCGGTCTTGCAACCGTGGGTCGACGAGCGACTTCGGGTGGAGCGGCCTCTCTGATTCCCTCTGTGCGGGTGCGGCATTTCGATGATTGCCAAGCCCGCCGAAATCGGGTGGGCAAACCTTGGGTAGGTTCATGCCCAACGGAGAAACTTATCGGATGGCAATGGTCAGCTGTGAGCCTCGTCAGGACGGCGAGGTGGAAGTCATCGTCTGGGAGACTTAACCAAGGAGAGGCGGCCCTACTGTTAGCCCAAATTGCCAAGGCCGCGAGGGAGGCTCACCTTGGAAGCGGACAACCATCACCCGCAGCCGGAACCAATGTGGAAGCCTTGGTGGCATATGTCGAACCGAGCGCGGTGGGCTTGCTTCCTGGAGACCCGCAGAAAGGCTATTCCCTTCTGACACTCCATTTTGGAGAGGCTGTCATCGGCATCCCAGTTCCCGATGCCGACGGTCGAAAACTCGGCCGGACTCTGATGGCGGCAAGTGCAGCCAATCTCGTTTCTCACTGAGGGTTGGCCCGCCCTTGGCGCGGCGATCTCCGGATAAGCCTTTGCGAGCATCGGATTGCCGCTTCTCATTGAACGGAGGATCATCAGTGCGGCCCCGCACTTATTGATTGGCGAATGTGAACCGAGTCACATACGGCCAGAATTGATCGGTCCATGTTCCACGCGTCGGGCACTTAGCCGACACCAGTTTCAAAAGGAGCAAAGACCATGTCCTCGCAGATCAAAATAGCCGCCTTGGCCATCATCGCCGCCACACTCGCGATTTCGGCAACAGTTGCCCCGTCAAGCGCACAAACGCGATTCAATCGTAATGATCAGCCCCAATACGGCGGACTGTTACAGCGTATCGACAAAGAGCGGGGGTTTGGCGGTGAGAGCCAAATTGCGAGAACCTATTAGCGAGTTACGCTGTGAAACCGGAGGGAGCGGCTTTGGCCAGAGCACTCCCGCCCCGTTCCGCTCCATTAATCCAAGCGGCCCGGAACAGCCCGGAGCATCGGGCTGCCTGGCGGCCCGCAGGCCGTTGGAAGAGGGCGGCGACTTGGTCCCGCTGCCCGACGGTCTGGATGGAGGACGCCATCCAGTGCGCCCGATCAGATGGCGGCGCCCGGCATAATTGACCGGACTCTCAACTGCTGGGCGGTGTTCATCGGAAAACGAAACAACGGTTTCTCTCACGGCGGTCCACGTCTGCTTTCGGGGCATTCCGACCATACAATGCCGAGTGACGGCGTTCATGATCCGTCGCTACCGACCCAGGCTGTGTAAAAAAGCGCGGGACTGGCGGCCAGCTTGCGTGCGCGATGATGTGGGCGAAGATTTAACTGATCGACCTGCGGAATTTCGAGAACGAGACCAGCGAGGTTCAGTGGGCGTCCTGAGGTCATCTGCACGGGCTGATTTGGTCGCGCCAAGACGCGGCCTCAGGACCGCATGGCGGCCAGCAACGGCTTGACGCCGACGATAGTCATCGCGCGCGTGAGGTTATTGCCGAGTACGTTCAGCGCCATTTCTGCGGCGACGCTCTTGAGAGTGTGTCGCGCCCATCCGCATCTTCAGCGTGGCGAATGGATGTTCAACCTCTCGCGGCGCACACGCATCGCTTGCGGATTTCTGTCGAGGCGCGTCTGCACGGCCTCGACGATGTGCTCGTGTTCCCAGCGGGTGATGCGCCGCTCCTTGCCTTCGTGCATTGATCCTTGATCGGACAAATCAGGCACGCTTTGGTCCAATAACGGCGCAGGTTCTGTCCGTCTTCCTCGGCTGTGTAACGATAAGTCAGCTTCTCTCCGGCAGGACAGCGGTAGACATCTTCGGCGGCCAGATAGACAAAATCCGGCTTGCCAAAACGCCCTTCCGACTTGGCGCCTGAGGTCTGCGGTTTGGGCAGCGTCACCGTGATCGCCGCCCCGTTGCCATCGGTCGGGCGCCGTCAAACCCAAGTTCGACCAGATCGAGCGCCTCGATGAACACCTCGACCGCGCGGACATAATTATTCTCGTCGACCCAATCCTCAAGGCACTCAGGTAACAAGGTCATCTGGCCGCGATCCACCCCTTCAACGAACCGCACCATCCGTTCCCCGCCAATTCAGCAACGGAATCATGGCACGATAGGTCTTTTCACACCGCCTGGACCATACCGGTCAATTGTCCAAGTAATCGGTTGCGGCAGGCATCTGTTGCAACCGGCCCCGGCTTCTTCGCAGGAGCCTCCGGGTTTTTCGCAGGATGTCCAGAGCCGTTGCCTCTTTGGGCAGTATCGCGCCGATAAATCCTCTGTCAAAACCGATCCAACAGTTACAGGCCGCAGGCACTTGTAGACCAAACGGAAACCCATGGGCGGGACCGGAAGTCTAAAACACGCGGACACCTTGTTGTTGTGAGACCGCGGGGAGGCAATGAAGCGCGGGGCGATTCCACCAATTCCCAAAGGAGGACAAAATGTCAACAAAAGGAAAAGTCCTGGTACTAGTCCCCGGAATCATAGCTGAGTGATACGGCGGCCTGCGAAGCGGCGTTGGCGAACCTTCTTCTTGGTCCAGACGAAGGGCTCAGCGTTGTCGTTATAGGTGCCGATGAAGGCATCGATGTGCTCCTTCAATTGCTCAAGGCTGGTAAAGGAAGCGCTGCTGAGCGACTGGCCCTGAAGAATGGAGAACCAAATTTCGACCTGATTGAGCCAGGATGCGCTTGTCGGGGTGAAATGAAAATGCACCTTTGGGTGCTTCTTGAGCCAATGCTCATTCTTCTTGTGGGTGTTGAGGTTATCGACAATGACGTGGAGTTCGCGACCCGGAAAAGCTGCCACCACGCTGTTCATGAAACCCAGAAACTCTATGCGGCGGCGCCGTTTCGAATGTATCGCGATGATCTTGCCGGTGGCGACTTCGAGGGCGGCAAACAAAGTCGTCGTGCCATGGCGCTTGTAATCGTGGCTCTGGCCCGTCAAGGCACGGCCATTCGGCAGCTTCAGATAGCCTTGCGCCCGCTCCAAGGCCTGGATCGAAGGCTTTTCATCAACACACAGCACGATGGCCTTCTCGGGCGGGGCGATGTAGAGGCCAACAATGTCGGCGGCTTTGGCCGTAAAGTCCGGATCGTCGCTCTCGCACCACGATTTGCGAGCCGCAAGATCGATTGTGTGGTGACGCAGGAACCGCCAGACATATTGAACGTCCACATCGCAAAGCGCCGCTGCCAACAGCGGTCCGGTCCAGCGTGCAAACCCGGCCGGTGCCGGTTTATCCAGCAGGGCGAGTATCCGTCGGTCGGTCGCCCTGGTATAGACCGGCTGCTTGCCGGGCCGCGGCTTATCTTCAAGCCCTTCAAGCCCTTGGTCGGCATAGCGATGCCGCCACAGGCTGACGATCCGCGGCTGAACCCCCACTTCCTTGGCAATCGACCGCGTACTGCGCCCGCGGCGGCGAGCAGGACAATACGCGCCCGTTTCAAATCACGTTGCAACGTCACCGGCGAGCGACAACGCGCTTCCAGCACCTTGCGATCGCCACGGCGTAGGCGAACTTCTCTTGCTTCGGGAATCATCCCGATCTTAAATCACAACTCACGTTCCATGAAAAGCGGGTACTAGCAGCCTGTCGGACTTAGCATACACCACACGGCACCAAGTATTCTGGCGCAATTGATTCGCCGCTGGAGTGCCGAAGGATGGGCCATTTCCGAGAATTTGACCGGGCAACGGGATTTCTGCTGCCGCCGTCTGTCGATGACTGGCTTCCCGAACGGCATCTGGCGCGGTTTGTCGTCGAGGTGATCGATGACTTGGACCTTTCGGCCATGGTGAAGAGCTATCGGGGCACCGGCTCGGCTGGGTACGCGTCCGGTGACGGCCGCCTTGCGATGAAGGACATCGGAGCGAAGACATAGTCGTATGACTGACCATACGACTATGCCGAAGTTATCTCGGTTGGAGGTGATCCAGACGGGCGCACGGCGGCGCTGGAGCGTGGCGGAGAAGCGGCGGATCGTTGCCGAGAGCGAGAGTGGTGTGCGGCAGATATCGGCGACGGCGCGCCGCTACGGGCTGTCATCGGGGCTGCTGTTCACGTGGCGCAGGCTGGCGCGCGAGGGGCGGCTCGGTAGCGTCGAACCGATAGGATTTGCGCAGGCGGTGATCGCAGCTGAGGCCTCGCCGGCAGCCGCGGCGCCTGTCGGCGTGAGCCGGATCGAGATCGTGCTGGCGAACGGGCACCGCCTCGTCGTCGAGGCGACGATCGAACCCGGTGCCGTGGCGCGGATTGTCGGGGCGCTGGAGCGGCGATGACGATCCCGGTTCCGAGCGGGGCCCAGCTTGGTTATCTGCTCGAAGGCATCGATTGGCGGCTGCGGCAGCGGACGTGGCGGCCGGAAGCGGCCGGCTGAACCAAAAGTGTGAGTCGGCACGCGCGTGCGTACATACAAGCAGCGGATGTTGTGATTCCCTGCTGGCCATGGGCACAACTAATTCGCTCCCCGACGATGTCGCCGCGCTCAAGGCGCTGGTGATCGCCACCCAGGCGGAGCTCGTGGCGGCTCAGGCGAAGGCGCGCAATCTCGAAGCCGAAGCGCGCGCTCGCGCGTTGCTGATCGCGCAGATGAAGTTCACGATCGCCAAGCTCAAACACGAGCGGTTCGGGCAATCATCCGAGCGTGGCATGCTGCTCGATCAGCTTGAGCTTGCGCTCTGCGACATGGAAGAGGACGCCGCGGAAGCCGAGACGGCGGCAAAGCTTGCGGCGGCGAAAGCTGCGAGCGCGAATGTCAAGGTGCAAGCCTTCGAGCGGAAGAAGCCGGCGCGGCGCCCGCTACCCGAACATCTGCCACGCGAGCGCGCCGTCTATCCGGCGCCGACCTCCTGTTCCTGCTGCGGCAGCAGGTCCCTGCGCAAGATCGGCGAGGATGTGACCGAGACGCTGGAGGTTGTTCCGCGGCAATGGAAGGTGATCCAGCATGTGCGCGAGAAGTTCTCGTGCCGCGCCTGCGAGAGCATCAGCCAGCCGCCGGCCCCCTTCCATCCCATCGCCCGCGGCCGCGCCGGACCTCAACTCCTGGCACACATCCTGTTTGCCAAGTACGGCCTGCACCTGCCGCTCAATCGGCAGAGTATGGCTTACGGCCACGAGGGCATCGCACTCGACGTGTCGACGCTCGCCGATTGGGTCGGCGCCGCCGCAGCCACTCTCATGCCGCTGGTTGAAGCCATCGCGGCGCATGTGTTCGCCGCGGCGCGCATCCATGCCGATGACACCACCGTGCCGGTGCTCGCCAAGGGCAAGACGCGGACCGGGCGCCTGTGGACCTATGTCCGCGACGGGCACCCCATGATTTTGGCCCTTGCATCATTCAAGCAATTGTCGGTCCGCGATGGCCAAAATCATGGGGACCCGGATGATCGCCCGTTTGGCGGTCATGATCCGCCCGCCGCTGTGTTCTTCTACTCGCCCGACCGCGGCGCGCAGCATCCCGAACGACACCTGGGAAGCTACGCCGGACTGATGCAGGCGGACGCTTATGCGGGGTTCAACCGGCTCTACGAGCCTCGCCGCAAAGGCGGGCCGATCATCGAGGCCGGTTGCTGGGCGCATGCGCGGCGCAAGTTCTTCGATCTTGCGCGTCTCAACAAGGCGCCGATCGCCATCGCGGCGGTGGAACGCATGGATGCCTTGTTCGCCATCGAGCGCGACATCAACGGCGCGCCGCCGCAGGAACGCGTCCGCGTGCGCAATGAGATTAGCCGTCCGCTGGTCGAAGCGCTCCATGCCTGGTTGCGCGAGCGTCGCGCCAAACTGTCGGGCAAGAACGAGACTGGCAAGGTGATCGATTACATGCTCAAGCGCTGGACCGTGTTCACCCGCTTCCTCGATGAGGGCCGGCTGTGCATGTCCAACAACGCCGCCGAGCGCGAGCTGCGCGCTGTCGCGGTCGGGCGCAAGAACTGGACCTTCGCGGGGTCCGACGATGGCGGCCGAAGAGCGGCCGCCATCTACACCCTGATCCAGACCGCCAAGCTCAACGATATCGATCCGCAGGCCTGGCTCGCCGACGTTCTCGCGCGATTGCCCGATCACCCGGCCAAATGCATCGGCGATCTGATGCCCTGGAACTGGGCTGCGCTTGCCACTCAGGCGGCAGCCTAAGGCGCTGATCTCGCGACCATCTGGATGAGCATGACCCGGCCGCTTACATGGAGGCTCATCCGGACAGTAGGACAAGAGCTTCCCATGTCGAGCCCCAATTATCGTTTGTTTGAACGGGCCATGAAGACGCGCAAACGGATCGCCTGCATCTACAATGGCTATCCTCGCGAACTCTGCCCGGTCATCCTTGGTCACTCGCGAGGGGAAGAGCAAGCGCTCACCTATCAGGTCGGCGGCCAAAGCAGATCAGGTTTGCCGCGCAACGGCGAATGGCGATGTCTGGCGCTGTCGAAGGTCAGCAACATCCAACTGCGCGAAGGAGCGTGGCGCACCGGCTCCGGCCACTCTCAGCCTCAGGGCTGCGTCGAGATCGTCGACCTCGACTTGAACCCTTCAAGTCCGTACGAGCCGAAGCGCCGCGTCAACCCAGATCGCCGCCCTCCCGCACCGCGCCGTCCCCGCCGCCCAAAACGCTGAACCCACTCCGCCGGGCCTCGCTGACGGTGGTCTTCACCGGACGCGTACCTTGCGGCAGTCTTGGTAAGACTATCTCCTAAGTCCGGATCGCGATCGGTTACGAGGAGCGTGAAGCCCTCACCAAAGTGATCGTAAAGTGAGGATCCATCCGAGAGCCACACATGCGGGGCCGGACACCCGGGATGCGCGGATGGGACATATAACATGAAGTGATCCAAACCGTCTCAGGACTTGCCGACAGCGCATCGACGCCCGTGGTCTGGCATCAGGCAGGAACGCGGCAAATTCGCTCCGGTAGGCGCGCGCGTAGTCGGTTCCCCGCCAAGAGGTGCGAACCTAGGGCGGCTTCCAGGCCGGCGGCAGGGCAAGCCGTGGGCCGCGTACTCGATCACGAGCGCCGGGAATCCCGGCTCAGCTACGCAGGCCGGGCGCCTCGTGGCCGGTGCGCGCCACATATTCCGTGTAGCCGCCGCCATACTGATGAATGCCCTCGGGCGTCAGTTCCAGCACCCGATTGGATAGCGCGGCCAGGAAATGCCGGTCATGCGAGACGAACAGCATGGTGCCCTCGTACTGCGACAGCGCTGCGATGAGCATCTCCTTCGTCGCCATGTCCAGGTGGTTGGTGGGCTCGTCCAGCACCAGGAAATTCGGCGGGTCGTAGAGCATCTTGGCCATCACCAGCCGTGCCTTCTCGCCGCCCGACAGCACTCGGCATTTCTTCTCGACGTCGTCGCCGGAGAACCCGAAGCAGCCGGCCAGCGCGCGCAGCGAGCCCTGCCCCGCCTGCGGGAACGAATCCTCCAGCGACTGGAATACCGTGCGCTCGCCGTCCAGCAGATCCATGGCGTGCTGCGCGAAGTAGCCCATCTTCACGCTGCCGCCCACGGCCACCGTACCGTCGTCCGGCAGCGTGGCACCCGCCACCAGCTTTAGTAGCGTGGACTTGCCTGCGCCGTTGACGCCCATGACGCACCAGCGCTCCCTGCGACGCACCAGGAAGTCCAGTCCCCTCGTAGATGCTCCGGTTGCCATAGCCCTTTTGCACGTTCTTCAAGCTCACCACGTCCTCGCCGGAGCGGGGCGCTGGCAGGAACTCGAAGAACACTGTCTGGCGGCGCTTCGGCGGCTCGACCCGGTCGATCTTCTCCAGCTTCTTCACCCGGCTCTGCACTTGCGCGGCGTGGGAGGCGCGCGCCTTGAAGCGCTCGATGAACTTGATTTCCTTGGCGAGCATCGCCTGCTGACGCTCGAACTGCGCCTGCTGCTGCTTCTCGTTCTGCGCGCGTTGCTGCTCGTAGAATTCGTAGTTGCCCGAGTACGTCGTCAGCGCGCCGCCATCGATCTCCATCACCTTGGTGACGATGCGGTTCATGAACTCGCGGTCGTGCGAGGTCATCAACAGCGCGCCTTCATAGCCCTTGAGAAATTCCTCCAGCCAGATGAGACTCTCCAGGTCCAGATGGTTGCTCGGCTCGTCCAGCAGCATGGCGTCGGGGCGCATGAGGAGGATGCGGGCCAGCGCCACGCGCATCTTCCAACCGCCCGACAGTGCGCCGACGTCGCCGTCCATCATCTCCTGGCTGAAGCCCAGGCCCGCGAGGACTTCGCGCGCCCGACCCTCCAGGGCGTAGCCGTCCAACTCCTCGAAGCGCCCCTGCACCTCGCCGTAGCGCTCGACGATGTTCTCGATATCGTCCGCCCGGTCCGGATCGCCCATGGCGGCTTCCAGCTCGGCCAACTCGGTGGCCACGGTGCTCACCGGGCCGGCGCCGTCCATCACCTCGGACACAGCGCTGCGGCCCGACATCTCGCCCACGTCCTGGCTGAAGTAGCCGATGGTAACGCCGCGATCGACGGCCACTTGGCCTTCATCGGGATGCTCCTGGCCCGTGATCATGCGGAAGAGCGTGGTTTTGCCGGCCCCGTTCGGACCGACGAGGCCGACCTTCTCCCCTTTCTGAAGAGCGGCGGAGGCCTCGATGAAGAGGATCTGGTGGCCATTCTGCTTGCCGATGTTGTCGAGACGAATCATGTGTGCGAGGGCCCCGGAACAAGTCGCGGCGCCTTTGCCACGTTGCACGCCCGCGGAAGAGTGTTTTGAACCGCCAAGGCACTTATTTCAGGGCACTCGCGGTGCCAGCGAGTGACGCTTAGGACATCCGCCAATTTAACCGCTCCGATTGGGGGCTGATCGCGGGCGGAACCGCCTCGCAGTCGCTAGGCGCTTCGCGGAGACCGACTGCGTGCCCGGGCAAGTAGGATTCGAAACGCGATATCCGTTTCGGTGGACTCTCCTGCGATCTGCGCCGCAATTACGATAAGACAGGCCGAAATCCGCGATCCAGGGACGGTGCACGTTTCAGCTGCGGGTGCTGGCAGCTTTGGCACGGAAAATACGTCAGTGGGAAGCTTTAGTCGCCTTCTTGGGAGGATGAAGCGTCTCTCCCCGAGCCAACATCTGTACAAACTGTTCGATGCGCTTCGCCCGCGTCTCTGGCCGTTTGGCGTCGTTCACACGATAGATGACCGCATATCGATTTGCGCGATCCAGGGTTTCGAAGAAGCGGCTCGCGGCTTCGCTCGACGCCAAAGCCTCCGCTAAATCTTGCGGCGTTTGCGCCTTTGCCTGCGAAGTCGTAGGCGGCAGCCCACCTTCCATCGCTCTTCGCCGCCTCGACCTCGGCCACCCCTGCCGGCTTCAAACGGCCCTCTTGCGCCAAGCGCTCAGCGGCTGCGCGGTTCTTCGCGGACCATCGACTCCCAGGCCGGCGTGGCGTCATCCGCACGAGGAAGTAGTGCTCGTCGAACTTCTCGAGCTGCCCGTCAATCCAACCACAGCACAGCGCAGCCTCAATGGCCTCCGATTTGCTCACCGTTGTTTCGGAGGCGCCGACTTTGGATAGCTTAAGCCAGAATTCCTTCGAGCCTCTCAACTCGCCGGTCATGTGTGCTTCCAAATCCTGGATGCTCAAAAAAACCAGGATCGGCTCGTTTCGCTGTTTCACATCGTCCGTCCTGACGTGAAATCCTACCAACTCAAAAGCCTCTTGGTCGCGTGGGCGCGGGAGCCGGGCCCGCTGATGTGGGACGAAGCCAATGAAGCCAAAGCACGGCGGGTCTACCCGCGCTTGCAGCCAAATTTTTTTTGAACCGGTCTGGGCCTATACAGCCTATAAATCCGTCGCAAAGAGGAAGGCGCATGGCAAACGATCTCACCATAAAGGTCAACGGGCGGATGTACTCGGTTGATGCCAGTCCCGACACACCGCTGCTTTACGTGCTCGCCGGCAATCTCGGGCTGCGGGGACCACGCTTCGGCTGCGGGCTCGCGCAATGCGGCTCGTGCTCGGTGCTGCTCGACGGCGTCGAAATTCGCTCCTGCCAGACGCCAGTCGCAGCGGTTGCCGGCAAAGCGGTTACGACGATGGAGGGCCTCGCCGTCTGGTACGCCGAGCAGAAGGGCCTTGCGGCGGCGCCGGAGCTGCACCCATTGCAGCAGGCATTCATCGACGAGCAGGCGCCCCATTGCGGCTACTGCATCAACGGCATGCTCATCAAGGGTTCCGAACTGCTGGCGCGCAATCCGCGGCCGACCGATAGGGATATCCGCACCGCCATGAACGGCCATCTGTGCCGCTGCGGCACCTATCCGCGGGTTGCCAAGGCGATCGAACGCGCGTCGCGCGCCATTGTGGGAGGCGCGCTGTGACTGCCCGATTTGCTTTTTGCTCGCCCGAAATTCCGGGCGAACTCTCGCGGCGCGATCTCATCAAAGGCGGCGCGCTCATTGTGAGCTTTGCGCTCGCCGGCCTTGCGCCGACCGCCTCCGACGCCGCGCCCGCAAAAGGCGTGGCAGTCGGGCCGCCCGACCCCAGCGAGATTGACAGCTGGATCGCCGTCCATGCCGACAACAGCGCAACTGTGTTCCTCGGCAAATGTGAGCTCGGCCAGGGCAATACCACTGGCCTGTTGCAGATCGCGGGCGAAGAACTCGACCTCGCCATGAGCCAGCTTCGGACCGTGCGGCTCGACACCAACGTGACGCCCGACCAGGGCCCCACGACGTCAAGCTCCTCGATCCATCGCGGTGGGCCGCAGATCCGCGCGGCCGCCGCTGAGGCGCGTCAGGCGCTGCTCGCGCTCGCCTCGACGCGGCTTGGCGTCCAGACCGGAAGCCTCGTCGTCGAGAATGGTGTGGTCTCGATCGCCGGCGTGCCGGGCCGCTTGGTTAGCTACGGCGAGTTGATCGGCGACAAGCCATTCGAGATCAAACTCACTGGCACGGCGCCGCAAAAACCCGTGAACCGCTACAAGCTCGTCGGCACTAACGTGCCGCGGCTGAAATCTGCCGGCGAAGGTCGCGGCAACCTATACCCACATGCAGCATGTACGCGTCGCCGGCATGCTGCACGGCCGCGTGGTGCGCCCGCGCGGGCAGCGAGGCTACGGCGCTGGCGCTAAGGTGCTCGCGATCGACGAGTCCTCGATTGCCGGCATTTCGGCCAAGGTGGTGCGGCGCGGAGATTTCGTCGGCGTCGTTGCCGAGCGCGAATGGGATGCGGTGCGCGCCGCGCGCGATCTCGAGGTGACGTGGCAGGCGAGCGCGGCGCTCCCCGGCAATGCCGACCTCTACGAGCGCATGCGGGCAAGCAAGACGACCGACACCGTGATCGCCGATATCGGCGATCCGCAGAAGGCCTTTACCAATGCGGCGCGCGTCGTCAGCGCGACATTCAGGTGCCCGTATCAGGGCCATATGCCGTTTGGCCCTAATTGCGCGATCGCCGATGTCGGTCGCGACGGGGCGCTGGTGATGTCCTCAACTCAGGACGTCTATACTTCGCGCGGCATGTTGGCGAAGGTTCTGGGCCTCCCGGTCGCGAGAGTTCGCGTCCAATATTACGAGGGCTCCGGAACATTCGGGCACAGCTGCTACGAGGACGCATCACAGGCAGCCGCCATCATGTCACAGCGCGTCGGGCGTCCAGTGCGCGTGCAGTTCATGCGCTGGGATGAGCACGGTTGGGACAATTTCGGTCCGGCGCACCTTGCCGACGTGCGCGCCGCCATCGACGGCAATGGCAGGATCATCGCCTATGAGTATCATGGGTGGCAGCACGGCTGGATCGTAACCGAGAACTCCCACGAGTTGGCGCTTCAATCGGGGCCCGCCGAGCGAACGAGCGGTGCCGGTTCGATCCCGGTCAACCGCATAAGCACCGGCTCGATGTATGCGACGCCGAACAGGCGCGTCATCAGCCATGCCATTCCGATGGAGGGATTGCTGCGCGGCGCCCCACTGCGCTCGCCGCTTGACATGTCGTTCTCCTTTGCCTCAGAGCAGGTGATCGACCAGCTCGCCCGCGAAGCTGGAATCGATCCGTTGAAATTCCGCCGTGACAACATCGGCGATGTGTGCTGGCTCGGCGTTCTCAACGCCGCGGCGGCCGCCGCTGGCCTGTCGTCCGGGATGCCACAGCGAACGGCGCGCGGCGGCAACGGTGACGTCGTGACCGGCTGGGGCATCGGACTCGGCACCCACCACGTCTCTTACGGTGCCGCAATTGCCGAGATCGAGGTCAACAAGCGCACGGGCGCCATCATTGCGAAGCGCCTTTATGGGGCGCTCGATGCCGGCCTCACGGTCAATCCGTCGTTGGTCGAGAACCAGATTGTCGGCCAGATGGTGCAGGCGACGAGCCGCATGCTCAAGGAGGAGGTCACCTTCGACACGAGTAATGTCACGAGTCTCGACTGGGTGAGCTATCCGGTGCTGCGCTTTGGCGAATATCCCGAGGTGACGCCAGTCGTCGTGCAGCGGCTGGAGGAACCTTCGACCGGTGCCGGCGAGGAGGTGATGGGCGCAACCGGATCGGCCATCGCCAACGCGTTCTGCGACGCGACCGGCGCGCGCATCTACCAATACCCTCTGACGGCGCCACGCGTGCTCGCCGCGCTCGCCACAAGCCGGACCTAAGGCGAATAAGGCGCCGCTCACCTATGTCGGTCGCATCCTAAGGGCGAGAAGCCCGCCGACCTTCCCGTCCAGCAGTCGACAAAAATCGAAATGGTCCTCAATCTCAAGACTGCGAAGGCGCTCGGTATCACAGTGCCCACGGCGAAATTGCTGCGCGCCACCGAGATCATTGAATGGGAGGCGCACATGCGGCGACGCGATTTCATCACTGGCCTCGGTGCCCCAGCTTTGATACTCGCAGCACACGCAGAGCAGCAACGGATGCGGCAGGTCGGGGCGCTGACGGCATGTGTAGGCCCAGACCGGTCAAAAAAAATTGGCTGGGAAGCGGCCGGATGAACGATGGCGTGCAGCAGCAGGCCTACTGTATGGACGACAATGTGCCGCTTCTTGCCCTTGATCTTCTTGCCTGCATCGTATCCCGGCGGATCGATGCAGCCCGGTTCCGCAGCACGCGCAGGGCCACGGGGTGCAGGTGCGGCTTGAGGCGATGGAATTGCATCGGCCGCGGCAATGGGGCGCGTGTTGGCTCGCCTGTCAACTCTACGAACAACTCGAACTCGATCGGTTCTGGGCGCATCGTCTGCCTCACTCGCGCGAAGGCACGCGCTGGCAGCACATCCTTCAGACGCGCCTAAACTCTCCGGACAAACTCTAAAGGCAACCCCGGCGGGGAAAACAGGCAAGGTGCGGCCGTAGCGCAGAAATTCTGCCCTCTATCTGTGCGACCAGCGGAGGGGAAGAATGCGGGGGACACAGCGCAGACCTCAGGCTCTTTTCGGGCCGCTGCTTGCCATCTCAGCGATAGCGGGCTGCATCGGCGCGTGTTCCAGTTTTGCTCCTCAGGCAAGCGCGCCGCCAACTCCAATCAACTGCCGTGCTGGACTCGATTGTGACGCCAAGTGGTCGCGCGCCGTCGACTGGATTATGACGAACTCTCGGTGGAAGATTGAAAGCCAAAGCGACACAATCGTTCAGACGTTAGACCGGCGAGTGGCAGCCTGAAGCCCAGCTTTACTGTAACGAAGGTCGCCACGGCTGACCCGTTAGTTTTTCAAATTGTGTTCGATGGGGACTGCGACAATCTTTTTCGTTGCGAGCCATCGGTGGCAAAGTCCTTCGCAAAATTTGCAGCTTTCGTGGATGTGCCGGGAAGCGCGGCGGCGGCGCCATCTGTTCAGGCATCAGACCTGGTCTGGATCAGGACCGATGATCGTCGCGTCCGTGGAAATGCAAAGCTCGAGCAAGAGGATGCTTCCGAGCATGCCAAATGTGAGAAGGAAGCGAGAGCCAAGGCGCCGGGTGATCAGGCGGCTGCGGACACCGCTTTTAAGGTGTGCAGGGAGAAAGATGGCTACATGATCGTTCCTGTCGATGAGGCAAACCAATTAGTTCGATGAAGACGCTTGTGTATGATCTCGGTTTGAATGCTCCCGCAAAATTCCAGTCGTTAGGGGGCGATGCGGCTTCGCTGCCAGAGGCCACCCCGCCGCAAGTTCGTCGCCAGCCATGCGGCGAAACCGGGCTCCGGCACGGAAAACGCGCAGGCGGCTGCCCTAGGTCGATTCCGAGGAGGATTCCCGATGAACTGTCTCGACGATCAGTGCAATTCCACTCACGCACTTTCCCTTCATAGCCGGAGAAGCGTCATCACCGGGCTGGCTTCCACTGCGGTATTGCTTCCGGGCCTCTCGGTTGCCGACACTAACGCATCAGCCGACGATGAACGGTTCATGCGGATCGCCCTAGATGAAGCTCGGCAAGCTGATTTCCCGTTCGGCGCCGTGATTGTGCGCGACGGTCAGGTCCTTGCACGCGGACGCAATCTTGGACGGACGAACGGCGACCCTTGTACGTTGCAGCCTGCTCGGCGGATTGACACATCTTGTTGAGCAGCGAGGAGAACGGTGAGCCGCTGGCGTCCCTTGGCGAATAAGCCCGCGCGGTAAATTCGGCCCCGTTTTCCAAGCTCCGCTGTTGAGATTGGACGGTATCCTGGGACGCGCGCGAGCGCAGATCCTGCGTACAAGGTTGTTCGAAGCGGAGCTGCTTGCTGAAGAGTTGAGCGAGAGGACAGGGCAGTGATCGACGGGATATTGGGTATCGACGTCTCTAAAGATAAGCTCGACGTGAGTTTGTCGGGCGGCAACAAAGTGCGGACCGGGAGCTTCACAAATTCCAGTGAGGGATGGCGCCTGCTCCAGGATTGGGTAAGGGCCCATAAAATCCAGCGGGTTCACGCCTGTCTGGAATCGACCGGGCGTTACAGTCTCGGCATCGCGTGCGCCCTGTACGAGGCTGGTCATGTCGTCAGCATTATCAACCCGGCGCAGATTCGCGACTTCGTGCGTACCAAGTTGGGCCGCAACAAAACCGACGGGGTCGATGCGTCTCACATTCGCGAGTACTGCGAATTGTTCAAGCCCCAGCCGTGGACGCCGCCTTCGGAAGCTCACCGTCGGTTGGGTGAGTTGCAGACGAATTCGAGCCGGTATTGTCGCTGGTCTGACGCAATGGAAGAATCGCAAAAACAGTGGAATGGTTGACCCTGTGGCTCAGTCTCTTGTCGATGCCACGATCTCGCACTTTTCCAGTCAACTCGGAGCGGTCGATGATGCCATCGCCCAGACAATCGACAATGACCCCAGCTTGCAGCGGAAACGTGATCTTCTGCTGAGCATCAGCGGTGTGGGTGAGACTTTAGCTGGCGTTGTGCTGGCCGAGTTGCCTGGTCCGGACGTGCTGCGTTCGAGCGCCGAGGTTGTTGCCTATGCGGGCTTGAATCCGCGGCAGCATCAGTCTGGAACGTCTATCGATCGGGTGACACGCATTTCCAAGATTGGTAACGCAGTGCTTCGCGCGGCACTTTACATGCCAGCTCTGTCGGCCATGCGATACAATCCTGCGATTGTCGCGCTGGTGACGCGACTGAAGTCCAGGGCGCGCCTCAGTCCCAAGCAGATTGTCGTGGCCGCAATGCGCAAGCTGTTAGTATTGTGCTTCGGTGTTCTGAAAACAGGCAAGCCCTTTGATCCGGCAATAGCGATAGGCAGTTGAGGCACACCAACCCGTCGTTCGCTTGGAAGCGCTTGGTTGGAGGCGAAGGCGGGAGTCAAAGCCCCAGTAGCCCGAAGGGGCGTGCGATAGCGCGCGGGCTTGACGCCCGCATCCGCCTCCAACACACTTCCCTGCAAGCGGAGAAGTCACCAAAAAACAATCGCAGCCAATCAAGTTTCCCTTGACGGGGATCACGGTATCTACCGCCCACGGGGAAATGATCGCCATCCGCCGGTGTCTCACCGACCATGGAAGTGCGGCGCTGCGCGGTAGCACGCTTTATACTACCGGCGAACCGTGCGCGATGTGCATGGGCGCGATCCTGTGGTGCGGCGTCTCCCGGCTGGTTTTTGCCGCGTCCGTGCAGCAGCTCGGCACTGTCATCAATCAGATTATGATCTCAAGCTCTGATGTTGCTGCAAAGGCTCCCTTCGCCCCGATTGAAATAACGGGTGGGGTGCTAGCGGATAACTCAATGCAGCTGTTTCGCAAATAGGTTGCTGATCCCGAGGCAATCCAAATGCATCGCAATATGGCAGTCTTCCTTGTCATTCTGTTGAGTGCCTGTCTGTCACAGGACGAGAACGTTTTGCGGCAAATAAAGCCTGGCATTACGGACAAGGACACCGTCCGCGGCATCCTCGGCGCGCCAGTGAATCAGTCGAGAGCGGGCGGCGAAGAAATGTGGCTATTCTACATTACAAACGGATCGAGCATGCCGTATTTTGGTGCGGCCAGCACCACGCGGATGGTCCAGGTCTACTTTACGGGCAACGTAGTCTCGCGATGTTGGGTCGCCAACGCAAACAGCAATATCGGCCCACTTCCCGCACCAAATTCGAATGCTAATGGCACCCTCGATTGCGCGGCCAGTTGATTTGATTTCTCAACCGAGAACAGGCCCTAATTGGTCTGAAGAATCCGCGGAGGCAGTTCAGCGCCCGGGCGCGAGGGCAGGCTGGATTATCGCCAAGCAACTCGCCACGAGTGTGTTCACTTGTATGTGCGGGTGGTATCGTTCACGATCAGTTTGCAACCATCGACCCTAGAGAGGACGATTGAGTAGCTTAGAAATTACGGATCAAGAGGCCCAAGCAGTTGCGAAGGCTCCGCGTGTCACGCTGGCAAGCATGCAAGCAAAGATTTCGCATCATTATGACTTTACGGCTGACAAGATATAACCTAATTTGAGGCGGCACAATCGAGACAGCAATTGCCGCACCTAAGGCCGATCATCGACGGCTGTCAAAACGTGGATTGTTCATCATCTGTAAAAGAGCCGATGGAGTGATCCAATCGTCTGCGTTTTCATCATCCTGAATTGACGCCGCGTCCTCGACGGCAAACCCGCTGACATAGAAAGCGCCACGCGCTCGCGTTACGAAGGCAAATAGCCCATCATCGGTGTTCAATTTGTATCTGTACTCAAATGTCTCGCTTGCGAGCCATGTCCCCTGTTCGAGCGTGCCGTAGCGGTTCATCATTTCCAGCAGTTCGGTCGGAACGCCTCCACGAGGCACATCCTCTTTGGTCCGCCAGTAAGCGCAAACCCAGCCGGTGTTGAGTAACGGCTTTCGGAAATGATCGAAATACAGGTCCAACGCCGCCTTATGCGCAAAGAGGTTGAGTTGGCGGATCGTCTTCGGCCCGATCCGCACCAGCCTCGCGTCACCCGGGACTTCGATCCCGTCGGCTGCCCCTCGCAACATCAAAGCGGTCACTCGGCCTTCGAGGCTGCCTTTACGGGTGCCGGCATGATCGGCAGAACAATGTGCGAGGGATGCATGGCATCATGGTAAACGGTCTGGCGCGCCACAATCATCTGTCCGTCGGCGCCGATCGGTTGTCCGGTGTTGAGATTGCGATCGTAATGCGGAAAGTTGCTGCTCGATATTTCGAGCCGGATCTGATGCCCCTTCTTAAACAGATTACTCGTCGGAAACACCGTGATCGTATATTCGTAAATTCTTCCCGGATCGACCACTTCGTGCGTTTCCAAGCTGTCGCGGTGGCTCGCACGTATGATGCCGTTGTTGAGATTGATGATCTTGCCGCCCGGTTCGACATCGACGAGCTTCGCTGTCCAGTCGGTGTCGGGCGCCGATGTCGCAGCGAACAGCTTGACCGTAATAGGTCCTGTAACCTCGACCGCCTCCCCGAGCGGCGGTGTCGAGTACACGAGCACGTCGGCGCGCCGTTCGATGTCAGTCTGATCGTAGGGACCGACCGGCGCAACGGCAGCGAAGCAGCAGGAATGGCCGCCCTTGCTCGGCACCGGGTTTGAAGGATCGTACAGATAACGATCGGGCTGTTCAGCCGCATCCGGCGGATCGGTTGCCAGCTGGCCATTGCCGAAGAGCGAATTCGCCTGGCCCCGGCTGCGGAGATAGAAGTTGGTGAACCGCGTCCCGGGGATCGGCCAATCCTCGGCGTCACGCCAAGTGTCTGCTCCCATCACGAATAGGCGTACAGGCGGCTCCTTGTCGAGCCCGTTTGCCCTGCCCTTGAGCCAGAAATCGAAGAAGCGGACTTGCTCCTCCATGGTGGAGTTGGCTGCTTGCGGTCCGAAATCAACATCGCCGCTCTTGGTGTCCCACGGAATATGGACGTATGGCCGTACGACGAGCCTCTGCCCGTTGCGCGCTGCGTTCGAGCCGCCGGAATTGCGCATTCCGACGAAATTCTCAACGCTGCCGTTCAGAAACACGTCGTACCATCCGGCGAGGTTGAGTGCCGGTACCTTCACGTCGCCATAGCGCTCCCGAATGCTCCATTGACGCCAGTACGCATCGCGATCAGGGTGCTTAAGCCAATCGAAGAAAAATCCCGCGACCTCGGGACGCTCGGGAAACAGCCACGGATAAGTCTTGATCGGCAAGTGCGCGTACGATTTTGCAATTGTGCTGCGCACCTCCGCAAGCTTGTCGGCGACGGATTGATCGCCGAGCCGCGGCACTGCCCCCGCGGTCAGTGAGGATGTGGCCCAGGATTCCTCGAATGCCAGTGAGAAAGCACCGCCCTCGAAAGACCAGCCGTCGTAATAGTCAGACGAGGTGTGCGCCGGGGCAATGGCGGCGAGATGCGGTGGCGCCTTGATGGCCGCGAGCCACTGCGCAGCACCTGGATAGGAGAAGCCGTACATTCCGACCTTGCCGGATGACTGCGGCAACCCAGCGGCCCATTCAACCGTGTCATAGCCGTCATTGCCCTCGTTCCGGAACGGATACAAGGCGCCTTCGGACGTGTAAGTGCCGCGGACATCCTGGATTACCACGATGTAGCAGCGCGACGCGTAGGCGGAGGGCGGACCATACGCGGCCGCTTGCGCGAGCGATTTATCATAAGGCAGGCGCATCAGGAGGATCGGATAAGTTCCCGGCTCCACTGGGCGGTACACATCCGCATACAAGCTTACGCCATCCCGCATGGTGGCAGGTACGTTTGTCTCCTTACGTACCGTGCACTGCTCGGATGTCGCTATCGGTTGCGCGTAAGCGCCGATCGGGGCGACAAGCCCTGACGCGATGACGATCTGCAAGGCTTGGCGTGAGCGCAAGATCCCCTCCTCGGCCAGCTGAAGTACAGGTGTTATCATGGCCGGGCGGCCACGGCAGCGGAATTAACAATACGCCAATTCATGTTGTCCCTGCCATTTATTCATGGGGTGACGCGATAACCTACTCACGCCAGGAATGTCAGAAGCTGGCTGAAGCCGCGTGGGGGCGAACAGATCGTGCCGGCGTTGGCGAAGATGCGCGAACAGCGCCGTTCGTGCCAGCGCCGCGCCATCACGGCTTGCGTCCGGCGCAGAGGGGCGTCATCGAGAAACGCGTACGGGCGTGCCGCTAGGGACTCGAGCGCAAGCAGCGATGGTTGGGTGAGGTCGCAGGCCACCACCCGGATCGACCGAATTCCAGCCACCCGCGGTTCGATGTATCATCATCGAAATCGAACGGCCGGCTTCGGAGTACTCCGCCGCTTTCGGGCTGCACGTATCGCGTCGATGAGTAAGGAGGGTATTCATGATGGATCCGATCAGACGAAACGTTCTGGCAACAGGAGTCGCAGCAACCGCGATTGCTGCGGCGCCGCGGCTGTTTGCGCAAGAGGCAGCTGCCGCCCGCTTCTACGAACATGGCGCGGTTCGCATACATTTCGAGGAATCGGGTTCCGGCTTTCCGTTGTTGTTGATCGCCGGTGGCGGATTGAACTCGACCATTTCCGGTCTGGCTCGCGGCCCGTTTGACCCCATGGTGGAATTTCGTGGCGAATACCGCTGCATCGCCTCGGACCTCCGCAACGCCAATGCCGGCCAATCCTCCGGCCCGCTCGAGATCGATCGGCCCTGGGACGCGTACACCGATGATCAACTCGGGCTGATGGATCATCTGGGGATCGACAAATTCATGGTGATGGGCTTTTGCATTGGCGGTCCCTTTACCTGGAACCTGTTGAAGCGAGCTCCCGATCGTGTCGTCGCAGCGGTCCTGGCTCAGCCCAGCGGGTCACGTCCGGAGATGCGAGAATCTCTTCTACGAAGGAAATATGAAAGGCTGGGGCCCCGAGCTGGTCAGGCACCGACCCGACATTACGATCGAGATGGTCGATAAATTCCTGACGCGGATGTATCGCAACAGTCCCGATTTCGTGTTCACGGTCACGCGCGACTTCGTGCGTAACTGCAAAACGCCCGTACTGATCCTGCCGGACGATGTTCCGGCGCATCCTTATGCTGTCGCCATGGAGAGCGCGATGCTGGCGCCGAACTCCGAAGTGAGCATGTTCCCATGGAAGGAACCCAAGGAGCGGATTCCGCTGGCGGTACGCCAGATCCGTTCGTTCCTGCGCGCTCATCGCCCTGCTTCTATTTAGGTTAGATCCGTCGGGCAGGGTGGGAATTGTCGCGAGCACGAGGTGGGAATTGCGGATGGCAAAGTGCGTGCTTAACTCGACGCCGGTGCCCAATGGGAAACTCAAACGAACTGTTGCGCTCGGCCGCCCCGCCGCTGATGGCGGATCTATAGTCAGCAAAATTTCCACGCCTGCAAACACTTGGGCTTCGAGGAGGCGCGGCGAACGCCGTTGTCGATCCGGTTATCTGCGACGTCAAAGTCAATGATGGAGGGAGCGCATGAATTATCGACGGCTTGCCGGGGTTGCCACGCTGCTCGCGAGCTCGGTTCCCGCTGTGACGGGATCGGCTGCCGCTGCCGAAGTCACCGCGGAGCGGCTCATCAATGCCGATCGCGAACCGCAAAACTGGTTGATGAACCATCGCACCTATGATGCACAGCGCTACTCGCCGCTGGACAGGATCAACAAAGACAACGTGAAATCGCTCAAGCTCGCCTATGCGGTCGCAATCGGCGGGACGGCGGCGAACGAGAAATTCTGAAATCGACGCCGCTGGCGGAAGACGGCTATCTTTATATCGTCGATCAATGGGGCGTGGTCTATAAGATTGACGGCCGGTCACGCGACTTGGGCCGCATCGTCTGGCGCATGGATCCCAAGCAGGAGAAGCTGCCGCTCTCCAACCGCGGTGCCGCCCTGTGGAACAACTTCGTCATCAGCGTCGCTAACTATCCGGCGCGCGTCATCGCCATCGATAAGGAAACTGGCAAGGCCGCCTGGGAAACCAATCTTGCTGACGGTCAAGCAGATCTACAGCTCACCGCCGCCCCGCTGCCCGTCAAGGATAAGATCATGATCGGCGCAGCCGGCGGCGACCGCGGCGTGCGAGACTTCATCGCGGCCCTCGACGGCGCGACCGGCAGGATGCTGTGGCGGCAATATACGGTCCCCGCCCCGGGCGAACCCGGCTCCGAGACCTGGAAGGACAAGAACAACGCATGGCAGACGGGCGGCGGCGCCATGTGGGTGACAGGCTCTTATGACGTCACTGGCAATCAGGTGCTGTGGGGTACCGGGAATCCCGTGCCGATGTTCAATCCCTATTACCGCCCCGGTGACAATCTTTACACTAACAGCCTGATCTCCTGGAACCCCGACACCGGCAGGATGAACTGGTATCATCAGTATCTGCCGGGTGACATGTGGGATTATGACGAAGTCGGCTCCCACATTCTGATCGACGGTGTCATCGATGGCCAACCGCACAAGCTGATCACGCATTCGGCACGCAATGGCTTTCTTTACACGTTCGAACGCGCTAGCGGGCAGACCGTTCTGGCCAAGCCTTACATGGAGGAGATCACCTGGACCAAGGGCATCGATCAGAAGACCGGGATGCCGCTCGATTATGATCCCAGCCGCGACATCCAGGTCTATTCAGGCGTTCAAAACCTGACACTGACCGATCCAACCAAAAGAGTTTGTCCGTCGCATGAGGGTGGCAACAACTACTGGTCGGCGTCGTATAGTCAAAGGACCAAACTGCTCTATATTCCGTCACGCCCGACTTGCGTCGAAGTCACGATGACGCCGAACCAGCTCAGGACCCCGACTGGCGCCATGTTGGGGGGAGCAGTCAAAATCGTCGCTCGGACCGAATCCGAGATCGTCATGGCCGATCCATTGACGGGCGAAGTGAAGAACCGGGTGCGTGCGCCGTACCCGAACTTCAGCGCAGCGCTGACGACCGCAGGCGGCCTCGTATTCACAGGGCTGGGCGACGGCACCTTCATTGCCTATGACGATTCGACGCTCGAACCTCTTTGGAAAATCAATGTCGGTACCGGCTTCAATGCTCCGCCGATGACCTTTGCAATCGGCGGTCGGCAATATGTCGCCATCCTGTCGGGACTGAGCCTGTTCTCCAGGCAACGGCTCAGTGAAACTCCGGAACTGCGGGACATGCGCAACCAGACCATGCTGTTCGTCTTCGGTCTCTGATTGCCAAAATGATAGCCCAGGTTGCGCAGGTAACAGGAAATCAGCGATCTGCTGGCAACCAAGCGCAACTACGGATGGAGGATCGAACCGCTCCCCAGAAATCATCGAAAAATATCGCGCGGCTTGCCACGGTCGAGCGTTCTCGCAGGTCTTCGCGCTGCGCATCTGCGGCCGTGAAGGCGCGTCGTGCCTCGATCATGGGCGCGCTCCGCTCGGCGAGAACCGGTTCGGGGTCGCTTGCACGCCCGCGATACCGTGCCCAGCGTGCCCCTGTGTTCCGGGCACCAGAAACACGACACTTCACGACCTACAAACAGGCGACAGATTATGCGCTAACTACAGCGCCGCTCTCGCGGCCTTGCGCCGACCCGCAATCCGTCTCATGCTTATTGGTCGGTGCGTGACAGGGAAATGCGGCGCCTAAGCGGCAATGATGAATTGCCGGCGACGGTCAGCAGAAAGAGCGGTCGTGGACGAGCGATTTTGGCTGATCCAGACCTTCAACGGCGTCTCCTACGGAGCTCTCCTGTTTCTGGTAGGTAGCGGGCTGTCGCTGATCTTCGGCGTGATGCGGATCGTCAATCTTGCCCACGGCGCCTATTTCCTGCTTGGCGGCTATGTCGCCATATCGGCGCTGCACCTTGCGAATTCGTGGCTGCTCGCGGTTCCCCTGGCCGCTTTCGCGGTCACCGCGCTCGGCCTCCTGATGGAACGCATCTTCCTGCGCCCGCTTGGCTTTGACCCGCTGCGGCAGGTATTGCTCACGGTCGGGTTCGCATTCCTCATCCAGCAGGCTGCGCTCGACATCTGGGGCGGCGACCCTCTAAACGTCGATCCTCCGGCCATGTTGGCGCAGAGCGTGGTCATCGGCGGGCTGTTCTTTCCCGCCTACCGCATTTTCATGATCGCGGTTGCCGCCGCAGTCGGCATAATGATGTGGGTCGCGATGGAAAGGACACGCATCGGCGCCGCGATCCGCGCTACCGTGGATGATGCCGAGATGGCGCGCGGCGTCGGCATAGATACCTCTCGTTTATCAATGCTCGTGTTTGGTCTGGGAGCAGCCCTGGCAGCGATCGGAGGAGTGATCGGCGGTGGTTTCCTCGGCGTCTATCCGGGATTGGATTTCCAGATCCTGCCGATCGCCTTTGCCGTCGTCATCATCGGAGGCATGGGCAGCCTTGCGGGCGCCGCCATCGGCGCGGTGCTGGTCGGCCTCGCCGACAATTTCGGCAAGGCTCTTTTCCCCGAACTATCCTATTTTACCCTATTCGCGCCGATGGCGCTGATCCTGGCGGTGAAGCCGACCGGTCTGTTCGGGCGCGAGTGACGGGCGATGACGGGCCGCAGCAGGATCATCGCGATCTCGGGCCTATTAGCCGCGTTGGCGCTGGTAGGCCCGGTCGCCAATTCCTTCGTGATCCTGCTCGTCACGCGCGCGCTGGTGCTCGGCATTCTGGCGGTCAGCCTCGATCTCTTGCTCGGCTTTGCCGGTCTCGCGTCGCTCGGGCAGGCGGCCTATCTCGGCGTCGGCGCATACCTCACCGCTATCCTTGCAACCAGCCCTGATCTCGATTTCGGCCTCGGCTGGAGTTTCTGGCTGGTGATCATTTTCGGCATGCTGCTCGGCGCAGCGACCGCGGCATTGTTCGGCCTTCTTGCCGTACGCGCGAGCGGCGTTTATTTCCTGATGATAACGCTCGCGCTCGGCCAATGCGTATGGGGGCTGGCCTATCGCTGGAATTCCGTGACCGGCGGCGATAACGGCATCAACCTGCCCGGTCGGCCTGAATTCGGTATCCGGCTCGCCGATGACGTGACCTTTTATTACCTCGTGCTCGGCTTCTTCGCTGCGACCCTAGTGATTTTGCATGTCCTCGTCGAATCGCCGTTCGGGCGGAGCCTGAACGGCATTCGCGAGGGCGAAATGCGGATGCGAATTCTGGGCTACAATACGTGGCTCCATAAATACATGGCCTTCGTCATTGCCGGGGCTTTCGGTGGGCTTGCCGGGGTCCTGTGGGCGCACACCAACGGCCAGGTCAGCCCCGATGACCTCGTTCTGACCTCCTCGGTGGACGCGTTGCTGATGGTGGTGCTGGGCGGTGTCGGCACGCTGGTGGGCGGCGCCATCGGCGCCGGGATTGTCGTCTTTCTGCGGGAATACCTCAGCACGTTGGTGCCATGGTGGCAGTACGTGCTCGGCGGCGTCTACGTTCTTGTCATACTCTTCCTGCCCGGCGGACTGCTGAACAGCCTCGCCCGGCTACCGGCGGCGTGGATATCGTGGGGTCGGGCCGCGAAAAAACAGCTCGCGCCGCCGTGAGAACAGCGCGACGGACACATGGAGCGACAGCGATGAGCGGCAGAGCGATTGGATTACACATTCCGACAAGATCGAGTGCCTCTCTCATCCTCGCGCTGCTCTTTGGGCATTCGGCGGCGTCGGCCGAGGATTTGCGCATCGGCTTCATCGCCCCAATGACTGGCCCGTTTGCTCAGGTCGGCAGGGACATGGTGAACGGATTTCAGATGTATGCGGACGAGGTCGGGGGCGATTTCGCCGGCGCCAAGGTGAAATTCATCCTGGAGGACGACCAAGCGCGGCCGCAGACAAGCGTGCTGAAGGCTGAAAAGCTGATCCGTCAGGACAAAGTCCATGTGCTGGTCGGCGGAGTTCTGGCTTCCTCCGGATATGCGCTGGCGCCGGTCTCGACCCGCGAGAAGGTGCCCTACCTTCCGTCCGTCCCGGCCGCCGACGACCTGACGCAGCGGGACAGCGGCAAGTACCCATACGTTGTACGGACGGGCTGGACCAGCTCGCAACCGATGCACGCGCTCGGACAATGGGCCTGTGATCAGGGCTACAAGAAGATCGTGACCGTCGCCGCCGATTACGCCTTCGGGCACGAGAGTGTTGGTGGATTCCAGAAGACTTTCGAGGACTGCGGCGGCAAGATCATCCAGAAGCTGTGGCCGCCGCTCAACGCCATCGACTTCGGCCCGTTTATTCCGGCGATCAAGCAGGATGCGGATGCGATCGTCACGGTCATGGTGGCGCAGATGTCGATCCAGTTCCCGAAGCAGCTCAAGGCGGCAGGCAATATCAAGCCCGTGCTCGGAGGAGGCACGAGCTACGATGAAGCGGCGCTGCCGGCGATGGGAGACGAGGCGGTCGGCCACGTGTCGGCGCTGCAGTACAGCGCTGCGCTCGACACCCCGAAGAACGCTGATTTCGTCAAAGCGTATCGCGCGAAATACGGCAAAGTTCCCGGCTATTTCTCGGAATCGAACTACACGACGGCCCAGTTGATCCACGACGTGATGAAAGCGACGGGCGGCACCTGGCCAGGACCCGAGCGCTTCGTCACCCTGATGGCGAGCCTCAAAATCGATGCGGTGCGCGGGCCGGTGAGCTTTGACGAATTCCGCAACCCGCTGCAGAACATCTACGTCAAGAAAGTCGAGAAGAAGAAGATGTTCGGCTATGACAAGAACGAGCTGTGGAACACGGTCATCCAGACCTATCCCAATGTCAGCCAGTTCTGGACCTACGGAAAGGACGAATTCCTTAAGCAGCCCGTCTACAGCCGCGATTTTCCCCCGTGCAGGAACTGCGAGTAAGTCGAAAAACGTCGTGTGGCAACGACCTATACGCGTTTCCCTTGAGGTGAGTGGCGCGTCTTCTGATTCGCCCCTTGATGTGCCGGACTTCTTGTGTGGGAAGGCAACCGCGGGAGAAGCCGCTTCCTATCGCTGCTCCGGCGCGGGGCGGCGCTGCGATATGCCATGAATGGGCCCCCCGCCAGCCGCGAGCCCATCCTCGAATTGAAGGGCCTTGCCAAGAACTTTGGTGGGTTGTGGGCGCTGCGCGACGTGAGCCTCGGGGTTCGCGCCGGGGACCGACACGCGATCATCGGCCCGAACGGTGCCGGCAAGACCACGTTATTTAACGTCATCTCCGGGATTTTGGCGGCGAGCGCGGGACAGATTCTCCTGTGCGGCCGTGATGTCACGCGCTGGCCTAGCCACCGCCGGGTCGCGCTCGGAATGGCGCGCACGTTCCAGATCACCAGCCTGTTTCCAAAGCTGACCGTTCTCGACAACGTGCTGCTCGCCGTGAACGGCCTCCGCAGGACGAAATTCATCGCCTGGCGCCCCCTATCCTCGTGCCGAGACGTGCACGACAAGGCCTGTCAACTGCTCGAGCAGGCGGGGTTCCAGGACCGTCGCGGGGTCGAGGTCCGAACGCTCTCGCATGGCGAGCAGCGCCAACTTGAAATCGCGCTTGCTCTCGCCAGCGATCCCAGGATTTTGCTGCTGGATGAACCGGCCGCCGGCCTGTCGGCGGGCAAGTCGCATGACATGACGAGGTTTTTGCATCGAGCTCGATCCCAATGTCGCGCTGCTGCTGATCGAGCACGACATGGACCTGGTGTTCGATGTCGCGAACCGGGTTTCAGTGCTCCACTTCGGGGAGGTGGTGCAGACTGGAGGGGCTGAAGAGATTCGCGGCAGCGGCAAAGTCCAGCAGATATACCTCGGAACCGGCTGAGCGAGCAGCCAGATCAGCTCTCGCGGTGCGCCGATGCGTTGCGTCGGGGATGTCGGTCGAGGCAAAACGAAACGGTCGCGGTCAGGTGCAGGTACCGGGTGATGGCCATCCTGGAGATTCGCGACATTCATAGTTATTACGGAAATGCCTACGTTCTCCAGGGGCTCTCGCTGCAGCTCGAAGAGGGGCAAATCCTGGGCCTGTTGGGCCGCAACGGCGCCGGCAAAACGACGCTCGTCAATGCGATTGTCGGCTTCAACCCGCCGCGGCGCGGCAAGATCATCTTCAAGGGCGCCGACGTGACGCTCGCCTCGTCGTTCGACATTGCGCGCAGGGGCATTGGCCTCGTGCCGCAGGGCCGGCGTGTCTTTCCCTCCCTGAGCATCGAGGAAAACCTCCTGGTCGCCGAGCGCAGCGCAGGGCGCCGCGGCTGGAACCTGAAGCGCGTATACGCCATGTTCTCGCAACTCGAGGAACGGCGGCACCAGCGCGCGAGCACGCTGTCGGGCGGCGAGCAGCAGATGCTCGCGATCGGACGCGGACTGATGACCAACCCCGACTGCCTGATCATGGATGAACCATCGGAGGGATTGGCTCCGATCATCATTCAGGCCGTGTGCGAGGCCATCACCAAGCTGAAGCAAGAGGGCGTGTCCATTCTGCTGGTCGAGCAGAACGCCGCGCTCGCCATCAAGCTCATCGACTACGTGCACGTGATGAGCAGGGGAAAGGTTGTCTACTCCGCCCCTCCGGAGGCGCTGTGGGTAAACGAAGAGGTCAAGTCCCGCTATCTCGGCATCTGATCCAGCCACGCCGGTCAAAATGAGTCGGGTCGTGGGGCAACCAGCCTTGTCGCCACGCCCGAATTGCGCCTCTTGAATGAACGATGCAAGCTCGCCGCCTTCTCCGATCGCGGCATTCGCAGAGATGCTCGGCGCTCGACCGCGTCACGCTATGTCGGTCTCAAGACGCTAAAGGGCACCTTCAGCCGGGCAGGAAATCCAAAGGGAGATCGGACTGTTGATCGAACTTCCAAGTCAAGCCGCCCGACACTTTCCCGGTACACCTTTGGCTGAAATTTGCCCCACTTGTTTCCCGGGGGTTCAAACGACCTTCAGGAAAACACTGGATAGACCGGACCAGAGGGCTGTGCCTCAGGCTCCTGCGACTTGAGATTTGAAGGCAGCGACGATCTCCGCCCCGGTTGCAGACCAAACCGAACCGACCTCCATGATGCTCGTAAGCACGTGTTCGAGCGCGGAAATGCGATGCGGGTAGCCGATAACCCATGGTGAAACCGAAAGCGAGAGAATGCGGCCGTCACCGAATTGGCCGGCTTCCGCGTGAAGACGATGGAAGGCATGCAGGACCTGGAGCTCGTACTCCTCTACCGAAAGATTGTGATGGACGAGCAGGACACGATCGGACCACTCATAAGTTAGAGGCATCGCAACGAGTTGTCCGGCCGAAGTGGAGATCACGTATGGCATATCGTCGTTTGCCCAATCGGCGACGTACGCGAAATTGCGCTCGGCCAGGAGCGGCAGCGTTTGCGCCGACTGCGAGTGGCCGGGAGAATGCCATCCAGCGATCCTCTTTCCCGTCATGGTCGCAAGCAAATCGTGCGCAGACCCGATGAGCTGACGCTCATCTTCGACCGAAAGCCGACCGTGATGCGGCTGGCCCATGTCCATGCCACTCGCCATGACTTCCCATTCGCGCTGTAGCAGTTCGTCCAGCACGCGCGGATAGTTGGTCGCAACAGCGGCATTGACTGCCGCGGTGGCGCGCAGCCCCAGACGATCCAGCACCCGCATGATGCGAAAGATGCCGATGCGGAGCCCGTAGTCCCGGTTGCTGAAGCTCCAATAGTCGGGGTAGCCCCGATCGAGCGTGCCCAAAGGGCGCACCGGCGGCTCAGTCGCGTTCAGGGGGAAGAATTCGACCGGCACGGTAATCCAGAGGGCGATGCGACACCGTGCGGGCCACAAGATCGGCTGGCGCCCGAGGGTCGGTTCATGGGCAAACCAATCATGGTCGAGGCCGCGGCGACGACGCGGATAGCGCAAGCGATCCGCGGTCATATGCGGGCCGCCTTCGGCGCGGGCCGAAAGCGGAGAGCCGCTTCGTAGTAGTGCAGGTAGTACCAATCGGCGATTTCGCGCGCAGTCGCGAGCCAGACCTTGCGGTGCGAAGTGATGTGCTGGAGAACATCGTATAGTGCTGCGATGCGGTGCGGCTGCCCGATCACGAACGGGTGGAGCGGCATGCAAACCACCATGCCGTTGTCGGCTCCCTCGCGATAGAGCTGGTCGAAACAGGCTTTAATCATCGCGGCCCATTTCTCGGGAGGATAGCCGCGAACCCCCATCACCCGGACGTCGTTGATTTCGGTGGAGTAGGGGATCGATATGAGCGCGCCGCCCCGCGACTTGATCGGAATCGGCTGGTCATCCGGCACCATGTCGAGGGTGTAGCGGATGCCGAACTCGGGCAGCAGATCGAAGAAGGTTTCGGTCGCGCTGATGGCGGGAGCAAGCCAGCCGGCAACGTCTTCGCCACTGTGACGCTTGATCGTCTCCACGCTGTCACGGATCACCTGCCGGACCTCGTCTTCGCTCATGCCGGTGATCAGCCGCGTGTTGTAGACGCCATGGCTAAACAATTCCCATTTCAATCGCAGGCATTCGTCCACGATATCGGGCATGTGATCGCACACGGCCGCGTTCAGTGACACACTGGCGCGCACCCCGAAGCTCTCGAGCGCCTCCATCATCCGCCAAAATCCGGCTCTGTTGCCGTAGTCGCGCAGTGAATAGTTTAGGACATCCGGATGCGGACGGCCCCATACCGGCCGGCCCTGCCCACCCGGCGGATCCATCTCGTAGAATTCGACGTTCGGCGCGACCCAGAATGCGACCCGCGCGCCATCTGGCCACCGAATCGAACGGTCGATCGACAAGAGGCCAATAATCGTAGCGGCCCGGGTCCCGCAGCATCGGTCACTCGTTGCGGACGCGACACGACGACGGTGGTCGCGACGTTGACTTGCAAGGTCTGTGATGTTTCACTGTAATTTAAATGGGCGACATCGCAAGGAGCATCTTTCATGACGTCCGCAAGCGATTCTTTCGTCTTGAGAGGGGCGCATGTGCTGGATGCCGAGCAGGGGATCGATCGTATTGCAGATGTGCATGTCGCCAACGGCAACATAGCATTTGTCGGCGACGGCGAGGTCGCATCGGATACTAAAATTATCGACGTATCGGACTGCTATCTCAGCGCCGGCTGGATCGATATCCACGTTCACGCTTACGGTACGCTCGGCTTCGCGGACCCAGACACCGTCGGCGTCTATCAGGGCGTGACGACTTTTGTCGATGCAGGTGGTCCCGGCATCGGAGTGCTTGACCAGTTCATCGAACTGATGGGCGATCTCAAGACCAGCCTGTATGCCGGCGCGTTCATTCGCCCGATGGGCCTGCTCGGCCTCAATTTTATCGAAGGGAATGTCCGCACCCTCGGAGAAGTGCCGATCACGCGCTGGGTAGATTTTGCCGCCGAGCATCGCGACATGCTCCGCTATATCAAGTGCAACGCGATCGGCGACTATGGTCCCGGCACGCTCAACCTGACAAAAGGGCTCGCGCAGATCCTGGAGCTGCCGCTCTACATGCATATCGGCGAATTCCAGATGCAGAACCCAAAGCACCTGCTGGCGCCGGAAGCGTTTCGGATTGCCGAAGCCGGCGACATGATTACCCATCTTTATCACGCCAATCTTGGCCGGGTGATCGACAGCGAGGGCAAGGTGCTTCCGGTAGTCCGGGAGGCGGAGCGCAAGGGCGTGCTTTTTGACCTCGGCTTCGGTGGCTACAATTTCTCCTGGGAGGTAGCGGAAAAGGCATTCGCCCAGGATCTGGTCCCCCATACCATCAGCTCCGATCTGCAGCAGTTCAACGTCGTGCGTCCGACCAAGTCTCTCGCGAATGTGATGGGCGCGATGCTCCGGCTCGGCATGAACCTGCCCCAGGTGATTGAGCGCGTGACGATCAATCCCGCCAAGGCCCTGTCGCTTATCGATCGCGCCGGCAGTCTGAAGCCCGGACTGCCTGCGGACATCACGGTGTTCCGGGTCGAGTCCGGCGCTTTTGAGATCGGCGACTGCTATGGCCTGAGCCGGAAGGCCGAGAAGCAAATTGTCCCCGTCAGGACCTTTAAGCGCGGCGAAGCGTTCTTGGCGGACATGGTCCTAGCTCAGGACGAAAGCAACTGGTTCCTCCAGATCGCCGAGGATCATGTCCCTGCCGCGGCCGAGCGGCTTTCCAAACGCCAGCGTGACTTTCTTGCCGCTCTTGCGGAAAACCTGTCAGCAGTCGACTGGGAACTGGCCTCCGCCGAACGTTTGGACATCGAGAAGGCTCTCGAGCTTCAGGACGTTTTCCATCATATCCGTGCGGAACAGGAACTGCCGCTCAAGGATGCGCTCCGGGCGGTGTACGCGTGCTTCCTGGATCAGGCCTTCACGATGCAGATCGGGCTGCTGCTGCTGCGGCTCGAGCGCCCGTTCGCCCTTCGGCGGTTGCGCGAGATCGCCCGCGAGCAGACAATGGCGGCATGAGCATGTCGGCTCCCTTCGACCCTTCCGCCGCTCAGGCCGAAACATCCGCAGCTTCTCCTAAGGCGACGCAGGGGCCATGGCAAACGCTTGCGGGACTGCATCCCGAAGCGACGAAGTTTCCGGCGCGCGCAAGCATTGCCGGTGAAGGCATCATCGTATTTCGCGCCAAGACGGGATTTCGCGGCGTACAGCGCAGCTGTCCACACATGCAGGCAACCCTGATGAACGCCGAACTCGTATCCAATGACACGATGATCCGCTGTTTCCTGCACGCCTTTACATACCGGTTATCGGATGGGAAGGGCGTCAATTGCCCCGGGTTCCGTATCCGGGTCTACGAGATCATGGAGGAGAACGGAATTTTGTATGGCCGAGCCGCGAATTGAGTGTACACGAGCGGTACGCACATGATCACCGCTGAGGCTTACTTAAAAAGGACCGGTGCACGGCGCCGGTTTTGGTCGGGCGGTTTCGCCATTCTACTGGTGCAGATCGGAATACTCGTTGTCATCCTGAGCTTATGGCAGTTTGCAGTGTCGGACGACGCGCTGCCATATTTCAGCCGGCCGACGTTGGTCATTGCCAAACTGTTAGATCTCCTGCGCGGCAATGAGATTTATCGCCACATAGCTGTCACGCTGACGGAGATTGGCATCGGTTATGGGCTCGGCGCAATGTTCGGACTGACTTCTGGGCTTCGTGCTCGGACGTTCCAGATTTCTGTCGGCGGCGCTCCAACCTTACATTATGGGCCTCTACAGCATTCCGAAGATTGCGCTGGCGCCGGTCTTCATCGTCTGGCTCGGTCTTGGCATCGCATCGAAAATTGCAGTGGTCTTTCTCGCAAGCTTCTTTCTCGTGTTCTTCAACACCTATTCCGGCCTGCTGTCGCTCAACGAAGAACTGGTCCTCCTGGCGCGCCTGATGGGGGCGTCGTGGCCGCAGGCCACCTTTCGTGTGATTCTGCCCGCATCCGCGCACCAGATCTTCCTCGGACTGAAGACGGCGGTCCCATATGCCGTCATTGGCGCGGTTATCGGCGAGTACATCGGATCGAATGAGGGTCTTGGCTACTTCATCCTGTACGCATCGCAAACCTACGATGCCCCGGCGCTGTTCTCGGGCATCATCATTCTTGTCGCCATCGTCTTTCTCGCAAACTTCCTCCTCAATGCGATCGAGGCAAGGGTGATCCGCTGGCGAAAAGCTGGAAGTCAGACCGTGCAACTCTAGGGGCGGCAGAGCCGGTACCCCGAAGCTGAGGGTGACGACATGATCGGACGGCGCGGTGTCGTAAAGGCTATTGGTGCTGCAATTGGCACGGTCGGGGTGACAGCTCCATTCACCGTCTTTCCCGCGCACGGGCAAACCCGCAGCCCGGCAAGCGTGAAAGGGGTCTATGCTGCGCCCGGTCTCTCGTTTTCGGCGATCTTTATTGCCGATCGCCTGGGGCTGTGGACCAGGCACGGCGTCGCAGCCGAACTCAAGCAGGTGCAGGGCGGACCACTCTCCATGGCGGCCCTGACCAATCGTGAGGCCGGTTTCGCGGGGGTTGCATCAAGCGATCCGGTGGTCGGCTGGGAACGGGGCATCAAGACACTGGCGATCGGCGCCTTCACAGGGTCGCTGGCGATGCAGTTCACGGCGCGCAACGACTGGATGGGCCGGGTCGGTCTTTCGCCGACGAGCCCGCTTGCCGACAAGCTCAAAGCGTTCAAGGGAGCGCGGATCGGCGCGTCCACGATTGGTGGTGGGCCGGCGCAATACACGCGGTATCTTGCTCGCGCCAATGCGATCGACCCCGAACGCGACATGAAGATTTTGGCGGTCGGATTCGGTGCCGCGCGTATGGCAGCGCTGCGAACGAACCAGGTGGACATCACGGTCGGCGATGCACCGGAGGCCGATCAGGTTGCGCTTGAGGGCTACGGCGAGCTGTTCCTCGATTGCGCCCGGGAAGTGCCGATTTTTCGAGAGTTCCCCTACACGGTTGCGCTGGTTGCCCCTGCTTTGGCGAACGAGCAACCGGAGACTGTGCGCGGCATCACCCGGGCCCTTGGCGAAGCCAACGACATGTTTCACACGAACTTCGGCCAAGTCGTGGATGTGCTCAAGCAGCAGTTCCCGGGCGTACCGGCAAAGGCAATCGAGCGCTCGCTGGAACGAGACCAGGACAGCTATCCGCGGGGATGCCGCATGACACAGAAGATGTGGGAGAACAACATTGCGGTATCCGTCGAAGCCAAGATGATTGCTTCGCCCTTGCCGACGCAGGAAGGAGAGTTATGGACCAACAAATTCGCCGCTTGAACGGTCCGGCACCGTATCTTGCCGCGAGGTAGGCGGAAGAAGGACGATGCCGCTGCGACGAGACGATGCGCGCGCGATCCGGGACGTGGACGATGCGAACATGTCTCCGGCGATCCGCTTTGAAGATGTCCGCGTCGTATTCGCGGGCACGGATCGCGACGTTCCGGCCATCGATCGTGTCAGCTTCGACGTGATGCCAGGCAAGATTACAACGGTGGTCGGTCCATCCGGTTGCGGCAAGACGACATTGCTTCGCCTCGCATCCGGGTTGACGACCGCTTCAGGCGGACGAGTGATTTATAAGGGAACCACCATAAATTCCCTGAATACCGATGTCGGCTACGTCACCCAGGACAGCAACCTGTTTCCCTGGCTGACCACGCTCGGCAATGTGGAGTTCCCGTTGGCGGTGCGCGGCATTGCTGCCGCGGAGCGTCGCAAGAAGGCCCTTCATTGGCTGCGTCTTGTCGGCCTCGAAGGTTTCGAACACCACTACCCCTCCCAGCTCTCGGGAGGCATGCAGAAACGCGCCTCGATCGCCAGAACGCTCATTTACGAGCCGTCGGTGGTCTTGCTCGACGAACCCTTCGGCGCCCTGGATGCCCAGACCCGCATGGAACTGCACAACGAACTGCTCGAACTGTGGCGCGAAAAGCTGACCACGATGCTCTTCATTACACACGATCTCGTCGAGGCCATCACGCTGTCCGACCAGATTGTGGTCATGACCCGACGGCCAGGGCGCATCAAGGAAATCTACGACGTGCCGCTCTCGCGTCCGCGGAACGTGTTCGAAATCTACCTTCAACCGGGCTTCGACGAGGCGTATGCGGCACTGTGGCGACATTTCAAGTCAGAGGTCCACGTGAGGGCCGAAAGCAAGGGTTGAGGTACCCACCGCTTGTCATTCAACACCCCCTTAGGCCGGTGTCCTCGGCAGGCTTCTACGAATTGACTTGGCAAAACCCGTCACATACCAGAAGGGCTTGGTTTTTGGCGGTTAATGAGGTTTGCGAACAAATGAAGTCGCCTTTGAAGAACAAGGCTGTGTCGCGCGGGCATAGACCCCGGGGGCCTGCGCCAAGGCGCCGGGCAGCACGCCAATCCTTGCGAGACGCAGCCTACGAGGCGATCAAGCACCGCATCATTACCTGCAAGTTCAAACCCGGCGAGTGCATCAACGAGGCCTCGGTCGCCGAGCTTCTCGGCTTTGGGCGGACACCCGTCCATCAAGCGCTTGATCGGCTGATGCTCGAGGAGATGGTCGACGTCATTCCGCGCAAGGGGGTGATCGTCAAGCCGGTGATCCTGAGCGACGTCCTGCAGATGATCGACGTGCGCCAGGTGAACGAAGCCTATTGCGCGCGGCTCGCGGCAGAACGCGCCGATGATGCAGACATCGCGCAGCTTCACTCCATTGCCAGCCGGGGGTCGCAAGGCTATCTTGGACCGGAACATTCAGGCGATGATGCTGCTCGACCGCGACTTTCATTTGACACTGGCGCGATCGACCAAGAACAGCGAGCTGGCCGAGTTGGTCCGCAAGCTAAACGAGCGGTCACTGCGATTCTGGTACATCTCCTTTACGACACCTGATCACCACAACAGTTTTCAGGAGCAGCACGAAGCCATTTTGGCCGCTGTTCAAAAACACGATGCCGACGGGGCGGCAGGCGCCATGAGCAGCCACGTGGAAGCATTTCGCAAGAGCGTCGCGCGCCAGTTCTAGGCCCGTGAGCTGGTTTGGCAGCACACTGCATGGTAATTTGGCTGTTTGATTATCACTCCGAGCGAAGACTCGGCACGCCGTTCCCTGCGGTCGCCAGCGAAGAACTCCGAGTAGATTCATAACAGCCGAGACACGCTTTCCCGAAGCGATTCGATATGGGCGCGCATCGCGGTCTCAGCCGCATCCGGATCACGTCCGCGGATCGCGGCGAGAATTTTTTCATGCTGTTTTCGTGCCTGTTCATATCGATCAGGCATACCGGGGAGAAACGAACCAGAATCGCAGCGAGCGTTCGTGCAGGTTTTTGAGCAGGTCGGCGAGCGCGGGGTTCTGGGCTGCGCGGGCCAATTCCCGGTGAAACGTGCGATCGAGAAGCGCAAGCTTTTCGACATTGCGCAGCGGCACCCAATGGGCAGTCTCGGTGAGGACGTCCTCGAGCCTGGCGATGCTGAGGTCGCTTACCCGTTCTGCCGCGAGCCTCGCGCAAAACGCTTCATTCACGAGGCGTGCTTCGGCAGTCTGAAGGACCTCGTTGAGACGAAACGGCCTGACGATCGCGCCCTTGCGCGGAATGATCTCGATCAGGCCTTCCAGCATCAGACGGTCAAGTGCCTGATGGACAGGTGTGCGACCGATGCCGACCGCAGCGGAGAGCTGCAACTCGTTGATGTATTCCCCAGGCTTCGAGGCGCAAGTGATGATACGGAGCTTGATCGTTTCATAGGCTTTCTCGCGCAGCGAAACAGAAGACCGTTCCTGCCTGCGCTCGACGCCGGCATCCGTAACCATGTTTTTCGGCGCAACCAAACCCTTCATGGAAAGCTCGAACCGGGCTCTTTTCCCCAACCAGTGTTATCGTCCCCGGCCGGAAACAGGAAGGGCCGGCCGCGACCTCCTATTTCCTCAGCGGGCCGACGCTCGGTCAGGCCGTAACTTGCATGGCCGGGGCAGATCGACTAGCTTTGAAGCATCAGTGATATTTCACCGTGAAGATCATGGCTCCGCCGTTTTCGAGTATGCAAGCGCAGAACTGGGTCGACGCGGGACGTGGTCTGGTCAGCCGCGACGTTTTCGTCGATGAGAATATTTTCCGTGCCGAACTCGAACGCATCTTCGAACGTAGCTGGATATTTTTGGCGCACGAGTCCGGAAATTCCTGCGGCTGGCGATTTCGTCTGCAGAACACTCGGCAGCGCGCCGACGATCCTGGTGCGCAATGACGACGGCGGCGTCCACGCGCATCTGAACAGCTGCCGCCATCGCGGAACGGAACTGTGCCGGGCGGACTCCGGTCGCATCCGCCATTTCGTCTGTCCGTATCACGGCTGGACCTACGAGCGTAACGGCAGACTGATCACGACAACCTTCGATCGACATTTTCCTGACGGCTTCGATCGTTCGCAGTTTGGCTCGTTCCGGTACCCCGCCTCGAAACGCATAAGGGAATGATCTTTGGCAGCTGGGATCCGAATGTACCGCCACTGAGCGACTATCTTGGTGAGATCGCGTGGTACATCGATCCGTTTCTTGCCCGCTCCCCCGGCGGCATGGAGGTGCTTGCACCGCCGCATCGCTGGAGAGCCAAGGCAAATTGGAAAATCGGCGCCCTCAACTTCGTAGGCGACAGTCAGCACATTTTGACGACGCATGTGGGGCCGCTGACGCTTGACCCGGTGCGGGCTGCGAGGGCGGGCTTTGCCACGGCCGCGGAAAACAGCTTTCAAGTCGTTACCGATCGGGGTCACGGCTGCACGCTTACCTATCTTGCCCCCGGGCTTCCATCCGAGGCGTACCAGACCCATCCGCGCGAAATGCGGGAGGCCTACCGCAACACGCTCCCCCTCGAGCAGTTTCAATTGCTTGACCGGCTTCGGGTCATCGTCGGAACGATCTTTCCCAATCTATCGTTCATTGAAACGCAGGTCGGCCCAGCGCAGAAGGCGATCATTCTGCGGCAATGGCGCCCGGTCAGCGGCACCGAGATGGAGGTCCTGAGTTGGGTGATGGCGGAACGTGAAGCGACGCCGGACTACAAGGCTGCGGTGCTGCGCAGCGGATTCCACAATTTCGGTGCCGCTGGTGTATTCGAACAGGATGACCTGGAATTGTGGGCTTCCGCCACGTTCGCGAGCAATAATCCAATCGCCCGGAAATTCCCCTACAGCTTTCATACGGCGCTCCCATACATGAATTCGCCCGAGACCAATCGAAACGGGCCGGGCCGCATTTTCCGCCCTGCGGACACCGAAGTCGCGCAGCTCGAATTCATGAGGCAGTGGGACCGTTGCATGAAAGCTTCGTCGACAGTATCGGCTTGAAACCAATGAACAGCGGCAGAGCGCAGCCGGTCGGCAGCGATATCTTCCATGAAATCCAGCGCTTTCTCTTTCGCGAGGCCGCCCTGCTGGATGGTCGGCAATATGCCGATTGGCTTGGCCTGCTCGGCGAGGATATTCACTATCGCGTGACGGCACGGGTCGTGCGCGATGCCGGCACCGACGAGATGGATTATGCGATCGTTGACGAGACGATGGTGGGCCTTAAATCGCGGATCGATCAGATTTCCAATCCACGACTTACGCGGGCCGAAAATCCTCCCTCCCTCGCACGTCGATTTGTCTCGAATATCGACGCCTATTCCGGTGCGGCTGAAGGGGAATTTGCCGCCGCATCTTACATTCTCGCCTACCGTTCCCGCCGCAACATTCCGGAAGGCAGATTTTACAGCGCCGAGCGGCAGGACGTCCTTCGGAGGGATGGCGTACAGTGGCGACTGATGCGGAGGCTGGTGCGCCTCGACCAATCGACGCTCCTCGACGGCGCCCTGAGTATGATTCTTTGACTCTTCCGGGTGACGCCCGGTCTGTGCCCGCCCGGACCGAAGGCCCGGCCTCCCCGATACGTCTTGGAATAGCCGGTCTTGGTCTCGCAGGCGCATTCATGATCCGCGCTGCGGCGTCACATCCCCGCTTCGTCCTGAGTGCCGCGACGGACCCGCTTGAGCGCCCGCGCCAGGCTTTTGCTCGCAATTTTGGCGGACGGACCTACGAAAACTTCGGCGACCTCTGCCGCGATCCATCAGTCGAGGCGGTCTACATCGCTTCTCCGCACCACCATCATGCGCAGCAGGCCATCGAGGCCTTGCAGCGCGGCAAGCATGTCCTCGTTGAGAAGCCGCTTGCCTTGACAATCGCTGATTGCGACCGGGTCATCGATGTTGCGGAACGGACGGGTTTGCGCGTCATCGTCGGACACACTCATGCTTTCGATCCGAGCATCCGCTACATGCGGGCCGTCATAGAAAGCCGCGAGGTCGGGCGGCTTGGGATGATTCTGAGCTTCAACTACAATGATTTCCTGTTGCGCCCACATCGCCACGACGAATTCGTGGACCCGGCAGCCGGCGGCATTGCCTTCAACCAGGTGATCCACCAGATCGAAATCGCCCGGCTGCTCGGCGGCGGCCTCGTGACAAGCATACGCGCCAACGTAGGCAGCCTCGATCGTGAGCGCCCGTTTCCCGGTCATTGCGCCGCCTTTCTCGAATTCGAGGACGGCGCGGCGGCGACGCTCGTCTACAGCGCCTACGATTTCTTCGATAGCGACGAGTGGCACCACTGGATTGCCGAGGGCGGCGCGTCCAAGGAGCCGGGCCGCCACGGAGAAACCCGCCGCGCCTTTCAAGTCCGACAAAACGAGGTGGAGGCGCATCGAAGCCTCGGCTATGGCGCACGTAGCCTTCCTGACGAGCAGCCGCACCTTCCGCATTTCGGTTTGATCGTCGCAACATGCGAACGCGGTGACCTGCGGCTTTCCCCCAACGGCGTGACGATCAATGGCATCGAAGGCACTCGTCAACTCGCGGTGCCGACCGGACCGGGCCGGCCCGGTCAAGGCGACGCGCTCGATGCGCTGTGGACGGCAGTCAGGGAAGGGCGTCCCTGCGTTCACGACCCGCACTGGGGAAGGGCGACCGTCGAGGCTGTTCTCGCCCTGTTGCGCTCCTCACGGGAGCGCCGCGAGGTCCCATTACGGTTCCAGACGCCGTGTCGGCCGCGGGATGGCAACCCCTTCGCCATTGCCTGAAGGACGATTGACATTGCGCCTCCTGCCGTTAAGCTGAAATGTCACTGCAATCGCAAACTCGCCGTATGTCCAAGCTGGTACCGATCACGATCGCCTGCGCGGAGTACGATCGGACCCGTCCGATCAAGGACGGACGCGTGCGTGTCGACGGATGCGAGGTCACTTATCTCCCGCTCGATCCCGAAGAGTTGTTCTTCCGGGCGTTTCGCTATCACGATTTCGACGTCGCAGAGTTATCATTCAACAGCTACCTGATGACGATCTCGCGAGGCCTTTATCCCTACATTGCGATCCCGGCATTCGTGTCACGACATTTCCGACATTCGGCGATCTATATCCGGACGGATCGCAATATTCGCGGCCCCGCCGATTTGAAGGGCAAGCTGGTCGGTCTGCCGGAATACCAACAGACCGCCAACGTCTGGATGCGCGGCATATTCAAGGAAGAATATGGCGTAGAGCCATCCGACATTCATTGGCGGACCGGTGGCCAGGAAGAGCCGGGTCGTGACGAGCGGACGCCCCTCAAGCTCGGCGGCAGGATCGACTTGCAGCCGATTGGGCCTGACAAGACCCTGAACAAAATGCTCGTTGACGGAGAGCTCGACGCCGTGTTCAGCGCACGCGAAATCTCTTCGTTCGTTAATCGTGTACCCAATATCGGCTTGATGTTCCCGAATTATCGGGAGGTCGAGATGGACTACTACAAACGTTCTGGAATGTTCCCGATCATGCACGTTGTCGGGATCAGGACGAAGCTGGTCGAGCAATATCCGTGGTTGCCGGGAACGGTGTATAAGGCCTTTTGTCAGGCAAAGAAAATCGCGATCAATGAAATGAGGGAGATGTCGGCGACCAAGATCACTCTTCCTTGGCCGGAGGTTTATCTCCAGGAAGCGAGCCGGCTCATGTCTGAAGATTTCTGGCGTTACGGCATCGCCGAAAATGCGAAGGACATCGAAACTCTGGCGCGTTACTCGTTCGAGCAAGGCTTGGCGACGCGCAAGTTGACAGCCGAAGAGATTTTCCATCCTTCCGTATTCGAAATCTCGAAAGTCTGACGGCGCCGCTTGCCGCTCGGGAGAGCTGTATGAGCGCTCCAACTTCGATTAGGCTGCTCGGCATTTCTGGGAGTCTGCGCAAGCAATCCTATAACTCCGGCGCGCTACGCGCAATTGCACCACTCCTCCCAGAAGGCATGACCTTCAGCATAGCGGATTTGACGGCGCTGCCGTTCTACAACGCGGATGTCGAGAAAAACGGTGTGCCTGACAGCGTCCAGGAATTCCGGGACAAGGTTGCGGCTGCGGAAGCGCTGATCTTTGCCGTCCCCGAATACAATTTCTCTCTGTCGGGTGCTTTGAAAAATGCGATGGAGTGGCTGTCGCGTCCCCCAAATCCCCCTGCGAACGGCAAGTCCTGCGCCGTTTTAGGCGCTTCCGTGAGTCCGCTAGGTACGGCAAGGGGCCAGTTTCATTTTCGTCACGTCTGCGTTTCACTGAACATTATGCTGGTCAACATGCCCCACGTGGACATCAACAACGCCAAGGACAAGTTCGACGGCGCGAGCGGGCTCATTCATCAGCCGACACTTGAATCCTTGCGACAGCTTCTCGAGGAATTAAGAACACTGACGCTTCAATTGCGAACCGATTTGGTCCGTTCGTAACTCTGCGCGATTTTGATGGTGAGATCCAAAGTCACAGGTCAATCCTTGGAGCCCCCTATGCGAAGTTGTTACATCGCTCTCATCATCGCCGCGATCATGTCCGTAGTCATCTTGCCCGTTGCCGCACAACAGACCTCGCCGCCTTCTTTCGAAAAGAAGGAGTTCAACCACAGCGCTTGGACAAAGGGCCTCTTCTCCGAGGCCGTCACCGTGAAGGGGTTCGGCCGCGGCACGATGGTCTTCCTCGCTGGCGTGGGCGCTGAGGATGAGAATGGCCCGCGCGGAAATATCCGCCACCATGGCGATCTCGTCGCGCAGTGCGAGTATGCCTTCGACAAGATCAAGCGTGTGTTGGCAGCAAACGGCGCCAACATGAACGACGTGGTCAAGATCACCTCGTACCTCACTGACATGAAGAACCGCGTCGTCTATGGCCAATGCCTCGGTCAAAACTTCGGCGCAGCGCCGCTGCCCGTCCACACGCTGATCGGGGTGGCCGCCCTCGCCTTTCCCGAGATGATGGTCGAGATTGATGTGACGGCAATTACACCCAATTGATGCGCGGGCGTGCTTCTTTCACTCCGGTCCCGAACGGGCGGGCTGGATCCTGTGTTTCATGATCGGTACAAAGAGCGACAATGAAAAATAATCGGAAATCATCCTTCTCAGCGAGGGGAGCGTTTATGCCAAACGATGCTTCACGTCCAATGGCGCTTTCGCGGCGGGCGATCGTCGGCACTGCAGCCGCGGTAATTGGCAGCCCTGCCCTTGCGGAGGAATGCCGCCTCGGGCCCCCCCGATCATCGCAAAGGTCCGGAGGTTTTTGCCGGATATGACCAACTTGAACTCGATGCTGCCTACGACCAGACTGCTTACGAACCGCTCGGGAGGCAGACCTATGCGCGTCTCGCCTCAAACAGCGAGGCGATGCGTGCCCGCATTGGTGTGCCACAGCGGGTTGCCTACGGACCGACGGAAATCGAAAAGCTTGATATCTATCGGACCAATCAGCCGAGAGCACCCATTTTCGTGATGATCCATGGCGGCAACTGGATCAGCCAAGAAGCAAAGAACTTCGGCTTTGCGGCTGAAATGTTTGTCACCGCCGGCGCACATTACGTGAGATTGGGAGAAGGACTTCGGCCTCCCGGCGACGGTGGTGAAGGGGGGGCTTTCAATGAGCGGACTCTATGAATTGGCGCCGGTAGGACTTTCGTCTCGTCGCCGCAATGTGGATTTCCCCGACGCAATCATCGAGTCCATGAGCGCGCAACGCCATATTGAGAAGCTCAACTCGCCGATCGTCCTGAGTTATGGCACCTTCGAGACGCCCGAGTTTCAACGCCAGAGCCGCGATTTCGCTGCTGCAGTGAGGGCTGCCGGAAAGCCTGTGCAGTTGATCGCAGCGCCGAGCTACACTCACGCGACAAATCTGGAGGCGCTTGGTAATCCCTACGGTCACAATGGGCGGGCCGCGCTTGCCCTGATGAAGCTCGCCCCCGCGTAAGAATTTGTTGTGCCGGGTTATGTCGGATCACACTTCGCTCTCGCGAATGTAAGGCCTGGACCAGATGCCGCTCATTTCGGAGGCCAACAAAGCAGAGTGATAGCCGATCTGTAAGCTTCACCACCTTCTGCAGTGGCGGCAGGAAGGAGAATCACTGCAACAGCGTGGACGAACCGATGGAAGAAACGGCTTGCGTGCCGAATACAACCAGCTGTTGTTCGACGACGGCACCCGATCGCGCTGAGACCGGCCGCGCTGTCGATTGCAGTGGATCGATGTCGATTTTCGCCGCAGACTTCGTTTCACCGCTCCGGGGCGCCGAACATTCTGGTTGCATCAGGAAAACATGGAGGGAATTGATATGTCGATCTCGCTTCTTGTGAACGGCATGGCTCACACGGTGGATGTCGAGCCCGACACCCCCTTGCTCTGGGTCATTCGCGACTCGCTGAAACTCACGGGAACCAAATTCGGCTGCGGCATCGCGCAGTGCGGCGCCTGCACCGTTCTGATCGAGGGCCAGGCAACGCGGTCTTGCATGACTCCAGTGGCGGACGCGGTCGGCAAGGCGATCACCACCATCGAGGGGCTGTCGGCCGACGGCACCCACCCGGTGCAGCTCGCATGGATCGAATACGACGTACCGCAATGCGGCTACTGCCAGTCAGGGCAGATCATGGCGGCGGTCGCGCTTTTGAAGAAAAAGCCGAACCCGACCGATGCAGACATCACTGCCAACATGACGAACATCTGTCGTTGCGGCACCTACCCGCGCATCCGCAAAGCCGTGCATCGTGCGGCCGAGCTGCAGGCTTAGGGAGGACCGGCGATGAGGACCAAAATCGAGACAGGCTCCCTTGCGGAAATGGATCGCCGCAGCTTCTTGACCCACACCGCCGCGATCGGCGGCGCCATGGTGCTCGGCTTCCACTTGCCGATGACCAAAGCGGAGGCGGCAGCCGGAGCACAGATGACGGGAGCGCCGTGGTATCGCGATGCCATGGTGCCTGAAATCAATGCGTGGCTGACGATCGCGCCCGACGATACCGTCACCATCCGGGTCGCTCAGACCGAGATGGGTACCGGCGTCTTCACCTCCTGCTCGATGATGGTGGCGGAAGAATTGCAGTGCGACTGGGGCAAGGTGCGAGCCGAATATGCCTCGGTCCATCGCAATTTCACTGAGCCGGCGCCGGAATGGACCTTGGCGATCCCGGGGGGTAACGATCCCTGGAACCGCGACGGTGCAGGCGAAACCGTCAATCTGGGTCCCGGCACCTCTACAAATGGTGTCTATCGCCGGATGAATACCAACAACAGCGGCTCAGTGCGGGAAAGCCGCTATTACCTGCAGTTGGCCGGAGCCGAAGCGCGAGAACGGCTGCTGCTCGCCGCCAGCCACATGTGGGGTGTGCCAAGTTCGGAACTGGTGGCCAAGGATAGCATCATCACCCATCCGGCCAGCGGCCGGCGCACCACTTATGGGATTGTCGCGGCGAAAGCTGCGCAGATCACGTTGCCCGATCCTTCGAAGATCAAGATCAAGGGTCCGGACCAGTTTACCCTGATGGGGACGGAACAGAAGAATCTTGATATCCCGCTGAAGGTCACCGGGAGGGCGATGTACGGCATTGATGTGGAGCTGCCCGGCATGCTCTACGCCGCCGTCAAGGCGTGTCCGGTATTCGGAGGTACTGTCAAAAGCTATGACTTCGATGCGATTAGGAACCGACCGGGAATCCACTCGGCGGTCAAGTTCGGCGGCAAGGGCTATGTCAGCGGGGGAGTTGCGATCGTAGCCGACACCTGGTGGCGCGCCAAGACCGCACTCGATCTCATGCCGATCGAATGGGATGTGGGTCCCAACGGCCATCGTACGACCGAGGACATACTACAGGCCTATTCCGAGGCCCTGGACAAGCCGGGCACGGTCGTTGTCGAGGAAGGTGGAAGTTATCAAGACGCCAAGAGCAGGGCCGCCAAGACCGTCGAGGCGACCTATGTGGTGCCGTATCTCGCCCATGCGCGCATGGAGCCGGGCAACGCTACTGCAATGGTGACCGCCGGCCGCGTCGACCTGTGGACCGGCGATCAGGCCCCCGACCGTGCATTGTTACGGGCTGCCGACGAGGCAGGCGTCATGCCGGACAGGGTCTTCCTTCACACCACATTCCTGGGCGGCGGATTTGGCGACGGCGGCGGGTCCGACCAGGTGCGCCAGGCCGTGGCAGTCGCCAAGACTCTGAATGGCAGGCCGGTGAAGGTCCTGTGGACGCGCGAAGAGGATATGCGGCTTGGCGGAAAATATCGGCCGATGGGCATCGGCCGTTTTGAGGCGGCGCTTGACGCCGACGGCTGGCCGACCGCCATCAACATGCACAACATAAGCACGCCCTATGATCGCTTTTTGACTCCTGTCGGCACCTATAAGAACCGGGTTGCCGAGCAGACGGTGGTCGGCCTGCATAAGCTCGGATACCACATCCCGACGCGCTATTTCGAGGCGCATAGGCTCGACAACCACATCCCGGTGGGATACCGCCGCGCTGTCGGCTTCGGCGTCAACAAGTTCTATCTTGAGAGCTTCATCGACGAATTGGCGCACGCCGCCGGCAAGGATTGCTACGAGTACCGGCGTGAGCTCATTGCTCGTAACACCGAATTTCGCTACCGCGATGACTGGCTCCTGGCCCTTGACACGGCGGCAAAGATGTCCGGTTGGGGCACGCCTTTGCCGGAGGGTTGGGCACGAGGCATCGCGATAGAGGATCGCGGCCACCCCACACGGAAAGGCATCGCTTTGTGTGCCGAAGTGGTGACGGTGTCGATCAGCAAGGCCGGGCTGCTCCGGCTGGAGCGCGTCGATGTCGCGTTCGACGAGGGCTTCGGCTTTGTCAATCCGCTCTCTGTTCGAAAGCAGATCGAAGGTCAGATTGCGTGGGCGCTCAGCGACGTGATGTGGCAGGAGCTCACCATCAAAGACGGCCGAATCGTCGAGGGCAATTTCGATGAGTACCAAATTGCCCGCATGGCGGACTACCCCCCGGTGGTCAATATTGAATTCCTCAAGACCAACAACAAGTGGATCGCCGGCGTCGCTGAGGAAGCGATTGCGCAAATTGCACCCGCCATGGCTCAGGCCGTGTTCGAAATCACCGGCAAGCGCATCCGATCACTGCCGATCGGCGATCGGGATTTGCGCTGGACGTAAGATCAGCGGGCGAGTTCAAGCAAAGAGTCGGTTTAGGCGCACCGGTCGCGCGCCTATGCCGCCTTGTGGCGGATTAGGCCGGTCCTGCGTTAAACCTTCGATGTCGAAATGGCAGCGATCGGCTGTTCGTTGCGCGGGCGAAATTAATGCTTCGTCACGCGGACATGCAGCAGCGCGGTTCGACCGTTGCGCACCTGCTCCGTACACCTCCCTATCGCGGCGGGCACCTCCGCGGGGTCCACCAACTTTTCCCCGTAAGCTCCGGCCGCTTCGGCAATCTTGGCAAAATCCATCCCGCTTGCGAGGTTGGATTGGAATATGCCCTGTGCCTTGGCTATACCTTCCGGATAGACGCTGAGTGTCGCTGTCTTCACGGCAGCCCAGCCTGAATTGTCGAGAATCACAATGAAGATCGGAAGATTGTACTGCTTGGAAATACTTAGAACTGCGGATGGATTCCCGAAGTAAAAGCTTCCGTCACCGACGAGTTGGACAACCAGGCGCTCGGGATAGGCAAGCTTATAACCAAGCGCCATTCCGCCGGAACCGCCAAGCCCCCCGCCTGCGTTGCCGAGTATTGTGCCGGGCTTCGGACGGGGAATCTGCAAATGGGGAGCAAACCGTGTTGTTACGGCCTCGTTAATAATGATGTCGTCCGCGCGAACAACCTTTCCTAGCTCGGCGCAAAGATGATGCGGGCTGATGGCGCCGATTTCGCCGGTCTGCGCGGCCAACTCTGCCATCCGCGCCTTACGCGTGGCATTTCCTTTCTCCAATTTGGCGACGCGCTGGGCTGCGGCGTCGTTGAATTCGGACGTTGCTTTCTTTTCGAGAGCAGCAAGAAGCTGTTCCAGAATCCGACTGCTCCGGCCCTGTAATCTGAGGTGGGCAGGAAAGCTCCAGATTGGCGAAGCGCCTTTCATGACATCAACATCGATTTGGGCCCAGAACGTCTCTGGGTTGCTCCTGGTCTCCGATGGGATCCATGGGACGTCGATGTCGACCAGCAAACCGAGGTCTACCGTATCCAGCCCCTCGGGCCGAAATCCGCCGAAATGATCGAAAGTGCTCGAGATGTTGCTCGATACCAGGAAGTCGATGACGCGGATTCCGGCGAAACGCGCGAGCTTTTCGATCGAATCCGAGGCAGCTGCATCCCTGCCTGCATAAGACGTTATTAAAACCGGATCTTTCGCCGCGATGATGCGATCGGCGAGCTTGTCGATCAGAGCGGGGTCAGTCCCGACTGCGTTGTACGCTCCATAGACTTCCGATGGAAATGACCTGATCGCGTCCTCAGACCACTCTTGAGTGAGAACCTCCCGTGGCAGCATGAGATAAACGGGACCAGTCGGCTCCGATTGCATGATGCTATGCGCCCGACGCAAAGTCTCCTTCGTGGTCACTCCAGACGGTAGCGTATACTCCCACTTGATGTAGGGCCGGACCAAACTCCCCTGGTCAAAAGGCTGCTGTATGAAGTGGACATAAGTATCCCGTGTCCCCCCCAGCTCCCCGAAGCTGGTGAACGGGGCGGCGCCCGCAATCAGCAGGATCGGAATTCGATTACGGAACAGGTTGTGCAACCCCATTGCTGCATTTGCCGTGCCGGCATCGACGTGGACGAGCACTGCCTGACCTCGTCCAGTCGCGCGTGCGTAGCCTCCCGCCATATGGACCGCTACATTCTCGTGCGGGCAGATGATGACTTTCGGAGCCTGCAAGCCCTGGCGCTCCCACCTGGCAAGCTCCTCGATCAACGGCGCGTGATCGGTTCCGAAATTGCAAAACATATACTCGATGCCAATTTCATTGAGCGCTTCGAGCACATAATGCGCCGTGGTGCGAACGCGCGTATCGGTCGTTTCGTTTTTCCCGTCCGGCATTGAGCGCCTCCCACCAGCGTGCAGTATCGCGATCCTCGGAAGCACCTTTCCAACCTTGTGGCTGCTTGCAAAGTGATCGGCAGGTGAAATATCATGATCTCGGCAATTGTCTATGACAGTTGTACTTGGAAGATCAAAGCCATGGACGAACGATTGTCTCCTGCGAGCCATACGAATGAGAAGACGCTTCGGCATCAATTGGCTGCCGCGTTTCGCATCGGGCATCACCTTGGCTGGAACGTGGACACGCTCAACCACATTTCGCTGCGCGTACCGGGGACCGAAACGTTCCTGATGAATCCCCAGGGATTGGGGTGGGATGAGATCACGGCCTCGGCCATTGTTACCGTCGACTTCGAATACAACGTTTTGAGTCACCGTGGAGTGAAGGTTCCTTCGGTCGGCTACAATTTCCATAGCGGCATCCTCGCCGCACGGCCCGATATCAATTGTGTGGTGCACGTTCACGAGACGGCCGCCACGGTTCTGAGCGCAATCGATCAGCCGCTGATCATCATCACTCAGGGTGGATGCCGATTGTACGGAGAGGTTGGCTATCACGCGTTCGAGGGCCTAGCCCAGGAAGCGGACGAAGTGCCACGCCTGCTGGCCGATCTTGGCGATCGACACACCATGATAATGCTCAATCACGGCCAGCTCAGTGTGGGCGCCACCCTCGCCGAGGCTTTTGGTTTCATGCGCGTGTTGATCGAGGCCTGCACATTGCAGGTCAAGGCGATGGCGACAGGGGCGAAGTTGAAACTCATCCCCGACGAATTGCAGGCCCGCACCAAGGCGCAGATCACAGCATACTGGGGGAATGGCCCACGCGAAGACAATTCCTGGGCGTATTGGCTGCGGCTGGCCGAACGGCTGGACCCGTCATTTGCGGACTGATGGGCTTTGCCGACGAGAACGCAGCGGCGCTTTTAGCCAGGAGCCACGATGGATCGGAGGCGTCCTTTGGATCGAAGGGAATTTCTGTCATCAGCCCTCGGCATGGCCACGATTTGCTTGGCGCAAGAGCCAGGTTGGGCACAGTCCAATGACTACCCGAACCGGACCATATCCTTCGTCTGTCCGTTTCCGGCAGGAGGCGGCACCGACGTCTTGGTGCGCCTGCTTGCGGCGGATCTTCAGGACAAGGTCAAACGGCCGGTTATCGTTGAGAATCGCCCCGGCGCCGGCACCTTGATCGCCGCGGGAGCCGTTGCGAAGGCGTCCCCAGACGGTTACACGCTGCTGCTCGCGCCAGTAAGCACCCTGGCAATCGCTCCAGCGATATACAAAAAACTCCCCTACGATCCGGTGAAGGATTTCGCCCCGGTTGGACTCGTCGGCTCTGCGCAGTTCGCGCTTCTGGCAAATCCAGGTCTTGGGGTCTCGACGTTGACCGAGCTGATCAAGCTGATCAAGAGCAAAAACGGCGAACTCAGTTACGGGTCTTCGGGCATCGGCACGCCGCATCACCTTCTGATGGAGATGTTTCTGCGGATGATCGATGCGAAAGCACAGCACATTCCCTATCGCGGGACGGCACCGGCGCTGACCGACCTCATCTCTGGTCAGATTTCGCTTATGATGTCCGATCTCTCTGCCTCGTTGGGAGCGATCCAGGACGGTCGCCTAAAGCTTTACAGTGTTGTCGCACCGCAGCGCTTCAAGGCCTTCCCAAATGTGCCAACGATCGCCGAAGCCGGATTTCCGGGATTTGCTGCGGGCGCGTGGTTTTCGGTGGTGGTCCCTGCAGGAACACCGCCTCCGATTATTGACAAGCTCAATAATGTGATGAGCACCTATCTTCGGGGTTTCGAGGCACAAGAGAAGCTTAACGCTCTCGCGATCGCCCCGGTTACGAGCACGCCCCAGGAACTCGCGACGCTCATTCCGACCGAGATCGTCAAATGGGCAAAGGCGGTCAAGGACGCCCGCATTGAACCGCAATAATTGTAAGCTCATAACGACCTAAATCCGCCTGACACAAACTGGTTTTCGACGCGAGCGCCAGGCGATTGGCTGCTCCATTTCCGCATGTCAGTGCGACGGCGCTGATTCAATTTTCAATTTAGCCAGCCTTGCACTGGTGCGAAGTGCACAACCTGACCGCGCCCGTCCCGACGGAGCGGTCCGAATGCGCGGGTCATGCCGAAGCGTGAAAAGTGAGTATTGACAGCGCGAAAAAGGCGGCATAACGCTATGTCGCATAGCTACTTTAGATAATGATCTGATCAGGAGTTGTTCTTCGATGTTGCGCTCCGGAACTGACTACCTCGCCGCGCTGCGCGATGGTCGCCAGATTTATTTAGGAAACGAACTGGTGCGGGATGTCACGGTACACCAGGGATTTCGTAATACGGCCCGATCGTTCGCCAACCTTTATGACCGCAAACGCGACGCGGAGCATCGTGAGGCCACCAGCTTTGAAGAGGGTGGTGAACGGTTCTCAAGTTGGTATCTCAAGCCTCTTGATCGCGACGGATTGAGAAAGCGCACCGAAACTCATCGGCGGGTGGCGGCGTGGTCCTATGGCCTGCTGGGCCGTTCGCCCGACCACGTTGCAAGCTTCGTTTCCGGCCTCGCGATGAGCCCGGAACTATTCGACGCCAATCGCAAGGGTTTCGGAGAAAACCTCACCCGCTACTACGATCGCATGCGCCACGAGGATCTTTTTGCGTGCTACGTTGTTATCGCGCCCCAAGGTGCGCGCAATCCCGAACTCTACGGCCGGAAGGAGACGATCGCGCCCGGCCTGCAGGTCACAGCTGAGAAAGACGACGGGATTGTACTCAATGGCATGAAGCTGTTGGGTACTGCCGCAGCGTTTGCCGACGAAATCTGGGTTGGCAATCTGCTCCCACTACCGCCCGATCAAAAAGGCCAGGCCGTGACATGTGCGGTTCCCGTTGGCGTCGATGGCGTCACGCTCTGGGTCAGAAAGTCCTTCGAGAAGCAAGCCGTGAACGACTTCGACAATCCGTTTTCCTCGCGGTTGGATGAATCCGATGCGGTTGTACTCTTCAACAACGTGAAGGTCCCCTGGGAGCGCGTTTTCCTGCTTGATGATGTGCAGCAGTCACGCGAAATGTATTTTCGGACACCCTCCCACGTGATGGGAAACCATCAGTCGATCGTGCGTTATCATGAGAAGCTGAAGCTTATTATTGGATTCGCTTACAAGGCCGCCGAGATGAACAACGTCCTGCAAATTCCGGCCGTGCGGGAAACGCTAGCCAGACTAGCTGTAGCGGAGGCGGGGGTGAAAGGGTGGATCGCGGGTCAGATCGAAGATGCTGAAACATTTGGCCCATATCTCCATGTAAATAGAAGGGAGCTTTATTCCGCCTTGAATTGGTGCACCAACCATTATTTCGAGATCACCGAAACGGTCCGAGAAATGTTGGGGGCAGGGCCGTTCCAGATGCCGGCCGACGTGAGCGCGCTGAGCGACGCCTTGTTGCGCGGGGACTTCGAACATTACTGGGCCGCGGGAGAAGCATCCGCAATCGATCGCTTGAAACTCATGAGGCTTGCGTGGGATTACCTTGGCTCGGACTTCGCTGGCCGGCATACTCAGTATGAACGCTTTTACGCTGGGCCTCAATTTGTTCACGCTTTTTACAATTATGCGAACACCCCGTGGAACGAACGCAAGCAGCAGGTCGAAGAATTGATGGCTGGAATGCAAGTCCCGAGAATTCGCGAGGCCGGGCCAGTAAGCTAAAACCCTTCATCAAATGATCGATCATGGTCGACCAAACCGGTTGTGTCTGCTCATGGGGAAATGGGGCTTGAAGCACGCGCGAAGGCGTCCCCAACAAATCCCGGAGGTTGGAGTTGTAATGGATGCCGGCTTGATGACATCCAACATCGAAGGCCATCCAAGCAGGCGCTCCCGATCCAGCGGCGCAGGCAAGAATGTTCCGATCGATGATGCGACGATGCGAACATTTATTGCAGACATGTACGCTGCCATGTCGCTGCTGCGGCTGCTTCGACAGGAGATCGCGTCGGCGTTATCGCTCAGTGCCGCCGAGTACTCCGTGGTGTTAGCCGTATGGTACTTGGAGCGAGACGGCGACATGACTCTGCGTGCGATCGCGGACCATCTGCATGTAGCTGCACCTTACGTGACCGCTGAAGTGGGAAAGCTCGTAGAAAAGGGACTGTTGACAAAGCAGCCAGATCCCGTGGATCGCCGCGCGATTGCCGTCGAGCTGACCGAGGCATCCAGAAAACTGCTCTCATCCTTGGGACCCATGCTCCGCGAGGTTAACGAGCCTCTCATGGCGGGCATGTCCGCGCGCGATTTGGAGATCGTGCATGGATTTTTCGGTAACGTCATTTCGCATGGTCACGACACGGTAAATCGTGTTCGTCACCGACGACGACTGCGGCAGCCATAATACGGCGCGTTCGACGTTTTGGATTGCTGGATCCCAGTACTCGACCAAAACCCGTTGCAAGCGCAGCAGAGTCCCCGGCCGGAGCAATGACAAAAGAGCGATTTCGCAATACCAGGAAAATGCGAACCTGTGCTTCGCCTGGGTGCCCCCGGTTTCGCTGGCGCTCAACCGGGGCTACGCACCACGCACTTCAACGCCTCAATTGGCCCCCACCCGGCCCGCGCGGTTGCCGGCGATACGGCCGAACACCGACCCCGCCATCAATCCGGTGCCGCCCGGATAATTGAAATAGAACAGACCGCCGACCAGTTCGCCGGCCGCATAGAGGCCGCGGATCGGCCTGTAGTCGGTATTGAGGACCTCGCCTTCCGTGGTGATACGCAAACCGCCGAAGGTGAAGGTCACGCCGCAGGTGACGGCATAGGCCTCGAAGGGCGGCGTGTCCAACGTGTTCGCCCAGTTGCTCTTGTCGATGGCGAGGCCGTCCGTGCGCCGACCGTCCTTGACGTTCGGATTGAACGGAATGTCGGTGCGCACCGCCCTGTTCCACTGCGCGACCGTGCGCAGAAATTCCTCTGCGTCCACGCCATCGAGCTTGGCCGCGAGCTCCTCGATCGTGTCCGCACTCGCTTTCGTGATCTGCTTGATGCGGTACTCGTCGCGCTGAAGGTGCTTCACCTTGCGGTCGAACACCTGCCAGGCGAACTGGCCTGGTTGTTCGAGCACCATGCGGCCGTATTTTGCATAGGTGTAGTTGCGGAAGTCCGCGCCCTCGTCGACGAAGCGGCGGCCAAGCGCATTGATCATGATCGAGAACGGGTAGGAGTGTTTCTGAAACTGGTCGCCAACCGCAAGGTCGCCGAACTCCGGCGCGTTGCGCTCCCACTGCACGGCGTGGCAGCCCGACCAGTTGCCGGCCGGGCTTGCGCCGATCGCGAGCGCCATGCGGATGCCGTCGCCGGCGTTCCAGCGGCTGCCACGCACCTTGGCGAGGTCCCAGCCGGGTCCGAGATAGCGGGTGCGCATCTCCGCATTGGCCTCGAAGCCACCGCAGGCCAGCACGACAGATCGGCTGCGAAGTTCGTGCAGCCCGTCGTCACCGCGGATGCGGACGCCGTTCACCCGCCCGTTCTCGTAGATGAGTTCGACGGCTCGGCAGTCATAGCGGACGATAATGCCCTCGCGTTGGGCGCAGTCGGTGAGCATCTTGACGAGCCCCGGCCCGCCACCCACCGCCTCGACCGTAAGCCCACCCCAGAACTTGAAGCGACCATCGATCTTGAAAGCCTGACGACCATAGATCGGGATAAGGCGGACGCCCTTGCCGGTCATCCATTTCAGGGTATCGAAGGAGCGGGTGACCAGAAGCTCGACAAGGTCGGGATCTGCGCGGTCCTGTGTCACCCGCGCCATGTCGTCGAAGAATTGCTCTTTTGTGTAGGTGCCGAAATCGGTGGTGCTGATTTCCTCCTCGGTGAGATCGGGTACCAGCGCCTTGATATCGTCGATCCCGTCATAGGCAACGCGGATCGAACCCGCCGTGAAGCGGCTGTTGCCGCCCGATTCGTCTTCCGGCGCGGCCTCCAGCATCAATACGGATGCGCGCTGTTCGCGTGCCGCCAGCGCCGCGCAGAAGGCCGCGTTGCCGGCACCCACCACGATGACGTCTGCCGCCTCGCCCGCCATGGTCCGCCTCATGAATTTGTCGCGCGCTGCATAGCGCATGATCCCGAAAAGTTGCAGACTTTTCGGATAAGATCATGCGCAAATTTAAAGACGGCCAAGCGACCGGACGCGAGGACAAGCGGGCAATCGGCGGCAGATGGGGTTGCGCGATGTGCTTTGACCGTGACGCTTGCTCCCATTTGGACTGTCATGCCCCGCTTTAAGCGGGGCATCCAGTAACCCCATGACTCGCATTGGGAATCGATGCTTCCGATCGAAGCTCCGTGGTTACTGGATCGCCCGGTCGCGGACTTTACGCTGGAAGAGCAGCGTGAACTCCGGCCGGGCGATGACAGTTGCAGGGAGGCAAGCGTCAATGACGGAAAGCAAAGCGGAGGTGCAGGCGCGCATTGTTTCCGACTTTGCGACCTGTGTTAGCGGATCGATTATTTCCTTGCCGGCTTGAAATAGCGCAGGTCCGGCGGAGCCTGGTCCTTCTTCGCCGGCATCAGCAGGCCATCGCCGCTCAGGAAATAGTTCTCATCGCCGATCACGATCTGGTTGTTGCCTTCCGTGCAGGAGGCGAGGTTCCAGTCCGGGCGCGGGTTCTGGCTGCGGCGGAATGTCTTGTCGACGCTCCACGGCTTCGTGAGCGCGTGGTCGATCACGGTGATCTCGTCGTGCAGCAGGTTCTTGTCCTTGCTGTCGAGATGGAAGCGCTCCTTGAAGATCGATTCATTGTCGAAGGCGAGCGGCAGCCCGGAGGCGTCGTAGGCGCGAGGTCCCTTGAACGGTCCGCGGGTCTCGACATCGAGCAGGTCGTAGACGCCGTCGCCATCGCTATCGATCCACGTGCCGATCGAATAGCCTTCGTAGCTCGGCTGCGCTTCGTCCTCCTTCGGCCATGCGCGGCCGTCGGTGAAGATACGCCGAATGTCGTGGCCTATCAGGATGTAGGTGGTTTCCGGCGTGACGATGTACTCCATCGTCGGCAGCGCCATGATGCGCGGCATGCCGCTCGGCAGGCATCGCGCGCTCGGATAATTGCCGAGGCCGCCCTTGGCCTGATCGGCCATGCTCTGTTCCAAAACCTTCTGGTACTCCGGCGTCAGCGGTGCTTCTTGTCCCGTTCCCCAGGGCTTGTTCGGATCGTATTTGATGACCTGGCCGCCGAGACGAAAATTGATGGTCGTCCACTGGCCCTTCCAGTTCGGGTATTTCGCCTCGTCAGCCGCCCGGGCGCCACCCATAGCCACTGCCAGTGCGGCGGCAACCGCGAACAACTCGAAGGAATATCGGCGCAACATGGTTGACCTCCCTTGATGATCGGACAGCCTCTCGTAGACCCACGCCAGAGAAGGGCGGAGGATACACCGGCGGCGCTGCGCATCAATCGTTGGACAAGGGTCAATTTTCCGTCGCCCTGGCCCGCGCCTCTGGCCTTCCGCCGGCGCATCGATTATAAGCGCCGCTTCACAGACAATTCGGCCGTTCCGCCGGTTGCGAGGAAGCAAGGAAATCGTCCATGGCCGTGCCCAAGAAAAAGACGTCGCCGTCGCGACGCGGCATGCGCCGTTCAGCGGATGCGCTGAAGGCACCGACCTATGTCGAAGACAAGGATTCCGGCGAGTTGCGTCGTCCCCATCATATCGACATGAAGACCGGCATGTATCGCGGCCGGCAGATTCTCAAACCGAAGTCGGAGATCTGAGCGCCGCCCCAGGCGCGCGGTGCCACGTCAGTGTGCGCGATGCGCAGGCGGTGGCCAGGCAGCAACGCGGCGAAGCCGTTGATCGGGGCCGGCCCGCAGGTGACAATGGCCCTGTTCAACCGGGGAGCGCTTCATGTTCCTTGTCGGCGTGCCGCTGCTAATCGTTCCTTTCGCGCTGTACAATATCCTCGCATTCCTGATTTCGGGTTTCGATTGGAGCGCCGAATGGTTGCGCCTGCGAATGACTTCGGGCGGCGAATGGGGGCTTACGCCCGGCGATCTGCTGATCGTCGGATCGATTGGCATTCTGCTGATCGAGATGCTGAAGGCTTCGCGGCTGACGCGGCGCACCGTGGTTGACCACATCCTCTCCATGATTCTGTTCGTTGGCATGGGTGCCGAGTTCCTGCTGGTGAAGCAGGCGGCAACCTCGACGTTCTTCCTGATGCTCGTCATCAGCTTTGTCGATGTGGCGGGAGGGTTCGCGATCAGCATGCGTGCCTCCCAGCGCGACGTGATGGTGAACGAAGTGGAAAACGTCCACTCCCGTTAGCCGGCAGGACCGCCGACACACCCATGTCCCGCGATTTCCATAGTCCCGGCCGCTCGCCTGTGATGGCCTGCGAAGGCATGGCGGCGACCTCGCATCCGCTTGCCACCGAGGTCGCGATCGCGACACTCAAGGACGGCGGCACCGCAGCCGACGCCGCAGTCGCCGCCGTAGCGACCCTCGGCGTGGTCGAGCCGCACATGACTGGGATCGGCGGCGATTGTTTTTGCCTGGTGTCGCGGCCTGGTCACCCGCTCTGGGGTTATAACGGCTCCGGGCGCTCCGCGTCCGCGGCATCGTTCGACGCCGTCGCTGCAGCAGGGCTTGCCTCGGTGCACGCGGTGACGGTGCCCGGAGCCGTCGAGGCCTGGGCGGCGGTGCTCGAAGCGCATGGCCGCTTCGGCCTCGACCGTGCGCTTCTCCCGGCGATCCGCTATGCCGAGGCCGGGTTCCCGGTGGCGCCCCGCGTCGCCCTCGATTGGGCGATCTTCGTGCCCAAACTTACTGCCGATCCCGGCGCTTCGCGCCATTACCTGGTCGACGGCCGCGCCCCCGAACCGGGCCAGGTGATGCGGTTCCCCGCGCTCGCGGCGACGCTGCGAGTAATCGCGACGGACGGGCCGAAGGCGTTCTACGAGGCGGCGGCGGCCGATATCGTTGCGACGTTGGCGCCCCGCGGCTCGTTCCTGCGCGAAGGGGATTTCATCAACCACCGCGGCGAAACGGCCACGCCGATGGCGTCCAACTATCGCGGCCTCGATATTGTCGAACTGCCCCCGAACGGCCAGGGCCTGGTCGCCCTCGTGCTTCTCAACATTCTGGAAAATTTCGACCTTGCCCGCCTGGATCCGCATGGACCGGAACGCCTGCATCTCGCGCTCGAAGCAGCGCGGCTTGCGTTCGCCGTCCGCGATACCCATGTGGCCGATCCCAAATTCATGCGGATCGCGGCGGCGTCGCTGGTCGACAAGGCGTTCGCTGCCCGTCTTGCGGCGCGCATCGACTTCGAAAAGCGCGCGAAATTGCCTGCGGCGCCGCGCCCGATGAGCGACACCGTCTACCTCGCCGTGGTCGACCGTGACCGCATGGCGGTGTCGCTTATCAACTCGCTTTACGGTGAATTCGGCGTCGGCATTGCGACGGAAAAGACCGGCATCATGCTGCACAATCGTGGCGCCTGTTTCTCGCTCGACCCCGACAATCCGAACTGTTTTGGGCCGGCCAAGCGCTCGATGCACACGATCATCCCGGCGCTCGGGCTTCGCGATGGCCGCTGCGATCTCGTGTTCGGCGTCATGGGCGCGGATTACCAGCCGATGGGACACGCTCATGTGATCGCCAATCTCATCGATTTTCGCATGGACGTGCAGTCCGCTATCAACTCGCCGCGCGTCTTCTTCGAAGATGAAACGACGGTTGTCGAGCGCGGGATCGGCGCTGCCGCGATTGTCGGGCTGGAAGCGCGCGGCCATCGGGTCCACGTGCGTGACCGCCCTTGGGGAGGCGGCCAAGCCATCGTCATCGATTGGGAGCGCGGCGTTTTGATCGGCGGCTCCGACCCCCGCAAGGACGGTTGCGCGATCGGCTATTGACCTTTGCATGAGAAGGCCGCTCACGCTCGCGGCTGATAGTCCATATTCCGATCACGTTTGTAGGCCGCTTTTAGCTACCTCGCCCCGCTTGCGGGGAGAGGTCGGTCCTCGCCTTGGCGAGGACCGGGTGAGGGGGCACTTTCTGCGCGCAGACTGTTTGCAATGGTCACCAAAACTCCTTCAATGTTCTGCATCACGTCGTTGTTCCAGAAGCGCAGAATCTTGTAACCTTGACCGCAAAGCCATTCATCACGGGCGCAATCGCGCTGGTTTACAGCGTGCTGCCCGCCATCAATTTCGACGACCAGCGGTCGCTCTCGGCGAACAAAGTCCGCAATATAAGGACCGATCGGCTCCTGCCGAAGGAATTTCATTCCGCTCAAACCGCGCGAGCGAAGCTTATTCCACATCCGCTGTTCGGCAATGGTCGAATTACGGCGAAGGCGCCGCGCTGCATTTGTCTTCCCCAATTCAGCGCCCCGCATGGCTGTCCCCCCTCACCCGGAATGGGCACCTAAGCGTGCCCATTCCGACCTCTCCCCGCAAGCGGGGCGAGGTGAGAAAGGATGCCGACCGAGGGTCGTCGAAATAGGCTTTGAGAACCTCTCGGAGCGTCGGGCTGCGATGAAGTCCGCGTGAAGTTCCGGACAAATTATTGCTTTCACCGTGCTCGGGCGATAGACCGGATCACCAGCAATTCAGGTGCAGCATGGGTGATGTATTTGCCTCGGCCCCGTTCATCGTCGGCGAGGAGGTGAGCGGCCTTCCGCACGCCGGAGAACCCGCGATTCCGGCCGAAGAGTCCCTGTGCCCGGTAATCACCCATGAGTGGGTTAACGAAGAGTACAAGCAGCTCGTGATCGCCGCCTCGGCCAAGGCGCTGGCGGTGAAGCCGGGCCAGTTCTTCAACTTATTGTGCCCGTCGCCCGACCAGGGCGAATTGTGGCTGCGGCGTCCGCAAAGCGTGTACCGCATCGATCGCGTGCAGGGCCGCATCGAGTTCCTGTACAAATGCGTCGGACGCGGCACACGTGGGCTGGCGACCCTGGCACCTGGCGACCGGCTCAATATGGTCGGCCCGTTGGGCATCGGTTTTCATCTCGATCCGGGCTGGGCGCACATCGTCGTGCTCGGCCGCGGCGTTGGCCTCGCGACGCTCGGACCGATCTCGCAGCTCGCCGGCGAAAATGGCGTCGGCGTCACCGCGATTCTCTCCGCGCGCAGCCCCGAACTGGTGATGGGCGCCGACCTGTTCGGCAGCGTGGGTACTGTCATTCCGGTGCTCGACAGCAACGGGTCGAGCGATGTCGGCAACGTCGAAAGCATTCTGCGCCAACTGATCGCAGCGAAGCGCGCTGACGCGTTCTTCACCTGCGGATCCAACCGGTTGCTGATGCTGATGAAGCGGCTCGGCAAGGAGTGCAGCATTCCGGGCCAGGTGGCCATGGAGCAGGTCATGGCCTGCGGCCTTGGCCCATGTTACGTGTGCGTGCGCACTTTCGAGGTGAACGGCCGCAAGGAGTTGCGGCGGGTCTGTGTCGAAGGGCCGGTGTTCGATCTTCAGGAGGCGACCGGATGGTAGACATGACGGTGCAGATCGGGTCGGTCACCCTTAAGAATCCGATCATGCCGGCCTCGGGCGCCTTCTCGACCGATCTCGCCCAGGTGATGGATATCAACCGGCTCGGCGCACTGGTGGCGAAAACGGTGTCGCGCGAGTTCCGGATCGGCAATCCACCGCCGCGCGTCGCCGAACTCGAATGCGGGATGATCAATTCCATCGGGCTGCCGACCAAGGGCATCGCGTATTTCCTTGAGCACCAGGTCCCGGACTACAAGCGTTTCACGCCGCCGCTGGTCGCCAGCATCTCGGCCCAAACCGCCGACGACTTCGAGGCGATGACCCGGGATGTGAATGTGCCCGATGTCGACGTGATCGAGGTCAATATTTCCTGCCCGACCCGCAATCCCGGCGGCGGCAATTTCGCGATGCATGAGGAGCACACCTTCAACGTGATGAGCCGCATCCGCAAGGCAACCGACAAGCCGGTGTGGGCCAAGCTGTCGCCCAATGCCGGCGACGTGGTGGCAATCGCCAAGGCTGCCGAAGCCGCCGGCGCCGATGCGCTCGTCGTCTCCAACACGATTCTCGGTCTCAAGATCAACATCGACACGTTCCGCCCGGCGATCGGCAACAAGTTCGGCGGCATTTCCGGCCCTGGCGTTAAGCCGATCATCGTGCGCATGGTCTATCAGTGCGCCAAGGCGGTGAAGATCCCGATCATCGGTTGCGGCGGGATCGTCAAGGTCGAGGACGTGGTCGAATACATGCTGGCCGGCGCTTCGGCGGTGATGATGGGGTACATCATCTTTCGCAATCCGTCCGGCATGATCGCGATTCTCGAAGGCCTCGAGGAGTGGTGCCGAAAGCGTGGCTTCGCGCGCGTCGCCGACCTCACCGGCGCGATGATCGACGATCCGCCGATGGAGACTTTCGCGGCTGCCGCAGCGCCGATCTCCGGAGGTGGGCGGTAAGGTGCCGCGCCGACCTTTATCTTGCCGGCGGGCCTCCCCGTCCGGTTGTGCACTGACGCCTGATTTCGAAAAAGCCCGCCATGCGAATCACGATCCGCAAGCCCGACGACTGGCACCTGCATCTGCGCGACGGCGCTATGCTCAAGGCGGTGTTGCCGTACACGGCGAAAAATTTCGGCCGCGCCATCGTGATGCCGAACCTCATCCCGCCGGTCGCCACCACCGCTGATGCCATCGCCTATCGTGACCGCATCCGTGCTGCATTGCCGCTGGGCTCGCCCTTCACCCCGTTGATGACGTGCTATCTGCGCGACGAGACCGATCCCGACGACGTGGAAATGGGGTTTCGGGACGGCGTGTTCACCGGCGTGAAACTCTATCCCGCGCACGCGACCACCAATTCCGCCGCCGGCGTCACCGATCTCAAACACGTCCATCGCGTGCTGGAGCGGATGGAAAAGATCGACATGCCGTTCCTGATGCACGGGGAGGAGGTCGATCATGACATCGACATTTTCGACCGTGAGGCGGTGTTCATCGAGCGCAAGCTCATCCCGCTGACCAAGCGCTTTCCCGGATTGCGGATGATCCTGGAACACCTGTCCTCCAAGGACGGTGCGGATTTCGTACGCAGCGCCGCGCCGCAGGTCGGCGGCACCATCACGCCCTATCACCTCGTGCTGACCCGAACCGATTGGCTCGGCTGGGGCCTCAAGCCCTATATGTACGTGATGCCGGTGATCAAGACGGCGCGCGACCGCGAGGCGTTGCGCAAGGCCGCGACCTCGGGCGAGGCCTGCTATTTCCTCGGCACCGACTCCGCGCCGCACCCTTATCTGCGCAAGGTCAATGTCAACGGCATTCCCGGCATGTTCAATGCGCCGGTGGCGATCGAGAGCTACGCCACGGTTTTCGAAGAGGAGGGCGCGCTCGACAAGCTCGAAGCTTTCGCATCGATCAATGGGCCGAAGCATTACAAGCTGTCCGTCAATACCGAGACGATCACGTTGGAAAAGACCTCCTGGGTCGCGCCCGAGGAGGTGAAGGTCGATGGACCGGACGAGCGCGCGCTCGTCTATCGTGGCGGCGACACGATCGCCTGGAAGGTGGTGGCGACGTGAGTTCGATCGGGCGGCAAGTCAGGGTGGTCAACGTATTTCGATCCCTTCGATCGGCGGCGAGCAGAAATCATAGCGACGGATAAGACCATGACGGCTTTCGCGGATAAGGCGGCGATCGCAGAATTGACGGCGAAAATGTTTCTCGAGGTGGAGGCGGTCGGCTTCATGACCGACCAGCCGTTCAAATTCACCTCGGGGTGGATGAGCCCGGTCTACGTCGACTGTCGCCGGTTGATCTCGTTTCCGCGCGTGCGGCGAACGCTGATTGAGTTCGGTGCCGCCACCGTGATGCATGAGGCCGGATTTCGAACGGTTCGACACCGTTGCTGGCGGGGAGACCGCGGGAATTCCCTTCGCCGCCTGGATGTCGGAAGCGCTCCAACTGCCAATGCTATACGTGCGCAAGCAACCCAAGGGTTTTGGTCGCAATGCCCAGATCGAAGGACGCCTTCTCGACGGCCAGCGCGTCCTGCTTGTGGAGGACATGACCACCGACGGCCGCAGCAAGGTCAATTTCTGCACTGCGCTGCGCCGGGCCGGGGGCACGGTCGAACATCTGTTCGTGCTGTTTTTCTATGATATCTACCCCGAGGGGCGCAAAGTCCTCGCCGATCTCGGCATCACCATGCATGCGCTTGCGACGTGGTGGGACATACTTCGCGTCGCCAAGGACATGAACCGGGTCGAGCCAAAAATCCTCGCCGAGGTCGAGACATTCATGCACGACCCGGCCGGATGGTCGCTGGCGCACGGTGGCGTCGCCAAGGCAGTGGAGTGATAAGCGCCCGGCTCAGAAATCAGGTTTTTCGGCTTTCGGGACCGCCGAATGCGTTCCGGGGTGCCACTGGGTATTTTCGGCGCAAGCATTTTCTGGCCAATCGGTCAGAACGGGACGACGATAAGTCACGGTCGCCGACCAGGGCATCGTGAAGACGCCGTCATCCTCGATCGTGAAATGAAGCTGAAGCCCCTTGCCCCGGTAATTCCGATCGGCTGCCCAGCCTTCGGCGGGGTCTGGAATGCGCCAAAGCTCCTTTGCGGCCCGTTCTTGCCCCTCTTTCGCAGCTTCGTAATCCAGAAGCCGATAACGTTCGACAACGTGCAGAGCCTGCGTATAGGGCGTCCCGAACGTATCCACCATTGCGAACGGACGCTCGGTTTTGATTCCAACAGTATCGATGACCAGCGTATCGCCCTCGCAATGACCGATGGAATCTCCATACCAAGAGGGCGTCACCTGCTCGGGATGGGGCTGGTTCAGGCGGACGCGGCGGATTTCGTGATCCTCGTCGTACACAATCGTGATCTCGTCAGCTCGCTGGAGCAACAGCACACCAAAATTCCAAAAAATATAGGGGAGCGGCTGAGGCCAACACTGGTTGCCGGGTGTTGGAGTGCCCGCGCCGCGCAATTCGCTTTCGCCGTGCTTTTTCACGGCTTCCGCCGCCTTGGGCTTCAATGTCGGATTGGTGTAATCGGCGACGAGCTCGTTGTTGTTGCTTACGAACACGTCTGCGCCCGGCGCAAGCGGCCCGTCGGCGCCGAAGGTTTGCCTACGACGTGACTTGTTTACCAATGGACCAGGGCCAGATGGCGGCGACGCGAAACTGGGCCAGAGGAAGGGGTGACCCCATATGCCGGAGAGATCCGGGATGGATTCCCCTTTTTGCGTACCGCCGCCGGTTTGCGCGACGGCCACTTCGGTCGCTTGGCAGATCGCGGGCACCATCGTCGCTGAAATCAAGCCCCCCGCAGCGATTGCACTCCGCAGCAACCGCGTGGCGTTGAAAATGGTCGCGCGGTGACGCACTGCACGGGTAGAAGCCGTCTTTATTTTACGAGTCATGGCGCTTCTCGCGTCTTGCGATGCCCGTCGTATGGCAATCGGTGCGCCGAAACGATCGGCTGTAGCGAAAAGTGTTGATCAAGGGGGCAAACAACGTGCCAGACTTACATCGCTTGCGAAGTCATTTAAAAACAAACAGTTGAATTTGGTGAAGCCTTCAGCTCTGGCTTTACCCCTCCGCACGATGCCCACCACTTGCTCAGTGAGCAAAGACAGTGTGCAAAAAGGGGAAGAGGAATCAGGCGCGTAGTCAGCAACCGCGGGTGGTGGAATGGCGGAGCAACGAAGGAAAAAGTTCAATTCAAGTTTCAAAAATCCGGACGGTCTGCCGTCGGCGGGGGGCCGTAATATTGGGGCGGGTTTTCGGCGCAGATGTGCTCGTCCCACTCCGGCGACAGCGTCTTCGAGAAATCGGGTTCGCTTGGCCCGTATGTGATCGTCGCCTTCCAAGGCATCGTGAACGCGCCGGGGTCCTCCACCGTGAATTCAAGCTGCAAGTGCTTGCCCGGGTCGTCGCGGTTGATGTTCTGGGTGAACTGGTTGTTCCATTTTGCGTCCAGGGCGATGCTCGCCTTCGCCACTTCGTAATCGATGAGGCGGTAGCGCTCGATCACGTGCAAGGCGCGCGTGAACGGCGTGCCGAACATGTCGATCATCGAGAACGGCCCCATTTTGAGCCCTACGGTATCGATCACCAACGTGTCGCCTTCATAGTGACCGACCGAATCTCCGTACCAGGACGGCGTCACCGGGGAAGAATGCGGCACGTTCAATCGGATCTGCCGGTATTCAATGAAAGGATGCGAGTACAGGATCGTGACCTGTTGCGGTTCCTGTAACAATTGCGTCCCGAAGCTCGCGAAGATGTAGGGAACGCCTGCGGGGCTGCATTGCGTGCTCGGTGTCGGAAAGCCCCCTTCGGCCACGGCGCGCTCGCCGTGTTCCTTCACGACCGCCGCGGCCCAGGGCTGCAGGATCGGATTGGCATCGTCGCCGACGGAAAGATAAAGGTCGTTGTGTCCGTTCCGCCGCGCCTTATTCAGCACCGGACCGGCACCCGACAGCGGCGGCTCGAATCCCGGAAAGGACGGATGCCGCCATATGCCGGAAAGGTCAGGGGCCGCCGCACGAGGGGCCGCGACCGCCGCGATGGCCGGTTGTGAGGCAGGAGTTCGCTCCTGCGCGAGCGACGCTGTCACCGTCGCAGCGAACGTCGCCAAGACAAGCAAGCTACGCCGCGCGCACATGCGGACCTCCTTAATGCCTCACTTCGCGCGCCGGCAGGGACGCGCGGTCGATAAACGTCATGCTCGGGTGGTCTCAGCGTGGGCATTGCGGCCGGCGATGTAGCCCTGGCAGGTGCAGCGTGCAAGGCCATGCATGCTGAAACCGCCCGCCGATTCGCCGCCGCAATACAGCCCCGCAATGACTTCGCCGTTCATATCGACGACCTGGCAGCGCCCATTGATGCGCAGGCCGGCGCGCGTATCGTGAATGACCGGAGTTGCCCAGGCGGCGTAGAAGGGCGGCTGCGCGATCGTGTAGAGCGGACGCGGCTTGCCAAAATCGAAATCGCGGCCCTGCTGAACAAAGCCGTTGTAATCGCCAACCGTTCTTTCCAGGTTTTGCGCCGGCATCGGCACGCGCTGGTATTTCATCTTGATCTTCTTGGCGAGCTCTCCGACGGTGTCGGCGCTGAAGAAGAACCCGCCGTCGAAATCGACATTCGGCGGCTTCGGACTCCACTTCTCGCGCTCGACCGCAGCCTGATCGAAGATGGCCCAGATCGGCCCGCCGCCATTGTGGCCGTCACCGATGCCGGCCATCGCCGCATTGATCCAGTTGTTCGGATCGAAGCGGACATTCTTGGCATTGAGATAGCTGCCGTGAATGTAGGGATCAATGCCGTTGTAGCTGTTAGCGGTATATTGCCGGCCGGTCTCGTCATAGAAGCGTTTGCCGAGCATGTTGACGGTGATGACGTTCTGCCAATCGGCAACCCGCAAGCCGGAGGCGCGGGCCCCGCTGAACATCGGGCTGCCCGGCATCCAGCGGAGGTTCACGTAGCCGTATTGGCATCCAATCTGGCCAGGCTTGGTGACCCCTGAACCGGTTTCGGCGGTGAAGTTGAACAAACCCCAAAGCGACGCATTGATCGCGATCGCGGCGAGCTCGCCGCTCGCGTCCTGGTTCGAATATGGCATGCCGGCGAGGCCGCAATATTCCTCGGTCAAGCGCGGGTCGAACATGCGGCGGAAATTGACATTGCCGGTCGAGCCACCGGTCGCAATGATGACCGCTTTGTGAGCGCGGATGTTGCGTCTCGTGCCGTTGTTTTCCACGGCGATGCCGAGGACGCGTCCCGAACTGGACTGCTCGCGATGGATCGCGAGCATTTTGTGTTCGAGCAGATATTCGACGCCTGCCTTGCGCGCCGCCGCGTCGAGCGGCTGCATCAGCCCGTTGCCGGTCGACATCGTCTTTCGCAGGTTCTCTGGAGCAGGCGCGCCGGTCTGAATGAGCGGCCAATCCACCGGTGCGCAATGCATCGTACGCAGCACGGAGTTGCCGACCGACGAGCCACCCAGGCGATCCGGCGGCTTGTCGACGAAGACAACGCCATGCTCGCGCAGGAACTCGAAGGTTGCGGCGCAGTTGTCGGCAAAGGCGCGGATGACCTCGCGGTCATTGTAACGATAATCGGGAAAACCATTGGGCTGGACCACGGACCAGTCTGTGAGGTCCTTGAACACGAGGTCCGGCGAATCCTCGATCCCATAGCGCTTCTGCACGCTGGTGCCGCCGCCGAGCGGCATGTTGCCGCCGCTCACGCGGGCATGGCCGCCAACATGGGGCTGTGCCTCGACGACGATGACGGAGGAGCCGGCCTCCTTGGCGGCGATCGCCGCCGGAAGCCCGCACGCGCCCGATCCGATGACGACGACATCTGCTTCGTGATCCCATTGGGTCGGCAGCTGCTGAGCTGCGACAGGGGTCACGACGGTCCCGGCGCCCAGTGCCGCCGCGGTTCCGGCGCCGACAAGCATTTCGCGACGATTCAAGGCCATCCGATCCTCCCGTTTGTTCTGAGCAAGGTGCAACTAGCGAGAGAGTTGCGCAGGGAGGGACGATAACAAAATATGTTCGGCCGCACCACCGGCGGATGTTTGCGCCTCGTGCGCACCAAAACCCTAGGGATCCGCGACGGGGCTTTCCAAAACGCGATGTACCACCCGTGAAAAAGGCCTGCCCGCGGGTTTGCGCGGGCAGGCGGGTGAGCGGGCGGTTGTGGGTGTGCTGATCCCGGTCGATCACGTATTGGCAAGCTCTTGCCTGAGCGGATCAGCCCCGGCGTTCCGGACTTTGCCGTTCATGATGTCAGTCATATCGACATCGCGGCGGTAATAGGTTTGGTTATAGGCATTGTCCCAGTTGATATCGGTAACGCTGATGGTCGCGCCGATGTAGGCGCCCGAAGTGTCCGTCCACATGATGATGTCGCCCTTGCCCCAAGAGGCCTGGGTGCCCGCCGAGTAGTTGACCACCGAAAGACCGGCATTTGCATTGAGACTGAAGTCGTTCCCGCTTTTGAATGCATTGACGGCGCCTTGGCTCATCAGCAAGAAAGCGATCGAGCCTCCGGCCGCCCCGATCTGCGGGCCGACGCTGATGCCACCCATATCGTAGAAAGCGGGGTCGCTCCAGGTGCCGTTGTGCTGGACTGTCACGAGTTCGGTGCCGCCATGCGCACCGACGACGAGCGCGCCCTGGCCGAACTCAGGCACGATGTAAAGACCCTTTGCCTTCTTCAACAGGCTTGCGAGCTGCGGGTCCTTCTGCATCGTCTTGACGACGTTTGACGCGGCGTTCACCAGATATTGAGCACTGCTGACATGGGGCGTCGTTGCAGGACTGGCGTTCGAAGGGATCTGGTTGACCGCCTGCCTTCCTGACGGCAGGGCGCCGGTCGTGACCTGAGGCATCGGCAACGCTTCAGCGCGGTCGAGATGCTTCTGAAGCATGGAAACTTCCTGGTCCGCCCATGTCTTCAACTGCGGGTTTGTTCCGTTGTCGGCGTAATTCTGGAACAGCTTGATGTCCTGCTGATGGTCATCGATCTGGTTGGCCCGGTATTGCCGCTCGAACGTTGCGCCGCCCTCGGTCTTCAGCTTTTGAAGTTCTTGCTGGTCCTTCTGATCCAACGCCTGGGGCAGCTGAAGGCCCGGCACGTTCTTGACCACGTTTTTCAGCCGATCGCCCATGTTGGTGTGATCGGTGATGATCATCTGGGCGAAATCCCGGTAAGCTGGATTGCTGACCTTCTGCTCGGCGGTTTGCGCGGCCTGGATTTCGAAGATGTTACCGGTCGCCGCCTTGCGGACGAACTGCTGCGTCGCAGTGTCAGGGCTGGCGGCCGCCCTCGGTGGTTGCGTTTGGCCGGCGGATGCTGCCTGGGCGTAATGCGGCAGCGCGAACGCCATGAGGGCCACTGTCGACATGAGAACATACCGTCTCATTGCTGTACTCCTTCAAGAATGAGGGGCAAAATTTGCGAAGGCTCTGGGCTTGAGCGCCAGAAAGCCTCTCATGTTGGTTACAAAACGGAGAAAGTGTCGGGGTTCCGGCGCAGGCGGCGTTTTGGCTCACGGCGTGACGGAGTGCCGCGAAGCCTCATGATCATCGGCGGAAATGCAGCTTGCGCTTGTTCTGCAAGAAATGTTGACACGCGGCGAGGCGGCGCAGCTCTTATGTCGCGCGGGTGGCTGCGCGGCGCTGTTGCAGGAACCGGAAGAACTCGACGCCTTCGCGCAGGCGCCGCCGCGCCATGGTCGGGGCTCGCCAGCATTTCTGCGACAATCGCAGCGATTTTTGGCGCGCGTAGATAGAACCGCCGATAAAACTCCTCGACGGAAACGACGATCTCTCGATGGCTGAGGTGGGGATAGGCGAGGGGCGCGACCTGGACGCCGCGCTCATCGACGAGTTCGGCGTTATTTTCGTCGAGCCAACCGTTGTCCACTGCCTGGCGATGCAGGAACGTCCCTGGATACGGCGCGGCGATCGAGACCTGGAGGGTGTGCGGGTTCATCTCTGCCGCGAAGCGGATGGTTTCTTCGATGGTTTCCTTGGTTTCGCCCGGCAGGCCGAGGATGAAGGTGCCATGGATGGTGATGCCTAGATCGTGACAATTCCGGGTGAAGGTCCGGGCCATGTCGATGCGCACACCTTTTTTGATGTTGATCAAGAATCTGCTGGTTTCCTGTTTCGTAACCGACCACGACGAGCCGCAGCCCATTCTCTCGCATAACCTTCAATGTCTCGCGCGGGACATTCGCCTTGGCGTTGCATGACCAAGTGACGCCGAGACGTCCGAGTCCGCGCGCGATCGCCTCGGCTCGCGGCCGGTCGTCGGTGAAGGTGTCATCATCAAAGAAAAATTCCTTCACTTGGGGGAAGGCGCGCTTCGCCCAGGCGATCTCCTCGACAACATGCCCGACGCTGCGGGTGCGGTAACGGTGGCCACCGACGGTTTGCGGCCACAGACAGAAGGTACAGCGTGATTTGCATCCCCGGCCGGTGTAGAGCGACAAATAGGGATGGCGAAGATAACCGATGAAATATTTCTCAATATTGAGGTCACGCTGGTAGACAGGGCTGACGAACGGCAGCTGGTCCATATCTTCCAGTATTTCGCGGGGTGCGTTGTGGTGGATCGCCCCCTCATGATCGCGGTAGGAAAGGCCTCGGATCGCACTCCAATCACGATCCTCCGCGACGTCCCGGATCGTGAAGTCGAACTCGTTGCCGGCGACGAAATCGATGGCTGGTGAAGAAGCGAGGCTTCCCGCAGGATCGACGGCCACCTTGGCGCCGACGAAACCCGCCTTGAGGGCGGGGTTGGCGTGCTTGAGCGTCTCTAGGGCGTGCACGTCAGCCGCAAATGACGGCGTTGATGTATGCAGCACCGCCAGATCGTAGTTCTTCGCCTCGCGCGCGACGGTGGCGAGATCGATGCCATGTGGCGTTGCGTCGATGAGCTTGCTGCCGGGCACGAGCGCGGCAGCCTGCGCGAGCCAGGTGGGATACCAGAACGAGCGGACTTCGCGCCGCGCCTGGTAACGCGAACCGGCACCACCATCGAAGCCGTCAAAGGCGGGTGCCTGGAGGAAGAGCGTCCGCATCATGGTCATGCCTCATGTTGATTGGCATCAGGCGGCCGTCCTGGTCGACCCGGTGATCCGCGCCACGCCATGTCACCGTCGAACCAAGCAGGCCTCGGACAAAGACGAAAAAAGTCAGCAGTTCCGCCATCGGCAGCAGCCAATAAGGCTGCCTCTTCAACGCAAATGCGTGTTCGACGCACCGACAAAGGAGCGCCCGGCACGCAAGACCGAACGTGGCAAGCAGCAGCCCATCCTGTCCGCCCAATAATGCGCCAAGCAGGCCGAGCGAAAACGGGTGATTGAAGATCGTCCCGCAATATCCGATCGGGTCGATGCTCCTGATTGTACGCGCCACCCGGACTTCGTGGGCCAGCAGGCTTGGCAGGCTGTCCTCAAAGCACACGTGACCGACGGAATGCGATAGGATGGCAACCCTTGCACCCGATGCCCGCACGGCCTCACCGATCGCATAATCGTCGGCGAGGCAGTCGGCGAAGGTTTTCAGGCCGCCGATGCGGGCAAGCATGTCACGTCGAATTGCGATGGTCGAACCAAAGCAGGGCTGCGCCAGTCCAAAGCTTATCGCGGTGACGACGTTAGGAAGGAAATGGCTATTGATCGCAAGCGCCGCCTGCTGGGACCAAAGGCCTCCGGCCGGAACACCGTGATAAAGGCAGGTGACGGCACCTACTCCGGGCGTTTGCAGTTCGGCCATGACATTCGTGAGATGATCCGGCCCGACCTCGATGTCGCTATCCGAAATCAAAAGCACATCATGCCGGGCCTGTGAAACAACGTTGACGAGGTTCGATACTTTGCAATTTCGTCCGTGCCTACGAGGGTTGAGGACAAGTTCGACGCCGGACAATTCGCATGCCGTCACGAGCGCGGCGGCTGGGTCGGCGCGGTCCATCAAGCCGCAAACGACCTGCACAGGCCCGTCATAATCCTGCTTGCTGAACGATCCAAGGCGGTCCAGGAGACCCGGTTCGGCGCCACAGAGCGGCTTGAGAATTGTAACCGCCAGGGGGACCGCGGAGATCGCCGGCGTCTGGCGTCGGGTGGGAAACCGCAGCACCGCGATTGCTGCAAACAGCAGATAAAGACAGCCCAGACCTGCAGCGCCGATACTGAAGTTCGCGATGAGGTGAATTGTCTGGTACTCGGTGGCGAGCGGCATTGCTGCTCCAGAAAGCTAGTTTCCCTGTCGGCGGAAATCCTTTGCGGGAGTTGAGGCAATCGATTGGGAAGTGAGCGCGGACGTGACCGCCGGCGCGGATGAGAAGGCTTGCTCGAAAAGGCGGCGGGGCAGATAGGCCACGGCGCGATCGCGGCGCAGCACCTCGCGCCGCAACGCCGGGGGATTGATCGCGTAGACCATCATAAAATAGAGAAGGTTCTCTCCGAACCGGCGCAAACGCTGACGCGCCGAAGGCGGGTGCGTTTCGTGTATCGTCTGGAATCCGTATCGCGCAACGATGCGGGAGAGTTGATCCCGTTGTTGCGCCGTTCCGACGCTCATATTGACACTAAAGGCCTTAACGTCCTCAACGTCTGGACGGCTGGCGAGGTAGCGCGCCAATTCGTAGAAAGAAGAGTCGAACGCCTGCTTGAAGCGGCGGGCCCAGGCCACGGTGGGGCCATGATCCGGCATCCGCGGCAGCTGTTCATTCCAGAAATGCAAGTCGATCACGCGGTCGTTCAGGTGCAGCCGGCTGCCGTCGTGCAGGCGCACCTCGCCGCCGCAACGAATGAGCTGCATGCGAAAAATGCAATCAGGCCGGGAAGTGTATTCGTGGACCCCGTGATAACGCCGCAAACGACCATCAATCGCGGATACCAGCGAAAAGACAAGGTTTCGAAAGCCCACCATTTTCGTTGCATCGGTGTCGATGAAGGTGTGAGACAAAACATTATCCTTAAAACTACGAAGCGGCCTGACCGACGCCAATCGAAACGATATTCGAATGAAAAGCTGAGCCTGCGCGGAGTTCTGTGAGGGATCAGGACAGAGGTACAAGGAATGAACAAGCGGCCGCGTGAAAAGTTGCGTCATCCAGCCGACACAATTGCGCTGTGTGGTCGCACCCGGACTGGAGCAATCCGCAAAGGGAATATCCCGGTGACAGCCCGCCGTTATCTGGTTTTAGGAACAGAAACCTGGGTCTCATCGTAAAGTATAGCGAGCGTGGTTTTGGTGACGAGCGCAACGGGGACCGCGAGTATGACGCCGGCAATCCCGAAAGTGGCGCCGCCGGCGAGAAAGCAGAAAATGATCAAAACGGGGCTGATTCGTGCCGCGGCACCCAGCGCCAACGGCCCGACCACTTGGTCGATCGATAACCTCAATACCGTGGCATATATCGCGTAGGCGATGATCGGCGCGATGCCGGTGGCATAACGAATGGCAACAAGCCCGGCGATTATCGCCGACATCCCGGGGCCGATCATCGGGATCATTTCAAGAATCCCGGTCAGCAATGCCAGCAGCACGGCATGGCGAATGCCGAGAATGACACCGAGTCCGATATAGGCCGCGATCGAAGCATAGATCACGACAACAATTACGCCCAGAAAATAGCGCTTCAGCACCGGATCGATCTGCAGCACGATATGCTCGATAAGCGGTCGTTGCCGTGGCGGCACCAGCAAGAGTACTCCCCCCAAAATCTGTCGACCGCTCAACAGCAGATAAAACAGCAGCACCAAAGTCAACGAAAACCCGAAAATACCGAGGAAGGCGACGCCGCCAACCACCGCGAGTTTGTCCGGCTGCTCCAAGATGTCGCGAACGGCCTCGACAACTTTGTCCGCGATCTGGCCGGCATTCATCGATTGTCCGAACAAATCGATGCTGCCGCCCCGGGTCGCCTCCGCCACCAAGGTTTCGACAGTACCCCTGAGGTCGGTCACCAGCGGCGCGAATTCGTGGGCGAGGGGCGCTGCACCGAACATGGCGGCGCCCGAGGCGAGCCCCAGAAAAATCAGGAATGCGAGCACGGCAAATGGCGCCCGCGGCAGGCGGGTGCGGACATTGAGCCAGTCGAGCGCCGGCGTGGTGAGATAGGCTACGAGGCCCGCGATGACGAAGGGCAGGATGATCAGTTGTATGGCATGCAAGACGACCGCAATAACGGCGATGACGACAATCGTCGTGGTTGTCGATATGCGGTCAACATGCTCGTGGTCACTGCCGGATTTGTCAGGTTGAGGCCTCGCGTTCATGGGTAGGTGCGGCCTTTCCAGCTCACGCGGCCTTGCCAGCGGCGCCGGACGCTGTCGATCGCCATCAGCGCGCCGGCCGTATAACCCAGCGGGAAGAGAAAGCCGTACCAGAACGGGATTCGGAAATACAATGCGCCGGCGACATGAAAGGCGATCGCCGCGGCCGACGCCGTCATTGCCGGCACCAACGCGATGCATTCGTTGCCGCCCGCGCAATCGAGAGCGGCGGCAAGAGGAATGAACGCAGCCGCCCACGCCAAGGCCGCTCCGATCGCGGCGATTGCAATTGTCGATGCCGGTCCTCCCAGCATGACGACGATGTTCTTGGCGAGACCCGGCCACAGCGTTCGCCAGCCGGTATACATGCGGGTCGAAATCAGTAACGCACCATCGAACAGCAGCACACGACCACCGGCCTGCTTGACGCGGCGTGCGAGGGCAAGGTCCTCGCAAATATCGTTACGAACGGCCGCGTGCCCACCCACCATGTCGTAGACGCGGCGGCGCAGCAGCATGAACTGGCCAGTTGCGGTCACGGCGTCAGGATTGGCTCCCTGCACCTTGCGGAGATCTTGGCAGAATGCGAGCAGGCAAAGGCCGCAGGGCATGATCAATCTCTCGGCAAAGCTGCCGAGCACCTGTCGCGGCGCCAGCGACAGCAGGTCGAGCCGCTCCCTTGCTGCTTCGGCAAGTGCGGCCGCGAGCGCCGCCGGCTCGGCTCGGACATCGGCGTCGACGAAACACAGCCACTCGGTGGTGGCGGGCGCGGCGCTGGCGCCGATCCAGCAGGCATGCGATTTGCCGGTCCAACCCGATGGGAGCGCGGGAGCCTTGAGCAGCTCGATTTGCGGATGCTGGCGGGAGGCGCGCTCGACCATGGTCGCGGTGTCGTCGGTGGAATGATCGTCAATCACCAGGATATTTACGCGCGCACCCGGATAATCCTGTGCCAGCAGACTTCGCAGACAGTCGCCGATGTTGGTTTCTTCGTCGCGCGCCGGAACGATGATCGTCACTGCCGCGGCGGCGCCGTTTGGGGGAGCGGAGGTGGGGCCAGGGCGGGGAAGGAGGCCCCGCTGGCGAACTGCGCGTACGATCAGCCACGCGACCAGCGCGAACCATGCGGATGACAGCCAGAAAACCTTGTCGAGCACCGTACTGTCCCAGGCAACCCTTTCACAAACCGGCGCCGCAATGGTTCGTTCCCGCCGGCGGGGCCCCCGCATGTGGCCGCGAGGCGAGAAGGATTTTTGGCCTAGCGATGATGATAAACGCGCTCAACCAAATCCCTCGGTTGCAAAATAGGCGACCAATAATCCGCAACGGGGTCGCCAACATGTCAGAAGAGATCGTCATGCCCCGTTTTCGCGGGGCATGACAAAGGTGCCTCAGTTTCGCATAGCAAGGTCGAAGCGATCGAGGTCCATCACCTTGGCCCACGCCGCGACGAAGTCTTTCACGAACTTCTCTTTGGAGTCCGCGCACCCATAGACTTCGGCGATGGCGCGCAGCTGCGAGTGCGAGCCGAAGATCAGGTCAACACGCGTCGCGGTCCACTTGGGTTGGTGGGACTTTCGATCGCGCCCTTCGTATGAATTGTCGCCAGTGGCGTGCCACTCGATGTTCATGCTGAGGAGGTTAACGAAGAACTCGTTCGTCAGCGTCTCCCGCTGGTTGGTTAACACCCCGTGATTGGATTGTCCGGCATTGACGCCGAGCACGCGCAGGCCACCGACGAGAACCGTCATCTCAGGTGCCGTCAGCCTCAGCAATTGGGCCCTATCAACCAATGCCTCCTCAGGCGACATGAGCTGCGGGCCACGGTAATAATTGCGGAAGCCGTCGGCGACCGGTTCGAGCGGCTTGAACGACTCGACATCGGTCTGGTCCTGCGAGGCGTCCATGCGCCCCGGCATGAAGGGGACCCTCACGTTCTGACCAGCTGCTTGCGCAGCCTTCTCGACCGCCGCGCAACCTCCGAGAACAATCAGGTCTGCGAGCGAGACCTTTTTGCCGCCGCTGGCCGAAGCATTGAACTCCTTCTGGATCGCTTCGAGCTTCTGCAGCACCGTCGCAAGCTGTGCCGGCTGGTTGACCTCCCAATCCTTTTGCGGCGCAAGCCGGATGCGGGCGCCGTTGGCGCCACCTCGCTTGTCGGAGCCGCGGAACGTCGATGCCGATGCCCATGCGGTCGAGACCAGTTGCGAGACCGACAGGCCGGACGCGAGGATTTTCCCTTTCAGCGCCTGGATGTCTTTTTCATCGATCAGCGGGTGATCGAGCGGGGGGATCGGGTCCTGCCAGATCAGGGTTTCCTTCGGGACCAGCGGGCCGAGATATCGCTGGATCGGCCCCATGTCGCGATGGGTGAGCTTGAACCACGCCCGGGCAAAGGCATCGGCGAACTGATCCGGATGCTCGAAGAAGCGCCGCGAGATCTTTTCGTAGGTGGGGTCCATCCGCAGCGAGAGGTCCGTGGTCAGCATGGTCGGCACATGCTTTTTCGATTTGTCATGGGCGTCCGGAACGGTGGCGGCACCGTTTTTCGCCTTCCACTGATTTGCACCCGCCGGGCTCTTGGTCAGCTCCCATTCGTTGTTGAAGAGGTTATCGAAGAAGTGGTTGCTCCACTGCGTCGGCGTCTGCGACCAGGTGACTTCCGGCCCCCCAGTGATGGTGTCGGGTCCAAAACCCGTGCCATGCTTGCTTTTCCAGCCCAGGCCTTGATCCTCAAGCTCCCCGCCTTCCGGAGCCGTTCCGATAAAGGACGGGTCACCGGCACCGTGGGTTTTGCCAAAGGTGTGACCGCCGGCAATCAGCGCGACCGTTTCCTCGTCGTTCATCGCCATGCGGAAGAACGTTTCACGGATGTCCTTCGCCGCGGCGACGGGGTCCGGTTTGCCGTTCGGCCCTTCCGGGTTGACGTAGATCAGGCCCATTTGCACCGCCGCGAGAGGGTTCTGAAGCTGGCGTTCGCCGCTATAGCGTTCGTCGCCCAGCCAGGTCCCCTCGGGGCCCCAGTAGAGTTCTTCCGCCTCCCAGACATCGGCGCGGCCGCCAGCGAAACCGAATGTCTTGAAGCCCATCGAACTCGAGGGCGGCGTTGCCGGCGAGGACCATCAGGTCGGCCCAAGAAATTTTGCGGCCATATTTCTGCTTGATCGGCCACAGCAGCCGGCGAGCCTTGTCGAGGTTCGCGTTATCGGGCCAGCTGTTGAGCGGCGCAAAGCGCTGTTGGCCGGCCCCGGCGCCGCCGCGGCCATCGGCGATGCGGTAGGTGCCTGCGCTGTGCCACGCCATTCGGATCATGAGACCCCCATAGTGGCCGAAATCGGCCGGCCACCATTCCTGCGAATCGGTCATCAACGCATGCAGGTCTTTGATCACGGCGTTCAAGTCGAGGCTCTTGAACTCCTTGGCGTAGTCGAAATCCCTGCCCATCGGATCGGACTTGGGCGAATTGGTGTGAAGCACCCCAATATTCAGTTGGTCCGGCCACCATTCGCGATTGTCACGGCCGCGAGTTCCGCCCGTGAACGGGCACTTGGTCACGTCATCCATGCTCTTCTCCTGTTGACTGTCTATGTGAGGTCCCGGTGCTTGGGTGGCAACTTAACCATGTGACGCCATCAGGTAAAGTTGACTGTTTTTATCGCACCGATAAGATATCCTTATGACTCTCATGAACCTCAGGCAGCTGCGCTATTTCGAGGCGCTGGCACGCCATAGCCATTTCGGACGCGCCGCGGCCGCCTGCGCGATCTCGCAGCCGGCTTTATCGATGCAGATCAAGGAACTGGAGGAGACACTCGGCGCCGTGCTCATCGAAAGAGGCGCTCGGCAGGTCCGGCTTACGAAATTCGGAGAAGAGGCCGCCCAACGCGTCCGTGACATCCTGCGCCTCGTCGACGAATTGGGAGACCTCGGGCGAGCGTCCCGGGATCGACTTTTCGGCCGGCTGCGCATCGGGATGATCCCAACGATCGCGCCCTATCTGCTGCCGATCGTGATGAAGAACCTCATGGGAACGCATCCTGAAGTTGAGATTTACGTCCGAGAGGCGCTGACGTCCAAGCTGATCCGAGAACTCGCGGAAGGCAGGCTCGACGCTGCAATTGTAGCTCTGCCGATCTCCGAACCCTCATTTGCCGAGGTGTCTCTGTTCGCGGAAAATTTTCTGCTGGTTCGGCCGCGCGAAGATGCGGGGAGGCCGGTGCCCAGCCGCAAAATGCTGTGCGACATGAGGCTGCTTCTGCTGGAAGAGGGGCACTGCTTTCGCGATCAAGCACTGTCATTCTGCAACATGAAATCGTCCCTGCCACGGGACATGCTGGACGCGAGTTCTCTATCGACGCTGGTCCAAATGGTCAGCGCCGACATGGGCGTAACATTGATCCCTGAAATGGCTATGGCGGTCGAGACAGGCTCGGCATCAGTGTCGGTCGCCCGCTTCAAAAATCCGCAGCCCTCGCGGACCATTGGCATGATCTGGCGAAAGACAAGCCCGCTGGCGAGACAGCTCTTGCAGTTGTCTGAACTGGTCCGCCGCTCGGGCCGCATGTTGCGGGAACGTCAAAGCGCACGGAAATGAGCTTTATGCCGCTCCGCCGGCCGGCAACATTGCTCCACGAAGAGAACCGGTGAGGCAAGACGAGGCAGCGCAGGGGTGAGCTGGCGTGCGCCGCCTCTTATCCGCTCATGCCTTAACCAGCGGGATTTTCGGCACCGACCCTCGATTGGCAGGCCCGCCGCCCTCGCGCGACGACGGCTGCTTTCGACGCGGGCTGCCGCCTCCGCCCCCACTTCCGCCGCTTCCGCTCGGACCGCCGCCGCCGTCGCTGCTGCGCCGCTTGCTTTTGCGCGGCGGCTCCGGCGGGATTTTTTCCGGCTTCGGGGTTACCGGGCCTTCCAGGAACTCGAACGCGAGCTTGTCCCTACCGGGTAGAGCTTCCTCGGCGGCGCCCTGCTGGTCTTTCGTCTCGGTGTCCTTCGTCACCACGACGCGGACGTGACCCCCGTCCTTGAGTTTTCCGAACAGAACTTCATCGGCCAGCGGCTTCTTGATGTGCTCCTGGATCACGCGTGCCATCGGACGGGCACCCATGTGCTCGTCATAGCCGCGCTCGATAAGCCACTTGGCGGCCTCATCCGACAGTTCGATGGTGACATCGCGGTCGGCCAGTTGCGCCTCGAGCTGAAGCACGAATTTTTCGACGACCTTGGCGATGATTTCGGCAGTCAAATGGTTGAAGGTGATGATGGAGTCCAGGCGGTTGCGGAATTCAGGCGCGAACAGGCGGTTGATCGCCTCGACATCGTCGCCTTCGCGCTTGGTGCGGGTGAAGCCGTAAGCGGCTCTCGCGAGGTCGGAAGCACCGGCATTCGTGGTCATGATCAGGATGACGTTGCGGAAGTCGACCTGCTTACCGTTATGGTCGGTGAGCTTGCCGTGATCCATGATCTGCAACAGCACATTGAACAGGTCCGGATGCGCCTTCTCGATTTCGTCGAGCAATAACACGCTGTGCGGGTGCTGGTCGACGCCGTCTGTCAACAGTCCGCCTTGATCGAAGCCGACATAGCCGGGCGGCGCGCCGATCAGCCGCGAAACGGTGTGGCGCTCCATGTATTCCGACATGTCGAAACGGATGAGCTGCACGCCCAGCGTCGCGGCAAGTTGCTTCGCCACCTCGGTCTTGCCGACACCGGTCGGGCCGGAGAACAGGTAGCAGCCGATCGGCTTTTCCGGTTCCCGCAATCCGGCGCGGGCCAGCTTGATGGATGCGGCAAGCGCCTCGATCGGCTTGTCCTGGCCGTAAACGACGCGCTTGAGGGTATCTTCCAGGTGCGCCAGCACCTCGGCATCGTCTTTCGACACCGTTTTCGGTGGGATCCTTGCCATGGTGGCGATCGTCGTTTCGATTTCCTTGATGCCGATCGTCTTCTTGCGTCGGCTTTCGGGCAGCAGCATCTGTGCTGCGCCGGACTCGTCGATCACATCGATTGCCTTGTCGGGCAGCTTGCGGTCATGGATGTAGCGGGCCGACAGTTCGACGGCCGCCTTGATCGCCTCGCTGGTATATTTGAGCTTATGGTAGTCCTCGAAGTAGGGTTTTAGGCCTCTTCATGATTTCGATCGCGTCGAGCACGCTCGGCTCATTCACGTCGATCTTCTGGAAGCGGCGGACCAGTGCGCGGTCCTTTTCGAAATACTGGCGATACTCCTTGTAGGTCGTCGACCCGATGCAGCGCACCGTGCCGGCGGCCAGCGCCGGTTTGAGCAGGTTCGAAGCGTCCATCGCTCCGCCCGAGGTGGCGCCGGCACCGATCACGGTGTGAATCTCGTCGATGAACATGATCGCGCCAGGATAGGCTTCGATCTCCTTGATGACCTGCTTCAGCCGCTCCTCGAAATCGCCACGATAGCGGGTGCCGGCGAGCAGCGTGCCCATGTCGAGGGCAAACACCGTGGAGTTGAGCAAAACGTCCGGCACCTCGCCATGGACGATACGCCGGGCCAGCCCCTCGGCAATCGCCGTCTTTCCAACACCGGGATCGCCGACGAACAGCGGGTTGTTCTTCTGGCGCCGGCACAGCACCTGAATGGTGCGGTTGATCTCCTGCTCCCGCCCGATCAGCGGGTCTATCTTGCCTTCGCGCGCCTTCTTATTGAGGTTGACGCAGTAATTCTCCAGCGCGTCGCCCTTCTTCTTCGGCTCGTCGCCGGATTTCTGCTCGGCTTCCTCGTCGACGCCGCGCGCCGGGCGTTGCTCGGTGAGGCCCGGGCGCTTGGCGATGCCATGACTGATGTAGTTGACCGCATCGTAGCGCGTCATTTCCTGCTCCTGCAGGAAATAGGCGGCGTGGCTTTCGCGCTCGGCGAAGATCGCGACCAGCACATTGGCGCCGGTCACCTCCTCACGGCCGGAGGACTGGACGTGGATCACGGCGCGCTGGATCACCCGCTGAAAACCAGCGGTCGGCTTGGAATCCTCCCCACCCTCGGTAACGAGGTTTTCAAGCTCGGATTCCACGTAGGAGACGAGATTGCGGCGCAGCTTGTCGAGGTCGACGTTGCAGGCGCGCATCACCGCGGCGGCGTCCTGATCGTCGACCAAAGCCAGCAACAGGTGCTCGAGCGTGGCATATTCGTGGTGGCGCTCGTTTGCGAGCGCAAGCGCACGATGGAGCGATTGCTCGAGGCTGCGCGAAAAGGTGGGCATCTAGCATCTCTTCATGTTTGATTGCGGTGTCGCTTCGGCATCGCCCGGCAAAACCGGCCCTCGCATGGTTTATCACTTATCTATGTACGATCCATCCAGGCACCATCCGCCCATCCCGTCCACCAAATCGCATCCACCAATGTGCAGCTGTGGCGACTGGTTCCTGGCCGCTCGGCTCGATGAGCCGTCCGTCACTTCTTCTCCATGACGCACTGAAGAGGATGCTGGTGTTTGCGGGCAAAGTCCATCACCTGCGTCACTTTGGTCTCGGCGACTTCATACGTGTAGATGCCGCATTCGCCGATCCCGTGATGGTGGACGTGGAGCATGATGCGGGTCGCGCTCTCCCGGTCCTTGTTGAAGAAGCGCTCCAGAACGAGGACCACGAACTCCATCGGCGTATAGTCATCATTGAGAAGCAGCACGCGATAGAGCGACGGCCGCTTGGTTTGCGGCTTGGTCTTGGTGATGACCGCAGTGCCCGGGCCGCCGGAATCGTTGCGCCGCTTGCGGTCGTCATCGCCCGCCAGCACAACGGCTCCGGCAAGGGGACCCGAAGATCGAGGCATGATCGGCATCAACATGGTCGGGCGGCGGCTTGCAGCTTCGGTTCGCGGCAAGCATGCCGCAATCTGGGATGATCTTGGAGTCAAAACTCGAATCCGGCGACGCTGGTTCAGATAGGCAGCCGGCCGCCCCTTGACCAGTGCGCCCGTCCGATCGATCGTTCCGGGCGTGGCAAAGCCTCGGCAATTGCTACAACGCCGGCAATCACGCGCTATTTATCAAGCAAAAGATGGCGGAAGAATTTTGGCAGATAACGGCCGGCGCCGTCGCCGCCGAGTGCATCTCCGCGGGAGGTGCGCCGCTACGGTAAGCGCCTGCCGGCCGGATTCCGATGAAGTGGATCCCGGGGCGCAGGCGGATGTGCGTTGGCTGCGATGAGACCGCGCCGGAGGCGAGTCAAACTGAACGCATCCCGCCCTGCGCTTCAATTCACACGAGGCGGCTCGTGATCCAAGGCTCTTCGATAGATCCGCGGTATCAGTGCAAGCATTGTGCCCGCTTATTGGGGATGCCGTCGTCGGCAGGTTCTGTCCTGGGCAATTCCATTCGACCCGAACCTGCTTCCAGGACGATGGATGAATGGTGCCGTTATTTCAGCGCGCTGGGGCTGACGAATGCTTCCAGCGGCTTGCAGCTTTCCTTGGCGAGTTCGCAGTAGAGCTCCCCCATTTTCGTCGCTTGGCTGAGAAAGGAATCGTAGACGCTCTTCGCATAGGCCGTCTGAAATCTCGATCGCCTTGTCGAATGACTTGGCGCCGAGCAGCTTCTCGATCAAAGCGGAGCCATCGTCGAAGGACTTCCTTGAGTAATCGGCAGTCTCGGCGGCAATGGCCTGCACGTTCTTGGTCATCTGTCCCCAGGCCTTCATTCCCGCATCCATGCTGTCTTTGCCGGACTTCTGGAAATCATCGAAATTTTTCAGCATCTTCAATTCTCCCTGGCCCCGCTCTGAGGCATCATCGCCCGGCCTTTCGCCAATCGCGTGGGCTTTCGTTCACGACCGCGAGAACTGTACCGCAATGCACAAAAAGTCAACAGAAATTTTGCAATGCAAAAAAATCGGCCAATCGGATTGCCGGTTAAGCAAGTGGCAAACGTCGCGCGCTATCCTCAGCGAGGCGCGTGCCATCGTACTGCCGGTTTCGGTCCGCATGAGAGCAGGGAGTGAATCCGGCCGCAATGGCCGGGCGGACGTTGCGGGCAGCATCGAAAAGAGCGGGGCGTCGTCGGTGTTGGGTCGTCCGGCCCGCAGCCGGATGTGGGGAATGGGGAGCCAAGAGTTCATGACAGAAACCGCGATCGTGAGCGGCAAGCGCTGCTTCGCCGCTGGCGTCCTCACCTTCTTTGCCGTGATGGGGTCCATGCACCCGGCGGACGCGCGACACGCGAGCCGGCACTCGGATAAGCATGCCGCAAAGGACGGAGACGTCTCCGGCCATTCCGAATCCTTGGGGTCGCGCTACGCCGCGTTCGTGCTCGATGCGAATTCGGGCAACGTCCTTCACGCCGCAAACGCCGACGAGTTGCGCCACCCCGCCTCGTTCGACCAAGATCATGACTCTTTATCTGCTGTTCGAGCAGCTGGAGGCCGGGACGCTTCGGCTCGACACGCCGCTGGGCGTCTCGGGACACGCCTCGGAGCAGTCGCCGACCAAGCTGGGGTTGAGGCCTGGCCAAACCATTATGGTTGAGGACGCGATCCTCGGATTGGTCACCAAATCGGCGAACGACGCCGCGGTGGTCATCGCCGAGGCGCTCGGAGGCAGTGAGCACGACTTTGCCGAGCTGATGACGCGAAAGGCGCATGCGCTTGGCATGACACGCACGATCTATCGGAATGCGTCGGGGCTTCCGAACGACGAGCAAGTGACGACCGCGCACGATCAGGCCGTGCTCGGACGCGCCATCCAGGAACGCTTCCCCCGCGAATCCCGCTACTTTGCCACGCCGTCCTTTACTTATCATGGGATGTCGATGCGCAATCACAACCATCTGCTCGGCCAGGTTGCCGGGATGGACGGTATCAAGACCGGCTATACCGAGGCATCAGGTTACAATCTCGTCACGTCGGTGCGCCGCAACGGCCGCCATTTGATCTCGGTGGTGCTGGGCGGTCCCACTGCCTCTGCCCGCGACGCCCGCATGCGCAGCCTGATCGAGGAATACATAGTCGCCGCGGGCGCACCGCAAAATGGGACAGCAGTCGCAGAAGCACAGTTCTACAGAACCCCACGAACAGCCGATTCACGTCCGAGCGACGTGGCTGAGACCGACGACCCGTCTCCCGAAGGCATCGGCCTGGATTCCGCCCGGACAGGCGGAAAGGCTGCAGCACGGTCCCGCGGTTCAGAAAGCCGCAGCAGGCCACTCGCCGGGGACCCTCGTCAGGTGAGCCAGCCCGCGGCGCCGACCACTTACGTTGTCGCTTCTTCTAACGAGCGGCTGCTGCCGCCGCCGGTCGTTGCTGCTCCGGCAACGGTCCTGGCGCCGGTGTCGCACCTCGACTCCCTGTCGGGAGCGGCCGCACCCGTCTCCGCTGCCAAGCCGTCGGGAGGCCTTGCCGAGCCGATCAAACCGATCCACGTAAAAACGATCAAGGTCAAGTTGCCGGCTGCTCAGGGCGCAGCCCCTGGCGCTGCGGAAGCCCCGACGACTGAGTGGCCGCCCGATCCGGCCTATGGCCGCGAGGTGCCGCCGGCTATGACCCCTGCCGCGGCCCTGCCGCGCCGCGTTGCGACAGCGGTGCCCGTTCAGGATCCGGGCCAAGCTCCTGCGATGGCAGAGCCTCCGCGTGATGCCCGCTCCTACTATACGACCCGGGAGAGCGGGGATGGTGCGGCGATCGACCCCGCCCGCGCAGCCGCGCAACGAGCAGCTCGACAGACCAGCTCTGCCGGTGCTGCGCCGAGTACGGCCGGTCACTCCGGATGGATCATCCAAGTCGGCGCCTTCGACCTGGAGAGCGAGGCGCAGCAGAAGCTCAGTGCGGTGCGGGCCAAGGCGTCACAACTCGGCCACGCCGACCCGTTCACCGAGGCCGTCCAGAAGGGTGACAAGACGTTTTACCGCGCCCGTTTTGCGGGGCTGCAAAAGAATGAAGCTGAAGCGATTTGCAAGCAACTAAAACGTAACGATATTGATTGTATGACTGTCAAGAACTGACGGGGTTAAGTCCGCACAGCTGTCCTGAAACCGCGCCAGCATTCGGCTGGCCGGCCTGTCGCGGCATGTCAGCTGGCGTTGCGGCATGAGGAGACTATCCTCATGATTGATTGCGTGGAGTTTGTTAATGGCGTCGAAGCAGCACATCCTTCGCTTCGTTGACGCGGGCGGCGAGATACGTAGACCCCCCCTGGTCGGGATGCAGTTTCTTCATGAGGGTCCGGTGGGCCCGGCCGATGTCGCCGGCGCTCGCTCCCGGTTCAAGGCCAAGGATCTGATAGGCCTCCTCATCCGTCATTTTGCCGGGCCGCCTCGGCCCGCTACGCCCCGCTGCCGCGTCGCCCTGAACGTCTTCACGCCATCCGGGCTGTCGGCGGTCAAGATACGCTGCCAATAGGTCTCGGCTTTCATTATCGAATTCCCCCAGCACCTCGACCAGCTTCGATGTTTCGAGGGTGTCGAGCCTGGTCCCTTGCAGCCGCCCGGCAATAATCGTTCCCGTCATTGCGCCACTATCGTGATCAAGCTCGACCTCGAGAAAATTCGAGCGCACCCGCGAAGCCTGACTGCTGCTGCGCGACCCGACGTGCCAGAAGCCACGCGCGCCATTTGGCCACCAGCCGAGCAGTCCAAGGCCCGTCACGCCGAGCGGAAGCGCGATTTCGAATTCTGTCCCCGCGATCCCATGAACGCGGCGCCCGCAAGCGCGACGATGCCGCCCGCCGTCCGCCCGACTCGGATCAGGTATTTCGGATCGGCACGCGCCGCCGATTTCAGCAGCCAGAGCACGAGCGCGAGCCCAAGCAACCCGATAAGCATTGTCGGCATTGATTATCTCATCTGCTGAAGCAACCGCACCGCCCCGGCATTCTTGCGCTCCGAGAGATTGGTCAACGCCTTCAGGCCACCGGCGGCATAAGCGGCGACGGCGCGCAGTAATTCGCGCAGTTCGTGGGCAGCCCCGGCATTGAAGCGGCAATAGGCGCCCCGCGTCAGCCGGGCGATCTCGCGGAATGCCTGTTCAGCAACCGGGTCGGCTCCTTCCTGGAAAACGAAGGCGGGAGTGCCGCGAATCCCGAGCTCGCCGGCGCGGGCACAGATATCATCGACCCGCTCTTCCATGGCATCGCCAACATAGACCAGCGCCTGCACCTTCGCCTTCTCTGCCTCGCGGTTCGCGTGGGCAAGCACCTTGCGGATTTGCGTGTGCCCGCCGCGGCAATCGATCCGCTCCATCAGCGACCGGAGCGCCGCCGGGGCCGAAACCCACCGCGAAGCCTGGCATTCCGCCATGCCGCGAAAGAACACCAGCTGCACGTCAAGGCCGCCAACCGCTTCCGCTTCGAGGAACATGTCGGCCTGCAGCTTGCAGGCGACATCCCAGGTGGGCTGCCGGCTCATTGTGGCGTCGAGAGCGAAAATCAGGCGCCCTCTGGCAGTCTTGGCCGCTCCGCTGTCCAGACTGCGAATGCGGGTCAGGAACGCGTCGATCTCGGCACGCGAGGAAGGCGGCGTGACGTCGCGCGCAAGTGGCGCTGGCGTACCATCGTTCGAAGATTTAACCATGTTCCGACCTTGCGGACTGTCCAGCTTCGGGTCGTCGCGTTCTGTAAGATGGCCGTGGCGTCGGCCCGACGCAATGGGGGAGGCTTCCGCGAGCGGCGATGCCGGACGGTGCGGGCGCAAGCGGACGGAAAGCAAGCCAGGACGCGACGGCGCGGCGACAACGCGCTTCGCTTCGAATTGCAATCTCGCATATGATCCGTTTCATAACGGCACGGCGGTGACATGCAGATGAAGATCGGAAAACCATGGCAGCTGGTGACGCTCGCATCACTGCTGAGTGCGGGCCTCGGATTGCTCGCGCAGTGCAGCGCCGCGGAGCCGAGCACTCGGGCGTGCCGAGAACCGGCGACGCTGCGCTTCAACATCGTCGACAAGATCACGCGAAGCGAGCGCGGCTTCACGCAGGGCCTCGAGGTCCATGACGGCGCGCTTTACGAGAGCACCGGACGCATCGGCGGCTCGACGCGGCTGAACGTGATTTCCTTCGACGGCACCGTGAAGCGCCTCACCGACCTTGGCACTTCGGTCTTCGGCGAGGGCCTGACCATTCTCAGGGACGAAATGTTCCAGCTGACCTGGCAAGAGCATCAGGTGTTCGTCTATGATCTCGCCGGCCAACTCAAGCGGGAGATGCGCAATCCTCGGGAAGGTTGGGGGCTGACCAATGACGGCACCAACCTGATCTTCAGCGATGGCGGTCCTTCCTTCTATTATGTTGATCCACGCACTTTCGCGGTGCGCAAGTCGATTCGGATCAGAACTCCCCGGCCGGCCGTGATTGAAGGCTTGAACGAGCTCGAACTTGTGAACGGCAAGCTTTTTGGCAACCTGTTCACGACCCGCAACATCGTGCGTCTCGATCCCGCCAGTGGGTGCATCGACGGCGTCGCCGAGTTGAGCGTGCTGTGGCAGGCGATGACACCGGAAGAGCGGGCCTCGATCGAGGAGCCGGACGCGGTGCTGAACGGCATCGCCTACGATGCCAAAACTGGCCTGTTCTATTTGACCGGCAAGCTCTGGAAATCGATCTTTTCCGGGCGGTTCACGGAGACGAGCCGCTGACCGGGCGATCTGCTGCCCTGAATGACGGCAAGCCACAGCGCAACAAGGTTGTTGGGCTTGGCATCAATCGCCGCCGCCTTTGCGAATATGCCGGGAACAGCACCGTGGCTTGGCACGTTGTTCCATTTAGCCCCGCGGAGTTCTGCTGGGCAACAGGCAGGTGCGACATGGGCGAGGTCAGTCCCGTCATGATGAATTCAGCCGACACGGAAGCGAGCGCTTCCCCCGATGTGACCTCCACCTATTCATCCCGCGAGGCGGTCGGCGTGTTCTCAAGTTTCGAAGCACTTGAAGGCGCGGTGGATCAGCTGGAAATTACAGGCTTCGACCGTGCCACATTATCGGTCCTTGCGACCGACACGACCATCAAGGACAGGGTTGGGCGCCTTTATCGCAGCGTCGGCGAAATCGAAGACAATTCGCGCATCCCGCAATCCGCTTTCGCCTCGACTGACTCCCGTGTCGAAGGCGAAGCCGCCGCAGTGGGTATTCCGCTCTACATCGGCGGCGTTGCCGGGGCGGGCGCCGCCGTTGCCTATGGTGGAGCTTTGGCGGCAACCATCGCAGCGACGCTTGCCGGTGGGGTGGTGGGTGCCGAACTCGGTGCCATTCTGGCCGTGACCATCAGCCGGCGACACAGCGGCGCCGTCGCCGAACAAGTTGGGCAAGGCGGCATGGTGCTGTGGGTAAATCTGCGCGATGCGGATGCAGAGCACCGCGCCCTGGAGATTCTGACGATGGCCGGCGCTCGCGATGTCCATGTTCACGAGGTCCAACGGCAATGGACCGTGAAGGACCGCCCGCTGGCGGATGTGCAACCCGACCCGTTCCTTTGGTGGACTTGAGCGGTCTTCGGGTCAGCCCGGACTGGCCGCCAGAAAACCGGGCCGATTTCTAGTGCATGATCCCGTAGTTGTAGACTCCTCGGCCAAGATCATGCGCAAAATCAACACGCATCCGTCGTCGAGCGCAGTCCGCGACGGGTGCGCAGAACGTAATCGAGCGAGAGGCGATTCAAACTGAACGGATCCCGCTCTAGCTGTCCGACGCGGAGCCGCGGATTTCGCCCGCGTCTCGCTCCTAACTGCGCGGTTTCGGCCACGTCGCAAAAAATGCTAGCCTCAGAGGTAAATCGCGCCCGCCGCGGGTGGCGGACGCACAGCCGTAGCAAGGGAGGGGGTTACAGATGTCTCCGGGCTTGCTGCTTTCTCGGTCGCTGAATCGGTACGCTGCCTATGGCCTTGTGACCGGCATCACCGCGGCGCTGCTTTACACCATTGCCTCGTTGCCCACGGCCGCCGCCGAGCGCGCGCACGTACCCAATTTCGCGGCAAACCCGAGCGTCTCCTGGTCGCTCGAAGGGCGAACGGACGACCTGCTCCCACCGGCATCGGGGCCAGGTCCCGTGAGTTTCGATCCGGCGCACCCGTTTCATCCAGGCACGGATTACCGGGTGGCGGACACCAACAGTCCCATCCTGCTGCCCTGGGCCAAGGAGCAGATGAGGAAATCCAACGACGAAGTGCTTGCCGGCAAGGTGCCCTTCCGCGCGCGCGAGCGCTGTTGGCCGGTCGGCGTGCCGGGTTTCGTGACTTACTCGCCGATCGCGGCATTCTACCTCATACAAACGCCGAAGCTGGTCACACTCGTGAACGTCGGCGGCCCCGAAATTCGCCGCGTCTACATGGATATCCCACATTCACGAGATGTGAAGCCGTCCTGGTATGGGGAATCGGTAGGCCATTATGAAGGCGGCGATACGCTGGTCATCGACACGATCGGCCTCAGCGATCGCACCTTCATCGACAATTATCGTACGCCGCACACCACCAAGCTGCATGTGGTCGAGCGCTTGAAGCTCGCGCCGGACGGCAATGCCGTGGATATCAGCCTGTCGGTGGACGATCCCGGCGCTTTCACCGCGCCGTGGTCGGCAACCCAGCGCTGGACCCGTGTCGAACGCGGTCCCTTGGGTGAAAACCTGTGCAACGAAAACAACGCCGACATTCTCCATCGCTACAGCGTGCCGAATCCTACGGCCGAGAAGGCGGATTTTTGATCGGGAACAAGCACGTAACGCAGCTTATTCTGCCGCCTGCCGTTCGTAGCCGAGCCGGCGGTTGAGCGTGTGCAGCAGGGCCTCGGCGGCTTCCGGAATAACGGTGCCGGGCGGGAATATGGCTTGGGCGCCGGCGGCCTTGAGCGCTTCATGATCCTGCGACGGCACAACGCCGCCGACCACGATCATGATGTCGCCGCGGCCTGCGGCGGTAAGCGCCGCTTCGAGCTCGGGAACCAACGTCATGTGAGCGGCCGCAAGCGATGACACGCCGACGATATGCACATCGTTCTCCACCGCTTGACGTGCGACTTCCAGGGGCGTCGCGAACAACGGACCGATATCCACGTCGAAACCGAGGTCGGCAAAGGCCGATGCGATCACTTTTTGGCCGCGATCGTGTCCGTCCTGACCCACCTTCGCGACCAGGATGCGTGGCCTGCGGCCCTCATTGATTTCGAAATCCGTGGTCAATTTGAGCACACGATCGGCGGCTTCACTCATCGCCACCTCCTTGCGATAAACCCCTGAAATTGCCTTGACCTCGGCGCGGTGCCGGCCAAACACCTTCTCTAGCGCCATCGATATTTCGCCTACCGTCGCCTTGGCACGGGTCGCCTCGACGGCGAGCGCCAGCAGATTTACGTCACGGCGATCTGCCGCCGCCCCTCGCGTGAGTGCATTGAGTGCGTTCTCGACCAACTCGGCATCGCGTTCGCGGCGCAGTCTGGCAAGCTTCTCGACCTGCAATTCGCGCACTGCGGCATTGTCGATCCTGAGAATCTCGAGCGGCGGCTCGGCTTCCGGCCGGTACCCGTTCACGCCGATCACCGATTGCGCACCGGAATCGATGCGCGCCTGCGTCTTCGCCGACGCCTCCTCAATGCGAAGTTTCGGGATGCCGACGTCGATCGCCTTGGCCATCCCGCCGAGACGTTCGACTTCTGCGATGTGCTCGAGCGTGCGGGTGGCAAGGTCGCCGGTCAGCCGCTCCATGAAGAACGAACCGCCCCACGCATCGATGATACGGGTGGTCCCCAACTCATTTTGAAGCAGCAATTGCGTGTTGCGGGCAACGCGTGCTGAGCGAATCGGTGGGCAACGCCAGCGCCTCGTCGAGCGCGTTGGTGTGGAGCGATTGGGTTTGCCCCTGGGTGGCGGCCATTGCTTCGATCGTGGTCCGCACCACATTATTGAGCACGTCCTGGGCCGCGAGCGACCAGCCCGATGTCTGGCAATGAGTCCGCAAGGACAGCGAGCGCGGATCGAGCGGCGCAAAAGGCTTCATCAGCTTCGCCCACAACAGACGCGCCGCACGCAGCTTCGCAACTTCCATGAAAAAATTCATGCCGACGGCAAAGAAGAACGATAGCCGCGGCGCGAAGCGGTCGATGTCCAGTCCCGCGGCAAGCCCCGCCCGCACATATTCAAGGCCGTCGGCGAGCGTGTAGGCGAGTTCGAGGTCGCAGGTCGCGCCAGCCTCCTGCATGTGATAGCCGGAAATCGAAATCGAGTGGAATTTTGGCATCCGATCCGACGTATAGGCGAAAATGTCGGATACGATCCGCAGCGACGGCCCCGGAGGATAAATGTACGTGTTGCGGACCATGAACTCCTTGAGAACGTCGTTCTGAATGGTGCCGGAGAGCTGTTCGGGCGACACGCCCTGCTCCTCGGCGGCAACGATGTAGAGTGCGAGGACTGGCAGCACGGCGCCGTTCATCGTCATTGAAACGGAAATCCGGTCGAGCGGGATGCCCGCGAACAGCGTGCGCATATCGAGGATCGAATCGATCGCGACGCCGGCCATGCCGACATCGCCGGCAACCCGAGGATGGTCGCTGTCATAGCCGCGATGGGTCGGCAGATCGAATGCCACCGAGAGGCCGTTCTGCCCCGCCGCAAGGTTGCGCCGATAGAAAGCGTTCGAAATCCTCCGCGGTCGAGAACCCGGCATATTGGCGGACCGTCCACGGTTTCGTGGCATACATCGTGGGATAGGGGCCGCGCAGGAACGGCGCCACTCCCGGCCAGGTGTTCAGGAAATCAAGACCATCGCGATCTTGCGGTGTGTAGCCGGGCTTGATCGTGATGCCTTCCGGCGTCAGCCAGTGCTCGCCAGGAGCGCCCACCGCCATCGATGCGACGTTGGTGAAGGCGATTGAGGCGAAATCCGGAATCCGGGTCATGTGGCCTTCGATCGTCTCTCTCGTCCGCCCGGGCGATCTCTCGCGGCTCGCAGCAATGGTTGAAGGAGCCCCAAGTTGCCGGGCGGCTATGCCGTCTATCAATCTATGTCCAGGCAAGCAGAATTGCAGCGTCTTTCACGCCGGATAGCGCAGTCCGGCGCTTGGAAATCGACGGTGAAACCCGGTGGCCAGCCGAACGCGAAAGCGGGACGTCCATTTCCGGTTGGGTTCGCCGGAGTTTGAGGGTTTTGGCACAGGCCGAAACCGAGAAATTGCAACTCGCAATTGATCAATCGTTAACGATTTCTCACCATCGTCCAGAACCTAAGGTTGCGTTCAGCTGTGCGTAATATCTCCCTGATATTTGTGGCGCCCGTGCCTTCAGGTCTTTGAAGCCGCTCAATTGGATGATTGATGCAAATCGATCCTTGGACACTCACGCTCGCGGAGGGGTTCAGCGCGCTGCTCGCCGCGCTGGTGCTGTTCGGCGCATGGTGGCAATTCCGCCACGCGCCTGCGCTGCTGTGGGGTGGAATTGCCAACCTTGTCGGCGCATTCGGCTATGTTTTCCTTATCGTGGGACTGGCGGACCACCATCCGGCGCTGGTGCTGATCGGGGTCGGCATTATGATTCTCGCCCCCGCTTTGATCTGGGGCGGGATTGAGCGGTTCTACCATCGCCCGATCCCGGTCCCGATCATCGTCGCGGGCCAGGGCGCCTGGATGGTTATCACCTTGGCCCCCTTCGCCGACCGCGCATGGTTGTCCACCGTCGCAGGCTTCACACTGGTGATCCTCTATCTCGCGGCGGCATTGCGAACGCTGTGGTGCGCCGACGAGAAACTGGTCGCACGCTTGCCCATGATGGCCGTTCTGGCCGTTCACTTTCTCGTTTATGCGGGAGGGTTGCTGGAGCTGTTTCGCGGTTCATTCGTGCTCGGGCGAGTGGCCGGGGTCAACACTTGGTTCGGCGCCATCCACTTCGAAGCGATCCTGTTCTGGATAGGAATCGCGGTGCTTTTCGTGCGGATATGCAAGGAGCGCGACGAGCGCGATTACATCAAAGCAGCCAGCTTCGACGCGCTCACCGGCGTTTTCAATCGGCGCGCCTTTTTCGAAACGGCGGCGCGGCTTCTCGAACGCTGCCGCGGCGAAGACGCGCCCTTCGCGCTGATCGTCTTCGACCTCGACCATTTCAAATCGATCAATGACACTTACGGTCACCAGATCGGGGACCGCATCTTGCGCAGCTTTGCCGATACCGCCCGCGGCGTGCTGCGCCCACGCGACGTTTTCGGCCGCTATGGCGGCGAGGAGTTTACCGTCGTTCTTCCCGCTGCCACGGTCGAGACCGCGTTCGCCATTGCCGAACGCGTGCGTCGCGCCTTCGCCAACTCGCACGCCTTTTTCAATGGGCTGCCCCTTAACGCGACGGTGAGCGCGGGCGTCGCCTCGGCCTGCGCACAAACGACGCTGGAGCGGCTCATCGAACGCGCCGACGGCGCCATGTATCTCGCCAAGAATGGCGGGCGCAATCGTGTGAGCGGCGGCCAGCAGGACACGCCGGCAGACCGCACCGCCACGGTGATCCGGGTGGCGTGAACCTCATGTCCTCAGCGCGCCTGCACCCTGGCGCGTCAACGAGACATCGCGTCAGGGACGAGCGATCAGCCACGCTCGACGCACATCGCGATCCCCATGCCACCGCCGATGCAGAGTGTGGCGAGGCCTCTTTTGGAATTCCGCCGTTCCATTTCGTGCAGCAGTGTAATGAGGACTCGCGCGCCGGAAGCTCCGATCGGATGGCCAAGGGCAATGGCGCCGCCATTGACATTGACCTTTCCGGTGTCCCAGCCCAAATCCTTGTTGACGGCGCAGGCCTGGGCAGCAAAGGCTTCGTTGGCCTCGATCAAATCGAGGTCGTCGATTTTCCACCCCGCCTTGGCGAGGGCGGCGCGCGACGCGGGGATCGGCCCGGTCCCCATGATCGCGGGATCGACGCCGGCGTGAGCCCAAGACACAATCCGTGCCAGCACCTTGCCATTGATGCGTGCCGCCTCCTTCGCGCTCATCAACACCACGGCTGCAGCGCCGTCGTTGATGCCGGACGCGTTGGCGGCCGTCACGGTACCATCCTTGGCGAAGGCCGGTCGCAGCTTGGCGATCGCTTCCAGCGTGGTGCCATGCTTTGGATATTCGTCGGCATCGACGACGACATCGCCCTTTCGCGTCTTCACCGTGACGGGCGCAATCTCGGTCTTGAAGCGTGAACCCTTTTGGGCAGCTTCGGCCTTGTTCTGCGAAGCGACCGCGAACTCGTCCTGCTGTTGGCGCGTAATCTGCCACTGGCGCGCGACGTTCTCGGCCGTGTTGCCCATATGATAGCCGTTGAAGGCGTCCCAAAGGCCGTCCTTGATCATGGTGTCGACCATTTCGAAATTGCCCATTTTCACGCCACCGCGCAAATGCGCGCAGTGCGGCGCCATGCTCATCAATTCCTGGCCGCCTGCCACCACAATTTCCGAATCGCCGTTCACGATCGCCTGGTAGCCGAGCGCAACGGCGCGCAAGCCGGAGCCGCAAAGCTGGTTGACCGCCCAGGCCGGACTCTCCGCGGGAATTCCGGCCGCGATCGAAGCTTGCCGCGCCGGGTTCTGCCCTTCGCCAGCGGTCAGAATCTGGCCCATGATCACTTCGGAGACACGTGGCAACTCGACGCCCGCGCGTTCGAGTGCAGCCTTGATCGCAACCTTCCCGAGTTCATGTGCCGGCAGATTGGCAAAGGCGCCATTGAAGGCGCCGACGGGCGTGCGCGCCGCGCCTGTGATGACGACATCGTCCTTCATGACGAAAACTCCTGTTTTGTTCGGAAGCCGGCCCGCCCGGAGATCTGCTGGATTGGCGTGTCAATGGCGCCAGCCCCGGTCAAAGTCAAATCGGAAGCAACATCCACGGTTTACCGTCGAACTTCGCCCTGTCGCGATGGCCGCGGGCAAGGTTGCGGCAAACCTGCCGACAGCACATAAGGTTGAACGCCGTCATTAAACAGTGGCTTGAAAGTCTAAAACCGCATAGCTTCACTGCGGGCGGGCGGCGCCCCGCGTCCGACTGGCGGCGGATGCAACCCGCCATTGGATCGACCGGCTTCGGTCAGCTGACGATGCGCTGCCGTCGCAAGTTACGAAATCATCCAGTGGGCTGTGGGCGTTCAGAAATTTTGCCAGATAGGGCGAAACCATGCCGGTGATGACCAAGGCGCCGCCGAGCGCCGATACTCTTTCTCCAACTCAGGCTGACAACATGGCGAAGTCGCAGGAGCCGATCGTCATCAAGAAGTATGCCAATCGGCGCCTCTATAACACCGGAACCAGCACCTACGTCACGTTGGAAGACCTCGCCGGGATGGTGAAGGGCGGCGAAGATTTCGTCGTCTACGATGCCAAGACTGGCGAGGACATCACCCGCTCGGTGCTGACGCAGATCATTTTCGAACAAGAGAACAAGGCGGGGCAAAATCTTCTGCCGATTACTTTTCTTCGCCAGCTCATCCGCTATTACGGTGACAGCATGCAGATGCTGGTACCGCGCTATCTCGAAGTCTCGATCCAATCATTCGCCCGCGAACAGGAGAAGTTTCGGCAGCTGATGAGCCAAACGTTTGGCACTGGCCCGTTCGCCCCGCTCGAAGACCAGGTGCGCCGGAACATGGAAATGTTCGATCGCACCTTCGCGATGTTCGCTCCATTCGCCCGCCGCGAAAACCAGGCAGCGGCGGAACCGGAAAAGCAGGCGCCAATAGGCGGCGAGATCGACAACCTGAAGCGTCAGCTCGAAGAAGTCCAGAAGCGGCTGGATCGCCTGACCGAAAACAAGGGATAGCGCAGGTCCAATCGCTATTTTGTGCAGGTCTGGCATTCCGCCGGTCGGGTTTCCGCGCTGTACGCCTCGTCACTTGCCTGCCGCCGATGGCCTATGCAGTCTCCAGACAGCTGTTGAGACCGACCGGGCTTGCAGCCGCCGCTCCGATCAACGTGCCCTGCAGATAGTCGCAGCCCCATGTCGTAAGGAGGGCGGCGCCTTCCTCATCCTGCACCCACTCCGCAACGGTCAGCAGCCCGACCTGCTTTGCCAAGGCGATCAGGGTTCGAACAAAAGCCTGATCGTCCCCCGATGTCGTGAGGTTTCGGATGAAGGACCCATCGATCTTGACGATATCGATACCGAGTTTGCGCATGTGGCGGAAGGAGGTGCACCCGGCACCGAAATCGTCAAGCGCAACGCGACAGCCAAGCTCCTTCAGCGGGCCAATGAAAGCGCATGCCTGATCGGTGTTCTCGATTGCCGTGCTTTCGGTGATTTCGACGGTCAGGCGCCGGGCAACCGCGGGGTTACTGGCAAGCGAGGCGAGCAGCGCACTGTTCCAGGCGGCGTCACTCATTGACAGCGGGGACACATTGAAGCTCAGCCGCAAACCGGGAGCCGCGGTCATTTCGGCGATAACCAATTCCAGCATGCGCTCATCGACCAGGCGAACGAGACCGAGCCGCTCCGCGACCGGCATGATGTCGCTCGCCAGCACCAGCGTGCCATCCGCACGGCGAATTCGCATCAGGCATTCATGGAAGGCGGGTCGACGGGAGTGGACCTCGGCGACCGGTTCGAAGGCGGCAACGATCCGGCGATCATTCACCGCGGCGACGATCTCGTTGGCGGCGCGCATGTTCTCGTGGCGCAGCGCATCGCGCGCCGGGTCGCGACGGAACACTTCCATTGCGCCGCGATGCTTCTCCCGCGTTAGACCAGTGCCTCGTGGGCGCGCGACGGCACTTCGCTCACTGTCGCGGCATGGCGTGGGGCAATGACACCACCCGCCGAAGCGGTCACCGCGACCGGTCCGGCCGTCGTCGCGATCACCTCTTCGCGAATCGAGACGAGGAAACGATCCGCAGCGGCGATGAGATCGGCGGTCCGGCAATCATTCAGAATGATGCCGAATTTGTTTCCGCACAGCCGGCCGAGGCGGTCGCCGGCGCGCATCCGCCCATTGAGCCGCTGCGCGCTGGCGGCAATCACCTCGTCTCCCACTGCGAAGCCATAGACCTCGTTCACGCGTGCAAGGTCGTCCACCGAGACGATGAGGAATCCCAGCGAGTTGCGCAGCTTCTGCGCGGTCTCGAACGAGGCGCTCAGAACCTCGATCAAGCTGCTGCGCCCAGCTCGCCCGTCAAATCGTCCAACCTCGAACATCCCGAAATCGGCGGCGCAGCCGACCCGCCATCGCAAACCAACCTGATCATGCCATGGGCGAATGCGGGTCGGCCATCCGGCCCTGCAAACCAGCGGCCGCTGTCCTCGACCCAAAGCGGGTTTTGCGCTTCGCTCGTGCGGATTGCATAACGCACCTGATACCCAATGCCGTTGCCGGAATCGCGCAACGCCGAGTTCAGGATCGCCGCCTCGCGCGAATTCGACGCGCCAGCCTCGATCAACTTGGCGTAGCCGCGACCACTCGCGATTGCCGCAATATCTCCGACCTGCAACACGTCTTGAGCGTTGTCGCTCCACGCGATGGCGTCGGTGGCAAGATGCCACCGGTATCCGACTTCGCCGATGGAATAGGCAATTTCAGCGAGATCGAGATTTGCCTGCAATCTCTGGCCGCTCGTGACAATGGATGCGCGCCCAATCCCGATCATGTTCACCTGCCTCGGCCCACTCGCCGCAGCGCCACTGTAGTGGGCAGGATTAAAGAATTGGGCAAGATGGCGGAAAAGCGCCCAAACGGCGGCAAGCAACTCTACGCCCCACGATAAAACGACACCGACTCGGCCGCGGCAAGTTTCGCCGCGTCTCGCGACAATCGGCGCGCTCCTTGCTAAATCGGGTTCCGGCTCCGATATCGGCATTGAAACTGTCCGATAATGAGAGAGGAGGCTGTCATTCCAATCGTTTCTTCGCCAGCCGGTTCCGCAACCCCCAGCGCTGCGCGAACAGCACGTGCAAGTCCTGGTGCCGCCGGTACGGGCAACGCCATAGTTCCAGTGCTGCCGTACCAGCGAAACGAGTCGTCGCGGCTCGTGTTCGACATTCGGCCGGCCGTTCCGTTTTTGACGCAACTCATTGCGACGGCGGAGCGGGATCCCAAACCCGCACACATCGGCGGATCGATCCGGCGCAGGCGATGGCCGCCTATGCGGCCGTCATGCGCACCCTCTCCGCCCCGCAACCGTGATCGGCCGCGGCCCTCCGTCGGGCTCAGATGCACGGCCTTATGTGGGGCAGGTTTGCCTCCCAAAGCTCATCAAGCATCTTGACGGCCGCATCGGCCGAATTGACGACGGGATCGACCAGCAAAGCCTGCAACGCGATTTCCTTCGACGCGCGAACTGCGGCCTCAACGGAGAGCTGCTGGAGGCTCACCTGGATGGACAAGAGCTTTGCAATCGCGTTGGGCAGTGGACCAAGCGACACCGGATGGACGCCGGCGGCATCCACGTGCAACGGCACCTCCACGGCGGCATCGGCATCAAGGTTCGGCACCGCCCCCTGGTTGTACACGACGCCTGATTCGATGAAACGGTTCTCATTGCCGAGAATGCCGGCAATGACGGCGCCGCCGCGTTCTCCCGACGGGGCGAGCCATTCTTCCGGAACTCGGGCGAGGCCCGAGGTCACCGCATCGATCTCTTCCTGCTGCTCCCGCCGCTCGCGCTCGTCCTCGGCGAAGTCGTAGCCGTGTTCGCCGGCTTCCCACCCATAGGGAAGGTATTCCCCCAAATGATCGTCGCTGCAGGATGGCCAATAGCCGAATGCGCGAAACAGGCGTCGCGTCAGCGGGAGCGAACTGTCCGCGGTCGCCTTCTCCTTTTGGCGCAGCACCGGATAAAGGTCTTTGCCGGTCTGGCGCTCGCGAACCTGCAGCAGCCACTGAAAATGGTTGAGGCCGGCCGCCCACACGGAAATATCTTCGGGGGCCAGGCCCAAAATGCCGGCGACGTCCTCGTGCGCCATGAAGATGCCGTGGCAGAGGCCAACGGCGCGGATGCGGCTGTATTTGGCGAGGGCGAGAACGATCCGGCTTTCCGGATTGGAGAAGTTGATGAACAGGGCCTGCGGACACAGCTCCTCCATGTCGCGGACGATATCGAAGATGATTGGCAGCGTCCGCAACGTAAAGAAAAGCGCGCCTGGGCCGCCATTCTCTCCCAACGTGTGGCGGATGCCGTATTTGCGCGGAACCTCGAAATCAAGCTTCCATTGTCGCACGCGATCGACGGCGATCGAATTCACCACGAAGTCTGCCCCGGCCAAAGCGCGCCGTCGATCGGTCGTATGCGCGATCGTCAGGCTTCGGCCTGCCGCCTGGTTCAAGGCCGCCGCGAGCTTCGTTATGCGTTGAAGAGCGTCTTCGTTCACGTCGACGAGCGTGAGTGTGCTGTGCGCCAGGGCGGGGTTCGAGAAGATGTCGCGCAGCATGGCAAGGCCGAACGACATGCTGCCGGCGCCGATGAAGACGATTTTCGCGCTACGGGAAAATGATGTCATTCGCGAACTCGCGTGTTTTTGCCAAATCCCCGGAACGAATTACCGTTCCGTCAGCCGCATCGATTGTGAACGAGTTACCAATTCATGCCATTTTGATGCACGTTTGGCACGCGGGAGGAGAACGTGGATCAGCCGACCAATCGCGGGTGGCCGCAGAATTTCGCTTGGGGTGCGTCGACCTCGGCCTATCAAATCGAGGGCGCGGCGCGGGAGGACGGCCGCGGGCCCAGCATCTGGGACACCTTCTGCGCGCAGGGCCGGGTTGATAATCACGACACCGGCGACATCGCCTGCGATCACTACCACCGATATCGCGAGGATGTCGCGCTGATGCGCGATCTCGGGATCACGGCGTACCGGTTTTCCGTCGCTTGGCCTCGCGTGCTGCCAAGTGGACGCGGCACCCCCAACGAGCCTGGCCTTTCCTTCTACGATCGCCTGATCGATGCCGTGCTTGCCGCCGGCATCGAACCGTGGCTCTGCCTTTACCATTGGGACCTTCCGCAAGCCCTTGATGATGCCGGCGGCTGGTCGGTGCGCGACTGCGCGGACTGGTTCGGCGAATATGCAACCCTCGTCGGCCGCCGCTATGGCGATCGGGTCAAACGCTTCGCCACCTTCAACGAACCCTCGGTTTTCGCCCTGTTCGGCTATGCGTTTGGTGGATCGGCGCCAGGTATCCGAGATGCCGAACTGCTGCACCGTGTCATTCACACGGTGAATCTCGCCCACGGGACCGCCGTCGATGCGCTGCGGGCTGCGGTGCCGAATGGCTCGATTGGCGCGATACACAATCACCAACCATGCCTTCCGGCCACGCCTTCCGACGCCGACGCCGCCGCTGCAGAACGCTTCGGGGCCTACTGGAATTCCGCCTTCCCTGATCCGCAATATCTCGGCCGATATCCGGATCTGCTTGCGGACCACCTCGCGCCCCACATCCAGCCCGGCGACCTCGCCCGTATTCACCGGCCAATCGACTGGATCGGCATCAACCACTACTCGCCGCTTTATGCCGTGACCGCTTCCAGTTCGCCGCTCGGGTTCGGTTTTGGAGCTGCACCGGCCGAGATTCCGCGCACACCGATCGGGTGGCCGATCGTGCCAAGCGCGATCCAGGACAGCCTTTGCACGGTGCATGCGCGCTATCGGCTGCCGATCTATGTCACCGAGAACGGGTTCGGCTCGCACGATGCCGCGAACGCCAACGGCGCCGTCACGGACCACGACCGAGTCGAGTTCCTGACGTCCTACATCGGTGCCGTCGGCGAGGCGATCGCTGCAGGCGCCGACATTCGCGGCTATTTCGTCTGGTCGCTGCTCGACAATTTCGAATGGGCGCAAGGCTATGCCGTGCGTTTTGGTCTCGCTTACGTGGATTACCCGACACAGCGGCGTATCCCAAAAACCTCCTTTCGCTGGTACGCTGATTTCATAAGGGCTACCCGAAGCGGCTAACGCATGATCCCGAAAAACTTGCAGGCTTTTCGGACAAGGATCATGCGCAAATCAAAGGGAGCGGGGCGGGAAGCGATTCAATTTGAACAAATCCTACCTCAAGCACTGCAAACGGGGGCGACGGTGCGTAGTTTCGACGATGCCGCGGCTCGTGCCGGCGGGCGGGAGGACGAGGCAACAGTGCTCGCCGATGTCGGCGGAACCAACGTGCGCTTCGCGCTGCTGGTGAACGGCGCGCTCGGGACGATCGAGCATCGCCACGTCAACGAGCATGCGACGTTTGCCGATGCGCTCGAAAGCTTTATCTTCGGGCACGCCAAGAAAGCACGGATTGTTGCGGCCGAGTTTGCGGTCGCTGGCGTCGTTCACGATGGCCGGTGCGCGCTGACCAACAGCCCATGGGTCATCGATGCGGCCGGACTGCGAGCCCAATTCGGATTCGCGCGCATTAGTGTCGTCAACGACTTCGAAGCGATTGCGCACGCTGTGCCCTATCTCGCCAACGCCGATCTTCGCGCTCTCGGCAATGGCAAGCAGGCCATTGCGGGGGCGTCGATGGCGGTGCTTGGACCGGGGACCGGTCTCGGGGTCGCCGCGCTGGTGCCGTATGGCGGCGAGTGGATTGCGCTTGCAAGCGAAGGCGGCCACAGCACGCTGCCAGCGACGTCTTCGCGCGAGAGTCTGGTGATCGCGCACCTTCGGCGCCAGTTCGGACACGTGTCCGCGGAGCGTGCGTTGTCCGGCACGGGGCTTGAAAACCTCTACCTGGCAATCTCGTCCTTGAGCCGGGCTGCCGCACCGCTGCGAACCGCGCCTGAGATCAGCCGAGCCGCGCTGGCGGGAACGTGTCCGACCAGCAAAGCCGCTCTGGACTTGTTCTGCGCCTTCCTCGGGACGGTGGCAGGCAACATGGCCCTCACCTATGGCGCCCGCGGTGGCGTTTTCATCGCCGGCGGTATCGTGCCTCAGATGTGCGACTACATCGCGAATTCCGAGTTTCGCGTGCGCTTCGAAGGCAAGGGGCGGCTTCGCCACTTTCTCGAACCAATTCCGGTCCATGTGATCATGGACACGGACGCCCCCTTTCTGGGACTTCGGGCGCTGGCGTCCGGCCTTGCCAACTCAGCCGCGCGGACTGCGACCGGAGCTGGTTGAACGGGAGGCTCGCAACCGGATCCATCCGCTGCGTTGTGGCGCCCATGAAAGGAGAGACGCTGAGAGGCAACAATCTCTCCGGCACGTGGGGCGCGGCGCCCGGAGTGGAAAGCGGTGACGAATGCGCTATAAGCGGATGCGCCGACCGCGGGCGGCGGATTCCCGCCTGGACCGAGACGCTGCAGTATGGCCGCGATCGACCGTTATATATTCCGCACTATTTTCGGCGCGTTCCTGCTGATACTGATCAACTTGACGGCCGTGATCTGGATCACTCAGGTTCTGCGCCAGATCAACCTTATCACCAATCAGGGCCAGACGATCCTGGTGTTCCTGAGCATCACCGGACTCCTGGTGCCGATTCTGATGCAGGTGATTGCGCCGATCGCGCTCTCGCTCGCGGTTTGCTACGTGCTGGTCAAGCTTAACGGCGATTCCGAGCTTGTGGTGATGAATGCGGCCGGCATCCCGCCGCGCAGGCTTTTTCTGCCCGTCCTTTACGCCTGCGTCCTCGTCGCCATTTTCGTCCTTTACATCGGAGGCGATCTTGCCCCACGGCTGCAACGGAAAATGGCCCAGGAATTTGCAAAAGTCCGAACCGATGTGGTTGCAAACATCGTGCGTCCGGGTGCCTTCGTCTCCGTCGAACACGGGCTGATCTTTCATATTCGGGAACGGCAGGGCGACAATCAGTTTCGCGGCATCTTCATTGACGACAGCCGCAATCCGGAGGAACGAGATACCATCGTTGCCGAATTTGGCCAGATCGTGCAGCGCCCCGAAGGCTCGTTCCTGGTAATGCGCGACGGTAATGTCCAACGCCGCAAGGCGAAGGAGCGTGACCCTACCATCGTGCTGTTCGATCAATATGCCTTCGATCTGACCCGGCTGACACCCGAACCCCAGGTGACCATCGGCTTGCGGGAGAAATATCTCTGGGATCTCGTGTTTCCGTCTGCCGACGATCCGCTGCTGAAAAGCTCACCGCTCCAATTCCGGACCGAAATGCACGATCGGCTGATGGCTCCGCTTTATCCGCTGGCCTTCGGCGTGATTGCGTTCTCGGTGCTCGGGTTCCCGCGGACGACGCGGCAGAGCCGTGCCATTTCGGTGTTCTTGGTGGGAGCGACGATCGCGGGCGTGCGCCTTGCCGGTTTTGCCGGAATTGCCATGTCTTTCAATGTCCCAAGCTCGCTCGCAATGGTTTACGTCCTCATCGTGCTGGCGATGGCGTTCGGCGCCTTCGTGGTGTGGCGCGGCGTTCCTCTCGACATCGACGAAAAAATCGACATCAAAGCGATCGCGCAACGCATCCTCGATCAGCTTGAAAGACTGGGCGCCAGGTTCAAAATCCGCGTTCCCGCCGCCGAGATGCTGCGGCGGTCGGATCGCGCCGAATAAATCCCAGTTTTCCGGCCATGGCCGGCGCGTGACAAGGCTGGCGCTGTCCGCTACAGCCTACACCCGGGGGCGCGCTGGCGCTCGGCGGAACCCGACGGCCTTCATGCTCACTCGTTTAGGGCGGACATTGTTTGCCGACCCGTACGGCACTCCCGCGGTGATCCGGCGGCTGGTCCGCGAACAGGCAGTGTCCCATTGGCGCCGCTACGGCTTCTCGCTCGCCTGCATGGCGGTGAGCGCCGCGTGCACGGCAGCTGCCGCCTATCTTTTCGGGTACGGCATCAACCAGTCCTATGTGAATCGCAGCTTCCCCGGCGTGGCTTTCGTCGCCGTGGCGGCCGTGGTGATTTCTACCCTCAAGGGCCTGTCGACTTACGGTCAGGCAGTGACGCTCGCCCGCATCAACAATCAAATGCTCGCTGATAACCAGCGCCGTATCTTCGAAAAGCTCATTCACCAGGATGCCGGCTATTACGCCGATCGTCACTCTTCCGAATTCGCGGCGCGGCTGACCTTCGGGGCGGGAGCGCCCGGACTTGTCATGAGCCTGCTCCTCAACACGCTGGGGCGCGACCTCCTCTCGCTGCTGTCGCTCGTCGGCGTGATGGTCTACCAGGCGCCCATTCTCTCGGCCTTCGCGCTGTTGTTGATGCCGCCAGCGATCCTCAGCGTGCGCAATCTCATCAAGCGGGTGCGCGCCATTACACTGACCCAGTTTGGCGGGGGCGCCGACATTCTCAAGTCGATGCAGGAGACGGTGCAGGGTTTCAGGGTCATCAAGGCCTTCAATCTCGAAGAGGCCATGCGGGTGCGGGTCTATGGCGGCATTGCCGCCGTGGAGCGGGCCTCGAACAAGCTCGCTCGCGTATCGAACCGCTCCGCCCCATTGATGGAAACACTGGGCGGCGTCGCCATCGGCCTGATGTTCCTTTACGGCGGCTACCGCGTGCTGGTGCAGAACGATCCGCCCGGCGAGTTCATGTCGTTCATCGTCGCATTCCTGCTCGCCTACGAGCCGGCGAAGCGGATCGCGCGGTTGAACATCGACTTGCACAATGCGCTCACTGGCGTTCAGTTTCTGTTCGATCTCATCGATTCCCCGGACGCCAAGCCGCCGGTCCCGAAGCCGGACGTGAAGGTCGAGCGCGGCCATATCGTTTTCGACCAAGTGACGTTTGGGTATCGCGCAAGCAACCCGGTGCTGCGCGATATCTCGTTCGTGGCCGAACCGGGCGAGGTGACCGCATTCGTCGGTCCATCCGGGGGTGGCAAATCCACCATCTTCAATCTCGTGCTCGCACTCTACGCGCCGCAGCAGGGCGCCGTTCGCGTCGATGGGCAGGACTATCGTTCGGTTTCCGTCGAATCGATCCGGCGACAGATTGCCTATGTCGGCCAGGACGTTTTTCTCTTTCACGGCAGCATCCGCTACAACATCGCGCTCGGCCGCATCGGCGCGACCGAGGAGGAAATCGTCGCGGCGGCAAAGGCCGCCCATGCCGACGAGTTCATCTCCCGGTTTCCGGCCGGATACGACACCCATGTCGGCGAGCAGGGCGCGCAACTCTCCGGTGGGCAGCGCCAGCGCATCTCGATCGCGCGCGCATTGATCCGGGATGCTCCGATCATTCTGCTCGATGAACCGACCGCCGCACTCGACTCGGAATCTGAGCGTTTCGTGCAGGATGCGATGGGCAAGCTCATCAAAGGGCGCACGACGCTGGTGATCGCGCACCGCCTTCATACGGTGATCCAGGCAAATAGAATATACGTTATCGAGGATGGACGCGTCGTCGAGTCGGGGCGTCATACGGAGCTTCTCGCCCATTCCGGCCGGTATGCGCATTTTTACCTGCTGCGCCTGTCGCGTGATGCCGGGCCGGAGACGCCGGAAGCGGTTTCCATCGTGCCTGGCTGATGCGAGAGCATTTGGCGCTAGCCGGCGAGGAAAAGCCGGTTATCGCCCGTCACTGGAAGCGCCATCTCGCCATGCGACGCCCACTCTTTTCTTGACGTTGCACCTCGGCCGATCACAATTTGCATGGCATGGAGAATGTGCTCGCGCCGGTTCATTCAGGCGCGGCGGAACGGGAATGGCCAATGCGCAACGGAGATGCCGATAGGATCGCGGACCTGGTGGAGCCGGGCCGCGTTCACCGCCGCGTCTATTCGGACCCCGACGTGTTCGAACTCGAGATGGAGCGGATTTTCGGCCGCGCCTGGCTGTTCGTCGGCCACACCAGCCAGATTCCCAATCCCGGCGATTATTTCACCGCCGAACTCGGCCGGCAGCCCGTGGTCATGACGAGGCACCATGACGGTAGCGTGCACGTGCTGTTCAACCGCTGTACCCATCGCGGCGCCAAGGTCGTGAACGAGCGATGCGGCCACGCGGCGCGGCTCACATGCCTCTATCATGGCTGGAGCTACGATACCGATGGCACCCTCCTCGCCGTGCCGATGCCGGAAGGTTGCGCGGAAACCTTTCGCCGCGAGGAATTCGGCCTCGCCCGCGTGCCTCGGACGGCGCAGTACCGCGGCTTTGTTTTCGCCAGCCTTGCCACCACCGGATCAAGTTTCGAGGACCATATCGGCCCGGTGAAATCGAACATCGACGATCTCGTCGACCGCGCGCCCGACGGCGTGCTTGCCTTCGACCTCGGTGCGCACCGCTACGCGTTTCGCGGGAACTGGAAGCTGCAGGTCGAGAACGTGCTTAATTCCTACCATGTCCCCTTCAGCCACGCTTCGACGGTCAACAAGGATGGCGTGCAATTCGCCCGCCGCGAGGGCGACAAGGCGGGCGCCAAGGTGGTCGAAGCCGACAAGGACCGCACCGCGCAATCGTGGAAGGGCCGTCGCAGCTACATTGTCGGCAATGGTCATGGCTGGACCAGCAACACCGCGCTCGACGAGGGCGGCCGTTCCAGTCCCGCCTTCGATGAATATCGACGCGCGCTGGCGGAAAAGCTGGGGGCCGAGCGTGCCGGCGAGGTGCTCACCCCGCGGCTGCACAACACGCTGATCTATCCGAACATGTCGATCATGGGACTCAACATCCATGTCCGCGTCATCAAGCCGGTCGCTGTGGATCGCACCGAAATCACCGTCTATCCGGTGCGGCTGGTCGGCGCTCCTCAGGCGATGAACTTCGCCAATCTGCGGCTGCTGAACGTGACCCATTCGGCGGCCTCGTTCGTGCAGACCGACGACGTCGAGGCATTCACACGTGTGCAGAAGGGGTTGCAGAGCCGGGCCTCTGACTGGGTCGACATTTCGCGCGGCCTCGGCGCCGAGGAACCCGACCGCGAACTGAACGCGACCCGCGCCTCGGCGATGCATGAGATGGTGGTGCGCGCCCAGTACAAGGCATGGGTCGGCTATATGCGGGAGGCGGCATGACGGACAACACGATGGCCACGTCCCCGGCCTCTCTCGCGGAGTCGTCCGAACCGCGGCCATCGGCATCTCAACGGCCTGGACAGCGGGCATCGCCCGCTGATCGCGAGCTGGTCGAATCCTTCCTGTTCACCGAGGCGCGCTTGCTCGATGAGCGCCGCTTCCGCGATTGGATGAGCCTGTTCGCCGAGGACGGGACCTATTGGGTGCCGGCGGCGGAAAATCAACAAAGCCCGTTCAGCGAAGCCTCGCTGTTTTACGACGATCGCCAGCTGATGAAGACGCGGGTCGAGCGGCTGGAGCATCCGCGAATCCACGTGCAGACACCGCCTTCCCGCACGGCTCACCTGATCGGCAATATCGTGCTGGACGCCGCCGCCGATGCCGAGCCCGGCGAATACATGGTGCATTCGACCGTGATCATGGTCGAGTACCGCGAGGACGCGCAGCGCCTCTTTGCCGGCCGGCAGACACATCGCCTGCGCCGTTGCGCCGATGGGCTTCGCATCGTGCAGAAGCGCGTCGATCTCGTGAACTGCGATTCCGCTTTCGAACCGATCGCGGTGCCGATCTGACAATAGCGGGGGCGCTCGCGCCGTTTGGCGTGTGCAATTCCCGGAAGAGTTCGGCCGCGCATTGCCAACCTTTGCCCGGCGGCCCCAACCACCCATCGCGACAAGGTGCGCGGGGCGCCGCTTGTCGATTTCCCGCAGAGTGGGTTTAATGGACGGCAATCGGGCAAAGCCTTGTGCACATGGGCATTCGGGCGTGCCGACGAATGGAGGAATTCCGATGCGGACACGCCGGTTTGTGACGCTCGCTGCGCCCGTAATCGCGCTGACCAGCCTGTTGCCGCTCGCATCTGCCGGCCCTGCCGCCGCGCAGCAGCCGATCGTCCTCAAGTTCAGTCACGTGGTGTCGATCGATGCGCCGAAGGGCAAGGCCGCCCTGGTGTTCAAGGAATTGGCCGAGAAATACACCGGCGGCAAGGTAAAGGTGGAAGTCTACCCGAACTCCTCGCTTTACAAGGACAAAGAGGAACTGGAGGCGCTCCAGCTCGGCTCGGTGCAGATGCTGGCGCCCTCGATTTCGAAGTTCGGGCCGCTCGGCGTCAGGGAGTACGACGTCTTCGATCTGCCCTTCCTGATGAGCGATGACGCACGCGCGCGCCAGATGCTGGCAAGCCCGATGATGGGCGAACTCAACAAGAAGCTCGAAGCCAAGGGTGTGTTGCCGCTCGCCTATTGGGATAACGGCGCCCAGGTCTACACGGCCAATCGGCCGTTGTTGCAGCCGCAGGACTTCCGCGGCCTCAAGCTGCGTATCCAGGGATCGAGGGTGCTTGATGCCGCCGCGCGGGAACTCGGCGCCATCCCGCAAATTCTCGCCTTTTCCGAGCTTTACCAGGCGCTCCAAACGGGGGTTGTCGATGGCCAGGACAACGTCCCTTCGAACATTCTGACCCAGAAGCTCTATGAGGTGCAGAAATATCTGACGGTGTCCAATCATGGCCGGCTCGATTACGCCCTTGTCACCAACAAGAAGTTCTGGGACGGGCTGCCGGCCGATGTCCGCGCGCCGCTCACCCGGGCGGTGACGGAAGCCACCGAATATTTCAACGACACCGCGGCGAAGGACAATGCCGATGCGCTCGAAAAGATCAAGGCGTCGGGACGCGTGCAAGTCCACGTCCTCACCGATGACGAAAAGCGCGCCTGGGTCGCGAAGCTGATGCCGGTGCACAAGGAGATGCAGAGCCGCTTCGGCAAGGACTTCCTCGAGCGCATCTACAAGGCGTCAGGGTTCGTTCCGCCGCAGTCTTGAAGCCTGCTGCGCCCCACGGAGCCGTCGTGATTTCGGCCGTGCTCGACCGCGTCCTGGACCGGCTCGAAGAATGGATCATCGCTACGCTGATAGGCGCGGCGACGCTCGTCACCTTTGTGGCCGTGGTCCATCGTTACGGCGCCAGCAATTCGGCAGTACTCTCCGCCTGGGCGCAGATGCACGGTTTCGTCCTCCTCGCCGGAGCGGCCGACTGGGTCTATGATCACCTCACGGCGATCAACCTGTCCTGGGCGCAGGAACTTGCCACGTACATGTTCGTCTGGATGGCGAAGTTCGGGGCCGCGCTCGGCGTGCGCACCGGCATCCATGTCGGCGTCGACGTGTTCGTGAAGCGCCTGAACCCTCGTGCGCGGACGCCGGTAATCGTGTTCGCGCTGCTCAGCGGCGCGCTGTTCACCGGCATCGTCGGCACGCTGGGTGCCATCTATGTCTACGAACTCGACCCTGACGAAGTCTCGCCGGAGCTCGAATGGCCGAGTTGGATGATCTATCTATGCATCCCGCTCGGCTCGTACCTCATGTGCTTCCGTTTCCTGCAAGTCATGTGGCGCTATCTGATGACCGGCGCGATGCCGCATCAAGGTCACGGCATCGAATACGAGGCTCCGCACGACGCCGAAGCTTACGGAGCGGCGACGCCGGCACAGTCTTCTGCCAAGCCCCAGGCGGCTCCTGTCGCGGAGCCGGCGCGGTGACGGTCCTCGCCCCCGCACCGAAGCACGGGGTATCGCGCGGGCGCGCCGATGCGGTCGTCGCGTCGCTGATCGTACTTACCCCGATCGTATTGACACTCATCTGCTTCGCGGCACGGTTTGAAATCATCGAACTGTCGCATGCCGTGCGTGCGGTACTGCTGTTCGCGCTGCTGCTCGCGTTGATGGCGACAGGGATGCCGATCTCGATTGCGCTCGGGCTTTCGGTACTGACCTATTTGTTGGTCCTGTCGAGCGTCGATCCGAAGATGGTGGGCCTAAAACTGTTCACCAGCATCGACCGTTTCGAGATCATGGCGATCCCGTTCTTCATCCTCGCCGGGAATATTTTGACCTCCGGGGGGGTCGCCCGCCGCATGATCGATTTCGCCACCTCGATGATCGGACATTGGTATGGCGGCCTCGGCCTCGCCGGCGTGCTGGCTTGCGCTTTGTTCGCGGCGATCTCAGGCTCTTCCGTTGCGACTGTGGTCGGCATCGGCTCGATCATCCTGCCAGCCATCGTCGAGCACGGCTATCCGCCGCGATTCGGTGCAGGCGTCATCGCGACGTCGGGGGCGCTGGGCATCCTGTTCCCGCCCTCGATCAATCTCGTCATCTACGCGGTCGCAACCAGCGGAATGCAGCCCAAGGGGCCGGACGGCGGCATTGTCGATTCGGCATCGGTCGGGCAGCTCTTCATAGCCGGCCTCGTTCCCGGGCTGATGCTTGCGGCAATGCTCGGCGCGACAACGTGGTACCGCGCGCGCCGCAACGATTACCCGCGCATGGCACGAGCGAATTGGCGGCAGCGGCTGCGCGCCTTTCGCCAAAGTTTCTGGGGCCTTTTCCTGATCGTGCTGGTGCTCGGCGGCATCTATTCGGGCCTGTTCACGCCGACCGAGGCAGCGGCGATGGCCGCGGTGTACGCCTTCGTCATCGCCGTATTCGTCTATAAGGAGCTCAAACTCGCCGAAGTGCCCGCGGTGCTCCTCAAGGCGGCATCGATGAGCGCGATGATCCTCTATATCATCACCAACGCGGCCGTGTTTTCCTGGCTGCTGACCTCCGAGCAGATCCCGCAGTCGATGGCCGAGTGGATGGCGGCCCAAGGTTTTGGCATCGTGGCATTCCTGCTCGTCACCAACATCGTGCTGCTCGCGGCCGGCAATTTCATGGACCCCGCCGCCATCGTGCTGATCATGGCACCGATCCTGTTCCCGATGGCGGCGGCACTCGGCGTCCACCCGGTGCATCTCGGCATCCTGATGGCCGTCAACATGGAGGTCGGCCTTTGCCATCCTCCGGTCGGCCTCAATCTCTATGTCGCCTCCGGCATCACCAGGATGGGAATCACCGAGCTCACGGTGGCGGTGCTGCCATGGCTCGGCACCATGCTGGTTTTCCTGGTGATGGTGACCTACATCCCCGAGATCTCGCTCTTCCTGCCGCGGCTGCTCGGCATGCTGAATTGATGCGCGCCGTCACTTCGCGTTGCGCCAAGCTGAAATCCGTTCTCGACAAGTCGCCGAATGGTGAAAGCGTCGCATGGGCAAGCGCGTTGCACTGATCACGGGCGTTGCCGGCCAGGATGGCACCTATCTTACGCAGCTTCTGGTCGCCAAGGGCTACGAAGTGCACGGCATCAAGCGGCCGTCATCCGCCTTTACCCCCGAACGGCTCGATTATCTCAAAAGCGCGCAGTGCCGCCCCGGCGTCGATTTTGCGCTGATCGACGGCGACCTTGCGGATGGTGCTGGCCTGCTGCGCCAAGTGGAACGGCTCGCACCCACGGAAATCTACAATCTTGCCGGTCCGAGCCAGGTTCATGCGAGTTTTGCCGCGGCCGAAGCCAATGCGGATGTTAACGCGATCGGCGCTCTGCGCCTGCTCGAGGCGATCCATCGGCTCGGGCTTGCGGACGCAGTGCGGTTCTACCAGGCGTCGACCTCGGAACTGTTCGGCATCGCGCCGGAGCAGCCGCAATCCGAGACGACGCCATTTCACCCCCGCTCGCCTTATGCGGTCGCCAAGCTATATGGCCACTGGATCACGGTGAACTACCGGGAAGCCTATGGGCTGCATGCGTCGAACGGCATTCTGTTTAATCACGAGAGCCCCTTGCGCGGCGACAGCTTCGTGACACGGAAGATCACACGCAGCGTCGCCGCGATCAGCGCCGGCAAGCTTGACAGGCTTGCTCTGGGTAATCTCGATGCGAAGCGCGACTGGGGCCATGCCCGCGACTTCGTCGATGGGATGTGGCGGATGCTTCAGCAGCCGCGGGCGGACGATTACGTGCTCGCGACCGGGGAGTCTCATACCGTTCGGGACTTCGTTAGCGCCGCTTTCGTGCGCATCGGCCGGCGCATTGTGTGGCGGGGGACCGGCATTGCAGAGAAGGGTCTCGACGCCGCGACGTCAGCCGTGCTCGTTTCCGTCGATCCGCAGCATTTCCGTCCGACCGAACCGGGCGCCACACTCGGCAATGCCACCAAGGCGCGCGAGCGACTCGGCTGGGTCGCCCGGGCCCGCTTTGCCGATCTTGTCGCCGAGATGGTTGAAGCGGATTTACACCGGCTTTAGAGCGGGATGCGTTCAGAAGCCGCCGCCCGCTCGGCCCGTCTGGTTTTGCCTATGACCTTGTCGGCGCACATCCAGTGCGGAGGGATGATAGTACGGGCTGCGAACACAAATTCCCCCTCGGGGACGGGCCTGCAACAGACAGGATTGGTAGGTCGAATAGTAGCAGGAAAAGTCCGGTTCGGGCGCATTGTGCTCGTAGCACCATGGATATTGGCTTACCGCGTTTTGTGCCGAAGAAATGCCAAGTGTGCCAATCAACGTGGCACCAATGACAATGGTCAGTCTCGGAAGCATCGCCTCTCCAGTACCGTTCAGCGGGTTTCTCTCTGCCAATCAAATGCAGCGTCACGCGTGCGCTTTGATCGAAACATGAACCGCATTCAGGCTTCCGGCTCGCGCCGGATGAACGGTTCCAGTGTCGCTGCGCAGTCTACTCTCGAAGTGGGAGACATGCGGCAGCAGAGTTCGCCTGCGTGCTATGCAAGTTCGGCATCCAGAGCGGGATGCGTTCAGTTTGAATCACCTCGCTCGGCTCCCTTTGATATTGCGCATGATCTTTGTCCGCAACTTTTCGGGATCATGCGCCAGCCGCGGCCTTCGCGGCAGGCCGCCATGGTTGCCGGGAAGACGCCGTTGCTTCATGCTGCCGGCGGGAACCAATTTGAAAATCCCGGCGCGAACGTGGCTTGGACAGTTCGCGAACAGCGACATGCCGCCGACCTGAATGTGTGCGCATCATGCGCCGACGGAGGAACCTATGAGCCAAATCGAAGCCCAGCCGACCCTCGTTACGCCGCGCCGCGGTTTCTTCGCACACATCGCCGCCCTGGCGACGCTCGGCCTGTCCGGATTTGCAACGTCTACGGCACAAGCGCAGACGGCGGAGCAGGATGGCCCGGATTGGCCCGGAGCGCTTAAAGGCCGTCATCGCCAAATCTTCGATGTTTACGACATCAATGACGGTTTCCCGCTTGGTTTCACCAATAATTTCATTACCCCAAACCAGTCGGCGACAGCCGTCATGATCTTCCGTCACAAGGGTCTCCCTTATGCCCTCAACAGCACGATTTGGGAAAAGTACAAAGTGGGGGAGACGTTCAAGATCACCGATCCTGAAACGAAAGCACCGGCGGTGAAGAATCCCTACTATCAGCCAAAGCCCGGTGTCCTCCAGAACGGCGAATCGGCACTGGATCGCCTGATTGCGAGGGGAACGGTCATGGGCGCGTGCGGCGTCGCGATGCGGGGCCAAAGCCGCCGGCTGGCCGAAAACGCCGGCGTCACCGCGGACGAAGCGTTCAAGGAATTCGCCGCCAATCTTCTTCCCGGCGTCACCATCCTTCCCTCCGGCACTTGGGGCGTCAACCGAGCGCAGGAAGCCGGGTGCACCTACTGCGCCGGCGGGGCCTGATCGGACAACGCGAGGTCCTCGGACTGCCGGCGCGCGCCCCATCGCGCAGGTCCCATCGCGTGTCATTGCCCGCAGCGCCATTGATGTTTAATCACATGCGCCTCGACGGAGATAACGGGCAGGGTGCGAGCCGCATGATGGAATCGTCAACTCCGCCGGGTGTTGACCCCGGCTCCGGGACGACACCCAGACTGCGGCGCGAACTCGGCAAATGGGACCTGACGGCAATCGGCATCAACCAGGTGATCGGCAGCGCCGTGTTCATCCTGCCCTCGCAGCTCGCTGCGCAGGTCGGGAACTGGGGGCCGATCGCGTTTGTCGCCGTGGGGTTCGCGTCGCTGCTGGTCGCGCTGTGTTTCGCCGAAGTGGGAAGCCGGTTCAGCGGGACCGGCGGCGCCTACCTTTACGCCCGTGCCGCCTTTGGCCGCTTCGTCGCGTTCGAAGTCGGCTGGATGCAGTGGATCACGAGCATCACCGGACAGGCTTCGGTCGTCAACGCCATGGCCCTCGCACTGGGTTTCTACTGGCCGGCGATGACGGGCGGGATCGGCCGCGTCGTGATGATCGCGACGGTGACGTTCGCCCTCACCTGGGTGAATGTCCGCGGCATTCGCCAAAGCGCATTGGTCATCAATCTGCTCACGATCGCGAAACTCGCGCCGCTGGCGATCTTCATCATTGTTGGCGTATGGTCCATTGATCCCACCCGTCTCACGCCACTCGGGCCGATCTCGCCGACCGAGGCTTCAACCGGCGCGCTGCTGCTGATCTTCGCATTTGGTGGCTATCACGTCATCGGCGTTCCCGCCGGAGAGGCGACCGACCCGCGCCGGCACCTTCCATTTGCATTCATTGCCACGATCATCGCGGTCACCGCGATCATGACGCTGGCACAGATTGTGGCGACCGGGACGCTGCCCGATCTGCGCGCAGCCACAACGCCGCTTGCCGACGCTGCCCTGCTGTTCATGGGGGCAGCCGGGGCGATGCTCATGAGCGCCGGCGCGGTCGTTTCCATGACTGGCAACGTCATGGGCGCGGTGTTGAGCGGGTCTCGAATGATCTTCGCACTCGCCGAGAGCGGCGAGGTCCCGCGGTTCTTCGCGGCGATCCATCCACGCCATCGCACGCCAGCCAACGCCATTATCTTTACCGCCGTCGTGTCGCTGGCGTTTGCGCTGTCTGGATCATTCGTGGTTCTGGCCGTCGCCAGCGCCATTGCGCGTCTTGTGACCTATCTGTGCGTTTGCGCGGCGACGATACGGCTGCGTCATCCACGCTTTCGGAACGCGGTCGCGCCAGCGACATTCGTCCTTCCGTTAGGTGCATTGGTCCCGCTGCTCGCAATACTGACATCATTGCTGATGCTCGTCGGCGCCAGCGCTCAACAGCTGCTCGGCGGAGTGGCTGCGCTCGGAATCGGTGCCGCGCTGTTCGTCATCAACGGCTGGGTCGCGCGCCGGCAGCACAACACGCTGGCGGATGCGTCGGCACCCTGATCCGTGTGTCGTGCGCGCGCTAAGGTCAGCTCAATTATCGCGCGCTTAAGCCTTTCAACTTCAGATCCCTGTTCGTAAATGACGGAGCGCCGCGCTCCGATGCTGTCGGCCGTAGTGGGCGACGCCGCGACAGAACACGGGCGAGCACGACCGGGAGGTCGACAATGCCGGGCATCGGATCGTCAATCGCGAAGGCGGCGTACACCATCGGGCGGCGCAACGATGCTGCGTACTGCCGAAACTTCACCACGCCCTTTGCAATCTGCTGACAAGCCGAGATGAAGTCCCGTGAAGCATGGCACCAGCCGACGCCAGTCCGCGCACAGGCGGTCGCCACCGGCTTGCCTTGGGCGAGTTGCCATTGAATGAGGGGGAGGTCGAGGCCGGCGGCCCCACCCAAGGCGATCCAAGTCCAGGGCCGCGGGTTGACATCGAGCAACTTAAATCGCCCATCGCGGGCGTCGCGCTTGAATTCGACTTCGACCAGACCGTCATAGTGTAACGGTGCCAGGAACCGGCACGCGGCATCCGCCACCGAGGGTGCCTCGACCGTTTCGACGAATGTCGAGGTAAATCCAAAATCCACGGGAAATTGTCGTGTGCGTCGCGCCACCAGCGAGGCAACCGGCGTACCGTGCTCCCAAACGGCAGCATAGGAAAACTGCGCTTCGCTGCCGCCGGGAATAAGCTCCTGTAAGATGATGCCTTCGCATCCAACCAGCGCCGCGGCGGCGTCGTAGCCCGCAAGCAGGGCGGTGCGATCGTCCACGCGCCACGCCTTGGCAGTCGTGAACGCGTTGCGGCCGCAGTGGATGTTTGGCTTGAGAATGGCGGGAAGCTCGCAAACGGTCGCCGCCGCCTCTTCGCGGCTGTGCGGATAAAAGCTTAGCGGCGTCGCCACTCCTACCGCAGTCGCATGTTCGTATGTCGCCCTCTTGTCGCAGGTCACTTGCGCAGCCGGCCACGTTGGCCCCGTCAGGCGATAAATTTTGGCAAGCTCTTCGTAATGGCGTGCCACCAATCGCACCTCGGGATCGGCGCCGGCAACGAGCAGCCAGCCTTCGATGCCGTTCCGCCGCCCAAGGTTTATGAGCCAGTCAACGGCGTTTTCGTGATCCGGGCCGTCCCAGGCGAGGCTCCTTTTGGTGTAGCGTGAATACCGGGCGATCGGATGGTCGTGGGTGACAAACCACACTGGAATTCCGTGACGGCCCAGGCTGCGCGCCACTGCGAGGCTCCCATGGGCGCCACCAAGGATGACGGCGCCTGGAATACCGCCATTCGGGGCGACACGGTTTCGGGATTGTCTCGGCATCTGCTGCCCTGTCATGACGTACATCGAACTTTTCGCGTGAATTATCGCGTCGGTTTCATCGGGAGTTCGGCGAACAGACGTGGCTTTTGCCGTGCCGACTGCAAGACGCGGCGAGTCGCAATTGCGTTCGCCACTTCGCGCGCCGCAAACTTGGTGCCGGCAATGAAACGCAGCAGTGGGCCGAAACTTGCAACAGCATTCGCGCCGACGAAATGAAGTCCCGGCACGCTTGACGCAAACCCGGCAGATAACGCAGGCGCCCCATCGCGGCAGGCAATTGCGTTCAGCAGAGAAGGTGCGAACAGATCAAGCTTTGCGATGTCAATCTTGTAGCCTGTGGCAAGCAGCACATGATCATAGTGTGTCGAGCGGCCGTCGATCGTGAGTTCAGCGCGTCCCGATTTTTCAGTGACGCGAGCGATCCGTGATCCGGCGAGCACTCGCACACCTTGGAAGCGGGGCAACAGCCATCCGGCGGCGCCCGCCTTCAGACTTGCCCCACTGAATGCGAACCGCATGTCGTCCGGCATACGATGGACCAGCTGTGGGAGCTCAATGATCCAGTTGAGAGGAAACGGCCCGACGCCCGAAGGCGTCGCCAGAAGCTCCGAGAGTTTTGATTTCAGGCCCTCACGCCACGGCCCCGGCTTTGAAGCTTTACTGGTATTGTAGCTCAACCAATGGATCGGACTGCGACAGACGATATCAACCTCGGCTCCCGCCTCGCGCAGCAGCACCGCCGACTCGCAGGCGCTCTGGCCGCGGCCGATCACTGCGACGCGTTGGCCCTTGAAGCGCTCGAAGCTATCGTGATTGCTGCTGTGACTGGCGAGGGCGCCTGGAAGGCCTGCGAAGGCCGGGGGCCGAAACTCTTGATTGTGAAGCCCGGTGGCGATGGCCACGTGCGCGGCAGTGACGACCACATCATCGGCCAGCACTCGAAACCCGCCAGGGACACGCTCGACGTGCTCAACCTTGCGGCGCTCGACTTCAGGAAACGCCGAGGCCTGGAACCATTCGCCATAAGCGACGAAAGTTTCAAGCGGCAGCAATTGAGGGCGCGGCGCATGTTGAGTTGAAAGGAAGGCATCGAGCGAGAGCGCGTCGTGAGGGTCGGCGATGTGGGTCGCATTCCATGGCGATCGGAGAAACATGCCTTTCGGCATGTGACTCCGCCAGAATGACATTGGTTCACCGAACACCCGGGTGTCGACACCTCGGCTCTTCAGGTGAGCGGCAACAGCAAGACCGTAAGGTCCAGCGCCGATGACAATCGCGTCACAGCCGCTACTTTTCAGCGAATGAGTAACCATGATTTTTGCCCACCCTGCGTTCGGCCAATTTGTTGGCGCCTAGAACGCGTGTAAGACTTATACTCTCAAACGGTCGAATTGCGTGAGGGCGGATCGCAAACAACCGAGGAAAGCGCGATTCACAGTAAACATCGCATCGCGCGAGGACCTCGATATTTTCGCGGCGCTGTCTTCGCGATTTACGCCTATTCATTTCTGAAATGAGATTCGTTATTTTGCGATGTTTTGGATTATGCCCGGTGTTTTGTTGTACTTTGCAATGCATTTTTCATCATCAAGTCGCCATGCCGACCGTGGAACCGATGCGCACGAAGCTCGTTGCAGTGTTGTCGTTAACCGAGGGGGATGATTGATCGCGGGATGAATAGGAGATCACTCATGTCGCAGCTTCGAATGCCGGTCCTCGTACTCGGAGTTGGCCTGATCACGGGCCTCGCCGTCGTCGGCTTGCCGGTGATCGGACACACGCAACAGCCTGCCGGGCAATCCACCGCTGCAGGTGCGAGCTCCGATCCCAGCGCGCGAGCGCCTTATCCCATTGGAATGGGCGAGGTCATGGCCTTTGGCGTTCAGCCGCGGCATTTGAGAATGGAGGCTGCTGCGCGGGCTGGCGACTGGGCCTATGCCGCTTACGCTTTGAAGGAATTAGGTGAAACTTTCGAGCGCATCCCGCGCGCGATACCAAACTACCAAGGGCAAAAGACATCCGACCTGTTCGGGAGTTTCGTCAAGGAGCCGATGAGCGCCCTCGACCAAGCCATCAAAGCTTCTGACGGGAACCGCTTCAAGACTGCGTACGCGGAATTGACCCAGGGCTGCAATGGTTGCCACCAAAAGACAGGTCGAGCCATGGTGGTGATAAAGGTTCCTGGTTCCGGCAATGGACCGCCTGACCAGGATTTCAAGGCGAGCAAGCCGTAAACCATCATTTGCGGTACCACCTATCGAAGTTCACAACCTGTGAACGGAGCCCCTCTCGCAGGTGGCAGAGGGGCTTTTCAACGCGAACTCTTCCATTGGTCAGTGCCCTTGGCCACGGCCGCTTGGACGATGCGGTCATAGTCTTCCGGTAACAGGAAGCGCTGCCGCACCAGCGTGCCGGCTGCTTCCTGCACTTTATGAACGTAGTCGCGCTGGCTTGGGTAGCGCTCCTCAAGAGAAAGACGTGGGTCGCCGGCGGCGAGACGCTCGGCCTTGGTGTTCGCAAAGGGCACGAATTGCCCAAACTGCTGGCAAATGTCCGGCTCCCCGCCGCCGTAAGCCTGCTTGAGCAGCGCCCAGCCGGTAAACGTGCCGAGCGGCACCTGGAGGAACGGGAGGCGGACGCCCGCAATATCATTGCCGTCGCCGTCGACTTGCGGAACGAGTGTTGCGTAGGCAACTCCGGGCTTTGGCGGAACGTGGGAGAAATCCATCGCCACGTTCACATTCATCGCCTTGGGATTGAACTGCACCCGCGGCAACTCCGGCCATCCGGCATAAGCGGTCGCCGGGATCGAGGGGAAGCGAACTTCCTGCGGTGGAACGAGCGTACCGTTATGGCTTTGCGGCACGACACTGGCAGGCGGCTCGGTGCCGAACGTGACCCACTGGTCAAGCGCGACGGAGAGAGCGCGGAAGACCGGGCCAGGATATAGTGGGTTCGTCGGTTGTTGACAGTAGCGCTGCGGCCGAGCCTTCGCATCGAACACGGTGTTATGCTGGATGCTGGAGACAAAATATTGTCGCGTATTGTCGGCGAGTTCGTCGATGCGCAAATCCTGCCCATACGAGTCCGTATGGTTGAGCGAGCCGGATTTGTTCCAATATTCGTTGGCGCTGTCGATGCCGAGAACCTTCGGGCAGGTGTCGCTGAACAGGCATTGCCGCAACGTTCCGTCCGATTGCCCACTCAAAGGGTCGTGCGTGACTGCCATGCTGTGCGGCATTTCGGGTTCATGAGACAATCGCCGGGAATGCTCTTGCGCGCTGACCGTGGGCTGGGAAAAGCGGGAGTTCATCCACATATTGCCGCCGGAGCCGGTGGCATAAGGCATCATGCCGTCGAACACCTTGCGGCCGCGTTCGTCCTCATTGAAGCCGAGGCGTAAAAAGTCCTTCTGAACGCGTCCGCCTTGTGAGCGGCCCCAGGCATAGACGGCCTCGATGTTGCGCGGATGATCGGCATCGCCGAACGGCGCGGTGCCCTCGGCAATCGGGTTCGCATTGCCGAAATCGTCTTTATCTCCGTATTTCAGGAAGGCAAGGAAATCCCGGGTCGCGGCATGACCGATGCCCATGACGGTTGGATCTTTGGCCTGATACACCAACTCGTAGATCCACTGCACGCGCGCCGGCGGCGGAAATTCGATCTGGGTATCGCTGATGAATTTCCATCCTTCGACCGGGATTTTCGGATCGGTTTCATGCTGGCGCATGGTGAGCACGCCGATACCGGCTGACGTGCTCACGGCTGGGTAAGGAAGCGAAATTCGCGTACGGTCAGGCGCTCCCGGTTCGACCTCCGCCACGACCGGGCCGGTGATAGATGAGCCATCCGGATTTTTCGCCACCGGCAGCTCGATGCTCATCATGTTCGGCTCGCGTTCGACATCGCCGCCCCAACCGCTCCACGCGACCGTGTAGCCGTTGCGCATCAGGAAACCGTTCCCGAAATCCGCCGCGGCGGTGGGATTGTTGGTTTCCGCGCCGTCATCGAACCATTGCAGGATGCGCTTGTGGCCGCGGTTGGCGAAGTCGTAGAAAACCTTGCGATTGCCGTTGCCGAGATCGGCCGGTCGCAGGATGTAGAATGTCGACCGGTAGCGCACCTTGCCGGCCGTCACTGGGGCCAGTCCGATATCCGCGATCACCGCATTATGACGGTCGGCCGGATCAAGCTCACCTTCGAAGGTTCCAGTGATCTTGAGGTATCGCCCGGTGGCGCCGAATGCCGGCAGGTCGATCACGCTCGGCGGGCCCGCGGTAATGCGCACCAATCTCGCGTGGGCGCTGCCGACGAGACCGAGCGTCGCCACCAAGGCGAGAGCGGTCGAACCCCAGACTTCTTGATGCGACAACGACGCGACGGAGATCTTCATGGCCCGGCACTCCTGCTGATGTCGGTGATGAACATAGCACAGCCGCGCCCGAGTGCCGGGCGTCCGCATCCCCCATCACGTCGTTCTTGGCAGCATCGGAACGTACTGCGGAGCCGCCCCAACTCGCAAGGGCTCCGCGTTTGCCCGGCTGCGCAGAAGAATGGGGCGTGGAGTTGCGCCGGGCGGGGGAGGGCGCCGTCGCCCGTCCCTTTGGGTGGCACTACGGAGAATTGGCGGCGTGGATGTCGTCCGCCGTCACCTCGAAAGCGAAGTGGAACACCGGAAGGTCTTCGCCAGGGTGGTCCTGCTCGGCCGTCAACTCCGGCAGGCGGTAATTGACTGGCCGGGTCTCCTTGCCCTTGTAGATCGCGGGGTACAGGTCAATGAAATGCCAGCCCGGTTCCCCCGTGGCCTGCATGAGGATTTCCACGTCGCCCTGGCTATTGAAGCCGCAGGCATAGCCGCTGTGCCCGTTATCATAGACGACGGTGTAGATATTGGCCGTCTCGCTCCAGCCCACACCTTTGAGGTGGATGCGGAAGGTAGTCTCCACCGGGCCGCGGGAGACATCGAGCGGCAGCGCGGTCGGCGCGATCCACAGCGTGCCCGTCTTGCGGACTGTTCCCGCCTCGGCCCAGAGCCCATGAGAGCCGCCGAGATCGTCGGGCGTCCGGAAGTAGAAGGCGACGTTGCCGGCTTCGTCCGCCGTCGCTTCTGCGACGATCCGGGAGCGCTCTTCCCAGCCGGCGGTGTTGGCGCCGGCGCCGGTCACGCGATTGCCGGTGACCGTCGTCCAGTTGAGCTGGACTGCTTTGCCCGGCTCAAAGCCCGCCCCTTTCACAATGACCGGCTGATCGACGCCGGCGAACTCCGGCGTTGCCTTGAGTTCGCCCTGGGGGGGCAACCGGCGCACCTTGGCCTGCACCTGCTTCAGTGGTGGCGGCGGCAGGACCGCCGGCCCCGGAGCGATGTTGAAGCCGATCTTGAACTGCGGCCGGTCCGGCGCCGGCGACTGCTGCATATTGCGATAGGGGAAGGTGAAGTCGGAGTGCACCACTTCGACCACGTGGCGGCCCGGACGGCCAACGGCGGGAATGGCGAAGCGCGCGGTCCCGCCGGTGGTCACGGTGGAAATCCAGCCGTTGAACCGATTGTCGTAGAGCATCACCCAGCTGCCCTCGAGCGCGCGCCAGCCGATGCCCTGCACTTCGACCGGTAGAGGCGTGCCGACCGGGACATTGTCGGCCAAAAGCTTCACGGTCATGTCGATGCTGAAGGTATTCTGCGTCAACAGCCGCGTGCCTTGCTGCACCCTGATGTCGTGGTTGAAGCCGAAGTCTTCCGGGGCCGAAAACTGCGCCGTGATACGGCCGTTTGCGTCGCTCCTTACGCTCGCGATCCGGTAGGCTGCCGGGTCATATTCGCGGCCGAAGTATTCTCCTGCGGAGACTTTCCATTTCCCGGTCACGGTGCCCCAGACGAGGTCGAAATCCTGCCCGGCCGGGAACCCCTGCCCGCTCACGGTCACGGCGGTGCCGATAGGACCGTGGGGAGGCGTGATTTCAATCTGCCCCACATAGCCGCCGGACGGCTCGGCCGCGGTAGCAGGCGGCCCGAGTTCGGCCGCACGAGGCGTTGCGTGGGCAGCCGGTATCGATACCAACGCGATACCGGTCAGCGCGCACGCAAAAGATGCCGACCGGCCCTTTGCAAGGCCGAGCCACATGATGTGAATCCTTCGGTTCAGCGCTTGATCTCGATTTCGCCGGCGACCACCTGGAGTTCGGACGTCACCCGCTTGAACGGCTCCCAGGTCACCGTGTTGCCGTGTTCGTCGGTCGCCGTCGCCTTATAGACCAGAGTGCCGTTCGGATAAGCGGCAGGGATTGTCCACACCGCGGTCCAGAAGAAATCGGTCGGCGGATTGTTGCCGCCAGGGTGCGGCCCGTATTGGGCGTTGAACTTCTCTCCATCCGGAAGTTCGACAACGAGGCTCTTGAGACCGTCCTTGTCAAGCACCTTGCCATTCTCATCGCGGACGCGGAAGCGCCATACGACCTTTTCGAGATGCCGGAACTGGTTATCGAGCACGCAGAAAGGGCCGGGAGCGCCAGCTTGGGCGCCGCGCACCATGTCGCCTTCGAAGAACAACTTCGCGCTCTGCGCCTGCGCAGTGCCGGCCAACCCGACAACCGCCGAGAACGTCACCGCCGCGAACATGGATATCTTCATGGGGTTGTCCTTTCCGGGCTATGATCCCCGAGCCTCCGCCAAGTCAGGATATCTGGCCCACTCGGCATTTGCCAACAGGAATTCCGATCTCGGTCGGACCAGATATGCATTGCCGTAATAGGCAAAGTCTCGTCCTGGTGGTTCCGGATTAAATCTTTTTCATTTATGCGCTTCGATACCGTGCAGTCCGGACGCACGTGACATATAGGGGCTCATGGGCTGAACAGGGCGACATTTGGGCCCTCTGAGCGTAACAGCGGCCGCTCCGGTGGTCTCAATCTTGCAAGGTCTTGAGAGTGGTGCACGGGACAGTCTTGACTGCGGGCCGCCCTTCGCGAATGAAAAAATTCCTGCGCAACGTCGCTGCTTTGGCCGTGGTCGTCGCCGTCGCCCTGGCAATACTCTATTGGCGCCAGCACGGCAGCGAACCTAAGCGCGCCTCCGCCCCGCGGCCAATCCCGGTGAGCGTCGCCGCAGCAACCCGCCAGGATGTTCCGATCCGCGTGAGCGGCCTGGGTGCCGTTCAAGCGCTCAACACCGTGCCGATCCACTCCCAGGTCGACGGACAGATCGTGGAGATCGCGTTCACCGAGGGGCAGCGCGTGAAAAAAGGCGACGTGCTGGCGAAGATCGATCCCCGCCTGTTCCAGGCCGCGCTCGATCAGGCGACCGCCAAAAAGGCGCAGGACGCGGCGAACCTGGTCTCGGCTGAGAAGGATTTCACGCGCGCCAAAACATTGGTTGTCCGCAGCTTCGAGACCCAGCAAGTGGTCGATCAGACGCAGGCCAAGGTCGATGCCTTCAAGGCCTCGATCAAGGCGGATGAGGGGGCGATGGAAAGCGCCCGCACTCAACTCGAATATACGACGATCACCTCTCCCATCGAGGGCCGCGCCGGGATTCGACAGATCGACCTTGGCCGCATCATCCACGCCAACGATGCGACGCCGCTCGTCACCCTCACTCAGAACTCAGCCTTCGACGGTGATCTTCACCTTGCCGGAATCCCAGCTTGATCCCGTGCGTGCGGCAATGTCTCGCGGCGATGTCGAAGTTGCGGCACTCGACCAGAACAACGCGAATGTGTTGGCGACCGGTAAGCTGCTGCTGATCGACGCCTTGATCGATCAATCGACTGCGACCATTCGCCTGAAGGCGGTGTTTCCCAATACCGACGAGCGGCTGTGGCCGGGCGAATTCGTCAATGCCAGTGTGCTGCTTTCGACTGAGGTCAAAGCGCTGACCATTCCCTCAGCCGCCGTGCAACGCGGGCCGGCGGGCCTGTTCGCCTGGGTCATCGGCGCCGACGGCAAGGCGCAGATGCGTCCTGTCCAGGCGGGACCCGCCGCATCGGACGAGGTGACGATCATCACCACTGGCCTCGATCCCGGTGAGCGAGTGGTGACCGAAGGCTATTACCGGCTGCAACCCGGAGTTTCCATCGCCATCGAGCCGCCGACGCAAAGAGCGGCGGTCGCATCGGACACCCAGGGTCACGCCCCGTGAGCATTTCCGAACCGTTCATCCGACGTCCCATTGCGACCGCTCTTCTGATGGCGGCGCTGGCCTTTGCCGGCCTGGTCTCGTTTCCGTTCCTGCCCGTGGCGCCGCTGCCGCAGGTCGATTTCCCGACCATCCAGGTCACGGCCGGCTTGCCGGGGGAAGCCCCGAGACCATGGCCGCATCTGTCGCGGCGCCGCTCGAGCGCCAGTTCGGCCAGATCGCCGGTGTCACGCAGATGACCTCGGTGAGCACGCTCGCTGCGACCACGATCGTGCTTCAGTTCGATCTCAACCGGAACATCGATGGCGCCGCCCAGGATGTACAGGCGGCGATCACCGCTGCCGGCCGGCAGCTGCCGCTCAACCTGTTCCCGCCGCCGACCTACAAGAAGGTCAACCCGGCGGATTCACCGATCCTGATCCTGTCGGCACGTTCGGACGTGCTGCCGCTGACCACCGTCGACGATTACTCCGACAATATCCTCGCCCAGCAGATCTCGCAGGTGCCCGGGGTTGCCCAGGTCGTCATTGCTGGCGAGCAGAAGCCCGCTATCCGGGTTCAGATCGACCCGGCCAAGCTGTCTGCGACCGGCCTGACGCTCGAGGACGTGCGATTCGGCCTCATCACCGCTACCACCACCGCGGCCAAGGGCACACTGAACGGCCCCCTCAAGAGCTTCACCGTCGCCGCCAATGACCAGCTGATGAAGCCCGGCGAATATGATGATGTCATCTTCGCCTATCGCAACGGAGCGCCGGTGCGCATCCGCGATGTCGGCCATGCCGTCGAAGGACCTACCGACAACACCATCGCATCCTACGAAAACCAGAACTCGCGACATTCTGCTGGTCGTCTACAAGCAGCCCGGCGCCAACGTCATCGATACGGTGGACAGTATCAGCGCGCGCATGCCGGCATTGACCGCCGCCATCCCGCCATCGATGAAGGTGATAACGGTCCTCGATCGAACCATCACGATCCGTGCTGCGGTCGCCGACGTTGAATTCACGCTCGGTCTGACCATTGTGCTTGTCGTCCTCGTGATCATGATGTTCATCCGCAATTTCTGGGTGACGATGATCCCGTCGATCACCGTGCCGCTGGCGCTGTTTGGCTCCTGCGCCGCGATGTATCTGCTCGGCTTCAGCCTCGACAATCTGTCATTGATGGCGCTCACCATTGCCGTCGGCTTCGTCGTCGACGATGCCATTGTGGTGGTTGAGAACATCTTCCGCCATGTCGAGGAAGGCGAACCGCCGTTCGAAGCTGCGCTCGCGGGAGCGAGCGAAATCGGTTTCACCGTCGTCTCCATCAGCGTATCGCTGATCGCGGTGTTCATCCCCTTGCTGCTGATGGGCGGCATTATCGGCCGCCTGTTCCGCGAATTCGCCCTCACCGTGACCGCATCGATTGTGGTCTCGGCCTGCGTATCGTTGACCCTGGCACCGATGCTGGCGGCCCGCTTCATGCGGCGGCCTAGCCATCAGCATGGCCGCGTCTACCTGGCCTTCGAGTCGTTTTTCGACGCGCTAGTCGCCGGCTATCGTCGCACCCTCGACATTGCGCTTTCGCACCAGCCGATCACGCTTGCCGTGTTTTTCATCACGCTGGCACTCACAGGGTTTCTTTTCATCAGCATTCCGAAAGGATTTTTTCCGACCCAGGACACCAGCCAGATTTACGGCTTGACCGAGGCTGCCCAAGACACTTCTCCCCTTGAGATGATGCGGATTCAGGAGGAGATCGGCGCCATTCTTGCGCGCGATCCAGACGTTGAGATCTTCGGTTCGAACATGGGTAGCGGCGGAGGTGCCTATACCACCAACACCGGCCGCATCTTCGCGACGCTCAGGCCGCGCGATGAACGCAACGTGACGGCGACGCAGATCATCGATCGACTGCGGCCGCAATTCGCCAAGGTGAAAGGCGCCGCCGTGTTCATGCAGGTGCCGCAGGACCTTACGGTTGGCGGACGGCTGTCGCGCGGGCAGTATCAGTACACGCTCCAGGACATCAACATCGCCGAGCTCGGGGACTGGTCCGCCAAGATGCTCGCCAAGATGAAGACTTTGCCTCAGGTTGCAGATGCCGCGACCGATCTCCTCAACAGCGCGCCGCAGCTCACGGTGAAGATCAATCGTGACCAAGCATCACGCTTCGGCATCACCCCGCAACTCATCGACGACACCCTGAACGATGCGTTCGGGCAGCGACAGGTGACGCAATACTACACGCAGATCAATACCTATTGGATCATTCTCGAGGTGCAGCCGGAGCTGCAAGGCTCGCCCTCGACGCTCGACCGCATCTACGTGAAATCGCCACTGTCGGGCGCCGCCGTACCGCTGTCGACGCTGGTCTCCGCGGACAGCACGAAGGTCGGCCCGCTGGTGGTCAATCACCAAAGCCAGTTCCCTGCGGTGACGCTGTCGTTCAACCTGCCGACAGGGGTGGCGCTCGGCGAGGCGGTCGCGGCGATCGACGACGCAGCGCGCGACCTCAACAAGCCGGCGTCGATCATCGCCAGCTTCCAGGGCAACGCCCAGGCTTTCCAGACCTCGCTTGCGAGCGAGCCCGCCCTCATCGCCGCCGCTCTCGTCGTCGTCTACATCATTCTTGGAATGCTCTATGAGAGCTTCATCCATCCGCTGACGATTCTTTCGACACTGCCTTCGGCCGGCGTCGGCGCGCTGCTCGCGCTCAATCTCGGCGGCCTCGATCTCTCGGTGATCGGGATTATCGGCATCATCCTGCTGATCGGGATCGTCAAGAAGAACGGTATCATGCTGGTCGACTTTGCCATCGCGGCAGAACGCGACCGGGGCCTTGCGCCCATCGATGCGATCCGAGAGGCCTGTCTGCTGCGGTTTCGGCCGATCCTGATGACGACCGCCGCCGCGATGCTCGCCGGGTTGCCGCTGATGCTCGGCAGCGGTACCGGGTCGGAGCTGCGCCAGCCGCTCGGCTACGCCATGGTGGGCGGGCTGGCGCTCAGCCAGATGCTGACGCTCTATACGACGCCTGTCGTCTACCTCTATCTTGACCGCCTGCAGACGTTCCTGTTCGGCAAACGCGAGGTTAGTCGCGAGCCGGCACTCGAGCGCGAGGCGGCGGAATAACCAAGTGGCCGCAATGAGGCCCTCGGGATCGCGGGCAGATATGACGGCTGCTTTCCGGCCATGAGTTAGTCAGGGTGCGTGTCCGAAAATTTGGAGACTTTGCTGACAGGGGTCGTGCGCAAAATCGAAGAGAACCGACCGACCGAGGGAGGCAAGCTGAATGCATCCCGCTCCAATGGCGCAATGGGCTGCTGCTTATCGCATCCTATCCGGCTTCGAAGAGAACGGGTAGCGCATTCGCTTGATTGCACCCCCTGCGCGCGCTGAATTGAAGGCATGACATCAGGCGCAAATCGCCCCGTTCGCCTGCGCGCTGCCTGGCGCGGTTTAAGTGTTACCAAAACCCGCCGCTGATGACATAATCCTGCTCGTCGCTGGAGCTAGCGCATGATCCCGCAAAGTTGCAGACTTTTCGGACGAGATCATGTGCAAATCAAACGAGACTGAGCGGGAAGCGATTCAAGCTGAACGCATCCCCCTCTAATCCCGCAGCGCGTGAACGAGTTGAGACTCGCAAACCAGGAGGATGTCCCATGACGTTTCGCTTAGTCGCCGCTGCCACTGTCGCCGCGGCGATTGCCGTCCCCGGCGCTGCCGGCGCTCAGGTCCTGAGGGAGCCGGACGTGTCGGCCAAGATGGCCTTGACCATTGCAGAAACTGCGCTCGCGGAATGCGGCTCGCACGTGTCGGTCGCGGTTGTCGATCGCTCGGGCCGGATGCGTGTCTTCGTCCAGGGCGACGGGGCGGCGCCGCACAATCTCGAACTCGCTCGGCGCAAGGCCTATACCGCCCGGACCTTCGGACGCACCTCGATCGAATGGGCGCAGATGACCGAGACCCGGGTTCCCGGCCAGCGTCAGCTGTCGGAGGTTATTCCGTTGCAGGGGGGCGTTCCGATCAAGGTCGGCAACGAGACCATCGGCGGAGTTGGCCTCAGCGGCGCTCCCAATGGCGGCCCGCAGGAAGAGGCTTGCGGCAAGGCTGGCATCGCCAAAGTCGCGGACGAATTGAAGTAAGACGATGCCATAATCCTGCGCGTCGCCGCAGCTAGCGCATGATCCCGAAAAGTTGCAGACTTTTCGGACGAGATCATGTGCAAAATCAAACGAGACTGAGCGGGAAGCGTTTCAAGCTGAACGCATCCCGCTCTAATCCCGCGGCGCGTGAGACGAGTTCAAGGTTTGCAAACAAGGAGGGTGTTCCATGATGTTTCGTTGTGTCGCCGCCGTCGCCGTCGCCGCGGGGATTGCCGTTCCGGGCGCTGCCGGCGCCCAGGTCCTGATGGAGCCGAACGTGTCGGCCAAGATGGCCCTGACCATTGCGGAAACCGCGCTTGCGGAGTGCGGCTCGCACGTGTCGGTCGCGGTCGTCGACCGCTCGGGCCGGATGCGCGTCTTCGTCCAGGGCGACAATGCAGCGCCGCACAATCTCGAACTCGCGCGCCGCAAGGCCTATACGGCACGCACCTTCGGACGCACCTCGATCGAATGGGCGCAGCGCACCGAGACCCAACTTCAGGGCCAGCGTCAGCTTTCGGAAGTCATTCCATTGCAGGGCGGCGTTCCGATCAAGGTCGGTAATGAGACCATCGGTGGCGTCGGGCTGAGCGGCGCTCCGATGGGTGGCCCGCAGGAAGAGGCTTGCGGCAAGGCCGGCATCGCCAAGGTGGCGGACGATTTGAAGACGAATTGAGGCAAAGCTGCGCGCTCGTCGCAGCCCGTGATGACGGCAGCGGGGTTCCACGAAACCGCCGCACCCCGCTGCCGCTTTTCGGGTTTCCCGTTTGCGGTGAGGTGAGGCGGCGGCGGTTTCCTTACGGCTTGCTGAGTTTTGCCTTATTGACGAGCGCCATTGCCACCTGCGCGCGGAGACCTTGGTTGTCGCCGAAGCGTCTGATGACATCGTTGAAGGCGGCGATGGCGTCGTCGTTGCGCCCGAGCGCGGCGAGCGTGTTGCCCTTGTTAACGATCGCCAACGCGACCCACGTCTGCAGCGACGCGTCCGTCATATTGCCAAAGCAGCGGACGACTTCGTCGAAGGCGGCGATCGCATCATCGTTAAGTCCGAGGGCAGCGAGGATTTTCCCCTTGTTGTAAATCGCCGCCGCAACCTGCGGGCAAAGGGCCGAGTCGGTGCCAAACCGTGTGGCGACGTTATCCAAAGCCGCGATGGCATCATCGTTGCGGCCGAGCGTGGCAAGCACGTGCCCCTTGTCGTTGATTGCCCACGCGACCCATGTGCGCACCCCCGACACTGTCGCTGCGTCAAATCGTTCGACGACATCGCTGAACGCAGCGATTGCGCCATCATTGCGTCCGAGCGCGGCGAGGGTTTTTCCCTTGTAGTAAATCGCCCGTGCAATCAACTCCTGGAGTGCCGGGTGAGCGCCGAAGTGTTTGATGACATCGTCAAAGGAGGCGATTGCCTCGTCGTTGCGTGCGAGGTCACCAAGCGTGATCCCCCTGTTGATGAGCGCCGCTGCAACGTGCCAATGGAGAGCCGGGTCACTGCCGAAGCGTGTGACGACATCATCGTAGGCGGCGGTTGCCTCCTCGTTGCGTCCGAGGTTGCCGAGCGCGAGTCCTTTGTTGTAGAGCGCCCAACCGACCCACGTTCGTAGCCCGGCCTCGATGGCGGCACCGAAACGTTGGACGATATCATCGTAAACGGCGATCGCGTCGTCGTTTCGTCCCTGGGCCGCAAGGCTTTTCCCCTTGTTGTAGATTGCCTCCGCAACCTGGGCGCGGAGGCTCGGAACGGCGCCGAAGCGTTTCACGACATCGTCGAAGGCGGCGATCGCATCGTCGTTGTGCCCGAGGTCGCTGAGCGCGAGCCCCCTGTTGACGAGCGCCGTCGCAACCTGTGCACCGAGGGCAGGGTCGGTGCCAAAGCGCGAGACGACATCATGGTAGGCGGCGATGGTCGCATCGGCGCGATCTTCACCGGTCGCAGTTGTACGAGCCTGTACCGTTGCCGTGCCCGCCTCGCGGCGGTCTCGCGCTTGCGCGCCCCCCTCTCCTTTGGTCGCGGTGTTTTGTGTTGTCTCATCCTCGTCTAGATTTACGTCTGGCCGCCGCATCGCCGCGCAGATGGCGTCGGCCATTTTTTCGATCTGAAGTGCGACGTCTTCGGACTCTGGGGCCTTCAATCGGTGACCGCGGAAATCAATCCACTGGCGGGTGCGCAAAAACTCAAGAATTTTCGGATTGTAACAGTCATCACGACGTGACGGGTCGAGATTGTCGATGCTGATGTAATGGAGCGGAAAAACAAGATCATCCCGCCGCAGAACCTTTCCCTCGCGGTCACGAAACAATGTGATCTCTTCGCAACACCATTCGCTCTGCAGAAACGCCGGTGTGACAATTGGTATGAGAAAAAACGAAGCATTGAGCGCCTCTCAAATCTGTTTCTCCCAGGCTGCTCCGGGGGGAATGGCGGCAACGTCCTGGAAGACATTGACCTTAAGGCTGCGTCCGATTTTCTGCTGCAGTTCTGCCGCCAACAGAGCCCGAGTTGACTTAAATGTCCGCGCGAATGCTCGTCGTCCGAACTGCTATAGCTCCAAAACCCTATAGGTTTCAGCATCGCGCCGATACGTGTCCTTGTTCGCCAATGCTATTCTATCTAAGTCCAAACGCGCTTTCGACCTACTCCTGCAGCATCAGCGATGCTTTGATGGCGAGCCGAAAATGACACGCGTTGCAGTCTTCAAACCGTGCGCCGACTTTCAGCCCGGATACAGCGGTCGATGTCGCCGGCGCGCTCCGTCCGTGCCACATAGATCGCAGCGAGACGGCGCAGGGCGGCACTGGGCTGCCGTGCCTTGCGGCGGACCGGGTTCGGCAAGGTTGCGGCGAGCAGTGCGGCCTCTGCCGGTGTCAGCGCCGCGGCATGCTTGCCGAATGCCGCGCGCACGGCGGCTTCGGCGCCGAATTCGCCGTCGGGTCCCCATTCCACGATATTGAGATAGATTTCAAGCTGCCGTCGTTTCGACAGCACAAGGTCGATCCACAGCGCCAGGGGAAACTCGAGCGCCTTGCGGATGTAGCTCCGCCCTTCCCACAGGAAGAGAATTCTTCGCCAACTGCTGCGTGATCGTGGAACCGCCGCGCGGGCGACGCACCCCCTTTTCCTGCTCGCGGAGGACTTCGCGCAATTCGCCGAAGTCAACGCCGTGGTGGTCGCAAAACCTTTCGTCCTCGGCGACAATGACGGTGCGCGGCAATATCGGGGCAATCCGCGCGAGCGGGATCAGGACGCGTTCGACGCGTTCGCCCGCAGCCCACCGCCACAGCATCACGGTGGAGACGGGGTCGATGACGCGGTAAAGCGGCGCGAGGGCATAGGGGAGCAACAGGATCGCCGCCGCCGCTATCAACACGATACGGAGGAGCCGGAGCCGTCGTGTGCCTGCGGCGGGCCGAAGCTTCGTTCGTTGCGATGCCGAATCCATTCCCTATCATAGGCGACAGATCAAGTTCGTGCCGGGAGCATCGATGAAAGCCGTCAAGCAACGCCGCAATTTCCCTCGGCGGCTGATGCGGTCCGTCCGGGCGCGGTCCCGCGTATTCATTGCCGCTGTCTTCGGAGCGGTCGTCGGAATAGCGCTGCCCGATGCTTGGCGGAGCGCAACCCGGGCGCTGGTTGGATGGGATTATGGCGTCGCACTTTATTTGATCCTGTTCACGCTTCTGATGATGCGCTCCGATATCAACAGCATTCGGCGGCGCGCGGCATTCCAGGACGAGCGCCGCTCCACTTTTCTGGTTCTGGTGGTCACGGCGGCTCTGGCGAGTCTCGTGGCAATCCTCGCCTTGTTGGCCGGCGGCGACCAGATCAAACGAGATCCTTGGCACCTCGCGCTTGCGGCGCTGACGGTGCTTCTGTCGTGGTCCTTTACGCACACGATGTTCGCACTGCACTATGCCCACGAATATTACGACCGGGATGCGCGCAAACGCGGCGGCCTGAATTTTCCCGGCACGGAGCCGCCCGATTACTGCGACTTCGTGTACTTTTCCCTCGTGATCGGCATGACCTCGCAGGTCTCCGACGTCGCGGTAACGTCTGCCGCGATCCGCCGCACCGTCGCCGTCCACGGCGTCGTCTCTTTCGTGTTCAATGTCAGCTTGATCGGACTGATGGTCAATTTGACCGGCAATGCCATTTGACTAGCCCCGTCGCCGCCAGTCGCCCGTCGCCGGTTTTAGCGCCCGCGCCCGTAAACCACCGTTTCGCGCTATTGAAGGCGTTATTGTCGGGACCGGCGCTGCCGTGGAAAGGTTATGTCGATACGGCCGGTGGGGGTTCGCGAATAGCGATAGACCTGATGAGGCGAGCACACGGTAAACCGATCGCAGGCGAGGTAACCAAACAGGCCCGGGCTGATGTAGGAATAATCATAGGGGCCGAGATAATGGTTATAATCGCAATGTGGATAGCATTCCGTCGCGGACACCTTGTCGGTGTGGCAGCAGACCGCGAGCACCAGCAGAGTGAAAAGGCCAGCCGCGAGAATTCTCATCGTACCCACCGTGCGCAGAAAAGCCCCTGGTGCTCAGGCTACCGCGGAATCGCATCTCCGTCGAACGGTTCTGCGAAGGGAGGATGGTCAGGGCATCGCCTTTGGAACAAGCGCGCAGGCGGTGAGCAGAAACCTCAAGACGGAGGGCGGCATCGAGTTTTCCGTTGGCGCGCTTGCCGCAGGAGGCTACATTTGCACGTTGCGCGGGCGTGGCGGAACGGTAGACGCAACGGACTTGAACGGAACTTGAGTGCTCCGCGGGAAACCGCGGATGCAGAACTGCTCAAATTCGGGGAAACCTGAACAGGCAATCCCGAGCCAAGCGCTCCGGCCCCAAGCCGGCGCGAAGGTGTAGAGACTAGACGGGCAGCACCTACGGCTGTCGCCACTGGGCGAAGGCTATGGTGAAGGGATAGTCCAGACCACAAACGCGCCGTCGCGTAAGCACGCGGCAGCGAGGCGGCGCAAGCCGTAGCTGGTACGAAAATCCGTTGGGGGTAACCCCGTGAGGGTTCGAATTCCCTCCGCCCGCACCACCGAACGTTAATCGTTTTCTCTCGGCGACCGGAGGTGGCTTGCTCGCAGTGGCGGCTTCGCACCGATCAGTTGTATTTGTTCCATGGCTGATGGCCGGGTGAGCTGCTGTAAGGGATCGCTCGTTGTCGTTCATGACCAATGTCCTTTCGAAAGACCGATCAGAATGGCTCATCTTCGAAGGTGTCGATTTGCGTACAGCTTTGGGGCAACACTGATCGTCTAAGTGGTTTGCGCGATGCCAAGGCATGGCGTTGTTGTTCAAACCGGGCATCCCTTCGATTTTTCGGCAGCCGTTGTTGGATTCGACGCATCCGAGTGGCTTGAATCAGGTGAATTTCCGCCCCCATGCGCGGCAAAGGTGCTGGCAAGAGGCCGGAGTGAGGTCGCATCGAAAAATATGGCCACTGGCGTTTGCCTAGATTTTCATCTAGCCTGCCGGTGTTTAGGGTTTGCCGCATGTTCCGATGAATTGGATCAGACGCAGGATTGGTTGGGCCGTGCGGCTTGCACTGTTTGCGCTGGCCGTTCAGATGATTGCGTCTTTCGGCCATGTTCACTTCATTGGTGGGGTTGATCCCGCCACCTTCAATGTCGTGTCGGCCGGCCATGCGGAATCGGGCGCGTTGCCCGATGAAGATGCGCCCGTCCATCGCCGCTCGACGGGATTGCACGACTTGTGTGCAATCTGCGTTAGCATCAGTCTCGTCGGCTCGATCATACTTCAGGTCCAGTCGGGTGTTTTGCTGCCACGCGCCTTCGCGCGCATGCGGCTCGCCTATGCATCGGATGCCGATCACGGGCCGCCCCCTCGCTCCTCATCGCAAGCACGCGCTCCTCCGATCGCATAGCGCTATCGCGCCCGCCATCGAGGTTCCGATTTGCCGCCGCATCGCCTGACACGGCAGCGGCGCAAAGCCTGCATCAGGAGCGAAGACTTGCATGACGCGAAAATATTTGTGGTTTGCCGTACCGGTGCTGTTGGCCCTCGGCGCGGCAGTGTTTTGGGAATATGTGAGGCAGCCGGCGACCAGCGCCACTTCATCTTCGGCCTCGCCAGTTCCAGTCGTCGCGACCATCGTGCAACGGCAAAGCGTTTCTGAATACCTGACCGGCCTCGGTACCGTGCAGGCGTTCAATCGGGTGACCGTCCATGTCAGGGTCGACGGCGAGCTTCAGGACATTGGCTTCACCGAAGGTGAATTCATTCACGCCGGTGATGTCCTGGCGAAAATCGATCCCCGCCCATTCCAGGCCGCGCTCGACGGAGCCAGAGCCAAGAAAGCCCAAGATCAGGCGCAACTGGTGTCGGCACAAAAAGATTTGCAGCGGGCCAAGACACTGGTGATCAGAAGCTTCGAGACCCAACAGGTCGTCGATCAGTCGCAGGCCAAAGTTGATCAGCTGCTCGCGACAATCGACGCCGACCAGGCGGCGATTGCCAATGCCGAAACGCAGCTGAGCTACACCACGATCGCGTCTCCGCTTGACGGCCGACTGGGAATGCGGCTGATCGACCGCGGCAACATCGTTCACGCGAGCGATCCGGGCGGCCTCGTCGTCATCACCGAAGTTCAGCCGATCGCCCTCATATTCTCGGTGCCGCAGGACTACCTGCAAGACATTACCGCGGCGATGAAGAAAGGACCTCTCAAGGTCCGCGCCTTCGGTCGTGACAATTCGACGAAACTGGGCGAAGGCACACTGCTGTTGATCGACAATCAAATCGACCTTTCGACGGGGACGCTGCGCCTCAAAGCATCATTCCCCAACAAGGACGATACCTTGTGGCCGGGTCAGTTCGTCAATGCGCGGCTCGAACTGGCGTTGCGGGACCAAGCAGTTGCGGTACCGGCGCAAGTCATTCAGCGCGGGCCCGAACTCGCTCTACTGTTACGTGATCAAGCAGGATCAAAGCGTCGAGAGGCGGCCGATCAAAGTGGGTCCGGTGCGCGACGGCCTTGCCATCATCGAGCAAGGCTTGGCGCCCGATGAACGGGTCGTTGTCGACGGTCAGTTCAAACTGAGACCGGGCGCAAAGGTGACGGCTTCCATGATGGGCCCATCCACCGTTCCGACCGTGGCGGCCGGAACCACTGCGAGCCGATCGCCATAGGTCACGACCATGAACATTTCCGAACCGTTCATTCGCCGTCCCGTTGCAACTTATCTTCTGATGTTTGCGATGTTTCTGCTCGGGATCATCGCCTATCCATTCCTGCCGATCAGCGCTTTGCCGACGGTGGATTTCCCGACCATTCAGGTCACATCGACATTTCAAGGAGCCAGCCCTGAGACGATGGCGTCCGCCGTCACGACTCCTCTTGAGCGCCAGTTCGCACTGATACCAGGTGTGATCCAGATGACCTCGTCTAGCGGGCTCGGGCTTGCCACGATCGTCATCCAATTCGATCTCAACCGCAACATCGACGGCGCCGCTCAGGACGTCCAGACTGCCATCAATGCCGCTGGCGCCACGTTGCCGAAAAATCTTCCCGTGCCGCCTACGTTCCGCAAGGTGAATCCAGCGGACGCACCGATCATGAATTTCTTTGTCCAGTCCGATGCTTATCCTCTCACCATGGTCGACGACTATACCGATAATGTGCTGGCGCAGCAGCTTTCCCAGATCACTGGCATTGCCCTTGTCAACATTACGGGCGAGCAGAAGCCGTCGGTACGTGTACAAGTCGATCCTGCCAAAATCGCCTCGCTCGGCATGAGCCTGGAGGACGTCAGGGCACTCTTGTCCAACGCGACCGTCAATGCGCCAAAGGGCATCTTCGATGGCGCCGCGCAAAGCTTCACGATTTACGATGACGACCAGCTTTTGCGCGCAGAGCCCTATAACGACTTGGTCCTCGCATATCGGAATGGATCGCCGATAAAGGTTCGCGACATCGGCATCGCCGTTGACGCGGCGGAAAACACAAAGATTTCCGCGTGGCACTACGGACAGCAGGGCGTGCTGCTCGTCATATTCAAGCAGCCCGGCGCCAATGTGATTGAGACCGTCGATCGCGTGCGGAAGGAGATGCCGCGATTGGAGGCGGCGCTCCCGCCTGGCATGGAGGTCGATGTCCTGATCGATCGCACCGGACCGATCCGCGCCTCCGTCGAGGAAGTCAAGTTGACGCTCATGATCACTATATTTCTGGTGGTCGGAATCATCTTCGTGTTTCTTCGCGACATCCGGGCGACGTTGATTCCGAGCGTCACGGTGCCATTGTCGCTTGTCGGCACTTTCGGCCTTATGTACGTGAACGGCTACAGCATCGACAATCTGTCATTGATGGGCCTGAGCATTGCCGTAGGCTTCGTGGTCGATGACGCAATCGTGATGCTCGAAAATATTTATCGCCACATCGAGGATGGCATGGACCGTTTCGAGGCGGCGCTCAAGGGTTCGGCGGAGATCGGTTTCACGATCGTCTCGATCAGCGTTTCTCTGGTCGCCGTCTTTATTCCGCTGTTGTTCATGTCTGGGGTTATCGGACGCCTGCTGCGTGAATTTGCGGTCGTCGTCACGATGGCCATCGTGGCATCAGCGATTGTCTCTCTGACGCTGACGCCGATGATGTGTTCACGCTATCTTTCGGATCAAAAGCACGCTCGCCACGGCCGCCTGTACATGGCAGCGGAGGCGTTCTTCGACTTCCTTTTGGCCTCCTATGAGCGTGGTCTGAAGATGACATTGCGGCACCAGCCCGCAATGTTGATGTTGCTGTTCATCACTTTTGCTGCCACCGTTTATTTTTATGTCACGATGCCGAAGGGCTTTTTTCCGCAAGCCGATACCGGGTACGTCCAGGGCATTTCCGAAGCCCGCCAGGACATCTCGTTCTCCGCAATGACGGAGCGGCAGCATGCCCTTGCGGACGTGATCGCCAAGGACCCTGACGTTGCCGATGTTGCATTCTGTGTCGGTGTGACGGGCGGCGGTCAATCGATCAACAACGGGCGCTTTTGGGTGAATCTCAAGCCGCGCAGCGAGCGCAACGCGACGGCGGACCAAATCATCAATCGACTGCGCCCCCAGCTCGCGCGCGTGCCCGGGATAACGCTGTTCCTGCAAGCGGCTCAAGACGTCAGCATGGGCGGGCGACCGGCGCGCTCGCAGTTTCAATATACCTTGCAGGACGCCAATCTGGATGAATTGGCCGCGTGGGCGCAGCTGATGCTGGACAAGCTTCGTACGCTTCCCGAGCTGCGCGACGTTGCGACCGACCAGCAGTCGAACTCAACAACGGCGGTTCTAACCATCGATCGCGATACCGCCGGCCGCTTCGGCATCCAGCCGCAGCTGATCGATGACACGCTATACGATGCCTTCGGCCAGCGCTGGGTGACCCAGTATTTTACCCAGCTCAATCAATACCATGTCGTGATGGAGATTGACCCGAAGTACCAGGCCGATCCGTCGGCGCTCGAACATATCTACATCAACTCGCCCGCGACCGGTCAGCCGATCCCGCTGTCTCTTCTGGTGAAAGTCGATACCAGCAAGACAGGCTTTCAGACGATTAGCCACCAGGGCCAGTTTCCTGCAGCCACCATTTCGTTCAACCTCGCCGCTGGAGCGGCGCTCAGCCAGGCCTTTGAGGCGATCCAGAGAGCAGAGGTCGAGCTGCAGCAAGCCTGCCGGCGTAATCGCGACGTTCCAAGGTACCGCCCAGGCTTTTCAGGAATCGCTTGCAACGCTGCCATTGCTGATTCTCGCCGCCCTCGTCGCGGTCTACATCGTCCTCGGTATTCTGTATGAAAGCTACGTTCACCCTATCACGATCCTGTCGACCCTGCCGTCCGCCGGTCTCGGTGCACTGCTTATCCTCAAAGCGGGCGGTTTCGAGCTCAGCCTCATTGCTATCATCGGCATCATCCTGCTGATCGGGATCGTGAAGAAGAACGCAATCATGATGATCGATTTCGCGCTTGTCGCGGAACGCGAACAACGTATGAGCCCAGCGGACTCAATCTATCAAGCGTGCTTGCTGCGCTTTCGTCCCATCATGATGACTACGATGGCGGCTTTGTTTGGCGGGTTGCCACTGATGCTCGGCACCGGCACGGGATCGGAAATCCGACGGCCGCTTGGCTTCGCCATCGTCGGCGGGCTGATCGTGAGCCAATACCTGACACTGTACACCACCCCGGTCGTCTACCTCTGGCTCGACCGCCTGAACAATTGGCTCAAAGGCGCCCGCGCCAAGGCGCCGTCACGGGCCCAGCTCTTGTTGGTCAAAGGAACACGTTGAAGGCCGCGACACGGGCGCTGCCGATCGAGTGCTGCCGAGCACGTGGGCATAAGCCTGTGTTTTCTGGCGCTCCCTACGGAAGAGCGATATCCCTTAAATTACAGTCGGTTTGCCACTTTTGACCAAGTGGCCTCGCGCATTGAATAGCAAGGCCTTTTTACTAGACTGGCAAACCGATTTGGGTTCGTTCTACCGATCGACCGCTCACCCGACCAGGCGCCTCCACCATTGCCGATGCCCGGCCAGCTGTTGTGCCGACGGCGCCGGCACGGCGGCCGGCCGCTGATCGGTGATCGCCAAGCGCTGAGCCATGGCTTGCCAGTGGTCCCGCTGCGAACGCATGTCCTCGATCGCTTCCTTTAGATCGGCCAACCGAGCCTCTGCGAGCGTTGCGCGCATCCGCAACTCCGGGTCTTCGCCTGTTGCGTATCGCGGCGTTGCATCGGGCTGTGACTCGGTGCGTGAAACTGGCGGGTAGACCCGGTGCAGCTCGGCTGGCTCGATATGCCATTCGCCGTGCTCATCCTTGGCGCCGGAAATCTTGCCGGACTTGATCGCTCTGAGAACCGTGGTCCGGTTCAAGCCGGTGGCCTGTGCAGCCGTTGTGAGAGTGTACGACATGGCATTGCGTATCCTTGCAGGGAATGCTGCAAGACACGGTGCAGCGCCATGGTTAAGAAATGATGGCTGAGGACGAACTGAGCTGCGGGGCAGGCCGCGGCCGAGCGGCCTCATTCAAACAACGCCGTCAGCATGGCGCGTCCCTGCTTCGTAAGCGAGAGCCGTCCTCCCTGGTCGCGGTCGATAAGCCCCTTGACGACCATCCCAGTCACCGTTTCACCCGTGACGCCAGCTTTCTGCCAATCCGTTTTGGTCGCGACACAGAACAGCAACATGCGTTCCTGAACCGGGAGCACTGCCGCGATGGCTTCTCGGGGGTGTTTGGCCATCAGTTCTCGCGTTTTAAGCTGGGACAGCTTGGCATGTTGACGGCGACCCGGCGGGCCTCATCTAGGGCGGTCGGCTTCCGGGTCGGCTGTAGACATAGGCGAGGGCTTGGCCGTTGGCATCGCGCACGACATAACCGCCGGGATCGGTTCGGGATTGCAGGCAATTGGCTTGGCATCACGGTAGCATGTTCCGGCTTCTGCCAACTCTGATAGCATCGCTTCTTTGCAAAACTTACAAGTTTCGCAAAAGAATTCTGGACAAGCAGAAACAACGTGTTACGCATTGCAAATCTTATTTGCAAAACGGGCAGGCAAAATGGCACTCCTCGGTTACGCCCGCGTCTCGACGCAGGACCAGGATTTGAGCGGCCAGGTTGAGACGCTCAAGACGGCCGGCGTGGCGAGCATTTACCGCGAGAAAGTCTCAGGCATCCGGGCCGACCGGCCGCAATTGACGAAGCTGATGGCGTCGCTGAAGCGCGATGATGTCGTCGTCGTCACCAAGCTCGACCGGCTCGGCCGCTCGACCCGTGAGCTGCTTGACCTGATCGACCGCATTGGCAAGGCCGGCGCTTCGTTCCGATCGCTCGGTGATCCCTTGTGGGACACCGGGAGCGCGCAGGGCCGGCTGCTCTCCACCCTTCTCGCGGCAATTGCGGAATTCGAGCGGGAGCTGATCCGCGAGCGAACAGGCGATGGGCGTCGACGCGCAATGGCGAACGGTGTGAAGTTCGGCCGCAAGCCGAAGCTGTCCGGGTTCCAGCGCGCCGAGGCGCTCAAGCGGCGGGCCGCCGGGGAGACCCTCGCCTCCATCGCCAAGACCTTCGCGGTGGACGTATCCACGATCTCGCGGCTTGAGGCTGCGAGATAACCCCAGGGTGTGATGCTGGACGCAGCTGTTGCGGAGAGTACCGGGTAAATGGTGACATGTGAGCCGCAATCTGATGGTGAGGTAGAAATCACAGGCTCAGGCAAGCTTAGCCAAAATGAAGCGGCGCTGCTGATCGCCCAGATTGCCCAAGCGGCAAGAGAGGCTCATGCGAGGAGCGGCGAACCGCCTCCCGTGGCGGGCCAAGCTGTGGAGGCATCGATCGCCTACGTCGAGCCAGTTGCTGTCGGCCTGCTTCCTGGCGCCCCGAAGGACGGATATTCCCTTTTGACCCTTCATTTCGGGGCAGCGGTCATCGGCGTTCCGATTCCCAATACAGAGGGACGAAAGCTTGGTCAGGTTCTGATGGCTGCGAGCGCAGACGAAATTGCCCGCCACTGATCGTCGGCCTCCAATGACTGACGCTACCACCATCGGGCGGGTGCTACTCCTTCGCCGAGGCAAGACAGAACGAAAGGCGGTCGATACCGAGATCGGCGATCGGAAGCCTCGATGTGGCGAGATGCTAATCCTCTCCGTCGAAGGTAGTGAGGTTCGCGCGAAGATCACGGCTGTGTGGCAACCACCGCCGCCAACCGATCATGTTTATATGATGCACGCTGATGAAATCGGGTAGCGATTGCCGGAACCCGGCGGCCGGGGTCTACAAGGGCCGCCCCGCTTCGATAGATGCGGCACGGGTGCGCGAGTTGAAGGCACAGGGCCTTGGCGCCACCGAAATCGCCAAGGCGCTCAGCATCGGCCGGGCGAGCGTTTTTACCCGCTAAAAGCCCTTCAACTCAGTGCAGCGCTTGACGCCATCCTGCCCGTCAGGAGTTGCAGACAGCGTTCCTTGCGTCTCCGTGCCGCTTCTTCAAAAATAGCCGCGCGGCCATCGAATTCCGCAGACAACGCGTACAGCGCTGCTATCGCTGGATCATTCTCGGTGATGACTGTGCTTGCGAGCCGGCGGCACTGTTCGGCCTTCTGCCGGAAATAAATGGCTGACGACATTCGTGCTCCCATTCGCATCACAGGCGGGAGCACATTCGATGTCTCTCTGTCATCGACGCCTAGCAAAGCCGTTGCCGATGATGAGGCCACCATAGGCTGAATTGCGGCGTTTGTCTCGTGCCGTGTCGCCGCGTGCCGCTCTTTCAGGAGGCGGGCCGAGGCATGTGCGATTCGCGCGGGCGGCGGCGGAACGTGATCAATAAAATTTGGAACGATTTGTCGTGATCATGATTTGAGGCAGATGGGCCGGGCGGAGGTATTTGAGTCATGTCCGGAGACTGTCCGCGAGACCGCTGGCAATTTGTCCGCGAGTGCTTGGACAAAGCCGCCCGAACATCCGATCCACACGTTCGCGGGTCGCTGCTGGGAATGGCTCAAGATGCCCTGGCATTTGCGGGCGGGCCGCTGCCGCTGCACGCTCTCCGATTTGATGGTGCTATTTTCGAGGCATTCGACCAGCCGCAATCGGTTCCTATTTAAGGGGTCCGATCCCAACATCCAAAGTTGGAGGCCCTATCGCTCACGCCAGCACTGCTCGTGATGTCGCGATGGCGCCAAAGAGGCCGCCTCGTGTTTTACTCTTCATACCAGATCGTTACCGCGAATCGTGTCTGCCAGCCCTTGGACTTGTCTCCATGCTCTGTCATCGCGGTAGATATATGAGTTACCGAGGCTTTTGGGCCGAGGCTCTGTTGCCATTCATTGATTTCCGGTTCCAGTGTGCTGATCGGCTTATCGCCCTGAACCACAAATATCCGGATTGGCATAAATTGAGTCCTTCCACGGTTCGAACCCCAGTCCAGCATGTCGGGATGCGGCCGACGGACACCCATAGCGGGGCGAGTTTAGCGCCGTTCATTGCGTGCCGCCCTTAACCCGAGTAGTAACGCGGGCCGCCATGCTTCAGTCCGGCCGTAACCGGTCGGAACTCAATCCCTTTGAAGAACGCGCCGCGCCGATCGAGGATGTGGACTGACACTCCTGCGGTGGAAAGAGCAGGCTTTATGGGACCGCTCCATCGCGCGATAAACTTGGTCGTAGCGCTCACACTTGTTATTTTGGGGTGGGGTGGCTTTGCCTACTTTTACTTAAATAACACCTCTTGGCCATGGGGAATGAAGGTGGCGGCGGCCATCGTTGGGGGCGCTGGGCTATATTGGCTGTGGGATGAGCATATTAACGTGGGCCAACGTACCGAGGATTGAGCATGCCTTGAGGTTCCGCCCAAAGGGATCAGCAGATCACAGCAATCCCACCCCGGCGTGATCCCGGAACAGGTCGGCATCGCGCACATAGGCTTGCAGCACGTCCATTGAGCGGTGCCGGGACACGTCCCGCATCTTGAAGACTGAGGCGCCGCGGCGGGCCGCGCTGGTCAGGAAGCCGGCCCGTAGCGAATGGGCCCCGAAGGCCGCGGGATCGAGGCCGAGGCGCGAGGCATAGGCCTGAACGATCTGCAGACCGACTTGCCGGTGAGCCGCTGAGCAGCCGAGCGGCCGCCCTTGGCGACGGGGCGGAAGAGCGGTCCCTCGGTGATCCCCGCGGCTGCCAGCCAAGCCTTGACCGCCTTGACCGGGCAAGGTCGGCGTTGCCGCGGACGATGGCGATGACGGTTCGCCTGGCCTTCCTGGTCGGTTTTGACTGCGGCGGATGGTGATCCGGTAGCCGTCCTCGGTCTCTTCGAGGTCGGCAACATCGAGGGCGACCAGCTCAGAGCGGCGAAACGCGCCAGCGAAGCCCAGCAGGAGCAGTGCGCGGTCGCGGAGGCCCTTGAGGCCGTCCGGAACTGAAAGGGCCATGGCGCGGGCCTGTCGGCGAGGACGGGGGTCTTTGCGGGCGGGTGCGGCGCCGACGTGCGGCGGATGCCGCGCAGCGTGGCGCGGACCGCTCGGAATTGGTGGGCGGTTCGAAATCGGCGAGGCGATGGGCGTAGCGGATCGCGGCACAGCGGCGGGTGATGGTCGCCGCGGCGAGCCGCTATCAGCCTCATGGGCGAGGAAGGCCGCGACCGTGTCCGGGCTCGCCGGCAGCGCAGGAACGCCCTTGGCCTCACACCAGCCGCGGAAGCAGGCGAAGTCGGCTCCGGTAGGCGGCGCGTGTCGCTGGCGCCTTCTCCTGGCGGGCGAAGCTGGCGGCGGCCTCGATGTCATCGGCCGGCAGTGCCGGCGTGCCCGGCTCGCGGACGATGGACGGCAGGCCAGCGGCGGCAGGCATCGAGTTGCCAAGGTGGCGCTCCGCCTCGGTGGCCTGCTCGATGGGCTGAAAATCGGTCACGGAAGCCACTCGAAATAGGGGCGAGAAGTGGGCTTATCGGAAGCAAAGCCCGGCCATCGAAGCGGCCGGGCTGATGATCGTCAGGGTCGGCGCGTGGACTTGCGCTGTGATGATACCTGTCGCTCTGCCCGTGCGATGGCGCTCTGGACGAGGGCGCCAATGTCCTTGTTGACGGCGCGAGCGGCCCCCGGATGGTGGATTTCCGTCTCGGCGAGTTTCAAAGTTTCTAGCAGATCGGAGGCAATCCATCGCCAATCTGGTTCATGACAGGATCGATTCTCGATTTGGGCCGACGGGTCGAACGGGATGATCTTCATGGCGATCACTCCCGAACAACTTGGTCAGTCGCCCCGATCAGGCGACGGATGATGCGGGCCATGCGGCTGGGGAAGTCCTGCGCCGGGCGTTTGAGAGGTCCGCCCGCGTCGGCCGCCGAGAGGAAAGTTTCATAGTGCTCCGGCCTTCTTCCTCGTCGAGGAAATCCGGCAGCCCAAGATGATCGAGGAGGGCAGCAACGCCAGCGAGCGTGGTCGGTTCACTGTTCAGAACCTTCGCCAGAAGGTCCTGTTCGCGGTCCCCGGTCGCGCGTACGCGAGCGTCAGCGGCAGCGGCATCGAGCTTTGGTGCTGGTGATCGGGCGCCAGCCGCCTTGCAGGCTGTGACATACGCCGCGACGGCAGCCCTGTGCTCGGCAATTACCGCAAAAACGCCGTCTTCGACGCTTCGCAGCGCCCTTGGCGAGTGTGCTGCCGCGTGGCAAATCATCACCACGAGATCGCCCCGGAATATCCAGTCTAAGGACTGCCCGTGGTCAGCGACGAATTGGATCAGTTCGTCGAATTTGCTGGCGCGCTCGCGACCGCCGGCCGCGATCTTGCGGAGATATTTCAGGGCGCGGTCGCCAGCGATCGCATCGACACTCCAGCCGTCGCAGACATGCCGCGTCTTGATTGCATCGAGCATCAGCTCGAAGCGGGCGACCGCTGGAGTCAAATCCTCCTTTTTGGGCTGGGGGGATTGGTGGGAAGGGGTTGTCGAAATGGTTTTCGGCATCGCTCAGCCCTCCCGTCCGAGGTGGGCGGCAATCGCGCGGTGGATGCTGTCGATGAACTCGATCAGGTCCTCATCTGCGAAGAAGTTGTACGAATTGCCTGCTTCGGTGTTTCTGCCTTCGTAGAAGCTCGTCACGTAATCGAGCACAGCCAAAGCGCCGCCCAAGGTGGCGGGCGGCGTGATCGCGATCTGGTGGGTGGCGTTGGCTTCGGCGTCGCAGGTGGAAGCCTCGGCTTCCTTGGCCTTTTCTGCCGCTGGTCGGTCAGGACCGAACTCGGCTACGGCAAGTTCGTCGATCGCGGCGTACCACGCTTTGAAGGCGCTTCGGTGGGCCTCGATCAGCGTATGGATCGGATCGGGTCCTGGGCGGCAGTTGCAACATCGAGGGGCGCCGCGGCGATCATGGCCACGGTGGCCGAGAGGAGTGAGCGGCGGGATGTGGGCATCGGTCAGCCCTCCCGCTCACGCAACATGTCGGCTAAGAAACGATGGGGCGGGAACGGGACGCCGGCGAAGCTGCACACGCTTTCGACGAAGCACGCAAGCCACCAATCATCGCTCTCACCATCGTCGTCGAGGCTCGGTTCGATGAGGTCCAAATGATGGTACATCAGCGCCCGGACCTGGAGTGCGAGGCCTTCCCGGGTGTCGGCATTGAAGGTGAGGATATCGGCGGCGACCTCATCGAGCGCCGCCATCAAGGCGATCAACTCGCGCGACCGAGCATCCTGTTCAGCGCGGCTGCGCTTGTCGGGAATGGTTTTGAGCGCATCCCGGCGCGCTTCACAGTACGCGTCGGACCATTTGGTGCCCGGTTTGAAACCGCTCATTTTCTCGATGGCGGTTTCCAGCTCGAACCGCTCCAGGCTCTCGGTGGTCATGTAATCGACCCAGGCACGATAGAGCGGGTCGAACCTTTCCGCGAGCGCGAGCAGTTCGGCGTCGGGATGCGCTCCCGAGGCGGGGCGCTCGGCGGCTGTGGCAATGGTGGTGGCAGCAGTGGCAGTGGCGGCGATTGCAGATGCGCCAGCCAACATGGATCGACGCGACAGGGCGTGAGCCTGCGTCATTGCAGTTCTCCGAATTGAAAAGGGAATGAAGGGGCGGCGTGGCCGCCCCTGATGATGATCAATCGGTGAGGATCAGGCCGCGGCGGCGAGCCGGTTGACGGCCTTCACGCGAACCACGGTCGAGATGATGACGTTCTCGAATTCGCGGTAACGATCGGCCAGGAACTCGCGAACCTTCGCAGTGTCGAGCCGCCCCGAGATTTGCTCGGTCACCTTGACGGTGTAGTGGTCGCCGGCCGCTTCCAGAATGCCGCGGCGCTTGATCTCGGCTTTGATCTCGGCGACCTGGGCTTCGTACGCCTTGAGAGTGGCGTCGGCTTCGCCGAGGCGGTCGGCGAGCATGGAATTCGACAGATTGTCGAAACGGGACGGACTTGTGGTATGGCGGGAATATCAGTCTGAGACATGGTCTATCTCCGTGTCTTGGATTAGGGCCGGGCGAGAGCTGCAACTCTTGTCCGGCTCGCCAGTATCTGATATTGAAAACCCATGGGGTTGTCAATATTGAAAACTGGAAAAAAGAACAAAGGCGGTCGTCCGTCAACCGGCGCTACTCCGGTCCTCGTTCGCATTTTCCCCGATCAGCGTGAAAAGCTTGATGCCTGGATCACAAAACAGGGTGATCCAGATTTGGGGCGGCCGGAGGCGATACGCCGCCTGCTCGAATTTGCCCTGAGCGCTCCAGCCAAAATCCCGGTCATCATGGCGACGGGTGATGCTGCATCGCTTGCAGCAGGCCCCACTCCGCCGCGAGCCGTGGGCGCCAGTGCGTCAAAAGCGGCGAGGGGCAGCAAGACGCCCACAGGCGGGAAAACGCGCGGGCGGCGGCCTTAACCGATGATCCCCTTCTCTGGCGATTGTGATGACGAGCCACTTGAACCGCACTGGTTCATTTCGCTCAAGGGCGAGCAGCTTGGACCTTACACGCTCGCGAGGCTTAAGGATGCGATCGCAGATGGGATCGTCACGGGCGACACCCGTGTCTGGCGGTGCGGATGGGGCAGATGGCATCCGGCTCGCCGTGTACCCGGACTTATTGATGAGAATCTGAAGAGGATGAGGTCGCATGCGACGCTTGTGCTGGTGATGGTACCTTTGACCGGTCAGACTTGCAGCAGGTGTTGTCGTCTCCCAGCAGTTCCAAAAGTGCAATCACTTCGTCCAATTGGGCCAATTCGTCCAAGTGGGCCAAAGCGTCGGCTTTCGCGCGTGGCACAGCCGTTGCGGCCGGTATCCTCGCGGCTATATACGCACCGTGGCTGATCGCTCAAAATTCCGCAGATGAAGGAAAGCGCCATGATGGTCTGGACAGGACTTATTTATGCCAAATGGCGGCGGCGTGTAGAAAGTACAGCGACGCTCGCGAACAATGCGCTACGGCAGGGAACCTAAAGACCTGTGTTCGCATAAAAATGGGGGAGGATGCGTCCTTCGCTGAGGCATGCAGTGCCTACCACGAAATCGGAGCACCGGCCACGCCTCCGGCCCCACAAACACCAAATCGCCTCGCGTGTTTCTTGCTGCTGTGGCCTTCGGTCAACTTGTGAAAGACCGTGTTGACGGGCACATTTTCTAAATTTGCCGACCTGCTAAGCGGTGATTTTAAGCCAAGCGCAGTTGTTTCGCGCTTTTGGACCGGGAGAAACCACGTGAATACGTTGACCGACGAAAAGGTGCGCCAAATTACAAAGAACGTCGCAACTGCAAACAACGTCGAGCTTGAGAACATCTTGCTTCAACCAGCCATCGCTTCCACGGGAGGCGAAGCAATTGAAATCACCATCGTGGTGCCCCGAGGGACATTGGGAACGATGGTAGGCGAGCGTTCTGCTCGCACAATCTCTAACCTGATTCAGCAACTTGCGGACGCCGGCGAAGCACGTCCACCGATTGTGCGGTATGGAGAGAAGAGTGGCTCCGCTGCCGGCTGAACAGTTGTTTGGGCAAGCCGACGCTTTAGCGGCTAAGCCCGATAGACTTCAAGCTGATCTGCGGCGGGCGATCTCAGCCGCCTACTACGGAGTATTCCATTTCACGTTGACTGCGGCGGCCGATATGGTTGTTGGCGCTGCCGGACAAGCTACCGCCCGCTACAGCTTGGTGTACCGGAGCGTCGACCATTCTGGGCTGCGAGCGCTGTGTTCGAAGTTCATGGCAACAAACCCGCAGAATTTGCCGTTCAAGCCGGACGGAGGCTTCGGACCGATTGCGGACTTTGCTCGGCTCACTCACAATCTTTACGAATTGCGAATTCTCGCCGACTACGATCCATCGCGTGATTTCACGTTTGAGGAGGCTAGAATTGCTGTCTCGCACGCGCGGAACGCGATTGAGTGGTTTGAAATCAGCAGCTCGTGAGCAGCAGGAAGCGTTTCTGACGATCTTGCTTTTCAAAACGAGATAGCGCCAGCCGATCTCTGCTAGAGGCTCAGCCTCGCCCTCGCGTGACCACGACGAATTGCTCCCGGTTGGAAACAATCGGAGTTACACGAGTTTCCGCTAATTTCCGCCGCTTGGACGTTCATGGTCGATGTCCGAACGTGATCCCGTTGTGGAAATCGCCTTCCGCACCGCTTCGCACCGTCCGCAGACGGAGTAGAATCAATTCGCGCGGGGCCGGCCGGCCAGCCGTCGCATTCCACTCACCGCCGGAATGCTTGCCCCGCGCCGCTCCTTCGGCGGTCGGCGGTAAATCATGGATACAAAATCTAGAACATGGATGCCGCGGCTATCGACGGCTGGGTCTGAGATCATCCGCGCCGCAGAGCTGGAACGTAGGGCTGCGGTCTCGTACTCTTATCCAACCCTGGACACTCCGGAACAAATCGCGGACATGGCGGCGCAGGCCGAACAGCTTGTCCTAATGCGTCGATGGCGCGTGCGGTTTGCTAATTGGTTCTGCCGCCGCCAAGAGTTCACCCCCTTCGAAAGACGACGATGGTTTCGTCTCGACGAGATCGCTGACGAATATGCAAGGGAGGCACGTTCACTATCGATCAATGAGAGTAAGCGGCAAGAGATATGCGATGCACTGCGCCGCGCGATTCTGGAGGGCAAATTCGTTGATGGAAAAGGCCGATCGCGTGTCCTGAACCTGCATCCATCGTGGCGAAAGTTTCGAACTCGATGTTCGGATGGCGCGCGAAGCGGAGTTCGAGAAACTTATCGAGTATTTGTGGATCGCGCACAGCGATTGCGTGGAATGGTTCAGAAAGCGCGGACTGGAGATTCCGATTTAGCTGCGTGCCCGTGAAGGTTCAGAGGTGGCCTCAGAAGAGGCGGACTATATCCAGCTTCCTCTCTGCGTGCCGAAAGGGGCTTCTCAAGAATTTGCGTACCGGGCACTCGTCGCCACGTTCCCTGACCGTCGCGTTCCAAACAAGAAGACGGTTGAGATCATGAGCGACATAAGCCCTTGGGTTAGCAGGCAACCAGCGAACTTACAGCCCAAAGCCGAGGGCCTACGTAACGCAATTGAGCGTGTCTTGGGTCGGCGCCATTGAAGCAGCGGCGATAGGCATTTGGGCGGGCGATTGGGCGATTGCGGACGCGCCCACTGAAATCCATTAGATAGATCACCGTCGCAAACGAATCGTGGCTCCAAGCCGCGCGAACGACGGTGAAGCTTAATGATCGCAAAACGGCGAGGACGCCGCGCTCAGGCTTTGAAGTGCGCGTGCAGGCGCGCTTACGCTGTCTATGATGGCCGTACTCGGCTCGGCACGTTCATCTGGAATGATGTAACGCGACAGGCTCTCGCTTGGACCGCATCGCGCCACTTCGTCGGTCGCTTTGATGCTTTTCGGGGCGCTGCCTGCGCGATCGGCGAGGCCGCCACACTGGAACAGGCGAGCGGAATCCAGCAGCAGCAGTTAAAGCAGGTAGCCTGATGGCCGGTGGACGCAGTATCGCCGGCACCGGCCGCGCGCCGTTGTCTGAGCGCAAGGACGATCTTTACGAAACGCCACCCGAAGCCGTACGCGCGCTCCTGAGGGTTGAATCCTTGCCCCACGCGATCTGGGAGCCGGCTTGCGGTCCCGGAAGCGTTGTCGGTGTGCTTCGCGCCGCCGGTCATCAGGTCTACGCGTCGGACCTCGTCAATTATGGCTGTCCAGACGCTGAGAGCGGCGTCGATTTCCTGATGGAAACCAAGCGTCCCGACAACGTCGGGGCGATGGTCACTAATCCCCCTTACAAAATTGCGGGTGAGTTTGTCGCGCACGCTCTCGACCTTGGCGTGCCGAAGGTCGTGCTGCTGCTGCGGCTTCAATTCTTGGAGAAGTCAGCGCCGCAGCGCGATCCTGGACGCGGGATTCCTGGCCAAGGTCTATGTCTTCGCTAATCGTCTGCCGATGATGCATCGCGCTGGATGGCAAGGTCCAACAGCAACAAGCACGATGACGTTCGGGTGGTTCGTTTGGGAAACTGATCACCGGGGGCGGGCGGAGCTGCAGCGTATAGTGTGGACGCCGGCACCGTGAGGTTGATCGTGCAACCGATCGCCGACGGCTTCGAGCTGTGCGCACGGCTTGGCCTTGTGCTCGTGCCGCCGAAGAACCTATCGCAGATCATCCGTTTTGGGATCGCTCATCAGTTTGCGAGGACAGCCCCGCTTCATGGCTTTGAAGCTGGCAAGCTGGTTTTCGCGGTGCTCGACAATTCACCGGGCGCCCAAGCCGGCATCGTTGCGCGCGACATCGTTCTCGCGATCAATAAAGAGCCATGGGAATCCGTCAGGCTCTTGACCTTCAGCGACCGGCGTCCCTCCGAAATTCTCCTCAAGACCTTCGTAGCTTGGCAATTCGCGACTGCCGAAATCAGTGTGCGCGTGCCGCCTGAGCCGTATCGTCCGCTGGAGCAGATCACCAAGGAAACACTGGAGATCATTGCATCGGGATCGTCGCTCGATGCGTCACCCTACCAAAACCCTCGCGATGATCCCGATCCCCGCACGGTGCGGCTTTGGGAGGTCATCGGCCGGCAGTGGCAGCGGGGAACGCGTCGCCGATGACGCCGCCTCGCAAAATTGCCTTTCAGCGTATTGCGGCTTCAGCGCGAGCCAATGCTGCGGCGATCGCGACTCAATGGCTGCCCCGGGGTAAACGGCAAGGCGTCGAGTGGTGCGCGCTGAAATCCGAGGCGAAACGATACTCGTATCGGCTCCTTCCGCATCAACTTGCGAACTGGAGCTTGGGCCGATTTCGCCGTGGATGAACGTGGCGGCGATTTGGTTTCGCTGGCAGCGTATCTTTTTGGCCTGAGCCAGGCCGAGGCAGCGCTCAAGGTCGCTCAAATGTTGGGGATCGACCCACATGAGTGACCCGTTTCGCCCGATCAGGGGGGGTTCTGACGCGCCAAAGAAGGGCGGAGAGTGGACGCCCCTTGTCCCGGTGCCGGAGGATGCGCCGCCACCGCCGAAGCGACATCCGACGCTCGGCGAGCCAACCGATAGCTACACCTACATTGCCGCCGACGGAAAGACGAACGGCTTCGTCTGGCGCTTCGATCATGCTGGCGGTAAGGAGTTTCGCCCGCTGACATTCTGCCGACACCCCGGCGGTGTTTTTCGCGACTGGCGATGGACGACGTGGAGGAAACCGAGGCCACTGTTCGGCCTCGACAAACTCAGCAGCCGGCGGACCGCGCCCGTCTTCGTCCTCGAAGGCGAGAAAGCGTGCCGTGCCGCCCAGACGCTCGCACCTGGTTATGTTTGCATCACGTCGCCCGGTGGCTCCAAGGCGGCAGCGCAAGCGGATTGGTCGCCGCTCAATGGCCGCGAAGTCGTCGTGTGGCCCGACGCTGACGATCCAGGCCAGCAATACGCTGCCATTGTCGCTAAGCATTGTGGTGCCGCCGGCGCCCTCCGCGTCTCGATTATCGAGCCGCCGAGTGGCGTACGCGCCGGCTGGGATGCGGCGGATGCACTCGCCGCTGGCTTCGATGAAGCCCAGGTGATGCGGCTGATCACGAACGCGGCGGCGGCGAAGCCGGGAAAACGGAGCGAAACTGAGACCGCTACCGAGGGCGGGGGAGGCCGTCGGCGCGGTCGACCGCCGCAGCGCGATCAGCTCATGGGTTATGTCGAGGGCATCGAGTTGTGGCACGACGACGCCGGAAAGGCATATGCCACTTTTCCGGTCGGGTCTCATCGGGAGCACGCTCCAATCCGCTCGTCACGCTTTCGGCATTGGCTGACGTTGCAATATCTCGACGACCACGAGGCCGCGCCAAGCAAAAATGCCCTAGAGGAATGTCTTGCCGCTGTGGAGGCTCGCGCGGTTGCTCGCGGCAAGCGTTACACCGCGTTTTTTCGTGTCGCAGAGTATGACGGCCGTGTGTATCTTGACCTCGCCAACGATGATTGGCAGGCGATCGAGGCTTCCAAAAACGGTTGGGCCGTTGTCGCCGAAGTGCCTATAAAATTCGTCCGGCGCGAGGGCATGCTATCGTTACCAATCCCAGAGCGCGTAACGGAACAGTATTCTGGCATCGCGGAATTGCGTGCCATCTTCAGCAATCTGAGCCAGGCGCATTTCGCCCTCGTCGTCGCGTGGATCATGAGCTGTCTTCGCGACACCGGAGTTTATCCAATTTTGATGATTCAGCGGAATCAAGCTCGGGAAAAACCGCATTGACAAAAATGCTCATGGAGCTGATCGACCCGCGGGATGACAAGCCGCTGAGTATGCCCAAGGATGACCGCACCCTGATTGTTTTTGCTAAACAGTCCTTGCTCATTGGTTTTGAAAATATCTCGCACATTCCGAGCCTGGTTTAGCGACGCTCTCTGCCGGATAGCGAGCGGCGACGCTTACGCAGCGGTAAAATTATACACCGATGATGAACTTGCAATTCACAGGGCTAAACGCCCCGTCGTTTTGAACGGAATCCCCCGGCTGGCGGAGCGCGAAGACCTTGCGAACAGGACCTTCGCTGTCAGCTTACTGCCGATGACATCCGGTCGTCTAACCGAGCCTGAACTCCTCGACCGCTGGCGCAAAGCCAAGCCACGTATTTTGGCGGGCCTACTCGACGGTGTATGTGCCGCCCTCCGCAATGTCGAAACCACCAAGTTGCCAGCAGAGCCGCGCCTCATCGGCGCGCTCAAATGGGCGACTGCCGCAGAAGCGAATTTCGGCTTCGATGATGGCGAGACTTTCAAAGCTTACCAAGAGAGCGCCAAGGAGACGACGCAGCAGGCATTCGAAGCCGACATTGTCGCGATCGTGTTGGCAACGTTCGTCCGCGGTCTCTCGACAAAGTCGTGGGAAGGTACGCCGACTCAATTGTTCGCCGAAATCAATGTCCATGCCTCTGATACGCAGAAGAGAATGCGCTCTTGGCCCGTATCTCCCGCCGGGCTCACCAACCGCATCGAGCGGGCCGCGCCGCTGTTGCGCTCGCAGGGCATTCACGTCGAACGCCGACGGTCCCGCGACGAACGGCTGATTGCGATAGTTCAGCTCGACTTGCCGGCGGCCTGACCCCCGCCCCCTCAAGTTTTGCATACCACAACGACACCAACCCTCGGCTGCAAGTTGCGGGTTCATTGGAACCGTGGTCTGTCGAAACAAGGCAAACATGCGTTCGAACGACGAATGTTATGAATTGTTTTTAGTCAACGTGACGTGGAATGACACGGAATGACGACGGTAAAACGGTGCGCGTCACGCGTTTTTCAATTTCCGATCAGGCTCTTGTGACGCGGTGACGAGGGTGACGACCTCTTTCTCTCTTTCCCTAAAGAAAAAGAAGAAAGAGAGAACAGAGGAGGGTAGAGCCGTCACGAGCTGGGCGGCCTCGGCAATTTACGGTGCCGACATGGGCGGAATCCGCGTCACGGTCGTCACCGCGTCACGGAGCCAGCAATATCAATGCCTTGCGCGTGACGTGTACTTTTCTACCGTCGTCACCGGTCGTCACAGTGCTTGGTCTGACGGCTTCTCCAGTAATGCAGTTTCGGCATGACTTGGCATGGCGCCGGCCTGTGACGCTAGGTGTGGAAAAATTAATAAATGGGAACGGGGAAGGCGCGGTGAACACCCATGGTGGACGGACGTGCTGGTGTCATTTCCGGGCGAATAGGCATTTGGGCGGGCAATTGGGCGATTGCGTACAGGCCATTTGAAATCACCTAGATAGATAGCCGTCGCAAACAAATCGCGGTGCCAAGCCGCGCAAACGACGGTGACCCATGAAACAGTCTTCTCCTGATCGTGACGATCTGCTGACCCGCGACGAGACCGCTGTCGCGCTGACCGCAGCCGGTTATCCGATCCGATCCGCCACCCTCGGCACCAAAGCGACACGAGGAGATGGACCGCCCTTCAAACGGTTCGGATCGCGCTCTCTCTACCGTTGGGGCGATGTAATCGATTGGGCTGAGAGCCGCGGTCGTCAGGTTCAACCGCGTGGTAGCGCCAATGTTTTGGTTACCTCCTCAGCTGCCTAACGGATTTTTCGAAATGAAAAACCGCACCCGCCGGCCGCAATCGCAGAAACACCCTCGTGCTGTTGCTTATGCGCCTCGCGCCCGAACAAACGAGGAGGAGGAAAACGCCAGACGACGCAAGCGCGTTGCGCGGAAGGCGAAGGCGATGAAAATTGAAGGCGGGGGTGTCCGTCCCCGTGCCGATCGTCCTTCCCGTAGGGGCGTGTCACGCAAACGTTTTGCGGACGGCGGGACGCCCTACAGCAGTCCCTTGGCCGGCGGATATGTGCCTCAAATCCAGATCGTGGCCGGCCACGGCGCTCCTCCACCTCCTCCGCCGCCCCAGCAGCAATCTGGCCCAAGCCTTGGCGATATGGCCGCCCTGGCTAAGGGGCTGAATTCCCCGTCCTCGCAAGAAAAGCCAAAAGGCACGCCAAGTCCGACGGTTTACAACGGCGTCGATTACGGCGATCTCGATCTGGCCGAGGCAGCGAGAACTGGCGTCGAGTCCGGCATGTCCTTCGATCCCGCGACCGGAGATGTTTGGCGGCGGGGCGGCGCGGTCAAAAGCCGGCGGCGATGATGCACGATGCGCCCTGAGTTGCTCCACCGTCCGTAACGGCGATTCTGAACGGTAAAGTTTGGAGTTATCGAGGCTTTAATTCGTGCTGATCTGGGGGCACTTTTCTGATGTGCGGGCGTCTGAGCATTCTATTTTTGGCCAGGACCCAAAATAGATGTCCAACAGCAAGTCCGCGATGGGGCCGCAAGCCTGATGGGTAGCCGTCGTGAAATCTCGGCAGGTCTGCCGATTGTTTTCGGCCTCTCGGAGGTGGAGGCGGCTGCGTCGATCGGCATTTCGGCGACGAAGTTCCGCGAGTTGCGCAAGGCGAAACGGATGCCGGACCCGAGGCGGATCGATGGCCGGCTCGTCTATGATGTTGACGAGTTGCGGGCGGCATTCAAAGCTATGCCGCACGACACCGAAGAGGCCGGCGAAACGGTGGACACATGGGCCGACGTTTGACCGACCTGCGGTATATTCATTCCTTCGTCGATCGTGCCGGCAAAGCGCGTTTCTATTTTCGGCAATCCGGCAAGCGAATCCCATTACCCGGAGTTCCTGGATCGCGCGAGTTCATGGACGCCTACGCCGCGTGTCTCGCCGACCAGAAGCCACCTCGGGAGCGCCGGGCGACGGCGGGAGCTGGGACGTTGGCGGCGCTCTCGGCCCTTTATTACGGCTCGCCGCAATACCGTTCGCTGTCCTCGACCAGTCGCGCCAATTATCGTCGTGTGATCGACCAGTTCCTCGAGGAACACGGTCACCGCCGTGTCGACCAGATGCGCCGTGAGCATGTGGACGTGATCGTCGGCCGGCTTGCCGCGAAGCCTGGAGCGGCGATCGTGCTCCTGAAGCGCATGCGCACGTTGCTGCGCTATGCCATGGCGCTGCACTGGATCGATCGCGATCCAACAGCTGGAGTGAAAACCTTCGCCTCTCGGGAAATTCACACCTGGACAGAATCCGAGATCGCGCAGTTCGAAGGCCGGTGGCAAAGTGGGAGCCGCGAGCGTCTCGCGTTCGCTCTGCTGCTCTACACCGGCCAACGCGGCTCTGACGTGCACCGCATGACGTGGGCCGATATTGCTGGGGACGTGATTCGTGTCGTGCAGCAAAAGACCGGGACGAAAATGGTGGTTCCGCTGCATCCCGCCCTCCAGGTCGAGCTCGCGGTCGCGAAGCGCGGTCACATGAGCATCCTTACCACCGCATTCGGAAGCCAGTTTTCTGTGAAAGGCTTCGGCAACATGGTGTCCGACGCGATCGCCAAGGCCCATTTGCCGGCGCGTTGCAAGCCGCATGGCCTTCGCAAGGCTGCAGCTCGGCGGCTTGCTGAGGCCGGATGTACGGAGAAGGAGATTGCGGCAATCACGGGCCACAAGACGCTTGCGGAAGTCGAGCGCTACACGCGCGCCGCTGACCAGGAACGGCTCAGCCGCCGCGCCATCGAGAAACAACAAGAGAACACAAAAGTGGCAAACTCGGTCGCGGATGTGGCAAACTCACATAAAAAGCTTTGACACATCAGTATGTTGGGGAACGCATGGCGCTCCCTACGGGAATCGAACCCGTGTTTCAGCCTTGAGAGGGCCGCGTCCTAGACCGCTAGACGAAGGGAGCACGTGTCCTCGGAATAACGCCGATCCCGCCGCTTCGCAAGCTTGCTCGTCGTTTGTGGATCGTTTGCGGTGCTTCATTATAGGCTCTGTCTTGCCGGGCCTCTTGGCCCCAAGCCGTAGGGCGGCTCTCTGCGAGTGCTGGATTGGATCATGCGCGTCATCGGGTTTGTCGGCTGGAGCGGCTGCGGAAAAACCACGCTGATCACCGGCATCCTGCCTAGGCTGATCGCGCGGGGATTGACCGTTTCCACGGTCAAACATGCCCATCATGCATTCGATCTCGACGCACCGGGCAAGGATTCCTGGCGTCACCGAAACTCCGGGGCGACCGAGGTGCTGATCACCTCCGACAGGCGCTGGGCGCTGCTGCATGAACTGCGCGGTGCCGCCGCACCCTCAATCCACGACATGCTCCGCAAGCTGACGCCGGTCGACCTTGTCTTGATCGAAGGATTCAAGTCAGCGCAGCACGCCCGCCTCGAAGTGTACCGCAGCGCGGTCGGCAAGCTGCCGCTGCACCCGCAAGATGCCGGGATCGCGGGCATCGTGTCGGACGTGCCGTTTCCTCACGCAGGACGGCCAGTCGCCGGCATCAACGATCTCGCCGCCGTCGTCGAGCTCGTGCTCGTCACGGCGGAGCCGCTGGACGCTGTGTTGCGCGGAGCCGAATCGGCGCCGGAAGGGCGAGGCATTTTTGGGCCGAAACGCGCTTGAAGACAGCCGCCTAAAGACGTGGCTCCTTGGCCGGCACCCTTTCCGGCGTTGCACCGGGAACGCCGAAAGGGGATCACTCGGGTGACAGCCGTGAGAGCCGCTCGGCTTCCAAAATATCCGCCGGAGTGTTGACGTTGAAAAATGGATCGATCGGCAGGTTCGGCCATTCGGCGACGGCACCGCCGTGCCGCGTCGCCCAGGCCTCCACCTTTCGCATTCCTTCGTCGACCAGCGTTCGCCGCAGATCCTCTCTCAGCTTCACCGGCCATAAGCCGACCGCCGGATGGCGCCGTTCGCCCGAAGCCGCAATGGCAAGCGGTGCCTGTTCGCGAGTGCGCGCGGCGTGGAGTCGTGGCACGAGATCGAAGGGCAGGAACGGACAATCGGCCGGCGCGCTGACGATCCAGGCGATTTCGGGGGCCCTGGCGGCCGCCCAGTCGAGCCCGGCAAGGATGCCGGCCAGTGGCCCCGCGAGACCCGGCACGCTGTCGCCGATCACCGGCGCGGCGAAGTGGACAAAGCGCGCCGGATCCCCATTCGCGCTCATTAAAAGGCCGCTGCAAGCGGGTTCGAGGCGCTTGATGATGCGGTCGATGATGGTGGCCCCGCCAATGCTGACAAGGCCCTTGTCGCCGCCGCCCATGCGCCGCGCGCGGCCGCCGGCAAGAATGAGGCCGAACGTTGGAGGATGGCACATTGCTTCCGACGTATCATTTGTAGGTTCGCCGGCGCGCCGAGCCGATGACGCTTGGGCTTTCTGCGTTCGCGTAGACATGGGCCGCAGCTGGCGCAGCGCAGACGACATACTACAGCGGCTCTAAACCATAACAGCTTCTTTATCCACAGGGTCATTTCAAATAGAAGAACAATCGAGTAGAAATCTTCGCGGATTCGTTTGCCGCGGCTGTGGGAGATACCGATGAGAGCGACGACGATGAGAGCACCGACAATGAGAGCGACAAAAGGGACGACGGCGAGAGGAACGACGGCGAGAGCAACGTCGGCGAGAGGGGCGACGAAAGCAAAGACCTCCAAATTGCGTGCATGGACGAAGGAAGACATTCGTACGCTGAAGACGCTGGCGCGGGCGAAGACAAAGACAACGGAGATCGCTCGCAAGTTGAAGCGCAGTGTAGGTGCGACGCATCAGAAAGCCATGCGGCTCGGCGTGACCCTTGGCGGAGGTCGTGCAAAACGGTAGGGGTATGAACCGGTTTTACACCGACTCTCGCTTCGACTTGGGGCGCGGACGGCTGATATAAAGCGTTTGCCCGTCCTTTGAATGCGGCTTAGAGGTTCGCACCCGTTCGAACGAATCGGGTCGGCGATATCAATTCCCGCCCCAATTTTGATGGGCGTGCCGGAGCGCGGTTATTCCGATTTGTCGGTGCGCCATCGCGCCCGCTGTGATTTCTGATTTGCCGCCACGGTTCGGAGGCGGTATCGCCAATTGGTCAGCCAGGTCACGGCGGAGGCGGCAAGGCGCAACACGGACGGCATCGTTTCTTTATAGAACGATTCACCAAAGACCTCAATAAGATCGGCGTGCACGTGCCGGTGCCGCATCGTAAAGACGACCAGATCGTGCCTAGTCCCTGTTTCCTTGGAACGTGAGTCGCCGGTCGCCGTGCGAAGCCATGGAAGTCTCCGATCGCGGCGTATCACTCAGCTCTGATTGCGGGAACTAGGGCATTCCCGGGCGGCCATCTGCCATCCTTCGAATTAAGGGTCTTCCGAAGACCCACAAGAAATTCCCATCCTATGGGCCGATCACAGAAGCGGACACGATCAACTCCGATCTGTTGACCTTTCTCAATAGCTGAGCGGTCGCCCATGAAGGTCGGTGATTGGGTTGGCTTATTGTGTCTTGGCTCCCGGGCGTGTGGGAAGCGCGACCGCGTTTCTCCTGGACGTTGTCGGACAGCAGGCCGACGCGTTGACCTGGGAGTGTCTCTACTCAGATATTTTTTGTGATTGGCCGCGCAATCCTGGATTTCCGGGCCGGCCTGCGCTTCGCTCCGGCGCGGCCGAAACGGCACCGGAAGGATGCAACCCACAATGCACGTTCCATGCGCTTTTCGCAGATTTCCTGCATCGATGGCACGATCCGTGCTTCCATGGTCTAGTCTCGTCGGGGCCGGCATTGCGGGGCTGAAGTCAGTTGTTATCTATGGACTTCATTTTGAGACGCCGACGACGCTCGGACGAGGTGCCGAGGGGTTGATCGAAGGCATGCACGGACAATACGTATGATGTCCTTCGCTTTTTCACGCCTGGTGCTGGCCCTTGCCGTTGGGCTGACGTCGTTCAAAGCGGCAGCACAGCCTGCGAGCGGGCCGCCTGCGGTCGGAGTTGTGCGCGCCGAACGGCAGCAAATCACCCAGACGGACGAGTTCATCGGCCGCATACAGGCAGTGGGGCGTGTCGTGCTTGTCGCCCGCGTCACCGCTTTCATCGAAAAGCGTTTGTTTATCGAGGGGAGCGAGGTGCACAAGGACGACCTCCTCTATCAACTCGAGCAGCCCCCTTTTCAGGCGCAGGTCGATGCCGGAAAGGCGGCCGTGGATCAGCTTGAAGCTCAACACCGCAATGCCCAACAAACATTGGACCGCGCTCGGGAACTCTTGAACCGATCGGCCGGGCCGCAGTCCAACCTGGATGCTGCGGTCGCCGCTGAGCGCGCGCTGGCGGCGCAAATTGCGGGGGCTAAAGCCCAACTGGAGACAGCCCAGATCAATCTCGGCTACACCGAGATTCGGGCGCCGATCGACGGTCAGATCAGCAGCACGGCAATCACGGAAGGGAACGTCGTGTCGCCGAGCAGCGGAGTGCTGGCGACGCTCGTCAGTCAGGACCCGATGTACGTCCTGTTTTCTGTTTCGCAGCGCGCCAGGCTCGATCTGCGCAACCGCTACGCCAACAAGGGCGGCTTCGAGGCGGTCACCATCAAGATGCGCCTGCCTGATGGCAGGATCTATACCCACGACGGCAAGCTCGATTACGTGTCCCCCACCGTGGCCGAAAACACCGACACCGTCACCTTCCGCGGGATCATTCCGAATCCCGTATTCGCAGGCATGAGGGCCGGCCAGCCCGGCTCGCGTGAATTGTCGGATGGTGAATTCGTGACCGTCATGCTCGAAGGCGTCGAGCCGATCACAGTCCTTGCCGTTCCGCGGGCCGCCGTGCTGTCCGACCAGCAGGGCGATTACGTGTACATCGTAGACAATCAGGGCAAGGCACAGATACGCCGCGTTGCACTGGGACAGTCGACGTCATCCACGGCCGTCGTGACTCACGGCATCGAGGAAGGGGACCTGGTCATCAGCGAGGGCCTGCAGCGTGTTCGTTCCGGCGAAGCTGTTTCGGCGGGGCCGGCAAGCTCGCCACCCAGAATTTCAGCGGCGGTGGCCCAGGGGGGTGCCTATAACACGAACCCGCCGGACAATGCTGCAAAACCACCGACTGTCGACGCCAAGGCGAAACAATGATTTCGGCAATCTTTGTCGATCGACCGCGGCTTGCCGTTGTCATCGCCGTCGTCATCACGATCGCGGGCGCGCTCGCCCTGCTGCGCATCCCGGTTGCGCAGTTCCCGGAAATCGTGCCTCCACAGGTCGTGGTTTCGGCGACCTATCCCGGCGCGTCCGCGGACGTCGTCGAATCCAGCATTGCCCAGCCGATCGAAGCCCAGGTCGTCGGCGTCGACAAAATGATCTACATGAAGTCGGCGAGCGGCAATGACGGCAGCTACACGCTGACAGTCAGCTTCCTGCTCGGCACTGACCCGGATATCGATACAGTCAACGTCAACAATCGCGTCCAGACCGCGCTCGCGAAGCTTCCTCCCGAGGTCCAGCTCGAGGGTTTGACGGTTCAGAAGAAATCTTCCGCCATCCTGCAATTCGTCGTTTTATACAGCGAGGACGGCAAGCAGGATCCGCTGTTCGTCACCAACTACGCCGTCATCAACCTGCTCGACGTGCTGTCTCGTACGCCCGGTGTCGGTCAGGCGAGCCTGTTCGGCGCCCTCAATTATTCGATGCGAGTCTGGTTCGATACCAAGCGTCTCGATAATTTGCGGATGACGCCGGCCGATGTGATCACCGCCATCGAAGCCCAGAACGTTCAGGCGCCGACTGGCCGCATTGGTGCCCGCCCGATCGGCAACGATCAGCAGTTCCAAATGAACGTGCAAACCCAGGGCAGGCTCAGCACGCCCGAGCAGTTTGGGAATATCGTGCTCAGGGCCAATCCTGATGGCTCGGTGTTGCGCGTTCGCGATGTTGCGCGCGTGGAACTCGGCGCGCAAAATCAGGACATTGACGGGCGGATCAATGGGCGCCCCGCGGTTGGGATTCGCATCAGCCTTGCTCCCGGCGCGAACGCGGTTGCAACGGCCGACCAGGTGCGGGCCAACCTCGACCGCTTGAGCAAACAATTCCCGCCGGGTCTGAAATATCTCATCAGCTACGACACGACGACCTTCGTCAAGGACACCATCCGCGACGTGCTCTTCACTCTGGCGATCGCATTCGCGCTGGTCGTTGTCGTCGTGTTCCTGTTCCTGGGCACCTTGCGCGCAACCTTGATCCCCGCGATCGCCGTCCCGGTGAGCGTGATCGGCAGCTTCGCGGTGTTGTTGGTGATGGGGTACAGCGCCAACACGATTTCGCTGCTCGCCATGGTGCTGGCAATCGGGATTCTGGTCGACGACGCCATCGTTGTCGTCGAGAACGTCGAACGCATCCTGGAGGAGGATCCCGACCTGTCGCCTGCCGCCGCGACGAAAAAAGCGATGGCAGAGATAACAGCCCCGATCATTGCCATCAGTCTGGTGCTGCTTTCGGTGTTTGTCCCGGTCGCCTTCATACCTGGCGTGTCCGGAACGCTGTTTCGGCAATTTGCCGTCACGATCAGCGTCGCGATGTTGATTTCGGCACTCAATGCACTCACCCTGTCACCAGCCTTGTGCGCTGTGTTCCTTCGCCACCAAGGACCGAGGCGCGGGCCGATGGCCTGGGTGCTGCGGCGCATCGACAATATGCGAAATGGCTATGCCGCGGTGGTGGGCCGGCTCGTCCGCGTGGCGACATTTGGGATCGTAATCGTCCTGGCGAGCGCCGCGGGCGTATATCTTCTGTCGCTGCGCACGCCCACGGGATTTTTGCCCGAAGAAGACCAGGGCGCATTCTTCATCTCCGTGCAACTGCCGGACGGCGCTTCGGTCGCGCGCACCAGCGAGGCGGTCGAACGGATCGAGACGCTGCTGAGGTCGATGCCGCAAGTCGAGAACATTTTTGCGATCATCGGCTTTTCAATCATCGACGGTGTCAACGAGGCGAACACCGGCTTTGTCGTCCCCACTCTGAAGCCGTTCGCCGACCGCGTCGGAACCGCGAACGCGGCGCGGGCGCTGATTGCGCGGGTCTTTTCCGAGGGGCGAGAAATCCGCACTGCCACGGTGATCCCATTCAACCTGCCGCCAATCATCGGCCTGTCGACCACCGGCGGGTTCGAGTACGAAATCGAAGGGCTCGAGGGACAGGAACCTGCCGCGATGAACAGCGTCATGCAGGGCCTCATTGCCAACGCCAATCGCGACCCGCAGCTCAGCCGCGTCTTTTCCACCTACACGGCCAGCAACCCGTCCATCTATCTCGATATCGATCGCGATAAGGCGCAGGCGCTCGGGCTGAGCATGAATGATGTGTTCAGCGCCCTGCAGGCAACGTTGGGAGGCATTTATATAAACAATTTCAATCTGTTCGGTCGCGTCTGGCAGGTCAATATCCAGGGCGACGCGGCAGACCGCAACGATGTGTCTTCGCTGTGGCAGATCTATATTCGCAACAAATTCGGCACTGACGTTCCATTGCGTTCGATCGCCGACGCGCGGGTGGTCGTCGGTCCGCAGGTCATCACGCGATACAACAATTATCGAGCGATACCCATCCAGGGCAGCCCGGCGCCCGGCGCATCCTCCGGCGCGGCGCTGGCGGCCATGGCGCAGGTTTCGCAGCAGACTTTGCCTGCTGGGTATGGCTACGAGTGGACCGGGACGGCCTATCAGGAGGTGGCAGCCGCTGGACAGACCGGGGCGATCCTGGGCCTTTCAGTGCTTTTTGCGTTCCTATTCCTGGTCGGCCTTTACGAAAGCTGGATGATCCCTGTCCCGGTGCTGCTATCGGTGCCGATCGGGGTGCTTGGTGCTTTTTTGGGCATTCTGATCTGGCATCTTTCGCTCGACCTTTATGGGGAGATCGGACTCGTCGTCCTGATCGCGATGTCGGCGAAAAACGGCATTCTGATCGTCGAGTTCGCAAAGGATCAGCGCGAAAAAGGTATGGACATTCGGGAAGCGGCCGTGCTCGGCGCGCGGATGCAATTCCGCGCGGTCATGATGACTTCTTTCGCGTTCATCTTCGGCGTCTATCCGCTTGTTGTCGCGCACGGCGCGGCCGAGATCAGTCGCCACAATGTGGGTACGCCGGTTTTTGCCGGAATGATCGCGGCGAGTGCCGTGGGTATTTTCGTGATCCCAATGCTCTACGTCACGTTCCAGGGCATGCGTGAACGCAGCAGCAAGTTCTTTTCAAGGAAGTCGCGCGTGGCGTCGAGCAAGCCATTTCCTGGCATTCCCTCGTAGGTAGCCCGGCGCTTCCCACGTCCGGACGATTTGCGCGGGTCGCGTTCAGTTTAAATCACCTCCCGCTCGATTATGTTCTGCGCACCCGTCGCGGACTGCGCTCGACGACGGATGCGTGTTGATTTTGCGCATGATCTTGTCCGAAAAGTCTGCAACTTTACGGGATCATGCGCTGCACGCAATTGCGTCATTCGGGGGACGCCGGAACAAAGCGCAGGCGAACCCGGAATCCAGAGCGGGATGCGTTCAGTTTAAATCGCCTCCCGCTCGATTATGTTCTGCGCACCCGTCGCGGACTGCGCTCGACGACGGATGCGTGTTGATTTTACGCATGATCTTGTCCGAAAAGTCTGCAACTTTAAGAAATCATACGCTAGGCCTGCGCAAGCGGTTTAAATGTCGGCTGTCAATGTAAAATCCGCTGGAAAATGCGCCCCTAAGGGGCTTTGGCCGTCCGAAAAAGTGTGTATGCTATTGAGCCGCCGAAAGGCAGAGCTCGCTTTTGGCTATGGGAGGCGAAAACAATGTTGAGCCATAAGGGTCGGATTCTCGCCGGGGTTGCTGCTGTCGCGCTGTTCGCCGGCATCAACCCAAGTCTGGCGGCAGATTTTGCCGGCAGCATCGAGGGCGTCGTCAAGAGTGCATCCGGGGAAGCGTTGCCCGGGGCCTATGTCAAATTATTCAACCCTGAGCGGCGCCTGACCTTCATGGTCGTTACCCAGGCGCAAGGGCGTTACGCGCTCAACAACGTGCCGCCGGGAAACTACACCGTGCAGGGCATCGGGAATGGTTTTCAGAGCAAGCCTGCGCCGGTGAGTTTGACCGCCGATAAGGCGGCGACCGCGGATGTGGCGCTGACCGATACGCAAGCCAACGTTCCCAACGGTTGGGTTCGCAGCCCCGGGCGAGTCGCCGGCAACGAGCTGGATTACCAATTGGACCCCCCGGTTCTTCCGGAAGGCGCAGGCAAGGCGATCGTCGAACAGAAGTGCACTCAATGCCATTTCCTGTGGCGACCGACGCAACAGCGATGAACTCGCGACAATTGGGAGAAAAAGATCGCCTGGATGCGCGAACGTATCCATGAAAAGCAGGGCGCCGTCGACCTGACCGATGACGAAGCAAAGGTCGTGGTCGATTATCTGGCGGCGAATTATTCGACCAACGCCCCGAAAGCCGACCCCAACGGCCGCCTGTCGCGAACCCCGTTACAGGGCGCCGCCACCCGTTATATCGCGGTCGATTTTGCGGCTCCGAATCCGGACGCGGCGCTGCACGACATCACCGTCGACCCACAGGGCATCGCCTGGGTGAACGAACTCAACGCCTACAAGCTCGGACGCTTCGACCGGAAGACCTATGAGTTTACCGAGATCGATCCGCCCGCGGGCAAGGCGAAGCTGACCGTGCTCAATCACATGGGGGCGCCGGTGCGCGGCGTCGGCGAACTCGATCTGGATGAGCGAGATCGGCCCCAACCGCCGCTGGCTGCAGTTTGACACCAAGTACCAGCAGTTCACCGCCTATCCGGCCGACTTCCTGCGCGGGCCGATCAACGGCAACAGCATGAGGGCCGACCCGAACGGCAAAATGGTGTGGTCGACGGCCGGCACCCAAATCGTCGGATTGAACGTCGAGACCAAGCAGTTCGTCGCCTACGACATTCCCTCCTACGTGCAGACGAAGCAGAACCCGGGCGCTTACGGGATCGATGTCGCCGGCGATGGACGAGTATGGTTCGCGGAACGGGAAGCCAACAAGATCGGCAGGCTCGATCCCGAGACGGGAAAGATCGACGAGTTCCCCACCCCCGGTCTCGACATTCCGCGGCGCATGGGTTCGGACTGGGACGGCAATCTTTGGATCGGCTTCCACGAGACCAGTCAGTTGGTGAAGGTCGATCAGAAGACCGGCCAAATGACGCATTACTCGCCGCCAACGCCGAACAACGGCGCCTACCATGTCGTTGCCGATGCCAGGCACAAGGTCCTATGGTTGACCGAACAGACGGCGGACAGGATCGCCCGCTTCGATCCCAAGTCGGAAACATGGACGGAATTCTCGCTCCCGATCGCGGAATCGGATGCGCGAAGGATCGAAATCGATCCCTCCAACCCGAACCGCATCTGGTGGTCGGGCGATACGTCGAGCCATCTGGGCTACATCGAGGTCCTCGACCAATAGGCCGGGACAGGACGTGGCGAAGGACAGCGCCCTCCGCCACGCCTTCCGCGTCGGCTCAGTTGCTTGATCGCCTCGCCCGTGAAGAGTGCAGGGATACGCTCGCGCGATCAGGCTAGAACGGATTCCGGTCATATTGAAGCGCTGCGCGTAGGGTGGGCAAAATCGCGCGCCGCTTCCCTTCCATTGGCCCCAGACCGTTGATGGCGATTTTGCCCACGCGGTCGGCCAATTTTTGATAGCTCCGACAGCGTGGGCAACGCGCCTATTTGTTGTACAAGTGGCATGGTTGTGTAAGCGCGTTGCCCACCCTACGATCGATTTGATTCTATCTGATCGGAGCATGCTCCTAGCTAAGCTAGTCGTATTTTCCGTGAGTTCTCGGGCGATGACGGGCATGTGTGGATCAACCAGGTCGAAGATGCTCTGGGAGCTCGCGTGGTTGTTCGCTCGGCTCTGCCGGTGATCAGTGGTCCAGGCGGCGATCACACAACTCGGTCATGACTGCCTTGATGGTCGGGATCATTTCCGACACGCATGGGTTGTTGCGTCCGCAGGCGGTCGACGCGTTGCGCGGTTCCGACCTGATCATCCATGCCGGCGATGTCGGGCCTCCTGCGATCCTGGAAGGGCTTCGCGAGTTGGCGCCGATCATCGCGGTTCGTGGCAACGTGGACAGGGAGACGTGGGCAGCGGCAAAACTGCCGAAGCAGGAGACTGTCGATGCGGGCGGTTCCTTGCTCCACGTGCTGCACGATATCGGCGATCTCGATCTCGATCCTCTGGAGGCCGGCTTCGCTGCGGTCATCTTCGGCCACTCGCACCGGCCCTCGATCGAGAGGCGTGGCGGCGTGCTCTACCTGAACCCGGGGAGCGCGGGACCGCGCCGCTTTTCGCTGCCGGTCACGGTCGCACGGCTCACCGTCGCAGCAGGCGAACTGCGCCCGGAAATCGTGACGCTAGACGTTGCTTGAAGCTGCGGGACGCACCCAAGTGACCGGTACCGTGAGAGCGGGATGCGTTCCAGTTTAAATCGCGCCCCCCTCACCTCCCTTTGATTTTGCGCATGATGTTTGTCCGAAAAGTCTGCAACTTTTCGGCATCATGCTCAGGGCTTGGCGTAGGCGTAGCCGGCCTCCTGCAATTCCACGAGACGAACGATGCCGGCAGGCACAATGGTCGCTTCGGGAATGATCGGCACCGGCTTGCCTTCGACGCGTTCCATATTCCGCTTGGTGTTGTTGCAGGCGCCGAACGCGAGCTGGGGCACCTTGGTGCGCGCCTCCTTGATCTCCGCCTTCACTGGCGAAGTATCGTCACGAAACATATGCAGCCCCTGGCTGTAGGCGACGATTTCGACATCGAGCTCGTCGCCCATGGCTGTGTATAGCTCGTTGGCATTGCGGGCATTGCCGAGCGCCAAGCGCATCACGGCGGGATCGTTCTGATCGACGTGGAGAACGAGCTTATGCTTCTTCTTCTCGCCTGCGGCTTCGACCTTGTGGCCGAACAGCGGCGCAACGGCCAAGGCGGCCATCGCCACCTTGAAAATCGATCGACGATCCATTGGTTTCCTCCTCCGCTTTTTATTGAACTCGGCTCAGCGTAGCAGAGCCGAATCCGGGTGCAATGGCTTGGGCCGGGGAGGCCGGTGGATCGTTAGTCCGTATCCCGCGTCCCGGCAGCAGCGCCCGATTACTTCGTCGACGTCGGAGCGGTGTAGGTGGTGTTGACGCTCCGCGCCTTCTCCATCGTGCGCCTGAATTCGTCGGCGGTCATCAGGGGCAGCACCTGCGTCCGCTGGAAATTCCCGGTCGCCCGTAGATACATGCTCAGCGCTTCGGAGGCGCCCTCCGGCATCTGCTGGATCGTCAGCCCGTCCCATTCGCCGCCGGTCGGCAGCAGATAGAAACTCTCCAGCTTGCCGCCGAACGTTTCGGCGAGCTTGCCTGCTTGCGCGGCCCGATCCTGCGGGTTTTCGGTCATCGCCTTCACCGCCTGGTCGGTGTATTTGAAATAAAACAAATAGCGATGCATCGCGTTGCTTTGCTGCGCCACCGTCGGCAACGCCGATACTGCCACGGCGACACAAGCAAGCATGAGCGTGCGAGCTTTCATCTGATCCTCCCTCGGGCGGGCAACGACTGCGAAAATTTTGGTCGCCGGCTGCCCGCTCGTCGCCGCGCGACCGCAGTCACGGTAAACATCATCAGCCAAGTTGACCGGCTTGCAGAAGCAAGCCGCTTCACCACGCCGCGAAACGGGCCAGCAGGCCGTTCGTGCAGGACTTTTTCGCTGGCCGTGTGCGGGCCGCTCCGCGGAACGCAATGCAAAGCCGTTTGAAAATCAAACTGCCGGCTAATAGTCGAGGAGCACGGCACGTCCCGATGGCAGCTTGCGGTAAAATACACCGCAAGCGTGTGCGGCACAACAAGCCATCGCATTGCGCTCCCGGTAGCCTCGGTTGAGCGCAAGCGAAACCGAGGGCTGCTTTCCCAGCGCGGCTCGATCCGCATCTTCACTATGTCCGATTCGGATGACAGCTCTTGGGCGCGCCTTGAGGGCGCCCATCCCGGATTTCGCGCCGGTGCCTCAGCATTCGATCCGCCGAACGTGTACGGCGCTCAATGCCGGGCTACTCTTCTTGATCCTCCCTCGCGGAGCGCAGCGGAGCGGGGGAGGGGGACCATGCGAAGCATGGTGGAGGGGGCATTCTGTTCAGCCTCCAACGTCTCTGCATTGCGCCGTCTTGCCCGGTGCCTCCTTACCGGCTTACTGCGTTCGCCGACCTCCGCCGCAAGCGGGATCGCAAGCGGGGGAGGAAAAAGGATAGCGTTTACGAGCACCCGGTCGTGCTGCCGCAGGTGTTGCATTTGAGGCAGGTGCCATTGCGCAGCAGGGTGAAATTCCCGCATTCGGTGCAGGCTTCGCCCTCACCTCCGTGGAGACTTCGAAAATTCAGTTTTCGCGGCCTTTAAGTTTAAGTGAAGCCAAACCGGACGACACTTTTGCCGCATGTCCGACACCACAAATCGAAACCACTCTTAGCAATCAAAAAAGTCCCGCATTCAGGGCAAGGATCGCCCGGACTCCTGATTTGCAGTGGGGGTTTCGTACGAACAGCTTGCAGTCGCCTCTCTGCCAACTCGCGTGTTACGGCGTATTTAACGAGTTCGGTCGCATCGTTGATGGAGATCACGAGCCGGTTCGGCAGCAGAAGGTGATCGGCAAAAATGTTAGCTTGCCATTCGGCCGAATACTCATCGGGCACATATTTGATTCTGAGGGCCTCATCATCAGAGAAGGCCTGGGCGCGATAATCATGAAGAACTAGATGACCGCATTCATGCGCACCGATGTAACGACTCTTCGGTTCACCTTGTTTCATTAGCTCCCAGATTTCTTCGTCAACGTGCAAAGTTATTGGTCGATACGTTACGAAAGCAGGAAGATCATCACTGACAACATCATGAACGACGCGTATCCGGCCAACTTTTGGATCAAGCGGTAGGTCGCGCTCGATAAAATCGGCGACATTGAAATATCCGAATAATTCATTTTTGGCGCGGACACGTCGTGCCCACGCCTCATCTGCGATCGTCTCTTCGCGCCTGAAGTCTACTTTATAATCGCGTCTCATTATATCTAATTATGAGCATCCTGTAGTGCTTCCACACGTATCGCACTTAAGGCACGTACCGTTGCGCACTAAAGTAAAGTTGTGGCATTCTCCGCAAGCCTCGCCTTCATAGCCCTTTGCGCGAGCTTCCGCCCGCCTTGTTAGGTTGACGTCAGTTCGTGAAAATCCGAGTTTTACTTCTTCTGCTTTGAAGGCAGCGGCGGCCACCGACTCGCCACGCGCCGTATTCGGGGAAATAGCTGCAACCGTACTCGCTATTCGCGTTGCTGAGGGGGCCGATACGCCACTCGGAATTATCGCCAGTTTGTCGGTGCGCGAGCGGGTGAGGCCGCGCGAAACCAAGCGCGCAGCCGGCTCGTTCGGCGGCTTGCCTTCGAGCACGCCCTTGCCGATGGCGTCGAAGCTGGTCTCGCTCGGCTCGACATGAGCGAGGTCGAAGCGTTCGAGATAGGACACCGCCAGCTCGCGGAAGACATAGTCGAGGATCGAGGTCGCGTATTTGATCGAATCGTTGCCCTGCACCGGGCCGGACGGCTCGAAGCGCGTGAAGGTGAAGGCGTCGACATATTCCTCGAGCGGCACGCCATATTGCAGGCCGAGCGAGACCGCGATGGCGAAATTGTTGATGATCGACCGCAGCGCCGCGCCTTCCTTGTGCATGTCGATAAAGATTTCGCCGAGCCGGCCGTCGTCATATTCGCCGGTGCGCAGATACACCTTGTGGCCGCCGACGACGGCCTTTTGGGTATAGCCCTTGCGCCGGTCGGGCAGCTTTTCGCGTTCGCGGATCACGGTGATGCGTTCGACCACCTTCTCGACGATGCGCTCGGCGAGCGCGGCGGTGCGCGCCGCCGCGGGTTTCTCGACAAAGGCCGCAATCTCACCCTCGGCATCCTCATCACTGTCCTCGGCGATGAGCTGGCTTTGCAGCGGCTGCGACAGTTTTGAGCCGTCGCGATAGAGGGCATTGGCCTTGAGGCCGAGCTTCCACGACAGCAGATAGGCGGACTTGCAGTCTGCGACGGTTGCATCGTGCGGCATGTTGATGGTCTTCGAAATCGCGCCGGAGATGAAGGGCTGCGATGCCGCCATCATGCGAATGTGGCTCTCGACCGAGAGGAAGCGGCGCCCGAGTCTTCCGCACGGATTGGCGCAGTCGAACACGGCATAATGTTCTGGCCGCAGATGCGGGGCGCCCTCGACCGTCATCGCGCCGCAGACATGGATGTTGGCGGCGTCGACCTCACGTTTCGTAAAGCCCAGCGCTGCCAACATGTCGAAGTTCGGCCGTGCCAAATCTTCAGCCGTAAAGCCGAGCACGTCTTTGCAGAACGCCTCGCCGAGGGTCCATTTGTTGAAGGCGAACCGAATGTCGAAGGCGGAAGGAAGCGCCTGGTCGACTTTGGCGATGATCTCCGGCGTGAACCCCTTGGCCCGCAGCGTGCCGTGGTTGATGCCGGGCGCGTTCGCCATGCTGCCATGGCCGACCGCATAGGCCTCGACATCGGTGATCTCGGCAGCGCGATAGCCGAGGCCGCGCAGCGCTTCCGGCACCGCACGGTTGATGATCTTGAAATACCCGCCGCCCGCGAGCTTCTTGAATTTCACCAGCGCGAAGTCCGGTTCGATACCAGTGGTATCGCAATCCATCACCAGGCCGATCGTGCCAGTCGGCGCGATGACGCTCGTCTGCGCGTTGCGGAAGCCGTGCTCGGTGCCGAGGGTGAGCGCACGGTCCCAGGCGCGCAAGGCATGCTTGGCAAGCCCCGGGAAGCGGGTGGCAACGTTTGCGCAGGCGGCGTGATCGAGCCGCACCGGCGGCGTCGCGAGCTTCTCGTAGCCGGCCGTCTCGCCGTGGGCGGCGCGGCGGTGGTTGCGGATCACCCGCAGCATGTGCTCGCAATTCTTGCCGTAACCTTGGAAGGCGCCGAGTTTGGCAGCCATTTCGGCCGAGGTGGCGTAGGCGACCCCGGTCATGATCGCGCTCAGCGCCCCGCAAATGGCGCGGCCGCTGTCGGAATCATAGGGGATGCCGCACGACATCAGGAGGCCGCCGAGATTGGCAAAGCCGAGCCCCAGGGTACGGAATTCGTAGGAGAGCCGCGCGATCTCGCGGGAGGGGAACTGGGCCATCAAAACCGAGATTTCGAGCACGACGGTCCACAGCCGCACGGCATGTTCGTAGCCGGCGAGGTCGAATTCTTCCGCCGCCGTTCCAGACTGCGTTGCCGGTCGCACCAAGTCGCGATCGAGCGGCAGGCTCGGCGCGTCGGCATCCGCTTCTGATGACCGTGAGGCGGCCTCAGGGTTGCCTGCGCCGCCACGGAACGCGAGCAGGTTCAGCGAGGCGAGATTGCACGCGGTGTCGTCGAGGAACATGTATTCCGAGCACGGATTGGAGGCCCGGATCGGTCCCGAGGCGGGACAGGTGTGCCAGTCATTGATGGTGGAATGGAATTGCAGGCCGGGGTCGGCCGAGGCCCAGGCCGCGTAAGCGATCTTCTGCCACAGTTCGCGCGCCTTGAGCGTCGCCGCGCGCTTGCCCGGCTTCGTGCGCCATGTGAGGTCCCAGTCGGCATCCGCCTCGACCGCCTTGAGGAAATCGTCGGCGACCCGGACGGTGTTGTTGGAATTCTGGCCGGAGACCGTGAGATAGGCTTCCGAATCCCAGTCGGTGTCGTAGATCGGGAGATCGAGGTCCTTGTCCCCCTGGCGCGCGCACTCGATCACGCGCCGGATCATCGGGTCGGGCACGCAACTGCGCCGTGCCGCCTTGATCTCGCGCCGGAGCACCGGGTTCTTGTCGGGGTCGAAGCAATCGTCGCCCGAACCCTCGCAATTAATGCAGGCTTTCAGGATCGCCTTGAGGTGGCGCTGGTTGATCCGCGAGCCAGCGACGAGCGCCGCGACCTTCTGCTCCTCGATCACCTTCCAGTCGATGAACTGCTCGATATCGGGGTGATCGGCATCGACGATCACCATCTTGGCGGCGCGGCGCGTGGTGCCGCCCGACTTGATGGCGCCGGCGGCACGGTCGCCGATTTTCAGGAAGCTCATCAGGCCGGAGGACTTGCCGCCGCCGGAAAGCCGTTCGCCTTCGCCGCGCAGGCGGGAGAAGTTGGAACCGGTGCCGGAGCCGTACTTGAACAGGCGCGCCTCGCGCACCCACAGGTCCATGATGCCACCGTCGTTCACGAGGTCGTCGGCAATCGATTGGATGAAGCAGGCATGCGGCTGCGGATGCTCGTAGGCGGTCTTCGAGCGAACCAATCGGCCGGTCTCGTGATCGACGTAGAAATGGCCCTGGCTCGGGCCATCGATGCCGTAGGCCCAGTGCAGCCCGGTGTTGAACCATTGCGGCGAGTTCGGTGCCGCCATCTGACGCGCCAGCATGAATCGCAGTTCGTCATGGAAGGCGCGCGCGTCCTCCTCCGAATCGAAATAGCCGCCCTTCCAGCCCCAGTAGGTCCAGGTGCCAGCGAGCCGGTCAAACACCTGCTTGGCGGAGCGCTCGCCGACATGGCGCTCCTTTTCCGGCAAGGCGCGCAGCGCCTCCTCGTCGGCCACGGAGCGCCACAACCAGGAGGGAACGGTGCTCTCTTCCACCTTCTTCAACCGCGCGGGCACGCCCGCCTTGCGGAAATATTTTTGGGCCAGCACGTCGGCCGCGACCTGCGACCACGCCGCCGGCACTTCCACGTCATCGGCGCGGAAGACCACCGAGCCGTCAGGATTGCGGATTTCGCTCGCGGTCAGGCGGAATTCGATGTCCGCATAAGGTTCCTGGCCGGCGATGGTGTAGCGACGTTCAATCCGCATGGTCTGTCCCTTCCTTATCAGCGCCATCTCTGTGCGGAGCACGGCGCCAAATCCCCACACGTCGTCGTCCCGTTTTCCCCTTCGAGGCGGCGACGCGGCTGAACCCATCGCCGATCCCGCCGAGCAACAACCATCGCGCCGCCAAAACCATCTGGTCCTGGCGAGGTGCGTCGGCAAGCCTTGCGGGAAGCGGCCGGCAGGGCTTGTGACTCGCTCCCCGCCGCATCCGCCTAGAGCTATGACACGATCTGACGTGCGTCAAGCCATAGTAGAATACTTGTGAACGATCTCTAAATGTTGTGTTGTTTGTGGGAATTGTGGGGACGACTCGGTCCCGCCATTCGCAACTATCGAGAATCCAATCCGGATTCGGAAGCCGAAAAATCATCGGCTCGCGCGGTCGCCGGCGGCCCGGGCCATCATGCCGCCACCAATCCGGCGATCAGGTACTGGGATGGGCGAAGCAAATCACGCTTTTAGGCACGTCAAGCGATCGGAGCAGGTCATCCCAAGCAGTGTGGGCATGGCAGACAATCTGTGGGCCGGTGAATTGGCACGCTGATCCGCTCGCTTGTTATAGGCCGTTTCCCCGGCCACTCTGGACTTGGCGAGATCGCGATGGCATCTAGTAAGCACCAGAAATCGTTTGAGGTTTGCGTTCTCTGATGCAGAGTCATGGGGTTACTGGATGCCCCGCTTAAAGCGCCGCATGACAAAAAGCGGATCAAGCGTTGAGGCGCAAACACTAAGCCTTTTCGCCACACCTGAATCGATGGGCAGCGACGCGCAATGACGTTCAAGCAATTCCTAACCCGCGTGTTCACCTGGTGGAACGGTCAGACGTTCGGCACGCAATTGTGGACCGCGCAATTCGGCGAATTCGTCGGTGAGGATGGTTATGCTAACCGGTATTATCGGACCAAGGGCGGCCGAATCGATCCCGCGCTTGGATTCGAACGGCGCTGGGTGATCTACAACGGGCTGGCGGAACCCTCGACGGTGCCACCGGAGTGGCACGGTTGGCTCCATCATACCGTCGATTTGCCGCCCACGCTCGAGAAGGTACAGCCGAGGCCATGGTGGAAGCCGCATCGCCCCAACCTGACCGGGACGCCGGCAGCCTATCGTCCCCGGGGCTCCATGCTCGCGGACAATCGTCGGCCGGATGCGACCGGGGACTACAAGCCATGGACGCCGTAGGGCGAGCCGAGGGGTCCAGCCAATGACCGGCGCTCGGGCGACAATGGTCGTTTTGACCACGGCTTTGCTGCTCGGCTCGGCGGCAGCCCAGCTGTTTGATCCGCCGCGTCCGCCGGGCAGCGTACCCCGGCAGCAGCCTCAGCAGCAGTTGCAGCCCTCGCAACAAGGGCCGCCGGATGGACAGCTGTTTGCGCCTTCGACGTCGCTTGGCGGTCGTATTCAAAGCGAGGACTTGCCGCCCCCCGGCGGTCCGCGCGCTGGCGCGCCAGCGGGACAGCCGGTCGCGCCCGGCCCAGCGAATCAGCGCCAGCAGCGCGCCGGCTTGCCGCCCGCGAATGCGCCCACGCCAGCGCCGGTCGCGTCGCCGCCCCCGGAGGACGTGGTGACGCTCCCGCCGACGCAGAAGATCGTCAACCCGACCGCGATGTTCTCCGGCCTCGACAAGATCACCGGGCGGATCACAAGCTTCGATGCGGCAATCGGCGAAACGGTCCAGTTCGGGGCGCTCCAGGTCACCGCCCGCGCCTGCTACACGCGTCCGCCGACCGAAACCCCGCTGACGGACGGCTTCGTCGAAGTCGACGAGGTGACCTTGCAGGGCGAGGTACGACGCATCTTCACGGGCTGGATGTTCGCGGCGAGCCCCGGTCTGCATGCTGTCGAGCACCCGATTTATGACGTGTGGCTCACCGACTGCAAAGGCGGCGCGCCGCCGGCTCCGCCGCCGGTTGCCGATGCTCAGCCACCGCCGACAAACCAGCAAAGGTCCGGTCAGCGGCAGCCCAGTTCGCAGCAGCGCGGGCAAGCTCCGGCTCAGCGCCCGGTTCCCGGCAACACGCTGCTGCAGCCTGGCGGCCTGCGCTGATGCTTTCCCCGGGTTTGGCCTGAAGAGAGGCGCTCGCCGTTCGGGCTATGGGCAGTAAACGGAGCCGCGATGATCGCGGGCGGCCGGGGCGGTAGCGCGCAACAGAGCGACCTTGCCGGGTAGCGGCTCGCTCACGGGGTAGACCGCGAAATCGGCCTCCCCGATCAGCGCCTCCGCAAGCATCTTGTGATAGCTGCGGCGATGCACCTCGGTGGCGCCGAAATTGCGCAGATGGTCGGTGACAAACTGGGTGTCGAGCAGCCTGAACCCGCCGGCGCGCAGCCGCGCCACCAGATGCACCAGCGCGATTTTGGAGGCGTCGCGGTCCCGGTGGAACATGCTCTCGCCGAAGAAGGTGCGGCCGAGGCTCACGCCGTAAAGGCCGCCGACCAGGTTTGCTCCGTCATAAACCTCGACGGTGTGACAATGGCCGAGATCGAACAGCTTGCGATAGAGCTTGCGGATACGCCCGTTGATCCAGGTGCGGCTGCGGCCGGGGCCGGGCTCGGCGCAGCCTTCGATCACACCGTCGAAATCGCGATTGCAGACGACGACAAACGGTTCCGCACGCACGGTGCGGGCAAGCCGGGCAGGGACGTGAAACGTCTCCAGTGGAATGATTCCGCGCAATTCCGGCTCGATCCAGTAAAGTGCCGGATCGTCCGCGCTCTCCGCCATCGGGAAAATGCCACAGGCATAGGCCTTGAGAAGGACTTCGGGCGTGATCTCGACGTGAGCGGAATCGCGGCTGGCCATGGCATTGATCGTCGGCAAAAGAGTTCCCGCGAAACAACCTAATCGTTCTATGGCAGTTAGCGCATGATCCCGTAAAGTTGCAGACTTTTCGGACAAGATCATGCGCAAAATCAACACGCATCCGTCGTCGAGCGCAGTCCGCGACGGGCGCACAGAACATAATCGAGCGGCAGGCAATTCAAGCTGAACGCATCCCGCTCTACGGGCCCGTTGACATACGGGGAATTCCCTCCGACTCGCGAATGTGATTCAAGATCGCAACTGGGGAGGGCGATCTTGATTCGACTGATACTGACGGAGGCGCAATGGCGGCGCATCGCGCCGCTTCTTTCAGGTAAGGAGGGGGACCCAGGACGGCACGGCGAGAACAATCGGTTGTTTGTCGAGGCGGTGCTTTGGCTGATGCGGGCTGGAGCGCCTTGGCGTGATCTGCCTCGCGAATTTGGCAACTGGAACAGCGTGTTCCAGCGCTTTCGCCGATGGGCCAAGAAAGGTGTTTGGAAGCGTGTTTTCGAGGCTTTGCGTGAAGACCCGGATTTCGAATACCTGATCGTCGACTCCACCATTGTGCGGGCGCACCAACATGCCGCCGGCGCCAAAAAGGGGGAAGCGAAGATGAGGCGATCGGGCGTTCGCGCGGCGGCCTGAGCACGAAAATCCACATTGGCGTCGATGCTCTCGGTAATCCCGTCCGTTTTATTCTGACAGCAGGCCAAGTGAATGACATCACCCAGGCCGAAGGTCTGATCGAGGGCTTTTCCTTCGACAACCTGCTCGCCGACAAGGGCTACAACTCCGATCGCTTCCGTGCTCACATTGCCGATACGGGCGCCGAAGCCGTGATCCCGTCGAGCCGCTCGCGCGCTCAAGCAATCCCCTACGACACGCACATCTACGGGGACCGCAACCTGGTCGAAAGGTTCATCAATAAAATCAAGCATTTTCGTCGCATCGCCACGCGCTATGAAAAAACGGCGCTGTCGTTCGCCGCCATGCTATTCCTCGTCAGTGCCCTGATATGGCTCAAGTAATGTCAACGGGCCCTAGCCGTACCCCCGATGATGATTCCTGCCAGTTACCGGAGCAGTTATTTTCGCGGGCGCCCTGAATGCTGCCGTCGTTGCAAGCGCTGCGCCACATCGAATTGACGGAGCCTCGCAACGCGTCGGTCGATATCGTAGCGGGCTACGACTGCCGCAACAACGGATGCCGATGGCATATTCACATGCAAACAGTTTCACGCCGATGGGTCGTCGCGCCTTGATGTTTGCACATCGGCTTCAGAATTTCGCGCGGCTTTTTCTCCCGCACTCTCCAAACCCTCATTGCCCGGGCTGGTCCCTGCGAACTGGCGCGACGTTTCCCTCAAAGCCCAATCGATTGCGTCCAACACTTCCCGGCCCGTCATCTCCTCCATGCGTTTGGTTGGCGGGTCATGAAGAACGAGCGGCGCCCCCAGCGGGCGAGCGGCCAGTTGGCGTGCCGTTTCTTGGAGTGCCCAATCGATCGCGTCGAGAATTTCTCGCGGCGTCATATCGTTCACGGCCGGCCTCCTTGTATCGCCGTCCAGCTTTCGGGCTCATGAATTTGGAGCGTGCCATTCACGGTCCGCTCCGCGATAAGCCTGCGCCGAGTGTCGGAATTGTCGTAGATCGCCGCGAGATCCGCCATTGGAAGATAGAGCTCGCGCATGTTCGCAAGACCCGCCCAATAGCGTCGGATGATAATGGCCGGGGCGACATAATGGCCGCCGGTCTGAACGCGTCGCGCGACGCGGTCGAGCGCGAGCTGAGGCGAAGGCAGCCAAAGAAACAACAGTGTGACCCGCCAGCAAGCCGCTTTGCAATCACTCAGCAGGGACAGATGGCTGCGTCCCGAGCAGGTCGTTTCGAAGGCGAAACTCTCTTCGTCCCGGATCAGGTCTCGCATTCTTGAGATCATCAGGCGCCCCGCGGCGACAGCCATGCGCTCAGGGTCGAACGGCGATAATCCACGAGCAATCTCGTCTGCGTTAACGAACGCTCCGATGTTCAGCGCCTTCGGCACTAGCAGTTGAGCAGCGGTCGTCTTACCCGCGCCGTTTGGCCCCCCAATGATAACGATTTCCTTCACGCTCGCTTTGCCTTTTCGACCGAGCCATTGCCGAGGTAAGATGGGAACCATTAGCTCGAGTTCGGGGGTCCGTCAACGTGGCCGCCCCACCGAAGCGTGGTCCCCTGGACCCGTCTCGAAAGGTGGTCCCCGGACCTTCCGAAGCGCGCCATGCCGGCCGGGAGCTTTGCCTGTTTTCAGGCACCGGCAGGGTCGAGGCGTGATATCTTGCTGCCAGGGCGCCGTTGAGTGCCGTCAGAACGTCAAGCAATAACGAATTCAATCAACGGGGAAATGCCAAATGCGTCGCCTGCTCAGTCCCGCTCTGATGATTTCCCTATTGCTGTCGGCGAGCCCGCTCGCTGCGCTTGACCGATCGCAGGGGCGCTCGATGGTCATTTCCCAGTATGGCATCGTCGCCGCCGAGCAGCCGCTCGCGGCGCGCGCCGGCACCGCGATGCTGGAGGCGGGGGGCAATGCGGTCGATGCCGCGATCGCCGCCAATGCGGTGATGGGCCTCGTCGCGCCGATGATGGACGGCATCGGTGGCGACCTCTTTGCCGTCGTCTATGATGCCAAGACCGACAAGATCTATGGCCTGAACGCCTCCGGATGGGCGCCCAAAGCGCTCACGCCCGCCTTCCTGAAAGGAAAGGGCGCCCAGGCGATGCCGCCGACCGGGATTCATTCGGCGACCGTGCCGGGCGCCGTTGCCGGCTGGGACGCGCTGCTCACAAGGTTCGGCAAGAAGACTTTCACCGAGGTTCTTGCGCCCGCCATTACCTATGCGAAGGAAGGTTTCCCGGTCACCGAGATTTTCGGCGACGACTGGGCGGCCACCGCGGGCTACGTCGCGCGCAACGCGGAGGCGGCGCGGGTCTATTTGCCCAATCGCCACTTCCCCGAAGCGGGCGAGATTTTCCGTAACCCCGATCTTGCACAGTCGCTGGCCGAGATCGCGGCGGGCGGCCGTGACGCTTTTTACAAAGGTCCGATTGCCAAGCGCATCCTTGACACTTCGACCAGGCTCGGAGGCACCATGGCCGCCGACGACCTTGCCGAGTTCGTGCCAGAATGGACGGACCCCGTCTCCACCAATTATCGGGGCTGGACCGTCTACGAAATGCCGCCCAACGAACAGGGCATTGCCGCGCTGATGATGCTGAACATCATGGAGGGGTTTCCTCTTGGGCAATGGGGCCACAATTCGGTTGAATCGCTGCACGCGATGATTGAAGCGAAGAACCTCGCCTACGCCGACATGATCAATTATGTCGGCGACCCGCGCTTCGCCGAGGTGCCAACCAAGGGGCTGATCTCAGCGGCCTATGGGCGCGCGCGCGCTGCCCTGATCGATCCGAAACGGGCGAATTGCAACGTCGGCTCCGGCACGCCGCCTTATGCGGGATCGGACACCACCTATCTCACCGCGGTCGATCACGACGGCAACATGGTTTCGCTCATTCAGAGCAATTATTCGCTGTGGGGATCGGGCGTCGGCGTCGAAGGCGGCGGCTTCGTGCTGCAGAACCGCGGCGCTCTGTTCACGCTGGACGCCAAAAGCCCAAACGTGTTGGCGGGTCGCAAGCGGCCGCTCCATACCATCATCCCGGCGATGATGACCAAGGGCGATGTCAAGATTGCCTTCGGCATCATGGGCGGCTTCAATCAGGCGCAGGCCCATGCGCAGTTCGTGTCCAATATCGTTGACCACGAGATGAACATTCAGGCGGCAATGGAGGCAGCACGGTTCAACAAGGCGAGCTTTGCCGGATGCGATGTCTATATCGAATCACGCGTGCCGTCGAAGGTGCTGGACGGCTTGGCGAAGCTCGGCCACGACGTGCAGGAGGTCGGCGACTTCTCCGATGCGATGGGCGGCGGACAGGCGGTGATGCGCGATTATAGGACCGGCGTGAATTTCGGCGCCTCCGATCCGCGCAAGGACGGCGCTGCCATCGCGGAGATGCCGGCGCTGCACTAGATGCGCGGCGGGCGGCGCCCGGCCTCGAGCCTGTTTCAAAGGAGACTCCGGACGCACTTGTGAGGTGGCGTTCGCCGCCACCAATGGCTATGTATCCGTTATGAGGGATGCTCGATTCGTCCGGTGCTTTACTGAGACGAACGGGAGCACGGCGGGGGCAATGGGGAGCAGGCCAAGAACCGGCGGGGGGCCACGGGAAAAGCCAAGACCTATCCTGGCCTGCCGGTGCTTTTGAGCGCGGTATGACGCCCTTCATTCGGGCTTCGGGCTGGTTCCCAGATTGGCTCGTCGCCAAGTGTTCGCGGCAGCACGTTGATCGCTGCGGCATTCACGTGCGACCGATAACAGGATGACGTTACGACAGGTAGCCGGATAAGTGGCAGATTCCAACGATCACCCGCCGGGCGAACCGGCTTCTTCCGATGTGCGGCCGGTCTCCATCACGGAGGAGATGAAGCGCAGCTACCTCGATTACGCGATGAGCGTGATCGTGGCGCGGGCGCTGCCGGATGCGCGCGACGGCCTCAAGCCGGTGCATCGCCGCATTCTCCATTCGATGAACGAGAACGGCTATCTGTGGAACCGGCCGTATCGCAAATCGGCGCGCGTGGTTGGGGATGTTATCGGCAAGTATCACCCTCATGGCGATCAGGCCGTCTATGACGCGCTGGTGCGCATGGCGCAGGATTTCTCGATGCGCCTGCCGCTGGTGGATGGCCAGGGAAATTTCGGCTCGGTCGACGCCGATCCTCCCGCGGCGATGCGCTATACCGAGGTGCGCCTTCACAAGGTGAGTGATTCCCTGCTCGCCGATATCGATCTCGACACGGTCGACTTTCAGGCGAACTACGACAATTCCGAGCGTGAGCCGGTGGTGCTGCCGGCCCGTTTCCCCAACCTTCTGGTCAATGGGGCGGGCGGCATCGCGGTCGGCATGGCGACCAACATCCCCCCCACAATCTGGGCGAGGTCATCGACGCGGCGATTGCGCTGATCGACGATCCTGCGCTCGCCATCGAAGATCTCTTGAAGATCGTGCCCGGTCCGGATTTTCCCACCGGCGGCATCATTCTCGGTCGCGCTGGCATTCGTGCCGCCTATCATCTCGGCCGCGGTTCAATCGTCATGCGTGGCAAGCACACGATCGAAACGTTGCGGCGCGAGCGCGAAGCCATCGTCATCACCGAAATCCCGTACCAGGTGAACAAGGCCGCGATGGTCGAGAAGATCGGCGAGCTGGTACGCGAGCGGAAGATCGAGGGCATCGCCGACCTGCGCGACGAATCCGACCGCGACGGGTATCGCGTGGTGATCGAACTCCGCCGCGACGCCATGCCGGACGTCGTGCTCAACCAGCTTTATCGCTTTACCCCGCTGCAATCCTCCTTCGGCGCCAACGTGGTCGCGCTCGATGCCGGCCGGCCGCAGGTGATGACGCTGAAGGATTTGCTGTCGGTATTCGTCGCCTTTCGCGAGGAGGTGGTGTCGCGGCGCACCAAATTCCTCCTCAACAAAGCACGCGATCGTGCCCACATCCTGGTCGGCCTTGCGATTGCCGTCGCCAATATCGATGAAGTGATCCACCTCATCCGCACCTCGCCCGATCCGAATTCGGCACGCGAAGCACTGATGGCGCGTGAGTGGCCGGCAACGACAGCGGCCACGCTGATCGAGCTGATTGACGATCCGCGGCATCGCGTATCGGCGGCCGGCACGGCGCGGCTTTCCGAGGAGCAGGCGCGCGCGATCCTCGATCTGCGCCTGCAGCGCCTGACCGCCCTCGGCCGCGACGAAATCAAGGAGGAGCTCGACAAGCTCGCCGTCGAGATCGCCGACTATCTCGAAATCTTGCGCTCGCGCGCGCGCATCCAGGCGATCATCAAGGCGGAGCTCGCGGCCGTCAAGGACGAGTTCGCGACGCCGCGCCGGACCCTGATCATCGATCAGGAAGGCGAGATGGAAGACGAGGATCTGATCCAGCGCGAGGATATGGTCGTTACCGTCTCCCACTTGGGCTACGTCAAGCGCGTGCCGCTGTCGACCTATCGCGCGCAGCGTCGCGGCGGTAAAGGCCGCTCCGGCATGCAGACGCGCGAAGAGGATTTCGTCGCCCGGATTTTTGTCGCGAGTACGCACGCCCCGGTGCTGTTCTTCTCTTCGCGCGGCCAAGTCTACAAGGAAAAGGCATGGCGGTTGCCGCTTGCGGCGCCGACCGCCAGAGGCAAGGCGCTGATCAACATCCTGCCGCTGATGCAGGACGAGCGCATTACCACCATCATGCCGCTCCCGGAGGATGAATTCGAGCTGGGCCGAGCTCGACGTGATGTTCGCGACGACGCGCGGCACCGTCCGCAGGAACAAGCTGTCCGACTTCGTCGATGTCCGCCGTTCCGGCATTATCGCGATGAAGCTCGACGAAGGCGAGGCCATCGTCGACGTGCAGATTTGCACCGAGAAGGACGACGTGCTGCTCACGACGGCAAACGGACAGTGCATCAGATTCCCGGCCACCGACGTGCGGGTCTTCACCGGGCGGACCTCGATGGGGGTGCGCGGCATCGCGCTCGACAACGGCGATCGGGTGATTTCCTCGTCCATTCTCCGCCATGTCGATGCCGAGGGGGAGGAGCGCGCCGCCTATCTCAAGCGCGCCGGCGCGGTGCGGCGGGGCATCGAGGAGAGCGCCGAGGAGGCGGTCGATGCCGAGCCAGATCTCGAGGAGGCCGCGGGAGCCATCGAGCTCGGCGAACAACGTTATGTGCACCTCTCGGCGGCCGAGCAATTCGTACTCACGATTTCCGAGCGCGGATACGGCAAGCGCACGTCATCCTACGAGTACCGCACCACTGGTCGTGGCGGCAAAGGTATTGTCGCCATGGACAATCGCGAGCGTGATGGCTCACTGCGCGCGAAGATCGGCCGCTTGGTCGCTTCATTCCCGGTCGAAGAATCCGATCAGTTGATGCTAGTCACCGATGGCGGCCAGCTGATCCGCTGCGGCGTCGCCGATATCAGCATCAAGGGCCGCAAGACCCGCGGCGTGATCGTGTTCAACACGGCGGAAGGCGAACGCGTCGTGTCAGTCGAGCGCCTCACCGACGATGGCGAAGCGGCGGAAGGGGAGTAGCAAGTGGAAGGCTCGGTTCTACGGACCCTCGGGGCGATGCCGCCAAACTGTCCAAATCGGCAGGTAGGCTGACGGGCTGAGCACTAGGAGGAGCTGGGAAGCGAAGAACGCCGGCAATGCCGGATGACGATCGTGCAGGGCAGGGATTTACGTGAAGTGTTGGAAGGCCATTTCGCAGGGCAGGCTCGCCAGCCGCCGCGCTGTCGGGGCGATGCCTGCTGGCACTGCGGGGCGACCAATGATGCGCAACGGAGGGGCGCAATGAGGACCATCGTAATCGCGGCATTGATAACCTTGCTGACGGTGCCTGCCTACGCCCAGGGGATGGGCGGCGGCGGCGCTGGCGGCGGCATGGGAGGAGGCCGCAGTGGGGGAGGCGGCAAAGGCACGAAAACGTCGGCCACCGATCCGGCAGCCGAAGCTAAAAAGAAGGCCGACGAGAAGGCCTTCAATGATGCCGTGAAACAAATTCCCACACCGCAAGGCAAGCACGACCCCTGGGGGGGCGTTCGCTGATTCTCGCGAAGTGATGCGAACTGAAACGCGCGCCGGGACTATTTGGCCTCGGCCTGCTGCAGTGCCGTTTTCACGCGTTGCGGCGTGAACGGCACACGCCGCAGCCGGACCCCGGTGGCGTCGAAAACCGCATTGCCGATCGCGGCCGGCACCAGTCCGAGCGCCATCTCGGCGGCTCCTGAAGGCGCTGCTTCTGGCCGTTCGATCAGCACGATCTCGACCGCTTCCGGGATCGCATCGATATGCAGCACGGGATAGGTCAGCCAGTCCACGCTGGTGACCCTGTTGCTGTCAAAACGTACCTCTTCGAACATCGCGCGGCTGGTGCCGTAGACGAGCTGGCGATCGATCACGTGGCGCAATGTTTCCGGGTTGACGATCATGCCGACATCATGGGCACAAACATAACGCGCGACATCGATCTTGCCGCTGTTGCGGTTGACGCGGACTTCGGCGATGAGGGCGATGAAGGTGTCGAAATGCCGGCGGAATGCGATGCCTCTACCGACCGCTATCTCGTCCTTTGCCACCTTGCGTGGCGATGGGCGCCGCTCCCAACCATAGCGCTCCGCGGCGACACGCACAGCATCGCGGTCGCGCGGATTGGCGAGATAGCGCAGCCGGAATTGGACCGGGTCTTCGCCGGTCGCTGCCGCGATCTCATCCATGAAGGATTCGCTGCCGAACAGGATAGGCGGCCCGTAAGGGTCGCGCAGATGCGTGGTGCGCAAGGGCGAGGCGCGGTCGAGGAGCGGCGGGATGGTCTCCCAGCCGAGCCGTCCATTGTCGAAGGTATAGGAGGCGACCGGAATCTCGAAATTCGGCTCCGGCTTCAGCTCGAAGCCGAGCAGATGCCCCGCAAGCACGTCGGCGGCGCGGCTCTCGCGGGTGTTGATGTCGGTCCGCGAAAAGGCCTTGCTGATGTATTCGTAGGCGATGACCCGACCGGAGCTATCGATGCCGGCGCGGCCGCGATTGACGGCGGCCGTGCCCTTCGGATCCCACCCAAGGCCTTCATGGCGCATGTACTGCACGCGTACCGGCCGGCTGAGATGTTTCGACAGCACGGCGGCATCTGCGGTGGCGTCGCCCTGGTCGTTGCGGCCGTAAGAGCCGGTGCCGAACATCCAGACCGCCCGTATTTTGTCCCGCGGCAGACCGACAAGTTCGGCGACGCAGGCAGCGGAATCATAGGGCTTTTGCGACGAGGTGTAGATGGTGCCGCCGTCGGCGCCGATGTCGGCCACGGCGCAGCCGGGCCCCGTCGAAGCGTGGGATTGGGTCGGAAACTCGTAATCTGCTTCGATGATGCGCGCGGCCTGTCGGAAGCCGTCTTCCACTGAGCCATTCTCACGCTGGATCGTGCGCTTGAGCACCGGCGCATGGCGGATGTGGTCATGCAGCTTGTCGTGACCGGGAAAATTCGGCTGTGATTCGGACCACGTGACCTTGAGCTGGGACGCCGCCTTGACGGCGTTCCATTCCTTCTCGGCGACGACCGCAAGGAGGTCCTTGATCCACACGGCCTTGGCCACAGGGATATCGCTGATCGAATGCTCGTCGACCGCGACCGGTACGGCGCCGGCGACAGGAGGCCGGATCATGCGCGCATGGAGCATCCCGGGGAGCCGAAGGTCGCTCACCATCTTCAATTGGCCGAAAACCTTCAGCGGCAGGTCGCGGCGCGGATAGGATCTCCCGATGATCTTGAATTGTTCGGGTGTCTTGAGCGGCGCCGCGACTTCGACCGCGAGTTGATTGCTGGTCTTGCCGTTCCACTTCACCTTGTGATCGAAATGGCGCCCGCCGATCAGTTCGGCGTAAGTCACACGCCGGTTGCGATCGGCGATGACATGCACAGCGCCGTCTTCTACCGTGAGGTCGCCGGCCGCCACCCCGAGCGCATTCGCCGCCATGTCGACGAGGACTCGCCGCGCCTCGGCTGCCGTGCGCCGAAGCATCGTGCCACCGTGGGAGACGCCGATCGCGGCGCTCGCGCCTCCCATGTCGAGCGTGGTTGCGCTGTCGCCCATGACGACACGCACGCGCTCACACGCAACGTCGATCTCCTCGGCGACCATCTGGGCGATCGCGGTCCCAAGGCCTTGGCCGCCGTCGATCTTGCCGTAATACGCAAGCACGGTGCCGTCCGGTTCGACGCTGATGTACGAGGCGAGTTCGTTACCGATCAACGGTGGCCGCACCGCCAGCCCGTTGGTTGCCGCAGGAGCGGGATCGGGTTGCGCGGCAAGGGTGACAACGAGCGCGCCGGCCGTGGTCAGGAAGGCGCGGCGACTGAGCGAGAGGTCAGGCTGCTCGAGGATCATGACATGCTCCTCAGGCTTGCCCGGAGGCGCGGCGGACCGCACGCAGCGCGGCGGCGTGAGTTCCGCAGCGGCAGATCAATCCGGCAAGCGCGGCTTTGATCTCGACATCGGACGGAGTCGGATTATGGTCAAGCAGCTCGGCCGCGGTCATGATCCAGCCGTTGATGCAATAGGCGCATTGCGACACCTGTTCCTCGATCCAGGCCCTCTGGATCGGGTGCGGATGGTCCGGCGTGCCGAGGCCTGCAAGCGTCGTGACTGCTCTGCCGGCGACAGCGGATACGGGAATGCTGCACGATCGTATGGCACGTCCGTCGACATGCACCGTGCATGCCCCGCATTGGCCAAGGCCGCAGCCGAAACGCGGATTGTCGAGACCGATGTCATCGCGCAGCGCATAGAGAAGCGGCATGTCCGGATCGTCGACCTCGATCGCGTGAAGCCGACCATCGACATGCAAAACAAGTTCGGTCATGGCTGCGCCTCCGGCTTCGTGACTTCCGCATGGCAGCCGTCAGGCGTATCGGCCGCAGCTGCACACCCAGTTTAGCACGCACCGGAGCGCCGGTGGGACTGCGATGGATCGCGCACCGATCGGGATGGATTCACCCCCAGCAAGCTTGCTCGGCTGAAATTGTACCGTTTTTGCGCGGTGCAATGCCAAAAGACGCGTTTGACAATTCCTATGCCGAGGTGTCGGGCAAGAACTTCAGGGCGACGCCGTTGATGCAATAGCGCAAGTGGGTCGGCGGCGGACCGTCCTCAAAAACATGTCCCAGATGGCTGCCGCATCGGCTGCAATGCACCTCGGTGCGGATCATCCCATGGCTGGCGTCACGTTCGGTCTCGACCGTGCCCGCGACCGGGTCATTGAAACTGGGCCAACCGGTGCCGCTGTCGAATTTCTTCTTGGAAACGAAAAGCGGTTGACCGCAAGCGGCGCAGCTGAACGTGCCGTGACGCTTCTCGTGATTAAGGGCGCAGCTGCCGGGGGCTTCGGTGCCGTGCCGGCGCATCACCTGGAATTGCTCGGGCGTGAGCAGGCGGCGCCACTCCTCATCCGTGTGGGTGACGGCGAAATGCCTGGTATCCATGATCCTGTCCTCGGGTGAGGCGCGTTATCCCTTGACCTTCCTCAGCCTAGCACGACAGGGCCGTCCTGCCACGCGCCCGGCGACCATCCGGTCATCGGTGCGCCGGGAGCAGCGAATCCCAACCGCGGTTGGGTTAACTCAAGCTTTGGTCGACGGGTCGTCGCGAGTGGTCCTGCCGTCCGGCGATCAGGCGCAGTTTCGCCGCAGCGGTGCCATCTTGTTCGAGAGCAGCGGTGCCATCTTGTTCGAGAAACGCCTTTGTTGTGTAAGTGTTCGGACCAGTCTACACCGAGGCCAAAGGCGCGTCCGGGGCGCGGACCGACGCTTTGAGGCTCAGTTGGAGCGGGACTTTGCCGGTGGGAAAAGGGACGAAATGCGTCTTTTTCCGGTATTGTGTCAATTCTGCAACAGACATCTTAGTTAATTCTTTGTATACAGAACGCGGATCGGAAAAAAAGATCTGGTCGCCGGGGGGGCCCCATGAAAAAGGTCTTGTTTGCAGGCGTTGCCGCGATCGCCTTGATTTCAAGTGGCGCGTGGGCCGCCGACATGCCGATGAGAGCACCGGCCCCGGCCGCATTCGATTGGGGCGGATTCTACGTTGGCGCCCATGCCGGGTGGGCCGATAACCATTACACCGAAGAGGTTTACAGCACCGCTAACGGAGGCTTTCCGGTCAGCACGGCCCTTCAGGCCGTCACATCGGGAACCGACAATGGGTTTGCCGGTGGCTTCCAGGGGGGATATAACTGGGTGGTGACGCCGGGCTGGCTGTTGGGGCTGGAGGCGGATGCCACCGGGTCGTTTCTGCGCGGCACTGGATCGGGCTGCTCCCCAATAGAATGCACAAGTGGCTCAGGTGAGACGGACGGCTTCGTCAGCTTCAGGGCGAGAACGGGCATTATCTGGAATAACCTGCTATTCTATGCAACGGGTGGGTACGCGGCTGTCTATCACCGGAATTGGGACCAAATCACCTGCTTCAATGCCACTACCCCCGATTGCCCCTCGGGGCCGTCAGCTCCATTGGGGCCGTTTGGTTCTAATTTGCCGGGGGGGATTGGTACGTTCGCGGCGATCAACCCTACCGGTCTGGGGGGCGAGGCACAGCAATGGTCGAATGGCTATGTCTTTGGAGGCGGTCTTGAGTGGGCATTCGGCGACCGATGGACGGCAAGGCTTGAGTATGACCGCTATGAGTTCAGGTATACGTATGGCATTAATTTTGGGCCATGCGGCTCAAGTTGTCAGGGCACGCAGCAGCTTTACAACAATTTGGCTAAGAGCATCAGCGCGAGCACCGATGTCAATACCGTGATGTTCGGTATCAATTATCTATTCTGGCCAGGCTTGTAATAACGTCGCTGCAACTGGAAGGTCATCCAGCATTCGGCGCGGACGAGACGAGCGCTGGCGCTGAGAACAGGAAGCGCATTGGGCAAGCCTCATCTCTGCGGCTCGTCCGTGATTGCCGGCTGCTGATCCGAATCGCCGGTTTATTTTGCGCCAGCAGGTTTTTCCTTCTGGCGCACTCTTGGTATTGTGGTTTGCCGGCCAACTATCCTGTGATCAGGACAGCGCCTCCGGCTGCGCATAAAGCGACGACCAGCCAAGGCGGAGTTTTCCAGATTGCAAGCAGCAACAATGCGGTCACCGCGAACGCGAAATCGGATGGTGTTTCGATTGCGTTTCGCCAGACCGGATTGTAGAGAGCTGCCAACAGTACACCCACCACCGCAGCATTAACGCCGGCAAGGGCCGCTTGCGCCGCCGGTTTGTGCCGTAACGCATGCCAGAACGGCAGCGTGCCGATCACGAGCAAAAATGCTGGCAGAAAGATTCCGGCGAGGCAGATCGCTGCCCCCACAATGCCGTTCGGCGAGGTCGCCATTGCTGCGCCCAGATAGGCAGAGAAGGTGAACAGCGGTCCGGGCACCGCCTGCGCGGCGCCGTACCCGGCAAGAAAAGCATCGTTCGTCACCCAGCCGGGTGGCACCACGGCCGCTTGCAGCAGCGGCAGCACGACGTGTCCACCGCCGAACACCAGCGCGCCAGCACGATAAAAGGCCGAGAACATCGCCACTGAGTGTCGCGCGAGCGAGTCAAACGGCAAGGCGTCCGCCGCCAGAGGCAGTCCGAACAGCAGGACAAAGAAGGTGAGCAGGCAGCCGGCGGCGAGGCCCGGGCGGATATTTACGCCGAACCCCGTTGCGGTTTGGCTCGGCTCACCGCGCAACAACAAAACGCCGAACACGGCGCCAATGCCTATGCCGGCAAGCTGTCCGGCGGTATTGGGCATCAACAATGCGATGACGGCAGCAACCGCCGTCAGCGTCGCCCGCGCCTTGCCGCGTGCCATGCTGCCGGCCATGCCCCAAACCGCCAGTGCAACGACAGCCACGGCGGCAATCTTCAGCCCATGCAGCGCTCCCGAGCCAATTATTCCGCTGAACTTGTTTGTGCCCAGCGCGAATAGCACCATCGCGATTGCGGAGGGCAAGGTGAACCCGGTCCATGCCGCAAGCGCGCCCGCATAGCTTGCCCGACTGAGTCCGATGCCGATCCCGACTTCGCTGCTGGCCGGTCCGGGGAGGAATTGGCACAGTGCGACGAGGTCGACGAAGGCGCGTTCATCAAGCCAGCGACGCCGGACAACGAACTCCTCGCGAAAATACCCGAGATGTGCGACCGGGCCGCCGAACGACGTTAGTCCGAGACGGAGAAATGCCGCGAACACCTCGACCCAATTCCCCGACTGCGGTGCTTTCGCTCTGCTATCGGTCGCGTTCATCGGCGTGCTGGCTCGGACAAGGCGGGTTTACCTGATCACACGTGCGGTATTTGCTGCGCTGAGACCAGCGCGTGATCCCGAAGAGTTGCAGACTTTTCGGACAAAGATCATGCGCAAAATCACCGCGCATCCGTCGTCGAGCGCAGTCCGCGACGGATGCGCAGAAGAAGCCCGTGGCGGGAGGCCGTTTCAAGCTGAAGGCATCCCGCTCCAGGCGAAGGTTGTCATGCCTCGGCAGGCCTATTTTGCCCTTGTCGGTCGCGCCGCGCGGTGTAGCGGATCACATCGCCCCAGCGAGTTTCATCTTCAATTCGTCCCAGGCCCCTTGCAGCGGCTCGAAAGCGAAGTGCACCTGGTGCACCCCGGGACCCATCTCGACGGCGCGGAACAGCACGTTGGCCTTGAGAATTTCTGCCGGATGGCCGTCCACCTCGGCGCGCCACCATGGGTGCCAAGCGTCGTTTACGACAAGGAAGCCGCCGGTCGGGGCGTCGACCTCAATGTCGACCTCGGTATTTTCATAATTCAGGATGCGGACATCGCCATCGGCGCCGGGTGAAGCCTCGTTGGTGTCGGCCGCGGCCGGCACCATGGGCGGCGGACGGTCGAGCAACACCACCCGACGCGGGTCGGCCATGGGCCATCCATCGCGGATCAGTTCGTCAAAATCGACGAGCCGATAATCATGCACCAGCATGACACGGGGCAGGGCGCGGGGGTTTTCGTAGACATAGGCTTCCTTGGTTCGCGCCAGAAGCGGAAAATCACCGGGCTTGAGGGACTTGTCGATGCGCTCGATGGGCACCCCGGTGACGATGAAGCGCACCCCGCACAGGTCTGCGAAGGTCGAGCGGTAGGATGGGAACAGCGGGGCGAAGGTGCGCTGGCCCGGTTCCGCGACAGTGTCGCCGACGCCGGTGGCAAGCGCGAAATCGTGCAGGCGCAGCGGATTGTGACCGAATAAATGATCGAACCCCTGCGCCAGCGCGAGGTCCGGCCAGAAATATGCGATCCCCACGAGTTCGACTCGGTCGCGGCGGTCCGATCCGAAATCTTCAGCCAGCTTGCGCTTGATCAGCCGCACGGTCTCGTTGCCGGTCTGCGGACGCAGCGCGTCATAACGGGAGGGCGGCAGGCCGGTCGACTCGTTCGGCGCATTGTTCCAGGCCAGATCGAACACGGTGAAGCTTGCGACGAGCACGGTCGCGGTCAGCGGCCGTGTCAGCGTGATCCGCCGCGCGACCGCGATAAGCGCGATCGCAGCGGTGGCGAATGCGATGCCGGTCGCGATTGGGAGAACGGCGACAGCGACGGTGTTCACCTTGCGCGCCAGCACCGCCGCGATCGCGGCCAGCGCGATCACGATGACAAAATCCAAGGCGTAGGATCGCAGGCGCTGCGGCGCGCTGTCTGACAAAAGCCGATGTACGAGATAACCCGTCAGCACGGCGATCAGGAAGCCGACGATGAAGGTCGCATCGGCTGGACGACGAAACATGTCGACCCCCGGCAGCGCGTCATAGATCAGGCGAAAGATCGGCGTGTACCATCCGAGCGCATAGATCAGCGTCAGAACGAGCGCGGCGGCGAAGAAGCGGATGTCGCGCGCGAACAGCAAGCGGCGGCTGATGCCCGCGCCGAGGATGAGAATGACCGCAAGGATGCCGCAGTAGATTTCACCCATGTTTTGCGCCAAGCCCAGATAGGAGGGGCCCATCGCCGTCCGCCATGCCTCGCTTGGGGGTCCCCAGAATTCGACCTTGGGGTCTGCGGCGCCGAACAGGTCTGCGAACGGAAGCATCAGCAGCAGCGCCGGATGCAGCGAGCCGTGCGCTGCCCGCTCGAAACCGATCGTCGGACGATTGCTGTCGGCGGCGAGCAGCATCGCGAAAACGACGGGCACCACGGCCACGATGACGGCGGTGGCGCCGCATGACATGAGCGGGAACATTGCCCGCCTGAGGCGGGCAATTCGTCCTTGCGTATCGACGCACCAACCGATCACGTAGAGGGCGAGTAAATAAAGCCCCAGCATGGCCACCTGGTCGCGACCGATGGCCATGAGACCGATCACGGCACCTGCCGCGATCCCGACCGGCCACGACGCCCGCTCAAGGCTGCGCGCGACAAGCCACAACGCAATCGGCAGGTAGGAGAGGCTCACAACTTCGCTGGTGTGCTGGAGCCGCGAGGCAGCCGATCCTCCGAACGCAAAGATCAATGCCGCGATCACGGCACCGCCGGCGTGCCACCCGCGATCGCGGAAGAACATCATCAGCCCAAGGCCGCCGGCAAACAGGTAGGCAAAAGTGACAAGATCGGCTTCGCGGAAACTTGGCGCCGCTTCCAGCGTGGCGAGCGCAAGATGCAGCGGCGAGAAGATCAGCGATTGCGGATCGGCGATCTGCGGCCAGCCGGCGAAAAGGTTCGGTGTCCAGAACGGCGATTGCCCTTGCGCCAGCGACGCTGCCATGAACTGCAGTTCTGGTTGGAATTGTGCTTTCGCGTCCCAGGGAATGGTCACGGCGCCGGACGCCCACGGCCATGACAGCACGACGAATCCGACGACATAGAGCAGAAAGGCCATGCGGTAGGAGGGAAGGCAAGGCGAGGCAGAAGACGGGGCGGAGGTCCAAGAAACCAGCGCCTTGTCGAGGACGGATTGATCCTGCATCGAACCGTCATCCTTCCATTTCGCTCGGATAGCTCCGTTTCGTTCGGGCGGATCCGTCGGAGCGAGCCGTCTTTGTATGCGATGGCCGCCCGCCATACAGCCCCGCAATCTCGCTTTGCGACGTAGCGTCACGGCATGATTTTGCACTGCGAAAAGTTGACATCGCGGTCGCGCCGTCGAATGGATCGTGTGGGGCGCGGTTCGCGCCCCGACCACGGTACTTTCAAAAAGCAAACACAACGTTCGGCGCCTGTCCCGCCGATCAATCCGTGGAAGGGGAGAGGAGGCGCCGCCTCGCGTTCGCTCAACTGCTGTCAGGGACGGGCGCTCGTCCGCCCTGCGAACTGACTATGGCTGCGCAAATCGTGTTCGGAACAGGTGGGTTGATGGACTTTGAGCTGAGCGAGGAGCAGGCAGCGTTTGCCGCGACCGCGCGCGAGTTCGCCCGAGCCGAAATGATGCCGCAGGCCGCCTCATGGGACGAGGGCGCGATCTTTCCGATTGATGCGCTCAGGCGTGCGGCTGGCCTCGGCTTCGCGGGCATCTATGTGCGTGAGGAGGTAGGCGGGACCGCACTCGGGCGCCTCGATGGCACATTGATCTTCGAGGAACTTGCGCAGGGCTGCACGTCCACCGCGGCTTACATCTCCATCCACAATATGGTGGCGTGGATGATCGATCGTTTTGGCGATGATGCGCTTCGCCGCCGCCTGCTGCCGCGCCTGTGCAGCATGGAAGATTTCGCGAGCTATTGCCTGACCGAGCCGGACGCCGGGTCGGATGCGGCAAGTCTTGCCACGCGGGCCGTACGCGACGGGGAGAATTACGTGCTCAATGGCACCAAGGCATTCATTTCCGGCGGCGGCGTGTCGGACATCTATCTCGTGATGGTCCGCACCGGCGAGGCGGGTCCGCCCGGCATCTCCTGCATCGCAGTCGAAAAGGGCACGCCGGGACTGGCTTACGGGGCTCAGGAACGCAAGCTCGGGTGGAAGTCGCAACCTACCGCGATGGTGATATTTGAGAACTGCCGTGTCCCCGGCGCAAACCTCGTCGGAGCGGAAGGGCACGGGTTCAAGATCGCAATGGCCGGTCTGACGGCGGCAGGCTCAATATTGCGGCGTGCTCGATCGGCGGCGCCCAGTTCTGCCTCGACCGGACGCTCGATTACATGCGTTCGCGCCGGCAGTTCGGCCGCCGGATCGCCGATTTTCAGGCGCTTCGTTTTCGCATCGCCGATTTTGCGACTGCGCTCGAAGCGGCACGCCTGATGGTGCGGCGCGCGGCCACAGCGCTCGACCGCCGCGCGCCCGGGGCTACGTCGCTCGCGGCCATGGCCAAGCGGTTTGCCACCGACGTTTGCTTCGATGTCGTCAATGGTTGTCTGCAATTGCACGGCGGTTACGGATACCTGCGGGATTATCCGTTCGAGCGGGTGCTGCGCGATGTACGCGTACACCAGATCCTTGAGGGCACGAACGAGGTGATGCGGCTGATCGTCAGCCGCGACCTGCTGGACCGGTGATGCAATGACGGAGATTTTGTTCGAGCGGCGCGGCCCCGCCGGTCTCGTCACACTCAATCGGCCGGAAGCGCTCGAACGCCGTGACTCACAGCATGGTTCGTCAGTTGGCGGTTCAACTCGACGAATGGCGAGGCGATGCGGCGGTCGAGCGGGTCGTGGTCAGCGCAGCCGGAGGACGCGCATTCTCGGCAGGCGGAGACCTGCGCCATATCTACGAGGCTCGGCGTACCGGCCGTGAAGAAGATGCGATCGCCTTTTGGCGCGACGAATATGCGCTGAACGCCGCGATCAAGGCCTATCCCAAGCCATATGTCGCGCTCGTCGACGGGCTTGTGATGGGTGGTGGGGTCGGAGTGTCCGTTCACGGATCGCATGTGGTTGCCGGTGACCAATTTCGTTTCGCCATGCCGGAGGCCGGCATCGGATTCTTCCCCGATGTCGGGGCGACCTGGTTCCTGCCCCGCTTGCCGGGTGAAATCGGCACCTATTGCGCACTCACCGGAGACCGCATGGGAGCGGCGGACGCCGCGGCGACAGGCCTCGCCACCCATCGCGTCGCTTCGCCGCGCCTTTCGGCATTGGCCGACGCTTTATGCGCGGTAGGGTCGATCGAGCATATTGTTTCGGATTTTGCAGAGGCCACGCACCTGGCGGATGACGGCGAGAGGGGCCCGATCACGGCGCATCGCGACGAGATCGACCGGATTTTTGCCGCGAACTCGGTCGAGTTTATATTGGCGGAGCTTGATACGGAGGCGCAATCCGAGGACAGCCATGTGGCCGCCAAGACTTGGGCCGCTGCCACGGCTGCCGCGATCCGCGCCAAGGCGCCGCTCAGTCTCAAGATCGCGCTTGCACAGATGCGACGCGGCCGGGCTTGGCCGTTCGAGGAATGCCTTCGCGCCGAGTTTCGCATTGCTTCGCGCGTTGTCTATGGTCACGATTTCTACGAAGGGATCCGTGCCGTGATCGTCGACAAGGACAACCGCCCGCAATGGCGACCTGCGACCCTCGCCGGAGTTGCAGATGCGTTGGTCGAGCAACATTTCGCGCCGCTTGCCACGGAACTTGCGCTGCCATGAGCGATCCCGTCCATGAGGCAATCGCGGAGGACGATGGAGGCGCGATCGCGCTGAACGTGCGCGACACCGGCTGGACCAGCCGCCTCGTGATCTACTTGCGTGTCATGGCCACGCTGTCGCTGGCCAAAGGACTCTATCACTGGGCCGAGGTGTGCGGCTTCATCGGAGAGGAAGGCGGCTTCGAGGCGCATACGACGGCGTGGCAGGCGACCACCGTGTTTTTTTCGATCATCGACCTTGTTGCCGCGGTCGGTCTTTGGCTGGTGGCGCCGTGGGGCGCTGTGGTGTGGCTCACCGCGACCGTCTCGATGATCGTCATTCACGTGTTCTTCGACGAGGTCTACGGGACGCAGGCCCTGCTGATCGTGGCCGGCGTGCTCGCGATCACGATCTATCTGGCGCTCGCGGTCCTTGCCGCCCGCGAGCATCCGCGCTGAGAGCCGGAGGATGCATGAGCGCGATCGCCTTCATAGGGCTTGGCAATATGGGCCTGCCGATGGCCGCCAATCTCGTCAAAGCCGGGCACAAGGTGACGGGCTTTGATGTGGCAGGATCGGCAGTCGAAAAATTTGCCGCGGGGGGTGGCGCTGCGGCGGGCTCGGTTGCGGCTGCCGCAAGCGACGCCGATGTCGTGATCACTATGCTGCCTGCCGGGGAGCATGTGCGCGCGGTCTACTGCGGCCCGGCGGGAGTGCTCACGAATGCGCGACGGGGCGCTTTGCTGATCGAGTTGTCGACCATCGATGTCGCGACCGCGCGCGAGATGGCGCGAGAGGCAGAGGCGGCGGGTGTCACCATGGTCGATGCGCCCGTTTCCGGCGGAGTGGCCGGCGCGGCAGCCGCCTCGCTCACCTTCATGGTCGGCGGCTCCGACGCCGCTTTCGCGCGCGCCCGGCCGATTCTGGAAGCGATGGGCAAGACGATCGTTCACGCCGGCGGACCGGGGACCGGGCAGGCCGCCAAAATCTGCAACAACCTGATTCTCGCAGTGTCGATGATCGCGGTATCCGAGGCTTTCCTGCTTGCGGAAAAACTGGGTCTGGATGCACAGAAGTTGTTTGACATTGCTTCCAGGTCTTCCGGTCAGTGCTGGTCATTGACGAGCTACTGTCCGGTCGTGGGTCTGGTCCCATCAGCACCGTCAAACCGCAACTATGCGCCCGGCTTCAGCGCGGCGATGATGCTGAAGGACCTGAAGCTCGCGCAGGACGCGGCGCGAGGCGCCAAGGTGGCAACGCCACTCGGTGCCTCTGCGGCCGAGATTTATGCGCTGTTTGCAAACCACGGCCATTCGGGCAAGGATTTTTCTGGCATAATTGAGTTTCTGCGCGGTGGCTGAACGTCTCCGTATCCGGTGAGTGGACGCAGCATTCGCCAAAGCGACCAAGACGGCGCCGAAAAGCCTGCGGCCAGATATCGCTTGTCGTGCGATAGACGAACCCGAAATACAGGCCCCCAACCGGTGTGTGTGTTTCTGGGTTCCGGACCCGATGCTCCACGCCGTCCCGGAATGACGGCGGAGAGCTTTACGGCAGGCTAACCCAGGTCCTTGACGGAAGGACTCCGAGCGCGGCACCAACGCGCCACCACCTGCCCTCGGGGAATGTCTGAAACGTTTACGCTCGCTCGCAAGGCACGTTACACGTTACTCAAGTTGCAAGAACGCAAGGCTGTGGCTTGGTATCGGCCCGATGAACGAACTAACCAATATTGGGGTTGGTCCATAAACCTGCTCTTCATCGTGTTGTTTAAGCGGACTTTAGAGCGTTTGCGCTAACGTGCAATCCGACGGTCGGAAACAGGGTCCTCCGTCGAAAATAATTTGAAAGGCGCAAACATGAAGGCAGTCACCAAGGCAGCCGATTCCGCGGAACGCGATCAGCGTTTCGAGCATGTTCGGCCCCTTTATCTGGAATTGCTCACCCTGGTGGAGCGGTTGCACCGCCGGTTGCTTGACGTCATCAAGGACGAATTCGATCGTCGCGGCCGCGCCGACATCAACTCGGTGCAGGCGCTCCTGCTCTATAACATTGGCGACAGGGAGTTGACCGCCGGCGAGTTGCGCAGCCGTGGCTATTATCTCGGTTCGAACGTGTCCTACAACCTGAAAAAGCTCGTCGAAATAGGCTTTCTCGATCACCAGCGCTCGCGGGTCGATCGTCGTTCCGTGCGGATCAAGCTCACAGAAAAGGGCCGCGACGTGCGCGCCATCGTCGAGGCGCTTTATCAGAAACACGTGCGAACGGTGGAGCAACTGGGGGGCATCAACTCGGAAGAGTTCACCACTTTGAACAAAGCCCTTCATAGGCTTGAACGCTTCTGGACCGACCAGATTCTCTATCGGCTGTGAATCGCCGATGCGCGGGGCGGCGCGCGTGGTTGTCACTTCGGCGAGGCGATGGGTTTCGCTGCGCCAGCCGCGCCCTGCGTGTGTGACGGGCTTTCATGCGGACGTGATAGAATCGGCGAATGACAACCAATTCGACGCGGTCTCATCGAGAGATCTATTTCGAGATTACGCGAATCGGCGGTTCTGCGAAGGTTGCCGCCATTGACGGCGCGACCGGCGTAGAAGCCTGCGTGGCCGGGCCGGCGCACGCCGAAGGCGAACTCAGACGCTTGGCTCTCGCCAGATTGGAAGCTCTGATCGCGAAAGAACCCTGAACAACAGGCGTGGCCGCCGCAATCCGGCGGATCATTTTCCGAACGCCGCAGTTTCTGAAAATTCAATTAACGTCAAGTTGCTTTTCGTCAAATCCAATTCCGTACCAAAGCTGGCCGGCGGTCAACTCAACAATTGCGGCGGGTTTCGCCGGCTGATCAACATCATTTTCTCGGTCTCCTCGCGGTTTGCCGTCCGCAGCCGCTCCAGTTGCTCACGGCACCGCGCGTTTGGAGAAAACCGAGCGGCCCAACCGGGACATGGAACCGCACCCCGCCCACTACGTTCTAGTGCCAGACACAATTCACGATGTGCGAACGAAAAAACGGAGGTTAAAATGGGTTTTGGCCGAGGCGTGCTGCTGTGGCTGTTGGGGATCCCCATTCCGATCATCATCCTTCTGGCGCTGTTCTGGCACCACTGACACGACGTGGCCCATTTACGGACTGCCCGTTAACGTATGGCCGGGTAGGAGCAAGGACCGGTTCCCATGATGCGGTAGTTGGCGATCAACAGACGAGAGCGGGCGTTCTGGCGTCCGCGCTCGCATTGACGTGATTCGGGCCTGCGATCGACGAAGTGGAAGGAAGGCAAAAATGGAAAACCGTATCCGTTCACAATCGAAGCCGTCCGCCGGCGGCGGGGCTTACGCGAAGGACAACGGACATGCAGGCCCCACCAGGCCCCATGACGACGCGGTCGCCGAGGCTGCCACCGGCGCGGTGGAAGCGACGGTGTCCGAGATTGAGTTTTTGCGCGCCGACATGAACGGCCTGCGTGACACGTTGGCGGATTTCATCTCGCATGCCAGCAGGGAAGCAGCAGAATCCGCCCGCGATGCGGCCGTCGATTTCGCCGGCCAAGTGAGCGGCGCCGCGGCCAGCGTCGCCGGCCAAGTCAGCGGGATAGCCGGCGAGATCGCCGGCAGGGGCGCCGAGATGGCTGCCGCCGCCTCGAACCAGGCCAAGACCATCGCGTCGGAGATCGAAGGCATTGCGCGCCGCAATCCGATTGGCGCGATGGCCGGCGCGTTGCTGATTGGCGTGCTGATCGGGCTGGCCGGCCGCAAGAGGGTGTGAGAGGGTGTGAGAGGTCCTGGTCGAACCCATCCGCAATGCTGTTCAAGATTCTCAAGCTGTTCGGGATCGACGTCCCGGCGAAGATCGAGGCCGTAAAGGCCGATCTCGAGCAGCGCATTGACGAGGCGACCGGCCATGTCAAAGAGGTGGCGCAGCAGGCGGCGATCATCGCCGTCCTGTCGGCACTCGCAGCCGTTACCGCTGTTTGTGCCCTCGGGATCGGTCTGCTCGCGCTTTATTGGTGGACCGCCGAAAATTACGGTCCCTATGCTGGTCTCGGCGTGGTCAGCGGTTTTCTCGTCATTGTCGCGGTTACCCTTGCCGTCGTTGTCGCTCGCAAGGGCAAGGAGTTGACAGGCGAAAGACCTGTTTCATTGTCCGATCAAAGTGCGATGGTTGGCGGAGTCGGCTCTACAGATGGCGCCGAATTCGGCGCCGGTGTTGGCGCTCCTGTGAGGGAAACGATTGCGCCCGCGTCGATGGCCTCCGCGGTCCCGCCATCAGCTCCGGTCCGCGACCGGACCTGGCCGGCCGCGCCAGCCGACGCCTCCGCGAATGAGCTCGCAGAGCCCCTTGCCTTCATGCTCTCGAAATTCGTGAACTACCCCAGTGTCGGAGACCCCGTCGTCGACGAGATGCTCAGCAACCTTCGCGTCGCCGCGCGGGGCGCGACCAGCGAGGCGATCGAGCGCGCTGCCGACGTAGTGAAGGGCGGCGATCGCGCCCAACTCGCGCTCATACTGGGCAGCGCCGTTCTGATCGGATGGCTTCTTGGAAATCAGTCGCAGCGTTGAGCTGGCAGTGGGTGCACGCGCGAAGAGTGTCGCGCTCGGCGATCACAGCCGGCAAAGGCGATAGATAAAAGATGCTGGGGAGCGGAGGCGGTCAGATCAGGAGCGAGCAAGAGATGTCAGCCTACGTCGCTCACGAAGCCGATGCCGCGGCAGGAGAGGTTGAAACGCTCCACGCCCTTCATGCAGCCGAAGCCAAGTGCACGCGCTGTCCTCTCTTTGCTGCCGCGACCCAGGTCGTTCCCGGAGAGGGCCGCGTCGGCGCTCGCCTGATGCTGGTCGGCGAACAGCCAGGCGACAAGGAAGACCTCGCCGGGAAGCCGTTTGTTGGCCCCGCCGGTCGAATTCTCGATCAGGCCCTGGAAAAGGCGGCAATTCCGCGCGATGAGGCGTTTGTCACCAACGCTGTGAAACATTTCAAACATGAAATGCGGGGCAAGCGCCGGTTGCACAAGCGCCCCAATGCCTTTGAGATCGAGCGCTGCCGGTGGTGGCTCAAGCGGGCGATCGTGCGACCCGCGGTGATCGTTGCGCTCGGCGCGACCGCCGCCCGCAGCGTGCTCGGCCGGGTGGCGACGATTACCGATCTGCGCGGCCGCAGCCATCCACTTGAAGACGGCACCCCGGCTTTTGTCACCATCCATCCCTCGTACCTGCTGCGGATCAAGGATGAGGGCGACAAGGAGCGCGAGTTCGCCGGCTTCGTTGCCGATCTGCGTCGGGCCAAACAGAGCATCGCGATATAGCGCATGATCCGTAAAGTTGCAGACTTTTCGGACAAGATCATGCGCAAAATCATCAACGCATCCGGCGTCGAGCGCAGTCCGCGACGGATGCGCAAAAGAGATCGCGCGGGACCGATTCAAGGTGAACGCATCCCGCTTAGGCCCTTAAGGGAGATTACGCTTCGGCGAGCACGCGTTCACGCACGCCCAAGCCGCATGGGCTCAAGCGAGCGGCAGATAGCCGAAGCGCTGCATCTGCTCACCATGGGCTGCTACGATTCGCTCGATTTGCGCAGGTGTCAGCACGTCCTTCCATTGACCGGCGCGGCCTTCCCGGAAGAAATTCTGGTCGGCGTCCGGGGGGCGCTCGCGAAACCCTTTCCGCTGTTCCTGCGCGGCAAGCCGGATGAATGACGAGCGTTCGATGGCTTCGGCGAGCTGCGCGGAACTTGGTTGGAGCAGCAGGTGCCGCGCCAGCGCGGCAAAGGTCTCTTCCGGGTCGTCCAGCATGTCCTCGTAACGCACCACATGCAGGGCGGGGTGGCGATTGCGCGTCCAACTCAAGACATGCTGGCTCCAGGAGCCAAGCACTTCGTAGACCGCGTTAGGCCTCCCTTGCGATTCGCAGTCGGTCATCGACACGAACTCGATGGAATCGTCGATCGTTTTGCCGCCGTGATGGGCATAGGAAATCACCACATCCAGCGGGTTGCGGACGACATAGACCGCACCCGCAGTTGCGGCGAAGTTGATGGTGGAATGGCCGCGGTCCATGACGAGGCAATTATGGGTCTTGATGAAGACCAGACCATCGACCTCGTCCGCGATCTGTTGATGAACGGCGTGCCGGGTGGCAGCGATTTCGCCGCGGTGGGTGTCGTTGTCCGGCTCGAAGCCAGAAAATCCTGGCATAGCGCTGCTTGTCGATCTCCCATGTCGAGAAGCGCGCCATCTCGTTGATGTCCTGCTCTTCCGTCTCTCCGCTCATCAGCTTCGCGAGATTGTGCAAGAAGGCACGGGTCCAGGTGTTGCCCGATTTGGGATAGGACGCGATCCACACGATGCCGGAGCGCGGTGCCGGCTGTCCCGCCGGGTCACTCCGCGGGGATTGATGGACCATGCAAGCGCCCCGATGCCTGTTCGTTGCGGCCCGGTTATCCGTCGCGGTGGCCGATCCTGCAAATCGGAAATAGGGAGCTCTTCGTCAAACGTTGCGTTCGGGCAATACCCCCCGCACAAATCCCCGGCAAAGTGCAATCGGAGTCGAGCCGATGCGGGATTGGATGCCGCCGTTTTGTGTACAGGGGGTTCGCATCGCGGCGGCTCGGCGCCTGCCGCAGTGGGCCCTTCAAATTGTCTTGCTCTGGCGCGCCGATGCCGTCGCGGATTCTCGGTGCCTCGGGAGGGTAAGGCGGCACGTTGCCCACGACGGCATCAACGACGACGCAAACTTCTTCCGCAGGAGCGAAGAAGCTGCTTTCGTTTCTTGCCCCGTTTTAGAGCGGGAGGCTTTTAACGTTCATCGCCTCCCGCTCGGTTGCCTTTTACGCATCCGTCGCGGACTACGCTCCACGACGGATGCGCGGTGACTTTGGGTTGATCTTTGTCCGAAAAGTCTGCGACCTTACGGGATCATGCGCTAATTCGCGAACGAAGGTCCTGGAAGCGGCAGGCGGCCGTCGAGCTGCCAGTCGTGGGCCTGGGCTGCCGTGATCGGCGTTGCCGCAGACGCGCTGGTGACACGCGGCGTCTGCTTCGCCGGGTGCGCGGCATAGGCGGGGGCGGCGACGACGGTTGCGAGTGCTGCGATCAATGCGACGTGGCGCTTCGTGAACATGGCGTTGCTCCTTATGCCGTGGCGTGGGCCTTTCGCGTACCGCGCCGGACCCCAACGCCCACCTGCGCAGGTTACGCGTCTCGGGCGGGTGGGTATGTGAAGCAGTTCACATGGGCCGCAGAGATTTCGAGCGTTCCGGCAATACGGCGCGGATGCCTGGAGCGGGATGCGTTCAGTTTGAATCGCTTCCCGCTCGGTTCTGTGCTGCGCACCCGTCGCGGACTGCGCTCGACGACGGATACGTGTTGATTTTGCGCATGATCTTGTCCGAAAAGTCTGCAACTTTACGGGATCATGCGCTACGTTTTGGCGTTCGCTGTCGCGGACCGAACGAATCCTTTTCGCAGGCGACCCGACCATGGGCAGCCTGGTGTCACGCGAAGTGCCTCGCCGGATCAAGCGTCGGAGGACGAGGCGGCGCGGACATTGAAAACGCGCACGGCGCGATGGAGGCCCTTGAGCGAAAGCTCGCCGCACGGCTCGGTCCCGATCGTCTCCTCGATTGCGGCCTGCACTTTGCTGTCGACCAGTATCTGGCCGTTCTTTGCGCTGTCACACAGCCGCGCAGCGAGATTGGTGACGGTACCGATCGCGGCATAATCAAAGCGGCCTTCGAAGCCGATGCGGCCGAGCGTGGCGTAGCCGTTGGCGATGCCGATGCCAAAGCCGAGCTCGTGACCGAGGCGCCGCCATTTCACCCCAAGCGCGGCAACGCTCTCGCGCATGTCCATTGCCATCATGACCGCCTGGCGGTTCGGATCGGCACAGGGGAGCGGATCGTTGAACAGCACCATGATCGCGTCCCCGGCGAAGCGCTCAAGGGTGCCGTCATGTTTGCTGACGAGGGCGCCAAGCACGGCATGATATTCGGCAAGGACCGACATCACCTCCTCAGGCTCTGCCGTTTCGGCAAAGGCCGTAAAGCCGCGAAGATCGCAGAACAGCACGGTGATGTTTCTGCGATGACTTCGCGAGGATATGCTCATCGCCCGAGGACAGGATCGCTTCGGCGATCTGCGGCGACAGGAACCGCTTCAGGCGATTCATGCGCTCGATCTCGCCGAGCTGGCGGGCGACGCGATCCTCGAGGTCGCTGTTCCAGCCCTTGAGTTCGGCAGCCTGCGCCATGACCTGATCGTGCAGGCTCTTGATGCGCAGCACCGACTTCACTCGTGCGACCAGCGCCATCTGGTCGATCGGCTTGGTGAGATATTCGTCCGCACCGGCCTCGAGTCCCGCCACCACGTCCTTGCTGTCTGCCTTGGCGGTGACAAGGATAATCGGCATGAAGGGCAGGGTCGGGTCGTTCTTGAGCCGGCGGCAGACGGCAAGACCGTCGATCTTCGGCATCATGACATCGAGCAGGATCAGGTCGGGCTTCAGCGCAGCCACCGCTTCGAGCGCGAGTTCGCCGTTAGCGGCCTGGGACAGCTCGTAACCGTGCGAGCCGAGCCGTGTCGCCAGAATGTCGCGGTTGGTCTCGTTGTCGTCGACGATCAGGATGCGCGGCGGATCGTGCATGATGTCGCGTGCCCCCCAAGATGCTCCGTCGTTTCCTGGCGAGGCGAACCGACCCTCGCGATTCGGCCTCGCGCGCTATGGCACGTACTCGCGAATTTTGGCGAGCAGCGCTCGTGGACTGAACGGCTTGGCCACGTAGGCGTCGCATCCGGCGGCCCGCGCCTTCACTTCATCGCCGCTCAGCGCGTATGACGTGACGACGATGATGGGGATGTGCTGCAAATTCGGGTCGGCCTTGATGCGACGGGTCGCCTCGTAGCCGTCGAGCAGCGGCAGCTGGATGTCCATGAGAATGAGGTCCGGCCGGTCGCGGGCCGCTGCCGCCAGCGCCGCCTCGCCGTCGCCGGCCTCGACCATTTCGTATCCGGAATTGGCCAGCAGATCGCGCAGGATCCGCCGGTTGTCCTCCTGGTCCTCGACGACAAGAATGCGCCTGCTCATGCGGTGTCCACCTGACGCTCGACGTTGACGGGGAGGTCGACAAAGAACGTTGCGCCGCAGCCGAGTTGCGACTCGACCCAAATGCGTCCTCCATGCATGGCGATGATGCGCCTCGCGATCGAAAGACCCAGGCCGCTGCCGCCCTTCGTCTTGGTCGCAGAGGAGTCCGCCTGCTGGAATTCCTCGAATATCTTCGCCTGATCCGCAATTCCGATGCCGGGGCCGGTATCGCGCACCGAAAGCGTGCACGTCTTGCGATCGGCCTCGCAGAGGGCGCGGATTTCGACCTCGCCGACGTCGGTGAATTTGATGGCATTGCCGACCAGGTTGAGAAGTACCTGGGTGAGCCGCCGCTCGTCGCCATGCGCCATCGGAAGGTCCGGCGGCAGATCGATTTTGAGCGCCAGCCCTTTTTCGGTCGCAAGCGACTCGACGGCAGAGAAGACGCTGTTGACCACATCCTTGATCGAGTAGTCGGCGAGTGACAGTGTCAGCTGGCCGGCTTCGATCTTCGACAGGTCGAGCACGTCGTTGATCAATCCCAGCAGATGTTTGCCGTTGCTCTGCACGCGCTCGAGCACGCCGCGCATCTTCCCGGGCGTTTCACCGTAGATGTCATCAAGAATGAGTTCCGTGTAGCCGAGGATCGCGTTCAGCGGTGTGCGCAGCTCATGGCTCATATTGGCGAGGAACTGCGACTTGTGCTGGCTCGCGAGTCTCAAGCTGATGGCTCTTCTCGCCGATTTCGCTGAACAGCCGCGCGTTCTCGATCGCGAGCACCGATTGCGCCGCGAAGGTCTGCAACAGGTCGACCGTGCCGTTTGGAAATTCGCCGGGCGCCTTGCGGCGAACGACCAGCGCGCCAACCACGCCCTCGGCCCCGATCAGCGGGACCACGAGCCGCGCCCGATAGCCCGCCCGCAGCACGACCTGCTGAGCCGGCAGGGCCGGTTCCTCCCGCATGTCGGCGACCTGCATCGGCCGCCGCTCCTCCGTTGAGCGCGCGACGGCTTCGGAAAGGTCGGAGTGTTGCAATTTCAGCGACGCGATGAACTCGTCGGTCATGCCGTAATTGGCGCGTGACAGGAATTCGCCGCTGGTGGCTTCGAACACGTAGATCGTTCCCGCCTCGGTGCCGGAGAGCTGCACCGCCTTGGCGACGATGGTGCTGAGCACCGTCTCGAGGTCGAGTGTGGAATTGACGGCCTGCGTGACTTCGCCGAGCGCACGCAACTCTGTGACCGATTGCGTCAAGTCGTCGGTACGGTCGCGCAATTCGTTTAATAGCCGGACATTCTCGATGGCAATGACGGCCTGGCTTGCGAAGCTTGCCACCAACGCGATCTGCTTGTCGGTGAACGGGCGCACCTCCTGTCGGTAAATGCCGATTGCTCCGATCAATTCGCCTTCCTTGAGCATCGGAACCGCAAGGTAGGTTCGCGCCCCGGCAAGATGCACGATTGCAGCGCGACTGGCATCGTCATAGGACGGCTCGGCGGCGACATCCGTGATGTGAACCGGCTTCTTGGTGCTCACGAGACGTCCGACGGCTGTTTGCGGGTGCGTGCGCAGCACGGGTTCACGCTCCCTCAACTCCGCAAACTCGGGTGGCGGGTTGTGCATGGCCACCACGCGGAAGGCGCCGTTTTCATACCGCATCATGGTGCCAAATCTGGCCTCGCACAGGCGCGTCGCGTTCTCCAGCACGGTTTGAAACACCGGGACAAGCTCGCCCGGCGAGCTTGAGATCACACCCAGCACTTCGGCTGTCGCGGTCTGCTGCTCGAGCGCCTCGCTCAGTTCGTGGGTGCGTTGCTCGACCTTTCGTTCGAGGCCCGAATAGGATTCCTGCAGCCGGTCGGCCATGTCATTGAACTGGTCGGCAAGCCCCTCGAGCTCATCGCCGGTCTTGATCGAGATGCGCTGGCCGAGGTCGCCGCTGCCGATCCGTTGCGCGCCGGCCCGCAGCATCTGGATCGGAACCACCATGCGGCGGGCGAGGAACACGCCGGCCAGGAAGGCCAGCGTCAGGCCGGCGAGCAGGATGGCGCCCGACCGCTCGATCGAATTGTAGATCGGCCCATACGCCTCCTCGACCGGAAGCTCGACGAAGAGAAGCCAGCCGAGCGGCGCGATCGGCGCATAGGCGGTGAGCACGTTGCGGCCGCGCAAATCCTCGCCTTCCTGCACCGGTTCGGCCCCCGGCGTGCGGGCGGTGCGCACCTGCACGAGCCGCGTCATGTCGGTATTGCGCAGGACCAGGCTGATATCCGGATGCGCGATCAAACGGCCCCCGGCATCGACGACAAAGGCCTCGCCACGGTCGCCGACCTTGATCTGGGAAACCACGTCCCACAGCAGCTTGAGACTGACCTCCGCGACGCTCACACCCGCATCGCGGCGCGTGCCGGCAAGCGACATCGTCATGTAGGGCTCGGATTCTCGCCGGAAATAAACCGGGCCGTAGTAGACTTTCTTGTCCATCGCCTCGGTGAATTTGGGGTCGTCGGCGAAAATCTCCTGGCTTGTCGTTTCGTCCATTGCGAGCCGCGAGACGCGCAAGCGTTCCTTGCCGGTGGAATCGAGCTGGGCGAGTTCGGTAATCGCCGGCACCTGGCGCAGCAGGCGCAAACCGTCAAAGCGGCGTTGCTCGATGGTGCCGGCCGACCATGGCAGTTGCGTCGTCCAGCCGATCTGACTCTCGATCTCCTTGATGAATTGACTGATCTTTTCCGCGGCGCCTTCGGCCTGCTCGCGCTGAATACGGACCAGCTCGGTCTTGTGTTCACTGTAGGAGAATGCGATTTCGAACAGACCGTTGCTTAACAACGCGACGCAAACAACCGCCAGGAACAGGGCAACATATTTCCGGAACAAAGGCCCGCTGATCTGTCGCCAGCCGCTCTTGTGTGCGATCTGCGAAAGGACGGTGTTGTCGCTGCTGATCGGGTCGCTTCGCTGTAGCATGTGGACCTTCGTTCGCCGATCGAGCGTGCTGGTCTTGCCGCTTTGCCGACACTCGTTTCAATGGACGGAAGATCGCGATGCCGTCGCATAATCCCAGGAAAGTTTCAGGCTTTGCCTGTATGTGTGCAATCCCGCTATTTGCGTGAAACGATCGGTGCGATCCTCGCCTCTTTGCATGGGGTGGCGCCTGTCATGGTATCAAATCGCGCTCGTCGTGCCACCACGACAATTGCTGTGAAAGCAGGAGATTATCCCTAGCCCCGATAAGTCAAGCTATTGTTTTCACGTTATTATTTTTGCCGGCTTGATTGCGGCTTGCATCGCTGAGATATTCTGGCGGAAAATTTAACCGGTTTTGAGCGGCTTTAACCTGATTTGGGCGGCGAGAGGCGACATTTCACTCGCCGGAGGGTAGTGCCTTGGCGACGCCGATGGAAACGCGAGCGCAGCCTCCACCGCTTGATGGGGCGGCGCTGCTCGCCGCGCATCCGGTGTTTGGCGAACTCGCGTCCGCGCAACTGCGGCAGCTGTCGTCCTATTCCCGCAAACGCAAGATCGACGCCGGCACCACGCTGTTCGTCAAGGGCGACCCCGGCACGGCATTGTTTGCCGTGTGCGGTGGCACGGTGAAAATCATGGTGCCGTCCATCGACGGTCGCCAGGCCACGTTCAACCTGATCTATCCGGGCGAGATTTTCGGTGAAATCGCGCTGCTCGACGGTCAGCCGCGCACGGCGGACGCCGTGGCACTCACCGACTGCGAACTGTTGGTCATCGAACGGCGCGACTTTCTTGCCTTCGTGCATGAAGAGCCGAAGGTTGCCATGAAGCTCGTGGAACTGCTGTGCATGCGGCTTCGCGTGGCTTCCGCGCATCTCGAGGAGGTGATGTTTCTCAACCTGTCGGCGCGGCTGGCACGGCTGTTGACGCGACTGCGTGACGAGAATACGGCGGCCGACAAGGCTCGGCTCGCCATCACCCAGCGCGAGATCAGCCAGATGCTCGGCACGACGCGCGAGAGCGTCAACAAGCAGCTGCAGAGCTTTGCAAGACGCAAGCTCATCGCGCTCATGCGCGGCGGCATCCAGGTGTTGGCCCCGAAAGCCCTCGCTACCCTTGCCCTCGGCGAAGATGGAGAACTTTAAAGAAACGGCACGGCGGACGGAGTTATATCGGTCCGATACAGGTTTAGGAGTGTTGACGCAGCGGGACAGGCGGCAATTGTTCGCTGCGACGAGCGTTGCATTTCTGCCGCTGTGCCTCTGCCGCTGCGATGGCGTGTACGTTCAGGCCCCTTCGCCGCCTGTATTGTGACTGCTATGTTGCGCGGAGGCCTTAGTCAAACCGGCGCATGTCCCGATCAACTTGGAGCAGGGTGGGCAAAGGCGGTCGAGGTCTCACAGTTTCGACTGAGCGCGCGTTCCGCCGTGCCCACGCGGTCCGTTTTGACCCGCATGGCTTTGGTGAAATTCGTTCTCGGTAGGCACGGCGGATGCGATGCCGTATATCGACTGAGACTTCTGCGGCCACCTTTGCCCACCCTGCGCGTGATTCAATTGGTTCGGAATAGGCTCTAAATCGGCGACACGAGACCATCCGCAGCGCCGGACCAAAGCGGGAGGAGAGGTTATGAGATCACAAGTTTTTGCCGCGTTCGTCGGGATCTCCGCCGTCTCCGTGGCGGGGGCTCACGCGCAGCCGGCGTCGAGCGCGATCGAGGCTCATCTCGCTGTTGCCAAGCGGGCGGCCGGGTTTGATTTCACCGGCCTTCTCGCCCGCATCTGCATCGCGCCGCAGACAGCGCCGGGAGCCGATGTTGCGCCAGCTCCGCCACCCGCGCGCGCCACCTGGTACACCGCGCCGGCCAAGGTCTTTGACAACTTCTACTTTGTCGGCACCAAATTCCATTCCTCCTGGGCGCTGACCGGCAGCGAAGGGATCATCCTCATCGACACGCTTTACGAGTATGCCTCCGACGAGGCGATCGTTGGCGGCCTGAGGAAGCTCGGGCTGGATCCGGCGGCCGTCAAATACGTGATCATCTCGCATGCCCACGGCGATCATGTCGGCGGCGCCAAGCTGATGCAGGACCGCTTCGGCTCCCGCATCGTCATGGGCGGCCCCGACTGGGATGCAATCGAGAAATCCGTCAACCAGTACCCGAACGGAAAGCCGCGGCGGGACATCGTTGCCCAGGACGGCGCGGAGATCGCGCTCGGCGATGTCAGCGTGAAGCTCGTCCTCACGCCCGGACACACGCCCGGAACGGTGTCGATGTTTTTCCAGGTCAAGGACAATGGGATGCCGATCACGGTCGCCTATTCCGGCGGCACGGCGTTCAACTTCGTCAACGATATTTCGCACTTCGACACCTACATCGCCTCGCAGCGCAAGATGGAAAGGCTCTCCGCCGACATGAACGCCCGTATCATCATGTCGAACCATTCCGAGTTCGATAATGCGGTGACGAAGATCAAGACCATTGCGGCGCGGCTACCAGGCGAACCTCACCCGTTCGATCTCGGACAAGACGCCGTCCAGCGCTATTTTAAGGTCGCCGATGAGTGCGCGCAGGTTGCGCAGCTGAAGCTGCAATAGCGCATGATCCCGAATAGTTTCAGACTTTTCGGATAAAGATCATGCGCAAAATCACCGCGCATCCGTCGTCGAGCGCAGTCCGCGACGGATGTGCAAAGAGACCGAGGCGCTTCAAGCTGAACGATCCCGCTGTAGCGGATCAAGAATGGAGGATGATGCCTTCGCGGCGACGGGGATGGGAAAGTCCCGCTGATCCCGCCGATCAAACCGGCCGACTTATTCGATCACCTCATCGGCCCGCAGCAGAGTGGCCGTCGGCACCTCGATGCCGAGCGCCTTTGCGGTCTTGAGGTTGAGCACCATTTCGATGCGGGTCGATTGCTGCACTGGCAGGTCGGCGGGCTTCTCGCCTTTTAGAATGCGCCCGACATAGGTGCCTGCGATGCGGTAGGCATCAGCGGTGCTGGAGGCGTAGCTCATGAGGCCCCCGGCATCAACAAACTCGCGTTGGGGATAGATTGCCGGCACCGCGTAACGCGCAGCCAACGATGCGAGCTGCTCGCCGAGTGGCACGAATGAAGGTTCGGGAGCCACCAAAAGCGCACCAATCTTTTGGTCAGCGAGAGTTGTGAAGGCCGCATCAATATCAATCGGGGTGCTCGCATTCAACGTCGTCATACGCAGGCGAAGGCTGCGCGCCGCAATCTCCGCTTCGCGCGTTTGATCTCTTCCAACGGGGTTTTGCGGATTGACGAGATGGCCAATTGAAAGTGCCGAAGGCACGGCTTCGTGGAGCAGCTCCAGACGCTTCTGGATCAGGGCATTGGTCAGAAAGCTCACGCCTGTGACATTGCCCCCGGGGCGGTTGAGGCTCGCGACGAGACCATCATCGACGGGGTCGCCGCCAAATGTGGATACAATCGGGATTGTCGTGGTTGCGGCCTTGGCTGCGCGAGCGGCGGAAAGGGCGCCTGTGGATGCTATGACGGCAACCCCGCTATCTACGAGGTCGGTCGCCAAGTCCCGCAACCGCTCATATCGAATTCGGCCCACCGATGCAAAATCTCGACATTTCGTCCGGCAACAAATCCTTGCTCGTTGAGACCCTGCTGAAATGCAGCCATCAAATATTGCTGTCCCTTGGTTTCCGTTCCAGCGTGAAGATACCCGATCATCGGCAGCGTCCGCTGCTGTGCTTTCACACCGTGCGGCCATGCCGCCGCGCCTGCCGCTAACATGACAATATCGCGCCGTCGGAGGGAGTTGAGCATCGGCCGCCCCGGATGGATCGTCATCAAACAACCCACGATAGCATGATCACGCGCGAGCGGATGCCTGGGAACGCTTATCAAAATCCGCGCCGCAGCCCGCGCGAGTCTCGGGGCGACGGCAGCCAGTTTACGGCTCGACCTCGAACCGCAGCCTACCTTCCGGACGCAACGTGCGCGCATCGAAGGTGCGAACCTCCAGCATGCCACCTAAATCGACCGTGACGATGATGCGGTCGCCGGCGGCCGCTGTGGCGACGACGCGTGATCCCTTCGGCAACTGCGCGGTCGCCTCTACGGGAGCGCTGCCTTCGCCGCCAACAGAGCTTTGTTCAGGACGCAGACCGCTCAAACCGCTTTGGTCGCCGCGCAAAACTCTTCCGTCGCCGCGCATGATGCGATAGCCGATCACGCCGGCGACCACGGCGATGCCGATCATCGTGGTGGCAGCGGAAATCAGCATCAGGATGCGCATGCGCGCGACGATGCGGGCCTGCGCCGGGCTCAAATCTTCGTCGGCGATCACTGGATTTGTCATGAGCGATGATTTGGCGCGGCTGGAAAAGGTTTCGGTCGGCGCGGCGGGAGCTGGCGAACGGCTCGACCGTGTGCTGGCTGCCCGGCTCACCGGATTATCACGTTCGCGCCTGAAAACCCTGATCCTTGCAGGGCATGTCGCGATCGGCGCGCGCACGATCCGCGATCCGGGGCATCGCGTCAATGCAGGTGATGACATCTGTGTAACGGTGCCGCCGGCCGCACCCGCAAAGCCGGCCGCAGAAAACATACCGCTAACGGTCGTCCACGAGGATGACGACCTTATCGTCATCGACAAGCCGGCCGGTCTCGTGGTCCATCCCGCCGCCGGCAACCCGACCGGAACGCTCGTCAACGCCCTGATCGCCCATTGCGGCGATTCGCTCTCCGGAATTGGCGGCGTGCGCCGACCCGGTATCGTCCACCGGCTGGACAAAGACACCACCGGCCTTCTGGTCGTTGCAAAGAACGATCGCGCCCACCGCGCGCTCGCCGCGCAATTTGCCGACCACGGCCGCACCGGCCCGCTCCAGCGCGGCTATCTCGCCTTTGTCTGGGGCGCGCCGGAGTTGCCCCGCGGCGTGATCGATGCGCCAATCGACCGACATCCGCGCAGTCGCGAGCGAATGGCGGTGCGGACCGGTGGACGCGCCGCGGTCACCCATTGGCACATTCTCGAACGCTATCGCGGCAATTTGCCCGCGCCGGTGGCGAGCTTGTTGGACTGCCGGCTCGAAACCGGACGGACGCACCAGATTCGCGTTCACCTTGCAGCGGCCGGTCACCCCTTGCTGGGCGATGACACCTATGGCCCGGGTTTTAAGACCAAGGCAACGCTGCTTTCCTCACCTGCTCGCGCTGCGCTCGAGGCCCTTCCCAGACAGGCCCTCCATGCCTATCTACTCGCTATCGAACACCCAAGAACGGGGGAAGAGCTGGTGTTCCGGTCCGAACTGCCGCCCGACCTTGCCCGGCTTCGCGAAGCGCTCCGGAATGGAACGATCGCGACCAAGCCGCGTTTTTTGCAGTGAAAGCCATCGTCAGGCTGGACAGGAACTTGGCCCCATTACGGCTTCGGACGCTGCCGCGGTTCGACGCGGCATTCTTCGGTCCACCGCCGCAAGCATCCAGCCTAACGGCGAAGTGACGCCGGGCCGCTATTATTGCCCCAATCTGGCGTGTATGATTCACCCCGCGTCCGGCACTGCCGGCCGCAATACCTTCACGGCTCTGCCGGCTTGATGAGCGGCCCGAGCCCGACGCCCGCCGATCCGGGGGCGAAAACCATGGAGGGCGCTGTCATGGCCCAATCCTCAGCGTTGCCGATCCCGACCGCCGAATCGGGCTTGTCGCGATATCTTGATGAAATCCGCCGGTTCCCGATGCTGGAGCCGAACCAGGAATACATGTTGGCGAAGCGCTGGCGCGAGCACGGCGACCGCACCGCCGCGCACCAGCTTGTCACCAGCCATCTGCGCCTCGTGGCCAAGATCGCGATGGGTTACCGCGGCTATGGCCTCCCGATCGCCGAGGTCATCTCGGAAGGAAATGTTGGCCTGATGCAGGCGGTGAAGCGGTTCGAGCCGGAAAAGGGCTTCCGCCTCGCGACCTATGCCATGTGGTGGATCAAGGCTGCAATTCAGGAATACATCCTTCGGTCGTGGTCGCTCGTGAAGATGGGGACCACTGCAAATCAGAAGAAGCTGTTTTTCAACCTGCGCAAGGCCAAGAGCCGCATCTCTGCGCTCGAGGAAGGCGACCTGCGCCCCGACCAGGTGAAGCTGATCGCGAAACGGCTCGGCGTCACCGAGCAAGACGTTATCGACATGAATCGGCGGCTTGGCGGCGACGCCTCGCTGAATGCCCCGGTTCGTGACGATGGCGATTCCGGCGAGTGGCAGGACTGGCTGGTCGACGAGCGCGAAAACCAGGAATCCGTGCTCGCCGAAAGCGAGCAGCTGGATCATCGCCGGGCCGCACTTTCGGACGCGCTGACGGTGCTAAATGAGCGCGAGCGCCGCATTTTCGAGGCGCGTCGACTGGCCGACGAGCCGGTCACGCTGGAAGACCTCGCGGCCGAGTTCGGTGTTTCGCGTGAGCGCGTCCGCCAAATCGAGGTGCGGGCCTTCGAGAAAGTGCAGAAGGCCGTTAAGAACAAGATCGCGGCAATGGAAACGCCTCACGTCGCCATCTCCGAAACCTCGACGGTGCATTGAGCGGACGGGAAGGGCGGGCGCTACGCGAAGACGGGCTGTCGCGCGAAAACGGCGCAAGTCGCCTCCGGGAGCCGTGTGACTGCTCGTCGTGGACCGCCCTGGGGGCGCCAAAATCCGTCGGTCGGACCGGAAAAGCAATGCCGAAGCAGCAGAAGCTAAAGGTTTGAGACACGGATCATTTGAAAACTCAAAAAAACCGAGCGGAAGGCGTTTCAAGCTGAACGCATCCCGCTCTGGACTTGCCGTGCGACCAGCTCGTTAATGGATGAGATAATTCAAACCGAAGCGGACGACATTATCCGAGAGCTGGGCCGAATAGTTAACGTAGGCACAACTCGCATATGTGGGTGGAGATGAACAACTGGCAGTTCCGTTCTGCAGTTGGTAATTGTTCTTATAGGTACCGAAATTCGCATAAAGATATTCAACGCGTGCCGACCAGTTCTGACCAAAAGCATATTCGATGCCTGCGCCGGCCGTCCAGCCGAAGAAGTCTTCATGGATATTGAAACCGCCAGATGCCGGGAACGTCGCATTATCAGAATACGACGGAGTAAGGCTCCAGCGTGCCATCGCTGCACCGCCCGTCACGTAAATCAGGGCCCGATCGAATGACAGCCCGGACCTCAAGCGCAAGGTTGCCATCCAGCGGTCAGTGGCAGTCTCGCTAATGAAGGCACTGGTACCCGCTGGGATCGATGCTGGAGTTGTTGACGCCGGCAATGAAGCCACCGAGTTCGCTCCCGCCGACCCGCTGAGCCCCGACAAGTCGCCTTCGACGCCGATGACCACCAGAGGAACGATCTGATAGTTGTATCCCCATTGGAGGCCGGCAGCGAGGCCGGTCTCTCTCAGCGTGACCGGCAACGCGGCGCTCACTGCCGCCAACTGCGCCGCGGAGTAGTACGGAGTGGGGCCGCTAGAACCAGCGGTATCATCGACCTCCGACCCAGTGAGGTGGGCGTAATCCCAGTGCCATCCCACATTGGCGCCACCATAGAAGCCCGTCCAGGTGAAAGCGGGCGGATAAGTGGGAAGAGGCATATCGGCTGCCATGACCGGTGCCGACCCGAGGATGACCAGCGCAAGGCCGGCCAGAAATGAACTTCGTTCAATATTCATTGCGTTTCTCCCCCCCGTCGCAACGCTCCCATTCCGCACGTTTCGAGAGATTGTCCCGAATTGCCACGATCTGCAACGCGCCGATGATGTGTTCACACGCATTTTCGCGGTGCTGTTGCAGATTGGACACAACCCGTTTAGAGCCTGGAAACCTTTCTGTGAACCGGATTGATCGGCCCTTCGCTCCGAATCGACCTTCCTGCTCAAACCTTTGAACCAAAAAATGTCGCGATTCCAATCGCGGCAGCCCCCTCCGACGCGGCACCACGGGATTCACTCTCGACGTTCAGTCGGATTGCACTGGTTACGAAACCAACAAGCCACACCAAGAGAAGCTCCGCGTCACATAACTGAAATCGGCATCATGCAGATGAGACATCCGACCGCAATGCTCGCGCGCGATTCGAAAAGGCGCGCCACGAGATCGCGCAAGGATGAAGGATGCGGATTCTCATCGCAACAGACGCGTGGCTTCCGCAGGTCAATGGTGTCGTCCGCACATTGACATCGCTCGCGCATTCGGCGCGCGCGCTTGGCATCACGATCGCATTCCTGACCTCGGAGGGCTTTCCCGCGATTGGCGTGCCGACTTATCCGGGATTGCGCATCGCGCTGCCATCGCGTCAGGAAATCGAAGCCCGCATCGCCAAAGCCGCGCCCGATGCCATCCATGTGGCGACGGAAGGACCGATCGGCTGCGCCGTTCGCGCGTTCTGCCGCCGCCATGACTGGCCATTCACCACAAGTTTCACCACCCGGTTTCCCGAATACATTGCCGCACGCGTCCCGATTCCCCGGCACTGGACCTACGCGGCGCTGAGGCGTTTCCACGGCGCGGCGGCGGCGACGATGGTGGCCACCCCCTCGCTGAAAAACGAGCTGCACGCGCGCGGTTTCTCTAATCTCGTGATGTGGACGCGTGGCGTCGACACCGAACTCTTCAAACCAGACCGCGCGATCGATCTCGGATTGGCGCGGCCGATCTTTGCCTATGCCGGGCGCGTTGCCATCGAGAAGAACATCGAGGCCTTCCTTTCACTCGACCTGCCGGGTACCAAAGTCGTCATCGGAGACGGGCCGGCGCTGCCCGATCTGGTCCGCCGCTTTCCCGGCGCGAAATTCCTGGGATTGCTCGAGAATGCGACACTCGCGGCGCATCTCGCCGCCGCGGATGTATTCGTCTTCCCCAGCCGAACGGACACGTTCGGCGTCGTGCAGCTCGAAGCGCTGGCCTGCGGCGTTCCGGTGGCCGCCTTCCCGGTCACCGGTCCCAGGGACGTGATCGGCGCCCACCCGATCGGGTCACTCGATGAGGATCTGCACGCGGCCTGCCTGTCGGCCTTGCGGGTCTCCCGCGAGGCCTGTCGCGCCTTCGCCCTCGGTTGCTCATGGGAGAATAGCGCGCGGCAGTTCATCGGGCACGTCCGATGCGTGCCGAAACAGGATTTTCACGACTTCCGGCCGCCCGCCTTTTATGGCGCAAGATTGCAGGGGTCGTCACAAAGGAGCGCCCGAACGTGAAAGAGAACGGAATAGTGTTGCGGGCTCCGGCGAGCGACCTCGACAAGGATGGTGTCGCAAGAGCCTACGCACGCTGGGCGCCGATCTACGACCTGGTGTTCGGTCCGATCTTCGAGGCCGGCCGTAAAGCTGCGATTGCCGCGGCCGAACGAATTGGCGGCCGAATTCTCGAGGTCGGCGTCGGCACTGGACTTTCGCTGCCTTGTTATTCGGCGAAGAACCGCCTCTATGGTATCGATATTTCGGAGCCGATGCTGCGCAAGGCACAGCAGCGGGTTTCCGAACTGGAGCTGATGAACGTGGACGGGCTCGCGCTCATGGACGCCGAGCATCTCCAGTTCCCTGACAGCTCCTTCGATGTGATCGTCGCACAATACGTGATTACAACAGTTCCCAATCCAGAGGCCACGCTCGACGAATTTGCTCGCGTCCTCAGGCCCGGCGGTGAAATTGTCCTGGTCAGCCGTGTGGGTGCGGAGGCGGGATTGCGCCGCGCCGTCGAGCGCTGGTTCATGCCGGCGGCGCGCAAGCTCGGCTGGAGAACCGAATTCTCATGGGGACGATACGCACAATGGGCGGCCAATGCGCCGGGAGTGAAGCTCATAGAAAAGCGGGCAATACCGCCGTTCGGCCATTTCTGCCTGATTCGTTTCACCAAGATTGATGACAGCCGGCGCCAGGGTAGCGCTCCGGCTTCCCGGCCGGCCCGCCTCCCTTGCGACCCTGCTCGCATGACGCGGGCCTAGGGCAGGACCTCGTTTCCCTCGTTATTTCAGTGATCAACCGCGTTATCCGCCAATACCACGTCCTCTTCAGCACTGGGGGAGAGCAGGATGCAAAGCAAGCGCATGGTCCATTTCCTTGAAACCCTGAAGGTCCAGCGGTGGGACGACCACCGCTATTATCATCACAGCCGGATCAATCAGTCTCTCCATCTGGTGAGCGCCGTCAGTTTCTTGTTTGCTTACGTGATGATCGTAAAGGACCCCGCCCTGTCGGCGCTCGTCGCTTGGCTGGTGGCGATGACGACGAGGCAGACCGGCCACTTCTTTTTCGAACCCACGGACTACGATATCTTCAATCAGGCGAGCCACGAGTACAAGGAAGAGATCAAGGTTGGCTACAACCTGAGGCGCAAAGTCGTACTGTTATCCGTCTGGGCGCTGTCGCCGCTGCCACTGTTCTTCGACCCGACTTATTTCAACCTATTCACGCCGGCGCTCGATGCCACCGGATATATCCGCCATATCGGAGCGATCTGGCTCGTGCTCGGCGTTGCCGGTGTCCTGTTTCGCACCGTCCAATTGTTCTTCATCAAGGATGTGTGCAGCGGCCTTGCCTGGGCGACGAAAATCCTCACCGATCCATTTCACGACATCAAGCTCTACTACAAATCTCCGCTTTACCTGCTGCGAGGGGAGCTGATCGACCCCGCCCTGCACAGCACCTTCACGCCGGCCATGCTCGATGAGGAAGCTGCCGTCGAGCACCACATGGCCTAGCCTTTTTGACGTCGAAGGAGATGATTGCGCGTGAGGGGGAAGCGTTGCCCGATCATCTCCCTCACCATACGGCGCTTGATCGATCGATCGGTCGCAGTGCCGTCGTGCCACCACCAGCCGTCTTCGTGCATGGCCCTGGCGGCGGTCACGAACCGATCCCCCACCGCACTAAAATCCTGGTCGGTGAAGGCGAGGCTGAAAATCAGTCGTCCCGTGCCGACCCAGCTCAGGGCCAAGCCGTGGGCGCGCAAGTAATACTGCAACATCCAATTATAACGGGAGGGCCGGGTATAAATGACGGTCCAGATCGACGACAGGTTTACGACGCGGACGGGCAATCCCTCCCGTTCGAGCCGCTCGTTAAGCCGACCTGCCCTGTCATTCCAGAGCCGATCGAGGTCTCGATAGAGGGCGCGTGCCTCCGGTGTATCGAGAAAGCGAAGAAACTCGTTCATCGCTCCCATGACGTAGGGATGCGAATTGAAAGTGCCACGGGCGAAACAGATGTCGATGGGGCGATCGGGGCGGTAACGTTGCATCAGCTCCTTGCGTCCGCACACCACTCCGACGGGCAAGCCGCCGCCCAGCGTCTTGCCGTAAGCGACGAGGTCGGCACGGATGCCAAAATATTCCTGTGCGCCGCCGCGCGCGAGACGAAAGCCTACAAAGACCTCGTCGACGATCAAGACGATGTTCCTGTCAGTGCACACGGCCCGCAATTTGCCGAGCCAGGTTGCATAGGCATTCTTGTCGAAGCTGGCCCACCGCGCGCTGTCGATCAGCGCGGAATCCGCTGGCGCGTTGGTGTTGGGATGCAGCGCCTGCAGCGGGTTGACGAGCACGCAGGCGATATCTCGACGCGTTTGCAGGACGCGCAACGAATCCTCGGACAAATCCTTCAGCGTAAAGGTGTCGCCGGCCGGCATCGGGTTGCCGATTCCCGGCTGCACATCGCCCCACCAGCCATGATACGCGCCGACAAAACGGACGATCCGAGGGCGTCGCGTGTGATAGCGCGCGAGCCGCACGGCTTGCATGATCGCCTCCGTCCCGGACATGTGAAACGACACTTCGTCGAGACCGGACAGAGCCTTGAGCCGATTCACATTGTCGACGACCACCGGATGGTAGGTACCGAGGACCGGCCCGAGAGCCTGAACCCGCTCGGCACCGCGCCGGATGGCATCCTTGTAAAACTGGGAACCGAGAACATTGACCCCATAGGAGCCGGTGAGGTCATAGAGCGAATTGCCGTCGAGATCGGTCACCTGGTTACCGTCGGCCGACGCCAAGAAGGCGCTCGGTTCAAAATGTCGGCCCAGCACGGATCGGAACTGGAATGGCACGCGATAGGCGGCGGTGAACTGGAGATCGGACATGCCGCCCATTGCTTCGGCGGTCACGGCAGCGGTTTTCGCGAACCGCGTTCGATAAAGCTCGGACAATCCCTCGAGCGCCGCGCGCCGCATCGCCACGATATCGGCAGGCGCTGCGTCAACGCTGAAGAATTCCGCCTCCGTGTAGGAATAATAGGGCACCAGCGACGCAACGAATTTTGCGATTCGCGCGTGACCAGCCAGAGATCGGTGCTTCGCCTTTGAGAGCTGCAACCGTGGGACCCGCATGATGGAGAGTGCGATGCCGCGCAACCGCAGCAGCCGTGTTCCGGTTCGCCCGAGCATCCGTGGGCCTTAACGCAGGGATTTAACCATCGCATGACGCTCAGGAGACGGGTTCAGTCGTTGCTGGATCAGGAACGCCTCAATTTCTTGCTGACCAACCGAATTCCGCGGCGGCGGCTTACCCGGTTTATGGGCTGGTTCAGCAAGATCGAGCAGCCAATGATTCGCGACGTGTCGATCTGCGTCTGGCGCTTTTTCTCGGATGTTGACTTGAGCGAAGCCGCCACCGTCGAGTTTCGTAGCCTCCATGATTGTTTTGTCCGCAAACTGAGGCCCGGGAGTTGTCCGATCGATCCCGATCCGGAAATCCTGGTCAGTCCTTGCGATGCGATCATCGGTGCATCAGGCCGCATCGCCGGAACCAGACTTTATCAGGTAAAAGGTCATCGGTACGCGCTGCAGGATTTACTTCTCGATGATGGACTGGTTCGCCGTCATCATGATGGGCTGTATGTAACGCTGCGCCTGACCGCCGGCATGTATCACCGGTTCCATGCGCCGCACGACTGCCGGGTCGACGAGGTGACTTACATCCCCGGCGACGTTTGGAACGTCAACCCGCCGAGTCTAAAGCGAATCGACAAGCTGTACTGCAGGAATGAACGCGCGGTGGTGTGTACCATACTTGCAAACGGCAGCTACGCCGTCACGCTGGTGCCCGTCGCGGCTGTCCTGGTCGCAGGCATATACCTATCCTTTCTGCCCGGCGCGCCCAGGCTCAGGAACAATATGGCGACCGGGCTGACGAGCGGAGCGGTGCTGCGAAAAGGCGAGGAAATGGGATGGTTCGAGCACGGATCGACCATTCTTGTGCTGGCGCCCCGCGGGTTCAGGATGTGCAAGAACATCCACGAGGGGCAAGCAATCTGTGTTGGACAGCCCCTCATGCAGCTCCCATCGGGGGATGTCCCCGAAAAGGATGCGTGACGCTGCGAGCCACTCCCTCCCGACCGCGACAAGGTCCGAGAAGCGCGCGTGCCCCGCGGCGAGATGCTACGCCGCGATCCCCGCATTGTCGTGGGGCTCTGCTTGCGGACTTGGCCGCGTCGACACCAGTCGTTCGGCATCCGTCCACGTGATGATTTCAAATTCGCCGTCGTCGCGTTCCGCCAGCGCGGTGCAGCTTTCTACCCAATCGCCGCAATTCATGTAGCGGACGCCGAACGCGTCATGAATGACCGCGTGATGGATATGCCCGCAGATGACGCCGTCCACGTTACTGCGGCGCGCTTCCGCCGCAAGCGTCTGCTCGAAGGCGCCAATATAATTCACCGCATTTTTGACCTTTTTCTTGGCCCATTGCGACAGCGACCAATAGGTGAAGCCGAGTTGGCGCCGGATCAAATTGAAGTATCGATTTATGAAAATCGCGAACTCGTAGGCGCTGTCGCCAAGCAGCGCGAGCCATCGCGCGTGCTTTACCACGATATCGAAGACGTCGCCATGCACGACGAGATAGCGCCGGCCGTTGGCGGCTTCATGGATTGCGGTCTCGGTCACCTCGATTCCACCGAAGTGAGTTCCGGTAATAGTCCCGCAGGAATTCGTCATGATTGCCGGGCAAGTAAATGATGCGCGCCCCTTTGCGCGCCTTTCGCAGCAGCTTTTGAACGACATCGTTATGACCTTGCGGCCAGTACCAGTTGGATCGCAGTTGCCATCCGTCCACGATGTCGCCGACGAGATAGATCGTGTCGGCCTCGTGCCACCGCAGAAAATCGAGGAGGCGCTCGGCCTGGCAGCCTCGGGCGCCGAGATGAACGTCGGAAATGAAAAGTGCGCGGTATCGAAATGCCCCGCTATCAATCGTCGTCACGGAGATGGTGCTTCCCCTCATTCCGTCACTGCGCTTTTGAATGCTTTCCATTGCAGGACAATGACGCCGACGATGGGCTGTGAATTGTCGCTGTAAAGGATTTGGAAGTTCGGTGACGCGAGTCACGGGTTCGTCATGGAATTCGGCGTAGTGCCGATTTGATGACGCCATCCCATGTCTTGGCGGCATTCGCCGTCACCACCTCCGCGATTTACTTCGCCAGCATTGCCATCGTGCTTTGCCGATTCCGGCGAATCACGGACGCCCGGGGTTCGTCGGCGCCGTCCTGTCCCGCGGTCAGCGTGCTGCGGCCGCTGTGCGGCATCGACAACCACGTCATCGAGACCCTGACTTCAACGTTTGAACTTGCCGCCCCGGATTACGAAGTTCTGTTTTGCGTCGCCCGGAGCGACGATCCGGTGGTACCGCTCGTGAACTCCCTCATGGCCGCGTACCCGGCGGTGAACGCCAAGCTCCTGGTCGGTATCGACCGGGTAAGCCCCAATCCCAAGCTCAACAACCTGGTGAAGGGCTGGCGCCACGCGGCGCATGATTGGATCGCGATCGCTGACAGCAACGTTCTGATGCCGCCGGAGTATCTCCGATCGTTGTTTGCTTGTTGGCGCGAGGACACCGGGCTCGTCGCCTCTCCGCCGATCGGCTGCCGTCCGGTCGGCGTGTGGGCGGAACTTGAATGTGCGTTTCTCAATACCTATCAGGCGCGCTGGCAATATCTGGTGGACAGCCTGGGCTGGGGTTTCGCGCAAGGGAAAACCATGTTGTGGCGCCGTGCCGATCTCGATGCGGTGGGCGGCATACACGCGCTCGGGCGAGAGGTGGCCGAAGATGCCGCCGCAACCAAGATCGTGCGCGGCGCCGGATTGAAAGTGCGCCTGCTCGATGTGCCGCTTGCCCAACCACTCGGCAGGCGCACTGCGGCGGATGTCTGGAATTGGCAAGTGCGCTGGGCGCGATTGCGGCGCGCCAGTTTCCTGCCCTACTTCCTGCCGGAAATCCTGACGGGAGGCATCTTGCCGGCCATTGCAGTTGCGCTGGTCGCCGAAGCCCACGGCGCATCGCCGCTGGCAAGTGCGTTGATGTTCGCCGTGTTATGGTACGGGGGCGAGATGATGCTGGCTGCCGCTGCGTGCTGGCATCTGCCGCTCGCCTATCCGCTTTACGGTATATTGCGCGATCTGCTTCTGCCCGTGATTTTCATCAAGGCACTGAACGGCAATGGCTTCGTGTGGCGTGGAAATAATATGCAGGTCGCACGCATCCGGCCCCAAGCCGTCGTCACATCACTGCGGCCCCGGATGCAGGAGATCGCACGCGGCAGCCGTCGCCGGCTGCGCGCGTTGAAAACGCGCATTTCCTAGTGTTCCGTGTCTAACACTTAGTCCCCTTTCATTGTCATCGCCCGGCGCGGGGTCCCCATCGTTTGGCCATCTCAATGCAGCAGTCAAACAAACCGCAGCGGCCAAACGATGGGGTGCCCCTGGACCGGGCGATCCAGTAACCACCGGAGTTCGTTTGAAATCTCGTTCTCTAATGCGAGTCATGGGGTTACTGGATGCCCCGCTTAAAGCGGGGCATGACAAAAAGGGGATCAAGTGTCAGAGTCAGAACACTGAGAGCTGGATGCGTTCAGCTTGAAGCGCTTCCCGCTCGGGTTCCTTCGCGCATCCGTCGCGGACTGGGCTCGACGACGGATGCGTTGATGATTTCCGCATTATGTTTGTCCGAAAAGTCCGCAACTTTTCGGCATCATGGGCGAAAGCGTGCCGACCTGCCGCCCGACTATTCGACTATTGTCCCGCGGCCTGCCTCGCGTGGCACGTGGTTGCTGCCTTTGAAGACCGGCGAGATGGCCGCGGACACGAATCAGGAATTTTTGGTGCATGTGACCTGTTTCACATACGGCGGGGCCGGGTCTCGTTTAGGTTCGCCCATCGGCGTTGGTGCCCGAGGGCCGAGAACCTCCCGACGCCGCGCAGAGGAGCCAGGATCATGTCCAAGATAGCCAAGATCGCTTCGTTCGCAGCTTTCGTGAGCATCATCGCTGCCCCTGCTTACGCGGCTCAGCCGCCGAGGCACGGTGCGATTCCAACATACAGCGGCAACCCCATCTCCCCATACATTCCGGCGCCGGATCACGACTGGCAGCTGGACGGCCGTCTACCTCTGACGGGTCCGTACCAGGCGGTTCGCTAGAGCGGGAGATGTTGCAAGCTGAACGCAACCCGCTCCAAATATCGCCGAGCCACGCCAAACGCTCGTCAAGTGCCGTTTAAGCTGCCGATAGCCGGATCGCGCCAAAGCACGACCCGGTTTTGGCCCCAAGAGCAGATGAGCGCCACCCTGCGATTGCCCTTACGCAAAACCCAGCCGTGCATCCGGCGAGTAGGCCCGCGGGCAGCTCGAGCTTACCCAGCCTGGCGCGAGAGGTCCCGAGCCTGCAACTTTCGCTGCGTGTTTTTGTGCGGCGGTGTTGCCGGCTTGGTCAGGTCGTAGCGAACTCCGCTAGGCAACACGACACAGCGGGAGATGATGCGCAACTCGCCGCCTCGTGCCGTTTCGCCTTCCAGGATGTAGTGGGTTCCAACCGGGAACCGCGACGGGAGCCGAGCCTTCGATGTCATGAACAATCACTCCGCTTAGAATTATCAGGCTCCGCGCCGGCGGAGCAGGCCTGGACCGAACAACAATGACACCAACGCTGGGCAAGTCGTTCCACGAAACGACATACGCCGCCGCCACGCCGACTGGAACGACCCAGACTGACGCAACGAACAGAACGCAAATGCTACGGAACTGAGCTGAAACCACGAACTGGCAAGATCGTTCCTTCCGAAGCGAAAAATCTTCAAAAATTTGGCGGGTCCTATCCCGCCTCGCCGGCCCGCATAGGTGGTGCTATGTTGAGAAGCGGTCCCTTCATTCGGAGGCTTTGTCGCCCCTCGGACAATGTAATCTTGCCTTGGGCGGCTTCCGGCACTGAAAGAAGCCATGACTTCTGTCTTTGCAATCAATCGAGGGGGGCGACGATCTCGCCGGGTCAATGCGACGGATGGGCGCCGAAGCGCGCGAGGCGGCGCGCGCGCTTGCGCTCATGGCTCCGGCCGGGAAATCCCGCGCGCTGCGCATGATAGCCGATGCGCTGCGCGCGGAACGGGCGCAAATCCTCGCTGCCAATGATGAAGATGTAGCCGAAGCCGGGGCAGCCGGCGCGGGGCGGGCTTTTCTCGATCGGCTAAAGCTTGATGACAAGCGCGTGCTCGCCATCGCGGCCGCGGTCGAGGCCATCGCCGGGCTGCCTGACCCCGTGGGTTCGATCATTGCCGCATGGGAACGGCCGAACGGATTGCGCATCGAACGCGTACGCGTGCCGCTCGGCGTCGTCGGTGTGATCTTCGAGAGCCGGCCCAATGTCACGGCGGACGCCGGCGCGCTATGCCTCAAGGCAGGGAATGCCGCGATCCTGCGCGGCGGCTCGGACAGCTTCCGCTCGTCGTGGGCTATCCATGCGGCGATGCGAACGGGTCTCACCGAAGGCGGGCTGCCGCCAAGCGCTATTCAACTCGTCCCGACAAGGGATCGTGACGCAGTCGGGATGATGCTTGCCGGACTTGGCGGAGCCATCGACGTGATCGTGCCGCGCGGCGGCAAAAACCTTGTCGCACGCGTGCAATCGGAAGCCCGTGTTCCCGTCTTCGCTCACCTCGACGGCAATTGCCATGTCTATGTCGATCGCGCCGCCGATCCCGCGATGGCCAAGGCGATCGTTCTTAACGCCAAGATGCGGCGCACCGGAATTTGCGGAGCCGCCGAGACGCTGCTCGTCGATCGCCGCAGCAATCAGCTGGTGTCGCTGGTCAAATCCTTGATCGCGGCCGGTTGCGAGGTGCGTGGCGATCGCGACACCCAGGCGACTGACCCTGGTGTGAAGCCCGCCGCCCAGCAGGATTGGGCGACCGAATATCTCGATGCGATCATCGCGGTCAGAGTTGTCGACGGCGTCGACGAGGCCATCGCGCATGTCGAACGCTATGGCTCGCATCACACGGACGCCATCGTCACGGCGGATACGGAAGCCGCGGAAAAATTCCTGCGGGAGGTGGATTCCGCGATCGTGCTGCACAATGCCTCGACCCAGTTCGCCGACGGCGGTGAATTCGGCTTTGGCGCCGAGATCGGGATCGCGACCGGGCGGCTGCATGCACGCGGTCCGGTTGGGGTCGAACAGCTCACGACTTTCAAATACGTTGTGCGAGGCTCGGGCGAAATACGTCCGTGACTGCAAAGACACCCTGCGTGTCGGTCGGCACAAGCCCTGTGCCGCGGAACGCTGGCTCTGGGTGTTCAACGCCGATGCCGCGCCGCGCTCCTCGCCTCCCCGGAGATCCTTCCCGGGGCACATCGATTGTGCCGCGTTATCGCATTCCGCCCCATGTTCGCGGCCAGCGTATCGGGCTGTTCGGCGGCACCTTTGATCCTCCGCATGAAGCCCATCTCGCCGCCAGCCTCATCGCCTTGAAGCGGCTGAAGCTCGATCGCATCTGGTGGCTGGTTACGCCGGGTAATCCGCTGAAGGACACGAGCGGACTGGCTTCGCTTGATGAGCGCGTTGCCGTGGCGCGTTTCCTCGCCCGCCACCCGCGCATCGACGTGACCGGCATCGAGGCCGAGATCGGGTCCCGCTACAGCCATGACACCATACGCTACCTGCTGGCCCATTGTCCCGGCGTCCATTTCGTCTGGATCATGGGCGCCGACAATTTGCGCAGCTTCCATCGCTGGCAGAAATGGCGCAGGATCGCTTCGCTCCTCCCCATCGCGGTGATCGATCGCCTCGGCCCGAGCCTTTATGCGACAGGAAGTGTCGCAGCTCAGGCGCTGGCGCGGCAGCGTATCCGCGAAAGCGCCGCGGTGACGCTCGCGACCCGACGCCCGGCGGCCTGGATTTTTCTGCACGGGCTGAAGTCGCCGCTGTCGTCGACGGAATTGCGCGCGATGCGCCGTGCGCAGGAGAAGAATTTCGCGCCAGCCGACCGCGGTAGCCCGGTTACGAAAGCAGCGCCCTCATACGTTCCTGGTTGATGGTTTTCGTCAACTGATCGACAAGCCCGGACAGCGGCATCGGAACCTTGGCAGCCTGGGCGATATGCAGCGCCACGTCCATGTCCTTTTCAGCCCACTTGCCGGTGCCTGAGCCCCACCGCGACAGCGACCAGTTGGCGCCGCTGCCATGGCCGAGTGCATCCACGAGCTTCGGCACGTCGACACCAAGTCCTTTCGCGAGCGTCAGCACTTCGAAATTCGCACACATACAGGACCACAACAGCAGGTTGTTCAATGTCTTGGCGATCTGGCCGGCGCCCACCGGGCCGACATGGATGATTTTCTGGCCAAAAGCGCCGAGCGCGGGCTTGGCCCACGCCAGACTGGCGTTCTTCACCGCCCGCATAGACGGTGAGCTGCCCATTGTTCGCCGCGTCCTGACCGAGCACGACAGGCGTATCGAGCACACCGATATCGCGCTTCGCCGCAAGGCTTGCGAGCTCCCGGCATGTTTGAGGCGAAACCGAACTTGCGATGCAAATGACCGCGCCGGGGCGAGCCGCTCGAATCAGACCGGAGCGACCCACCACGGCGTCGACCTGCTCGTCGTTGGCGACCATCACGATGACGACGTCGGCGCTGGCGGCAACCTCGGCAACCGAGGCACAGACGCGCACCCCATGTGCCGCAGCCCGCTGCTTTGCCGCTTCGTCGATATCGGTGCCCGCAGTTTCAAAACCTCGCGCGACCAGGTGCCGTGCCATTTGCAGGCCCATCGCGCCGAGGCCGATCACGCCGGCACGCGGCGTTACGCGATCCGTCATTTCAGCCCCCCGCCCCGCCGCGTTTTGCCGTTGTTGCTGCAAGGTCGATTGCGATCCCCTGCTCGCCCTCGACCGTCACCACCCCATAATCACGTTCCGCGGCGTCTCTGGTGATATAGCCTTGGACCACATCGGAAACCACTTTTTCCGAATCCCGCGCGAAGGGCGGCCCGTAACCGCCCCCACCGGGGGCGTCGAGGCGGAAGATATCACCGCTTTGTAACGGATAATCGGCGTAACGCGTCGGCAACCGCCGCGACTTCGCCGTGTCCGGATTGATAATGATGTCGCCGGTCCGGCCGTCCCCTCCACCGGCACAACCTTTTGGCGCAATCATGTGCTTCATTGAGCGAATGGAGAAGCGCGCGGCCTCGAGATTGAGATATTCGCGCCGAATCCCGAGGCCGCCGCGGTAACGGCCGGCCCCTCCGGAGTCGCGGATCGGTTCGAAACGCAGCACCCGCGTTGGGAATTCGGATTCGATGATCTCGACCGGGGCGATTCTGGCATTGCTCTGATTGACGGTGATGCCGCAGGCGCCGTCCTTTCCGGCGCGCCCTCCCGAACCGCCGGCGATGATCTCGTATTGCACATAGCTGCCGCCGGAACGCGTATGGCGTCCGCCCAGCAGGATGGAACGGCTGCCGCTGCCGTCGGCGCGCGATGTCTCAATCGCGATATGGCTCAAGGCGGCGAACATCGCGTCGATCAGCGCGTGCACGGTAGGGTTGTAGGTGTTGACCGGCGCCGGGAAGCGGGGATTGAGCACGCTGCCCTCGCGAGCGATCACGGAAAAACCCGCCAGCAGGCCACTGCAGATATGGATATGAGGATCGATCAGTGAAATCAGGCAGTAGGCGCAGGCGGCTTCGACCAATGGCGGGCGGACATTGGCCGGCCCCTCGGTCTGATCCGCCGATCCGCTGAAATCGAAACGAATGGCATCGCCTTCCTTGATCACGACCACATGGATGCGCACAGGGCGCTCCAGCGAGATGCCGTCGTCATCGACAAAGCGCTCGGCCTCGAAGCGCCCGTCCTGCCATGTCCTGAGCGCCGCCTTGAGGCGCTCTCGCGTCGTCTCGAACAGTCGGTCATAGGCGGCCAGCAGCTTGACCGCGCCGTGCTTGCGCTCGAGTTCAGCGAGCCGCCTCTCGCCCAGCCGGTCGGCGCCGAGTTGCCCGCGAATATCGCCGAGCACGAGCTCCGGCGTCCGGCTGTTGGCGGCGATGATGCGCTCGATATCGGTATTGGCGCAGTATCCGCGGTGGTAACGCACCGCCGGGAGGTGCAAGCCTTCGTTGTAGGTTTCGCGCGCCTGGCCTGAACAACTTCCGGGCACCGGACCGCCGATATCGCTCTTGTGGGCAATGCTGCCGCAGAATCCGAATAAAGCGCCTTCGACGAAGATCGGCGTGATCACCGCGATATCGGGCGCATGCGGGCTTCCGCCGTGATAGGGGTGGTTGATCAGGTAGGCGTCACCTTCGGCGAGGACATCGCCGAATTCCTCAATGATCGCAGCGCAACAAGCCGGAAACGCACCGATGTGCAGCGGCAGCACGACATGCTGGGCGACGACCTGCCCGCGCGCGTTCATCAGCGCACAGGAGGCGTCCTGGGATTCCCGGATGATCGTGGAGAAGCCGGTGCGGAACAGTGAATTCTGCATCTCCCGGACGATGCCAGCAAGGCTTGCCTTGAGCACTTCCAGCTCGATCGCATCGATGGCGGCCGTCACGGTGCGCTCGTCGTGATGATCAGGTTCTTCCATCGATCGACCCTCGCCTGTTGCCCGGGACACACCAGCGTGGTGGCATCGAACTGATCCAGAATGGCAGGGCCGAAGAGCGTGATATCGACATCGAGGCGTTCGCGCTGGTAGACCGGGCAGGCGATTTTCTCGCCATTGAACCAGGCTTGGCGATGCTCGCGCAAAGCTTCGGACAGGGTCGATCCGGTCGGCTCATATGCCGGCACCGGTGGCGGCGGCACCTTTCCAATACCGCGCATGCGATACGAGACGACTTCGACCGGCGCGTCTGGCGCCATGTGACCGAACATCGACAGGTGCAGCTTGTCGAACCGGCGACGCAGCGCGGCGAGATCGCCGAGTTCTTCTGCCTCGCATGGAACACCGAGTTCGTAGCCCTGCCCCGCGTAGCGCATCTCGACCGCGCGTTCGAGACGGATGTGAGCGTCGGCGAACCCATCATGCCGCAGATCGCTCACTGCTTCGCTCTGAAGCTGCGCGAACATTGAGTTTGCGGCTTCCGGCGTCAGTTCGCCAATCGAAACGAGCTGCGATCGCACATAGTCGTGCGTCACATCCGAATTCATCAGGCCGATGGCAGAGAACACGCCAGGGTAGAGCGGAACGATGACTTCGGCGAGGCCGAGATTGCGCGCGATGCGGCCGGCGTGCAACGGGCCGGCGCCGCCGAAGGCCAGCAGCATGAAATCCCGCAAGTCGTGGCCTCGCATCGTCGAGATCGCCTTGATCGCCTCCTCCATCTTGACGTCGATGATACGGATGACCCCTGCAGCCGCTTCCTCGATGCCGATCCTGAGTGGGGACGCAACGGTCTGCGCGAGCGCCGCACGGGCCGCGTTGGCGTCGAGATGCATGCCGCCGCCAAGGAAATTGTCCGGGCTCAGATAGCCGAGCACGAGATTGCAGTCGGTAATGGTCGCCATTTCGCCGCCGCGCCCATAACAGGCCGGACCGGGAACAGCGCCGGCGCTCGTCGGGCCGATTTGCAGTTCCCCGACCGGAGTCACTGTCGCGATGGTCCCGCCGCCGGCGCTGACCGTGGTGATGTCCATCATGGGTACGGCGATGTCGTAGCTCTCGATCTTGCCGCGATGGGCGAGCGCCGGTTCGCCGTTCCTGATCAATGCGACATCGCAAGAGGTGCCGCCCATGTCGAAGGTGACGAGGTTGGCGATACCGGCGAGCCGCGAGACGGCGACGCTCGCTGTCACGCCGCCGGCCGGCCCCGACAATACGGTGGTCACGGCCATTCGTGCCGCGGTTGCGAAACTCGCCATGCCGCCGTTCGATTGCATGACGTATTTCTGGCGCGTGGCGACGCCGGCTGCCTCCAACCGGCGATCGAGGCTGGCGATGTAGCGTGCGAGCAGCGGTTCGAGATACGCGTTTATGACGGTCGTGCTCAGGCGGTAATACTCGCGGATCTGCGGCAACACCTCCGAGGACAGCGAGACGCAGCAAGCGGGCAATTCCTCGGCAATGATGGCGCGCACATCGCGCTCGTGCTCGGGATGCAGGAACGAAAACAAAAGGCACACTGCGATGGATTGCGGCTGCTCGCGGCCGATTTCGCGAAGCGTTTCCCGCAGCGCGTCGCTGTCGAGCGGCGTCAGCACCTCGCCGCGATAGTCGACGCGTTCGCGGACTTCTCCCGTCAGGCTTTGCGGCACCAGCATCGGGGGCCGGTCGTACATGACGTCGAAAATCGCGGCGCCGTAGGGTCGCGCCTGTTCGCCGACCTCGTAAATGCCGCGAAAGCCTTCAGTCACCAGCAGCGCCGTTTTGGCCCCTTTGCGTTCAAGGAGAGCGTTGGTCCCGACCGTGGTGCCATGGCAAAAGAAAACGATGGCGCCCGACCTTTCAGCCGTCAGTCGTTCGATGCCGTCGAGGATGGCACGCGAAGGGTCGTCCGGGGTGGAGGGCACTTTGGCAATCGCAATCGTGCCGGTCTCCTCGTCGAGACCGACGAAATCCGAAAACGTGCCGCCGGTATCGACGGTGATCCGGTAATTGCCCAATAGCGGTTCCTCTGGTCCAACGTCGTTCTACGCCGGTTCTGGAAAGACGCGGAAGGGATTTGCTCGGGCCGCTTGGGCGACCTTCCAACGCGGCTGCCGACATGCCAACCCCCCGCTTTCGGCGATTCGGCCGGTCCGCTGGCGCCTCGTCGTAATTGTGTGCAAATCTGCGTGACGGTGACTGGGTGCGCGACGCTGCGCCGTCCGCGCATGGCTCGGGAGATCATCACGATGGCGGAACATGGGGCGGCTTCGGGCGGTGTGGCGGGCGTCGGTTCTCCGGGAGAGGGCGGCGGCGCCCCCACGCGATCCATATCGGAGATGAAGCCGCACATCCTGTTCACGGACCTGCGGGAGTGGATCGAAGAGGCCAAAAAGCTCGGCGAGGTGCGCGAAGCGAAAGGCCTGTCGTGGCAAAGCGACATCGGCGCTGCCACCGAGGTTCTGACCCATGATGCCAATGCACCGTGCGTCGTCTTTTCCGAGATTCCTGGGACGCTCCCCGGCAGCAAGGTCGTTGTGAATTTCTTCGGCGGCGCGCGCCAAAAGATGACGCTCGGCTTTCCCACCCATTTGTCGAAGCTCGAATTGAGCGAGGCGTTCCGCCTTCATTATATGGCCGACCTCAAGCGCATCGCGCCGCGCTACGTCAATGACGGCCCGGTGTTCGAGAACGTGATCACGGGCGACGATGTCGATGTCAACATCTTCCCGACGCCGAGATGGCATCACGGCGACGGTGGCCGCTATATCGGCACCGGCAGCTTCAACGTGACCCGCGATCCGGAGGAAGGCTGGATCAATTGCGGCACCTATCGCGTCATGATCCATGACGCGAAGACAGTCGGATTCTACATCTCTCCCGGCAAGCATGGCCGCATCCATCGCGACAAGTATGAGGCGGACAAGGAGCCGATGCCGGTCGCGATCGTGGTCGGCTGCGACCCGATGTCGTTCCTGATGGCGTCGAGCGAGGTCCCGTATGGCGTCTGCGAGTATGACGTGATCGGCGGCATCCGCGGTGCCCCGGTCGACCTCGTGCGCGCACCCGTGACCGGTTTGCCGGTGCCCGCCAACGCAGAGATCGTGATCGAAGGCTTCGTCCAGCCCGGCAATATGAAACCGGAAGGGCCGTTCGGCGAATGGATGGGCTATTACGGCAGCGATGTCCGCGACGAGCCGGTCCTCGATATCAAGGCCATCTACCACCGCAACGATCCGATCCTGCTGGGCTGCGCCCCGCAGCGGCCGCCGGACGAGCTCGGCCGTTATCGTGCGCTGACACGCTCGGGCATCGTGCGAGAGAATATCACCAAGGCCGGCGTGCCGGACGTCGTGGCGGCCTGGGCGCATGAGATCGGCACCGCCAGGCTGCTGCTCGGCGTCGCCATCAAGCAGCGTTATCCCGGCCATGCTGCGCAGGCGGGCCACGTCGCCGCGACCTGCCATGCCGGCGCCTATGCCGGCCGCTATGTCATCGTCACCGACGAGGATATCGACGTGTCGAACCTCGAGGAGCTGATCTGGGCGATGCTGACGCGCTCCGATCCTGCCACCTCGATCGACATCATCCGCAATGCCTGGAGCACGCCGCTTGATGCGCGCATCGAGCCGGAGCGCAAGGCGCGCGGCGACTTCACCAACAGCCGTGCGATTATCGACGCCTGCCGGCCTTGGCATTGGCGCGACAAGTACCCGAAGGTGAATGCGCCGTCCCCGCAGGAGGCAAGGCTTGCGCGCCAGCGCTTTGGCTACTTGTTGAAATAGGCGGCCGATTGGGGCTGTCAGGAAAATAACTGGTTCGATGCTTGGCAGCAATCTGCCTGCTGCTTTGCACACTCGCAGCCCGCCCGAGCCGGCAGGCGAGGGGAGACCCCAATGTCACAGGAAGCCGGACAATCGAGAATTATCCCGTTGTTTCAACGGCTTCTGGTATCCATCTTGAAAGACGCGAGATGGTAGATTATACGCTGGGTGAACCCGCCGGCAGCATGCTGTCGGCCCAAGGGCCGCAAGGGAGCAATCCCGAGCGGCCTTTGCTTTATTTGGGCATGGGGACGAATGCGCACGCTGACGCCGCAGAATAAGATCATCCTGGGCAAACGGTATCTGTCAAATTGATCAGGGTAGGGGATGGTCAACGAAAACCGAACACCGCAAAAGCCGCCGTGGGTAAAGCCAAGGATCATCGCCGCGCCGAAGATCAGGCAAGTCTACTGGTGTGATTTCTGGCAGGATGCGCATCTGCCGGAAATGTGGAAGACCCGGCCGGTGGTTGTCATATCCTACAGGAACCGGCTGCACGGCCCCTGCCTCGTAATTCCGACCTCGACAGAGCCGGACAATCAACAGAACCCCTGGGCCTGCAAGCTCTCGATCAAGGTCGAAGGGGTCTTTGATTCCTGGGCGATTTGCAATCAACCCTCAACCGTGGCCCCAAGCCGGTTCTCGCAATTTAGGGGAAAAATCCCATCGGTGCCCGAAACGGACTTCAATCAAATCCTTGAATTGCTGGGTAAATGGCTCCCCGTCCCGTTCAAGCTTGAAAAATAGGGCCATTGGCCCTACATTCATGATGTTCGCGGCCCTGAGCAATCGGGTGTCCGTTGCCCCGTAAGGGGAGATACTTGCCAAGGGAGCCTCGCGGCTCCCTTTGGTTTTTCAGGATACGCTTGCGAAGCACGACACGCACACCCGAGCTGTCAGGCGACTGGACGCCAAAAATTCGGATCGCCCAAGGCGCATTACGTTAAACGCGTGGGCCTGCGTTACGTCGAGCGAACAGGAAAGCAATAGCTGTCCGTTTGGCATCACTTTCAAGCAGCTTCGCGTCTGCCGGGATCGGGTTTAGGGTACCCGCAGTGTTATCAAGCGATGCATCTTTGACAGCGAAGCGGAAAACGACTTTGCTAGGCTCATGTAGAATATAGATTTCTACATCAGAGTGGCGCTCAACTCGAAAGGTCATGGTCACTGTTACCGGTTGATGAACCTACGCGAACATAGGTGCGTTTGAACTGGCCTTCAAGGACGATCACGCGTCAGGAGATGAGGCGATCATGCTCGATTTTGATTGTCGCAGAAAATCCTCACTCGGCAGAAATTCCCTTGTCGCGGATGACCTGTCCCCAATGGGCAAATTGGTCGCGCAGGTAGCGGTCGAAATGTTCGGGCGTATCGGGCGCGGGCACGGTCCCGGTCTGCGCGAGGCGCGCGCGGGTGTCTGGATCGTTTATCGCGGCGGCCAAGCCGGCATTGAGTTTGACCACGATGTCATGCGGGGTACGTGCCGGGGCGAGGATGCCGGCCCACTGATCCGCGACGACATCCGGGAACCCTTGCTCGGCGAAAGTCGGGATGTTCGGGAAAATCTCGGAGCGGCGGCTCGACGTGGCAGCGATCGCCTTGATCTTGCCGGCCGCGACATTGGTCATCACGGTCGGGCTGTCGCCGAAGAATCCATCGAGTTGGCCGCCAATGAGATCGGTCATTGCCGGCGATCCGCCCCGGTAGGGCACGACCAAAAACTTGACGCCGGCCGCTGCCTGGAACAGTTCGATGCCGAGATGCGACACTGAGCCAAGACCGGTGATCGCCATCGCGATCTTGCCGGGTTGGCGGCGGGCCAGCGCGGCGAAATCCTGTGCCGATGCGACCGGAAGCGAGGCCCGAACCACGAGCATCGTCGCATTATAGGCGACAAGGCCCACCGGAGTGAAATCGCGGATCGTATCGTAAGGTGCGGCGGAGCGAAGATGAGGGTACACGGCCGCCACGCCAACGGTGGTGAAATACAAGGTGTAGCCATCGGGTTCCGATTTGGCGACGAACTCTGCGCCGAGCGCGCCGTTGGCACCCGTCTTGTTCTCGACCAGCACCGGCTGACCAAGCGGGGCGCGCATCTTCTCTGCGACCAGCCGCGCCATGAAGTCCGTCGTGCCGCCGGCGGCGAAGCCGACGATCAGCCGGATCGGTCGGGTCGGATAATCCTGGGCGGCGGCCCGCGTCGCGGACCATAGTGAGCCGGAACAAAACCCGCATGCCAAAACCAGAGCAACCGCGGGATAGCGAACACAGGCAAGCAAGGCGCGGCTCCGCGAACGGTCTAGGTCTTATTTGCACGATTATGGCGGAGCAGTTGCCGGCGCACCAGGGGCACAGTTGCCGCCCCCGATGACTCACTTGTTGTCTGAACGTCCGTTCCGCCGTACCCACGCCCGTGTGACGGCCTGAATGGAGACCGCGGGAGCGCGCACGATGAAGCTTTCGATCGCAACGGTATCGCTCAGCGGGGATCTCGCCGAGAAGCTCGACGCCATCGCCGCGGCCGGCTTCAAGGGCGTGGAAATCTTCGAAAACGATCTGTTGTCGTTCGACGGAACGCCCGCCGACGTACGCAGCCGCGTCGCCGATCTGGGACTGGAAATAATCACGTTCCAGCCGTTCCGGGATTTCGAGGGCATGCCGCGAGATACCCGCGAACGCACCTTCGCCCGCGCCGAACGCAAGTTCGACCTGATGGCCGAACTCGGCTGCGACCTGCTTCTCGTGTGCTCGAACGTGTCGCCAGCGAGCCTGGGCGGCATTGACCGGGCCGCGGCCGACCTTCACGCGCTCGGCGAGCGCGCGGGGAAACATGGCATCCGCGTCGGTTTCGAAGCGCTGGCCTGGGGTCGGCACATTCACGATTATCGCGATGCCTGGGAGGCGGTGCGCCGCGCCAACCATCCCGCGATCGGCCTGGTGCTCGACAGCTTCCATATTTTCGCCCGCAGGACCGACCTCAACCCGATCCGCGCCATTCCGCGCGATCGCGTCTTCCTGGTCCAACTCGCCGATGCCCCGGTCCTCGATATGGACCCGCTGTCGTGGAGCCGGCATTTCCGCAATTTTCCGGGACAGGGTGACCTGCCGCTGCTGGATTTCATGGAGGCGCTGCAGGCCATCGATTACGACGGCCTGCTGTCACTGGAGATTTTCAACGACCAGTTCCGCGCCGGGTCCGCGCGCAGCGTTGCGGTGGACGGCGAACGATCGCTGCTGTTCCTGCTCGATCAGTTGCGTGCACGTACCGGAGCCGAGCCGACCATTCCGGTGCTGCCGGTGCGGTCGCGCTGCCTTGGCACCGAATTCATCGAGTTCGCGATCGAGGAGCGCGAAACGCCCGCATTCGAAAAACTCTTGCGAAGCCTCGGCTTTGCGCGGGCTGGCGTCCATAAGTCGAAGGCGGTGACGCGGTGGTCCCAGGGCGCGATCAACATGGTCGTGAATGCCGAGAAGGAGGGCTTCGCCCATTCCTTCAATATCACCCACGGAACCGGCGTCTGCGCCATCGGCCTCAGGGTCGAGGATGCGGCCGCGACCCTCAACCGGGCCGAACGGCTGCTGGCGCGGCCGTTCCGTCAGGCGGTCGGCCCTGGCGAACTCGAAATCCCGGCGGTGCGCGGCCTTGGTGGCAGCCTCGTCTATTTCACCGACCCTAAAACCGAGCTCGGCCGGGTATGGGACATCGAGTTCGCCCCCACGGGAGAGGCCGCCGCGACGACAAGTGCCGGCCTCACGGTGGTCGACCACATTTCGCAATCAATGCATTACGAAGAAATGCTGACCTGGGTATTGTTCTACACCTCGCTCCTCGATCTCAAGAAAACGGCGGAGCAGGATGTGCTCGACCCGGGCGGCCTCGTGAAAAGTCAGGTGGTGCAGTCGGCCGACGGCGCGCTGCGGATCGCGCTAAATGCGTCCCAATCCTCCCGAACGCAATCCTCACGCTTTCTTGACGCTACCTTCGGCTCGGGCGTCCAGCACATCGCGTTCGCAACGGATGATCTCGCGGCGACCATCGGACGGCTCACGGCGAACGGCGTCGCATTGCTTGCGATCCCCGAGAATTACTATGACGATCTCGAAGCCAAGACCGATCTGTCGTCCGAACGGATCGCCGATCTGCGAGCCCACAGCATTCTTTACGAACGCGATGGCGATGCCGAGTATCTGCAAGCCTACACGCGCACGTTCGAAGACCGGTTCTTCTTCGAGATCGTGGAGCGCCGCGGCGGCTATTGCGGCTTCGGCGCTGCCAATGCGCCGATCCGACTTGCCGCGCAGACGCGGCTGACGCGTCAGCGGGCGCGGTCACCGGTCCCTGAATGAGGGTTGCTGGGTCAATGCACCATCAACACCGGCCGATCGGCGCTATGCACGAAAAACTGGGTGCAGCCGCCGAACAGAGTTCTCGTGCGTGCGCGAGTGGCCATAGGCGCCGAGCACGATGAGATCGGCAGCGCAGTCATCGGCGGCATCGGCGAGCGCGCGCGATGTCGAACTGCTCCGCAGCGGAATGACGGTTGATTCTGCACGAACTCCGCTCCACGCGAGCTGCCGGACGATATCGCCGATGCCGGCCGCGTTGGCATCGGCATCTTTGGCGACCGTTGCGATGATCACGCGTTTGGCATGAGCGAGCAGCGGCGTTGCCGCGGCGACGGCGCGCGCCGCATCGGCGGTCTCGCGCCAGCACACCAGGACGGTGCCTGTCAGCGTGCGCGGCGGCGCGCTATGGGCGATGAGGACCGGACGGCCGCAGCCAAGCAGCAGGCGTTCGACGAAATCTTCTGGCAACCCATGCGGCCGCCGGGTGCGGCCGACAACGACCAGGTCATGGTGTCGAGCACGGAACAGGATGTAGCGAAAGGCGTCGCTGTCCCCGACGCTCCAACTCGCCGTGACGAAATCTCCGTTGCCCGGGTGGTCGCGCATCTCGATTTCCAGAACGGGCGCAGAAATCCGCGACATGCCGCGGGGCTTCGGCGGAGTGCCCGACTGCGCTGCGCTCGATATCGGTGAGCGCGTGCGCGAGCGCCGCACCAACCGCGAAATCGGTGTGGGGAATATTCGCCGCGGCCTGTCCGGCGCCAAGATGGATGTGCAGGAAATGCAGGTGGCCGGCAAACGGGCGCGCGGCGGCCAGTGCCGTGGCAAATACCGGGATGTCTGAATTGCCGCCTGCCGTCGGGACAAGGATCGATCTCAACCTAATCTCCGAACCAGAGCGGGATGCGATTCAAACTGAACGCATCCCGCTCTAGTCAAATGTGGCAAAGGCTGGGCCGGTTTTCAAATGAGCTGGCGACAATCTGCCCCGCAAGCGGCGGGCGGCGGCGGGTTCGTCAGACGGTCTGCCGCGCATGGTCCAGAAAAGTTGCAGACCTTTCAGACAAAGACCGTGCGTAAATCAGCGGGAACCGCGAGGCGCTTCCATCTGGATGGTCCCGCTCTATTGCGGGGAATAGGGCGGGGGGACTGCGGCAGCACCAGCAGCGCGTGCAGGTGCTGCGCCAGGGGCGACCCTCGCCGCCGGATTGCGTGGTCTTGCAGGCGGCACTCGCGAAGCTGCCGCAGTCGGGGCGGCGCCCGTGGACGGCCCCGCGCCGCGGTGCACTGCGGCCGCGGTCGGCGCAGCAGAGGCCCCTGGTGCAGCCGATGCAGCCGTCGCCGCGCGCGACCCAGGGGCGGCCGGGAGATCCGGCACATCCGTCGGCACCGCGGCGCCGGCGGCGGCTGCCGGTTCTTCGGCAGGTGCTGCCGATTCGGGGGCGCCTGGGGGTGATTGCCGGTCTTTATCGGTTGACGAGCCGACCGCGATCGCGGTGCCCTGAATGTCGAGCCCCTGCGCGGCATATGCTTTCAGTTTCGCAAGCGGGTCGAGTTGCGGCGCCACTGCGCTGTTCCCCGCATTCAAGGCGGGGTCAGACCGCGGGCTTTCTTCCCGAACGGGAGCGCGCGGTACCTCGCGAGATGCAACCGCCGGCCCGGGCTCGGTCGGTGGCGAGGCAATGACGTTTGCAGGCGGCGCTGTCTCATCGCGCCGGGAAGCAGCCTGAACCTGCGGAACATGCGGCTTCTCGCCATCGCCTGACATGGTTGGCGATCGCCGTCGGCGCTGATCCTCGGCAGGTTTTATCGTACCGCGGCCTTCTTCGCCCGCTGCGGCCTCCCGCCCATGCCGGTCGGACGGCTCGGTTGCCCGCTCTGGCGCGGCATCGTTCGCAGTAGCCCCGCGGCCACGCTTATCGGCCACGGCAGGACTTGCTCCGCTCAGGACATAATTCGCCAGCGATTCGGCGGTTTCCGGCTTGGTGGTATAATGCTCCCTCAAAAAGCCCGCGAGCGTGCGAGCATCGCGAGTCTTTGCAAGACCGGCGGTCGAGCGGTGACAGGCCAGGCAGTCCGAGCTGAATAGCTGGGCCGCCGTTTTGCCGGCTGTGAAATCCTGCGCGCGCAGCGCGCCCGCCGTGACGAACACGAACACCGCTGCCAGCCCGAAACCGAGTGTTTCTTTCATCAGGCAATCATCCCTCGGGCGCGATGCGTTCAACTTGAAACGCCTCCCGCTAGGTTCCCTGTTGCGTCTCCGTCGCGGACTGCGCTCGACGACGGATAGGCAGTGATTTTGCGTGTCATCTTGTCCGAAAAGTCTGCAACTTTTCGGGACCATGCGCTCCGCTCCCCCGAACTGCCCAGCGCTGTTTTAGCCCATTCGCCTTCAGGCGCGAGCCCCCGTCCACAGACAATCCCTTGCTCGCCCGATGGCGGAAGATAGCGCAACGTCCTTGTATTGAGATCAGCCCGCACGGTGAAGTTGAACGCTTGCCGCGCCAGATGACTTTGCCCAGGACGGGAGAAGGATTTTGCGGCGCGCTTGCTTCCGGTCCATTTGAAGGCGCTTTGAAGATGCGCACGGAATCACTATGTTGGCTGTGGTTGCGCCATCCGTGACTTGCTTGGAGGAATTCGTTGCTCAATCGGCTTGATCATAACTCGCCCTCCGCGGGCGAAGCCGAAATCAGGTTCCTGGATGGCGATTTCCGGGTTATCCGCCCGGGGGCATTCGTGCGCTGCGCCGTGACCGGGGCGCCAATTGCGCTGGAAGAACTGAAATACTGGAGCGTCGAGCGGCAGGAGGCCTATCTAAACCCGGAGGTGGTGCTGCGACGATTTCACCCCTCCCGATGCGGCTGACGCTGAGCTTGGCGCGTGATCCCGAAAAGTAGCAGGCGATCAAATCAAGATCAAAATTGAAATCAATTGAAATCAAAGAGATCCGAGCAGGAGGCGATGTTGAACGCATCCCGCTTAGGATCGGTAATCGGCGTTTATGTCGATGTATTCCCTGGTCAGATCGCAGGTCAGCACCCGGTCGCGTCCGTGACCGAGGCCGAGGCCGACCCTGATCTCGATGACCTGGTTTTTCATTGCGTTCGAAACTTCCGCCTCGTCGTAGTTCGGGTCCCGGGCGCCTCTGTGCGCGACGCGGATGCCATTGAACCAGATCGACAGCCGGTCGCGGTCGGCCGGCTCGCCAGCCTTGCCAACCGCCATCACGATGCGTCCCCAATTGGCGTCCTCGCCGGCAATGGCCGTCTTCACCAGAGGGGAGTTGGCGATGGACTTGGCGATCCGGCGTGCCGATTTCGCCGTGGCCGCTCCCTCGACCACGATTTCGACGAGCTTGCGGGCGCCCTCGCCGTCCCGTGCCACCAACTCGGCGAGTTCGTTAAGCACGGCGTCGAGTGCGGCGACAAAGCCCTTCAGGCGGGGGTCGCCCGCTCGAACAATGCGCGGCGCACCGCTCGCGGCTGCGGTTCCGGTGGCAAATGCCAGGAGAGTGTCGGAGGTCGAGGTATCGCCGTCGATCGTTACGGCGTTGAAGCTGTCGGCGACCGCGCGCGCGAGCAGGGTCTGCAGCACCGATGCCTCGATCGGCGCGTCGGTGAATACGAAAGAAAGCATTGTCGCCATGTCGGGGGCTATCATGCCGGCGCCCTTGGCGATGCCGCAGACATTGACATTCGCATTACCGAGAACGGCTGTTCGAACTGCCCCTTTGGGAAAGGTGTCCGTGGTCATGATCGCCCGTGCGGCGTTCTCCCAGCCTCCCGGGCGCGCCGTGGCCGCGAGCTTGTCCATCACGCGATCGAAAGCACTGGGGTCGAGCGGCTCGCCGATGACGCCGGTGGAAGCAAGAAACACCTGTCCCGGCTTGCATGCTGCCGCGGCGGCGGCACTTGCCGCGGTGTGCCGCGTCGCCTCGCGACCGCTGCGGCCGGTGAAGGCGTTGGCATTCCCGGAATTGACGACGAGCGCGCGCGCAATCCCGCCGCCGAGCTTCGCGCGGCACCACTCGACCGGCGCCGATGCGCATTTCGACTGCGTGAAGACTCCGGCGGCCGTTGTGCCCTTGTCGAAGAGCGCCAGTACCACATCGGTCCGTCCGGCATAGCGGATGCCGGCAGCTGCGGTCGACATGCGCACGCCCTCAATGTCCGGCATATCCGGAAAATTCGACGGCGCCAGCGGAGAGAGGGGGGCCATGCCTCGACCTTCAGAGCGGGATGCGTTCCGGTGGAAATCGCCTCCCGCTTGGTTGTGTGTGATTTTGCGCGTGATCTCTTTCCCCGAAGAGTCTGCGACTTTTTGGATCATGCGCGTCGAAGCTGCCAACGGCAGCGCGCCGTGCGGCGCCGCCGACAAATACATCGTGGCCCGCAGAGTGTCATGCGCCAAACGCGATCGGCATCATCGCTCTTGACGGCGGAGCATATTGCGCAGGATCAGAGATCGCTGGAATGCCTCTGATTGCGACCCTCGAGGTGAGAAACTCAGGCGAGAGGTCGCCTCGGCGGTCAATCGCCGCACGATCGCCGCGGCTCACGGGACCGGGTTTTTGCCCTGCCGATATTGCGCGCGCGCCACCGCGCGCAAGAAGAACCCGCGTGGCATGATACGCGGGAGGAACGTGACCATCGAATTGACGACGCCCGGGACCACGAGGCGCCGCCCATTCATCAGCCCGGCATAGGCCTGTGTCGCGACCTGCTCGGCGGAGACCGCCAGCGCGCTCCCGCGAAGGCTTCTGATGCCGGCCCGATCCTGGAATTCGGTCGCCACCGGACCAGGGCATACGACAGTTACGCGAATGCCCAGCGGAGCAAGTTCCTGATGGAGCGATTCGCTGAAAGACAGCACGAAGGCCTTGGACGCGTAATAGACGGCCATTCCGGGGCCCGGCAGAAAGCCGGCCACCGAGCCGAGATTGAGAATGCCGCCGCGATGGCGGGCCAAACTGTCGATAAAAGATAGCGACAGGTCCACGAGCACGCGCGTGTTGAGGTCGATCATGGCAAGCTGCTCGGCGCGATCAAGCCGCATCGCATGGCCATGCAGACCGAACCCTGCATTGTTGATGACATATTGCAGCTCCATCCCGTTGGAACGAAGGGTTTCTGCAATCTGCGCAACGGCATCGGGACGGGTGAGATCAAACGGCAGGATCAGCGGCCGCGGCGAGCCCGCCGCGGCGAGAGTGTCGGCTAGCTCCGTCATCCGCTGCTTGCGGCGCGCGACAAGAAGCAGACGATGACCGTTTTTGGCAAAGACACGAGCGAGGGCGGCGCCGATCCCGGACGATGCACCGGTAATCAGCACCGTCGGCTGCAGGTTCACTGGTTGCTGATGAAGCGGTTGTGAAATCTGGGGATCGCTGTTCATCGGTTCTGCGCGGCGTTGCGCCTGTTCTCGACCTGCTGGCGCATGGCGATGCGATCATTTGGTGCCACCCCGAGCAAGTCGGCAACCCGCCATAACATATTGTCCTCGAATTCGCTGATCCGGCCGTCCGCCAGCGCCACCTCCCACAGCATCTCGATCACGCGCATCCGACCTTGCTCGTTCAAGCTCCGCATCAGCAGGTTGGTGAAGTGGAAGAAATCGACGGCCTCCCGGTCCGCCTCGGTGGCCGCCGCGATCAGCTCGTCGGCATGTTCGTCGTCCAGCTCGAATTGTGTCTTCAGGGTTTCACGCAGTTTGTCCCCTGTCGCTCCCGCAAGTTCGCCCTCAAGCGTCGCGACGTGGACGAGCAGGGCCGCTGCCGCAACGCGGTAGTCGTCGGCTTCGAAATGATTGGGGTGCTTGTTGCCGCCATGCAGGTCGGCCACCAACTGCTTGAGCATTTCCAGCATGAAAACCTTCGCTGCCGCCGTCCCGCTCGGGATTGAAACTAACGCATGATACCGAAAAGTTGCAGACTTTTCCGACGAAGATTATGCGCAAAATCAAAGGGAACCGAGCGAGCGGCAAGTCAAGCTGAACACATTCCCTCGAACGGGAATTTTGGCCGGGAGCGAGCCTGTTCATGAAACGTCCGGGCGGGGGATTGTTTGAATGATACATGGCGCCAAGTCTGGCGGCCGGCCCGAACGGCGATCGGCGCGAGGCGACAGTCTACGCGGAAGCGGCTAGACTGCCGTTCAGATTAGCGCATGATCCCGTAAAGTTGCAGACTTTTCGGACAAGATCATTCGCAAAATCAACACGCATCCGTCGTCGAGCGCAGTCCGCGACGGGTGCACAGAACATAATCGAGCGGGAGGCAATTCAAACCGAATGCATCCCGCGCTAAGCGAGCGGATCGAGGACCACCTGATCATGGCCTACCGAGTAGCCATCATTGCACCGGGCGAGATGGGATCGGCAGTGGGGGCGCGGCTCGCCGAGCGCGGCGTCGCCGTAATGACCTCGCTTGCCGGCCGGTCAGCCGCGAGCGCGGCGCGTGCCCAGCGCGCTGGCATGATCGCCGTTCCGAGCGATGATGACCTCCTCGACGCCGCTGATGTCTTCTTTTCAATTTGCCCCCCGGGCGAAGCCGTGGGATTGGCGCAGCGGCTCCAGCCCACGCTCGCCCGAGCCGCCAAGAAGCCCATCTACGTGGACTGCAATGCCATCGCACCCGCGACCGCGACGCGGATCGGCGCCGTGCTCCAGGGCGCGGGATGTCCTTATGTCGACAGCGGGATTATTGGGCCGGCGCCCGCACCCAACAGCACGACGACGCGCATTTATCTTGCGGGCGAAGCCGCCAACGAAGTCGCGCGCCTAGGCGATTTCGGGTTGAACTTCGTCGTGTTGGAAGGACCGATCGGCGCCGCCTCCGCCCTGAAGATGTCTTATGCGGGGATCACCAAAGGCTTTACCGCGGTGGGAGCGGCGATGACGCTCGGCGCCCTTCGGGCCGGCTGTGCGCAGGCCTTGCATCGCGAGCTTGCGATGAGCCAGCCGCAGCTGTTTGCCTGGCTCGCGCGACAAGTGCCGCGCATGTACCCGAAAGCCTATCGGTGGATCGCGGAAATGGAGGAGATCGGCCATTTTCTCGGCGACGAATCGCCGGCCGGCGATATGTATGCCGCGATCGCGCGCCTCTACCAGGATTGCGCAACGGCCGCCGCGGACTTGGAGTCGCCCGGCAACCCGCTGCCGGAATTATCGCAGTTCTTCGCGAGCGACGAGGCCGCGCAATCCCGCAAGCGCGCCTGAAACAGCACGCTGGCGGAGCGCCCCGGTCATGATCGGGACCAGGCGTCAGGTGTGCCCGATCAGAAATCCGGCTGTTTGGCTTGCGGGACCGGGAATAGGTTCTGGTTGAAGAAGTCGCCGTTGTTTTCGGCACAGACGGACTTCGCCAGCGGCCGCTCGACCTTGGACCAGCGCTGGCTCATCGTCAGCGGGCCATTAAATGTGTCCGGGTCCTCGACGGTGGCGATCGCCCGAAGATTTTTGCCGTTCGGCTCGATCGTGATGCGTTCGACGACGTGCAGTTTCTCGGTATGCGGCGTGCGGAAATTGTCGATGTAGCTGTTCTTCGTCGAGAGACCGACGGTGTCGATCACGAGCGTGTCGCCGTTTTCATAATGGCCGATCGATTCGCCGAACCAGGACGGCTTGATAAGTTCCGAATGCTTGTCGGTGAGGAAAACGCGACGCACCATATGGTCGCGCTGCCACATCATCCAGACCTCGTTCGGCTTCTGGATGAAATAGAGCGGCTCGAACGGCACCAGCAGTTGGCCCGGCACGCCGCCGGGGTAGCAGCGCGATTGCGCCGCAAACGGGATGTCGCGAATGCCCTTGAGCACCTCCTCGTTCGAGGCCAGCATCTGCGCAGCGGCCCACGGCTTCAGGATCGGGTCTTTGTAATTGGCGATGCGCTTGGTCGGCTGCGTGTTGGTGCGTTGCGCCTCGACATTGCTGTTGTAGGGATGGTCGGGATCGTTCGCGATCGGGCCATGCCCGGAACCGGACGGAGGCGCCTGCCAGTCGCCGGTGTTGGTCTGCCAGCCGAATTCGGCGGAGGCGAGCGGCGGAACGGCACTGGCCGGCGGCTCGGCAAAGCTCGTCGAACCGAGCGCTGCCGCCCCAAACAGGCCGCCGAAAATCCCGGCTCCAAGCGCCAGCCGGCGTCCGGCCAATAGGTTGGAAATCGACCACAGCATCATGTTCACCTCACCACCGCGCCCAGGCCGGTGCAACGTCATGTTGGCCGGGGCACCGGATTCCGAATGTCGACCTTCGCCGGCGAAACGACGTCGGCGCCGGCAGGGCATGCAAATATAGGACGGTGCGCGACAAATGAAAATTCACCGGCCCGGCTCTCGTCGGATCTAGAGCGGGATGCGTTCAGGTTGAATTGCCTCCCGCTCGGTGCTCTTGTGCATCCGTCGCGGACTGCGCTCGACGACGGATGCGTTGATGATTTGCGCATGGTCTTGTCCGAATAGTCTGCAACTTTACGGATCATGCGCTAGCTTGAGAACCGAGCCGGGTGCGGTCGTGCTTGATGAGTGAACGATCATTCATCCATACCGTTCGCAGACTGAAAATCCTCCGCATGTCCCAGGAAGCGCTCGGCTCACGAAGTGGGGACTCCTGCGAAAATAAGCCTGACCCTCGATGCTTGCGTCAGCAGCGTTCGCCCACTGCCGCAAGCATTTCGGTGAGTGGTCATCAAAAGCTTCTGGCCAATCAGTGATGCTTTATCGCTTAACGGCGCATATCGCTCCTTCGAGGGAGGACTGGAGGCTCAAGCACTCCCACGACTCGGCATCCGTCCGATTCGGAGCGTCGCTAACTTCCGGCTGTAGCTCTACAACCAAGCTTCCGGGAAGCACGCGGAAATGGTTCATTGCGGTATCCAAAGTGAATCGCTTGCGCCAGCATAGGCGACACGCCCTTTGATCCGCCAAGTCCGACCTTCTGCTATACTTTCGTAAGCCCTTTGTCCTTCAACTCTGCGGCAGTAAAGGCCTTCTTCTTCGTCTGGCCGCGATGGGCCCTGGCGTCGTGCGGAGGAGAGGTCTTGTAACCGCAGATTGAACATGGCGCATCCCGTACAGCGCCTTTGGTTGATACCGGCGCCTTGCCTGGTGCCTTGCCCTTGCGAATCTGCGGCTCGCCATCGACAAGCCGATAATTGAGACCCAACGCATTCAGCGCGGCTACAGCTTCGTTCGCCTTATCAAGCGCTTCTTCCTTGGCTTGATCAAAAATCTGCGCTCGCTCTTCATCCAGCTCCCTGATCCGCTGGACAGCTGATCTTTCTACCATTATCGACCCTCTCTAAATTCTACGACAAACGAGCGTATATAGAAAAAATTAGCCGCCGTGAAGAGGCTATTTCTCGCAAGTTGTGGATGCTATCTTCCTTTGTAATTTACCTATCGACTGTCGAGCGACCGTCCCCTTTTTCACTTTCTTCAGTATTTGCAGACGGTCGGGACACGCTTTCATCGTGGCTTTGGGCTCTGGCGATGCCTGCGGTGCTGTAAGCGAAACGAGCGCAGAATCCGGAGAAAGTTGCAGACTTTTTGTACAAAGATCATGCGCAAAATGAAAGAGAACCGAGCGGGAGGCGGTGAAGCTGAACGCATCCCGCCTATTCGGATAAGTTGAAAAGTTTTGGTTTCCAATTCCACGCTGCGCGCCTGTCGGTCACGGCTCTTGACGGATGCAAATACCCATGTCTTGAGGTTGCGCGCCGGCTCAGATTTGCCAGGGGAGTGAACCGGCAAGTGCGCCGGTTTTGTTCCGCAAAGGATGCGGTCTAGATCGAAGCGACGCTACGATACATTGTCCGGTAAGTCCGGTCGATAGGAAATCAAACCTTTCCCTCGATAAACAAGGGTCTTTGGCACATCGCTGGTACCTATCTTTTGTTGCGAGCAATTTCGCTGATTCAGGTGTCCCGTGGATGCCTCATCCAGGCAGAACGGCCGCGTTCCGCTTGGGAATGGCGTCGAGCGTCTGTGGGGATATGTTGAGATGCTGGATAACCAGCTCTGGGGGAATATGCGTCATCCAGTCATTCAGACTGAGGTCCTCGTAAATGGGCGCCCTGAACATTTCCAGGAATACCAGGTCTTCGTCACCGGTGTTCTCGATGTAGTGGCCGAGCGTTCTCGGCACATATCCCACGTCGCCGGAATTGAAGTCAGCGGTGCGGGAAGCGGATTTGTTGTGGAACAGCGTCATGCGCCCCTTCCCGGCGACATAGTACTGCCATTCATCCGCATTCGGATGCCAGTGCAGCTCCCGCAATGCGCCCGGTTTCAGTATAACATGCGCCATCGCGATGTTGGTTGCTACCGGGAAATTTCGTGAGTCGACAATCCGCACCTCGCCTGAAGGTGTCGCCTTTTGTGGCGACATCTCCTTCATTCGGAATTCAAAGGCGCTGGCCGTCGTCCGGCCGGCCCTTGCGGCGGAGAGCCGGTCCTGCTGCAAAGGGCCCGGGACCGGAGCCTGGAAAATATAGCGGCCCTCCGGAGGAATGCTGTTCAGCGCCGCGAGGGCACTTTCCGGCACCCCCCAGTTCTTCGCCAGCACGCCGCGCGGGGTGTGGATGACCCAATCGGAAATCAGCGTCGTATTATCCTCCGAGAAACCCCCTTCGTTGAAGACCAGCAGGAACTCGCAGCCGTCTGGCCCCAGCCCTTGCAACGAGTGGGGAATCCCGGCCGGGAAATACCAAAGGTCACCTGCGCTGACATCCTGGACATAGCTTGCGCCCTCGAGATCGATCGCGGTCAGGCGGCAATTCCCTGACAGCATGAGCGACCATTCGTCGGCCGCATGCCAATGCAGCTCGCGTATCCCACCCGCATTGAGCTTCATATTGACGCCCGCGAGTTCCTTCGAGATCGGAAAGTCCTCGACATTCACCTGACGCGACCAGCCGCCATCCTGGATCCGGCGATGGACCGCCGAGAAGGAGTGCCAGAAATTCGGCACGGAACCATGATCGGTGGGAGGCGGCAGGAAACCGTCCTGGTTGATCGATCGGATGGCCGAATTTTCCGGCCCCGGGTCGGCTGCGCTGGAATTCTGTTCTCCTCTCCTGACGTTCTCAAAGGATTGCGCATCGGCGCCCCCACAAGTCAAAACTCCCCCCGCCATTGCTGCTCCGCTTGCCTCAAGCAGGCGTCGTCGTGAAAACGCATTACCTGAAAACGAACTACCTTGGTCGGTCATTCCGTTTCCTGTCAGGTGTGCTTCGTTTGTCGGCCAATGTGCAACGCCGCTGGCAAAACGGATGAAGGATACCAGCGGCGAACAATGCTGCCCTGAAGGCGGAGGAACTGGCGCCCCGGCGGGTCACGCGCAAGTTGCAGCCTAGGAATGGATCCGCACCGGAATGGATTTTGCTGCCGGCACCTTGCTGCGTTCCGCGTGGTGCCACAGCGGGATCAGCGGATTGCATTCGGGGTAATAGCCGGCGCAGCACCCCTCCGGAACATCGTAGGGTGTGACGCGCAATCCCGCGACCTCGCGGCGAATGCCGTCCTGCGCAGCGCAGGCGAGAGTCACCGATTGGCCCTCTCTCAACCCGAGCCGATCGATGTCATTGCGGTGCATGAACACGATGTCTCGGGTTCCATGAACGCCGCGGAATCTGTCATCATTGCTGTAAATCGTGGTGTTGAACTGGCCGTTCGAGCGCAGTGTGATGAGCCGCAAGACATCGCGCGAGTCGGCGGGCATATCGGGGTCCTCGGCCAGTGCGGAGGGAGCAATGAAATTCGCCTTGCCGGTCTTCGTCTTCCATCTTCGCTCACGAGCCGGCAAGGGGCGGTGGAAGCCGCCCGGCTGCCACATACGTTCATTGAAATCGTGAAAGATGTCCGGGTACGTCGCGGCAATCGCATCGCGTATGCGGGCATAGTCGGCGACCCACCCGTCCCACGGCAGCCGCGGATTTGGCGGCAGCGTGGCTTTGGCAATCTCGGCGACGATTTTCGGTTCCGACAACAGGTGCGGACTGGCAGGGAGCGCCTGCCCGCGCGAACCGTGCATGCACCCTGTGCTGTCTTCTACCGCCACGGCTTGCGGTCCGCTTGGTTGGCGGTCGATTTCGGTGCGGCCGAGGCATGGCAGGATGTACGAAATTTCGCCATGTACCAGTGCACTTCGGTTCAGCTTGGTGAGAACCTGTACTGTCAATCTCAAGCGGCGCCAGGCCGGCTCGATCCTGCCGCGATCCGGCACCGCGCGCACGAAGTTGCCACCCAACATGATGAAGGCTCTCACATTCCCGGCGATGATCGCTTCGCATGCCTCGACGGTGTTCAATCCCTTTTCCGCCGGCACATCGACGCCGAACAGCTCCTTGAGCTTTTCCTTCGGCACTCCCTCCGGCTTCTCCGTGATGCCGACGGTTCGCTGTCCCTGCACATTGGAGTGACCTCGTACCGGGCAGATTCCGGCGCCTGGCTTGCCGATATTGCCTCGGAGCAGGGCGAGGTTGACCACCATTTGCACGGTCTCGACGCCTTTGCGATGCTGGGTCAGCCCCATGCCGTAGACAAAGATCACCGCATTGCACCGGGAATAAACGCGCGCAGCAGCTTCCAGCGCGCCGCGCGTCAGACCCGACCGATCCTCGATCGCCTGCCACGAGCAGGAGGTTACCGCCGTTTTGAAGCCTTCGAAATCATGGGTGTGCTCGGCGATGAAGTCGCGATCGAGCACGCCGGGCAAACCGGGGGCGAGATTCTGCTCATCGAGCGCAAACAGCGCTTTGGCAATGCCCATGATAGCCGCGATGTCGCCGCCAGCTTTGAGTTGATGGTATTGCGAGCTGATCCGGGTCGATGACCCGCTCAGCATTTCGCTCGGCGACTGCGGATTGACGAAACGCTCGACCCTCGCTCGCGCAGCGGATTGAACGTAATAATTGGAACCCCGCGTTGGCTTGCCTCCTGCAGCTGGTGCAGCATGCGAGGGCTGGAAGTACCGACATTCTGTCCGAAGAAAAAGATGCCATCGGCTTTTGCAAAATCGTCAAGCGTAACCGTCCCAACAGGAATGCCGATGCTTTCCGGGAGTGCCACCGATGTGCTTTCGTGGCACATGTTCGAGCTGTCCGGCAGATTGTTGGTGCCGTACATGCGTGCGAACAGGCCATACATGAAACTTGTTTCCAGGGAGGCCCGACCGGAACTGTAGAACACGGCACGATTGGGATCGAGATTTTGAAGCTCGTGGCCGATTTCCCCAAAAGCTTCATCCCACTCAACTGCCAGGTACTTGTCGCTTGCGGCGTCCCACCGCAGCGGATGGGTGAGCCGCCCGGCGGCCTCCAGCTCGTGGTCCGACCAGCTTTCCAGTTCGTGAACCGTGTGCTTCACGAAAAACTCTGGCGTGACGCGCTTGCTCGTCAGTTCCCAAGTTGTCGCCTTGGCACCATTCTCGCAAAATTCGAAGACATGCGGATGCGCCGGCTTCGCCCATGCGCAACTCACGCATGCGAAGCCGTCTGGCTTGTTCTGATGCATCAGCACACGGCTGCCGCTGAGCGGAATGTGCTCGCGTAACAAGCTTTTCGCGAGCGATTGCACCGAACCCCAACCGCCGGCCGGCGCCGCGTAAGGTGCGATCCAGTCTTGGTCCTTCATGTTCTTTCCTCGCGGCCCTAAGCAGCCGAAACTCGAGGCGCACAGCGCCTCGACCGTCCAACGCTATGTCGTTGAACTACCGAAACTCGTCACCTGTTCCATAGCGGGCGATCTGCCGCCTTGACCGGCCAAAGAACATTGATCGACGTGATCGAGGTCCACCGATTTCGGTCGGCAACCGCCGCGCTCGCAGCCGTTGGCGCCTCGCCAAAACCCGGGAATAACGCTCTGCGAGCCTGGCCTTTCCCCCGGAACCGAAAACGGTAATTCACCCGATCAGGGGGCAGACTTAAACTTGCCGTGGTCGTCCGGCTCGGCCCAGCGGGCATTCGAGAGCGTCCCGGTCCCATCGGCCCAGATCGGCCGCCGCATCGTACGTACTCTGTAGAAAGTCCAAGAGCGCACGTGCCGGATCGGGCGTGGCCCGCATCTCGTCATAGGGCAGGATAAACTCGCCCAAATCGCGGGAGAAGAACGCCACGGGCGGTACCACCCGGGCGGCGTCAAAATGCTCCGGCGCCGGATAAGCATACGAATAGAAGGCGGCATTACCCATCGGCCCATCCCCGCCCGGCCAGAACCCGGCGCTTGAAACTTCGTGGGAGTAGGCCTCTTGCACGACGGCGTCGGGCAGGTTCGGCACGCCCCCAGGGTGAAGCCTCGCTCGCCGTCCGGAAAAACGGGTGACGGCCAGATCGAAGCTGCCCCAAAAAAAGTGGACGGGGCTTGCCTTGCCGAGAAAGCCGGTACGGAACAGCGCAAAAACCTGGTGCGTGGACAGCAGGACGCGCCAGAAGCGATTGGCATAGTCGCGATCATAGGCAGCGTGGGTGCGGTCCTGCTCGAACGGAATCGGGTTGGCAATCTCATTGGGCATCGTGTTGATGCGCACCTCGATCCCGAGTTGGGCCATCGCCGCGAACAGCTCGGCGTAGAATTCCCCAACCGGCCTCGGCGCGAGCACGAGCTGGCGGACATGGCCGCCGCTGGCCCGCACCCATAGGACGTGATCGATAAAGTCGAAATCGATCTGGAAAACCTGACCTTTACAGGGAATTGGCGATGTTGTCAGGCCGCGCGACGTTAGGTAGAGCGCAACGTGCCAGGAATGGTTGAGCCACGGTGCCTGCTCCAGGCGGATTTTGCCGACGATTTGCGTCCACAGATGCAGCGTGTCGCGGGTATCCTTCCAGGCTGCAATGGGCAATGCCGGCCATTCGTCCTCGGCGTGAGACGGCGTCATGCCAGCCCTTTCCCCCGATACCCATAAACGCTGTCAGCTCACATCACGACTTTCCGCAGCGGCATGCGGAGCTATGGGACCGAGCGCAGACTACTGCTGGCCGACATCGCCGATCGGCACGTCGATCGTCACTTTGCTGCCGTTGCGCATCACCCCGAGCTTTGCCGTGTTGCCGACACCGATCTGATCCAACTCGTCGGTAAGGTCCGATAAACGACGAACCGGTTTGCCGTCGACGGCAACGATCACGTCGCCTACCACTCCGGTGGTAGGATTGACGCCCTGCAGTCCGGCCTGCGCAGCCGAGGAGTTCGGCAGGGTACGAAGGATCGGCACGCCTTCGAGGCCGAGCCGCGTCGCTGCGCCTTCGCTCGCCGCAACGATCCCGATGCCTGGCGTCGGCACGCGACCCTCCTTGATGAGCTGCGGCACGATGCGATTGACGATGTCGATCGGGATCGCGAAGCCAATGCCGGCATTCGACCCTGACGGTGAGATGATCGCCGAGTTGACGCCGATCACTCTGCCGCTCGAAGTTGAGCAGCGGGCCGCCGGAATTGCCAGGATTTATCGCGGCATCGGTCTGGATGACGTTGGAGATCTGGTGCCCGGAACTGGTCAGAAGCCGGCGCCTGAGCGCGCTGACGACGCCGAATGTCAGAGATTGGTCGAGTCCGAACGGGTTGCCGATGGCGAATGCGAACTGGCCGACCTTCACATCGGCCGAGCTGCCGATCGGGATCGGAGGTGGCACGTTGCTCGGATCATGCAGGCGGATCACCGCGAGATCGTAATTGGGAGCGGTGCCGACGATGTCCGCCGAGAGGATACTGCCAGTGGCGAGCCGCACGACCGTGTTGCTTGTGCCGGCCAACACGTGATTGTTGGTGACGATATTGCCAGCCGCATCCCAGATGAACCCGGTCCCGGACTGCACACCGCCGCCGCCCTCCGAACTCGTCGTTTGGCAATCCTCCGCCGTCCTGCTGCCCCGCGATCTGGACCACCGACGGCGAAATACGCTGGAACAACTCGACGAACGACCGCTCGATGTCCGACATGTCGCCTCGCGCCGCGATCGGGCGCGGCGTCGTCTGCGCGAACATCAGCCGGGTCACGTAGGGTTGGGCGACTTCGGCCGCGAGCAGCAGCAGAACGATGATGATCGCGAAACGAAGGAAACGGCTGTTCATAATCTGCTCCAAGTTCGGAACGGGGGTAAGCGCGCGTTCAAGCGCGGTGATAACACGCTTGCAAAGCGGCGGTTGCAACCCGTTCGTCGCAGCCATTGCCGAGCCGCGGTAGGGCGGGGGCCTACTTCCGGACAGGCCCCTGGGTGTTGCGCTGCTACCATATTTGAATGTCGCCGGCCGTGTGCTATTCAGCATGAGGCTCCAGGACAGGAATTTTTCGAAGGGAGAACAGAATGAAGTCCTACATCGCTCCAATGTTTGCCGGTGCCGCTCTCATCGCCATGACCGGCGCCGTCGCGGCTCACCATTCCTTCGCCATGTTCGATCAGGAGCATCCGATGGAGGTCACGGGCGTCGTGAAGGATTTCAAGTACACCAGCCCGCACTCCTTCATCATTCTCGAAATCAAGGACAATAACGGCAATGCCGAAGCCTGGAACCTGGAAGGCGGCAGCCCGAGCGCGCTCGCCCGCGACGGCTGGAACAGCAAGACCTTGAAGGCTGGCGACGAGCTGCGTCTCACGATTGAACCGCTGCGCAGCGGCGCACCCGGCGGCTCCTGGAACGTGAACAAGGTCAAGTTCAAGAACGGCAACTCGATCGTGCCCACCCACTGAAGTGGAGCAGGGTGACGAAACTCGGGTTGAGCAAACTCTAGGTTGAACTCTCGTATTTCGATAGCGCACTCATTGAGATCGGCAGGGGCGCCACGCGGTGCCCCTTCTCGTTTTTCGGCGGGTGGTGTATCGTCGTGTCAAGCTGCCCTTGCGCGACGCGACCGGACAACTGGCGAAATCTTCGATGCGAGCCGGCGGCGACACCACTTGCGTGGGTAACGAGACAGTCCATGACCTCGAGCGCCCGGATTTTGGCATCGTGGACCTCGCTGTCTTGTTCGCCTCCGAACTCGTTTGGCGCAGCCGCCAAGGTGGCGGGACGCGCAGCAACTCTTCCTTGAAAGGGGGAAACCGATGAAGTCCTACCTCGCCCCGATGTTTGCCGGCGCCGCGCTCATCGCGATGACCGGCGTGGTTGCCGCCCATCATTCCTTCGCGATGTTCGATCAGGAGCACCCGATCGAAGTCAATGGAGTCGTGAAGGATTTCAAATATACCAGCCCGCACTCGTTCATCGTCCTCGAGATCAAGGACAAGGACGGCCATGCCGAGGACTGGAACCTCGAAGGCGGCAGCCCGAGCCAGCTCGCTCGCGACGGCTGGAACAGCAAGACGCTGAAGTCCGGCGACGAGTTGCAGATGACGATCGAGCCGCTGCGCAGCGGCGCGCCGGGCGGCTCCTGGAACCTGAACAAGATCAAGTTCAAGAACGGCAGCCCGATCGTCGCGACGCACTAAGACGGTCTGCTGCGGCTTTTTGGGCCGGCCGGCGGTTCGCCCGTTTGGGTGGAGGCCTGGCCGGCCTTTCGCATCTCGGATACGCGCGAAATAGCGGCACGATCCCGCGACCCGCCCGACCGCGCCGATTTACGCAATATTCAGGACAACACCGCCACGATGCTCGACAGACTCCCTGCCATACCAATGGTACCCGCGAAAATAACTGAATCGGTCGTCCGGCTGTTCGCCGCGCCACGTTGCCGATTTCTACCGAGTGTCGGAGCGGTTATTTTCGCGGGCGCCATAAGCCTCGCCGTAATGGCGATCTCAAATCCAGCAATGGCCGCTGAATCGTGTTCTTGCTCGCACAGTGGTACGCGGGGGGATTGGCAATGCAACAGCGCCTGCTTGGTGCCCGCTCCACCTGAGTTGATCACAGCCGCTAAGGCGAAATATCCCGACGCTGCTTTTGATAAAATGGCGATGGACGCCGACAACGTGCCATTTGCGCGTCATGTGACTTTCGACACGACGCGATCGCATATGCAATGCCGCTTTAGTCGTCATCCGGTTCGAGTGTTCGCGTGTCACCCTATCCACGGCTAACTAACGCTCGCGGATCGACACTCGACCGTGTTCCTCGATCATGTGGCTACGCTAAATCAGGCGTTCGGCGCTGTGCGGCGACAACCCGGGTTACAGTGCTACGGTAGTGTAGGGCGCAATAAGCGGAGCGCATTGCGCCGTTCCCATCAACCACCCTCGCCGAAATCGCTGTCTTCGCTAAATCGCCGGTCCAATCCTCGGAAAACAATCCGCCCGAATGTCGCACGGCGTAGTCAAGCCGCTGCGGCGCAATGCGCTCCGCTTATTGCGCCCTAGGAGCTGCGCGTATTGCAGGCCGCTTCGGACGCGCTGAGGGTGACGTAATAGCCGTCAGGGTCTCGAAGCGAAAACTCCGCGGTGCGTGTTCTGGGATTCACGTGCGGCTCCTCTTCCAGCCGGCTGGCCAGAGAACGCGCGCTCGCCAAAGCAACGTCAAAATTATCGACCCGGAAAAACAAGAGGAGGCCGTTGCCGGGCTTGACGTCATCGGGACTTGTCAGCGACGGATGCTCATGGGCACCCCACGCGTGGAGACAGAGCAAGACCGCTTCATCGGAGTCGAGAATTTGCCCGAAGTCGTCGTGGGCGGGCGCCGTTTCAGGCAGACCAAGCAGCGACTGGTACCACCTGAAACTCTGGGGCACGTCGGCAACGCCGATGATTGTCCAGATGCGCTTCATCGTCTCTCACGGTCACACGCTCATAACGAGCGGCTACTCAAAGCGCGCGTGAAGCGATACCGGCATACCGCATTATAGATATTGTTCGATTGGCGCATCGCCGACGGTGACGTAGACCAGAGCCCCGCCCTGGAGCCGGGTGACGAGCTGGTTGTTTTCAACTGGGTCGAGCGTGATGCAGCCGTCGCTCCGCCCTAGGACGCCGCCATTTTTGGCGCGATAACCGGCGGTCGTGTACCAGTTCGGGTGGATGATCCATTCATATGGCGGAGTGTGATTGATGTAACTGTTGTAGGGTGTGACGCCTTCGAGAGCGACCACGATCATGTTGGGATAAACGCTTCCGTCGTATCGGTCCACGATCGTCTTGTAACGGTTCATCACCTCGGAATGAGCGGTTTTGAGGGGTCCAAGCGGCACCATGTCCAAGTCGTGCTGGAAACCTTTGAATTTGATAGCTTTCGCATTAGGTCCATTGTCTCTTCCGTGTGCGGCGTAATGTGCGGTGACCTCGTTTGATTTGAAGTCCAACACGTAGAGCCTTTTCTTCGCAGACGGTTGTGAAATGTCAAAGATGGCGATCACATCCTTTTTGGAAAAAGTCGACTGGTGGGAGATGGCAACGGCACGCGCAACTGCCGCCATGGGAGCGCCGAGAAGCTGGGCTTGGTGCAAGAGAGGCTGAGCCTGTTGCAGAAGGGGCTGGACCTGTTGCAGAGGGGAATCGGGTTCGCCCGCTCGCGAGGGAAGGGTCTGTAATCCGAAAGCACACCCGATCACCAGCGCGACGATCCCCGCTGAAAAATAAGCAGCACCCGGAACCGATCGCGATTCCTTCGTTCGGATTTCATGGATAAGTTTCATGTAAGCATCATCCGCGAATAGGTGAATCAATTATTGTCATGCCCCGCGAAAGCGGGGCATCCAGTAACCCCTGGCCAAGCGATTGTGCACTCATTGCAAATCCGGTGGTTACTGGACCACCCGCTTTCGCGGGTGGTGACATTGATTGAGGCACTTGTTTCCGAATACCGCCCAAGCCACCCACCCGCCGCACCTGCCCAACCGGAACGCAATTAGCCGAGCGATTGCGGCAAAGGATCGTCCTGGAGAAGATTTTCTTACGGCGTACGCGTTTTCCGACCTGCGACAGCTACTCTATGACGTCGTCAGCGATGGCAAGCAGTGTTGGCGGCACCTGCACACCGAGAGCCTTTGCGGTAGAGAGATTAATAACGAGTTGAAATTTGACGGGTTGCAAAACCGGCAAATTGGCGGCCTTTTCGCCTTTGAGAATGCGCCCCACATAAGCGCCTCTCATCCGGTCATTGTCGCTGACCAGGGCACCGTAACTCATGAGCCCACCAGCGACCACCGTCTCACGATTCGAGTAACTTGCGGGAAGCCCGTTTCGCGTGGCCAAGGTCGTCAATTGGACACGGCGGCCGATGAAAAAGCCGTCAGCGGTGACGAAGAGAGCGTCGGTGCGATTTTTCGCCAGCTCAGCAAACACCGTTTCGATTTGATCGATCGTGCTCGCCTTGAAGATTTCGAGTTGCAACCTGAGAACGCGCGCTGCTTCCTCTAACTAGCGTACCGTAGTATCTGCGTTGGTCGGTTGCGTCGGATTAACAAGCACAGCGATGCGGACAGCATTGGGCAATAGCTTGTGAAGAAGCTCTAATCTCTTTGCGTTGATCTCCTGAGAGAAAAAGTTCACGCCGGTCGCATTACCACCTCGTCGGGGGATACTTGCAACAAGACCCAATTTAACAGGGTCCTCACCGACACCGAAAACGATAGGAACCGTGGCCGTCGCAGCCTTGGCCGCGAGTGCAGCTGGTACGCCAACCACGTCAATAACGGCTATGCGACGACGAACGATGTCGCCCACCAATTCGGATAGATGATCGAACTGGCCATTTAGCCAATGGTATTCGACCATCACATTTTGGCCGTCAACAAAACCGCTGTCACCAAGTCCTGCGCGGAATGCACGAATGCGATCCGCATCGGAGGCGCCACTGTTAAGCGACGCGACGACGGGGACCGGCAGCTGTTGTGCATGGCCACTCCCCGCCGGTGTGACGGCGGCTGTGAACGCGCCGAACATTGAGATGAATTCCCGCCGTCGCATCGCCGCGTCTCCACAAAGGCGTTGTCCTCGAAGCGTAAAGCTGACATTCATCGCCAGCTATCTGATTTACTCCGCTGCCGCGCGCGGCGCCTGCTCCTCGTGATAAATTCCGTCGAGGATGCGGCGCGCCGCAATGAGGCCGGCATCGGCATTGATCTCGATCTGCGGCGCGTTCGGCATCAGCGTCATGTTCTTCTGCTGAGCTTCGAACACCGCCACGTCCTCGTGAAAGGCGGTCGTGATCTGGGCCAGCAGCATGTCGGTCAGCGCCGCGTTGCGCACGTCCCAGTCATGCGCCTGGCCCCAGAAATAATGGCTTGTCGTTGCGGTCTCTGGTGTGATCGCATTGAGGTTGCGCATGCTGATGCCGCCAACCCGCCGGCCCTGCGGCGCGCCGGTGCCGGTCGGCGTCGCGCCGACATCGAGGCGCAGAAACGCCGGCGGCGTGAAATCGATGATCTGCCAGCGGTCGACCGGCGACGTGAACCCGCCGGCCTTGACGAAGGTCGGCGGCGGCGCCGCATTGATGATCCAGCGCGTGACGACGACATTGTCCGGCGTGCGCGCGACCTTGACCTCGGCATTTTCGACCAAAGCAGCATTGCCGATGGTCGTCTGATGCACGAAGGCGAGATGGGTGAGGTCGAGCAAATTGTCGACGATCAACTGCCAGTTCGCCTTGACATGGAGATAGGAGGCCTTCGCGCCCCACCCCGGGTCGTCGAGCCAATGGAAATCCGTAATCTTGGCCGGATCGGCAAGAGCGGGGTCGCCCATCCAGATCCAGAGCCAGCGATAGCGCTCGACCACCGGATAAGATTTCACCCGCGCTCCCGGCGGGATCGTCTTCTGGCCCGGAACGGCGACGCATTGACCGCTGCCGTCATAGCGCAGGCCATGATAGTGGCATTGCAACAGGTCGCCGACGAGCTTGCCCATCGACAACGGCAGATGGCGGTGGACGCAGCGGTCCTCGAGCGCGACCGGGGTGCCATCCTCCTTGCGGTACAGCACGACGGGGTCGCTGAGAAGGGTCCGCGGCATCGGTGTCCGCGTCACCTCCTGGCCGGACGCGGCGACGTACCAGAAATTGCGCAGGAACATGGGCGTGCCTCCATGTCGCGGTCCGCGCGCATTTCAATTGGATTTCCGCGCGGCTGTTGGAGTAAGCCAATAGCGTCAATTGAAGATACTCCTGCGCCATGAGCAAGAACAGTATGTCCACAGCGTCCCCGGCCAAACCAGCCTCTCCCGAAGCGCCGCCGATCGGCGAAATTGCGAGCGCCGTGGCACGCGTCGCCGCACCGGCCGAAGCAGCCTCTCCCGAAGCGCCGCCGATCGGCGAAGTTGCGAGCGCTGTCGAGCGCGCCGCCGCACCGGCCGAAGCAGCCTCTCCCGAAGCGCCGCCGATCGGCGAAATTGCGAGCGCTGTCGCACGCGCCGCCGCGCCTTCCGGTCTCGAGGCAGGCGCTCGGCAACGCAACGGCCGCTCGATCGAGCAAAAGCTCCTTGAACTCAAGCGCCGACTCATGGAGATCGGCGATCTGAACTACACGAACGCAGTCCTCAACTGGGACCAGGCGACTTATATGCCTCCGCACGGTGCGGCAGCGCGTGGCCGCCAGCTCGCCCTGCTGAGCCGGCTTTCCCATGAAAGGTCCGTCGATCGGGCTTTGGGCCGGCTCGTCGACGAACTCGGCCCCTTTGCCGAGACGCTCTCCCCCGATAGCGACGAGGCAAGCCTCGTCCGTGTGGCGCGACGGGATTTTGAGAAGGCGATCAAAATTCCGTCGGATCATGTCGAGCGGGCGAGTGCGCATGCCTCGGCCTCGTTCGACGCCTGGACGCGGGCGCGACCCGCCAATGACTTCGCCTCGGTGCGCCCGTTTCTGGAGAAGAACGTCGAGCTCAGCCGGGAATATGCCGGGTACTTTGCGCCGTACCGCCATGTTGCCGATCCGATGATCGACGATTTCGATGCCGGCATGACGACGGAGAGGGTCCGCGCGCTGTTCGCGGAATTGCGGCGCGAACTGGTCCCGATCGCGCGGACGATCTGCGATCAGCCTTTAGCGGATACAAGCTGTCTGCACGGCGTCTTTGACGAACCGGCGCAACTCGACTTCGGCAGCATGGTCGTCAAGCGGCTCGGCTACGATTTCGGGCGCGGCCGCCTCGACAAGACGCACCACCCTTTCTGCACGAAGTTCTCCGCCGGCGATGTGCGGATTACGACGCGCCTTGACCCCGGCGATATCGGCCAGGCCTTTTTTTCCACGGTCCACGAGGCCGGACACGCCATGTACGAACAGGGCGTCGGCCCGAGCCTTGCCGATACGCCGCTCGGAAATGGCACGTCTGCGGGCGTGCACGAAAGCCAGTCGCGGCTGTGGGAAAACGTGGTGGCGCGCGGCCGTCCATTCTGGGAACATTTCTATCCCGCCCTGCAGCGCGCTTTTCCCGATCCGTTCGGGAGAGTGAAGCTGGAGACGTTCTACCGGGCGATCAACAAGGTTGCTCCGTCGCTGATCCGCACCGATGCCGACGAGGTCACCTACAATCTCCACGTTATGATGCGCTTCGACCTCGAACAGGACATGTTGGAGGGCCAGCTCGAGGTAAAGGATCTCCAAGAGGCATGGAACGCCCGCATCACCGCCGATCTTGGCGTCGCGCCGCCGGACGATCGCGACGGGTGCCTCCAGGACGTGCATTGGTTCTCCGGCGGGATCGGCGGCAGTTTTCAGGGCTACACGATCGGCAACATCCTCAGCGCCCAGTTCTACGATGCCGCATTGCGCGCGCATCCAACAATCCCGGATGAACTCGCGCGTGGGGAGTTCGGCGCGTTACATGCCTGGCTGGTGGAGAACGTGTATCGCCACGGCCGCAAGTTCGAGCCGGCGACGCTTGTCGAACGGACAACCGGCACAGCCATGACGATCGCGCCCTACCTCGCTTATCTGCGCCAAAAATTCGGCGAGCTGTACCGGCTCCCTCCGACCGGCGGCGGATGAACTGCGCGCGCATGAGCCGTAGGGTGGCAAAATCGCGCGCCGTTACCCTCCCACCGGTTCGACCCTTGGTGGCGATTTTGCCCACACGGTCAGCCAATTTTTATAGCTCCGACAGCGTGGGCAACGGGCCTATTTGTTGTACAAATGGCATGGCCGTGTAACCGCGTTGCCCACCCTACGAGCCTGCGCTCAACCCACCCTACGAGCCTACGCTCAACCCATCCTCCGCGCTGTCGTAGGTGCTGCGGCGAGCTCAGAACGGCAGCAGGATGTCGGACAGCTGCTGGCCGTAGCGTTCCTGCTGGTAATCGGTGATCTGGCCTTTGCCGCCATAGGCGATGCGGGCTTCTGCGATCTTGGCCGAGTCGATGGTGTTGTCGCTCTGGATGTCCTCTGGCCGCACGATGCCGGCAACGATCAGTTCGCGCATTTCGAAATTGACACGGATTTCCTGCTTGCCTTCCACCACCATGTTGCCGTTCGGCAGGATCTGGGTCACCACGGCGGCGACGTTGGTGACCAATGCTTCGTTTCGGTTGATGATGCCCTTGCCGTCCGAAGAGGCCTGCGAATTTGCGTCGAGGAGGCTGCCCGGCATCGTCACGTTGCCGATCGGGAAGGTGTTTTTTCCGAAAAAGGCTGACACGTTGGCATCAGTCGAGTTGTTGCGGCTGCGCTGGGTTTCGTTCTGGAATTGGGCATTGTCGTTGATGTTGACGGTCACCGTCAAAATGTCGCCGATCTGGTGCGCACGCTGATCCTTGAAGAAGGCGCGCGAGCCATTCCGCCACAGCGAGTTCGGATTATAGGTGGCGAGCTGCGGTGCCGGCATCGGCATCTGCACAGGCTTGTAGCCCGGCTTTGCTGTCGGGTTGTCGATCGAGGACAGTTTCGGCTGCTCGCCGATGTTGAGGAGCCGGTCGATCGACGAGCATCCGTTCAACAGGAAGGCTGTGCCAGTGACGCAGGCCAGGTAGGGCGCGCGTGAACGTGCCGCCGGGATCTTCATGTTGCCTCCTACTCGTTTCCGGGAAGGGCGTCTTCAGTGGATGCGAGCGGCGTCGCGCCGGTCGCGGCAAACAGCGTCGCCGGCGAGATATCGACGCGACCAAGCCCGGTGACGACACCTTGGATGGTCCGTTTGCTTTGCAGGTTGAGGACGTTGATGAGGTCGCCTTGTCCGCCCCCTTCCACGGCTTTGCCGCGGGTCGTCAGCATGATGCCGGGCGCATCAAAGACGAGGGCGACATTGTCGTCGCGCTTGACCAGCTCAGGCTTCATCAGGTCGGGCCGACGGATCGGCTGGCCCTGGTGCAGGGGCTGCCGCGCGGCGCGTCCGATCGCGTCCGCCAGCGCGGCCACGACGTCGCCTACGACTTCAGCCTTGGGGCGTCGTTCCAGCGCAAGGTCGTCGGCCCTGATGATCTCGCCACGGGCAATGCTGCGCGTCGGCACGACGGCGTCTGCATTTTCGACCAGCGTGCCGGTGTAGCGCATCAGCGTGCGGCGCGACACGCCGATCGGGACCTCGAAAACCACATCGAAGCGCCCGCTGCGCGGCTCGATGAGCGCGCGCATGGCGCGGAGATCGGAATCTGAGCCGAGATCGGCGCTGAAGGTCGTGACTTCCCGATCGAAGGTGACGGCGAGGTTTGCCGCATCGCCAAAGCCATTGGTCTCGGCGAAAAGCCGCGCGATCCGGGCCTCGAGGTTTTTGCGACCGATCAGGCGCCCGGCGCGGCTCACCTCGACTTCGACGACATCGGCGGCATCGACGCCGAACAGGTTGTGGGCGCGCGCCGCCTCGATCACCTTGCGCGCCGGCACCGAACCGGTGGTGCCGACGTCGGGCGAACGAAAGACCGGCACGGCCGCGAGCGCGCCCGCATTGTCGATCAGATCGCCGAGCCTGACGATGTCGCTTGCGACGGTGACGCGGCGCTTGAGCACCGGCACTGCAGGGGTGTCCGAGGAGGTTGCGACCGCCGCGGACGGCGGCAGCGCCCCGGTGACCTGCGCCGTCGCCGGCGCTGCTGCCCAAACCAGGGTTGCCGCGGCGAAAACGGCGGGAAAGAGCTTTGGCAAGGCGAATGTTTCCTTCTTCATTGCTGCAGCGCGACGACCGAGGACAGCATCTCGTTCGAGGCGGTGATGACCTTCGAATTCATTTCGTAGGCGCGCTGTGCAGCGATCAGATTGGTGATCTCGGTCACCGAGTCGACATTCGACTGCTCCAGGCTCGCCTGCTGGATGCTTCCGGCACCATTGGTCGCGGGAAGGCCGTCCTGGGGCGCTCCCGAGGCAGGCGTTTCCTGGAGCAGGTTGTCGCCGATCGACAGCAGCCCCGCCTGATTGAGAAATCGCGTGAGCGTGAGCTGGCCAAGGACCGTCGGCGTCGTGCTGCCGACCGGCGTCACTGATACCTGGCCCTGGGTGTTGACGGTAAAGCCGCTGGAGTTCTGCGGCACCGTGATGCCCGGCTGCACCACGTAACCCTGCGAGGTGACGAGGCGCCCGGTGCCGTCCATCTGGAAGGAGCCGTCACGGGTATAGGAATAGGTGCCGTCCGGCATCAAAATCTTGAAGAAGCCATCGCCGGTAATCGCGAGATCGAATGAATTCCCGGTCTGCGACAGGGTGCCTTGAGTCATGACGCGCGGCGTGCCGACGGTCTTGACCCCGGAGCCGATATCGATGCCCACGGGCAGGATATTTCCCTGGTCCGAGGATTGCGTGCCGATGCGTCGGACATGCTCGTAAAGCAGGTCGGAAAACTCGGCGATCTGCCGCTTGTAGCCTGTCGTCGACATGTTGGAGATGTTGTTGGAAATGATCTGGACCTGGAGATCCTGTGCCGCCATTCCGGTGGCGGCAGTCTGCAAGGCGTGCATGGCGGGCGCTCCTCAATCGGCGTCAGTTCGGAACGGCGGCAAGCTTGTCGAGGGTGTTCTTGTTCTCGTCATCGCGTGATTTCATCATCGCGTTGATCATCGTATAGGTGCGGTTGATCTCGATCATGCGCGTCATTTCGAGGACACCATTGACGTTCGATCCTTCGACCGCTCCCTGAATCACGCGCACGTTGGTATCGGGCTGGGGTGCAACTCCCGCCGGCGCCGAAAACAGCGTCCCGCCATCGGCCTCGAGCTGCTGGGGCTGCGCGAAACTGACGAGCTTGACCTTGCCGCGCAGCGCCTCGACGGAACTGGGTCCGTCGAGCACGGTGATGCGGCCATCGGCGCTGATCGAAACGTTTCGATCGTTGGCCTGGAGCACGATCGGTCCGTTGTCGCCGGCGATGCGATTGCCCTCGGCCGTTACCAACTCGCCAGCGGTGTTGATGTGAAGCGCGCCGTTGCGGGTGTAGCGTTCGCCTCCCGCCGTCTGCACGGCGATGAAGCCGTTGCCGTCAAGCGCGATATCGAGCGGGTTTCCGGTCCGCTGGATCGGACCCTGATCGAAGTTGTGAAAGGAGGCGCGGTCGTACACGAAGCGCACCGTCGAATCCGTACCGCCGAATTCATTCTCCCGCGCATCGCCCGACAGGTATTCCTGAAAAACCGAGGCGGAGGATTTGAAGCCGAACGTGTTCAGGTTGGCGATGTTGTTGGCCACCACGTCGAATTGGCGCTCGAGTGCCGCCTGTCGCGACATGCCGACGAGAAGGCCGTTATCCATCAGTAGAATCTCCTTGCTCCGAACATTTGGGGAGCACGCTGTGCTTCGCGCCTGGGGCTGTTCGCCTGTCGTGCGCACGCTTTTCGATGCAGCGCCTGTGCCATTCCGGTTTCTGATGCGATAACAATCGCATCGTGAATATTCGGCGGCAGCGAAGCGCGGCAAGTTCAGTTGCGGGGGCGGCGGACCCGGCAAATTTTTCCTGCTGTTCGGGTCCAAGAAAGATTCCATTAACCACTGGCCTCCTAGTGTTTCCGTGACCCGCCGTCGCGCCGCAGAACTGCCTTTTGCGGCGCCTCTTAGAGCGCATCATGGCCACGAAGCCGAAGACTCCGGCCGCACCGTCCGCGGCGCACGACGACGCCAAGGCCAAGAAGGCGCTGCCGCTGCGCAAGATCGCAATCGCCATGATTGGTCTTGTCGTGGCCGGTGGCGCCGCGATCGGCGGCTACGGGTTCCTGTTCTCCGGCCGAGAGCGCCACGACGCCGCGCCGCCGGCCAAACCTGCAGTGTTCGTCGACCTTCCCGAAGTGCTCGTGAACCTCTCCAACACCGGCAGCGACCGCACCCAATATCTCAAGGTCAAGGTTGTCCTCGAACTGCCTGACCAGATGCTGATGCAGCAGATCCAACCGGTGATGCCGCGCGTGCTCGACACGTTCCAGACCTATCTACGCGAACTGCGGCCGACCGATCTCGACGGGTCCTCAGGCCTGTACCGGCTCAAGGAGGAACTGACGCGGCGCGTTAATGCCGCGATCGCTCCCAACAAGGTCAGCGCCGTTCTGTTCAAGGAAATCGTCGTTCAGTAGAGCGTGATCCCGAAAAGTTGCAGACTTTTCGGACAAAGATCATGCGAACAATCAAAGGAACCGAGCGGGCGGCGTTTCAAGCTGAACGCATCCCGCTCCAGGACGATCGATGGCTGCCGATCAAAGCAAGCCCGACGACCAGGACGCGCTCGCCGCCGACTGGGGCATGTCGCTCCAGGACGAGGGCGACGAGGCTGTGCTCAAGCCGGCCGCTGGCGAGGACGACATGGCCGCGCAATGGGCGGCGATGATCGACGAGGGCGGCGCGTATGCCCAGGTCACCAAGACTTCCGAGCGAGTCCTGCATCAGGACGAGATCGAACTCGCTGCTCGGTTTCAATCTCGATGACATCAAGCTCGCCGACAATTCGGGCATCCGCGCGATCATCGATTCCGGCGTCGTCTCTTATGAGCGGCTGCCGATGCTCGAGATCATCTTCGACCGGCTGGTGCGGCTCACGACCGCCTCGCTGCGGCAGTTCACCTCCGATAATGTCGAAGTCGCGCTCGACCGCATCACCTCGGTGCGCTTCGGCGATTATCTCAATTCCATCCCGCTGCCGGCGATCCTCGCCGTGTTCAAGGCCGAGCAATGGGACAATTTCGGCCTCGTCACCGTCGACTCCAATCTCATCTATTCCGTCATTGACGTTCTGCTCGGCGGCCGGCGAACCGTCTCGAGCGTGCGCATCGAGGGGCGGCCCTATACCACGATCGAGACCAACCTGATCCGCCGCATGGTCGAGGTGATCCTCACCGATGCCGAGCGCGCGTTCAGTCCGGTATCGCCGGTCCAGTTTTCGATCGACCGGCTGGAGACCAATCCGCGCTTTGCGGTGATCTCGCGACCCGCCAATGCGGCGATCCTGGTGAAGCTGCGGGTCGACATGGAGGACCGTGGTGGCACCGTCGAACTGATGCTTCCCTACGCGACGATCGAGCCGATCCGCGAGATCCTGCTGCAAATGTTCATGGGCGAGAAATTCGGCCGCGACCCGATCTGGGAAGGCCATCTCGCGACAGAAATCGGCCAGGCGTCTGTCGCGGTCGATGCGGTGCTCTACGAGGCGGAACTCCCGCTCGGCCGCATGATGCGGCTCGCCGTCGGCGATACGCTGGAACTCGATCTCGGCCCCGACGCGCTCGTCACCGTGCGCTGCGGCGATGTCGCCCTCACCGAGGGCCGCATGGGACGCCTCGGCGACCGCATCGCGGTGCGCGTCCTCAAGCCGCTGCGCAAGCCGAGCACCACTTTCGCCATGTTCGAAACGGCCGGCGAGCGCGCGGGCAGAATGGAGGCATCGTGAATCACGTCATCGGACTTGCGATTGAAACCACGGTCGCCGTGCTGCTCGCGATCACCATCGTGTACTGCTGCCTGCTCGATCGGCGGCTGCGTCGCTTCCGTTCCGACGAACAGTCCATGCGCACGATCATCGCTGAACTGATCACCGCGACGGAGATTGCCGAGCGTGCGATCGCCGGTCTCAAGGTTACCGTGCGCGAATGCGACCGCGACCTCGGCGAGCGGTTGCGTTCCGCGGAGCGGTTCAGCGCTAGTATCGAGCAGCACATCTCGGCCGGCAACACGCTGATGCGGCGGCTTTCCGAGGTTTCCGGCAATAAGGGGCCTCTCACCTCGAGGGCGCCCGCAGCACCAGCCGCAGCCGCCACATCAACCGCGTCGGTCACGGCCGCTTCGCCGGCCCCCAATGCCCGCTCCACTCTCGCGGCGGCGCAGGCGCTTGTCGCGCGGGCGCGCACGCGCCAGGGTGACCTTGCGGCATGACGCAGTTCATCCGCGAATTGCGGCTGATCCCTGTCGTGATGTTTGCGACGGTATGTCTTGCTGCACTCAAAGTGACCGGGCTGCTGCTCGATGGCGGTTTTCTTCTGAACGAGGTCGATCTCGACCACGTGGACCAGCCGATCCACGTCGAGGGGGACCCTGCCACCGGAGCTGCAACGATCGCCGACAATAAGGTGACGATGCCGCAATCGGGGCCTTCGTGGGCGAAGGAGATGCTCGGCTATCCCGATGTCACCGGGACGCTTCCGGCAGAGACGCAGGCCAAAAAAAACATCGAGCGGGTCGCCGGCGTCGCGCCAGTGAAGACCGACAAGCCGCCTGACGGGCGCTTGGTCGACCTTTCCGCGCCGGCCGCGCCCTCGCCTTCCGAACGCGCCATTCTGGAGCGACTTCAGCAGCGCCGGCAGGAACTCGAAGCGCGCGGGCGCGAAATGGACTTGCGGGAGAGCTTGCTCCAAGCTGCCGAAAAAAAATTCGAGGGACAAGCGAGCGAGTTGCGTGACCTCGAATCGGATGCCGGCAGTGCGACCCAGCGCCGCGAAGAGGCGGACGCGCAGCGGCTCAAAAATCTGGTCACGATGTACGAGAACATGAAGGCCAAAGACGCCGCACGCATCTTCGACCGGCTCGAGATGCGCATTCTCGTCGAGGTCGCCTCGCAGATAAACCCGCGCCGGATGTCAGAGATACTCGGCCAAATGTCCTCGGAAGCTGCCGAGCGCCTGACCGTTGAACTCGCCAATCGCGCGAGCGTCGGCGGTGACCATGGCACGGATGCCGGCAACCTGCCGAAAATCGAAGGCACACCGAGCAATTAGGCTGGCCGCGCGATATCGCGCCAAAGCGGTACGTATGGCGCGGGCACAAGCCTGTCCCGCCGATCTCGTGTTATCGGCGAGCTGCGGCGCTTAACGCGGCGTAACAGCCCGGCGAAAGAGCGGAGGCGTGCCTTGCCAAACAAGAAATGACGCGTCCACCTCCGGGCTGGACATCAGGACAGAGTGCGCGGTCATCTGGACCACATATTCTTAGAATTACGAGGGCCTCACGAGGACTCAACCTCGGCATCCGGCCAAGAGGCGAGGCCGCCGGCTTTGCCGGTGTCGGTTTGGGCGATTCTGCCGGAGGGGTTGCCGCAACTGCAGGCGCGGCAGGAATCGATTGCAGTGCATTCTGGCAAGCGAACGATAAATCGGTGACGTTGGCTTTCAAACAGGCCAATACTTCGGGGCTTGTCGGCGCAATCGAGGAACAGTGCGTCACGAAATCGTTCAATGAGCAAGCCTGACGGACGGAATTGAGTTCGCCCTCCCGCGACGGAACGGGCGCCGGCGCAGGTGCGGCGACCGATTGGCCTGCACCCTGGGCGGCTCCGGGACCTGACTCGACTTTGGTCGGAGCAGCCTGTCTGGGCGCCGAAATCGCGTTAACGGCGGTCTTGCAGGCGCCGGATAAATTGGCGCTGTTACGCAGAAGGCATTCCAAAGCTTCCCTGCCGCCCGGTTGAATGCCCGAACAATTCGCGATGAAGTCAGAGCGGCATGAGGCGCGGATGGCATTTTGCTGCGCGGGCGTTGGCTGCTGGGCTGTAGCATCAGCGAGCCAGGTTGCAAGAAACAGTCCGGCGAGCATGAGAGGCGAAACGATTTTGAACACGACTTTGTCATCCATTTGCTGCTCTGGCGAAAGCATCGCAGCTCGCCTTCACCGCTTCCAGATGCGTCGGTGCCGATGCCGGACCGCGGTCAAGATTTCGTAGCCGATGGTGTCGCTCCAGCGCGCGACATCGTCGAGGCCGATGCCTTGCCCGATCAGCGTGACGAAATCCCCGCGCTTGACCAGTTCGTCCGGCAGTTCGGTGGCATCGAATGCCATCAGGTCCATGGAGATGCGCCCGACCATTGGGCAGCGCCGATTGGCAATGATGGCATGGGCCTGCGATTTTGGGCCGCCGGCGGCGCGCGGGTAGCCGTCGCCATAGCCCGTGGCCACGATGGCGATGCGGGCCTGGCGCTTCGCCGACCAGGTGGCGCCATAGCCGACAGTGCCGCCGCGTTCGACTTCGCGGACCTGGGCGATGCGCGATTTGAGGGTGACGACCGGCTCCATCAGGTTCTGCGTCTTCGGCGTCGGATTGATGCCGTACAGCGCGGCCCCGGGGCGGACCATATCGCAATGTGCGGCCGCACCGAGGAAGATGCCGGAAGAGTTTGCGAGCGAAGTTGCAGTGCCGCGAAACATGAAGCGCAGATCACGAAACGCCGCGATCTGTTTGGCGTTGAGCGGATGCTCAGGCGTGTCGGCGCAGGCGAAATGGCTCATTACGAGCGCGACACCATGGTCGGGTATCTTCAGCCGCGCAGTAAATGCGTCGACGGCTTCGATCGGCATGCCGAGCCGGTTCATGCCGGTGTCGAAGTGCAAGGCAGCGCCGCCATTCCATCCGCTGGCGCGGCGGAATGCATCCCACTCGACGAATTCGGCAAGGCTGCCGATCACCGGGCACGTATTGATCTCGGCAAAGGCCGCCGCACTTCCCGGCGCGAAGCCGTTGAGGACGTAGATGGTGGCTTGCGGAGCGGTGATGCGGACCTGCCGCGCCTCGGCAAGGCTCGCGACGAAGAACGTCCGGCATCCCGCCTTGAACAACGCTGGCACCACCTGTTCGACCCCGCAGCCATAAGCATCCGCCTTCACCACCGCAGCGCAATCGGCGGGAACGACGCGCTGCGCCAGTGCCTTCCAGTTCTTCACAATGGCGCCAAGGTCGACGGTGAAAATGCCTCCGGTCTCGAGTCTCCGGCCGGCCAACTCATCGGGCAGAATCGGTTCGCGAATTTCCTCCTTCGGCGCAGCTCGGATCGCGGCCGGGCGATCGAGCGCCGGGGTGGAACGAGGGGCGATATCGAAGTCGGAGGCCGGCGCGAATTGCGCGACGAGCGACGCCGGCGGAACGAGGCGAGAGCGCGTCGGCTCCGTGACAGGCCGTGAAGGCAGCGCGGGCAATTCTTCGGGCGCGGGCGCAGAAGCGGCGGCCGCAGAGGGCGCCCGAGCTGAACCGGGATCGCCGCCCGCAGGGGCCGCGGGCGCCGAAGGTGGCGGCGCATGTTGTGCCGCAATCGGGCTAGCCGCGGTCTCGGGCAGCGCCGCACCCGCCGCCGTAGTCTCGATGAAAGCCGCGTCCGTGGCCACCGCACCTGGCGGTAGCGGCTCCAGCGACCCCGGCTCGGGCGCGACGTTGGGATCGGACACCGGCGCGGCTTTGGACTTTGCTCGGCGAAACAGCAGCAAGGGGCCTGCCCGTCGGGAATTGGCCGGCAGGATTATCACAAGCACGGGGGATCGGGTGTGGATTTCTTGTTCGGCCTGGTGGTCTGAGATGCGCACCGCCGCTGCGCGCCGCTCATTCACGCAACGGAACCGAGGCCAGTGACATGGAGGCCTTAATCGATTGACGCAGGGTCGGTCGAGCGGCAGCGAAACCAACCGCCTCCGCTTCCACTACGAACCCGGTTTCGTCAGCGGATATCCGGGCATCAGCTCATAGGGATGCTGCCATCCGGGCAGCGCCTTCAACCGCGTCATGAAGGCGCCTATCGCCGGGTAATCGGCTGCAATGTCGAAGCCGAACTCGTCCGCCGGATAGTAGAGATAGGCGGAGAGCGAAAGATCGGCGATGGTCGGCCGGTCACCCAGCAAGAACGGAGCGCGGGAGAGCCTCTTGTCGACAATCGCGAGAGTGTTGCCAAGACGCCCGCGAAGGAACGCCTCCCCGCCCGGGTCGCGTGCCGGCGCAAAGTTGCGCAGAAAGCGATAGGCGCCGAGATAGCCATTGACCTTCTGATTGTCGAAGATGACCCAGCGCAGGCATTCGAGGCGCTCATCCTCGTCGCGGTGCCGAAACTTGCCGCTGAGGTCGGCGAGGTAGGTGAGGCAGACCCCTGACTGCGACAGTTTCCGCGGCCCATGAACGAGTACAGGAACTTCGCCCATCTCATTCACTTCGCTACGAAATTTTGGCGTGCGTGACTCGCCGCCGGCAAAGAAGTCGACATAGGTCGGCTGCCAGTCGGCGCCGATCATGTTCAGCATCAAGGCCACACGATAGGCATTGCCGGATTGGGCAAAACAATAGAGCTGAAATTCTGCTGACATGGCCATCCCACTGTACGGAAGGGTTGGAGTTCAGTCCTCACCACATTTTGGACAAAGTCACTGACGGAAGATGAATGCTGGCGCCTGGTCCCGAAAAGTTGCAGATTTTTCGGACCAAGATCATGCGCAAATTCACCGCGCATCCTTCGTTGAGCGCAGTCCGCGACGGATGCGCAAAGGAAACCCGAGCGGGAGCGATGAAAGCTGAACGCATCCCGTTCAAATGTGCCTGAGCGGCGCCGGATTCTCAACCGACTGCCGTGATATCGGACGCAGGCCGACCGAACAGCGTCGCTCGGGGGCCGCAAACGAAAAGGTGGATCATGACACGCCTATGTTTCGGCAAGCTGGTTGCGGGACGGACCCTCGTCCTCGTTGCCGGCGTGCTGCTGTGCCTGTTCATGGCCTCGCCGGGCCGCTCGATAGCACAGGACGCGATCACCCCGGTCGAGGACTTTTCCCGCGAACTTGACAAGCTCAAGCAAAGCTTCGGCGACCTCGGCAAGAAGATCGACGACAGCACCAAGGCGATCGACGGCTACAGTGACGTCGACCGGACGCGCAAGGAAATCGACGACCTGCGTTCCGCGGTCGCCGGGCTGCTTGACACCGTTGCCGATAACGGCCGTCTTGCGACGCTCGGCGATACGGCGCTGGCCCGCGCTCAGGACAAGCTCAAGGCGCTGGAGCAGGACAGCCGCTTCAAGCCGGAGGAGCGCAGTTTTCTCGTCGATCAATGGAGGCATCTGCGTGATGACACCCAGCATGCCACCGAAGAGCTCGCCCAGGCGCGCGCGCGTTTCGCCGATTTGTTGCGCACGCTCCAGGCCAATGAGGACTTCATCGACGAACTCGTACAGATCCGGCAGGCGCAGAAGGTGATCGACGTCGTGCGCCAACTCACACGCGATATTCGCGGTGCGTCTGATCAGTTGCAGAAGCTGATCGGCTCGATCAAGCCACCGGGAGCATGAGTTGGGCGTCCACGCGACATGGAAGGCTGCGCGATTCATCGCCGCCATTCTGGCGGCGGGCAGCGCCGCCGGCTGCATGGATAAGGATGTCGGTTATGTTGAGATCAGGACCGTGCCGGTTGCTTCCGCGACCAACGCTTCGCTCTATCTCAATTCGGTGAAGCTCGATCCATTGAAGAATGGCAGCGCCGTCTTGCGCGAAAGCGTCGGCACTTCGAGGCTTGCAACGGATGGGGCGAGCAGCGGCGGGCGCGCACCATTGTGTGAAATCATCGTGCGCAAGAACCGAATTACGACCGTGACCGTCTCTGTCCTGGAGCATCCGCCGCGTTGCGCGTGTCGCACCAACAATCCGGCAGGATCGGCCGGCGCTCGTTCCTGCATCGGGTAATCGCGTCGCGGCGCGGCACAGCGGACCGTGCGGCGTCAGTATGGCCGATCGGGATAAAAAAATGTCCCGGGACCGGAAGGTCGCGGGACACTTGAAGTGAAGGCAGCAGTGAAGTCATCCAGGTGCCGGACGGATGCGGATCCCGCCCGGCGCTGCGCTGCGTCTTTGGCGATCAGTTGATCGCGAAGCAATAGAGTCGGCCGGCGCCGCCAGTGTTGATCAACGCCTGCTTGGTGCAACCCTGGCTCATATGCGCCGCGTTCCACGACGTGTTCGCGCCGCCCGAACGGTCGCTGTGGCCGAGCATCGCGCGAGCGCGCTCGGCTGGGACGTTCGGGTTCTGCTGCGCCAGCGACATCTGATCGGACGTCCAGTTGTTGCAGGTGTGGTCGAGTCCGTCGGTAAATGCACGGCCATCCGGATCCGAACCGGTCATCATGTCGTGCTGGTTGCCGCCGGGAGGCGAGCCGACGCCCGGGATTTCGTTCCCTTTGGTATCAAGCGCCGTCAGCTTCTGGATGTTATTGCGGTCGCGCGCTGTCGGCTGGTCGCCATGCAGATCGCCGACGCTGCTGGCAATCAGCTGACCCTTCACATTGAACCACGGGCCGGTGCCGATGCGATCGCGCGCATTCACGCGAGGCGTGTTTCCGCGCTGCTCCTGGCTGACATAAGCATGCCAGGTGCGGGTGGCCGCACGCCCGCCGATCGCCTGAGCCTGGCTCTGGCACATCTGGTCGGCGCCGGCGATCCCGCCCAGGTTACCCGTCCCATTCGGGTTGTCGGCGATAAAGAAGCTTGCGGTTTCGGGGTTCATCTGGGGCGCTTGCTGCTGGGCCTGCGCCATCGTGGCGGCAGACCCGAGCAGAGCGACGGCAATCGTGGAAACAAGAATTGTTCTGTGCATGTGACTCCTCCCTTGTACGTCCCTTCGTACGGGCCTTCAACCTACCACCCATCGCCTGCCGTCTGCAATCCGCAGCAAACGTCTAGTGAATCCGGGCCGGTCGGCAGCCGATGGTTGTTCTTGCCGCCTTTCCGACAGTTGGCGCCAAGCACATTGACGGAGGTCTCTTTCGTTCCCTGAAGCTTTCTTGCGTCAGCTCTCCAGATTTACTGACGACCCGACTCTCGTGTCCTCGCATCGCGAGCGCAAGGCAACAAAAAGCCGACCGGTTTGTGCGACCGGCCGGCTCCCAAAGTTCTTCTTCGACAGAGATCGATCGCTGCACTCTTGCAGCGTCACCTTCCCGTCAGGGACAGAAGAAACGTGGCCGCGAATAGCCGACGACGTTGCCGTATGCGTCGATCAGCGGACGGCGCGCCCAATAGCCACCAGGGCAACCGACCGGCGCTGGCGCGGCGTAGCCCGCATACGGCGCGTAGCCAGGTGCAACGGCGTAGGCCGGATACTGCGAACTTGCGATCGCGCCGCCGACGATCGCGCCAGCGGCGAGTCCGCCGAGGAGTCCGAGGCCGAAGCCGCAGCCACGGCACTGCGCCTGGGCTTCATGCGTAGGGAGCGCCGTCGCGAGTGCGAACACACCCGCAGCGGCCACGGCGGTGAAAGCTGATTTCATGGTTGCTACCTCTTCAGGATCGCGCTGCGATCGTCCGGTTGAAGACAGTTGCGGGTGGTAGCCGCGCAGTCAGGTGCACGCATGCTGCGTGGATCGGATTGTCGTCTAAATCCCCCCGTGCCCAAGTTCCTGTGGAACCTGCCCGTACAGCGGCCGGATTCGTTGGAACGTCCTACCCAGCACACGCAATTTGTCAGAAATTTGTTGAATGTGATGGGAATAGTGACAGCGGAAGGCAAAATCCGTGCGAAACGGTGTGCCGCGATAGCGCAACGGGGCATGCCAGCGAACTGGTGAGCCGCGAACAGGGGAGCCGCAAACGGGGGAGCTGCGAACAAAGGTCCACGACTCCCACGCGCCTGCGTGGCGCCGCGCCCGTTATACCGGGATTTGGGGCGACCAAAGCTGCGGACCGGGCGCTGGTCGAGCATGATATCAGTTCAGTCATCCCGCCGTTTTACGGCAAGTTAACCACGTGTTGCCGCTGCGGGCTCGCCAGCGTAGTTTCCGCAAAGCATCGGGAGGCGGGCCGCACTCACAGAGGGTCGCCCGGGGGGAGATGTGGGGGCAAGGCAGGTGGCAAGATGCGAACCGGTTCACGAAGAAAGCTGCTGCGCGCAGGTGTTGCCGTTGCCGCTGCGATGACGATGCGGGGCCACGCAAAGGCAGCGGAAGCCGTCAACCTCAGGGTCGGCATCTCCGAGCTGGTGAATACCGTGCTCGCGTTCTGGATGGCGCAGGACGCCGGCTTCTTCCGCGACCAGGGGGTGAACGTCGATCTTCTCAACATGAACGGTGGCAGCCGCGGTGCGCAGGAATTGCAGGCCGGGCACATCGACATCATGCATGTAGGCTTGTCCTCCGTGGTCCGCCTCGATCGCGCCGGCGGCGACCTGCGGCTTATCGGTTCGCTCAGCAATGTCATCCGTTTCACACTGTTTGCGGCCCCCGGCGTGCGCACTGCGGCCGACCTCCGTGGCGGCATCATCGGCATCAGCACCTTCGGGTCGGAAACCGACACCACCGCGACACTCGCGCTCCAGCGGCTCGGCCTGACCCGCAATGATGTTACCTTGAAGGAATATGGTGGCGGGCCGCAGCGGATCGCGGCGCTGAAATCAGGCGAGATCCGCGCCACCCCGGTCAATGAGCCGATCCGCAGCCTTGCGCGGGAGCAAGGCCTTGTGGCGCTGGTCGACCTCGTGCCGGAACAGATTCCATGGTTGTTTACGGGCATCGTTGTCAGAAAAGGCATGCTGGCCGACCGCCGCGATGCGCTGACCCGCTTCATCAAGGCGGTGATGGAGGGGAATATCCTTGCCCTTACCGACGCGGCACGCGCCAAAGCGGTGTTGGCGCGGGAAGCAAGGATCAGCGATCAAAAAATTCTGGGAATCGCCTACGAGGATTTCCGTCAGCAGTCGCCTCTGGCTCTGGAACCGACTCCCGCGGCGGCCGACAATACGCTCGCGCAGTTCGCGTCCGGTGGCAGCATCGATCGAGCCGACTACATCGACACCGGCATCCTCGATGGCCTCAAGGCCTCAGGCTTCACGGCTGAAATGGAACGCAAATACCGCAGCCCGTGAGCGGCGCAGGTCAAGTCACGCGAGCAGATACAAGCGGGTTCCTGGTGATGTACGGACATCGCGCGCGCATCGGCTATACATCGCCGCCGCTGACGACCGAGGTTTTCCCTTACGAGTTCTATCGGATCGTGCCGCCCGGCGTGACCCTCGTCATCACGACGCTCGCAATCGTCGAGCGAAGCGTTTCAGAGGTCGATCACTCATATGAAATCAGCGTCAAGGCGGCGCGGGAAATGGCGGCCGCCGGTGCCGACATCGTGGTTCTCGGCGGAGTGCCGATCAATCTTTCCCGCGGGACCGACAACGCCAAGGCGATGATCCGCGACCTCGAAGATCAGCTCAAGGTCAAGATCGCGACCAGCGCATCTGCGCAGGCGGCAGCGGCGAAGGTTCTCGGGATGACGAAGATCGTCGTCGCACAACCTTATGAACAGACGCAGACTGCACGGATTGCAAGTTATGCCGAGCATTTCGGCTGCGAGGTACTGGGTGCCGCGGGCTTCGGCAGCGCGTTCAACCAGATCGGGCGCATTCCGCGAAATGCTGCGCTGGAAATGGGTCAGCAGCTGATGCGCCGATTTCCGCAAGCCGACGGCGTTCTGTTTCCGTCGCCCCATTGGCCGACCATCGAGGCGATCGAACCGCTGGAGCGCGAATTCGGGGTCACCGTTATGACGGCGTTGCAGGCCATCGTTTGGCATGCGCTGCGGCAGGTCGGCGTCCACGATCGGATCGAGGGTTTTGGCCGCTTGCTGCGCGAGTTCTGAGCCGGCGAGCACTGCGGCAAGGGAACGGACAATCCGATGCGCATGGCGAGGAGGCGAGGGCGGCTGATCGGATGCGCCGCCGCATTATTGGCCGTCGGCGCGGCGGCGCCGGCGTGGCCGGACGCTGTCGAGGATTTTTATCGCGGGAAGCAGGTCACGTTGCTGATCGCCGGCGGCGCTGGCGGCGGCTACGACACCTATGCGCGCGCATTTGCGCGGCATTTCGGGCAACACGTGCCTGGCCAGCCGACAATCGTGCCGAAAAATCAGCCGGCGGCCGGGGGACTGGCGGCAGCCAACACGTTGTACTCCGTCGCAGCGAAGGACGGCCTCACCATTGCCGCCCTCACCAACGGGATTGCGATGGACCCGCTGTTCGGCAACCCCTCCGCGCGGTTCGATGCCCAGAAATTCAGTTGGATCGGCAGCATCGGGAAACTGCACAATGTCTGTGCCACTTGGCATGACAGTCCGGTGCGGACAATCGAGGCGGCGCGCGCTCAGGCCGTAACCGTCGCGGCCGCCGGCCCGACCTCCAACACCGTGATCGTGCCGAATGTGCTGAACGCTCTATTGGACACCCGTTTCAGGGTCGTGGGGGGCTACGAACCCGGCACCGGCACCAGCCTTGCCGTGGAACGTGGCGAGGTGCAGGGAATCTGCGGCCTGTCATGGTCGACGATCCGAGCGTCGCGCCCGGACTGGATCGCCCAGGATAAACTGAATGTCCTCGTACAAATGGCGTTCTCCCGGTTGCCGGAACTGGCCGCCGTCCCGAGCGCAATCGACCTCGTCTCCGACCCGGAGAAGCGGCAGGTGCTGGAACTCGTACTGACGCGCCAGGAAATGGGGCGCCCGTTGGCGGCGCCGCCGGGTGTCGCCGCCGAACGCATAACGGCGCTGCGCCAAGCCTTCGACGCCACATTGCAGGACCCGCAGTTCCGCCTGGAAGCGTTGCGCCTTGCGCTCGAGATCGATCCGCTGACCGGCGCGGAGATCGGCCAGCTGCTGACGACGGCCTACGCCGCGCCGCGCTCCATCGTGGACGCGGCCGCTGCTTTGATCGAGCCGAACCGCAGAGCGCCGTAACGGGCGACATCCCGGCGATGCCGGGCTTGGCCAACGCGAGTGATCTTAGGCAGGGGTCTGGGAGACCGCTGCACCCCGATATTGCTCCCAGCCGCGGGCGCGCAAACGGCAGGCATCGCAGGCGCCGCATCCAAACCTCCAAGGATGGCGGATCGTTCGGTCGCCGAGATAACAGCTGTGCGTCTCGGTCAAAATGAGATCGACGAGAGCCTGCCTGCCGAGTTGCTCGGCAAGCTGCCAAGTCTCCGCCTTGTCGATCCACATCAGAGGCGTTTCGAATACCAGCCTGGACTCCATGCCGAGATTGGTGGCGACTTGAAGGGCCTTCACCGTGTTGTCGCGGCAATCGGGGTATCCGGAAAAGTCGGTTTCGCAGACGCCGGCCACCACCCGCTCAAGACCGCGTTGCTGGGCGAGGATCGCAGCAAAAGTGAGGAAGACGAGATTGCGTCCCGGCACGAACGTTGCCGGCAACCCGTCCGGGCGTTTGCCCAGCGGCAAGTCGGCAGTCAGCGCGCTGGCGCTCAGCTGCCCGAGAGAAACGAGGTCGATGACATGGTCCTTGCCCAATCGCGGTCCCCAGTCAGGGAATTTTTGCCTCAGGGCGCCCGGATCGGTTCGCGGCATGCAAGCTCGATCACGTGGCGCTGGCCATAGTGGAACCCGATCGTTTCCACATGGTCGGAGCGCGACAACGCCCACGCGAGGCAGGTGGTTGAATCCTGTCCGCCAGAGAACATGACGAGGGAGCCGGCCTCCATGAGGAACCCTATCCTGCGGCCTGCCAATTTCCCGTCAATGCTTGGGAATACGGGCGGTACCGTCCGGAAATAAGTCAATTACCTCAGTCATGTCCCGCGAAAGCGGGGCATCCCGTAATCACCGCGTCATCAACCTGTGCACGAATCGCCACGCTGGGGTTACCGGATTCGCCCGCTTGCGCGGACGATGACATGTGATGGAAAGCGCCAATCTAACCTAATTGATGGTGCGCCCGGTCCCCGGGCTGTCGAGTGAAAATGCCGGCACCGCGATATCGAACGGCTCGCCATCGGCGCCCACCATTCCATAGGTCCCGACCATGAAGCCCGAGGGCGTGGGCAGCGGCACGCCGCTCGTATATTCGAAGGACGCCCCCGGCTCGAGCACCGGCTCCTCGCCGACAACGCCGGGGCCCCTGACCTCCTGCAAACGCCCCAAACCATCGGTGATTCGCCAATGGCGCGTCTTGAGCTGAACAGTGGTTTCGCCCCGGTTGCTGATCTCAATGGTATAAGCCCAGAAATAGTAGCTCTTTTGGACCGACGAGCGCTCCGGCAGAAAGCGCGGCGCCACCGTCACCTCGATGTTGTGCGTCACGGCACGGTACATAAGCCGCATTGTCCTCAAATCGTCGGAATGGCTATTCATCCCTTCCGTAACCAGTCAACAAGGTCCGAGGGCAAGACGCAACCGTCATGGCAATCGCTGATATGGCCCGTGCCGTCATGGCATTTGCATCACTGCGGCCGCCCGGCCGCCACGAAGGGGAGAAGGCGACAGCCCCGGGCGCTTGGCAAATCATTCACCCACCCGCGGCCGCGGCCCGCGAAGGACAGCCGATGTCGCCCCCGAAGCCTGCCCGCGACCTGCGACTCGACCTGTTCCGCGGGCTGGCGCTGTGGCTCATCTTCCTCGACCACATCCCGGACAACCTTCTCAGCTGGATCACGATCCGCAATTACGGCTTTTCCGATGCCACCGAAATCTTCGTGTTCATCTCCGGCTACACGGCTGCATTCGTGTACGGCCGTGCAATGCGCGAACAGGGCTTCGTGGTTGCCGGCGCCCGCATCCTCAAGCGCGCCTGGCAGATTTATGTCGCCCACATCTTCCTGTTCGCGATCTACATGGCGGAGATCGCTTATGTGTCCCGCAGCTTCGACAACCCGCTCTACCATGAGGAAATGGGCATATTCGAATTCCTTCAGCAGCCCGATATCACGCTGGTGCAGGCACTCCTGCTGAAGTTCAAACCGGCCAATATGGATGTGCTGCCGCTTTACATCGTGCTGCTCGCTGGTTTTCCGCCCATGCTGTGGCTGTTGCTGAGATGGCAAACTCTGGCGCTTGCGGCCTCGGTCCTGCTCTATATCCTGACTTGGCATTTCGACTGGAACATTCCGTCCTATCCCAACGGTGATTGGGTATTTAATCCGTTCGCGTGGCAGCTGCTGTTCGTGTTTGGCGCCTGGTGCGCGCTGGGCGGTGCGAAAAAACTGCATTTCCTCATCACGTCCCGGATCACATTGGCGCTTGCGATCCTGTACCTCGTCTTCGCATTTTCGATCGTGATGACCTGGTACGTTCCGGGGCTTGATCGGTCCGTCCCGCGCTGGCTTGAAGATGTGCTGTATCCGATCGACAAGACCAATCTGGACGTGCTCCGCTTCGCGCACTTCCTCGCCCTCGCGGTGATCACCGTGCGCCTCATCCCGCAGAATTGGAGCGCTTTGCGCTCACCCTGGCTGCACCCCGCGATCTTGTGCGGCCAGCATTCTCTTGAGATATTCTGTCTCGGAGTTTTTCTTTCCTTTGCTGCCCATTTTGTCATGGTCGAGATTCACGAAGGGATCGTCATGCAGGTGGGTGCCAGCGTATTAGGCATCATTTTAATGGTTGCCACAGCGACCCTTATTTCGTGGTATAAGAGGATAGAAGGGCGAAGTCCCTCGTTGCGCCGTGATCCCAAAGAGAGCGCTACGATCGTTGGAGGAGGGGCATGAAAGCGTTCGTCGCGGCGCTGATTTGTGCCACGGTGAGTGGTGTGGCGGCTGCCCGGGAGGCCAACGAATGCATCACGGCCGCCGGGTCCGTCGGGCCGGATTTCGGCCTGCCTCGTGTCGCCCAGGCGATCGCAGGCAAGGAGCTCGACGTCACCGTCATCGGCAGCGCGTCTTCCGAGTTGAACGGGCCCGGAGGGACCGACATCGCCTATCCTGGCCGGATGCAGGCGGCGTTGCGTGCTCTGCTGCCCGGCGTCACCGTCAAGGTCACGATCCAGGCGCGGCCGCGCGAAACCGCCGACGAGATGCAGAAAAGGTTTGCGCGCATGATCGCGGACACCAAGCCGCGTCTGGTCGTGTGGCAAACCGGCACCGTGGACGCGATCCGCGGCATTGATCCGGACGATTTCCGCAGTGCTCTTGACCACGGCGTCGATGCCTTGCAGGCCGCCGGCGTCGATCTCGTTTTCATGAACATGCAATACAGCCCGCGCACCGAGGCAATGCTCGCTGTCGGCGCTTATGCCGACACGATGCGCGTGATCTCCTTGCAGCACGAAGTTGACCTGTTCGATCGGCTCACCATCATGAAGCGCTGGAATGAGGCGAGCGTCTTCGATCTTTACGGCACGACCAGAAACACGGATGTCGCCGAACAGGTGCACGATTGCCTCGGCCGGCTGCTCGCGAACATGATCGTGTCCGGTTCGAAATTGACAACGCCGAACAGAAAGGCCACACGTTGACGGTCATGCCTCGTTTACCTTTCACCTCTTTCTTCGCCATCGCCGCGTTGCTAGGTTCCGTAGTGGGGATGTCGGCGCCTTCGCGTGCCGACGACCATGCCTATGTATGCAGCGATAAGGACAATCTGATACGGCTTGCCGCCCCATTGTCGCGTACGGCGCGGCGCGTCGCGGCGGGTCAGCCGCTGACCATCGTGGCGCTCGGCTCCTCGTCGACCGCGGGTGCCGGCGCCAGCGGACCCGCAGCCTCCTACCCCAGCCGCCTTGAGGTTGAGCTCAAGAGCTGGTTCCCGACCATGCCGATCAAGGTATTAAATCATGGCGTGAACGGCGAAGAAGCTCGCGAGATGATGGCGCGCTTTGGGGACAGCGTCGCCGCAGCGAAACCCGACCTGATTCTTTGGCAGCTTGGCACCAATTCGGTATTGCGCGACGAGCCATTCGGTCCGTTCGACCATCTTGTCGAGGATGGCCTGAAGCGGATGAAAGCGCTCGGGGCGGATGTCGTCATCATCGACCCGCAGTTCACGCCGAAGGTGATCGCGAAGGCCGATGCTGAGGACATGGTGAAGCTGATGGCAAAGGAGGCGGACCGACTCCGCGTCGACCTGTTTCCACGCTTCGCAGTCATGCGGTCATGGCACGACGCAGACGGCATCCCCTTCGAGGCCTTCTCCTGGACCGACCAGCTTCATATGAACGATTGGGGCTATGCGTGTCTCGCCAAGCTGATCGGCGAGTCTATCGCGGAAGCGGCGACCCGGCCGTTCACCGCTGCACATGTCTTGCCGCATCCCGGCACGGCACGTTAACGGCACCGTTGCCGAATAACACAATCACCTCATGTCATGCCCCGCCAAAGCGGGGCATTCGGTAACCACCGCGTTATCCCGCTGTGCGCTGAGCGGGCATGCGTTCAGTTTGAATCGATTTTCAGCATGATCTCGTCCGAAAAGTCTGCAACTTTGCGGGATCGTGCGCTGATCGTTACACTGGGGCTGCGGATTGTCCGCTTTCGCGGACGACATTGATGCAATTTTTCCTGGACAGGCATTACGGGGTGCTGTCAGTCGGCGAGACAGCGGGCCGCGGCAAATGCATAGAGCCGCCGGCCCCCGATCAGGTGCGCCGTGAAGTCCAGGGCGCCGAACAGCCCGACGAATGCGGCGTCACGGATGTTGAGGCCGCCTGTGTAGGCGCCGAATGCCGGCATGACAAGATGGCCGCCGTCGGTCGCGAAACATCGCCTGGTCAGCGTGTGGCCGCGCCGGCGCACGCGCGCACAGGGATGCAGGTGGCCGCCGATGCCTCCGGCCTCATCCTGCGCCCGCAGCTCATGCTGAAAGAAAAGCGGGCCCAGCGCCAGTGAGCGGGCGAAAACGCCACCGATCCCCTCGCGCGGCGCCGGATCGTGATTGCCGGTGATCCAGACCCAGTCGCGACCACGTTGCAGGCCAAGCAAGGCGGCCCGGTCTACCGGCGCGAATTCGCGCCGGTCCGCCGCCATCGTGGAAATTGTCACCCAGCGCCAAAACCATGCGGACCGTGTAGCGTGCGATGACTCCGGCGAGCCTTTCAAGGGTTGCGGCAGTGTCGTAGGGCGGCATCAACAGGCCACGCGCAGCGAACGACGATCCCTTCTCGAGGTGGAGATCGGAGACCGCCAGGAGGCCCTCTTCCGGCCAGAACAGGGCTCCAGCGAGATCGGCGACGAGGCCGACCCCGCGGACGGCAATTTCACCGGAATCGGGGTCGAGCGTCGCTGCCGGGATCGAAGCGCGCGGCGATTTCGGTTCCGTTCCTTGGAAGACGTGCACCATTCGCCCCTCTTACCCGGTCCGGCTGCTGAACCCGGCGCAACTCCGCTGTTGGCCAATCGCCGCCTTTCAATTCCGGGCAGAAAGGCCGCCAAGCAGCCGAGCCGTGGGGACGGGGCTTAGTGCATCGCCTCGGCGATAAGATCGGCCTCCGCCTCCGCCAGCAGAGTCTCGGACGCCTCGCCATAGACGGATTCGCGGCCGATCTCCAGCATCACTGGAACCGCCAGTGGAGAAACATGATCGAGCGCGCGATAGACAATGTTGTCCTTGATCCGTGCCAGCATCGCGCCGAGACGCCGGATGTCGAGCAGCCCCGCGGCCGTTTCCTGCCGGGCTGCGCGTAAGAGGATATGGTCGGGTTGGTGGCGGCGGAGCACGTCATAGATGAGGTTGGTCGAGATCGTCATCTGTCGTCGCTGCTTGGTCTCCCCGGGAGAGCGCCGCTCGATCAATCCGGCAATGATCGCGCATTGCCGAAAGGCGCGCCGCATCAGCGCCGAAATCGGCGAGCCACGCCTCGAGATCGTCGCCCAGCATGTCCTCGGAAAACAGTTCTGACAGTGACAGCCGCCCGCTGGCGATGGCCATAGCCGGATTGCCAAGGCCCCAGATCGCAAGTGCATATTCGTTGGCGACGAAGCCCAGCGGTGATAGCCGTGCGCGTTCGAGGCGCCGTGTCAGCAGCATGCCGAGGGTCTGGTGCGCCAGCCGTCCCTCGAACGGATAACAGACGAGATAGGTCTTGTCGGCGCGGGGGAAGGTCTCGACCAGAAGCTCGCCCGGCATCGGCACTTGCGAGCGCCAGCGCTGAAGGGCAAGCCATTCATGGACCTGCTCGGGCAGTGCGGTCCAGGCCTCCGGTTGCGAAATCAGCGCTCTCACCCTGGCCGCGAGATAGGTGGAGAGCGGGAACTTACCGCCATCATAGGTCGGGATCTTCGGGGTTTCCGCGTTGGCGCGCGAGACCAGTGCCTCGTCTTCTACCAGCGCCTCGAAACGGAGGACTTCGCCCGCAAACACGAAGGTATCCCCGGGCGTTAGGCCTTCGACAAACAACTCCTCGACCTGTCCGAGCAGACGGCCTCCGCGGGGCATCGCCCGCACCGGCGACGCCGCTGCAACCGCGGCTGCACCGACCGCGGCCGCAATGCGGGGACGCTCGGCAAGCGCGGCATCGCGCCGCGAGCGCGTGAGCCGCACTTTGATCATGACATCTTCGACGATGGTGCCGACGTTCAATCGATATTGTTGCGCAACTCGCGGATTGCTGACGCGGTATTGCCCATCCTTGCCTTGCCGGATTCGCGCAAAACGCTCGTAGACCCGCAGCGCGTAACCTCCGGTCGCGACGAGGTCGAGGACGGCGTCGAAGTCGCCGCGCGTCAGCCCGGTGAACGGGGCCGCGCGGCGCACTTCGTCGAAGAGATCGTTGGGACGGAACGGCGCGCCGCACGCGCAGCCAAGCAGGTGTTGCGCCAGCACATCGAGTGCACCGGTGCGCAGCGGCGGCGTATCCTGGGCACCCTCCGCGACCGCACCGATGGCGGCGCGGCATTCCAACACCTCGAAACGGTTCGCCGGCACCAGCACCGCGTGAGACGGCTCGTCGAGCCTGTGATTGGATCGTCCGATGCGTTGCGTGATCCGCGACGCCCCCTTGGGCGCGCCGACATTGACGACAAGATCGACGTCGCCCCAATCGACGCCAAGGTCGAGCGAGGAGGTGCAGACCACCGCCTTGAGCCGGCCCGCCGCCATTGCGGCTTCGACCTTGCGGCGCTGCGCGGCGTCGAGCGAACCATGGTGCAGCGCGATGGCAAGACCTTCGTCGTTGGTACGCCACAGCTCCTGGAACAGCATCTCGGCCTGACTGCGCGTGTTGACGAAGACCAGCGTGGTGCGATGCCGCTTGATCATTTCGTAGATTTCGCCGAGTGCGTGGCGGGCCGAATGTCCCGCCCAGGGCAGCCGCTCCGCGGTGTCGAGCATTTTCACGACCGGCTGCGCCCCCGGTGAGGCGATGACGAGGTCGGCCATATCTGTCGGGCTGCCGCGCTGCGGCACCAGATAGCGGCACAACTCGTCCGGGGCAGCGACCGTCGCCGACAGCCCGACGCTCGTCAGCCCGGGAGCAAGAGTGAACAGCCTCGTCAACCCCAGCGACAGCAGATCGCCGCGTTTCGAGGTGACGAGCGAATGGAGTTCATCGAGCACCACACGCCTGAGCGTCGCGAACAGAAACGGCGCGTCGGCGGTCGAGAGAATGAGCGCAAGCTGTTCCGGCGTGGTGAGCAGGATATCGGGCGGATGGCGGCGCTGGCGCAGCCGTTTTCCGGGCGGGGTGTCGCCGGTGCGGGTCTCGATCCGGATCGGCAATCCCATCTCGGCAACCGGCCGTTCGAGATTGCGGGCGATGTCGACCGCGAGCGCTTTCAGCGGCGAGATATAAAGCGTGTGAAGCGCGTCGCCGCGTGGACCGGGCCGCCCGCGGGGGTTGCGGTGAAGCGGCGATTCCGTGAGTTCGACCAGAGTCGGCAAGAAGCCCGCCAGCGTCTTCCCGGCGCCAGTCGGGGCAATCAGCAGCGCCGAACGGCCGGCCGCGGCCTTGTCGAGCAGCGCCAGCTGGTGGGCGCGCGGGGTCCAACCACGCGCTGCAAACCAGGCGGCGATCGGTTTCGTCAGCAACGGATCGGACGCAAGGATGTGAGTTGCATTCAAAGGATGCGCCTATCCTATTCGCATCAAGCCGAGTAACGGGCCGAGTGCGCGATCCGGTCCCCGGACGCCGTCACTTGGGCAGTCGGATCGGCATTTCGACGGGTGTGGCGTCACGGTATAAATGATTATCGGATCAGCAAATTCGAAGAGGCGCGGGACATGACCGGAAGCGAGCAGTCGAGGATCATCGTAGGCGTGACGGCTCGCGTGATCGGGACTGCCGTCGGCGCGATGGCGCGGATGAGCATTGCCGTGGTGACTTTCGCCATCCTGATGGTCACGCTCTATGCCGGCGCCGCGACAGCGGAAACGACAATATTCCAGGGCGCCCGCGCAATTCCCGGCGACGGAGCGCCCGCAATCGAAAACGCTGCGATCCTGGTCGTGGATGGCGTCATCGTCGGTCTCGGCCGAAAGGGAGAGATCGCAGTACCCGCAGGGGCAACGATCGTCGAACTCGACGGCAAGACCGTGATGCCCGCGATCGTCAGCCCCCATGTACATCCCGGCTTTCAGCGGGGATTGAGCTACACGGCCGAGAATTTCACGCGCGAGACCGTCATCGACGACCTCAACCGCGCGCTTTATTTCGGGGTCGGCGTGGTGATGTCGCTAGGCATCGAGAAAGGCGATGTCCTCTATCGCATTCGTGACGACCAGCAGGCCGGCCGGCTCGGCGGCACCCGCCTTCGTTTGGCCGGACGCGGGATCGGGGCGCCCAATGCGGGGCCGGGCGCGCCGGCCTTTGCCAACATTGCCTACGCGATCACGACCGAAGATGAGGCGCGCCGCGCCGTGCAGGAGCTCGCGGCCAATCATGTCGATGGCATCAAGATCTGGGTCGACGACCGAGGCGGCCGCGCGCCGAGGCTGTCGATCCCGCTGTCGCGCGCGGTGATCGACGAAGGCCGCCGTTTTGGCCTCGATGTCACGGCACACATCTTTTATCATGACGATGCGGTTGCCCTCGCCGAAGCCGGCATCCATGGCTTCGCCCACCTCGTGCGCGACCGGGAAATGAGCGACGCGCTGATCGCGCTGATGATCAGCAAGCACGTCTATGTCATGCCGAACCTCGGCGCGCCCGAACGCGGAATATACACGTCGCCGCCGCCATGGTTCGATGAACCCTATCTCGCCGGCATGCTGCGCGATACCGAACCGCCGGAATTGATCGAGCGCATTCGGCGCTCGTTTTCCGAACGCGAGCCCGCCGCGGCGGCGCGCAGTCGCGGCGGTTATGACATCCTGCAACACAGCGTCGCCAAGCTGAACGCCGCCGGAGCCGCGATCATCCTCGGCTGCGACACCGGCCTCGAAGATCACCCATTCGGCTACGCCGAGCAGAAGGAACTGGAACTGATGGTGCAGGCCGGCATGTCACCTTCCCAGGTAATCGTCGCAGCGACGAGCCGGGCGGCCGAATTCCTCGGCGTGACCGACACCGGCACGCTGGCACCCGGCAAGCGCGCCGACCTCTTGGTGCTCGACGCCAACCCTCTGGAAGACATTCGCAACACGCGACGGATTTCCGCGATTTACCTCGCCGGCGCGGCGGTGGATCGCGCAGCGCTCAAGGCATCATTGTCGGCATCGCGAGGTGCGGGGCGATAGAGGATTTGCCACTCAGTCACGCTTCCTCGTCGCGACATTGCGCGCTCGTAGGCTGCGCAAAATCGCCCTAGATCGTCCGCAGCAACTTGGCAGGGCATTGCGGCGGGTTTTGCGCACGCGGTTGGCCCTGGCATTCTCGTGCGACGGGGCGACGTGGACGGCGTGCGCAAAAACGCCGTCACGCAGCGCCAGATTGGAGTGCCTCGCAGGCCGATTTTGCGCACCCTACGAGGCTGAATCTCAGCGAACGTCGACGCTCATTTGCTCCCGACCACAGCGTAGCCTTGAATTTCGAGCTTGGCGTTGGGGTCAGCGAGCGCGGTGATCGTGATCATGGCGCTGCCGGGAAAATTGTCGCCCAGAATTTCCCGGCGGAGCTGGGTGAATTTGTCGCCGTTACGAACATCGGTGATGAACACCGTCATCTGCACCATGTCGCTGAGCTTGCCGCCCGCTTTTTGCAGCGTCGCGTCAAGTTGCTTGAACAACTGGCGGACCTGCCCCTCGAAGTCGCCCGCCAGCGATTTGCCCTGATCGTCGATGGACGCGGTCTGGCCGGCGAGCCAGATCGTCTTGCCGCCCTCGGTGACCACCGCCAGCGAATAGCCGCGCTGCTGCGGACGTTCACCTTTGACATAATCCTTTGCCATCATCGTACCCGAGGCGCCGATCAATAATGCCACGGTGGCAAAGCCGGTTGCAATCATCGAGAATGCAGCATTCCTCATTTTTATCTCCCTGCAGTGTGTTGATGCTCTTGCCGATAGCAACGTAGCCGGATGAGGACCCGTTCGCCTCGGCACCGCGATCCCTAGCGCATGATCCCGTAAAGTTGCAGACTTTTCGGACAAGATCATGCGCAAAATCACCGCGCATCCGTCGTCGAGCGTAGTCCGCGACGGATGCGCAAATGATGATCGAGCGGGAGGCGATTCAACCTGAACGCATCCCGCTCTAATGTCGCGGCGCGCGCTCCGGTCGGAGTAACCTATGTCGTGAGGCGCCGCTCATCCAGGCTACGCTTGTCTCGAAATTGGACGCGAAGGAGCATACCCTTCAGCGGGCGGAGGAAAGGCCGGTTTTGTCGACAACGACGCTGCCTGCCTTCATGACCCAACGCACGTTGCTGACCGCTGCCTCGATGTCGGCGAGCGGATCGCCTTCAACGGCAACAATATCGGCGACATAGCCCGGCGCGACCGAACCCAGCGACTTTTCCATCCCCAGCATCTGCGCCGGAAGTACGGTAGCCGTTTGCAGTGCTTGTTCGTTCGACATGCCGAGTTTCACGAACCAGCGCAGTTCTTGCATGTTGGTGCCGAATGCGGTGTAGACGGCGTCGGAGCCGACGAGCATCCGCGCGCCGGCCTTAAAGGCCTTTTGTGCCGTCAAGAAATTGCGTTCGATGTAATTGCGGAGATTCTGTTTCGCCTCGGCAGAGAATTTGTAGGCATCGTCCGCGCGGTCGACGTAATGCTGGTTGTGATTGATGGTCGGCACATACCAGACCCTTTTACGCACGAGTTCAGTGATCGTCGCGTCGTCGAGGTCGGTTGCGTGCTCGAGCGTGTCGGTTCCCGCGCGAATCGCGTCGCGTGCCCCGTCGGGGCCATAGGAGTGGATCGCGACCTTGTGGCCCGCCGCGTGTGCAGTGTCGATGATCGCCTTCATTTCCTCGAAAGAGACGGTTTCATCGCCGGTGACGTCGTCGCCTCCTCCGGTCGAGCCGTAGACCTTCACCCAGTCGGCGCCGGCGTCAAGCACGGCCTTCGCTTCCTTGGCTGCTTGCGCCGGGGTATCCGTTACGCCAGGCCGTCGGATCACCGTATTTCGCAGACCTGGACCGGACACGAACATGCGCGGCCCGACCATCGCGCCCATGTTGATGAGGTCACGCATCGCGATGTCCGCACCATCGAAGCCCGTCAGGTCGCGCACGGTCGTGACGCCCGCTTCCAATGTCCTCCTTGCATTCGCTTGGGACAGGAAGACCGTCACTGCAACGTGCCTCGGAGGTTGGTGTCGCGGATCGGTGCCGGATTTCGGGTCCCAATAGAAGCTCATGTGGGTGTGCGAATCGATCATCCCCGGCATGCCGGTGTAGCGACTGAGATCGATGATCTCCGCTCCCGCCGGAACTGGCCCGTTCGCGGAAACACTTTGTATTTTGTCGTCCTCGACAATGACGACAGCGTTGGTGATGGTGCCGTGTCCGTCCCACAGCTTTCCAAACTTTATGGCTGTGGTCGCCGCGGTCGCATTGAGCGGGACGGCAATGGAGAGGGCGAGGAGGAGAGTGCAAGTACGCACCGCCGTCGAAGCAAATATGGAAGGCCGCATCGATCATTCTCCGTGGAGGCGCGCTCGTTCTCCGTGGACGCGCTCCAAGCAGCGTGGATCAAACATTATCCTCCCCCACATAGCGTAGCGGACTGGGGGAGGGGGACCGCGCGGCGCGGTGGAGGGCCACCTTCCTTTTTGCTGGGCGCGATTGCCCCTCCCGGCTCGCTCCGTTCGCCGACCTCATCCCCATGTGGGGGAAGAAAAAAGATGGCAACGTGCGACGATTACATCCGCTGCCGTAGACGTGGAATCAGAAAATCCCGGCCGCCGGTGCTCGTGCGTCCCTCGCGCGCCGTGTCGTTGTGGGGAGGACAAAGAACTGGCGTGGTCCAAACGGTGCCCTTCGCCGGCTACTTTCCGAGTTGCTTGAAATAACGCAGGTCGGGCGCGGGCTGATCCTTGCGCGAAGGCATCAGGAAGCCATCGGCGCTGACGAAATAATCCTCCTTGCCGAGGACGACGTGATGGTTGTTCTCGTTGCAGTTATCCTCGTACCAGATCACGTTTTTGACGCGGGCGTATCGTTTGTTGACCGTCCACGGACGGGTGAGTGCGTGATCGACGACGGTGATGTCGTCATGCATGATGTCCCGGTCGGATTTGTCGAGATAGATGCGCTCGGTGATGACGGACTCGTTGTCGTCGGAGAGCGGGATGCCGCTCGGTTCGAAAGTCCGCGGTCCCTTGAAATTACGGGTCTCGACTTCCAGCGTGTCATATTTGCCGTCGCCATCGGTGTCGAACCACTTGCCGATCGAATAGCCCATGTAGCCCGGCTCGCCGTCCTTCGGGAATTCGCGCCCATCGGTATAGATCCGGCGCGGCATGAACACTTCGAAATGCACGTAGGTGATGTTGGGCAGGACGACGAATTCTGCCGGCCAGGCAACCGTCATCATGCGGGGCATGCCATTGGTGCGGCAGGTCACGAGATTGTCGCCGCCCTGTCCACCCCCCTCCTGATCGGAAAGGCTTTCTTTCAAGATCGCGAGCGCTTCGGCAGTGAGCGGCGCCTCCTGCCCGAGGCCCGGCGGCTTGGTCTGGTCCCACTGGAAGCCGACCCCCTTGGGCCGCCACCATTGTCCTGACCAGTCAGGGTACTTGCTTTCGTCGGCAGCTAGAGCGCTTGTTGCCGCAATGGCGAAAGCCGCCGCGAGCACCATGCCGATCGGACCCGTGCAACGCATGTTCTCTCCTTAGAAGCGATCTCAATGGCGCCGCTCCGCGCGCGTCATCGGCCGCAAGATACAACGGTTCCCAGCGGTGGCGAAAGGTCATCGGAGCTGGATTGCTTAGTGCGGAGCGGGCTTGATCGGTGGGGTTATATGGATGGGCTCGGCGAAAATCGGCGCAGCACCGACGACACTGCCATGACCGCGACATTCCGCTTTGCCCCCAGCCCGAACGGCTATCTTCATCTCGGCCACGCCTATTCGGCGATCCGCAACTTCGAGATCGCGCGGCAGACCGGCGGACGCTTTCTGCTCCGCATTGAGGACATCGACGCCGAGCGCTGTCGCCCGGAATATGAAGCTGCGATCTTCGAAGACCTTCATTGGATGGGCCTCGAATGGGAAGAGCCGGTCAGGCGGCAATCGCAGCATCTTGACGATTATCGCGACGCACTGTCCCAGCTCGATGGGGCCGGCCTAATCTATCCGGGTTTCGAAAGCCGGGCCGAGATCGTCCGTCTGGTAGCCGCCCGCGAGCGGGATCGGCCCTGGCCGCGCGACCCCGACGGCGCGCCGCTCTATCCCGGCATCGGCAAGATACTGGCGAAGTCCGAGCGTGAGGCGCGCATCGCCTCGGGCTTGGCCTATTCGCTGCGTCTCGATATGGCGGCGGCGCTGCGCGCGGCGGCTCGTGCGTCGGACGAGCCATTGAGCTGGAACGAGATCGCCGGGGTGGATGGCATCAGCGACGATAGCTGCCGAATTGCTGCCCACCCGGCGGCGTGGGGGGATGTCGTTCTCGGCCGCAAGGGGCTGCCAACGAGCTATCACCTCGCGGTGGTCGTCGACGATGCGCTCCAGGGCGTGACGCATGTGGTGCGCGGGGGTGATCTGTATCACGCGACAAGTGTGCACTGTTTGCTTCAGCTTCTTCTCGGCCTGTCGCAACCGGTCTATCATCATCATCGGCTGATCCATGACGCGGACGGGCGCAAACTGGCGAAGTCGACGGTGGCAACCGGGCTGCGGGAACTGCGCGCTGGGGGCGCAACCCCTGCCGATGTCCGCAAGATGGTGGGACTGGGTTGAAGTCAGACGCGGGGGCTTAGCGCAGTCGGCTTGGCGCCAGGACGGCATCAGCTTGGCAATGAGGACAGAATGGCGAAGACCGCAACCGGCAAGGTGCGGAACGGGCGGAAAGCCACGGGCAAGCCGCGCCGGCGCAAAGGCGTGAGTGCAGGCGCGGCACCTCGCGCCAAACGACGTATCGAGGCCGGTAAGCCGCGCGACGGCCGTGCCGGGTCCGGCATCAACAGCCTTCTGGTCACGTTCGCGCACGATATCCGCACGCCGCTTGGCGCCGTGCTCGCACTTGCCGATCTCCTCGCAACATCCGGATTGGGTGAGCGCGAGCGCAGCTGGGTTGGGGAAATCAAGGACGCTGCCGAACACCTGATCGATGTGACGACGCTGATGATCGAAGGTGCGCGTAGCCGCGCCGGTCACCTGCCGCGTCGCGAAGACGTCTTCGACCTGCCGCACTTTGCCGCCGCGCTCGCGGCATCTCTTGCCGCGCGCGCCCAAGCCAAGAAGATCGATTGCAGGTGCGATATGGCGGGCGATTTGCCGGCATTTGTCCGCGGCAGTCCTGCCCATCTGCGCATCGCGCTCGAAAACCTCGTCGCAAATGCGGTGAAATTCACTGAGCGCGGCGAGGTCGGCCTTGCCGTCGCGGCGACGCCTGGTCCCGGTTCCGCTCTTGAACTGTCTTTCGCCGTCGCCGACAGCGGCATAGGCCTCACCAAAGCCGAGATCGGCCGACTGTTTCGCCCATTCGCACAGGCCAATCCCGATATCGCGGCAAAGTTTGGCGGCGCAGGCCTTGGCCTTGCGGAGACGCGCCGGCTCGCCCGGGCCATGGGCGGCGACGTGACGGTCGCGAGCACGCCCGGGAGAGGGTCCATTTTCCGCTTGACCGTGACGGCGGAGCGCGCCGAGCCATCACCGGGCCCGGCTGCCGCGAGCTTGCCGCTCCAAAGCCCTGGCATCCACCGCATGCTCAAGGTCCTGTGCGTGGAGGATAATCCGCATGGCCGAGTGGTGATGAATGCGATCCTGACCGAGCTTGGCCATCGGGTCGATTTCGCCGAAAGTGGTGAAGCCGCGCTCGATGCGATTGCGGGACGCAGCTATGACGTGGTGCTGATGGATCTGACGCTCGCGGGCATGGACGGCCGCGAGACGACGACGCGGATTCGCGCGCTGCCCGGGCCTGCCGCGCGGGTGCCGGTCGTCGGCATCTCCGGCCGCGCCGGCAATGCCAATATGGAAGCGGCACTTGCGGCGGGAATGAACGCTTTTTTCGAGAAGCCCGTGAGCGCTCGCGCCTTGTCCGAGATGCTGGACGAAATTCCCGTCAGCTCGGCGACGAGCGAGCAAACGAGGCTACGTTAACTTCTACCTCGGCTCGGTCGGTCATCGCACATGACAGGGTATTCTCGGGGGAAGATGTAGGTCAAAAGGCGTTCCGGCGCTCGCGTCGCTGCGCTTCTTCATCGGGTGACGCGTCGGAAGATGAGATAGCAGGGCGAGCGACCCGCCCGCTTTGCCTTGGCTTCATAGCGGGTTTCGGAATGGTTGGACCATGGCGTGCGCCAGTCATCCGCGCGCTCCGCCGTCCAGACAAATTCGGCTGAGCGCAAGAAGCGCTCGAGCGTCCAGGCCGCGTAGTCGGGCACATCGGTCGCGAAGCGAATTTCGCTCCCGGGCCGCAACACCCGAGCCATCATCGCCACCGTGCCATCCTGGACGAAACGCCGTTTCCAATGGCGCCGCTTCGGCCAGGGATCGGGATAGAGCAGGTCAATGCCGGCGAGCGACACCGGGGCAAGCCAGTTCAGCAAGGCGACGGCATCGCCGGCGAAGAGACGCACATTGTCGATCGCGGACGCCTCGACCAGCGCAAGGATTTTCGCCATCCCGTTGACAAAGGGTTCACAGCCGACGAAGCCTCCGCTGGGGCGAGCGAGCGCGTGCGCGACAAGGTGCTCGCCGCCGCCGAAGCCGATTTCCAGCCTAATCGCATCGCGTGGACGCGGAAACAGCTGCGTCAAGTCGGCGGGCGCCGCCCGATCAAGCGTAAGCGCAATCTGCGGCAGAAGCGTTGCCAGCAAAGCGGATTGCCGGGGCCGCAGTTTGTGGCCCTTGCGGCGGCCAAAGAACGCGCGTGGGGATATTGAGATCGTTGCTTGTTCGCTCAACTCGCAACGCGGCGCAGTTCATCGATGAGGTCGGTGCGCTCCCAGGAGAATCCGCCGTCAGGCTCCGGCGGCCGGCCGAAATGGCCATAGGCGCTGGTGCGCGCATAAATCGGCCGATTCAGCGCCAGATGCTCGCGAATGCCCCGCGGTGTCAGGTCCATGACCTCGCCCAGCAGTTTCTCCAGCGTCGCTTCCGCGACCTCGCCGGTTCCGTAGCAATCGACATAGAGGGACAGCGGCTTGGCGACCCCGATCGCATAGGCAAGCTGGATGGCGCAGCGACTTGCGAGGCCAGCGGCAACGACATTCTTCGCAAGGTAGCGCGCGGCATAGGCCGCGGAGCGATCCACCTTGGTTGGATCCTTGCCGGAAAACGCGCCGCCGCCATGAGGCGCGGCGCCGCCATAGGTGTCGACGATGATCTTGCGGCCAGTCAGCCCACAATCGCCATCCGGGCCGCCGATCACGAATTTGCCGGTCGGATTGACGTGCCACACGGTGTTCTTGCCGATCCAACCGGGTGGAAGCGCCTGCCGAACATAGGGTTCGACGATCGCCTGGATATCATGAGACGTCAGCTTCTCGTCATAATGCTGCGTGGAAACGACGATCTGGGTCGCCTCGACAGGCTTGGCATTCTCGTAGCGGATCGTGACCTGGCTCTTTGCGTCAGGGCCGAGCGCGCTCGTCTCCCCCGAGCGGCGCGCCTTCGCCATCACTTTGAGGATGTGGTGGGCATAATAGATCGGGGCCGGCATCAGTTCCGGCGTTTCCCGGCAGGCATAGCCGAACATGATGCCCTGGTCGCCGGCGCCTTCGTCCTTGTTGCCGGCGGAGTCGACGCCTTGTGCGATATCGCTCGACTGCGCGTGCAGGAAGACCTCGATTGCTGCCTTCTCCCAATGAAAGCCGTTCTGCTCGTAGCCGATATCCTTGACCGCGAGCCGAGCAAGATGAGCGATGTAATCGCGCGTAATCGCCGCCGGGCCGCGCGTTTCCCCCGCGATCACCACGCGATTGGTTGTTGCCAGCACTTCGCAGGCGACGCGGACCTGGCGAGGATCCCAGCCGTGCCGCGGCGCGAGATCGAAGAAGGCGTCGACGACCTCGTCGGAGATGCGGTCGCAGACCTTGTCGGGATGGCCTTCCGAAACCGACTCACTGGTGAACAGATAACTGCTCCGCGACAAGCTGATCCCCCGGTTTGCGCGCGCCGTGCTTGCCGGCTGCGCCATTGCGGTCAGGCCGTGTTCTTGCAGCGGGAATTGTCGGGGTCAAGATGTGCGGCGGCAGGCAGGAAAAAGCGCGGGCCGTTTCTAGGTCAACCCTGTCCGTCTGCACCTTCGCCCGCGATCTGCTCGACGAGGTCGACGATACGACGCCGCAGTTTGGCGTCATGGATGCGCATGAAGGCTTTGGTCAGCGACAAACCATCCGAGGTGGCGAGGAAATCGGAAACATAAGCGGGCGAAGGAGCTTCCTCCAGGCCGCCACCTTCCTGCGGCAGTGCGACGTGAGGCGCGCCTTCGAAAAAAAATGCTACCGGAACTTGTAGGATGAGGGAAATCTGCTGCAATCTGCTCGCGCCGATGCGATTTGTTCCTTTCTCATATTTTTGGACCTGCTGAAACGTGAGACCGAGAGCATCACCAAGCTTCTCCTGACTCATTCCCAGCATCATCCGGCGCATGCGCACCCGACTGCCGACATGTTTGTCGATCGGGTTGGGAGCCTTCTTCGCCATTTGGCCACTCTCCTGTTTGTCGCCACGCAACATCGGCCCGTCGGCACGATAGTCGGCCTGCCGATTAGCGACGTGAGGCTGAACACTCTTGATCTGTGTCATAAGATGGCTCGGCGAAGTTCAATCGGGTGTTCCCATATGCAACCCTTTATACTTAAAACACAAATAAACTTATCATAAAGAAAAGACGCGTTTGCAACCTCACCTTTCGCATCGCGATCGGCCACAATTCGATTGCAATGAGCAACCAGGGGTTGTCAATCCTGCTCGCGTTTCATTTAAGCACTTTCAATGCCAATCCAACCACCAGCGTGGCGCCCACAAGAAGCATCGTAACGAGATCGCCAAGACGGGCGTAGACGGTCGCTGCCATGGGACGGGGCAACGAGGCGTCCAAAACCCCTTCTGTGCCCAGCGGGAGAGAGCCGATGACCCGTCCGAGGGGATCGATCACCGCCGAAATGCCGTCATTGGCAGCGCGGACCAGCGGCAATCCCTCCTCCACGGCGCGAACTCTCGCCTGCTGGAAATGCTGGAACGGGCCGGAACTGATGCCGAACCAGGCGTCGTTGGTGACGTTCAACAGCCAGCCCGGGCGCTCCCCCTTGGGCACGGCGTCACCCGGAAAGATCACCTCATAGCAGATGAGCGGGAGCATGTCCGGCGCACCAGGCACAGGGAGCCTGCGACGCCGCTTCCCGGCCAGAGAATCCGCCGGGAATCTGGACCAGTTGCGTCAGTCCGAAGTCGCTCGAAAAAATCTGCAAACGGCACGAACTCGCCGAACGGCACGAGATGGAGCTTGTCATAGGTTTGCAGGATCGTTCCCGAGTGATCGATTTCGTAGACCGAATTATAGGCCCGCAAAGCCATGCTGCCCGGGAGCCGCGGCGCAAGGCTCGCCGCTCCGGTGATTAGAACCGTTCCGGACGGCAGCATCTCGGCGATGGCGGAAAGCGCACCCGGTTCCCGGGTAAGGAAGAACGGGAACGCCAATTCCGGCCAGATCAGGTGCGTGACATCGCGCAGGCCGTTCGCCGAGAGGCCGGCGGTCTCGGTGTGCTCCGATAGCGTGATGTACCGCGTCATGATCTCTTGTCGCGCGCCGTAACTGAAGCGCTCGTCCTGCGGAACATTGGGTTGCATGATGCGAAGCCGCACGCCTTCCACCAGGGTGGTCGGATTGCGCGCGAGGCGAAAGCCGCCATAAGCCGTGAGCCCGGCAAGGACGAAGGCCGCGATGAGCGGTGCGAGCCACGGGCGCGGCGTCTCGCTCTCGTCGTCGGCCATGACTGCCGGGCTTGCAAACACGGCAACCGCGATGAAGGTGAAACCCCAGATGCCGAGAACGGCGACCCCCTGAGCCAGCGCGAGCGGCGTTGTCAGTGCATACCCGAAGGCGTTCCACGGGAATCCGGTCAGCACATGGCCGCGCAGCCACTCGCTCGTGGTGAGGGTGGCGGCAAGGACGAGAACGCGGAACGGCCCGGGTCGCCACAGCAGGCGTGCCAGCACCAGTCCAAGACCCGTAAAGACGGCGAGGCCTGCGGGCAGCGCCGTAACCGCGAACGGCATCAACCAGCCGAACGTCTTTGCATCGACCAGGAACGCATAGCCGACCCAGTAGAGGCCCGCGAGGAAATAGCCGAATCCGAACCACCACCCCGTCGCGAAGGCCGTCGAAACCCCACCCCAACGCCCTGGAGCTGCGCCGTCCATCAGCCAGATGAGGGCCGGAAAGGTCACGAACATCGCCGGCCACAAGTTGATCGGGGCGAGCGCCAGCGTCGAAGCCGCGCCGGCAAGAAAGGCAATCAGCGCCCGGCGCCAACCCCAAGCCAAAATGACCGGCTGGGCGATCGCGAAACAGGTCATGATTGCGAAATCGAGGACGGGGCGGCAGCATCGGGCTCGACCCGTGGTCGGCAATGGCGCCGTTTCGCCTTTGTCGGGCGTTGGCGGGGTTTCGCCTGCACCCCGCGTCATTGTAACCTCGGCGCGGCGACCACTCTCGCGTTCGGCGGCGCGCGAAGGCTTTCGCAGATAGATGCGCACCCGCTTGACCCGCCTCGGATCGGCATCGAGAATCTCGATTTCGAAATTGCCCGGTCCCGGCAAAAGCTCACCCCGGACCGGGACACGCCCGATCAATGTGACAATGTAGCCGCCGACCGTGTCGACCTCTTCGGCGGCGGCGCCGACATCGAAGCCGGGGCCGATCACGGCAACGGCTTCCTCGAGACTCGTTCGACCCACCGCGAGAAACGAGCCGTCCGGCTGCCGGATGACCGTGTGCTTGGTGACTTCGTCGTGCTCGTCCTCGATGTCGCCGACGATTTCCTCGACGATATCCTCGATCGAAGCGATGCCGTCGGTCCCACCATATTCGTCGATCACGAGAGCGAGGTGGATGCGGGTCGCCTGCATCTTGGCGAGCAGGTCGATCGCCGGCATCGATGGCGGCACGAACAGGATCGCGCGGATAATCTTGGTGGCGGACAGCGGCACCGAGAGGTCGATCGCGGCAAGATCGAGGCCCGCCGGGAATGGCTTCGCGCGCGAGGCATTGACCTCCGGCGCTGACCGAAGCCCGCGCCGTCATGAACGCGATGAGGTCGCGGATATGGACCATCCCGACCGGCTCGTCGAGCGTATCGTTGTAAACGACGAGCCGGGAATGGGCGGCGTTCTCGAAAACCTTCACAAGATCGCCGAGCTGGATGTCCTGCTGCACCGCGACGATGTCGGCACGTGGCACCATCAGGTCGTCGAGTCGGCGCTCGCGCAGGCTCAAAATGTTCTTCGAGCATCCGGCTCTCTTCGGGCGAGAAACCGGTCTCGGCGGCAGCGCCGTCGAGCAGGATCTTGAGATCCGAACGGATCGAGGCGCTTCCCCAGCCGAAGAGTGAACGCATCATCCGTCCAATCCAGGATTCGCTGTCGCCCAGACGGCTCGGCCGTCGCGCAACCTGAGCGCCGTCGCGCTGTTGCTCTTCCGCGGGGGCCGCATCGATACTCACGGCAAGTCTGCTCCGCACCGGCACCCGCCGCTGGCGAATCGCGGGCGGGCGCCGCAAGGCGCCTCAAGGATCGCACATGTCATTGCCGCGGTCCCGATCCCGTCTTGTCGCGAGAGTGCCGCGGGTCGTTCCCGGTTCTGCCGATGCTTTCGGCATATGGATCGGGGATGCCGACCTCGGCCAAAATTTCGCTTTCGAGCAGCTCCATCGCCTCCGCCTCGCGATCCTCGATGTGATCGTACCCCAACAGGTGGAGAAAGCCATGCACTGCAAGATGCGCGACATGATCGCCGACCGCCTTGCCAAGCTCGCGAGCTTCGCGGACGACGGTCTCGCACGCCATCGCAATGTCACCAAGCGATACCGGCCCATCGCGCAAGAACGGCTTGGCGCGCGGGAACGACAGGACATTGGTCGGCCCGTCGCGGCCGCGCCAGCAAGCATTCAGGCCGGCGATCATGGCATCATCGCACAGCAGAACACATAATTCCGCATCCGGGATCGCCCCGGAGGAGGGAGTTGCCCCGCCCACGTCGCGTTCTCCTACGGCGTTGGCAAAGGACGGCTGCCGAGGCTGCGCCAGCCGCGCGGCCGCCGCGATGGCGCGGCGGATTTGCGGCTCAGCATCTGGAACATCCTGCCACAACGGCGAATCGATCAGGATTTCGACCGTCGGGGCCGCCTTATCGGCCGCAGCGTCAGGATTCATGTCGGTGCGTGTGTCCTCGCCTCGCTGCGCAGCGCCCGCGGCGCGTCGTAAGCCGCCACGATCTTCGCCACCAGCTCATGGCGGACAACGTCCTCATGGCTGAACGCGACGCAACCGATGCCCTCTACGTCGGCAAGCAGCCGCACCGCTTCCGAAAGGCCGGATGTCTGGCCACTCGGCAGATCGACCTGGCTCGGATCGCCGGTCACGATCATGCGGCTGTTTTCGCCAAGCCGCGTCAGGAACATCTTCATCTGCATCGACGTGGTGTTCTGCGCCTCATCGAGAATGATCGCGGCATTGGCAAGCGTGCGGCCGCGCATGAACGCCAGGGGCGCGATCTCGATCTCCGCCGCCTGCAAGGCGCGCTCGACGATGCGCGCGTCCATCAGGTCGAACAGGGCATCGTAGATCGGCCGCAGATACGGATCGACCTTCTCGCGCATGTCGCCGGGCAGAAAACCCAGCCGCTCCCCGGCCTCCACCGCGGGCCGCGACAGGATAATGCGATCGACCTCCTTGCGTTCGAACAGCGCGACTGCATGGGCCACCGCGAGCCACGTCTTGCCGGTTCCCGCGGGACCGATTCCGAACGTCAGCGCATGATGGCGCAAGGCGCGGATATATGCGTCCTGACCCGGCGTGCGCGCCCGCACCGGCCGCTTGCGCAAGTTGATCTCCTCGAAGCTGGCGGGGCGCGGCGTGGACTCGAAATCGAACAGCGAGCCTTGCGCGATGGCGAGACGGATCGCGCCTTCGACATCTCCGGTCGACGAGATCCTGGCCTTTCGTGAGCTGCTCATAGAGGCTGTCGAGAACGCGGCGCGCCTGCTCGCAACTGTCTCGCGATCCCGAAATGGTCACGTGATTGCCGCGCTGTTCGGCCACAACCCCGAGACGGCGCTCGATCAAGGCAAGATTCTGACCGTATTGGCCGAACAGTGCCGACGCCAGCCGATTGTCGTCGAAGGCCACCGTGATCTGGGGCGGAGCATCGGTGGCAACCGGCCTCGTCAGCAGCGGGCCCGCCTCGGTCGCGCGTCTTGCCAATCGTCAGTCTCCAGTGCCGGCGCCCGCCGGCCGTGGTTTGCGGGTCGCATCACCGGATCGCGTTTCGGATGCCACTTCCACGTTGCCAGCCATCTCGCCCGGCAAGGAACTCGCAGATTGCGTCAATCCTGTTGCAGGTCTCGATCCCGCAGAAACCTCACCGAACAAGCTGTTCGCCCCGGCCTCCGTCACGCGAACAGCCGTCATCTCTCCGATCATCACAGCGGGCGCCACGACCTGGATGGCCTGCAAATAGGGAGAGCGCCCCACCAGTTGGCCCGGGCGACGTCCCTCCTTCTCGAACAGCACCTCGAACGTCCTGCCAACACATGACGCATTGAAGGCGCGCTGATGGCGTGTGATGCGCTGCTGCAGCCGGGCGAGCCGCTCGGACTTGATCGGTTCGGCGATCTGGTCGCCGCGTTCGGCTGCCGGCGTCCCAGGGCGGGGCGAATACTTGAACGAATAGGCACCGGAGTATCCGACCTCGTCGACAAGGCGCAGGGTCTCGCAAAAATCGGCTTCGCTCTCCCCCGGAAACCCGACGATGAAATCGGAGGTGAAGGCAATGTCGGGCTGCGCGGCACGCAGCTTTGCGATGACGGCAAGGTACTCGGCGCGGCTGTGCCCCCGATTCATCGCGGCGAGCGCGCGATCGGACCCGGATTGGACGGGCAGATGCAGGTGCGGCATCAGCGCCGCAAGTTCGCGATGTGCGGCGACGAGGCTGTCGTCCATGTCGCGCGGATGGCTCGTCGTGTAGCGCAGCCGGGCGATTCCCGGCACCAATGCAAGCCGATGCAGCAGATCGCCAAGCCGCGCCGGCCGTCCCGCGGGACCATCGCCGTGCCAGGCGCTGACATTCTGGCCGATCAGCGTGATTTCGCGAACGCCGGCATCTGCCAGGCGCTCGACCTCGTCGACGATTTTGGCCAGCGGTCGCGACGCCTCGGCACCACGCGTATAGGGTACGACGCAGAAGGTGCAGAACTTGTCGCAGCCCTCCTGCACGGTCACAAAAGCGCAGACACCGCGGCGGCGGATCGCGTCCGGAGCAGCCGGCGGCAGGTGGTTGAACTTGTCCTCCGCTGGGAACTCGGTGTCGAGCGGCCTTGCCCCTGCCTTGGCCAGACCGACCAGCGCGGGCAGGCGGTGATAGCTCTGCGAACCGACGACAAGATCGACGACCGGCGCCCGACGCAGGATTTCGGCGCCTTCCGCCTGGGCGACGCAGCCGGCCACCGCGACGACGAGGCTGCGCCCCTCAAGCGCGGCGCGGCTCTTGAGCTGTCTCACACGGCCGAGTTCCGAATACACCTTCTCCGCCGCCTTCTCGCGGATGTGGCAGGTATTCAGGACGATGAGGTCGGCGTGGTCCGGGTCTGCGGTCTCGGTATAGTCCTCGCGCGCCATCAGATCGGCCATACGATGGGAATCGTAGACGTTCATCTGGCAGCCGTAGGATTTCACGTAGACTTTTGGCAACCTTTGGAAAAATCCCGATCGTTCGCCCGGCGCCCGGGGTCGCTTGGTCCGCATATAGGTCTTAGCCGGTTTCTTGGCAAAGATAAATCCGGTTGCGGGTCGAACCTCCGGCATCCATATGGCGTGCCGGAAAACGGCCCGCACTCAGGTAGATAACCCCAAGGCGACGCAGCGCTTCACTCGATCACCTTGTCGGCGCGGCCGAGCAGGTCGGAGCGGCAATGGGCGCGGCGGCGCGGCCGCGCAACGCGGCGGCAGAGAGCGCGCGGACCTCTTTTTCCATGGATTTGGCGATCGCCTTGCGGTCGGAATCTTTCTCGTAAGGAACGGCCGCGCCCCACGTCAAAGTCACGTCAATCTTGCCGCGCGCCACCAGCCGGCGCAGATGCGGCCATAAGGGCATGGCGCCATACCAGGCGATATGGGCGCGTTGCTGGCGGCCGAGCGGCAGGCCCAGCACGCCCGTGTAGGCGATCGAGAGAGACTGAAGCCAAACCCGGCCGACAGGACCTTGCGACACCTCCGCGCCGAGCGCCTCCCGGGCGGCGCCGATCAGCGCGGTCCGAAATGGCAGCACGCGATTACCGTCGCTCGATGTCCCCTCGGCAAACACCACCACCTTGTCGCCGGCCGCGAGCCGCGCGGCGATCGTTTTGTTCACCTGCTCGGTCGAACGGCGGTGTGAGCGATCGACGAACACGGAGCGCTGCAGCTTCGCCAGCAGCCCCACGATGGGCCAGGAAGCCACCTCGCGCTTGGCAACGAAGACCACCGGCATGACTGCGGTAATGACCGCGATGTCGAGCCATGACACGTGATTGGCAAGGATCAGCAGCGGCTGTTGTTCGGCGACGCGTCCGACGACGGTGATGCGGACGCCGAGAATGGCACAGACGATCCGTTGATAGAGGCTCGGGATGCGACGGCGCATCGACGAAGCCGCAAGCACCGCGCAGCCTTGCACCGGCAGCAGCGCCAACGTCACCAGCGCGATTGCGAGGAGAGAAAACACCGCGCGCATCGTCTCGCCCGCGATTCACGGGAGTTCGCGGCGCAGCACCAGGGCGGTGCCTGCCTCTCCGGAGGTGTCATGATAGTAACTTGGGCGACGGCCCACTTCGGTGAATCGAAGACCCGCATAGAGGCGGCGCGCCGGGGCGTTGCGCTCATCAACCTCCAGGAACAGCGCGCCGACACCATAGGCCGAAAGGCGCCGGAGGTGAACGTCGAGCAGTTTGCGCGCCAGCCCACGCCCGCGCCAGCGGGCGGCAACGGCGATCGACAGGATTTCTGCCTCGTCCGCGGCGAGCCGCGACAGCACGAAGCCGACGAGTTCCCGCCCCCCAGTAGCGCGGTCGGCGACGACATTGTGGTCGATCAGCAGCCGCTCGAATTCTTCCGTGCTCCACCCGTGCCCGAATGAAGCGGCGTGCAAGGCCGCAAGCTGCCCCGCATCCAGCGCGTGCGCCTGTGACAGCGCAGGTTCGCGCCGGCCGATAAGCCGGTCGAACCAAGCCGCCGCCACGAATGAAAACGAACGAAGATTCATCGCCGCGGCAGGATGCCCGCTTCCTGCGGCCGGGCATCCGGCTCGCGCAAATAAAGCGGCTTCACCACCCCTGACACATCGGCGGCGGCGGCGCCGAGCCGCGCAACCCAGGCGATGTCTGGCGCGCGGATCGCCGCGACCTGCAGCGGCCGGCGTTCGTTGTCGGGCCAAGCCTGTTCCACAAGCTTCGCGGCATTGCCGATGATGCGGGTCGGACTTGCCATTGCCGCGCGCACAGCCTCACGCATATCGGCAAGTCTCGGCGGGATCAACCCGCGTCCGCCCGGGCCGAACAGCTGCATATAGACGTGATCGTGGCGGGCATCGACGACAGCCAGCAGCGACTTGCTTTCGTCCACATCGAAGAATGGGGCAGCGAGAGCCGAAAGCGTTGTCAGGCCCACAGCCGGCTTGCCGGTCGCCAGCGCAATTCCACGAGCGGCGGCGATGCCGACCCGAACCCCGGTGAAACTCCCCGGTCCCACCGTGACGGCGATGCGGTCGAGATCGGAAAAATCTGCTCCCGCACCACTCATCACCGCCGCAATCAGCGGCATCAAGGCTTCGGCATGGCCGCGCATCATTGGGATGGAGCGGCAGGTGAGTGCGCCCTTGCGCTCGGAATCGAGCACGGCCGCGGCGCAGGCTTCGAGCGCGGTGTCTATCGCGAGAACACGCACCGGCTTCGCCCGCCTCCCCCAAGATGACCGGCTAGCACACCGAATTGCTGAAGCACGATCGATCGAGTGATGCTCTCCCCCTCACCCGGTCGGGCCTTCGGCCCTCCCACCTTCTCCCCCTCCCGCCCTGGCGCAACGAGCGAATCTCAAAGCCTTGGCGGGAGCGGGGAGAGGGAAGAGGAAGCGCACGCCGCTGCGAGCGCTTCCGAGGGTGAGGGGGAGGGCACGCTCTGACTCATCGATATCAGGGTACCTTTACATCGGCCGGACTTCGACCACGTCGGGAACGAAATGCCTCAGCAGGTTCTGGATGCCGTGCTGCAGCGTCGCGGTGGAGGACGGGCAGCCCGCGCACGAGCCCTTCATGTTGAGATAGACGATGCCGTCCTTGAAACCGCGGAAGGTGATGTCGCCGCCGTCATTGGCGACCGCAGGACGAACCCGGGTGTCGATCAAGTCCTTGATGGTCGCGACTGTCTCGGCGTCGTTGCTGTTGAAGAATTCGTCCGCGGCAGCAGCTGGCGTCGGTTGCTTCGTTCGCTCAGGAGCGGCGCGCCGGACATGTAATGCTCCATGATGGCGCCGAGGATCGCGGGCTTGAGCTGCTGCCAGTCGCTTCTTCCTTGGTCACGGTGACGAAGTCGGTGCCGAAGAACACGCCGGTGACGCCGGGAACGCCGAACAGCCTTTCGGCCAGCGGCGACTGCGCGGCCTGCGCGACATCCGGGACGTCCAGCGTGCCCTGCCGAGCACCGTGCGGCCGGGAATGAATTTCAGGGTGGCGGGATTGGGGGTGGCTTCGGTCTGGATGAACATGGATTTCTCCGGCGTCGCCGGTTCAAGGCCGGCGCATGGATGCTCCGCGTGGCGGATGGCAAGCAGCAAAACGCACGCACTACATGGGATTTTGAATGCGACCCGTCAACAGCCGCCAGCACTCTGCTCATCGTCGCCGCTCGGTGCGGCGCCAATCGGCATCAACTCAGGGCATCGATATCGTCGTCGCTCAGATCGCCGGGCACGATGGTGATCGGGATCGGGAAAAGTCCCTGCCGCCTTGCCGAGGCTCGCGACCAGCGGGCCGGGTCCTTCGCTTTCAAGCCCGGCGGCCAGCACCAGCACGGCGATATCGTCGTCCTCCTCGATCACGTCGAGGATTTGCTCAGGTGGCTCGCCCTCGCGGATCACGCGTTCCGGCGTGATGCCGGCGATGCCGTTGGCGCGCGCCGCAAGCGCGCGAGCATGGCGTTGGCTTCCTCGTGCGCCTCGGCGCGCATGATGTCGGCGACGCCCAGCCATTGCTGGTTTTGGTCCTGGGTCTCGATGATCCGCAGCATGACCACGTTGCCGCCGACCCGCACCGCCCAGCGGCTGGCGTAATAGACCGCGCGGTCGCATTCCGGCGTGTCGTCGACGATGACGAGGAATTTCGCCTTGTGGCCGGCCTCATAGCTGCGTCGCTTTGTTCATCGGACCCCTTGCCGCCGCCGCCCGATCAGGCGCCGGCGCGACGCCGTCCGATGCTGCCATGGGGCTGCGCCGCAGCACAAGACAGCCGCCCGCAGGGTGCATTGCGTCGGCGACGCTCAACTCCGGATCAAGCCGACGATATCCTTGACCGACTTCATGGTCTTCGCCCGCGATCTCGCGGGCGCGGTCGGCGCCGTCGACCAGGACAGAATCGACATAGCCGGGGTCGGCGACCAGCCGCTTCATCTCGGAGCCGATCGGCTGCAACTTGGCGACGCAAGGTCGACCAGCGCCTACTTGAAGGTCGAGAACTGGCCGCCGCCGAATTGTGACAGCACGGCGGCCTTCGGCACGTCGGCAAGCGCCGCATAGATGCCGACCAGATTGTCGGCTTCGGGCCGCGCGGTCGAGCCCCTTCTCCTCGCCGGCAGCGGCTCCGGATCGGTCTTGGCCTTGCGGATCTTCTGCGCGATGGTGTCGGCATCGTCGGTGAGGTTGATCCGCGAATAATCCGACGAATCCGACTTCGACATCTTCTTGGTGCCGTCGCGCAGCGACATCACCCGCGTCGCCGGCCCCTGGATCAGCGGCTCCGGCTGCGGGAAGAACGCCGTCGTCGAAACCGGCCGCCGCGATCGGCTCGCCGAAATCATTGTTGAATTTCTGCGCGATGTCGCGCGACAGCTCCAGGTGCTGCTTCTGGTCGTCGCCGACCGGCACATGGGTCGCGCGATAGGCAGAATGTCGGCCGCCATCAGCACCGGATAGTCGTAGAGACCGATCGAGGCGTTCTCGCGGTCCTTGCCGGCTTTTTCCTTGAACTGGGTCATGCGGTTGAGCCAGCCGAGGCGCGCCACGCAGTTGAAAATCCAGGCAAGCTCGGCGTGCTCGGCGACCTGGCTCTGGTTGAAGACGATGTGCCTTTGCGGATCGATGCCGCAGGCGATGAAGGCCGCGGTCACCTCGCGGGTGTTGCGCCTGAGCTCGGCCGGGTCCTGCCACACCGTGATCGCGTGCAGGTCGACGACGCAATAGATGCAGAATATCGCTGCTGCAGCGCCACGAACTTGACGATCGCGCCGAGGTAATTGCCGAGATGCAGATTGCCGGTCGGCTGGACGCCGGAAAAGACGAGTTCGGTGAACGCCATGCTGCGGCAGCTCCGTTTACTGGACCGCGGTCCATGCCACGTTGTCGCGGCCTCTCGCAAGGGAAGCGTCTCGCGTGCAAAACGCCTGCTGTGTACACGGCGCACGGGCGGTGATGTTTCGGCAACATCACTGCTTGCTATTGCGATGCAGCAAAATGGGCGGCATCAGTGCGACATTAGGATGCGGAAGCCAAGTCAAGTCTTCCGTCGCCCGACAGCGCACCCGCTTTTTTTCGGGTGATTCGTCAAAAAATCGCGGATCAACTCCGTTTTCGCACTGCCGCAACGGCCATCGGCCACGGTGCCGCGCGTGCTTGCCGCCTCGACAACCAATCTGGAACTTCTCTAAGAATAAATCGAGTGCCAAGCGCGCGGTGGCCGGGGAGTATCAGCATTATGGATTATTCGGCGTATTTTTCCGACGCTCTGGCGCGGTTGCACGGCGAACGGCGCTACCGTGTATTCGCCGATCTCGAAAAACTCGCCGGCCGGTTCCCCCAGGCCCTCTGGCACCACGTTGACGGCAAGCGCGACGTCGTCGTGTGGTGCTCCAATGATTATCTTGGCATGGGGCAGCACCCAAAAGTCATCGGTGCCATGGTCGAGACCGCGACGCGCATGGGGACCGGGGCGGGCGGCACCCGCAACATCGCCGGCACCAATCATCCGCTGGTCGAGCTCGAGCGCGAACTTGCCGACCTGCATCGCAAGGAAGCCGCGCTCGTATTCACCTCCGGCTACGTCTCCAACGAGACCGGCATTGCCACCATCGCGCAGCTGATGCCGAATTGCCTGATCCTGTCGGACGCCTGGAACCACAATTCGATGATCGAGGGCGTCCGCCGCTCGGGATGCGAAAAGGTTATTTTCGGCCACTGCGATCTCGATCATCTCGAAATGCTCCTCACGGAAGCCGATCCGGCACGGCCGAAGCTCGTCGTGTTCGAGAGCCTCTATTCGATGGACGGCGACGTTGCCCCGGTGAACGCGATCTGCGACCTCGCGGAGCGCCATGGCGCCATGACCTATTGCGACGAAGTGCATGCCGTAGGGATGTACGGACCGCGCGGCGGCGGCATTTGCGAGCGTGACGGCGCGATGCAGCGCGTCGATGTAATCGAAGGGACACTGGCCAAGGCGTTCGGCTGCCTTGGGGGCTATATCACCGGGCGCGCGACGATGATCGATGCGGTGCGCTCCTATGCGCCGGGATTCATCTTCACCACGGCGCTGCCGCCGCCGATTTGCGCTGCGGCAACTGCTGCGATCCGCCACCTCAAGTCGTCGAAATGGGAGCGCGAACGACACCAGGACCGCGCCGGCCGGGTCAAGGCGGTGCTGGCAGGTGCCGGGCTGCCTCTGATGCCGAGCGAAACCCATATCGTTCCGGTGTTTGTCGGCGATCCAGAAAAGTGCAAAGCCGCTTGCGACCTGCTTCTCGAAGAACACGGTATTTACATTCAGCCGATCAATTATCCGACGGTGCCGAAGGGAATCGAGCGCCTGCGCATAACGCCGTCGCCCTATCACACCGATGCTCTGATCGATGCCCTCGCCGAGGCGCTCGTCGACGTGTGGGAACAGCTCGGATTGCCTTTGAACAGGCGCGCGCTGGCGGCCGAATAGACTCCGCGCGGTTCCCGAAACGCCGCGCTTTTGCCGCAGAATCGTCGCGGGCAAGGCAGGGCGGACGCAAGGCTTAACCGCTGCTTGCGAAACGCCGCGCAGCCGGTAAACGGCCGTGAACGGTGTTTTGCGATGAGGTTTAGTGGATTTGCGTCGATTGGCCGGCATTCTCGTTGACCGTCGAAAGACGGAGCGGCGGATTTTGTCCCCAATTGCGTTACCTCATTCGGCAGGAGAGCCCGGCCAGGCGCGGCTGCGCGAAACGGTCATCACGCTTGTCGATGCCGATCGCGAAGACGACCTTGCCCGCCTTGTCTGTGGCCGCGCCGGGGCCGACGTCGAGCGATTCAGGCGCGATCTGCTCATGCGCGAAGCAGCGCCGCTGATGGAACTGTGCCACGCGGCACGCCTCGAGCTCGAATGCTTTTCCGCCATCCTGCGGCTGCGCCGCCGACGCATTCCGTTCGATGTTGGTACGGCATGTCGCCTGTTGCGCGCCTATCGCGGCATGCTTGCAGCGGGTGAGGCCATCCTGGCGAGCGAGCCATAGCCTTAGCGCATGGTCCCGTAAAGTTGCAGACTTTTCGGCCAAGATCATGCGCAAAATCAACACGCATCCGTCGTCGAGCGCAGTCCGCGACGGGTGCACAGAACATGATCGAGCGGGGGTCGATTCAAACCGAACGCATCCCGCTAGCGGCAGGAGGGGTTGACCGGCAGCGAACCCATCCGTCGCGAAGACACGCAGACTCAAACGCCGCGATCGGCGACAATGGCCGTCGTGCTGAAACTCTGTCCTGCAATGCCGCTCCGCTCTACCCGTCTTACGCCGCTTGGTCGCAGCGATCGCAGCGGTTCAACGCCGGCGGGGCTTGAAGCCGCCGCGCATTCCCGGACGACCCAGTGAGGAGCGCGGCTTGCCGGCCGGCACCGCCTCGACGCCAGGGCCCATCTCATCAAGAGACGGCCGGCGTGGGGCGGACCTCGACGCCGCACCGCGTGCCGGCAGCATCAGAGCAGGGCGCTTGGCGGTCGGGTCATCGACCACGGCCAGCTCGGTCGCGCGCAGGCGCTTGATCTCGTCGCGCAGCCGCGCCGCTTCCTCGAAGTCGAGGTCGGCAGCGGCATCGCGCATGCGCGATTCGAGGTCGGCGATCACCGCCTCGAAATTATGGCCGATGGTGGCAACATCCTCGCCGAAATCGCCGCGCTCGCTGCCGCCCCTCGCAACCAGCACATGGTCGCGCTCGTAGACGCTGTTGAGAATGTCGGCGATCTGCTTCTTCACGCTTTCCGGCGTGATGCCGTGCTCGGCATTGAAGGCGGACTGCTTTTCGCGCCGCCGGCTGGTTTCGGCCATGGCGCGTTCCATCGAGCCGGTCACCGCGTCGGCGTAGAGGATCACCTTGCCGTCGACATTGCGAGCGGCGCGGCCGATAGTCTGGATCAGCGAGGTCTCGCTGCGCAGAAAGCCCTCCTTGTCGGCATCGAGGATCGCCACCAGCGCGCATTCGGGGATGTCGAGGCCCTCGCGCAGCAGGTTGATCCCCACCAGCGCGTCGAAGGCGCCGAGCCGCAGGTCGCGGATGATCTCGATGCGCTCGATGGTGTCGATGTCGGAGTGCATGTAGCGCACGCGGATGCCCTGCTCGTGCAGGTATTCCGTGAGGTCCTCCGCCATCCGCTTGGTGAGTACGGTCACCAGCGCGCGATAGCCTTGCTGCGCGATGGCACGCAATTCGCCGACGAGATCGTCCACCTGCGTGCGCACCGGACGGACCTCGACAGGCGGATCGATGAGGCCGGTGGGACGGATCACCTGCTCGACGAACACGCCACCGGATTGCTCCAGCTCCCAGCTTGCCGGGGTGGCTGAGACGCCGACACTCTGCGGCCGCATCGCGTCCCACTCCTCGAAGCGCAGCGGGCGGTTGTCCATGCAGGACGGCAGGCGGAAGCCATATTCGGCAAGGGTCGCCTTGCGGCGGAAGTCGCCGCGATACATGCCGCCGAGCTGTGGGATGGTGACGTGGCTCTCGTCGATGAAGACGATCGCGTCGTCGGGAACGTATTCGAACAGTGTCGGCGGCGGCTCGCCCGGCCGGCGTCCGGTGAGATAGCGCGAATAGTTTTCGATGCCGGCGCAGCTCCCGGTCGCCTCCATCATCTCGAGGTCATAGATTGTGCGCTGTTCGAGTCGCTGCGCCTCCAGCAGCCGGCCGGCGGTGTTCAGCTGATCGAGCCGCCAGCGCAATTCCTGCCGGATCCCGGAAATCGCTTGCAGCAGCGTCGGGCGCGGCGTCACATAATGCGAATTTGCGTAAATCTTGACGAACTTCAGCAGGTCGGTCTTCTGCCCGGTGAGCGGATCGAATTCTTCGATCGACTCGACTTCGTCGCCGAACAGGTTGATCCGCCAGGCGCGGTCCTCGTAATGCGCGGGAAAAATGTCGATGCTGTCGCCACGGACGCGAAACGTGCCGCGGGAGAAATCGCTCTGGATGCGCCGGTACTGCAAAGCGACAAGGTCGGCGATCAGCCGGCGCTGCTCGATCCGCTCGCCGGACTTGATGGCGAAAGTCATCGCCGTGTAAGTCTCCACCGAGCCGATGCCGTAAATGCACGACACCGAGGCGACGATGATCACATCGTCGCGTTCGAGCAGCGCGCGCGTCGCCGAGTGGCGCATGCGGTCAATCTGCTCGTTGATCGAGGATTCTTTCTCGATGTAGGTGTCGGTGCGCGGGACATAGGCTTCCGGCTGATAATAATCGTAGTAGGAAACAAAATACTCGACGGCATTGTCCGGGAAGAAGCTCCTGAACTCGCCATAAAGCTGGGCTGCCAGCGTCTTGTTCGGAGCGAGGATCAGCGCGGGACGCTGGGTCGCCTCGATCACCTTGGCCATGGTGAAAGTCTTGCCGGAGCCGGTCACGCCGAGCAGGACCTGGGTGCGGTCGCTCCGCGTCAGCCCCTCGACCAGTTCGACGATCGCCTGGGGCTGGTCCCCTTGCGGCACGAAATCAGCTTTGATGGCGAAGGCACGGCCGCCCTCGGATTTCTCCGGGCGCGGCGGACGATGCGGCACCCACGGCTGGTCGCGGAACTCGGCCCGTCCCTCTCGCAGCAGGGCTTCGAGCGCCTTGGCGGTCGCGGCGACGGCCGAGCCCTCCGGAGGGCCGAGCCGGTCGAGCTCTGCGCCGCCCTCATCCTCGCCGAAGCCGACGGGAAACGGCAGCTTGGCGGAATAGCCGCTCTGCGGCCGTTCCGCGAAACCATCAGGCGTGGAGGCACGGGCGCGGTGGGCAGCGGCGAAATCATCCCGACGATCGCGCGAATTGTCGGCCGGTGGGCTCAATCGGGATGGCGATCGCACGGCTCCGGTCTGAGAGCCGACGCCAGCCTCGCCACGATTGATGGCAGGGTTGAGCAGGTCGGCCAAAGCGGGCGCGATCGGCGGCAGTTGCTCGCGATTGGCCTTGGCGCGGGTCGGTCGCGCCGGGTCTTTCGCCTTTTTCGGGGGCTTGTCGGAGCGATCGGGAGGATAAGCCATTCGGCCAATATGGGCCGGTGGACGCGGCCGGGAAAGAGGCTGGCGTCGTTGCGCGCATAGAGTTGCGCGCATAGAAGGGCCCCTTGCGCTCTGAGACCGAACTCCCGCAACGTCTCAATCTGCCAATGTTTCGCGGAACCGGTGATGCCGCTTCGCAGGTCGCGACGCCGTCGTAAGCACCCGCACACCAACAGTCGTAAATTTTTCGTAAATTCGACGGCACTGCCGCGCGTCGAACTTTGTTCGGTACGTAAGATCGGGTACAGTAAATCCGACAAGGCGAACAAAATTTCCGTATCGACATCTCCGCGTGGGAGGCTGCGAGGATACGACCTGTGGCTGGGCGACGACGCGTCCTTCTCTTTGTGGTTATTGCAATTGTTCTCGGCGGCGCGGCTGCTTGGTACGTCCTGCAAGGCCCCGCGCCGGCCGGGACGGTGCGGTCGGGCGCCCCTGCGCCGGTCCCTGTGCAGGTGGCAGCCGCGAACAGGCATGACCTGCCGATCTATCTCATCGGCCTCGGCACGGTGCAGGCCTCGTTTACGATATCGATCCGCGCCCAGGTCGACGGGCAGCTGGTCAGCGTGCTGTTCACCGAGGGGCAGCATGTCAAAAAGGGCGACGTCCTCGCCAAGATCGACGACCGCATCTACAAGGCGGCGCTTGAACAGGCCCGCGCCAAGAAAGCCCAGGATGAAGCGCAGCTTGCCAATGCCAAGCTTGACCTCGATCGCTACGCCCGCCTGGCTCAGACCAATTCGGCGACGCGCCAACAATACGACACCCAGAAGGCGCTGGTGGCGCAGCTCGAAGCTCAGATCGAGTCCGACCAGGGCGCGATCGAGTCCGCCGAAACCCAGCTCGAGTTCACCAACATCACAGCTCCCAGCGATGGCCGCATGGGGGTGCGCCTGGTCGATCCGGGCAATCTCGTCCGCTCCGCCGAGGCAACCTCGATTGCCACCCTGACCTTGACGCAGCCGACCGCGGTCCTGTTCACCCTGCCGGCGCGGGCGCTTGAGGACGTGCGTGCCGCCATGGCCCGAGGGCCGGTCGAGGTTACCGCCTTCAGCCAAGACAATCTCCATGTCCTCGACAAGGGAACGTTGTTGCTGATCGACAACCTCGTCGACCAGCAGAGCGCCACGATGCGACTCAAGGCGATGTTCCCGAACGAAGAGGAACGCCTGTGGCCGGGCGATTTCGTCAACGCTCGCGTCCTGCTCGAAACCCGCAAAAACGTGTTGACGGTACCCTCGGTCGCGATCCAGCGCGGGCCCGACGGAATTTTCACCTGGGTGTTGAAACCGGATAACATTGTCGAGGCGAGACCGGTGCAGGCCGGCCCGACCACTGGCGATGAAACGATCATCACGACGGGCCTTGCCGATGGCGACCGCGTCGTCGTCAATGGTCAATACAAGCTGCGCAAAAATGCGCGGGTCACGGTGAATGAGCCGCCCCCGCCTGCGAGCGCCAAGCGGGATAGCGCCTCATGAATGTATCGGGGCCGTTCATTCAACGACCCATTGCGACGTCGTTGCTGATGGCGGCGATCGGCTTCGTCGGCCTGGTTTCGTTCCCGTTTTTGCCGGTCGCGCCCCTGCCGCAGGTCGATTTCCCGACCATCCAGGTGAACGCGACGCTGCAAGGCGCCAGCGCGGAGACCATGGCGGCTTCGGTCGCGGCGCCGCTGGAGCGCCAGTTCGGGCAGATCCCCGGCGTCACGCAATTGACCTCGATGAGCGCGCTCAACGGCACCTCGATCACGATCCAGTTCGACCTCAACCGCAACATCGACTCCGCGGCGCAGGACGTGCAGGCGGCGATCACGGTTGCCGGCCGGACGCTGCCGCAACAGATGTCGACAGCCGCCGAGTTACAAGAAGGTCAATCCCGCCGATTTCAGCGATCATGATGCTGGCCGCGCACTCCGAAACGCTGCCGCTTTACGTCGTCGACGATTACGTCGACAATTTCCTCGCCCAGCAGATTTCCCAGGTTCCCGGGGTGGCCCAGGCCACCATCGGCGGCGAGCAGAAGCCATCGATCCGGGTGCAGGTCGATCCCGGCAAGCTTGCCGCAAGCGGTCTGACGCTGGAGGACGTGCGCAACATCCTGGTCAACGCGACCACGATTGCGGCCAAGGGCACCGTCAACACGGCGCGAACCAGCTTCACCATCGCCGCGAACGATCAGATCATCGACCCCGAGCCGTTCAATGACATCGTGCTCGGCTATCGCAATGGCGGCCCGATCCGCGTTCGCGATGTCGGGCAGGCGATCGCTGCCGCCTCCGACCGAACCGTGATCGGCTATCAGAACAACCAGCCCGGGATTCTGCTCTACGTCTACAAGCAGCCGGGCGCCAACGTCATCGACATGGTCGATCAGCATCAAGGAGATGCTGCCGCGGCTGACCGCGAACATTCCGCCGGCAATCGATGTGCGGATCATGCTCGACCGCACCACCACCATCCGCGCCTCCGTTGACGATGTCGAGTTCACGCTCGGCCTCACGGTGGTGCTGGTGGTGCTGGTGATACTGCTGTTCCTGCGCAATTTCTGGGCGACCTTCATTCCTGGCGTGACAGTGCCGCTGGCGCTGCTCGGCTCGTTCGCGATGATGTATCTGCTCGATTTCAGCATCGATAATCTGTCGCTGATGGCGCTCACCATCTCGGTCGGCTTCGTCGTCGACGACGCCATCGTCGTGGTCGAGAACATTCACCGCCATATCGAGGACGGCGAGACGCCATTCGAGGCGGCGCTCAACGGCTCGCGCGAAATCGGCTTCACCGTGCTGTCGATCAGCTTCTCGCTGATCGCCGTGTTCATTCCGCTGCTGCTGATGGGCGGCATCATCGGCCGGCTGTTCCGCGAATTCGCCCTGACCGTTACGGCCTCGATCGCGGTGTCGGCGCTGGTTTCGCTGACGCTCGCGCCGATGCTGTGCTCGCGCTTCATGCGCGCCCACAGCCATGAGCCCGGGGCCGCTCTACCGCGCGATCGAAGGCGGGTTCGATGCGATGCTGTCGTTCTACCGGCGCACGCTCGACATCGTGCTGCGCCACCAGGCGATCACGCTCGCGATCTTTCCTTGCCACGATGGCGCTCACCGGCGTGATGCTCGTCTACATGCCGAAGGGCTTTTTTCCGATCCAGGACATCGGCCTGATCAACGGCATATCCGAGGCGGCGCAGGACATCTCCCCGGAGGAGATGATGCGGCTGCAGCGCGAGCTCGGGGACGTGCTGCTGCGCGATCCGACGATCGGCGGCTTCGGCTCGCTGGTCGGCTCGACAACCGGGGCCAAGACCGCCAATACCGGCGCGTTCTTCATCGTTCTCAAGCCGCGCGAGGAGCGCGAACTCGACGCCTCGCAGATCATCGACCGGCTGCGACCGCAACTGGCCAAGGTGGTCGGCGCCAATCTCTATCTCCAGCCGGCCCAGGACATCACGGTCGGCGGACGCATCGCCCGCGCCGCCTTCCAGTACACGCTGCAGGACGCGAACATCGCGGAACTGATCGAATGGTCGGACAAGCTGCTCGACAAGATGCGGACCCTGCCGGAGTTGGTCGATGTCGGCAGCGATCTCCTCTCCAGCGCGCCGCAGCTCAAGGTCACGATCAACCGCGATGCAGGCCTCGCGATTCGGAATTTCCGCTCAGACGATCGACGATACCCTCAACGACGCCTATGGGCAGCGCCAGATCACGCAGTATTTCACCCAGCTCAACACCTATTGGGTGATCCTGGAAATTCTTGCCAGAGTTGCAGACGACCCTCGAATCGCTCGATCGCATCTACGTCAAATCGCCGCTGACCGGCGCCGCGGTGCCGCTGTCGGCGCTGGTCGACGTCGATTCCTACAAGGTCGGGCCGCTGTCGATCAACCATCAGGGGCAATTCCCGGCGGCGACGCTGACCTTCAATCTGCGCGCCGGCGTCGCGCTCGGCGAGGCGGTCGAACGCGATCACCAAGGCGGTGCGCCGACATCGGCATGCCCGATTCCGTGCATCGGCACATTCCAGGGCAACGCCCAGGCGTTCCAGTCGTCGCTGTCGAGCGAGCCGGCGCTGATCGCCGCCGCGCTCGTCGTCGTCTACATCATCCTCGGCATGCTCTATGAGAGCTTCATCCATCCGCTGACGATCCTGTCGACGCTGCCGTCCGCCGGCATCGGTGCGCTGCTCGCCCTCAATCTCGGCCACATGGACCTGTCGGTCATCGGCATCATCGGCATCATCCTGCTGATCGGCATCGTCAAGAAGAACGGCATCATGCTGGTCGACTTCGCCATCGTCGGCGGAACGCGAACGCAACATGCCGCCGATCGCGGCGATCCGCGAAGCCTGCCTGCTGCGCTTCCGGCCGATCCTGATGACGACCGCCGCCGCGCTGCTCGCCGGCGTGCCGATGATGTTCGGGCACGGCACCGGCTCGGAAATGCGCCAGTCCGCTCGGCTATTCCATGGTCGGCGGGCTCGCGCTGAGCCAGTTGCTCACGCTTTACACGACGCCGGTGGTCTATCTCTACCTCGCCCGCCTGCAGGCATGGCTCAAGGGCGAGACCATCCAGCACGCGCCGCATCCTGAAAAGATTTATGCTGTGGCTGCGGAATAAGGCAGGTCACGGCGGGGTCAGCGGCCACGCCCCGGTCCGGGCTGGCCCCACCGCAGCACCCCTGATCTGGCGAACTCATGAGGTGCCGCGAACATCGCTAAATCGGGGTTCCGAAGGAGCCGCGATCGGCCTAGGCTTGTGCTGAGCAGCGCGGAGATCACAGTCAAATAGTCGAGCTTTGTAGGGTGCGTAAAATCGCCCTGCGAAGCGCTGTAAGCCGACGCGACTTGCGGCGGCGATTTTGCGCACGCCGTCCACCTCTCCTGCCACGGCCCGATGATGTCGCGATATCGGCGCCCCCGCGGTGCTCGCAAGCCGCATCTGGGATTAAACTCGTCCCCGGTTGCGAAGGCGCGAAATTGCCGATCTCAAGTCGGCCATGGCTTGGGCGGCGCGAAACTCGTCGCCGTGAACTCGATTTGGGTGATGGCCTTGAGGCTGCGCGCTCCATAACGGAACGGCACAATGAGGCGCAGCGGCGCGCCGTGCTGTGGCGGGATCGGCTCATCATTGAGGAGCCACGCGAGAACCACCTGGGGGTGCATCAGCGTGTTCATGTCCTCATCAATGAAATAGCCGTCGGTGCCATACAGGCGGCCGTAATTGGCAAAGCTCTGGGCGCCTACCATCTTCGCGAAATCCGAAAAGCGCACGCCGCTCCATTTCACCGTGCCGCGCGGCATCGGAGCGCCGCACTGCAAACGCACCACGTAGGAGAACCGCGGCAGTTTTTCGAGATCGGGAAACGCCAGCGTGCCGCCGAGCTTGGCGGTGCCACGCCCATCGACCTTGACCCGCATTCTGCGGAAGTCGTATTCGCCGGGCGGCGTCTGCCGGTCGCGAGTTTTCCACAGTACGCCGGTGATGGCGCCAGCCTCCTGGGGCGTATATTCGACCGCGGAGCCGTCGGCGTTGAGCGGCAGCGTCGCGATGTTGCGCAGGTTGGTATCGACCAGCCCTTCGGGTGCCGACGGCGACGCTGGCGTGCCGGCTTGCGGCGTCCCCTGAGCCATCGCCTGAAAGGACTTGACCGCCGCCAGCGACATGCCCGCCAGCGTGGTCGCGGAAATTTGCAGGGTCTCGCGTCGAGAAATTGTCATGGCCAACTCCCGTGCTGCCGGGGCGCCATATGCGCCTGGCAAGCGCGATCAAGCTAGCCGGTTTCCCTGGCCCGCAGTAGCTTTCCTTGCAACGCGAGCGGAGACTTCGCGAAGGGTCACCTGCACCGCCCGGTTCCAGACTGTACCGGGCCGCGATACACTGCCCGTTTTATCGCGAACGATGCATACCGCGAGCGTTGATCGCTCGCGGCTTTCGCGGGGAAGTCATTGCGGCATCGGCGGGCGATAAGGGCCGCGACGGTGGTTCCGATACAAGGCGAAGCCAGCCGTCGCGGCCAACACCCTCACGGCCGAGTTGATTATTGATGCAAGCCGCCGAACTGTACTCCCAACCCCTCCGGGTCCTTGACCTGGAAGCTGGTCTTGGCGCTTCCCGTGTACTGCAAGCCGCGGCGCTTCAACTCCTCCTCAACCCCATCCTTCTCCGCGTCCCAGTTGGTAACGGTATAGGCGATGTGGTCAACTCTGGCGGGACCACCATTGGCCCGGTTCCGGGGAATAAGTATGTTATTGCCAAACACCAGGCGGCACTGCTGTCCGTTGTCTTCGGTGACCTTCATCCCCAAGAGATCCACATAGAAGTCGCGGACCTTCTTATAATCGGTCACCGAATAAGAGATGTGGTTGACGTAAAGGGCCTCGAGCGGCTTGCCCGCGGCCCTGGCGGCCGGCGCTATCCCGGCCGCCGCTGCTGCCGCGAGGCTTAAGCTTTGAATGAGCTGCCGCCGATTCATTTTTCCCAGTTCGAAATCCTGAAGCAATTTTGCGATGACAGCTTCCATTGCCTGCTCTCCCTGTTTGCCTGTTCAGTATTCCGCGCTGTGTTTGCCGCGCTCCGTCACTATACGATTTACGCAGGCAGCAATACAATCTGTTTGCGGCCACCCCTTCCACACTTCGTGAGTGCTGACCACGCGTGCCATGGCCTCTATTCACCGATTGGCGGAGTTGAAGGCACAAGGGCGGTCCGGTTGATTGGCTGTGATGTCCACGTCGCGGCGCCATCTAGAGCGGGATGCGTTCAGCTTGAATTGCTCCCGCTCGGTTTCGCGGACTGCGATCGACGACGGATGCGGGTGAGTTGCGCATGATCTTGTCCGCAAAGTCCGTAACTTTACGGGACCGTGCCTAATGGAAAAATGGGGGCCGGAACCAGGTGAGCAGCCGGCCGCAGATCAGCACGCCGATCCACGCTGTAAGCGACGTACCGGCAATGAGCCGTACACGGAACGAAGCGCTATCATTCGGTCCGAGTGTCTTCATTTCGCCGAACGCGCTCGATCCATAGAAGAACAGGATGTTGGCGCCGGCGATCGCCATGAACAGCGCCTTGAAGCGGAACGAGTTGTTATAGAAATACTGATCCGGGTGACCGGAAAAGAACATGATGCCGGTGATGACGTTCAGCAAATACCCGGCAACGCCCCACGGTACGAGCTTGTGAAGGGTCCGCGGCGGGATGCCTTTGGCGAGGCCGAGCACCCGCAAATCGAACAGGCCAACTGTCCCAAGCAGCAGGGTCAATCCGAAATAGTGAAGGATTTCGCAGGTCGGCCAGACATACGGTTCGTAGCTGTAAACGAAATTATGCACGAAGGTGCTGCGAACGAATGCTTCCCACGGCGCAATTTCGTCCATGATTTTCTCCCGATCCGTTCCGCGTCAATGTACCGCCGGCACGCCGAACAGCTCCCATTTCTGCGTATATTCGAGGAGGCGACCGGCGATGATGAGCATCACCCAGGCGGCGATCGAGGCCGATGCCAACATCCTGGTTTTCGCACCCAGCGCCTTCGGATCGATGGCCGGCATCCGGAACAATTCGGTCCCGATCCGAACGAGAAGGTAGAGCGCCAGCACCAGCAGGGTGAGCTTGACATAGAAGATGGGATTGGTGAGCTGCTTGGTCGGATAGCCGATCACCAGCAGAATGCCAGTCGTGATATTGACCGCGAGCGCGAGCCACATCAGCGGGAACAAGCGCGCCATCACGTTCAGCGGCACCGCCGAAGCAAAGCCAAGGATGCGCAGATCGATTGCGGTGCTGGTGCCGGCGAGAAATCCCATGCCGATCGTATGCAATGTGATGATCGTCGGAAAGGCGAGCATTGAATTGCCGCGAATCCACATGCTGAGATCGGTGCTTTCGACAAAGGCCAGGAACGAGTTCATCGTCCGCTCCTCGGGAATGGCAGACGCCAAGCACCAGCCGGGCAGGGCGCGACCAAGCCCGTTCAGCTTAGTCGGTAAAGGCCGCCATGCCCAGACCGATACCGGGTTCACCGCCAGGTCGCGCGCCGAATCGCCACAAACGCTTACGTGTCGGCACCCGGTTGATCAACGCAGTCTCGGAGAGGCAGGGTGTGCAAAATCGTCGTAAATATACTGCAAAGTGGCACGGCACCGAGGCGATTTTGCGCACGCCGTTGGCCCTTCGGATCGACTGCCGAAGCGCGCCGCCTATCTCGGCCAGATTACTGCCCAGTCGGCCGGTCGCAGTTCGTTCTTCACATAGTCATAGAAACTGCCGTACGGCCAAATACCCAGCATTCCATTTTTCGCGCCGATATCGCGACATCATCGGACGGTGATAGTTGGACCGCGTGCGCAAAATCGCTTTGACGCGGTGCCCAGGATTGCGATGTTTCGCAGGCGATTTTGCACACCCTACGAGGCTGAAAATCCATAAACGCTCGCATATCGGCCGCCCTCTTTGTCAATGCCGCCCGCCCGCGAGATAGGCTTCACGCACCTCCGGGCGGGCGAGCAACTCCTTTCCCGTACCGGCAAGTGAAATCGCCCCGTTGACCAGGACATATCCGCGATCGGCAAGTTTCAGGGCCTGGTAGGCGTTCTGCTCGACCAGGAACACGGTGAGGCCATCGCGGCTGTTGAGGGCACGAATAGCCTCGAAGATCTGGCGTGCGATCAGCGGAGCGAGGCCGAGCGATGGCTCGTCGAGCAGCAATAGTTTTGGCCAACTCATCAGCGCGCGGGCGATCGCCAGCATCTGCTGCTCACCGCCGGACAGGGTGCCGCCGCGCTGCGGCAGCCGCTCGGCAAGGCGAGGAAACAGTGCAAGGACCCGCTCGATGTCGGCGGTGCCGCTGCCGGCGCCCGCCGCGACCGCGCCCATCTGCAGATTCTCCTCGACCGTCATGCGGGCAAAGATGCGCCGGCCTTCCGGTGCCTGTGCAATGCTCAAACGGGCGATTTGATGGGTCGGCATCCGCGTGATGTCCCGCCCGGCAAAGCTGATGGTGCCTTCGCGCGCCCGCGGATTGCCGAAGATCGTCATCATCAGCGTGGATTTGCCCGCGCCGTTGGCGCCGATCAGCGTGACGATCTCGCCGTCATGAACGTCAAGATCGATGCCTTTCAAGGCGATGATGCTGCCGTAGTAGGCCTTGACTCCGCGCACCTGCAGCAGCGCCGTCACAGGCCAGCCTCCGCCGCCGCTGCTTCCACCTCCTCGTCCTTGGTGCCGAGATACGCCGCGATCACGCGCGCATCCTGCGCGACCTCGGACGGCGTGCCTTCGGCGATCTTGACGCCGTGGTCGAGCACGACGATGCGGTCGGAAATTTTCATCACCACCGTCATGTCGTGCTCGATCAGCAGCACCGAGGTGCCATGTTCGGCGCGGATTGCGAGGATCAGCGTGTTGAGATCAGCGCTTTCCCGTGGGTTGAGGCCGGCCGCCGGCTCATCGAGGCAGAGCAGCACCGGGTCCGTGCACATGGCGCGCGCGATTTCGAGGCGGCGCTGTGCGCCATAAGGCAGTTCGCCGGCCGGATGATCGGCGCGCTCGACAAGCCCGATGCGGGCGAGCCAATGCAGCGCGGTATCGATCGCTTCACGCTCGGCGGTGCCGTAGCTGCCGACGCCGAACAGGCCGAGCGCGGTGAAGCCCGACGCTCGCATCAGCTTGTTGTGCTGAGCCACGAGCATATTTTCCAGTACCGTCATGCCGGGAAACAGGCGAATGTTCTGGAAGGTACGCGCCACCAGGGCGCGCTGCGCCACGCGGTACTCCGGCATTCGCTCCAGCAGGAACAGCGCACCATCCCCTTGCGTGAGATGGCGCGCGTCGCGCGCGGTAAGCGCGTCGAGCGCCTCCCAGGGCGGCTGATCCCCATGACCGAGCGCAATGCGTCCGGCACTCGGCTTGTAGAACCCGGTGATGCAGTTGAACACCGTGGTCTTTCCGGCGCCGTTCGGTCCAATCAGGGCGGCGATGTCGCCGCGCCGCGTCGTGAACGAGAGGTCGTTCACGGCAGTCAGGCCGCCGAACCGCATTGTCAGATGGTCGACCTTGAGGAGCGGTGCGGTCATGCATGGCCTTCTTTGGCGCGCACTCCTGGCATCGCTTTTGACGCGTTGAGATGCACCGAAGCGGCGCGCGTCGCGACGAGGCCGCGCGGCCGCAACACCATCACGAGCACCATCGCGAAGCCGAACAGCAGCATGCGATATTGAGTCGGATCGAATTCGGAGCCGAACAGCTGTTTGAGAACGTCGAGTTCGCGTAGCGCCTCGGTGCCGCCGATCAGGGCGACGGCGGCAATGGCGGTGCCAATCGAGCTCCCCATGCCGCCGAGCACAACGATCGCGAGGATGGTTGCCGACTCCATGAAGGTGAAGGAGTTAGGCGAGATGAAACCCTGGCGAGCCGCGAAGAACGCACCTCCGACGCCTCCGATCGCGGCGCCGATCGCAAACGCGGTCAGCTTGGTGTTGGTGGTATTGATGCCGAGAGAGCGGCATGCGATCTCGTCCTCGCGCAGCGCTTCCCATGCGCGTCCGATCGGAAGTCGGCGCAACCGAATTCGTCATTGCCGCCGCGAGGAGGACCAGGGCAAGAATGATGTAGTAAAGAAAGATGGTGCGATGAATTGGGGTGAACTCCAGTCCGAAGGTCGCGGCAAAACCCGCATCGGACGCATTGAACGGAACGCCGAAAAAGGTCGGGCGCGGAATCGAGGCGATGCCGGCATAGCCGTTGGTGACCGGCACCCAGTTGATCAGCACGAGTCGCACGATCTCGCCAAAGGCCAGTGTCACGATGGCGAGATAGTCGCCGCGCAGCCGCAGCACCGGCAAGCCGAGCACAAGCCCGCCGATTGCTGCCAGAATGCCCGCAAACGGGAGCAGCATGAAGAACGACAATCCGAATTGCTGGGCCAGCAGCGCATAGGCGTAGGCGCCGATGGCGTAAAAAGCCGCATAACCGAGCACCAGGAGACCTGCCAGTCCGACGACGATATTGAGGCCAAGGCCGAGCATCACGTAGATCAGGATCTGGATGCCGAAATTGTCGACCCATTTCAGCGCGCCGCCCGGGCCCGCGAGCCACAGCGCGGCAAGCGGATAGGCGAGCACGAGCAGAATTGTCGCGCTGCCGAGGCCTCGGATCAAGCCAGATCCGGCATTATCCTTTGCAACGCGTCGCACCGCGCGCTCGCGGCGCCGCACCTGCCACGGTGCAAGCACGAGATTGTAGAAAAGCCGCCCTGCCGCGACGAGCGCCACCAAGGCGGCGAGCAGGGGAAATCGCGTTTCCAATACGAGCTCGTTTCGGATGTCCTGGACTGCGTGCAGGCCAACGAGCGGCAACAGGATCGCGAGCGCGATCAGAGCAGCAGCGCCCGCGTCCATGAACGCATGGGCGATCACGTTTTTCGCCTTGGCATCCGGCATCGGCGTCATGCCGCCCTGGAGAGGAGAAAGCGTGAGTGCTTGCGCATCGCCGCGTCACACCTTTTCCACGTCGGGACGCCCCAACAGTCCCTGCGGCAGGAAGATCAGCGTGATGATGAGGATCGAGAAGGCAGCGACATCCTTGTAGTCGATTGAAAAATAGGCCGACCACATGGTCTCGATGAGGCCGATCAACAGGCCACCGATGACCGCGCCGGGCAGCGAACCGATGCCGCCGAGCACGGCGGCGGTGAACGCCTTCACTCCGGGCGTGAAGCCATCGGCAAAACTCACGACGCCGTAATACATGAGGTACATGGTGCCGGCGACGGCGGCGAGCGCGGCGCCGATCACGAAGGTGATCGAGATGGTGCGATCGACATCGACTCCGAGCAGGGCCGCCATTTTGGGGTCCTGTTCGCAGGCGCGCTGCGCGCGGCCAAGGGCCGTGCGGCTCACCACGTACCAGAAGGTCACGAGCACAGCGGCGGTGACCACCCAGATCAACAGTTGCCGGTAGGACAGTGTGACCTGATAGTCCTGGCTGCCCATGACGACGAATTCCCCGCGCACCAGCGGCGGGATCGATTTATTGCGAGGTCCCTGCGCCACCTGGACGAAATTGCTGAGGAAGATCGACATGCCGATGGCCGAGATCAGCGGCGCGAGGCGGAATGAGCCGCGCAGCGGCCGATAGGCAAGGCGCTCGATCGTCCAGTTGACGAGCGAGGTAATGATCATCGCCACGATCAGCATGATCAGCAGGGCCGCGACCACGGACGAAACACCGAGCCATGCGGTGACGACGAGGAAGGTGATCAGGCCAATGAAGGCCGACACCATGAAGACATCGCCGTGGGCGAAGTTCACCATGCCGAGGATACCGAACACCATCGTGTAGCCGATCGCGATCAGGCCGTAGATCGAGCCGAGCGTGAGTCCGTTGATGAGCTGCTGGACGAAAATTTCCATGTTTGCGCCGTCTGCCAATCGCCGTGATGTATCCGGCGGTCGCTATTTCCGACCGCCGCTACCGTCGAATCCATAAGGACCCGCGGGCGATCGGGCGTCAAGGCAACGACGGCCGAACGACACTCCCCTTGTGAACTCGAGGCTGCCCGCGCACGGCGGCGCGCTCAGGACGTCAGCCCTCATGTCCGGAATCACAGAACAATGATCCATCGCGTGCTGCCCTCCCGCTCACCCTCTCCCCCTCCCGCCCGGGCGCAACGAGCGAATCTCAAAGCCTTGGCGGCGGGGAAGAGGGAAGGGGGGCACACGCGATCGCGGGTGCTTCCGAGGGTGAGCGGATGGGTACGCACTTGAATCACTGCTCTCTGAAAGTCGGTACTAGCCGCTTCGAAAAGTAGCAGCAATCGACCGCACCCGTGACGCGCCGACACATTCGATGCGCTGGCGACCGCAAAATGTGCTACAGGGCGGGATGTCAAATCATGCTGAACGGTTGGGCCGGGCTTCGTTCCGCGCCGGCATGCGATTCGTGCACCGTGCGCAATAAAATCCAGGGAGGCCGCTGATGATGGATCCAGTGAGACGCAACGTGCTCGCGACCGGCGCCGCGGCAACGGCATTGGCTGCCGCGCCGCGCGTGTTTGCTCAACAGACCGGGCAAGGAGGAACCATGTCGTTCTATGAAAGAGGCGCCGTGCGTATTCGCTACGAGGAGGTCGGTTCCGGCTTTCCTTTGCTGGTGATTGCCGGCGGCGGTTTGAACTCGACGATCGACAATCTCACGCGGGCGCCCTTCAATCCGATGGACGAGTTCAAGGCCGACTACCGCTGCGTTGCCGCCGACCTGCGCAACGCAACTGACGGGCAATCCACCGGACCGCTCGAAGTCGACCGGCCGTGGGACGCGTACACCGACGATCATCTCGGCCTGATGGACCATCTGGGCGTCGACAAGTTCATGGTGCTGGGCTTCTGCATCGGCGGCCCGTTCATCTGGAACCTGATTAAGCGGGCGCCTGATCGTGTGGTCGCCGGCGTGCTGGCTCAACCCGTCGGCTCCCGTCCGGAGATGCGCGACCTTTTTTACGATGGCGGCATGAAGAATTGGGGACCGGCGCTGGTTGCGCGACGGCCCGAGGTCAAGATGGAGACGGTGGACAAGTTCCTCACCAAAATGTTCCGCACCGACGCCGATTTCGTGTTCACCGTGACACGCGACTTCGTGCGGAATTGTCACACGCCGGTGCTGATCATGCCGGATGACATCCCGCCGCATCCCTACGCAGTCGCGATGGAAAGCGCGATGCTGGCGCCGAATTCGGAACTGAGCATGTATCCGTGGAAGGAGCCGAAAGAGCGTATCCCGATCGCCGTGCGCCAAGTGCATTCGTTCCTGAAGGCACACCGGCCCGTCTCGGTTTAGATCAGGGATAGAACTGTAGCCTGGATTGAGCGCCATCCGCGGCCGGTCTTTCGGATTGCCGTGGCGCTGGCGCGAAATCCAGGATCGGGAGGGGTAGCCAGGGTTTCGTCTTCCACAACGGCTTTGAAGCATCATTCCCGGATTTCGCGCCGGCGCCGATCTTGTAACGGCGCTGGTCGCAAACGGCTCGCAATCCAGGCTACGCGCCTGTAGCCCGGATCGCGCGTTCGCCGTGACCGCACTTGAGCTGCGAGGCGCTGCGCGATCCCGGATAACCCGTATCGTGGGTCCCGGGTCTCGCTTCGCTCATCCGGGCTTCGAACGTTTACGGCGGCGTTGCCAACTGTTTTGTTCCAGCAATCCCCGATTTTGTTCCTTTCGCTGGTTCCGGCGCGGGGCCATGTATCCATCAAAGCACTGAAATCGGGGGTTGCCGGCAGATATCCGGCGGCCTTTCGCGCCACGGGAGCTTGCGATGACCAGAACCCGTTCCGAGGACTACATCGGCGCGGCCAACCGGCCATTCACGGGAGCGGAGTTTCTGGAGAGTTTGCGCGACGGCCGCGAGGTCTACATCTACGGCGAACGGGTCGCCGACGTTACTACGCACCCGGCGTTCCGCAATGCCGCACGTACGTTGGCCCGCCTCTATGACGCCCTGCACGATCCCGCGACCAGGGACGTACTGACCTGTCCGACCGACACTGGAAACGGCGGTTTTACACACCGGTTTTTCCGGGTGGCGCATTCGCGCGAAGATTTGATCGGCCAGCGCGAAGCTATCGCCGCGTGGGCGCGCATGACCTATGGCTGGATGGGGCGCACGCCCGATTACAAAGCCTCGCTGATGAACACGCTTGGCGCCAATCACGCCTTTTACGACAAGTTTGCCGCCAATGCACAGAACTGGCATCGCCGCGCGCAGAACCACGTCCTGTTCATGAATCACGCCATCGTCAACCCGCCGGTCGATCGCGCCAAGGCCGCGGACCAGGTCAAGGATGTTTTCATCACGATCCAGAAGGAGACCGATGCCGGCATTATCGTCAGCGGCGCCAAGGTGGTGGCGACCTCCTCGGCGCTGACGCATTACAACTTCCTCGGTCAGAACGCCGCGATGCCGATCAACGATTCCGATCTTGCCGTCATGTTCATCGCACCGATGAACGCGCCGGGGGTCAAGCTGTTCTGCCGCGCGTCCTACGAGATGATGGCGAGTGTGCTCGGCACGCCGTTTGATTACCCGCTGTCGTCACGCTTCGACGAGAATGACGCGATCTTCGTGTTCGACAATGTGCTGATCCCCTGGGAGGACGTGCTGCTTCATCGCGACATTGAGAAGATCAAGGTTTTCTATCCGCGCTCTGGTTTCCTGAATGGTTATCAGTTCCAGGGCTGCACCCGTCTCGCAGTGAAGCTCGACTTTATGGTTGGCATCATTGCCAAGGCGCTGCATGCGACCGGGGCCGACGAATTCCGCGGCAACCAGGCGATGCTCGGCGAAATCATCGCGTGGCGAAACCTCTTTTGGGCGATCTCGGACGCGATGGCGATGAATCCGGTGCCGTGGGTCGGCGACACCGTTCTGCCCAATGCGCAGTCCGGTGCGAGCTATCGCGTCTTCGCCGGCGATGCCTACGGGCGCGTCAAGGAGATCGTGGAAAAAATCGTTGCCTCGGCGCTCATCTATCTGCCGTCTTCGGCCAGGGACTTTGGCAATCCCGATATCGACAAGTATCTCGCAAGGTATGTGCGCGGCTCTCATGGCATCGATTATCGCGAGCGCATCAAGATCATGAAACTGTTGTGGGACGCAGTAGGCACCGAATTCGGCGGCCGTCACGAACTTTACGAGATGAACTACGCCGGCAATCATGAGGATATTCGTATCCAGGCGATGTGGAATGCGCGCGGGTCGGGCGCGCTCGACCAGATGATCGCGCTCGCCGAGGACTGCATGGCCGACTATGACGAGCACGGCTGGAAGGACCCGACCTGGGTCAATCCGGACGATGTGTCCAACTTCGGCCGGCCACGCGCACGCGCCGCGGAGTAAGCTTGAGCCGCCGGAGCTCGAAGCTTCGGCTGGCTTGGCCTCTGCCGAAACGTTGCGCCGGTTTCGTAACCTTGTGAACGGATACCAATTCCTTCCCTTTGGCGTCGTGCATATATTCGGCGGATGAGCTGGATCGACGAGCAGCGGCCTGATGACGCGATGGCCGGAGCCTTCGAGGCGATCGGACCGGAGCCAGTCGTTACCGTTGCGTCCGCGGTGTTTCGCGAGGCCATGAGCAGGCTCGGCGCTGCCGTCCATGTCGTGACAACAGCGGGGCCGGCGGGAATGGCTGGGTTCACCGCAACTGCGGTCTGCTCCGTCTCGGATGCGCCACCGATGCTGCTTGTGTGTCTCAATCGCAGAAGCCAGGGCGGCCCAATCCTGCGCGAAAACAAGGTGTTTTGCGTCAATACCTTGGGCGCGGACGGCGAGGCGGTGGCCAACCTCTTTGCCGGCCGTACCGGGGTCGCGCGGGCCGAGCGTTTCGCTGGCGGCCCGTGGGTCACGCTCAAGAGTGGGGCACCGGTGCTCGCCGGCGCGGTCGTCGCCTTCGATTGCCGGGTCGTCGAGATCAAGGCTGTGGCGAGCCACAATGTGATTTTCGGCGCCGTCGCGGATTTGCAACTCGGACCCCCCGGTCCCGCCCTCGTCTATCATGACCGCGCCTATAAGCGTGTCTAGCGCCACATCGGGCTCCGTGATCGCCTCTCCAGAGGCATGGCCTTGCGGTGTCCCCCGGCGCCCGGCAAGATGTCCGGGTGTGGTGTCGCCGGTTTTCGCGCGACTTTCCTCGTTCGGCGGCAGAACACGCATTCAGGGGAGGAAACCCATGCGCCATGGCAAACTGAGTGGCCTTATTGCGCTGGCGGCGTTGGCATCATTGGCGATGCCGATTGTCAGTGCGCAGGCATTCGACGATTCCGAGTACCCGAACTGGAAGGGGCAATGGACGCGACGCATCGTGCCTGGCCTCGGCGGTCAGCCATCGCATGACCAGACCAGACCCTGGGGCTTCGGCCAGCAGGCCCCGCTGACGCCGGAATATAACAAGGTGATGGAGGCGAGCGTTGCCGATCAGGACCAGGGCGGGGAGGGCAACTACCTCCACGGCTACACCTGTGAGCCCTTCGGCATGCCGATGATGACCATCGCATTCTGGCCGCAGGAATACATCATCACCCCGCAGGTCACCCATATCCTCGTCAACCATCAGTCGCACACTCGGCGCATCTACACCGACGGGCGCGGCTGGCCGACCAAGGAGATGGAGCCAACCTACGCCGGCTATTCCATCGGCCGCTGGATCGACGAGGACGGTGATGGCAAGTACGATGTGCTCGAAGTCGAGACCCGCGGGCCGTTCAAGGGACCGCGTGTCTACGACGCCAGCGGGCTGCCGCTTGCTTACGACAATCAGTCGATATTCAAGGAGCGCATCTATCTCGACAAGGCGAACCCGAACATCCTGCACAACGAGGTGACGGTGATCGACCATGCGTTGACGCGCCCGTGGACCGTTGACAAGCAATATCGCCGCAACACCGATCCCGAAGCGGTCTGGCCGGAGGATTCGTGCGAAGGCAATGATCATGTCTACTTCGGCGGCCAGAACTATTTCCTCAGCGGCGACGGCCTTTTGATGCCGGCGCGAAAGGATCAGCCGCCGCCCGACCTGCGCTATTTCAAGAAGACCGCGAAATAGGGGTCGCCCTGGCGTCAGCGACGAGCCCCCTCTCCGCTTGTGACGCGCTGCCGGAGAGGGGTAGTTTGCTGGGATGAACGAGCACCTTACGGGGGGCGTCGTCGGCACCGATCGCGCGCCGCCATCGACCGACCTTTTGGCCCGGTTCGCCGCCATCGTCGGGCCAAACTACGCCATCACCGACCCCGCGGCGCAAGAGCCGTATCTGCTCGAAGGCCGCGGCCTTTATCATGGCCACACGCCGCTGGTGCTGCGGCCCGGGTCGGTTTCGGAAGTGGCGGCGATTCTTGCGCTTGCGAACGCGACCGTGACGGCGATCGTGCCGCAGGGCGGCAATACAGGGCTGGTGGGCGGCCAGGTTCCGCTCGGCGGCGAAGTGCTCGTGAGTCTTCAGCGCCTCGATGGCATTCGTGAGGTCGACATTCTTTCGAACACGATGACCTGTGAGGCCGGCGTCATTCTCGCGGCGGCGCAGCAGGCCGCCGCAGCGGCCGACCGGCTGTTTCCGCTGTCGCTCGGCGCCGAGGGCAGTTGCACCATCGGGGGCAATCTGTCGACCAATGCCGGGGGTACCGGCGCGCTCGCCTACGGCGTCGCCCGCGACCTCGTGCTGGGCCTTGAAGTCGTACTGGCCGATGGCCGGGTGCTGCACGGCCTCAACAAGTTAAAAAAGGACAATACCGGCTACGATCTGAGAGACTTGTTCGTCGGCGCTGAGGGGACGCTCGGCATCATTACGGCCGCGGTGTTGAAGCTGTTTCCCGCTGTGCGGTCGTTCACGACCGCCTTCGTCGGGGTACCGTCAGCGCAGGCGGCGCTGGATCTGCTCGCGGTTCTGCAAGAGCGCACCGGACGCGCCGTGACGAGTTTCGAACTGATGTGTCGCATCGCCATCGAGTTCGCGGTTCGCCATGGCGGCTGCCGCGACCCGCTCGAAGACGAATACCCCTGGTATGTGCTGGTCGAGGTCTCGTCCGCTTCGGCTAACGACCTGCGATTAGTGCTGGAAACAGCGCTGGAGACCGCGATGGAGCGCGGCCTTGTCGCCGACGCCGCGATCGCGGACAGCCTCGACCAGCGCCGCGCCCTGTGGAAGCTGCGCGAGATTTTGCCGGAGGCACAAAAACCCGAGGGCGGCTCGATCAAGCATGACGTGTCGGTGCCGCTGGCAGCGGTGCCCAATTTCCTTCGCGAGGCGGCGATCGCCGTCGAGAGTGTCGTTCCCGGCAGCCGGCCGGCGCCGTTCGGCCATCTCGGCGACGGCAACATCCATTACAACATCACCCAGCCGGTCGGCGACGATCCCAAGGCTTTCCTTGCGCGCTGGGACGAGATGAACGCGGCCGTCCACGCCGTCGTCCTCAAACATGGTGGCTCGATCTCGGCCGAGCATGGCATCGGCGTGCTGAAGCGGAAGCTGTTGCCGGGCGTGAAGGACCCCGTCGCGCTCGACCTGATGCGTGCGCTCAAGCGCACGCTCGATCCTAAAAACATCCTCAATCCGGGCAAGGTGCTGTGATTACACAACAGCTACTCCACTACTCGGCACTGTTGACATTAATTTTAGTCCGAATTCGTCGTGAACGGTTAGAAAGTAAAATATATGTCCCCGGAAGCGTTTCGTCACAGAGGCCAGTCAGAAGTTCATAGCAGTTCTTGAAAAAGTGATTACTAATCTCTCGGAACGATCCGAACAGAACACCGGTTTAAATTCGTCAGCTCCAAACAAGCTTTGTCTTACAACAGCGCTTATGCTGAGTGGTTTAAGAATGGCCAAATCGGTCCGCAGCCGAAAACGACCCTCGCAGAGATGAGAGCGGCGGTATACGATCAGGCCGAATCCGCCTCGGAGCTGAAAGCGTTTTGCAGAGTTGCGGCTGTTGCCGGAGTGGACTAGGTGAGGCCGTGCTTGGAGGCTTGAGAACAAAAAGAATTATTGTTACGTATACCGCTTTACGCGGACTAATCGAAAGAACAGCGCATGCGCGCTACTGCGGTGGCTCTCAGAAAAATCAAAGATGTTCCAGTAGAGGGGCCTCTTGATCCGGTTCTGGAGCTAAGTGAGGTCATTCATCGATCACTTTACGCTACCTATCGTGAGTGGCCTCAGCTGGTAAATTTTGATTTTCGGAAGACATCTCCGAACGAAGTCAAATACGTCAAGAAAACTCACGTAGCGAGCGCGTTACCGAACAACATTCTTAACGCAGTTGACAAATTGGACAAGGCCGTCTGGGACAAGGCTCACGTATGAAATTCTATGCGAGTACCTTCACCCAAATGTTGGGGATCTGTGGGGCGCTACATTAGAAAGTGTTGCTTCAACTGACGCACATGGGACACGTCATATAGTTCGTAAGATCGGCTTAGGGGAAAAGACCTTTAAGGGCGGTCCCAAAAAGTCAATTAGTGGAACGCAAAGGTGCTTGATATCTGCGCTGACATTGTATGCCACCTTCGATAGCAATAGATGAGCTGGATGCACTTGCCGAAAAATCTACGCTCCTTACGCGCAGGTTCGCCCACGCGGTAGTTAGAAACTACCGTGGTCAATTTCAGAGCAGCGATCCGTGTCCTTGTCTATCTGGAAAAACAGTAACCGCATGCACTGGGTTACGTTCGCGATGACCAAATAGCCAATATCCAGCATGTCATTTTGGGGACCGCAGAGGACCGGTCCGCGTATAGGTGAAGGGCCCGCAGTGTTGAAACCGCCTTCGGACACTCGTAGACAGGGGGACACCCGGCGCGCTGCTTCTGGTCCCACGTGGGAAGATAGCCTACGGTCAGCATCGGCGTCGGGGGAAACTGGCACCTGCAAAGCTCGTAACCACGCTGCTGCGAGCTTCGCCTCAGCTGCGGCAGTGTTGGTGGTAGCGACCGTGAGGGCGGCGTCAATCACCTTCTGTTCGTTGTCGCTGAAGCTGCGGCGGACGTCCTTCACCATCCCAATCGCTGAGCGGAGCGCCTCGAATCCGGTCTTCAGGGCGCCGAGGCCTTCCGCCCAGCTGGAAGGGTCGCCTAATGGCATTTTCTGTTTCCGTAGCCTAAATCTCGAGATATTCGATTGCCTTTACTGGTTGTTTTTGTATGTTGTTACTCGTTCTCGAAATAGGTGATGCGGCCGTCCGGTCCTTTCTTCCAGGTGTAGAGGACGTAGCGGTCCTTCTTCTTGCCGTTAACGACATAACCTTGGTTGGACACGTCGCCCTTCTTGTCGAAGGAGATATCGCCGAGCACGGTCGAAAACGCGCGTCCCGAATGCATCACGTCGGCGACCTTCTTCGGGTCGAGCGACTTCGCCTGTTCGGCCGCCTGCTTGATGATCTGCACCGCGGCGTAGCTGTAGAGCGTATAGGCCTGCGGCTCGAAATGGCGCTTGGTGCGGAAGACATCGACGATGGCGGCGTTGGCCGGATTGGTGCGCGGATCGGGCGCGAAGGTCATCAGCGTGCCTTCGGCTCCAGGACCGGCGATGGCCGCGAACTCGTCATCGGTGATGCCGTCGCCGCCCATCAGCGGCGCCTTGACGCCCTGGTCGCGCATCTGCCGCACGATCAGCCCGGCGGTGTCGTGCAGTCCGCCCCAATAGATGAGATCGGGATTGGCGGCCTTGAGTTTTGAGACCAGGGCAGTGAAATCCTTGTCGTCCTTGTTGACGCCTTCGAACATCACCTCCTTCACACCCTTGGCATTCATCGCCTTGCGGGTTTCCTCGGCGAGGCCCTGGCCGTAGGTGGTCTTGTCGTGGACGATGGCGACGCGCTTGCCCTTGAACCGCTCTGCAATGATGGCGCCGGCAGCGCCGCCCTGCTGGTCGTCGCGGCCGCACACGCGAAACACGTTCCACATTCCGGGGCGGTCCGTCACCCGCGGATTGGTGGCGCCGGGCGTGATCTCCAGCATGCCGTTCTCCTGGTAGACGTCGGAGGCTGGAATCGTCACGCCGGAATTGAAATGGCCGACCACGAACTTGACGCCGTCGGCGGCGAACTTGTTGGCCACCGACACGCCCTCTTTGGGGTCGGCGCGGTCGTCGCCGACTGACAGGATCAGCTTCTGCCCAAGGATGCCGCCGGCCGCATTGATGTCCTCGATCGCCTGCTCGACGCCGTTTTTGAGCTGGGAGCCGAACGCGGCGCTGCCGCCGGTGATCGGGGCGCCGACCCCGATCCTGACTTGCGCATCCGCGGCGCCAGCGAGCGCAAGCGGGGCCGCAAATGCAAATGCCGCCGCAAGCGCAAGCCTCGTCATGTTCACCTGCATCGCCGGCCTCCTCTGATCCGTTGCGAAGTTTCGTAAGATGGATTGAGCGGCAGCGGAACCCCTCAGTTCGCGGCCCTTGATGGGTTTCGCTACTTTAACCCATCCCACGCGCTCGCTACCTGGCCTGCGCAGAATTCGATATGATTCGAACTTCGGAAACGCCAGGTTAAGTCCGCGCACCGGTGCCTCGGCCTCACAAGCCAATTCGCGCCCGCAGCGAGTAGGGCCGCAAAAGCTGGGCGGATCAAGGCCGCTCGCCGCTTCCCGAGGGTATAGCGGCGGTCTGCCGCGCAGCCTCCCGGGCAAGAAAGCCGTAGCGCGTCGCCATCTGCTGCGACCTGGTGGCGCGAAAAGCCGCCGTGGCGACGGTCGCGGCAACCGCGGTATCGAGCGCATAGGCCGGCAGCGACAGCAGCGCTTCGTCGAACAGCGCATAATGGATGAAGCGGATCGCGGCGCCGAGCACCACCATGTAGAGCAGCACCTGCCACCAGGGCCGCCAAGTCTGGGCGACGGCGCGGCCGGCGAGCCAAGCCGCCCCGCCGCCGATGACGACAGTCACCAGCAGGAACGGTCCTGCGGAGAGGTCAGTGACCATGCCGTAATCCAGGGCAGCGGATGGTCGAACGGGGTTGCGGAAGAGCGCGGCCCTCGGGCGCCGCACTCAAACCATCCTACATGCTACCGATCCGCGTTCTAAGACAAATTCGCCGCATTGCGTCTACCGAGTATCAGCAGCGCAGAATGTTGATCGTGCGCTCGGGCTGGTCCTCGGGATGGATGGTAACCTCTTCGTTGCAGGGGCGAGCGCTCCGCGCCGGCTCGGCAACTCCCTGGGCACCATTCGGGTTACGGACCCGCCGCTGATCATAAGGGTCGACATAGGTCGATGCTGACGGATCGTAATAGGTGCAGTCGATTGTCATGCAGCCGTAGAGGGGCCGATTGCCGTAGCCGAGCTCGCGCGGGGGAAGGTTGAGATCATAGCCGCCTTGGGGCCAGTAGTCGTCGTATGGGTAGCCGTAGCCATATCCGCCGTATGGAAGGACCAACCCGTATCCGCGTCGCCCAAACTCACGAAACGAGGAGCGACCGTGATTGGGGCTTCCGGGCATTGCCGCGGTATGGAACGGACGGCTAGCCATCGATGCATGGAAAGGCGCGGCGCCGAAGGCTCGTCCGCCAAATCCGCCGCCTCGCGCCAATGCTGCAGGAGACGGTGCAATTGCGACGCCGCAACTGATGAGGAGGCCGGCCAACATTCGACGTACCATCGAACGCTCCACGCAAAACTTTGACCTGCCGCATCAAAGCCATGGTAGCGGAAGCGTTCGCCGCGGCCACCTCGTTTGTTAATGCTTGGTTAATCCAACGAAGCCCGTAGGGCGGATGAGCGCTCGTCCGCGATCACCGGTTCAACGCGTGTGCGGTGAGCGCGTCATCCGCCATTTTTGCGTTACATCGGCAGGATACGCGCCCAGCATTGTGCCCGCCCCTCTGGGGTGCCATCGTCGGCGCTATCCCGCCCTACAGATGTCCACCAACCGACGCGCCTATCCCGTCAACAGCACAGCCTTGACCCGATCGGGCGTTAGCGGCAACTCGCGAATCCGCTTGCCAGTCGCCGCTGCGAAGGCATTGGCGATCGCCGCTCCGGCAGGCCCTTGCGAGGCTTCGCCGGCGCCGAGCGGCCGTTCCTCGGGCCGGTTGATCAGTTCCACCTCAACGGTGGGGATTTCCGGCATGGTGAGGATCGGATAGCCGATCCAGTCGCGCGACGTGATCTGCGAACGATCGAACGTGACCTCTTCCTTGAGCGTCCAACTCGTCGACTGGATGATGCCGCCCTCGATCTGATTGGCGAGACCATCCGGATTGATGATCAGTCCGGCGTCGGCGGCGGCGAAAACACGAGGCACGGAGACTTTGCCGCTGGTGGCGTCGACCTCGACATCGGCGATCACGGCGACGTAAGTGGCGAGCGTCTTGTATTTGGCAAAGCCGAGGCCGCGGCCGCGACCACCTTCGCTGGTTCGGCCGGGTTGCCATTTTGCCATTTCGGCGACCCTCTCGATCACCGCACGTGCGCGCGGGTCACTCAGATGAGCCAGGCGGAACGCGACGGGGTCGGCATTGGCGGCGATCGCCAGTTCGTCCATGAAGGATTCGGTCGCGAACACGTTGGTGTAGGCGCCGAGCGTGCGCAGCGCTGACACCCGGATCGGCATGTCCTTGATCAAGTGATTGACGACCCGTTGCCGCGGGAAATCGTAGAGTGGAATCGCGTTGCGGTCGCCGCCGCCAGCGGGCTGCGGGAGCATGCGCGGCGGCGCCGCCTTCTGCGGTTCGGCGAGATACCAGCTTGCCAGCAGATTATTGCCGCCGGGCTCGCTCGGCCGCATCGAGTGGGTGTTGCTCCACACCTCGTAATTCCAGTCGACGATGCGACCGTCGGCATTGAGACCGGCGCGCGTCTTGACGATCATCGCCGGACCGAACGGTTCCCATCCGAATTCATCCCCGCGCATCCATTGCAGGCGCACCGGGCTGCTCGGCACGGCGCGGGCGAGCAGGGCGGCGTCAAGCGCCACATCGTCGGCGGCATTGTGCCCGTAGCATCCCGATCCCTGCGCATGGATGCAGTGGATGTTCTCGGTCGGCATTTTCAGGCCGAGCGCGAGATTGCCGCGCAACGGAAACACACCTTGCGTATGCGTCCACACCGTCATCTTGCCGTCGCGGAATTCGGCGACCGCGCAGGACGGGCCGATTGCGGCATGGGCCATGTATGGCTTGCGGTAGGTCGCTTCGAGGAGCCTGAGGTCGCTGGGCAGCGGTGCCTGCCTGTCGCTGATCACCTTGTCTTCGCTCGGCAATGACAGCAGGTGATCGTAGATGCGCGATTGCTCGGGCAAGGGAGGTCCGGCCGTCCAGCTTGCGCCGCGCCGCAACGCCTCGCTCGCCTTGATCGCCTGCTCTTCGCGCTCGGCGACGACGCCGAGAAAGCTGCCGTTCCAGACGACCGCGACGACACCGGGCATCGCTTTCACTTGGGTCGAGGGAATGCTTTCGAGCTTCGCCCCGTAGCCGGGTGGCCGCACGATACGTCCGTGCAGCATTTTTGGCAGGCGCAGGTCCTGAACGAAGACGGCGCCCCCGGTCACCTTCGCGGGAATATCGACGCGCCGAGCCGACGTGCCGACGAGCCGGTGGGCCGAAGCTGGCTTGGGCGCGACCTTTCCGCTGGCTTCGCGGTGCAGGTCGATGCCGCTCGCGAGTTCGGCGTAACTGACGTGGCGTCCATCGGGCGCAGTGATGATGCCGTCACCCGTTGCGAGGGCATGTGCCGGCACACCGAGCCGCCGCGCCGCCAAGTCGACGAGGATCGCGCGCACTTCGGCACCGGCCAAACGCAGCGCAGTCCCGCTGTTCTCGATCGACTGGCTGCCGGCAGTGACGCCCTCGTTCGGCGTTGTTTCGGTGTCGCCAGATACCACCTGAATGTACGCCAGCGGCAGGTCGAGTTCTTCGGCAGCGATTTGCGCCAGGGCCGTGAGGATACCTTGGCCGAGTTCGACCTTGCCGGTCGAGATCGTGGCGCTGCCGTCCGAGGCGATGCGAATCCAGGCATCGAGCAGCCGGTTGTCATTCAGGCTGCCCGGCAGTCGCGCCCGCTGCTGCTGGCTGCGCGCAAATCTTGGGCTGAGTGAAAAGACGACCGTGATGCCGCCGAGGCCGGCAGTGAACGCACGCCGCGAGAGGAGCGCGTTCATCGGATCCTCCCGGGGGTCTGTGCGGCTTTGAGCACGGCACGAACGATGCGGCCATGCGTGCCGCAGCGGCAGAGATTATCGGCGAGGCCGCGCCTGACGTCGCGTTCGTTCGGCTGCGCGTTGCGATCAAGCAATGCCTTTGCCGACATGATCATTCCGGCGATGCAGTAGCCGCATTGGGCGGCCTGTTCCTCGATGAAGGCTTGCTGCAAGGGATGCGGCTTTTCCTCCGAGCCCAGTCCCTCGATGGTGGTGATTTCCGCTCCGGCCACCCAGCCGATCGCGGTGATGCAGGAGCGCACCGGCTTGCCGTCGATCAGCACCGTGCAGGCGCCGCACTGGCCGAGGCCGCAGCCAAACTTCGCCCCGTTCAGACCGAGATCGTTGCGCAACACGTAAAGCAGCGGCGCGTCCGGCTCTGCCGGAACACTGTGCGTCGCGCCATTCACGTTGAGGCTGACGGCCATGAGTGGTTTCTCCTTCGGCCGCGCCGGCCTAAGGTCACTTTAGTGGGTTCCTTGCGTTCAATAATACGAAATCAAGGGACCCTGTGCGCCAAAAATCGTTGTCGCCTGGTGCAGGAGGGCCCTTCTTCCTTGTAGAAAAACTGCTTCCACCGTGGCCGAAGAAGGTGGCCCGACTGGTCGGGCCGGGCGAGGGACAGTTCCGCACGTGAAACACTAACGGACCGGCAAGGAGGATTTCGGAGAAACATGCTCCGCGGCGGGGAGGGGGCACGCATCGGCGCGATGCGATTGTGCAACCCGCGCAATCGGGCAGCTGTCAATGTCTAAATTTCTCGAAAACATGTTAGCCGGTCTTTCAAAGTCCCCGGCCTAAGCACCGCTTTGAGGGAGTGAGTGAAGTCACGGAGGAACATCCGATGCGGCGCGAACGGCGAAAGACCTTCCGGGTCGAGTGGAACTCTTCGGCGACCATCCATTACGGCACGATGACGCGCCGGTGTATCCTGGAGAATTTCTCGAACGGCGGGGCCAGGATTGCCGGACTTCGCGGCGAGACCGTGCCGGACGAGTTCACCTTGCGCATCACGCGCGGCCATGGCCGCACCCGCAAGTGTCGCGTTTTGTGGCGGACCGAAGACGCTGTTGGTGTCGAATTCACGGGGATTGTGGAGACGGCCGGCGAGACAGGTCGCCTCAGCGAAGCCGCGGAATAGTTCGCAAAAAAAAGGCGCGGCACCAGGCCGCGCTCTTCCATATTCTGTAATGCCGCGATCGTCTAGTCGCCCCGAGGAGATCAAGCTGATCTTCAATCGTCGCATCCCGCGCCGGCGCCGCGCGCGGGAACGGTTTTGCACGCGCATCGTCACCCACGACGTGACCCCGTCCTTGAACGTCTTCTACAAGAACACCCGGATCAAGCAGTATCACAAGGAAAATCGGGCCTTGCGGACCGAAACCACGATCAACAACACCTATGACTTCAGGATCGGCAAGCTTCTGTCCAACTTGCCCAAGCTGCGCGAAATCGGCTTTGCCGCCAATCGCCGGCTCCTTGAGGTGGAGCGCATCAGCCACGATTGCATCCTCAGCGAAGAGCGCTTGCAGGCCATTCACCGCCCGGTCGTCGCGGGGCGGCAACGGGCTTCGGGCCTGCGGTTTGCCGACCAGCGCGTCCAAGCGCTGCTGCAAGCCCTGATCCTGTTCCGGCAACTTGCGAATGGCTTTCGTGCCGCCGACCTGCGCCAGCATCTCGCCGCCTTGTCAGGCCGCAAGCCGTCGTCAACTAGAGCGGGATGCGTTCAGGTTGAATCGCCTCCCGCTCGATTATCATTGATTTTGCGCATGATTTCGTCCGAAAAGTCTGCAACTTTGCGGGATCATGCGCTAAGCGGACGAAACCTCAGCGCTTGATGCCGGGAAGATTGGTCGGGTCGCGCATGATCTGGCCGCGGATGAAAGGATCGGGGTCGTTGCCCTGATAATAGCCGTATCGCCAGATGCCGCGATGACCGCCCGGTGTCCCTCCTGCCCAATAAGGACCATCGCCCGGAGCGCCGGAGCCGACATAGGGTTCCCGGGCCGACGCGGATGTCACAAGCACAGTGCTTGCGGCAAGCGCCGCCAAGATAAGTGAACGCAAGTGAGCCTCCTATTTTCTTCTCCCGCGCCCACCCGATGTAGAAACGTGACACCTCTTATTTAAGTGCCGTCAAAATTAAAAATCGTTTACTTCTTATTTTATCCGACATTTCCCAAGTGGAATTCATAAATTCAAAGTATATGAACTGGGGGGGGATGATGAGCCGAAAAATCCTGGTCTCAAAAAAGGTAATGAGCGGAGCGCATTGCACCTCGAGGTGCAGCCCCGCAAAATGGGCAATGGTCTTCGCACGGCGCGTAACGACAATCGCGCTCGGCGTGTAAAGACGGCGCAATGCGCTCCGCTTATTGCGCCCTACCATCAGTACCGAATTGCCCGCGCTGGTGCGCGGCGGATCCCGCAGGCAAAAGCGGCGCCCCTCGCTTGCCGCCGCCCGGACTCTCCCGGGACCGAGTTCGCCGCGCCCGATTGTCTCAGGTCCCAGCATTCGTTATCGAAGCGCAATGAGCGAAACGCTGATTCCCGAGCCGTCCGGCATTCAGGACATCCCGCTGCGTGACGCGCTGGAAGAGCGCTATCTTGCCTATGCGCTGTCCACGATCATGCATCGTGCGCTGCCCGACGCGCGCGACGGCCTCAAGCCGGTGCATCGCCGCCTGCTGCACGCCATGCGGCAATTGCGCCTCGATCCCGGCGCCGCCTTCAAGAAATGTGCCCGCGTCGTCGGCGATGTCATTGGCAAGTTCCATCCGCATGGGGACCAGGCGGTCTATGACGCGCTGGTCCGTCTCGCCCAGGATTTCGCGCAACGCTATCCGCTGATCGACGGGCAGGGCAATTTCGGCAATATCGACGGCGATAACCCCGCGGCGATGCGCTATACGGAAGCGCGGCTCACCGAGGTCGCCCGCCTGCTGCTTGACGGCATCGACGAGGATGCCGTCGACTTCCGTCCGACCTACGACGGCTCGGAAGACGAGCCGGTTGTCCTGCCAGGCGCGTTTCCGAACCTGCTTGCAAACGGCTCCCAAGGCATCGCGGTCGGCATGGCGACCTCGATTCCGCCGCACAATGCCGCCGAATTGTGCGACGCGGCTCTGCATCTGATCGAGCATCCCAATACCAAGAGCCGCAGTCTCGTGCGCTTCGTGCCGGGACCGGACTTTCCGACTGGCGGCATCATCGTCGAAGACCCAGCCGCCATCGCCGAAGCCTATGAGACCGGCCGTGGCTCGTTCCGTGTGCGCGCACGGTGGGTCAAGGAGGATAGCGGCCGCGGCACCTGGCAGGTGGTGGTCACCGAAATTCCCTGGCTGGTGCAGAAATCGCGTCTGGTCGAAAAAATCGCCGAGCTCATCAACGAGCAAAAGCTGCCGCTGGTCGGCGACATGCGCGATAAGTCGGCGGAGGACATTCGGCTTGTCATCGAGCCGCGTGCCCGCACTGTGGATGCCGAGTTGATGATGGCATCGCTTTTCAAGCTCACCGAGCTCGAAAGCCGCATTCCCCTCAACATGAACGTGCTCGCCGGAGGCCGGATCCCGAAGGTGCTCGGTCTCGCGGAAGCATTGCGGGAATGGCTCGACCATCGCCGCGACGTGCTGCTGCGCCGCTCCCGCTTCCGCCTGCGCCAGATCGACAGCCGCGTCGAAGTGCTCGGCGGCTATCTCGTGGCCTACCTCAATCTCGACGAGGTGATCCGCATCATCCGCAGCGAAGACGAGCCAAAGCCGGTGCTGATGGCGCGCTTTCGCCTATCCGACGTGCAGGCCGACGCCATTCTCAACATGCGGTTGCGCAATCTGCGCCGTCTCGAAGAGCAGGAAATCCGGACCGAGGACAGGAATTTGCGCACCGAGAGGCGCAAACTTCAGGAGCTGGTGCGTTCGGAAAGTGACCAATGGAAGAAGATTGCCGACGAGATCAAGGCAGTGCGCACGGGTTTCGGGCCGAAAACGCCGCTCGGGAAGCGGCGCTCCGGTTTTTCGCAGGCACCCGAACACGACGAGGCGGCGATCGACCGAGGCGATGGCGGTCCGCGAGCCGATCACCGTGGTGGTATCGAAAAAAGGCTGGATTCGCGCGCTCAAGGGCACTGTGACGGATCTCTCCGGGGTTGCTTTCAAGGCGGATGACGCGCTCGGCTATTCGTTCCCAGCCGAAACGACCTCGAAGTGCATGATTTTTGCCAGCAACGGGCGCTTCTACACGATCGAGGCCGCGAAGCTGCCGGGCGGGCGCGGTCATGGCGAGCCGGTGCGGCTGTTCATCGATCTCGAGCAGGAAGCCGATCTCGTTGCCGTCTTCCCAACGGTCGGCGGCCGCAAATTCCTGGTCGCGAGCAGGGAGGGCAGGGGCTTCGTGGTCGCGGAAGACGAGTGCGTTGCCAATACTCGGAAAGGTAAACAAGTCCTTAATGTCGACCTGCCGGATGAGGGACGCGCGGTGACCGTCATCGATGGGAATACGGTCGCCGCGATCGGCGACAATCGCAAGATGATCGTATTCGGTCTCGACCAGGTGCCTGAGATGCCGCGCGGACGAGGGGTGCGGCTGCAGCGGTACCGCGACGGCGGGCTGTCCGACATCAAGACCTTTGCCTCGGCGTCAGGCCTCACCTGGACCGATCTCGGCAGGGCGGACTTTTACGCTGTCAATGCGGGATCTCGCCGACTGGCGGGGCAATCGGGGCGATGCCGGCCGCATCGCGCCAAAAGGATTCCCGCGTTCCAATAAGTTTTCATAGACCGGAAGGCGATTAAACCTGAATGCATCCCGCTCAAGCTGGCGGAACCGATTCAGGGCGCCAGCATAGCCAAGGCCGCCGCTCAGGCTCGGGCGTTACGCCATGCATTACGAAAAGACGGCACGCGGCCAAGTGGGTAGCGTCGGTATATCGCGTAATGCATGAGAAAGCGTCGAATGAAGGCACGCATATTCCATCCTCGGCCAGCACAGCAACGGCCGCGAAGCCACTTGGGTTCCTTGGCCGTTGATGCACAGAGGATGCCGCAGATTGATTATGACTTTACGAAACCGGGTGATTGCAGTCTCAATAATCGTTTAACCCGCTATGTACCGCCTCGCTGAGGGTACCCGCGAAAGTAACTGAATCGGGGGCAGGGCCGCACACCGCATCGAACTGCTGATTTCTGCCGAGAGTCGCAGCGGTTATTTTCGCGGGAGCCCTCCGGTGGTCATTCCGGGCGCGCCAAGACGTGTGAACCCGGCATCCAAACCCCCCCTCGCGGGGGTTACCGATCGACCCGCTGCCAGCCCTCCGGGGCAAGTCGTTCCTGCGGCAGGAACCGGCTCTTGTATTCCATTTTGCGGGAGCCGCGGACCCAGTAGCCGAGATAGACATACGCGAGGCCCATGCGCCGCGCGCGGGAGATGTGGTCGAGAATCATGAACGTGCCGAGCGAGCGGCGATCCGGCTCCGGCTCGTAGAACGAGTAGACCATCGACAGGCCGTCCTTGAGCACATCGGTCAAGGCGACGGCGAGGAGTTCCCCGTCGCTGCCGGTGCCGTTCCCTGGGGCGCCGCCGCGACGATATTCCACCAGCCGGGTCTGGACATGGCTGTCCTCCACCATCATTGCATAGTCGAGTACGGTCATATCGGCCATTCCGCCCTCGCCGTGGCGGGCGTCCAGATAAGCCCGGAACACCGAATATTGCTCGGCCGTCGGGACCGCCGCGCGCATATCGCTGGCGATGTCCGCATTGTGCTCGAGAACACGGCGCATGTTCCGCGTCGGACGGAACTCGCCGGCAATGACCCGCACCGAAACGCAAGCCCTGCAATGTTCGCAAGCAGGGCGGTAGGCGATCGATTGGCTGCGCCGAAACCCGCCTTGCGTGAGCAGGTTGTTCAGGTCAGCGGCGCGTTCGCCAACCAGATGGGTAAAGACCTTCCGTTCCTCCTCGCCCGGCAAATATGGGCACGGGGAGGGGGCGGTCAGATAGAACTGGGGGGTATCACGTGAATGCTGGGTCAGAGGCCGGCGTCCGGCGGCGTACTCGCTACTGCCCATAGATTGCGCGGTTCATCGCCCTTCGTCAAAGCCGATTACGTTAACGCGCACCTGAAATGCGACCAGCGGCCCGTAATGCTGCGGCGCGGCGCTCATTGTTTATCACCACGGTGCCGAGAAGGAGATCGTGCAACAGCCGCCCACGCTCGTTGAAAAACGCCACCAGCAGAATCAAAGGCGTCAACGCGGAGACGGAAATCCAGAATACCACTGCCCGTACGGCGCCCAGAAGGGCATAGCAGGGCGCCCCGTACCAGGTGCGCACCTCGATTTCGACCGCCCGCATGCCAAGGGTGGCTGAGGCAGGAGCTCCCAGCGTGATGCCGTAATAGGCCACTGCCCAGATGAGCGCTCCCGGACCGAGCAGCCAGAACAAGGCCCAGCCGAGGCCTAGCGTGACAAGCCCGAACAGGAAGATGAAGATCGCGGCAACGATCACGGGAACGATGATGATCGCTGCGTCGATGAAGAAGGGCAATCACCCGCCGCGCCAGGACATTTTCGAAAAGTTCCGGTTCTGTCCAAGGATCATAGGCGTGCGGCTTCACATCGAGGTTGAAGCTGGTGCCGTGTGGCCCGCCGAAGCTCATCGGTCCTCTCCCTGTCGCCGAGATGGCGCCATCCGCCTTCGCGCGCAAGAGGGGCTGTCCCGCCAATCAAGTGTGCTGCCGCGTGAGGTGAATACCGCTTCGAAACCGGCTTGCGTGTAGGATCAGGTCGAATTGAGGGACTGCTGGTGTACATCCGGAGGCGTGCCTCCCGGTATCGCGGTGTTGGAGACGACACATGGTCAACTTGACTGATATCGAGCGGGCCCGGCGTACGATTGTCGGCGCGGTGCTGCGGACCCCGATGCTTCCAGCGCCGAAGCTCTCCGCGCTGACCGGCGCCGAAGTCTTCGTGAAATACGAAAACATGCAGGTGACCAATTCCTTCAAGGACCGCGGCGCCTTCGTCAAACTGGCGAGCCTTTCGGCGGACGAACGCCGCCGCGGCGTGATTGCGATGTCGGCCGGAAACCACGCCCAGGCGGTCGCCTACCACGCACGCCGGATGAAAATCCCGTCGACGATCGTGATGCCGGTGACGACCCCGTTCGTGAAGGTGAAGGCAACAGAAGCATTTGGCGCCAAGGTTGTGATCGAGGGGGAAACCGTTGCTGAGTGCCAGGAGCGCGTCGACGCGATCATCGCCGAACACAACCTGGTCCTGGTCCATCCCTATGACGATCCCGCCATCATCGCCGGGCAGGGCACCATTGCGCTCGAGATGCTCGACGAAGTCGACGACCTCGATGTGTTGGTGATTCCGATCGGAGGCGGCGGGTTGATCGCAGGCAACGCCATTTCGGCACGTGGCGTTGGCACGGCAATCGAGATCATCGGGGCGGAGGCGGCGCTCTACCCGTCGATGCGCAACGCGGTGACGGGTGCCCATGACCCCGTCGGCGGTCCGACGCTCGCCGAAGGCATTGCCGTCAAGAATGTCGGCAAATTGACGCTGCCGGTGATACGCGAATTGGTGAGCGACATCATCCTTGTCGATGAGGCCCATATCGAGCGGGCCGTGAATGCCTACCTCACCCTGCAAAAGACCATGGCCGAGGGGGCGGGCGCAGCCGGCCTTGCCGCCATGCTTGCCCAGCCGGAGCGCTTCCGCGGTCGGAAGGTCGGCCTGATCTTGTGCGGTGGCAATATCGATCCCCGCATGCTCGCCTCGCTGATGGTCCGCGAACTGGAGCGCGAACAGCGCATCGTGTCGTTCCGCCTCACCATCGTGGACCGTCCCGGCGTGCTGGGACCGATCGCGTCGCTCCTGGGTGAGCTTGGGGCCAACATCCTCGAGGTCGATCACCGCCGGCTGTTTCTCGATGTTCCCGCCAAGGGTGCGCGCCTCGACATCACGATGGAAGCCCGCGACCGCGACCACGCGGAGGAAATCCTGCGGGTGCTTGCCGAGCACGGCTATCAGCTGGTCCGCATTCCGGCCGACGCCGCGTTCGAGTGAGGTTCAGGACTTGCGACGGTATTTAGCGCGGAGATTTGCGCATGATCTTGTCCGAAAAGGTCTGCAACTTTACGGGATCATGCGCTGGCGCGTCGCGGATCGCTCATTTGCCGTCTGCCCGAGCGGTTTCTTTGAACGTCGATGACTGCAAACAGCTTCACGGACCATGCGCGTGATGCATGCCTAGTGCGCGACTTTTGTTGTTTTGGCGACGCCGCGATGGCGAAGGAAATGTCCTCGTTACAATTTTTGCAGCGTTTCCTTTCCGCTAATGTGCGATGCACAAAGATGTTTTCGGCGATCTGTTCCCACTCCTCGTCCGAATCACCCGGAATTCGTGTAAATCTGATGTAAACGATAGATTTTTTGTCTTCGTCCTGTCATCATTGAGAGACTTGTGCGTCGCACAATAAGTGCTAGATGCGGGGCATCGTTAACCTGCTCGAAAGAGGCGCGGCAATGAATACCGGTCTGAAAATTCTGACGGCTGCCATCGGTGCGGCGGCGCTCGCGGCCACTCCAGCTATGGCAAAAACGAATACTCATCGTGGCCCGGATGTGGTCTATCCGACGTTCCCGAAGGCGGGACCGACAACCCCCTATGTTGGTCATGACATACAGCTCGAAGGCCGCCTACCGGTACCTGAGACGTTTATTCCCTACCATGATGTGCGGTAGCGCATGATCCCGAAAAGTTGGAGACTTTTCGGACAAAGATCATGCGCAAAATGAAAGAGAACCAAGCGGGAAGGAATTGAACGCATCCCGCTGGCGCGGAGCAGGACGCCAGCCTGACAGCGCACTGAAGCAAATCAAGGGAGGGGCGCTCGCTCCTCCCTTTTTCGATCGACGCAGCCGCGAACTTTTTACCCCCGCGCCGTCGCCGACGCTTACGGCTTGTCGCGCGAATTGTTGCATCAAGGTCATCGTCCGCAAAACGGGTGGTTCAGTAACCCCGGTGTAGCGTGGACAGGTTTACAACGTGGTGGTTACTGGATGCTCCGCTGTCGCGGAGCATGACGGGAATCATTCACCTATTCACGGACGGCTCCTTACGTCAGAGACGGTGCCTTGCGTCAGATCACCGATCGTATTTCTTGAAATAGCGCAGGTCGGGCGGCGGCTGATCTTTTACCGCCGGCATCAACAGTCCGTCGCCGCTGAGGTAGTAGACTTCGTTGCCGATCCCGACATGGGCATTGCCTTCGCCGCAAACCGAGTGGCCGAACCAGATCGGCTTATCGGACTTCACCCGTTGGAAAATGCGGTCGACCTTCCACGGGCGGGTCAAAGCATGGTCCATCGTGGTGATCTCGTCGTGAAGCAGGTTCGGATCGGATTTGTCGAGATAGATACGCTCCTCGATGACCGTTTCGTTATCGGAATGGAGCGGGATGCCGGTTGCATCGTAAACGCGAGGTCCCTTGAGGCCGCGGGTCTCGACTGTGAGGGTGTCGAAGCGCCCATCACCATCCGTATCGAGCCATTTGCCGATCGAGTAACCGAGAAACCGCGGCTCCTGGGCCATGTTGTCGGGAAAGTTGCGTCCGTCGGTATAGATGTGGCGATGGAAGTCGTGATCGCGCGTCCATCAGAACATAGGTGATCTCCGGCGTAACAACGAATTCCGTGCGTCCGATAGCCGATCATGACGCGCGGCATGCCTGGTGACAGGCAGCTGTAGGTCGGGTCGATGCCCTGCCCACCCTTGACCATGTCGGCAAGATTGGCCTGGTAGATTTTCTGATATTCCGGCGTCAACGGCGGCCGCTGACCGAGATCGGGTGCGGTCGTGGGTGGCAAGCTTTCGTCATATCGCAGCCCGCCGGCGCCACCGGCCAAGAGACCGCCAGTGCCGCCGCGCCTCCATTCGCCTCTCAGGTCGGGATATTTGGTCTCGTCGAATGCAAAGGCGCTGCCGATCGACATGACCAGCGCTGCCGCGAGCGCGGCCAATTCGATCGAGTTACGGAAACGCATGCTGTCCTCCTGGTGTATTCGCCTGGTGAGCGTGTGCGGCGTTCGCCCTTGTGCACGTTGTCGCGGCGAACGCAAAGAGGTCCGGTTGCCGCTGTTTGCGCGGCAATGCTAGCCTGTGCTCATCAAGGAGTCAGCCGTCCCGACCGCTGACCCTGAAGCGCATGGGAGGAGAGCAATGATCCTGGCATTCCGGCTGTCCGTGGTCGCCACCGTTGCGATGCTTGCAAGCGCTGCCGTTGCCCAGCAGCAGATGGATTTCGCCAAGATCGAGATCGTCAGCGAAGAGATCGCACCGCACCTTTACATGCTGTCCGGCTCGGCCGGTCTCGACCCGGCCCATGACGACGCCGCCGGAGGCCGGATCGGGGTATTGGCGGGTTCTGACGGCATCCTGATGGTCGATGCCCAATATGCGCAGATCACCGCCAAGGTTGTCGCCGCGATCAGGCGCATCAGCGCCGGCCCCATCCGCTACCTCGTCAACACGCATATCCACATCGACCATACCGGCGGCAATGCGAAACTTCGCCAAGATTGGCGCCGCCATCTTCGCGCGCGAGGAACTGCGCGAGGAGATGCTGCAAATTGCCCAGTCGGCACCCGGCCGTTCCGGTCCGCTCGGCGATCCGGCGGCCCTTCCGGTCGTCACCTACGGCCTGGGCGAGCCTGTAAAAATCCGCATGAACGGCGAAGTGGTCGATCTCATTCCGGTGCGGGCGGCGCATACCGGCGGGGACACGATGATTCGGTTCGAGCATGCGAACGTCATCATGATCGGCGACTTCTATCGCAACTACGGCTATCCATTCATCGACATTGCACGTGGTGGCTCGCTTAAAGGCATGCTCGATGCGCTCGATTACACGATAAAACTCGCCGGACCGGACACGCGGCTCGTGCCCGGCCACGGCACGATCATCACGCGCGACGATATCGTACCCTATCGCGACATGATTATTGCGGTTGAGAAGAAGGTTGAACAGCTCGTCGCGCAGCACAAGTCGCTGGCCGAGGTGGTGGCGGCAAAGCCCACCGCAACCTTCGATGCCAAGGTCGCCGGCGGATTGCAGCCGGCCGGGGCGGGAACCAGTGCCGACCGCTTTGTCACCGAACTTTATGAGGAGCTCTCTAAAAGCAGGTGAATCGAGCTACCGCGGTGTTGGCTGGATGGGAACGGGGTTCAACCGCCAACAGGGCTTTCAGGCTGGAGGGGGTATCTCTCAGCGGCGGTCAGCCGGCGGTAACGGCGGCCGCGAATTTGGTGAAGAAGTCGGCGGCGAGTTTTTTTGCGGTGCCTTGCACAAGGCGCTGTCCAAGCTGGGCGAGCTTGCCGCCAATCTGCGACTTCGACATCGTAACTCAGCAAGGTGCCGCCATCCTTGTCGGCAAGCTTCACCGTTGCGGCACCCTTGGCGAAGCCGGCGACGCCGCCCTCGCCCTCGCCTGAAATCCGGTAGCCGTTGGGTGGATCGAGATCGGTAAGCTGCACGCGGCCTTTGAACCGCGCCTTGACCGGTCCGACTTTGATGGTGGCGACGGCCTGGAATTCGGTATCGGAATTCTTGTTCAGTTCCTCGCAGCCCGGGATGCACTGCTTGAGGATAGCGGCATCATTGAGCTTCTCCCATACAAACTGACGCGGTGCCGCAAGCTGCACCTCGCCATTCATCGTCACCGCCATCGGTCCTCTCCCAGCTTCGCCCTGCCCGTGGGGTCGAACCCGCGCGCCGCGTCCTCGAACGAACGAAATGAGCGTCCGCAGTCGTCCAACGACCCTGCGATCAGGACTATCGGGTCACGGCCGTTCTGGAAAGGGTATCTCTCGGGGAACACGACGCAGCGTCTCCCCGAGACGCTGCGTCGCATGATCCTTAGCGCGTTTCGCGCGTTCCTAAACCGCGAAAGGTCGGGAGCCAAATCACGGTCCCGGCCGGCCGGCGGAAATCGTCGGGCGCGCTCGCGAAAACTGCGTTTCGCGCCAGCCGCCCGATAACACTCACTCCTCGGTTCGTCTCAGACTGATCAACGACACCGTTTCAAAAAATTTGAGCAGGCCTCCGCACCTCGTCGGTGCGGCAAAGCGCCAATCCAGAAAGGGAGATCGCGATGAAATCACGGGACATAGCTCGTCAGGTTTGGACCGGCGGGATCAAAATCGCCTCCGCTTCCGCTGCCCTGGCTCTCTTGGGGGTCGCCATCGCCGTGGCGGCGGATATTTCGCCGGACAGCCTCAAGCTCGCTCCTGGAGTTGTCAAGGCGCCGGGCTATGAAACTGCGCCGAACAATTACATTGTTGCCAACGGCACCAATGTTTTCAGCGACCACTCCTTCTATGGGACCAAGGTCACGGGCGAACTCAAGCGGGGCGATCATGTCGATGCGCTTGCGAAGGTGAAAGGCTGGGATTGGGTGTTGGTCGGAAAAGACGGCACCGGCATCGGTTACGTGTCGACGTCTATGCTTGCCCCCGCCAACGAGTATCACTCCTGATCGGTCGCAGCTCGCATTCTTCATTCCGGCCAACTGCGACACGACCGGCCGGCGCAGAGCCTTGCGCAACGCCACCATTCAGGCAAGTGTTCGCGGTTTTTCTCACCGGGATAAGGGAAAGCCGCGATGCCGAAGATCGAAGTTGACGGGTGTGCGCTCCATGTGGAGGTCGAAGGACCGAGCGATGCTCCGGCGCTGATGCTGTCGAATTCGCTCGGCACCGATCTCGGCATGTGGGACGCACAGGTCGAATCCTTCGCCGAGCGGTTCCGGTTGATCCGCTATGACCGGCGCGGCCACGGTAAATCCGATGTCCCGCCGGGACCGTATTCGATGGAACGTCTCGGCCGCGACGTGCTTGGCATCCTCGACCACCTCGGGATTGGGAGTATCGATTGGTGCGGCCTTTCGATGGGCGGGATGGTCGGCCAGTGGCTCGGCGCCCATACACCCGGACGCGTGCGCCGGCTCGTGCTCGCCAACACGGCCTGTTATTTCCCCGCGAAGGATATCTGGAACGACCGCATCGCACTGGTAAGGCGCCAAGGCGTCACCGCCATCGCCGACGCGACCATGGAACGCTGGTTCACCGCAGGTTTCCGCGCCAAGGCGCCCGACGCGATTGCCCGGATGAAGGGCATGGTCCTCACCACCCCGGCGGCAGGCTATATCGCCAACAGCGAGGCGGTGCGCGACATGGATCACCGTGAGCTTCTCGCACGCATCAATGCGCCGACTCTCCTGATCGCAGGTCGCCACGACGTGGCGACGACCCTCGAGGGAATGGACTTCATCCGAACCCACATTCCCGGGGCGGCGCTCACGGTGTTGGATGCCGGGCATATTTCCAATGTCGAGCAGGCTTCCGATTTTACCGCCGCGGTCCTTGATTTCCTGAAAAGCGAATAGGTTCCGGCTCACCTTACAAGGGGACGCCACAAAAACAGGCTCCATTTCCCGTTGAAACCGGTATGCTGGTCTGGGTATCGGGTCGGCGCCGGACAGATCGGAGGAGGGCTTGCGGGCCGGTCTTGTCGTTTCCGTATTTGGCCACCTGGCGGCGGTCGGTGTGCTGGTGTTCGCCGGCGCGAACTCCTTTGACACCAGTTCCGGTGAGGCGATCACGGTCGAGCTCCGTGCCTGACAACGGGACCGCCGCCGTGACCGACGATTTCAGTGCCCCCGAAAACGCCAACCCAGCAGGCATTGCCGCAACTGCCATCCTTCGATCTTTCTCTGCGAACCTCGCTGGCTCCCGATGCCGCCTTCGAGTCGCGGCCTCCGCCTTCGTCCTCTTCAGCCCCGTCCTCTTCAGCCCCGTCCTCTTCAGCCTCGCCATCTTCGGCATCACCGCAGCGCACTCAGCCTGCGTCGCGAGCATCGACCGCGCCGAAAGGCGGGACGCCGCCACGCGAACCCGGCCAGACGGCCTCCCCGTCATCGGCGCAACCCTTCGGGTTCATGGGCGCCGCATCGGCGGCCGGGGCGCCCTCGACGATGCAGCCTCCCTCGCGGCAAGCTGAAACCGATCCGCCGCCTCCCGCCGAGCCGGACGTCAACGCGATGTTCGGGATGCCAATGACGCTCCCGGACGGCAAGTTGGGGGGCGGGTTCGATGCGCCGGCGACCGATGCGGTCAATCTCGGCCACGAAGAGACGACAATATTCCGCGAGCATCTGCGCAGTTGCGGGTCGCTGCCCGGTTCGGTCGCGCAAACCGACAAGGTCCGCATCGTGCTGCGTGTGTCCTTCAAGTCCGACGGCACTTTGGCGGCGGCGCCAATCCTGGTCGAGGGAACTGCGTCGGCCGGCATGAAGGGGCCGGCCCTGATGCAGGCGGCGATTTCTGCGCTGCGCCGCTGCCAGCCCTATACCATGCTCCCTGCGGAACGATATGCGGAGTGGAAGGTGCTTGACTTGAGCTTCACGCCTCAGGATTTCGCCGGCAGCTGACCACGGTACTCGCGAGAATGACTCGACTCCCAGGCGGAACCCTTCGCCGCGTGAGGCAATTCAAGGTGAACGCATCCCGCTCTAGCCGCGGTCATGATCGCGAAACGCCTGCGGCGCCGTGCCGGTGTGCTGGCGGAAGAAGCGGGCGAAGTGCGACGGGTCAGCAAAGCTGAGATCGTAGGCGATCTCGTTCACCGGCTGATTGGTAAAGATGAGCTGCCGCTTGGCCTCGGTGAGCACGCGTTGCCGGATCAAATGCCCGGCGGTGACTCCGGCGGCGCGCTTGACGTGATCGTTCAGCCGGTCGGGCGTCATCGCGAGCTTGCCGGCGTAGAAGGAGAGCTGCCGCTCTTTGCGGAAGTGCTCCTCGACGAGCGCGCGCAGCGCCTCAAGCGTCGGTCCGACGCCGGAAAGCAATGCGGTTCCGCTGCGTGCGCGGCGTGCTGCAAGCCGCACCACCCCGATTGCGATCAACGCCAGATAGCCGCGCATCGCAAGACGATGGCCTTCCCGTGAGAGGAAAAGCTCCTCGTGGAGGTCGGCGCACAGCCGCGCGATGCGATCGAGCTCGGCATCGTCGGAAAGCGGGATGGCGGGATCGGCCGCAAGCGCCCGGAGCCGTGCAAGCGCCTCGCCAGAACGCTCGCCGAGCGCGCCGGCCACATCCTCGGTGAAGCTAAGGACCCAGCCTTCGGTGACGCGCGGACGGAAACGGAAGCCGTGCGCCACCGTCGCGGGAATGAGGAACGCAGCCGGTGCTTCAAAGTCGATCGTCTTTGTTTCGCACGCCATCTCCCCGCCGCCGCGTCCGATCAGCAGGATCTGGAACAGGTTGCGATGGCGGTGCGCCCTGATCGTCCAATCATTGATCGAGGAGCGCGAGGAAATGGTCTCGATATGAATGAAATCGAACGCCTGGTCGTCGGGCGGATCGCCATAGAGATGGAACAGCGGCAGGGCGGAGCTTCTGGCCATGCGAACCGCGTTTTCCGTTTCGACCCCGAAAGCTGCCACCCCGTAAGCTGCCACCCATGCAAACATTCAACAGGCATCGAACAGAAACACCAGATTAGAGCGGGATGCGTTCAGTTTGAGTAGCCTCCCGTTCGATTATGTTCGGTGCACCCGTCACAGATTGCGCTCGACGACGGATGCGTGTTGATTTTGCGCATGATCTTGTCCGAAAAGTCTGCAACTTTACGGGATCGTGCGCTAGGTATGCCAATCCGGATCGTGGCACAACGGCAAGCCTCGGGTTAACCACGGTCACATTCCATCCTTGCTTGGAGTACGCTCCCGGATCAGTGCATTTGCCCGATGGCGCCGCTGCCCCACCCGCGAACGAGGGGCGCGATCGCTCACGCGCTGATGATTGGCCTTGAAAGGGTCGCGGTGACTTATGTCGGTTCGGTCCGAAATAGAGTACCTGGTCCGCGCGATTTACGATGCGCGCCTTGGCGAGGATCTCGACGCGCTCTGCAATGCATTCTCTGACCAAGCCGTATTTCACATTGCAGGGGCTGGCCAAGTCGGTCCGATCTCGAATATGGCCGCTGGCGTGGGCGAATTCCGTCCTCTCCTTGCGTCGATGATCAAGGCTTTCAAGCTGCGCGACCATGCCATCAGTGCGATGCTGATCGACGGCAGCAGGGCGGCGGTGCATTGGCGTTCCGCGATATATTCACGGGTCACCGGCGCAACGGTGCTCACCGAGTTTATCGACCTGCTGGAGTTCAACGATGCGAAAGTCGTCTCCTATACCGAATTCTTTGTCCCCCGTTTATGGGACGCAACGAACGTACGCCGCTGAGTCAGGCCGGCGGCCGATTAAGAGACCACAATTGCACTAGTACCTCTGCACAGAGGATATGACGGGTTGGAGCTTTGGGAGAAGTTCTGGATCGACGCGAAGGTGGATGCTTCGCGCCTTGCCGGGGATACGCGTGATAAGGCCCTGGCGTTCGAGAGTTAGCACCATCTGGTGGACGGTGGGCGGGGTGACGGCGAAGAACCGTTGGATATCGGCTTCGGCGGGCGATCGGCCGATGACGAGGGTATAAGCGTGAATGAAGGCCAGATACTGGCCTTGCTTGTCGGTGAAGCGAGGGGGCGCGGAATCCACGCCACATAGATTGATTCAACTGGGCCTCGAATCACAAGGAGGCCCTGATGAATATCCGCTATCGCGTTGATCTGACCGGCGAGGAGCGTGAGGACCTTAAGCGGATGCTGGGCGCCGGCACATGTTCGGCTCGGAAATTGAAGCGGGCGCAAATCCTTCTGGCGGCCGATGCCGGCGCCAGCGATGAGGTGATCGAACGTACGATCGTGGTGGGTGGATCGACGGTTTATCGCACCAAGCGCCGATTTGTGGAGTGTGGCCTTGAAGCCGCCTTGAGCGAGGAGCCGCGATGTGGCGCCGAGCGCAAACTCACCGGCAGGGACGAAGCGCTCTTGGTCGCAACGGCCTGCTCGAAGCCGCCGGCCGGGCGCAGTCGTTGGACGCTGGAACTTCTGGCTGGCGAGATGGTCAAGCTGACGGCCCACAAGGGGCTTTCCCGCGAGACGGTTCGACGCCGCCTTGCGGAAAACGATCTCAAGCCCTGGCGCAAGGACATGTGGTGCATTCCCACGGTTGATGCCGAATATGTGGCGCGGATGGAGGATGTGCTGGACCTCTACAACGAGGAAGCGGATCCCAAGCGTCCGGTCGTCTGTTTTGACGAAAGTCCAACTCAGCTCATCGGCGAAGTGCGCGAGCCAATCCCGGCCAAGCCGGGACAATTGGAGCGCTTCGACTGCGAATACCGGCGCAATGGCACGGCCAATCTCTTCGTCTTCCTCGACGCCCATAAATCCTGGCGCAAGGTGAAGGTCACAGACCGACGCGCGGCAGAGGACTTCGCAAACTGCATGCGCGATCTGGTCGACGTGCACTTTCCCAAGGCCGACAAAATCCGGGTCGTGCTGGACAATTTGTCGACCCACTCTGCGAGCGCGCTCTACCAAACCTTTCCAGCGCCGGAAGCGCGGCGTATCCTACGCCGCCTCGAATTCCATCCCACCCCCAGGCACGCAAGCTGGCTCAACATGGTCGAAATCGAAATCGGCGTCCTTCGCAGCCAGTGCCTCGACCGTCGCATCGACAATCGTGAATTGCTTGCCTTCGAGATCGCCGCGTGGGAGCGCCAAAGAAACAAAAGCGGTGCACGAATAAATTGGATGTTCACGCCAGAAAAAGCGCGCGCCAAAATGGCCCGCGCCTACCCAGCCCCACTCAACGAGTCGATAACCCCTGTGCAGAGGTACTAGCAGTACTCACTTAGAGCGGAATGCGTTCAGGTTGAATCGCCTCCCGCTCGATTATCATTGATTTTGCGCATGATCTTGTCCGAAAAGTCTGCAACTTACGGGATCATGCGCAGGGCCGCTCCGGAACACCTCTATGAGTTGATGACGCACCGGCGTTAACTCAACCTTTGATCTGGCGGCCGGCCCGCACGTCCGCAATCAGCGCGGTGAAAGCGTCGAGGCTGGATTTCGCGACATTGGCATAGGTATCCGTCTTTGAATCCAGCCATTTCTCGGCATATCCGATCGCGGTATGGGAGAGGCGGACGCGGCCATCGAGCCACGGGCCGCCGCCAAAACCGCCGATCACGGGGATCGATACGGCGGCGACCACGGCCGCGCCGGCGACCGGGCCGGAATTGGTGAAGTCGAGCATCGCCGCGCCTTCCGCTTCGAGACGCCGCGCTTGTTCGACGAGCTTCTCCGTCATTCCGGCGGGCACCTGCGCGTCCGGTGCCGACTGTGCTGCGTAGGGAATGCCGAACTGCAACGCGGTCTGCGGCGTGACGCCGAACTGGGCGAAGACAGGAATGCCGGCGCGCACGAGTGCACGCACCGCTTCGGGGAAATCGGCCGCGCCGTCGAGCTTGATGATGTCGGCGCCAGCTTCCTTGACCAGGCGGATGGCGGCTTGCAGCGCGCTCTGCGGCCCTTCCTGAAGCGGCCCGAACGGAAAATCGCAGCTCACCAGCGCCCTCGCGACGCCGCGGCGCACGGCTTTGCACACCACCAGCATCTCGTCCATAGTCACTTCGAGCGGGCTCGCATGGCCGTACAGGTTGACGCCGACGGAGTTCCCGACCGAGACGAGATCGACGCCGGCGCGATCCGCGAGCCGCGCCATCGGATAGTCCCAGGCGACGATGCCAGCGATCTTGCGGCCGTCACGCTTCATCTGCTGCAATGCCGGGATGGTGACTTTGGTGTCCATCGTCATTTTGCGGCTTTCGGTGGGCGGAGGCTGTGCGGCGCGCGCCGCGAATACCCGTCAGGTGTTCGCTTGCTGGCCTTCGTGGCCGGTCACTGGTAACTGATTTCGCCGCTGGCGCTCCACTACGATTTACAAAAGAGAATTGGGCCCAGCCAGTCTTGTGCGAGGGATCGCTTTTCCCATGGAGAGTCTTTCAATGTCGGACGCCTTTGCGACGGCGCGCGAGGAGGTCGCACTTGCCAACCGGATGCTCGCCAATGAGGGCCTGTTCGACGCGTTCGGCCACGTCAGCATGCGCCATCCCGCCGATCCGGGGCAATTCCTGATTTCGCGGCATCGCGCACCTGAACTGGTGCAAACGCAGGACATCGTCGAACTGGGCCTCGACGGCGAGCCGGCAGTGCCGACCAATTTCCGCTTATACGGCGAACGCATCATCCACGCCTCAATCTACGCCGCGCGGCCCGACGTGATGGCGATATGCCACCATCACGCGCCGGCAGTGCTCGCCTATGCGATCGCGCACGCCGAATTGAAGCCCGTCTACCATCTTGGCGCCTTGATGGGTCCGAAGGTGCCCTATTGGGATAGCCGCGACGAGTTTGGCGATACCGCGCTTGTCGTCGTCACGGTGGGGGAGGGGCAATCGCTGGCGAGGGCGCTGGGGCCTTACTGGACGGTGTTGATGGGGCGGCATGGCGCCACCGTCGTCGGTCGGTCGCTGCGCGAAATGGTGTTCCGCACCATTTATGGCGCACGCAACGCCGAACTGCAGACCCAGGCGCGGCTCGTCGGGACGGTGAACGCTCTCACGGATGAAGAGGCCGCCAAGGCGGCGGCCTACAATCTCCGGCCCGAGCCGATGGCGCGCGCTTGGGATTATTGGGCGATGCGGCTCGCGCAAAAGGAAGCTGTGGCGACGGCGGCGCAAGGCCGGTAGGCGCTATCGACTTGAATCAAAGCGGCCGTTCGATCATTGCGGCCACTTCGCGCTCTTCTTCGGCAGTCAGCGGCACCACCTTCGGGCGCGACCGGCGCTGCCGCCAGATCGCAGTTAACATCGCAATCGCGCCTGCGAACAAAGCCGCGAGCGGGGTGATCCACAGCAGCGCTGTATGCCAGGCGAAACGCGGCTTCAACAGCACGAACTCGCCGTAGCGATCGACCAGAAAGTTCACCACCTGGGCATTGCTGTCGCCGGCGGTCAGCCGCTCGCGCACCAGCAGGCGCAGGTCGCGCGCCAAAGGCGCCTCGGAATCATCGATCGACTGGTTCTGGCAGACCATGCAGCGCAGGTCGCGCGACAACGCGCGTGCCCGCGCCTCAAGGACGGGATCCTTCAGCATCTCGTCCGGCTGGACCGCGATCGCTGGATGAATTGCGCCGATCGCAACAACCACCGCGATGGTCCGGAGCGCCGCGCGAATGCCGGCTCTTTTTGCGACCAGCGCCAACACCATCACTCCGCCGGGACCAGCGTCGGCTTGACCCTCGCCGGCTTGGGCGCTCCGACGCGCAAGCGCCGGTCCGACAGCGAGAAAGCCCCACCGATGAACATGACCACGCAACCCAGCCAGATCAGCAACACCAGCGGCTTGTAATAAATGCGAACGGCGAGCGAACCGTCTGGGTTGAGGTCCCCGACGGAGATGTAGAGTTGGCTGACGCCGCGCGCCATCAGCGCCGACTCGGTCGTCACCGCGCCACGCGCGGTAAAGGTGCGCTTGGACGGCTCCATCACGCCGATGGTGTCGCCGTGACGGCGCACGACGAAGACCGCGGCCAACTCGGAATAGTTCGGCCCGGTGCGATTCACCGTGCGGTCGAAAGTCACGTCGTAGTTGTGGATCGCGATCTTTTCCCCGGGCTTGACCGCGACGATGCGCTCGGCTCCCCATTGGGTCTCGCCGACGATGCCAAGCAGCGTGATGCCGAGACCCAGATGGGCAAATGCGGTGCCCCATGCCGAACGCGGCAGTCCGGTGGCGCGGCGCGCCACGATCGTCAACGGCATGCGCAGCAACCCGGTGCGCTCGGCGAGATCGGTGATCGCGCCCGCGATGACGAAGAGGGCGAGGCCCACGCCCAACGGCGCGAGCAAGGGGCGGCCTTCGAATACGAAGGTGGCGACGAGCCCGATCAGGGCCACCGCAAAGGCGCCGGCAAGGCGTTGCGTGACGCCGGCAAGATCGCCGCGTTTCCAGGCAAGCAGCGGCCCGAACGGGACGGCGATCAGCAGCGCGGCGAACAGCGGCCCGAAGGTCACGTTGAAAAACGGGGCGCCGACGGAAATCTTTTCGCCCGTCAGCGCTTCCAGCGCCAGCGGATAGAGCGTGCCGACAAAGACGGTTGCACAGGCCGTGCTCAGCAGAAGGTTATTGAGCACCAGCGCGCCCTCGCGCGAGACCGGCGCAAAGAGGCCGCCATGGCGCAGCATCGGGGACCGCCAAGCGAAGATTCCGAAACCGCCGCCGATGAACAGCACCAGGATCGCGAGGATGAACACGCCACGCAACGGATCGGAGGCGAAGGCGTGGACCGAAGTGAGGACGCCCGAACGGACCAGGAAGGTGCCGATCAGCGACAGCGAAAAGGTGAGGATCGACAGGAGGATGGTCCAAATCTTTAGCGCTTCGCGCTTTTCCATCACCGCGGCGGAATGCAAAAGCGCGGTGCCGACCAGCCACGGCATCAGCGAGGCGTTTTCAACCGGGTCCCAAAACCACCAGCCGCCCCAGCCAAGCTCGTAATAGGCCCAATAAGATCCCATTGCGATCCCGAGCGTCAGGCACATCCATGCCGCAAGCAGCCACGGCCGCACCCACCGGGCCCAGGCGGCATCGATGCGGCCTTCGATGAGGGCGGCGATGGCGAATGAAAATGAGATCGAAAAACCGACATAGCCGAGATAGAGCAGCGGCGGATGGATGGCGAGGCCGAGGTCCTGGAGCACCGGGTTGAGATCACGGCCCTCGAACGGCGCCTGCGCAAAACGCAGGAACGGGTTCGATGTCATCAGGATGAAGAGATAAAATGCCGAGGCGATCCACGCCTGGACAGCGAGCACCGTCGCCTTGAGCGAGCGCGGAATATTGTTGCCGAAGGCTGCGACCAACGCCCCGAACAGCGCGAGGATGAACACCCACAGCAGCATGGAGCCTTCATGATTGCCCCAAGTGCTGGTGAATTTGTAGATCAGCGGCATTGCCGAGTGGGAATTCTCGAAGACGTTGCGCACCGAGAAATCGGAGGTGACGTAGCACGACACCAACATGGCGAAGGCGAGCGCGACAAAGCCGAATTGCGCGAGTGCCGCCGGTTCGGCGACCGCCATCAGCGAGGCGTCGCGGGTACGGGCCCCGAGCAGCGGAACGAATGACTGGATGAGTGCGAGAGCAAGCGCCAGCACGAGCGCATAATGGCCGACTTCTGCAATCATGAGCCGCAACCTTTCATGCCGCGTTGCTTAGAGATAGTGGGTACCGATCATATCGAAGCGCCGCCTGTAGGGTGGGAAAATCGCGCGCCGCCCCCCTTCCATCGGCCCGAGCCTTAGTTGCGATTTTGCCCACGAGATCGGCCATTTTTCACAGCTCCGACCGCGTGGGCACCGCGCCTATGTATTGTACAAGTGGCATCGCTGCTTAGGCGCGTTGCCTACCAGCAAGTGATGGCCCCCACTTTCGTGAAATGATCCGCGATCCCTACAGGCGCCCGCGCATGTCACCGTTGCGCCGTGCCCTGGTTCGCGTATTCCTCCTTCCAATGCCCCTGCTTTTTGAGGGCGTCGGCGACCTCCTTGGGCATGTAGTTCTCGTCGTGCTTGGCGAGGATGTTGTCGGCGCGGAACGTACCGCCGCGATCGAGCGATCCCTCGGCGACGACGCCCTGACCCTCACGGAACAGGTCGGGCAGGATGCCCTGATAGGTCACCGGGATCGCCTGGTTGCCGTCGGTTACCTCAAACTTGATGGCGAGATTGTCGCCGCGAACGAGACTGCCGGGGGCGACGAGGCCGCCGAGCCGGATGCGGGCGCCGGGCGCGACGTGCTTTTCCACGATATCGCTCGGTGAATTGAAGAACACGATGGAGTTGCGCATCGCGAACAGCACCATCAGGACGGCAACGCCAAGCACGCAGACGCCGCCGGCGATCATCCCCAAGCGTCGCTGCTTGCGGGTCATTGCGTTCTCCTACCCCTCGATGCCAAGCGCCTTGATGCCCTCGTCGAGCTGGCGCAGCTTTTCCGGCTCGTGAGCGAGCGCGCCGCGCGCTGCGCCGATGGCCGTCTTTGCAGTATCACGCTCGTCAAGCACCATATAGGCGCGCAATAGCCGCAGCCACCCCTCCACGTCGGACCCGTCATCGTGCAGCCGGTTCGCCAGACGCTGCACCATGCTGCGGACGAATTGGATTCGCTGCTCGGGCGGCAAGTCGGCGGCGGCCGCCACATCCTCCGGCCGCGGCTCCGGTACTGCCGTCCCTTCCACGCGGGCCAGCGACTGGCGCACAATGCCGATCCAGGGCGCGTCAGGGGGCGCCTTGCCGATCAGCTCACGCCAGCGGCGCGCTGCTTCGTCGAGCTTGCCGTCCTGCTCCGCAGCCAAACCGAGATAGAACATGGCCTTCGGATTGTCGGCCTCGGCGGTCGCTGCCCGATCGAAGGCGGCCTTGGCCTCGACCGTGATCACGCCGCCAGCCGCTGCCGTCAATGCTTCCCCGAGGTCGACTTCGCGATTGGCGGTGGGGCCGAGAAGGCGCAGCGCGTTGCGGCGCGCCTTCACCGCATCGTCGTAGCGATCAAGCTTCATGTAGACCGGGGCGATGATTTCCCAGCCCCGCCCGTCGCCGGGCTCTTCTTCAAGGTGTTGCTCGATTTTGGCGATCAGGGCGCCGATCGGGGCGTTTTGGTTGTCGCCACCGGTCCGGCTCGCAAACGGCTGACCGGGCAGATCGGGCGAGCCCAGCAGGCCGTAAAGCGAGACGGCGACGACCGGGACGACCACCCCGGCCGCCGCTAAGGCGGTCAACCGGCGGCGCCGGCTCGATCCCGCCTCCGCGGCCCCCTTGCCGGCGTGCGCAGCCGCCAGAAGCCGGCGCGAGACTTCGACCCGTGCGGCCTCGAACTCGTCGTTCCCGATGCGGCCGTCGGCGCGGTCGCGTTCGATTTCTTCGAGCTGGTCCCGATAGACGGCAAGGTCGTTGGAGCCCGCAGCGAGCGCGCGCGGCCCTCGGAGCGGCCAAATCACGGCGCCCAGCGCCGCCACGGTCATCAGCGCAAAAATCCAAAGCAGCGTCATTAGGCGAGGTCGTCCGATCCCAAACAGGCGTTACAACACAGCCCAAGGCGGCGCCGCAATGCCAAAAAAACAATCCGGCCGCCGCCGCCCGACCGGCTTCGGCGTGCCCCAGCCATCTCTTAATGGCTCGCGCCCACCATAACGGAATTCGTCGATTTGCGGTCGCGACCGACTGTCGCCGCTTACGCAAGTGGCCGAGGCAAGATGGCCGCCGAAGATTTCAGGCGGGAATGACGGCCGGCAGCCGCAGTTCGGCGCGCAGGCCCCCGATCGGGGCGCTGTCGAGCTGAAGGCTTCCCCCGTAAAGCGCCGCAAGTTCCTGTACGATCGAGAGGCCGAGGCCGGATCCCGGCTTGGTGTCGTCGAGCCGGCTCCCGCGGCGCGCCACCTGATCGCGCTGTTCGGGACTGAGGCCCGGGCCGTCATCATCGACGGTGAGCCGCAACATGGGCAGACCGGCCGGCGGACGCTGGGCGATGGCTTCGACGCTGACCCGCATCTTCGCCCATTTGCAGGCGTTGTCGACGAGGTTGCCGACCATTTCCTCAAGGTCCTGGCGCTCGCCGTGAAAGCGCAGATCCTCCGCGGCCTCGATCGCGATCGCGATGCCGCGCTGCTGATAAATCTTTTCCATGGTTCGGGTCAGCGCCGTGACCACCGGGGCCACTTCGGTGACGCTGCCGACCACCTTGAGCCGGGCGGCGAGGCGCGCCCGTTCGAGGTGCCGGGTCACTTGGTCGAGCATGATGTGCGCCTGCTCGATGACCTTGGCCGCGAGCGGGTCGTCGGGCCGACTGGCCGCTTCATTGAGCACGACCGAAAGCGGCGTTTTCAGCGCATGGGCCAGATTGCCGACATGGGTCCGCGCGCGCTCGACGATGTCGCGATTGGCCTCGAGCAAGGCATTGGTTTCGCGCGCCAGCGGCGCGATTTCCTCCGGGAACTGGCCTTCCAGGCGTTCCGCGGTGCCGGCCCGGATGGCGGCGAGCGATTTCGAAATCCGCTTGAGCGGCGCGAGGCCGAATCGCACCTGGAACATGGTGATGAGGAGCAGCACCACCGCGAGCATGCCGAACGTCAACAGCAGCGCGCGGTCGAAGCTGCGCATCTCCTCCTCGATTTCCTGGGCATCGCCGGCAACGACGAACAGGTAGCGGCCATCCTCGCCGAGATCGACCATGCGCTCGAGCATGCGCAGCCGCTGGTCCTCGGGGCCGATCGCGTAACCGCTCCGGGTACCGTCGACATTCACGGCGGCCTTGCTGCCGAGACGAGGCAGCGGATTGTCCCACAGCGAGCGCGACGAGCGCAGCTCCGGCTGCGATTGACCGAGCATTGCCACCTGCCAGTACCAGCCCGACAGCGGCAGGTCGAACAGCGGCTCGCCAAGGCTCGAACCGTTGCGGTCCGCCGACTGCTCCGGCGCGGCCACATCCGCCACCAGGGTCTGCAGATAGACGCCGAGCCGGCGGTCGAACGAGCGCTCGACGGCATTGCGATAGATCGACGACAGGATGATGCCGGTGACCGCGAGGATGACCACCGTCCATGCCGTGGCCGACAGAAACAGGCGGATCGCGAGCGAGTTAGTACGCGGAATCACAGAAGAATGATCCATCGAGGGATGCCCCCCTCACCCGGTCGGGCCTTTCGCCTCACTGATCTCTGAAAGTGGGAATTAGAGCAGGATGCGTTCACCTTGAATTGCCTCCCGCTCGGTTCTCTTTTGCGCATCCGTCGCGGACTGGCGCTCGACGACGGATGCGTTGATGATTTGCGCATGATCTTGTCCGAAAAGTCTGCAACTTTACGGGATCATGCGCTAGCGCGCATCGGCTGGAGGCGTCAGCAGGTAGCCGAGGCCGCGCACGGTCTGAATGATCTCGACCCCGAGCTTCTTGCGTACGCGCCCGATGAACACCTCGATTGTATTGGAATCGCGATCGAAATCCTGGTCGTAAAGGTGCTCGACCAGCTCGGTCCGCGACACCACCCGGCCGGCATGGTGCATGAGGTAGGACAAGAGCCGGTACTCGTGCGAGGTGAGCTTGACGGGCGTGCCATCGACCGTAACCCGGCCGGTGCGGCTGTCGAGTCGGACAGGGCCGCATAAAAATTCGCTCTTGGCGTGGCCGACCGAGCGCCGCAGCAGCGCCCGGATGCGTGCCAGCACCTCTTCGAGGTGGAAAGGTTTTGCGACGTAATCATCGGCGCCGGCGTCAAAGCCCTGGACCTTGTCGCTCCAGCGGTCGCGCGCCGTCAAGAGCAGCACCGGCATCGCGCGGCCGGCCCGGCGCCACGACTCCAGAACGGAAATCCCGTCCATCTTCGGCAGCCCGATGTCGAGGATCACGGCATCATACGGCTCGGTCTCGCCGAGATAGTGGCCTTCCTCCCCGTCAAAGGCGCGATCCACCACGTAGCCGGCATCGGTCAGCGAGGTGGCAAGCTGCCGGTTGAGATCGGGATCATCCTCAATGACGAGGAGGCGCATTTTTTTGTTCTCCCAGCGTGAGTCACGAGGGCCGCACGCGCGCCGCGTAACGCCGTTCGTTCCTCCACAGCGTATTGCGTCCTTTGATCCTAACGCTTCATCTCTTTCTGTTGTAATGCCCCGCTTCAAGCGGGGCATCCAGTAACCCATTGAGGGGCATTGGAAACACGAGCTTCGAATGACACCCGGTGGTTACTGGATCGCCCGGTCAAGGGACACCCCATCGTTTGGCCGCCTTAGCAAGTCGTGTCCTTCTCCACTTCGTCAAGCGGCCAAACGATGGGGACCCCGCCAGCCGGGCGATGACAATTTGAGAGAGCGCAGCGTTGGCAGCAGAGCGGCAGCGCCGCGGCAAACCTAGACCTATATGTGGCATCGCCAATGCATCGATAACAAGGTGGGTGATGGCGCGCACGTCGCGCTTTGAGCGATTGCAGTAAACCGAGAATCGGAAAGTGGCGCTGTGCGCTCGCTGGCCGAACGCAGCTTTCCGCGTTCATTGTCGAGATCATCGCGGCCGCGAATTGGCAGCGGCGGGGCCCCTTCGCCGGGAGCCGCAGCCCGGATTGAGCGCTACTCGGGAGGATAACGCCACGCGGCCACGCGGGCGCGAAATCCGCGATGGGAGAATGGACCAAGCCCGCAGATGCCCGGGTTTTGCTTGCCGCTCAACCCGAGCTACGACTGAAGCACCGCCCGCGGACGGCGCTCATCCGGCCTACGAGTTTGGCGGCAAGTGAGCCGACTTTGCCCCGCGCTACTTGGCGCCTTTCTGTTCCACCAGAAGTGCCTTCATCATGGCCTCTTCGACATCCGCCTCGACGGTGCAGCCCGCGGGATCGATGAACGGATTGGGCGCGCCTTCTTTCAGCTTGGCGTATTTCTCCTGCATGTTGTACTGGGCGCCGTGGTCGCCAAGCAGGATATCGCATGGCAGCGCGCGAACCGTCTTGTAGGCGCGGGTCAACTCATCCTCGACCTGGGGAGTGACTGTCGCCGGTGGGCGCAAACTGCAGCCGATCACGACGTTGTAGGTCTTTCCGCCTTCCTGGGCGGTGGTCGTCCATGACGTGCAGCCCGGTGTGTGGCCAGGGGTGAGGTGGGCGACCAGCGTGGTGCCGCCGAGCGTCACCGAATCTCCGTCATGGATGATGCGGTCGACCGGGTGCTCCTTGCCTTCCGGCTTCATGGCCTTCAGGAGCGGGACATCTTCGGCCATCGCTACGAACTGCGCTCCGGTCTTCTGCTTGAAGACGGCATCACCCTCCTGATGGTCGCCATGCGCATGCGTCCCGAGAATGATCTTTACGTCGGAGAGCTTGAAGCCGAGGTCCATGATGGATTTTTCGATCACCGGAGCGTTCCGCTCGTAAGTGGTGTCGATCAGGATGTCGCCCTGCGGCGTCGTGATCAGGAACGAGCTGAGCGTTCGCGTGCCGACGTAATAGATGTTGCCGATGATCTTATGCGGCGGGAACTGGGTCACGCGGTCGGCTTCCGATCCCATGTTGCGGGCAAGGATCGATGCCGGCGTATAGGTCTGGCCTCTCACGGTAACTGCCGGATGATTGGCCGGCGGCTGCGCCTGTGCCAAAGCCGTCTCCGCGCCGCCGAGCAGCATGGCGCCCGCGGCCGAACATGCAAACAAACTCGAAAGCTTTACGTTCATCGCACCCTCCGTGCTTTGGTTCGGCACACACACAAGCTTCGTGTCGCTTGGCCTAGCACAGGCTTTGGGCGCCGCGAAGCCCGCGGGCGCAGCTTGTAAGCGAGGGAAGACCCAAGCGCGCGCACGCTGGGGCGGGAACGAACGCTGGCGCAAGCCGGCGCGGCTCAGCCTTGCTGCGCGTTGCGCCGATCCGATGGGAACAGATACTGGAACAAATCGCGCAGCGTATATTTGCGCTTTGGCGGCTTTTGAGTGTGTTGTTTGGCATGCTTGGCGCGGTGCCACGCCGAATGCTGCGCAAAGTCGCTGCCGCGGCCGAGCGCGCCGGTCTGGTCGAAGGGCTGCTCGACTGACGGAAGGAACTGCTGGTTTGGCGGCAATTCCCCCGATGCCGTTACCGCCTCGTCTTCGTGCGGCCTACTGCCACGCGGGTCGCGAACCGCGTGACCGGCATTCGGTGCGACGACGACTGTGACGTGAACCGGGACCGGCCCCAAATCGTGCCCGGCTTCCTTGTCCGAATCGGCGCCAGCCCCATTCGTTGCCGGCGTCGCGGCTGCGGCAGCGACGCCTGCCGGGGTCGTTTGCTTTGCAGCAGCCGCAGGCGGCGGCGCCGCTGCTTGTGCTTGCGGAACAGCCGAGAGGGCAGTCCTTACTGCGGGACTTTGATTTGCCCCAAGAACCGGCGGAGACGATGCTTGGCCCGCGGCGCGGCTGCAAGGGCGGTCCTTGCCGAGGGATTTTGCTGTGCCGTAGGAACGGGCGGGAGCGCTGCTGGTGCCTGCGCCATTGCGGAGAGTGCAGTCCGAGCCGCCGGGTTTGGCTTTGCCGCAGGCGGGGACGGAGGCGTTGCCTGTGCCGGCGCGGCCAAGGAGGCCGGCCTTGCCGCGGGTGTTTGCTTTTCCCCGGCTGGGAGGGGGGCCGCTGCCTGTGCAGACGTGGTGGATGAGGGGAGGGGCTTTGCCGACACGATTTGCTTCGCCGAAGCAGCGGGCGGAAGCTCTGGACCCATGGCGGTCGCTGACACCGGCGACTGTGGAAAAGTCTTTTTCACTTGTGGAAACGTCGCAGCGCCTGCGGTATCTGAAGGCTGAGACACCTTGAAGGGCCGCATGGTATCCGCGGCAGCCGGTTCGGACAGGCTGATGGTTTGCATCGGTCCTGGTGGCTGCGCGTCCGTGCGGGTTGCAAGCCTGGAGTGAATGGCGGCCCCGACTACCACGGGCGGCAATAGCAATATGCAGGCGCTCAGGCCAATCTGGCGCCAGCCATTGCGATACCTCGCCGCTGCTCGAATGGGTCGATCCATCCCCAGCTCTTCAACGCCCAATGGCGGCAGCGCGAAAGACCGCCGCCGAACTTTGCTTGTCGCGAATTTCACCTGTCGCCGATGTCGCGGTGGCAATCCCCAATTCAGGCCCGCGCGACAACCCCTGTCAGCAACATCAACCCCGAATCATAGCCCAGACAAACGGATTTATAAAACGAAGGCGGCCCAAGTGCAAGCGGGGCAAGGCAAATCGATGCAGGCCCAATCGATCCCCGCCACCGCCGCTCCTTCTGCACCGTAATCGGAGATTTCGTGACGCTCTTGTGGGGCGATGCCTGGCCCGCTTGCCGTATTGCTGGAAAAGCGGATGCCAGCCGTTATATTGCGCTCATGTCGCACGGGCCGCTTTCACCGTTCAGACGCGAGAAGGGATCGGCGCGACGGCGCCGGTTCCGCCCGGTGCCCGTTCGCATGCTGGTGCCGAATGTCATCACGCTGCTCGCATTGTGCGCGGGGCTTACCTCCATTCGCCTTGCTGCCGAGGGCACGCTTGACTGGGCGATCTATGCGATCGTCTTCGCGGCCGTGCTCGACGGCATCGACGGACGGGTGGCGCGTCTTCTCAAAGGCACGTCGCGATTCGGCGCCGAACTCGATAGCCTTGCCGACTTCGTAAATTTTGGCGTTGCCCCTGGGTTGACGCTTTACTTTTGGGATTTGCGTGAACTCAAGTCCGCAGGCTGGATCGGCGCCTTGGTGTTTGCCATTGCGGCCGGGCTGCGGCTCGCCCGTTTTAACGTCATGATCGAGGATCCCAACCGTCCGCCTTGGGCAAGCAATTTCTTCGTCGGCATACCTGCTCCCGCCGGCGCGATCACCGTGTTGCTGCCGATCTATCTCCATTTTCTCGGATTGCCGCGCTCGGCCGACATCGCCCCGGTGACGCTCATCTACACGCTGGTGATCGCCTTGCTGATGGTGTCGCGGCTCCCGGTCTATTCCGGCAAGCGGCTCGGCACCCGCGTGCAGCCCGATTTCGTGCTGCTGGTCTTTATCGGGGTGGTGTTGTTCTTCGCGCTGCTGATCAGCTACCCATGGGAAGGTACTGACGGCGGGCACTCTCGCCTATCTTGTCAGTCTGCCGTTCGGGTTGATCGCCTACCGTAATTTCGTTCGCAGAGATGCGCAGGCTCAGACGCAATTGCCGGCGAGAGCGCCCCGACCATTCGAAAAGCCGACCAATTCTGCGCCATCCCTCGTCGAAAAGCCCGCCGCGATCGTTCCGTTCGATCCCACCCCGCGGGATCGCCCGCAGCGCCGTTGACGAGACCAGGCGAATGCCGCGGACACAGACGGTTCTTGCAGCGGGTTCGCGCCACGGCGGCATCGTCGATACGTTGCTGCTCAACTTTGCCGATCGCCGCAAACAGCAGGGCTTCGTCTTTGGCGGCAAGGGAACTTGCATCGAGTTCGATTTTCCCGAGCCGCCACGGCTTCGCACCGACGATTTGCTGGTGCTCGACGACGGCACCTTGGTCGAAGTGGTTGCCGATGCCGAGCCGCTTCTCGAATTGCGTGTGACCGATTTCGCCGCTCTCGCGCGCCTCGTTTGGGTGCTCGGCAACCGTCACCTGCCGGTTCAGGTGCTTACAAATCGAATCCGCGTGTTAGGTTCGGCGCAGATGGAGGCACTGCTTGCCGAGCGGGGACTTCGCAGCGACTCCCGTTGCCGCGCCTTTTGAGCCGGATGATGCCGATATGTTCGCGCCCGCGCATGAACACGGCCCTATGGACCATCACCATCTAGATCCCCATGAGAATAACGCCGCGGGGCATCATCATCATCATCACCACGACGATGCCGCGGGTCATCGTCATGGTGGAGAGCTTGCCGGCCACGCGGGCGGGGCGGCGCAGGAGCATCACGGACGGCACGATCACGCAAGCAGTGCCGTGCCAGGCCACCAAAAATCGTGAGGGCGGCGGCCGATCGCAGGACCGGATTGCGCGAGGGGAGGTGAATATGCCAGTCGACATCGCGAATGTGTGGGGTGTTGCAGAAGGCGCCGTGAAGACGCGCGTGTCGCGCGGGTTTGGTGTGATCGGTGCTGCCGCACTCGCCGCATCGGTGCTGCTCCCGGTGACGGCGCCCGCGCTCGACCTCGTTGGGCCAGGGGTCACCGGCAACGATACCGGCGGCATCATTCCCTGGTCGCCCGAGATCGCCCACATCTATCGTGACATTGCCGCAGATTACTGTGCGCGCTGGAATAGGATCGCCCGCATTACCAGCGTTCATCGCCGTTATGGCGATTTTGTCGGCTTCGTCTGCCTTTATGATCGTTACTATGATCCGCGCAAGGCGTGGTGGCTCCATTGGCATGCCGGATAGCGGCAGGGAACGTCGCGCCGACGGGATCGCAAACGAGCCGGGACTTTCCGCAGCTGCAAAGCGGCCGGCTCGCTTATCCCCTCACGAACCCTGCCCGCGTCGGACATGGCGATGATCAGCGACCAGCTTACCGAGTGGAGCAAGTCTGCTCACTGGCCCGGGACGTTGACCGCGATCTGATAGATGCTTGACCGAGCCGCGATATAAAGCGTCTTCTTGTCGGGACCGCCGAAGCCGACATTGGTCGATTGTTCGGGTGCCCTGATGGTGCCCAAGTGCTTTGCATCGGGCGATATGATCCAAACGCCGCCCGGCCCGGTCTCATAGAGGTTGCCCTTGCTGTCGACGCGCAGCCCGTCGGTGATGCCGCGCTCGCTCTCCTTGCTGAGATCGATGAAGAGCTTGCCGGCGGTCACGGTGCCGTCCGATTGAACTTCGTAGCGATTGACGTAATTGTCGCGGCTGCCGTTGACATAAAGGTATTTTTCATCGGGCGAAAAAGCGAGGCCGTTGGTATTGGGCATATCCTTGACGATCAGCGTCAACTTGCCGTCCTTCCATCTGAACACGGCGTTGAAATCGAGCTCCTTGTGCGGATCCTTGTCGCGCTGGCGTAATGCGCCGTAGGTATCGGTGAAATAGATGCCGCCGTCGCGCTTGACTGCGATATCGTTGGGTCCGCCAAATCGCTTGCCTTGATAGCTGTCGGCGAGGACGGTGCGCTTGCCGTTCTTCTCGACGCGCTCGAGCGCCCGGCCGGCGAAGGTCGCAAGAATGAGGCGGCCCTGGCGATCGATGCCGAGGCCATCCGCGCCAAACATCACGAATTCCTCGAATTTTGGATCGTCGCGTTCCCGGCCATTGTTGAAGACGGGACCCCAGCGCCACGGGTCCGGTCCGTGATACCCCGCGTCGCGAAGGTAGACCGAAGCCGTGCCGTCCGGCGTGAGCTTCCACACAACGTTGCCGGGGATGTCGGTGAACAGCAGGAAGCCGCTCCTGCCTTGCTGCATCCATACCGGCCCTTCGGTGAAGCCGAACCCGCCCTTTACCAGCTCGGTCTTGGCGTTGGGCGAAACGATGGCATCGAGCGACGGATCGAGCCGCAAAACGGATGGTTCGCCCCCCGACTTCGCGGTCGCAGCCGAACTTGCGACCGCGCCTCCAAGCGCAACGGCAAGCGTGACGACGGAAATGACTCTCATGTTCTCCTCCCCGGTGACGCGGCACTATTCTTAGAGCGGGATGCGTTCAACTTGAATTGCCTCCCGCTCGGTTCTATTTTGCGCACCCGTCGCGGACTGCGCTCGACGACGGATGCGTGTTGATTTTGCGCATGATGTTGTTCGAAAAACCTGCAACTTTACGGGATCAGGCGCTAGCGCCACCGTATACCGAAATTGCCGTTCGCGGATTCTGACGACGTCAGCCCGTTCGTCGATCGAGGCTGTTGCGCAGGATGATACCTCCTTGTCCGGCAAAGGTATTGTTCGATGCCCGACCTTTCTTCCCCTTGACGGCTCCGAGCGAATGATCGAGTGAAGAGTGGGACACGGGCGGGTTTGAAATTGATTACCTCGTTTCTGCTTCTGCTGGGCCTTGTCGGCATCTCTCCGGCAATGATCTTTTTTGACGGGCCGGTGGCGCATGCTGGCGCCGGCCTGATCGCGGCGCTCGCGGTTGGCATGGTCGCGTACGATCTCCGGCCCGGAGAGGGCACCCATCTCGGCAAGCTGGTGCGCCCTTGGGCGCTTCCGGCCTGTGTTCCAGCACTTTGGATGGCGCTGCAGGCGTCCCCGATGCCGATTGCGGATTTCGCGCATCCGATCTGGGAGGCTGCGGGGGCCGCTCTCAACATGCCTGTGGTCGGCGCGATCAGCATCGATCCGGGTATCACGCTGGCGGGATTGGGGCGGTATCTTTCGATAATTGCCGTCGTTTTCGTTGCGGCCGCGGTCGCGGTCGATCGCCGACGGGCCGAGTGGCTTCTGGTCGGGCTTTCAGGTCTGACAGGCCTGCTGGCGCTGGGCTTGGTGGTTGCCGAATTGCTGCGGTTCGGTTCGTCCCCGACAAGCCAAGGGGCAGTGATTTCGTTGCGCGCATTGTGTGCCGTAGGTGTCGTTGTTTCGGCCGCGGCCGCCGTTTACGTGCTGGAGCAATTCGGTGCCCAGCGTCGCGGCGGAGGCCCTGGAACTGCAATGCACGCCGCTGTGATGCTCGCCCCCATGGTGGCATTCTTTATTTGCTGTTTCTCCATCGCGCGCTCGTCTTCTCCGCAGGCGGTGTTTGCGACGTCCTGCGGGATCGCGGTCTTCGTTCTCATCGTCATTGCGCGTCGGCTGGGGTTCGGACCGCGGCCGGCCTTGGCCGTCTCCGCGGCCGCCTTGTTCGTTGCGGTCTCGGTGTCTCTCAGTGGCTATGGCCACGGCGACCCGTTCCTGCGCTTTGCGAGCGCGGGCCGCGCACCGGCGGCTGAGCGAATGATGGAGGACAGCGAAATACTCGGCAGCGGCGCAGGGACCTTCGCCGCGTTGCGGCCGATCTACGGGACCGCAAAGGATGTTTCCGCCGACCCCGCCCCGCCGACCGCTGCTGCAGCAATGGTTATCGAACTCGGCCGCCCGATGTGGGTGGTTATTATTCTGCTCGCGGCGGCGGGGGCTGCCGCGCTGCTGCGCGGCGCGCTTGCGCGGGGCAGAGACTGGGTCTATCCCGCCGCGGGCGCGGGCTGCATTGTGCTGCTGACCATCGAATCATTTACAGATGCGACTCTGTTCAACGGAGCGGTGGCGACGATGGCGGCGGCGGTGACCGGACTGGGTCTCGGACAGAGCGTGACCCGTACCGTCGAGTGATCCCGTGCGCTTTTGGGAAATGAACTGCCTCCGCAGCGAGGTTTCCCGCTTTCCTGCTTTCCCGAGTTTCGGTGCCGTCGCGTCGAAGAGGGGGTTTTCCCGAAATAACCGGGACGACTTGCACGGCGCCGGGCTGCCGTTCAGGCGAAATTCATGGGCCGCGTGTATTGTCACAACCGGTTTGTCCCGCGTTCCCGTTCCGCCAAGTCTAACCTCAAGGACATTGATGAGAACCGGTCCAAACTTTTGCACAATTGGAACAACAATCGCGAAAACAGCTGGGCCGCCGGCAAGTCGTTCCTGTCGAGCGTCGGTCAAGTCTTGAAGCGGACGATGAAATTCGATACTTAAGTTTTCGGCAGCTGCGCGGGAACGAGTTCGGGGGAGCGGCGCGCGTGTGGCACTATTTGCGGTTTGAGGTCGGCGACTGGCGCGCGTATCTGCGCGAGGCGCGACAGTTTTATTCAAGTTGGGACATGCACGAAACTGCGGACCTGGTGCGGGGGCTGGTGCCCGCGTTCCAGGATTTCGCAGCCTCGATGTCGCGCGAGCGCATTTTGAAATGGCTTCGCTCGTTTTTTCCGGTCAAGGAAGAACGCGATGGCCACGTGAACGAAATCCGTTCCTTCCAGATTTTTCGCTACGGGATCGTTGCCGCTTCCGTCATCCTCGGTGTCGAGGCGGCATGGACCCTTGCGGCCGAGCTGATGCGACCGCCGCGGCCCGCGTTCCCAGCTGCCCCGCTGACCGCTTCCGCCGGCGACCATGAGCACAACGAAGCGGCGGCGGAAGCGGGTGCTGCGGCGCGGTTCGCCGGCCTTCGAGGCGATTTGTGGGCGGACGATGCCATGTTGCTGGCAGCCGGTCGGCTGACCGAAAACAATGGAGCGCGGCCTAGGGCGACGCCTGGAGAACTCAAGACAGCACGCGCTGCTGCGGCACGCGCTGCGCAGCTCGCGCCGCACGATTCCCGCATCTGGCTTCTGATCGCGGCCGTCGACGCCGCCCAATATGGGCGTGACCGCCGCGTCACCGCGCCACTCAAAATGTCGTATTACACCGGCCTTTACGATCCCGCGCTGATGCCGCTGCGCTTGCGGATCGCGACGCGCTCGGATGCGATCGTCGATGACGGCCTGCAGCTTCTCGTTTCAGCGGATCTTCGGGCAATCGTGAGGACGCGGCCGGATCTACGCCCCGCCATTGCCGTCGCATATCGTGGCGCCACCGCGCAGGGCCGGATTTTCCTTGAGGACGCTGTCTACGACCTCGACCCGCAGCTTGCCGCCTCGATCCAGCGCGTCAGCTCAGCCCGCGCGCGCTAGTTAGCGCATGATCCCGTAAAGTTGCAGACTTTTCGGACAAGATCATATTGCAAATTCAACGGAATAGGGCGGAAGGCGTTTCAAGCTGAACGCGTCCCGCTCTGGCACTTAGACTGATTGTAATTGTCGCGCAGGCCATATGCCGCTCAGGCGCGTCGACTGGATAGGCCGGAGATCGCAAGACCGCTTCCGCTGTGCAGCAGTCAACTCCGTCGCGCCCTTCGCTTTTTTTTGCCCAAGCCTCTTTGTATGCTCACCTCTGCGACGCGGGCCGAATCCCGGTACCACGTTGGCAGGATGTTCCCGGGTGAGACCGTTCGTCGACTTTGGCCGCGCCATTCTCTTGCGCCTGATCGGCGGGTCGGCGGATGCGATCGGGTACGTCGAGTTCGGGACCTTTGTCGGTGCAATGACAGGGAACACCGTGCTGCTAGGGATCGATCTTGCCCAGTGGCGGCCGTCCGATATCATTTTCCATGGCTTTATCATCCTGATGTTCCTTGCGGCCGTCGTGGCCGGCCGCGTGGCCGCAATCGCAGGGCTGCCCTTGGGCATGGCTTTCGTCCTGAACGCCGCTTTGCTGGGAACGGCAGGGTTGATCGAAACCAAATGGGGGGCCGGTCTCAGCGCACTCGCGATGGGGGTGCAAAATTCTGTCGTCCGCAGTTTCGGGGGAATTACCCTCAACACCGCTTTCGTGACCGGCGATCTCGTTAAGCTCGGTTTATCGCTGGCCGAGGCCAAGCGCGCTCGACAATACAAAATCGCGTTGCTCGCCGCCGTTTGGATCGCCTATGCAGCTGGCGCGGTCGCCGGAGCGGTGGCGCTTTCGTTCACGCGCTACGCGATGGCGGTGCCCGTTCTGCTCTCGTTGGCTGCTGCTGTTGTCGAGTTCTCGTCCACGGGCCGCCGCGGGCCATCAGGCGTGAGCGGGCGCGAGCGCCCAGCGCGTTGAACTCGTGCAGGTGTCGCGTGAAATATCGCTGCAATAACAAAGGAGGGACCTCGATGAACCGGGTGGCCGCGAGCGACGCAAAGAACGTGTACCGTGCCGCATGCGCGATCGTTGCGAGCGTTATCGGCGCAGCTTGCGCCATCGTGCCCGCCTCGGCCCAGAACGGGTCTCCGCAACCATCGGCGGTACCTAATTTCGCGCCGTCGAGCGAAGCCGGCTGGCTGAAAGTCCTACCCGGGGATGAATTCATTCCACCCGATGCGGGGCCTGGTCCGGTGAAGGCGGAACCGAAACACCCTTACGTCGGCGCGTTCAATCCGCTCCGTCCGGGCGCCGGCCAGCAGGAAACGGTGAAGGTCGCCGACCTCGGCAACCCCATCCTTCAGCCTTGGGTGGTAGCGCAGATGGAAAAAGCCAACGAGGAGGTGCTTGCCGGCAAAGTAGGGTTCACGGCGCGATCACGCTGCTGGCCGCACGGGATTCCCGGTTTTCTGCTTTATCCCGTCCATCCCATCTTTTTCATCCAGTCGCCAAAGGAAGTCACGATGGTCTGGGGCCAGGACTTCCAGATGCGCCGCGTCTTTCTGGATGTGCCCCACAGCGTTAATCCGAAACCGTCATGGTACGGCGAGTCGGTCGGTCATTACGAGAATGGCGATACTCTGGTCGTCGACACCATTGGCCTGAACGACCGGACTTTTGTCGATAACTATCGCACGCCGCACACGACCCAACTTCACGTGACTGAGCGGTTCACGATCACGAATGGCGGCCAGAACATGGAGGTGAAAGTCCATGTCGAGGACCCGGGCGCATTCAACATGCCGTGGAACGCGGTCCAACGCTATCGGCTGGACCACCGCGACGCCGAGGTGCCGCTGCACGAGATGGTCTGCGCCGAAAACAACACCGATCATTTCAGCCAGGGACTGGTGCCGATCCCGCGTGCCGATGTCGCGGATTTCTGAGTCGAGAATTGGCCGAGAATGCCCCAAACCCAATAAGCAATCTCATTCAATGATTTCGTCGGCGAGCGCGGAGAGCGTGGGGGGCACCTGGATGCCGATCGACTTGGCTGCTTTGAGGTTTATTGCAAAGAAGAACTTGGTCGTCTGAAACACGGGCAGTTCTGAGGGTTTTTCGCCTTTGAGAATCCGTGCGGTATAGGTACCGGCTTGGCGATAAATTTCGTCATTATCCGGTCCGTAGCTCATCAGTGCCCCGGCATAGGCGGACTCCCTTACGGAATTGATCATAGGAATTGAGTTGCGTGTTGCCCACGCGATGATCCGGTCGCTCACATTGCCGAGGAACACGTCGGGAGCAACCAATAAGGCCTCCACGTGCATTTCGTTCATTGCGCCAAAGGCCGCGTTGATCTCGGCATCTGTGCTGGCCTTGAAAATACTGATGCGCTGACCGACCGAAACTGCGCCTTGTTCGACATCTGTAACCTGCGATTCGGAATTCACATTATTTGGATTTGTAAGAACGGCAATCAAACCCGCCTTGGGCACCATTTCCCGCAGCAGGCCAAGGCGTTTGGATTCGGTCGTATTGAGAAGGCGCACGCCGGTGACATTGCCACCGGGGCGGTTATAGCTCGCCACCAAACCGAGTCGGACCGGATCGCCGCCGCCGACATAAACAATTGGAATTGTCGCTGTTGCGGCTTTCGCCGCCGCGGCAAAATTGCTTCCAGCAGATGCCACGAGCACGCTCACTCGTCGCTCGACCAGTTCAGTCGCAAGCGCCTGCGCTTGATCAAGCCGGCCTTCGGCCCATCGGTACTCAATCGCGACATTGCGGCCGATGACGAAACCGGTCTCATTGAGAGCGTGGTTGAACGAGGTGAAAAGTTGTCTCCCTCGTTCTTCTGTCAAGCCGCTCAACCACCCGATCACCGGCATTGACCGCTGTTGCCCGCGCGCGGCGATCAATCCGAGGATCGTCGAAGCCGCAATACCACCGCCCGCCGCGATGAAGTCGCGCCGTCCAATCATTCGATCACCTTATCGGCGCGGACCAGAAAAGTTTCGGGGATCGTGAGGCCGATCGCCCTCGCAGTTATGAGGTTGACGACCATTTCGTATCGGACCGGCGCCTGCACAGGGAGGTTGGTCGGTTTTTCGCCCCTGAGGATGCGATCGACGTAGCCGGCCGCCTGCCGGAATTGGTCGAGATAATCAGGCCCGTAAGAAATCAGACCGCCGTCGCGGACAAAACCAGAGAGGGTGAAAAAGGCAGGCAGGCGGCGCTGTGACGCGGCAGCGATGATCCGCCCATGATGGGCCGTCGTATAATCATCGCTTATGACGATTAGGCCGCCATGCGGTTCGCCCGCGAGCGTCTCCAAAGTGTTCTCAAGCTCACTATCATTGCGAACAGGGGCCTCAATGAGTTCCACTTTATGGGCGGCTGCGGCACCCTGAGCATAAGGGAGAAACGATGTTGCATAGCTGCCGGTCTGGGGATTGTAGAGGAACGCCATTCGCGTAACTTGCGGGGCGATCTCCTTAAGCAATTCGAGATATTTGCCGCCCAGCGACGGCGGCGGAGCGATGAAGCCCGTGATATTACCACTGGGCCGCCCCATGTTCGCGACAAAGCGGAGGGCGACCGGATCGTTCACAATGGCAAATACGATGGGCGTAGAGCGAGTGAGCGGTCCTAATGCTTCCAAAGCTGGTGCGCCAACCGCGAGGAAGACGTCCGGTCGCAACCCGACCAGCTCCGCGGCTAGCGTCTGATATCGATTAACGTCGCCGACTCCCGGCCAGCGGTGGTGCCGTCGCGGGGTTGGTAGGAAATGAGGGTGGCGTAGTCTCCGAGGTGATCAACCTCGAATCATCCGGCGTTGAAGCGCCGGACCGGAGACCACGCCATGACGAGCGTTACCACGAAGCCTGATTGTTCACAGCCTGCATCCGAGATGGCTGTTGATCTTTTCGACAGCTGGTTCGATCCGATCGAGAGCGAGGTCCGCGCGCGGGCACGCGCGTTCATCGAAGAGCTGATCCGCGGCGAACTCGACGATGCGCTGGCGCGGCCGCGTTACGAACGAAGCAAGAAGGCCGCCGATGAAGGCAGAACGGCCGTGACGGGTCACCGCCACGGCAGCCGGACGCGATCGTTGACCGGGACCTTCGGACCGATCGAGATCGAGGTGCCGCGAGCCAGGCTGGACACGCCCGAAGGCAAGACGACGGAATGGAAGAGCCAGGCGCTGCGGGCCTATCAGCGCCGGACGCTGGCCGCCGATGCGCTGATCGCGAGCACGTACCTCTCTGGCACCAATACGCGCCGGGTGCGGCGTGCGCTGATGGCGCTGTTTGGCGGCGCCGTTGGCAAGGACACGGTGAGCCGGACGTGGCGCAAGGTGAAGAGCGACTGGGACGCCTGGAATGGCCGCTCGCTTGCCGAGGAGCCGATTGTGCGGCTCATTCTCGACGGCACGGTGGTGCGTGTGCGGGCTCGACCGCAAAGCGACCTCGATCTCGCTTCTCGTCGTCCTCGGCGTGCGGGCGGACGGCCAGAAGGTGCTGCTCGCGATCAAAAGCATGGGAGGAGAGAGCGCCGAGGCGTGGCGCACCGTCCTCGACGATCTCATCACGCGCGGACTGCGGCGGCCGGAGTTCCTCATCGTCGACGGCGCGCCGGGCCTCGACAAGGCGATTGCTGCCGTCTGGGCCGGTGTGCCCGTGCAGCGCTGCACCGTCCACAAGCACAGAAACCTGCTGGCGCACGCGCCCAAACGTCTGCATGATGAAATCACCGCCGACTACACCGATGTGATCTACGCGCCGACGCGTGAAGAGATCGAGACACGCCGCAAGGCCTTCATTCGCAAGTGGCGCCTCAAACATCGCGCCGTCGCCGACAGCCTGGAGGAAGCGGGTGAGCGCTTGTTCGCCTTCACGCGACTGCCCCCGACCCAATGGCGCAGCGTGCGCACCACGAATGCGATCGAGCGGCTGCACGAGGAGTTCAAGCGGCGGATCAAGACGCAGACCGTGCTGCCGTCAGCAGACACCGCCGCCATGTTGTTCTGGGCGCTGCTTGCATCCGGTCAGATCAACATGCGCAAGGTCGACGGCTGGCAAACGCTCGCCACCAAACCAATCGATCAGCCGATTGACCTCGCCGCCTGAGACGATACCTTCATATGATCGGAGAGCGCGCCACACCAATTCCAACCACATCCCGGACGGCACCCCAGCGGTAATCGATCCCGACATTGCTGCCATCCGTCCATCCCAACTTCTGAAGGCCCTGCTCAAAGGCAGTTCTAAATGATTGTCCCGCCTGATCGCCCTCATCGCCCGTCATCAGGGCGCCGATGCGCCGGATGCGGCTCGACTGCTGGGCGCGCGCCACGAGGGGCGAAAGCGCCACGCCACCAACGCCCGCGATGAAATCCCGCCGTCGCATTGCTCCCCCTATTCGATGACTTCGGTAGCGCGAAGCAGCGTCGCAGTCGGCACGTCGATGCCGAGCGCCTTCGCCGTTTTGAGGTTGAGCACCATCTCGATCCGAGTGGACTGCTGTACCGGCAGATCAGCAGGTTTCTCGCCTTTGAGGATGCGCCCAACATAGGTGCCGGCCAGACGCCATGCATCAGTCAAGCTCGCCCCATAGTTCATGAGACCGCCGGCTTCCACCCACTCACGTTCCGGGTAGATCGCGGGCACTGAATAAAGGGCCGCCAAGTTCACGATTTTGGTGAGTTGATCGAAGAAAAATCCGTCGCCGAGCACTACGAGTGCATTGATGCGTCGACCGACAAGGATTGCGAAAGCTGCTTCGATTTCGGCTGGCGTGCTCGCATTCAGCAACGTCAAGCGCAGCCCGAGAACTCGCGCCGCTACCTCCGCTTCTTTGATTGGTTTTGGTTCGCGGGATTGGTCGAATTGACGAGTAAGCCGATCGTTGTGACCGCGGGCACGATTTCATGCAGCAGCTGAACACGTTTTGAGTTTAACTCTTGAGCGAGAAAGGTCGCGCCGGTAATGTTGCCGCTTGGCCGGTTTAGGGTCGCAACGAGGCCATACTCGACCGGGTCGCCACCGATTGCAAATACGATCGGAGTCGTTGTTGCTGCCGCCTTTGCGGCCAGCGCAGCGGCATCGCCGCTTGCAAAGATGGCGGCAACCCGGTGAAGCAGAAGCTCCGCGGTCAACGCCGGCAGGCGCCCGAACTGCGTATCCGCATTTCGATGGAAAATTTCGACATTTTGTCCATCATTATAGCCCTGTTCGCTGAGGCCTCGACGGAATGCGGTGAACATCGCGGCTCCGCTGCTCGCCCCTCCGGGGTTGATATACCCGATGACCGGACGCTGCTGCGTCCGCGCCCTAAGCGGCCATGCAATCGGCAAAGTTGCCGCTCCAGCCGCAAGCTTTATGACATCGCGCCGACCAACAAATTTGGGCATTCGCCCCCCGGAAACGGGTCATCGCAACCATACCACGTTTCAATCATTCGTTGTGACGGAGGCGAAGCTCATTATTGGCCTTACGCCGGCTTCGACCTGAAGCGCAGACCGTTATCGGCAGACCAGATGCTGGGCCATGCGGCGCAGAGCCAAGTTACGGGTGCGCCGCCAATCTGACGCACCTCCAAAAAGAAACGGGCGCGGTCCCGTCCAGCAGACGAAAGCGCGCCCGAAACTGGTCAGACGGTCAAGCTCCGATTAGGGCTGAACCTCGACGAAGCCGAGCCGCGCGGCGGTGTCGCCGCTGAAGAAGACCCGGTTCGGATTGGTCGGGTCGATGTCGATGCGCCGCGGGTCGGATTGCGACTCCGGCAGCGGATACTCGGTCCACTCCTTGGTCGTCGGGTTGAAGCGGGCGATCTTGTCGACCTTGTGCTCGCTGACCCAGATCAAATTGTTCTTCTTGTCGACGACGACCGAGTAGTTGCCGGCATTCGGCGTCGGCGGCGAGTAGATCGTCATTTCCTTGGTCTTGTAATCGATCTTCATGAGCTTGCCGGCCTGCCACAATGCCACCCACAGGTCGCCATTGCCGTCGGTGTTCATGCGGCGCGGGAAGGCGTGACCCTCGGTGTAGGGGATCGCGTATTCGTCAACCTTGCCGCTGACCGGATCGAGACGGGCCATCTTGTCGATGTTGTCCTCTGCCCACCACACCGAGCCGTCGCCGGCAACCGCGATCCCGTAGGCGCCCGGCTCCTTCTTGCCGCCGGCGCTCGGCGACTCGTGGAATTTGAATTCCGCGCTTTCCGGATTGAGTTCGCGCACCTCCTTGCCCGCTCCCGTCGCATAAATCTTGCCGTTCGGGGCGATGGACATGCTGTTGCCGCCAGCATTGCCATGGCCGCGCGGCCACTGGAAGCTGGAGAACTTGTTATACTTCGTGTCGTAGCTCAGCCAACGTCCATTGGGGCCATCAGCGACCCACAATATGCCGTTTTTGTCGATCTGCGGGTTGCCGAGCCTCTGCCGGTTGGGCGCCGCCGGTCCGGGCGGCAAGCCGATCTCGGTGAATTCGTAGCTCGCGGGATCGAAACGGCCCAATTTGCCTGCGCGTTCCGCCACCCAGGCATTGCCTTGCGGATCGGCAGCCGTGTCGTGCGGTTCGGCATAGTGATTATCGAGATCGTACGTCACCGCACGGTATTTCAGCGCCTTGCCGGCCAACAGATCGCGCGGCAGGCGGCTATTGGGGTCGGACGGCGTGTCGGGAGTGAAATTGGCCGTCAAATAGGCGGCGATCGCGGCAGCGTTGTCATTGCCGATATCCGGAACATTGGAGATCGCCATGATGCCGCGCATGCGCTCGACGGTGTGTTCCCAATCATCCTTGGTGGTGCGACGCACCACGATTCGCTGAACGTCATGGCAGGTCGTGCAGCGCGCCTCCACCAAATCCTTGCCGGCCCCGGCCGGCAGGTCGAGCGATACGCTCGGGATCACTTCCTCGGGAAGGCGTTGCGGCCACGCCGGCGCCAGCGCCGGTCCACGCCGGTTGGCGAGGGCGAGATCGACTGACGCGCTCTTGTTGGCTTCGACCTTGACCGGTGCGGATTTTGCGCTCTCGAAGTCGCCGCCCACACCCTGGACCGTATATTGGCCCGCCGGCAGGTCCTTGGCCTGGAAGCGACCCTGCTCGCCGCTCGGAACCATGAAGGTGAGCCGGCGGTCCGCATCGATCAGCTTGACGAGCGCGCCGGTGACGGGCTGGCCGGCCGCATTCTTGACAACGCCTTGCACGACGCCGTGATCGTTCGCCGCCTGGGCGGCCACCGCCATGGCGCCGAAAGCAACGCCGGCAGCGAGACATCGGGTGAAAATCCTCAGTGCCATCTTCTTCCCTCCTGCGGCGCCGTTCCGGCGCATCGCTCTGTGGCCGATTCGATTTTCCAGTAATTGGCCGGACCAACGCGCGCCACTCTATCGGATTTGCGTGCGATTTCCAGTTCCCGATAGAGGCATTTCGAATTCCGGATCGGGCGCCGGCCCGCTGTCCCGCATTGAACAAAAAACCCTCTCCCCGTCGTGGGCCGTCGTGGGAGAGGGTGCCGAGCGCGACCGCGCTCGGCGGGTAGGGGTAAGTTTCACAAGGCGAACCGATGAACGTTTGCCCAACCGCGAGAAGGACTGCAGCAAAAACGGAAACGATTTTCCCCCTCATCCGGCGCGCTCCGCGCACCACCTTCTCCCGCCAGGGGAGAAGGATTTTAGCAGGCGCCAAACCTTCGTCTCTCAAGTTACTCGGGCGCTTGCGGCTGCTGGTGCCGAAGCGGCTTGCCGTGCTTTTGCCTCGGCAATTGTCTGCCAGACCTGAAACGGCGATGCCGGCATTTTCAGGTCGCGCACGCCGTAATCCCGCAACGCGTCGACGATGGCGCTGACCATGACGGCCGGCGCCGCCGTCGTGCCGCCTTCCCCGCCCGCCTTGATGCCGAGCGGGTTGGTGGGGGAGAGGACTTCGGCGATCCGGGTCGTGAAGGAAGGCACCATATCGGCACGCGGCATCGCGTAATCCATCAGCGACCCGGACAGCAGCTGGCCGGAATCCGGATCGAGCGCGATCGCCTCCCACATCGCCTGACCTACCCCCTGGACGATCGCGCCATGTGTCTGCCCATCCACGATCAGCGGATTGATGCAGCGCCCGACATCGTCGACGCAGGCATACCGCGCGATCACCACCTCGCCGGTTTCGGGGTCGACCTCGACCTCGCAGATCGCGCAGCCATTCGGAAACACCGGTTCATGCATCTCGTTGTCGGTGACCACGGCGAGACCATCGGCAAGCTCCGGGGGCAGCTTGCCTGCGTCCTTGAGGCGGACCGCCTCCGCGGCGAGTTCGAAGAGGTCGAAGGTGCGGTTGGTCTCGCGCGCGGAGAAACGCCCCTCGGTAAACAGGACGCGATCGGGCGTGGTCTCGAGTGCTAACGCCACGAGACGCTTGCCCTTGTCGATGAGATCGGCGGCGCTCTTGGAAAACACCGTCGCCGCGTGGCGCATCGAGCGGCCGGAATGGGAGCCACCGCCAATTTTCACCACGTCGGTGTCGCCGAGGATGATGTTCACCTGTTCGACCGACACGCCGACAAGGTCCGACACCACCTGGGCAAAGCTCGTTTCGTGCCCTTGGCCGGCGGGCTGGGTGCCGATGACGACATCGACGCGGCGCTCCGGGCGGACCGTGATGCGCGCCTGCTCCTTCGGCGCGCCGATCGAGGATTCCACGTAATTCGCGAGGCCACGGCCGAGAAGCCTGCCCCTACGGCGTGCTTCCCGCCGGCGCGCCGAAAATCCATTCCAGTCGGCGATTTCCATCGCCGTATCCATGTTCTCTTCGTATCGCCCGCTGTCATAGAGCATGCCGACAGCATTCCGATATGGCATCAGGCGCGGCCGCACGAGGTTCTTTCTGCGCAGGACCACGCGGTCGATGCCGAGCTGTGCCGCCGCGGTATCGACGAGGCGCTCGATCGCGAAGGTCACTTCTGGTCGACCGGAGCTGCGATAGGCCTGGGTCGGCGTGGTGTTGGTATAGACGGCGATCGCGCGCAACGACGCAGCCGGAATGTCATAGGACCCGGTGATCAGACCGGAACCCTTGGAGAGCGGCGACAGCGACACGCAACGGGCGCCGACATTGCTGATATTGGTGGCGCGCATCGCGAGGAACCGGCCGTCCTTGCGGATCGCCAGCTCGACCTTGGTGACGAGATCGCGCCCCTGGTAATCGCTGAGAAAGCATTCCGACCGCGTCGCGGTGAACTTCACCGGACGCTTGAGTTTGCCCGCCGCCCACAGCACAAGGCCGAATTCGACAAAGACGCGATTGCGGGTGCCGAAATTCCCACCCACGTCGTAAGAAAGTACGCGCAGCCGCTCGGGTGGGAGGCCGAGCACGGCGGAAAGTTCGCTCTTCTGGCGCACGGCACCACCGCTGCCGGCATGGAGCGTATAGCGTCCCGTCTCGACATCGTATTCGGCCAGCGCGGCACGCGGTTCGAGTGGCACGCCGGTCACCCGGCCGACGTGAAAGTCCATCGCGACCACATGGTCGGCGGCAGCGAAAGCCTTGTCGGTGGCAACGGCATCGCCAAAGTGCGAGTCGACAAGGATATTGTCCGGCGTCTCATCCCACACCAGCGGCGCGCCGGGCGCCATCGCGTCTTCCGAATGCAGTACGAAGGGGAGGGGCTCGTATGCCACCTCGACCGCCTCTGCAGCGTCGAGCGCCTGAGCGAGTGTTTCGGCTACCACCATGGCGACCGGCTCGCCGGCATGTCGCGCCTTGTCGGCCGGCAGCAGCATATGGGGACCGGAGAACACCGGGCCGCTTCCCGGGGCGGTCAGCCTCATGTCGAACTTGGTCTTCGGCACCGGATCGTGCGGAACGGGTTTCAAGCCGTCGGCGAGACAATCGGCGCCGCTGAATGTGCCGAGCACGCCGGACATCGCGCGCGCCTTTTCGTAATTTAGGCTGACAATTCGGGCGTGCGGATGCGGCGAGCGAACGATCGCGGCATAGCACGTGCGCGGTGCCGAAAAGTCATCGCTGAAGCGGCCCGCGCCCGTGGTCAGACGGGTATCCTCTTTGCGCGGCAGCGGCCGGCCGATAAATTGAAAATGCGGTGAGTTCGTCTGATCCATGGCGGGGGCGTGAAATCACAGCGCGTTCGATAGCGCGATCCAGCGTCGGACGACAGCCAAATCTTTTCAGGCCCTCTTCTACGCGCAACTTTCGCGCGGCGTGGTGTCGATGGCCCCAATGTCGCCAGTGCTGGAATGGATAGTTGGAGGCCCGACGCTTGCGGGCCGCCCAACTCCCTGCTGATGATGGATGAGCGCTGCGGAACCTGTACGGAACTAAATAATCCGTTTTGCGCCCAGTTATTGGGCTTCAGCGATCACGCTGAGCACCTGTTTGCTTTTGGGATCGACAAGCATGACCTGCTTCTCAACCATCGCCACTTCGAGGTCTTTCGTCTGTGGGATCAATTGAGCGATCGTGGACGGCACCGCCACGAGTTCTATCCCCGGCGGCACCGCGGCGCCCACGGACGCACGAAAACCGGTTGGTGCAGCGTTGTTTTTTTGCGTTTTACTGATGCTCTGGTAAATCGTGCTTTTCTGCGCCCCCGACAGTTCAAGCGCGGGCGCGGCAGCACTGTCTTGAGTCGGAGTTTGCCCAAACGCAAATCCTGCTGTGAGCGATAACGTTAGCACAGGGATGATAAGCCGCTTCGCAATCATGGCATCACCTCGCATGGCATCACCTCGCATGGCATCACCTCGCATGGCATCACCTCGCATGGCATCACCTCGCATGGCATCACCTCGCATGGCATCACCTCGCATGGCATCACCTCGCATGCGTGGCCGAGGGTCATTGATCCAATCAAACGCGCGGACCGTCTTGTCGGTTCCTGGACTTAGTCGTTGTCGTTCCAGCGGGCGCCAAGGCTTTTCCAAATGTGAAGTTTGTCACCCGGGCGCCAGAACAGAGGTGGAATCCGTGCGGTATAAAAAGCAGGCGCAGAGCCTGTAAGGTTTGACAAAACTGTCACGACGCGGCGTGGCGCAATCTGATTGTCAGGGCATTCTCAGGAGCAGCTACAATGTCTCGACGTTTCATCGGCCTGTGTGCGCTTCTACTCGCTGCGGCTTTGCCGAACGAGAGCGTCACCGCGCAATCATCTGCGCTGAAGCCACTCGGCATCGGCCTTGAAGGAATTGAATACCCGCATGCCGTCCAATTTCTCGACCTCACGGTAGAAAATCAGCTGCTGCGCATGGCTTATATGGATGTGGCGCCGAGCGGCAGGGCGAACGGGAAGACAGTGGTGCTCTTGCACGGCAAGAGCTTTTCCGGCGATTATTGGGGCCACGCCATCACGACACTTGCGGCCGATGGGTATCGCGTCGTCGTGCCCGACCAGATCGGGTTCGGCAAATCGGCAAAGCCGGATATCCGGTACAGCTTCGATCTTCTCGCTCGCAACACGAAGGCGCTGCTCGACAAGCTTGGCGTCCAGCGCGCCGCGATCGTCGGTCACTCGTTCGGCGGCATGCTCGCCGTTTATTTTGCCCGCGATTATCCGGAAACGACCGCGGTGCTGGCGTTGGAGAACCCGATCGGTCTCGAGGATTACCGCAGCGCGATCCCGCCCCAGCCGCTCGAGACTCTGGTCAGAACCGAAATGGCGCAGACACCGGCAAGCTTCCACAATTTCCTCACTGCGTTCTTCGTCGGCTGGCCCGACACCGCTCAACATTATCTCGATATTTTCTCACGGGTGCTGTTGAGCGCCGAGTATCCGCGCTGGGCCCGCGCGTCCGCGCTGACGTACGAGATGATCTATCAAGAACCGATCCGCCCCGAATACTCCTTGCTCAAGATGCCGACCTTATTGATCATCGGGCAGAGTGATCGCAGCGTGTTTTTCCGTCGTTACGCTTCGCCGGAGGTCGTCAAGCCGCTCGGCAATTGGCCGGTGCTGGGACGCGAGGCCATCAAGGACCTTGCCGACGGCAAGCTGGTCGAAATCGCCGGGGCGGGTCACGTCTCGCACGTCGAAAAGCCTGATGAATTCGAGGCGGCGCTGCGCGCGTTCCTGGTTGACCGGTTTTGATGACTGCGTTCGCTCCCGGTCGTCTGCCTGAATAGTCGCGGAGTTTCGTAGGGTGGTTTGTGGTGCTTCACGGCCTAACCGTCAACCATGCCATAGCGCGAGCGGCGTAACCCACCATTCCCAAATCAAGCCAGAGCAAGACGGTGGGTCACGCGCCGGCCAAGCAGTTGTCATTCGACATGGCGTGAACGGGCGCCAACCCGCCCTCCGCGTTTCACTGGAGAGGCTGGCGTCGCGATATCGGCCGGAGTATTATGAATGTGAAACGCGGCTGACCAGCCATGAATCCAGCCCGACCAAAAAGCTGCCGGTCTGGAACGCGGTTCAACACGCCATCGCTATCCAAGGGAGAAGCCATGACCTCCACCCTGCGTTTGTCCATTCTTGCCTCGGCGACGCTAATGTCGCTCGGACTTGCCGGCGCGTCCCAGGCACAGCAGAACAACATGAGCTTTTTCGTAACCAGTGTTGGCTCCGGCAAGGGCGGCGATCTTGGCGGTCTTGACGGTGCGGACGCACACTGCCAGCAGCTTGCGACCGCGGCAGGTGCCGGCAACAAGAGCTGGCACGCTTATCTGACCTCGTCGATGCAAGCCAATGGCCAGGCCACCAATGCACGTGACCGCATCGGCAACGGTCCGTGGCAAAATGCCAAGGGCGTCGTCATCGCCAGGGACGTGAACGAACTGCACGCCAACCCCAATATCAACAAGACGACGGCGGTCGATGAGCACGGCAACCCGGTCAAGATGCGAGGCGACAACCCGAACATGCACGACATGCTGACCGGTTCGACCATGGACGGAAAAGCATTCCCGCCGAACATGAACCTGACCTGCGGCAATTGGACGAGCGGCAATTTCGGCAGTGCCATGCTGGGTCATGCCGACCGCGAAGGCCTTGCCGACACGGTCTATCAACACTCCTGGAATTCCGCGCATATGTCGCGCGATTGCACGCAGCCGGGCCTCGTTGCGACCGGCGGCAACGGGCTGTTCTATTGTTTCGCTCAGTAACAGCTGCCCGGTCCGGTTTGCGACGCTCTATGGCGGGCGACTGCTCTCAAAGGCTCTGTGCGAGCGATTGCGTGAGGCCAACCCTTAGTTAAGTGGGCACGGCGGCCGAGACACCGGACGGTTTGCACGGCGCGGGAGTCGCGGTGCCTACGAATTTAGTGGGCGGAACGCATGCGGGGGAACGCATGTGGGGCATCGACCCATTCTGATGGGCCGTCGCACCCACCCGCTACGAGACCGTTCTACGTAATAGGAGTTTCCCGAGCGATGCGCATTTCCGAAACGCTCAATTAGGCAAGCGCGATGTCAGAGCGTCTCGTCCCGCACCATTCCCATTGGGGTGCTTTTTACGCGGTGGTTGAAGATGGACGCGTGGTCGGTGTCCGTCCGTTCCGGCACGATCCCGATCCCTCGCCGCTGATCGAAGCAATTCCCGCGGCCGTTCATTCCCCAAGCCGTATTTCACAACCGATGGTGCGCCAAGGCTGGCGGCCGGATGGCGCCGCAACCGAACGCGACCAGCGAGGCCACGACCCGTTCGTGCCGGTGTCATGGGATCGCGCGCTCGACCTTGCGGCCGGCGAGATCCGGCGGGTGAGGGCGGGGTACGGCGGCGCCGGGATTATGGGCGGCTCGCAGGGCTGGGGATCGGCCGGTGTGTTTCACCAGGCCCGCAGCCAATTGCACCGATTTCTCGGCGCCTCCGGAGGCTTCGTCGACCAGGTCACCAACTACAGTTTCGGCACGGCGCTCGCCTTTCTTCCACATGTGTTGGGTAGCGCGCAGGCCGTCACCGGTCCACTCACCTCCTGGTCTTCGATCGCGCAGCATTGTCGATTGATGGTGATGTTTGGAGGGGCGAACCCCAAGAACACGCAGGTGGCGAAGGGCGGCTGCGCATCCCATTCCACCGCCGGGTCGATGCGCGCGCTGGCCCAAGCCGGCGTCGAAGCTGTGAATATCAGCCCGATTCGCGATGACGGGCCGCAGGTCGTTCGTCCCGAATGGGTCGCGATCCGGCCCAATACCGATGTCGCGATGATGCTGGCGCTGGTCCATACGCTGATCGGCGAAAACCTCCACGATCAGGGATTTCTGAGTAAGTATTGCTGCGGTTTCGAACGCGTTCTGCCCTATCTTACCGGGGCAGGCGACGGTCAACCCAAGGATGCCGATTGGGCCGCCGCCATCACCGCGGTGCCGGCCGAGACCATCCGATCATTAGCGCGCCGCATGGCAACCAGGCGCACCATGCTGACGGCCACCTGGTCGCTCCAGCGCGGCGACCATGGCGAACAGCCCTATTGGGCCCTCATCCTGTTGGCCGCAGCGCTCGGGCAGATCGGGCTTCCGGGTGGCGGCTTCGGTTTTGGCTACGGCTCGGCGGCCGGGATCGCCGATCCGCCGCTGCTGTTTCGCGAGCCGACACTCGAACTCCTGCCGAACCCGGCGAAACTCGCGATTTCCAGCGGCGCGCATTGCCGATTGTCTCCTCCATCCCGGCGAGGCCTATGATTTCAACGGTACGCGAAGCAACTATCCGGACATTCGCCTTGTCTATTGGGCGGGCGGCAATCCATTTCATCATCACCAGGACATCAATCGGCTGCGGCGCGCCTGGCGCAAGCCGGAAACCATCATCGTGCAGGAGCCGTGGTGGACGGCCACGGCGCGCCACGCCGACATTGTGCTGCCGGCGACCACGACCCTGGAACGCAATGACATCGGCTGCGCCGGGCGAGACCCGTTCGTGATCGCGATGCATCAGGCGATTTCGCCGGTCGCGGGCGCCCGCAATGATTTCGAGATTTTTCGCGACCTGGCTGGACGACTGGGCTGCGAGGAGAGTTTCGCGCAGGATCGCGATGAGAGTGTGTGGCTGCGCCACATTTTCGAGAAATGGAGGGAGGGCGCGCGAACGAACCGCGCGGGCTCCGGAGTTTACCCAGTTTTGGGCCGATGGCTATTTTGAGATACCACGACGCTCCGACGACTACGTGATGTTCGACGGGTTTCGCGGCGATCCCGATGCCAACAAGCTGCGCACGCCTTCAGGCCGCATCGAACTCTATTCGGAACGCATCGCCGGCTTTGGGTATGACGATTCTCCGCCGCATCCAACCTGGATCGCGCCTGCGGAATGGCTGGGAGCGCCGGGCGCGTCCACCCTGCATCTCGTTTCCAATCAACCGCGACTGCGGCTGCACAGCCAAATGGATGTCGGCCCGGTCAGCGCGAGCGGCAAGGTTGCGGGGCGCGAAGCGATCCTGATCAATCCTGTGGATGCGGCAATGCGCGGCATCGATGAAGGTGACGTGGTGCGCGTCTATAACCATCGGGGCGCCTGCCTCGCCGGCGCAGTCATTTCCGATGCGGTGTGCTCCGGCGTCGTGCAACTCGCCTGCGGCGCCTGGTATGACCCGGCAGACGGCTCTGACCACGCACTGTGCCGGCACGGCAATGCCAACGTCCTCACGCGCGATCATGGTACCTCGAAGCTTGCCCAGGGGCCGAGTTCGGCGACGACGACGGTCGAGGTTGAACGATATGCCGCGGCACCGCCGGTGGCGGCGTTCGTGCCCCCAACCTTTGCGGGACTGTTGTAGGCACCGTTCTGCTGCGTGCTAACCGCCGTGCTCGTTATCCCCTCGGCCAGCTTTCCCGATTTCCCCGGGTTTCGTGTCAAATTTTACCGAAAACTTCGGCAGTCTGCCGCGAGGACGCGGACGATCGATTTCTCCATCTCTTTGCGCGGGCTGCTTGCCCAATAGACACCGACCTATTCATGAGTTCGATCGGGCCCGCTCCGGCGGCAAGCAAAGCTTTGCGCTGCGTCGTCGCCGGGCGTTGCAACATTCCGCTCCGTTTACCCCGAAGAAACCAACAGACGAACTGTCCCTGTCAAATGGTTTAGAAAACTCGGCGTTTTCCTGTCCGGAGTGAAATACTATGCGGATCCATCATGATGCTAAGCGATACGTTCATGGCATAATCGTCTGATTTTGCGTGTAACGACTTGCATTCGTTTTCCATTCGATATAATCGAACAATGATTTAGCTGGAGCGGTTCGAATGAATTTGAAATCAATGAGCATTGACGACCTCATCGGCCTTAGAAGCAAGGTCGACGCGGCTTTGGGAACGAAAGTCGCCGACGAACGCCGCACGCTCGAGTTCGAGCTCGCCCGATTGGCTCGTTATCAGCCTGGTGGCATGCATTCCCGGTCACCGTCCAAATTTGGTGCAAGGGGAAAGGTCGCGCCGAAGTATCGTAATCCCGCGGATCCTAGCGAAACATGGGCCGGACGTGGACTGAGACCTCGCTGGCTTGCGGCCGCCATCAAGTCAGGGAAGAAAATCGAAGATTTTCTTATCGCGGCCACAGGGAAGGTGACGGGAACGAGAGTAGGGCGACCGAAAGGGCGAGCCAAGCGTAAATGAGCTCCAGAGTCCGGCTTATATCTGGACTACTGGGTATTTGGGTTCGTGCTCTATTCATTTTCGCTGATCCCCCTCAATTGTCATCGCCCGGCGGACGGGGTTCTCATCGTTTGGCCGCTTGACGGTGCGGTATCAAAATTGGCCTGCCGAGATGACCAAATCTGGGGTGCCTCTCACCGGGCGATCCAATAACCGCCACGGCATCGAGTGAAAGTATCATTTTCAAATGCCACTCAAGGGGTTACTGGACGCTCCGCTTAAGGCGGTGCCTGACGACAAAAGGGACAAAGCGTCAGAGTCTATTAGAATTAACTAAGCCAGCTTACGCGGCTGCTTCGGACGGTAGACGTTTGTTCGTGCGACCGCAGCGCGATCCAGGGCACACCCGTTAGCATGTTCCCGAAAAGTTGCAGCCTTTTCGGCGAAGATCGTGCGCAAAATCAAAGGGAACCGAGCGGGAGGCGGTTCAAGCTGAACACATCCCGCTCTCGCTGTTGGATGGAAGCATCCTCCATATCCGCTTGCTGGGCGCCTTCGGCTCGTAGCGTCTCATTTTAGGCATCATGCGGGCGGACGCTGCAGCAAGACCAAACGCGCGTTGCTCGTCCTGCGGCAGCTAGGCCTAGGTCCCGATACGATCCACCAGCGCAAAAAAGGCGGCCGCAGCGTTATTCCAGCTGGGGTCCCGGAAGCGCGTGCGGATTTTTCTTCATAAATGAAACGGGAAACCGGACGCTCTATCCACGTTTGCAGCATTGTGGTCCAGGCCTCGATATCGTTCGGATCGAGGCACGGCGACAACTCGCCGACCGCGTCCGGCGCGGCGCCGCCGGTCGAGGCCAAAATCGCCTTGCCATGATGGAAGGCCTCGATGATGGGCAGCCCATATCCCTCGTAGCGTGAGGGATGGAGACAGAAAGCCGCGTCACGATAGAGAGCCGCGAGATCGGCATCGTTCGCGTGGGTGAAGAGGACCAGCGAGTTGGCAAGCCGCCGATCGTTGCGCAGTTCGTGCAACAGGTCTCCTACCATCCATCCCTCACGGCCGGCAAACACGAGCTTGAACCGGTGTCGTTGCGGGACACCTGCCTCCAGCAGCTTCAGCCAAGCGCGATAAATCATTCGATGTCCCTTGCGCGGCTCGATCGTGCCCACCAGCAGCGCGTAGCGTTCTGCCTCGAGCGGGCGGGCGCCATGATTTTGGTCATTGACCATGGGGACCTTGCCAACCCTGCTTGAACGATCGCCGGCCAAAATCATGGGGTGCCCGGGTGTCGGCACGCTCTTCGAGACCAGCATCCCATGGCCGAGCGGGAAATCGCCGCCCATCGGGCACAGGTCGATGCGGTGCAACGCAAGTGCGTGTGCCGCGCAATAGGCGCGCACGTCCGCTTCGATCACCGGAGAGGAAACGATGACGAGATCGGCGGCGGGAAATGCCAGCCGAAAATAGTCCCGATGGGCGGCAGTATCGGCTTGCAAAAAGAAATGGGGAAACATCAGCGGGATGATGTCGTAACAAAATGTCACAAGGCGAAAGTCCAGCTTTTGCTTCGCCGCCACAATCGCCGCGATGTCGTTGTGGACCCAGCCGGCCCCCGCGCACACGACGGTATCGCGAGATGAGAGTGCGACTGGCCGCCCGAGCACCACGTCGAGTGGAAGGCACGCTCGCCGCGACCCATCGTCCTTGACCATGAGAGCGCGATGTTTCGCGCTCATGAAAGCGCGCTGGAGGCGATCGGCGAATACCGCAGTTTGATGCCGCTTGGTCGCGAGCCTGGTCCGCTCCAGCGCCTGGAGGGCCATGCGGCGCGACTGCAAGGCCCACATTGCAAGCGGGCGAAGGGATTTTGGAATGCGGTCGGTCTTCCGCCTGCCGTGGCGACCCGGCCTGACCGTCGAGAAGGGGTCGATCGCAGCATCGCGCAATATCAGGCGATGGGCCAAGGTGCGATCGATCTCATGAAACGCGCGGCTTCGCGGGTCGAAGAATGCAGGCACCACGTCGTCCCGCTGCGCCAGCGCCCAGCTCGCAAGTGCGTGCTCCACCCGCACGATCCCGGCCGGCGGACCCGACCACAAGGCGCTCGTGGTGATGTCGAAAATGACGCGAGCGGGTGCGCAGGCGCGAGGGGCCGCGACGACGGGCGCAGCGTCGCCGGGACTTACACCGGGCGCGTCCAACGGAGAACGTGGAGGTGGCGCTATGGCGGTCATTTCACTGATGCAGAACTTGCGGGCGCCGTGCGGGACGGTGCGCCGAGTGTCGTCTCGACGACGTATCGCGCGATGGCTGTCGGCGTATGAAATGCAATTGCGTGTTCGCGGGCGGCAGCGCCGATCCTGCGCAGCCGCTCCCGGTCGCCAAGCGCCGCCTTCACGGTACGAGCGAGCTCGCCGGGTTCTACATTGTAATAGATGGCGTGAACGCCATCGGCCAAGGGACGGTGCAATTCGATCCCTGCGCGGTTGCACAGCGGAGCCGTGCCGCATAGCGCCGCTTCATAGGTTCGGAAACACTGCCAGCCATACCCCTGAGGCGACCAGGCGAGGTAGGCACGCGCGCACCGCGACAGATATTCGTCGGGCGACAGAACTCGTTCGGCCACATCGATCGCAAAGGCTTCCCGCTGCAATTGCCTGAGCTTTCGAAACCCCTCTCGCGGACCGTCGCTGCGGCGCCGAGACGGCCGGCAAAAAAAACATCGATTGTTTTCTCGCAAGGCATTGGCAAAGGTTCCATCCGCATCACGGCCGCCGGCGACGCGCCAAGCGAGATTGGCCTCAATTTGGCAATACGGGTGCGGTTCTGCTTGAGCGCGCGAAAACGGGGCGTGGGCACGCGCCAGTGCAGCGTTCCGGCGAAAACCAGCCAGTGGTCGGCAGGCAGTTCACGCTTGAAATACAGCGTTGCGCGATCGAGCAGGAACAGATTGCAACGCGCGACCGTATTCGCGTCATCGAAATCGAGAATGGCGACGGGCGCCGCAGGAGGGCGCCGCAGCAACTCGGTCGCAAAACCGCGAAACAACGCGATGTTTCCGGTGAGGATGCTGCGCCGAAACAGCGAGCGTACCAACGCGCGTCCGCTCCATGGGCTGAAAGCCGGCGCGTGAACAACAATGAGATCAAGGGCGGGATCTGCAAGCCTGCCGGCAAGCTGCGGAAGAATGGCAAGGGAAACGAGATGACAGCCCCGTTCGCCGCGGACTGCGAGTGCATCAGGCCAGGTGGAATAGAATTCCGTTGTTTCGGGAAAAGCCTGCCGGATGAACGGCACATGACCGATTTCAACGATCCTCGGTGGGCGCCCGGCATCGAGCAACATTAGGGTTCCCGCGAAAATAACCGTATCGTTCGATGGCAGTTAGCCCAAGAGCGGATGCGTTGCGTTTGAGCCGCCTCCCGCTCGATCATCATTGATTTTGCGCATGATCCTGTCCGAAAAGCCTGCAACTTTACGGGATCATGCGCTGGCACGCACCCCGAAGCCGATTCCCGCCAGGTACCGGAGCAGTTATTTTCGCGGGTGCCCTTCCCTTACCCGGCGCCCACGCCGTTGCGTTCGGTTGCTGTGCAGGCGGGGCAACGCAGGGGAGCGCCATCGTACCCAGTCCTGTGCGGAGATTTGGCCTCTCCGAGATGTGGCGCAAGAAGCTGTCCGATGACCGCGCGTTTCTCCGCCGCCAATCGCGGATCACCCATGCGCCCTACCTCATGAAGCCACTTTCCGGTCCATTGAAGGGGGCCCTCATCGGTCGCGATTCTCTGGCTTGAACGGAACGAAACGGGTATGCGGTTCGTGCAAACTGGCCCGGTCGACATGCCGGTAAAGGCATCTCCAGTTCCCACCTCCAGTATCGAGGCCGATAAACCAGTCCTGGCCGAAATCGAGGTTCAGGCTCCGCACCACGGCAAAGCGGAATAAGCAAAACCCAGCCCATAAGAACCAGCGCGACCCGGAGTGCCCGGATCACCCCAAAGATGTCCTGCGTGGCAAGAGGAGCAAACGGATCGTCCGATGCGGTGGGAAAAATGTCGTGATCGATAAAACCGAAAGCTTCTGGTTCGCCGGGCTGGATGACGTTGGCCCACGTCCAGTTGAGCACGATGCCATGGGAGCGGCTCGCCTCGTCCGCCGACCACGGATTGCGCGGCGCGCGCACATAAGCAAGACCTGCTTTTGCGACGATGTGGGCATTTTGAGCCGCAACGCCGTCAGTGTCCGAATTGTCGACGATCACATGTACACAGTTCGGAACGTAACGGCGAACCAGCCGCGTCTGCCAGCATAACAGCTGCGGATCGGAGAACGCGATGGTTACGAGCGCGCGGCGGCCCCGAATGACGTCCGCGGTTACCTGCGCACTTCCTGCGCGCGCCTTCCGGTGGCGATAGCGGTGGTCGTACAAGCGGTAGCGGACACTCTTGACGCCCTGGGTCAGAGGGCGCAGACGACGCCAATCGGCTGCGGAGAACTCCTCCAGTCTCTTCGGCATCTTTAGAGACCCGTAGCGGCGTCTAGCGCATGATCCCGAAAAGTTGCAGACTTTTCGGACAAGATCACGCGCAAAATCAAAGGCGTCCGAGCGGGAAGCGATTCAAGCTGAACGCATCCCGCTCTTACGCAATTCGCCGGCACCGGGAAAACCTCTCGATCAAACCGCAAGCCTCGCACGATCTCCGGCGTCAAGGAGGCAAAGTGTCAAAGGGCCGCGACAGGCCAGTGCTGCGATGAAACCGGTCATATCGGTAATCATTCCCGTGCGCAACGGCGGGGAGTGGCTTGGTGAGGCGCTTGCGAGCGTGCTGCGCCAGAACCTCCATGACTTCGAGGTCGTGGTGGTGAACGACGGGGCAGATAGCGAAAGCGCCCGCACGCTGGAAGAATTTGCCCGGGCCGATGACCGCGTTCGCCTGCTGAGCCAACCCGCGCAGGGCATCGTGGCTGCGCTCAATCGCGGCATTGCCGCGTCGCGCGGCGCGTATCTCGCGAGGCTCGACGCCGACGATCGGGCGTGTCCCGATCGGCTGAGCAGGCAACTCGCCTACCTGCACGCGAATCCGGACCTCGGGTTGCTTGGCACTTTTGCCGAAACGATCAATGAGGCAGGCGCGGTGGTCGGCAAGCTCACGCCGCCCGCCGACACAGCACGGCTGAGACAGTCTCTGAGGCGCGGCAACCCTTTCATCCATTCATCCGTTATGGTGCGCGCCGATCTCGTGCGCGAGCTCGGCGGTTACCGAGCTGCATTTCGTGCAGCAGAAGATTACGATCTGTGGCTGCGCATGGCCGAAACAGGCGGAATAGCGATTCTGCCCGAATTCCTCGTGCAATATCGCCGGCACGCCTCCAATCTCACGCGAACCGATGCGGTGCGGCAATGCTTTTCAGTGCGTCTGGCGCAACGGTCGGCTGATGCGCGACAAAGCGGCGGTGCCGACCCCGCCGACAGACTGGCCGTTCCACCTGACTGGTGGACGCAGGACGAGACGGCATTCTTTGCGCCCGACGTGCCCTTCTATCGCTTCCTCAATTCAGCGGGACGAAACGGGTGCAATTACCTGTCCGCGGTCGAAGCCAAGCTGTTCAGGCTCAACCACGCCGAGCGCAAGCTTGCACAGCTCCGCCTGCAGGCGTTGCTCGCGAAAATCGACGGACCAAGTGTCCAATATGCTCGGATCGTGCTGCTAATCGCCTTGCTGCATCCGGGGCGCGCGTTCGCGACGGCATGGCGGCGACCGTCGCAGTGACGGTGGCCGTGAATGGCGCTCCACCTGTCACTTGTACAACAACGGCGCGTTGCCCACACCGTCGAAGCTACAAGTGATTGGCCGACCACGTGGGCAAGATCGCCACTGAGAATCGAACCGTGGGCAGGCCGACGGCGCGCGAATTTTGGCCAGCCTACGCGCGGCGCTTCGATATGACGGGAATCCGCTTCTAGTGATCTGACTCCAACGCTTGAATCCCTTTGGGTGTCATGCCCCGCTTTAAGCGGGGCATCCAGTAACCACATGAGTGCCAGCGGAAAGCGATACTTTTCAAACGCCACTCCGGTGGTTACTGGATCGCCCGGTCAAGCCGGGCGATGACGGTTGAAAGGGAGCCAAGCGTCAGTGCCGGAACACTAGCGAGGCGGAGTCAGGTTACGGCTTCGCGAGGCGTTGTGGAGATAGACGACTTCGCCTGAAACGGGTCGTGCTTCGCGCGCGGCCAGGCGCTTGCTGATGCGCTCCGATGCCATCTCAAGAATTGCGTCGGCGGCACGCTTGCGCCCTTCGTAGAGGAAGGATTGCGTCCCGTACTGCTCAGCCGAGGCCGACCAGCGAACGCGGCGACCGGCATCGGCCGCCGCCTCGAGGGCAGCGACGAAAGCTTTGAAGCCGAACGGCTCGCTGACGACAATGCCCCCTTGTGCCGCATCCACATATTGCGCGTAACCACAGGCCGAAGTGGTCACCGCCGGCAACCCGTTCACGATCGCTTCGAGAATAACGGTGCCGGTGGTGTCATAACGGGCCGGATGAACCAGCAGATCGGCCGCCGCCATCAATTCCGGAATTGCTTCGCTGTGCCCCACCCAGATGATCCGATCGCCGATGCCGTAACGCCTTGCCTGCGCAGATATCGCGCGCGCCGCGCGCGTGCTCGTCTCGGAGAGTCCGGCGACGATCAGTTTCGCCTCGGTGAACTCGCGAAGTGCTCGAATGGTGCGATCGAGGCCCTTGGTGTGAGCCTGCACGCCGACCGCGATCCAAACCCAATCCCGTGCCGCCAGCGATAACCGGCCCCGCCAGTCGGCACGCACGCCATTCACGCGATATTCCGGATGTCGCCGCAGGCGGGAAATCGTCGGCGGCAACAGCGAGAGGCGTTCCGGGGTCGTGTGCCAGGCGTTCCAATACTCATCGAGCTGCGTATGGCTCAGCATCATCACCCTCGTCCGCCCCCCCGGACCGAAAGTGGCGCGCTCCAATTCGAGGTAGCTGCGATAACGCGAGATCAGGAACAGGTATCGATGCTTGATCATTCGAAAAAAAATCGAGGGATCGGCGCAGTACAAAACATCAAGGTCTGTGAGTTTGTCGAAACCGACGGTCAGGTCGAAATTGTTCAGCGATGCCGCCCAGCGGAACGCGGCGGCGAATTCCTGCTGGACACGGTGGTTTGCGCTTTGCCTGACGGGCAGCACGCTGACCGCAATGTCGTCGACGAAATCGCTGGGATCTTTGAAAGAAGTGAAGACAGTTACATCATGACCTTCAAGGCCGATCCCGCGCGCCATTTCGATGCAATCGCGTTGCAGTCCACCGCCCGGGAACAGTTTGGTGATGGCGAACGCGATACGCATACTCATTGGGCGGAACCTCGCAGCCGAAGGTCATGGATCGGAGATCCACGACAGTGAGATGCAAGTCGTTTGTTAAACCCGGGAAACGGCGACACCTGGAAATTATCTGCCTTTCCCGATGGAGGCAAACAATCCAACGATAATCGAAGCGCTCCCGAGGCGGAATGGTTCGATCGACATGTCCTGCGGCCACGGCGTGTAAATCTCTCCTTCCCCATTGAGGTGCGCCGCGTCAGCTCGCCGCCAGCCGGGTTCGGCTTGAAAATGGACGTGGTTTGAGCCATATAGCGCGCGTGAGCGGATGGCCGGGCCGCTATGGCCGGGCGCTGCGGTTTGTGCCAAATGCACGGATATGACCCGGTGGACTACGTCCGAGCCGAAACCCTGCGTGACGGTCCCGCCGGGCGAAGCTGTCTCCGTTTTTTGCGCGCCCGATGTCCAGCAAGCGCCGACAGAAAAACGATGGCGTATTCCATCGCATCGGCCAACCTGCTGAACCCGTTGGGCTGATGAACCGTATTGTCGCCGTCAGGCCACTTGCTCGACCGGGTTCGCTCGGCCATCCGTGGGAGGACTCGTTCCCCTTTGGCGGCGGCGCGCAGGAAGTGGCTCATGCCCCCGTTGAGATGTCGCGTTTGGGGCTGTGCGCGCGTTCAAAACATCGCTCCGACGGATCACCGCGCCGCCGGCATTCCGGTCCGCTGCGGTGGCCTCGGCTTGCCGGCGCATGATCCCAAGAAGTTGCAGCGTTTTCGGACAAGATCATATGCAACATCAATGGCGATTCGAGCGGGAAGCGATCACTTGAACGCATCTCGCTAATCGACCGGAGTACGTGGAATGGCAAAGGAAGAGTTGATTGAATTCGAAGGTCTGGTGACCGAAATCCTGCCGGACACCCGGTACCGGGTTAAGCTCGACACCGGGCACGAGATCATTGCCTACACTGCGGGAAAGATGAAAAAGAACCGCATCAAAACGCTTGCCGGCGATCGCGTCATTGTCGAAATGTCACCTTACGACCTGGACAAGGGTCGCATCATATTCCGCCACAAGGATGATCGCGTGGGGACGGCCGCGAGGCCACCGGCGCGCCAGCAATTCCGCCGACGGTAACCCTGCTCGCCGACCGGGTTTCTGGGCGAGGCTCATCGCCTGGACGCGGGGGGCATTTTGATTGCCTTGCGACGACGCCATCCCTCGCGGCCGACCCAGCCGACCACGGCGGGGCTGAGCCGCATCGCCCACCACAGCAGCCTTGCCGTCACCGTCACCGGGACAATGCCGCGATTGCGGCGTATGGCTTCCACGGTTCGGGCCGCGACCCGTTCCGCCGTCGTCGAGAAGAAACCGGGAACGCTTGGTGACCGCCGGTGCGGCTCCGGATCCGTCGCATTTTCGAGCATCGGCGTGCGCACGAAGCCAGGGCATAGCGCAGTGACGCCGAAATTGTGGCGCTGGTAATCATTGCGGAGCGCCAAGGTGAAGCCGACCAGGCCGAATTTGCTTGCTTGGTATGAAGGCATTTTTTTCATCGGAACGAGGCCGATGAAGCTGCATATGTTGACGATGTGCGCCTCCTCGGCTTCCACCAAAGAGCACATCAATTCATGCACGATCTGCATCGGCGCCAGGAGGTTAACCGCCATTGTGTCCCGCCAGGCCTGCTCGGGCGTGAGGTGAAACACGCCATAAGGCGCGAGGCCGGCACTGTTGATCAGGATGTTCAGCTCGCGCCATCTCGACCGGATAACGCTCGTTGTCCGGGAGATTTCCGGGGGGTTGGTAAGATTACAAACGGCGGTCGTGACATAAACGCCGTGTCGCGCGATCTCGCGTTCGAGATTGGCGAGTCCGCTGACATCTCGGTCAACGAGAAACAGATCTGCGCCTTCCGCTGCGAGCGCGAGGGCGACGGCCCTGCCGATCCCTGACGCAGCGCCGAATACAACCGCCTTGCGTCCCCGGATAATCCGCATTGGTGCGCGCCGAAAATTCTTGGCGCATGATCCCGAAAAGCTGCAGATTTTTCGGACAACATCATACGCGACATCGAAGAGAACCGAGCGGGAGGCGATTCAAGCTGAACGCTCCCGCTCCAGGAAAGCAAGTTTATCACACGCCCCGCGCGCCCGATCGGCGCTCCCGTGCAGGGTAATTCCATTCGGCGGCGGCGTAACCTTCCGATGCGGCGATCCCAAATTGCAAAAGGGCGGCTGCGACGGGGGGCGAGAGTGTCCTGCCGGAGGTGAAAATTATCTCGACCGACACCGGGACGGGGGGCGCCGGCTCAGGCGGAGTCGCGATGAGATCGGCCACGCGCCTCGCGATCGCCGGAGCCGGGTCGGCCCACGCGACCGGCCACGGAGCGAGCCTGGTAAGTCTTTCCAGCAACAACGGAAAATGGGTGCAGGCGAGCACGACCACATCGGTTCGGCGGCCCGCTTTTTCGATGAAGCAGGGCGTCACTTCGCGCAGAATGTCGGTATCGGCGGGGTCTTCGCCATTCAGCGCCCGCTCGGCAAGACCGGCAAGCTGTGGCGAGCCAACGAGATTGACGTCACAACCCTGACCGAATTCGTGGATCAGCGCGTGCGTGTATTCACGCGCGACGGTCGCCCGCGTCCCCAGCACCGAGACGAGCTTGGAGATCGAGACCAGGCAAGCGGGCTTGATGGCCGGCACTGTACCGACAAACGGCACCGGGAAGCGCGCTCGCAAACAGGGCAGGACAAGGGTCGAAGCGGTATTGCAGGCAATGACGACGAGATCAGGACAGTGCGCCGCAATCAGTCTTTCCATCAAAGCGATGACCCGCTCGATCAAGTCGGCTTCGCTGCGCTCACCATAAGGGAAGAAGGCGTCGTCGGCGACATACGCGTAAGCGGCGTCGGGCCGGGCTTTTACGATTTCCCGCAATACGGTCATGCCACCAAGGCCAGAATCGAACACGAGCAAGGTTGGCTGCCGGGGCGACATGGAGAGAGGCTTTTGAACCTTCGGCGGAATTCCGGAGACTACAATAAAACGTCTGCATTTACCGTGAATTGATGACAGGCGACAAAACCGGCCCCCACTGGAACCGGCAGACTTGCAACGCGTTCTTGTCGAGTACTATTGGGCATCGTCTTGTTCAATCCAAACCCCAAGTTTCGCCAGGAGGGAAGTATGAAGTTCGTGACAGGCTCCATCGTGAGCGCGGGCATCATGGCGCTGTCCACGACGTGGGCGGCCGCGGGCCCTGTGCGGGTCCTGGATTATCTGAACCTTCGAACCGGCCCCGGGATTGTTTACCCGATCATCGAAATCATCCCGGCGGGGTGGACGATCGATGCCGGAGGCTGTGTCGCTGGCTGGTGCCAGGTTAACGTCAATGGCATTGTGGGCTATGCCGACGCGAATTTCCTGGGATTTGGCTATGGGCCGGTCGCCCTCGCTCCCGCGCCGGTTGTTGTACCCGGCCCGGTGGTCGCCGCGCCCCCACCCTACCCCTATTATCAGCCGTATGCCGGGTACTACTACGATTCAGGTTACGCCTATGGTGGCCCGGCCTATCCCGCGCCTTTCGGCGCCTATGCTGAAGCCAGTGATGCGGACGTGGCGGTGGCCACGCGGCGAGCCGGACGCGCCACGGTGACGAGGGCGGATCGGGCAGAGGCCCCGCGTCACATCGCGACCGCCCAGCGCCGCAGTCCGACTGGGGTGCGCCCAGTCCGTCTTGGGCAAAACCCTGAATAAGACGCAACTTCCAATTCGGGGATTGCTGACCCGATCAGCCGAAAACGCGCGCGAAGATCATATCGACGTGCTTCAGGTGGAAGTCGATATCGAAATTCGCGGCGATTTCGGCTGGGCTTAGGTATTTGATCACATCGGGATCGGCTTTTAGCAGCGCTTCGAAGTCGCCGCCCCGCTGCCACGCGTTCATGGCATTGCGTTGCACTAGCCGGTAAGCCTCCTCGCGCGTGCAGCCTTTCTGCGTCAGCGCAAGCAACACGCGTTGCGAGTGGACGAGACCGCCGAGTCGCGCGAGGTTTTTCCTCATGTTATCGGGGTAGACCACCAGTCGCTCGATCAAGCCGGCCAGGCGATAAAGCGCAAAATCCAGTGTCACCGTCGCGTCCGGGCCGATCATCCTCTCGACCGAGGAGTGCGAGATATCGCGTTCATGCCACAACGCAACATCCTCCAGCGCCGGGGTGACATAGGCGCGCACGATGCGCGCAAGTCCGGTCAGGTTTTCCGAGAGGATCGGGTTGCGCTTATGCGGCATCGCCGAGGAGCCCTTTTGGCCCGGAGAAAAATACTCCTCGGCCTCCGCAATTTCGGTGCGCTGCAAGTGCCTGATTTCGGTAGCGAGGCGCTCGATCGAAGAGGCAACCACGGCGAGGGTGGCGAAATACATGGCGTGACGGTCGCGCGGAATGACCTGCGTCGAGACCGGCTCGACCTTGAGGCCCAGCGCCTTCGCCACATGTGCCTCGACCGTGGGCGCCACCTCGGCGTAGGTACCGACGGCCCCGGAGATCGCGCAAACCCCAACCTCGGCGCGAGCGGCCAGGAGCCTCGCCCGCGCCCGGGAGAACTCGGCATAGGCCGACGCGAGCTTTAGGCCGAATGTGGTCGGCTCGGCGTGAATGCCATGAGAGCGGCCGACCACCGGCGTCATCTTGTATTCGAAGGCGCGCTGCTTCAGGGCTGCCATCACGGCGTCCACGTCAGCAATCAACAGATCGGCCGCGCGCACGAGTTGCAAATTGAAGCAGGTGTCGAGCACGTCCGAGGACGTCATGCCCTGGTGGACGAACCGTGACTCGGCCCGACGATCTCGGCGAGGTGCGTGAGAAAAGCGATGACGTCATGCTTGACCTCGCGCTCGATCTCGTCGAATTCGTGCCACGTCGAATTTCGCGCTGCGGCCCTTGGCCCAGAGCGACTGCGCTGCCTCCGCCGGCACCACGCCGAGATCGGCAAGCGCGTCCGTGGCATGGGCCTCGATTTCGAACCAGATTCGGTAGCGCGTCTGAGGGTCCCAGATCGCAGCCATTTCAGGGCGGGCATAGCGGGGAATCATCGGCTCTTCTCGTGCGGCGGTTGCACCATTTTTGTCGACCTCAAAGCTACGTAATCATAACCGGTACGTAATGCGAACACTTTCACCCCGGATCGGAACGTGCTCTTATAGCTTGCGATTCGCTGGGGGATTCTCAATGCGTGCCTGTCTTGCGCTGGCGGCGCTAAGCGCTGTCGCAATCTTGTGCGTGGGGATGCAGGCCCGCGCTCACGACGTCGCACAGGCCTGTGCTGCCGAAGCAGATGCCAGAGCGCTGCATGGCAAGCCGCGAATCCGCTTCGAGGCGCACTGCCGGGCGGCGACGCGGCGCGCCATCGAAATCAATGCCCAGGAAAACGTCGAGGTGCGGCCGAGATGTGGCGTGGATACTTGGCTCGGTGCATGCCCTATCTGTCTGCTTTTCCTGTCGGCGTGGCCGCCGGAGTGGCATTGTTCGTAACCGGCCCTGCCCGACAAGCGCGCGCCGTCGGGACACGTGGGCGCGCTCATCCGCTCTTCAGAACGTTTCCAGCCGTTGGTTGAAGCGCCTGCCGGTTCGCGGCACAGCGCATGATCCCGTAAAGTTGCAGACTTTTCGGACAAGATCATGCGCAAAATCAATAATAATCGAGCGGGGAGGCGATTTAACCTGAACGCATCCCGCTCCAGGTGACCCAACCCCCCGGATGATGGCCCGTTCAGTCTTCAACTCGCGTTGGAGCCGGTTGCGTAATGCGCGGGAGAACGGAACGCAGAAGCTGACGGCGTGTGAGTTTTATTTGCCTTCCACAAGACGCGCGCCGCCATGCGAATTCGTTCGTGCTGCCGGGTATAAAGCGGCCGAGCCTTCAGAATTCCTGCGGTCCGACGGCCCGGAAAAGGCCGTCATTACGATGGTTCGTTAGTCATTGCCGGCGAAATAATTCCCGCGGGCCGGCTCGCAGCCCGCAGGAAAACAGGAAAACGCGCCGTCGACGCGACCTAATTTGGTGACTGACTTACCGGCCGGTCAGGAACGAGAAATCGAGCTTTCCGGTCACTCCCACCCTCACTATATTTTGCTCGTTCTTCACTTGGTTGTTTGCAAGGAAGATGAAAGGTGTTTGCGATGCGGCCATTGCAGGCGAGATGAACGTTGACGGACCAAAATCAGCGAACAGGTACTCGAGCCTGAGCGTATAATTGGGAGCGAACCTGTATTCCGCGCCTGCACCGACCGTCCAACCCCATAAATCCCTGGTCTGAGCTATGGATGCGGAGGCGCCCGGAATTGTGGGGTTAAGGGGACCGCCGGTGGCGGCAGTAGCGCCGGGATTTGGAGAGAACGTTGGAGATGCGATATCCTGTTCGAGACTCTCGATGGCAGCGGCTCCGCCGCCCGTCACATAAACGAGAAAGTCCGGAAACGCCATGGCGCCCAGGCGAGCGCGCAGTGTGCCAAAACTGCGAATGTTAACGGTGTCATTGACGCCGAACGGCGAGACGACCCTCGTCAACGGAGCAATATCGGGTTGCGTCCCCTTAGCCCAGGACAAGGAATAATCGGCTTCAACGCCGAGGAGGAATGCGCTGCCCCAGAGCACATTATAGCCCGCCATTGCGCCGGCGAAGCCGCCCTTGATGTTATACGGCGCAACCTCCGACACTCCAGGAAAATTTGAATAAACCGGATCGCCGGAGCCATGCGTGATATAGGTGTCGCCACCCATGCCGCCGCCTTCAATGCCGACATAGAAGCCGGACCAATTGTCGACGTAGGGCGGAGGGGCCTTGAACATCGGCATGTCGGCCGCAAAAACTGGCCCCGTCGCTACCCCGATCACAGCCGCAGCGCCAATCAGCCATACCGATCGCATCGCTTGTCCCCCCTGGCCTGTTAAGGAAATGCTAAAGATTGCGATGCCATCTTGTCAAATCGCCCGCGAGGAGCATTCCCGGTGGGAAAACCCGCTGCCGCCCCGCGAAACGTGGCGGAGTTTGGCATTGAACAGGCGCGGCCGCCGTCAGAATATTGCTGATATATCCAATCTTTATGTCGCTTCCTGAATGCTGCTTGCGTGCCCGCCGGCAGCCGGGCCACGCGCATGACCTTCGTTCCGGGAGCCAAGTCACGCATTGTCCCGCTGTTGAATTTCTTGGCGGTGTTGCAAATGTGACACAAAGAAGGCGGCTCCGATTGGGGAAAATAAGGGGAGCAGGGGCGAAATCCGTGCTCGCAACGACACTGAATATGGATTCCCATCGATTCCCTCCGCCTGACCGCAACCGGACTTGGACCAGACCTCGACCCACCCTTCATTCCGGCCCGTGAGAATTTTCGTGCTACGCCTCTCTGCGGCCGAGCGGCGGCTTCAAGAACACGCCGGTTTCGGCCGCATGGGAGGATACACAATGCAGAATGAATTCCGCCTCGCGTCACGATCGATCAGCCGCCGAAGTGTGCTCGGCGTCGCCGCAACGGGTGGGGCGAGTGTGGTGCTGCCCTCCGAGCATGCTTTTGCCGATGCATGCCGCCTCGGCCCAGAGCCTCATGAACGCGGGCCGCTCGTGTTCATGGATTACGACCAAGTCGAACTCGATGCAGCCTATAACAATTCCTCGTATGAGCCGCTTATGGGACAGGTCGGCGACCGCCTCCGGTCGGCAAGCGAGATCGCTCGCGCGCGACTCGGCGAACCCCGGCGCCTTGCCTATGGCCCGACCGCCAACGAAAGGCTCGACATCTACGATGCGGGGCGCGAGGGGGGGCCGATCTTCGTCTACATTCATGGCGGCACGTGGCGCACCGGCTCGGCGCGACGCAGCGCCTATGCCGCGGAGTTGTTTGTCGATCGCGGCGTCCACTACATCGCGCTCGATTTTGTGAACGTGCTCGAGGCCGGCGGTGATCTCCGCATCATGGCCGACCAAGTGCGACGGGGCATCGCCTGGGTCCACCGCAACGCCGCGAGTTTCGGCGGCGACCACGACCGGCTCTTCATCGGTGGACATTCGTCGGGCGGCCATCTCTGCGGGGTCGCTCTTGCCACCGACTGGGAGAAAGATTTTGGCCTGCCGCCCAACACCATCCGCGGCGGATTGTGCATGAGCGGCATGTACGATTTGCGACCGGTGCGTCTGTCGTGGCGGCGCAGCTACATCGATTTCGATGATGCGATGGAGCACGCCATGAGCCCGATCCGTCACCTGGATCAGGTTCGCGCGGCCATAAGTGTCACCTACGGCACGTTTGAGACGCCGGAATTCCAGCGTCAAGGGCGTACCTTCGCTGCCGCGCTTAAGACGGCCGGCAAACAGGTGAAGTTGATCGAGGCGCAGAACTATGCCCACCTCGAAATTGAAGAATCGCTTGGCAATCCTTACGGCGCCAATGGTCGCGCCGCGATCGAGATGATCGACCTCCCGAGAACTTGAGCCGCGGGCCTTCGCGTTTCCGCACACGATCTGCCATCGCGCAGGCTCGTCGATGCGGGCCCGGAGGGCGGGAAGGGCCGGTCGCTCGCCGCGTTATAGGTGCTTGAGGGGAAGGTGAGCGCAGCGAAACCGCCTGCGCGCCGGATTCCGCGACCGACGGAGGCAGGGATGGGGATACTCCACTCCGTGATCGACCGATCGGGCGCGGAATGGCAAGGCAATGCCGCGCGCATGGGCGAACTCGTCGAGGAACTCGCCGCACGACGTGCCGAGGCCGCTCAAGGCGGGCCTGCGCGCGCTCGCGAGCGGCATGTTGCGCGGGGCAAGTTTTTGCCGCGACAGCGGGTCCTGCGATTGATCGACCCGGGCAGCCCCCTGTTGGAATTGTCGCCGCTTGCAGCAAACGGCATGTACAAGGATTCTATTCACGGTGCGGGGCTGATCACCGGCATCGGCCGGGTGGAGGGAACGGAATGCGTGATCGTTGCGAATGACGCCACGATCAAGGGTGGTACCTATTATCCGATGACAGTCAAAAAACATCTGCGCGCCCAGGAGATCGCGCTCGAAAATCGCCTCCCGTGCATTTATCTCGTCAATTCCGGAGGCGCCAACTTGCCGCGACAGACCGATGTGTTTCCCGACCGCGAGCATTTTGGCCGCATTTTTTATAATCAAGCCAATCTGTCCGCCGCTGGCATCGCCCAGATTGCCGCAGTCATGGGGTCGTGCACGGCGGGGGGCGCTTACGTCCCCGCGATGTCCGACGAGACCATCATCGTTCGCAACCAGGGCACGATTTTCCTCGGCGGCCCGCCCTTGGTCAAAGCGGCAACCGGCGAGGTCGTGACCGCGGAGGACCTTGGAGGTGCCGAAGTTCATGCTCGCCGCTCCGGCGTCGCTGATTACCTGGCTGCTGACGACGCCGACGCGCTCGCGATTTGCCGGCGAATTGTCGGCAATCTCAACATGCGCAAGCGTAGCGATCTCGCGCGCACGGCGCCGCGTCCTCCCGCCGTCGACGTGTCCGAGCTCGACGGTATCGTGCCCGCCGATCCGAAGCGCCAGCTGGATATTCGCGCGGTCATCGCGCGCCTGGTCGACGCCTCCGAGTTCGACGAGTTCAAGGAGCTCTACGGCACCACACTGGTGACCGGCTTCGGTAACATTGAAGGTATTCCGGTTGGAATCGTCGCCAATGCCGGCATCCTGTTCTCCGAGTCCGCGCTCAAGGGCGCGCATTTCATCGAACTGTGTTGCCAACGCCGCTTGCCGCTGCTGTTTCTGCAGAACATCACAGGGTTCATGGTCGGCAGCCGCTACGAGGCCGGTGGTATCGCCAAGGACGGCGCCAAAATGGTGACCGCGGTTGCCTGCGCGCGGGTGCCAAAAATCACCGTGATCGTCGGCGGCTCCTACGGAGCTGGCAATTATTCGATGTGCGGGCGCGCCTACGGACCGCGCTTCCTGTTCACGTGGCCGAATGCGCGCATCTCCGTGATGGGCGGTGAGCAGGCCGCAAGCGTTCTCGCGACTGTGAAGCGGGAAAATATCGAGGCCGCGGGCGGCGCGTGGTCGGAAGCCGAGGAGCGGGATTTCAAGCAGCCGATCCGCGAACAATACGAGGTGGAGGGAAGCCCCTATTTCGCAACCGCCCGCCTTTGGGACGACGGTATTATTGCGCCGTCGGAAACGCGACGGGTGCTCGCGCTCGCCTTGTCCGCAACGTTAAATGCACCGATCCCGGAAAGTCGGTTCGGCGTGTTCCGGATGTGAAGGGAGACCCGAGGAGCCCGTCGAAGGCGGTGAGGGGGGAGGTTGTTCTCAAACACGGCGACGCCGTTGTGCGTCAATCGCCCCCTCCGGCTCTCTGCGTTCGCCTTATCCCCCGCAACCGGGGGAGGAAAAAGAGAAATGGGCCATCAGATCAGCCGGGTGAAGATCAGCAAGAGCCCGGCAATTGAAACCGCCCATACCGCCGTGCGCACCCAAGGGATTCCGACGATATAAACAAGGGCATATGCGCACCTTGCCCAGAAAAAAAGCTGTGCCCCCAAACCGGTCAACTCGTCATCCCGGTTGGCGATTTCGAGCGCCAGGACGAGGATGGCGAACATCAGCAGGAATTCAAGCATGTTTTTGTAGGCACGCTGTGCTCGACCCGCCCAGCCCGTCATCGGCTGCAGGTTCTCGCGGTTGCCGACGAGCCTCGGCACCCCGACCTCCAGTGCGGCTGCCAAAGCGGCGATCAACATTTGCACGAAGGCGAGCGCCGTGGACCAGATGAGCAAGGTAAGTTCGAGCGACATTCGCGGTCATCCTTCCTGAGTTTGTGCAGCTTGGGCCTCCATGGCCCGCGGAGCGTCTGGTAATGCGGCTTGGCGCCTGCCGCCCCATCCTGAAGGTCTCCGCGGCTTCGGCGATCACGAGTACCCTGCTGTATACGCCGGTAGAGTCCAAAGCGGGGGCGCACGCCGAGCGACCACATTGCGGTGCCCAGCCCCTCCGCGGTTTGGCGCCTTCTTTGCGTGATGGGATCGCAACCTCTGGCGAACTGAGCGGTTATCCAGGAGCATCGGTGGGATGGATCGCGGAGTTTGCGAGGAGTTCGTCATGACGTTCAGAGTTTATAGCGGGCCGCAGGGCGCTGAGACCCCGTCGCCGCTTGAAAAGGAACGCCTCCTGTTCAAGGAATTCCCAAGTCTTGACGAGGCCTTGTCGTGGGCTGGGCACGTGAAGAATACCGGACGCACGGCGCTGCTGATCGAAGACGAGGCGAGTGGGACGCGTTTCGACAAGCGCGCCATTGCCGTGGAACTCAACCATCGTTCGGCGCGAAGCGTCCGCGAGGCCTCGCACTAGAGCGGGATGCGTCTACCTTAAATCGCTTCCCCCTCGCATCTCTTTGATTTTACGCATGATGTTTGTACGAAAAGTCTGCAACTTTTCGGCATCATGCGGTACCGAATTCCCTGCCGTCAGCAGGTCGAGGCGTTCTACCGGATGACGTGATAGACGCGCGCATCATAGAGCGCCCCCAGAGTCGGGCCGATCTTCTCGCGGAACTCTTTGGTTCCGGCGTGTTTGATATGCGCTTCGTAGGCTTCCCGGTTCGCCCAAACCTCGTTCAGGTTGAAGTGATTGAGCCGATTGGCCTGTTCCCACACTTCGAAGCGTTCCGCCCCCGGCTCCTTGCGGCTTTCTTCGGTCAGCTTGTTCAGCATGACGATAGCGGGGTCCTTGGTGTTGCCGGTTACGTCCACGTGGGTGATGACGTAGGTGGCCCCAGGCGTCACCTCCGGCTTCTCGGGCCCCCCACCTACGTTAAGGCCGGGCCGTTGGTCATAATGACCAGTCTCAATCGACTTGAGGTCCGCACGCAATTGCGTCATCGCCGGGCCGCCGGCGTGGATGTTGAATGCCCTAGCGTCCCGCCAGACCTCGAGGATAGCGAAATGGCTTTGCCAATCGTCGCGTTGCAGCACCTCGTAACGGACATTGCCCTGCTCTTTGCGGCTCGCATCAGCAGCGTCCTTGAGGAGTTTCGCCGCCGCGGCCGTCTCAGACGCCCCCACTTCAATGAATGTGACGACGAAGGCCGCACCTTCGTCCTGTTGGGCCCGCTGAGCTTGCACCAGGTCGGGAGCGACAAGGCAAGCGCTGAGGGAGACGATCGCGAGCAGCATTCTGCGCCGCATGTCTTGTTCCTCCGAGATTTAATGATCCGGTGACGATGGTCGCGGCTGCTTGGTCCGAGCGGGCCGACAGGTGACGAACGGGAAGGCGGCGTCACCGCCAACCGCCTGCCGCGACTTCACCGTTCATTGCACCATTCCGGGGCTGAGCCGTTCACCGAAGCCCAACGGCGAGAACCTGGATTCCGGCAGTGGTACTGACGCCGGATTCCGGGTTCGCCTTCGCCGGCTCCGGCGCCCTGGAAGGACGCCGATAGCGATAAATGCAGCCGTCCTGCTCACTGGATTTCGCGATAGAGCCGCTGATCATAAAGTGCGCCGGCCATCGCCCCAAGCTTGTCGCGAAACTCACGGGTATCGGCCTTGGCCGCCTCGGCATCGAGCGCGGCCACATCCTTCCACACTTCGACGAATGTGAAGTGATTGGTCCGATTGTTCTGCTGCCATACTTCAAAGTCCTCGAACCCCGGCTCCTTGCGCGCATCCTCTGCCAGTTTCTTGAACATCGCGATGGCGGCATCCCGCCGTGGCGGAATCACGTCGACATGGGTGAGGACGAAAAGCGCGCCTCGCGTCGGTTTTGCCCCTGATGGTCCAACGGTCGGAACGCTTGGCCGCTCGTCATAGTAGCCGGTCATGACCGGCTTCAGCTTGTCGCGGAACTGCTTGACCGCCGCGCCGTTCAGATGCGCTGAAGCTTCGCTGGGATTGCTCCACCCTTCCAGGATCGCGAAACGCGTGGTGCGGTCGTTCTCTTGAAGAATGTCGAAGCGTTGATTGCCGGCTTCCTTGCGGCTCTCCGTCGCCAATTGCTTGAGAAGCATTTCCGCCTCGCCGCGGCCGGACGGAACGACTTCGACGTAAGTGACAGCCAGCGTCGCCGGCTCCGGCGGCGGCTGCCCCTGGCCCGTGCCGCCGGAGCAAGCAATGCCAGCATCGCCGCGGTGAACACCGCCCCATACAAGGTTTTCATCTTTTTTGGCTCCTTGGAATACTTGGAAATTGCACCGTGCGTCCGCAGTCTCGGGCAGCAAAACCTATCGCCGGCGGCCGCATCAGGTCAAATCATAAAGCGGCGCCGCTCGATCGGTGGAAACCTGATGCGTCGAAAGCGGCGGCTCTGACGCGCGGCCAATGCAGGTGGCAAAGAGCGCCCCCGACAATCGATGTGCAGATGCGGGCGCCGCCTCCCGCGATGTTGACGGCCTGCGATCAACGAAAAATTACGGGCGAGGCTTCCCGCCTCGCCCGTGCCAACTCGCCAATCATTAAGCGATGAGAAGCGCTTCGTTCTCAGCCGCCATCCCCAGCAGCGGGCGCCCGTGCGGCGACCGGCCCGACGATGCGTTCGAAGTCGGCGTTCCCACCGGGATTGCCGTGGATCGGCACATGCTGCGCGACGTCGAGCTTCAGCCGTTTCACGTTTCTGAACAGCACGACTGCGTTCTCGTTGACGTTTTGAAGATTTCCGCCTGCGGGCGGCGGTCCATAGAGGTCGGCGTTGACCAGGATCTTCGATTGCGGAAGGTACGCAATCAACATATCGGCGGCGTGGTTGAGTCCGTCGACGTGATAGAGCTCGATCGTCTGCGTTCCGTCGCCGATCGAGTATCGGTCGGCGAAGGTCTGCAGCGCAAGTGTGCCTGGACCTGTCTTGGCGAACGGGAATTTCGACAACCGGTCGGGTTCGAGAGTCCGCGACTGCGGCGCAAGAACCACGTTCTGGTAGAAATCCTTGTCTCGTTCGTCCGCGATCACGGTCGCGCCTTCCGCCACGAAGGCGCGGATGCCGCCGCTGTGATCCCAATGATGATGCGTGCTGACGAGATAGCGGATCGGCTTGTTGGGAATGACCTTGTGCGTCTCCGCGATCACCGCGTTCGAACGTTCGTCGTTCAACGGCCCTTCGATGACCGTGATGAAGTCCTTGTATTCGACCGCCAGGCTATTGTGCGAGCCGCCACCGATCAGCCATACGCCGTCGGCCAACTTCTGCGAGGTGACGCGGACTTGCTGAGCGGGCGCGTTGCGCACGTTATCCGGCACTGCTACGCCGGCATCTCCGGAATTCACCTTTGCATCGGTCACGCGCACGTCAAACCAGTTGCGTCCTGCCGGTTGGAGAGTGGAGTCACCCTGGTGCGCATGGATATGGAACGGGAACTTGGTGCCGTTGCCCACATCCTTCCAGTCGGTATAGCGGACCTCGATCGCCATGTCGCCCAGCAACGGATTGGGGAACGTCGTGATCACCCGGTCCAGCAGGTTATTGTCGCCGAACTCGCCGGTGATCCAATATTTTCCAGCAGAAAAGCCGACAACCTTCATCGTCTTGTCGAGACGGTTGAAATACCGCGTCTCAAGAGTCGCGTCGTTCGCGGCAAGCGCAGCCTTGATGAATCCGTAAGGGCTGATGGTGATCATGAACTGGCGAAGTTCGGCAGCGCCCGGCTGGGGATTAGGTTGCCCTTGCCCATTCAAATTCCAGGCGTAGTTGCCGCTCACGAACTCCGTCGAGTGCGGCTGGGCGAGACCACCGCCACGGTCTTTCTTGGCCACATCAACCGAATAGTCCTCCTTCGAAGACTTGCTGCCGTAATCAACCGTGTTCGTATAGGAGGTCATCGGCGCCCGCGGCCAATCACCGTTGGGGTCGAAACTCTGTCCGACATACCGCATGGTGCCGCTGCCCGAGTAGGTAACGGACCTCACGCCGCCGGCGCCCATCGCTTTGTCGGCGGTTTGGAGAAAGCTCTTGGCATCTTGCGCTGCAACGGGCGACACCATGGCCGCCGACATCAGCAGGAGCCAAGTCAACTTTGTATTCATGACGGATCCTCCCTGGTAATTCGCGAACTCAATACTGAATCTCTGACGCAGGCAAGCCGAATTTCGGGGCTTGTTTCAGTGCGGATATCGTACGGAACTTCTCCAAAAGCGGCAGGGGAACGCCCGCGACCTTCAATCCAAGTGCCGAGGCGGTCGCCGCCAAACCGATATTTCGGGAGGAAGACTCGAGCGCAGTTTCATTTTTGAAACGCAGCTTGAACGCGAACTCTCAGCGACGTGTTTTCGGGATCCTTCGCGCGATTTGTGTGCGCATGCAGGCGCGGCTTCCAAATAAAGCGGGTATCATCGTTCTAACCCGGATTATGCATGAGGGCTGAAAGTTTTGCGGCGACTGTGGCAGGAAACGGCCGATTCACTTAGACAAGTTGTTGTTCCGACAAGTTGCCTCGCGTATCAACCCTGCGCCACAGCCGCCATGACTGACGATACGCTGCTTCCCTTCGACCTGCCAGCGGTGCGCCGTAAGAAACTCACAGTCGATTTTGCCGGCGGCAATCAATCTTCCGATGCCGGACTGCTGTTGCTGCGCGAGGCGGAGCGCAGGCTTGGTGTTTGCCGACGGCTGGCGGAGGCGATGCCGGATCGACGCGATGGCGATCGCATCCGCCACGCGATGTTTGAGATGGTCATGGCGCGCACCGCGGCGATCGCTTGCGGTCACAAGGATGCGATCGACCTCGACCGCCTGCGCCACGATCCGTTGATGAAGGTCGCGGTCGGGCGCTGTCCGGACAGCGGTGCAGCTCTCGCCTCGCAATCGACGATCAGCCGCCTGGAGAATACGCCGTCAAAGAGCGAAGCGGCGCGGCTCTGCGCAGCCCTCATCGACCAGGTCGGCGCGACGGTGAAGCCGGGCAAGCAGGCGATACTCGACATCGACGACACCTTCTGCGCCGCGCATGGCGGCCAGCAACTGGCGTTCTGGAACGCGCATCAGGACGAACGCGGCTTTGCGTCAATGCACATCTATCATGCGGCGAGCGGCGCACCGGTCGCCGCGATTCTACGCCCGGCGCGAACCCCGAAAGGCACCGAGGTGTGCACCGTCATCAAGCATGTGACGAAGCACCTGAGGGAATATTGGCCGCACACCCGCATGGTGTGGCGCGGTGACAGTCATTATGGGCGCGTCGAAGCCATGGAATGGGCGGAGGACAACGGCGCCGACTATATTTTCGGCCTTTCCGGCAACGCCGCGCTTGATGCGCTGGCAGCCGAGACCGCCGACAATCTGCGCTTCCATCATGCCAAGAGCAGCCACACCAAGCTGCGCTCCTATGCAAGCTTCATCTATCAGGCCGGCAGCTGGACACGGCCGCGCAAAGTGGTGGCGCGGCTCGAATGCTCGCTGCAGCCTGACACCGGCGAGGCGGTCACCTCAACCGGCATGCGCCAGGAGGTCGACATCCGCTACATCGTCACCTCGCTCAAGGGCTCGGCGCGGCATCTCTACGAGAATGTCTACTGCCAGCGCGGGCAGATGGAAAACCTGATCAAGCTGCACAAGGCGCAGCTGGCGTCCGATCGCATGTCGTGTCACAGCGCGACCGCCAACCAGGTGCGGCTCGCTCTGCACACCGCCGCGTTCTGGCTGATGCACGCCGTGCGCTCAGCCATTCCGCAAACAGACCCGCTGGCGACCGCCGAGTTTGCCACCATCCGCGAGCGTCTGATCAAAATCGGCGCCCGGGTGATCGAACATATCGCGCGTATTCGCATTCAGTTGCCGACGAGTTGCCCTCAGCGCGTGCTGTTCCGCACCGTCGCGCTCGGCCTGATGCCATCCGGTCCATGAGCCCCCGGGGCGCGATGCCCGCCGTCGCCGCCGCTCACGGCAGATCAACACCGACGCGTCGCACCGCGAGTTGCTCCAAAACCGATCAGCCGGTCGGAGCGAACGTATGCGATTCGCCAACAAACGTGGAAAAACGCCCCTCGTCATGCATAATCCGGGCTAATCTTGTCACCCCGGTCACGCGGTCGCTCCAATCCCGGCCAATCGGTTCGCCACGCGCTGATTTCTAACGATCCGTTTGCGCCAGTTGATCGAGGCGGGAAGGAGCCTCCGCCGAACCGAGTTCTGCGGCCCGACGGTACCATTCCCGCGCTTGCAGCAGGTCGCCGTTGACCCCGAACACGTGCAGACGCTTCAGCACATTCGGGTCGTAGGAACTGCCGAGCGCGAGAGCGGCCTGCGCATTGCCGGCATTGGCGGCCCGGCGCAAGACGAGGCGCGCAGCGGCGACGTCGCCCGTCGACAGGGAAGCACGGCCGCGCGCGAGCAGCGCCGCGTTCTCGTCCGAATCTGCCACTGGTTCGGCCACCGAAGGAGCTGTCGGCGTGGCAGCCTGCGCCATCCTGCCGTCTTGCCGTCTCTCTCGTCAGGGTGAGCGGCGGCATTCGGTGAGCGGGCCGCGGCGAGCGACACCGCGGCGGCAGCCGATCGATCTTCGCCGATCGGTTCGGCGCCGATGACGCCAACCGATGCTGGCTGCGACGCTTTCGTCGTGCGATGTCGCGATAACGGAAAAGTCGGCGGGAGGTCGCGGCCAAAATCGGGCGCCGCAACGGGCATAACGGTCGTCAGAACGGAGGTGGGTTCCGAAAGGAGGACCGGCGGCGTCGACGCGTAGACTTGGCGGACGCGCGGGCCAGTCGAAGCCAAGGGCACAAGCGGCAAGGACCACGCACGACACCAAGCGGCGGCGTCGGCCGACCCGCAATTTGTGCGAGAAGTCGGGCCGCGGCTCCGGGAGTTCTTCCGCGGCAAGCGCGAGGCGCGCTCGCAACTCCACGATGCAAACATCGCCCTCGAAAGTCGGCCACGTCTTTTTGCGCAACCATGCAAACAGCGGCTTGGGGCGCGGCGGGATGAGCGGAGCGTTCGAGCGTCGATGCATGGATTGCCTCCTACCGCTCGTCTCGGCTCCCCTTTCCTCGGCTCGATCCGCGGAACTCTTCCATCGTTTCAGACGAATCCAAGTCCCCCGGCTCCGTTTTCTTTTCAGACGAACAAGGGGTCGGATGGACTGCGGTTTCCTCCGTCTCCGTGCGGAGGCGATCACGGGCCGCGCGATCTCGCGCCCATTTCGGTGCATATGTCAGGAATTGCGACTCATCGCATTCATGTTCTGCGCCCCCAGCCCCTTGGGCAAAGGAAACGGTGCTTTCCGTATCAGCCGACCGGGCCACTTCGGGATCAATTGCGTTTTCGCCAACCCCTTCCTCGTCCTCCATCAGAACGAGGTTCGCGGCGGGCCTCGTCCCGCCCGGGTCCACCATGCCAGCTTCTTGCAGCAACGCTGTGAGCGATTGGTGCATTCGAATTGAGGCCACGGCGTCTCGGCCGGGAGCAGCTCGCGGTCCGCCGGACTTCATCCGCATTGGTTCGGGCGTGTCGTTCGAGTTTCCGACTGCTTCTCCCCTAAGAGCCGCCGCACGCATTGAACCCCCCATATGACGCTACATAAGAACGCAACAGGCGATTGCGTCACGGCGTTGCGTGACAGCGCCCCTCATTCCCTTTGATTTGGAGACCGAAGGTCGGCAACGGAATGCAGGCAACCTGCCGGTCCGACCGGTGTACGGCGGTCTGTGTTGCCGCAAGACAATAACTCGGCATGCGCTTGCGCGCGCATGTTGTCATCGTCGCCCCCCAACTCGCCCCAAGACCATCCTTTGCGAACGATCTTCACCCGGTTGTTGCGCTCTCGAACAACGCTGCGCCCGGATGATTAAGCATCGGCAACGAGTTTGCGCGACAGTTAGGCCGCAATGTGATGCTTTTTCGATGTCGTTCGCCAGTTCTGCCGCATTCGCTTCAGCGCCGATCCCGGATCGCTTGCCTCGCCGCTTATGCCGGCGGCTCCGAACTTTTAATCCAAATCGCACAGAGCTGTAGCTCGCTTGAGCGGTAGCGAAACCCATCTGAGAGGCCGAGAATCGATGGGTTTCGCAGAGATCAACCATCGTTCGGAAGCGACTGGTTTCATGGTATCGCTACACTAAAGCGGATTCCGATCATATTGAAGCATAGCCTGCATGCGTGAAATAGTTGGCGCATTCTTGAGGACCGAGCTGTGGGATGAACGAGCGAATTGCTCGGTTGAGCCGCGGGACCGTTCGCGCCGCGACCTTGCGCAGGAATGTCTTGAATTTACTGTAAGACATCTCGATCGGATTGAGGTCGGGCGAGTATTTCGGCAGGTAGCGCAGTGTCGCCCGCGCTTTCTCGATCGCCTCGTCGAACGCCGGCAGCCAAGTGGATGCGGCAGTTATCCATGACGACGATGTCATTGCGCCGGAGCGTGGGAACCAAGCACTGCTCGACATAGGCGAGGAACATTTCTCCGTTCATGGCGCCCTCGATCACCATCGGGGCGGTCATTTTATCGTGGCGCAAGGCGGCCACGAAGGTGATCGTCTCCCATGCTCCAAGCGGAACAGTGCCGATCACCCTGGCGCCACGTGGAGCCCGCCCCCTGAGACGCGCCATGTTGGTGCTGACCGCGGTCTCGTCGATAAACACCAGCCGGGCGGGATCAAGCATGCCTTGCTCTCGTATCCACCGCCGGCGTGCTCGCGCCACATCCGCCCGCTGTCGTTCGGCGGCTTGCAGGCTTTTTTTTAAGAGTGATGTCGTGTCGATCGAGAAAACGCCAAAGCGCACTGCGGCTGGTTTTAATCCGCCGCTTGCGCAGTGCGGTAACCGTCTCTACCAAGGTCAGGTCTGGCTGTTCGCGCAATGAGAGCCAATATCTCGGCCGCGAATTCTTCCAGCGGCGAAATGCTTCCGCCGCGCGGTTTCGGCGCGGCGCTTTTCTTCTCGTTCCAGCGCTGCAGCCACTTTATTGCCGAGGCCATGCTTACCTCGAAACGTTCCGCCGCCTCGCGTCGCGACGCACCCGCCTCCACCGCTTCGATAACGCGTTCCCGCAGGTCCCCAGAATAAGCCTTCGGCACCGCGCACCCATCCGTAAAGAGAATCAATGCGCAAACAATCCCTCATCGCCGACCTTCTGGGAATCCCTCCGATTCAAATCGGAAGGGAACCGCTTTAGACGCGGATTCCGGTCATATCGAAGCGCCGCGCGGTCGGCCATTTTCACAGCTCCGACAGCGTGGGCAGCACCGCCTCTTGAGTAATCCAGGTGGTGCACGGCATGTGTAGGCGTGTCGCCGCCCCTACCGATCCATTTGATTCCATCCGATCGGAATACGCTCTCATTTAGCGCATGATCCCGCAAAGTTGCAGACTTTTCGGACAAGATCATGCGCAAAATCAATGATAATCGAGCGGGAGGCAACTCAACCTGAACGCATCCCGCTCTAGTTATTCGACGTTGCCCATTTCACCAGGCGATCGAACTGCGTCCTGACATAATCGACGCTCGACTGCTCAAGATCGCGGACATTGTCCCAATACACCAGCGGCTTCAATCCCCCGGACTCCATACTGTCGTGGAGATACGCGCCGCCGATTGTCAGAACAATGCCGAGCACCAATCCAAGGATAAATCGCATATCTAGCCCTCCAGCCTCCTGCGCCACTCAGGTGAATGAATGCCGGCCTGTTGTCAAAGGCCACAAGGTCCGGCCAACTCGGGCCGTCCCATCATAGGCGCGTGCCGCGCGAGCATACAGAACCGCGCGTTCGGCAAAACGGCGCGTTGCAAGAGATGGCGAATTTGCGGTGTCCCAAAGGAGGACATGAAGGTCGCACGCGTGCGGCCTGGACTTCTTGCTCGAACCAATACCGCCCCTTTCCAGGCATGCGCCAGTCCCTGCGATCCTGTGAGAACGCAAGGTGATCATGCCACGGTACCGATCCGATTGCCTCGCATTTGCAGCGCCTTGCCGGTCGGGACCCCGCCGTTATAAGCCCGGCCATAAAGGCCGGCCGATGGAGAGGACTGCCCATGGCGATCGAGCGCACATTTTCTATCCTCAAGCCCGACGCCACCGCCCGCCACCTCACCGGTGCGATCAATGCGATGATCGAACAGGTCGGCTTGAAGATCGTGGCGCAAAAGAGGGTGCGCATCACCCGCGAGCAGGCCGAGACCTTCTACGGGGTGCACCGGGAGCGTCCCTTTTTTCGCGAGCTGGTCGACTTCATGGTGTCCGGGCCGGTTGTTGTCCAGGTGCTTGAAGGCGACAACGCGATTGCGAGCTATCGCGACCTGATGGGCGCCACCGATCCGGCAAAGGCGGCGGCGGGCACCATTCGCAAGCTTCACGCGAGGTCGATCGGCGAAAACTCCGTTCACGGCTCCGATGCGAGCGACACTGCGGCGCGCGAGATCAGCCAGTTTTTTTCCGGCAACGAGATCGTGGGGTGACATGGCATCCTGCCGATGGCCGTGTCCCCGGCCTGCGCCAGCGCATGATCCCGGAAAGTTGCAGACTTTTCGGACAGGATCATGTGCAAAATCAAAGGCGATCGCGTGGAACCGATTTCATGCTGAATGCAACCCTCTCAAGCGCGGCTTGTCAGCCGCAGCGGGCCTCGCATACCCTGGACGCAAGGTCACAAGGCAACAAAATCTGGACCGGCGCCACCGTGCCGAGCTTGGGAGTGCTGCATGGATGCGTTGATGGCGAGCATGGCGACGCCCCAGTTCTGGATCGCGGTGGTCCAGATCATCTGGATCAATATTCTCCTGTCCGGCGACAATGCCGTGGTGATCGCTCTGGCCTGCCGCGAGTTGCCCCCGCGCGAGCGGCTATGGGGCATGGTCATCGGCGCGGGTGTTGCCTCTGTCTTGCTGATCGCCTTCACCGCCGTGTTTTCCGTGCTGCTGACGCTCCCCTATCTGCGGCTCGCCGGCGCACTGGCCCTCATCTGGATCGCGATCAAGCTGCTGGCACCGCAGGCGCATGACGAGGAAGGCACCACCGAAGCGGCAGAGGACCTTTGGCGTGCCGTGCGCATCGTCGTGATTGCCGACATCGTCATGAGCCTGGACAACGTCATCGCCGTCGCTGCGGTGGCAAAAGGCCAGTACGTTCTGCTCATCATCGGCCTGTCGATCAGCATCCCCGTCGTCATCGCCGGAAGCGCGATCATCCTCTGGCTGATGGAGCGCTTTCCAATCCTGGTGTGGGGAGGTGCCGCGATCCTCGGCTGGGTGGCGGGCGATATTTTTGCCGGCGACACCTTCATTCAGGAGCACATCGGGTCGGCAAACCCCGACGTGGTCGACTATGCCGCCTCTTTCGTCGGGGCGGCGATTGTGGTTCTGAGCGGCCTCTTGTGGCGGCGTATCCACCCGCGCCGGAGGTGGCCAAGGGGTGATCCGCTCTTGCGCCCGGGGACTGGCCCGGCCGAATAACTGAATCGTTCTATGGCAGTTCGCTGCACCCGGTGATGATTTCTGCCAAGTACCGGCGGTTGTTTTCGCGGGTGCCCGAACGCAAGGCGAGGTTGCAAAGGGTCTTGCTTCGGCCGCAATTCTGCGGCTTTATCAACGCGGCAATCGGAATTTTGGGCCGTTCGGCCGCTGGCGTGATGCGCGATCGTTGCGAACCCTCCAAAAAAAACCGGCTTGTTGGCGCGAGCGCCCGTGCGGCGTTGGCGTCCCACCTTCGTTCCGACTGACTTAGGAGACAGACGATGCAGAAAGGCACCGTCAAATGGTTCAACCCGACGAAAGGCTATGGGTTCATCAGGCCGTCGACTGGAGACAAGGACGTCTTCGTCCATATCTCCGCCGTCGAGCGGGCTGGCCTTAGCACCCTGAACGAGGGACAGGTGGTCGAGTACGAACTCGTCACCAACCGCGGAAAGACATCTGCGGAAAACCTCAAGGTCGCCTAGGCGATCCGGACCGGCGCCCCCGGCAGATTGTTTGAACCCGTAGCCCCCGGCTCAAACCGGGGGTTTTTGTCTGACACTTTCGTGCTTCAATCCGCCGCCGGTGCAAATCAAAGGCCGAGCGGCAAACCGATTCCATCTGAACCGCATCCGCTTTAGGTCGTGAACCGGTTGCAGCTCCCCGATGTCCTTGACCCGGCCCCAGAAAGAACTCGGCTTCGCTGGCTACCAGGCGAGCGCCTTTCGCCCCGGCTTCGACGGTCTGCGTGCGCTTGGTTTTCTCCTGGTCGTCACCGCGCATATTCCCGCGGTGCCGCTGTTCTCATATCTGCAAGGCTGGACGGCGGTATGGGTCTTTTTCGCTATCAGCGGGTATCTGCTGACGATGCTGCTGATCCGCGAAGAGCGCAAAACCGGGAAAATTGCGTATCTGCCGTTCATGATGCGACGCGTCATGCGCATTGTGCCGGGCTATGCGGCAGCCATCGCGATCTATTGGGTTGCTCTCTATTCGCTGCCGCAGCTTGCCCAGGAATATCAGTGGTTCATGGAAAGGCTGCCCTATTACCTCACGCTGATGCCGGAATATGCCCACACCGAAGTATTCACCATGTTCGTCCATACGTGGATCATCGGCATCGAGATGAAATTCTACCTGTTCTTCCCCGCCTTCGTGTTCCTGCTGATCAAGAATGATGTGCTGGCGTTTCGCCATGACGGCGGCGACCACGGCTGCGCTTACGCTCGAGGGGTCGTTCACCGCGCAGGCCTATTGCGCCATCCTGTGCGGCGCCATGCTGGCCCAACTCCTGGAATGGCCTCGCACCTATGCGGTGATCGCGGCGGCGACGCGAGTTCCGTCCGCCGTGCCGCTCGCCTTCATCGTCGCCCTGTTCGTCATGCTGCGTTACATCGAGTTTTTGCCCGCGGTCGCGCTGGTCGCAACCTATCTCGTCGCGCATGTCACGCTCCAGGACAGCGTCATGCGCCGCCTTCTCGGGTGGGGTCCGCTGGTCTATCTCGGTCAGCGTTCCTACGGCGCCTATCTCCTTCACGTGCTCGCGATCCACATCGGCTACATGCTTTTTCGGCAGCAACACGGTCAGCAGCGGCGTGCTCACCGCCTTCTTTACGCTCGCGGTCACGATCCCGGCTGCCGAGATCTTCTATCGTCTTGTCGAGCGCCCCGCGATGGAGTGGGCGCGCCGTTTCTCGGAGCGTAGTCTCGCGGCGACGGCTGGTAAGGCCGGCACCTGACAAAACGCGACCGTAATCACGTCTCCTCTCCATTCCAGCCCTTTGACGGGCCGGTTTCGCTCTTTTCGGAGTTGGAAATCATAGCGCCTCGCAGCGCCTGGACTTCGTTCGGGTCGGGCGCGATCAGGCAGGCGTCGTCATGGACCTTGCCGGGACCGCGCACCCGGCCGTCCACATCGATGCGTGCCCCGCCCGCCGCCACCAGTTCGAGGGCCATCGGGTAGAGCCGAAGCTCGGCCGCGAGCACGCGCGCGGCGAGCGCTTCGGCCGTGTCGTCTTCGAGCACCGGGACGGCCGCCTGGGCGATGATTGGACCGGAGTCCATCTCCGGCACGACGAAATGCACGGTGGCCCCGTGGAGCTTGACGCCTGCGGCAAGCGCCCGTTCGTGGGTATGGAGGCCCTTGAATGCGGGCAGCAGTGCCGGATGAATGTTGATCATGCGGCCGCCCCAAGACGATACGTAGGCCGGGGTGAACAGGCGCAGAAACCCGGCGAGACAGACCATTTCGACCGCGTGGATCTCCAGCACCTTTTGCAGCGCCCGTTCGAACGCATTCCGGTCCTCGCCGAATGGCGCGTGCTCCACGATGACGGTCGGGACATCTTCGGCAGCAGCACGCAGCAATCCCGGAGCATCTGCGCGGTTGGAAATGACGACGGCGATTTCGGCGGGATAGGCAGGCTCTTTGGCAGCCGCGATCAATGCGGCCATGTTGGCGCCCCTGCCCGAGATCAATATGGCAACCCGTTTGCGCAGCATGGCCCGACAGGATGCCCCCGCTTTGACAGCTCGAGATGTGCTAACGTGCGCCCGCCGGGATTTCGGCAACGGCGCTTGGCACATCTATTGTACTACAGCGCTCGCATCCGCCGTCGCGTCGATCTGGAGCGGTCAATCCGGCGATCGCGTGAGGAGGCGTTCGTCGCTCTCCGATTGCGAGCGCCAAAGGTCCGCGGGCTGAGGGGGAGATGCGCCTGGACATCTGCCGTTTCGCCCTTTGTCCGTTAATCGCAGCGGCGCTGCTCGCTCCAACGCCGTTCACGTATGCCGCCGAGACCCCGCGGACCGGCGCAGGCATCGTCGACGGCCCGGCATCTCAACCCGCGCAAAACGAACAGCGCTGCGGGGGCGGTGAGCAACCGCTCGGGTGCCCTGACAAAGCTCCTTCCGATCCCGTAGAACGACAACAAGGAATGGCGCCGGCAGGCCCGCCGGGAGCAGGATCGGGAGAACAGGGGAGACCAGGGCAGCCAGGGCAGTCAGGGCAGCCAGGGCAAGGGGCCGGGCAGACCGCCTCGGCAACGTCGATATGCCTTTTGATCGAGTCGGCGGCGCAGGCTCACGACCTTCCCGTCGAGTTCTTTGCCCGGCTGATCTGGCAGGAGAGCCGTTTCAAGACCGATGCGGTGGGGCCGATGACTCGTCGCGGCGAGCGCGCGCAGGGCATCGCGCAGTTCATGCCAGGAACGGCAAGCGAGCGCGGCCTAGTCGATCCGTTCAATCCGGTGGCGGCGCTGCCGAAATCGGCGGAGTTCCTGCAGCAATTGCACACCCAGTTCGGCAATCTCGGTCTGGCCGCCGCCGCCTATAATGCCGGGCCGCAGCGCGTGCGCGATTGGCTGGACGGGCGCGCCGCCCTTCCCGCAGAGACGCGCAGTTATGTCGTCGCGATCACCGGGCGCAGGGCCGAAGATTGGGCCGCCGACCGAGGACCGGGGGGCGACAAGGGGCCGCTCAAACACACGAGCTGCACCGAGCTGATGGCTTTGCTGAAGGAGCAGCCGACGCCGTTCTTCGGCGAACTCGAGCGGCGGGTGCGCGAGGGCAGTGCGCGGCCATGGGGCGTTGAACTGACCGCCGGCTTCGTGCGCGACCGCGTACTCGGCGAATATGCCACGATCCAGCGGAACTATGGCGCCATTCTCGCGAACGCGGACCCCATCATCCTAGCCAACCGGTTTCGCAGCCGCGGAACGCAGCTTTTCTACCAGGTCCGGGTAGGAGCAGACACCCGAGCCGCCGCCGACCGGCTGTGCGGCACCCTTCACAAGGCGGGCGGCGCCTGCATCGTGTTGCGCAACGCGACCGGGACGCTCCAGCATCCGTGACCCGCCGCAGATGCGTAATGGCCGGCCGGGTTCTCAGCCGTCATCCGTTTTCGCCGGTCCGCGCTCAATCGCGAGCAGCGCATCGAGTCCGGTGGTTTCCTGCGCCCGCTTCATTTCCACATCGGCGCCGCCCGCTCCCAGGAACGGATCGAGGCGATCTTGGGCGAGACATTCCATCGATTGCCGCACCGCCTTGTACATCGCGGCGAAAGAACTGCCTGAGGACGCCGCTAAACGATAGCCAAGCCGGGCGAGATCGGAGCGGGAGAGAGCGAAAGTCGAGAATGCATCGGGCGGCGCGAACGTCATCAGCGGCGGCGCCAGCCGTTCTCCGACCAAGCGCATCTCCTCGGCATCCCGCGTGTAGACGAACAGCATGTCGGCGCCGGCCCGGCGAAACGCCTCGCCGCGGCGCAAGGCGTCATCGAGGCCGTAGACGCGGCGCGAATTGGTGCGGGCGATGATGACAAGGTCGGAATCCTCGCGCGCCGCGATCGCCTCTTTCACTTTCGCGACCATCATGCCGGAGTCGACCAGCTTGTCCTCGCCGACGTGATGTGCGGCGGGCCGCGGCAGCCACTGGTCTTCGATCTCGATCGCGCAAACACCGGCCGCCTGCGACAGCGCTACCGTCCGGTGGACATGCATGGGATCTCCAAAACCGCCGCCGACATCGAGAATGATGGGGAGGCGGCATACCGCGCGCATGTCGACGGCGATGGTCGCCAACTCGTGCAGCCCGAGATTGGCCTCGGTGACGCATTTCAGCCAGCCGAGCGAGCCGCCGCTCAGGTAAACGGCCTGGAAGCCCGCATGCTCGGCGAGCCGCGCCATCATCGGATTGAGAGCGCAAGGGGCGACGACCAGCGTGTCACCTGCGATCAGGTCTCGAAAGCTTGGCAAGACCGACCTCCGTCCATCCGCCGATCGAGGATCCCTGTGAAGATCAACATCCCTGTGGCCATTCGCCGTGCCGGCTCCGATTTATGCCGGCTCTCGTAGCGGTTATTTTCGCGGGAGGCCGAAACGGGAGGGCACGTCATGGAGCAGAGGGTCGAGCGCTGCAATGGATGTCAAAGCGTGGAGTTTTGCCTCGAACCAAATCCGCATAGCCCAAGTGTGACGGTGGCCATTCGCACAACGCGTCCGCTGCCCCTTGCCAAAACCGAATGACCCCTGCCGGCCACGGCGAACCCGGCCCAATGATGGCCGGCATCAGGCTTTGCAGCTTTTCGCATTGGATACAAGGATCGCGCCGGTCGATGCGTTCCTGCTGGCGTCCGCCGAGGGGATCTTGTTGGTTCACCCTGACGCGTGCCAACACCGGGGCACGCTGGTGCGTAGCGTCAAGTCCATGATCGACATTGCAATTCCGGCTGATATTACACGCTCCCAGGTGCGTAACGGAATTGCCGCAAACTGGCTTCGCGGAAATCTTTCCTCCTTTCGCATTGCATCAGCTCGGTCCCTCACCATGTCGGCCGGGCGAACGAAGGTGCGGATTGTTCGGGCGAGCCCGCGAAAGAATCGCCGAACTGCGATTTGCCATCTGGCGCACATTCGCGTGATGTGCGATTAATTGCGCCTAAACGACCAGATAGATCGAAGATGGGCCGAGGAAAAGACTTCCGTGATCGTCGGCGCGGATATTCCGACGAACCGCCAGAACTCACGCCTTCGTTTGGACGACCGCCGCCCCGGTCCTTTGATCGTCCGCCGCGCGAGCCAAGTCGGCCGGTGCCGACCGGGCCGGAGCGGCAGGCCAAAGTGAAATGGTTTAACGGCGAGAAAGGTTTTGGATTCGTCGAGCTGACCGACGGCTCAGGCGAAGCCTTCCTTCATATCAGCGTCGTTGAAGCAGCAGGACACAGCGCGCTTGAGACCGGGACGACGCTTACCGTGCGTGTCGGACAAGGCGCGAAAGGACCACAGATCACCGAGGTCACCGCTGTCGATGCGAGCACCGCCGAACCTTCGCGTGGGCCGCGGCCCGCACCGCGAGGCGGTCCAGGGGACCGGCCGATGCGCGACCGCGGTTTCGAGCGCCCGACCGGTCCGGCTGAAGAGGTGGATGGTCACGTCAAGTGGTACGATCCGAAAAAGGGCTTTGGATTCGTCGCCGTCGAAGGCAGCAAGGACGTTTTCATCCACCGCTCGGTGCTGGCGCGGGAAGGGATCACCGAATTGATGGAAGGCCAGCGCATCCATATGCGCGTCGTGCCGGGCCAGAAGGGACTTGAAGCAACCTCCGTCATGATCAAGCACGACGGCTGATCGCTATCCGCCTATCATGATTTGGCGGATTACGCGCTCCCGGGCCGTGTAGGTCCCACTGCCTCGCGGAGCCGGCCGCTAATCCGCCCTACGAAGGACGGTTCGATTTCGCCGGAATAGCACGTAGCGAAGCGGGGAGGGGGACCGCGCGAAGCGCGGGAGAGGGGGCCGAGTCCTGAGGACGTGATTCCGATAAGCTTCGTTCCGGGCCAGACCGAATCGGATTACCTCTTTTGCACCGTCGGCCAATCGACCTCGAATTCGGCCAGCACCCACGCTTCGGCGCATGCGGCCGCCTGCCATTCATGCCACGCCGGCAGCGCCATCATCACCTCGATATAGGCCTGCGCAATAGGGCTGACATCGATTGCATAGGTGTGAAAGCGCGATACCACCGGGGCATACATCGCGTCGGCGGCGGTAAAGGCGCCAAACAGGAAGGGTCCGCCGGCGCTATGCCGGCCGCGGCATGCGCTCCAGATGCCGTCGATACGCCGGACATTTGCAGCGGCATCCGCACCAAGTGGCATCTTGATCACCGGACGCCAGAAATTCATCGGACATTGCCGCCGCAATGGCAGGAACCCGGCATGCATCTCGTTCGCAATGGCGCGGGCGTGTGCGCGCGCCCCCGCATCGCGCGGCCACAACCCCGCGGCCGGGAATTTCTCCGCCAGATATTCGACGATCGCGAGCGACTCCCAGATTTTGATGTCGCCGTCCGCGAGCGCCGGGACCCGGCCGGAGCCCGAGACCGCGAGCACCCGTTCCTTGAAGTCGGGCGCATTCAGGGAAATCACCGTCTCCTCGAACGGAACCTCGGCCACCCGCATCGCGAACCACGGCCGCATCGACCAGGACGAATAATTCTTGTTGCCGATCGTCAGGTGAAGGCCCATGCGACCCCACAGGGCTGGTTGGGATTTCAGCGCTTGCCGGCTTCGGCCGGATCGAGATCGAGGGGGCCACCGGCCGCGCGCCAGGCACCAATCCTCCGCCGACATGAGCGACCGGCTTCAGGCCCATGCGCTGCGCCGTCTGCGCCGCCAGTGCAGAGCGCGCCCCGCCCGCACAGAAGAAGATGAATTTGCGGTCGGCGCCGAAGATCGGCTTGTAATACTTGCTCTGCGGATCGAGCCAGAATTCCAGCATTCCTCGCGGGCAATGGAAGGCGCCGGGCATGCGACCGTCACGCTCCAGCTCGCGAATGTCGCGCAGATCGACGAAGGTCACGCCGTCCCAACCGTGAAGCTTGATGGCCTCCGCCGCCGGCACCGTCTCGATCTCGCGTTCTGCAGCGGCAACAAGGTCATCAGCATGCACCGTGATGTTCTGGGTCATTGCGTCTGCCAATTTGTCCGTCACCTGACAAGCATAACCCATCACACCGCCAATCGAATAGCTTGGCCGGTTCCCATACGTTCCCGACCGCGATATTCTGCAACGCAAACGCAGCGCGAGGGATCATATGCGACGGCGAGACTTTGTCGTGGCGATCGGCGGTGCGGCATGGCCGCTCAAGGCGCGGGCGCAGCAGCGCACGCCGCCGGTGGTGGTGGGGTATCTGACCGCCTCAACAGAAAATGCCGACCGGCTGAGCAACGCCTCGTTCTACATCGGCCTAGGCGAACAAGGGTACGTCGAGGGGCGGAACGTCGCCATTCTCTACCGGAGAGCTGAAAACCAGTTTTCCAAAATGCCGGAGCATCGCCGCGGAGTTGGTGAAACGCCAAGTTACAGTCATCTATGCTACCGGCAGCGGCGCGGCGGTCCTTGCCGCAAAAAGCGCGACTTCGACAATCCCGATTGTATTCGTCTTGGGTGCAGACCCGGTCCGTCTCGGGCTTGCTGCCAGCCTGAATCGTCCGGGAGCGAACGTCACGGGCATCACGTTTCTTGGTGATTTGCTAATTGCTAAGCGGCTCGAATTGCTTCACGAAATAGTGCCGACGGTTCGAACATTCGGCTTTCTTGTTAATGCCAGGGCACCGCAAGTGGATGCCGAAATCGAGGAATCACAGATAGCAGTGCGTAAACTAGGCGTGAATCTGGTTATCGTGCGAGTAACTGGGCCGAGAGATTTTGACGGAGCGTTCGATACGCTTGTTGAGCAAGGGGCGGGCGGGCTTCTGATTGAGGTGGACACTCTATTTGGAGGAAATCAGGCGGTTCAACTCGCAGACTTGGCTTTGCGGCATTCCATGCCCACAATCTATGCGCTGGGTATTGGTGTGCCCGCTGGCTTTCTTATGAGCTACGGACCGAATATTGCTGACGCGATTCACCTTGCAGGCAATTACGTCGGCCGTATCCTCAAGGGCGAAAAGCCCGTGGACCTGCCCGTTCAGCAATCCACCCGCATCGAGATGGTACTCAACCTCAAAACCGCAAAGGCGCTTGGCATCGAGGTGCCAACGGCGACGCTGCTGCGGGCAACCGAGGTCATCGAGTAGGAGCTGTTCATGCGTCGACGCGACTTCATTGCCGGACTTGGCGCGGCGGCGTGGCCACGCGCGGCGCGGGCGCAACAGCGCGACCGCCTGAAACGGCTTGGCGTGCTGTTGGCTTTCGATCAAGCGACGACGCGAGGTTATCTTTCCGAGTTCCGCAAGAAGCTGGAGGAATTGGGCTGGGTCGACGGTCGCAATTTGCATATGGATGTCCGTTGGGCCGATGGCAGTGCGGACCGCGCGCGACTATTGGCGAAAGAGCTGGTCGATTTGCAGGCCGATGTGATTTTAGCGGAAACAACCACGACGACCGCGGCGCTTCAACAGGAAACACGGACGATTCCGATCGTGTTTGTGACTGTCGCCGACCCGATCGGTGCTGGTTTCGTTGCGGGCCTGCCCCGTCCCGGCGGCAATATCACGGGCTTTATCAGCCAGGAAGCTGGAATGGCCGGCAAATGGCTGGAGTTGCTCAAAGAGATAGCGCCCGATATCAAACACGTCGGACTTTTGTTCAATCCTGATACGGCTGATTATGTCAGGTCGTATTACTTGCCCGTATTCGAATCGGGTGCGCGAACGCTCCAGGTAGCGTTGAAGATGGCGCCCGTTCACGGCGATGCAGAAATCAAAACGACAATCGAGTCGCTCGGGCGGGAGCCGAGCAGCGGCCTCATCGTCGCCCCCGACCCATTCACGCTGGTACATCGTGCGTCGATTATCTCGGCGACATCCCAGAGCAAGGTGCCGGCGATCTACCGGGATGCGGTCAATGTCAAGGACGGCGGCTTGCTTTCCTACGGACCAGACCTTGGAGATACATTTCGCCAGGCTGCCCCATACATCGATCGGATTCTCCGTGGCGCAAAACCGTCGGACCTTCCGGTTCAGCTGCCAATAAACTTTGAGATGGCTTTGAATAATAAGACCGCTACAGCTCTGGGTCTGACCGTGCCGCCTTCGATCCTGGTCCGTGCCACCGAGGTGGTCGAATAAAGCGGTCGCACCAAGACAGCGGCTCGTATCAGACCGTGGGATTAGACACCGTCAAACATGGGAGACCAAGCAATGCCAAGGAAGACCAATTTACGAGCCGTCATTCGAGGCGTCGCGGCGATGCTTCTCATTGTCAGCACGCAATCGGCAATCGCGCAAAATCTCGCCAGTCTCTCCTGCGGGCAATTGTGGTACGAGCGCAATTCGATCTACGCCCAGTTCGGCTATTGTTTCCAAACCGAACAGGCGGTCAACGCGTTTGGCCGCGGTTGCCATCCGCCGTACGGTCGGCTTCCCGGCTGGGCGCAAGCTCGCGTCAATGACATACAAGGCTGGGAGCGCCGCAAGGGCTGCTCATAGCGCGGCGCTCGGCTTTGATGGAAGCCGTTATGCGGCCGCGCCTGCCGGGGCTGTTCTATGGCGGGCTGAGCTTGCTTGCGTGTTGCGCAGCTTGGCCCTCTGCCTTCGCAGAGTTTGAGGGAAGACCAAACGACGGCGTTGCGGGCTTGATTGCCGCTTATCCTTCATTGCTCCAGCGGATCGATGGCAATGCGCTCGTTTGGAAGGACGGGACGCGCATGGTGATCGACGACGGCCGCGGTCCGAAGCCGATCCCGGTCTTGCTGGAGTCGCCCGACATCAAGGACATGTTCCTTCAACGCTATCCGGTGGGGCCGCCAGCGGCGCCTCCTGCTGTCGAGTTCGATCCCGGCCGCAGTCGCAACACCGCGTTCTTCGACAAGATGTATGGCGACTGCCATTCCGGTGCCGCTGCCCGCAATCTCGTGGGTATCGTCTGGCTGCCGAAAAAGTGGGGCAAACTCCTCAGCGTGACGCGCGTCAACGGCGTTGCCGAAAAACTGGTGGCTGTTTCGAAGGAACTCGACGATCTCCCGGCGAAATTCAACGTCTTCCTGTTTCCGTCGGCCGGCACGTATAACTGCCGTGTGGTCGCCGGGACCGATCGTGTCAGTGCGCACGGCTATGGGATCGCCATCGATCTCTCAACGAGAGAGGCCGATTATTGGCGCTGGGCCGGAGGCGCTGCGGCCCGCACAATTCCGTACCGCAACCGGGTTCCCTTCGAGATCGTTGACAGTTTCGAGAGGCACGGTTTCATTTGGGGCGGCAAATGGTATCACTACGACACCATGCATTTCGAGTACCGACCTGAATTGCTGCCCAGACATGAGGAGTAACCTCATCCAGGCAATGCAGCGAAGCTCCGCGACTTTTTCGGATCACGCGCTCGGCCCGCCCCGAACCAGTGGCCCCGCCTTGCGTCCTGGTGGCCGCTTCCCTACAAACAGGTCCCGTTACGATCAATACCCGAAACGACAGATACCAGAGTTCCTCGATGTTTCCTTGTTTTGAAGCCGTGAACAAAATATTTGCTGATTGTTCGTATGAGGGATGACGATGAACTCGAATAGCGGTCGAGTTTGGAAGGCCTCAAAGAGCGAGAGATCACATCGGCGGTTTCCTTGTCACTAACATCATGAAAATACATCATTTTTGTTTCATCCTGGTGATCTGTTTCGCCGCTCCTCGCGTCGGACATAGCGGGGAGTTATCATGCACAGGAACCGCCGAGAAGGACGGTTGCGCGACCGGTTCTGCCTCGACAGGAGAGGTTGGGCAAGACGCCGCGATCCGCGCTGAAAGCTCTTCGACAGTTTGTCAATTGATGGAGTCTGCTGCAGGCGCGCATGACGTACCGTTCGATTTCTTTGCACGCGTGATCTGGCAAGAGAGCCGATTCAAGGCGAATGCCATCGGACCGGTCACCCGCAGTGGCAAACAAGCGCAAGGGATCGCTCAGTTCATGCCGATGACCGCAGCTGAACGCCGGGTGCTCGATCCGTTCGATCCCTCCCAGGCGCTCCCGAAGGCGGCCGAATTCCTTCGCCAGCTGCGCGGAGAGTTCGGTAACCTTGGACTGGCAGCGGCAGCTTACAATGCAGGGCCGCAACGCGTGCGAGATTGGCTCGCCGGAAGGCGGTCTTTGCCGCGAGAAACGCAGGCTTATGTCCAGATCGTGACCGGCCGAAACGTGCAAGAATGGAAGGCCCCTGGAACCGAGTACCTGCCGCTTCTCAGTCGTTTGGAGACGCCATGCCTCGATCCGGCAGGGCTGGCAATGTCTTCTCCCAAGGCGCCCGCCAGTGGGACGGAAAGCCAGAAACCTGCACCCGTCCTCACGACTAAAATGCCCCTGGAATGGGGCGTTCAACTGATTGGGGATCAGTCCGAGGCAAAGGCTCTCGCGTCTTTCACGCAACTCAAGAGGGCGCACGTCGCGATTCTCGGCCTTACGAGCCGCTCGTGCTGCACAATGGCGGATGGCATCGGGTGCGTGTGGCCGCGGCAACGCGTCAGGCCGCCGAATCATTGTGCACGCGACTGCGCGCCGTCAGCGTACCCTGCTTGGTCCAGCGGAATTGAGCTGAAGCGGGCTGGCGGAGGAGCAGTCAAGTGAGGGCATTCAAGGCTTGGCTTGCGAGCTTTGTGTTCGCGAGTTCTCGGCGTAGTGATTTCGGCGGCATGGTTTGATCGGCCGCTCGCGTATTTAATCCATAATTCGTTCGGTCAATTTGAGTTTCTGGGGAAGTTCACAGGAGCACCAAGCTTCTTCAGCCCGCTTGCGGCCGCAATCTTTATTGTCTTCCTGATGCGACGCGTGGCACTCCGCTCCTTCGGGAGGCTGGATGCCGTCCTGATCATGTGCGATGTCAGCGTCATTTTGGCGAAATTGATCGTTTCCCCTTTGAAGATGGTCTTTGGACGGACTTGGCCGCAATATCATCACCCCTCGCTCATTCAAGATGGCGTCTATGGGTTCAACCCGTTTCACGGCGGCGTTGCGTTTGAGTCATTCCCATCTGGTCATATGGCTTCAATATTTGCCCTCGTCATAATTCTTTGGTGGTGCTATCCGGCATTCCGCATCGTCTATGCCGGTTGCATCGTTGCAATGGCAGCCGCGCTCCTTGTTGGCAACTATCACTTCCTTGGAGACCTCATTGGCGGAGGACTTGTCGGTTTCTCCGCTGCCACTTTTACAGCGCTATTGTGGGAGTTATGGCTGCAAAGGCGGAGTCACCCGAAGAAAGTAAATTTTCCCAAGCATGCCGACCCGCTTAAATTGGGTCATTCGGCCTTTGAGAATTAGCGCATGATCCCGAAAAGTTGCAGACTTTTCGGACAAGATCATGCGCAAAATCACCGCGCATCCGTCGTCGAGCGCTGTCCGCGACGAATGCGCAGAAGAGATCGAGCGGGAGGCGTTTCAAACTGAACGCATCCCGCTCTAGATCGACGTGGCGGCTGGTCAGAAGATTGGCCCGCGGGTCATGGGACCTTGCACTCGTAAAAGACGGGCCCGCGAGTTGTGGCGCTGCTTTCGACGCAATGGGCGGGATCGTCGACCAACCCCTCGATCGAGAAATCATAGGGCTGCCCACCAAGCATGAGCTCATACCGTCCGGCAGGCAAATCGGTGCTCGGTTCTTCCGGCTGGATGAGGATCATCTCCGGGCTTTCGTGTACCGGCGACACCCGCAGGTCGTAGCCGCGGTCGCGAATGAGCCATGTTTCGCTTGGCGGTTTCGTGACGACAGGCTGGCCTGTGGTGGTGTCGAAGATCATGGTCCGCGCGATATGCGCCGCGATCCGTAGCGGCACCTTTTCCGGGGCGCTCGAGACGTAGTCGCGCCGAAACGCGATGAAGGCGAGACTGCCGGCGCCGAGCACGGTGCGGCTGGGTTTCGAGATCTGCTGAAGCGTCCTTGTCCGCGGGTCAACCGGGGCGGTTGCGACCGGTTCGAGTTCGCTCAGGCCGGCGGCGCTGATGGCGTAGATCCCATACGTGGTCGGGAGTGGGAACGGCCGGCCCGGTGCGGTTGGCAGCACGAAAGTTGCCGCGGAGGCCGCGGAGACGGTAGCGGCCACCTCATCGCGTTGGGGCTGAACCGGCCGAGCCTGTGCTTGTTCGAGAACGGAGGGGGAACTGGCGACCACCGATCCGCGCAGCTGCGGAGCAGACATCTCGTGCCGCGACCAAGCCGCGTACAGGACGAATCCCGTCAGAACCACAATGGCCAGCCGGAACAGCGCATGAATTCCCGAAGCGACTGCGCGGCCCAGTTCCCATAGCTCTTGGATGACCAGAAGATACTGGTTTCGACGCCACGACGCAGCCATTTGCTGGTGTGCGGTCGTGAAAACCGGCTGCGCATCATTGATGAGAAGCGCGGGGACCGGGGGAGGGGCGACATAACGCAGCCGCGGGGTGAGTCCGTGATCCGCATCCGCCAGCGAGACGAGTTCCCGGGACCCCTCGCGCGTGGCGAATGGCTCCTGAGGCAGTGGTGTTGATGGGGGCAGTGGTGCTGGCGGCGGCTCGCCTTGTCGATGTTGGTGCGGTTGATCCCGCCATTCGCTCTCGCTCAATGCCTCAGCGGTGCGAGGTCGATTCTCCGGCTTTCGGACAATCGGGTCGAAAGGATTACTATCCGCGTTTGCCTCAAGAGCAGCAATATCCTCCTCGAGCTTCCGGATGAGGAACCACGAGTGATGAAAGCCACCGCTGCTGATGTGCTTGCGCAGCGCGACCCGTGCCGCCTCATAGACGACCTGCCGCATGACCGCGGGATCCCTTTGGACCGCCGTGATCTTGTCGATTAGCAGTTCGTAATAGCCAGGCATGCCCGCCGAGAACGCTCTATCAGGCGCGTTTGTGACAGCGTTTGACGCCGAGATTCCAACATCTCTCCATGAGCGAACTAGCATCTGACACTTGTTGACCTTAAAGCCAAGCTAAGAATTGATCCATATTCAACTGCGGGCTTCGTCGTCGACACTGACCTTCGCTTCGCCGCAGCGGGCAGAGGCCGGATGCAATGGCACCCGATTGCGCAGCATCCGCCATTAATCCAAGCGGAATTTGACGTCCAAATGGCGTTTTGCGGTTCGACCAGCGGAACCCGAGGACGAGCAGCATGCCAGAGCGCGACGAATGCCTATTAACGAAATGTAACTACGGCTGCTTGGAAACTCGCCCCAACTCGAGTTGGTGTCCGTGGTGTGAAACAGAGCAGAAATCGACATGCGGCCTGCCGATGGTCCTCGCTTCATGGCAAGCGACCGGTGCACGCCGGAGTTCCGCCACCGAGCGCGGTCGAGCGGCAGAGAGTGTCGTCTGGGCAGCGTTCTCGGTGCCCCGGGCCGTCCTCGTCACAACTTTGACGAGCATTTACCGAAGGTCGTTACTGGCGCGCGACCCTCAAGCGGATGACGGTTGGAGATTTGGTGAGGTTGGCGTCGGTGTTGGATACGAGAACAAGGTAAGCTTGATCCCGCTCGGTTGGTGTTTATCGACGAGACTGCGGTCAGCACGAACCTCACGCCGCTCGGGGGGCGTGCTCCAAGAGATGTCAGGTTGATCGGCGCGGTTCCGCTTGGCGCCTGGGAGACGATCACCTTCGTGGCTGTCTTGCGCCACGATGGCCCGTAAGAGCATCTATGGCGGAACAACATTCATCGTTGACGTGCCTATAGCCACACACCGAGGATATCATGCGGTTGCAGCCTCGCAATTCAACCCCGATCCCGCGTCTTCCAGAATGTCGACCCGGGACGCCGTTGTCGGACGAACCAATGAACGTCGATTGTTTCAAACTTTAGAAACTGGATTCATACCTGATACTAAGGTATCAGCTTAGGACGGCTGTGATCAACATCATTTACTTAAGGCTTAAGGTGCGTTGCGAAGTTTTAACTAAAGCATCTTAGCCAGTGAAACAGTAGTTTATTGAATCGCCAAAGCTTCGAATTATTTCTATTTTATAGACCTACTTTTATACTAGTCTCCCTAGTGTAGTCTCCAGATCTGGTGAGCATAGTCATAGGCTCCGATGGCTGATCTCACGATGCTGGGAGACATCACAAATGACCGTGATGACGCCGACTATTACCTCTTTTTTGCCCAATACAAGTGTGGTGCCCGGCAACACTAATCTGAGTTACGATAATACAGCGACGTTAAACGGCACTGCGACCCCGAATACCATAGTCTCAATATACGACGGGACGACCCTGCTGGGTACTGCTGCCGTGACTAGTAACGGCGCATGGACCTACACCACAGGGCCCCTTGCAAACGGCACGCAGAGTTTCACAGTCACCGACAAGGATACGGCCGGCAATGTAAGTCAAGCCTCGTCTGCCCTGGACGCCACAGCGCAACTCCCGTCGGGAAATGCGTTGGTAAATTTCGGCGTCAATATGGATGGAGCCGAGTATTCATGGGGAACCTTTCCCTCCATGGCAGATCTGTTAAACGTCAAAAGTGAAGGTGTTGACATAGTACGATTGCCAATTGCCTGGGAGATGATGCAGCCAACACTGAATGGTCCACTAAATTCGAGCTATTTGACGGGGCTGGAAACGTTTCTAAACAATGCTGCTTCGCTCGGTATTCAAGTAATTGTTGATGTGCACGATGCCGGCAGGTACGATGTTAACTGGGCGGCTGACGCCGCATCGAATTATGGCATTGTTGCCCCTGATGGGGCCGACGCAAGTGTCATAGGTTCGGCTGCCGTTCCGATTTCAGCTTTTGCCAATTTTTGGGGACAGCTTGCATCGGCTCTGGCCGGAAATCCGGGTGTCGCGGCTTATGACATAATGAATGAGCCCTACAATATGGGCGGTGCAAGTGTTTGGCCGGATGCCGCTCAGGCTGCGGTAAATGCCATTAGATCCGTCGACATGAACACGACAATCATGGTCGAGGGCGACCAATGGGCGAACGCTCAATACTGGGCCGCAACTAACGAAAATCTTAATATCATAGACCCTGCCAATAAGATTGTGTACGAAGCACACCAATACTTCGACAACGGAAGCGGCACATACTCTGAAACGTACGCTCAACAAGGGGATACGTCAACTACAGGATCACAGGAGGTACAGCCTTTTCTGAACTGGTTGCAACAAAACAATGACAAAGGGTTCCTCGGAGAATTTGGTGTTCCGAGCAATAATCCACAGTGGCTGCCTGTTCTAGATAATGTTTTGAACACCCTCGAAGCGAACGGAGTATCTGGAACAATATGGAACTATGAGATGCCACAGCCATCCGATCCAGCGTGGTGGGATGCGCAAATTGAAAATACGTCAAATCCTGGTAATTTGAATATTGCGCCTGTAAATGGCCAAATCTCCCCGCAGATGGCTTTACTTTTCGACTATTCGACGCCTGCTATTACGTGGGCCACGAGTTCAACTGCGAATGTGCTCACTTTGAGTGGTATCGGGGCAGGAGACGACAGTGTCAATGTATACGATGGAAGCGTGTTGATTGGAACAACGACATCAAGTGCCAACGGGGCTTGGAGCTTCACGACGAGTGCATTATCGGACGGCTCGCATAGCTTTACGGTGAACGATGAGGACTCGGCTGGTGACATAAGCGAAACATCTTCGGCCTTTAGCATATCAGTGGCCTCCACGGCGCCCACCGTCGCTTCGGTGGCGGCCACGGGCACCGGCATCGCCAATGGCAGCGGCGACCTCGATGCCGGCCATGTCGTCACGCTGACGGTGAACCTCAGCGAGGCCGTGACGGTGGCCGGGGGCACCCCGACCCTGACCCTGAATGACGGCGGAACGGCGAGCTACACGGGCGGCTCCGGCACCAATGCCCTGACCTTCAGCTACACCGTTGCCGCCGGCCAGAACACCGCCGACCTCGCGGTCTCAGCGGTGAGCCTCGGCACCGCGACCGTGACCGACGCCGCCGGCAATGCCGCCAACCTGGCGGGCGCGGTGACCGCACCGGCCGGCACCCTGCAGATCGACACCACGGCGCCCACCGTCGCTTCGGTGGCGGCCACGGGCACCGGCATCGCCAATGGCAGCGGCGACCTCGATGCCGGCCATGTCGTCACGCTGACGGTGAACCTCAGCGAGGCCGTGACGGTGGCCGGGGGCACCCCGACCCTGACCCTGAATGACGGCGGAACGGCGAGCTACACGGGCGGCTCCGGCACCAATGCCCTGACCTTCAGCTACACCGTTGCCGCCGGCCAGAACACCGCCGACCTCGCGGTCTCAGCGGTGAGCCTCGGCACCGCGACCGTGACCGATGCCGCCGGCAATGCCGCCAACCTGGCGGGCGCGGTGACCACCCCGGCCGGCACCCTGCAGATCGACACCACGGCGCCGACCGTCGCTTCGGTGGCGGCCACGGGCACCGGCATCGCCAATGGCAGCGGCGACCTCGATGCCGGCCATGTCGTCACGCTGACGGTGAACCTCAGCGAGGCCGTGACGGTGGCCGGGGGCACCCCGACCCTGACCCTGAATGACGGCGGAACGGCGAGCTACACGGGCGGCTCCGGCACCAATGCCCTGACCTTCAGCTACACCGTTGCCGCCGGCCAGAACACCGCCGACCTCGCGGTCTCAGCGGTGAGCCTCGGCACCGCGACCGTGACCGATGCCGCCGGCAATGCCGCCAACCTGGCGGGCGCGGTGACCGCCCCGGCCGGCACCCTGCAGATCGACACCACGGCGCCCACCGTCGCTTCGGTGGCGGCCACGGGCACCGGCATCGCCAATGGCAGTGGCGACCTCGATGCCGGCCATGTCGTCACGCTGACGGTGAACCTCAGCGAGGCCGTGACGGTGGCCGGGGGCACCCCGACCCTGACCCTGAATGACGGCGGAACCGCGAGCTACACGGGCGGCTCCGGCACCAATGCCCTGACCTTCGGCTACACCGTTGCCGCCGGCCAGAACACCGCCGACCTCGCGGTCTCAGCGGTGAGCCTCGGCACCGCGACCGTGACCGATGCCGCCGGCAATGCCGCCAACCTGGCGGGCGCGGTGACCGCACCGGCCGGCACCCTGCAGATCGACACCACGGCGCCCACCGTCGCTTCGGTGGCGGCCACGGGCACCGGCATCGCCAATGGCAGTGGCGACCTCGATGCCGGCCATGTCGTCACGCTGACGGTGAACCTCAGCGAGGCCGTGACGGTGGCCGGGGGCACCCCGACCCTGACCCTGAATGACGGCGGAACCGCGAGCTACACGGGCGGCTCCGGCACCAATGCCCTGACCTTCGGCTACACCGTTGCCGCCGGCCAGAACACCGCCGACCTCGCGGTCTCAGCGGTGAGCCTCGGCACCGCGACCGTGACCGATGCCGCCGGCAATGCCGCCAACCTGGCGGGCGCGGTGACCGCACCGGCCGGCACCCTGCAGATCGACACCACGGCGCCCACCGTCGCTTCGGTGGCGGCCACGGGCACCGGCATCGCCAATGGCAGTGGCGACCTCGATGCCGGCCATGTCGTCACGCTGACGGTGAACCTCAGCGAGGCCGTGACGGTGGCCGGGGGCACCCCGACCCTGACCCTGAATGACGGCGGAACGGCGAGCTACACGGGCGGCTCCGGCACCAATGCCCTGACCTTCAGCTACACCGTTGCCGCCGGCCAGAACACCGCCGACCTCGCGGTCTCAGCGGTGAGCCTCGGCACCGCGACCGTGACCGATGCCGCCGGCAATGCCGCCAACCTGGCGGGCGCGGTGACCGCCCCGGCCGGCACCCTGCAGATCGACACCACGGCGCCCACCGTCGCTTCGGTGGCGGCCACGGGCACCGGCATCGCCAATGGCAGTGGCGACCTCGATGCCGGCCATGTCGTCACGCTGACGGTGAACCTCAGCGAGGCCGTGACGGTGGCCGGGGGCACCCCGACCCTGACCCTGAATGACGGCGGAACCGCGAGCTACACGGGCGGCTCCGGCACCAATGCCCTGACCTTCAGCTACACCGTTGCCGCCGGCCAGAACACCGCCGACCTCGCGGTATCAGCGGTGAGCCTCGGCACCGCGACCGTGACCGATGCCGCCGGCAATGCCGCCAACCTGTCCGGCGCGGTGACCACCCCGGCCGGCACCCTGCAGATCGACACCACGGCGCCCACCGTCGCTTCGGTGGCGGCCACGGGCACCGGCATCGCCAATGGCAGTGGCGACCTCGATGCCGGCCATGTCGTCACGCTGACGGTGAACCTCAGCGAGGCCGTGACGGTGGCCGGGGGCACCCCGACCCTGACCCTGAATGACGGCGGAACCGCGAGCTACACGGGCGGTTCCGGCACCAATGCCCTGACCTTCAGCTACACCGTTGCCGCCGGCCAGAACACCGCCGGCCTCGCGGTCTCAGCGGTGAGCCTCGGCACCGCGACCGTGACCGATGCCGCCGGCAATGCCGCCAACCTGTCCGGCGCGGTGACCGCACCGGCCGGCACCCTGCAGATCGACACCACGGCGCCCACCGTCGCTTCGGTGGCGGCCACGGGCACCGGCATCGCCAATGGCAGTGGCGACCTCGATGCCGGCCATGTCGTCACGCTGACGGTGAACCTCAGCGAGGCCGTGACGGTGGCCGGGGGCACCCCGACCCTGACCCTGAATGACGGCGGAACGGCGAGCTACACGGGCGGCTCCGGCACCAATGCCCTGACCTTCAGCTACACCGTTGCCGCCGGCCAGAACACCGCCGACCTCGCGGTCTCAGCGGTGAGCCTCGGCACCGCGACCGTGACCGATGCCGCCGGCAATGCCGCCAACCTGGCGGGCGCGGTGACCGCACCGGCCGGCACCCTGCAGATCGACACCACAACTCCAGCAATAAGTGCGATTGGGGAGACTCCATCGAGCGGCGACCTCAATGCCGGAAAGACGGTCACCTATACCATCACGTTCAGCGAAGCAGTGACGGTCAACACGACGAGTGGAAAACCGACATTGACCTTCAACGATGGCGGCACCGCCACCTACATTGGTGGCTCAGGCACGAACGCGCTGACGTTCAGCTATGCGGTGCAGGCTGGTCAGAACACCCCCGACCTTAAGGTGTCGGCTTTCAATTTGAACGGCGCAAGTATCGCGGATGGCGCCGGCAATTCCGCAAATTTGTCACTGACCGGCATCGCTCAGGGCAGTCCGCAGATCGACACTACGCCGCCGACGGTGGCCTCTGTGAGCGCCGCCGCCGGCGACTACAACGTCGGTAAGACGCTGACGCTGACGCTGAATACGAGCGAGGCTGTCAACGTCAGCGGTACGCCCACGCTGACGCTCAATGACGGCGGTACCGCCGCCTATGTGAGCGGTTCCGGTTCGACTACACTCACCTTTAGCTATACGGTTGCGTCTGGACAAAACACTTCGGCGCTGGTTGTAACCGGGGTTGCAGGCACTATCACCGATCTCGCAGGCAACGCGCTGAGCAGCGCTGGTCTGCCGCAGTCCCTTACTGGCGTTATCATCGACACGACGACGCCCACGGTGTCTTCACTGGTGGCCTCTGGCGCCGGCATCACTGCCGGTTCGGGCGATCTTGGCGTTGGCAGCGTGGTCACGCTGACGGTGAACCTCAGCGAGGCCGTGACGGTGGCCGGGGGCACCCCGACCCTGACCCTGAATGACGGAGGAACGGCGAGCTACACGGGCGGCTCCGGCACCAATGCCCTGACCTTCAGCTACACCGTTGCCGCCGGCCAGAACACCGCCGACCTCGCGGTCTCAGCGGTGAGCCTCGGCACCGCGACCGTGACCGACGCCGCCGGCAATGCCGCCAACCTGGCGGGCGCGGTGACCACCCCGGCCGGCACCCTGCAGATCGACACTGCGACCCAGACCCTGATCCAAACCGATGGCACGACCAGCCTTGTTTCGATCGGGAGCAACTATTTCCTCAACAAGGTCGGTAGCAACGCAACAGGACCCGAGCTGTCTTACAACGGCGCGCCTGTGACTGCGGGCGAGTTCGGCAGCTGGACTCCGATTGGAGCGGTACAGACGGCGACCGGTTATGACATCGCGTGGAAGTCCGGCGCGAACGCGTACACGATCTGGAGCACGGACAGCAGCGGCAACTATTCATCGAGCCTTACCGCGACCGTGGCGGGCAACAGCACCACGCTGGAAGCCTTCGAAACGACTTTCCAGCAGGATCTGAACGGCGATGGCACCATTGGGGTCCCCACGACCGTGATCCAAACCGATGGCACGACCAGTCTTGTTTCGATCGGGAGCAATTATTTCCTCGACAAGGTCGGCAGCAACGCAACAGGACCCGAGCTGTCTTACAACGGCGCGCCTGTGACTGCGGGCGAGTTCGGCAGCTGGACTCCGATTGGAGCGGTACAGACGGCGACCGGTTATGACATCGCGTGGAAGTCCGGCGCGAACGCGTACACGATCTGGAGCACGGACAGCAGCGGCAACTATTCATCGAGCCTTACCGCGACCGTGGCGGGCAACAGCACCACGCTGGAAGCCTTCGAAACGACTTTCCAGCAGGATCTGAACGGCGATGGCACCATTGGGGTCCCCACGACCGTGATCCAAACCGATGGCACGACCAGTCTTGTTTCGATCGGGAGCAATTATTTCCTCGACAAGGTCGGCAGCAACGCAACAGGACCCGAGCTGTCTTACAACGGCGCGCCTGTGACTGCGGGCGAGTTCGGCAGCTGGACTCCGATTGGAGCGGTACAGACGGCGACCGGTTATGACATCGCGTGGAAGTCCGGCGCGAACGCGTACACGATCTGGAGCACGGACAGCAGCGGCAACTATTCATCGAGCCTCACCGCGACCGTGACAGGCAACAGCACCACGCTGGAAGCCTTTGAAACGACTTTCCAGCAGGATCTGAACGGCGATGGCACCATTGGGGTCCCCACGACCGTGATCCAAACCGATGGCACGACCAGCCTTGTTTCGATCGGGAGCAACTATTTCCTCAACAAGGTCGGTAGCAACGCAACAGGACCTGAGCTGTCTTACAACGGCGGGCCTGTGACTGCGGGCGAGTTCGGCAGCTGGACTCCGATTGGAGCGGTACAGACGACGACCGGTTATGACATCGCGTGGAAGTCCGGCGCGAACGCGTACACGATCTGGAGCACGGACAGCAGCGGCAACTATTCATCGAGCCTCACCGCGACCGTGACAGGCAACAGCACCACGCTGGAAGCCTTTGAAACGACTTTCCAGCAGGATCTGAACGGCGATGGCGTGATCACGATCCCAGCTGGTCAAACGATGGAACTAACCGGGAGCTTCTCGGGAGACATCGTATTTGGCGGCTCGACGGGCACGCTCAAAATCGACAACTCCGCAAATTTCACCGGCAAGATCGGCGGGCAGCTTGCAATTGGCGACGTCATCGACCTCGCTGATATCAGCGCTGGCAGCGGCGCAACGCTTGGCTATTCCGGCAACAATTCCCCTGGCACGCTGACTGTCAGCAATGGAACACACACTGCAAATCTCGCTCTGCTGGGCGACTATTCTTTGGCAAACTTTACTGCCTCAAGTGATGGTCACGGCGGGACTACCGTCGTTGACTCTCCAATCGCAACAGTCCAAAACAATGCCTTAAATCAGCAGCTGGCGTTGTTATCCCAATATATGGCCTCGGAACCTCCCGATGCGTCATCTACTGGCTATTACGCGACGATAAACTCCGATCAATTGGGCCATCTTGCACAATTCGCCACACCGATCGCAAACCACCAGCATGCGTACTGATGAGCCAGCGCCACCGCAGGATTTTGCGGGATGGTCGCGCGCTGCTGGCGCTGCAGGTGAATTGCCGTTCTCCTCTTGCGTGGACGACACAGGTGGTGGAGGCGCCGGCGAACCGGTGAACACATGACCAAGTGTGACAGTTGCGACAACCAATGCGTCGACTGAGAGGTCAGGCTATCTCCTGAAGATCGTCGAGGTGCCTCGATCAGCCGGTGAACAAGGGGACGAGTGAGCGATCCCTTAGCCCATGATCCCGTAAAGTTGCGGACTTTTCGGACAAGATCATGCGCAAATTCAACGATAATCGAGCGGGAGGCTATTCAAACTGAACGCATCGCGCTCTGGCCGTGTCGGAGGCCCTCCTCGCCATGAGAGTGCATTTTTTAACCAAACCTCACGGCAGACAGCACTCCGTCACGTCCGCTTGAGATTGGCTTAAACGAGTTTGAGTATTGACGCTGTATGCGCCTGATCTTGCTTACCCGCATGCCACGTCGTCAGACCTGACATGCGATCTTCAGGGCGCGTGGGCGGAGTCCTTTGAAGCCAATGGCGACGACAGAAACGACCAAATCACCTCAGGCCGGGCTTGTCGCGCTGGTGACGATGCTGCGTGTGAACGGGATCGCCGCCGATGTCGAGCAAATTCGTCATCGTATCGGCACGGGAGCGATCGGCATCACCGAGATGCTGCGTTGCGCGAAGGAGTTTGGGCTCAAGGCGCGTGCGAAAAAATCAAACTGGGACCGTTTAGGAACGACCCCGCTCCCTGGTATCGCAGTATTACGCGACGATGGGTTCCTCGTGCTAGGTAATGCGGCAAAGGATAAGGTTCTGGTGCAGCGACCGTCATCGTCGCGCCCAGAGGTGATGAACCGTGCCGAGCTCGAGGCGATCTGGGACGGTCGTCTTATCCTTATGACGCGGCGCGCAGCGTTGTCAGATTTTTCCCGACAATTCGATATTACATGGTTCATCGGAGCGGTTCATAAGTATCGCCACCTCCTCGGCGAAGTGTTGGTGGCTTCCTTTTTCCTGCAAGTCTTTGCTCTTGTAAGTCCGCTGTTCTTTCAGGTCGTGGTCGACAAGGTACTCGTTCACCGGAGCATGAGCACCCTGGAAGTTCTGGTGCTCGGTCTCGTTACTGTTTCGGTTTTCGAGACAATCATAGGGACGTTGCGGACCTATCTGTTCGCCCACACCACGAATCGCATAGATGTCGAGCTCGGCGCCCGTCTCCTCCGCCACTTACTGTCGCTTCCAATCGCTTATTTCCAGGCGCGACGAGTCGGGGATTCGGTGGCGCGCGTCAGAGAACTCGAGAACATTCGAAACTTTCTCACGAGCTCGGCGCTGACCCTCGTGATTGACCTATTCTTCACGTTCATTTTCCTGGCGGTGATGTTCATCTACTCCCCCCTGCTGACATTCGTGGTTCTGGGCTCCCTACCAGTTTACATTGCGATTTCGGCTGGAGTAACGCCGCTATTCCGGTCTCGACTCGACGAGAAGTTCCGACGTGGGGCCGAGAATCAGGCTTTCCTTGTTGAAAGCGTCACCGGCATCGAGACGCTCAAGGCTATGGCGGTCGAGCCGCAGGTACAACGCCGCTGGGAAGAGCAGCTTGCCGGCTATGTGACGGCCAGTTTCCGACTGATCAGCCTCAGCACTACGGCAAGTCAAGCCGTGCAGCTCATCAATCGGCTGATCACCGCCGCAATCCTCTATTACGGTGCGAAGCTCGTCATTGACGGAGACCTCACTGTAGGCGAACTTGTGGCATTCAACCTCCTGGCCGGCCGAGTCAGCACACCGGTACTGCGGCTCGCACAGATCTGGCAGGATTTCCACCAAGCGCGCCTGTCAATAGCGCGCCTTGGCGACATTCTAAACACCATGCCGGAGCCGACATCCGGCACGGGGCGGACAGCGCTTCCGCCAATCCGTGGCGAAATCGCCTTCGAGCAGGTCACGTTCCGCTATCGTGTCGATGGTTCGGAGATCCTGCATGACATCACCTTCAATGTGCCGGCCGGGCAGGTGATCGGGATCGTCGGCTCTTCCGGGTCCGGCAAGAGCACGCTCGCGAAGCTCGTTTAACGCCTCTATGTACCGGAGAGCGGGCGCGTGCTGGTGGACGGCGTCGATCTCGCTATGGTCGACACTGCATGGTTGCGTCGGCAAATCGGGGTGGTATTGCAGGATAACATCCTCTTTAATTGTTCGGTGCGCGACAACATCGCGCTCGCCGACCCTACAATGCCGATGGAGCGCGTGATCGCTGCCTCCTCCCTGGCAGGCGCGCACGAGCTTATCCTGGAACTCCCTGAGGGCTATGACACGATTGTCGGGGAGCGTGGTAGCAGCCTGTCGGGCGGTCAGCGGCAGCGGCTTGCAATTGCTCGTGCCCTCGTTACGGACCCTCGCATCCTGATACTCGACGAGGCGACGAGTTCCCTCGATTACGACAGCGAACGTATCATACAGGATAATATGCGGCAGATCAGCGAAGGCCGTACGGTTTTCATGATTGCTCACCGTCTTTCGACGTTGCGCCGAGCCGACCGTATCATCACCATCGAGCGCGGGCGCATCATCGAAGATGGCTCACATGATGAACTGATCCGCAGCAACGGTCGCTACGCAAAGTTGCATTACCTGCAGGCAGGCATCCATGGGGTTGGCTGAAAAGATCATCGAGCATCCGAAATGGCAAGCTCGTCGTGGGGCGTTTGAGACCGCGTTCCTGCCTGCGGCGTTGGAGGTGGTCGAGACTCCGCCGTCACCGATTGGGCGTCTGATTGGGGCGGCGGTTATTGCATTCTTTTGCGCAGGGTTGGCTTGGGCGGCATGGGGAACGGTCGATATCGTCGCGATCGCACCTGGAAAACTCGTTCCGAGTGACCGAACAAAGGTGATTCAACCGTTCGAGGTCGGCGTCGTCCGCGCCATACACATTCGCGATGGGCAACAGGTCAAGGCCGGCGAGGTTGTCATTGAGCTCGACCCGACGATGAGCGGGACGGAGCTCGAGCATCTGAAAGGCGATCTGATAGCCGCCAGGCTCGATGTCGCGCGATACCGTGCTGCACTTGGAGGACTCGAGAACCCGATCGATGCCTTCAAACCCCCCGGTGGTGCTTCGCCGGAATTGATCGAGATGCATCGCCAGTTCCTGTTGAGCCAGACCGCGGAGCAGAACGCAAAAATTGCTGAGATCGATCGCCAGCGGGCGCAGAAGGCGGCGGAACGGGACACGATTTCCGCTGCGGTCGCGAAGCTCGAGGCGACAATTCCGCTTGTCGAGGAGCGGGTCGACGTCCGCAAATATCTCTATGACAAGGAATTGGGCTCAAAAATCACCTACTTGACGGAGTGTCCAGGATCTGGTCACCCAAAAACATGATCTCGAAATTCAAAACATGAAATATCGGGAAGCCAGTGCGGCCCTGGAGCTGCTCAAAGAAACCTCGGCTAAGACCACGGCGGAATATCGCCGCGCACTTTTCGAGGAGCTTGCAAAGTCTGAACAAAAAGTTGGCGGTCTCATCCAGGACGTGATCAAAGCGCAGGAGAGAACCAAATTGCAGGTGCTTACGGCCCCTGTGGATGGCGTGGTGCAGCAGCTCGCGGTTCACACCATAGGCGGTGTCGTCACCGCGGCCCAGCCGCTGGCCATTGTGGTACCTCTCGAAAGTCCGCTGGAAATCGAAGCCATGATACCAAACCGCGACATTGGTTTTGTGGTTGAAGGTCAGGAAGCCGAAATAAAAGTCGAAACTTTCGATTTCAGCAAATATGGGCTTCTTCACGGGCGGGTATTAAGCATTTCGCAGGACGCGATCACGCGCGAAAATACAATGGACAAATCGAATTCCCAGGTTGCGGGCATGCGCATCAATGACTCGAAGAGTGAGGAGCTGGTGTACTCAGCGCGTGTGTCACTCGATCGCAATCAGATGCAAGTCGGGGAGAAGCTCGTCAACCTTTCGCCGGGCATGGCGGTTACGATTGAAATCAAGACGGGTTCCCGAAGAATAATCAATTACCTGCTTTAGCCGCTTGCCAAATATAGACAGGAGGTGCTCAGAGAGAGATAGTAAGCATAGAACGTATAAAGTTGATTGCACGCCTGCTTTCGGGTTCCACTCGATGTCGCCCCGCATTCCGAGATAATTCCGCCCGGATTTCCGAGAGGATTCTTGCCCGCGTTCTGCGATGGGTCCGCGGGGATGACGGATGGCTCTGCTGGCGGACTCACGGTCCGCTTTCTCGGCTGTCCAACGGAGGGCGGATGCCAGCAAGGTCGCTTCGCCCGCGCCGAAGTCAAGGTGCGCTCACTGGCCGCACCGTGGAAGATCTTCGCCAGCGGCGGGCGCGTCGCCGCGCGGGCGCTCGCGGTGACGAGCGCTGCGCCCGCATCCGCGTATGCTCGGCGGCGTCCAACTGCACATCCCCGACGAATGGGCCTCGAACCGCTTCATGCTGAGGCGCGTACCATCGCAGCCGAGCGAACGGCGAGGGCGTCACGCTCGGCGTCCCTTTACCCTCGCCGCGTTCACACCACCGATTGAAGACGACGATTATGCCGCTTGCCGCTGGGCTTTAATGTACACCGAACTGCTCGCGGCTCGCCATCAATGCGATACGTCGAATGGTCGATAAGGATGCCGGCATGGCCGTGACAAGTGCTTCACACTCGGTGGGACGCAGCGGCCGTAATATGAAGAACGATGTGAGAAAGGTTATCAGACCGAGCGCGCCGAGAATCAGGTCGGAATGGCGAAAGTGCAAAGGCAACAGCAGGCGCAGCGCAAATAAACAAAGCGAAATAATGACGGCGCTCAAAATGATCAGTATCGAACGGCTTGGATCAAACGTCCGCCAAACGGCATATCCGCGTAGTAGAAAATTAAGAATGCCAATCCTCAAGATGATTTCTGCAATCGGCCATAATAGCACGCTCAGCATTCCGTAACTTCGCACGGTCGAATAAATTGCAACCGCCGCAAGAGCGCTTAACGGCCAAAGCCAAAAAAACAGGTGTTGCTTGAAATGTGCATTCGCGATGAGCTCGAAGAGCCGATAACTAGTAACCAACACAAGCGAAAATAAGAGAACAGGCAAGACGTAATAATAAGACGCGTACTCCGGCCGCGAGAGAATAGCGATAATATCAGCGCCCGCGATAGACGTCACAACAACCGCGGACATGATGCAAGTCAACTCTGCTTTGAACAGAAGGGACAGCCCGGCATTGATTTCGATCACCGCTGATATCCCCCGCTATCTGCGACATGACGATAGGCTCGAGCGTTGGAAGGATTAGAAGACCCGGAAACGCGCGCTGCAGTGAAAGGTAAAGGCCTTGGGAAAACGAAAATGCCGCGAGTGCAATTACGTCAAGTCCCCCGCTGGCCACGATGCGAATGACCGGCGGACTCGAGATGAGGTATGACATTGTCGATGAAAAGTTGGCTAAGGCGAAAAACGAGCCCTGTCTCGGGTCGAAAGCCGTGTGCCGGTACCAAGATCCGGCAGTGGTCGTTATCAAGAGCGGCTTGATAAGGGTCCGCAACTGATACACCATAAAAATGACAGAACAAGACGAGGTTACTGCGCACACTGCGATGATATCCTGGACGGTAAGCGGCGGGCGCAACCGCAACAGGCCGAATAGTGCTGCCGTGCGACCAACAACTTCCAAAATCGCGCTCAAGGCCGAACTGGAATGTGCCAGGCAACTTTGCGCAAAAGCGTCCAAATCGGCGGACAGCGTGAAGGCGATGAACCAGACTCCGAACGCCAAAAGAGCGTCTGGCCCAAGTCGAATTGGTAGTATGGAGTTGAAGTTTTGGGCTCCGAGGAGGCCCCCAACTACAAACGTGACCAACGCCGCCGCACGCACGAGCATAGTCCACGAAATGAGTTGTCGCACGCCCATCAGATCGTTGTCACGCATCAGAGCAGGAACGAAGCGGAGGATCGTGCGATCTATGCCAAAAGACAGAATCCTCTCACCTGTCATCAGCGCTGCCAACAAGAGAGCGTAGGTTGCAAAATCAATTGGCGACAATAGCTTCACTAAAGTGACTTGGAAAACAAATGTCAATAATAAATTTGCGACTTTGAATGTTATGTAAATATGCAATGCGCGTTTCATCGATCCTTGCGAATACCTGATGGCGTTCATTGTTCGGTCTCTACGTTATTTTGCGACTTTTATACAATCACGTCGAAAAAAGAAATGTTAACTTATAGTTTCTGCGCATTCTGCAGGTCGCCGCGTTAGGGTTCTCGCAACTTGCCTCGATTTAACGACGCTAGTTATTCTCGCCTCGAGCCGTGATCTCGGCCGTCGAATTCCATTGTCGGAACCAGCCCAAGTTCATCTCTACAAGAAAGAGTAAGGCCATTCCCGAGGGAGCCGCCAAACCATGATCGGTGGACAGAGTGGTTTGTACTGAATGCGCGACGGGCCGAAATCGACGAGGAGAACTGTGAGATTTGATATCTCGATCGGACTGAGATAGTACCGCCACATAGTGGTGCTCCCATACTCGTAGGTACCTAAAAAAAATAGTAACACAAGTAACCCCGCGGCGCACTGTACGGCGCCAGTTCGTAGGGAGAACGACGGCATCCGATGACTTGAGTGTTCCGATCAGGGACATTTGAGCACGCGTGAGATTTTGGCTTTTCAATCTGGTCTCCCGACGCACGATGAAGGCTTGCCGGAGCGGGATGAGGAGACGGGCTCTTCGGAGGGTGAAAACAAGTGCAAGGTATCGAAAAATCCAGACCGAACTTTTGTCGTCCAGGGTGGAAAGTTCACCGTCCTGACTTTCGGCAGCTCAGAGCAGGCACGGCGATCGGCCATTTCCGTAGACTTCTTCATTGAATTCGACACCAGGGGCAGTGTGGCCAATTGTCGCGCAAAAAGGCAGCTGCGGGAATTCACCACGTAGTACCAGCCCAACTACAGTGGCTCGTATGCCCCGCTGCAGGCCTTTTTCGAGCACACGGTCAACGAACGCCGCTCCCCCCGCCACGAACCCGCCGGACGGAATTTACGGCGACATAGCCGAGGTAAGCCACAAGCCATCAGCAGATCTCCATGCCGTGATTCCCCAGGCGCCAACACATCCGGCCAAGCGGCCGGCTTCGCGTCGTCGACTCTCTTCGAACACAGATTTAAAAGCACCGCAAAAACTCCCCCTACAGGGCAGCTTGAGATCAAGACTGCGGGTTTCGTGTCGTGCCTCAGGCCGGTGGAGCACCCTGCATCAGCATCTCCTGAACGGCAGCTGTGATCATGTTTGATCGGGTCCTCAGGGAGCGCTTCATCCCCTAAAGGCGTGGCTTCAAGTTACCGCCTAAAGCCAGAACGCCGTTCGGCGGACCTAGGTCACGTTGAGTTAGCTTCGGGTTCTGGTGGACTTTGGTTTTTATGTACCTTACTCACACCATACCAGGTGGTATTTGCAGCGCCAAACAGTATGCGCGCTCCGCTTGTACGCTTCCATCCAACCATTTTATCTTGGAAGCGGCGCAACCGCCTAAACGCGTGGGGTTTCCTGATCCTCTGTCGGGGTCACCAAACGTATGGTCCGCGACCCTGATCGTTTACGCGTCTCGTGCGTTGTCGGACCGGCCGCACCACGCGGCACGATGTAAAACCGATGACAGGTCTTCGCCCCGAATTGCGGCCTGAGAAGCTATCCACCTTCCGAAAAGCGACATTAGAATTCGCCCAAATTCTGCCATTTTTTACCCTTCCTCCTGAGGAGGGGTACGTGAGTGCCTGGGATTTAGTAAGGGGTGCTTTGACCGGAACCTGTTACTAGGTTGCCTCTCGCGCCTAAGGCGCGATAACTTGGTTGAACACAGTACTACGCGAAAAGTTGGCAACGACGCTGCATACATAGAAGGTGCTGCGGTTCCACGCGATCGGTCTATGATTACCTGCCATAATCAATCTATCATACCGAATTTATCTCGAAATTATGCCTGGATTAGACCCGCCCTTTGTTTTGGCAAAGCGCGGACGTGAATTGGCCCAAGACCGACGTCAAGTTAGAAGGGCGGCGGGCCTTTCGGAGTTGCAATTCGACACGACGGGCGATAACTTCCGATGCAAGCTTAGGATCGGCGACAGCAAAGGTAGTATTGATGCGCGTTCAAAAGGGGGCAGGAGGTCGGTCTTTTCCTTGAAAGGAGTTTTAGCCGATTGTTTGATCGACAAGGGAGGCGAGAATGTTATTTCAACCAGATTGTGCATCTTGCAGAAGTACTTTCTGATGCGACACCACCAAATGATGACAAGATAGTTGTTCCCGAGGTTCCTCCTTCTATCAACTGGACTAAGCCGATTTGGTACCAGCGGCGACCCGACCTATGCGGTCGCCGCATCGTCTGCTCGGTCCTATACAATCTTAAAATTGCATTTTAGTCGAAGGAGTGCTGTAAAATCGCTATGAAAACGACAAAACGTCACATCGCCTTGTTGGGCTGCGGCGCGATTGCGCAGCTGTTTTATTTGCCGGCACTAGCGAAGATTTCGAGATAGTTTTGGGGACCTGTGGCTCGTGGATCCGAGCGATGAGGTTCTCGCAACTGCTGCTAGAATGGTCGCTTGCAAAACAGCGCTAGCGCCATCAAGCCTCCCCAACGATGTCTCGTTGGTCATCATTGCCGCCCCGAACAGCCTTCATGTTCCGTTGGCGCGTGAGGTTTTAGGCCGTGGCGCCCATGTGCTGATTGAGAAGCCGTTTGCGGTCTGGCCCGAAGAGGCGAGAGATCTCGTGCAATTGGCAAAAGCAGGCCGGCCAGATTGTTGCCGTAAATCAAACACGCCGTTTCGTACCGTACATAGACGATCTTCGTCGGCGGATGCGGAGCGGAGAATTTGGACGCTTGCGAGCGATCGTGCACCACGAAGGTTATAAATTAAGCTGGCCATTTGCGTCTGGAGCGGCGTTTCACAGCAGCGCACGACGGACCGGTGTCATAATGGATCTGGGCGTCCATGTCCTCGACTTTTACGAGTATCTTCTTCAACCGGGCTGGAAATTAATATCAGCGACCCATGACGGCTTTCGAGGGCCTGAGGGATTGGCTGAATTGCAGCTCGAAGCTGATGGCGCTCCAGTATCCATCAGACTTAGTCGCTACCAGAAGCAGTCGAATATAGCTCGCATAATTTTCGAAAATGCAGAGGTCATAATCGAGGTGGACCGATTGAACACATACAGTATCAAGGATAGATCCAACAGGGTTCGGCAGGTAAATGCCCCGCCCGCGACTTATAATGAATTAGCGGGCACGGTAATAGCTAATTTTTTGACCGCGGCGGCCGGCCAATCTCAACCCGTGTGCCCAGCAGCATCTTCTCTTCCAGTCATCGAGCTTTTAGACCACATCTACCTTTCCGCGCGGCTTTATCCGAGAGCGGTTGGAGCCATCTAGGGAGTTATCGTGAGAATCGTTGTTTTTGGGGCCAGCGGGTTCGTCGGTGGATGGATATGCGAACTGCTCAATGAATGCGACGGCATCGACTTGCTGGCGTGCCTGCGCAAATGGGCAGGCGCTACGCGCATTGCACGCCGCGGCATCAACATGGCGCAGGTCGATTTAGATAGTGCGGCCGATCTTTCAGAGATCGTTAGAGGGGCAGAGGCCGTCATCAATGCGGCGGTGCCGCCGTCGGATCAGGAGCCGAACTCCGCGCTTCGCCTTTACACGGCTTGTGCCAACGCGGGGGTCCGGAGGTTTGTGCAATTCAGTTCGGCGGCAGTGTATGGCGACTTGTCCGGAGACGTGGACGAAAATGTTCCGCCAGCACCGGCGGACAACTACGGGCGCGGTAAGGTGGATATGGAATTGCGGTTGCAGCGCGCACGGGCTTCGGCAAGCACGCAGCTCTTCGTCCTGCGCCCGAGCATCATCTATGGTCCATATTCAGATGCCTGGACGGTGCGTTTCGCGCGCCGGATCGTGAATGGGCGCTGGAATGGATTAGGCCGCCTTGGAACCGGAACATGCAATCTGATTTACGCCAAGGATGTTGCGCGCGCTGCCATTTTGTGCTGCACCGCCGAAGCCAATCCGGGTTCGCATATTCTCAACATCAATGGTCCCGATGTCGTCAGTTGGAACGAGTACATCCGGCGTTTTGGCGACGCTCTGAGCGTCGAAAACCGGCGTCCGCCGAACAACGTTAAACTTCTAACCATGGTGATTGGTGCGGAAACGGTGCGAAAGACGGGTAAATGGCTGCTGACGCGTTTTGAGCAACCGGTAAAAAGGATAACTCAGGTCGGGAGGACCGCTCCGGCAGTTATGGCTGGAGCAAAATCGTTATCAGACCTTTATCCTACCGTCAATGAAGTACGTCTGCTGCGCCGCAAAGTGACGTATACATGGGATCTCGCCGGAAAAACCATCGACTTTCGACCGGAAGTGTCGCTCGATGAGGGACTGAAGGAGTTTGCGAGCTGGTGCCGTACGCACGGCGTGTGTGAGAGCTAGACTGGTGTAATTGATGAAACAAGTTGTTCAGAACTACACCCTTCGCGGCCTCCGCTTCGACGCGCATCCGGTTGCGGTCGAGCATGTCGGGAACGCGCGTGCGATTGCCCATGCTAAACCGAACGATCCTGGCTTCGCGGCCGGGTTCAACTCGATTTCATCGCGTTCGGCGGGATTCTTCCAGGTTGTTTTGGTGGGGGTCTAGCGGAAACTCCGACAGGTCACTGGCGTTCCGAAACCCCTCCAGCTCCGGGGAGAAGAACGCCGCAGAGTGCCGCCGCGATCCGGCGAGCGAGAAGTGCGATAATGGCAGCGGCCGCATTTCGCGCGACCTTCGAGCAGCCGTGGGACCGGTGCTGAGGGCTTTCGAGGAATCAATGGCTTAAGAACCTCCCGACGATCAGGATTTGCTCGGGCACCGGTACAGGCTATAACGTAAGGGAATAAGTTCACACTTGTCGTCGTCGAATAAGTTGCGCGTTCAGGGTCTCGCAGACACCGCTCACGAAATAGGCTTCATCGCTGGCCGCTTCGGGGCCGCTTCATAAGCGAGATCGATGTACAATCGAGCAATCTTACACGGTAGGAGGACAATCATGTTTCAAGGCTCGACACGCGCGATTGCCATCGCCGTGACCGCTGCCGCGGTCATGGCGAGTCCGGTTCAGGCGGCCAACAACGCAGGTTATCCTGACTGGAGAGGCCAATGGTTGCGCTGGGTCCCGTCAAATCCGCAATATGATGCCGGCAACGGTGCTTTTACGGCTGGCGGGCAGCCTTCGCATGACCAGACCAGGCCTTGGGGGCGCGGGCAGGAGGCGCCGCTAACTCCGGAGTATCAGAAGGTCTTCGAGAGCAGCCTTGCGGACCAGGAGAATGGTGGAGAAGGCAATTTTTTTGACCATGCGGTTCGTTGCATGCCCGGAGGCATGCCGCTGATCACGATCGCTTTTGGCGCTATGGAATATATCGTGACGCCAGACACGACTTATATAGCGGCTGGTGGCGGCGAACCTCTTCGTCGCATCTTCACCGACGGACGTGACTGGCCCACTGACAGTGATCCGCAACCGACCTATGCGGGCTATTCGATCGGCAGGTGGATCGATGAGGACGGCGACGGCACTTATGACGTGCTCGAAGTGGAAATGCGCGGCCCATTCAAGGGTCCCCGTTCTTACGATGCCACCGGCCTGCCACTTCATTTCGACAACCAATCGATCTTCAAGGAACGCATCTACCGCGACAAGACCGATCCAAACATTCTCCATGACGAGATTACCACGATTGATCACGCACTAACGCGGCCATGGACGGTGGACAAGAGATACGTCCACAGTCCGAACCCGCGTCCGCGTTGGGGAGAACCGAGCTGCAACGAAAGCCAGAGCAACTCGATGATTGCGATCGGCAAAGATGCGTATTTCATGAGCGGCGACGGCATGTTGATGCCCGTCCGCAAGAACCAGCCGCCGCCGGACCTGAGATATTTCAGACAGCAGACCAAATGAAACTCTTATTGGGGGCGGCCCAGAGAGGATTCGCCCTCTTCATCTCTGCGGGGAAACGGCCCGAAATCACTGAGGTTTCGGCCGCCGTTCCGTAACCGATGATCAAGGTTCGTCCGGCCAGTTCCGGAATCGTGGACGCGGCAACAGGCTCATCTTCCGTCGGTGCCGTTCGTTTTCGAACTTATAGTCAGACTAGAAATCCAGCCTGGCCGCAGTCGGCAGCGCGGCCTGCCGGACTAGTTCGTGCGGATTCTCTGCGCAGACAGCTTCCGGCCATTCGTCCGACGACCATGGACCCACACCGGGTCGATAGATGACGGTCGCCGACCATGGCGTCGTGAAGGCGCCTTCATCCTCGACCGTGAATTCGAGCTGCAGGTGCTTGGCCCTGGAGTTCAGATCGGGGAGCACTCCGGAGTCGTTTCTGACGAAGCTGGCATTCTCTTTTGCGCCCCGATCCAATGCTTGCACAGCGGTTTCGTAATCGATGAGGCGATAACGTTCGATCACGTGCAGAGCCGGTGTGTGCGGAGTGCCGAATTGATCGACCATGGTGTATGGGCCTGTCCTGATCCCAACGGTGTCGATGACCAGCGTATCGCCCTCGTAATGGCCGACGGAATCTCCGAACCAGGACGGCATCAGTTGTCCGGGATGAGCCTGATTCAGGCGCACGTGGCGGACTTCATGATCGTAAACATACAGTATCGTGATATTTTCAGACTGCTGGAGCATCTCCATGCCGAGATTATAAAAGGCAAACGGGACCCCGCTGGGTCTGCACTGGTTAATCGGATTGAGAGCGGGGCCATCGTTTAACTCTTTTTCGGAGTGCTTCTTCACGACTTCCGCCGCCCAGGGCTGCAAGATCGGAGCGGTGTAATCGCCGACCCGGCGCCCGCCCATGCTCACGATGGGAGCCTCCGTCGGGTTGAGGGGCCGGCCGAAGATATCGAACGCCGCCTTCTGGCGCGCCATGTTCAACACCGGGCCGGGTCCCGAAGCCGGCGGCGAGAAGCCGGGGCCCAGCGTATTGGCCCACATCCGGGTGAATTCCGGGATCGATGCGGTGCTTTGTGTGGCGCCGCTCGTAAAGGCCGGAGGTGCGTCTTGCCCCAAGGCAGGCGTTACAACCACCGCTGCAAACGATGCCATTAAAAGGAAATCCCGCCGCCTGTGCATGCCCGACTCCACTTCGTTGTTTAGCGCCAAGCGCCTCCAGCAGCTGCCAATTGCCAATTGCCAGATGACACATTACTGCAAACCGCCCATTTAGGACATCCGGCAGGTCCAGCTGACGGCTCGCGATTGAATTTCTTGCACCACGGAAATAAAGAGGCTGGATGTCTCTTCCGACCCATCACTTCGAAATGCGGCACACCGTGACGTGGACAGCTTACGCGAAAACCGAATTGTCAAAGCGGCGAAATTGAAGCCGCGCAACTCCGACTTCGTCGACTACCCATACGGGCGGCTGATCGCGGATTCTCTCCTGACACATCTTACATTCCACGATCAACCGCGCTACTAGCGGCTTTGCGAGCGTGCTTCCGCAATTTGATCGAGCTTCCGACAGTATTCTGAAATTTGGTGATCGTAGACGCCCAGAATTGATCGAGCTTTGATAAGCTGGATGACCGCTTTGGCGATCTGCCCCATTCGCTGAAAGACGTTCGGCTCAAAGCGATAAGGCGATCCGCTCACCTCATCCGGCATATATCGCGCGTCCCCCGAATGCCGATAACTGGAAACAAATGGTATAGGCAACGGCACTTGCGGGACGATATCGGCATAATTGATCAGACGATAGCTTGGCGGCTTGACCCACAGGTCAAAAACGTAATTGCCGACGCGAGGTGATCCAAAGGTATAGCATGCCGCGACCTGATCACTGCCAAGAACAGCAGCGGCAATTTGTGCAAGCGCGCCACCCAAAGAGTGCCCGGCGATGTAAATTGGCACTTGCCCGTTCGTATCTTTGGCAAGTTCAGTCATTTTTTGTCCGATTCCTTTCGCTCCATCAGACAGCTTTTCGAAAGCGTTGTAAAAGCCTCGGTGCACCAGCAGACGCGGATCGGTGTCGGGCGGATGTATTAATGCGGCATGGAAATTTGTCTCCCAATTGAGGGTCGATTGTGTTCCTCGAAAGGCCAGCACAATCAATTGCCCACTTTCGGCAATGTAGGCCCATCCGTCGGTGAGATTATTGTGAAACGAGGTGAGGTGATTGAAGCCAATGCTTGCAAGTGGTGGCGGAGGGCGGATTACTCCCTTGACTTCAATGTCCCCACTGTAAGCGAGGCTGGCAAAATACGCCATCAGTGCCGCCGTTCGATCCGAGTAGGCTGCACGCAAAGTCGGCAGGTCACTCGGTTGCCAAGGCGGGGCGCCTATTGGGTCTGACATACAAGCCCTTTTGGTTCAGAGATTGTTAAGTTTTTACGTAGGTCTACCGCAAATCACAATCTGGTGTGTCAAGTCCGGAATGTTTTGCAGCGAAGAGCCGAATAGTCCCCGCAAATCACCATACATGCCCCACCTGTTGTTGATAACCTGATGAATTTGCCCTTCGCGTTTTGACCATCGTCGCTCAGCAGTTCGGCGCGTTTCGTTCAAGTCCTCCGGCATGCCGATGAACGCCCTACAATGGCTTCGATGCGCTGTTTGAATTCGCTGTCACCGAGGTAGTTGTAAAGGATCTCTATTCGTTCGTTCCTTCCTACCGCGGCAGCCTTGAGAACTGAGATTTCGCTAAACTGATATCTCAACGACGCAGCCACATTCAGAGCTACTTTTCAGCGGTGTTCTAGGTCCAAACCCAGCCGCGTTTTTGAAACATATCTTGATATGACCGCGAATACTGGACACATCGAGTGATGTCAACGCATTCGCCACGTCGACTCCCCAGCGGTCGCGAACGTCGTGACGAGACCCGGAATCACGATGACAAGGCCGCCTCGCTTGGCCGCAGCTTGGGGGGCCCAGCTGGCTATCCACCAGTCTGTATCTGAACCGTGGCCTGGAAACACCCCACGGTCGCGCTTCGGCGCGCCCAAATAAGTCGTGGGAATTGGCAGTACCCCCTGCCAATAGTACCGATGGGCGTGTATGTGCGGGCCTGCGCACGATCTGCCGGCGAGCACTTTGAAGCCGCTTATCGTTTCCTCGGCCATCACCGGGTGGTGCAGACTGTGGAATCCACTGAACACGGTGGCATCACTGGGTCGGGGATTGCCGCGCACGACTGCGTCCAAGGTCGCGAAGGCATCGTCGCTGAGCTCGACGTCGTCGTTGAAAACCGAGATCCAGTTGATTTGCGGCTGCGAGAGCCAGTGACAAATGCCAATGCTGAGAGCGTTCGCCAGACCCAGGTTTATCGGACACCACACATATGTCGCTCCTAACGTGCTGCAAATGAGGCGATTGCGCCAGTGACAGACAAGCGTGGAGCCGTCGTCTATGACCACAATAGGAAGCCGGTGACGGACGAGCGATCGCAAAGTTCGTTGTAGCGCCCACGGGCGATTGTAGGTCGGCACCACGATTCCGGTGTTGGAAACACTATTAAAGGGCTGAACGCTCTTCGACCTTCGGAGAAGCGGTTCCAGGTGCTGAATGCGATCAGTGCCTATGCGTGCTCCCTTATCCGAGAAAATCACGAATGTCTTGTCGGCAAGGACGGGGGTGAGCACAAGCGCGTCAGCAAAGATTTCTGGATCGACCCGGTCAAGCATGCCCTTGTGGAGCACGTAACAGCGGATCAGCGTCCTTGGAATTGCGTTCTTTCGAATGTGAAGCACGATCGTGCCGGGAAATTGATACAGGAATTCGTTCGGCGCGATCACGTAGTCTCCGGCCATGAGATTGTCCGACAGAAACTGCACAACTTCGGCCCAGTCTGGCTTGGCGAGCACAGCCTCCAGTCGAGAATTTGCCTGGGGTCTATCCAACGGATCACCTCATCCGCAGTTCCACGGGGCAAAATTTGGACCCATGGTGGCGCACGCAAGCGTTCGAACCGCCTACTCGGTCGAACTCGAATTGTAGAGCTTGCAAGAATAGCGCGGCGTTGTCATTTCCGGAAATGGAGGCCCTTCAGCGAAGAGAGCACACCAGTGAGATCGCCGGGGCGTGGGCCGTTGTGCCCTGCGGGAGATATCGCATGGGCGATCAAGAAGGGTTCATTCCCAATCGCATAAACGAGAACCCCAAAGTCAGCTCGAAACTTCAAATATGCCCATCCTGGCCGCACTGTTCGATCGGGTGTTCGAACATTTCCGAGATTTGCCAGGCTCGGGATGGCGGGCCCATATCCTTTGGAAAGCTTTCCGGCAACATTGATCTACGTTTGCACCGGACCAAGGGCACCGTATGAAACGAAAATATGGTCGCGATGCTGGGCCGATGCTCGCTGGCGGCGACTCAATCGTCTCTTGAACATGAGCCCCCGGCCGATGCCCGCGTGGAACCTGCCTAACCCGGATTATGCATGAGGGCTGAAAGTTTTGCGGCGACTGTGGCAGGAAACGGCCGATTCACTTAGACAAGTTGTTGTTCCGACAAGTTGCCTCGCGTATCAACCCTGCGCCACAGCCGCCATGACTGACGATACGCTGCTTCCCTTCGACCTGCCAGCGGTGCGCCGTAAGAAACTCACAGTCGATTTTGCCGGCGGCAATCAATCTTCCGATGCCGGACTGCTGTTGCTGCGCGAGGCGGAGCGCAGGCTTGGTGTTTGCCGACGGCTGGCGGAGGCGATGCCGGATCGACGCGATGGCGATCGCATCCGCCACGCGATGTTTGAGATGGTCATGGCGCGCACCGCGGCGATCGCTTGCGGTCACAAGGATGCGATCGACCTCGACCGCCTGCGCCACGATCCGTTGATGAAGGTCGCGGTCGGGCGCTGTCCGGACAGCGGTGCAGCTCTCGCCTCGCAATCGACGATCAGCCGCCTGGAGAATACGCCGTCAAAGAGCGAAGCGGCGCGGCTCTGCGCAGCCCTCATCGACCAGGTCGGCGCGACGGTGAAGCCGGGCAAGCAGGCGATACTCGACATCGACGACACCTTCTGCGCCGCGCATGGCGGCCAGCAACTGGCGTTCTGGAACGCGCATCAGGACGAACGCGGCTTTGCGTCAATGCACATCTATCATGCGGCGAGCGGCGCACCGGTCGCCGCGATTCTACGCCCGGCGCGAACCCCGAAAGGCACCGAGGTGTGCACCGTCATCAAGCATGTGACGAAGCACCTGAGGGAATATTGGCCGCACACCCGCATGGTGTGGCGCGGTGACAGTCATTATGGGCGCGTCGAAGCCATGGAATGGGCGGAGGACAACGGCGCCGACTATATTTTCGGCCTTTCCGGCAACGCCGCGCTTGATGCGCTGGCAGCCGAGACCGCCGACAATCTGCGCTTCCATCATGCCAAGAGCAGCCACACCAAGCTGCGCTCCTATGCAAGCTTCATCTATCAGGCCGGCAGCTGGACACGGCCGCGCAAAGTGGTGGCGCGGCTCGAATGCTCGCTGCAGCCTGACACCGGCGAGGCGGTCACCTCAACCGGCATGCGCCAGGAGGTCGACATCCGCTACATCGTCACCTCGCTCAAGGGCTCGGCGCGGCATCTCTACGAGAATGTCTACTGCCAGCGCGGGCAGATGGAAAACCTGATCAAGCTGCACAAGGCGCAGCTGGCGTCCGATCGCATGTCGTGTCACAGCGCGACCGCCAACCAGGTGCGGCTCGCTCTGCACACCGCCGCGTTCTGGCTGATGCACGCCGTGCGCTCAGCCATTCCGCAAACAGACCCGCTGGCGACCGCCGAGTTTGCCACCATCCGCGAGCGTCTGATCAAAATCGGCGCCCGGGTGATCGAACATATCGCGCGTATTCGCATTCAGTTGCCGACGAGTTGCCCTCAGCGCGTGCTGTTCCGCACCGTCGCGCTCGGCCTGATGCCATCCGGTCCATGAGCCCCCGGGGCGCGATGCCCGCCGTCGCCGCCGCTCACGGCAGATCAACACCGACGCGTCGCACCGCGAGTTGCTCCAAAACCGATCAGCCGGTCGGAGCGAACGTATGCGATTCGCCAACAAACGTGGAAAAACGCCCCTCGTCATGCATAATCCGGGCTAAACGCAATGGCGCGCCCGGTCGGAGAATGCTGATGCGATCGGTGATCCAAATCGAACTCCCGGCCATCGAGTGCCTCGCCATTGCCACGAACATGGCGATTGTCTGGGGTCCCCGCGGCCCGCGAGCTTGAGATTAGCGCTGCGGGCGGCTGACATCAGCGGCACTTGGTCCGGCGGACGTTTCCCGACAGTCGCCGCGTTTCCGGGAAGCTGCCGGGGAAGGGACGTGACAATGAAGAAGATCTTCTATGATGATTTCAATCTTTCATTGGAGCGAGGCACCGGCGTCGCCACCTATGCCCGCTCGCTCACATTTGCGGCTCATGAACTCGGATATGGGGTTGGCATCCTCTACGGCACCCAAACGCCTCCGAGTCTCATCCCGTTATTAAGAGAGATTGCGCTGTTCGATAGCAACGCTGGGAAGCCCCCGCGCTGGCTCGAATTGATCAACGAGTATATGCGCTACGCTTCTACGCCGTGGGGCGTTCGGCCGTATCGAGTCCCGATCTCCGGGACGGTGATAACGCGCCAATTTGCATCCCGCTTGCCGTACTTCGATGACGCGTATAATTGTCCAAATGTCTTCAAAATCGCTCGCCCCTACTTTCGACAAACAAAAAAATTGCTGAATGTGCGTTTCAACCAAAAACCTGACATCTTCCACTGGACGTACCCATTGCCATTACGAAGTGTCGGCTCTGCAAATTTGTACACGCTACATGATCTTGTACCTCTGCGCCTTCCCTACACCACCTTGGACAACAAGCGTTATCATTACCGCCTGCTCAAGAAGATCACCTCGCAGGCCGATCATATTTGTACCGTCTCGGAGCACTCGAAAATCGATATTATGAACATCCTGGCCGTGCCGGAGCAGAAAATAACCAACACCTATCAAGCCATCAACATTCCAGCTCGCTATACTGAAAAAACAGGTGATGACGTCGCCAATGAAATTCATGGCGTGTTTGGTCTCAATTATAAGGAATATTTCCTGTTTTACGGCGCGATCGAACCGAAAAAGAACATTGGACGAATGATCGAAGGCTTTCTGGCAGCAAAGACGGATATTCCTCTGGTGATTGTTGGCGCACCGTCATGGAAGAGCGAGGATGAGCTTCGTCTTCTTAATGACGAACGCATTCGATATTTCGCCCACGACAGCACTAAGATCGTTGAAAAACGCATCATTCACAAATTTGAATACGCGCCCTTTCCGCTTCTGATTAGTCTTATTCGAGGAGCCCGAGCGGTTCTGTTTCCGTCATTATACGAGGGCTTCGGATTGCCGGTGCTGGAATCCATGTTGTCAATCGGCAGCTAATTGGGACCCCTCGTATTGCCTCAGGACAGAATGTTACCCCGGCGAGGCGATTTGGATGTGAGCGGAGTGCTGAGGCTGGTGGGGCGCTGAGGCTGGCTCTGCCGAAGGGCCTGTGGGCGACGCGGAGTGCTCATTACACGCAGCGACGTCCATAGGCCCGTGTTGATTGTCGTGGTAGGTCATTGCTTGCGTTGTCGTGGCGGCAACGACCGTCCTGGCCGCTTTGCCTCGCAGGGACCGAAGCAGCCGCTGCATGATTGAGTGCTGCTTGTCGCTGAACGTGGCGGCATCCATCTCGGCGAGTCGGTGGACGATGGCGAGCGCGGTGAGCTGAGGCTCGGCTGCAAGCCAGACTTCTATCCTCGCCAGATGCGGATCGAGCTTCGAAGGCATGCGGATTCGTTTCTTGTAAAATCGCTTTCCAACGCGATGCGTCGCACGTACTTCGCCAGCTTTGGTCGCGCTACCGAGGGATCGGGCGAAAGTGAGCGGATCGACCGGTGATGCGGCAGCTGTTGCGGAACCGCGATTGCCAATACGCTCGCCGAGTTCTTGCTGCGCCGCGCGGATCTCCGCAAGCAACGCTACAGGATCGAGACCGCGATAGGTCTCACGCAGCCGACTCTTGACTGCCTCGGACAGCTTCGGATGCGCCAGTGCGCGCTCATACGGTGTCGCCGGCGCGTGATAGCGCTTGATGACTTTCGCGCCCTCCCGCCGCTTCTCCTTCAGCTTGAAGGAGGGTTGAAAGAAGTTCACGTGCAGGCGAGCCGCTGCATAAAGACGCGCCATGACTCGTGCGGTCTCGATGCCATCGAAGCGGCCGTAGCCGACCAGCCGTCGCACTACCGCGCCGTTTTTCTGCTCCACAAACGCTTGGTCGTTCTTCTTGTAGGCGCGCGAGCGCGTCACCTCGAGTTTCTGTTCGCGGCACCACGGGACGACCACCTCATTCATGAAAGCGCTATCGTTGTCGAAATCCACGCCTCGTAAAAGCCAGGGCAGGATGCCCTGTACGTGCCTTATCGCCTCGACGACGAGCGAACCGTCGCGCGTCAACAGCGGCAGGCACTCAGTCCAGCCCGTGGCGACATCCACCATCGTCAATGTCTGAATGAACGAACCGGCGACGCTTGTGCCGCCATGCGCTACCATGTCGACCTCGCAGAAGCCCGGCGGCGGATCGGACCAATCGTTAAATGTGCGGATCGGAACCTCCCGCCGGATCGCAGAGTAGAAGCCGACGCGTCGCCGGCGTCCGCCCGCCGCCACAATCTTCACGTCGACAAGCATTCGGTCGATCGTTGCCGCGCTCACCGACAGGACCAACGCGTGGTCGTCCGGCGTCAGTTCCAGCCTGCCATGTCGCTCAAGCGCTGGCAGCAGCACCGGGATCATCACCTTGAGCCGCTTGCCGCACACCCTGTCTGAGGCCTCCCACAGCACGATCAGCGCGTCGCGGAGGCCGCCGTACTTGCGTCGCCGACGGTGCTGCAGTGTGACTTTGCTCGCGTTTGCCGCTTCGGTTGCCGAGCTTGGCTTGTCCTCAGCGGGCTTGGCGATGCAGCCGGACAGAGCACGTAGTGCATGCTTGCGATGCCAACCGGTCGTCGCCGTTAGCTCATCGAGAATGCGCCCCTTCTGCCGCTGCCCGGCAGTTCGGTAACGTTCCGCGACCGCCGCTAGAACCTCGCGCCGCGCGCCCATGCTGATCTTCCTCGCCATCCCGGCCACCGAACTGATTCGGTGGCACTGGCCCAGTCACGACGAGGAAGTTGTCCGGTAACATTTTTGATGAGGCAATGCGCCCCTATCGGCATCCAAAAGGGACCCCTTTGAGTGACGAGTCCGGGCGGTAGCGCGCGCGCCGTCGGAGCTGGTCGGGGTTGCGGAGACGGCGCGAGCGCGGGTTGGTTGATCGTCAGTTCGGCTTTTGAAGCGCCAGCTGTCGTTTCCGGTTTCAACGATATCGCAGTGATGGGTCAAACGATCGAGCAGTGCGGTCGTCATCTTGGCGTCGGTGAAGACGGTCGGCCATTCGCCGAAGGCGAGATTGGTGGTGACGATGATCGAGGTGCGCTCGTAGAGCCGGCTGATGAGATGGAACAGGAGTTGGCCGCCGGCCTGAGCGAAAGGCAGATAGCCGAGCTCATCGAGAATGACGAAGTCCATGCGGGTCAGTTGATCGGCAATCCGGCCCTGGCGGGCGTTGCGAGTTTCAGCCTCGAGCCGGTTGACGAGATCGACGACATTGTAGAACCGGCCACGAGCGCCCGATCGAATGCAGCTTCGGCCAATGGCGATGGCGACATGTGTTTTGCCGGTGCCGGTCCCGCCAATCAGAACGGCATTGCGCTGCTGGGCAAGGAATCCGCCGCTGGCGAGATCGCGCACCAGGGTCTCGTTAATTGGCGTGCCGTTGAACTGGAAGTTGTCGAGATCCTTGGCGAGCGGCAGCTTGGCTATGGTGAGCTGGTATTTGATCGAGCGTGCCTGCTTCTCATTGATCTCGGCGGTGAGCAGATCGCCGATGATGCGCTGCGGCTCGTGCTGGCGTTTGACCGCGGTCGCCATGATCTCATCGAAGGCGGCCTTCATCCCGTAGAGCTGAAGCTCAGCCATGAGGTCGAACAGTTCGGATCGTTCCATCAGTTAAGTCTCCTGAGGTTGTCATAGCGGGCACAATCGGCGATCGGAGCATGGCGCAATGTCAGCGCGGCCGGCGTGAAGATGGTGGGAGGCGGATCAGGATTGCGCCGGCGGGCGAGGATGTTGAGAACGACATCGGCGGAGTGGACACCTTGGACGCTCGCTTCGGCGCACGCCGCCTCGACCGCCGGCAGTCCGTCGGTGATCACCGCGGTAAGGATGTCGACCATTTGCCGATTGCCATCGTCGGCACCGGCGAGCTTGCGTCGGATGCGCTCCATCGCGGCCGGCAGCACCCAATCCTTGAAGGGGGCGCCATTGCGCAAGGCACCGGGTTTACGAGCGAGTACTGGCACGTAATGCCAAGGATCGTAGATCGTCTCGCCCCGGCCGCACGTGCGGGGATGCTCGCCGACGATCCGGCCGTCCTGACGGATTACGATGCGATCCGCATAAGCCTGAACCTCGACCGGACGGCCGACGGCGCTCGATGCCACCGAGTATTTGTTATTATCGAAGCGCACCAGGCAGGTTTTTGAGACCGAAGCCGGCACCGCGTGGAAGCCGTCGAACCGGCCGGCATAGGGGACAAGCTTCGGCCGCTCCGCCTCGAACACCTCCCAAATCGTTTGATCGGTCAACTCCGGATGGTGATGCGCCTTGGCGTAGGCAATGCATTTATCGGTCAGCCAACCGTTCAACTCCTCATAGCTTTTGAACCGCAGCCGCGGCGTGAAGAAGCGTTCGCGAACGAGGCCGACCTGGTTCTCGACTTGCCCCTTCTCCCAGCCCGCGGCCGGCGTGCAGGCAACCGGATCGACCAGGTAATGACTGCACATCTGCAGGAAGCGGCGATTGTAGAGGCGGTCCTTGCCGACGAAGACCGTCTCCACCGCCGTCTTCATGTTGTCGTAGATGCCGCGTCGGCAGGTCCCTTTGAATAGCGCGAAGGCGCGGTCGTGCGCATCGAACACCATCTCCTGCGTTTCGCGCGGATAGGCGCGCACGAACAACATGCGGCTGTGACACAGCCGGACGTGGGCGACCTTCACGGTCACCGTGACGCCATTGAGGATGACGATCTCGTGGCTCCAGTCGAACTGGTAAGCCTCTCCAGGGGCAAAGCTCAGCGGCACATAGGCCGCCGCCGTCACTTGCCCGCGATCCTTCGCCCATCGCTTCGCGAAGCGGCGCACCGCATCGTAGCTGCCGTCATAACCTCGACCGCGCAGCTCCTCAAAAATCCGGATCAGCGTCAGACGTTCACGGGCGGCCTTCGTTTCATTGCCCAGCAGCAACTCATCCAGCGCGTCACGCCAGTGGCCAATCTTGGGTAGTGGCTGATCTTCCCGGCGATAGCGAAACTCGGTCGATCCTGAGCGAATCACCTTCCTCACGACTTTCCGGGATACCCCAAGGTCCCGGCAGATCGCCTTGATTGCTTTCCCCTGGACAAAAAAGGCCCGGCGAATTCCTCCCAATTGTCTCCACGACCAACATCCCAGTCTGGCCCCCACGAATCATGGAGGCCAATGTGAACCCCTCTTTTCGGGGGTCCCGATTGGATGCCGATCACCCCGAAAAGGGGGTCCTTTTTGCACGCCGATTCACATTCCACGGAATAGCGCTCGTCTACGCGCCGCCGCAAGGTGGCTCAATGGGGGGCGAATGGAGGCCGAGGTCGGCCGGATCGGCGAAGGATTTCGCACGCAATGACCACAACTGTCATAGGATGACACCGAGGTAACGGTATTGGTATTAGTGGCTTGAAAACGGGCAACGTTCGGCGCCACATCCACGCGTAAATCGCAAGCGAGCCAACCAGTCCCAGGACGGCGATGTCGGCCTTAGGATCGGGTCGTACCGCTATCTTCAATACCTTTGAAAATTCCGAGGTTGCGCGGTTTAGACAGGCAATGACGCAACACATGCTCGAGACAATCGCCAGCCCTACAAGCCGGGGCGAAATGCCCCCCGACTGGGTCACCGCAGCGATGCATAATGCAATCGCGCCACAAACAATCAAGAGCCGGGTAGATGACGGCATGTACAAAAAACAAAGTCTCCAATGGCGAACCGACTGAAACGCGAATAGCACATCTGTGAATACCAAGGGTTCACCGAGCAGCTTTTGCTTGACCCGTGACCCAAAACGCAGACCGATGACGATGCCAATCGTTCCAATGCTCGCAACGACGGGATTGGCGGCAATCGTTAGCCAGAAACCGAACGCAATGGATATTACGGCCGCGCGAATAAAGGTGATGATACTCTGGCCAGTATATACAGGACGGTCGAGTGCCTCACATCCGAGAAGGCACACCGTCCAACATATCAAAACATCAAGCAAGATGTACCCCTCGACATCCATCAGCTTGCAGCCTCCCTATCCTGCACACTTCTCAGGCCCATGCAACGGCGCGAGAAGCAGACGAGGTTGCCCCACCTTGCGAGCAAGGTCGTAACCTCAATGGGGCCGCAAAAACTTGCGTTTTCCACACTGTCGCGCATGATGGGTTCCGATGGCCGTCCCAGTCCTGCTCGATATGACCCGGCTGCTGAACCGCTCGCCGCGAAGAAGCCCGACGGGAATTGACCGCGTCGAACTTGCCTACGCGAAATGGGCGATGCGCCGTGGGGCTGCCACCGGCATCGCGATGCGGTGGCCCGGGCCCCTCGGTCCCTTGGGCGTCCGCAGGCGCAGCGGATCATCGATGAGACGGAATTTGTTTGGAGCGGAGCGCCGCTGAAGTACCAATCGTGCGATGAATTCCGACGCGTTCGTTCGTTTCTGGAAAAACCGGCTGGAGCATCTCAAAAGTGTGTGCCCAATGCGACCGCGCCCGGGCAGCTTAGACGGTCAACGGCGCTGCGGATCGCTCTGCGCGATGCTAGATTGCTGATCACGACGCGTGCCATTCGTGGCCCTTTGCCGAATGGCATTTTCGTCCATGTGTCACACACCGGTCTTCAACATGGCCCCCGGTTCGGCACACTGCTGAGCGGAGGGCTTCCAGCAATATTTTTCGTGCATGATCTCATTCCGATCGAGACGCCTGAATTTTGTCGGCCGGGTGAGAATGCGAAACACGAAAAGCGAATGCATACGGTTGCAAATCACGCCTCCGTTGTCGTCGTCAATTCCAAGACGACACAGCTCAGCTTTCGTGAGCACTGCAAACGCCGCGGCTGGCGGCAGCCGCCAATCGAAGTCATCCCGATCGGGGTTGATCCCGCTTTTGCGCGCAACGCCAGCGTGCCGATGATGCCAAGCTCGACGCTTTATTTTGTGGTCCTCGGAACGATCGAACCGCGAAAAAACCATCTCCTGCTTCTGCACGTATGGCGGCGCTTGGCCCAGTTGCTTGGGTCAAGAACGCCACGCCTCGTTATCATCGGGCGAAGGGGATGGGAGAACGAAAATGCTTGCGATCTTCTGGAACGCAGCGAGCTTATTCGCGATCATGTCATCGAGGCGGCGAATTTAGCCGACCGGCATGTTGTGGAATTGATCAGAGGAGCTGCGGCGCTTCTTGCTCCATCGTTTATTGAAGGGTATGGAATGCAGGTAGCGGAAGCGCTGAGCGCGGGTACACCGGTCATCGCCTCAGATATTCCCGCGCATCGGGAAGCGGCAGGCTCATTTGCCGAGTTCATCGATCCACTGGACGCGCACCGGTGGCTGGCAGCCGTCACAGCCCGGCTGGAAGAAAAAGATGAGTCGCAATCAGGGTTAGGGGTGCGCTACGTTCCTTTTTCATGGTCGGATCATTTCGCAGCCCTTGAGTACGTCATCCAAAGCATCGGTTCAGCAAAGCAAAGTGGACTGAACTGATTATGAAGCAGGCGGTTTCTGCCGAGCTGCCAGTATCCGGATGGATTGCCATTGCAATTGTCGGACGTCCGTCGTTCCAGCGGCTTCAGGACAGCTGTGCGGTTTCGGACTGTGATCGTGGCTCACCGCTTAAGGATACCAAAATGAGTTTAGTCGATCTTCTATACGTCAATTTATCGAGATTGGGCTGCTGAAAACCATCTTAAGCCGAAATAACATGATGATCAATGTGGCTGCGCGGCAACCCCGATGTTTGTCGGTCTGTACCATCATGTCGTGCAGATGCTCGACGATGGGCTCAGAAAAGCGTCACTAACCGCTGGAGTTGCGCATTGCATACCCTGCACCCGACTGCATCTCTGTCCATTGCAGAACTGACAAGCCGGTTTCGTGATCGCACCGCGACCGTTGCTGTTATCGGACTGGGGTATGTCGGCCTGCCGTTGGTGCGGGCACTGCTCGAGAGCGGTGTGGCCGTGGTCGGGATCGACATTGATCCGGTTAAGATCAAGGCCCTCAAGGAAGGTCGCACCTATATCCACCACCTCTCGGGAGAACTGTTTCGAAAACCGGTTGTCGAGGGCCGCTTCATGCCGAGCAGCGACTTCGGCGATCTCACCCGCGCAGACGCCATTCTGATTTGTGTGCCGACGCCCCTCGCCGCGCATTGTGAGCCTGATCTCAGCTACGTCGAGAACACCGCGCGTGCCATCGCGCCTCACCTGCGCCCAGGTCAAATCGTGGTTCTGGAATCAACCACCTATCCCGGCACGACGCGCGAGGTTGTCCGGCCGATTTTGGAGTCCTCGGGCCTCAAGAGCGGCCGCGATTTTTTTCTCGCTTTCAGTCCGGAGCGCGAAGATCCCGGCAACGCGCAATTATCTGCCGCCGTGATTCCAAAGGTCATTGGCGGCGATGGCCCGGAGGCTGGGCAGATTGCGGATGAACTCTACAGCACCTTCGTGCCGAAGACGGTTCCGGTGTCGAGCCCCGAAACCGCCGAAGCGGTCAAACTGACCGAGAACATCTTCCGCTCCGTCAACATCGCGCTTGTGAACGAGCTCAAGGTCGTCTACGCAGCGATGGGCATCGACGTGTGGGAAGTGATCGAGGCCGCCAAGACGAAGCCGTTCGGCTTCATGCCGTTCTATCCCGGACCGGGTCTCGGGGGCCACTGTATCCCGATCGATCCCTTCTATCTCGCCTGGAAGGCGCGCGAGTTCGAGTTGTCCACACGACTTCATCGAGCTCGCCGGGGAGATCAATAGGGAGATGCCACGCTATCGTCGTCTCGCGAGTGGCGGACGAGCTCGACGCGCGCTTTGGCAAGGGGCTTAAGGGTGCGAAAATCCTGATCCTCGGCCTTGCTTACAAAAAGAACGTTGACGATACCCGCGAGAGCCCGGCGTTCAAGCTCATCGAGCTGCTGGAAAAGCGCGGGGCTGTCTGCTCTGTCCACGATCCCTACGTGCCGGTGCTGCCGCGTGCGCGCGACCATCCTGACCTAGCAGGTCGCAAGTCAGTCCCGCTAGATCCTGACACGGTCGCGGGCTACGACGCTGTGCTCATCGTGACCGATCACGACTGCGTCGACTATGTGAGCCTTGCCAAGAATGCCCGCTTCGTTGTCGATACACGTAACGCCTGTGCCCGTGCGGGGGCAGTTGGACCAAATATCGCGAAAGCCTAGTCGAGCGTCGCCGGAATCCAGAGTGCTGGAACTCTGCCCCGGCCTCGAGCGGCAGCCCTCCTTCCGCAGCGTATCGCTGTCAACTCGGCGTGCAAATTTCTTCTGACCGTTGTCAAGTTTGAGGGCGTGCAACATCGTCACCGCGCTTTCACGCGAAGGCAGAACGGCATGTTCGAACGCCCTGTGACGACGGTGATCGAACGCCTTGCGACGAAGGGCTGGGGCGCGCTAAGGGGCGCGGGTTCCATTCGGAACGGATATCGCAGTTCGGATCTCGCCCGTGCCGTCAAGGTAACCGTCCGATAGCGGCCCGCCTTGCGGGCGTAAGCAGATCCTCAGCGGGCGCACCCCTTCAGCGGCTGCGAGCAGGCCAGGGCGATCAATTTCGCCTCTTTCTCGCCGTCGAAAATCGGCGGGGTCTAAAAACTGAGGTGGCCCCGGTTCATTGAACAGAATTTGCGCGTCGCTAAGTGAAGCCTCAGCCGGGGTCAGGCTGCCGCGCGGAGGGGGAGCGGATCGAAGTAGACTTGATCGGGGGTTCGCCGGGGGGTTCGATGAGGGCCTGAAATATGCGCAGGACTATTAGTTCTGGCTTCACGCTAGGAGTCCCAATCGCGTACATTCCGCAGACGCTCGCGTTCGCACGGACCTATGCCTGGCAGACGACCAACGTGCACCATAAAAGCCTGGACTTAGAAACAATTCAGGTCTGCAATCGTTTTCTTACAACTTATTCGCTGGACCGTATCGTCGGCGGGTGCAATGCAGAAAATGGGATCAGCTCTTTGCGGCAATGAAGCGCTTTTAATGGCTCGTGTGGAATTTTCGGTTCCTTTTGATTGCCGCGCGTTTTCCCCCAAGCTACCGAAACCTGCAGAAGGTTTTGCGAATGGTGAGCCCGCTGGGACTCGAACCCAGGACCACTTGATTAAAAGTCAAGTGCTCTACCACCTGAGCTACGGGCTCGTTCAGAAAATTCGATCGCCACAGCAAACAGTCCCCGCCCCCGGTTCGGCTTGCTAGCGCGGGCGGGATCGCGCGCTTGCCGCAGCCGCAGGCCTTGCGGCACCCCGACAATAGGGTCATTGCACGCTGATGCAAGCGTCGTCCGCGATCCCCGACGCCCGGAAACACTCCGCCGCCCCTACGGAAAAAAATCCTTGCCTCGGTCCTATTTTATTTTGCATTGCCAAAAAAATGTGCATCGCACAAATTTTCTTGACTCTTTTGTGAAAGGGAGCGGAAATGAGGCGATGTCGAGACAAGTTCCATGTTCCGAAAGAGCGTAGCCCCTTCTAGCCTACCGACTTTCCTGTTGCCCTGCCCGCTTTGCGGACATCGCATGGCGGTCACGCAAGTTGCCCGACTGAGCGGCGGCAAGGGAGCGCAGGACCTCGAGGACATTACGCATCGTTGTGTCCAATGCGGCACTGCGGTCACTCGCACGGTGCGGGCCGCTTTACGACCCTTGGACGGGATCGCTGGACAATTGGCGTCCTGACCCGGACGGACCTATCCGGGGAACCGGACTGGCAAACAGGTGCCATCTGCGGGAAACGCGGATGAGATGAAATTGATTGCTACGCCTCACCCCTCCACTCGTTTGGGGCATATCGCAGCCTTTGTTTTCCGCTGTTCCCTGCCGAATTCCAATCTCGATCGGCAATCAATCCCACCGTCGCACTCAGCAGGACGGGCCACGCTGTTGTGACCGGTGGCTTCGTGACGAAGACCGTCGTGCCAAGGCGGCCGAAGCCAGCGGCCGAAGCCAGCGGCCGAAGCGCCCCGCGCGCCAATGCCGTGATACTCTGAAGCGATAAGGACCGGCTGCGCGAACAGCTTTGAAAATCCAACCCGGCTAGCACGCCGCGCAAATGTTATGGCAATGCGCTTCCACCCAGATGACGGGCGTGGGTCTGTCGCGCCGCTCTTTTTGGCAAAGCCGTCGGAACAGATCGTCATGTTTCTGTCAGGCCGAGCATCTCGTGCGCGTGATGCTTTTGGATTGGCTTGCGGCCCTCCTATGACCCGTTTACGGTGAGGAGACTTGGGCCGCATTGCAGCCGTCCTCATCAACACGTCCGGAGGGAGATGAAATGCATAGATTGTCGTCAGTCACTCTTTTGGCCGGTCTGCTTTCCGTGATGGGCATGGCGGCGCGGGGAGATGAATTAACCTCGGCACCAGTGCCGAACCTTTCCTCCGCTGATTTTCCGTGGACGCCTACTGACAATGGCTTCCTTCCACCTCCATCCGGCTTTGGTCCCGTAACATATGACAAGGCTAACGCACGAATGGTGCCGACGCTGAACCTCTTTGGCGAGGTCGCGCAAAGACCGCTGCGCTTGGCAGATTTGAACAATCCGAATTTGAAACCCTGGGTGATCGATCAGTTGAAAAAGTCGAACGCCGATACACTCGCCGGAAAGCTGCGGTATGCGTCGCGTGCGAGCTGCATGCCTGCAGGCGTGCCGATGTTTCTGCTCTACGGCGGCGGTTTTCAGCGTATCTTCTTCGTCCAGACGTCGAGCAAGGTTGTGATCATAAACTCGCAAAACAGCGAGATCAGGCATGTCTATTTGAATGTCCCGCACTCTGACCATCCCGCGCCCTCATGGTATGGCGAGTCGGTCGGTCACTACGAGAATAGTGAACTCCTGGTCGACACAATCGGGTTCAACGACAAGACCATGCTCGACGATAATTATGATGTGCCGCACACCACCCAGTTGCACGTCTTGGAAAGATTTAAGCTGGGCGATAACGGAAAAACGCTCGAAGTTGATTTCACTGTCGATGATCCAGGCGCATTCAACGCTCCCTGGTCGGGCATTGTACGGTATCGTCCATCGCCCAGGCCGCAGCGTGTTCCCGAGGACGCCTGCGCAGAAAACAACATCAATGTCCTGGGTGATCGCAATTTCACTCCGACGGCCGAGCTGCCTGACTTTTGAGCGAATTGGTCCGCGGACTTGTAGACTTTGGGATGACGAAATGCTCAGCGGCGGCTTCTCGGAGAAGTTGATGAGAACGCGGCAAAAGAGGGGGGCCTTCGTTAAGCAGCCATGATCTCTGAATCTTGTTGATAGGCGAGAGGCATTCGAAATGCGCAATCGCACGATCGCGCAATCGTACGTGATGCTGGCGGCTGGAGCCATTTTAGGGTTCATCCGGCCGGGCACAGCGCAGGAACTGCCGCCGTATCCTGATTGGTCGGGCCAATGGCGCATCCACACGGACTCTCAAACTCCTCTTAGCGGTCAATGGGACCCAACCAAGCCAGGCGGACCTGCCCAGCAGGCACCGCTGACGCCTGAATATCAGGCGCGATATGAAGCGAACCTGGCGGACCAAGCGGCGGGCGGACAGGGCGATGACCGGCGCGGATATTGTCTCCCGTCAGGTATGCCGCGCGTGATGAGCGCCACCTATCCAATGGAGGTCATTATCACTCCGAAAACGACGTATATTTTGACCGACAACAGTTCCCCGCGCCGCATATTCACGGATGGCCGGCCTTGGCCCCGGGAAATCGAGCCGTCTTTTGAGGGGCTCTCAATCGGGCGATGGCGCGACCCTGACGCAACGGGACGGTACACGACGCTCGAGGTTGAGACGCGCGGTCTTAAGGGACCTCGTACATTTGAGGCCAGCGGTATCCGCCTGCACGATGACAACCAGACTGTAATCAAGGAATGGATCAAGCTTGATCAGGATAACAACACCATTCTGTTTGACGAGATTACGACCTACGATCACGCGTTAACGCGTCCCTGGACGGTAATCAAGAAATACAAACGTGTATCCGATCCTTACCCTAAATGGTTTTACAATGAATGCGCAGAGAGTAATCCGTTGATCATGATCGGCCGGGATAGTTATTATATCAGCGGAGACGGGTTTTTGATGCCTGTGAAAAAAGGCCAGCAACCTCCCGACCTCCGCCATTTCAGACCAGAAAACAAATAATTCGGAGGAGCCGGAGGCAGGTTGTGCCATGGTCTAGCGCCGATTTCATCAAATCGCGCAACATGACCAAAAAGGCCTTAGCCCGGATTATGCATGAGGGCTGAAAGTTTTGCGGCGACTGTGGCAGGAAACGGCCGATTCACTTAGACAAGTTGTTGTTCCGACAAGTTGCCTCGCGTATCAACCCTGCGCCACAGCCGCCATGACTGACGATACGCTGCTTCCCTTCGACCTGCCAGCGGTGCGCCGTAAGAAACTCACAGTCGATTTTGCCGGCGGCAATCAATCTTCCGATGCCGGACTGCTGTTGCTGCGCGAGGCGGAGCGCAGGCTTGGTGTTTGCCGACGGCTGGCGGAGGCGATGCCGGATCGACGCGATGGCGATCGCATCCGCCACGCGATGTTTGAGATGGTCATGGCGCGCACCGCGGCGATCGCTTGCGGTCACAAGGATGCGATCGACCTCGACCGCCTGCGCCACGATCCGTTGATGAAGGTCGCGGTCGGGCGCTGTCCGGACAGCGGTGCAGCTCTCGCCTCGCAATCGACGATCAGCCGCCTGGAGAATACGCCGTCAAAGAGCGAAGCGGCGCGGCTCTGCGCAGCCCTCATCGACCAGGTCGGCGCGACGGTGAAGCCGGGCAAGCAGGCGATACTCGACATCGACGACACCTTCTGCGCCGCGCATGGCGGCCAGCAACTGGCGTTCTGGAACGCGCATCAGGACGAACGCGGCTTTGCGTCAATGCACATCTATCATGCGGCGAGCGGCGCACCGGTCGCCGCGATTCTACGCCCGGCGCGAACCCCGAAAGGCACCGAGGTGTGCACCGTCATCAAGCATGTGACGAAGCACCTGAGGGAATATTGGCCGCACACCCGCATGGTGTGGCGCGGTGACAGTCATTATGGGCGCGTCGAAGCCATGGAATGGGCGGAGGACAACGGCGCCGACTATATTTTCGGCCTTTCCGGCAACGCCGCGCTTGATGCGCTGGCAGCCGAGACCGCCGACAATCTGCGCTTCCATCATGCCAAGAGCAGCCACACCAAGCTGCGCTCCTATGCAAGCTTCATCTATCAGGCCGGCAGCTGGACACGGCCGCGCAAAGTGGTGGCGCGGCTCGAATGCTCGCTGCAGCCTGACACCGGCGAGGCGGTCACCTCAACCGGCATGCGCCAGGAGGTCGACATCCGCTACATCGTCACCTCGCTCAAGGGCTCGGCGCGGCATCTCTACGAGAATGTCTACTGCCAGCGCGGGCAGATGGAAAACCTGATCAAGCTGCACAAGGCGCAGCTGGCGTCCGATCGCATGTCGTGTCACAGCGCGACCGCCAACCAGGTGCGGCTCGCTCTGCACACCGCCGCGTTCTGGCTGATGCACGCCGTGCGCTCAGCCATTCCGCAAACAGACCCGCTGGCGACCGCCGAGTTTGCCACCATCCGCGAGCGTCTGATCAAAATCGGCGCCCGGGTGATCGAACATATCGCGCGTATTCGCATTCAGTTGCCGACGAGTTGCCCTCAGCGCGTGCTGTTCCGCACCGTCGCGCTCGGCCTGATGCCATCCGGTCCATGAGCCCCCGGGGCGCGATGCCCGCCGTCGCCGCCGCTCACGGCAGATCAACACCGACGCGTCGCACCGCGAGTTGCTCCAAAACCGATCAGCCGGTCGGAGCGAACGTATGCGATTCGCCAACAAACGTGGAAAAACGCCCCTCGTCATGCATAATCCGGGTTAGGGCCCGTTGACATACGGGGATTCCCTCCGACTCGCGAATGTGATTTAAGATCGCAACTGGGGAGGGCGATCTTGATTCGACTGATACTGACGGAGGCGCAATGGCGGCGCATCGCGCCGCTTCTTTCAGGTAAGGAGGGGGACCCAGGACGGCACGGCGAGAACAATCGGTTGTTTGTCGAGGCGGTGCTTTGGCTGATGCGGGCTGGAGCGCCTTGGCGTGATCTGCCTCGCGAATTTGGCAACTGGAACAGCGTGTTCCAGCGCTTTCGCCGATGGGCCAAGAAAGGTGTTTGGAAGCGTGTTTTCGAGGCTTTGCGTGAAGACCCGGATTTCGAATACCTGATCGTCAACTCCACCATTGTGCGGGCGCACCAACATGCCGCCGGCGCCAAAAAGGGGGAAGCGAAGATGAGGCGATCGGGCGTTCGCGCGGCGGCCTGAGCACGAAAATCCACATTGGCGTCGATGCTCTCGGTAATCCCGTCCGTTTTATTCTGACAGCAGGCCAAGTGAATGACATCACCCAGGCCGAAGGTCTGATCGAGGGCTTTTCCTTCGACAACCTGCTCGCCGACAAGGGCTACAACTCCGATCGCTTCCGTGCTCACATTGCCGATACGGGCGCCGAAGCCGTGATCCCGTCGAGCCGCTCGCGCGCTCAAGCAATCCCCTACGACACGCACATCTACGGGGACCGCAACCTGGTCGAAAGGTTCATCAATAAAATCAAGCATTTTCGTCGCATCGCCACGCGCTATGAAAAAACGGCGCTGTCGTTCGCCGCCATGCTATTCCTCGTCAGTGCCCTGATATGGCTCAAGTAATGTCAACGGGCCCTAGCGCATGGTCATTGTAGGGTGGCTACGCGCTTACACGACCCTGTCACTTGTACAACAAATAGGCGCGTTGCCCACGCTGTTGGAGCTATCAAAAATTGGCCGATCGCGTGGGCAAATCGCCACCAAAGGTCTCGGGCCAATGGAAGGAAGGCGGCGCGCGATTTTGCCCACCCTACCCGCGGCGCCTCGATATGACCGGGAATCGCCTCTAGATACGCGCGAGCGCTGAACCGATCAGGAGGAACCGGTGGCGGATGAACCACGCCTGAAAATTGCGATCGCGGATTATGGCCATACCCTCGCGGTGAAGTCCAAGGCCGTCCCGATCCATGGCATTGACGCCGATTTCGTGCAAGTCGTCCCGATCATCGGCGCATTCCGGCGCATGGTGCGCGAACTCGAGTTCGACGTGTGCGAATTGGCACCGACCACGTACATGATCGCGCGCGCCCTCGGCGCGCCTTACATTGCACTGCCGATCTTCCTGATGCGCCGTTTTCATCACGGCGGTTTCGTGGTGCGGCCGGATTCCGGAATCGAAGCGCCCGAGGACCTCGAAGGCAAGCACGTCGGGGTTCGCGCCTATTCGGTTACGACCGGCGTGTGGACACGGGGCATTTTCGTGAACGAGTATGGACTCGATGCCGCCAAGGTCACCTGGGTGGTCGACGACGAGGAGCACGTCACCTCGCTTAAGCTGCCATCAAACGTGGTGCATGCGCCGGCGGGCAAGACATTGCAGAGCATGATGAAGACTGGCGAAATCCAGGCGGGATTTACTGGCCCCGCGGGGGTTGGCCGCGCCGGTCCGCCGGTCAGCGGGTGGGACAAAGCGAGCGAAGCCCCCGCGGACACCTATCCGGAATTGATCGCCAATGTCGAACAGGTCGAGGCCGATTGGTATCGCCGAAGCGGCATCTACCCGATCCATGGTCTTATTGTGGTGAAGGAAGAGCATATCAAGCGCCATCCGTGGCTGACGCGCTCGCTGATGAACGCATTCGTGGCGGCAAAAAAGCCTTATCTCGAGGAGATCAGGACCGGCCACGGCGATGCCGCCGATGACAAGCGCTATCGCAAATTCCTGTCGCTCATGAACGATCCGCTGCCCTATGGGATGGCGGCGAACCGTCCCAGCATCGAGGCGCTGGTGACTTATAGTCTGCAACAGAAATTGATACCGTCGCGGCCTCAACTCGATCAGGTGTTCGTTGATATCGATCCCTGAGGTTCCGCACGTGCGAACCTGAGCCGAAGACGCTACCATGGAGTGAAGGCATGATGATGGTCGATGCCGGCGTTCACATCTGGAAACCGGAGGCGCCGGATCGCCCCTGGATGCCCGGTCGCAAGGCCCACCTGCCCGAGCCGCTGACCTACGACAAATTCAGTGCGATGATGAACGATGTCGGCGTCGGGCATGCCGTCCTGGTGCCACCATCATGGGAGGGCGATCGCGTTGATTACAGCCTGAAGGCGGCGCAGAAATATCCCAACCGTTTCGCCGTGATGGGCCGCTTCCCGATCAATAAACCGGAGGAGCGCGGAGAACTCGAAACCTGGCGCGATCAAAAAGGCATGCTCGGCGTGCGGCTGACGCTGCACCATGAGTGGGATCGCGAGTGGATGCGCGACGGCACGGCGGACTGGTTCTGGCCGGCAGCCGAGCGGCTCGGCATCCCAGTGATGCTGAACGCGCCCTACACCCACAAGGAGATCGGCGAAGTGGCGGTGCGGCATCCTCGGCTGCGCATCATCATGGATCACCTCGGCGCGCGCACGACCCAGAAGGATGATCTGTTGGAAGCCGCTGCCGCAAGCACCGTCACCTTGGCAAAGCACCCCAACGTTCATGTCAAGCTGACGCTGGTGCCGGTGTTTTCGACCGCGCCGTACCCCTACAAGAACATACAGCCGCAAATCAAACGGCTGGTTGAAGCGTTCGGCCCGAAACGCTGTTTCTGGGGCACCGATGCATCGGCGATGCTTGAGCGCACCAGTTGCGGCTACCGCGACTGTGTCGAGCTGTTCACCGAGCATATGGATTTCCTGTCTGCTTCGGATAAGGAATGGATCATGGGCCGCGGTCTCGCCGAATGCCTGGAATGGCCGAAGCTTCCGCCGGCGTGATCCATCCACCGGTTAGACACGGCTCCACATTCCGGAGTTTTAGGATGATCACGTCGCGATCGACGGGCGCTGTCCGCCTCGCCGCGCTGTTGGCGGTTTCAGTCTGGGCCTGGGCAACGCTTGCCGCGGCCCAGACGGCGGCTCAGGCGCCTTATCCGTCGCGTCAGATCCGCATTGTGACCCCGCTTGCGGCGGGCGCCGCCTCGGACATCGCGCTCCGCATCCTCGCCGAAAAGCTGTCGAGCCAATTCGGCGTTCCCGTGATCGTCCAGAACGAACCTGGCGCCGGCGGCATGATTGCGACGCGTTCTGTGACCAATGCGCAAGCGGACGGCTACACAATCCTGTGGGCCGGCAACAATACCGCTACGAACGTGACTTTGTTCAAGCAGTCGGTCGATCCTCGCAAGGAATTGACACCGATCGTCGGCGTCAGCGAGTTCCCATACCTTTTCGTTGTCGGCGGAAGGTCGCCCTACAGTTCGTTGGAGCAGTGGATCGCGGCCGCAAGGCAAAAGCCCGGCAGTCTCACGGTCGGAACGTCGAGCGCCGGGACCACCAATCACCTCGCGGCGCTGCTGTTCAAATCGACGCAAAAACTTGATTTCACGGTCGTCCCTTACCGCGGCCCCTCCGAACTGACTGTCGCCTTGCTGCGAAACGAAATCGCTCTGGTCATCAACGCCTATGGCGGCCTGCGTCCGCAAATCGCCGCAAGGCAAATTCGACCGCTGGCGATAACGTCGGCCCAGCGGGACGCCGACCTGTCCGATGTTCCAACGATGCGGGAAGCCGGCGTACCCAATTTCGTGGTGAATTCGTGGAATGCGCTTTACGGCCCGAAGGGCATCCCGCAGCCGGCCGTCGATATGATCGGCCGCGTATCAACTGAAATCCTGCGACAGGCTGACGTAAGGGCGAGGTTCAAGGAAATAGGCTTCGAAGCACAGCCTATGGATGCTGGACCGCTCGATCGGCGCATGCGCTTCGAGATCGACCGCTGGGCCCGCGTCATCGCCGATGCCGGCCTCGAAAACCAATAGTGCATGATCCCGAAAATTGCAGACTTTTCGGACCAAGATCATGCGCAAGATCAAAGGAAACCGAGCGGAGGTGGTTCAAGCTGAACACATCCCGCTCCATTCGGACGCGGGCCGCCGGCAAATAGGCTATTTGAAATGCCGGAGGTCCGGCGGCGCCTGTCCCTTGCGCACCGGCATCAGCAGGCCATCGGCGCCGACAAGATAGTCTTCCTTTCCGACCTGCACGTGTTGGTTGTCGTCCACGCAATCATTCTGGAACCAGATCGGATTGGCGGTGCGCTTGTAAGTTCTCGTTGACGGTCCACGGACGCGTCAAGGGCGTGGTCGAGGGTGGTGATCTCGTCGTGCAGTATGTCGGGATTGGTGGAATCGAGAGAGAGGCGCTCCTTGAAGGTGGCTTGATTGTCGGCATGGAACGGCAGTCCGCTGCCGTCATAGGCATGCGGGCCCTTTACGAAGCGCGTCTCGACCTCGAGCACGTCGTAACGTCCATCGCCATTCTCATCGATCCACTTGCCGATGGAATAGCCGAGAAAATTCGGCTCCTGATCCTTGGGCCAATCGCGCCCGTCGGTGAAGATGCGGCGTGGCGTCGAGGAGTCGAACATCATGTAGGTCGTGTTCGGGGTGATGACGATTTCCATCGGGAACACCGCATTCATCACGCGCGGCATGCCGACCGGATAACAGCGGTAGAGCGGATCGTTGCCCTGGCCGCCGTTCGCCTGGTCGGCCATGCTGGCCTCCCATATGGCCTGATATTCGGGGGTCAGTGGCGGCTGCTGCGGCAAGCCGCCACGTTTTGACGGGTCCCATTGAATGCCGGCGCCTGGCGGCCGGCTCCACTGCGCCTGCATATCGGGATATTTGGCTTCATCGAACGCGCTTGCGCGCACCGGAACTGCCAGCGCGATGACCAACACGACAGCACCAAACACATGAAGAATCGGCATGGTGTTACGCTCCTCAAATGCCAGTTTCTTCGGCTGATCCAAGTTTAGCCTGGAGATCACGCATGCTCCAGGGGAGTTGCTGTTCCGACCGCACGGCAGTGCAAACAGGAGGGCCATCCTCGTTCCAGTTTCGTAAATGAATCGGTGCGGCCGCTCGGCGGTGCTTTCGGCATAGTGTTGCCTCGGGCGACCTTTCGTGGAGCAACCGACGATCCTGAGCCACTCGCTACGGCGCATCGCCCTGAAAGTCGACCGAGGGGCGCGTCTCGTGGGATGCCGGCCGGAAAGCAATAGTCGACCTGGTCGGCAGACCAAGCCGCCGAACCGTGCCGTTCCGTTCTATTACCGGATCGCTAAGCGGTCACGCGGTCCCACCGCTTCAAGCCGAGGAACGGGCCTCGGCCGGACGCTGGAACTTGCCGACATAGCGGACCAACGTCACGAGATCGTTGCGCACGCGGCGAATTGCCATATACACGCCCGTCGCGCTCACCGCGATGCCGCCGAGCATCAACGCAATCAGCAGGATGTCCCAAACCGGCCGTACCCGGATCCAGGCGGCGAAATCAAGCCGGTGGATCGCTCCAAACAGCCACCGATACCAACGCCGGTTTAAATCGACGCGTTGCACGAGTGCCCCCGAGACGGGGTCGATGTAGTACCGCGTGCGTTCCTTGTCGTCAGCAATGACCCGATAAACCGGAAGACGAGCCGTGCGGCCGTCGCCGATGTAATAGGCTTCTCCCTCGTCAAGCATGCCCTGTGCGGCGATCCCTGCGGAGCCGACGACGCGAGCTGCCGCCTGGAGAAGATCAGTCTCGCCGATCGGCATCGCGCTCCCGGATGCATCGAGCCGAAGTCACGCTGCCATCCGCGTGTGTCGCAAGCCAGAACAGCTTCCCCCCGTAAGGCGAGAGGGTGAGATTTACCGCTTCGATTGAGCGGCCCCGCAGTGCTGAGATCGAAGCCTTCACCTCCACCCAGTGCGGAATCTGACCTTCGAGCCGCAACCGCTCGCCGCCTCCTCGACTATCGAGAAAGCCCCAGGAATTCATTGAGACCAGTCCGCTGCCGACAAAGGCAAGGGTGACTAGTCCGAATACCAGCCCCGCAAGGTGATGCCAGTAGAAAACGCCTCGGTAAGGCGAAAGGCGTCCCCTTTTGCCGCGCTTGAATTGTGCGATCCCAAGGTAAAGACCGATAATGGTCAGAAAGCTCCCGAGTATGGATGTCCAGATCACGGTCCGTGTCCAAAGCAGGCCGTCCGTCCGCAGCGGTTCAAAATATAGCCAGTGCGGAATAGCCCCGAGCCAATTCCAGAACCGCTGCGCGGCGGTCGTGCGCAATATGACCCGGCCCGAAGCCCCGGAGACGTAAAGCACAGATCGTTCGGGATCCTGAAAAACAAAGCTGAAAATCGGCTGCTCTTGATGGAAGCGATTGAGTGTCCATTGGTCCTCGTCGATCTCATCGGCCGAAGCAATGGGGGGCAATTGGCCATTCACGCGAGGCGCGGCTGCAAGTGCAACTGCCCTGGCCTCATCGAGATTGAGGCGTTTCTCGGCTCCGTCACTTAGTCCTATGGTCTGGACCGGGACCAGCACGCGCGGCAGACGCAGCACCGGCACGCCGAGCAGCATCTCGATTTCGGCGCGACCGACGGACTGGCCATCAGATATGCCCGCAGCATCGACCCGGCAGCAACTCTCCCAGGCGATCGGCGGCAAGCCATTGAGACGCTCTTTGCCGGCTGGCTGTGGAAAGCCCACATACATCATGACAATGCCTGAAACGAACCAGACCAGCATCAAAAGACCGATCGCGATGCCGAGGTAACGGTGCGCAACAATCATCGTCTGCCACAAAACGCCGGTAACCCGCCTCGCGTGCATGGCTTATGTGTCCATTTACAGTAAAATCAGAACGATAATCGGCAAACTAGCGAACCTCTCCGATGACAGCAAGGCTTTCAGCAGCACGCGGGACAGTTATCGCGAGATCGCCAACAACTCCGGAAAACACCAATATATCCTTGGATTTCGGCCTTGACCCCGGTCGATCCGCGTCACGAAATGTGCAGCTTGCGTGCAGCTTTGCCTCTGCTCATGCCGCGACCGAACTTGCGAATGAATACATATGAACCCATGTCGCCCTCCAGCAATGGAAGTGATCGGGAGTCGCTCAAAGCGCCCAAAAGTTGTCAATTTAGTCTATTCATAACAGAATTGTTTCGTTCGGCGGCTCAGTCTTTTATTTCGGTATCGAATACCCATCCATACTATTGTGTAATGCAGGTTGAAAAGTAAGGGATCCCGCCCTGGTGACGTCCATCAAAACCGAATTCCGATGTCGCAACGCGAGCGTTCCGCGCAACGATTGTTCGACCGTAGCGGAGGCAAAATGCATTTGTGCCAAGGTCGCAGCCCGGCAGGCTGCGTCCGTCAGGTACAGACGGCCGCTATGCTTTCATTTCGATCGAAATGGATGGGGATGATCGCATCGATGGCCGCGGTCTTGAGAACCTCGAGCACATATTCCTGTGGGGAAAGGAGAACGAGACGCCCCCCATTCTCCTTCACGGCTTTCGCGCCGGCAACGAGGAATCGGATCGCCAGTGACGCGATGTAATCGACATCAGAAAGATCGACGATGACAGCCCGCCGGTTCGCCACCGCCTCCTTGAAACGCTGGGCGACGGAAGCCGCCCCGACTGAGTCAAGTCGGCCGGACAACACCACATTGGCAATGTCACCCTCGATGGGCTCCACCTTCATCTCGATATCCAACATCTCCACGGCTCCGACCCGACAAGCGCGTCTTGAAATTAGCGCATGATCCCGAAAAGTCGCAGACCTTTCGGACAAAGATCATGGCACAAGATCAAAGTGAACCGCGCGAGCGGGATTCAACCTGAACGCATCCCGCTCGAGTATCATTGACGGGCCTTGCCGACCCGCCTTGACCAGCGTCGCATTCCGGGGGCGAGTGGCGCGGTCATCGAGACTGTTCCTGCAAATCGGCGAAGCGGATCGGATCGGCGAAGCGGATCGAAGGAGCCAAGCTCGTCGACGGCCTTCGACGCCATGCCGTCTTCTTGGGGTGGCGAGCTGACTTCCCGGCAGCAAAAGCCGCAGCCCTATTACCGAACAGAATGTGATTGGGCCGAAGGGATATTCATTTATCCGATCGTCTTGGCCAACAGTCCAACCGGACTATCAGCCGACGCCGCGCAGCGGACTAGAGCGGGATGCGTTCAGTCTAAATCGCGTCCCCCCTCGCATCCCTTTGATTTTGCGCATCATGTTTGTCCGAAAAGTCTGCTACTTTTCGGCATCATGCTCTACTCATAATCTCAAAGCCTCGGCGGGAGGCCGGGAGGATGAACAAGCGCGCATGACCTGGGCGCTTCCGAGGGTGAAAGGTAGTCGGACCAGAGCTCTGCCCCTCGGAGGAGCGGGTCATCCGGCGGACCGCCCGATTTGGCTCAGGTGAATCGAAGTCGCCTGCAAGTCGATCAATTCGTTGCGTGCGACGAATCGACCAGCACGGGATTTTTACGATACTTGTCGGGGAAAAGACGCTGGAGGTCGTCCACCTTCGGAAGGTCGTTGATGGCGATATAGGGATAGGTGGGGTGCAGCGTCAGGAAGTCCTGATGATAGTCCTCGGCGGGATAGAACTGCCGTCCGGGCTCGATTTTCGTCACGATGGCGGCGGGGTAGATGCGGGTCTTGTTGAGCTGGGCAATGTAAGCCTTGGCGATGCGCGCCTGCTCGTCATTTGCCGGAAAGATGGCGGAGCGATATTGCGTGCCGAAATCCGGCCCCTGGCGATTGAGTTCGGTCGGGTCGTGAACAACCGAGAAGTAAATTTGTAGAAGTCGTCCGTAGCTGATCTTGCTGGGATCGAAGGTGATCTGCACGGACTCGGCGTGACCGGTCCCACCGCTCCCGACTGTCTCGTAATGGGCCGTCTTCTTGTCGCCGCCGGCATAGCCTGAGATGGCATTGACCACGCCATCTACGTGCTGAAACACGCCCTGAACACCCCAGAAGCAGCCGCCGGCGAGGACAGCGACTTCTTTCGCTTGTCCGGTCGCAGCCTGTTCATCGGTCGCAGGCGCCGGGATGGAATAGGCCTGCTCGGCGAAAGCCGGCGAGCACACCAAACCAGTTCCAAGCGCCAGCCCGAGGCCAAGCGCGGTAAATCGCAAATGGCGGAACGCGGCGTGTATCTGAGGACGGTTAATTGATTGGACCATCATCGGCTCCCATTTCAGCCAAACGTGAAGGCGTAGGCCTGAACACCCGGATCGAGGAACTCGATCCGGAAAGTATGATCGGTGATTGTACCGTTTTGCCGGATCAATTGGTACAGACGCTGCCCTGTTACGATACCCTGGCCGTCGGCGCCGATATCGGCGCCATGCTGAGTGCCGGGGGCAGCGCCGTCCAGCGTCACGCGAAACCGCACCGGTTTGCCATCACCGCCGGGGCCGAGGACGAGGTGCAGGTCGCGGGCGTGGAACCGATAGACGATGCTGCCGCCCTGCTCGTTGAGCACGGCGTCTTCCTTGCCGATGATCCAGGCGCCCGACAGTGCCCATTCGTTCCGTCGCGGCATTTCCGTCGCGTAGACGTGCGGCATGTCTTCGACCGCACCACCGGGCGAGATGAAATTTTCCGCTCGTTCATATCCCACATAGGTCTCGGGCGATTGAACATTGCTCATGTCTGGGGCCGCCTCGGCTCCCGCTGCATTCACGGAAACCAAATCGGCTGACACGCCGGTTTTTCCGGCCTCCGCGAGCAGCTGCTGGATCACGCGTTCCGATTCATCGTAGTCGCCTTCGCCGAAATGATGGTGGCGAATCCGCCCGTCACCGTCGATGAAGTAGTGCGCCGGCCAATATTGATTATTGAAGGCGCGCCATATGGCATAGTCATTGTCGATCGCGACCGGATAGTCGATCTTCAGGTCCGCAACCGCGTTCCGCACATTTTTGACGTTCTTCTCAAAGGCGAATTCCGGCGCATGAACGCCGATCACCACAAGACCCTGGTCTTTGTATTTCTCGGCCCACGCGCGGACATAGGGGATTGCACGCAGGCAGTTGATGCAGGAATATGTCCAGAAATCGACAAGGACGACTTTGCCCTTAAGCGCGTCCGGCGTCAGCGGAGGTGAGTTCAGCCATTGCGTGGCGCCGGCGAGGGTCGGCAGCGCACCCTCGATTGGCAGTTCATCCGGTTGGGCGGTCGGCTTGCCGCGCATCATCATACCGGGATTGCCCGACATCATCGCAGGGTTGCCCGACATCATCGCCGGACCGCTCGTCATCGCGCCTGGACCCGCATTCATCACGACAGACGATCCTGGCCCCGAAGGCAGTCCGAGCTTGTCGACCAAGCCCTGTTCGAGGGACGCGGTGCTGGCGGTCGAGACCTGCGTGAGGAAGCCCGTGTCGAAGCCCAAAGCAATGGCGATGACGGCCAGCACCACGGCGGCTCCAAAGCCGCGCCGGACCCATTCTCCGGCCCCGAGCGAGCGCTTCATCGCAGCAAAGAGGCGGCCGCCGACGAGAAGCGCCAATGCGAGCGACGTCGCGGCGCCGGCCGCATACGCGAACAGCAGCAGCGACGTTTTCGCGCTCGCGCCTCCCAAAGCTGCGCCTGTCAGGATGAGGCCAAGGATCGGGCCGGCACAGGGCGCCCAAAGCAACCCCGTCGCAATGCCAAGAAGCAGCGACGGGATCACCGAGGCGGAGGGCCCGATTCCGGAGCGACGGACTGTGATAAGCGCGCGCCAACGGCGACCAGCGGTTCCGTAAGCCGGTCGGCAAGCCGCGGAAACAGCAATGTCAGTCCGAACAGCGCAAGAAGGGCCAGTGCAATGAACCGGCCGTACTCGTTTGCCTGAACTGCCCAGCCGCCGGCCACGGCTGCCAACGTGGCCACAATGGCAAAGGTCAGCGCCATCCCAACCAGCATCGGCAGCCCGCTTCGCAAAAAGGGGCGGTCCGCCCGGGCGAAGACGAAAGGCAGCACCGGCAGGATGCAAGGGCTGACGATCGTCAGGATCCCGCCCAGGTAGGCCAGCAGAAACAGCAACATGACACCGTCCTGAAATCAGGCGGTCGCGGGTTTGAAGGCAAGCGCGACGCCGTTCATGCAGTAGCGCAGGCCCGTGGGCTTCGGACCGTCGTCAAAAACGTGACCGAGATGGCCGCCGCAGCGACCGCAATGAACCGCCGTCCGAACCATCCCGAACGAGGTATCCCGCTCGGTCCCGACCGCGTTATCCAGCGGCGCCCAAAAGCTCGGCCAACCGGTGCCGCTTTCGAACTTCGTGGTCGAAGAAAACAGGTCAAGATCGCAACCCACGCAGGCGAAATTGCCACGACGCTTCTCGTGATTCAACGGGCTGGTGAAGGGACGCTCAGTCGCAGAGCGACGCAGGATTGCGTACTGGTCGCCAGTCAGCAGCTTGCGCCATTCCGCGTCGGTATGCGTAACGGCAAAAGTCGTTTCGGCTTGGGAGTCGCTCGGCGACCACCAGGTCGCGTAGGTCGCGACGGCTCCGATCGCGCTCCCCGTGAGGATAAGGCGTCTGGTCAGCATGGTTCACCTCCGCGAGACAGGTTGCATTAATGCGATATTCCGAGAATATGAAAACATGACGCTATATCCGAGTGGGAACGGCGCGTGTCACACAGATTTGATGCAGCGACTGCAAGCACCCCTCCAAATTGCTTCAAGGGGTCGGGACTGGAGCCTTCCACGATGCGACGGCTTCCTGATGTCGTGTAGCGATTCCATGAAACCAATTACTTCGTAGATCGGTTGAGCTGTTGCGGAACCCATCTTTTCCTGGGTCCCTGATGGGTTTCGCCGCCGCTCCAGCCATCCCACGCTGTGTGCATCTGATTCGAATTTCAGAACGCCGGTCTCGCTGTCCATGATATCCCTTGCCGACGTTGTATACAATGGAATATAACGAGGCAAACGGCAGCAGGAGCCGCCGCGCGAGCGTGAGTGATGACGGAAACGGGTGTTGTTCGGCACGTCTCGGGGGACTGGAACCCCGGCGATCGGCACGTGCGGATTCGCATTGAAGCTGACGCTGGTGATAAGCCTCACGACCTTCTGATTGGCCTTGACGACGTTCAGGCTTTCATCGCCCTGTTGTTGATGCTGAGCGGGAAGGCCGGGAGGGAGACGCAACAGAGCCCCTGCCTGATCGACCAACCTTTCCATTGCCGATCGATTCCATCGGGACTCGGAGAAACCCAAAGCGGAGACATCGTGCTCCAAATGAATATTGGACCGACCACGTTGTCCTTCGCAGTCCCACCCGACGCGAGCAGGAAACTTGGCCAATCGTTGCTCGCAATCAGCGCTTCCTCGAAAGAGAGCCTTGCGAACTGACCACTTGTTGTCAGATCGCAGTCACCGCTGACATCGACATCGAGAAGCAATTCGACTACCAACGCACGAACTTTCCAACAGGATTTCTCTCGATGACGACCTATCCGCAGTTGCAACTCTACATCGATGGACGCTGGAAAGCGGCTGATGGGCAGCCTGTCTTGAACCCTGCCGACGAGAGTGTGATCGGTACCGTTCCTCACGCGACGCACGCCGATCTCGATGCTGCGCTCGCAGCGGCAAGCGAGGGGTGGCGCGTTTGGCGCAATACTTCTCCGGCGAAACGCGCCGAGATCATCCTCAAAGCAGCGCAGCTCATCCGAGAGCGCTCCGAGGAGATGGCGGTCGTGATGACGCTCGAGCAGGGGAAGCCCATCGCACAATCGCGCCAGGAGGTCTTGCGGGCATGCGAGATCATCGAATGGGACGCGACCGAGGGGCGTCGGCTCTACGGCCGCGTCATTCCGAGCGAACCGGGCATGCGGCATACCGTCTTGCGTCAGCCGATCGGCGTCGTGGCCGCGTTTTCGCCCTGGAATTTCCCGCTGGTTTCGCCGTCCCGCAAAGTCGCCGGAGCGCTCGCGGCGGGTTGCGCCATTATTCTCAAGGCATCCGAGGAGACCCCGGCCGGCGCCGTGCAGTTGGTCCGCGCGTTCGCCGATGCGGGACTGCCATCCGGAGTCCTCAACCTCGTGTTCGGAACGCCGGCGGACATCTCCGAGTATATTATCCCAGACCCGACGGTGCGGCTGGTTACGTTCACGGGATCGATTCCGATCGGCAAGAGGCTCGCGGCGCTTGCGGGCGCTCATATGAAGCCGGCGATCATGGAACTCGGCGGTCACGCGCCGGTCATCATATGCGACGATGTCGACCCTGCTGCCGCTGCCGCGACCTCGCTCGCGGGCAAGTTGCGCAATGCCGGCCAGGTCTGCGTGTCCCCGACCCGCTTTTACGTGCAGGAGGCGATCTACGAGCCGTTCACCTCGGCGTTCGTCGAAAAGGCACGCTCCATCAAAGTCGGTGATGGGCTTGATCCGTCGAACCAAATGGGACCGCTCGCGAACCACAGGCGCATCGAAACAATGGAAACCATGGTCGCCGACGCGAAGGCCAAGGGGGCGCGCGTGCTCACCGGCGGCAGCCGGCTCGGCAATCGCGGTTATTTCTATCCGCTGACGGTGCTGGCGGATGTTCCCGAGGAGGCTCGCGCCATGCGGGAGGAACCGTTCGGACCGATGGCCTTGATCAATCCGGTGAAGACGCTGGACGAGGCGATCGAAAAGGCGAACGCTCTCCCCTATGGCCTCGCCGCTTATGCCTTTACCCGCTCAGCAAAAAATGCCGATCGTCTTGCGGATGGCGTCGAAGTGGGAAATCTTTCGATCAACCATTTCGTGGCTTCGATAGCCGAAACTCCGTTCGGAGGCGTCAAGGAGAGTGGCTATGGCCGCGAGGGGGGCACCGAGGGGCTTGCATGCTACACCGTCGCCAAGAACGTTTCGCATTTGATGATGTGAGCGGGCAGGCCGGTCGCTCATTTTCGCGCGAGATGGCCGCGGAGATGTGACGGGAAATCTGAGGTGCCGACCCTTGGCTGTTGCCAAGCGCGGCTGCGCAACGTCGTTGTCATAGATTACGGCGGAACCATCTTCGGCACCGGTTCGTTGCCCGGCGCACGATTGGCGAGAGCGCCTTTCACAGCAGCTCACGACGATGTGTTGCGTGCCGACGGCAGCTCTGTGCCATCACAGAATGACCTGGCGCACCCGCTTTCCGGGACGTGCAGAATGTAATGTTGTAAACAGGAGGCGCTCCGGTCCTCACCGGAGACCGATTGATAAGAGGAGGAATTCGATGAGTAGACACCGACAGCTTGCCGCTGCCCTGCTATCCACCGCCGCGATCGCCCTCGGAATTGGCGCGAGCGCCGTCTCGGCGGCGCCGACTTCACCGCAGGAGCGGGTCGACGCCGCATATAAGGCGATGGGCCTGACGAACGCGGTCAACACGCTTGTCGTGAAGGGCAGAATGCACACCTGGGATCCGGGCGAATCTGAAGACGCCTACAAGCCTGAAACGGGCGATTTTGGCGCCTCGACGTTCACCGAAAGCGCCGACCTCGGACGCGGACTTTACCGCGTCGACTGGATGCGCCAGAAGCCGAATGGCGGAATGCGCGACTACACCGAGGTTTTCTCGAACGAAGTCGGCGGCAAGATGGGCGGCTATGTCACCGGCGTTGACATCAACAACGGGACGCCGGCCCGCGCCGTCGGCCCGGCCGACAAACCTCTGCACACGATGTCTGGGGTGAGGCTGACGGCGGAGCTGCGCGAACTGGAGCGCGACAACGTCGTGAGCGAGATGCACGCCAATCCAGGGAAAGTATCCGACTATCCTCAACAAACGGTCGACGGAAAGACCTATCCGGCGGTCCAGTATAACGGCACCTACGGCACCTTCATCGTGCTGTTCGATCCGGCGACCAGCCTGCCGGCCGTCGTCAGGACGCGCGACTTCGACGTGATCGAAGGCGACTCCAATTACGACCAGACATTGTCCGACTGGCACGATGCCGGTCGCGGCGTGAAGGTGCCGTTCCATCAGGTCATCACCATCAACGGACTGAAGATCTTCGACACCACGCTGACGGAAGCTTCGGTGAATTCGGCCCTTCCGGCCGACACCTTCGCGATCCCGGCGGAGCTGCGCGGCAAGGCGGAGGCGCCGGCTCCCGTCGAGAATGTGCGCTGGCAATGGGTGCTGCGGCGCATGGGCAACGGCTTCTATCTCGATTCCGATGCCTACTACACTGCCGACGGCGGCAGCCTGAAGATCCAGGACGTCGGCCCGAACATCAGCTTCGTGAACGGCGGATCGCACAACACCCTGATCGTCGCAACCAACGATGGTTTGATCGCGATCGAAGCGCCGGGTGACGACGGCCAGTCGAAGATCGTGATGGGCCTTGCGGAGCAGAAATATCCCGGCAAGCCGTGGAAATATCTGCTGCTCGACCACCACCACATCGATCACATCGGCGGCTTGCGCGCCTTCGCCGCGGCGGGGGCGACCATCGTGGTCGGCAAGGGCGACGGCGCCTTCTACCGCAAGGTGCTGTCGGCGCCGGAGACGCTCAATCCCTACGGAACCAAGCAGGTGCCGCCGAAGGTCGAGGAAGTCGACGGCAAGTGGAGCGTGACGGAAGGCGGCCGCACCATCGAAGCCTATTCGCTCGATAATCCGCACTCCACCGGGTACATCATCCCCTATATTCCGGATGCGAAGTTCGGCTTCGTCACCGACATCTGGAGCCCGGCGCCGCGGATACCGCCGGCTAACCCTGAGACCACTGCGCTTGTAAAGGGTGTCCAGAAGATGGGCATTCAGATGGACAAGATGGCGGGTGGCCACGGCGGTGTCGGCAATTTCGCCGATCTCGAAAAGACGGTGAAGTAAGCGGAGCGAGGCACAAGATCATCGGCGAGCAGATGCTCGCCGATGCCATCCGCGGTCCCGCTATTCGCGGCGGTTGCCGGCGGCAGTGCAATCGTTTCGATCTTGGACAGATCAAGCTTGCGCGACGCGTGATCGATATCGAATCCCACAACGTCGCCTTTGGCATCAAAATCCACGAACAGACCTTGAACGACCGCGCGAGCCTCCGTGCCGGGAGAGTTCTTCAGTTCGATATAAAGACTGTCGGTCCCTGGATAATAGTGCAGCTTCCTGGCTTGTCCTCACGGAAGTTTAGCGCATGATCCCGCAAAGTTGCAGACTTTTCGGACAAGATCATGCGCAAAATCAATGATAATCGAGCGCGAAGCAATTCAACCTGAACGCATCCTGCTCTAGGTCATGCCGCTTATTTTTGGCTGAAAATCTGAACGTTCACGCCGTCGGGGTCTTTGACATGCAAACCGGCGTAGGGATCGTCCAGCGGAGTAGCGCCGCGCTGCTGGAGATAGCGCGTGGCGGCCTCCTTGCTGAACCCGAGCACCCCGAGCGCGAAGTGATCAACGATACCGGCCGGGCTTTGGTGATTGAGCGAGACCAGTGTCCGAGTGACCCCAAGCCGAATGATGCCCAGCGGCTGGTCCTCGCTGATGACGGTGAAGCCGAACATCTTTTGATAAAACTCGACCGAGCGCGCGAGATCGGCGACCTGGATGCTGACATGATCGACGTCCGCGCGCTTGAAATCGAGGTCCTGCTGGGCGGTGGCAGCCGTGCCGCTTGCAGCCAGCATCGCAAGTCCTTGGACCAGCTCTCTACGGCCGAGCCTGCCCTCTTCGAAGCGGGTCACAAGATTGGAGATCATCGATTCCATTGTAAAATCCTTTGCACGTGACGAACCGGCCATGACCGTAGGTCGCGGTCCCGCCGCGGATCGAAACGGAAGGCCCTATTGGGACGAAATGAGGGCGGTCGCGATTGAGCCGGGCCGTGAGCGAAGGGCAGGCCGGTTAATTCATTGCGGAGCGCGGCTGGCCGATTGGGTGTGGGCAAACACAGCGACCCAGCCGGAACTGAGCGCCCGAATCAGATAGCATCAGGCGGCGATCGCGACGACACAGCCCGATTCCCGATGACAGTTCTGGCTCCCGTCCTCAGCCCTCATGGCGTGCTCGCCCTCAAGGCGTCAAGCGAAGGGGCCGCGCTGGACGAGGCGCGCGGCGCGCGGCTCGAACAGGCGTTTGCCCGCGGCTCGGGTCATGGGCTGTTGTATCTCGGCGCCAACGAGATCGGCGCGATTCTTCCGCCATTAATCTCTTATTGGCGGGAGTTCGGGTCGCGCTACGTGACCGCGCTATGCGCTCTCCCCGGCCTCGATGAAGCTTTGAGCAAGCCCGCCGTCCCTTCTCCGCCGTCCACCGAATTGAACAGATTTGCCGCAGCGGTTCCGCCCATGATCGGAGCGGAGTATTTGACATCCGCGGTACTTGCCGATTTGTGGCTGAAGACGGATGCGGCATTCGATGCGGAATTGGCCGATGCCCAGGCGTCCGTTCAGACCTTTCTCAAGTCGCGTCACCCTGCCTGGTATCTGGTCGGGCGCGTGCATTTCAATCTCGCCGAAAACCCGAGGGATGAGGAAGCCCCGTTCGCCTTCATCGCCACCTACACGACACGGCTGTCGATGCAGGCCAAGGCGCAGCATCTGCCGCTCGGCAAGGCCTTGCAGGAATATGCGGGCGCCAAGAATCGCGAGCGTCTGCTGTCGCTGCTGATGCCGGTTGCGCGCGCCGCGGAACGCTGCGGCTGGTTGAAGGGCATGGTGGACACCGGCGAAATCTATCATCCGCTGCGCTGGGGACCGCAACAGGCCCTGCAATTCCTCAAAGATGTGCCGGCATTGGAAGGCACCGGCGTGGTCGTACGCGTGCCGGCAAGCTGGCGCATGAACCGGCCCGTGCGCCCGCAGGTGAAGGCGATCGTTGGTGGCCGGCCGCCCTCCCAGTTGGGGATCGATGCGCTGCTCGACTTCCGGGTCGAGGTGACGCTCGAGGGCGAGACGCTGACAAAGGCCGAAATCAAGCGACTGCTCGCGCATTCCGACGGGCTTGCCTTCTTTCGCGGCAAGTGGATCGAGGTCGACCGTGAACGACTGAGCCGGACCCTCGATCAGTTCCAGGCGATCGAGCGGCAAGCTGCCACCGAGGGGCTTTCGTTTGGCGAGGCCACGCGGTTGCTGGCGGGGGCCGCGATTTCCGGCGAGCCAGCCGAGGTCCCCTCCGCCGTCAATTGGAGCCAGACGGTGGCGGGTCCATGGCTGGCGCAAACGCTGGCCGAACTGCGTCGGCCCGACGGATCACGGCGCATCGATCCCGGTCAATCCCTCAAAGGCACGCTGCGGCCATATCAGCAGGCCGGCGTGCAGTGGTTGCACTTGCTTGCCAGGCTCGGCCTTGGCGCCTGCCTCGCCGACGACATGGGGCTCGGCAAGACGATCCAGGTGCTGTCGCTGCTGCTGGTGCTGAAGGACCGCGCGGCCGACGTCGGAAAGCCGTCGCTGCTCGTCGCACCGGCTTCGCTGCTCGCCAATTGGACCGCGGAGATCGGCCGCTTCGCACCGAGCCTCAGGACGAAGGTGGTGCATCCCTCGGTGATGCCGGCGGACGAACTGAAGTTGGAGGACGGGGGCGGCCTCACGGACATTCACCTTGTCATCACCACCTATGGCTTTCTGTTGCGGGCGTCGTGGCTGACGGCGAGATCATGGCGGCTCGTCATTCTCGACGAGGCCCAGGCGATCAAGAACCCGGCCGCCAAGCAGACCAAGGCCGTCAAGCAGCTCAAAGCCGAGGGGCGGGTCGCGTTGACCGGCACCCCGATCGAAAACCGCCTCGGCGACCTCTGGTCGATCTTCGATTTCATCAACCCGGGGCTGCTCGGATCGCCAAAGCAGTTCTCCGCCTATGCCAAGCGGCTCGCCGAAAGCGAAGGGATCAACCCCTACGGCCCGCTGCGCGAACTCGTGCAGCCCTACGTCCTGCGTCGGATGAAGACGGACAAGAGCATCATCGCCGACTTGCCGGACAAGACTGAGGTGAAGGCCTTCTGCGCGCTCAGCCGACAGCAGGCGGCGCTGTACCAGCAGGCGGTCGACGATTTCGCCGAACGGCTCGGCGCTGCCGAGGGCATCGAACGCAAGGGCATGGTGCTGGCTCTGTTGATGCGGCTCAAACAAATCTGCAACCACCCGTCACAATGGCTCGGCGACAAATCCTGGGCGGAGCAGAACAGCGGCAAGTTCACCCGCCTGCGCGACATCACCGAGGAGATCGCCGCGCGGCAGGAGAAGGCGCTGATCTTCACACAGTTCAGGGAGACCACCGGGCCGCTGTCGGCGTTCCTTGGCTCCGTGTTCGGCCGCGAAGGTCTCGTTCTGCATGGCGAGACAGCGGTTGGAAAGCGCCAGCAACTGGTCCGCCGCTTCCAGGAGGACGAGGACGTTCCGTACTTCGTGCTGTCGGTGAAGGCTGGCGGAGCTGGGCTCAATTTGACCGCGGCGTCACACGTTATCCATTTTGATCGCTGGTGGAACCCCGCCGTTGAAAACCAGGCCACCGACCGTGCCTTTCGCATTGGGCAGACCAAGAACGTCCTGGTGCATAAATTCGTCTGCCGCGGCACCGTCGAAGACAAGATCGACAAGATGATCGAGGCGAAGCGGCAACTCGCCGGAGATTTTCTCGGCGTCGGCGCAGAAGCGGTTCTGACCGAAATGCAGGACGACGAACTGCTCAGGCTCGTGACATTGGATTTGGCAGCGGCAACGAAGGAGAACTGATGATGGGCTATTTCGGCTTCGGATGGGGGAACTATGTTTCGGTAGCCGAGAAGCGCCTGCGGGCCGAGAAGGAACTGGCCAAAATCAAGAAGAAGGGATACCGGACCGCGCCTGTCACCATCGAAGGGCGCAAGATCGCGAAGAATTTTTGGGGGAAATCATGGTGCGAAAACCTCGAGCGATACAGCGACTTCGCAACCCGCTTGCCGCGCGGCCGCAGCTATGTCTGCAACGGATGTGTTGTCGACCTGCAGGTCGCGCGGGGCAAAGTCTCCGCCAAGGTCAGCGGCTCAAAGCTTTATGATGTCACGATCACCATTGCACCTGTCGTCACGAAGCGCTGGCAAGCCATCTGCCGCGATTGCGCAGGTTCGATCGAGTCCCTGATTGAACTTCTTCAAGGCCGGCTGGCCAAGGGGGTGATGGAGCGGGTCTGCCGCGGAGACGACGGCCTATTTCCCGCACCCGGCGAAATCAAGCTCTCCTGTACGTGTCCAGACTGGGCCGATATGTGCAAGCATGTCGCGGCGACGCTCTATGGTGTCGGCGCCCGTTTGGATGCGCATCCCCAATTGCTGTTCGTGCTGCGCGGCGTCGATGAGGGAGAATTGGTCGCCAACGCTGGTCAGAACCTGGCGCAGCCGATGGCGCCCTCCGCTGCGGCCGTGCTGGATACCGGAGATGTTGCCGCTCTCTTCGGCCTTGACATGGCCGAAGCGGATGCTGCGGAAATCCGGGCTGTCCCGGTCGCCACACCTCTCCCGCGGACCAAGGCCGAAAAACGAGCCACCGCCGCAAAAGGAAGCAAGTCCGCAAAAGGAGGCCCGTCCGCAAAAGCAGGAACGTCCGCAAAACGGGGCACGTCCGCTAAAGGACGAACGTCCGCAAAAGGAGGAAGTTACCCAAAACGAGGTAAGCCCTTCGTCGAGGGACGAGCACCCGTTGCCGGGAATGGCGCTCCGGCGACCGGCCTCAAGGCCGGGTCAGCGCGGGGTGCCAAAACACCGGTCAAAAATTTGCAGCGACGCGGGCGGGCGAAGACTCCCGAGCGACCAGCGGCGGGATAGGTCCATAGTCTCACATTGAGGTTGCGGCGACCTTCTGCGTGGCCGAGCCAGGCAAAGTCGGGCCGGGTGGCGGCTTTGGCTGCGCCGCTCCCAACACGGACAACGGCCTGCTCGGTGGCGGTGCCGGAACGGCAACGGGGCCTTGGAACGGCGGCAGGACCACAACGCCCGGTCCAGGAGCTACGTCCGGTCCGGGAAGCAGCCGATAGGCGGCGATGAGCTGATCGAGTGCGACGAGTGATTGTTCGACCTGCGCAGCCGAGGGCGTCGGTCCACCGAGGACGAGGCGCTCCAGCGCGAAGCGGTAACTGACGGTGCGCGCGACCAGCGACCACTGTACCCAGCTTACCACCAGCGCATTCTCGGCATTGCGCGCCAGAGCGTTGCGTTGCTCCCATTCGCTTTTTTGCACGATCGCGGCGAGGCTCGCCTCGCGTTTGCGGTCCATGTCGAGAACGTGCGCCGCGATCTGGAAGAACTGCGGGATGCGGGTGCGATCGTTCTGGATGTCGTCATTGAGGTGCGCATATCTTGCCTCTTGCGAACGCACCGGGACGCTCAGCAGCGCCCTCGCATAAGCCTGCTCGTCGAAGCGCGACCAGTCGCGCCGAAAGATGCGCGCGATCCCGTATTCATTAAGGAAGCTGTACCAGCGCTGGCGGTCGTAAGGCGGTTCGATCAGTGGATAGGCGAGGTCGCGCAGCGCTCGCTCGTCGTCGGTCAAAGGGTAGCTCGAGCCTCGGTACACCATTGCCAAGTGCCGCTGTCGCGCCGACCCAGGCGTGCATATCGTCGCTGACGAGATCAGCGTTGACTCGGCCGAAATCGGTATTCGAGCAGCCGACGAGGAGGCCGACCGAGAAGATGGCGCCAACAAACGCACGCGTCTGCGCGGCGCCCCCCATCATGTCGAGGTCGCAGGTCGTCGCCGCTTGCGGCAGGGGCGAGACTTCGATCGAGTGGGTCGTATCTTGGCAGGCATGTCGAATTCACGCTCGATGCGGACGACCGGCAGAATGATAACGCTCGCACATCGACGGATCACGCGCGGCCCCCGCATCGCACGCCGCAACCCCGGAAAAGAGATCACCGCGCCCATTCCCCCTCCTGGACAACTCGAAACACCACGGCTCCGATTTGCGTCACCCATGGTTAATGTCGCGCTAATGCAGCGGCTTGCCCCTTCGCAGCGCATAGAGGCGACGCAATGCCGGGAACGCCGCGCCGCAGGCGACGCGATGCGCTCAGCGTCTTTCTACGCCAAGCCGAGTTTCCTTGGTTAACGCAGCGATAACGGGGAACGGGTACAATCGGATCGCAATCGTTGGAACGAGGATGTCGTGGCTGCTGCAAACTGGACAGGCAGGGAAATTCTGATGGGGTTGGCCAATCGGTCCGGCCCCGACATGTCGGCGCGCCTGCTGATGGCATTGACGGCGCTGTATACGGAGCGGCCGGTTCACACGACCGAAGAGCGCCAGCAATATGTCGCGCTTGCATTGCGGCTGATCGACAATGTGGACGAGCCGACCCGCAAAACGGTCGCGCGTATTCTGCATGGCCATCCCGGCGCTCCGGCCGAAGTGCGCGAGCGCCTCGCCATGCCAAAGTTGCCGGCGGCCCAACTCGGAGCGGCGAATCTTTCCGGCGACCGTTCTATGAAATTGGATGCGGACGAGGGCATCGCGCCAGCAGCCGCGAGTGACGTTTCCGCGCCCGCCTCCGAGGCGTCGAATGCGGCGCCGACCGATCTCGGCGAGACGTTCTTCGCTGCCGATGCGTCGGAACGGCGCCGTCTGTTATCGGCCGTCGCCGCCACGTATGAAGGGAGCAGTGCCGAGCCGCTGCCGCTTCCGCACCTCGCAGTGGATCGTTATCGAGGCCTCGACCAGGCGGCGATGGAAGGCCGCATCGGCGAATTTGTCCGCGAATTCGCGCGCACACTCGGCATTCCGAAGACGCTGAGCGAACGCATCTTGAACGACCAGTCGGGTGAGCCGATGGTGGTAGCGGCAAGAGCCCCTCAACATGCCGATTGCCGTGCTCCAGCGCATCTTGCTGCTGGTAAACCCGGCGGTCAGCCACTCGGTCCAACGCGTCTACGACCTTACCGATTTGTTCCATGATCTCGACCGCGCCACCGCAGCGAGGTTGATGTCATGGTGGCGCGCACAGGCGCTCGCGACGGAGCGGGATGCGCCGCCGGAGCCGACCGGGCTCCCTGTCCAGCGCAGCCTCCCCGCGCTGCGCGCGCGTTTCGGGACGCTCGCGGCGCGCCTTGGCACCAGCGAAGTCAGCGCACGATCCGATCCAGGAAGTGCCGGCCGCAGCGATCTTCGCTCTCGATGATCCATACATCGGGGTCGGCCCGGACCTGGCGGGCGAGATAGGCCTCGATGTCGGCATCCGTCGCGGGCAGGCTCTTCAGCGCCGGACTGAAAGCGCGGTCCGCAGAGGAACCCTCGATGAATGCGGTCTGTGGCGCCGGCGCGTAGACGTCGGCTGTCCCGTCAAGACGGCTGACCTTGATGAAGATCGCGCCCGCCTCCTCGGCGCCCCGCCGGCGCACCGCCGCGAACACGCCCTCGACATTGCAGCGGCGAAGATAGGCCGCGACCCATATTGCGGATTTGAGGCGCATCAGAGCGCATGATCCCGAAAAGTTGCAGACTTTTCGGACAAGATCATACGCCAAATCATCGCGCATCCGTCGTCGAGCGCAGTCCGCGACGGATACGCCATAGAGACCCCAAGCGGGAGGCGCATTTCAAGCGCAACGCATCCCGCTCTAGAAGTCTAAGTTTTCCGCTGCCCGAGGAGCGCCTCGAGGAAGCCGACGAGATCGTCGGTGACGTGGTCGACATGGGCAGCATTTTGGCCTTCCAACTCCCAGCGTTCGCGAAACACCTCGCGCGTGCGCTCTGGCACAACCAGAACGGTGGTCATGCCTAAGCGATGCGGCTCTTCGAGATTGCGGGCAAGGTCTTCGAACATGGCGGCCGTCGTCGGATTGACCCGGTGGCGCGCAAGGAAGCGCGCATAGGTCTGTACCAACGGCTTCGGCTCCAGTTCGCCGGCGATGATGTCGAACACGTCCTCGAAATGGTGCTCGACCGCAAGCCGCCTCATCACCGCATTGGCATGGGCGCGGGTGCCATTTGTCAGAATGAGCTTGCGCCCGGGCAACCGTTCCAGCGCGGCGCCGAGCGCGGGGTTGGGCTCGATCGGCGAGTGATCGATGCGGTGCACATAATCGAGGAAATCGTCTGGCCTCATGCCGTGCTCGATCATCATGCCGCGCAAGGTGGTGCCGTAGCGGCGATAAAAATCCTTCTGTTTGCGAAATGCGTCGTCGGCGCTGAGTCCGAGGAATTTTTCAATATAGCTGCGGATGCGCTCGTCGACCTGCTGCCACAGGTTGAGATGATGCGGATACAGCGTGTTGTCTAGATCGAACACCCAGGTGTCGATGGCGGCAAAGCCGCGCCTCTCGGTCGTGCCACTGGTCGAAGCTTCGTTCATCCAAACTCGTCAACCCATCGGCGTCTGTTCGATGCGATCACGCGGCCATCCGAAGACGCCGTTCGCCTTAGCCGGCCGCGACACGGTCGACATCGGCTGACGCCTTGCCGTCCTCGTGACTGTCAAGAGCGGCATACGTTCAGGTTGAATCGCCTCCCGCTCGGTTATGTTCTTCGCACCCGTCGCGGACTGCGCTCGACGACGGATGCGTGTTGATTTTGCGCATGATCTTCCTCCGAAAAGTCTGCAACTTTGCGGCATCATGTGCTAGGCGAGCGCCCGCTGTGTATTTCTCACGTCCTTCATTGCCTTTGCCACGCAACGACGGATAAACGATCGAGTCCCGATGTCCACCACGATCACACCACCGGAGCGGTCGTGCCGACTCAGGGTACCCGCGAAAATAACCAAATCCGTCGGAGGCCCGTTCGCCGCATCAGGCTGCTGATTTTTTACCGAGCCCCGGAGCAGGTATTTTCGCGGAGCCCTCAACACGGACGGAAGCGCCATGAGTGAGCAGGTATCGCAAGGATTCGCTTGGCCCGACGGGGCGCGGATCGCGGTTGCAGTGACCTGCCTGCTGGAGAACTGGTCGGGCGACCGCGGCCCCCCATTCTCGGTGCAGACGACGGCACTCAAACCGGGTACGCACGATCGCGCGGCCATGACATGGGGCACTTACGGCGGCCGCGCCGGTGTGTGGCGGCTTCTGAAAATCCTGAGGGAGAACCGGGTGCCGGCGACATTCTGCGCCAATGCGCAGTCGATGGAGCTCGCACCCGCGGCGGTCGAGCAGATGCTGGAGTCGGGCCACGAGATCGCCGCACATTCTTATACGCAAGATGCAATCCTCGCTTATCTCGATGACGAAGAGTAGCGGGCCACGATCGCTCGCTGCGTCGAGGTGTTCCAGAAGCTCACCGGCGCCGCGCCGAAGGGCTGGCTCAGCCCGGTGCTCGCCTCGACCGCGCTGACCGAAGAACTCCTCACCGCGGCGGGCTTTCTCTGGTACGGCGACTACAACCACATCGACCTGCCATTTTGCGTGACAAACGGCAGCGGCACCATCGTCGCATTTCCCCACACCGATTATGCCGATCACCGCGTGCTGCGCGGCAATCCGCAGGACTGGTACGACGTGTACAAGTCCACCTTCGATTATCTTTATCAGAACGAGCCGATGGCGTTCCTCAATGTCACCGTGCACTGCCATTTCGGCGGCCGCCCGTTGATGGCGGCGATGTTTGACCGCATCTTGAAATATTTTCACGGCTTTCCGGACGTGTGGCTCGTCCGGCACGACGATCTCGCGCAGTGGATCCGTGATCGCAATATCCGCGAGTGGACCAACCAGCAGCGCTTCTTCCCCCGCTGAATGCTCGAGCCGGTCTGCACGAGCACCGCCCGCCGTACCTGATGCGTCATGGCTGGAGCGGCGGCGCGCTGCCACGGCGATGCGGCAAGTCACGGGAATCCTCGTCGGTCTTGAGGCCCGCAGCGCGAATGCCATGGATCGCCAGCTCCTCGTCGCGATCCTCGACGTCGCCGGTCACCCCGACAGCGCCGATCACTTCGCCGTCGCTTTCACGGATCACCATGCCGCCGCCTTCGGGAAACAGCTGGTCGCCGCTCGCCGCGATCAGGTATCGCATGAAAGCCGGCTTCTCTTCGTTGCGAACGCGCACCAGCTTGGACGAACGGCCGAGCGCAAGCGCGGCATAGGCTTTGCCGAACGCCATCTCGAACCGCATCATCGACGAGCCGTCTTCCTTCTGAAATGCCTTCACTTTGCAGCCCGGCTCGACCACGATGACAGAAAGCGGGCGGCACTCCAGTTCGGCGCCGCGCACGAGGATTGCTTCGATGATGCGGTTGGCCTGAGCAAGGGTGAGGCTCGGCATGACTGTCACCGCTGCGCCAGCGTGGCGCGAAACGGATGGGCGGGATAGACGCCGAGAATTTTCAGCGTCTTCGGTTGTGAAAAGAATTCCAGTTCTTCGAGGGCGAGTTTGAGATTGCCGTCGTCGGGATGGCCCTCGACGTCGGCATAGAACTGGGTCGCCGAAAACGTGCCTTCAAGCATGTAGCTTTCGAGCTTTGTCATGTTGACGCCGTTGGTCGCGAAGCCGCCGAGCGCCTTGTAGAGGGCGGCCGGAATGTTGCGCACCTGGAAGACGAAGGTGGTCAGCACGGGACCCGGCCCTTGCCACGCACGTTTCGCTTCGCGCGACAGCACAATGAAGCGCGTGGTCGAGTGGGTATCGTCCTCGATATCCGCGGCGAGCACATCGAGGCCGTAAATGTCCGCGGCCAGTTGCGAAGCGATGGCGGCGCAGCTGCGATCGCCGCGCTCGGCGATCTCGCGGGCGGCACCTGCGGTATCGGCGGCAACGACCGCGCGGACCCCGAGCTTGCGAATGAAGCCCCGGCACTGGCCCAGCGCCATGATGTGGCTCTCGACCGATTTGATTTCGCCAAGGCTGGCCCCGCGAAGCGCCAGCAGCAGGTTGCGTATCGGCAGGAACCATTCGGCGATGATGTTGAGTCCGGCGCCCGGCATCAGGTGATGGATGTCGGCCACCCGCCCGGCAAGCGAATTCTCGATCGGGATCATGCCGAGGTCCGCGTCGCCGCACGCGACCGCGTTCAACGCGTCTTCGAAGGTCGGGCACGGCACCGGCTCCGCATCCGGAAATGCCTGCCGGCACGCGATATGAGAGTTTGCCCCCGGTTCGCCCTGAAAGACAATCTGCATGCGCTGAGAACTCCCGTCATCGCGGCTCCTTGGCGCCGACGACCGGCAAAGTCAACGCAATGCCGCACGGTCCCGAAAAGTCTGCAACTTTGCGGGATCATGCGCCAGCTACACGCCGTCGGCGCCGCCATCGGCGCGCGGATCATGGGCGCCCTCGAAGGTGCCCGAAGGGTGCAGGACGATGGCGCCGGCATGGCCCATGGTGTCGGAGTGGCGCTGCGGCAATAGCTCGATGTCGTGTCCCGCCGCGATCAGCTGCTCGAGGAGCCTGCCGTCGAACCCCTCCTCTAGACGCAAGCGCGCGAGCGGGGAACCCCAGGTGCGGCCCAGAAGCCAGCGCGGCCGGTCGAGCGCGTCCGCAAGCGGCTGCCGATAGCCGACATGGCGCGTGAAAAGCATGGCTTGGGTCTGCGGCTGGCCGTCCCCGCCCATCGTCCCATAGGCCATGACTCGGCCGTCACGCAGCACCGCCAAAGCGGGATTGAGGGTATGCGGCGGCACGCGCCCCGGGGCGAGCGCGGCCGGCATCGCCGCATCAAGCGAAAAGCTTGCGCCACGGTTCTGCATCAGCACTCCGGTGCGCGGCAGCACGCAGCCCGAGCCGAATTCCCAATAGAGCGATTGGATGAACGACACCACAAGGCCGCTCGCATCGGCGGCTCCCATCCATACGGTATCGCCGCCCACGCCGCCGGCCGGCAGGCTCCACGGCAACGCCTTGCGGGGATCAATCTTCAACACCTCCGTGTCGAGGAAGCGATCATCGAGGAAGCGCTCCGGCGGGTGCGGCAGCCGGTCGGGATCGGCAATGAAACGGTCGCGGATGCGCAGCGCGCGTTTCGTCGCCTCGATGATCCCGTGGACGTGATCGAAGCCTTCGCCATCGCGGACACTGAGCCGCGCGAACAACGCCAGGATGATCAGGGAAGCCAGTCCCTGCGTCGGGGGCGGCGTGTTGTAAAGCGTGCCGGCCTCGGTCGCGACCGTCAGAGGTTCGGCGACAATGGCGCGGGTCGCCTCAAGGTCGGCGCGCGTCACCGGGCTGCCAATGCGTTCCAGGTCGGCAGCCATCTCGCGACCAATATCGCCGCGGTAGAAATCGTCGAGGCCCGCATGGCCAAGCTGGTCCAGCGTCGCCGCGAGCGCCGGCTGACGAACAAGCGCGCCGGTCGCGGGCGGCTTGCCATCGATCAGAAAGGTCGCGGCGAAGCCCGGCTGCCCCTCCAGTTCGTCGAACTTTTCAGCCGTGAGTCGGGCCTGGCTCGCGCTAATCGGAGAGCCGTTGCGCGCGTGGCCGATCGCCGTCTCCAGCAGCGTGCCAAGCGGCAGCCGTCCGCCATGCGAGCGCGCTGCATCGAGCGCGAGAATCCAGGTCGCGACCGCGCCCGGCGTGGTGAGCGCCGCGAGCGGCCCGCGCGCAGGGATCGTTTCGCAGCCATGCTCGCGATAGAACGCGATCGTTGCCTTGGCACCGGCCCGGCCCGCCCCCATCAACGCCCGCACGCGCCCACGCGGCTCGCGCATCAGCAGGAAGGCATCGCCCCCGAGATGCGTCATGTGCGGATAGACGGCGATGATCGTCGCCGCCATCGCGACCACAGCTTCCAGCGCGTTGCCACCCTCGGCAAGGGTGTTCCGCCCCGCGGCAACAGCGGCGTAATGCGGAGCGGCAACGACCCCGCCGCGATGTCCGGCAGAATGAAGATCCATCGAGTTAGCCGCGAGAAGGGGGTGTTTGGAGACGGTCTATATCTTCACAGCCGCAGTCTACTCGGGGACGGCAATTTTTTGGAATGCGAAGTCAGCATGCCAACATTTCGCCTTAAGACGGTGCGGAATGGCAGGAAAACTACCCATCGACAAGTAAACGCCCTGACGGGCTTGTGATCGCCCGGCAGGGCTGCCCTTGCGGGTCTTGAGGCTCAACCAGTTTGGGACTTGAACCCAGTCTCCTCCGTAGCAGCGGAGCAGCGCGCCTGCACCGGCGAGCAATCAGGAAATCATGTTGTCACTAACCTGCTAAAGTCAAGTGACCTAACCCCAACGCGAATAGCACGCCTTGATGAACGCGACCGAGATCGACTGCCGATAATCTCGGGTGTAGGTATTTCCTTGTGCCGGTCTGATCTCGGGGCGTACGAAAAAGATCAAGCCTTTCGAAGCTGACGGTTGCCAACATGTCGCATTTCGCCCAGGCGATCTCATAAGAAAACGGGTCGGGTAGCGGAGGATGGAATTCAAGCCGGACCACATATTCAGTGGGCTGACTACCCTCCCCGCTCGAAATGGGCACAACCGTACAAAGCCCATCGCGATATCGCAGGCGAGGCGAGATAACTATCGCCGGCCGCCGTTTGGTCATCTCGGGAACCCTGAAACCTCCGAGGTCATAATTGCAGAGCAGGATAGTCCCCACGGGAACTGAAAATTTTATTCCCATCGATCCTTTGCAATCCAACCTTTAAAGGGACTTGATCGTGATCGGTCTTAGAAACGGTTCCATCACAGGACCCTCCGAGAGTGCGCATCACGACCGATCCGGGTCCCCGCTGCCGGAAGAAGCAACTCCATCTGTGGACGGAGGCCGCGGAGAGGGCAAGGGAGGCGACGGCGCCGACGCAGGCAGTACGGAATCGAGCACGGACGGCGAGGGCGCCAAATCCGCGCCCGGCGAAGGGTGGGGCGACTTGGGTGGCAAATCGGGCTGCGGCGCTGGCGCGTCGAAATCGGTCGGCGGGCGGTCAGGCAGGAATGGCGTGCCGGACGCCGTCTCGTCCGGCTGCGGCGTCTCCCCAGGACGGAACCCGCTGGCGGTGCCCGTGATCCCGTGTCGTTCGGTTGCCGCCGGCCTTGCATCGGGTGATGGCCTTAGCCTCGGCATGCTCGGTCGGGTGACCCCATGGCCCATCCGCTGACGCGTAGGGAAGGCCAGACGCTGGCTTGGCCTCCGAACGTGGGCTATCCGGGGCATGACCCCAGGGACCGTCCAGCGCGACCGCACCCGCCACGGCGGCCAGCGGATCAATGCCCGCGGACGTCGTTTCGCTGGCATGACCCCAGGGACCATCGGTGGCGCTATCCGCCGCTGGGGCGACCGAAACGGTTTCGGCATGCGGCCCCTCCTGGTCTGTTTCCGGCAGTTGGAGAGGCCCAGGATCGTGGCCTCCCATCAATTTGACAAGCACTTTGACGCGAGCTTCGACCGAAGGGTGGGTGGAAAACAGGTCGGTGAATTCCTCGCGCGGATTGTCGATGCACATCTCCATCACCGCGGAGGTGGCGCCGGCGAGTTCGCTGCGCCCTTCGATCTTGCGCAGGGCCGAGATCATCGCATCCGGGTTCTTCGTCAGCTCGACAGACCCGGCATCGGCAAGGTATTCGCGCGTGCGCGACAGCGCGAGCCGGATCACGCCGGACAGCGCCCAGGCAATCCCGACCAGCACGACGGCGATGACGACCGCGAGCGCATTGCCGCCCCTGCCGCGATCTTGCCCGTCGGAGCGACGCGAGCCGAAGCGGAAACCGCCGCTGAACCATAGCCGGAACAGCAGTTCGGCAAAGAACGCGAGCGCACCGGCAATGATCACCGCGACCACCAGCATGCGGACATCGCCGTTGCGGATGTGGGTCAGCTCGTGGCCGAGCACAGCTTCCATTTCGGCATCGTCAAGCTGGGCGAGGAGTGCCGTCGTCACCGTGATGGCATATTGCTTCTCGTTCATGCCGGTGGCGAAGGCATTGAGAGCATCGCTCTCCATCACCTTCAGCTTGGGCGTCGTGATGCCGCGCGAAATGCACAAGTTTTCGAGCAGGTTATAAAGCCGCGGCTCGTCGAGACGCGTGACCTCGCGCCCGCCGGTCAACGCGTCGATCATGGCTTGGTGGAAGTAATAGGCGATGACGATCCAGGCGATCGTGGCAATGGTGGCAATCGGAGCCGCCACCAGAAGGTCGTGCCACGCCTTGCCCAGCAGGAACGAAAGCGAGGCCGGGTAGGATAGCGCTTCTCCAACCAGCGCTCCGGCATAGACCAGCAGGTAAACAAGTGCAAAGAGGCTCGCCAGCAGTAGGATGGAACGCCGCCGGTTCGACTCGATGTGACTATAGAGGCCGTAGGCCGCCATGCGTCATGCCTGCCTTTGCAGATCGCCTCTTGGACGTCGTCCAGCCCATGATCCCGAAAAGTTGCGGAATTTTCGGACAAAGATCATGCGCAAACCCGGAAATGGCTGATCGGGATGCGTTTCAGCATGAACGCATCCCGCTCTCGCCGCGCCAGGTCGGCACCGCTGGTCCCCGATGCGCGCCCCGGCCGCCGTTCTCCGCGATCTCAGCGGGCGCCGTTGAAACGTCATGATCGCCTGCCGCGCATGGCCGGGCGCCCGTCCGAAGCCGTTCAAAACTTCACCTGAGGCGCCTCCTGGACAGTCCGGCGATCGTCGCCGAGATCGAAAAAGGGTCGCGTCACAAAGCCGAAGCTCGATGCGAAAAGGGCAGCGGGGAACTGTGCAATCCTGGCGTTATACTCGCTGACGGCATTGTTGAAAAAGCGCCGCGCCGAGGCGAGCTTGTTCTCGATATCGGTGAGCTGCGCCTGCAATTGCTGAAAATTCGCATTGGCCTTGAGGTCGGGATAGGCTTCACTGATGGCGATCAGCCGGCCGAGCGTGCCGGACAACTGCGCCTCTGCTGCGGCCTTGGCCTCTGGGGTCTGTGCATTCATGGCGGCGCCGCGCGCCTGGACCACCGCTTCGAGCGTGCCGCGCTCGTGGGCTGCATAACCCTTGACGGTCTCGACCAGGTTGGGGATGAGGTCGTGGCGCTGCCGAAGCTGAACATCGATATCGGCGAACGCCTGGCTGACGCGCTGTCCCATCGCCACAAGGCCGTTGTAGATGCTGACGACCCACAGCACGATGACGGCAAGGACGGCAAGGATGATCCAGCCGGCGGTAGACATGACGTGCTCCCCTCAGCTTACGGAAGGATCAGGTGGCGGGCGCTTCGGCCAAATCGATCGCATTAATTCCTCACAACGGACATTCATCATAGTGCCATGCCGGCCAAAAATCGCTCAATTTATGGCAATGGCAACGCGGCAAGGCGCGAGACGGCCCGCAGAGCAGGACGCGTTCCGCTCGAATCGCCTTCCGCTCGATAACTCTTTTGCGCATCCGTCGCGGACTGGGCTCGACGACGGAAGCGCGTGATTTTGTGCATCCGTCACGGACTGGGCTCGACGACGGATGCGCGTGATTTTGCGCCATGATCTTTATAAGAAGTCTGTAACTTTCGGGATCATGCGCTTGCGCCTTCACCGCGTGACTGCGTCGCCCCAACGCCAGGCTTTGCGCTGCTTGTAGCCATCTTTCTGCCGGCGCTCCGCTACATCGGCGACCACGCCGTCCGCGGTGCAGAGTTTGCCCACAATCGCGGCCTTGCCGATCCTGGGCGGTGCGAGCATACGCGCATCGATCCGGCGCGGCTCGGCGCGCGAGAGAGCGACATAGGCAAACTTCTCGTCCTCAAAGGCGAGTTGCGCGCCCTTGGCGACGCGGTGATCGCGCGCGCGCGGCAAGCGTCGCGCGAAATGACACCAATCCGGGGCAACCAGCGGACAGGTATGCTCATGCGGACATGGGGCCGCCACCAACGCGCCGGAACCGGTGAGCGTGGCGCGCATTTGCAAGATGCGCCGATAACCGGCGGGTGTGCCGGGTTCGATGATGGCGAGCACCTGCGCGGTCGCCCTCCACAATTCCGCTGCGAAGCGGTCGAGATCGGCCGCATCGATTTCGGCGGCCGCGTAGCTCGCGATGACGAGGTCGGCGCCGACATCACCAAGCTGGCACGCATTGCTGAGGCGATACGAACACCGCCGCCGCGCCGTGTCGTCCACTTGCGCAAACAAAGCGAGCGCAAGCGCGCGCATGCGCGGGTTTGCGTCGATCAGGTCAAGCCCTTCGATCGCTGGGAAAGCCTCGACCGCGGCGAAGGTCGCACTGCCCGGACCGGCGCCGACATCGATCAGCGTGCGCGGCGCGAAGGCGGGACAAGTCTCGCGCACGGCATCGAACACCGCGATTGCAGCCGCATAGGTCGCCGGCAGCCGCGTGAACGCATAAGCCAGAGCGTCGTCTTCGCTCGCGATCAGGTCCGACCGGCCGCCGCTGCGATAATGCTCGGACTGCTTGGCAACGCGCGCGCCGATCGCGCGGCGTGATTTGCCGTGGGCAAGCTTTTCGAGTGCCGCACGCAGATCGTCCGGCAAGTCCGCGGGACTGCGCATCACGCCAGTATAACGCCCGCCGCGGTCGCGACGCCGACCGATTTGCAAGTGGTTCGCCTATTCGGCGGCTTCGCCCATTTTCACCGCGCCTTCGAGATCGACGGAGACGAGCTGCGACACGCCCCGCTCGGCCATCGTCACCCCGAACAGCCGGTCCATGCGCGCCATCGTGATCGGATTGTGGGTGATGATGATGAAGCGTGTTTCGGTCGTCCTCGCCATTTCTTCGAGCAGGTCGCAGAAACGGTCGACGTTGTGATCGTCGAGCGGGGCGTCACATTCGTCGAGCACGCAGATCGGCGCCGGATTGGTGAGGAACACGGCGAAGATCAGCGCCATGGCGGTGAGCGCCTGCTCGCCGCCGGAGAGCAGCGACAGCGTCGCCGGCTTCTTGCCGGGCGGCTTGGCCAAAATTTCGAGGCCGGCCTGGAGCGGGTCATCGTTTTCGACCAGCTGGAGTTCGGCCGTGCCGCCGCCGAACAGGTCGGGTGAACAGTGCCTGGAAATGCGAATTGACGGTCGAGAACGATTCCAGCAGGCGCTCACGAGCTTCGCGGTTGAGGTTCTGGATGCCCTGGCGCAGCCGCTTGATCGCTTCGACGAGATCGTCGCGCTCGCTGCCGAGGTTCGCGTGCTGGGCTTCGACCTCGCGCAGCTCTTCGTCGGCGCGCAGATTGACGGCGCCGAGCCGTTCGCGATCGCGCTTGAAGCGCTCGAGGTCTGCTTCCACCTCCGCGATGTCGGGCGGGTCCCCCGCCTCACGCAGTTCGGCAAGCGCCGCGAGCGCCGCCCGGCTCGACCTGAAGGATGCTCGGCGATCTCAGTCTCGAGGTCGCCGAGCCGCCGTTTTACGGCGAGCTGGCGTTCCTCCGCCCGCGCCGACGCTTCGCGGGCCGCCGACAGCGCCTCCAGCGCGTCGCGCGCGGCGCGATCGGCTTCGGCCAATCGAGTCTCGCCCTCGGCCAAGCGGTCGGCTGCGCCGCGCCGCTTCGCTTCGGCCGCTTCCACGGCTTCTATCATCGGCGCGCGCGCTTGGCCTCGAACTGCGCCGGCGCGTCGGCGAGCAATTCGTGCTCGGCCGATGTTTCGGCCAGCCGGGCCTCGATCGCAGCGATCTGGGCCGAGGCCCCGTCGTGACGCGTGAGCCAATCGGCGCTCTCGGTTGCGATCGCGGCAAGTCGGCGCGATCCGCAGTTCCGCCTCGCGCGCCAGCGCCTGGGCTTCCGCGCGTGCCTCTGCGAGCCGGCCGCGGTCGTCGACCACCTTGGCCCGCACCTCTGCCAGTCGAAGCTTCGAGGTCGGCGGACGGCGGCAATGCCTCCCGCGCCTGTTTGGCTGCATCGATGCGCTGCTTGCGCCTCGGCAACAGACGGCTTCGAGCCGCGCCTGCGCCTCGCCGAGGGCGGACCGGCGCGAGGCGAGCCGGCTCAAGCTCGCGCTCGGCGGCGGCATGGCGGTCGCGTGCGGCGTCGGCTTCGCGTTGGAGCTCGCGCCAGCGAATGCGCGCGGCATTTTCGGCTTCGCGCGCCGCCTTTGACCTCGGTTTCGCGCTGCGGCGACGGCGTCGCCGGCGCCGCTCGAGCCTCGGCGCGCATGTCTGCGAGCTCGGCCTCGATGTCGGCAAGCCGGTTGCGGCCGGCGAGGCGGCGCGCCGCCGCGGTCGGCGCGTGCGCGGCGACGGCGAAACCGTCCCAGCGCCACAGGTCGCCTTCCGGCGACACCAGCCGCTGGCCGGTCTTCAGCTGCGCGACAGCCGTGCGCCATCGGCGCGCGGCGACGACGCCGATCTGCGCGCAGCCGTCGCGCCAGCACGTCGGGCGCGGCGCTGACTGCGGCGGTAAGCGGCTTCGACGCCCTCGGGCAGCGCCGGGTCGGATCGCTCGCAGCGTCACCGCGGCGCCGCGCCCAGTGCATCGGCGCCGCCGGAGTCGACCGGCGCATCGAGGTCGTCGCCGAGCGCGGCGCCGAGCGCCGTCTCATAGCCCTTGGCGACGGTGAGCAGGTCGATCACCGGCGGCCACAACTTTTTGTTCTCGAGCATGGAGCAGCGCGGGCGAGCGTCTTGGCCTCGGTTTCGAGCCGCTGCGCGTTGCGCTCGGCCTCCGCGAAGCGGCTGGCGGGCGACGTCGAGCGCCTGGCGCGCGGCCGAATGGCCGGCCTCCGCCCGCACGGTATCCGCCTCGGCGGCGGCCACATGCGCCTGCGCCGCCGTCGACCGCGGCGGCAAGGCGCATCGAGGTCGACGGAGCGCGCGGCATCGGCGATCAGAGCGTCGAGTTCGGCGGTGACTCTGGCGAGTTCCTTGCTCGAGCCGCGCGTGGCGGCGCGCGTCGCCGTCGCGCACGCGTTGTCGAGCTGGCGTGCGCTTGGCCGTCAGAGTCGGCGAGCGCCGCCGTCAGTTCGGCAAAGCCGTCTCGCTCGCGGCGAGCGCGGTCGCGGCTGCCGCGGTGACCCGCTCGTCGACGCCGCGACGCGCCGTTCGGCGCGCGCCTCGATCTCGCCAGCAGCTATTCTGCTCGGCGGCGAGCCGTGCCAGCGCGGCCTCGGCGTCGGCCGGATTGCCGGCGCTCGCGGGCGATGTCGTCGCGCGAACTGCGCGAGCCGTGCGCGAGCTCGGCGATGCGTCCCGTGGCGCGCGCCTCCTCGCGTTCCAGCGTCTCGCGGGCGGCATTGAGCCGCGCCAACGCCGCCGCCGCCTCGCGCTTCGCTCTCGCGCAGCGCCGGCAGATCGGCGGCCGCGATGGCCTGATGCGGTCGTCGGCGTGCGCCTGCGCCGCCGGTGCGCTCGGCGACATCGCGCACGCGCCCTGCTGGGCGCTCCCCGGCCTCGCGTCACTTCGCGCTCCGCCGCGACGAGCGCAGGTGGAACAGCATCGCCTCGGCCTTGCGGATGTTGGCCGCGAGATTGCGATAGCGCACCGCCTGCCGGGCCTGGCGCTTCAGCGCGTCGATCTGGCCGGCGAGCTGGCCGATCACGTCTTCCAGCCGGGCGAGGTTCTGCTCGGCCGCCCGCAGCCGCAGCTCCGCCTCATGGCGGCGCGCATGCAGTCCGGAAATGCCGGCGGCCTCTTCCAGCACGCGGCGGCGCTGCTCGGGCTTGGCCTGGATGATCTCGCCGATCCGGCCCTGGTGCACCAGCGCCGGCGAACGCGCGCCGGTGGAGGCATCGGCGAACAGGATCTGCACATCGCGCGCCCGCACTTCGCGGCCGTTGATCCGATAGGTCGAGCCTGCCTCGCGCTCGATCCGGCGCGAGACTTCGAGCATGTCTCGCGTCGTTGAACTGCGCCGGCGCGGTGCGCGATCGCATTGTCGATGCGTCATCACCACTTCGGCGTTGTTGCGCGGCGGACGGCCGCCGTTGCCGGCGAAGATCACGTCGTCCATGCCGGCGGCGCGCATCGCCTTGTGCGAGGCCTCGCCCATCACCCAGCGCAGCGCCTCGACGAGGTTCGATTTGCCGCAGCCGTTCGGCCCGACCACGCCGGTCAGACCCGGCTCGATCAGGAACTCGGTCGGTTCGACGAACGACTTGAAACCGATCAGGCGCAGCCGCGTGAGCTTCATCGATGGTCTCTACCCCGCATGCCGCCCTGCGACGCTGCCCCATCGAACAAGACACCGAGGCAGCCCGACACGAGAATCAAACTTGGAACGTCGAATCGGAGTACCGCATCGCCGCAGCAATGAACAGAGTTGCGCCGGGAAAGAACTAGGGGACCACGAGGTAAGACTCGGCATCGCTTGGGCACAACTTGGTGCTCCGTGCTGTCGGGCGCGATCCGGCCAGCAGACGGATCGATGAGAGGAGGTGAAACACTACCGCGATGCCGCGACCGAGCGGTCCGTGCGAGGCACTCTGAGCGTGACCCCACTCCCAGATTGTGGCCTGCCGGCAACACCGGCGACGAAAATCGCATTTCACAAAGCCGATTCGACGATCGCAAGTTGCCTAGCCAAGCAAGTCCACATAGCAAGGAAATTTCCGGAGCCGACTGGCTGGAAGCACTGGCACATGCCCCCGATGCAATCGTCGATACGTGGGTCGCTCCTGACAGGAGCTTCGGCGTTCGCGCTTTCCGTATCGGCCGGCGGAGGCGCCCGGGCGCAGGCGGTGCTGCCACCGCCCGCTCAGCCGACATGGCTCGTGTGGGTCGAAGGGGTGTACCTGCCGTCCGGAGGCAGCGCCTTCAACATTCCGACATTGCCCCAGCTGACGCCGCCTTACATGTCCTTCACTCCCGACCACGGGTCGGAAGTCGCGGCGGGCTTCGACTATCATGCCCCCGGGCAGGCGTGGCACTTTGTCTTCGATGTACGGGGCGGCTTCAACAATTGGACGACGAAGAGCGAAAATAGTCAGTCGTCTTTCTTCACGGTTAGCGATTCTTATACACACCGACATTTTTCTACGGACACTCAGACCGCGCGCGAGCATGAACGCCATTTCGAGACGGACTTCATGATCGGTCGCGATTTCGGCCTGGGGCTGTTCGGGGCTCGGCCAACTCCAGTTCGGCGTTCGCCTTGCCGATCTGAATGCCGAGATCGACGCTTCCCAGCAGCATTTTTTCAGCACCGCGAAGGTCACCAATCCATTGAACTACAACTCCGCCGGCACGGAGTTGTCGGGCGGCGCATTCAAGAGTCGCTTCTTCGGCGCCGGTCCGCGGTTTGCGCTGGTAGACACCATGCCCTTGGGCGGCTTCTGGTCGATCGATTTCGGCGCCGGTGCGGCCGCGCTTTTCGGTTACCGGTCCCTTGATGCCGCTATTACGACGGGTTCGACGACGACGACGACTGTCAGCGGCACGCCGTCAGTAACCCCGGTGCAACCCTCTACCCTCTATAGCAGCACAAACTCCACGCCGGTGATTTTCAACGCCGACGGCTGGGCGGCGCTGTCATACGCGTTCACCAGCAATTACAAGCTCAGCGCCGGCATTCGCAGCGACTATTACGCCAACGCGCTCACGACCTACAACGTCAATGGTGGTACTTCCAACATCAGCCGCAACTACTGGGGGCCGTTCCTGCGGTTTACCGGCCAGTTCTGATGACGCAAACGGCGCGTGATGCAGGTCACACCCGCTTTGCGGTGACGTTTGATCCGTGGTCTGGTACGATCACGCGGTTGCGTGCAGCCGCAACGTGCTTCCAACACGGACCAGCGCAAGCTGCGAATTGTGTCACTCGCCGCGTCCCGCATGAACATTGTCGACCCGATTTTATTCCAAGCCAGGCTTCAGCCGGAGGCACCCGCGCTCGGCACCCATGGCCGCGGCATCGTCAGCTATGCCCAGCTTGTCGAGCAGATGCACAACGTCGCGCGTCGCGCGCTGTCGTTCGGACTGAAGCCGGGCAGCGTGGTCGCGCTGTCCATTGAGGACACCCTTTCGCACGCAATTGTCCTGCTCGGTCTCGCCCTGACCGGCATCGTGACGCTGTCAGTGGTGCGCGGCCAGCCAAAATTCCGAGTTAAATTGGATGCCGTCATCAGCAACAACATCTCATCCTTCGTCCCTGGGATTGCGGGGCTGCCGCTCGACCTGACCTGGTTCGCGGGCACTGGAAAGCCGGTCGAGACAACGCCCTCTGGCGACGCGGCCAACAACGAAGTTTGTCGGATCTCCATGACATCCGGGACCACCGGCGGACCGAAGGCCGTGGCCCTGACGCATGGCCTCATCGAAGCGAGGATCGCGCAATACAGCCGGTATATGAGCAGGTATTCGCGCTTCTTCTTCAACTGGCCGATGGCGGCCGGGACCGATCTGCTCGTCGATTTCCTCGGGCGCGGCGGCACCGTCTATTTTCCCGCCGACAACCTGGAGGACTCCATACGTTCGTTCGAGATTTACAGCATCCAATCCTTCGGGGCGTTTCCCGGCGTCCTCGTTCAACTCCTGCGGATCTACGATCAGTTTCCCGGCTTCGACTATCAGTTCGACAACATCCTGACCGGCGGGGGCACGCTCCCGAAAGCGCTTGTGGAGCGCTCTGCGCCCGCGACTGTGCAGGACGCTGTGGTATGGCTACGGCGCCACCGAGGTGGGCGGGGTGGCAGGCGCGCCCGCGCATCGGGTCGCGCACATGCAAGGCGCAGCCGGCTATCTGATCCCGGACGTCAGAGTCCAGATCGTCGATGAGGCCGGCGAGCCGCTCCCTCGGGGCAAGGAGGGCATCGTTCGCATCGCCACCAAGGGCGCAGTCACTTCCTATATGGACGATCCGGAACTGTCCGCCCGCATTTTTCGCGACGGCTGGTTTTATTCCGGCGATCTCGGCTCATTGACCGACGACAATGTGTTGATCATTTCCGGTCGGCTCGACGATGTTCTCAATGTCGGAGGTGGCAAATTTGCTGCTGAAAAACTCGAGGGCATGCTGACATCCGTCGCGGGTGTCACCGAAGCCGCCGTTTTCGTCGAGACCAACAAGCTTGGCGTCCAGGAAGTTTGGGCAGCCATCGTGGCCCCGGAAAAAATAACCCTTGAGGCGTTGCAAGCGCATTGCCGCGAGCGGGTGCCGGCAGCCTTCATCCCCTCCCATGTCGTGACGCTTGAGTCCCTTCCGCTCACCGCCCCCGGCAAGCTCGATCGTCCCCGGCTCAAGCAGATGGCGCTGGACGCCGCGGCGCGCCACTGAGCTAAGGATTGACCTCAACCTATGATCACCAAATGCGGCTATTCATCAAAAATCGTTATCGTTTCTGGTCGCGGTTTCTAATTCCATGTAGGGAACCGGAACTCCGGCTACGTGACGACAAATTCTTACAAGCATCAAAATCATTCGAAGCGGAAGCTTCGACGGCCGTTTGCGTTGTAGTAATTGAATGAACTCCTCATCATCTTCGTCACAATCTGCCTTGTATTTAAGTGCAGCATCGATCAATTCACCAACGTAATAATCGCCGAAGTGGCTCAACATTCTGAGCCAATTTAGCTCTCTGGCGAGGCAAGCGTGCTCTTTGTCCGAGTAGCTGTATTCACGATCCCGGCTAACCCGGATTATGCATGACGAGGGGCGTTTTTCCACGTTTGTTGGCGAATCGCATACGTTCGCTCCGACCGGCTGATCGGTTTTGGAGCAACTCGCGGTGCGACGCGTCGGTGTTGATCTGCCGTGAGCGGCGGCGACGGCGGGCATCGCGCCCCGGGGGCTCATGGACCGGATGGCATCAGGCCGAGCGCGACGGTGCGGAACAGCACGCGCTGAGGGCAACTCGTCGGCAACTGAATGCGAATACGCGCGATATGTTCGATCACCCGGGCGCCGATTTTGATCAGACGCTCGCGGATGGTGGCAAACTCGGCGGTCGCCAGCGGGTCTGTTTGCGGAATGGCTGAGCGCACGGCGTGCATCAGCCAGAACGCGGCGGTGTGCAGAGCGAGCCGCACCTGGTTGGCGGTCGCGCTGTGACACGACATGCGATCGGACGCCAGCTGCGCCTTGTGCAGCTTGATCAGGTTTTCCATCTGCCCGCGCTGGCAGTAGACATTCTCGTAGAGATGCCGCGCCGAGCCCTTGAGCGAGGTGACGATGTAGCGGATGTCGACCTCCTGGCGCATGCCGGTTGAGGTGACCGCCTCGCCGGTGTCAGGCTGCAGCGAGCATTCGAGCCGCGCCACCACTTTGCGCGGCCGTGTCCAGCTGCCGGCCTGATAGATGAAGCTTGCATAGGAGCGCAGCTTGGTGTGGCTGCTCTTGGCATGATGGAAGCGCAGATTGTCGGCGGTCTCGGCTGCCAGCGCATCAAGCGCGGCGTTGCCGGAAAGGCCGAAAATATAGTCGGCGCCGTTGTCCTCCGCCCATTCCATGGCTTCGACGCGCCCATAATGACTGTCACCGCGCCACACCATGCGGGTGTGCGGCCAATATTCCCTCAGGTGCTTCGTCACATGCTTGATGACGGTGCACACCTCGGTGCCTTTCGGGGTTCGCGCCGGGCGTAAAGAATCGCGGCGACCGGTGCGCCGCTCGCCGCATGATAGATGTGCATTGACGCAAAGCCGCGTTCGTCCTGATGCGCGTTCCAGAACGCCAGTTGCTGGCCGCCATGCGCGGCGCAGAAGGTGTCGTCGATGTCGAGTATCGCCTGCTTGCCCGGCTTCACCGTCGCGCCGACCTGGTCGATGAGGGCTGCGCAGAGCCGCGCCGCTTCGCTCTTTGACGGCGTATTCTCCAGGCGGCTGATCGTCGATTGCGAGGCGAGAGCTGCACCGCTGTCCGGACAGCGCCCGACCGCGACCTTCATCAACGGATCGTGGCGCAGGCGGTCGAGGTCGATCGCATCCTTGTGACCGCAAGCGATCGCCGCGGTGCGCGCCATGACCATCTCAAACATCGCGTGGCGGATGCGATCGCCATCGCGTCGATCCGGCATCGCCTCCGCCAGCCGTCGGCAAACACCAAGCCTGCGCTCCGCCTCGCGCAGCAACAGCAGTCCGGCATCGGAAGATTGATTGCCGCCGGCAAAATCGACTGTGAGTTTCTTACGGCGCACCGCTGGCAGGTCGAAGGGAAGCAGCGTATCGTCAGTCATGGCGGCTGTGGCGCAGGGTTAATACGCGAGGCAACTTGTCGGAACAACAACTTGTCTAAGTGAATCGGCCGTTTCCTGCCACAGTCGCCGCAAAACTTTCAGCCCTCATGCATAATCCGGGCTAAGCTCGCTGTCGCACCAATCCAGGAACCAGTCGCGAACCATCCAATGCGGTGTGGCCGCGAGCAGCCGTTCGATCGTCTCTCGATGTTTTTCGTCGCGATCTTGTACCTTGGTACGGGCCATGTGCGTGATTTGAATATGCTGTTAATGAGGACGCCCAAGCTGAGGAAATGACAAGCATATTCGATTCGCTGATTTTGCAAAGCCCAATCAGTGGAAAGCGGGCATAGATTTTTGAGTTTGGTTGCCAATAATACATTACCTCCACCAACCTCTACCTGGATTGAATTTCTCGTCTGCTAATCGCCAATTTTGGGCGGCCGCAACAAGTGCCGACCGTGGCTATTCACGATTGGCTGATGGAATAGAAACTTTTCCACTCCCCACGCCCGGCAAGCTCGACCGGCCGCGACTCAAACAAATGGTCCTGGAAGCTGCCGCGGGGCGATCAAAGCGAAAGATGGGGGGTACAAACGACCGCCTCGGCTTCAGGCCAATCGTGCGGACGACCGGTCGCCAGCCTGCTATGTCACGTTCGAAAGCACGGCTCGTAGGGTGCGCAAAATTGTGTGCTGAAACTTCGCCGCATTCGAAGGTGGCCCGGTGCAATTTTGCGCACGCGGTCAGCGCTCGAAGCCATTAGCCTACCCCGAAGCGACCCTCGATCTCCGCCAGATCGCCATTACACTCAGCCGATATCAAAGCGGTCCGCGTGCGCAAAATCGCCCGGGCGCCCGCCAAATGCCGGTGCCTCGCAAACGATTTTGCCCACCCTACGATAATGGGGATCGAACATCGGAGGTCATCAACGCGCACACGATTGCGCGGTGCCCGGCATCAGTTCATCGGGATGTACACATACTGCTTGAAGCGGTCGGTTTCCTGCTGGCCGACATATTTGCCGATTTCCTTGTCGAATTGCGCCCATGATCTCCACGGCCGGTATTCTGCGAATTCCCCCGACATCCGCGTGCCGACGCCGGGGATCAGCATGAATTCTTCTTTCGTGCCGGTGTTCAGGTTGATCGGAACGAAGGCCTTTGCATAGAACGCCTTGGCCTGGTCCTGCGTGAGCTTTTGATCGAGCAGCACGCGGTTGAGCTCGACCGGCGTTTTGAACGGGCGCTTGGCGACGATGTTTTGCGCAATTGCCGGCGTCATGTTCGGCAGTTGCGCAATTTCGCTTTCAGTCGCGGCATTGGGATTGACGAGGCCCGGCTTGCCCGGCGTCTGGGCGGCGGCGGGAACGGCAAGCATCGCCAAGGAAACCAGCGTGCCGGCGAGCGTTCGGCCCGCTTTCATCATCATCGTCATGTTGCACTCCTGTCTCAGTCCTGCGGTGCCGCCTTCGTGGTCGCCGCGCCGCCATCACCATCGTGCCGTCTGGTTCGCGCGGCGCGGACAACGCGAACCAGCTGGACCCGGTAGCGCGGGTCCGATACCGCATAGGCAAGGCCGATGAGACCGAGTTCGATCATCATCCCGGGGGCGAGAAGCGGGGGCGCCTTGGCGCGAACGATCTTCTCGATCAATTCCCAGGTGCCGATCGATGGGTCGAGTTCCAGCTGGTATTCGGCCGAGCCGTTGAAATGCGCCACGATGCCGAGAAAACCCGCGAGCACGAACAGCGTCATCACCGCGACAAGCACGCTGAGGCTTGCAGCGCTGTAAGTGGCGAGATGCCATCCGACCACCACGAAAGCGATAACGATCAGCACCAAGGGAACGAACTGCAGCGGTTCCTCATAATGCTCGAGGAAGACCAGCTCGACCACGGTGCCGAGGAGGCCGAGCAAGAGAACGGCCACAAGGAAGCCGCGCAGGATGCCGAGATGTTCGGCGGCCGCGTTGGGGCGCGGCAGGCGCGTGTCCGCTGCCGGCGGCTCCGGGGTCGATACGGTCGGCGGCATGTTCGCAGCCTGCGCCCTGCTGCCCAGTTATCTGCCCCTGGCCTCCTTCACCACTTCGGCAAGCTGCGCGTTGTATTGGCTCATGATGCCATTCACCAGTTCGGTGACCTTGGCCACGTCCGGCTTTTCGGGCATCAGCGCCTGCTCGATCTGCACCATCGCCTTCTCGATCGCGACATAAGCATCGGCAGAGCGCGCCTTGACGAGGTCTTCGATGCTGTCCCAATTGTCGTCGAAATCCGCATAGGATTTTCGCCCCTTGGCGAGGTCGCCGGCCTTCAGCGCCGGAAGCACTTCGCGCAGATGGGCGCGGACCATGCGGAGGCGGGCGACATCGTCATAGAGCGGGTTGAGCGCGGGCGCGGCAGCAACGAGGTTGATCGCCTCGTCGTACTTGGCAAGCATCGCCTGTGTGTCTGCGGCAAGCGCTGCCGCATCCGGGTTCGGCGCGGCGAGCCCCTTCTCGATGCGGGCCTGAAAATCGTGCTCGATCACATCGTAAAGGTTCTTATTGCGGGTGTTGATGTACACCTCGATGCCGTTCCAGGCCGAATCATAGGCCGCAAAGTCCGCACGCGCGGCTGCGATATCGCCCTGCCGCAGAGCCGCAAGCGTGTTCACGAGCGTTGGCCGCACGGCTTTGATGCTCGTGACTTCGAAGCGGTCTGCGCCCGCTTCAACGGCAGCGGCTTCGCTCGCGCCGCCGATCGCGGCAAGCATCGCGAGGGCCCCGAAGGCCATGCGGAGACGCTGCTTCATGGATCTCACTCCTTTGGAAACTGTCGTTCATATCAACCGGGCGGCGATCGACATTGTCGGCCGCCGGGCTGGCCGTCTGCGGAAAAAGGCTATCTTCGTTCACCGGGGCTGACAAGCAGCGCTGCCTGTCACTATAGCGATTTTAAAGCATGATGCCGAAAAGTTGCAGACTTTTCGGACAAATGTCATGCGCAAAATCAAAGAGATGCGAGGCGGGAGCGATTCAGGCTGAACGCATCCGGGCCAGGGCACCCGCGAAAATAACCGAAGCGGTCGGAGGGCCGTTCGCCGCACCAAAGCCGGTGATTACTGCCGAGTGTTGGAGCAGTTATTTTCGCGGGAGGCCTATAGGCGTGCCGATGCACATCGTCTCATGCCCCCTGATGCAATCTGGGTGATAGATTGTCCAGGCGACGTTCGATGCGAATGTCCGGCCAGCTGGCCACCATAGCGAGACGCACAATGCACCGATCAAAGCCTCGCCCCGATCGCAGGCGCCGCACGTTCCTTGCGGGTGGCGCGAGTGCACTCGCCGCGGCAGTGCTGGATCGAGCTTCGCTCTCCGCGCAAGAGGCGTTCCCGACGCATATCGTTAAGCTGATCGTGCCTTCAGCCGGCGGGTCGACAACCGATACGCTGGCACGACTTATGGCGGACCAGTTGAGCCGGTTATGGCCCAAGCCGGTGGTGGTGGAAAACATCAGCGGCGCCGCCACGATCGTCGGATCGAGCCAGGTGTTTCGCGCTCCGCCAGATGGTCATACCCTGCTGATTGGGCCGCCCTCGCCATTTGCCATCAACCAGTTGCTCTACCGCGACCTTCCCTATGATCCGCAGCAATTCGTGCCGGTCGCACTGCTGGCGCGCATCGCCAACGTGCTCACGGTCAGGCCTGACTTGCCGGCCGCCGATGTCAAGGGACTCATTGCCTATGCAAAAGCCAATCCCGGCAAGCTCTCCTATGGCTCGCAGGGTGCCGGTACCACCGCCCATCTGTCCGCAGCACAGCTCGAAGCGTTGGCGGGGATCAGCATGGTTCACGTTCCCTATCGGGGCGCCGTCCCCGCCCTGAACGACGTGATTGCCGGGCATATCGATATGTTCTTTGACACGCTTGCGACGTCGGTGCCGCTATATCGCGCCGGAAAAGTAAGGATCCTTGCAGTCGGGAGTGCCGCGCGCTCTCCGGTCGTCCCCGAGCTCCCGACCATGGAAGAAGCCGGAGTGCCGGGATTTCGCTCGATCACATGGTTTGCCATGGTAGCGCCGCCCGGGACGCCGGCGCGACTTGCCGAAAAGATCAATGCGGATGTGGTGGGCATATTGAGGCGCCAGGACACGATGGCACGTTTAGCAATGCTAAGCCTCGAACCAATCCCCGGAACCCCCGCCGACGCGGCAAGCTTCTTTGCAGAAGAAAGCCGGCTCTGGGGCAAGGTGATCAGGGACGCGGACATAAAGATCGAATAAAGGCAGCGCCCAGGCAGCATCTTCACGCGTGCGTCATCAAGGGTCGGCAAAATGGATGCTGCGGAAAGGTGTGTGCGAACCGCCGCGCCTGCGTGGATGTGAACGTCAAATTTGTCCGTTGGCTGCCATACATGGCCGTTGAAACCGTCGGCGGCTTGACCATATGCTCAAAGGTCGCCCGAAGCCGAAAGGCCCGAGGACGCAACAGAAAGGGAAGGACCACTGTCGACCATCACCATCTCGCGGGCCGGCCCTCGCCGCAGCCCCGAAGCCGTCTCCAAGACGCGGCCTGACGCCGAGGAGACGCTCCGCATCGTCCTCGCCCGCCTCGACGACATGAAGGCGGAGGACACCACCTCAATTGACCTGCGTAACGACTCCGTCATCGCCGACTATCTGGTCGTGACCTCCGGCCGGTCGAATCGCCATGTCGGAGCGGTAGCCGATGGCGTGCTCGAAGACCTCCGCGATGCCGGCATGACGGGCATCCGGGTCGAGGGCATGCGCCAGTGCGATTGGGTCCTGCTCGATGCCGGTGATGTTATCGTCCACATCTTCCGGCCGGAAGTCCGGGCCTTCTACAATATCGAGAAGATGTGGGCCAAGGCCGGCACGCGTCAGGTGAGCTGACCTGCCAGCGGTGCAACCGTCAAGGTTCCGGTGCCGGTTTGGCGCCCGATCCCGAAAAGTTGCAGGCTTTCGGACAGGATCATGCGCAAATCAAAGGAATCGGGGCGGACGCGTTTCAATTTGACCGCATCCCGCTCCGGGTTCGCAGCCACGGAGGCTGACGCATGCGGCTGGTGATCGGTGCGGTGGGTCGGCTTAAGGTCGGCCCCGATCGCTTGCTGGCCGAGCGTTATCTCGACCGCGCTGCCAGGGCAGGCCGCGGGGTCGGAATCCGCGACATCGAGATCGTCGAAATCAAGGAAAGCAGGGCCCGCGAGGCGGAACGCCGCATCGTCGAGGAAGCGGTCGCACTGGCGACCATCCTGACGGACGAAGCCACAACGGTGGTCCTCGACCGCACCGGGAAAAACCTCGCAAGCGAGGCGTTCGCGGCGCAGCTCTCGGCCTGGCGGGACGGCGCGCGGCAGGCGGTATGCTTCGTCATCGGCGGGGCCGATGGCGTCGGCGAATTGCTGCGCGAACGCGCCGACCTCAAGCTCGCCTTCGGGGCCGCCACTTGGCCGCACCAGCTGGTCCGCATCATGCTGATGGAGCAGATATATCGCGCGATCACGATCCTGGCGGGGCACCCGTATCATCGCGATTAGCGCGTGGTGCCGGAAAGTTGCAGACGTTTCGGACAAGATCATGCGCAAAATCAAAGGCAAGGAGGGTAGGCCATGGAGCTCGACGCCGCTGTGAAAATCAAGCAGAACGCATCCCGCTCCAACAACGGCAACAAGGCGATCCGAGGCCGGCCGCCCAGCGACGCGGTAAATTCAAATGCGTGGAAGGACGTGTTCGGGCGAGTTGCTGCCGCAATTTCCGGGTTGATAATTGCTTAACGTGAATCGCGCTTGGTCGCAGTCCAGGGCGGGGCGCGTCCGGCATAAATCGCCTGCCGCCCGATCGCCTTCTGATTTTGCTCATGATCTTGTCCGAAACGTCTGCAACTTTGCGGGGTCATGCGCTGAGCACCCGAAACCGGTCTTCACCACGAGCCGTCATGGTCCTTGCCGCTCGGAAATCGCCTGCCTTTCGTCGGCGCGCTAGAGCGCGATGCGTTCAGCTTGGATCGCTTCTCGTACGGTTCCCTCTGATATTGCGCATGATCTTCGTCCGAAAAGTCTGCAACTTTTCGGGATCATGTGCGAATCGCGCCGCGTTTGCCGCGGCGCTCGCCTCGACCTGCGGCGTGGCCATCGTCTTCCTGGTGGGGTTCGCCGCTGCCCAGACCCGTCCCCCCAAGACCCCGGCTGCGGCGCCTCCTTCAGCTGCGTCGCCCAACCCGCAAACGCTCAAGGATCGCAACCAGGAGCTCGATGCAGTTCGCGAGGAGCAGCGCAAGGCTGCGGAGGCCGAGCAGAAGCTCGCCAGTGAAAAGGAAGCGCTGGCCGAAGATCGCCGCAAGCTCAGCCAATCCCTGATCGAGACCGCGGCCGGCATCCGCGCCAACGAGGAGCGTGCCGCCGCCGCCGAAGGCCACCTGCAAGAAATTCAGGGCAGCGAAACAGGCATCCGCCGCAGCCTGGACGGCCGGCGCGCCGTGATCGCCGAAGTGTTGGCGGCGCTCCAGCGCATTTCCCATCACCCGATGCCGCCGGCCTATGCGCCGGCAGACGACGCGGTGGAATTGCTGCGCGCGGCAATTTCGCTTGGCGCCGTGCTCCCGGAAATGCGAAGCGAGGTCGACGGCCTGCTGGAAAAGCTTTCCGGCCTTGCCCGGCTGAAAAAGGAGAGTGCGGTCGAGCACGACCGGTTAGCCGGCGAACTCGCGGAACTTGCCGAGGCGCAGAAGCGCATGACGCTTCTCAACGAGGAGCGGCAGCACCGGCTAACCGAGGTCGAGCAGGCGCTCGGCGCGGAGCGGCAGAAGGTGCTCGCGCTCGGCCGCCAGGCCGACAGCCTCAAGGAGTTGATCGCAAAACTCGAGCAGCGACTCGACGGCGCCGCCCGCACCGCGCGCGCGGCCGCACGCCCTTCGGAAGCGACGCGGCCGGAGCCCCTTGCCGCGCTCCATGACCCCGGCCGGCTGGCGCCTGCCGCATCCTTTGCTGCCGCCAAAGGAAAACTGTCCTTGCCAGTGAACGGCACGAGGGTCCGCGAGTTCGGCAGTTCGGATGGGATGGGCGGCAGCGAAAAGGGGCTGTCGATCGCGACCCGCGCCGGTGCGCAGGTCACCGCGCCGAGCGACGGCTGGGTGATGTATGCGGCGCCTTACCGCTCCTACGGACAACTCTTGATCCTGAACGTCGGCGGGGGTTATCATGTGCTGCTCGCGGGCATGGAGCGGATCACGGTCGATCTTGGCCAGTTCGTTCTGACCGGCGAGCCTGTCGCGGTGATGGGAAGCGGCACGCAAGTTGCTTCATCTTCCGGGTCGGGCATAAGTCCTGCGTCTGACTCGAGTTCGCGGTCTGACTTGAATTCGCGGTCTGACTTGAGTTCTCCGATTGGCTCGTCTCAGCCGGTTCTCTATATAGAGTTCCGAAAGGACGGCTCACCGATCGATCCCACTCCCTGGTGGGCGGCAACCGAAAACGAAAAGGTTCGTGGATGATGCGCAAGACTTCTCTGGTCCTTCTGGGCGCTGTGGCCGGCGCCGCATTGACCCTCGTTGCGGTGCAGCCGTCCCGGCTGATGGTTGGTTCAAGCGCGCGGGCGGCGGCGGCCGATACCTACCGGCAGCTCAACCTGTTCGGCGACATCTTCGAGCGGGTGCGCGCCCATTACGTCGAGAAGCCGGATGACGAGCAAGCTCGTCGAGTTGGCCATCAATGGCATGCTCAACGGGCTCGATCCGCATTCGAGCTACATGGACAGCAAGAGCTTCCGCGACATGCAGGTGCAGACGCGGGGCGAGTTCGGCGGGCTCGGCATCGAGGTCACGATGGAGGACGGCCTCGTCAAGGTGGTGGCGCCGATCGACGACACCCCGGCGGCCAAGGCCGGCGTGCGCGCCGGCGACATCATCACCTACCTGGATGACGAGGCGGTGCAGGGCCTCACCCTCAACCAGGCGGTCGAGAAGATGCGTGGCCCCGTCAACAGCAAGATCAAGCTGAAGATCATGCGCAAGGGCAGCGACGAGCCGATCGATATCGCGATCATGCGCGACACCATCCGGGTGCGCTCGGTGCGCTCGCAGGCCGAAGGTGACGACGTCGGCTACGTCCGCATCACCCAGTTCAACGAGCAGACGACCGACGGCCTCAAGAAGTCGATCACCGACATCGGCAACCAGGTCGCCGAACGACAAGCTCAAGGGCTACGTGATCGACCTGCGCAACAATCCGGGCGGCCTGCTCGACCAGGCGATCTCGGTGTCCGACGCCTTCCTCGAGCGCGGCGAGATCGTCTCGACCCGCGGTCGCGATCCCGAGGAGACCCAGCGCTTCAATGCCCGGCCGGGCGATCTCACCAAGGGCAAGCCGGTGATCGTCCTGATCAATGGCGGCTCGGCCTCGGCCTCGGAAATCGTCGCCGGCGCGTTGCAGGATCATCGCCGCGCGACGCTCCTCGGCACGCGCTCGTTCGGCAAGGGCTCGGTGCAGACCATCATTCCGCTCGGCTCCGGCAACGGCGCGCTGCGGCTGACCACGGCGCGCTACTTCACGCCGTCCGGCCGCTCGATCCAGGCCAAGGGCATTTCGCCGGATATCGAGGTGCTCCAGGACGTGCCGGAGGAAGTCCAGGCGCGCGGCGTTGACCGAGACCAAGGGCGAATCCTCGCTGCGCGGCCACTTGAAGGCCGAAGGCGACGAGCAGGGCGGTTCGCAATCCTACGTCCCGCCGGAAGCCAAGGACGACAAGGCGCTCGCGCATGGCGCTGGAACTGCTCCGCGGCTCGAAGACTAACCCGGCGTTCCCGCCCAATCCCAAGTCGGCGAACCTGCCGAACTGATCAGCGGCGAAACGAGCTTCTGAAAAGCCCGGCGGCATCGATGCCGCCGGGCTTTCTGTCATGGTGTTCGACGGAATGCGGCGTGGCACTGCACCCCTCGGTGAGATGTGCCATTTGCACTGACGCAGCCTCCATTATCCTCCCCAGCATCTTCTGCGGGGGGGATAATGCGAGGCGGGGTCCCCATAAAATCGCATCGCTATTTTGTGGGGAGGGGGAACCGACGCCTTGGATTGCATTCGAAACAGCAACCGTTGCGAGCGAAATCTCACATGTACACGCTGATCGCCTTCGCCCGGATGCGGTAGTAACCCACCGCCTTCGGCAGTCCCCTTCCGCGCACAACCCTTCCTGCGGGACGGATCGGTTTCGCGGAAAGAATATTTCGGTTATTTGCCCGACGGCGGGCTGCTTCTCGAATTCAGGCGCATGCCGCAGCCAAAGGAGGAATCACCGCAGCGCGGCAAGCGTCGCGCCGAGGATGGCGCCCGGTTTTTGCGCGGTGCCGTTCTGGATCAGGATGGCGACGGCATCGACCCCTGTGGACTTGATCGCATCGATCGGCGCGCTCAGCGTTTCTGCTTCGCCGGCCCAGGTACCGAGCCTGACCCAGCCGCGCACGACGTTGGTATAGGTGAGCATGCGGCCCCGGTTTTCGCCCCTGCCGATGCCGACCGAAATGGATCGTGTAAGCGGACAAAGCCAGACTTCGGCATTCGCGGGACGGCCGCTTTCGTTCGGCAGCATCACGTCAATGCGCGCATCATGGACTGACACCTCGACCGGCACCGACGAGCCTGCGTCCAGGACAGCCGCCACCTTGTGCTGGCTTTGCTCAACCGCCCTCTCGATGTCGGCGCGATCGCTGCCAAGGGCCTGCGCCACCCCGTTCACCACCACCTGCGGCGTATAGACTTCGCGATCGCCGCGCTGCTGGGAATAGGCCTTCTGCCGCGCGGTGTGACCGGCAAGTGCCAAAGTGTCTTTCCACCCGAGATAGTCCCAGTAGGTGATCGGCAGGCTGAGAGCGACCAGCGAGGGGTCGTTGCGCAGTTCTGAAAGCAGTTTGTCCGCGGGCGGGCAGGACGAACAGCCCTGGCTTGTGAACAGTTCCAGCACGGTGCGAGGCCCGGCCACGGCGCTCGGGCCGGTGACCAGGATGGCAGCCCACGCAATCGCACCGATAAGGAGTTTCGGAATACTCATGCCGACAGCCTCCCGCGAGCCCATGGCAGTTGCATACGCTGCGGTCCATTCACCTGCCACTCACTTCCCGGTGAAATTGCCGTTTTCCCAGCCACTTGTCCTCGGCAATGGTGTTGCAGGATGAAACGTGTGTTGATCGACAGAACAAAGCGCTGCGAGGTAGAATTTGAGATTCCGCATGCGGTGGGCAACTCGGCATCAGCCGGAGCCAGACATTCTCGCGGGGCATTGCCGGGCATTCCCCACCCCTCATCCGGCGCGCTGCGTGCGCCACCTTCTCGAGGGAACCCGCGAGGGAAAAGGATTTGCCCAGCTAGGCCAACTTGCGCAAGTTGAGGTGTCTGTTCCAAGCAAATCAATACCTTAGAGCGGGATGCGTTCAGGTTGAATTGCCTCCCGCTCGATTATGTTCTGCGCACCCGTCGTAGCTGCGCTCGACGGCGGATGCGTGTTGGTTCTGCAACTCATGCGCTGGTACGGGACAGCGGCAGACGAGTACAGACGCAGAACGGCGCCGAATCCAGGTACTCAACAATAATTTTGACGGTTATAGAAAGTCAGAGACGGTGGCAGACGTACCACTGGCGGAGAGGGAGGGGATTCGAACCCCCGATACGGTTGCCCGTATGCCGCATTTCGAGTGCGGTGCATTCAACCACTCTGCCACCTCTCCAAGCCATTGAGATTGCTACACAGTTTTCTGTTTGGCCACTCGGCAGAAAATGGCCATTTGCTACCGCTTTGCTACCCAATCTCTTTCGGTGCGCCTGTTGTATTACCGCCGCACGCAGCGCCTCGTCAACGCGCGCGGCGGCGTCTTCTTGCATGCCCGGCATAACGTGCGAATACAGGTCCATGGTGATCCCGACCTTGGAATGTCCAAGGCGCTCGCTGGCGATCTTGGGATGCACACCGGACGATAACAAGTGGGTCGCGTGCGCGTGCCGCAGATCATGGAAGCGAATGCGCGGCAGCGTCTTGTTGTTCGCCAGCGAGCCGTCGCCATAGGCTGCGTGATGCTTCGCGGCTGCAACGGACTGCCGTCCGCCGCGCAACGACAAACGTGTCGTCCGTCAGCGGAACGCCGAGCTTGAGAAGCTCTTCGGCTTGTGGACGCGGTGGCCTCGTAACTCGTTCGACCACACCGCCCGACAGCGCCACCGTGCGCCGCGTCCCGCTCTTGGGTTTCTTGTAGCGAACGCCCGCATTGGTCTGTTCGGCACTCTCGATTACCGCAGTTGGCCGCGAGCAAGATCGACGTGGCTCCAGCGAAGGGCCGCGATCTCGCCGCGGCGCAAGCCGCAAAGAACGGCCGAGGATGACGGTGACCATCATCCGTGTGCCGCGCATAGCATCGATCAGGTCGGCAGTCTGCGCGAGTCGTAGGTGGTCATCGCGGCGCGCTCGATCTTCGGCGGGATCAACCGCGTCGGCCGGATTGCGCGCCATCATTTGCCAGCGCACCGCCTGCGCCATGGCGGTTTCAGGATCACGGTGCATATAACGCACCGTGCTCGGCGCAAGTCCGCCCTTGCCTTTCCTGTGGCCGCTGGAAAGCGCTTTGGCGTAGGCTTCTGCGATCTGCATCGGCCGGAATTTCGTGCAGCAGCACTGCGCCAAGCAGCGGCTTGAGGTTCTTCGTTACGAGCTCGCCGTATCGCTCATGGGTTCGCGGTGAAACCAGCGGCTTGATATGCTCCAACCAGCGGTCGAGGAATTGCCCGACAGTGGTCTTGGCCGGTTCGATGTAGGGGCCGCCGTTCAATTCCGAAATCAGCCGCGCGCATTCGTCTTGCGCTTGCCGTTTGGTCCCAGCGAATGAGTGCCATCGGCGCTTGCGCTTCCCGGTCGCCGGGTCGCGAAGCTCGATGACGATGGCCCAATGGCCGGGAGAGCGCTCGCGAATATGGCCTTTCATGACACTACACCTCGTGGGTACTGACGGTCTGAGTGTTACCGCCGCGCAAGCTCTGCCGGAATACCGCCTTCAGCCCTTTTTCAGCTTATCCAGGAACGCTTCGCCAAAACGTTCTTTGGCGTAGGAGACTATGGCGAGACGAGCAATCAATTTCCCGATTGTCTCGGGGTTCTCATCCCCCCATGTGGCCTGAAATTTCGCCTTCGTTTCCGCCTGGGCTTCGGCCTTGGGCTGGTGGCCTAAAAGCAGCGCACTTATCGCAGCCTTGAACACTTCAAAAGCAAAGCGATCCTCGTACCACGGCTCGGCAAGTGAAAGCTCCGCGATCTCTTTGATTTCGGCGAGCAGTTCGCTTGTCATCTCGTCTTTAGGGGTCTCTGCAGCTGCAAGAGAACTCTCCAACCGCCGACGAATTTCCTCACCCAGCCCGCGCTCGCGGCGTTCCTACGACCAACATTGAGGGCTTCCTTCAGGAGGTTCTCAAATACAATGCTCAGAAGCACCCCGTTGACGTGTATATGTGCCTCTCGCGCCAAAGCGAGAGGCGCGTCAATGAGAAGGGCAAGCTGCGCCCGGTACGCTCCAAGGAAAACGCTCTGGCGCTCAAGGCCGTCTGGATTGACGTAGATATCAAGCCCGGCGCCTACAACACCTTAGAAGATGCCGTGGACGCGATCAAACAGGCATCCAAGGCGCTCGGCATTCCCGGCCCCACGGCGCTCGTTAGCTCGGGGGGTGGCCTGCACTGCTACTGGATCAGCGACCGAGAACTCAGCCCCGCGGAGTGGCAACCCTACGCTGACGGCCTCAAGGAGGGCCTCCGGCAACAGAACGTTAGTGGTGACCTCGGCCTGACCGGGGACAGCGCCCGCATCCTGCGGGTGCCGGGCACGTTCAATCGTAAGCAGGCTACGATCCGGCCGGTCGAACTCAAGGGAATAAGGCCCAAGGACTATGATTTTGCCACTGACCTCGCGCCTCTTGCTCGCATTGCCCCTCCTGCTGTTCCACCGGCTGCCAACCGATTTTTCGACCCGGCACTGTTTCCCAAGGGTGCGGTTGCGTCTGAGTTTCTTGGCCTCCCTCCAGAAAGCCTAGCCGATGGCATAGAGCATCTGGTCGACCCGACCGGCCTCGAACAACTCTGCGGCTGGTACAACGAGGCGATCCAAACCGGCGGCAAGGATTTCGGCCAAGGTCTCTGGATGCTCAGCACACTTGCCGCCACCTTCATGAAGGACGGCAACCAACGCGCGCACGCGATGGCGAAGGGTCATTCTAGGTACACGTTTGATGAGACCGAGGCTATGTGGCAGCGCAAAGTTGCCGAGCGCCAGTCTCTCAAGCTGGGATGGCCGTCATGCAAGGCGTTCCAGAACGAGGGATGCAAGCACTGTGCGACTTGTCCCCATTTCGGCAAGGGGAAATCACCGCTCAACCTCGCCCAGCGGGCAGATGAGCAAGGAACAAATCCGTTCGAGAAGCAAGTAGAAAATGGGGAGATCACTCCAGCAGCGGCACTGTTGAAACTCCGCGATCAGGGAGCCAAGATCGAGGCTTTGCTGTACGCAGTAAACAAGAACTACGCTGTCGTCAAATATGGAACGGAAATTAGGATTGCCACTATCGTCGGTAAAGAGATGGACTTTATGAAAGTAGAACATTTTCACAATATGCTTGCAAACGTCATCGTTACACTGGACAGCAACGCCACAACACAGAAGCCGCAGAATGTTCCAATTTCTAAACTCTGGTTTAAGTGGGGAGGGCGGCGGCAGTATATCGGTCGTGGTGCTGTGTTTGAGCCAGGCGGACCGCTTCAGACCGAGAATGATATGCTCAACCTTTGGCGGGGCTTCGGTGTTGAGCCGAAGCAGGGTGACTGGTCGCTGATGTACAATCACATACTTTACGTGATCTGCCGAGGTGATAAGGCGCTTTGCGATTATATCATCAAATGGATGGCCTATGGGGTCCAATATCCCGATCGTCCTGCAGACATTAGCATTGCGACGCGGGGCGAAGAAGGCGCGGGAAAGGGTTTCGTGTGGCGTAACTATGGGAAATTCTTCGGAAAACATTTCAAGCATATCATCAACGGCGAGCAACTGACCGGTCGGTTCAATGGCGCCCTCGGCGAAGCCTGTGCGGTGTTCCTGGACGAGGCGCTGTGGGCGGGCGACCGCAAGGGCGAACAAATTCTCAAAGCTCTTACCACGGAGGATACCTTCCAACTCGAACGCAAATTTTGCGATCCGATCCCCGTCAAGAACCACCTGCGGATCATGATCGCCAGCAACAACGACTGGATTGTGCCCGTCGGTCTCAGGGGGCGCCGTAACCTCGTGGTTGATGTTAGTGATCAGTACGCGAACGAAAGTGATCCCGCAAGCAAGGCCTACTGGGCGCCGTTGCAGGCCCAGTTCGGCAATTACGCCCCGGATGATGGCCGTGCCGCGATGTTGTACGACTTGCTCCGTATGGACCTGAGCGGCTTCAACGTGCGTGCCGTGCCCACAACCGCGGCCAAAACTGAACAGAAGCTGCTGTCATTGCGCGGCACTCTGCGATGGTTATTCGAGGCACTAGCAGAAGGCGCAATGGGGAGACCCTGGGGGCCAGACGGCCTGACCGTCAGCACGGTAGAGGCATATGGGTGTTATACCGAGCACAGTAAGCTGCGTCGGGAGCATCCTGATGGCAAACCAGAGTGGTCGAAGGCTATTCGGAAGGCTCTCGGAACCCAATTGAATGAGAAGCGGCCGACCGTCAATGGAGAACGGTTCCGATTGTTCAGTCTCGCGCCTCTCGATGATTGTCGTCGGAAATTTGCGCGCCACATCGGCGATCCAGATATGACTTGGGACCAAGACCAAGACGAGTGCTCTGCAGAAGGGCCAGACGTAGAGCCGGACTGGGACTTAGTAGCAGAGAGTGCTCGCATAGAGGAAACTCTTGACCGGGCCGAATATGAGCCTGATTTAGAACCAGACTACGATTTGAATTGGGATTTGGCGGAAGAGGGCGCTGGTATTGAAGAAACTTCCCCGCCGATGTCCTAGGAAGTTCAGACACCCGGACCATGGTCCAACCAACGCGACACCTCGTCCGAGAGGACGGACCCGAGAAGTGCCCGGGGCCAGCGGCTTCGTCCAAGGTGTCCGGCCTGTCCATCGATATTCGGCAACTCCCTATAAACTACCCCTCTCCGGGGACACCGGCAAATCCAGGCGTTCGTATGCTGCATTGTCCTTTCAAGTTATTTTTTAGGTTGGACACCCTGGACACGTTGGACGGATGCAGCAAAATCAGGCTCTTCTCGCGTCCACCCTGCCGATCAGATCGTGGACAGGATGGACCGCCCGCCTCGTGCTAATTCCTTCGACCTCGCAAGCGTCTCACTCGCAGCATTGTTTACGGTAGAAAGGATTGACGGTCCCATTGCCCGATAGCGCCGATAATCAACGTTAATTTACCCCCGACGGTAACTGACAGGCGCCTTGGCCAATGGCACCATTCAGGTCCTTCACGGTGTTACCGTTAAACCAGTCTGTCAATCGGCAGCTAATTGGGACCCCTATCGGCATCCAAAAGGGACCCCTTTGAGTGACGAGTCCGGGCGGTAGCGCGCGCGCCGTCGGAGCTGGTCGGGGTTGCGGAGACGGCGCGAGCGCGGGTTGGTTGATCGTCAGTTCGGCTTTTGAAGCGCCAGCTGTCGTTTCCGGTTTCAACGATATCGCAGTGATGGGTCAAACGATCGAGCAGTGCGGTCGTCATCTTGGCGTCGGTGAAGACGGTCGGCCATTCGCCGAAGGCGAGATTGGTGGTGACGATGATCGAGGTGCGCTCGTAGAGCCGGCTGATGAGATGGAACAGGAGTTGGCCGCCGGCCTGAGCGAAAGGCAGATAGCCGAGCTCATCGAGAATGACGAAGTCCATGCGGGTCAGTTGATCGGCAATCCGGCCCTGGCGGGCGTTGCGAGTTTCAGCCTCGAGCCGGTTGACGAGATCGACGACATTGTAGAACCGGCCACGAGCGCCCGATCGAATGCAGCTTCGGCCAATGGCGATGGCGACATGTGTTTTGCCGGTGCCGGTCCCGCCAATCAGAACGGCATTGCGCTGCTGGGCAAGGAATCCGCCGCTGGCGAGATCGCGCACCAGGGTCTCGTTAATTGGCGTGCCGTTGAACTGGAAGTTGTCGAGATCCTTGGCGAGCGGCAGCTTGGCTATGGTGAGCTGGTATTTGATCGAGCGTGCCTGCTTCTCATTGATCTCGGCGGTGAGCAGATCGCCGATGATGCGCTGCGGCTCGTGCTGGCGTTTGACCGCGGTCGCCATGATCTCATCGAAGGCGGCCTTCATCCCGTAGAGCTGAAGCTCAGCCATGAGGTCGAACAGTTCGGATCGTTCCATCAGTTAAGTCTCCTGAGGTTGTCATAGCGGGCACAATCGGCGATCGGAGCATGGCGCAATGTCAGCGCGGCCGGCGTGAAGATGGTGGGAGGCGGATCAGGATTGCGCCGGCGGGCGAGGATGTTGAGAACGACATCGGCGGAGTGGACACCTTGGACGCTCGCTTCGGCGCACGCCGCCTCGACCGCCGGCAGTCCGTCGGTGATCACCGCGGTAAGGATGTCGACCATTTGCCGATTGCCATCGTCGGCACCGGCGAGCTTGCGTCGGATGCGCTCCATCGCGGCCGGCAGCACCCAATCCTTGAAGGGGGCGCCATTGCGCAAGGCACCGGGTTTACGAGCGAGTACTGGCACGTAATGCCAAGGATCGTAGATCGTCTCGCCCCGGCCGCACGTGCGGGGATGCTCGCCGACGATCCGGCCGTCCTGACGGATTACGATGCGATCCGCATAAGCCTGAACCTCGACCGGACGGCCGACGGCGCTCGATGCCACCGAGTATTTGTTATTATCGAAGCGCACCAGGCAGGTTTTTGAGACCGAAGCCGGCACCGCGTGGAAGCCGTCGAACCGGCCGGCATAGGGGACAAGCTTCGGCCGCTCCGCCTCGAACACCTCCCAAATCGTTTGATCGGTCAACTCCGGATGGTGATGCGCCTTGGCGTAGGCAATGCATTTATCGGTCAGCCAACCGTTCAACTCCTCATAGCTTTTGAACCGCAGCCGCGGCGTGAAGAAGCGTTCGCGAACGAGGCCGACCTGGTTCTCGACTTGCCCCTTCTCCCAGCCCGCGGCCGGCGTGCAGGCAACCGGATCGACCAGGTAATGACTGCACATCTGCAGGAAGCGGCGATTGTAGAGGCGGTCCTTGCCGACGAAGACCGTCTCCACCGCCGTCTTCATGTTGTCGTAGATGCCGCGTCGGCAGGTCCCTTTGAATAGCGCGAAGGCGCGGTCGTGCGCATCGAACACCATCTCCTGCGTTTCGCGCGGATAGGCGCGCACGAACAACATGCGGCTGTGACACAGCCGGACGTGGGCGACCTTCACGGTCACCGTGACGCCATTGAGGATGACGATCTCGTGGCTCCAGTCGAACTGGTAAGCCTCTCCAGGGGCAAAGCTCAGCGGCACATAGGCCGCCGCCGTCACTTGCCCGCGATCCTTCGCCCATCGCTTCGCGAAGCGGCGCACCGCATCGTAGCTGCCGTCATAACCTCGACCGCGCAGCTCCTCAAAAATCCGGATCAGCGTCAGACGTTCACGGGCGGCCTTCGTTTCATTGCCCAGCAGCAACTCATCCAGCGCGTCACGCCAGTGGCCAATCTTGGGTAGTGGCTGATCTTCCCGGCGATAGCGAAACTCGGTCGATCCTGAGCAAATCACCTTCCTCACGACTTTCCGGGATACCCCAAGGTCCCGGCAGATCGCCTTGATTGCTTTCCCCTGGACAAAAAAGGCCCGGCGAATCCTCCCAATTGTCTCCACGACCAACATCCCAGTCTGGCCCCCACGAATCATGGAGGCCAATGTGAACCCCTCTTTTCGGGGGTCCCGATTGGATGCCGATCACCCCGAAAAGGGGGTCCTTTTTGCACGCCGATTCACATTTTCGAGAAGACGGCTATAGACCTCGCCCTCACGTGTATCGGCGGCGACCAGGTTCCAGAGATGGCAGACTTCGGTCTGGCCGATGCGGTGAATGCGGCCGAACCGCTGCTCAAGGCGATTGGGGTTCCAAGGCAGGTCGTAATTGACCATCAGGTGGGCGCCGCGCTGAAGGTTGACGCCTTCGCCTGCGGCATCGTTGGCTACCAGGACGCGCACCTCGGGGTCGTCATTGAAAGCGACGATGTTGGCCTTGCGCACGTCACGCGGCACGCCGCCGTGTATTACCACGACAGCTTCGGACTTGCCGATGAGCTGCCGAATTTTGTCAGCCAAATACTGGAGCGTGTCGCGAGGTTCGGTGAAGATCAACAGCTTGCGCCGTTGACCCGTCACCTCATCGACCATGGGCGGCTTGTCGAGGATTTCGCTGAGCTGGCGCCATTTGGCGTCCTGCCCCGATTTACGCAGCCGATCGGCGAGCTTTTCAAGATCGTGCAGCACAAGCAGCTCGGCTTCCAGCTCAGGGATGGTCTGTGCGGCTGTGGCGCGGTCGGCGATCTCCTGCTCCGCATTCTCCAGTTCGGCGCCGCCGATCTCGTCAAGGTCTCGGTCTTCGTCATCCTCCAGGAGCGAAGGGAGGTCGTCCAGCTTTTGTAACCTGCCGCCGCGAGCAATGATCCGCTCTTCGGCAAGCCGCGCCTCCAGCCGCTCGCGGCGCCGACGCAAGGAATGGTAGATGGCGGCAGGTGACGATGCGAGGCGGCGCTGCAATATCTGGAGCGCAAAGCCTACGTTATTTCTTCGTTTGTCATCGCCCAAGTTGTTGAGGTTGCGCATCTCGTTGCGCACGTATTGCGTTACTGCGGCATAGAGCTGCGCTTCCAGGTCCGACAAATGATATTGGATTGTGGAGGCTCGGCGCTCCGGGAACAGTGGCGAGCCGTCGAATTTGCGCAGCTCTTCCTTGGTGAGCCGGCGCATCAGATCGGACACGTCCACCTTGCGTGCGCCTTCACGCGGCCGGCCCTCAAAGCGGTCGGCATCGAGAAGACCCATGAACAATTCGAAGTCGGCATCCTTGCCGTTGTGCGGCGTGGCGGTCATCAACATGAAATGCCGCGCGCGTCCGCACACGAGCTGCCCGAGCTTGTAGCGCTTGGTGTACTTGACCTCGCTGCCGAACAGGCTAGCGGCCATACGGTGGGCTTCATCACAGATCGCAAGGTCCCAATCGGCGGCTGCCTGTAGCTTTGCCTGTAGTGTCTCGGAGCGAGCCGCCATATCGAGCCGCAGGATGAGGAAGTTGCGCTCGACGAACGGATTGCCGGTGACCGAAGTCTCGATCTGCTCGCGCGAGACGATGTCGAAGGTGAGGTCGAACTTTTCTTTCAATTCGTCCTGCCACTGCTCGACAAGGCTGCCCGGCGCGACGATGAGGCAGCGCTCCAGGTCGCCGCGAATGATCAGCTCCTTGATGAGGAGGCCGGCCATGATGGTTTTGCCGGCGCCAGGATCGTCGGCCAGCAGGAAGCGCAAGGGCTGGCGCGGGAGCATCTCCCCGTACACGGCCGTGATCTGGTGGGGCAGCGGCTCGATCCGCGAGCTGTGGACGGCAAGGTAGGGGTCGAACAGGTGCGCCAATCTGATGCGCTGCGCCTCGGAGGCGATCCGGAATGTCTCCCCATCCCCGTCGAAGCCGAATGCACGGGTGGGTTGGACCAGCTCCAGGCGAGCTTCGGCGTCGCGGTAGAGCAGCACCTCCGCGGGGCCATCGCCGCTGCGGTAGAGGACATTTAGGGCATCAGAGCCGATCCACTCGACGCGCACGACCTCCACCACCGCGGGACCGGCAATCCCCCGAAGCTTGGCGCCTGCAATGATTTTTTCGAGGCCCAGCATCCCCTCATCCTCCCTGAACAGGCCGGCAGGACCTGGCGGCCAGAAAGCTGGACAATACGTCAGCTTGATAATTCGCCATGTTCCATTGTTTTGTAGCGATATGGTCGTTCAGCAGGATACCGGCCCATGCCTGTTCGATCTGGCTTTCACCGCTTGGCTGACCCGCGACCTCATGATGACGCTCCACCTCCAGAGCGTGCTGATAGAAAGCCTTCCCCTTTTCTGACCCGGCCCAGAGATATCTCGACGATCCGTTCAATGATGCGCTCGGGTGTCTTCCACTTCGTCACGAGCTTACTTGGGTCCATGCCGTAATCGGCCACGATGTCTTTGAGCTGTTCAACGTTCAGTTCGGCAAGTCGGGCGCGGAGAGTTGGCTCACCCTGACGTGCCAGCTGGACCGGGTCCACGACGGCTGGTGCGCGCCGATGTGCGCTTCTTGTCGCTTTTAGCTTTGAAACTTTTTCTTTTAAGCCAAGAGCCTCCTCCATCCGGCTCGCAAATTCAGGATTTCGTTCGGCTTCATCAACGACGGTGCGGACGAGTTCGCTGAGCGCTTTCTTCAAACTCATCTCACACCCCCAGCTTGGTGAGGAGTTCGTTGGCCAAGGCCGATATTCGCTCGTGTAAGCCCTGATAACCCCATTTTTGCTTCAAGGTCGAATGCGCGGAATACTCGGCGGCGGCAGCACTTTGGTTCCCCTGCGCAATGATCGTTTCGAAAACCGGCGGCCAATTTTTTGGGTCGGCGACATGGTTCTGTCGAAGCTGCTTCTCCATGTTCTTGTGCACGGTGGAGCGACTGTCATACTTGGTCACGACGATGCCCAGTGCTTCTATGTCTTCCGCGATCTCCTCGGAAAAGTCGCGAACGCGGCGAACAATTTGCGGGATGCCGTATGTTGAGAGGATATCCGGGATCGTCGGGATCACGAACGCCTGAGACATCCGCAGGCCGTTCTGCGTGATTTTCCCGAGGTTCGGGGGACAATCAATCATCACGATATCGTAGTCTTCGACGAGGTCCTTTGTAGCGCGCCACAAGATATCGAACGGTCTGATCGCGCCGTACTTTCCGACTGGCGTGTTGATTATTTCATCCTGAACATCGATGAGGTCGAGGCTTGATGGCAGCAAATCGATTGTTGTGGCAGCAGACACATCAGAGACCTTCTTCTGGAGGGTCTTCCCGAGGTCGAATTTTTTGCGCTCGGGGTGAAGGGCGTCCTTGAACAGCTGAGCAAGCGTATGTCCCTCATCATTCAACTCGCGCCACTTCTCTTCACCAATTAGCATCACGGTGGCGTTCGTCTGTGGATCAAGATCGATCACAAGAACCTTCTTACGTCTTTCGGCGGAAAACGTTTCCGCGAGCGCCACCGTCGTCGTGGTCTTTCCAACACCTCCCTTCAAGTTGATCGTCGAGAATACGAGAGCCATCGGTATCTTTCTCCTCCTTAACCATGCGCGCACTTGCGAGCGCCGGAACACGGGGCCGGAAGCGAGGTCAACCAAAGGCCTCGGGAAGTCGGCTAGGCGGCTTCGCCAATTGGCAACCGCTTGGCGCGACACCTTCGCAATTTTGGCGATCTCATTGATGCCGACCAAATCGTCGTCAAGCTCCATTCCGGTCCTGTGTACATTGTAAACGTTAGCTGTTTACGTCGTTCACAGCTCCCCGTCAAGCCGGTGATCGGGCTCCTCTTTGGTTAGGCGACTGGCTTAGGCAAGGGCTGTCCCGTCATGAAAAATGAGGACGGCTTGATCAATATGAATGTCAATGATAACGTCGCGATAAATGTCAATCAAGGGGCAGTAAATAGCCATGAGCGAAGCTCCTGTACTGAGGTTGATCCGTCCGGCAGGCGAACCTCTCGGTCTTTTTCTCAGGCCGGGGCACAATGATCACCGCGTGCTCTCGCAATTACTCTCAGAGGGCCGAACTTCCATGAGTGGCGTGGTGTTCGACCCGACTTATTTGAGCGCTCAAGAAGAGCTCGAGAACCGAGGTTCGGCGCCGCAACCTTTGGGCAGTTCTGGACACGCGATTAATGGAGATGGCTACCGCGGCCGGCTTCACGGAACGGCGGTCAGCCCTTCCCTGGGCAGGGAGAGGAGTTCACCGTCCTCAAGATTTGAGTGGGGCCGCTGGCCAGGACGTTGTAGGCGCTATTGTCGAGTTCGCGGCTAAATTTGGCTTCAATGCACTCATTGTCGGCCATTATCTAGAACGCGGAACCGACGATATTTGGTTCGCGATCGACCTTGCCCTTCTCAGAGAGCTACGGCGGCAACTTGATGTGCGGCAACTTGAGGATGTCGCTCTCTACTACACGTTAGCGCTACCAACCTCTGTTTTCCATGACCCAAGCAAACGCTCCGGGATAAAATCTGCACTAAACAAGTTAGAGGTTGATGGACTGTGGCTTCGGGTGCATCCATTTGGTGCCGGAAGCGGACACTTAACGCTCCAACGGTTCATTCATTCGTGTCGCGAGCTACATTCACTCAATATGCCGCTCATATTGGAGAAGGCGGGAAACATCGGGCTTCCTCTATTGGCGTTTGGTGCAATAAGCGGAATTGAAACTGGTGTGAGTAGTGGAGATAAATTCGACTTCCATCGGCTCAGTCGGCCTCGCGTGGTCCAGAAGAAGAGCTTTGCCGCGCACGCGCGGGTGTACCTGCCGGGCCTCGGCCTTTTCTTAGATCGAGAGACCGCGTCGTTGTTTTTCAATAATCGCAGCCTAAAAGCTGGTTATGGCTGCCAAAATACCGCCTGTTGTAAGAGAGGCACATTCGACACGCTGAGCGATCCGCGTCGTCATTTTGTCTTCACCAGGATGGAAGAGGTGGGGGAGATCGGGCAGGTCCCCCCTTCGCTACGCCCGGGCCAATATCTTGAAAACATGTTGAGGCCCGCGACCGATCGTCTGGGACGTGTTCTACAGACGAACTTGAATGACGAAATCAAGGGCCGCTTGGAAAGAGAGCGTCGCAAATTGGATGGTTGGCGCGAAACACTCGGAGAAATCTCACGAACTCAACCTGCGACAACGTTGGCTGTAACACCTGTCAGGCGCGTTGCTCGCAAACATGCGACTTGATTTGGCTTTTGGCCGTAACACGAGAAATTTTATGTCTGGACCAATAGCTGTTCGCCTCGATCAAATTCGGCACGCTGCAAACATCTCAGCGCGGGAGGTTGCTCACCTTCTTAATACCACGCCAGAAACGGTCTCCCGCTGGCGAACCGGTCGGACAGAACCGCAACCTGACCGCCGCGATAATCTTCTTCGGCTTGAGTGGCTGGTGAAGGAACTTTCTGAACTTTATTCTCCGCAAGAGGCACACCTTTGGCTTTACTCACCTCATAAGCGTTTAGGCGGCGGTCGGCCAGCCGACTTAATCCAAGCAGGTCGCATGGAGGAGGTCTTGCGCATCATTGCGCAGTTGAAGGATGGCGCTTTCGTCTGAGGTGGAGCTTCAAGGGTGATATATGTCCGAGACCTTCTCGAAACCCTTTCGCGCATTCCGCCGACGACTTGGCGCGGAACTGTTTTTCGACACATGTTTGCAAACTTTCCGCCCGACCGAGAGAACACGCTGGGAGCCCGATGGAACCCACCCGAGGTGCCTGCGATCTATACCAGCCTGAGCCGCGACACAGTCATTGCGGAGGCTGAATACCAGATGAGCATGGAACCGATCAGACCGCGGGTTCGAAGATCAGTGTATACTGTAAGCGTGGCGCTTTCGTCGGTGCTCGACCTATCCTCCCCGACAACGCTAAAGAAATTTGATCTTGAAGCGACCGATCTCGCGGCAATTGATCACTCAAAATGCCAGACAATTGGCGGGGCAGTCCAACACCTGGGACATGACGGACTGTTGATCCCTTCAGCTCGCCATCCGATGGGTATAAATCTAGTGATCTATCCGAACAAACAGACCGCGGACTATGAATTTAACGTCGTTGGTTATGAAGTCGTGTTTGAACCTTCGATGACCTGAGTTAACGATGTACCGTTCGATAGTGCTCCCCTAGGGAATAGTGTATTTTTTTGACAGACGGGGGGCTGCTTGTTACCCGGTCAAAGTGTTTCCATAGCAGATCGGCCACATTTCCGTCGGTTTTAATCGGCCACTTTGTACTGGGCTAGCCATGAACGTGCGGAACGCGGCGCGTTGGCGGATGGGGTAAGGATCGTCTTCACCGGCCCCGTCGAGATACCCGATCACTGGCAGCCTCCGCCGCTGCGCTAGTGCCGCGGACGGCTTGGCGAGTACCAATGTCGCTGTACCCCCAGCAAGGGTAAGCACATCGCGGCGTTGGCTGCAGTTGGCCATCTAATCCTGCCGCCAGATTTGGACCAACGCTACCACGAATTTTTACGGCGAGCCTTCCCTCTGTCGGTCAGCTCTTGGCCAGGACGACAGTAGTCCATCGCTAGCTTTTCGAACCAGCAGAAGCTGACACCGTGTCCGCATGCCGTTCAGCATCTCGCCTTCTTAACATTTCGTTAACTCAGGTTTTTTGACCCCGGTGTGCCGCAGGCAGGGGTGGTCAACAGCCCGCGCGCCTTGCTCGGGCCATTGTGGGGGGGGCCGCGCGGACACCAGGGCCGCCCTCTGGGCGCGGCATGTCAGGACCCCGTCCCGCTACGCTCTAAACACTCCCGCGCTCCCAGCAACAATTTCGAAACCCTGCGCAGCGCCCCCCCCAGATGCGTTGGCCATTCGGCCTCGCTCTGAGACGAGGGCAAGACATGAAACGCGATTTGTATTCTGAGGTAACGACGCGGATTGTCGCCGAACTGGAAGCCGGTGCGGCTCCCTGGACTAAACCGTGGTCCGCCACCGCGGGCGCCAATGTCCCATGCAATGCGGTCTCCAATCGCCCCTACAGCGGGGTCAATGTGGTCTTGCTCTGGATGGCGCAATCGGCCGGCTATCGCGCGCCGCGCTATCTCACCTACAAGCAGGCCGCGGAGTTGGGCGGCCACGTGCGCAAGGGCGAGCACGGCACAAAGGTGTATTTCGTCAAGCAACTCCAGGTGCGGGACAACGGCGCGGATGACGAGGACGCGACCCGCATCGTCCCCATGATGCGAGATTACACCGTGTTTAACATCGACCAGTGTGAAGGCTTGCCGGACCGCGTTCTGACGTTGGGCGAGATCAAGCCGCGCAACCGCGATGAACGCGACGCCACGATTGACGAATTTCTGGCGTGCAGCGGCGCCAGCATCCGCGAAGAGGCTGGCGAAGCCTATTACCGTCCAAGCGATGACGTGATCAGCTTGCCGAGGTTCGAGGCGTTCAAGAGTGCCGCGCATTTTTACGGCACGGCGTTCCACGAGCTCGGGCACTGGACGGGGCATAAATCGCGGCTCGACCGAGACTTGCGCCACCGGTTCGGCGAACGCGCCTATGCTGCCGAGGAACTGGTTGCCGAGCTATGCGCGGCCTTCCTGTGCGCCGAGTTCTCCATTGATGGTGATTTGCGCCATGCCGGCTACATTCAGTCATGGATTGGCCTGCTGAAGGCCGATAGCCGGGCGTTCTTCACGGCATGCAGCAAAGCCCAGGGCGCCGCGGACTATCTCCGCGGCTTGGCGCTGCGCGACAGTCAACCGGCAACGGCGGCATGAGAGGAGGCCGCGATGCTTGACAGAACAAGAGAAACAGAGACCGTGATTACCCTCACCGCGGGCGATTTATACGATGCATTCGCAAGAACGCGGCACGCCATGTCGAAGGAGCAAACCCGCTACTATCTTGCGGGGGTGTACGTTCATCCTTCGCCAGATTGGAAGACCCTGAATTTCGTGGCAACGGACGGGCACAGGCTTGCCCATGTCCGCGTCCCGATTTCGGCGCCGGCGCACTTTGCACCGGTCCTGATCAAGGCTGATTTCGTCGCAGACGTTCTCAGGCTGCTGGGGCGCAAATCCCAGCACTTGCTTTCGGCAACAATCAGGATTTCGCCCAGCATGGTCAGCTTGACCAACTGGCAAGGAAAGCGGATCGAAGCAGAGCCGGTCGACTGCACCTTCCCCGATTATGCGCGCGTCATGCCTGATCGGCCCCCTGCTCGTGCTGTTGTAGCCAAGGATGAGCTACTCGCCGCGCTGGAGCCGATTGCTGGTTTCCTCCGGCCGACCACGCAGAAGGCGATCAAGCTGAGCGTTGCGGGCGATGGCCTGACCTTAAGCGCTGATGTCAAAGCAGGGCATCCGGGCGAGATGGCGGCGACCGCGCAAGCTGTGATCAAGCTGTGTGAGCCGGCGGGCCGGCCATACGAAACGGGTTTCAACGCTGAGTACCTGCTTGAGGCAGTCAAGACGTTTGGCGACCGGCGCTGCCGTTCGACGGGTGTCGTCTCAATCTGTGGCCATTCTCCCGGCGCCCCGCACGTTCTCGCGTGCGATGACCACGAGACCTTCGTGGTCATGCCAACGCGGGTCTGAAGGGGTGAAGGCTGACGGCAGAACCAGGGCCTGCGGCGATGGCCGCGGGCCGCCTGCGTCCTATTCGAACGAAAGTAGAACTTTTTGCTACCATTTTGCTACCCAATTGGGTAGCAGCGGATGACATCCGTTGGCACGGGATGGACGGGTCCGGCCAAATTGGTCAGACAAAACAAAACTGTGTGCTACTGGGAACAACCCGAGAAAACGGGCACAACCGAATTTCGAGTGCGGTGCATTCAACCACTCTGCCACCTCTCCACATATCCAAAATTGCTGCGGTTCCTGATTTGCCACTCGGCAGGAAAATGGCCGTTCGCGACCGCTTTGCTACCCGATCTCTTCGGAAGCTCGTTTGTTTACCGCCGCACGGAGTGCCTCGTCAACGCTCGCGGCGGCATCCTCCTTCAGGCAATGCCTGCAAGTAAAGGCCGAGTGGCACGTGAGCGATAAGCGGGTCAGCACAGTAAACATAAAGTCGAGGTTTGACAGGTTTTGACCGTTTGCCTGCAGTCACCGGGCTTTCGTTTCCGCCAGCATGTTATCCGTTTCTTCTGCTCGAGCGCGTAAATCGGAAGCGTTGGTGAGGCGCAATTCGCAAAATCACTTCCGCACCTCAGTGAAGAGCGTCCTGTGCGGCAAGCGAAGCTTGGCGACACGGATGCAAGCGACCGCCCACGGAAGTTGTGATCGAAACGGCGCCATTCTGTTGACGCGGACAGTTGCCCGACCGAAGCGTCAGTCTCACCTCCATCAATTCGCCATTGCGAAACGTCGTCAGGTGGATCAGCGAGCCGGGAGATTTCCTGGAGACCATGGCGGCGAATTCGTCGGATTGCCTGAATGAGATACCGTCGACGGCGATGACGACGTCGTCTTCCACAATTCCGGCATCGGCGGCGGGGCTATTGGGTTCCGGGGAAGTAAAAATGCCGCCGTAAGTCTCGATGAGACCTAGGCTCTGGGCGACTGCAGCCGTCATCGGCTTGACCTCAACACCGATCCAGCCGCAGTCGGGGCGGCCGCCTTGCGTGGTCTGACTCCGCACCGAACGCGCCAATCAAGGCGGAGGTGCCACATATGCAGAGCACGACCATTCGGAAAGCGACCGGCAGGGGCCTCATTCGAGCGACCAAATTCAGTTGTAGCCCGCGGCGCCGCACGGGCTGCGAAACAGGACCTGAGCCTCCCTTGATGGGACTTTGGACGGGCTCGGCCGAAAGGCTGGGCATGCCACATCGAGAACGCTTCAGCAGATTTTGACTGGCGTACCGGCTCCGGGCCACGATATAGTATGGTGCTCGCACACAGCTAGAGCATGATCCGGAAAAGTTGCAGACTTTTCGGACAAGATCATGCACAAAAAAGGTAACCGAGCGGAAGGCGATTGAAGCCGAACGCATCGCGCACTTGGTCTAACCTTGCGGCGCGGACGATCCTTGATGCACGGGGTCGCTCCCCGAATGTGCGGTCAAGTAGCCCGTCCATTGTTAGGCCGGGGAGCCGGGGGTCGCTCCCCGGTTCCTTAATCCCTTTCCGCCGCGATTACGCTTGCATTTTGAGCGCCCCAACGCATGGCGCGGTCACGGCCGCGCACCCGCGGACCTCGCGTGCGCGCAGCGCTCGGAAACAAGGCCGGCGAGCCGCTGTTGCCTGGCCTGCAAAGACGCACCTGCCAAGCTTTTCGATGGATCGAAACCGGAGCCGAACCAGACGGGCCACACATTCACCGAATCTGAACCGGGACTTTGGGCGATTTGCCATCCGTTTTGTTTGGCGATTTCCGTCACCGTCAGGTTGTTCGATTTGACCTCCGCTTCGATGTCAGCGCAACTCGCTGTTGCATCCTGCGGCTGGATCGTGGTCATGGGCTTGAGACTTTCAAGATGGACGGCCGGCGCCGGAGCGGCGGGGGGCGGCTCTCTGGCTGCGCAGGCGCTTTGCAGAAGGGCGAAAGCCACCACGACACCATTTCGCATGAACACTCCATCACCAGCATGATGCGGTCAAGCGCGCCCAATCACAGGCCTCAAAATCGCGGTTTTCTGAAGTCGGCTCTCCGCGATCATGCTCGCGCAATCTTCTGCATGTTTTGTTAACGCTATCGGCCAGTTTGTCGACTGGCCTTTGCTTGCGATCGAACGGATCCGCTCAATCTCTGCCAAAAAAGCCATCGCCGTCGTCGCGCGCCCCTACCCCCGCCGTATCAGCCGTTGAGTCGCCCCGTCCCTCAAGCGCTCTCCTGCCGATAGGCGCTACCCCCTCAGCGCGGCGGTCACTTCGCGCGGCTGCGCGGCTCCGATGGGGTCGCTGCCACGGCCGGATGGACGGTCATCTGCTTGCCATCGCGCACGATCGTGAGGTCGGCGGTTTCGCCGACGCGAAGCAGCGCCAGCCGGTTGCGAAGAAACGCCGAGTTGATCACCTGGCGATCGCCGAGCTCGGTCACAAGGTCCCCGGTCTTAAGGCCGGCATGGTCTGCCGGCGAGGCCGGTTCGACCTTGGCAATGACCGCGCCAGAGGGCGGCGCGTCTCCACTCGCTGCCGGCGGCGGATCGTCGATGGTGATGCCGATCGAGCCGCGGCGGACATCTCCGAATTCCAGGATCTGGTCGGCGACGGCACGCGCCATATTGACCGGGATCGCAAAACCCATCCCCGGATTGCTATTGGTTGCGCCGATGAAAGCCGTGTTGATGCCGACCAGATCGCCTTGCAGGTTGACAAGGGCGCCGCCTGAGTTTCCTGGATAGACCGCGGCATCGGTCTGGATGAAGTTCTCGTGCTGTTCGATGCCGACATTGGTTCGGTGCAGGCCGCTGACAATACCGGAGGTGACGGTTTGCCCGATCTGCATCGGGTAGCCGATCGCGAGCACAAAATCCCCGACCTGGAGTTCGCGTGAATCCGCAAACGGAATGGCGGTCAAGTTGTCAGGCTGCACCTTTACGACCGCCACATCGAAATCCGGGTCGGCGCCGACGCGCTTCGCCTTCAAGGTACGGCCGTCGGTGAGGCCGACGGTGATGTCGTCGGCGTGCTCGATGACATGATTGTTGGTGACGATGATGCCACGATTCGCGTCATAAATAACGCCCGAACCGGCGCCGCGAAATCCGCGTACCTCACGCCGATGCGAGGGAGTTTCCTGGGTGAACCTCCCCTTGATTGCGATGCTGACGACGGCGGGCGTGATTTTCTTCAGCACCGGCGCGAGCGTCGTTGTGCCGCTCGCCTGGGCGAGCACGGGCACCGGCACCTCGGCATCAGCAGCGATGCAGAATCCCACCGCACTCGCAACGCCCAACGCCAGCGCACGGTAACTTCGGGTCATGTCTGCTCCTTCTCGTGAGCGGTCCATCGCGGCGCTCGCCCCGGCGCGTCTACACTCAGGACGACACCGCTTTGGCTCGCGCCTGCCGTCATTCGATGACCTCCGCGGCACGGTCGAGCAGCGTGCGTGGCATTTCCAACCCTATCGCCTTGGCGGCTTTTAGATTTATGACGAGATCGAACCTGGTGAGAAACTGAACAGGCAGGTCACCGGGTTTCGTGCCGTTCAGGATGCGGTCGACATAGCCTGCGGCGTCGTGGAAAAGATCGGAACTGGGGGCCCCATAGGACATCAACCCGCCTTGCGAGGCAAGGCTGCGGTTGGGATAGATTGCGGGCAATCGATGCCGCGTCGCCAGCCGGAAAAGCAACTGCGTATTGGCATAGGCCGGTGAAGGGGGAACGACCAGAAGGCCGCCGTTTCCATCGGCGGCAAAGCCGTCGATCGCCCGTTCAATGTCCTTGCCATCGTGGACCGGCAAGCGGACCGGCTTGATATGATAGGCCTCGGCCGAGGTTTCGATCGCGGCAAGATAGGATCGCCGATCGAAATCGGGGTTGAAGAGCAGCCCGACCCTGGACATTGCAGGCACGGCTTCGCGCAGCAATTCCAGCCAGCGCGTGCCGATCGCAAGATATAGGTTCGTGATCCCGGTGGCGTTGCCGTCCGAGCGCGCCAGACTTCCGCTGACGCCGTATCCCGCTTCGTTGGTTACTTCCACGAAAACGACAGGGATGCTTTTGGTCTGCGCCAGCACCGCCCGCGTCGCCGGCGCGGCGCTCGCGACGATGACGTCCGGACTGAGGCTCACCGACTCCATGGCCGAGGCGCGCAGCCGCCGCCGGTCGGCGCCGCCGAAACGCGCTTCAATCCGCAGATTATCGCCTTCGGTCCAGTTCAGGCGCTTCAAGCCATCGCGCAAGGCCGTTAATCGCTCCTGCGAGATCGGGTCGTTTTCATCGCCGAAAATCAGCACGCCGACCCGCCGGACTTCCTGCGGATTGTGTGTCTGCGCCGATGCGCGCCCGGCATACGCGGAGGCTGCCGCTCCGCCAAGTGCCGCAATGAATTCCCGCCGTCGCATGTGACCTGGGCCCTTGAGGATACCCCCGGTTCCGGTCGTAACATATCGGGGAAGGACCGGCATCATGCAAGGCGCCGCAGGCCACCACCGGTAAGGGTACCCGCGAAAATAACTGAATTCGGTCGCAGTGCGGTTCGCCGCAACAAGCTGCTGGTCTCTGCAGAGTGCCGGGGCAGTTATTTTCGCGAGAGCCTGCGCATGATCCCGTAAAGTTGCGGATTTTTCGGACAAGATCATGCGCAAAATCAACACGCATTCGTCGAGCGCAGTCCGCGACGGGTGCGCAGAACATAATCGAGCGGGAGGCGTTTCAAACTGAACGCATCCCGCTCTAGCTGCGCCGCGCCGCCCGGCAGCAGAGAGGGCGACGCAAATGCCCCGGTCTCGCGGCAGATGCAGGGACCGCGTTCATTCGGCGGCGGCAAACTGTGCGTCGACAGGCGCGGCATCGATGAAACCGCCGGACTGCCGGCGCCATAACGCGGCATAATGGCCGCCGGCCCGCAGCAATTCATCATGCGATCCCTGCTCGACGATGTGACCACGGTCGAGCACGATCAGGCGGCTCATGCGGGCAATCGTCGACAGCCGGTGCGCAATCGCGATCACCGTCTTGCCGGCCATCAATGTATCAAGGCTCGCCTGAATGGCGGCTTCGACCTCGCTGTCGAGCGCCGAGGTGGCCTCATCCAGGACCAGGATTGGCGCATTTTTGAGAATGACGCGGGCGATGGCGATGCGTTGGCGCTGGCCGCCGGACAGCTTGACGCCCCGCTCTCCGACCTGAGCCTCATAACCACCACGGCCGCGCCAATCCTCGAGGTCGGCGATGAACTCGTGGGCATGGGCAAGTCGCGCTGCCGCGACGATCTCCGCGTCGCTCGCTTCGGGTCGGCCGTAGCGGATGTTGTCGCGGATCGAACGATGCAGCAGCGAGGTGTCCTGGGTGACGACCGAGACCTGCGTGCGCAGGCTCTCCTGGGTCGCGACCGCAATGTCGTGGCCATCAATGGAGATGCGGCCGTCCTCGACATCGAAGAACCGCAGCAGGAGGTTGACGAGGGTCGATTTGCCGGCGCCGGAGCGGCCGACCAGGCCAATCCGCTCGCCCGGCCGTACGGTGAGCGATAGCCCGTCGATCAGGCCGCTCTCGCGGCCGTAACCGAAGCGCACGTCCTCGAATCGGATCTCCCCCCGCGTTACCGTCAGCGGCCTGGCGTCAACCCGGTCGGGCAGGCCGATCGGACGCGCGATCGTTATCATGCCCTCCTGCACCACCCCGATATTCTCGAAGATTTCCGTCACCCGCATCGCCACCCAGCCGGCAATGTTGATGATCTGCCAGGACAATGGCAGGGCCATCGCCACGGTGCCGACCGCGACCTTGCCGTGGACCCACAAAGCAATCGCGATGCCGCCGGTGCTCGTCACCAGCAGCGCATTGAGGGTTGTCAGGGTGAAGCTGAACAGGGTGTTCAGGCGCAGCGAGTCGTAGAAGCGGCCGGTATGCTCGTCGACAGCGTCGCGGACATAGGCGTCTTCGTTGCGGGCGCGCGCGAACAGCTTCACCGTCAGGATATTGGTGTAGGTATCGACGATGCGGCCCGTCAGCATCGAGCGCGCTTCGGACACGAGTTTCGAGCGGTCGCGCATGCGTGGCACGAAAGCGCGCAGCAGCACGAGGTAGCTTGCGAACCACACGGTGATGGGAAGCGCAAGCCAGCGGTCTGCCGAAGCGAGCAGCACCAGCGCGCTGGTCCCATAAACCAGGATGTACCAGACGCCGGTGATCAAGGACACGAGCAACTCACGAATCGCCGGCCCGGTCTGGAGCACGCGGTTGGCGATGCGGCCGGCAAAGTCGTTCTGGAAAAAGGCCCAGGATTGGCGCGCCACGTGCCAATGATTCTGCCAGCGAATCATGTTGGCGACATTGGCCGAGATCGCCTGGTTGGCGACGAGGTTTTGGCCGGTGATCGCGAGCGGGCGCAGCACCAGCAGCACTGCCGCCATACCCAAAAGAACATGCCAGGAATCGGCCCACAGCCGCGACGGATCGCTCGCCGTCACCAATGTGATGACCCGCCCCATGAAGACAGGGATCATCGAGTTCGAGCAATGCCACCATCAGGCCGAATGCGAACAATGCCGCGAACAGGCGCTTTGCCTGCCGGGCGAAGTGCCAATAGAACGCGACGAGGCTGCTGGGCGGCTCGGGGCCTGCCGGGCGGGCGGTCGGGTCGAGGGCGGTTTCGAACAGGCGGAACATGGCTTCACGGCAAAATGCCACGGCGTGTCTCGGCCGTGGCTCGGGTCAACGCGTTGGGGGTCGCCGGCATCTAGACCGCAATTCGTGACGAGAGCAAGTCGGCGACGCGAACGCTCGGCTCTTAACGGACCGCCCAGTCTGCTATGGTGAGAACAGATATCACGCCTGTGGAACTTCGGCGCTTAGCCTATGACCCCGAAAAGTTGCAGACTTTTCGGACCAAGATCATGCGCAAATTCAAGAGAACCGAGCGGGAGGCGCCTCGGGCCGAACCCATCCCCCGCAAACGGGGGTCGGCGCCGCGGTCCGAGTATTGGAACCAGGAGCGAATGGATGCTGCCTTTATCATTTTCTGCCGGCGCGCGTGCGGTGGGTGCCAGTCTCATCTTATCAACGATATTCTTGGCACCTTCCTGGGCCGAGGGCGTCGGGGGATCGGAGGTGCCGAATTTTTCTCCTGACAGCCGGGTGGGCTGGATCGTGGGCGTGCCTGATGGCGAAACGCCGATCGGCCAGGATTTTTTGCCGCCGCCGTCCGGACCGGGGCCGGTGACCTTCGACAGAGCCTATCCGTATTTCGACAGCACCGCGGCGCGGCGCGCGGGCGCGCAGCAGACGCTGCGCATTGCCGATCTCAGCAACCCGATCCTCCAGCCATGGGCGCGAGAGGCGTTGCGCAAAGTGAACGAACAGGCACGGTCGGCCCTCGTCATGATGACCCCGAAAGAGCGATGCTGGCCGATCGGCGTTCCGGGTTTCCTGCTCTATCCGGTGACGCCGGTCTATTTCCTGCAGACACCGAAGGAAGTGGTGATGGTCTGGCAGGAGGATCACATGGCGCGACACGTGTACTTGGCGGACAAACATTCAACCGATCTCAAGCCCTCATGGTTCGGGGAATCGATCGGTCATTACGAGAACGGCGATACGCTGGTCATCGACACCATTGGGCTCAACACGAAAACGTTCATCGAATTCGTTCCGCACCCCGCATACCGAGCAATTGCACGTCGTCGAGCGGTTCCGGCTCGCTAACGGCAGCAAGGGCATCGAGGTTAATGTCCATGTCGAAGACCCGGGCGCCTTCACGAGGCCCTGGAATGCGATGCAGCGCTATCGGCGGGTCGAACAAGGCCCGATGACCGAACAGGTTTGTGCCGAGAACAATCAGAATTTCGGCCAGCTCTTCAAGTTCGACGTCGAACCGATCCCCCATGCGGATTCGGGTGACTTCTAGCGCTCGTTCACTGACGCTAAAGCGGCGGGAGGTCAGAAGAGAACAAGCGTTAGAGTCGGAACAATTGGAGCGGGATGCGTTCAGTTTGAACCGCCTGCCGCTCAATTCACTTGGCTTGGCGCATGGATCTTGTCCGAAAACTCTGCAACTTTACGAGATCATGCGCTAGCGCCGCCTAATCCACGGCGGCGAGCGGCCGGGACACCTGCTCCAGCGACTTGCGTTCGGCATCGATGCCCCAGCGCCATTCGACGAAGGCGGCGACGACCATCAATAGGCAGGCAAGGACATATCCCCAGGCGACGTTTACGCGCGACCCGGTATCGATGAGCGCGCTGGCGAGCGTCGGCGCGGCAATACCGCCGATCGCGGTTCCAATCGCGTAGAACACGGCGATCGCGAGCGCCCTGACCTCGAGGGGAAAGATTTCACTCACAGTCAAATAGGCGGAGCTTGCTGCCGAGGAGGCGAAGAAGAATGTGACCGTCCAGGCGAGCGTCAGCATGTTCGCCGAGAGCAGATCGCGACTGAACAAAAAGCCCGCGCCGGCAAGAAGCAGGCCGGACATGACGTAAGTGAATGCGATCATCACGCGGCGTCCCAGCGTATCGAACAGCCGTCCGAGCAGCAGGGGGCCGAGAAAATTGCCGGCCGCAAACGGGACGATGTACCAGCCAACCCCTTCGGCCGGCACATGATAAAATACCGTCAGCACCAGCGCGTAGGTGAAGAACACCGCATTGTAGAAAAAGGCCTGCGCCACCATCAGGGAAAGGCCCACCAGCGTACGCGTCCTGTAGGTCTTGAACAGGGTTTCCACGATTTCGGAGAGCGGCGTGTGCGTGCGCATGCGCAATCGCACTTTTGGCAGACCGCTCGCCTCCGAGGTGGCGCCCTTGTGCGGGTTGTCGTGGAACCAGCGATGCTCGATGTCGTCCACGATCTTGGCGGCGCCTTGCGGATCGCCATGCGTCATCAGCCAGCGCGGGCTTTCCGGAATCCAGATGCGCATGACGAAGATGCCGAGGCCGAGGACCGAGCCGATCAGGAACGCGGCCCGCCAGCCCAGCGCCGGCGAAATCACGGCGGGATCGAGCAGCACGATCGAACCGGACGCTCCGATCGCCGCACCGATCCAGAAGCTGCCGTTGATGACGAGGTCGGTCCAACCACGATAGCGCGCCGGAATGAGCTCCTGGATCGTCGATGCGATTGCGGCGGCTTCGCCTCCGATGCCGGCGCCGGTGAGGGCGCGGAACAAGGCAAAGCTCCAGAAATCCCACGCCAGGCCGGTCGCCGCAGTGGCAAGCAGGTAGAGCGCAAGCGTAATCAGGAACAGCCTCTTGCGGCCGAGGCGATCGGTTAGCCAGCCAAAGAACAGCGCGCCGACCACCGCGCCGGCGAGATAGGCGCTGCTCGCGCCGCCGACTTGCGAGTTGGTCAGGCTTAAACCAACGCTCTCCTTCAGGATTCCGGATAGCGAACCTGTGAGCGTGACTTCGAGACCGTCGAGCGTCCAGGTGATGCCGAGCGCAATAACGACCAGCGTGTGGAAGCCGCCCCATTTCAGCGCGTCGAGACGCGCCGGGACATCGGTCTCGATGATGTCGGACTGGTCGTGATCGTCCGCGGCGCCGGCGCCCTGGTGTGATCGCTGCATTGCTGCCGAATCCAAGGCTGGCGCTCGGCGCGCTGCGATTTTGTCACTTGCGATGATGTCGCGCGGCAAAGTCTTCTCCCTGTCGCGAACGCGACGGAAACAGCCCGGCTGGGAGATCGGTTCCACAGCTTTGAAAGGAGGAGCGAAGTCCCCCGGTCAGGCGCTCTCTGGCTCCGATAGGGCATTCGCATTCATCCACGCGGAATCCTGCCACAAGGAAAGACAGTCGCGCGCCGCGTCTGGCGGGCTCTGCTCGGGCCCATTGACCCTGCTCTGCCGTCGAAGGTTTAATTAAGAGATGCCGATGCGGCGACGATCCGCGGGACGCCGCCTACGCAGGGAGAAGATGCGCGCCATCGTGGTCCATGAATTCGGCGGCATCGATCATGCAGTGTTCGGCGAGATGGCCGATCCGCTCCCCGGCCGCGACGAGGTTTTGGTCGAAATTCATGCCGCGCCTGTCAACTTTGTCGACCTGTTGATGATCGGCGGCACCTATCAGTTTCGTCCGGCCCTTCCCTTCGTTCCCGGCAAGGTGCCGGCCGGCATCGTCCGCGCGGTCGGCCCCGATGTCGGCGCGGTCAAGCCCGGAGACCGCGTGTTGCCACTGATCGAGCAAGGCGGGTTTGCCGAGCTCGCGGTCGCCAAGGCGACGCGCTGCATCCAAGTGCCGGCAGCAATTCATCTTGCTGACGCCGCGGCGATGACGACTGTGTTCGACACGGCGTGGTTCGCTCTGCACGAACGTGCCCGGCTCCAGCGCGGCGAAACCGTGCTGGTTCTCGGCGCGAGCGGCGGGGTCGGCCTTGCGGCCCTGCAACTTGCGAAGACGTTCGGCGCGCGTACGCTTGCGGGCATCGCGAACCCGGGGAAAGCGAACCTGGTGCGCGACGCCGGCGCCGATCACCTCATCGATTTATCGCAACACGATCTCAGGGAAGGCCTGCGCGAACAGGTCTATCAGTCGACGGAGCGGCGGGGTGCCGATGTCATCCTCGACATGCTTGGCGGTGACGTTTTCGATGCCGCAATCCGGGCCCTAGCCTGGAGCGGGCGCCTCGTCGTCATCGGTTTCGCGGCTGGACGCATCGCGACGCTGAAGACCAATTACCTGCTCTTGAAGAATATTGCGGTCAGCGGCGTCCAGGTCAGCGACTACCGCCGCCGGGCGCCGCAGCAGACCGCCGCGTGCTGGGCCGAGCTGTTTTCGCTTTGCCGACAAGGACGCATCAAGCCGCTGCCGAAGACCGTGCTGCCGATGGAGGGGGCCGGCAAAGCCCTGCGAGCTGTCTTCGAGCGCCGGGCGCGCGGCCGCATCGTGCTCGCGCCGCAACCGGATGGCGTTGAAACGGGAAATCAGGAGAATTTCCCGAGTTGGTAAGATGCGCCCCCGCACCATTCGCGCGATGAATGCCGGAAGACCGCCTCGCTTGCCGCCCCCAACCCAGCAATCAAAATCTGTTGAGAGCGGGATGCGTTCAGTTTGAAATCGCATTCCGCTTGGTTCTGTTTTGCGCAACCGTCGCGGACCGCGCTCGACCACGGATGCGTGTTGATTTTGCGCATGATCTTTGTCCGAAAAGTCTGCAACTTTTCGGGATCATGCGCTAGAAATCCACTTTGATCGCAGTTGGAATGGAAGCACCCCGTCCGGCGATCACCAATTCCCGCGTATTCTCGGGACAGACGACCTCCTGCCAATCTTCGAAACCTCGCCGATAGGTCACAGTCGCCGACCAGGGAGTCGTGAAAACGTTTTCATCCTCGACGGTGAATCGCAGCTGGAGGTGCTTGCCCCGATAATCCGCACGTGGCGCCGAGCCAGCATTCGCGCCTCCGGCAGGACGCAAATTCTCATGCGCGTCCCGCTCCAGCCCTTCTTTGGCTTCTTCGTAGGAGAGCAGGCGGTAGCGCTCCACAACATGCAGAGCCTGCGTGTAGGGGGTGCCGAAAAAATCGACCATGGCGAACGGCCCGATCTTCACACCGGTCGTGTCGATGATGAGCGTGTCACCTTCATAGTGGCCGACGGAATCTCCGTACCAGGACGGCGTCGCGGGCGTCCGATGAGGTTGGTTCATGCGTACGTAACGAACTTGATGATCGTTGGGATAAAGAAAGATGATCCGGTCCGGCTGCTGGATCATTTGCATGCCGACGCCGTTGAAAATGTAAGGGACCGGCTCGGGCCAGCACTGGATGGTGGGGGTCGGAGAGCCGGCGCCGCTTAACTCCAGTTCGCCGTGCTGCTTCACAATTTCCGCGGCTTGAGGCTTCAGGATCGGGTTGGTGTAATCCCCGACGACGAGAGCAGGGTTGCCTACAAGAAGCCCGTTCCTCGGCGGCAGTATCCGGCCGTCCGCATCGGTGACTTGCGGGCGCCGCGCCTTGTTTGTCACCGAGGTCGGTCCCGACGGCAAGGGTTCGAAGCCTGGAAACGAAGGATGGGCCCATATGGCGGAAAAATCCGGGATGGATGCCCCGGGCGTCGCGCGATCTCTCGATGTGCCGGTCGGGGCTTGGGTCTGCGCCACAGCAGCGGTTGCAGCCGCGGTCGCCAATGTCACCAGCAAAAGGAAATCCCGCCGCATATTCATGCTCGTCTCCCGTTCCGGTTCCAGATGACCATCTCCTGTCCTGGTTCTCGATGCGCAACGTCTGAGTGCCAAACCGCAGTCATGCAGAGGCGGCACACCCCTTTTCAGGCCATTCTCAATTCGTAGCGCGTTGCCCGGGTACGGAATGCAAAGCAAGCATACCCGCAATACTGGACCAACATGGCATTTCGATCAAAGTGTCGCCCCTGCTAGGCGCGGAGAGCGAAAACCCATCGAAGATATCCCGCTCAGAAATCAGGATTGTCGGCGCGCGGCACCTCGGTTTCTTTTCCGGCGTAGTATTCGTGCCTGTTTTCGGCGCATACCTCTTCCGGCCATTCACCAGAGGGACGCCTATAGGTAATCGTCGCCGACCAGGGTGTCGTGAAGACGCCGTCATCCTCGGCGGTGAATTGAAGTTGAAGCGCCCTACCCCTATAGCCGGGGTCAGGCCCCCAGTCGCCATTACCAACGAATTGGTTTTCTTTTCTGCCCCGCTCTTCCGCTGGTTTCGCGGCCTCCGAATCGATCAACCGATAGCGCTCCACGAGATGCAAAGCCTGCGTATGCGGCGTGCCGTAGCGGTCAACCATGGAAAGCGGCCCGACCTTGATGCCCACGGTGTCGATCACCAGCGTGTCACCTTCGTAGTGACCCACGGAGTCTCCATACCAGGATGGCCTCACCTCTGCGGGATGTGCCTCGTTCAGGCGCACGTGTCGGACTTCATGGTCGTTCGCATAGAGAATCGTGATCTGATGCGCCTGCTGGAGCAGCTGCATTCCAAGATTTCCGAAAATGAAAGGCACGCCTTCGGGCCAACACTGGTTACCTGGAGTCGGATACGTCACGCCAGTCTGCGAAATCTCGCCGTGCTTCTTCACGGCGTCCGCCGCATGGGCTTTCAAAATTGGATTGGTGTAATCGCCGACTGCCTGGAACGTGCTGCTCACGCCGTTCCGGCGCGACCGATTTGTCACCGGGCCGGGGCCTGATCCGGGCGGCTCCAGCCCCCCGGTCAGAAACGCATGTCCCCATGTGCCTGACATGTCCGGTATGGATGCAGCAGTGTAGGTACCGCCGGTCGCTGGCGCCGCTGACTGACCCCATGCCGGCATCCCCGTCACGCTCGCCAAAGTCACCAACAAAAGGAAATGCCGCCGCTGCATCGTCATGCCGACCTCCCTTTACCGATTTCTCTTTCAGCATTCCATTTGGCGTCTCTGTCTCGCGCTGCGCCGACCAGCCTCACGTCGTCGGCAAAGCGGGACCTTCATTCATGTCGGTCCGCGACAATCGATCATATCGCCGAACCGGGAAAAAGTCGAAGGCAGATGCCTTCAGAGTATGAAGCTTACCAAGTCGATGGCTCTCAACTAGAGCGGGATGCGTTCAGTTTGAGTAGCCTCCGGCTCGATTATGTTCTGCGCACCCGTCGCGGACTGCGCTCGACGACGGATACGTGTTGATTTTGCGCATGATCTTGCCCGAAAAGTCTGCAACCTTACGGGATCATGGGCTAGTTTTGCTATGCAGCAAGTGCACAGGAAGAGACGTGCGCAGAGAAGTCATCTTCGATCAGGTGGGTTGGCAATGGTTTTTCCGCTCCATCCTTGCTGAGCGAAGATGCCGCCGGAGACCTGCCTCGGTCCCCAATCAGACATACGATGATGCAACCGCGCCCAAACAGCGGTCCGTGGCGTTCGCGCCGGTTCAGCTCGGTGCTATATTGGCGTCGTTCTGCGCGCAGACCGGAGAAATCCGATCATCGAGAGCTGGCGGTGAATTGGTGACGGGCAAGGCTGCGGAACAAGGAGCGAGGGGAGCAACAATGTCGCGATCAGGTATGTCGAAGCTCGGTATTACCGGCACCATCGTCCTGTCGCTCGCCTGTGTGAAAGCTGCGGCTGGACAGCCCGCTCAACCGCCCGACTTGTCTGGCGGCGAGGGAGGCTGGGTCCATCCCCGCGGGACCGGCTTCCAGTCTGTTCCCGGCTCGCCGCCCCCAGTGCGCCAAGACCCGGACCATTCCTTCACTCCAGGACAGGGAACGGCCTGGCGGATCGGCGATCTCGGCAATCCCAATCTGAAGCCGTGGGTGAAAGAATTGATGAAGAAGGATACGGACGAGATCGATGCCGGCAAGATCGCTTTCCAGCCAAGCTCGTCCTGCCTGCCGGCCGGCATCCCCAACATGTTGGCATCCCCCGCTCCGCTCTTGATCCTTCAAGCGCCAAGGGAAGTGGTGATGATCAAGGAAGGGGGCGACGAGATCCGGCACATCTTCCTCGACGTGCCGCATTCGGCCAATCCGAAACCCTCCTGGTCGGGAGAATCTGTTGGCCATTACGAGGGCGATACGTTGGTGGTCGATACGATCGGCCAAAACAACAAAACCGTCCTCGATGTTTATCGAACGCCGCACTCCGAAAAGCTGCACGTCGTGGAGCGCTGGCACACGATCAATGAAGGGAAGGGGCTGGAAGTCGACATCACAGTGGACGATCCGGAGGCCTTCTACCAACCCTGGTCGACTCGTGTGCGCGATCAGCGCAGCAGGGAGCCGTTTATTGCCGAGGAGATCTGCGCCGAGAACAATCTGAATTTCGGTCTTTTCGACTTCCATATGCCGATAGCAACGAAGCTGGACTTCTGAACCAATTCCCCGCGGTAAACCACCCGCTCTCCGGACCGTCCTCAGAATTCCACCTCCGCAGCGGTAGGAGACCGTCATCGATCGCCCAAGTTCCGCGAGCAACGCGGGCACGGCGAGACCGGGCCGGCGGCAGTAGGACCCGCTGCGTGGCGCCCTTTCCTTGCAACCTCGATCCGGCTAGCCTCGTCCCCATCAGCTTGGCGTGCGTTCACCAATGCAACAGCGTGACGGTGCGCAGCAGCAGGTTATGCCGGTAATCGGCTTGCTGTATCGAAAGGGAGGGATGGCGTGCACAAGCAGCGGAATTTCGTTCTAATAACCCTAGTTGCCGCAGCAGTTGTCACGCCCGCCTTCGGGCAGACCGTGGTGTCGGGCGACGGGTCCGTCAGCGTCAAACCGCACGGCGTTGCATCGATCCCGAACTTCACCGGCGTCTGGAATCACCCGTCCTTTCCCTGGTTCGAGCCGCCGGCCTCCGGCCCCGGCCCAGTGACAAACAGATCGCGCTGGCCGCAGCGGCCCGGCAATTCCGGGCCTCCGCTTCCTCCGGGCGTCGCAGGCGTGAGCGACTACGACCAACTGGTCGGAGACTATACCAATCCGATCTTGCAGCCCTGGGCAGCGGAGGTGGTGGAAAAGTTCGGCAAAATGTCGCTTGCGGGCATCACTTACGGCAATCCGTCCAACCAATGTTGGCCGATGCCGATGCTGTTCGTCTACAAGGAAGGCACGATCCGCGTTATCCAGCAGCCAGACATGGTCCAGATCATCTACACCGGCCCGAATACGGACGTGCGCCGCATTCGCCTCAATGCCCGTCATCCCGAGCCGCTCACACCGTCCTGGTACGGGGATTCAGTCGGCCATTATCAAGGCGATACACTGGTCGTCGACACCGTCGGCGTCAAGACCGATCGGCCCTACGCGATGATCGACCTGTTTGGGACGCCTTATTCGAAATCATTGCATGTGGTCGAGCGCTATCGGCTGCGTGAATACGATGACGTAAAAGACGCGATCGAGAGGCACATAAAAGAGAATTGGCTACCGGCCGGCGATGTCTACAGCAATCACCGGGGCAAGTTCCTGCAACTGCATCTGACGATCGAAGACGCAGGTGTCTTCACCACGCCTTGGACCGCGACGCTGACCTATGTGCCCGCAGCTAACATCCCGGGCGAAAGCATCTGCGCGGAAAACATCCATCAATATTACTACGACCGCAGCGACGCCGACGTTCCGCGCACCGAGAAACCGGACTTCTGACAATAAGGATATTGCTGTCCAAGTATCATTACTGCGACTTTCGATATTATGGCGCGATACATCAGGTTGACGGCCCGATCTGGACGGCGGGCTCATTTGCCATCCCCGTGCGGCCTGCCGATTACCGCGGCGCAATGCGCTGCGCTTATTGCGCCCTACGAATGCCGTCACACGGTGGCAACCATTTTGTTGTCATCGTCGCCGGCTAGGCTCGTATTTCTGCCAGGCATGCATTTGCAGGTTGAAGAGGCGCCCGATGTCCCTATGCAGATCCCCACACAAATCCCTGCGCATCGATCGCCGCCGTTTCGTCGGCGGGCTCGGGGCTGGCACGCTTGCGGTCGTTGCAATGCCTTCCGTCGTCGTCGGAGCGCTGGCGCAGGCGCGACGCTGGACCGAGGACCCGTTCAGCCTCGGCGTTGCGTCGGGCGCACCGCGCAGCGACGGCTTCGTGCTGTGGACGCGGCTTGCTCCCGACCCGCTCTCGGTCGATCCGGCGACACCCGGCGGCATGACCGGCGGCGACGTTCCAGTCAGCTACGAAATCGCGACCGATCCCGCGATGCATGACATCGTCCGGCGAGGAGTCGCAAAGGCCGAACAGGCCTACGCCTATTCGGTGCACGCCGACATTACCGGCTCGTGCCCGGCCGTCCCTACTGGTACCGCCTCACGAGCGGCGAAGCGGCAAGTCCGGTCGGACGCGCCATGACACTACCCGCCACGGCTACGCCGCTTGACCGGATGCGGTTCGGCTTTGTCTCCTGCTCCAATTACGAGCACGGCTACTTTTCCGCTTACCGGCATCTCGCCGACGAGAACCCGGATGCGGTCATGTTCCTCGGTGACTACATCTACGAGTATGTCGAGCAGAACCGGCCGACCGTGCGCACGCATAGCGACGGCATCGAGGCGGCGACATTGCCAACCTATCGCAATCGCTATGCCCAGTATCGGCGCGACGCCGATCTGCAGCGGCTGCACGCGACCGCACCGGCGCTCGTCACCTGGGACGACCACGAGGTCGAAAACGACTACGCCGACAAGTGGTCGCAGTTCTTCGATGATCCCGAGCTGTTCTTGCAGCGTCGCGCCGCCGCCTATCAGGCTTTCTACGAGCACATGCCGGTGCGCCCGATCCTCTCGCGTCCCGAGGGACCGGCGATGCGGGTCTATGACCGGTTCACCTTCGGCGACCTCCTCGAAGTTTCGATGATCGACGGCCGGCAGTATCGCTCGCGTGAAGCTTGCTACACGCCGCCGAACCGCGGCGGCGGCCATCTCGAAACCGACACCAGTTGCCCGGAGCGGCGTGCGGACGGCCGCACGATGATGGGCTTCGCGCAGGAATCCTGGTTGGGACAGGGCCTCGCCCGTTCGAAGGCGAAATGGAACGTGATTGCGCAGGATGTGCTGATGGCGCAGCTCCACGGGAAAACGCCCGCCGGGGATTTCGCCTTTTGGACCGATGCCTGGGACGGCTATCCGGCGAACCGGCGGCGTCTGCTCGAACGTATTGCCCAGACCCGCGTCTCTAATCCGGTCGTGATCGGCGGCGACAGCCATGCCTTTTTCGCCAACGACCTGCGGGTCGACTTCGACGATCCCAATTCCCCCATTGTTGCGAGCGAATTCGTCGGCACCTCGATCACCTCACCGGGTCCGTCCTACGAGCGGGTCGCAGCGACGCTGCCGGACAATCCGCATATCCACTTCTTTGAAAGCCGCAGGCGCGGTTATGTCAGCGTCGACCTCGATGCCAAGCAGATGACGACACGACTGCGCGTCGTCTCTGATGTCACCGACCCCAATGCCAGCTGCTCGACGCTAAAAACCTTTGCCGTCGAGAGCGGAAAGGCCGGCGTCGCGGAAGCGTAACCCTCACGCGGGTGGGCAGCGCCTGATCCCGTAAAGTTGCGGACGTTTCGAACAACATCATGCGCTGCCGACCCGCGTTCTACGCCGCCTGGAATTGCAGCCGCGCGAGACGCGCATAGAGGCCGCCATGCGCGGCCAGCATGTCGTGCGTGCCCTCCTCGACAATCCGCCCTTCCTCCATGACGAGGATGCGGTCGCAGGAGAGCACGGTCGCGAGACGATGGGCAATAACGAGCGTCGTGCGTTCGGCCATCAGCCGGCCCAGTGCGGTCTGCACCAGCGTCTCGTTTTCGGCATCGAGCGATGAGGTTGCCTCATCGAGCAGCAGCAACGGCGCGTTGCGCAAGATCGCCCGCGCAATAGCGATTCGTTGGCGTTGACCGCCGGACAGCGTCACGCCGCGCTCGCCGGCGAGCGTGTCAAAACCCTGAGGCAGGCGGTTGATGAACTCGGACGCGGCGGCGAGATCGGCAGCGCGAGCGACTTCGGCAGCGCTCGCATCGGGTCGGCCGAAACGGATATTGTCGGCGATGGTGGTGGCGAAGATCGTCGCGTCCTGGGGAACGAGCGCGATCCGCGATCGCAGCGCGCGCGGATCGGCTTTGGCAATCGGTACGCCGTCGAGCGAGATGACCCCGCCCTTAGGGTCATAGAAGCGCAGCAACAGGTGAAAGATCGTGCTCTTGCCGGCCCCTGACGGCCCGACGATCGCCACCTTTTCCCCGGCTTTGACGGCTAACGACACCCCGTCAAGTGCAGCAATGTTGGGGCGGGTCGGATAGGCGAACCGCACCGCGTCGAACCGGATCTCTCCGCGCGCCGGAGAAGGCAGTGGCACAGGGTGTTCCGGAGCGGTGATTTCGGGAGGAACGCGCAACAATTCGGTGAGCCGCTCGGCGGATCCCGCCGCCTGTGCAAGCTCGCCCCAGACTTCGCTCAATTGCCCAAGCCCGCTCGCGGCCAATACCGCAAAGAGAACAAACTGGCTGAGCGTTCCCGGCGTCGTGCGTCCCGACAGCACGTCCTCTGCCCCGACCCACAGAACGACGACGACGCTCGACGCTGCGAGGAAAATAACGATCGCAGTCAGCACCGCACGCGCCCGGGTCGAAGCGATGGCCGCCTGATAGGCGCGCTCGACCGTGGTGGCAAAGCGGCGGCTCGCCAGCTGCTCATTGGTGAAGGCCTGCAAAGTGCGCACCGCTCCGATCAGCTCGGCTGCATAGGCGGACGCGTCGGCAAGGGTATCCTGTGCCGAGCGCGAGCGCTGGCGGACGGCGCGGCCCATGCCGACCAGCGGCAGCACGATCACCGGAATGGCGCCAAGGACGAACAGGGAGAGTTCGCGGACTCGTCCACACCATCATGGCGGCGGAACCGAAAAACAGCACCAGATTGCGCAGCGCCACCGACGTGGAGCTGCCGACCGCAGCCTTGATCTGCGTGGTGTCCGCGGTCAGGCGCGAAACCAGCTCGCCGGCCTTCGCGGTGTCGAAGAACGTCGCCGACAGTGTGGCGATATGCGTGAATACGGCATCGCGCAGGTCGGCCACCACGCGCTCGCCGATCGTGGTGACGAGGTAGTACCGCATCGCGCTCGCCACCGCGAGCACCGCCACGACGAGGATCATGACGGCAAAATACTTGTCGATCAGCCCGGCGCGTTCGCTGTCAAAGCCGTTGTCGATCATGCGACGGACCGCGATCGGTACCGCAAGCGTCGCCATCGCCGCCACCAGCAACGCGATGCCGGCCGCGACCACGCGGCCCCTGTGGCGCGAGACGAACGGCATCAGGCCGGCCAGTGGCGCGAGGCTGCGTCGCCGCGTCCTCTTTTTGACGGCCGATACGGCGACCGCGTCGGTTAGGACTGCCGCGTCACCGAGCTGGACATCGGATTTCGAAACAACGCTCATGAACGATGCTCGTAATGGGCTTGCCGGTTATTTTCGAATGGCTCTAAGGAAGACGGTGCCGGACAATGCCGTGCCGCCTCGGCAATGACAACTGGGAAGGGGCGGCCTTGGAGCATCCCCGTTGCCGCACCCGCCCGGTGGCAGCCATGTTTCGCGCGAAAAGCATGCCGGCCTTCCGATCTGGTGACGGGCGCCGACCCATCGAGTTCCATCGGTTTCGGTACTGCGCCTTGATCTTCCCCGAGGGACCGCGTTATAGCGTTCGCCACCTTGCATGCGCCCGAGCCGGCGCCGGAAATCGAGACAATGAAGGCCGAAATTCATCCCAACTACCACACGATCAAGGTCGTGATGACGGACGGTACGGAGTTCCTGACCCGTTCGACCTGGGGCAAAGCGGGCGATACGATGAACCTCGATATCGATCCCAAATCGCATCCGGCCTGGACCGGGGGCGCCCAGCAACTCATCGACCGCGGCGGCAGGTTGTCGCGATTCCAGAAGAAGTTTTCCGGGCTGGGCCTGAAGAAATAGCACCCACGTCCAGCGGCAGGGCAGCTTCGGCAGCGAATTGGCCGCGCGTGCTCTCGTTCCGAGAATGTGCGGCACGCACAGCACGGCGCAGCATGGCTGGAGTTGGCCTGCGGCTCGCAGCACCGCGCCGTTAAGCCGGCGCCTCATACGCAGGTTACTGCCGCTGTCGCTCGAAGGCCGCGCGCAGCAGCCCGAGTTGTTTTTCAAGTGGGCTGTCGGCGGGTGCCGCCGGTGCGGGCGCGTGGATCATGGCGTCGAGCCGTCGCACACGGTCCTGCAGCCGTTTCGACCGCGTGATCAACACGCCCAGCCGCTCAGGCAGCTTGCCAACCGAATCGGACGGCCGCTCCTCACCCGCGAGCTTGACCTTGGTGCGTTCTTTGCTTGCCTGGGCGAGCGGGATTTCGCCTTCATTGACCGCACGGTGCAGCAGCAGCCAGGACGCGAGCTGCATCAGCCTGGTGGTGAGGCGCATGCTTTCGGTTGCATAGGCAAGCGAAGTGGAGCGATCGAGGTTTTTCGATTCCAACCGGCCCGGCCCGTCGAGATAGGCCGCCGTCTCTTCGACGAGCTTCATCCCGTCCTGGTAGAGCCGTGAAAAATTCCCCGAAGTGGCGAGCTTTTCGCCAAAGGAAACCGGCTGCAACTCATCAACCGACCTGTCGGACATGCGCTCACGCCTCACAACATGGAAAGCATGCCCGCGTGTCGCGGTTCTGTCCAGCGACGATTATGAATTCGTTAAGACATGGTTGCCACGGCGCGCAGCGCGCTGCGCGTTCCGGATTTAACGTAAAAAGAGCCGCCGTTGCCGGCGGCTCAAGTGATAACAGGGAGGCGTCAAACAGAGTGGACAGGAGCCACTCGGTGTCCACGGAATGGACAATCAATGTAATGAACGAGAAAGCTTACCAAAGAGTAAACGCCATTCCGATCGGTTGAAAAAGGCGGTGGTAGCCGGGTCGGCCTATTCGTCATTTTTTGAAAAACGTATCCGCGGCGGAGCGAGAGGCCTGCTTTTTCGCAGCTACCGCTTCGAGGCGTGCGATCTCCTCCCTTAGCGACGCGATGCGCTCGTGCAACTCCTGGACGGAGAGCAGCGCAAGGTCCTGCCCCATCTCGTGGACCTGCTTCTTCTTCGGGCGGTCGTCCTCATCGATGGTGGCCACATTCATCCTCCGCCGCTGCGGGAAACTTCCGCTGCTTCCGCATTGTCTCCCGCGAAGATGCCCATTGAGCGGGATGCGTTCGGCCGGAATCGCCTCCCGCTCGTTTCCCTTTTGCGCATCAATCGCGGACTGCGCTCGACGACGGATGCAAGGTGATCTTGCGCATGGTCTTTGTCCGAAAAGTCTGCGACTCTTCGGGATCATGCGCTAAACAAGCGTCGTTTCCGTCGTTGTGAATAGACCCATGTCCTCCGTTGCCGCAACCTCTTCCGTTCCTGCCGTCATGACCGCCATCGGCATCTCGTCGCCCGGAGGTCCCGAGACGTTGGTGCCGATGGAGCGCGCGGTCCCGCGGCCCGGGGAGGGCCAAATCCTGGTTGCGGTTGCGGCAGCGGGCGTGAACCGGCCGGACGTGATGCAGCGCAAGGGGCTTTATCCGCCACCGCCCGGTGTCACCGACATTCCGGGCCTTGAGATCGCGGGTGCTCGTTGCCAGCATGGGCCCCGCCGTTCGGCGCTGGAAGGTGGGCGATGAGGTTATCGCGCTGGTCAGCGGTGGCGGCTATGCGCAGTACTGCGTTGCCGACGAACACAATGCCTTGCCAATCCCGCGCGGCGTGACCGCAACGCAGGCCGCCGGCATTCCGGAAACATTCTTCACTGTCTGGCACAATGTGTTCGAACGCGGCGGCCTTAAGGCCGGGGAAACGCTGCTCGTGCACGGCGGCAGCTCAGGGATCGGCACGACGGCAATTGCGCTTGCGAAGGCGCTCGGTGCCAGGGTCATCACAACCGCTGGAACGCCGGAGAAATGCGACGCCTGCCGCCGCCTCGGCGCCGACGTTGCCGTGAACTACAAGAGCGAGGATTTCGTCGCTGCCACCAAGGCTGCGACGGCGGGCGCCGGCGCCGACGTGATTTTGGACATGGTCGGCGGCGACTATATCGAGCGGAACTACGAGGCCGCCGCCATCGAGGGCCGCATCGTGCAGATCGCGTTCCAGGGATCGCCGCGCGCCTCTGTCGATTTTCGCCGCCTGATGCTCAAGCGCCTGCATCATACCGGCTCGACGCTGCGCTCGCGGTCGGTCGCCGACAAGGCGGCGATCGCCGCCGCGGTAGAACGCACCGTGTGGCCGCTGATTGCCGCTGGAAAGGTCCGTCCTGTGATCGACAGCACGTTCCCCTTGCGCGAAGCAGCAGCCGCCCATGCGCGCATGGAATTGAGCGCGCATATCGGCAAGATCGTACTGGTGGTTGGAGGGAACTGATCCACCCCGGCGAAAAATGCCGGCTGCAAAGCGCTCAGCGCCGGTGGAAAGCACAGCGAAGCCGCTGATGGGCGGCATCAACCCGCGGCGCGAAAGAGGCGAACGGGGCGAGGCGGGCCGTCCCGCGGTTGTCGCGGAAATGACGCAAATGGGTCCGCTATATTACCGCCGGGCCCGGAACGCCCGGCGACGGGGACACGGGGAGGATCGCTGCTTGAGGGTTCTGCACGTCGCCATCGCGGCAGTCGTCCTGGTCGCGTTGCTGGTTGCGTCTCCCCTCCGCGCCGCCGAGGCGATCAACGTGCCGGTCGATGCTCCCGCCATCGACCTCACCGATGCCGTCGACCGGCTCACGACCGACACTGACCGTGTTCAAATCTCCACGGCGCCCGGCAGCGACGGCATCGTCCGCCGCATCGAGGTGAGGGCACGCGAGGCCAGCACCGATTGGGTGGTGTTTGCGCTCGCCAATTCGAGCGACGACCAGATCGACCGCCTGATCGTCGTGCCGCATTACCAGATGGTCGGTTCGAAAATCCTGTGGCCCGATCTCGGCATGTCGCGCGTCGTCAACATCACGCCGAGTGCGGGGGACAAGCCCGATCTCCAGTACAGCGCTACCGCCGATATTTTCCGCATCACCCTCGATCCCGGTACCGTGATCACCTACGTGATGGAGATGCGCACCAACAAGCTGCCGCAGATCTACCTGTGGGAGCCGGAGACCTACAAGGACAAGATCAACAGTTTCACCCTGTATTATGGCATCGTCATCGGCATTGCCGGATTGCTGGCGCTGTTCCTCACCATTCTGTTCGTCGTCAAGGGCAGCTTCATGTTCCCGGCCGCGGCCGCTCTCGGATGGGCGGTGCTCGTCTATATCGGCATCGATTTCGGGTTCTGGGGCCGGGTCTTCAACATGTCGGTAGAAGCCGAACGCGTCTGGCGCGCCTCCGGCGAGGCTATTCTCGCGGCAACGCTGCTCGTGTTCCTGTTCGCCTACCTCAATCTCTATCGGTGGCATGTGCGCTATGCCCACGTAGCGATTGCATGGCTCGCCTTTCTCGGTGCCCTGGTCGCGGTGGCGTTGGTCGATCCGTCGATTGCGTCGGGCATCGCCCGGCTGTCCTTGCTGGTCGTCGCGCTGGCCGGCTTCGGCGTCGTCATCTACCTTGCAACACAAGGTTATGACCGCGCAGTCCTTTTGATCCCCACCTGGCTGCTGTTCGTGGTGTGGGTGCTCGCCGCCGGGCTCGCCGTCGCCGGCATCGTCACCAACGACATTGTTGCGCCGGCACTGCTCGGTGGCCTTGTTCTCATTGTGATGCTGATCGGGTTCACGGTCATGCAGCATGCCTTCGCCGGCGGCATCACGCAGGGCTTCATGTCCGATATCGAGCGGCGGGCTCTCGCTCTGACCGGCTCGGGAGACATGATTTGGGACTGGGACGTCGCCGCGGACAAGGTGTTTACCAGCCCCGAGACCGAAGCCGCCCTCGGCCTCAAGCGCGGCAGCCTGGATGGACCCGCGGCGCAATGGGTCGACGTGGTGCACCCCCTCGACCGTGACCGGTTTCGCGCCGCGCTCGACAGCGCGCTGGAGCAACGCCGCGGGCGTATCGTCGAAAATTTCAGGTTCCGCACCCCGGACGGTCACTCGCTGTGGTTCACGCTCAAGGCGCGGCCAGTGGTCGGTTCGGACGGCGAGGTGATCCGCCTCGTCGGCACCCTGACCGACGTCACCGAAACAAAAATCACCGAGGAACGCCTCCTGCAAGATGCCGTGCACGATAATCTGACCGGGTTGCCCAATCGCCAGCTGTTCCTTGATCGCATCGAGGCGGCGCTCTCCTTTGCCAAGACCAATCAGGACATCCGCCCGACCATCATTGTGCTCGACCTCGATCGCTTCAAGCAGGTGAACGATTCGGTCGGCGTCGCGGTTGGCGATTCGATCCTGCTGACGCTGGCGCGGCGGCTCAGCCGCTTGCTCAAGACGCAGGACACGCTGGCGCGGCTCGCCGGCGACCAGTTCGGCCTGATCCTGATTTCGGAGCGCGACACCAACCGCATCGTCGGGTTCGCCGAGGCGATCTGCAAGGCGATCCGCGCGCCGATCACCTTCAACGAACGCGAAATCTTCCTTACCGCCTCGATCGGCCTCGCCTTGCCGGAGGCGCAGCCAAGTCCCGCCGAGCAGCTGCTCAAAGATGCGGAGCTTGCAATGTATGTCGCCAAGCGGGCGCGCGGCGACCGGTTCGAGGTCTTCAAGCCGGCGATGCGGGCGCGCAAGACCGATCGTTTGACGCTGGAATTCGGAATTGCGGCGGGCGCTCGACCGCGAGGAGATCGCGATTCTGTTCCAGCCCATCGTGCGGCTCGAGGATCGCACCGTGGCCGGCTTCGAAGCGCTCGCGCGTTGGGACCATCCGAAGATGGGCCGCCTGTCGCCGTCGGAATTCATCATGATTGCCGAGGAAATCGGCCTCATCAACGATCTTGGCCTGTTCGCGCTGGAACGCACGGCGCGTCAGCTCGGCATCTGGCAGCGCGCCGTGCGCAGCCGCGTGCCGCTGTTCGCGAGTGTCAACCTGTCGTCACGCCAATTGCTCAAGAACGACCTGATCGACGACCTGCGCTCCGTACTCGCGCGCGCCGGCCTGCTCCGCGGCTCGCTCAAGTTGGAAGTCACAGAGTCGGTTGTCATGGAAAATCCGGAGCAGGCGGCGTTGATCCTGGCGCGCATCAAGCAGCTCGGCGCCGGCCTCGCGCTTGATGACTTCGGCACCGGCCATTCCTCGCTGGCCTACCTGCAGCGTTTTCCGTTCGACACCATCAAGATCGACCGGTCCTTTGTGCGGACGAATTCCAAGGGAACGCGGCCGGTTATATTGCGATCGATCGTCGCATTGGGTCACGATCTCGGCATGGATGTCGTCGCGGAAGGTGCAGAGACCGAGGCGGATGCCACCGAGCTCTATCAGCTCGGCTGCGACTTCGCCCAGGGCTTCGCCTTCGGGCAGCCGATGAGCCCCCGACCAGGCCCACGAGTTGTTGATGAGCGAACGCCTGGAAACGGCGCGGTAGATTTTTGCGCGGAGAAGGACCGTCACGGATGCGTTCAACTTGAATCGCTTCCCGCTCGGCCCCCTTTGATTTTGCGCATGATCTTGTCCGAAACGTCTGCGACTTCCGGGATCCTGCGCTGACCAATCAGTGGTAACGGGCCGGCGGCCGAGGACTGGTATGGCAGCGCCGAATGAAGGGTCACGCAAGCGGAAACGATGTCAAGGCCCCTCCCGAAGCCTCGGTGAGCAAAGCGATACCCGGAACCATTCGATTGAAACGAGCGCCGCGTCACCGCTGAGCCGCCCTGGGCTGTCCGACCGCATCGAACTGCGCCTTCTGTTCGTCGCTGAGAGAAGCATAGAAGTCACTCAGCGCTGCGCGGACGGTCTGGACGGCTTCAAGTATGGCCTCAAGCCGTGCCGTGACCGCGGCAAGCCGCGCCGGCGGTGTCAGAGGCAATGCGGCCGGACATGACCCCGCAATGTCGCCTGCGGCCTTGGCGGCCGCGGTGCGCAGCGCATCGAGTTCTCTTGTTGCATCGCATCAGGACGGACCGCCTTTTCGATCGCCTCCTGCGGCCAATTAAGCGCTGCGCCTGCCGCTCTGCATTTTTGCGCGAAAGAGCCGGACGCCGAACCGACTTGCTGCGCCGACTGACCGGCCGCGTTCAAGCGCGCCTTCTGTTCGTCGGACAGCAAGTCATAAAAACGGTCAAGCGGTTCGCGAACGATATTGGCGGCTTCGATCATCGCTTGGAGGCGGGACTGCATCGTTTCGAGCCGGCCGGTCGGCGTGAACGCGACCGTTGCGGGACATGCTGCCCGGATCACCTGCGCGGCTTTGAGAGAGGCGTTGGCAAGGTCGTCAAGGGTGGCCCGCTGCGCGGCATTGGGTTCGACCAACTGTTGGATGCCCTGGATCGGCCAGTCGGCAATATCCCTCGTGTCCTCCCCGCACATCTGGTGCAATTCGCCGGCGAGCGGCGCCCCCGCCGCCGGCGCGGGAACCGGGCGCCCGCGTGAGGCGAGCCGGCCATAGCGTGTCGCGGCTGCCTCCCCACCGCCCGGCAGATAGCCCGCAAGATCACCGTAGGTGTAAGGCGAGAACAGTCCGCCCAAGAGGTCGCCATAGCCATAATCCCAGAACGGGACGTCATAGCCGTAACCCCACAGCAGATCGTCAAAAATATCGTCATAGGCATAGGGCCAGAACAGCGGGCCCGCCCAGCCGAAGAACACCGGATAGGCGCCCCAGTTCTGCCAAGGATGGGCGAAGCGGCCATTGTGCCAGCTTTGCCATCCGTTATGCGCGAAAGCGCGTGACCCGAATGGCAAGGCGCCGCCCGTCGGCCTTGCTGTGCGTGTGGCGCCGCGCGGGCCGGTCAGACCGGATTGCGGCCTCAAGCCGGCGGCCGCCTGTTCGCCGCGTACGCCCAGAGCTTCGGCGGGCGAGCGGCCGGCATGCAATGCCTCGGCAGTGCCGCGAAGCGCCTGCTCGTGGGCAAGCCGCGTATGCGCAAGCCGGCCGGCTCCGGTCCGCGCCAGATGCGTGGCGCCGATATGCGCCCGCGATATCCCATGACTGAGACCGCCGACATGCATGGCGTGGCCGAGGTGCAGCCCGCCAAGATGCATCCCTCCGAGGCGCAGCCCGCCAAGATGGAGCCCACCAAGGTGCAGTCCTCCGCCGCCAAGATGCAGGCCGCCACCGCCGAGGTGAAGGCCTCCGCCACCCAGATGAATCCCCTCCGCCGCCGAAATGCGGTGCGCCGCCTGCATGCACGCCACCTCCGCCCCCGCCAAAGCCGCGGAAGCCGCCTCCTCTTCCGCCGGGCCCCCTCGCGAGCGCCGGTTCGGACACCGCCAGACTGAGCGCCATTGCCGATCCCAGCAACAATGCGCCGATTCCGATCTTTCCATGCGACATGATTGCCTCCGGCATTTCAAGTCCGCCTGCCTCAGCGTCGGACGGTGACGCCGCGCGGCTGTCGGCCACTAATAAGTGGAACATCGTGGCCGGAACGCCGGGAATCAATGCCTAGCTTCGCGACTGCGCCGGAAAGTAGCTAGCGAGAGCGGATTCCAGTCATATCGAACCGCCGCGCGTAGGGTGGCAGGAAACGACATTCCTTCGCCTGCGGAACCGATCGGCTCTCATGGATCGCTCGGTCAGGAACGGAGAAATTGCTTGCGGCCATTGGGTGGATACGCCAGTTCTTCTACCACCCGCCCGCGGAATAGGTGGTGTTGAATAATCCTGTCGATGCCGGATTCATCGATGCCGCCGTAAAAAGTGCCATCGGGCCAAACTTGGACGACGGGGGCGAGGCTGCAAGGCCCGAGACAGCTCGTCTTTACAAGAAACGTTCCCTCGCCCGACGTTCGCAGCGACAGGCGATCCTGCTCGTTGCGCAAATGCCCCCACACAACAGGCGCGCCCGCGAGATTGCAGGCTCCGCCGCGGCACACCAGAACACATCGCTTGCAGTCGGGGACCACCGATCCCGGCGCTTTGACTTTGGCTTTCGACATGTCCACCGCTTCGCCACCGGACTGTACGATCGCGCCGAGCACATCGGCCATGGCCGGGTGATCGGAGACGAGTTGAGCCACACGAATTTGCGGCCACGGCCGGTCATCCCCGGCGCGCCAACGCTGCAGAATTGTGGTGAACCACGTTTTGAACTGCGGTTCAGCGGGCATCAGGAACGGGAGGATCAGGACCTGGCGCACGGCCCCTTTGACGAGGTCGTCGATGACTTCCCGTAGCGTCGGCCTGCTCAGCTCCGAAAACGCGTAGATCGCCCGCTCCACACCGGGCGAGCTCGCGATTTGCTTGCATGTCCGTTCCAACTCCTGGACAGGCGCCGCCGTCAAGGCGGAACGGGCCAGCACCACGACCGTCAGCCTCTCATCGGCAATACCGGCGTCATCCAACGACATCGTTTCCTCCGAGTTTAGCGCCTGTTTGCGCTCGGCCTACCTGGAGATCGGCGCGGCAAGGTTCACCGGCATCTGCAATCGCGTGCGGGAATTTCGCGTGCGGAGATTTCGTTTTGTCGGTCGTCACGGAACGTGGATGGCGGTGACCGAGAACCGTCATTCCCTCTGCCTGCGGGTTTTCAAGTTGGATCGGCGCGATAGTCATAACTGCGCGCGAGCGTGATCGGACATTCCAAGATGTTATGGCCTTATAGAAAAACCCTAAGGGCGCGATCGAAAAATCACACGTCCACCGCGGGCCCGCGCGCCCATAGGGCGACATTCCGAAATATGATGTCGCTATAGAAAAATAGTACTCCCTGATCATACCTCGGAGGCGTCAATATTTTGGTAACATTTAGAGTGGGCTGATTCTTTTGGGGGGAAACGACATGGCCGGGCTAAGTGCAGAGACTGACAGGGTGTGAACGATGTCGGGCGAAGGGGGGCGCCCAACGCAACGGCTGCAAGCCTATGTCAATTTGGCAGTCATCGCTTCGCTATGCTGGTCGGGGGGTGCTTCGAGCGCCTATTCGCAATCAGCTCCTAACGATCAACAGCCGCCACAAGCTCCCGCCGTACCGCAGCCGCCGCCTGCGCAGACGCCTGGCGCTCAGCCCGCGCAAACACCCGGCGCCCAGCAGCCGCCTCCCGCCGGACCAGGAGCCCCGCCTTCGACGACTCCGGAGCTGCCGCAGGTGACCGTCCAGGCTCCGCGCCGTACGCCGCCCAAGCGCGCAACGTCCGCAGCGCCGGCGCGGCGCACTGCGGGGACCGGCACCGCCCCGGCCACTCGGCGGGCAGCGGGCGCCCCGGTGCGGCAGGGCGCTTCGGCTCCGGCGGCTCCGGCAACGCCTACCGGCTTGGCACCATCGTCCTCGTTCAAGATCCTGGCCGGAGGTGGGACGGAAGGCAATGCTGCGAATGGCTATCGCGCCACTACGGCGGCAAATGCTGGCCCCTTTGTCAACGTCCCGCTTCAGGATACGCCATATTCCATCGCGGTGACACCCGGAGAGAAGATCGAGAACTCCAACGCGCATACGGTTTCGGAGGCGCTCAAGGACAATCCGACAGTCGTGCCTTTCCTCGAATTGAACGGCCCCTCCGCCGGGCTTTCTCGGGTTCAAATCCGCGGCTTTACCGCGGCGGACCAGGACGAGTTGCGCGACGGCATCACCGACCGCAGTTTCACTTTTCCGCCCCTCGAAAACGTCGATCATATCGAAGTCCTTAATGGACCGTCCGGCTTCCTCTATGGGTTTTCGGAAGTCGGCGGATCGATCAATTACGTCTCCAAAATGCCCACCACGACGCCCTTGGCCGATATCAGGACCGGCTTGTATGGCGGCGCGATCGGGTTTCTGCAGGGCGATTTCGGCGGCCCGGTCGCCGGCAACAATCAATGGGGCTACCGCGTCAATCTTTACCAGGAAGGCGGCGATACCTACATCGACAAGGGAACGCAGCAGCGCACGCTCGTTTCCGGCGTCACGACGTACCAGCTCGGCGACAGCACGACCGTTGAATTCGACTACTGGCATCAGTACTACAGGGTGACGGGAATCCGCGTCGATTTTGCTCCCATTGTCGCAAACAACATTTCTTATGTTCCGAATGCGCCCGATCCGACCAAACAGTACGGCCAGCCATGGACCTTCAACGATTTGGAAAAAGACCTTGTGGGCGGCAAGGTCGTTTCGGAACTGAACGATTGGTTGACGCTGCGAACCGCCTATCGTTACGGCACCATGTACCGCGACAATACCTATATCGATGCCTTGTTCACCAGCAATACGGCCTACAAGGAGCAGGTGGTGCAGACCACCCGGCAGGTCGAAACCACGCTGGCCGGATATGGCCTTTTCGATTCGAAGTTGAACACTTTCGGCATCACTCATGACGTGACGTTCGGCTATACCAACGCCTATTACTATTATACGCGCGGTCCGAACGTGATCACGCCGTCCATTGGCGTGTCCAATGTCAATGATCCGGCGAGTTTCGCCGAGCCGGAACCCGCGATCCCAGGCACGTCGAATTTCCAGTCGCAGAATCTCGGCAATTTCCTGGTCGGAGACCGGATCACGATCAACAAGTATTGGTCGGCCATCGTCGGCGTGGATGAAGCGATGGTCAATCAGGGCGGGGCCGGCTCAAGCGCCATACCGACCTTCAACAGCGGCGTTCTGAGCACCGCGAGTTACAACCAGGACAAGCTGACGCCGACATATTCGTTGCTGTTCAAGCCGATATCGGACGTCACGTTTTATGCGACCTACCTCGAATCGCTGTCGCTCGGCGACACGGCGCCGGTGACGGCCAATGGCATACCCGTAACAAACGCTTATGACGTGCTGGCGCCAAGCGTCAGCACCGAATACGAGGCGGGCGCCAAGATGACGCTCGCCGGCATGTATGTGACGGCCGCCTGGTTCGATATCAACAAGGTTAACGCCGAGGTCAACCCGGAAACCAACACTTACGTGCATGACGGGCGCGAAATCCACGAGGGGTTGGAGGTTATCGCCAAGGGCAAGCTCACCGATCAGCTGACGCTGGTTGGCGGCTTCACCGTCCTCGACGCGAGGATTGCCGAGGCGACTGCGCTCCCGGCGTCCAACGGGAAGATTCCGCAAGGCGTGGCGGAGCAGGAGGCGCGGGCGTATTTCGAATACGCATTTCCCAATACGTTCCTGCCCAACGTGATTTTTGTGTCGGGGGTGAACTACTACGGCAAACGTCCGGTAGACGTTTTGAACACCGCCTTCCTGTCTCCGGTTACGACATTTGATGTCGGCCTGCGATACCAACCGCTGATTTGGAACCGCAGGATGGTCTTCAATCTCACCGTTTCCAATATCTTCGATAAATCCTATTGGGCTTCGTACAATGTCGGCGCGACAGCCCAGGGCATGCTGGAAGGCACGCCGCGCCTCATCGCCTTCTCGGGAAAGATTCCGCTCTATGAAACGGTGCCGCCACCGAAATAGCGTGCCTTGTAGAGGAGGGCGATCAAGAATTAGTATTCGGAATGATGCCGACACATGTATCCGCAGTCCGCAGGGTTTGTGTGTGGTCGTGTCTTCGAGACGTGCAACCGCCGGGAGGACGGCGCATCGAAATGGCACATTGACCGCGGTGTTCGTATCGTTTGCAAGAAAATAACGGACTAGTCGTTCGGAGGGTAACAATGGAGTTCGGGTTTTTTGACACGTGCAGCCGCCACCCAGATGAGGACAATGTCGACTTCGTGATCGCTGACAAGATGGCGCCGGTCCGCAAGAGAATCCAACGCATCCTGTCGGTCGCGGCGGAGCTCGGAGCGCCGGTTTTGTCGACAACCTGCCTCGGCATCCAGCGCGGAAGCCCGGGAATGTGCGCGCAATCGGCCTGCGCTTGCGCGTCCGCCGCCTCTGCCGCGGCCGGGCGCAACGAGGGCGGGCCTGCCTTCGTGACCATGAAGGCCACTCAGGCTGATGTGGCGACCGCCCTGCAGAGCCGCGAAATCGTGCTCGAACGTCTGTCCTGTAAGACCCCTGACGACAATGTATGGCGGCGCACCTACGACGTTTTCAGTATCAACAGGAATACTGCGGGCATCGTGCGAGCTCTCGGTGAGCGGCACTGGCTGGTGTTCGGCGCCGGTTTCGAGCACTGCCTGGTGACCGCCGTCGAGGGCCTGCGTGCGCTCGGCCTGCGCGTGACCGTGCTGGAGGACGGCTGCATTCATGGCGGGCGGAGCGTTCCGGCGACGTTCCTGCGAACCTTCGATCGGTTGAAATCTGCCGGCGCCGAATGGAAGAGTTTTGAGGCGATATGCGCGGAAAACCCAAAGCTGCAGCAGATCGTAAGCAGTCTGCGAAAGCCGCGGCCGGTTTCGGCAGCAGAGCGTCCGGCGGAGATGGTATCGGCGTGAGCGCAGCAAACCCATGATGACCCAGGCCGGCGTGACGCGTTGGTCCGGCGTGGCGGCGACGATTACAAGTGGGCGAGGGAAACTGCTGATCCTGGCGACAGCCGTACTGTTTTCCTTTGTGCTGTCGTTTGCGGTTGGACGCTATCCGGTCTCTCCCGTCAGCACAGTGAAGATCCTGGCCTCAAAGCTCGTCGACATTCCTGCGGACTGGCCGCCGCAAGCCCGAACGGTCGTGCTCGACATCCGGCTGCCGCGGATCATCGCAGCCATGCTGGTCGGACTTGCCCTGGCAACTTCGGGGGCTGCATACCAGGGCCTGTTTCGAAATCCGCTGGTATCGCCGGACATTCTGGGCGTGAGCGCAGGAGCGGCATTCGGCGGCTCGCTCGGCATCCTCCTCACCTTCAGCCCATTGGGTGTGCAAGCTCTCGCCTTTATTTGCGGGCTCCTCGCGGTCATTTCGACCTATGCCGTTGCCATGCGGTTTGGCCGGACCGCGGAGACGACGCTGCTGTTGATTCTCGCCGGCATCATTATCGGCGCTGTGTTTACAGCCTTCACCTCGCTGATCAGATACGTTGCCGAACCCGACACCATCCTGCCGGCGATCACTTATTGGCTGATGGGCGGCGGCATCGCCTCGGTTGCCGCAGGCGACGTCTATGTTGCGATCGGACCGATCGGGGTTGGCGTGTTGATTTTGATGCTCCTGAGGTGGACCCTGAATGTCATGGCCTTCGGAGAGGAGGAGGCGCGGGCGCTCGGGCTCAACACCACCCTCATTCGGTCGGCGACGATCCTGGCTGCGACGCTCGTCACATCTTCGGCTGTCGCGATCAGCGGCGTGGTCGGTCTGGTCGGCCTTGTGGTCCCGCATATCGCGAGGGCCTATGTGGGGCCGAATTTCACGGTCCTCCTTCCCGCGTCGGCCCTGCTCGGCGCCTTGTTCGTGCTGCTCATGGACAATCTGGCGCGGAGCCTCTTCAGCGTCGAGCTCCCCCTCGGCATCCTGACCGAAATCGTCGGTGCTCCGTTCTTTCTGTTTCTGTTATCGCGAGCCGGACAGAACTGGGCATAGCTGGATTATCAACCCCATGGAAATGGAGCTTCGCCAGATATCCTGTGGATACGGAGGGCGCGCCGTCGTCAGCGACGTATCGTTCACCGTGCGGTCGGGCGATGTTCTGTGCCTGCTCGGTCCGAACGGGGTCGGCAAGACCACGTTGTTCAAGAGCGTTCTCGGCCTGCAGTCCCTGATCGGCGGCAGTATTCTTATCGACGGGGAAGATGTTCGAAACTGGTCGCGGCGGCGGTTTGCGCTCAGCGTCGGCTACGTCGCGCAAGCTCATTCGCCGCCCTTCCCGTTCAAGGTCCTCGATGTCGTCGCCATGGGGCGGGCCGCTCATATCGGTTCGTTCATGTCCCCGTCGGCGCGCGATTTTGCAGTCGCCGAGGATGTCCTCGGCGACATCGGTTTGCGGCATCTGCGCAACGCCGTTTACACCAGGATCAGCGGCGGAGAGCGGCAACTCGTCTTGATTGCACGAGCGCTGGCGCAACAGCCGGGTTTGCTGTTCATGGACGAACCGACGGCGAACCTCGATTACGGGAACCAAGTCAAGGTACTTGGTCACATATTGGAGCTGACCCGCGATCGCGGCATGGGCGTGGTCATGACCACCCACAATCCGAACGACGCCCTGATGTATGCGACGTCGGTCATGGTCATGGGAGCACGCGGCCAATTTGTCACTGGAAGTCCAGATCAACTCATTACCAAGGAGCGTTTGAATGAACTCTACGGGGTGTCGGTCCGCATGGTCCCGATCAGCGACCGCATCAGTGTCTGCGTGCCGTTGCCCCATGACCTCCGCGCCTGATATGTCGACGAACGAAGCCAGGCTGCCCGGAAGCCGACAGCGGCAGCGGCTGCTTTCACGCCGAAATTGCTGTGCGCCAGTATTTCTGGCGGGTCTCTTCGTGGCGACGACCGTCGTCCTGCTCGCGGGCGCCAGCGGGACAATTGCTGCCGGTTCTGAGGCCGGACGCTTGATCGTAGACATGGCGGGGCGGAAGATTTCAGTACCGAAGGATATCCACCGAGCCGCGTGCCTCGAAGTCCTCTGCTACGAAAAGTTCTTCCTGCTTGGCGGCGCGCGGCGCGTGGTCCAGATGCTCCGCACCGACCCGCCTTGGATGTCGGTGATCGATCCGGCTGTTGAACACGTTCGCAAAATCGATGGCGAACAGGTAAATCGCGAACAGTTGCTCGAGGACGGCGTCGATATCGTTTTCCACCGCAACGACCAGCTGCAACTGCGGGGCCTCGAATCGACTGGCATTCCGGCGGTGGTCTCGCAGCCGCCGGTGCAGACGCATTTCAACGACGTGACGGAGTTCGGCCAGGCGCAAAAAAGGATGGTGCGTCTGGTCGCGGAAATCATTGGCGAGGAAGCCGTGAAAAAGGCCGAGCAATGGTCCGCCTTTTTCGAAGAGCGCCAGAGCTATTTGCGAAAGCGGCTTGCCGATGTCCCCGACGCGCAGCGCCCTGCCGCTTTTTATTTGAGGGGGCCAAGCGCTCAGCAGACGCATGGCCCGGGAGGCGCTGCCTATTGGTATGGGGTTCTCGGCGGCGCCAACATGATCTCCAAGGACCTGCCGTTCAATAATCAAGGCCCGATGTCGATGGAAGAGATCGCCAGACGCGATCCAGACTATATTTTCGTTGGCCGGCAATATTCGCCGGATCTGGTGCTGAAAGATCCCAAGTGGCAGGACATAACCGCCGTCAAGGACGATCACGTCGTGCCGATGCCCGCAGGAATGTTCTATTGGGACGGCAGTACCGAGGGAATCCTTTTTGCGGAATTGGTCGCGAAAATGTTATATCCTGACCGATTCCGCGACCTGGACATGAGAACTGAGGTGCGGCGCTATTTTGAGATATTCTACCAGTTCGAGTTCACCGACGGGCAGCTAGACAAGTTCATGCGCGGTTTGACACCGGCCGGCGTCCGGAGAGGTTATTGAACGTGAGCCGGATTAAGGCACCGGAACGGCAGCGATACGAGGCCAAAGTCGCACGATGTCCACACGCTTTCGAAGGTTTCGAATCGGGTAGGGGTGACCGCACGAAATCCGACGAATTGAGTTAAAAAAATCGCGTGTTGCGCCGCGGTGACAGCTATCGGCTCGGCACTACGTTAATTTCTACACATTGAGGGGGGGAAACCGATGATCGGGCACTGGGCACGCGCACGGTTCGGGGCAGCAGCGGTTCTGGCACTTTGCAATTCGGCCCACTCGGCCGATATGTCCAGTCGCAACGGCAGTGCGCCAGTGATCGGCGCTCCTTTGTACGACTGGTCGGGATTTTATATCGGAGGGAGTTTCGGAGGCGCTTTCAGCCGCGAAATCGCCTCGACTCCGCCCGGCGACTATACGACCGATCCGAGCGGCGTGCTCGGTGGCGTCCAGATCGGTTACAACGTTCTTTTCTCGCCGAATTGGCTCGTGGGGATCGAGGGACAATTCGATTGGACCACCACGCACGGGGTCAACCTCTCTTACGGAGCACCCGGCGTCGCGATTACCAGCAATCACAATTGGTACGATACCTTGGACGGTCGGCTCGGCATCGTTCAGGGGCCGCTGCTTTATTATATTCAAGGCGGCGTCGCCTGGATGAATGCCGACGAGTATCTGACCACAGTCATCAACAACCAGACTGCGACCGCATGGGTCGGAACCACCCGCGCTGGATGGAATCTCGGCGCTGGGCTGGAATATATGCTGGCGCCGAACTGGTCGGCCAAACTTGAATACGACTTCCTCGAATTCGGAAATGAAAACCTTCCCGCCGGTCTTCCGATCCCGGGTGCTTCGATCGGTTTCGCGACCCAGGTCCATCAGGTCAAATTGGGCGTGAACTATCATTGGATACCGGGAACGCTCTTTGGCATCTTCTGAGGCTTGACGCCCCTCAGTTCCTTACCGATCGTCTGCGCGCCGGACATCAGGGCTGCGCCGGGACCAAATGAATGGCAGCCAAATGGCAGCTCCCTCACCTATGCCTTATAGCGATAGCCTTATAGAAAAACGGCAATACATATTATAGCCGCGAAAGTGTACGGTGCGGGGGGCCGGGTAGGCCGCAAAGAAGCGTCGACAAATTCAGTGCCGACGAACCCTGCTGGTTGCGTTCGAGCGGGCCTATGGTGTGGCGCCGCGGCCGCCTGCCTGATTGCGTGAAAGAATTGCCCGTTCGAAACAGCCGTTGCGCTTGAAAATCAGGTTTTGGCCCAGCGTGCAGTTTGTCGCAACCGCGTGCTCGCATTCGGCGCGTCGGGCTGCCACCCTTCCGAGATGACGAAAGGTTTACTCAAGCCATTTGATCGATCGGCGCCGATGATGCTAGGCTGATGGTCAGATTGTCGGTGAGGGTTGGAGTCCGTCGGCATTAGCCTGGACATCGGGGCCCAGACAAACATCCAGCACGTGATCAAGAGACGAAGGCGATCAAGAGGCGTAGGTGACAAGAGACGCAGGCGCGACACATCGACTTCACGGGGCGAGGGCCGCGATGCGTCTCGGAGACAAGCAAATTCGAATGCATTGAGGGAGGCCAGCCCATGCTGCTCGGACTGTCGATCTTACTCATATGTCATGGGATCCTCGCGGTCTTCCTGCTTGGCGCGATCACGCACCAGGCCGTTGGCGTCTCGTGGCCTGTCGGCAAGCGCGCGAGCGGCTTTGTCAGCGCGGTGCGCGGTGTGAACGGCATGACCTATACCAATGTCGTCATCCTGCTGTTCGTGGTGACCTTCATCGTCGGAACCATTATTTATCCGACTTATCGGTTGAATGTGCGCACAATCCTGCAGGAATATCGGCTGTTCCGGCCCGAGGGGTCATTCGAATTGAAGGAGCATTTCCTCGCGACCGGTCTCGCGCTGCTTCCCGCCTACTGGTATTTCTGGCGGCGTGCCAGCCCCGAAAACCGCCTGACCCGCATCATGCTGACGGCCATTCTGGCCTTCGACGTGTGGTGGGGCTTCCTCACCGGGCACATCATCAACAACATCCGCGGATTTGGAGCCTGACCATGAGCGACATTGCAAAAACCGGAATTGGGAGCGCCGAACTCTCGAGGTCGGAGGCGAAGAGGACCGACTGGGCACGCGTGGAGCGTCTATTCCCCGCCTTCGGTGCCATCTATGCGGTCGTGTATGCGGTCGTGCTGTACCAGGACCTGCCGCTTGTCTCCTATCATCCACGGCTTGGATTGTGGGAATGGGGACACGCCCCAAGTATCAATGGGCCCGTCATGTATTGGTACGGTCTCGCGCTGATGGCGCTCGTCGTGTCACTGCCGCTGACGGCAATCCTCTACTTCGTGCCGGACTCCGTGGTGCGACGGGTGTGGCCAGGCTTCGCCTGGTTGCTGCCAATCGGGGCGATGATCTCGTTCATCTGGCTGCTATACCCGTATTACACCAAGTAGCCACACCAACGAACGTCGCTCCCGCGGAGCGGAGCAAGCGGCGCATCTCGATCTCGCGTGAAGCCGCGGCTCGCGTCGGCGATCTCGCGGCTTCGTCCTTTAGGATTAAATGGAACGCGGAGGTGTCGGCCGGCCTCCGCGAGAGAGCGTACGGACCGGGACGCCGAGGCTTAGCTTGATCGCCGGGAACCATCACCGTCGGGGATAATTGTAAAGGCAAGCTCCCGAACGGTGAGGAACCAACTCATGCGTACGTATCTCCCCAAAACCCTCCTTTGCGCCGCAGCCCTTTCTGTTGCTTTCGCAACTGCCGCTTCGGCGGCACCCGAGGTCAAATCGCAGAAACAGGTTCAGCAGGCGCTCGGGACGTTAAACCGGGTGGTCGATCATACCGGCCGACTGATCTCGCAGAAGAAGTATGGCCTGCTGCCTAGCGAAAACAATGAGTTTAAGGAAGGCGTTGCTGCGCTACAGCAGACACTCTCCGGTCAGCCGGCCGACTTGAAGTCGAGCGTCGGACCGATGTTGAAGAAGGCGAGCGACCAATCCCAGGATATGGCCAACGCTGCAAACAGCCGTGACCGGTCCAAGGTCCTGTCCAGCCATGCTGCGCTTGCCAACTCGGTGAAGCAGATTATTGCTGCGTTCCCAGCAGATGCACAGCCGGGCCGGCCGAATGTGGCGCGTGAACGAGAAGAAGAGAAAGTCCGCGCGCAGGCCAAGTAGCCGTATGCGCGGTCCCTAGTGATCTCGACTCCAACGCTTGAAACCCTTTTTGGTGTCATGCCCCGCTTTAAGCGGGGCATCCAGTAACCACATGAGTGCCAGCGGAAAGCGATACGTTCAAACGCCACTCCGGTGGTTACTGGATCGCCCGGTCAAGCCGGGCGATGACGGTTGAGGGAGCCAAGCGTCAGTGCCGGAACACAAGTGATCGGCGGGCAGTCCGGTCATCCCGGCCGGGCTTCCATGACGGGCCTCTGCTTTGCGCGTGATCTCCGGAAATGCCACGCGCCAAATCACACGGATCGAGGACGGAGGTAAATTAAAACCGACCGCGTCTCTAACAGCTGCGGGAAGGCGAAATTGCCGGCGCTCGGGAACGGGATTACAGCTGCGGGAAGGCGAAATTGCCGGCGCTCGGGAACGGGATTACAGCTGCGGGAAGGCGAAATTGCCGGCGCTCGGGAACGGGATTTTTCCCGGGTGCCCGGCGCCAGGTCGAGAAGGGCCACCCGTGACGCATGCGCCAATAATGACTGCCTCGCATTCTTCCCACCACCACGGTCATGGAGTAAGGTGCGCCCACCTCGGATTGGTCAGCAACACGACACGAAGGGCGATCACGATGAAATCATCAACACCTGCATACCTGCTGCTGGCACTTGCGGTAGCGTTGCCGCTTGCAGTGACGAGCCTCGCATGGGCGGGCGGCGCGGCGCTCGACGAGGATGAGGAAGACGACAGTCTCGCCGGAGTTTCGTTCTTTGGTTTTGCCAAGGATCTTGACCGCGGCGGCGGCGTTCCCGATGCCAAGGTCACGGCCGAGATCAAGAACCGCAATGCCAGCCTTGTGACTCGGACCGACGACCAGGGGCATTACAAATTTTCGGGCTTCAGCAAGGAGATTGATCCTAAGGACGTAGAAATCACCTGCACCCGGGATGGCCTTAAGCTGCTGCGCACATTGCGTCGCAGCGGGGATAACCCCGGCGGCGCGTCGGTCGTCGAGGTCGACTGCCTGATGGTGAAGCCCTGATCGCGTTTGGCTCGCGTGTCCGATGTGGCGTCGCTTTATCCCGTACTGGACGATCGCAGCCGTAAGTTGTGCCGTGTTGACCTCGGCGGGGCAGGGCTTCGCCGAGACCGCGGCAACCGCAGCATCACCTGCGCTCACCGGACTTGTCACCTCGCCCCAGGAGGGCGCCATGGAGGGCGTGCTTGTCAGCGCCCAGCGTGACGGCTCACCTGTCTCCGTCACGGTCGTGACCGACGCTACCGGGCACTACGCCTTTCCCGCCGACCGCCTCCCTTCCGGCCGTTACGGGCTGCGCATCCGAACCACCGGTTACGAGATCGCGAGCCTTGCGGCCCCGGAAATTGTGGCGGGCGTCACGACGACGGCCGACATTGCTTTGCGCAAGCTCGCCGACTATTCCGCGCAACTCACCTCGACCGAGTGGTTGATGAGCATGCCGGGGACACCGGAGCAAAAGCGACCGCTGATTGAATGCATGAGCTGCCATACACTCGAGCGTGTCGTGCGCTCCAAGTTCACTGCCGACGAGTTCGTAAGCGTGCTCAAGCGAATGGCGAATTATGCCAACAACTCCACGATGGCGCGCGTGCAGATGCGGGCCTCCGAGCGCGATGTTCCGGAGGACCGCGCGCGTCGGGTGGCCGAATATCTGGCTTCTGTCAATCTAAGTCAGCGCGACCACTGGAATTATGAGCTGAAGGTTCTGCCGCGTCCGACCGGTCGCGCTACCCGCGTGATGGTCACCGAGTATGACCTTCCGCGCAAAACCATCGCGCCTCACGACGTGCGCACCGATGCCAACGGCTTTGTCTGGTACTCGAACTTCGTCGAACCTTATATTGGACGCCTTGATCCCCGGACCGGCGATCACGCCGAGTTTGCCTATCCGTTGCCGAAACCGGAGTTCCCCGCGGGTGCTCTGGCGCTTGAGGCAGACCAGGACGGGAATTACTGGCTCGCCCTGATGTTTCAGGGCGGTCTCATGAAGTTCGACCCTCGCACCAAACAGTTTCACCATTACCCGTTGCCGCCCGAGATGGACAGCGACACCGCGCAGCAGTCGATGGTGATGCCGAGCCAGTCGAAAGTCGACGGCAAGGTTTGGACGAACGACGTCAATTCGCATTCGATTCTGCGTCTCGACCTCGTCAGCGGAAAATACGAGAGTGTCGATCCGTTCGCCGGAATGCCGATCGGCGTCAACCGCCAGCATTCGCCTTACGGCATGGTCGCCGATAAAGACAACAATCTTTATTTCATGGACTTTGGCGACGAGAACATCGGACGCGTAGACGCAAAGACGTTTCGCGCGACCATCTACCCGACCTCAACCGCGCATTCGCGACCTCGCCGCGGCATGCTCGACGACAAGGGGCACCTGTGGTTTGCCGAATTCGCGGCCAACAAGGTTGCGATGTTCGATCTTGACCGGGAAAGTATCAAGGAATGGGACGTGCCGACCCCCTTCACGTTTCCCTATGACGTTTTCCTGGACCGCAGCGGCGACCTATGGAGCGGCTCGATGTCGAGCGACCGCGTGCTGCGATTTGACCCGCAAAGCGGTGCCTCCATTCAATATCTGCTCCCGCGTCAGACCAACATTCGCCGCATCTTCATCGACAACAGCACCACCCCGGTCACATTCTGGGCCGGTAACAACCACCACGCGTCCATCTTGAAGCTCGAGCCGCTGGACTGATGTTCCGGTCGGACGGAGCGCTGCCTGCTCGAGCGGCTAGCGAGTTCGGGGTTCGGATTGGCCTCCTCGGAATGCCTTGCGCTTAGAGCGGGATGCGTTCAGCTTGAATCGCCTCCCGCTCGATCATCATTGATTTTGCGCATGATCTTGTCCGAAAAGTCTGCAACTTTACGGGATCATGCGCTTAGAGCGGGATGCGTTCAGCTTAAATCGCCTCCCGCTCGATCATCATTGATTTTGCGCATGATCTTGTCGGAAAAGTCTGCAACTTTACGGGATCATTCGCTAACAACCAAAGAGCGCGTTAGAAGGCGTGCGATTCAAGCTTGAATTGGAATTATGCGTCAGCGGCCCGTGGCTTTTCCGAGCGGCTGACGGCGGCTGGGCTTGCGCTCCACCACCACGGCGCGCGGGGCACCCGATCGGCCGACCACGGCGACGGTGTTCACGTCCTTGCGTATTGAGGTGCGTCGTGCCGCCGCCTTCAAAACCTCGGGTTTGACCTGTTCCGACGGTAGGCCGATCAAAGCGGCGGCAATGACGATCTGTTCCTCCAGATCGTTGGTAATGCCGCTAGCGGCGAGAACAGCTTCCGTGACCGTAGGAGGATCTCGCCGGACCCGCCGGGAGCCGTATTTCGTTTTCCAAACTTCGCTCATGTCCTTACCTCTATGGCCGTGCGCCTCTACGCTCCCGACCGAAGCAGCGTTAACGTCTTGATAGGTGCGGTGTTCCGCCGTGGGCGACGGCGACCCAGCGCAGTCGGGTCGCCCGCCACTGCCCCAATACTGACATCTCTGGTGAAAGCGTAAGCAACACGCGTGATTCTCTGCGCAGCAGAGTTTACGTCCGCCGTTACAGGTCGTTCTTCTTGGCGCCCGTAGCTGACGACGACTGCTGATTTGTTCCAGCGTCATCGCCGCCCAGCAGCTTTCCTCCGGCGGCGATCGCCTTTCCGGGAAGGGCGATCACCCAATTCACGGAGTTTCCAGTCGCGTTCGCGGCGGTTCCTGCAAATGACGAAATCGAGGAGAAGACGTTCGCGGCCAAGCTGCGGGGTGCAGGCGTCGGTTCGGACTGAACCGGTGCCGTGCCGTTCACAACCATTGGTGGCAGTGTCGTGACAGCTCCGGCGCCGGAGGGCGTCGAGAGAGGCAGCCCAGGCGGCGGCGCGGAAGAGGGGGGTGCCAGCGCAGCAACCGTGGCTGGTGCGGCCTCGGCCTTGGAACGCGCACTCGGCGGCCGACCGGCGGGCAAAGGCGTCATGGCGGCGCGATCCGGGCGCGCCTTCGTCTCTGTCGCGACAGAAGCGGCGGCGGGAGCGGTCACAGGCGCGGTGCTTGCGGCGGCACTGACGGGGGGGTCGGGCGGAGAGCGGGTGTCACCTCGGCAGGTACCTGCGGGTTCTCGCGCCGATCTTTGAGCATCTGGCGGGTCAGCTCGCGTCGCTGTTCAGCAGACATCTCCTCGCCAGGCACTGCAACCGGCGTCAGCCGGTCAACGGCTTCCGGTCCTCGCACCGGTTGCACAGCATACAGCACGTATACCGCTACGGCGCTTGCAATCGCCGCAGGCACGATCGTCAGGATCAAAGCGGACGAAAATAGTCCACGCAAAAGGAGTCCGCGCACTGACCTGGCCGGTTGCATCGCCGTCCCTTTCCGCACCTCATCAAGCGGCCGTTTTCGGCAATTGCGTGTCCCAGTACAGGCATTTCCTGGTACGCGTGACCTCCCTGAGCATTCGAGGCCAGCTGCCATCGACCGACGGCACGAGCATAATAATTTGTTAGGGTGAACAGAATGTGAATTTGGACGTGCCCCGGCATCCCTGCCGTGCGCCGACCGCAGAACGCCTCAACCAAAGAGGTAGCCTGCTCCGGCAGTTTCGGCGCATCCTGGTAACGCAGCCGTTACGGCCTTGGCGCCGCCGCTGGCATGTCGCTGAAGAGGATACCGCCTTTCGCCTTGTCCTCCTTGGCTGATTCGACGATGGTGATCGTGACCGCGCTCGCATCGACCTTGTAATTCTTTACGACGGCCTCGGTGAAATCCTTGATCAGTGCACGCTTCTGTTCGATCGACCGGCCGCTCAGCGCATAGAAAACCACTTCCGGCATCCGACTCTCCCTGTCTTGCAGCTGCAAGGTAAAACATTTTTGCGGGCGCGCAACTTCCGCAACTCTGGCCGGCACGTGAGGGACCGGGCGTCACGCGCCCGCCACATAGGGGGCCTGCTCAGCGATCCGTGTATTTGATTCCGGTGACCATCGCGACACCCGCGATCAGGGTGATCACGACGGCAAAGGTAACATGAGCGCTGAGCGCGCCACTCATGGCGGTCAGCAATCCAATCCCAATGACTGGAACTGAATTGCCGGCAAACAGGACGACCATATAGCTCGAGACGACTTCGCTGCGCCGATCCGTGGGCGCGATCCGGTTAATGACTTCCAGGCTGCCGCGATATCCGAGCCCGCCGGCGACGCCGCCCGCCGCGGCAGCCGCGAGCAGCAGCGACAGCGATTGGGCAAGCTCCGCGCCGACCAAGAGCCACAGGCTCGGCGGCAGCACTGCCAGCGCACTCAGCATCGCCATTTGGCTCGTCAGCTGCGGGCTGGTGAGAATCGCTACAGCGGCTATCAGGAACAGCTCGAATACGACGGCGCCGGCGATTGCAGGGGCGGACAGATGCAGATTTTCGCGCAGCAGGCCAGGGATCAGCGCGGAATAGAAACCGATAAGTGCGAAGACGGCAAATCCGGTGGCCGCGGGAGCCAGGAATTGCAAACAAATCTTTTGCGGTACTCCAAGTCGCGGCCGCAACGATAATTCGTTAAAATTGTGGGTCTCGGTCCGTCACCGTCTCCCGCGCAAATGGAAGGGCGGCGGCGAGCGCGCAGAGTAGCAGGGAATAGGCAACAAACGGTACTTGCAAAGGTGCCGGAGCGAATTGCGCCAGCAGCCCGCCCAATAAGGGACCTCCGGCACAGCCGAAGAAATTTGCGGCCGCAGCGAGACGTGCAGCAGCGCCGGTATCGCGGCTGCGAAAGAGTTCCGCGATCCAGGCCGTCGCAGTACCTGAGGCCAAACCAGTCGCAAAACCACTCAGTGCGCGCGCCGCAAACAGCCACCCGGTGCTGAATGCTGCTGCAAAGATTCCAGCACTCGCCAGGGCGCAGGCGATCGCCGGCCAACCCACGGTCCGACGACCGATCTGGTCCGACAGTCTGCCGAACAACAGCAAAGCGAGCAGGTTGCCGAGCACATAGACGGCATAGATCAGCGTCAGCGTAAAGGCAGAGAATCCGAACGCCTGCCGATAAAGCGGATAGAGCGGAGTCGGCAAGATTGCCCCGGCGAATATCGCCCCAAGTTCTGTGGCAACGAGTGTCAGCCCCAGAACGCCACGCTCCTGGTCAGGTTCACTGCCAGTCAAATGTCAACTCGAACAGAAATCGACGAACCATGATTGGCGTCGGTCCCAGGACAACGCCTTCACCAAAACGTGAGTTCCTGTGACGATCGGGTACGTGGAAGCCCTTTCTGCAGAGACAATCGATGACCTTCAATCGTAGGCCCTTGCAGACGGCACTTCGTCAACAAGGGCGTGGATGCTCGGCTGCCGCACGGAAAACGGACGGTAGCCCTCATCATAGCGATATAGCGGGTCGGACCGCTGCCGAGAACACCTGCAAACGTTACGTCAACTTCGCCGCGTCGCTCAGCTGCTGCTTCACTTCCGGAATTGTCTTCAACGCCCACTGCTTGAGCTGGGCGTTATCTCCGCTCTTGGCATACCGGTCGAAAAGAGCTGCCAGGTTCTCGTGGTTTCGAAGCGCCTCATTGCCGTAGGCTTCATCGAACTGCATGCCCGAAAGCTTCTGGAGTCGATCGATCCTCTGCTGGTATTCGCTCGTCAAGCCGGTCGGGATGGCGGCATTCAGCTTCTTGGAATCCACCATCGATTTCAGGTCGTTGGTCATCTTGGTATGATTGGAAATCTCCCGACCAGCGAACGTTTTGCCGTTCTGGTCGCCTTTCTGTTCAGCGAGACGCGCTGCCTGAACGTCGAACATGTCCCTGATGGCAACATTGTTGACGAAATCGGCGGCTGAGATTGTCTGCTGGGTCGGCACCCCAGTGGTTTGCGGAACAGGTTGGCTGGACGGCGCGGGCGGCGACTGCGCGAAAGCAGGTGCGCCCACGAAGACGCACGTCATCGCGACGGCTGCGAGTGTGGTCAGCTTCATAGCGAACTCCATAGTGTCAGGAACCCGTACATCGACGGGGGTTATATGGACAAAATGGCGTGCTTTCTGTGATGTTCCGCATGTTCGTCCCGGCTTCGCGTCGCGCGACCCGTCGCCGCCCCGCGAGCCTGTTGGAAGCGGGTCGTGACCACGGGCCTGGTTGAGAATAGGCAAGCCGTGGACATTGATGAGCTGACTGCGAAACAGTTATCCTGCAGCGGCTGATCCCAAGAGAAAGATGTTTGCGGCAGGTCTCGGCCGTGCGCAAGCGATCGAGTTGATTGACTTTAGTCCGCCCTTTAATCGTGTCCGTCGAAACGTGAGCCCACCAGCATGAATGTACGGTTGTCCGATCAGTCCCCTCCCTATCGGCATTCGCCGCTGTTTCCGCTCGGCGCGGATGCGACCGTCTACCGCAAGCTGTCGACAGACGGCCTGCGGGCGGAGAAGGTGGTGGGCGAGGACGTGATCGTCGTCCCCCGCGAGGCGCTGCGGTCCCTTGCCGAGGCCGCGTTCACCGACATCAATCACCTGCTGCGTCCCGCGCATCTCGCGCAGCTCCGTGCCATCATTGATGATCCCGAGGCGTCTGATAATGACCGCTTCGTTGCCTATGACTTTCTCAAGAACGCCAATATTGCCGCGGGCGGCGTGCTGCCGATGTGCCAGGACACCGGCACTGCCATCATCGTCGGACGCAAAGGCCGGCTGATATGGACCGACGGCGAAGACGAAGCGGCGCTCGCCGAGGGAGCGCGCGACGCCTATTTGCGAAGGAACCTGCGCTACTCGCAGCTCGCCCCCATCACGATGTTCGAGGAGGTCAACACCAGGGACAACATGCCGGCGCAGGTCGAAATCTACGCGGAGGGGCGTGGTGACGCGCAGTCGACCTATAAGCTGTTGTTCATCGCCAAGGGCGGCGGCTCGGCGAACAAATCCTTCCTGTTCCAGGCGACGCCCGCGATCCTGACGCGCGACCGAATGCTTGCTTTCCTGAAGGAAAAAGTGCTGACGCTCGGCACCGCGGCCTGCCCGCCCTATCACCTCGCCATCGTGATCGGCGGCACTTCCGCGGAGCTGACGATGAAGACCGTCAAGCTTGCCTCGACCAAGTATTACGACAGCTTGCCGACGGCGGGTTCGCCGGACGGGCATGCCTTCCGCGACCTTGCCATGGAGCAGGACGTCCATCGCATGACGCAGTCGCTGGGCGTCGGCGCCCAGTTCGGCGGGAAATATTTCTGCCATGACGTGCGCGTCATCCGCTTGCCGCGGCATGGGGCGTCGCTGCCGGTCGGCCTCGGCGTGTCCTGCTCGGCCGACCGGCAGGCGCTCGGCAAAATCACGCGCGACGGCATATTCCTCGAAGAGCTGGAACATAATCCTGCGCGATATCTTCCCGATGTCGACGCGGCGAAGCTCGGCGGCGATGTGGTCGAGATCGATCTCAACCGTCCGATGCGCGACATTCTGGCCACGCTGACGAAATACCCGATCAAGACAAGGCTTTCCCTAAGCGGTCCGATGATTGTCGCGCGCGACCTCGCGCATGCGAAACTGCGCGAGCGGCTCGAACAGGCACAGGGCCTGCCGGCCTATTTCAAGGAGCATCCGGTCTATTACGCAGGCCCCGCCAAAACTCCGCAGGGTTACGCCTCCGGGGCATTCGGACCGACCACCGCCGGCCGCATGGATTCCTTTGTCGATGCCTTCCAGGCCGCGGGCGGGTCGCTCGTCACGGTTGCCAAGGGCAATCGCTCGCGCGAGGTGCGCGAGGCCTGCAAGAAGCACGGCGGCTTCTATCTCGCCTCGATCGGCGGAGCCGCCGCAAACCTTGCCGAGCACTGCATCAAAAAAGTTGAGACCGTCGAGTTTGCCGAGCCTCGGCATGGAGGCGATCTGGCGCATCGAGGTGAAGAATTTCCCCGCCTTCATCGTGATCGACGACAAGGGCAATGATTTTTTCCAGGAGCTCAGTCTCGGCTAGACTGCGGAACACCCGCAGGACACACTCGATCGTCCAAAACGCAAGGAGGATGCGGTGAAGCATTTGGCACAGATTTCAATCGCAGGCGTGGGCATTGCCGCGCTTGCCGCAGCATTCGGCCTCGGTGTCGTCGCGGCCCAGCAACCGATGCCTCCCACCAAGGTGACCCAGCTGATGCAGCGCGCGATCGCGGAATTTCCCGGGCACGAGGTGACGATGATCACACTCGACATTCCGCCCGGCGGCGGCTCTGGGCCGCACCGTCATCCCACGGCGCATAATTTCGGCTATGTGCTGGAGGGCGCTTACGTCATCAAGCTCGACGACGGTCCGGAGAGGGTGCTGAGAAAAGGCGAGACCTTTTACGAAGCGCCAAACCAGCTTCATGCCGTGTCGCGCAATGCTAGCATGACGGAACCGGCCAAGGTTTTGGTCGTCGCCGTGGCCGAGTCCGGAAAACCGCTCACCGTGCCAGAACATCAGCACTGAGCACAGCACGCGTGCCGCGGATGAGTGTGGCGAGGAGGAAATCGGTGGAGCGCGGAGGCGGCGATGGGCGTGTCGGGGGCCACGCCGGCGGCGTGGCGGCCGGGGCCGACGCTGCCGGCTCTTTCGCGCCGGAACGCGCCGAACCGGCGGCCCGTGCCGCCGCCAATCCGGCCGTGTGGCTCGACATGGACCAGGCGACGCTTGACCGCGCTTACGATCAGGCCGCCTACGCGCCGAACCGGGACCAACTCAGCCGCCGGCGCGCAAGCAACAGCGATGTCGTGCGAATGCGTCTTGGGGCTCCGCGCCGCCTCGCCTATGGCGAGAGCGCAATCGAGATGCTCGATCTCTATCCCACGACGGTCGGCAACGCGCCGGTCGTCGTCTTCGTGCACGGCGGTGCCTGGCGCGGTAACAATGCCCGGGATTCCGCCTATGGCGCCGAGACCTTGGTGCACGCCGGCGCCCATTTCGCGGTGCCTGATTTCATCAATGTGATCGAAAGCGGCGGCGACCTGATGCCGATGATTGCGCAAGTCCGCCGTGCCGTCGCTTGGGTCGCGAAGAATGCGACCGGGTTCGGCGGTGACCCACGCCGCATCTATGTCGTCGGGCATTCCTCAGGCGCCCATCTCGGAGGCTGCGTGCTGATCACCGACTGGCAGAACGAATTCGACCTCCCGCCCGACCTGGTCAAAGGCGCGACACTGTGCTCGGGCATTTACGATCTCAAACCGGCACGGCTTTCCGCGCGCTCCGGCTACGTAAAATTCACTGATGCGATCGAGCATGCGCTCAGCCCGCAACGCCATCTCGAATTCATCCGCTGCCCGGTGACGCTTCTCCACGGCACGCTGGAAACGCCGGAATTCCAACGCCAGACGCGCGATTTTGCCGCCGCCCTCAAGGCGGCAGGCAAGCCGGTAAAACTCATCGTCGCGGCCGATTACAACCACTTCGAAGTCGGCGAGACGCTGAACAATCCCTACGGCCCGTTCGGCCGTGCCGCGCTTGAGATGATCGAGGTTGCCTGAGGCGGCCGTTCAGTTAACACACCGCGAATACCGCGTGAGCATTCGACGGGAGGTTTCGATGCGCGTGCAGCCGATCGCCATTGCGACAGCTTTGGGAGTTGCCACCGTTGCCGGATTGACTATTCCGGGCCATGGGCAGGCGCCTGATGTCACGGCCTTCGAGGGCGCCCGGATCATCGTGGGTGATGGCCGCACCATTGAGAATGGCACGATCGTGATGGAGGGCGCAAAACTCACGCAAGTCGGAACAGGCAGTGCTGTTCAGGTGCCCGCTGGCGCCACGCACGTGAGCCTCGCGGGCAAAACCGTGATGCCGGCGATGGTCGACACTCATGTCCATCCCAGTCACACACGCGCCGCCCTCGCGATCGATTTGGAACGGCGGGCGTATTACGGCGTGAGCGCGATGATGAGCCTCGGCCAGGATGACTCGGCCGACTTGTTGGCGATGCGTAACGAGTTCGTGCCGGGCCGCGCCCGCTATTTCAGCGCCGGGCGTGGAATCAGCTCGCCCCTGCCGGGCTGTTCGACGGCGCCGTACTGGATTTCGACGGAGGCTGAGGGCCGCAAGGCGGTGGACGAACTCGCGGCTGAGAAGGTCGACATCGTGAAGGTCTACGTGGATGACTGGAAGCCGCGGCACAACGAAAAGCTGACGCCCGCCGTATATGGCGCCGTCATCGACGAGGCTCATCAACATGGGCTGCGGGTCACGGCTCACATTCGCGAGCTCGAGGATGCGAAAGGGCTGTTACGCGCCGGGGTCGATGCCTTCGCGCACAGCGTTCGTGACAAGGACATCGACGAGGAAGGCCTGAAGCTCTTCAAGCAGCGCCCAAATCTCATCGTTAACCCAAATCTGCCGGATCGCGGCGTGAAGGTCGATCTGAGCTGGCTGCGACCGAGCATGTCGGACGCCGAGATGGCTGCGCTCGAGCAGCGCAACATCGACAATCCGCAGGCGCAGGCCGCTTTCGCGATCCAGGCACGGAACGCCGCCAAACTGAATGCAGCGGGCATTCCATTCGTGCTTGGGACCGACGGCAACTCGCCCTGGGGCCGCATTTCGAACTCGCCGATCTGGTGACCGCGGGCATGACGCCGATGCAGGTGATCGTCATGGCGACGCGCAATTCGGCGCAATTCGTCGGCATGTTCGACGCGGGAACGCTGGAGGCGGGCAAGAGCGCGGATTTCATCGTGCTCGATGCCAATCCGCTGGACGACATCACCAACACGCGGAAAATCGCGGCGGTCTATTTGCGTGGCGTCGCCGTGGACCGCGGACCCGGAAGGGGCGGCGGCGTGCCAACGAATTCAGCGCTTTGCCACTAGCGCATGATGCCGAAAAGTCTGCAACTCTACGGGATCATGCGCTAACGTGATCTATTGGCTCCGAGCGGGTGGGTCTTGAATGACCGCCGGTACCCCTTCCTGGTTGATGTTGAAAGTCAGGAACGTCATCGGGACGTCCCCCGGGTTACCCCATTGATGCACGAGCGTGGATGGTTCGTAAATCCATGTACCCGGTCCTTTGGACTCCGTCTTGCCCCCGACCGTGTTGGCGCCGGATCCGGACACGATGTAATAAAGCGCGGCTCCCGACCGATGATGCGGCGCGTTCGACGGCATCCCGGCCGGGAAAGTGATCCTGGTCAAGTTCAGGTCGTAACTGCCAGGTTTCAGGTTCGGAATGGCTTCATTGGTCCGATATAGCTCCTTCTCGATATCCCGCCGTGTTACCGGGCGATTGGCATCCGTAACCGGCGAGAGAACGAAATCGATCAGCACCGAAGGTTCGGTGCTGCGCGCATAAAGCGATGTCTTCGCGCCGCCCGGGACAAACACGCCCTCTCCAGGGCTGAGCGTCTTGATGTCGGTGCCGGTTGCGACCTCGGTCGATCCCGAGACCTGGTACAAGATGCTATCTGCGCCCGAAGCATTCTCCCGGTTTCCGGGCGCGAGCGTGAGGCCCACCGCCCGAAACATCAGCGGCTTGTCCGTCACCGTCGCGAGCTTTGCGGCGGCAACGACTGTTCTCGTAGCCGCCGGCCGGGCCGGCGCGGGCGAAGGCGGCGCTTGCGCGACGGCCGACGCACATTGAGCTGCCACACCCAGAACAGCGATCGCTGGCGCCCTGAACTGCATGTTGACCCTCCGGCTGACTTGGAATGCGACCGACAGACCGAGAACTTCGGCTGCCGCGATATTGTACCACATATAGCGCCCAGTCGACCGACCTCGTTCATTACGATGGAACACCGTGGATCGGCGCGATAAGTGCTCGTCTTCGGTGCGGCGAAGAATCGTTTCCCCTCCGCCATGACTCGATATATTCTCATGAATATAACGCGGAGATGGCGGATGTACGATGCCGAATGCGACGTGGGCGCGTTGGCTTTTTCCGCTGGCGACGACCCCGACGGGCTGCTCCTCGACTTTGCGCAGGCGCTCTGCCGATCGGGGTTTCGCCCTGTGGGACTGGTGCAGAAGGGCCGCGCCCACGACCTCGAGGGCGAGCTTGGCGCAGTGATGTTCCCTGCCCAACAATTGACCAGCGCCCATCACGATCGCGGTCACGGAGCTGCGGAGTGCCGGCTGGATACAAAATGGCTCGCCGACATCGCTGCGGGGATTGAGGGGGCGATTGCCGAGGGCGCCGATCTCGTGATCGTCAACCGGTTCGGAAAACTGGAAGCAGACGGCCGCGGGCTGATCGATCTCATCCAGATAGCGCTCGATGCGGACATCCCGGTGTTGATCGCAGTCCCCGAACATCGCTTCACGTCTTGGATCAAACACTCCGGCGGCATGAATGTCCGCATCCCCTGTCGACGGGATGCACTTGACCGTTGGTGGCACTCCGTCCGGGGCCGGGCTGCCGCCCGCGCCGCCGGGACGTTTTGCGAGGTCGCGAAATAACGATTACGCCGGGAGACCATGGGCATGGCAGAGTGTGAGGACGGACCTTCGCCCATCCTTCGCCTTGACGGCGAAGTGGCAATGGATGGTGCGGCTATCGCCGTGCGCATCGTCAGCAGCGAAGAGCATCCGGTTCGCATCTGCCTTCGCGCCGAGGATGTGCAGTATATGGTCAGCATGCTCCTGCACCTGAGTTGCGAGGCCAGACGGCGGCAGCCTTCGGCGAATGATGCCCCGCCACGCGCGGCGATTCCATTGCCGGTCAGCGCGGTCGATGTCGGCCAGGACGATCAGGATCGGCCTTTTCTGATGCTTGAGATCGGCACCGCCGCGTTGCTGTTCGGCGTTCCGGCCGACTGTCTGAAGCAAGTCGGACAGACGCTGCTCGCCTTGAGCGTGTCTCCCTCTGCCAAGCCGTCCTGATGCACATTCATTCGACTGCGACGCGCACCACATCGCGCACCGAGCGGCCGCCCAGGAGATCGCCGGGAACGACGAGTCGCAAGCCATGATTGGGAAGCGGCTGCCCATTGAGCCGGTCGGCCAATTGGATTTTGCGGTCCGCGAAATTCGGAGAGATTTCACCGAGTGCGATCAGGACCGCATAGCCGTCCGCACCGGTGACCCGCACTCCTACATTCACTTGATCGCGTGGTCGCGACGCGTCGATAACGCCGGCAGCCATGAGAACGTCCCAAAGCAGCGGACCCGTCCATTCGTTCTCGCGGTCCCCGGCCCGGGGCCCGAGTGGGGCGCGCTGCGTGAACGCTGCAAGTGCGGCTATTCGCTCCGGCGAGAACGTTTCCGAATGGCCGCCAGCACGCCCAACCAGCAATGTTCCGGCCGGGACCGCCTGTTCGGCACCCGGCGCAAGTTGGATGGGTTGCGCCGTCTGCGCCCGAACCGGTGTCGCGAGCGCAATCAGGATGCCCAAGCATGCTGCCACGCGGTAATGCATTTGCAGTCTCCATGCCGCTTGGCGAGACGCGGGACCGGCTGGCACCCAGCCTTCGCCATCAATTCGCCATGGCCGTTATACTCGATAGGATACAGCGGAGCCATGGGAAGCATCGGCGCATGTCGTCGTTCCACCCCGCGGAGCGCACATTCCAAAAAGTTGGCGGCGTAAAAAGAGCCTTGTCAATCCTTGGTCCAGTAGGTGAGCGCGGCTGACGACACCGCGCCGCCGACGACACAAGGAATCCCGAGCTCGAGCTGCCCGGTTGCGGCGGCGGCCACGCAGCCGAGCGCAACCGCCCCCTCGCCGACCTGGCCCCAAGTGGAAAGGTCGCGCTTGTCGCCCGGTCCCTTGCGCTTGAGATCGTCGATGGCCGCCAAAGCTTCCTTGCGAATGCGTGCGATCTCCATTGTTTCCACGGCTTCGATGACATCGTTGAGAATCGGCTTGATCTCGGCCGGCTGCCCCTTTGCCTCCTGTTTGAGCATAGCGAGCAACGGGCGGTCGTGTCCCGCATTGCTGGCGAGAGTGTATTTCGCCATGCTGCCGACGGTCAGCTTATCGGTGCTGTTCTTGTCCTTGGAAAAAGGCAACAGGCGAACAATGCGCGAGATCGGGCCGTATTCAGCGGTGGCAAAATAGTAGCCCCACAACGTGTCGAGCACCTCCGAGTTCGGTTCGAGTTTCACCGGAGCATCGGCCTTGTGTCCGGTCACGAAATCACCCACCGCCGCGGAATAGTGCTTGAATTTGTCGAACGTCGACGGGCTTTTTTCGTAGGAGAGGTCGTCCAGGACGGGAAGCTTGCCATCGGTATATTTTGCGATCATCAGCGCTCGGGACGGCATGCGGTCGGCGTAATGGCGCAACAGGTCGCGCCAGTCCGGCGCCCCCGAATACGCGATTGCGCGCACCAGCACCCAGTGATCTTCCGGCTTGATCGTGAGCATGGCGGAAATGAGTTCATCCGCTTTCAGTGGGTTGGCCCCGATCACGCCGGCAAGGAAGCCGACATAGACGGCCGAGTTTTCGGTTTCACGAAACGCATCCAAGCGGCTCAGCGTGCGAATAGCCGCCGGCACACGCGTGAGCTCGGGCCTCAACCGGTAGCCATTGATCCAGCGCAAGACGGCATCAGTCGATGCAAACTCGGTCGCGCGAGCCGTTCCGGCCGCGATCACGCCGATAAGGACGAGCATTCCGACCAGGACGCCACGACGCATGTCACTCTCCAGCTGCGCCGGCACGCAATCGCGTGCCGTGGAACGCTACAGGACAGCATCGGGCCGACTTTTTTTTGAAGGCGTCGCGGCGGCGCTGTGCAATTTTGATGACGCCGATCGGGTGTGCCGGGAAGAATCAGCCCCCGGGATTGAAGCCCGCGGCGGGACAGGCGAGCGTAATCAGCTCTGACCGGGCGGCGCAGGCAGTTGCGCGATGTTCTCCCAATACTGATCGTTAACCTGGTGTTTCGCCGCGGCCTGACCGAGATGATACAGCGGCTCGATCAGCGCGGGATCATCCATCAGGCGAAGTCCGTCGAGTTCTGTCGTCTCCAGCGCGCGAACCGGCTTCTTGACGCCATGAACCGTAACCTCGACGTCTCCGAGCTTGTCGCGCAACCATTTCTGTTCCAATCGAACATCGTAGCGGAAGTAGCGGAACAGTTTCCCTTTCGGGGGACCGTCACCAATAAGTTTCTTGATCTCGCTATTGATCGTCCAAGGCGCGTCGCATTCTCCAAGCCATTGCATCTGGGCGAGCGTCAGCAGGTCGGCGTCGGACATGACTGATAGCAGCGTGCGATAGGCAAGGCGTGGCAGCGCAAAGAATTCGTATTTTCTGGTAATCGACCTTCGAGCGGAAGAGTCCGGTCCCGATCGAGACGAGAGTGAGTTGGCTCGGGTCAAGCGTCCATTTCAGGCCGAACGGCTTGAGCGAGGCGACGAGAAGGAGCGCAAGGGCCGGATTGCCATAAGGACTCGCGCCTCCGTCGATAAAAAGGCCGTAGCCGTCCAGATTATGCTTCGTTTTCTTTCGCAAGCCGACATACTCGGCGCCAGCCTGCGCCACCCGAACAATCCAGGGATGATCGAATGGCGCCGTCACGACACGGGGTAATGGTTCCATGCCTTCGATGATCGGCAGCAACTCGGCATCGAAATAGGAGGGCGCCGCCGTGCTGGCGCGAACGAGATTAGCAAGTTGGTAATGTTTGTTGCCGATGAATTCCGGGGTGGCCATCGGTGGAACGGGAGCTGGCGTTTCCCAGTACGGCGCTCTTCGACTGTTGGTAACGATCCAGGTGCTCCCGGTATCCAGGCGCTTGGTGACGATACATAGACCCGTTTTCAGCTGCTCCTCGTCGCCGAGGGTGCAATCGCCGATAATGCTCTGGATTTCGGTACGCAGGCCGCGGGTGTCGAATTTTGCTCTCAGCCGGCGCAGCGAGTGCCACCGCCGCGGTCGAAACGCGAGCTTGGCGCGCTGAAGATAAAACTCCCGGATTTGCCGCACCCGAAAGCCGAGCGCCAGCCCGCCGGCGATGATGGCCCCCGTCGAGGTGCCGCCGATCAGGTCGAAATAGTCCGAGAGCCGCACATCGCGTCCGGCGGCACCGTCCAGTATCTGCTCCATCCTCTCCAGGAACGCGATGGTGATCGCACCGCGAACCCCGCCTCCATCGAGCGCGAGGATTTGCTTCGGTCCCCCGCCAAACAGGTGGCGGTCGCGAGCGCACCATTGCGATACGTCATCCGGCATATCGTCCATGAGGCCTTCTCCCGTGTATGGTGGCGCGTAAAAGAGAGCCGGCGATCATAATCCAGCATGCGCACGGTGACATGATGGGGTGCGCGGCTTGTCAGTCCAGGTGTTTTCTTGAGGATGCCGAATGTATTTCCATGCAAAGCACCCTTTATTGCGTCCGATGCCTCCGCGCATCCGCCTTCGCGTCGGGATCAGTGGCCATCGGGTCCCGCCAAAGCTGCCAGCACAATCGCTGCCGCCGGTCCGTGCTGCCGTTGATCTCATTCTCGGGACCGCCGCGAGCGCGGTCCGCATGCTGGCCGAGGAGCAGGCTCGTATCCGCAGCCGGCGCTTCACCGCTCGAAAGAACCGCGTCAGCCCAGGTTCCAGTTGGCGTAGACAGCGCGGCGGTGGAATTGGTTGTCATCTCGTCGCTGGCCGAAGGCTCTGATCGCATTGTTGCCGAAGCTGGGCTGGCTGCAGGGTTTGCGCTTGAATCGGTGCTGCCTTTCAACCGAAACGAATATGCCAAGGACTTCGAAAGTGCGGACTCGCGCGCGGCCTTTGAGCGGCTGCTTTCGCTTTCATCCTCCATATTCGAACTTGACGGCGCTCCGGACGAGCGTCCCCGCGCGTATGAGGCCGCCGGTTTCGGTATGCTTTCCAATATCGACCTTCTGATCGTCATCTGGGATGGCAAGGAGGCCGAAGGGGTCGGTGGCACCGGGCAGATTGCCAACCGTGCCATCGCCGACGGTCTGCCGGTCGTATGGATCGACCCGGGCCGCCCGGATGCACTCCAGCTTGCGGCTTCCCGTCTCGGCAACGTGCCGTCGGGGCAGACCTTTGTGCGCGTCCGTGATTGCTTTGCTCCTACCGAGCCTGCCGATATTGCTCAGGTTGTCACGGAAAGCTTTGCACCACCTACCCCGAAAGATGAGAAAAACGCTCTTCGCGAGTACCTCGCCGAGCGGGAACGGCGCTGGAACTTCTCCCCGTTCTTTCCGCTGCTCCGGCGGATTTTTGCCGGAGTGCCGATCAGATGGAGCAACTTCCGGCTGCCGCCCGCGCTTGAGGACTCCCGCAGACAATGGGAGCCATATTTCCAGCAACTGCCACCGGATCGCGCCCAATATCGGAGCCTCGAAAACATTCTGCTCCCTGCGTTCAGCGCTGCGGATCACCTCGCCGTCTACTACTCGCTCATTTATCGCGGCGCCTATATCTTTACATACTCGTTCGCCGCGCTCGCCGTAATGCTGGCGCTCTTTGGCGTGTTCTTGGAGGATGTAACTTGGAAACTCGCAATCATCGTTCCTGAAGTGCTGATCATTTTCGCGATCCTGCGAGTGTGGTCCCACGGTTATCGCCGGCAATGGCATCGCCGGTGGCTTGAATATCGCCGTCTCGCCGAGTGCCTGCGCCAGATGCGCATCCTGACACCCGTGGGTCTTGGCGGCCCGATCGATCGCCCGAGCCGTGGGCTGAACGTCGATGAGCAGGACTGGGTCAACTGGTACGCATGGGCGCTCCGGCGGCGGCTTCCAGTGCCTGACCGGGCCCTGAGATTCCCAATACATCGACATCCTGCGAAACGTTGTGCGTTCAACCGAAATCCAGGAGCAGCTCAGCTTTCACGAGAGCGGGGCAAAGCGCATGGCAGAGGCTCGACGAGCACATGCACTTATGGGGAAAGAGGCTCTTCTACCTAACGGCGCTGATCTGCCTCGTGTTCATTGCCGGCACCGTGCTCGCATGGCTGACGGGTTTTCGACTTCAAGACCACGACCCGGATCACTGGGTCCTGAAAACGCTGACCTTTTTTACCGCACTGCTGCCGACGCTTGGCGCGGCGCTGGGCGCCATCCATGTACAGGGAGATTTCAAGACAGTCGCCGAGCAATCGGAGCGAACGGCAAAACGGCTCAAGGCCATCGATGAAATCCTCGCCAAAGAACCAGCGGTGCTGTCCCGGGTCGCCGACCGGTTCGAGAAAGTTTCGGACATCATGATGGCCGATTTGTTGGAGTGGCAGACCGTGTTCCGCACGCGACCGCTTTCGCTGCCGGGCTGATGTGAGCCGCGTGATCGTCATCCCGGGGCGAAGCGATCGGCCGATGATGGAGCGTGGAATCCCCAATGCGGAAATCTGGCGCATGATCCCGTAAAGTTGCAGACGTTTCGGACAAGATCATGCGCAAAATCAACACGCATCGTCGTCGAGCGCAGTCCGCGACGGGTGCGCAGAACATGATCGAGCGGGAGACGAATTAAACTGAACGCATCCCGCTCTAGGAGCGCGGCCTCGGATTCCGGGCCGCCGCCTGGCGCTCCGGAATGACTTCGACGGGAACGAAACGTTGGTTACCCAAGGCTACGGCGCAACGCGAACGACGGGCGTGATGGCGAGGTCACCGGTCTGGGTCTTCAGCGCCAGCAACTGGGCAAGCAGGCTGAAGATTTGCTTGGTCTGCTCGGCACCATCCTTCGGGACGCAATAATATTCGGCGTTGAACACGAGATCGACGAAACAGCCGCCGGTATTCACGCCCGCCCTCACCGCCAGAATGCGATTGTCCTCGCGCGCCTCAATTCGATTGACGAGTTTGACCTCATTGACCAGCCGTTCCCGCAAAATCCGGCCAAGGAATTGGTAGATCCCAAACGTGGATCGCGTGATGATCTCGTAGTGAAGCTTGCCGTATTCGGTGCCCTGGACGTCGAAGGTCAGAGTGTCCGTAGCTCCGTTCCGATCGACAGCTGGCTTTTCTTTCCAAGTGCCGCAGTACGGCCGAAAATTTTCGACTGACCCGAACAGCTGCTCCTTTATTTCAGGAGGGTAGTCGCGGTTATTGCGTCTCGCCAGAACGGGATCGAAACACAAGCGTCCAAAAATCGTCGTCGTGAGACCGTTGCGTCCGTTGGAGGTCGTGCCTCCTGTGCTGCCAGAGCCGAGATTCGGGCCACCCTGTCCCCCCGACGAAGCCCTTTCCCCCCCGCCGCCCCCGCTGCGCTCTTGGGTGACGATGGTTTTGATTTCAACACTCAGTCCTGCGGCGACAGCGACGCCGACGAGATCGCGGAAACAGCGTTGCCCGACCGGAGGCACTATCTCGCAGCGTTCCAGAGGCTCATTGCGATATTCCAGCGTCTTGCCGCCGACGGTTTCGCGGACGGCATCGGCAAACAACCAGAACAGAAGTTCTGGCTCGTATCCCTGACGGACGAAGAAATAGAGCGTCGGCAGATCGACCGGGCTCAACAGCGCGTTATAGAAATCTTTCGACTCGAGCACCGTCATGTCGAATGAATTGGCGGCGTTGGCTCCGGCGTTAAGGGTGTTGTTGCCGAACTGGACGTTCCGGGTCAGCGTCGGCTCTACTACTGATTGAGTGGTTCCCCCAAGAATACTGGTCAAAAACGGCGCCCCGGTCGCGATCGGAAATGGCCCGAGCAGGAAGGACGGCAGGCCGGCAGACATCTGCGCCTGGGTAGTACCGCTTATCCGCGCTGCGGCGACAAAATTCAAAGGATCGTTGTGGCTCGCCCGAACGATGTTCAGCAAAATCGATCGATTGCGGGCATCTGCCGAACTTTGGTTGATTTGCCCGAACCGGCTGTCAATGCTGCTGTCCACGAACGAGCACTGCTGCAACACGCCGCTCGCGCAGACAACAGCAAGCGCTCGGACAAGACCGAGAAAATGCGACATGCCCACCCCCCGACAACTGCCTTTTATTGCCCCCCGGGTGAACCCCCATCCACCCAGGGCGGTCGCGGCCAATTCACGAACCTGTACAAACCTGAAGAAGCCGCCTTCAGCCAGTCGTCCGCGTTAATCTATCCAAGTCGCCGAGATCGTCAAATGCAAACTCGATCTCTCGTTTTCCGATATTCGTGGCTGACGGTTATGAGGGCGGCGGACCGGAGCGACGGCGGAGCGCTGAAAAGCAGCAAATGGTTGGTTCTTCTTCGCTGCCGTCCGCAATGCGCTGGCAATCAAACCGAGCAACCATTCAAATCGTTTTTGTGCTTCCTATGGATGTGGGCCTCGCTGCGGCCGCAAAAACGAATTCCGGCCCGAATGACACCGCTTCAGGCGGCGAACTGCCAAGCGCTATCGGGCTGCCGTTCCCCTCGGACGATCGCCGGTAACGTACAATGAAGCGATTTTCGCCATGACTGCGGGTGGCCTGCACTCAGACTTGCTTGCGCCGCAACGCCAGCACGCGATCGACCATGACGCCGGCCTCGCCAAGGTAATTGGCCGGATCGCAGAGCCTTTCGAGTATGGGCCGGTCGAGGTGCGCCGTCACCTGCGTGTTCTCGGCGAGAACATCCGCCAGGGGCCGGCCGGTCGCCGCCGCATCGCGACACACCGCATAGACAAGGTCGTGGGCGTATTGACGTCCGACGTGCGGCCCGAGTGCCATCATCACCGCCTCCGACACAATGAGGCCGCGCGTGATGTCGAGATTGGCGCGCATTTTCTTCGCGTCGACTTGGAGGCCACAGACCAAGAGGCGCGTCTGCGATAACGCGCCGGCGGCGAGGCCGAAAATCTCCGGCACCGCAATCCATTCGATCTCCCATGGCCCGGTGGCGCGCTCATGGTCCTGGACCATGGCATCGAGCAGCGCCGCGGCGTGCTGACGAACCAGCGCGGCGATCGCGGTAATGTAGACCGAGGAGATCGGATTGCGCTTTTGCGGCATCGTGCTCGATGAGCCGCGCCCGGCATGGAAAGGCTCGAACAGTTCCTCGACTTCGGTCTGCATCATCAGCTTCACGTCGAAAGCGATTTTGGCGCAGCTCCCAGTCACGAGGCCGAGAAAGCAGCCGGCCTCGGCGATGCGATCGCGCTGCGTGTGCCAGGCGATTTCGGGTTGACCCAGTCCAAGCTCTTTCATCAGCGCGGCCTGGACTTCAAGGCCACGTCCGCCGAGCGAGGACAGTGTTCCCGCCGCTCCGCCGAATTCGCCAACCAGAACGCGTGGCCGCATTTCCTTCAGGCGCTGGCGATGGCGTTCGAACGCTGCGAGACAAGTCGCGGCCTTGTAGCCGAAGGTGATCGGCACGGCCTGCTGCAGGTTGCTGCGGCCCGCCATCGGCGTATCGCGATAGCGTTCGGCGAGAACAGCGAGCGCATCCGCGATCGCACCCATGTCGGCCTCGACCAGGCCAAGCGCGTCGCGGATCTGAATGACGGTCGCGGTATCGGTAATGTCCTGCGTCGTCGCCCCCCAGTGGCACCATTCGCCGAGGCCATCGGCGCACACGGCGACCAGTTGCTCCACAACTGGCAACACCGGGTAACCGATCCGCTCGGTGTCCCGTTTGATTTTCGCAAAGTCGAATTTCCGCGCGTCGCAATGCTTGACGATTTCATCGCACGCTCGCTGCGGGATGATGCCAAGACGCGCCTGGACGCGGGCAAGCGCCGCCTCGATGTCGAGATAGGCTTGAACGCGGTTCTCGTCGCCGAAAATACGCCGCATCTGAGCGGTGGAGAAAATATCGCAGAAAATTTCGGCGCTCACTCCAATGGCGGTCATCGTCGATCCTCTCTCAGGCGGGACAGCGAAGCTTCGCCTAGCGGATAGAAGTCCCACGGTCCACGCCCGCTCGCCCGGCCGCCGATGGCACATGACTGGCCTGAACGTGTGACGAGAACGAGGGCGGGTGTCGGTTGCCAATGGGCAGGAAACGAACGGGCGCCGGGCTGATCGTGCGCGCGTCGACCGCCGTCGTCCACAGTTCACGCGCTGCCCGCGCCGCGGGGCGGCGATGAGGTTCGGTGCAGAATCACAGCGGAATCAAGGTATTCCGAGGGGGCATAACAGATTTGAATAGCGTCCTCACAGATTAGAACGATTTCATTTGAAACCACTTGCCCGCCCGCTCCACACCGTGGCAATGGAAAGTGCGATCCGCCGGTCCCCTGATAATGAAAAGCTGTCTGGCTGGCTTCGCGAGGAGGAACGCGGCGGTGATTGTTTGTTCGTGCAACGTGATTTCGGATCATCAGGTCCGAACCGTTACCAGCGAGCATGCAGTGCGTGGCACCAGCGAGGTCTATCGCTGCCTTGGTTGCTGTGCGGAGTGCGGCCGTTGCGCAAGGACTATCCGCAGGATCTTGGACGAGGCGCTGCTCGTTGCCGAAACGCAACCCCTGCAAGCCAACTTCGCCAACGGTCCGTCGTAGATCGATCGGGTCAGCCCTCAGCATTCAAGCAACATTGCTCTGGCGCGGCGGTGAGGCCGCGTTCCCAGAACTGGAATAAGGTCGCCCTCCGGGTAGCTGCTGTCGGCATTGGCGACGACGCCAGTTTCGCGCTCTCGCTCAGGCGGGATTGGCGGGGGCCTCACCTCGAGGGTGCCGACGACTGCGACCTGGCCGACGACTGCGACCTGGCTCAAACATTAGAACAGCTAAAATTTAGAATTGCTAAAATCTAGAATTGCTATAAAGTAGGCAACGACACGAACAGCTGGAACAGATGGATTTAAGTCATGCGCGGAGATGCACAGGTTGTTGAATACCTGAACAAGGGCTTGCGCCACGAGCTTACGGCCATCAATCAGTACTGGTTGCATTATCGATTGCTGGACAACTGGGGATATAGGGACCTTGCGAAGGCGTGGCGCAAGGAGTCGATCGAGGAGATGGAGCACGCCGATAAGCTCGTCGCTCGCATCATTTTTCTCGATGGTTTCCCCAACATGCAGGTGCTCGACCCGCTCCACATCGGCCAGACGGTCAAGGAGGTCCTCGACTGCGATCTGGCGTCTGAAATGTCGGCACGGGCGCTCTATCAGGAAGCGGCGACCCATTGTCACGGCGTCAAGGATTACGTGAGCCGCGACCTTTTCGAGAAACTGATGCACGACGAAGAGGAGCACATCGACTTCCTCGAGACGCAGCTCAATCTGGTCGCGCAACTTGGGCTGGAGCTTTATGCCCAGCATCACATCGGCAAGCCGCACCACGGCGACGTGGATTGAGGCGGTCCCAGCGCATGATCCCGTAAAGTTGCAGACTTTTCGGCCAAGATCATGCGCAAAATCACCGCGCATCCGTCGTCGAGCGCAGTCCGCGACGGATGCGCAGAAGAAGCCCGAGCGGGAGGCGCTTCAACGTGAACGCATCCCGCTCTAGACGAGGCAGACGCGTGATAGACCACTGACGTGGGACCTGCGGGAAGGCCACCGCACCCCCTGCGATCGTCGGCCTGACAGGAGCAGGCGTCCTCGTAGAGTCAGTTGATTTCGCGCCAGATGCCCAGGGCTTCCTGAGCCGGCCGATCGGAAATCGAGAACAGCACCAAATCGCGCGATGCCGCATGCGAGTAGTGCTGCCACGACGGGGCGACGAAAACATCGCCGGGACTCCATGCGAACTCCTTGTCCGCAATCCGGGTGACGCCCTCGCCCTCGACACAAACGAAAATCGTGCCGTCGGTCGCGCGATAACGTTCACCGGCAAACCCCTGTGGCAGCAGCGCGAGCTGCGCCCCCATGGTCGGCATCACCCAGCTCCCGGTCACCGGATTGGCGTAACGCACCCTGGCGCCATGGCGCGGATCGACGTTGCCCGCCCGGCGCATGCGCTCCAGGATCGGCCGCGTGCGCTGGTAAGTGTAGTTCACCACCGGGCTCTGCGCGCGCGCAGTGACCGTGCCGTCCGGCAGGATGCCGGAGGCGAAGAAGGCGGCCGAATCGCCGTCGGCATAGCGCACCGGCTGACTTTCTTCCTCGAAATGCTCGGCGAACATCGTTTCGAAAAAGTTGATGGTCGGCAGGTCGAGCACGTCGAGCCAGATCATCGGCCGATCGCTGGTATTGCCGTGGTCATGCGTCATCCAGTTGGTCGTCAGCACGAAGTCGCCGCGTGACATCAGGGTGCGCTCGCCCTCGACCGAGGTGTAAGCGCCCTCACCGTCAAGGATGAAGCGAATGGCCGAGGCCGTGTGGCGGTGCGCGGTTGCGACTTCGCCTGGCATGATGAGCTGCAGGCCGGCATAGAGCGACGGGGTGATGCGGGACTGCCCGCGCAGCGTCGGATTTTCCAGCACCAGGACGCGGCGCTCGGCCTCCTTCGCCGAGATCAGCTCGGCGGCTTCCATCACCATCGGCTTGACATCGCGGAAGCGCCAGATCGCAGGTGTGCAGGACGTCCGCGGCTCGTTCCCGACGAGTTGGCGCAGCTTCTCCCAGAGCGGCGCCATATCGTATTTGGAAATGCGATCGTAATAGGCATCTCTCGCCGTCTGCATATTGTGCGTGCGGTCCGGGGAGGTTTCGGCGAGTGCCATGCGATGCTCCGCGCTGAGGTAAATCTTCAACCCTATATAGTTGCTCTGCCCCGGCCCGGAAACTCGAGTCGTGCAACCGTCACGCGTCGATCCGATACGGCCGTCGTCGGTCAGTCCCGCGAGACGATGGTGACGGTGACCGTTGTCCCGGCCTTGACGCCTGCCAGTGTCTTCACGTCTTCCGTGGCGTGGCCGAAGATGTTGCAAGGAGCAGCGAGCCGCGTCTCGTTGCCCTGGCTGATCGGCGTGCGGCCGAAGCCGATGGCGATGGCAGGACCTTCCGGCCAATAGGCAATCTCGCCAGGACTGATGACCGCACGGGCGTTCTTTTCCCGCGCCACCTTGAACGCGACTTCCAAATAGACCTCCTCTCCCCAGGTCAGCGCCGAGGAGCAGATGGGCAGTGCCGCAAGCACGGCCCGCGCGGTCGCGTTGTCGAGAAGTTCGGCATCCAGCGTCACATCGGCGAACGCAAAGCGGATGCGGGGCATGTCGCTCATCCTGTTGGCGATGCCAGAGCGGGATGCTTTCAGCTTGAAAGCTTTCTGCTCGATCGCATCCGATTTTGCGCATGATCTTTTCCGAAAAGTCTGCAACTTTTCGGGGTCGCGCGCTGTCGGCCTTTGCGCGATGCTATCGGCTTGCGCTTGCCGCCTCAAGCGGGCGCTGAGAACGAGCGGGCGGCAGTCGTACACGGCCGCCGGATATCGCGACAACGCCACCGTGAATTCGCTGGAATGGCGTGGGCGAGGGAATCATGCTGACCCTCCAATCCGTTTTCGGAATATTCGCGGTGCCGGCGCTGGCCTTCGCCCTGAGCGAGAACCGGCGCGCCGTGGCGTGGCGGCAGATCGCGACCGGCCTTGGCGTGACGGTGGCGCTGGCGCTGCTGTTCTTGCGGGTCCCGCAGCTCAAGGGGGCGTTTTCCGTTATCGGCGACGCGGTCGACGCGATCGCTGCGGCGACGCGCGCCGGCACCTCGTTCGTGTTCGGCTATCTTGGTGGCGGGCCGCTGCCGTTCGAACTCAAGACCCCAGGCGCGGAGTTCGTGTTCGCGATCCAGGCGCTGCCGATCGTGCTGGTGATGAGCGTCCTCACCACGCTGGCTTTTTACTGGGGCATCCTGCCGCCGATCGTGCGCGGGTTTGCCGTCGCGCTTCAGCTTACCCTCGGCGTCGGCGGCGCCGTCGGCCTGTCGACCGCGGCCAACATCTTCCTTGGCATGGTTGAAGCCCCGCTTTGCATCAAGCCGTATCTCGGACGGCTGACCCGCAGCGAGCTCTTCGTGGTGATGACGGGCGGCATGGCTGGGATTGCCGGCACCGTTCTGGTGCTTTATGCGACCATTTTAGGTGGGGTCATTCCGGACGCTGCGGGCCACCTTGTCGTCGCCTCCGTGCTCGGCGCTCCGGCCGCGATCGTGATCAGCTTGATCATGGTGCCTGAGGCGCCGGTCGAAGGGCGGCCGACGGGCGGCGGCCTCGAGAAGCTCGCTCCGGTCGCCAACAGCACAATGGACGCCATCGTACGCGGGACAGCGGTCGGCCTGGAACTGCTGCTCAATATTTGCGCGATGCTGATCGTGCTGGTCGCTCTCGTGCACCTCGTCAACGCGGTGCTGGGGCTGCTTCCGACAATCGGGGGCACACCCGTCACGCTCGAACGCATGCTTGGCGTCGTCATGGCGCCGGTGTGCTTTGTCATGGGTATCCCGTGGCGGGAGGCGGTGAACGCCGGCGCGCTGATGGGTGTGAAAACCATCCTCAACGAGTTCGTCGCCTACCTCCAATTGGCGGCGTTGCCGCCCGATGCGCTTTCCCCGCGCTCCCGCCTGATCATGCTTTATGCGCTGTGCGGGTTTGCCAACTTCGGCAGCCTGGGGATCATGATCGCCGGGCTCGGCACGATGGCGCCTGAGCGCCGCGACGATGTCGTGTCACTCGGCTTCAAGTCGATCGTTTCGGGAACGCTGTCGACCTGCCTGATCGGAGCGATTGTGGGCGCGCTCAGCTGACTGGTCGGCTGCGCGGCAGAGAGCGGGATGCATTCGGCTCCGGCTCGGTCGTTGTTGATTTGCACATCATCTTGGTCCGAAAAGTCCGCAACTTTTCGGAATCATGCGCTGACGCATGCGCGTCGCCTTCAATGTAGCTGGAAGACGCCGTTTACTGTGCGCATCTGCGCCGGTGTGACGAGCTTCGAATGAGCGACGGTCACCGAGTGAAGCGTTCCATCGAGGGAAATCCTGCCAGAACGCGAGAAAGCGATGCAGCGCCGGGAATTCCGGACACTCATCGTAGGATTGCCACACATAGGATTGCAGCAGCCAGGGATGGTCGGGACGGCGATAGAGGATGTTAGCGGTGGTGAGACCGTAACCAGGCGTATTCAGGCGTTTGGCGACCATTCGGCTCTCCGCGCAAATCCTGGCGAAATTGTGCATCCGCCAGCCAACGGCTTGCAAGCAAAAAAGTTGGACAAGTCCTGCAACATCAATGGTCTAGCAGCATCTACCTTGGTCTGCTGATAAGCCGTTAGCATGATCGCCTGCCTGCCTGCCCGCCAGTCCGTCAGTCGGGACGAGGGCGGGTAGGATGGTTCGGGACCGAGGTGCCGGCTTGGCCCCACCCTGCCAGCACACATCAGGAACCCGGCTCCGGCTCCGCGCCAAGTTTTATTAACGACAGAATTGAATTATAATTGCTGCTGCCCAAGTCGTTAGGCTTGGTGTGGACGGAGCGGTGAGGGAGTCCCGCAGAATAGATCAGGCACTGCCAATTAAGGAGGTGCTGTCATGAGTCAGGTCATCAAGGGCTCTCGCGTCCGACGCGCACGGCAGGGCGCCGCGGCGAATTGCGGTTTGGCGCTGGCCATCATTTTGGCCTTTCCGTTCCTCGCGACAGTGAACGCGCAGGCCCAATCGTGCCACGAGGAGATTACGCGCCTCGAATCAAATCTACGGCGCAATTCGACAGCCGGCCTGAGCGCGCCGGAGTCGGTCCAGGCGACGATGCATCGTCAGCCGACGCCAAACAGTGTCGGCGCGGCGACCGCAGCGTTGGAGAAAAAGGCCGGAGCCGCGCTTGAGCGTGCCCGCAAGCTCGCCGCGGAAGGCAAAAACGAGGAATGTCTGGCCGCACTCAAGACCATCGATCCCGAGGCGGAATGAAGCGGGAAGGCACTTCATTGCCCTGTAACGGCAGAACCCTGAACTACATTTCCGCCTACGACTGTTTTCTCTCCGCCGAAGGAGGTGTGCCAAGCGTGTCAGCGCTCGGCTGGTAACGGGGCTTGTTTCGCACGTCCAAACTCGCGAAAGCGGAAATGGGACGTTCTGCCCTTCCATCTGGCCCGATTGAGTGGACCACCTTCTTCAACGAGGATTTAGCGCATGATCCCGTAGAGTTTCAAACTCTTCGGACAAGATCATGCACCAATCACCGCGCATCAATCGTCGAGTGCAGTCCGCGACGGATGCGCAGAAGAAGCCGAACGAGAGGCGTTTCCACCTGAACGCATCCCGCTCTAGCGGTCATACTTCTTGAAATAGCGCAGGTCGGGCGGCGGCTGGTCCTTTATCGTTGGCATCAGGAGGCCGTCGCCGCTGAGGTAATACACTTGGCCGCCGATGCCGACATGGGCATTAGTCTCGCCGCAAATGGCGTGTCCGGTCCATACGGGTTTGTCGCTGACGGTGCGCCGGTAGCTCTTGTGCACGAGCCAGGGCCGGGTCAGTGCATGATCGATGGTCGTGATGTCATCGTGGAGCAGGTTGGGGTTGGACTTGTCGAGCCAGATGCGCTCCTGGATAACGGTCTCGTTGTCTTCATGCAACGGGATGCCGGTGGCGTCGAAGACGCGCGGTCCCTTCAACCCCCGGGTCTCAACCTCGAGCGTGTCGTAATGGCCGTCGCCATTCTCGTCGAGCCAATGACCGATCGAGTATCCGAGGAAGCGCGGCTCCAGCGCCATGTTGGCAGGAAATCCGCGACCGTCGGTGTAGATATGGCGGTTGAAATCGTGGTCCCGTGACATCAGGATGTAGGTGGTCTCCGGCGTCACGATGAATTCCAGCGCCGAGTAGCTGATCATCACGCGGGGCATGCCGGGCGAGGAGCAGTTGTAAGTGGGATCGATCCCTTGGCCGCCCTTCGCCATGTCGGCAAGATTTTCATCGTAGATTTTCTGGTACTCCGGCGTGAGCGGCGGTTGCTGTCCGAGGTTCCCTGCCGCGGTGCTCGGGGGCAAACTCTCGTCCCAGCGAAAGCCGCCGGCGCCGCCGGCGAGGAGACCGCGATTGGTGGTTCGCCATTCGCCCTTCCAATTGGGATATTTTGCCTCCTGCGCCGAGGCCGCTCCGACCATCATCATCAGCGCCGCAATGACAAGCACGTTCCTACCGATGTTGATGACGGGCATGGGAGTCCTCCTGGTCGTTGCGTCCACGCAGAGCTTGGTGATCGAAAACAGCAGCCGGCCCAATAAGCAGCGCCGAAAATCGACTTTCGAAGCCTGGTGCTGTCAAAAGTCCGGTGGGTCCGCGTGCGGGATCGGCCCGGCTTCACCACCGAAATAGGTGCCCGGGTTTTCGGCGCAACGCACTTCCATCAACGGACCGGCGCCGAATGCCGAACCGACAGCTTGCACCGGCGTCGTGTCTTCCGCCCTGCCGGGTTCGACGCGCCGCCAGCGCTGCGCGGCATCCCAGGGCGTAGTGAAGGCGCCGGGGTCCTCCACATGGATACGCGCTTCCAACCGGTTGCCGCCGTCAGTCAGCCGGAACCGCTCAACGGTGTGCAGCTGATCGGTGTGCGGCGTGTAGTAATTGTCGATGAATGTTTTCGATGACAGCCCAATGGTGTCGACCACCAGCTCGTCACCTTCGTAATGGCCGATCAACTCTCCCGAATATGACGGCTTCACTTGATCGGAATGCTTATCGCCCAGGTAGATATGACGGATTTCACCGTCACCCTGCCAGATCAACACCACCTCTTTCGGAGCCTGGATGAAAAAGACCGGGTGGATGACGTGGGTGAGGAAGGCCGGTGTCCCAAGGGGACGGCAGCTTGCTCCGGGCTCAAGCCGCCATTTCCGGACAGCGCAAGCGCGTTGTGTCGGCGCACGTCGTCACGCGCCCAAGGCTGGAGGATTGGGTTCGAAAGGTCGGCGATCGGCAAGGTAGGCTGCCGGCCGGTTCGGCGGAACTCCTCATTGGTGACGCGAGGATGTGCGGGGTCCTGCAGCAATGGACCGGGGCCGCTCGGTGGACGCTGGAATTCGGTGGAGAGAGCCACCCAGCCAACTGACGGGTTCGGCGAGAAGTCCGGTGCCGCAATGGCGGGCGTTGCGATTGCAACAACCCCGGCGAGGCAAAGGATCGACCGTACCGCAATTGCCATGGTGTACTCCCGCTCACCAGCCCGCGCGGAAGGTAACATGATCGAGTTCTTGCGCGGCAAACGCAGCGCCAATTCCGAGCGGTGTGCGATTGTAATTTCGCGAACGTCCGACCAAACAGCGGGTCGCGCAGGCACACGTTCTTCGCGGCTGCGTTGCGAGCGGTTCTCGGGTATGATGCGAACTCATCCTGACGGACATCGGCAGGAGGCTCCCGTGACCCTGCGAACAGGTTTCCTCTCGTTGCTGACATTCATGGCGGCGATCGCTCCCGGCTGGGCACAGACCGCGCCCGCAGGCGCGGCTGCCGCTAATACCGCTACGAACGCGACGTCACTTCCTGATTTCGCGGGCCTGTGGTTTCACCCGACCAGCCCGGGATTCGAACCGCCCATATCGGGAGCCGGCCCGATCCTGAACCGGTCGCGCCGCGCCGACGGCAAAGGCAACTTCAACCAACTGGTCGGTGATTACACGAGCCCGATCCTGAAACCTGCGGCCGCGGAGATCGTGAAGCAGCACGGCGAGATTTCGCTCGCCGGCAGGGGCTATCCCACTCCCAGCGACCAGTGCTGGCCGCAACCCGTGCCTTTCATCTTCTGGACCTTTCGCACGGAGCTTTTGCAGGAGCCAAACAAGGTCACCATCATCTATTCGACGGACCATCAGGTGCGCCAAGTGCGCCTGAATGAGCCGCATCCAGCGCGGGTCATTCCATCCTGGTACGGGGATTCGGTCGGCCACTACGAGGGCGACACGCTGGTGGTCGACACGGTCGGGATAAGGGCCGATCGGCCTTTCGCCATGGTTGATTGGTTCGGCACGCCCTACAGCTCGGCGCTACATGTGATCGAACGCTATCGCATGGTCGATTACGAACAGGCCAGAGAAGGCTGGGCGCGTGACGCCAAGGAAAACACCTTCGTCCAGCAAACCATTGACTACAACTATCGAGGCAAGCACCTCCAGCTTGAGTTCACGGTCGAGGACGACGGCGTGTTCACGGTGCCGTGGTCGGCGACGATCACCTATTGGCGCGGCGTCGGCGAATGGGAAGAACAGGCCTGTGCCGAAAACCGGCACATGTACTACATCGGACTCGATGCCGACGTGCCTGCGACCGACACGCCGGATTTTTGATGCGGAGCTTTCATCGGTTTCATCCCGCCGGGACCGGCATTATTTCGCCCAACCCACGCACGCAATGCCTTCATGCAAAAATTTCGACGGACGCGCTTATCGTGAAATGAATTACCTGTCTTAGGTGTAAAAACAGGGCAATTGTAGTTATTTCTTCCACGCGCATTGACGTTTGGCCGATGCCACGAAGATATTGCGTCCCGGGCCGCTGCTTTGGCCGTGCTCGACCAGCACCCCTGCGGCCCCCGGAGACGCGCATGGCAACGACGGACACCGCAGCGCTTGGCGCCAGAGCGACCGAGCGGCCGGCCTCGATTACGGAGGACTGGCTCGCCCTCGCAATCGGCTTGCTTATCTTCGTGCTGGCGCTTGCCGGACTTGGCGGTGGCGATCTGCTCGGATGGGTGGTCTCGACATCGGTATGGACCGATCCCGGCACCGCACTTGCGCCAGCGTCAAAAGCCTATGCCACTCTTGGCGGCGGCGGTGCGTTCATTGTCACCTATCTGGTGCTGCTCGCCGTCCTGTCGGTCGGCGCCGCTTTGCTGAGGGCGGATGTCCGGCGGTTTGCCGCGGCGTTTACCGTGGTGTTCTGGCTCGCTTATGCCAGCTGGATCGTCGGCAGCAATGCCCATGTCGCCGCCGTGACCCCCGCCGATCTGCAGAAATTCGGCGTCGGGTGGTCTTTGAAACTCACCAATGAGGGCGGTTACATCGTCGCGCTTGCCGTCGGGCTGATCATCGCCAACTTCGTCCCGCGGTTTGCGCAATGGCTTGCGGAGGCGATCCGTCCGGAGCTCTACGTCAAGATCGCCGTCGTGCTGCTCGGCGGTTTTATCGCGGTGAACGCGGCGGGCCGGCTCAGCCTTGCGAGCGCGCTGGTTCTGCGTGGCACGGCGGCCATCATCGAAGCCTATCTGATCTACTGGGCGGTGGTTTATTTCGTCGCCCGCAAATGGTTCGGCTTCAATCGCGAATGGGCAGCGCCGCTCGCGTCCGGCATTTCGATCTGCGGCGTGTCCGCCGCAATCGCGACGGGCGGCGCCATTCGCGCACGGCCGGCCGTGCCGGTCCTCGTATCCTCCTGGTCGTCGTCTTTGCCGTCGTCGAGGTCGTGCTGTTGCCGCTCGTCGCGCAGGCATTCCTGTGGCACGAGCCGATGGTCGCGGGCGCCTGGATGGGACTTGCCGTGAAGACCGATGGCGCCGCCGTCGCCGCCGGCGGCATGACGGAATCGTTGATCCTCGCCAAGGCGGCGGCCGAGGGCGTGCGCTATCAGCCGGGCTCGATTCTCGGCACCACTGCGACGATCAAGGTGTTCATCGACATTTTCATCGGCGTCTGGGCCTTCGTTCTAGGCTACATCTGGACCAATCACATCAACCCCACTGCCCTCGCCCAAAAGGCGCGCGCCACGGAAATCTGGCAGCGCTTCCCCAAATTTGTCCTCGGCTTCGTGCTCACATTTGCTCTGGGATTGGCGATTGCGCTCACCACTCCACCGGACACCTTGGCAAGGTTGCCGGCAGTCAATGGCGAAGCGAACACCTTTCGCGTGATCTTCTTCGTGCTGACTTTTTTCTCGATCGGCGTGCTCTCCGATTTCCGAAAGTTGTGGCAGGACGGCTTTGCCAGGTTGGCTGCCGTGTACGTCGTGAGTTTGTTCGGCTTCGTGATCTGGGTCGGCCTCGTGATCTCCTGGCTGATGTTCAACGGGGTGAAGCCGCCACTTGCGGGGTGAACAGGTTCAAAGAAAACCTCCAGACGGGAGATTGTCATGTCGCAACCGAACATCCGCGAGGAACTCGACCGAGCCGCTGTCGAGCCGCTGCTCCCCATCGAGAAGAAGCTGATCGCATGGAGCCTCGGCCTTGGCATCGTCCTTTTGATCGGCTTGACGGTGCTGGCGCGGCTGTTTCCGGTGACGTTATGAAATCACAATTTTGTGCATCAAAGGGCATTTGGCATCAGGAGAAAGTTGGTCATGGCCCCATGGAGATTCGGAGAAAGCGCCGTTGGATTTTTTCGCCGACGCCTGTCGCACGCCGCTGTTGTCGCTGGAATTGTCTTGGCCGCGAGTCAGGCGCAGGCGCAGCAGCCACAATTGCCCTCGGAAGGCCGGATCACAGTGACCGGAACGGGTGTGGTGCGCGTACCGCCGGACTATGCGCAAATCAGGAGCGGCGTGACAACGAGGGCCAATACGGTCAAAGAGGCGAGCGACGCAAATTCAAAACTTATGGGCACCATCACCGCAGCGCTTTTGGCCTCTGCGATTGCGCAACCCGACATCCAGACTTCGCGCTTTTCAATTCAGCCGGTGTATGCCCCACCAAAGCCCGGTGCCGAGCCGAAACTGACTAGTTATAGCGTGTCCAACCAGGTCACCGTGACCGTTCGCGAAATTTCCAGGCTCGGCGATATCCTCGATCGGCTGGTTGGCGCCGGAGCGACCGACGTTGGGAACATAATGTTTCTGGTTTCAGATCCTTCCAAGGCACTTGATCAGGTCCGTGAAGCTGCGGTTGCTGATGCACGGCACAAAGCTGAGCTTTACGCCCGCGCCTCGGGCGCGGGCCTCGGACGCGTATTATCGATCAGAGAGGATGCTGGGGGGCCATCACCCATCCCCTTGGCATCGCGCGCATTTGCTCCAGCGGCCACACCGGTACCCATCTCTACTGGCGAGGATACCTTGCAGGTACGGATTACCATCGATTATGAGATTGTGCGTTAGATTAAGGCACCATCCACGAATAAATAAATCCCCATCCAGCAACCCCTGGCGAAGCGATTGTGCACTCATTGCCAATCGGGTGGTTACTGGACCACCCGCTTTCGCGGGTGGCGACATGGATTGAGGCGCTTGTTCCCGAACAACGCCTAGCTCGATTGTGCTCTCGGACTTCCCGCGAATTGTTTTTGCAATTCCGCGATTACTTGTGTGGCAGGTCGAAATATCGCAAATCCGGCGGCGCCTGGTTCGGCTTGGCCGGCATCAGCAGCCCATCAACGCGGAGCCAGTAGTTTTCCTTGCCGATCACGACGTTGGCGTTGCCCTCCTGGCACCAGCCTTCGGGCCACTGCACCACGTGTTCCGAAACACGACGATATTGCCGGTCCGAGTCCCAGGGCCGCGTCAATGCATGATCGATCGTGGTGGTGTAGACGTGGATGATATCGGGGTTGGCCTTGTCGATATAGAAGCGCTCTTTGAACACCGATTGATTGTCGAGGGCGAGCGGCAGGCCGCTGGCGTCGAAGGTACGCGGACCCTTGAAGAACCTGGTCTCGGCTTCGAGCACATCGTAGACGCCGTCACCGTCCTCGTCGATCCATCGGCCGATCGAATAGCCGCCGTAAGTCGGCTGCGGGTCTTTCGGCCAGTCGCGCCCGTCGGTGAAAATCCGGCGCGGGTGCTCCGACGTGGTCAGAAGGATGTAAGTCGTTTCCGGCGTGATGACGTACTCCTGGGACCCGAATCGCATCATGCCCGGCATCCCGTCGGGCATGCAGCGAGAGGTTGGGTACTCGCCCAATCCGCCGATGGCCTGATCGGCCATCCTGGCCTCATGAACCTTCTTGTATTCCGGCGTCAGCGGCGCCTGCTGGCCCACTCCCCACGGCTTGGTCTGGTCGTAGGCGCCCTGGACTTCGACGTCGCGGTGGACGACCCGCGTCCATTGGCCGTTCCAGTTGGTGGGATATTTCGGGCTTTCTGCTGCCGGGCTGCCGCAGCTTGCCGTCAGCGTCACCAGCGCAGAAAAGAAGGCGATTGCGACGATACAAGTCGAGTTTCGGTCTGCCATCATCGTACCCTCAGTGCCAGCTTGCGCGATTGGTCGCGATCGACACGATATACTCGAGAGCGTATCGCAACCCGGAGCGACTGTGAACAAGCGCCCGGTACCCGGAAGCGATGGCATGCGGAGCTGAAAAGAGGCCAATGAGCAACATCAATCCCAATCCCTTCACAACGCGGCCGGAAATCGAGGGCACATTCGGCGTCGTGACGTCGACCCACTGGATCGCAACCGCGGTCGGCATGTCGATGCTCGAAAAAGGCGGCAATGCCTTTGACGCCGCCTGCGCCACCGCCTTCATCCTGCAAGTCGTGGAACCGCATTTGAACGGCCCGGGCGGCGATGTCCCAATTCTGATCCTCGACGTGCGCAGAGGCGTCCCGGAAGTGATCTGCGGGCAGGGGCCTGCGCCGGCCGGCGCGACCATCGCGCGTTATCGCAGCCTTGGCCTCGACATGGTGCCGGGGACCGGACTGCTCGCCGCCTGCATTCCCGGCATGTTCGACAGTTGGATGCTGTTGTTGCGCGATTACGGTACGCTGCGACTTGCCGACGTGCTCGCGCCAGCAGTCTTCTACGCGCGCGAAGGCTATCCGCTCGTCGAGCGGGCCAATGCCACCATTGCCACCGTCAAAGAGCTGTTTCGTGATTATTGGCCGAGTTCGGCCGCGGTCTATCTGCCGGGCGGCGAGGTGCCGCCGACGGGCGCCCTGTTCACCAATCCGAAGCTCGCCGACACATATTCGCGGGTGTTGCGCGAAGCGGCCAATGGCGGCGACCGCACGGCCGAGATCGAACGGGCGCGAAAAATATGGTCGCAAGGCTTCGTCGCGGACGCGATTGATCGCTTCTGCCGGAACGAGGAGGTGTTCGATACCAGCGGCCGACGCAATCGCGGTGTGCTGACCGGGCAGGACATGGCCACCTGGCAGGCGACAGTCGAGCCCCCGCTGACCTATGATTACGGCCGCTACACGGTATGCAAGCCGGGGCCGTGGGCGCAGGGCCCGGTGATGCTCCAGCAGCTTGCGCTGCTCAAGGGCTTCGACCTCGATGGCGCTGACGTGACCTCGGCGGAATTCATCCACGTCGTTGTCGAAGCGTCCAAGCTCGCCTTCGCCGATCGCGAGACTTTTTATGGTGATCCTAAATTCGTTGCCGTCCCGATGGTGACGCTGCTCTCGGATTCCTACAATGACATGCGCCGCAAGCTCATCCGGGACACGGCCTCCCTCGACCTCCAGCCGGGTTCAGTTGAAGGTTTTGGTGCCGTCGTCGCGTTGCGGCGGGCCGACGGCGTCCGTGCAGCCGTTGGCGCCATGGGCGCCGGAGAGCCGACTGTCGGCCGCCTCGGCGAAGCTATGGGCGACACCGTGCATTTCGACGTGATCGACCGCGCCGGCAACATGGTCTCGGCGACGCCGTCAGGCGGGTGGCTGCAATCCTCGCCGGTCATTCCGGATCTCGGATTCTGCCTCGGCACCCGCGCACAGATGTTCTGGCTCGAGGAAGGCCATCCGGCGTCGCTCGCCCCGGGCAAGCGTCCCCGCACGACGCTTTCGCCCACCTTGGCGTTGCGCGACGGTGAACCTTACCTCGCCTGGGGGTCTCCGGGTGGCGATCAGCAGGACCAGTGGACAACGCAGTTCTTTCTGCGCCACGTCCATGCGCAGCAAAATCTCCAGCAGGCGATCGACGCCCCCGCGTGGCATTCGGAGCATTTCCCGATCTCGTTCTGGCCGCGAACCGCGCGGCCGGGTGTTCTGGTCCTGGAAAGCCGCGTGCCGACCGACAGCCGCAAGGAGCTGGAGCGGCGCGGCCATCTCGTCGAGGTCGGCCCGGCATGGTCGGAGGGCCGGCTCACCGCCGCTTCGCGGGACGGGCGCCGCCGCAAGGCCGCCGCCAATCCCCGCGGTATGCAGGGCTACGCGGCCGGCCGATAGTGCCGGCTGCCGGCGAGTCAGAGCGTGCCCACCCCCTCATCCTCGGAAACGCCCGTCAAGCCGGGCGATGTCAATGAGAGGCGGGGGCGTCGCTCGGCCCTCTTCGATGGGCGATTTCACCTCGCGCTAGCTGCTCCGTTTGTCGTTGCGCCGCGCATGGCGATGCGGGACAAAGGGCGATCCTTCGCTCCGACGGAGCTCGGCCGATGACAAGACACATGGCGGCCTTCCTGGTACTCGTGGCCGCGCTCGCGGCAGCTGCTACCCCGGCCGGTGCGGCCGATTATCCTTCGCGGCCGGTCACTCTCGTGGTGGCGTTCACGCCCGGAGGACCGAGCGATGTGCTCGCGCGCATCGTCGGTCGCCAGCTTGAGAAGATACTCGGGCAGTCGTTCGTCATCGACAACCGCCCGGGTGGTGCCGGCAACATTGCCGCCGAGGCCGTCGCCCATGCCGCGCCTGACGGCTACACGCTGCTGATGGGCAATAACGGGCTGCTCGCGACCAACCAGAGCCTGTTCAAGAAACTCAATTTCGACGGCGTCAAGGACTTTGCGCCGATCAGCCTGATCGGCTCGCAGCCCAATATCCTGGTCGTCAACCCGAAGCTCGGCATCAACAGCATGGCCGAGTTGGTCGCCGATGCCAAAACACATCCAGGCAATCTCAATTATGCCAATTCCGGCTTCGGGACCGCCGCGCACCTATCCGCCGAATTGTTCAAGTCGGAGGCCAAAATCGACATTGTGTCCGTCTCCTATAAGGGCGCGGCGCCGGCCTTGCAGGACCTGATCGCCGGACATGTTCAGCTGATGTTCGCGACCTCGGCCTCCGTCATCGGCTTCCTCAAGGCAGGGACGCTGCGACCGCTCGCGGTAACGACGCTCAAGCGTTTCTCGCTGTTGCCGGACCTGCCAACGGTCGCCGAACTCGGGCTGCCCGGCTTCGACGCGACAACCTGGCATGGCCTCGTCGCGCCCGCCGGCACGCCGCGCGACATCGTCATGACGCTCAACCGCGCCACCGTTCGCGCGCTTGCCGATCCCGAGACGCAGCGCCAGCTCCACGATCTCGGCGTCGAGGTTGGCGCCAGCGCGCCGGAAGAGTTTTCCGCCTATATCAGAAGCGAAATCCCGAAATGGGCCGCGGTGGTGAAGGCGTCCGGCGCTCAGATCGAATAGGCTCGCGCATCAGTTCGTGAGGAGAACCCGATGGCCGTTGCCGGTGCGGACGTGAACGTTGCGATTGCGGCGCGCAACGCCAGCCGGCTGTTTCTCGACGGTGCGGTGGTCGCGTTTCGCCAGATGACGCTCGACATCCGGCATCAAGAAAGCCTCTGCATTGTTGGACCCAGCGGTTGCGGCAAAACGACGTTTTTGCGCTGCCTTGCCGGCCTGATCGAGTTGAGCGGTGGCACCCTGACGATCGCCGGCCGGCCTGTCGCCGGGCCGCCGCCCGGTGTCGCGATGGTGTTCCAGCATTTTGGCCTGCTGCCGTGGAAGACGGTTTACCAGAACGCGGCGTTCGGGCTTGCCATGGCCGGAGCGCCGGCGGCGCATATCGCCGAACGGGTGCGTCACTATCTCGACCTCGTCGGCCTTGCCGGCTTCGAGGGTCACTATCCCTACCAGCTTTCCGGCGGCATGCAGCAGCGCGTCGGCCTCGTGCGCGCGCTTGCAGTGAACCCCTCGATCCTGCTGATGGACGAGCCGTTCGCTGCACTCGATGCGCAGACCCGCGAAGTTCTGCAGGACGAATTGCTGCAACTGATGCAGCGGCCCGACGAGCGCAAGACGATGGTCTTCATCACCCATTCGATCGACGAGGCGATCCTGCTCGGCGACCGCATCGCCGTGATGTCGGCGCGGCCGGGCCGGGTGAAGGAAATGCTCGATGTTCCGTTCGCGCGCCCGCGCGATGTCGAGGCGGTGCGGGCCGATCCCGGTTTCGCCGAGCTGCGCGCCCATATCTGGCGACAGCTCCACACCGCGAAGCCACAGCCCGCCGTTGTCGCCCACGAGGTGGCCTGACCATGTCGGTGGAAACGGAAGCGTCAGCCGTCGTCGACGGCATCAGCGAGGATCGCGAGCGCGCCCAGAAGGTGGCAGCCGCGCGCCGTCGCCGCCGCCAGCTCCAGGTGATCGCAATCCGGCTTGCCTCGCTCACGATCGTGCTGTCGGCCTGGCAGGTTTTCGGCGCGCGCATCGATCCGGTGCTGTTTACGACACCTGCCGCGATTGCCTCCGCGGCCGTCCGGATGATCGCGAGCGGCGAACTGTGGACCTATCTGTGGCCGAGCCTCATCGTGCTCGCGCTGGGGCTTTCCATAGCGGCGATCGTCGGCATTGCTGCCGGCCTGCTGCTGGCGCGGTTCTGGGTGCTCGACGTCGCGCTCGGCGTTTACATCACCTTCCTTTATTCCACCCCGACGGTCGCGCTCGTGCCGCTCATCGTGCTGTGGGCCGGGTTCGAGACCACCGCCAAGGTCATCATTTTGTTCCTGTTTGCGTTCTTCCCGATGGTCATCAACACCTATCAAGGCGTCAAGAATGTCGATCCGCGAACTGATCGAGGTCGGGCGCGCCTTCCGCTGCAGCGAGAGTCAGCTGTGGATGAACATCGTGCTGCCGGGAGCCTTGCCGTTCATCGTCACCGGCCTGCGCCTCGCGGTGGGCCGCGGGTTGATCGGCATGGTGTTGGCCGACCTCTACACCGCGATTTCCGGGATCGGCTACCTGATCGTGCGCACCGCATCGACCTACCAGGTCGACAAAATGTTCGTCCCGATCGTCACGCTCGGGATTCTCGGCGTCACGCTCACCGCACTCTTGCGCGTGCTGGAGCTCAAGGTCGCCCCCTGGACGGCCTCCGGCCAGGCGGACTGAAGAACCTGCCCCCCGCGCGGTCACGTGGCCGTTCGCTCCCTTTCTCTGAGGATTTCAATAGGTTGTGGTGGCGAAAGTCATGGTCGGCCGCAGCCGATATTCCAATAAGCTATGTCGCGATAGAAAAATAGCACTACCGGCCCATTGGGAATCATCAATATTTGGCGGGACGGGGCAATGGAGCCGGATACTAAAGCAGGCTGTGACTGACCGGGGGCGACTGAGGGGCTGCCCAAGCTCCATCGGTACATGGCGACATTCATTGTGTCGTGAAGCAAATCGACGACGATAGTTGCCGGGGATAATCGGGCGGGGGGAAGCGGTGCGAAAAATCGCAATTCCAGGATTGGTGGCGCTCGGTACACAGATGCTGCCATTCGCGGCGCACGCGGCCGATATGTCGGTCTATCAAAAGGCCGCCGTTCCGCCGTCCTCCCCTGGCTGGTCGGGATTATACGCCGGCGGCAACGTCGGCGACATCGGCGGCAGTGGCACCGTCAGCGACAGCTTGTTTGGTCTCAGCACGGAGCTCGATCCATAACGAATTGATTGGTGGTGGTCAGGCCGGGTTCAATTTGCAATACGGCTTCTTCGTGTTTGGTATGGAAGGGGATATTGACCTCGCCGACTCCAACTCCACTGGTCCCGCGGTCGCAACGCGGATCGGAACCATTCAGGAAAGGACCAACCTCGACTCGGTAGCGACGCTGGCCGCTCGGTTCGGCGTGGCATACGGCCCCTTGTTGTTTTATGGCAAGGTGGGTGGAGGCTGGGTCGAGAGCAGCGCAACTATCACCCATGTAACTGCCGTTCTAAGCAATACAAGCTTGGTCAGCGCGTCCAACACGAGCAGCGGAGGAATGGGAGGTGTTGGCGTCGAATGGGCATTCTATCCAAATTGGTCGGCAAAGTTCGAGTATGACTGGCTTCACGTTCCGAGCTGGACGCTTGCAGGTAGTTCGGTCTTCCCCAATGACACCTTTACGGTGAGCCGCAACATTCAGATGGTCAAGGCTGGCTTCAACTACAGATTCAACTGGTTCGGGTGGGGGTATGCCAGTTATTGATGAAGGTCATCTGGTCATCGTTTGACCTTGGCTGCTGCTCTCATTGGAGCGGGATGCGTTCAGCTTGATCGCTTTCCGCCGGCCTCGTTCGATTTTGCACATGATCCTGTCCGAAAGGTCTGCAACTTTTTGGGATCATGCGCTGGAGCGGGATGCGTTCAGGTTGAATCGCCTCCCGCTCGATGATCATTTGCTCTGCGCATCCGTCGCGGACTGCGCTCGACGACGGATGCGCGGTGATTTTGCGCATGATCTCGTCCGAAAAGTCTGCAACTTTACGGGATCATGCGCTAGCGTGGCCGAACTGGCTGTCGCCCTAGCTGGGACTTCGGTCGCTCCGATCTCAGCCGGACGGCCTTTCGAAAGAACGAAATCCAGTACAGCAAGAGCAGCACAGGCGCCCCCACGTCATAAACGACGTCGAGTGCAGGTACAGCTTCGATCGGAATTGCGAACAGCGCGGCGACTACGGTCGCCCCGAGGCGAAAAGAGAGCGCCGTCAGCAGCCGTTTCACCGGGTTTTGCGCCGGCAACTTGATCGCGATGATCGCCACTACGACCAGCAGCACGGCGAGCGCGCCGACGACGATCAGCAGGTCGCGAACGATCTCGCCGAGTGTCGACAGCACGTCGGCCGTCCCTTTGTTGGTGGCTGCCGCGACACCAACAGCGACCGGCAGCTTATGTTCCGGGTCAGCCCCGGCACCAGTTTTGCTGCCGCCGCGGGGGCCGCTTGCGTCGTTGGGGGCGAAGAGATGGGCAACGACCAGGCCGGCCGAGGGCGGCTGCCTTTCGCCTCAGATCTTCAGCCCCGGAGGGACAACGACGGTGTCGCCGAAGCCCCAGCACTCCATGCAGGTCAGGTCCTTGTTGGGAGCTCGCGTCGCAGCCCGGAAACCGACCTTGGAGTCGGGGCGGGGACGGGGCCGCCGGCGCCCGGAATGCCGTCGCTGAGCTGAGCCACCCTGATCGTTTTCGGTTCGCCGGCTTTGGCAATGACGGTCGGCGCTCCGCGAGGGCCTGCTTCGACGAGGGTTTTCAGTTCGCCGAGGACCCCGGTGACGACCCGCTGATCGACATCCATCCACAGATGGGACCGGTCGATATAGTTCGTCTCGTCGAAACCGTCCTTGACCCCGGCATTCGAGAGGAAGTCCGGCCCGTACCACAGTACGGCGCGCTTGGTGTTTTGCTTCTTGATCTGGTGATTCGCCCCAAGCGAGGACTCCGCCATCGCGAGCAGCAGGTCCACCTCGATGTGCCTTTGCAGGTACGTGATCGTGGTGTTGCCGAGCGAATACCCGACCAGCGCGATCTTGTAGCCTTCCTCTTTCTTGCGGGCGATCTTCTTCCAGGCGACGCCTACATCGGAGTAGCCGAAAACATCGGTCTCCACTCCGAGTTCGCGGGCCTGCGCAGCGAGATAAGGCATCCCCCACGAAAACATGTAGCCGCCTTGGCCGAGAAAGAAGGCGGCATAGGTCTTGGCCGCAGCGGCTTTGTCGGGCGAGGGTTTGTCCCACGTCGCCACCGCTACCGCGGGGGCTTCCGCTGGGGATGTCACGAGGACGCTGCCCATGGCCAGCATGCCGAGCATCGCCCGCCTGCGATCGATACGCAAAGAGTGGTTCACGCGACGCTACTCCCCGCCCTTGACCCTACGCTCACATCGTCGAACATGGCGGCGGCACCAAGGCACAGGGGTGTCTTCGGCGCGCCAATTTCTTGAGCAAGTTCAGTCCGCAGCCTCCTGAAAAGCTGAGCGCTGGACCTCCAAATTGCCCAGTCTCGCTTTATCAAAAGATTGGTTAGCAACGCGTAAATCGAGAGCCGCTGCCGCGCCAATCCGGGCGTTTAGGGTACCGGCGAAAATAACTCCATCGGTCGCAGGGCTGCTGGCCCTATCAGCCTGCCGATTTCCGCCGAGCGTCGGAGCAGTTATTTTCGCGGGAGGCCTTATGGCGACGCATTGCCGAAGCGCAGTCAGTGGGAGCCGGTACTCTCGACCGTCGCGCCCGCACATACGGCTTCAAGGCTGCGTCGTGCCATCGGGCATCGTGGTGTTACGAAACGTGACGCCGTCGAGTTTCGCATCATAGAGATTGGCTTGACGAAGATTGGCGTCGGCGAGATCGGCGCCGGTGAGATCGGCGCCGCGCAGGTCGGCATGCAGCGCGTCGGCTTCGCGCAGGTTGGCTCCGACGAGGATGGCCCCGCTCAGCTCCGCACCCATCAGCCGTGTGTCCGCGAGTATCGCACCGTCGAGCCGGGCGTCACGCAGCATGGCCTGATCAAGCGCGGCGCCATCGAGATCGGCGCCGGATAGGCGAGCTTCATCGAAGCGGGTTTTCCGCAGGTCGGCGTTGCGCAGAACGGCGCCGCTAAGATCGGCCCGCAAGAGCCTTGCCGTTCCCATCAGTGCCTCGGTGAGGTCGGCGCGCACAAGCGATGCGGCGTCGAGGATGGCGCCGTACAGGAGCGCTTCGCGAAGATTCGCACCGGCGAGGTCGGCGCGGCCGAGATTGGCCTTGTTCAAATTGGCGCCTGCAAGGTCTGCACCGGCGAGCCGCGCGCCGGCGAGGCGGGCATCATGAAAATTTGCCTGCCGGAGATTGGCGCCGGCGAGGTTTGCTCCGGTGAGGTCGCGCCGCTTGAAATTGACGCCGGAAAGGTCGCAGCCGGGGCATTGCTTGGTAATGCCGGCGATGAAGTCTTCTTTCTGACCCGCCTGCGCCGGGCAGGTCCCAGAAATGGCAAAGGCGATTGCCACCACGATTGCCGGCGCGCCGCCAAAGCCAGCAATGGTTCGAAGCCAGCGAAAGGGCATGCCCTTGTTCAGCGCCGGATCTGGCCGGACGAGGCTGCGCCCGCGCAGACCCGACCACACGTCGTCGAAGCCGAGAATGTCGCTTACCAATGCGGAACGGGTCATGTCGCACCAACATAACGGGTTTCGGGCGGCGCGGCGAGACGGCTCGCCTGCCTGCTGACGCGCCCGTTTCTACCGTTGCATCCGAGCGCCTCATGGTGTCTGACACCGCACACGATCACCCAAGGTGAGACCCCGCAGCGATTGAGCACGGAGACGATGATGCGCATGAAACCCTCCCTCACCTCGGCGGACGTCAAGCGAATGATGTCGGCCTCGCTCGCCGAAGCGGAGAAGAACAAATGGCAGGTTACGGTTGCCATCGTCGATGACGGCGGTTTCATGCTGGCACTCGATCGCATGGATGGGGCTGCGGTCACGACCGCCGAGGTCGCGGTCGGCAAGGCCCGCACCGCCGCCCTGACCCGTCGGCCCAGCAAGTTCTTCGAGGACCGGGTGAAGGACCGGCCGGGATTTCTCAGTTTTCCCGCCGGCCTCTTCATCCAGGGCGCGCTGCCGATCCTGCACCAGGACGAATGCGTCGGCGCGATCGGCGTCTCCGGCGTCCAGTCGTTCGAGGACGAGCAGATTGCCCGCGCCGGCATCTCTGGACTGGGCTAGCTGTGCGGCCGGTGCCCCGTCAGGGGGCCGGCGAAACCGGATGAAAAATGTTAGTCTTGGAACTTGAGCCATGCCCGGATCAACGTCCAGCCCACCCTATCGCGCCGAGCACATCGGCAGCTTCCTGCGCCCCCCCGAACTGCTCGATGCGCGCGAAGCCTGCGCCGCGGGCAAGATGTCCGTCGCCGCCTTGCGCCAGACGGAAGACGCCGCGATCGCGGCGTTTGTCCAGCTTCAGGAACAGCTTGGCTTCGGCGTCGTCACGGACGGCGAGTTCCGGCGCGGCACCTATACCGCCAATTTCACGACCTCCGGCCTCACCGGAATCGATGCCGAGCACGTCGGCGAGGGAGAGTGGTCGTACCGCGACGCCTCCGGTCACCGCCTGCGCGGTCGCCTGCCAGCGGTGCGCGGGCGCATTCGCCGCGATCGATCCGGCAATGCCGCGGATTTCGCCTTCTTGAGATCGGCGGCGACGACGGCGACACCGAAAATGACGATGCCGGGACCGTGCTACATCCACTTTCGCGCCGGTCGAGCGCGCATCAGTCGGGAGGTCTATCCCGATCTTGCTTTGTTCTGGTCCGACCTCATCGACGCTTATCGCGGCGAACTGCAATCGCTTGCCGACGCCGGCTGCCGCTATCTTCAGTTCGACGAGACCTCGATCGCCAAGCTTGGCGACCCCGCGATCCGGGCCGCACTCGCCGCGCGCGGCGACGACTGGGATACCCTGCTGGATACTTATATCGATGTCATCAATGACGTCGTGGCGGGGGCACCGGGAGACCTGCGCATCGGTATGCACCTTTGTCGGGGGAACCGGATGGGCCACTGGCAGGCCGAAGGCGGCTATGACCTTGTCGCCGAGCGGTTGTTTCGCCGAGTCAACGTCGATTTCTTCTTTTTGGAGTATGATTCCGCGCGCGCCGGCAGCTTCGAGCCGCTGGCACTGGTGCCTGAGCACAAAAGGGTCGTGCTCGGCCTTATTTCCACCAAAACGGCGGAGCTGGAGGATCAGGAGGCGCTGTGTGCGCGAATTCGCGCCTGCGCCCGGTACATCGATCTCGACCGGCTGGCCGTCAGCCCGCAATGTGGCTTCTCAAGTTCGGACAGGTCGAACAAGATCATGAGCCGTGAGCAAGGCATCGAAAAGCTCAGATGCGTGGTCGGGGTGGCCCGGCGAACGTGGCCGGGGCAGGCATGAGGCCAAAGTATAGCGCATGATCCCGTAAAGTTGCAGACTTTTCGGACAAGATCATGCGCGAAATCAACCCGCATCCGTCGTCGAGCGCAGTCCGCGACGGGTGCGCAGAACATGATCGAGCGGGAAGCGTTTCAAACTGAACGCATCCCGATCTAGACATTGCCGCCGCCGGGCGGACCCCGACAGGCGGGACGGCGCCAGTCGCAGGGTGCGGCTGCTGCGCGCCGGCCGGTTCCGTCCAGGCCTGCGCATTTCGCAGGAAAACTATGCCTGTACATGGCAGTATTTTTAATTTGACCTGCTGGCTTAATCCCTTAACTATGCCGCGGGATCGAGTGGCCGAGGAAATTCTGGACGAGCTCCAAGCAAGCTGCCAAGAGGCTGCGATAGCTTCAAAATTCAATCCACCCGCCCCGACTTGTAAACAGTCCGAGGTGGTCATGAAGGCCTTCGAATTCGTTCTGGGTTGCGGCGGGAGCAGGCAGTTGATGTGCGTCACTCGTATCTGGGCGTTCGCATTAGTGTCTCTGCAAGTCAGATTCCGGGCATCGGAATCCCGCGCCGGCCCAACTCCTCGGTGTAACTCTTTGGGTGGGGCCGCGTCAAATCGGTTTTCGTCGCCAATAGGTCTGGGGGTACAGGGTGGCAACTAAGCGGATAGCAGGTCCCTGCCGGGGCAGGTTGGGGAAAAGCGAGCGGAATCAGGGGTTGCTTGTCGGGGCCGCAGCAGCAGCCTCAATGGCATGCCTTGGCGCCATCGCCGAACCGGCCATTGCGTTTCCTTTCGACCAGCCGTTCGGCACCTTCAATCCGTATACGCGGTATACGCCCGCCGCTCCCCGCAGCGTTAGCACTCCTGCCGTGACACGGCATTTCCATAAGCGGGCGGACCCGAACAAGGCTGCTGTCGATCTCGACAAGCCAAAGTTGCCGGACCCGCCGCAGGCCAAGATCACCGGCCCAGTGATCATCGCGGTGTCCATCGGCAATCAGCATCTTACCGTCTATGATGATGGGGCGCCGATTGCGACCGCTCCGATTTCCACCGGCATGAAGGGACACCTGACCCCGACCGGCGTTTTCAGCATCATCCAAAAGGAAAAATGGCATCGGTCGAACCTCTATAGCAACGCGCCAATGCCCTACATGGAGCGCATCACGTGGTCTGGTGTGGCGCTTCACGCCGGTGTCCTTCCGGGCTATCCGGCCTCGCATGGTTGCATCCGCATGCCTTATCCATTCGCGATGCGATTGTGGGGGATGACAAAGCTTGGCGCCCGTGTCGTGATCACCCACAATGACACGACGCCATTTGCGATCGAGCATCCGCGCCTTGCTTCGTTGGTCAGGCGAACGGAAGACGCGGCTGTTCCGGGACCAACGCCCGTCGGTAGTCTCCCACGGGCCGGCGCTGCCATTGGCGCCGCGAAGGAAGCTTTGGCATCGGCGTCTGGCCTACGGGGGCTAGGGACGCTCCCGGGCACGAGCGACAGCCCAATTGATCGCGCCGCCTATGCGACTGCGACGCCGAATGCGGTGGCTGCACGACCGGCCTTTGCATTGGGGACGAACGCAGTCCCTGCCGATCGCGCGCGGCTCGCGCTGCAAACCGCGCAAGGAGAAGGCAATCCGGGTACTGTTGCGACCTCACCATTGCGACCAGCCCTCGACGCGACCGAGCCGCCGGCTGCCGTTCCATCGGCGCCAGGAAAGCCCGCCGAAGCCGTTCCCGGAGAAACAAGACCTGCTGAGGTCAAGCCGCCAGAACCAGCCTTGCGTTCGGGGCCGATTTCCATCTTCATCAGCCGCAAAGAGCAAAAGCTATTCGTCCGGAAGGGGTTCGAGCCGGTATTTGATGTCCCCGTATCGATTGCCCGCCCAGCCGAACCGATCGGGACGCACATTTTCACCGCCGCTCGTGCATCTGGCGGCACGCCAGGCCTGCGTTGGCTCGCAGTTTCGATACCCCCCGACCGCCCGATTGAGCATGCGGTTCCGGAACCTCCTCACAAGCGCGCCGGCGTCCGCGAGGAGAAGCCCTCTTCGTCGCAAGGCGGCTCCTTGCGGCAAGCCGCAGCGGAAGCGCTTGACCGCGTTCAGTTCCCCCCGGAGGCGCTTGAGCGCATTCTGCCGCTGGTCACCCCCGGTGCATCGCTGCTGATCGCCGATCAGGGCCTCGGCCCAGAGACCGGAAAGGAGACCGATTTCATCGTTCTCACACGTTAACGCATGATCCCGAACGCTTCAGATTTTCGAACAAAGCCTTGCGCAAAATCAAAGGGAGCCCACAGGAGGCATTTCTAGCTGAACGCATGCCGCTCCAAGGCTCGGCTGAAACATAAATTCTCGGAGCTTTTCGGGGTCGATTAATCGGCACGGAGTCGGCTGTCCAAGGATCGGCAATGCTGCTTTCGTGCCGTGCTCACCCGTTGAAACACTTCGGCTTTGCCAACCTGCAGCCCATCGGCTTTGTGGGATTCCTGTGGTCATTGAGGGCATGGGCAAGCTTTGCCCGTTTAGGTTGCGTTCGTCATTCGCATTAGAGCGGGATGCGTCCAGTTTGGTTCGCCTCCCGCTCGATCATGTTCTGCGCGCCCGTCGCGGACTGCGCTCGACGACGGATGCGTGTTGATTTTGCGCATGATCTTGTCCGAAAAGTCTGCAACTTTACGGGATCATGCGCTAGGGCCCGTTGACATTACTTGAGCCATATCAGGGCACTGACGAGGAATAGCATGGCGGCGAACGACAGCGCCGTTTTTTCATAGCGCGTGGCGATGCGACGAAAATGCTTGATTTTATTGATGAACCTTTCGACCAGGTTGCGGTCCCCGTAGATGTGCGTGTCGTAGGGGATTGCTTGAGCGCGCGAGCGGCTCGACGGGATCACGGCTTCGGCGCCCGTATCGGCAATGTGAGCACGGAAGCGATCGGAGTCGTAGCCCTTGTCGGCGAGCAGGTTGTCGAAGGAAAAGCCCTCGATCAGACCTTCGGCCTGGGTGATGTCATTCACTTGGCCTGCTGTCAGAATAAAACGGACGGGATTACCGAGAGCATCGACGCCAATGTGGATTTTCGTGCTCAGGCCGCCGCGCGAACGCCCGATCGCCTCATCTTCGCTTCCCCCTTTTTGGCGCCGGCGGCATGTTGGTGCGCCCGCACAATGGTGGAGTCGACGATCAGGTATTCGAAATCCGGGTCTTCACGCAAAGCCTCGAAAACACGCTTCCAAACACCTTTCTTGGCCCATCGGCGAAAGCGCTGGAACACGCTGTTCCAGTTGCCAAATTCGCGAGGCAGATCACGCCAAGGCGCTCCAGCCCGCATCAGCCAAAGCACCGCCTCGACAAACAACCGATTGTTCTCGCCGTGCCGTCCTGGGTCCCCCTCCTTACCTGAAAGAAGCGGCGCGATGCGCCGCCATTGCGCCTCCGTCAGTATCAGTCGAATCAAAATCGCCCTCCCCAGTTGCGATCTTGAAATCACATTCGCGAGTCGGAGGGGAATCCCCGTATGTCAACGGGCCCTAGAAGATGACGTCCTGACTGGTATGACGGCCCGCCGCCTGTTGCCCTGGGTCGCAGATGCCGGCGTAAATGCGAACTTGAGCGCCTTCGCCGGTTCCGCCTGGAGCAGGATGCGTTCAGTTTCAATTACCTCCCGGTCGGTTTCTCTTCGGATTTCGTGCATGATCTTTGTCCGAAGAGTTTGCGACTTTCGGGAATCGCGTACCAACGGATGGCGGGCGAGGCCGTGAAACGATAGGGTCGCTTGTTAAGGCATCAGGCCCGGCTGAGATCCTGCAAAGGTACGGGTTTTCGCCGGGACCGATTGAGCGGTCTGGGCGGGGGATCGGCAGTGTACAACCGCGCAACGAGTTGCCCGGCGTCGGCGGACAGGGTCACGGGTCCGGTGCCGGACTAATTTCTCTTATTTGAACCAATCGACAGGTCGCGGCGACAAACTGTGTGAGCCGATACTTGAGCGCAAACCTTTCTGCCTCAGACGAAATCCTGATCGGTAGAATTGCCCAAGGCGACCGGCTCGCGATGCAGGTGCTGTTCGCGCGTCATCAGTTGCGTGTGTATCGCTTCGTGCTTCGACTGGCCGGCAATCAAACTCTGGCTGAGGACTTGGTCAGCGAAGTGTTCTTGGACGTGTGGCGTCAGGCCGACAGGTTCGAGGGAGAAGCGCGGTTTCGACTTGGCTGCTGGCGATTGCGCGATTCAAGGCACTCTCCGCCATGCGGCGCAAGCCGGAAGAAGGGTTGGATGACGAGGCTGCGGGAGCGATCGAAGATACCTCCGACGACCCCGAGCTTGCCGTCCAAAAAAAGGACAAGGGCGCGGTATTGCGGAAATGCCTGCAAGGACTGTCGCCTGACCACCGGGAAGTGATCGATCTCGTGTACTATCACGAGAAATCGGTCGAAGAAGTCGCCGAGATCATCGGCATCCCGGAGGCAACAGTGAAGACGCGCATGTTCTACGCGCGAAAGCGACTATCAGAGCTGCTCAAAGCAGCCGGAATTGATCGAGGTTGGCCATGAACACGACCAATGAAAAATTTTCGCCGGACCAAATCGAGGCTCTGCTGCCGTGGCACGCCGCCGGCACGCTCAACAGCCGCGACGCCGATGCCGTTGCCAAGGCGCTGGCCGAGGATACTGAACTAGCCCGGCATTTCTCGCTGGTGCGGGACGAAATGACAGAGACCATTCTGCTGAATGAAGCCCTTGGCGCTCCGTCGGCGCGGGTCATGCAAAACCTGTTCAGCGCCATCGACAAAGAACGCAAGCGTGCGCGTGCGCCCGCGGCATCCAACGGAGTGTTGGGCTGGCTGGCCGATCTGTTCACGCCCCGCGTCCTCGCAATGTCGGCAAGCGCCGCGGCCGTTATCGTGTTCCTGCAGGCCGGCATCATCACCAAAATGATGATGGATGATCAGGGGCGCGGTGATGCCACGTTCGAGACGGCCTCTGCGCCGAGCGCGTTTGGTCCCGGCGGCTATGCACTGGTGCGTTTTGTCGAGACGGCTACCGTCGCTGACATCACGCGCTTCCTCGGCATGCATGATGCGACGATTGTCGACGGCCCCCGTCCCCGCGGCCCAGGAGGCATGTACCGCCTGCGCCTCTCCGATATGCCGATGGCGAAGGCTGAACTGGAAAAAGCCGTTCGCGAACTCTCCACTTCCAACGGTCTCGTGAGCTTTGCCGCGCCGGCCGAATAGTCGGACATTCTCCAGGTCCCGGGGTCGGTCCCTCAAGTCCCGGGTTGCCGGTCGAGTGAGGGTACCCGCGAACATAACTGGATCGGTCGTTGCGCCGTTCGCCGCACCAAAGCTGCTATTTCTGCCGAGCGGCTAACCACGGCCATGTTGGGTTATTTTCGCGGGAGGCCCAGAGCGGGATGCGCTCAGGTTGAATTGCCTCCCGCCCGGTTCTTTTTTGCGCATCCGCCGCGGACTGCGCTCGACGACGGATGCGCGGTGATTTTGCGCATGATCTTGCCCGAAAAGTCTGCAACTTTACGAGATCATGCGCCAGCTCACCATCCCCCGATGCTTGAGCGTCCCGGAAATCTTCAGAAATGACGAGTTCTTTGTTTTCACCGATCCGGCTCGCCGATGCGCAGCTGGAAAATCGGGTCGTCGTGTCACCCATGTGCCAGTACAGCGCCGTTGACGGCTGCGCCACGGATTGGCACGTCGCTCATCTCGGGATGCTGTCAACCTCGGGCGCCGGGATGCTGGTCGTGGAGGCGACCCATGTGGAGCGCCATGGACGCATTACCCACGGCTGCCTCGGCCTTTATTCCGATGATTGCGAAGCAGCGCTCAAACATGCCGTCGACATCTGCCGCCGCATAGGTACGTCGCGGCTCGGCATCCAGCTCGCCCATGCCGGGCGCAAGGCTTCCGCGCAACTGCCGTGGCAAGGCGGCGGCCCCTTGCAGGCGGATCAGGACCCCTGGGATACCATTGCGCCCTCCGCGCTGCCCTACGGTCCCGGCTGGTCCGTTCCCTGCGCGATGAACGCGCAGGACATGGCGCGGGTTCGCCATGCTTTTGTCGCTGCCGCCGAACGCGCGGTGCGCATCGGATTCGATGCCATCGAACTGCATATGGCGCACGGCTACCTCATCCACAGTTTTCTCTCTCCCATCTCCAACCGGCGCACCGACACCTATGGCGGCTCTGACGAGAACCGGCTGCGCTTTCCGCGCGAAATCAGCGAGGGCGTGCGCATGGTCGTGCCACGCAGCATCGCGCTTGGCGCGCGCCTCACCGGCAGCGATTGGCTCGAAGGCGGCCTCACCGCCGCGGACGCGGTCCGTTTCGCCGCTGCATTGAAAGATATCGGCTTCGATTACGTAGACATTTCCTCGGGCGGCATTTCGTCGGATGCGCGCAACCCGTCGACACCCGGCTACAATGTTCCGATTGCCGCCGAGGTGCGGAGCCAAGCCGGGATGATGACGCGCGTCGTTGGCCTCATCGTTACGGCAAAGCAGGCCGAAGCGATTCTTGCCGAGGGTCGGGCGGATATGGTGGCTCTGGCGCGCGCCTTTCTCGACAATCCGCACTGGGCCTGGCATGCCGCGCAGAGTTCGGCGCCGACGTGAGGCGGCCCAACCAGTATCTGCGCGCCACGCCGGCGATGTGGCCCGGAGCCGCGATGCTCGCCTGAGAGCACCGACTCGGGATCGCGGCATCGAAGTTTTAATACTCCTGCGTGGCACAGAGAGTTCTCCCCCGCGGCGTTCCCTGTGATTTACACGGGCACGCGGTGGGATTTCTCCGGGGCGCGGTTCCTATTCGCGTTAATGACCGAATAACCGGCTCGTCCTACATTGCGCTTCCTGCGAATGCTTCTGTGGGAGAGTTGCATGGGCGAGCGCCGGACCAACTCGCGACACCGTACGCTGAAAGCCGGAACCATCGTGTTCAATAACTCCAGCTCCGTGTACAGCTGCACCATCCGGAATGTCTCCAAAACTGGCGCGTGCCTGCTTATGGCAGGTGCGTTGTCGGTGCCTGCCCAATTCGAACTGATGATGGATAACGAGCGGGTGCCCTGCACGGTGAGGTGGCGGCGGCCCGATCGTCTCGGCGTCAGGTTTGGACAGCCCGCGGCGGTCGCGCGCGGCGCCGCAGCACTGAACTGATGGGGTTTGCTTCCGGACCTGCATTCGCCGACAGCCAAAGTCTCGAACATCCTCACCCGCGGAGCGGGCAGGGAGACCATGCGGAGCGGGCCCCGCAAAAATCGCACGGCGATTTGTGGGGTGCCCTCCATGGTGGAGGAGGCATCGCGTTCAGCTCACAACATCGCTGCGTTTGCCCAGGGGCTCGCCCGACGCCCCCTCCGCTGCATTCGCTGACCTCACCCACAGGGCAGAGGAAAAGAATTGTTGTCGGTTGCGCAGCGCGAAAACATCGACTTACCAGCAGGGCGGGAGATATTCGCTCGTAGCGCGGGCGAGCAGCGTTGCGCAGACGTGGTGAATGGCCTTTCGCGTCCTTTGCGGTTGAGCGCAGGACAATTTCGTGTCCGCGACGGATAGCGCGATACGGGTCACGTTAAAGCAGCGTGAATTGCCTCCCCTCAGTTCCCTTTGGTTTTGCGCATGATGTTGATCCGAAGAGTTTGCAACTTTTCGGGATCAAGCGCTTCCATATGTAATACAACTCGGCTGGTCGTCAGTACGGCCGGACGAGAACGGGAGGCGACGATGCGCGAGATCGGCCACTTCATCGGCGGCAACGCAGTGCACGGCAACTCCGGCCGCTTTGGCGATGTTTTCGATCCCAACACCGGCGAGGTGCAGGCGAGGGTGGCGCTGGCCAGCCACTCCGAGGTCGAGCACGCCATCGCCAACGCCGCGGCCGCCCAGCCCGCCTGGGCGGCGACCAACCCGCAGCGGCGCGCCCGCGTCATGTTCAAGTTCCTCGAACTGGTCGCACGGGAGCATCGACAGCCTCGCGAAGCTGCTTTCCTCCGAGCATGGCAAGAGTGTTGCCGGACAGCCGCGGCGACATCCAGCGCGGCCTCGAAGTCGTCGAGTTCGCCTGCGGCATCCCGCACCTGATGAAGGGCGAATACACCGAGCAACGCCGGCGCCGGGATCGACGTCTATTCGCATGCGCCAGCCGCTCGGCGTCGTCGCCGGCATCACGCCGTTCAATTTCCCGGCCATGATCCCGATGTGGAAGTTCGCCCCGGCGATCGCCTGCGGCAACGCCTTCATCCTCAAGCCGTCGGAGCGGGACCCCTCGGTGCCGATGCGCTTGGCCGAACTGATGATCGAGGCCGGCCTGCCGCCGGGCATGCTCAACGTGGTGAATGGCGACAAGGAAGCCGTCGACGCGATGCTCGACCGACCCGCGCATCATGGCGGTGGGCTTCGTCGGCTCATCCGCGATCGCCGCAATATGTCTATGCGACCGGCGCGGCGCAACGGCAAACGCGTGCAGTGCTTCGGCGGCGCCAAGAACCACGTGATCGTGATGCCGGACGCCGACATGGACCAGGCGGTCGATGCGCTGATCGGCGCCGCTTACGGCTCGGCCGGCGAGCGCTGCATGGCGATGTCCGTCGCGGTGCCGGTCGGCACGCAAGACCGCCGATGCGCTGATCGAGAAGCTGGCTCCCGCGAGTTGAAGACGCTGCAAGGTCGGGCCTGTCCACCGATCCGCAAGCCGATTACGGCCCGCTGGTAACGCGCGCGCATCTCGACACGCGTCGAGGACTACATCGAGATCGGCGTCAAGGAAGGCGCGAAGCTCGTCGTCGATGGCCGCGGGTTCAGGCTGCAGGGCTACGAGAACGGCTACTTCATCGGCGGCTGCCTGTTCGACCACGTGACGCCGCGACATGCGGATCTACAAGGAAGAGATTTTCGGCCCGGTGCTGCTCGGTCGTGCGCGCCGAGGATTACGAGGAGGCGATGCGACTGCCGTCCGAGCACGATTACGGCAACGGCGTCGCCATCTTCACGCGCGACGGCGACGCCGCGCGCGACTTCGCCGAGCGCGTCAATGTCGGCATGGTGGGCGTCAACGTGCCGATCCCGGTGCCGCTGGCCTACCACACGTTCGGCGGCTGGAAGCGCTCCGGCTTCGGCGACCTCAACCAGCACGGCCCGGACTCGATCCGGTTCTACACCAAGACCAAGACCGTGACCTCGCGCTGGCCCTCCGGCACCAAGGAGGGCGCGCAGTTCATCATCCCGACGATGCGGTGATGGCACGACCAACTATGCACGAATGTGCATGACAGCGGAGCGTGATCACGCAACAATCACAGTATCACACAGCGTGTAAATTGCTTTCGCTGAAAGCGAAGCCAATCAAGCGAAGAAGATCAGCGCCTCTGGCCAACATCCTTCTCCCCTGGCGGGAGAAGGTGGCCCGACGCAGTCGGGCCGGATGATTTCTTGATTTGCGCCGCGGCCGAGCGAACAACGTTCAACAGTGTACTGCCACGAACGATAGTGTACTGCCGCGAAGCTCGACCCCCTCACCCGGCCGCCTGCGGCGGCCACCCTCTCCCGAAAAGGGGAGAGGGTCTCCTTCGCGTCATTCTTCTGACTTGGGCAGCAATCCCACTCTGGAGCGGGTATCCGTTCGGGTGGATCGCCTCCCGCTCTATTATCATTGATTTTGCGCATGATCTTGTCCGAAAAGTCTGCAACTTTTCGGGATCATGATCTGCGCTCAGTTCACCGGCGTTCCAACAGGCGCCCGCTCGATGATCTCGATGCGGGTGCCCCACGGATCGGTGATGTAGGTGATGGAGCTGCCGTTCGGCACTTTGCGGGGCGGCTCGTCGAGCTTGACGCCTTCCGCCTGGATCTTCTTCACGAAGGCCGGGTGGTCCTTCACGTCGAAGCCGATGTGGTCGAGCACGCGCCCACTGGTGGGTGCCTGCGCCGCGTCCGCCTTGGCAAACCGCAGCTGGACCCCCGGAATGTCGACGACCGGCGCGTTGTTGCGGGTGCCCGGCCTTGCCGCCGAACGTCTTGGCATACCAAGCCTGGGCTTTCGGGATTTCACTTTCCGGCAGGAAGAAGTGGACGTGCTCGTTCTTGATCGGCACGGACTGCGTCTTGTCTTCCAGAATTTCGATGCGCACGCCGTCCGGCGTCTCGACGAAGGCCTGGTCCGGCCGGTTGTTGGTGCCCGGCAGCACCGGCACGCCGGCGGCCTTCCACTTGGCGACCCCTCCTGAACGTTCGTTGACGATGAAGCCGACATGGTTGACCACCGAACCCTGGGTGCCGCCGTCGCCCTTTTCGTTCCCGAGATTCGAGATTGATATAGAGGCCCGGGAACATCATCAGCGGATTGCCGCCGGCATTGAACATCTTGGCGCCCATGCCGAGGAAGAGCTTCTTGTTCGCTTCCACATCCTTCGAGATGAGGTGCCAGTGCCCCATGGTCACGCCGGCCTCATTGAAGGGGCGGGTTGCGCGGCCGCGGTTCCCGCGGTCAGCGCGGATGCGAACAGCAGCGCCAAAAATGCAGATGTTTTCATGGAAACCTCCCGATTGGGCTTCGATTTCATGCGGGACGCGAGCGAACCCGTCTGCCCATCCTCGCCATAGCACGCGCGTCCCCGCGCTAGAAGCGGAACATGCTTTGATCGCTCGACGCTGCGGTGAGTGATGCCCGATCTTTGGGCGCCAAGACGTCACCGGCCACTTTCTTCCGGTCACCGCGCCGAGGGTGTTTCCGCGGCTTCGATCAACTTGAATTCCAAGAGGATGGTGCGCTGGAGGGCCGAGAAATTGTCGTCCGAGATCATCGTCAGTGTCGTGCCGCCGTCATCGTCGCGGCGGATGCTGAGCCCCTCCATATTGTCGATCTGGTCAGTCATGTCCGCCGAAAGCAGAACCGGGCCATCGACCAGCGCTCGCGGAGAAATATCTGCCAATGCAATTCGGCGCAGCCGCATCGCGATGCCGCTGAACCAGCTGAAGCGGCGTTCGAGCAGGACGAGGTCGGCGGACGGCAGCGCCGCGCAATCGCTGATGTCGAACCCGTCGCGGCGACGGACCGCAAATTCGCCCGGCGTCGGGCCGCCGATGATGAAGGCCTTGAGATTGCCGGCGCCATCGAGGCCGCGTTCGGAAAAGGCGAGCAGCGCGCCGCCAAGCTTCGAATTCCGCGGGGCGAACACCAAGGCCTCAAGTCCCTTGTTGCTGGGAAGCCTGGAAATTCCGGACGGCACCGCAATCGGCTCGGCCCGCGCCAGCACGCCGGCGCGGGCGAAATCGAAGCGGACAATGCGATTGACGCGTTCGATCCCAACGTAGAATGCGCCATCCTGCTCGGCGAGAGATTCGGTATCGAACCAGCCTCGGGACGCCAATGTCTGCCCGTCAGGGCCGATGAGCGGCGCCAGTTGTGCGTCGGCAATACCGGCCGGCCGCCCCCGGTCGCGGAGAATGCGGCCGGTGAGCCAGTGGGCCCGATCGCTCATCGCGACAAAACGCTCGCCATCGGCATCGACGCGCAGTGCAGAGAAACCGCCGAAGTCGGGATGCGGCGACGACAGCTCAAGGCCGCCGATGAATTCCGTCATGCCGAAGCGAACCCGATCCGGCGTCCCGAAATGAAATGCGTCGATCAATTGCGATTTGACCGCAATGCGGACGGGATTTTCGACGGCGCCGCGTTGCGGCGCCGCTTGGGCGAAGACCGAAATCGATGCCGAGGGAAGCGCTGCCGCGAAAAGCGCGATCGCGTGCCGGCGAGCGATCGGTCTTGCGCCGCCAGTCTCCGCAGCCTCGGCTTCGCTCACGCGTGGAGCCGCCGCGCCGGTCGCCGGATCGGCTCGGCGGCCGGCTCTTCGTCAAAAAGCTCGGCAAGCTTTTCGATCATCACGCCCCCCAACTCCTCGGCGTCGACGATCGTCACCGCGCGCCGATAATAGCGCGTGACGTCATGGCCGATGCCGATCGCGATGAGTTGCACCGGCGAGCGAAGCTCGATGTCCTCGATCACCCAGCGCAGATGGCGCTCGAGATAATTGCCGGTATTGACGGAGAGCGTGGAATCATCGACCGGGGCGCCGTCCGAAATCATCATCAGGATTTTGCGCTGCTCCGTCCGCGCCAGCAGACGCTTGTGCGCCCAGTCCAGCGCCTCGCCGTCGATGTTCTCCTTGAGAAGGCCTTCTCGCATCATGAGACCAAGGTTGCGCCGCGCCCGCCGCCATGGCGCGTCCGCCGACTTGTAGATGATGTGCCGAAGATCGTTCAGCCGGCCGGGATTGGCCGGTTTGTTGTCGGCGAGCCAGGCTTCGCGCGACTGACCGCCCTTCCATGCCCGCGTGGTGAAGCCGAGGATCTCCACCTTGACGCCGCAGCGCTCGAGGGTGCGGGCGAGGATATCGGCGCAGGTTGCCGCCACCGTGATCGGCCTTCCCCGCATCGAGCCTGAATTGTCGAGCAGCAGCGTGACCACGGTGTCACGGAAATTGGTGTCCTTTTCACGCTTGAACGACAGCGGATGCATGGGGTCGAGGATCATGCGCGACAGGCGCGCCGGATCGAGAAGGCCTTCCTCGAGGTCGAATTCCCAGGAGCGGTTCTGCTGCGCCATCAGCCGCCGCTGCAGCGATTGGCGAGACGGGCGACGACGCCCTGCAGATGGGCGAGTTGCTTGTCGAGATAACTGCGCAGCCGCTCCAGCTCGTCCGCATCGCACAGATCCTCGGCGTTCACGATCTCGTCGAACTTGGCAGTATAGGGCCGATAGTCGGGACCGCGCGGCTCGTTGCGCGCGCCCTGGCGGGGGCGCCACGGTTCGGCGGCATTCTCCGAATCGCCCATCTCGAAATCGTCGGGCATCTCCGCGGTCGGCGCATCGTCGGCCTCGGCTGCGCTGTCCGGCAGGTCCTCGGTGGCGGCGTCCGCCTGTTCCGGGCTGGCGCGCTCGCTTTCATCAGAATTCGGCGGTGTCGCCATTGTCGCCCTGCTCGTCCTCGCGGCCGCCGTCCTTGTTTTCGGCCTGTCTCATCGTCCTCGTCGCTGGTGTCGTCGCCCATGTCGAGAGAGTCGAGAAGATCGTGAATGACGTTGCCGAATTTGCGCTGGTCGTCGATCATGTCCTCGAGGCGGTCCAGTTCGCGTCCGGCACGGCCCTCGATGAAGCCGCGCCACAATTCCACCAGGCGGCGCGCGGCCGGCGGCGGCACCTGGCCGGTGAGGCGTTCGCGCACCAGCATCGCGAGGGCATCTTCGATCGGCGCATCGGCCCGATCGCTGATCTCGTCGAACTTTCCGCGGTGGAATTTGTCGTCCAGCATGGCGGCCAGATTGTCGGCGACGCCAATCATGCGTCGGGCGCCGATCGCTTCGACCCGGGCCTGCTCAATGGCCTCGAATACGGCGCGCGCCTGCTGTCCGCCGGGCAGCAGGCGGCGGTGCACAGCGCTGTCATGGCACGCCATTCGCAGCCCGATCGAATCGGCGTGGCCGCGGACGATCGCGGCGTCTTCAGGGGTGAGCTTGCGCGGCGGTTCCGGCAGCCGCGCCTTGCCGCCGGATATGCCAGGTCGCTCTGCCGCGAACGACACTTCGAGGTCGTGCCGACGCGCAATGGCGCGCAGACATCCAGTCACCGCGCGCTTGAAGGGTTCGGTCGGCGCTTCTTTCGCCGGCGACTTGGGCTTGATGTTGGTAGACATGCCGGTGCGATACTTTTGTCGGTTGCCGGACGGATGGGACGGAGAGCTGTCATCCCTCAGGTCAGGGCTACGTTGACGGAGGATTCAGGAAGCTCCTGCCCGAAACATCGCTGGTAGAATTCGGCGACGAGCGGCCGCTCGAGCTCGTCGCATTTGTTGAGAAACGTGAGCCGGAAGGCGAAGCCGATGTCGCGGAAGATGTCGGCGTTCTCCGCCCAGGTGATCACAGTGCGCGGGCTCATCACCGTCGAGATGTCGCCGTTCACGAAGGCATTGCGGGTGAGATCGGCAACCCGGACCATCTTGTTGACGATGTCGCGACCCTGGTCGGTGCGGTAGTGTTTCGCCTTGGCGAGCACGATCTCGACCTCGTTGTCATGCGGAAGGTAGTTCAACGTGGTGACGATCGACCAACGGTCCATCTGGGCTTGGTTGATCTGCTGGGTGCCGTGATAGAGGCCCGATGTGTCGCCGAGACCGACCGTATTTGCCGTCGCGAACAGGCGGAACGCGGGGTGAGGCTTGACCACCCGACTCTGGTCGAGCAAGGTGAGGCGGCCCGAGGATTCCAGCACGCGCTGGATCACGAACATGACGTCTGGACGTCCCGCATCGTATTCGTCGAACACTAGTGCCACGTTGTGCTGATAGGCCCAAGGAAGGATGCCGTCGCGGAATTCGGTGACCTGCTGGCCCTCGCGGATCACGATGGCATCCTTGCCGATGAGGTCGATGCGGCTGATATGGCTGTCCAGATTGACGCGCACGCAGGGCCAGTTGAGCCGCGCTGCGACCTGCTCGATATGGGTTGACTTGCCGGTGCCGTGATAGCCGGTAACGATGACGCGCCGATTGCGGGCGAAGCCGGCGAGGATCGCAAGCGTCGTCGGCCGGTCGAAGCGGTAATCCGAATCGATGTCCGGCACATGATCATCGGGTTCCGCGTAGGCCGGAACCTCCATGTCGCTGTCGAATCCGAAGAGTTGCCGCACGGACACCTTGATGTCGGGCAAAGGTGCGGCGAGTTCGGTAATGACCGTCATTGCTCCTCCGTGCGTGGGCGGGCCAATGATCCGCAAGGATGCAATGGAACCGGCGGACCTCGCACAGGCTGGCCCGCTATGACGCCCCGAGCCGCCCGGACGGCGAGGCTTCGCCTCCTTGCGGGACCGGCAAGTTGCGCGGCGTCACGGCCAATCTAACAGAAAGCCTCCAACGCATGAAAGCCGCTGTCCGCGGCCGGCGGCGACGTAGCGGCGCATTGCGATTGCGTAAGCCGAGGTTGCGGCCGAGGCCCGATGGGGGCTTACCGCGCAGGGTCGCGCCTGCTCATTTTGCCCGCCGTCCGACGCGAGCAGCGCTCACTCAGCACAGGCCTGACTTCTTAAGGTAGTTATAGGCCTCGAGAATTTCGCGCAGCTTGTCCTCGGAGGTCCGGTCGCCGCCATTGGCGTCAGGATGGTGACGTTTCACCAGCTCCTTGAATCGCGACTTGATCTCGCTGCGCGACGCCAATTCCTCCAGTCCAAGCGCGTGAAGCGCCTTGCGCTCCGCGTTGCGCACCAATCGTCGTTCCGCATCGGCCCGCGATTGCGAAGTGCTGCTGCGCGCGCCAAATTCGCGGACGACTTCGAACGGATCATCCATTTCGAAGCCGTCCTCGAAGGGGCGCCCGCGCTTTGCGCGGCCCGCACCACCCACCATGCCAATTTTCCAGGTTGGGAGATGTCCGGTCAGCGCGTCCTTTTGATAGCGCGCCACCGCGTCATCGCTCATCCCGGCGAAGAAATTGTAGGATTGGTTATATTGGCGGACGTGGTCGAGGCAAAAACGCCAATATTCCTTCTCGCGTAGGCGACCCTTGGGCGCGCGGTGTGTGGCCGATTGCGTGCAGTCCGGCCAATCGCAGCAGGCGCAATCGGTCCGGACCCGGCGGTCCTCGCCAGGCTTGACCCGGATGCGATCGTATAAGGGTGAGTCGAAATTCATCGTGCATTATGTGTAAGATTCAGCGCGCTGCGCAAGCTTGACAGAATTCGCAAGACATGTATCTCGCCGCTTGCGTCAAGCGGGTGGCCGACCGGCGCAATGGTAAATCAATCGTGAAAGCCCGTTCATGACCGTAAAGGACATCATCGCCCGCAAACTCACTGCCGCCTTCCATCCAGAAAGCATCGACGTCGTCGACGAATCCCACCAGCACGAAGGTCATGCCGGCCACCGCCCGGGGGGGCAAACGCACTTCAGGGTCTATATAGTGTCGGAAGCCTTCAAGGGAATGAGCAGGCTCGATCGCCACCGGCACATCAACGCTGCTCTGGCTGGCGAACTCGCGGCCGGGGTCCACGCGCTCGCGATTCATGCCGCCGCGCCCGGCGAGGGATTGCGCTGATCGTCAGCTCCGAGTTGACCGTCATCATTCATCCAAAACTTCGGTGGATACTGGACCGCCGGCCACACCGGGCGGTGACGCTTGGATATTGGACGACTGAGGCATGGCGCCAATTCACATGCGAGAACGGTGTGCTCACGAGGCGCGGGCTGCAGCGGTTTGAGATACCGGAGTGATCCGCAATGTCTCCAGCCGATTGCGGTCACGGCGCAGCACCTGAAAGCGGAAGCCGTGAAAGGTGAAGCTCTGGCCCGGCTCGGGGATTGAGCGCGCCTCGTGAATGACGAGGCCCGCAATCGTTGTCGCCGCCTCGTAGGGCAGGTTCCAGTCCATGGCCCGATTGAGGTCGCGGATCGGCACGGCGCCGTCGACGTTCACCGACCCATCCGGCTGCGGACGGACACCCGGCACCTCGACGTCATGTTCATCGCTGATGTCGCCGACGATCTCCTCGAGGATGTCCTCAAGAGTGACGATGCCCATGAACTCGCCGTACTCATCGACGACGAGCGCGAGGGGGGTGCGACGGCGGCGAAAGGCCTTGAGCTGCTCGTTGAGAGAACGGAATTCCGGGACGAACCAGGCGGGGCGGGCGATCGCCATGATGTCGATTTTTTTGGCATCGCCACCGGCGGCCTGGAGCGCGCGCAACAGGTCCTTCACGTGCAGGATGCCGACGATGTTTTCTGGCGTGCCGCGCCACAGCGGCACCCGCGTCACCAGCTCCGCGAGTACGAGATTGACGATGGACTTCTGGCGGTTCGCCCACATCGGCGGTGATGACTTCGGTGCGGTGGATCATCACGTCAGCGACGGCGAGGTCGCGCAGGTTCAAAAGGCCGCCTAGCATGTCGCGGTCAACCTTCTCGACGCTGCCCTCCCGGTGCAGCAGATCGACCGCGCCGAGCAAGCGCTCATGGCCGGGCAGCAGCGACTCGCGCTGGCCAACTTTCACTCCGACAATCGCCAGCATGCGGCGTACCAGCCAGTCGGCGCCGGTCAGCACGGGACCGAGAATGCCAACCACCCGCCGCATCGACGGTGCGACCCACATCGCGTAGCGGTCGGGGGTGGTGATCGCGGCCGTCTTCGGCAGCAGCTCGCAAAACAGGATGACCAGCACCGTCATCGCGACGCTGGCATAGACGACGCCGATTTCGCCGAACCAGGAGTGCAACAGTGCGGTCGCGAGCGAAGACGAAACGATCGTCGCGACATTATTGCCGATCAGCACGGCCCCGAGCAGGCGTTCCCGGTTCTCCAACAGCGTGGTCACGATGCCGGCCTCGCGGTCCCCCCCTTTTGCGAGCCGCAGCATGGTTGCACGCGAGGAGGCCATGAGCGCCGTCTCGCTTCCAGAAAAATAGAACGACAGCAGCAGGAACAGCAGCACTGCTGCAAGAATGAGCCAATCGGCAACGGTCATCGCATGTTGAACTTTTCAATCAGGAAAGCGCGCAGCGGCGCGATGGCAATATCGTGGGCCACATAGGCGTCCCCGATCTCGCGCAGCAGAACCAATGTCATGTTGCCGCGCCGCACCTTCTTGTCCTGCGCCATAAGGTCGAGTAGGCGATCGGCATCAGGCGCGCCAGCCGCGATGTCGTCAGGGCGGACTGGCAAGCCTGCTGCCTCGAGATGGCGCGATATCCGTGTCACCCGGTCCGGCGCGAGCGCGCCGAACCGGGTTGAGAACTCGGCGGCCAGCACCATGCCGGTCGCGATCGCCTCGCCATGGAGCAGCCGGTCGGAAAAGCCCGCCGCCGCCTCGAGCGCATGGCCGAAAGTATGGCCAAGGTTGAGCAGCGCGCGTTCGCCGGTCTCGCGCTCATCGCGCGCGACGATCTCCGCCTTCATCCGGCAGCTGGTTGCGATCGCGTGTTCGCGCGCGGCTCCGCCGGCGAACACGTCGCCGACATTGGCGTCGAGCCAGTCGAAAAACCCGGCATCGCCCAACAGGCCGTATTTGACCACTTCGGCATAACCGGCGCGAAACTGCCGCGGCGGCAGCGTGTCGAGCATCGCGGTGTCGGCGACCACCAGGATCGGCTGGTGGAACGCACCGACAAGGTTCTTGCCGTGTCGCGAATTGATCGCCGTCTTGCCGCCGACAGAGGAGTCCACCTGGGCGAGCAGTGTCGTCGGCACCTGGATGTAGTCCAGGCCACGTCGCACGGTCGCGGCGGCAAAGCCCGCAACGTCTCCGATCACGCCGCCTCCCAGCGCAACGACGAAATCGCCCCGCTCGATGCGTGCGGCAATCAAGGCGTCGCAGATCCGTTCCAGCCGGGAAAAGCTTTTCGTCGCTTCGCCGCAGGGGACAATGATGTGGCTTGCATCGATGCCGGCGGAATGAAGCGTTGCCGACACCGCGTCCAAATGGAGGCGCGCCACGGTTTCGTCGGTCACGATCGCCGCCTTGGCACCCGGCTTCAGCGCGGCTGCACGCGCGCCGAGGCTCGCGATGTTTCCGCGTCCGATGACGATTTCATAAGCGCGCGCGCCAAGCGCCACCTCGACGATCGTCGGGTCGCCGGAACGCAACGGAACGGTCATGTTGCCGATCCTGCTGGGATCTTCGAACGCGGCCAGTGTAACGCCTCGCTACCATGATTGCATGCGCGTCGCGTAGTGGTTGCCATACGGGGAGTAGAGGAAGGGCGGCAGTTCACGGCCGGGCCGGATCGCGCAGCGCCTCCGGCGCCTTCTCAGCGCCGCGCAGCAGTGTGCCGGCGAGATCGTTCAGCGTCGGCCGGCGCAGCGCGACAAAGGGCATCGGCCTCGTCGCTTCGATTGCGGCGAGGCCTAATCGCGCGGTGAGGAGGCCGTTGAGCATTCCCTCGCCGAGACGCGTCGACAGCTTGGCGGCCACGCCATGGCCGATCACCTGCTGGATCAGGCTGTCGGTCGCGGCCATGCCGCCCGTGAAGGCGAGATGCGTGACGGCCTGACGCATCAGCTTCAAAAGCGAGAGTGTGCCGGGACGGCCGCCGTAGAGCAAGGCAAGCCGGCGCACGAGGCCGAGCGCGGTCAGCAGCACGAACAGCATGTCGAGGGCAGCGCGAGGACTGACCGCGGTGACGACGGACACACGACGCGCCGCGGCGGTGACGAGACGACGCGCCTCCTCATCAAGGGACGCCATCAGTTCTCGCTCCGACAGGCGGACGAGGTCGGCGCCGTCGATGATCTCGCCGAAGTGGGATTCCAGGCGGGCGCGGGCGCGGGCGAGGCTCGGCATCGGTCGCGTCAAAACCAGGAGATCGTGGCCAAGTTCTCGCGCCTTCGCGCGATCGTCGGTCAGCAGGATCGCCGCGGCGCGCTCGCGCAGATTGTCGATCGCGCCAAGCCGCATGAGGCCTTCGACCTCGCGGACGACGATAGCCGTGAGGGCAATGCAGGCTAGTGCGGCAAATAGGATGCCGAGGCCGCCGAGCCACCGCGCGCGATCGAGCAGTTCCTCGATAAGGTCGGCGATGCCAAGTCCGGTGGCGAGCAATATGAGTCCCGCCGCCGCGGCCCAGAACAGCGTGGCCCAAGGGATACGGGACGGCGCCCGATGCGGCTGCCGCTGTCGCAGCATCGCGACGACCGCCCTCTCGCTGGGCTCGGTTTCCTCCGCACCGACGGTGGCGGGCGCGACCTCGGGAGCCGGCATCACGATGATGTCGGGATCATCGAGGGTGAAGGCGGCTGGCTTTCGGGAGCGGGACATGCGCGGTGTGATCACGGACGAAGCCTACAGAACTGAAGTCTCTCAAAACAGATAGGGTGTTCGAAGCCGCTGCGCGTTCAGCATCGCCGGGTGCGCCATCTTGCCCCGATCACCCCCGTTCCGGCGCGCCCGTTAACCCTCGCATCCAAGCGGGCGGACGTTTCTACTGGAGACGGTCGCCGATCAAGAACTGCAGCGCCCGGTCAAGCCGAATATGGGGCAGCGCCGGCGCGCCGTCCGCATTCGAAAGAGGGGGTGGGCGAAACTGCACGAAGCGAAAATCGGTGTCCCCATCTTCCGCCGCCGCAAGGCCACGGAAACTTGGCGCATCCTGCGCAAACGGCTGGTCCGGATCGATTGGGAGATCGCCGGGAAACACCGCGATTTCGGTTGATCCATCGAAAGTCCGGCCTCCGGCGTGCTCCCCTTTCGTGGGCACGCCGAGAATGCATGGCAGCAAATCCTGACCCCGACGCACGGCGGCCTCGCGGGTGGCGCGGACCGCGGCCAGCGCGATCACATCGACCTCGGCGCCGGCAAGTCCAGCTTGCGCAATCGCGCGGTCGACCATACGGTGCAGGATCGCCTCCAGCCGGTCATGGCTGGTGTGGTGAAGGTGATCGGCCTTGGTCGCCGCAAACAGGACACGGTCAATTCGGGGCCGCAGCAGCGAAGAAAAAAAAGTCTTTCGACCGATCTCGAAGCAGCCCATCAGCGACGTCAAGGTACTTTCCAGATCGTGCAGCGCTTCAGGCCCAGCATTGAAGGCGGCAAGCACATCGACCAGCACGATCTGGCGGTCCAATCGCGCGAAGTGGTCACGGAAAAAGGGGCGGACCACCGCCTCCTTATATGCCTCGTAGCGCCGCCGCATCATTGCCCAGAGCGATCCGTCCGGCGGCACGCCCTGTGGGGGCAATTCCAGCGGTGCGAAGGTGAGCGCCGGCGAACCCGCGAGATCGCCGGGCATCAGGAAACGGCCCGGCGGCAGCAGGCTCATCGAATAGCGGGCATTCCGGCAGGCGAGGAGATAGCCGGTGAACAGCCGCGCCGCTGTGATCGCGTCCTTCTCGTCGGCGGGGGCTTTCGGATCGAGTGCGAACAGATGGGCATGCCAAGCGGCCGCCACGGCGAGACGCGGCTGCTGTCTCGACAAAGCAAGGCTGTTCGACGACCACGCTTCGAAACTCGTCGCCAGCAGCGGCAAGTCGATCAGCCATTCTCCGGGATAGTCGACCATGTCGACGACGAGTTCGCGCAATGCCCCGGAGCGCGACTGGTATTCGATGACAAGACGCAGTTCGCTTATCTGGCGGGTCGAGTCCGGCCATACGCGGTCGTTAACCAACGCCGTGACATGACTTTCATAATCGAAGCGTGGCACCGCATCGTCGGGCTGCGGGGAAAGCCTTGCGCGGGCGATCCGCTCCTCGGCGAAAGCGTCGAACACGGCGAAGCGTCCAGCACGGATGAGACCGTGCACGAGTGCCGTGATGAAGATGGTTTTGCCGGCTCGCGACAGGCCGGTAATGCCGAGCCGCAACGTCGGGGTGAACAGGCCTTCCCCATATTCGAGCAGGGAGCGTGCCGCTAGGCGGGTTTGTTCGAAAAGCTCGGAGAGGGAGGAGGCCACGATGGAGGAATGTGGCGCGGAAGGCTCGATAGAACAAGGCTGGGTAGTGGGTCAGTTTGAAATTGGACCCACTACCTACAGCGTCGGCGGTCACCGGCCCGCCGATGGGAGGGCCTTGCACTCGACTGGGCAATCTCGCCGCATCATGACGCAAACTCGCCCATCATGACAGCGGCTGCCTGGCATGGAGTCCGAGGCAGCCGCCGTGCGTGCGCGCTAAATGGCAGAGAAAATTCCGATGGGCCTCACTACCATCTGCGGAAACCGCCGCGGAAACCGCCGGCGAGCAGCGAGATCAGGAACAGAACGATGGCGATAAAGAATATGATCTTCGCGAAGCCGACCGCTGCTCCCGCAATTCCGCCAAAACCGAAAATAGCGGCGATAATTGCGATGACGAGAAGAGTGATGACAAGGCTCAACATTGCGTGCTTCCCTGCTCGAATTGTCTGACAAGCAACTCGGGACAGGGCCGCCGGTTCCGTGTTTCGCCGGTTCCATATCTCGCCGGCTCAGGGCTCCCGCGAAAATAACTTCTTCCGGCACTCGGCAGAAATCAGCAGCTTTGTGGCGGCGCACGCCCCTGCAACCGATTCAGGTATTTTAACGGATACCCTAGATCTGGTCGGGGTCGTCCTTGGGCGGGAAAAGCAGGGCGGTCAAAAGGATCATGAAGGCAAGCGTCGGATAAATGTGCCATGCCTGATCCTGCATGGCGACCGCGAGCTGGCCGAGCAGGCGATCGATCTGGTCGAGTGCAGCAGAAATCTCGGACATTGCGCCCCGGTCTGGCTAACAACAAATCGTCGGAATATCGCGCGGCATCGGGGTGCAGGAACATGAGAGCGAAATTGAGGCGGACGGGGCTACCATAGCCTTGTTGCAGGCTTGTTTGCCCGCGTCGCCGTCACCCCGGCGGGTTCGGCCGGGCAGGACAGATCACCGGCCCGGCCTGTGAGCGTCATTGCGCAAAGCAGTAGAACAGCCCGTTGCCGCCCGTTGCGATCAAGTCCTCCTGCCCGCAGGCGCGCGATTGGTGTGCCGCATTCCAGGAGGTTGTTTGCACCGGGTCGCCGGCGCCGCGGCGGTCGACATGGCCGAGCATGACCTTCCCGAACGTGCTGCTGGTGTAGTTGCCACAGGTCAGGTTGAGACCCGTCGGGAAGGCGCGCCCTTCCGGCGTCGAGCCGGTCATGATGTCATGATAATTGGGGGTGAATCCCCCGGTCGGCACCCTGGTGCCGCGCTCGGTGAGCGCCGTCTCGGCATTGATCTTGTTGTTCGGGCTGTGCAGGTCCTCAACGTTCTGCGCGATGACCTCGCCCTTGAAATTCTGCCACGGACCCTTGCCGATGCGATCCCTGGCGTTGATGCCGGGCGTATTGCCCGCGGCGGCGGTGCTGAGATAGGCGTGCCATGTCTTGTTGCCGGCGCCCGCTCGCGCGGCGAGCTGCTGGCACCAGGCGTCTGCGCCGGCGAGGCCACCGAGATCGGCGCCTTTGCCCGGCCCTGTGCTCGAGAGAAAAAATGTCATGTTGGGCGATTGGGCGGGCGCGGGCTGGGCCGCGGCGCTTCCGGGAAATCCTGCGACCATCAGCATGGCCGGCCCCAGTGCGGACAAAACAAGCCTGATCTGCATCTTTTCTCCCTCCATTCTGGTCGCGGTTCGTGGCCGGGTGGGCGCGACAAAGGTCGGCTTACCTGGGTTCAACCGCGCGGTTTCGCGAGCCGCAGTGACGAGAGCGGGATGCGTTCAGCTTGAATCGCCTCCCCCTCGGATCTCTTTGATTTTGCGCATAATGTTTGTCCGAAAGTCTGCAATTTTTCGGCATCATGCGCTAGCGTGAACCCGCCATTCAAGAAAAAACACAGGAATTTTCCTGCCACAAGTTGCCCGGGCTTGGGGGTCCGGACCGGTGTCCAGCAGTACTGCGAATACCCTAACCGCCTCATCCCCGATATTCGCCTTAACAAGGGCGCAAACCGGATCGTCGAACCACCACGAATCGCTTATGCGTTATCGGCTCGGCCGGCGCGTCGATCGAGTGCGGCGGCGCGATCCCGTTCGCTTGAGCCATTTGGATTGTCAAAAAAACATGGCCAGCCTGGTCAGCCCCGCAGGCATTCTTTCGCGACCGCATCAGGGCGCCGGCAACCCCGGCTCTGTCCTGACGGTCGAGGAAAGCGATGCGGTGGCAACGGCGATAAAGTGTGGGGCTCGAGCTGCAGCGCCGCGGCATTCTCGATCAGGCCGAGCGGCTTTATGCGGGCGTACTCAGGCTCGCGCCCGATCATGTCGAGGCGTTGCATTTTCTGGGGCTTGTCAAGAACGCGCAGGGCTGCGTGGACGAAGCGCTGGCCCTGATCGGGGCGGCCGTCGAGCTCCATGCCGGGTGGGCACAGCTTCTCAGCAGTTATGCGCTGGTGCTCAATGCCGCGAAACGCTCCGGCGAGGCGTTGGAAATGGCCGAACGGGCGCTCGCGATCGATGCCGCCTGCGCCGACGCCGCGTTCCAGCGCGGCACTGCCCTTCTCGGCCTGAACCGGGCTGCCGAAGCGCTCCCTTGTTTCGACGATTTGCTCGCGCAGGCGCCCGATCACTTCGACGCAATGGTCAATCGTGCCAATGCGCTGCTCCGGCTCGAACGGCCCGAGGAGGCCATCGCCGCATTGGGATCGGCGCTGGCCGCCAAACCCGAGCATACGGGGATCCTCAACAATTATGGGCAGGCTTTAACTGCGGCGGGGCGCAATGGCGATGCGATCCGCTATTTCGACGCTGCGCTCGCGATAAATCCGGATTACGCGCAGGCGCGCATCAACCGCGCGGAGGCATTGCTCAATCTCGACCGTCCGGCAGAGGCCCTCCAGGAAGCCGAGACAGCGCTGGCGCTCTCACCCGGCCACCCTGTCGCGATCAATATGCGCGGCGTGGCATTGATCGACCTTGGCCGGCTGGAAGAAGCGATCACCGTGTTCGAGGCGCTGGTCGCCCTCGCGCCGACATGGGCGCAGCCGTACAACAATCTCGGGCGTGCGCAAGTCGGGCTCAACCGCTTTGCTGAGGCGCTGCCCAATTTCCGCATTGCTGCGGAGCTCGCCCCGCACTTCGTCCTTGCCAGCAGCAACCTGGCAATGGCCAACCTGATCGTCGGCAATTTTGCTCGGGGCTGGAAAATTTATGAGGGGCGCCGCCAAGCTCCCCGTCAGTGCGAGGCACCGCAATGGCGCGGCCATGAGCCTCTCGCCGGTCAACGGCTTCTGCTCTATGCGGAGCAGGGGTTTGGCGACACCATGCAGTTCGTGCGCTATGCGCACCGTGCCGCAATGTGCGGCGCCACTGTGATCGTGGAAGTCCAGCAGGACCTCGCGGGTCTACTCGGCAGCGTCGCGGGCGTCGCGCAGGTGGTGCTGCGCGGCGAACCCCTTCCCGCGCATGATCTGTGCTGTCCGATGCCGAGCCTGCCGCTCGCATTCCGCACGTCCGCCGGCACGATCCCGGCAGATGTGCCTTATCTCGCGCCCCCGCCGGACCGTGTCGCGCAGTGGGCGCCTCGGCTCCCGGCGACCGGCAAGCCGCGGGTCGGCCTTGTCTGGGCCGGAAACCCGCAGCACAAGAACGACCGCAACCGCTCCATGCCGATGCGGCGCGCGATGCCGCTCCTGGCCGCCGCTCAGGTTGACTGGGTCGTGCTTCAGGCTGGGCTTGACGCGTTCGACCGCGCCGCGCTCGACGCCCATGGCAACATCACAAGCCTCGGCCACGAATTGCGTGATTTCGGCGATTCTGCTGCGATCCTCGCCGACCTCGACCTCGTCATCACGGTCGATACCGCGCTTGCTCATCTCGCAGGCGCCATGGGCAAGCCGGTGTGGATCCTGCTGCCGTTCTCGCCGGATTGGCGTTGGCAACTCGATCGCAGTGACAGCCCCTGGTACCCGACGGCGAGGCTATTCCGTCAACCGGCCATCGGCGCATGGCACCCCGTTGTTGAAACGGTATCGGCGGAGTCAAGAAATTCCGGGTTTGCGCGCCGGTACGATCAGCGCCGGTTCAATAATAGCGGCCAGAGCGGATGCGCTCGACTTGAACCGTCTCCCGCCCGGTTCTCTTTCACGCATCCGTCGCCGACTGCGCTCGAGGATGCGTGGTGATTTTGCGCATGATCTTTGTCCGAAAACTCTGCGAACTCTTCGGGATCACGCGCTATTCGGCGCTATGGCGCCCGAACTTTTCCCCGGGAGCGGAGCGGTGGTGCAACAACGCCGCAATGCGACGCCGGAAAGCTTTGGGGCGCTCGGTGAAAATGCGGCCGGCCATTTTTTCGGCGTCCGCGACGTGCTCCGCCTGTCGCGCGGCGATGAGCGGAATGAGACGCGAGCGCCATGGCGCGAGCGGTCGGTGCGGCTCGGTCAATTCGTGCAGAACGGCGAGGTCCTGATGCGCACCGAGGCGCTCGCGCAGCTTTTGCAGCTCCGACACCCAGAGTTTGCCGAATTTCGGCCAGGCCGGCTCGACAAGCTCCATTTGATAGCGGTGATCGACCACGCGGCGTCGCAGCCGGTGCAGGGCGTTCGCATCCGCAGCCGACCAGTCCCGCGGGACGGCGTCACTCGCGCGGCGATAGGCCGCCGCGAGTTGCCGCGCTGCCTCCTCGTTGTCGAAGCGATCGAGTGGCCATTGCCCAACGGCATCAGCGGCGCGTCCGAGTGTCTGGGCGAGATGGTCACGCATCGCCGGAGTGAGCGCGGTTACCCTCCCGCTGCCATCCACGCCCACTTTCGCGATCCTCGCTTCGATGCTGGTGCGTGAGCGGACCGGAAGCGATGACGCGTCGAGGTCGGCGAGGGCCTCCCGTGTGGCCGCGCTGTCGCGGGCCGGTGCCAGTTCGCGGGCGAGGTCGCGCGCTGCAATACGCAGCGTCTTCGCCTCCGGCCCGACAAGCGGCGCGATGAGCCGCAAGATGGCGCGCCAGCGCTTGAGCGCTTTGCGCAACTCGTGCACGGCCTCGGCTTCTCCGAGATCGGGCGTTTCGAACGCCGCCCGGCCTTCTGCCAGCGCATCACCGATGAGCGCCAGCAGTGAATGCGCGGCAATATCCTGATGCGGATTGGGTCGGGAAGACATGCGACTTTATATAAATCGACGCGCAATTATGGCAGTTTCTTCCGCATTAGCCTACCATGTCGCGGCCGGCCTGACACCCGCCCGACCAATAGAACGAAATAAAAATCTTGCGTCGGGTCTTCCAAAAGGACCCTTTGGAAGAAGGTGATGCAACCACGTACAGAACTGGAAGCATATTACTCAACCCGAGTTCAGCCCTTTCAGATCAAGGTCATGCGCAAAATCGAAGGAATTGAACGGAGGGCCGTTTCAATCTGAACGCATCCCGCTCCGGCTACGCAGCTCCCGCTGTTTGCCGCAAGGTTGCTGCCATCAGGCCTGCGGTAGCGAGCGGCTTTAGCCGTCTGGTTGCGGTCAGCCACGCCGGGCAGTCCGCAACGCGTTTCAAACGGTGCCTTTCATCCTTTCGCGAAAGGCTATTTCGGCTGATTATCGCTTTTTCGGTTGATTGAAGTAGCGCAAATCCGGCGGCGGCTGGTTCTTGCGAACCGGCATCAAGAAGCCATCGCCACTCATGAAATAAGCATCCTTGCCGATCGCGATCATCGAGTTGCTCTGGCTTTCCGTGCAGCTCGCTTCGCCCCATCGCGGACGCGGGTTCGGATTGTGAACGTATTTTTTGTCCACCGTCCATGGCCGCGTCAGCGCATCGTCGATGGTCGTGATCACGTCGTGGAGGATCGTCGGATCGGCCTTGTCACGGTAAATGCGTTCTTTGAAAATCGACTTACCGTCAAAGGCAAGCGGAAGGCCGGTGGCGTCATAGGCACGTGGTCCCTTGAACGGGCCGCGCGTTTCCACCTCGAGGACGTCATAGTTGCCGTCGCCGTCCTCGTCGATCCACTGGCCAATCGAGTAGCCGGCATAAGTGGAAACGGGGTCGCGGTCGCCGGGCCAGTCCCGCCCATCGGTGAAGATTCGGCGAAGCGGCTCCCGATCGCCGGCCCAGATGTAGGTCGTGTCCGGCGTCACAATGAATTCCATGGCACCGAAAGCGATCGTCATGATCGGCATGCCGCCGGGCATGCAGCGAACCCCGTGGTCAAAAAAATTGCCCTGCCCGCCCTCAGCCTGGTCGGCAAGGCTTTGCTCGAGCACCTTTTCGTATTCCGGGGTCAGAGGGGCTTCTTGTCCTCGCCCCCAGGGTTTGGTCTGATCGTAAGAAGGCTGCCCGCCCGCCGTAAAGACGCCGTTGCCGGCATCGTACTGGGGATTCGGCGGAGACCAGCGCGTCCACTGGCCTCTCCAGTCCGGGAATTTCGCCTCGCCGGCCGCCTGAACCGCACTGACCATCACTGCGGTCGCGAATCCCGCTACGGCAATCGCGCTCATCGAGCTGCGAAACATGATGACTATCCTCCCGCCTCGTCACGCCACTTGATCAGAAATTGTCGACAGTCCAGGGCGCCGCGTCGCGCGGCCACACAATATAGCCTGCACCTCGAACGCGCCACAATCCGGATTGTCCGACCTTGGCATGACGGCGCAAAGCGAGGCGAAGCGAGTTGCCTGAATGGGCAGCGCCGATCATGAGGGGCATTCAAGGGTCAGCTTGCCCACGGCCTTCGACACGGGATTGGCGTCTGCAGGACTCTTTTTCTTTCAAAGCGGCTTTCGAACCCGGTCCGGGGTCCTGCGTTGTCCCGGAGGTCGCCGAGTTCAACTGGAACAGCGAACATAAGAACGAAGATGCAAGGAACGGGACTGCGGAACGCAGGATCGGCGAAAGCAAGAACAACAACAACGGAGTTCAAGAATGATCAAGCGCAATCTCATGACAACGATCGTCACCGCGGCGTTCCTGTCGGCGACAGCGGCGGCGGGCTTCGCAGCGGGCGGGGGCGGCGGTGGTGCTGGCGGGGGCGGCGGCGGCGCTGGGGGAGCTGGTGGAGCAGCAGGCGGAGCGGCAGGTGGAGCAGCAGGCAGTTCAGCAGCCGGTTCGGCGGCGGGTAGTGGCGTCGGCGCAGCGAGTGGCACGAGCACAGGTGTTGCGGGTGCCAACACCGGCACTGGTATCGGTTCGGGTGTTGGCGCTCCCGGCACGAGCACTGGTGTTGGTGGCGTCGGGACCGGGATTGGCTCAGCCAATCGGCCAGCAGGAACTTTAGGGGTTGGAGGGGTAGGGACCGGTCTTGGAACGACTGGTTCACCCGGAACGACGAACGGAACCTTGGGAAGCACCAACGGGACCCTTGGTACTTCGAACGGACAGTTCGGTGCGGGTACAAGCACCGGCTTGAATGGGACCGGCGGTGTTGGATTTGGAGTGACGGGAACCACCGGCCCGACGACACCTGGCAGTGTCGGCTCGTCGTCCTCCGCAGGGACTCCCGCGCTCAACTCCACGCTGCCGAATTGCAATTGCGTTGGCGGCATCGCTACTGGTGGGTCGACGGCCTTCAATTCTCCGAATAACGGGTCAACTCCGGTAAACGGGGCCACGGGTTTCAATCCACCAGCTAACGGAACAACCCCGAACAACGGGACGACGGCCTTAAATACGCCGAACAACAACCAGCTGAACAACAGCAATCAATTGACTAACACTTATCCGAACTCGCCGACCTCGACGGGTCCGGGCAGCTTGGGTGGCGCGCACTGCTGACGCGGTGTTGTTTTGCCCGGCACTCCACGGAAGACTGGCGATGCTTTTCACCGATGGGCGGCAGCTCTGCCGCCCATCGGTGCCGTTATACAGAACTGACAGGGCTATTCCGGGAAACGGCCCTGAGCGCGTGCCGCTCTCGCTTCATTCACGCCTTTGATCCCCGAAATATCACGATGCTTCGCATCGTTGCATGAGTAATCCTGCATGCGAATGTCATTGCGCTGGTCATAGATGAAGCGCGCTTGCCAATCCCTCGTGTACATGACCGGATCGTGGATCGTGACCATTTCCTCGAGCTCGTTCCCGTTAACCCTGCGCAGGCGTTCGGTTGTGACCAGTTCGTCGCTATGCGGCAAGCCGGTCGAATTGAGGAAGGTATCTTCATTGAACCCATTGGTTTCGATTACCAGCGTATCGCCGTCCCAGTGACCGACCGAGTAGCCGTTGAGTTCTCGAACGGGACGAGGTCCTCATATTTCCGCAATGGCTTGTCGAGGGCAACGACGCGGAGCTGATGATTGAGCTCGATGGATCATCGTCACCTGGCCTTTCGGCACCTGGAAGATCTCGAATGGATAAGGCGATTTCATCACCCGCGGCACGCCGTCCGGGATGCATACGATGCGCGCCTTGTCGACCAGCGTGCCATCCTTCAGCGACGCCTTGTTTTTCGCGTACTGCGTCTTTCCGGCGTCGCTCAGCGGCGGGTCGCCCCCGCCAAGAACAACAATTTTCGGACTGTAGGTCGTAGCCCACCAGATTCCGGAAATGTCACCCTCCGCACGAACGCCAGACGTCAGCAAAACCGTCAGCAATCCCGCGAAACCCGCTCCGATACGCACACCTTTTTCAAGACCACTCATCGACTCCTCCAAGGGCGGCCTTACGCCCATCTTTCAGCTGCCTGTTCCCGGCACCTTGTGTTTTGACTCTGACACCTGATCTCCTTTTTCGTCATGCCCCGCTTTAAGCGGGGCATCCAGTAACCCCGAGACTCGCATTTAAGAACGAAGCCCACCAACAACTTCCGGGGGTTACTGGATCGCCCGGTCAAGCCGGGCGATGACAAGCAAAGAAATTCAAAAGTTCGGGTTCTCTGCGTTCAGCCGCCGCCGCCCTGCGGCGCGGCGCGCTGCGGAATGCCGCCGCCATTGGCGCGGGCCCCGGCAGGAGGCGGCAGGATCGGCGGCTGCGGCCCGAACACCTCGGTGAGCGCATCATGCGCGCAGCGCTCTTCACCGTAAGATGCGCCGCCCGCGCCGCCGCCGACGCCGATCGCGCCGATCAGTTGATCGTTGACGATGATCGGCAGCCCGCCTTCCTGCACGGTGAGGCCGAACTGGTCCATGCGGATCAGTGTCGATACATCGTCGAAGGCGCGATTGGTCAATACGTGCGAGGGGCTCGCGGGTGAGCAGCGCGGTGCGCGCCTTGTTCTCGGCCGCCTTTTGGTTGATGTAGCTTTGGCCGTCCATCCGGTGCTCATGGATGATTTGGCCGTACGGATCCAGCACCACGATGGTCGCAGTGCCGCCGTGCATCTTCGCGGCGGCTTCGCAGATATGGGACAGCCGTTCCGCGATATCGGCGCGCAAGGTCGTGTGATCATGAACGCCGAACTTCGCTCCCTCCTCTGGACCGATGACATATTGCGGCGGCACCGGTCCCGAAAAAGTCAGCGATGGCGCCCGCTCGGCCGCATAAGCCACACCCCCGACCGTTGCCACGGTGGCGATGCCGGTTGCCAGCCACTTGCCCGCAAGCAGGGTTTTGATTTGCATCTCGTCGCTCCTCCTGGTCCTTGCTCGATTTTTCTCGATTACGCTCCGTCTGGGACCGTCCATCATACGAGCAAAACCGCGCGCGGCCATCAAGGCTCATGGCCGATGCTGCCTGGCGTGGAATTTCGCGGGGACTTCCATCCTTTTTCCGATCGCCGGTGCAGCCCACCGCCGAGCAGGCTCATTTCGGGCGTGCGAACATGCCGACGAGAACGGCCGTCCCCCGAACGTGGCCTTCGAGCTTCGCGTCGAGTTCTTGCGCCGTCAGTCCGGGCGGCAGCGCCTTAGGAACGAGATCGGTGCCTCTGATCGTGAAATTGTAATGGTGTGTCGCGGTCCCTGGCGGCGGACACATCCCGCGCCACGTCGTCATGTTCCTGAAATTCGTGCCGCCGACATATTTGTCAGAGGGTTTGCTGAGTTCGCCCTCTTCGAACGAACTGACGCTCGCAGGGATACCGTAGGCGACGAGGTCGATGTGGGGCGGGTCTTCCATCTCGAACATGACGATCGCGAAACTCTTGACACCGGCGCGCGGGTTCGCCCAGGCGAGTTGCGGCGAGATGTTTTCACCGAAGCAGTTGGGGAATTCGGCATTGGCCTTGAAGGCGACCCTGGTCGGCACGAACCCGCCGTCCTTGAAGGTGGTCGAGGTCAAGACGAAGCCGGTCTCGGCGCCTGGCGTCTGCGCTGCCGCATCGAAGCTGAGACAGGCCGCCGCCAGCACCATGCCGCAGATGCCGAACATCGATTTGGCAAAGACATCGGCACGCATCAAATCCTCCACATTATTGAGACCGGCAACAGCGACGTCGTCGCCTCTGCGGCGGACAATAGAGCGGGATGCGTTTAGTTTGAACCGCCTCCCGCTCGATTATGTTCTGCGCATCCGTCGCGGACTGCGCTCGACGACGGATGCGTGGTGATTTTGCGCATGATCTTGTCCGAAAAGTCTGCAACTTTACGGGGTCATGCGCTAATTTAGTTCAGGGCCGGGTGCATATCCAGACGGGCGCCGGAACGGCCTTTCCTTAAAGACGAACTATCGTGAATGTGGACCGAGCGATCGCCCTCAGGCCGCCCCGCCGATGCGCCGCGTCGCGGCGCCGGGTTACTTATCGGCTGTGATGGTGTTATGGAGGGCCAAACACACACACAACATGGGAGTCGCCGGATGTCCTCGAAGAAGCGTCGGGTGTCCTGGAGTTAGTCACGTCGCAACCCGTCACGCGCAGGCACCGTCGCTCGCCGCAGCATCGCCGGCGCGCTGTGCGCCTGTGCCGCGGCCTTGCCCGCCCTCGGCGCCGATCCGGTGCAGCCGGCGGTGCCGCAGTTCATGCAGTCGCCCAATGTCGGCTGGACCGGTTACATCGCGGGAAAACCCGACCTCGCTCACGCGAAAACGTTTGCGGAATGGTCGCCGCCGCCGAGCGGGCTGGGGCCGATCACCGATGACCCGCAGCATCCCTATTATAACAACCAGGTCGCCCGAGAAACCGGACTGCCGTCCACCTATCGGGTCGCCGACGTCAACAACGAGGCCGCCAAGAACTTGATGCCGTGGGCGCTCGACGCGCTGAAGAAGCAGAACGAACTCGCGCTGGTTGGCAAGAACGGCGAGCCGCGCCAGATGCGATGCTGGGAGCAAGGGGTCCCCAACATTCACGAAGCGCCGTTCGTGCTCTATTTCATCCAGACGCCGACACAAGTCGTGATGATGCAGGCGATGAAAATCCGCCGTGTCTATCTGGATGTGCCGCACACGCAAAACCCGGAGCCGTCCTGGTTCGGCGAATTGGTCGGTCACTACGAAGGCGGCGATACGCTGGTCGTCGACACCGTCGGTTTGAACGATCGTACATTCGTCGACGGCTACCGTACGCCGCACACGACGCAGCTGCATGTCGTGGAACGGTTCAAGATCGCCGATGCCGGCAAAAGGCTCGACGTCGACATCACGGTCGATGATCCAGGCACGTTCTACAAGCCGTTCTCGGCGCGGCGCTCGCGCTACCGCATTGCGGGACCGACGGTTGCGGAGGACGCCTGCGCGGGGAACAACGACGACATCTTCCATCTCGGCCTTGACCCGGTGCCGACCGCGGACAAGCCGGATTTCTGACAGCTTTCCCTTGCTTCGTGTGCGGCGCGCGATGCTATGATGGAGGGTGTCTCCGGCGCGCATTCCGCTCTGACGCGGACGGAGCCGAAGCGAAGGACCTCGTAATGCGCAGCACAAAACCCGCTGACCGACGCGCCGGCAACGCCTTACAACCCCTGCTCGGCGCCGCGGCATTGATCGCGCTCTCTGTCGTCTTCCCGCCGATGGTCCGCGCACAAACTGCGGAGCAACGGCCAGCCATACCGAAGCTGATGCAGGAGTTGGGCGTCGCGTGGCGCGCCTACCTGTTTGGCGGGCGGCGTCGAGCGTCGACCCCGGCCGATGTGCCTTATGACCGCACCGCCAATGAATGGCTGCCACCCGAAAGTGGAATCGGCCCGATCACGGCCGACCCGGCACACCCATTCTACAATAACGCGGTGGCCCAGGATCTCGGTGTATCCTCGACGTATCGGGTCGCCGATCTCAACAACGAAGCGGCCAAAAACCTGATGCCCTGGGCCATCGAGGCGCTGAAAAAACAGAATGCGCTGGTGCTCGCGAACAGAAATGGCGAGACCCGACAGGCGCGCTGCTGGGAAACCGGCGTTCCCGATATTCACGAGGCGCCGTGGGAAGTGTACTTCATCCAGACCCCAACCGAAGTGGGTGATCATCCTCGGGGGTCCGGGACAGCAGATACGGCGCGTGTACTTGAACGTGCCGCACTCCAAGGCCCCGGAGCCGTCCTGGTTTGGCGAGTCCGTCGGTCATTATGAAGGTGGCGACACCCTGGTCGTAGACACCATCGGGCTCTCCGACCGCACTTTCGTCGACGGCTATCGGACGCCGCACACGACGCAGCTTCACGTCATCGAGCGATTCACGATCACCAATGACGGCAAGACGCTCGACGTTTCCTTCACGGCCGATGACCCGGGCACCTTCTATCGGCCGTGGGGTGCGCGGCGGCCGCGTGACCGCGTCGTCGTGCCCTATGACGAAGAAGTCTGTCAGATCAACAATGACGACGTGTATCACCAGGGCTTCGATCCGGTGCCGACGGCAGAGAAGGCCGATTTCTGAGAAGCGTGCCGCTCGCGGCTGCCGCAACTAAATGAGAGAGCGGATCCCGTCATATTGAAGCGCCGCGTGTGGGGTGGGCACCGCGCCTATTTGTTGTACAAGTGGCAGGGTCGTGTAAGCGCGTTGCCCACCCTACGATTGATTTGATTCCATCTGATCGGAACATGCCCTGGTCTAAACTAAGTCTGCTTCCCCAGAGCGGGCAGGCGGCTCCGTGAAAGTTTCCATCATCCCTGATTGATTCAATTGCAGTGAATCTTCGTCCGATTATTTGGGAATTGGCCGCTACACGATCGGCAACGCTCGATGCGATCGGGGTTGCCCTGTGGCTGCCAAAGCAACCGGAATTGAAACACTGCTTGCCGAGGCACGTATTGCGGGCCATGCCGCGCGGCGTTCTTATTTCCAGGTTATGACCGAGGTTCGTTGGATCGAGCGTTACATTGAGGAACTCGACCGGTTTCATGCAAAGTCGCGCGGCCGACGCGCGCCTACATTGTCAGCGGCCCACTTTTTGCAGCCAAAATGGCAAGATGCCGCTGAAGCTTCTGCTGATCGACACGGACCCCGACCGCGCGCGGGCGCTTGAGGAGCACCTTTCCGGCTTCGCCGAGATCGTGCGCGCGCCCTCCGGCGCGGATCTCGCCGCGTTCGGTGGAGCGCGTTCGATCCCGACCTCATCATCGTCGACATGGCGCTCCCCGACCGCGACGCGCCTCGAAGATATCAGGCTGGTCTCGGCGGCCCATCCGATCGTCATGTTTGCAGCCAGCGACGATCCCGCGTTTGCGGAGGAAGCGATCGCGGCCGGCGTCTGCTCGTACAATCTGTCGGGCATCGCGCTTTCGGACGTGAAACCGATCATGGCCTCTGCGATCGCTCTGTTCCGCCGCTATCGCCGCGTGGAAAACGAACTGGCGGCGGCTCGGGCGCTGCTCGAAGAACGGCGGCTCATGGAACGCGCCAAGGCGATCCTGATGCAGGGCCGCAAAATGACCGAGCCCGAAGCCTATCGATGGCTTCAAAAAAAGGCGATGAATGAAAATCGCAAGCTTGCGCAGGTGGTCGCGGAGTTCATTCGCCAGCATGGCCCGGGCCCGGACGCAGGCACGAAAGGGGAAAGGAAACGTCGATGAGCGAAGTCGTCTCTTTCGCGAGCGGTCGAAGGCCGTCCGTGCCGCGGATACGGATCGGGCTGCTGAGGCTGACGGACGGCGCGCCCGTCATCGTCGCCCACGAGTTCGGATTTTTTGCCGACGAAGGCGTGGAAGCGGAGCTTTTCGTCGAGCCTTCCTGGGCCAATATCGCCGACAAACTTGCTTTTGGCTTCATCGATGCCGCGGTGATTCTGCCGCCGCTCGCCTTCGCGGTCCAGCTCGGGTTGCGCGGCGCCGCCGACCCGGTCTTCATCCCCTACACCATCAGCACCGGCGGAAACTCCATCACCCTCGACCGCGCACTCGCCCAACAGACGAAAGAGCGCGCGGCGCGAAAAGGACTGTCCCTCGCCGAGGCGCTTGCAAGCCAGTTGCGCGAGCGGCCGATGACGCTCGGCGTCGTTCATGCCTTTTCGACGCACAATCTCCTGCTTCGCTACTGGCTTGCCACCGCTGGAATTGTAGCTGGGCGCGACGTGAAGCTTGCGGTCGTCCCTCCGGCGCTCGCGGTCGAGGCCCTGACGTCCAAGCACATTTCCGGCTTTTGTGCGGGGGCGCCGTGGGGAGAAGTCGCCGCGGCGAGCCAAAGCCGGAATCCCGGTCGCAACCTCGCACGACATCTGGCGGAACGCACCGGAAAAAGCGTTCGCCGTTCGCGCCCGATTTGCCGATCAGAATGTCGCCGTCCTCAGCGGGGCCTTGCGCGCGCTGCTGCGAGCCGCGAAATTTTGCGACCACCCGGAGAATGCGGCCTATATCGCCGCCGTCCTGTCGCGACGCCGATATCTCGATGTCGACAGTCACGCGATCCTTGCCGCGTTGCCTGGAACGACGCCAGGAGTGGGCTGCGGATTTTATCGTGGCGCGGCGACGTTCCCGTGGCGCTCCCACGCATCGTGGTTTTTGGTCGAGATGCAACGATGGGGCTTGCTGGGGGAGGGGCTCGACTTGCGACGGCTGGCAGAGCGTGTCTATCGACCTGACCTTTATCGCTCGGCGCTCGCTGATTTGGGCGAGCCGGTCCCGGCATTTGATTGGAAGACGGAAGGCGCCCACATCGATACGTGGAGCAGCGATGGTGTGCCCTCGGCGATCTCGATGCCTCCCGATCGGTTCTGCGATGGCCGCATCTTCGATCCGGATGCCGTCTCTATGTCCACGCCGCTGATAAAGTGTGCACTGCACAATGTTTAGAACTGACGAGCACGCGCGCTAGGCAGCAAGTCATAATCGATCAAGCTCGGCTTCCGAACAAGCTTCGCGTTTCCCGCGGAAAAGACGCGCTCGTGCATTGGCATGCTCCTTGCGAGATTGCTTCGTATCGGCGGCGATGCCGATCGGAGGTCACCTAACGACGGGAGGCATCCGAGCAATTCATCGTTCTCTCGCGAGCTAATGGCGGTTCGCATTCGGACGCTGTCCGGCAGCGCTTCGGCGCTGAACGCGAGCCGCCATGAAACGTGCATTTCTCAAGGCAGGCAATCTCCCGACGCTCGTTGCCTGCTTCCTTTATTTTGACCTCAGCTTCGCGGTTTGGGTCCTGCTCGGCCCGATTGCGGTTTTCATTGCCGCAGACCTGCGATCTCGATGCCGGCCAAAAGGGCTTGATGGTCGCGACACCGGTCCTTGCCGGCGCGGCCTTGCGCGTCGTGAACGGGATCCTGGTCGGCCAATGGAAGGCCCGTCGCGTCGGAATTTTCATGCAGCTTGTCGTGATCGGCGGCTTGATTGCGGGCTGGATGCTCGGGCCTCGATACCTTCCCGGAGGTTCTTGGGTTGGCGCTGGTGCTCGGTGTTGCCGGCGCATCGTTCGCCATCGCGTTGCCGATGGTGTCATACTGGTATCCCCCGGAGCACCAGGGCATTGCGCTCGGCATTGCCGGAGCCGGCAATTCGGGGACCGTGCTGGCGTCCCTCATCGCGCCTGCGCTCGCGGTTGCGTTCGGCTGGCGCGATGTCATTGGTCTTGCCGCGCTGCCGCTTGTTGTCGTGCTCGTGCTGTTTCTTTTCCTCGCAAAGGACAGCCCGACATTTCCGCCGCGCAAGAGCCTGCGCGACTATGCCCGGCTACTGCGAAACAGCGATGCCTGGTGGCTGATGTTCTTCTATAGCGTCAGCTTCGGCGGCTTCGTCGGCCTGTCGTCGTTCCTGCCAATTTATTTTCACGATCAGTATCAGCTCTCCGCGGTGAACGGCGGGCTATTTCACCGCGGCCTGCGTGTTCGTGGGATCGCTGGCGCGTCCGTTCGGCGGCGCCATCGCCGACCGTGTCGGGGGCACCCGCGCATTTCATTCATCTACGTGGCCGTCGCGATGCTCCTCGCGGCTCTGGCGCAAAGCGTATTGCCGGTATTCGGCGCGCTTGCGGCGCTGGTCCTCGCGATGGCGGCGCTCGGCATGGGGAATGGCGCCGTGTTCCAACTGGTGCCGCAGCGCTTCGCACGCGATGTCGGCCTGATGACGGGCCTTGTCGGCATGACAGGTGGCGTCGGCGGATTCTATCTCGCCGCCAGCCTTGGTTACGCCAAGCAATTCACCGGCAGCTATGGCCCGGGGTTTGCGCTGTTCGCGCTTTGCGCCCTCGCCGCCTGGGCAGGCATCGCCGCTGTGCGCCTGCGATGGCGCCAAGACGCCGCCGTCCTCGCGGCCGCGCGCGCGTGACGCCCGTCACCTTTCTGAAAAACAAGAAAAGCCAGCAGGGAGCGACGCCGGTATCCGATGGAGACGTTCAGATGACGCCCAAACAGATCGCTCTCGTTCAAGACAGTTTCGAGAAAGTGGCGCCGATGGCTGGCCAGGCAGCAACGCTCTTCTACGAGCGTCTTTTTATGACGATGCCTCACCTTCGGTCGATGTTCAAAACCGATATCGACGCGCAGGGCCGCAAGCTCATGGCGACACTCGGCACGGTCGTCTCCAACCTGCATCAACTCGATGCCGTGCTGCCCGCCGCGCGAGACCTTGCGATCCGGCATGTCGGTTACGGCGTGCGTCCGGAGCACTACGAGCCGGTCGGCGGGGCGCTTCTGTGGACGCTTGAGCAAGGACTTGGCGCCGATTTCACCCGCGAGACCGCCGAAGCCTGGCGCACCGCCTATTCCGCGCTCAGCGCGGAAATGATTGCGGCCGCTTATCCATTGCGCGCCGCCGTTTGATCCGGAAAACGCCATGTACAATTGACAGCCCGACCGGAACAGGCCCCGACCCGCTGCGTCTCGTCGTCATCGGCAACGGCATGGCCGGCGATGCGCACGGTCGAGGAACTGCTGCAAGCGCGAGGCGGGGCGCCGCTTTCGCATCACCGTGTTCGGCGCCGAGCCGCACGTCAATTACAACCGCATCATGCTGTCGAAGCGTGCTCGCCGGCGACAAGAGCGCTCGATGAGATCGTCATCAATCGCCGCGAATGGTACGACGAAAACGGCATCGCATTGTTCGCCGGCGATGCCGTCACCGCGATCGACCGCGAGGCCAAGACCGTCACCGCCGCAAGCGGCCGTCGCCGTCGCCTATGACCGGCTGCTGATCGCCACCGGCTCGCGCCCGCTGGCGCCGCCAATTCCGGGTCTTGGCCTGCCCGGCGTCTGCGCCTTCCGCGACATCGCCGATGTCGACAAGATGCTGGCAGCCGCGCGCACCCATAAGCGCGCCGTGGTGATCGGCGGCGGGCTGCTCGGCCTCGAAGCGGCCTGGGGCCTGAAGCAGCGCGGCATGTCGGTCGCGCTCGTGCATCTGATGCCGACGCTGATGGAGCGCCAGCTCGATGCGGCGGCCGGCCAGCTCCTGCAGCGCGACCTCGACCGGCGCGGCATCGCCTTCTTCACCAACGGCCAGACCGAGGAAATCACCGGCACCGAGCGCGCCGAAGGCGTGCAGCTCGCCGACGGCCGCTTCATCCCGGCCGACCTCGTGGTGCTCGCCATCGGCATCCGCCCCAATATCGATCTCGCGCGCGCCGCCGGACTGGAAGTCAATCGCGGCATCGCTCGTCTTCGACGACATGCGCACCAGCGATCCAGATATCTTCGCCGTCGGCGAATGCGTCGAGCATCGCGGCCAGGTCTTCGGCCTGGTGGCGCCGCTGTGGGACCAGGCGAAGGTCTGCGCCGCGCAGCTGGCCGGCGACGAGACGGCGGTGTTCGCCGCCAGCGCGCTTTCGACCAGCCTGAAGATCACCGGCGTCGACGTGTTCTCGGCCGGCGCGCTGATGGCCGCGGACGAGAGCGATGACGAGATCACCCTGCGCGACGACTCCCGCGGCCTCTACAAGAAGATCGTCTTGCGCGACGGCAGGCTGGTCGGCGCGGTGCTTTATGGCGATGTCGCGGACGGCCCATGGTATCTGCAGCTGATGCGCGACAAGGAAGACGTCAGCAGCCTGCGCGAACGGCTCGTCTTCGGCCGCGCCTTTGCCGAAGCCGGCAAGCGGGCAAGTCGGCCGCGGCCGGATTCGCCGCCATGCCCGACGACACGCAGATTTGCGGCTGCAACGGCGTGTCCAAGGGCGCGATCGTCGCGGCCATCCGCGACAAGAAACTTCGTCGCTGTCGCGAGGTCCGCGCCCACACCAAGGCGTCCGCCTCCTGCGGCCAATGCACCTGCCAGGTCGAAGGCCTGCTGGCCTTCGCTGCCGGCGTCGAGGCCAAGCCCGCCAAGAAGACGTTGTGCGACTGCACCGAAGCCGGCCATGACGAAATCCGCCAGCGCCATCGGCACGCGCAGAAGCTCAAGACCATGGATGCCGTGCGCGCGGCCTTCGGCTGGAAGAAGCCGGAAGGCTGCCACAAATGCCGCCCGGCGCTGAACTATTACCTGCTCTGCGCCTGGCCCGGCGAATACCGCGACGATTCCCGCTCACGCTTCGTCAATGAGCGCGTCCACGCCAACATCCAGAAGGACGGCACCTATAGCGTGGTGCCGCGCATGTGGGGCGGGCTGACGACGCCCGCCGAGCTTCACGCCATCGCCTCGGTTGCCGAGAAATTCAACATTCCGACCGTGAAGGTGACCGGCGGCCAGCGCATCGACCTGCTCGGCGTGAAGAAGGAAGACCTGCCGGCAGTGTGGGGCGATCTCGGCAAGGCGGGCCTGGTCTCCGGCCACGCCTATGGCAAGGCGCTGCGCACCGTGAAGACCTGCGTCGGCTCCGAATGGTGCCGCTTCGGCACGCAGGATTCGACCGGCCTCGGCGTCAAGCTGGAAAAGATGTGCTGGGGCTCGTGGACCCCGCACAAGGTGAAGCTCGCGGTCTCGGGCTGTCCGCGCAACTGCGCCGAAGCGACCATCAAGGATCTCGGCGTGGTCTGCGTCGAAGCAGGTTATGACATCCTCGTCGGCGGCAATGGCGGCGTCGAAGTGCGGGTCACCGATCCGATGGTGCGGGTCGCGACCGAGGATGAAGTGCTGGAATATACCGGCGCCTTCCTGCAGCTCTATCGCGAGGAAGCGCATTATCTCGAGCGCACCGCGCCCTGGATCGCGCGCGTCGGCGTCGCCTATGTGAAAAAACGGCTCGTCGACGATGCGGAGGGCCGGCGCGCGCTCCATGCCCGCTTTCTCTACTCGCAGCGCTTCGTCCAGCACGACCCATGGGCGGACCGCGCCGAAGGCGCCGACGCGCATGAGTTCAAGGCTCTGCCTGCACTCGCGGATGCCTGAAGGCACCCGCGAAAATGACGGCTCCGGCACTTGGAAGGAATAAGCGCGCTGGTACGGCGAACTGCCACGTGAACGATTTAGTCATTTTCGCGGGAACCCTAAGCATGGAAGTCGCCTGGAAAATATCGGCCCGCTCGACAACATTCCGGTTCGCGGCGCGCGCCGGCTTTGACTTCGGTCATCGGGGTCGGCCGATCGCTGTTTTCCGCACCACTGAAAGCGAATTATTCGCGCTGATCGACGAATGCCCGCACCGCCGCGGCCCGCTCTCCGAAGGCATCGTTTCGGGCCACACCGTGACCTGTCCGCTGCACAACTGGGTGATCGGATTGAGTGACGGCCGCGCATTTGCGCCGGATGAGGGGCGTACCGTAACGCTGCCGGTGCGCGTTGTTGCAGGGGAGGTGTATGTCGGCGTCCCGCTCGCGGTCGGCGCAACGGCATGACGATCCGCACCACCTGTCCTTATTGCGGGGTCGGCTGCGGCGATCGCTGTCAAGGATGGCATCCCACGCGGAGATGAGGCACACCCCGCCAATTTCGGCCGGCTATGTTCGAAGGGCGCCGCGCTGAAGGAAACGCTGGCGGTCCCGGATCGGTTGACTGCGCCGGTCCTCCACGGGCGCGAGGCGGGTTGGGACGAGACGCTCGATTTCATCGCCGCTGAATTTATGCGCATTCGCGAGCGGCATGGCCCGGATGCCATCGCCTTCTACGTCTCCGGCCAGTTCCTCACCGAGGACTATTACGTTGCCAACAAGCTGATGAAGGGTTTCATCGGCTCCGGCCAACATCGATACCAATTCGCGACTATGCATGGCTTCCTCGGTTGCCGGCCACGTTCGGGCCTTCGGCGAGGATGTGGTTCCGGGCTGCTACGATGATCTGGAGCAGGCCGACCTTGCCGTGGTGGTCGGCAGCAACATGGCCTGGTGTCATCCGGTGCTCTACCAGCGCCTGATGGCGGCGCGCGAAAGCGCGTGGCACCAAGATCGTCGTCATCGATCCGCGGCGCACCGTCCACCGCTGAGACCGCGGACCTGCATCTGCCGCTGGCGCCCGGTACCGACTTGCTGCTGTTGAACGGGCTGCATCGTTCATCTCGCCGATACCGGCGCGCTCGACTGCACCTGGATCGCCGCCCATGTGGACGGGTTCGAGGAAGCGCTCGCCGCAGCACGGCTGTTCGCGCCATCGATCGCCGCCGTTGCCGCCGCCACCGGCCTGACTACCGACGACGTATGGCGTTTCTACGACCTGTTCGCGAGGACCGAGCGGGTGGTTACGCTCTATTCCCAGGGCGTCAACCAGTCGATCGTCGGCACCGACAAGGTCAATGCCATCATCAATTGCCATCTTGCGACCGGGACGCATCGGCCGCCCCGGCATGGGGCCGTTCTCGCTCACCGGACAGCCCAACGCGATGGGGGGACGTGAGGTCGGCGGCCTTGCCAACCAGCTTGCCGCGCATATGGCTTCGCTCCCGCGCGACATCGACCGCGTGCGCCGCTTCTGGAACGCGCCCGCGATGGCGACCAGGCCCGGCCTCAAGGCGGTCGATTTGTTCGATGCCGTTGCCGACGGCCGCGTGAAGGCGATCTGGATCGCCGCCACCAATCCCGGCAGACACCATGCCGCGCGCGGATCGCGTACGCGCGGCGTTGCGCGACATGCCCCTTGGTGATCGTGTCCGATGCCTGGCCGACCGATACCACCGAGCTTGCCCATGTCGTGCTGCCGGCGGCAAGCTGGGCCGAAAAGGACGGCACGGTGACCAATTCCGAACGCTGCATCTCGCGCCAGCGCGCCTTTCGGCCCGCGCCGGGCGAGGCCAAGCCGGATTGGTGGATGTTCGCCGAACTCGGCCGCCGCATGGGCTGGGAGAAGCCATTTGCCTATAGCGGGCCCGCCGACATTTTCCGGGAGCACGCGGCGCTGTCGGGCTTCGAAAATGAGGGTGAGCGCGTCTTCGACATCGGCGGCGCTCGCCGGGATCGACGATGACGCCTACGAGACGCTCCAGCCCGTGCAGTGGCCACGTCCTCAGCGCGGCTGCGCTGTCGCCGGTCGGCGCCTGTTCGCGCGCGGCGATCTTCCCGACCGACGACGGCCGCGCCCGCATGGTCGCGCTCGCCGTGACGCCGAAGGAGGAGCAGGGCAAGCCCTCGTTCACGCTCAACACCGGACGCGTCCGCGACCAGTGGCACACCATGACGCGCACCGGCCGCGTCGCCGAACTGATGGCGCATAGCCCCGAACCGCACCTCGTCGCTGCATCCTGGCGATGCGGCCCGCCTCGGCATCACGAAGGGCGGTCTCACCCGCCTCGAAACAAGGGACGGGAGCGCCGTCTTGCGCGCGGTGGTCGATGCGGGATTGCGCCCGGGCGACGTCTTTCTTCCGATGCATTGGACCGACCAATTTACATCGGCGGGACCGATCGGCCGGCTCGTGCATGCGCTCACGGACCCGATTTCCGGTCAGCCCGACCTGAAACGCACGCAGGCGCGCCTTGCGCCCTTGGCCGAATGCTGGAGAGGGCTGCTCTTGCGGCAAAGCGACGGGCCGCTCGACCTCGGCAGCCACGCGTACTGGTCCAAGGCGCCGAGCATGGCCGGCTTTGCCTATCGGCTATCCGGCTGGTCCGCGCTTGCCGATATCGTTCATTCGGGGCAGGTCTTGCGAAACCTGCTGCGCATCCCGACCGGAGGCCGAGCTCGTCTCCTATTCGGATCCGAAGCGCGCCGTCTTCCGCTACGCCGGGCTGGTCGCCGGCCGCCTCGAGGCCTGCATCTTCTTTGCACCGCCCGGGGCGGCTTTTCCGGAAGGCGATGGTGCCGTAAAGCTTCTCGGGCAGCCGATCGAGCCGGTGGCGCGGCTTGCTTTGTTGGCGGGTGTCTTGCCCGGTGCGCCGGCCCGGAACGGCAAGATCGTCTGTGCCTGCTTCGCCGTCGGCGAGGCCGCGATCCGGGATGCCATCGATGTGAGAAGGCTTGCGAGCCCGGCCGAGATCGGCGCTGCTCTCGGCGCCGGCACCAATTGCGGCTCCTGCATCCCCGAGATTCCGCAAGCTCTTGGCGGCCGCCGCCGCTTTTGTTTCCTCAGCGCCGTGACGCTGATGGCCCCGGCTCTTGATGGTCTGACGATTCTGGTCCCGGAAAGCCGGGAACTCGATCTGTTTGCCGGCATGCTGGAAGCGGACGGCGCCGTCGCGGTGCGTTGCCCGCTGGTGCGCATCCTCGATCTCGAAGAGACGTCAGACGCGCAAACCTGGATCGCCCGGCTCATGGCCGGAGGTTTCGACGATGTCATTTGGTTGACGGGCGAAGGCTTGCGTCACCTCCTCGTTATCGCCGAACGACACAGCCAGCGTCCGGACTTCATAGCCGCGTTGTCCCGCCTGCGCATGATTACCCGCGGGCCAAAGCCGGCGCGGGTGTTGCGCGAACTCGGCCTGACGCCCGGACTTGCCGCCACGGTGCCGACCTCGCAAGGCGTGCTCGACGCGCTCGCAGGCCAGCGCATCGAGGGCCGGCGCATCGGCGTGCAACTCTATCCGGGTGAGGGCGGCCTGCCGTTGGTCGACGCGTTGCGCGACCGCGGCGCGATGACCTTTCCGGTCACGCCCTACCGATATGCATCGCAGGCGGAAGCCGCGCAGGTGGTGAGTGCCATCCAGGCGCTGGCGTCCGGACGCATCGACATGGTCGCTTTCACCAGTTCCCCGCAAGTCGAACGGCTGTTCGAGGTCGCGCACGAGGCCGGGATCGCGACCGAGCTTGGTGAGGCATTGCAGCGCGTTTTGATCGCCGCGATCGGGCCGGTGGTCGAGCAGGCCCTGCATCGCCACCGCGTCACGACCCTTGTGCGCCCGGATACGAGTTTCCACCTCAAGCCGCTGATGCGCGCCATTGCCGTTGCCTGGGCCGGCCGCCGTCAGGCTGGCGAACCCGGCGCACCGGTTGCCGCCTCAGATGAAGACCCGTGACCGCGTCACTGCGCCTTGAGGTTGGTCTCGCTGATCATGCGGCGTTATCAACATAGCTCGTAGGGTGGGCAAAATCGCGCGCCGTCGCCCATCCAACGGTTCGACTCTCAGTCGCGATTTTGCCCACGCGGTTGGCCATTTCTTCATAGCTGCGGCAGCGTGGGCAACGCCCCTGCGTGCGATGCAAGTGGGATATCGCGTTAGGCGCGTTGCCCACCCTACGAGGGTAGAATTCACTGCGCCTTGAGGTTGGTCTCGCTGATCATGCGGCCATAATCGATGTAGCGCCGGCGCAGATCGGCGGCGAATTCCGCGCCGCATCGGCTGACCGGATAGAGGCCAAGCGAAACGAGCTTCGGCTTGACCGACGGCGCGTTCAGCGCTTCCTGGAACCAGGCGGCGAGTTGGGTGACCGCCGCGGCAGGGGTCTTCGGCGGCATGACGGCGCCGAACCAGACATCGGCGTCAACGTTCGGGTAGCCGAGTTCGGCGAGCGTCGGCACATCGTCCAAGCCCCCGAGGCGCATCGGCGACGTGACGGCGAGCGCGCGCAGCTTGCCGTCACGCACCTGCTCGACCACCTCGGAGTAGTTCGCCAGCACCGAATCGACATGGGTGCCGAGCAGCGCATTCACGGCTGGCCCGTTGCCGTTGAACGGCACGAAAATCATGTCCACGCCGGCGAGACGCTTGAGGCTTTCGAACGCAAGCTGCTGGGTGCTCGCCGGTCCGACGCTGCCAAGATTGAGTTGGGCGGGTTTCGCCCGCGCCGCGTCGAACATCTGGGCAAGGCTGCGATAGGGCGACATCGCGTTGACCACGATCACTTGAGGCGAAGTCACGAGCTGACAGACCGGCTCGAAGCTCGTCAAGGGATCGTAGTTGAGCTTGCGCAGATGCGCATTGATGATGAATGCGTTGGCGTTGAGCAGCACGGTATTGCCATCGGGCGCCGCGCGCGACACCGACTCCGTCGCAATCGCGGTGCCGCCGCCGGGCCGGTTCTCGATGAGCGTGCCGACCGCGTCGGCCTTGCCGATTTCCTCGGCCAACAGCCGCGCCATGGTGTCGGCCGTGCCTCCGGCGGCGAACGGTACCACGAATTTGATCGTCCGGGTCGTCTGCGCTTGCGCGCTTGCGGCAATCAGAGCGGAGAGGCTGGCGATTCCTAACGAGGTGAGCACCGTGCAGCGGCGCAGCAGTCCTCTCGTTCGCATACCAGCGCTTGGGCTTCGCGCCGAAACAAGTGCCTCAATCCATGTCACCACCCGCGAAAGCGGGCGGTCCAACAACCACCGGATTTGCATGAGTGCACGATCGCTTCGCCGGGGGTTACTGGATGCCCCGCTTTCGCGGGGCATGACAATGGGGGATTCGCTTATCCGCGAACCAGCCTTCAGCATCGCCAATTGCATGCTCCCTTCACTGACTGTCGCCGCGGTTCCAGCCGCGCGCGCGGTCGCCGTAGATTTCGTGGCCGCCCTCGGTCACGATCGTGGTGTCCTCGAGCTTGATGAAGCCGCGATGCGGATGCTTGAGCGTCGTCTCGACCGAGATCACCATGCCTGCTTCGAGCGGCCGGCGGGCATCATCGTCGGAATAGGCCGCCGGACCGCGGCTCGTCAGATGCGGCACTTCGTGGCTGACGAGACCCATGCCGTGAGCGAGAAAGTGCAAGTGGTTATGTTGCCGCGAGCGGCGCACCAGCGGCTCGGCAGCCGCATAGATGTCGCCGCCGGGGGCGCCGGCCCTGATCGATTTGAACGCAGCCTGCTGCACCTCCTCGATTTCCGACAGCAGGTCACCGAGTTCTGAGTCGGGATTGCCGAGAATAGCCATGCGCGCGAGGTCGCCGATATAGCCATGGTAATTGCCCCCCGAATCGAGCGACAGCACGTCGCCGGTCTCCCACTTCTGTTCGGAAGGCGCGCGATTATGGCTCGTGCCAGCGGCGATGAGACAATATTCGAACGTCAAGCCTCGGTCGGTTTCCTCGCGGCGCAAGGCGTCGGCGAGTTCGCGCTTGGTCGTACCCGGGCCATGCTTGGCGACGACCGCGAGCATGGAATTGATGACGCCATCGGAGGCGAGGCGCAGCTGGGCGAGTTCCGCGGGACTTTTCTTGGCGCGTAGCCGCTCCAACACGCCGACCGCATCTGCAAGCTCGGTTTCCGGGAATGCGCTTTTGAGCGCCAGCCCGGCATCAAGCGGCAAAAACGGCATTTCGACGCCGATGCGCCGCGGCATGCGGCCTAGTCGGCCCAAATGGGCAACGGCGCTTTCGACGGCATCCAGTGTCCCCGATGACGATGTCCGCGCTGTCGGCACCCAGAACGGGGCGACCTCGCGCTGCCACGCCTCGAGATGGTGGCCGAAATAGGCGGCCTCCTCCAAAGCCCCTTTGACATAGATGAAGATCGGCAAATAGCGGCTGAGCCCAAAGGCGTCCATGTAGTCGAAGAACTGGGCGCGGTGTCCGCCGAGAAAATATTGAACGTTGTGCTTCGACGTCACCAACACCACGTCGAGCCGGGCTTGTTCCATCAGCTCATCAAGGCGATCGGTCGAGAAGGGGGCGGCCAATCGGGGGTCCGTTGTTTGCTGTTGCATCGCTAGTCCCTAGGCTGCGGCTTTTCCTGCATCGCTTGCGCCGTTTTGGGCCTGCGCAAACGCCCTCCTCTGGGCGCAGGATACACCAGCGCCGCGCACGCAGAAACGCTGCATCCGACTGCGCCAACCGGCAATGCTGCCGCAGGTTTGCCGATCGCGCTCGCGCCTTTCCAGCGCGATGGCATGACTGTGCCCGCGCTGTGCCCTCCCATCGGTTTGGCGTACACTGGCCCGCCGCTTCAGGAGCCGCGATGACCGATTTTCTGCTGGGAAGCCTCGACGAACGAATTGAGGAGATGAACTCCGCCTGCACACGTTGCGGCAAATGCGTGGAAGCGTGTCCGATCAAAGGGCCGGCCGGGATCACGGCGCCCGTTGTTCCGGTCATCGCGGGGATTTTCGACATTCTGCACACCGGGGATGGACCGGCTGACTCCCGTCGCTGGGCCGCGACCTGCATGCTTTCGGGCGATTGCATCAAGGCCTGCCCTGAGGGCGTCAATCCACGCTTGCTGTTAACGATGGCCCGGCTCGCAATGGCGAAGGCGGAGGCGGCCCCGCAGGCGCAACGCCGCCAGGGCGTCGAACAGTTCCGTAAGCTCAACCGTGACGTGACCGTGCAATCGCGCATGCAGCTCGACGATGAGGTTCTGGTGCGGCTCGGCCAGCGGGTCAGCGGCCAGCGCAGCGCGGACGCTACGCCCGACGCCGCGCCCGATTTCGTCTTCTACACCGGCTGCAACTTGCTCAAGACGCCGCACATCGCGCTGCTGGCGCTCGACATCATGGATGCGCTGCAGCGTGCGCTACCAAGTAATGGGCGGCCCGACCCATTGTTGCGGCATCGGCCAGCTTCGCACCGGCGATACCGTCACCTCGGCCAGCATGGCCGCAAGCACGATGAACAAGCTCGCCCGATCGGGACACGTCCTATCGTGGTGCGCGAGCTGCCACGTCCAGTTCACCGAAGTGATGCTGCCCGCCCATGAGCGGCACACCGGCAGCCGTCCGTTCGAAATGACGCCGTTCATGCGCTTTCTCGGCGAACGCATCGACACCCTGCGCCCGATGCTGCAGCGGCCGCTGCGGATGCGGGTCGCGCTGCATCGCCATCCCGGCATTGCCGGCGTGGTCGAGGCCGCCCTGGAACTGCTTGGCGCTATTCCCGGAGTCCAACTCGTCGATCTCGGGCAGCCGGCGATCGGCCTGATGAGCAACGCACTGCGGACGCTGCCCGAGTACAAAAGGAAGCTGCAGCTTGCGGAACTTGAGGCGGCGCGCGACGCCGGCATCGACGCGCTGGTCGCGGTCTATCACGTCGATCACCGCGAGCTGTGCGCGCATGAGCGCGACTGGCCCTTCAAGGTGCTCAACATCCTGGAGCTGATCGGCGCCAGCATGGGCATCGCCTATCCCGACCACTACAAGACGCTGAAGCTTTCCCAGGACGCGGAAATCATTCTCGACGCCTGCCGCGAGCGGCTCCGGCACCATGATATCGACGAGACCGCCGCCCGCCTCGCGATCAAGGCGATGCTCGATGATCAGCCGCTGCCCTTGCAAGGTGCTTCGGCACGGACCAGGGCATCCAGGGCTGATCAGATTTGATCAGGGACATCCAAGGGGCCGGAGCGAAGCTGTTCCAGGTCGAAGCGGTGCACATCCTGGAGCAGCTCGATGAAGGTCTGCGCCCCGTGTACCAGCGCTCGCTCGCCTTTATCGGCGCTTGCATGTGTTGCGTTGCCAATGGCCCCGCTCGGGTGCAGATCCTGGCTGAGCCAGCCAAACCCGGCCGGCTCGAAGGCGCCGAGCCACTTGAATTGCTGCGCCATGCCGACGGTGGCCGAAGTCGCGTCGGCCGCTTTCTGCCTCGCCACCAGGTCGGCGCGATACGCCAACATGATCGAGGTCTCGATATCACCTCCGTGAATGCCGTGGCCGATTTCGTTGGGATCGAACGCGCCGGGAGGGTAGCCGAACCGGCCCCAGGCACAGGTCACGGCCAGCATTTTTAGGTGAAGGCGCAGGTCGCGGGCGACAAGGTCGATGGCTTCCAGGTTGCCGCCGTGACTGCTGACGATGACGAGCTTGCGCAGCCCGCAGCGATGCAGGCTAGCGCCGATCTCCTTCCAGGCCGCGATGATGGTCGATGCCGACAACGTCAGGGTCCCTGGAAACGCGCTGTGCTCCGGCGAGTGGCCGATTTTTTGCACCGGCAGAAACGTGACCGGCAAGTCATCAGGAAGCGCAGCGTGCACCCGCGACAGATAGGCTTGCGCAATATAGGCATCGGTGCCGAGGGGTAGGTGCGGACCATGTTGCTCGACGGCGGCGACGGGCAGAACGGCGATCCAGTCACGCGGGTCGCCGGCGGCAATCTCGGCCCAGGTCATGTCCAGCCAGTCGCGCTTCGGCGTCATGTTTCTGCTACTCGCCTTTCGAGCTTCGCACGCCTATTCTGCGACGCTATCAACAATCGTTGCTGCGATCGGGCCGCCGGCTCGTCAGTAATGTACGTTTGCCGGCAACGCTCGCGCCCGAGTTGCTGCCGTCATAGTGCGGTGAACTCCATGAAAGCACGATCCCTTCTTCTTGCATTGCTGTTGACCCACCTGATCGCCGCAGCAAAGTCGACGGACGGGCTTGCGCAGGCGCTCGAGAAAGTGTCCGTTTGGCACCAATTGGGTCGCCGAAGCCGAACATGGCGGGTTCTATCAGGCCCTCGCCGACGGCACCTATCGCCGCTACGGCCTTGATGTGACGATCGTCCCCGGCGGCCCGCAGGTGAACAATCGGCTTCTTCTGCCGGTCGGCAAAATCGATTTCTACCTGTCCGCCAATCCGCTCCAGAGTTTTGACGCGGTCGAGCAGAATATTCCGACCGTCGCCGTTGCCGCCCTGTTTCAAAAAGACCCCCAGGTCCTGATCGCCCATCCCGGTACCGGCATCAACGATCTTGCCGATCTCAGGAAGCTCACGCTCTACATCTCGAGCGAGGGCGTGGCGACCTATTTCCAGTGGTTGAAGGCCGATTACGGGTTTTCCGACGCCCAGGTCAGGCCCTACACTTTCAACCCGCAGCCCTTCCTCGCCAATCGCAACAGCGCCATGCAAGGCTACGTCACGTCGGAGCCTTACGCGGTCGAGAAGCAGGGCGGCATCAGCCCAAGATTTTCCTGCTCGCCGATTACGGTTTCAACGGTTATTCGACTTTGATCGAGACGCGGCGCGATCTTGTCGAACGCAAGCCCGACCTCGTGCAACGGTTTGTCGATGCCTCCATCGTCGGCTGGTACAATTACATCTACAGCGACAACCGGCTCGCCAATGCGGCGATCAAGCGACAAAATCCGGAGATGACCGACGATGTCCTCGCCAACTCGGTCGCCAAGATGAAGCAATATGGCATCGTCGATTCCGGCGACGCCCTCACCCTTGGCATCGGCGCGATGACGGACGCGCGGATTGGCAGCTTTTTCGATGAAATGGTGCGGGTCGGCGTGACGCGCCCAGGAATCGACTATCGCAAATCCTACATGCTGCGGTTTGTGGACCATAAGGTCGGCATGGAGTTGCGACGCCCGTAAGGTATCCGTCCGAATAAGCTTGCCACGGCCGGGCGGTCACCCCATGATTCATGTTCGATGCCCGTCGCAGGTGCACCCATCGCCCCACGCCGTCGTGACCTTTTCCGGCGTCGCCAAGCGGTTCGCGAACGGGACGCTCGCGCTCGAAAACCTCGACCTCGAAGTCACGATGGCGAGTTCGTCTGCTTGCTCGGCCCTTCGGGCTGCGGCAAATCGACGGCGCTGCGGTTGATCGCCGGCCTTACCGAAGCGAGCGCCGGACGCATATCTAGGGCCGACGCAAGCGCGCATCGGTTCGCCCGCCGGCCAGGGCACGGCGACCGAATATCGGCTTCGTTTTCCAAGAGCCGACGCTGATGCCGTGGGCGACGGTCGTCCGCAATGTCATGCTGCCGCTCGAACTGCACCGCATTAGCCGCGACGCTGCCGGCAAATGCGCGCGCGCAGCGCTTTGGAGCGCGTCGGCCTCGGCGCATTCGCGGACGCCTATCCGCGCGAGCTGTCCGGCGGCATGAAGATGCGGGCCTCGATCGCACGCGCGCTGATTACCGATCCGCCGTTGTTGCTGATGGATGAGCCATTCGCGGCCCTTGACGAGATCACCCGCTTCAAGCTGAACGATGACCTTCTCGCGCTGTGGCTCGCCGTTGGGCACACCGTCGTGTTCGTCACTCATTCCGTTTTTGAATCGGTATATCTGGCGAACCGCATCATCGTCATGACGCCGCGCCCGGGCCGCGTGTTCGCCGAGTTCGCGATCGATGCGCCCTATCCTCGTGACACGCAGTTTCCGCACCTCGCCCGAATATCTCGGCTTCTGCCGCGTCGTTTCCGAGGCGCTGTTGCGCGCCGCGACGGCAGGTGAGCGGGCATGACGACGCCAATGCCGAAGCGGCGCTTTGCGCGCGATTGGCAGAAAGTGTCGTGGCCGGTCGCGACCCTTGCGCTTGCGGTTCTCGCCTGGGACCTCGTGGTCCGCATTTTTGCGCTGCCGCCCTTCATACTGCCGGGGCCTGGCCTGGTGGCGGCGAACTCTCATCGCCGATTGGCCGCTGCTGTGGAATTCCACTCTCGTCACTCTGACGACGACCTTCGAGGGCCTTGCTTGCCTTCCTTGGCGGCACCGGCCTGGCGGTCTTGTTCAATCATCGCCCGCGCTTGAGCGTTCGCTATATCCGTTTGCCGTGATCCTGCAGGTACGCCGGTGGTGGCAATTGCGCCGCTGCTGCTCGTCTTTCTGCCGCAGCACGCGGCCGTGCTCGCCTGCGCCTGGATCGTGGCGTTCTTTCCGGTCCTCGCCAACACCACGGCCGGCCTCAATTCGGTCGACCGCAACCTCGTCGACCTGTTCGCGATCTACGGTGGGTCGCGGTTCGACAGGTTGTGGCGCCTGACGCTGCCGGCGGCGCTGCCGTCGATGCTGACGGGACTGCACATCGCGGGCGGGTTATCGTTGATCGGCGCCGTGGTCGCCGAGATCGCCGCCGGTTCGGCGGGCGCCGGCTCAGGTCTCGCCTATCGTATCGCGGAGTCGGGCTATCGGCTCAACATACCGCGCATGTTCGCCGCGCTGCTCCTGCTGTCGATCACGGGCATTCTCATTTTTTTCGCACTGTCGCTCTTATCGAACGTTTTGCTGCGACGCTGGCACGATAGCGCGCTGCCGCGCGATCAATGAAAGGCCGGCGTGGCGACCGTTAACAACATCAGGCGAAAATGCGTCGAAGTTGCCATAGGTACCCGGGGATCAGGTTCAGTCATCGGGGCACTGGCACAAAAGCACTTTTGTTTTAACCCCTTTCCGGCATCGGCGTGTGATTGCATTGCGGTATGCCCCCCACCAGGATACAATCCTGATCATGTCGAAAAGCACTCACGCTGATATCGAAATCGCCCAAGCTCATGTGAAAGTGCGCAACCTCATGTCCAAAGCGCCAGCGATCGCGTCCAAGGACCACGCCCACCAATCGCATCCGGATATCGTCAAGCGCCTCAAACGGGCGGAGGGACATATTCGCAGCGTTATCGCGATGTTCGGGGATGGGCGCAGCTGTCTCGATCTGGCGCAGCAGCTCTACGCTGTCGAAAAGGCGATCAGCGAGGCCCGCCGCCGGCTCATTCACGACCATGTCGACCATTGTCTTCACATCGCCTCGAATGGCCGTGGCGTGATGCCCGCGGCAGCGGTCGACGAGTTCAAGGCGATTACCCGGTTTCTGTAGCTTGGGCGTGGAAGCCGGAACGCCTATAAAACGCGAAGTGGTGACTCGATGGCATCGAGGTTGACGGATCACGGCGCCTGTTCTGCTCATCGGCCAGGTGGCGGTTGGAGATGGTCTGTCTTCCGCGCATGCCGCCGCCGAAAGCCGTTTGTCGGGCACTCCGCACTTGTCGCTGTTTTGGTCGCGCTGCTGAGCTGGGTCGTGACCTCGGGCGGCGCGCATGAGGGGCACGATCTCGTTGCGGCCGAGGCGGCAACGACGGCAAAAGGTTCGCCGCGGCTTGCCCTCAACAGCGAGAATTACGAACTTGTCGCCATCCTCTCAGGCCTTCGCCTGACCATTTACCTCGACCGGTTCAATGACAACATCCCGGTTACGGATGCGGCAATCGCGGTGACAATCAATGATGAAACCGTGCCAGCGCATCCCGACGCCGATGGGACCTACACGTTGACCTCCGGCCGGTTCGGCGCCGGCGGCCTGTTCGAATTCGTATTCGACGTGACGGCGCCCGAGGCGGATGACCTCTTGATTGGCAAGCTGTCGTTGCCGCAGCCTGTGGTGGCAAGCAACGCCGCGAACGGACCCGTCCCCTGGTACGCCCAGGCACTGGTCTATCTGCGACACGGCACGCAGGACCACCTGCTATTGCTCACCCTCACGCTGCTCACCGGCTTGGCGCTCGGAATAGGCCTGCGGGGAGGCCGGCCCCGCATGCTTCGCATCGTTCTCATCGGGTCTGCCGTCTCGCTGGCGATCCCCGAGCATGCCGTTCGCGCCCATGAGGGGCACGATTTGACGGAAGGGGAGGGCGCCGCTCCCGCGCCGGGCGATGCGGCGAAACGGCTGGCGGACGGCAAGGTGTTCGTCCCCAAGCCGACGCAGCGCATTCTCGATGTCCGCACCGTCCGGGCGAAGCCCGAGACCCTGCCGAAGGCCGTCACGCTGCTCGGTCGCATCATTCCCGATCCCAATCGCAGCGGCCTCATTCAGAGCATTACCGGCGGACGTGTCATCGCGCCGGATCGGGGCCTGCCCCGGATCGGGCAATCGGTCGCTAAAGGCGATGTTCTCGCCACCATCGAGCCGCCGATGGCGATGGCGGACCGCACCACCATTTCGGAGCGCATCGGCGAATTGGAACAATCGATCGCGGTAGCCGAGGCGAAGCTCCGCCGTTTTCATGCAATGGCGGAGCGGCAGGTGGTGCCGCAGGCGCTGGTCGATCGAAACGCAGGCCGAGCTCGATGGACTGTACCGACGGCGTGATTCCGTGCGCGAAACCCGGGTCGCTCCGGAAATTCTCCGCGCGCCGATTGACGGCGTCGTGGCGACTGCGCAAGTGGTCGCCGGCCAGGTCGTCCAGGCTCAGGACGTGCTGTTCCAGATCATCGATCCCAATTCGCTGTGGGTCGAAGCCTATCAGTACGGCGACAGCGATCCCGCTTCGCTTGGGCCCGCGACCGCACTTGCCGGCGGCAGCGAGCCGATGAAACTGCTCTTCCAGGGATGGAGCCGCGCGCTCCAGCAGCAGGCGACCGTGCTGCAGTTCTCGATCGTCAATCCGCCTTCATCGATCCGCGTCGGCCAACCGGTCACTATCACGGCGCAGGGGGGCGAAACGGCAAGCGGCATCGTTGTTGATCGCGACGCGGTCGTGCGCGGCAGCAATGGCGAGACCATGGTCTGGCGGCATGTCGATCCCGAGTATTTCGAGCCGCGCCCGGTGCGCACCGAGCCGTTCGATGCGACCCACAGCCTGATCGTCGCGGGCGTCGGCGATGGCGAGCGCATCGTCGTTCGCGGCGCCGAGCTCATCAACCAGATCCGCTAGGACGACGGCCTTGTTCAATCGTCTCGTCTCGACGAGTTTTCGCCATCGCCTGATCGTTCTCGCGGCCGCGTTGCTCCTTGTGGTCTACGGCGCCCTTGTGGTCCCGCGCATCCCCGTCGATGTGTTCCCCGACCTCAATCAGCCTGTCGTGACGCTGATGACGGAGGTGGAAGGGCTTGCGCCGCCGGAAGTCGAGCAATTGGTTTCCTACCCGATCGAAAGCATCATGACCGGAATGCCGGGTGTGGCTCGGGTGCGCTCGGTCTCGAGCGCCGGACTGTCGATCGTCTATGTCGAGTTCGACTGGGGCGCTGACATCTTTCGCAATCGCCAGCTGGTCTCGGAACGTCTTGCGCTCGCGCGCGACCAGCTTCCCCGCGGCGCGACGCCGCAAATGGGGCCGATCACGTCGATCATGGGCGAAATCATGCTGATCGCGATGACGAGCGACACCGCGTCGGCGATGGACCTGCGTGAGACCGCCGATTTCGTGCTGCGCCCGCAACTTTTGGCGATCCCGGGCGTGGCCCAGGTCATCCCCATCGGCGGCGAGGTCCGCCAATACCGGGTCGACGCCCAACCCGGCATTGATGCAAGGAGTGGAGGTCAGCTACGAGCAGATCGAAACGGCGGTCGCGCATTTCGGCACCAACACCGGCGGCGGCTTCGTCAATCAGCAGGGCCGCGAATACCTCATCCGCAATGTTGGCGTGACGCAGCGGCTTGACGATCTGCGCGACACCGTCGTCGCGTATCGGCACCAGCAGCCGGTACTTCTGCACCAGGTTGCCGATGTCGGTTTTGCCGCACGCGTGAAACGCGGCGATGCTGGTTTCCGCGGCCGGCCCGCGGTCATTCTGTCGGTTCAGAAACAGCCGGCAGCCGACACGGTGGCCCTCACCAACCAGATCGAGGCCGCGCTCCAGGTGATTCAGAAAACCTTGCCGCCGGGCATTTCGGCGACCAACATTCAGTTTCGCCAGGCGCGCTTCATCGAGGCCTCGATCGACAGTTTGAAAGGCGCCTTGGTCGAGGCGGCGATCGTCGTGGCGCTGGTTCTCATCGTATTCCTGATGAATGCGCGCGCGACCCTCATTTCGCTGACCGCCATTCCGCTGTCGATCCTGATGGCACTGATCATTTTCCAGGCGATGGGACTGACGATCAACACGATGACGCTGGGCGGCATTGCGATCGCCGATCGGCGAACTTGTCGATGATGCCGTGGTCGATGTCGAAAACATTCTGCGCCGGCTTGCCGAGAACTGCCGGCGGCCAAACCGCGGCCGCTCCTCGCTGTGATCGCGCAGGCGAGCCAGGAGGTCCGCTCCGGCGTGTTTTACGCCACCATGGTGATCATTCTGGTGTTCTTGCCACTGTTCGCGATGACCGGACTCGAGGGACGGCTTTTTGCGCCGCTGCGATCGCCTATGTCACTTCCGTTCTCGGGAAGCCTGCTGGTCTCGATCACGCTGACACCGGTGTTGGCCTCTTACCTGTTCGCTGGACGCCATGTCTCGGGCGAGGAAGGGTTTCTGTTGCGCATGCTGAAGCGGGCCAACCGGACAATCTTGGCCTGGGCCATCGACCGACGCGACCGTGTCTTCGCCATCACCGGACTTGCTGTCATTGCGGCTCTATGGGGCGTTACCCTACTGCCGCGCACTTTTCTACCGCCCTTCAACGAGAGCACCCTCGACATCAGCTTGCAGTTCAACCCCGGCATCTCGCTAACGGAATCCAACTCGCCTCGGGGCCGTTGCCGAGCGGCTGCTGATGACGGTTCCCGAGGTCGCATCGGTCGGCCGCCGTACCGGGCGCGGCGAGCTCGACGAACACGCCGAGGGTGTCCACTTCAGTGAAATCGATGTCGATGTCAGGCCGTCGACGCGCTCCCGCGACGAGATGCTTGCCAATATCCGCTCGCAACTCAGCGTGCTTCCTGCCTCCGTCAGCGTCGGCCAGCCGATCGCGCATCGGATGGACCACATGTTGTCCGGCATCCCTGCGGAAATCGCGCTGAAGATTTTCGGCGATGATCTCGATACTTTGCGCACCCTCGCGGAAACTTTGCGAGGGCGACTGGCCGCCGTGCCGGGTCTCGTTGATCTGCAGATCGAAAAGCAAAATCTCATTCCGCAATCTGCGGGTCGAGGTCGATCACGAGCAGGCGAAGCTTTATGGCCTTACTCCGGCGATGGTCACCGATGGGCTGGCGGACATGTCGAACGGCCGCACCGTGTCCCAAGTTGTCACCGAGGGTAACCGCCGCTTCGACGTCGTCATCCGTCTTTCCGACACCGACCGCTCAACCACCGGATTGTCCGATCTGCTGATCGATACGCCGTCCGGCCGCGTTCCGCTTCATCTTGTGGCCAACGTCGAGGAGACGGACGGCCCTAATCAGATACTGCGCGAGAACGGGCAGCGCCGCATTGCGGTTTACGCCAATACGGATGGCAACCGCGACAGGGCCCAGATCATTGGCGACATCCGCGGCATCCTTGCCGATACGCAATGGCCGCAAGGCTACGGTGCGAAGCTCGAAGGCACCTATCAGGCCTATGAAGATGCCGCTTTCCGCATCGGCATTTTGTCGCTTGTTTCGCTCGCGCTGATTTTCCTGGTGTTGCAGAGCCGCTTTCGCTCGTGGGTGCTGGCGCTGATCATCATGGGCAACATTCCGCTGGCGCTGATCGGCAGCGTTGCGGCTCTGTGGATCGCGGGCCTGCCGCTCTCGGTCGCCAGCATGATGGGCTTCGTCACCCTAGCGGGCATCAGCAGCCGCAACGGCATTCTCAAGGTCAGCCGCTACGTCAATCTCGCCGTTCACGAGGGCATGTCCTTTGGACCGAAACTGGTGATGCGCGGCAGCCTGGAGCGTCTGGCTCCGGTGCTGCTGACCGCTCTGTCGGCCGGCCTCGCGCTAACCCCGCTGCTGCGCGGCGCCGGCGAGCCGGGGCGCGGAAATCCTCCATCCGGTGGCGGTAACCATCTTTGGCGGCCTCATCAGTTCAACGCTGCTCGGATACGATTCTCACCCCCACGCTGTTCCTCGCCTTCGGCCGCAAGCCGGTTGAGCAAATCATGGCCGCTCACGAAGGCGCGGTTGTTGCGGCGGATGTCTACTGAACGGAAACCCTTGAGTTCGGCGATGCTCACACGCTTTTCGATTACTTTTATTCTCTCCATTGTCGCATCCGCGGCGGCGGCGCAGACGCAAAAAGGGACCAATGGCGGCGAGGTCGTCGTCATGGAAGGACATCCAATCGAGTTCGTCAGCAAAGGCCAGGAAATCACGTTCTACATCCTGGAGGATGACGGCAGAGCCCGACGCCGACCAAGGGATTTGCCGGCCGCGCCGTGATCCAGGATGCCGGCAAGACCGTTGCCGTGAACTTAGTCCCTGCAGAGCCAAACATGTTTGTCGGACAGCTTCCGATGCCACTCGGGTCGAAAGCGCGCGTGGTTCTTTCCGCGAAAATACCGGGGCACGTTCTGCAAGCGAGATTTACGACAGAGTAGGTGCAAACCAGGCGCGATCATGAAGACGTTGATGACGACCATGAATATGTTGATGTCGATGCGTACAGCCTCGTTTTCTCGCAGGAGCTTGACGCGATTTCTGCCGCTCCTGCTGCTGGCGCTCGCGATAGCTACTCCGGCACTCGCCCATTCTGAACAAGGCGAAGCGATTGATTTCTGGGGTGGGTTCACTCACCCGATTACGGGCTCGACCACGTCGTCGCCATGGTGGGCGTCGGACTCTGGGGCGCGTTCCTCGGCGCTCCCGCGATCTATCTGCTGCCTGTCGTGTTCCCCTTGGTGATGGCCCTTGCGGGCGCCATGGGGGTCTTGGGCGTGCCGCTGCACGGGGTTGAGACTGGCATCGCCCTGTCGGCGATTGCACTTGGCGCGATGGTCGCGTTCGCAGCGCGGCCGCCGCTGTGGGTTGCGGCCGTCCTGGTCGGCGCTTTTGCAGTCTTCCATGGCTATGCGCATGGCGCCGAACTTCCCGTCGGCGCCGACGCCATCGCTTTTTCGATGGGGTTCGTGATCGCCACCGGCATGCTGCACCTGTCTGGTATCGCGTTCGGAGCATTGTCGCACTGGCCTGCTGGAAGAATCGCGGTTCGTGCGCTCGGTGTCGTCATTGCGGTGATCGGGGTCGGTTATCTGAGTGGTGTGATATGAGCACGCGCTTTGTCCTCACCTTCGCCGTTGCCTTGTTTGCGTTTGCGACGCCCGCCTTCGCGCATTCGCCGATCATGGGCATTGGCGGCGTCCTTGGCGGGGTCCTTCATGTCGTTCTCATTCCGGAGCATGGCTTGAGCCTGCTCGCGATCGGCCTTGTGCTCGGTCAGCAGCCATGGGTTCGCCGCCGCACCGGTCTCATGAGTTTCATGGCGGCGATGACCTGCGGACTGCTGGCGGCAGCCTTCGCGATCGGCGAGTCGCAGGCCGCCAACGTCCTGCTCACCGCGACCGGGATTTTGGGCCTGCTGATCGCCGCCGCATGGGTTCCCCCCGCGCTCGGCTGGGGTCTCGCCGTGATCGCCGGTGCCGCCATTGGTCTCAACTCGCGGCCGGAGGTCGCGACAGAGAGTGAAACAGTACGCATGTTGATAGGCAGCGGCATCGGCGCCGCGGCCGTCCTCGCGCTGGTGTCGGCGGTTTCGTTTCTGTTGCGCGGGAACGCTCAGATATTGGTATCGCGGGTCGCAGGCTCGTGGATTGCGGCAATCGCCATTTTGGTCTTATCGCTTCGCCTCGTAACGCAAATGACGGTCGGTTGACGCCTCAGCCAAACGGCGATGTACCCGCCGAGAGCCAATCAGGCATTTGCAACCGGCACGCCGGGTTCCTATCTCAATCCTAGCCGATCGGGCCTTTCCGCTTGCTCAAAGAAGAGAGGTTTGGCCTCGCGTTCTGCACTGCGACTCGCGGGCCGCGGCGATGTCAGTTTGGAGATCATGACGGCGCGATACTCGCGCGAGTTTCCTGCATGCAAGGTAGTTCCGATGCCACAGACGCGCCCCGAGCTGTCGGTCTCCCCTGAAAAGCTCTGCTATATCATCGCCAAGGCTCGCGAATTCGACGTCAAGGACGTGGTCACCGACCCTGGCGATTCGTCGAATGCAGTCGACGACGGGATGCTGTCGGTTCTGGAGGATCACCGGGATGACCCGGTTCTCCAGGAACTCACTGCTTTCATCCGCGCCTTGACCATTGACGAGCAGATCGACCTCGTCACGCTGACGTGGATTGGGCGCGGCGACGGCGATGCCGACGATTGGGACGATCTCAGGGCGGAAGCTGCGCGCATACACAACAACCGCACTGCCTCATACTTGTTGGGGATGCCGCTGCTGCCCAATCACCTGGAAGAGGCGCTCTCCCAATTCGGCATTTCCTGCGACGAGTGACGGCGACAGCACCAAGGACCGGGCTTCGCCTTGAGCGATGACCGCCGCGCACCCGCTTCGGGCCACTCACGCTATTTATAATAACCAACGCCGCAATAAAGGTCTCCGGCCTTGATATTGTAGGCGATCTTCTGCACCGGGGTCCTGTCGGCGCCAGGCTTTGGAAACAAGAAGGTATTTTCGACGATTTCACCATCTTTCGCCTTGCCGAGTGTATCGAACAACTCCTGGCCGAAGTGCTTCCCGGTTGAGTTCGACCAGGGTCCGCGCGTCCGTTCCCAGCATCTGTTTCACCTGGGTCGCCACCAGCTTCCCGTCGCCGATATTGATGCAATAGGGATAGATGTCGCGGACGAGAAAACCGCCCTCGCCCTTGTTGAACATGTCGAGGGCCTTGGCTTTGTCTGCTTTCACCGCAGCGGCGGCCTTCAGCAGCATCGCCCTCGCCACTTCGGCGTCGCCGTTCTGGGCCTGTGCGACGGGAACGCCGCAAAACGCAAAAAATGCTGCGATTGAAGCCGCCGCGATCATCATCGTCCGAGTCATATCACCCTCCCTTGAATTGAAGGGCTTCGTCCGTCTACAATTTAATCATGCGGCCAGCCGCGGACTTGATAATCTTCGCGTTAAGAATCCGCACCAATTGAAACGACGCAGGTGCGCGATCCCTTGCTTGCGCGGACGATGACGTGTGATCGAAGCATTTCCGGACAAGCCCTACGTCTCCCTCGAATACGAGGGTAATTGATGATAATACGCCTGAAAGTTGCGCGCAATCTGTGCGGAGAAGCCTCATCGGGGAGACCTGAATTCAGATTCTCCGGCAGGCATTGGATCGATCTGGCGTTTCTTGGCGACGCGGTAATAGGCCCATAACAGGCGGGCGGCGATGCCGCGCCACGGTCGCCACGGTTCCGCCAATAAACCTGTCTCCGCAATCGTAGGGCGCGCGGGCAAGCCAAACGCGAGGCGCGCCGCTTCGCGCAAAGCGAGGTCCCCGGCTGGCCACGCATCCGGGTGACCGAGGCAGAACAGCAGGTAGATGTCCGCCGTCCACGGGCCGATGCCGTGGATTTCGCACAATTTGCCGTGCGCGAGATCGGCCGGCATCGCCGCAAGCGCGTCGCAGTCGATATGGCCGATGGCGATCGCGCGTGCGATTTCCTTGATTGCGCGAATTTTCGCGGCGGACAGGCCGAGCCGCGCGAGACGGTCGGCCCGGGCGCGGACGAGCGCCTGTGCCGTGAACGGTTCGTATGCGGCCGCCAGCCGGCCCCAAATCGCTTCGGCACTTGCAGTCGAGAGTTGCTGGGCGACCACGATCTGGGCCAATCCGGCAAAGCCGCCCGCGCGCCGCCGCAACGGCACCTCGCCGGCGATTTGCGCAACCTGCTTCAATCGTGCGTCGGCGGCGAGAAGCGCATCGAGCCCCGCAGCAATATCGGCGAGAGTATCGATGCGTTCGGGGACGCCGGGGACGGTGAGTTGAACGCTGGACATGATGCTCCCGGGCCGCGACCCGTTTTTGCCGAAATTCCGGCTCCGCCGATATTTAGGGAAACCAGCGCCGGCCCGCCACGTCCGGCTCGGTCCGGACGGATCATGTGACTCGAATATAGCGTCCGGGGCATAGTGGTCGCGGAGCCGACCTATCGCAGCGGCCGAATCCAGCCGAGTCCCCGATGGCCGAAGGCCGACGCTATCCGATGAGGCCGATCCTTGCGGTCAGCGCCGCCGTCATCCGCGATGGCAAAGTGTTGATCGTGAGGCGCGCCCGTGCTCCGGCCTTGGGCCTCTACACCTTGCCCGGAGGCGGCGTCGAAATTGGTGAAACCTTGTCGGAGGCTTTGCGGCGCGAAGTTCGCGAGGAAACCGCTCTCGAAATCGAGCCGCTTGGGCTCGCGGGCTATCGCGAGGTGATTGGGCGCGATGCTGACGGCGCGGTCGAGCGGCATTTCGTCATCCTGCCTTTCGCCGCGCGCTGGGTTGCCGGCGAAGCCGTGCTCAATGACGAACTTTCAGAGGCTCACTGGCTCGCTGCAGCTGAATTGACGGGTCGCGAGACCACCCCTGGACTTGCCGAAATCGTCACCACCGCTTTGCGTCAAGTCGGCGCCGAGCCGTAATGCGGCAGGGCAGGGCAGGCAAAGCAGGGCAGGGCAGGGCAGGGCAGGGCAGGGCAAGGCAGGGCAGGGCAAAGCAGGGCAGGGCAGGGCAGGGCAGGGCAGGGCAAGGCAAGGCAGGGCAGGGCAAAGCAGGGCAGGGCAGGGCAGGGCAAGGCAAGGCAAGGCAAGGCAAGGCAAGGCAGGGCAAGGCAAGGCAAGGCAGGGCGAACGTTTGGTCGTCGACCTCGCCTGATCGTTCCGTGCACCCGCCGCGCGGTGTCCTAGGCCTTCGCCGCCCGACCTCATTCCGGCTTGATTTTGCAAAACTTCTCTCACATACCGGCAATCATGATGCGGCGTTCGCTTGTCGTTCTTCTGCTCCTCTTCGGGTCGGCCAATCTTGCGACGGCACAGGTGACGCCGTTCGACGCCGGCCTTGAGCAGCTCGCCGATATCCTTGGCAGCCTGCAATATTTGCGCGGCATCTGCGGTGCCAATGAGGGCAACAAATGGCGCAATGAGATGCAGAATATTCTCGATGCCGAAGCCCCGGGCGGCGCGCGACGCGCGCGCTTTACTGCCCATTTCAACCGAGGGTACCGGGCCTTCATGCGAACCTATCGCACCTGTACCCCGGCCGCAGAGCTCGCGATCCGGCGCTATCTCGAGGAGGGTTCGAGGATCGCGCGCGAGGTCACGGCACGCTACAGCAACTGACGGTTCCCGCGAAAATAACTGAACCGTTCTTTGGCAGTTCGCCGCACCGAGTACCGGAGCAGTTATTTTCTATTTTCGCGGGGCCCCTGAAACGGCGTCCATTCTTCAGCCCCGCTGCGGCGTTAACCTATCTTAAAGCTTCCTCTTTCGCCTCGCGGCGCCCGTGCTATCGTCGTGGCGGACGAGGGGATGCGGTCCTGCGGCGGCCCCGGCCACGCGATCGCAAGGGTGTTGCACGCACATGTGTACTTCGGAACGGGTGGCTCGCGATCCCTTGGCTGATCGCGACCAGAAAATTGCCGCGCTTGATCTGCTGAACGAGGCGTGGCTCGAAGCCACCCTCCACGGCATAGATGCGGATTGCATGGCACAGACCTGCCTTTTTGCTGCCTTTTGCGAACTTGTTTCGACCTATGGGGAGGAGGCGGCGGCACGTTACGCCAGCCGATTGTCGGAACGCATCAGCAATGGTGAGTTCTCGGTCGGCCTCGGCATGCAGTAGCGGTCGCCGGCTCCCAGGCAGTCGCCGCGTTTGATCCGGTCTTGTTCTCGCGAACTCATGGCCGTTACGCGGCCGCTGCCGCCCTTGTCGCCGGCCTGGCAGCATCCTACTTTTTCGCTGCAACGTCCTCGAGCGGGATGCGTTCGAGCGAATCGATTCCCGCTTGATTGCCTTTGATCTCGCACGTGATCTTGTCCGAAAAGTCTGAAACTTTGCCGGATCATGAGCCAATTGGATGAACACGGATGAAGGCTGCGCTGCTGCCGGATCGCGGCGTCGTCAAGGTGACCGGCGACGACGCGCGGGGTTTTCTCAACGGCTTGTTGACGGTTGATGTTGTGAAACTTGCGCCGAGAACGGCCCGCTTTGCGGCTCTGCTGACCCCACAGGGCAAAATCGTCTTCGACGGCTTTATTGCCGAGGCACCGACCGGCAGCGGCGGCGGATTCTTCCTGGACGTGCCCGGAACGCTTGCTGTCACTTGTGTCGACCGCCTCAATTTCTACCGGCTGCGTGCCCGGGCGATGGCGGAGAATTTGAGCGATACGCTTGGGGTCATGGCGGCCTGGGATGGCGATGCCGCCACCCAATATGGCTTGGGCTTCCGCGATCCACGCTTCGCTGCGCTGGGCTTCCGCGTCATGCTGCCGCCGCACCTCGTGCCGAAGGCTGCGGCCGAGCTCGGTGCCGAGCTCATGACCGCCGAAGCCTACGAAGCCCACCGCATCGCGCTCGGTGTGCCGCGCGGAGGGGCTCGATTTCGGTTATGGCGATGCGTTTCCGCACGAAGCCGACATGGACCAGCTTCATGGCGTCGATTTCACCAAGGGCTGTTTCATCGGCCAGGAGGTGGTTTCGCGAATGGAGCACCGCGGCATCGCACGCCGGCGGACCGTTCTCGTCGCCTATGACGGCGCGCCGCCGGAGATCGGGACCGCGGTGATGGCAGGCGACAAGTCCATTGGCACGTTTGGCTCGTCGGCGGCGGGACGCGCGTTGGCACTACTGCGGCTCGATCGCGCCGAAGAAGCGCTGGCGGCAGATCATCCTATTGTTGCGGGCGAAACGAAGTTGCACCTTGTCAAGCCGCCGTGGGCGCGGTTCGCCTTTCCCGGCGAGCAGACGCTGGCAACTTGAAGCATTTGCGGAAAACAGGTGCCCACCAACGGCAAGCCACTACTACGGCAAGTCGACCGGCCGTTTCACCGCACCACCGCCGCCGCGCCCGCCCAAGCCGCGCCAGATCACATGGTCGAGCGACAGCTTTCCGGGGCCGCGGCATAGCAGTATCAGCAGCATGGCGACCCACTGAATATGGGTGGGCCAAGCCTGAGGATAGACGAACACCTCGATGACGGTCGTCATGCCGAGCAGCACCAGCGCTGCAAACCGTGTCAGTAGGCCCAAGACCAATAGGATCGGCGCCGTCACCTCGATCGACACCGCCATGTAGGCGGCGAGATCCGGCGGCAACAGCGGCACCTTGTAATCCTCCGCGAACTGTTCGAGCGTGGTATCCCAGCTCGCGAGATGCGCCTGGGCGGAAAGCCAGAATACGGCCGCGGCCCCGATGCGGAGCGGGATCGCCAGCACCCAATACGGCACGCTTTCCAGCATTCCGATCACCGGATCGATGAACGCAATTGCGGGCGATCGTGGTGAATTCGAAATTGCGATATTGCTCATGCCGAAGACTCGGGTTGCGTTGCGGCCGGCTTCGCCGGATCGCGCCAGCTTTCTGGTTCCGTCAATGTGAAGTCAATGAAGCGGCCGAGGGCGAGATGACCCGCAAGGCGCACGGAGGTGTCAACGTTGCGTGCCGCGGCACATGCCTCTTCGAGCGGTCGGCCCGCGCAGAGATCGGCGGCAAACCGCCACTCCGGCTCTGCCATGCGCGATACCTCGACGCCGCTTTCTCGCCGTTCCACCAGGAGGTGGACCGAACCGCCCTCCATTTCGAGAGCGCGAAGCGCGGTGTCGTCGCGATCGAGCACGGCGCGCCAAAGGCTGTCGACCGGATGCTCGGAACGGATCAGCGCCACGGAAGGATGTGGCACGAAAGAAATGCGTCCCTGGTCGGCAAGCGCAAGCTCGCCGAGACGGGACAGATCGAGCGGCTCGCTATCCTCGGCATGCAGCGCGCGATTGACCGCCCATTCGAGCCGTGCCACGCCCGGCAAATAGGCAAGTGATGCGGCCGGCGCAAAGTTGAGCAGGAATTCGGGAAACTCGGCGCCATATTGGTCGAGCCAAGCCATGCGCGGCGGATGCTGCGCGATGAAGAAGCCTGCCGCACCATCGAAGAATTCCTCGCCTACCAAGCGGTCGACGGCGGGATAGGCAAGTCGCAACGTGCGCGTCAGCCCGGCCACGAAAGTGTTGCGGTAGATGTTGAGGCGATCGGCACTGACCGTCGCGTCAAGCATCGAGGCCGCCGCAGCATCATCGCGCGCGACGAGGCTCGCCCGCATCGCCTGCTGCACTTCAAGCAGCGTCGGCATGCTTTGCCCCCTGATCCAACCCGGTCAGCAGCGCGGCGGCGTGTTGCGCCTCGCCGAGCAGCACGTCGAGCGGAGGCACGTTGTTGTCCCACTCGATCAGGGTGGGAATTGGCCCGAACCGGCGAAGCGCCTCCTGATAAAGTGCCCAAACGTCGGAGATGACCGGAGACGCGTGGTCGTCGAGGCGCACCGTGTCACCACCGGGAAGCGGGCGCACCGAGTGGCCGGCGAGATGGATTTCCCCGATCGCGTGCGGGGGAAGCGCGGCAAGATAGGCCGACGCGTCAAAGCCATGGTTATGAGCGCTGACATAAATGTTGTTCACATCGCACAGGATTCCGCAGCCGGTCCGGGCCGCGACCGCCGTCATGAACTCCCATTCCGGGATGGTGGAATGGGCAAAGCGGACGTAGGTGGACGGATTTTCCACCAACATGCGTCGCTTCATATAGCCCTGAAACTGATCGACATGCCGGCAGACCACGTCGAGCGACTCCTCGGTCATCGGTAGCGGCAGCAGGTCCGCGAGATAGGTGCCCTCGACGATGCTGAACGCGATGTGCTCAGACATCAGGCCCGGCTCGACCCTTTCGGCGACACGCCGGATGCGTTCGAGATGAGCCTTGTCGATGCCCTCGGCACTGCCAAGCGACAGCCCAACGCCGTGTAACGAAACCGGGTAATCCTGCCGAATGGCGTCGAGATAGCGCGCCGGCGTCCCGCCGCCCATGTAATTCTCGGTATGAATTTCAAGCCAGGCGACCTCGGGCCTGCTTTCGAGCACGGCCTGATGGTGCTGGAAACGCAGACCGATCCCGGCTTTCGCCGGAATCGGATTGGTTCTGCTGACGGCCGTAACGGTCATCTGCCGAACTCCTCGTCACATGATCCGCATCAGGTCGAAGAGAGCTTGCCGCCCTGAATCTTCGCGCAATCCCCGCCGGGCAGCAATACGAACGACTTCGGATCGCGCGCTATGGTCGCCTGGCCAGCGCAGGAATGGGCGCCTTCGGCGCAGTCGTTCTTGGCGGCGACGTTGATGCCGTAGCACTTCTCAAGATGGTCCTTTGCCATCCGCGCCATGTTGTCCTTTACGATCTGGGGCGGATTGCTGGCGCCCTGCGCGCGCACGGTGGGCGCCTGCATGGAAAGCGCCAGGCCGACGGCGGTGGCGAGCGTCGAAGCGGCGATCACACGGCTGTTCATTTCGGTTCCTTTCCCTATATCTGCGTCAATGTGGGTCTCATCCCGCCGGGGTGAAAACGGAGGGCGCGGGCGGAGACGGTGGGAGGTTCGCCCCATTCCGGGAAAGGTTACGGGTGCGCCGGCCAAAAATTCCTGACTGCGCCTCTGCCGCCTTTTGCCCCATTGAACATCAACGGTTTCTGGTGGTTGCTGTTGAACGGCAGCGGTTGGGACGCCCTCATGAAACTGCCGGCCGACCTTCGCATGACCTCGAAAAACTGCAGACTTTTCGGACAAAATGATGCGGTAAATCAAAGGGAATTGAGTGGAATGCGTTTCAAACGGAACGCATCCCGCTCTGAGGCGCATGGACTGGGTGATGGCTGGTTCCCGACACTCACGGCTGCAGCAGCGTCGGCCCGTTTCCGCGTCGGAGCTGACGATGCCAGTACCGACCGTTGCGGTTGAAAGGCAAGAGGGGCGGTCTGAATGGTCCGGCCTGATGTCGCGTGCACAGGACGGCGACCGGGAGGCCTACCGGAGCCTCCTTCAGGAGATCACGCCCTATCTCCGCACGCTGGCGGCTCGCATTTTCAGGGCACCTGATGACATAGAAGATGCGGTCCAGGACGTGCTGCTCGCTGTCCACGCGGTCCGGCGTGCCTACGACCCCAGTCGGCCGTTCGGGCCGTGGCTTGTCGCCATCGCCAATCGGCGCATCATCGATCGCCTGCGGCGGACCACGCGAACGCGGGGGCGAGAGACCGAATTCACGACGGAACATGAAACCTTTTTGCCGGATGTAGCGAACCTTAGAGCGAATATCGACGATCTTTCGGCAGACGAGGCGGCATTGTACGCTGCCATCGGGCAACTTTCTGCAGACCAGCGGCAGGCCATCCATCTGCTCAAGATCAAGGAGATGTCGTTGAAAGAAGCCGCAGAAGCGAGCGGGCGCTCGGTGAACGCGCTCAAAGTGGCGACCCATCGGGGTATCGCCCGTCTGCGGAAAATTCTCTTGCCTCCGAGTGACCCGACGTGACTGCGACCAACGAACTGATCGACACCTTGGTTGAATGCGCGACCCCGGTGCGCCGGCTCCGCCCGCCGTTGGTGCGCGCTTCGCTTTGGATCGGTTTCGCCGGGTTTCTCCTCGCGCTCCTTTGCGTGGGGCACGGGGTTCGTGCCGACCTGATGCAAAAGTTCCATGATCCGGATTTCGCGCTCCCGCTTGCAGCGGCGCTTGCGAGTGGCCTCTTGGCCGCCCTTGCCGCATTCATGATCAGCCTTCCCGACCGCTCGCGATGGTGGCTGCTGCTGCCAGCGCCTGCGGTCGCGGTGTGGTTCGCAATGATCGGCTACGGCTGCCTGACCGATTGGGTGAATATCGGGCCGGATGGCATCCAACTCGGCGAGGCCGCCGGGTGTTTCGGATTGGTGCTGTCGATCAGCGTGCCGCTCGCGATCGTCCTATTGGTGATGCTTCGCTATGCCGCGTTTTTGCGTTCGGGGGCCGTGGTGATGATGGCAAGTCTTGCCGTCGCCGGGATCGGCACCGCGGTGCATCTGGTACTGCATGATCACAATGCGACGGCGATGGTCCTGTTGTGGAACCTGGGTCCAGTCGCCCTGATTATCGGCTTGGCCGGCCTGTTCGGCCGTGACGCCTTCCGCTCGGTGGCAGCGCGCCTGATGCCGATCCACCCGCGCGTGTGAGTAAGCGGTTTCGATCTGGCGCGTCATTGCCGAACGCGAACAATGCGGTCGCGCCATGACCTCGGTGGTCTGGTTTCGTCAAGATTTGCGGATGGCCGACAATCCGGCGCTTGCTGCCGCCGCAAAGCGCGGCCCCGTGATTCCGGTTTACATCCTGGAGAATCCACCGCCTGCCTGGGCTCCGGGCGGCGCAAGCAGATGGTGGCTGCATCACAGCCTCGCTGGGCTGCGTCGGCAACTCGAACAGCTTTATGTCTTTCGGGGTACGCCGCGAGACATTCTGCCCGCCCTGGCCGCGAAATCGAAAGCGACCGCTATTTATTGGAACCGCTGCTACGAGCCCCACATCGCGGGACTCGACGCGAAGCTTACGGCGCAACTGCAAGGCGGACAGACGGAGCTGCGCCGCTTGCGCGGCAATCTTTTGCACGAGCCGGAGGATATCGCGACCGGCGCCGGCGGTCCGTTCAAGGTGTTCACGCCGTTCTGGCGGGCCTGCCTCGCGATCCCCGTGGCAAAACCGTTGCCATCTCCCAAATGCGAGATCGCCACGTGTGCGATGAAAGACGATGGCCTTGAAGCGTTGAACTTGCTTCCGGCGAAACCGAACTGGGCCGCAGGATGGGAAAAGCTCTGGTCACCAGGCGAAGAAGGCGCGCACGCGCGGTTTGACGGCTTCATCGACGGCCAGCTTCAACGCTATCACGAGGCACGCGACCGGGCCGATCTTGACGGCACATCGCTGATGTCGCCGCACCTGCATTTCGGGGAAATATCGCCCCGCCAGATGTGGGCGCGGCTCGCCGTCGCGAGCGAGGGCCCGGGCAAACGAAATGGGACGGAAAAATTCAAAAGCGAACTCGGATGGCGCGAATTTTCCTATCATTTGCTCCATCATTTCCCGGCACTGCCTGAAAAGAATTGGCGTCCGGAGTTTGACGCCTATCCATGGCAGGACGCGCCGGATTTGCTCGAGGCCTGGCAACGCGGCCAGACCGGCTATCCGTTGGTCGATGCCGCGATGCGCCAGCTTTGGCAAACCGGCTGGATGCACAATCGCATGAGAATGGTGGCGGCGAGCTTCCTCGTGAAGCATTTACGCATCGACTGGCGACAAGGTGAGAGATGGTTCTGGGACACGCTGGTTGACGCAGACCTCGCGAACAACGCCGCGTCGTGGCAGTGGGTGGCCGGCAGCGGTGCGGACGCCGCACCTTATTTCCGCGTTTTCAATCCGGTGACGCAGGGAAAGAAATTCGATCCCACCGGAGATCATGTGCGCCGCTGGTGCCCGCAGCTGGCGCGGCTCCCGGACGAACTCATCCACGAGCCATTCAATGCATCCGCAGAGGATTTGGCGAAGGCCGGAGTTGTGTTGGGCGATACGTATCCGAAGCCGATCATGGAACACCGGGCGGCACGCGAAGCCGCACTCGCCGGCTACGCGAGAGTTCGCGCCGGCGGATCGGTTTCGTCCTGAGATGCGTTCCGCACGCCTCCAGTGGTAAACTCGGGGGACGAGCCTCTGCACCCAATCGTTATACTGGGCTTACCGGTCGTTCGCTTCCGCGGACGACGACAAATTGATGCAACTATTCCTGGGCGGAGGAGCTGAAATTCCTCCGCCTGGATAAAACCTTTCTCTAAGTTATGGAATCAGAAATCCGGCCGATCCGCGGTGGGGACATCGGATTCCTGGCGATAATAATATTCGTGCGTGTTCTCGGCGCAGACCTCCTCCGGCCAATCGTCGTCACCGCGCGCATAGGTCATGGTCACGGTCCACGGCGTCGTGAAGACGTTCTTGTCCTCGACTGTCAGCGTGAGCTGGAGATATTTCCCGCCGAAGCTGTGGCTGAAGTCGCCGAAGCGCATATTCTCCTTGGCGTTGCGATCCAGCGCTTCCTTGGCCTGATCGGCCGAGATCAGCCGGTAACGTTCGACCACATGCAGCGCCTCGCTGAAGGGGGTGCCGAACAGGTCGATCATCGCAAAGGGCCGATCGGTCTTGTTGCCCACGGTATCGATGACCAGCGTGTCGCCTTCGTAATGTCCGACCGAATCGCCGTGCCACGAGGGCGTCAGGTTCGCGGGGTGCTGCGCATTCATGCGCACGCGGCGGATGTCATGGTCCTCCGAGTACAGGAAGGTAACAACGTCCGGCTGCTGCAAGATCTGCTGTGTATTGTGCTTGAAAACGAACGGCACCGGCTCCGGCCAGCACTGGTTCGCCGGGTTCGGGAACGTAACGCCGGCGAGAGAGAACTCGCCGTATTTCTTGACGACCGCCGCCGCCCAAGGTTGCAGCACCGGATTGGTGTAGTCACCGACCAGTTGGTCGTAATTGCTCCACCCGCCCTTGGTGCGCGACCGGTTCGTCACCGGGCGCGGCCCGGACGCGAGCGGCTCGAACCACGGCAGGGCCGGGTGGTGCCACACGCCACCAAAATCCGGGACGCCGGCGGTTTGTGTGCTCGCGGCCGGTGAAGCCGCAGGAGCCGCCGTCTGACCGAGCGCAGGCGTGACTGCCGCCGATGTGAGCATCGCCAGCAGAAGAAAATCCCGCTTCGCATTCATGCCGAACCTCCCGTCATCATATGCCCGCTCAATCCGCTGCGGGACTTCTGCTCGTTCTAGCTTAAAGATGCTGGAAACGCACGCGGTCAAAGAGGCCTTCGGCGCGACGGCACAGTGGCTGGTCCTGCGGCGCCTTTTCGCATTACGTGTCAGCCTGTTCTGGGAACGCCGATGAACTGCAGGATGACCTCGCGCCGGTGAGGTCGGGCGCGATGTTCTGCGACATAAATGCCCTGCCAGGTTCCGAGCGCCAGCTTGCCGGAAACAACCGGGACGTGGAGGCTGATACCGCTCACCATGGTCATGATGTGCGAAGGCATGTCGTCCGGCCCTTCGGTGTCATGGACCCAGCCGGCATCGCTGGGCGCGATCCGCCGCAGCGCGGTGCGCAAATCGGTGCGCACGTCGGGATCGGCATTTTCCTGGATCAGCAGCGAGGCCGAGGTGTGCCGCATGAACAGCAGCAACACGCCGGAATCGCCGCCGCACGCGTGGACGAAGTTTTCGGCGTCGCGCGTGATTTCGTAAAACCCCTCGCCCTGCGTCTCGATCACGAGCGTGGCCGTCGCCATCAGGTCGGGTGAGGTGTGCACGATCGCGGAGAGCCGGTTCCCGCGAGCCTCGTCCGGGCACATCTTTTCGCCTCTCCGTGTCGTTTAGCTGGTAGTGTCCTAGTACCTCTGCACAGAGGATATGACGGGTTGGAGCTTTGGGAGAAGTTCTGGATCGACGCGAAAGTGGATGCTTCGCGCCTTGCCGGGGATACGCGTGATAAGGCCCTGGCGTTCGAGAGTTAGCACCATCTGGTGGACGGTGGGCGGGGTGACGGCGAAGAACCGTTGGATATCGGCTTCGGCGGGCGATCGGCCGATGACGAGGGATAAGCGTGAATGAAGGCCAGATACTGGCCTTGCTTGTCGGTGAAGCGAGGGGGCGCGGAATCCACGCCACATAGATTGATTCAACTGGGCCTCGAATCACAAGGAGGCCCTGATGAATATCCGCTATCGCGTTGATCTGACCGGCGAGGAGCGTGAGGACCTTAAGCGGATGCTGGGCGCCGGCACATGTTCGGCTCGGAAATTGAAGCGGGCGCAAATCCTTCTGGCGGCCGATGCCGGCGCCAGCGATGAGGTGATCGAACGTACGATCGTGGTGGGTGGATCGACGGTTTATCGCACCAAGCGCCGATTTGTGGAGTGTGGCCTTGAAGCCGCCTTGAGCGAGGAGCCGCGATGTGGCGCCGAGCGCAAACTCACCGGCAGGGACGAAGCGCTCTTGGTCGCAACGGCCTGCTCGAAGCCGCCGGCCGGGCGCAGTCGTTGGACGCTGGAACTTCTGGCTGGCGAGATGGTCAAGCTGACGGCCCACAAGGGGCTTTCCCGCGAGACGGTTCGACGCCGCCTTGCGGAAAACGATCTCAAGCCCTGGCGCAAGGACATGTGGTGCATTCCCACGGTTGATGCCGAATATGTGGCGCGGATGGAGGATGTGCTGGACCTCTACAACGAGGAAGCGGATCCCAAGCGTCCGGTCGTCTGTTTTGACGAAAGTCCAACTCAGCTCATCGGCGAAGTGCGCGAGCCAATCCCGGCCAAGCCGGGACAATTGGAGCGCTTCGACTGCGAATACCGGCGCAATGGCACGGCCAATCTCTTCGTCTTCCTCGACGCCCATAAATCCTGGCGCAAGGTGAAGGTCACAGACCGACGCGCGGCAGAGGACTTCGCAAACTGCATGCGCGATCTGGTCGACGTGCACTTTCCCAAGGCCGACAAAATCCGGGTCGTGCTGGACAATTTGTCGACCCACTCTGCGAGCGCGCTCTACCAAACCTTTCCAGCGCCGGAAGCGCGGCGTATCCTACGCCGCCTCGAATTCCATCCCACCCCCAGGCACGCAAGCTGGCTCAACATGGTCGAAATCGAAATCGGCGTCCTTCGCAGCCAGTGCCTCGACCGTCGCATCGACAATCGTGAATTGCTTGCCTTCGAGATCGCCGCGTGGGAGCGCCAAAGAAACAAAAGCGGTGCACGAATAAATTGGATGTTCACGCCAGAAAAAGCGCGCGCCAAAATGGCCCGCGCCTACCCAGCCCCACTCAACGAGTCATAACCCCTGTGCAGAGGTACTAGTGATCTAAGTCTGACGTTTGATCCCATTGAATGTCATGCCCCTCTTTAAGCGGGGCATCCAGTAACCCCATGAGTTGCATCGGAAAAAGATACTTTCAAACGCCACTCCGGTGGTTACTGGATCGCCTGGTCCAGGGGCACCCCATCGTTTGGTCGCTGCGGTTTGTTTGACTGCTGCATCGAGGTGGCCAAACGATGGGGACCCCGCCGCCGGGCGATGACAGCGAGGGATGCGCGGCCGGGGCGCGCGGACGGTGCTGCCCGCCCTCTGCCGCTCAGCTTTTCTTCTGCATCTCGCGCTGCACACTGATCATCATGTTGACGAGCCGACGCCAGACCTTTTCCATGACATTCATGGCCCGCTCGATGTCCGCATCTTCGCGCGCGGCGCGGTCGGCCTCGGCGGAGCCGGGCGGCGCCGCAGCGGCCGGTTTCGACGCTGCGGACGACGGCGAAGGTGGCGGAACGTCGTTCGGCTGAGCCGTTGCAGGACCGGATCGATTTGGCGGCAGCGCTGAGTTCGGCTGCGGCGGAATGGGTGCCGCCACGCCCTGCGGCGCAATCGCAGTTGCGTCGGCCCGCAGGTCGGGCATCGGCTCGACCCTGGCGGGCAGGGGGATCCCGCCGGTCCTTAGCGCGCCCCGGAGAAGAGCATTTTCCTGCCGCAGGCGCATGATTTCGCCGCCAAGCGCGGCGCGTTCGTCCGGGACGTCCGCGCACACCCACTCGGCATCGCGTTCGGTGCAGGCGGCGAACGTGCCGCTCTGTAGATCGAGACGCAGTACGGCGCTTTCTCCTGGAAAGAACAAAAAACGAGGATCGCCGCTGCCGGGCGGCTCGTCGGCCGCTGCGCCGGCAGCAAGGCCTGTCAACATCAGTGCAACTGCGATGGTACGCGTCATGGCGGCCCCTCTTCGCGTGAAGCGTCGATTCTGCGCAGAACATGCCCGGGGCGTGCGTTGTCGGCAAGGACGGAAACCGCCCCGGATTGCCCCAACATGTCATCGCGCTTTGGCGCCATTGCGGCTGGCGAGGGAGCGTGCCCGGTCTCGCCGGCGCAGCACGCAAATGCGGTCGGCATTGCTCGGCAATGTCGACACCGCCGCCCGTCGTCCGAGCGAATTCCTCCTAATCTCGTGATAACCCAAGTATATTTGCAGGACTGCGCGCCATTCTTGACTAGCGTGGACCGGCTCAGTATGGTCCGCGCGGCTTTGGGGGCGGACATCTGATCGGCGGCGGCGCGCGTGGCATAAACATGGCCGGGAATGCGCGCGACGGTGATGGTCAGGGCGATCTTCCCCAAGACGAGGCTGCTCTTTCCGCGCGACTCCGGCGACTTGGCGACGAGCTCGGCCGGGAAAGGCCGCGGCGGTCCGCCGAGGTCGACGATGCTCCCATGCGCGGCACTTCGTCGGGCCTGGTGCGCGGACTTCGGCTGTCGAGCGAATTCATAGCCGGCGTGTTGGTCGGCGCCGGCATCGGCTGGGCGATCGACCGCGTGTTCGGGTCATCGCCGTTCGGGCTCATCGTGTTCCTGCTGCTCGGCTTCGCGGCGGGTGTCGTGAACCTGGTCCGCACCGCGTCGGATCGATCTGACGCCGATTAGGCCGGAAAGGCGGCGGCTCCGTAGCCTTTGAGGAAGAGGATGTTTTGCTGATGGCCGATCCGATCCACCAGTTCCAGATCGTCGATCTCGTTCCCTTCGCCAAGTTCGGCTCGGTCAGCATCGGTTTCACCAATTCGGCCCTGCTGATGGCGCTGGCTGTCGGCGGCACCGCGGCGCTGATGCTTGGTGCAACCGCGCGCCGTCAACTCGTTCCTGGCCGCATGCAATCGATCGCCGAACTCACCTATGAATTCGTAGCCGATACCATCCGCAGCACGACCGGCGAGAGCGGGATGCGGTTCTTCCCGTTTGTCTTCTCGCTGTTCATGTTCATCCTGGTGTCCAACCTGTTTGGCCTGATCCCCTATTCTTTCACGGTCGCGAGCCACATCATCATCACCGTCGCGCTGGCGCTGCTCGTCTTCTTCACCGTGTTGATCTACGGGTTCTGGAAACACGGGCTGCATTTTTTCAACCTGTTCGTGCCGAAGGGCATTCCGATCTTCATCTTGCCGCTGATCGTGGTGATCGAGGTGATGTCCTTCCTGTCGCGCCCGATTTCCCACAGCGTTCGGCTGTTCGCCAACATGCTGGCCGGCCACATCACGCTGCAGGTGTTTGCCGGCTTCGCGACGCTGCTGGGCGGCTTCGGGGCGATCGGGTGGCTCGGCGCGACACTCCCCATCGCGATGACGGTGGCGCTGACCGCACTCGAATTCCTGGTCGCGTTTCTGCAGGCCTATGTGTTCACGATCCTCACCTGCATTTATCTCAACGATGCTCTCCACCCCGGCCATTGACGGCTGAATTCTCACCTCGAACGAACAAGGAGTTTCATCATGGATCCCGTGGCCGCCAAATATATCGGCGCCGGCATTGCTTGCATTGGCATGGGCGGTGCCAGTGTCGGCGTCGGCACCATCTTCGGCAATTACCTCGCCGCCGCGATCCGCAATCCTTCGGCTGCGCAAGGCCAGTTCGGCAATCTGATCTTCGGCTTTGCCATCACCGAGGCGCTCGGCATCTTCTCTCTGCTGATCGCGCTGTTGCTGCTGTTCGCGCTGTGATGGCAAGGCTCGACACTCGGGCAAGGGGCCGCGTCGCGGACCGGTAATGGCGGAAAATATCTCGACGGAAACGGAAACGACGCCTTCCTCCGAACATGGCAGCGGGTTTCCGCCGTTCCAGATCGACACCTTTGCATCACAGCTGCTTTGGCTCGCGATCTTCTTCGTGGCGCTCTACCTGCTGGCGGCGCGGGTCGCGCTGCCGCGCGTCGGCTCGATCATCGACGTCCGGCGCCAGCGCATCGACGGCGACCTCAATGCCGCGGCACGCATGAAGCAGGAGGCCGAAGTCGCGAACGCAGCCTATGAGGAAACACTTGCAGAGGCGCGGGCGCGCGCCCAGGTGACGGCCCAAGAAATGCGTGAAAAGCTTGATGCCGAGGCTTCGGAAAGGCGCAAGACCGTGGAAGCGCGCTTCCATAAACGACTTGCCGAGGCGGAGCAGGCGATCGCGGCGCGCAAGCAGGCTGCGATGGCGAACCTCCCTGGGATTGCCGAAGAAGCGGCGGTCGCGATCATCATGCGGTTGACCGGCGCCGCGCCCCCGCAGGGCGCGGTTTCGACGGCAGTCGCTGCTGCGATCAACGGCTGAGGCGGTATGGTCGACATTCTGTATGAACCGGAATTCTGGGTCGCCGTCTCCTTCGTCATTTTCCTGGCGATTCTCCTGCGGCTAGGGGTGGCGCGCATGATCCTTCAGACCCTCGATGCGCGCACCGCGCGGATCGAGCTGGAACTCAAGGAGGCAGCGCGGCTGCGTCGCGAGGCCGAGGCGGTGCTGGCGCAGTATCAGCGCAGGCGGGCGGAGGTGCAGATCGAGGCCGCGGCCATCATCGACAATGCCCGACGCGAGGCCGAAAGCATGGCTGTGGAGGCTGCCGCCAAGGCGGAGGAATTCATTTCTCGCCGCACCAAGATGGCGGAGGCGCGGATCGCTCAGGCGGAAGCGCAGGCGCTGACCGATTTGCGCGCCGCCGCCGCCGATGCCGCTGTTGCAGCTTCCGAAAAGCTGCTTACGGAGACGACGCATGGACGCGCCGCCGCTGTCCTCATCGAGGACGGCATCCGCGACATCAAGGCCAATCTGAGTTGATCGTCCTTCATATTTTCTGATCTTCCGAAGCATATTCACCAGCCGTCCGATCGATTGGACGAGAGTAGAGAATGCTCAAAATGTGACGAAGGGCCATTCATTCGATCGTAAACCGATCCGCACTGCCACCTGGTAGTTGCCGCGGCGATTTTCCGAGGTGAACGTATGATCAAAAAGAATCATCCGGCCTTCATTGGTGCGAGGCGGCGATGCTTCTTTACGAGAATGCAGGCCGAGAGTGTGCAAGCAAGCAAATGAACACGCTTTCGTTTCGTTTTTTGTTCGATGGGTGCTTGCCATCTATTGCGTCAATTGCAATTCGACGCTGGCCCAGGTTCAAGGCGGAAGATTGCCTCCTAACACACTGCCTGGTCCCATATCTCCAAGCCCAAATCCTCCCGTCATAATCCCAAATCCTCCCGTCATAATCCCCAATCCTTCAATCCCAAACCCAGTGCCAGTTCCTTGTCGCCGCGGCTTTGTTCGAGAGCCAGACGGTCGATGCCAACTTCCCAGATAGTTCATTTTCAAGATCATCGATTCGGATGAGCAGCGGTTCCAACTCGCATTTGCCGCCGTTAAAGCAACCAGCATCGCGGCCTGATTGGACAGTCTTACTGAGCCGCCCGCGCGCGCGAAGGTTTTCCCTTAGGCGCCGGTTTCGGCTTTGCTGGCACGGCACCTTCAGGATCGAACCCGACATAGATCATATAGGCATCGAGCTCGGTCGAGGGCGGCACCGGGATGGTCATGTCCTCCTCGACATGCACGAACGGCACGTTCAGCTGTCCGTCCGGGACCGTCACCGGAACGAGGTACAGCTTGGTCCAGATCGTCTTCGGCTCGTAACCTTCGCGCACGAGAGCGTAGCGCAGCGGCACGGTGATGGGCCCCGGCCCGCCGGCTGGGCCGACAACGATGCGTCCTTCGATGCCGACCTTGATGGTGAGGTCGCTCCCGCGCACGGCGCATTCGCGCGCCGTCTGGAGCAGGCTGCCCTCGTAGCGCAGGCTCAGAGCCGAATTGTCGGCGTTCGAACCGTTGATCGCGAGCGTGGCCGCGCCCTGTCGATAGTCCACCGAGGGGCAATTGACCCCGCCGGAGGAGGGCGATGACGGTGGCCGCGATGGCGGCGGGGTGCTAGCGACCAGATTGTAGGACGGTCCGGTGAAAAACGACTTCATCTTGCCGGTAACCGACGTATCGTCGGTGGCAGGGGGTGAAGCCGGGGTCGCGGTTGCCGTCGCTTCGGGGGTCGAACCGCCGCCACCCAACGAGGAGCAACCCGCGAGCGCGCCCGCGGCGGCGAGGCCGGCACATGCCGTCCGCCAAGCGCGATATCGCGCCAGTCTCCCTATCCCCTTCGCCATGCGAAATTCCGCCCGAAGCGAACAAATATACCACCCAAACCATGGCAGGCCAAAGGCATTGAGCGCCCCCGCTCCAAAATCGTCCGACCTGCGGCGGCCGGTTGCCTTCTCATCCGCGCAGGCGCGGTGGATCGTTCCTGATTCGTGCATAGAGCAGATGATCCTGCCAAATCCCGTTGATGCAAAGGTATTGCCGGGCGTACCCCTCGCGTTCGAACCCGGATTTCTCGAGCAGGCGCGTCGAGGCCAAGTTGGTCGGGATGCAGGCGGCTTCGAGGCGGTGCAGCCGCAATGTCACGAAGCTGAATGGCATGAGCGCATGCAGGGCGGCGCTCATCAGGCCTTGGCGCGCGAATGGCTCCCCGATCCAGTAGCCGATGCTGCCGGCCTGGGCGACGCCGCGCCGCACATTGGCAAGGGTGATGCCGCCGACGAGAGCGTTGTCGCTGCGGCGAAAGATGAAAAGAGAATAGGCCTGATCGGACCGCTGGTCCTCGGCATAGCGCTTGAGGCGGCGGCGGAACGCGCCGCGGGTGAGATCGTCGATGGGCCAGATCGGCTCCCAAGCGCGCAGGAATTCGCGGCTTCGCTCGCGAAGAGCTGCCCATTCCGCGTAATCGGCGCCCTGGGGCTGCCGCAGCACCACGCGGTCGCCGTCGATCGCGAGCATCGTCTCGGCAAGTCCTGCGGTGCGAAAGAACGCCATTACGCGGCGACCTGGGCTGGGCAGAGGGCAACGAGCAAACGCGGCCTCTTAGGGTTCCCGCGAAAATAACTGAATCGTCTCTTGGGCCATTCGCTGCACCTTCCCGCTTATTTTTCCCGGGTATCGTATCAGTTATTTTCGCGGGTTCCCTTACAGCAGAATAACGCAGAACGCGACAGCGCATGATCCCGAAAAGATGCAGACCTTTCGGACAAGATCATGTGAAAAATCACCCCGCATCCGTCGTCGAGCGCAGTTCGCAACGGATGCGCAAAAGGCAATTTAGCGGGAAGCGATTCCAAGCTGAACGCATCCCGCTCTCAGGGCAGCCGCAAAAATAGCGGCTCCGGTACTTGACAGGAATCAGCACGCTGGTGCGACGAACTGCCATAAAAACGGATCAGTTATTTTCGCTGGAACTCTTCTGGGCGTCGATCACTCGGAGCGCATCGACAGGTTCGAGTTGGATCAGCGGGCGATTGCGCGCCGTTCATCCGCACCCACCGCTTCTGCGACATTGCCGAATCCATCCCGCCGCAGCAGCGCGGCAAGCTCCGCCTTGATCCGGCCAATCAGTCCGGGGCCGTGAAAGACCAGCGCCGTGTAGAGGGCAACAAGGGACGCGCCGGCACGGATCTTGGCATAGGCGTCGGCTCCGCTCGCGATCCCGCCGCAGCCGATGATCGGAATCCGCCCCCGTGTCAGCCGATAGGCGGTGCTCAGGCAGGCGGTCGAGAGTTCGCGCAATGGCGTGCCCGAGAGCCCGCCCGGCGCGTCATGATCGGCGCTTTTCAGGCCGGGCGGCCGCGTTACGGTGGTGTTGCCGATGATGAGACCATCCATGCCGAGGTTAAGCGCGACCTCAGCGATGTCGCGTAATTCCTCTTCCGTGAGGTCTGGTCCGACCTTGGCCAATACCGGTACCGGCCGCCCCGTCGGCCCCAGCACCGCAGACCGCGCCGCCAGCACGCGGGAAAGCAGTTCCTCGATCTGTGCACGCGCCTGCAGGTCGCGCAGCCCCGGCGTGTTCGGCGATGAGATGTTGACGACCAAATAATCGGACAATCCGGCCAGCGCCCTGACCCCCGCAATGTAATCGGCCGCGCTGTCCGTGGTGTTGCGGTTCTTGCCAATATTGGCCCCGACAATGCCGCGCCTGCCCTGGCGGCGCCGCTTTGCGAGCCGTGCCGCGAACGGCGCGAGGCCGAGACTGTTGAAGCCGAACCGGTTGATGACCGCCTCGTCCTCGGCGAGCCGATAGAGACGCTGCCCCGAATTGCCCGGCTGCGGCTGCGGCGTCACGGTTCCTGCCTCGACGAAGCCGAAGCCGAGCGCCAGCATGGCGTCGCAAACTTCGGCATTTTTGTCGAAACCGGCGGCGAGACCGACCGGATTGGAGAACGGCAGGCTCCAAACCGCAGTCGCAAGCACGGGATCGTCCGGCACGCGCCGAAGCGGATAGGCGAGACCAAGCTTGACCGCCCGTATCGTGAGACCGTGAGCGCGCTCAGGGTCGAGGAAATTCAGTAGGGGAAGCGCGAGCTTGAACCGCGGGTCCGCCATGTCACTGCGCCGTTGCGAGCGGCGAGACCAGCCGTTCGATCGCGGCTGCGACCGCGAACAGTTTTCGGTCGCCGCCGTGCTCGCCGACCAGCATGAGCCCGACCGGCGCTTCGCCGGCACGGTGACACGGAATGGAGATGGCGCAACGGTCGAGCACGTTGGCAATGGTCGGATTGCGCAGCACGAGAAGATTGACGGCACGATAGGCATCATCGGCTTGCAGCCAGGCGAGCGGCGGCGCCACGATGGGGACGGTCGGCATGACGAGCGCATCGTAGCGTGAGGAGGTCGCCATGGTGCGGCGGATGAGGTCGGCGCGTTGTCGTGCGAGATCGATGTAATGCGCCGCGTCTACATTCTTGCCGCCGAGAATGCGCGCGAGCACGCGAGGATCATAAAGCGTGCCTTTCGCCTCGATCAGCTTTCGATGCCAGGCATAGGCTTCCGCGGTGGCGAAGCCACCGCCTTTGTTGAGAGTTGCGATCTCACCGAGCTCCGCCAACGGAATATCGTCGATCCGAACCCCGGCTTTGCCGAGCGCCGACAGTGCGGCCGCGTAGGCGCGCGATACGGTCTCATCCATGCCTTCGAGCACGAGGGTTTGCGGCGCCCCTAGGCGGAGCCCTGCGGGGTCTAAGGCCTCGATCTCGGCCGGCTCCGCTCCGGCCATGATCGCGTCGAGCGCGGCGCAACAGTCGACCGAGGCGGCAAGCGGGCCGACCGAATCGAGGGTGAACGACAGCGGCAGCACGCCGGCGGTCGGAATCCGCCTCGCCGTGGGCTTGTAACCGACGATGCCGCATAGAGCGGCCGGGATGCGGCAGGATCCCCCGGTATCGGTGCCAAGCGCGCCAAACGCCATTCCGTCGGTGACCGAGACCGCGGCGCCGGAGGACGATCCGCCGGGAATGCGGCCGGTCGTGCGGTCGAACGGATTGCGCGGCGTGTTGTAATGCGGATTGATGCCGAGACCGGAGTAGGCGAATTCGGTCATGTTGGTGCGGCCGATCGGTATGAGGCCGGCCGCGCGAAGCCGTGAGATGACCGGCGCGTCCTTTGTCGCAGGCTTGGCATCGCGCAGCGCGACCGAGCCGGCCGTGGTCACGTCGCCGGCAATATCGAAGAGATCCTTAACCGAGATCGGAATGCCGGCGAACCACGAGGGAGCGGCGCCATGCCGACGCATGACGTCATAGTAATCTGCGGCGGCTCGCGCCTCTTCAGGATGCACCTTCAGGAAAACGCGTCGGCCTTCGCCGCCAGGGTCCTCGATGCGGGCGAGGCACTCCTCGGCGAGCGATCGGCTCGTCGTTCCCGACGCAAGGTCGCGGGCGGATTGAGCAAGCGTTCGCATTGAAAACACGGCCCCCTCTCTGAACGCTGGCACAGATGGCGCAGACCTGCGCAGCAATCAATGGCACTGGTGCGATCGAATGGGGCTTGAGCCGCTGCGCCCACCTTTCGGCGGCCGGTGGGCACGGCGGAACGCAGGTGCGCTGGGACCGCGACAACAGTCCTGCCTCCTCGACGCAAATCGGTCGAAATCAGCGGACAACACGCTGGCGCCGGCGTCGAATGCCATGCGCCCCACCGCACGTGGTCCGGACCTGCTATGATGGCTTCGTTCGTGCCGTTCGTTACCGGCGGCACCTTTTTTTGTTTTGCCCAAAGGAGGACCTGATGAGCGATCCCAAACAAATCCTCGTGACGCCGCGCCGCGGCTTCTTCACCCGCGTCGCGGGCATCATGGCGTTGGGTGTTGCGGCCTTCGTTCCGACTGAGCCGCACGCGGAAGGGGAAGCGGACGATGGGCCGAATTGGCCCGGTAATCTTCCGGGACGCCACAAGCAGCTCACTGACATGTACGCGGTGAATAACGGCGCGCCGTTCGGCTACGTGGTGAATTTCCTTGACCCCAACAAATCGGCAACCGGCGTCGTCATCCTGCGCGCCGCGGCCTTCCCACTCGCGCTCAATCATGCCATGTGGGAGAAATACAAGATTGGCGAGTCCGAGAAGATCACCGATCCCGAGACCAAGGCGCCCGCGGTAAAGAACCCATACTTTGAGGCCAAACCCGGTGCGCTGCGCAACGACAAGGCGGCGGTCGACAAGCTGCTTGCCCGCGGAACCGTGTTTGGCGCGTGCAGTGTGGCCCTGCGCGGCCATGCGCGGCAGCTCGCCAAGAATGCCAATGTCACGCCGGATGAAGCGATCAAGGAATTTACCGCCAACATCATCCCGGGCATCACGCTGATCCCGTCCGGCGTATGGGGTGTGAACCGCGCGCAGGAAGCGGGCTGCAGCTATTGCGCGGGCGGCTGAATTGGATTCCGGTCGGATCGAAGCCGGCGCGTAGGGTGGGCAAAATCGCGCGTCGTCGTCTTTCCAACGGTTTGACTCTCAGTGGCGATTTTGCCCACGCGGTCGGCAGTTCTTGACAGCTCCGACAACGTGGGCAACGCGCCCTCCTGCTGTGCAACCGGCATGGCCCGTTTTGGCGCGTTGCCCATCTACATTTGATTTGATTCTATCTGAACGGAACGTGCGGCTCCGCCATGCCCTGTCGGGCATTCAGCGAGGTCATCGGGCCAACTGTATGAAATGGAGGCGCACGACCCGGAGGGTCGACCGGGGACAATTGCGCCGCAACGCCCCTTTCGGATGTCGGCACGTCGGGAGTAGAAATAGCCGGGCTCGGATTCAAGAAAGCCCAATCGGATTAGGCGGAGGAGGTCCAATGCAGCAAAGCGTTCTGGTGGCGTTATGGGTATTTGCGTTGCCGCTCGGTGCCGTGGCCCAGGGCGGTCCCGACGCCTCGTTCACGCCGCAGCAGCGCGAAGGATTGCGGCTCTTCAGCCAGTCCTGCGGCGTGTGCCACACCCAGGTGCAGCAGAAAGCGAGACAATACGGTCCGGTGTTATCGCGTGACACGCTGGGCGGCGACGAAGAGCTGATCGGCGAATACATCCGCAACGGCACGCCGCGCATGCCCGGATTCAGGTATTATTTCGAGCCGGACCAGATCGCCGACATCGTGCAGTACATCAAGACGATCCCGCCGCAACCCGCGGCAGCGGCGGGCCGCTGATCGGACGCTCACGACGAGACCGCCGTTTATCCACTCGACCACCGCGCCGCGCGACATGCGGACATTTTCGGAGACCAGCCATGACGAAGAGAAGATATGTGACGATCCGGTGCGGCGCGCTGTTGGCCGCCTTGTCGGCAACCGCGCTGACCCCGATCGCGGTGCGTGCGGCCGACACCGTGTTGACCGGTACGATCCGAGCGGCCGACGGCAGCGCGCTTGGCGGCGTGATGGTGTCGGCGCGGTTTGATGGATCGAATGTCGTCACCTCGGTCTTCACCGACGAGAGCGGCAATTATTATTTCCCGCCTATGGCGACCGGCAAGTATCAGGTGTGGGCGCAGGCGATCACCTTCGACATCGGTCGCGGCAACCTCGATCTCGGCCGCCGGACATCGGCAGGATTTCACCCTGAAGCCGCTCAAGGACTTCGTACGCCAACTGCCGGGTGACGAGATCATCGGCGCATTGCCCGACGCCACGCCGGAAGATGCGACGATGAAGACCATCATCCAGAACAACTGCACCGCCTGTCACACGCCGAGCTACATCCTCCAGCACAAGTTCGACGAGGCGGGTTGGAATGCGATCATCAACCTGATGAAGAATGCCAATGTCTATGGCATTTATCAGGGGCCGGATCAGCAAGCCGAGCCCAGTCCTCGAACACAATCAGAAGCAGCTTGCCGCCTATCTCGCCCGCGCGCGCGGTCCCGGCGAAACATCGATGAAGTTCAATCTTCGCCCGCGGCCGTCCGGCGAAGCGGCGCGCGTCGTATTCACCGATTACGAGGCGCCGCCGGATCCGGATGTCGGCATGCCTTACAAGGTGCGCACCAATAACGGCACCGACTGGTCGCTCGGCACACCGTCCTATGTCTATCCGGGATTCGGCGTGCATGATTCGTGGCTGTCCGGCGACGGCAAGAGCGTCTATTTTACCTGCAACGTGCCCAACAATGTCCTCTCGGTCGGCAAGTTCGACGTCAAGACCGGCGCCTTCACCCCGTTGAAGGTCGCGGCTGCGAACGGTCTCGCGGCGCCGACCCACGGTATGACGCGCACGCCCGACGGCACGATCTGGTTCAACATCAATGCGGGCAAGGGCGGCCTCGGCAAGCTCGATCCGAAGACCGACAAGATCGAAATCTTCGTCCCGCCGGAAGGCATGGCGCCCACGGGTGGCGCGACCACCGTCGACTACGATGGCCGCGGCATGATCTGGGTGTCGTCGCCGTTCGGCGCGTTGCGCTTCGATCCCGTCGCCGAAAGGTTCACCGAGTTCAAGTCGCCGACGCCTAAGTCGGCGACCGGCGGCACCGGCCTGACCTATGGCGTTGCTGCCGATCGCGACGGCAACGGCTACTGGGCGCAGATGGCGATCGACACCATCGGGGTCGGCGACGGCAAATACGGCACCGCGACCGAGGTGAAGCTGCCGCCCGTCGAGGCCGTGCGCGACCGGCTCCCGCCCGCGGAAGATCGCCTTCTACGAAAGTGTCGGCGCGCCCGATTTCAGCAACCCAGTGCCCTATGCGCAGGGTCCGCGGCGTATGGGCACCGACAAGAACGACGACGTGCTTTACGTCGGCAATTCGTGGGCGGGGACGCTCTCGAAGATCAACACCCGCACCCATGAATCGCAGCACGATCCCGCTGCCGCCGAACACCAAGCCGTACCAGGTCGCCGTCGACAGCAAGCACAATGCATGGCTGAACGTCTGGATGAGCGACGTCGTGCTACGCTACGATCCGACGGCCAACAGGTTCACCACCTTCGACCTGCCGACGCGGGGCAGCGAGGCGCGCTATGTCTCGCTTTATGAGAAGGACGGTCAGACCAAGGTGGTGCTGCCCTCCTATCGCACCCGCAAGGTCACAGTGATGACGCTGCGCAGCGAAGCCGAACTCGCCGCTGCCAAGGCGCAGGTGCAGTAACGCTTGAGACCTACGCGGCCGGCTCGCCGCCTGCCGATGATACAGGCATGTAACAAAAAAGCAGGGGTGGCTGTAACTTCTCGGCCACCTATGGCACCGTCCGCAAAACACGTACATCAACTCATGTCATCACCCGCGAAAGCGGGTGATCCAGCCCCTGAATTGAAATGCGTGCACAATCGCTTCGTCAGTGGTTACTGGATGCTCCGCTTTCGCGGAGCATGACAGAGGTTGATTTATTTGTCCGCAGACATTGTCTTTGAAATTTAAGTGAGGGCCGTCGGCCCAAAGTGAAACCGCGTGAGACCCTTCGCATGATCCCGATGCCGATTGTTGACCTGTTGGCCCGCGGCCGCGAGCTCGCCGAGCGCGGCGAGCGCGTCAGCGTCTTGTGGCAACGTCCCGATTCACTTGCTTTCGTCGCCCGCGGGCGCGAACACCGCTCGGAATTCCACATCAACCCGAGCGACGAGGTCATGCTGGCGGTCAAGGGCACGATGCGGCTGCACTACCGTACGCCCGACGGCAAGGAAGAGGTCGCCGTCGTTCCCGAAGGCGCGTCAATCTATACCGCGGCGGGGATTCCGCATTCGCCGCGTTTTGCGCCGGACGATTATCTTCTGGTGATCGAGCGCATGCGGCGCCCCGGCGAAGTGGATCGCTTCCGCTGGTTCTGCCCGAATTGCGACGCACTGCTGCATGAGGAGACGGCCGAGGTGAGCGATTACCGGTCCGACCCGGTATCGAAGGCCTATGCGCGCTTTTTCGGCAGCGAGGAATTGCGGACCTGCAAGGCATGCGGCCACGTCATGCCGCGACCGTAAGCAGATGTCAGTCAAATGAAATAACGTAGGGCGGGATAGATAGTGCCGATCCACGCTTTGGCGAAAGAGGCGGCACAATGCTCTGCGCGTATCCCGCCGATCCGCCGTGAAGCGGCGGATGACGCGCCCGCTCGTGTCGAAAGGGAAGGTCCATGCTCACGAGGATTTGATATAGCCGGTCGCGGGGAATGACTTGCCGTGATTGAACCCCGGCCGATACCAGACGAGAGACTGCTGCGGTCACGACTGACAGGTTCGCCTGTGAAGCATCAATACATGACCCTGATCAGACTGCTTGCAATCGAGGATTGCGGAAACAGTCTGGAACCGAAATGCTGCGATTGAGAGCGCAATATCAAGAACTCTGGACGAAAGTGCTGCCGCCCACCATTGCGACATGACGTTCGAAGCGATGAAAAGCCAATGCGGACGCGACCTGGGAATACACACTCCCGTCTGGCCTTGTTGACACTGCCGATCACGCGTTCACGCAATACGACTTGATCGACCACCAAATGGCCAACTTCGGCCGGTTCCGGCGAGCTGTGGCCTGTTCAGCTCCGATCAAGTGACCCTTGCCTTCCCGAATGAAGTCGGCATCGGCGAGAGCCGTATTTCGGAATGACGGCATAAAAGGACTTATCGGAATGACAGCATAAAAGGACTTAAACGCGCTATGCGGTTTAGGCTGTCCGGCTCATCCGATGCGAAAGGCCCAAGCCGAGCACGACGGAAAGGATTGTAACGACCGCCGAGTTCAGGAGGCTAGCATCCGTGAAGGCTTCGATTGTCACCACTACGATGCAGCTCGCCGCCGCTGCCGAAAAGCTGGAATCGCGCCCACGAGATAGCGCGCCCCACATGAGAACAGCCCCCAGCGCGACCGCAACTAAGACGATAATGATCATCGTCGGCCGCCCGAATTCGATTGCAATGGCGGCGACCGTGGTTGGCACCATGGAATTCAACTCGCCGACCGTGGCATAGATCGGCACCATTGCAGAAAACGTGCCGGCGCCGCTGCCGGCCCACGGTGTGTCGGCCAAAATTCGAGCGGCGATGTCCGTTGGAGTTGCGGCAGCAAACCGCAAGGTTAGATCCGCCTGGGTATCGGTTCGGCTGGCCGCCACGAGGACAACAATTGCCAGAGCGACGGCTGTTACGGCAATCGTGACTCGCGAGCTGGTGCCGAGACGGCGCGCCATGAAAATCGTGGCGAGGAGCCCGAGCCGCAACCGGCTGCAAAGACCAGTGAAGCTGGTGCCACCAGCATGACTAATGAGCACGCCGCAAAGGCGGCGGCGCCCAGACCGATACTCAAGCCCGCTTGGCGCAGGTCCGCGCGGTGAGGGCCCCTGCGTGTTTCAAAGTGTTCAGCCGCATGCACGGCCGCAGCAGCGGAGAGGATCAGACCAAGCGCAGCAACTCCGTTTCCGGCTGATGCCGTACCAGATGAAAGTGCGATCCCGAGGCCGAGTACCGAGCCGTCCTTGACCCGGGTAGCAATCGCGGTGCTTGCGACGGTTGCGACGCTCACGCCTACAAGCGCAAAAAGTATCTTTTGAGCCCGCTGACGATCGATGGTAACCGCCATCGTCAGCCAGACGAGACCGATTATGAACAAGTATCGGGTAAGGGCAATCAGCGTGATGCCTGGGTCGACGCTGATGCTGCCCGCAAGCGATGTGCCGAGAGCTTCTGCGGCGTCCTTCCAAATGGGATGGGCGAGCGGCGGAAGCGGCAGCACCTGGATAACCATGATCAAAGCCGGTATAGCGGCCACAAGCGCCCAGGGCTGACACGCCTTCGCCAAAAAGCCTCCTTCTCCTGGCCGAATGAGTCGGGCACTCATTGCGAGCGCAAGCGCGACGCCCACTGCCGATACGGCAAGCTCTGCAGGGCCGTCCACGAGGACGGATGCGGGCACAGCAGCCAACAACAAAAGCAACAAGACAAACGGAACCGACACGCCATCAACCTCAGAGGTGTAAGCGAGTCGCATCTTTGATGCGCGCACGGCGGTAATTGGACGGTAGCCCTTAGCACAAATCAACTAATCGCTGATACGGGTTCAAGTTCGAAGGGAGCAAGCTATTGCGGTGGGCGATGGCTGTCGCCGACAGTCCCCGGCGCGTCCTGGCCCAGCAATGCCGCAAGCGCTTCGGAGAAATCGCCGGTCGAGATGCCCTTCAGGTTGAGGCTCGGCAGAGAATCTCGATCCAGTTTGAGCCCCGCAGGTAGGGGCAGGATCGCGGGCGTGAAAGCAGGGATCGACGGCAGCGGTTTCCAAATCACGTACGGGCTGGCGCACAGTGACCTGGCCGATGCCGGTCAGCACCTCACGCTCAGGCAGATGGCCGTGCGGATCAGGCGAGAAAATCCGCGACCTCGGCCTCGAGCGCATTTGAGTGCGCGCGCCTTCCTTGAGGAAGGTCGGGTACTAGGAGCACATGCGCATGTGTTTGTTAAATCCCCATCGCCGCCAAGCGCCCCCGACGCCGCGGGAAGCCGGTCAAAGCTGTAATCAGCTCGCACAACAATCCGCCGAATACGACCCTCCGAGTAGTCTATGCATCAGTATAGCCGATAATGATCGCGTTTCCGTTTGAATGCAATCAATGTGGCAATTACCTTCAGCGATTCGCTATTAGGGAGCCGGACCGATAGCCAACGCTGGTTTACTCTTGCGCGCTGCAACGGCTCCCTTTCTGGATACCAGCCGTCGACCAAAGAGGCGCCAGGGCTCCTCGACAAAGACGTACGTCAGCAACGATGCCCCGATCACTGTCATGAACGCCAGAACGACAAACAGATCTCCGGCCCAAGGACTGCTCAAGCTTCGGCCTGTTAAGAACGGCAGCCCGCGCCTCAAGAACACAACAAAAGCGAGGATTACAACGACGTGGGTCATATACACCGAATAAGAAATCCGTCCGAAGAACCGGGCCGGTTCGAGATTCAGAAAATAAGCCAGGAAGCCTTGATCAGTCTGCAAAAGTGCAACCAGACTGACAAACACCGGAATGGTGATGGCTAGAAAAGCTCCGCTCGCCAACGACAGTGCAAGAATCAGAGTTACCGTCACCGCGATTTCCAGAACGGAGATCAACTTGACAGGAATACGATCAATCGCCAGCCGGACCTCGAAGATGAGCGTACCTAGAAGAATCCGGCCAAGCACCGAACGATGCCCCAGTCTGCCGTCAGAATCCAAAGTCCGGTACCGAAGCGCGAGCACCGCATAACTCAAGATCGAAGCAACTAGGCCGAGTAAAAAAAATAATCTGCTTCTTGTGAATCCGCTCAAAACGAGGAGACTGAATACGATATAAGCCGCATATTCGCAGCTGATACTCCAACTCGGCCCATTCCAGCTCGCGATGTCAGATACATGCAAGCCGTTAACCAGCAACGAGTTCGCAATCAGTCCGGGGACCGACCTGTCTCCCGTAAACGGCGGCTGCTGGCTCGGCTCGATCAAGTGAAAGACATTTGCGGACAATTTCAGCAGTTCAAGCATCGCGAGGATCGCGAGAATTGCCAAATGCAGCGGATAGAGTCGAAAAAACCTGAGGACAAGAAAGTTCCTGATCTCCGCGGGCGTGTTGAGGCGTGCCGAATAGTTCGCGGCGATTACGAAGCCTGATAAGATAAAAAAGAGATCGACAGCCAGGTATCCATGGCGGACAAATCCAAAGTTTGTAAAATGATTGGGCCAGCTCGCACTAGAGAACTCGACATGATAGAGGACGACCAGTAATGCAGAGATGCCGCGAAGCCCGTCAAGGGCGTGAAACCTGCCCTTTGCACCTGGTTCCAACTTTTCGTCTTTCAACGCAAACCCCTTCGTTAGCCGCCAGCCAAAGACAGTTGATATCGCACCCGGGTCGCTTGCCTTCGCCGCGGCGCCAAAGACATACCGCATCCCAAGAACAGAATGCTGAACATCAACCAGAATACGTCCTGATTCAGACCTAGAGTTTCAAAGGTCTGCCCCGCGCATATCATCGTTATGAAATAGACTAATGATAGCCAGCCGAGCAGCGCGTTGCTTCGCAGACAACATTGGATGCTGCGCCAGATCGCCGCGGCAATGATCAGCAAGATGACCGTCATTCCCAAGAGGCCAAGTTCAAGCGTGATTTCGAGAAAGGCGTTATGTGAACTGGTGACACCCCAACCACCCGTTAATTCATCCATTAGGACGCGGTAACTATCGCCGGCACTCCACATGGAGCGATAGCCGTAACCAAGGATGGGCCTGTCCCCTATCAACCTCACCACACCTTGCCATAACTCCGTACGCCCGGTCAGGCTAGCATCCTTGCCAAGCAATCCCAGCGCAAACTCGGGATTGATCACGAGAACAAAGACAGCCAGAAATGCGGTAAGTAGCAGGATCAAGCCCGCAACCATCGCAAGCAGACGATCGCGATTCCAAATGAGATATAGCACAGCTGAGGCTGTAAAAGTGGTGCATAAGAGGATTGCTGTGGCCGAGCGGGACAGCATAACAAGAGCCAGATACATTCCGAGCAGGATGAAACGCCATCGCGGACGCCCTCCCGTCGCCGTAAGAACGTAGATTTCGGTGAAGGCGGCAACCGACATGACCGGCCCGAGCACATTCTTGTGCGTAAAGACACCGCGCCACGTTCCTTCAAGCGTGATGATGTTCATGATGCCGTCGTTTGGAAAAGCCGCCACGTAGGCGAATGAACCTACGGCAGCTACCGCAAAGCCGGCAGACACCAACTTCATCCTTTGCACGTCATCGAAAGCAGCAACGAGATAGGCCGCGATCGCCATGGAGAGCACGTAACCGAATGCGCGGCGGAGGGTCAGGTCAGGATGAATCGACCACCCGACAGAAATAAGAACGAGCGCGATATAGATAAGTGAAAGGATGTTCTTCCTGGCAAGATATCCGAGATCAGCGACGATAAGAAAACACAACATCCCAATCGTCGAAGAACTGATGGCGATGCCCGCCGTGTTATAGACGTTGGCGTCGGAAGGTACCCCATTCGCTGGAGTACCCACCAGCGCCGGCATCTCAATGAACGCCCCTTGCTGAATAATCAGCGCAAAGGCGATGATCACCCACACCCACACAGACGGTTTCCCGGCGTTTCCGGGAGGCAATTCTCGGCTCACGCCGGACAACGTCATCGCTCCGGTTCTCCGCGCTGGATGGCGAAGTTTTAATTTAGGCTGCACTGATATCATCAACGAAGCTCTTCGCAGTTACTGGGTCGGATCGTGGCTTACCGCGCATCCATTAAGAGGACGGCCATAAAGCCTCACGCTATGACGCATATATTCCCACAAAATACAGTTTCACAAAAGCACCTCTGAGGTCAACTATGGCCCCGGAGAGTCGCTAAAGACCGGCTTAAGCTCTGCCGCGAGCTCGGATGAGACAAACTCGGCGGCCTTTGACGTCAGATGCACGCCGTCGTAGAATGCAGCCGGATCGTTGACCAAAGTCGCATAGGCCGGCCCATTAAGGTTCACGATCTTTTCATCCGGCTGAAAAAGCTCGATCATTCTTGCGAAGTACGTATCATAGTCGGAACGTTGGCCTTCATATCGAGAAGCCAGGATCGGCGGGATGACACCTACGACCCGCGCGCCGCGCAACCGCGCGAGGTTCAACAACTGCGCATATTCTTCAAAGGCCTTCTCATTGATGGCGATACCGGAACGCTTGTCGTCCGGGCGAAACTGTGCCAGGGGATCCACAGCGAACTCGTCATTGGTTCCATATGCATCGTATCGGTCTTGCGAAAGGCCTGACCAAATCGCCAGGATTCTCACATAAACTCGGAACACGCCAATTGAGCCGAGCGCTCCCCAATACTCTTGCGGGTTCATGAAATCCGATTTCCGACCAAAACTTGCGGTTAGATAAGGATGAACGGTGAAGATCGCCAACTTGATCCGACCGCGTTGGAACACGTTGTCTGCGATCAGTTTCTCCTCCGAAATATTTCCTCCCTGGAGCGAAGCATTGTACACGCGAGCGTCCTGTATCTTCGAGACATCCCACGTCGCCGAATACGACGATCCAATCAAAAGTCCATCGAAGTTTGACGGAATATATCTATAGCCGAAAAGATATTTTGACGTCCGCTCATTCGCATAGACCCTGATTGCTCTCCCGCGCGGGTCGCGGAATAGGCCGTAAAAATCACCAAAGTAATTGGCAGCGACAAAGATCGCCGCAACCGCGAAGATGATTGCGGCGAGGTGTACGCACCAGGCCTTCGAAGCGGCGTCAGTAGTCAAAATACAGAAAATCCCTTCCCGATATTGGAGTTGAGATAGAGTAGCGCAACCAACATCGTGCAGCTCGTGAATGAAAGGGTCTTCCAGTTCGGTTGAAACTCGGCAACGATCTGGTTCGAATTGCTAGGCAGGAAGATCATCACGACGCCGAGTACCACAGGCGGCATTAGCTCTTTTATATCACCGGGCGGAATCAGAAGCTGGAGATTTGACGTTGCGAAGATGTTACCAAAATGGAACATCGATCGCAGCATCGCGATCGCGTCGAGAAGGTCCGGGGCCCTGAAGAAGACAAAGGTTAAATTGAGATACATGATCGTTAGTATCCAAGCCGCTCCGCTCGGCAGCTTCAGCTTCTTCTTTTTCCAGTACTGATTGACGACCAGACCGACACCGTGGAGCGCGCCGAAGATGATATAATTCCAGCTCGACCCGTGCCAGATGCCCACGATAACCATCGAGATAAACGTCGACCACATCGCCTTGGCGAAGGTCAGCTTACGAAACGAGCGGACGGTCGCCGTATACAGATAGGTCGTGATGAAATTCGAGAGCGATATATGCCATCGCCGCCAGAAATCGACGATAGAATGGGCTTGATAGGGACTGTTGAAGTTGATTGGAATGCGCAGCCCAAGAGCCATCGCCGCGCCGACCGCCATGTCCGAATAGCCGCTGAAGTCATAATAGAGCTGCAGGCAGTAGGAAAAGCTGACGCTCCAGGCCTCGATCATCGATAGGGAGCCTGCAGCAGGATAACCAGCATCGGCGATCCTTGCGAAGCTTTCGGCGATTACGACCTTCTTGAACAACCCGATCGAGAATAGAAGCAGCGCGCGCGCGAGCTGATCGGGGGTCAGGCGTCCATCGTTCGGATCATTGGCCTGCTTAAGGAAATCCTTTGCGCGCAGGATAGGACCCAGAGAGACCGTGGGAAAAAAACACGCAAATAATGCATGCTCGCGAAACCGCGCAAGTTTCATCAGGCCCTCATAGCAGTCTACGAGATACATCACCTGCATCAGTGTGAAGAAGCTGATGCCGAGCGGTAGCTGCTGCTTAAAATATTTGTAGTAGCAGAGGAACAGGAGGTTCCCGGCAATTCCCGCGAAGAGAACCTGCTTCCTCTGCTGGTTACTGCCTGTGGCGGGGTGCGGGACGCTCATCCATTGCGCGATAGCGTAGTTAAACACAAGTGAGGCAAGAAGAACCGGCACATTGCGCGGAGCGCTCCAGGAGTAGAATAGCAGCGAGCACGCAATCAGCCAATAGTGGGACAGGTCGATCTGGCCACGGGAGCGAAAGAGATGATATCCTCCCACGGCCATTGGCAAGAATAAAAAGATGAATTCGAACGAGTTGAAAAGCATCACATGACACTTCCCGCTGTAATGGGGAGGTTCACACCGCTGATGTAATCCGACTCTGGTGAGAGAAGAAAACGAATCGCGGGAACAACGTCTGAAACATCTGCATTGCGTCCCGCGGGATGAGCGGCGGCGGCTGCTTCCCGAAATTTTGCGGGCACTTTCGAAAGAAATTGAATCTCGATCATCGAGGGGGAAACGGCATTGACGCAAATCGGCTTGTCCGCATACTCCGCAGCCAGCGAGCGGAAATAGCCGAGCAAGGCGTATTTTGCAACAGTGTACGAAGCCATGTATTTCGGCGGCGTACTCACCGTGACGCTCGAAAGCATAAACACGATCTTGCAGCGTTTGCCAACTCCACCATTGCCGACAAAAAAGCCGTGAGCACCGTACTGATCGACTTCACCTGAATCTTCAAAATCCCTTGTCAGTATCGACCAATCGAAGTCTGTCGTTCTTTTCAGCTCCAGGTTTGCGGCTGCGAGGTGCACGATGTGGGTTGGAACACCGAAACGCGCACGTATGTCAGCGATCACGCGGTTCAACGCAGAACTCCGATGTCAGATCGGCGCATACGATCCCGAGCCGACCCGCGAGACCGGGCAACTCGGCTTTCAGAGCTTCAATCCTTGCTGTGCCCGAATGAACGTGCGCGACAATCGGACCCGTAAACCAGGCCCTGTCGCCGTCCGCCGCGAGATCCCGAAGCAGACCGCACCCGATGTCGGACGACGCACCGGTGATCAACATGAGGTCACTGTTCATGACGCCGGATTTCCCGCGTCCAGGAGACCAGCCCTGATCTTCGCCTTCGAGATGACTTCGCCGCCAGCGTTGACGATCTTGGCTCGCATTTCGATCCGGCGATAGGCGTCGTTGAGATGGGTTATCTCACCATCGACAGTCAACTGGTCGCCGACATAGGCCGGTCCGGAAAATGACACGTCGATGCCGTGCAGTAGGCAGCGCTTGCCCGGTAGATAAACGCCGGCTAGCGTCGAATAGAACGACGAGGTCAATAATCCATACACGACGCGCGACCTAAACCCGTTGCTTCGGGCGTATAATTCATTGACATGCAGAGGATTGCAATCGCCGGCATCCCGCAAAAAGTGCAGCATCATGATGTTGGTGATGGAGACCTCGAATTCCTGCCGCAACCCGACTTTGAGGTCCCCCCAGCAATACTCGTTGACGGCCTGTTGGGTCACGAACGGCATTCCTCATCGGGCGAGTTTTGTTTCCATCAGATCGATCATGTCCCCGACGTTCTTCATCGTCTCCAATTCGCCGAGCGCAAAGTTGATGCCAAATTCCTGCTCAATCGCCGAAACGACGTTGATGTGAGCGAGCGAGTCCCAGCCTTTGACATTTTGGGCGTTCGAGGCGCGCGTGATCACAATGCCGTTGTCGTCGAAGACGTCCCGGAATATCGGCTGCAACCGCTCGAGAATGTCAGACACACGCGATCTCCTTGATATGCTTATTCCGTTGCTCGTAGTTATCGAGGTCGAGAGACCACTTCGACGTCGACCCATCTTGCTCTTTCGAGAGGAGCGAGAAGCCCAGCTTTTCGTAGTGGTTCGACACCATATGGTTCTTCGGGGTGCGCAGATAATAGCCCAAGATCCTCTTTGCACCCTTCTCCCTGGCCCGCGCCGCCAGCGCGTCAAGCATGGCATGTTCCATATTACGTTTGAGCACGCGGCAGCTCATCAGCCAAAGATCGACATGCGCGGCCTGGTCGGCCAGCTTGGCAGCAACAATCGAGACCAGCCCGTTGTCGCCGAATCGATCCGCTAATCGGCCATAAAGCGTGATGAACTCCGGGGAATCCGCCATTTCCTGTATGCCGGACATGGTGTAGCGTTTGGTCGTCAGGTTGAACTGGTTAGTCTTGTTGGTGAGCTGGGTTAGACGATCCATGTAAATTGGGCTGAATGCGCCGATTTCTGCCTTCATCTGCAGTGACTCTAGGAATTCGCTGTAATCCGAATACCGGCTTTCACCCGCGGCACGTTCTCTGTTCTCCGCGTACATCGCCGTCCGATACGCGTCATCCGTATTGAGGCGGATGGTTTCGAAATAGCCTTCCCGATCGATGAACCTGGCGAAACGCGAAACCTCCGAACCGACGTCAGGTACCGCAACCTGGGGAAGCTGTGCCTTCACCAACGCGCGCTCCGCAGGATTGTCATCGACGAAGACGAGACTGTCGAGGCTAATGTTGACCTCCTTCGCGACCCTCTCGAGGTTGCCGGGCTTATGGTCCCAGTTCGCCATGAAGGACGTAAAGTCCTCCAGTTTGAGGACTGTGTCCGGATGCTGAAAACCCTGGATCGCGTTCTCCGGCTCATTCTTCGAAGTGACCGCGAGAAGAACACCGCGCTTGTTGAGATCGAGGCAGTACTGCTGAAATGCGGTGTAGGCTTCACCTTGGGCGGTTTCCTTGCCAATCTTGATTCCAGCGATACCTTCATCCCCGATGACCCCGCCCCACATGGTGTTGTCGAGATCGAGGACCAGGCACTTGCTGGCCTTGCCGTAAGCGGCGCGTACCAGCTTGGCAAAGGCGTGGGCGAGATGAACCGTGCCTGTGTGACTGACAGCCATCTTGTAACTGAACCAGTAGTCCGGGTCGAACCATTGGTCGAGACCGATCGTGCTCGAAAGATAATGAATATCATTGATGATGAGTTTTGAATTGCGTCTGGCCGCCGCTGCGAATTCAAAATTCAGTCTCATCAGGAAGTTTGTGCGCCCGAACAGTTCGGTGGAGTCGAGTCCGCCGAGCGCGCGGAGCGGCGGTATGTCGAAATTGTTCTGTATGACGAGTCCGCCAATCTCCTCCGAAAGTTTTCGCCAGATCGTCTGATACCGGCTGAGTTCGGCCTTGAGGCAGTCTTCCACGGCGTCCTCGGAATCGAGGATTCGCGGGGCGTTGACAAGATTGACCTGGCTGGTGTGGACGAAGGTGATGTCCGGCTCGAATTTTCGCAATCTGGAATCGTCAACGACCACATCCTCGAAGTACTTGCCATATTCCGACTCCATGAATTCCGGGCGGAAGCCCGATTTCAATAGGAAAAGTTCGGCAATACTAACGATCTCCGAGGTTGTCGACCCACCAAGCACCGCAATTCTTATGTCTTGCAGGGCTGGCGTCTGCAACAACTCTTTGCGAATCGCTCTTCGCTTGCGGAGGATCTCTCTTTGCTATTGAATGGATATTGTAGAAACTCGATAGACATGTTGTTCTCGCTTGTGCGAACCTCATCTGTTGATGCAAACGTCGAGGACCGGCTGTAGCGCGGACGTGAACGCCGTCGACCAGCGCGCCGCACTTTCCGGCGTTAGATGCGAGCCGTCGCGCGTATAAAGATCGGAAACATCTGGCTGCACGCTACGGCCGCCCAGTATCTGCGCGAGATGCGCGGCGACATCGCCGCTCTGATCGGTGCTCGGCACGATTGTATAGACCACACATCTGCGATCCACAACCACGAGATTGAGAAGGCGGCGCGCATTTTCTGCATATATCGTGAACTGCGCAGGTGGAGTAGGAGGCGCCTTGAGCACGGGACGGCCCTTGTCGGATGGTGGTTGCCCCGGAGGCGGCGAAAACGTCCAATGACCGTCGACCCGTGACCGGTAGCTGGACGGCGTATTGGTGCAGAGCCAGCTGAACTTGGCACAGAGTGATCGGTGCAAATCCTCGAAACGCTTGAGAGACAGCGCGGTGCCTTTCTCGATCTGAGGACTTGACCTGATGAGTTGGGCTGGGCCACTCAACTCTCCTGTCAGGTAGGGATCGACATTAATAATAAGTACTTTCGGGCGTGCGTGGTACTTGCTAAACAGCATCTCCGCGAAACCGCTCTGCTCGTCGAATCCGAAGCCAAGCATATAAAGGCTGAACTGATGGGCAAGGAACCAGTCTGCAGTTCCCGAGATCGACAGCGCCTCCTGCAACCGGCTGCCGCTCAGCGTTATGACCTCGGCCTGCTCGATTTTAGGAGCGACCTCTGGCTCTAATCCAAAGTACACCGCCGCGTGCTCGTAGTCGCCAAACTGCTTCAACTCGCAGTAAGCCATCCAGGAGTTCTGCTCATAGCCGCCGCCCCAGCACTGCAGGCGCTGAAACTGTTGGTGCGCTTCGAAGCCGCCGGCTAGAATGCCGGCCGTGGCCAACAGAGCGATGATGTAAATACGGAAATCGGTCGCAGCGCGCGCGAGCGACGCACCGGCGCGCCGTCACGCGGGCGGGGGATCCAGATCTGCCGGGTTGGTGAAAATATTGCTCATAACCGGTTGGAACGCTCCAACTCGACACCCAATGATCCTCTAGAACTGGAAGTAGAGGAACCGGGCGGTGTGCTGTAGATTGGAAACCGCAACCGAGAGAAGGACGCCGGCGGCACCAGCCCAAGCCAGTGTTGGCCGCCACATGAGAACGTCGAACCGCGGCGATTGTGACTTCTCCAGCGCTGGCGAAGATTTTCCCAGTATCTCATAGATGTTCGGAGTTCCCCAGCAAATCAGCGCCGCGACGGCCAGCCAAGCTAGCCCGGATTATGCATGAGGGCTGAAAGTTTTGCGGCGACTGTGGCGGGAAACGGCCAATTCACTTAGACAAGTTGTTGTTCCGACAAGTTGCCTCGCGTATCAACCCTGCGCCACAGCCGCCATGACTGACGATACGCTGCTTCCCTTCGACCTGCCAGCGGTGCGCCGTAAGAAACTCACAGTCGATTTTGCCGGCGGCAATCAATCTTCCGATGCCGGACTGCTGTTGCTGCGCGAGGCGGAGCGCAGGCTTGGTGTTTGCCGACGGCTGGCGGAGGCGATGCCGGATCGACGCGATGGCGATCGCATCCGCCACGCGATGTTTGAGATGGTCATGGCGCGCACCGCGGCGATCGCTTGCGGTCACAAGGATGCGATCGACCTCGACCGCCTGCGCCACGATCCGTTGATGAAGGTCGCGGTCGGGCGCTGTCCGGACAGCGGTGCAGCTCTCGCCTCGCAATCGACGATCAGCCGCCTGGAGAATACGCCGTCAAAGAGCGAAGCGGCGCGGCTCTGCGCAGCCCTCATCGACCAGGTCGGCGCGACGGTGAAGCCGGGCAAGCAGGCGATACTCGACATCGACGACACCTTCTGCGCCGCGCATGGCGGCCAGCAACTGGCGTTCTGGAACGCGCATCAGGACGAACGCGGCTTTGCGTCAATGCACATCTATCATGCGGCGAGCGGCGCACCGGTCGCCGCGATTCTACGCCCGGCGCGAACCCCGAAAGGCACCGAGGTGTGCACCGTCATCAAGCATGTGACGAAGCACCTGAGGGAATATTGGCCGCACACCCGCATGGTGTGGCGCGGTGACAGTCATTATGGGCGCGTCGAAGCCATGGAATGGGCGGAGGACAACGGCGCCGACTATATTTTCGGCCTTTCCGGCAACGCCGCGCTTGATGCGCTGGCAGCCGAGACCGCCGACAATCTGCGCTTCCATCATGCCAAGAGCAGCCACACCAAGCTGCGCTCCTATGCAAGCTTCATCTATCAGGCCGGCAGCTGGACACGGCCGCGCAAAGTGGTGGCGCGGCTCGAATGCTCGCTGCAGCCTGACACCGGCGAGGCGGTCACCTCAACCGGCATGCGCCAGGAGGTCGACATCCGCTACATCGTCACCTCGCTCAAGGGCTCGGCGCGGCATCTCTACGAGAATGTCTACTGCCAGCGCGGGCAGATGGAAAACCTGATCAAGCTGCACAAGGCGCAGCTGGCGTCCGATCGCATGTCGTGTCACAGCGCGACCGCCAACCAGGTGCGGCTCGCTCTGCACACCGCCGCGTTCTGGCTGATGCACGCCGTGCGCTCAGCCATTCCGCAAACAGACCCGCTGGCGACCGCCGAGTTTGCCACCATCCGCGAGCGTCTGATCAAAATCGGCGCCCGGGTGATCGAACATATCGCGCGTATTCGCATTCAGTTGCCGACGAGTTGCCCTCAGCGCGTGCTGTTCCGCACCGTCGCGCTCGGCCTGATGCCATCCGGTCCATGAGCCCCCGGGGCGCGATGCCCGCCGTCGCCGCCGCTCACGGCAGATCAACACCGACGCGTCGCACCGCGAGTTGCTCCAAAACCGATCAGCCGGTCGGAGCGAACGTATGCGATTCGCCAACAAACGTGGAAAAACGCCCCTCGTCATGCATAATCCGGGCTGACATTCTCCATCAGCACCCAGGTGACCTGATAATAGGCGAAATTGGTCATGCTTGTGAAGATGCCCCAGGCCCCCATGGCTTGAACGATTTGGTATTGGAAGTGCCGCGCGGCAAGCGGAAGGGGCAAGCCCGATCCATTCAGGCCGAGCATTCCGGCCAGAATGTTAAGCGCGTCAGTAAGTGTGTCCGCACGGAAGAAAACCAAGGAGACCACGACAGCGACATAGGTCAGGGCGACCTTGCCTAAAACCGGCACGGCGCGCGACGGTTCAGCGTCTCTCTGGCGGGGCCCGAACCTGGTCCAGGCATGGTTAATCGTGATGTAGAACTCCGTGAAGCGTCCCGAAAATCACGAAGTTGAATCCAGCTCCGTGCCACACGCCCGCAAAGAACATGGTGAGGAGGGTCGGAAAAGCCACCATGGACGCAAACCCGCCGGCCGTGGAGAGCGCCTTGTTGTTGACGGGAAGGTTGCGTGCCAGGCGCTTCCGCCTGACCCAAAGGCCAATCGGACTGTACAGGAAGAGCGTCAAGTACCGAGTCAACGTCATGTGAAAACGTTGCCAGAACTCGATGATCGACTTGCTCTTGAAAGGTGAGTTGAAGTTTTGCGGCAATCGCACGCCGAACATAACCCCAAGACCCAGCGCCATGTCGGAGTAGCCGGAGAAATCAAAGTAGAGCTGGAGAGAAAACGACAGCGCGCCCATCCAGCTGCTAATCAAGTCGAGGCCCGCGGAATGGGAAAACGCCCGCTCGACGAACGGCGACAGTGAGTCCGCGATCATCACCTTCTTTGCAAGGCCGACGGTGAACAGCGTCAGCCCGATGGCAAGGTTCGGGAGCTTCAATTTGTAAATCGACAAGTCGGCGAATTGCGGCATCATCTCGCGATGATGCAGGATCGGTCCGGCAATGAGATGCGGAAAGAAGGTAACGAACAGGACATAGTTTGCGAAGCTGTTCTCCTTTGCAACACCCTGCTGACAATCGAGCAGATAACCGAGCTGCGTAAACGTAAAGAAGGACAATCCGAGCGGAAGGAGGATGCTTCCCAAGTTCGTCGAGGTGACACCGAATTGATGCAGGAATCCCAACAGCGGAAAGAGGTATTTGTAAAAAACTAAGACACCTAGAATTCACCATGATGCCGAAGATGAGATAGAGTTTTTGCGAGCGCGAACCTTGCCGCACACTCAAAATCTGATGGCTGATAAGATAGTTGAAGATAATAGACGCGATGAGAAGAACGACATAAGGTGGATTCCACCAACCGTAAAAAAACAGCGAGGCAAGCGAAAGCCACCACTTCGACGCCGCGGGACCAAACGAAGATCCCACCCAGTAATAGACGAGGAGGGTGACCGGCAGAAAAGCAAACAGGAAAGCGTATGAGTTGAAAAGCATTCTCTTTCCGCGGAGCGCACGTGACTTGCAAGAAGGCCGTTGCGATCGTGCTCGTTAACTACCCATGCCAATCGGCTCGATCGCGCTGTTGTTTTCGCATACCGTCGATGAGGCCGGCTTGCGGTTGCTTAAAGTGAGGTTGAAAGCCTTCTACGGCAAAATAGATCCGAGTTCACACCCAACGCGCCAATGTCCTGAATCGTCGGACACAAGGCATCGGCACGACCTTGATCGGACCTAACAAATTTTGGCAGACAGCTTCACAGAAAACTTGTACGGCAAGTTCTGCAATGAGCGCCTGGACTTCCGATGGCTTTGTTCGCATCTTTTCGGCCGTCGGCGTTTCTCTCGCCACGACAAATGACTGTGCTGCAACATTTATCTCTCATGATTAAGATTAAGAGTACCGGGAGAACGCGCGGCCTCACCAACTTTCGCGATGCGGCCACTAAAAAGCAGGGCTTGAACTTGTGACCCAGTCGTTCGTTTACGTATAGGTGGCTTCCTTAGAATCCCGCTGCGCAATGGGGCTTCCGGAAAGACACATTGCAGGTCGATTTCCTCTTAAAAACCGAACTGATCGATGCTCCACCATGCCTCTGCGGGGCCAACCTGTCCTTCCAAGAGACTGAGCATTATACTATAGCGTGCGTACGGCACCAGATGCGGACCCCTTTAGCCCTTCATCGATGGAGAATTCCGGTCGAAACCCGATTTCCTTTGCAGCACGATCCCGGGTGTACGTTTAAGATGGGGAGGGCGGGTGTTCAGTCCCCACAGCGTCACTACCTTGGAAGGGTAAATACCTCAAAGCAGCCAGCGAAAAAGTCCCAGGCGGGGCCGGCAGGCCACAACACGGCACTCCTCATGACCATCAAGTCGAACGATAGGGGGCTTACGTGGGCTAATACAATCAAGCTACCACTGTCCCGATCACGAGTGCGGCATCATGCCACGCCCGGTGTTGTGCGCAACTACGGCGACATTCCATTTTCCCGGTACTGTCGACTTTACTTCGCATGTGACGGCCTTCGTCGACGAGGTGACGCCACAATCGAACTGTTATGGTACCGTAGCCGCCGTGGTTCCTTTCCGGCCCCGATGGGACTACAATATTTGAGTATGCTGCGCCGCTGACACCTCATGGCTTCGACCGACCAAGGTCCCTATCCTCAACGTCTTCGAACCGGTCCGTCTTAATAGCCACCTCGGGGAGGGCGGCCCAAAGCTACCCTCTCCACGAATGGAGAATACTCGGACAACTGCGTCCACGGGTGACAAAAGAACATCAAACGGCTAAAGACACCCGATGTTGTCGATTCTAGAGGCTTTCAGTGAACTGCTGGGCAGAATTCTGCGTGATGTCCGGCCGTTGGGTCTAAAATCATCAAAATCCACGGACGGCGATGCCGCTCTCAGGCGAGAGAAATTGAATAGAGGCTCGATGTTTGCTGAGTGTGCATGGCGCTCCGATTGACTACATGATCGTGAGAGTCAAGATAGAAAAGTTTGAAAAAACTTATGACGTAGTCGACACCGAAAAGGCATGGCAGAAAAATTAAGGATAGTACTGATTGCGCCGGAGATATCGGACTACTCCATTGAGTTTTGTGAAATTGCTGCGATGTCTTGTGAAGTGCTTCTGTGTATTCCCGATAAATACGTAAATGACGATCGTATTCGACGAAAGCCTAGACTAGAGGTACGACGACTTGAATGGCCACGGCAGCGGACGTTTGCTAATATCAACTTCATGATGCGTTTTTCAAAATTAATTCGCGATTGGAAACCAGACCTCGTCCATTTTTTGAACGAAAGCAATCTTTGGCTAAATTTGCTTGTTCCGATGCTTGGAAGAGTGCCCGTTCTGACAACGGTTCATGATGTTCAGCTTCATCCTGGCGATGTAAGTTCACGTCGCGTCCCACGGTTTTTCGCAAAGACATTGATTGGGCAGTCTGACGCAATTGTGGTGCATGGCGATAGCTTGAGAGCCGAAGCGACTCAGGCATTTCGAGTTAAGCCCGAGTGCGTGTTTGTTTTTCCGCACCCGCCACTAATTCGATATCGGGATATTGCTAGAAGAGGGAGATATTCCAAACGAGCGGATGGGGTGTTTCGCGTATTGTATTTTGGCAGGATTTATGAATATAAAGGTCTAAAGTACGCGTTGGAGGCCCTGCCGCTTGTGCAGGCCGAGATACCAAATGTACGATTCACAATCGCTGGAACTGGTGATAATACTGTTTTGGACGGATGTAAGATCGATAGGTGTGGGCTTATCGAGGTGTTTAACCGCTTTATTTCCGACGAGGATGCCGCGCGTTTATTTGCCGAAGCAGATTTATTGATACTGCCATATATTGAGGCATCTCAGAGCGGGGTGCTTATGATTGCGGTCGGTTTTGGGTTGCCAGTTGTTGTGACTTCCGTCGGCGAGATGAACAATTTTGTTCTGTCGACAGGTACGGGATTGGTGGTTCCTCCAAGGGATGTGCCAGCCCTTGCATCGGCAATTTGTAAAATGGCTCAAGACAGTATTTTTAGAAACCGAGTATCGCAACGTGCACTTGCGGCAGTTATTGGAGAGTACTCTCGGAAGGTGCTGTCATTCAGAATTCTCTCAATTTACGAAAAGGTAATCGATTCATCCGGGAAAAGGTAATCGGTTTCATTGAGAGGACGGTGCGCAGCGTCGGCACGCATGTGTTGATTGCCATCATCAGGCTCACTTATGTACGAGTGCGAAAACTCTTTGGACCGAATCAGTCTTGCTGTTAGCATTGCGCGCGGCAACATCACTGGAGTTCCGTAGGAGATGCCGATCTTCCAATCTCGCTCAAAATCGCGGGACATTCAGTCCGATGAGGCGCGCATCTCGCTGGTTCGGAACGCCATTCGTTCGGCGATCGAAAGCGCCGAGGCTGAGCTTGATGGCCTATCGGCTCGCCTGGCAAAGGCTTCTCAGGACGCCGCATTCGCGTTCGAAAGCGTCGAGGACTACAGCGACCGCAATGGCAAGGAGGAACAGCGGATCGCGACCGCGGAAGACCGAATACTGGCCGCTGAGCGTCGGCGTACCGCTCTTTTGGAGCACCTCGCCGTGCTTCGCGAGGTGGAGGCAACAGTCGCCGAGAAGCTGGCGAAGGTACCAGCGGCATCCGCGATGCGGCGCACGTCAGACGATCGCGTCTGAACACCGTCACATTGGGCAGCCCTGGGCGGCAACGGTGGTGAAGAAATTCGTGGAAACTTCCTCGGCCTGCAGAGTGTAGCCAACCGATGCAGCCGGACAACACCTGGACCACGCAACCGGGTGTAAACGCGCAACGGAATCGCTCGTCCAGGTCTGCTGCGGTAAGGGCACCCGCGAAAATAACTGCTACGATAAGCGGCGAACATCAGCAGCCTGCTGTGGCGGACTGCCATCGCCGTTTGAAGTATTCAGTTATTTTCGCGGGTACCCTAAGCTGAGCCGAGCCATCGGGGCGAAGACATGATCTCGTTTGAGACCGTTCTCGATCAGTTCCCGCATCGTCGCGTGATGGTCATTGGCGACATCATGCTCGACCGCTTCGTCTATGGCACGGTATCCCGCATCTCGCCGGAAGCGCCAGCGCCGGTGATTCGGACGGCCGGTCCTGTCGAAGCGGTTGGCGGCTCGGGTAACGTGGCGCGCAACCTGGTCGCCTTGGGCGCGGCCTGCGATGTCCTCGCCGTGATCGGCCGCGATGAGGCAGGCGACGCGATCCTGCGCGAGCTCGGCAAGATCGCGATTCCGAGTGATGGTTTGGTGCAAGTCGCCGGCCGCGTCACCACGCTGAAGACGCGCTTCGTCGCTGATTTGCACAATACGCATTTATTGCGGGCTGACACCGAGGAAACCACCGCGATCGGCACAGGAATTGCCGATGAGATCATCGTCCGGGCGAGGCGCCGCCTCGACCACGTCGATGCGGTCATCCTTTCCGACTACGCCAAAGGTGTATTGACCCCCGGCGTCATCGCCGCCGTGATCGCTGCCGCGCGTGCCGCGGGTAAGCCGGTCATCGTCGATCCCAAAGGCGGCGATTACGGCCGGTATCGGGGCGCCACAGCGCTCACGCCCAATGTCGTTGAACTCGCGCAGTTGACGGGGCGCACCGTTGCCACCGATCAAGCCGCGATCGCGGAGGCGGCCAAGACCCTGATCGCGAGCGCTGATTGCGAATGCGTAGTGGTCACGCGCGGTGAGCGCGGCATGCTTGTCGTCCCGCGCGAAGGGGACGAAGATGCCTTCGGTGCGACCGCGAGGCGGGTCATCGACGTGTCGGGTGCCGGTGACACGGTCGCCGCGGCCTTCACGCTCGCGCTCGTCGCCGGCGCGGGCTTCGTCAAGGCGGCGCAGCTCGCCAACGCCGCCGCCGGCGTCGTCGTATCGAAGAAGGGCACCTCCCAAGTCACCGCCAGGGAATTGCGCGGGGTGCTGCTGTCACGTCCGCATTTCGATTTGCGTGAAAAGATTCAAACGGCGGAGACGATCGGCGATTGCATCGCGGGGTGGCGCCGCGACGGACTTACCGTCGGGTTCACCAATGGATGCTTCGACCTCCTGCACCCCGGGCATGTCCAGCTGCTCTGCGAAGCGCGCTCGCACTGCGACCGGCTGGTGGTCGGTCTCAATGACGACGCATCGGTAAAGCGGCTCAAAGGTGCGACGCGCCCGATCCAGTCGGAAGCGGCCCGCAGCATCGTTCTCGCCGGATTGGCATTCGTCGATGCGGTCACCCTTTTCGCGGAGGACACGCCGCTCAAGCTCATTTCTCTGGTCATGCCCGATGTCCTGGTCAAAGGCGCGGACTACAGCATGGACCGTGTCGTCGGGCGCGACCTTGTCGAGGCGAGCGGCGGCAAGGTGGTGCTCGTCGAACTGATGCCAGATGCAAGCACGACGCGCCTTGTCAACCGGGTGAGAACGGGCCCGGCGGATGGCCTGGCGAGAATCGCCGGCGCACGATGAGCAGGGCGATCGCGACAAAAGGGGCCCTTCCCGCGGCTCCGACGACGCAATCGCTCCGGCTCGGTCTTGACTGGCTGCGCGAACGCGCCTGGCCCTTGTGGCTCGAGCATGGCGTTGATTGGCCGCGCCGCGCGTTCCACGAGCATCTCGATCATGAGACGCTCGAGTGTCGGGCGGATTTCCGCCGCCTGCGTGTCGCCGCACGTCAGACCTATGTGTTTGCAAAGGCCGCCGCGAGTGGAGTTGACGGCGCCGGCGAGGCGGTCAAGCTTGGGCTGGATTTTCTCCGCGGCCCAGCGCGGCTTCCGGAGGGCGGGTTCGGGTGGCGCTTCGATCTCGAAAACCGGCCGATCGATACCACGCGCGACCTTTATGACCACGCTTTCGTGCTGCTCGCGTTCGCCGCGGCGGCAGCCGTGGTCGAACCCGACGAGCTACGCGGGGATGCCGTCGCCCTGGCCCACTATATTGCCGGCCGTTTCCCTCATCCCGCGGGCGGTTATGACGAAAGCGTTCCCAGTCAATTACCGCGCCGGCAGAACCCGCACATGCATCTGTTGGAGGCGCTGCTGGCCGCGAGCAGCGCTTTTGGCGACGGCATCTTCTTCGTCAGCGCCGGCACGCTGGTTGATCTGTTCGTCGACCGCCTGTGGCAGCCGGCAGAATGCGCCCTCGCCGAATTTTTCGACGCCTCACTCGTGCCGCTGCGCGAACGAGGACGCTTTGCCGTCGAGCCAGGCCACCACTATGAATGGGCGGCGCTGCTTCAAATCTACCAAGCGCAGGCGGCCGCGAGCGACGTGCCCGTGCAGGCCGATCTCGCCAGCGCCTGCACCATGCTCATCGACTTTGCCGATCGGCATGGGGTCGGTCCTCAAGGCCTTGTCGTGAACGCGGTGTGGAGCGACGGCGAACGGGCCGATGCGGGGTTTCGGCTATGGCCGCAGGCCGAACGGTTGCGGGCGCAGGCGCGGTGCGGCGCAGAGGCGGGCATCGCGGCTGCGCTTGCCGGGCTTGAGAGGCATATCGCCGGGGTCCGCCCTGGCATGTGGGCCGAGAGGATGGATCCGGCGATGCAGGTTTTGCCCGGCCCCGCGCCTGCGTCCAGCCTGTATCATTTGACGGCCGCGCTCACGGACGAGGCGGTTCTCGCGTTTTTGCAATCTGGCGGAGTAAGGATACCGGCAAAATGGTGATCCCGAATCAGGCGTGATGCAGAGGGCGTCGTTGCGGGCCGGCGTCGACCGACAGCTATGAATGTAACAGCGACCGACCTTCCCGGAGTGTTGATCATCGAGCCAACACTGTTTGGCGATCAGCGTGGCTTCTTTCTGGAGACCTTCAATGCGGACCGTTATGGCGGCTGCGGCATCCCGGGTCCGTTCGTGCAAGACAACCTGTCGCGCTCATCACGCGGCGTATTGCGCGGATTGCACCTGCAGAACCCGAGGACACAAGGCAAGCTCGTGACAGCATTGCACGGCGAAATCCGCGATGTTGCGGTCGACGTGCGGCTCGGCAGCCCGACATTCGGAAAACATGTGGCGGTCGATCTGAGCGAACATAACCGGCGCCAACTGTGGGTGCCGCGCGGTTTCGCCCACGGTTTTCTAGTGCTGTCGGCCACAGCCGACGTTTTCTACAAGTGCGACGAACTGTACAGTCCGCAGGACGAGATCGTCATACGGTGGGACGACCCCGAAGTCGGAATTGCCTGGGGCGTCGACGTACCCTCGCTCTCCGCACGTGACGCGGCAGCGCCTTTCCTTGCCGACGCCGCGCGACTGCCTCGCTATTGAGCCAGAATGATGCGCATCCTGGTGACCGGGGTGACGGGGCAGGTCGGCGGCGCACTGCTGGCGCCTCTCCAGGCTTTGGGCACCGTGATCCCGGCAAGCCGCAAAGAACTTGACCTTGCCCGGACCGAAACCATTGCCCTCCTGCTCGATCGCCTGCGGCCGGACCTCATCGTCAATCCTGCGGCCTATACCGCAGTCGACCGCGCCGAGGACGCACGTGACCTCGCGTTCCGGGTAAATGCGCAGGCGCCGGCCGCGATCGCAACCTGGTGCGCCCTCGCGAGGGTGCCTCTCGTCCATTTCTCGACCGACTACGTGTTTGACGGCTCGGGCGATCGCCCGTGGCGGGAAGGTGACCGCGCCGTCCCGCTATCGGTCTACGGAGCGAGCAAACTTGCCGGCGATGATGCGGTGCGCGCCGCCGGCGGGGCGCACCTCATCGTCCGCACCTCGTGGGTCTACGCGGCCCGCGGCATCAATTTTCTGCGCACCATCACGAGACTTGCCCGCGAGCGCAACGAACTGACAATCGTCGCCGACCAGGTCGGCGCACCGACCTCGGCGCGCGTGATCGCCGAGACGGTTGCCGCAATCATTGCGTCGAGCGGCGATGGGCTGGCCGAGGCCTTCGCTAAATCGGGCGGTGTCATCAACGTTGCAGCCGAGGGCGAAACGACCTGGCATGGCTTCGCCACGGCGATTGTCCAAGGCTTGTTGGCGCGCGGTGTTCCCGTCACGGTTGCCTCGATCGTCCCGATTGCGACCGCGCAGTACCCAACCAAAGCGCGACGTCCCGCCAATTCAAAGCTCGATTTGAGCCGCTTGCGCACAGTTTTCGGGATTGTGCCGCAACGATGGGACGAAGCGCTGGAGCGGGAACTCGACGTCGTCGCGGCCGAGTACCTCGAAGCGCGTTCCGGCCCGACAGCGCCGAGGATCGACTAGCCCAACAGGGGGAGCGGTGCCCGAAAATCAGCGCGGCGGGGGAGGATTGGGCGTCGGCGCAACGCCGAAACGTCGAAGAGTCATCCTCGCTTCTTCGCTTCCTGGCTTCACGGAAAGCGCGCTCTGCACATCGGCCACGGCCTGATCGCGCTGTCCCAGCGTTTCATAAAGCTTGGCACGGTCCATCAATGCAGCATAGCCGCGGTCGAAGCTCACCGGGATGGCAGCGGTAAGGTCCGCGATTGCGGACTCCCAGTTCGACAGCTTGATCTCCGCCATCGCGCGTTGCCGATAGATCATGCCGAGAATATTGGATGCGCCGACGTCGCGATAATTGTCTTTCAGCGCTTCGACCACCGCGGAATTGCCATTGTAGGCCTCGATCAGCGCCGTGCAGTCAGCGATCTCGTTCTCGAACTGCTGCTTGGAATTGTAAATGCCGGCGCGGCTTCGCAGGGCATAGAACAGCTCGATCGGTGCGATCAGGCTGGCATCGCTTTTACCGAGTTCGATCGCACGGCTTAGATCGGCCAAGGCGAGATCGGTGGCGCCTCGATAGAGGTGCGCCATTCCGCGCGCCCGGAAGGCGGCGCCGAACTGCGGATCCCGAGCGACAGCCGCGGTGTAATCCGTAATGGCGCGGTCGGTCTCGCCCATGCGGAACAAGGCTTGGCCGCGTTCCGAATACCCTTCTGGATACTTGGGATCGAGGCGGATGGCCTCGGTGAAATCATGGACGGCGTGATCGAGGTCGCCCTTGGTAGCCGCGCGCTTGCCGCTGTCGATGAGGGTGACGGCCTTGCTATTCGCCGGCGCTATGGGTTTTGCGGCTTCCGCAGGGAGGTTCGCGATCCCCGCCATGCCAGGAGTGGGGAGGACGGCAACCGTACCGACCTCGTCTTCTGGCGGCTCAGCAGCAGTTACGCCGCCCCGCGGCGGCCCGTCACCCGAGACCGGCGCCTCCGCAGAGACAGGCGTGTCGCCAACGGCCGATGCGTTCGGCTGCCGGGCGGGAGGGGGAGAATTGGCCGCCGTCGCATGCGGCAGGGCCACGTCGCTCGACAATGAATAGCCGAGCCAGGCGGGTCCCTCGTCCCGCCGTGACGGATCTGACCGCGACCAGTTGAGGGCAGTACAGGTGGCGCGCTCGGCAATGGTATGCATACCGTCGCAGGACGCCAGGCCAGCCGGCTGGGCCGCTGTCGGACCACCCCGCGGCCCCGCCGCAGTTCCGTCGGAAAACGCGGTCGCTTGGCTGCTCGGCGGCGGCACCGGTTCGGGCTGCGGTGTCATTGCGCCGCCGACGAGTTGCGGGGACGTCAAGCTGGCCACTGTCAGTGTCGGGCGAAAGATTGGCCGCGTGCTCTGCCCGGGCATTTCCTCGCCAAGCGACTTAGACGCCATGATATCGGCACCGGCACTCGCCGCAACGTCGTTGAAATCGGCGCGGACGGGGCGTACGCGCGTTGGCCCTCGCGAGGAAGCGGGACCGACGGCTTCCGGCGCCCGCGCGGCGCTCGCAAGGGCGTACGAGGGAGCGGAGTCCTGTAATTTCGCGGACGCGGGATTCGGTCGACGCGAGGGGGCGGCCGCAGTCCTGGCCGGCGCCAACGTTAACGGGGTCTGATCCGCAAACTTGGTGCTGGGTCCCGGCGATGACAGGATGCCAAGCCGCGTGAGCAGGCGGATCGCAGGGCCATCAGCGAGGCTTCGATAGGCAATGCTGCTATCGATGAAAAATCCGATGAACAGCAACATTGCCGCGATCGGCGCTGCGGCGGCAAGTGCCACCGGCGATAACAATCCCCCTAATGGCTTCCGGAATGGCCGTCGCTGGAATCCAGTCGATGGGACCGCGGTGCGTGGCTGAACGGCGATCAGCGCAGTGATCCCGCCGATGAGTGCAGCACCGGCGCCGCGAACATCCGTAACGGCCTGTTTCGATGTCTTAGCGGAGTTGGGAGCAGCCGGCCGCTGCCTTGGCGCAACGTTAATCGCGTCATCGGCGGTTTGCTGATGGCGCCACTGGCCTTCGATTCGCTTGATGCTGAGGTCGAGCGAGAGCTTTTCGAGTTCGACGATGGGCTCCGGCAGCCGCATCAGCTGGAGGTGTCGTTTGACCACGGTGCGAGCCTGGGCATAAACCTCGCGACGCGCATCCGCGGTGTTGCGGGTTAGGCTGGTCACGGCCTTTTCGACAATCGATCGATAATCGATTGTGACGACGCGCGCTGCGGCGACGCTCTTTGGCTCGCGGCGACCGTTCGCGTCAAACCGGACGACGTTCGTCCCTATGTTGGCCTTGACACCCACGTCCCCCGATCCCCCTTATCAGCAGTCTATAGCATGAGTTGAGCGGAAATCACGTTATAAACAGCCCGGAGCAGATTACCGACATGGCCGCAAACCGTCGATTTGCCCGGCATTGCCGGTATCGAGGGATGGCTTGCCCCGCGGTCAGGACAATTAACGCACGAGCCGCCGAGGCGAGTTGGCCATGCTGATCGACGGACGCCATACTCGCTGCATATGGCGGGAATCAGATGGATGGTCGATCGGCATCATCGACCAGACCCGGTTACCCCACGAGGTCGCGACGGTGCGGCTGGCGACCGTCGCGGACGCTGTTCACGCCATCAGGTCGATGCAGGTGCGCGGCGCTCCCGCGATCGGCGCGGTTGCTGCTTACGGCCTCTGCTTCGCCTTGCGAATAGACACCTCCGATGAAGCGCTTCGGGATGCCTGCCAGTGTCTTGCGGCAACCCGTCCGACTGCCGTGAACCTCAGATGGGGCCTGGACGAAATCGTCGCCGCCGTCCGCAATCGTCCGCGCGAGGAGCGCGTAGCGGCGGCCTATGCGCGCGCTGGGGCCATCTGCAACGAGGACATTGCCAATAACGAGGCAATCGGCCGTCATGGTCTTGCTCTCATTGCCCGTATCGCGGCCGGCAAGCCGGCCGGCGCCCCTGTTAACATCCTTACCCATTGCAACGCCGGCTGGCTTGCGGCTGTGGACTGGGGCACCGCAACCGCGCCGATCTACAAGGCGCATCTCCAAGGGATTGCGCTCCATATTTGGGTCGATGAAACGCGGCCGCGCAATCAGGGTGCATCTCTGACCGCGTGGGAGCTTCGGCACCAGGGTGTCCCGCATGCGGTGATTGCCGACAATACCGGGGGTCATCTGATGCAGCACGGCCGTGTCGACCTCGTCATTACCGGAGCTGATCGCGTCACGCGCCAGGGCGACGTCTGCAACAAGATAGGCACGTACCTGAAGGCGCTCGCCGCCAAGGACACCAGCGTCCCCTTCTATGTCGCGCTACCATCGTCAACCATCGATTTTTCGCTTCGCGATGGCGTTGCCGAAATTCCAATCGAGGAGCGCGACGGAGGCGAAGTCGCTAACGTTACCGGCCGCACCGCTGATGGGCGCATCGAAACGGTGTCGATCACGCCGCCAGGCACCCCGGTCGCCAATTATGCCTTCGACGTGACGCCCGCACGGCTCGTGACCGGGCTGATCACCGAACGGGGCGTCATCGCAGCGACGCCGCAGGGCTTGTCCGAAGCCTTTCCGGAGCGCGCGTTTGTGCGGTACGAGGGGCCCACTCTCGCGGCGGGTTGAGATCGGCGAAACTTCATTGTCACGAACCCCCGCCGCATCGCCAGCGTCTTGCATGCGCTTGGCGGCGCCAGCGGAGGGTCAAACAATTAGAGCGGGATGCGTTCATCTCAATCGCCTCCCGCTCGGTTCTCTTATGTTTTGCGCATCATCTTTGTCCGAAAAGTCTGCAACTTTTCGGGATCATGGGCTGCGGCCGAACTGGACGGAATCCTTCGGCAAGCAGACCGAAAAGGCGATGCCGCCCTTCTGTTGGTTGAAATCGGCGTGCAGTTCTGTTGCATCCAGGCATTCTGCCTTGGTTTGGAACTCGGGTCCGGGAAGCACGGTCAGTTTTGGCCGATCGCCGAAAGCCAGGTTTACGGCCACGATGACCCACATGGTTCTCTCTCCATGCAAAATGTTGACGCAAAATGGATGTTGGCCTCAACCGATCGCATGAGGAAAAGTTCCACGGCGGGCGATCGCACAGTAATTGCAAGCTGCAGCAAGGCTGGTAACGGGGTTTCGCCTTGCCGCTTCCGCGTCGCCACGGCATATCCGGACGGCATTGGAGAAGCCGATGAAGAGCCTGTTTGTGCAAGCGGAAGCCGACGCGGCGGTCACGCGCTATGGCGCGACGGGAATTCCGCCCGACCTCGCATTGCGAGTGTACACGACGCGGCTCTTGGGCCGCGACCCGCGGCTCGTGCTGCATGGCGGCGGCAACACGTCGGTGAAGACGAGACTGCCCGACCTGATGGGGCGGGAGATCGAGGCCTTATGCGTGAAAGGGTCGGGCGCCGACATGGCGGCGATCGAGCCGCAGGGGCTGCCGGCAGTGCGGCTCGCCGAACTGCGAATGCTTCGCGAGCGGGATGTGCTCGCCGACGAAGAGATGGTCAGAATCCAGCGCGCCAACCTCATCGATCCGACGGCGCCCAACCCTTCGGTCGAGACTCTTCTGCACGCATTCATTCCGCAGAAATTCGTTGATCATACCCACGCCACCGCCGTGCTCGCGCTCGTCGATCAGCCCGACGGCGAGGCCCTTGCCGCGGACCTCTATGACGGAAAGATGGGCATAGTGTCCTACATTATGCCCGGCTTCGCGCTCGCGAAGAAGGCCGCGGACATTGTCGACGCCTCTCCCGGCGCGGTCGGCCTCATCCTTCACAAGCACGGCCTGTTCACCTTCGCTGACGATGCCGCCGAGTCCTACGAACGGATGATCGCGATGGTCACGCTTGCCGAGGAGCGTCTGCGGCGTGGACCCCGGAATGTCTTCGCCGTCGCCAAGCTGCCCGACCGAATGCTGCCCTTGGCACAAGCGGCACCGATGATTCGCGGCGCCTGCAGCCTCAAGGACGACAGTGTCGACGGCGCGTTTCGCCGCCTGCTCCTCGATTTTCGCGGCGGTGCCGCAGTTCGGGATTTTGTTAACGGCACCGATCTCAAACGCTACGGCACGGCTGGCGTGGTGACCCCGGACCACGCGATCCGCACCAAGCACCGTGCCCTCGTACTCGAAGCGCCGGTGGCCGGTGAGGCCGCCGAGTTCGCCCGCTCTGTGCGCGCCGCGGTGGCGGCCTACGTCGAGGATTACCGGGCCTATTTCGCCCGCAACAATGCCAGGCACGGCGGCGTCCGGCGCATGCTCGATCCGCTGCCGCGCGTCGTGCTGGTGCCCGGCCTCGGGATGTTCGGGTTGGGGCGTTCGAAGCGGGACGCGCGTATCGCAGCCGACCTTGCCGAGACCGCCGTCGAGGCGATTACCGATGCGGAAGCGATCGGACGTTTTGAATCCATCTCCGAAAGCGACACTTTCGATATCGAATACTGGTCGCTTGAACAAGCGAAGCTCGGCAGTGTCAAGGAGGGGCCGCTGGTCGGCCAGATCGCAGCGATCACCGGAGCAGCGGGCGCGATCGGCGCAGCCACCGCAAAAGCATTCGCCGCCGCGGGCGCCGAATTGGCGCTCCTCGATATTGACTTGGCAGGAGCGGAAGCAGTTGCACGGTCGATCGCGGCGGGACGGGGGCAGGGCGGCAGGATCGCGATTGGAGTACCATGCGATGTGACCGATCGCGCTTCGGTCGCCGCGGCCTTTGCGCGCATCGCGGAAAATTTCGGCGGTCTGGATATCGTCGTTTCCAATGCCGGTGCGGCCTGGCAGGGTCGGATCGGCGACGTGGACGAGGCGGTGCTGCGCGAAAGCTTCGAACTCAATTTCTACGGTCACCAGCGTGTCGCCCAGGCCGCCGTCCGGATCATGCTTGCGCAAGGCACCGGCGGCTGCCTGCTGTTCAATGCGTCAAAACAGGCGATCAATCCCGGCGCGAAGTTCGGTCCCTATGGATTGCCGAAAGCGGCAACACTGTTCCTTGCGCGGCAATACGCTGTGGACTACGGCGCCGACGGCATCCGCGCCAATGCCGTGAACGCCGATCGTATTCGCTCAGGGCTGTTGACGGAGGAGATGATTGCGGACCGCGCAAAGGCGCGCGGGATCGGTGCAGCAGAATATATGAGCGGGAACCTTTTGGGCCGCGAGGTGACAGCCGACGACGTCGCCCAAGCCTTCCTCGCCCAGGCATTGGCGCTCAAGACAACCGCCGCCGTTGCCACCGTGGATGGGGGCAACATCGCCGCCGCATTGCGGTGATCCGACAACGTTCCCGGGCTTAAGCGGGGGCTCGCCCGGTTGGGAAGGGGCCTCGTTCGGCATCCGGCGCGGGAGCTTGGTTGGACGGAGTAGCAGTAACAGCAACGAGCGGCCGGTGACCTCGTAGGGAAGGCCAAACTTGAGCCGTTGCGCTTCTTCGATATCGTCGTCTTCCTCGGGGAGGTTGGTATCGATCAGCCGCAGCCAATCGCGGCCGTCTGGCACCTTGGGAAGCGTGAAGACGACCACGTCATGATGCGCATTGACGATCAGCAGAAGCGTCGCTCCATTCCCGCGCTGGGTTATGCCACTGGTTTGCACGCGCCCATCAAGCAGCAGTCCCAGGCTTTTCGCGCTGGGCTGCTGCCAATGTTCCGGCGTCATTTCCTCGCCGGCCGGCGTGACCCATGTTGCCTCTTTGAGCCCCAACTCCTCGTTCCGCTCGGCGGTGGGAAACCGCGTCTGCCGCAGCACGGCATAGGTCCGTCGCAGCAGGCTCAGCCGTTCGACGAAGCTTGTGAGCGCTTTGCCGCGTTCATCGTGCGCCCAATCGACCCATGAAATTTCATTGTCCTGGCAATAGGCGTTGTTGTTGCCGCGCTGCGTGCGGCCGAACTCGTCGCCGGCGAGCAGCATCGGCGTTCCTTGCGAAAACAGCAAAGTCGCCAAAAAATTGCGCTTCTGGCGTTCCCGAATTTCGCTGATGTTGGGGTCGTCGGTGGGTCCTTCGGCGCCGTAATTGCAAGACCGATTGTCGGAGCTGCCGTCGCGGTTGTCTTCTCCATTGGCCTCGTTGTGCTTGCTGTCGTAACTGACGAGGTCGTTCAAGGTGAAGCCGTCGTGGACGGCTACGAAATTCACGCTGGCCCATGGCTTGCGGCCACGGCGATTGAAAAGGTCGCCCGAGCCGGTGATCCGGGTCGCAAATTCCGACAAGGCGCCCTCGTCGCCCTTCCAGAATGCGCGCATCGTGTCGCGGTAACGGTCATTCCATTCTGCCCAGCCGGGGGGAAAACGGCCCACCTGATAGCCGCCCGGGCCGCAGTCCCACGGTTCGGCGATCAGCTTGACGGAGGAAAGTACTGGATCCTGCCGGCACGAATCCAGGAAACCGCCGCCCTGGTCGAAGCCGTAGGTCTCGCGCGCAAGGATGGTGCCGAGGTCAAAGCGGAACCCGTCGACATGCATCTCCTGCACCCAGTAGCGCAATGAGTCGGTGACCATCTGCAGGACGCGTTGGTTCGACAGGTTGAGCGTATTCCCAGTGCCAGTATCGTTGATGTAATAGCGCCGCTGGTCCGGCAGCAGCCGATAGTAGGAACGATTGTCGATACCTTTGAAGGACAGGGTCGGCCCGAGTTGATTGCCCTCCGCCGTGTGGTTGTAAACCACGTCCAGGATCACCTCGATGCCGGCATCGTGAAAGCGCGCCACCATTTCCTTGAATTCCGCAAAAGCGAAATCGGGAACGCTAGCGTAGCGTCGCGCCGGGGCAAAAAACGAAATCGTATTGTAGCCCCAGTAATTGGTGAGCCCCTTGTCGATCAGATGCTGGTCGGTGACGAAGGTGTGCATCGGCAGCAATTCGACAGCCGTCACCCCTAGGCTGCGGATATGATCGAGCACCTCGGGTGAGGTCAGACCGCGGAACGTTCCACGCAGAGCTTCCGGGACTTGTGGATGCAGCTTGGTGTAGCCGCGGACGTGCAACTCGTAAATGATGGTCCGCTGCCAAGGAATACGAGGCGGCCGGTCGTCGCCCCAGGTGAAGGCCGGATCGATGACACGGCACCGCGGCACGAAGGGCGCGCTGTCGCGGCTATCGAAGCTGAGATCGTCGCCGCCTTCGAGTTGGTAGCCGAACAGCGCCGGATGCCACCGCAGCTGGCCAATAACGGCTTTGGCGTAAGGATCGAGCAGGAGCTTGTTAGGATTGAAGCGATGGCCATTTGCGGGATCGTAAGGTCCATGCACGCGGTAACCGTAGATCGTGCCGGGGCGAGCGTCCGGCAGATAGCCGTGCCAGACCTCATCGGTGAATTGAGGCAATTCGATCCGCTCGACCTCTTTCTCGCCCTGGTCATCGAACAGGCACAGTTCGACCTTGGTGGCATGCGCGGAAAACAGCGCGAAGTTCACCCCGAGCCCAGTCCACGTCGCGCCAAGCGGAAAAGCGTGACCTTCCCATATCCGTGACCGCCGCTTCACCAAAGGCGAAGCGGCATCGACGCGTGCGTCCATTTTTTCGTGTTCCTGCACCGAGGGACCCTTCAGAACGATGTGGGGGACCCTCGGGTTCCATTGCACCGGAAGGTATAAGTCTGCGGCATCGGATTAATTCTGCGTATGATCCCGAAACTGCAGAGTTCGGACAAAGATCATGCCCAAAAAATCAATGGGAACGAACCGGCGGGTGTTTTCAAATTGTCCCGCATCCCGTTCACCAGGAGCAAGCTAAGAGAGCACGTCCGGATCGGGTCCCGATTGGCAACGAGGCGATGCATCGATCAGCGCCGTGCCAGGTTCAGTTCACCCAACCGTCCGCGGTCTTGCCTGCCGATCAGTTGGATGAACTGTTACCCCTGTTGCCGGTCTGAAGCTGTTGCCCGTGTCCCGGTTCCACGGGCTGAGGGAAGCGATGCTGCAACTCTCCTCTCTGTCGTTATTCTACGGCGGCCGGCATTTTCGCGACGGACATCAGCGACTGCGCCACCTGGTTCAAAAGCTGATCGGCGTTCTCCTCCTCTGCAAGGGAAGCATTCAAGAGCTGGACGACAGCCGAATTATGCAGCTGCTGAGCAAGGTTGCGGGCGGTGGTATAAGCTGAGGCTTCGTAGTTTTCGATGCGCTGTGCTGCCGCAATAAGAGCGAGGTCCCCGACCACATCCTCCTTTTCCTCGCCATGCTTGATCACCTCTTCGCCCTCTTCGATCAGGCCCATCATGCCTTTGCAGGGCTTTGTGCGCGCCTTGCTCCCAAGTGCTTCAAAGCAGTCCTCCAGCCGTCCGACCTGCTGCTGCGTCTCCTGCAAATGCTGCTCGAACAGCTTTTGCAAGTGGCCGACGTGCGCCGCCTTGGCCATTTTCGGAATCGCTTTCAGCAACTGCTTTTCGGCGTGAAGAAGGTCGCCGAGTTGCTCCATAAGGAGGTCCTGCAGCGGACCCGACTGAGCAGGATCGGAGCTTTCGGCGTGGATCGGCGTTTCGGCGCCATTCTCGCCGCCCATCTCCTGCAGCGCCGGAGCGTGCACAAATTCCCAGCTATCGCCCTCATTCCATGGACCGCGGGTGTCGATCTCGCCGTGATCGCCTTCGCCGGTCGAATCATTGAAGAACTGGTTGACCAATCCAGCGGTCGGCGCGATGCGCCCGATTGCGAAGCGCGGCTTGCCCAGGCTCTCCAGCGCCGCCGTGAAGGCCTTCATGTGCGTGATTTCGCGGGTCATCAGGAACTGAAGCGCATCCTTGGTACCGGCGTCCTCACAGAAGTTGATCAGTCGTTCGTAGACAATCTTGGCTCGGGCCTCGGCCGCGATATTGCTGCGCAGGTCGACATCCAGTTCGCCGGTGATCTTCAAGTAATCCGCGGTCCACGGATTGCCCATGGAATTGAACAGGCTGACACCGCCGCCTCCGGCGATCGCGATCAGGGGATCGGCCTCCGCGGCATCGCGGGCAAACTTCATCGGCTTCAGGTGCATGCGGGCAAGCGAACCGACGATCTCAAGGTGGCTCAATTCTTCGGTGCCGATGTCCATTAGAAGGTCTTTTCTGTCGGGGTCTTCGCAGTTCAGGCCTTGGATCGAGTATTGCATCGCCGCAGCGAGCTCTCCATTGGCGCCTCCGAACTGCTCGAGCAACATGTTCCCGAACTTGGGATCCGGTGCGTCGACGCGAACCGTGTACATGAGTTTCTTCACGTGGTGGTACATTGGAAAACCTTCCTGTTTGCGATTTGATGCGAGGCCGCCAATCGCGGACCGATACAGCTTGCGTCGCAACTGACCGTCCGGAGGCGACAAGGTGGAACGGAAGCGTGTTCGCAATGGTTCCGAGGCAAGCGCATTGCGCAATGACGCGGTGCTCGGACGACCAGATGATTGCAGGTTGGCAGAGCCTAGCAAGCCCGAACAAAGCCTGGCAAAGCCTGGCAAAGCCTGACCATGGCGGAGGGGGGGCATTGCAGGCCATTTTGCCGGCGCGCTCTCCGATCGGTGGTAGCGCGTGGGTCTCTCAGGAACGAAAACAGTCCTGGACCTTTTTTGCTCGGAACACGTTTAAATCGGGAAAACTCATGGTTGCGAAGGGAAGCGGGTTAGTTTCTACTACTCGGCCCCCATTTCGCACATCAATTCACGGTCCCTTCTGAAAGTTTGCTTCGGTTTCGGATGGAGCTGAGAGACAGGCGGGCGTGAGATGGCTGAGTTGGAACGAGAGGACTTCGGGCGGAGTCAGCGGCGCGCAGGCATCCACAGTTCGCGAGGATAAGCAGCGGCCGCCCGCCTCGTCCAAGAACGACCAAAACGCACCGGCTGCGGCAAGGAACGAGCACGGCCGCGGACGCCGCGCGGACTCACCATCGGATATCCCCCTCACCGGCTGGAAAGACATCTTCCTTCGCATCTACCAGAATGTCGGCAAGGACCGTGTGATTGCCATTGCGGCCGGGGTGACGTTCTATTCGATACTTGCCATCTTCCCCGCAATCGCGGCGCTCGTCGCGATCTATGGCCTCTTCGCCGATCCCTCCACCATTTCGGCAAATCTCGACAATCTTTCAGGATTTCTGCCGAGTGGTGCGCTCGACGTGATCCGCGACCAGATGAATCGGATTGCCTCGCATGGCAAGAACACGCTGGGTCTCACCTTCGCGTTCGGCCTGCTGGTGTCGTTGTGGAGCGCGAATGCCGGGATCAAGGCGATTTTCGATGCCCTCAACCTCGTTTACAACGAGGAGGAGAAACGCGGCCTGATCAGGCTCAACCTAATTTCTTTGACATTCACCCTATTGGCACTGGCCTTTGCGCTCCTTGCCGTGGCGGCTGTGGTCGCCGTCCCAGTCATTCTTGGCTATGTGGGCCTTGGCGGAGCGGCGGAGCTGATTTTGAGGTTCGGCCGCTGGCCGGTTCTGTTCGTCCTCATCGTCCTGGCCATCGCCGCGCTCTACCGGTTCGGGCCGAGCCGCGCCAAGCCGAAATGGCGGTGGATCAGTTGGGGAAGCTTTGTTGCGGCGCTCGCCTGGATCATCGTCTCCGTCCTCTTTTCCTGGTACGCGGCGAACTTCGGCAGTTATGACGCGACCTATGGTTCACTCGGCGCGGTGATCGGCTTCATGGTGTGGCTCTGGCTTTCGACCATCGTCATCCTGCTCGGCGCCGAGGCTCGACGCTGAGATGGAACATCAAACCTCGCGCGACACGACGACGGGAGCGCCGAAGCCGATAGGGTCACGCGGCGCGAAGGTGGCCGACACCCTTGGCGCGGCGCAACGCTGACCGCATTAGAGCGGGATGCGTTCAGTTTAAATCGCCTCCCGCTCAATTCTGTTTTGCGCATCCGTCGCGGACTGCGCTCGACGACGGATGCGTGTTGATTTTGCGCACGATCTTGTCCGAAAAGTCTGCAACTTTACGGGATCGTGGCTAGCCGCCAGACGAGTTCCGCAGTTGCCGGCAGTATGGAAGCCGGCGCTACCGCAGCCTCATCCTGAGCAGCCCGCCGGAGATCGCAAGCATCGCCAGTGCAGAAAACCCGAGCGACCAGTGCACGCCGATGACGCTGCCCAAGAGGCCGACGGTGATGCCGCTGAAGGTGCGCGAACCAAGGCTCGCCATATTAAAGAGGCCGAGCACGCGTCCCCGCGCCTGTGGAGGTGCGTTGAGCTGGACCAGCGTCTGCGCCATCGCATTGAACGAAAGTTCAAGGAAGCCGGCCAGGAATAGCAGCATCAGCGCCAGGACGTAGTATTGCGCGGCGGCAAACCCGATCAGCGCGCAGCACCATAACAGTGCCAGCACAATGGCGGTGCGTGGGTCGGCCTTGAGCAAACCTCCGCCTTCAAGAACCACCCCGGCGATGAGGCCGCCGGCAGCGTCGCCCGCGAGCAGCATGCTATAGGCGAGTCCTGGATTGCCGTGGCCGAGATCGTCAGCGAAGCTTGGCAGTTGCGCGTTGTAGGCGTTTCCGACCAGGAACGAGGCGCAGCCGGCGAGAATCACCATCGATACGATGATGCGCTCGCCAGCGATATCGCGCATCGCCTGTCGGATGTCCGCGAAGCCGCGCACGGCGCGTCGCGGGGGCGGCTTTCCCTTGCGGAAACGCGGTCCGTAAGGCGCATTCACCAGCCACAGCATCAAGGGCAGGTAGAACACCGTGTTGAGCAGGATGCCGTATGAAGGTCCAAGCGCCAGCAGGATGACGCTTCCGACGCCGGGACCGACCAGGACGCCGAGGTAACGCGCTGTCGCGTTGAGCCGGACGCCGCTCGGGAGATCCTCGGGACCCACAATGTCATAGAGCAGGAGCTGGCCGGGGGTCTGCCACAGCACGCCGGCGCAGCCATGAATGATCAGCAGCACCATGGCGTGCCACATCTGCAGCGAATCGGTGAGGAAAAAATAGCCCCAGCCAAGCGACGCGATGATGAACAGTCCCATACCGCACTGGATGATGCGCCGCGGATCGAACCGGTCGGCGAGAGCGCCGGCCGCGACAGAGAAGGCGAGGAATGGCAGCCAGTGCGACAGCACCGCAAAGCCGGCGAGCGCTGGGGAGTGAAACTTTTGGAACACGACCCAGTAGCTGATGACGTGTTCGATATTGTCCGCCATCATCGCAACGATGTAGGTGATGAACTGGGCGCGATAGCCGGAGTGCCGCAGTGCCGCGAACGAGGGTCGCGTCGGCGGGGCGGAGACAGTCTGTGCGGCTGACGTTGGTTGGACCAATGGGGGAATTGCTCGCAAAGGGATGAAACGGGCTGCGCCGCGTGCGTTTGCTGTGCAACGAAGTAGCTGTGAAGTGCCGGCTGCCGGGGCCGCAGGTTCAATCGCTGCACCCGCTATCGCCGAAGCGATCTTCACGACACGGCGACGCCGGCATGCTCAGCGGCCGGCAAAATCAGCAGCGTCAGCTAACACTTCGGGCATCGCTGCTGCAACGGATTTTTCGTTTCCAATGCAAACGCTGCATAAGCGGGTGCTGCGCTATGCGCAAATCGCGATGGGCTCTCTCACTGTCCTGAGAGAGCCGACCGCAGCGCGACGCTGATTGTCGTTCTATGAATTGCGACCACGCGACCGTCAACGATTACCGAAGCTTCGCATTGATCTGCTCCAACGCCCCGGCCCCCGGGCAAAGCTCCAGTTCGCAAAGCGCGTTCAGCGGCGTCTCGCAGGTGTCGAGATGGTGATGCAGATCTTCCGGTTGCCCGTCGAGATAGAGCACCCCGGTTACCACCTGCCCCTTGGCGGCGTGATGCTGGAGGAAGTTCATCGCCGCCAGCCGGTCATGGACGTTATAATCCGCATTGATCTTGCGCAGGACCAGCGTGGTGCCGTCGTGCTGTTCGACCGTCTGCACCGTGCCCGGCGCATAATCGACGTGATCGGGATCGCGCCCGCTAATGAAGTCGAGCCGGTTCACCGCTTCATTGTGCTCGCGCACATAATCGAAGCTCTTGGTCGAGCCCGGCATGATTGTTGAACGCCACGCAGGGGCTGATCACATCGATGAAGGCGGCACCCTTGATGCTCGATCGCCGCCTTGACGATGGGGACGAGCTGAGTCTTGTCGCCGGAAAACGACCGCGCCACGAAGGAGGCGCCGAGCTGCAGCGCCATCGCCACCATGTCGATCGCGCTGTCGGCATTGACGACGCCCTTCTTGGATTTCGAGCCGCGGTCGGCGGTGGCGGAGAACTGGCCCTTGGTGAGGCCGTACACGCCGTTGTTCTCACGATGTAGACCATGTTGACGCCGCGCCTGATCGCATGGACGAACTGGCCGACGCCGATCGAGGCGGAATCGCCGTCACCGGAGACGCCGAGATAGATGAGATCGCGGTTGGCGAGGTTTGCGCCGGTGAGCACCGAGGGCATGCGGCCATGCACCGAATTGAAGCCGTGCGAGTTGCCGAGGAAATAATCCGGCGTCTTCGACGAGCAGCCGATGCCGGAAATCTTTGCGACCCGGTGCGGCTCGATGGACAGCTCGAAGCAGGCTTCGATGATCGCCGCAGTGATGGAATCATGCCCGCAGCCCGCGCACAGGGTCGAGATTTTCCCCTCGTAGTCGCGGTGGGTATAGCCGAGCTCGTTCTTCGGCAGGCCGGGATGATGGAATTTGGGTTTGGCGAGATAGGTCATGATCGTTGAGTTTAGGGTGCAAGCGCCTGAAGTTTCAAGGTTAATGGCACGTCTGGGCCCCTTCCCAGGGCTGCGCCGGGCACAGCGATAGCACATCGGATTCCGATGCAGAAGCGCCGATCCGAGTGGCCTTGGAACCGGGGTTGCTCCGGGAGTGTCCGGAGCTGAACCCTCCAGCCTGGCAGGCCGTCTCCTCTGAACCGCTTCAGCGCTATGCCAATGGAAGGGAGGCGGCGGGCGATTTTGCCCGCCCGACGCGCCGCGCTTCAATATGATCGGAAACCGTTCTAATGGCCGATTGCCGTCTGGAGTATCTTAGCGACCTCAGCGGAGGGGTGATTGTCCGCGCTGCCGGCCCGCCCCAAAGCCGCGTCGAGCGGCGACACGCGGCGGTCATCCATGACGGCGACTTCCGCGCCGTGATCGATCAGATACTGGACCACGCGGGGCCAGCCCCATTGCACCGCGCCGAATATCGCGCTCTGCCCGCCCCGCTCCGGCAGCGTGCTGCCACGCCCCATGCGCGCGGTCCTGCTCGTGACGTCGGTGATCCGCGCATTCACGTCGGCGCCCGCCGCCGACAGGATTTCGAGCGTCGCGATCGAGCGATCCTGCGCATCATTGGCGCTGGGATTGAAGCGCGGGCTGAGTTCCATGCCTAGCCCCGCGGCGGCCATCAGCGGCGTCACGCCCATCGCGTTGGGCACGTCGACACGCCCTCCGTATTCCAGCAACAGCCGCACGGCCTCGCTGTCTTGTCCCCCCGGCGGCGCGCAACATGGGCGTGGCGCCGGTGGTTATGATCTCGTCGGCGAAGCGGCCGGAGTTGCCGCCGCGCCCGGGCCGATGCATGTTCAACTGAGGATTGGGGTTGACGCCGGCGTCGAGAAACAGTCGTGCGAGCTCGATCGCGGTGGTCTTCGTCGTCACGATGGGCGGCCCGGTGCGTTCTGCGTAAGCATCCAGACTGTACGTATTCATGTCGATCGCCGTGTACAGCGCGGTGCGGCCCCACCAATCCCACAGATGCGGATTGGCGCCGCGCTCGAACAGGAGCTTTGCCGTGTCGAATGCGAAATTGTCGATGGCCACCATCAGCGGCGTCACACCGTCGGGGTTCGGCCGGTTGGGATCCGCGCCGGCGTCCAGCAGCGCTTGCACGCAATCCGTACATCCCGAGCGCGCCGCATAGAGCAGCGGTGTCAGGCCGCCGGTCGGGCGATACTGGTTGCGCGGCTCGCCGGTCAACTGGCTCGGCCAGTCGTTGGCCAGCGCCCGGGCATTGACGTCCGCCTTATGGTCGATGAGAAACCGCGTCAGCTCGGCTGAGCGTGCGTCCGCCGCCCACATCAGCGCCGTCTGGCCGCGCCATTTTTCTCGTGAATTGACATTGGCGCCGTGGCGCACCAGCAGCTCGGCAACGTCCAAGGATCCCGCGCGCGCGGCCAGCATCAAGGCCGTCTGGCCCTCTTGGTTCGGCACCTCTACGTTGCTGCCTGCATCGAGCAGCATTTCGACCAGGCGAGCATTTCCAACCTTTACCGCCTCCGCCAAAGGGCTCGAGCCGTAATTGTTGATGACATCGGGCTTCGCCCCGCGCTCGAGCAGCGCGTGGGCAAGATCGGCGTCGATCTTGTAGACCGCCCAGTGCAGCGGCGTTGTACCGTCTCCCTGGGCTGCGTTCACATCGGCGCCCGCGGCAATGCTCTTGAGCGCAGCGTCCCGATGACCGGCCTGGATCAGACCGGCGAGGGTGTCATCGGCGGCGGCAGCGGTGCCCGCTGCTGCGAGGCAAAAAACGACCGCGAAAATGGCACGCTTCATAGCGGTGTCCATCAGAGCACATCCGGTGTGAGAGAATTGTGATGCGCCCAATAGCCCTTATGGGCGTCGTAGGCGAACCTGTACGGGTCGCGGAAGGTCCGAGACAGACCCTTCATAAGTCCAGCATCGAGCATGTCTTGTGCGCTCATGCCCTGCCTGAGGAGATCAAGCATGCGATCGAAGAGCATGCGCGTCATGTCGAACTCGGCCTGCAGCTCGGCGCGGCCCACCACCGGACCGTAGCTCGGCACGATCCGCGTCTTCTCATCGCTGAGTTTCAAGAGTTTTTCCTGCGCATCGACGCGCCCGCCCAGCCAGCCGCCGCCGAACCAGTCAAGCGCGGGATCCTTGCAGCGGCGAGATGGCATCACCCGCGGCCAGCACGTTCGCGTCCCGGAAGAATACGTAGATATCGCCGTCGGTGTGGGCCTCGAGCAGATGGCCGTACTCGATCCGCTCATCGCCGGCGAGGGTCTGGTCGCCGGTAAAAAAGGTCACGGTCGGGCGAGCCGCTGCGGGCAGCGCTTTCTCGTACCGGTCCTCGTTCTGCAGGTAATAATCCGTCGCCAGATGCGCCCGGGTCTTTTCGTGAGCGATGATCGTCACCCCCGACCGCCCGAAGGCGAGGTTTCCGCCCACCTGCTCCCGGTGCCAATGCGTGTTGAACACAGTCGTGGCACGGCCTGCGCCCGGCAGCCCGCGCAGGTTCGCGCAAGCACCGCATCGGTGAACGCGGCAGCGCCGCTGTCCACCAGCACCTGACCGGCGCTTGCCGTCCGCACCAGGACATTACCCCCGGCGCCGGTGAGCATCACGAAACCCTCGCTCACCGGGACGACAGCGGGGCTTTCTTGGGAGAAAGCGGAGCGCGCGAAGGGCGGCAGGGTCAGACCCAGGACGCCGCCCAACGCACCTCTCACGTATTGCCCTGCGGTTCATGGCCGGGTGTCCCGAGCGTTCAGACATCGGCGATCACGCCGGTGCTGTCCCCGAAGCTCTTCATCTCCAAACCCGCCTTGTTCAGCAGCGTGAGGTGCAGATTGGAAATCGTCGTGCGTTCGGGCAGCTCGATCTGCCGTCCCCCCTTGAGGCGCGCCGGCGCCGCCGCCGACCAGGATGTTCGGCAACGGATAATTGCTGTGCAGGTTGCTGTTGGACATGTTGGAGCCGTAGAGCAACATGGAGTTATCGAGCAGCGTGCCTTCGCCGTCGGGTGTGGCGGCGAGTTTCGCGACGAACTCCGCGAACCGCTCCATGTGATAGCGCTGAATCTTGACCAGCTTTTCAAGCCGATCGACATAATCGGCATGATGTGACAGCGGATGGAAGGAGTCCGGCACGCCGATGTGATTATAGGTCCGGTTCGTGCCCTCGCCGATCATGATGTAGGAGGCCACGCGCGTGAGATCGGCCTGATAGGCAATCGCGACCAGATCGAACAACAGCCGCACCTCCTTGTCGATCGCCATATCCTGCTCGGCCACAGGTATCTCGGGCGCCTCCACGCCCGACAGATCGCGGTTCTGCGCCAGCTGAACGCGCCGTTCGATCTCTCGTACCGTGTCCAGGTAGCCGTCGAGGAGCACTTTATCGCCCGGGCCCAGCTCCTGTTGCAGCGCCCGGGTACGGTCGGCGATGAAATCAAGGATGCTCCGTTTCTGCCTGATAACGGCCACGCGCTCTTCCGCCGTCGCGCCTTCACCGAATAACTGTGCGAAAACTTTGCGTGGGTTGGACTCCATCGGCAACGGCGAGTTTGCATTCCGGTACGACAAGGTGGAGCTGTAGAGGCAGCCGAATCCAGCCTCGCACGCGACCGCCTGGGTTTCTCCCTCCGAGCAGACCTCCATCGACGGCAGCGCTGTCTCCTGACCGATGCGCCCTGCGATGATCTGGTCGATCGTCGCAGACATGCTGGGACCGGGCGCTTTGAGATCGGGCTTGACACCGCTGAGCCAGGTCGCCGGGTTGTATTTGTGCACGGAGGCGACGCTGGCCTTGTTCTCGAGATTGGAGAGCGAAATCACGGCGTGCTTGTGCTTCTCGAGCGGCTCGAGAATTGGGCTGAGTTTGAAATCCGCGCCGGCCCCGCTCGGGGTCCAGTGATCCATGTCCTTCCCATGCTTCGTGTTCCCCATGACCGCGCCGTGGGGAATATAGAAGAAGCCCACCCGCAGCTTCGGCGCGGCGTCGGTCTTGGCGAGCGCGGTCGCGGCCGGGATCATTGCATCGAGCAACGGCAGTCCGACGGCCACACCCGTGCCTTTGAGCAACGTCCTGCGAGAAAGATGCTTTCTGGTCAGATACATGGTCTTTAGTCCTCCAGTGCCTGCATGCGGAATGCATCGCTCGATACAATCCCTGCCACGATCGACGAGAAGCGGTAATCATTCTTGGCCGCATCGCGCACAATCGCCCGGACCTGCGGCATGTCATAAGGCGCGACCTCCCTGCCCAGCGCGTACATCATGAGCTTCACGGTCAGCGCCTGGACGAACTGGCCGGGGCGGCTCAACAGGACGCGGCGTAGGTCCGCCGGACTTTCGATTTCCCTGCCGTCTGGCATTGCCACCTTCGAATCGATGGGGGCATTGGCCTGCCAATCGACGTCGCGCCACTGCCCGGTGACGGTGAAGTGCTCCAGCGGCAGTCCGTGGGGTTCGATCACCCCGTGGCACATGTTGCAGGTCGGATTGGCGCGATGCTGCTCGAGCATCGCGCGCATGGTCTTCGGCTGTGCGCCCGGCGGCGTGCTCAGGTCCGTCACTACATTCGGCGGCGGCGGCGCTGGCGGCGTGCCGCGGAGTTTGTCGAGAACCCAGGCGCCGCGCACCACCGGCGAAGTCCTGTTGCCATAGGAGGTGTGCAACAGCACGGCGCCCTTGCCGAGAAGGCCATAGCGATTCTCGTCCTCAAGATGGACGCGGCGGAACTGCGCGCCGTGCACCGTTGTGATGCCGTAGTGTTTCGCCAGCCTTTCATTGAGGAAGGTATAGTCGGCCGTCAACAGCTCCTGCACGTTCTTGTCTTCAAGCAGGATGCTCCGCAGGAAGAGGTCGATTTCGGTCGAGAAATCCTGGCGCAGTTCGGCATTGAATTCGGGGAAGATTTGCCGATCCCAATCGAATTTGTTGACCTCGAGGAGGTCGAGCCAGCGGAGCGCGAAATCCGTCACCAGCGTCTCGGCCTGCGGAGCGGCCAGCATACGCCGCACCTGGGCGTCCAGTACGCCGGGACGCCGCAGTTCGCCCTTGTTCGCAAGCTTGAGCAGCTCATCGTCGGGGGACCGCTTCCACAAGAAGAAAGACAGACGCGAGGCCAGCTCCAGATCGCTCAGCGCATAGAATTTCGCGTCTTTCTGCGGCCGGGCGATTCCGCGATAGAGAAAATCCGGGCTCACCAGAACCGCAGTCACCATCTGTTCGATCCCGGCGTTGAATCCGCCGGATCCTTCATGGCCGGCGTCGTAGAAGGCCATCAGCTCGTCCATGTCTTCCTTGGTGACGGGCCGGCGGAAGGCACGCCCGGCAAGATCTTGAGTGATGCGCTCGGCGCAGGCGCGTTCTTGCTCGGGGACTTCGGGCTTGCAGATTAATAACTTCTCCCGGCTGGGTGTGCGCGTGGGGCCCGTGGCCGCGTACGGCCCCACGAGCTGTATGGACCCAACGATGCGCGGCAGGCGCAGATACCCCTTGAAAGCAAACCCAGAATACTGGGTGCCGCCCGCAATCAGGTCATCGGTTGCCACACGGGAGCGCTCGACGAACGTCACCGACGACTTCGTGCATGCCGGCCGTCACCTGCATGGGGATATTGGCGAACCGCTGCCATGAGCTTGGCGCCCGCCGGTGCACCGCCGCCGCGATCCACGAACTCGCGATCCGCGTCACCGCCGACCTTTTCCCGGAAGACTTCCTTGCGATCGATCAGCACGACCACGGTTGTCTCGTTCTCGACCCCGCGTGGGTAGAGCCCGAAATCGAGGTCAGAGATCGTGACGCGGTACTCCCCGTCCGCCGGGAACGTGTATTCGAACCTCGTGCCGCCCCGCGTACCAAGCGGCATGCCGTCCACATAGCCATCCTGGTCGCCGGTGGCGGGGGGAGGGAAAGAGGCTTTGACGACCTCTGGCACCGGCTTGCCCACTGCCATGCGCGAGACGACCCGCGCGACATTGACGTACTGCTCCAGGAAGGCGGGTGACACGGTCAACGCCGCAGCGATGTTGCTGAAGCCTTCGACCGCGATGTCGGCCGGCAGGTACTGGTTGGGATCGATCTCCACAGCCAGAAGATCCTTCACGGCATTGGCATACTCGGTACGGTTCAAGCGCTCGACGGGAACGTGGCCCGCAAGGTGCGCCTTGCTGCTTTTGTCGAGCGTGCTCTCGAGCCAGCCAATCAGCGCGTCGACTTCCTCCTGCGAGGGCTGGAGCATGCCGGGCGGCGGCATCTGGCGCCCGCGCAATTTGCGCACGACTTTCTCGAAGATCTCGGGATGTTGGGGCACGGACTCGGCGCTAAGCTGGTCCAAAAAGAGGTTACCGGCGCCAACGGCCTCGTTGTGGCAACCGAAGCAGTAGAGCTGAATGGTGGACAACTGCGATTCGGGATGCTGCGCGACCTGGTTCGCGGGTTGGGAGAAGGCCTTGGAGTCGGCCGAAACGATACCGACGGCGCACGAAATGCCGATAAGCCATCCAGCGAGTTTCATATCAGCCACCACCTAGCGAGTTTCATACCGGGCCACGGATTTATACTTGATTGTGACACAGGAAACAGGGGTCGAACAGGGATACTTTCTTTTTTGATCAGGCCGCCTCGCTCTTGCCAGGCGGCGGCACCTCCCTCGCGTTTTGATCTGCGCAGCCCAGCTGCGGAATGATTTACGCCGGCCTGTGTTCCGATGATCCCGATGCGGATCGCCTTCGTTTTCTTCGGCCGCTGTTGCGGCGATCAGGCAAAGCGCCGGGCCGGCGGCCAAAGCCGTGTTCGGCCATATGAAAACGGATGCCCGCCTCGCGGGCTGCCACCTCGAGTGCCGCGCCGGCGACCTTGTCAAGCTATGTGTCAGCTGAAGCGCCGGACAACTCGAGCCGGCTGGCGAGGCCGTCGAGTACGGCTGCGAGGCCTTTCTCGACCACGGCCTCTTCGACTTCGAAGACTTGGTAATGCCGTGCCAAGAGATAGCTCGTCTTTTCGGCACGGGCGCGCGTGGCCTCCGCGCTCTCGCCGGCCGCGACGAGGTTGACGACGGCGCGCAACGGGAAGGACACCAGATCGACGATATGCAGGCCGATCGGCACCTGCCGCTTGAAGCCGCGGCCGGCGAAGCGGCGGTCGCGGGTCAGCGCGTCCCACAAGGCGCGCTCGGCCGTTGTCGGATTTCGCCTGAGCAGGCGGGACAGGCCGCGCACCGGGCCGCGCTCGCCAGGCACCCGGCCGCCGCCATGCTCGGCGAGAAGCTGGCGCAGCAGGCCGGCCTCGCGGCCGTCCAAAATGCCGCCTTGCGCGGGTCCCTTGCGGCCCTCGGCGATGGCGGTGATGACGCCGTGCAAGGTCTGGATGTCCTGCTGGCTGAGCTCCATTCGGGCAAAAATGTTGCGCAGGTTGATCGTCATCGTCGCGCGCTTTTCCGCGGGACGGAAGAACTCGACCTTTTCGAGTTCGCGTTCCAGGGTGGCGAAAAACGCAAACATCTGCTCCTTGCCGGCCAGCGGGGACCGACGCGACGTTTCGAAGGGCAGCGCTCCGCCGCCGACGAGCGTGAACCACTCATAGGCGACGACGAGCACCGCTTGCGCGAGGTTCAACGAGGCGAAGGCGGGATTGACCGGGAAGGTGACGATGCGATCCGCGAGCCCGACTTCTTCGTTGGTGAGGCCGAAGCGCTCGCGGCCGAACAGCACCGCCACCATCTCCCCTGACTTTATATGTGGGGCCATTTCGCGCGCGGCGTCGGCCGGACCGATCACCGGTTTCGCTTGGTCATGCGCCCGCGCGGTGGTCGCCAGCACGAAGCTGCAATCGGCGAGCGCCAGCGCCACGCTGTCATGGAGCGTGGCGGCTTCAAGGACGGCATCGGCCCCTGCAGCGGCGCGGCGCGCCCGCAGGTTTGGCCATTCCTCGCGTGGCCGCACGAGCCGGAGCCGGGCGAGGCCGAAATTCGCCATCGCCCGCGCGGTGGTGCCAATATTCTCGGCAAGCTGAGGCTCGACCAGGATGATGATCGGCCCCTCAAGGGCCGTCCACGGCTTGGTGTGGTCGGTTCCCGCTCCGGGCATTTTGACTCGCGCGTTGAGGGCCAGCTTCGGTCGTCGGTCCGTGCTTACAGCATGTGGGCACAAAATACCTCAGGCCCGGCGTTCGAAGGCCGGCTGCCATGCCCACTCGCCAATGCACGTGACCGCTCCTGCCGGCGCCTGTCATTTGCCGCCGAGGCGAGACCGCTGATTGCGAGACCTGCGCGGCGGCGGCTCGGCCGCCAGAGTCGCCACGACGTGAAGACTGCGCGCGATCCATGTCCTGAGTGTCGCATCCGAGCGATAGCCGTCGGGAAGGATGCGGACGAAGCCGGCCATTGTCCGGCGCCCCATTTCCATGGGTTCTACGTGAGGCTGCGCCAGCGCATATTCGCGCTCCGCTGCATCGACACGGACCAAAAGGCCCCCTTTGGCGCTGACGGAGCAGCACATGGTTCCGTTCACCATGAAGCAAAGCCCGCCCATCAACTTCTTCTCGACCAGATGAGGCTCCGCCGAAAGAACCTTCCGCACCCGCTGCGCGGTTCGCTCGTCATATGTCATGCGAATTCATCAGCTAGGTTTAATTGCCTGCGGATTCTTACGCCATGCTGGCCCCCGCGTCATTTTCCATCTCACCTGTTGCGCCGGTTGATGGTAGCCTTCGCCATCATTCGGTCCTTCCGCAAGCCGCATCCGGTTGGCGACAGACGGCTTCGAATTGCAACGGAAAACACGCCGCGGGAAAAGTCGAGTGAACAAGTGCCGGCTTAGCTCAGTCGGTAGAGCACGTGATTTGTAATCACGGGGTCGGGGGTTCGAATCCCTCAGCCGGCACCAGTGAAATCAATGATTTGCTTGGGTCTGAATGCGGCTGTAATTCCGTCCAGCAATCACATAGCAATCACCGAGTCCACTTTGGGCTTGCCTCTACCGGATCGCAGCCGCTTCAACCCCCATGCGATCCGGAAGCGATCGCCTTTGCAGCGGGCACGGAAAAGGTGGGCGAGCGCCGTAGCAACGTCTTTTCGTCTCCACGTGCTCCGCGGTGTTCTGACTGGCTTCGTCGAGCCACGGTGACATGGCCGGCGGTTGGCGCCGCCGGCCCGAAATACGTCAGAACGGGATTTCGAGGCTGTCACCGCGGATTTCGTGAGTGCGATAACGGAATGCTTCGATCGCATCCGTGCGCGCGTGGCGCCAAGCAAGCCTCGTTTCGACGAGCAGTCGCCACCATGATCCCACTTCGGGGTCGGCTTGCGCGCGTTCGGCCGCGGTGAGCGGCCGATTTCGATGAGTGCCGATGGACTCGCCGCGATTGCGGCGGTCCATCTTGTTTTGCTTGGCTTCAAGCATGCGGGCGGCGAAGGTGGACACCGCTGCCCCCTTCACGCGGCCATGGCCGGTTGCCGATCGCGCAGCGCAAGGCCGCGCAGATAGTCCGCGGCGGCTTGCGCCCGGCTCGCCGCGGTAAAAAAAGCGCGGCTGTCCGCCTTCAAGAGGCCAATCCACGATTGGATGTAACCGGCGTGGCGCAAGTCGCCGTCGATCGAGAACTCGGCGCAAAGGAACGCCGCGCACAGTTCGGCCACCAATTCTTCGGCCGCGTAGGCACGCTCGCCGAACCGGCTGCGCAAATCGCGGTCAAGCCTCGATTTGTGCCCGGCCCAATGCCCGAGTTCATGAAATGCCGTGCCGTAAAAGTGGGCGGCACTCTTGAAGGCGGCAAATGCCGGCATGCTGATGTAGTCGTCGCCCGGCCGGTAGTATGCCTCGCCGAAGCCTTCGCGGATATCGGCTCCGCTGCACGACAGAAATTCGTCAATCGTTACGTCGCGTTCGTCGCCATTGCGCGGCTTGACCTTGCCCGGTGCGGTGACGCGCTCCGGCAAGCCTTCGCATTGGTCAATATTGAAAACCGTGTACTCGCGCAGCATCGGGATAACGCGCGCATCGCCTTCGCTGCCATCCTCCGAGCTGTCACGGACTTGCAACTGCTTGACGAAATACACTTTCGTGCCGTGCTCGCCCTTGCGCACGTGGCCGCCAAGCTCCTGAGCCTGTTTGAAAGTGAGATAGCGCGGCGTGCGGTACCCCGCCGATTGCGCCATCCATAGCAGGATGACGTTACAGCCTGAATAAGGCCGATTGGTCGCGGCGTTGCATGGCACATTTGCGCCGGCAGTTGCGGACCATGGCTTGATCCAGGGCGCGGCGCCAGCTTCAAGTTGCGCCAGAATGCGCGCCGTGACGGCGCTGTAAAGGTCGCGTTTTTGGGATACGATAAGATTAGCCTGTGACATGGCCTAACTCCATGTTGCGGGTTAGTGCATGTGGGCGGTTGCAGCCGCTCGCATGCACGCTCAGTTTGTTCGACGTTAATTTAGTACGTCGAGACAAACTAATATTAATAACTATCGTAGTTTGGTCAATCACTATTTCAAATTATTTTTTTCAGTCGGTATAATAATTATATCTCTGCACATCATGTATCGGTTTATTTTGGCGAAATTAAACGACCAGCATGGCAAGGTAATATAACCGCCCGGAATGTCGTTGGGTCGGGCGAAGTAGGAATTGCGGGCACCCCACCTCTCTGGCGCCGCCCAGAAAAACGAAATCGGTAGTCCGCCGTCAATTCGCGGATCATCACCGAACGTAGAAGCCACTCGTTTTTTCAGCTGCATCGCGGTACATCGGCCAGCGGTGAAGAGTAACTCCAGACGATCAGTGAGGCTGCAATGCTGAGGGATGATAGCGCGGGTGGGGACGGACGACCGAATGAACCTCGAAATGTCCTGGGCGATCGGCTCGACATTTGTTCGATAGCCCCAATGACAGGTTTCTTTCGCGACGGCTGCTGCAACACGAGCCAAGAGGACATGGGCAGCCACACCGTCTGCGCCGTCATGACTGCTGAATTTCTTCAGTTCTCCAAATCGTCCGGGAATGATCTCTCGACGCCCAGGACCGAGTTGGGGTTCAGAGGCCTGAAGCCGGGGGACCGCTGGTGTCTATGCGCCCCCCGCTGGCAAGAAGCACTGGAGGCGGGCCAAGCGCCTCGCGTGGTGTTGCGGGCCACTCACGAAGGCGCTCTGATTTTTTGCTCGCTCGGCGACCTCAAGCGGTTCGCTGTGGACCTCGCCTAAGCTGCCAACAGAACTCGATCGACGATTTAGAAATCCAGCGTTTTCGCCTCCGGCATCGGATATTCTTTGAGGTTTACGAAGTATTTCTCAAACGCCGCGTTGTTTTCTGCGCAGATCGATTCCGCTATAGGCCCGCGATTGACCCGCTGCCAGCGCACCGTGCCAGACCAAGGCTGATTGAATGTACCAGGGTCCTCAACGGTAACCGTCGCTTCCAATCCCATGCCGCCATCAAGGAGCCTGAACCGTTCCACCACGTGCATATCTTTGGTGTGTGGCGTGCGCCAATTGTCCACGAAATCGAATTCGTGTTTGTCAAGAAAACCCATGGTATCTACGACCAATTCGCCATTTTCGTAGTGGCCAACCGATTCCCCGAACCAGGAAGGTTTCGGATTGAACGAATGAGCTACGTCCAAATAAATCCGGCGTACCTCCTGCTGACGCTGCCACAATATCCACACCTCCTTCGGAGTTTGGATGAAGTAGACCGGCTCAGCCGGGAAAAGTAACTGACCTGGCGTGCCGCCGGGCCAGCATCGCGCTTGGGAGGAGAAGGCCCGGTGCCCCTGCAATACATCCTGATTGTATTTGCGCATTATGTCCCGTGCCCAAGGCTTCAAATTTGCGTTCTCGGCATCAGACATTCGCTCCATCACGCCGCGCTGATTACCCTGCGGCGCGGGATAGGCCGGGTCGGTCGAAATTGGCCGCATCTTGCCGGGAATCGGCCGATAGTCGATGCCACCTTGTAGCAGCCAGCCAAATTCAGTCGATGCGAAATTCGGGATAACGGGGTCTTCTGCCGCGACGACGCTCTTGGTGTTGCCACCTGCCAGCGAGGCAATCAGGCTTGCGCTCCACAGCCAAGACCTCTTGAACATTCGAACGACTCCTCCCGCTTTTTCGGAAGCGACTGTCACTTAAGTCCAGCTTAGCGCGATCGAAGTTCGAAGAAAACGGCAATACGCGATGCCATGGCCACTACTGCCGCTAGCATTCCGCGGACCGGAGTAGACGGCCGTCACACACAGGCAATTCCGGAGCTGGGGAAGGCCCGGACGCGCCGGTGAGATGCTGTGGCTGGCCGGCAAGGCAGCCGATAGGTAGACCGAGCAGCACCTATAGGTTACCCACCCGACTGGAAGGTAAACGCGGCGTTGACCATCATTGTGCCGGGCGCATGACGGAGGGCGCCGTCATTCACCGCCACGGTCGATTTTCGGCAGGGCCAGGCGAGTGGCCTTCTCTCAAGCCTGCCGTTGCTCGCTGCCCCAGGCAAAACCATAGGCGAATAGCCAAAACAGCGCCGCCGTGATTAGCCCCACCAGGGGGAATGCCCACACCATTTGGTCGGCCCATGCCGGCAGAAGTATGTGGAGCATGCTCTGCTTCGTCGGTTGGGTGCCGGCCGAACCTTCGAGCATAATCAGCTTGTAGGCGACGGCTCCGAGCAGCGCTCCTGCGAAAAAGGCGAGCGGCGCTGTGAGACGCATAATTTTTGAGAGCAGGCAGATCACGGGCATGAAAAGCAGCAGCGTGACCGTATAGGAGAAAAGAACGGCTGCCGTGGCCGTTAAGGCGAAGTACACCACTGGCACGTCGACCGGATGAAGGATGTTGTAGACCCCAGCGACACCGACTGGAACGATCGGCGGGGCGAGTGCGGCTGCCGCCCAAAAGCGCGTCGGCGTGACCCCGGTTCTGGCGGCGTCGCGTGTTGTTCGCGGCCGGGCCAGTCTCCAATAACAAGCTGCGGTCACCAAGCCACCGAGCGGGAAGAGCAAGGTCAGCGGGTCGGTGAGCCAGGCGCTGAAGCTGTCGAGCCAAGGATGGATCGGCGGCCCGGAATCCGGACCGCTTTCTTTCCACACTTGGACCGAGACCGGCACCCAGACAAGCGCACCAAGTGTCGTGCCGGTGACGCAGGTCACCGGCGCACTCAGGCGCACGAAGCGGGACAACAGCCAGAGCGATGGTAGGAAGCAAAGAAGAGTAACGGCGTAGGAGAACACGGCCGCAGGCATGAACACAAACAGGAAGGCAAAGACCGGCGCAGCAGTGCCGGAAGCCGCCATGAACAAGGCGGCGTAGACTATCGGCACCACAGGCGGCGCGAGGACGAAGGCTCTGAAGCTCAGTATCATGACCAAAAGCTCTGGGGGCGAGGCGCGGCCCAACTGAAATTCCTAGCTCAGCGATGAATACAGATGGTTAGCCCAAACGGATAAATCTGAGGGAACCCACGCCTTTCACCGTAGGCAGTTTCGACAGCTTTTAGCCCCGCAGGAGAATAGTCCTTGCCAACTTAAACTTGGTCCGCTGGTTGGGCCGTTGCGGAAGGGGTTTGCTCATTGTGAGTTTTTCCGCCCGTGACCCATAGCGGCGATGCTTCTTGGGATCGAGTTGAAAATTGAGAAACCACAACCCTTAACTCGCGCGCGGCATCAAATCGCGCGTGGACAAATGACCTCCCGTTGCTTCATTCAATTACCTCGTCGGCAAGGGCGAGCAGCGTCGGCGGGATTTCGATGCCGAGCAGTTTGGCCGATTGCAAGTTGATCAGGAACTCGAATTTAGTCGAGCGCATGATTGGCAGATCGGCCGGTTTCTCACCCTTGAGGATGCGGCCGGTATAAATGCCGAGTTGGCGAGGGGGGTCTGACTGGTTCGGCCCGTAGCTCATCAGCCCGCCATTTTCCACGTAGTCGCGGGAGTTATAGATCACCGGCACCGCGTAGCGCGTTGCGAGCGCAAGGATTTGAGCGCGACGGCTGATGAACAAAAACTGAGGACTGACCAGGAGTGCGTCGGTTCGCTTTTGGACCAGATTCGCGAAGGCTGTATCGATCTCGGCATTGGTGCCGGCATAGAACACTTCGATTTGCCGTCCGATGGCCGCAGCCGCTGCCTGAAGGTCGGCGATCTCGCCATCGGCTTGCGGACTGCCCGGATTGATGAGTGCGGCGAAAAGCGCCGCACCCGGCAAGAGGGCATGCAGGAGCCCGAGCCGCTTCGCCCCGAGCTCTGAACTCATCACGCTGATGCCGGTGACATTGCCGCCCGGCCGGTTGAGGCTCGCCACGATACCCGATTGGACCGGGTCGCCGGCGGCGGTGAAAACGATTGGGATGGTGCCGGTCAAGGCTTTGGCGGCCAGTGGTGCAGCTGTGCCGATCGCGACGATGACGGCCATCCGAGAGCGAACCAGATCGGCAGCTAACCCCGGCAGCCGGCTGAAGTCGTTGTGCGCATAGCGGAATTCAATCTCCAAGTTCCGCCCGTCGACATAGCCCATTTCGCTCAGGCCTTTGCGGAAAGCCGGAACGTTGTCGGCGCCTGACCCAGGCGTGCCAAGGGAGAGGTAGCCAATCACCGGCTTTGACGCCTGCTGCCCCCGCGCAACCATCGGCCGCACAAGGATCACGCCGCCGACCGCCACGATAAATTCCCGCCGTCGCATCGCTTCGCCTCCTAACGCCTCCCTATTCGATGACCTCAGTGGCGCGCAGCAAAATCCCTGTCGGCACCTGAAGACCGAGCGCTTTCGCTGTTCTGAGATTGAGTGCCAAGTCGATTCTTGTAGCCTGTTGTACTGGCAGATCGGCGGGCTTCGCCCCCTTAAGAATGCGGCCGGCATAGCCGCCGACCACGCGAAATGCCTCTATGGCGTTCGGAATGCCGTAACCGACAAGACCGCCTGACTTAACCGCGTCGTGGTCGAAGTACATCGTGGGCACCGCATAACGGGCCGCCAGAGCAACGATGTGGGCGTTTTCGGCTACAAAGAAATTTTCACCGGCCAACACGAGTGCGCCGGCCCGCTCGTTTGTGAGGGTGCGGAAAGCCTGGTCGATTTCGCCTGGAGTGCTGGCATTCAGGGTCAGCAAACGCAAGCCGAGCGTTCGCCCCGCAACCTGCGCGTCCCGCATTTCGACTTCGGTCTGGGCGGCATTGGCCGGGTTGAAGAGAACGGCTATCGGGTCGGCCGCAGGCACCAATTCATGCATCAACGAAATATTCTTTGCCATCAACTCACCGCTGACGACCGTCACGCCTGTGAGATTTCCGCCAGGCCGCGCGAGGCTCGCGACTAGACCAACTTTGACCGGGTCCGTACCCACCTCACACACGATTGGAATCGTCTGGGTCGCTGCCTTTGCGGCCAGCGCTCCCGGTGTGCTGGCCAATACTGCGATGAGGTCCACGCGGCTCCGAATGAGGTCGGCTACGAGGCCGGGCAATCGGCCGTTCTCACCTTCCGCCCATCGGTACTCGGCCGCAATATTCCGGTTCTCCACGTAGCCTTCTCGGGCTAATCCTTCGTAGAACGCTGCGAGTGGGCCGCGCATCTCTTCCAAAGATGCACCACTCAGGAATCCGATCACTGCTGTGGCCCGCTGCTGCGCTCGTGCCGAGAGCGCCCCACTCGCCGCACCGGCCAGCCCCGCCACGAAATCGCGCCGCCGCATTGGTGATCCTCCGCGCCGATTCAGGGGAGGGTATCGCGATTTCGGTTGAATAGTAACCGGGTTCAACCAGCCACGCACCGTGGTGTAGGTATTTCGTCAGCAATTGTGAAGGGTTTCGGATGACGGCCTTATCACGAACTGGTCCACGGGCACTTGGGCCGTCGTTCATTGTGAAGGGTTTCGGATGACGGCCTTATCGCGAACTGGTCCACGGGCACTTGGGCCGTCGTTCGAAAGCCTCCAGGGAAGGAACCCGCGGGATGTTAGGTGAGGGCGCTGCCGCGCGCTATGGGGATTTCACCGTGGCGGGCTGTGATGTGAGCACTGAGGCGGTGGCCGCCGGAGCAAGGGTGCGGCTGCGCGGTGGTGGCAGGGGCGCTCGCGGCGCCGGACCACAGGAGTGCGATGCCGATCCGAGCTTTGCCGGTCTGCCTGCACACTGGCGGGGGCGAGCGCTGGCGCGGCCGGTCGTGGACCAGCGAGAGCGATCGCGTTGCCATGGCGGATGATGCGGCGCGCGTTCATGAGGTATCGATCCTGACGGCGGCGCATGGTGCGGTCGGCCTGTGGAGTGGGACTTCACCGGCCTTGAACGTCTCGATGATGCGCATGACCGAGCCGCAGCACGGGCAGTGCTTCACGGGCGTGACCGGATCACAAGCGGCATCGTTCGTCGCTGGATCAGAAATAGCGTCCCCAGGTGCGGGCGCCGGCGGATTGCCATCGATGAGCTTGCGGGCGAGCGCGAGGTTGTCGGCCTTCACGCCGCTGGCGAACAAGCCGTAGTGGCGGATGCGATGGAAGCCTTTGGGCAGCACGTGGATGAGGAAGCGGCGGATGAATTCGTCGACATCGAGCGTCATCGTCGTGTACCGGCCGGGTCCCTCGATCCGGTAATCCTTGACCTTGAACGTGACGCTGCGCTGGCTCGACCGCGATCAGGCGGCGGTTCGAGATGGCGACGCGATGGGTGTAGCGCGACAGATAGGCGAGCACGGCCTTCGGGCCCGCGAACGGGCGCTTGGCGTAGACGAACCAGCGCTTCTTGCTGAGCGGGGCGAGGAACGCCGCGAACGCCTTGGCATCGGCCAGATGCGCATATGCGCCGAGGAACGGCAGCTGGCCGGCTTCGTGTGCCGCCACAAGCTTCTCCAGCATCAAGCGCGCGGAACAGCTTCGACGAGAACGCGCACGGGCAGCAGGAAGTTCGGCTTGCATGAGATCCAACGGCTGTCGTCCATGGCGAGGCCGCCGCCCGGCACGATCATGTGCAGGTGCGGATGATGGGTCATTGCCGAGCCCCAGGTGTGCAACACCGACGGTGATCGCCGATGCGGGCTCCGAGGTGCTTCGGGATCGGCCGCGATGGTGAGCATCGTCTCCGACGAGGCCTTGAACAGCAGATCGTAGATCACCGCCTTGTTCTGGTAGGCGATGTCGCCGATCGCCGACGGCAGCGTGAAGACGACATGGAAGTAAGGAATCGGGAGCAGTTCGGCCTCGCGCGCCGCCATCCACTGGCGCGCTGCCGCGCCCTGGCACTTCGGGCAGTGCCGGTTGCGGCAGCTGTTGTAGGCGATCGTCGTGTGGGCGCAGGCGTCGTTCTCGCAGCGCGCGACGTGTCCGCCGAGCGCCGCCGTGCGGCAGCTCTCGATCGCGCTCATCACCTTGAGTTGGAGCAGGCTGACGTGACCGCGGTTGGCATGACGCCACGCGGCCCCGTGGTCGCGGAAGATGTCCGCGACCTCCAGAGCTGGACGGGCCATGCGGGCCCGGCTACGCCGGCGGCTCGTCCGTCTCTTCGGCACCAGCGGCGTGAGCCTGTCGAGCGGGCTGATGACCTCGCGGATGATGTTGGTGGCCACCTGGGTGTAGCGCGCCGTGGTGTCGAGCTTGGAATGTCCGAGCAAAACCTGGATCACACGAATGTCGATGTTCTGCTCGAGCAGGTGCGTGGCGAAGCTGTGCCGCAGCGTGTGCGGCGCCACCCAATTGGGCAGCCCAGCCAGCTCGGCGGCCATGTGGCAGACGCGATTGAGCTGGCGCGTCGTCATCGGGTTGATGCGGATCGCGGCCGGGGAACATCCATACCTGGGGATGGGCGATGCGCCACCAGTCGCGCAGCAGCTCCAACAGCTGCGGCGACAGCATGGCATGGCGATCCTTGCGGCCTTTGCCCTGCTCGCACCCGGATCATCATGCGCTTGGAATCGACATCGCAGACCTTCAGCGCGACCACCTCCATGGCGCGCAGCCCAGCGCCATAAGCAACGCTGAGCGCCGCCTTGTGCTTGGGGCGGGGCGGCCTCCAGCAGGCGCAACACCTCTTCGGGCGAGAGCACGCGCGGCAGCTTGCGCGGCTCGTAGACGAACACGAGATGGCGCGTCGTCTCCGGCCGGTCGAGCGTCACCTTGAAGAAGAACCGCAGCGCGGTCACGGTCGCGTTGATGCTCGGTGGTTGCGCACGCCGCTCTCGGTCAGATGCAGTTGGAACGCGCGCAGCTCTTCCGCCGTCGCGGTGTCGGGGGAACGGCCGAGGAAGATCGCGAGCCTCTTGACGGCACGGATATACTCGCGTTGCGTATCGGGCACGAACCTGCGCACGTTCATGTCTTCGAGCATGCGTTGGCGCAGCGGGCTGTGAATTGGCGTGCAAAAAGGACCCCCTTTTCGGGGTGATCGGCATCCAATCGGGACCCCCGAAAAGAGGGGTTCACATTGGCCTCCATGATTTGTGGGGGCCAGACTGGGATGTTGGTCGTGGAGACAATTGGGAGGATTCGCCGGGCCTTTTTTGTCCAGGGGAAAGCAATCAAGGCGATCTGCCGGGACCTTGGGGTATCCCGGAAAGTCGTGAGGAAGGTGATTTGCTCAGGATCGACCGAGTTTCGCTATCGCCGGGAAGATCAGCCACTACCCAAGATTGGCCACTGGCGTGACGCGCTGGATGAGTTGCTGCTGGGCAATGAAACGAAGGCCGCCCGTGAACGTCTGACGCTGATCCGGATTTTTGAGGAGCTGCGCGGTCGAGGTTATGACGGCAGCTACGATGCGGTGCGCCGCTTCGCGAAGCGATGGGCGAAGGATCGCGGGCAAGTGACGGCGGCGGCCTATGTGCCGCTGAGCTTTGCCCCTGGAGAGGCTTACCAGTTCGACTGGAGCCACGAGATCGTCATCCTCAATGGCGTCACGGTGACCGTGAAGGTCGCCCACGTCCGGCTGTGTCACAGCCGCATGTTGTTCGTGCGCGCCTATCCGCGCGAAACGCAGGAGATGGTGTTCGATGCGCACGACCGCGCCTTCGCGCTATTCAAAGGGACCTGCCGACGCGGCATCTACGACAACATGAAGACGGCGGTGGAGACGGTCTTCGTCGGCAAGGACCGCCTCTACAATCGCCGCTTCCTGCAGATGTGCAGTCATTACCTGGTCGATCCGGTTGCCTGCACGCCGGCCGCGGGCTGGGAGAAGGGGCAAGTCGAGAACCAGGTCGGCCTCGTTCGCGAACGCTTCTTCACGCCGCGGCTGCGGTTCAAAAGCTATGAGGAGTTGAACGGTTGGCTGACCGATAAATGCATTGCCTACGCCAAGGCGCATCACCATCCGGAGTTGACCGATCAAACGATTTGGGAGGTGTTCGAGGCGGAGCGGCCGAAGCTTGTCCCCTATGCCGGCCGGTTCGACGGCTTCCACGCGGTGCCGGCTTCGGTCTCAAAAACCTGCCTGGTGCGCTTCGATAATAACAAATACTCGGTGGCATCGAGCGCCGTCGGCCGTCCGGTCGAGGTTCAGGCTTATGCGGATCGCATCGTAATCCGTCAGGACGGCCGGATCGTCGGCGAGCATCCCCGCACGTGCGGCCGGGGCGAGACGATCTACGATCCTTGGCATTACGTGCCAGTACTCGCTCGTAAACCCGGTGCCTTGCGCAATGGCGCCCCCTTCAAGGATTGGGTGCTGCCGGCCGCGATGGAGCGCATCCGACGCAAGCTCGCCGGTGCCGACGATGGCAATCGGCAAATGGTCGACATCCTTACCGCGGTGATCACCGACGGACTGCCGGCGGTCGAGGCGGCGTGCGCCGAAGCGAGCGTCCAAGGTGTCCACTCCGCCGATGTCGTTCTCAACATCCTCGCCCGCCGGCGCAATCCTGATCCGCCTCCCACCATCTTCACGCCGGCCGCGCTGACATTGCGCCATGCTCCGATCGCCGATTGTGCCCGCTATGACAACCTCAGGAGACTTAACTGATGGAACGATCCGAACTGTTCGACCTCATGGCTGAGCTTCAGCTCTACGGGATGAAGGCCGCCTTCGATGAGATCATGGCGACCGCGGTCAAACGCCAGCACGAGCCGCAGCGCATCATCGGCGATCTGCTCACCGCCGAGATCAATGAGAAGCAGGCACGCTCGATCAAATACCAGCTCACCATAGCCAAGCTGCCGCTCGCCAAGGATCTCGACAACTTCCAGTTCAACGGCACGCCAATTAACGAGACCCTGGTGCGCGATCTCGCCAGCGGCGGATTCCTTGCCCAGCAGCGCAATGCCGTTCTGATTGGCGGGACCGGCACCGGCAAAACACATGTCGCCATCGCCATTGGCCGAAGCTGCATTCGATCGGGCGCTCGTGGCCGGTTCTACAATGTCGTCGATCTCGTCAACCGGCTCGAGGCTGAAACTCGCAACGCCCGCCAGGGCCGGATTGCCGATCAACTGACCCGCATGGACTTCGTCATTCTCGATGAGGCTCGGCTATCTGCCTTTCGCTCAGGCCGGCGGCCAACTCCTGTTCCATCTCATCAGCCGGCTCTACGAGCGCACCTCGATCATCGTCACCACCAATCTCGCCTTCGGCGAATGGCCGACCGTCTTCACCGACGCCAAGATGACGACCGCACTGCTCGATCGTTTGACCCATCACTGCGATATCGTTGAAACCGGAAACGACAGCTGGCGCTTCAAAAGCCGAACTGACGATCAACCAACCCGCGCTCGCGCCGTCTCCGCAACCCCGACCAGCTCCGACGGCGCGCGCGCTACCGCCCGGACTCGTCACTCAAAGGGGTCCCTTTTGGATGCCGATAGGGGTCCCAATTAGCTGCCGATTGACATTGTAATCACGGGGTCGGGGGTTCGAATCCCTCAGCCGGCACCAGGTAAACGTTGATGGGCAAATAGTCTTCAGGATGACTTGGTGACAAGCACCGAGCGTCCCGGTCACCGATAGGATTTTTCTTCAAATCGAAACCCCGGCAACATCGGGGTAACACCAGCCCGTCACAAGCACCGAGCGTTCCGGTCACCGCGCCGCCGGAATTGTCGGTGAGCGAAGACGCGCTCCCGCCGGAACCAAACTGCTCGACAACGGCGTGAAACAACCAAGCACCAGGCGCTCACACAAGCCAAGCGATCTCGACGTTTGGCTCGAGAGATCGAAGCAATTGGTGAACAGAGCGGCATGCGTTCAGTTTGAATCGCCTCCCGCTCGATTATCATTTGCTTTGCGCATCCGTCGCGGACTGCGCTCGACGACGGATGCGCGGTGATTTTGCGCATGATCTTGCCCGAAAAGTCTGCAACTTTACGGGATCATGCGCTAAGCGCATCACTGCGGAGGCCGTCCCCAATCTGGAAGCCGAAACCATCATTTACCTGGTCGGGAGCGCAATCACGTCATGGATCGGCTTGCGTGCCAACGGCACACGAAGAGGTCGGCTCCTCCCGCATGAAGGCCGCGACCGGCGCAGGCTGATACCTTCGGTTTGCCTGAATTCAAGATTAGGAGAGGGGTGCATGGCATCCCCTGTTCGATGCTGCACACGTGAAATGTTCGCAACGCTAACGATCCGCATCCGTCTGAGAATTGCGAGGGCAGCAAGGTCATGGCGATCTACCCGAAAAAGGACAAAGATCCAACTGAGCAGGCACTCTCAGCGATCCAGGACGCGGTAAATGTGGGTCGTAGAGCCAAAACGGGCGGCACAGCTGATTTGGCTCCGTCCAATGGGGATCTTGGAAAGGAGGCGCGCCAACGCGGTCTGCACCGAGGTCAGAGGGCCGGCGATGTTTCCCTTGTCGCATCACCACGAGGGCATGAGGGGGACGTTGTTGAGCCTGCCAACGACGATTGGGAGACGGTCGGCCACATGCTCCAATGGCTGCAGCAGCGCCCCTCCAATACGCCCTTTTTCATCGCGAGCCTGCTCGCAACGATCTGGGCAGTCGGCACTCTCGGGCTGTTTTATGGGTTCGGCGGCATGCTGCGTGGTGCCGTCACCGCCGCAGGCCTGCTGCCGGTGGTCATTTGTGTGGCGGGAGGCTCTGGGCGCCCCGATCGCGTTCTTCTATGCGATTGCCAATATGACGGCGCGAACCCAGGAATTGCGCATCGTTGCCAATTCGATGTCCGAGGCGGCGCTGCGCTTCGGCGAACCGGCGTCTGCCGCCGGCGATTTCATCGTCACGGTCGGGCAGGCGATTCGCAGCGAGGTGGCGGCGATGGCCGACGGCATCGAACGTGCGCTTGCGCGTGGCGCCGAGTTGGAATCCTTGGTCAATCATGAGGTGTTGGCGATCGAGCAGGCCTATGACGAAAACGAGGTGCGCTTTCGCCGTCTGCTGGAGGGCCTCGCGCGGCAGCGCGAGACACTGGTCGACCAGGCTCAACGGACCTGCCATGCAATCACAAATGTTCATCTCGATTTGTCCGACGACGTTGCAGCCACAAGTGAGTTGATCGCCTTCGAGGTGACGCAGTGCATGGCCCGATCACTCAATGAAAAGAGCGAGCAGATTACGATTGCGCTCGGGACCGCAGTCGATACCGTGATCGAGCAGCTCGCGAAGTGCGGCACCGATCTCCTGGATCGGCTCGGACGCGCGAGCACCGGCACCATCCGAACCATAGAGGGTGCCAGCAACCGGCTGACCGCAACTCTCAAATCCGAGAGTGATCATCTGAGCGAGGAGGTCACCCGCGCCGTGGCCACCCTGGAGCAGTCCACCACGCGCCGTTTGGACGGTACGATGAGAGCCTTCTCCGATCAGAGCGCCGCCGTGTTGGAAAAGGTCGAGGAGCGCGTCCATGACATGACAAAGACGATATTCGAGCGGTTCGAGACGGTGTCACAGGACCTCTTCGTTGGCGCCGGGCGTCTCGCCGAAACCGTTGCCTCACGGGGCGATGAGGTGAACAATTCGCTCAAATCCATTGGCGAATTGCTCGTGCTCGAACTGGGCCTGCGCGGCAACGATTTGGCGTCAAAAATCGAGGCGACCGGCACCAAGGTCACCGAGCAGATCATCGCGCGCAGCGATTGCGTCGCTGAACAATTCGGCAATAACGCCGGGACGCTGGCGGAGACCATGTTCACCCGCATCGGCAATGGCCTTGTCGAACAGATCAGCCGCGATTCCTCGACCCTCTGCGATCTCATTACGCGAGGCCTCGGCGAATTCGACCACACACTCAAAGACCAAGGCAACGACCTAATCGAAGATATGCGACAGCGGACATCTGACCTCCAGGCGGTGGTCAAGGAGTTCGACGGCTTCGACTTGCGGGTATTGACAAAAGCGGCGGAGATCACGACGTCGCTCGACCGGCAATTCATGCGCTTCCAAGACGTGATGGACAACCGTTGCTCGAGCCTGAACGAAAATTTCCGGCAATATATCCTCGATGTCGTGCGCGTGATGACGGACGGCGGTAAAGAGGTCGCGAGGGAGTTCGGAGAGAGCATTTCATCGACGGTGGCGACTCAAGCTAACTCGCTCTCGAGCACGTTGGTCGCGACCGTCGGTGCCACAAACGAGACCTTCGCCCAGCGCGCCAACGAACTATCGGAGAAGCTTGATCACCGCATTGGCCGTATCGAGGAACTGTTGCTCGGTGATGCCGATTTTACCACCAACGCTCTCGAAACGCGCACCACGCAGGTCACCGAGCGCCTCGCCGATCGCGCGGAGGCTGTCATGCGCGGGTTGGAGGCACGAGCGGCCGAGGTCACCTCGTCGCTCGCAAGCCAGAGTGGCGCCGCCGCGCAAGACCTCGAAACGCGCGCGGCCAGAGCCACGGAGCTGCTGTCTCATCACACCGAGGCCATCACGCGCGAAATCGAAACGCGCACCGCAGCCGCGACGGCTCAAATGATCGAGCATTCTGAGACCGCGGTGAAAGATATCGAGACCCGTACCACGGCAGTGACGGACACGTTACGGGGTCGCTTCGAGGCTGCCTCAAGTGACTTCAAACTGCGCGCTGAAAACGCAATCGAGTTATTGATTTCGCGCACCGATATCGCGATACGGGAGGTCGAGGATCGTGCGGCTGCGGCAACCAAGTCGCTGTTTGGCGAGGCCAATGCCGCGCCCGCGCAAACGTGAGACCCGCTCGCCGATAGGCTTGAATAATGCCAGCCCGTCGTCTGCGCCGGGCCGGAGCTTATTTCGGCGGACCGCGAGAGCCATCAACTTGCGCAGGATCGCCATCGCTCGGGAATAAATGCGGGAGGGGCCGCTGTAACAGATGCCGAGCGCGCGTAGAGTATTCAGTTATTTACGCGGGAACCCTAACTTGCCAACTGTCCGGTAGGGACCGGAAAATCCTCGGGCCGGCTTCCAGGCACCAGCCGCCATAGCAGATGCTCGGCGCAACAGCCGCATCGCGCGCCGCGCGATCGGCACCGCTTTCTCCGCCCGAAACCTTCATCAGTTTCATATCGATCTTCGAACGCATCGTTCATACATGGCGTTTGCCCCAGACTGGTACCATTCTGGAAAATCGACCCCTCGCCACCACACCAGCCGATCCGCTCGCAATCCCTCGAAGTGACCGGCAATTAACCATTTACGAAGTGAAAACGCATAAACGGGCGCAACCAAAACGACGTTTCTTAAGACTGATCGCGTAAAAAGCGGAAATTTGGGTAGGTGTCCTTGTTGGCGGGACAGCCCTTATGACCGGTACGGACCATGCAGCTTGATGTCCCTACTCTAATGGCGATGGCCAGCTTCGTCGCGGTGAGCGCTGGAGCCGTCCTGCTGTTTTCCTGGCTGCAGAATTGAAGTGTTGCGGCGCTTGGGGTCTGGGCCGTGTCCGACTTCATGTCCGCGGGCGGCATTTTCACACTGATGCTCGGGGCTGTGCTGCATCTGCAGACGAGGCCTTTGCTCGCCGGCATTCTACTGGCGCTGTCGCAAGGTCTCGTGTGGAAGGCGGCGCGAATGTTCGACCGCAAGTCCGCCCCATTGCCCATTGTCATGCTCGGCATGCTGGTCGTCGTGATTGCCAATGTCAGTCCGGGCTTGCAATACGTCGCCGGCGCGGTAGGCCCCGCGGTTGGCGCGATCTATATGGGCGCGACAGCGGTTACATTGTGGCTCGGCCGTCATGATCGGCTGCCCGCGCGCGGTCCGCTGATCTTGCTGACGGGTGCGCACGCGTCTGTCCTGCTGCTCGGCATGTACAGCTTCTTCAATCGGTCGGTCGGCGCCGAGGACATCCCGTCGGTGATGAGCCTGTTCGGCATGATACATTTCGAAGCGACCGGCTTTTTTGCGGGGAGCGCCGTGTTTGTGCGTTCCCTGGTGAAGGAGCGCGGCGAGGCGGCGAGCCGCGCTGCCGCAAGTATCGACCCGCTCACCGGGATCGCGAACCGCTCGGCGTTCATTGAGGGAGCCGAGCGGCTCATCGAGCGCTGCCGGTGCGAGAACGCTCCGCTTTCGGTCATGATGTTCGACCTCGATCGGTTCAAGTCGATCAATGACACGCTTGGCCATGCTGCGGGCGACGACGTCATCCGGAAGTTCTGCGACGTGACGGCGGGCCAGCTGCGTCCAAGCGACCTGTTTGGCCGTCTCGGCGGGGAGGAGTTTGCGGCGGTGATTCCCGGGGCTGCCATCGAGGCGGCAGCCGTCCGGGCTGACCGCATTCGCACCGCCTTTGCGGCCGGATGCCGCGTTGTCAACGGTCACGTCGTTAGCGCGACGGTCAGCAGCGGTGTTGCGGCAAGCGATCCGGCCCAACAACTCACGCTTCGCGCCCTTCTGGAAGCCTCCGACCAGGCCCTCTATCGTGCCAAGGCCGCCGGACGCAATCGCGTCGAGCGCGCGCATCCGGGCAACGAAAAGAGGCCGGCGACAGTGGTCCGCATCGCGTGACGCAACTTGCGGGCGGTCGGATCCGGACAAATACATCGGCAGAGCATGGGGGCCCTGAAGTTCGCGCCCTGGTTCACTCGGCAACCTGATTGTTCTGAGGCTTGTCCTTATCGCGGATCAACAGCTCGATCGTGCGAGCCGGCTTATCGCTCTTGTTCTCATTGCGATGGATGGTACCGCGCGGGATGTAAATCCATTCCCCGGTCTTGAGAACGCGTGGCTGTTGGTCCTTCACCGTGAAAGTGATTTCACCTTCGATCACGGCCTCCCATTGATCGCCATTGTGAGTGTGAAATCCGTTGCCGGGGCGGTTCGGTAGATGGAGCTGCTCTTGCAGCTGCACCACGCGCGAGGAATTGTTCTCGAGTGGCGTCGTGTAGAACCGCATCGAGAATGCCGGCCCGGTTGGCGAGGTCGAGGTTTGCGCCGATACCGTCGCAAGCGTCGCAGCCATCGCAATAGCAGAACATATCAAGGTCGTTCTAAGCATGGGGTCCTCCCTCATCGCTGACTCGGTCTTAGTCGCGCAGGTTGTGGTCGTTATCTACGGCGGCACTGTCTCGCTAGCGCATGATCCTGTAAAGTTGCAATCTCTTCGGACAAGATCATGCGCAAAACCAATGACAATCGAGCGGGAGGCGATTCAAACTGAACGCATCCCGCTCTAGGCATTCAGCGCTCCGTCTGAAATCTATAGCCCGAAGAGGTAGAGCACCGTCGCGTGCCGCATCTCCTTGAGTTCAGGTACTTGGGGATAGATGCGCAGCACGGGAGGACTCGGTCCCGATGCAATCCCCACATATTGCTTGCCATTGACCTCGAAGGTCATCGGGGGCGCCGTGAAACCGGACCCTACATTGAATTTCCAAACCTGCTCGAGCGTCGTGTCGTCGAATGCCGCCACGGTTCCATCAAACAGCGCTAGAAATATGAGGCCGCCGCCGGTCGAGAGGACGCCGGAATAATTGGGGTAAGGAAGGTGGGCCCTTTTTTCGATCTTCAATGTGATCGGGTCAACCGCCGTGAGGTCGCTCGCGAAGCGTTCATCGGTGGTGAAACTGCCGCCGTTCCACCCGCGTTCTGGGCCGTGTTTGGTGCGGTCGACTTCCGCCGTCCCGCAACCTGTCAAGGCCGGGATGTAGAGCAGCCCGGTTCTGGGGCTATAGGAGCTTGGCCAGTAATTATTGCCGCCGACGAAGGAGGGGCAGACTTTCTTGAGCGGCGCGCCAGGAGTCAAATTGCCGATCCCGGCATAAGTCTGGATGTCCTTGCCGGCATCGTAATCAACTGGCTTCCCAGTCTTCTGGTCAATCCCCTTGGTCCAGTTAACGTTGTCCATGTACGGCTTGGCCGCGACGATCTGGCCATTGAAACGATCTATCGTGTAGAGGAAGCCGTTGCGCGCCGAGTGTGTAATCAGCTTTCGGGGCTGTCCGGCGACGCTGCCGTTGATCAGAATGTGGGTGCCAACTTCGTCATAATCCCACATATCGCCGGGAGTGTACTGGAAATACCAGTTCATCTTGCCGGTGTCGGGGTTCCACGAAATGGCGCTGTTGGTATAAAGATTGTCGCCCGGACGGTAAGTGGGGTCGAACATCGGCACCGGGTTGCCGGTCCCCCAGAAGGTCTGGTTGGTATCGGGATCATAAGTCCCGGTCACCCAGACCGCGGCGCCGCCGGTCTGCCAAGCGTTATTTGTGCCTTTCCACGTCTCGCTGCCAGGCTCGCCGGGCGCGGGAATCGTGTATTTGCGCCACAACACCCTGCCGGTCGCCGCATCAGTCCTGCCATCCAGTCGCGCACGCCGCTGTCGCCCCCGGAAGCGCCAATGATAATGCGATCATTAATGGCGAGCGGCGCGGCAGTGATGCGGAGCAGCGCTTGGCTCTCCGTCATATTGGTCTCCCACACGAGCCGGCCGGTTTCCTTATCGGCTGCAAAGATGCGGGCCGGCCAGTTGGCGGGCGCAATGACGAGGTTGCCCCAGAGCGCGGCGCCGCGATTGATGCCGGGTTTCTCCTGCTTGGGATCGAGGGACCACACGATGCGTCCGGCATCGCCCGAGGTGGCGTCGATTTTATAGAGAGTGCCCGACGAGTCGGTAATAAACAAAAACCCATCTTCCGCCAGCGGCGTGGCCTCGACGGTGCCATTACCAATTCGGCCACCCAGCGACACCGCGAAGGCGAGCTTCAGATTTTTGACGTTGTCCCGATTGATGCGCGCCAGAGGTGAGAAGCGCTGACCATCATAGGTGCGATGATTCATCAGCCAATTTTGCGGCTCTTTGTCGGCATGAACGAGCCGTTCCGGCGTGACTTCAGCCGCAAGTGCTGGCGAGGCCGCGATGAGTAGGCCGGCCAGCATGGACGTTGTGCCTCGCTTCATGAGTCCTCCCGCTATATTGTAAACGCGAGCGACGGCGTTCCCCAAAAATTCAATTCTTCATTGACGGCCTCGTCAAGAAATGGCGGTCGTCATTCATTCACTCATCTCTTGGTTTCTTGGACACCTGCCGAGCGCAAGTGATGTTACACGCCTTTTGCGCGCCTCTGGAAGGGGTGATGGCCGTTTCGCAATGCATGCAAAGACGAGCGCTCTTAGCGAATTCAACGGGTCTTCCGTTAAAGCAAGCGGTGTCATTCCAAGCGCCATTTGCGCGGGCCTTGATGGCGCATTACGCTTCGAAAAGGGCGCCGGACGGCGCGGCGGGTTTTCGGATATCCCATCATGGCACGCATCAATGGCGAGCGGCTGATCGCGGATTTGCGCGAACTTGCGCGCATCGGCGCGTTCGCAACCGGTGTCGACCGAACCGCACTGTCGCCACATGATATCGAGGCCAGGCGGTGGTGTGCGGAGAAGCTCAATCGCGCCGGCCTTGCTGCATCGATGGATCGGATCGGCAACGTGCTCGGGCGCTTTCCGGGCGCCGACAGGGCGATCCTGATCGGCTCGCACACGGATACGGTGCCGAGAGGTGGTTGGCTCGACGGCGCGCTTGGCATTGCCTATGCAATCGAGATCGCGCGCAGCGCCATTGAAGCCGAGGAGGACGCCGCGATCGGTATTGATGTCATCAATTTTCAGGACGAAGAAGGCACGTTCCTGCCATTTCTCGGCAGCAGGACGTTTTTTGCAAGCGTTGATGAGGCCGAGATTGAAGCAGCGAGATCGGCACACGGGGCCGCGCTCGCTGCCGCACTTGATCCCATTTGTCGGGAACCGTCGCCGCATCGTTTCGAAGCGGGGCGCCATCTGTGTTATCTTGAGGCGCATATCGAGCAAGGTCCACGCCTGGAAGCGGCGGGCCAGCGCATCGGCGTCGTGTCGGGTTTGGTTGGGATCAGGCGATTCCGGATCCGCAGCCATGGCGCCGCAAATCATGCCGGAACGACGCCCATGGCGATGCGGCGGGATGCCGGTCTGGTCCTGATTGAACTCGCCGCCGCCATCACCGCGGAATTCCGCCGTCTGGCAGATCCTGACGCGATCTGGAATATCGGCAACATCAAATTTTCTCCCGGCGCTGCCAATGTCGTGCCGGGCGAGGGTGAGATGCTGGTCGAGTTCCGTGGGATCGATTCCACGGGAATGGACCGATTCGAGGAGCGCCTGATGGCCTTGATCGATGCGGCACGCCGTGGCCGCGTCGGTCTCGATGTCGAGACCATCGCCCGCTTGGCACCCACTGCGATGGCCGAGCCTCTCCGCGTCGCCATTGCGGCTGCTTCGGCCGCCCGCGGCGCGGTCCCGGCGCATCTTGCAAGCGGTGCCGGTCATGATGCCATGGTGGCGGCCCGTTGCGTCCCCGCTGCCATGATGTTCGTGCCGAGCATCGGTGGGATCAGCCACGACGTACGCGAGAATACTTCGGACGCCGACATCGTGTTCGGCTGCGAAGTCTTGGCCGATTCCGTGGCGCACTTGCGCACGCAAGTTGACCTGCGCTGTCGGACCGGCGATAACTTATAAATATCTTGCCGGTCATTTTTGGCTGATCGTTGTCGATGGCTGAAGCCTTTCCTTTTAACACCATTCGGCGGTGATCGCCTCCACGGGCGGGCCGGCTGGTCGAAACGGAGGGGGTTGCGAAGCTACCTCTCCTGCTGGCGGGCGACGACACGATAGCTTGCGGCAGGCTACCAAAGATAGACGCCCGAAATCGCTCTCGACCGCCGGCCGTGACCAGCGAACTGCGGAAAAAACTGCAAGGGAGGAACAAGGGATGCAAAAGTCTATCATCGGGCTCGTCCTGGTGCTGCTTTGTTGCGCCTCGGCATTCTCGCAGCAGGGACAGCGCAATCCCGCGGGCAAGACAGCTTTGCGAGAGATTGTTCCCGGCCATTACGCATTCAGCTCCGGCTCGTTTAACAGCGGGATCATTGTCACGGATGACGGTGTGGTGGTGCTGGATGCGCTTGATTCAGAAGCGGCGGGGCGAGCCGAACGCGAGGCGATCGCGGCCACGATCAAAATGCCGGTCCGGATACTCGTTTCCTCGACATTCCACGACAACTATACAAAAGGCAATGTTGCCTTCGCGGACGTGTGGAAGATTGGTCACGAGAATTATCGGACCGATCTTCTCGATCAGATGAAATCGCGAAAAGGTGTCATCGGAAGAGCAGAAAGCGCGCATGCCGAACGAAACCTATCGTGATCGCCTCACGCTCTATCTCGGGGGCAAGGAGATACAGGTCCTCCATGTCGGACGCGCCCATACCCGCGGCGACAGCATCATCTACGTTCCACAAGATCGCATCGCCTACCTGAGCGAGCTTTTTTTCGCCGATCAGTTTTTGTGGATCAACGACGGTTACGGCCTCGACTGGCTAAAGGCGCTTGATGCTATCGATGCGCTCGGCGCCGAAATCTTCGTGCCCGCGCACGGCCCCATTCCGGCGGACCCCCGCGAGACGAAGCAGGGGCTCGCACGCTTTCGTCAGATGCTGGTCGATATCCGCGAAAGCGTCCAGCAAGAGGTCGCCCGCGGCGCTACCGAGGAGCAGGCTGTCGCCGCGGTCAAGTGGCCGCAATATGAAAAGCTGCAGGGATACAAGGCGCAGCATGATGTGGCCGTGCGACGGGTTTATGAGCAGCTGACCGGCGCATTGAAATGACCGGGCTGCTCCAGCCACGGCGTCGCTATCAGAGCCAAAACTGCCATACCAACGCGCGCCATGATCTTCTGTTGTAATCCTCGCTGATATTGCTTCCTAAACCTGTGGGGCGACATCGAGACGCTTGGGTTCGAACGCATTGGGACCGGATCGCCCTAAACCCGCCCGAGTCCAGGGCTTGCTGTTGCCACTTGATGATCGGAGGTTGCTCGGGTGTCGCATCGAGAGTCGCCGTCTGCCGAGCCGCTGTCTCTGCTCCCGGATCTGGCGTAGCCTGAGGTTTGCTGCACGGGCTTGTACTTTCGCACGAGGAGGAACGCTTCATGGCAATGCTTGATCGCTTGACCGGCACCTTGCTGCTCGCCACCGCCGTCACGGCAGGTGGTTCGGCGCTCGCGGCCGACGTGACGGCAGAGCGCCTCCTCAATGCCGACAAGGAACCGCAGAACTGGCTGATGAACCACCGCACCTATGACGGCCAACGCTTTTCGCCGCTCGCGCGCATCACCAGGGAAAACGTGAAGAACCTCAAGCTCGCCTATGCGGTGCCGCTCGGCGGCGGCGGTGGCGACGAGTACATTGAAGCGACCCCGCTTGCCGAAGACGGCTTTCTCTACATCACCAATTCCTGGGGCGTGGTTTACAAAATCGACGGCACCGCCGGCGACACTGGCCGCATCGTCTGGCGCATGGACCCCAAGCAGGAACAGAAGCGGCAGAGCCGCGGTGTCGCACTGTGGGGCAACCTTGTCATTTCTGCCGGCAACAATCCGGGACGCGTCATCGCCACCAACAAGGAAACGGGGCAGGTCGTATGGGAGACCGCATTTCCGGACATCGCCAGTGCGGTCATTACAACGGCGCCCCTCGTCATCAAGGACAAAGTTATCGTCGGCGCAGCCAACAGCGGCGCCGGAATCCGCGACTGGATCGCCGCGCTCGATGCCAAGACCGGCAATCGCGTCTGGCTCAAATACACCGTACCGGCACCGGGCGAACCGGGCAGCGAAACCTGGAAGGACACCAACAATGCCTGGCAGACCGGCGGCGCTGCCGTCTGGGTCACCGGCACTTACGATCCCGAAACGAACCAAACCATTTGGGGAACGGGCAACCCGGTGCCGATGTTCGACCCCACCTATCGACCCGGTGACAATCTTTACACCAACAGCGCAATCTCCTGGGATCCGGATAATGGGCGGATGAACTGGTACTTTCAATATACCCCCGGAGATCAATGGGACTTCGACGAAGCCGGCACCCATATCCTCATCGATGCCGTCGTCGATGGGCAGCAGCGCAAGCTCATTGTCCACTCCGCCCGCAACGGATTCGTCTACACAATGGACCGACACAACGGGCAAATTCTGCTGGCGAAGCCATATCTCGATAATATCAACTGGACACGCGGGATCGACCAGAAGACAGGCCGGCCCCTCGACTACGATGCGAGCAAGGATCTGCAATCCTATTCCGGGATCGCCAACCACTCGCCCGATCAGCCGGTGCGGAAGGTGTGCCCGACAATTCTTGGCGCCAACAACTATTGGCCGTCGAGCTACAGCCCGCGCACCAGGCTCCTCTACATCCCGGCGCTCACAGGGTGCGACGACGTCACGATTGATACCAACATGCACTCGCGGACGACCGGTTGGAATGGCGGCAAGCACGTTGCCGATCGCCTCGAAAGCAACCTTACGGCGGTCGATCCCCTGACCGGCGAGATCAAGAAAAACGCCCACCTGCCGTATCCCAATGTGAGCGGCACCGTGGCGACAGCAGGCGGTCTCATCTTCCTCGGCTTGACCGACGGGACGGTCGCCGCCTTCGACGACACCACGCTCGACGAGTTGTGGAAGGTCAACCTTGGTACTGGCTTCAATGCCCCGCCCATGACCTTTGCGGTCAACGGCCGGCAATATGTTGCGATTGCTTCGGGCCTCGGCGGCGCCGGGCACAGTACCATTGCCAAGACGCCGGAGCTCAAGGACCAGCGCAACGCCACGGTGCTCTATGTCTTCGGTCTCTGAGGCACCCGCCAAGCGCCGCGGCGTCGATTTGAGGGGTGGGTAGGGAAAACGTTCCATGCCTGGCGATCCATCAAGCCTCGCGGAGATCGATGACCGCATAGCTGCGGCGCGGGAAAACCTTCGCGATCTCGTCGAACGAGCTGCTGCCTATTCCGGGGGCGCAGACGAAGAATTGATGTCGCAGCGTATCGCCGAGCAACAGGCAATGCTGAATCGCTTAATGACCTGGCGCGCTGAACTCTTGGCAAAGCCACCGAGCTAAATTGAACGCTCGCATTTACGTGGATGCTGGAAAAGCGATGTCTCTCGTCGATAGGGTAGTCGTGGTTTCGCGCACCACGCGCGTAATGTCTTTTCGGAGCCGGGCCTGTCGAGTTTGCGAATGAAACCCACGCGTCGCCAAGTGCTGCAACTCGCCGCCGCTGTTGCAGGTCAGCCGGCCGCTCCGCGTATCGCGAGGGCTCAGGTCTATCCCACCCGGCCGGTGCGCATCATCGTCGGCTTTGCGTCGGGAGGCGGCGTCGATATCACGGCGCGGCTGATCGGCCAATGGCTGTCCGAGCGGTTCGGGCAGTCCTTTGTCACCGAGAATCGGGCGGGCGCCGGCGGCAACATCGGCACCGCGGTCGTCGTCAACGCACCGCCGGACGGATATACGCTGCTGCTCGCGACCGTCCCGAACACGGTCAATACGACGCTTTACGAGAAGCTCAACTTCGATTTTGCCCGCGATATTGCTCCGGTCGCCGGCATTATTCGCGTCCCCCAGGTCGTACTTGTGCATCCGTCGGTGCCTGCCGTGACGCTGCCTGAATTCATCAGCTACGCGAAGGCCAATCCGGGAAAGGTCAGCATGGCGTCGGCCGGGATCGGGAGTGCGCCCCATATGGCCGGCGAATTGTTCAATGTGATGGCCGGTGTCAACCTGGTCCACGTGCCGTATCGCGGCCAAGGGCCCGCCCTCACCGACCTGCTCTCCGGTCAAGTGCAGGTTCTGTTCGCAACGACACCGGGTACGACCGACTTTATCAGGACGGGCAAGTTGCGGGCACTCGCGGTGACCACCGCATCGCGCGCAGAGGTGTTGCCGGAACTGCCGACCGTGGCGGATTTCGTTGCGGGCTACGAAGCGAGCCAATGGTACGGCCTCGGCGCGCCCAAAAATACGCCGGCAGAGACCGTCAACGTGCTGAACAGGGAAATCAATGCCGCCTTGGCGGACCCTCGGATGAAGTCTCGGTTTGCCGAACTTGGCGGGGAGGCGCTTGCAGGCTCGCCCGCCGAATTCGGACAGCTCATAGCCAATGAAACCGAGAAATGGGCTAAGGTGGTGAAACTCGCACGGCTCAGGCCAGAGTGAATTCGCCCAACCGAGCCTTCACAGGCCGCAACCCTTTGCATCCGGGAAAGTCACGACGACGCCGGGACATGGCGGGAACTGACGGCGAACTGTTGAACGAGATCGCGTGCGAACACAGAAAGCGAATCGTCACGCGCTCCCATGACGAGGATACGATCGCCCGGACAGGCGAACCCGACCAGGGCATCGCCGCACGCGCCCCGTTCTGGGAAGGCGAACGCCTTTCGGCCGCGCCGTTCGATTTCGTGAGCAATTTCGCTGCTTCCGATGCTGCGGTCGACGGTGCCACCGAAATATACGGGCTCAGGCATGACCAGGATGTCCTCCTCGCGCAACCCGGTGGCAAAGCAGTCCACCAGTGCGTCCCGCATCAGACGAAGTGGTCCGTAGCCGTGGGGTTGGAACATCAGCAATAAGCGGCCGGGAAACGCGTGCATAGTTTCAAGCGCGGCCGATATTTTGTCAGGGTTGTGGGCAAAGTCATCAATGACTGTTATCCCGTTCACCGTTCCCACGACCTCCAAACGCCGGCGGATTCCGCTAAATCCGCCCAGATGCGCCGTCGCTTCCGGCAGTGACACCCCGGCCACCTTCGCGGCCGCGAGGGCAGCGAGCGCATTGGAGACGTTATGCAGCCCGGGAACTCTCAGTTCGACCATAGCCGTCTCATCGGGATCACGTGCCTTCACCTGGAATTGCATACCAGTTGGTGTTGGAACCGGCGCAAAGGCGTGAAGATCTGCCTGCATCGTCCGAACACTATAGGTGATTGCTTGTCTCGGCTCGATCTCGGCCGCAAGTGCCGCGGTTTCCGCGTTGTCGAGATTGAGCACCACGGTCTGCGCCTTGGCGATGAATCCGCTGAAAAGGTTGCGCAACTCTTCCATTGGTTTGTGATCGAGAGAGATGTTGTTTAAGACCGCAACGCCAGGTTCGAAAAATGCGATCGAGCCATCGCTCTCGTCCACTTCGCTAACAAAAATACCGCCCTGTCCAACTCTCGCGCTTGCAAAGGGCGCACCCTCGCCCATGAAGTTTTTCATATCCGCGCCGTTCATGATCGTGGGGTCTTTTCCGGCGCGGTAAAGAATCCACCCGATCATACCGACGGTGGTGGACTTGCCGCTCGTCCCCGCGACACCAATCCCCAAGGTGGCACGGTTGAAAAGCTGGGCGAGAAGGTTTGCACGGGTGGTAATCGCGACACCCAGACGCCGCGCAACTTGCACGTCCGGGACGGTATCCTCGACAGCCGTCGAAGTGACCAGGAACTGCCCGGTGCGCCTGATGCCGCTCCCATCCTGCGGATGCAGCAGCACCCCACGGGCACGAAGAAACTCAAATCGTTCGGAATTGCGCCCCTGATCAAGTGCCCGATCGGAACCCTCGACGCATCCGCCCATCGCCTGGATGATCAAAGCGAGAGGGGTCATGCCGCTCCCGCCGATGCCACAAAAGAAGTAGTCTCCGACCCCAGCCATCAAAAACATCTACAAGGAGCGTCGATGGGATGCAAACGCCGTCGGGCTGGCGCATGATCCCGAACAGTTGCAGACTTTTTGGACGAAGATCATGCGCAAAATCACCGCGCATCCGTCGTCGAGCGCAGTCCGCGACGGATTCGCAAAGGGTACTGACCGGGAGGCGATTTAAGCTGAACGCATCCCGCTCGAGACGATGAGCAGAAGTTGCAGGATTGGCGTGGTCGCACCGGCTTCGCGGATGTCCGCGCAAGTTGCTGAAAAGGTATTGGCATTGGCAGCACGCCGGTACCCGGACAGAACGCCCGAAATCGTCTTCCACCCCCAGTGCTCCGCCTCGCATGGACATTTCGCCGGTGACGACGAACTGCGCGCGAAAGCATTTCTCGATATCGCCAACGACGAGAGCTTCCACGCGGTATGGTTTGCGCGGGGAGGCTACGGTTCCTGCCGTCTGGCTGCTGCCGTCGTGGGCCGGCTGACGCAATCAGCCCGATGCAAAGCGTATGTGGGCTACAGCGACGCCGGCGTGCTGCTGGCCGCTCTGTACCGGGAAGGCTTTGAGGCTGTAGCTCACGGCCCCGTCGCGCAAGACGTGCTGCGTGATGGCGGAGAGGCCGCGGCCGGGCGCGCGCTCGATTGGATGATCGATCGGTCACCGGCGGCCTTGGAGCCAACGGTGGGCTATGGCCGGAAGACGGCAGCGTTCAATATGACCATACTGAGCCAACTGCTCGGTACGCCTCTGCAACCTGACTTGGCCGGACATGTTCTCATGTTGGAAGAGGTGGGGGAGGCCATGTACCGGATAGATCGAACGCTGTTTCATATCACCAGTAATCCCGCAATCCAGCGCGTCTCAGGGGCTCATGCTCGGCCGCTGCAGCGCCATCACCCCGAACGAACCGGATTTCGGGATGAACGAAGAGGAGATCGCCCGTTACTGGTGCCTCAGGTCAGGGATTTCCTGGTTGGGACGCGCCGACATCGGACATGACGCCAACAATAAGATCGTGCCGTTCGGATTGCTGGAGAGGGGGGCGCGTTCAGTTTGAATCGCCGCCCGCTCAGTCACATTCATCCTTCACGAAGAGAAGGCGCGCATCAAACCGAGGTTCGATTCGACCTCACTTTTGCGTCTGGTTGAAATACCGTAGGTCCGGCGGTTGCTGGCCCTTTTTGGCGGGCATCAGCAAGCCATCCGCGCTCAAAATGTAGTCCTCGTGGCCGATGCGCAGGTGCGAGTTTCCCTCCTGGCATTCCCAGGGAACCCAATCGGGACGCGCATCTGGATTTCGGACGTAGCTTTTCAGCACCGTCCAGGGGCGTGTCAGCGCATGGTCGATGACGGTGATTTCGTCATGCAACACGTTACGGTTTACCTTGTCGAGATAGATGCGCTCGTAGACGACGGTCTGGTTGTCCTCGTGCAGCGGGATGCCGGTCTGGTCGAAAGCGCGCTGCCCGCGAAAATTGCGAGTCTCGACGACGAGCGTATCGAATTTGCCATCGCCATCCTCGTCGATCCAGCGGCCGATGGAATAGCCGACGCGGCTCGGCTCGACGTTGGTCGGCCAGTCGCTCCCATCGGTGTAGACGCGTCGGTGCAGATAACCGTCCGCTCCCGTAACGTGGGTAGTGTCGGCGGTGATGATGAATTCCAGGGGGTTGTAGGCGGTCATCCGCATCGGCATACCTGAGGATATGCACAGATAGTCCGGCGCAAAGCCAGGGCCGCCGGTGGCCTGATCTGCAAGGCTGGCCTCAAGAATCTTCTGGTAGTCGGGCGTCAGCGGAGCCTGCTGCGCGCGGCCCGGACGCTTGGTCGGGTCAAACGATGGGCCGATGCCGGGAACCTCCATGCGATTCCATTGACCCTTGAGGTCGGGATAGTTCGAGTTGTCGAACGCCCACGCAACTCCGCCTGCCAGCATCATCGCAGCGCCCACCAAGCCGCTCATCGAAATCCTGACAAACATGGTCTCTCCCCATTTTTTGCCGTGAGAGGTCGATGAAAATCGTAGCGCAAATCGGGGCACGGCGCATCATGCGCAGGCAGCGGAATACAATATACATGAACGGTCGTATGCCAACCCGTCGGACGTACGGGTCATTTGCGCAAACCCATTGCGTTTGGCGCGATTGGATTTCACAAGCCGCAAGGTGACATCAGTCTGCTTAGGACGTGCGCAAATTTGGTGTAAGGTCCCATCATGAGCTGCAGCGGGCAACGCGAAAGTGAATTGAAAAATGATAACCGCTTCAGCATCCCAAAGCGTGCAACGGCTCAACATTGTCTGCATCGCGCAAGGAACCAAGTCTTTGGCGAATCTTTCGAAAATCAATGAAAGGGCTAGGCATGAACCGCGAACTCCTTGCTGCCGTCACGGTTATGGCAATTGCAACCCCCATTCATGCGCAAACGCCGCAGATTGCCGCGACCGATAGCGCGATAAACGGGGCTTCGACGATCCCCAACTTTTCCGGAATTTGGAATCATCCGGCCTTTCCCTGGTACGAGCCCCCGGCGACCGGCCCGGGCCCGGTGACGAACAAGGCGCGCTGGCCCCGGCTGTTTGGCTCGTTGCCGTCTGGCACATTGGCTTTGCCTCCGCTCAAGCAGGGAGAGGACGGCATCAGCGACTACGACCAGCTGGTGGGGGACTACTCCAATCCGATTTTGCAGCCCTGGGCGGCTGAAGTCGTGAAGAAGTTCGGCGAAACATCGCTCGCGGGCATCACTTACGGGAATCCGTCGAACCAGTGTTGGCCAGAACCCCCGCCGTTCATCTACAAGCAAGCACTGGTGCTGATCCTCCAGCAGCCGGACATGATCACGATGGTGTACAGCGGAAACATGGACGTTCGCCACGTCCGCATGAACCAACCTCACAGAGACGTGCCGGCCGTATACGGGGATTCGGTTGGTCACTACGAGGGCGACACGCTGGTGATCGACACCATCGGGATCCGGACTGACCGACCGTATGCGATGATCGATTTGTTCGGGACCCCCTATACGAAAGCCCTGCATATGGTCGAGCGTTACAGATTCCGCGAATACGACGAGGTGAAGGACGCAATCGAACGAAACAAGAAAGAGAATTGGCTGTTTGCCGGCGATGTGTTCACCGGCCATCGCGGCAAGTTCCTGCAACTGGAGCTGACGATCGAGGATGAAGGCGTTTTCACCATGCCGTGGACCTCGACGCTGACTTACGTACCGGGGCCAAGCGCGTGGTCCGAGGTGGTCTGTCAGGAAAACACTCAACAATATTATTACAAAAACGAAGCCGATGTCCCTCGGGCCGACAAGCCGGATTTTTGAGGGTGGCGGTTCTAAGCGTAAGCGAGAAGCACGCAAATCTTTCAAGAGAGGACCAGGCATGAACTGGCACGGCAATCTCCTTGCCTTCGTCATGATGATGACCGCTGCAACCGCCGTCCATGCGCAGACAGCGCCGGCTGTCGCGCCATTTGGCGGCGCAGTCAACGGGGCTGCAAGCGTTCCCGATTTTACCGGCATCTGGAATCATCCGGCCTTTCCCTGGTTTGAGCCGCCGGCCTCCGGTCCAGGGCCGGTGACGAACAAGTCGCGCTGGCCCCAACGACCGGGTGACGCTTCGGGCACGACGGCCCTTCCCCCGCTTCCTCCGGGTGTCGAAGGCGTGAGCGACTACGACCAGTTGGTCGGAGATTACAACAACCCGATCTTGCAGCCCTGGGCAGCTGCGATCGTGAAAAAATTCGGCGAAATGTCGCTTGCCGGCATCAGCTACGGGAACGCGTCAAACCAGTGCTGGCCCATGCCGATGCCGTTTATCTACAAGTCGTTCATGGTTCAGCTCATCCAGAAACCCGACCGGGTCTTGTTCGTTTATAACGACAATATCGATATCCGCCGTGTCCGCCTGAATGACCATCACCCGGAGCTGGTGGTCCCCTCGTGGTACGGCGATTCGGTCGGCTATTACGAGGGTGACACCCTGGTGATCGATACCGTTGGCGTGAAAACCGATCGGCCTTATGCGATGCTCGACCTGTTCGGCACGCCCTATTCAAAATCACTCCATATCGTCGAACGCTATAGATTGCGCGACTACGATCAGGTGAAGGACGCCATCGAGAGGAATAAGAAAGAGAATTGGCTGTTTGCCGGCGATGTCTTCAGCAGGCACCGAGGCAAGTTCCTGCAATTGCTTTTGACGATCGAGGATGAAGACGTCTTCACGACGCCGTGGACCTCGACGCTGACCTATGTGCCGGGACCCGGTGCCTTGCCAGAAGTCGTCTGCGCTGAGAACACCACTCCGGTCTACGGCCTCGACGCTCCTACTGCAGAGAAGCCGGACTTTTGAGGCTTGGCAGTTTCAGTGCTGCCCCAGCAACGACTATTCACCGAAGATGTTATGACCCCCGATGCGTTCCAGATATCGGCCGAAGCGATATTTCAATTCAGGCCCGTCCAGCGGCGGCGAGTGCAGCCGGCGGCCCAACGGCTCGACCTCGAGCACCGCAAAGACGTGACCGGGAATACCGAGAATCTCTTCAAGCCCCTGGTCGAGGTTCTCAAGCGTGTCGAAGGAATAGACCCGCCCGACTCCGGCGGCACGCGCCATGGCGGAATAGTCGACGTACTCCGGAAACGGTAACGCCAGTTCGTTGGTCGACCCGTAGCAGCGGTTGGAAACGAGAAAGTGCTTGAGATTGAGCAAACCCATCTTGCGCTCGACCATGAGCATTCCAGGATTCATGCAGAAGGCACCGTCTCCGCTCAACGCCACTACGTTCCGGCCGGTGCCGAGCGCGACGCCGGCCGCAAATAGGGACGCGAGAACTCATGGAGGCCTCGAGATAGAAGACGCGCTCGGCGTCATGCGTGATCTCCCACCACAATTCCGAGCAGTTGCCCGCCGACGTGACGATGATCTCGTCGCGCATGCGCGCTGCCAGCAACCGGAAGCATTCCGCAAAGTCCATGTCACGCCTCCCCCGCAGCACTTCGCGGGTGAACCCGACGATGACAGGACGTGCCATCATGCGGCTATGCCGAAAAGCTATCGCAAGCTGCGATATGTCGGCGCCCCTCTCGATGGTTACGAATGGGATATTGATTGCCCGGATTATAGGGTCGAGATAGAGGCCGTTAGACTGATGAAACTTTGCGTGATCGCCCGGTCTGCCCCGCAAGGTAATGGCGATAAGGAGCGGGATCTGATAGGTGTAATTGATCTTGGTGATGGCATAGATGCAGGTGAGGAAGCCGGACGCTCCCATCAGCGCGAGCGACCCGATCCCGCTGAAGAACGCTCCCGAGCAAAGGCCGATTGCCGCCTCTTCGCGGTTGACTGCGACATGCCGGAACCGGGAATCGGTGTCGAATTGCTCGATCAATCCAGTGATCCAGCCGTCTGGCAGGCTGGCGACCAGCGAGATGCCGCAATCCGCAGCAACATCGGCCACGGCGCGCGCAACGGCGTGGCGGCGGGCGCGCTCGTCGCTGTCAGGTTTGTTGTTGACGCGCTGGTCCATTGGTCGTGCCCTTTTCGGTCGCGCAGCAGAAACACGATGGAAAATGAGGTGCGCTCGCGCACGGAATAAGAGGCGGCCTGGGGTGGTCGGGCTTTCGCTTGCACAAAGCGCATCGGCTCAGGAATAGAGCCAGGGGAACGATCGCTTTTGCTCCTGCTCGAAGCGGGCGATGGCATCGCGATACTCGGCGGTGTGGGCGATTTCGTCCAAGCCTCTGAGCAGGCGATGCTTGCTCAAGGGTTCTATTTCGAAAGGATGGATTTCGCCGTCGGGAACGGCAACAGTCTGATCGGGTAAGTCGATAGTAAGTCGTATTCCGCGTCGATCTAAAAGCTGCCGCATCAGCTTATCCACTGTTGCAGATGGCAGGCGCACCGGCAACAACCCATTCTTGAGGGAGTTATTGAAGAAGATATCGCCGAAATTCGGAGCGATGACGCAACGAATGCCGAAACCGATCAGACCGAACACGGCAGTTTCCCGAGACGAGCCGATCCCAAAATTGCGCCCCGCCACTGCAATCACCGCGCCACGGTAAGGCTCCTGATTGAGGATGTAGTCGGGCCGCTCGGAACCATCGCCGTCAAAGCGTCGATCGTGGAGGAGAATCTTTGCGAAACGTGGGCCTTTCGGTACCTTGTTGAAGCGCGACGGACAAAGCTGGTTGGTGTCGAGGTTCGCTTCATCGAGCGGTACGGCAATTCCGGACAAAGTAAGGAAGGGCTCCATGTCAGTTACATCCTTGGTCCAAACTCGCGCACGTCGACGAGGTAGCCACGGAGTGCCGCAGCGGCAGCCATGGCGGGGCTCATCAAATGCGTGCGTCCGCCCGGGCCCTGGCGCCCCTGAAAGTTCCTGTTCGATGTCGATCCACAGCGCTCGCCCGGTTGCAGTTGGTCACCGTTCAGCGCCGTGCAGAGCGAACATCCGGCGGCCCGCCATTCGAACCCCGCCTCGATGAAAATACGATCGAGCCCCTCGGCTTCCGCCTGGCGCTTGACGCTTTCCGATCCCGGGACGACCCAAGCCGGAACGACGGCGCGTCCAAGTTTGGCGATCGAAGCCGCGGCGCGAATATCCTCGATCCGGCTGTTTGTACACGATCCGATGAAGACGCGATCGACCGCGACCTCGGTGAGCGGCATGCCCGGCTGCAGTCCCATATAGGACAGCGCCCTGTGGTACTCGGTTCGCCGCTCGGGGTCCGCCTCCTGGTCGGGATCAGGAACACGCTCGGTGATCGGAAGGGCCTGCTCGGGGTTTGTTCCCCATGTCACCATTGGAACGACGCGTGCGGCATCGATCTCGACCTCCTTGTCGAACTTCGCCTCCGCGTCGGAGGTTAGAGTCCGCCAAAACTTCAACCCATCGTCCCAGGCCTGGTCTCTCGGCGCAAAGGGACGATTGGAAAGGAATTCATACGTAGTGTCATCCGGGGCGATCATGCCGGCCTTCGCCCCAGCCTCGATCGACATGTTGCAAATCGTCATCCGTTCATTCATTGACATCCGCCTGACGGTGGAGCCGGCATATTCGATCACGTGACCGATAGCTCCGCCGACGCCGATCTTGGCGATGATGGCGAGAATGATGTCCTTTGCGGTCACACCAAATCCCACAGGCCCATCAATCATAATTCGGAGTGTGCCAGGCCGGCGCTGCCAGATCGTCTGAGTTGCTATGACATGGGTCGTTTCGGAGGCGCCGATCCCAAAGGACAGGTTACCGAAGGCTCCGTGCGTCGAGGTATGCGAGTCGGCGCCCACCAGAACGATCCCGGGCTGGCTGAGGCCAAGCTCGGGACCCGCGATGTGAAGAATGCCCTGCCGCTCGTCCCCCCAACCGAACCTCGCAATGCCGTACTCCTCGGTGTTTTGAACTAGAAGCTTGACCATATTGCGGATGTCCGCGTCGGGAATCGCGTCAATGCCTCGTGCCCGGATTAGCGGATCGGTCGGCACGTAGTGATCGGAAAAAGCGAAGACCTTGTCGGGGTGGGCGACCGAGAGGCCTTGCTCATGCAATGCATCGAAGGTATGTCGCGAGCCTTCGTGAATAAGGCATCGGTCGACATAGAGCAGCGTTTCGTCTTCCTCCTGAGCGACGACGTGATTGTCCCATACTTTTTCGAACATCGTTCTCATTCTTTTCTTTGCTCCGATAGCGCGGCAGGGGGGGTGAAACATGGGCGGACGGCGACCGGCGCCATCAGGCCTGAATGTAAGAGTTCTCGATAAGCAATCATTCCACCCTGATGCCAGCGAACTTCACCACTTTTCCCAGCTTCTCGGTGTCGACCGCGACCAGACTGCCGAACTCGGCAGGCGTCATCGGCATCGGAATGTCACCGAGCTGGGCGAACCGGGCGGCAAGTTTTGGATTGCTCAGACCGGTGTTGATCTCCCTGTTGAGCTTGTCGATGATCTCCGATGGCGTGCCCCTTGGCGCGCCAACTCCATACCACGTACTGATTTCGTAGCCCGGGATGAACTCGCCCGCACTTGCGAAGATCCGGGATCGCGTCCGACCGCATCGCACTGGTGACGGCAAGCCCGCGCAATCTGCCGGCCCCGATATATTCGATCGCCGACGCGAGCGAGGGGAACAAAACATCCACTTCGCCGCTCAATAGCCCGGTCAGTGCCGGCCCATTGCCGCGATACGGCACGTGGACCAGTCTGATGCCTGCCATCATCTGGAACAACTCGCCCGAGAGATGCCCTATGCCTCCGGTGCCGGCCGACCCCATGTTGAGCTTGCCGGGATTTGCCTTCGCATAGGCAACGAACTCCGGGATTGTCTTGGCCGGAACCGACGGATTGGTCACCATGACAAGGGTCGTGCGGGCAATCCCCGCGACCGGCGCGATATCCCGCATGAAATTGAAATTGAGATTGCGGTATAGCGCAGCGTTGCTTGCATTGTTCGAACTGGCGAGGAGGAGTGTATAGCCGTCGGGAGGTGCGTTCACCACGACCTCTGTCCCAATGTTGTTGCCGGCTCCGGGCCGGTTTTCGACAATAAATGGCTGGCCGAGGCGCTCCGACAGCCACTGTCCCATCAGACGCGCAAAGACGTCGTTCCCTCCGCCCGGTGAAACCGCAACAATCCAGCGCACGGGCCGTGTCGGATAGGCTTGCGCCCGCGCGGCTGGCGAGGCGAACGACACCGTCGCAACGCCCACAGAGCGCTGGAGGAATCTGCGGCGCGTGAGTCGCATCACTTGCTCCGAATATTTGCGGTCGCTTGCGCGGGGGGTAGCAAGCGGCGAGCTAGGGCTTCCTGGAAAATAACTGCTTCGACACGCGGCAGAAATCAGCAGCCTGTGCGCCGAACGGCCCCGCGACGGTTCCAGTTACTTTCGCGGGTACCCTTAGCATTGCATCGTGATCGAGTCGTCACTACGGCCGCCGACGCGAGGCGTGCCCTATTCTGGGACAGGCGGGGCCGTCCTCGCAAACGAGCAGTAGCCGCACCCCCGGCAGACGATGCGGGCGCAGCCCGGTGCGAGGGCTGTTTCCGGTGCGACCATTCTCGCTGCGCGGCAGGCGCGCCAATGCTTACGGCATTGATCGTGGCGAGGCGTCGCCCAATCAGCTTCACTCGCGAACCGATGTCGCCCCCGAGCGCAAGCGCGACGATGCCCACGACCGGGACTACCAACAGTAGCAGGATGCCGAGACCGATTGGCTGTTGCCACATCACAGTGAGGTCAGCACATCAGCGATGCGCCCGACCGCAGCGTCGACTTCGTCGAGCGTTATCGCAAGGCCAAAGCCGAAACGCACGTGTTCACCGCGGTGATCGGCTTGGATATCGGCGCCTGCCAGCCGGCGTTCGATGTCCTCGGCATTGCGTGCGCGGAATGAAAGAAAGTTGCCGTGAGCTGCGCCGTTGCCGAACGGAGTGATGAGGTCGCGACGCGCCAGTCTTTTCACGCCCAACAGCTCCAGGCGCTCCAAAAAGTGCCCCATCAGACTGGTCGCGTGTTCATGCACCTGCGCGATGTTGATTCCGTTTGCCGCCATCCAGGCAAGCACTGCACGCATGCGATACATGCCAACCGGATCAAAAGTCGCGCCTAAAAAGCGGGCGCCGTCCGCCGGATAGGCGACTGCCTCGTCGGGCGAGTCGGCGAGTGCGCCAAATTCCGCAAACCACCCGGTGTCGGCAGGGCGCGGGCCATAACCGGGTGGGCAATGAAGGAAACAGACGCCCTCACCGGCCATGGCGTATTTGTAGCCACCGGCGATGTAAAACACCCGCCTCGCAACACTTGAAAGATCAGTCGGGCGCGCCATGAATCCGTGATAGCCGTCGATGACGATGAACGTCTCGATGCCGGGGACTGCCGCGGCCAAAGCTTCGATTTCGCCGCTGGTGGCGCCGCTCGTAAAGAAAACCTGGGAAACGAATAGGAGGTCATACCCTCCTTTCGTCGCGATCTCCCTGAAGCGCGTCGGAAAGGTCGCACTTGGCTCCGTAGGTACGTAATTGCAGATCGCCAAGCGGTCTTCTTGAAGACGAGCCACCTGCCGCCGGAAGCTATGGAACTCTGCATCGCTCGTTAGAATTCGCACAGGACGATTTGGCGAGAAGCAGGACAGGATTCTTCGCACGAACTCATGAGTGTTGGGTGCGATGGCAATCGCAGAAGGATCAGGGAGCTTGAGAACTGTTGCGATATCGGCCTGCAGGGCAGGCATCAATTCCCCGAACACGTATACCCATTTGTCGCCGGCGAGCCGTGCGGCGTCGTCCCAGCAGCGCATCTGCGCCTCGAACGTGACGTCAGGCCACTCGTGATGGCTATGCGCCGCAAGGTTGATGCGCCGCGGATTGGCGTCCCGAAATCGGGAGAAGTGACTGCGCAGGTCGAGCGTCGGCATGGTCTCCGTGTCCGCAAAGCGGGGCGTGACGACAATGTTCACTCGGTCGCGTAAACGAAACCGAGGCGCCGCTTCACCTCGGCCGGCAGCTCTGGTAGCGAGGAACGCGGGATGAGGAATGTCGAAAGCTGGAACAGATCGCCAAAAATGCGATGCCGCTCGGCCGTGTTCCGCAAATAGGAAGAACCGGATGAACCACCAGTCCCGATCTTGCGGCCGATCATCCGTTCCACCATCAAAGCATGACGGTAACGCCAGAATGTGAGCGTCTCATCGAGATCCATAAGCAAGGAGAGAAGACGGAACGGCTGCTGCACCGCCGGCATTTCGCGATAGACGGTGATGAAGAGTGCTGCCTGGATGGCCTGCGGAGAAAGTCGCCATGTCGCTGGACGAGTGTCGGGGTCAAAGATCGCTGCAAACGCCGTGATCGCGCGATCGATCCCGCTTTTGTCCTGCGCTCGGCGCTCGGCTGGGATCGCCTCATCGGCTTCAATCGTTTTCACATCCGCCGAAAGATGTTTGATCACCGCAGCCCGATAGGCGGCGCGAAACGACTCACCTCCCCAGTCCAGGAAAGGCGTGCGGGCAAGCCAGGTGTCGAGCAGCGTCAGCATCGTCGGATGCGCTCGCGCCGACGCCAGCGCATTGCGGTCGTTAACGGAAAGGCGCTTCTCGACAGCTTCGCCGTCAAACCGGATTCGGGTCGTTTCGGACAGTCCAAGCCGCGTCTCGATCATTCGAAACTGAAGCGACTGAAAGCCCGAAGCGGGAAAAAGATAATCGCGGAAATCCAAAAAGTCCGCGGGCGTCATCGTCTCCAGCACATCGAGTTGCACGACCAGTAGCCTGAGGATTTCATGAATGCGCGCGAGCGAGTGCACGATGCGCGCCATGGCCTCGTCGCCCACCGGATTGCCAGAAAAGTCCTCTTCGATGCGATCGAACTCGTGCAGCACCTGCTTGAACCATAATTCGTAAGCCTGGTGAACAATGATGAAAAGCATTTCATCGTGGACCGGGGCTCCATGCTTCGCGCTTTCAGGCGTCTGCAGCGACAGCAGTCGATCGAGCCGGAGATAATCTCCGTAATATACGGCGGGCGGGGTCATGGACACCTACGCTTATCGAGAAGCTCACACATTGGGGGAGTCGCGTCCCGCAACGGAATCGAGTGTTGTCGGAACTTTAGGCGCTGTCGAGAGAGGAGCGCCGCGCGGGCTGCGGCATTCCGGCCCGCCATCCGAAAGAAGAAGCTTTAATCTTGAATATTCAAGCTTGAAATATTATTGAAGAATCCGAGGCGTCAGGTGTTCCTGGCAAGCGAGGCATCGCATGAAGATTGCGTGCGTCGGAGGCGGTCCGGCGGGCCTCTACTTCGCGATCAGCATGAAGTTGCGCGATCTCGCGCACGACATCACGGTGTTCGAGCGCAACCGAGCAGACGACACCTTCGGTTGGGGGGTGGTGCTGTCGGACGAGACGCTCGAAAACCTTGCCGCAAACGATCCTGTCAGCGCAAAAGCGATCCGCGCACATTTTGCTTATTGGGACGACATCGCGGTGCACTATCGCGGCCGGCGCATCGTTTCGACCGGTCACGGTTTTTGCGGGATCGACCGCAAGCAGTTGCTGAACCTGCTGCAGCAGCGAGCGCAGGGGCTCGGGGTGGAGCTGCGATTCCAGACCGAGGTGGAAAGCACGGCCGCGGTCGCACAGACCCACGATCTGGTGGTGGCCTCGGACGGGCTGAATTCAAAAATCCGCGGCGAGTTTGCCGAACACTTCCTGCCGAACATCGACGTGCGCAGTTGCAAGTTTGTGTGGCTGGGGACGCACCAGAAATTCGACGACGCCTTCACCTTTATCTTCGAGAACACCGAGCATGGCTGGGTATGGGCGCACGCCTACCAGTTCAATGCCGACACGGCGACCTTCATCATCGAATGCTCGGAGGCGACCTGGTCCAGGTTCGGTTTCGGCGAGATGTCGAAGGAAGAATCGATCACGACCTGCGAAGGTATTTTCAAGGGATACCTTGGCGGGCATGGGCTGATGTCAAATGCGCACCACCTTCGTGGTTCCGGTTGGCTTAATTTTCCACGGGTGTTGTGCAAGAACTGGTCGCACCGGAACGTCGTGCTGATGGGCGATGCCGCGGCAACTGCACATTTCTCCATTGGGTCCGGAACGAAGCTGGCGATGGAAAGCGCCATCTCGCTCGCCGAACACCTCCATTGTGAGCCAAACGTGTCCTCGGCTTTCCAAAAATACGAGGCGGCGCGTCGACGCGAAGTGCTGCGGCTGCAGTCGGCGGCCCGAAATTCTCTCGAATGGTTCGAAAACATCGAGCGGTATCTGCATCTCGACCCGATTCAGTTCGCGTATTCGCTGCTGACGCGTTCGCAGCGCATCAGCCACGAGAACTTGCGGCTGCGCGACAAAGGGTGGCTCGAGGGCGCAGAAGGCTGGTTCCAACGCCAAGCTGGTTGCAACAGTCCGGTCGTACGCCGGCCGATGTTTACGCCATTCACCCTGCGGGAAATGACGGTGAAAAACCGGGTCGTCGTTTCACCCATGGCACAATACAAGGCGGTCCAGGGTTGCCCCACCGATTGGCATCTCGTGCATTATGGCGAGCGCGCCAAGGGCGGTGCAGGACTCGTATGCACGGAGATGACTTGCGTCAGTTCCGTGGGTCGCATCTCCCCAGGCTGCACTGGCATGTACTCGCCACAGCATGAGGCTGCCTGGAAGCGCATCGTTGCTTTCGTCCACGGCGAAACCGACGCAATGATCTGCTGCCAGCTTGGCCACTCCGGACCGAAAGGATCCACTCAGCTCGGTTGGGAAGAAATGGATGCGCCGTTGCCGGAGGGGAACTGGCCTTTGCTGTCATCGTCAGAGATTCCCTGGTCGCCGCGCAATCAGCGGCCGAAAGCGACGGATCGGGACGACATGGACCGGGTCCGCGATCAGTTCGTCGCTGCCGCCCGAATGGCCGATCGCGCCGGCTTCGACATGCTTGAACTCCACTGCGCTCACGGATACCTGCTCTCCTCCTTCATCACGCCGCTGATAAACAACCGCAAAGATGCATATGGCGGGACTTTGGCGAACCGCATGCGGTACCCCCTCGAAGTCTTCCGCGCGATACGGGCTGTTTGGCCGGCCGGCAAGCCAGTTTCCGTTCGCATTTCTGCGACCGACTGGGTCGGCGAGGAAGGTATCAAACCGGAAGATGCGGTGAAGATCGCGCGGCTGCTGGAAGCTGCGGGTGTCGACATTTGCGATGTCTCCGCAGGCCAGACCTCGATACGGGCTCAGCCAATCTACGGCCGCATGTTCCAGACGCCGTTCTCAGATCGCATTCGCAACGAGACCCGCATGGCAACAATGGCGGTTGGCAACATCTACGAGCCCGACCACGTCAACTCGATCTTGATGGCCGGCCGCGCCGACCTCGTATGCCTCGCTCGGCCGCATCTTGCGGACCCATACTGGACACTTCACGCTGCGGCGAGGCTTGGTGACAAGCGCGAAACCTGGCCCGCGCCCTATTATGCTGGTCGCGATCAACTCCATCGCCTGGCGGAGAGCGCCGAGGCCGCGGCAAGTTCGGTGTAGGCAGCGATGAACTCGCTCGCCGCCAGACATGCGTTGGTCACCGGTGGCGGAACGGGAATCGGCGCCGCCATCGCAATTGCGCTTGCACATGCCGGCGCAGCAGTCACGATATGTGGTCGACGTTTGGCGCCACTGCAAGCTGTCGCAGCCGAAAGTGGCAATATCCGCGCCGCGACTGCAGATGTGACCGACGAAGCCGCGATGACAACGCTCTATGAAGCGGCCGCGACGACCGGCAGGCCCGTCGATATCGTTGTTGCCAATGCCGGCATTGCCGAGAGCGCGCCCGCCCACGTCACATCGCTCGATCTTTGGAACCGGACCCTCAACGTAAACCTGACCGGTGCATTCGTTTCGGTGAAGCCAGCGCTCGTTGCAATGCGCGCCCGCGGCTTCGGGCGAATCGTGTTTATTGCCTCGACAGCGGGGCTCCGAGGATACGCGTATGTAGCTCCCTATGTGGCCGCAAAGCATGGCGTCATCGGATTGACCCGAGCGCTCGCACTTGAAACGGCCTCAGCCGGCATCACCGTAAATGCTGTATGCCCAGGATTCACCGAAACGGAGATGTTGGCCAACTCGATTGATCGCATTGTCTCCGCGACAAAACGCGATGCCGGGGACGTTCGTAGCGTGCTCGCTGCGGTCAATCCGCAGCAGCAATTCATTGAGCCGAAGGAAGTGGCCAATGTGGTGCTTTGGCTGTGCGATGCCGCAAGCGCAGCAATTACCGGTCAGGCCATTTCTGTTTCCGGGGGTGAGACATGGTGAGCGGCTTGCCTGTTTCAGCCCGCCGGGAGACCGAAAGCAAAGCGCGGCTGCGGCTGTGGATCAGGCTGTTGCGCGCCACCCGGGTCGTCGAAAGCAAGACGCGCGAACGGTTTAAGGCGAAGTTCAACGTCACATTGCCGCGTTTCGACGTGATGGCAGCGCTCTCCCGCAGGCCCGACGGCATGCTGATGAGCGAGATTTCCCGCTTTCTGCTGGTGTCGAATGGCAACGTCACCGGTATCGTCGATCGGCTGGCATCGGACGGGCTGGTGGTGCGTTCCCAGCGTAACGGTGACCGCCGCACCTCGTTCGTGAGCCTGACCGCCAAGGGCCACGCGGCGTTCGCGACCATGTCGGAAGCGCACGAAAGCTGGATCGATGCACTGTTCGGGAGCCTTAGGGAGCGCGAAGCACAGCAATTGTCGTCAAAGCTGAAGTCTTTCAGCAGTGAGTGGGAGGGCGAAACATGAAGGTAATGGCCACGCTCAAACCCACACATTTTCTGTGGCGGATCGAGGACAATATCGCTGTCATCCAATTGAGCAGGCCGGAGCGCAAGAACCCTCTGACGTTCGAGTCCTATGCCGAGCTGCGCGACACCTTCCAGGACCTGCGCGATGCCGGCGACGTCACCGTCGTCGTGTTCCTGCCCAATGGCGGGAATTTCTGTTCGGGCGGCGATGTCCGCGACATCATCGGCCCGCTTGTCGGCATGGACATCAAAGCGTTGCTTGCGTTCACCCGCATGACCGGCGACCTTGTCAGGGCCATGCTCGGTTGCGGCAAGCCGATCATCGCCGCCGTTGACGGCGTTGCCGTCGGGGCCGGCGCAATTATCGCGATGGCCGCCGACTTTCGCCTCGCGACTCCCGAAGCAAAGACCGCGTTTCTGTTCACACGGGTCGGTCTTGCTGGTTGCGACATGGGGGCTTGCGCCATCCTGCCCCGACTGATCGGACAAGGCCGCGCCGCCGAGCTTTTGTACACAGGTCGGACGATGACAGCCGACGAGGGCGAACGCTGGGGCTTTTTCAATAGGCTCGTAGCCGCAGAGAAGCTTGCCGGGGAAGCGCTGTCGCTTGCCCGCGAACTCGCGTCAGGTCCGACCTTCGCGCACGGCATCACCAAGACACAGCTGAACCAGGAATGGTCGATGAGCCTCGACCAGGCGATCGAGTCGGAAGCGCAGGCGCAGGCGATCTGCATGCGAACCGGGGATTTCGAGCGCGCCTATCATGCCTTCGTTGCGAGGCAACGTCCCGCGTTCGAGGGCAATTGATGTCGGATAAGAGCTTTCTCGCTTGGCCCTTCTTCGAGGAGCGGCATCGTATCCTCGCCACACAACTCGACACTTGGTGCCGATCCCACCTCCCGATCGATGAGGACGATGTAGACGCTGCCTGCCGTGCACTTACGGCAAAGCTTGGCGAGGACGGCTGGCTGATGCACTCCGCCGTCGATCCGGATGCACCGGACCCTCTCGATCTGCGTGCTCTCTGCCTGATAAGGGAGACGCTTGCAAACCGAGATGCGCTCGCGGACTTCACCTTTGCCATGCAGGGGCTCGGTGCCGGCCCCATCAGCCTGTTCGGCACCACTGCGCACCGGCAATGGCTGAAGCGGACGCGGGCAGGGACGGCAATCGCGGCATTTGCGCTGTCCGAGGCGTCATCTGGATCGGATGTTGCCAACATTGCCATGACAGCTACCCGCGATGGCAGCGATTACCTTCTCAATGGGGAAAAGACCTGGATCTCGAATGCCGGCATAGCCGATTTTTATGTGATTTTTGCCCGGACCGGCGAGCGGCCGGGAGCCAAGGGGATTTCCGCCTTTGTCGTGCCGGCAAGCGTCCCCGGCCTCGCGATCGTCGAGCGAATTGCGGTGATTGCGCCACACCCGCTGGCGCGCATAAGATTCGACAACGTGCGCGTGCCGGGTGACGCAATGATCGGCGCGCCCGGCGACGGCTTTCGGATTGCGATGGCGACGCTCGACGTTTTCCGGACGACGGTCGCCGCAGCAGCACTCGGCTTCTCCCGCCGCGCGCTTGATGAAACGATAGCACGCGCCCGCGAGCGCCGGCTGTTCGGAGCTCCGCTTTGTGACCTGCAAATGGTGCAGGCCTATATTGCCGAGATGGCGCTCGATGTCGATGCACCCGCGCTTCTTGTCTACCGTGCGGCCTGGATCAAGGATACGGGCCACGGCCGCGTAAGCCGTGAAGCCGCGATGGCGAAGCTGTTTGCGACCGAGCGCGCGCAGAAGGTGATCGACAAGGCGGTGCAGATCCATGGCGGCGATGGCGTCCGCAGTGGGCACATTGTTGAAAACCTGTACCGAAACATCCGGGCGCTCCGAATCTACGAGGGCGCGTCCGAAATCCAGAAGACCATCATCGCGCGCCACATGCTTTCCGGAGGCTGATCATGCTCGGCCCAACCGCCCACATCGACACCTTCGCACGCGATAATCTGCCGCCCTTCGACCAGTGGCCGCGACTTTTGCTTGACCGCTTCAACTATCCCGAGGAGCTCAATGTCGCGGTCGAATTGACGGACCGCATGGTGGAACGCGGTTTTGGCGACCATGTTGCCCTGATTGGAAACGGCCGCAGACGTACCTACAAGGAGCTCTCCGACTGGACCAACCGGCTCGCCCGGGCCCTTGTCGAGGACTACGGCATCGAGCCGGGAAACCGGATCCTGATCCGCTCCGCCAACAATCCGGCCATGGTTGCGTGCTGGCTTGCAGCGACCAAGGCAGGTGCGGTGGTGGTCAATACGATGCCGATGTTGCGCGCGGGTGAGATCGCCAAGGTCGTTGACAAGGCCGAGATTGGGTTGGCCCTCTGCGACACGCGACTGATGGACGAGTTGATTGCCTGTGCAAAGAAGAGCCGTTTTCTGACCAAAGTGATCGGTTTCGACGGCACGGCAAACCACGACGCCGAGCTCGACCGTATCGCTCTCGACAAGCCGGTGCGTTTTGTGGCGGTGAGGACTGGCCCTGACGACGTAGCGCTTTTGAGCTTCACATCCGGCACAACCGGGGAGCCGAAGGCGACGATGCACTTCCATCGCGACCTGCTGATCATCGCGGACGGCTATGCCGCGGAGATCCTTCACGTTACATCCGACGATGTATTCGTGGGATCGCCGCCGCTTGCGTTCACATTCGGCCTTGGCGGTCTTGCTGTCTTTCCGTTGCGCTTCGGAGCCACCGCGACGCTGTTGGAGAATGCATCGCCTGCAAACATGATCGAGATTATCGAAACCTACGGGGCAACGATCTCGTTCACTGCGCCAACCGCCTACCGCGCCATGCTGGCTGCGATGGACAGCGGCGCCGACCTGTCGTCGCTTCGCGTCGCCGTGTCGGCCGGCGAGACCCTGCCAGTACCCGTGTACAACGAGTGGGTGAAGAAGACCGGCAAACCCATTCTCGACGGCATCGGCTCCACGGAGCTGTTGCACATCTTCATCTCAAATCGCGTCGATGACTGCGCCCCGGGATGCACCGGAAAGCCGGTCGGCGGCTACCACGCGAAAGTCGTCGACGATGACATGAACGAAAAGCCGCGCGGAGAGGTCGGTCGGCTGGCAATTCGCGGGCCGACCGGCTGCCGCTATTTATCGGACGCCCGACAATCGACATATGTGCAAGATGGTTGGAACCTGACCGGCAATTCCTTTGTCGAGGACGAGGACGGCTATTTCCATTTTGCCGCGCGCAGTGACGATATCATCGTTTCGGCCGGCTATAACATCGCGGGTCCGGAGGTAGAGGCAGCGCTCTTGTCCCATCCAAACGTGAAGGAATGCGCTGTCATCGGCATACCAGATGACGAGCGCGGACAAATCGTGCAGGCTCACGTGGTGTTGGAGAACGGTGTGGCCGGCGGCAGCGAGACCGCGCGAGAGTTGCAGAATCATGTGAAGGCGACGATTGCGCCTTACAAATATCCGCGATCGATCAAGTTCACCGACACGCTTCCAAAAACGGAGACCGGGAAAATCCAACGGTTCCGGCTCCGACCGCTGCCGCAGCAAATGCCGGGGCTCGGCAAGTGACTAGGCCTCTGACTTCGCACAGGTTTGTAAATCCACCCGGCTGGAAACGCGGCAACGGCTATGCCAACGGCGTCGTCGCGGAAGGGAGAATGGTCTTCGTCGCAGGGCAGATTGGATGGAATGCCGACCAGCAGCTTGTCAGCCCGGACTTCGTGGCCCAGGCGCGTCAAGCGCTGGAGAATGTCGTCACGATTGTGCGGGAAGCTGGTGGCTCAGCCGAGGACATTACCCGGCTCACATGGTTTATTACCGACAAGGCGGAATATTTGGCGCGATCGGAAGAACTCGGTGAGGCCTATCGCAGCGTGATGGGCAGGCATTTCTCTGCCATGACCATGGTCCAGGTGATCGCTCTCATCGAAGATGGCGCCAAAGTTGAGATAGAGGCGTCGGCAATACTGCCCGCTTTTCGGGGATAAGCGCCGATTGATCGGTCGGAAAAGAGCAATTCCGCTTCTCCTGTTGCGTGGCCATTTCTTTTCCACGGCAATGGGAATAAAGCGATACCGACCTGACCATGTGAGTGACTTGGTGGCAGTTTGAGAATCTGTCGGCGAGCTCGCGGACTGTTATGGTCATCGCGGCCGGGCCTTCGCCCTTGTCCACGGCCCTGAGGATTCCACGCGCGGCTCTGCGGGCGTGGTCACGGGTGATCTCGCCGACCCGCGCAATCCGTTGCCAGCGGTGGGGGTCCGAGTTCGTTCGGTCCCGCGTCACGAGGATGATTACGGTGCGAGGCTATCGACCTGCCGCTTCGTAATCTTCGCCATAGAGAAAACCGCCGGCGCCGAGACTCCGTAGGCGCAAAATGCTAACACGGCAGCAATTCGACATAATTTGTAATCACGGTCCGGGGTTCGAATCCCTCAGCCCGCACCAAGCAAGATTGTTGTCATCAAAGCGCAATGTCTAAATGGGCTTGCTCAGCGGCCGGCGGCTGGATGCCGAGCGCGGCTGACGGGGTGTGGTGCCGGTGTACGATCGAGAGATGAAATTTTGGCTTTGCCGGACTGTGGCAATAGTGGTTGTCGCAGGAGGAGCCGCCAAGGGCGCGGACCTTCCGGTCCTGCCTGTACCGGATGCCTCGGCGGCAGCCCTCGGCGGCTGGTCCGGCTTTTACGCCGGCGCGCATCTCGGCTTTGCCGGCGGTCGTTCTGACTGGCGTTCTACGGGACTCGCTGGGGCACCCGATCTCTCGGGCTCGCTGGACTTCTTCCACGGCTACGACCCATTCAACGGCGCCGGCGGCCAATTCGGCGGCCTCACGGGCGGATTCAATTACATGCTCGGTCCGAGGCTGCTCCTCGGCGGCGAGGCCGACCTGTCCTTCCCCAGTACGCTTGGCGCATCTCAAAGCCTCCCCTCATTTCCAAGCGGTGTTTCCGGTTACGGCGACAGCGTCCTGACATCCGGCACGGTACGGGGCCGCATCGGCTATGATGCGAGCCATTGGCTCTATTACGTGACGGGCGAACTCGCGTGGACTTACGACGCGTTTACCGGGGCGCCCGTGAATTTATATCCTCTGGGGGTGCAAACCGGCGTCGTGCCGAACGCCTTTCTGGGACGCCTGGGGTGGGCGGCAGGTACCGGCATCGAGGTGCCGGTCGCGGCCGGTTGGAGCGCCAAATTTGAATACTTGTACGAACAGTTCGACCGCAGCGCGGTCGCCTTGCCGGGCGAGACATTCGCGTCGAACCTTTCGCTGCAGGAGGTCCGAGTCGGACTGAACGCCAAGCTCGGCCCCGGATCGGATGGCAACGTTCCGGCCGCGTCTTATTTCGACAGCGGCGATTGGATGGTCCGCGGCCAAACCACGTTCGTCAGCCAATACACCTTGCCATTCCGCTCGCCCTATCAAGGTCAGAACAGCCTCGTTCCCAACGAAGGACGTGAAACCGGGGATGCCACGCTCTATGTGGGCCGGCGGCTATGGGATGGGGCCGAGCTCTGGGTTGATCCGGAAATCGACCAGGGTTTTGGCCTGAGCAACACGCTCGGCGTGGCGGGCTTCACCAGTGGAGAAGCCTACAAGGTCGGCTTCAGCTATCCCTATCTGCGACTGCCTCGCATGTTCGTGAGGCAAACCATCGACCTTGGCGGAGACAGCGTCAAGGTCGAGCCCGACCTCAATCAGTTCGGGGGAACGCAGACCGCCAACCGGCTGGTCATCACGATTGGGAAATACAGCGTCTCCGACCTGTTCGACACGATCGCTTATGCGCACGACCCGCGCACCGATTTCCTGAACTGGACCCTCGTCGATGCAGGCACCTTCGATTATGCCGCCGATGCGTGGGGTTTCACCTACGGAGCGACGGCCGAATGGTATCAGGGCGATTGGACGTTGCGCACCGGCCTGTTCGATCTTTCGGCCATTCCCAACAGCGCTGATCTCGACCCGACCTTCGACCAGTTCCAGTTTGTCTATGAACTCCAGCACCGCCACGAGCTGTGGGGACAGCCGGGCATGCTGGCCGTGGTCGGGTATTTGACCCGCGGCCGAATGGGCCGGTTCGATGACGCGATCGCTCTCGCCGTTGAGACCGGAACGACGCCCTCAACGGCGCTGGTGCGCCAATACGCCAGCCGGCCCGGCGTGAACCTCAATTTCGCGCAGCAGCTGACGCCCGGCATCGGAATATTCGCGCGTGCCGGCTGGGCGGATGGCAATTACGAACCCTATGAGTTCACGGACGTCGATCGAACGGTTTCCGGCGGCGTATCGATTTCGGGCCGCTTCTGGAACCGAGCCGACGACACCCTGGGCATCGCTGGCGTTGTCAACGGCATTTCCAAGGTCCACGAAGCGTATCTGAACGATGGCGGCCTCGGCATTCTGGTCGGCGACGGGCAATTGCCTCATCCGGGTCTCGAGCAAATCATCGAGACCTACTATAGCATTTCGCTGCCGGCTGCATGGCGAGCGAGCGCAGACTACCAATTCATAATGAACCCGGCCTACAACCGCGACCGCGGTCCTGCTTCGGTCATCGCAGCGCGTTTTCACCGCGCGTTCTGAGGTCCGGTTAAGGGCCAGCTTGCAGGACCGCCGCACCCGCTGTTTTGACCCACAAACAAGACTTTTCGTGAACGGGTCATCCCGTTTGGACGAACTGCGCCGACAGCCGGTGTTCCACGAAATCCTTTGCAGGGGCCACGCGGCCATTGTCGCATCGGGAGGAAGTGGGCTGCGGGTGGCGTTGCAATAGGCTACTGTCCTCGCTTGGACGGACTGCATGCATCCAAGATGGGAGATGAGCATGAATATGCGGTGGCATGTCATTGTGCTCGCGGCATTGACGGCATTAGCGACACCGGTATTCGGCCAGGTACCGGCCCCTGCCAGCGGCGGCGCGGAAGGCAACGCATCGATCCCCGATTTGACCGGTTTCTGGGTGCATCCATATTTCCCCGGCATTGAGCCGCCCCCATCGGGCGCGGGGCCGGTGTACAACAAGCAACGCCGTGCGAATGGCTCAGGCAATAACGGCCGGTTCGTGGGCGATTATACCAATCCGATTCTGAAGCCTGCGACCGCTGCCGTGGTGAAAAAGCTCGGCGAAATCTCGCTGTCCGGCATGACTTATCCAACGCCCAGCAATCGATGCTGGCCCTCCGGGGTGCCATACATTTTCTTCCAACCTGGCATGGTGATGCTGCAACAGACACATCAGATCGTTTTCCTCTATATGCGGGATCATGAATTTCGTCATGTGCGTCTGAACGAGCCGCATCCGGCAAAGGTGACGCCGTCCTGGTACGGAGATTCCGTGGGGCACTACGAAGGCGACACGCTGGTGATCGATACCATCGGGGTCAAGGCGGATCGGCCTCTCGCCATGGTCGATATGTACGGCGCCCCTTTCAGCGCAGCGCTTCACGTGGTGGAACGCTATCGGATGGTCGATTATGACGAGGCGCAGGCGGCGGTCACGCGCAACCTCAGAGAGAATGCACGTGTTCCCGACACCGCTTCTGATCTCACCTACCAGGGCAAGCGGCTTCAACTTGTTTTCCGGGTTGAGGATCACGAAGCCTTTACGATGCCGTGGTCCGCGGCGATTACTTACGAGCGTCCGGGACAGGGCTGGATCGAGATCGCTTGTCCCGAAAACACCTTCGAGTTCTTCGCGGGCAAGAACGACGCCAACGTTCCCATTGCGAACCGACCTGATTTTTAATCATGCAACCCTGTCGTCCGTTACCTCAATCGAGGCAATATACGACAGGAGCGCCGTGCACCTCCGGACTTTCCGCGCGACCTGATAGCTCCGTGGTCATGACCTCGCGAAAAGTGCGCGCGGGTCAGCGGAAGCGGTCATAGGAAAGGTCCGGCCGGAAAGCGCCGAATGTTTGGTATTCGGCATAAACCTGGAGAGGCGGCACCAGGGCGACAGGCTTCGAGGCCGAGCGGCGACTGTGGGGCTGGCCGTCGAGGCGGAGCGTTTCTCGGCGGGAGAAGGGATAGAAGCGACTTGGCCGGATACTGCGCGCCTTGTCGGAGCGCTATGCGTGCCGGCGGCGGCGGCGAGCGAGGCGTCGCCGGTGAGCACCACCCGCGTATTGGCAAGTCCCTGTTCGCGGACCACAGCATACAGCTTTTCCGCGTTTTCCCGCGCGAGACGCACGCACCCATGCGACGCCGGAGTGCCGAGCTGCCGGACGCTCGCGGTACCATGAATGGCATGCCCGTTCTCGGTGAAAAAGATAGAATAAGGCATCGGCGCATTATCCCATTCCTTGGAGATATGCTCGGCGTCCGTCCAGATCGGCTTGAAGCTGCCGCTGGGGGTTTCGTGGCCGATGCGGCCGGTTGAAACCGGCCAGCTCCAGCGTGACACGCCATCGACCTCCACGGACATATGCTGGTTCGATTTATCGATGGTGATGAGAACGTCGGCGGCGGCGTGCGAGGCGGTCAGCAAGAACGACGTCGCGAAGGTCGCCGCGGTGATTGAAGCAGAGCGCATGGGTTCTTTCCCTTTGCAGAAAGGCTCGCCCCATCAATTTCCCACGCCGGAAATCTTTCCATTCTCACGCGTTAGCTATTCTTTATGCTTAAGAAAGTGTTGCCGCCCACAATACGCCGGCAGATCGATGACTGCCGGTCAGATCACCTCCGCGTCAGGTTACAAAGCAAAGGCACCTGCGCTCGCCATTTGGGTTCGAAGCCAGTCGTACCAAGCTTCAAGTCCCTCTCCGCTCCGCGCCGACAGTTGGAATATCGTCGCATCAGGGTTCACGTGGCGCACGTTCTCGATCGCGTCTTCAAGAGAAAAATCGAGGTGGGGCAGGAGGTCCGTCTTGTTGATGATGACCACCTTCGCGGCGCTGAACATGTGAGGGTATTTCAGCGGCTTGTCCTCGCCCTCGGTGACGGAGAACAACACCACCTTGGCGTGCTCGCCGAGATCGAACAAAGCCGGGCAGACCAGATTGCCGACATTCTCGATGAGAACCAGCGCGCCGGGAGGAGGCCGCAATTCGGCGAGTTCCCGTGCCACCATGTCGGCATCGAGATGGCAACCCGCGCCGGTGTTGACCTGCACGACCGGGGCGCCCGCTCGGCGAATGCGCTCGCCGTCGTTGGCGGTCGCTTGATCGCCTTCGATCACGAACAGCGGGACTGCGCTCGCAAGCTTCCCAATCGTGCACTCGAGAAGCGTCGTCTTTCCAAATCCCGGCGAGCTGAGAAGATTGAGCGCGAGGATTTCCCGGCCCATGAACCAGGCCCGGTTGCGATCGGCCAACGCGTCGTTGCGCGCGAGAACGCGCGCCTCCAAGTTCAGCACTTCGGTGTGACCGCGATTCGCATGAGCGATTTCAGCTGCATGGGAATGGGGATGCGTGTGGGGATGCTTGTGGGAATGAGGGTGAGCCTCCTCAGCGTCTCCATGAACTCGCTCGTCAGCTCGCTCACCACGATGAGCCGCACCGCGATCTGGATCGTGGTGATGCGTGTGAATGCGACCGCCTTCTTCGTGCGGGTGAACATGGTCGTCGCCATGCTCATGCGTATGAACGTAACCATCATGTTCATGAACGTGCGGGACGCCGCGCGCCGGTGCCGCACCGATCGACATTGTCACTCCGGTCTGCAGATTGACCAGGGCAACTTCGGAGCTGTCGCAACCGCAATTGGTGCACATCAGACGTCCTCGTCAATTTCTATGCTTTTGAGGTTGAGCCTCTTCGCCCGCGAGACGTTCAAACCGCAGCGACCCGCAACCGCAAGTCGTCAGCATGTCAGGAGTGGCGAATTCCTGGCCGCAGGCTTCGCAGCGAGCCACTCCTTCAATCTCGGTAATTGCGAGGTCGGCCGTCTCGACGCTGGTGCCGCGGGCAACTTCGGGAAAGCAGAACGCGAGCGCCTCCAGCACGACGCCCGAGAGTTTCCCGACTTCAAGGTTGACGCGCGCGACCCGATGTCCGCGCGAAGCTTCCGCGGCTAGCTCCACGATGCTGCTGGCGATGGCGAGTTCGTGCATGGCGATGCTCAACAAATCCGCGGCAATTGTTCCCCGACCAGCATGTCCACGATGCGGTTGCCGCCGAACACCGTGCGCATGGTGACGCGCCCAGGCTCACCCGAGGTGACCCGCCCAATTGCGCGGGCGTCTTGTCCGAGTGGATGGGACCGCATTGCCGCAAGCGCCCCGTCCGCCCTCCCGGCGGGTACGATGGCGACGATCTTTCCTTCGTTCGCGAGATACAACGGATCGAGCCCAAAATTTCGCAGAAGCCGCGAACGCCATCCCGGATCGGCGTCGCGGCCTCCTCGATCTCGATTGCGGTCGCTGAGGCGTCGGCGATTTCGTTCAGCACGGTCGCAATGCCGCCGCGCGTCGGATCGCGGATGAAGCGGGTGTCCGGCGCCACTGCCAGCAGTTCGGCGATCAAATTATGCAATGGTGCGCAGTCGCTGACCACGGGCGTCTCCAGCAACATGTCGCCGCGGGCGCCGAGAATGGCGGCCCCGTGATCTCCCAGCACGCCATTGACGAGGACGACATCGCCGGCCTCAACCTCATGCGCCCCGAGATCGATGCCGGTGCGAATGGTTCCGATGCCCGTCGTGGTGATGAACATCTTGTCGCAAGCGCCTTTGTTCACGATCTTGGTATCCCCTGTCACGATCTCCACACCCGCCTCCCGCGCGGTTTGTGCCATCGAACGCGCGATGTCGCGGAGCAGATCGACCGACATTCCTTCCTCGATGATCGCCGCGCAGGAGAGATAGAGAGGGATCGCGCCGCCAACGGCGAGATCGTTCACCGTGCCGCAGACCGCAAGCTTGCCGATGTCGCCTCCCGGAAAGATCAGCGGATCGACGACGAAGGAGTCCGTGGTGAAGGCCAGCCGGTTGCCATGGCGCGACAGCGTTGCGAAATCGATCCGCGCCTGGTCATCGAGCGGTGCGAGCAGCGGGTTGTCGAAGGCCGTAACGAAGACATCGTCGATGAGGTCCTTCATCGCCTTGCCGCCGCCGCCATGGGCCAGCGTCACGGTCGGCACATGGAGCTTCCCGCGCTGGCGTTGCGGCACGAATGGAACGACATTCATGCCGCGCCTGCCCGCAATTTTGCGTCATCGCTCTGCCGCTTGATGCCGCCATATTGATAGTAGGCCGAACAAGCGCCTTCGGACGACACCATCAGCGCGCCGAGCGGCATCTCCGGGGTGCAGGCGGTGCCGAACACCTTGCACTGCCATGGTTTGATCACCCCTTTGAGCACTTCGCCGCATTGGCAGGATTTCGGGTCGGCGATCCTGGCGTTCGGCACCTCAAATTTTCGCTCGGCATCGAAGGGCGCGTATTGCGCGCGCATTCGCACACCGGAATGGTCGATCGAGCCGAGGCCACGCCATTCGAAGAATTCGCGCAACTCGTAGACTTGTGCCACGGCTTTCAAGGCAGGAAAATTGCCGGACTCCGGTACGATGCGCGCATACTGGTTTTCGATTTCACAGCGTTTCTCGGCGATCTGCTTCAGCACCATCCACACCGATTGCAGGATGTCGAGCGGCTCGAATCCGGAAATCACCATCGGTTTGTTGTAATAGCGCGCCACGAACTCATAGGGCGCAGTGCCGGTCACCATCGAGACGTGGCCGGGGCCCAGAAAGCCGTCGAGATGCAAGTCAGGGCTATCGAGGATCGCCTTGATGGTCGGAACGATGGTGATGTGATTGCAGAACACCGAGAAGTTCGTGACCCCCTCGCGTTCCGCGGCAAGGATGGTGAGCGCCGTCGACGGCATTGTGGTTTCGAAGCCGATGCCGAAGAAAACCACTTCGCGTGTGGGATTACGCCGCGCCAGGGCGAGTGCATCCATCGGCGAGTACACCATGCGGATGTCGGCGCCGTCGGCCTTGGCCTGCAGCAGGCTCTTGCGCGAGCCGGGCACCCGCATCGCATCGCCGAAGGTGGTGAAAATCACCTCCTTGCGCTCGGCGATCGACACGCAGTCATCCACTCGACCCATTGGCAGCACGCAGACCGGGCAACCCGGTCCGTGCACGAGCTCGATCGATTTGGGCAGCATACCTTCGATGCCGTAGCGGAAGATCGAATGGGTATGTCCGCCGCACACCTCCATGATCTGGATCGGCCGCTGCTCGCCCCGCTTGAGGCCGGTGGCCAGGCGTTCGATCTCGTGCACGAGGACCATCGCCTTGTCCCGGTCGCGGTACTCGTCGATGTATTTCATGGCGCGGACTCCCGGGCGACGGCCGCGCCCCTGTCGTCGGCAAGCAAGGTGTGCACAAGGTCCCAAAGAATGTGATAGGCGGCAACGTGGCACTCCTGGATGCGATGAATCGAGGTGGTCGGCACCACGAGACAATGGTCGCAGACGCCGCTCGATTTCATCCTGCCGCCATCGCCGCCCGATAGCCCGATGGTGACGAGACCCATTTCCTTCGCTTTGGCGAATGCCGCCATCAGGTTGGAGGAGTTGCCGCTGGTCGAGATGCCGATCAGGCCGTCGCCCGCTTTGCCCTGGGCAATGATCTGGCGGACAAAGACGTGTTCGAAGCCGACATCGTTGCCCACCGCCGAAATCATCGCGAGGTCGGCAACGAGATTGATGGCCGCGAGCGCGGGCCGTCCGGCGGTGATCGGATGCACGAATTCGACGGCAACGTGGGAAGCATCACAACTCGAGCCGCCATTGCCCATCGAGAACATGCGGCCGCCGCGCCGGTACACTTCGGCGAGCGCCTTCGCAGCGGCAACCAGAATGCCAGCTTGATCGCCGAAGAAGCGCGCATTGGTCTCGCGCGAATCGCGCGCTTTTTCCTCGACAGAGTGAAGCAATGCCTTGCCCAGTGCCATCGGGTCCTGCGTTCGTCGGTGCAGGAACGGGTAAAGCTCGGCGAGGGGATTGTTGTCGCCATTCATGGCGATCGCTCCTCCTCGAACGCCAGATTCGGCAGGGCGCCCGAGCGCATGCTCTCGAGCTCGGCCTGCGCTTCGCCGAGTTCCTGCAGGATTTTCAACGTTTCGGCCGCCTGCTCGGCATCGATCCGGCTCATCGCAAAGCCGACATGCACGAGAACCCAATCTCCAAGGCACTTTTCCGGCGGATGATCGTCGTCGACGATGCAGCTGATGTTGATCTGGCGACGTACACCGCAGACGTCCACCATCGCCACCATGTTTTCCGCATCGTTTATTGCGATGATGCAGCCTGGAATGCCAAGGCACATGGCGGGCCCTTTCTGTTGATCGGATTTTCAGCCTGGATCAGTTGTGCCGCCGCGACGGCCGCCTGGCCTAACGAAAGCCCGCCATCATTGGCGGGAACCTCGCTGTGACTGAGCACAGCGAAACCGCCCTCCTGAAAGCGGCCGGCGACGCCCTCCAACAGCGTGCGATTCTGGAAACAGCCGCCGGTAAGGGCGACGGTGTCGAACAAGCGCACGCCCGGCGTCGCCTCGGTGAGGCGCTTGACAACCGCGACGATCGCCTCTGTTAACGCGGCATGAAAGGCTTGAGCCATGATGGGCGACGGCATGCCGCGGTCCAGATCGCTCAGCAGCGCCGGCCACATCGGTGTCGGATCGATTTCCCACCTTCGGTCGGGGCATTGCGCGACATCCATGACGTAGGCGGCATCGCATGCTTCCGCGCCCCGCTCGGCGAGCGTCTCCAGGCGCGCCGCCGCCTCACCCTCGTAGCCCTGCCGATCAGGGCAAAGGGCGAGCGCCGCGGCAACGGCATCGAACAGGCGACCGCAGGACGAGGTCTGCGGTGAATTGAGCTGCCCTGCAAGCATCGCGTCGAGCGTGGCGATCGGCTTGGAACCCAAGTAGGCGTAAAGCTCCGACCCGCACGCTTGCAATGCAGTCGCGGAAGAGCCGAAAGCAGCAATGAGCTGGGCATAGAGATTGCGCCAAGGTTCGCGCATCGCCGCCGCTCCTCCCGGCAGCGCGACGGGCTTCAGATTGGCAACGCGGCGATAGCCGAAATAATCCGCGAGCAGAAACTCGCCGCCCCAGATCGTCCCATCGTCCCCGAGACCGGCGCCGTCGAGCACGATCCCGAGCACCGGACCGGCGTCGATCGGCCGGCCACTCTCGGCAAGGCAGGCGGCGACGTGAGCGTGATGGTGTTGGACGGAAAGTATTGGGAGGTCACGGCGCTGCGCATCGGCACGGCCCCATTTCGTCGACAAATATTCGGGATGGCGATCGACAGCGATGGCCGTGGGCGCGTGGTCGAACATCTGCGCATAGAGTCTCAGGCTGCGGCGATACGCATCCAAGGTCGGTGTATTTTCGAGATCGCCCTGGTGCTGCGAAAGGATCGCGTTCCCATCCTTGATCAGGCAGAACGTGGCCTTCGAGCTCTCCGCCGGCGGCGACAATCTCTGGCGCGTTCTCAAAGCCGGCAGGGAGAGGGATCGGCACCGGCGCATAACCGCGCGCGCGCCGCAGTATCCGCGGCTTGCCGGCCATGACGCGCAGCACCGAATCGTCGAGCCGGTTGGCGATCTCGCGATCGTGTATCAGTGCATAAGCCGCAATCCCCGAGAGTTTGGCCCGCGCCTCGTCGTCGTCGATCAGGGGCGGCTCCTGCGAAATGTTGCCGCTCGTCATGACGAGTGGTGCCTCGCTGTCCTCTGCCAAAAGCCGGTGCAGCGGGGTGGTTGGCAGCATGAAACCCAGCATATCGAGTCCCGGCGCGATGGCGGCGGGCAGCTGGCGCGGTCCGTTGGCGCGCATCAGAACGATCGGACCTTGCACGCCCGCGAGTTCGCGCTCCTCCGCCGAGGTCACGGTGCAATAGCGGCGGATCATCGCGGTATCGCGGGCCATCAGCGCGAACGGCTTGGCATCGCGGCGTTTCAGGCGGCGCAAACGGCCAACCGTTTCTGCATTGGCCGCGTCACAGGCAAGGTGATAGCCGCCCAGCGCTTTGACGGCGACAATCTCGCCCACCGCAATCAGCGACGCCGCCAGCTTCACATCATCAAGGCCCGGCGCTCGCTTTAACTCCCGGCCGTCGAGAGGGACCAGCACCGCTGCGGGCCCGCAGGCCTGGCAGGCAATCGGCTCGGCGTGGAAACGCCGGTCGCGCGGATCGCGATACTCCGTTGCGCAAGCCTTGCAGCAGGGAAACCGTGCCATCGTCGTGCTGGACCGGTCATATGGCACTCCCGTCACGATGGTCAGGCGCGGGCCGCAGCGGGTGCAATTGATAAAGGGGTAACGATAGCGCCGGTCGGCGGGATCGAGCAATTCGCGAGCGCAGGCCGCACAGATGGCCGCATCCGGGGCGATCTGGGTGTGGCTTGGGCCGGGCACGCTGTCGAGAATGCGGAATTCTGCGGGTAATGATCCGGAATAGGCCCGCCGCTCGATGCGCTCGATGTGGGCCAGCGGGGGCAGGGCGCTCCTGATGCGATCGAAAAAGGCGCCGACGCGCTCGCCATCGTCATCGACTCGCAGGAGCACGCCATCGCCGTCGTTCAAGACCTCGCCGCCGAGGCCAAGGTCGCGCGCAACACGCCACGCCGTCGGCCGGAAGCCGACGCCCTGCACCCGGCCGCGGATGCGAAACTCAAGCGCCTTTCTCCCGCTGGGAGCGGCGGCCAGCGTCTTCATGCGCCCGCGGGCTCCTACATGCTGCTGATCTTGAGATAGCGATAGAGGTCCTTGGCATTCATGATGACCAGCGCCAGCGCCACAAGTCCGATGATGGTGCCGAAGCCGGGCCCGGAACCGCCGCCGTGCCGACCATGACGCCTCAGGTCTCTCCTGTCGTCGGACCGAATCATGTCTCTGCTGTCAGAATAGCTCATGTTGAACTCCTTCCTTGCGAGGGAAATTTGATGCAGAGCCAATATCTCTGTTGCCGTGTTTGTCTTCGTTGGAAAGTTCCCGTACCAACTGGTCGACCAGCTCGCAGGCAGGGTCGATCGCTGCTGCGACCGGTTCGCTCAAGCCCATGATCCCTTCATCGCCGCCGAGCGTTAACGGTTCGCAGGCGACCAGCAGAGCGCGTTGTTGCTTGCCACCGAGCGACGCGGCGAGGCGCAGCACCTTTGCGGGGTCGAGCGCGTGCGGTTCAAGCAGGTCCGGCGCGGTTTCCGCCATGATCTCCGGCGCGGGGATTTCGATCAGCGATACGGTGCCGGGCGGCTCGCCGCGTTGCGCGGCATCGATCAGGATGACGTCCCCGGCATGATCGATCAGCGCATAGACGAGATCGATCCCGCGAATGCCGAAATCGACGATCTTGACTTGTTGAGGCCAGCGGCGCTGCAACAGCCGTCGCGCAGTCTCGACCCCGAAAGCGTCATCGCCATCGAAGATGTTGCCGATGCCAGCGACCAGAATGGTCACGGCTCACCCCCGATTCCGAGCGGCTCGACTTCGTCCTGCGCAAAATAGAACCGATGACCCGGGAAACCGGCCGCTCCCAGGTCCCGGCCGGGATCGTCCACCAGCGTGACGGCGACATGCAGGCGATCATCAAAATCGCGCTCGATTCGCTCGATCACGGCGATCTGATCTTTCAGCACAAGATCCATGATGTCGCCCCGCTCGCGCGGACGCAAGCGGACGCGGCGGCCCGGCGCCAATGCGGACGCCGTGTCGAGCAGTGTGGCAAGCGAACCTCGCTCGCGAGGGGCGAGATCACCATCGACTGTCTCAAGGCGAGAAGAAACGGACGTGCCCCGGAAGGCGCCGTGCAGATGGGCGAAATCCTCGGGGGTCATTGCCTGGGTGCGCTCCAGCAAGGCGCGTGCGCGGGCATCGACGCTCGCCATCTCGCGCTTCTCCGCATCGGTCATGGCGAGGATGCGAAGCGTCAAGATTTCGTCGATCTCCGTTCCATCGAACAGGTCACCGCGGCTTTCCGGCGCCACCGCCGGATAGTCGTAGAGGATGATGGGGGACGACAACATCGTGTTGCGCTCGCCCGCCGCACCGACCAGCACCGGCCAGGTCCCGCGGTTTTCACATTGCGCCGCCGCCTCGCGACATCCTTCGGATGGTTCGAGCAGGGAGCAGAACGCGCCTTGCTGTACTCCCAGAATGGTGTGCGTGGACGCAAAGGCGCGACGTTGCGCCTTGTTGCGATCACCGCGCTCATCCGCCGATAGCCGAGAGACGTTTTCGATGATGACGCCGACCCGGTACAAATCACCGCCAAGATCGTCGGCGGTGACTGTGATCGCGCCCTCGATGGGCAGTGTCGCTCGGATGAAGGCTCCGACGACCCCCTGCCGCGCGTTGCGGATCGGATCGAACTGGCGTTGCCCATCGAAGCAGAACGCCACCGTCTCCGATCCCCCCGCAAGCTGGCCCAAAGTGAGGGTGGCGATTGCCACTTCCCGTTCGATCGCTTCTTCCCAGGCGAGATATAGCTGCCCGTCAATTTCCAATCGCGGAGTTGCAACAAGCTTGGCCTCGTGCTGGGGGGAAAACGCCGCAACCGGTTGCGGCAGCTTCGCGACCTCGCGAATGCACAAATGCAGAAAACGCACGCGAAACTCGACTGTCGTCCCCGAACTTCCTTCGACAAGAACCTGGGTCTGCATCCTCGCGGCGTCGCCATAGGCCGTCCCGAAAGCCTCAGGGAAAACATTGCCAAACGTCCAGCGCTGCCGGTTCTTGATCGAAGATGCGCGATAAGGATAGAGGATGTAGCCCTCGTAAAGCATGGCGTTCGCAATGTCGCGGATGCGATCGAGGTTCATGATTGGACACTCGTCAACTGCGATGCCAAGAGCTCGCTCAGGGCGCGCTCGAAGGTTGGCAGCCCCCGTTCGCGCTTGTAGCGATAGAGTTGGTCAAAGGCATCGCGCCGCAAGCACAACCACGCGCTCTGCGGATAATATTCATCCATCATGCGCCGCCACGTTGCCACGGGAAGGCGGAACGTGCTTTCCTTGCTCCAGGGAATCTGCACGATCTGCAAGGCGCCATCTTCATCGCGATAGAAGATCGAGCCGCTGAACAGGACGTTCAGAGGGACGTCGCCATCCTCGACGCCATGGAAAAATTTGGTTGCCGCGACATTGAAGTCGTACGTGCAGGGCACCATCAGGCCGACGGTCGTAGACTGATCGAAGGCCGGTACCAGCACGCTGGCATGGGTCCAGAGAAAGCTGCGCAGCGTATCGCCCCAGCGCTGCGGCTCGCCGAACAACTCGCACAGCCGCTCCTGCTCCACGGCGACGTAACTGCGCCGGGTCGGCTCGATGCGGATCTGTGCATTGAGCATGACGTTCAAGATTGCGACCTCAGGGCTGCGGCTCACCACCCGCAGCGCGAACCGTAACAGCGGCGAAACCGCAAAGCGTTCGACCTCCACCGCCCCCACGCTGAAGTCGAGCTCAGGCATGCATCACGCCTCCGGTGACGCCCGCTTCGACATTCAAGGCTCGGAAGAACTCCGCGATCGCATTCCAGGCCTCGGTGCCGCCGGAAAGGCCGTGCCAATGGGTTCGGATAACGCCGATAAGCGCATAGCATCGATCGATGGAAACCCGATAATACTCGCGCGCACCGTGAGTTCGATTGACGAGCAGGGCTTCGACGTCCGGTGCAAGATCGGAAATCCCCGGATTCTCGGCGACGAGTTGCATCCAGAGTTCGGGATCGAGCTGCGATTCCGTCGCACCTGCGGGACTTGGATAAATCGCGACGGGCTGCTTTATGCGCGTGCTGGAATAAATGAAGGCAAGTCCGATCGGAATTTGCAAGGCGTTCCATTGCGGATCGGTCAGGTGAAAATCGGGCAGCAACTGCGTGCGCGGTTCCACCAGGCAAAAGCGTTCGGAACTGCCAAGAGAAAACGCGCAGCCTTGGCAGGCGCAATGAAACTGAGCGGTTGCGCGCTCGAAAAGATGCGGGTGCTGTGAAGGAATTGTCGCCGAACAGAAATCGCAGTATTCCTCTATCCGTCGCACGAGGAACCGCCGCAGCCGCGAAACCCAGTTACGTGGTGATGAGGCTTCCATGACGCTGCCTTTCGGACCACCGGGGGGCGCGCTACGATGCGAGGGCCGTGTCGTCAACGCGATTGGCGCTTCCGATTCGCGCGGAACTGTTTTCAAACTCGACAATGATCTCGTCGAGATCAGGGGCCGCATCGAGCAGTGTTCGCTCAACCTCGGACCGAAGTTGCTCAGGCTCTTCGCCGGTGGCTGTGCACTGGACCTGCACCCGGACGGATGCATTGCCGGTGCTTATCACATTCACGGCAAGGCCGCGTGATTGCCATTGCGGCTCCCTCTTCGCGAGCGCCGAGTGAATCCGCGTCTTCGCGTCAACAGGATGAAGGCCGTGAAGCAAGAGCAGCGCGTTCACGTGCGGGTCGGCAACCATGCGTCCGCTGAGCGCGCCTCCTGTGTCGGTTGCCGCGACGATGGCAAAAACGCGCGCGAACGCGAGGCCGTGGAGGTCGAGAAGCAATTCGAACAACTCACGGGCACTCTCACGAGCCTTCGCGTCGGAAACGGTGTCCAGCGCGGTAATCAGCTTTTCCAGTCGGGCCAGCGACGAATCGAGTGCTGTCTTATCGTCGTGGCGGACACTGCTCATTGTCCGCCCTGGTGCGCAACCCCGAACATCGGGGCATGTACGGTCTTCAAGGTTCTCCCGCCGCCGACATACATATGGACGCCGCAGGGCAGGCACGGATCGAAGCTGCGCACGGCACGCATGATATCGATGCCCTTGAAATTATCGGGGCCATTCTCCTCGAAAATCGGTGTGTTCTGGATGGCGTCCTCGTAGGGACCGGGGGTGCCGTAAATGTCCCGGGGCGTCGCGTTCCATGGCGTCGGCGGATAAGGATGATAGTTGGCGATCTTGCCGTCCTCAATGACGAGATGGTGAGAGAGCACACCGCGCACGGCTTCGTGAAAGCCGCAGCCGATGGCATGATCGGGGACCTTGAATTCGGTCCAGGTCTTGGTCCGGCCGGCCTGCACCTCCTGCAACGCTTTTTCCACAAAGTAGTATGCAGCGGCCGCGCAATAGGCCTGGAAATAGGTGCGCGCGCGATCCCGCTCGATCGCGTTGCTCCATTTCGGGATTTTCCACTCGAATTCGACTTCAGGTTTCAGAGCGGTTTTCGGCAGGTAGATTTTGACGCTGTGCCCCGTTGCCTTGACGTAACCGATATCGACAATACCCGCGAGGGCGGTGGACCACAGCCGCGCGATAGCGCCCCCCCCAGTGTCGAGCGCCAGGTGATCGCCGGTACCGCGGTCCAGCCACCGCGGACACATCACCCAGGAGTACTTGCCATTGAAGTCGCGTTTCTGCGGTCGCGGAATGGTCGTTTGATTCCACGGATGCTTACGATCGATCGGGTTGCCGAGCGGATCGGTCTTTACGTAGAGGTCGCATTGATCCCAATCGTCGTAATAACATTGACCGAGCAGGATGCGCATCTGCACGTTGATGTCGACGAGGTCGGTGGTGACCTGCTGGCCGTCGACAATGACGCTGGGAGTGACGTACATCGCGCGGCCCCAGTCCGTCATGTGCCGGTACTGGTAGTCGCATTTGTCGGGGTCCTGGAAGGCTCCCCAACAGCCGAGCAGAATTCGGCGCCGCCCCACTTCTTCGTAGCCGGGCAAGGCTTCATAGAAAAAGTCGAACAGGTCGTCGTGCAGCGGCACGCATTTTTTCATGAACTCGGCGTAGCGAACGAGCCGGGTCAAATATTCGGTAAACAGCTGCACCGAGGGCACGGTGCCGACGCCGCCGGGATACAGGGTAGAAGGATGGACATGGCGCCCTTCCATCAGGCTGAACATTTCGCGGGTATAGCGGCTGACCAGTAGGGTCTCGCGATAAAACTCTCCCGTGAACGGGTTGAGTGCGGTCATGATGTCGCCAATCGTGCGATAGCCGTGATCGGACGCATGCGGCGCCGGCGTGTTCTGAGCTTTCGCCCACACGCCGGGATTGGTCTCCTTGACCATCTTTTCGCAGAAATCGACCCCGACCAGATTGTCCTGGAAAATATTATGATCGAACATGTATTCGGCGGCTTCGCCGAGATTGATGATCCATTCCGCAAGCGCCGGCGACCTGATTCCATAAGCCATGTTCTGGGCGTAGACCGAACAGGTGGCGTGGTTATCTCCGCAAATGCCGCAGATGCGGCTGGTAATGAAATGTGAATCCCGCGGATCCTTGCCTTTCATGAAGATGCTGTAGCCGCGGAAAATCGAAGACGTGCTGTGGCACTCTGCCACCTGCTTGTTTTCGAAATCGATCTTGGTGAAGATTCCGAGGCTACCTACGATCCGCGTGATCGGGTCCCAGTTCATTTCAACGAGATTACCCGACGGCTTATTGGCCCGGCTGGCAGGCTTTCGTTCCAACACGTCGGCCATGGGGTGTCCTTTGCGAAAAATGACTCTTCGACAGGCTAGAGAGGATGGGTCTTCTGCGGCTGGTGGGGATCGTATCCGGTCGTGTTTTCGGGCCGCGCATGGCGCCACTTCGGTTCTTGGTTGAGCGTATGGTTCGTCAGCTTACGAAGGTTCCGGATCACGATGCCGTACGAGGTGACGAGCGTCGAGGAGATACGTGCGCCAGGCGGTTCATCCATGAATGGCATGACCTTGTCGGGAAAGCCTGGCATGGTGCAGGCAATGCAGATGCCGCCGACGTTCGGACAGCCGCCGATGCCGGAAATCCAGCCGCGTTTTGGCACATTGCATTGCACCACCGGCCCCCAGCAGCCGATTTTGACCAGGCATTTGCGCGAGCCGTATTCCTTGGCAAAATCCGCCTGCTCATAGTAGGCGGCGCGATCGCAATTCTCGTGAACGGTGGGACCGAACAGCCATTTCGGCCGACCGTGATTATCAATGGGAATCATTGGCGCGAGCCCCGCAAGCTGGCGCAAGAGATACAGCAGGGTTTCCATGAAATTGTCTGGCTGAACTGGGCAGCCGGGAACGTTCACCACGGGCAAGCCGGCTTTCGATCTCCAGTGCGCGCCGAGAAAATCCTGTAATCCCATGCAGCCGGTCGGATTGCCCTTCATTGCGTGAATGCCGCCATAGGTGGCGCAGGTGCCGGCTCCCACCACAGCGAGCGCTTTCGAGGACAAGCGCTGCACCCATTCCGTTGTCCTGATCGGCTGGCCGGTTCGCGAGCTCGTGCCGACGGCTGCCCAGTAGCCGTCGCCGCTCAGGTTTTCATTGGGGATCGAGCCTTCCACAACGAGCACGAAATTGTCCAATTCGCCCCGGGCGGCCCGATGAAAGGGCTCCATGAAGTCGTCGCCAACTTCATATGCGAGCACCGGATTGTGCAGGTGAACTTTTGGCAAGCCGGGAATGGCGCCGAGCAGAACATCTTCGATGCTCGGGTCGCTTGCTGCTGTGATGGAGACCGTATCTCCATCACATCCGAGACCGGCGGTGATCCAAAGAATATGGACCTCGGCAAGTCGAGGCTGATGTTGGGTTTTGCGTCCGTAAGGTACAGCAACCGCGTCCATCGGCGCACCTTCCCCTTGGCTGAGCCCGCCGTTTTGTTGCTTGCAATTTTCAGTGTTGACCGGGAGCCCGGTGTTTACCGGAACCTCTGAGCACGTTCTTTGTTCCAAGATCATTCCAAGGCGCGAAGTTGATTCAAAGGCAAGGCGTCGCGGCGACAAAGCGCATCTAGATCGCTCTCACAATCGCACTGTGGCGGGAGTACGACTCTTGTGAGGAGCGCGATCCCTGCAGATGGAAACAGGATTGAAGCGATTGCTTGCAGATCGATGCAACGGCCGGCGGCACTGGACTCCGACTTAGAATGTGGCGCACACCGGGCGGGCGACGATGCCCACCGAATGCTGGCGAAACTGGCGCTTATAGGCTGCGGCGATATCCGCAGCGTCTTCATAGGTTTTCGCCACGTCGGGCGCTACGATGATCACGACCTGTCCCGGTTCTCGCGCTATCCCGCTAATTTCTCCACGTCGCCTGGTCTGACCGCGCCCTTCGCCCGCATCGCGCCAAGCACCGACCGAGTCGAGCACGGTCAGCCCCTCCGGGAAGCGCGGCGTCACCTCCCGCGCCAGAAATCGCTGGAATGCAGATCGGCTGATACCGACGCGCATGCCGACATTGCGGCCGAACAGCAGTTCGAGTTGTTGCATGGCTTGTAACGGCGCCCGGCATTCGCCGGCGACACCATCAGGCGCTGCGCCGAAGCCTGCTGTTGCAGCGAATAGGGAGCACACCGCAAAGGTGCCGGCGGTCAGTGAGGGCCGGACGCGGCGACACGTCATCTGGTTAGGTGAACGCAATTGACCCCCGGCTATTCGCGCGTTTGGCGGTGATACTCGGCATTTGGACGCATGTCCGTCGCCGAGGCGACGCGGTTCGACATGTTGAAAAATCCAGCGACCGCTGCGATGTCCCAAATGTCGCGGCTCGAAAACCCCGCCCCGCGCAGCGTTTCCCGGTCATGCTCCTCGATTGCCCACGGCTCCGCGGTCAATTTCACGGCGAAATCCAGCATGGCGCGGTGACGGCGATCGAGGCGGGCGGCGCGATAATTCGTCACCATTAACTCGCCGAGCACGGGATTTTTTGCAAGGCTGCGGACCGCCGCGCCATGCGCGACGAGACAATAAAAGCAATGGTTGTGGGATGAAACCGCGACCGCAATCATCTCGCGTTCGAGCTTGGACAGTCCAGAGGGCGCCAGCATCAAGTCGTTATACATCGCGACGAATGCTTCGAGCTTTGGCATGTCGAAGGCATAGGCCAAGAGCACATTGGGCACGAAGCCTAGTTTCTCGACGCACTTGTCGAAATAGGCCTGCATGCCTGGCGTGAGCGGCGCCGGCGGCAGGTCAAGTGCGGTGACAGCGTCCTCTCGCGGGCTGACCGCGCGGGCGGATTTCCCCGCTGGGCTTGCTTGATGCGACATGGCAATGGCCTCGTGGGTGTGGTCGAAAGCGAAGCCATTTCACCGCAATTTCGGAACGAGGCAAGAGTTCCCGCGCCGCTCGTTCGGCGGCTCCGCTCTGCCGCACGTCGCATGACGGAGCGCTGCTTTCCTGATAAGGTGAACGCTACGCAACGGGGCCAGGCGTTTTGCTGCCGGGCCGAGACAGGGAGGACTGCCCGTGACCGCGAAATTCGTCGCCGGAATGCTGTCGGGATCGCTGCTTGCGGCAACCGCGCTGACACCGGCCGGCGCCGCCGACATGACGACCGACCGCGCGCTCAATCCGCAACGCGAGCCGCAGAACTGGATTCTGCACCATGGCAATTATCAGGGTCACCGATTTTCGCTACTGAATGAGATCAACACCGGCACGGCGAAGAACTTGAGGCTCGCCTTCACGGTCGGTCTCGGCGGATTGCAGAGTGGCGGGCGCTACGCCCATGGCAACCTCGAAGCTACCCCGCTCGTCGAGGACGGCATCATGTACGTGCCGGATGGCTGGGGCGCGGTGTACGCGATCGATCTCACATCCGGCAAGAAGGGCGTGATCAAGTGGAAGGTGGATCCCGCCATAGACCGCGCTTGGGCCGGCGATGTTGCATGCTGCGGCGTGAACAATCGCGGCGTCGCGCTGTGGAAAGACAAGGTGATCTCGATCTCGCTCGACGGACGCATGTTCGCGATCAACAAAGCGACCGGTGAGGTCGCCTGGGAGCGCAAGATCGCCGATCCGGCGCTCGGCGAAACTTTGACGATGGCGCCGTTGATCGTCCGCGACCTCGCGATCGTGGGCCCCGCCGGCGGCGAGTTCGGCATCCGCGGCTTCATCGAGGCGACCGATCTCAATACCGGCAAACAGGCCTGGCGCACCTACACCATTCCGGGCGCCGGCGAGCCGGGCAATGAAACCTGGAAGGGCGGTCACGAACAGTGGCAGCATGGCGGCGGCTCGACCTGGGAGACCGCGACCTACGATGCCGAGATCCGACACGATCTACCAGGGTATCGGCAATGCCGGTCCGGACTTCGACCCCGAATATCGACCGGGCGACAACAAATGGGCCGCGAGCGTCCTCGCCCTCAACCCGAACAATGGCGAGATCAAATGGGGCTTCCAGTACACCCCGAACGACCCTTATGATTTCGACGAGATTTCCGAGCACCCGATCATCAACGCCAAGGTCAATGGCGAAGACCGCAAGCTCGTCGTGCATGCGGCGCGCAACGGCTTTTTCTATGCACTCGATCGCATCAACGGTTCGTTCGTTGCAGGTAAGCAGTATGTCGACGAACTGAACTGGACGCCGGGCCTCGATCCGAAGACGGGCAAGCCGATAAACTATGATCCCAATCGCGATGTGCAGGTCTACAATCCGGGCAGCCACGGCTCGCGCGGTCGGCCACTGAGCGACCGGCTGTGCCCGTCGATCACCGGGGGCAAGAACTGGCAGCCGAGCGCCTACAATCCGCGGCTCGGGCTGATCTACATCCCCTCGATCGAGGGCTGTGGCCGGATCGAGACCAACGAGCAGGTCGACTTTTTCGACCAGGGCGGCACTTTGAAGCCGCGCGAACGCTACACTGGTGGCCCGTTCAAAGCGCCTGAGCGCCGCCTTTACGGGGCGCTGAAGGCTGTGGACCCGACTACCGGCGACACCAAGGCCAACCTGAAGCTCGACTATCCGAACTATGCGGGTGCGCTTGCGACCGCCGGCGACCTCGTTTTCCTCGGTCAAGTCGATGGCACGTTCGCCGCTTATGATGCGCGAACGCTGCAGGAGCTGTGGAGCTTCAATGCCGGCACCGGCATCAATGCCCCGCCGGTCGCGTATTGCGGTGAACGGCAAGGAGTATGTCGCGGTGTTGGTTGGATCGCGACAGCCGAACAACGTGATCCCGTTCGCGCCGGAGCTTAAGAACACATCGCCCGCCTCCATGCTCTACGTGTTCAGCCTTTGAGCCTACGCCCGGCACCGAGGAACGGCGCCGGTCTACGTCATTCACGAATCGGGCCGAGCGCAAAAGTGCAGAAAGGGAGAAGCATCATGATTGCTCGACGTGTTGTCGGCGTCGTCGGATTGCTACTGGGCGCGACCGCGCTCACGCCCACCCTTGCTGCCGACATGACCATCGAGCGCGCGCTCAATCCGCAGCGCGAGCCGCAGAACTGGATCCTGCACCACGGCAATTACCAGGGCCACCGCTTCTCGCTGCTGAAGGAGATCAACACCGAGACTATCGGCAAGAACCTCAAGCCGGCGTTCACGGTCGCGCTGGGCGGGTTCCAGAGCGGCGGCCGCTGCGCTCAGCGGCAATCTCGAAGCAACGCCGCTGGTCGAGGACGGCATCATGTACGTGCCGGACGGCTGGGGCTCGGTCTATGCGATCGATCTCACGGCCGGCAAGAAAGGCATTATCAAATGGAAGATGGATCCCGCGCATCGACCGCGCCTGGGCCGGGCGACGTCGCCTGCTGCGGCGTCAACAATCGCGGCGTCGCGCTGTGGAAGGACAAGGTGATCTCGATCGCGCTCGACGGCCGCATGTTCGCGATCAACAAGGCGACCGGCGAAGTGGTGTGGGAGCGCAAGGTCGCCGATCCGGCGCTCGGCGAAACATTGACCATGGCGCCGCTGGTCGTTCGCGATCTCGCCATCGTCGGCGCCGCCGGCGGCGAGTTCGGCATCCGCGGCTATATCGAGGCGACCGACCTCAACACCGGCAAGGCGGCCTGGCGCACCTACACCATTCCGGGCGCGGGCGAGCCGGGCAACGAGACCTGGAAGGACGGCAAGGAGCGCTGGAAGCATGGCGGCGGCTCGGTGTGGGAGACCGCGACCTATGACCCGAGAGCCGACACGATCTACCAGGGCATCGGCAATGCCGGGCCGGACTGGGACACCGAGTACCGGCCCGGCGACAACAAATGGGCGGCGAGCGTGCTCGCGCTCAGCCCGAACAACGGCAAGATCAAATGGGGCTTCCAGTACACGCCGAACGACCCCTACGATTTCGATGAGATCTCCGAGCATCCGATCATCAACGCCAAGGTCAACGGCGAGGACCGCAAGCTTGTCGTGCACGCGGCGCGCAACGGCTTTTTCTATGCGCTCGACCGCACCAACGGCTCGTTCGTCGCCGGCAAGCAGTATGTCGACCAGTTGAACTGGACGCCGGGCCTCGATCCCAAGACCGGCAAGCCGCTCAACTACGATCCTAATGCGGACGTCCAGATCTACACCGCCGGCATGCCACGGCATGCGCGCAAACCCGCAGGGCGGCGAAACTGTGCCCGTCGCATTTCGGCGGCAAGAACTGGGAACCGACCGCCTACAATCCGGAACTCGGCCTGCTCTACATTCCGACGATCGAGGGCTGCAACACGGTCAACACCGTGGAGCAGAAGGATTTCGCCGACCAGGGCGGCCCGTGAAACCGCGCGAGTATCTTGTGCCGGGCGCGGGCGGCAACTTCGCCGGCGGCGGTTTCAGACTGTCGGAGCGGCTTTACGGCGGCCTCAAGGCGCGTCGATCCGACGACCGGCGAGATCAAGGCCGGCATTCGGCTGCCCTACTCCAACTACTCGGGCGCGCTTGCCACCGCCGGCAACCTCGTCTTCCTCGGCCAGGTCGACGGCACGTTCGCTGCCTATGATGCCCGCACCTTGCAGGAGCTGTGGTCCTTCAATGTCGGCACCGGCATCAACGCGCCGCCGGTCAGCTATCGCGATGAATGGCAAACAGTACATTGCGGTGCTGGCGGGTTCGAAACAGTCTCCATTCGTCATTCAGAACGCGCCGGAGCTCAAGAACACCTCGACGGCATCGATGCTGTACGTGTTCAGCCTCTAAAAGCTCGCCTTGACGCCGAGCACCGCGCCGTTGCACCTCATTTGCGATGCCGGGCCGCGCGCCGGCACAGAAAGGGAGAAAACGACATGACTGCGAAACGTTTTGCCGGCCTCTTCGTCGGATCGCTGCTGGCCGCGACCGCGCTGACCCCCGCGCTGGCCGCCGACATGACCAACGACCGCGAGCTCAATCCGCAACGCGAGCCGCAGAACTGGATTCTCCACCACGGTAATTACCAGGGTCACCGCTTTTCGCTGCTGAAGGATATCAACTCCGAGACCGTCAAGAACCTGAAGCCGGTGTTCACGGTGGCATTGGGCGGCTTCCAGAGCGGGGGTCGTTACGCCTTTGGCAATCTCGAAGCCACTCCGCTCGTCGAGGACGGCATCATGTACGTGCCGGACGGCTGGGGCTCGGTCTATGCGATCGATCTCACGTCCGGCAGGAAAGGCCTGATCAAGTGGAAGATGGATCCGCAGACTGATCGCGCCTGGGCCGGCGATGTCGCTTGCTGCGGAGTGAATAATCGCGGCGTCGCGCTGTGGAAGGACAAGGTCATTTCGATTTCGCTCGATGGACGCATGTTCGCGATCAACAAGGCGACGGGCGAGGTCGCCTGGGAACGTCGTATTGCCGACCCTGCTCTGGCCGAGGTACTGACGATGGCGCCTCTGGTGGTCCGCGACATCGCCATTGTCGGCACCGCGGGTGGCGAATACGGCATTCGCGGCTTCATCGAAGGCACCGATCTCAACACCGGCAAGCAGGCGTGGCGGACCTACACGATTCCCGGCGCTGGCGAACCCGGCAACGAGACCTGGAAGGACGGCAAGGAGCATTGGCGGCATGGCGGCGCCTCCGTGTGGGAGACCGCGACCTACGATCCGCAGTCCGACACGATCTATCAGGGGATCGGCAACGCCGGGCCGGACTGGGACACCGAGTACCGGCCGGGCGATAACAAGTGGGCGGCAAGTGTCCTTGCCATCAATCCGAACAACGGCGAGATCAAATGGGGCTACCAGTACACGCCGAACGACCCTTATGATTTCGATGAAATCTCCGAGCACCCGATCATCGACGCCAAGGTCAATGGCGAGGACCGCAAGCTCGTCGTGCACGCCGCGCGCAACGGCTTCTTCTATGCGCTCGATCGCATCAATGGGTCATTCGTTGCTGGCAAGCAGTATGTCGACCAGTTGAATTGGACCCCGGGCCTCGATCCCAAGACCGGCAAGCCACTGAATTACGATCCGGCCGGCGGCGTGCAACTTTACAGTGTCGGCTCGCATGGCACTCGCGCCAATCCGCAGGGCGGCAAGCTCTGCCCGGCGCATTTCGGCGGCAAGAACTGGGAACCCAGCGCCTACAATCCCCAGCTTGGGCTGCTGTTCATCCCGTCAATTGAGGGCTGCAATTACGTAGAAACGGTCGAGCAGAAGGACTTCGCCGACCAGGGCGGCGCGCTCAAGCCGCGCGACCGCTTCGCGGGCGGCGGAATCAAAACCCCCGATCGCCTTTATGGCAGCCTCAAAGCGGTCGATCCGACGACGGGTGAAATCAAGGCATCGCTGAAGCTGACGTACCCGAACTACTCCGGCGCGCTCGCGACCGCCGGCAATCTCGTCTTCCTCGGCCACCCGGACGGCGCGTTCACGGCCTACGACGCACGAACGCTGCAGGAATTGTGGAGCTTCAGTGTCGGCACCGGCATCAACGCGCCGGCGATCACCTATTCCGTCAATGGCAAGCAATACATCGCCGTGCTGGCCGGCTCCAAGCAGCCCAACAACGTGATCCCGCTGTCGCCCGAACTGAAGAATACTTCCACGGCATCCATGCTTTACGTGTTCGCGCTGTGAGTTGGCGCAACAACTTCATCGCTTGTGGCAGGCGGATTTAATCGTCCTCCCCGGCGCTTTTTTGCGGGGAGGAAACAGCGCGAAGCGCGGTGGGAATTTCGCTCCTTCGCCTCGCGGCGCTCTCGTGGTGCCGTGCATCGGCAGTCCCGCTCCCGGCTCGCTACGTTCGCCGACCTCCCCCGTATGCGGGGGAGGAAGTTGGAAGCGATTACGGTGCTGGCGAACGCTCATTGGCGGCGCGCTGCGGGAGGTCGGGCAGCAGCGCCGGCTGCGGGCCAATGACCTTGGTCAGCGCGCGCCATGCGCAGATTTCGTCGCTCCAGGTCGGCGGATTGGGAGCTGACCCGCCCACACCAATGGCGCCGATGAACTGGTTGCCTTCCTGGGTGGCAATGACGATTGGCAGCCCGCCCGAGTTCGCGAAATTGCCGAATGAATATTGCCGCAACTCTGAGGCACGGCCGGACTGCACCTGGTTCATCGTCGCCTTGCTGGGCTGACGCGTGTTGAGGACCGTGCGGGCCTTCATCATCGCGGTCTCGATGTTGATCTTGCCCTGACCGTCCATGCGATAGAAATACACCGGCTCGCCGAACTGGTCGTAAATGGCGATGCTGACGCGAACGCCCTGTTTCTGGGCCTCATCGACGCAAGCCTTGCTGATGGCTTCGGCGGTTGCGATGTTGATCTGGTTCTGCTCCATCATCCCCTTGGTGGCGTCGCCGCGAATGAGAAACTTGTCACTGTCGGCGGCACGACCGGTGCCGACAAACGCGGTTGCGGCAACCGCCGCCAGCAAACCAACATAGATTTTCATGGGTTCCTCCAAAGCATTATTGCTTGGGCACCCGTATTTGCCCGATCCCGGCCGGAGATACAATATGGTCCTAGGCGTGGCGCGTGCTGACCGTTCGGAGAGCGGCAAGATGCCGAATTTCGCAAGTCCGAACGGGTCTATCAGTCGCGGCTCGCAACATCAGAAAAGCTGACGCAATCCTCGGTAGCGGCGCTTTTAACACATTGCTTAACAAAAGCCGATGATGCGCAGATGCAGAACCCTTGGCACCTGTTCGATTATGGCGTTCATGCTTTCGCGGCGATGACAAGCCCGGGTGAGGCCGAGGCGACGATTTCCGCGCATCCCTCGCCGGCGAAAAGCGGCTTCAAGCTGGAACATTTCAATTCTGGGAATTCTCGAATTGCGTCCAACCTTTCGAGCGGACCAAGTTCGCGGGCAAGCCCCTATGCTTGGTTGATACGGTGCTGCATCCTTTGAGTTAAGGCGCCGCCGAGCACTCGAGGGCCGGCCCGGCCTCGCCACAATCGCACCCAGTTATCGTCGCAAAGCTTTCGACATATGGACCTTGGTGGAGGATGCCACGGCAGAACCGCAGAGCGCTGGGGGTCGGGCAACATTGGGGAAGCGTTCGCTGGCCGCTACGGCAACCTCCACCACTCTTTCCGCACGAGAACTGAAAGAGAAGGCTCACGCCGCCTTGAGCGCAAGGCTTTCGGCAATGGCGGCGGCGCGGTCAATGCCGGAGGGACCGAGTGCTGCTACTGCCGGACGCGCCCTTGCGATCAAAGCGCGGCCTGCCGCGCGCGTGCTTTCGACCGTTACCGCATCGACTTTGGCGACGATCTCTTCCATCGGCATTGGCCGGCCGTGCACGATGATTTGCCGGGCCACCTGCTCGGCTCGTGCGCTCGAGTTTTCGAGAGCCATCAATAGTCCGGCTTTCATCTGCGCCTTGGCGCGCGCGATCTCGCTCTCGGTGATGGAATGGGCCGCGGCCATGATCTCATCAACCACGACCTGCATCAGCTCGGGCGCATCGATTGCGTCGGTGCCGGCATAGAGGCCGAACATTCCGGTGTCGGCGTAAGCGGCGTGGAACGCATAGATCGAGTAACACAGCCCGCGCAGCTCGCGCACTTCCTGGAAGAGCCGTGACGACATGCCTCCGCCAAGCACGTTCGTGAACACCTGCAAGCTGTAGATCGACGGGTCACGTTGCGCCACGCCATGGAGGGCAAGCGCGATATGGACCTGCTCGAGATCGCGCTTCTCGACGAAGGCACCGCCAGCGAAGCGCGCCGGCTCCGGCGCGCCGGCGACCGGGCCGACGAAGCCGGTGAATCGGCTTGCCGCCTCGTGCACCACCTGATCATGACGGACGGCGCCAGCGGCGGCCACGACCATGCCCGGAGCGCGATAGTTGCGCGAGAGATAAGCGCGCAGACGCTTGGCATCGAATGACTTTACCGTTGCCCGTGTGCCGAGAATGGAGCGGCCCACCGGCTGGCCGGCAAAGGCGGTCGCTTGGAGGTGCTCGAAGACAAGGTCGTCCGGGGCATCTTCGACGGCGCCGATCTCCTGAATGATCACGTTCTTTTCACGCGCGATTTCGTCGGGATCGAAGGTCGGATGGGACAGGATGTCGGACAACACATCGAGGCCGAGCGCAATGTCCGCTTTGAGGACCCGCGCGTAATAAGCGGTCATCTCGACACCGGTGCCGGCATTGAGATCACCGCCGACCGCCTCGATCTCTTCGGCGATTTGGCGCGCGGTGCGCCGCGCCGTCCCTTTGAAAGCCATGTGCTCCAGAAAGTGCGAGATGCCGTGTTCGTCGGAAGCCTCGCAGCGGCTACCGCAGGTCACCCACACGCCGAGCGCCGCCGTTTCGAGGTGCGGCATGGCGTCCGTGATCACGACGAGACCGGAGGGGAGACGGGTGACTTCGACGCTCATGCAGGGACTCCTTCGCGCGCGGCGCGACTGTGCGAGAGAATATGGTGTTCGACCGCGCTCTGGTCCGGCGGCAAAACGGCGTAGCTCTCAGGCCTCGTCATCAGCGGGCCGAGCCAGTCCGGAAGCGCTGGCCGCACGCGGCAGGCCGCTTCGACGGCATCGGGAAACTTGGCCGGATGCGCAGTTGAAAGCACGATCATCGGCGTCGCCGGGTCGCGGCTTTCCTTTTCGGCGACCGCCATCGCGACCGCGGTATGCGGGTCGATCAGATATCCCGAATTCGCGCAGCGTCGTCCGCATCGCCGCGGCCACTTCCTCTTCCTGTGCGCGATCGGCAGTGAACAGAGCACGAATGTTGCCGAGCGGGCGCTCGGCAAGCGCGAAGCGGCGTGATTGCGTGAGCCCCGCCATGGCGGCGCGCACTGGCTGTGGGTCCCGTCCATAGGCCTCGAACATCAGCCGCTCGAAATTGGATGATACCTCGATATCCATGGACGGCGAGATCGTCGCCTTTACGCTGCGCAATTCGTAGGTGCCGCTCGACATCAGGCGGACCAGAACGTCATTCACGTTGGTTGCAATCGTGAAGCGCTCCACCGGGAGGCCCATGCGCGCGGCGGCATAACCGGCAAAAATATTGCCGAAATTGCCGGTCGGCACCGTGAACGCCACCGCGCGATGCGGCGCGCCGAGCGCGACGGCGGCCACGAAGTAATAGACGAGTTGCGCGGCGATGCGGGCAAAGTTGATCGAATTGACGCCGGACATCCGTACCCGGTCACGGAAAGCCTGGTGATTGAACATCGTCTTCACCAAGGCCTGGCAATCGTCAAAAGTCCCTTCGATCGCGATGGCGTGGACATTGTCGGCGCCGGACGTGGTCATCATCCGGCGCTGCACGTCGGAAACGCGCCCTTGCGGGAAAAGCACGATGACATCGACCTGCGCGCGCTCGGCGAATGCCGCGACGGCGGCGCCGCCAGTGTCGCCCGAAGTTGCGACCACCACGGTCGATCGCTCGCCGCGGCGGCGGAGCGCATGATCGATGAGGCGGGCGAGGAACTGCATCGCCACGTCCTTGAAGGCAAGGGTCGGCCCGTGAAACAGTTCGAGCACGAATGTGCCGGGGCCAAGCTGGACCAACGGTGCCACCGCGGAATGGCGAAACGTATCACAGGCCTCGCGGCTCATGCGCGCGAGCTCGGCGGCCTCGATCTCATCACCAGCGAACAGGGAGATAAGTTCACACGCGACTTCGGAGTAGGGCCGGCCGGCGAAACGGACAATCTGCGCTGCATCGAGCCGCGGCCAGTGCCGCGGCATATAGAGGCCGCCATCGCGCGCGAGACCGGTGAGCGTCGCGTCGACGAAGCCAAGCTCCGGAGCTTCTCCCCGTGTAGAAATGTAACGCACGCCTTCCTTCACCTTCACCCGCAGACATCGGTGCGCCACCGTCCTGCCGCGCCCGGGCCTCAAAGGACAGGCGCTGGCGCAAGCTCTCGATTTCCGGGGAGTGCCGGTGGCGGGCGGTGCAGGGGAAACCTCACCGCCTTTGAGCAAAGTAGTCGCAAGCACGCCCGGGTACAAGGAAGGCTATCCACAACTTTAGTTGGCGCGACAGGCGGGGCGCCGGCGGGGTGGGCGAAGAGGTGGTAATCGCAATCCTCCGATCCCAGTTCCGCCGGTCGCGTTGGTGCGGCATGCCCGAGCGCACGGGAGTTGGTTTCGCGCTGTCGGCCATTGCGCGGAAGGCCATTTGTCACCTGTAACGCAGTATTTCGGTGCACGATTGCGCTCGTCGCACGACGATCAAATCATGTCCGTACGCCGGCTGCATGCATAGGCGACTTTCGCGGATGAGAGCCTCGACGGTCGCACGGCCCGTCCAAAAATTCGGGGTGCGGCCTCTGAGCGAAGTGCCGGTAGGATTATACGGATTGTGGCAGCAATATAGGTAAATCCTCCGAATCAGATATACCATTAAGAAATCAAAAAAAACCTCTCGTGCGTCAGGGGCGGACACGGTGGACGCAGGGGTAGGGGCAACAAGATGAATTGGCTCAGGGAACACATGCGAGACCACATGGCTCCGACGGATTCTGCACGCAACCTTCTGAACTTCGGACATGAGTTACCAAGGTCCTCTCTGGCGAGCGATGCTTCGGCGGCGCTCGACCTTGTTGCCGAGGCTGCCGATGTCATCAAAAACATCGAGCGTCGCGCGACGGAATCGGAGGCTTTCGCGAAAAGCCTCGCGGAAAGCGCGATCGAGAAGCTTCGCCTAGCGGATTCGCGCATCCAGTCGGCTGAAGAAGGTCGCCGCGCCGCCGAGCAGAGCCTCGTCAGGCTGCGCACGCGGCTTCAGGAGACTGAAAAGGACTTGCAGCAGCTCAAATCATCGCTCGCCAGCGCCAATGCGCAGCTTGAAAATGCGGAACAACGAATGAAATCCGCGGAAGCACGCGCGACCCATGCTGAAAAAGCAATGAAGGAGGTCGAGCACGCGATCCGCACGCAGCTTGTTGGGCGGACAAGGGAATTGTCGAAGGGGCCGACGGCGGCAGTCGCCTGAGACTTGACTCTTCCCGAGTGGAGCGAAGCGAGATGTTATTCACCGAAAAATTCGCCGTTCAGGTTGCAGACAGGTTCGCAATTTTTGCTTGTCACCTGTTGCAATTTTGCAACCACAACTGGGGGCGAATCGGGCATGTTTGATGCGTCCCTTGTGGACGGATTCCTCCCTCCTTGCCCCGCATACTCGCGGGGCAATTTCTTTTTGTGCCGACGACGAGCAACGCTGATTGTGGTAAGTCGATGCGCCGTGCCGCCCGCTCGTGACGAGCCGATACGGTGAGAAGGCCGCCGAAATCAGCGCTTCCGTGCCCCCCAATGGGGCCCTTGATCAATGCCACCTGAAGGCAATATCCTTTGTTCCGTCTGCAAGATGGTCGAAGGAAAACGGATTCCACCACCGCCCTGCAACGGAGGGTTCGATGAAAGCCGCCACGCGAATTGGAATTGGTGCTACGAGATTATCCTTCGGCGCGATAACGAGCGCGGGCCTGTTGGCTTTGCCGCTCCTGGGCGGCCACCCGGCGATGGCTCAGAACCACGGCTCGGCGGCGCTGACCGGCACCGTATCCTCCCCGGAAGAAGGAAACATGGAAGGCGTTGTCGTCAGCGCGAAGCGCCCTGGCTCAACCATCATGGTTTCGGTCAGCACCAATGCGCAAGGACAGTACAGTTTTCCTCAGGATCGGCTCGCCCCGGGCGCTTACGACATCACCATCCGTGCCGTCGGGTACATACTCAAGCCGACCGCGGCAACGGTAGACTCCGGCGGTCCCACCAAACTCGACATTCGGCTTGCGAAAGCCGCGTCGGACGATCTCGCCCTTCAACTGTCCAATAGCGAGTGGATGCTGAGCGCACCGGGCACGCCGAGGCAGAAAATTGCGTTGCTGAGATGTCTCGATTGTCACGGCCTGCAGCGCCCGATGTTTTCCAAGGACAACGCATCGGAAATGACGTTCACGGTGCAACGGATGGGGGCGCATAGTGCCAATGCGTCTCCCAATTTTCCTTTCTTCCATCAGATTGCGTCCGAGGAAATGAGCCGTCCGCCGACCAAGGGGCAGGCGGATCTGGCGGCCTACATCGCTTCGATCAATCTCAGTTCCGGCGAGACGTGGCCGTATAAACTGAAGACTCAGCCGCGGCCGACCGGCAAATCAACCCAGGCCATCGTCACGACTTATGATCTTCCTGAGTTGGCCGCGCCGCATGACACGCTGCGGGACAAAACGGGCAACGTTTGGTTCTCCGATTTCCAGCACCATGTCATCTCGAAACTGGACCCCAAGACGGGCAAGGTCACGCGCTATCCAGTCCCCTTGTCGAAGCCCGGCTTCCCGACCGGGGGCCTGATGATCACGATGGATAAGGATGGAAACGTCTGGGAAGCCATGATGGGGCAGGCGCAAATCGCCAAACTCGACCCGAAGACGGAAGAGGTCTCGATCTATCTGGCGCCCGATTGGAACAAAGAGGACACGCGGTTCACGATGATGGACGCCCTTCATTCGGACGTCGACGGGAAATTGTGGGCCAAGACCAGCGGCGGCCCCGATCCGGGCCACGCCAACAAACTCTATCAGTTCGACCTCGCCACCAAGACATTCCACGAAGTCCTGCCGCCGGCCGGAAAGCGCGACATTGCCGCTTATGGACTGGTCACCGATCTCGACAACAATGTCTACGGCCTCGACAACAATCCGGACCAGAAACAGATCTGGCGCACGAGCGCCAAGACCGGAGAAACAACCTATATCGATCTTCCCCTGGGCGTGGGCGGCGCGAGGCGGGGGCATATCGACTCACAGAATCGCCTGTGGTTCTCGCAATTCCATGCCAATCGTTACGCGATGTTTGATCCCAAGTCCGGCAAGGTCACGCAATGGGAAGTGCCGGTTGATTATGCAGGCGCCTACGACGTTCAGTCGGACGATGCCGGATATGCTTGGGGCGCCGATATGAGCACCGACCTCGTTCAGCGGCTCAATGTGGAAACTGGCGAATGGAGCTCGTATCTGCTGCCGCTTTCCATAAATACGCGGCATATCGACGTACAGAAGAGTTCGAATCCCGGCGTCCTCTCCAGCATGTGGACCGAAGGCCAGCAGAATGGCAAGATCGTCCACATTGAGCCGCTGACGCCGTAAATAGGTTTTTCGTACCTGCACATGGAGGGTGGGTTAGCGCCCGCCCTCGGCCACTCGACGAGATGCTGCCACACCGGGTCCGTATCCCACCGTCTGATGTCGCTCACGCTGTCGGCCAATTTCACAGCTCCGACAGCGTGGCCAACGCCACATCCTACGGCGCTGCGCTTCGATACGGCCGGAATCCGCGTTAGTTGGCGCATGATCCGATCAGATGGAATCAAATCAATCGTAGGGTGGGCAACGCGCTGACACCACCATGCCGTTGTACAAACAAATAGGCGCGTTGCCCACGCTGTCGGAGCTATGAAAAATCGGCCGACCGCGTGGGCAAAATCGCGGTCACACCATGTCAAGTTGCGGCGCCTTGCAGGGCGATTTTGCACAGTGTGCCCCGAAGGGGCGTGTTGCTGGTGGAGGAAGGCTCCACCTCGATAGTAGCCGGTTTGGTCGAGTAGCTGACAGGCAGCTTGTCCGAGTAATTGGCGGGTTGAAGCCTTGTGACAAAGGTCGCCTTGGGCGGCTGAGCGAGTCAGCGGGCCGTAACGCGAGTGAAGCCCGAGCAAGCCTCGAAAGTAGCGATGTGGATGCCGACCCGCCTGTGTAACGGGGAAGGCTGCACGGAACGGGGAAGGAAACCGGACATATGCACCCGTTCCGATCGGCCGGGGTAGTGGGCACGGCACGTTGATAAGGCAATGCGACTCATCGGGGGAGACCCGAGCGCGCGGGGGTTGCCACCTCAAACGCCACCATTTGGGCGGCGGCGCGATCGGGAGTTGGACAGGCTCGTACGACCGATGAAGCCGGGTAATGCCGGTGGAGGAAAGGGGCCTGACTTCAGGCGCGCTTCGGAGGAAGGCGAGGAGAGCAGATGGTGATTGGCGATGAGCCTTAAAACGCCGGACAACATCCGGAACCTTCAGAAGAAGCTCTATCTCAAGGCGAAGACGGAACCGGACTCCGCTTCTACTTGCTCTACGACAAGGTCTGGTGCGACGACATTCTCCGACACGCCTATCGGCTGGCGAAAGCCAACCTCGGGGCACCGGGAGTGGACGGGGTTGCTTTCGCACAGGTCGAGGCCGCGGGGCTGGACGAGTGGTTATCCGGGATCGGGAAGCAACTGCGTGAGAGGACCTATCGGCTCGAAAATGCGTATCCCCTTCGAATAAAGAATGTGGGTCATGCCTCCCGCAAAGCATGCGCCTGGAAGCGTTCCGGTGATCAAGATACGATCGTAGCAGGACAGCACACCCGCGATATGCTCGCCATAACGTTCCGTCAGCGCCCGCGTCACGCTGCCCTCCCAAACCATCGGCCTCTCGCTATGATAATCCTGTTTGGTTCCGGCTCCGCCGGCTTCGGGTATGTAAAATCGCCCTGCGAGGCGATCATCCTCGGTACAGGGTCCAGGGCGATTTTGCGCACGCGGGGGTCTCTCGGACCGATCGACTCTCCCTCATCCGCTCCGCAGCCTACAGCAGCGCGCCGGGATTCTTCTTGTAGCGGTTCACGATCGCGTCGGCGCTCATATAGGTGAGCGCCTCGATGGTCAGCGTCGGGTTGAAGCCGCTCATTGAGGGAAAGGTCGAGCTGCCGATCACGAACAGGTTCGGGATGTCCCAAGTCTGGCCAAACTTGTTCACCACCGACGTACTCGGATCATTGCCCATTCGCGTGCCGCCTTCGTGATGGGCGCCCGGCCGGCCAGGGCTCAGCGGCCCCCGCCAAACCAGATTCCCACCCATCGCGTGGCCGAGCTCTTCCATCTTGTTCAGCATGAACTGGACGCGGGCCATTTCATTGGGACGCCGCCAGTCATAAGTGACGCGCGGCGCCGGCATGCCGTATTCGTCGCGCACATTGGGGTCGAGGTCGATGGTCTGGTCGGGGTAGGGCAAATTCTCGGTCTGCGCCACCATCGCGGCATGCCGGCTGAAATATTTCGCCAGGAAATCGCGATAGGCGGCGCCCCATCGCGGCACGCCTGGCGGCGGTGCCATGGTGCTCGCGCTGATCGGCCCGCCTTCCAGGTTGCCGGTGCCGATCGAGATCTGGGCGCCGCGGATGAAACCGAGGCCGCCATGATCGAAATTATCGGCATTGAAGTCGTCGAGCGTGTGCTTCTGCGCGCTCGGCCCCATGTAGACGTTCACGTGGCGGTCGTCATAGCCGACGACGACGCCGGCCATGATGTGCGCCATGATGTGCTTGCCGAGCTGGCCACTGGAATTGGCGAGGCCATTCGGGAATTTCTCCGTCTTCGACAGCATCAGCAGCCGCGTGTTGTCGTAGATGAAGGTGCAAACGACCACGATTTCGGCTTCGATCGTATTGTCCGAGCCGTCCGGCCCGTAGTACGACACGCCGGTCACGCGTCCGCTGTTGTCACTGTTGATCCGGTGGCACATGGCGCCGGTCTTCAGCGTGAAGTTGCCGCTCGCGTCCGCCTCCGGCAGCTTGGTGACGAGCGTGCTCGACTTCGCTGCAACGAAGCAGCCGAATGATTGGCAGAAGGTGCAGTAAACGCAGGCGGAACGGCCTTTGTAGGGCTGCGAGATGATCGCTCGCGGTGTCGAGAACGGGTGATAACCGAGCTTCTTCGCCCCACCCTCGAACAACACGGCGGCCTGGTCCATTTGCAACGGCGGCAGCGGGTAATCGCGCTGACGCGGCGCTTCGAACACATTGCCGCCCTCGATCTTGGCGCCGCGCAGGTTCCCCGCCTTGCCGGAGACGCCGATGTCGTATTCGGCCCGGTCGTAAAACGGCTCGAGCTCGGCGTAGCTCAGCGGCCAGTCGGCAAGCGAAGAATCGGTGGGGATGGCAGCCGCGCCATAGCGCTCGACCGTCTGCGAATGGGCGCGGAAATCATCCTCGTGCAGGCGCCAGGAGACGGCGCCGTAATGGACAGTGCCGCCACCCGCCTGGTTGCCGTTGTTCTGCGGCGACATCGGGACAGCGCGCGTATTTGCGTTCGGCCGCCACGTCACCGGCTGCCGCTTGGTGTCCGGGCGCAACTCCTGCCGCTGAAAATAGCGTAGCTCGTCGAGCTGAAAGTCCGCGGTCTTAAGACGCGGACCACGTTCCAGGCCGATGATCTTCATGCCGGCCTTGCCGAGCTCGGCAGCAAGGATGGCGCCGACGGCGCCCATGCCGACGATGACGACATCCGTTTTTTCGGTGGCCATGGGTCACGCCCTCCGGTTGGTGCCGCGGGCAGCGCCGCGCGCCTGGCCCTGGAGGCCGGTGACGGGCGCCCGGTTGAACGCCTGCTTGCTGGCAAGGTCGCTCGGCGTGTAGCCCTGCTGCGCACCGGGAAATCCAACGAGCCGCCAGCCGGCAAAGTCCTTGTTGCCGCCATAGATGGGGTCAGCGAACATCCCCTCCATCGTGTGGGTCCGCAGTGTGTTGAAAAAGGCCTGCGCCGTCGGATAGGAGAACTCGGTCGCCTTGCCGGTTTCGATGGCGCCGATCACCTCGTCCTGCTGCGCTGCCGGCAGCTTTGCAAACGGCTGGCCATGGGTCTTATGCGAATAGGCGTCGAGCGCGGCGAGGCCTCGCCGATAAAAATCCTGCTGATCCGCATAGGCGCCGGACAGCGCGAGGTCGATATAGTTGAGGACGCCGGCATCGCGCGCACCCGGCTTGCCGGGCGCTCCGGGCATCAGCCGCTCGGAGAAGGCGGTAATGGTCGCGGCCTCCTCGTCGTTGAAGAAAGCCCCATGCCATTCGCCGGCCTCGATTGCATGCGCCGCATCAGAGGTTTCAGCGGTACGGGAATGGTCGTGGCTTTTTGCGAATGCCGCGGGCGCCAGGGCCGTGCCGGCGACAGCGCCGGCTCCGCCCACCAGAAAAGCACGCCGGCCTTTGTCGTGTTCGCTCATCGTCTCCCTCCCTCCTGTTTGCGGTCGTGCGCAGGACACGCTTTCCGTGTCCCTGGCCTGATGCCGTGCGGTCGATGCTGGGCCGACGCGCCCTCGCGCAAGCGCGCCCATATGCCGATGGGTCGTGCGCGTGCGAAGCCAGCGTGAGACTGCGCCGCCAAACCGGGCGAGGCAAGTCACGATTAGAGTAGATGAAAAGACCCGACAGCTATTCGCCGATCGAGGCGCGCAACTGTGCTTTCTCTTCCGGCGTGATGTCACGACGGGGAGGTGCCGCGGTCACTTCGGGTCTTCCGTTATGGCGCGTGAAATCGCAATAAGCGAAGGGCAGACCCGAGATGGCACCGCGGAAGCTGCGGGAGTCGATCTGATTGACGGTGAAGCACGGCTGGAACATGAGGCCGTTCACCGACGCACAGATCGAGTCGGGCTGCACCCGGATTGACCCAACCGGCAAGCTGATGAGACGCACCGGCCCCGAACCACGAACCTGGATGGTGCCGATGACGGAGCCATCCGCGTTGATGCGGCCGGCGCCCGTGGTGCCATCGAAACAGGTGTAAGCGAAATGCTTCCCGGCAACGAAATGCCGCGCCTCTTCGGGCCTGAGTTCACCAGCAGTAGCAGGAATCGCAGCGACTAGCCCAGCAACCGTCAACATCCAACGCGCCCACATGACCAACTCCCAGCCCGGGTCGATTCGCGTTAACCGTTTTCGTTAAGTCGAACCTTACCATGCTTACAAATAGGACCATGCCCCGATTTGGTGGATAAATCCTGAATGCGCGGGCGCCGTCAAGTCCGCAACCGGCATTGACAATGATGTGACCGGCCGCGGGTGAAGGAATACGTCTGGAAGATATCGTTCAGGCCGAATGATACCTCCGTTCCCATCGTCGGCGTTCGCGATCAGGCAATCTTCACGACCAGGCGGCCACGCACCTTCCCCTCGATGATCCTGCATCCCGCATCGATGATCTCGTCAAGCTCGATTTGGCCGATCATGGCACGGAGCTTGCCTAGGTCGAGGTCGCGGGCGAGCCGTGCCCACGCCGTCCGGCGCACCGGCAGGGGCGACATCACCGAGTCGATGCCGATCAGGGAGACAGCACGCAGGATGAACGGCGCGACGGTTGCCGGCAAATCCATGCCTCCCGCGAGCCCACAAGCGGCGACCGCTCCACCATATCTGACCATGGACAGTACATTGGCAAGCGTGGTCGAGCCAACCGAATCGATGCCGCCGGCGAAACGCTCCTTGGCGAGCGGGCGCACGGGCCCAGCGAGTTCGGCGCGGGGGATGACGTCCCGCGCACCCAGCGCCTTGAGGTAGGCGGCCTCGCCGATACGGCCCGTCGCTGCGATGACCTCGTAGCCGAGGCTTGCCAGCAATGCGATGGCGACAGAGCCTACCCCGCCGGCTGCACCGGTGACGAGCACCGGGCCCGCTGCCGGCGATAGCCCGCTGCGTTCGAGCGCGATGACGGCAAGCATCGCCGTGTAGCCGGCAGTGCCGATCGCCATCGCGTCGTGGGGCGATAGGCCCGCTGGAAGCGGCACCAGCCATTCGCCTTTGACCCGCGCTTTTTCTGCATAGCAACCGAGGTGGGTTTCGCCACAGCCCCACCCGGTCAGGATCACGCGATCGCCGGCCTTCCAGGCGGGATCGGCGGAGGACTCCACGACCGCGGCGGCATCGATGCCGGCAATCATCGGAAATCGCCTTGCGACGGGCGCCTTGCCGGTGAGGGCGAGGCCGTCCTTGTAATTCAGGCTCGACCATTCGGGACGCAGCGTAACGTTGCCGTCCATCAACTGATCGTCGTCGAAATCCGTCAGCGCTGCCGCAGTCCCGCCGTCCGTCTTGGTCACGACGATTGCTTTGAACCTCGCCACTGCCGCTCTCCTGTGATCGGTGCCGCCCGAGCGCCGCAGCGGGCAGGGACAGATCGGCACCCGCGCCGCGAGATCGGTACAAACTACCGGGCAGGGCTTCGCGAGTTCAAGGTGTTCGCGATGGTGTCGGGAGTGCGGACAATCTCGCCGCGGGATCGCCGGTCGTCGCGGCCCAGGTGGGGACGGCGCGCCCAAGCCGGACCCCTGCGTTCAGCGCCAGTCTTCCGGAGGGCTGGCAAGCTTCGCCAAGGCTCGGCCGTTCGACATTGTCCGACGATAGCGGCGCACGTCGCGATGGTCGCGGATGAGGCGCAGTACGTTGCGATCGATGATGCCCGCGGTGCGGAACGCGACGAGATCGCGCCACAGGGCTCGCCACAGACCCATCCGCAGGTCGGCGACCAGCACCTTGGTGGCCAGGTAGGAGCCGAGCCTGCGATAGCGGTCGCGATATTCGGGCCGCTCACAAACATAGGCGAGAAGACCCCGGCCCGCATTTGCCCAGTCATTGGAGAGATTGTCGCTGCCCCAGTATTTTTCCCACAGCGGCTCGGGAAGGAGCTCGGCGGTGCCATGGCGGCCGAGCCGGATCAGGAATTCGCGATCTTCCGCGAGCCGCAGCCGCTCGCAAAATCCGCCGGCCGCGAGCGCGGCGCTCCGTCGCAGCGTGATGCTCGTCGTCTCCACCGGGACGAGATCGCAGGTCATGGCCCATTCGAAAGCCTCGCGGGAAAGCCTCACCTGCGGAATGCGGGTCTCGCGCCTGCCGTCGCGATCGTGCCGAATAGATGAACTCAATGCACAAACGAGCTCGGGATCGGCGGCGAATGCAGAGAGCGGGGCGGCGAGCCGTCGCGCCAGGTAGGCATCGTCGCTGTCGAGGAACGCGACGATCTCCGCCCGCGCCGCTCTGATCCCGATGTTGCGCGCAGCGCTCGGGCCGCCATTGCGGTCGGCGCGGATGATTCGAATCCGCGGATCGGAAAGTGTCGCCAGATAGTCGCCGGTGCCGTCCTGCGACGCGTCGTCGACGATGATCACCTCGAACGAACAACCCTCTTGCGCGAGCACGCTCGCGATCGCACGCGGCAGGCACGAAACCCGATCATACGTCGCGAGCACAACAGTGATGTCGGGGATGTCAGCCGGGAAATTCATTTTCCCAGCAGCTTGCGGAAATATACGACGCGCTCCGTTTCAGAAAAGCCCCAAGCTTGGTGCGCTGCCTGCAATTCGAGATTGTCGATCTGTGTATCCGATCCGAGTTCGTGAAAGCCGCGCTCCTGCACGAACGCTTCGACAAATCGGATCAATTGTGCGCCAACGCCGCGTCGCCGGAATCGCGGCGCGACCCAAATGCCTTCCAGGAACGGGACAGGCATGCTGTCGCAGCCATTGGCGTATTTCCTGATCGCCACCTCGGCGAAGCCCAATGCGGCCCCGTCTTCGTCTTGGGCAACAAATCCCCAGGCCTCTCCCGCTTGAAGCATGACCTCGATGGCGGCTGAATGCTGTTGCGCCGTTTCCTCAGGCCAGAGCGCCGCTCGCATCTCGCTCCACAGCGTACGGTCGCCCCCACTCATTTGTGTGACGTTCAATTGTCCGACCTTCATCTTCATGCCGTGATTTATCTCACCTCGTGGCGAAGAGCGGTCGTGAACCTCCAAGTCCCCCTCCGCTACCAACCAGTGACGCGCAGATGCGTCATGCCTGAAAAGAGGAGTCTCACATGATCCGTAACCTGATCGGTCTGCTCTCCGTTTCCGCGGCTGCTGCGATGCTGCTCTCCACTTCGGCCGAGGCATGGGACAGTTGCGGTCACGGCGCGCACCGGAACGGTGCCGGCTATTGCGTGTCGAATTATGGCCCGACCTCCAGCTGTCCCCCCGGATATCACCTCGGTTGGAACGTGCGTGCCTGCATGCCCAATCGGTGAGAACGAAGGGTAAATCGGGCGCCGCGGCCCGGTTGCATCGGTGCGTCGGTCGCAGTGAAAGCGAAAGCCGCGCACCTCCCAAAAAAACGCACCGCCGCCCGCGCTCGGCCCTACACCGTTCGCAGACTTCACACAAAAGGCGCACGCAAGTCCCAGCGTTCACTCGGCTGGGGCTTTTTTCGCCGGCAGCTTCCTGCGGGCCGCGCCCCAGTCGGCGATGCGATGGACTACGACGAAAAAAGACGGAACGAACAAGATCGCGAGACAGGTCGAAGCCAGCATGCCGGAAAACACGGTGATCCCGATCGACTTGCGGGCGCTGGCGCCGGCGCCGGTGGCAACGACGAGCGGCGCGACGCCGAGAATGAACGCGAATGAGGTCATCAGGATAGGACGGAACCGGGCCTGAGCGCCGGCAACCGCGGCATCGACCAGCGGCATGCCTTCGGCGAGGCGTTCGCGCGCCACCTCGACGATCAAAATCGCGTTCTTCGCCGAGAGGGCAATCAAGAGCACGAGGCCGATCTGGACGTAAAGGTTGTTGTCGATCCGCAGCGTGTTCAGCACGGCAACCGGGCCGATGAGAGCAAGCGGAACGGCAAGGATCACCGCGATCGGCGTGTACCAACTTTCATATTGGCCGGCAAGCACGAGATAAGCCAAGAGCAGCGCCAACGCAAAGACGAGATACATCTGGTTGCCGACGATCTTCTCCTGGTAAGACATCGCGGTCCACTCGAAGCCCATGCCCGGCGGCAGCGTACGCGCCGCGACCTCCTCCATCAGCTTGATCACGTCGCCGGTCGAAACGCCTGCCGCGGGCAGCCCGATCACCGTCGCGGAAGGATAAAGATTGTAAAGGCTAATCAAGGAGGGGCCGACAGTCGGCGTGATCGTCAGCAGAGTGCCGAGCGGAATCATGCTGCCGGCGCTATTGCGCACCCAGAGGTTCGCGATGTCCTCAACCCGAAGTCGGAAATCGGAGATCCGCCTGCACATAAATTTGGAAAGTGCGTCCAAACTTATTGAATTGATCCACATAGCTGGACCCGAGGTAGGCTGCCAGCGCAGAGAATACCTGGTCGGTGGTCAGGTGAAGCGTTTCCGTTTTCACCCGGTCGACGGAAACGGTAAATTGCGGCACGCTCGATCGGAACGTCGCCTGCACGCGCTGCAGGTTCGACTGCGTCGAGGCGTTGGCGACAAAAGCGTCGACGGTCGCCTGGAGCTTGGCAAGGTCAAAGCTGCTGTCGCGCAATTCGATCTGCAACGTGCCGCCGGCCGCATTGCCGACGCCTTGGATCGGTGGCGGTGGCAACACGATGGTGTTCGCTTCTTCAATGGCAGCCATCGATGCATTGAGATCGAGGAACAGCGAACGAAGATCCTCGCCTGCACCGCGCTCGCTCCACGGTTTCAGGATCAGGTAGGCCACTCCAGAATTGGCGAGCGTCGAACTGTTGTCGAGTACAGACAAGCCGGCGATGGTTATCACTTGCGCCACGCCCGCGTTCTTGTGTGCGATCTCGGAGACCCGGTCGAGCACCCGCTGGGTGCGATCGAGCGCGGCACCGTCCGGCAGTTGGACGCTCGCGATCAGGTAACCCTGGTCTTCGATTGGAAGGAACCCGGTGGCGACGCGCGAAAATCCGTAGCCGCCCATGGCAATGATTGCGAGCGCGATCACAGCCATGACGCCGCTCCACGCCACCATGCGCCTCATCAGGGCGACGTAGCTGCGTTCGGCGCGGTCATACAAAGCATTGAACCCGCGATAGAACCTGTTGCGCTGCTCCAGCGGGACCGGCGCGCGCAGCCACAACGCGCTCTGCGTCGGCTTGAGCGTCACCGCGTTGATGGCGCTGAGCATCGCCGTCGCGGCGATAACGAGCGCGAACTGTGCGTACATGCGCCCCGTCAATCCGGGCAGGAATGCGGCTGGCAGGAACACCGACATCAGCACCAGCGTGATGCCGATGATCGGGCCGAAAAGTTCGTCCATGGCGCGGATGGCGGCATCGTGCCCGCTCATCCCCTTCTCGATATTGTGGGTCGCGCCTTCGACAACAACGATGGCGTCGTCAACGACAATGCCGATCGACAGCACGATCGCGAACAGTGTCGACAGGTTCACGGAAAAGCCAAGCGCTGCCATCATCGCGAAAGCGCCGATGATCGTCACCGGAACAGTAGTGGCAGGCACGAGCATCGCCCGCCAGTCCTGGAGGAACAGGAGAATGACGACGAGGACCAGGATCGCCGCTTCAAATAGGGTCTTGTAAACTTCGTTAACGGATTCGTTCACGAAGGTCGTGGTGTCGAACGGAATGTCGTGGACGAGGCCTTCCGGAAACTCTCGGGAAAGCTCCTTCATCTTGTCGCGGACTTCGCCAGCGACATTGAGCGCGTTGGCCCCCGGCGTTTGAAACACGGCGAGGCCTGCCGCCGGCCGACCGTCGAGGGTGAAGATTTGCCCGTAGGTCTGTGCGCCGAGCTCCACGCGGCCAACGTCGCGGATCCGCGTAATGTCGCCGACGCTGCCGGTCTTGACGATGATGTCGGCGAATTCCGCGGCGTCGTTGAACCGTCCCAGCACATTCAGGGTGTATTGGAACGGCTGCCCCGGAGGCGCTGGGGGTATGCCGATCTGACCGGCGGTGACCTCTTCGCTCTGCTGCTGCACGGCCTGAATTACGTCCTGAGGGGTGAGGCCGCGCGATTGCATCAGGCTCGGATCGAGCCAGATTCGCATCGAATACTGTCCGGCGCCGAACACAGTGACATTGCCGACGCCCGGCAGCCGCGCGATCTCATCCTTCAGGCGGATGGTCGCGTAGTTTGCGAGATAGAGGCTGTCGTAGCGCGACTGTGGCGAGGTCAATGTCACGATCTGGAGAATGGCCGTCGATTTTTTCTGAACCGTGACACCCTGCACCTGCACGGCCTGAGGCAGCGAAGACAAGGCGATGGCGACGCGATTCTGCACCAAAACTTGCGCGAAATTGAGCTCGGTGCCGATCGCGAACGTAACCGTCAGCGTATAGCTGCCGTCGCTGCCGGCGTAGGATTGCATGTAAAGCATGCCGTCCACGCCGTTCACCTGCTGCTCGATCGGCAATGCGATGGTGTCGATGACGGTGCGCGCGCTCGCCCCGGGATAGCGGGTGGTCACCTGCACCGTCGGCGGTACCACGTCGGGATACTGCGACACAGGCAGCCGGTAGAGCGACACGGCGCCGATGACGACCATCAGGATGGCGATGACGTTCGCGAGGACCGGGCGCTCGATGAAGAACTTCGAGAGCATCGCCGACAGCCGCTATTTGTTGGCAGAGGCGGCGGCCGGCGTCGCGGGCGTTGGCGCGTCCGGTGCTGCCGCGGCCGGAGCGCTTGGGGCGGCCGGCGCAGGCTCAATCTGCGGGTCCACCTTCTGCCCGGGTATGGCCCGCAGCACCCCCGCGATCACGACGCGCTCATCGGCCTTGAGGCCGCTGTCGATCACCCGTAGATTTTGGTCGAGTTGACCGACCGTCACGTTACGATGCTCGACCGTGTTGTCCGCGTTCACGATGAGCAGATAGCGCCCGCCCTGGTCGCTGCCGAGCGCGGTGTCGGGGACGAGCAGGGCATCGTTCTGCTGCTCGACAGGGATGCGCACGCGCGCGAAATAGCCGGGGAGCAGAGAACGGTCGGCATTCGCAAACACACCTCGTGCCGGCAGTGTGCCGGTCTGCGAATTCACGGTGGGCGAAGCGTAGTCGAAGGTTCCGGCGTGCGGGTATCCGGTTTCAGTCTGCAATCCGATTTCAACCGGCACCTTGTTGATGTCCTCGCGCGTGAGGCCACGGCGGGCGATCTCGGCACGAAGCTGCAGCACATCCTGCTCGCTGATATTGAAGGTAACGTAGATGGGTTGGACCTGCACGATGTTGGCAAGCAATGTCGGGGTCGCCGAACCGCCGACATACTCTCCGACGGACACCTGTCGGGCAGTGACGACGCCGTCGAACGGCGCCGTTACGTGAGCATAGTCATTGTTGAGCTTGGCCAGCTGGGTATTCGCCTGTGCCTGCTGGTAACTGGATTGCGCCTGGTCACGCGTTGCAAGCGACTGGTCATAGGCTTGGCGGCTTGCCGCCTGTGTTCTCACCAGCGTGGCGTTGCGCTCGAAGTCGGCCTGTGCCTGCGTCAACGTCGCCTTGGCGCCCACCTCTGCGGCTTGCGCCTGTTGAAGCTTCACCTCGTAGGGTTCAGGCTCGATGGTGAACAGCAGCGCGCCCTTCTTCACGAGCGCACCATCGCTGTAATTTATTTCCTGGACGAAGCCCGGCACGCGCGCGACGAGGTCGGCTGAATTGACGGCCGCGGTGTTGCCGGTGACTTCGAGGTAACGAATGACCGCACGTTGGACCGGGAGCGCGACGGTGACCTTGGGCGGAGGGGGGGCGACGTAGCGGTTTTCCTGACTGCACGCCGCCAAAAGGCTTGCGAGACCCGCGATCGTTGGGAAAAGCCTTCTTCGTCGGCCCGCCATGACCACCTCTGCGCTGCTCGCGGTCGTGCCAGTCTGAGCTCATCGGAGGTTTGAGCATATTCCTAACGAGTTCACTCGCCCGTAGGGTGGGCAAAGGCGGCCACAAAAGCGTCGGTCGATGCACGGCGTCGTTTCCGCCATGCCCACCGAAAAAGAATTTCACCGGAGCCATGCGCGTCACAACGGACCGCGTGGGCACGGCGGAACGCGCGCTCAGTCGAAATTGTGAGACCTCGACCGCCTTTGCCCACCCTACGGGATGCTCCAAGTTGACCGGAACATGCTCTAGCTACCACGAATTGCTTGGCCATCACAGCCTCGCCGCCGTTCGCCCATTGCGCCTCATTTCGCCGACGCGCTTGAACTGGCTCGGCCCTCCGTTATGCTACATCGCTGGAGTTTGCGCGCGATGGGGCACGCGATTTTTGCCGCACGGCCCGCAGCGGAGCGCCTGCTCAGGCGCCAAGGCATGCCGGCGGCTGGCGGCTGCGCCTGCGCGAGGGCCACGATTGCATCGTTTGATCCGCGCCTTCTGCCTCGCTCCGTTTCTTGTCGCCGCGCGAAGCGGCTGGGCCCAACAGGGCCTGCCGCCCGGATTCGCCAAGCTTTCTGCTGTTGCGCCTTCGATCCGCCAGGATATTCGTTATGCAACCGCATTCAATTTCACCGGGCAGCCCGTCCCCGGCTACGCGCGCGGCGAGTGCCTCCTGCGTGAGGAGGCGGCGCGGGCGCTCGCGCGTGCGCAGGCGCGGCTTCTGCTCGAAGGGCTCGGGTTGAAGGCCTATGACTGCTACCGCCCCTTGCGTGCGGTGCGCTTCTTCGTTGATTGGGCCATGAGGCGCGATGCGGATGCGATGAAACCGATTTTTTATCCTAACCTGGAAAAATCCAGGCTGTTCGATCTCGGCTATATCGCTTTGCACTCAAAACACACGCAGGGGACCACGATCGATGTGGGGCTGATCCGCGCAGGCGGCCCCGATATCGCTCATCCTGTTTCTGCCGGACGTTGTGACGGTCCGTTGGAGCAGCGAGCCAAGGAATTGAGCCTCGATCTCGGGACGGCCTATGACTGTTTTTCGCCGCGCAGCGCGACGGCTGCCCCGGCGATCTCCGCTGCCGCCCGAACCAATCGCGAGACGCTACGCCGCGCGCTCGAAAGTGAGGGCTTCCGCAACTATTCGCGGGAGTGGTGGCATTACGATCTTATCGACCCGGCGATGCCGGCGCAGGTTTATGATTTCCCGGTCCGGTAGGTGTGCGGTGTTACGGCAACGACACGCAAGGCACGGAGGCTCACGGATGAAGGACCGCTCAATCGTGACGATTTCCGCGGTGATGATGAGCCTCGCGGTGTTTGTAGCTGCGCCCGGCCCGGCATGGACCGCGAGTTCGGACAAGACGCACAAGAAGCAGGTCGCCGCCGCTCCGAAATGCGATCGCGGTCAATTCCACCTGGTCGTCGATGTCGGGCACTCCGAGGAATCTCACGGCGCAATGAGCGCACGCAACGTGCCCGAATATGAATTCAACCTCCGGCTCGCCACCGAAATCGAGCAGAGCCTCATTCAAGACGGCTTCGCCAAGACCGCCTTGCTGGTCACGCACGGCCCCAAGATCGCGAGCCTGCACCAGCGCGTCGGAGCAGCCAACCACATGCAGGCCGATTTCTTTCTTTCCATCCACCACGATTCGGTGCCGGACTGGTTCCTCGAAAATTGGGACTATGAAGGAACGCCCAGCCATTTCAGCGACAGGTTCAGCGGGCACTCGCTGTTCGTTTCCTACGAAAATCCCGACTTCAAGGACAGCATGCTGTTCGCGCGGCTGCTCGGCAAGCAGCTGAAGGACCGCAATTTCAAATACGCTTCACATTATACGGAAGCCTTTATGGGGTGGCACCGGCGCGAACTGATCGATGCGGAAACGGGAGTCTACAGGTACGATCAGTTGCAGGTCCTGCGGTCGACACAGATGCCTGCGGTGCTGCTGGAGGCGGGATCGATCATCAATCGCGATGAGGAGGTGGTGTTGAACACGCCCGCGCACCGGGCGCTGATCACCGCCGCGGTCACCGCTGCAGTCGAGTCATACTGCGACGCGCAGGTGGCACGGCCCGACACCGCTCAGCCGGCGACCGATCCGACGCCCGCCAAGGCGTCTGCCCCGGGCGGCTGGCCCGCGTTTTTGGGAAAGTTGTTCGAGCGAAATTGAACCGGCCGACCACATTCCCGCTTGGTCATGGATCGCAGCGGGCAAGGCTGGAGCGTTCACACGTCGATATCCATGCCGACATCGAGATTGGGCGCCGAATGGGTGATCGCCCCTGACGACAGGTAATCGACACCGGTCGCGGCGATCGCTGCCGCGCTCGCATGCGTGATGCCGCCCGACGCTTCCGTGATCATGCGACCGGCGACCATGTCGACTGCCTTTTTGAGGGCGCCCACATCCATGTTGTCGAGCACCACCGCGTCAGCCCCTCCGCTGTCGAGCACCTCGCGAAGCTGGTCGAGGGTGTCGACCTCGATCTCGATCTTGACCAGATGGCCGATGACGGCGCGGGCGCGGGCCAACACGGCGCCGATGCCTCCGGCTACGGCAATGTGGTTGTCCTTGATGAGGACGGCATCATCAAGGCCGAAGCGGTGATTGAAGCCGCCGCCGCAACGCACCGCATATTTCTCCAGCGCACGCAGCCCGGGCGTGGTCTTGCGCGTACAGCATACGCGCGCGTGGGTGCCGGCTATGAGGCGCACAAATTCCGCCGTCGCGGTCGCGATCCCCGACAGGTGGCCGAGAAAATTGAGCGCCACGCGCTCGGCGCCGAGCAGCGCGCGCGCATCGCCTTCGACCGCGAGCAAAACCGTACCGGGCGCGACGGCCGCCCCATCGCGCAGCTTGGCGGAAACCCTTGCGGCGGAATCGAGACGACGCAGCGCCGCTGCGACCAGCGGCAAGCCGGCAATCACTCCGGGTCGGCGGGCGGCAATGACCGCGCGGGCGGCCATGCCTGCCGGGATCGTCGCGACCGAGGTCACGTCGCCGGCGCGGCCAAAGTCTTCGGCGAGCGCACGATCGACCGCCTCTTCGATCGCGAATGGCGACAGAAAGGCGTCAGAGCACAGTGTGTCTGTCATTGCCCACGACAGGTCCGCCGCGATAATCGAGGCGATCGATCAATCCAGCGGCTCGATGCGCACCAAAAATCCCTCGTGGTCGACATACCAGATGGTGACCGGGTCGGTTGAATTGTCGATCCAGGACTCGCGGTCGTGACCGTAGGGCTCCGGCAGCACATATTCGGTCCACTGCACGGTTTTTGGATTGAAGCGCAGATAGCGACCGCCCTGCAATTCGCCGGCCCAGACCTCGCCATTTTTGTCGGCCTTGGCTGTATAGAGCGCCACATAGGGTGTCGGCACGCGAAATTCGTGAATGCGCTTTTCCGTCGTGTTGAACTCGACAAGATAGCCGCCACGGCCGCCGGACCAATAATTGTCGAAGGGGTCGAACTCGCCGCGTGCCGGCAGCGTGCCCGGGCTCGTATCCGGCTCGAACACTTCGGCAGTTTCGGTATCGACGACAACGAGACCGTCCCGCGGCCAGGCGCCGCCGCCGAAATAACGACCGTCATGGCTCATGGCGCTCCCATAGGTGCCCGGGAATTTCTTGAGTTCGTATCCCGTCACTAGCGCCCCTGTGAGGGAATTGATCTTGGCGACCCTCCTGTCGCGCGCGCGCCACAAGAAGCCATCAGGATCGAACGCGACATTGCCGACCGCGGGCGAGTTCACCGGCTCGAAAACTTTCCACGGGATGCGCCTGAAATCATCGGAATTGGGATCGAGCCGGTAAATATTATGGGCCCAGTTTTCCGTACCCCAGATGAACCCCTTCGAATCCACATTTATCCAATGCGTGCCGGGGAGAACGCCCGGACCTTGCAGCGGAACATGAAACTCCTTGACGACGCCGGTCCTCGGGTCGAGGCGGCCAATATAGGAGCTTCGATGGGTGCTGTAATAGACGTAGCCCTTTCCGTCGCCCGTAACGTCGTGGGTCGCGACTTCAAGGCGCGGTAACTGGTACTCCGTGACGACCACCCGCGTCTGGCGTCCCTGCGGCCGCGGCAACGTGACGAAGGGCGGGTCTTTCGAGTCCGGGCCACGCACGGTGGCCAGCCATTTGACGAGCTTCGCTTCGTCGGCGGGCGGAATTCGGCCCGGCTCGCGGACGTTGATCAGCGGCGAGCCGGCGCCGTGGGTCATGCGGAAAATGATCTTGGCCCAACTCTGCTCATCGTAGCGGTTGCGAAAAATCTGCTGATAGGAATGGCAGTAATTGCAATTGGTGGTCAGAAGCTTCTTTTCCTCGCCGGTGCCGGACAGGCTTTGCAACCATTCCGACCCGGTCAGCTGCGCTGCGACCTCCGGCGATGGCGGCAACAGCTCGGAGTTTGACAGGCGCTGCAACACGATATCGTCAAGGTGGGTTGCACCGTCGATCGCAAGGTTATCACGGACATAGGCGATGAACTCGAGCGGCCGAGCGATACGCAACAGGTACGACCCCGGATCAAGCCGAGGGAATTCGTAGTGGCCATTGGCATCGCTGTAGACCGTGGTGCGGATCGCGTTCTTGTGCGAGATCAACTGCACCATGATGCCTTCCAGCAATTCCCCCTTGCTCGATTTGACGATGCCAACGGGGCCGCCGACCAGCCGTTGAGGCGCCGCGCCAGCCGGCACGCCCGCCAACGTGGCCAGCAACACCAGGGTGGAGATCACGCTCGCAGCACGCAGAATGGGTTTAAACAGGCGTATCATTCTTCCCTCCTGTCAGTGCGCGATGTAGGCGGGATTCGACGGCGGAGTATCCGAATTCCAGCAGCACCGGTCCCGCAGATATCCGATCAGGTCGTTGAGGTCCGCGTCCGACAATGAATATTTGTACGACGCCATGTTGGCGCTGCCATTGCGAATCTGATTTTTGACCGCTTCTTCGGTCACCGGCTGTCCGTCCAGCAACGTCGCGTGCTGAAAAAGTCCGGTCAGCTTCGGAACGTCCTTGGTGAATTCGTTATGGCAGAACCAGCATTTGTAATAGAAAATCTCCTGGCCTCGCGCCGGGCCGTCTTTCGCCGCCTTGCGAAACTCGTATATTTGCAACGATCGCTGGTCATAGTCCTTCGCCGGCGCCGCCGGCGGGGCGCTGACGGCCGGCTGGGCGAGAGCCGCACCGCGCATCGAACCAGCGGCGGCCAGCCCGGCGCACACCAGGACGGCGGCTGCGATCCGCTTTCTTACCATCAAACCCCTCCCTGAACTGGTGCCGCCCCGGGCGCGAGTGTTGGCCGTCGGGGTTGCGCGGTGCGTATTTTGGTGACGATTGTACAGCCGCTTCCAGTCTCGGCAAGAGCACGCTCGCAATCGATCCAGGAAAAGTTCGCTCTGACGTTTCGCTGAAGCCGGGCAACGGGCGGGTAGAACTTTCTCGTCTTGCGCGTTGCCGCCGAGGGGGATGGTTGAGGAAGGCCTCGCGCGTGGCTCACCCTTTGTTGCGACGCATGCCGGAGAAAATCGTCCCCTGGTCGAGTCCGAGTCTGGCGAGCCGAAAGCTCAAGCTGGTGCGCAACACGCCCAGTCCGTACACGATGCTACGGGTGAAATTGATCGACGAGGCTTCAGGGAAATACCGGGCCGGACAAGAGATTTCGCCAATTGCAAAACCCTTGTAGACCGCCTGCGCCAGAATTTGATTATCGAAAATGAAATCATCGGAGTTGTTTTCGAGCGGCAGCGCTTCGATGACTTGCCGGGTAAATCCCCGGAAACCGGTGTGGTATTCCGAGAGCTTGTGGGCGAGAAGAAGATTTTCGACAAAGGTGAGTGCGCGGTTGGAGACATACTTGTACAGCGGCATGCCTCCGGACAGCGCGCCGATGCCGAGGATGCGAGAGCCGAGTACGATATCGAACAACCCTGAGGACAACATTGCTGCCATGGGCAGCAGCAATTTCGGAGTGTATTGGTAATCGGGGTGCAGCATGATGATGATGTCGGCTCCGCGTTCGAGCGCGAGCCGATAACAGGTTTTCTGGTTGCCGCCATAGCCCCTGTTGCGATCGTGCCTGACGGCGAAAATCCCGAGCCGGTTCGCGAGCGCGAGCGTGCCGTCAGTGCTGGCGTCGTCGACCAGAATGATGTCATCGGCAAGTTGCCCCGAAATTTCGCGAAATGTCGGTTCAAGCGTGCGTTCCGCATTATAGGCGGGCAATACGATGCAGACTTTGCGCTCGTCGATCATTGCGGATTTTGTTGCCTCTGCCGTCATTGTAGCGGCACGACGGACATGCCGCCACTTTGGAGGTAGGGAAAGTCCCTGCCGTGAGCCGCGATTGCGCAGCAGAACGCCCGCCAGCCGGATCAACATCGTTCGTCGCGCCACAGGGAGCGCCAGCTTCCGTCCGGCCGGGTGCCTTGATAAGGTGTCCATCAATTTCGGTCACACACCTCTTCCCGGACGGCACCGATGAGCAACGGCAAGACATCGGCGGGATACAGTTTGATAGCGCGCACGCTGCATTGGGTGATGGCGGCGCTCATTTTGTTCCAGCTCCCGCTCGGGGTCGTCATCTCCAGGGGCAGCGGGCCGCTGCACGATTGGCTTTATAATTTGCATCGTTCGATCGGAGCATTGATCATTCCGCTCGTCGTGGTCCGGCTCGCTTATCGCCTCATGCATCCGCCGCCGCCCTTGCCGGACGACATGCCGCTTCTGCAACGCCAAGCTGCATTGGTGACACACTGGGGCCTCTACGCGCTTCTTCTCGTCCAGCCCTTTGTCGGGTGGATCGCCACCTCGGCTTTCCCGGCCCCGATCCCGGTGTTCGGACTTTTTATTTTGCCGTCGATCTGGCCGCCGGATCGGGCGCTGTCGGATCGGCTTTTCATCGTCCACGGGGCAATCGGCGCATCGATCGCCGCTCTGGCGGCGCTTCATATCGCCGCGGCGCTCTACCACCACTTCTGGCGCAAGGACGAGGTGCTAATGCGCATGGTCGCCGGCTATTAAAATGTCGTCGCCGCCGGAGCGCGGCAACGAACAAGGACGAAGGCGTTATGCGGCTTGGCGGGCTGGCTCAATGGCGCCGAGGACCGGAAGCAGCGGAGTTCACCACCGCACGGGTCTCGCGGTCAGGCCCGAAATCGCTCACGCTCTCAATTGAAAGGATTTCGGCAAGGCGGCTTCTCGCCCGGTTGACCCGGCTCTTGATAGTGCCGACGGCGCACCCACAAATCTGCGCGGCTTCATCGTAGGAGAAACCGGACGCTCCGACGAGAATAAGCGACTCACGTTGCTCGGGCGGGAGCAGCTTCAGCGCTTCGCGGAATTCATCGATTTCGAGATGGCTGTTCTGCTCCGGAAGAGTCGTCAGCGATTCCGCATAAGAGCCATCCGCATCCTCGACTTCGCGCCGGCGCTTGCGATACTCTGAACGAAACAGATTCCGCAGGATGGTAAACAACCACGCCGACATGTTGGTACCCGGTTCAAAAGAATCGAGGTTCGCCCAGGCTCGCAGCAAAGCCTCCTGCACGAGATCGTCGGCACGGTCGACATTGCCGCACAACGATATGGCAAAGGCGCGCAGGCTCGGAACTGTCGCCAGCATGACGTCGCGGACATTCTTATGAGGGCCCATTGTTCGAACCCTCTTCGTTGGCCGTCTCGTCGACGTGACGTAAGTTGTCCTGGCTGCCCGGCTCATCGAGCCGGCGCAGGATATCCACAAACCGGTTAGGCACCCCCTGATCGACGATCTCACCATACATGACTCTGAGGTGCTGCCCGATCTTTGCTTTGACATCCGGCCCTAGTTTGGCGCCCTGCCGCTCCTCCATGTCCTCGTTCTTTCGTCGTGACGGCAGGCGCTTGTTCATTGTATTCCTCGCCACCGCTGCCGGATGGGCCTCTGAACAGTCACGAATAACGTTTGTGCGTTCAACCGGTTCCTTGGCGTGTGGAACTTTTTTCATCCCTAGACGTTTCTCGGACGCCGCCAGGAAGGATCGGGGAGGTTGCATTGGCCAAGTCTCACGTTATCGCGCAGCATGTTCCGTACCTGCGCCGTTATGCTCGCGCCTTGACGGGTAGCCAAGCGTCGGGCGACTCTTACGTTGCGGCCACTCTCGAGGCTTTGGTCAGAGACCCTTCCTTGCTTGACGAGGGAATCCATCCGAGGGTGGCTTTGTTTCGCTTGTTTTCCGCCATTTGGAATTCGGTCCCGATGAACGGTGCCGCCGATCCGGTGGTGAACTTCCTCCCGGCGGACCGGCATCTCGGCCAGATAACGGCAAAGCCGCGCCAAGCGTTCCTCCTCGTCTCGGTTGAAGGATTTCAGCGAGGAGGACGCCGCCCGCATTCTCGATATCGACAAGCCGACGCTGCAAAGCCTCGTCGAGCAGTCGGGACGCGAACTTGCCGCCCAGATCGCAACCGACATCCTCATTATCGAGGACGAGGTGCTGATCGCCATGGACCTCGAAAATCTGGTGGAAGGTCTTGGACACAACGTGGTGGGCATCGCACGCACGCGCGGCGAAGCGGCCGAGCTGGCAAAAAAGACACGTCCTGGGTTGATCCTCGCCGACATTCAGCTGGCGGACGGAAGCTCCGGTCTCGATGCGGTGAACGATCTGCTCGACCTGTTCGAGGTGCCGGTCATATTCGTCACCGCCTATCCGGAGCGCTTCCTCACCGGGGAGCGTCCGGAACCCGCCTTCCTGGTCTCCAAGCCCTATCAGCCTTCAACGATATCTGCCCTGGTGAGCCAGGCGCTCTTCTTCGAGCGTAATGCGGTTCAGAAAAAGAAACGTGTCAGCGGTTGACGCTGCAGCCGCGCGACTGCCCCTCCAGCGTCGCCCGATCAACTCCGCGCCATCGCGTCACGCTTCGCCGGCTCACCGCGCGCATCGTGTTTTTCAGCTGAAAATCATCACGGCGTCTGCCTACCATTTAGCTCGCTCGCGGGAGCGGGGAAGCGAAAGCAGGACTTGATGAACTCAGTTCCTCAATGTGTCTGGCGCCCGCAGCGTCGCTCGGAGTGACTCGCACCATTCCCAGCGGCGGTTTTCGAAATGGCTCACAGTATTTCGTTCGAACGCGCTCCAAAAGAGAGAAAGCGCAACCGGCAAAATTTCCGATTGCGCCTCTCAATGGCCGGCCACGCGCGGGGGGAGGGGGGATGGCGGCCGGTCGCGGGGTCAACTTGCAGCCGTCCGATTGGTTCCGACGTACTTGCAAGTCGTGGGCGTGTTCTCAAGCACGCGAATGCTCCTGCTCGCAAATGCGTCAGCGAAGCGCCGTGCCAGTCTTGGATCGACGCGGAGAGGCGCGGTTTGTGCAACTTTGTTAGCTCTCTTGCCTGAAGGACGAAAAATCCGACTACCTGTCGCGGCGACCTCGAACAAAACAATGTTGTCGAGGTTTAGACCATCAGGAGCAGCCCAATTTACGGAGGGAAAACATCGCGATTGGCCGTGACGTGGTCTGGCCACCAACAGGTGTGCAGGCGCGGGCCGCCTCAACTGGGGCCGAATAGACGGGAGCGTTTGCCTTTGTCCGAGCGCAGTGGCCAATTTACCGAGTGGGTCGGCCGACGGCCGCGAGCGCGTGATGGGGCCGAGCAAAGTGGCTTCGTTCGCGGGCTTCTTTCGCGTGCGTTAACCAAACTCAGAATGCTGGCATTAGTAACCGCGGGCCACCCAAGCAGCCGTGCCAATCAGCTCGTCGACAGCATGGCCTGCGTAGAGGCCCCGCCTGCTGTCGATACCATTCCGCTGCACTCCGCCGAGAGGGAGCAGGGGAATGTCGACGAGGCCCTCGAAGCCACGGTCAAGCGGTACGAACTGGCATTGCGCGACTCTGCCGTCACCTTGTTTACGCAGGACGATGACCTCCGATACACCTCGATCAGCAATCCCGTGGGAGAGCTGCGCGTTTCCGACATTGTCGGCGCCACCGATGAAACCCTTCTTACACAGGACACCAGGGGCGCCGTGATTGCGATGAAGCGCCGCACGCTCGAAACCGGGGCCCCGGAGTCCGGCGAAATCGCGATAGGGTTCATAGGCGACCGCGACCGCTGGTTTGAATTGAACGTCGAGCCGCTGCGGGACGTCACCGGACTGATCGTCGGCCTCGTCGGGACCGCCGTCGACATCACGCGGCGAAAGGAGGACGAGGCACATCTGCGGCTGCTGCTCCGAGAGCTGACCCACCGTTCCAAAAATCTGCTTGCGGTGATCCAGGCGATGGCGCGGCATACGGCGCGCCACAGCCGAACCACCGATGATTTTGTCAGGCAGTTCGAGGCGCGCTTGCAGGCGCTCGCGACATCTCATGACGTTCTGGTCGAAGACAGTTGGCATGGCGCCTCGTTGGACGGCTTGGCGAGGACTTCAGTTGCAGCCGTTCTTGGAGGCGGGCGAGGCGCAGGTGTCCATCTCTGGGCCGACCGTCTTGCTCAAGCCGGAATCGGCACAAGCGCTCGGTCTGGCCCTTCATAGAGCTCGCAAACAACGCCCGCAAATACGGTGCGCTGTCGGTGTCGACCGGCCGAGTGGCGATCGAATGGCAACGGGTGCCCGACCCCCGTGGGGATGCGGTTTTATTCACATGGACCGAAAGCGGCGGCCCGGAGGTGCCGAGCAAGATTGCACGCCGGTTCGGAAGCATGGTGATTGAGCGGCACCTGGAGCAGGCAATCGATGGGAAGGTAAGGCTATTATTCCCGACCGGGGGCGTTCACTGCGAGGTCTTGATCGCGCCGGTGCATCTCGTAGGGTTCGCCGATGCGCCGGTCGGCGGCCGCGTGATGGAACCCGATCGGTCGGGCGCGGGACCGGGGACCGAACCCGCCGCGACCGATGTCGCATCGCACCCTGGGGGTCCACAAATACCGTTCTAATCAATCTTTCGAACCGCGGCTGTCCCGGTCTCGCTCCCTTCCTTTCACTCTTCACGCCGCGGCGACGCCCCCCGCTCACGAAGCGACACGGGGATTTGATATTATTTGCCCTGCATTTTTCACGATCCTGAGCGATAGATGCCTGTAGCGCGGCGGAGGTGCCCGGCAGCTTCCTGCTGAGTTTGTGCCGCTTGCGCAAGTCGTACACTTTTGGACCAAAGATCCCGCACACGAACAAAGGAACTGAGCGGGAGGCAATTCAAGCGGAGCGCATCGCTCTCCAAATGCAACCTCATGCAAAGGTCGAGGAGCTGGCGCGAATGACCAGCGAGGTAGCAATGCAGGACAGCGCCTCTGCGGCAGCGCCCGGCCGCAAGGTGCTGCTGGTGGAAGACGAGGCGCTGGTTGCCATTCTCGCCTGCGATAAGCTCAATCAGCTCGGGTTCGAAGTGGTCGAGGTGACCACCGCGCAAGCGGCTTTGGACCACGCAGGGAATAGCAGCGAAAGATTCGCATTCGCGGTGGTTGATTTCGGGCTGCCGGACAGGGACGGCGAAGACCTGATCGCCGATCTCAAGGCGCTGCGGCCGGATCTCCCGATCATCGTCGCGTCGGGCTATGCAGAAAGCACGCTGCGCAGCTTGATCAAGACGGCTGGTGCTTTTGCATTTTTGAACAAGCCGTACGATCTCGTAAGCCTGCAAGCCGCGATCCATCACGTAACAGGCGGCTGAGATGCCCGTCCGAACCCGGACCGGGCGCTGAGCGCATGATCCCGAAAAGTTGCAGACTTATCGGACAAAGATCATGCGCATCAAGAGAAACGAGCGGAAAGCGCTCAAGGTGAACGCATCCGGTGCTGAGCCGCGCCGCCGAAGAGGCCGGCGGCGCTGCGCGCGTGATCCCGAAAAGTTGCAGACTTATCGGACAAAGATCATGCGCATCAAAAGAAACGACCGCGAGGCGTTCAAGCTCCAGTGCTGAGCCGCGCCGCCGAAGAGGCCGGCGCGCCTCAAGGATAAGCCGGGAGCCGCCGATGCTGGCGGCTCAATCGTAATACGCCGGCTCATATTTTCGCAGCGGGACCTCGCTCGGCTCGTGACCGATCCACAACTGCGCATTGTTTTCCTTCAGCACCACGGTCATGTGGTCGAGAGACGCCAGGGACTGGGGGACATTGAAGTTGCGTTCCGGGACCCGATGGCTGTCCCAATTGGCACGGCTGTGGACAGAGTCACCCGATAGCATCACGGCCCCGGTATGCGGCAGCCGCACCAACAGGTTCTGGTGCCCCGGCGAGTGTCCCGGGGTTGAAATCAGGACAATGCTGCCGTCACCGAACAGGTCGTGATCGCCTTCCGCCGTAATGACCTTCTGTGCCGGATTGAAGCGTGGCTTCCCGTCGGGCAGCTTCCAGTCATATTCCGCCTTCTGGACAACGAGAGTGGCCTGCGGGAAGGCATCCAGGTTGCCGACATGGTCGGGGTGGGAATGGGACAGGATGAGATAGCTGATGTCCGACGGCTTGAGGCCGAGGTCGGCGAGTTGGCTGAGCAGGGTCTTGCGCACCGTCCAATTGCCGACCTGGCTTTTCTGCCCGTTGGGCATCGCCGCGATCGCATCAGGAAGGCCCGTGTCGAACAGCACCCAGCCCTGCCGGTGCTTGATCAGATAGCAGGACACTGAGAGCGCACCCGGTCCTTTCGCACCCGGCGTGAAGCTTGAGGCGTCGTCGAGCGCGATGTCGCCGCAATAGAGCACGTACATCCGCTCGATCCCGGACTTACCCGGCTCCCCAGTCGCTTGCGCCAAAACCTTTTGCGTGCCGCCGGTGACGACGAAGGCCGAGGCTGCGGCGAGGATCGCCGCTGCCACCATGGATTTCCTGCGCATCACGTGATCCTTCCCGTTTTTCTGGCTGTGATCGGTGTCTTCGTCCCATGGAAAAGACGCGCCGCCCATCAACTCTGTGACTTCGGCACCCAGCGGCGGAAGTTCAACGTGTTTGTAAAGCCGCCATAAATGTTTCCGGCGTCGTCGGCGGCGACGCCCTCGAGCGAATTCAGTTCCTTGGTTTCCGGAATGAAGGCGGTGACCTTTCCGTCCTTGACGCTGCCGACCCGAATGCCTTGCACGAAGCCGGGATTGGTCTTGTCGGAAGAAGTCGAGTCGGCCACATAAATGATGTCGTTCTTGTCGATGAAGATGCCGCTCGGACGGCCGAACTGCCGCCACTCGGCAAGGAATTTGCCATCCTGGTCGAAGATCTGGATGCGGCTGTTGGACCGGTCGGCGACAAAGAGGCGTCCCGCTGAATCCATCGCCAGGCCATGCGGGGAATCGAACTCGCCCGGAGCCGAGCCTTTCTTTCCCCATGCCTTGATGAATTTGCCGTTCTTGTCGAACTTGACGATCCGCGCATTGGTGTCGCCGCCGTGACCGTCGGCGACAAAGACGGTGCCGTCACGGGTGACCAGAATGTCGGAGGGCCCGTTGAAGGTGTCGGAGCCGTCGCCCGCGACTCCCGGCTTGCCGAGGGTCATCAGCAGCCTCCCATCATGGCTGAACTTCATGACGGTCTGGCCCTTGCCGTTGTTCTTGGCGCGGCCATCGCTGACCCAGATGTTATCATCGTAATCGACATAGAGGCCGTGCGGGTAGTTGAACATGCCCGAGCCGAAAGCGGCGATGAGATTGCCGGACGCATCGAAATGCTGGATCGGGTTCAGCGTCGAGCCGGAGCAGTTGTCCGCGGTCGCGCAGCGGTCGAATACCCACACAGTCTTGCCATCGCGGTCGATGTCGACCCCCACTGCAGCGCCCCACTTGCGGCCCGGCGGCAGTTTCGCCCAGCCATCGTCAAGGCGATAGGTCTGCGGCGCCGAATTGGGATCGGCCGCGCTTTGAGCCCGGCTTTGCCCCTGCGACATCGCGAACGTGGCAGCGAGAACGGCGGCAGCAGCGCCGAGGGCGAACTTGGTTCCGGCTCTATTCCACATCGTCTTGTTCCTCCGTGAGGCTTGTCGCAGGCGCCTGCGGGCTGACCTGGTTGGGGCGAAATCAGGGCGAGATGCGTTCGGCTCGAACCGATAACCGCCCCGTTCCCTTTGACTTTGCGCACGATCTTTGTCCGAAAACTGTGCAACTTTTCGGCACCATGTGCCAGCGCAATCGGCGGTGCGACGAAATCCGCAACTCGATCTGACCAGGAAGACGGTCGCGACCGGCCGGGCCTAGACGGCGACAGGCTCTTGCGGCTGCATTGCAGAAGCCGGTCCGGGTTCCGGCGCGGGCGTGAAGAAAATGAACAGGTTCGCGACCACGATCGTGACGGCAAGGAAATAGAACACGGCCATGATCCCGTAATGATCGGCGAGAAGGCCGCCCGCCGCCGGTCCGATCGCGGCACCAACCGCCTGGGCTCCGAACATGATCCCGATGCTGGTCCCGCCCATGCTCTTCGGCGCCGCATCGAGCATCCAGGCTTGCAGCACCGCGCGGACCGCAAACAGGAAGAAGCCGAGCAGGGCGACAAAAAACACGAAAGCCGGGGAGTGTCCCGCCAGCGCCATGAAAACCAGGACAACGGCGGAAACGGCGAGGCTCGACGTGATGATGCGGCGACGGCCCATCCGGTCCGACAGATGCCCGGCTATCGGGGCTGCGGCAAAACCGGCAGCCTGCAGCGTGAACATGCAGCCGCCGATCCAGGCCGGCGAATAGCCAAGTTCCTTGGAGAGAAAGACCGGCAGGAAGGTAAGAAGCGTCGCTGCGGTCATGGCGCGAACGCCGGTGCCGAGCGACAGCATCAGTATGGTACGGTTGGCAAGCAGCAGAGCTACGGCGGCAAAACTATGTCCCGAGGCGTGGCGATGGTCGGAGCCGGACTCCGTCGCGCGGCTGGCGGATGAACGGCCGAGCGACCACAGGATCAGCAGCGCGGCAATGATGCCGGGCAGCACGTTCAGGATGACGACCTCACGCCAGCTCAGAAAGGCAAGCATGGCGCCGACCGCCAGCGGTGCGGTCGCATCGCCGAGATTGCCGCCCATCGCATGGATCGACACCACGAGTCCGCGCCGTCCAGGATAGTTCTGCGCCAGCAGCGGGATCGCCGTCGGATGCCAAAGGTTGTTGCCGATGCCAACCAGCGCGGCGCAGCCGAGCAGCGTCCAATAGCTGTGCGTGAAGCCCATCACGAAATACGGCACGCCAACCCAGGAGAGCGCCACCGCCATCAGCAGCGCCTTGCGGCCAACCCGATCCACCAGCATGCCGCCAGGTATGTTCGACAGCGCACCGGCAGCGAACTGGCAGGTCAGGATCGAACCGATCTGGCCATAGCTGAGGCCGAGTTCGGCGCCGATCAGCGGCAAAAGCAGGTAGAACGTCGCCGGATACCAGTGGGTCATCATGTGGCCCGCCGCGATCAGCCACACCTCGCGATAGGAATGTCGCGTCAAGGTCGGGGCGGTGGTCGCAAGCGTGGTCATGAAATCCTCAGCCGGCGGCCGCAGATTCGGCAGCCATTTCTTGCTGGTAGCGCCAACCTTACGCGCTCGCAAGCGCAGCGGCTCGCGATCATCACTGTCGTCAAAACAGCTATGCAACCGCAATGCATCCACGACGCAAATAGATCGGAGTTACGTTAAAAAAAGTCGCTTGATCGGACGGCGCGCCGGAACGACCGGAACGCGCCCTCATTGGCATGCTATGATGGCGCCGACCCCGGATATATGCAGCGACCGGACACAATGCAGGGAGGAAGCAATGACGAAACTTAATCGGCGCAAACTGCTCGGAGCGGCTGTTTCTGTCGCCGCGGTGTCCGGCGCGGGATTGCCGAAGCGGGTAAGGGCCCAGGCGGCCCAGCCAAGCTCTGTACCGCCTGTGCGGGCGATGCTGTTCGACGTGTTCGGCACCGTCGTCGACTGGCGGAGCGGCGTGGCGCGCGAAGCAGAGAGGGTTTTGAAGCCGCAGGGCTATTCGCTCGATTGGCTCGCTTTCGCCGATGCTTGGCGTGCACAGTACCAGCCCGGCATGGAGGAGGTTCGCAGCGGCCGCATCCCCTTCGCTAAGCTCGATGTGCTGCATCGGCAGATGCTGGACCAGATCAGGCCGCGTTTCGCGCTCGACAAGCTCGATGAGCCGACGCTCGCCGAACTCAACCTCGCCTGGCACAAGCTCGATGCCTGGAAGGATGTCGGCCCCGGTTTCGCACGGCTCCGCACCAAGTATGAGCTGTGTCCCTGCTCGAACGGCAACATCGCCATGATGGCCGATATTGGCCGCCGCAACGACTTGCGCTGGCACGCGGTGCTTGGGTCGGAGATCGCTCATAGCTTCAAACCAGTGCCAAGCGTCTATCTCGCATCGGTGGAAGCGCTCAATCTGAAGCCGGGCGAAGCCATGATGGTCGCAGCCCATAGCGGCGACCTTGCCGCTGCCGCGAAGCAGGGCCTGCGCACCGGCCATGTCGGCCGACCGGGCGAAGGCGGTCCGGGTACCGGCGAAAGCGAACCGAAGGGCCAGTTCGATGTCGTCGCCAAGAACTTTGAGGAATTCGCGGCGAAGATGGCCACCTGACACTTGATCCAGATAAGTTGCAGGCTTTCGGTCAAGATCATGCGCAACTCAAAGGTGACGAGCGGGAAGCGGCTTGAGCCGAATACTCGGCTCTAAACACGCCGGCTACGATCGAGTGATGCCGCAAGACGCATGCGCCTCGCGGCAGTGGAGTGGCGGCGAGGCGGTTGAGCAAAGTTAAGGATGAAAATGATGACAGGTCGTTTCTCGGCGTTTGTCTCCTTGGTGCTCGCGCTCGCGCCGCTCGCCGCGACCGCGCAATCGAGAAGCCCAGAAGCCGCATATTTTCCGGATGCCGTCTGGCAACACCGCACCCCGGCCGAGTCGGGCTTCGATCCTGCGCGGCTCAAGGCGGCGGTTGATTTTGCCATCGCCAATGAGGCGCGCAACCCGCGCGACCTCGTGCTCAACCACTACCAGACCTTCGGGCTCGAGCCGTTCGGATATGCGATCGGTCCGATCAAGGATCGCGGCGATCAGACAGGGATCATCATCCATCACGGCTACATCGTTGCCGAATGGGGCGAGCCGCGGCGGGTCGACATGACCCACAGCGTGACCAAGAGCATGCTGTCGAGCGTGGTCGGCGTCGCCTTCGATCGCGGCATGATCAAAAGCGTGGACGATCTCGTCGCCGACTACGTCCCGCCGATCATGGCATATAACCCGCAGCTCGGCGGCAACAAGTCGGACCGGCTCGGCGGATCGGATTTCATCAACCTGTTCGACACGCCGCACAACCGCATGATCACCTGGGACAGCATGCTGCGCCAGACCTCCGACTGGGAAGGCACGCTCTGGGGCAAGCCCGATTGGGCCGACCGTCCGGATGCGAATCCCGCCCAGTGGACGACGCGGGCGCGCTTCAAGCCGGGCGCCGTCTACAAATACAACGATGTCCGCGTGAATGCGCTCGCCTTGGCGACGCTCAATGTATGGCGCCGGCCGCTGCCACAGGTGCTCAAGGACACGATCATGGACCCGATCGGGGCCTCCAACACCTGGCGCTGGTACGGATACGAGAATTCATGGGTCGTGCTTGACGGAAGCTTGGTGCAGTCGGTCGCCGGAGGCGGCCACTGGGGCGGTGGCATGTTCATCAATGCCTATGATATGGGCCGTTTCGGCCTTCTGACCTTGCATCGCGGCAAGTGGAAGGATCGCCAGCTGCTCTCCGACAAATGGATTTCAATGGCGCTGACGCCCACCAAGGCCGAACCCACCTACGGGTTCATGAACTATTTCCTCAATACCGACCGGCAGGCGTGGCCAAGCGCGCCGGCGACCGCGTTTACCCATATCGGCAACGGCGCCAACTTGGTCTATGTCGATCCCGAGCATGACATCGTCGCCGTGCTGCGTTGGATCGATGGACATGCGGAGGATGGCTTCATCCAGCGTCTTCTCGCGGCGCAAGTTGAATGACGCCGGAAGTTGCCGTCCGCGCGGGGAGCGTGTAGCGAAGCGTTGGGCGATTGCCGACATGGCGGGGTATAGCGCAGCCTGGTAGCGCGGGAGTTTTGGGTACTCCAGGTCGCAGGTTCAAATCCTGCTGCCCCGACCATAGCGTCCCGGCTCGCCATTTCCCCTTCCTTGCGCCTGCTCTGGCGCATCGACGATCGCGCCGGGCTAGTACCTCTGCACAGAGGATATGACGGGTTGGAGCTTTGGGAGAAGTTCTGGATCGACGCGAAGGTGGATGCTTCGCGCCTTGCCGGGGATACGCGTGATAAGGCCCTGGCGTTCGAGAGTTAGCACCATCTGGTGGACGGTGGGCGGGGTGACGGCGAAGAACCGTTGGATATCGGCTTCGGCGGGCGATCGGCCGATGACGAGGGTATAAGCGTGAATGAAGGCCAGATACTGGCCTTGCTTGTCGGTGAAGCGAGGGGGCGCGGAATCCACGCCACATAGATTGATTCAACTGGGCCTCGAATCACAAGGAGGCCCTGATGAATATCCGCTATCGCGTTGATCTGACCGGCGAGGAGCGTGAGGACCTTAAGCGGATGCTGGGCGCCGGCACATGTTCGGCTCGGAAATTGAAGCGGGCGCAAATCCTTCTGGCGGCCGATGCCGGCGCCAGCGATGAGGTGATCGAACGTACGATCGTGGTGGGTGGATCGACGGTTTATCGCACCAAGCGCCGATTTGTGGAGTGTGGCCTTGAAGCCGCCTTGAGCGAGGAGCCGCGATGTGGCGCCGAGCGCAAACTCACCGGCAGGGACGAAGCGCTCTTGGTCGCAACGGCCTGCTCGAAGCCGCCGGCCGGGCGCAGTCGTTGGACGCTGGAAATTCTGGCTGGCGAGATGGTCAAGCTGACGGCCCACAAGGGGCTTTCCCGCGAGACGGTTCGACGCCGCCTTGCGGAAAACGATCTCAAGCCCTGGCGCAAGGACATGTGGTGCATTCCCACGGTTGATGCCGAATATGTGGCGCGGATGGAGGATGTGCTGGACCTCTACAACGAGGAAGCGGATCCCAAGCGTCCGGTCGTCTGTTTTGACGAAAGTCCAACTCAGCTCATCGGCGAAGTGCGCGAGCCAATCCCGGCCAAGCCGGGACAATTGGAGCGCTTCGACTGCGAATACCGGCGCAATGGCACGGCCAATCTCTTCGTCTTCCTCGACGCCCATAAATCCTGGCGCAAGGTGAAGGTCACAGACCGACGCGCGGCAGAGGACTTCGCAAACTGCATGCGCGATCTGGTCGACGTGCACTTTCCCAAGGCCGACAAAATCCGGGTCGTGCTGGACAATTTGTCGACCCACTCTGCGAGCGCGCTCTACCAAACCTTTCCAGCGCCGGAAGCGCGGCGTATCCTACGCCGCCTCGAATTCCATCCCACCCCCAGGCACGCAAGCTGGCTCAACATGGTCGAAATCGAAATCGGCGTCCTTCGCAGCCAGTGCCTCGACCGTCGCATCGACAATCGTGAATTGCTTGCCTTCGAGATCGCCGCGTGGGAGCGCCAAAGAAACAAAAGCGGTGCACGAATAAATTGGATGTTCACGCCAGAAAAAGCGCGCGCCAAAATGGCCCGCGCCTACCCAGCCCCACTCAACGAGTCATAACCCCTGTGCAGAGGTACTAGCGGGTGCGGATGGTAGTTGCGGCGGCAAGGCTGCCACAGTCCTGCCGCATCGTGGGCGAGTGGGCGGCGGCCCGAACCCCATCATCGCGACGGTAGGATGTCACAAAACCCGCCGTTCAGATCGGGCCGCCTAACCTGATATGTGTTCGCATGCCGGGGTGGGCACTGCGGTAGCTTGACCGAGTCGCCGCGGCATTATGTCCGTCAGGCTGCGGATTGACGCGGCTTTGCCGGTTGCGGGCGCCCGCGCTGTAGCGAGGATCGCGTGGACGCCACAAAGACGGGGAGCTCGGAACCCGGCGCGGTGTGGATCGCATGGATCTGCGCCCGAACCCTGGGCGATTTCGATAGATGACCCGACGACCCTGAACGAACTTGCTTGGCGGTTGCGAACAGGGGGATAGCCATTTGCAACGGTTTCGCCTAGGCTCCGTTTCGGGGGCTTGGCTGAAAGCTGGATGGGGGGACCCTCTTGCAAAAATTTGTGATTGCTTTCGGCGCACTCGCGTTCAGCGGGTCGGCTTTCGCCGCCGACGTATCCCCGGGCTTCGTGTCCACAGTTCCTGTGCCGAGCTGGACCGCCTGCTCTATCGGTGCCAATGCCGGGCTGGGCTGGCAATACAATAGCGCTTACGATCCGCTTGCCTTTCAATCTACTGGTCGTGATACCGGACTAGGCGTCGTCGGCGGCGGTCAAATCGGCTGCGATTTGCAGTTTGCAGGCAGTTGGGTCGTCGGCATTCAAGCCATGTTCGACGGGGCTTATGTAAACGGCACTCATACCGTGCCGTTCAGCTACTCAGGCGACTACTCCGAAACGATGTCGTTCAAAACGACATGGTTCGGGACGGCGACGGGACGCATCGGTTACGCATTTCTGCCTCCAGCCTTGCTGTACCTCAAAGGTGGTGTTGCTTGGGCGCATATCAACTACACCGATGCGGACCCGGATGCGGTGTATGGTTTGTCTCCTAGTGGTCAATATGTCCTGTACCAGTCGCCATATTCCGGGCAAGCGGCCGCCACTCTGAGCGGCTGGACGGCCGGTATTGGTCTCGAATACCTGTTCCGGCCTAACTGGTCGGTTTTCCTCGAGTACGACTACATCGACCTGGGCACTCACAACGTCACGCTGAACTACAACGACGGGAGCCAATATACTTATCAGGTATCCCACAACTTGCAGATGATGCAGGTGGGCTTTAATTATCGGTTCAGCGGCTGGTAAGTACGAGCCGCAAATGATATTCGGATTCGGGGCGCAAGTTCAAATCCTGCTGCCCCGGCGACTGATTTGCATCTCGTTGTCCCGCTCCACACGCCCGATCACAAGGCCAGCCGCCCGAGACCCGGCAGCAGGAGGGCCGGCCGTTTGAAGTCGACCCCCGCGACAGCTCCCAAGATGTTGACCTCGAAGCCTTCCCATCCGACCGAGATCCCGGCGTATCCGCCCAGCGTAATGCGCAATCCGCCACCCGAAGGCGTTCTTCCGATCCAGCGGCCGTCGAACGGGAAGTCCTTGCCAATGGCGGTCGGCGGCAAGGTTGCACGCACCGCGGGGACCGCGCTGATGATGGCCGCCACGAAGGTATTCGAGTTCGGGCCGGGCCACGCGCGATAGTCGCCGACCTCCTGGAACGCATAGCTGCCGACGGCAGCACGAATTTGCGGAATCATGCGCTCAGCCTCCGCTCCATCCGCGGCAAATACGACTTCCGGAACACGACCGAACCAGCGTCCATCAGGCACGAAGCGGTCGACCCAGATCGGTTCTCCCCAGGCCGTGTAATCAAATCTCGTATAGGCTGGCGCTCGCGCGGGCTTGACCACGATCCAGCTGTGCGTCGCGAGGATTCCCCGCCAGCGGACCGTGCGAGCGGAAAAGATCCGCACCAGGGCTCCCTGCGTTGCGACCGGCGGCGGCAAAAACCCGGCGCTTGACCGGTCTGCCGTTCGCCAATTTTTCACCCTGTTGTCCAAGGCGTACAGGACCGCTGAGATCGCGACAGGCAGCAGGAAAAACGAAACCAAAAGGAAGATGAGAATTCGCAACAGACTGAAATCCTGGCCATCAAACAGAGCGCCACGTTGGATCACGTCTGAAGCGACCCCGACAGGGAATCGGCGTCCATGACACACGCAGTTTGCCAACTTCAAGCCGAAATCGCCGCCGCAGTGAGGTAAGCGTGATGCACCTTGTGTGCCGCGTCTTGCGCAAATATCACACCCATGGAGATCAGTGAAACGGAGGGAGGATGGATCACCTTCAGCGCATCGCGGAAGAATTCACACGCCAGGCGCAAAGTTTCGAAGCCTGGGCCCAACAGGCCGACGATCAGGTCGCCTCGCGTTTTCGAACTGCCTTGGGCGAGGCAGGCACTGGACACTTGCTTGATGTCGCATGTGGACCGGGTGTGGTGACAGCTGCGATTGCGCGAAGCGCAGCGTCGGTGATTGGCCTCGACGCGACCGAACAGATGTTGGAGAAAGCGCGAGCAAGATGTGCGCAAGCGGGATTATCGAACGTCGAATTCAAGCGCGGCGATGCAGAAAACCTGCCGTTCGGGGAGGCGCGGTTCGACGGTCTGGTCACGCGGTTTGCAGTCCATCATTTCGCCAACCCCGACCGTGCCTTTAACGAAATGTTCCGCGTTCTAAGCCCCGGCGGAACGGCTGTCATTGTCGACGTGGTTTCGTCGGAAGATGCAGATGCATCAAATCTGCATAATGCCATCGAGCGGCTTCGCGATCCTTCGCACGTTCGGATGCTATCCAAGCTCGAGTTGGAAGCCGCCATGCAACGTGCCGGGTTCGAGCGCATCGTGTGCGTCACCTGGGATCAGCCCCGCGAATTTGAAGAATGGATGAGGATCGTCAATGATCCAGACCGCGTGGGGCCCCTCAGGGTTGTCGTACGAGCGCTGGCCGCAGCTGGCCTCGAGGCAGGAATCGGACTCTCGCTCCGCAATGACCGGATCGTATTTTTCCACTGCCATTGCCTGCTCACCGGCGTGAAGCCGCTCACGGACGGCACGCGGCACAAGGGCTCGCAAACCAAATGAATGCTCCGTCGCAGCCGCTCCGGGGTAATGCCAGTCACATCGTAGCGACGCGCCCAGGATGGGCAAAACCGCGGGCCGCCTCCCTTCCCTCGGCCCGAGACTCTCAGTAGCGATTTTGCCCACGCGGTCTGTCAATTTTCATAACTCCGACAGCGTGGGCAACGCGCCTATTTGATCTACAAGTGGCAGGGCCATGTAAGGCGTTGCCCACCCTACGATCGATTTTGATTCAATAGATCGGAACATGCCCTAGCAAACCGCGCGCAAATAAATATATAAATCATGCAGGCGAAGGCCTGACCCTGACCGCCGGTTTGCATGAAGGTTCAGCCAAACTAGCGCATGTTCCGATCAGATGGAATCAAAATCGATCGTAGGGTGGGCAACGCGCTTACACGATCCGGGCAATTGTAGATCAAATAGGCGCGTTGCCCACGCTGTCGGAGCTATGAAAAATCGGCCGACCGCGTGGGCAAAATCGCCCCCAAGAGTTTATGCCAATGGAAGGGAGGCGGCGGGCGATTGTGCCCACCCTACGCGCCGCGTTTCAATATGACTGGAAACCGCTGTAGCGCATGATCCCGTAAAGTTGCAGGCTTTTCGGACAAGATCATGCGCAAAATCAATGACAATCGAGCGGGAGGCGTTTCAACCTGAACGCATCCCGCTCAATAGCGCGTCATTCAAGTGAATTTGTCGCGTGACAACAAAACGCAGCAGGGTTTTGCCGACAGTTTCTATTCCTGCTCGAAATCTACTTCGATCTCTCGGCAGGGCCGAAGCGGCGAAGTCGCTCGCTCAAGGAAACCGCAATCCAAGTGCTCGTAATTCCGGTGCGACCTGCTGAATCAACCTCTGAAGGCAATTTTACGCGCTCATCATATCGTGATCGAAAACAGGGCCGACCTTAAAAATTATTAATCCTCAAGACAGGTTAATGTAATTTTCAGATTTTACTATTGACTAAAGCAAGAAAGGCCGTGGTTGCCCTTTCCAAAATGGCAGAACGGAACAGCGAAAATAAAAGCAGAGACACGGAGTCCAAATCATGACACAGCGTGAAAGTTTCAATGCCGCCCCACGTCGGGGACTGGTTCCTCGCCGGCTCGCAATGCTGGCCTCGGTTGCCGGCATCGGTCTGGCCGTTTTGGTCGGCGGCCCCATTGCCTACGGACCCTATCCGGCGGCTTGGAGCGCGACAGCTCAGACCGTTGACAACCCACCCCAGATGCCAAGCTTTGCCGACCTTGTCGGGAAGGTGAAGCCGGCTGTCATCTCGGTCCGCGTCAGCCTGGACAATTCGGCAGTTTCCGAGAACTCCGGCCAGAATGGTAACGGCGCCGTGCCGTTTGGGCAGGGGCCATTCCAGCGCTTCTTCCGTCAGTTCGGCCAGCCGAACGGTGCGCCGCAGGTGCAGCGGAACATGATGGCTGAAGGTTCGGGCTTCTTTATTTCGCCTGATGGCTATGCCGTGACCAACAACCATGTCGTCGATCACGCCAAGACGGTCCAGGTGACAACGAACGACGGGCGCACCTTGCAGGCCAAAGTCGTCGGCCGCGACGAGCTCACCGACCTTGCGGTGATCAAAGTCGAGGGCAAGAATTTCCCCTTCGTGAAGTTTGCTGAGCATCCGGTTCGCATCGGTGACTGGGTGGTGGCCGTCGGCAATCCTTATGGCCTCGGCGGAACAGTGACCGCGGGCATTGTGTCTGCAAGCGGCCGCGATATCGGCGCTGGACCTTACGAGGACTTCATCCAGATCGATGCGCCGATCAACAAAGGCAATTCGGGCGGGCCGACCTTCGACCTGAACGGCAATGTCATTGGGGTTAACACCGCGATCTATTCACCGTCAGGCGGTTCGGTCGGTATCGGCTTCGACATCCCAGCCAGCACCGCGCAGATGGTCGTCGGCCAGCTGATGAATAAGGGGCACGTGACCCGCGGCTGGATGGGCGTTCAGGTTCAGCCCGTGACCGCCTCCATTGCTGACAGCCTGGGGCTGAAGAACCCCGAAGGCGCGATCGTCGATGAGCCGCAATCCGGCAGCCCGGCGGCCAAGGCCGGCATCAAGTCGGGCGATGTGATCACCGCCGTAAACGGTACACAAGTGAAGGACTCGCGCGACCTCGCCCGCACCGTTGCCGGCCTCGCGCCTGGTACCTCGGTCAAGCTCGCCGTCATGCGCGATGGGCAATCGCACGACATGACCCTGACCTTGGGCGAATTGCCTGCCGAGCGGCAGGCGCGTGCCCAGGACCAGCAGCAGACCCCGGGGACGACGCCGCGGCTCGGACTTCTCCTTGGCTCCAGCTAATGAAGTCGATGGTGCCGGCAACAAGGGTGTCGCCGTCACCGAGGTCAATCCGGATGGTCCCGCCGCCGAGCAGGGTGTGCAGGCCGGTGATGTCATCCTCGATGTCGGCGGCAAGTCGGTCTCCAACCCCGCCGATGTGCGCAAAGAACTTGGCGACATCAACAAGGCCGGAAAGCACAGCGTCCTGCTGCGGCTGAAGTCCGGCGACACGACGAGGTTCGTCGCCGTCCCGTTCGGCAAAGAAGGATGAGGAGAAAGGGGCCGACCGCCGATCGTGCCCTGTGTGTCTCCGGCACGATGTCCCCGTAATGCGGCGACCCCAGGGGACGGGCGACAAGCCCGTCCCCGCTTTCGTCGGCGCTTTGTCTAGCGCATGATCCCGTAAAGTTGCAGACTTTTCGGACAAGATCATGCGCAAAATCAATGATAATCGAGCGGAAGGCGATTTATTATTGAACGCATCCCGCTCTAAGCGGCAGTAGCGATTGGAAATTGATTACAGCAGGTTTCGGTCAGCTCGAATCGCATAGGCGGATTAAGCGCCGATCTTCACACTGCGAAACAGCAGCTACCGAGGCAAGGCGCCAACCCGTCGATCCGATCGTGATCTGGCGGATGACGCGCCCGGGCCGAGTAAGTCGAACTCGTGAACCGCCGGACGTCTGGACGTCGGGCGCTCCCTGCCCACGAAGGACGGTTCGATCCCGCTGAAACATGCTGTAGCAAAACTTTCGCGTCATTTGTTCCCCGCAGTACAGAACCTGCTTCAGCTGTCGCTCGAATTTTGTAAGCTCGCTGATCGTTATGCGACGCAGGCAGCCCGCAACCTCTCTCTGCGACACGCGTTAAGGTCGTGGGCCTCGCCCTGACCGCAGCTTTTAACGACGCGGCACGTCAACCGAAGGCGAGAGCATGGACACCCCCACCACCGAGGAAGACTTTCCGGTCGTCGCCCGCTTCCAGGTGCGCCGCCGCGCCTATTTGGCGCCAGACGGAAAACTGCTGGGGCCGCCGCCCCACTTCGCCTCCGATCCCGCGCTGCTCATCCTGCTCTATCGCGCCATGGTGTTGTCCCGGGCCTTCGATCTCAAGGCGGTATCCCTGCAACGCACCGGGCGTCTCGGCACCTATGCGGTGTCACTCGGCCAGGAGGCGACCGGAGTGGGCATCGTCAGCGCGATGCATCGCGAAGACGTGCTGCTTCCCTCTTACCGCGATAACGCGGCACTGCTCTGGCGCGGCGTCAACATGGAGGAGGTCCTGCAGTTTTGGGGGGGCGACGAGCGGGGCAACAATTGGTCTGGTCCGCCGCAAGATTTTCCTCCCAGCATCCCGGTCGGATCGCAGGCGCCCCATGCCGCCGGGGTGGCGCTCGCGATCAAGCTGAAGCAGGTGGCCAAGGTCGCGGTGTGCATGTTCGGTGATGGCGCGACCTCTAAAGGCGACGTTTACGAGGCAATGAATTTTGCGGGCGCGCGAAAGCTTCCCGCCGTGTTCGTCGCCGTCAATAACCAGTGGGCGATTTCGGTGCCGCTGCGGCTGCAAACCGGTTGCGAGACTTTGGCGCAAAAGGCCATCGCCGCCGGTTTCGTCGGCGAGCAGGTCGACGGCAATGACGTGCTGGCCGTGCGTGCCGCGGCCGAGGAGGCGATCGAAGCGGCGCGAAGCGGGGCGGGGCCTCGCTTCATCGAGGCGGTGACGTATCGGCTTGGCGACCACACCACCGCCGATGATGCGAGCCGTTATCGTCCACCCGAAGAAGTGCAGGCGCATTGGAAGGAAGAACCGATCGCCCGGATGCGGGCCTATCTGGTGAACCGCCAAGCGTGGACCAAGGCACAGGAGGAGCAGCTCGCGGCAGAGTGTCAGCAAAAGATCGACGCCGCCGTTGCAGCTTACCTCGCCACTCCCCCGCGACCGCCGGAAACCATGTTCGACCATCTCTATGCCGTTTTGCCGAAGAGCTATGCCGCGCAGCGCGAAGAGTTGAGCGGAGCGTCGCATGGCTGAAGCCACTCTCGTCGAAGCCATCAATCTGGCCCTCGCCCGCGCTCTTGAGGAGAATTTGGACGTTGTAGTGTTCGGTGAGGATGTCGGCGTGAACGGCGGCGTATTTCGCGCGACCCTTGGCTTGCAAAAGCGGTTCGGGGCGGATCGCGTGATCGACACGCCGCTCGCGGAATTGCTGATCAGCGGCCTCTGCGTCGGGATGGCGGCACAAGGCATGCGCCCGGTCGCCGAAATACAGTTCATGGGGTTCATGTATCCCTGCATCGATCAGCTCGTGAATCATGCATCGCGATTGCGCAACCGGACACAGGGGCGTCTGAGCTGTCCCATGGTGTTGCGCATGCCCCACGGCGCCGGCATTCGTGCCCCTGAACATCATTCGGAGGCTACGGAGGCGATGCTCGCCCATATTCCCGGGCTTCGGGTTGTCATGCCCTCCTCGCCGGAGCGCGCCTACGGTCTTTTGCTGGCCGCCATCCGAGATCCCGATCCCGTCGTCTTTCTCGAGCCGACCCGCATCTATCGCGCAGCCAAGGGAGAGGTCGCGGATAATGGCGAAGCCCTGCCGCTCGATGTCGCGTTTATTCTGCGCGAGGGACGCGACCTCACTCTCATCAGCTGGGGGGCCATGATCCGGGAGGCGCTCGCCGCGGCCGACGAGCTTGCGGCCGAGGGGATCGACGCCGAGGTGATCGATCTCGCGACGCTCAAGCCATATGATGCGGATACGGTACTGGCTTCAATCGGCAAGACCGGTCGTTGCGTGATCGTCCATGAGGCCGCGCGTACGGGTGGGTTTGGGGCGGAGATCGCGGCGCTCATCGCCGAGCGCGGCCTGGAGTCCTTGTTGGCGCCGGTCGTTCGCGTCACCGGTTACGACACGGTGATTCCGCTGCCGCGTCTCGAGCAGCAATACATGCCGTCGGTTGGTCGGATCGTCGCCGCGGCTCGAAAAGTCTGTCAGTCCGGCTGAACGAGGGACATGCCATGCGCCAGTTCACGTTGCCAGACCTCGGCGAGGGTCTGGAGGAGGCGGAGATCGTCTCATGGTTCGTGAACGAGGGCGATAACGTCGTCGCCGATCAGCCGCTGGTCTCCGTTGAGACCGACAAGGCCGTCGTCGAGGTGCCCTCGCCCTGGAGCGGCCGCGTCGGCCACCTGTTCGGCAACAAGGGCGACATCATCAAGGTCGGGGCGCCGCTGGTCGAATTTGCCGAGGGCGAACAGCAGGACACCGGCACCGTTGTCGGCGACATCGGGCGGACCGAAGCTACGGCCAGGCCGACCCCTCCCGGGGCCGAGAAAGGCAGCGGCACTGCCGTTCACGTAGAACCGGGACGGACCGGGGGTCTTCATGTCATGCCGGCGATACGGGCCTTGGCGCGCAAGCTCGAGGTCGATCTCAACCTCGTGCATGCGACGGGACCGGGTGGCGCCGTCACGCGGGCCGATGTCGAACGCGCGGCGCGCAGCATGGTCGAAGCCGGTCCGGCCGAGCCATTGCGTGGCATGCGCCGCGCAATGGCGCAGCGCATGGCCGTGGCCAATGCCGAAGCCGTCCGCACGACGGTGACGGAGGAGGCCGACATCGGCGACTGGGGCAAGGACGAAGACATTACGATCCGGCTGGCGCAGGCGATTGCTGCCGCGTGCAAGACCGAGCCTTCCCTCAATGCCTGGTACAATGCGGGTGCCCTGGAGCGTCGCCTCATCGCTCGGATCGAACTCGGCATTGCTGTCGACACCGAGGGCGGTCTCATTGTGCCGGTGCTACGCAATGTCGGCGAGCGCGACGCCAAGGATTTGCGCAGCGGCCTCGATCGGCTGCGCGCCGACGCCGCGGCGCGTTCCATTCCGCCAGAAGAATTGCGCGGCGCAACCATCACGCTGTCGAATTTCGGCATGATCGGAGGGCGCTTCGCCAATCTTATCGTGGTGCCGCCCCAAGTCGCGATCGTCGGCGCGGGGCGCGTCTGGGAGCGCGTCGCTGTCCATCGCGGCGAGATTGCAGGCCGCCGGACGTTGCCGCTGTCGCTGACCTTCGATCACCGCTGTGTCACCGGCGGCGAGGCCGCCCGTTTCCTGATGGCGTTGAAGAGCGCTCTCGAACGCGCGTCGGCGGGCCTGTAGCCCCAGACAAAATGCGTCCGGGGCCGCCTTGAGCGCAGCGAAAGGCGGGAGCAAGGCCGCCGTCATCGCCCGTGAGGCGGCGAAGCTCCCATCCGGTGCTGCACCTCGGGCGGGACCCGATAATCGCGGATCACCGCTCGACTGTCGCGGAGCCCGCAGGCCTCGCGCTGAACGACATACATCCAGAGCGCGTGGGCGGCATCGGCGACCAATGCAGAGCGAGCCGGCGGACCCGTTTTCCTTGGCGGCGGCAATGCGTCGTGATCGCGAAGCGCCTGCAATGCGCGCTCGAGTCCGCGTCCCAACCGGCCGAGCGCCGCGGCCTGCTCCTGCACGATCTCATAATTCAAGACGTCGGCGGAAGAGGCGAACCGGTGCGGCTGGGGTTTCTGCATCGACTTTCAGGGCGGGCAGCAGGTTGATCCGCCCCGCGGCTCCACGGCTTGCGGGTAGCGGCGGCCGAACGGATAACGTCTCGGCGCCCTTTTCGACAAGGGCCAATCCAAAACGGCGACTCCGACAATGGCGGAGTGGGGCGCTGGACAAGAAATAGGGAGCTGGACAGGAGCACGCCGGCCTCCCGCTCGCCCCGTTGCTCGCCCGAAATTGCCTCTGCTATAGGTCGGCAACGGAGGCAAACATGGCGGTGGACGATGCGACGGTGCGTCGGATTTCGCATTTGGCACGCATTGCCGTTGCCGACGACGAAGTCGGGCGCCTGCGCGGCGAACTGAACGGCATGCTGGCCTTCATAGAGCAGCTTCTCGAAGTCGATGTCGAGGGAATTGAGCCGATGACGTCCGTCACGCCAATGAGTTCTGAAGAAACGGGCCGACGAGGTGACCGAAGGCGAGATTGCGGCCGATATCCTGAAGAATGCACCGGCGACGGAAGGCGGCTATTTCCTTGTGCCGAAGGTGATCGAGTGATGTGTGAGGAATGTGACGAATTCCCCGCCGCTCGTTGTCGCTTATTTCAACAAGCCGGCGAGCAGGTTTTGGCGCCCGCCAGGGACCGTGGGGGGCGCCGTCGTCGCTCCGCAGCCGCCCAATCCCGCTACGCGGGCATTCGTTTGCGAGGAGACTTCGCCGGTTGCACCGGCAACCTTGCCTGATCGCGAGCGCCAAGCCTCCGTGCCATCCCATGTCGAATCGCCGGAATGCGTGACCTCACCTCGCTGACGCTCGCCGAGGCCCGCAACTTTTTGCGCCAGCGGCAGGTCTCGGCGATCGAACTGACGCAGGCGCATCTCTCCGCAATCGAGCGGGCACGCCATCTCAACGCCTTCGTGCTTGAGACGCCCGACCTTGCGCTCGAGATGGCGGCGCGAGCCGATGCCAAAATCGCCTCCGCCGACGCCGGGCCGCTTGCCGGCATCCCGCTCGGCGTCAAGGACATGTTCGCGACCAAGAACGTGCGGACCTCGGCCTGCTCGCATATGCTCGACACCTTCGTCCCAACCTATGAATCGACCGTCAGCGCCAATCTATGGCGGGACGGCGCGGTGATGCTCGGCAAGCTCAACCACGATGAATTCGCGATGGGGTCTTCGAACGAGACCTCCTGGTTCGGACCGGTGGTCTCGCCGTGGCGCCGCAAGGGTTCGCAGGCAAAGCTCGTCCCCGGCGGTTCTTCGGGCGGCTCCGCCGCAGCGGTCGCCGCAAATCTTTGCCTGGGCGCGACCGGCACCGACACCGGCGGGTCGATTCGCCAGCCTGCGGCGTTCACCGGCATCGTCGGCATTAAGCCGACATATGGCCGCTGCTCGCGATGGGGCATCATCGCGTTTGCGTCCTCGCTCGACCAGGCGGCCCGTTCGCCCGCACCGTTCGCGATGCTGCGATCCTGATTAGCGCTCGATGGCGGGGCACGACCCCAAAGATACCACTTGCGCGGATCGGCCGGTGCCCGATTACGAGGCGGCGCTGACACGTTCCGTCAAGGGAATGAAAATCGGCATCCCGCGCGAATACCGCGTGAAGGGGATGCCGGACGCGATCGAGGCCCTATGGCGACGCGGCGTCGAGTGGCTTTCGGAGGCAGGCGCCGAGATCGTCGATGTGTCGTTGCAGCATACGAAATATGCCTTGCCCGCCTATTACATGTTGGCGCCAGCCGAGGCGTCCTCGAACCTCGCCCGCTATGACGGCGTCCGCTACGGCCTGCGCGCGCCCGCGCGCGACATCACCGACATGTACGAGAAGACACGCACTGCCGGGTTCGGCGCCGAAGTCCGACGCCGCATCATGATCGGCACCTACGTGCTTTCGGCCGGATATTACGATGCCTATTATCTTCGGGCGCAGAAAGTGCGGACGCTGGTGCGTCGCGATTTCGAGGCGTGTTTCCAAACCGGCATCGATGCGATGCTGACACCGACGACGCCGACCGCCGCCTTCGAGATGGGTGAAAAGGGCGAAGGCAATCCGACCGAGATGTACCTCGTCGACGTGTTCACCGTGACCGTGAACATGGCGGGCTTGCCGGGCCTCTCGGTACCGGCGGGCCTCGATGCCCAGGGCCTACCGCTCGGCTTGCAGCTGATCGGCCGGCCGTTCGATGAGGAAACGCTGTTCACGCTCGGCGCCGCGATCGAAGCGGCGGCAGGGCGGTTCACGTGCCAGCGGTGGTGGTAGTCCACCGCCGCCGCTGCAAACGCCGGACAAAGGCAACCATGATCGTGCTCGCAATCGCGATGCGCAGGGTCTGCGGACATGAGCGTCACGGATTTCAAGCGTTCCTTGCAGCAACAGCAGCCGCCTGAATCTTATCCGCCGGCGCTTCGGGCGTTATGGTGGACCAGCAAGGGTCAATGGAATGCCGCGCATGATATCGTCATGGCTCACGGAGGTGCCGATTGCGCCTGGGTGCATGCGCATCTGCACAGGGTCGAGGGCGATCTCGACAATGCGCGCTATTGGTATCGCAGGGCCGGCAAGCGGGTCGCCACCGCTGACCTTGCCGCCGAGCGCGAAGCGATCGTGGCGGCCCTGACCAACGGCACCGGCACGTGACGCATCAAGGCTGCCCACAATGACAAGACATTCAATGGGACCGCGGTGATGGATGCCCCGGCTGCCACCAAGCTGATCAAGGGTGCGAGCGGCGACTGGGAAGTCGTCGTCGGCATGGAGGTCCATGCCCAGGTCACGTCGCGGGCGAAGCTGTTTTCCGGCGCATCGACCGCGTTCGGCGGCGAGCCCAATTCGCATGTCTCGCTGGTCGATGCCGCGATGCCCGGCATGCTGCCGGTGATCAATGCCGAATGCGTCGACCCAGGCGGTGCGGACCGGACTCGGATTGAAGGCGCAGATCAACCTGCGCTCGGTGTTCGACCGCAAGAATTATTTCTATCCGGACCTGCCGCAGGGCTACCAGATCAGCCAATACAAGTCCCCGATCGTCGGCGAGGGCAGGTCGTGGTCGACATGCCCGAGGGAACGATCCGGGTAGGCATCGAGCGCCTTCACCTCGAACAGGATGCCGGCAAATCCGTCCATGACCGCCATCCAACCATGTCGTGCGTCGATCTCAATCGCTCCGGCGTCGCCTTGATGGAGATCGTGTCGAAGCCGGATTTGCGTTCCGCCGAGGAGGCCAAGGCCTTTCTCGCCAAGCTGCGCGGCATCCTGCGCTATCTCGGCACCTGCGACGGCGACATGGAGAAGGGCAATCTCCGCGCCGACGTCAACGTATCGGTGCGTCGCCCCGGCGGTCCGCTCGGCACCCGCTGCGAGATCAAGAACGTCAATTCGATCCGCTTCGTCGGCCAGGCGATCGAATAGCGAGGCGCGGCGGCAGATCGCAATCCTGGAAGACGGCGGCGCCATCGAGCAGGAGACGCGGCTCTATGATCCTGTCCGCAATGCGAGACCCGCTCGATGCGCAACAAGGAAGAGGCGCACGATTATCGCTATTTCCCTGATCCCGACCTGCTGCCGCTGGAGTTGACGCGAAGAGGTGGTGGCGCACCTCAAGAAGTCCCTGCCCGAATTGCCGGACGAGAAGAAGGCGCGATTCATCTCGGAGTTCGGGCTCTCGAGTCTATGACGCCGGCGTGCTGGTCGCAGAGCGCGAGAGTGCGGACTTCTTTGAAGCCGTGGCAATGCGTCCGAACGGGAGCCGCAGGGACGCCAAGCTCGCCGCCAACTGGGTTCTGAACGAGCTGTTCGGTCGGCTCAACAAGGAAGGTAGGGCGATCGCCGGCTCGCCGGTCTCGGCGGCCCAACTCGGTGCGATCCTGGATCTGATTGCGGAGGGCACCATCTCCGGCAAAATCGCCAAGGACGTGTTCGAGATCGTCTGGACGGAAGGCGGCGATCCGCGCGCTTATTGTCGAACAGCGTGGCATTGAAGCAGGTAACCGACGTTTCGCTGCGATCGAACGGCTGGTCGACGAGATCATCGCCGCAAATCCCGGACAAGGTCGCGCAGGCGAAAGCAAAGCCTGCCATGCTCGGCTGGTTCGTCGGCCAGGTGATGAAGTCATCCGGCGGCAAAATAAATCCGCAGGTCGCGAACGAACTTCTCAAGGCGAAGCTTGGTCTATGAACGGTTCCTTGCGCCGCTTGCAGCTGCGCGCCGAGCATCGCCAAGAGGGTCGGAACGGTCGGCGCATCGCGACCGGCACAGCGCGCAGCAGCAAGGCGGCAGCGCGCAAATGCGAATCGTTTGATGCCGAATCGCGCGCTCGATCGTGCGCTCTGGACCGGTTGCCGGCTGATCGGGCCGTCCTCGGGCAGGATGTACGCAGAATTTTTTTCCTCGCGCGATCGCTTGCAATGCGACCGTGTTTTGTCGCGCCGGTGCCGGTCGAAGAGTTGTCGAGCGGGCACCGAAAGGCCGTCGAGGGAACCTTCGTAAGTTGACGAAATATCGATTTCATCGACATTTCTTTACTTCGAGGTCAGCGGCGCGGGTGGCGGTGCGCGCTCGCTCTTCACTCCGAGATTCGATCGTGGAAAATATCTTCGACACCGCGCGGCAAGCGCGATCGCGCGACTTCGTACACGTTTCTTTAATGCAGAAGCTGTTTTTTTTGTCGTGCTGTAGTAATCGATTTGAGGTGCCCACGATTCGCGCGGGCACTGATGCACACCGCCACCAGACTTGGCTAGGAGGGCAGCATGGTGAAGAAGGCAGCTACGAAGGCGAAACCCGCCGCGAAGAAGAAGGCTCCGGCGAAGCGCAAGCCCGCCGCCACGAAGGCGAAGAAGAAGTAAGCGGAGCGGACCTTCGAACCGTTCGGCGACCCCACGTTCAATTGGCGGCATCGGATCCATGATTGCAAGGCAGTCGGCGGAGATGTCGTCAGGGTCGCGACGGAAGGCGTCGGCGAGACCGAGGGGCGAACCTCCCAGCCGGCCAATGCAAGTCGGATCGGCTCGGGCTTTCAGGCGCGATGCTCGCGCCCAAGAGGTTGGTGGAAAGACCGACAGGTTGGCGCCGCCTTTCGCCGACGCCTCGTTTGAAATGTCCGGTGACGAACAGGCGCCGGGCAACCCATCCTTCAGCTCGAAACGTAGGGGCGCAGTCGCTTGATTGCGTCGGCTGGAAGCGTTGCCTCACGGCTCGAGGTGCAATGCGCTTGTGCTTATTGCGTGCCCTACGAGCCGCCCTGGATGAGGGGTTGGGCAGCTCGCCACCGTAATGGTCCGGGCTGCCGGTTCCTATCATTTGGCGGCTTGATGTAGCGAGTCTCGCCAAACCACCTGCCGAGGGTGCCAAATGATGGAGGCCCTGACCGGGCCGCGCCGTCGCAGTCCCGCTGTCCCGATCGAGGAGGATTAGCGCCTGATCCCGTAAAGTTGCAGACTTTTCGGACAAGATCGTGCGCAAAATCAATGATAATCGAGCGGGAGGCGGTTCAAATTGAACGCATCCCGCTCTAAGGGTTCCCGCGAGAATACGAGAATAACTGAAGCGTTGTTGCCGCAGTTCGTCGCATCAGCGTGATGGTTTCTGCCAATGACCGCAGCAGTCATTTTCGCGGGTGAGCTTACCCGTCGGTGAGCGCGTTGTTATCAAAACCGCTGATCTGCAGGTCGTAGCCAAAGACGTCATCGAGATGGAGGCTGTAAAGCCCTCCTTCGCGAACGTTCTTTACTCCCATCGCGATCAGCCGGGCTTTCGCCTTGTCACGGTTAAAATCGGCGACGGTGAGACCGATATGGTCGATCACCGCTTCGGGCTGCGGCCGCGCCGCCCGCGCCACAGCAGCGGCGTTGGCCGGCGCCTGGTTGGGGTTGCGCGTGCGCGCGATCAGGAAGGTGAGCGGGACGTCCTTTGCCGTGACGTTGTATGGCTGCTCACCCATTTTGCCGAACGGCAGCGTCACTTCGGTGTCCTTGAGGCCCACTTGGTCGAGATTGAATATCCTAGAATACCAATCTCCCGCCTGTCGGAAATTCGGGCAGGTATAGGATATGTGGTTGACCAGGGCGACCTTGAGGTTAGGCGCGGCCGTGGCGGATTTGGTTTCGCTGGTTGCGGCTCCTGCGGTGGCGGCAAGCGTCAGCGTCTCGATCAGGCGCCGGCGACTGATTTTTCCGTTCTCGAACTCATCGAGCTTCGTTGCGACAAAACCGAACATGGTGGAGTCCCCTGGCATTATTTGAACGCGTTCTCTTCTTCCGAAGACGCGAGTTGCACCGGGTAATTGAACGGGTCGAGCACGTTCACGTTGCCACTGCGTGCTGTAAACGGGCGCCCGCTCGCCTTGAGACCGGCGTCGACGCGCGCATCGCTCCAATCGGAAATCGTGTAGCAGATGTGGTCGACCATGGCCTGCGCTGGCGGTCGCGTGCTCGGAGTGGCGGTGCGGGCAACAACGAACTGGCCGCCTTTGCCGGGCTCGGGGCCGAACATCAAATTCGCCCGCTTACCGCTGTCTTTTCCGGGGGTGCTCTCCATGCCAAGGACCGAGGCGTACCAGTCGCGCGCCTTGGCGTAATCCGGGCAGGTGTACGAGATGTGGTTGACGCCGATGAGTTTGAACCCACTCTCCGGTTCCGCCTTTGCGGCATCGCCGGCGGCGTAGACGGTCGCGGCAAGAGCAACGGTTTCGCAGAATTCGCGGCGACTGAGTTTGCCGCTTTCGAAGTTTTTCACGAGATCAGCAATGAAGCGTTCCATGCTGGTCCTCCCAGTTCGAGTGCATGCCGAGCCTAGCGCATCATCCCGAAAAGTTGCAGACTTTTCGGACGAGATCATGCGCAAACTCAAAGGGAACCAAGTGGGAGGCGGTCCAAGCTGAACGCATCCTGCTCCGGCCGCGAATGGGCAGCTTCGCAACGTCAGTCTGTGGCGGAGCGGGGCAGTTCCGGCGGCGTCGCGGGTGGCGCGCCGCCGCTCCGTTTCCTGCAATAAAAGGCAGCCATTGCTTCTCTTAACCTGGGAGCGCTGCGCTCGAATTGCTCGTTGGTCTCGCGCGGGCAAAGGAATGCGCGCCGGCGGCTTTTTTTGTGGCCAACGGCGTTTGCCAACGCCCAAATATTCGGGAGGAATTGCTGGATGACGACGCCACGCCGCAAACTCATTGCCGGCAATTGGAAAATGAACGGCGTGCGCGCCTCGGCTGCGGAATTCGAGAGGATCGTCGCTGGAGCCGCCCCTTTTCGTCAGCATATGGATCTGATGGTGCTGCCGCCCGCGACATTGATTGGGTGTTTTGCAAAAGTCTCCGCGGGAGCGGTTGCGCTGGGAGGACAGGATTGTCACGCGGAGCCTTTCGGCGCCTTCACCGGCGATATTTCGGCTGAAATGTTGGCAGATCTCGGAGCGAGCGCCGTGATCGCCGGCCATTCGGAGCGGCGAACCCATCATCATGAGTTCGATGCCGAGGTGAAACGCAAAGTGGCGGCAGCCTGGCGGGCGCAGCTCGTCGCCATTCTTTGTGTCGGTGAGACCGGTGATGAACGAGCGGGCGGCAGCACGGCGACCGTTGTGCGAAGCCAGCTTGATGGTTCCATTCCCGATGGCGCAAGGACAGAAAACCTTGTGATCGCCTACGAACCGGTGTGGGCGATCGGTTCCGGGCGCACGCCGTCGAGCGCGGACATCATGGCCGTCCACGTATTGATCCGAAGCTGTCTCGACGCTCGGTTCGACGGGGCAGGGCAGGGGGTCCGCATTCTGTATGGCGGCTCAGTGACGACGGCCAACGCGGCGCAAATTTTGGCATTGGGCGATGTGGATGGCGCGCTGGTCGGCGGGGCCAGCCTGAAAGCCGACCAGTTTCTGGCGATTGCGGCGGCTGCAGTTCGCAAATAGCAAATGAAGCGGGACCGTCGCTCGGAAAACGGCAAATGCTGCCGAAGGGCGTTCGTGGTATTGACGATCGAGGTTCTCTGCGCAACCTTTGCTTGCCGCGGCGCCCGGCTCCGGTGAGAGCGGTGGAGCATGCTGGAGACCTGCGGTCCGGGGGCGAGCATTTTTGGCTGGGGGATGTCGTGGAAACAGATTGCGTTGCGTGCGTGCGAGATGTGCCGGCGCCTCGCCTGGCCCGGGTAGCATTGTTTATCGCCATGACCCTCATGCTCGCTGGCTGCGGGGCCACCGGTCGAACTGCGCCGAGCAGTACCGGCAGTACCGTCGGCCCGGGCTCGCCCAATTTTGATTTCAGGGCGGCGCGGCGCGACTGCTTGACGGAAATGAGCCAGCGCAACTTGCCGCCCGACGTGCTCAATGACCCGGGCGGCCGTTCCTACCTCTCCGACTGCATGAGATTGCGCGGCTTCGATCTCGCCGCCGGCGGACCGATCCAAACCGACAGCACGAACGCGAGCGGCGCGGCGCCCGCGGCCACACCGCCTGCCGCTACCCCAAGTGCACGTCCCACGCCTTCACGATGAGCGTCTCGCCTCAGGCTGGCGATGGCGACGGTGCCGGAGGCCTGGTCTCCGGCTCCAGCGTAAAAGAGGGAAACACCAGGCGGATTTCGACGCCGGGCGCTCGATCGAGCAGTTCGACATGTGCCCCGTGCAGGCGCGCGACCGCGGCGACGAGGCTCAGCCCGAGACCGTTGCCAGGAGTGTGCCGGCTTCGCTCCAGCCGATAGAAGCGTTTGAACACGTGATCGTGTTCGTCGAGGGGGATTCCCGGCCCATCATCGGCCACGGAAATCACGGCGCCGCGCTCGCTTTCGTGTACCGCCACAACCACCCGCCCGTTTTCGCGCCCGTGCTTGATGGCATTATCAACGATATTCGATATGGCATCGAACAGGAGGTCGCGGTCCCCGGGGATGACGGTCTGGTCATTTCCGAGCACCTCGAGGCGGCCGCCCGCGGCCTCCGCAGCGGCATCAAAGAGTTCGGCAACGTCGCGCGCCACCGTGACGAGATCGACTTGGCGAAAGCCCGCCATCTGATTGGTCGCATCGATGCGCGAGATGCGCATCAACGAGGTGAACATGCCGAGAACGCCGTCCAATTCGGCCATGATGTCGCCGATCAGAGACTTGTCACGGGAACGGTCGTCTCCGGGAATGGATTGAGCCTTTTCCAGTCGACTGCGCATACGCGTGAGCGGGGTGCGCAGATCGTGTGCGACATTGTCGGTGAACTCCGCACTTCCCCCATCAGGGTTTCGATGCGGTCGAGCATGGTATTGAGATTGGCGGCAAGTTCGTCCCATTCGTCGTGGGTGCCCCGCAGCGGTATGCGCTGGTCGAGGCCGGTTTGCATGATCGCCCTGCTGATGGCGTTGATCGCTTCGATCCGCCCTACGGTCCGGCGGGTCACGTAAAGGCTGGCGACGCCGGCGAGGACGAAAATCAGCGCGATCACCAGCAGGATCGCGATGTCGATCTTGCGAATGAATGCGTCGAGATCGCCGACATCCTCGCCGACCAGCAGATGGCTCTTATCCGCAAGTGTCGCGAAATGTGCGCGCAGGCGCGGGGTGGGCACTGACGTCGGTTCCGACCTGCTGAAGTCACCCCGTCCGGCCTCGCCCTCCAGCGCAGAGGGCCAGGAGGGCAGGTTTCCTGCGAGGAGAACGAACGAGTTCATCCGCGAGCGCGTAGACACGATCAGCTCTTTTTTGCGCGAGGCGCAGGTTGATCGCCTCGATGAGTTCGTTGCGTCCGCCGTTCGCAAAGTTCTGCTCAAGGTCGGCCAGCTCTACGGAAAGCGCCCGGTCCGTGCGACCCAAGACGTAGGATGTGGTCGACCAATAGACATAGCCGAACAGCGCGATGACCACGGCGCCGAAAACCGCAATGTTGATGAGTGCCAGCCTGAACGTGGAGGATCGAAACGTCTTAATCAGCAGCACGGAGACAATACCCAATGCCGCGAACGGTATGGATCAGCGGAAGCGATCGCTGGCCGTCGACTTTGCGTCGAACGCGGCCGACATAGACATCGATGATATTGGTCGTCGGATCAAAGTGAATATCCCAAATGTGCTGTAGCAACATCGCGCGCGGAACGATCTGCCCCTCGTTGCGGACGAGATATTCCAGAACCTGGAATTCGCGCGGCAGCAATTCGATGGCGCGTCCGGATCGGCTCGCGGTTCGCGCGACCAGATCGAGCTGGAGATCGCCAACCCGCAACACGGTCTCCTTGACCACGGTATCGCTGCGCCTGGCAAGCGCGTCTACGCGGGCCAGCAATTCCGCGAAGGCAAACGGCTTTACGAGGTAATCATCCCCACCGGCACGCAGTCCGCGTACCCGGTCGTCGATCTCACCCAGCGCGCTCACAATCAGGGCTGGCGTGACAATGCCTTCTCGTCGCAGGCGGCGTATGACGGTCAATCCGTCGATGCCGGGAAGCATGCGATCAATTGTCAGCACCGCATAGTCGCCGCAACGTCCACGCTCAAGACCCTCGTCGCCCGTGATTGCGAGGTCGACCTGATAGCCGCTGCCGGCCAGAGAGTCGACGAGGTGCGCAGCAGTCGCGGGATCATCCTCGATTACTAAAATGTGACGTCGCCCCTCACCCATTCCTGTCTCCGAGCTTGATGGCACAAGACATCGGCGAGCATTGTAGTCAATAAATGGTGATGTCAGAAACTGACATTTTTGTCAGAAACTGTCGCATTCGTCATTTGAGTTTTTTATTTCGTTTGTCTATCCCAACCGCAATCCGAAGTCGGTCGCGTCGCGCGCGATAACTCAGGCAGTTGGATCTTCATCGCCGTCTGCGGGTGCCCGCGGCGAGCCGGTTCTGTCGGCACACATGGAGCAGCGTCACCATGCTTACTTTCGAGTGACATTCAAGCGTTACTTCGGGGGGTATTGCCATGAACGAATTCAGTCGCCCTTGGTGGCCGGCGCGGCGGCTTGGGGTCATCTCCACCGCATCGCTGTTGTTTTTCGCCGATGCGCCCATAGCGACGGCGGCGCAAGGTTGGCGCATCGACGAGGCTCACACGTCGATCGGCTTCAAGATCGACGCCGTCGGTTTTCCTGCGACGCGTGGTCACTTCAACCGATATTCCGGACGCATCTTCATCGATCTACAACGGCCGGCAAAAAGCTTTACCAGCTTCACCGTGTACGCGGCCTCGGTCGATCTCGGTTCGCGGTCCTTCGATGGCTTCGTCAAAGGCGCCACTCTGTTGAATGTCGGACGCTATCCGACGCTGAGCTTCACGTCGACCGAGGTAAACAAGCTCGATGCGAACACGGTCCGCGTGGTCGGCGATCTCACCATGCTTGGTGTCACGAGGCCGATCACGTTGATTGTGAAGGTTGAAACCGATGCAGCAGCGAAAGGCGGAATCATCGGTTTTGTGGCTACGACAACCGTCGCACGTTCGAGCTTCGGCATGACGTTCGGGATTCCGATCATTGACGATTTGCTCGAAATAACGGTGCAGACTCGTGCTGTCGCCGATGAATGAGGGCTCTCGCGCCTGGCCGTTACCGATCAGGTTTTTTCACTGGCTGAGCGCTGTGCTGGTGCTGGGCCTGGTCGGGCTCGGGTTCGTCATGGTGCAGGTCATTCAAGACCCGGCCGAGCGGTTCGATCTTACGCAAAGTCATAAGAGCATCGGCGTTGTCGTTTTTGCCTTGACGCTCGCAAGGCTCCTCCTGAGGTTTGTTTTGACGACACCGAAGCAGGAGCCAAGGGGGCCTCGCCTGCGGCTTGCTGCGAACGGAGTGCATTCCCTCCTTTACGGGTTGCTGGCGTTGATGCCGTTGTCCGGCTGGCTGATGGCATCGACGACTCCGGTACGAATCCCGACCACCGTATTTGGGCTGTTTGAACTGCCCTATCCGTTGGCGCCGGACCTTGCTGTCTACCTGACGATACACCGCCTACATGCCGCGTCGGCGATTGCGCTCGCGACCCTCATCGCGGGCCACGCCAGCGCTGCCCTGGTCCATGCCTTGTGGTGGCGCGACGGCACGCTCGCGCGGATGACATTCGCGCGGTGCCGCGAGGATGCACAGAGGAGCCGTATGCGCAGGCAGCCAAGCGGGGCGGGATAGATCGCGTCAATGATGGCATTGACGAAGCGAGCATAAAGTTCGGCGCGTATCCTGGCGGTCGGCGCCTATCCTGGGGATCGACGCGGACCCGCCTTATCCGACCACGCGGAGCGGGGCCACTTTGACGGCGTCAAGGTTCTTTGCGATCGCGCCGGCGATGAAGCGCGCCGTGATCGGCGTGCCGTCATAATGCAGGATCGGAACGAGCCGCACCGGGTCGATGCCGCATTCGTTGATGATCAATGAGCGCAACTGCGCGTCGCGATTCTGCTCGACGAGAAAGACGAAATCGTGCTCGGCGATGAAGTCGGGCACATCCTGATGGAACGGAAATGCGCGCACGCGCAGCGTGTCGAGCCGGTTGCCGCGCGCTTCGAGCATCCCGATCGCCTCATCCATCGCCGGTGCGGTCGATCCGTAATAAATGACGCCGTAACGTGTCGCCTTGTCGGCGCGGCGCAGAATGGGGCGGGGCACCAGCGTCTTGGCCGTCTCGAACTTGCGCAGCAGGCGCTGCATGTTGTCGACGTAGGCGTCGCCATCCTCGGTGTACCGGGCATAGCGATCGCGCGATGTCCCGCGGGTGAAATAAGAGCCGCGCGTCGGATGCGTGCCGGGCAGCGTGCGGAACGGGATGCCGTCGCCGTCGACATCGAGATAGCGGCCGAAGTCGCGTCCGGCATCGAGGTCGACCGCGGTCATCAGCTTGCCGCGGTCGTATTTGCGACGATCGTCCCAGGCGAGCGGCGCCGTCAGGTGCTGGTTCATCCCGATCTCGAGATCGAGCAGCACGAACACCGGCGTCTGCAGCCGTTCGGCAAGGTCGAATGAGAGGGCGCCGAACTCGAAGGTTTCGCCCGGGTTTTCCGGGAACAGCACCACGTGCTTGGTGTCGCCATGCGAGGCGTAGGCAGTGTTGAACACATCGGACTGCTGGGTGCGCGTCGGCATGCCAGTTGACGGGCCGGCGCGCTGGACATCGAAAATCACCGTCGGAATCTCGGCAAAATAGGCGAGTCCGCAGAACTCCTGCATCAGGGAGATACCGGGGCCTGAGGTTGCCGTGAAGGCGCGCGCCCCATTCCAGCCGGCACCGACCACGATGCCGATCGAGGCGATCTCATCCTCGCCCTGGATGATGGCGTAGCGCGCCTTGCCGGTGGCAGGATCGCGGCGCAGCTTGGCGCAGTAGTTCGTGAAAGCGTCGGCGAGTGACGACGACGGCGTGAGCGGGTACCAGGCGCAGACTGTGGCGCCGCCATAGACCGCTCCCAGAGCGGCGGCCGAGTTGCCATCCAGAAAGATGCGATCGCCGACCTTGTCGGCGCGCTTGACCCGCAGCCCGCAGACACGATCGAGGCCGGGACGCGCCTCCATATTGAGGAGCACCCAATCGCGGCCGAGGTGGAGGGCATGGCAGATTCGCCCCGATGAGCTTTTCTTTGCCCTTGAACTGGTCGGAGAACAGCGCCTCGATCACTTCGATCTCGATGTCGAGGAGGGCCGCGAGCGCCCCAAGATAAATAATGTTCTTGAACAGCTGGCGCTGGCGCGGGTCGGTATATTCGCGGTTGCAGATCGCGGTGAGCGGCACCCCAAGCACGACGATGTCGGAGCGGAATTTCGTCTCCGGCATCGGTTTGGTCGAATTCGTAGAACAGGTATCCACCCGGCTCGATCGACGCGACATCCTTGTCCCAGGTCTGCGGGTTCATCGCGACCATGAGGTCGACCCCGCCGCGGGCGCCGAGATGCCCGTCTTCGCAGATGCGGACTTCAAACCACGTCGGCAGGCCCTGGATGTTGGAGGGGAAAATGTTGCGCGAGGAGACCGGCACTCCCATCCGCAACACCGCGCGGGCAAACAGTTCGTTGGCGCTCGCCGAGCCTGAGCCGTTGACGTTCGCAAAACGGACGACGAAATCGTTTACGCCGCTGATCGGGCTTCGTGCTGGCATTTGGTTCCCGCGAGAGTCATGTCGATCAGGTATTTCTTCATGTCCCAAGCACCGGTGGGGCAACGCTCGGCGCACAGGCCGCAGTGCAGGCACACGTCCTCATCCTTGGCCATGATACGGCCGGTCTTCAATCCATTCGCGACATAGATGTCCTGCGACAGATTGGGTGCGGGCGCCTGCAAATGCCGGCGCAAATCCTGCTCCGGAGCATTTTCCGTGAAGGTGATGCAGTCCATCGGGCAGATGTCCACGCAGGCGTCGCACTCGATGCACAGCGAAGGGGTGAATACCGTCTGGATATCGCAGTTGAGGCAGCGTTCGGCCTCCTTGAACGCAAGCGGGACGTCAAAGCCGAGCTCGACCTCGGCCTTGATATCGGCAAGGGCGATCACCTTGTCGCGCAGCGGCACGCGCAGGCGCTTGTCGGGCGAAATCTCGTTGTCGTAGCTCCACTCGTGGATGCCCATCTTCTGACTGACGACCTCGACCGCCGGCAACGGGCGCAGCTCGATGTCTTCGCCATTGAGCATCATGTCGATCGACACGGCGGCCTCGTGGCCGTGGGCGACGGCCCAGATGATGTTCTTCGGTCCGAATGCGGCGTCGCCGCCGAAAAACACTTTCGGATGCGTCGAGCGCATCGTCTTGGGATCGACCTTGGGCATGTCCCAGCGGTCGAATTCGAGACCGACGTCGCGCTCGATCCATGGGAACGAGTTTTCCTGGCCGACCGCGACGAGTACGTCATCGCACGGGATGTGGTGATCGGCTTCGCCGGCAGGAACGAGCGTGCGGCGGCCCTTGGCGTCGTATTGCGCCGTGACCTTCTCGAAGGTGACGCCAGTCAGACGGCCGTTGTCATGCGTGAATTGCTTCGGCACCAGGAAATTCAGGATCGGGATGCCTTCGTGCATGGCATCTTCTTTTTCCCAGGGCGACGCCTTCATCTCCTCGAAGCCGGAGCGGACGACAACCGTCACCTCCTCGCCGCCCAGTCGTCGCGAAGAGCGGCAGCAGTCCATCGCCGTGTTGCCGCCGCCCAGCACGATGACACGCCGGCCGATCTTGTTGATATGGCCGAACGAGACGCTGGACAGCCAGTCGATACCGATATGGATATTGGCGGCAGCCTCGTTGCGGCCGGGGACGTCAAGATCGCGCCCGCGCGGCGCGCCGGAGCCGACGAAAATCGCGTCCCAATCCTCGGCGAGCAGGGCCTTGAGGCTATCGATGCGGCGGCCCGGACGAAACTCGAGTCCAAGGTCGAGGATGTAGCCGCATTCCTCGTCGATCACCAATTCAGGCAGCCGGAAGCGGGGAATCTGTGTCCGGATCATCCCGCCTGCCTGGGGGTCCTGGTCGAACACGACACAATGATAGCCCAACGGGGCGAGATCGCGCGCGACCGTCAGCGAGGCTGGTCCGGCGCCGACCAGGGCGATGCGGCGGCCGTTCTTCTGCGATGCCTTTCGCGGCAAGCGTGCGCGGATGTCGTCCTTGAAGTCCGCGGCGACACGCTTGAGGCGGCAGATCGCAACCGGCTCCTTTTCGACGCGACCGCGCCGGCAGGCCGGCTCGCAGGGCCGATCGCAGGTTCTGCCTAGCACGCCGGGGAAGACGTTCGATTTCCAATTGACCATGTAGGCGTCCGAATAGCGGCCCGCGGCGATCAATCGAATGTATTCGGGAACCGGGGTGTGGGCGGGGCAGGCCCATTGGCAGTCGACGACCTTGTGGAAGTAATCGGGCGCCGCAATGTTAGTCGGGTCCATACGTGCCTCGTTGTCGCGGCGGCTGGCGCTCGCCCATTATCGTCGAAGGGCGTTGCTGGATCGCGCCAACATTCCTTTCATATTAGCGGTCCAGTGCCTAATTTCCACCGTTCGAGGTGCAGACCAAAACGAAAGCGGCGTGCGTGCGACGATGTGGCCGACGGCCCGAGTTCGTGGCGAATGCGTCTCGGCTCTCCGACGCGCCAGATCGCATCCTGTTCTCCCCCCGGGCGAAAAGCATCCTGGGGCGCCGGGATAGACCCTTTGGACCCCGAATGCCAGCATGCCGCCCCGTAAATTTTTGTTAATATTCTAACCAGGCATGGTAAACGCGGGCCCGCGTGGGATGCGTTAAGCTTGAATTGCTTCCCGCTCGATCGCCTTTGATTTTGCATATGATCTTATCCGAAAAGTCTGCAACTTCTCGTGGTCATGCGCTACGCCGCGCGCGACGACTGCGCGGGCAGCAGGCCGGCCATCACCAGGGCTGCACCGATGCGCTCCACTTCGCCGGCGCTTAGCTTGATCAGCGGCGGCCGCACATTGGCACGAGGCAAGCGGCCGAGCAGCACCAGCGCCTCTTTCATTCGATTGTGCATGTCGATGAAGGGATCTGCGTAGAACGCGCGTGCAAGCGGATAGATGCGGTCGTTTGTCGCTTTCGCGCCGGCAAGATCGTTTGCCGCAATCGCATGAAAGAGTTGCGCCTGAAGGTCGGCAATAACGCTTCCCGCTCCCGACAACAGGCCCTTGCAGCCGAGCACCAGGGACGCGAACAGCCATGACGAGTGCGTGCTCAGAACGTTCACCGGCCGTGGCAGGCTTTGCAGGGTGCAAATTTGCCATTCATGAAGTTGCACGTTGTTGGTCCAATCTTTGATCGCACGGATCTGCGGCACCGCTTCTACCAGCTTCAGTAGGGTCTCCGGTGGATACCCCTGTCCGCTTGCAAGCGGGTACTGGAATGCGATGATCGGCAGGTCGGTCGCATCGGCGATGCGGCGGAAATGGGCAATCGCCATGTCCGCCGTCTGGCCGAGCGTGAAGGGGCCGGGAGGGAAGACCAGCAGCGCCGAAGCGCCGCCCGCGGTCGCCGCGCGTGCGATGCGCGCCGCTTCCAGACTGCCGTCCGACCAGAATTCCGTGCACGATAGGCAGCCGGTCTCCAACCTCCTCCGCCGCGATTTCGATGACGCGGCGCTGCTCGTCGGCGGTGCAGGAGCCAACCTCGGTCGAGTGCGCGTTCACGGTGATCGCGGCCAGCCCCGGAACCCCGGCGACTTGGCGCAAGTGGCTGCGGAAATTGCACTCGTCGATCGCAAGATCGTCGTCGAAGGGCAGCAGGACAGCTGGAATCACGCCAGCGGGTATGAACGGGGGCAGTCGTGGCATGAAAACCCTCTTGCGGTCCGGCGCGACCTGGCACGCAGTGCCAGCCGAGGCATGCCACGGCAGGGCGGTTCTGTCACCGGCTGGCGTTCATCGAAAACACGATGGTCCGGTCGCCGGAGCATTTCGGGCGGTCCCGTTCTGTTGCGGTAGGCGCACCAGCTGAAACGACCGCTTCCTACCCCTTCCAGGGTGGACAAGCGCCATGCTTCATGGCCTAAAACGCCACCGCCTTGCCTCGCGCGTCACATTTTCCTGCTTTCTCTGAAGCGGCATCATGGTAGAGCAGACCTGCGGGATGGAATCAGCGCGAGTGAGCAACCGGAAGCGCCAGTTCGCCCCGGCACGCTGGAAAGCATCACAAGATCGCGCTGTGAATAGCGCCTAATGGATGGAGGGACTATCGATGATTCGTCTTGGCGTTGCGCGCCGTCATATCCCGACGATCGGTGCATCCGCTTTGTTGCTTGCCGTCCTATCTGCGCCGCTGATCACTTCGGCGGCGGCGCAGAGTCCGGAAGTCCGGCAGGCGTGCACAAATGATGCTTTCAGGCTGTGCAACAGTTCCATTCCCGATGTCAATCGCACCAAGGCGTGCCTGTTCCACTACCGGCGCGCCCTGAGCCCGATCTGCCGCGCCGCGTTCACGACGGGCGGGGGGAGGGCACGGACGAAACGTCATCGGCATTGACTTAGGCTGAATGAGACCCGCTGCGCGCGGCGCCCTGTGCCTCGCGGAGCGGGTTTCGTCTTGTGCGGGGGTAGCCGCGTTCTGCAGCATTGAAACCGGTAAAGGAGAAAGCGATGAGTCCCCGCAAGATCGGCGTCGTGGTCGGCAGCATCAGGCGCAACTCGATCAACCGCAAACTGGCGCGCGCGGTGATCAAGCTGATGCCGGCGGATTTCGAATGCGAAATGCTCCGCATTGACGACCTGCCGGTCTACAATCAAGACCTCGATCCGACGCCGCCGGAACCGGTGGTGCGGCTCAAGGGCGAGATCGCGGCAGCCAATGCGATCCTGTTCGTCACGCCCGAGCACAACCGCTCGGTGCCAACCGCGCTGAAGAACGCCCTCGACTGGGCCTCGCGTCCCTACGGCAAGAGTGCTTGGGCCGGGAAGCCGGCAGCGGTCATCGGCGCCTCACCCGGGCAAATCAGCACTGCGGTTGCCCAGCAGCACCTGCGCATGAGCCTCGCCTACCTCGACATGCCGATGCTGGGACAGCCCGAAGTGTTCATCCGCTTCACACCCGGCCTCTTCGATGACGACGGCAATATCGCAAACGACGACACGCGCAAATTCCTACAAAACTTCGCCGACCGTTTCGCGGCGTGGGTGACCAAATTGAGCTGACTTGTTTCGTAGAGCCTGTGAATCCTTTGGCTTTTGCTATTTTCGACATGATTCAAATCAAGCACTTGCAACTTCTGGAAATGCCGAGACCGCGAAAGATTCTAGAACTCGCAGGGTGGGCAAAATCGCGCGCCGTCGTCCTTCCAATAGCTTGACCCTCATTCGATTTTGCCCACGCGGTCCGATATTTCTTTATAGCTCCGACAGCATGGGCAACGCGCCTGCATGTTGCGCGAGTGGCACGGCTCTGGTAGGCGCGTTGCCCACCCTACGTGCTGGCGACAAAAATAACTACCGCCCCGACCCGACGAGCGCGAGCGAGATCGCCGGCACGTAGCTGATCACCATCAGCGTCGCAAAGTTGATGAGTACGAACGGCAAGACGCCGCGGTAGATCACTGTCAGCGGCTGGCTGAAGATCGCCTGCGAGGCAAACAGGTTGAGGCCGAAGGGCGGCGTATACATGCCGATCGATAGGTTGACCGCCATGATAATACCGAAGTGGATGGGGCTCACTCCCGCGGCTTCGACCATTGGCAACAGCAGCGGCGTCAGGATCATGATGGCGGCCGGAGGTTCGAGGAAGCTTCCCACCATCAGCAGGCCGAGATTGATCATCAGCAGGGTCTGCCACAGCGACAGGTGCGCGGCGTTGATGGTCTCGACAATGCTTTGCGGAATGCCGCTGGTGGTCAGCAGCCACGAATAGATGCCGGCCGCCGTCACGATGATCAGGATCTGCGAGATCAGGAATACGGCGTCGACCGTGATCCGCCACAGGTCGCGCCACCCGATGTCGCGATAGATGAACATGGTGACGACGATCGAATAGACGGCTGCGACCCCGGCGGCCTCGGTCGGAGTGAAAATGCCGCCATAAATGCCACCAAAGATGACGATCGGGGTACCCAGTGCCCAGCCGGCTTCCTTGGTCGCGGCCCAGATGCGAGCCCAAGAGGCCTTCTCGCCCACCGCCACTTTGCGCGTCCGCGAGTACAGGATGACATAGGCGGCGTCGACGAGCCCGATCAGCAGGCTTGGCAGGATGCCGGCGGTGAACAGCGTGATCGCCGATTGTTGCGCCGACATGCTGTAGAGGATCATCGCGATCGAGGGCGGAATGACGACTGCGATGGCGCCCGAGGACGCGATCAGGCTCACCGTGAAGCGGTCGCCGTAGCCGCCGCTTTTCAGCGCGGGGTAGACGAGACGGCCAACCGCGGCGACGGTGCCCACGGCCGTATGCGACATGGCGCCGAACAGCTCAGATGACACGATCGTCGTCATCGGCAGCGATCCGCGCGCGCTGCCTGTCAGCGCCGTCACCCAGACGATGACGCGGCGCGCGATTCCGCCCTGGCCCATGATCTCGCCTGCCAGGATAAAAAAGGGAATTGCCAGCAGCGGAAAATTATCCAGGCTGCCGAACATGTTCGTCTGGATCACGGTGAGGTTCACGTCGGCCACGAAGGTCGCGGCGACCAGCGAAGTGAGCAGCAGGATGAGATAGATCGGAAAGCCGATGCAAAGCAGCAGCACCGGCAGCACGAAATATACGAAGGTCGCTAACACGAGCGGCCGGCCCGAAACGTTTCGACGAGGCGCGCTGCCACCAGGAAGGCATTGAGGCCGAGCCCGATCGGCACCAGCGCTTGCGGAATGTAGAGCGGGATTTCCGCGGCCTGGCTGCGTTGGTCGAATTCGGCGAGCATTTCGATCGCCGGCCATCCGACCGCGATCAGGATGATGCAGACCGCGATCATTGCGAGGTCGGCGGCAATTTCCAGAGTGCGGCGCAGTGTCGGCGGAAGGATGTGCAGGATCACGTCCATTCGCAGCTGCCGGCCGCGCCAGCCGACCACGGCATTGCCAAGAAATACCATGCCGACGAGGAGGAATAGCATCACCTCCTCGGCGGACGCGATCGGCCTCAAAAAAACATAGCGGCCAACGATATTGGCAAAATTCAGCGCGACCGCGATCAGCACGAGCACGGCCGTGAGGGCCTGAACGCTGGTCACCAGGAGCCGCACCAGGGCGGAGGGATGAAACCACGCCATAACGGAGACGGCCCCAGAGAATCGCTACATCAGGTTGCGGTGCCGTGTCCTCGATCATTCCGGTGATCCTCTGTTTTGCAAGCTGCCGGACTGGTATTTACCATAGGGACTGACCGGTCGGATTGGGCTGGTGGCAAGCGGGGCTGACGTGTTAAGAACATAAAGAGAACATCGTTGCCCCATTTTGGACCTGAAGGAGAGACTAAGGACCTGTGGATGGCGTCATTTGCACCTGCGACAGACAATCCAACCTTCGTCACTATAGGTCTTCTGTGATGGAGGAGTGGGAATGCTTGACAGAATGACCTTTTTCAATCCCGCTGTTGCGGACGGCCGCCCGCCCACGAAGGTGGAGAGGGAAGTGGATGCGTATTTCTCAGCCGATGTAGAAACGGATGGTCCAATTCCGGGTCCATTTTCAATTTTGTCTTTTGCAATGGTGTATGCGGGTTCCTTTGATGGCAAACGCTTCGAGCGGCCGACGAGCTACCAAAAGATATTTTACCGGGAACTAAGACCAATTTCTGAGACTTTTCAAGAGGAAGCCTTACGCGTTAACGGACTAGACCGAGCTCGGCTTTTGACCGAGGGAGAGCCGCCCGAAAAAGCGATGCGCGACGTCTGCGATTGGGTTAAGGAGAATTCAAAAAATGCGAAGCCCGTTCTAGTGGCTTATCCTCTATGTTTTGATTGGACTTGGCTTTACTGGTATTTTGTCAGATTTTGTCCGGGCGGCTCGCCATTTGGCTATTCTCGATGCTTCGACCTAAAGACAGCCCATGCAATAAAGGCAAGAATCCCAATTTCAGAGGCAGGCCGTTCAAAACTAGATTATTCGCTGCGTCCCAAGCATCAACATACCCATCATGCGTTAGACGATGCCGTCGCGCAGGCCGAAATATTTGCCAACCTTTTCGAATGGGGGGGCATACGTGAACCAGCTGACTGAACGTAGAAACCAAACCGCGTCGCGACTGCGAACTCTTCGGGAAAGCTTGAGGGCGGTGGAAGGGCTAACGACAGGCAAGGCCTGCGTGTACGCGACCGGCTCTTTTGGACGTTATGAGGCGAGCGAACACAGCGATCTTGATGCATTTATAGTTGGAAAGAGCGACGGAAATCCTGGCCGCGACGGGAAGGAAGGGAGCCGGTTGAACCGACTGGATGAGATTTGCGTCAAGGCCAAACTTATCAACATTACGAGAAATCAGGGAATCCCTGACTTTTCGGGGGACGGTCAGTATCTGGCCCATTATTCAGCGCATGAATTAGCAAAAACGCTTGGCACTCCAGAGGATGATGCCATAAATACGTTTACGGCTAGACTCTTGTTGCTACTTGAGAGCCGCCCTCTTCTAAATGATGATGTTTATAATCAGATTACCAGGGAAATTATAGGAGAATACTGGCGCGACTACGCTGATCACGACCGAGAGTTTATGCCGGCCTTTTTATCAAATGATATCCTTCGATTGTGGAGAACATTTTGTGTCAACTACGAAGCGCGAACCCAAAGGGATCCGCCCGATCGAAAGGCCAAAGGGAAACTAAAGAATTACAAGCTTAAACATAGCAGACTGTTGACGTGTTATTCAGCTCTGCTCTATCTTTCGGCCGTTTACAAATTTCGAAGAACCGTCACACCAGAAGATGCTGCATTCATGATCGGCATGACGCCTACTGAGCGCGTGGAATGGCTGCTGTCGGAGAACGGCGTCTCAACAGCTCATGCTGAGCTGCGACAAGTATTGGAGCAATATGATAAATTCCTTGTAACAACAAATATAAGCGAAGACAAGCTTGTCGATAAATTTCAAGATAGAGCCGCTGCAATTAATTACATCGAAGAGGCGTCCAAGTTCGGCGATTTAGTGTTTGATGCCCTGCGAGAAATTGGAAAGGGTACTCGATATTATCGATTACTTGTGGTTTGACATATTATTCTTGTGAATCGGGACGCGTGTGGACGGCAGAATCCCGGGTCGCATTTTGCACGCGATTCGCACACTGGCTTCCGCGCTGGCCTAAGCCGAACTTTACCCAACGTTGAGTTAAGCCATTGTTTTCATTGATGGCGCGCCAGATATGTAGTCATAACATATGGTAAATAACGCTTGACATGGCACGTGCGGCTTAATTCAAGCTGCACATGTACGTCGCTGTCGTGCCGAACCGGCGCTCCCGCCCCGCCATCCTGCTGCGGGAGAGTTTTCGCGACGGCGCCAAGGTGAAGAACCGCACGCTCGCGAACCTGTCGGATTGGCCGACAGAGCGCATCGAGGCGCTGCGGGCGGCGTTGCGCGGCGACAAGTTGGTCCCGCTTGGCGGCTTTGAGATCGTCCGTGCGTTGCCGCACGGACACGTGGCGGCGGCGTTGGGTATGGCGCGGCAAATCGGTCTCGATGCGCGGTTGCCGGACGGGCCGGAGCGGCAGCGGCAATTGGCGCTGGCGCTGATCGTGGCGCGGCTGATCGATCCGGCCGCCAAGCTTGCCACCGCCCGCGCGCTCGATGAGACGACGGCGATCCATTCGCTTGGCGCGACGCTGGGGCTCGGCGCGGTCAGCGCCAAGCAAGTCTATGCGGCCCTCGACTGGCTGGGCGCGGCGCAGCCGACGATCGAGACGGCCTTGGCGCGCCGCCACCTGCGCGACGGGACGCTGGTGCTCTACGATGTGAGTTCGAGCTACGTCGAGGGGCGCTGCTGCGCGTTGGCGCGCTTTGGTCATTCGCGGGATGGCCGTCACGACAAGATGCAGATCGTGTTCGGGCTGTTGTGTTCCGCCGACGGATGTCCGGTTGCGATCGAGGTCTTCGAAGGCAATACCGGCGATCCCGCAACGCTCGGCAATCAGATTGCCAAGCTCAAGGAGCGCTTCGGCCTCAAACGCGTCATCCTGGTCGGCGACCGCGGAATGATCACGCAGGCGCGCATCGAACACGATCTTGTGCCGGCCGGCCTCGACTGGATCACTGCGCTGCGCGCGCCGGCGATCCAGCAGCTTGCCGCCGAGGGCGGGCCGCTGCAGCTGTCATTGTTCGACGAGCGCGACCTCGCGGAGATCGAAAGCCCGGAGTTCCCGGGCGAGCGCCTCATCGTCTGCAAGAACCCGGCGCTGGCCGAGGAACGCGCCCGCAAGCGCAACGAACTGCTCGATGCCACCGAGCAGGACCTCAAGGACATTCAAGCACGCATCGCGCGACGGCGATCGCCGCTGCGCGACGCCGCCAATATCGGCCTCAAGGTCGGCGCCGTGCTGCACCGTCGCAAGGTCGCCAAACACTTTCAAATCGAGATCACCGACGGTGCGCTGAGCTTCACGCGCCATCAGGCCGCGATCGCCGCGGAAGCCGCGCTCGATGGCTTCTACGTGCTGCGCACCAGTGTTCCGGCCAACGCGCTCAATGCCGCCGACACGGTGCGCGCCTATAAGAGCCTCGCCAATGTCGAGCGCGCCTTCCGCAGCCTCAAGACCATCGACCTCGACATTCGGCCCATCTTCCATTGGGCGACCCCGCGCGTGCGCGCCCACGTGTTCCTGTGCATGCTCGCCTATCATCTCGAATGGCACATGCGTCAGGCGCTCGCGCCCATGCTGTTCGATGATCACGATCGCGCCGCCGGCGAAGCGTTACGTCCCTCTCCGGTCGCCAAGGCGCAGCCCTCGCCCGCAGCCAGACGGAAAGCCAAGACCAAACGCACCGAGGACGGCCTGCCGGTGCACAGCTTCCGCACCTTGCTCGCCGATCTCGCAACCCTCACACGCAATCTCGCAAAACTCGCCGGCGCTCCCGTAACCGTGCTGTTCGCAAAACCGACGCCGATCCAGCAGCGCGCCTTCGATCTGCTCGGCGTCAAACCGCAAATGTAGTCAGGCCTCGATAAAACAATCGAGGTCAGCCAACCACTTGCATCGCCGCAAGGGTAAAGTTCGGCCTAAGCAGGACCGATCCTTTATCATCGGTCCAGATCGGTCGCGCTGGCGGATGGGCCTCAGCGCTGGCGAAGCCGCCTTTGGATTGGTAATGATAGGTGCCGAGCTGCATCGGGGTGACAGGTAGACGGGAGGATTTGCATGTTCAGAACTGGACCGCTTGCTGCTTTGGCGTCGCTCGGCCTTGCGGCCATGGTAATGCCCGCCATTGCGGCCGACGTGACCTTCGAGAGACTGGTCAACGCACCGAACGATCCGCAGAACTGGCTGATGGTCCACCGTGACTACAACAATTCGCGGCACTCGCCGTTGACCGCGGTCAACGCGGACAACGTCAAGGACCTCAAGCTGAAGTTCATCTTCTCCATCGGCGGGCGGGGAACCGGCGGGACGCTGCGCGGCAAGGAGGAATCGACCCCGCTGGTCGATGACGGATTCATGTATGTGTCCGATACGTGGACGCGGGTGATGAAGTTCGACGTGCGCAGCGGCACCAATGCGGTGCCCTTGTGGCGCACGATCCCAAAATCAAGCAGTCCCGCACCAATCGCGGCATCGCGATGTACGGCAACAAGGTCCTCGTCTCGACCAACGACATGCGTATGATGGCGCTCAACCGCGACTCCGGCGAGCTCGTGTGGGAGGTGAACGCGGCGGCGCCGACCGACCCGGTCACTGGCACGCCTTCACCGAAGACCCAAGGCTTCACCGGCGGCCCCGCTCGCGATCAAGACCCGCGGCGGCAAGGAAGCTCGTGGTGCAGGGCGAGAGCACCGGCGGCCAGCTCGGCACGCGAAGCTGGGTCGGCGCCTTGGATGTCAACACCGGTCAATTGGCGTGGCGCACCTTCACCATCCCGGCGCCGGGTGAGCCGGGGTCTGAAACTTGGAAGGATAACCATAACGCTTGGCGAATCGGCGGCGGCGGCGTGTGGCAGACCGCCTCCTACGATCCCGACACCAACCTCTTGTTCTACGGCACCGGAGACGCGTTCCCGAGCTTCGATCCCCAGTTCCGGCCCGGCGACAATCTGTTCACGGCGAGCACGATCGCGCTCGACGCCGACACCGGCAAAATCGTCGTGGTACTTCCAGGAGACGCCGAACGAGCATTGGGACTTCGACACGCCGAGCCCGAAGATGCTCTACGAGGTCTTCGATCAATGGCGAGCCGCGCAAGGTCGTCGCCAATTTCTCGCGCAACGGTTTCTTCTACACGCTCGACCGCACCAACGGCCAGTTCCTGCGCGCCGATCCATATCAGGAGAAGATCACCTGGACCAAGGGCATCGACCCGAAGACCGGTAGGCCGGTCGACTACAATCCCACCAGCACCGGTTCAGCTCTATGCCGGCATTGGCGTGATGCGGGAAAAGCCGGGGCAGGAGGCTTGCCCGTGGTGGAACGGCGCGCCGACCTTCTTCCCGCCGACAATGGACGCCAAGCGCATGATCGCCTATGTGGCCGGCGCCGAAGGGTGCATTTCCAGCACCGCAGTCAAGACGCCGATGGACGAGAAGAAGGACTATGTCGGGCTGCCGCCATGCTGCACCGAGCAGGGCCGCGTCACCGCCCATGGCGCGCTATGGGCACTCGACGTGCGCACCGGCAAGGTCATCAGCCAAGGAGACGTTCCAGCCGGCGACCGAGTCCGGCATGCTGAGCACCGACGGCGGCCTGCTATTCACCGGCCACATGACCGGAAAGTTCGCCGCTTATGACGCAGACACGCTCAAGGAGATTTGGAGCTTCAATCTCGGTACGCCGATCACGGCGCCGCCGATCGCTTACAGCGTGGATGGCAAGCAATACATCGCGGTCGTAGCCGGCGGCACCACCAATTTGCGCGGTGCCGGTCTTTATCAGCCGAGTGCCATCGTCGCGGTGTTCGGTTTGTAGAAGGCGGTGTCGTAGCCCAGCGCGGTAGCCCGGATTTGCGCTGTCCATTGTCGTCGAGACGACTGGCCACATGCGGGTTGTTATAGCTGTGGCCCGGATGAGCGGTTGCGCGAAGTCCGGGAACGGCGGACAGCCGCCCAGCCGCCCCGGGTTTCGCAAGCGAAACCCGGGCTACAAGGTATGTGCGTGATCGGCAAGCTCAACCATGTCGCCATAGCTGTGCGCGACCTTGCTGCTGCCGCGAAGGTCTATCGCGAACTCTTGGGCGCGGAAGCGACGACCCCGGTGGCGCAGGCCGAACACGGGGTCACCACTGTCTTCATCAACCTGCCGAACACGAAAATCGAATTGATCGAGCCGCTCGGCCCCGAACTCGCCGATTACCAAGTTCCTGGACCGCAATCCGGAAGGCGGCATCCACCATCTGTGCTATGAGGTCGACGATATCATTGGCGCGCGCGATCGGCTCAAAGCGAGTGGGGCGCGCGTGCTCGGGAGCGGCGAACCCAAGATCGGAGCACACGGAAAGCCGGTGCTCTTTCTGCACCCAAAGGATTTGCTCGGTACGCTGGTCGAGCTTGAACAGGCGTGAGGTGACCGGTGCCTTGGACGACGATGCTCGCGATCTTCTTCATCGTCTGGTGGCTCGTGTTGTTCACGGTGTTGCCCTGGGGCATCCAGTCCCAAGGTGAGACGGGAAAAATCGCGCCCGGCACCGATCCCGGAGCGCCGGCGGTGCCTGGCCTGAGGATCAAGCTCGTATGGACGACGGTCGTCGCGGGCCTCGTGTTCGGCGCCTTCTACTGGGCCTTCGTTACAAGGGCCGTCGCTTTTGACGACCTCGTGACGATGTGGGGCTTGCTTCCGCACTGACCGTCCCCTCTTCTGACAGCGTCGCGTTTGCATGCGCGATGGCGCGGAACTCCGCTCGGGCCGAGCGCGTCGGGTCCGCTCTCATGCACACCCAGCAAACCCTCTCTCAGCCGCTCTCCCACGCGTGCCAGCCCGAGAGCGAAAATGATTTGTGGTCAGAGGAACTCCGCAATGCAGACCTATCTTGAGCCAACGCAAGATGCCGGGCGAGCCCTCTTGAAGCGTGGCATCTCCGGCGAAATCATCATGCTGAATCTGCTACGCCTGCGGGAAGTGGCGATGACTACGCCGCCAACCCCGGGCTCGCGCCTGAGCAACCGATCACTGGCGCCGAAGCCTATGACCGTTACATTGCCCATACACTTCCTTATTTGATTGAGAGCGGCGGCGAGCTTTTGTTCCTTGGGGACGGCGGACCGTTCCTGATTGGCCCTGAAAGCGAACGATGGGATCGCGCCATACTTGTGAAGCAGAGTTCCGTCCAGTCATTCATGGCCTTCTCTCGCGATATCGAATACCTCGCGGGGCTTGGACATCGAACCGCCGCGGTCGAGGACTCGCGGCTGCTGCCGCTGACGCAAAGTCTTGTGCCCGGCAGGCAATCCTGACGCGCTTCATTCTCGCCCATGCTGGGCGCTACCTTGGTTCGGCCGAGCGTTGCGTGGTTCACACCCAGCACGCGCATGGTCACGGCACGCGCATTGCAGCGGCTGTCGTGGTTCCCTTTTTTGGAGCGGGATGCGTTCAGCGCGAAATCGCCTCCCGCTCTGTTCCCTTTCATTTTGCGCATTCCTTGTCGGAAAAATCTGCAATTTTTTCGGGATCATGCGCCAGGACCGAGGCAGGAAATCCGATGCCAACGATACCAGCCGATCCGTATGCATGGCCCTTCGACGGCGACCTCGCTCCGCACAATACGGCGCTGATCATCATCGACATGCAGACGGACTTCTGCGGCAAAGGCGGCTACGTTGACAAAATGGGCTATGACCTTTCGCTCACGCGTGCGCCGATCGAGCCGATCCGCGCGATGCTGGAGGCGGCCCGGGACCGCGGCTACCAAGTCATTCATACCCGCGAAGGCCATCGCTGCGATCTCAGCGACCTTCCCGCCAACAAGCGGTGGCGCTCGCGACAGATCGGCGCCGGTATTGGCGATCCCGGCCCGTGCGGTCGCGTCCTCGTGCGCGGCGAGCGGGGGTGGGAGATCATTCCGGAATTGGAGCCGGCGCCCGGCGAGCCGATCATCGACAAAGCGGGCAAAGGCGCATTCTATGCGACCGATCTCGAACTCATGCTGCGCACCAAAGGCATTCGCAATCTGATGCTGGCAGGCATCACCACCGATGTGTGCGTGCACACCACGATGCGCGAAGCCAACGACCGCGGTTTCGAATGCCTGCTCCTTGAGGACTGCTGCGGCGCGACCGATGCCGGCAACCACGCTGCCGCGATCAAGATGGTGAAGATGCAGGGGGGCGTATTCGGTGCCGTTGCGGATTCCGGCAAGTGCCTTGCTCACATGCCTTGATCCGGCACTTGCCTGTCCACACGCCCTGATGCCTCGATTCGACGAGGGCAAGCGTTGCCGGACAACCGGCTACTCTACTGCGCGCGATTATCCGCGCGCAGAAAGGTTCGGCGCAAGGTCGTCACTCTGCCGGGGCTGGGTGGTGAACCTCCTGCGGCGATGCGGCGGCAATCGAGATCATCTCCGGATAGCGGTGGAGGCCGTAGATGAAAGCTGCCACCATGAGATAGGCGACGCTGACCGCTGGCGTTACCGCGAACCCGATCGTGCCGCCATGCATGAAGCCGAAGAAAGTCAGCACCGCGCCGGCCAGTGCGAAAGCAGAGGCCTCGACGAACCGGCGGTCGATGACAAAGACTGCGATCGCGCCGAGAACGAGACCGGTCACGATCGAGCCGCCACCAAGCACATCGAGACCCTGATAAAGGACCATGCTGTTGAGCTTGGCGATGCCGACTGCCTCGGCGCTGGTGCCTGCCGCCTGCAAGGCGAGGTCGATCTGCCCCTTACACCAAGCGGCGAGGTGCGGGAACAGCGCGAGCACGATCGCCGGAGCGTGTGATCGCGGCGTGGTTTGGAACGCCTGTGACCCGATCAGCATGCCAATGTAGAGCAGGATCGGCAAGATCGCGACCAGCGGCACCAACGCCAGCATGACCGGGATGATGTGGAACCAGGCGAGGATGATCACCATGACGCCAGTCGCTGCCGAATAGCCGATGCGCCCGCCCATGGCCTTCCACCCTGGATGACCGATATAGACCGCGTTGATGAAGGGGTTGCCCATCAGGCAACCGATCAGGCTTACAACGCCGTCGGCGGTCAACACCCGCGTCGTCGGATAGGCATCGCCCGCCGCCTCGGCGCTTTCGACATTGTCCATCGCCTCGACGAGATCGTAGATGCCGAACGGGATCGCGGTCACGAGAATGATGCCGAGATATTCGAAGCCGGAGAATACCGTTCCGAAGGCCGGCAGCGGTACCGAAAATCCAAAGCTCGAAATCGCATCGCCCAGCCCACCGAGGCTGAGACCGCCATAGCCCAGCCCGAACAGGTTCGATCCCCAGGCCAGCACCATGCCAAGAATGAGTGCGACGAGGCCGGCCGGAATTCCTTTGGGGTATTGCAGGCCGCCGAACCAGCTGACGATGATTACGGCAAAGCAGGTGAGCCCGATCACCGGCGTCATGAACATTTGCAGCGCGGGCTGCATTGAGATGAAGGTGACGGAGACGCCGGCAAGCGTGCCGAGCAATGCAGCGCGTGGTGTGATTCGACGAATATAAGGAGCGATAAACCCGCCGATCATCAGGATGAAGCTCTGGAAGAACACCCAGACGAGGCCGGCCTGCCAGCCCTTTACGGGGTCACCGGTCTTGGCGGCGATCGGCAGCATGATCACCAGCGTGACGATGAACATGTGGGGCACGCTGATGCCGGAAGGCAACGCGCAAACATCGTCGCGGCCGGTCTTTTTCGCCAATTGATAGGCGAGAAAGGCATAGTACAAAGTGCTCAGGAACAGCATCAGCGCAGTCGCCGGCAGGATGCGGCCGAACACGAGGTCGTCCGGCATCTTCACCACGACCCGCAACAGGAAGGTCAACGTCAGCATGTTGACCAGGATGTTGGTGCCGAAACCAAAGAAGGCGTTCCAGTCACCGGGTGTCCATAAAGATGGGCGATATCTCGACTCGGGCATAACAACCTCCCGTACCTTCGCCTTGCGTAGATCAATACTGGAGGTCTGCGCGACCGGGCGCCCGGGCTATCCGCCCGCCAGACGCCCGCTCAATCGAGAAAAGACTTCTCGATAGATCACCGGCAAATTCCCCCTGCGCGATTTCGATCTCCGTTTACGGGGCAAGGAATGTGCCACGTGTTCCCGCAGTCTCAGCGAGGTCGCGTTTTGTCGGGGTGAACCCGATGAATCGTCGATTCTTGCTGCCTTGACTTTCATGCGGGGCAAAGGGGTGAACGCCAGCGGTTGTGGCTGCACGAGCAGTCGTGCGCGAACGGCCGAGAAATCGTTATGCGCAGGCTCAAATAACGGGCACTTCGACGCCTGCTAAGGCAGCGCCGGCCGTGACCATTCCCAACGATCCGCGACCCTCGCCCGCACTGCGATTTAAAAGAGAATCAGCTTTATCCGATCGCGGCCATGGCGGCCGTGAGCGCGCCCGAGGAGGTCACCGAACCGAAAATGCCGCCTTGCGCCTTGACCATTTTCAATCCCATTTCGTGGAATTCAGGAAAATAGGAGGCGCAGCAATCGGAAACCACGATGCATCGGTAGCCGCGATCGTTGGCCTCGCGCACCGTGGTGTTGACGCAGACTTCGGTGGTTACTCCGCAAACGAACAGCGTATCGATACGGCGATTTCGCAACATGAGTTCGAGGTCGGTCTGATAGAAAGCACCCTTGCCCGGCTTGTCGATCACGGGCTCGCCCTGGATCGGATAGAGTTGTGCGATGATGTCGTGGCCGGGTTCGCCGCGGACCAGAATGCGCCCCATAGGGCCGGACGCTCCGATGCGCAGGGACGGGTCTCCACGTTCGACTTTGTGGCGCGGAGCGTCGGAAAGGTCCGGCCGATGCCCCTCCCTGGTGTGAATGACGAGGGTCCCGGCCTGGCGGCAAGCCGCGAGCACGCCCATGCAAGGCTCGATCGCTGCCGCAAGCCGAGACACGTCGTTGCCAAGCGCGGCTCCGAAACCTCCCGGCTCCAGGAAATCGCGCTGCATGTCGATGATGACAAGCGCCGCGCGGTCAAGCTCGACACCAAGTCCTGCGGGTTCGGCTTCGATGTTGATGGATGCCACCGCTATCGACCCTTCCAGTCCCGACTGTTTGAGGTCGGTGACTCCGAGCGTACCCACCCCCTCACCCTCGGAAGCGCCCGCGATGGCGTGCGCTTCCTCTTCCCTCTCCCCCTCCCGCCAAAGATTTGAGATTGGCTCGTTGCGCCCGGGCGGGAGGGGGAGAGGGTGGGAGGGCCGAAGGCCCGACCGGGTGAGGGGGAGGGCATCGCGTGATCAATCATGCTTCTGCAACTCGGAGACTAGCGCGGCAGGTCTCGTTCGGGATCGTCGCCCAAAACGGCAAGAACCATGCCAGCAGCGGCGATCGGTGCGGTGGCGGCAAAATGTGCAGCAGTTACGACGCCCGCATCGACACGCGATGACCTGCATCTTGGGGCGCGTGTTGCAGCACCGGCGACCGGCTGCCGAGCGCACCGAGTGGCAACGCCGTGTCCTCGTGGAAAAGCTGACCAACGGTCGCAAGCAAGCCGTCATTCCCGGCTGGAGCGATCAACGAAATGCCGAAGGGCCGGTTGTTTTCGAGCGCAGAAGGCACCGCGAGGGCGCACAGGTCGAGCAGATTGACGAAGGTCGTGTAGAGGCCAAGCCGGAAATTGAGCTCAAACGGATCGGCGAGGATTTGTTCAACCGTGTAGAGCGTCGGCGCCGTGGGCACCGCGAGCACATCGAATGCGGCAAAGGCGTTTTCCGTCGCACGCCGCAATTCCTTCAGCCGATAAAAGGCGGCGAAGGCGTCCGCCGCGGTCGGTCGGGCGCCTCCGACAAGAATTTCCCGCGTCACCGGATGCAGCGATTCCGGAGCCGAAGCAATCAGAGCGCGCGCTGCCACATAGCGTTCGGCGACCCAGGGACCCTGATAGAGCAGCCGTCCCGCTTCGTAAAACGGCTCGATGTCGATCTCGATGATTGTCCCGCCGAGCCGCGCCAGCCGGTCGAGCGCTGCCGAATAATTGTCAGCTGCCCGGCGGTCCCCATGAAACACCCGCTGATCGTTGTGCGGAACCCCGATCCGCAGTTGTCGCGAAGACGCCGCGACCGGTCTTTGCAACGGCCGTCGCCGGGAAAACGGATCGTTGGCATCGAACCCCGCGATCGCCTCAAGGACTGCCACGGCATCGTCCACGGTGAGCGCTTGGACGGCAATGCAATCCAGTGTCCGGCAGGCCGGCACAAGGCCGGCGGTCGACACGAGGCCAAGGCTCGGCTTCAGCCCGATACTGTTGTTGCAAAGAGCTGGAATGCGGCAAGACCCCGCTGTATCGGTGCCGAGCGCGACCGGTACCAGGCCGCGCGCCACGGCAACCGCCGAGCCGGAACTCGAACCGCCCGGAATGAGCTTTGCATCGAGCGGATTGCGGGGAACGCCGTAAGGCGAGCGCACCCCGACGAGGCCTGTCGCAAACTGGTCGAGATTGGTCTTGCCGATGACGATGGCGCCGGCCCGACGCAGGCGTGCCACCGCTTCCGCGTCGCGCGACGGCTGATAGGCAAAGGCTGGACAGGCGACGGTGGTCGGCAGGCCGTAGACATCGATACTGTCCTTCACGGCCACGGGGATGCCGTAGAGCGGCAGCTCTTTTGCACCGGCGGTGGAGAGCTTCTCTGCCTCCGCAATCGCTGCGTCCTCATCGACGAGCGAAATGAAAATCGCCGGATCCTCACAAGCGCGAATGCGCGCATAGCTGCGGGCCACGATCTCTGCCGGCTTGACCACCGCGGACCGATAGGCGGCTAATATTTCGGCAACTGCTTCCAATTCAGGCATGCGCATTGTTTCCGGTCATCGCCCACGGGGAGACGGTTTAATCCTCTACTCTGGTGGTTACTGGATCGCCCGGTCCAGGGGCGCCCCATCGTTTGGCCGCCTGAGCCTGCCTTTGTTTCACCACTCTGTCGAGCGGCCAAAAGATGGGAACCCCGCAGCCGGGCGATGACAGTTGGAGCGAGCCCGGCGTCAGTGGCGGAAGGTTAGAAAGTCACCAGCGGATTGACTGGCGAGCCGGTGCCGCCTTCCACCGGAAGGGGCGCGAAGGTGATCAGGAACTCGTACCGGTTCAGCCGCCGTGCCGTCGCCACCAGCTCCTCGAGGTCGAGGCATTCCACGATGTTGATGCCCATCCAGTTGAGCACCGCCACGTGGATCGGGTTCCGCATCCCTTCCCAGCCGGGCCGTGGGTTCCAGTCGATGTTGAAGTCGTGACCGATGAAGGCGGGCAGCCGCTCATGCATCCACGGAATAGTGTCCGGGTAATAGCCCGCGACCTGGCCGGTCCACGGACCGAGCGCCGCCCGCCGCTTCCATCGGCCGGTGTAGAGCAGCGGGATGTCCCCGGGGCCGATCTTCACGCCGGATTTCTGTTCCCACGCTTCGAGGTCCGCTCGCGTGATCGGAGTGTTGGGGTCGACCCAGTCGACACCCTTGAGCTGCGCAATGTCATAGAGGACGGCGCGGGTCGTGACCCCGCCCTTCCAGTTCATCACGCTGCCCTTGATGCATCCGCTCTCGGGCGTCAGGTTCCCCTTGACCGGGACACCATTGTACATCTGCCCGTTCTCGAAGAAGTGGCACCAGGTGTCGATGTGCGCGACGGTCTGACCGTGGTAGCTCACCTGGTAGTTGTCCGTCGTGCCGCCATCGGTGATGGCGTTGGTGACGCGGTGGAAAACGCCGGCGGGACCGACATCGGCAGCGACCGTCTGCGGCTCGGCATGCGCGAGCGACACCACAATCCCGTCTTTCACCAGCTTCATCGCGCTGGCGACCTTCTCAGGTGTGATGAGGCTTGTCGTTCCCTTGGACTCCTGCCCGAGCGGCGCCCATCGGCCCCAGGTCTTGAACTCGGTCCGCCATTGCTCGTACTGCGCACGCAGGGCCGCCGTATTCGCCGGAGCGACCGGCGCAGGTACCTGAGCCGCGGGTGCTGGTGCCTGAGCGGACGGCGCCGTCTGGGCCCGCGTAGGCGCAACCCCGCCCATCAGGCCGGCCGCTGCCAAACTGGCAATCGCGGTCACTGATGGCAAACGACGTCTCATGCGATCCTCCTTGCGTTCAAAATGATTTTGCCTGTTCGGCAAGCGTTGCATTGTGAGCGGGTTTCGGCGGCTAACGGCGACGCCGAATCCTCCAACCCGAGCCGCTCACGCGAAGGAACTCTCGCGCATTGTGCGTCACTATTTTAAGTCCGCGGCGCAAGGCGCAAGCTGCGAGCAGCAGATCATAGGCTCCGATCGGCATACCTTGGCTGTTCAGACTCGCGCGCAATTGCGCTGCTACACGAGCGTCCTCGCGTTCGAATGGCAAGACGGAGATCACGTTCAAAAGCTGCCGCATTGCTTCCCGCACGCGCGGGACCAAGTCGGGATTGCGCGCCAGCCCGTACTCGACTTCCATTTCCGTGATCACTGAAACTGCCAATTGCGGTGGTGCCTCCTGACGAAGCCGCGCCATCACGGCCTGTTCGCCGCGCGCGAAATCGCTCAGTACATTGGTATCGAGGAGATATTTCACGCAAGCGCGTCTTCACGCGGCGGCAACAATTCGCCGCGATAGGATTCGAATGGCGGCGTATCGGGAGCGCCCTGCCACTCCAGAATCAGCAACGGCCAACCAGGACTGCCGAGCGTCTTTTTGTCCAGCCATTCGCGAACAGCTTTGCGGATCAGCCCGCTGCGCGTCTCTCCAAGCGTCTTGGCCGTTCGGTCCAATTCCTTGGCCGTTTGATCGTCGAGATAAAGATTGAAGTTCATGAGGCGTGACATGAGACCAAGATATAACCTACAGCAGGTTATATCCAGGAATTGATAGTGGCAAGCGCAGCCAGGACGGCGGATCGTCCCCGTTTGACGTGAAGGGATCACGAAGGGACGTTCGCGGTGGCAGCCGCCAAAGGGCTCCAGCTCTCTAACCCCTCACTCCCACTCGATGGTTCCGGGCGGCTTCGCGGTCACGTCGTAGACGACGCGGTTGACGCCACGAACTTCGTTGATGATGCGCGTCGCCACGTGACCGATGAAGCTCATCTCGAACGGATAGAAATCGGCGGTCATCCCGTCGGTCGAGGTCACAGCACGCAGCGCGATCACATGTTCATACGTGCGTCCGTCGCCCATGACGCCGACCGTCTTGACCGGCAGCAGGACGGCAAAGGCTTGCCAGATGTTATCGTAAAGGCCGGCGCGACGGATTTCCTCGATGTAGATTTCGTCGGCCTGCCGCAGCACATCGAGTTTCTCCGGCGTGATCTCGCCCGGACAGCGGATGGCGAGACCTGGTCCCGGAAACGGGTGCCGGCCGACAAAGCCTTCCGGCAGGCCGAGCTCGCGGCCGAGCGCACGCACTTCGTCCTTGAAAAGTTCCCGCAACGGCTCGACGAGCGTCATGTTCATGCGTGCGGGAAGGCCGCCGACATTGTGGTGCGACTTGATTGTCGCCGAGGGGCCGCCGGTGGGCGAGGTGCTCTCGATCACGTCGGGATAAAGCGTGCCCTGGGCGAGAAAGCGCGGCGGCGCGCGGCCATTGACGGCGAGTTTTGCCGCCTCGGCCTCGAACACTTCGATGAAAAGCGCGCCGATCGTCTTGCGCTTGGCTTCCGGATCGGTGACGCCTGCAAGCGCGTTGATGAAGCGTTCCTCGGCATTCACGTGGATGAGGGGAATGTTGTAGCTGTCGCGGAAGAGCCGCACCACCTGTTCGGCCTCGCCGAGCCGCAGCAGCCCGTGATCGACAAACACGCAGGCGAGCCGGTCCCCGATCGCTTCATGGATCAGGACGGCGGCCACGGCGGAATCGACGCCGCCCGACAGTCCGCAAATGACGCGACCATCGCCCACTTCGCGGCGGATGCGCTCGATCGCCTCCTGTCGGAAGGCCTTCATCGTCCAATCGGCGGCGCATCCGGCGATATTGCGTACGAAATTCCGCAGCAGCGCGGCGCCATGTGGCGTGTGCACGACTTCGAGATGAAACTGGGTGGCATAGAAGCGCCGAGCGTCATCGGCGATCGCGGCGATCGGGGCGTTGGAGGAGGTTGCAACCGCGCGAAAGCCGTTGGGCAACGTCGTCACCCGGTCGCCATGGCTCATCCAGACTGGATAAGCTTCACCGACCCGCCAGACGCCGTCAAACAACGCGTTCTCCCTGGTCACTCGAATCTCGGCGCGACCGAACTCGCGATGATGGCCTCCCTCGACGGTACCGCCGAGCTGGACCGCCATCGCCTGCTCGCCGTAGCAGATACCGAGGACCGGCAGTCCCGCGCGGTAGAGCTCGGGTGGCGGCAACGGGGCCCCGCGGTCGAGCACGGAGGCCGGTCCTCCCGACAGGATCACCGCTTTCGGCGCCATCTCGGCAAGGGATGCGGTGACTTTCTGGAACGGCACGATCTCGCAATAGACCCCTTCCTCGCGCACACGCCTCGCGATCAGCTGGGTCACCTGCGAGCCGAAATCGACGATCAGTATCTTGTCGTGCATCAAGGCTTGTCGTGCTTCAGAGCGACCGTTCGAGACGAAAACATCGCAACCGCGCGCGGCGGCGGCTTGGCCAATGGCCGCTATGTGCGGCGCGCGGTGAGCTTGGTCAAGCGGATGGCCGCGCCGGACTGGAGTTCTGGCGGGCAGTTTTGCCGAAGTGCGGCCAATTTGGCCCCGCAAAAGGCGAGACGGACCAGGAAAGAATTTGCGGTCGGCCAGTTATCCCCCGGCCAAGCCGAGAGTGAATACGACACGGAAACCACGGATTGCATATCGGATTGAGGGACTTCATCGACAAAATCAAACGGTAGAGCGGTATCGCAACCTGATACGGAAGACCGCACGCCAGTTCCGCTGTGCGCTCGGCATTGGCAGAGCTATGATTTGAGTTCGCGAGCTCGCCTGAATGTCTGCGGACCGGAGCTTTTTGACGGCAGGAGCGGTTTTGATGCGCGAAGCCTTCCTATGCGATGCAGTCCGGACACCGATCGGGCGGTATGGCGGCGCGTTGGCCGGCGTGCGGGCGGATGATCTCGCCGCCGTCCCGATCAAGGCGTTGATGGCAGCCAATCCGAAGGCGGACTGGTCGGCGCTCGACGATGTCTTTTACGGCTGCGCCAACCAGGCCGGCGAGGACAACCGCAATGTCGCGCGCATGGCACTGCTGCTTGCGGGACTGCCCGATTCGGTGCCGGGGGTGACGGTCAATCGGCTGTGCGCCTCGGGGATGAGCGCCGTCGGCGAGGCAGCTCGGGCGATCCGCGCCGGTGAGATCGATTTCGCCATCGCCGGCGGGGTTGAATCGATGACGCGGGCGCCGCTGGTGATGGCCAAGGCTTCGCAGCCGTTTCAGCGGGGCGCCGAAGCTTACGACACCACGTTGGGCTGGAGGTTCATCAATCCGCTGCTCAAAGCGCAGTACGGCGCCAATTCGATGGGGGAGACCGGCGAGAACGTTGCGAGCGAATGCCAGGTTTCGCGCCAGGACCAAGACGCCATGGCGCTGCGCTCGCAGCAGCGTGCCGGCGCAGCACAGAGGTCGGGATATTTCGCCGAGGAGATCGTCGCCGTCGAGGTGCCGGGCGGCAAGGCGGGTCCGATCGTGGTCGACAAGGACGAGCATCCGCGGACCTCGACCACGATCGAGGAACTGGCCCGGCTGCGCCCGGCCTTTCGTGAGGGCGGCACCGTGACCGCTGGCAATGCGTCGGGCATTAATGACGGTGCCGCCGCGATGGTCCTTGCGTCGGCGGATGCGGTCGAGCGTCACAGCCTCGTGCCGCGGGCGCGTTTTCTTGGCATGGCGTCGGCGGGGGTGCCGCCGCGGGTCATGGGACTAGGTCCGGTGCCCGCGAGTCGCAAGCTGATGGCCCGTCTAGGCTTCGCGATTGGCGACTTCGACCTGATCGAGATCAACGAGGCGTTTGCGGCCCAGGCGCTCGCCTGCCTGCGGCAGCTCGGCCTTCCTGACGATACCGAGCACGTCAACCCGCATGGCGGCGCCATCGCGCTCGGCCACCCGCTCGGTATGTCGGGGGCGCGGCTCGTGCTCACTGCGCTGCACGGCCTCGAGAAGCGAGATGGCCGGCGGGCGCTCGCCACCATGTGCGTCGGCGTAGGGCAGGGCGTTTCGCTCGCCCTCGAACGCGTCTAGAGCGGGATGCGTTCAGTTTGAATCGCCTCCCGCTCGATCTCTTCTGCGCATTCGTCGCGGACAGCGCTCGACGACGGATGCGCGGTGATTTTGCGCATGATCTTGTCCGAAAAGTCTGCAACTTTACGGGATCATGCGCTGCACCCGGACGCCAGAAAAATGATCCATCGCGTGATGCCCTCCCCCTCATCCAGTCGGTCCTTCGGCCCTCCCGCCCACTCCCCTCCCGCCCCGATGCAGAAGCTAATCTCAAAACCTTGGCGGGGGGAAAGGGAAGAGGAAGCGCACGCGATCGCGGGCGCTTCCGAGGGTGAGGGGGGGCGCTCTGACCCACTGAGTTCTGAAAGCTGCTACTACTCACGCCAAGGAGCTTCCCGTGCCGATGAGTGCCGGCTACATCCCATTTCACCCCAGTCCGTCGAAGCCGAAATTCCGGCCGCCCCCGGGTGCTGTGGACGCGCATTGCCACGTGTTTGGCCCGGAAGCGAAATTCCCCTATGCGCCGGAGCGCAAATACACGCCCTGCGATGCGCCCAAGGAGAAGCTCTTTGCGTTGCGCGATTTCCTCGGCCTCGACAAGAACGTGATCGTGCAAGCGAGTTGCCACAGCAAGGACAACCGCGCGATGCTCGATGCACTCGAGTCCGCGAACGGTCGTGCGCGCGGCGTCGCATTCGTCGGCGAGGAGGTGACCGACGCCGAGTTGAAGGCGATGGACGCCGCCGGCGTGCGCGGCGTGCGTTTCAATTTCGTGCGGCGGCTCGTCGACGTGACGCCCCGCGACGTGCTCAACCGAATCGCGGCGCGGGTGGCCCCGCTCGGCTGGCATATCGTGGTCTATTTCGAGATGCCCGACCTGCCCGATTTCGAGCCGTTCTTCACCGCGCTCCCGAGCACCGTCGTGGTCGACCACATGGGCGTACCGAGCATCGCCAAGGGCGTTTCCGATCCGGAAAATCAGCGCTTGCTGCGCATGCTGGACCGCCATCGCAACATCTGGGTCAAGGTGACCTGCCCCGACCGCATGACACTTGCTGGACCGCCGTATGACGACGTGGTGCCGTTCGGCCGCGCGCTGGTCGAAGCCTTTCCCGACCGCGTCATCTGGGGAACCGACTGGCCCCACCCGAACATGAAAAAGGAGGCCCCGGACGATGGCGTCCTCGTCGACTATGTTCCGAAGGTTGCGCCCGGCATCGCTGCGCAACAGGCGCTCCTGGTCGACAACCCGATGCGCCTCTATTGGACGTGAGCGGACCTCTTTCCATCTCTTGCCTCTCCGCGGATATCACGGGTTTTGCGCCCAAGCCCTGCGTCATCAAAGCCGGGCCACGGACGGCGCTTGTCCGGGATCACACTCATGCGCTGGTCGCGGAGGGGCTCGATCCAGGCTACGAATATGGCGCGCCTTTGATTCTCGGAACTAGCGCATGATCCCGTAAAGTTGCGGACTTTTCCGACAAGATCATGCGCAAAATCAACACGCATCCGTCGTCGAGCGCAGTCCGCGACGGGTGCGCAAAACATAAACGAGCGGGAAGCGTTCAAGCTGAACACATTCCGCTTTAGGTCGGGCTCTGGAGCGTTCAAAAGCAAACGCAATGTCATTCGCATCTGACACGACCCCCCCGGCCTGGCCGACTGAATTGCGATTGCGCAAGGATAAGGCCGTGCTTCACGTCGCGTTCGAATCCGGCGAGGCGTTCGATTTTCCGGCGGAATTCCTGCGCGTGCACAGTCCGAGCGCCGAGGTCCAAGGACATTCGGCGGACGAGCGCAAGACCATCGCAGGCAAGCGCCGTGTGACCATTCTGGAAGTGCAGCCAGTTGGCAATTACGCGGTTCGGCTGGTGTTCGACGACCTGCATTCGACCGGCATTTTCACCTGGGACTATTTCCTTAAAGCCGGGCGGGACCAGGCGAGGATGTGGCGCGCCTATCTCGACGACCTTGCCGCCAAGGGACTTGGCCGCGACCCGCCGAATTGATGCGACGTGCGCACTTCACGTTCATGTGGAAGTGCCGGAACCCGACCGACGCATCGAGTTGATGCGGAGAGCGCAGCCATTTGTGCCGGTCCTGCTGGCAACTCTGGACCTCCTTTCCCTTCTGGGCGGGGTCGAGGACGGGCCTCTTTGGCTGTCGCGGGCCGAACCTTGTGTTGCATGTGCGAACGGGCTAACACCCGCGTTGGCCGCGGTCGTTCGGGGGGTCGCTTATGGCGCGTAAAAAAGTTGCATTGGTCGGTGCCGGCCAGATCGGTGGCACCCTCGCCCATCTTGTCGGCCTCAAGGAACTTGGTGATGTCGTTTTGTTCGATATCGTCGAGGGTGTTCCGCAAGGAAAGGCGCTGGACATCGCGCAGGCGACTCCGATCGAGGGCTGCGACGCCTATTATCTCGGCGCCAATTCCTATGAGGCGATGAGCGGCGCCGATCTGTGCATCGTCACCGCCGGCGTCGCGCGTAAACCGGGCATGAGCCGCGACGATCTGCTCGGTATCAATCTCAAGGTCATGGACCAGGTCGGAGCCGGAATCAGAAAATATTGTCCGAATGCATTCGTGATCTGCATCACGAACCCGCTCGATGCGATGGTGTGGGCGCTGCAAAAGAGCTGCGGCCTGCCCAGGCACATGGTGGTCGGCATGGCTGGCGTGCTCGATTCGGCGCGCTTCCGCTATTTCATCGCCGAGGAGCTGAACGTTTCCGTCAAGGATGTGTCCGCCTTCGTGCTCGGCGGCCATGGTGACTCGATGGTGCCGCTGGTGCGCTATTCGACCGTGGCCGGCATCCCGCTGCCCGATCTTGTGCGCATGGGCTGGACCACCCAGGCGCGTATCGACGAAATCGTCGAACGCACCCGGAACGGAGGCGCCGAGATCATTAACCTGCTCAAGACCGGGTCCGCCTTTTACGCGCCCGCCTCTTCGGCCATTGCCATGGCGGAAAGCTATCTGCGCAACAAGAAACGCGTGGTGCCGTGCGCCGCTTATCTGAACGGGGAATATGGCGTCCGTGACCTCTATGTCGGCGTGCCGGTCGTCATCGGCGCCAAGGGAGTCGAACGCGTCGTCGAAATCGACCTGAACAGCGCCGAGCGGAGCATGTTCGACAAATCCGTTGAATCCGTGCGCGGGCTTGTCGATGCCTGCGTCAGGATTTCGCCGACGCTCGCCTGATCTGAGTCGGAGGCCGAACGGCCGCCGCGCATAACCAATCCCTTCCACTTCGCAACTGATCCTGCACGGCGATGAACATTCACGAATATCAGGCCAAAGCGGTACTGCGCGAATTCGGCGTCCCCCTCCCGCGCGGGATCCCGGCTTTTTCCCCTGAAGAAGCAGAATCTGCGGCGTATCAACTAGGCGGCCCGGTCTGGGTCGTCAAGGCGCAGATTCATGCGGGAGGGCGTGGCAAGGCCGGGGGCGTCAAGGTCGTGAAGTCGATCGACGGCGTTGCCCGCGAGGCGGCCCGCTTGCTCGGCGCGCCGCTCGTCACCCATCAGACCGGTCCGAAGGGCAAGGTGGTCAATCGCATCTATGTCGAGGATGGCTCAACGATCAGAAAGGAATTTTATCTCTCCGCATTGGTCGACCGTGCCACCGCGCGGATTGCCTTTGTCGCATCGACCGAAGGCGGAATGGATATCGAGGAGGTCGCCCGCAGCGCGCCGGAAAAGATCGTGACCTTCTCGATCGATCCGGCGACCGGACCCATGCCGCATCATGGACGCCGGGTCGCGAAGGCACTCGGCCTTTCGGGCGACCTCGCCAAGCAGGCTGAAAACCTGGTCGCGAAGCTCTACGGGGCGTTCGTCGCCAAGGATATGAGCCTCCTCGAAATCAATCCGCTGGCGCTTGTGGAGAACGGTGAACTGATCTGCCTCGACGCCAAGATCGGCTTCGATGACAACGCGCTTTATCGCCACGCCGACATCGTCGCGCTGCGCGACATCACCGAGGAGGACGACAAGGAGATCGAGGCCTCCAAATACGACCTTAACTATGTCGCGCTCGACGGCACCATCGGCTGCATGGTGAACGGCGCCGGGCTTGCGATGGCGACCATGGACATCATCAAGCTTTATGGCGAAGCGCCGGCCAATTTTCTCGATGTCGGCGGCGGTGCCACCAAGGACAAGGTCGCAGCGGCGTTCAAGATCATCACCTCCGATCACAATGTGAAGGGCATTTTGGTAAACATTTTTGGCGGCATCATGCGTTGCGATGTCATCGCGGAGGGCGTGGTCGCCGCGGTGAGGGAGGTCGGTTTGCGGGTCCCGCTTGTTGTCCGCCTCGAAGGCACCAACGTCGACCATGGCAAGGACATTATCGCGACCTCGAACCTCAATGTGGTGTCAGCGGACAATCTCGACGACGCGGCGCAGAAAATCGTCCGGGCGGTACGGGCCGGAGCGTAAGCCGCGCCTGGCCGCGTGTTTTCTGCCGCTTAAAACCGAAGGCTGCTCATGTCCGTTCTCATCGACAACAACACCAAAGTCATCTGCCAGGGATTTACCGGCAAGAATGGCACCTTTCATTCCGAGGCAGCGATCGCTTATGGAACGAAAATGGTTGGCGGAACCTCTCCGGGCAAAGGCGGCAGCACGCATCTCGGCCTGCCGGTATTCGACACCGTGGTCGAGGCGCGCGAGCGGACGGGCTGCGACGCAAGCGTGATCTATGTCCCGCCGGCCGGCGCGGCCGACGCCATCGCCGAATCGATCCAGGCGGAAATCCCACTCATCATCTGCATTACCGAAGGCATTCCGGTGCTCGACATGGTGCGGATCAAGCGGGCGCTGACCGGATCGAAGTCGATGCTGATCGGGCCGAACTGTCCAGGCGTGATGACGGCGGGCCAATGCAAGATCGGCATCATGCCGGGCAATATCTTCAGCCCCGGCTCAGTGGGGATCGTGTCGCGGTCGGGGACGCTGACCTACGAAGCGGTGTTCCAAACCACCCAAGAAGGACTTGGCCAGACCACCGCGGTGGGCATCGGCGGCGATCCCGTCAAGGGGACCGATTTCGTCGCCGTGCTGGAAATGTTCCTGGCCGATGAGGCGACGCGCTCGATCATCATGATCGGCGAGATCGGCGGCTCCTCGGAGGAGGATGCCGCGCAGTTTTTGAAAGACGAAGCGAAGCGCGGGCGCAGCAAACCGATGGTCGGTTTCATCGCCGGCCGCACCGCGCCGCCAGGCCGACGCATGGGACACGCTGGTGCGATCGTTGCCGGCGGACGTGGCGATGCCGAATCGAAGATTGCCGCGATGGAGGCGGCGGGGATCAAGGTCTCTCCGTCTCCGGCGCGCCTTGGCAAGACACTGGTCGAGGCGCTGAAATAAAAGTCCTTCTCTCTTTCGCGGGAGAACGTGGCGCGCGAAGTGCGCCCGATGAGGGGGGCTGAACGTTCCATTTTGCTGGTGTCGTGATTGACAAGACACGCATGCTTGAAGCCGCGACACGCACCCCCTCACCCGCCTCGCGCCGACGGTGCTCGGCACCCTCTCCCACGATGGGGAGAGGGTCTTTTTTCAAGCGCGGGCACGACACGACGCCTGTCGTCAGTGCCGATGATCCTCCGACGGCCCATGATGATGGGAATGATCGTGATGCCCATGCTCGTGGTGATGCTCGTGATCGTGGCCATGACGATGATCATGATCAGTGTGGGGGTGTGAGTGCTCGTGATCATGAGAGTGGGAATGTTGATGAGCATGCGCACGATGACGGTCGTGAGCATCCCCATGTTCATGCTCGTGCCCGGGATGATGGTCATGGTCATGGTCATAGTCATGGTCATGGTGGTGCAGGCGCTGGCGCGGACGCGGACTGCGCGGATCTTCGCTGAATACCAGCGACTTGATCGTGACCGGCACGGTGTTTGACGGCAGCCGAATGCGTCCAAGGTCGATATAATCGAAATCCATCAGTACGACGCCGTCGATCACGAGAATGTCGCTCGCAACACCGAGCTCCTCGCGTAAAATGCCGCCAAGCGTCTGGGCGACATCGCCGTCCAGCATGATGAACAGCGCCTGTCCGGCGGCAATGCGGCTGGCAAGGCCGCGGCGAATGCCTTCGGCGAAGGCGGCAAGGCGCTCATAGGCGGGCAGGCCGATCCAGCGCAGCGCCAGCGCGATTTCCCGGTCTTCGTCGACATCGAAAGCGACCACGTGGCGGCGGATCGCGGCGGCGAGCGCCTCCGCGTCGATGGTTTCCCCGCAGACATAGTCTGGCTGCAACACTTGGAGGTTGCGGCGCGGCAGCACCGCGCCGGGACGGGAGATGCAGCTGGTGTTGCCGGAGAGCTGGACGCTGTATTCGGACGCGCCGAGCGCAGTGGCGCGGATGCATTCGCCGGCGGGCAGCAGCGGCCACGACAACGCGCCCGCATCGAGACGGCGCCTGATGGCGCGGCCGAGCCTGCGGCCGAGGTCGCCGAAATCGCGATCCTCGCGCCCATACACGTATTCGCCGACACCGCCCGAAAACATGATGCCGTCGATCGGCCCGAAATCGTCGATGGTGTCGGTGAGATAGAGGTGGGCGACATCGCTCGGCAGCGGCCGCATTGCCAGCGCCGCGATCAGCGTGTCTGCCATGCCTTCGGCGACGCGGTCGAGCTCCGCGCCGTTCGCAGCATCACCTCGGTTCCATGCGAAGCCGGCCCGCTTGGCATGGTATTTCCCCGCCGGATCGAGCCTCTCGATGCGGCCCTCGGCGTCCACCACTTGCAGCCGTCCGCCGACATGGATCGCGGCGGTCGCAACGACTTTACCGTTCTGGACAATGCCGAGTTTCGTCGTACCACCGCCGATATCGATGTTGAGAATGCGCTTGCCCTCGGCGCTCGAAACCCGCGCAGCACCGGAGCCATAGGCGGCGAGCATCGCCTCCATATGATGGCCCGCGGTGGCGCAGACGAACTCGCCGCCTTTCTCGGAGATAATGGCGGCAATCGCCTTGGCGTTTTCGCGTCGCAGCGCTTCGCCGGTCAGGATCACGGCGCCGGTGTCGATGTCATCCGGGTTGATGCCGGCCTTCTCGTAGGCGTCGTCAATGATGTCGCCGAGCCGCGTCTCGTCGATCAGTTCCTCCGACCGATAAGGCGTGAGCGAGACCGGGGACTGGAACAGGGTTTCGCGCGAGACGACGAAATAGCGGCTGGAGAGGTCCTCACCCAGGCGCCGCAGATTGATGCGCGAAAAGATGATTTGCGTGCCCGATGACCCGATATCGACGCCGACGCTTTTCAGCGTCACATGGTCCTGGATCCAGATCGGGTTTTCTTCCAGCGGAATTTCGTCGGGAAAATCGTGATCGTGGTCGGCGTAGCCGTCATGAGTGTGCGCGAGGTCGATGCCGTACTCATGATCGTCGAGCGTGTGCGAGGCTTTGTTGTCCGGGGTATCCGGCATCGATCGTTTCTCCGGCAGCGGCATTGCGCGCAGGTGTTTGCGGCTTCGACGGGCATGAATGCACCATCCGCGCCCGGCCTGCAAATCGCCTCGTTTCGTACCGTTTCCCGGCAATGGACCGGCGTCGCGCCGGGCCGCCGACCGTCGAGACGGCATGAGAGCCTGTGACGGTTTAGCAAATCGCCGCCTTCAGCCTCTTGCTCACGTCGGTGTGGCTACAATGAACTGCGCAGCCGACCAACCGGAGCGAGCCGTCTTCCAGGCCTGTGCTAGGCTACCGACCGGGCAGGCAGCGGCGGAAGGTCGGCGAGCTCGGCCTCGTAGGCGCCATCCATTCTCGACGCGATGCCGTGTTTCCCCAGCGCCTCGGCAAAGGTCTTGCGGATTTCGCGTGACTCGTCGGCATAGTCGATCTGATCGCCGCCGATCCGGCGGCTGATCCACGCCTTGGGTACGCCTTGCGCGTTGCGGATCGACACCACCTCGTGCTTGAACGCGAGATAGCGCGCCGGCGTCGTGCCGGAATTGAAATGCTGATGCATCCACATGTTCGGCGGCACCACCAGCGATCCGATCTGCCATTCGTAGCGGCGCGGCGTTTCGCCTTCGGGCCACATCAGGGAATAACCCTCGCCCGAGAGAATGATGACGTGGGCGCCGGGACCGTGGCAGTGCGCCTTCTTGTAGGTGCCAATCGGGAACTGGGAGATGTGGCTGTTCATCGATCCCTTCGCCATATTGAAGCGGATGTGGCCGCCTCCGGCGCCGCGCTCCTTCGCCGAAATAAGCGGAAGATTCACCGCGTCGGCAACAAAATTGGTTTGCAGCAGCAAGCCTTTCTGCTCGCCCTTGGCGCTGAAATAGTCGGGTTCGCCGTTGAAGCGGCCCTTGAAATCGTGGCGCGTGTTGAAGACGAAGTCGAGGTCCTCATAGAGATTGATCACGGGCGGCGCATTGGTGACCGAGACATAGCGGACCGGTTCGCGGCCCGACCCGTTGAAGTGCTGGTGCCAGGTGTTGAGCGGGATCGCGAACAGCGCGCCGGCCTTCCATTCAAATGTGATGCGATGGCCGGCATCGTTCCATACCGTGGTCGAGCCGCGGCCGCTGAGCACGAGGATCATTTCCTCGAATAGTTGACGCTGGGGTTCGAGCGACTTTCCCGGGGCGATCTCGCAAACATAACAATCATTCGAGGTGCGGGACGCTTCGTGGTTGATGAACACGCCGAGGCCCCCGCGTCGCGCCCACGGCTTCAACTCCACCGTGTGGAGGCTCGGCACGTAATGCGCGGAGATGATGTCGAGGCCTTCGCCGCGAACCCATCGGGTGTAGGGCGTCTCCTTCTCGGTCGCGAACTTGTTGGCGAGTTCCTCCGAAACGATGGCGTTCTTGGCCATTCAAGCCTCCCTGGCGACCGCGGTGTTTGTACAAATAGCGCTTTCGCATTGGCGCACCATAGTCCCGTTTGGCCCGCAAGCGCGACTAAGGCGCGAGCCGGTTACGATCCCACGCCAGCGTCACACCTCGATCACCACCTTGCCGTTCTCGACTGCGGTCGGATAGGTCTTTGCCGGGATCATGCAGGGTGGCAACACCACCTCTCCGGTGCGGATATTGAACTGCCCGTTGTGGAAATTGCATTCTACAACGTCCCCCTCGATATAGCCCTCGGACAGCGATCCCGGTCCGTGGGTACAAAGGTCATCGAGGGTGTAGAATTCGCCATCGACGTTGAAGACCGCAAGCGTCAGCCCCTCCTTCTCCACCTTGAGGGCGGTGCCCACCGCCACATCGTCGGCATTGCACAATTCAATCTTGGTCGTCATCGAGTGCCTCTTGTTACGACGCTTGGCAGTTTCAGGCAGATGCGATGACGCGTGCGTCTTTGAGTCAGTCAAGGCGGTCTTTCGTTGACGCAGCCAAGGTCGCGCAGTACTCTCGCGAGATCGAAAAAAACGGCCGATTACAGGGGCTTGATTGGACCGGTAGACCATAGCCGCCACCGCCGGTCAATGCCGGGCAGCCGCTCTGCAACTGGGCGGACAATCGGTCCGAGAGACCGCCTTTTGCCCTACGCGGCTTATCGAATCAATTCGCGAGGCTTTCAATGCTCAGACAAGCGCAAAACGATCTTTTGACCCAAACCGGTCCCGGCACACCGGGTGGCCGGTTCTTCCGCAGCTACTGGCTACCCGTGCTGCTTGCTGAGGAACTACCGGAAAACGACTGCCCGCCCGTGCGCGTCAAGATTCTGTCCGAGCGCCTGCTCGCGTTCCGCGACAGCGGGGGCAAGCTCGGCCTCATCGACGAGTTCTGCGCCCACCGTGGCGTATCGCTTTGGTTCGGCAGGAACGAACAGGCCGGATTGCGCTGTCCCTATCACGGTTGGAAATACGACGTGACCGGACAATGCATCGACGTGCCTTCGGAGCCGGAGGAAAGCGGCTTCTGCAAGAGGATCAAGCTGAAATCCTACCCGCTTATCGAGCAGGGCGGCTTGGTATGGACCTACATGGGGCCTCCGGAGAAACGACCGCCACTGCCGGAATACGAGTTCGCACACGTCCCGCCGGCGCATCGCTTCGTTTCCAAGCGCACTCAGGAGTCGAACTGGCTCCAGGCGATGGAAGGCGGCATCGATTCGAGCCACGTCTCGTTCCTCCATCGTGGCGACCTCAATTCCGACCCGCTGTTCAAGGGCGCAAAGGGCAACCAGTACAACCTTGCCGACTCGCGCCCGGTATTCGAAGTCGTCGAAAGCGCCGGTGGCCTCTACATCGGCGCGCGCCGCAATGCCGAGAACGAACAATATTACTGGCGCATCACGCAATGGGTGATGCCGACCTTCACCATGATCCCGCCGCGCGGCAACCACTCGGTCCACGGGCATTTCTGGATACCGATCGACGACGAGAATTGCTGGACCTGGAGCTTCGATTATCACCCCACGCGCGAGCTGACCGCCGCCGAGGTTGCGGCGATGCGGGACGGCAAGGGGATTCACGTCAGGAACATTCCGGGCACGTTCCGCCCGATGGCCAACAAGGACAATGACTATCTGATGGACCGCGCCGCGCAGAAGGAGGGGCGCAGCTATAGCGGTGTCGAGGGCTTTGGGATGCAGGACGCCTCGGTCCAGGAAAGCATGGGGCCGATCGTCGATCGCACCAAGGAGAATCTCGTTTCCACCGACAACGGGATCATCATGGCGCGGCATCGGCTGTTGCGCTCGATCAAGGCGCAGATGGACAAGGACGAGATCCCGCCCGGAGTCGATCCGGTCCACCAAAGGGTGCGCTCGGCGGCTGTCGTCCTGCCGCGCGACTGCGCATTCAAGGACGCCGCTCGGGAGGCGCTGATGGCGCAGCCCGGCACTGCCCCCGCCTCGGTGTGATCCGCGGGAGATAAGGCCGATGGCGGACCAACACTTAAGCGATGCGGGCGCTCCGTGGCGTTTCGGCTCAAGCGAAAGCGCGCGGATGTCGAGCGCGGCCGAATCGCGGTTCCGGATCAATGCCCCGAACGCGCTGCCGCGGCGGGTGAAGGTGATTGCGCTCGATCGCAAGAGCGAAGCGCTCGTCAAGCATCTCGCGCAATCGCCATGGAATAACGCGACGTTTTTCACCGCCTCCGCATTTGCGGCTGCGCCGCCCGCCGCCGGCTTTTCCATGCAGGGATGGCTCAGCGATCTCGCCGGGCGTACCAAGGATCTGATCGACGAGGTGAATGCCGCCGACCTCGTCGTCATGGTGACGACCGCGGGCGAGAACGCGCAAGCCGCTGCGCTGATCGGGGAGGCGTGCAGTGTCAAGCGGGTCAACACCACCGGCTTGATCCTGGGTGGCGGTTCGGCGAGCGACGAGGTGCTGGCGAAAACGCTGGCGCAACTGCGCCCATGGTCACTGATGCTGGTGATCGCAAGCGGCGAGGACTATATCGCGGACATGCTGACTGCCTTGCGCGCGTGACCTGCGATGACGCAGCGGAACATCGTCATCATCGGCGGCGGCCCGGCCGGCGTTTTCGCGGCGATCGAGGCGAAGCGTCGCGATCCGGCTGCCGGCGTGACGCTACTTTCGGACGAACCCTGCGAACCTTATGAGCGTCCGCCTTTGTCGAAGGCCGTGCTGCTCGGCAAGGCCCGCGCCGCCGATGCCCCGATCGCGGGGCCGAAGCTTCTCGCCGGACACGGCGTGAGCCTTCAATCCAGCACGCAATGCACCGGGATCGACCGCGCCGCGCAGGAAGTCGTCACCATGAGCGGGCGTCGCTTTCATTACGATGCGCTCGTCATCGCCACCGGCTCGTCGGTGCGCCAGGTCCCGCTACTGCCGCTCGGTACGCCGCGCGTGCATTACCTGCGCACCGAAGCGCATGCCGACGTGCTCGCCGCCGAACTGCGGGCCGCGCAGCATCTCGTGGTCGTCGGCGGCGGCCTGATCGGGCTTGAAGTGGCGGCTTCCGCTGCCGAGCTTGGCGTGAAAGTCACTGTCATCGAGATGTTGCCACGCATCCTCGCGCGCGTCTGTGATGAACAGACGTCTGCCGTGATCGACGCGGCCCACCGTAAGCGCGGCGTCGACATCCGGCTCGAATGCCGTCTTGACCTATGTACAGGCCGAGCCGGACGGACGCATCGCGCTCAGGACGAGCGACGGCAGCGAAGGCGTCCTCGTCGCCGACCTCGTCGTCGTTGGCGCCGGCGCCATTCCCGATGACCGGCTTGCAGCCGCTGCTGGTCTGAAGACCGATCAGGGCATCATCGTCGACCAGCATTGCGCCACCTCGGATCCGAGAATATTCGCTTCTGGGGACGTGGTCCGCTTTCCGGGTCCGCATGGCCTCGTGCGTCAGGAAGACTGGCGGCACGCCCAGGACCAGGGCGCCGTCGCGGGCCGCAATGCGGCCGGCGGCCACGATGCTTATCGCAGCGTTCCTTCGTTCTGGACCGAGCAATTCGATCTTTATATCCAGGGCGTCGGCGCACCACCGCCACAGCCGGAGTGCCGGGTTCGGCGCAACGGCGCCGCGACGAGCGTCGTGTTCGAACTTTTGGGATCGTCGATCGCCTACGCGCTTGGCATCAACGCGCAGCGCGACATTGCGACAACCCGGAGGCTGATCGAGCGCCGCATCCCTGTCGATCCGGCGGCACTCGCCGATGCGACGAAACCGCTCGCCGAATTATTGAAAGCGAAGCTGCCGACTTAAGAACCAGCGTGGTTGCCCGGCAGCCATGCGCTAAACGCGAAGGACCCGCCATGCATGACGTTTCCGGTTCCCATTGGCACGAACCGACGGCCGGCAAACGCGCCGGCTTCGGCAAGTTCGGCCGGCCGAAGACGCCCTATGACCTGTTCATGGAAGCGGAAGGCCTGCCGATCTTCCGGAATATCGGCGTCAGCAAGGTACAAGAATCTGCCGCTCGCGCCCTGGAAGCGCATGGGCGGCCGCGGCACCTACATCCAGCTTTACGGCACCGAGGGCAAATGGGGCTGCTATGTCGTGGAGGTCCCGGGCGCCGGCGCGCTCAATCCGGAGAAGCATCTTTATGAGGAAATCTTCTTCGTCATCGACGGCCGTGGCACGACCGAAGTCTGGCTCGACGGCGACAGCCGCCGCCACGTCTTCGAGTGGCAGAAGGGATCGCTGTTCTCGATCCCGGTGAATGCCTGGCACCGCATCGTCAATGCGAGTTCGGCCCCCGCAATGCTGCTCGCCGGCACCACGGCGCCGAACCTGATGAACCTCATCAACAATGTCGGCGCGATCTTCGATTGTCCCTATCAGTTCCGCGACCGCTTCAGCGGCGCCGACGATTTTTACAAATACAAGGACGATATCGAGCCGGACCCTGTGCGCGGACTTGCGATGCGGCGCACCAATTTCATTCCCGACATCGTCAATTGCGACCTGCCGCTCGATAACCGCCGCTCCCCTGGATATCGGCGCATCGAGCCATTCATGACGGGCAACACGTTCTACTTGTGGATCGCGCAGCACGAGAATGGCCGCTACTCGAAGGCCCATGCCCACACCTCGGCCGCCGTGTTGGTCTGCCTGAAGGGCAAGGGCTACACCTATACGTGGCCCGAGCAGGCCGGTGTCGCGCCGTGGAAGGACGGCAAGGCGCATCTCGTCAAGCGGGTCGATTACGAACCGGTCGGCCTTGTTTCGGCCGCGCCGGGCGGCGCACGCTGGTTTCACCAGCATTTCGGCGTCTCGCCCGGCCCCCTTCGCCTCACGGCCTGGTTCGGCCCGAACGCGCTCGGCCGCGAGCCAGGTCCGCCCGGCGAGACCCACACCGATTACGCGGCGATGGATATCCCCGAGGGCGGCACCGCCATCCCGTATTGGATGGAGGACCCGTTCATCGCGAAGGAATATGGCGAGGCGCTCGTTCACAACGGCGCCGAAAACCGGATGAACCCGGAATTCTACCAGAAGAGCTATGAGGGGGCATTGCCGACGGAATAACTGCTCCGGCAGGTGCTATAAGCCGGTGACCGACAGCTGAAGGAATTCCGCCATGCATGACGTTTCCGGTTCCCATTGGCACGAACCGACGGCGGGCAAGCGCGCCGGCTTCGGCAAGTTCGGCCGGCCGAAGACGCCCTATGACCTGTTCATGGAGACGGAGGGCATTCCGATTTTCCGCGATATTGGCGTCAGCAAGGTGCAGAACCTGCCGCTCGCGCCATGGAAGCGCCTGGGCGGCCGCGGTACCTACATCCAGCTTTACGGCACCGAGGGCAAATGGGGCTGCTATGTCGTCGAGGTGCCGGGCGCCGGCGCGCTCAACGCGGAAAAGCATCTATATGAGGAGGTTTTCCTCGTTGTCGAAGGCCGCGGCACCACCGAGGTCTGGCTCGACGGCGACAATCGGCGCCACGTCTTCGAATGGCAGAAGGGATCGCTGTTCTCGATCCCGGTGAATGCGTGGCACCGCATTGTCAATGCGAGTTCGGCTCCCGCCCTGCTGCTCGGCGGCACGACGGCGCCGAACCTGATGAACCTCATCAACAATGTCGGCGCGATCTTCGATTGCCCCTATCAGTTCCGCGACCGTTTCAGCGGCGCCGACGATTTCTACAAATACAAGGACGATATCGAACCGGACCCGGTGCGCGGGCTCGCCATGCGGCGGACCAATTTCATTCCCGACATCGTCAATTGCGACCTGCCGCTCGATAACCGCCGTTCGCCGGGCTTCCGCCGAGTCGAGCCGTTCATGACCGGCAACACCTTTTATCTTTGGATCGGGCAGCACGAAAACGGGCGCTACTCCAAGGCGCATGCCCACACGTCGGCGGCCGTGCTCGTCTGCATCAAGGGCAAAGGCTATACCTATACATGGCCTGAGCATGCCGGCGTGACGCCGTGGAAAGACGGCAAGGGCCACCTCGTCAAGCGGGTCGATTACGAGCCGGTCGGTCTTGTCTCGGCGGCGCCGGGCGGCGCACGCTGGAATCACCAGCATTTCGGCTGCTCGAAGGAGCCGCTCAGGCTGACCGCGTGGTTTGGCCCCCACAATCCGGGGCGCGAGCCCGGCCCTCCCGGCGAACCGCACACCGACTACACCGGCATGGACATCACCGAGGGTGGCACCGCGATCCCTATTGGATGGAGGACCCGTTCATCGCCAAGGAGTACGGCGAGCTTTTAGAGCGCGAGGGCGTCGCCAACCGCATGGACCCGCAATTCTACGACAAGAATTTCAAGGGCGAATTGCCCAAGGGCGTGTGATGGTTCCGCTTGGTTTCATCATTGATGTCATGCCCCGCTTTAAGCGGGGCATCCAGTAACCCCATGAGTGGCAGTCGAGATCATTGCCTTCGATCCTCAGTTGGGTGGTTACTGGATCGCCCGGTCACGAGGTCCACGCCGCAAGAGGGGCGCAGACCTCGGCCGGGCGATGACATTTGAAGGGGCAAGGTTTAGCGGGCGAAATGCGGGCTGACTGGCAAGCCGGGCAGTGCCGGGCACACGGGATCATCAGCGGTGAAGATCGAAACGGACGAACAGGGCGGGCGCATTTTCTTTTCCAGCACCGGGCGCAGCCTTGCCGAGGAAGACGAGATCTGCCTGCTCAGCGTCGGTGTCGACATCGGCTCCTCCACCTCACATCTCGTCTTTTCCCGCATCGTGCTGGAACGGCTCGACAGCCGCTACGTCGTTACCCAGCGCGAGACCTTTTACCAGTCCGACATCCTGCTCACTCCCTATGCCTCGGAGGACGCCATCGACGCCGAAGCGCTCGGGGCGTTTTTCGAGCGGCAGTACGAGAATGCGATGGTCGATCCCGACGAGATCGACGCGGGTGCGTTCATCCTCACCGGGGTCGCGGTCCGTCGCAGCAATGCCCGCCGCATCGGGGAATTGTTCGCCAGGCAGGCCGGCAAGCTCGTCGCGGTCAGCGCCGGCGACAGTCTTGAAACGGTGATGGCCGCCTATGGGCTCGGGCGCGGTCGCCCGTTCGATCCAGCGACGGTCACGCGGTGATGAACGTCGATGTCGGCGGCGGTACCTCGAAGATCGCCGTGTGTGCTGACGGCGAGGTGATCGCCATCACCGCGGTCGATGTCGGCGCGCGGCTGGTGTGCACCGACGAGGCGGGCCGGATTACGCGCCTGGAGGAAGCGGGCCGCCGCTTCGGCGCCGACCTCGGCCTCAACCTCGAAATCGGCGCCCCGCTCGCGCCAGAGGACGCGCAGAACCTCGCGGCGCGAATGGCTGACCGCCTGTTCGAGGCGATGCAGGGCGATGCCCCGCATCTCGGCGCCACCGGCCTCTTGCGGCTCGAGCCGCTCGCCTATTCCGGCCCCATCGAGGCGGTGATGTTTTCCGGCGGCGTGTCGGAATACGTCTATGGCTGGGAAACCGCGAACTTCGGCGATCTCGGCGGGCTGTTGGCGGTGGAAATACGCGAACGGGTCGCGCGCTGGGGCAAACGTTTGGAATCCCCGACGCAAGGGATTCGCGCGACGGTCATTGGCGCGTCCCAATACACGACGCAGGTGAGCGGCAGCACGATTTTCGTCTCGCCGCTCGATGCGCTGCCGCTGCGCAACGCGCCGGTGATCGCCCCGGAGTTTTCGCTCGATTCGGAGGACGATCGATTCCGGCGCCGTGGCCAGCGCGGTCAACAAGGCGTTGCGTCATCTCGATCTTGCCGATGCCGAGATGCCGGTGGCGATCTTCGTCGCCTGGAAAGGTTCGGCGACGTTCCAGCGGCTCGATGGTTTCTGCCGCGGCATCGCGGCCGGTCTCGGCGACATGCTGGCGCGCGGGCTGCCGATCGTGCTTGCCGGAGACGGCGATGTCGGCGGTCTGATGGGTATTCATTTCCGCGAGGAGATGAAGCTCGCCAATCCGGTGGTCTCCATCGACGGCCTTGAGCTGAAACAATTCGACTTCATCGATGTCGGCGAGATGCTGGAGAGTTCGGGCGCGGTCCCGGTCGTGATCAAGTCGCTGATCTTCCCGACCAGCGGCGCGCTTGGCCAGGAATGGCGCGCCCAGGACATGATCCACGCCGCGCCCGGGTGATTGGCGCACAATCCCGAAAAGTTGCAGACTTTTCGGACAAGATCATGCCCGAAAGTCAAAGGCAGCCGAGCGGGCGGCGTTTCAAGTTGAACGCATCCCGCCTTGGCACCGGTCGATGAGGCCAGGGTGGCGTACAAGGACCTTCGCGATTTCATCTCTGCGGTCGATGCGCTCGGTGCGCTACGCCGGATCAGGGGCGCCGATCCGCATCACGAGATTGGCGGCATCACCGAAGTCGCGGCCGGCTTGCCCAATTGCCCGGCGCTGCTGTTCGATCACATCGAGGGGTTTGCGCCCGGCTTCCGCATCTTCACCAATGCGGTGACCAATGCGCAACGGGCGGCGCTTGCGCTCGGCGTCGATCCAAGCTTGCGTCCGCTCGATGCGTTGCGCGCATGGATGGCGAAGCGAACGGCGCTGGAGCCGAGAAAAGCGGTTGAAATCGCAAATCCGGCATGGCTTGAGAATTCGTTACGCGGCGACGGGGTTGATCTGTCGCGGTTCCCGGCGCCGGTCTGGCATCGCGAGGATGGCGGCCCCTATATCGGGACCGGCAGCCTCGTCGTCATGCGTGACCCCGACGGCGGCTGGATCAATGCCTCGATCTACCGCGTTCAGGTCCACGACGCGGCGACCGTCACCATCCAGTTCGACCATGAAGGCAGGCACGGCGCGATCATCGCGCGAAAATATTGGCAGCGCGGAGAGGCTTGTCCGATCGCAGTGGTGTGCGGCCCGGACCCGGCGCTGTTCGTCGCCGGTTTCGAGTATCTTGCCGCGGGCGTCTCGGAATACGAGTTCGCCGGCGCAATCAAAGGCGCGCCGATCTCCGTGCATCCGGCCCGGTCACCGGTCTGCCGCTCCCCGCCGATGCCGAGATCGTGCTGGAGGGCCGGCTGCTGCCGTTTCCCGAGACATCGCTGATGGAAGGGCCGTTCGGCGAGTTCACCGGCTATTTCGCAGCGGACCGGCGGCCCTGCCCGGTGATGGCGGTGGGCGCCATCCATCACCGTGATGACCCGATCCTGCTCGGCTCGCCGCCGATGAAGCCGCCGCGCTTTCATTTCGGCCTCCCGCTGCGCGCGGCCGGCATCTGGAGCAATCTGGAGGCAGCCGGCGTCACCGATATTGCCGGCGTGTGGCAGCATGTCTCCCAGCTGATGACGGTGGTGGCGCTGCGCCAGCGTTATGACGGCCACGCCAAGCGCGCCGCGCTGATCGCGGCGGCCAACAGCTACATGGGACGGCTCGTCGTCGTGGTGGACGATGACGTCGACCCGTCCGATCTCGCCGAGGTGATGTGGGCGGTAGCGACGCGCTGCGAACCTTCGGAACAGGTCGATGTGATCAGGAATGCCTGGAGCTCCGCGCTCGACCCGCGCATCCCGCCGGAACTGAAGGCGCGCGGCATCACCGCGCATTCGAAGCTGATCATCGAGGCGGTGAAGCCGTTCGCCTGGAGCGACCGGTTTCCCAAGCTCTCGGCGCTGTCGCACGAGGACGCACGTGGCATCACGGCAAAGTGGGGTGAGGCGCTGAAACACGGCGCAGGGCGGTAGCAACGAAGCGGGATCGAAGGACAAGCTGGCGTGCTGCCGCAACCAAAGCTCGTTGAAGATGACCCGTTACCGCGTCTACCGTCTACGGTCCTTACTCCTGCTTATGCGTTTACGGCGCCAGACTGAATCTGGCGCCCGACAGACACGGTGACTAACCTGGCCGTAAACGGTTCACTTCAAAAGTCCGGCTTGTCGGCGCGCGGCAGGTCGGTTTCGTTTTTGTAATAGTATTGCTGAATGTTTTCGGCACAGACCTCTTCCGGCAGATGGTTTTCCTGGCCTGGCACATAGGTCAGGGTCGCGGTCCAGGGCGTGGTGAAGGCGCCATCGTCTTCAATCGTCACATGCACTTGCAAGAACTTGCCTCGGTGCTGGCTGAACACATCGCCCATGAATAGCCAATTGTTCTTTTTGTTTCGCTCGATCGCGTCCTTCACGTCATCGTAGTCACGCAGCCGATAGCGTTCGATGATATGCAAAGACTTGGTGTAGGGCGTGCCGAACAAGTCGAGCATCCCATATGGGTGATCGGTGCTTACGCCGACGGTATCAATCACCAGCGTATCGCCTTCGTAACGGCCGACCGAATCTCCATGCCACGACGACTTGAGCGGCTTTGGATGAGGTTCGTTCAGACGTATCCAACGGACTTCGTGATCTTCACTATAAAAAATCGTGATTTTGTCCGGCTGCTGAATGAACTGCATCAAGAAACGCTTGAAAAGGAACGGCATCGGTTCGGGCCAACACTGGTTAGACGGGTTCCCGTAGGTGATGCCGGCCAGCGACATTTCGCCAAACTTTTTCACCACCTCTGCCGCCCACGGCTGCAAGATCGGATTGGTATAATCTCCGACTAGCTGGTCGTAGTCGCTCACGCCTTCCAGGCCCGGGGGAAGGGGCGGAAGAGCCAACGTCCCCGAATCGTTGCCGGGCCGCTGCGGCCAGTGCGACCTGTTCGTCACCGGACCGGGACCAGATGCCGGCGGCTCGAACCAGGGAAATGACGGATGAAGCCATACGCCGGAAAAGTCCGGGATACCGTTAACCTGTGATCCGCTGGCGGCAGGCCCCGCGGCCGTCGTCACATTCTGCGCCAGCGCAGGCGTCGCAATCGATACTGCAAGCGTAACGAGCGCCACCCCGGTCAGCACGCATCTACCATGTTGAACCATGAAATGATCCTCCCGTTTTGCGAAGTGCGGGAAACGCGCACGCGCGAGGCGGGGCCGGGTGGCGCCCGCACAAACTTGCCTGACGTGATGTTGCAATGCAGGCCCGCCGTGGGCATTCGCGCTGCCGATAATCGACAGGAGTTCGGCACGTCCCGCTGGCAGCTCAGGATTGAACCTTATATTAATTTCGCTCGCATCGAAAGGGCCGAACTGTCTCTTACTTGCCCGAGACCGAAGCGAGCGTGGTGGGCAAAGGCGCGCTCTTCGCGCCGTGCCCACGCGGACGAGCACGGACTTGGTCGCAACAGACTTGCTCGGGTAAGATTATTCTCCGTACAGGCCGGCCAGGCTTCTCGTATCGCCGCCCCAATCGGCTGGCAGTTCGCCCCGCTGGACATATTGCTTGAAACTACTGTACGGCCAATCGCTCACGCGACTAACGAGTTCATGTTTTACGGGATTGAAATGAATGTAACCGACGTAACGCTCAAAGTCGGCATCATCGCGGATCGCGTGCTCCCAATAGCGCCGCTGCCAAAGGCCACGTTCGCGTTGCACAGACTTGCTCGCGGTTCGGGGGACATCGAAAGGCAATCCTCGCGAAAACCCGCTTTTGATTAGGCTCCAGCGCAACGGAAAATCGCTGTCACTTGGAGGAAGCTGCCAAATGGCATGAATATGGTCAGGCAGCATGCAAACCGCGACGGTTTCGAAGGGTTGGCGTTGTTGCACCAAAGCGTAGATGCGCCGCAATCTCTCGATGTGCCGAACCAACAGGTCACTCGATCGGTCGGTGAGCGTGACGGTGAAGAAGAAGACACCACCTTCAATGCGAGCACGTCTGTAACGAGACATCGTTCTGACGATCAGAACACGTGGGCACGGCGCGCGAAGAGCGCGCCTTTGCCCACCCTACTGGCCCGAGACTGAAGTGCCGAACGCGAGCGTTTTCCCGCAAAGGAGAGAAAGATTTTGTCTCACGGACGCACGGGCGGCAGTGCCAGCGCCGCATCGACCATCGCGGCGGCGCGCTTGTAGTCGTAGAACCGGTTCACGTTCTGCTTGATGACGAAAGAGGCGCCGCCATAGAACTTTTCATACTGGGCATGGCGGCTGCCGAATTCGGTGCCGAGAAAATCCCACGCCATTCGCAGCAGCGCGATCTTTTCGCGCGCCGGCGTACTCGCCGACTGCATGTATTTCTCGATATCTCGCGCCATCTCCGGATTGTCGAAGTCGTGCACGGAAGAGGGCAAAGTGATCATCGCGGCGCCGGCGAGTTCGCGAATTGTCTCGAGCATGCGGCCGTTGAACTCCGATTGCATTGCCATGATCGAATAGAGGCCGGTCTGCGACGGCCATAGCACGCCCTCGGCGTCAATCTGCGCCGTCGCCTCGTGCGAAAGCAGCATGTTCTCGACGATCGCGGCGAGGGCGGCTAGGCCGCCCATCTCGACCTGCACCGCCGGATTGGCGTCGTTGCCCGTCATCTGGTTCATGCGCTGCGCGAGGCCGAGCATGAAGCGGAGCTTCACCGATAACGGCACTGGGCCTGGTGATTGCCGTAAAAATGCGCCGGTGTTTTGCGCCACTGGTCTGCGCAGATCTGCACATTGCGGTAGATGTAGACGTTCTCCCACGGCACGAAAACGTTGTCGAAGATGCACAGGCTGTCGCTCTCGTCGAACCGGCTGCTGAGCGGATAATCGAACGCGTTCTTCGCCGCTTCGGCAAACGGACGCCGCGAGTAAAGTTTCAGGCCCGGCGTATCGATCGGAATGATGAGGCCATTGGCGTAAGCCTCGTCGCCGGGCCGCAACGGATGAATGCAGCTCAGATGCAGATAATCGGCGAACACGCCGCCGGTCGCGAGCTGCTGGGCGCCCGAGACGACGATGCCGTCATCGCGCTCCTTGACGACGCCGGCGTGCAGCGTCGGGTCCTTCTGCGCATGCGCGGGCTTGCTGCGGTCGATTTGCGGCGGAACGATCGCATAGGCGACATAAAGATGGTTGTCGCGCAAATGCGCGTAGAGCCGTGAGATGTTGTCGGCAAAATGCTGGCCGGCTGCCGCGAATAATTCGGGCTTTGCCGCATAGCCAGCAATGAATCCGGCGACGTGATCGGGTGTGCGTCCCATCAGGCCGAAGCTCGCCTCCGCCCATTTTTCGGCGGCAAGCCGCTTCGCCCGCAGGTCGTCGTGATTTTTCAGGATTTGCCAAGCCCGCCAAACCGGCGCCCCGGTGGCCGGCGACGGGTAGGTCATCAGCCCGCGATTTTCAGGGGCCGCAGCGATGTCGAACAGGTTGGCGATGCTCGCCGCGGCGCCACTAAAGGCCGGGTGCGCGGTGACGTCCCGGACGGCTTCGCCGTCAACAAAGACGCGGCGCCCGTCTTTCAGTGCCCGCAAATACTCCGCGCCGCTGCGCAGCTTGGTTTGTGAACCGGCCGCCTGCACATCGCACCTCGTTGTCACATTGCCCTACTACCGATTTTCAGAGGTCGGTCAATCAGAGCGCGCCCACCCCCTCACCCTCGAAAGCGCCCGCAGTCGCGTGCGCTTCCTCTTCCCTCTCCCCCTCCCGCCGAGTCTCTCGAGATTAGCCCGTTGCGCCCGGGCGGGAGGGGGAGAGGGGTGGGAGGGCCGAAGGCCCGACGGGTGAGGGGGAGGGCATCGCTCGATAATCACTCTTCTGAGATTCCGTGTACCAGCCGCGCGTAACTGTCAGCAGACGTGGCCCTCGCCTAAGCGCGTTCAGTGCGCCGCGTCCCAATTCTCCGCCGCGCGGGCCTCGACCTCCAGAGGGACCGAGAGTGCGACCGCCGGCAGCGGCGCCTGCTCCATGACGCGCTTGATCACCGGAAGCGTGGCGTCGATCTCCGCCTCCGGGACCTCGAAGATCAACTCGTCGTGGACCTGCAGCAGCATCTGCGCGGCGAGCCGCTCCTTGGCAAGCGCTTCGTCCATGCGGACCATGGCGCGGCGGATGATGTCGGCGGCGGTGCCCTGGAGGCGGGCATTGACCGCAGCGCGCTCATTGAAGGCGCGAATCGATGGGTTTGACGCGGTGATGTCCGGGTAATGACATTTGCGGCCGAACAGCGTGGTGACATAACCATTGCGACGGCAGGCTTCCTTGCTCTGATCCATGAAGGCACGGATGCCGGGGAAGCGCTCGAAATATTTCCGGATGTAGGCCGCCGCCTCATCGCGCGGAATGCCAAGCTGGTTGGCGAGGCCGAATGCCGAGATGCCGTAGATGATGCCGAAATTGATCGCCTTGGCGCGCCGTCGCACTTCGCCGGGCATCCCGGCAACGGGGATGCCGAACATCTCCGACGCGGTGAGCGCGTGAATATCAACACCGTCGCGGAACGCGCGTTTGAGCGCTTCGATCTCGGCGATCTCGGCGAGGAGCCGCAGTTCGATCTGCGAATAATCGGCCGAGACCAGCTTGGTGCCTGGGACCGCAATGAAGGCGCGCCTGATCTTGCGGCCCTCTTCGGTGCGAATGGGGATGTTCTGCAGGTTGGGCTCCGAGGAGGACAGCCGGCCCGTGGTGGTGGCGGCCAGCGCATAGTCGGTGTGCACGCGCCCGGTGTCGGGATTGACGAAGGACGGCAGCAGGTCCGTGTAGGTCGAACGAAGTTTGGTGATCTGCCGCCATGTCAAGAATCTTGGTCGGGAGCGGATGGCCTTCTTCGGCGAGGTCATCAAGGACCGAGGCGGAGGTCGACCAGGCGCCGGTCTTCGTTTTCCGTCCGCCGGGCAGTTTCATTTTGCCGAACAGAATATCGCCGAGCTGCTTCGGACTGCCGGGATTGAGCGGCTCGCCGGCCATGTCCTGGATTTCCGTCTCCAGTGCCGCCGCCTCACGGGCAAAATCGCCCGACAGCTGCAACAGCACGTCGGAGTCTATCGAGATGCCGCGCCGCTCCATTGAAGCAAGCACGCCGACCAGCGGACGTTCGAGCGTCTGATAGGCCGTCATCATGTGCTCGGCGACGAGGCGTACGTTCAACACCCGCCAGAGCCGCAGAATCACATCGGGGATTTCGGCGCAGAACGGGCAGGCACGCGTGATCTCGACGGCCGCGAACGGGATCTGCGCTTTGCCCTTGCCTACGAGCTCGGCGCGGTTGAGCACCGCGTGGCCGAGATGGCGATGCGCGAGCGCGGCAAGATCATGATCGCCGCGGCCGGCATCGAGCACGTAGGACATCAGCATGATGTCGTCGAATGCCGTGAGCGTAGTGCGGTGACGCGCGAGCACCAGCGCGTCCTGCTTGAGGCCGTGACCGATCTTGAGCACGCCGGCATCTTCGAACAGCGGCTTGAGCAGATCGAGCGCGTCGCGTTCGTTGATCTGGCCGGCAGCGACGCCAGCCTCGGCGAGCAGGTCGGTGCCGGCACGATGGCTGAGCGGTATGTAGGCGGCCCTGTTCGGTCCGAGCGCAAGCGCAATGCCGAGCAGCGCCGAGATCATCGGATCCGGCGATGTGGTGACGAGATCGACGGCGACGAAGCCCTGCTCGGTCGCTTGAGCGATCCATTGGGCGAGCGCGCCGGGATCGCTGACCGTCTCATAGGCGCTGCGATCGATTTTCTGTCCGGCGGCATCTCCCGCGCGTTCGCGGGCGAGTGCAGGCGGCGTAGCGACCTCGCTACGTTGCGCAGTCGTGCGCCGGCGGTCTGTCCCCACGGAAGGAAGGCCGAGGGACATTTGGCCGACGGCATTCACCTGGGCCGACGGCGCCGCTGTGGCTGATGGCGCACCCTCCGAAACGGGAGCCGCGCCAGCGCGAAATACGGGGTCGGCATCGATCATGTTCGGATCGGTGCCGGTCGCCTCGCCGACGCGCCGCGTCAGGCTGGTGAATTCCATCGCTTTCAGGAAGGCGATCAGCGCCCGCGGATCGCGGCCGTCCATCGGCAGGTCTTCGAGCGCATATTGCAATTCGACATGATCGTCGAGCAGCACGAGGCGCTTCGAGACGCGCGCCTGTTCGGCATGGTCGATCAGCGCCTGCCGGCGCTTCTCCTGCTTGATCTCGGCGGCGTGCGCGAGCAGCGTTTCGAGATCGCCATATTCGCCGATCAGCTGTGCCGCGGTTTTAGGACCGATGCCGGGGACGCCCGGCACGTTGTCGGTCGGGTCGCCGATCAGCGCCTGGACCTCGACGACCTTTTCGGGCGGCACGCCGAACTTTTCCACGACTTCATCCGGCCCGATGCGGCGCTCGTTGCCGGGCATCGGATCGAACATGGTGACGCCCGGCCGCACGAGCTGCATCAAATCCTTGTCGCCGGCGATGATCGAAACGTCGGCGCCCGCTTCGAGCGCGATGCGCGAATAGGTCGCGATCAAATCGTCGGCTTCGAAGCCCGGCTGCTCGACCGGGATCAGGCCGAACCCGCGCACCGCGTCCCGCATCAGCGGAAACTGCGGCACCAGTTCATCGGGCGGCTCGGGGCGGTGCCCCTTGTAGTCAGAATAGATGTCGTTGCGGAAGCTTTTGCCGGAATAGTCGAACACCACCGCGACATGGGTCGGCATGATGCCGTTCAGGCCTTCATGCAACAGCTTCCACAGCATATTGCAGAAGGTGAACACCGCCCCGGTCGGCACGCCGTCGGAACGCGTAAAACTGCGGCCACGGCTCTGCGCCGCCTTGAACATTGCAAAGTAGGCGCGGAAGATGAACGAGGACCCGTCGATCAGGAAGACATGGTCGCCCTTTCCGAGCTTGCGTTGAAGGGCGGGGGCGTTGGGGGCGAGCGCTGGCATGGGTGCCGCTGATCTATGGCGTCACACCCGGCATATCACCCCCTCGGGCCTGCCGAAAGGACTACTCCGCCGGCTGCAACCCCAACGGCGGAGCGAGCCAGAATGCGCGCGGCCGCTCGAACAGGAAGCTTGCGCGCGTATTGCGTGCCGCCCACCACCATGCGAGCGCGCCGACGACGCCGGCAGCGGTGATCACGATAGCCATCACGCCGACATCACCGATGATCCCGGTGCGCAGCAGCAGGCTGCGCGTCACCGCCATCGGCAGGAAAAAGGCGAGATAGATGACGATCGAATGCTCGCCGCAATAACGGACCGGGTCGAAAAGCTTCGCCCTGGCCATCAGCGCGGACGACCGAGACCACGGCCGCAGGCGCCGACGAGGCCGAGCGCGAGCGACGACCCTGGCAGCCCCGAAAGCCCCGCATAGACCAGTGCCGCCTCGAGGACGGCCCACAGCGCAAGGCCAAGCAGCGCCACGAGCGGGCGGCGCCTGCACCGCCGCCGCGAGGGCGAACACCTGCGGCGCCATGATGTAGCCGGTGTAGAAATAGACGAGGCGTCCGGCGAACTCATCGATCGCCGTCCAGCCGGTGTCGATCTGGGCCGATCTGCAGCGCTGCCGCGACCAGCCAAACCACGAACCGGCGGCAGGTCGCCGCGTCGCCTTCGCGACCACGAAGAAGATCGGCAGCAGGTAGATGAACCACAGCGTTCCGAACGGGTCGATGAAGGCCAGCGCATATTGCTGCGGCGACATAGGGCCAGCCGTGCTGCGGCGGCGAAATAGCGGCGCCTTGACGCCGAACTGGATCGTCACCCACAGCACATAGAAATAACCAAAATGCACGACTTTGCGATCGAGGTAAGTGCGCCAGTCGCGGTCGATCACGCGGGACAGGAACAGCCCCGAAATCAGGAAGAAATCCGGCATCCGGAACGGCTTTGCAAAGGCCACCACGGCATGCATGAAGCCTTCGCGGCCGGCGGCCTCCTCGACCCCGAGCGTCGAGTGCATCATCACCACCATGATGATGCAGAAGCCTTTGGCGTAGTCGGCCCAATCGACGCGGCCTCTCGAATTGCTCATCGTGTCCCGCTTCGGCACAGGTTGCACGGTGTGGAAGTGAGGAAGCAAGAATCGCATCGGTGCCGGAACCTGCGTCGATTGAGCCGACGGCGGTGGGAATGAAAGCTAAACGGTTCCCGGTTAACGGCGGCGTCGTCGCCATCGGACTGAAACAAAGCTCATAGCCCTGACGAGGCCCTCGCGGTGGAACGTTTGGAGAAATGATTAACAAGTCCGCCGCGACCGCGCTGCCGCCCTTGCCGATCGAAGCGGCGCTGCCAGAGCTCGAGGCCGCGCTGGCGCGCGGCGCGACCGCGGTCCTGGTCGCCCCGCCCGGCGCCGGCAAGACGACGCGGGTGCCGCTCGCGCTTCTCGACCAGCCCTGGCTTGGTGGTCAGAAAATTCTGGTGCTGGAGCCGCGCCGGCTCGCCGCCCGCGCCGCTGCCGAGCGGATGGCAGTCACCCTCGGCGAGCGGGTCGGCGACACCGTGGGTTACCGGGCGCGCTTCGGGTCGAAGGTGTCGCGCCGCACCCGGATCGAGGTCGATCACCGAGGGTATTTTCACGGCACTTATTCTCGAAGATCCCAGCACTGGACGGTGTCGGAACTGTTCTGTTCGACGAGTTCCACGAACGCTCGCTGGATGCCGATCTTGGGCTCGCCTTGGCGCGGGACGCGCAACAAGGGCTGCGCGAGGAACTGCGGCTGCTAGTCATGTCGGCGACGATCGACGGCGCCCGCATTGCCAAAGCGCTGGGCGAAGCCCCGGTGATCGCAAAGCGAGGGAAAGGCTTTTGCGGTCGAGACCCGCTACTTGGGTCGAAATCCGGCATGCCCGATCGAGGCCGAGGTCATCGATGCGGTGCTGCAGGCGCTGCGCACGGATACAGGGTCAATCCTCGCCTTTCTGCCCGGCGCCGGAGAAATCCGCCGCAGCGAACGGCTCGTGCGCGAGCGCGTCTCCGATCCGAATGTCGACATCGTTGTCCTGTTCGGTGCGCTCGATGCCGAGGCGCAGCATCGTGCCATTGCGCCTTCGCCCCGGGGACGGCGCAAGGTCGTGCTTGCGACGTCGATTGCCGAGACCTCGATCACGATCGACGGCGTGCGCGTGGTGATCGATTGCGGATTTGCCCGGGTGCCACGCTATGAGCCGGCGGTCGGCCTCACCCGTCTCGAAACGGTGCGGGTGTCGCGTGCCGCCGCGGACCAGCGCCGCGGTCGTGCGGGCAGGGTCGAGCCGGGCATCTGTTACCGGTTGTGGGACGAAGCAGAGACCGGGGCGATGCCGGCCTATCCGCAGCCCGAAATCCTTGCCGCCGATCTCTCCTCGCTGGTGCTCGACCTTGCGCAGTGGGGCGTGCGTGAACCTGCGCAGCTCATGTTTCTCGATCAGCCGCCGGCCGCGGCCCTCAAGGAAGCGCGAGAGTTGCTGTTCGACCTCGGCGCCATCGATACCACCGGCCGGATCACGCAAGAAGGCAAGGCGCTCAACCGGCTGCCGCTGCCGGCGCGACTTGCGCGCATGGTCATTGACGCGAGCCGAGAAGGCAAAGGTCACTTCGCCGCGGAGATCGCGGCCATTGTCAGCGAACGCGGCCTTGGCGGCAGTGACACCGACCTTGGCCAGCGCGTCGAGATGCTGCGCCGCGACCGCTCCGCGCGCGGGGAAGACGCCCGCGGCATGGCAAGACGCTGGTCAGAGATGGCGGCCGCTGCTGCCTCCCGCGGTATTCGCGAAACCACGATAAAAAAGCGCGGAGCGCCGTCGAGCGCCGTTCCACCCAACGCGGTATCGCCCGGCGCAATCCTTGCGCTCGCCTATCCCGAGCGGATCGCCAAGGGTCGCGGCGGCGCTGCGGGCGGCTATCTGATGGCCAATGGGCGGGGCGCGATGCTGGACCCTGCCTCGCCGCTCGCGCGCGAACCTTATCTCGCGGTCGCGGAGGTCGTCGGCACTGCCGCGCAAGGCCGGATCACGCTGGCGGCGGCGATCACGCTGGGCGAGATCGAGATGCGCTTTGCCGAACGCATCGAGACGCGCGAAGAGGTCGCCTGCGATCCCGAAAACCCGACGCTCCGAGGCCGAACGACGCGACGGCTTGGCGCTCTCGTGCTGTCGGAACAGCCCTTCGCCGTCACGCCGAGCGCAGATACGGCCGTACAACTTGCCGTCGCGATCGCACGCGCGGGCATCGACCGGCTGCCTTGGACAAGGCCACTGCGGCAATGGCGCGACCGCGTGATGTTCCTGCGCCGCGCCGAGGGCGAAGACTGGCCGGACCTTTCGGATACGACGCTCGCGGCAACGGCGGCAGATTGGCTCGCGCCGCTGCTCGCAGAAAAGACGGCACTCGCGACGCTTTCGGCATCGGAACTGGAGAGCGCCTTGCTCGCTCTGCTGCCGCATCGGCTGCGGCGCCGTCTCGAAACGGAGGCGCCCCCGCATTTCGAAGCGCCTTCCGGCTCGCGGCTGCCTATCGATTACGGATCGGAAGAAGGCCCCAAGCTCGCCATTCGCGTGCAGGAACTGTTCGGCCTTGACCGCCATCCCGCGATTGCCGGCGGGCGCGTGCCGTTGGTGATCGAACTCTTGTCGCCTGCCCATCGTCCGGTGCAGGTGACGCGCGACCTGCCGAATTTTTGGCGCGGCAGTTACGCTGCCGTGAAGTCAGAAATGCGCGGGCGCTACCCGCGCCATCCCTGGCCCGACGATCCGGTTGCAGCGCCGCCGACCCGGCGCGCCAAGCCGCGTCGCTCGTGATCGTGGTGGTGGTGGTGCTCCAGGTACGCGGCGATTGTGCTCAATTTTAGCGATCGCGTTGCGGGGAAATTATCCAATGCGACGCAAACAATCGGTTGTCCGGCAATGTGTTAGTGCGATGCTGAGGTGCCATGTGCATGGATCGCCCGCGGGTCCACGGGGCGTCTTGCATGCAGCACATTTTGGTATTTGCCGTCCTCGTTCTGCTGGCGGCCGCTGCGGTTCCGCGCATGATCCAGCATCAGCGCGCGCAGGCCGAGCCGGAGCCGGTGGTCGTCGCGAGAACGACGCCCGAGGTGACATATGCGCGCTCGATCTCGATCCCGCGCAGTCCCAATGGCCAGTTCTCGGTCGACGGCCAGATCAGCGGTCGACGCGTCGCCTTCCTGGTCGATACGGGCGCCACCGTGATCGCGTTACGCGAGAGCGAAGCTTGGCGGCTGGGCTTCAACCTCATTCCACGCGACTACACTGCACGGATGTCGACTGCGAATGGCATCGTCGCCGGGGCGCCGATTACGCTCGAACGCGTCGAACTCGGCGACCTCAAAGCCTACAACGTCGCCGCCGTGGTGCTCCCGGATGACTCTCTCCGGCAGAACCTGCTGGGCATGTCATTCCTGTCGCAGGTTCACTGGCAATATCGCGCCGGCACGCTTGTGCTGGAGCCTTAACGATGAACCTTAGGCAGGAGAAGGAGGTCCTGTCGCGGCATTTCGGAGACCGGCGACTTAGAAATTGCTGGTCCAAAACCCAACTGGCCGGAGCCCTCCAGTCCTACGCCTGCGACGATTAATTCCGTTTTTGACATCGTGCCCCGCTTCGAGCGGGACATCTAGTAACTCCGTGAATAGCGCCGATCCTTTCATTCGAAAGTCCGGGGGTGACCAGATCGCCCGGTCAAGCCGGGCGATGACATTGGAAGCTGCAACGCACTGATGACGGATCACCAGTAATACCAGTGATGGCACCCGTACGGGCCGATGATGAACTCGCGATAGCATTTCACAAATCCGTGCCGCGTACGTGCCATGAAAAACTGGGTATGCTCCACAGTCGAATTGGCCGCAGCCGCGTTCTCAATGGCAGATGCATCCGCAGGAACGGCACCTGCACCCTGGCAACATAAAAGACCAACCCCGATTGCAAGTACCAAGGCAGTCGATATCTTCTGCATAGTCCCCTCCGCTGCTGGTTCCCAAAAGCAACTTAGCGCGATTCGCGCGTAAGTCGCTAGAAAGCGGCGTACAATTCGTTTGGGGCAATGATCGGGCGCAATTGCAACTCGCTCCGCCAGTGCTTCGCGCTTATTTACGGAAACTGTTTCACGATACCTCGGGAATCCCGCGCGCCTTGAGGGCGGCCGCGATATCGGCAAGCGCGGCGGGGTCTTCGATGGTCGCCGGCATCGACCATTCCTCGCCGTCGGCCATCTTCTTCATGGTGCCGCGCAGGATTTTTCCTGACCGGGTTTTCGGCAGCCGTGGCACCGTGATGGCAATCCTGAAAGCGGCGACTGGGCCGACCCTCTCACGCACCATCGCCACGACCCCCGACTCGATCTCGGCGGGATTGCGCTCGACGCCGGCCTTGAGCACCAGGAACCCACAGGGCACCTCGCCCTTGATCGCGTCGGTAATTCCGATGACGGCGCATTCTGCGACGTCGGGATGCGCCGCGAGCACCTCTTCCATGCCGCCCGTTGACAGACGATGGCCGGCGACATTGATGATGTCGTCGGTCCGTCCCATCACGTAGAGGTAGCCGTCCTCGTCCATGAAGCCGGCGTCTGCCGTTTTGTAGTAGCCTGGGAACTCGGTGAGATAGCTCTCCCGCATGCGCTCATCTTGCTGCCACAGGCTCGGCATCGAACCGGGGGGCAGCGGCAGCCGTACGACGATCGACCCCATGCGCCGACGCGCAACCTCGCGGCCGGCCTCGTCGACAACGCGCACCTCATAGCCCGGCATCGCCACTGTCGGCGACCCGTACTTGACCGGGAGCCGCTCAAGTCCCACCGGGTTGCCGGCAATCGCCCAGCCCGTCTCGGTCTGCCACCAGTGATCGATGACCGGAATTTTGAGCACGATTTCGGCCCATTTCACCGTGTCGGGGTCGGCGCGCTCGCCGGCGAGGAACAGCGTGCGGAAGCGGGCGAGGTCGCGCCCGGCGACGAGTTTTGCGGCAGGGTCTTCCTTCTTGATGGCGCGGAACGCGGTCGGCGCCGTGAACATCGCCACCACGCCGTGCTCGGCGATCAGGCGCCAATAGGCTCCGGCATCGGGCGTTCCGACGGGCTTGCCTTCGTAGAGGACCGAGGTGCAGCCATGCAGCAGCGGTCCGTAGACGATGTAGCTATGGCCGACCACCCAGCCGACATCGGAGGCCGCCCACCACGCCTCGCCGGGATTGACCCCGTAAAGCCACTGCATCGACCATGTCAGCGCGACCATGTGGCCGCCATTGTCGCGGATGACGCCCTTGGGCCGCCCGGTCGTGCCCGAAGTGTAGAGGATATAGAGGGGATCGGTTGCTGCGACCGGGACGCAGTCCACCCCCCGCTTCGTCGCAATGGCCTCGGAACGAAGGCTCGCCCAGTCGTGGTCGCGGCCGGCGACGAGGTCAGCCGGCGCCTCGGGACGCTGCAGGACGACGGAGGCCGCGGGTTTTGCCTGCGCGAGCGCAATCGCTTCGTCGAGCAGCGGCTTGTAGCGGATGAGTCGGCCGGGCTCGATGCCGCAGCTCGCCGACAGGATGATCTTTGGACGCGCATCGTCGATGCGCACCGCAAGCTCGCGCGCGGCGAAACCGCCGAACACGACGGAATGGATGGCGCCGATGCGCGCGCAGGCGAGCATCGCGACGAGCGCCTCCGGCACGTTCGGCATGTAGATGATGACGCGGTCGCCCTTTTCCGCGCCAAGGTCGGTGAGGATTGCCGCGAGCACCCGCACTTCGTCGAGCAGCTCGGAATAGGTGATGGCGCGGGTCACGCCGGTGACGGGTGAATCGTAGATGATCGCTGTTTGCGCGCCGCGTCCCCGCATCACGTGACGGTCGAGCGCATTGAAGCAGGTGTTGCATTGCGCGCCGATGAACCAGCGGCCGAAGACGCCTGCGGACGGATCGAAGACCTTCGTCGGCGGTGCGTACCAGTCGATCGCCTGCGCTGCTTCTGCCCAAAAGCCGGCGGGGTCCTCGATGGATCGGCGATAAACGTCATGATAGCGGCTCGCCGCATATCGGCTGGCAGCGCCTGCGATCGGAACGCTGATCAAAACCCCCTCCGTTGCGTCCCGACTGGATTCACATCGCAAATTGCAGGCCGCCTAGAGCGCGATGCGTTCAGTTTGAATCGCCTCCCGCTCGATCTGTTTCGCGCATCCGTCGCAGACTGCGCTCGACGACGGATGCGTTGATGATTTGCGCATGATCTTGTCCGAAAAGTCTGTAACTTTACGGGATCATACGCTAAGTTCGCGGCTTCAGATTCACGTGAATATTCTTTTCCTGGGTGAAGGCTAGCATCTCGTCAAAGCATTCCTCGCGGCCGATGCCAGATTGCTTGTAGCCGCCGAACGGCACGCCGAGGAAATGCTTGCTCACTTCGTTGATCCAGACGAACCCGGCCTGGACCGTCATCGCGGTGCGGTGGGCGGTGGAGAGATCGTTGGTCCAAATCGAGGCGGTCAGCCCGTATTCGACCGAATTGACGTCGGCGAGCATCGCCTTTTCGTCCGACCATTTCAGCACCGACAGCACCGGGCCGAACACCTCTTCGCGCGCGATGCGCATCGTCTGCTTCACATCGGCGAAGACCGTTGGTTCGATGAAGAAGCCTTTGGCGAGGGTGGGATCGGCCGGCCGCGAGCCGCCGGTCACGAGACGCGCACCTTCACCCTTCGCTGTCTCGATAAAGCCCATCACGCGTTCGAACTGCGTTTTTGTAATGATCGCGCCCATCGTGGTGGCGGGATCGGTCGGAATGCCGGGCCGATAATGGCGGATGCGTTCGCGCACCTTGTCGATCACCTCATCGTGGATCGCTTCGTGCAAAAAGGCACGGCTCGTCGAGCCGCAGGACTGGCCGCACCAGGTAAAGTTCATGCCACCGATGACCGCGCCGGCGACGTCGTCGGGATCGGCATCGGCAAACGCAATCAGCGCGTTCTTGCCGCCAAGCTCCAGCATCACGGGCTTCACCGTGTCGGCGGCGGCGCGCATCACCGCGCGCCCGGTCGGCACACTGCCGATCACCGCAATCATCGCGACATCGGGATGGCCGGCGAGCGCGGCGCCGGCTTCGCGGCCGCCGGGCACGATGTTGAACACACCGGGCGGCAGCACGCCCTCGATCAGTTCGAACAGGCGCAGCGAGGATAATGGCGCCTGCTCGGGCGGCTTGATCACGACGGTGTTGCCGGCCGCGAGCGGAGCCGCGGATTTCCCGGCGCAGAACATGAACGGATGATTGAACGGGATGATGCGACCGACGACGCCGCGCGGTTCGCGCAGCGAGAAGTTGACCACGTCGGGCCCCATCGGGATCGAGTTGCCCTTCATCTCGGTGACGAGACCGGCAAAGAACTCGGTCTGCGCCGCGGCGACCTGGGCGTCGCGCACCATCTCCTGATACGGGTTGCCGCAATCGGCGGCATCGATCATCGCCAGTTCTTCCGCATGCTGGAGCAGGATCGCGGCGATGCGCTTGAGCATTTTTGCCCGTTCGAGCGGCAGCACGCGGCGCCACTCGGCAAATGCTTGCTTTGCCGCGGCGACGGCCGCGGCAACATCTTCCGCGCCGCCGTCGGCCACCTCGCCCAGCGGCTCGGCGGTACCAGGATTGACCGCCTCGACATAGCGCCCGGATTTTGGCTTTACCCAGCGTCCGCCGTAATAACAATCGCGGTGTCGGGGCAGAGTTAACGCCGGCGCACTCTTCAACAGGGTGGCAACAGACATGGGGTTGCTTTCTCCACAACGTACGTCAGTCAAAATTCCGAAGACCTTTCGCTTCTATAAAGCCGCCTCAGCTTCACCCGCGTGCCATCTCATCCGCATCAAATTTCCCCATTTCCTGCTCCAGCGCCGATGTGTCGATGCGGCTCCATGCGGTCGTGCAGCACGCGAACGATCTCAACAATGCCTGGCTGAAGCACGCGGTAAAAGATGACATGGACCGGGTTTAACACGGCCGCCTCGCGGCTTTCGTCCCGAACATGCCGGAGGTGGAAGCTGCGAATCCCGGGAACGAGTGTATGGCGATCAATTGTGGCACGGCCGGCTGGAGAGGCTGCGACTGAACGCATCGCCGCTGTGAGGCACGCCCGATATCGGATGCGGGCGTCTCTGCCGTGAAGCTCCTCGCTCCTTTTCAAGATCGCGGCGACATCGGCTTTCGCAGGGCCGGAAAGCCGATAACGCACCACGCTAAATTACCTGCGAGCCGGCACGGCAAGGCCGTCCAGGTAATCGTCCAAATCCTCGTCCTCGACATCGGTGTAGTCACCTCGATCAAGGGCGGCGATGCCCTGATTGATTGAGAGGCGCAGCTTGTCGAGCCGGAGGGCCTCCTCTGCGCGCCGCTGCTGCAATGCGCGGACGGCGTCGCGTATCGCCTCGCTGGCGTTCATGTATTCTCCAGCGTTCAGCATTTCCTCGATAAATGCATTCTGCTCGGGAGTCAAGATCGATATTCAGGCTTGGCATTGGCTACATCCCGCTTTAGTGCGCCTGGCGCCTTATTTCAAAATCTGGACGAGTTCGGCATCCTGCTGCGCGGTGAGCGGCGCGTTGATGAATTTCAGCGCCAGCGCCTCCGACATCAGCGAATCGAGGCCATGGATCTGGTCCGGGTCGACCAGAGATTTTGGGAAGAAATCGTCGCGCACGCGCCGCGCCACCGCTTCGGGAACGCCGACGAACTCGGCATAGTCACGGATCACCGCCGGATTGTCGCTGTACATGTAGTCGATCGTTTCGCGATAGGCGGCCATGAAGCGCATCAGCGCGTCCTTGCGTTTCGCAAGCGTCGCGGTGTTCACGACAATGACGCGGATCGTCTGGCCACGCACCAGCGCCGCATCGGTCGCCCGCGCCACCACGCGCGTCTTGCCGTCCTCGATTTCCTTGAGGCCGAACGGCGGCGATGCCCAGCCGACATCGACCTGGTCCGTCATCACCGCGGTGAGCGTTGCCGACGGATTGCCGGTCGCAATCGGCTTCGCCTTCAGCTTGAATTCGTCGATGAAGGCACGCACGACGCTGTTCGTTGATGAGCCGTTCGTCGAGAACGCAATCGTGTTGCGATCGGTCATGTCGGCGAGCTTGTGAATGGGGGAGGACGACTTGGCGTACCAGTAGTCGGCGGCGCCGGTCGCCTGGGCGCCGATAATGCGGACTGGCGCGCCCTTGGCGTAGGCCGCGATCGCCCCAAGCGTGCCGACGGCAAGTCCGGCATCGACGCCGCCCGCGATCACCGGCTGGAGAGTCTCGCCGCTGCCCGAGGTGTAGATCATCTCCAGTTCGATGCCGTGCTTCTTGAAAATGCCGGCCTTGGTGCCGAGCTGGGCGATCGCCGTATCCCAGTTGCCGCGCTGGCCGATGGCGAGCTTGAGCTGATCGTCTGCGGCGGCGGACAGAGTTGAGGCAAGCGTGGCCGCGGCGGCGATTACGGCCGCAAGGCCGGCGAGCTTGTTCATCGGGCTCCTCCTGGACGCGTTGTTTTCATCGGCCCCTTTGCCGAACGGCCATCGCCGAAGGGGCGGTGCGGTCGAGACGCATCGTAAGGAAAGTCAAGGCCGACAGCGAGCCCCTCGCTTCCGCGTCTTCTCGGCCGCTGCGCCCGCCTGCACCGCGATCAGCGTGCCGGCGCGCCGGCTCCGATGGCGCCAAGACGGCCGACCAGCGCATTGGCGCCGATCGCGAGCGCAAAGAGGACGATCAGCATCGCGTACATGCGGGGCATGTCGAACAGGCTGTAGGCCTGGATGATCATGAAGCCGATGCCCTGGTTGGAGAGCTTGGTTTCGGCAAGCAGGGTGCCGATCAGGGCGACGCCGAGGCCAAGCCGGACGCCGTTCACGATCGGATGGCGCATGGCGGGCAGGTAGATCTTTGTCACCATCTGCCAGGTATTGGCGCGGAAGCTGCGGCCGACCCTGATGAGAATGCGGTCGATCCGGCGCATGCCGGCCGCGGCCGACAGCGCGACGGGGAAGAAGCAGGAGATTGCGCCCATCGCAACTTTCGAACCGGGTCCGACTCCGAACCACATGATCATCACCGGGAAGAAGATGATCTTCGGCGTCGGCCCGAGATAATAGAGGTAAGGCTCGAAGGATCGCCCCAGCAGGCGATTGGCGCCGAGCGCGATCCCGACCGCCAGTCCGGTGAGGCCGCCGACGGCTAATCCGACGCCGATTTCTGCTGTCGTCACCCCGAGGTTCCAATAGAACTCGGGGGTCGATAAAAGCTTAATGATTGCCGCAGCGATGGCGACGAGCGAGGGAACGACGTCGCGGTAGAGCAGGCCGGACCGCGCCAACGCCTCCCAAACCAGCAGTACCGTGACGACGATCGCAACGCGCAGCAGCAGCACGGGATTGGGGCGGAAAGCCGGTGCGGCAAGTTTCAAGCGGTCCGCGTCAGCCATCGTTCCATCCACTCCGTGACGACAAAGAAGCACACGCTGACGAGGATCACGAAACAAATCGCGGCATAGGTCCCGGGCAGATCGTAGCGTTCGGACAGATCGTTGATGAGCTGACCAAGGCCGCCGAAATTGATCAAAAACTCGACGCCGACAACATTGATCAGGGTGAAGATCAGCCCCAGCCTGACGCCGACGAAGATGGTCGGCAGCGCCGCCGGGAACAGGATTTTGCCAAACAGCTGCGGCCCAGTCAGGTTGAAGCTGCGGCCAACGTCGATGAATACGCGCCGCGTCGTGGCAAAGCCTTCGATGGTCTTGAGGATCACCGGCGGCAGGCCGGCGACAAAGCCCATCATGACGATGGTGAGGGCGCTGCGGCCGAAGATCACGAGAAACAGCGGGTACATCAGAACGGTCGGAGCAGAGGCGAGCGCCGCGACCCAGGTTTCGGTCGCGCGGCGCAGCAGGTCGACGCGATAGAGCAGGACGCCAAGGGCGACGCCCACGATGGTGATCATCGCGCCCGCAGCGAAGGCCTCCAGCAATGTCAGGCGGAAGCGCGCGGCCACGTCCTCTTCCGCAATGACGCGGCCGAAGGCGAGCAAGATTTCCGAAGGCAAGGGCACGATGAAACGGTTAATCGCGCCGAGGCGGATCAACACCTCCACAGCCACGATGAAGACCAGGAACGAGCCAAGGCCGAGTGCCAGCGGCGGCATCGATGCGCGAAGGTGGAGGGCGGTGCGGCTTGCGCGCGACATCAGGGCGCCCGGGCAGCGTCATTGATCGCCGGAGCGGGGAGGGCGTTCGCCGCCATGGGAGCAACGCGCAAGAGAGGGAGAGGGTTTTCTCGTCGCCGCTGCTTGTTCATCTCACCGTCCATGCCGCTCGGACGTTCACTTTGAAAGCTGTCACTCACGGCACGTGCGCTCCAGATTGCCGTGCGCGCATCTCCTCTTCCGCCATGCCGCGGGCCGCCTCTTCGCGCAGGTCGCTCCAAATCTGCGCCACGTAATGACCGAACGCATCGCTCGACACCACGGCCGACGTGCGCGGCCGCGGCAAGTCTATATCGACGATGCGCTTCACCTTCCCCGGCCGGTAGGTCATGACGAGGATGCGGTCGGAGAGTTGTACCGCCTCGGTGAGGTTGTGGGTGATCAACAGCGTGGTCTGCTTGAGCTCCTGCTGGATTTGCAGCACCTTGTCACCAAGCAGGAGCCGCGTCTGTTCGTCGAGTGCGGCGAACGGCTCGTCCATCAGCAGGATTTTCGGCTCGGACGCGAGCGTGCGCGCAATAGCCACGCGCTGGCGCATGCCGCCGGACAGTTCGGCCGGATACCGGTTTTCGAATCCGGCAAGGCCCACAAGAGCGACGAACTTCCGCGCCTCGTCGAGCCGGGCGATCTTCGGCAATCCGGCAATTTCCAACGGAAAGGCGACGTTCTCGATCACGCTGCGCCACGGAAAGGTTGATTCCTCCTGAAACACCATGCCGATGGCGGGGTGTGGTCCGCGAACGGTTTCTCCCGCCACGGCAACGGTCCCGTGGTATTCGTCGACGAGACCGCCGATGACATTGAAAAGGGTCGATTTGCCGCAACCGGACGGGCCGATCACGGACAAAAACTCTCCAGGACTGACGCTCAGCGAAACTTGATCCACCGCGGTCAGCGACCCATCGGGCGTCTGGAACCGCTTGACAATTTTGTCCACCACCAGAATCCCGGCACGCGCTGCGGCGCGGTCACCCGCCGTTGCGGTCTTCGAGAATGTCGAAACGCTCGTCATGTCGCTCAATCGCGGGAAAACCTTAGGCGCACCAGCTGGGCTCACGACCTGTGCGCGCAACTCTATCGCGCTTTTATGGATATAGCGTCTTTATAACTTGGCCGGTGGCGATGTGCAGTGCGTCTTGTCGGCCCGCGAGCGCTTGAGCCAAGCCTGATGGAATACACGAGGCTTGGTTCCGGCGCAGTCATTCCAGGGAGCCGCGCCGCGGCGAACCCGAAATCTCACGGAATCCGGGCTTTGTTCAGAAACAAGTGCCTCAGAAGATAAAGGATAGGGGACGGGGCATTTCATCGGCCGCCTGTCCACGACTTGAGCCGGTCCAGCGCCTCGCTGATTTCGGCGGGAGCCCCCGCATAACTGAAGCGAAGGAAACGCCGGCCATTGACAGGATCGAAGTCGATGCCTGGGGTTGCGGCCACGCCTGCCTCTTCCAGCATGCGAAACGCGAAAGAGAAGCTGTCATTGCAGAAGCGCGACACGTCGGCGTAGAGATAGAAGGCGCCATCTGCGGGCAGGAAGCTGTCGAAGCCGGCGCCGCGGCAGACGCTCCAGGAGTAGCCGGCGGTTCTCCTCATAACCGTGCTTGATGGCTTCCATCTCGTCGGCGCCGTCGAACGCGGCTTCCGCGGCGATCTGCGACAGCGTCGGCACAGAGATCGCGAGATTCTGCTGCAGCCGCTCGATCGGCCGCATCAGCGCTTCCGGCACGCACCATCCAGCCGACCCGCCAGCCGGTCATGCAGAAATATTTCGAGAACGAGTTGATGACCACGCGCGCGATCGGAGAAGTTCGCCGCGGTCTCGCGCGGCGAAACGCATAGTCGAGGCCGTGATAGATTTCGTCGGAGATGAAGGCGGATGCCCTCGCTCGTCAGCGGCCCCGATCAGCGCGGCGAGCGCTCGCGGCGTCCATCATCGTGCCGGTCGGATTGGCGGGGCTGGCGACCAGCACGCCCTTCGAGCGGCCTGCTCGCGGTGGGCCGCGAGCAACGCTGTCGCGGGATCAGCGCAAAACGGGTGGCGCGCGAAATCTCGATGAGCACCGCCTCGCAACCAAGCGCGGCCAGGATGTGGCGATAGGGCGGATAGCCGGGACTCGCGATCGCGACCCGAGTCGCCCGGCTCGAACATAGCGAGGAACGCCAGCATGAAGCCGCGCCGACGAGCCGGTGGTGACCACGACGCGGTCGGGATCGACCTCGACGCCGATAACGCTTCGCGGTAATGGCGCGCGATCCGCGCGCGCGCAGCGAGCGGAATTCCGAGCGCGGCGTGTAGTCGATGCGCGCCCGCATTCGAGCGCGGCTGCGCCGCCGCGATCGCCGTCGACGGCGCGGCGGCGGCCGGCTGGCCGATTTCCATGTGGATCACCCGGCCGCCGGCGGCTTCGAGCCGGGCGGCCGCCGCCATCACATCCATCACCATGAAGGGCGGAACGTCGCTGCGTGCCGAAGGCGTGCAGGCGCCCGGTTCATCGATGTTTTCCCGCCTGTGCGCAGCGCCGCATATCCGCCGCTCTCCCGCCGTATTTGGCGGATTGGTACCGCGCGTTGTTTCGCATCGCAGGCTAGCGCGCCGTAGCGTGGCGAAGCGGGGATCGGGCATAGCCAGGATGATGCGGCGGAACACAAAAACCGCGGCTGCGGCGCCAGGCGTCGCGTTGCGTGGCCGTTTTGACGGCGATCGCGCTCGCCTTTTCGCCGTTCCGGCGCGCGCGCAGAAGAAGGATGCGGGCGATGCGCTGCCCGTCATCCGCGACGCAGAGATCGAGCAGCTGCTGCGTGATTACACGCGGCCGATCCTGCGCGTTGCCGGTCTCGGCCAGCACAACATCCAGGTCGTCATCATCAACGACCGCAGCTTTCAACGCCTTTGTCATCGATGCCAAGCGCATCTTCGTCAATGCGGGCGCGCTGATGCGATGCGGAGACGCCGAATCAGATCATCGGCGTGCTTGCCCACGAGACCGGGCATATCGCCGGCGGCCATCTGGGCAAGATGCGGGCCGAACTCGCCAACATGCAGACCGCGATCGTTGCTCGCCATGCTGCTCGGCGTCGGCGCAATGGTTGCAGCGGCGCGCAGCGGACAACGGCAGCATTGGCGGCAACCCGATGGCCGCCATCGTCGGCGCCGCAGACCGCGCTCATGCGTTCTCTGCTTTCCTATGCAGCGCCAGCAGGAAGAACAGGCCGACCGCGCCGGGGTGAACTTCCTGACCCCGACCGGGCAATCCGCCAAAGGCATGTACGACACCTTCAAGCGGTTTGCCGACCAGCAGCTCTTCGCATCGCAGCGTGCCGACCCCTACCTCCAGTCCCATCCGATGCCGGCCGAGCGCATCGCCGCGCTGACCGAGATCGCCAAGGCCAGTCCGTATTGGGACCGGAAAGACCCCGCCGATCTTCAACTGCGGCACGATCTCATGCGCGCCAAGCTGTTTGGCTATCTGGACCGCCCGGAGACGGTCCTCCGGCGTTACCCATTGTCGAATACGAGCCTTGCGGCCCGGTACGCCAGGGCAGTGTCGGCGTACCAACATACCGATCTGCATGGCGCCCTCGGTCAAATCGACGGCCTCATCCAGTCGCAGCCCAGCAATCCTTATTTCTACGAGCTGAAAGGGCAGGCGCTGGTCGAATCCGGCCACAGCCAGGAAGCCATTCCGCTGCTGCGGCATGCCATTTCGCTGGCGCCCGATCCCACCCTGATTCGGGTCTTGCTCGGCCAGGCGCTGGTCGAGACCAACGATGCCCACCTGCTCGACGAGGCGATTACCAACCTGCGCACCGCCTTGCAGGCGGATTCCGAAATCCCCGATGCCTATGAGCATCTTGCCATCGCCTACGGCCGCAAGAACGACTTGGCGGACGCCGACCTTGCTTCGGCCCAGGCGGCCTTCAATCGCGGGAATTTTCCGACCGCCCGGCAACTTGCCAGTCGCGCCAAGGGCCGGTTTGCGATAGGATCGCCGGGTTGGGTCAAGTCCGATGACATTGCGAGCTATCGGCCGCCACAATCGAAGAAGCTCATCCCTTGAGATCAAGCTCGCCAGCTGCCAACGACAAACCGCCAAAAGGACCCTGGAACATGATCGGTAAAACGAAGAGCCTCGCCGCGATAACCATTGCCGCTTGTATGGTTTGGGCGGCCGGTCCGGCGTCAGCTCAAGACCGGCTTTTTTCTGCACCGCAAAAAAGCGAGATCGAGCTGATCATCAAGGAATACCTGGTGAGCCATCCCGAGGTGATTCAGGAAGCGGTGGCCGAGCTCGACAGGCGCCAAGCCGAGGCGGATACGCAGAAGGCAAGGGAAGCCGTCGCCAGCAACGCCGAAGCGATCTTCAATTCCAGCCGGCAGGTGGTTCTCGGTAACCCGAAGGGTGATGTCACCCTGGTCGAGTTCTTCGATTACAACTGCGCGTTCTGCAAGCGCGCCTTGCCCGACATGCTGGAATTATTGAAGGATGATCCCAAGCTGAAAATCGTCCTCAAGGAATTCCCGGTGCTCGGTCCGGGATCGGTCGAAGCCGCGAAGGTTGCTGTCGCGGTGCGGATGCAGGATCGCTCCGGCAAGAAATACCTCGACTTCCACCAGAAACTGCTGGGCGGCCGCGGCGCCGCCGACAAGGCGCGCGCGCTCGCAGCGGCCAAGGACGCCGGCATGGATATGGCCAAGCTTGACAAGGACATGGCAACCGACGAGGTCAAGACGTCGATCGACGAGAGCCTCAAGCTTGCCGAGACGCTCGGCCTGAACGGCACGCCGAGTTATATCATCGGCAGCGATGTCGTTGTCGGCGCCGTCGGCCTCGATGCCTTGCGCGAGAAGGTGAGCTTTGCCCGTTGCGGCAAGTCGGCGTGCTGAGCGCATTGCGGAATGAAGGGTGGCGGCGGTGGGCGGTGACCCGCTCTCTGGCGCTCCTGATCTCGCTGAGGCGATGGCCGCCACCATCTACGTCATCAATGGTCCCAACTTGAACCTGCTGGGGACCCGCGAACCGGAGGTTTATGGCAGCGCGACGCTGGCCGATGTTGAGGTGCTTTGCCACAACGCCGCGCAGCGGCACGGGTTTGCCATCGAGTTCCGGCAGTCGAACCATGAGGGGGATATTATCGATTGGATCCAGGAGGCGGGCCGCAGCCAAGCGGCGGGAATCATTCTGAACGCGGCCGCCTATACGCACAGTTCCATTGCGATCCTCGATGCGGTGCGCGCAGCGAAGGTGCCGACCATCGAGGTTCATATCAGCAACATTCACGCGCGTGAGGATTTCCGCCACCACTCCTATGTGTCAATGGCTGCGAGAGCCGTGCTGTGTGGGTTCGGCATCGACGGTTATGGCCTTGCAATCGACGGCCTCGCCGCGCTCGGTCGGGTGAGGCGGAGTTGATCCGATGGCGGCGGACGGCGATGCGCCGCGCAGGTCCAGCCCCGCATTCGACGAGGACATGCTGCGTTCGCTGGCGCGGCTGCTCGACGAAACCCGATTGACCGAGATCGAGATCGAACAGAACGGTCTGCGGGTCCGCATCGCGCGACAGAGCGCGGCAATCTTTCCTGCCGTCACCCCAGCCGATGTTGCACTCGATAGCGGGCGCGTCGCCTTGGCGGCGGAATCGATCGCCTTCGACCCGGCGCAGCACCCCGGCGTGGTTGTTTCGCCCATGGTGGGCACCGCCTACCGTGCGCCGGAACCGGGAGCCAAGCCGTTCTGCGAAATAGGCAGCACCGTCAAGCTTGGCGATACGCTGCTCGTCATCGAGGCGATGAAGACCTTCAACCAGATTCCGGCGCCACGCGCCGGCGTCGTCGTCCAGATCCTGTTCGAAGACGCCCAGCCGGTGGAATTCGGCGAACCGCTGATCATCATCGAGTGAACGGTATGTCCGACCGATCGGGACAGGCGGCGCGGACCAAATGCGAAGGCCCCGGATTTCGTTGCACTCAACCCGGTCTACAGCATCACGTAGGGTGGGCAAAGGCGGCCCCTACGTTGCAAAAATTGTGGGGCGTCGGGTGCCGCCGTGCCCACGAAGAAGGGGTTTCATCGGGACGCCGCCGCCTAAAGCCTGACCGCGTGGGTACGGCGGAACGGGCGTTCAGCCGACGCCGCGAGTCCTCGGCCACCTTTGCCCACCCTACGCGCAACTCCACCGGCACTGCCGCGGAAACCGGTGCGGTCCGGCGGCATGTTTGAAAAGATCCTGATTGCCAATCGCGGCGAGATCGCTTTGCGCGTGTTGCGCGCCTGCAAGGATCTTGGCATCCCGACCGTCGCGGTCCACTCCACGGCCGACGCCGATGCCATGCATGTGCGGCTCGCAGACGAAAGCGTCTGCATCGGACCGCCGCCGGCGCGCGACAGCTACCTCAACATCCCCGCCCTCGTCACCGCATGCGACATCACCGGTGCCGATGCCGTGCATCCGGGCTACGGCTTTCTTGCAGAAAATGCACGCTTCGCCGAAATCCTCATTGAGCACGGCGTACATTTCATCGGTCCGCGGCCGGAGCATATCCGCCTGATGGGTGACAAGATCGCCGCCAAGCGCACGGCGGCGCGCCTCGGCCTTCCGGTGGTGCCAGGTTCCGATGGCCCGGTCGGATCGTCAGGAGAGGCGCTCGACGTCGCTCGGCGGCTCGGGTTTCCGGTACTTGTCAAGGCATCGGCCGGCGGCGGCGGGCGCGGTATGAAGGTCGTGCGCGAGGAGCAGGAATTGGCCGGTGCGCTGGCCGCGGCACGGACGGAGGCAAAGGCGGCCTTCGGCGACGAAGCGGTGTACCTGGAGAAGCTGCTGGTCGAACCGCGGCATATCGAAATCCAGGTCCTCGGCGACGGGCGCGGGCGCGCCATCCATCTCGGCGAGCGCGACTGTTCGCTTCAGCGCCGTCATCAGAAGGTGCTGGAGGAAAGTCCGTCACCTGCCCTCAACGCAGCCGAGCGCGCCGCGATCGGCGCGACCGTCGCCGCTGCAATGCAGGAGCTGCGCTATACCGGGGTGGGCACGGTCGAGTTCCTTTACCAGCAAGGGGAATTTCATTTCATCGAAATGAACACGCGGATTCAGGTCGAGCATCCGGTCACCGAGATGATCACCGACATCGACCTTGTCCTCGAACAGATCCGCATTGCCAGCGGGGACGAGCTCGCGATCGCTCAGGACGACGTCAAGTTCCATGGGCACGCAATCGAGTGCCGCATCAACGCAGAAAATCCGGTGTCGTTCCGGCCTTCGCCGGGCCGCATCCTGCATTATCATCCGCCGGGCGGCATGGGGGTGCGCATTGATTCCGCCGTTTATCAGGGTTACGCGATCCCGCCGCATTACGATTCCTTGCTCGGCAAGCTCATCGTTCATGGCAAGTCACGCGGTGAATGCCTGATGCGCCTGCGGCGCGCGCTCGATGAATTCGTCATCGATGGCGTCGACACGACGTTGCCTCTCTTTCGCGCTCTCGTTCGCGAGGCTGACATGGTCGACGGCAATTACCATATCGCGTGGCTGGAAAACTTTTTGTCGCGCGGCGATCTTGTTTTGGCGTGAATAGCGCCGAACCTTAGCCAATGTTCGGAAATAAGCGCCTCAATCAATGTCACCACCCGCGAAAGCGGGTGGTCCAGTAACCACCGGATTTTCAATGAGTGCACAATCGCTTCGCTGGGGGTTACTGGATGCCCCGCTTTCGCGGGGCATGACAATGGTGATTGACTTATTCGCGGACGGTGCCTTAGCCAATTTCGTAGCTCGGGTTGAGTGCAAGGAAACCCGGGGACCTTCGCCTGCCTTTTCTCTCATCCCGGATTTCGTGCCAGCGTTTCAGTGTTGAGAGAGATGTCGGGACCGGCGCTCAATCCTGGCTACGGGCTACGCTCTGACGCGGGCTATCTCATTGGCGCGAGGAGCACAGGAAACCTCACAGTTTCCACTCTCCCGTGACGATGCTCTCATAAATATCCCCGGTGAGCGGCACGAAGGTGCGGCGCTGTGGATCGTCGACATACAGCGTTTCATGGATGCGCATGGGGTTGAAACCTTCTTTCGCCATGTCGAGCTTGCGCTGTTTGAATGTCGACGTGATCTCGACCTCTGCGACGACACGCAGAAACAGCGGTCGCGCATAGTCCGGCAACTGCTTTGCAAGATGCGCGCGCAACGCGGATAGATCGAGACCGCTATCGGATACGATGGCCGCCATGCCGGCGCGGCCCTCGCGGTACGGCACCGCCACGCCGTAGACGGTCGCCTCGCGGATGCCGGGAAAAGAGCACAGCGTCGTCGCGACTTCGGTCGTCGAGACGTTCTCGCCTTTCCAGCGGAAGGTGTCGCCGACCCGGTCGACGAAGCAGAAATAACCGTCGGCGTCGCGGCGCATCAAATCTCCGGAGCGGAACCAAACGTCCCCTTTCTCGAACGCGTCCCGCAAAATCTTCGACTCGTTTTCGGCAGGATTGGCATAGCCTTCGAACCGGCTGGAAGGCTCCGACGGGTCGTTGAAAATCCTTCCGATCGCCTCGCCAACCTCATCCGGCAGCGCGTTCTCGCAAAATCCGCTCTGATTCCGGTACGGACGGCCTGCGGCAACGTCGAAGCGCACCAGCGCAATCGGGAAGCTTCTCTTCAGGAACCAGGGAATGCGCCCGATCGATCCCGGCCTGCCATCGAAATTGAAGAGCGTGACGTTGCTTTCCGTCGCCGCATAGAATTCCAGTATGGTCGGGATCGCAAATCGCGATTTGAAATGCTGCCAAATGTCAGGTTGTAACCCGTTTCCGCAGGCAATGCGCAGGCGGTGCGCGCGCTCGTTCGGCTGCGGCGGCGAGTTGATGAGATAGCGGCACAGCTCGCCGATATACATGACAGCGGTGCAGCGATGCCGCACCACATCATCCCAGAATTCGCTGGCTGAAAATCGCTCGCGAATGAAGACAGTGCCGCCGACCGCAAGCATTGCCCCGGTCGCGCAGATACCGCCGCTGGTGTGATACATCGGCAGGCAATCATACATGCGGTCGTCAGCCGTCGTGTCCATCACACCGGCAAAGGCAAGGCTCGCCAACATCAAGCGGAAATGATTGATATTGGCTGCCTTCGGCATACCGGTGGTGCCGGACGTGTAAATGAAGAGTGCCTTGTCCTCGATCGTCAGCGCAGGGCGTTCGTCCGCGGACAACGGCCTGCCGTCGAGCTGCTCGATGGCAAGGTCGATGCGCGGCAGCCCAAGCCGGTCGGCATCGTCACCGTTGAGCCAAAGGTTCGGCTTCGCTTTCAGATAAGGTTCGGCGGCAACGATCGCTCCGGCAAGGCTCGCCTGGGCGATAACGAAACGCGGGCCGATCACGTTCAGGCAATGGGCCAGCGCCGCGCCCGTGAGATTAATGTTGAGGAGTGCCACCGTTCCGCCGGCGCGGATGATGCCGAGCCAAATCGCCAAGTATTCGGGCCGGTTCGGCATTGCGAGAGCGATGACATCGCCCTTCGCCAATCCCTGTCCGAGTGCCCAGCGGGCATACCGGCATGAGCGCTCGACAAGCGCTCGGTAGCTCAGGCTTTCGCGGTCCGAGACGAGGGCCGGCTTGTCGCCGAAGCGCGACGCCACTTCGTCGACCAGATCCATGAACAGGCGTTTCGGGTCGCGCCCGATCGGCCGGGTGAGCCGCAGCGCGCGCACCGCGCCGCGCAGATAGGCGATGTCCCTTTGCAACTTATTGAAAAGCGGCATGGCGCTTCCGCCGGTCGTGTCGCGACAGTCGATCGGGTCAACCATCCGGGTCAACCGATCAGGTGGCAAGGCCCTATGGCAAATTTGGCGGCGACGGGGCGTTTACATGGTAAAATCGATGAATCGCGCGGGGTATCGTAGTCCGGATTGAATGCTACGAAACCGGGTCCCGGATTTCGCGGCGCACGCTGCGCAGCGACAACCGCCGCGGCAGCGCCGCTCATCCGGGCTACGCGACGGCATCATCACAAGGCGTGATAGCCGACTTGGGCACATCAAAGTCGTAGCCCGGTTGAGTGCAACCAAACCCTTGGCCATTTCGGATTTGCGCGCCGCATATCCCGGATTTCCCGCCAGACTTGTCACGACAGGTATCCTTGACGAACGGCGCTCAATCCGGGCGACGAGCCGCTTGTACGGTGTCAGGGGGATGTCGCTGGCTGCTTCAGCGATCCGGTTTTTCCGATTTCGCCGTTTTCGGTCCGTTCTTCGGCTTGTCTCCGGCGGCCTTCTCTGTGGCAGTCTTCTCTGTGGCAGCCTTGGGCTTCGGCTTGGACGACGCGTTCGACGGGTTTTCGCCCGGCCAGGGTTTGAGGCTTGCAGGGGCGGGAGCATCCAATTCGGTCGCCGTCTTCACCGTACGCGCCGCGGCCGGTTTTGTCCCGGATTTCGCCGCCTTCGATTTCGTGGCGGGCTTTTCATCGGCAATCGCGGTGTCGGGATCGCCGGGATGGTGCGGAGGACCGATATAGACATCGACCGGTGGCAGCGACGATGCTAGTCCCGATGTCAGGACGGGGGCGGCACGCGCGCCGCCGAGGTTGGACAGGAAGAACGAACTTTGTCCCGTGGTGGATTCTTCCCTCCGCCTCTTCTGCCGCCCGTCGGCTGCGGGTACCGCCGCAAATGTCCTCGCGAAGGTTGGGCGGTGAGGCCGCGATCGGGACCAACTGGTCCACTGTGCTGCCCGATGGCATCAGCCAGGACAGCGGGTTGGATGCAAAGCCGCGTTCCAGCAATTGGGCGGCCCTGGTCGCGCGCATTCCAGAGGACGACGCTCCCAGCACGACCGCGATCAACCGTTTGTTCCCGCGCGTGGCCGTAGCAACGAGGTTGAACCCGGATGCGCAGATGAACCCGGTCTTCATGCCGTCGGCGCCAGGATATTGATCGATCAGCCGGTTGGTATTTCTGTATACCCGCTTTCCGAGTCTGATCGATCCAATATGCCAATATAAATCGAACTCCGGAAACTCCTTGATCAGCGCACGCGCCAAGATCGCAAGATCGCGCGCGGACGTGATCTGCTCATCGGCCGGCAGACCGTTCGGGTTGACATAGCTCGTTTGCGTCATGCCAAGGCGGCGGGCTGCCGCGTTCATCTCGTCCGAGAACTTGTCGATGGAGCCGGAAACGCCCTCCGCCAGCACCACCGCCATGTCGTTTGCGGAATGCACGAGCATCATCTTCAGCGTATTGTCGACGGTGAGCTGCGTGCCTGTCCGAAAGCCCATTTTGGAGGGCTGCTGCGCCACTGCATTGGGCGATACGGTGATCAACGTGTCGAGCGTGAGGCGCCCTTCGCGCAGGGCCTTGAGGGTGACGTAAGTCGTCATTAACTTGGTGACGGAGGCGGGATACCACGGATAGGTGGCGTTCTCGCCTTCGAGGACCTTGCCGCTGTCCGCGTCGATGAGGAGCAGCGCTTCGGCACGCGCCGGATGACCGGCAGCTAGCGTTCCAACGATTGCGCCCACGATCGCGAGCGTGCTTGCAAGGCAGGTGGGCGACTTCTGCGGCAACTGCACGATCTCCAGCCTCTTTTCTTGAGGAGTCACGACCCGGTGGCTTTGTACCCAGCGAAGCCGACGAACGCAAAGGGACAGGACCCGATTGCCACCGGCTTTGTGATCTATCCACCCCATACGTGCGCCGCACCGACTGGCGGCGACGACGAACATCTGACCATGCGGATGAAAGCGCCCAAATTTCGGCAGAGGAGACTTCCATGACCGCCAGCATCGTCGGATGGGCGCACACGCCATTCGGGAGGCTCGACGCCGAAACCGTCGAAAGCCTTGTCGTACGTGCTGCAACCGATGCGCTGGCGGATGCCGGCATCGCCGCGGGCGACGTCGACGAGATCGTGCTCGGGCATTTCAACGCCGGGTTCTCGCCGCAGGATTTTACCGCTTCGCTGGTGCTGCAGGCCGACCCGGACTTGCGCTTCAAGCCGGCGACGCGGGTCGAGAACGCCTGCGCCACCGGGTCGGCCGCCGTGCATCAGGGCATGCGGGCGATCGCGCAGGTGCGGCGCAGGATCGTGCTGGTGGTCGGCGTCGAGCAGATGACGCGGACGCCCGCGGCCGAAATCGGCCGCAACCTGCTGCAAGGCGTCGTATCTGCCCGAGGATGGCGACACCGCCGGCGGCTTCGCCGGCGTGTTCGGCAAGATCGCCCAGGCCTATTTCCAGAAATATGGCGACCAGTCCGATGCGCTGGCGATGATCGCCGCCAAGAACCACAAGAACGGCGTCGCCAATCCCTATGCGCAGATGCGCAAGGATTTCGGCTACGAGTTCTGCCGCTCCGAGAGCGAGAAGAATCCGTTCGTCGCCGGCCCCTGAAGCGCACCGATTGCTCGCTGGTGTCGGACGGCGCCGCGGCGCTGGTGCTGGCGGATGCCGAGACCGCGCAAGCCATGGCGCAAGGCGGTCAATATTCCGCGCCACCGCGCATGCCCAGGATTTCCTGCCGATGTCGAAGCGCGACATCCTGCAATTCGAGGGCTGCGCGCGTGGCTTGGCAGCGGGCGCTTGCAGCGGCCGGCGTGCAGCTTCGCGATCTGTCCTTTGTCGAGACCCATGACTGCTTCACGATCGCCGAACTGATCGAATACGAAGCGATGGGACTGATCCCGCGAGGGCAGGGCGCCCGCGCCATCAAGGAAGGCTGGACCCAGAAGGACGGCAAGCTGCCGGTCAATCCGTCCGGCGGACTGAAGGCCAAGGGCCATCCGATCGGCGCCACCGGCGTCTCCATGCATGTGCTGAGCGCGATGCAATTGTGCGGACGCGCCGGCGACATGCAGATCAAGAACGCCAAGCTCGCCGGCATCTTCAATATGGGCGGCGCCGCGGTCGCAAATTACGTCAGCATTTTAGAACGCATCAGGTAATGCATCTCGGCTTGGCGACATTGACCATCATCCTTATTCCGCCCATCCGATGAGCCCCGTGAGCACTATCACAGGTCGAATGGGGGCCTGATCCTCTGTATCAATCTTCGTCCAGCCTTGCTCCACCTCTTCGGGTCTCGAGCATGCCTATCGTAAACGCGTTGGTGATTACCTTGCCCGAGAATTCATCGCGAAAGCCGGAGACTTCGGCACCGGCAGTTGCCCGAAGTAAAGCTGGCGTTGCACGCTCAGTGAAACAGTTACGTCCGCCGGTATTCTCATACGCATAGGCGGATCATACCCGTTGTCCATGTAAACCGTTCTTGTCTCAAAGATTGAGAGGTCGGGATGATCGCCGACCTCCGATGGAAAACCCCCTTCGTTCCATTTCGCCATGGCGGCATTCGGCGCCGTGCCAAGCTCCTTTCCGCTTGCGTCGAAGATCATGCAGCTTGCATAAAAATCGCCGGCCAGGCGCAATGGCGCCGGGGCCGAGCTAGCAAAAGAGAAGGACATTGCCGCGCTACGAAAATCGCACAGCGCTGGGATGGTGGCGCGCACCTGCCATTTATGAGGATCGGTGTCGAATGGGCTGTACACATCAATCTGCAGTCCCTGAGTCTCTGGTTTTTGCGGTTTGTGTGAACCCGCGGGGACATACCAGGACTTCTTTTTGCGCGCCGACATCGCGCAGCAAACCGTCGAATTTCTCCACGCCTTTAACATCAACAGGTTTGTTGTAATCTTTGCAATCAATAATAATGTTGATCTCATACTGACCGATCTTATCCCTGACGAGAACGTCAATCTGCCGTTTGGTTCCGCTCAGACGGCCATCAAGTTTCACGTCGTGCAGGATTTCGGCCTTTGGCGCCAATTGCTTCTGAATCTTGGCCACTAGGATTTCCAGATCCTTAAAATCGACTGCCATCGCGAGGCCTCAAAATCTGCAATCCAATGTCATAAAATACCGTGTCATGCCATCGACAATTTTTCCGTTGGCCGCAACGTAGCAGGCGTGGCCTAACATCGAACGCTTCCGGTGAGCAATTCTTGCGGCCGAGCCTAGTTATGCTCGCGCACTTACATCGTGCGGTCCGTGATACGCCCCGCAATTTGAGCACCAAGGCATTATCGCGGGCATTGGCTGACCGGTGCCGACCTTAGTAAAAACCCCCGCCGAGTGGGCGGGGGTTTTCTGCAAGCGCGGGTCGACCACGTAAAGGTTTGCTCGAGTTCGGAAACTCAGTCGAGCGGCTCGACCTTGACGATGGCGTTGCCGTGATTGTTGCCGACCCACAGCACCGGCCGCGGCCCATTGTCCACCACGAACACGCGCCGGATATTGGTGGTGTGGGGCAGCAGGTACTCGGTGATCTCGTCGGTCTTCGGATTGAGCCGCGCGACCTGGTCGCTCAACATCGAGCCGGTCCATACCTCCGCGGCGCCTTTGGTTGGCACGACGTCGTAGGGCAGCGCCCAGTCGGTTGGCAGCTTCCATTCCTTCATCCGTTCGGTCTGCGGATCGAACATGCCGATGCGGTTGCCGCCATATTCGGCGAACCACAGCCGGTTCTGGTCGTCGAAGCGGCCGCGACGGGGACGTGAACGCGCTGTCGGCGCACTCCAGATCTGGGCGACATTGGTCTTGGCATCAAGCTTGCCGATCCGGGTGTCGCCGAACGACATCAAATAAAGATTGTTGTCCTTGTCGACCGGGGGGCCGTAGCCGCGGATGGTCTTGCCTTCGGCGGTGGTCGCCTCACCCTTGAGTCTCCCACTTGCCGGTGGCGAGGTCGAGCCGGAAGACGTGGCCGTTCTCGGTGTCCTCCAGCCATACCTTGTTGTCGACGTACATATGGGTCGGCGTGACCATATTGGTCTGGCTGGTGACGCCCTGCCATTCTTTCGGCAGCGGATACATCGTGACCTGCTTGGTCTTGCGGTCGATCTTCGCGGCGCCTGCCTGATAGGACAATGCCGACCCAGATATTGCCGTCGGGGTCGAACTCGACATTGAGCGGGCCTTTCGGCTGCTTATCGAGCAGCGTCGGCAACGCATAGTCGGTGACCTTGCCGGTGTTGGGATCGAGTTCGCCGACGAACTGGTTGCCGAAATCGGAATACCAGGCGTGGCCGTCGGTATCGACGATCACGTCATGCGGCAGCGCTTCCTTGCGCGGCAGGTCGTATTCGGTGATGATGACGTTGGTGGCGCGGCCCTTGGGGCGCGGCAGCCGCTTGAACTGCAAGCCCTCATTGTCGGGGTTGTTGATGCTGGCGCTGATCAGGAACTCGGCGGCCGCATCCATCTGGTTGGCAGCAACGCGCGGACGCTCGCTGCGCGGGCCGCCCTGCACCAGCAATTGCGGGTGCGTCGGCACGCTTTCCGGCGCATAGCGGCCCATGCGGCCGAAAACGCTCTTCCATTCGTCGGCCGTGTGCATCGCGCGAGAACACGCGCTGCAGCGTGTGGCAGCCGACGCAATTGGGCAGGAAGGATTTCGACTGGTCGTCGCCCGGCGCACTGATCAGCCATTCGGCATTGGAGAGCTGAGCGGTGATGTTGGTCGCTTTCTCGAGCTTCACATCGGCGGTGACGCCACCGGCGCTGACATCCACCTGCTTCGGCCCCGCAAGCACGTAACCGGCGGCGCGGATCGTGATGTTGTAGTGCCCGGGCTCGCAGCCGATCGGCCGGGAAGCTGAAATGGCCTTGCGTATTGCTGACCACCGTCGTGGTGATGGTCGAGCCTTCCTTCTTGGCGCTGACCAGCACGCCTTCCATCGCGCCTTCCTGGGCCGAGGAAACCTGGCCGCTCAGCGCCGGCGCGTTCTGGGCACCTGCGGCGATCGCCATGAGGCCGGTCATCAAGCCTGCAAGGCTCACGGTGGCTAGCAGCTTCCTTGATCGCATCAGTATCTCCTTGGGGCTCGTGGGGCGAATTTTACCGATAGATCGCGCCGATCATCGGAGCGTTCAATGTTTTCGCGCCCTATCCTCACGTTTTCCAACAAGTTTGAGACCAGACGCGATCGGTCAGAAACCGCGCGACTTTATACCAGTTCCTGGTGGCGCGAAAGGGAGCGTGGGCTGCGCGCGAGGGTATTCCCGATTTGATACTCCCTTCAAAAGGACGGGTTATCTCCCGAAAATGAAAAGCTCCGCATTGCTGCGGAGCTGGGCGGGCCATCGTCGCTTCGACACGCTGGGGTTGAATTCTGCCCTCTTAGCTGAGTGCGTTCTGGCCGGAGGAACTCAATCCGTCCTCCGGCGCGAGGAAGGTGCCCACAACGCTCACGTCACGAATGACGTGGGCGTGTCCGTCGCGGTTGCGCGGTTGTGGTGCTCGCCGGTTGCGGACACTCACTCCAATGACCGAAGCCCATCTCTTGCAGCCCTCGGGCGCCGACCCAGCATTGATTGCCTTTTTTGATGAGACCTGGATTCATGTCGGCTTTGGCAGGCGCAGTCGCAAACATTGCAGCAGACATAACTATAGCTGCCGCATAAACGGCCAATTGACGCATATAAGCCTCCTTAGAGTTTTATGTTCACAGTGTTTTTTGCCACAGCCTTGGCGACTGTGTAGCCTTGCACTTAAAAACCTATGCGAATTAAATTTTTTTGGCAACATCAATGATATGCGGGGGCGCGATTTCTGCGACCGCTTCTCGATCATGGTTGCCAGTGCGATGAGAACGACAAGCTGAAAAAGAAGCCCGGCGTGGACCCGCTTTCCCGCGCAGGTGGTTCGGTCGGACCAGACCACGGCGCCGAGATGGCAAGCATCGCGCCGAGCTTGAAAAATGTTTCAGAAAAATAAGGGATTTTTCCTCAATATCGACCGCTACTGGCCGAATGCTTATATGGTCATGGGGGCGCGCCGCCTGGCGGCGTGTCATTGCGTAGGAGTGGTCATGGCCCCGCGAGCTTATTGGAAGGGCTACCTGAAGTTGTCCCTTGTCTCCTGCCCGATTGCGCTTTACCCGGCCTCGTCCAGTTCCGAGCGCGTGTCATTCAACCGGATCAACAAGAAAACCGGCCATCGCCTCAAGCAGCAGAACGTCGATTCGGAGACCGGCCAGCCGGTCGACAAGGAGGATATTGGACGCGGCTACGAGGTCGGCAAGGGCAGTACATCCAGGTCGAGGAGGGGGAACTGGAGAAAATCCAGATCGAGAGCACGCATACCATCGAAATCGACAGCTTCGTGCCGCGCCTGGAAATCGATGACCGATATCTCGACAGCCCCTATTACATCGCGCCGACCGATCAGGTCGGCCTGGAAGCGTTTTCGGTCATCCGCGATGCGATCCGCACCAAGGGCATGGTCGGGCTGGGCCGAATCGTGCTGACCCGGCGCGAACACGTCATCATGCTTGAGGCTTTCGACAAGGGGCTGCTCGGCACCACCTTACGCTACGCCTACGAGGTGCGGGACCAGGGCGCCTATTTCGAGGACATTCCCGAGTTGAAGCTGCCCGCCGAAATGGCCCAGCTCGCCGGGCACATCATCGAGACCAAAGCCGATCATTTCGATCCCAAGAAGTTCGTCGATCATTATGAGACGGCGCTCGTCGAGCTGCTGCGCAAGAAGCAGGCGGGGAGGGCGATCGAACCGATACGAGATGAGGGTACCCCATCGCCACGGGTCATCAACCTGATGGATGCGCTGCGCGCCAGCATCGGCGCCGAGACCACGAAGAAACCCGCGGCTCCCAGCACCAGGGCGAGGGCAGGCGTGGGCGCTGCGGCCAAGAGGAAGGCAGGACGCTGATCGGACCGGGGGAGACCGACGGAGCAATGCTAGCGGGCACCGTCGCCTTCACAGGACGGCTCGCCTCGATGAAACGCGCTGACGCATTCGCGCTGGTGCGAAGCTGCGGCGGCACTCCGCGCGATGGCGTCACCAAGGACACGAATGTTCTGGTGGTCGGCGAACTGGGCTGGCCGCTGATGGACGACGGCCAGCCTTCGAAAAGTCTCGCGCGGGCCAAATCTTATCGCCTGCCGATCGCCAGCGAGCGGCAGTTCCTGCGCTGGCTGGGAAAGTTTGGTGCGGAAGCCGAGAGCCGGACCTACACCGGCGAGCAACTCGCCTCGCTCAGCAAACTCCCCGGCGAGGTGGTCGACCAGTTGTCGATGTTCGGCCTCATCGAGGCCCACGATTTGCTGTACGGCTTTCGTGATCTTGCTGCCGCACGCCAGGTCGCCTCGCTGCTCCGGGCGGGAACTCCACTCTCTGTCGTTACACGGAGCCTGCACGATATTCGCAAATGGCTTCCCGACGCGCGCCTGTCGAACCTTCGTTTGTTTCCAAAGTCTTCCGATCGCATCCTCATCGAACATGTGAACGGCCGTACCGATCAGGCCGGCCAGTTCCTGCTCGATGTCGATGCCGCGGCCGACGATGTCGACACCGCGTTTGCCGAAGCATTGGCTGCAGAAGAGAATGATGAGATCGCAGTCGCCGAACGACTTTACCGCAAGGTGATGCGGATCGATCCTTCCGAGCCGGCAGCGGCGTTCAACCTCGGCAACATCTTGCGCGCTGCCGAGCGCCATCTGGAAGCGGAAACCGCGTTCCGCGCCGCCGTCAAGGCCGATCCTCAATACGCGCTTGCCTGGTTCAATCTCGCCGACGTGCTTGACGAGCAGCACCGCACCAAGGAAGCGGTCGAGTGTCTCAAGCGTGCGCTCGACGCCGATCCCTCCTATGTGGATGCCGCTTTCAACATGGCGTTGTTTCTGCAACGCCTGGAGCGGCACGCCGAAGCGGTGGAATGCTGGAAGCAATACCTCAAGCTCGACGGCAGCTCGCCCTGGGCCATGCGCGCGCGGCGCGCGTTGAAGTTTTGCGAAATCCATCTTGTCGGTTCGGCGTCGTGAGGCGGAACAGTTCGAGGCCTCCTGCCAAACCCGCGAAGGCTCGGCCGCCGGCAAGCAGCGACAAGTCGCTGCGCGCCTATGTCGGCAAACGCGATTTCCAGCGGACCTCGGAACCGCAGCCGGATTCCCCGTCTCAAGCGGACCGGCGAGCCGAGCTTCGCTTCGTGGTCCAGAAACATGCCGCGCGCCGACTGCACTACGATCTGCGGCTCGAACTCGACGACGTGCTCAAGAGCTGGGCGGTGACCAGGGGGCCAAGCCTCACGGTCGGGCTGAAGCGGCTCGCGGTGCGCACCGAGGACCATCCGATCGAGTATCTCGCCTTCGAAGGCAACATCCCGAAGGGGGAGTATGGCGGCGGCTCGATGATCGTTTGGGATCGCGGCACATGGCAACCGATCGACGATCCGCACAAGGGCCTCGCCAAAGGGCACCTCGCATTTCGTCTCGTTGGCGATCGGCTGAAAGGGGCCTGGCATCTGGTGCGCATCAATCCGCGCACCGGCGAACGCACCGAGCCGTGGCTGCTGATCAAATCGGAGGATGCATTTGCGCGGCCGGGGGGCGCGCCGGAAATCACCGACGAGATCGCGACCTCCCAGCTCAGCGGGCGGACCAATGACGAGCTCGCCGCCGATGGCGAAATCCGCAAGGACCACAAAGCGCGCGCCGCGGTCCGGCGACGGGCCGTGCTGCCCGACATCGCGAAGATAAAGGGCGCGAGACGCGGCCTGTTGCCGAGCTTTCTGGAACCCAGCCTGGCGTGCCCCTGCGAAAAGCCGCCGAGCGGTCCGCAATGGATTCACGAGATCAAGCATGACGGCTATCGCATCCAGGCGCGCATCGATGGCGGCGCGATCAAACTTCTGACCCGCAAAGCGCTCGACTGGACCGACCGGTTCGGCCGCATCGCCGCGGCTCTGAAAGCGGTCGGCCTCGGGTCTGCCCTGTTCGATGGCGAAATCATCGTCGAGGATGCCGCCGGCATTTCGAGCTTCAACAATCTCCAGGACGACTTGAAAACGGGGCGCCCGGACCGGTTTCGCTATCTCGTGTTCGATCTGCTCTATTGCGAGGGGTTCGACCTCACCAAGGCGGCGCTTGCCGACCGCAAAGGCCTGCTGGATCAAGCGGTCGCCGGCTTGCCCGAAGACACCCCGATCCGTTTCAGCGAGCACCTCGAGACGGATGGGCCAACCATGCTGGAGCACTCGTGCCGTCTCGGGCTTGAAGGCATTGTCTCGAAGCGCAGGGACCTGCCTTATCGTCCTGGCCGCGGACAGCATTGGTTCAAGGCGAAGTGTCGGCACAGCCAGGAGTTCATCATCCTGGGGTTCATCGCCTCAACGGCGGCGAGCCGCTCGGTGGGGTCACTGCTGCTGGGCCATTACGCGGATGGCACGCTTGTTTATGCGGGGCGGGTCGGGACCGGCTGGTCGCTCGACACCGCGAAATCGCTTTATGCCGCGCTCGCGCAGCTCACATCGGGCAAGCCCGCGCTCGCGAAGCCGATGCCGGCCGGGACCGAGAAGGGGGTGACCTGGGCCGAGCCGCGGCTGGTCTGTGCGATCGAGTTCCGCGATTGGACGCAGGAGGGGCTAGTCAGGCAATCGTCGTTCAAAGGCCTGATCGAGGACCGATCCGCGGAAGACGTTACTCTTGAGGTCGCGCCGAACCGGGCGCGGTGCCCGGTCACGAGTGACCTTGCCGGCATCAAGCTGACGCATCCCGACCGCATCCTGTGGCCGGCATCCGGCATCACCAAGCAGGGCCTGGCGGAATTCTATGCCGGCATCGCCGAATGGATTCTGCCGCACATTTCCGGACGGCCGCTCAGCCTGCTGCGCTGTCCCTCCGGCGCCAACGAAAAATGCTTCTTTGCCAAGCATCCCTGGGCCGGCCTCGACCCTGCCGCGGAGCTCGTCGATGTCGGCGAGGAAGAGCCGATGTTCGCCATCCGCGACATGGCCGGCCTGCTCACCCTCATCCAGGCGGGCGTGGTCGAAATTCATCCCTGGGGATCGCGCGTTGGCGAACTTGAACACCCCGACCGCTTGATCTTCGATCTCGACCCCGGGGAGGAAGTGGCGTGGGGCACAGTCACCGAGGCTGCCGGCGAGGTCCGAAAAGTGCTTCTCGGCCTCGGGCTGAAGAGCTTCGTGAAGACATCGGGGGGCAAGGGCCTGCATATCGTGCTGCCGCTCGAACCACGTCTCGGTTGGGAGGAGGCGAAGGCTTTCACCGCCGCGGTCGCAACCACGATGGCCCGGCGCCGGCCCGAGCGTTACGTCACGACCATGTCAAAGCGCGCGCGCCGCGGACAAATCTTCATCGATTTCCTTCGCAATGACCGTGGCTCGACGGCGGTCGGCGCCTATTCGACCCGCGCCTTGCCGCAAGCCTCCGTTTCGACGCCGCTCGAATGGGAGGAACTCTCGGACGCAATCCGCGCCGATCACTTCACTGTCGCCAATCTGCGTCACCGTCTTGATCATCTCCGGCGCGACCCGTGGCGTGATATCTCCAAGCTCAGGCAGCGCATTCCGGCGGATGCGGAAAAGCGGCTGAAGAGTGCGTAGCGTCGCGACAGTGGACATGCCTCATTCTCCCCTGCGCCTGGTCCGGCGCCCCCTCCCGGCTCACGTCATTCATCGACCTCTCCCGCACGCGGGGAGGAAGAAGCTGTGGCGCGAAACCGCGGGCTCCATTTCGCTTTACTTGCCGTAATAACTCCTACTCGGCGACACGAAAACGCCTCAGCGTGAATGGTCGCGTGCAAACTGGATCACTGCTTCGGCGAGGAAGAAATAGCGTGCATAACCAGCTGCCACCGAACCGACTTATAGGCTGAACTCACGGATGACACCGAGACGGCCCGGCACGAACGCGCAGGGGTCGAAAATGGGCCGCATTTGGGAACTAACAATTTATTAATAGCACCATTGGTGCGGGCACTCTCACTTGCTCATCAAGGCAAAGCTGTCTGGGATGTAAGCGAATTTTGCCTTGCGTTTCCTATTCGCAGCTCAGAACTGACAAGCGCCAAGGAGGGGGGATACAATGCGTCGTCTATGTAATGCGTTCGTCATTATTACGACATTGATTATCTCGTCGATTCCAGTTGTTGCCGCTGAATTTGGTACGCGGAGCGAAGCTGTCGCGATGGTCAAGCGCGTGCAGGACAAATTCCGGAAGGCGGGTCCCGAGGACACGTTTCGGGCGATCAACAATAAAGCGAAGGAATTCTGGGATCGCGATCTTTTCCCCTTTGTTATGGATCTCAACGGCCTCGTCGTCGCGAGCCCTCAGCCCGCCTTGCGAGGAAAAAACATATTGGATCTCAAGGATCAGGACGGCAAATTCGTCATCCACGAGGCCATGAGCATCGCCAAAGGACCTGGACATGGCTGGTCCGACACGAGATTTTTCGATCCGTTGACAAAATCTGTCGAGGACAAGTCAGCCTGGATCGAGAGAATGGGCGATTTTGTTGTCGGTGTCGGCATTTATAAAAACGAGCAGCCCAATGAGAATACCATTGGTCTGATATCGGGAAATCCATATTCCGACGACACATATCTGCAGATGGCCTATGATCTCGCGGAAGTGCTGAATGACGGCGATAATCTTCGCATCCTTCCGATTGCCGGAATTGGCGGTCCGCGCAACATTCGCGACGTCCGATACTTGAAGGGGGTCGACATCGGCCTCACACAGACCAATATTCTCAATAGTTTTCGCCGGTCCAACGAGCGGATGGGGCAATTCGACGACAAGATCGTCTACATTGCGAAGCTGTTCAATGAGGAAGCCCACCTGGTTGCCGGTCCAAACATCAACTTCGCTGGAGCAGTTGCGAGGCCTCAAGGTCAATCTCGACGCAAAAGGCAGCGGGACGAGCTACTCGATGCGAGACGTCTTCAAGAACCTCGGAATTGAGATCGAAGAAGTCAATGTGTCGCAGTCCGAAGCTTTTGAAAAGATCAAGAGCGGCGAGATTGCTGCGACGGTGCTGTTTGCGGGCAAGCCGGTTCATTCCATAGCCAAGCTGAAGCTCACGGATGGCCTGCATTTCGTGCCGCTGCCCTATCCTCAGCAGCTAATCGCCGACTATCTTCCTGCAACCCTTACTCATGAAGACTATCCGGAAATGATTTCGTCAGGTGAATCGGTCGATACGATCGCGGTTGGCGCGGTTCTGATTGCGTACAATTGGCCAAAAAAGAATAATGATCGCTATCGACGCGTTCAAAAGTTTGTCGAGGCGTTCTTTCCAAAAATCGCGGAATTACAGAAGTTCCCACGACATGAGAAATGGCGTGAGGTGAATATCGCGGCGACCCTGCCGGGTTGGAAGCAATTCGACGTCGCACAGACTTGGCTCGATAACAAGCGCGCGGAGCAGTCGGCCCAAGAGCGTTCGAACACCAACCGTGTCTCGGTTACGGTGGACAGCGGCAGCAATTTGGGTGCGCGGGCTGTAACACCGCAGGAAGAGGCGCTCTACCAGGAATTTTTGAAATGGAAGCAGTTGCGGCAGAACAATCCATGAGTTGTCGGTCCTTCGTTCAAAAACAATCTCCGCCAGAGTAGCCCGGATGAGCGGCGCATTGCACGGCAGCACTTTTCTGCGCGCTGACGTGCGCTGCGACATCGGGGCGGCAACTTCGAAGCGAGCAGGTCCCCAGATGCCGCGTCGTGAGTACGCCGGGCCGCAACTGACCGCGAATGGCGCTCATCCGGGCTACAGTAGTGCTAATCGATCCACTCGGTGGCAGGCAGCTTCGCAGGGTGCGCAAAATCGGCTACAATTCGGCCGCCATTCGAAATTGGACGAATTTTGCGCACGCGGTTGAACCTCCAAATCGATCAATCCGGCTCGATTGGGACGCACCTGCGCGAAGGAACATCTCGCCTTCGATTTGCTAGTGCCGGTCGCCACCTCATCCAGAGGTGGACGGCGTGCGCAAAATCGCGGTGGCGCGGTGCCGGGTTGCAAGCACTTTGTAAACCGATTTTGCGCACCCTACAGAACTGGACCCGAACGGCGCTCCTCCGGGCTACAGCCATATCGTGGAGCGGCTCAATGCGCTGACGCTTATTGCGCCGATCGCGTAATGATGGCGCTCAGGCCGCAGCACGCCATGTCAAAGCGATTTCGCAAAACTGCATTTATCGGCCCGCGCGCAGTCGCGACAACAGCTCCACGGTTGGATAGGAATCGGCCGGCAGGCCGAGTTTGATCTGCATGGCCCGTGTTGCCGCGCGCGATGAAAGACCGAGTTTGCCGTCGGCGCCGCCGACATCGTAACCGGCCCGGATCATCAATTGCTGCAACTCGCGCGCCTGTTCGACCGTCAGCGGCGGCGGCGGTGTTCCACTGCCGCGCTGCATCGGCGGCGCGCCGGCAAGGCGGGTCGCGTAATAAGCTGCAGTCGTCGAATAGACGAGCGAGCTGTTCCACTTCAGATAGGCCTGGAAATTGTCGAACACCAGGAAAGAAGGCCCGAACCGGCCCATCGGCAGCAGCAGCGAAGCCTTCAAGTTCTCGCTCGGCAGTGGCCGGCCGTCGGTGGCCTTCACGCCCCACTCGGCCCACTTCGAAACCGGATGCTGGATCGACAAGTCCGCTTGATCCCACGGCAGATTGCCCGGCACGCGCACTTCGCGCAGCCAAGGTTCGCCGCGTTTCCAGCCGAGGCTGACGAGGTAATTCGCCGTCGAGCCGATCACGTCCGGGACGCTGCGCAACAATTGGCGCCGGCCGTCGCCGTCATAGTCGACCGCGTACTTGATGTATTCGGACGGCATCATCTGGGTTTGCCCGAGTTCGCCGGCCCATGAGCCGAGCATCTCGGACGGCACGAGGTCGCCGCGCTGGATCAGGCGCAGCGCGTCGAACAGGTGACCGCGAAACATCTCCGCGCGCCGGCAGTCATAAGCGAGCGAGGTCAGGGACCGCAGCGAATTGTCCTTGCCCATATTGGTGCCGAAATCGCTTTCCAGGCCCCAGAAGCCGGTGATCACGGCAGCCGGAACGCCGTATTGCTTTTCCGCGCGGTCGAAGATGGGCGCGTATTTCTTGATCTCGGCGGCGCCCTGCTGAATGCGATAGGCGGGCAGCATTTTGCCCGAGAATTCGAGGAAGCTCTGCGCGAAGATGCGCTGCCCGCGGTCAATATTGACGATGCGCTGATCGTAGACGAGGTAGGGCGAAGCGGTATCGATGGCGCCTCGCGAAATGCCCTGTGCGGCGGCCTCCGCCCTGAACCGCGCCAGCCACGCATCGAAGCTGCCCGAGGTGCGGCAATCGACTGCCGCCGCAACGGGTGTGGATGCCGTGATCGACCATAGCGTGAGTGCAGCCGCGCACGCGGCCGCCTTTATCGATGCGTTCCGGTTCATGGTCCCCCGCCGCGATTTCTCAGAGCCCGCACCAGCACTTCCCGTGCCATCTCTATCACAATCGCCGGTTTTGTCGCCAGCCGAATAGACGCTTGACCCCCTCCCACAGCACCCGCCCCATCAGCGCGAAGCCGGAAATCGGCTTCGTCGCGGACGTCTGTGACGCAGGCGGTTTTTCCATTTCATTCAAGGGTATGGCCGACGAAGCGGAAGCTCCAGATGATGGCAGCACCACCGACGCCGTCGCGGCTGGGGTCGAGGCGGAAGTGGGGGAGGCGAGGGTCGTTGCCTTGTTGAGAGGTCCGAGGGGAGGGGCGGCAGCTGCAGCGGCGGCCGGCGCGATTGCGTCTGCTGCGCCAGCGTCCGGTGCGGCTGTCGCGGCCATGACGTCGCCAGAGGGGGGGCGGGGCGCGAGCTGCGCCTTCAGGTTGTTGGCGAATTGGGTAATGATCTGCCCGGCGGTGATCTGGATGATGCCGACGCCGCGCCCATACTGGGCGACCGAGCCCGAAAGCGTCAGGTTGGTGTGGACTAAAACTTTGGTGGCCCCGCTGGCGTCGCTTTCAAGGTGGAACGATGCTGAGGCATTGGCGCCGCCGCGACCCTTGGTATCGCTTCCCTGCGCCGAGACGCGGGCGCGATGCGCCGCCTCGTCGATTTCGTCGAACTTCACGATGCCGGCAAACGCGAGCGCAACCGGGCCGAGGCGCACCGCGATCTTGCCCTTATAGGTGCGGTCGTCGACCACGTCGGTCAGCTCGGCACCGGGCATGCAGGGCGCGACGCGCCTGATGTCCATCAGCACTCGCCAGGCTTCATCGATCCGCAGTGGCACCTCGAATGAATTATCGAATTCCATCGGCTCTCCGCATTCGCAAACTCAATGGTCGCCGCCCGCCAAGAGGCGTCTGCAAGTAACACAAAAAGTCAGAAGAAATCGAAATACTCGTTCTGTTCCCAGGCTGTCGGTTCCTCGCCCCCCGCGGCTTCGGCGTGCTGCTTCGCCCACACGGCGAAACGGGTCAATTCACTGCGCTTGAGACGTACGAAATAATCGATGAAAGGGTCGCCGAAATGACCGCGGAACAACGTCGATGCATCAAGCGCCTTGAGTGCTTCGTCGAGGCTGCCCGGGAGTGCCGGCCGCGTCGCAGCGTAAGGCTCCTCGTCCGGCTGACCGGGGTCGTGCTTGTTGGCAATCCCGTCGGCACCCGCCGCGAGCTGAGAGGCGATGAACAAATAAGGGTTTGCAGAAGGTTCGCCGACGCGGTTCTCGATTCGGGTCGCGGCATCGCCCGGCCCGCCAAGCACCCGAACCATTGCGCCGCGGTGATCCACCGCCCAGGTGGCGCGGTCCGGCGCGAGCGAGTTCGGGCGAAAGCGGCGGTAACCATTCATGGTCGGCGTCGCGAAGGCGGTCGCGGCACCTGCATGGGCCAGGAGGCCGCCGACGAAGTACCGGCCGAGATCGGACAAGGCGGCGCTCTCCGCCTCCGGCATAAACAGGTTGTGACCCTCGGCATCGACCAGCGACTGATGCAGATGCCAGCCGCTGGCATAAAAGCCTTTGATCGCCGGACGGGCCATGAAGGTCGCGAAATGGCCAAGGCGGCGGCAGAGCTGCCGGGTGACGCTGCGGAACAGCAGCATCGCGTCAGCGGCTTCTAGCGCCGGCAGCGGTGCGAACGTACATTCGACCTGTCCGGGTCCCCACTCGTTCTCGATCGAGCGCAGCGGGAGGCCGAGCGCTTCATAGGCTTCGGCGAGCGCGGTCAGCACCGGCTGCATCAAGTCGAGATTGGATTCCGAATGGTACGAGAAGCCGGGTTCGATCGGCCGCGTCGCGATCGGCTCCGGGCGCCGTCCTGGGTATCCCGTGTTGGCGTCGGTCAATCCTTCCGCGGCGACGCGCAACAGATACCATTCCACCTCGATTCCGATCAGCAACCCGCAGCCGTCAAGCCGTGCCAACTCGCGGCGCAGCAGGTTTCGGGGCGAGAATACAAACGGCTTGCCGGAGACGAAATAATCGTCGCACAGCACCCAGCCGACCCCCGGCGCCCAGGGCAGCATGCGAAACGTGGCAGGATCGGGCACGGCCACGAGGTTCGGCGACCCGGTCATCTCGTCGAGGCCGACACCGCCGCCGCGCTGAAACGAAGTGAAAACACGCGCCCCCGAAGCATCGAGCATCGCAGGGGCAACATTGATGTTGTGGCCGGTCTCCAGGGCCGACAACAAGGCCGCGGGCGTCAGCGCCTTGGCGCGCGCATGGCCATGCGCGTCACCCCAGACGAGGCGGATCAGCTTGACGTCGTCGATCGCGAGCCTGGCCCTGAGCTGCGCGGCTTGGCGAACCTGGTCATCAGACCACAGCCCGTGCCGCGCGATGAAATTTGACGCCACCTCGCTTCGCTCCTGTAGCTCCGCCTCCAACTATCGTGGCCTGGCTTGATCGGGCCACCCAGTAACCACCGGCGTCGCATTTTGCGGCAGGGATATCGAGCCGGCATGATGCCACTCTTCGAAGACACCGCCATTTCAGGGAGTACAGGATCGCCCGGTCCAGGGGGCACCCCATCATTTGGCCACCTTCCAAGGTGGTTTATTTACTGCTCCATCGAGCGGCCAAACGATGGGGACCCCGCGCCGGGCGTTGACGCAGATGAGGGGTTAAGGCGCCGGAAACGGCTGAACTGGAAGCGCTGAATCGTTCCCGTTGGGGTGAAGTGTTCGTGATTGCGGCTTTCCATGAGTTGGAATGAGGGCCCGAGGATTGTACTCAACGAGAGAGCATCGTGGCGCAGCACTTCCAGTCCGCTGCATCTTTGCGGGCCATCCGGCGCGAACGTCCCAATGATCACGTGACCCCCCGACCTGACAGCCTGCACGACCCGTGCGGCATAGGCCGCGCGGTCGCTGTCCTGGGTCAGGAAATGGAAGGCGGCGCGATCGTGCCACAGGTCATAAGTGACGGAGGGTTGCCATGCTGTTACGTCGGCCACGACCCAATTGACGATCGCGCCGCGCTGCCCAAGCCTTTCTTGCGAGGCCGCCAGAGCGTATGCGGACAAGTCGAGCACCGTGATGGCGTTGAATCCCTCATCAAGCAAGGCGTCCACCAATCGCGACGCCCCGCCGCCGATGTCGAGAATTGAGGCCGTAGCGGTCACATCCGTGGCGCGGATCAGGTCGAGAGAGAGGGCAGGGCTTTTCTCAAACCAGCTCACCTCGTCTTCGCGCTTGGTCCGGTAGATGTTTTCCCAATGAGCGTGCCGCTCGGCTGTGTTCATCCCTGATGGGAGCGTGAGGGGCAGATTGTTTCCGGGATAACGCAAACTCAGCTCTCCAGGGTAGGACGGATTCTTCATTCGCGTGATCACACCAATTCGAGTTTGACTTTACGGCCAAGCAACGCGGCAGCGCGTTGCAGCGATACCAGCGTCACATTCCCTTTGGCCTGGAGGATACGATCGACTTGCGCGCGGCTCGTGTTCATCAGTTCCGCAAGACGCGCCTTCGTCATGCCCTGACGCTTCATTTCCTCGCTGAGCTGCCAGGCAACGATGCGGTTAACCGCTTCGGCCTTCGCCGATTCAAGGATCTCCTCCTCCTTGAGGAAATCGTCGAGGGTGGAACCCCAATGCGGATTTTTTATCTTCTTCATCGGGTCATCTCTCTCATCCGCCTTCCGGCGAGCGCCAAATCATCCGGCGGTGTCTTTCGTGTCTTTTTGATAAATCCATGCACCACGCCGATTCGGTCTCCCGCGACAGAGAACAGCAATCGGGCGATCCGGTTGTTCGGTAGCGTGCTACGGACTTCCCATAATCCGCCACCAAGCGCGCGGCACACGGGCATGTCGATGGGCCAACCGACCTGTACAGTCGCGAGGTCGGTGCCAATGATCCGGCGATCCCCTGCCGACCGACTCCACAGCCAATCTCGGACCGGCTCTCTTCCAGCAGCAGTGCGATAAAACGCAACCGGTATTTCCGTCAGCCGATCCCCACCCATCCCCGGTCCCTTAAGGGATGGCGTATCATATAAGATACTATGTTACAAGAATTCAAACGGGTCCAGCAGGTTGCCTGCCTTGTTAGAAATCCCAATCGGATCAGCCACCGGTCATGCTCATGTGCCGCGCCAGCGCTGGGCGCTGATGCCGCCGATCGATGACAAAGTCATGACCCTTGGGCTTGCGCGCGATCGCGGCGTCGATCGCCGCATCGAGGAGGTCGTCGGCTTCCGATGCCCGCATCGGTCCACGCAGGTCGGCGGCATCGTTCTGGCCGAGGCACATATACAAGGTACCGGTGCAGGTGATGCGCACCCGATTGCAGGACTCGCAGAAATTATGGGTCAGGGGGGTGATGAAGCCCAGCCGGCCGCCGGTTTCTGCGACACGCATATAGCGGGCAGGTCCGCCCGTCCGAAAATCGATGTCGGTCAGCGTGAAGCGCTCGGCAAGCCGCGCCCGCACCATTGACAGCGGGAGATACTGGTCGAGCCGGCCGGCGCCGACATCCCCGAGCGGCATCACCTCGATAAAGGTCAGGTCCATGCCCTGGCCATGGGCCCATTCGGTCAGGCCGATGAATTCATCCTCGTTCACGCCCTTAAGCGCCACCGCATTGATCTTGATGGCAAGCCCCGCCTGCTGGGCTGCCTTGATGCCGTCAACCACCTTGTCAAGGTCGCCCCAGCGGGTGACGGCCCGGAACTTCGCTGGGTCAAGCGTATCAAGCGAGATATTGATGCGCTTGACGCCGTGGCGGGCGAGATCGCCGGCGTGCTTCGTCAATTGCGAACCGTTGGTGGTGAGCGTCAGCTCTTCGAGCGCGCCGGAGTCGAGGTGGCGCGACAGCGACGCGAACAGGCTCATGATACCGCGACGGACCAGCGGCTCGCCGCCGGTAAGGCGCAGCTTGCGCACTCCCTTGGCGATGAAGGCTGAGCACACGCGGTCCAGTTCCTCCAGCGACAGCACATCGGCCTTGGGCAGGAACGTCATGTCCTCAGCCATGCAATAGACACAACGAAAGTCGCAGCGGTCCGTGACCGAGACCCGCAGATAGGTGATGGCACGCGCGAACGGGTCCACCAGCGGCCGCGGAACCGGGGCCGGCTTGAAAGCGTCGCCGGCGATATGTTGGTGAACCGTCATTGCCTTGAGAAGCCTGCTCGTGACATGAAAAATTCCAGACACATGAGGGCAATATAGTCAATTCCCCTGAAGATGGGAGGGATGTTCGCGGATTTGGCGCGCGTGGTTCTCCAATCGGCTGCCGCCAAGTACGTGCCTGGATGGGAACAGAACGTGCCCATTTGACTCGCCTGTCTTCGCCAGCAAGCCAACTGCAGCCCGCGCGCCGACGCCGCCCCATTTTAGCCGGAACTTCCGCTGATTCTACCCTTGTCGTGCTTTGTTGGCTCGATGCCGCCTGCGAGGGATTTCGGTGGCGCGCGTTCCTTCCGGTTCAAGTGTCTGGTGGTTGCTTCGTTTCGCGGTGTGCCGTTTCGCCTTCAGATTGGGGCAGGACGCCCCGACCGGGGCGCGGCCGTGAACGGGCGCGATGACGCCCCGCGGCAATTCGTGCTGGCGCTCGACCACCGCCAAAGCTTCGATCGTGCGGAATTCCTGCCCGGCGCCGGCAATATCGCCGCGTTGACCTGGATCGATCGCTGGCCCGATTGGCCTTCCAATACGCTTGCGCTCGCTGGACCCGAGGGAGCGGGGAAAAGCCATCTCGCGGCGATCTGGGCGCATGCTGCCGATGCCCTCACCATGAACGGGGGCGTGATCGAAGAAGCGGCCGTGCCCGACGCGCTCGCGACCGGAGCGCTGGTGATCGAGGACCTGGGGAGCACAAGCCTTGCCGAGGCAGCGTTGTTTCATCTGCTCAACCTTGCCAAGGAACAGCGCGCGTGGGTTCTGATGACCGCGCGCCGTCCGCCAACCCACTGGCCGATCGCTTTGGCGGACCTCGCGTCGCGCCTACGCGCCATGCCGGTGCTCACCCTCACCGCCCCCGACGACGCCATGCTGCGCGGCGTTCTGGTGAAGCAATTCACCGACCGCCAGCTTGCGGTGGATGATGGCCTCATCGGTTTCCTCGCGGAAAGGATCGAACGAAGCTATGCGGCGGCGCGGAACGTGGTGGCTGAACTTGATCACGCGGCACTGGCACTCAAGCGACCGGTCAATCGCGCGCTTGCCGGCGAAATCCTGGGCCGGCGCAGCTTTTAACCCTCATCCTGCGCAAAACGCTTATGTTACCAATTGCCAAAGCATTCGCAGCTAAAGTCACCGACAAGGGTTTCAAAGCTTGATTTCGATCCGATCCCGCGCGACCGCGTGCGCGTCCTGAGGGCATGGTGATGGATATCAGCGAGGCCGTCGTCGCGCCGCTCGAGCCCGAGGCAGCCGAGACTGAGCGGCTTCCGTCCACCGTGGACGGAGCCTCACAATTCATCAACCGGGAATTGTCTTGGCTGCATTTCAATCGCCGCGTTCTTGAAGAGGCCGCCAACCCCAGCCATCCGCTGATGGAACGCGTTCGGTTCCTTTCCATATCGGCAAACAACCTTGACGAATTCTTCATGGTCCGCGTGGCGGGCCTCAAGGCCCAGGTCCGCGCCGGTATCAGCACGCGCAGTCCCGACGGACTGACACCGGCGGAACAGCTGAGCCGCATCACCGAGGCGGTCTCCAGCCTCTCGATCGATCAACAGAACCGGTGGAGCGAGCTGCGCACCGAGCTTGCGGCGAACGAGATCGTGCTGGTGGAGGCCGATTCTCTCAAGAAGGCGGATCGGACCTGGCTCGGCGATCATTTTTTACGCAACGTGTTCCCGGTGCTCACCCCGCTCGCAATCGACCCGGCGCATCCGTTTCCCTTCATTCCCAATCTCGGCTTTTCGCTGGCGCTGCACCTCGATCGCGTCAGGGACGGCAAGCCGATGAATGCGCTGATCCGCGTGCCGCCGAAGATCGAGCGCTTCACCCGCATGCCGTCTTCCGGCGAAGGCGGGCCGATCCGCCTCATCACGCTCGAGCAACTCATCTCGCTGTTCATCCCACGGCTGTTTCCCGGATATGCGGTGAAAGGGCAGGGGGCCTTCCGCGTCATTCGCGATTCCGATGTCGAGATCGAGGAAGAGGCCGAAGACCTCATGCGTGACGTGGCGAATTCGCTCAAGCGTCGGCGCCGTGGGTCGGTGATCCGTCTCGAACTCGAGGCTGCGATGCCCGCGGAGCTGCGGCGCTTCGTGCAGCGCGCGCTCACCGTATCCGACGATGAAATGTTCCTGGTTGACGGCGCGCTCGCGCTCGCGGAGCTGTCGCAACTCACGAGCCTCGATCGGCCCGATCTCGAATTCGTTCCTTACAACCCGCGGTTTCCCGAGCGGATCCGCGAGCATGCCGGCGACTGCTTCGCCGCGATCCGGCAGAAGGATCTGATCGTCCATCACCCCTATAAATCCTTCGATGTCGTCGTCCAATTCCTGCAACAGGCGACTCGCGACCCCGAGGTCTTGGCGATCAAGCAGACGCTTTATCGCACCTCCATCGACAGCCCGATCGTGCGCACGCTGTCGGAAGCCGCCGAAGCCGGCAAGTCGGTTACGGCTGTGGTCGAACTGAGGGCCCGCTTCGACGAGGAGGCCAATATCCGCTGGGCACGCGATCTGGAGCGCGCGGGCGCCCAGGTCGTTTACGGGGTCCCTGAGCACAAGACCCATGCCAAGCTGTCGCTCGTGGTGCGCCGCGAGCGCGGCGAACTCACGTCCTATGTGCACGTCGGCACCGGCAATTATCATCCGGTGACGGCGCGCGTGTACACGGACCTTTCGTTCTTCACCGCCGACCCGGCGATCGGACGCGACGTCACCCTCATCTTTAACTACGTGACTGGCTATGGCGAGACCCGACCTCGAACGCATGGCGGTCTCGCCGGTCAATCTGAAGGCACGCATCCTCGACCATATCGCCGAGGAAGTGGCGCACTGCCAGGCGGGGCGGCCGGCGGCGATCTGGATGAAGATGAATTCTCTCGTCGACACGACGATTATCGACGCGCTCTATCGCGCATCGTCGGCCGGCGTGCCGATCGAGCTCATCGTGCGCGGCATCTGCTGCCTGAGGCCGGGGATTGCCGGCCTGTCGGAGAACGTCAGGGTCAAGTCGATCGTCGGGCGCTTCCTCGAACATGGGCGCATCTACTGCTTTGGCGCCGGCCACGGGCTGCCGCACGCCAAAGCCGCCGTCTACATTTCTTCCGCCGACATGATGCCGCGCAATCTCGACCGCCGCGTCGAAGCGCTGTGCCCGATCCTCAATGCGACGGTGCACCAGCAGGTCCTCGATCAGATCATGATTGCCAATCTGAAGGACAATGAGCAGAGCTGGACGCTCTTGCCCGACGGCACATCGACGCGCTACAAGGCCGCGAACGGCGAAGAGCCGTTCAATGCGCACAAGTATTTCATGACCAATCCCAGCCTGTCCGGACGCGGGGAATCGCTCAAGAAATCCTCGCCGCGTAGTCTGACCCGGCGCGCCAGCCTTGAATGAAGAGCCGCGCGGCGGCGCCTTTCTGGGCGCCGGCAAGCTTGGTCGGCGGCTTTATGCTGCGCAGGGCCGTTTCGGCGCCGGCGCGCCGGTCGCCGTCATCGATATCGGGTCAAATTCGGTCCGCCTCGTCGTCTATGAGGGGCTGACCCGCAGCCTGACCCCGATTTTCAATGAAAAGGTGCTTGCCGGCTTGGGCCGCGAGGTCCAGTCCACCGGCCTCCTCGCCGTAGATGCGGTCGAAAAGGCTCTCGCGGCGCTTCGGCGGTTCCGCGCTTTATGTGAGGCCATGGAGGTCGGCAAGGCGTGGGCGATCGCGACGGCGGCCTGCCGCGATGCGAGCAACGGCCCCGATTTCATTCTAGAAGCCGAGAAGGCCTGTGGCGTGACCATCTCGGTGTTGTCCGGGCGGCGCGAGGCCGAATTGTCCGCCCTAGGCATCGTCTCCGGCATGCACCACCCGGACGGCATTGTCGGCGACCTTGGCGGCGGCTCGCTGGAACTCACCGATGTCCGAGGTCGAAAGCGCAAGGCCGGCTTGACGCTGCCGCTCGGCGGCCTCGCCTTGCAGGACTTGTCGGCGAAGTCGCTGGCGAAGGCGGAGAAGATCGTGCGCCAGCAGCTCACCAGCGTCGACTGGCTCAAAGGCGGAGCAAAGCGCGACTTCTATGCGGTGGGGGGAACTTGGCGATCGCTGACGCGGCTGCACATGTGGCAGACCGCTTACCCACTTCACGTCATGCACGGCTACGTCATTTCTGCTACCGACGGACTCGAATTTTCGCGACTGGTCCGCCGTGCCGACCCGAACACCTTGGCGAACATCGAGAGGATCGCCGCTGCCCGGCGGCCGCTGCTGCCCTATGCCGCCCTCGTGCTGGAATACATCCTGCGCATGGCCCGGCCGAAGCGCATCGTGGTGTCGGCGCTCGGGGTTCGTGAAGGCCTGCTTTACGCACTGCTGCCGGAAGCCGAGAAGAAACGCGATGCGCTGATCGCGGCGGTCGACGAGGTGAACGTGCTGCGTTCGCGCGCTCCCGGTCACGGGGAGGAGCTCGCAAGCTGGACTGACCGCTTCATGGATACGACCGGCATTGTCGAAACCGCCGAAGAGAAGCGACTACGGCATGCGGCCTGCCTGATTGGCGATATCAGCTGGCGGAGCCACCCCGATTATCGCGGCGAGCAGTCGCTCGACCTCATCTCGAATGCCCCGTTTGTCGGAGTGGACCATCCCGGCCGGGTCTTCCTCGCGCTCGCCGTATACTTCCGCCATGTCGGACCTGCCGATGATTCCTCGCCGAAGTTGCGCGAACTCGCGACGGCGCGCATGTTCAACCGCGCACGCTTGCTGGGGGCGGCGATGCGGGTCGCCTACCTCCTTTCCGCGGCGATGCCGGGCGTGCTTCCGAACACGGCGATGGTGCTTGAACGCGGCAAGCTGAAGCTGAAGCTGCGCGGGAAATATCGCGATCTTGCCGGCGAAAGGGTTTCGGCACGGCTTCGTCAACTCGGCCGTCTGATCGGGCGCGAATCACTCGTGGAGTGATCCGGCCGGCGGTCGCTGCGGAGCGATTGCCGCAAGCGTTGCTCGATACGGCGCAATCAAACGGCGCAAGCGGAAAAGCGGCCCAGAGATTGGTGTCCTGTTGATGGGTCAAGCAGTATCAGGGCTTCGCCATTGTTATAGGTTTTAATCTTCGTCCTGTCATCGCCCGGCTTGACTGGGCGATCCAGTAACCACTGGCTTGGCGGTTGTCGCTCAAGTTATGGACTGGCAATTCCCAGATACAAATCGTTCCAATTCAGTTTGGTCTTTTCAATCAGCTCAAGCTTCCAAGCTCGGCTTCACTTCTTCAGGCGCTTCTCGCGTCGAATCGCAAATTCGATCTGATCGAACTGCTCGAAATGGACCAATCGATGCACGGCGTATTGCAGGGTGAACCCGTCGACGGCTTCAGTGCGGTGCTCGTAGACGCGGCGGACAAGATCGTTTGTAACGCCGACATAGAGTGTGCCGCCGATCTCGCTGGCAAGGATATAAACCCAGTAGGAACGGCCGTCGCCCATTCCCGACGTGTGGGGGTACTGGATCGCCCGGTCAAGCCGGGCGATGACATCGGGAGACGTGCATGATCTTCTCTCGATCTCCGCAACTTTTCGGGATCATGCGTTAGTGGCGTTCGACTACCACCACCCGACCCTTATCGACGGCCAACGCGAGCTTGCCGTGCTTGAGGGCGATCGCCTGGTTGCCGAACATTTCGCGCCGCCATCCGGAAAGCGCCGGCACTTCGGCGCCGTCATCTGAGGCGATGCGCTCGAGGTCCTCGGACGTCGCGATCACCTTGGCGGCAACGCCGTGGCGCTCGGAAGTCATGCGCAGCAGCACCTTGAGCAATTCGACCGTGGCATTGCCATTGGCGCCCTGGCGGGGACGATCCAGATGCGGCAGGCCGGCAGGGTTCCGGGCAAGGCCGCGCTTGACGGCTTCGATGATCTCGGCGCCCCAGCGCGACCGCTCAAACCCGTGCGGCAGCGAACGAAGCGTCGCAAGCTTCTCTGGCGTCGTCGGGGCGTGTATCGCAATGTCCCCGATGGCTTCGTCCTTGAGCACGCGGCCGCGCGGAACGTCGCGCGATTGCGCTTCGCGCTCGCGCCAAGCCGCGACTTCGATCAGGACGCCAAGCTCCTTCGCTTTGCGAACGCGGGACTTCAGCCGCTCCCACGCCAGCTCCGGCTCGGCGCGATAGGTATCCGGCGAGGTCAGGACCTCCATTTCTTCCTCGACCCATTGGCTGCGACCGCGCCGGCGCAGGTCGGCCGAGAGCGACAGGAACACTTCGCGGAGATGCGTCACATCGGCGGTGGCATAGTTGATCTGTGCCGCGGACAAAGGCCGCCGCGACCAGTCTGTAAAACGTAGCGACTTGTCGAGCACGGCTCCGGTGACGCGCTGGACCAGTTGATCGTAGGAGATTGAATCGCCGTATCCCAGGACCATCGCGGCGACCTGCGTATCGAAGATCGGTCGCGGGATCAGCTTGGCGCGGTGCCACATGATCTCGATGTCTTGTCGCGCCGCGTGGAAGACCTTCACCACGCCTTCCTTCGCCATCAGGTCGAAGAACGCCGCGAGATCGAGGCCGGCAGCGAGCGCGTCGACGATCACGGATTCATCCGAGGTTGCCATCTGAGCAACGCAGAGCAGCGGGTAATAAGTGGTTTCTCGCAGGAATTCGGTGTCCACGGTGACGAATGGATGTTGCGACATCCGCTCACAGGTCGCGACGAGATCGGCCGTGGTGGTAATCACCTCCATGCCGGAACCCCGAAGAGGCGGCGCATTGCGGCGATGGATGAGGTCACGAGCCGCCGCGCCAGTCGGCGAAGAGCGCCGTGCAAGCTGGTCGCACCTGTCCGGAAAGGGATTTTCTCACGTACGGACGGGCATCCATTGTGTTGATGGTTCACCGCAATGATCGCTCACTTCAGCGGTTCACGGTTACGGCGAGGGGGCCCGACGATCATGGATGAAATTCCTAAGCGTTGTCGCATCAGTACTCGCACAGCCCCTGACGCCCGCGCCCACGCGGGTGGTGGGTTGTTCCGTCCCCTGCCATGGATCGAGCCTTCCCAGGATAAGGATTTCGAACGACGTGGCAAATTCTGAATGGCAGGGATCGGTTATTTGCATTGCCGCATGGTGCCAAGCCTTGTTGGCGGAAGTGCGCCGGGCCGCGCGCGTTTCGCGCCTTTTTGACAGTCTCGGGCGCGGCGGCGCGGCATGGTTCGATTGTCAGTTGCCTCTCACCTTGGCCATATGGATGAATTCCCAAGGCGATGGCATCGGACCCACCGGCACCTCGATCAGGGTCGGGCCGTCCCGGCGGGCAAATCCGCGCCTGAGCGCCGCGCGAAGGCTGTCCGGGTCTTTTGCGCGTTCGGCTGCCGCACCGAAACTTTCGGCAAAGCGAACGAAATCAGGATTGGCGAGGTCGCAAGCGATCAGCCGATTGCCATATTGCAACTCCTGGATTCGCCGTACATTGCCGAACGCGCCGTCGGCGAAAATCACCGCGACAAGCGGGATATGATGGCGAACGGCGGTTGCAAGCTCGTTCGCCGTGAACATGAAGCCGCCGTCGCCGCTGATCGCCACGACCGGGACATCGGGGCGGCTGTGTTGCGCTCCGAGCGCAGTGGCGAAACCCCAGCCGAGATTGTCCTGGTAGCCCGGCGACAGGAACGTGCGTGGCTTGTAGACGGGAAAGGCAAGGCGCGCGGCAAAGCCGATTTGCGTCACCTCATCAACAAGAATCCCGTCCTCCGGCAGTTCAGCGCGGATCGCGTCGAGAAACGCCCGTTGAGGCGCGAGCTTGCCGAGCCGTTGGTCCCAGCGTGCGTGGCGCTCGCCCATCTCCTCGCGGCGTGACGGTCTGATCCGGTTGTGGCCGGGGAGCTCGTCCAGAAGCCGCCGCAAGATCGGGGCCGCGTCGCCGACCAATGCCACGGCGGGCGCGCGCTCTCGGGCGGGCTCCGCAGGATCGGAATCGACGCGAACCATCGCGATGCTGTCGTCGATGCCCCATTGCCGAAACGGATAGAAAAGCCGGGTGCCGACCGCCAGAACTGCATCGGTTTCCGCCCACAACTCATGGCCGAGCGGCAAAGTGACACTGAGCGGGTCGCGAGCGTCGAGCACGCCGCGCCCCCTTCGGTAGGCCAGGACCGGGGCCTGAAGCATGTCGGCAAGCGCCGTCACCTCCGCCGTGGCATCCTGGGCGCCCCCACCGCATATGATCATCGGCCGCTGTGCGCCTCCGAGCGTTTTTGCTGCGGCACGAATGGCGTGCTCATCGATTTCGCTGACGGCAGGAGGCAGTGGCGGCACGGCAACCCCCGCGCCAGGCCGCCCCCACATGTCGATCGCACATTCGAGCGCGGCGGGGCCGCGCCGCCCTTCCCGCATCGAGGCGATGGCGCGGGCGAGGAGGCCTGACGCTTGCTCCGGGGACCGGATGCGGGCCGAGAAATCGACGAGCCGCGAGATGATCCCGGCCTGATCGCGGATTTCATGGAGGTGACCGAGGCCACGGCCGATGTCGGCTTCAGGGATCTGACCGATCAGCGCCAGCACCGGCGCATTCATCGCGTAGGCGGTGAGCAGCGCGGCCCCGGTATTGAGAAGCCCCGGACCCGGTACCACCGCATAGGCAGCAGGGCGGCCGGTGGCCAGTGCGGCGCCGAGCGCCATATAGGCTGCGCCCTGCTCGTGCCGCGGATGGATTGCCGCGATCTTATCGCCCGCTTTGTAGACCGCGTCGAACAGATGGTCATTATGAACGCCGGGCAGCGCATAGAGCGTCGTGATGCCATGCGCAATCAGCGACGCGACCATCGCTTGCGCCGTCGTCATTGCGTCCATGGAAGAGCGATCAACCTCCGGCCGCCCATTTGGCGCTGAGCGCCGAACGCGGTATGTCGCGGCCGCGCAGATAGACTTGGCTGATCCGCCGCGTGTTGGAAATACTGTCGAGCGGATTGGCATCGAGGACCAGGAAATCGGCGCTGTTGCCAGCGGCCAGCGTGCCGAGACGGTCGAGCCGCAAATTTTGCGCCGATACCCGCGTCCCCGCCACGATCGCCTGCATCGGCGTGAGGCCGACCCGGGTCGCCAGCAGCTCCACTTCAACGTGGGAGCCGAGGCCGAAAAACTGGCCGCCGGTCACGCCGCCGGTGTCGGTGCCGACGCCGATGCGCACGCCGGCGGCATGGAGTTTCGCGGTATTGCGCAGGTTCATCTGCCCCATCGCGCGCGCCCGCTGTGCCCCAGCGTCGTTTACATTGGCGTCCGGGGTGAGTTGGCCCGAAAGTTCGCCAATATCGGTGGCGGAAAAAGACTGGCGCAGGCCGGGATCATTCACCCAATTCGGCGGCGCGGCGTAGATGGCGCGCCGCTCTCCCCACAGCGTGGAGACGAAGAACACGTCCGGGCGCTGCCGCAGCATGCCGAGAATCTCGTCGTCGACCTCCTTGTCGCGGATCATATGGGCGAAACAATCGAGGCCGGCGCGCAGCAAATCCTTGGCATCCTCGAGTTCGACCACATGGGCCATCACGCGGATGCCGTGCCGGTGCGCCTCATCGATGATGGCGCGGTAGAGATCGGGGCGCAGTTTTTCGACCGTGTGATTGCGGTCATCGACCCAGATCTTCACCATGTCCGGTTTGTGCTCGGCGAGTTCCTGAACGTCGCGGCGTGCCTGCGCCACGTCGGTGACGCCGTAGGCGGAATCGCGCATGGCGCCGCCGGGACCCGCGCCGGGCATGCCAAAGCCGCTGCCCGCGGTCAGGTAGCGCGTGCCCGCGGTTGCTTCGGCGCGCACCATGTAGGGGAGGTCGCCGCGCCCGGTGCCGGTTTCGAGCACCGCCGCGATGCCCCAGAATGCGAACCGGTCGAGGTTGTCGAGCAGGTTTTCGCGCGTGTAATTGTCTGCCGAGAAGGTGGTGCCACGGCGATAGCCCATGTGGACATGATCGTCGATCAGCGCCGGCATCACCGTTTTGCCGGTGAGATCGACCCGCGAGGCGCCTGCGGGCGCCGTCACCTCGCCGCGGCGGCCGACAGCGGCGATCCCCTCCCCGATGATCACGAAGGCGGAATCCTCGATCGGCACGCTGCCATCCCCGGGGATGAGCCGCGCCCCTTCGAACAGCGTCGCGCCGCCGCCGGTTTGGCCGAATACCGGGCGTGCGAACGGCGCGCAGAGGAGGGCGCCGGTCACGCTGCGGCGCGTGACACCCGGCCGTGCCTTGGACGTCTGCGCCATGGCAATATCCTCTCAGACGGTTTGAGACGGGCGCAGAGCGCCAGCTTATTTCAGAACGTCGCTTGCGTCCGCGGCGGCGACGAGCGCCTTCTCGTCGGCGGGCAGCAGAAAGCCCGCATCCGCGGCCTTTCCGGCGGCGGCTCTCACCGCGGCGACATAGCCGGCATGATCGTGATAGCGCTCTTCTAGCGACAGGCGCGGGTCCTCGTTGGCGAGACGCTCGGCCTTTGTTTTGGCAAACGGGATCATGCCGCCGGCATAGTTGCAGTTCTTCCCCTGGTAGAAGCCGGCGGCGGTGACGTTCCAGCCGAGATAGGTGCCGAGCGGCGCGTCGCGCAGCACCACCGGCACGCCGCCGATCTCGTTGCCGTCCGCATCGACGCGCGGGACCTTGAGCTTGATCGTCTGCTTGATGTGCGGCGGCACGAAGCTCTCAAAGCCGGACGTGTCCATCGGGTTGTAGGTCGGCCCGAAATCGTAATCCAGGCCGGGATTGATGAGGCCGGTCGGCGCATGCGCGGGCAGGCCGGGCAGGGCAGGGAAGCCCATCGCCACGTCGGTCGGATCGACCAGCGTGCCGTCCGCGAGCGTCGGATAGCGGCTCGGCGGCGGCGCAATGTCTTTCATCACCCAATTGCGGAAATGCACCCGCAGCGCATTGATCGTTTCGGTGTGGGGCACCGGGTTGTTCGGCAGCATGCCCTTGCCGTAGCCGAAGCTCGGGCAGGTCGGGGGTGACATCGGCATCATGCTGAAGCCGCCCGGGCCGCCGCCGTGCTGCGTACTCGGAATGTAGTAGCGCCGCACGTTGTCCGGGACCGGCAGATCCTGGTTGGCGGCGGCGCCGGTCCATTCGGTGGAGAGTTTCATCCCCCACACTTCGGCGGCGCCGAAATGTTCGATGATTTTCGGGCAGGTATTGGTTTCGGTGCAGCGATGGAGAATGCCGCCCGAAGGAAGTCCGCGCACCGGATCCGGCGCATCGGCCCACCATTGCGGTCCTTCGCTGCCCGGTTCGTAAAGCTTGAGCACGCCGTCCGGCATCGCGAAGCGAAGGTTGAGCGCGATGCGCCGTCCGGCGATGATCGGCCAGGCGCCGTCATAGACCTTGCGGCCAGCTTCATCCTGGTTGAATCCCAGGTGCAGGAATCCTCGGATGAAATTACCGGATTGCGAGCGGCCGCGGGTGATTGCCCAGCTCACCCCATTGGCGACCGGGTTCGGCGTTCCGAAATCGTCCGCGCTGGCGTTACGGAAGAACGACGCCATGTCGCGGAACGCGGCGAAACCGACGCCGAGCACGGGCGGGTCCTTGGCCGTGAACACCACCTGGTAAAGCAGCTTCGGATCGAAGCCGCCCCTGATGCAGATCTGGGTCGGATCGGGAGTGCCTGGGAACGCGTTCTCCTCGATGCATTTGGCGAAGGCCCAATCGCCGGGCGGGATGGTCGTGACTGCTCCGATCTTGCCGTCGAGCGTTTCCGAGGCGTGCGTCTCCAAGCTCGCCTGTGTGGTGTCGAGCGTCGCAGGCTTGTACGGCACCGGATTCGCCTGGACGTACATGCCATGCGACGCCTTGCCAGAGGCGTTGGTGATCCGCGCCAGGATGCGGCCGGTGATCGATGAGCCGTCGGGATTGTGCGCGACCGGCACGACGACATAGTCGTTATTGGCGCGCGGAACCGTTGCGCCGGAACTGTCGCCCTGCCAGCCGCTGGACAGGCCGATGTCGCCGAATGCGCGTTCTACCGTCGGGATGGTGACGCGGCCCGAGCGGTTGGGCACGTCATGCCACATCAGGTGACTGGCCTTCGACATATCGGTGGGCTTCACCAGCTGGAACGTCGCCATGTATTCGACCATGCCGCGCGCATTGCGCGGGGCGAGCGCGATATCCTGGATGATCGCATTGCGCGGGTCGGCCGGATCGAGTTCGCCGAAGGCCCGGCCGGCCAGCGTTTCATACTGGCCCGCGCTGCCGAAAGTCAGGCCGTCGAACGCAGGCGACACCTTGCTGTCGACCACGATCTTGGTCACGCGCGCCTGCGCGTTCGAGCTGATTGCCAGGCCGGCGGCAAGGATGCAGGGCAGTGCGGCAATGGTCGCGGCGCCGCGGAGCAGACGTGGTGCGATCGTGGTCATCGACATCTCCGGATGTTTGGCAGAAGTGCTGAGTCTGCGAGATCGAGGCTCACTTACCGAGCCGGTCGGGACCCTTGGCAAGCGTCCTCACGCGATAGAGTCCCTCGCGAGCGGTGAGATAAAGCGTCTGCTTGTCAGGCCCCGAGAAGGCGAGGTTCGCCGCCTGGCGATCCGCCTTGATCGTCCCGAGGTAGCGCCCTTTTGGGTCGAACACCTGAACGCCGGCGACGGTCGTGATGTAGACGCGGTCGTCGCGGTCGATCGCCATGCCGTCGGCACCGCTCTCGGCGCCGGCCGGAATGTCCCGCAACATTGCGAACGGCCGCTTGTTCTTGACCGTGCCGTCGGGCTGGACATCATAGGCAAACACGGTCGGATTGAGCGTGTCGTCAACAATCAATGTCGTGCCGTCATTGGTGAGCGTCAGCCCGTTCGGCCGCGGCACTGCGGTGTCGACAGGCACCGGTTCCCAAGCGTTGACCGGCAGGTAATACACATAGGTGGGCCGGCCCGGCACGACCGGTCTGGGGCCGGGGTCGGTGAAATAGACGCCGCCGCGGGCATTCACGATCAGGTCGTTCGGGGAGAGCAGCGGCATCCCGGGACGGCCTTCGGTGAGAGTCGAAATCACCCCGGCCTTGTTGCGCATGGTGATGCGCTTGGCGTCGCCTTCGGCGAACAAGAGATTTCCGTCTTTCGTGAGCGCAAGGCCATTGGCGCCGTTCGTGCCCTGGCGGAGTTCGGAAATCTTGCCCGCCCGATCGAGATAATAAGTCTTGTTGGCGCGGATATCGGAGAAATACAGACCGCCTTCCGCGGTGCCGACGGGCCCTCCGTGAAGACGAAGCCCTCACGCACGAGTTCCGGCGTGACGCCCGGCGCGAGTACGCCCTCGATACCGCCCGAGGATTGCGCCAGGCTGGGGAGCGTCAACGCCGCGATCGCAGCCAATCCCGCCGTTATCCCAACGGCCAATCCATTGTGCTGCCCGGTTACGGTCATGCGTTCCTCCCTGCTTAAGTCGGCGCGTCGCTTCAAGTGGCGAGGTGCAGCGCGCGGCCGATGAAATGCCGGCAATTCTAGCAGAGGCCTTGTGCCCCGCGGAAGCCGAGAAGAATGAGGGCAGCCGATGCCTTACTGGTGATCTCTATCCCGCTCGGCTCCGGATGCTTGGCGTTGTTGGCGTACGCTTCGATGTGCTACGATTGATCGATTGTGCTTGGCGCGCCGGCGCCAAAGATGCGTCGGTCTGCAAGACGTGTCGCCCTGAGCTTGCTGCACACCAGCATTTCGCGCGGATACTTCATCTAAGGCAAAGCGAAGAAAACAGAACGAAGAGGAATCGCCCATGATTGCCGGTTTACGTGCTCGGATCGCCGACATGATGTTCCCCCGCGGTGTCTTCACGACATTGTTTGCTGCCGGCGTTGGCATCTTCGCCGGACCGGGCGCGGCACAGGCGCAGATGCCGCCGGACATCGCGGCGAAGATCGCGGCGCTCGGCCGGGTCGTCGATCCAGCGAATACCGGAAAGATCTACGCGCCGCTGCAGGAGAAGGAACCTTATGCGGGGGTGAAAGTCGCCCGCGATCTCAAATACGGACCGAGCGAGCGCAACGTTGTCGATATCTTTTCGCCAGACAGTGCCTCCACCGGCGCCGCCCGTCCGGTCCTGATGTTCGTCCATGGCGGTGGCTTTGTCCGCGGCACCAAGCATGCGCCCGGAAGTCCTTACTATGACAACGTCATGGTGTGGGCGGTGCGCAATGGAATGATCGGCGTCGATGTCGAGTATCGGCTGGCCCCGCAGTTCAAATGGCCGTCCGGCAACGAGGACCTTGGCGCTGCCGTCCGTTATGTCGCCGATGACATCTCCCGGTATGGTGGCGACCCGAACCGCATCTTCCTGATGGGCCATTCCGCCGGCGCCAGCCTGGTTGCCAACTACGTGGCGCAGCCGCAATTCTGGGGGCCGAAGGGCGCCGGCATCGTCGGGGCGATCCTGTCCTCCGGCTCCTATGACGTGAATGCGCGCGACCCCGGCGGTTCCACCGCCGATTATTACGGCACCGACGCTTCTCGCTATAAAGAGCAGTCTTCCTTGCCCGGCCTTCTGAATACCAGCATTCCGTTCATGATGTCGCGCGCGGAGCTCGACCCACCGCCGATCGCCGCACAGTTCGAGGAGCTGAAGACGGCACTTTGCAAATCGGAACATGGTTGCGTGCGCAGCATCGAATTGCCCAAGCACAGCCACATGTCGGAGTCCTATTCGATCAACACCACGGACCGGCAATTGTCGGACCAGATACTCGAGTTCATCAAAGCTGGGAAATAATTGCGATCAGCCGTCAAAGCGCCGCCATCAGAGGAGGCAATCGCAATGATGTTCGAGCTTTCCCAATGGATCGGCAGTACACAGCCGAGCCTTTGGATGCGCCGGATCACTTGGCTCCATCCGATGCTGCAGACCTTCCACATCCTCGCGACCGGGATCATCCTGTCCTCGATCGCGATGATCGACCTGCGGCTCTGGGGCCTATCGTATTCGCAATCGCTGGTCGACCGCGGTCGCCGCTTCCTGCCACTTTTGTGGGTCGCACTGCTGGTGGCCACCGTCACCGGCATCGGGCTGATGTTTGGCGCGCCACGATCGTTTCGCGACACCGCTTTCGTCGCCAAGCTGTACATGATGGCTGGGGCGCTCGTGACCACCCTTTCTCTGCCGTTTCTGCTGCATTGGAATAGCGGCGGGAACCAGAAGAACGCACGCGCCCTGGTCACCGTGGTGGGAACGCTGACGCTGCTGCTCTGGCTCGGAGCGACATTCGCAGGCCGCGGCCGGTGGGTTGCCGGCCTGCTCGGCGTGTGAGTGCAGCGACTTGATCCTCCCTCGCGAAGCAGAGCGGAGCGGGGGAGAGTGAAGAATAAGACGGAGAGCCGAACGTGAAAAACAGCGTCATCGCCTTCATGAAGTCGGTTGAGGAGACGCGGGACTTGATCCTCCCTCGTGAAGCGAAGCGAAACGGGGGAGGGGGACCGCGCGTAGCGCGGTGGAGGGGGCTGCTGCCGAACTTGATTCGCGCGCAAAGTCAAAGCTCGACTGCGATCTCGCCCCCTCCACCATGCAGCGGCACCCCACAAAATCGCGGAGCGATTTCGCGGGGACCCCACCTCGCATGGTCCCCCTCCCCCGCAAAAATGCGGGGGAGAATGAAGAATAAGACGGAGAGCCGAACGTGAAAAACAGCATCATCGCCTTCATGAAGTCGGTTGAGGAGACCGACGTTGCGACGATGGTATCGCAATCGGCCTTTGGCTTCGCTGCCCTTGATATGTTCCACATCGCCGCGATTGCGGTCGTATTCGGCATGATTGCCGTACTTGATCTGCGATTGATGGGGCTGGCTTTCAAAGACATTCCAGTCACCGAACTATCGCGGCAGGTGCTGCCATGGACCTGGGTCGCCTTTGCCATTGCGGTCATCACCGGCATCCTGATGTTCACCGGGCAAGCGTCGCGTTATTCCTTGAATTATGCCTTCTTGGTGAAACTGATCCTCATTGCTGTCGCGGGACTTAACGTGCTCGTATTCCATTTCCTGGTCTATCCGGGCGTAGCAAAATGGGACCATGGGGTCGGGGTGCCGTTGGCCGGGAAGATTGCAGGCACGATTTCGCTCGCGTGTTGGATCGCGGTTGCCTTCTATGGGCGCTTCACCGCCTATTACATGTTCTGAGGCGCGCAAATTGGCGGCTCCGCCATGTCAATAAACAATGAGATGTCTTCGGCCGAGGTGGCGGGGAGCCCGCCGGTGCCGGTCCCATCCGTTGATGCGGTCGCGAATGCCGCACCGCCAGCCTGCACCGACCTCAAGGGACGATCCGGCCGCGAGATCATGTACCGCCACTCGATAGCGGTGCGCATCACCCATTGGGTGAACGTCGCCTGTCTCGCCTTGCTTCTGATGAGCGGCTTGCGGCTGTTCAATTATCATCCGGCCCTGTATTTCGGCAATTACGGCTATGCCGGGCTGCCGTCCGTGTTCTCGATCGATGCGGTCGAGGACCCGGAAAGCGGCGATCCGGTGGGCGTCGCGACGATCGGGGGGCGGCATTACATCACGACGGGCGTCCTTGGCGTTGCCTTCGACAGTGCGGGCATGCCGGTGCCGGGCGCCTTTCCGAACTGGATCACGCTGCCCGGCGGCCCCGGCCTCGGCCTTGCGCGCGACTGGCATTTCGCTCTCGCCTGGCTGTTCGTGCTGAACGGCGTCGCCTATCTGCTGTTCGGACTGCTGTCCGGGCACTTGCGCCGCGATCTCGTGCCCACCGGGAGCGAGTTCCGTCTGCATCACATCGGAGGGGAAATCCTCGATCATTTGCGGCTGCGGCGTCCGCGCGGCGCTGCGGCACGCCATTACAACGTGCTGCAAAAGCTCGCCTACCTTACCGTCATCTTCGTGCTGCTGCCGCTGATGGTGCTGACCGGCCTCACCATGTCGCCGGCCGTGACCGCCGCGGTTCCCGTCCTGTTCGACCTGTTCGGCGGCCGGCAATCGGCGCGCACCATTCATTTCATCGTCGCCACCCTGCTGGTCCTGTTCGTGCTCGTGCACGTGATCGAGGTTTTGATCGCGGGGCCGTTCAATGAACTGCGAAGCATGGTCACCGGCCGCTTTGCGATCCGCCCGGAGGAGCGGCGATGAAGCGGTCGATATCGCGCCGGTCATTGATCGCAGCGGGTTCCGCGGCGGCAGCGAGCCTTGCCGCCGGCTGCGAGCCGATTTCGGACTCGCCCGCGTTTCGGCCGCTGCTGGATTTCGGGCAATTCATGTCGTTGCGCGTCCAACGTCTGCTGCTGGCGTGGCAGCCTCTGGTCCGCGAATATACGGAAGCCGACATTTCGCCGGATTTCCCGCCCAACGGCACCGAGCGACCGAACGGGCGGGCGTATTTTCAGATGATGCTCGACAATTTCGCGAGCTGGCGGCTCACGGTGGACGGCATGGTGCAAAAGCCGCTCTCGCTCACGCTCGACGACGTCAAGGCGATGCCGTCACGTACGCAGATTACTCAGCACGATTGCGACGAGGGCTGGACGGCGATCGGCCAATGGACCGGTGTTCCCCTTTCGCATGTCCTGCAAAAGGCCGAACTGCTGCCGGAAGCGCGCTATGTCGTGTTCCGCTGCATGGACGAACTGGTCCGCACGCCGGACGCCAGCGGCTTCTATTACGAGAGCCTCGACTTGTTCGACGCCCTGCACCCACAGACGATCCTTGCCTATGGCATGAACGGCCGCGCCCTTCCGCTCGCGCACGGCGCGCCGCTGCGCCTGCGGGTCGAGCGCCAGATCGGCTACAAGCATGCCAAGTATGTGAACCGCATCGAGATCGTGGACCGGCTCGGCGGCATCGGCCGCGGCAAGGGCGGTTTTTGGGAGGACCGCGGTTATCAGTGGTATGCGGGGCAGTGACCTGAAGCTTGCGTCTTCGCGGCCCAAGTCTCGCCAGTTCTGCCGACAGGAAGCCTATTTTGTGAGCGTCGAAACAGTCTCCAGTAACGCTCCCTTAAGCGCGTCCCGTTAAGGTAAACGTGCGCGCCCAAGGGCGTGTGCGTTGCGTTCGGAGTTTTTCATGGACATTGCGACTGGCCTCGGCCTCGTAGCCGGCGGCACCGTCGTTTGCACCCTCATTCTGCTGGGTGGCGACTTTCGCATGTTCTATGATCTGCATGCGCTCATCGTCATTTTCGGCGGCTCGTTCTCTGCAACGCTGATCCGCTTTCCCCTCGGCGCCATCATGCACGGCCTGCCGCTTGGCGCGAAGTTCGCGTTCACGCTGCGCCGGCAGTCCCAGCGCGAGCCTCATCGACCAGCTTGCCGCCATCGCCGAGACAGCACGCAAGCAGGGCCCCACCGGCCTTGAAAAGATCGAAGTGGACGATCCTTTTCTCGCCAAGGGCGTTCGCTTCGTGGCCGACGGCTACGATGCCGCCTTCATCCGCGACAATCTCGAACGCGACCGCGATAATTTCCTCACCCATCTCGAGGAGGGCCAGAAAATCTATCGCGCGATCGGCGATTGCGCCCCCGCGTTCGGCATGATCGGCACACTGCTCGGCATGGTGCAGATGTTCGCCAATATGACCGACCCGTCCAAGCTTGGCCCGTTCATGGCGGTCGCGCTGTTGGCGACGCTTTACGGCGCCGTGCTCGCGAACATCGTCTGCCTGCCGATCGCCGACAAGCTGCATGTCAAGCTGACCGAAGAAGACACCAATCGCACGCTGATCATCGACGGCATCCTGATGATCCGCGACTCCAAGAGTCCGGCACTGGTGCGCGAAATGCTGCTCGCCTATCTGCCCGAGAAGCATCGCCAAGAAGCGGTGGCGGAAGCGGCGTAGCGGCCGGTTCGGCACCGTCGCAAGCCTCTCCACCCATTAGGCAAAACGGCAGCAAAAGGCGGTCGTCGCATGGCCAGGAAAAAGGGGGGCGGGCACGGCGGCCACGGCTGGTTCGTCACCTTCGCGGACCTAATGGGTTTGCTGATGAGCTTCTTCGTGATGCTTGTTGCGTTTTCGAACCAGGACCAGCACAAGCTGCAGATCGTGGCCGGGTCTATGCGTGACGCCTTCGGCGTGCAAACCAATGTGCGCTATTCAGGCATCATCGAGGTGCCGGGATTGCCGACCCGCCCGAAGCTCAAGCAGGCCGAGCATATTCCGCCGGAGGAAGCCTCGGCGACCCCGCAGGCGAACGAGCATGACCGGCAAGACGCCCAAGGCGTAAGGCTCAAGGAGGACCGCGCCTTCGCCCTTGCCGCGGCTTCGCTCCGCCAGGCGCTCCAGGATATGCCCGAACTCACCGAGGTTTCGAAGCACGTGATGATCGAGGAGACGAAAGAGGGCCTCAATGTCGAGATCGTCGACCAGGATGGGCGCTCGATGTTTCCCGAGGGCGCCAAGGAACCTTATGAGCGCACGCGCGGGCTGATCGAAAAGATCGCGGCTCCCTTGCGGGCAACCCCTTACCGGATTGCGATTACCGGACATACGTCGAGTTCGCGCGTGCCGCCGAAGCCCGGCTATGGACCCTGGGAACTATCGGCAGATCGCGCCAACGTCGTAAGGCGCATCCTCGAAGACGAGGGGGTGCCGGAAACGCATTTTCTGATGGTCAGCGGCAAGGCCGACACCGAACCGCTTTTCCCCGACGATCCCTATATCGCCGCAAACCGACGCGTCACCATCACGCTGATGCACGAGGAACCGCCACTGCCGATCGGCTTCAAGCCATGAGGGCTGGGAACCCGTTGCCCAAAGGGGTCTCTCCTGCGCTTCGTTCCGGTACTCTGAACGGTCGTACCCGAGCATCGGGGTGGTATGCCGCGGACGAGGACTATTGCGAGCAGCTTTTCGGCGTGTACATAGCCGGGACGCCGGAGTATTGGCGGCCGCTACGCAACATCAACACCGTTTCGGCGTTCTTCGCTGGAGGCCCCTTTGGCTTCGCTTGGTCCTGCTTGGCGCCGATCCTTCGAGCGGACGGACGGTCTGTGGCGCCTTCCGAAGGTGGATGCTATAAGCCGCGGCCTTTCATGGTGCGGCGCAACACTGGTTCGTGCCAAAAATGTCGGAATCCATTGTCGCTCCGGATCGGAGCAACGCGGCTAAGGCAGCGTCCCCTGAAGCGGACGTGGCCGAGGCGCAATCGCGCCAACCATTGTCGGGGCTGGTCGGGCTTGCTGTGGCGAGCATCGGCGTCGTCTATGGTGACATCGGCACAAGCCCACTTTACGCGTTTCGCGAGGCGGTAAAGGCCGCGGCCGGCAGCGAAGCTGCAAACCCCGATGCCGTATTCGGGGTGCTCTCGCTGATCCTATGGGCGCTGATTTTCATCGTCACCTTCAAATACGTGATCGTGCTGCTGCGCGCCGACAACAACGGCGAAGGGGGCACGTTGACGCTGATGGCGCTCGCGCGATCCGTTTGCGGCCCGCGGGCGGGCATCGTCGTGATGCTGGGGGTCATCAGCGCGTCGCTGTTTTTCGGCGATGCCTTGATCACGCCGGCCATCTCGGTGTTGTCGGCGATCGAAGGCCTGAAGGATGTCCAGTCGATCGGCTCCGAGATCGACGGCTTGATCGTGCCGATTACGGTGGTGATCCTGGTGCTGCTGTTCGCAGTACAGTCGCGCGGCACGGCGAGCGTTGCCACGTTTTTCGGACCGGTGATGACCGTCTGGTTTTTCGCGATCATGGTGCCGGCACTGGCCTGGATCGCATCGCAGCCGAGCGTACTTTCTGCTCTCAACCCCGCTTATGGCATCGTTTTTCTCGCTCGGCACGGCATTGTTGGGCTGGTCACGCTGGGAGCGGTGTTCCTCGCCGTGACGGGGGCCGAGGCGCTCTACGCCGACCTCGGCCATTTCGGCCGCGCGCCGATCCAACTTGCCTGGTTCGTGCTGGTCTTCCCGGCTCTTGCCCTCAATTATCTCGGCCAGGGCGCGCTCGTGCTCGCCAACCCCGCAGCGATCAAGAACCCGTTCTTTCTGCTGTATCCGGAGGTGCTGCGGCTGCCGATGGTGGTACTGGCGACGCTCGCCACCGTCATCGCGAGCCAAGCCGTGATTACCGGCGCCTATTCGCTGACCCGGCAGGCGATCGCGCTCGGCCTGCTGCCCCGGCTGGAAATCCGGCACACTTCAGCCGAACATGAAGGCCAGATCTACATGCCGCGCGTGACTTTCTGGCTCCTTGTCGGCGTACTGCTGCTGGTCGCCCTGTTCCGTTCCTCGAGTGCGCTTGCCTCGGCGTATGGCATCGCCGTGACCGGAACGATGGTCGTGACCGCCGTGATGGCGTTCATTGTCGTGCATCGGGTGTGGCGGTGGTCGCTTTCGGGAACGGCGCTGCTGATCGCCCCGTTCATCATTGTGGACACCACGTTCCTCGCCGCCAATTTATTGAAAGTCGTCGATGGCGGCTGGGTCCCGCTCGCGTTGGGCGGCATCATGATGATCATCATGTATACGTGGCAACGGGGCACGCGTCTCTTATCGGAAAAAACCCGTCGGCAGGAAACGCCGCTCGACAGCCTGGTTGCCAACCTCGAAAAGAAACCGCCGCAACGCGTTCCCGGGACTGCTGTTTTTCTCACCAGCGACCCGCACAGCGCACCCACGGCGCTGCTGCATAGTCTCAAACACTACAAGGTGCTGCACGAAAAGAATGTCATCCTTTCGGTCGAGACCGATCACCTGCCGCGCGTGCCATCACAGTACCGGGTTCGCATCGAGCCGGTTGGCCAGACCTTTTCTCGTGTGACGTTGCGTTTCGGCTACATGGAAGCGCCCAACGTGCCACAGGGCCTAGTTATCGCCCGCAAGCTCGGCTGGCAGTTCGACATCATGTCGACGTCATTTTTCGTATCGCGGCGCAAGCTGCGGCCGGCGGCGCGTTCGGGCATGCCGCGATGGCAGGATCGCCTGTTCATCACCTTGGCCCGCGTGGCCAATGACGCGACAGATTATTTCCAGATCCCCACCGGCCGGGTCGTCGAGGTCGGGACCCAGGTCACCATCTGACGCGGAAGCCTTGTTGCGCGGCCCACCGCGTTGACCGTTGAACCCGCCATAATCCTTCGCCGCGTCACTTGCGTGCCCGTATGCCATCGGTCATATCAGCCGCCATCCTCGGCAGCGCAGGGCGATCGTCATGGATCCGGTCATCCGCATCACGAACCTTTCGAAGACCTATGCGTCCGGATTTCAAGGCGCTGCAGCCGACCGATCTCGAGATCCGGCGCGGCGAAATCTTCGCCCTGCTCGGTCCGAACGGAGCGGGAAAGACGACGCTTATCAGCATCATATGCGGCATCGTCAATCCGACCGCAGGCGCCATCAGTGTTTGCGGACATGACATCATCAAGGACTACCGGGTTGCGCGCGCGCTGATCGGACTGGTGCCGCAGGAACTCACGACGGATGCGTTCGAGACTGTTTTGAACACGGTCTCGTTCAGCCGCGGCCTATGGGGCAAGCCGGCCGACCCGATCTATCTGGAAAAGGTGCTGCGGGAACTATCGCTCTGGGAGAAAAAGGATAGCCGCATCATGACGCTGTCCGGCGGCATGAAACGACGACTGATGATCGCCAAGGCGCTATCGCACCAGCCGACGATTCTGTTCCTGGACGAGCCGACGGCGGGAGTCGATGTCGAACTGCGCAAAGCGATGTGGGGAACCGTGCGCTCGCTGCGCGCGTCCGGCGTCACCATCATCCTCACCACCCATTACATCGAAGAAGCCGAGGACATGGCCGACCGGATCGGCGTCATCGACAAGGGCAAGATCATCCTCGTCGAAGAGAAGGCCGAGTTGATGCGCAAGCTTGGGCGCAAGCAACTCATCCTTCAATTGCGCGAAAAGCTCGATTTCATCCCCGCCGGCCTCGCCGAAGATGGGATCGCGCTCTCGGCGGACGGCCGGGAGCTCACGTATAATTATGACGCCCGGGGCGAACGGACCGGCGTCAACGCGCTGCTCGAGGCGTTGCGGAACGCCGGCGTTGCGTTTCGCGACCTGCGCACGACCGAAAGCACGCTCGAGGACATTTTCGTCGACCTGGTGAGGCTGAAAACATGAATTTGCCGGCGGTGCGCGCCATCTATGTGTATGAAATGTCGCGAACGCGGCGCACGCTGCTTCAGAGCATCGTAGCGCCGGTACTGTCGACCTCGCTCTATTTCGTTGTATTCGGTGCCGCGATCGGCGCGCGCATCCAACAGATCGAGGGCATCAGCTATGTGGCCTTCATCGTCCCCGGCCTGATCATGATGATGCTGCTGACGCAGAGCATCACCAATGCATCGTTCGGCATCTACTTCCCGCGCTTTACCGGCACCATCTACGAACTGCTGTCCGCCCCGGTCTCCTTCTTCGAAATCCTTATCGGCTATGTCGGGGCGGCGGCGAGCAAGTCGATCATTCTTGGAACCATCATCTTGATGACCGCGGCCGTGTTCGTGACGCTCGAAATCCGGCACCCCTTTTGGATGATCGCGTTTCTCGTGCTGACGGCCGTCACCTTCAGCCTGCTCGGGTTCATTATCGGCGTCTGGGCGGACGGCTTTGAAAAGCTTCAAGTGGTGCCATTGCTGGTGATCACCCCGCTGACCTTTCTCGGTGGCAGCTTCTATTCGATCGCCATCCTGCCGCCGTTATGGCAGAAGGTCGCGCTCCTCAACCCGGTGGTGTACCTGATCAGCGGTTTTCGCTGGAGTTTTTATGGGATTGCCGATGTGAATGTGGCCGTCAGCCTCGGCATGACGCTGGCGTTCCTTGTGGCCGGTCTCGTCACCGTGTGGTGGATTTTCAAGACCGGTTACCGACTGAAGAATTAAATGAATATCGAGAAAGCGCTGCGTGTAGGGATAGTCACAACAAGGTCTGCACGAGCCGCTTTCCAACCCGTCGCCCCCCGAGGTTCGCCGAAAGCATCAAATGGGAACGCTCGCGCTGCCGGTCGCGTTGACCGGCGTGCGTCGCGACGGCGCGCGCGACTTCCGGGTGGACGCGTCATGACTCAGCAGCAGGAAAGCCCCCGCAGATTTGCAGCCGATGCGGAACGAACGGCCAAGGCCGAGCAGGAAGTCGCGGCAAAAGTCGAAGGGCAATCGTCTCCGGCGGGAAAGCAGAACGAGGCGGCGCAGATGGGATCGCGGACTTATCCAAAGCCGCCCTTTCCCGAGCAGCACCAGCCGAAGCCCGGCATTGAAGCAGAGCTCGAGCCGCGGCCAATGTACCAGGCGCCAGCTTACAAGGGATCGGAAAAGCTCGCGGATATGGTGGCGCTGATCACCGGCGCGGATTCCGGGATAGGCCGCGCCGTCGCCGTGTTGTTCGCCCGCGAAGGTGCCAATGTCGCGGTCGCGTACCTGAACGAGCATGAAGACGCCAAGGAGACGAAGGAGGCCATCGAAGCCGAAGGCCGGCGGTGTATCCTGCTTTCAGGCGACGTAGCGGACCCGCAGTTCTGCGCGCATGCCGTCGAGCGCACCATCAAGGAGTTGGGAAAGCTCGATATCCTCGTCAATAACGCAGCCTTCCAGGAGCATGTTGACCGCTTTGAGGACCTCACCGAGGAACATTTCGATCGCACGCTGAAGACGAATCTCTACGGCTATTTCCACATGGCGAAGGCCGCCGTTCCCCACCTGGGCCCGGGCTCGGCCATCGTGATGACCGGCTCGGAAACCGGGATTCTCGGCAACAAGCAGCTCTTGGACTACGCGATGACCAAAGGCGGGATCCATGCTTTCGCCCGTTCGCTGGCGGCCCATCTCGCCGACCGCGATATCCGCGTGAACGTGGTCGCGCCGGGACCGGTGTGGACCCCGCTCAATCCGGCGGACAAGAACCCGAACACGGTCGCCCATTTCGGCGAGCAGACATTGATGGGCCGGCCGGCGCAGCCTGAGGAGGTCGCCCCGGCCTTTGTTTTTCTCGCGGCGCCGTCGTGTTCGAGCTTCATCACCGGCGAAATCCTGCCGGTGCTCGGCGGGTACAAGGGTGGTTGACCCGCGCAAAAAGAGTGCTCCGAGCGGGCAGGGTTTCCCGAAGTCCGGCGAGGTCCAGCATGAATCGGCAGGGTCGATCACTGAGCGTGAAGTCGAGGACGTCGAGGAGCGCTCGAGTTCCGCGTACGCCGGTGATATATGAAGTCGTCCGTCGGATGGGCGACGAGGAGATGGCGAGGCCGGCGGTCTCGTTATGGTGGTCCGGAGTTGCCGCCGGTCTTTCGATCAGCTTTTCACTGCTCGCGCAGGCGATCCTCCAGACCCACCTGCCGAATGCGCCATGGCGGCCGCTCGTCTCTAGTTTTGGCTATTCGGTCGGCTTCGTGATGGTGGTGCTGGCGCGCCAGCAACTCTTCACCGAGAATACCATCACCGTGGTGTTGCCGGTCATCGCCGAATTCACACTCGATAACTTCGCCAAGGCCTCGCGCCTGTGGGGGATCGTGCTCTTTGCCAATATCGCCGGCACCCTCGCGGCGGCCCTGTTCTGCACCTATACGCCGGTATTGGATCCGGAACTCCAGCAGGGCATGCTCGAGATCAGCCGCAAGCTGCTCGGGCCTGGCTGGTTCGAAATGATGCTTCGCGGGATTTCAGCCGGGTTCCTGATCGCGGCCATGGTATGGCTCATTCCGAGCGCGGAATCTGCCCAATTCCACGTCATCGTGCTGATGACCTATTTGATTGCGGTGGGCAATTTCATTTCATGCACATCATCGCCGGGAGCATGGAAGCGTTCATGCTGGTCCTAAACGGCGAGTTCGGCTGGTTGTCGATGCTGGCGAATTTTTTCGTCCCGGTGCTGCTCGGGAACGTCATCGGCGGTACTGCGCTATTCGCGCTGATTTCCTATGCACAAGTGATGAGTGAAATCTGAGCAGGTCTCGAACGAGCTCGCCGTGGCAATCCGGACGGATGTGATGAAATGGGCCGAATGACAACGATTTGGCTCCTCCGGCCCTCGGACCGGCGAGCCTTTGGCGATTACAGGATGATCCCGAAAAGTTGCAGACTTTTCGGACAAGATCATGCGCAATCAAAAGCACCCTGGCAATTCAAATCAGGCCTGATCAGCAACGGCCCCGATGCACGAAGTGCCACCGTCCCCATCCATAGGCATGACGGCGGCGGATAAAGCAGGCGGTATCCTGCACGGGCGACAACAGCTGCGCCGCGTCATTGATGGCGGTACCCGCGGCCGGAGCCGCCATGGTTGCAGACGCGCTTAGCAGGCCGAGCGTACAGGCGACGACCGTAGACAACAAAAATACACGCATCTATCCCTCTCCCCTGCTGCTTGGCCAGCACCGGCAACGCGCGTCCGGGACATACGCAACCCGTTCAGCAACCCCCTCCGGCGCCGGCCAATCGAGTTCCCCACCTGGCCAGTGGGCACGTTGACGCCGATATATCGATGTCCATGCGTCAACCCGACCTTCATATCTGACAAATGTGTCGGATGAAATACGGAGGGAGCGACGGCGGAGCGCACGGCGCTCGCAAGCCGCAACTCAATCGTCTTCCCGCGGTGAGCGTGCGCCCGGATGTCCGGTTGCCGGGAGTTGGACCGCGGGACACCTGCTCACGCGGGAAGTCCGAGTCACGATGCAAGGTCCGTGCCACCGAGGAATGGCGGGCGCCGCGCCGCGGTGAGCAGTTGTCACCGCTGCGGAATACCGGATTACGGCCTCGCCTCCGCTTTGATCGGCATCCGAATGACGGGGTCCAAATGTGAAGCAGAACACTGGCCAGCATTGCGTGAGTTGAACGTAGCAATTCTTCATTTTCCTCCAAAGGTTATTGGATGCCCGTTCGAAAAACTCACGGTCAAAAACGGGATCAAACGGTGTCGTAACACCAATAAGCCGGTCGCATTTTGAGCCGGCGATCCTGACACCAAATTTAGTCATTTATCGAATACGCGCACTTTCACGGATTACCTCTCGCCTAAATCCATTGCGTTGCTGTGACGCAATTGCGGTTGGGCATAACTGTTAAATCAATGAAGATATTTTATGGTGTATGTGCAATATGTAGGTAAGCAGGCTGTTAGGTTGCCGAGGGGGCTGTCAAAGAGGGCGGCCGGGCTTGCTCTCTTGATGTCGATCATGTGCGTGGAGTGGAGCCGTGTCGAGCTACTGGCATCGAATAGCCTTGGCGGCCCTTGCAGTCATTCTGCTTTCGTTCCTCGCGCCTGGCGCCGAGGCCCGTCGCCACCATCACCACAGGCATTATGGTCAGTACAGTCAGCGCGGCCAACACAATCAGCATGTTCAGCGCAATCAGCGCGGCCGCCGTGAGCACGAACAGCTCGTGACGCAGTTGCCGGCCGGCCCGGTCGGCAACTTGATGCGTGAATTGATTGGCGACTGCGATCGCCAGCTGTTCGACCTGAAAAACCTGCCCACGAACTCCATCGCGCAAACGATCGAGCCGGATGATGCGCAAGCGACTGCGCTGGAGAACATCCATCGCATCGCCGAGAAAACGGCCGATGCGCTAACGGCAAGCTGCCCTCTGCAGGATGCGGGCGAGCCGCCGTTGCGGCTTGCTGCGGCCGAGCAGGGTCTCGAGGCCGTCGAAACGGCGATGAATTCGCTCCAGCAGCCCTTGGAGACCTTTTACCAGTCGCTTCGCGATGAACAGAAGGAACGCCTTGCCTCCACCGCTCCGGCCCCGGATACCGATGTGAGCGGCGCGACGCCGGCGGATTCGCCTCGCCACCGCCACCCACGTCGGGAGAACGGTCCTCCCGTGCTGGCATGGGATTGCGATCAATGGATCGAGCAATTGCGCAATTGGCCCGTCGATCAGGTGCTGCGCGCGATTAACCTGATGCCTCGGCAGCGCGGCACATTCTACGAGCTGGCGGCATCCTTTCAGTTCGCCGCCGACAATCTCGAGGATTCCTGTCCTCGCCAGGACAGGCCGACTCCGATCGGTCGGCTGCTTTACATGAAGGACAAGCTTCAGGCGCTGCACCAGTCGGCCAATATCATCGGCGTACCGCTGCGCCACCTTTATGACATTCTCGATGACGGCCAAAAAACCCGCTTCGGCGCCCAGATGTAAACCTCAGATCACGTTCTGCTCCCGCAGAGCAGCAATCGCTGCACCGTCTAGTCCGATCTCGCCCAGAATTTCGTCGGTGTGCTCGCCGAGCAGGGGAGGGGGCATGCGCAGGCCGGCGGGCGTCGCAGAAAATTTATAAGGCGCGCCCAGCAGCTTGAGTTCGCCGATCGCGCTGTGCGCGATCGTCGCGATCATGCTCCGCGCGGCGGTCTGCGGGTCGGCGAAAGCCTCGGCGACCGTGTTGATCCGGCCGCAGGGCACCCCGACGGCCTTGAGCCGCGAGAGCCAGTATTCGGAGTCCTCGGCGGCGAGCGCCCTCCCGATCGCGGCGTCGATCGCTTCCCGATTTACCACCCGGGCGCGATTGGTGGCGAAACGGGCGTCCTCTGCCCATTCCGGGTGGCCGAGGACGGCGGCGCAGCGCGCGAACTGGGCGTCGTTGCCGACCGCGATCACCATCATCGCATCGCGAGCCTGGTAGGTCGTGTAAGGCACGACGCTCGCATGACCGTTGCCATAGCGCCGCGCATCGCGCCCGGAGACGAGCACGCTCGACGCGACGTTTACCAGCATGTGCAGCGCCGTCTCGAACAGCGAAAGCTCGACCTTCTGCCCCCGGCTGGTGTGGTGTCTTGCATTGAGGGCGGCGAGGATGCCGCTGCAGGCCAACATGCCGGTGCACACGTCGACGATGGCGACGCCGTAGCGCATCGGCTCGCCGTCGGTCTCGCCGCAGATGCTCATCAGGCCGGACTCCGCCTGGAGCACAAAGTCATAGCCGGGCAGCGCCGCCTTGGGGCCGCTGGTTCCGTAGCCGGTGATCGAGCACCGCACGGCGCGCGGCGCATGGCTCTCGAACCACGCATCGGAGAAGCCCCATCGCTCCAAGGTTCCGAGCTTGAAATTATCGACCACCACATCGGCGCGGCCGATCAGCGTCGTGAGCACTTCGCGGCCTTGCGGCACGCCGAGGTTCAGCGTCATGGAACGCTTGTTGCGGTTCGCCGCGAGGTAATAGGCGGATTCTCCCGCAACGAATGGCGGCCCCCAGTGCCGGGTATCGTCGCCGCCCGGTGGCTCGACCTTGATCACGTCGGCGCCCATGTCGCCGAGCATCATCGCGCAAGTGGGCCCGGCGAGCACCCGCGTGAGGTCGAGCACGCGGATCCCGTCAAGCGGGCCTTTCGCTTCGGAATTCATTCAGGTTCTGGGCTTAACGCAGGCCTTGGATCAATGCACGCCGGCGAGGCGCAATTCGGAGTTTACGCGGTCGGTGCTGACGACGCGGACCGGCCGGGTCACACTGTCGCCTGATGCCGAGTGGATGCACCCTGGGGCGTAGTAGGGCCAGGCGCTCTCGGAACAGGCAGCCGAGAAGCGGGCTTGCAGGCTGTCTGCCTTGCCGTAGCCGGTTTCGGCTGCTGCCGAATCCGCGGGGGTCATGCCGGTGAGCAAGGCGAGCGCTGCCGCAACAAAGGTGCCGGTGGCGATGGCTGCGAGAATCTTCAGCATGATTGTTCCCCCTCGATGCGTCTGGGTCGCATAACCCATCCGTGCGTTGGTTGTTCCGGGCGCCGCCCTGGTTCAAAGCACGCGGCGAAATTCAACTGAGTGCGGGCCTCCTCCTTTACCGCTGCGCCTTGCGGGGCCGTGTACCACCGGCTAGACCCTGCCGATGCACCCGACGGCGCTTTATGCCGGCACGTTCGATCCGGTGACCAATGGCCACATCGACGTGGTACGCCACGCCGCTAGGTTGGCCGCACGCTTGGTGGTTGCCGTCGGCATCCATCCCGGCAAGGCGCCGCTGTTCTCCGCAGAGGTACGCGTCGACATGATCGAGGAGACCTGCGGCGCCATGGTGCGCGAAGCGGGCTGCGATTTTGCCTGCATCACGTTCGACGACCTTGCGGTCGCGACTGCTCGCCGGGTCGGCGCCACGGTCCTGATCCGTGGCCTTCGCGACGGCACCGATCTCGATTACGAGATGCAGCTTGCCGGAATGAATGCCGCCATGGCGCCGGAGGTGCAGACGGTATTCCTGCCCGCTTCGCCAATGGTCCGGCCGATCACCGCCACCTTGGTACGGCAGATCGCCGCGATGGGCGGCGATGTCTCGGCCTTCGTCCCCGCTGTCGTGGCCGAACGGCTAGGCGAGCGATTTGGCTCAATACCTGAAACCCGCATCCACAAAATGTAACGTCAAAGCAAACTGAGAGGATCCTTCGATGGTGCGTTTGATCTCCACCCTGGCCCTTCTGTTCGGTCTTCTTCCTGCCGTCGTCCCGGCGTCGGCGCAGCAGTTGCCCCCCGGCGCCGACCCGCAGAACACGCTGATCATCACGACGACACAGGGGCCGATCGTGATCAAGCTGCGCAATGACATTGCGCCCCAGCACGCCGCCCGCCTGAAGCAGCTGGCCCGCGACAAGTTCTATGACAATGTCCCGTTCCATCGGGTGATCGCCGGCTTCATGGCCCAGACCGGCGACGGCGCCAACGGCAACGGGACCGGCGGCTCGAAATACCCGAACCTGCGCGCCGAGTTCTCCAACGTTCCATTCAAGCGCGGCATCGTCGGCATGGCCCGGACCTCCGATCCCAATTCGGCCAACAGCCAGTTCTTCATCATGTATGCGGACGGCGACTTCCTGAACAACAAGTACACGGTGGTCGGCGAGGTGCTGTCCGGCATGGACATCGTCGACAAGCTCAAGAAGGGCGAGCCGGTCCAAAATCCCGACAAAATGCTCACCGTTCGGGTCGCAGCCGACGCCAAATGAAATGGCTCCTTGCAGGCGCGGCGGCCGGCGTGATCGCCGTCGCCTTGCCGGGAGCACCGGACGGGGCGCAGGCGCAATGCAGCGTGCTGTCGCGCCATCCCTGTACCCCCTATAATTGCGGCGTCTACAGCCGGCCAGGTTGCGTGCCGGCGCCGCTGTTCCCGCTCAATCAGGTCCCGGTGCTTCGGGTGACCGGGCAGAGCCGTCCGCTGCAGCCACTCGACCGCGAGCATCCGGCGGACCGCATCGACGAGATGGGGCCGCTCTTGTCCATGTGCCTGGAGTTGCCGCCGGCCGAGGAGGCACGTGCCGGCATGCGCGTGACCCTCAAGCTCGCTTTCAAACGGGATGGCGAGCTGATCGCGCCACCCCGATTTACTTACGTGTCCCACGAGGCGCCCGCCGACATCAAGAACGCCTATCGTCAGGCGGCCCTCGACATGCTCAAGCGCTGCACGCCGCTGCCGATTACCGACGCCCTCGGACGCGCCATCGCCGGCCGCCCCTTTGTGATCCCGATCATCGACACGCGCCGATCGGAACCGGCGCCGCCGCGAAGCGAGCCGCCGCCCGGCGAGGAGAACGCTGGCGAGGCGAAAACCGGCGGCTTCGAGGCACCGGGCCGCGGACCCTGGGGGGCCGTGAAACCATCCTGCCCTTCCCACCGTTGCGGGATAGTTCTACCCGTCACGATAGCTGGCGGCGGGACCGAACCGCGTCTGACCGTCACCGTTTGTTCATTCCGTAAGAGAACGAAAGCCTGGAACCAAGCTCATGACATCGCCCGACGCCGATCTCGACAACACGTTGCTGCTCACAACCTCGCAGGGAGACATCGCGATCGCGATGCGGCCCGATCTTGCTCCCGGTCATGTGGCGCGGATCAAGGAACTGGTGCGCAAGGGGTTTTATGACGGGGTCGCATTTCACCGCGTCATCGAGGATTTCATGGCGCAGACCGGCTGTCCGGAGGGCACTGGGACGGGCGGTTCCGGCCACAAACTCAAGGCCGAGTTTTCCGACGAGCCTCATCAGCGCGGCACCGTCTCGATGGCGCGCGCGCAACATCCCGATTCCGGCGACAGTCAGTTCTTCATCTGTTTTGCCGAATCGAAATGGCTTGACGGTCAATACACGGTCTGGGGCCAAGTGACGTCCGGCATGGAAAATGTCGATAAGATCAAGCGCGGCGAACCGGTGCACGATCCCGACCGCATCATTTCAGCACGCATGGCGGGCGACGCGGCGAAATAATCATCCATTTGGAGTGATGGCGGACTTGCGTTGGGGCGGTCCGCGCAACCGATATTCCTCTCGCAGATTTGCGCCTAAGGAGTTGTTCCGAAACAAATGCCTCGATCCATGTCACCACCCGCGAAAGCGGGTGGTCCAGTAACCACCGGATTTGCAATGAGTGCACAATCGCTTTGTCAGGGGTTACTGGATGCCCCGCTTTCGCGGGGCATTGACACTGGTGATTCACTTATTCGCGGACGGTGCTTAAATTCCCGGCCCCATGCGCACCGACGATTTCGACTTCGAACTGCCGAGTGACCGGGTTGCGCTGCGCCCCGCCGCCCCCCGAGACAGCGCGCGGCTCCTTGTGGTGCGCCCACGGGCGAAGCTTGCTCTCGAAGACTGCAGGGTGCGCGATCTGCCTGATCTCTTGCGCGCCGGAGATACCCTGGTCGTGAACGACACCAGGGTGATTTCGGCAAGGCTGCGTGGCCGGCGGTTGGGAGGTGCATCCGAACCGGCCGTCGAGGCAATGCTGATCCGGCGGCTCGACGGATCGCGCTGGCAGGCGCTGGCAAGACCCGTACGCAAGCTCAAGACCGGCGACATCCTGCGTTTCGGCGATGAGGGAAAAATCTGTTTTCTCGGGCAACTCGACGCGACCGTTGAAGCGAAGGGTGAACTGGGGCAAGTGACGCTCGCCTTTGCTTTTCACGGGGCCACGCTCGATCAGGCGATCGCCGAGCGGGGCGAGGTGCCGCTGCCACCCTATATCGCCGCTCGCCGCGACCCCGATGCGCAAGATCGCGCGGACTACCAAACGATGTTTGCGCGCACCGAAGGCGCGGTTGCGGCGCCGACTGCGGGGCTTCACTTCACCGAGCGGCTGATGGCCCGGTTGAGCGAGCGCGGCGTTGGCATCGCCAAGGTAACGCTTCACGTCGGCGCCGGCACCTTTCTGCCTGTCCGGGAAGACGATCCCGTCAAGCACGAGATGCATGCGGAATGGGGCGAACTCGGCGTAGAAACCGCCACGGCGCTCAATCGCGCGCGGAGTTCCGGCGGGCGCATCGTCGCCGTCGGCACCACCTCGCTGCGGCTTCTCGAAAGTGCCGCTCAGATACATGGCGACATCGCGCCATTCTCAGGCGATACGTCCTTATTCATCACGCCCGGCTATCGATTCCGTGCCGTCGACCTTCTGCTCACCAATTTCCATTTGCCGCGGTCGACACTGTTCATGCTGGTTGCGGCGTTCTCCGGGCTTGAAAGGATGAAGCGCGCCTACGCGCATGCGGTCGAGGCGGGTTATCGCTTTTATTCGTATGGCGACGCCTGCCTGCTTCACCCGGACCGTGAATGACGGCCTTCTCGTTTCGCGTTCACGCCTGTGACGGGGCCGCACGCACCGGCGAGATCACGACCCCGCATGGCGCCGTGCGCACGCCGGCTTTCATGCCGGTCGGCACCCAAGGGGCGCTGAAGGCCGTTCATTGGCGGGACGCAGTCGCGGCGGGGGCCGATATCGTCCTTGGCAACAGCTACCATTTGATGCTCCGTCCGGGCGCGGAACGGATCGCTGCACTTGGCGGCCTTCATGCCTTCACCGGCTGGCAGCGGCCGATCCTCACCGATTCCGGCGGCTTTCAGGTCATGTCGCTCGCTGAGCTGCGCAAGCTCGACGACAACGGGGTGGTCTTCCGCTCCCATCTGGACGGTGCAACGGTGGTGCTGACGCCGGAGCGGGCGATCGAAATCCAGGACCTGCTCAATTCGGACATTGCGATGCAGCTCGACGAATGCGTGAGGCTGCCGCAACCTCGCGCGGCCTTGGAGCAGGCGATGCACCGGTCGCTTGCCTGGGGCGAGCGTTGCAAGCGGGTGTTCGGAGCGGCTGCGTCAGAACTCCGGTGCCCGGGTCGCGCCTTGTTCGGCATCGTGCAGGGTGGAGACGATCGCGACCTGCGAATCGCGAGCGCGCGCGCCGTCGCCGACATGGGATTTGACGGCAATGCCATCGGCGGGCTCGCCGTCGGCGAGCCGCAACACAAGATGCTGGAGATCATCGAAGCCGTGGTGCCGCTGCTGCCGGCGGATCATCCGCGCTACCTGATGGGCGTCGGGATGCCCGACGATATTCTCGAGGCAGCGGCGCGTGGCGTCGACATGTTCGACTGTGTGCTGCCGACGCGCAATGGCCGTCACGGGGTTGCCTTCTCGAGATTCGGCCCATTCATCTGCGCAATGCGCGCCACGCCGCCGATCCGAGGCCGCTCGACCCCGAAAGCCGCTGCAAGGCGGCGCGCGAAAACGCTCGCGCCTACCTGCACCACCTCGTCAAGGCCAATGAGCCGCTCGGCGCCATGCTGCTGAGCGAGATCAACCTTTATTATTACCAGGACCTGGTGGCTGGCATCCGCGCCGCCATTGCGTCGCGATCCCTGGAGGACTTCCGCAAGGCCACGAAAGAAGGCTGGGCGAGGGGAGATATCGATCCCCCCCGAATGGCGCTACCGGTGATCTGAACTCAACGCTTAAATCCCTTTGGGTGTCATTGACGGAACGTTAACGCCATCCGTTTACGGTCCGGGCACTTTCCGCGGGGCTTGTAACAGTCGCATGTCGCTTCCCGGTCCGATCCTTGTCATTTCCGACCGCACCGACCGCAAGCTGACGACCGGCCTTTCGGCGGCGGGTGCGTTCCCGGTCGTGGAGTGCCAGCTCGGAGAGGCCTCGAGCTCGATCCTGCGTGTCGAGCCGGCGGCCATCCTGTTCGCTGACCCAGATGCCGTCCCGCCCCAGAATGTTGCGGACCGGATAATGGATGCGCTCGACGCGCTGCCGGCACCGTTCGTTCCTGTGCTGGCGCGGGTCAATCAATGCGGCGCCACCATTCTCGATGTGTTGCCGATCGATGCGAACGCACCGCAGGAGCTGTTGATCGGACGACTTGCGGCGGCGCTTCGCGTCCGCGCGCTCCATGCCACGGTGCTGCGGCGGATCGATACGCTGCGTCATAACGGGGCCGACGTGCCGCTGTTGGATTCTTCCGACCCGCTCGACGATGCGACAGTCCTCGTCACCGGGCGCGGCCGTTACTATCCGGCGCTCGCGGCGGGGGTCGGAGAGCGGGTGGGGATTGTCGGCGCGCTCAGTGTGGAAACTGCCGTTCGCCACCTCAACAGCAGGGACGTCGACGGCATCATCATCGGCGAGGGTTTCGGCCCCACGGTGATCGAAGCTTTCCTGAACGCGCTTTGCGAAGATGCACGCTTTCGCGAACTCCCGGTCGGCGTCGTGCCCGCCGTTTCCCCGATCTTCGATCGCGCGCGGCTGTGCGGCATGGAACCGCTTCGTGGCGAGCCCGAGGACATTGTCGCTCACATGCTGCCATTGGTGCGCGTGCAGGCGTTCGCGAGCCGGTTACGGCGCCATGTCGCCGCGCTCGACTTCGCGCGGCAGGATCGACTCGCAGTCCTGCCTCTCGACCATCTCGGCGTTCGAGCGCGACCTGCCGCACGCGATCCTCGACGCTCACGAACGGGGCATACCGCTGTCGATGGCGCGGGTGACGTTTCCGGTCACGCTCGGGCGGCGCGCCAGTATCGATGCTGCGCGCCTCGTCGGCCGGCTGATCCGCGACATCGACTTTGCCTGCCAGGATTCGGACGGTTCCATTTTCGTGGTCTTTGCCGAATCGGCGCTGCGTCAGGCCCACATCATTGCGCGCCGCATCGCTAATGCGCTGCGTACCACGATGATCCGCGACGGGATCGACGGCCGCGCCGCAGAGGCCACGGTGACTCTCGCCTCGCTCAAACCGCATGATACGTTGCAGTCGCTGCTGGAGCGTATTTCCGAGCAGGCGCCTGACGTGCCGGAGCAGGTGTATTTCCCGCCGGAGCCGTTGCGGGAAACGGTCGGTTAGGTTAGAGCGGGATGCGTTCAGCTGGATTGTCTCCCGCTCGGTTCTCTTTGATTTTGCGCATGATGTTTGTCCGAAAGTCTGTAACTTTTCGGCATCATGCTCTAATCTAACGGGCGTTGGTCGCGCCGCCGGCGATCGCCGGAGCAGTCGCAATTCGGTCCAGCCCGATGCGCCCGAACGCAGGAATCTTGATCGCCGGACGCTGCCAATCGAGGCCGGCGACGAGACCCAGGACATTGACCTCCACGCCTTCGACGCGCCCGATCTTCGCGCCGAACAGCCCGAAAAGGCTCATCTCGATCCCGGTGCCGCTGTCGGTGCGGCCGAACAGCGTCCCGTCGGAGCGGAAATCCTTCCCGATGGCTTCAGGCGGAAGCGCGACTTCGAGCTCGGGGACGGCACGCAGCACTGTGGCGATGAAGGTGTTGCTGTTCGGCCCCGGCCATAGCCGGTAGGAGCCGTATTCGCGATAGCGATAGTCGCGGATCGCAGTCTCGATCTTGGGGATCGCTTCGGCGGCGAGGGGGCCACGAATATTGGCGACAAGTTCGGGACGCGCGCCGATCCAATAACCGTCTGGAGCGGCACCGTTTACGCGAATTGGCGCGCCGAAGCCGGTCACCTCATAGCGCGTGTAATGGTCGGATTGCGCCGGCTTGATGACGATCCAGCTATGCACCGCAACGACGCCCTTCCAGCCCAAGGTGCGAGCGGCAAATACCGCCACCCGCGCCTCGCCGTCGTCTTCCGCCGCGGGAAGAATCCCGGCGCTCGACCATCGTGTCTGCCAATCGCGCGTCGGCCCGAATGGCGCCAGCAACGCCTTGCCTGCGACCGGTAACAGGAAAACAACCAGAACGGTCACGCGAATTCTGCGGCCGGCGTTTCGCATTGGCGCGCTACAGCAGCAAAGTTTTGGGCGGTGAAGCGGCGCGCCTTCGCATTGGCGATTGCCGCGCGAGCGCGATGACGGCGATAAGGATGGCTTCGCCAGCGCGCACGAGATCGGAGAAAGTCAAACGGCGGCCCTTGCGAGACGTAGCGGTCGACCGCCGTTTTGGCTTGCCGCGAAGCTGCGGCACATGGACGAAGACGGCGAGCCGAGGTCCCCCCGGCGCGTCGAGAGCTTCGAGTGCACGCCAGTACGCGTAATTGCATAGATAACTGCCGGCATTGCGCGAAAGCATCGCCGGTATCCTCGCACATCGCGCTGCAATGACCAGGCGTTCGACAGCAACCGGGTTGCGGCGGGCCGGACTACCCGGAGCAATCGTCAGACTCTTTGGCCGGAGGCGCCCCGCGTCCGGGAATAGGACCGAGACCCGGTTCCGGGCGCGTTCCTCGACCCGCACGTGCCGCGTACGCCCGGCGACGCCGAACAGCATGATGATGTCGGGCCGCTCGCGCGCCAAGAGTTCGGGCAGCGCACGGTCGACCACGGCATAACGGGTTGCAAACACGTGGCCGACGCGCCTCGTTCCTTCGAGGGCAGGATGGCGTCGGCGCGCGAGCCGCATCGCCAAAATGCCGCTTGGGTTGACAGGCGCGCCATGAAAGCGTCCGAAGCCGGCGATAAGCACGGTGAGCATCGTTATAGCCCCATGAGGGCAAGAATCTCTTCCACCGCAATGGCGGGAGAAAGCTGCCCTTCGGCCACCTCGCGCTCAAGCCGCGGCAACCTGGCCTTCAGTTCCGGGTCGGTGCCCATCCGGGTGCGCAATCGATCTTCCAGCATGGTCCACATCCATTTCACCTGCTGACGGCTCCGGCGGCGAGCCAAGGCCCCGCTCGCCGTCAGGCGATCGTGGTGTGCCATGATGTGCTCCCACAGGATCGCGAGGCCCTCAACGGTCCGCGCCGAATAGGTGATCACCGGAGGGCGCCACTCGTGAACGACCGGAGCGATGATGTCCATCGCCGCGCGATAATGGGCAGCCGCCGCCCGCGCGAGCGGCAGGTTTTCGCCGTCCGCCTTATTGACGGCGATCATGTCGGCGAGTTCGACCTGTCCCTTCTTGAGGCCCTGCAATTCGTCACCGGCGCCGGGCAGCATCAGCACCAGGAAAAAATCCGTCATTTCGGCCACGGCCGTATCCGACTGGCCGGCGCCGACAGTTTCGACCAGGATGACATCGTACCCAGCGGCCTCGCAGAGCAGCATCGATTCGCGCGTTTTTGCGGCGACCCCACCCAATGTGCCGGATGAAGGCGAGGGCCGGATAAACGCGGCGGGATCCGCGGCAAGGAGAGCCATCCGGGTCTTGTCGCCGAGAATCGAGCCTCCGCCGCGCGTCGAAGACGGGTCGACCGCGAGGACGGCGACGCGGTGGCTTTGCGCTGTGAGATGCCTGCCGAGCGCGTCGATGGTGGTCGACTTTCCGACCCCGGGCGCCCCGGTGATGCCAACCCGCAAAGCTTTTCCGGTGTGCGGCAACACGTCCTGAATGAGGGCGCGCGCGGCGTCCCTATGGTCAGCGCGCTTCGATTCGACGAGCGTGAGCGCACGCGCCAGCACGGCGCGATCGCCGGACAAAATCCCGCGGACGAGGTTCGGAACGTCAAGGCTGGCGCTGTCGCTGCGCTCGGTCATGCCCCGCATCATGCACGATTAATGTCTATCAGGCTGGCGCGCGAAGCGGAACGCCGGGCGGCCTTGCTCGCAGTAGCAGACATTCCAGGGCGCGAGCGCGCCGGCCTCGACACCGCGCTGGCGATGCGCCAATTCGGTGTCAAGCCGGCCGGACGGGTGCAGGAGAGAACGCCCGCAGCCGACCACGAGATGATCGCGGCCACGCCGCATTTCGATAACGCGGGGAGCGGGGAGGGAACATGACGCGCGGACCCGTTATCGTCAGGCGCATCAAGGCGCTGGACCACGCCATCGGCGAATTCCGTCAGGCCGGCTGTTCAGTTGCCCTGGTGCCGACCATGGGCGCGCTCCATGCCGGCCATCTGGCGCTGGTGCGCCGGGCCAAGCGTCGCGCGCAGCGCGTCATTGTGTCGATCTTCGTCAACCCGGCGCAGTTCGCGCCCAATGAGGATTTTTCTAGCTACCCGCGCGCGTTGGACGCCGACATCGAAGCCTTGCGCGATGAAGAGGTCGATCTCGTTTGGGCGCCATCCCTTGAGGAGATGTACCCGGACGGCTTCGCGACGACCATCCTTGTCAAGGGCCCGGCGGAGGTCGATCTTGAAGACCGTTTCCGCCCGCAGTTCTTTCGTGGCGTTGCCACGGTGGTCGCCAAGCTGTTCTCGCAATGCCGGCCAGATATCGCGCTGTTCGGCGAGAAGGACTACCAGCAGCTCAAGACAGTAACGCGGCTCGCCCGTGACCTCGACCTCAAGGTCAAGGTGGTCGGCGTTCCAACGGTGAGGGAGAAGGACGGCCTCGCCTTGTCATCGCGCAATGCGTATCTGTCGGCTCAGGAACGCGTGGCGGCTCCCACTCTCCATCGCGTCCTGAAGGATGGCGCGTACCGCATCGCGGCTGGCGAGGCGATTGTGCGCGTGACGAGCGAAGCGTGGCTTGCGATCGAGGCGGCGGGGTTCGCGGTCGACTATTTCGAAGCGCGCCATGCCGAAACGTTGGCTCGCGTCGAGACGCTTGCGGACGGGCCCATCCCGGCTTCTCGTCGCAGCGAGGCTCGGCAAGACGCGCCTCATCGACAATATGGCGGTGTGAAACGAAAGGCCGGTCCTGCGCCGGGGACGCCGAAGGACGAATTGGCGGCCGTAGGCCTGACCCGATGACTGTCCTTTCCCGCCCCTGCCGGGACCGCTATCATTGTCGCCGCAAGTACCGGCGTCGCCGGTGCGTCGCGTCCTGCAAGTCACGACGGGCGGAAACCCGATCTTCCCGGCCCAAAGTTGCGGCTAACCGGTCCAGCCCGGCGGACAAATTCAAATCACGAGGGAGAACCACCATGAGAGATGCGATCCGAACGACATTGATGGCGGCCGTCGCCATGGGCGCCTTAATGGCCGCCTCCGCACAGCCCGGTCATGCCCAGCAGGCCGGGGACCCGAATGCCGCACCGAATCCGTACAAGCTCCAGGACAATTGGGCCAAGCTGCCCGAGGGCCGCAAATGGGGCGCGGCGATCAAGGTCAAGGTCGATCACAGCGACGGTAAGAGCATTTGGGTTTTCGACCGCTGCGGGTCGAACACGTGCCAGAACTCGATGGTGCCGCCGATCCAGAAATTCGATTCGAACGGCAATTTCGTCAGGGCTTTCGGCGCCGGAATGTTCAACTTCCCGCACGGGCTGTTCGTCGACAATAGCGGCAACGTTTATGTCAGCGACGAACGCGGCAAGAACGGCAAGGGCGACGTGGTGGTGAAGTTCAGCCCGCAAGGCCAGGTATTGTTGACGCTCGGCAAGTCCGGTGAACCCGGCGATGAGGAGGGCCTGCTCGACGGTCCGACCGACGTTGCCGTCGCGCCGAATGGTGACATCTATGTTTCCGACGGTCATGGCGGCACCACCAATGACCGCATCGTAAAGTTCGACAAGAACGGCAAGTTCATCAAGGCGTGGGGCAAGCACGGCAAGGGCCCCGGCGAGTTCGACACCCCGCATGGCATCGCGCTCGACTCCGCGGGCCGCGTCTTCGTCGCCGACCGCGCCAACAACCGCATCCAAATCTTCGATCCGGATGGCAAGTTCATTGCCGAGTGGAAGCAGTTCGGCCGGCCAAGTGATGTCGCGATCGACAAGAACGACACGATCTATGTGGCGGACTCGCAGTCGACCCCGGCCATCAATCCGGGCTTCAAGCAGGGCATTCGCGTCGGCAGTGCCAAGGACGGCAAGGTGACGGCTTTTGTCCCCGAACCGTCGGCAGAAGCCGGCGCGCCGGAAGGCGTTGGCTTTGACGATGCCGGCAACGTTTATGCCGGCTGGACCGGCAAGATGGCAGTCCGCCGCTACACGAAATAGCGGGATTGCAATCGACCGATCGGTTCTCTTTAATTTTGCGCATGATCCTTGTCCGAAGAGTTTGCAACTTTTCGGGATCATGCGCTGGAAATTGCCCGGCCCGGGGTCACTTGGGCCGGGGTTTTCATCGGCCCGGCCGCGCAAATCCTGTGGCCTTTGCCGCTCCTCGCATCTTTGCTGCGAACGCAAGGAGACTGATGGCAAATCCCTACGAGACCTTGGGCGTGGCGCGCGACGCCAGCCAAAACGACATTCGCAAAGCCTACCGGAAGGCCGCCAAAGAGACACACCCCGATCTGAACCCCGGCAAGCCCGAGGCGGAAAAGCGCTTCAAGGAGATCAACGCTGCCTACGACATCGTCGGCGATGCAGACAAGCGCAAGCGTTATGACGCCGGTGAAATCGACGAGACGGGCACGGAGCGTCAGCCGGAGCGACACTTTTATCGCGAGTATGCCGAGGCCGACACCAACACGCGCTATAGCCGGCGTGGAGCTTCGGCTGACGGGCGCGGCAATCGCGGCGGCGATTTCGATTATGACGTCTTCGCTGATCTCTTCGGCGGCCGCGAAGGTGGAAAAATTCACGTCCCGCCGCAGGACGTCCGCTATACGCTTACGATCGACTTCCTCGATGCCGTCAACGGCACGCACCAGGTCGTCGCGATGCCGGACGGCAAGACGCTCGACATCACGATACCGGCCGGAATCAACGACGGACAGGTGCTCCGTCTCAAGGGCCAGGGGTTGCCAGGCACGGATAACAAGCCAGGGGACGCATATGTCCAGGTTGCGATTCGGCCGCACTCCGATTTCAGGCGTGAGGGGGATGACATTCTAAGCACGCTGCCCGTATCGCTTGGCGAGGCGCTGAACGGCGCGCGCGTGCACGTCGAAACGGTAGACGGACCGGTCGAGGTCAAGGTGCCGAAAAACGCCAAAGAGGGTACAAAGCTGCGGCTGCGAGGCAAGGGTTCACGCGGCAAGGCGGGCGGACGCGGCGATCAGCTGATCGAAATTCACATCGTCGCGCCCGAGGGCGCCGATGAGGCGCTCGCTCAATTCATGGCTGAATGGGAGAGGACGCACCCGCAGAACCCGCGCGGAAAGGGCGCAGCGTAGCATGCTCCGAGAAGCCGCACTCATCGCACAATTCACGTATCTGGAGCAGCATGTGCTGCTGTCGTGGATCGAGGACGGAGTTATCGCGCCGGGCCGCGACGAGGAGGGTTACCTTTTCGATCAGGTCGACGAGTCACGCGTGGCGTTGGCCTGCGACCTGCACTATCGCATGGGCCTCGAACACGCGAGCTTGCCGGTCATCCTGTCCTTGATCGATCAACTCCATGAGGCGCGGCACCACCTTCGGTCCCTCGCCCGCGCAGTGGCAGAGCAGCCGGAGGCAATACGACAGGAGATCGCCCTGCGGGTGACCGGGTGAACACATGTCTTTCCGTTAATCCTCGACAACATACCTCGTAGCCCGGCTTGAGCGAAGCGAAAGCCGGGATGAGACGTGCCGGGGCTGCCGTGCGACACTTGCGTCCTGGACGGATGCTCACAGTGTCCGAGCAGGAGCGAAAGAGCAGGAAGGCGCAGCATGACGGGTGCGGTCCGCGAACATGCCCCGATGGTTTCGGTCGCCGCGTTTCGCGCCTGGCTCGCGTCACGCCCGGAGAAGGAACGCTGGGAACTGATCGATGGCGTGCCAATGATGATGACGCCGCCAAATCGCCGGCACCAGCGAATCGCGAGCAATATCGAATCTCTGCTCAATGCAGCGCTCAAGCGCCACGACTCGCGGTTCGCGGCCTATCAGGCCATCGGTATCAATGTCGTTTCGACGGTGCCCTGCGACCCAGAACCCGACGTCGTCGTGATCCGGGAGGACGAGAATCCCGACCCCCGCTACGCCGAGCGCTTTTATCTCGCAGCCGAAATCCTGTCCGAGAGCGATGAGGGTGTGAGCGAACGCAAGCGCGACATCTACCGGGCCCATTTCTCCTGCACCTCCATTCTGCTGGTCCGTCAGGACCGGGTGGAAATTGCCGTGGACCGTCGCGGCGTTGATGGGTGGCATTCGCAGCTGCTGCGGGGCGGAGACGAACTGACATTGCCGGAATTTGGCCTCGCCTGCGCGATTGGTGAGATTTATCGGGACACGCCTCTGGGGTGAACCGCTGTGGGGCCATAATCTGCGTTGTGCCCCGCGCTGCCCATCATAGAGGCGGGCTGCGGACGTTCTTCCTCACAGCACGAAGCGGTCGCGCATATTGTGCCGAGCATTCAGGATGCGGTCGACGGTCGCCCGTTCGGCGTCCGAGGTGATGAGGGCATCGATGGTGTCGACCTGGTTGGTGGCGACGAGTTGCAGAATGTCCGTGCGAATCTGGCCTGCGGCGTTGCGGGGCAGCGCCGGCACGACCTGGATGTATTTCGGCATGTTGGCGCGGCCGATCCTGCCGGCCACGTAATTCGCAAGTCGATCTTCGCCGACGGCGCTCGACTCGACAAAGGCATAGAGGCCGGTGCCGCACAGGCGGTCGGGATAGGCGAGCACGGCCGCGTCGCGCACCTGCGGATGCGACGTCAGGGCCGCCGCGATGGCGGGGGCGCCGTACAGGTTCTTGCGTTCGGCGACAATGCGTTCGACGACGCTCCGCTCCTTTTCCGATTCGATCAGCGGTTCGATCAGGTCAACCTGGTTGGTGCTGACCAGGCGCAGGAGATCGCGACGCAGCGTTCCGTCCGGGCGGCGTGGCAGTTCGTCGACGATTTGCACGAACTCTGGAAGCCGGTCGGCGCCGACGGTGCGACCCAGAAAACCTTGCACGTCTTGTTCGCGCAGGTCCGGGTCAGCCTCCAGAAAAAGATAGAGACCGGTTCCGCTGCTGCGATCGGGAAAATCAAGCACCGCGGCATCGCGCAGTTTCGCGTCGCCAACGCCGCCGAATTTCGCCAGCGCCGTCTCGATCGCAGCGGCGTCGACGGCAAGCCGCGTTCCGCCCCCTTCCGAATCGACGAAGCCGAACAGCCCGCGGGTGACAAGAAGATAGAGCTTCTTGCCGGTCGCCATCCAGATGCGGGTCGGCAGGCTCTTGCGCGCCAGCACGCGGCGCTCCGCAGCCGTCAACGCATCAGGAATATAGCGGCGCTTGTGCTTCAGAAAATGCCGCAAATCCTCATAGGCCAGCATCCGGAACAGGAAGGTGCGGCGGCCGAACACCGATGCAAGCTGAAAGTCGAGCAGGTAGGCGTGGCCATCAGGGCTGCGCAGCCAATTCTGCTCCTTGGCGAGATCGTTGTGTGAGATCGCGGCGCGATGCAGGGCGTGCAAGGCCGCGCGGGCGCTACGAAAATAGGCGTGATCGCCGAATGGCCGCGCGATCTTGAGCGCGCTTCCCGGAATGTAACCGCGCACCAGCCGATGCTCGTCTGCGTAGAGCAGCGGCGGGGATGTCCCGAGTGGGGTCGCCACCTCAAGTGCGCGACGCTCGCGACGAAACAGATGCACGGCGAGCGGACGGCTCCACCAAGGCACTTCATCGAGGCGGCGCATCACCGCCGGGATTTCGCCTGCGCTCGCGTCCCGGTAAATGCCGCGTTCGACCGTCGAAAAGACATCACGCTTGAGTACGACCGCGGTCTGCCAACGCCCAGCGAGAGCATCGCGCGCGGTCTTGTTCATCGGACGCCGGGCTCCGCTCGGTCGGTCCCGGCACGCAAGACAGCAGAATCGTCGCCGAGGCGATGTCGCGGCACCAAGGTGGTGGCCATCGCCGTCGCATCGGCAACGGTTTGTTGCGCGGAGTTGCGCCAGGTCGCCAGATCGGTTAGAGCGCGCGTCGTCAGTGCGCGCCGCTTTGCGATCGCCTTGGCGGCGCCTCGCAATCGTGCGCGCCCCGTCTTATCCGGATCAGTCGTCGGGGATCGCGCAAGCGGAGGGAAGAGGCCGAAATTGACATTCATCGGCTGAAACGATCGCGGGCCTGCGTCGATCGTTTCGAGGTGACCGCCGGTGATGTGCGCCAGCAGCGCGCCGTGCGCCGTCGTCGGCGGCGGAACAATCGGCTGTTCTCCGAGCCGCTCCGCGGCGGCGAAGCGCCCCGCCAGCAGCCCGATCGCAGCAGACTCGACATAGCCTTCGCAGCCGGTGAGCTGGCCCGCAAAGCGCAGGCGCGGCATTGCCTTGAGCCGCAGCATGCCGTCGAGCAGTTTCGGTGAATTGAGAAACGTATTCCGGTGCAGTCCGCCGAGCCGGGCAAACTCGGCGCCCTCCAGGCCTGGAATCAAGCGGAATATGCGGGTCTGCTCGCCGTGCCTCAGCTTGGTCTGGAAGCCGACCATGTTGAACAGGGTGCCAAGCCGGTTGTCCTGGCGTAACTGCACGACGGCATGGGGCTTTTCCGTGCGGTGCGGATTCGTCAGTCCGACCGGCTTCATCGGCCCGAAGCGCAGCGTCTCGCGACCCCGTTCCGCCATCACTTCGATGGGAAGGCAGCCGTCAAAATATGGCGTCGCCAATTCCCCCTCGTGCAGCGGGACGGTGCCGCCCGCGAGCAGCGCATCGACGAAAGCTTCGTATTGGGATCGATCGAGCGGGCAGTTGATGTAGTCGGCGCCGGTGCCCCCTGGGCCTGCATGGTCGTACCGCGACTGGAACCAGGCGCGCGACATGTCGATCGACGATCGATGGACGATTGGCGCGATGGCGTCGAAGAAGGCGAGCGCGGTCTCCCCGGTCACGCCGCGAATCGCATGCGCCAGGGCCGGCGAGGTGAGGGGGCCCGTTGCGATGATGACGCTGTCCCACTCTGGCGGCGGCAAGGCCGCGAGCTCGCCACGTCGAACCTCGATCAGCGGATGCGCCGTCAACGCAGCCGTCACGCCGGCGGCAAAATCGTCGCGGTCGACCGCGAGCGCACCTCCGGCTGGGACCTGGTTGGCGTCGCCGGCGCGCATGACCAGCGATCCCAAGCGCCGCATTTCCTCGTGCAGCAGTCCGACCGCATTCTGCTCGCGATCATCGGAGCGAAACGAGTTCGAGCAGACGAGCTCGGCCAGCGCGCCGGTCCGGTGCGCCGCCGTCGAGCAGGCTGGCCGCATCTCGTGCAGCACCACGGGGATGCCACGGCCGGCGACCTGCCATGCCGCTTCGCTCCCGGCGAGTCCGCCACCGATGATATGGATCGGGTGCATAAGATTCTGGATATTGGAAAGCAGCGCCAAGTCAACCGTACGCGACGCCAAACTGCATCAGATGTCATCCGTATCCGAAGTCTGTTGCATGTGCGATCAACTGCATTGCCGTCGAACCGTCAACGGTGCGGAGCGGCGATGGCGCTTTGCTGCCGCTTTTCGAACCTATGACAAGGCACCGGCGCTGTATGCGCCCGCGGAGAAATTCCCATGGCCGATTTGATGCTGTATCACATCGCACCCTCGCGCTCTTCGACCGTGCTTTGGATGTTGGAGGAGGTTGGGCAGCCATACGACATCCATCTGCTCAGCATGAAGCGGGGGACCAATCGCGAGCCTGCGTATCTTGCCATCAATCCGATGGGCAAGGTCCCGGCGCTCCGTCACGGCGACACCGTCATCACTGAGGCGGCGGCGATCTGCTGCTATCTCGCCGACCAGTTTCCGCAGGCCGGCCTTAATATTCCGCTCGGCCATCCGCTGCGTGGACTTTATCTCAAATGGCTGTTCTTCGGGCCCGGCTCGTTCGAACCGGCGATCATCGATCGCTCGTTTCCGCGCGCCGGCGAAGCGCCGCGGGGTGCGCTCAGTTATGGCGATTTCGACACCACGATGAACGTGGTGGCGGCGGCCCTTTCACCTGGGCCGTTCTTGATGGGCGACAAGTTCACCGCGGCGGACGTGGTCATCGGTGCGGGCGTACGATGGGGGACCCTGTTCAAGCTGGTGCCCGAGCGGAAGGAATTCACCGATTATATTGCGCGGATTTCGGAGCGGCCGGCGGCCAAACGCGCTGTTGCCAAGGACGAAGAACTCGCGAAACAGTGACTTCGTGACTGGACGGCCCGCAGCGCCGTCCAGCACTGCCGAGATCATACCGAACTGTCTGACGCGGCGCGCGGCGGCGCCATACAGCGCTATCTTTCGCCGCGCTCAGCTAACACTTGACGGACTGCATCGCTGACGATTCGCGGAAGGTTCCTGACCAAGTCCCTGAGCGTCGCGTCCAGCAGTTGGACTTGTTGTTCAAGACGCTCACCCCGGGACTCCAGCCGGTCGAGTCGCGATTCGACCCCATCTAGTCGCAACTCGACCCTGTCGAGTTTTGACTTCGACCCCATCGAGTTTTGACTCGACCCCATCGAGCCGCGATTCGACCCGATCCAGTCGCGTCTTAATCGCGGCAAGGTCATCACCGTTGCGGCGGGTCTGTTCAAGTATATAGCGCGTCACGAGTTTTTCGCCGTCGACCTCGCGTTCGACGACTTCCACTCGCGCGACCAAATGGGAGAATTCCTCCCGAGTCACGTCCGATGCCATTGCCAATGTGAAATCCCCAACTGTGGCAAAGATAGCACACCCCGAGGGAACGCAATCAATTATTTACTCTGCGGCCTCGATTCGCTTTCTCGGTTTCGCGGCGGCGCCACGCACCAGCACCGGGCGGAGAAATTGGCCCGTGTAGCTGCGCTTTGCCTTGACGATATCCTCGGGAGTCCCGGCGGCGACAATCTCGCCGCCGCCGTCGCCGCCTTCCGGACCGAGGTCGATGATCCAGTCAGCTGTCTTCAGCACTTCGAGATTGTGCTCGATGACGACGACGGTGTTGCCCTGGTCGGTCAATTCATGCAGCACTTCGAGCAGCTTCTTCACGTCGTGGAAATGCAGCCCGGTGGTCGGCTCGTCGAGGATGTAGAGGGTGCGCCCGGTGGCCCGCCGCGCCAGCTCCTTGGCGAGCTTGACGCGCTGCGCCTCGCCGCCCGACAAGGTCGTGGCCTGCTGGCCGACATGGATATAATCGAGGCCGACGCGGTGCAGCAGCGCCAAGGGCTCGCGTACCCGCGGCACCGCCTTGAAGAATTCGAGAGCTTCCTCGACGGTCATGTCGAGCACGTCGGCGATCGACTTGCCCTTGAACAGCACGTCGAGCGTCTCGCGGTTATAACGCTTGCCCTTGCACACGTCGCAGGTGACGTAGACATCGGGCAAAAAGTGCATCTCGATCTCGATGACGCCAGCACCTTGGCAGGCCTCGCAGCGGCCGCCTTTGACATTGAACGAGAAGCGGCCCGGCTCATAGCCGCGCGCTTTCGATTCCGGCAAGCCCGCGAACCACTCGCGGATCGGCGTGAAGGCGCCGGTATAGGTCGCGGGGTTGGACCTTGGCGTGCGGCCAATCGGCGATTGGTCGATATCGATGATCTTGTCGATATGCTGCAGTCCCTCGATGCGATCGTGCGGAGCAGGCGCCTCGTTCGCATTATTGAGCCGTCGCGCCACTGTCTTGTAGAGCGTGTCGATCAGCAAGGTCGACTTGCCGCCGCCGGAAACGCCGGCGATGCAGGTGAAAACACCGACCGGAATTTCGGCGGTGACGTTCTTGAGATTATTGCCGCGGGCATTGACGATGCGGATCATCCGCCGCTCATCGATGCGACGGCGCTGCGGAATGTCGATGCCGAGCACTCCGGTCAAATATTTTCCGGTCAGCGAATTCGGCGCCGCCATGATGTCCGCCGGCGTGCCCTGGGCAACGATGTGGCCGCCATGAATCCCGGCGCCCGGGCCGACATCGACGACGTGGTCGGCGCAGCGGATCGCATCCTCATCGTGCTCGACCACGATTACGGTGTTGCCGAGATCGCGGAGCCGCTTGAGTGTTTCGAGCAGGCGGGCATTGTCGCGCTGATGCAGACCGATCGAGGGCTCGTCGAGCACGTAAAGCACGCCTGTCAGGCCGGAGCCGATCTGCGACGCGAGGCGGATGCGCTGGCTTTCTCCACCCGACAGGGTTCCTGACGCGCGTGCCAAGGTGAGATAGTCGAGACCGACATCGACCAAAAACTTCAGCCGTTCGCGGATTTCCTTGAGCACGCGACCGGCGATCTCGTTCTGCTTGGCCGACAGCTCGGCCGGCAGTTCAGAAAACCAGTCGCCGGCGCGCTTTACGCTCATCTCGGCGACGGCGCCGATATCGAGCTGGGCAACTTTCACCGCCAATGCCTCGGGCTTTAAGCGGCGGCCGCCGCAGGCGGTGCATGGAATGTCGGTGAAGTACTTCGTCAGCTCCTCGCGCGCCCACTCGCTTTCGGTCTCGCGAAAACGCCGTTCGAGGTTGGTGATGACGCCTTCGAATGGCTTGCGTGTCTCATAACTGCGCATCCCGTCGTCATAGACGAAGCGGATCACGTCCTCGCCCGACCCGTAAAGGATCGCCTGCTGCACCTTGGCCGGCAGGTCCTTCCACTTGGCGTCCAGCGTGAACTTGTAGAATTTAGCCAGCGCATCCAGCGTTTGCATGTAATAGGGCGAACTTGAACGCGACCATGGCGCGATGGCGCCCCGCCGCAAGGTCGCATTCTTGTCAGGGATGACGAGGTCGGGGTCGATCTTCTGCTCGAGGCCGAGACCGCCGCAAGCAGGACAGGCGCCGAACGGGTTGTTGAACGAAAACAGGCGCGGCTCGATCTCCGGGATGGTGAAACCCGAGACCGGGCAGGCAAACCTTTCGGAAAAGACGATGCGTTTGGCGTCGGCAGCCGCAGCAGTGGCGAGCTTGGTTTCCTTGGCCTTTTTCTCCGGACCTTGACCGGCCGGAACAGGGGTGGAAGCGGGATCCTCGGCGAATTCGACAACCGCGATGCCGTCCGCGAGCTTCAGCGCCATCTCGAAGCTTTCGGCGAGACGCTGGGCAATATCCGGCCGCACCACGAGGCGATCCACCACCACGTCGATGTCATGCGCGATTTTCTTGTCGAGCGACGGCACGTCCGCGAGGTCCCGAAGCGTGCCGTCGACCTTGACGCGCTGAAATCCCTTTTTCAGGTAGTCTGCGAGTTCCTTGCGAAACTCTCCCTTGCGGCCGCGCACCACCGGCGCCAGCAAATAGAGCCGCGTCCCTTCGGACAGCGCCAGCACGCGGTCGACCATCTGCGAGACCGTCTGGCTTTCGATCGGCAGGCCCGTGACCGGCGAATAGGCAATGCCGATGCGCGCCCACAAGAGTTGCATGTAGTCGTAGATTTCCGTCACCGTGCCGACCGTCGAGCGCGGGTTTTTCGACGTGGTCTTCTGTTCGATGGAAATCGCCGGCGAGAGTCCGTCGATCTGGTCGACGTCCGGCTTTTGCATCATCTCCAGGAACTGCCGGGCGTAGGCGGACAGGCTTTCCACGTAGCGCCGCTGGCCTTCGGCATAGATCGTGTCGAAGGCAAGCGACGATTTGCCCGACCCCGACAGGCCCGTGAACACCACAAGTCGATCGCGCGGGATTTCGAGGTCGACGTTCTTGAGGTTGTGTTCGCGGGCGCCGCGAATCGAAATGATGCGGCCGCCGTCGAGGTTGCGGCGCGGAGCCTTGTCGAACAAATCGGTCATCCCACGCATCCGGGGTGATGCATTCCGCAGCCGCCCGACGCTGCGTTCCCCTGAAACAAAGGTAATCGCTGCGCTTCATAATCGCCAGTGCGGCGGCACCGCGGCAGAGCTTATGTCAATGAGGTGTGGACAAATAGGGGCGCCAACAGCTGTTGAACGACATCAACCACCGATCAGCTTCCCGAAAGCCACTCCCGCCGCGAACAGTGTGGCGCCGGCAGTCACGGCTCGAAAATTCAGCATGCGTTGCGTAGGCGTTCGCCCGACTTGTGTTACGCCCTCAAATTTGCTAGAACAAATAAAGAACATGGGGCCGCCAGCGTTCAAGAGCGGCAAGGATTGTGGGTAACGCTTGCCGGCTATGAATGAGCGCTCGCGTCCCACCTGGCTTTATCGCAAGTTGGGTGGCGGCGCTCGGCGAGCACAGGAACGGGGTTCAGGCAGTCAGGTGAGCTTCGGTTCGGGAGCGCATTCGGTTCGGGAGCGCATTCGGTTCGGGAGCGCATTCGGTTCGGGAGCGCATTCGGTTCGGGAGCGCATTCGGTTCGGGAGCGCATTCGGTTCGGGAGCGCATTCGGTTCGGAAGCGCATTCGGTTCGGAAGCGAAGTGGAGACGGACATGGCAGGCAGCGTCAACAAAGTCATTCTTGTCGGCAATCTTGGTGCCGACCCCGAAATCAGACGGACTCAGGACGGCCGTCCGATCGTGAACCTGCGTCTCGCAACCTCCGAAACCTGGCGCGACCGGGCGAGCGGCGAGCGCAAGGAACGGACCGAATGGCATCGGATCGTCATATTCAATGAAAATCTGTGCAAGGTCGCCGAACAATACTTGAAGAAGGGCGCCAAGATTTACGTTGAAGGTCAGTTGCAGACGCGCAAATGGCAGGACCAGTCCGGCCAGGACCGCTATTCGACCGAGATCGTGCTGCAAGGCTTCAATTCGCAATTGACGATGCTCGACCGCGTCGCCGGCGGGGGTGGTGGAAGTTATGGCTCCGACGACGAGCAGGGTTTCTCCTCAGGTACCCCGAGATCGGGATCGACACCGCAACGCCAGCCCGCCATTGCGGGCGGCCTGCGCGAGGAGATGAACGACGAGGTCCCGTTCTGAGGCGCGGCACAACGCCTCGGCAGCGGCTACCCTGATGAGCGCTGCCTGATCGCGCCAGCATCGCGCGCGCCGTAGCCCGGCTCGATGCGTACGTCGACGACGGCCACTTCGCCGTTGGCGACAGCTTCGACAGCTTCTGCGAGGCGGGCCGCCAGCTCGTCACGCCGCGTCACGGGCCCAAATCCACGTGCTCCTTGCGCACGTGCCATCGCGGCGAGGTCGATCTCGGGGTCGAGCATCTTCTGCCCGATCCACTTGTTCTCGACCGGACGCTTGCGCAGGATCGCCATCCGTTCCTGGTGCACTTCGTCGTTATAGAATGAACGATTGTTGGCAACCACGATCAGCAGCGGGATGCGGTAGTGGACCGCGGTCCACAGCGACGTGACCGTCATCAGGAAATCGCCGTCCCCGCAAATGCCGATCGGCAGCCGGCCCGATCCCTTCAGCGCCAGCGCCGCCCCGACCGAAATGCCAGGGCCGCCGCCGACGCCCCCGCCACCATCGGAACCCAAAAAATCGAGGGGGTGGCGGAAATGCCAGAACGAACCCTGCCAGGACAGCGGCAAATGCGTGAGCGTCACCTCGCGCCGGCCGACTGCGCCGCGCAGCGCAGTTGCAAGGTCCTCGATGCCGAGTGTCTCCTTGCCGCTCGTCGGCTCGTGTAGGGGTCGAGGCGCCCCGCCACTCGTCTGAGTTTTCCCGGGACCGATCGATTCGACGAGCGCGGCCACCGCGCGATCGCCGTCGCACGGGATCAGCAGGTCGACCGGAGGCAGGCCCTGGTAATCCATGCTCCAGCCGTTATGCAATTGGTGATCGAGGGAAATCTGGATCACCTTTCCCGCGGGCGCGCCGCCGGAGGCCTTGAAGGTGCCGGCGAGGTCGATCCAGTCGATGCTCAGAATGACATCCGCCTGCTTCAGCAAGGGCGCCAATTCGTCCTTGGTGAAGGCCTGCGGCGCATCGATATGCAAAGGATGGTCGGTGGGGAAGGCAGCACCCGACTTCTGCGTTGTGCAAACGTGCGCCCCGATACCTTCGGCAAGCGCGACACGCTGCTGCCACGCGGCGACATCGCGTGACACACGTCCGGCAAGGATTAAGGGATGCTTCGCCTCTTGGAGCCAAGCGACCGCTTGACGGATCGTCTCCGGTGCAGGCGCCGCCGTGGCCGGCGGCGTATAGCGCCGGACATCGATCGGCGGCAGCGGCTTTTCCAACGCGGCTTCCTGCATCTCGGCATCGAGATTGATGTAGACGGGGGCCTGCGGAGTGGAATTGCTGAGCCAGAAGGCGCGCAACACCAATTCTCGCGCAGCCGACGGTGAGGCGGGCTGATCGTCCCATTTTGTGAAGTTGCGCACGATCGCGCCCTGGTCCGCGGCGGTGTGGATCCAATCGATCCAAGGCCGGCGCTTGGCGGCATCGACCGGGCCGGTGGCGCCGAGGATCAGGACCGGCATGCGGTCGCACCAGGCATTGAAGATCGCCATGCTCCCATGCAGCAGTCCGACGTTCGAATGCACCGCCGCCGCCATCGCGCGCCCGGTCACCTTGGCGTAGCCGTGGGCGATCGCGACCGCGGTCTCTTCGTGCAGGCACAGCAGCATTTGCGGGCATGTATTGCCGAGATGATTGACGAGGCTGTCGTGCAGGCCGCGGTAACTGGCGCCCGGATTGAGCGCGATATAGGGAATATCGAGGTCGCGCAGCACCTCCGCGACCACGTCGCTGCCGAACCCCGCTGCATTGGTGCCGGCCGGGACCGGCCGTTCGATGGCTGCGATGTCGATCGCGGAGGCCGATTGTCTGATTTGCGTGGACGCTTGGCGTTGTGACATGGACGCGCCTTTTACCGATATCGCTTCGATATGATGGGAATTCCCGAAACTCTCAACTTAAGCGAGTTCCGGTCAGCTTGAAGCATTGCGGAGGTCTCGGCGCGGTGGTCGAGGACCAACCGTATCCGCTGAACGTACGTTCCGTCGTCCCCGCGCGGTCGGATGTGTGCGACAGGGCTCGTCAGTCAACAACTGCATCTCGTTGTCATGGCCGCGGAAGCGGGCATCCAGCAACCCCCGTGTTTTCAATACGTGCACCGTTCGGAACACCGGGGCTACTGGATCGTCCGCTTGCGCGGACGATGACATTTGATGCAATTATTTCTGGACAATCCCTCACCGCTTATTCTGCGGGGCTGCTGCGCCCAACCTATGAGATCCGAGTTCGCACGAAACGATCAACGAGAAATTCAGTTGGTTTCGTCGGCGAGCGTCGGACATTCGCGCATTTCGGCGCGGCCTTCGTACTTCTCGTAGTTGTTCTTGTCGTAGATCAGCGGCTTGACAGTCAGATTGGCGGGGACCAACTCCTTGCGCAAGTTGCGGACCGCGATCTCGGTGGCGAGGCACCCGATGACGAAACCATTGAATTCGCCGGTCGCGAGCATTTTGCCTGCCTTGATCAGGTCGATCGCCTCCTTGCTGCCGTTGATGCCGACCACCAGGGCCTTCCGATTGCGTGCTTCCAGCGTTTCGACGGCGGCGGCAGCCATCGAGTCATTTGCCGCCAGAACGCCCTCGATCTGCGGGAATTGCCGGATCCAGCCCTCCATCAGGTTCTGGGCGGGGCGGCGCTGATAATTTCCGGACTTTGTCGCCAGCAGCTTGACATCAGGAAATTCCTTCAGCGCATCCATGAAGCCCTTCTGGCGCTCAACCGTTGTCGTGTTGCCAGGGATGCCCTCAAGAATGACGACATTGCCTTTGCCGCCCATGGCCTTGAACAAAGCCCGCGCGGTTTCCAACCCGAGCGCATGATCGTCAGGCAGTACGTAGGAGACGAATTTGCCGCCGGCACTGCGATCGGTGATGTCGATCACCGGGATGTCGGCGGCATTGATTTTCTGGACCGCGGGCACGAGCTTGGTGTCTTCGACGGGATCGAACACGATGGCGTTTGGCTTGTTGGCAATCGCGTCGTCGACAAGCTTGGTCTGCTCCGTTGGGCTGTCGGGCGTTGTTGGCACGTAATGGGCGACATCGACCGAAAGTTTCTTCGCAGCGGTGTCGCTGCCAAGGCGGATCGCTTTCGAAAATGGGTTGGTGGTGTTTTTCGTGAACACCGCAATCGTTTCCGCGGCGCCTGCGTGGCCTGGCAGATTGAGCGCCGCCGCCAGCGTCACTGCCGCCAGCATCGGAATGGGACTTTTCATGGTCTTGCTCCCTTGGGTCGAAACTGGCGCCAGCATATCACTGCGGCGTGCCGATGGGGGAGGGGGCATTCCGGGCGGATTGGTCTATCATCGGCGGAGGACAAGGAGAGCGTCTGTTGGGTGTTTACGCCCGTTCTTCGCGAAACCGAGTTGAGCGGACCACAGTCGCCTTTGGGGCGAGAGGCTGACGATGCATTTCGAAAAACGCGTGTTGGTGACGGGAGGCGCAGGGTTCTTGGGCTCGCATCTGTGCGAGCGTCTGCTGGCGGCGGGTGTCGATGTTGTTTGTGTCGACAATTTCTTCACCGGGACGAAACGCAACATCTCCCATCTGATCGGTGCGCCGCGGTTCGAACTGTTGCGGCACGATGTGACTTTCCCGCTCTATGTGGAGGTTGACGACATTTACAACCTGGCCTGCCCCGCCTCGCCCGTGCACTACCAGCACGACCCGGTCCAGACCACGAAGACGAGCGTGCACGGCGCCATCAACATGCTTGGCCTCTGCAAGCGCCTGCGGGCGAAAATCCTCCAAGCCTCGACATCCGAAGTCTATGGCGACCCGACCGTGCACCCGCAGAGCGAAGATTATTGGGGCCACGTCAATCCGATCGGTACGCGATCCTGCTACGACGAAGGCAAGCGCTGCGCCGAAACTCTGTTCTTCGACTACTGGCGCCAGCACCGGCTGCGCATCAAGGTGGCGCGCATCTTCAACACTTATGGCCCGCGAATGCATCCGAATGACGGTCGCGTCGTTTCGAACTTCATCGTTCAGGCGCTGCTCGGCCGTCCCATCACAGTATACGGCGATGGCGCGCAGACGCGTTCGTTCTGCTACGTCGACGACCTGGTCGAGGCGATCATTCGATTGATGAACACCGACGATGCTGTGACCGGCCCGGTCAATCTCGGCAATCCGTCCGAGTTTTCGATCCGCGAGCTTGCAAACACCGTGATCGACCTGACCGGCTCGCGTTCGAAAGTCGTGAGCCGGCCGCTCCCTGCCGACGACCCGCGCCAACGCCAGCCCGATATCGCTGCTGCCGCCAGGCTGCTGGACTGGAAGCCGCGCACCGCCCTCAAGGAAGGCCTTGCGCAGACCATCGCCTATTTCGAAAAATTGCTGGAAGACGGGTCATTGCGCGACGCGATCGGCGCCGACGACGCTGCCGAGCGGCAGAAAAATTAGGGCGAGCGCTGAGCGGGATAGCGTAGCGGGAGCACGCAACGCGGCACAAGTGACCCGAAGGAGAGTGGTTCGAGCCGGCCCGGAGGTGAAGGGTGTGCAAAATCACCCGCAAGGTTATGCAGCACCGTAGCCCGGATAAGCGCCGTCCGCGGTAAATCTGTGCTCGCGGCACCGTATCGGCGCGATATCCGGGAAAACGCTGAACGTAGTCTTGTCCAAGCCGCCAAAGGACCGTTGAAAGACGGCTCCTTTGGACGAAATCCGGTGCTGCGCGTGTGCCGGCCGACGCGGCGGCCGCGTGCCCCCTTACGGGCGGATCAGAGCGGCCGGCGCGACCTCGTCGGTGATCACCTTGAATCCCGCGAGCCTGCAGGGGCCGAACGAGGTGACAATTGCAACGTCGGTGGCATCGCGCCCACGTGCCATCAGGATGCGACCGATGCGCGGCTTGTTGTGACGGGCATCAAACGTGAACCAGCGGCCACCGAGATAGACTTCGAACCAGGCGCTGAAATCCATCGGGTCGTCGACCGGCGGCACGCCGATATCGCCGAGATACCCGGTGCAGTAGCGCGCCGGAATGTTCATGCAGCGGCACAGCGTGATTGCGAGGTGGGCGAAATCCCGGCACACGCCGCGACGTTCCGAATAGGCATCCCATGCGGTTTTGGTCGGACTCGCGTGTTCATAGCCGAACGCGATTCGATCATGCACGAAGTCGCAGATTGCCTGGACCAGAGGCCATCCCTTGCGAACGTTGCCGAACTGGGTCCATGCGATATTCGTCAGGCGATCGGTCTCGCAGTAGCGACTGCCGAGCAGGTAAACCAGGGTGTCCACCGGCAGCGTCTCCAGCGAATGCTGAGCCGCTTGCAGCGCCACCTCGTCGGGATCGCCGGTATCCCGCACGAGCAGGTCCGATGCGATCGTCAAGCCGCCCTCCGGCGCGCAAATGACATGGCAGAGGTTGCCAAACCCGTCGTGATATTCGGTGACCGGCACCACGGGATCGAGCCTGATGCGGTCAGGCGTCAGCAGGTCCGGTACGCGCGACGGATGGACGCTCAACTCCAGGATCATGGGGGTAGGCTGCGGACAGTCGTAACGAATTTCATAGCCCGCACGAATCTTCATCGCAGCCTCTTGGCGTGCCCCCCCGGCACCGGGTGGGCTCTCGACAAACATGAGGCATCAAAAACGTTCCATGCCTTCGTCGGGCCGCCATCCGACTCCGGGGAAATCACTTGCCGTCGATCGCGACGCCCCGCGCGATCAAGACACTCCCATCGCAACGACCTTGACGGCGATCTTCATGGCGAGATGGTCCGACGCGTTGCCGATCCAGGTTCCCTGCAACGGAATGGCTTCGCGCGGTCCGGGTACCGCCGCGACGCGTACGAGATTCTGGTTCCCCGCCAGGCCGCTCGACGGATCGAAGTCCACCCAGCCAGGGCCTGGGATATAGACCTGGACCCAGGCGTGGGTGTTGCCGCCGGCCATATGATGGTCATCGTCGCCAAGGCGCAGGTACCCGGAGACAAACCGCGCCGCCAGTCCCAGCGAGCGAACCGCCGCGATCATGAGCACCGCAAGGTCGCGACAGCTCCCACTCCCGAGTTCGAGGGTGCGGATCGGGTCCTGGGTGCCCTTCTCGTGTCGCGCCACATGCTGGAAGGTCCGCCGGATCGTTCTCGTCATCTCAACGAGAAGCTCACGTGTATTGACGGACCCACCCTGACCAAGGAATCCCGAAGCCCACCGGTTGAGCGCCGGATCGCGTGTCAGCGGCGTCATGAAGCGCGTCAGGCGGCGCCTGTCTTTCGCCATATAGGCGAACGGATGCGTGCGGGCGAAATCCTCGATGTCGACGGCGTGGAAATCGAACGGCGCGTGGTCGACCCGAATGGTGCTTGCAAAACGAAGCTCAGACGCTCGTTCCGCGAAACGAGCCGTCGCGACATGATTGCCGAAGCGGTCGTGCGTCCAGGCGATCGCAATCGGCTCCGGCGTGATCTCCAAATCGGATTCGAGGACCCTCTGGTCGGCGTCGTCGCGCGGGCGCAACATCATGCGATGCTCGCCGAATGCGACGGGCTTGTTGTAATGATAGGTCGTGACGTGCTTGATGCTGAGAATCGGCATCGTCATTCCATGTTAATGCAAGATTTCCTTGCATGCATATTCCGGGCCAGGGTTTCCACAGGGACCCTCTACGTGCCCCTGTTCTGCCCGCCAATGAAGGCCGGAGCGCCGGCGGCCGACGCGCCGGCAAGGTTGACGGGACGGTCCCTGAGGGATTCTCGCCGCCTACGACTCTGAGCACATCCCGCGGGTCTTGGGCGGGCGCTTCGTTCACCCGCCCTTGCTGTCCGGCTCGATCATTTCGCGCTTGTGGCCCAGCGGGTCGGAAGTCCGCGGATGCTTTTCATGAAGAAACACCGCAAGATGCGTTCGAATGTTTTCACCGCCGCCATTGACGGCTTCCTCGAACAGCTGATGCTGTACCTCTTGGGGCAGGCTGCTCCAGATGCGCACGGCCGCCTCGCCGAGCGTCCTGGTGAGCTGCTCGCCGGTGTCTCGGCTGATGGTATCCATGATGTTTTTCCCCACGCGGGCCGGCGCGCGGTCGCTCCCGCCGATTGGCCGTGCTGCAGCCCAATAGGCATACCACGCGCGGCGCAAAGGATCGCCCCGCAATTCGCTCGCATCCCGGCAAAGTCAGGTGGCCGCCGAGGCGACACCCGTAGGCGCCGGTCGCGCCCTCTTGAGGTGATAGCCGGCCGCGCGGGCGTCCTCATCCGAGTCGAAAGCCAGCATATCTTTCAAGGCGTGCTGTTCGAAGCTCGCCAGCAGGTTCCGATCCGGTGAGTACCACATCTGCCGCTTGTTTGCTGCGACGAAGCGGTCGAGGTCGGCCTCGCAATAGGCGCAGCGCAGCCGGCAATCACCGCCGGGACCGGATTGGATCACGTGGAAGCGATTGCGCACATATTGCGCCTCGGACGGCTCATGTACGATGCAGTTCCGGTTGCCGCAGCGGATGCCGACCGAGATCGGCTGGTCATAGACCGGCAGCCGTTCGCGCTGGAACCCAAGCGGATAGCGGCGAAGCGATTTTCCCGCCGCGAGGCCGAGGAGCAGCGTGATCAGCGCCATCCGCACTGGGACGCCATAGGCGGCTTGCTGGAAATAAACCGCGCGGCTATCCGAATCGATTGAGGCGTCGAGCTCGCCGACGCGCGGCAACGGATGCATGACGCTTGCATCCGAGTATTTCTCGTTGCGAAGAAAATCCGCATCGATCCTCGGATAGGATAATCCGGTCTCACCCCATCGTTCTTTCTGGAAGCGGGTCACGTAGACCGCATCGATCTTCTTCTCGATGATGGTGCGGGCGCGGTCGATTTCAGGGCCTGAGAACAACGACTGCTGATGCGGTTCGTTCGAAGTCACGTAAAGCACATCGAGCGGCGTCTCACCTTCGGCCGCCGGTACGGAGACGATCTCGCTGTGGAACTCGTCGCGCAGCCGCCGGTCGACATGGGCCGGCAGTTCCATCCCGGGGGCTGGCAATGGTTCGATCATGGCGCCGAACCGCGCCAGGGCATAGACGAAGGAGTGGATGGTCCGGCTCCCCCTCAGGTCTCCCGATATCGCCACCTTGAGATTCTTGATCGTCTTGTGCTTCTGGCGCAACGTGAACAGATCGCAGAGTGTCTGCGTCGGGTGTTCGTGGCTGCCGTCGCCGCCATTGATCACAGGCACGGTCGCGTACTCGGAGGCGAGACGTACGGCCCCGTCGCGCGGGTGGCGGATCACCACAATGTCGGCATAGTTGCTGACGACGCGCACCGAGTTCGGCAAGGCTTTCGCCCTTGGCGGCCGAACTGGTCGCGGGATCGGCGCTGGTGATGATCGCGCCGCCAAGCCGCGACATCGCGCTCTCGAAAGAAAGCCGCGTCCGCGTGCTCGGCTCGAAGAACAGGGTCGCGAGAATATGGTCCTGCGCCAGCGACTTGCCCCGGGCTATGCGGTGCCTGACATGGCGGTCGCCGAGTTCGTCGAGATAATTTTGTGCAATCTCGAAAACAGATTCGATTTCGCTGTTGGTGAGGTCGTTGATCGAGACAAGATGGCGCGTCGTGAGTTGCGGCGTCATGTCGACCTCGGCAATGAAGGCGTCATCCCTGAAATAGGCGCACGGAACGTTTGAAGCAATTGCCGCCACCGTGGACCAGCCGGGCGTCTGTTCCCTGAGGGGTCTATAAGAGCGGTCGGCGCGTCCGGAAAGCTCGACGATACGGTCGGCCCAAAAGAGCGGGCGCGCTTGCGGCCTGGCGCCGTCCTGGAATTTATTGATGACCATCGCGACAAACCGTGATCCCGACGAGGTTTTCAACCAGTCGCCGCCTTATCGGGACAACGACCTGTTCGCCACCGATCGGGCGCTGATGGATGCCGTAGCTGCAAACGGCGCCGGCGAAGAGACGCCCGCGCTGTCGACGTTCGGCAAGCGCTGGGGCGCGGTCGAGATGTTCGAGTGGGCGCGGCTCGCCAACGAGCACCCGCCGAAGCTGCACAGCTTTGACCCGAAAGGGTTTCGCCGCGACGTCGTCGAGTTCCACCCGGCCTGGCATCGGCTGCTGGAGGAGAGCATCGCCGCTGGGTTCGTCGCGATGAGCTGGAATACGGATGGCTCGCGAGCGGCGGCACCGGCCGAAGTGGCGCGCGCTGCGCGCTACTACATGGTCGCTCAGGTCGAGAACGGGCATATGTGCCCGGTGACGATGACGCGGGCGGCGGTGGCGAGCCTTGCCGCAGCGCCCGCAATCGCCCGCGACATGCTGCCAAAACTGCTGTCGCGCCGCTATGACCCTTCCTTCCGGCCGTGGCCGGCGAAAACCGGCCTGACCCTTGGCATGGGCATGACCGAACGGCAGGGCGGCACCGACGTCCGGGCCAACACGACACGCGCCCAGCGGACGGTCGACGGCTATCGGCTGAACGGCCACAAGTGGTTCCTGTCGGCACCGATGTCGGATGCGTTTTTGGTGCTGGCGCAGGCCGAGGAGGGGCTCGGCTGCTTTCTGCTGCCGCGATTCCGGCCCGAAGGCGGCGTGAACGGCCTGCGATTCCAGCGCCTGAAGGACAAGCTCGGCAATCGCTCCAACGCCTCCGCCGAGGTCGAGTTCAAGGATGCGTTCGCATGGGCAATGGGCGAGGCGGGCCACGGCGTGCGCACGATCATCGACATGGTGCAATTGACGCGTCTCGATTGCGCGGTCGCCTCGGCCGGGCTGATGCGCGGCGCCTTCGCCCAGGCGCTGCATCACGCGCGTCACCGCAGCGTGTTCGGACGACCGCTGATCGAGCAGCCATTGATGTGCGCAGTGCTCGCCGATCTTGCCTTAGAAATCGAGGGCGCGGTTGCTGCCGTGATGCGGCTGTGCCGTTCCGTCGACCTTGCGGGCACAAGTGCCATCGAGGCGGCGCGGGCGCGCCTGTTGACGCCGGCTCTCAAATTCTGGGTCTGCAAGCGTGCGCCCGGCTTCGTCTGCGAGGCGATGGAATGCCTGGGCGGCAATGGCTATGTCGAGGAAAGCATTCTGGCGCGGTTCTATCGCGAGGCGCCGGTGAATGCGATCTGGGAAGGCTCCGGCAACGTCGTCTGCCTCGATGTGCTGCGCGCGCTTGTGCGCGACCCCGAGGCCGCGGTCGCCGTGTTGGAGCGCCTCAGCAGCGAAACCGACGGCCTCCCCGGCGCGAACGATGCCATTCGCGGTATCGCGGCCTTGCTCGCAAGTGCCGAGCGGGAGGCTTGCGCCCGCGGCATGGTCGAGCGCATCGCGCTTGTTGCGGCAGCCGCGGCCTGCCGCGAAGGCGCGCCGGCGCGGATCGCGGAATGCTTCGCCAGGACGCGCCTCCTTGCACCCAGCGCGGCCTATGGTTCGCCTGCTTTCAGCGCTTCCGAAATGGCCTTGTTGATCGGCCGCGCCATCGGCGCGTGAGTGCCGAGACGTCGGGGCGCGGTTTTAGCGCATGATCCCGTATCGCCCGCAGACTTTTCGGACAAGATCATGCGGAAATCATCAACGCATCCGTCGTCGAGCGCAGTCCACGACGGATGCGCATAGGAGATCGAGCGGGAGGCGTTTCAACCTGAACGCATCTCGCTCTAGGCAAGCCGACCTGGATCACGCACAGCCAAATTCTTCATCCTCTCCCGCATCTTTTGCGTCTCGCAGGCGGCCGGAAAGCAGCAAGCTCCGCGGACCTGCTCAACATTCATTCGTCCCCGCTTTGCGGGAGGATCAACAATCGGCGCAAATTGCCGAGCCGGTCGAGCGCGCCTTGCAGGATGAAGATCGCCGCATGTTCGTCGATCACAGCCTTGCGTCTCGCACGACTGACGTCGGCGGCGATGAGTTCGCGCTCGACGGCGGCGGTCGATAGTCGCTCGTCCCACAGCGCGATCGGCAATGCGATCGCCCTGGCGAGATTGCGGGCGAAGGCGCGCGTCGATTGGGCGCGCGGACCTTCGCTGCCGTCCATGTTGATCGGCAGGCCGAGCACGAACGCGACCGCGCGGCGCTCCGCCGCGATCGCGGCAAGCCGCCGTGCATCGGCTTAGTGAAATTTGCGCGTGCGATCGTTTCGACGCCGGTCGCGAGCCGCCGGTCGGGATCGCTGGTCGCAACCCCGATCGTCTTGGTGCCGAGGTCGAGGCCGAGAAGGGCCCCGCGCGCGGGAAGCCGCGGCGCGAGGTCGGCAAGCGCAACAATGGCGGCGCCCTCAGTCATGTGCCTGCCCAGAACGGGATGCGGTCAGCTTGGATCGTCTCCCGCTCGGCTCCCTTTGAGTTTGCGTATGGTCTTTGTCTGAAAGTCTGCATATTCCAGGATCATGCGGTAACAGCGATGGCGGATAGGCGAAACGTCATCTGGAGCGGCATGCGTTCAGGTTGAAACGCCCGCCCCTCGAATATCATTGATTTTGCGCATGATCTTGTCCGAAAAGTCTGCAACTTCACGGGATCATGCGCAGCCCGGAAATCGGAATGCAGGATTGATCTCCGTGGCCCGCGGGTTAAGTTCCCGCCGCTGCCGACAAACAAAGAGGAACTTCGCCATGCAGATCACCTGGTACGGCCATTCCGCCTTTCGTCTCGACTTCGCCGGCAAGGCCGTGCTGATCGACCCGTTCTTCACCGGCAACCCGGCTTTCGTCTCGGACAAGGCTGAGGCGATCCGCGGGATCACCCACATCGTTCTCACGCACGGTCACGGCGATCACGTGGGCGACACGCTCGACATCGCCGCTTCGACGGGCGCCATTGTTGTCAGCAGCTTCGAACTCTGCCTTTGGCTTGCCGGCAAAGGCTTGAAAGCATTCGATCCGATGAATACCGGGGGCACCACAGACCAGGGCGGCTTCACCGTGACACTGGTGCGGGCCGATCATTCCTCGGGCGACGTGACCAACGGCGTTGCCGCCTATCTCGGTCCGGCGTGCGGCGCGATCATCAAGGCATCGGGAGAGCCGACCATCTACCATATGGGAGACACGGATATCTTCTCCGACATGGGATTGATCGCCGAGATTCACCAGCCGAAAGTGGCCATGGTGCCGATCGGGGACCGTTTCACGATGAACCCGAAGACGGCGGCCCTCGCGGTCAAGCGTTTCTTCAAGCTCGACAAGGTCATTCCTTGCCACTTCGGCTCGTTCCCGATCATCGAAGCCACTCCGGATGCCTTCGTCGCCGAAATGCGCGGCCACTCGACCGCGGTCGTCCTGCCGGAAAAAGGCAAGCCCCTTGACGTTTGATCAGGAATCCCAGGTTCTGTCTGAGATGTCGCGGGGCAATGTTGGGCGCATACCCCGCGGATTGAATGCGCAGCCCCGCCGCAAGCGCGCGGCAAGGAAGGATCGCCAATAAGTCATTGTCCGGAAACAAGCGCCTCAATTCATGTCACCACCCGCGAAAGCGGGTGGTCCAGTAACCACTGGATTTGCCATCAATGCACAATCGCTACGCCAGGGATTGCTCGATGCCCCGCTTTTCGCGGGGCAAGACAAAGGATGATTTCACTTATTCGCGGACGGTGCCTAAATTAACTCAGATCGAACGGTCGTCGCGGCGGTGCGGCCCGGACTGGACCTTCGACCAGCGGTAGAGCAAGGCCGGCAATGTTTCCTGCGTCAGGGGCGAGCTATCCGGTTGGGATTTCCAGATCGCATTGGCCAATTCGATCATCTCGCCATAGGTGAGAGAGAGTACGAGCGCCGCAATCTCATCGAGCCGACTGCGGTCGAGCTGTTCCTGTAGTTTCCGTAAGTTGACCGGTCCCGACATTTTACTCCCACTCTCACTCGATGCACGATCCGTTTCCGGGAGCGCGGGATCGGCGCTTAGCGCGGAATCCTCGCCTTCCACGGCATCGCTTGCGGCGCGATCCGCTTCTTCGGTCTCTCTCAGGCCGTCGGTCTGCGTCCTGTAACTGTCCAGCACCGGACGCCAGTCGAGACCGTGGGGCTTCGGCGGCCTTCCGCTCGATACGCTGTCCGCCATGTCACTCTCTACGCGCCGGGTGAACCTTTCGTTCAAAGAGCCCGCCCAGAATGGCGCATCCGGACCTCAACGGGTTAGTTTTACCAACCGGCCGGTCCGGTTGCAACGCTTGCCGCAAATGCGGTTGTGCTGCGTTACAGGCAAGTTCCAGGCCGCGCTCGCTGCCATCGACATGCTGACCCCGGTCAAGCTGTGGCAATCCAACCCAAGCGGCTCCGCAGCGCAGCGGTGGGGAGCCCGGTCGGCCTGCCATGCGCTCGGCCGATGAGCGAGCGGCTTGCCGGCTGGATTTTTCGTGTCAATCGGCCACCGCCTTGCGCAATTCCTTCTCGATCGCGTTGATGACCCGAGCGTCCATTGGCTCGATCTCGGTCGCGAAACTAGCGGCAATCATGCCATCGTGACCGATCAGGTATTTATGAAAATTCCAGCGCGGCCGTTCGAGCGGGCGCTGGGCCGCTGCCCATTTGTAGAACGGATGCGCGTTGGCGCCGTTCAACACCACCTTGGCGGCGATCGGGAAGGTGGCACCGTATTCATGCTGCGCCGTCTCGGCGATCTCGGCGGCGTCGCCCGGCTCCTGGGCGTAGTCATTCGAAGGCACGCCGACAATCAGGAGGCCGCGGTCGCGATAGCGCGTCCACAATTGCTGGAGACCAGTGAATTGCGGGGTAAAGCCGCACTGCGATGCCGTGTTGACGATCAGGATCGGCTTGCCGGCGTGCTCGGCGAGCTGAATGTCACCGCCTTGCAGGCCGGCGAAATGGAAAGCGAAGGCGGTCACGCGGCTCATTGCCGGAGCCTGGGCGCGTGCCGGCGTCGCGACCGCGCCGGCCATGAGGGAGAGAAAGAACCTGCGGCTCGTGATCATGATGCAACTCCCTTGGCGCATGATCCCGAAAAGTTGCAGACTTTTCGGACAAAGATCATACGCAAAATCAAAGAGGGCCGAGCGAGAGGCGCTTCGAGCTGAACGCATCCCGCTCTAATGATCGCAAGCGTAGCAGAAAGCCCCGACGGCATCCACCTTGAGAGTTCGTGCGAACACGGCTAAAGCTTGGCCGAACATAGGCGGGCAACGTGGTTGGAGCCGGTGACGGTGATGGCCGCAATGTCCGGTGGATCAGGCCCGAACGCGGTCAACTGTATGGCGCGAGAAAGGCGGCGGGCGCAGCTGTCGAACACGGATCGCGGCGGGCCACGCGCAGCCTGGTTGCTCCGGCTGCTGGGGGCAACGGCATTGGCATCCTGCGCGCAAGCGGCGACATCTGACTCTGCTGCGGCGGCGAGCGCGAAGGACTGCATTGCTCTCGACAATACTGACGTCGAAGATGCGCTGTCCTACCGCAATGACTGCAACCGCGCGGTCATTTTCTACTATTGCGTGGTCGACCCGAAGCGCAGCGAAGTGGCGCCCTGCCGCAGGGTGATTTCCGGTACCCGACGGGTGCTGACGCAAGGCTCGCGCGGCCAGCTGTTCCTTATGCAGGAAATGGAGCCGCGCACGAGTTACGATATCAAGCTGTGGGGCGGCAGCAAGATCAAGTGGGCGGCCTGCGACGCCGAGCTTGGCGGGCTTGAGTCGTTCCAGCCGCGCGGCAACGCCGCCCTCGATTTTTCCTATGAATGCGCCGAGTGATCGACCTTCGAATTGATTTCTCTCGCTACCCCTTCCGGTTCCGACCGCGAGGGTGATGGGTTTCAGTTTGCGCGGCCTCGAACGGCTCTGTTGATTTCGCATCCGTTCTATTGCAGCCGCAGGCCGAGCTTCCTGATCAGCGGCGACCATTTGGCCTGCTCACGCGCGATATCGTTCGGCATATTCTTGGGGCGAGGAGGGCAGGGGATCGCCGCCGTCGGCGTGGATGCGGGACTTCACCTCGGCTTCATCGAGCGTGGCGCGCAGGCTGCGGTTCAGGAGATCGATGACGGGGGCCGGAGTCCCTGCCGGCGCCATCAGCCCGTAATGCAGCACGGCCTCGAAACCAGGGAGCCCAGATTCCGCAATCGTAGGCAGCCCGGGCATCAGGCTCAGCCGGGTGGGACCTGCGGTCGCGATCGCCCGAATCGCGCCGCTCTCGAGGTTGCCGATCGCGGGCGCGAGGACATTGAAGGCGACCGGCACATGGCCGCCGACAAGGTCGTTCGTCAACGGGCCTGTGCCCTTGTAGGTCACGAGGGTGAAATCGATTCCAGCGGCCGCCTTGAATAGTTCGGCCGCGAGATAGGAGCCGGTGCCGGGCGGAGGCACGCCGAAATTGACCGGCTCGCGCTTCGCGAGCGCGACAACCTCATTGACCGAGCGGGGCGGGAAGGCGGAATTCGCCATCAGCACGGTCGGCGTGGTGGCGATCAGGCCGATCGGCGAGAAGTCGCGTTGCACGTCGTAGCCGGGATGCGCATAAAGCGTCGGATTGATCGGAAGTGATGCCGGTATGCGCCATGACGAGCGTATGACCATCCGGCGCCGCCCTTGCCGCGTTGCGCATGCCGATCAGCCCGGCCGCCCCGCCGCGGTTGTCGATGATGACTTGTTGACCGAGGCGGCCCCCGAGCTTCTCGGCGATGATCCGGGCGATCGCGTCGACTCCCCCGCCGGCCGGGAACGGCACGATCAGCGTTACAGGATGGGCGGGATAGGTTTGCTCGTCGGCGACGGCGACCTGCATCGCCGTCGCCGCGTTCGCGGCAGCGGCGAGCACGACAACGCATGCAACCCGCAGAGCACGTCGAGCGCACGGCGCCGGGATTGTGGCGTCGGCCAACACTGCGGCTGGGACAGGTTGTGACGATCTCGTCGCGCGTACTGGCATGGGATTCTTCAAACGCCCACCTTATTTGACGTTCACCATTTGATGTTCGCCGAGCCGGAAAAGCGAGCCGCCGGTCACGTTGGCGTGCCGGCGGCGTTAATGCAGATTGCCGAAGGATCGGGCTGCCGGCTTCAGTGAATGCTGGCACCTGACCTCAAGCGAGCGATCTGGTCCTTGACTTGCAATTTGCGACGCTTCAACTCCGCCAATTTGAACTGGTCCATGGAGGGGTGCTGGAGCGCCTCGCTGATTTCGGCTTCCAGGGCCCGATGCCGCTCTTCGAGTTCCGCGAGTTGCGTCGGATTGGCCATGTAACGGTCTCCTCGGTCAGTTAACGGTCTGACGATGAAATTTTGACATGCCGCAAACCGCGAGTTCGACCCGGATTTCTCGGAACGGCAAACATGCCGGTGGAGAAATACCGCAACCATCTTCCCGGTCATGCACTGTCCGTTCGGATGCGGCGGACATGCAGCTCGGCTTCGAGTTTCACGCATGGCTATTCCTTTGCGGCAAGGTCACTCAAAACGCGTGAGCGGTAATTCGAGAACCACAGGAACAACGCATGAACCGGCAGGGCACACGAAGGGGGAGCTGTGCTATCTTACGATAGTTCGCGGGCGGCTTCGTGAGCTTTGGCGGCGGCAATGACCAAAGAAGAGGAAACCGCATTGAAGGCGCAACTGGAGCATCTGCGGCAGGAACACCGCGACCTTGATGCTGCGATCGAAGCGCTCCAGTTGGTCCCGGGTTCCGATGTCCTCCAGATCCAGCGCCTGAAGAAACGGAAACTCAACTTGCGCGATCGGATCACCTTCATTGAGGATCAGTTGACGCCGGATATCATCGCCTGAGAGCATGACGATTGAGCAGTGTCGACTGGAATCGCCGACCGCGGGGATTCACTCGGAAATATCGCGACCATTCGTCGCGGCAAACTGCGATCGCTCGTTACGGAGCGGCATGCGCGGTGATGACCGGTTGCATTCATTAAGAACTGCCGGTTGTCACATAAGAATAAGTCCGCAACTTTACCGGGCAGTCATGCTGCCAGGTCAGGGTGTCCGCTGCCGCAAGCTTCCGGCAGCAAATCGAAGAACCTTGCAATCTGGTGGAGAACCCCGTGGCCGCAACGCCAGTCGCCGTCATCATGGGAAGCCAGTCCGACTGGGCCACGATGAGGCACGCTGCCGAGACGCTCGAGGCGCTGGGCATCGGGTACGAGGCCCGCATCGTCTCGGCGCATCGCACGCCTGACCGGCTTTACGCCTTCGCCAGGGGAGCGAAAGCGGCTGGCTTTCGGGTCATCATCGCGGGCGCCGGCGGGCGCCGCCCATCTCCCCGGCATGACGGCTGCTCTCACGGCACTGCCGGTATTCGGAGTGCCTGTCGAATCGCGGGCACTGGGCGGACGCGATTCGCTCTATTCGATCGTCCAGATGCCTCCGGGCGTGCCGGTGGGCACGCTGGCAATCGGACAGGCAGGAGCGATCAATGCAGCGCTGATCGCCGCGAGCGTGCTTGCGCTCGGCGACGACGCGATCGCCGCTCGGCTCGACGCCTGGCGCGAGCGGCAGACTGGAGCCGTTGCCGAATGGCCCTCGAACGAGGGTGGCGCGTGACCGCCACGCCTGCCGGTGCTCGGTCCGGACGCGACCATCGGCATCCTCGGCGGCGGCCAGCTCGGCCGCATGCTGGCGATGGCGGCCGCGCGACTGGGCTTCCGCTGCCATGTGCTGTGCCCCGACCCCGCTTCGCCTGCCTTCGAGGTCGCCCGGCGGGTCACGGAGGCCGACTACTCGGACAAGTCGGCCCTCGACCGTTTCGCCGAGGACGTCGACCTCATCACCTATGAATTCGAGAACGTGCCGGCCGAAACCGCGACGTTCCTTGCTGCCCGCAAGCCGGTGCTGCCCGATCCCGAGAGTCCTCGCCACCACCCAGGACCGGCTGGCGGAAAAGCAATTCGTTGCCGCCCTCGGCATCGGCACTGCGGCTTTTGCGGCGGTGGATTGCGAGGCCGAACTCGCTCGCGCGCTCGTTGCGGTGGGGCGGCCTGCGGTGCTCAAGACCCGCCGTTTCGGCTATGACGGCAAAGGCCAGGCAATGATCGGCGCCGCTGACGAATCCGGCCCTGCCTGGCAGGCGATCGGCGGCCAGCCCGCCATCGTCGAAGCCTTCGTCGAATTTTCATCGCGAAATCTCCGTTGTCGCCGCCCGCGGCCATGACGGTCGGGTCGAGTGTTTCGACGTGACCGAGAATGAACATCGAGAGGCAGATTCTGAAGGTTTCGCGCGCGCCGGCGGCGGTGACGCCGGCGGTTGCCGAGGAGGCGCGGCGGATCGCGCGGCATATCGCCGAGGCGTTCGAATATGTCGGCGTGCTGGCGGTAGAGATGTTCGTCGTCCGCCGACGGCGCCGCCGACTGCCGTGCTGGTGAACGAGATCGCGCCGCGCGTCCATAATTCGGGACACTGGACGCTCGACGGCTGCTCGGTGTCCCAATTCGAACAGCATATCCGCGCCGTCGCCGGATGGCCGCTGGCGGTGCCGCTGGCGCCATGCGCGCGCCGAGATGATCAACCTGATCGGGAAGGAGATCGCAGATTATCGGCAATGGCTCGACGGTGCCGGGCGCTTGCGTTCACCTTTATGGCAAGCAGGCCGTTCGGCCGGGTCGCAAGATGGGACATGTGACGCGCGTTTCCGCTGACCCGGCGCGGCGCGGACAAGGCGAATGCCGGCGGCGACGTGGCGCAATGGCACGGCACTTGCCTGATTGCGCGGCCATTGCCTCAGGGCCAGCTCTATACGGTTCCCTCGCGGCGGTGGGGGGCGATCGCCTCGAAGTCTCGCGTACAAGCGATGGTTGCCGACATCCTCTTGCCGACATCCTCTTGCCGACATCGCGCGATTCGACAGCCGGGCAATGTCCGATAGCGAGCAAGGCCAGGATCGGCTATTTGCACGGAATTCCGTCAGGCGGAAGCTGCAGTGAAGCTCAGTGCCATCATCATCGCGAGAAACGAGGGCGCTAAACTTGGCGCGTGCCTCGAGAGCGTTTCGTTCTGCGATGAGCGCATCGTCATCGACAGCCGAGAGCACCGACGACACCGTGGCGTCGCCGCAGCAGAGGGCTGCGGCGTCGTGGTCACCCGCCCGTGGGCCGGATTCGGCGCCGCAAAAGAATTTCGCGCTTGCGCAGGCCAAGGGGGAATGGGTGCTGTCGATCGACGCCGACGAGCGGGTGTCGGCTGCGCTCGCAGCCGAAATCATCGCGGCGATCGGCTCGACGGCCGCCGATGCCTATGAATTCCCGAGGCTGTCAACGTTTCTGGGCCGCCCGATGCGCCATTCCGGCTGGTTCCCCGATTATGTTTTGCGGCTGTTTCGCCGCGAAAAGGCGCGATTCACCGATGATCTTGTCCATGAACGCGTCGTCTGCCAGGGCCGGATTCTGCGTCTCTCGATTCCTCTCGACCATCACCCGGTGCTGCGGCTGGAAGATGCGATCGCCCGGCTCGACAGCTACTCGACAGCCGGCGCGAAAATGATATCGACGCGTCGCCGCGTCTCCTTTGCGAGCGGCATCGCGCATGGGTTGTGGTCGTTCTTTCGTGCATATGTCTGGAGACTGGGCTTTCTCGACGGACACGAGGGATTCCTGCTCGCGGTCGCAAATGCCGAGGGAACCTATTATCGCTACATGAAGGCTTGGGTCGCGGGGCGCCGGCGTGAATGAGCTGATCTCGGTCATCGTCTCGACCTATAATCGTGCGGACGCGCTCGACGTGGTGCTGCGTTCATTGTCGCGCCAGTCGGACCGCAATTTCGAAATCGTGGTCGCTGACGACGGGTCGAATGCGGCAACCGCCGACGTGGTCGACAAGTGGGCGGCGCGCGCCGGCGTGAGGATAAAGCACGTCTGGCACGACGACCGCGGCTTCCGCCTGTCCGAAATCCGCAATCTTGGCGATTCTCGCCAGCGCCGGAAACATACAATGTTTTCCTCGATGGCGATTGCATTGCACGGCGTGATTTCGTCGCTGCCCATCGCCATCTTGCCGAGGTCGGCTGGTTCGTCACCGGCACCCGCATTCTGCTCTCCGCAGATATGACCGAACGCGTCCTGCGCGAAGGATTGGAGCCGGAGTTGTGGCCATTTACGCGATGGATGGCCCATCGTGCGCGCCGGCATGTCAACCGCTTTACGCCGCTTTTGGGGACTTCGCCTCGGCTTGTTGCGCAAGCTCACGGCGAAGCGTTGGCGCGGTGCGCGCGGCAGCAACATGGCGTTCTGGCGCGGCGACCTGCAACGCGGTCGACGGATTCGATGCCGCCTTCACCGGATGGGGACGGGAGGACTCCGATATTTTCGTGCGCCTGATCCGCGCCGGAGTGCGCCGCAAGGACGGCCGTTTCGCCAGCAGCGTGCTCCATCTCTGGCATCCCGAGGCCGACCGCACCGGCATCGAAGCCAACGAGCGCCAGCTCGATGAAGTTTTGGCTTCGGCGAGAATTACGGCGCGACGTGGCTTGTCGATGCTCCGCAAGATCAGCCCGCGTCCGCCGCGCGGTGATGATGGGCCGAGGGAGGCGCCGGTGCCGATCGAGGCGTCGCCCGGCGAAATCGTCCCGTGACGCTGGCCGGGACCTCTGCGATACCGCTGAGCGAGTGGCGTCGCACGCTGCCGCTCGTCGCCGATGGGCTTGCCGCGGCGGTGGCGGTGTCCCTACCGTGGTCGACCTCAGCCGCCAGCATTTTGCTGGCCGTGTGGCTGGCTGCGACTCTGCCGCTGCTCGACGTCTCGGCCCTGCGACGGGAGTTGGCTTCCGCAGCGGGCGGCCTGCCGGTCGTCTTCGCTGTATTCGCGGTCGCCGGCATGGCCTGGAGCGATGCCTCCCTGTCCGAGCGCCTGCAAGGCATGGCACCGTTTCTTCGGCTTTTGGCGATCCCGATTTTGCTGGCTCAGTTTCGTTGCTCGCCCCGCGGACAATGGATCGGCATCGGATTTTTGCTCTCGGCCACGACCCTGCTCGCGACCTCGTTCGCGATGGTCGCGCTCGGAATTCAGCACGGCGGATCGGCGGGAGTGCCGGTGAAGGATTATATTTCGCAGAGCGGCGCCTTTGTGCTGTGCGGTTTTGCGCTGATCGATCATGCGCTGGACCGCTTGCGCGATGGCCGCCGTCGTCTGGCGAGCGGCGCCGCAATTCTGGCCGTCATGTTCTTCGCCGATGTCGCCTACATCGTCACCAGCCGCACCACGCTGATTGTCATTCCGCTGCTCTTTGTCATTTTGGGGCTGCATCGGTTCTCGGGGAAGCGGCTCGCATCCTATCTGCTCGTCGTGCTTTTGGGCGGTGCCGCGGTTTGGGTCGCGGCGCCGAAGGTCGGCGAGCGGCTGCTGGAGATCCCAACCGAAATTGCAAGTGCCCGGGCGACCGGCGCGTTCACGTCGTCAGGCGCGCGAACTCATCTTCTGGCGTGAATCGCTGGTGCTGCTGGGCGAAGCCCCGCTCGTCGGACACGGCACAGGTTCTCTCAAGCAAAGCTTCCGCCGTCTCTCCGGCGACGGCGCCGGACCCTCCGCCACCAATCCTCACAACGAAATTTTCGCCGTTGGAATACAGCTTGGAGGCATCGGCATTTTCATTCTGCTGGCGATGTGGTCGGCGCATTTGCGCCTGTTCCTGCGTCCGGGGGCGCTTGCCTGGGCCGGGCTCGCCGCCGTCGCGCAGAACATCGTCGGCTCGTTGTTCAATTCTCACCTGATGGATTTCACCCAAAGCTGGCTCTATGTTTTTGCTGTCGGCGCTTACGGCGGCATGTTGCGTCAAGCGGGTCCACTCCCCACCATGCGTGTTCCGGCCTGGACCTCCAGGCTTTCGCGAGCGTTTGCGTCGGTTGCGGCGCCGATGCGCTCTGCCGCATCCACTGCGCCCTTTTCGCAAGAAGCTGCCGCAAACGAGGTTCCCGGTGGGCAATCGCGAAGCGCGGCGGCCTCGAACGATGGTTCGATCCGGCAATGGCCGAGCCAATGAAATCCTTCGTGCTGTCGCAGCGGCCGCGCATCCTGGTTGTCGCGCTGCGCCGGCTGGGCGACGTGCTGTTTGCTACCCCACTGATAGCGAGCCTGCGTCGCGCCCGGCCGCAGGCTGTCATTGAGACACTCGTGTTCGGCGATACGGCCGAAATCCTCCTCGGTAATCCCGACATCGACCGGGTGATCCCGATGCCGCCGAAAGGCAGCGTCCTGGAGGGCGCCGCCCTCGCGCTGCGTCTATTCGCCCGTTACGACCTCGCCATCTCGACACAGAGTGGGGATCGCCCGACCTTCTTTGCGTTGCTCGCCGGTCGGCGTGCGGTCGGGCCGGTCGATGCGGGCCGCCGCGGCGAATTACGGCGGCGGGCATTGTGGCGCAGCGTGCCGGTTGCGCAAGGGTTGCACCGGCTTGAAGAAATGCTGCGGCTCGCCGATGTGCTCGGCATCCCCCGCGTGGGAGCAATCGTCTGCCCGGGAGCCGGAAGCGCCGGGCCGCCGTTTGACCGCCTGCCGCCGCAACGAGCGGGCGAGCGATATGCCGTTATCCATGCGGCGCCGATGTTCGCCTATAAGCGTTGGACCCGTGACGGCTGGCGCGCGATTGCGGCTCAACTCCGCGACTGTGGCTTCGCCGTCATCGCGACCGGCGGCAGCGACCCGGCCGAACGGGCATATCTGGACGAATTATGGACCGGCCTGCCGGGCGTTGTCCGTGCGGACGGACGTCTCTCCTGGCCCCAATTGACGGGGTTGCTGCGGGGCGCCGGCGTTTATATTGGGCCGGATACGGCGGTGACCCACCTTGCGGCTGCATCCGGCTGCCCGACCATCGCGCTCTACGGGCCTACCGATCCACGGCTCTGGGGCCCGGTTCCGGTGGGTGGCCTTGCCCAGATGTGGACGGCCACTGGATCGATCCAGCGCCGCGGAAACGTCTGGCTGGTGCAGAACCCGCTGACCTGTCTGCCCTGTCACCAGGAGGGCTGCGACAGGAATATCCATAGCCGCAGCCGCTGTCTCGATGGATTGCCGCTGACCCAAGTCATGCGCGCGATCGATGCGGCGTTGGCGGCGGGCCGGCGAGAGAAAACTCGATTCTGGCTGGTCCCGCGGAACTGCAGCCTGGGTAATAAATCTGGCGCACGGCGGCAAAGGCCGGTATTTATGAATTGGCGATGGCAGACCGGTCGGTGGCCAGGTGGACGGTCCTTAAAATTTGGGACGCACGGCGGGCAAATTTCACTTTCGACAATCATGGGCTGCCACGTCGGACGGGGGTGAACGGGCCGGTGCTCAGTTTTCGCAAATTCACGCCGCGCATGGGGCTGATCCTCGTTCACGACCTCGTCGCCGCGGTCGCGGCAGTGCTGGCCGCGTTCTACATCCGTTTCGATGTCACCAGCCTGTCGCAGCGCTGGGACCTCATGCTGGAGCTGCTTCCCGGGTTCGTCCTCTACGCCGCGGGCGTGTTCAGCATTTTTGGCAGCTTCAAGAACAAGTGGCGGTTCACTTCGCTGCCCGACCTGATGGTCATCGTCAAAGTTTCCACAGTATTGGCGCTAACCCTCTTGGTTCTCGATTATGTCCTGTTGGCGCCGAACATTTATGGCACGTTCCTGTTCGGCAAGGTCACCATCGCGCTGTACTGGTTCTTGCAAATCGCCTTCCTCGCCGGCTCGCGCATCGCCTATCGTTATTTCCGATACACCCGCACGCTCCAGCACGCGCGTACTGATGGCTTTGCTCCAACGCTCGTGCTGGGTCCCGCAGCCGACGCCGAGCTGTTGCTGCGCAGTATCGAAAGCGGGGCGGTCAAGAAAATCCGGGTGATCGGCATTCTCTCGCCTTCGCGCGCCGACCGCAGCCAGTCGATCCGCGGCGTCCCGGTGCTTGGCGACATCGGCGAACTGGAACGCATTGTCGCCGATCTCGCCGAGCACGGCACCCACGTTGCCCGCCTCGTGCTCACGCCTTCTGCGCTCGCGCCCGAAATGCGGCCGGAAGCCATTCTTGCGCGCGCGCGGCGCCTCGGGCTCGCGCCTTCGCGATTGCCGGCTCTGGAGGAGGGGGGCGAGGTGCGGCTCACCCCTGTTCATGTCGAAGATTTGCTGCTGCGACCAAGCGCGAAGATCGATTACCAGCGGCTCGAAGATTTCGTGCGCGGCCGGGCGGCGCTGGTCACCGGCGGCGGCGGGTCCATCGGCGCCGAAATCTGCGATCGGCTCGCCGCCCACGGTGTTGGCCGCCTTATGGTGATCGATAATTCCGAGCCGGCGCTTCACGCCGTTCTGGAGCATCTCGCCTCCAAGCACGCCGGCGCGAAGGTCGACGGCCGCATCGCCGATATTCGCGACCGCGACCGCATCTTTCGCCTGGTGAGGGCATTTCGGCCGGACATCGTGTTTCATGCCGCCGCGCTCAAGCACGTGCCGTTGCTCGAACGAGACTGGGATGAAGGCGTCAAAACCAACGTGTTCGGGTCGATCAATGTCGCGGACGCAGCGGTGGCCGGCGGCTCCGCCGCCATGGTGATGATCTCGACGGACAAGGCGATCGAGCCAATATCGATGCTGGGCGCGACGAAACGCTTCGCCGAAATGTATTGCCAGGCGCTGGATGCCGATTTGACGGCGCGTGCCTCCTCCGGCCGTACCGCGATGCGTCTGATCGCAGTGCGTTTCGGCAATGTGCTGGCCTCGAACGGCTCCGTCGTGCCGAAATTCAAGGCCCAGATTGAGGCTGGCGGGCCGGTGACGGTGACCCATCCCGAGATGGTACGGTATTTCATGACCATCCGCGAAGCTTGCGATCTCGTCGTCACGGCGGCATCCCACGCGCTGTCGCCGCAGCGCTCCGACACCTCCGTCTATGTTCTCAACATGGGTCGGCCGGTGCGGATCGTAGAGCTTGCGGAGCGGATGATCCGCCTGTCGGGCCTCGAACCGGGCCGTGACGTCGAGATCATCTTTACGGGCATCCGCCCGGGCGAACGGTTGAACGAGATTTTGTTTGCCGCGGACGAGCCGGTCTCGGATATCGGTATTGCCGGCGTTGTGGCGGCGCGGCCGGTCAGCCCGCCGCTGGAGACGATGCGTGCGCGGATTGCCGCGCTGGACCAGGCGCTCGGCCGTGATGACCGCGAGGCGATTTACCGGGCGCTCGGCGACGCAGTTCCGGGGTTCCGCAAGGAAGCGGTATGAGATAGCTTTCCCAGTCGAGCAGGACGAAACCGTGGACAGGAGCTTCCGGTCAAGGTTGTTTTGGGCTTTGCTTGCGATCGCGGCTCGTGGTCGCCGCCTTGCCGGCGCGAGCGCAGACTTGGCCGACCAAGCCCGTCCGCATCATTGATGCGTATGCCGCCGGCGGGAACTCGGACGGCATTGCGAGGATCGTGGCGCAGCGGCTGACCGAGGCCTTTCACCAGACATTCGTGGTCGAGAACCGCGTCGGCGCGAACGGCGCGCTCGCTTGCGAGGCGGTCGCTCGGTCGGCGCCCGACGGTTACACCCTGTTGTGGGCAGCGACACCTAGCATTGCGATCGAGCCCGCGATGAACAAGGTGAGGTACGACCCGGAAAAGGATTTCGTTCCGATCAGCGCGGTCGCCACCAACGCTTTCGTTCTGCTGGTCAACAAGGATTTCCCGCCGAAGAACGTTGCCGAGTTCGTCTCCTATGTGCGCGAGCAGCCGACAAAGCTCGCCTATGCGGAGGGCAGCGTCGGCAGTCTCACCCACCTCGCGATGGAGCTGTTTCTCAGGCGCGCCGGCCTCGAAATGACTCATGTAAGTTATCGCGGCAATGCGCCGGCGATTACTGACGTGATTGCAGGCCATCTCCCGACCATGTTTTCGACCGTGTCGGATGCACTCCCGCACGCGGCGACCGGCGCCGTCCGCCTCCTCGCCGTTTCGAGCCTTCGCCGGGCGCCGCAATTGCCGAATGTGCCGTCGCTGGCGGAGTCCGGCTATCCCGGAATTCAACGTGATAACCTGGAATGGCCTGTTGGCGCCGGCCGGCACCTCGCCGGACATCGTCGACAAGATCGCCGCTGAGATGCGCCGCGCCGTCGTGGATCGAAGTTTCGTCGAGCGCCTCGACTCCTACGGCGCCGACCCGCTCGGCAACACGCCGCAGCAGTTCGCGGCCATGATCCGGTCCGACCTCGCGATGTGGGCGGGAGAAGTGAAAGCGCTTGGTCTCAGCCATAACTGACCCGGCCGAACAACGATAACAGGAGAGACGCCATGACCGACTTCGCCCCTCTGTTCCGGGCCGCCGCCATTGCCGGCGGTCTTGTGTTCGGACTGCCCGGCGGGGCGGCGCGCGCCGCCGACGACGGCGCCAAAGCACTCGCAAACGCTGCGATCGATCGCAACGCGGATGAGATCGCCACCATTGGCGACAGCGTCTATTACTTCGGCGAACTCGGGATGCAAGAGTTCGAAAGCGCGAAATTCGTCAAGAACGTGCTCGAATCGATTGGCTTCACGGTCGAGACCGGGGCCGCCGGAATGCAAACCAACATCTTTGCGCATTGGGGCACCGGCAAGCCGCAGATCGTCATCGTCAGCGAAATGGACGCATTGCCGGGTGGCTCGCAGACCCCGGGCAGCATCGAGCGCAAGCCGCTGGTGCCGGGCGCGCCGGGCCACATGGAAGGCCACAATACGCATCCGGCCGTGATGATCGGCGCCGCCTATGCGGTCAAGCAGGCGATGCAGCGCTACAACATCCCGGGCAGTGTCGCGATCTCGCTCGGGCCTGCCGAGGAGCAGCTGATCAGCCGGCCTTATTTGGTACGCGCAGGGTTGTTCAAGGACTCCGATGTCGCGATCCTGCTGCACATCGGCGACAATTTCTCTGCCGGTTATGGCCTCGTCAATTATGCGGCGATCAGCGCCCGCTTCAATTTCCACGGCAAGACGGCCCATGGCGCCGTCAATCCATGGGACGGCAAGGACGCCGTCGACGCCGTCGAATTGATGGATATCGGCTTCGACAAGCTGCGCGAGCATTTGCACCCGACCTATCGCGCGCATCGCACCATCACAAATGGCGGCATCCAGCCGAACATCATCCCCGACCTTGGCCAGATCTGGTGGTTCGTGCGCGATGCCGACATGCCTTCGGCCAAGGAGACCTTCGACAAGCTCGTCAAGATCGGGGAAGGCGCATCGCTGATGACCGGCACGACCTATGATTACAAGATCGATGCGGCCGCCTGGCCCGAACTGAGCTTGAAATCGGTGGCCGAGGTCATCCAGGCGAACATCGATGCGGTCGGCATGCCGCAATGGAGCAATGACGAGCAGGAGTTCGCCAAGAAATTCCAGGCGGCAATGGGCGCCAAGGTCGTCGGGCCTCAATACGCACGCAGACACCATTCGGCGAACATCGGCAGACGGCGGCGTCCGACGACAAGGGCGATGTCAGCTGGGTGGTGCCGAGCGGCGCGCTGAGCTTCCCCGCGAGCGTTCCCGGCATCACCTATCACAATTGGCAGGCCGCGGTGACGCCGACCTCGACGATCGCCCATAAGGGCGAGGTGGCCGGCGCGAAGGTGCTCGCCGGGGCCGTGCTCGATTTGCTGACGCGGCCCGAATTGATCAAGCAGGCCCGCGCCGAGTTCGAGACCGCCACCACCGAATTGAAATATTTCCCGGTGCTGCCGGCCGACGCCAAGCCGCCGCTCGACCTCAACAAGGAGACGATGGAGCAATATCGTCCCGAGATGCGGAAATTCTATTTGAACAAGCCGGTGCAATTCAACTGAGATTGACAGCGCGTAATCTCGAAAACTTGCAGACTTTTCGGACCAACATCATGCGAAAATCACCGCGCATTCGTCGTCGAGCGCAGTCCGCGACGGATGCGCAGAAGAAGCCCGAGCGGAAGGCGTTCAAGTGAACGCCTCCCGGCCTCATCGCTTCGCCTTGCCGCCTTGCCGCCCCTTGGCACCGGTCTCGGCATTTATGCCGAACGGACAGGACGGCGAATTTCCGCGCCTTCAGTATTTGTAGACTGATTGCGTGGCGCCCGGAGGATCGCGGAGCAGCTGGTTGCGCATCCACGGGCTGGGATCGGAGCCGATATAGTACCCGCGGGAACTGAAGATCGCGTTGCTGCCGGGATTCTTCAGGTAGCCGCCGCCGGCGATCTGCGCGGTAGCGGTAGAGGTGTTCTGGACGGGGCTGCGGGCCTTATGCTTCGGCTGCGCCGCATTGGCGCTCGCGCTTACGGCAATGAAGCCTGCTACGACACCGATGCCGATGCCTGCCATCAGCGCAGTTCTTCCAGCGAATTTACCGTTCATACTGTTGCCTCCTGATTGTTGAGAAACAGGATGCAACGCAAGCAGGCGGGGTGCGGGCCCCATTTTTATGTTTGAACGCCGCGGCATTTGCTGCACGCGGTTACACGTTCCATCGGCAGCAACCAGCGGATGGTATGCTCTTTCGCCGGGGAAGGGAAGCCAACGGTCAGGCGGAGTTCAGGCGGGGTTGCTCTCCTTGAAGGAGGTGGCCTTCACGCACCACGGCTTGCCGCGGAGTCCGGTTTTCTGCGGTCACCGGCATGGCTGTAACGCCAACTCGGGGCGTGTTTGACGTCGGGGCCGGTATCAGTCCGGGTGCCAAGCTCCGGCCGGCGCAGGGATAGACTTTCAAGCAGGCTTTCAAGTAAGGACGACTAAGCTGCGATGTAACGGCTCGCTGGCCGACGAGCTGACGTGATCGGCACCGGCGAGGTGCGCGCGAAGACAGGCCATGACCAGCTTCTGTTTCGGCCCGGTATGAGCATACCTCACAAGCACCATTTCGTCCCCGTCTGCTATCTGCAGCACTGGTGTTCCTACAAGGACGGGAAGCTCTACGAATTTTCCATCAAACACGGCAAATTCATTTCCAAACGAGTAGGACCGCGCCGCACCGGATTCCAAGAGAACCTGTACTCATTTCCAGAGTTGCCGGCTGATGCTGCTCAGCATCTCGAAAGCAAATTCTTGCAATTGGTCGATAGTGACGCGGCAAAGGCTCTCAAACAACATCTCAAACTAACTCCCGAACTTTGGCCAGCTAAACTAAAGACAGCTTGGTCTCGCTTTTTAATAAGTCTTGTATTGCGCCATCCGGATGTTATGACGGAATTTCGAGCGGCCGCTAAATCGCTCTGGTTGAAAGGCGGGGGCGGAACTCAACGAAATTACGAAAAAATTCGGAAGCCCGGAGACCCCGAGACATTTGAGGAATACGCAACCGTTGTCGATCCTCTGCTTGAGGTTAAAGTCCGCCTCAACCTTATCATCAGCGCCTTTGATAACCCGCGCATCGGCAATCATCTAAATAATATGAGGTGGGCCGTCGCGGACGTAATATCGTCGCCGTACACTCTCATGACGTGCGACCGACCCCTCGTACTGTTTAATCTTGGAGACTCAAAGAAGGGCAGCCTATTTCTGCCTATTAGTCCCATAAGGCTCTTTGTGGCGGCGAACACCAATGCAGCCTTATCCGAGTTTTCAAAAGGGAACCCAAATCTCATTGTCGAGAGAGTGAATGAGATAATCGTCTCCCGCGCCCGACGATACGTCTATGCTCGCGAGGACTGGCAAAGGGAGTTGATTGAAAAGACCATGTCCACAAAAATGGAACCCACGCCGCTCTTCAAAGACCTTGATCGTTACGAGGAAGTAATGCCGTCTCCAGTCGAGTGATGGCGTGTTCGTTAGCATTCATTATGGCATCGGTTGTGGAGGAAGCATTTAAAAAAAACTCTGCAAATCAGGATTAGATAGGTAATTATTTGGGAGAATAATGATCTACGGGAAACTTTCAGGCGTCCATGCTTTTCCGTGATCCTTCGCGATTAATACCATCGCAATAAGCGATAAGATGATCATCGTGTATTGCGGCCACTCCCGGTTCGTTGTGTTCACAATAGTCATCCCGTTCCTCCCGTGGTTGCGTACCTTCATAATGCATACGTAAAAGATACGCACAACCTTAAGTAGAATAGACGAAATATTCGTGCGTACCTCATACAGCACCCGCGCCTCAAATATTCAAGTCCGTAAGGTGCGGGCGGCAGAGCGAATTCACTAGCAATATCAAAGGTGTTTTTCGGAAATGGTGGGGGAGGTAAGAACTCGAACCTACGAAGCCATGAGGCGGCTGATTTACAGTCAGCTCCCTTTGCCGCTCGGGACACTCCCCCTCAGGGCCGGGCCGAGTAGGTATGACATCGCAGTGACCCAGGCAAGATGATTTCCAGGCCGCCCAAGGCGGCGCTTGCGGCCGCCGAAGGCTGGGGAGGCAAGCTCGGCGGCGACCGCGTCGCCCGACCATTGGCAAAGGCTCGCCAGCGGTGGCGGGGCTCATACAGCCTTCCCCCGGATGAGCCGACGAACAACCATTCAAATCCACCGATGTGCGCAAGCACCGTCGGTCAGAGCAAGTTTCATAATTCGAGTTTCGCCGCCAGCGGCCTCGCTTGTTCAAGGATTCGTGACCGGGGGCTTCGCTTTCATCCATCCGGGTGCCTTGAAATGCCCATCGTCAGGAAGGGAATTGCAGTACTTCAAGTATTCAGCGCGATCCTTTCCGCTCAGCATTTCTTTGTCTGCTTCCTGCTCACAAAAAAATCTTTTGGTTGGGATGACTTGGGGCAGTGGCTTGTTCACGGTCAGCCCTCTGCTTTGAATTTGAGCCAGCGCCGAACCGCAATAGGCGCCGCAAAGCAAGGTAAGCGATCCAACAACAAGCGGGCATGATCTCTTAACTCGCATCGTCGCACACACCAAAGCGCCATCTTCATGCGAGGGAGTCCCCCGCTCAGCACCGGCAGAGCTGTACCAAGTTGCCGCTCACCCCGCGTGAATATTGGCGGCCCGGATCACCTTGTTCCAGAGGCCAAGTTCGGTCTTGATGCGGCTCGCGAAGGCCTCCGCGGTACCGCCGACCGGCTCGTTGCCCAGCGTCAGCTGTTTCTCCTTCATCTCTGGCGCCGCCATCGCTTTCGCGACGCTGCGATTGAGGAGCGTAACGATCTCAGCCGGCGTCTTCGCCGGGACGACGAAGCCGACGAAGCTGTCGCCCTCGATGTCCGGGAAACCGGCCTCGGTCATTGTCGCGATTTGCGGCAATGCGAGTGAGCGGGTCTTGCTGGTCACGGCGAGCGCTCGCAGCTTGTTGTCGCCAAGCAGCGGCACCACGACGGAAGGCGCGCCGAACCCGATCGGCGTATGCCCGGCGACAACCGCCGCCATGGCCGGACCGCCGCCGCCGAACGGCACGTGGACGACATCGAGGGCGAGCGATAGGCGGAACTGCTCCCCGACGAGATGGGACGTCGTGCCGGTGCCGGCAGAGGCGTAGTTGAAGGTCCCCGGTTTGGCGCGGATAACTGCGACGAGTTCGCGCATCGAGTTGGCCGGCACGGTCGGGTTGACCACCAGTACGGTCGTCGAGGTGACGGCGAGCGATACCGCCGCAAAATCGTTCACCGGATCGTACGGTACGCGATCGAACAGGGATGGGTTGATCACGTAAGAGCTGAACGCGGTGAGGATGTTGTAGCCATCGGGTGCAGCCCGCGCCGCCTGGCCCATTCCGACATTGCCCGATCCGCCGACGATGTTTTCGACAAAGAACTGCTTGCCAAGCTCTTCGCTCAGCGCGCCCGCGACCAGCCGCGCCACCACGTCGGTGATGCCACCTGGCGCAAACGGCACGATGACGCGCACCGGGCGCGTGGGATAGTCGAGCGCGGCGGCGCTTCGTGTCAGCATCGGAGAGGCTGCCGCACCTGCGGCGAGATGCAGGAAATCGCGTCGGCGCAGCCCGTTCATGATGTTCTCCCGGAAAATCTTTCGGCCCGCCTCACCGGGGCGGGTGCTGTGTTTGCGACTAACTCATTGATCCCGATCGGCCGGAACTTGGCAAGAAGCGCAGCTGCAAAGGTTGGACGCCCAGCGAGGCGCCATGTCGCGGGCCAGCCGTCAGGGCCGTGGCGGAAACCACTCAAGTGGTTACTGGATGCCCCGCTAAGCGGGGCACGACGACAAAAAGGGACCAAACGTTAGAGTCAGGATACTGGAGCAAGTGAGAAAGGCGGAGTGTTCATATGCGCACACTTACGGCTTATGGGATCGGCGTCGCCCTCGTTTTCGCGGTGTTGAACGGAGGGGCTTGGCTCGCACGAACGCCCCGGCTGCACAATATAAACGTGTTTTCCGTTGGATTCGTCCTTGGGGTCCTCGGGACGTACATTGCGGCTTGGCTTTACGGTTATCGCCGGGTCGCCTGACCGCTACCCCGTCACGCCCTGAGCTCGATGGAACCCGGGACGAGGCTACAGGTTGCGCCTCCGCCAGCTCGCGCCTGGTCCCGAAAAGTTGCAGACTTTTCGGACAAGGATCACGTGCAGGATCAAAACGGAATTCGTTCTGAGACGCTGGCCAGAATGCGGACGATGCCGGCCCTTCCCGGTCGGCGTCCGAGGCGGAGACCGGCCTGTGGTCCATCGTTTTCTCCAGCTGATCGAGACTTCCGGGAGCGCCGATCGCAGTGCCGGCCGTGGTCGTGGTGGCCCACCCCGATGACGAGACGATCGGTTGCGGCGCGCTGCTGCGCCGTATGTCCAAGGCGACCGTGGTTCATGTCACCGATGGCGCGCCGCGCGACCTCGCCGACGCCGCGCGTCTCGGCTTTCGCGATTGGAAAGGCTATGCGGCGGCGCGCGCCACTGAGGCAGAAGCGGCCCTGAAGCTCGTCGGCATCCCGCAAGAGCGCATCGCCAATCTCGGCATTCCTGATCAGCGGGCCGCATTCGCATTGCCGGAATTGGTGCACATGCTGGAGCCGTTGCTGGCGTCCACCAAGATCGTACTGACCCATGCTTTCGAAGGCGGCCACCCCGATCATGATGCGGTGGCGTTTGCCGTTCATGCGGCGGTCAAATTCCTGTCACAGTGCGGCCGGTCTCCGCAATTGATCGAGATGCCATTCTACCGCGCCGATGGCCCCGGATGGGCGCGGCAAACCTTTCCTCCCGAGCCACCTCCTTCAATTGTCGCCCTTACCCCGGAAGAGCAAAACCTGAAGCGGCGAATGATCGGGTGCTACGCTTCGCAGAGCCAAACGCTTGCTCCCTTCGCGCTCGATCGTGAATGCTTTCGCGCCGCTCCGCCTTGCGATTTCAGCTTGCTGCCCAACGGGGGCGCGTTGCTCTACGAGCGCTACGACTGGGGCATGAACGGCGCCCGTTGGTGTGAACTCGCGGAAGCGGCGCGTGCCGGCCTCGACCTCGAATGGGCGATTTAGGGCGCGCGCAAAAATGACTGCTACAGTACTCGGCAGAAATCGGAAGCTCGGCACGCCAAATTGCCATCGGAATGTTTCCGTTGTTTTCGCGGATACCGTGAACGGAGCCGACGTGACCCTCTCCGTGCTCCTCGTCGCCTATCCGTTTGCTCCGGTATCGCCGGACAGCGTCGGCGGCGCGGAGCAGGTCGTGAGCACACTAGATGGTGCGCTTGTCGCCCGCGGCCACCATTGCAGCGTGATTGCCTGCGCGGGATCGCAAGTCGCGGGCGATCTCGTCGCGCTACCGCGCCCCGGGGGCGTCTTCGATGACGCGGCCAAGCAGGAAGCTTGGCGGCGTTGTCGTGCCGCGATCGAAGACGTGTTGCGACATCGGCCGATTGATCTCATCCACCTGCACGGCGTCGATTGTTTTTCCTACCTGCCGGCGCCGGGCGTGCCGACCGTGATCACGTTGCACTTGCCGGTCGGGGCTTTCCCTCGCGAAGCACTGTCCCTGGACCGGCCGCTGACCTGGCTGCACGGCGTCTCAGCGACACAGCACGCCGCCCTCGATGGCGCCCCCGACCTTCTGCCGCCGATCGCTAACGGGGTCGATGTCGAACGGCTCTTCGCCCGTCACGCCAAGCGGCGGTTTGCGCTGGTGCTGGGGCGGATTTGTCCCGAAAAAGGCGTGCACCTCGCAATCGAGGCGGCGCGCCGGGCCGGCATTGCGCTGTTCATCGCCGGTGAAGTGTTTCCCTATGTCGAGCACCAACAATATTTCGCCGACGAGATCGTGCCGCGGCTCGACCGCCGTCGCCGCTTCATCGGGCCCATCGGATTCCTGCGCAAGCGGCGGCTGCTGACGGCGGCGCAATGTCTGCTGGTGCCCTCGCTGATTGCGGAGACGAGTTCGCTGGTCGCCCGCGAGGCGCTCGCCTGCGGCACCCCGGTGGTGGCGTTTGCGCGCGGTGCATTGCCCGAGGCCATCGATCACGGGCAGACCGGTTTCCTGGTGGAGGAGGTCGAAGCGATGGCGCAGGCCATAGACGCTTGCGTCGGGTTGAGTTCGGCGCATTGCCGAGAGGTTGCGCGGGCGCGGTTCTCGCAGCAGCGCATGACCGACGAATACCTGGCGCTGTACCGGCGCCTTGCGCGGCATAGCGAGATGGCCTCATGAGCAACCGGCTGGTGGTCGAGCCGATCGAGGAGGCGGCCGCGCTCGCAGCCATCGCACCCGAATGGTGGGCGCTGTTTCGCCGTGTGCCCGATGCGACCCCGTTCCAGTCGCCGGCCTGGCTGATCCGGTGGTGGCAGAGCTTTCACCCGGGACCGCTGCGTTCGGTCGCTGTCCGGCGGGGCGGCGTGCTGGTCGGACTTGCAGCCTTCTACCTCGAAGACGGAGCATCCGGCCGCCGCTTGCTGCCGGTCGGGATTTCGCTCAGCGACTACCTCGATGTGCTGATCGATCCGGCCGATGAGGGTTGCGTCGGCCCTTGCCTGCTGCGCGATTTGCTGTCGCTTCGGCCAGACGATCGCCCCCACCTGCTATGCTGCGAGGAACTTGCGCCGGAAGCAGCGGCTCTCCGATTATGGGGAAAGCCCGGAGCGACGGTACCGCAAAGCGCGTGTCCGGTGCTCACCTTGACTGCCGCTGATCCGTTCGCGGCCGTGCCGTCGCGGATGCGGCGCAAGTTGCGGATGGCGCGGCATCGCGTCGAGCGGCGAGGCGGCTTGGTTTTTTCGCCACAGCGAAAGGAGGCGCTCGCCTTTCTCCGCGATCTCTTTCATCTGCATGAGACGCGCTGGGGCGATCGTGGCAACAGCGTGTGCGCGGACGAGAGGGTGCAACAATTCCATCTCGCCGCTGTTGACGGCCTTATCGATGCGGGCCTGTCGCGGCTCTATGGGCTTGTTATCGGCGGGCGCACGGTCGGCGCCTATTATGGTTTCCAGCATGGGGTGCGGGCGTATGCGTATCTCGGCGGCTTCGACCCCGCATTCGCCTTCGAGAGTCCGGGCACCCTGCTGATCGGCCATGCAATCGAGGAAGCGGCGCGAAGTTGGCGCGACCGAGTTTCATTTCCTGCGCGGCCGCGAGGCCTACAAATACGCATGGGGCGCGAGCGACCGCTGGAATACGCGCCTCGAATTGCGGGGGCAGCCGTGAAGGGGAGGGGACTGCCGCCGTTGGCGCATCAGCTGGCGGGGTCGCTCGCGCTTCCCCCCAATATCGCGCTGATGCACCTGCTGCTGCGGGCCGGGGACGCCAATGACGCGCGCCAGGCAATCGCGGCCGTGCACGAGGATCGCGAACGGGATGGCGATCGCGACGGCTGTGCGCGCCTGCGCGAGATCGCGCAGTTATGGGACCGCCATCCCGATTCCTTCAGCGTGGTCCAAGCGGCGATGCTCGACCATAAGAACGCCGGGTCCTCCTCGCAAAACGCGCTCGGCGATTGGGCCGCCCAGTTCGATCGGCTGGCCGGCATTTCGCCCGAGGCCGGGGTCGCGCTTTATTCGCTGGGCAGCCCGGAACTGCTCACGGCCGCGACCGCAGAGATCGTCGATTACCTGCGGAGCCATGGGTTGCTCGGCCATGACCGCACCGTGCTCGACAATGGCTGCGGCATCGGCCGCGTTGCGGCGGTGCTCGCGCCGGAAGTCGGTCACGTCACCGGCATCGATATCTCGGCGGAGATGATCCGGCTTGCGCGGCAACGGTGCGAGGGCCTCGCCAATGCGGGTTTCGCCCAATGTTCGGGAACCGACCTCATGGGATTTGACGACGCGAGCTTCGATCTCGTGCTCGCCGTCGATATGTTCCCCTACCTTTTTCTTGCCGGCGTCGACCTCGTGCAGTGCCAGCTTGCCGAAGCGGCGCGCGTGCTCAAACCGGCGGGCGCGTTCGCGATCCTGAATTTCTCCTATCGGAACGATATCGCCCTCGACCGGGCCGATCTTGCCCGGCTGTCCGACCGGACGGGATTCGAGATTCGCGACAACGGGACACGTCCGTTCAGATTTTGGGATGCGCCCGCGTTCCTGCTACGCAAGGGGTCCCCGTGATCAGGTGCCGCTGTGCTGTCACTGACATTTGGTTCCTCTCAATTGTCATCGCCCGGCTGGCGGGGTCACTATCGTTTGGCCGCTCGACGGTGTCATATCAATTACTCCTCTGCAGTGACGGCCAAACGATGGGGTGCCCCTGGACCGGGCGATCCAGTAACCACCGGAGTGTCGAGTGAAAGTATCGTTTTCAAACGCCACTCAGGGGGTTGCTGGATGATGCGCCGCTTAAAGCGGGGAATGAGGACAAAGGGACCAAACGTTAGTGTCGGAACACCAGGGAGAGTTTCATGGGCCGACCGCAGGCGACCGAATATGGCGATGCAGAACCGCAAGTGCGCGCGGTGTTCGACGATATCAAGAAGACCCGCAACGTTCCCGACGTGAACAACTTCTGGAAGCATCTCGCGGCGGACCCGGCGCTGCTTGCCCGAACCTGGGAAGGCGTGAAGCAGGCGATGGCGCCAGGCACTTTGGACGCGGTGACGAAGGAGATGATCTACGTCGCCGTCAGCGTCACCAATGGATGCGGCTACTGTATCGCAAGTCATGGCGCGGCCGCGCGCAAAGCCGGCATGACCGACGAAATGTTTGGCGAGCTGATGGGCGTGGTGGCCGTGGCCAACGCGACCAACCGGCTGGCAAACGGTTTTCGGGTGCCGATCGACCCGGCATTCGAGTGACCGTCGGATCCTTGCAGGTCGCCGGATATCGGCTGCATGGCCGTATTCCCACGTGCCGGCGCTGCCGCTATGATTGCTACCAATCGAAATTCAACTAGCGCGCTTCGGAGGGCACCCATGGCCAAAACCTCGTCTGCGGCAACTGTTTTCGTCACGTCGCTGGTCCCCGTTGGCCTCGCGGTGCTGGGCGCGGCCGGACCCGCGGAGGCGCGCATCAAGCAGGTGGTGATCGAGGCGACCGAATCGCCGACCTGGGGCGGCAAGACTTTCGGCGCCGTGGGCGGATATGAGCGGATCAGCGGCCATGTCGTCGGCGAGGTCGATCCGAAGGACCCGCTCAATGCCGTGATCGTCGATATCGGCCTCGCGCCGAGGAACGCGAAGGGCATGGTCGAGTATTCGACCGACTTTCAGATTTTGCGACCGGTCGATCGCAGCAAGGGCAACGGACGACTGCTCTATGAGATAACCAATCGCGGCCGCACCAACGCACTCGGGACGCTGAATGACAGCCGCACTGAAAGCGACGTGAAAGGTTCGGGCGACCCCGGCAACGGCTTCCTGATGCGTCAGGGCTATATGATTCTTGAAAGCGGTTGGGACGTCGGCGCCCCGCATGACGGCACCTCGTTCACGGCCACAGTACCGATCGCCCACAACCCGGACGGCTCGCCGATCGTCGGCGTGAACACGGATGAATTCGTGATCGACAAGAGCGCGACGCCGGGGCGGCAGCGCCTGACCTATCCCGCGGCAACCGCCGACAAGTCGAAGGCCACGCTGACGGTGCGCCGCAACTACACAGACGAGCCGACCGTGTTGCCGGCTTCCGCGTGGGATTATGCCGACGCCAAGCTCGAAACCGTGAAGTTGACCTCGGGTCCTTTCGGCGGTCCAGGCTCGTTCGGCCCGACGGCGCTCTACGAGTTCACCTATGAAGCGAAAGACCCGATGGTCGTCGGCCTCGGCTTTGCCGCGATCCGCGATCTCGCGACCTTCATGCGCAGCGCCAAGGTCGATGATTCCGGCACCGCCAATCCGCTCGCTGGAGACGTTCGCGATATCTACACCTTCTGTTCGTCGCAGCCCTGCCGCACGATGCATGACTACGTACAGCTTGGCTTCAACGAGCCGGAGCATGTTGCCGGCGCGGCGCCGAAAGTGTTCGACGGCGTATTGAACTGGAAAGCCGGCGGCAGCGGCATCTACATGAATTACCGCTTCGGCCAGCCGGTGCGCACGCATCGCCAGCATATCGCGCGGTGGACGCCGGAATATCAATTCCCGTTTGCCGACGTGAAAACCACCGATGCGGTGACCGGCAAGACCGATTATCGCCTGCGCCGCTGCGAGGAAACCGACACCTGTCCGAAGACGTTCGAGGCCAATTCCTCGAACGAATACTGGGCGAAGGCCGCTTCGATGATGCAGACCGACAGCAAGGGCCGCGACCTCGACCTGACCGCCGCCAAGGACGACCGCTATTACCTGCTGGCGAGCATGCCGCACGGTGCCGGCAACGGCCCCGGTATCTGCGCTCAGCCGCGCAACACGATGCGCCCGAATGCGGCACTTCGCGCGTTGCTGGTCGAACTCGACGCCTGGGTCACGGCCGGCAAGGCGCCGCCCGCCAACGAGATGCCGAGCGTCGCCGGCGGCACGCTGGTCGCGCCGATGCCGCAGGAGACTTACGGTTTCCCGAAAATCACCGGGGTCGCCTATAACGGCGCGCACCACACTGGCGACCTGTTCGATTTCGGCCCCGATTTCGACAAGGGCATTATTTCGGTGCAGCCGCCCAAGCTGCTGGGCAGCCCTTATCCGGTGCTGGTCCCGAAAGCCGATGCCGACGGCAACGACATCGCCGGGATCAGGTTGCCGGAGGTGGCCGTGCCGGTCGCAACCTACACCGGTTGGGCATTGCGGGCGGACGGCCTCGACGGCTGCGATGCCGCCGGGCAGCGCATCAATTTTGCCAAGACCAAGGCGGCGCGGCTTGAGGCCGGCGATCCGCGGCCGTCGCTGGAAGAGCGCTATCCCGATCACGCGGCTTACGTCGATCAGGTGACCCACGCTGCCCAGGCGCTCAAGGATCAGCGACTGCTGCTCGACGAGGATGTGCAGCGCTACGTCAGTGCGGCGCAATCGGCGAGTGTGCCGTAAGTCAAGAGCCGACATCGCCCATCGGAGGGATGACCATGAACGACGACAACGAAATCGATCGCGCGGCGCCGGAACGCATGACCCGCCGCACCTTCGTGGCGGGCAGCACCGCCGCGAGTGGCGCTTTGACGCTCGCTCAGTCGAATGTTCGCGCGCAGGCGCAATCGCGCCAGGCGGGGCCCGGGGCCTTCTGGCCCGAAGGCGTGCGTTTGCCGATCACGATCTCGATGATGTGGGAATCAGGCTCTGAGCCGATGCCACAAATCAACCCGCAGGTCGTGCCGCCCAAGTCCAGGAACCGAAGCTGGCCCGATCTCGCGAGCGAGACCGAGCGGCAGTATGGCTGGCGCGAAGGCATTCCCAGGCTGCTCGACATGTTCGATCGGCGCGGTATAAAAGTATCGTCGTTTCTCTCCGGCAAGGGGCTCGAGCGGGCACCTGCGCTTGCCAAGGAAATCGCCGATCGCGGACACGAATGCGCCGCGCACGGCGTGACGCATACTCCGCAATTCCAACTCGGCCGCGAGGATGAGCGGAAATTCATTCAGGAAGGCGTCGACATTGTCGTGCGCCTCACCGGACAGAAACCGGTCGGATACAACACCGAAGGCGTGTGGCGCAGCGCCAACACGATCTCCATCCTCCAGGAGATGGGGTTTCTCTATCACATTGACGATTTCAGCCGCGACGAGCCGTTTATCGCGCCGGTCAATGGCAAGCCCTTCGTCATCGTGCCCTACACGCGCCACCTCAATGATTTGCAGCACTACGCCCTGAGCAACGGCAGCGTGGAAGGCTATGAACGCGCGCTTCACGAGGAGTTCGAGGCGCTCTACGCCGAAGCGGAAAGGCAACGACGCATGATGGTCATCAGCTTCCACGACCGCCTTGCTCGACCGGCGCGGGTCCGCATCGTCGAGAAATTCATCGAGTATGCCCAGTCGCACCAAGGCGTGTGGTTCGCCCGCAAGGACGAACTTGCCCGCTTCGTACTGACGAGCCCCGTAACGATCAAGGAACCGGAAGCGACTTAGCGCAGGATGCGAGCGGCTTGAATTGCCTTCCGCTCGGTTCTCCTTGATTTGCGTGGTGAGGTCCTGTTGCCCGCGAGGGGCCGCACTGCCTGATCCTCGTGCCGCAGCTTGATCAGCTGTGAAGGCGATGGAAAACGATGCTCAGATTGTTGGCCGGCATGGGTACCGTTTCTTTTAAATGAAAGCCGTTCTCCGCGGCCAAATCGCATATCTCGCTCACGTCGCGAACGCCCCATTGGCTATTTTGTGAGCGTAGCCACGCGTCGAAGACAGCATTGCTCTCGGCCGTGTGATGCCCTTCGACTCGGTATGGGCCGTAGAGATAGACAACACCGCCGGCCGGCAGCACGCGCCGAGCGCCAAACATCAATCCTTGGGCGGCCTGCCAAGACGCGATATGCAACATGTTAATGCATACCAACGCATCAGCGCGATTGATCGGCCAGTCGGGGAGCGTTGCATCCAAATGAAGCGGTGCAAGAAGGTTGGGGACTTCGGACGCGGCTCGATGCGCACCTATGCTCGCAAGGGCCTGAGGGTCACAATCGGTGGGTTGCCACGAAAGAGACGGCAAGCCGCTTGCAAAATATGCAGCGTGCTCGCCACTGCCGCTAGCGACTTCGAGTATCAGCCCTTGCGATGGCAACACCCGGCTCAATACCGCGAGTATCGGGTCACGGTTGCGAGCGACGTGCGGCATACGGAGTTCTGAAATCGACGGCTTCGGACATCTTGTATCAGAGCGGGATGGCACGATCTTCGAAAACACGAATGTTGGGCTGCGTGGTGTCAAGTACCGGATAATCGATTTTACGAAAAGGTCTTCGGAGGTCGCATTCTGAAACAGACACGCCCCGCAGAATCGGTCCCGTCTCAGGCCGAATGTTTGGCGAGGAACGCAATAATAAGGCGCGCGATCTCGTCGTTCCCCTCATCCAGGGCAAAATGACCTGCGTCGAGCAGGTGGATTTCGGCATCCGGCAGATCGCGCTGGAACGCTTCCGCACCAGGGGCGATGAACGAGGGATCGTTCCGCCCCCATAGCACCAATGATGGCGGCTTGTGCTCGCGCAACCACGTTTGCCACGCGGGATAACAGGCGACGTTCGTCCGATAGTCGTACAGCAGGTCGGCTTGGATCTCATGTTGCCCGGGTCTCGACAAGTGGGCGAACTCGTCCGTCCAGGTGTCCGGGTTATAACGTTCGGGGTGTGAGGTGCCGAGGGTGTGACGCTGTTCCGTCGCCGTGAGGGACACGAACGCGTCGAACGCTTCAGGATGCGCCTTCGGATCGGCCCAATATTGCGCAATGCCGGCCCACTTGGCGCCCAAGCCTTCCTCATAGGCATTTGCGTTCTGGATGATAAGCGTCTGCAGCCGCTCCGGATGCGCCAACATAATGCGAAAGCCGACCGGGCCGCCATAGTCATGAAGGTAGAAGCTGTATTTGTTGATCTTGAGTTGTTCGAGAAGTTCGTTGATCGTCCTCGCCAAATTGTCAAAGGTGTAGGCATACGATGATGGTGGGGGGGCGTCACTGTGACCGAATCCCGGGAAATCCGGCGCTATCACGCGATAGCGTGTGGCGAGCAGAGGGAGGAGCGTATCGAACTCGCGCGAGGAAGAAGGGAACCCGTGCAGGAGCACGATCGTAGGCGCGTTCTTCGAACCAGCTTCGCGATAGAAAATTCCTACGTCGTCAACCGTCACGCGGTGATAGGTCGTTGTCGCGGACGTCAACTCCAGCGAGGTAGCCTGCGCAGGATGACCAACGATTAACGCCGCCCCAGTTGCCGTCATAATTTTACTCCGTGTCGGCCGACAGCTCGTTCATTCCGCTGGGTGTATCCTTGCTGTCGTCATCGAATTGATCGCCCAGGCCGATAAAGAGGCACCGGACCCGTCCATCAAGCTATCTGTTTCGAATTGTGAACCGAAAATTGTGTTGCCGGGACCACCAAAGCCGGTGGCCCGTTAGGGATCGGTCTTTGATATGGGCGGTGGCATTTTTATATGACCAGCCATCGCCCCGGCCGGCCGCTTCGGCGCTAAACTAAGGAGTGCGACTGCACTGTGTTTCTCGGATTATCCTGAGATCTCTTTGTATTCCAGGCCCAACGGACCGATAGCTGTGACCTGCGTGATGTACTTGCCCGATTTTGCCCAGTGGAAGTGCCACGTGTCGCCGGGCAGAACGATCACACTGCCGGGGGGATACGCCCTCACTTTGTCGCCGTCGAACTGATCGCCGAGGCCAATGTAGAAGACACCGGACATGACCGTGTAGATACGGTCCTCGGGGTGTCGGTGCGGCATTAGTTTCACATCGGCGGGCACCTTAACCCTGATCACATAAGGTCCGGCTCGAGTAGGCTCTCCAACGAGTACCGCCAGGCGGGCCGACGGCGGAAACGCCAGGAACGGCTGCCAATCGATGTCTTCAGGCAAAATCGATTTGAAAACAGCTTCGCCCGGCTGGTGGTCTCTAACCGTCGCAGTGGCTCCAATTATCTTGCATCACTTGGCGGGGTTGAGAGGCTCGATGCGTTGGTTGCGGTCGGTTGAGCAGCCACTTTGTTTTCGTGTCCAGCGCATCATCAGGCAGCGGCTGGCGCAGCCTAAGCGGTCGCTGGATGGCTATTCGATTTACGACACCCGAGTGGCGGCAGCCGGCGCGGCCTTTTGCTTTACCGCTGCCATCAACGTCTTTGCGGCAGGGCCGGAAGAAGCTGGATTTTGTCCCGTAATCAGCAAGCCGTCGCTGACCACGTGAACCGCCCAGTCCGCTTTCTTCGAGAAGACGGCGCCGAGTTTCAACATCTCATCTTCGACAAGAAACGGCACGACTTTGGTGAGACCCATCTCTTCCTCCTCGCCGTTGGTGAAGCCGGTCACTTCCTTGCCTTGAACGAGGAACTTGCCGTCCGTCGTCTTGACGCGATGCAGCGCCCCTGTGGAATGGCAAACAATGCCGATCGGCTTGCCGGCAGCGATGAAGGACTCGATCAGTTTGATGGAATGCTCGTCTTCGGCGAGATCCCACATCGGGCCATGGCCACCTGGATAGAAGACGGTGTCGAAGTCGTCTTGTTTGACACTGTCGAGGCGAACGGTCTTGCCGAGTTGAGCTTCAGCGGCTGCGTCCTTCTCGAATCGGCGGGTGAGATCGGTACGGAATTGGGGTTCGTCGCTCTTGGGATCGAGCGGCGGACGGCCGCCTTTCGGAGATGCAAGTGTGATCTCGACGCCGGCGTCCTTGAAAACGTAGTAGGGAGCCGCGAGCTCTTCGAGCCAGAATCCCGTCTTTCGTCCCGTGTTACCCAGTTGGTCGTGGGACGTGATGACCATCAACACCTTCATGACTGTCTCCTTTGTCATGGCCTTTCACCGACTGAAGTACCGGCGGGGGTGGCCACGAGATCCACGGCGGTCGCGTTCGATAACGCCGTGTGCGTCCTCCAATTTGCTTGCGAGTGACGGTCGCGCAACGCCGAAATCCGCGTAGATCAAGTTCTTGTCTGCGGAGTTAGAGTCGGAGACGCATTTAGATTTCGATTTTTGCCCACCGACGACAGTGGCTGCTAGAGTGGGATGTGTTCACCTTGAATCGCCTCTCGCTCGGTTCTCTTGCGCGTCCGTCGCGGACTGCGCTCGACGACGGATGCGTTGATCGATTTGCGCATGATCTTGTCCGAAAAGTCTGCAACTTTACGGGATCATGCGCTAATTGACCGTGAGCGGCGAGTTCTGTGTGTCGCCCATTTTTTAGGCACCTCTAGGTCAAGCAAGGTCGTTTGACACGCTAGCGGTAGTTTACGCTTCTTACTGTAGATGTCGATCAACTTTTAGAAGATATGCATGCTAGGCGGCCGTCCCTTGCACTGAAGGAAGAGCCGGCGGTCAAATAGGTGCGGCATTTCCCGACGCCTCATGACGATGGTTTTCCCGCGTTTCGGCGCGCGGCCAGATACTATTCCTATCAGCCGCGCCTAAAGCCTTTGTGAGCACGGACGGTGGTCGCCAATCGGCGTTTCCGCGCGCGGTCAGATCCTATTCCTATCAGCCGGGCTTAAAACCTTTGTGGTCGCTGACGGTCGTCGTCAATCGGTGTTCCGTCGCGCTGTCTTGCAAATAGTGGGTATATAGAGTTCAGAGACGGGAAGGCTGTCCGTGATACCCAGTAATTCGGCAATTCCTTCGAGGCATTCATGAAATCGAGACCACCAAGTGCGTGGTTTCGACGTCTCTTATGATCCCAGTGCCAACCCGGGGCGCCGCACCGGACCGAAAAAAGCGGCGCGGGAAAGAATAGCAACCATGATCGATATGCTGTTCAATGGTATCGGATGGACCGACATCGCACTCACCCTCAACCGCGTCGCGGTCGGGTTATTCTTTATGTTGTCGGGATATCACAAGCTGTTCAACGCAGAGCGTCACCGCGTGCTGGCGGAGCAACTGAGGGAACTTGGGGTTCATGCATTGGGCTTTAATCAGTGGTGGGTGCCGCTGGTCGAGTTCACCTCCGGCGGCGCTGTCGCCTTTGGGTTCCTTGCGCCGCTGGCGGCGCTTGGCCTACTGGTACTCATCCTCGTCGCCATCGTCACGTCGGGACCGCAACGAATCAAAGTCTACAAGCCGATCGATGGTGCAGACCGGATCGACGATTGGCTCTATCTGCCCGAGGTCCTCTATGCCTTCATGCTGATCATGGTCGTCTCGGCCGGCGCCGGACCGTACAGCCTTGACGCCTTGATCCTGGGCCTGTTCGATAGACATGGCGTGTGATCTCCCGGGGGAATTGAGCATGCAGGACAACTCGGAGTATCATGTCTAGGAGAATGATCCGTTCGGCTTCAAGTAAAGTGGCGTTTTGGAAAGGCGCGAACGAGGTACGCCGTTGCTACCTGGGTTGCCTATCCTTCAAGAGTTTTCCATGATCGGTCTGAATAAAGCATGTTTATAAATGGCGTCACCGACGAACTTGTTCTTGCGGCCCGTCTTCTTCTCACGACTCTGTTTTTGATTTTCGGCTGGAGAAAGCTCAGGGACTTTTCGGGCACGGTAAGTCAGATGGTGCAACTTGGCGTTCCGACTCCGGTACTGGCGGCCTGCATAGCGACTTTCATGGAACTTCCGGTTGCATTCGCGGTCGCTGTTGGCGCGTTCACGCGTCCTTTGGCTTTGCTCATGTTTTTATACACGCTCGGAACTGGTCTTGTCGGGCATCGCTATTGGACACTGACGGGTGCGAGTCGAGTTGACAGCATGGACGGCTTCTACAAAAATCTCAGCATCATGGGAGGATTTTTGCTGTTGCATATTACGGGTGCGGGAAAATATTCCGTCGATGCATTGTGGTGCATCTCCGCGCCATAAGTACCGTCGATCCACTCGATCGTTTTTTGGTCTATGCCACGACGGTTTTGCATCGGATTCAAAATGAAAAGGAGTTGTCCATGAACCAGGTACAAGTCGAGCAGAAGAGTTATCAGATGCCGCCGCAGGAAGGGTTCACCGTCGCGCACTTCCTCACCGTCGCCGACGTCGAACGATCGCTTCGATTTTACGAAACGGTCTTCGGAGGCCGAATTCTGAGCAGAGGCGACAGCAAAGGCGCGCCGGGGTACATCCAGATCGCGAACACGTGGCTCTTGTCAACCCCGGGGGCGGTCCGACACCTGATAAACCGTCGGTAACGCTCAGCGTCCCCGCCAATCCCGATTTAGTCAGCAGCTTTATGAATATCCGCGTTGCAGACATTCAGGCGTGTTACAAACTTTGGCGAAGCCGAGGAGCCGAGTTCATCACGGAGCCGAAGCCCAAGTACGGCGAGACCCGCTGCTACATTCGCGATCCCGATGGCTATATTATAGAAGTTGGGCAAAGCAACCCGGGCGTCGCTTACGGCTAAGCGGCACGACAACCGATGAAGACTTCTGTGTAACCAGAAGAAAATATCTGGGGTGATCGCGCACGCTTCAGAGATGTGAGGTTTCGGGGGAACTCCTCAGTCGGTCGGCGAGGATTTGTCATGGTGCGCTGCCAGCCGCTTCGCTGGCACAAACAAATCTGGAATCGGTCCCCCCGTTCAAAACCCGTTGAAATCAAAAGGGTGACGAATAGCCCCGCCCGTCGATGAGGAGCAACTGGAGCAAACGGCAGTCAGAGAGGCCCCCATGAAGTCCGAGAAGGATGGTATCGACCCAGCGGCCAAGCCAAGCGGAACAGGTTGCGTCGAATGCTTGGCTGTGAGCGGATGGTGGTTGCATCTGCGCAGATGCGCCGAATGCGGTCACATCGGCTGCTGCGACACGTCACCAAATCAGCATGCCTCAAAACATAGCGCCGATACGGGTCATCCGATCATCACGAGCTTCGAGCCGGGCGAGCGGTGGTTTTACGATTATCGCACGGAAGAATTCCTCACCGGCCCGAGGCTTCACGCTCCTCACTGCCATCCGTTGGATCAACCGGTCCCTGGACCGGCCGGAGCGGTGCCTTCAAACTGGCAAACGCTGCTGCACGAATAGGGGACAGCTCCCTGATTCAGCCGCCAGCCACGCCGTCATATCTGTCTCAAAAATCCGGCTTGTCAGCCTGCGGCGCTGCGGCTTTCTTTCCCGAGTACCACTGCAGGTTTTCGGCGCAAGCCATTTCCGGCCAGCCGTCTGGATCGCGGACATATGTCATGGTTGCGGTCCACGGCGTCGTGAAGACACCTTCATCCTCGATCGTGAATTGCAGCTGCAGGTACTTGCCCGAATCGTTCGGGTCCCCTTGGACCGGGTTATGCTGCTTGGCGTCGCGATCGAACCCCTCTTTCGCGGCTGTGTAATCAAGCAACCGGTATCGTTCGGTAACATGCAGAGCCTGTGTGTAGGGCGTGCCGTACCAGTCGATCATGGCAAACGGCCGATCGGCCCGGATTCCCACGGTGTCGACCACCAGCGTGTCGCCCTCGTAGTGGCCGACAGAATCGCCGTACCAGGACGGCGCCACCTGCGCCGGATGTGGCTCGTTCAAACGCACCCAACGAATTTGGTGGTCGTGGCCATAAAGGATCGTGACCTTGTCCGGCCCTTGCACGAGCACCGTCGGGCGTTCCGTAAAAACGAAAGGCACCCCTGAGGGCCAACATTGGTTGCGCGGGTTCGGATCGCCGATGCCCTTCAATCCGAGTTCAGCGTGCTTCTTCACGACCTCAACCGCCTGTGGCTTCAAAATGGGGTTGGTGTAGTCGCCAACGAGCTTCAGGATGTTGCCGGTGCCGTTCGCTCGTCGCGACCGGTTGACCAGCGCGGTCGGACCCGACGCCAGCGGCTCGAAACCGGGAATCGAATGGTTCCAGACGCCCGAGAAATCCGGGACGGAGGTGCCTTGCTTGCCAGCTTGGGCTGTTGGTCCGGCCGTGGGCACTCCCGTCTGCGCAATGGCGGGCGGCGCAGCCGCTACCACGAGTGCTGCCACCAAAAGGAAATCTCGCCGCTGCAAATGCATGTTCCGCTCCTCTTCCCGAAATCCGCCGGCATTTCTCGCATAAATCTACACCCTTCTCGCGTGCGTTCGAAAGGGTGTGAGATCCGTGCTTGGCCAGGAGCGGGATTGAGCGCACCTCGGCCTGGCACATTCGAGGCGGAGGGATTGCAGGCAAGATGGCGGTTCGCCGGCAGTGCAGTCCGTGACCCACAGCGTTCGTCGGGAGCGCAAATTTCCTGCGTGCACCCTTCAGTAAGGCGCGAAGACGGCAACATTGCCGTGCCCGCAGATTGCTTTCGTCCACGTAGAGCGGGATGCGTTCAGGTTGAATTGCCTCCCGCTCGGTTTCCTTTTGCGCATCCGTCGCGGACTGCGCTCGAGGACGGATGCATGGTAGCTTTGCGCATGATCTCGTCCGAAAAGTCTGCAACTTTACGGGTCATGAGCTAGAAACTCTATGGACGCAGCACCGGATGGCGTGGCGCACGGTCACGGCGCGGTAGCCCTCAGCCACTCGCGCGTCGGCACGGCGCCGGTTTGTCCGTCGGTAATTTGCAGTTATCGCCAAGGCATATGTCCAGGGCAGGCAACTCACCAGCCATTGCCGATCAGCGATACTTCGCCTCAATTCCATCGGCGACCGGGATCGCGTAGGAGCCGGTCGGCAAAGCCCGAAGGTCGCTGCGGCTGTCGTCTGGCCTTTGTTCGGATGACGCAGCCGGCGTTACCGTGCACGCCCCAATCGGCAGCGGCGCCGAAAGCGTGTAGCTGACGCCCCGTCCGCTGACGCGATCCGGGACACTTGACACACATACGGCAGCGGCGTCGACCAAGGGTCGGCGCCGTCGCTCCCCGGTGCGGTTTCAGCTTCGCCGACGGCAGCCGCTAACGCGTCGCTGGGGCCGTCGTTGTCTGAACTCGCCGTGGGCGGGTCGTGGAGACAGTCGTCGCGGTGGTGGTGCTTGCGGTCTGCGGACAGTCACCCCAGTAACCGAAACGGCCATATGTCTGGTCCGCGCGCGTCGAATAATGGAAGCACTGATTGCCTTTTCGCAACGGTCCGCCGCCGTTCATCTCTGCTTGCGCCGGAATCGATCCCAACACGAGGACCACACCCATGACCACCGGCGCCGTAAGCGTAAAGCACCGCATGACAACCCTCCCTCGATCATTGCCGTTAATATGACGTAAACATTTTATCAATTTGATATTGCTCTGTCAACGTCACACGGGTGTTGGCGTGCTGTTGGTGCAATCGGATTGGCCAAGCATCCGCCACGCTCGGCGCACACCAAATGGATTTCGTCGTGCCATGAAAAGACGCGGCGGCACTGTCCTTGCCTTCCGTTGCGCGGCCGATCTTCACAAAAAAGCAGACCACGCGCGACAAAAACGCGACAGGTTCACCCGCTGCCGATAGCGGGTTGAACTTGCGGACTGCGGGCGGGCCGATCTCACTTGCGAGGTTTGAAATATTTTAGATCGGGAGGCGTCTGGTCCTTCTTGGAAGGCATCAGGAAACCGTCACCACTCACGAAATAGACTTCATCACCAATCGTAACGTGAGCGTTGTTTTCGGCGCACTGGGTTTCGCTCCACCACAGCTGCTGGCTGCCCGGTGCGCGGCGGTAATCCTTGACGATGATCCAGGGTCGCGTCAGCGCATGGTCGGTGGTCGTGATTTCATCGTGCAGCATGTTTGGATTGGCCTTGTCGAGATAAATGCGCTCCGTGACGACGGTCTGATTGTCCACGTGGAGCGGTGTGCCATTGGCGTCGAAGGCGCGCGGGCCTTTCATTCCGCGGGTCTCGACGACAAGTGCGTCGAACCGGCCGTCACCATCTTCGTCGATCCATCGGCCGATCGAATAGCCCGAGAACTGTGGATTGTCGGCCATCGCGGCCGGGAAGTCCCTCCCGTCGGTGTAGATCCACCGGTTAAATCCACCGGCGGCGGTCAGCGCTATGATGTACGTCGTTTCCGGCCGGACCACGACCTCCAATGCCGCTGACATCACACGCGGCATGCCAGGCGACAGGCAATTGTAAGTGGGATCGCCGCGTTGGCTCCCCAGTTCCTGATCCGCCATGTTGGCCTCGAAAATGGCCTGGTATTCCGACGTGAGCGGGGCCTGCTGGGCCCGGCCGCCCGGCTTATGGGGATCGTACTGAATGCCGGGATAGGGGAGCCCGGTCGGCACGGCGACCGGTCGCCATTGGCCGCTCCAGTCGGGATACTTGCCAAGGTCAAGTCCCTGAGCACAGGAGGGCGATATCGCCGACGCCAGCAGCAGCACCAGCAGAATCGTCGTCATCGAGAGTCGCAGAGCCATCGCGTCTTTCTCCATTCATGCTTCACTTGAAGGTTTTGCTTGGCACCCGCCCTTCTTCGATCTTGGGCGCGCGCCACCCTGACGACACGGCGCTTGCCTGTGACGAGTTTCGCGGCTCATTGGCAGCTACGGTGTCTCGGCAAAGGCTACAGCACCCCCATGCGAATGGAAGGGGCAGGACGCCGTCCGCGGCGCGTCTTTGCGCTGCAGTGATTCGAATTGCGAAGTCGTGCAGGGGGGGTTAAGCGAGAGGCGCCGCAATTGTGCGAAGAGCCTGCACTGTTGCATGGAGCAGCGGCGCAGGCGCCTATTTGAATGGAACTGCGAATGCAGTTCTGAACTTCCAATTGGGCGGTGATATCTACCTAGATCAGCATCGGTTCAGTTGATCGCGAAGCAATAGAGTCGGCCGGCGCCGCCTGTGTTGATCAGCGCCTGCTTGGTGCACCCCTGGCTCATATGCGCCGCATTCCAGGACGTGTTATTGCCGCCGGTCCGATCTACGTGACCCAGCATGGCACGCGCGCGCTCTGCCGGAACATTTGCGTTCTGCTGCGGCAGCGACATCTGATCCGAAGTCCAATTGTTGCAGGTGTGATCCAGGCCGTCGACGAACGCCCGGCCGTCGGGGTCCGAACCGGTCATGATGTCGTGCTGGTTGGTGCCGGGCGCCCCTCCGGCTCCGGGAATTGCGTTACCTTTGACATCCAGCCCGGTGGCGCGCTGGATGTTGTTGCGGTCGCGGGTCTCGGCTTGGTCACCATGCAGATCGCCGACGCTGCTGGCGATCAGTTGCCCTCTGACGTTGTACCAGGGGCCTTGGCCGATGCGGCCGCGCGCATTAACGCTCGGCTGGTTGCCTCGCTGCTGCTGGCTGAGATAAGCGTGCCAAGTGCGTGTGGCGGCCCGGCCGCCCAATTGCTGCGCTTCTTGCTGACACATCTGGTCGGCGCCGGCAAGTCCGCCAAGGTTGCCCGTGCCATTCGGGTTCTCGGCAACGAAGAAGGTAGCGACATCGGGGTTCAGCGGCGGTTGTTGCTGCTGCTGGGCTTGCGCCAATATGGCTCCCGATCCCACGAGACTGACAGCAATTGCGGAAAGAAAGATCGTTCGCGTCATCCTGATCCCTTCCTGTGTTAAAACCCGGCGTGTGCAGTACCGGGCTTGTTGCGCATCTCAGGTGTAACAGCGACCACCCAGGCGTGCGTACGAGCGGGGCTGAGAAATGGGAAGGCCGCTAGTCGCTGAACATCGTAAGCGCCACGTGGTTCCAGGCTCGAAAATTTTTAATTCGGCCGCACAGAGTCCGGAAGAGCACAGAACCAACTCGAACCTTGTTCGGTCAAATCGGGCTAACGGATTGGTGGCGTGCAACTAGCGCATGATCCTGTAAAGTTGCAAACTCTTCGGACAAGATCATGCGCAAAATCAATGATAATCGAGTGGGAGGCGGTTCAACCTGGACGCATCCCGCTCTAGCGACCGCAAGTGGGAAAATAGGTCGGGCAGGGCCCAAGAAAGAAGGCGAAAGTCATGTCGGAACATAGAGTGAATATAAGATGGGCGCGAGGCAATGCGGATTTTTCCTATCAAAAATATCCACGCGACCATACCTGGAGCTTCGACGGTGGCCATACCATGACCGCGACGGCGGCTCCAGTATATCTCGGTAATCCAGCCAACGTTGATCCAGAGGAGGCGTTCGTGGCCTCGCTGTCAAGCTGCCACATGCTTACATTCTTGGCGATTGCCTGCAAACAAAAGTTCGTGCTGGACACGTACGAGGATGAAGCGGTGGGGTATATGGAGAAAGACGCCCACGGCAAAATGGCCATTACTCTGGTGCAATTACGTCCTACAATCACATGGAGCGGGGATCGAGCGCCCAGTCCGGGAGAGCTCGACAAAATGCACGATGCCGCTCACGAGAACTGCTTATTGCAAACTCCGTAAAAACCCGGGTCACTGTGGCAAGTCCGTAGCAGCGATCGGTGGCTGAACGCGGTTTTGCCGCACGCGACCGATGGTTGCGTTCATTTTTTGCGCCAAGGTTTAAGATAAGGAGTTCGTTGCCGATATCGGTTTTGAAGCAACTCTCATCTTGGGAATGCAAGAGTATCCCTTATTTTGATTTCCGCACTTTTGTGAAAACGGCTGCTTGAAAACGACAACAGCGTCTGCATTGATTAATTCACTCATTTCACGCATTGGGAGACGCCGAGTCCCACGACGAGGATTGTCAAGATTGCCGATAACCGTTCGTACTTTCCGGCGCGGACCCGGCCGCCGGCGCTGCCCAACTCCAAAAGGTCCCTCCGAAAAGAAGCGGGTTGGTTTTGGCTAGGGCCGACGGCTTGGCACTGACGGCGAGCCCTTATTTTGCGGATCACTGACGCTTTGTTCCGAGCTCGTCGGCGATCAGCCGCTCCTCCGCGAACTGCTTCACCGCATAATCGTGGTAGTCCGCACTGCTCATGTAGTGAACTTCTTGCGAAAATTTATTTGCTGCGTCGATGAAAGCTGGGTCTTCCAGTGCTATCTTGAATGCGTCGTGCAATATCTTGACGATCCGCGGGTTCATGCCTTTCGGGCCGCCGATACCGTTCGGAGCATTGGCGACAATATCGAACCCGACTTCGCGCAGGGTCGGCACGTTGGGCCAGTTCTTTGACCTCTCCGTTCCGCCGGAGACCAGAAGCCGGAACTGGCCGGCATCGACCTGCGGCGCCCATCCTGCGGCATCCGTCATCGCATCGATCTGCCCGCCGAGCACGGCCTGGACCAATTCCGCCGAACTCTTGTACGGGATATGCACCCATTTGATGCCGAGCTGATTTGCGACGCGTTCGAGAGCAACCTGCGGGTTGCTGCCCGTACCTGCCGATCCATAGTTGATCACGCCCGGATGGGCCCGGGCATCGGCCAGAAACTCCCGGAACGTCCGCCAGCGGGCATCGCTCCTCACCGCGACTCCGGTCGTGAGCGTGGTAATGCCGATGATGTAGGTGAAATCCGTGGTCGGATCGTAGGTCGTCTTTCTGGTGAATGGGGCGCGGAAAATCGGCGGCCCAAGCTGAGAAATCGTGTAGCCGTCCGGCTTTGCCGTCGCTGCCATCTGCTCCGGCGCAAGCGTGCCCCCGGCTCCCGGCCGGTTCTCGACGATGATGGATTGTCCGAGACGCTTTTCTGCGGCACTCGCCAGCGCGCGAATGGTGAGGTCAGTTCCGGTCCCCCAGGGCATGATGAGCGTGATCGGGTGCGAAGGAAAATCCTGGGCGAAGCATGGTGCCGTCCAAATCGCGAACGCCAAGGCGAGCAAAAATGCGCCGCACGCGATTTTTGGTCGATTGCCGCAGCACGCGGCTGCATCACGTCCCGCTGCCGGTTGGAGAAGTGCTACGTATGTGGTCATCAACCGGGGGTTCTCCTGTTTGGGCTTGGTTGGCTTGACGCCCTGGTTCGCGACATCGCCGGCATTTCAGGCATGGCCGCATGGGCTCAATCACCAGCTCGCGCCGGGAGCGCCATTTGCGGTGACCCACCTGGCGCCGAACGCTACCAACCCCCATTCTGGCGGGCGAATTGGCGGGCGCGAGCGCTTAGACCATCGAACGGACCACGGTCACGACTTGCCTTGATAGACTCCACCGAGACGAACGGGTTGTTCGCAAAATGATCGCTTCCCAGTTGAGGTTGGTAGTACTTTTTTTCTATAGGGGTAGAGCCATTCGGAATAAGCAGGGACGAACAACAGCGCGGCCTTGAGGGCGGCAACCTTATTCTCAACACTTTGACGACTGGGCGTTCGCCGGTCACAAAAGTGACGGCGAGGCTTCGTCTCGGGCGAGATAGACGCTTCGTCTCGGGCGACATAGACGCTTCGTCTCGGGCGACATAATAGAGGTCGTCATAACGCGTCTGATCGTTGTGGGCTTGAGGTCAGCTGTTCGGGGTTGAAAGATCATGCGCAGAATCAGAAAGAACAGAGCGGGCGGTGATCGAGCTGAACGCATCCCGCTCTGATGAGCCACAGACCTACCTCCCGATAGGTTTCCGAGGGCGGGCTCATGCAAAACAGCCGGAAGTACTCACATCAGCTCGATCTTTTCGGCATTTTTCTTTGCGCCTTGATCCTTGTCGGAGGCGCCTTCTGGCTGACGCTGCAGTCCGTGCAGCCTGCCCCACCGAGCAAGATCGTTGTCGCGGCGGCGAGCGAGGGTAGCCCGTATTTCAGCCTGGCCAAGCGATACCGCGCGGCTTTGGCCGCCAATGGGGTCTCGCTCGAAATCAAAGAGACAACGGGATCGCCCGAGAACCTAAAGCTCCTGCGTGACGACACGGCAGGCGTCCAGGCCGGGTTCCTCCAAGGCGGGATCGCAACACCTGACGAAAGTCGGCGGCTGAGATCGCTTGGTCGCGTGCTCTACGAGCCGGTATGGATTTTCTGCAATACCGCGGTGATGATCGATCGTATTTCGAATCTCAAGGGTAGGCGCGTGCTGGTCGGACCAGCGGGAAGCGGTACCAATCGCCTTGCCATGCGCATTCTCGCGGCCAACGGCGTCAACGCCAAAACCGCAACCCTCGCCGAGGCCGAGTTGCCGGATTACGTCGAGGCGCTCAACAGCGGTCGCGCGGATGCGGGTTTCCTGGTGCTCGGGGCCGATGCTCGAACCGTTCAGAAACTGTTTGCGAGCCCGAATGTCCGCCTCATGGGCCTGCCACAGTCCGATGCCTATGCGCAGAGGTTCCCCTACCTGACACCCCTCGATCTGAAACAGGGCATCATTGATTTTGCCAGCAATGTCCCTGCGGGGAACACGCCGATGGTTGCCACCACCACGTCCTTCATTGTGCGCGATGACATCCATCCGGCGCTCGCCAACCTGCTGACGCAGGTGCTGGTGATCGCGCACCTGGAGCCTGCCGTCGACATCAATGGCGAAGTCGGCGTCTTCGACAGCAATGGTGTCTTTCCCATTCAGAGCGATCCCGAGTTCAAGATGGCTGATGAAGCCCTCCGGGTCTACCGGTCCGGGGCGCCATTCCTGCAGCGTTTCATGCCATTTTGGCTGGCGACGCTGATCGATCGCATGGTCCTCATGGCAATCCCCGTTATTGGCATTCTGCTCCCGGCATTGCGATTTGCGCCGCTGCTGTACACGTGGCGTGTGCGTCGTCGCCTCTTGTACTGGTACAAGCAACTCAAATCGCTTGAGGATGACGTAACCCTGCCCTCCAGAGCCGAGCAGAATTCGGCACAAGCAGGCGCGGATCGAAGAGATCGAAGCCGCAGTCGATCACATGAAGCTGCCGCTCGGTTTTGCCAATCAGCTTTATGACCTGCGACAGCACATCGACATGGTGCGGCGGCGCTTCGCAACCAGGTAAGGGGGGTTCGAAGCGGTGTTAACTGCGATTGGAGCGGGCAGGCCGATCCGGGACCAACGATCAGGGAGGCTGCCGCCGGCGAACTTGATCCTTGAGCGCCGCGAACGCGCTCGGGACCCGCGATCTGCCTCCGTTTTCCGCGGGCTTTTTGGGCACCGGGTGAGCGTGATCGCCAGAGAATCGCCGCAGCTTTGCCGTCAGACTGCCCCGCAATTACCGCAGCTTTGCCGCGTTCCTCCCTGCCGACAGCGGCTGCATATCCGGGTGAACAGGGTCGGCAAACCGACCATCCACATGCGGCCCTTACCGCGCCCTGGACACGATCCCTCGTTCCAGTAAAACACGTACATGGGAGTGCCCGCCAGGGCGGGTCGGAGGCCTCTTCGATGTTGATGTCGCTGCGCGCTGGCCTCACGGCGGCGCTGACCTTCATTTCCTGCCTTGCCGCGATGGCTGCCGACAAGCCGTTCCACCGCGACGATCTCGCGGACGCGGCCATCCGGCTCGAAGCACAGATCAAGGCCGATGCGGGGCCGATCACCCGGCCCGTGGCAGCGGTACGGCGCGATGCCGATGCGGCCCTTGCCCGCAGTGATCAGCGCGCCGCCACGCAGCTGTTAGGGCAGCTCGTTGCCGCAGCGCCCGATGATACCGCCGACTGGCTGCGGCTTGCCAAGACGATCCTCCAGATCAGGCCGAACGATGAGCGTCAGCGCGCGACGCTGATCGAACGCGCTTCGACAGCCGCCTATATCGCCTATCAGCGAACGAGCGACCCTGCCGAAGAAGCCGACGCCTTGGTGCTGCTCGGACGCGGCTTCGCCGAGCGAACGATGTGGCGCCCGGCGCTCGATGCGCTGCAACTCTCCCTCGATCTGCGCGAGGTCGCCGATATCCGCGCCCAATATGAAAAGATGCGTAACGATCACGGCTTTCGACTGCTGGATTACACGGTCGATTCCGACAGCGCTTCGCCCCGGGTATGTTTCCAGTTCTCGGAGGAATTGCCGGGCAAGCGTACCGATTTGTCTCCCTTTGTCGGCGTTGGCGGCCAGGACACGCCTGCGCTCTCCGTCGATGACAAGCAGCTTTGCGTCGAAGCCTTGCGGCACGGCGAGCGCTACGCGGTCACGCTGCGCGCAGGCCTGCCGTCGCTGAAGGAAAACCTCGCCAAGACGGCGGAATTTTCCGTTTATGTGCGCGACCGCAGCCCCCAGGTCCGCTTTACCGGCAAGGCCTACGTGCTGCCTCGTACCGGGCAGCGCGGCATTCCGATCGTGAGCGTGAATACGCCGGCCATCGCGATCAGGATCTGACCGAATCGGCGACCGCAACCTGCTCGACACCGTGCTCGGCGGCGAGTTCCAGCGCAATCTCGACCACTTCGACCTCGAGCGGCTCGGCGCCGAGCGAGGCTCGCCGGTGTGGACCGGCGAACTCAAGGCCGAGAGTCCAGCTCAACGCCGAAGTGACCACGGCCTTTCCAGTCGAACAGGCGGTCGGCGATATCGCGCCTGGCATTTACGTGATGTCGGCCGAGCCGGCGCCGAGCAAGCCGGACAGCTACGACGAACTCGCGACCCAGTGGTTTGTCGTTTCCGATATCGGCCTCACCGCCTTTTCGGGCAATGACGGTATCCACGTCTTCGTCAACTCGCTCGCCAGCGCAGCGCCCAAACCGCAGGCCGATATCCGCCTGATCGCCCGCAATAACGAAGTGATCGCGACGCGCCGCACCGATGCTTCGGGTCACGTCGTGTTTCCAGCCAACCTTGCACGCGGCGAAGGCGGCCTCGCACCGGCACTGCTCGTCGCTTCCGACCAGCGCGGCGACTACGGTTTCCTCAGCCTCAAGGCGCCCGCCTTCGACCTCAGCGACCGCGGGGTCGCCGGGCGTCCGGCGCCGGCTGGGCTCGACGCCTTCGTCTACACGGAGCGTGGTGTCTATCGGACCGGCGAGACCGTGCATATCACCGCGCTGTTGCGCGACCAGCGAGGCGCTGCCGCGTCCGCCGTGCCGCTCACGCTCGTGGTCGAGCGTCCCGATGGCGTAGAATATCGGCGAGCCGTGGTCGCCGACCAGGGCATCGGGGGACGGGCCCTCGATCTCGGCATCGCCTCGACCGCCTCGACCGGAACCTGGCGCGTGCGCGCCTTCGCCGATCCGAAGCGTCCGCCCGTGGGCGAGACCAGTTTCATGGTCGAAGACTATGTGCCCGACCGCATGGAGTTCGAACTGGCGAGCACCGCCGGCGCCATCAGGAAGGGCAGGCCAGTCGCGGTTACGCTCGATGCCCGCTTCCTTTATGGGGCGCCGGCGAGCGATCTCGAAATCACGGGACAAGTGAAGGTGCAAGCCACACCGTCCCGTCCCGGCTTTGCCGGTTACCAGTTCGGCGCCGACGATGACGGCAGCAAGAACGATCTCGACGTCCCGATCGAGGATTTGCCGCGCACCGACGCCAACGGCAAGGCCAAGTTCGATGTGAACATCGACGCCCTGCCGGATGTCGCCCGGCCGATGGAAGCGCGGCTGACTGTCAGCATGGCCGAGGCGGGCGGCCGCGCCATCGAGCGCAAGCTGACGCTCCCGGTCATTCCGACCACCGCGATGATCGGCGTGAAGCCGTTGTTCTCCGGAGCGTCGCTCGGCGACAACGCAACCGCGACGTTCGACGTAATTGCCGCCGCGCCCGATGGCACGCCGCTCACCCGCAGCGGCCTGCGCTACGAGCTGTTCAGGATCGACACCCGCTATCAGTGGTATCGCCAGGACGGCAACTGGAGTTTCGAGCCGATCAAGCAGACGAAGCGAACCGTCGACGGTGTCGTGGATATCACCCCCGACCAGCCGGGCCGCATTTCGGTGCCGGTGAGCTGGGGCCGCTACCGCCTCGAAGTGCTCGAGTCCGGACGGCACCTTGCCGACCACGGTGGTCGGCTTCGACTCCGGCATCTATGCGGTGGCAGGCTCGGACACGCCCGACCTGTTGGAGACCGCCCTCGACAAGCCCGAATATCATCCGGGCGACACGATGACCCTCGCGGTGACCGCGAAGACCGCTGGCAAGCTGCTGGTCAACATCGTCGGCGACCGCATTATCACGACGGTGAACCAGGATGTGCAGCCGGGCCTCAGTCGCGTCCGCCTGACGGTCGGCCGCGACTGGGGCAATGGCGGCTACGTCGTCGCGATGCTGATGCGGCCGCTCGAGGAAGCGGCGCAGCGCATGCCCGGCCGCGCCATCGGCGTACAATGGTTTGGCATCGACCGCGCCGCGCGAACGCTCGCCGTTGACATGCAGCTGCCAGCACTCATTCGTCCGACGACTTCCTTGCGGGTGCCAGTGAAAATCGCCGGTCTCGCCGGCGACGAGGCGAGACTCGTGGTCGCCGCGGTCGATGTCGGCATCCTCAACCTCACCAACTACAAGGCGCCGACGCCGGACGAATACTTTTTCGGCCAACGTCGCCTCGCGACCGAGGTTCGCGACCTTTATGGCCAACTCATCGATGGCATGCAGGGCACGCGAGGCGTGATCCGCACCGGCGGCGACAGTGCCGCCGCCGAGCTTCAAGGCAGTCCGCCGACCCAACCGCCGGTCGCGCTCTATTCGGGCATTGTGCCGGTCAATCGCGACGGCACCGCCCAAGTCGCCTTCGACATCCCGGAATTCGCCGGCACGATGCGGGTCATGGTGGTCGCGTGGACGAAAGACAAAGTCGGGAGCGCGGCCGGCGAGGTCACGGTTCGCGACCCGGTGGTCGTCACGGCGACTCTGCCGCGTTTCATCCTTGCGGGTGACCGCAGCATGATGCAGGTGGATCTCGATAATGTTGAGGGACCGCCCGGCGAATACCAGGTGACTGTCGAGGCCGACGGCCCGGTGCACTTCAACGCGGCTGCGCCGCAATCCCTGGAACTGCGCGCCAATCAGCGCGTGCGTTTTACCTTGCCGATGACCGCGCAGGCTGCGGGCGTTGCCCGCATCGGGCTGCGGCTTGTCGGGCCGGGGAACTTTGTCCTGGAGCGCAGCTACGCGCTTGCCGCGAAGCCGGCATCGCAAATTGCGACGCGGCGGACCGTGCGCACGCTTGCCGCCAACGAAGGCCTTGCCTTGACCAGCGACCTGTTTGCCGATCTTGTTCCGGGATCGGGCCGCGTCGCGCTCTCGATCGGCCCATCGACCGCGCTCGATGTCGCGACGCTGCTCAAGGAGCTCGATCGTTACCCGTTCGGCTGCTCCGAGCAGGTCGCGAGCCGCGCACTACCGCTGCTTTATGTAAAGGAGCTTGGCCAGGAGGCCAATCTCGAACTCGATGGCACCGCCGACAGTCGCGTTCGCGATGCTATCGAGAGATTGCTGGCACGGCAGGCTGCCAACGGCGCGTTTGGTCTATGGACGGCCGGCAGCGACGATGATGCCTGGCTCGACAGCTACGTCACCGATTTCCTGACGCGCGCGCGCGAACGCGGTTTCGCGGTGCCTGATGTCGCGTTCCGGCTGGCCGTGGATCGGTTGCGCAATTACGTGGCGGAGGCGCCGGAGCCAAACAAGGATGGCGGCAGCGATCTTGCCTATGCGCTCTATGTGCTGGCGCGCAACGGTGCGGCGCCGGTCGGCGATCTTCGTTACATCGCTGATACGAGGCTTGGCGACCTCGCAACGCCAATCGCCAAGGCGCAGGTTGCGGCGGCGCTCAGCCTGCAAGGCGACCGTGTGCGGGCAGACCGCGTCTTCAACGCTGCCATCGAAGCGCTCGGGCCGCCCCCGAAGTTCGAGCCGGGACGTCCCGATTACGGTTCGACGCTGCGCGATGCGGCGGCGCTCGTCCTGTTGGCATCCGAAAGTGACGCCTCTCGCGGTACGCTTGCCGCGGCTGTGCGCAAGCTCGAGGCCGCCCGCGACAGCGTTGTTTATACCTCGACCCAGGAAGACGCGTGGATGGTGCTCGCCGCGCGGGCCATCGGCAAGCAGGCCCGGCTGCTGCTGTTCATCAATGGCGAGCAGCGCCAGACCCCGATCTACCGGAACATCCGCAGCGACGAACTTCAGGCTGTGCCGATCCGCATCAACAACACCAGCGGCGGACCGTTGCAGGCCGTCGTATCGGTGAGCGGCGCACCGCTCACGCCGGAGCCGCCGATCGAGAAGGGATTCAGGATCGATCGCCTCTTCTATACGCTCGACGGCAAGCCGGCCAATCCGGCCGTTGCGCGGCAAAATCAGCGCTTTGCCGTGGTGTTGCGGGTGACGGAGCCGTTGCCGCAGTTCGGCCGCATCATGGTGACCGACAACCTGCCGGCGGGGTTCGAAATCGACAATCCGCGCCTCGTGTCATCGGGTGACACAGGCGCGCTCAGCTGGATCGAGAATGCGGCCGAGCCCGCCTATTCCGAGTTCCGCGATGACCATTTCAGCGCCGCCTTCGAACGCAACATCAAGTCTCCGGCGGTGTTCACCGTTGCCTATGTGGTGCGCGCCGTGTCGCCGGGCACTTACGCGCTGCCGCAGGCCGCGGTGGAGGATATGTACCGCCCGGATCGCTACGGACGCACCGGGACCGGCACCGTGACGGTGACCCCGGCGCAATGACACCGGTCGCTTCATTCGCCCGGATGTGCAAGCGCGACCCGACCTCCTTCGCGGTGGGAGGTGTTTCAGACCGGGGCGGGAGGGCGTTGCTGTGAACGCCACGCCAGTGGTTGTTGCTGCGCTGATCGGGAAGACGCGACGGAAGAACCCTCTCCCCGCCGTGGGAGAGGGTGCCGAGCGCGGCAGCGCTCGGCGGGTGAGGGGGCTTAAGCTTCTCAGACGACACGCATCGCGGCAATACGGGAATATGTCAGCCCCCTCATCCGGCGCGGTGCGCACGCCACCTTCTCCCACGAGGGGAGAAGGATTCAAATGCGAGGTCCACACATCGTCATTCTTTGATCGGTGGGTTAGGGCAGGTCGCTTTGACGTAACCCATGTTAAGCAAGGCACACCCGAAAATGTCGGTGCCTGAGCAAATGGCGCGATTGTGTGGACGCAAACCGCGCATTCGCCGGCGCCTCCATCGCCGCTTCGCCATCGCGGGGGTTGTGGCATTGCCGGCGGTCGTGCTGGCGATTGGCCTCATTGCTGCGTGGGTGGCGGCGCTCGGTGCCCCACCGCTGGGCGAGAACCTCGAGTTTTCCACCGCGGTGGTGGATCGCGACGCCCGTCTGTTGCGCGCCTACGCGACAAGCGACGGCCGTTGGCGTCTGCCGGCGCGAGCGGCCGAGGTCGATCCGCGTTTCGTCGCGCTGCTGACCGCCTACGAGGACAAACGGTTTTTCACTCACCAAGGTGTCGACGTTCTTTCGCTGATGCGGGCGGGCTGGCAGATGCTCACCCATGGCCGCATTCTCTCCGGCGGCTCCACATTGACGATGCAGGTGGCGCGCCTGCTCGAGCCTCGCGCGCAGCGCTCCTTTGCGACGAAGCTGCGCCAGATCGTGCGCGCCCTCGAAATCGAGCACTATCTCGCGAAGGACGAGGTGCTCGCATTGTATCTCGGCCTTGCTCCATATGGCGGCAATCTCGAGGGCATCCGCGCGGCCGCGCTCGCCTATTTCGGCAAGGAGCCGCGGCGGCTGACGCTTGGGGAGGCGGCGTTGCTGGTGGCGCTGCCGCAGTCCCCGGAAGCGCGGCGTCCCGATCGCTTCGCGGCAACGGCCAAAAGTGCGCGCGACCGCGTTCTCGACCGGGTGGCAAAGTCAGGGCTGTTTGAGACTGCGGAGATCGAGCGCGCGCGTGGGGAGCCGGTGCCAACCGAGCGCAAGCCGATGCCAAGCCTTGCTCCGCACGCCGCCGACGATGCGCTCGCAGGCCTGCCGAGCCGTCCGGTCGTTCGACTGACCATCGACGGTGCCTGGCAGGCGAAGCTGGAGGGGCTTGCGCGCGAGCGCGCGCGTGACCTCGGGCCAAATATTTCCGTCGCCATCCTCGCCGTCGACAATGCCAGCGGCGAGGTGCTGGCGAGGGTGGGGTCGTCCGACTATTTCGACGAGCAGCGGGCAGGGCAGGTCGACATGACGCGGGCCTGGCGATCGCCGGGTTCGACTCTAAAACCCTTCATCTATGGCCTGGGCTTCGAGGACGGCGTCATTCATCCCGAGACGTTCATCGAAGACCGTCCGGTGCGCTACGGCAGCTATGCGCCGGAAAACTTCGACCTCACCTTCCAAGGCACGGTGCCGGTCCGCAAGGCGCTGCAAATGTCGCTCAACATCCCGGCAGTTGCGGTGCTCGATAAAATCGGCGCCGGCCGTTTTTCCGCTCGCCTGCGCCAAGCGGGCGGCGCATTGGCTCTGCCCACCGGCGAAGCGCCGGGCCTTGCCATGGGTTTGGGCGGCGTCGGCATTCGGCTCTCCGATCTTGTCATGCTGTATGCCGGCCTTGCCCGGCTCGGTACCACCGTGCCGCTTGTCGAGCAGTCGGCGGCAAATCCATCGGATGAGCCGCGGGCGTCCGCGACACGAAGGCTGATGGAGCCAGTGGCAGCCTGGTATGTGGGAAACATTCTTCTCGGCACGCCGCCGCCGGAGAATGCGCCGGCGCGGCTGATCGCGTTCAAGACCGGCACCAGCTATGGCTATCGCGACGCTTGGTCGGTCGGCTTCGACGGCAAGCGCACCGTAGGTGTGTGGGTCGGCAGGCCGGATGGCGCCCCGGTGCCCGGCCTTGTTGGCCGCACCGCCGCAGCCCCGATCCTCTTCGATGCCTTCGCACGGTCAGGCAAGACGGTGGCCCCGCTGCCACCAGCGCCCCAAGGAACGCTGATCGCCACCAACGCCAAGCTGCCGCGACCGCTGCAACGGTTTACGCAAGGGCGCCCGTTCGAAACCGCCGCCGGCAACGCGCTGCGAATCGTGTTCCCTCCCGACGGCGCCAGGCTCGAACTCGCCGCCGACGAGCGGGGCGCACTCGATTCGCTGGCGGTAAAGATTTCGGGAGGCGCTGTCCCGCTGACCGTCCTTGCAAACGGCGTCCCGCTCGGCAGCGCCGGGGCAAGGCGCACCATGTTCTTCACCCCGGAAGGGCCGGGCTTTGTGCGTTTCACCGTGATCGATGCAAAGGGTGCGGCGGACAGCGTCGATGGTGCGGCTGCAATAGCGCATGATCCCGAAAAGTTGCAGACTTTTCGGACAAAGATTATGCGCAAAATCAAAGAGAACTGAGCGGCAGGCAATTCAAGGTGAACGCTTCCCGCTCTGGACGGAGCGGCTGCAATAGCGGTGGCGCCGGTCACGCTGCGGCCCGGGATGGGCGGGATTGCGACGGGACGTTCGACGGCTCTTTGCGGCCCGGGATGGGCGGGATTGCGACGGGACGTTCGGCGGCGCTTTGCGGCCCGGACCGAAACTTTCTATGTTCACGGCTGGGAGCTCATTTCGGCGCCGTCGCGGTACTCCATTCGCGGACGGCATGGATGCACGAGGTCCGCTTGCGATGCGCGGACCCGGTGCCGAACCGAGCGCGGTGGGCTTGAAATGGCAGTCATTGGCGAACACAGGTCGCGGGAGAGAGTCGGTCGCTGGGCGATCACCGACCTTGTGTCCTTTGCCACGGCATCGCATCTGCGCGCCGCGCTGTTCCTGATGCTGGTGTCGTTTGCTGCGTTTCTGCCCGGCTTCTTCACGATCCCTCCGGTCGACCGCGACGAGGCACGGTTCGCCCAGGCGACCAAGCAAATGCTGGAGACCGGCGACTTCGTCGACATCCGCTTCCAGGACGAGAATCGCTACAAGAAGCCGGTTGGGATCTACTGGCTGCAGGCTGGCGTGGTCAAGGCCGCGGAGAGGATCGGAGTTCCGCGGGCGCGCCTGCGCATCTGGCTGTATCGCATCCCGTCCCTTGCCGGAGCGATCGGCGGCGTGCTTCTCACCTATTGGGCGGCGCTGGCATTGGTGTCGCGCCGGGCGGCTTTTCTCGCCGGAGTGATGATGGCGACCTCGATCCTGCTCGGTGTCGAGGCGCGGCTCGCCAAGACGGACGCGATGCTGCTCCTCACCGTGGTGGCGGCATTCGGGGCCATGGCCCGGGCTTATCTCGCCGAACATGGCGAGCGCGCGGCGAATATGCGCGAGGGTCGCAATGCTGTGATCTTCTGGAGTGCGATCGGCGCCGGCATCCTCATCAAGGGGCCGGTCATCCTGATGATCGTAGGCCTTGCCATCGTGGCGCTCGCCGCCTTCGACCGTTCGACACAATGGCTGCGGCGGCTCCGGCCGCTTGCGGGGGCGCTGTTCGCCTCGGCGATTGTGCTGCCGTGGTTTATTGCCATTTTCATTCGCAGTGGCGGCAGCTTCTTCACCGATGCGATCGGCAACGACCTGTTCGCCAAGGTCGCAGGAGGCCAGGAAAGCCACGGCCTGCCGCCGGGGCTTTATGCCATCGCGTTCTGGGTGACATTCTTTCCCGGCGCCTTCCTTGCGGGGATCGCGGCGCCGGCGATCTGGCGGGCACGCGCAGAGCCGGGCTGCCGGTTCCTGCTCGCCTGGGTCGTGCCGTCCTGGATCGTGTTCGAACTGGTGCCGACCAAGTTGCCGCATTACGTGCTGCCGCTCTATCCGGCGATTGCGATCCTGATTGCGGGAGCGATCGACGGCCAGGCGCTTTCGCGCCATCGCTGGCTGCAGCGCGGGACCATATGGTGGTTCCTTCTGATGTCAGCGGCGGCGATCATGCTGATCGCCCTCGAGATCATTGTCGGGCAGCGGCTTGGCCCGCTGGCATGGCCGTTCCTTGCCGCCGCGGTGATCTTTTCGCTGTTCGCGTGGCTCTTGTTCCGGGTCGATGGCGCCGAGACCTCGCTGCTGCGCGCGGCGGCAGCTTCCGTGATGCTGTCCTTTGCCGCTTACGGGGCGATCCTTCCATCGCTGCACGGCCTATTTCCCGCGGCCAGCCTCGCCGCCTATCTACGCGGCAGCGGCTGCGGCAACAATCCGGATGTCGTAACCGCAGGTTTTCACGAGCCGAGTCTCATTTTTCTCGCCGGGACCGGCATCAACCAGGGAGTCGGATCGTCGGCGGCGGATTTCCTGAACGGCGGGCCGTGTCGGTTCGCGCTGGTGGAAAGTCGCGAGGTGCGGTCCTTCGTTCAGCGCGCCGATGCCATCGGGTTGCGCTATGCGCCTGGTCCCCGCATCGAAGGCATCAACATTTCGATCGGCCAGACCGTCAATATCGCGACCTACCGGTCGGATCGGGTGCCATGAGTGCCTCTGAACGCACGGACAAGGACGAGCGGTCGCGGTTGGTGCGAAGCACGGGCCTCGCCACGGCACTTGCTTCGAGTTCTGATCGACTACGTGCGCAGTTCCAGTGGGATCGTGCAGCGGCGACGCCCCTCGCTCGATCGGCCGAAGCTGCTGAGGCGGCGGTTGGCGATCCAAGCCGGCCTCGCCGTCCTCAGCATCGCGCTTGCAATGGCGTTTCTCGACACGCCGGCATTTGCATTGGCCTCCCGGCTGCCGACATGGGTGGTGGATTGGTTCTACCGGATCACCGATTTCGGCCGTTCGGGCTGGATCTCGATCCCGGTCGGCGGGCTCATCCTGTTCACCGCCCTCGGTGCGGTATCGAGCGCCGATGACGCGGCCCGCCGCGCGCTTGCGACGCTTGTCGTCCGTCTTGGCTACATCTTCGTCGCCATCGGTCTCCCCGGACTCGTCAATACCATTGTCAAACGCTGGATCGGTCGCGAGCGGCCCTCCCTGCATGGCCCGTTCGCCTATGTCCCGTTCTCGTGGCGGCCCGAATTCGCCAGCTTCCCGTCCGGCCATACGACAACGGCATTTGCGGCCCTCGTCGCAATCGGCAGCGTTTATCCGCGCCTGCGCCCGCTCCTGTGGACGTACGCGCTCCTCATTGCAGCAAGCCGGGTGGTGGTGACCGCGCACTACCCGAGCGATGTCCTCGCCGGCGCGGCTACGGGAGCCTTCGGGGCGCTCCTCGTACGTCACTGGTTCGCCGTCCGCCGCTTGGGATTCTCGTACGGCGCCGACGGGCGCATTCGTCCGAAGCCCGCTCCGTCCTGGCGCCAGATCGCAAAGGTCGCCGCCTCCTTGCTGGCCGTGTGATGCACGGGCGACCGCGTTTGAGACAGTCGAGCAGGAGGCCGCCACGATTTAGGGGGGCCACGAAAATAACTGCTTCGATTCTCCAAAGAAATCAGCGGCCTGGTGCGTGCGAAAGGCCGTGGCATGGTTCAGCTGTTTTCGCCGGTACCCCTAGCGTGTGGTCTGCGGCGGCGCGCCAAAGGCTTCCCCTGGCAGTCGCCGCCGTCCGACGAGGCCGATGCCGATGATTGCGGCAGATCGGGCAGCCGCCGAGAAGTCCCGCCCGCAGCTGGCGATCGTCGTGCCGGTGCGCAATGAGGCCGGCAACGTTACGCCCCTCATCAACGAAATTGTCGGAGCTCTGGGCGTTGCCGTCGCGCCCTTCGAGATCATCTACGTCAATGACGGGTCTAGCGACGGCACCGAGGCCGAATTGCGTACGCTGATGCGCAAGCAGCACAACCTTCGCCTCATCACCCACGCCCAGTCCTGCGGACAATCGGCGGCCGTGCGCAGCGGCGTCGCCGCCGCTCGGGCGCCCGTCGTAGTGACCCTCGACGGCGACGGTCAGAACGATCCCGCTTTCATTCCGGCGCTGCTCACGACGCTCGCAAGCGATCCCAAAATCGGTCTGGTGGCCGGCCAGCGTGTCGGGCGAAAGTCCGGAGGGTTCAAGAAAATACAGTCGCGCATTGCCAACGCCGCACGAAAGGCCGTGCTGCGTGACGGCACACGCGATACCGGCTGCGGCCTCAAGGCGTTTCGGCGCGACCTGTTCATGGCACTGCCCTATTTCGACGGGCTGCACCGTTTTCTGCCGGCTTTGATACGGCGCGAGGGCTACGAGGTGGCCTACGTGGACGTACGCGATCGCGCTCGGCTTCGCGGCGTGTCGAATTACGGCTTATGGGATCGGCTGTGGGTTGGCATTCTCGATCTCGCCGGAGTGTGGTGGCTCGTCCGGCGGAGAAAGCGCGTGCCGCGGGTTTCGGAGGTCGCTGGCGATGCTGGTTAGTCTGTCCCAGGCGGTGGGAAATTACCTGCAGAACGTTTTCGTATTACAGCTCAACTGGTGGTTGATCCTCGGCTATGTCGGCCAAGCCCTTTTTGGCATGCGGTTCTTCGTGCAGTGGGTCGCATCGGAGAGGGTCGGCCGCAGCGTCATCCCGGTGGCGTTCTGGTTCTTCTCCATCGGCGGGGGCGCACTCCTGTTTGCGTATGCCCTCTATATTCGCGACCCGGTCTTCATTCTGGGACAGGGTTTTGGCTTGTTTGTCTACCTGCGTAATCTATATTTCGTGTTTCGTGAGCGCAGGTTGAAGCTGTCATGATAACGTTTGCGAGGCGCGCTGTTTGCGCCCGTGGCGATTTCCCCGATTGACTATCGTTCACAATGCGTTCTCATAGGTCGTGATGAGCATCGATAGATCGGCCCTGCCTTTTGGAGGCGTGAACGGATCGTCCCGGCCAGCAGAAGGGGGGATTCGATCCTCATCGTTGCTGCCTGAAAAGCATCTTGATTCAGCTCGCTCTTGGCTGCGATGGGCGATGGAACCGGGCGGCATCACCGGGATTGTGATGGCTCCCGTGCTGGTGATCGTCACCGCCAGCCTGCTGCGACTGATGCAATCGCTGCAGGAATTGCCGCCGGCGAGTCTTACCTTCCTGCTGCCGATCATCATCTGCGCGATCCGCTGGGGCACGCTTTCAGCCGCGGTTGCGGCAATCGGCGCTGCCGGCGTATTGAGCGCCTTCTTCTACAATCCTTTTTACGCGGTCACGTCGGCAGAACGCTCGCGTGTCCTCGGGGTCATCTTCTTCCTGCTCGTGTCGCTGGTATCGGCCTATTTGGCGTCGCGCACGCGGCGCGATGCGGCACGCGCGCTCAAACGCGAAAACGAAATACGGGATCTTTACACTTTTTCGCAAAGGCTGTCGGCGGCCCAGTCTCCGGCCGGCATTTTCGAGGCGATGCAGCAGCATCTCGGAATGCTGGTCGGACGCAAGGTGGTGCTGTGCAATTCCGCCGGCATTCCCGAAGCGCATTCCGACCGATCGGGCGAGGCTGAAATTCCCAAAGCCGTGTCCAACGCAGTAACCACGATTCAGACGGGCGCCGAGAGTGCGATGGGGACCGTCGTCGATGACGAGCGCGGCAATGCGTGGCTGATGCGCCCGGTGTCGGTCAACACCGAAGATTTCGGCATCGTCGCGGTCGACCTCGGGCGGCGCACCGAGCCGTTCGATGACCTGCGTGCACGGGTGGTTGCGGTGATCGGAGATGCGGCATCCTCGCTGGAACGGCTCGGCGTCGCGCGCACACTCGCCGAAGCACGCACCCGCGCAGAAACCGAGCAGTTTCGCGAAGCGCTGATCGGGTCCGTGTCGCACGAGTTGCGCACGCCGTTGTCGTCTATTCTCGGCGCGTCGACGGTGCTCGCCTTGGCGCCGGAAGTGACCGGGAATTCCCGTCTCAAGAAGCTTGCGGCGCTGATCCACCAGGAATCGGAGCGGCTTAACGTCGAGATCCAGAACATTCTCGATGCTTCGCGCATCAGCAGCAACGGGCTGCAGGCCAAGCTGGAATGGGCAGAGCCCGCGGATTTCCTCAATGCGGCGCTCCAGCGTTGCCACAATCGGCTTGCCAGCCGGGCAGTAGAAGTAACGCTTCCGGAGGAGCTTGTGCTCTTGCGCATCGACCCCGTGCTGATGGAGCGTGCGCTCGGACAAATTCTCGACAACGCCGCCAAATATTCGCCACCCGAATCGGTCATCACCGTACGCGGGCAGCAGGACGGCGGATGGTTTGCGATTTCCGTCACCGATCGGGGTGCCGGCCTTGATCCCGAGGATCGGACATTGCTCGGTCAGAAGTTTTTCCGCGGCCACCGGCATGCTCAGACGACATCGGGCCTTGGCCTCGGCTTCTGGATCGCGAGCGCCTTCGTCGCCGCCAATAATGGGAGCATCGAGGTCGAAAGCGAGGGCATGAACAAGGGCATGACCGTCACCATACGTCTACCTCTCGCGATGAAGGACGGTCAGAAGGACTGATATGGAAGACGCCGATCAACACGTGCTCATCATTGATGATGAAGCGCAGATTCGCCAGTTCGTCAGGGCCGGAATGGAATTGGGCGGTTATCGGGTTTCAGAGGCGGCGAACGGCAGCGATGCGTTGAAGGAAATCACGCTGCATCCGATCGATCTCGTCATTCTCGATCTTGCCTTGCCGGATATCGATGGATCGGAGTTGCTGGAGCGGATTCGCGCCTGGAGCGGAGTACCGGTCATCATCCTGTCGGTGCGGGCCGGAGAAACCGAGAAGGTCAAGCTGCTCGAACTCGGCGCCGATGATTATGTGGTCAAGCCGTTCTTCATGTCGGAACTGCTCGCCCGCGCCAAGGTGGTACTGCGCCGGCAAAGCGATCGCAAAGACGGTGAAAGCGCTCTCAAGCTCGATCGGCTGGTGATCGATTTTGCCGCGCGCACCGTTTCGCTCGACGGCAAGCGCCTCAATCTCACCCCCAAGGAATATCGCCTTCTGCAGGTGCTCGCGCAGCATCCGGGCAAGGTGATTACACACCAGAACCTTCTGAAGTCGGTGTGGGGCCAGGCTCATGTCAACAACACGCAGTATTTGCGCATCTTCGTCCGCAAGCTGCGCCAGAAAATCGAGGCCGATCCGAACCGGCCACAAATCCTGCTGACCGAACTTGGCGTCGGCTATCGCCTGAACGACCCGTCGGCGCGCGACGGCCGCCCGGAGTGAAGTCTCCGAAACTGCTACGCTTTCCCGCGAAAATCACCACACTGGCGAGAAAACTGGCATCGGAATGAACCAGTTGGTTCCGCGGGCACCGTGAGCGCGCGACGCAGGTATGGCGTCCCGCACCTACTACCTCGACGAGCTTGCGGTCGGCCAGTGCTTTACCGCCGGCCCGCTGGTGGTCTCCGCGGCCGAGATCAAGCGTTTTGCGCGCGAATTCGACCCCCAGCCGTTTCATCTCGACGAAGAGGCCGCCCGCTCGACGCTGTTCCAAGGCCTCGTAGCGAGCGGCTGGCAGACCGCAGCGCTGACCATGCGGATGCTCACGGAGGGGGGCATGCCGATCGCCACCGGCGTCATCGGGCTGGGCGGCGAGATGTCATGGCCGTTGCCGGTCCGGCCCGGCGACGAATTGCGCGTCACGAGCGAGGTTGTCGCGATCGCGCCCTCCCGGTCCAAACCGGACCGCGGCACCGTGACGATCCGCACTGTCACGACGAACCAGAACGGCGAGACGGTGCAGGTGTTGACGGCAAAGCTGATCGCCTTCGTCCGCTCCTGAGGGGGAGCTGTCGCCCGGCTGTCCGAAATTGGTGATGAGCGCATGATCCCGAAAAGTTGCAGACTTTTCGATAAGATCATGCGCAAAATCAATGATAATTGAGCGGGAGGCGATTTAACGTGAAGGCATCCCGTTCTATGTTTGGACGCCGGCACGAGGCTCAGGCAAACGGGGTGATCCCCGATCCGACGAGGAAGCCGCTCGCGGCATGACGCCGGTGCGCGAAGCTGGATAGTAATAGGGCTGCGGGCCAAATCGCGATTCGCCAAGCCGCCGTGGCAGGATGATCTTCTCGCCGCTCCGCTCGGTGTGACGAAGCAGCACGCCAGCGATCCCGCTGGCCCCATCCTGGTTTTCGCCGCCGCCGCCCTCGCCCGCGGCAATCACTTTGAGGTTGATCTCCGACATTGTCCTCTCCTTTGCATCGGCCCGGCTCGCGGGTGTTTCCGGTCCTGGTTTCGAATTCCGAGCACGCGCCGTACCGTGTTGGCCACTCGTAACGCGTGGCCGTTTCTGCAGCAGGCAAACGGCAGACAGCTCTCGTCAGTTGATTGACGGTCAGCACTGCCAGGCCCATCTTTGCCGAATTGCCCATCATGGCAGGATGCAGTGACGGCGCAATTGCAGACTTGTCGCTAATCCGTCGAGGGGATGCTTGGTTGCGGGCTGCCGTCCTGCGGGGAGAAGCCGGCAAGCGCGATGGAAATGCGATAGCCCAACTTTACAGAAAGTGGGTTAGCTCTCGTCGCCCGCGCCGACGATGTCGTAGGACGGGTGCTATCCTGAAATTCTAAAGATTCCGTATTGGTGATGAGACCGAAGCGCCGGTCGACGCCCTTTCCTGGCGGCTTGCCTTTTGCGTCATCAGCAGGTTCGTTGGCGTTGGTCGGTTTTGTTACAAAAAACTTCCGGCGCGACCTCTCCCTATGGAGCATGCTTTAAGCGTGAACGCCGCGTCCCGCGCGAGAGCAGTTCGTGAACCGAACGCCGAACGTTGCGGGTGTCAAAGGAGGGGGTCCGATGCTGAAGCTTCCGAGCCATTCACGATATTCCTATTCGCCGATCGTCAAGCGGCCGGACTACAGCTGGCCCGGCGGCAAACGGCTTGCGTTCTACATCGCCCTCAACATCGAGCATTTTGCGTTTGGCGCCGGCAGCGGCATGGACCCCGTCCGCAGCGGCCAGCAGACCACCCGCAATTTCGCCTGGCGTGATTACGGCAACCGGATCGGCAACTGGCGCCTGTTCGAAATGCTGGACGAACTGAAGCTGCCGGCGACCATCCTGCTCAACAGCTGCGTCTGCGATCACTACCCGGAGATCATCGAGAAGATAAAAACGCGCGGCGATGACGTGCTCGGGCACGGCCGCACCAATGCCGAGCTGATGCGCGGGATGTGGGAAGGCGACGAGGAGCGCGCGATCAAGGAATGCACCGAAACCATTGCGAAGCATGTCGGGGTGCGGCCGACCGGATGGATGGGGCCGGGAGCGCTCGAATCGAATGTCACCCCGGACCTTCTCAAAGAAGCCGGGTACACGCACCTGCTCGACTGGCCGTTCGATGATCAGCCGGTCTGGATGCAGACGCGCGCCGGGCCGCTGCTGTCGGTCCCCTATCCGATGGAATTGCAACGACGCAGGCGCGCTCGCGCACCGCGACCAGACCGGCCGGCAATTTGCCGAAATGATCGTCGATCAGTTCGAAGAAATGCTGGAACAGTCCGAGCGACAGCCGCTGGTGTTTGCGCTGGCGCTGCACGGCTTCATCGTCGGCCAGCCGTTTCGGCTTCGCCCGTTGCGGCAGGCGATCAGGCATTGCGTCGAGAAGGGGGGAGACCGGGTTTGGTTTACCCGCGCGTGGGAGATCGCGAATTTCTGTTTCGGGATGACGAAGGGGGTCATTCCCGGGAGTTGAGCGGCGCACAAGATCAGGCACGGACATATGACAGCCGCCGGGCGGGATGGGATGCGCGGTCGGCTGCCAACGCTAGAGCGGGATGCGTTCAGTTTAAATTGCCTCCCGCTCGATTATCATTGATTTTGCGCATGATCTTGTCCGAAAAGTCTGCAACTTTACGGGATCATGCGCTAATCTAACCGGATGCTGCCCTCGCGAATGCGGCGAATCCCGATTCGAGATTGGCAATCAGGTCGGACACATCCTCAAGCCCGATGTGGAAACGCACGGTCGGTCCGCCCGGTGCCCATGACGTTGCGGTGCGGACCGGACCACAATCGAAGGGTATGGCGAGGCTTTCGAACCCGCCCCATGAGGCGCCGATTCCGAACAGCGTCAGCGCATCGAGAAAGGCATGCACGGCACGGACCGGTGCCGGCTTGAACACGACGCTGAACAGCCCGGAAGCGCCGGTAAAATCGCGCTTCCACAGCCCGTGCCCCGGATGGCTTTCGAGCGCGGGGTGGAGCACGCGAAGGATCTCCGGTCGCGCTTCGAGCCAGCGGGCGACCTTCATGCCCGCCGCGCACTGGTGAGCAAGGCGAAGCCCCATGGTGCGCAGCCCGCGCAGGCCGAGGAACATATCGTCGGGGCCCACGCACAATCCCATGTCGAAGACGGTCCGCTCCAGGCGCTTCCACGTATTCTCGTTCGCCGCGGCGATACCGAGCATGACGTCGGAATGTCCGCCGACATATTTGGTCCCGGACTGGATGGCGATGTCGACGCCTTTTTCCAGAGCCGGGAAATAGATCGGGCTTGCCCAGGTATTGTCCATCAGCACCACCGCATCGGCGGCGTGCGCGACCGCCGCGATCGCCGGCACGTCCTGGACTTCGAACGACAGCGAACCGGGGCTTTCGACGAACACCGCACGGGTGTTGGGCTGCATCAGGGCGGCAATCCCGCCGGCGATCGTCGGATCGTAATAGGTGGTCGCAATACCGTAGCGCGGCAGGATGTCGTCGCAGAAACTTCGCGTCGGACCGTAAACGCTGTCGGTCACGAGGATGTGGTCGCCGCTGCGAAGCACTGACAAGATTGCGACGGAAGCCGCGGCGAGACCCGATGGCAGCAACGCCACCGAATGGCATTGCTCCCCTTCAAGTTCGGCGAGCGCGTTCTGCAACGCTTCCGATGTCGGCGTACCGCGCCGGCCGTATTGGTAGCGCCCGCGGTGAGCGAGATAGTCATCGGCGCTTTCGTAGAGCAGCGTTGAGGCGTGATAGACGGGCGTGTTCACATACCCATGATGGGCGAACGGGTCGCGCCCGGCATTGGCGAGCCGCGTTGCCATCCGGGGCGATCCCCCGAGCTTGTTTTTCCTGCTCGTCATGATTGCGCTTCACCCGCCGAATCGATCATGCTGCCCAACCGGCACGCGGAATTTAGTTCGGCATTGCCGCACAGCGTCAAGCCCTTGACCTCAATTCAAAACCGGCCTCAATTGACCCGTGGACTGCCGAAATTTGCAAGTTTTGCAACATGCGGCCGAGCATGGGGCCGGATGCGCGGGTTTCTTTGTGAGCGGAAGTCCTTCGACCGCCGTGGTGAATGCCGCTGCCGCAGGCTCGATGCAAGGAGATTTCGATGAAGCGACATGTCCATGGATGGATCGCAGCCGCCGTGGCAGTCCTGATTGTCGGCACTGCGAACGCGGCCACGCTCGACACCGTGAAGAAGCGCGGCCAGCTCAACTGCGGCTCCAACGGACAGCTGCCGGGATTCGGACTGCCAGACACTCAAGGCAACTGGACCGGACTGGATGTCGATTTCTGCCGCGCCATTGCCGCCGCCATTTTCAACGACTCCAGCAAGGTGAAGTTCATCGCCTTGAGCGCCGCCAACCGTTTCAGCGCCTTGCAGGCTGGCGATGTGGACCTTTTGGTGCGCAACACCAGCTGGACCATGTCGCGCGACACGCAGCTCGGTCTCATGGCGACCGGTGTGGTCTATTACGACGGCCAGGGTTTCCTGATCCGCAAGGCCTTGAAAGTCAATTCGGCGCTTGAACTCAACGACGCGCCCATTTGCGTGCAACTCGGCACTACCAGCGAACTCAATCTCGCCGACTATTTTCACGCCAACAAGATGCGGCTCAAACCGGTGTCGTTCCCGACCTTCGAGGAGGCCGTCAAGGCTTATGAGACGAGCCGCTGCGATTCATTCAGCACCGATGCCTCCGGTCTATACAGCACCCGTCTCCGGCTCGCTCGCGCCGACGACCACGTGGTATTGCCGGAAATCATCTCCAAGGAGCCGCTCAGTCCCTACGTGCGGCATGGCGATGATCAATGGTTCGACATTGTGAGATGGACGCATTTCGCGATGCTCAACGCCGAGGAGCTGAACGTTACAAAGGCCAACGTCGACGGCCAGATGAAATCGGACAACCCGGACATCAAACGCCTGCTCGGCATCGACGGGAACTTTGGCGAGAAACTCGGGCTGACCAAGGATTGGGTTTATCGCATCGTCAAACAGGTCGGAAATTATGGCGAGGTGTTCGACCGCAATGTCGGTCAGGGCTCGCAACTCAAGATCGCGCGCGGTCTCAACGCGTTGTGGACCAAGGGCGGCATTCAATATGCGCCTCCGATCCGGTGAGTTCGTATTGCGAAGATAGGCGAGAGGTCGTTGTTGAGGCCCGGCAAGTTTCCGGGGGATAGCACGCGAGTATGAATACATTCGCCGCAATTTTGTGGATATTTCAAATTGCCTTAATATTCTCCTCCTTTGCGGGGTACAATTTCCTCAGTTGACAGGGCATAGAACATGCCTTCCGAGCAAGCCAAAAACCGGGCAGATTTGCTAAAGCGGCTGTTCGCTGTGACATTAAGCGTTGGCTTTGCGAATCAGCTCATTCAGATGGATTGGATTAAACAAAGCAGGGTGCCTACCGCTACAGAAGTTTCACCTATCATTTTTCTGTTACTTGGACTGTTCTTGATTCTCCAAAGTTGGGAAGGCTACTTTGCCGCTCTAGAGACCAAGCCGCTCGAACGCCCACAACGATTCTATATGGACGTTGCGATAGTGTTTGCTTACCTTGTACTTTTAATTGCTTCGCACGGTGTTGCAGCATTCTTGTTTTTTACATGCGTTATCTTTTTTATGTATATTGTCTGGGACCTTCTGACTTTCTATGAGTATCATGAACACTACGGGATAGCCGACAACAGCCTCAAGACATATTCTAAGGGGCTTGTGGCGGCGTTTTTAGGCCGGCCAACCCGGCTCCGCCACAAACTTTCTACAATTGTTGCTTTTGTCTGGTTTATAGAAATATATGGCATATACCTTCAGATTAAAAGATTTTCCCCCTTCTTTTACCTAGCCTTTGTTTCTGTTTCTGTTTTTGTCGGACTGTATGTTTACAGGTTAGACCAAAGAAGACAACTTAATGTTATTATGATTTTTCTCCCAATTCTGGCTGCTGGTGTGGTTTTAGTATGCTTTGTGCGATGACCTTCGTCTGACTTGGAACTAAGCCATGAATCATGCCTCGAACGCGGAATCTGAGCTCACTGCTGATCTCGTGCAAGCTGCTCGGGAGGCGGCAACCGCATCATATAGTCCGTATTCTAAGTACAGAGTAGGCGCAGCCGTCGTGGCGGGTGGAAGACTTTTTGTTGGCACAAATATTGAGAACGCATCCTACAGTCTCACGATTTGCGCAGAACGCACTGCAATCTTTTCAGCAATCGCAGCGGGAAATAGGACGATTGATAGCATCGCGATAGCCTGCATTGATGCGAAGCCGACGGACATTCCAAACGTACGATTTCCTTGCGGTGCATGCCGTCAGGTCTTGGCGGAATTTTCTAAAGTTGACACCCCGATTTTCATTGACGGCTGGGGAAGGACGACGGTCGGTGCGCTTCTCCCATCGCCTTTTCGGTTTCGATCACCTTAAATCATAACAAGATATTTAATATATCTTCAAGTTGCGAGACGCTCTGAACATCATTCGGTACTTCATCATACTCAGCATCCCAATTAGCTGCCTGGACATGGATTGCTAGCAACCCAGCCTGTTTCGCGGGCAGAATGTCAGAACGCGGACTATCTCCGATGACCCAGCATCGTTCTGGGTTTACACTCCACTTTTTACAAAAATCGTGGAAGATGGCGCTGTGTTTTCTCTCGACAATCTGAATATCTTTAAATTTATCGTTGAATCCAAATTGGCTCAGCCTTTTTTCTTGTACCCAACGCTCTCCAGCGCTAATAATAGCTAGCGCATATGATTTGCTCAGTTCAGTGAGAATTAGATCTAAGTTATTTACGGCAAGCGCAGGTTTTTCAAAAACATCTTGCGCAAGAAACCTGACATGTTTGTGTGCGGTATCAGGCGCGAAGGGCATGAAGAATGTTAAAGTATCCTCGAATGATCTAGCGAACCGAGACGTAGAGTAACCATGTGTTTTGCAAAGTTGAATATCTCTAGAGCGTTGTACCTGTTCTAGCAAGCCAAAGCTGACTTGCTGCCGCCTATTTTCACCACTTCGATTAAGTTCATTCAGGACATAATTACAGAATGCCGTTCTCGCGTCATTGTATAACTTCTCCACGTCCCAGAGGGTGTTATCAGCATCGAATATGACCCAACCGCTATCCGCCATGTTCTCAAAGCCCTTCGAGATCAAGACCTTATCCAATGAGTCGGTCAAGGGTGAATTGAGTTGTCGGGCATCATCGCGCCGGTGAACACGGTTCCCGTCTGGTTGGTGTCGCCCAGATTGGCCGACCGCAGCACCGCGTGATTGAGGTTGGCACCGCTTAGATTGGCGCCGCCGAGATCGGCCAGGAAGAAAGTCGATTCGCCGAGTTGCGCGCCGCTGAGATTGGCGTCGCGCAGACTGGCTTGCGTGAACTCCGTGCCGTTCGCGATCGCGCCGCTGAGATTGACGCGCAGCATGCGTACCTGATGGAGGTTCGCGCCATTGAGCGTGGCAGCGGCAAAGCTTGCTTCGTTCAGCTGCGCCGCTTCGAGATCCGCCTCGGTCAAGATCGCCTGGTCGAGCCTGCCATTGATGAGGCGGATGCTTCCCATCAGCGCCTCGGTCAGGTTCGCCTTGGAGAAATTGGCCCGGCTCGCATCGGCCTCGAACAGCATCGCATTGGCGAGCTTGGCGTTGCTGAAATCGGCCTGGATCAGATCCGTCTTGTTGAGATTGGCCGCGGTGAGGTCGGCGCCGGATAAGTTTGCTCCGCGCAGCACCGCGCGGTGGAAGCTCGCGCCAGCGAGGTTCGCGCCGGCGAGATTGGCGCCGGTCAGGTTGCGCCGCTTGAAACTCATTCCGGCGAGGTTGCAGCGCGGACAGTCTTTTGTCTTGCCGGCGACGAACGCCGCTACGCCGGCGTCTTGCGCCACTGGAGCGCCGCCTGTCAGCCGGACGCCCCCAAAACCGACGGCAATGGCGGCCGCGGTGATCAGCGCCCGCGAGCAGCAGCGGACCCGGGACGGGCTTGCAGCAATCCTTGCGCTCATCGTCGCCTCACCTGATTTCGCCAGCGAACCATAGATAGCGCACCTGCGCTCACGGCAGTAGCGCGGCCTCGAACGCGCTGGCGATCGCAGGCCTTGCCTTGCCGGGCTTTGCGGCATCGCCGATCACGACGAGCTTCTGACCGGCCCGCGCAAGTCGCCTGCAATCCGAGCCGGCGGGCATCCGCGCCCTGTCGTAAAACCAGTTGCGCAGTCGCGGGCCAGAGAGAATTTGTCGCAGGCCCGGCCATTTGGCGGCACCTCGGTCGAGCAGCCACGCCGATATTCGATCGAGGCCGAAGCGGCTGCGTGCACCCGTCGCGACCACGATGCGGTCGAAGGGCGCCAGCAACTCTTCCTTGCCGACAGCATCGATGCCGTAGTGGAAGGTCGCGCCCTGGCGCGCGCAGGCCGCGACCAGGGCGTCGATATAGCGGTCGAAAGAGGCTTGGTCGGCCGCGACCCCCTGGAACATCGGCGCCTTGCCGGCGCGGCGGGAAGCGCCGCCTGCGACCGCCTCGCGTTCAAACACCGTCACCTGATTGGCGCCGGCGACCAGAGAGGCAAAGGTGAGACCGGCGGCGCCCGCCCCAATTACGGCAATGCGCTCGCCCTGGAGCGGACTGGATTTGCCGAACTGCATTTCGCGACCGGCCGCTGCATTGACGACGCACCCGATGCCGGCTCCGCCCCGCATCTCATCGATACAGGTATTGCACGCAAGGCAGCGGCGCGGCGTCACGCCCGCCGCGAGCTTGGCTACCCAGTCCGGCTCGGCGATCAGCGTGCGGCCGAGTGCGACAAAATCCGCCTTGCCAGCCTCGACCGCCGCGGTGGCGATCTTCGGATCGCCCAGTCGGCCGACCGCGATCACCGGTACCTCGACCGCCTGCCTCATCTCCGCCGCATAAGGCAGGAACGTCGCCTCCCCATATTGCATCGGCGGGATCATCCGCGCCCCGGACGGAAGCGAGCGATAATGGCCGGCCGCAATGTGCAGCGCGTCGGCGCCGGTTTGCGCAGCGCGGATGGCGACCTGCCGCCCTTCCTCGAAGGACAGGCCTTGCGGGAAATAATCGTCAACGGAAATCCTGTAGATCACCGGGATGCCGACCGTAGCCTTCACCGCCGCGAGCACTTCAAGGCCGAACCGGGCGCGATTTTCGAGCGTCCCACCATAACGGTCGCTGCGGCGGTTCTCGAACGGCGTGAGGAATTGCGAGATCAGATAACCGTGCGCCGCGTGAATCTCGACACAATCGAAGCCCGCCTTTTCAGCACGGGCCGCCGCGGCCGCAAATGCCGCGATCGTCGCGCGGATGTCATCAAGCGACATTTCCCGCGGAACGATGGTCTCGTCCGTGACCTCGAATACCCGATGCGCGATCGCCGAAGGCGCGATCGGGGTGGCGCCGCAGATGTCTGAACGTGTGTGGCCGCCCCCGTGGCCCAGCTGGATCGACGCCCTGGCGCCTCCCGCGCGGATCGCGCCGGTGAGCCGCGCCAGCCCCGCGATGAAGCGGTCATCACAGATGCCGAGTTCGCGCCGCCGGTGGCGCCCCTCGCGGGAAGGAGAGGCCATCTCGACCGTGATGAGGCCGGTGCCGCCCTCGACCCGCGCCATGTAGTAAGCGATCAACGGCTCGGTCACGAAGCCTTCGGCGTCGGCAAGGCGCGTCGTCATCGGCGGCATGACGATGCGGTTCTTGATCTCCACATTGCCGATGCGCGCCGGCGTCAGCAGTACATTCATGCCTGCTCACACGGTGGGGATTTCGCCGCCGTCCATGTCAATGGTGGCGCCGTGCAGCCAACGCCCGCGCGGCGACACGATGAAGGCGACAAGACCTGCAATATCCTCCGGCGTGCCAAAACGGGTCACGTCGATGTCGCGGCGGTGCCATTCACGGATTTCGGCTTCGCTCTTGCCGGTGTTTTCCATGTCGATGTGGATGCGTCGCCACAGTCGCTCGGTTTCGACATAGCTCGGATGGATGGTGTTGACCTGCACTTTGTCGGGCTTGCCGCGATCAGCGAGCGCTTTGGCAAAGGCTGCGCAGGCGGCATTCACGGTCGAGCCGATGGCGAAGTCCGCGATCGGAATGCGCCCGCTGGTGCCTCCAATCGCTACGACCGAGCCTTGCTGCTCGCGCAGGAGCGGCCAGGCAGCGCGCGTCAGCCGCACATGCGCAAAAAGCTTGAGGCCATAGCCCTCGCGCCAATCGGCGTCGGTCAGGGTCAGAAAATCGCCGCGCTTGGTGGTACCTGCGTTGTTGATCAGAATATCGAGACGGCCGCAACGCATGCGGAGTATCTCGACAAGGCTTTCCGCAGCGCCGTCCTCGCGCAGGTCGATCGGGTGGTATTTGACGGTACCGCCGCGTTGCGTGATCGACGTGGCCGCCTCCTCCAATGCCGCCTCGTCGCGGCCCGTCAACATCACCTCGCAGCCTTCGTCGGCCAGTGTGACAGCGATGCCGCGGCCGATACCGCGGCTCGACCCAGTCACCAGCGCGACCTTTCCGGTCAATCCCAGATCCATGAACGTTCGCCTCCGCCAGCGCATGATCCCGAAAAGTTGTAGAGCTTTCGGACAAGATCACGCGCAAATCAAAGCGAAACGGGTGGGAGACGATCAAGCTGAACCCATCCCCGCTTCAGGTCTTATTCCGCGAATGTCGCTGCCCGGCAAGCGGCGGTACAGCCAATGGTAAGGAAAGTGCAACGGCGGCATGCCGCGGCGCTGCTGTGCGATCGGGCGGCTGGCAGCTATTGCCGCGGCTCGTCGTCCTGGAACGCGATGCCGCGAAGGACCGCAGCGTGGCCGAAGCGCGCCCGCAGCCGGTCGGTCGCGCGCTCGGCGGCAGCAGCGCGTTGCGCACCTTGATCGACGAGATCGGCGGGGTCTGCGGCGGCGGCTGGTTCGAGGCCGCTGAGGCCGACGCCGATCAGCCGGAACCGGGTGCTGCCCGTCTCGCCGGCCAGCAGTTCGCGACCGACAGCAAAGATTTTGGCCGCAAGCTGCGTAGGCGCGGGAAGCGAGCGAGACCGCGTGCGCAGCTGAAAATCGCCGGTCTTGAGCTTGAGAGTCACGGTGACCCCGGAGAGCCCCTTCGCCTTGAGCCGGGCCGAAACCGTATCGCTCAAATCCCACAACTGGCGTTCCAGCGTGCGAAACTCGGACACGTCGCGAGGGAGCGTGGTCTCCGCGGACACACTCTTTGTCTCGCGACCGCTGTGCACGGTGCGCAGGTCGATCCCGCGGCACAGCTGTGCGAGCCGCAATCCTTCGGAACCGAATCGCCGCATGAGGTTCGACTGATCGGCCTGCTGCAAGTCGCCGATTGTGCGATAGCCCTCGCGTGCCAGTGCCGCGCCCATCGCTTTGCCGACGCCCCAAATGAAGGTCGCCGGCCGAGGCGCCAGGAACGCCGGCGCTTCGGCGACCGCGAGCGCGGAGAACCCGCGCGGCTTTTCGAGATCGGAGGCGATCTTCGCCAAAAACTTGTTTTGCGAAAAGCCGATCGAGACGGTGATGCCGATCTCACTCTCGACGCGCCCCGCAAATCGCGCCAGCGCTTTCGCCGGCATCATGCCGTGCAGACGTTCGGTTCCGGTGAGGTCGAGAAAAGCCTCGTCGATCGACAGCGGTTCGACCAGCGGGGTGAGTTCACCCATCAGCAGGCGCACTGCGCGCCCGATTTTGGCATATTTCGCCATGTCGGGCCGGACCACCCGCGCGTGCGGACAAAGCGCAAGCGCCTGGAACATCGGCATCGCCGAGCGAACGCCATAGCTTCGGGCGATGTAGCACGCCGTCGCGACCACGCCGCGATGGCCGCCGCCGATGATGACCGGGACATCGCGCAACGCCGGATCGTCCCGTTTCTCGATGGTGGCATAGAAGGCGTCGCAATCCACATGCGCAATCGACATGCCCGCAAGCTCGGGGTGGCCGACAAGTCGCGGCGACCCGCACCCGCGGCAGCGGTCAGCATGTTCGGCCGCGTCGGCCAGACAATCGCGGCAAAAGCTCGCCACTGGGCGGACCTCCCGCAGAATCAATCCTCGGATTATTTCCGATCGAAGCGGCGTCCGCCAGGGCGCAAGCGCATAGGTGGCAGGACGGTCAGGTGGGCGTCCGATTCCGGCGCGACAAGCTTATTCCGCGGCGGCTCCGGTCGCACCCGTGCCGAAGCGGCGCTCGATGTAATCGATGACGATGTTCTTGAAATCGGTGGTCAGCGTCGGACCACGCAGGGTCATTGCCTTCTTTCCGTCGATGAAGACCGGCGCCGTCGGCTGCTCGCCCGTGCCCGGCAGCGAAATGCCGATATCGGCATGCTTCGATTCACCCGGACCGTTAACGATGCAGCCCATCACCGCGACGTTCAGGCTCTCAACTCCCGGATAGCGCGTCTTCCATTCGGGCATCGAAACATGAATGAAATCCTGGATTTCCCGGGCGAGCTCCTGGAATGTCGTCGAGGTGGTGCGTCCGCACCCCGGACAGGCGGCGACGAGCGGGACGAAGACCCGGAAGCCCATGGTTTGCAGCAATTCCTGCGCCACCTTGACTTCCAGTGTGCGGTCCCCGCCCGGCTCCGGTGTAAGCGACACGCGCACGGTGTCGCCAATTCCCTGCTGGAGCAGGATGCCCATCGCCGCCGAAGAGGCCACGATCCCTTTCGACCCCATGCCGGCCTCGGTAAGGCCCAGGTGAATCGCATAATCCGATCTTCTCGCGAGTTCGAGGTAGACCGCGATCAAGTCCTGGACCGCGGACACCTTGGCGGACAGGATGATACGGGACCGCGCCATCCCCATCTGCTCGGCGCGCTCCGCCGAAATCAAGGCCGACCGCACCATGGCTTCGCGCGTCACATCGCGCATATCGGCGGGATTGGGCAGCGTCGCGTTCTCATCCATGAGATGGGTGAGCAGTTCCTGGTCGAGCGACCCCCAATTGGCGCCGATGCGCACCGGTTTTCCATGTTTCAGCGCCATTTCGATGATGGCGCCGAATTGACGGTCCTTCTTCTCCTTGAAGCCCGACATTGCCCGGATTGATCCGGTACTTGTCGAGCGCCTCGGCGCAAGCCGGGTGTTCGGCCAGCAGCTTGTGGCCGATATAATGAAAATCGCCGACGATGGGCGCGGTCACGCCCATTTTGAGGAGCCGCTCCTTGATGTGCGGCACAGCCGCCGCCGCCTCGTTGCGATCGACGGTGATGCGCACCATCTCCGATCCGGCGCGCGCGAGCGCGGCAACCTGCCCGACGGTCGCGGCGACGTCGGCGGTGTCGGTGTTCGTCATCGATTGGACGACGACCGGGGCGCCACCGCCGACGGTCACGTTCCCGACCTTGACAGGCACCGTTTTGTGTCTCGGCAGCGGGGCGGCGATGTTCATCGCAAACTCCTCAAAGGATCGGCGATATCCATAGGCCAGCAGCGAAGGCACAACAACTGATGAGCTGAGGAATCTCCGCGATATCGGGATTACCAATTCCCGACCATCGAAGCTGGCGCACCCCCTACTCGATCACCTCGTCGGCGATAGATAGCATGTCCGCTGACACGTCGAGTTCCATGGCTCGTGCGGTCTTCAGATTGATGACCAGCTCGTACCTCACGGGCGCCTGCACCGGAAGATCGGCGGGCTTGGCGCCGCGCAGGATCCGATCGACATAACCCGCGGCCTGCCGGAACCGAGCCGGAAAATCGATGCCGTAGGAGATTAGGCCGCCGTCGGCTGCGAAACCGCGGTCGTTCCAAATTGCGGGCAATCGGTAACGGGTTGCAAGCTCAATGATTTGCTTGCGATGACCGACGGTGAAGGGGTCTGCGAGCGGCAACAGACCGCTGTTCGGCTCGCGTGCAAATGCCGCTAGCGCGTCCTCAAGCTCAGTATCGTCCCGGACGGCAGTGGCAATCATTTCGATCATAAGCGGCGCTGCAGCCGCTTCGGCGTATCGGAAAAACTCGCCTGCATAAGGTGCAACATCGGGATCGAACAGGTATGCCACCCGCCACAGGCCGGGCGCCATCAGCTTCAGCAGCTGAACCCTTTTGCCAGCCAAAGGTGGCTCTTCAATCAGGAACCCGGTGATATTGCCGCCGGGCCGCGCCAGGCTGGCAACGAAGCCCAAGCCGATCGGATCGGCGACCTGCGGTGAACACGATGGGAATCGAACGGGTTGCCTGTCGAAGCGCAGCCAAAGCCGCCGTGCCTCCGACGAAGAGAACCTCCGGATGGAGGGCGACAAGCTCGACCGCCAAGGCGCGAATACGCTCGATGTCGGCGTCTCCCCAACGATAATCGATTTGGATGTTGCCGCCGTCCGTCCACCCAAGCTTTGCCAGGCCCTGCTGGAATGCAGCCATGAATGACTGCTGTTGTGGATCGCTTTGCAGCGCTGATAGCACGCCGATACGCCGCATTTGCTCGGCCTGCTGCGCATGAGCTGCGAGCGGCAGGATGGCCGCGCTGCCAGCCCCCGCGATGAATTCGCGCCGTCGCATTGATGAATTCCCGCGCCGAAATTCAGCGCAGCTTATCGCGATATCGGTTGAATAGTAATCAGGCTACCGACCTGGACCCTCTCTTGATGACGACCTGTCATGCTGGGCGGTTGATGCCCGTCCTCCGCTACCGAGGAGAGTCCTGAGCTGCCCGGGCAGCCGGACGTCGTGACGCCAAACCGGAAACCTGTTAGTTATCATGAAGAAAGGCGAACAATCGATGGCAAATCTCGATTGGTCACAATGCCCCGCGGTAGAAAGCGTTCCTGGCAAGGTCAGTGGCGCATGGGTTCTCAAAGGGACACGTATGCCGGTCACGACAATTTTCGAGAACCTTGAGGCGGGAGCCAACATTGATGACATCATGGAATGGTTCGACGGACTTAACCGTGACCAGGTCAAAGCGGTGATAGAATTTGCGGCTCGAAGCCTGGATAAAACACCGCAGTGCGCGCCCCTTCCTTAATGCGGGTTCTCTTCGATCAAGCGACACCGGTTCCTATTCGCCCGTTCCTTATTGACCATGGTGTTAGCACCGCCGCCCGTGAAGGCTGGAGCGAGCTTGACAATGGCCACCTCCTCGATGCTGCCGAAGCCGCAGGCTTTGACGTTTTGCTAACGACCGATACAAACATTCGATATCAACAAAACCTCGAAGGCCGAAAAATCGCAATCGTTGCATACGCACCCAGCAATGGCCCGAATTAAAGCCCCACGTCCAGTTTGTGGTTGCCGCCGTGAACGCCGCCACATCTGGCAGCTACGTTGAGGTTGAAATTCCGTCCGCGTAGCCCGACGCGGCGGCGCACCTCACTTGGCTTCGAACGGCGCAATAAAGGATTGTGCCCTGCGGCGCTGGAAACCTCTGCCCATCGAGCGGTGCCACGCCGGGCGGTTGACGCCCGGCCTCCGCTATCGAGGAGAAGTCCCCAGCTGCCCGGGCGACCGGCACCGCGGCTTTTGACGAGTCGCCCGGAGGACTTTCACCTCCGCGCGCTCCCAGAACCGTGCATGACCCTCTCGAGTCACACGGCTCCCGATGTTCGGCCGTTGCCATGGCATAAAGCCCAATGTGCGAAGAGCGTTGGCTTGGCGCGGCGAAGCCGGTCAAACCAAACTCTGGCACCTTTGGTCTGGTGGCGCATCGGCTTGAACTTGCGCCGCGCCCACCGAATGACATAGGCATCGATCCGCTTCAGGGTCGGACGCAACTGCGTCTTGTAGAAGTGGCTGTAGTAGCTGATCCAGCCGCGGATGCACGGGTTGTACATCTGGGCCAGGTCGGTCAGGGACTTGTCGCTGCGGTGATGGAGCGCCCAGCTTCGAATTGTGCGGCTGATGCGCGTCAACGCCTTCGGACTGGCGGCGGGCTGGAAACTGTGCGCGAAGATGCGTCTGTCCGCCTTCACCCACATGATCTTCCGGGCTCGAAACTGGAAGCCGAGAAAGTCGAAGTGGATGTTCGGGAAGTCGCCGTGCCGGTTCACATCCTTGCAGTAGACGATCTTCGTCTTCTCGTGGATGCAGCACCAGCTTGCAGACCGTGAAGCGGTCGGCAATCGCGCCCCAGAGGGCTCGCGCCTCCTCGGCGCTCTTGCAATGACAAATAATGTCGTCCGCGTACCGCTCGAATGGGATGTGCGCGAAACGTCCGCGCCATCCACGTATCGAACGCATAGTGCAGGAACAGGTTCGCCAACAGGGGCGAGATCACCCCGCCCTGCGGCGTCCCCGCCGCGCGCGGCACGACACTGCCATCCTCCATCTGCACCGGCGCCTTCAGCCAGCGCTCGATATAGAGCAGCACCCAGCGGCAGTCCGTGTGATGACGGACAGCCCTGAGCATCAACTCCCAATCGATGCTGTCGAAGAAACCGCTTGATATCGAGATCGAGCACCCAGTCGTAGCGCCAACAGCGCTCGCGAGCCTTGCGCACGGCATCGATCGCAGATTTGCCGGGTCGGTAGCCATAGGAGTCGGCATGAAACACCGGCTCCACGATCGGCTCCAGATAGCGACGGGCAACTTCCTGGGCGACGCGGTCAGCAACCGTCGGAATGCCCAACGGCCGTGTCCCACCATTTGCCTTCGGAATATCGACCCGCCGCACCGGCGGAGGAAAGTAGCTCCCTGACGACAGCCGGTTCCAGAGCTTGTAGAGGTTGCCCGAAAGGTTGGCCTCGAACTCCGCAATCGACTGTCCATCCACGCCAGCCGCTCCCTGGTTGGCCTTCACACGCTTGAAAGGCTTCCCAGACCTCCCGTTGGGGATCTTGAACGGCTTTGCCTCGTCCACGGGCTCCTCCCGTTTCCAGTTGGCCAGTGGCCAAGGCTGAACAACGCAGCCCCTTCGCTCCGGCCCCATTACAGGACCTTCGACGCTACTACGGGCTGCTCCGTCCCTGCGCTCCGCTGTCGGTACTCTCGCCCTCGCGGTTGGAGCCGCTTGCGGCTTGTCCCTTCACGCCATCGAGCGTGACAAAACGCAGGTTCTCACGTTCCATACGAAAGCCTGGTCGAGCTTCGCGCCGCCTACACGCCGGATGCCGCTCGGGCGGTCTCAGGCATCTCCCGAACTGATCCCGGAGGAAGGGTCACCCCCCGGTTTTGACATCGCCTAATCCGCTTTCGACACTTCTGCAGCGGTTCGCTTGCGCTCGCCTCTCTCGACCATGCCTGCCGGAATCTTGTCCCGGCGTTTCCGCAACGCTCACCACCACGGCTTTTGACCGCAGCAGCTTGCGGTGGCTTGAGATCAGCACCTGATCGCCGAACCCGAAGGGCCCTCCTTCATCTCTCGTATAGTTGCGCATCGCCGGTACTGGACCGGCGATGCTCGTGACACACGACCCGGAGCAGACGTGACGCCAGCAGACGGAACGCTCGTAGGGTGCGCAAAATCGCTACGCGAGGCGTTGCAACTTGGCACGGCATTGGGCGATTTTGCGCACGCGGTCGACCCTTCGGATCGATTATTCCCCGAACTGATTCTCGATCTCGGCGAGATCGCCACCCCAGTCGGATGGTAACAGGGCGTTCTTCGCGTAGCGATGGAAACTGCTGTGCGGCCAGTCGCAGACCCGCGTGACATATCCATGCTTCACCGGATTGAAGTGGATGTAATCGACGTGGCGCTCGAAATCGGCGTCGTCGCGGATGGCATGCTCCCAAAACCGTCGCTGCCAGATTCCCGTTTCGCGCCTGTGCACTTGGCTCCTTGACCTCGATTGTGTTGCAGGCAGTTCGCGGGAAAATCCGCTTTTGATTTGGCTCCAGCGTGAGGCAAAATTGGCATCACCGGGCGGCAGTGTCCAAATGGCATGGAGATGGTCCGGCAAGATGCAGATTGCATTCGTTTCAAACGGCAGGCGCCCATGGACCGCACGATAAACCTGCCGTAAGCGTTCAATATGTTCGACGAGAAGCTCGCTGGAGCGATCAGCAAGCACAACGGTGAAGAAGAATATTCCGCCTTCGATGTTTGGACGTCGATACCGCGACATCGGCGGATTATGGCATGAGAGACTGGCCGCGTGCGCAAAATCGCCATGTCGCCGCGCCAAATCGCAATGCCCTATGGGGCGATTTTGCGCACCCTACGAGCTAGCGACCAGCGCCGAGATAATGACAGGCACTGGAAACCTCTGCCCATCGAGCGGTGCCACGCCGGGCGGTTGACGCCCGGCCTCCGCTATCGAGGAGAGTCCCGAGCTGCCCGGGCGACCGGCACCGCGGCTTTTGACCCGGAGCGGAAATGGAGAAGCGAAGCGAGAATGATGCTGAACGCGCGAGCGGCTTCAGCTGGGTTCAGCTGCCTCTGCTGAAGTCGATTGGTTCGGAACCGTGCGGGCACGGTTAGGGTACGGGTGGGATCGGCTACTTCTATACGGAACCGGCGGCTTAGCTTACGGTTCCGTCCGGCTTACCGATGATGGTTTTTTCAATGGCTCTTCTGGGAACGGTGGGGGTGGAAACTCAGCTGTTTTTAACAGCGTCGGCACTCCTCCGAGTGTGTCGCGCATCAAAACCGGTGCTGCATATGGTGGGGGCGTTGAATACGCCTGGACCAACAATATCATTTGAGTTTATCTTATCTGCGTGTCGACCTTGGGAGTGACACCGTTGCAAGTTCATTTACACGAGCAAACAAACTAGCAGTATCAACAACAACGGTCGTAAATGGAACGACGCAATCGAGTGCGAGCTTCGATTTCAACACAGTCATGGCCGGGATCAGCTGGAAGTTTTGACCTTTGGGACCCAGAGCGCAGTGCCTGAAACGGCGTGCTGCGCTTGCCTCCCTCAGCTTCGGGCCGGTGAGATCGTACACGCCGCGACGGCATTGGCACCATGCCAGAGGCCAGCATCTTCATCTAGGGTTCTCCGATGTTTTGAGCAGATGTCCGGCCGGAAGCGCCCTCGGCGCAATCGGCTGGGCCTCTGACTTCATCGACCATCAAAAGTTCTCGCGGACCGTATCGTCATTATTGACCCCGAAGATGGGAACTATTCCCCGGCCCTGAACCTGTTCGACCCGAATGTCCGTTCGTGGCCCGCAGGAAACGTTCCTTCTTCGCAGGGTGCCTTACGGGTTACGGCGCGGGTGATCTGACTCTGACGTTTAATCCCCATTGAATGTCATACCCCGCTTTAATCGGGGTATCCAGTATCCCTATAAGTCTTATTGGAAAATGATACTTTCAAACGCCACTCCGGTGGTTACTGGATCGCCCGGTCAAGTCGGGCGATGACAGTTGGAGGGAGCCAAGCGTTAGTGCCGGAACACTAGCGCGCGGCCATTTTCTCACACGACAGGCGCGCGGGGAAAATGTGTTTCGTGCTCTCGTCGCGCGAGGCGGCGGCGCCGTGTGCCCCGTACGACACTTACTCGCGCAGCATCGCCGCACGAGCGCACTCTTCGGCGAGCTTGACGTAGCCGCGCACCGCCTCCTTGCCAATCACATAGGGGTTTGGCTCGCCCGGCTTGCGCGCCAGCAGCGCCGGAATCTTGTTTTTCGAGCCGTCGAGCACGGTATGGTTGGCGATCAGCACGTCGGCCCCGGCCCGGGCAACGATATCGCCGAACTTTGCCGCCGAAGTCGCATATGTCTCGAACCTCTGTCGCGAATGCGGGAAATTGAAGCCCGTGCCGCCCCATTCAGCAACCACATGCGGGGTCCCATTATCGGTGACGGGGAAGATGACGGAAATGGTGCCGAGCGTGTGGCCCGGTGTCAGGTAGAAGGTCAGCGTCGTTCCGCCGAAGGTGAACTTTTCCCCATCCGTCGCGATCATGTCGCGCTTGGGCTTGGGATTGATGCGCGGACTGTTTTCCACGAGGTCCCAATCGGTCGCCGACATGATGATGTGCGTGCCGAAATGCTCCTGGAGATATGCAGCACCGCCGACGTGATCGATATGACCATGGGTGACGAGAGCGTATTTGATCTGTGCGGGGTCAAATCCGAGCTTGCGCAATCCGCCGACGATCTCGTTCTCGACCGAGTAGGCCCAAATCGTATCGAGCAGCATGATGCCTTCCGGGGTCGTCAGTGCCCAGGCCGAATATTCCTTCTCGCCGACGAAGTACAAATTGTCGAAGACCTTGACCGGCTCGACGTGGAAGTTGGCGGCGGCGGGCGGCGGTGGCGGCGCGGTACCGGCTGCGGTCGGACCCGCTGCCGGGGCCATGCACAGGCTGTTGAAAATGGCGGGATGCTGCTCGGCGCCGGCAGCCTTGGCCGCGGCGATGTGGGCCTCGACGGTATCCGCGGTCTGACCGAGGGCCGCCGCATCCGGCAGCATGGCCGCGAGCCCCGCGACGGTTAATGTTGCAATCTGGTACAGGGTCATTGCCATCCTCCCCGGCAGCGCTGCCAAACTCTTTCCGCCGCCTTTTTTGACGGATCATCGTGAAACTAGCGCATGATCCGATCAGATGGAATTCAAATCGATCGGAGGGTGGGCAACGCGCATACACGGGCCATGCCACTTGCATTAGCGCGTTGCCCGCGCTGTCGCAGCTATCATGTCAGACCGCCTGGGCAAAATCGCCACTGAGAATCGAACAGTTTAAAGCGTGAAGGCCGGCGATTTTGCCCACCCTACCAGCCTGTGCGGGGGGCCGCGTGCGCTAATCCTGCGATTTCGCGAAACTCGGCATGGCGATCGCGCGCGCGCCGCTCCATTGTCGCGCGGTTTGCAGTGCCGACATCACCACCGAGTTAGTCTTCAGGGTCCGTTTGACGCTGTGCAGCGCCCGCAAAGCGGGGGCAAGAATGTGGCCGCGTATCGATGCCGGGACGAACGAATCGACTCGACGTTCGCGGCCGATCGAAAAGAATTCCTTGTAGGTCGCCTGGCCGGCACCGAAATCGACGACATCGACCCCGCGCCGCGCACATTCGGAGATGATTTTTGCAAACAAAATGATGCCTGGGCTGAGCCGGGCGCGGCTGCCGGTCGTGATCGAGTTGAACATCACCGAGTAGCGGTCCCGATCGCGGACACCGCCGGCGGCGGCGAGAATTTCGCCTCCGCCTTCCAGGCTGAAAAGATCGATCGTCGGCTTGCCTTCATCGAGCCCATCGAGGCAGGCGGCACGAATGAAATTTTGCACGCCGGGTTCGTCGAATACATTGCGAATGCCCAATTTGGCGAAGCGAGCGGCCTTCTGGAGCCAGAACGCGCCGAGGACACGTTCCACGTCCGACGTGGTCTCGGCTATGCGGACACCACAATTCGGAAGTCGCATCAATTTGCGCTCTTTCTCCCGCATGATTTTCGGCAACCTGAGCTTGAACTCGGACGAGGCCGGGTCAACCTTGTTGAAGAAAACTTCGTCGGGGGAGGGCTGGCACGGCAACGATGCAAATGGGTTCGGAACATCTCGCCAGGCGAGGGGCTGACCCAACAGAACAAACAGGTCGATCTGCGCGGCTCGCGCAATGTCGCGCAGCAGGTTGCGTACCTGCCGCCGCGTGATCGAGGCCGCAACATCCGGTCGCCAGATCGGCATGTTCAGGTTCGAATGGCTTCCGCCGCCAAAGCTCGCCACGGTGCACAGCTGATATTGTTCGCTGATGAGCGGCAGAATGAAGAGCGGGACGGGGTCCTCGTCCATGCCGACCGCGATCAGTGGCTTGAGGCGGTTTGCCTGACCGACATGCCGGTCCCAATTGGCAAGCCATTTATAGCGTTGATAAGGGGTTGCATGCGGAACGGCGCGCTCGAGCCGCTCCCACAGCGGTTTTGCCGCTTCGAAACTGTCAAAAACCTCGATCCGCGGTCCCGCGCGATCCGACCGCTCTTGGAACGGTGAAACAGCACGAAAGGCGGCAACGGATCGGGTGGCAGTTTGCATGCGTGGCGATGTGTGATCGGGCCCCGGGCTGTCGCAGTTTCTCCGAGGAAAATCAATAAAACCTTGTTTGTTAAGTTAAAAAAGGCGATCACCGCCGTGAGGGAAGGTGCGGCCTGCTCGGGCGGGCATCTTGCCAGCGCGCGGCCATTGCGCGACGATGTTTCATTCAGACCCCGGAGAAGCCCATGAAAAACGCAAGCCTGTTTGTCGCCATGGCGGCCCTCGCGGTCGTCGCAATGGGGCCGAGCGCGAGCCGGGCTGCTGAACAGCAGCTCAATCCAAAGGCCATATCGATCAAGCTGCCGGACCAGATCCCGTGGAAGCGGAACGAAGCCGGCACCAATGAAACGGCCGTGCTCGCCGGCGATCCCGAAAAACCTGGGATTTACGTGGAAATGCTGAAGTGGCTGCCAGGCAATATGAGCCGGCCGCACTGGCATCCCAACAATCGCTACATCACCGTCCTCAAGGGTACCTGGTGGGTGGGGACCGGTAACACCTTCTCGCCGGACACCACGGTTCCGGTGCCGACCGGCAGCTATGTCACGCACTTCGCCAAGGAAGTGCATTATGACGGCGCCAAGGACGGTGAGACTTGGCTGCTGATCGTCGGCGAAGGACCGGAGAGCACGACCCCTGCCTCGACGCCTCCGCCGGCCCACTGAAGCCATGATCCCGCGGGGCAGGACCGTTCGTTGCTCCTGAACAATGCGAAGCGGCAAGCGGGCCGACGAGGAGAGCGCATCCGGGTCGCACCGCGCAGGTGCCTCAGTGATCACCGCTCCAGCCCGCTGATACTTTGGGGTGCCAGCAACCCAACCGCCCGGCGAGCCTGAAAGGCGCGTGAGGGCCGGCTCGGGAAGAAGCTACGCATGAAAAAAATCTATCCAGATGCCCGGGCCGCGCTCGCCGGACTGCTCAAGGATGGCATGATGATCATGGCCGGCGGCTTCGGCCTGTGCGGCATACCGGAGACGCTCATTCTTGCCGTCCGCGAATTCGGGGGCCAAGAACCTGACCGTCGTCTCCAACAACGCAGGGATCGACGGCGTCGGTCTCGGCATCCTGCTCGAAAGTCGGCAGATCAAAAAGATGATCTCGTCTTATGTTGGCGAGAACAAGCTGTTCGCACAGCAATACCTCGCCGGCGAGCTGGAGATCGAATTCAATCCGCAGGGCACGCTCGCAGAGCGCATTCGCGCCGGCGGGGCTGGTATTCCCGCTTTCTTCACCCGCACCGGCGCCGGCACGGAAATCGCACACGGGAAGGAACAGCGGGACTTTGGCGGCGAAACCTACATCATGGAAACTGGCATCGTCGCGGACCTCGCCATCGTTCACGCCTTCAAGGGGGACAGCGAAGGCAACCTCGTCTATCGCAAGACGGCGCGCAACTTCAACCCGGTGATGGCGACGGCAGCCAAGGTCACGGTCGCCGAGGTCGAGCATCTGGTTGCGCCGGGCGAAATCGACCACGACTGCATCGTCACGCCCGGCATCTACGTGAAGCGCATCGTTCACCTATCGAACGCACCCAAGCACATCGAGCAGCGCACGGTGCGCAGGCGCGCCTGACGGAGTCGGCCATGTCTTGGAGCAGAGAGCAGATGGCCGAGCGCGCGGCAAAGGAGTTGCGCGACGGCTTCTACGTCAACCTCGGAATCGGAATTCCGACGCTTGTCGCCAACTTCATCCCAGCCGGGATGAATGTGCAGTTGCAAAGCGAGAACGGCATGCTCGGAACCGGTCCGTTCCCCTATGAGGGCGAGGAGGACCCGGACCTCATCAATGCGGGAAAACAGACTGTCACCGAGTTGCCGACCACGAGCTATTTCTCTTCGGCCGAAAGTTTCGCCATGGTGCGCGGCGGCCATATCGACCTGTCGGTGCTGGGGGCAATGCAGGTTGCCCAAAACGGTGATCTTGCCAATTGGATGATCCCCGGCAGGATGGTCAAGGGCATGGGCGGCGCCATGGACTTGGTCGCCGGGGTCAAGAAAGTGGTGGTCGTAATGGAGCACACCGCCAAAGACGAGCCCAAACTCTTGCACAAATGCACGTTGCCGCTGACCGGAGCCGGTGTTGTCGACATGGTCATCACCGACCTCGCTGTTTTTACTTTGGCGAAAAAAAATCCTGACGGGATGATGCTGGTGGAAATCGCGCCCGGGGTCACCAAGGACGAAATTCGCGCGCGGACCGAGGCCGATTACGCGCTGGCTCCGCAGCTCCGATAGCGCATGACGTCCCGCTGTAGGACCTACGCACCGCTGGCAGGTTGCTGCGCGATCTGCGATGGACACGGGAAGTTCGGGAGGAACCATGAACGGATCACGCGCTGCTTTCATTGGCGTCGCCGCTGGTGCGATGCTGCTCGCCGGACCACCCGCGGGCGCCCAGACAAGTCGCGACGGCTGCCTCGGCAAAGGTGCAGAGGGTGCGCCCGATGCGGTGATCGCCGCCTGCACCAGCTTCATCGATACGTTTGCGCGGGGTGAAGGCGAGCGGCGCGACGCGGCGGCCGCGCATCTCAGCCGGGGCAATGCGCACTCCGCAAAGGGTGAGCGCGAGCTTGCAGCTTCCGACTATGAGGCTGCCGTCGCCGAGTACGATCGGCTGGTCGACAGCGAGCCCGCCAATCCCGACGCGTTCGCCGGCCGCGCCAATGTTTTCTTCCTGAAGCAGGATTTTGACCGCGCCATCGCCGATTACGACCAGGCTTTGCACCTCGATCCGACCAAAGCCCTCTACTACATCAACCGCGCCACCACGTTCGCCAGCAAGGGCGACGGCGAACGCGCCATGGCTGACTTCGATCGCGCCGTTGCCCTCGATCCGCGCGATGCGGACGCCTATCTGGGCCGTGGCAATCTTGCTTATGCGCGGCGGGACTATTCCCACGCCGGCGCGGATTATGAGGCTGCGCTCCGGATCGATTCGAACAATGGTGACGCGCTGGTCGGCCGCGGCAATGTGAGTTTCCGCAACGGCGATTACCGGGGGGCGATTGCCGACTACAACGCCGCCATCGGCACGGATTTAAGCAATGTCGACGCCTTGATCGGCCGCGGTCGCGCCTATTACGGCATGATGGAGTATGACAACGCGATCGCAAGTTACGCGCGCGCGATCGAAATTGCCCCCAGCCAGATGGAGGCGCTTGCCGAGCGCGGCGACGCCTACGAGCGGCAGGGCCAGTATGCGCGCGCCATCGAGGATTACGGGCGAATCATTGCCCTGAACCCCCGTTTCGCCAAAGCCTGGAACAATCGTTGCTGGGATCGCGCGGCGCTCGGTCAATTCGAAGGCGCGCTTGCCGATTGCAGCGAGGCGCTGCGGCTTGACCCCAACGATCCCGAGGCACTCGATAGCCGCGGCTTTGTCAGCTTCAAACTCGGTGGCCTCGCCGAGGCGATCGCCGACTATGACGCGGCACTGGCCCGCAATCCGTTGCAGGCGAGTTCGCTCTATATGCGCGGCATCGCCCGGCTGCGCACAGGCAACCCCGCAGGCGGCACCGACATCGGGGCCGCCAAGGCAATCGATCCCGGCATTGCCGACGAGTTCGCTCGTCTCGGTATCGCCGAGTGAATCCGGGCCGGCCCGTTCCATTTAAGCGGTCGCTCCGGGAAATTCGCAGTATCCCGCTCCGCGACGAAATGTGAGGAAGGTTCCTCAAGGGAGGGTGTGGCGAACGCGTCGCCGAATAAGGCGGCACCTCTCCAGCCACGGACTTTATCGCCTCGGGCTGCGAAATCGCCCCGATTGACGGCCGCTGAAGCAGCCACGAAAGCGACACAGAGCTCACCCACAGTGGCGGTGTCGGGATGCAGTTTTCGCGTCGCCTGAGATCATCCTATTATTGAGCAGATTTCGGATCGGGCGGATTTCGGCCTGCCGGAAAGGGAGAGTTTGGTTGCGATCCACACTGTTTCCGCGACTTGCCGCTGTTCGCCGCGATCGGCGAGGTGGTCTGCGTTTTCGCTTGCAGGCATCTTCTCACGCTGTGACCTCACGGCGATGAGCGCCAAAAGTTCCAGAACCCACCTTGGCCATAATGACTGGATCTCCTCGTGGCTGCTTCTAAATCCATAAAGCGCGTTGCCACCCTGACCGGAATTGTCGTTGCCGCCTGCATTGCGACCATTGCGGGAGCGACTTCTGATGGTGCCGGCCGACACCGTCCGCGATGCGGTGGCGAGCGAGATTCGGGCGATCACCGGCCTTGACCCGGTCCTGCGCGGGCCGGTTTCGATTTCGATGTTCCCGGCGGCGACGGTCACCTTTTCCGATGTGATGCTCGGGGAACCGACCGCCGACGAGCCGGCATTCTCTGCGGCGGAATTGACAGCACATCTCCGCCTCACCTCATTGCTGGCGGGGCGGATCGAGATCGCGGATATTGCGCTGCTGCGTCCGCGCATCAACGTCACGCTCGCGGCGGACGGCCGTACCAACTGGTCGCCGCTCATCGATACATTGGCGCGTGCCTTGCAGCCGAATGCGCCGCGCGATGAGCGAGTTTTGTCGTTCTCGGAAATCAGGATCAATGACGGGGTCATCGCGGTCAACAACCCGGCGCGCAACTTCAGCGAGACACTCGATGACGTCGAATTATCTCTCGCGTGGCCCCAGATAGCCAAGAGCTTTGCCGCCACCGGCCAATTCGTCTGGCATAATGAGAAGGTCGACACGAGCGTCAGCGTTGCCGATTTCCCGGCAGCGCTTGCGGGTGACAATTCCGGGGTGAAGTTGCGGGCCAGCGCGGGCGTTCTCAAGGCCGCGTTCGACGGCGCGATGAGCTATGAACCGTCGCTCAAGATGGACGGCACCTTGGCGGCAGATGCGGCTTCGTTGCGCGAGGTGCTGCGTTGGAGCGGAAACCGGTCGCTTCCCGGAGGGGGGCTCGGCAGGTTTGCGCTGAAGTTCCCATGCCTCGCTCGCCGGCGGCACGATCGCGCTTTCCAGTCTCAATATCGAGCTCGACGGCAACGTCGCCGAGGGCGCGCTTTCCTACGAGGCGACCGGCCGCCAGTTGATTCAGGGAACGCTGGCCGTCGATACACTCGACCTCAGCCCTTACGTTTCATCGCTTCGCCTCATATCGGAAAGCCCCCGTGATTGGGATCATAGTCCTTTCACGCTCGATTGGCTAAGCGACTGGGAGGCCGATCTGCGGCTATCGGCGGCCGGCGTCCATTTCACGCACGCGCAACTCGGCCGCACCGCCGTTGCCGCAACTTTGCATTCGGGCCAGATGATCGTAACGGTCGGCGAATTCTCAGTCCTTTGGCGGTGTCGTCACCGGCACGGTCGCGGTGACGAAAGCAGGCAGCGGAGCGGAGTTGAAATCGCAGATGCAGTTCGCCGACGTAGATATGGCGAAGTGCTTGGCGGACCTCATCGGTGTCCGCCGCCTCGAAGGCACGGGGACGCTTTCTTTTGCGGTGGAAAGCAGCGGCAGTAACGTGCAGGAAGTCGCCGGTCACCTGAAGGGCACCGCCGATATCGTCGCCAAGCAAGGTGCTCTGACCGGGATCAGCGTTGATCAGCTTCTGCGGCGTCTGCAACGCAGCCCACTCTCGGGAAATGGCGACTTCCGCAGCGGGCGTACTTCGTTCGATAAGCTCAATATCGCATTGCAAATCACCGATGGGGTGGCAACCGCCGAAGATACGCATCTCGAGGGGCCAAGCCTTCATTTGGCGCTCACCGGCACAACTTCGATCCCTGACCGCGACCTTAACCTTGCTGGCATTGCGACGCTGATCCCCGCCGCCGACACCACCCAGAGCTTCGATCTGCCGTTCGTGGTCCAGGGGCCGTGGGAAAGCCCGTTGATGCTGCCCGATACGCAAACCCTTCTGCTCCGGTCAGGTGCCGCCGGGCCGCTGCTCGACGCTTTGCAGGATCGGCGGAGTTGAGAGCCGGTGCGTTCCATCATCGAGCGGCTCATCGGCGGAGGCGGCGGGGGGGCCGGGGCGAACCGCAATTCACCCTGAACGGTCTTCTCCGGACCCCGCTGAAGTCATTCGCAATTTAACCGCCGGCTCAATCGATCACCTTATCGGCGATAGCGAGCAATGTCGCCGGCACTTCGATGCCGAGCAATCTCGCAGTCTGCATGTTGATGACGAATTCAAATCGGGTCGGTTGCACGACCGGCAAATCGGCGGGCTTAACTCCCTTAAGGATTTGACCCGCATAAGCGCCCACCTGATGGAACATGTCGGCGAGATCGGCACCATAGCTCATAAGGCCGCCGGCTTCGGGGAAGGCGCGGTCAACATAGGCCGCTGGAATACCATGGCGCGCGGCAAACGTGGCCAATTGAACACGACGGCTGGCGAAGTATCCATCAGGTAGAATGAAGAGGGCGTTCGCACCGTCGCGCGCCATGGTGTCGAAACCCTGTTCAATCTCGCGGCTGTTGGTTGCGTGAACGAGGTCGGTCACCAATCCCAGGGCACGAGCGGCCTCTTGGACCGTATCCCACTCCCTCTCTTGGGTCTCTTTGGTGGTCGCGGGGTTCACCAGAACTGCAATGCGGTCCGCGTTGGGCGTCAAATTGTGCAGCAGCCCGAGCACCTTTGGCAGTATCTCCTGCATCAAAAAATTGACGCCTGTCGCGTTGCCCCCCGGCCGCGCGAAACTTGCGACCAAGCCAAGGCTTACCGGGTTCTCGCCGACGCCGAAAACCACCGGGATCGCTTTGGTGGCAGCTTTCGCCGCCGTCGAAGCGCTTGTGAAGCCGGGTGTCGCGATGACGGCCACGCGGCGACGCACGAGATCGGCGACCAGCGCCGAAACCTGCCTCAGTTGGCCTTCCAGCCAATGGTATTCGACCGAAACGTTCCGTCCTTCGATATATCCTGACTCGGCAAGGCCCGCGCGAAACGCGGTCCTGAAACGCGGCGAGGCCTCTTCCGAGCCGTTATTGATAAGGGCGACCACTGGAATTGCGGCCGGCTGCGCCAGAGCCGGACGTAACCAGGCCGCCGCGCCGCCCAATCCTACGATGAAATCGCGTCGTCGCATGATGATCCGTATCATCCGTCGCGTTCGTCAAGCCAGGGTACCGCAGCGCGGATCACCTGGGAACCGTGCGATTGGGTCGATCGATGCTGTTGCCGCCATGTGTCTTGCTGCGTGCGCTGCCAGCGTGTAGCGGAATTTTCTAAAACGTCGGGCAAAGGCGACAGCTTCGGTACAGCAACACTGGGAGATCACGGTGAGGGTCACGATCGCCGGGGCGGGCGCGGGGGGCGCGGCCGCAGCTGTAGAGCTTGTGGAAGCAGGGCATGAGGTGCGGCTCTGGACTCGCAACCCGGACACATTGGCGCCATTTCAGAACCAGGGGGGTATCGCCTTCGCGGGAGTTCTCGGCAGCGGCATTGCGACGCCTGCACTGATGACGGCCGACCTCGAAGCGGCGGTTGCCGGCGCGGATTTGATCGTGATCTGCACACCAACATTTGCGCATGGAGGGATAGCGCGCGGCTTGGCGCATATCGGCTCCAACGTGCCGGTTCTGCTCAATCCCGGACATACGGGCGGCGCGCTGGAAGTGCGGCGGACGTTCCTCGGACTGGGACGCACGCCACCGGCCATCGCAGAATTTTCCACACTCACCTATGTGGCGCGTAAATACGAGCCAAGCTGCGTCACCGTCACGGGGAAGGCCAAGAGCGTGCGGCTCGCGGCTTTGCCGGGTGCCGACGAGGCGGCCACGCGCGCCATGAGGCTTTTCCCGGCCGCGCGTTTGATGCCGAACGTGCTCGCATGCGATCTTGCCAATGTGAACGTGGTCCTCCACGTTCCGGGCGCAGTTCTCGGCGCGGCCTGGGTCGAGGCGACCAACGGGGGATTCTCCTTCTATGTTGAGGGGATGACGCCGGGAGTGGCGCGAATCATGCACGCGCTCGACGATGAGCGCCGCGCGGTGGCGCAGGCGTTCAATCATGATCTGCCATCGCTCACGACGGAAATGCAGGCGATCGGTACCGTTGAAACCTCCGTCGCCGATCTCGATGACTTCGCGGCTGCAATTTCGTCCGGCGTCGCCAATCGGAAAATCAGCGCGCCGGATTCGCTGCAGCACCGGTATTATCGAGAAGACATCTGCTACGGACTTTTGCCCTTCACGGTCCTGGCCGGTATCGCGAAAGTAGAGGTGCCGCTGGCAACATCGTTGCTGCATGTCGGACGAATTCTGATCGCGTTCGATCCGACGGATAGCGGCCGAACCGCTGCGCGCATGGGCATTGCAGGGCTCGATCGCGAGGCCTTGATGACGTTGGTTGGAGGGCGACCGCATGACGCCTGAGACACCGCGGGTCGATTGGACAAACCTTCGCATCGGCATGCTCGGCGGCGACCGGCGTGAACAGGAGATCGCCCGGCGTGCGGCGGCGACGGGCGCCGAGGTGCGGGCTCACGGATTCCCGTGGCCGGATGCGGGCATTCCCGGCGTAACCTATCTCTCCGATCCGGCTGCCGTACTGGAGAATGCGAAATTCGCCCTGTTCCCCATTCCCGGGATCGCTGCTTCCGGCGCTCTGTTCGCTCCTTCTGCGCCGTCGCCGGTCATCCCCGATCGCGTCATGCTGTCCTGCATGGCTCCGCGTGCGCATATCATCCTCGGCTGGGCCGATGCGAACCTCAAAGCCAACGCCGCGGCGCTGTCCATTACTCTGCACGAATATGAGTGGGACCGCAGCCTGATGCTCAAGCGCACGCCGGCCATCCTGGAAGGACTGTTGAAGGTCGTGATCGAAAATACCGATTTCACTATTCATGGCGTTCCCGCCTGCGTTGTCGGCCAGGGCACCATCGGGGCCGTGCTGACGCGCTATCTGGTGGCGCTTGGCGCCCGCACCTCGGTCGTTGCCAGAAACGCGGAGCAGCGTGCGGCCGCCTTCGTGGCTGGCGCAACCCCGCACACATTCGACGAACTCCCGGCGCTCGCTGGCGAGGTGAGACTGCTTTTCTCCACTGTTCCAACCCGTGTGGTCGGTGAGGATGTCCTCTCCCGGATGGACAAGACAACGCTCATCGTGGATTTATCCGCGCCACCTGGCGGTGTTGATTTTGATGCGGCCAAGCGTATGGGCCTGAAATGCGTCTGGGCGCGTGGGCTGGGGAGCCGCGCTCCCGTCACTGTCGGGGCCAGCCAATGGGGCGGCATCCGCGAAAGAATCGAAAAAGTCTTGTCGGAGGAGGCTTGAGATGCCGGTCGTGACCGTTCAAATGTGGACAGGCCGAACGCCTCAGCAGAAAAAAGCGCTGGTTCGCGCCATCACCGACGCGATGGTCACGCATGCCGGAGCCAAGGCGACGAACTTGCACGTTATCATCCAGGAGGTGCCCAAAGAGGATTGGGGCCTCGCTGGCGTTATGGGCGATGAAAGGAAGGATTGAGATGACAACAGCTGCGGACGCGCACGCGATCGGCTTTGCGCATATGCTGTTGAAGGTCTCGGACATCCAGCGGTCGGAGCGCTTTTACGTCGATCTTTTGGGGTTCAAGATACGCCCTGCGAAGCCGTTGGCGGATGGCCGTCCTTTCGTGCCGTTCGAGCAGGGGATTGCGCTCACCGCCGGCGGCCCGGCCGATCCCCTGCAGATCGACCACATCGCCTTCACGGCCAAGAATGTCGCCGCCCTGGCGCAACGGCTGAAGGCAGCGGACGTGAAATTCGTGCGCGACGTTCACGAGGGAATCTATGGCCTCACGATCTACGTTCGTGATCCGGATAATAACATGATCGAGCTCTATGAGGAGCCGTCCGAGTGATGCAAGCGCGCAATGGGGCGCCGTATCGGCCGCGCCCACGTCAGAATCCGCGTGGGCCAAAAACCTTGATTCCGAGCTTGTTCTCCAGCGCGCGCCCGAAGCGGTACTTCATCTCCGGTCCTTCATAATTGGCTGGCGGTGCGCGCTGGTAGTCCGGTTCGGCCTCGACTTTCAAGCAAACGAAATAGGGCCCGGCGTCGCGACAACCTCCGGCATCAGGCGATCGAGATCGGCAAGATCGGTGACGGTGATGGCCTGAGCGATCCCGGCGCCGCGCGCGATAGCGGAGTAATCGGCAAGACCGCTGTTGACCATCGGCATCGTCTCCACGGTCTGATAGCAATGGTTATCGACCACGAAGTGTTTGAGGTTTCTGGGCTGCTGTCCCGCTTCCGTGATCAGACAGCCGGTGTTCATGCACAAGGAGCCGTCGCTGTTGATGACCCATACGGGTGTTTTCGGAATCGAAAGTGCAAGCCCGAGCGCAAAGCTCGCTGCGAACCCCATCCCCCCGTGCATATAGAAGGAGTCTTCACTTCGCGTCACCGCCCACCATTCGTTGGCCGCCATTCCCAGCGCGCAGACCACCACCGCCTCGCCACGGTGTCTCGCCAACACCTGCATGCATTGGTTTGCTTTCACGCTTTCGTCCCCAAAAGCCGCTTCGTCAGGAACAGAACGAAGGGCCGCTTTTGCAACCGATGCCATTCATACGCATTGGGAATATCGTCGATCTCTTCCTCTTTATCGACGATCTTGTAGGGATAGTCGTAGGCCTGGAGTAACGGAATCGTTCGCCGGCCCTGCACCTCCTGATAGACCTTGTGATCGTCGATCGAGCCGCGACCGCTCACGATGCAGAATACCGGGATGGCGTGGCGCAGACACAGCGTCGCCATCTCCCCCGTACAGGTAAGCAGCCCCGTATTGCCGAAGATCGCGACGGAGCGGACGCCGCCGAAGAACGCACCGGCGCAAATCGCGATGGTCTCCGCCTCCCGGCCCACAGGAACGTGATGGATCTGATTGTCCACGGATATGCGGCGGATCAGCGCGTTCACCCAGTCGTCCGGGAGACTTGCCGCAAGACGCACGCCGGCTTTGACGAGCGCAGCGTGCAGTTTGTCATTGACGTCCATGATCAATCGTTGTTTTCCCGCCGCGGCACCGCTGTTTGCGTTACAGGTGAACGGCCTTCGAGGTCAAGCAGATCGGCAGTCCGACATGCGCTCCTTCATCCTCCCCCGCGTCTCTTGCGGGAGAGGATCAGATTACGTCCGTTTGGCGCCAAGTCTCATGTCGGATGTCGCCGATAACGTGCTTGCGCGCATCATCCCGCCTTGAGGCCCGTGGCCATCAACACCGGCGTCCAGCGTGCCAGTTCCTCACTGACAAATTTTTCGGTCTGTTCCGGCCCCATGTTCGATAACGGCTCGAAGCCATCGTCGATCAGCTTCTGCTGGAATTCGTCCGTGCGAAGGATGTCCTCGGTGACGTCGGCGATGAGGCGAATGTCGGTCTTCGGCGTTCCGGCGGGCGCGAACAGGCCCATGAATTGCACGGTGATGAGATCGGGAAAGCCCACATCCGTGCTGATGGGAATATCGGGGGCCGCCTTGAGCCGACGGTCTGTTCCAGCCACCAGGATGCGAATCGTGCCGCGGTTATGCATGGCGAGCACTTGCGGCGAAATGGCAGCAGCGAACATCGGCAGCTGGCCGGAATAGAAATCGGCAAGTCCTGGATTGGCGCCGCGATAGGGCACGTGAACGATATCCGGCAGGCCCGCGAGTTGCTTGAACAGTTCCGCGCATAGCTGCGCCGAGGTACCGATTCCGGCGGAGCCATACGAGAGAGACTTGGGATGCGCCCGGTCATAGGCGATAAGCTCCGCAATCGAATGGACGGGCAATGACGAATGCACCATCAAAGCTGAGACCGACTCGGCAATCAGGCTGACGGGGGCAAGGTCCCTGAGCGGATCGTAGGGTGGCTTCGGCGTGATCAGGGGGGTGATGACGAGTTCGCTCGTCGTGCCGGTCAGGAGCGTGTAGCCGTCAGGCTTCGCGTGGGCGACCGTGGCGGCGCCGATCAATCCGCCGCCGCCACCCTGATTCTCGATGACGAGGCTGCCGAGCCGCTGCTTCGCCGCTTCGGCCCACAGCCGCGCGACAACATCGACGACCCCTCCAGCCGATCTCGGCACCACGAGGCGGATCGGCTGCCGCGGATATCCAGGCTGAGCGAACGAGTGCGAGACATAAAAAGACGCGGCTCCCGCGCAGCTGGCAATGATGAGTTCGCGGCGGTGCATCGGAGTAACCTGCGATTTTTAACTTGAGTTGGCCGGGCGCTGCACCCGACCGGATCAATTTATGATCATCAGCGAATCGGTGTCGAGATGATCGGACAATATCTCGCACCCGTCGGCCGTCACCAGCATCATATCCTTGTTCTGCATGCCGAATCCGAAGCCGGTCTCATAAACGAGCGGCTCGACGCCGAGCACCATTCCCGCTTCCAGCGGCTGGTCGTGCGTCAGCCCAAGGTAAGGGTCTTCATGCAAGTGCAAGCCAATGCCGTGGCCGACGAAGGCGATCGTCGGCAGCCCGAGCTCACGAAGTTTGTCGAGGTAGACTTCGTAGATCCACTTGGTGGATGCGCCGGGCTTGATCACCTGAAGCAACAGGTGTTTGCAGGCCGTCAGATTGGCCCAGATACGCTCCGCTTCCGGCGGGGCGGGGCCGATCGCGGCGGTTCGGCAGACCCCCGCGTGATAGCCGGCGATCATGGGGAAGATTTCGAACTCGGCACACATCGCCTTTTTTGAGGAACTCGACGCGTGGGACCGACATTTGGAAAGACGCTTCGCTCGCCGGTTGCCACGATCATCAGCCTGAAATATTCGGCGCCTTGCGCATAGACGCTGTGCGTCAGCGTCGCTGCAATATCCATCTCGGTCGAGCCGGGACGGACGGAACGATAGGCGTCGGTAATGGCCTTGTCGGCGATCCGCGACAGGCGACGCAAAAGCGCGATCTCGCCCGCCGTCTTGATCTGCCGCAGCCGCGCCAGAACGTGCTGCGCAGGGATGAAGGTTGCCTGCGGCAACAAAGCGCGAAGCGCGGCGTAATCGCCGGCCGGCAGGTAATCCATCTCGATGCCGATTCGGGCGCCGGCAAGGCCATGCCGATGTAACAGGTCGGCAAGAACCTTCATCGCGTCGAACTGGAACTCGCGCCACACGGCGATTTCGGTCCCGATCGGGGCCTTCGAGCGGATCGTGCTTGCTTCCATGTCGACGCTGATCAGCGCCGCCTTTTTGTCAACGGTGACAACGGCCATGGCGTGGCGCCACCGCATCAAGGATTGCGTCGGCGAGGGGAAGCCAGTGACATAAGCAAAGTTTTCCGGAGAAATGGAAACGATCGCGTCAAGCCCTACCTCTGCCATCGCGTGCGCCTGGCTGGCAATGACATCCTCACGCATCGCTCAACATGCCTTCGCGGTCTCGACGGTGTAGCGCGCGATCTTCGCCTCATCGACCGGGATTCCCATACCGGGAGCGGTCGGAAGATCGATCGCACCATCCGCATAAGTCATCGGCGCGGCGAGGAGGTCATCCTTGTAATAGATGCCGGCAATTCCTTTCAGGTGTTCGGCCGGAGTCGATACCGGCACGACGCAGGACAGCACCACGGGCGCCGCTGCCGCGGCAAGCTGGAGATTGGCGCGATTGCCGACCCCGGTTTCCACCGAGCCGTTGACATTGCAGACGAGGCCGCCGGCCGTGCAAACCGCCGCAACTTCCATCGCGCGATAGAGACCGCCCGGCTTGGTGGTGTAGATGGAGACGATCTGGGCAGCCCGTCTCTCGATGATCTCGATCACGTCATGGGCATTCCAAGCGCTCTCGTCTGCCATGACCGGCACGTCGATTGCGCGCGCAACCTCGGCAAGGCGCGCCACGCCCTGCACCGGCTGCTCGAAATAGGCGAGATCGCTCCGCTCCATTCGGCGGAACGTGCGGACCGCTTCACCGACAGTGGCGTAGCCCTGATTGGCATCGACGCAAAGGGAAATGCCTGCGCCTACCGCCTGGCGCACGCGCCGGACCACCTCCACGTCGCGATTCGCCTCCACCCCGATCTTGATCTTGACGGTCAGAATACCTTCCATGACCACTTGCGCGGCTTCGCGCTCGGCCTCCTCGATGCCGATCAAGCCGAGCGAATGCGGTGACCGGAATCTTCCGGCGGTGCGAACCGCCGAGCAGACGCCAGACCGGCAGTCCCCATTGCCTGCCGGCGAGATCGTAGGCGGCGAATTCCAGTGCCGCCTTTGCGTAAGGGAAGCCCTTGATCGCCCGATCCATGCGCGCATGCAGCTCGGCGATATTGCCCGGCAGGCATCCTCTGATCGCGGGCGCCAGATATTGCTGGGTGACGCTGAAGGTGGTGCCGGGCGTTTCGCCGAAATAACGCCCATAGTCACCGCCCCAATCCTTGAGGACAGGGGCCTCACCCCAGCCCGCGCGTCCATCCTCATCCGCCATCCTGATGAGGACAAAACCTCCGATCGTGTCGGCGAGCCCGGCCCATTTGTGCTCGCGTCGCGTGGGTAGCGCGATTCGATGGAGTGTGATCGACGATATCGGGGAATCTTGCATCGTCATTCATTTTATAGCCAACGGACCATCCGATCGCGCCAAAAAAGGGCCTCACGGAAGAAGGCGTCGGCCGCCTTAAGCATCGTCCGTGAACAAGTGCCTCAATCCATGTCACCACCCGTGAAAGCGGGTGCTCCAGTAACCACCGGATTTGCAATGCGTGCACAATCTCTTCTCCAGGGGTTACTGGATGCCCCGCTTTCGCGGGGCATGACAACGCGTACCGGCAGCAGGCAGCGCGGGCATCCGCTAGTCCGGCGAAGGGCAAAGGCGTAAGCTGGCGGGGTCGAACATGCGCAAATGGGCCTCGCAGCTTCCCGAACGTGCGCCCGGTTGGCGCGAAGCGGCTTCAACAGCATCTCGGCTGTTTTTTGATAAGGAGGAGCAATCATGCGTAAGCTTGGTCTCAGGGCAGGCCTGCTTGGCGGCACCGCAGGCCTTCTATGCGCAACTTGGGCCGCCGGCGCGATGGCAGAAAACGGGTCGCCGCCTGATTTTTCCTCGCAGCAAGCGGGGTGGATCGCGCTGCAACTCGATTTTTTCGAAGTTCCCGGCGTGCGGCCGGGTCCGATCCGCGCTGATCCGGCTCATCCCTATTTTCAGAACGGCGCGGGGGTGCAGCCGACTTTCCGTATCTCCGATCTGAGCAATCCGAACCTGAAGCCGTGGGTGAAGGAGCAGATGAAGAAGGGCAATGCCGATGTGCTTGCCGGAAAGATCGCGTATACACCGCGGTCAAGCTGCGAGCCGTCCGGCGTTCCATCCTACTTCAGCTACAGCCGTTTCGAGCCGATCTACTTTCTTCAGACCCCCAAGGTCGTGACGATGATTTTCGAGGGTGACGCACAGGTGCGCCACGTACTTATGGATGTGCCGCACTCGGCGAACCTGAAGCCGACCTGGTACGGCGAATCCGTCGGCCATTACGAAGGCGATACGCTGGTCGTCGATACGACCGGGCAAACTGCCAGAACCTTCGTCGACCTCTACCGCACGCCGCACACCGAAAAGCTCCATGTCGTCGAGCGTTGGAAACTGGTTGACGACGGCAATGCACTCGAAGTCACCTTCCGGGTCGACGATCCCGATGCCTTCAATGAGCCGTGGACGGCGAAGCAGCGCTTCCGCCGGGTGAACCAGCCGATGAAGGAAGAAGTCTGCGCCGAGAACAACCGCAACCTGTTCGATTACGGAATCCCGTCCGCAAGCAAGCTCGATTTCTGATCCCGCAGAGGCGCGGAATTTTGGGGCGCTGACTGGCTCGGTTGCCAGTGCGCGATCTCGCGGCGCGCTGGCCTTGGCTCACGATTGCTTGCGGTCAAACCTGACGTGGCCGTCGACGGTGCAGCGCAAGGAAACCACCAACCCAACCCACTTTAAGAAATCCTCTTCAAACTACGTCTTGCGGAATGTAGACCACAACGGGATGAACATTTGTTCATCGTCTCCGTCCTCTCCTCAGCAGCGCTTATTTGTGGTGCTTAAGTCAGTAAGCAGTACACTCAATGTGCGAATCATCACAGTGTCGCGCCTCCCTTGGCTCCCCCGGCATTAAAGCTTAAGTTATCGCCGCAACGGATCGTGGAGTTGGTGCCCTCCGCGCCCGCGCGCGCGCGAGCAACGGAAAATGGCATGTCAGGAGGACGCGGGAATGACGGATGACACTGATCACCCGACGTACCCGAATCCAACCGTCGCGGAAGCAATTTGTCACGTCGATTTTGACCCCCCAACGCCGCCAACCTGGAGCGTCGGGCGGCCCACCCGATTTCTAGAATTGACTTCTACGGAATACCCGAACATTGAGGGGGGTGCTCGGATCGGCATCGCCCCAGCGTTCGACTTATCTGGAGCGGTTCCACGCGCGATTGCGACTCCCCCCGCTTTTAAACTGCAAAGCGAAAACAAGACACGCTACTTAGCAGTAGGCGACATGCACTTCGCCTATGGGCAAGTTGCTCCCTATCCAGGTTGGAAATCCTTTCGCAAGAGCTTCCTAGATGGGTGGCGTACTTTTAGTACACTCGCTAACCCGAGCGCGGTGCTACGCATTGATTTGAGATACATCAACATTATTCCACGAATGATGGCCGCCTCCGACTGTCCTGACGAGACGGTTACGCAGCATTATTTAGGGCTTAATTATGGTTTTGGTCCGGTAGACAGCGCGGAGGATGTCATATTTGCGATTCGGAATTATGCACTTGACAAACTGAACGGGAATTGGCATTTTTGCTTCAAAGATTGAGGCAAGCCATGGCTCTGACCCTGACCGGCGTTTCCAAGCTGACCGAAGAACAGGCGCGAGTGACGTTCGAGCGTATCCGTTGGCCCAACGGCCCGGTTTGCCCGCACTGCGATTCAGTTGATGCGATCAAGCTTCAAGGCCAATCGCATCGCCCCGGGCTCTACAAGTGCCATGGATGCGAAGGTCAGTTCACGGCGACCATGAAGACGATCATGGAAGACAGCCATCTGCCGATCCGCACATGGCTGATGGCGTTCGCGCTGCTTTGCTCGTCTAAGAAAGGATGCTCTGCGCTACAGGTTCAGCGCCAGCTCGGTCTCGGATCGTATCGAACCGCTTGGCATCTTTGCCATCGCATTCGTCACGCCATGTCTAAAGAGCCATTGGCCGGCCTGCTAGGCAGCGGCGGCATCGTCGAAGCAGACGAAACCTACGTCGGTGGCAAGCCGCGGAAGGGCAAAGACAACGACACGCGCTACGGCCGTGCGACGAAAAAGACGCCCGTTCTGGCGCTAGTTGAGCGTGACGGGCGAGTGCGAGCCAAGCGCTTGGTTGATGCGAGCCACAAGAGCTTGAAACAAGCTTTGGTAGAAGCGGTCGATCCGTCAGCGGCGATCCATACGGACGAATGGCGCGGTTACGCCGGGATCGGCGCTTACTTCGCTGGAGGCCATCATACGGTCAGGCACAGCGCTGGCGAATATGCTCGCCACGGCGTTCACACGAACACCGCGGAAGGCTTCTTTGCCCTTCTGAAACGCGGCATTCACGGTTCTTTCCACCACATCAGCGTGCAGCACATGCCGAAGTACCTCAACGAATTCTCGTTTCGATGGAACTTGCGGAAGGTCACGGACGAAGTGCGGACGGAAGAAGCTATCAAGGGTGGTGAAGGCAAGCGGCTGATGTATCGCGATCCAATCGCGAAATGAACCGAACAAAATCGTTGCCAAATCGGGGATGACCGTGGTGGGATTCGAACCCACAAACCCCCTTGCCAAGGGTAGCGGCACCCAAAGCCGCCGCGTTTGCCAATTTCGCCACACGGTCCAAGGACTTATGGTGGTGATCCGACGGCCCGGGAACGGTAAACAGCCGCCCCGGGCCGCCTCCTTTCCGGGGCTAATGTACACTTGCCCCAGAAGCCGATTTCATTTTTCGATCCCTTTCCCCCGCGGGATGCCAGCATCCCAGCCGATCCTGTTTGATAAGGCCAGCCTGCCGCAGACGACGTAGTGCGGTACGCAGTGTCCGTTCTTTGATCCGTTGTCCGCTCGCTTCGAAGGCCCTTACAAGCTCGATGCCGCGCATTGCCGGACCTTTTTGTATATGTTTGAGCACGCGAGTTTGGTCCGCGTTCGACCGCAGCACGGGGGGCTTACTACGTTGCCTTGCAGCGTGTGAAAGTCCAGCCTGCTTGCGCAATTCAGAAAGGCACTTTTCCAGGGTTCGGACCGCGACAAGGAGTCCTTCTCGGCGCCCCTCGTCCTTCATCTCCCTGGCGAACATCTGAGCCATCACTTTGGGGTCCGTTGCCATGACCTCCACACAACTGAACGCATGTACCTCTTACACATTGTAGGTTCGCATTAACCGTGATTTAGCGTTGAATAAACAAGAAAGATTTCGAACTTGGTGGATCGGAAATGAAGCGAGCCAAAGAGTTGGAGCCACTCTCACTAGCGCCCCTCAGTGTGGAGGATGCGCTACGGGCAACGTTTGCAACGGGGCCGATCACTGATCCGGCGCTGCCATCATCGCGGAAGAAGACGAACGTCGCGAAAATGAAGAAGCAAAAGGAAAAGCGATCCAAAAAGGCAAAACCTGCCTGAGCCGACGTATGTCTCGCTTGCGCACAAGTTGATTGATCGAACAAATGGAGTCTATCGTGACTTGCCCTCGTTGCCGGCCCCAGGGAAGGCACTGCGAAGGGCAGCTTACCGATTGCGTGGTTTGAACCGGAGCCGCGGCAGTCTCGCGCGAGCAACCACAGTGTGGGCCGCGGCTGACCGCCCTTCTGCCCTTCGATAGGCGGGGAAGCCAGGCGGAAGGAGTCATGACCTCCCGCCTGAGCTTCCTTTATAGGAACACGAAATGACACCGGATGGCGGCGCGGATGGTCTCTTAGGTCGTTACCTTGCCGTTTATCGATTCTGTCGACGGTTTGCAGCCCAGAGCCGGTGGACCGCTTTTTGGGGAGCGATCCGCCACATGTGGAATTAGTCGACGCAGTTTGTCAAGTGCATAATTCCGTTGCGATTTTTGAAAAAACGGAACGCGATGGCAATCGCGTTAAAGCTGTCGCCTTCCAAAGGAAGCAACTAACGAGATGCGAGTTTTCGCTAGCGAGACTCGCTCACATCGACAGGCAAACATTTGAAGCCAAAGTGATAAAGGCGCTGATTGCCAGACAGGGGCCATTTGTCGGTATCGCGCGGGCCAATGTGGGCAGGCTCCGCTCTCTACGCAACAATGGGGCTAATTCTGGACAGGCGGTTTGTGTGATAGACAAGGTCACGGCTTTGGATTTTGATGCCCATGCGGCCCTTGGTTATTCAGAAAGTCACAAGGCGGTAGATGAAAAACGAAAGCCCATAGTCAGGGCGACATTACACGCGAAATTCTGGTGGATACGTTACACGCGAATCTGGTGGATACGTTCGGCGATTTTATTTCTATCGAAGACACATTCTAGGTGGCTGGCCCACCGCGTCAGCGCGTCGCGCTTCTCAGGCTCATACGTCGCGTGATTGTAGACGGGAGCGACGCCTAGCGGACCCGAACGCGGGATTACCACCGGCCATAGTGGACCAGAGCTTAGCGGCGCAGCTTGCGGTTCCGTTGGAAGAGCACACCCGTCAGGCCACGCGGATGCGGGTGCATGCGAATTTCGTCACACACGGCATCCTCGATCGGCGCCCCGATCGGACCGGACCAAACGAGCCTGCCGGCCTTAAAGAGGCGCCGCATGCCGAGCGGTACGGTCGCGTCGGACCTGATGATGATGCCATTCTGGTCGGGCATTGGGGGCGCCATTCGAAAGAACAGGTCAGCAACAAAATCTGTAAAACAGCCTGTAAAACAATCGCTCCGTTCTATTCGATAATTCAAGAATTCTCTTCGTTTTTCAATTGGCTGGGGGACCTGGATTTGAACCAAGATTAACGAAGTCAGAGTCCGCCGCGCCATGTTGATTTTATAAGGCTTTTCTTCAAAAGCAGGTGCCTTGTGCACTTGTGACATCAATCGGTTACGCCTGATTTTCAAAAGGGCGGAACAACAAGACTTCACCGGGGCCGGGATTGCGGCAATGGTCGCTGGTCGGCTGGGGCTGAGCGGCAAGAAAAAAGGCCGGTGGGTGCGTCTCCTGCTCCTCAGATAGCTGACCCTTTTGCGAACCGAGCAATTCTGGCAGAGGTGGGCCACAAGCCGACATCGTTAGAAGTGGCACGGCCCCCCTGCCGAAGCGTCGGCGCCCCGCCCTGATGACACCGGTCAGAGTTGAGTGCGGCCGCCGTCAACGGCGAGTTCAACACCTGTAATGTAGGAGGCTTCGTCGGAGGCAAGGAACGCCACCGCCTTCGCGACTTCTTCCGGCTTGCCGAACCGCTTCGCCGGGATTTGTTGAAGCAAGGCCTGGGCGAGTTCCTGGGCGTTGGCCTCGGGAAGACCGAGCTTGCCGAAAAGGGGCGTCTCGATCACGCCGGGGCTGACAGCGTTGACGCGGATTTTTCGGCCGATCAGCTCGGAGGCAAGCGTCCGGGTGAAGTTGCGTAGTGCTGCCTTTGAGGCGGACACCGCAGAGGTTCCGGCGATGCCGACCTCGACGAACCAGGAGGTCGTGAAGACGATTGCACCGCCATCGCTCAGGAGGGGCAATGCCTTCTGGACGGCGAAATAGGCGGCGCGGAAGTTGGCATCGAGAATGTCATCAAACATTTCCTCGGTGGTCTCCGCGACGGAGCCGAGTTTGGCGATGCCCGCGTTGGCATAGAGGACTGTCGATCCGGCCATACTTCTCGCGCACCGTTTGGAAGACGGCATCTAGTTCGGTGGACTTCGTGACATCGGCGGCGATCGCGACACCATTCGCGCCGATCTCATTTTGAGCGTCACCGACCGACCGCGGACTGCGCCCGATCACGACGACGGTGGCGCCCTCCGTGATGAACTGTCTTGCAGCTGCGAGACCGATGCCGCTCGTGCCACCGGTAATAACGACAATCTTGTTCGTGAAGCGGCCCATCCCCGTTTCACCGGTGCCCGTATTCCGTAAAAACGTAATCTCTTGTCTTCACTATCGTGTGGCACTCGAACCCGCACTTGGCGTCGTTCGCCTGCGGTGGCTTGTCAGCCAGGGTGCCGGGCCTGAACGTATCGGACGCGGCGTCATACTCGAACACGGCCCATCCCCATCCGCCGCTGTCCGCGAACCTCTTGCTGTCCTTCACCATGAAGTCCATGTCGTGCTGGGTGCCCGGCACCGTCGCTGCGGGGAACGTCTCCATCATTTTCGGGTTCCAATGGATCTTCGCCAGCTTGGCGCCGTCGGGGAACGGCTTGCCGTTGCCGGGAATACCGGCCGAGTAGGCGTCGATCATCAAGGGATTAGCGAGGATCGCAGCAAGCAGGGGTCCGTCGTGACTGATGGAGACAACCTGCCAAGCCTCGTATCCCCTGAACTCGGAGAACGCGAGCCCATTCGGTACTTGCAAAGTGTACTTGTCCTGCTGGGCAAGGGCTATGCCGCCCAATACGGCGAGCATCAAACCAGATGCGGCGGCTGAAGCGCCTCGTAAACCACGGAAAGGTGAAGAAGGTCTTTTAAACAATGGCTCGCTCCCGATGGCTGCACTTTGGAACTTTGCGTTTCGCACTGCAACATACGTTAGAACGCTCTCATCTTCAATCAGTTGCCGAGCTGAAAACCGAACGCCAAGCCAGATGGCGCGGCTCTTCGTCGAGTGCGCCCACGAGATTGCGAAGCCGCTGGCCGAAGAATCGATAAAAACATGAAACCGCATCATGTCGCCTTCGGGTCCAGGCTGTGTAAAAAAGCGGGGATTGGCGGCCAGCTTGCGTGCACGATGATGTGGGCGAAGGTTTAACAGATCGACCTGCGGAATTTCGAGAATCGAGCCAGCGAGGTTCAGTGGGCGTCCTGAGGTCATCTGCACGGGCTGATTTGGTCGCGCCAAGACGCGGCCTCAGGCCCGCATGGCGGCCAGGAGTGGCTTGACGCCGACGATATTCATCACGCGCGTGAGGTTGTAGCCGAGTACGTTCAGCGCCATTTCTGTCGGCGACATTCTTCAGTCGCTTCATCAGAAAGTGTGTCGCGCCCATCCGCATCTTCAGCGTGGCGAACGGATGCTCGACCGTCTCGCGGCGCACACGCATCGCTTGCGGGTTTTTGTCGAGCCGCGTCTGCACGGCCTCGACGACGTGCTCGTGTTCCCAGCGGGTGATGCGCCGCTCCTTGCCTTTCGTGCATTGATCCTTGATCGGACAAATCCGGCACGCCTTGGTCCAATAACGGCGCAGGTTCTGTCCATCTTCCTCGGCCGTGTAACGATGAGTCAGCTTCTCTCCGGCCGGACAGCGGTAGACATCTTCGGCCGGCCAGATAGACAAAATCCGGCTTGCCAAAGCGCCCTTCCGACTTGGCGCCTGAGGTCTGCGGTTTGGGCAGCGTCACCGTGATGCCAGCCTTCTCGCACGCCAGTATTTCCTCGCCCTTGAAGTAGCCGCGATCAGCAACGGCGTCCAAGTTATCGCTGTGCAGCGCGGCTTTCGCGGCCTGCCCCATATGTGCGAGCTGCGAGCGATCGGTGCCGACATTCGTCACCTCGTGCGCTACAATCAGATGGTGCTCTGTATCGACCGCGCTTTGTACATTGTAGGCGACCATGCCGCTGCCACGTCCGCTCGTCGCCATCGAACGGCAATCGGGATCGGTCAGTGAGACTTGTTGATCGGGTGAGGCGAGTACTTGCTTTCTCGATCGCCTTCTTTCGCGTTGCGACAGTTCGACATCGTACCGGCCGCCGACCGCGAAGGTTGGTGTCATCGCGGATAACTGCCGCTACATCGGTCAAGTATCGTCGGCTATGACGACAATAGCCGCTTGTTCAAATGCCGAAATTCCTGGGGACCGAACTGGGGAAAACAGGGATATTTCTTTCCATCCCCCAAAACTGGGGGGTGTGACAAATCAATGGTTTAGCGAAGTTAGGACGCCTCACCCTACCGTCGCCGACCGCTTGTAAGATTTCACAAAAACGGGGGGTCGGATAGCTGGCTGGACTGCGACTGATACGCATTCAAGCTCGGCTGTGGTCATGGTCGCTCCGCCTCCGCCGCCGCCGCATCGATCGCCGCGGCGATGGAACGGACCTGGTCGTCTGGAATCGCACCCCCAGCCAGGCGCAGCCGCAACGCGGTCTTCAGGTTTTCAATCGCGCGAATGATCCGCGGATCGGGCACCACGCTGCGCTCCCGGGCAATGCGGTCGATGCGAGCTTGAATCTCGGCGACCGCCTCGTGGTTGGCCTTCAGAAACGTCTGCCCCTCGGGAGTCGTGCGATACAGCTTCTTGCCGTCCTCGGGGGTGATGGTGGCGTAACCCTGCTCTTCCAGCATCGTTAGCGTGGGATAGATCACGCCGGGCTCGGGCTGTAACCCCCGCCCATGCGGTCCTCCAGCGTCTTGATCAGATCGTAACCATGGGCCGGCTTGGTCGCGATCATTGACAGCAAGATGAAGCGGAGGTCGCCGTGATCGAACACCCGGCGGCGTCCACCGCCGTGCTGGTGGCGGTGGCGTCCGCCGAAGCGATCGCCGCCGTCGAGCGGATCGCGGGCGAACCGGCGCTCCCCATGTTCGTGGTCGCGGTGTTTGTGGTTGTGATGACGCATTTTTACGTTGGTTTCCATAAAAGCCGGAGCAGGATCGCCCCGGTGCCGTGGATATATTCAAGATATATCTTAATGTAAAGATATATCTTAGAACAGACTTCGGTATCGGTCAGATTGGGCCTTCCCGACCGAGTGATTGAAGCCACCTGGGAGCCGGTGCAGCTTGGTAACCGGACAACCCGCTCGTTCGGTCAGGGATTACCAGCAGCGTCAGGCGCGGGCAGCAGACGGCGTGGCCTTCAAGGACTCAGCGCGACAGGTTGACTCACCCTGAACTTTCCCGCTTGCGGACTGTTCGTAGTTCAGCGAAAGTACGAACAGTCAGCTTGTGGGGAGGGCGGTTTCTCGTGGCAAAGTCGGCGCTGCGGCTGGTCACGCCAACCGAAGTAAATCGAACAGTTGCACCGGTCCGGCGTCCGAACGCCGAGCTTCGCACCCGCGAGCACCTGACCGCGGGCGAGGTCCAGGCCCTGATCGAGGCCGCCAAGGGAAATCGGCATGGGCATCGCGACGCCACCATGATCCTGCTGGCGTTCCGTCATGGCTTCCGGGCCGCCGAGCTGTGCGACCTGCGCTGGGACCAGATCGATTTCGGTGCCGCGGTGCTGCACGTTCGCCGGGTCAAGAACGGCACCCCGAGCACGCATCCCATCCAGGGCGAGGAACTGCGGGCGCTGCGGCGCCTCAAGCGCGAAAGCCCGTCCTCGCCTTTCGTCTTCGTCAGCGAGCGGGGATCGCCCTTCACCACCGCCGGCTTCGCCCGGATGCTGGAGCGGGCCGCGGTTGTCGCCGGCCTGGATTTGAAGGTCCACCCGCATATGCTCCGGCACGCCTGCGGCTATGCGCTGGCGAACAATGGGCACGACACCCGGGCAATCCAGGGCTGGCTCGGGCACCGGTCGATCACCAGCACGGCGGTCTACACGGCGCTGGCGCCGAACCGGTTCAAGGACTTCTGGCGGGATTGAGCTATCCTTGGCGCCACCAAGATCGCAACACCCCTCGGCCTTGGACGGCATCGCGGAAGGCTGTTAATGGCTCGTCAGGCGGGTCGCAAGGCGCCGATGACTGTGACTGTGACTGAGATTGGTTCGCTGGGGGCCTGATGTCATCGCCAGCGATAGTGCGCGTGGCTGAGCCTTTGATGTGGGTGCTTCTCCATGTTGCAGGCTTGGATCAAGTGCAAGAAGTCGAAATCCAGCGGCGGCGGACTGAGAACTGGAATGATCGCCTCTTTGAGGCGGCCCGCCGGCTCTCCTCATGCGTCGGTGGTTTGCGGATGCCGTTGGAAAGGCAGACTTTGGGTTAGACTTGCGGGACGAAATGTCCTAGGCCCTATCAACCCGTTCACGTCGTCACCAGAATCATGATGCTAAAATGACGATCGTTGTGACCGTCAAAGTGACTGACGGCATTGTGCTCGCAGCAGATAGTGCTGCGACCTTCTACGTTCCGACATCAACCGGTAGCGTGGTCACCAAGATTTATAACCATGCGAACAAAATCTTCAATCTTCGGAAGAGCTTATCAATCGGAGCGATGGTATATGGTGCTGGCGGCATTGGTGCCTCATCTGTGGAGACACTTTCTAAGGACTTACGGCGACAACTCTCCGACGAGACCAATCCAACATCCTTCTTGAAGGAAAAGGAGTATACGATCGAGGAGGTCGCGGCCAAAGCCCGAAAATTTCTGTACGAGGAAAGCTACCGCACGGCCTTTGCAACCCCTCCCACCAATTTTGGGATGGGTTACCGAGTTTGTGGGTTTTCCGCCGGGCGGATTCGCCTGAGGTTTGGGAATTTCTAATTCTTGGAAACCAATGTGAACCGCCGAAATTAGTCCAAAAAGGAGACGAGTTCGGGGTAAGATGGGCTGGAGAGAACGAGGCTCTTGACCGCTTGCTACTTGGAACTCCGTCAGGCCTCGTTGACTGGATGGTAACAAAAGGCCTTGTGAAGCCGGAAGACGCCTCGGCAACTTATTTAGAATTCGTTAAGCAATTCGCTTCACCGTGGACGCTGCCCGCAATGCCAATCAAAGACGCGATCGACGTTGCTAGGTTTGCGGTCGAAATCACGGCCGGTCATGCTCGATACGGGCTGCACCCTGAAACGATCGGTGGCCAAATCGAGTTGGCCGCCATCACTAAACATGAGGGTTTCAAGTGGGTTTCGCGAAAGCATTACTATCCACGAGAACTTAACCTGGAGACTGATCATGGGCGCTGATGCATGGGGACTGAGCCTGTTCGAATCTCCTATTTTAAAGGTTGGCAATTACGAGGCGCAACGCCAACTCGACTATCGCCTTACGAGCGGTAGTTCGCTGCGGATCATTGCACCGCCAATCCGCTGCATGGCCGCGACCGGCGAGGATTTGGATTTCAAACTCGCAATGGCGCGGCGGAACGAGCCAGCGGGAGCAACACTGGACGAAATCGGCAAAAAGTACGGACTGCAATGATTGGCATATAAAATCATCTTCCGCCAGTCTGCTCAAAGGGAATTTGAGAGACTAAGCCAAGGCCAGAAAAAAGCTCTTTTTGAAAAGCTTAAGTTGCTGGAGGAAAATGCGGCGCCGTCGGACAGTGTGGAGCTGAAAGGTTTTGGTCCATTGAGACGTATCAAAGGTGGCGACGCACGCGCAATTTATGATGAACCTGATGCCGCAGATAGAAAATCTTCGTCCTTCGGGTCGGGACTGATCACAGTGTATATGAGGACATTGCCGAACTCATAAGCAATCCTGACCAGAACAAAAACAAATAGCTGCCGAGTGCTACGCTGAGGCGCCCCTGAAAATCCAGACCGCCGATTTAAAGCAGCCCTACCCCTGCATGGTCCCGGAATAGATCGGCATCGCGCACATAGGCCTGCAGCACGTCCATTGAGCGGTGCCGCGATACGTCCCGCATCTTGAAGACCGAGGCGCCGCGGCGGGCCGCGCTGGTGAGGAAGCCGGCCCGCAGCGAATGTGCCCCGAAGGCCGCGGGATCGAGGCCGAGACGCGAGGCGTAGGCCTGAACGATCTCGCACACAGCCCGACCAGTGAGCCGCTGAGCAGCGAGACGACCGCCCTTGGCGACGGGGCGGAACAGCGGTCCCTCGATAATCCCCGCGGCTGCCAGCCACGCCTTGACCGCTCTGATCGGACAAGCGGTGTTGCCCCGCACGATCGCGATGACGGCTCCCTGCCCTTCCTGGTCGGTCTTGGACCGATGGATGGTAACTCGGTAGCCGTCCTCGGTCTCCTCCAGATCAGCCACATCGAGGGCGACCAGTTCAGACCGTCGAAACGCGCCTGCGAAGCCCAGCAGGAGCAGTGCGCGGTCGCGGAGGCCCTTGAGACCCTCCGGTGCTGAAAGGTGTCAATCGGCAGCTAATTGGGACCCCTCGTATTGCCTCAGGACAGAATGTTACCCCGGCGAGGCGATTTGGATGTGAGCGGAGTGCTGAGGCTGGTGGGGCGCTGAGGCTGGCTCTGCCGAAGGGCCTGTGGGCGACGCGGAGTGCTCATTACACGCAGCGACGTCCATAGGCCCGTGTTGATTGTCGTGGTAGGTCATTGCTTGCGTTGTCGTGGCGGCAACGACCGTCCTGGCCGCTTTGCCTCGCAGGGACCGAAGCAGCCGCTGCATGATTGAGTGCTGCTTGTCGCTGAACGTGGCGGCATCCATCTCGGCGAGTCGGTGGACGATGGCGAGCGCGGTGAGCTGAGGCTCGGCTGCAAGCCAGACTTCTATCCTCGCCAGATGCGGATCGAGCTTCGAAGGCATGCGGATTCGTTTCTTGTAAAATCGCTTTCCAACGCGATGCGTCGCACGTACTTCGCCAGCTTTGGTCGCGCTACCGAGGGATCGGGCGAAAGTGAGCGGATCGACCGGTGATGCGGCAGCTGTTGCGGAACCGCGATTGCCAATACGCTCGCCGAGTTCTTGCTGCGCCGCGCGGATCTCCGCAAGCAACGCTACAGGATCGAGACCGCGATAGGTCTCACGCAGCCAACTCTTGACTGCCTCGGACAGCTTCGGATGCGCCAGTGCGCGCTCATACGGTGTCGCCGGCGCGTGATAGCGCTTGATGACTTTCGCGCCCTCCCGCCGCTTCTCCTTCAGCTTGAAGGAGGGTTGAAAGAAGTTCACGTGCAGGCGAGCCGCTGCATAAAGACGCGCCATGACTCGTGCGGTCTCGATGCCATCGAAGCGGCCGTAGCCGACCAGCCGTCGCACTACCGCGCCGTTTTTCTGCTCCACAAACGCTTGGTCGTTCTTCTTGTAGGCGCGCGAGCGCGTCACCTCGAGTTTCTGTTCGCGGCACCACGGGACGACCACCTCATTCATGAAAGCGCTATCGTTGTCGAAATCCACGCCTCGTAAAAGCCAGGGCAGGATGCCCTGTACGTGCCTTATCGCCTCGACGACGAGCGAACCGTCGCGCGTCAACAGCGGCAGGCACTCAGTCCAGCCCGTGGCGACATCCACCATCGTCAATGTCTGAATGAACGAACCGGCGACGCTTGTGCCGCCATGCGCTACCATGTCGACCTCGCAGAAGCCCGGCGGCGGATCGGACCAATCGTTAAATGTGCGGATCGGAACCTCCCGCCGGATCGCAGAGTAGAAGCCGACGCGTCGCCGGCGTCCGCCCGCCGCCACAATCTTCACGTCGACAAGCATTCGGTCGATCGTTGCCGCGCTCACCGACAGGACCAACGCGTGGTCGTCCGGCGTCAGTTCCAGCCTGCCATGTCGCTCAAGCGCTGGCAGCAGCACCGGGATCATCACCTTGAGCCGCTTGCCGCACACCCTGTCTGAGGCCTCCCACAGCACGATCAGCGCGTCGCGGAGGCCGCCGTACTTGCGTCGCCGACGGTGCTGCAGTGTGACTTTGCTCGCGTTTGCCGCTTCGGTTGCCGAGCTTGGCTTGTCCTCAGCGGGCTTGGCGATGCAGCCGGACAGAGCACGTAGTGCATGCTTGCGATGCCAACCCGTCGTCGCCGTTAGCTCATCGAGAATGCGCCCCTTCTGCCGCTGCCCGGCAGTTCGGTAACGTTCCGCGACCGCCGCTAGAACCTCGCGCCGCGCGCCCATGCTGATCTTCCTCGCCATACCGGCCACCGAACTGATTCGGTGGCACTGGCCCAGTCACGACGAGGAAGTTGTCCGGTAACATTTTTGATGAGGCAATGCGCCCCTATCGGCATCCAAAAGGGACCCCTTTGAGTGACGAGTCCGGGCGGTAGCGCGCGCGCCGTCGGAGCTGGTCGGGGTTGCGGAGACGGCGCGAGCGCGGGTTGGTTGATCGTCAGTTCGGCTTTTGAAGCGCCAGCTGTCGTTTCCGGTTTCAACGATATCGCAGTGATGGGTCAAACGATCGAGCAGTGCGGTCGTCATCTTGGCGTCGGTGAAGACGGTCGGCCATTCGCCGAAGGCGAGATTGGTGGTGACGATGATCGAGGTGCGCTCGTAGAGCCGGCTGATGAGATGGAACAGGAGTTGGCCGCCGGCCTGAGCGAAAGGCAGATAGCCGAGCTCATCGAGAATGACGAAGTCCATGCGGGTCAGTTGATCGGCAATCCGGCCCTGGCGGGCGTTGCGAGTTTCAGCCTCGAGCCGGTTGACGAGATCGACGACATTGTAGAACCGGCCACGAGCGCCCGATCGAATGCAGCTTCGGCCAATGGCGATGGCGACATGTGTTTTGCCGGTGCCGGTCCCGCCAATCAGAACGGCATTGCGCTGCTGGGCAAGGAATCCGCCGCTGGCGAGATCGCGCACCAGGGTCTCGTTAATTGGCGTGCCGTTGAACTGGAAGTTGTCGAGATCCTTGGCGAGCGGCAGCTTGGCTATGGTGAGCTGGTATTTGATCGAGCGTGCCTGCTTCTCATTGATCTCGGCGGTGAGCAGATCGCCGATGATGCGCTGCGGCTCGTGCTGGCGTTTGACCGCGGTCGCCATGATCTCATCGAAGGCGGCCTTCATCCCGTAGAGCTGAAGCTCAGCCATGAGGTCGAACAGTTCGGATCGTTCCATCAGTTAAGTCTCCTGAGGTTGTCATAGCGGGCACAATCGGCGATCGGAGCATGGCGCAATGTCAGCGCGGCCGGCGTGAAGATGGTGGGAGGCGGATCAGGATTGCGCCGGCGGGCGAGGATGTTGAGAACGACATCGGCGGAGTGGACACCTTGGACGCTCGCTTCGGCGCACGCCGCCTCGACCGCCGGCAGTCCGTCGGTGATCACCGCGGTAAGGATGTCGACCATTTGCCGATTGCCATCGTCGGCACCGGCGAGCTTGCGTCGGATGCGCTCCATCGCGGCCGGCAGCACCCAATCCTTGAAGGGGGCGCCATTGCGCAAGGCACCGGGTTTACGAGCGAGTACTGGCACGTAATGCCAAGGATCGTAGATCGTCTCGCCCCGGCCGCACGTGCGGGGATGCTCGCCGACGATCCGGCCGTCCTGACGGATTACGATGCGATCCGCATAAGCCTGAACCTCGACCGGACGGCCGACGGCGCTCGATGCCACCGAGTATTTGTTATTATCGAAGCGCACCAGGCAGGTTTTTGAGACCGAAGCCGGCACCGCGTGGAAGCCGTCGAACCGGCCGGCATAGGGGACAAGCTTCGGCCGCTCCGCCTCGAACACCTCCCAAATCGTTTGATCGGTCAACTCCGGATGGTGATGCGCCTTGGCGTAGGCAATGCATTTATCGGTCAGCCAACCGTTCAACTCCTCATAGCTTTTGAACCGCAGCCGCGGCGTGAAGAAGCGTTCGCGAACGAGGCCGACCTGGTTCTCGACTTGCCCCTTCTCCCAGCCCGCGGCCGGCGTGCAGGCAACCGGATCGACCAGGTAATGACTGCACATCTGCAGGAAGCGGCGATTGTAGAGGCGGTCCTTGCCGACGAAGACCGTCTCCACCGCCGTCTTCATGTTGTCGTAGATGCCGCGTCGGCAGGTCCCTTTGAATAGCGCGAAGGCGCGGTCGTGCGCATCGAACACCATCTCCTGCGTTTCGCGCGGATAGGCGCGCACGAACAACATGCGGCTGTGACACAGCCGGACGTGGGCGACCTTCACGGTCACCGTGACGCCATTGAGGATGACGATCTCGTGGCTCCAGTCGAACTGGTAAGCCTCTCCAGGGGCAAAGCTCAGCGGCACATAGGCCGCCGCCGTCACTTGCCCGCGATCCTTCGCCCATCGCTTCGCGAAGCGGCGCACCGCATCGTAGCTGCCGTCATAACCTCGACCGCGCAGCTCCTCAAAAATCCGGATCAGCGTCAGACGTTCACGGGCGGCCTTCGTTTCATTGCCCAGCAGCAACTCATCCAGCGCGTCACGCCAGTGGCCAATCTTGGGTAGTGGCTGATCTTCCCGGCGATAGCGAAACTCGGTCGATCCTGAGCAAATCACCTTCCTCACGACTTTCCGGGATACCCCAAGGTCCCGGCAGATCGCCTTGATTGCTTTCCCCTGGACAAAAAAGGCCCGGCAAATCCTCCCAATTGTCTCCACGACCAACATCCCAGTCTGGCCCCCACGAATCATGGAGGCCAATGTGAACCCCTCTTTTCGGGGGTCCCGATTGGATGCCGATCACCCCGAAAAGGGGGTCCTTTTTGCACGCCGAATTCACACTGAAAGGGCCATGGCGCGGGCTTGCTCGGCGAGGACGGGGGTCTTCCGCACTGGTGCGGCGCCGATGGCCCGGCGGATGCCGCGCAGCGTGGCGCGGACCTTCTCGGAATTGGTTGGCGGCTCAAGATCGGCGAGCCGATGGGCGTAGCGGATCGCGGCGCAGCGGCGGGTGATGGTCGCAGCAGCCAAGCCGTTCTCGGCCTCATGGGCGAGATAGGCCGCCACGGTTTCGGGCTCGCCGGCAGCGCAGGAACGCCTTTGGCCTCACACCAGCTGCGGAAGCAGGCGAAGTCGCTCCGGTAGGCCGCGCGCGTCGCGGGCGCCTTCTCCTGGCGGGCGAAGGCGGTGGCCGCTTCGAGATCGGCGGCCGGAAGCGCCGGCACGGTTACCTCGGCGATGACGGCCGGCAGGACATAGGCGTCGGAGCTTGCCGAGATTTCGGCAGGCTCGACGGCGGCAGTGATGTCCTCGGTCGGCTGAAAATCGGTCACGGAAGCCACTCGAAAAATAGGGGGCGAGAAGTGGGCTTATCGGAACGAAAGCCCGGCCATCGAAGCGGCCGGGCTGATGATCGTCAGGGTCGGCGCCTGGACTTGCGCGCGGTGGGCTGCTTCGGTGCCTTCGGCTGCGGCAGGTAGGCGAAGGCAACGAAATTCATCGCCAGATTGAGCACGGCGAGCGCCTCGTCACGGTTTGGCGGCAGCTGCGCGGCGATTTGCAAGGCCGGGCGAACATTCCAAGCGCTGTCAGTTGGTTTGCGCATCGCGATCACTCCCCGCCTTCGAAGTTGCACGCGATCGCAATGCCGAGCCGGTGGGCGGCAACCTCGATCAGGCCGTCGATGCCCTGGAGGAATTCCCGAGCCGCCGTGAGGTCGCCCAGTAAATTTGCCGCGATCTCGGGATCGCTGGCGTCGATGTCTTTCACGAAGGCGATCAGCTTGGGCTTGGATTGCCCGAGGATCGCGATCGTCCAGCGGGTCGCGATCGAGAACCGCTTCAGCTTGTCCTCGTGCGCTTCGGCCTTCTCGCCGATCGATGGGAAATTGATGAACTCCGGGACCGCTTCGAAATCGGTCGCTGCTGCCTCAGCCGCGAATGCCGCATCGGCCGCAGCCTCTTCCGCCTCGGTCCGCGGTCGCGGAACGAACTGGACGACGGTGCCCTTGCGTTTCGGCATCGCTCAGCCCTCCCGCGCGAGATGGGCGGCAATTGTGCACCGCAGGCTGTCGATGAACGCGACCATGTCCTCACCATCTGGGAAACAGTCGTGCCGAGTGCCGGGAAAGGCGGGGTTCGTGCCCTCGTAGAAGCTCGTCACGTATTCGAGCACGGCCAGCCCGCCGGCCAAGGTGGTCGGCGGCGTGATCGCAATCTCGTGGACGACGTTGGCTTCGGCGTCGCAGGTGGAGGCCTCAGCCTCATGAGCCTTTTGTGCCGCCTGTGGGTCAGGACCGAACTCGGCTACGGCAAGTTCGTCGATCGCGGCGTACCACGCTTTGAAGGCGCTTCGGTGGGCCTCGATCAGCGTATGGATCGGATCGGGTTCCTGGTCGGCAGTTGCAACATCGAGGGGCGCCGCGGCGATCATGGCCACGGTGGCCGAGAGGAGTGAGCGGCGGGATGTGGGCATCGGTCAGCCCTCCCGCTCACGCAACATGTCGGCTAAGAAACGATGGGGCGGGAACGGGACGCCGGCGAAGCTGCACACGCTTTCGACGAAGCACGCAAGCCACCAATCATCGCTCTCACCATCGTCGTCGAGGCTCGGTTCGATGAGGTCCAAATGATGGTACATCAGCGCCCGGACCTGGAGTGCGAGGCCTTCCCGGGTGTCGGCATTGAAGGTGAGGATATCGGCGGCGACCTCATCGAGCGCCGCCATCAAGGCGATCAACTCGCGCGACCGGGCATCCTGTTCAGCGCGGCTGCGCTTGTCGGGAATGGTTTTGAGCGCATCCCGGCGCGCTTCACAGTACGCGTCGGACCATTTGGTGCCCGGTTTGAAACCGCTCACTTTCTCGATGGCGGTTTCCAGCTCGAACCGCTCCAGGCTCTCGGTGGTCATGTAATCGACCCAGGCCCGATAGAGCGGGTCGAACCTTTCCGCGAGCGCGAGCAGTTCGGCGTCGGGATGCGCAGCCGAGACAGGATGCTCCACTGCTTGGGCGATGGTGGGGGCGGCAGTAGCGGCGATTGCAGATGCGCCAGCCAACATGGCGCGGCGCGACAGGTTTCCCTGCGTCATTGCAGTTCTCCGAATTGAAAAGGGAATGAAGGGGCGGCGTGGCCGCCCCTGATGATGGTTAATCGGCGATGATCAGGCGGCGGCGGCGAGGCGGTTGACGGCCTTCACGCGAACCACGGTCGAGATGATGACGTTCTCGAATTCGCGGTAACGATCGGCCAAGAACTCGCGGACCTTCGCGGTGTCGAGCCGTCCCGAGATTTGCTCGGTCACCTTGACGGTGTAGTGGTCGCCGGCCGCTTCCAGAATGCCGCGGCGCTTGATCTCGGTCTTGATCTCGGCGACCTGGGCTTCGTATGCCTTCAGGGTGGCGTCGGCCTCGCCGAGGCGGTCGGCGAGCATCGAATTCGATAGGTTGTCGAATTGATTCGGAGCGGGGATATTTACTGAAGCCATGACGATCTCCTCGTGATCGTTGTGGTTAGGGCTGCCTCGGTGGTGCAAACACCTTGGTGGCCCGACTTTTCTGTGATAACACAGTTTCTATGGCTCGTCAAACCGTGTTATCACAGAAGAAAACGAGGTCCGCCTGCAACGGGCAAAGGCACGCTCATTGGCGTGCGGCTTCAGCCTGAACCGCTGAAAAAGGTTGACGCCTGGGCTGCGGAACAATCCGACAAGCCATCGCGTCCTGAGGCAATTCGGCGCTTGGTCGACGTTGCCATCAGCGCTCCCGCCAAAATCCCGATCATCACGGCCAGTGGCGATGCGGCTCTGCTAGCGGAAGGCCCTGCCCCGCCGCGAGCCGCGGGCGCCCGTGCGTCAAAAGCCGCGAAGGGGGCCAAGGCAGCCACGGCGCGGAAAACGCGCGGGCGCGGTTCCTAACCAACGGGGAACGCGTAAAATAAACAACTCGCGATTGCCACACCATGGCCGTAATAAACCTTCATGGTGCAAAAGTAGGGGATAGGCGATCGGGTCTTTGCAGCACTCACGATGCGCGCTCATGACCCGCAATCACGATGATTTTTTTTTTTGCGACGGGGCGACGGCTCCGGGTCGCTGACAGCAGCAAATTCTTCCAACTTGGGGTGGCGTTGGTCAGCTTCGCTCCTCCATGCGTCGGTCGATAGAGCCGGCATTTTAGAGAGGGGGTTCGTCATGAGAAAAATCATTATCGCTGCCGCCATGGTGTTGGCTTCATCGGCAGCCAATGCTTGCGGTGGCTTTGGGCAACCGCCTTGCCTTGGTGGCATTCAACCTCCCGCGCCTCCAACGACGTTCCAGACGTTTGGTAACACCACCATGGTCACCACGCCCGGACAGCCAACGACGACGATCAACAGGTTTAGCAATACCGCAATCATCAACACGCCCGGCCAGCAAACGCGGAGTTGTCAGACGTTCGGCGCGACGACGACGTGTAGATAGTCGGTAAAAAAATCCCGATCCAGTGTGGCGAGCGGCGACCTGCCACTTACGGAAGCCCTCGCCCCCACCCTGACGGAGCTGCGGTGTAGTTGTTGGAGAGGCCCGCTGTGTTCGTTGTGGAGTTCAAAATCAGGCCGCGCGGCCCGAAAAATGTCTTTTTTGATGATCGCAATATTGATTTTTTCGCTCCTGTCGGGGGCTTTTTCACTATGCATTTTTACGTCAAACCAACAATGCCAGCGCACTCGGGCTTTCGCCTCTTTGGCTTTCCCAGGCCAAGACGAAGGTAGAGAGGGTTAATTGAACCGAAGTCCTGTCGGAGGAGCTTTGGCCGCCATTAAGGCCGAGCTTCCCGGAATCAATCTGCCACGGTCAGCAATGTGGGCGGTCCGTACTTGGCACTCGTCAGCGAGCGCGGCGAGATCATATATGATTGGGCTAGAGCGAGGCCGGTTCAATCATGCATACTGACAACTCAAAGTTTGATCACCGCCGCGGTCCCGAGGCGAGTGCGCGGGCGAAAGCTCGATGGTTGGACCCCGAGCACAATCCGCACGGACCAAGGCCGCCATGGCCAATCCGATCGTGCGCGCAAGGATTTCGGCGGGCATGCTGCGCGGCATGCAAGAGCGAAAGGCAACAGATCAGGAAATGGAATCCCTTCGTGCCGCCTGAACTGCTGCACCGGCGGCGGTTCCTCTGCTGGATCGTCGATAATTCTATGGGCGCGATGAATAGGACAAAAACCTGATGCTCTCCGGCCGTTGGCGCGCGACCTTCACATGCCTTCAAAAATCGAAATCGCTGATGTCCCTCGACCAAGCAAAATTCGACAGATTGTCGCCCGCGATCTAAGACCCCCTGAGGCGTTTCGATGACGACAATTGGATAATTCCAAGTTCCTGTTGTTCTAAGAGAGTGGAAAGGCTCACGACCATCCGGTCGCGTCTGAAAATACTTAAAGTCCGCCTCTGGGTACAGAACGCCAAAGTCTGATCTCAAGTAAATCCTGCGAAAAATCTCAGCAGAACGCCATTTCTCCAAGCGCCACCTCAATAGATCGAGCGGCAGGTTGCAGAAAGCTGAGAGTCCGTCTTAGAACTTGCTCAAGGGTTGCAGAGCTTTCGCAGCATGAGGCGGATGGAGGCGATTTTCAAGAACGCGAGGCCGCTGGAGTTGAGATTTTCCCAGTCCTTGGCGAGACGGCGGCAACGGTTGAGCCAAGCAATGGTGCGCTCGACGATCCACCGCTTGGGTAACGGCACGAATCCTGAAGCGCGATCGGATCGTTTGACGATCTCGGTCTTGAGATAGGGCAGCATTTTGGCGAGTCCATCGGCAAAAATCGGACCTTGATAGGCGCTGTCGGCAAACAGCTTCTGAAGAAATGGAAACTTACCAAACAGCGTGGCCAGCAGCAGCAGGCCGCCATCGCGATCCTGGACGTCGGCGGCGTGGACGACGGCGTGCACCAACAGACCGAGCGTGTCGACGAGAATATGCCGTTTCTTGCCCTTGATCAGCTTGCCCGCATCAAAGCCGTGCGGATCGATGTTGGCCCCCCTTTTTCGGCGCTTTTCACGCTCTGACTGTCGATGATGGCTGCGGTGGGGCTGGCTTCACGTTCCGCCCGTTCGCGGCATTCCACGTACAGCGCGTGATGAATGCGATCGAGCACGCGGTCGCATCGCCACCAGACGAAGTAGTTGTACACCGTGCTGTGCGGCGGAAAATCCTTCGGAAGAGCACGCCACTGACAGCCGGTGCTCAGGATGTACATCAGGCCGTTGACCACCGCACGCATGTCGGTGCGGCGCTTGCCACCACCGGGCCGCGGCGGCGGAATCAGCGGCGCAATAACTGTCCACTCCTCGTCCGTGAGGTCGCTCGGGTATCTCAGATGATCGCGGTTGTATCTCGGTCGGTTCCTCTGCGTCCACATCGGCGGCCCTCCCCCACGAATCAGACCGCCTCCTTTGAATCACAAATGATTCCGTCGAACTCTAGAAGTTTTAAGACGGACACTGAGTGCGTCCAGTGGCGGTAAATCCACTGCTCCGCGATCATCGGGTGAAGGTGATTTAGCCGTTGGCCGCAGCGTTTCCACCATATGTCGAAAGGTTCCTTGTGCGAGGTCGATTCGCCGATCGGCCTCAATGCGTCATCCCACGCGCAGAATAGCTCCAAGTTTTCCGCATCAATAAGCATTCGGTCATCCCCACTTTTCGACATGAGATGGCGCGCGGCCCCTGCGTTCACTCTTATGCAAGTTCACCTGCATGCGCCATCGTGCTATAAGGAGCGATAATTCGCTCCCTCTTGTGAGGTCGAGCGCTCTGCCCTGGCCCGCCACGCGTGCCCGCCGGGGTCCATAGCCGCAGCGCGCTGGCGCGGCCCCCTGGTCTGATCCGCAGCTGCGCTTGCTGGGACGGACCCGAGCCAAAGACGGCGCAGCTATGGATTTGCACACTCATTCCGACGTTGGCCCTGCGCGTAGCGCAGCTGATGATCTGCATTCGCTCGGCTTCACCAAAGCGGCTTATACCGTCGACGAGGCGCTTGTGCTGATCAGCATCAGCCGATCGAGCCTCTACGCTGCGGTTCGCGCAAAGCAACTCAAACCAGTCAAACGCGGGCGTCGGACTCTGTTTTTGGCCGGCGACCTCGCGGCGTATCTGCTGAAGTTGCCATCTGCTGCGGTGTCCCGATGACGGCCACCCGGGTAAAGCTCGACCGGCGGCTTGCCCTGTTGTTGCCGCTGACAGACCTCGGCAATGCCGAGCGCTTCGTCGCGCGGTACCGCGACAAATTGATGTGGTGCCCATTGGCCGGATGGTCATGGTGGGACGGCCAGAGCTGGCGCCGGGATGGCGCCCACTTGCGCGTCAAGCTCGCCGTCCATGAGACCGTGCGCGCGATCCAGGATGAGGCCGCCACGATTGTCGGCTCCGATTTCGACGGGCACGGGGTGACACAGAGGATCGCTCTGAAAAATTGGGGGCGCCGGTCCGAAAGCAATCCTCGATTAAATGCGATCGCCCGACTGGCGCAGCCATACTTTGCGCGGCTTCGCGATGGCGCCGGCGAGCAGCTATGAACCCATCAACGCCCAAAGTGTCACCGGGGTTCTCGCCCGCTCGCATGGCGGCGTGCCGGCGGATATGCGCGATCATCGAGGCCGCCGAGCCGCTGCCCCGTCCAGATTACGCCGGGCCGCCTCCTGAAGCACTGTCCAAACTCAAGGAAAACATCGCCACGACATTTGCCAACGGACAGGTTTGGACCTTGCGCAACGGCGAACCGGTCAGGGTCCCGCCTCCCGAAGTACTGTCAAAGCTCAAGGAAAACATCGCCACGACATTTAAGAATGGAGAGGTCTGGACATTACGCAACGGTAGACCGGTCAGGATGCCGTGATGGGCGATTGGGATGTTATCGCCGAAACCGATCATGCCGTTCTCGGTCACGGCTCGATTCCAAATCCAAGACCCTCTACCGCTCGTCGGCAACGCAAGTCACACGCAGAAGCTCCCTCCGGGATGGAACAGGGGGGTGGCAAGGGTCCTCCTTCGGAAGGAATGGCTTCGCCGCCATCTGGAGGTAGGCCGGAGCGGCCACCAATCCAAGTCGTCGGCGGTAAGCTCTCGGCTACCGTGGATGACGGAGAAGCGGCTCTGATCGCCAGTAACCCCGATTTCTACCGCTATGGCGGCCAGCTCGTGCGGCCTGTTGTTGAGGAAGTGCCGGCCGCGGACATGACGCGCACCAAGGTTCACCGACTTGCACCGGTTAGCAGACCCTATTTGATCGAAGCGTTTACGAAGGTGGCACAATGGCAGCGATTCGATCGTCGAAGCGAGGAATGGGTTAACGTCGATTGCCCCAGCCACATTGCCGAGACTTATCTTGCTCGGGAAGGTGAGTGGCGGCTCCCGCCACTTGTCGGAATTATCAATGCGCCAATGCTTCGCGCCGACGGCACGCTCCTCGATCAACCGGGATACGATGCCAGAACCGGGCTGCTGTTTCGGTCAGATGGCACCAAATTTGAACGGGTGCCCGATCGCCCGACGCGCGAGGATGCCGAACGCGCCATACTCCTGTTCGAAGACTTAATCCGGACATTCCCATTCGTAAGCGATGCTGATCGTTCTGTGGCGATCTCTGCTATTCTTTCGGTGCTAGATCGCAGGGCTGTCGAAGCGGCGCCCATGCACGCGTTCTCCGCGCCGGTTGCTGGTTCGGGCAAGAGCATGCTGGTCGATCTGTGCAGCCTCATTGCGACAGGATACCGGGCGCCGGTGGTCGACCAGTCGAAGGACGACATTGAATTCGACAAAAGGCTTGTCGCTGCCCTGCTGCGCGGGGGTGCGATTGTCTCGGTCGATAACATCGATCGGCCTCTCGATAGTGCGTTGCTGTGCCAGGCGTTGACCTCGGCGGGCGTCATGCAGCTCCGCGTGCTCGGCAGCAGCCGCGATGTGGACGTGCCAAACACGGCGATGTTTTTTTCGACCGGCAACAATTTAACCATAGCTGGCGATCTTACGCGACGCACGGTCGTGTGTCGGCTCGATCCTGGCGTCGAGCGGCCGGAATTGCGCGAGTTCCACTGCGACCCCCCGGCAATGGTCCGTGAGGATCGTCCCGCCTATGTTCGCGCTGCTCTTACGATCTTGCGCGCCTATTTTCTTACCGAGGAGCGCGTGACGGTCGCTCCGCTCGGGTCATACGAGGGATGGTCGAAGCGGGTGAGGGAAGCGATCGTGTGGCTCGGCCGCGCCGATCCTTGCGATACGATGGCGACTGCGCGGCGCGCCGATCCCGTTACTTCTCAGCTTTCAAACGTCATCACCGCATGGCGGAATAGCGTCGGCACCAGCAATCCGGTGACCGCACAAGCTTTGATCGCAATAGCCAGTCGCATCGACCCCGATGGGGCCTACACGCATGCCGACCTGAGAGAGGCGCTGTTTGCCATCGCAGGCGAGGGGCGCAATGAGATCAACAACAGAAAATTCGGCAAGTGGCTGTCGAAAAACGAAAATCGGGTAATCGACCGCTGCAAGATCGCCCGTTCTGAGGTCGGCACAAGCGCCGTGAGGTGGCTGATCGCGGAGGTGTGATGGAGTCGAGTTTGGTGAGTTTAAGTCAGTTTGCTCCTAGAGCAGTCATAGAAAGTGTCATGACACTTATGGGGGGGGGTCTTAAGGGAAACTGACTCAAACTCACTAAACTCACTGGGCTTCGGACCTGCGGCGAAAATATTTTGCAAAGCGGCGACGTGTAGAATATATCAGGAGCGCAACCATTTCCTTGAGCCTGAGAACAAGTTGCATGTCCAATCCGAGCGGCAGCGGTGGGTTTGAGAAGGGCAAATCCGGCAATCCAGGTGGACGGCCGCGCGCACACATCGCTGATCTCGGGCGCGCCAGTCGCGTGTATGCATCGCTGGCCCTGAAAACGCTCGTCGAACTCTGCCGCAAGGGAAAATCCGAAAACAGCCGGCTTGCCGCCGCCCGTGAGCTGCTCGATCGCGGCTACGGCCGGCCCGTCGCAATGATCGACGCGACCGTGTTCTCGAAAAAATTGAACGAAATGACCCCCGCGGAACTAGAAAATCTGGAGGCGCGGCTTTTGACGTCGGCCGCTGTGACGGGCGACGACAGCCAGTCTGACATGTTCGATTTGCCGACTGGCGGGAGAATGAATTGACGCTCGGGGTCGTCACTGACGAATGAATTCGATCGATGAGCGCTCTGCTTGCCGCCGTCCGCCAGCGCAGATTTGAACTCGCGCAATTGTCCAGCGCGTCGGCCAGCGATGACGCCGAGCGGCAGCGGCTTGAGGACAGTCTGATCGATTTCGTCGAGGCGGGGTGGCCTTCGATCGACATTTCAGACTATAAGCAAAGCTGGGCCGTGGACGGCCTATGTGAGCATCTCCAGGCTGTCACCGAAGGCCAGATATCAAGGCTGCTGGTGAACTTCCCTCCGCGATGCAGCAAGACCTTGGTCACGTCCGTATGCTGGCCCGCGTGGACTTGGGCGCGTCGGAAGATCAGCTACCGCAGTGGTCCGAACGTTCGCTTTTTATGCGGCTCTTACGGTCACGGGTTGTCGCTGCAAAATTCAAATCTTACGCGCCGACTGATCCTTAGTCCTGCCGGATCAGAATACTAAAGCACAATTCGACAACACGGCGGGCGGCTCCCGGCTCGCGACCTCGGTGGGCGGCACACTGCTTGGCGTCGGTGGCGACATCATCGTGGTCGACGATCCGCATAATACCGAGGGTGTCGAAAGCGAGGCCGAGCGTGAGACCGTGTTGAATTGGTGGAAGGAACTCAGCACCACGCGCCTAACGATCCGAAACAGGCCGCCATCGTTGTGATCATGCAGCGCCTCCATGAGGAGGATGTATCTGGGAAAATCCTATCTTCGGAGGAAGGTTTTGTGCACTACATGGTGCCGATGAGCTACGAGTGGCAGCGCCATTGCGCGACCTCACTCGGTTGGAACGACCCCCGAGGACTTGATGAAAATGGCACGTCCCTTGTCGAGGTTGTGCCTGGGGTCGGCCGCGTGCCTCGCGATGCCGAAGCAGGCACTATCCTCGATAGTGAGCGTGAAGGGACGTTAATGTGGCCCGAGCGCTTCGGCGTCAAGGAGGTCGCGGCGATCAAGGCCGGCTTGGGGCCGTATACTGGCGAGCGGTCGATTGCAGCAGGCGCCGCAGCCGAAATCAGGGGGCATTTTCAAACGTGAATGGTGGCAGACGTGGGACCCACCTGACGGCAAGTTCCCGCCCATGGAATTCATCATCGCTTCGCTCGACGGCGCTTTCACTGAAAACGAGGAGAACGATCCGTCAGGTTTCACCGTTTGGGGAGTGTTCCAGCATCCGGAACTGCGCCGATCGCGGATCATGCTGATAGATGCGTGGCGAAAACACCTACAAATGCACGGCAACCTGACGGAACGGCGAGCGCATGAGACGGTCGCCTTCGGTGATACTGCGCAGGTTCGGCGTCAAAAAGATGCTCACTACGCGCGTCGTGCCGGCGAAAATTGGGGACTGGTTGAGTGGGTCGAGCATTCGTGCAGGCGGTGGAAAGTAAACAAGCTGCTGATCGAAGATCGGGCGAGTGGGATCACCGCTGCGCAAGAGATGCGACGGCTGTATGGGAATGCTGACTGGATGGTGCAGCTATGCCCAGTGAAGGGCGACAAGGTAGCCCGCGCGCTCGCCTGCCAGGCCACCTTTGCGCAATTGCTGGTCTATGCCCCTGACCGCGAATGGGCGGAGATGGTGATCGACGAAATGGCGGTGTTTCCCAAAGGGAAGTACGATGACCTCACCGATTCGGCGACGCAAGCGATCAAGTATTTACGTGACCAGGGTTTGGCGGTGATGGACGACGAAGTGCGCGCCCGCGAAATCGAAGCCATCAGCAAGCGGCCCTGGCTTCGCAAGGCTCTCTACCCATGTTGACCGCCCAATCCTCCGACAGCCTTCTACCCACTCTGCTCGGCGCGCTCCGCAGTTATTGTCTGGCCGTCCATCCCGATGCCGACAGCGATCGTTATGCTGAGGTCATCATCTGGCATCTCGACCAAGCCAACGCGGGATCAAAGGCCCGTGCTGCGGCCATGAATTGTGATGTGCCGCTGGAGACACAGTACTACTCGGTGTTGCAATCGAAACTGTTTTCTGCGGCGTGCGGTTTCATTGAGGCGTGGTATCGCGCCAAAAACCCGAACGTCACCGCCCTTGAAGATCGCGCTGACGCCTTTGCTGCCGCGCTTGTCGAGCCGATCACCCCTGCTGTCGAAGCCCATGCCTTGCGGGAAGCGCAACTCCGCTTGGAACCTCGATGGTCGCCATGGAATGACGTAATCGAGCGCGATCGCGAATTCGAGCGCAACAGGCGGCGGCCGAAGCCGAAGGCTTTGTATCCGTGCTGATTGAGCTATCGGGGGGCTGAGCTGGTCATAAACTCTATTCCCGGACGCAAAAACCTTTGCACAACGGAGCCGCGGTGTTGACTACATCGGCCCCCAAGTTGATTATGAAAACGATGATTCGCTCCCTCTTGTGAGGTCGAGCGCTCTGCCCTGGCCCGCCACGCGTGCCCGCCGGGGTCCATACGCCGCAGCGCGCTGGCGCGGCCCCCTGGTCTGATCCGCAGCTGCGCTTGCTGGGACGGACCCGAGCCAAAGACGGCGCAGCTATGGATTATTCGCATCACAATCGAGACGCAGGCGAGCGGCTGACTCGCGCCGAGTTGGCGATGGCGCTGACCGGGATCGGTTTGCCCATCTCCAAGGCCACACTCGATCGTATGGCCTGGCACGGCGACGGACCTCCGTTTCAGGTGTGGGGCCGCAAATGCCTCTACACTTGGGGCGCCGCGCTTGCATGGGCGCAGCAGCGCCTCGACGCATCGCGATCCCATTCCACTTATTCGCGCGGCACTACTCACGCACTCGAAGCGCATCCTGGGCTTCGCCTAATGAAAGCGGCTGCGGCGTCGGCACCGGAAAACATGGAAGGTGCGCAATGACCCGCAAACCGACCCGGCGCAAATCGCGAAAGTCGCTCCAATCACCACGCCAAGCGCAGACGACGCCCGCGCCAGAACACGACAAGCGATCAAAGTCGCGCAAAAAGCCGCTCGCCATGCCCGTCGAGGGCGCTCCGGCCCGGAGCCGACTTGATCGCCCTTCCCGCGGGGCGCCGCGCCAACGCTTTCAAGCTGGAGGTTCACCTTACAGTCCCGTCAATGGGACCGGCGGCTATGTTCCAACGGTTCAAATAACAATGGGCCGCGGAGCGCCTCCGCCTCCCGGACTACCGCAGCAGCAATCAGGCATTCCGAGTTTTAACGACGCCTACAACCTCGGAAAGATGATTAATCCCCAGCAAGGTAACACTGTTTACGGCGGGCATGACTACGGCGATGCCGAGACCGCGGAGGCTGCCCGGGCTGGCGTCCAATCTGGCATGTCGTTCGATCCCGAAACGGGCGATGTTTGGAAGCGCGGCGGCGCAGTCAAAGGCCGGCGTCGGCGATGATCGACTTTCGATCGATCAAAGAAGCCACGTTGCGACCGGCTTCCCCGCCGACGCGGCGCGGTCGCCACGTCGCTTCCAACCGTTCGGCGCCCCCTGAGAAGGTCACGCGGCGCGCCAATCAGGATCGCGCAGTGGACCGGATCGACGGCAAAGCGGCGAAGCTTCGTCACGACCGGCCAGCCCGCACGCGCAAATTGGAGCGCGCGGTTGCGCGGCTTGATCCCGATACGATGCCGGAATCTCCGGCCACGCTAAAAGCGCAGCAACGGCAGCTCGTCCGCGGTGATCGCAACGTTCAAATGTTCCCCCGTGGCACCGCGGAGCTTCCGCTGCCGCGCAGCATGAAGCGGATCGCCACGCCGAACGGCCATGCCTTTCACTACGATCCGCGCGAGATCAATCCAGCCGAGATCAAGCGCCTCGCCTCTCGTGGCCGCGAGAATGAGCTGCTCGGACTCGGGCCGGTGTCGAAGGGCGAAGCCGTCGTTCGTGGCATGCACGGCGAAATCCCGGTCGCTGTGGTCGAGCGGCAGCGTGATGGCACCGAGGTCCGCGGCGCGGCCGGCACGGATCGCACCGCGCGGCGCCAAGCGGCGGCGCTGGAGCGGGCCAAGACGCCTGGCAATGTCGTTGGCGTCGAAAACCCGGCCTTCGTGCTCGCGCGTCGGGTCTCTGATCACCGGTCATAATGATAATTCCCGGAAGTAAAGTTCTCACTGCGATTTCAATTCTCGGACCTAAACCTTGAACGTGTCAGTGCGCATCTATTGATCGAGCGACGTTCACCATGAGCTTGCAAGACGCTCCCGCCACTGATGAAGCCGCCCGGCTCGCCGAGGCCGTCCGCCTCCGCCGAGAGAATCCCGAGCTCGGCTATATTCGCCTGGGTGCGATGGTTGGTCTGCACAAGGGCAAGGTTCGGCGCGCCGTCGAGCATGCCGCAACCCGTGATGAGGTTCATTCCGACAAGCCGGATTGCGCTCACCGATCGTTCGAGCGCCACTTTCCGGACACGCCGAAGATTGAGTTGAACGCCCGCCGTGAACGGCCGGGCTGGCATCGCTGGGGCGCCGAGGCGCCCGATGGTGCCGATAAGACCTATTCCAGGGCGCGAGACGGATAATTGCCGATGGCTCGTGGGTCATGCACGTTCAAGCAAGGCGACGTGACCAAGGCTGTGAAGGCCGTTGTCGCCGCTGGCGTCAATGTGGCTCGGGTTGAGATTGACAAAAACGGTCGTATCGTCGTGATTGCCGGCGTTCCGATGCCCGCCATAGACGGCCCATCCAATGGCGTGAACGAAGTGGAGGATTGGTTCAAGAAACATGCGCATCAAAGCTAAGGGTCTGCACTGGACTCCGGTGACGTTGGCGGACGGTACCAAGAAGACATACTGGTACGCGTGGCGCGGTGGCCCTCGCTTGCGTGGTGAGTATGGATCACCCGAATTCATCGCCAGCTTTAACGCAGCAATCGCGACCAAGGTCAGCCCAGCAGAGGGCAGGTTGCTTGAGTTGCTTCAGGCATACCAGCGCAGCCAAGATTTTCTTGGCCTGCGGGAACGGACGCGCGCCGATTACATCAAGCACATCATGAAGATCGAACAGAGGGTCGGCGACATGCCGCTTCGTGCCCTCTCCGATCAACGCTCGCGCGGCGTGTTCATGGACTGGCGCGACGAGCTTGCGCTGAAGTCACAACGACAGGCGGACTATACCTGGACGGTGCTCGCCAAGGTGCTGTCGTGGGCCAAGGACCGGGGCAAGATAACGGCCAATCCATGCGAGAAGGGTGGACGTGTCTATCACGGCACGCGCGTCGACGCCGTATGGTCGATCGAGGACGAGACAGCTTTTCTCAAGAGCGCGCCAGCGCATCTTCATCTACCGCTATTACTGGCCTTGTGGACCGGCCAGCGCCAAGGCGACCTGTTGCGGCTCACATGGTCGAGCTACAATGGAACAGACATTCGGTTGCGCCAATCGAAAAGCGTGAGGCGTGGGGCAGGGCGCCCGGTACACGTGACGATTCCAGTCGGTGCGCCGCTCAAGGCTGCGCTTGACGAGGCGGTAAACTCGAAGCGCAGCCCGGTTATTCTGTTGAATTCGGATGGCCGGCCGTGGACCCCTGACGGGTTCCGTGCGTCGTTTTTCAAGGCCCGCGACAAGGCAGGTATTATTGGCGTGACGTTCAATGACCTGCGGGGGACTGCTGTCACCCGGCTCGCACTCGAAGGCTGCTCCGAGGCTCAGATCGCATCCATTACCGGGCACAGCATGAACGACGTGAAATCGATACTGGACGCGCACTATTTGCACCGCGATCCCGAGCTGGCACGGGCGGCAATTCACAAGCTCGAAATGGCATATGCGAGGCGGGCAGAAGAGGCCAAAACTGGAACGGATTTTTCAAAATGAGCCTCAAAATGGTCTAGCTGTTCTAGTGATGAGAACGGGAAAAGCCTTGCGATAACAACTGGCTGGGGGACCTGGATTTGAACCAAGATTAACGGAGTCAGAGTTCGCTGTTCTACCGTTGAACTATCCCCCAACGGAACTGCGCTGGACTAGCGTACCCGCTTCGCGATGACAAGGCAGCTGCGGCAACATCTGAGAACCTCGGAACGTCCCACGGCTGCTTCTCGCGTCCCCTGAGTTCGGTTCGTTGCCCCCATTTGCGCCTGCTTTGCCTGCTTCTCGGCTACTTCGGCTGTGCCTGCGTCCGCACCCCGTCTTGCCTGCGTTCTCGTTCACTGAGCGCGGTTCTCCGCCCCGCTTGACCCTCCCGCGAGGCGCGCTTATCCAACGCACCGAACGCATTGCAGCGGCAGGACAATCGGATGGATCTAGGCCCGGCAACCGGGGAAGGCGGCGCGAGCGGCGAGGCCGACTACGTGCCGGCCTCGCGACCATGGAGAATTTCGGACGGCGCCTTGCAGCTCATCGGCAGCCGCTGCGCCAAATGCGGCAATGCCGCGTTTCCGCCGCACCGGCGATGCCCGGCCTGCGGTGCCGAGGACGGGCAGGCGGAGCTGGCGCTGTCGCCCGTGGGCACGCTCTACACGTTCTCAGAAATCCATGTCGCCCCGGAAGGCTTTTCCATCCCCTATGCCGTTGGCTACGTGGACTTGCCGGAGGGAGTCCGCGTGTTCGGCCAAATCGATGCGCGTGCCGAAAACCTGAAAATCGGACAATCGCTCGTCGTCAAGCTCGGCGAGGTGCGAACCCGCGAGGGGCGCTCGGTGATCGGCTGCAAGTTCACGGAGCCGTCGCCGTGAGCCTCGCCGCGATCGCCGGCGTCGGCATGACGAAGTTCGGCAAGCACCGCGATTGCAGCATTGAGGATTCTGGCCGCGGAGCCCTCCTGGCCGCGATGAAGGATGCTGGCATCTCCCGCTCCGATGTCCAGGAGGTGTTTTGCGGCTCGAGCTATGGCGGGCCGCTGATCGGCCAGCGCATCCTTCGCGACCTCGGCATGACCGGGATCCCAATTACCAATGTGGAGAATGCCTGTTCGAGCGGTGCCGCCGCGCTGCGAGAAGCGTGCTGGGCGGTGAAAGCCGGCCGCGCCGAAATCGTCGCGGTGATCGGCGTTGAGAAGCTGACGCGTTTCGGCGGCGGCACGCTGCCGCTCGAAGCAACCGACCTCGAAGTGCAGCCTCGGCAACGTGATGCCGGCGGTCTACGCGATGCGGGCGCGCCGTTATATGCACGAGACCGGGGCCACGCCGCGTCATCTCGCCATGATCACGGTAAAGGCCCACGAATTCGGCGCACGCAACCCGAACGCCCACTTCCGCAACCGCATCACCGTGGACGAGGTGTTGGCCTCGCGCATGATCGCCGACCCGCTCACCCTTTACATGTGCTGCCCGACGGGTGACGGCGCCGCCGCCGCAATCGTGACCAGCGCCAGGCGGTCCCACGCGCTCGGGGCGAAGCCGGTCGGCATCGAGGCCTCGGTGCTGCAGTCCGGCCTGTACAAGACCGGCTTCCGCGACATGGCCTGGAGCGAACTCACCGAGCGCACCGCCCGGCTGGCCTATGAGGCGGCGGGCATCGGCCCCCAAGATGTGAGTTTTGCCGAAGTCCACGACGCCTTCGCCAGCGCCGAGATCATGTATTACGAGGCGCTCGGATTGTGCGGCAAAGGGGAGGGCGCCGGCATGGTTGAGCGCGGCGACAGCGGCCCCGGCGGCCGCCAGCCGGTCAATCCGAGCGGCGGCCTGGCCTGCCGCGGCCACCCGGTCGGAGCGACCGGGGTCGCGCAGATCACCGAAGCAGTATGGCAGCTGCGCGGCGAGGCCGGCGAGCGCCAGGTGCCCGGCGCGCGGGTCGCGCTGACGCATTGCACCGGCGGCGGCATTTCCGGCCTCGATCACGGCGCCTGCTCGGTCCACGTGCTCGCGTCATGACCGCGAGCCGGACGGCGAGCCGTCGACCCGCGGGACCGCTCTCGCGGCTCACGGTGCTCGATCTCACCCAGTTTCTCGCCGGTCCCTATGCCGCGCAGATTTTCGGCGATCTTGGCGCGCGCGTGATCAAGATCGAGCCGCCGTCGGGCGAGATTTCCCGCTCGGTCGCTCCGCACTTCGTGAACGGCGACAGCGCCTATTTCCTGGCGGTGAACCGCAACAAGGAAAGTCTCGCCGTCGATCTCAAGGACGCGCGCGGCACAGCTCTCGTGCTCGAACTTGTCAAGCGCGCCGACATCGTGCTGGAGAATTTCCGTCCCGGCGTCGCGGCCCGCCTCGGTCTCGGCTACGAGGCGATGCAGGGGGCCAACCCGGATGTGATCGTGTGCTCGATCAGCGGCTTTGGCCAGGACGGGCCTTATCGTGACCGCCCGGCCTACGACATCGTCGTGCAGGCGATGTCGGGCGGCATGAGCATCACCGGGGAGCGGGGCGGCCGGCCGGTACGGGCCGGAATTCCGCTCGGCGATCTTGCGGCCGGCATGTATGCGGTGATCGGCGCGCTCGCGGCTCTGGAACGCCGGCGAAGCGAGGGCGGCGGCGCCTATATCGATGTGGCGATGCTCGACTGCCAGGTCGCGATGCTCTGCTATCAGGCCGCCTATCATCTGATCAGCGGCGAAGTGCCGGGGCCGCAAGGTCGCGATCACCTTTCCTGGCCGACTTATCGTTCTTTGCGCTGTGCCGATGGCATCGAGATCGTGGTCGCTGCCAATACCGAGCGCATGTGGGCCGATCTGTGTGCGGCGCTCGGCTGCCCCGATCTGCCGAAAGACCCGCAGTTCGCGCGCAACGAGGATCGCCTGCGCCATCGCGCCGAACTCGTGCCGCTGCTCGAGGCGTCGGCGGCAAACATCGACTCGTCAACGCTGCTGGAAGCGCTCGCCGCGGCCCAGGTGCCGGCAGGGCCGATCAACACCCTTGACCGCGCGCTGACGGATGTCCAAGTGCGCCACCGCGAGATGGTGGTCGAGATGACGAGTGCCGGCGCCTCCATCCGGGTTGCCGGCAATCCGATCAAGGTAGCCGGCGTCGCAACGGATGAGCACGCCTATCCGCCGCGGCGCGGTGCCGATACCATGGCGATCCTTGAGGAGATTGGCGTTTCAAAGGCCGAGATCGAAACGCTGGCGCGGGAGGGTATCATCGCCGCACAGTGAGGCAGGGCGATGCAGCGCAGGCCGAAACAATTCGCGAGTATCGTCGCAGCACTCGCGATCGCATCGACTGCTGCGGCCGACGCGCCGACTGCACCGGCTGCGGAAAACGAACCTTCGGTTCAATCCGGTGCCGCTTTGGCGGCTTGCAGCGCCTGGACGGACGGCTGCGTCACCTGCCAACGGACGGCAGCGGGAATTGCCTGTTCGAATCCGGGCATTTCCTGCCAGCCGCGACAACAGCGCTGCCTCTTGCCTTCACCCACCGGCCTCGGCAAATGACCGGACCGCCGCGTTCGGTAACGGAATCGAGGCATGATGCATCGGTTGACGCCGCCGTCACCCGGTCGGACCTCCGAAAGTCGGTTTTTGTTCGACGAACACGCGCGCTGTTCACGCGGGCTTGTTTTTCGGTTCGTCGTGGTAGCTGCGTCGGGTGAGACCGCGCAGTTCGCGCAGGAAATCGATGATCTGTTCATTCGACATGTATTTATCCATGTCGTAGCGGTCGTAATGCACGATGTCGTCGTAGGCGCGCCGCACGCCGGGGCGGCGATCCATCGCCGGATAGCCAATCGGAACGATGTGGTGGACCATCACAAGGTCGGGTACGCCAAGCACACGCTTGAACGGCTCTTCGATGTGGATGGTGACATGCTGAGAGCCAAGGCCGAGGGCTGCGGCGGCGAGGTGCATGTTGGTCGCCGCATTAGACAGCGCATCGGTGAGATGGCTCTGGTGGCGTCCGAAGGTCAGCGCGCCTTGCACCGTTCCCCATTGCCGCCGGCCGTCGCCGAGGATGACAATCAGCACCGGCGCCGCCGACCACGCCCGCGACATGCCGGTGCGTGTGCGTTCCCATTGCTCGCGCGGGTTGTCTCCCGCGACTTGGTAGGCCGGATGGCGCAGCGGATATTCCCGCATCTGCTCCATCCAGAAGATGAAATCGGAATTGACGTCGCGATAAGCTTCGAACAGCTGGCGCTTTACCTCCTCGTCGCGGACGACGATGAATTCCCACGGCTGCGAGTTGGCGCCCGACATCGCCCAACGCCCCGCCTCGATGACTTTCCTGACGTAGTCTTCGGGGATTGGATCAGGCTTGAGCCGGCGCACGCTCATCCGCCGGGCGACGATGTCATAGAGGTGGTCATAGTCCGGCGTTTCGGAGTTCGTTGTCATTTCTCTTAAGGTCCTCATCTCCGAACTTGCATGACGGGAGCAGGGGGGCGTAGAGCGGCACGCTTTGCGCGACGATGCTGATCGTGCCGACCTATCCGCCGAGCGTAAGTAAATTCACCAAACAGGTCACGTTCTCGAGTTTGGCGGCGAACGGGACAGCAGCTCGACGCCGTCTCTTCCGAGCCGGAACATCGCGGATTTCAGTGCGTATCCGGCCTGCGGATCGGTGACCCCGGCTTGCAACGTGTAGACCCCGCCAGGTTCGAGAACGGCCGCTTCGTCAGCGCCGAACTCGGGGCCTTCGTGAAGTGAAAGGCCAATGCCATGACCGACGCTGCCGTCGAGATTGGGATGGAACGGAAGCGGCGCGATCGCTCGGACCGCGGCTGCGTGCAGATCGGACATTTTTGTCCCGGGCTTCGCGGCCGCGAGCATTTGGTCAAGGGCGACATCGGCGCGGCGCGAGGCTTCCAACTCCGCGCCTTCCGTGATCAGCATGTCGGACCAGTAGCCGGCGAGCTTGACGGCCAAATAGCCGACGAGCGGACCGGAAAATTTTTCGAAACGCCCTGCGAACGGCACCAGCGTGCGGCCGCCATCGAAGCTCACCAGGGTACGCACGTCCTGGGCCGCCATCTGGCGCGCCTTGCGCTCGCCGGCGAGAGCGGCGGTCTCCGCCAATCCACTGCTGCGCCACGTGTCGCGCAAGGCGCCCACGGCGGAATCGAGCACCGCGCAGGACGCTCGGATCATCGTGACTTCGCGCGGGCGCTTGACGGTACCTGCCGCAAAGGCAATGTCAGCGGCGCCCTGCAATCGGCCGCACGCGCCGATGCTGCGGTCCACCGATGCGCGCAGGGCTTGTGGCATCAGCGCAAAGCCGACCGTCCCCAGCACCAGTTCGGCCCGGGCGTCGTCGAAAGCGGTAAGCCATGGGTCGAAGACGCGCTCCCACTCCCAGCCGGATTGCACGTCATCGATCCAGGTCATCCCGCGCATTGCCGGAAGGTCGCGCGTGCTCATCGAGCAGAGGAGGCGATTGCGGCCGTCGCGGGAGAGGAGCGCCATGCCCCATCGCATTCGCGGGATGAAGTTGCTGACATAAGCCAACGCAGCGTGCTCGCGCGCGTCGCCATAGACCAACAGTCCGTTCCACCGCTCGCGATCCATGATGTGGTGGAGCTCATCGAGGCGGTGCCGGAATTCATCGATGGGCATGCGGTCCTGTTGCCAGCCGCAAGGTCCAAGCATGATGGAAGGATGCATCGTTTGCATCGTCAATCTCAGATCGCGATCACATCGAGTTCGGCGTTGCGGGCAGACAGGGAGCGCGCCCCGGCGGGACCGACGATGACGGGGTCGCCGCACATCAGGTAGCCGCTTTCCGGGATGTACTGGTTGGGGTGCATGACGAAGACCATTCCGGTTTCCAGCACGCGGTCGTTGGCCACTCCGATGTCGCCGGGCCGGTCAGAGGTGATGCCAAGGCCGTGGCCGCGCACGCGCATGTAGGGCGGGCGGCAATAGTCGCCGTAGCCCGCTTTTTCGAATACGCCATTCATCGTGCGGGCGACGTCGCGGACGCGAGCGCCCGTCCGCGCCGACGCCATGCCTTCGCTCATCGCGGCTTGCAGCAGCGCATATTTTTCCTGAACTGCCGGGGCAGAAGCGCCGATCACCGTGGTGCGGCAGATCTGGACGAACTGGCCGCGATAACAGGGCGTGATTTCCGACAGGATGATGTCGCCGATGTCGAGGATGCGCTCGCCGGCAGCGCGAACCGCCTGGTTGTGCTGGGATGCGCTGAGCAGCAGGAAATTGTCCTCCGCCCCGAGGCCCTTCATGTAGCAGTAGAGGTCGGCCGCAAGCTCGAACTCGCGCAGGCCAGGTCGCGCGATTTCCTTGAGGCGTTCATAGCCGCGCTCGGCGATCATGGTCGCATGCACTGCGGCCTCGATCTCCTCCGGTGAGCGAATGCGGGCAAGGTCGCGTGCAAGTTCATCTACTGCTTTCGGGATGGTGCCGAGGCGCGCCCCGATCCGGTTCAGCATTCCGATGCCGAGCAGCGACAAGTCAACGGCGATCGTGCGCGCCAAATCGAGGTGATGCGCGGTGGCCACATCGGCGATCGCGCCAGCGAGGTCGTCGGTACCGATCGTCGTGTCGGTCAGCGATTCGGCGGCGGCACGCCCTTCGTCCCACGCCGGAGTGACGATCAGCACCGATCGGCCGTCGCGGTCGAGAACGACGGCGCTCGCGCCGATTGCCCGGACGCCGCTCAGCACAAAGACCGCATTCGCATCGAGGAAGTTGTTGAGGCCATTGCTCGCGGCGACCAGCCCGTCGCGGCCGTGCGCTCGCAAATGATCGGTTGCAGCCGCAAGCCTCGCCCGCCGGTCCGTGGTCACATCGCTCCCCGCCGCCACGCTTTTGCGCCCCCCACCATCGGCTCGAAACCGCTTCCGATCAAGCGACGGTTCGTAGTGCGCATGATGTAAAGAGACCGGTGTGGCCGCCGCGGCTTCGGTGCCCACGATGGAGAGGATCCAGAGGCTGGTGCGCAATATGTCTTATCGCGCATACCGCGCAATACGGCTGGACCAACGGCTTACGTACCAAGGCGGCCCAAAGATGGGCGCCCTATTGATGGGCTAATCCGTAACTGGGCTTCGCGATCGCGATGCGGCATTTATCTCGGTCATGTCATCGCCCGGCTCGACCGGGCGATCCAGTAACCACCGGCTTGGCGGTTGTCCCTTGAGTTAGGGACTGGCAATTCCTGGATACAAATCGTTCCAATTCGGATTGGTCCTTTCAATCAGCTCAACCTTCCAAGCTCGGCTCCACTTCTTCAGGCGCTTCTCGCGTCGAATCGCAAATTCAATCTGATCGAATTGCTCGAAATGGACCAATCGATGCACGCGTGTCGCTGGGTGAATCCGTCGGCGGCTTCAGTACGGTGCTCGTAGACGGGGCGGACAAGATTGTTTGTGACACCGATATAGAGAGTGCCGCCGATCTCACTGGCAAGGATGTAAACCCAGTAAGAACGGCCGTTGCCCATTCCACGACGTGTGGGGGTACTGGATCGCCCGGTCAGGGGCACCCCATCGTTTGGCCGGCGGCGCCACGGCGTTTGTTTGAACCGCTCCATCGAAGACGGCCAAACGATGGGGACCCTGCAGCCGGGCGATGACAATGAAGGGATCGACCATAAGACATGGAATGCGGCCGCCAGAACACACCGTCAACATCGAAGCATCATGACCGATCCACGTCGTTTCGCTTCACTCCGCGGCGACGGCGCTGATCTCTTCCGGTGCAGCGGACGCGTGCCTGCCGCGGCGCAGCCACAGCTGGAGCCGATCGAGATAGAGATAGACGACCGGCGTCGTGTAGAGCGTCAACAGCTGGCTCAGCGCAAGGCCGCCGACCATGGCGTAGCCGAGCGGCTGGCGCAGCTCGGAGCCGGTGCCGTTGCCAAGCGCCAGCGGCACTCCGGCCAGCATTGCCGCCATCGTCGTCATCATGATCGGCCGGAAGCGCAACAGGCAGGCCTCGCGGATCGCCGCGACCGGCGGCACGTTGCGTTCGCGCTCCGCTGCAATGGCGAAGTCCACGAGGATGATGCCGTTCTTCTTGACGATGCCGATCAGCAGGATGATGCCGACGATGCCGATCACCGAGAGGTCCATGCCACCGAACCGCAGCGCAAGGAGTGCCCCAATCCCGGCCGAGGGCAAGGTCGACAGGATCGTCAGCGGGTGGATGAAGCTCTCATATAGGATGCCGAGGATGATGTAGACCACGACCAGGGATGCCAGGATCAGCACCGGCGTATTCGCGAGCGATTGCTGGAAGGCCTGGGCATCCCCCTGGAACGAGGAGATGATCTGCGCTGGCATGCCGAGCTCGGCAGCGGCCGCGTTCACGGCGTCGACCGCTTCGCCGAGCGCCACCCCGGGGCGAAGATTGAAGGTCAAGGTGACCGCGGGGAACTGCGCCTGGTGCGTGACCTGCAGCGGACCGGCCTTGCTCGAATCGATATCGACGAACGTCGAAAGCGGCACCACCCCGCCAGTGAGCGGCGATTTCACGTAGAGGCGGTCGAGGGAGATGAGGCTCGCCTGCAGCTCGGGCAGGATTTCCAGGATGATGAAATAGGTGTTGAGCTGGGTGTAGAACTGCGTGATCTGACGCTGGCCGTAGGCATCGTTCAGTGTATCGTCGATCAGTTGCGGCGAGATGCCAAAGCGAGATGCCTGATCGCGGTTGATGTTGATCTTGAGCTGGGGAGCATTGGCGAGGAGATCGCTCGTTGCGTCGGCAAGCTGCGGCAGCGTCCGCATTTTCTGCAGCATCTTCTGCGACCACTCGACCAGTTCGTCGATATTGGCGTCTTGCAGGGTGTATTGCCAGGCGCCGCGTCCGGGTCGGGCGCCGACATTGATGTCCTGCGTGGGCGTGAAGAACACGTTGGCGCCGGGCACTTGTGCGAATTGCGGCCGCAGCCGATCGATCACCTGCCGCGCCGTCGCCGTGCGTTGATCATGCGGCTTGAGCACGACGGTGAAGCTGCCGGTGTTGGCCGGGTTCGGGCTGTCGGTGCTGCCGGTTTGCGAAGCCATCGACTCGACATCGGGATCGCGAAGGATGATGGCGCCGAGTTCCTGCTGCAGCCGCATCATCTCCTGGGGAGACACTTCCTGTGACGCCTGCGATACGCCGAACAGCAGACCCGTGTCCTGGATCGGGAAAAATCCCTTGGGGGCGATCATGGCGAGATAGACCGTGAGTCCCACGGTAAGAAAGAATACGCCAAGCACGATCGCCTGGTGGCGCAGCACGATGTCGAGGGTGCGGCGATAGCCCGCCAGCATCGCGTCGAAACCGGACTCGATGATGCGATAGAGACGGCCATGCTCCCGCGTTTGCAGCCGGATGAAGCGCGAGCACAGCATCGGTGCGAGCGTCAGCGAAACGAAGGCCGAAACGGCAATCGACGCCGTGACCGTGAGCGCGAACTCGCGAAACACCCTGCCGATGATGCCGCTCATCATCAGCAGCGGAATGAACACCGCGACGAGCGACAGGCTGATCGATAGCACCGTGAAGCGGATTTCGCCCGAGCCGATCAGGGCCGCCTCGAATGGCGGAGTGCCCTTTTCGATGTGACGGTACACGTTTTCGACTTCGACAATGGCATCGTCGACCACGAAGCCGACGGCGATGGTCAGCCCCATCAGCGAGATGTTGTCGAGGCTGAAATTAAACGCGTACATCGCTGCGAACGAGCCGAGCAGCGCCAGCGGCACGGTGAGGCCCGGAATGAACGTCGCCCAAAAGTCGCGCAGAAACAGCAGGACCACCATCACCACCAGCGCGATGGTGAGCATCAGCGTGAACTCGACGTCGTGCACCGAGGCGCGAATGGTCGTGGTGCGGTCGAGCATGGTCTCGACCTTCATCGCTGCAGGAATGTTGGCGGTGAGCTGCGGCAGCCGCGCCTTGATGAGTTCGACGGTGTCGATGACGTTGGCGCCGGGCAGTTTCTTGATCGCGAGCACGATGCCGGGCTTGTTGTTGGGATAGCCGGCCACGTTGCGGCTCGTCGGCTCGAGCACTGCATGCCCGATGTCGCGCACGCGCAATGCTGCGCCATTGTGGTAGGTCAGGATGATGTCGTTGAACGGCTCGGCCTCGGTGATCTGGTCATTGGTCGCGATCGTATAGCCGACCTTGCCGGTGTAGATCGTTCCCTTCGCGGCGTTGGTCGTTGCAGTGACGAGACTGGCCCTGATCTCCTCCAGGGTAAGCCCGATGGCGGCAAGCTTCATCGGGTCCACCTGGACGCGGATCGACGGCTTCTGGTCGCCATAGATCGAGGCTTGCGCGACCCCCGATATCTGCGACAGCGCCTGGATAAAGAGGTTGTCGACGTAATCGTGGACGGTGGTGAGCGGCAACGTATCGGAATGCGCCCACAGCATCATGATCGGCGCGTCGGCAGGGTTCACCTTCCGATAGATCGGCGGATAGGTCATTTGCTGCGGCAGGAACTTGCTCGCAGCGGTGATCGCTGCCTGCACATCCTGCGCGGCGAGATCGATATTGCGGTTGAGATCGAACTGAATGACGACGTTGGTGGCCCCGAGCGCGCTTGTCGAGGTCAGCTGAGTGACGCCCGGGATTTGGCCGAACTGCCTTTCGAGCGGTGCGGCGACCGAGGAGGCCATCGTCTCCGCGCTGGCGCCGGCGAGCGTGCCGGTCACGCTGATGGTCGGGAAATCGACCTGCGGCAGCGGCGCCACGGGCAGGAATGGGAAGGCGACGATTCCCAGCAGCGCCAGCGCCGCCATGATGAGAGAAGTCGCGACCGGCCGGCGGATGAACGGTTCTGAAAGGTTCATCGGGCTGCCTCCGTCCCCGGGGCCGGCATGACCCTGACGCGAGCATTGACCTGCAGCTTGTACTGCCCGTCGGTGACGACGCGGTCGCCCTCGGCGAGGCCCTTCTCGATCAAAGTGAGGTTGTCGGACGCCGGGCCGGTCGAAACGGTGCGCGCCTCGACGGTGTCGTCGCTTTTCACGACCCAGACATAGAGGCCCGGCTGACCGCGCTGGATCGCTTCGGTCGGGATCGCGATGATGTTATGGCGCGTTTCGAGAAGCACGCGTGCGTTCACGAATTCGCCCGGCCACAGCCGCTCGTCGGTGTTGGCAAATTTTGCCTTCAGGCGGATTGTTGCCGTCGACTGATCGATGGCATTATCGATCAGCAACAGAGTTCCCGTGCTCAGGATTCTCTTGTTGTTCTGGTCCAGTGCCGCAACCTCGACCTGCCCGCGCGCCATCGCGTCGCGGACATCATCGAGCACCTGCGCCGGCAGCGTGAACAGCACAGCCGAGGGCTGGGTCAGCACCAGATTTGCGATCTCGCGGGTATCCGAGGCATGGACGAGGTTGCCGGGATCGATCAGGCGCACGCCGACCCGGCCGTCGCTCGGCGCTTTGATCGAGGTGAAATCAAGGTTCGTCTGGGCCGCTTCGATCGATGCTTCGTCGGCGTCGATAGCTGCCTTGAGCTGATCGACCTTGGCCTGCCCTTGATCGACGACCTGCTGAGTTTCAAAGCTCCTGACCACCAGTGTCTTGGCCCGAACAAGGTCCTTTTCGGCCGAAATCAGCATGGCCGCGTCCTGGGCCTTTTTTGCTCTGGCCGCATCGAAGGCGGCCTGGAACGGGCGAGGATCGATCTGCGCCAGCAGATCACCCTTCCTGACATGCTGGCCTTCGGTAAACCGCACCTCCTGCATGATGCCGTCGAGTTGGGAATGAATGCCGATAGTGAAAGACGCCTGCACGGTTCCGAGTCCCGTCTCATAGATTGGCAAGTCCTGGAGGCTTGCAACGGCAATGCGCACCGGAACGGCTGCTGGGCCGCGGCTTGCGGCAGGAGCGGCAAGGTCGGTGTTCGGCTCCAGGGCAAAATATCGCCATGAGAGCGCTACCACCGTGATGGTGGCGAGGATCGCGAACGTCGTGACGCCGCGCCACCGGCCGACGAACCTTGGGCTGGACATGGTTTGCACGGGCATTCCCTCCGGGGTCTCTCTGAAGCTGAGAACTCCTCTTGTCGTTTCCTCATCGCTCGGGTCCAGCTGCTTCGGCCGGCCCTTGAGCGGGCTGGGCGCGCACGCCGAGTTCTTCGGGCTGAGCAGGGGCGCGATCGCGGACGCGGAGACGATACGGTTCTCTTCGTCGGCGCAAAGGCCTGGGAGCGCCGCCGCGGACGGCGTCGCGATCAAATCAGGCGGGGGGGGGACCGCGGGCGTCGAAAGGAATGTCGTCCGGTCGCGTTAGGGCAACTTCAATGAGCAGCGTGATTTGCCTCGCCACAGGAGCGAGCAGTATGGGCGCTGGGCTGGCCGGGGACAAAAGCGAACCGGCCAGCTGAATATTGGCGCATATGGCGCAGTAATCGGTGTATTTGCCGTTGTCCGCTGGCTGATCGGGCGAGGGGAAGGCATCAGCCGGTCTCGCTGGACCATTCAAGGAAGCCAAGAGCGCGGAGGCGTTGGCCGAGCTCGTGCGATGCACGTGACCAAAGGTCAATACAAAATGCGCCGCAAGCGCTAATAGCGCCAACGGAGCGACAAACCGCAAATTTCGCCGAAACCAGCGCATCGGTTACGGCACCCGGCAAGGAGTTTCAAAAACAGACATTCGCGCCGCACCTGGGGATTTGTCAACAGCGCCGTGCGCTGCGAATCCGCAGTGAGCGTTTCAAAAAGCCAATATGATTGCGGTCGCCGGGTGTTTTCGCGATCAGTTGATCAGGCCGGCGTGGACCATCGAGTCGCGCACCACTGCCTTCGACCGGTCCGACAATTCCACCATTGGCAGCCGCACGGTTTGGGCGCATTTGCCGAGCAGTGACAGCGCATATTTCGCCGGAGACGGATTGGTCTCGATGAACAGGTTCTGGTGCAGCGGCATCAGCTTGTCCTGGACGCTCAGCGCGGCCCGGTAATCCCCGCGCAGGCAGGCGCCTTGGAATTCGGCGCACAGGCGAGGCGCGACGTTCGAAGTCACCGAAATGCAGCCGTAGCCGCCATGAGCCATGAACCCGAGCGCGGTCGCGTCCTCGCCCGACAGCTGGACGAAATCGGGACCGAGCGCGGCGCGCTGTTGCGAGGTACGGACCATGTTGGCGGTGGCATCTTTGACGCCGGCGATGTTCTTCAGTTCATAAAGACGCCGCATGGTATCGACCGACATGTCGATGACCGAACGCGCCGGGATATTGTATATGATGATCGGAATCCCGATCGCGTCGTTGATCGCCTTGAAATGCTGGTACAGCCCTTCCTGGGTCGGTTTGTTGTAATAGGGCGTAACCACCAGCACCGCGTCGGCGCCGGCTTGTTCGGCATGCCGGGCAAGGTCGATGGCCTCCTGGGTCGAGTTGGAACCAGCTCCCGCGACAACCGGGACGCGGCCTCCCGTCTCTTCGATGCACATCGTCACAACCCGATTGTGCTCGTGATGGGTCAAAGTCGGGCTTTCCCCGGTCGTGCCGACCGGCACCAGCCCGTGCGTTCCCTCAGCGATCTGCCATGCGACCAAGTCGCGAAACGCTGTTTCGTCGATCCCACCGTTCTTGAAGGGCGTCACCAATGCCGTAAAAGACCCCCTCAAGCGGGCGCGCGCATGCATGATGATCTCCTCCGCGCACCAGGGCGCGGGACGTCCGGTTCATTCACGCCTTGATAACCACTCTGCGCACTGGATAAAAGCCCGCAACCGGCGCCCGGGAGAAGCATGGGGCTGCCCAGCGGGGGCTCTTTAGCCACGTGATAGCCCAGATATGGGGACTTCGGCGCTATGCTTGCCGTTTGCTGAAGCGTCCGCCGAACCATTGCCATGATTGCAAGATTAAGGTTTTATTAACCGGTTGACGCCAAGGCTTGGGGGATGCGCCAACGCGGGAATTCAGCCAGGACGGGCGGGGGCAATTGACAAATCATCGCTGTTGGAACGGAACGGCGGTTTTCGTGATCGCCGGGCTGCTTGTAGTTGCGGCAGAGGCGGCGGCGCCCATCAAGAATGTGCCGCTGCCGAGACCGCGGCCCCATATTGCGGTCACCGCGAATGATCGTGCGGCGGCTACCCCGGTGGTCTATCGGGCGGCCTCGCTGAACTTGTCGCTGCCCGAATCGGAAAGGGGCGATTCCGCGGTGCCCTTCTCGTCTGCGGCTTCTGCCGACGCAAACGATATGGCGGCTTTGCGACAGATTATCGACCTGACCCGGCACGGCAAAGCCAAGGATGCCAGCGAGGTCGAGCGAAGGATCGAAGACCCGGTCGTCCGAAAGCTCGCCGAATGGGTTATCCTGCGGGCCGACGAAAACGAGGCCGACTCCGGGCGTTTCCGCGCCTTTATCGCTGCCAATCCAAACTGGCCGAGCCTCCAGATGTTTCGCAAGCGGGCGGAGCACATGCTTTGGCAGGAGCGGGCCGACCTCGCAACCCTTCGCGGCTTTTTCGGCGATCGGCCAGCATCCTCGAAAGGACGTTTCGCGCTTGCTCGCGCGCTGCTCGCCCAGGGCGACGAAGCCGGCGCGCACGCGTTGATACGCGAACCCTGGCTGACCGAGCCACTCTCCCGCGAGCTCGAAGACCAGGTGCTGCAAACCTTCGGCGGCCTCGTCACCCGCGCCGACGACAAGGCGCGCATGGCGTTCCGCCTCTATGCCAATGACAGCGACGGCGGGATGCGCGCGGCGCAGCGGCTCGGCGGTCTCGAGCCGACCATCGCCAAGGCGCGCATCGCGGTGAACGAAAAGGCCGCCAACGCCAAGGCTCTGCTCGATGCCTTGCCGTCAAGTGCGCAGGCCGATCCGCTGGTGCTGTTCAGCCAGATTCAGTGGTATCGGCGTGGCGACAGCATCCCGGAAGCCTCGGAGCTGATGCTGCGGGCACCGCGCGATCCCGAACAGATTCAAGATACCGACGAATGGTGGATCGAGCGCCGGCTCATTGCCCGCAAGCTGCTCGACCTCGGCGATGCCAAGACCGCCTACCAGATCGCGCGCGATGCCGCGCCGCCGTCAAAGGAGAATTATCGCGTCGAACACGAGTTCACCGCCGGCTGGATTGCGTTGCGGTTCCTGAACGACCCAGCCTTGGCGGCACGGCATTTCGCACGTATCGGCAACGGTATCACCAACCCGATCGCGCTCGCCCGCGGCGCCTACTGGCGCGCCCGGGCGTTCGAAGCAATGAACCGGCTGGGAGAGGCGAGAGCGCAGTACGAGCAGGCGGCCCAGTACTCGACCGCCTATTATGGCCAGCTTGCCCGCGGGCGGCTGGGCATGCCCGAGATCGGCATCGCCGCGCCGCCCTTGGCTTCCGCAGACAAGCGAGCTGCGCTGGCGCGGATCGAGGTCGTGCGCGCGGTCGAACTGCTGTACGCGCTGAACGAGCGCGACCTCGTGATATCGATCGTCGCGGACCTCGCCGACCGCGGCCGCGACATCGGCGCTCTTGTCGGTCTCGCCGAGCTTGCCACCCGATACAGCGACGCACGCTCGGCACTCCTGATTGGCAAGGGCGCGCTCGGCCGCGGCTATGCCTTCGACCATTATGCTTTCCCGACGTTCGGCCTGCCGCACTACTCCCAGATCGGACCGGAGGTCGAGCCCGCCGTCGTCTACTCGATTGCGCGCCAGGAGAGCGCGTTCAATCCCCACGACGTCTCCAGCGCGAATGCGCTCGGCCTCATGCAGGTGACGCCGGAAGCAGGGCGCTATGTGGCCAAGAAGTTCAACGTCGCCTACGATCAGGGACGGCTGCTGCACGACAATGTCTACAATATGCAGATCGGTTCAGCCGAACTCGGCGATGACATATCGGCCTATCGCGGTTCCTATATCCTCGCTTTCGCGGGATATAATGCCGGCCGCGGCCGCGTGAAGGAGTGGGTCGAGCGCTATGGCGACCCCCGCGATCCCAATGTTGACCCGATCGATTGGGTCGAGCGCATTCCGTTCGCCGAGACCCGCAACTATGTGCAGCGGGTGATGGAGAATCTGCAGGTCTATCGCGCCAAGCTCGGCGGCGGCACGCGTCTCCTGATCGAGGCCGATATTCACCGCGGCGCCGGCTCGAATTGAGGAGCGCGGCCACCGGTTCTGCCGGCGGCCAAGCGGAAGCACCGTACCAGGGCGCCTTGCGGCACCTTCCGCGCAGCGATTTGATGCGCCCTGACGGTTGCACATCCCGATCTGGTCAGCTATTCGCGCTCCGTTCGATCTTGCGGGGTGGAGCGCCGATGTTCGAAAGCAGGTTCGTTAGCGCAACCGACGGTCTCAAGCTGCATGTGCGCGATTACGGTAATCGGCTCAGCTCGCGCCTGCCGGCCGTCTGCTTGCCAGGACTTGCCCGTACCGCCGAAGACTTCGATGTGCTGGCGACGGCGCTGGCGTCGGATGGGACGGCCCCGCGACGCGTCCTCGCGCTCGATTATCGCGGTCGCGGGCTTTCCGAATATGATCGCGACGCGGACAATTACACGGTTCCGGTGGAATCGGACGATGTCATCTCGGTGCTCACGGCGCTCGAGGCCGCGCCCGCCGTTATCATCGGGACATCGCGAGGCGGCCTCATCGCGATGGCGCTCGCGATCAAACAGCCGGGCGCCATGGCCGGCGTGGTCCTGAACGATATCGGCCCGGTGATCGAGCCGAAGGGACTCTTTCGTATCAAGGGCTATGTCGGCAAGCTGCCGGAGCCGCGCACACTCGAGGAAGGGGCAGAAATTCTGCGCCGCCTCTCCGATGTGCAATTTCCCAAGCTCGAGGCAGCCGACTGGCTCGATGCGGCGAGGCGCCATTGGCGCGAGCAGGACGGCAAATGGGTGACGACCTACGATCCTGCCTTGTCCCGCATTCTGGAGCCGATCAGCCCGGACCAGCCGCTGCCATCACAGTGGCCGCAGTTCGATGCGCTGGGGCGCCTGCCCGTGCTCCTCTTTCGTGGGGCCAATTCCGACATCCTGAGCGAAGAAACCGTTGCCGCCATGATCCAGCGTCATCCGGGCCTCGACGCGTTCGAGGTCCCCGACCAGGGTCACGCCCCCTTGCTTACCGAGCCGGCCACGATTTCAAAGATCGTGGAATTCGCCATTTCCTGCGATGCCGCGCAGGGCCGCGAAGGGGCGGGAGCGCCACGGCCCGCACCGTTGCGCATCCACCCTGCGGAACCGCTAATTTATGCGCGCGGCTAGCGTTCCGTCTCTAACACTTGGATCCCTTTTGATGTCATTGCCCGGCGCGGGGTCCCCATCGTTTGGCCACCTCAATGCAGCAGTCAAACAAGCCGCAGCGGCCAAACGATGGGGTGCCCCTGGACCGGGCAATCCAGTAACCACCTGAAGTCGTTGGTAAGCTCTGTTATTTAAAGCAAGTCAGGGGGTTACTGGATGCCCCGCTTAAAGCGGGGCATGACGAAAAAGGGGATCAAGCGTATAAGTGGACGGAGTCAGGGGTTGGCGGAAGTTGTGGCCAGCACCGAACGGCAGCAACCGAAGGCAAAGGGAGATCATCATGCGCGAGAGGTTCTCACGCCCGATCACACTCGCGGCCATCGCAGCAAGCGCCACCGTCATTTCGGCATCCGATCGCACATCCGCCCAGTCTGCGGGGGAAACGGGATCGACCGCGGCGTCAATGCTGCGCACGCCGTGGGGCGAGCCCGATCTGCAGGGCATCTGGACCGACGAGAACGACACGCCGCTGCAGCGTCCGGCTCAGTACGCGAACCAGGAATTCTTCACCGCGGCACAGCGGCAAGCGCTCGACACACAGCGGTCGGCGGTGCTCGAGCGGGCTGACAGTCGCGAGAATCGCGGGACGGCGCGCGACGTTGCCGGCGCTTACAACTCGGCCTTCGTTTCCTTCAAGCGAACCGGGTCCCGCACGTCGCTGATCGTCGATCCTCCCAATGGACGGCTGCCGCCACCGACGCCGGCAGCGCAGAAGATCGCCGCGGCGGAGCAGGACTTCCGCGTCGCGCTGCTGCTGGCAACGGACACCTGCAAGAACAAGGAACCGGCCTGCAATGGCGGCACCTATACGCAATCGCCGTCGCCGCGTTATGGCGAAACGCCGCCGCGTTACAACACGGCAACCATCAACCGCCATAACGGGCCGGAGGACGGCAACCTTGCGAACCGCTGTTTGACCGCTGGCCTGCCGGAATTCGGCAACCGGACCGGCAGCTTTCGCCGAATCGTGCAGACTCCGGGCGGCATATCGATTTTCTATGATGTCGGTCAGGGCCAGGGCTGGCAGCGCAACATCGTGATGAACGGCAGCCCGCATCTTCCGGCCGATATTCGCCAATGGTACGGCAACTCCCGCGGGCACTGGGAAGGTGATACACTGGTTGTCGACGTGACCAATTTCAGCGCAAAGACCGATTTCGACGGTTCGCGCGAGAACTTGCATCTGGTCGAACGTTGGCGCCGCTCCGGCCCGACGACGATCGAATACACCGCAACGATCGAAGACCCCACGGTGTGGACGCGGCCCTGGACCGCGAAAGAGGAATTCACCAAACAGAGCGACGAGGAGAACAGGCTTTATACCGAGCCGCGCTGCATCGAAGGAAATTTGGGTCTTCCCGGTTTGCTGCACGGCCGGCGGGTCGAGGAGCAGCTCTTCGTCCAGGGAAAGGGCCCCGACCCGCGAACGGTCGACAATGTTAAGGCCGGTTTCCTGCTTCAGGACGACCCGTTGCGGTAACGCCGGGCCTGAAAGCAAGGCGCGACGCGAGGCCGGGCGCACGATCCCGAAAAGTTGCAGAATTTTCGGACCAGATCATTCGCAAAATCACCCCACATCCGTCGTCGAGGGCAGTCCGCGACGGATGTGCAAAAGGAGCCGAGCGGAAGCAATTCAAGCTGAACGCATCCCGCTCTAAGCCGAACTTTACCCTTGCGGCGATGCAAGTGGTTGGCTGACCTCGATTGTTTTATCGAGGCCTGACTACATTTGCGGTTTGACGCCGAGCAGATCGAAGGCGCGCTGCTGGATCGGCGTCGGTTTTGCGAACAGCACGGTTACGGGAGCGCCGGCGAGTTTTGCGAGATTGCGTGTGAGGGTTGCGAGATCGGCGAGCAAGGTGCGGAAGCTGTGCACCGGCAGGCCGTCCTCGGTGCGTTTGGTCTTGGCTTTCCGTCTGGCTGCGGGCGAGGGCTGCGCCTTGGCGACCGGAGAGGGACGTAACGCTTCGCCGGCGGCGCGATCGTGATCATCGAACAGCATGGGCGCGAGCGCCTGACGCATGTGCCATTCGAGATGATAGGCGAGCATGCACAGGAACACGTGGGCGCGCACGCGCGGGGTCGCCCAATGGAAGATGGGCCGAATGTCGAGGTCGATGGTCTTGAGGCTGCGGAAGGCGCGCTCGACATTGGCGAGGCTCTTATAGGCGCGCACCGTGTCGGCGGCATTGAGCGCGTTGGCCGGAACACTGGTGCGCAGCACGTAGAAGCCATCGAGCGCGGCTTCCGCGGCGATCGCGGCCTGATGGCGCGTGAAGCTCAGCGCACCGTCGGTGATCTCGATTTGAAAGTGTTTGGCGACCTTGCGACGGTGCAGCACGGCGCCGACCTTGAGGCCGATATTGGCGGCGTCGCGCAGCGGCGATCGCCGTCGCGCGATGCGTGCTTGAATGTCCTTGAGGTCCTGCTCGGTGGCATCGAGCAGTTCGTTGCGCTTGCGGGCGCGTTCCTCGGCCAGCGCCGGGTTCTTGCAGACGATGAGGCGCTCGCCCGGGAACTCCGGGCTTTCGATCTCCGCGAGGTCGCGCTCGTCGAACAATGACAGCTGCAGCGGCCCGCCCTCGGCGGCAAGCTGCTGGATCGCCGGCGCGCGCAGCGCAGTGATCCAGTCGAGGCCGGCCGGCACAAGATCGTGTTCGATGCGCGCCTGCGTGATCATTCCGCGGTCGCCGACCAGGATGACGCGTTTGAGGCCGAAGCGCTCCTTGAGCTTGGCAATCTGATTGCCGAGCGTTGCGGGATCGCCGGTATTGCCTTCGAAGACCTCGATCGCAACCGGACATCCGTCGGCGGAACACAACAGCCCGAACACGATCTGCATCTTGTCGTGACGGCCATCCCGCGAATGACCAAAGCGCGCCAACGCGCAGCAGCGCCCCTCGACGTAGCTCGAACTCACATCGTAGAGCACCAGCGTCCCGTCGCGCAGGTGGCGGCGCGCCAAGGCCGTCTCGATCGTCGGCTGCGCCGCGCCCAGCCAGTCGAGGGCCGCATAGACTTGCTTGGCGCTGACCGCGCCGAGCCCCAGCGTCGCGCCAAGCGAATGGATCGCCGTCGTCTCATCGAGCGCGCGGGCGGTGGCAAGCTTGGCGGCCGGATCGATCAGCCGCGCCACGATCAGCGCCAGCGCCAATTGCCGCTGCCGCTCCGGCCCGTCCGGCAACCGCGCATCGAGACCGATTTGCCGCGCCATACCCAACGCCGCCGCCACGTGTCCGTGCGGCAACGCACGGACGATCTCAAAGCCGCCAAGCGGGACCAACTTGTCGCCGCGCAACGCCGCCCGCAGCGCCTCGATGCGCTCTGTCGGCCAATCCGACAGGTTCGCGAGCGTGCGGTTCTTCACCTTGGCGCCGTCGCGAAAACTCTCCCGCAGCAGGATGGCGGGGCGGGAGCGCCGGTTCGGCACGACAGCGACGTACATGTGCAGCTTGAATCAAGCCGCACGTGCCATGTCAAGCGTTATTTACCATATGTTATGACTACATATCTGGCGCGCCATCAATGAAAACAATGGCTTAACTAACGTTGGGTAAAGTTCGGTCTAAGGAGTTGTTTCGGACCCTTCACTCATTTTCCAGTCTCCTTCGCCCTGGAGGAACGAGCGGATGAGGGCCACTGCCTGCTGCGGCTGCTCCTCCATGATCCAGTGACCGGAATCCTGGATCACGGCGGCGCGTACATCCGCGGCGGCGAAACCGACTTCGGTCGCGAGATTTGCACCGTAAGAATGATCGCCTCCGATCGCCAGCACCGGCATCCTCAGCTTGCCCTTGGCGACAAGTTGTTGGTTGTCGATAGCGTTTGTGCAAAGGCAGCGAACTGTCCACTGAAAGCGTTGTGAATAGCGTACGGACGCGCGTAAAGCGCGGCATAGTGGTCTCGCGTCTCATCGTCGATGCGAGAGGGGTTGGCTGAAAGCTCGTTGTAAAAGCGGTCGAGCAGGATTCGCTCGCGCCCGGCTACCAGCCGTTCGGTGTCGGGGCCACGAAAGTTGAAGTGCCAAACCTTGGGCTCTTCAACTGGTCGTCCCAGTGGCCGATCCCTGGCAGGGGCGCGTCCATCACGATCCATTTTGTCACCCGCTGCGGAAACTGCGCCGCGAAGGCGTAGCCCACCATGTTGCCAATGTCGTGGGTGACGAGAGCGACGTCCTGAAATCCAAGCCGATCCAAAATGCTGGCGAGGTCCCGAGCCTGCGCGACCTTCTCGTAGCCATCTTCGGGATGGGACGATAGGCCCATGCCTCGCAAGTCGGGAACAATGACAGCGTGGTTGTTCACGAGGGCATCGGCGAGCGGTACCCACATGTCGCCAGTATCGCCGAAGCCGTGAAGAAGCAGGACGGCTGGTCCCTTTCCACCGAGGCGAACGTATTGAGTGCCGCCGGTCACCGCCATCTGCGTCGCACTAAAGTCGCCTCGCCAAGCGCTTATTCCCATGATGATGTCCTTCAGTCATCGCGCCGCCGGCGGCCGGCGCCATCGGATGCTCGCGGTCAAGGGATCGGGATGAGCAGGCCGATGCTCACGCTGAGAGATTGCTCATGGCCGGCGCTGAGCGAGTAACTGTAGGTCGGCTCAAAATACCAGCCGATCCTGCGATCCGGCCACGGCCAGAACATGAAGTCCAGCGCAAACTCGGCAGCGGTTTTCACGGCGCCGTTGGCATAGGTCCATTCCGGCCCGCCTCCGACCATGAACTCGACGGTTTCCGACAGCGTGAAGGGCTTTTTGAAAATGAGATCGGTGCTCCATTCGGGCGCGGAGCCCCTGGCAAACAACGGCGTGAACCCGCCCTCGATCTCCAACCATTCCTTGATGACGTCGAATTCGGTGGCGATGTTCGGACCATAGGAAGAACCGCCAGTGCTCCATTCGCCGGCGCCGCCGATCTCGACAATTGCGAACGGGTCCTTGTCCTGGTCCGCCGCCAGAACTGTCACTGTCAACACAGGAAGGAGCAGCAACGCCCAGAAGCCTCGCCAAATCATCCGGTTCCCCCATCCCCGATCAGCCGCCATACAATTGGACGCAGCTCAATGCAAACCGGCCTCAATTCGTGCCCGGTTCGTGCCGCGCGGCGATGCGGCATCAGCGCACCGGGCCGGCTCGGTCTCGGCTTGACTTGAGCGGCCGCACGGCCTTACCTGTTGGCAAATATCGTATCCGGGCCCCTCTGGCGAGGACGCTGATGTCGATCAGCCAACCTCGCGATGTCGGATCACTCTGACGGCGCCAGCGCGCTGTGATCGGACGACCTCGGGCCCATGATGTGTCGAAATCCCCCGATGAAGCCGGTTGGATCTGTGCCTGGCGAGCAGCGCAACGCACAAATTGGAAGAGGCTCTCATGTCGGAAGGACATTCGCGCTCAGTCACCGCATGCGATACAGCCACGGCCGTCGAAGGTGGTCGCGACGACATCGTCATGCAAGCTGTTGTGACGGCAGGCGCCTTGGTCGCTATCGCGGACGGTCGGGTCGACCGCCGCGAGCGCGAGGAGTTGATGAACTTCATTGACCAACAGAAGCTGCTGCCCTCAATCCCATCCCAAGACATCGCGGACGCGTTCGATAAGCGCGTGCAGCAACTCCAAGATCGAAACGGCGCAGGCGTCATCATGGGCAGCTTGCGGCCGCTGGCCGGCTTGTCGCTGGCATCGATCGTCGTCTAATGCAGCAAAGCGGGTTGCGGCCGCGGACCGGCACATTCATCCGAGCGAATTGCGGGCGATAAAGCTGATCAAGTTGATCATTGCAACTCTCCCGACAAAGCCCGCACCGGACTCCCCCGCAGCATTGGGATAATATGATCCTACTTTAGGCTGGTCCGGTTCAAGGATCATCCGATTTGCAGGCCGTCGATGGGTGCGGACTATCAGCAACTCGTCGCGCTCGTCCAAGTAATCATCATCGATATGGCGCTCGCCGGCGACAATGCGTTGGTCGTCGGCGTGGCGGCGTCTCGCGTTGCGCCCGAAAAACGAGCGCGGGTCATTTTTTGGGGCATTGCTGCCGCCGTTGTACTTCGCGTCTGTTTCGCTGCATTGGCGACGCAGTTGCTTGCACTTGTTGGCCTGACATTGGCCGGCGGCATTTTGCTGTTGTGGGTGTGCTGGAAACTGTTTCGCGAGCTTTGCGTGGAACGCCGCGACGCGTCGCAACCCGATGCGATCTCGCCACCACCGCGGGCGCCGATGCAGTTCTGGCGCGCCGTCGTTCAGATTATTGTCGCAGACGCGTCGATGTCGCTCGACAATGTGTTGGCGGTGGCGGGTGCGGCGAAGGGCAATTTCCTGCCGCTCGTTCTCGGGCTGGCTCTATCCATTGTCCTGATGGCCGCCGCAGCGAGCTTCATCGCGAATCTTCTTGCGCGCTATCACTGGGTTACGTGGCTCGGTCTCGCGATCATTCTCTATGTGGCGATCGAAATGATCTGGCGCGGCGCGCATGAGATTGGGACGTTCGTTGTTGCCCGGTAATTCGAGGCAAAGTGTAAGCCCCGGGACACCGAAAGCAGATCGCGTCAACCCAGCACCGGAAGGATGCGCACAGAATAAGCGTGGGTGATGCGGCGGTCGAGGACCGGGTCTTCGAGTTCGAACGCAAAACCCGTGGTCGCCCGCACGCCGCCCATTGCCGGCAGTGTGCCGCCAAACATCATCGTGTTCTCCGCCATCGTTCCACCATTGGCGCCCAGCCGCTCGATCAGTTCGAGGGGGGCCAGCATCCCGGCAACCGAACCCTGCTGATACAGCCGGCGTTCGCCGCTTTCGATCGCGTAGGCGCGCAATATCAGTCGATCCCAATGCGGGGCCACCTCCTCGTATGCCCAAAATGTCGATGCGAGAGGCTTCTCGCAAAGCTGCTTTGAAATCGTGACGCCCTGGGTCTCGACCTTACGATCGGTGTGGTCGGAGCCAGCGCCGACCCACAAGCGGCCGCCATGCCGGAGCAGGACGAATTCGACTTCACCGCCGGAGTCCGACCCCACGACTTCGATCTCCGCGGCCGTCGTCAGGCGCCTCGCAGCGACGCGGTAGAAGATCGGGGTCGACGCCGGTCTTTGGACGCCGAGCGCCTCGAGCTCCTTGATATGCTTTTCCACCGCCGCCGGATCGCGGCCGGTCCAGCCGGCGATGATCGCGTCGTCAATGCCGACGTCCTGCTCCGTCGCCGCGCCGCCGGCACGAAGAATGAGGGACAAGGTTTGGCGCGGCACAAGATACCTCGATATGGTGCCGTCGTTCGATGCCGGCGCCGAAGGTCTTTCAAGTCGGTTAAGGGCGGGATGCGTTCAGATTGAACCGCCTCCCGCTCGATCATGTTCTGCGCACCCGTCGCGGACTGCGCTCGACGACGGATGCGTGTTGATTTGCGCATGATCTTGTCCGAAAAGTCTGCAACTTTACGGGATCATGCGCTAGCAAACGGCGGAACTCTTTCCGGGCTGGCCGCTGTCTCAGAACCACTCAGTCGCGGCCGACGGCGATGTCCGGCGCCTCCGGATGTTTCATGCCGACGATGTGATAACCAGCATCCACGTGATGGACTTCGCCGGTCACGGCCCGCGACATGTCGGAGAGAAGGTAGACCGCGGTTTCTCCTACTTCATCGACGGTGATGTTTCGGCGCAGCGGCGCGTTGTGCTCGTTCCATTTCAGGATGTAGCGGAAATCGCCGATCCCGGACGCGGCGAGAGTTTTGATTGGACCGGCCGAAATGGCATTGACCCGGATGTTTTTGGTCCCGAGGTCGGCCGCGAGATAACGCACCGAGGCTTCAAGCCCGGCCTTGGCGATGCCCATGACATTATAATGCGGCATCCACTTCTCGGAGCCGTAATAGGTGAGCGTGAGCATCGCCCCGCCATTCGTCATCAGCCGCTCGGCGCGCTGGGCGACGGCGGTGAACGAGTAGCAGCTGATCAACATGGTGTTCACGAAATTGTCCTGCGTCGTGTCGATGTAGCGGCCATCAAGCTGCGTGCGGTCAGAGAAAGCCACGGCGTGGACGAGAAAATCGATGGCAGGCCACTTTGCTGCCGTGGCGGCGAAAACGGCGTCGATGCTGGCCGGATCGGTGACATCGCAATGGCCGACCACCAGCCCGCCGAGTTCCTGCGCCAGCGGCTCGACGCGCTTTTTCAGCGCATCGCCCTGATAGGTGAAAGCGATCTCCGCGCCATGCGCGCGCGCCGACTTGGCGATGCCCCAAGCGATGGAGCGGTTATTGGCGACGCCCAGGATCAGGCCGCGCCTGCCCGCCATCAGCCCTGGAGAATCAGGCATCGCGTCCTCGTAATTGCGGGCGGCGCCCGGACGCCTCCTATGGCATAGGGGCCCTGCGCCTTCAAGCAGACGCCCGGCGACCGCGGTGGTCGCGCTTCTCGCATAAATCACAGCAGAGATGCCGCTCAGGACGAGCGCAGCCGGGACGGATATTGAGAGTCGACTGAAAGGCGACCGCTACACGATTCGGGAGGACTCCGCGCTCAGATTATTTGAGGTCGCTGCGAGGATCGTAAGGCCGGTTGTCCCGCCATTCGCGCATCAGCTTATCGAGGTCGCTGTCGCCCTTGTCGGGCAACACGATCTGCACCGTCGCATAGAGGTCGCCTTTGTGGCCATCGGCCGTCATACCCTTGCCGCGCACGCGAAAAGTTCGTCCGCTGCTGGTGCCCGCGGGCATGTTGAGGTCGACAGCGCCGTCGAGCGTCGGCACCCGCACCATGCCGCCGAGGACGGCTTCATACAGCGTGATCGGGACCTGGACTTTCAAGTCGGCGCCGTCCACCGAGAAAAACGGATGTGGAGCAATCCTGATCGTGATCAAGGCATCGCCGACCCCGGCGGGATCCGGGCAGGCCTTGTTTCTTGAGTCTGATCTGGCGGCCATCGGCCAGTCCCGGCGGGAATCTTGACCTCCACCTCCTTGCCGGTCGGCAGGTGCACGCGGCGGGTCCCGCCTTTCGCGGCTTCGGCGAGCGTGATTGTCGTCTCTACCGAAACGTCGGACCCAGTATCGAAGCTCTCCGGTTCGAAACCACCGCGAAAGCCCGCGCGCCCTTGCCCGCGAGGCCCCATGCCGCCGAGCACGCTGCTGAGCACGTCCTCGATGTTGTCGAAGGTGGCGCCGCGCCTGCCCCCCGATTGCCGGAACCCGCCCGTCCCGAACGAAAAATGCTCCATGTCGATGTCGGGACCGCCGCGTCCGGCGCCGGCGCCGGCCCCTGGGCGAAACCCTTCGAAACCGGAAAAGCGCGGCTTGCCTTCCGCGTCGATCTCGCCACGGTCATAGGCCTTGCGCTTGGCGTCTTCGCCCAGAATCTCGTAGGCCGTGTTCACCTCGGCGAAGCGTTGCGCGGATTTCGGGTCATTCTTATTGGCGTCGGGATGCAGCTTCTTCGCGAGCTTGCGAAACGCGCTCTTGATCGTTGCCGCATCCGCACTCCGTCCAACCCCCAGGACTTCGTAGGGGTCGCGCATGATGAAATTCTCCGGGTTTGCGCCAACGGAGAGGTCGGCACTCGACCCCAATGTGGGGATGAAACGTCGGATTCGCAACGCGAAATGCGTTGCACGCCGGCGTCGTAGATACGGGCGTAGAGGTATCCGCGCGCGCCGCGTTTCACGACCGCGTCCACCGCCGCAGGCTGCGCACACTCCATCTTCCGGAGCCAGCCAGACAGGTCTCTCCTTGCAGCCAGTAGTTCGACCCCTCACGAATATAGCTTGAGAGAAAATCGCGGCAGATCGTGCCCCCGTCACGGTAGGCGGCAGCAAGCGGGGAGACGGTACCGGAGGCGCCAGTCAGCGGATTTTCCCAGCTTTCTGTGGCAGCACCGTTGCCCTCGAACAAGGTGGAAGCAGCGCCGCCCGCCGCCGCGATATCACTGTTCGTCGGGGCCGCCTCCTGGTCGGCAGCAAAGGCTCCCGTGATGTCGCCGCTCTCCTCCGAGGCACGGATCTCGGTTGCCTGATGCGGCATGCTGCAGGCCGCAACCCAAAGCAACAGCGCCGCTATTGCACCCGGGCGCGACAGCATCGATATCGGGTACGAGGCGGCCCGCGCGGACGCCGATTCTGTGGGGGAGGGGCGATGCCATTGGCCTGACGCTTCCCTTCCATTATAGGCGGGGCAGCCCGCTGACCGCGGCCCAGCGCGAAACACGGAAGTACACCTCGCGATGTCGGACACCGCATCGATTGAACACGAGGCCCGGTTAAGGAGTGGTGATTTCACCGCCGTCGATGAACCTTTTGGGCTGTTTGCCGGCTGGTTCGAGGAGGCGAAGCTTTCCGAACCCAACGATCCCGAAGCGATGGCGCTTGCCACCGTCGATTCGGGTGGCCTTCCCAACGTGCGGATGGTCCTGCTCAAAGGCTTCGACGAACGGGGATTCGTCTTCTACACCAATGAAGGCAGCCAAAAGGGTCGCGAGCTTGCCGCCAACCCCAATGCGGCACTCGTCCTGCACTGGAAATCCCTCCGCCGCCAAGTGCGGCTGCGCGGTACGGTGACCCCGGCCGCGGCGGAAGAAGCGGATGCCTATTTTGCGACCCGCTCACGATCCTCTCAGATCGGCGCTTGGGCCAGCAAGCAATCCCATCCGCTCGAAAGCCGGCTGGCCTTCGAAAAGGCGGTGGCGATTTGCGCTGCAAAATTCGCGCTCGGCGCCGTGCCGCGGCCACCCTTCTGGGTCGGTTACCGGCTCTGCCCGTTGCAGATCGAATTCTGGCAGGATCGGCCCCACCGGTTGCATGATCGCGTCGAGTTCCGGCGCGAGGGTATGGGCGCTCCGTGGAGCAAGGCGCGGCTCTATCCCTGATCCTTCGCCTCACAATTGCGCCGGATTTTTGCACGACAAGGGTTTGCGGCGCCGCACCGAGTTGTTGGAGCATGCGCTAGAGAGCCGGCACGGATGGACCATGCCGAGGCGGTCTTTTCGATCCACCCTTTCAGGGCATGATGCGGAACGGATACCGGGTCGGAATTTGCATTTCGTTAACCGTCCCAGCAACATTCAAGCCGAGGGGGCACGATGGATCGCATCAGCATAGTCGGTGGCCGGCCGCTTCACGGAACGATTCCGATTTCGGGGGCAAAGAACGCCACCTTGCCGTTGATGATCGCGAGCCTTTTGACCGACGAGACGCTGGTCCTCGACAACGTGCCGCGGCTCGCCGACGTGACGCTGCTCCAGCGCATTCTCAACAATCACGGCGTCGACGTGATGATCGGCGGCAAGCGGCCCGGCGATACAGCTTATCAGGGCCAGACGCTGCATATCTCGGCCGAGCACATCGTCGACACCACCGCGCCCTACGAGCTCGTCTCGAAAATGCGGGCGAGTTTCTGGGTGGTCGGGCCACTGCTCGCGCGCATGGGCGAGGCCCGGGTCTCGATGCCAGGTGGCTGCGCCATCGGCACCCGGCCGGTCGATCTCCTCATCCTGGCGCTGCAAAGCCTTGGCGCCGAGATCGAGATCGACGGGGGCTACGTGATCGCGCGTGCGAAGAACGGGTTGCGTGGCGGCGTTGTGACCTTTCCGAAGGTCACAGTCGGCGGCACCCATACCGCGATGATGGCGGCGACGCTCGCCGACGGCACCACCGTGGTCGAGAACGCCGCGCGCGAACCCGAGATCGCCGATGTCGCGCTCTGCCTCAACAAGATGGGCGCGAAAATCACCGGCGCCGGTACCTCGCAGATCACCATCGAAGGCGTGCGACGCCTGTCCGGCGCACGGCACAGCGTGGTGTCTGACCGCATCGAGACCGGCACCTACGCGATGGCCGCGGCAATGGCTGGCGGCGAGGTCGTGCTGGAGGGGGCGAATCCTGAGCATCTGCAAGCGGCTCTCGACGTACTCGCGCAATCGGGTGCACAGGTGTCGCCGACCGCGACCGGCATCCGCATCGCGCGCAACGGCTCGGGTCTTGCCCCGGTTGATGTCTGCACCGCGCCTTTCCCGGCATTCCCGACCGATCTGCAGGCCCAGTTCATGGCGCTTATGACCCATGCCGAAGGCACGTCGCGGATCACCGAAACGATCTTCGAAAACCGCTTCATGCACGTTCAGGAGCTCGTGCGGCTCGGCGCTCGCATCCACCTCGATGGCGAGACTGCGACCATCGAAGGCGGGGCGCGGCTCAAGGGCGCGCCGGTGATGGCGACCGACCTGCGGGCATCGGTCTCACTCGTCATTGCCGCACTTGCCGCCGAAGGCGAGACGATGGTGAATCGGGTCTACCACCTCGATCGCGGTTTCGAGCGGTTGGAAGACAAGCTCGGCGCCTGCGGCGCCAAATCTCGCGGCTCAGCGCATGATCCCGAAAAGTTGCAGACTTTTCGGACCAGATCATGCGTGAAATCAAAGGAGGCGCATGATCCCGAAAAGTTCCAGACTTTTCGGACAAGATCATTCGCGAAATCACCCCGCATCCGTCATCGAGGGCAGTCCGCGACGGATGCGCAAAAAGAACCGGGCCGGAGGCTATTCAAGCTGGAAGGCATCCCGTTGCAGCGGCTGAAAACCGGGCGCGGCCAGCCTGGTTTTGTAGCCCCGGTCAATTGCCCGTTTCATTCCGTTGTGATTGCAGCTTGCCGGCGCGGCGCTCGGTTCGTGACGACCCGAAGATATGCACAAGGACTGGCAGGCCCAGCGAAACGACGAACACGCGGGTCAAGTGATGGGCGCCGACGAACACCGGATCGAGGTGCAGTGCCAAAGAGGAAAATCATCATCACATCGACGGCGCCGGGGGCATAGGCGACGATAACCTCTCCGGGCGGCAGCGACACCCCGGCCATGACCCCGGCACCGATCGCCCCCGTTACAAGGAGCGAAATGACGAATGACCCGAGCGCGGGGCCGAGATAGCCGAGCAGCAGCCGGAAGGGCGTTCCGGTGAAACGGCCCCCGCTCGCCACCCCGAGGCCAATGGTGGCAACGGTCGTGGCTGGTAAAGGCATGGTCACCGCGACGACGGCAAAGCCATGCAAAAGCGCGGAGGCCACCATCGGCCCGAAGATCAGGCCGCCCGGGAAGCCGAGGCGCAACAGGCCAAGGGCGACAATCACCGATAATCCAACCAGCATTGCAAAGCCGTAGGGGTCCTGCACCACGCTGACCGCACCGGCCGGAATTCGGGTGGCGGAAACCAGTCCGGCAAGCGACAGCACGACCGGCACGCACACCGCGAGGATCACAATTCGCAGGGTCTGCACGATCGCAACTCCGGGGACATCGCAATCCCGGTCCGCTTCGGTGGCAAGCGCCATCACCTGAACGAGGCCGCCCGGCATCCCGGCGAGAATTGCGGTCAGCGTCGACCAGCCGTGCACGCGGGTGAGATAGGTCGCGGTCGCAAGCGTTGCCGCGGCAGTCGCAACCGATACCATGACGATGCTGAGCGGCCAGGCAGTGATGCCGCGAAGCGTCTCCGGCGTCACCACGCCGCCGATGGTGATCCCCATCACGATCGAACACGCGCGCACCAGGGGCCGCGGCATGTAGATCGGCCGCCCCGCGAGCGCTGCCGTCGCTGCCGACAGCATCGCCCCGGCAAGCCAGCCGGCGGGAAATCGGGCGGCATCGAACGCGAAGCCGCCGGCTGTCCCGATCAGAACCAACTCGGCGAAGTGCGCAAGCTTGAGACGAGTTGGGACGGGGGCGGGCATCGGCGCGATCAATGCCCCGCCATGCCGCGCCGGTCAAACCGCGCGACGGCGCGGAACGCTCATGCCTGCCCTGTCCGGGATGAAGCGCGAAGCGGCGCGCAGGCTCACCCGACCTGGGACAGGACGATGTGAACGAGCTCGACGCTGTTCCTGGCGCCAAGCTTTTCCATGATGTGGGCGCGGTGAACCTCGACCGTTCGGGGGCTGATCCCGAGCGTGCGTCCCGCCTCCTTGTTGGACCAGCCGCCTGCGATCAGCTCCAGCACTTCACATTCCCGCACCGTCAGGCGCTCGCGTCCTGGGAAGCTGGCCGGCAGCTTGAGATCCGCGGCATCGCTCTTGAGCTTGTGATGCGGCATCGAACTGTGCCTCTGCGCTACCGCGCGCGGCAGCCCTGCTGGGGCGGGACGGTCGACGGCGGCGCTGAAAGAAGGAGGGCAACCTCGTCCAGGGACGCGATCGCCGGCTGTTACGCAGGAAACGCGGGAGGACGCCACGATACCGGTAATGATTGTGAGAGGCTTCGCCGCAAATGGCAACGCCGTTTTTGCGGAGGCGATGCGCATCATCACGGTGCACCGAAATTAGAGCATGTTCCGAACAGATGGAATCAAACCGATTGTAGGGTGGGCAACGCGCTTGTACGGCCATGCCGCTTGTACAACAAATAGGGGCGTTGCCCACGCTGTCGGAGCGATGAACAATATGCGCACCGCGTGGGCAAAATCGACACTGAGAGTCTCGCGCCGATGGAAGGGAGATAGCGGGCGATTTTGCCCACCCTACGCGCACTTGGCGCAAAGATCATGCGCAAAATCAAAGAGAACCGCGCGGAAAGTGTTTCAAGCTGAACGCATCGCGCTCTACCCTCCGCTCGCGCTGCCGCCGAACGCCGCACCGACTTCATCAATAAGGTGCTGTTCCTCGCCGCCATAGCGGGCGGAGAAATGGAAAGGCTCGACGCGGCGCACCCCCGCCTCGCGTGCGATCTCTCCCGCCGCCCGCGTTGTCAGATGCGCGCGTTCCTTGGCGAGGTCGGCATCGGCTTCGGCAAAGGCTGCCTCGATAAACAATATGTCCGCGGTCCTCGCGAGGCTGACGATCGCTTTGCGGTTCGCGGCCGTGTCGGAAATATCGGTGGCGTAGGCGATCTTTTGACCCCGCGTGACCGTGAGCACGGAGCGCAGCGCTGCCAATGGCATTTGGCGCGGAGCGGGCAAACCCGGCGCGAGGGGAAGGCAGACCGGATAGTCGTCCGGCTTGTTCTCGATCACCGCCTGCTTGAGGTCGCGCAGCCATGGTCCGACCGGCAAGTTCATCTCCGCCAGGCGGGCCTTCCAGATGTTGATGTGGGTGTTTTCCTCGATTGCGAAGGCGAGGCATGGCACCCGATGTTCGAGGACCGCGACGCGGACCCGGAATCCGGCCGCCTCGCAGATCACGTTGTCCGTTGCCGCGCCGTCGCCGAGCGCCTCGGCGGTAAACGCAGTGTTGAGCCGCAGGCGCACGGTCCTGGTGTCGAGGCGCGGGCTGATTTCGGTCACGGTGAATACGAGATCGCACGCGTAGCGGTGCGCCAGGTTCCAGCAATAGCCGTGAAGCTTGTTCTGCATGTTGGCGATGAAGCCCGGTGGCCCGTACAATGCCATTTTTTTGTCGCGGCCGACCAGCAGCCGGAGCAGACGATCGAAGCCGATGAAGTGATCGATATGCGTATGCGAGACGAAGACATGGTCGAGGCGCTGTACATCTCGCGGCGACAACGGACCGATGTCTCCGAGGTCGAACAGGATGGCGCGCTTCTCGAACAGCGTTTCGATGTAGAGCGCGGGATCGCCGGTGCGCCCGTTCACCAGCCGCGGGTGCAAGAGAGGACGCATTTGCTGTTCCATTCTTGCAGTGTCGCCGCCCGGCTTCGGGGTCCTCATCGTTTGGCCGCTTGAGGTAGAACAATCAGACATCGAACTTGCCAAGGCGGCCAAACAATGGGGGGTGTCCCGTTAACCAGGCGAACCAAACCGCCGGTCTCCGATTAAAGCACGGCCGACGTCCTATGGATAATGCAGGGGTTAACGTTGTTCCCGAAAGGACCCGCCGGGGCTACGGCATCATTCGTTTATGCGTCGATGATGACTTGGCCGCCGCGCCCCGGCTCGCTGCCGGCTCGTTGCCGACCACGACCTTTCGGTCTCGGCTGCGCGCCCGGCACCGGATGTGCACGGCTCGTGGTCAGTTGTATCGGGCCGCTGAGTGAGATGGTTTCGACCGTAACCGAGGCAACACCGGAGGCTCTGGCCACGCGCGTTGCTGCAATGTAGCGAAAGCGCGATGGGCCAGCTGCGGACTAATGCTACGCAGCAAACTAGGTCTTTTCCGACTCGTTTGGTAATTTGATTTTAGCGGACTCACCACACATGCTCCGAATTGGGGCGAAGCAAGCGGTTCAGCTTCAATCATGAAGTGAATTGTCTCGTCCCCAACTAAGCGCTAACCCGTGTTTATTTCCGCATTCCACGGTGATGCTTAGCGCTGTTGGACTTGCCGCGGCTGTGGCCGTCTCCACCCTCCCAAGGCAAGTAGACGACGTGGCCATGGCGCACACCTCGTTCAGCGATAATATGATCGGCAAATTCCTGTACCTCGGCACCATGGCCTTTCAGCACCGTGACTTCGAGACAACTTTCGTGGTCGAGGTGAACGTGCAACGTCGCCTGCGCCAAGTCGTGACGTTCATGATAATCGCGGGTTAGCCGCTGCGCCAACTCGCGGGTCATGATCGTAGACATATACAAGCGCGGCAACACAGGGACGCGTGTCGGCGATCTCCGTCGCAGCCTGCTGAAGTCCGGAGCGGCTGAGGTCGCGGATTGCCTCGGAGCGGTTCGCATAGCCGCGCGCGACCATAAAGCGGTCGATCTCGGCAGCGAGTTCGTCATCGATGGTGATCGTCACGCGCTGCATCGCGCTCTCCTGGGTCATAAAGTATGATGACTAATTGACATCGTCATACTGATTCAATACAAATCGCCACGCGGCCATCCGGACTCGGAACGCATCATAAGCGTCTTGCCGGGAAATTGGGGGGATGTGGTGCGCAAATCGCCTCCGGGTCAATTGTGCTGGCATGCGTGTGTGTGGGCGCTGCGGCACAAACACCCTCGCCCCCGTCGAAATCCTCACAATCCTCACCTGCCGACCAAACTCCTGTGCCAGCGCCGCCATCACCAGACACACCGAGCGAACCACCGGCTGCGGTTCCGCCGGTTCCTGGCAGCACCTCCCTTCCGAGCATCAGCGTTACAGCGAAGCGCAGGCCGCCGCCGAGACCGCGGAATTCACCGGGCCCGGCCTTGGCGAAGCCGCATGGGCCGGCGCCGCCATCGACCCGGACAACTCAGCCAGCAACAATTACTCCCGCACCGGCCTCGCCAACTCCGTATGAAACGGGTGCGCCTAACGTGGCGGGGGGCACTCCGGTCGTGCCGCAGCTGGCGAGCCAGATGACGGTTTCCGGCGCGGATATCAACGCTCGTCCGATCACGCGCCCCGGCGAGGTCGTCGAAGCGGCGCCCGGCCTGATGGCGATCGATGCATGCCGACGGCGGCAAGGCCAATCAGTATTACCTGCGCGGCTGGAATCTCGATCACGGCACCGACCTCGCCACATTCGTCGACGACGTGCCGATCAATCTGCCGACCCATGCCCACGGGCAGGGCTACACCGATCTCAACTGGCTCATTCCGGAAACCGTCAGCGGCGTGGATATCCGCAAAGGCCCGTATTTCGCCGACGTCGGCGATTTCGAGAATGCCGGCAACCTGCACATCGAGCTGCGGGACAGCGTCGATCAGAACATCGAGTCGGTCACGGTCGGCAGCTTCGGCTACGACCGATTTCTCGCCCTGGGCTCGACGAAAGCTCGGCGACGGCTCGCTGCTCTATGCCGGCGAATTCAACACCTATGACGGTCCGTGGACCAATTCCGACGACATGCGCAAATTCAGCGGTCTTGCGCGCTACAGCCAGGGCACGGCGACCGACGGCTTTTCGGTCACCGCGATGGCCTACACCAATACCTGGAACTCGACCGATCAGGTGGCGCTGCGGGCCATCACGACGGGACAGATCGGCCTTTACGGCGCGCTCGACCCGACCGATGGCGGCGACACCAGCCGCTTCTCGCTGTCCGCCAGGATGGCGCAATCCGACAGACGACGGATCGTGGAAGGCCAATGCCTATCTCGTCAAATACACGATGAACCTGTTCAACAACTACACCTGGGACACCGACCGATCCGGTCAACGGCGATCAGTTCCACCAGCACGACGATCGCATCTATACCGGCGGCGGCGCTTCGCGCACCATCGACGGCACCCTCGTTCGACTTGCCGACCGAAACCGTGTTCGGCGTGCAAACCCGCTACGACGACATCGACATTCGATTGAGCAACACCGTCCAGCGCCAGTTCCTGTCGAACTACATTCTCGACCACGTCAACGAGGGCAATGCCGGATCTATGCCGAGAACACGATGCATTGGACCGATTGGTTCAAGACCACCGCCGGCTGGCGTGGCGATGCTTTCGCGGCGTCCGTCAATTCGATGCTGCAGCCGGCGAACTCGGGAAACCCCGAGATGGCGATCGGCAGCCCGAAATTCACGACGGTGTTCGGTCCGTTCGACAAAACCGAATTGTTCCTCGGCGCCGGCATGGGCTATCACAGCAACGACGCGCGCAGCACGGTGATAACCGAAGTCCCCGGCGATCCGACGACGCCGGAGGGTGCTTCACCGTTTCTGGTGCGCTCGCGCGGCGCCGAGATCGGCATTCGCACCAAGGCGGTCCCGGATCTCGACAGCTCCATCAGCTTCTTCTACCTCCACCAGGATTCGGAGTTGTTCTTCGACGGCGACACCGGCGACACCGTGGCGGGATTGCCGAGCCAGCGCACCGGCATCGAGATCACCAACGATTACCGTCCAGTCTCCTGGGTCCACATCGACGCCGATCTCGCGCTCTCGCGTGCCCGATTCCTCGGCTTCGACGAGGCGCAAGACGGCGCTCTACCAGTCTCTTGCCGGTTATCCGCAGGCGCAGATCGGCAACGCTCCCGGCAATTTCGTTTACAACGCGCCCTGGATGGTGGCTTCGGCTGGCATCACGCTGGGCGAAAAGACCGGTTGGTTCAGTGCGCTGCGCTGGCGCTACATCAGCTCGCGGCCGCTGACTGAAGACGGCGTTTTTCAGTCGCCGCCGATGAACGTCATCAATGGCTCGGTCGGCTATCGGTTCGACAACGGCTGGCGCCTCCAGCTCGACGCGCTCAATCTGCTGAACTCCACGATCGATCAGGCCACCTACGCCTACGGCTCGCTGCTCACGACCGACAAGCTGTTCGCGATGTGCTACCCGGCTCACGGCGCTTCCACCTGTTCCGGCGGCGGTCTGCCAGAACGGCGTGATGGACTATGTCTATCATCCGATCGAGCCGCTGGCCGTGCGGCTTACGCTCGCCGGACCGATTGAGACTGCTTGACATTCCCGCCATGGCCGCCGAGCTCAAGCGGAAATTCCGACGTATCAGCCCCGCGACGGCGGACTACGATTGGACCGGGTTCTATCTCGGCGCTCATGTCGATGAAACCTGGTCCGACACAAGCGGCAGCACGATCAACACGGCGACCGGGCGCACCATTCGCTCGCTCGACGGCAGCGCGTCGGACTGCGCATGGCGGCATTCAGGTGGGCTACGACTACATGATGCCGTCCCGCGTGGTGCATCGGAGGCGAGGCCGACATATCCTCCGGCGGCGACCAAGACGACAACGAATCACCGACGCTTCCGGCACCAGTTCAATTCGCAACAAGGTTTTTGACAGCGAAACCGCGCCGCGCGCGCCTCGGCTACGCAATCGACAACATCCTGCTTTACGGAACGGGCGGCTTGGCCTGGTCGAGCAATCAGTACATTCGGACCCAGCTCACCGGTACATTCAACCAGGCGACGGCGGGTACAGAAGAAGCTGTCAACAAGTATCTCAGCGGGTGGACGGCGGGCGGCGGGGATGGCCATCGCCTTTGCGCAAAATTGGAACGCGTTCGCCGAATATCGCTATACGAGTTTTGCGTCGTCCACCATTTCGCTGCCGTTCTCGCAGCTCTCCACGACGTCGAAGAGCAATGTGAGCGAGATCGATTTCGGAGTGAACTATAAATTCGATTGGAACACGCCGGCGACGACAGGTGCCTCATACGCCAAACTGAGAAAGCCAATACTGGTTGCCAAGACGCCGCGCGTTTCCGTGCTTACAATTGGACTGGCCTGTACATCGGCGGGGACGGCGGCTTCGGTTCGGAAACATCAAGCGAAACTCTGACCGATGCGTCATCCGACCCGCTGACATCTTATCACTTCGGCGCAAACGGCCCCTTTGCCGGCGGCTTTGTCGGCACCAATTATCAATTCAATCGTTTTGTGGTCGGCCTGGAAGGCGATGCGCAGCGCGCCAATTTGATTGGCAACAGTCAAGCTCTTGCGCCGCTCGGTACGGTAGGCACCTTTTCCGGAGGTCCCTTTACGATTTCCACGACCGTGAAAGACTACGGCTCATTTCGGGCGCGGCTCGGCGTTGCCTATGATCGCCTCCTGCTGTTCGGCACGGTCGGCATGGCCTGGGCCAACCCTTCAACCGCCTATGCCCTGACGGGTGCTGCCCCCTTCATCAAAAATAGCAGCAATTCCTATGGTTGGACCGTCGGCGCCGGCATTGACTACGCATTTACCGGCAACGTCTTTGGGCGCATGGAGTACCGGTACGCCAGCCTGGGAACATCGAGCTTCGTGAACGTCGGAACAGATTCGGCTGGATCAACAAACACAGTTCCGATCAGTGATATTCGCTTGGGACTCGCTTATAAATTCAATTAGTCAGATGGCCTTGCCGCGGCGTCGGTGCGACGTGATCGCGATATCAAAAGAGCCGACCTGATCTTCTGAATTACTGGGAGAATTAGCGCGTTCGTAGCTTGGGATGTGGCTGCTATTATTCTGCTGCAATGCGGCCGGCGACTTCGGCTCGGGTTAGAAACTGTCCTCGAAAGGATGGCTCGCGTGCGCCGCTGCATCAGTGGATGCGATGATCCGCGGTGTGCTCCAATTCCGCCGAGCATGGCTGTGTTGAGCCGTTCGGTTCAATACACGACCGTAGAACTTCCGGCGCGTGGCTGTAAGGCTGATAGCCCCCAGAAAGCATGGAGCAGGATCGCCGCGGTCGTGGATACGTTCAGCGACTCGATACGTCCCGACCCCGAGATCGTCACTACCGCTTCGCAGGCTTCCATCGTGGCGTGCGGCAGCCCGCGTTCCTCATTGCCGAGGATCAACGCGATGGGCCGGTCGTCGGGCGTGAGGGTCGCGACCGGCTGTCCATTCTGCGCTGCGGCGGCGATGACGCGGTGGCTGCGGCGCAGGTCGCGCAGCATTCGCGCAAAACGCGACGCGCGATAGAGCTCGATAAATTCCATGCCGCCCTCCGCGACGCGGTAGCTGGCGTCGGAAGGACCTGCTTGCGCCGGATGATCGGACAGCACGATCCGTGGCACCCCAAAGAACGCGGCGGTTCGGACGATGGCGCCGAGGTTATGCGGGTTGCCGACACCATCGAGCAATAACAGCAGAGGCTCGGTCCACGCCCATTCGGCGGCATCCGTGACATCGAAGGGCGGCAGCGGCCGCGGTTGCGCCAGCGCGACGATGCCGCCATGCAGGATGGTTCCGGCGATGCGCGCGAGTTCGTCTGGCTCGACCCGACGGTAAGGCCTGTGCATCCGTCCGAGTACGAGACAGAAGCCATCGACGGCGGATGCGACACGCTCCTCGAAATAGAGCTTTTCGACCCGTTCCGGCGCGACGGCAAACAGCGCAGCGACGGCCTGCAGGCCGCCGATCCGGATAAGTTTTTTCGTGCGAGCGTGCGAACCGGCGGTCTTGCCGAGAGGTGGGGACTGACGTGCCATGTCCGCCCGCCCGCGTCTCACGACCCGGACTCGGCAATGCTATCGCGAGGTGGGCACCGGACCCAGGTCAACTCATGCTTATTATGATGAAGGTGCAGCAAACGGGCGCCGGGGATGGCTGCAAATTCGCCCATCGCGTCGAAATCGGTTTCGCCCTGAAATTTCACCGTGCAGACGAAGCGGCGAACCGTTCCAGCGTGCAGCCATTTCTGCACCAAAGCCAACAGCCGCCGAGGGTAGCACACGATATCGGAAAACAGCCAATCCACTGCTGCAAAGGCCGTGGGATCGAGGGCGAAAGCGCTTTGGCTCAAATGGGTAACACCGGGCAGCGCGGCCATCCGCGGATCGAGCGGCCCCTTGTCGACGCTCACGACGCGCGCTCCGAGTTTTTGCAACACCCAGGTCCAGCCGCCGGGACTGGAGCCAAGGTCGAGGCACAGTTCGCCCGCCTGGGGGCGTTGATCCATCAATGTGAAGAGCTCCCACAGCTTGAGATAAGCCCTGCTCGGCGCTGTGCGATCCTCGATAAAGCGCGCCACACCATTCGGAAACGGGCTCGAGCAGAGCGGCGAAGCCAGCATGAGGTCAGGCGCGAGCAGTGTCCAGGAGCCGAGCGGGGCCGAGGGCGCCGGCGCTCCGAACGCAAGCGGCTTGGCCGCAACTTTCGGCAACTGCTGTGCGATCAGGGCGGCGCGGCGATGGTGGGCGAAGGAATAGAGGGACCAATTGCGCTGGATCGCGCGCAGCTTCGTCGCCGCATCGCCGATGGACGTGATTGGGACACGGATCGGATTTCGCCACACATTTGCGACCCACGCGACTTGCCTTGGCGGTCCCGGCGCGAGCACGAGGTTGCCATGGACCTCGACAGGCATGGCGCCGAGCTCCCTGCGAAGTTCCTCTACAAAGCCGTCCGCGGCAAGATAGCCGGTGAAGTCGCCCAAGCGATCAGCGTCATTTGCCGCGCGCGATACCGTGAACTTGGGGGGCGGGGCCGGTCCGGCGCCACGTGTTTCAGGGCCGGCCCACCGCATCGCGCGTCAGCGGATATAAGCCTCGGTCGCGTAACGGCGCATCATGCGATGGGTATTGAAATACGAACCGATTTTGCTGATCGACTGCTTCATCATCCAGGTCCAGCGCGACCGATCGTCATAGTAGAGCGGCAAAACCGTATCAGCGAGCTTGCGATAAAGATCATCGGCTTGCGAAGCCGAGCCGGGTCCGGAGTCGTCGATCGCCCATCCCGTCACGCCTTCGATGCAGCCTTCGACCCACCATCCATCAAGCACGCTCAGATTGAGCACGCCGTTCAAGCCGGCTTTCATGCCGCTGGTGCCGGATGCCTCCAGCGGCGGCAGCGGCGTATTCAGCCAAATGTCGCTTCCGGAAACGACGCTGGATGCGATCGTCATGTTGTAATTGGCAAGGAAGACAATCGGGATCGCCTTGGAAAGCGACCTGATGTGCTGGTGCACCTGCGCGATGAGATGGCGGCCGTATTCATCGTTCGGGTGCGCGAGGCCGGCATAGACGACTTGAAGCGGCCGCTCTCGGGCGATCGCGGCGAAGCGGTCGAGGCTCTGAAAAGAGCAGGTCCGGCCGCTTGTAGGGCGTCATGCGGCGCGCAAATCCGACCAGGGCGACGTCGGCGCGCATCGTGACGCCGGTCTCCCTCTCAACGACGGCGACAAGATCGTTCTTCGCTTCCTGGTGAGCAATCCAGATCGCCTCATCCTTGAGCTGATCAGCCTGCACGAGAACCTCTGGTTCGATCGCCCAGAACGGAAAGCTTGCCTCGTACAGGCGTGCGAAGGCTGGATGCGTCCACGTCGCCGGATGCACGCCGTTGGTGATCGCATGGACGTGGTAGCCCGGGAACATTCGTCTCGTCGTTTCGGCGTGCCGCCGGGAGACGCCATTCACGTAGCCGCTCAGGTTGAGCGCGAGTTGGGTCATGTTGAGCTGGTCTCTTCCCGCGAAGCGATGCAGTTCCTCGATTTCGATAAAATTTCCGAGGATCTGCCCCACCATTCCGTAGGGAAACCGGTCAAAGGCCGCCTCGACCGGGGTGTGAGTCGTAAACAAGCAATTTCGGCGGACATGGAAGGGATCATAACGCGGTTCCCCGGTCATCACCTCCGCCGAGGAGCGCCGGAACTGGCGCAACAAGTGCAATGTGAGAAGCGCCGCGTGTCCTTCGTTCAGATGGTATTTGTCGATCGTGAAGCCGAGCGCCTGGAGGATGCGCGCGCCGCCGATGCCGAGCACGATCTCCTGCTTGAAGCGGTAGGCCATGTCACCGCCGTACAATCGATCGGTGATGGCCCGGCTCTCGACGCTGTTCTGATCGACCCGCGTGTCGAGCAGAAGGACCGGCACGCTGTTCCCGGATGAAACGGTCAGCAGGTGTAGCCACGGACGTATCCAGACTTCCTGTCCCTCGATGGCAACGGAGACCATGCCGCCTAGCGGCTCCGCCCATTTTTCCGGCAGCCAGGGGTTGGCTTCGCTGACCTGGCTTCCCGAAGCGTCGATGGTTTGACGCACATATCCGTCGCGGCTCACCAGCGTGACGAAGACCAGCGGGAGTTGCAGGTCCGCGCTGGTCCGCGCAATGTCGCCCGCGAGTATGCCGAGGCCGCCGCTGTAGGTGTGCATCTCCGGGCGCAGCGCCATTTCCATCGAGAAATAGGCAACGCGGGTTCGGTGCAGGAACGGCTCAAGCGTGTTCACGCCGGACTCCGCAACGATGCTGCGTTTGTTGTCGCGCGCCGAAAACGAGGTTGATCGGCAAACCAGTGGCGTGTCCCATAGTGAAACGCCGCGATGCGCATGCGGTCGCCGGACCTCAAGCGCCCACGCTGTCGGCCTGGTGTCATTGGTTGGTGCGCCCCCCTCGCATCGGCATGGCTGCCGATCATTTTTCCCCGTAAGTCGTGCGCGCAATGTCAGGCACCGCGACGCCGCTGTCGACCGCCTTGCGCCGAATATCTTCGGCGTGCTCCTTGCGCACCGCAAGTTCCAGTACTTCAAGGATGGAGTCGCGCGGAATGAAGCAGACGCCGCTATCGTCGGCAACGACGAGATCGCCAGGCTCGACCCGTACCCCGGCGACATCGATCGAACCGTTGATCTCCACCGTTTCGATCCGCCATTTCCCGGTGACCGGAGTGATCTCGCTTGCCCAGATCGGGTAACGCAGAGCGCGCGAGTGAGCGACATCACGGATGCCGCCCATCACGACCGCGCCGGCTTCGCCCTGGCGCTTTCCCGTCTGCGCCGAAATGCCGCCCATGTTGGAAATGCCCGCGACGCCGTCGATCACCAGAACATCGCCCGGGGTCGCGATATTGTGTGCCTCGAATTCCGCCATCCGGTTGATCGCCTTGCGGGCACCCTCAAGCGGATTGGCGCGCTGAAGTACGTTGCGCAGCGTGAGGGCGGGCCCGACGATCGTTGCGCCGGCCATTGACGGCTTCAAAACGGATGCGGCGATGACCCCCGGAGGGACGCCAAGCTCGTCCATGGCATCGGCCACGAGGCCGGTCGGATCGGCAAGCGCCCGGAAGCGTTCGACCGCTCCGGCGGGCGGCGGCGGCGTTGACATCAAGCGGATGCGTTCGGGCGCAATACGGCCGGTCAATCGCCTGTCGTGAGGGTTCACTACCGACTCCAAATTTTCTTTTGCCGAGCGGAAGCTCACCCTAGCCGAAAATGGCGCCTGAGGCCCTGCCAGCCCTCGAAGTAGTCATGCTGCAGTTCAGAGGATTCGACGGCATGGCGGGTCAACCGCATCGCGAACCGGCTTTCGAACATGAAAGCCATGGTGTTTTCAAGCTTTTGTGGCTTCAGCTCGGCGGTGCTGGCGCGCTCGAAGGTCTCGGCGTCGGGACCATGCGCGCTCATGCAGTTATGCAGGCTCGCTCCGCCCGGCGAGAAACCTTCCGCCTTGGCATCGTAGGCGCCTTTCAGAAGCCCCATGAACTCAGACATGACATTGCGATGAAACCAGGGCGGCCGGAACGTGTCCTCGCCGACGAGCCAGCGTGGCGGGAAGATCACGAAATCGAGGTTCGCTGTTCCGGGCATCTCGGATGGCGCCGTAAGCACGCTGAAAATCGAGGGGTCGGGGTGATCAAAGCTTACCGTGCCGATCACCATGAAGCGCTCCAGGTCGTACCGATAGGGCACGAAGTTGCCGTGCCAAGCGACGACATTGAGCGGCGAATGGTTCATTTCGGCCGCCCAAAGATTGCCCTGGAACTTGGCAATCAGGAGGCACCGCGTCTCCTCGGCTTCAAAGGCAGCAACCGGCGCCTGAAAGTCGCGCGGATTTGCAAGGCCATTGGCCCCGAGCGGTCCCAGTTCCGGCAAACGCATCATCGGCCCGTAATTTTCGCAGATATAGCCCCGAGAAGGACCGTCGGGCAGTTCGACCCGGAACCGCAGGCCACGGGGAATGACAGCAATCTCGCCGTTTTCCGCCTCCATGACGCCGAGCTCGGTGACAAATCGGACCAGGCCCTGCTGCGGCACGATCAGCATTTCGCCGTCGGCATTGTAGAAACAGCGATCGCGCATCGATGCATTGGCGGCGTAGATATGCACGGCCATGCCGGACTGATTGGCGGCGCTCCCGTTCCCGCCCAAAGTCACCAGGCCGGCGACGAAGTCCGTCGGCGTCGTTGGGATCGGAAACGGACCCCAGCGCAACTGCGATGGCGTCGCCTCGGTCTCGGTAAACGGCGCTGTGCGCAACCACCCATTGTCCATCCGCTTGTACGGCTTGTGCACGACCGACGGGCGGATACGGTAGGTCCAGGTACGGCGGTTCTCATGCCGCGGCGCCGTGAAAGCAGTGCCGGAAATCTGCTCGGCATAAAGCCCGAGCGGCGCGCGTTGCGGGCTGTTACGGCCGACCGGGAGTGCCCCCTCGACTGCCTCGGATTGGAACTGGTTGCCGAACCCCGACTGATAGGTCACCGCGGATGCCGATCTTTCCTGCCTCGCCGCGCCGGCGGTCGGCGCCAATACGGGGAATCGCTCGGTGATGTCGTGCGCCATCGGATGCTCCGGACCGTCTCGCCACGCGGCCCAGCATATTAGAACAGTTCTAGTTACGTGTGAAACAATTTCGAGGGCAATCGGCGCCGCGGCGCTCATCCTTCTTTCGGTCTTGCCCGCTCCAGGTCGGTTAGAGCAATGCCTTCAGAGCCTCCCGAGCACTACAGTTTGTCCGCGAGGAAGCGCATGAGATGCGGCGCGAAAAACCCGCTATGACTCCCGGCGTCCTCCAGTGGGTCGCCGAGCCAGTAATGGCCGGCACCTTGAACGACAACCGTTCGCGCAAAAAACCCCGCCAGCTTGAGCGCGCGCAGAAACGCATCGGTGTGCGCCCTGCGGTCGACGAGATCATCCTCGGTGCCGCAAGCCAACAGCACGGCAAGTTGATTGCTCGCGACCGTGGCGTAGCTGATCGGCGAAGCATCGAAATAGAGCCGGCGGTCCTGCATTGGCGAGGCACCAAGAAAATTTTCGATGTTGTTGTCGAGCGGGCTGAAGGCCCGGTAGTAGTCCCACATCGCGCCGACGTCGTAGACGCCATACACCCCGATCAGCGCTTTCACCCCCGCATCGACATCCGCGTAGGGATCGTTTGGATAGCCCTCGGCGAACTGTGGCAAACCGCTGGCGAGTGCCGTGAGTGCCGCAAGATGCGCTCCCGCCGAGGCGCCGAAAAGCCCGATCCGGCCGGGATCAATGCCAAACCTTCCCGCGTTGCCGCGCAAGAACCGCACGGCTGCAACCACGTCGCGCACGGCCACGGGGAAGGTCTTGGTTCCCCTCTTGGCCAAGCGGTAGCTGATCGCGAACAGCGCGTGCCCTCGGGTGGCGAGATGGGGCCCCCAATGCTGGAACACGCTCCGTGCCCCCTGCTGCCAGCCACCGCCATGAACGGCAACCAGTGCCGGCACGCCAGCGCTGCTTTTTGGCAGATAGAGGTCGCCTTGCAGTTCGACGCCGTCATGCGTGGCATAGGTCAGCGCGGATTGCACCGCAACGGCGTCGGGCATGGCTGAAGTTACTCCGGATGCGAATGCGCGGCGCCGCGATTATGCCGATTGAACCTGCTGCGTCGAGCAGCCGGGGAGGGGAGGGGGACCGAACGAGCGGAGATTTGGGCCGGCATCCGGCCTGGCTCCAGCGGTCGGCGTCGCTCCGCGCGTCAGGTTTTCCCGCAAGGGGAAAAGGTTCATGCGCATGGACATCGCGGCAGCATTCGGAGACCACCGCTCAGTAAAACTCGACCCCAGCGGGCGCATAGATCCCGGTGCGCGGGTCGCGTCGGAGAGTGGGCCGGGCTTCGGACGCCTCTGCTTGCGCGGCCTGGGCGTCAAGCTCGGCATTGACGCGCTGCCACTCCCTCGACAGCACCTTGATCAGCGAGGCAACGCCGATCGCCGCGAGTGTGACCCCGATCACCGGTGAAAAAGGCAGCATGAACTGTTCCCTGTTGCTAGTCGCGAAGCAGGCAGCCGCAAGGCGCGGAACGGCCCGTTGTTCCTACTCAATCGGCTTTGATGTCGGCCGCCCGGATCACCTTGCCCCACTTCTCCGTTTCGTCGGCCGCGAGACGCCTCAAGTCAGCGGCCGAGCCAGTAAATACCACACCGCCCAGCTCGGCGACGCGCGCCTTGATCTTGGGGTCGGCGAGCCCCGCGTTTACCTCCTTGTTCAGCTTATCGATGATGACAGCGGGCGTGTTCCTGGGGGCGCCCACGCGAGCTATAATTTTTGTTCAGCCGAAGAACTCCCGCAGCATTTTGTTGACCACTCCCGGCCGTTCGACCTCCGGCAGATGGCCGACGCCGTCGAGGATTTCCAGTTTGCCTTGCCGCAAGACCTTTATCAGGACTGCTGCGTTCTCGTTGATCGGGTCCACCCGATCCTCGCGTCCGGAAATCATAAGCACGGAAAAATTCAGCTTCGGTGCCACTTCTTCGGGGCTGTATCCATCGGCTAAGCCAAGCTTGACGCCATGCATGAAGCCACGCGGATTGGTGGCGCGCACGACATTTCTGACCAGCTCGATGGTCTGCGCGGAGGCGCTGGCGGCAACCAATGCATTGACCCGAGCGCCGAAGGCGTAGCCGCCATTGGCGATCTGCATTTCGCGGGTCCCAATTATTTTGCTTTTCTGCTCCTCGCTCACGCCGTGCGGGCCGATACCGGTGCCAGTCATCGCGAGCTTGATGATGCGGCCGGGGTAATAGACGGCGAAGCATTGTGCGACGCGGCTACCCATCGAATTGCCGACAAGATTGATGCGGTCAAGGTTCATTGCCGCCAGAAAGTCATTGAGCGCGTCCGCAAAGCCCTTGCAGTCGGGATTGTCAGTTTTGAACCCGTCGGAAAGCAAATAACCGGGCGCATTCCAGGCGATCACGTGATAACGGTCGGCCAACCCTGCGAACTGGTAGCGCCAGTGCATCGAATTGGCGCCCACGCCGTGCAGCAGAACGAGCGCGGGTGCCTCCGTTTTACCCGCCTCCATGTAGCTCCAGCGATCGCCGAGATAATTGGCGCGCGAGGCCGCCGGAATCTCCGCGAATTTCAATTCGGGCAGCGGCGGGAGGGGAAGCGTCTGCGCGAAAGCTGGAGTAGATAGCAGCGCAATTGAAATGAATGTGGCGAGCTTGGGCGCAGACATGGCGAACTTTGTCATTGTCGTGTACCTCCCGGCCTTGTCTCCAGTCGAGCCTTAGCGGAGATTTCGGTATGTGGCTGACGATGGGCAGCAAAGCGGAAAAGGCACCCTGAGGTATGTTCTGTCGCTGGGTAGCGATTGATCCGCCTCGCCATCGCAGTGATGCGGCGCGACGATCATGACCGTTCTGCGGCAGGACCGCACCGCCGCCGCCAGAGCATATTCCGATTGGATGGAATCAAATGGATCGGTGGGGTGGGCAACGCGCCTACACCGGCCATGCCATCTGCATAACTTAAGGGTACTTAAGGGTCGTGTTGCCCACGCTGTTGGAGCTGTGAAAATGGCCGAGCGCGTGGACAAAATCGCCACTTTAGCGATCGAGCCCATGAAAGGACGGCGGCGCGCGACTTCGCGCACGCTGTCGGCTTCCCGGATCGGCTACTCCCGGAACCGACCCTTGCTGTTGGCCAGATCGACGCCAGTCGGGCGGCTGTGAACAATTTCGGGCGGGCGACATTCCGCCTTGAGCAGCGCGAGAGGTCGGCCACGTGCCGCGTGCGCAAAATCGCCCCAAGGTCCTGCCAAGTCATAGCGCCTTGCAGGGCGATTTTGCACACCCTGCAATGCTGTCTCAAGATCGCGGTGTAAACTGGTCGAGATCGTAGATGCCGACCATCCGCTCGAGCCGTGCCACGCGCTCCACCATCGGCTCGAAGCCGTCCCCTCCGAAGCGCTCGCGTTCGTCGCGCTCGAACTGCTCTGCCATGGCATCAAACTCGTTGGCGGTGACGAGAGCACGCAGCCCTGGAAATAGCACGGTATCCTCGCGCGCCGCATGGGGGCGATACATCCTGATGAAACCGTGCACTGCGTCGACCAGCTTGTGCCGATCGTCGCCGTCCTGACGGCTGCCAGGCGCGGTTTGCATTATGGTTCGGGTGAGCTGGCGGCCGGCCTCGTGCTGGTGGAAAAGCACATCGACGAGGTCGGTCAGCTTGTTGGCGCGACGGAAACGAGGAAAAAGCTCGCGCTCCTCCGCCCGCTCGTGATAGTCCTCTATGAATTCTTTCACCAATTGCGCACAGTCGAGCAGTACGTAGTTGTCGAACTCCTCGTTGGCGGCAAACTTGCGCAGCCCTTCCTCATAGACCAGCAACACGCGATCAAGCACGCCATGCTCACGCATCAGGTCTTCGGGCGGGGTGATTTCATCTTTCGCGCGGGCACCGGGTCTCGCCTCTTCGGCTTTTGCCGGCAGATTGAGGGCGGCGATTGCCGCCACAAGTCCGCCGACCATCGTCATGCCCGCTGTTCGCACCAACTGTCGCTTGGAAAGGTCAAAGGTCATGATATTTCACCTCCCTCGCAGTGGTTTTACTCCTTGAGGGTAACGGGAGAGGAAAGCGGCGGTTCCAAGTCGATCGAGGCACGTGCCAGCTTGTCGCAGAATGAAACCATCACGTATAGTATACCCGTCCATGGCTTACTTACACTTTGCGCGCTATATTCAGGTTCGGAAGCTTTCCCGGTTATAGGTGCAATGATAATTGCAATGATGTTGTCACGTTTAAAGGGTATAGTTTTCGACCATACCGATGGTCAATCTAGAGAGCATGTTCCGATCAGATGGAATCGAATCCATCGTAGAGTGGGCAACGCGCTTACACGACCCTGCCACTTGTACAACAAATAAGCGCGTTGCCCACGCTGTCGGAGCTATGAAGGATCGGCCGACCGCGTGGGCAAAATCGCCACCAAGAATCACGGGCCAATGGAAGGTAGGCGGCGGGCGATTTTGCCCACCCTACGCGCAGCGCTTCAATATGACCGGAATCCGCTTGGTAGTATCGCTTTCTACTGACATTCATGTGGTTACGGGATGCCCCGCTTAAAGCGGGGCATGACACCAAGAGGTATTCAAACATTGGAGTCAGATTACGAGGACAATAATTCCGCGATGAAGTCGTGCCGTCGCATCATCATTCGATCACCTCGGTGGCGCGCAGCAGGATCGATGGCGGGACCGTAAGATCGAGTGCCCTGGCGGTCTTGGTGTTTAACGCCATCTCGAATTTGACCGGCAGTTGAACCGGCAGGTCGGCAGGCTTTGTGCCACGGAGAATCCGATCGACATAGGGCGCGGCGCGGCGAAATTGATCGGCGGGATCGGGTGCGTAGGAAAGCAGGCCGCCTTCTCTAACCCAGCTTGAGTTCATATAGACGGCCGGCACATTGTATCGAGCTGTCAGCGATATGGCGTGGGCGCGACGAGCCTCCATAAAAGGATCCGCCAGTACGACGAGGCCGCTTCCCGGCTCGCGCCCAAGCGCGGCGATGACCGTTTCGATTTCGGCATCACCATGGACGGGTGCCGCGATCGGCGCCACGTTGAGCGACCGGGCTGCATTCTCGAAAAAGCGCTGGTAATATGATCCACCACCCGGCGCAACGTCGGGATTGAACATGACGGCGGCCCGTTTGACGCTGGGGGCGATCTCGGTGAGCAATTCGAGCCACTTGCTCGCCATTTCAGCTTCCGCGTAGGCGAAGCCGGTAATATTCCCGCCCGGGCGCGGCAGACCCGCAACGAAGCCTTCGCCGACCGGGTCGGCGACCATCGCAAATATGATCGGGACCGTTCGCGTCTCCCGTTGGAGTGCAGCGGTTGTGAAAGTCACTGTTGAGAAGATTGCGTCGGGTCGCAGAGCGACCAACTCTTTCGCGAAGAACCGCGCGCGGTCGACATTGGCGGCGGCCCAACGAAAGTCGATCCGCAGGTTGCGGCCGTCGGTCCAACCCAATTGCGCAAGCGCTTCGGTGAACCCCGAGAGCCAGCGCTTCGCTTCGATATCGTTTTCATCGAACCCCATCAGCACGCCGACCCGCCGCATGCGATCACGCTGCTGAGCCTGCGTTCCGAGCGGACAAAGGATCGGCGAAGCCGCGGCACTGAGAGCCGCAATAAAATCCCGTCGCCGCATCGTTCGATCCCTCGCAAAGGTTCAGGGGAGCTCAACCACCGCGTCGGTGATGGCAAGGAGTTGCGGCGGCACTTCGATGCCGAGCGTTCTCGTGGTTTGCAGGTTGATGACGAACTCGAACCTGACCGACTGCACGACCGGTAAATCGGCGGGCTTGGCGCCCTTGAGGATGCTGCCAGTATAGAGACCGATTTGGCGATAGGTTTCGGTAAAACGGGTTCCGTAGCTCATCAGCCCGCCGGCTGCGACAAATCCTGAATTCCCATACGCCGCCGGAATTCTGTAGCGCGCCGCTAAGGAGGGAATTTGAGCAGGTCGGCCCGAAAAAAGGCCGTTGGCGCCGACGAAGAGGGCATCGGGGCGCTCGCGCGCCAGCGTGGCAAAGGCCGCATCGATCTCGCTGGTCGTGGTGGCGTTGAGGACATAGATCTCCAAGCCGATGGCGCGGGCGGCTTCCTGAACATCGCGCAATGTGGTCTCGGTGTTCGTAGCCTCGGCCGGATTGACGAGCACGGCAATGCGAACGGCCCGCGGCAACAGCTCATGCAAGAGACCCAGTCGCTTGGCGTTCGCCTCCTGGGCGAAAAAATTGAAGCCGGTCGCGTTGCCTCCCGGGTGAGCGAGGCTCGCGACAAGTCCAAGCTTGACCGGGTCCTCAGCGACCCCGAACACGATTGGGATCGTTGTGGTCGCGGCTTTCGACGCAATCGCGATAGTGTTGCTCAGCGCGACGATCACGGCCACACGACGGCGGACCAGATCAGCCATCAACACCGGCGCGCGATCGAATTGGCCCTCGAGCCAGTGTAATTCGACAGCCACGTCCCGGCCTTCGACATAGCCGGTTTCGCCAAGCCCTTTGTGGAACGCGAGCAACAACTCCGCCGCGTTATCAGCCGAGTTGCTATGGACGAACCCGACCAGCGGCAGCGCCCGCTGCTGCGCCCGTGCCCCGACAGGCCGGACGAGCGGCAATGTCGCTGCCCAGGCCGCAAGCGGGATCAGGTCGCGCCGTCTCATTTTCGACCCCTTCGCTGGTTCAAGGAGCCTATCGCGGCCGGACGCGCGGGGGAACAGGGTCGCTGAAAGGCGATCGAATTGCCGTCAAAGCCCGTAGCGCGACCACATGGCGCGGGCCTCGATTGCCGAGATGATCTCCTCGGCAAGGCCGGCGCGGTCCCAGCCTTGCGGCGCGAAGAGACGTGATAACGCCGAGTCAACGCCGGGGACGCGACGACCTAGCAGCGTGCGTTCGGTGCCGATCAGCGGCGCCATCACTTCCGAACCGAAACGCTGGCGCAGAAACGAACGCAGGTCGCCGATTAAATCGACGAGGCCGAACGCCTTTGCCGCACCTGCGACCCAATACTCGCCGGAGAACATGCTCTGTTCGGGACCGACGAGACGTTTGCCGCGTCGGGAACGGACCAGTCCGATGAAGAGTTCGTGGATGTCGCGCTGGATCGCCAAGAGGCGCTGCACGTCCTCTTCCTTCTCCGGCACGAAGGGGTCGAGCATCGATTTGTGCGACCCCGACGTGTAGATGCGCCGCTCGATCCCGAGTTTCCTCATCGCCTCCGGGAAGCCGAAACCGGCGCCGATGACACCGATCGATCCGACGATGGAAGCCGGGTCGCAAACGATCTCGTCGGCAGCGCATGCGATCATGTAACCGCCGGAGGCGGCGACATCTTCGACGAAGGCAATGACGGGGACCCGCTTCTCGTCGGCGAGCTCGCGGATGCGACGGAAGATCAGGTGCGATTGCACCGCGGAGCCACCCGGCGAGTTGATCACCAGCGCCACCGCCTGTGCTCGGCGGACCCCGAACGCGCGATCGAGCGTGCGCGCCAGCGTGGCGAGGGAGAGTCCCGGCCGCAGCGGTGCGGTGAGGCCGATCACACCGGACAGCCGGATGACCGGCACGAGGGGGATGTCGCGGCGCCACGCTCGCGGCAAAATTGGGCGCGCAAAGGCGAGCCCGCGCGCGGTCAGCTGACGCAAGTGCTCGGCCATAGGTCCATCAGCCATTCGTCACTGATAGCGCATGATCCCGAAAAGTTGCAGACTTTTCGGAGAAAGATCATGCGCAAGCTCACCTCGCACCCGTCGTTTCTGCCGAGTGTCGGACGGTATTTCGGGAGAGCCCTCAAGGCGCCATCGCATCGCCTACAAGTAATGCAATCTTCACCAGCGTCGCCGACGATGGCGGTCGCGAACCGCCGGCGAACGGGGGTTGCGTTGGGGCTGGGGTGATGACGATCAAATTGTCGCTGATGGCTGTGATCTATTGCGTCATGATGCTGGGTCCGGTGCTGGCGCGCATGTCGGAACGCGCCGAGTAACGAACTTGCCCTCATCGGATAAGCGGCAGGGCGGCGGCATGGCGTAGGACCGCCTCCGCCTCATCGGTGGGCGTGCCGTCCGCTGTCGCGAGGATCAGCGCCGGCCGGATCGCGAATCCGGTGCGGCTTTCCTTGACAGCCCCGACAAGCGCGCGGATGGCATCTGCGCCAAGCTTCGGGTGCACCGGCATCAGTGCAATCGCCCCGAACTCTTGCCCGAGTGCCGCAATCAGGTCCGTTGCGCGATCGGCCCGGAAGATCGCGGTCAGCGTTCCGCCGGGCCGGAGCAGGCGTGCTGCGGCCGCAACCCAGCGGGCAAGCCTCTCCTCGGGCATTTCGTGGGCCGCATGGCGGCGCGCATCGGGTGATGCGATGTGGCGGTTCGGATCATTGAAGGGCGGATTCATCAGTGCGAACTCGTAACGGGCTTCGGCGATCCCGGCGCGATGGAATTCGTCAGAGGCGCCATCGACGTCGAGTGCGCATGCTGCAACTCGGCCCGACAAGCCGTTGCGTGCCGCGTTTTCCGCCGCCAGTGCGGCCAGCGAGGGGTCGATCTCGACCAAGGTCAGGCGCGCGCCCTGAACGCGCGCAGCGACGGCGAGCCCCGCGGCACCGACGCCCGCACCAAGGTCGACCCCGCAATCGCCGGGCCGTGCAGGGGTCGCGGCGGCAAGCAGAATCGCATCATGTCCGAAGCGGTGGCCGCGGCGCGGTTGCAGCATTCGCAGGCGCCCGCCGAGAACGGCGTCATCGGTCAGGCCGTCGTCCTCATCCCGCATCGGGGCGTAATTCGCGGCCGAGGCCAGCCTCTTCCAATAGGCGGCGCGCGGGGCGCGAATAGTCGTCAGCAACGAGGATGCGGCGCGGCAGGATGCCGAGCGATCCCTCCAGCACGCTCATGTTCTGATCGAGAACAAGGTGAGGAATGCCGGCGCCATCGAGCAGCGCCTCGACGGCCGACACCAAGACCTGATCGTTGGTGCGCACGATTTCCTTCACCGATGCCCCCGACAGCTTTCGTGCCGCGCTGCCTGTGCAGGCGCGAGGAGGCGAAGCGCCTCGGGCCACAGATCAGGTCCCGCCTGTTCCGCGCCGGCGCGGAGCATATTCGGTTCGGTCGGCCGCGCAATGGCCGTCCGCCGGAATGGTCGTTACCGAGCTTTCCGCCTTTGGGCCTTTCCGAAATCGCGCAACCTTTTGCTTCAGCCCTCGACGGCCGTGTCGCGCCGCTCGAACTCATCGCCCGGAGGCCGATGGGAAAGGTACGCAAGCCGCTTCACCTCACGCCTTCCCCGCGTCACCGTATCGAGCACGAGGCCACAGGCGAACGAGAGTGCCGCGATCATCATCAGTCCAGTCGACAGAACAGCTGTCGGCAGGCGCGGAACGTCGCCTTGCTGAAAAAAGGTCACGAAGAGCGGGATCGCGATGCCGACCGACATGATCGCAACCGACAGCCCGATCCCGGTGAAGAAGCCGAGCGGACGCTCGGAGCGATAAAGCTTGACGATCGTGGACAAGATGCGCACGCCGTCGCGCCACGTGTTCAATTTCGACAGCGATCCCGCCGGCCGGGCGTAATACGGCGTCTCGATTTCGCCGACCGGCAGTTCGAGCAGCAGGGCGTGCGCCGCAAGCTCGGTCTCGATCTCGAAGCCGCTGGAAAGGACCGGGAAGGATTTGACGAAACGGCGCGAAAACACCCGATAGCCGGACAAAAGGTCGGTGAAGGCGCTGCCGAACACGTTGGCGACAAACGCGGTGAGCAGCCAATTGCCGAAACGATGCCCGCGCCGATAGGCCGCGGCGTCGCGATGGACGCGGATGCCGACCACCATATCGAGCCGCTCTTCCGCGAGACGGCCGATCATGGCGCGCGCACTCGGTGCGTCGTAGGTGGCGTCGCCGTCGACCAGCACGTAGACGTCGGCCTCGATGTCGCTGAACATCCGCCGCACGACGTGCCCCTTGCCTTGATGCGGCTCGGTGCGGACGCGGGCGCCGGCGGCGCGCGCTTCCTCAACGGTGCGGTCGCGCGAATTGTTGTCGTAGACGTAGATCGCCGCATCCGGAAGGGCGGCGCGAAACTCATGGACGACGCGGGCAACGGAATTCTCCTCATTCCAGCAGGGAATGAGGACCGCGACCCGCAGGCGCGCAAGCGGGTCCACGACCTGCCGCGCGGCGCTGCTTCGGCGATAATCGACGGTTTCCGCCGGGTCGCGCCGGACTGCCGCGATGTCCTTGACCGCCATGCTCCGTTCCGGCTCCAGTTCTGACCGCGCCAGCATGTTACCCGGTGATCGTCACGAATCCGTTGCCGTCATCGCGCCATCTGCGCAACTTGTACGTTTGCTGCGGAGAGGTTTCGGCTCGGATCGATGCTTCGGTCCGGGCTTGCCGCGCGGTGATGACGTTTCTATGTTAACGATGTCGTCCGGAGCGTCGCGCCGCACAAAACGGCGGGCAATGACGGGGAACCGGCGCCTGACCGGTCCGCGCGTGGTTTGCTGCGCTTCATCCGATCGGCCTGGGACAGCGGAGAGAGTATTTTGGCCGTCATCGTCCCGTTCGAAAGCCATCACCCTGCTTCGATCGATCGGCTCTCCGGGCTGCTGGCCCCGGACATGGAGCGGGTCAACGCGACCATACTGTCGCGCACCGGCTCCGACGTGGCGGTAATTCCCCAGGTGGCCCAGCATCTCATCGACTTAGGCGGCAAGCGGCTGCGCCCGATGCTGACCCTCGCCATGGCCGTGCTGTCCGGCTATTCGGGCGACCGCCATGTCAAGCTCGCCGCCGCGGTCGAGTTCATGCACACGGCAACGCTGCTGCACGATGACGTCGTCGACAAAAGCGACATGCGGCGCGGGCGGATCGCCGCGCGGATGCTGTGGGGCAACGAGGCGAGCGTGCTCGTGGGCGATTTTTTGCTCGGCCAGGCCTTCAAGATGATGGTCGAAGTCGGGTCTTTGCGGGCGCTCGAGATTCTGTCCTCCGCAGCCGCCGTCATCGCCGAAGGCGAAGTCATGCAGCTTGCCGCGGCCAAGAACACGGCGACAACGGAGGACGAATACCTCACCGTCATCCGCGCCAAGACCGCGGAGCTGTTCGCCGCAGCCTGCGAGGTCGGCCCGGTGCTCGCCGGCCGATCGAAAGCCGAACAGGCGGCCTGCCGCTCGTTCGGGATGAATTTCGGGATTGCGTTCCAACTCGTCGACGATGCGCTTGATTACGGCGGCAAGGCCGCGCGTCTTGGCAAGAATGTCGGCGACGATTTCCGGGAAGGCAAGATCACCTTGCCCGTGGTGCTCGCCTTCCGCCGCGGCTCGGAGAACGAGCGTCACTTCTGGCAGCGCACGCTGGAACGAGGCAACGTCACCGATGGCGACCTCGACCAGGCGCTCAGCCTGATGATGCGACACCGCGCCATCGAAGACACGATCTCTCGCGCGCGCCATTATGGCGCCATCGCAAAGGATGCGCTGGCGTTGTTCGCAAACGCACCAATGAAGGAAGCGCTCGAGGATGCCGTCGCCTTCTCGATCGAGCGCACCCACTGACAGTTCGCCTGCTCGCGCAAAACCGTTTCGGGCCCGCACTAGAGCGGGATGCGTCCAGGTTAATCGCCTCCCGCTGGATTATGTTCTGCGCACCCGTCGCGGACTGCGCTCGACGACGGATGCGTGTTGATTTTGCGGATGATCTTGTCCGAAAAGTCTGCAACTTTTCGGGATCATGCGCTATCCGCGCGCCATGGCCGAGATTTGCCGGTCGGACCAAGCGAGGTCGGTCGCTCTTCCAGGTCGCGTTATGCGGGAACGGCGCGGTCAGACGCACCACGATGACGCGGCCTTGTTCAAGCGGGTCGAGCGCGCTGGCAGGATCGCGCTGCCGCTCACTTCAGGAGCCCGGCCGACCTGAGCGCATTGGTGATGACCGTCTCAGTATTTCCCGGGCGTGCCTCGAAGCCGCTGCTCGGCTCAGGTACATGCCTTCCGGGTCCCCGCGCCAGCGGCGTGGCAGCCGGTCCCAAATGCTCCGCCCGGGGTACGGAGCGGGGCGTCGCTGGCCGGCTTCGCTCCCCCGAACCACGCCGGGGCGAGCCGCAGAGATTGCAGAACTTGGCGATGTGATACGATGACGAAATGCCGACTTCGAGGAGAAAGGCTCCGGCGACACCGCAGTTTTCATCGGAGCTGCCGGTAGCGAGCGGCGTGCCGTGCGTCATGTTAGGAATCGTGTACGATTCGATGACGTCTTCACCCGCGCGGTTGCGCCAGACTTGGCGCGGATAGCCATCGACCCTTTCGATCAGCGTCGGCTGCTCGGGCAAGCAATGGAGGTCAGTCCACTGCTTGACGATTTGATCGGCATTCTCCCGCTTCACCACTGGATCTGCGCCGCCGTGCCATACCGAGACGCGCGGCCAGGGTCCTTGATGTGGCGATGCTGCCCGAACCAAATCTCCCCATTCGCGCCTGGAGCGTTTTCGAACCTGAAACATGCTTTCGAATGCCTCTTGAGCATTCGTCGCTGTGCGGTATGGCAGACCTGCGATCACCCCGCCGGCAGCAAAGGTTTCGGGATAAGCAGCAAGCATGACGGATGTCATTGCACCGCCAGCAGATAAGCCTGTCACATAAACTCGGCCGCGATCGATTTCATGATCGCGGATCATGGTTTCGACCATCTCCCTGATCGACAGCGCCTCACCTCTGCCACGATCGGTATCGCCGGCAAGGAACCAATTGAAGCAGCGGTTCGGATTGTTTTTTGCCTGCTGCTGGGGCAGCAGGAGCACAAAACCATAGCGATCAGCCAGGGTCGACCAACCCGCACCGACATCATAGGACGCCGCGCTCTGGTTACAGCCATGGAGAACCACCATCAGGGCGCGTTCGGGCTTGATGGGAACGTATTTGAACATTCGGAGAGCCCCTGGGATTCGACCCGAAACGCTCAACCTCGGTCAGGTGATTGTACTGCCGGTCCAGGTCGAGCTGTGGCGCGTGCTCGCCGTGCGCTGATCGCATGAGTTCTTCCCACTTTGCCCGGTGTGTCGCGAGCTTAGCGAGCAACGTCTCAACTTTGTTCAAAGGCCACTTCCTTTCGGTCCAATCCGATCTTCTTGCCTCCAACGTCTCAAAGGTGCATTCGTTGCTGCGATGCACAACAAATCGATTGGGCCGAGAGGCCCAGGTCGCCACTCCGCCATCGGATCGTTATCCACAGCGTTCAGAGGTGTGACGTTACCCCTGATTGGTAACCGATCGACGCGGCGTCCAGCGACGATGTCGCAAATATAACGGGCGGGGTTACGGCGGCGATTCCTTGGTCGAACGCCGTTTTCGAGTACAATGCACCGCAACGGCCCGGATCAGAACGATGGGGTAAATGAACGGGCAGAGCCCATTCGATCGAGTGAATTGAAGGTCAGTTGCCGATGAACAAGCCACATCTGGAGTTTCACCCGGTCGATATGAGCCAGGGCTGGCAGACCCCGGCTGGCTATCCACCGGGGATCAAGCAGAAAATTCTGGCAAGCGACCTCAATGAGGCGAATCAGACGGGCAGCCGTTCGCGGCTGTTGAAATTCGACCCCGGCGTCTACACCACCGCTCCCTTCGTCCACGACCATTGGGAGGAGGTCTATCTGATGTCCGGCGACCTGATCGTCGGCAACGACGCGCAGGGGCGGGGCGGCGCGCCGTTCCATGCTCCAACCTATGCTTGTCGTCCGCCCGGCGTCCATCATGGGCCGTTCAAGTCGGACACCGGGTGCCTGCTGTTCGAAATGCACTATTACGATGAGAGACGGAAATAGCGGCGGGCTTCCACGCGGAGCTTTGGGTTCACGGCAACGCGTCCACCGGCACCCGATAGCGAGCAAAGCAGCATGCCTCTCACGCACGTCGAAACGGAAACTCCCGCGCTGCGCCCCTATTTGCCGGCGACGAGAGATTTCGGGGCCGACGGGAGCGACACGCCGCGCCATTTCCTGGAGCGATGCCTGGCGGCGATCGATGCGTGGGAGCCGCACATCGGCGCATTCGTGACCTTGAATGTCGAAGGCGCTCGCGAAGCTGGCGATCGCGCGACGTCGCGCTGGCGTGCCGGTCGGCCGCTGTCGGCGATCGATGGCATGCCAATCGGCATCAAGGACATCATCGAGACGATCGATATGCCGACCGAGAACGGGTCGCCATTGTTCGCCGGGCTGCGAAGCGAGCGGGACGCCGCGAGCGTGGCAGCGTTAAGGGAGGCGGGCGCCGTCATCCTTGGCAAGACGGTGACAACCGAATTTGCCGCGACCGAGCCGCGCGGCACGCGCAATCCATGGGACCTTAGCCGCACGCCGGGCGGCTCCAGCAGCGGCTCGGCCGCTGCCGTCGCGGTAGGCGCGATCAGCGTCGGACTAGGCACTCAGGTTCTCGGCTCGATCGTGCGGCCCGCGAGTTTTTGCGGCTGCTTCGGGTTCAAGCCGACCGTCGGCGCGATCAACAGGGGCGGCAGTCATGATGGCCTGTCGCAGAGTGCGCATGGCACCCTTGCCCCGAGCCTACCGGAGGCATGGCAGGTTGCCCGGGAAATCGCCGACCGTGCCGGTGGCGATCCTGGTTATCCCGGCCTGTTCGGCCCGAACACCATCCCGGCCCCGACGAGGCCGCGCCGGCTCGCCGTGCTGGCAACCGACGGATGGGCCTCCGCGACCGCCGGCGCGCAAGAGGCGCTCGCCAGCGCGGTCGCAAGGCTGATGTCCGCGGGCATCGAGATCGCGACGCGAGGCGACAACGAAAAAGTGGCCGCCGCCGAGGCCGCGATCGAAGGGGCGCGCGAACTCTCGGTCCGGATCAACGCTTGGGAGTCGCGCTGGCCGATCAACACCTACCGCGCCCGTGATGCCGAAAAACTCAGCCGGGCGATGCTGGAGCGCGGCGCGCAGGCCGAGGCGATGACGCTCGAGGACTACCGTCGCGATCTCAAGGAGAGGGATTTGCGCCGCGCCCGTTATCACGCGCTCGCCGTCGCTTTCGATGCGTGCATCACGTTGGCGGCGCCGGGTGCCGCGCCCGTAGGACTTGCCTCGACCGGCGATCCGGTGTTTGCCGTGCCGGCATCGATGCTGGGCGTGCCGGCGATCACGCTCCCCGTGCTGAGCGATGCCGGCCTGCCACTCGGCCTGCAGTTGATGGGCTTCGCCGACCTCGACGCGCTCTTGTTCGCCACGGCCGGCGGCGTGCTGAAACTGTTGAACTGAAGTTCCGTTCGAAGAATTGAAGTCCTCGGGATTTGGTTCAACCTAGCATCGTTGCGACCCGACTCGACCGTTCTGTCGCGCGAACCGTTCGTGTCATTTTTTTCGGCATTTGTGGCAAGGGTGAGCAGCGATGAGCACGATTGCCGTAAGCGATGCTGGGCAACTGATCCGCTGGCATTATTTCGGCTATGCGCTGCTTGCGCTCATGGTGATGACGGTTGCGATCGCCAGCCATGAGCACTGGTTCCTCAACTTCGTCCATGTGATCTGCGGTGCGTTGTGGACCGGCATCGACCTGTTCATGGGCTTTGTGCTCGGCCCAATTCTCAGCCGGGTGGACCGACTGGTGCGTCGCGAGATCATTCTAAGGCTGGTCCCGCGCACATTGTTCCTGATGCCGACGCTGTCGATCATCACCGGTACGACAGGCTGGTTCCTCGCCCGTGATCTCGGCTTCCTCGACCTTCCCTGGCCACAGTTCGGCTGGGTGGTCGCGGCGCTCACGCTCGTCTTGTTGATGACGCTGCAGGGCGTCGGCTACCTCTTGCCGACCAATCTGCGGGTCTGCATCGAGTTGCGCCGGGCGGACCCCGATGGCGCCAAAATCGGGCGCATGATGCGCAACTTTTTCCTCGTCGTCGCTTTGCAAGGAATGATGCAGGTGTTGACCATCGTCATCATGGCGCGTTTCGTCACCGGGATTTAGGGTTGCACGCGGGGGGCCGGAGAGCGCGATGTTGGCGAGCAAGTTCGGCGTTTCGCAAAGCATCCTGCGCAAGGAGGATGACGCGCTGCTGCGCGGCCGCGGCCATTACGTCGCCGACATTACCCCTGCGGGCACGCTACACGCCGTGCTGCTGCGCTCGCCACATTGCCATGCCCGTTTCCGCTTCGGCGATCTCGCCGCGGCGCGCAGCCTTCCGGGCGTGCACCTCATCCTTACGGGACCTGATATTGCCGAGCTCGGCACCCTCCCTTGCGTCGGGGTGCCGGAGGGCGTCGTCGTCGATGCGCCGCCTTACCCCGTGTTGCCGCGAGATGAAGTTCGCCATGTCGGGGAGGCGGTCGCTTTTGTCGTCGCAGAGACGGTGGCGCAGGCGCGCGATGCCGCCGAGGCGATCGCCGTCGAGTGGGAGCCCTTGCCTCACATCGTCGGTGCGATTGAGGCGCTCAAGCCCGACGCGCCGAAAGTATGGCCGAGCCACGCGAACAACATCGCCTGCACAATGGCGCTGGGCGATGAGGCGGCGACCGTGCGTGCGTTCGAAACTGCCGCCCGCACGGTCTCACTGAGTGTTGTCAATCAGCGGCTCGTCACCAATTATCTCGATACCCGCGCCGCGCTTGGCGAGTACGACGCGGCCACCGATCGCATCACGTTGACGCTGGGCAGCCAGGGCTCGCACCTGCTGCGCGACATTTTAAGCCAGGCGGTGCTCAAGATTCCGCCGGAGCGCCTTCACATCGTCACCCCGCATGTCGGCGGCGGGTTCGGCACAAAGCTGTTCCCGTACCCGGAATATGCGCTTGCCGCGGTCGCCGCACGGCGGCTCAATCGACCGGTGAAATGGGTCGCGGATCGAAGCGAGCATTTTCTCGCCGATTCGCAGGGCCGCGATAATCACACGAGGGCGCGTCTCGCGCTTGACGAGAACAACCGGTTTACCGGCCTCGCGGTCGACCTGGTCTGCGACATGGGCGCCTACCTGTCGGCATTTGCCCCCTACATTCCCTATGTCGGTGCCGAAATGCTGCCTGGCGTGTATGATATCGCCGCCTGTTTCATCCGCATAACCGCGGCCTTCACCAACACGCTGCCGGTCGACGCTTATCGCGGCGCCGGCCGCCCGGAGGCTGCCTATCTCATCGAGCGCTTGGTCGATACCGCGGCGCGCGACCTCGGATTGACGCCCGACGCGCTGCGGCGACGCAATTTCATCAAGCCGAAGGCGATGCCCTACACGACGCCTACCGGCAAAACTTATGACTCCGGCGATTTCGACTCGCATATGCGCCGCGCGCAAGACCTCAGCGACTGGTCGGCGTTCAAAGGACGCGCGGTGCACGCGAGGAAGACCGGCCGGCTGCGCGGCATCGGACTCGCCACCTATATCGAGGCGTGCGGCGCCAACGGACCGGACGCGGCAACCGTCCGGCTCGGGCGCGACGGCGAGGTCACCGTGTTCGCGGGATCGCAATCGACCGGTCAAGGTCACGAAACCGCTTACGCGCAACTCGTTGCCGCCTATCTCGACCTGCCGCCCGACCGGGTCACCGTCATCCAGGGCGACACCGATCTGATTGCAACGGGCGCAGGAACCGGCGGCTCAAGCTCCATCACCTGCGGGGGCGCCTCGGTGGCGAGCGCCACCGCGCAACTGGCGGATCGCCTCAAAGCACTCGCCGCCGATGAGCTTGAGGCGGCGGCAACCGATCTTGAAATCGCCGAAGGCGCCGTCCGTATCGCCGGCACCGACCGCGCCGTCTCCTTCACCCGATTGGCGAGCGCACCGCAGACAAACCCTGACTTGCTTGCGGTCACGGCATCGGTCGGTCCGCCGCAACCCACCTACCCGAACGGCACCCATCTCGCGGAGGTCGAGATCGATCCCGAGACGGGAGAGGTCGAGATCGTCAGCTACGTCGTGGTGGACGATTTCGGCGTCACGCTCAACCCGCTGCTTCTCGCTGGGCAAGTTCACGGCGGCGCCGTCCAGGGTATCGGACAGGCGATGATGGAGGAGACCGTTTACGACCGGGAGTCCGGCCAGTTGGTTACGGCAAGCCTGATGGATTACGCGCTGCCGCGTGCGAAGGATGTCCCCTCTTTCACGTTCGAAACACGCAATGTCAGGTGCGCGACCAATCCGCTCGGCATCAAGGGCGCCGGCGAAGCAGGCGCGATCGGCTCGGCGCCTGCGGTGATGAATGCCGTCGTCGACGCTCTCTACCGCGCCTATCACATCCGGCACGTCGACATGCCGGCGACACCGGAGCGAATTGGTCCGCGATCGAACAGGCGAGGCGTCTCCACACGCTATGATCGTCCGGTTCGCTGACCGAAGATTGCCGAATCGCCGAGCGAATGGATACCGTTAGCCTCCCGGTGCCCCCGATGTGCCGACCCACACCGCATAGAGCGATCGGCTAGCCGCCATGAACAAGCGGCTGTTGCGAAAACCGCCGAAGCAAACGTTGGCACAACGCTCCGGCAAGTCGATGCGCCCGATAGGAACGCCAGCCTTGTTGAAGATCATGACGCCATCTTGACCATCGCTATCAGAGTTCGTTGGCGTTCCAGCTGAGTAGCCGCCCGCCCACCCGCACCACAGATTGCCGTCCAGGTCGAGGCGCAAGCCATCTGCCCGGCCCTTTTCGATACTGATGAACACGCGGCCGTTGGCGAGCCGCGTGCCGTCCTCGACCACGTCATAGGCGCGGATCGCCGGTGGAATCGAACCGTCCTCGACGACGTACAACGTCTTTTCGTCGGGTGAGAAGGCAAGACCGTCGGGCAGTTTGATGCCTTCGGCTACCACGGCGAGTTGCCCGGTTCTATCGAGCCGATAGACGTTCATCGGCAGCTCTTGATCTTCAACGCCCCCAAGGTAGTTGTTGGAGATGCCGTAAATCGGATCGGTGAACCAGATCGAATCGTCTGATTTGACGACGACGTCGTTTGGCGAATTGAGGCGCCTGCCCTCGAACCTGTCGGCCAGCACCGTGATATCGCCGTTGTATTCGGTCCGCGTCACGCGGCGGCTGCGATGCTCGCAGGAAATCAAGCGGCCCTGGCGGTCGCGGGTATTGCCGTTCGCTTTGTTTGATGGATTTCGAAATACTCCGACGGCACCCGTTGCCTCGTCCCAACGCATCAGGCGGTTATTGGGAATATCGCTCCAAATCAAGTAGCGTCCATCGCCAAACCACACGGGTCCCTCGCTCCAAGCCAAACCGGTGGCGAGCCGCTCAATGCCAACGACGGTCGGGCGATATTTGGCAAAGCTCGGGTCGAGCACCTTGATGGATGGATCAGGATAGTGCGGACTTCGGTGCCCATTCTGCAGCCTTGGACGCAGTAACGCCCGCTGCAACGGCAGTCCCGACAAGCATGCTGCGTCTTGTGATCACCATTGACGATCCTCCGCCCATTCGCGCCCTTGGCGCTGATGCCCATCGAGAGAGAAATCTCGGGATTATTGGTAACCGCCGTCGCGAACAGGACGGCACCATCACGCTCGTCGCAGAGCTCCACAGCATATGAGCCGTCATCACCAACGCGATCCTATTCTTTTCTATCCCGCCCCAGCACGAATTTTTGCGTCGATTTCGCTTCGCTCTGCTCAAACGGGCCACATTAACCACTATCGGCACGCCGCGTGGAAACGATCTATTTTAGCGATTGAAATAACTTCATTACAAAGCAGCGCCGGTAGGAGAGCGCACGGAAAGCCACGGTCCGTCGCCGGGACATTGGTTGCCATTCGTCGACTCAAAGACGGTGGCATCGCCACTCGCGGCGCGCGGAGCAATGCGGCAGAGTCTGGCGTTAAATTCGATGACCGTCATCCAGCTCGAAAGGATCAACACTCATGCGGGCGGCAAAAGATATGAGGCGCCGAGTTGGCGCGCTAATGATTTCGTCAGTGACGTTTCTTGGTGTGAGTGTCACAACCGCAACTGCAAAAGCGGAAGATCATGCTTCGCGGTTTACTTACGTTCGGCTGTACTGCACTTCTGACAATCAGTCTCATTTCAATGAAGTGAGAATCCCACTTGCGAAGGAAAATTTCGCACCTCCCGCAGCTCCGATCGCGATCGGAGGTCACAAGCCGACTTCAAGGGCATTCATCGGAGGATTCGGGGCACACTGGGGCGCCGCTGACCTGCGGACCCGTCTCTACCACCCTACGCCCGCAGTTCAGTTGTTCACGGTGCTGAGGGGTGTATTCTCGATCACTGTGACAGATGGTGAGACGAGACGATTGCATGCCGGTGACATGGTGCTGCTGGAAGACATCACACCTTGCAAAGGACATATTACGGTCGTTGGCGACAAACCTGGATTCCTGCTCTTCGCTCGCTGATTACGCCCGCACGGCAGGATCCGGATCATGCCTGACTAATCCGCCCCGCCTCACCGGGGAGATCACTGTCGCGACCGCTCCCCGAGATGGCAGCAGAGCCGCCGATCCCGCCCGCGCGTATCCACCAATTCGGGCGAAGGCTGGCAATCTCGCGAGCGGCAGCGGTCGCCGCTGCAGCCTCCTCGAACAGGCCGAAGCACGCCGAACCTGAACCGGACATCCGCGCAAGCCGGCAGCCGGGGAGGGGGGCCAATAGCCTGAGTGCTTCCGCGATCGGGGGAGCAATTGCAATTGCCGCCGGCTCAAGATCGTTGCGCTCGCCGGCCAAGCAGGCCAGCAGCGCCTCGCGCGCGCCGCTATCGCCGTTAGCGCGTTCATTCACAGCCGACCAGGGTGTCGTCTGGTTGATTTCGCCTTTATCTCCAGCGGCCCGTGCATGCGCACCGTCATCCTCGGCCTCTGCTGGTATCGCAGCGCCCACCGGTGAAGCGCGGCGGGGAACCGCGCGGTGCGGAGTCCTCTCGGCGGGCAACGGAGCGCAATGCGTTCGCTAAGCCAACATCCGCGGACGAGCGCGGCCGTGTTTCGCCGGGACCGAAGCCCAGCGCCTTGAAAACGGCGGCGGTCGGCACTGGAAGATCGGGATAAACGACGACGATCGCCAATGCCGGCAGGTCGACCGGGTCCGAGAGCACCTCGCCGATGCCTTGCATGATGCGCGGCGTCGGATCGACGCAGACCGGGACGTCGGCGCCGGTGACGAGCGCTGCTTCGAGGATGCGCCGATCCTGAGGCTGCAGGCCATTCGCCTGCGCGAGAAGGCGCAGCGCGGCCGCCGCGTCGGAGGAGCCGCCACCAAGACCGGCACCGGCCGGCAGATGCTTGGTCAGGGTGAAATGACCGAGCCGCAGCGGATCACAACGCTCTGCGAGCGATCGGGCGGCGCGCAGCACGAGATTGTCTTGCTCGGGGCCGGCGCTTGTCGCCATGGGCCCGTTCACTGTGAGCGTAAGCGCCGGGCGGATTTCCAGCGACAACTCGTCGCCAAAGGACGTAAAGGCGACCAAACTCTCAAGATCATGGTACCCGTCGGTGCGGCGACCACGAACGTGCAAAGTAAGATTGACTTTCGCGGGAGCCAGCGACGCGAAAGATACCGCCACTCAGCCGGCGCCTCATCCGCCGTCGCCGGCCCGCTTCCTTGGTTTGTCCGCCTCGGCCGAGTTGGATTTCTCCGCCGAGTTGGATTTGTCCTCAGCCAGCCCGCTGGCGAGCTTTTCCTGGATCGTCTTCAGCTCGTCCGCATCCGGACCGAGATCGCGAGCATGCGACCACTGGAACTTGGCTTCGAGGACACGGTCGACCTTCCAGTAAACGTCCCCCAGATGGTCATTGATGGTGGGATCGACCGGCTTCAACTCGACTGCGCGCTCGAGGTTCTTGACCGCTTCGGGGTAATTGCCGAGCCGATAATAGGCCCAGCCGAGCGAGTCGACGATGTAGCCGTCGTCAGGCCGCTGCTCGACGGAGCGCTTGATCATGCTCATCCCCTCGTCGAGATGGATGCCCTGATCGATCCAGGAATAGCCGAGATAATTCAGCACATGCGGCTGGTCGGGGTAGAGTTCGAGCGCGCGCTTAAAATCAGCCTCGGCGCGGTCCCAGCGCTTGGAGCGTTCGAAGCAGATGCCGCGGAAATAGAAGGTGGTCCAATCCTGCTGCGTCGGCTGGGCGAGCTGCGAAATCGCCTTGCCATAGGCGTCGGCGCAAGCCTCGTATTGCTTGCGCTCGCGCAGAATTCCTGCCAGCGCCATGATCGCCTCCATGTCGTCCGGCTGCTTGGCGACCAAGCGATCAAGGTGCTTTTTGGCGTCCTCGGTGCGGTCGATGCTATCGAGGTCGATGCCAAGCCGCATTTCGGCATAACGCTTGAGCGGCGAAGTAGCAGGAATCCGCTCGTACAGCTTGATCGCGAGCTGCGGCTTCTTCATCCCCTCATCGAGGTCGGCGAGCGACAGCATCGCCAGCGAGTGATTGGGCTCGAGATACAGCGCCAGCTGGAGATACGCCATTCCGCGGTTGGCGAGCGTCAGCTCCTCTTCGCGTCGCCCCAGCGCCGCGCCAAGGCCATACAGCGCCTCGGCGGCGCCCGCCTGCACGCTATCAACGAGCCGGGGCAGCGGCTCATCCTTGCGCAACTGGGCGAGATTATCGACGACCAGCGGATAGCGCGGCAGCTGCTTGTCGAAATCGCGGTAGATCCCGGTCGCCTCGTCGCGCGAGCCGCTGCGCGACAGGAAGCCGGCATAGAACTGCATCGTCCGCAACGCCGTCGGGTCGAGCCGGAATGCATGTTCCAGCCGCTTCGACGCGTCCTTCTTGTTGTTGGCAAGGTCGAGGATGAGGCCGGCATGCATGTCCTTGAAGATGCCGTACCACTCCGGGCCGCTGAGACGGTCGATGGTATCGATGGCACCCTTGGCGTCGTTCGCGCCATAGGCGCTCCACGCCGTCAGCAGTGTTCCGATGAGGTCGTTGACCTGCCCGACAGACGCCTGTCCGAGCTGCGCTCTCGCATCCTTGTATTGCTTCTGCTTGAGCGCGCGCACGCCGAGCACGAGATGGGCGATCCGATTGTTGCGGTCGACCTGGACAAGGCGCTCGGCAAGCCGCGCGGACTCCTCGATCTCGCCGTCGGCAATGAGCGCATAGAAAGCCTTCTCCAACAGCTCTGGATTGCGTTGATCGGCCCGGAGCGCGGCGCGGTAATATGTAGCCGCTGCATCCGCGTCACGATCGAGCTCGGCCTGTTGGGCCGCGAGATAGCTGCCCGCTGCCGAATTGCGCAGCGCCTCGCGCAAACTCTGGCCCTGCGCCGCGGCAACTCCGGGAAGAATCCACAGCACCGCGGCTGCGATCACAACGGATCGTGTCGGAGATGTTTTCACGGGACGCTCTTCTCCATGAGAGGGATGCGGCGCCGACAAAGGCCGACACCACGGTTTCGGCAAGCCTGCAAATCGCGATCGGACAATAACGGTTTGCGAACGCGCTGCAAGGAATTTAGTGGAACGCTAGTTCCGCTGCGGTGGTGAAAAAATGCCCATGCCGTCAACGGATTTCCTCACATGTGGCAGTGGCGTGGCAACATCATTTCACATGTTTTGGTAATTCGGTCCGCCGCCGCCTTCGGGCGCTACCCACACGATATTGCGATTCGGATCTTTGATATCGCACGTTTTGCAATGGACGCAGTTCGCGGCATTGATGACATAGCGGAGCGCGTCTCCTTCCCCGATCCATTCGTACACGCCGGCCGGACAATATCTCTGTGACGGGCCTCCATAAACGTCGTGCTCGGAGGTTTTCTGCAGTTCCGGGGAGATAAGATGAAGGTGGACCGGCTGGTCCTCCTCATGATTGGTATTTGACAGGAACACGGAGGAAAGCCGGTCGAAGGTCAACCTGCCGTCAGGTTTCGGGTAGGCGATCGGGCGACACCGTGCCGCAGGCTTCAGGCAATCGGTGTCGGCCTTGTGGTGCCTCAGGGTCCCCAATGGCGAAAAACCGATGCTGTTCGCCCACATATCGAGACCCGCGACAGTGATGCCGGCGACAGTGCCGAGTTTCGACCACAACGGCTTGGAATTGCGCACGGGCCACAGGTCGCGGCCGATCGCCGAGCGCCGCCAGCCCCGCTCATAGTCGGTGAGCTCGTCGTGGGATCGGCCGGCGGCGATCGCGGCGGCAGCATGTTCCGCCGCAAGCATGCCGGAGCGCATCGCATTATGGGTACCCTTGATGCGCGGCACGTTCAAAAAGCCGGCACAGTCCCCGATCAGTGCGCCGCCCGGAAAGGTCAGCCGCGGCACCGATTGCCATCCGCCCTCGGCAATGACACGCGCGCCGTAACCAATGCGCTTGCCGTCGGTGAAGGTATCCCGAACCAGCGGATGCGTCTTGAAGCGCTGGAATTCTTCGAACGGCGACAGATACGGGTTCTGGTAATTGAGATGCACCACGAAGCCGACCGAAACCAGGTTGCGATCATAGTGATAGACGAAGGAGCCGCCGCCGGTGCGATTGTCGAGCGGCCAGCCGAAACTGTGCAGGACAAGGCCGGGGCGGTGACGATCGATGGCCACTTCCCAAAGTTCCTTGATCCCGAGCCCATATTTCGGCGGCTCCCGGCCGCGGTCGAGCGTAAATCGCGAAATCAGGGCTTGGGTGAGCTGGCCGCGCGCCCCTTCCGCGAATAGGGTGTATTTGGCGCGCAGCTCCATCCCGCGCGTGAAGCTTGCCTTGGGTCTGCCGTCGCGGGCTACGCCCATGTCGCCGGTCGCAACGCCAAGGACCTCTCCGTCGTCACCAAACAGAAGCTCGGCTGCAGCAAAGCCGGGATAGAGTTCGATGCCCGCCTGTTCTGCCTTGCTCGCAAGCCATCGGCACAAATCGCCCAGCGAGATGATGAAATTGCCATGATTGCTCATCAGCCTGGGCATCAAGAGATTGGGCAGCCGCAGGGCCGCGGTCGGTCCGATAAAATACAGACGGTCCTCGCGAACCGCCGTTTTGATGGGTGCATTCTCCTCGCGCCAGCCGGGCAGGAGCGCGTCGAGCGCCGACGGATCGATGACCGCGCCGGACATGATATGGGCGCCGACTTCGGCGCCCTTTTCGATGACAACAACGCTGAGGTCACTCGCGAGCTGCTTGAGCCGGATGGCCGCGGCAAGGCCGGCGGGACCCGCACCGACGATCACGACGTCGAACTCCATCGACTCCCGTGGCGTATCCATCGCCCTCTCCGTCGCACCGGGTTGCCCCCTGCGCAGGTCAGTTGTGTCTTTTCACGTTTGTGCCGCAGCTTCAATTGCGACCGAATTGGGCGGAAAGGCCGATCGAACAAACCTCTCCCCACGGTGGGACCACGGTGGGAGAGGGTGGCCGCCAGAGGCGGGTGAGAGGGAGTGGCGCGCATTTCAAACGACAGTCGCCCCAACGCATAAATCTTCCCGCTTATCCGGCGCGACTGGCGTCGCGCCACCTTCTCCCGCCAGGGGAGAAGGTTCTTTCGCCGCCCGGATGCTCATATAAGCTTTGGTGGCAGCGTTCCGAGGCGGTTGTGCCGGCATTCTCGCGACTGTGGCAGTCTCGATTGCCGTTGCGGCGGCCGCGGCGGGAACAAAAGGAAGGCTCGTGAGCGGACAGGACGGCCTTCGGGCGAATTCTCGACTTCTACCTTGAGGCGGGAGTCGATGCTGTGTTGGGCGAGACGGCCGTCGACCGGTTCGTCGCCGAACCGTTGTCGCAACCCCGCGGCCTCCTGGGTTCCGGCGCCCCACATGTTCCGGAATGGACGAACTCGCTGCCCGTCGAAGATGCCGGGTTGGCTCAGCCTGCCTCACCTGCAAAACCTGATCGCCGGCCGCCAGCGGCGCGCCGGCAGCCTGCAACGGCCACTTCGGTCGCGGCGGCGAGAGCGCCCGAAGTCCCGCTTGCTCCGGAAGCGGCGATCATGGCGGCGCGCGACTCCGCACGAAGCGCGCCCGACCTCGAAGCGCTGCGGGCAATCCTTGATCGTTTCGAAGGCTGTACGCTGCGTTTTACGGCAAACCGGCTGGTATTTGCCGACGGCAATCCACGGGGCCGCGTGATGTTCGTCGGCGAGGCGCCGGGACGCGAGGAGGACCTCGAAGGGCTCCCCTTCGTCGGTCGCTCCGGTCGGCTGCTCGACCGCATTATGGCCGCCATCGGTCTCGACCGCAGCACCGCCTATATCGCCAATGTGATCCCGTGGCGGCCGCCCGGAAATCGGTCGCCGACACCACAGGAAACGCAAATTTGCCTGCCCTTCATCAAACGGCAGGTCGAGCTCGCCGACCCCGATGTCCTGGTGTGCCTTGGCGGGCCTTCGGCAAGCGCGCTGCTCGGAGTGATCGAGGGCGTTCGCAAGGCGCGCGGCCGCTGGCATGTCTACCATACCGGTACGCGGAGATCCGCGCCATCGCGACGTTTCACCCGGCCTATCTGCTGCGCACGCCATTGGAAAAGCGGTTCGTCTGGCGCGATTTCCTGGCGATCAAGAAGGCGCTCGAACTGCAGCGTTCCGTTTGACCCACATGATAAAAAGAGAGCTGGCGTTGAACGGTCAGTCGGGCGTTGTCGCGGCGGCGGTGGCAATCTGTTAATCAAAGATTCATGTAAATGGATGATTGCTTGACTGGGTTTGCCCGGATTTAATTGCAATCCTGGAAGCCTGCTAGGCCTGCCCGGCGACTGCGAACCAGCATTTACCCCGTTCGTCCGAAGGGAGCCGCCAATGTCGATCGATCCAACCGGTGCCGATGCATTCCCGCGCTTTGCCGCCGCTACCCTGCGCGAGCATTGGCGCATGCTGCTGATCGAAGGCATTATCTTGCTGGTGCTTGGCGCCATTGCCATCATCGTGCCGCCGATCGCGACGCTTGCCGTCGAGGTCCTGATCGGCTGGCTGTTCCTCATCAGCGGCCTATTCGGTCTCTACACGACATATCTGATGCGCCACGCCCCGGGATTCTGGTGGTCGCTCGTGTCTGCGCTCATCGCGATTGCTGCCGGAGCTACTCTCATCGGATCGCCGCTCAGTGGCGTCCTGTCTCTGACCCTCATTCTAATCGTGTTCTTCATTGTCGAAGGCGTCTCCTCGATCATGTTCGGGATCGAGCACTGGCGTCAATCGCCAGGCCGCTGGGGTTTCCTGATCGCGAGCGGCGTCATCGACCTGATCCTGGCCGCTATCATCTTTGCGGGGCTGCCCGGAACGGCAGCGTGGGCGATTGGCCTCCTCGTCGGCATCAATATGGTGTTCGGCGGTGCGGCGCTGATCGCCGTTGCCTTGCATGCGCGTGACGTTGGCCCGGAAACGGTTGGGTCGATGCCCTGAGGTCATCGCCGTCGTCTGCGCTACGCCGTTCACTGCCCGGCGGCTTGCTGCTGCGGGCGAACGACGCCCCAGCCGATACGCAGCGGCGGCACCCGTCCCTGCACCATCCGCTCGAACGGTCGGGGCACTTCAGCGACCAGGCCGGGGAAGCGGGCGGCGATATCAGCCGGGACGACGCTGCGCGTGCTGGTCTCCGACCACACCACCACCGCGCCGCGGCGGGCGATATCGGCGGCCGAAACCCAGGGCGTCCGCTCGGGGGCGGCATCGAAATAGAGGCTCGGGCGGGTCGGCGAGCCGAGCGCGACGAGGGCAGCCGTGCGGGTTTCGCCGGCAACGATGCCGAGCGGCGTTCCCAGGCGGCGCTCGAAGCTGTTGGCGAAGAAACGTCCCATCGCGCTCGCCGGACGGCTGACATCGATGCCGGAAATCCCCAGCCATGGCAGAACGGCGATGGCAACTGCGGCGCTCACGGGCGGCACCAAGAGCAGCAGCGACCACGCCATCGCGACAAGCCGCGGCCGATGCCAGGGAATGGAATTGCCGGCCAGCACGACGATCGCGAGCCCCGACAGCACGAGATGCGGCGCGTAGCCGCCGATCGGTTGCGGCTGATTGAGCAGGACGCCAACCAGCACGGCAACAAGCGGAGGCATGATGGCGAAGAAGTAGACGAAACGCCGACCGAACGGATCGGTGAAGCTGCGCATGAAAACCGGCACCTTCTCGACGTGTCGCACATGCCATGCGCTGCCGATGCCGACGAGAACCAATAGGCCCGCCTGGACGAGAAACAACGCTTCGAGCTGGTTGAAGGTGGCGCCGAGATAGTCCTTCGGCGAACGGCCCTGGATGAGGCCAGGCCAATCCATCGACCAGTTGCTGTTGGCGAGGTCGAGCCAGATCAGATGCGGAAACAACATTACCGTCATGACGATGCCAGCGAGCCAGGGATCGCCCGACCACAAGGCTTGGCGTCCGCGCCGCGTCAGCAACAGGAATACCGTGGTCAAGCCGATGAGTACGAGGCCCGCATAGGTCGTGAGCAAAAGCAGCCCGAGGCAGAACGCCAGCAAAAACCATGAGCTTCGGCGCCGTTCGCCGAGCGCACGCCAAAGATTGAGCAATGCGAAAGCCACGAGCGGCATCGCGAGCACGCTTGGACCGAAGTTCGGCGTGGGCGCCGTGAAGGCGGAAATGCCAACCATCAGCAGGACCGCGAAGGCGGCATGATGGATTCCGACAATGGCGCGCGCGAGGGTGAACACCGCGTAATAAGTGAGGAGCACGCAAGCCTGCGCCGCGAGATACACACCGACGCTGCCCGCAATGTCGTAGGCCACCTCCGCAGCCCAGAAGGCAAGCGGCGGACCGAACACGCTGCCAAGCTGGAACTCGTGCCCGACGGCGAGCACGATCGGCAGGTCGCCGGGAGGCGACGAATAGAACAGCGTCGGCACGATCCACCACATCGCCGTCTGAGCAAGCGTCGCCACCCAAAACGTCAAGCGGGGCTGCGACCGCAGCAATTCGACAATGAGCGACGTTTGAAGCATCTAGAGCATGTTCCAATCGGATGGAGTCATATCAATCGTAGGATGGGCGACGCGCTTACACGACCCTGCCACTTGTACAAGAAATAGGCGCGTTGCCCACGCTGTCGGAGTTATGAAGTATTGACCAACCGCGTGGGCAAAGTCGCCACCAAGAGTCTCGGGCCAATGGAAGGGAGGCGGCGGGCGATTTTGCCCACCTACGCGCGGCGCTTCGATATGACCGGAACTCCCCTCCCGCCGAAGCTCAGAGGTCGGCTCCTTAGGCCCTGGCGGGAGGGGGAGCCGGTGAGAGGGCCGAAGGCCCGACCGGTGAGGGCGGAAACACCGCCCGATAAATCATTCTTCTGCGATTCCGTGTACCAGCGGGATCACCGTACCCTGCGCATCGGGGACCGTACAAGGCACCTCAACTAACAGATATGCGGGTCCGGCTCTATCACGAAATGAGGTCGAGGCCATCGCCCGTCCCATCGTCCGGAATCGCGTCGCCACCGAGTGCCGAGGCCACCGGCGCAAAGCTTCGCCGGTGATGCAGCGTTGGACCAAGCCTCGTCAGCGCGGCAAAATGTTCCGGCACGGCGTAGCCCATGTGGCGCTCGAAGCCGTAGCCGGGGTGAGCGGCGCCGACCTGGATCATCAGGCGGTCGCGCACCACCTTGGCGACGATCGAGGCGGCGGCAATCGAGAACACGAGGCCGTCGCCGCCGATGATCGCGGTACAGTCGCAGCCGGCATCGATACGGTCGACGCCATCGACAAAGACAAGTCGCGGCCGGACGGCCAGCGCGCGGACCGCGCGGGCAAGGGCCCAAAGGGACGCCTGCCGGATATTGTCCCGATCGACGCGGGCGCGCGAGGCGAAGGCGACCCCGACATCGGCGGTCGCGCAGATGCGCTCATACAGCCGCTCGCGCTCGGCGCGATCGAGCTTCTTGGAATCATTCAGTCCACGCGGGATGCGCTTGGGGTCGAGGATCACTGCAGCGGCCACGACCGGACCCGCGAGCGGACCGCGTCCGGCCTCGTCGCAGCCTGCGACCGGGAACATGCCGCGTTTGATCGCGGCTCGCTCGCGCGCGAAACTCGGGCGTAACGGCGGCTCCGGCAGAGGCAATCGCGGCGCCACGATGCCGGCGCGCTTTCTCCGGACCGGTTCAGGCGGCTTGCCGCGAGCGGCGCTCACACGAAGCGCCCGTGGCAGTGCTTGAATTTCTTGCCTGAGCCGCAGGGGCAGACCTCGTTGCGCCCGACCTTGCCCCAGCTGGTCGGGTCGTTGGGGTTGCGCGCAACCGCGGTGCTGGTCGCAGCGCCGGCGTTGCGGGCCATCGTGACCACCGCTTCCGACATCGCAAGCTCGTCCTCGCCAGTCGCGGGGTTGATGTGGTGGGCCTCCATGAAGGGCAGGCTTTCCGGCGGCGGCTCCGGCGGAGGCGCCTGCATGATCTCGACCCGCATCAGCTGCGCGGTCACCGCCTCCCGCAGATGCTGCACCAGGTTCTCGAACAGCTGGAACGCCTCGGACTTGTATTCGTTCAGCGGATCGCGCTGGCCGAAGCCGCGCAGTCCGATCACCTGGCGCAGATGCTCCAGCATGATCAGATGCTCGCGCCACAGATGATCGAGCGTTTGCAGCAGGATCGATTTCTCGACGTAGCGCATTACGTCGGGACCCCACTGCGCCACCTTGGCCGCCATGTGTTCATCGGCGCGGCGCTCGACGCGGGAGATCAGTTCTTCATCGGCAATGCCTTCCTCTTTCGCCCATTCGTCGACCGGCAGCTCGAGGCTGAGCACGCGTGTCAGCTCCTCCTTGAGGCCTTTCGTATTCCACTGCTCTGGATAGGCATTCTCCGGCACGAATTTCTTGACAAGCGTGTCCACCACCTCCTTGCGCATGTCGGTGATGGTGTCGGCAACGTTCTCGTCCTTCATCAGCTCGATGCGCTGGTCAAAAATGACCTTGCGCTGGTCGTTCATCACGTTGTCGAACTTGAGGACGTTCTTGCGGAGGTCGAAGTTGCGCGCCTCGACCTTCTGCTGCGCCTTCTCCAGCGCCTTGTTGATCCAGGGATGAACGATGGCCTCGTTCTCCTGGAGGCCGAGTTTCTGGAGCATGCCGTCGAGCTTGTCGGACCCGAAGATGCGCATCAGGTCGTCCTGCAGCGACAGGAAGAACTTGGAATGGCCCGGGTCGCCCTGGCGGCCGGAACGGCCGCGCAGCTGGTTGTCGATTCGCCGCGACTCGTGGCGCTCGGTGCCGAGCACATAAAGGCCGCCGGCGCCGAGCGCCTTGTCCTTCAGTCGCGCCACCTGGCCGCGAATGTCGGCAATGCGCTGCTCGCGTTGCTCGCCCTCGGGCACGATCGACCAGCTCCTGGCGGACGCGCATGTCGGTATTGCCGCCGAGCTGAATGTCGGTGCCGCGTCCGGCCATGTTGGTGGCGATGGTGATGGCCCCCGGAACCCCGGCCTGTGCGACGATATAGGCTTCCTGCTCGTGGTAACGCGCGTTCAGGATGGCGAAGACCTTGGCGCGGGAGGCGCCTTCATCGCCCGAATAGAGTGCTGCGAACGCATTGGGGTCGGTAAAGTCGTGCTGCTCCCAGCCCTGCTGGCGCAGCATCTCGGCGAGCTGCTCGGACTTCTCGATCGACGTCGTGCCGACCAGCACCGGTTGGCCGCGCGTCTTGCAGTCTTCGATCAGCGAGATGATAGCGCGGTATTTCTCCGCCGCCGTTCGGTAGACCTCGTCGTCATCGTCGACGCGGGCCAACGGCATGTTGGTCGGGATTTCCAGCATTTCGAGATTGTAGATGTCGATGAATTCGTCCGCTTCGGTGAGCGCCGTGCCGGTCATGCCGGCAAGCTTCCCGTACATTCGGAAATAATTCTGGAACGTGATCGAGGCGAGCGTCTGGTTCTCCGGCTGGATCGGCTGATGCTCCTTGGCCTCGAGCGCCTGGTGCAGGCCTTCCGAATAGCGGCGTCCGGGCATCATGCGTCCGGTGAATTCGTCGATGATGACGACCTCGCCGTTGCGCACGATGTAATCCTTGTCGCGCTGGAACAGCTTGTGCGCGCGCAGCGCCTGGTTGACGTGGTGGACGGTGGAGACATTTTCCACGTCATACAGCGACTTCCGATTTGAGCAGGCCCGCCTCCTTGAGCAGGGGCTCCATCCTCTCCATGCCGACTTCGGTGAGATTGACGGTGCGCTGCTTCTCGTCGACCTCGTAATCGGACTTGTCGAGCCGCGGGATGAAGGCGTCGATGGTGTTGTAGAATTCCGAGCGGTCGTCGAGCGGACCGGAAATGATCAACGGCGTGCGCGCCTCATCGATCAGGATCGAGTCGACCTCGTCGACAATGGCGTAGACGTGGCCGCGCTGGACCATGTCCTCCAGGCGGTATTTCATGTTATCGCGCAGATAATCGAAGCCGAGCTCGTTGTTGGTGCCGTAAGTCACGTCGCACTCATAGGCCGCCTTGCGCTGCGGGATCATCGAGGCCATGCACGATGACGCCGACGGTCAGGCCGAGGAACTTGTAGATCTGGCCCATCCATTCGGCGTCGCGGCGGGCGAGATAGTCGTTCACGGTGACGACATGAACGCCGCGGCTGCCCAGCGCATTGAGATAGACCGGCAGCGTCGCGACCAGCGTCTTGCCTTCGCCGGTTTTCATCTCGGAGATCCGGCCCTCATGCAGCACCATGCCGCCGATCAGCTGTACATCGAAATGGCGCTGACCGAGCGTGCGCTTCGACGCCTCCCGAACCGTGGCAAAGGCGGGCACCAGGAGGTCATCGAGGGTGGCGCCGTCGGCGACCTGCTTGCGGAATTCGGCCGTGCGCGCGCGCAGCTCGTCGTCGGAAAGCCGTTCCAGCTCCTTTCCATGGCATTGATGGCATCGACGCGGGGCCGATAGGAGCGAATGCGCCGCTCATTGGAGGACCCGAAAATTTTGCGCGCAACCGCGCCAAACATGCCGGAAATCCTTGTCTTGTGCGCTGCCGTTTCCGCTGCCGCGCTCGCCGGCGACGGCCGCCTGACCCCGCCCGACGGCTCGCCGGCTGGCGGCACCGTCCCGACCCATTCCCATTGCGGCGCTTTCCGGTAGGACCGAAGACGCACTCGCGGATGCCCGAAATGAGCGGACCGGCAGGTAGCCGAGAGATAGGAGGGGGTCAAAGCCTTGTCAATCGGCCGAGTCGTTTGCTTCGTGTAATGGTTTCCCTGCGCGCAAATGACCGCCCGGCATTAATGCCCCGGCAGTTGCCAATCAGGCGTGTTTGCGCGAGTGTCGCGGCCGGCCGCGCCTTCACCTTCGCTAGCGGCGCGAAAATTCAAGGAATATTCGATGATCTCTTGCTCCATGTGTCCCGGGCCGACCTTTCTGGCCTTGCTTCGCCCGTCGGCGCAGCGCGGCGCGGCACCGTCGTGGTTGCGACTCGGCCTCGTGGTCACGGCGTTAGGCCGCGGGATCGCCTATGCTCAGACGCCTCCGGCCGATCCGCTGATCGCGCGGGTGAACGGCGTCGAAATCCATCAGAGCGACCTTGCGCTCGCCGAAGAGGATCTCGGCCAAAGCATTCCGGCGGTCGACGAGCAGGGCAAGCGCGATTACCTCGTCGGCTATTTGACCGACGTGATCCTGGTCGCCAAGGCCGCGGAAGCGAAGAAAATCCCGGATACCGCCGCATTTCAAGCAGCGCCTGGCATTCATCCGCCGGAAGGCACTGATGGAAACGTTGCTCGCAGACGGAATCGAAGGAGGCGGCCGGACCGACGCAGCGCTGCACAAGATCTACGACGACGCCACAAAGCAGATGTCGACGAGCCCGAAGTGCATGCGCGCCACATTTTGTTCCGCGTCAACAATCCGAGCCGACCAGGCCGCCAGCAAGGCGGCCGAAGACAAGGTGAAGGCCGTCATCGAGCGTCTCAAGAAGGGTGAGGACTTCGCCACCCTCGCCAGTGCTCTGACCGAGGATCCTTCGGGAAAGCAAACGGCGGCGATCTCGGCTATTTCACCAGCGACCAGATGGTGCCGGAATTTTCAGAGATCGCCTTCAAGCTCGACAAGGGCCAGATCTCCGACCCGATCAAGACCCAGTTCGGCTGGCATGTCCTGAAGGTCGAAGACAAGCGCATGCGCCAGCCCCCGCCCTTCGAGCAGGTGCGCAGCGAGATCGAGAACCTACGCCGCCCGCAAGGCGCAGACGGATTTCGTCGGCAAGCTGCGCGCCGAAGCCAAGGTCGAACGCCTCGACAAGCCGGCACCGGCGGCGACCCCGGCACCGGCGGCCGAGCCGAAGAAATAAGTGCGGCCGGCCGCTGGGCGGACCCCAAACGGACGGTCAAAGGCGCGGGCGAGGCGGCCCGCGCCTTTGTCATGCATGGCGCTAAGTCGTGCGTCGGTGCCGTGAGCCTTGGTAGGACCGGCGCAATAATGCAAACAAGCTACCTCCCGTTGCTGCCCCCAAGATGTAGACGACGAAAACCAAAACGGCGATGGGTGCGCTCACGCGCGAGCCGAGAAAGGATACGGTGACGCTCACCAGGTTTTGGAAGGCAAAGATGATCGTAGCGGCAGCGAACAGAACGATGATCGTTAGATAAAGCCAGCGCATCACGGTCTCCCCGCCTATTGGTGAATGATTATCCTCGGGCAATTTGGCAGTCTGCACCGGAGTGCAGCCATATTTCCCGATACCACGTGGCAACGCTTCGCGCCGGCGCCAGACCATCAATCCGTCAAAACGCGGGCGACGCGCTCAATACAGGCTATGAGGCTACGACGCTATTCGATCACCCTGTCGGCGCGGACGAGGAACGTCTCGGGGATGGTGAGGCCGATCGCTTTGGCAGCTTTCAGGTTGACGATCATGGGGTATTTGACGGGAGTTTGAAGGGGAAGGTCCGCGGCCCATCTCCCTCCAATATCCAGCCGCCATAGCCTCCCGCCTGCCGGAAAGATCGACAAAGCGGATTGAGTGGTGGAGCCGAGGGGATTTGAACCCCTGACCTCCGCAGTGCGATTGCGGCGCTCTCCCAACTGAGCTACGGCCCCGCCCGATCGGCAAACACCGCGCCTCGCGCGGGGACGTCATTTATTGGCGGCCTCGCAAGAGTGTCAAGGCGCAACCGTCTGCGACGGGCGATGAAGTGAAAATCGTTGCCGACCAGCACCGTTGTTGAATTGGAAATCCTTGATGCCATTTGCAATCTGACGTATCTGCATTCTCGAATGCGTCCGCGAAACCTTCGACATCGTTGGCGCTCGCCAGAGCGAGAAACCGTCCGCAATAATCTGTCCGCCGTCAAACGAGGCGGCGCGAAGGTTCCTCATGCTTTGACCGGAGGTGTATTGGCGGAGCGTGTTGGTTCGACGTGTCGCACCTCAAGAGATCAGGCTTGGCGACTGTTTTTGGTCTATTCTGAGGTCGGCAAAGGTGCTCGCGTCACCAGACAGGATTAGCGGATCGATGACTTCTATCAAAAGCGTCGAGCAACGGTTGGCCGCAGCCGCCAAAAAGGCGAGCCGCGACCGCGATGCATTGCAGGCGGTGCGCGATTACGCTGCCGAACGGGCGAGAGTGAATGCCAATACGCTCCGGCTGCGCGGCCTTCGGCTGGATAAGGAAGCGGCCGAAGCGCGGGCGGCGGCTGAACGCGCAGAAAAGGAGAGGGCGGTCGGCAGCACGCCGAAGCGCGCGCGGACGCGCAGCCGCGCGGGAACGCCCGTTTGAGTGTAGGGCACAATTTGCGCCTGGGGTCGACGGACGCGCGGCAATGGCGGCAAATCCTCAGCCGTTACGGCAAGCCCAGCAATGCGCGTGGCGTTGCTGAGCTGACCGTGACCCTCCTGCCGTTGGTGGCGCTCTGGATCACCGCATGGCTCGCTTTCATACTCGGTCATTGGTGGGCAACGTTGCTCATCGGCATCCCGTCGTCCGGGTTTCTGGTTCGCTTGTTTATGATTTAGCACGATTGTGGCCACGGGGCGTTCTTCACCGACCGTCGCGCCAATGATTGGGTAGGCCGCATCATCGGCGTCCTGACTCTCACGCCCTATGATTTCTGGCGACGCACGCACGCTGTCCATCATGCGAGTTCGGGCAACCTCGACTTTGCGCGGGGTTGGCGACGTCGACACCCTCACGGTGCGCGAGTTTCTCGCGCTCTCACAATGGGGCCGCCTCAGATACCGGATTTACCGGAATCCGATTGTACTCTTCGTCATTGGTCCGGCGTTCCTGTTCATTCTGCAGCAGCGATTACCGGTCGGCCTGTTCCGCGCCGGATGGCAGCCCTGGCTTAGCGCCATGGCAACGAATTTTGCGATCGCGCTCATCGTCGCAACGCTGATCTGGTTCATTGGAGTCGGAGCATTCGTTATTGTGCACCTTCCGATCACACTGCTCGCCGCCTCGATCGGCGTGTGGCTCTTCTACGTGCAGCACCAATTCGAGGACACCATCTGGGAAAGCGATGGAGTGTGGACGCAGCAGGAGACCGCGCTGTATGGAAGCTCACATTACGACCTGCCGGGCGTGCTGCGCTGGTTCACCGCGAATATCGGCGTCCACCACGTGCACCACCTGTGCAGTCGTATTCCTTTTTACCGGCTGCCGCGCGTGCTGCGCGACTATCCCGAGCTGCGCGAGATCGGCCGGCTCACACTCCCGGAAAGCTTTCGCTGCATCCGCTTCACCCTGTGGGACGAGACGCAGCGGCGACTTGTGTCGTTCCGTGACATTGAGCCGGCGAAGGCCGTTATTCCTGCAACGGGTCTGGCTCGGCATAGCCGGAGGCATTGTCTTTGGTGAGCGGGTCCGGGCCGCGTCCCGCGACAAAATCGCGGTCTTCCTGACGCGCATTCTTCATGATGGTCGGGAAAGCGATGTTGCCCTCGACGCAGCGCGGTTCGTAATAGATCCGGTCCTGTTCTTCGTTCTGCTTGGTGAACTCCTGCTTGACCGTCCAGGGCCGCGTCCACACAGTAGGATCGTCGACGGTTGCGGTATATTCCAAAGTGGTCGGGCTGATCCGCCGCCATCGTTCCATCAGGTGCAGGTTGGCGCGCGACCCACGATAATCGGTTTTCGCGGTGAAATTCGTCACATCAACCACGAGCGTATCGCCCTCCCAATGGCCGCGCGAGTCGCCGAACCACTGACGGATGTTGGACGGCAGATGCGGGCTGCCGTTCATCACAATGCTGCGCTGCCAGCCTTGCCCTTGCCCGACATCGTAGGCAATCGCGATGCCGTCCGGCGTCTGCACGATTTGACGGAAGCTTCCGCCGCCATTACCGGCACCGAACTCGGGCAGGCCGCCGGTCAGGCAGCGGTCGGCGAGCGCGCCGTCCTCCGGTCGGTCATGCCGGTTCATACGGGCCGTATTGTAGAGCGCCGGAATTTCGTCACGTCGCGAGGAGGGTGTCGGATTGTACGTGCCTCCCGCGCAACCGGGCTGATGGAGATTGCAAGTTTGCGTCGCCCGCATCAGGTCGAGGCGGAAATCGCGGTCGGCCGCGGCGGTCTTTTGAGCCTGCGGCGTTGTCGGAGGAATTCGTCCGTTCGGCGGGTCGACGACGAGCGACGTGCGCGTGCCGGTGCGCTTCAAGCCACCGAACGCGTTGTTGTAGGCGCCAGCGACGTCACGCTCGCTGCCCCGGTCGCCACGGTTGTCGCGACCGCGCAGCGCCGCCCGCTCGCGGTCGAATTGTTCGCGCTGCGCCTCCGTGAAGAATTCTTGATTGGCGAACCGCGGAGACCGCTGGAACGGAGTGTCGGTTTCGACGGTCCAAATTCCCTGCAGATCGGGATCGCCCCACGGGGTCTTCAGCGAAGAAGCTTGTGTCTGGGCCAAGATCCGCGTGACGGGAACCGAAATGAGGGCGCTCGCAGCCGTGATCACAATGGCGACAGATGCGAACGAGCCTGAGAACCGGTCGATCATGTTGGTTTCCTCGCCTCCGCCTTGGTTTTTCTCTTGGATCCAAATGACCCGAGTGTTGTGCGAATGTTAGCTCGTTTCGACACGGACTGAAAGTCCACTGCTTGCCTTGATACGTTCGGATGCCGGACTGCCGTTGCGGCCGGTAGCCTCGCACTTGCGTCACGCCGCGGCCGGAGCTTCCGCCCGCGGCTGCTTGTAGGCCTTGAGGCGCGGCAGGACCTCTTTTGCGAAGAGCGTGAGATTATCGACAGTGTCCTCGTGCGACAGGCTGCCGGCGTGTCCCATCATGATGAGATTGCCCATGCCGCCGCAATATTCGCAAAAGGCGACGATCTGGTCATGGACTTGGTCAGGTGTGCCGCAGAACATGATCGCGGCGTCGATCAGGTCCTGCACGCTCGCCGAATGCATGTCGATGAAGCGACCGTCTTTGGTGCGGCTGCGCTGGCGCGTTTCGCCGCGCAGGATGCGGACGTTGTCCTCGATCGACAGATAGCCTGGCGGATTACGGAACTGCGGGGCCACGACATGTGACGAACGCACATAGCCGGCGATGAATTCGGCGCGCTCTCGCGCCGTCCTCTCGTCCGCGGCGACCGCAACAAGGCCAAGATAGCCGAACCGGTCGGCGGTCGGGGTCTCGCGGCCCTTCGACACGTATCCGGTCCGATAGGCGTCGAACAAGGGCCGCGTCGCAAACCCGGTGCCGAGTGTCGCCATCACATAGCCCTTTTCGCCCAGCACCCGCGCATTGCCGCGGCTGCCGGTGGTGCTCCAGACTGGAGGATGCGGCTCCTGATACGGGCGCGGCCATAGATTGACCTGCCGATAGTGAAAACATTCGCCCTCCCAGTTGAACGGCGCACCGTGGCTGGTCATCGCCTTGATGATGAAGTCGTGAGCCTCCCAAAACCGCGCCATCACCCCGACCGGGTTTTGGTTCGAGACCGGGAACTCGTAAGGCACGCCCTTGATGAACCCCATGTCGAGCCGGCCGCGCGACACCACGTCGATGGTCGCGAGTTCTTCCGCGGCGCGCAGCGGGTCCGGGCGATGGCCGATCGGATAGCCGAGCACGAGGAGGCGTGCCTTTTTGGTCTCGCGGGCCAGCACCGAAAGCGCGACGACCGATGCGCAGGACATGCAGGTCGCCGTCGAGTGGTGCTCGTTCACCATGATGTCGAGGCCGACCTCGTCGGCGATCCCCCATTCGTCCCAGTAGCGATGGAGCAGGTCAGCCGCGATCTCCGGGTCCTGCTTGGCGTTGGGCAGGTTGACCCGGAGCGAGCCCTCATGCTGCGACCATGCCGGATAGTAGGGCTGTTCGGTGAACTGATAGACTCTCATGGACGCACTCCGCGACTGTCACTGCAGGCGACAATCATATCGTTCCAGGACCGACTTTCAGAGGTTCACCGTGTGGGGTGGGCAAAATCGCTCACTCTCACCCATCCCAGGATCGACTCTCAGTGCCGATTTTGCCCACGCGCCCGGCCAGTTCTTCATAGCTCCGACAGCGTGGGCAACGCGCGTGCGTGTTGTGCAAGTGGCATAGCCCTGTGTAGGCGCGTTGCCCACCCTACGATCGATTTGATTCCACCCGATCCTTTAAGTCACGGTGCTCTCTTCGCTTCGCGAACCGTAGGCCAGGAGCTGGCGAAGGCGAGCACGCGCTCGGCAAACGCCGTGGGCTGCTCGAGGTGAGGAAAGTGTCCTGCACCTGGCAACGTCTCGAATTGCGCGTCCGGAACAGCCGAGCAAAAGGCGCGGCCATAGTTTTCCGCCAGCAGCCGGTCGGCAACGCCGCACAGCACCAGCGTCGGGACGCGGATGCGGTGCAACCTGCTCTTGAGCTTCGGATCATGCATGTAAGGCGACCAGCCGTAGAGCGCAGTGGCTTCGCGATTGGTCGCCACGACCGTCAGTTGGTCGGCCGTCATTGCGCGATAGTCGCGTCGCCCCGCTGCCGGATCGGCGAAAGCCTTGGTCAGGAATTCATCCTCCAACATCGCGAAAATGTCGAGCATATCGCGCGCCTCGCGAGTCCCGACCCGGATGCCGATCGGATTGCCGAGTATGAGGCAGGCGATCCGCGCGGTCGATTTCACCGCGATTTCGGCGGCTAGCCAGGCGCCGAACGAAACCCCGACGACGAGGGTCTCGCGCAACTCAAGTTCGTCCATCAGGTCGAGATAGAAATAGGAGAGGTCGTCGACCGTGGTGAGGTCGGCCGGTCGCGGCGAATGCCCGAATCCAGGATGTGACGGCGCAATCACTCGACCGCCTTCGGCAAGGTGATCAATCACGGGAGCCGACGGGTCGATCCCGATAAAGGGATGCAGGAATAGAATAGGGCGGCCGCGGCCGCGTTCGATGACTTCGACGGAGCATCCGTTGATAATGATCGTTTGGATTGGCGCCTCCGTGGCGACGTTCATGCAATCACCCGTTGGCCCGCTCGCGCATGATCCGAAAAGTTGAAGAGTTTTCGGACAAGGGTCATGCGTAAAATCAAAAAGAAGCGAACAGGAAGTCATTTCAAGCTGAACGCATTCCCGCTATTGCTTGGCTGACCTATCGGTATCGGCGCGTCGATCCTTTGGCAACGGGGTGTCCGCCGGCCAGTCCTCCGGGCAGGGCTTGTGGCACCTTTGGCGAGGGGAAGAGGATTTGTTCTTGTCCGCACGCTGTGGCCGGCGGACGTTCGCAGTCCAATCCCGACAGAGCTCCGGCACGGGCGGACTTCAATCTCGGAATGGTGTAGCTTAGCAGCGATGGCATAGCTTCGCTTTGCCGTCCCTCAAGAAGCGGCCTATAGCTAGCGCATAATCTCGAAAAGTTGACGACTTTTCGGACAAGATCATGTGCAAAATCACCGCGCATCCGTCGTCGAGCGCAATCCGCGACGGATGCGCAAAAGAGAATTCGAGCGCGAAGCGGTTCAAGCTGAACGCATCCGCGCTGGACTTGGGAGGGTCATCATGGTTGGACGCATCGGTTCGATCCGCACCGCTTTGCTGGCGGGCAGCATGCTCGCGCTCGCGGCTCCCGCCGTGGCAGCGGAGGTGACGCCGGAACGGCTCGCTCAATCCGACAGGAGCCGCAGAACTGGCTGATGAACCACCGCACCTATGACGGCCAGCGCTTCTCGCCGCTTGCGCGCATCAACAAGGGCAACGTCAAGAGCCTCAAGCTCGCTTATGCGGTGGCGCTGGGCGGCGGCGCAGGCAATGAATTTATCGATCGCGACGCCATTGGCCGAGGACGGCTTCCTCTACGTCACCGACTCCTGGGGCGTGCTCTACAAGATCGACGGCACGTCCGGCGATGCCGGCCGCATCGTCTGGCGCATGGACCCGAAGCAGGAGCGCCAGCAGCGCAATCGCGGCGCCGCATTGTGGGGCAATCTCGTGATCACCGCCGCCGGCGGTCGCGCCGCGCATCGTCGCCACCGACAAGGACACCGGCAAGGTGGCTTGGGAGACCACCTTCACCGATACGCCGGACGTGGCGTTCACATCGGCGCCGCTCGCCATCAAGGACAAGATCATCGTCGGCGCCGCCAATGGCGACAGGGCGTGCGCGATTGGGTTGGCGCGCTCGATGCCGCGACCGGACAAGGCTGTGGCGCGAATTCACCGATCCCGGCGCCCGGCGAGCCCGGCAGCGAAACCTGGAAGGGCAACACCAACGCGTGGCAAACCGGCGGCGGCGCTGTCTGGGTGACCGGCACCTATGATCCCGGACACCAACCAGACCATCTGGGGCACCGGCAATCCGGTGCCGATGTTCGACCCGATCTACCGGCCGGGCGACAACTCTTTCACCAACAGTGCGATCTCCTACGATCCCGACACCGGCAAGATGAACTGGTACTTCCAGTTCACGCCCGGCGACATGTGGGATTACGACGAGGTCGGCACCCACATCCTGATCGACGGCACGATTGGCGGCGAGACGCGCAAGCTGATCACTCATTCCGGCGCGCAACGGCTTTCTTTACACGATGGATCGCTTCAACGGTCAGACCGGTGCTGGCGAAGCCCTATATCGACGTGAACTGGACCAAGGGCATCGACCAGAAGACCGGCAAGCCGGTCGATTACGATCCCACCAAGGATATCCAGACCTATGCCGGCGTCGGCAATCTGACGCCCGGCGCGCCGCTCAAGAAAGTGTGCCCATCGCAGGCTGGCGGCAACAATTATTGGCCGTCTTCCTATAGCCCGCAGACGAAGCTGCTGTACATCCCCGCCCTGACGGCCTGCGTGACCGTCACCATCGACAGGGACAAGCACACCAAGGAGCGCGGCTGGAACGGCGGCCTGAGCCAGACCGACGAGCGCTTCGAGAGCAACCTCACCGCCGTCGATCCGTCTGACGGGCGAGATCAAGAAGAACGTGCATCTGCGCTACCCGAATTATTCGGGCACGCTCGCCACCGGCGGAGGTCTCGTCTTCCTCGCACTGCTCGACGGCACGGTTGCGGCCTTCGACGACACCACGCTCGACGAGCTGTGGAAGATCAACGTCGGCTCGGGCTTTTCCGCGCCGCCGATGACCTTCGAGGTCGACGGCAAGCAATATGTCGCGATCGTTTCGGGGCCGAGCCCGGTCGCCAAGAACCGGCTCGTCAACACGCCCGAACTCAAGGAGCAGCGCAACGCGACGGTGCTCTACGTTTTTGGCCTTTAAGCGAAACGGTAGCTCCGGCGGCAGCCCCCTCACGTGACCCGCGGTCTGGGACAAGCAGTCGGAATCGAGGGACGTTCAATATGTCAGGGTTCAACATCGCGGTTCGTGCAGCAGTTCTCGGCACCACCATGCTGGCGGCGGGCGGCACCGCCTTTGCGGCCGAGGTAACGCCGGACCGGCTCGCCAATCCCGACCGGGAGCCGCAGAACTGGCTGATGAACCACCGCACCTATGACGGCCAGCGCTTCTCGCCGCTCGCCCGCATCAACAAGGCAACGTCAAGGACCTCAAACTCGCCTTTGCGGTGCCGCTCGCCGGCGGCGCGCGGCAAGGAATTCATCGAGGCGACGCCGCTCGCCGAGGACGGCTTCCTCTACATCACCGATTCCTGGGGCGTGCTCTACAAGATCGACGCGCACCTCCGGCGATGTCGGCCGCATCGTCTGGCGCATGGACCCCAAGCAGGAAAAGCAGGTCGCCAATCGCGGCGCCGCGCTTGTGGGGCAATCTCGTCATCTCGCCCGCGAGCGCGCCGGCGCGCATCATCGCCACCGACAAGAACAGCGGCAAGGTGGTGTGGGAGACCAACGTGTCGGACGGCGTCGCCCGGATCACGGTCACCGGTGCGCCGCTCGCCGATCAAGGACAAGATCGTGTTCGGCGCCTCCGGCGGCGACGCCGGCGCGCGCGACTGGATCGCCGGCGCTCGACGCCGCGACCGGCAAGCTGCTGTGGCGCAAATACACCATCCCGGCGCCCGGCGAGCCCGGCAGCGAGACCTGGAAGGGCAACAACAATGCCTGGCAGACCGGCGGCGGCGCCGTCTGGGTCACCGGCACCTACGATCCCGACACCAACCAGACGCTCTGGGGCGTCGGCAATCCGGTGCCGATGATGGATGCCCGCGCCCGTCCCGGCGACAATCTCTTCACCAACAGCGTCGTGTCCTGGAATCCCGGACAACGGCAAGATGAACTGGTACTTCCAGTTCACGCCCGGCGACATGTGGGACTTCGACGAGGTCGGCACCCACATCCTGTTCGAGCGCAGCGATCGACGGGCAGCCGCGCAAGCTCGTCACCCATTCGGCGCGCAACGGCTTCGTCTACACCATGGAGCGCAACAACGGCGCGATGGTCGGCGCCAAGCCCTACATGGAGGTCAACTGGACCAAGGGCATCGACCAGAAGACCGGCAAGCCGCTCGACTACGATCCCGCGCAAGGATGTGCAGACCTATTCGGGCATCGCCGATCCGACCGCCGACGGTCCCGGTCAAGAAAGTCTGCCCCAACCGCACCGGCGGCAACAATTACTGGCCCGTCCTCCTACAGCCCGAAGACCCAGCTTCTCTACATTCCGGCGATGACGGCGTGCGAATTCGTCACCAACGACACCGACCTGGTGCAAGCGCGAAGCCGGGCTGGTTCACGCGGACCGGCGGCGGCTACAAGGTCGACGGACGCTACGAAAGCAACCTCACCGCCGTCGATCCGGTCACCCTCGAGATCAAGAAGAACATGCACCTGCGCGTACCCGAACTATTCCGGGCACGCTATGCGACCGCGGGCGGCCTTGTCTTCGTCGCGCTGCTCGACGGCACGGTCGCGGCCTATCGACGACACCACGCTCGACGAGCTGTGGAAGATCAATGTCGGCTCCGGCTTCTCGGCGCCGCCGATGACCTTTGAGGTCAACGGCAAGCAATATGTCGCGATCGCGTCGGGGCCGAGCGGGGCATCGCAGAGCAAGCTCGCTGCTCACGCCGGAACTCAAGGAGCAGCGCAACGCCACCGTGCTCTATGTCTTCGCGCTGTGGAGAATTGGCCCGTTGCTCCTGGAACGCCGCCGCTTGACGGTCGGAGGCAGTCGCTTGGGACGTCTCCCCAGCCTTTGCCGCATTGCCATCTTGCATCGGGTATTGTTTCGGAAACAGATACTCCCAGCCATGTCATCACCCGCGAAAGCGGGTGATCCAGTAATCCCCGGATTTGCCGTATGGGCATAAACGGTCCGCCACGGGGTGCTGGATTCCCGGCTTACGCTGGGGATGACAGAGGTGTCACAGTTATTTGCGGGCGATCGCTTACTCGCACCTGAATTGCGGAGGATAAGCTGCCATGGAGGCCGGACAACGAAGCTATGGCCGCTGGTACATTCTGGGCCTGATCTGCCTGATGTACATGATCACCTATCTCGACCGCGTCATCATGTCGAATACGGCGCCGGAAATTCAGCAGGAATTCGGCATCGACAATTTCACCAAAGGTTTGATCCTGACTCCCTTTTCTGGGGCTATTCACTGTTTCAAGTGCCCGGCGGCTGGCTCTCCGAGCGCTTTGGTCCGCGCATCGTATTGGCGAGCCTCGTCGCCTTTTGGTCCTTGATGACCGCCGCCGCCGGATTGGCGAACAGCGGCCCCTCGTTCATGGTCCTGCTCTTTTTGCTCGGGGCTGGCGAAGCGGGCGCATTCCCCGGCGCGACTCGCGCCATGCAGGTGTGGTATCCGCGTCGTGAGCGCGGCTTCTGCCAGGGATTTACTCATAGTGCGAGCCGGTTCGGAGCCGCCATTGCGCCGCCAATCATCGGCGTCATTATCGTATCGCTGGGCTGGCGCTGGGCTTTTTATCTCTGCGGCGCCGTCGGTTTCACCTGGTCGATTGCCTGGTTTGCGGGCTATCGCAATCTGCCGGAAGATCACGCGCTCGTTAACCCGGGAGAGCTGGAGTATATTCGCGGTCGCGACGAAACCGGCGAGCTCAACCCGGCCGCGCGGCCGGAGCGTGCGAGCGTGCCGTGGTCGACCTTGCTGCTTTCGCCCAATATGTGGGCGATCATGTGCGCCTATGTCACCTACGTCTATTCGTTGACGATTTTCCTGACGTGGTTGCCGTCATATCTCAAAGACGGCCGGCATTTCTCCAGCGGCGATTCGCGATGGTGGTCCTCGCCGGTGCTGTTTGCCATGGTCATCGGCAACATTGTTGGCGGCGTCGCGACGGACTGGATCCTTCACAAAACAGGAAATACCCGTTTCGCGCGGCGTTCGGTCGCGATCGTCGGCCTTTTGGCCTGCGCGGTCTTCACCGCCTTCGCGGCGTCGGTGGAGGATTCTCACCTCGCGGTTTATTGCCTCGCCGGTGCGGCCTTCTTTCTCGAATGCACGATCGGTCCTGCCTGGTCGGTACCGATGGACACCGGCGGCAAGTATTCAGGCACCGTGTCCGGCATGATGAACATGGCCGGGCAGTTGTTCGGCGCCGTGCTGTCGCCGATCGTGTTCGGTTACTTCGCCCAGCAGGGGGATTATCGGGCGCCGTGGCTACTTGCCGCGGTCCTGCTGGTGATCGGCTCGCTGATATGGGGTTTCTGGCTGGATCCCGACCGCTCAGTGGTGACGAAGCGAGAGATGCCGGCAGCGGTGCCGGTCGCCGCGGAGTAGACCGACATCCGGCATGGACCTTCTATGAAGGGAGTCCGTGGACGGAACTGATGCTTCAGGGGCGGGTTCTCGCAACGGAACCTGGCGTGGACAACGTCACCTTCCCGTCGCATTCACGATTTGCCGTCACTGAAAATGGTATAATATGTGCATGTCATGGTCCTTCCAAGGAGGCAACTCGATGCGCAACGGACTGTGCTCTATCGCGGCAACATTGACATTAACCATGGTGCTGGGCGGTTCGAGCCACGCGCAATCGCCGTCGTTGCAGGAGTTGCTTTCAGGCGTCGTTCACATCAAGACGTTCATTACGCCGGACGGGCGCACCGCCGAGAATCTCGGTCGCGAGCGCGAAGGAACGGGCATTGTCATCGACAATAGCGGGCTCGTGCTGACCATCGGTTATCTGATGGTCGAAGCCGTATCCGCCGAGATCGACACTGCCGACGGCCACACCGTCGGCGCCACAGTGGTGGGCTACGACAACGACACCGGGTTCGGCCTGCTGCAGGCGACTTCTCCGCTCAAGGTTCGGCCGATCGCTTTCGGCAAGTCATCGACGGTCAGGGAGGGCGACCCGCTGATCGCCGCGAGCTATGGCGGTGCCAGCGGCACCCGCGCCGTCCACGTGGTCTCCAAACGCGAGTTCGCCGGCAATTGGGAATACATGGTCGATGACGCGATCTTCACGGCGCCGCCGCACCCGAGCTGGAGCGGCGCGGCGCTGATCAACCATGAGGGTCAGCTGGTTGGCGTCGGTTCGTTGATCGTCGGCGATGCGAGCGGTAAGGGCGAGGGCATGCGCGGCAATATGTTCGTGCCGATCGATCGGCTGCCGCCGATCATGGCCGACCTTCTCTCCGACGGACGCACGACGGTGGCGCATCCCTGGCTCGGCATCACGACCGACAATGTCGGCGGCCATTTGATGGTCAGCCGGGTTACCACCGGGGGGCCCGCCGAAAAAGCCGGGGTGCATCGCGGCGACATCATCGTCGGCGTGAACGGGGAGACCGCGAAGGATTTGCCGGATTTCTACCGCAAGGTTTGGGCCCAAGGTCCGGCCGGCGCGGATGTGCCACTCGATGTGCTGTCAAACCACGAGCAGCACCGCGTTGATATCCATTCGGTCAACCGCCTCGACGTGCTCAAGCTGAAAAGCTCGTTCTGAATTCCATCATCCCGTAGAGCGCATCGCGCGCAGCGAAATGCGGCGGCTCAGCTTTCGAGCCCGGTCGGTACTTTCTTGTCTTCGCTCTTGAGCCTCATGCCGGCGGCGAGTGCCATCGTCTCCATCAGGGCGGCAAAGTCGCCGTCCAGATGGTGTCGCGGGTCGCTGTCGAGCTTCGCAGCGCCGATATGGGCCTGCAATATCTCGCGGGTCGCGGCGGTCACCGGCATCGGGACCTCCAAATCGCGGCCCAGTTCGAGGCCGAGGTCGAGGTCTTTGCGCAGCAGTTCCGATGTGAAGGTGGTGGTCCAATCGAGGTTGACGAGCGCCGGCGACTTATAGGCCGTGAACATCGATCCCATCACGCTGTTGTTGAGAAACGCGAGAAAGGCTTCACGCGGCACGCCCATCTTGTTGGTGAGCAGCGTGATCTCGATCAGGTTTTCGATAACGACACCGAGCATCACATTGTGAGCGATCTTGCAGACCCGTGCGAGTTCGCCATTTCCGACATAGGACACGCCGTGCGGAGCGAAGGCCGTCACCGCCTCCTTGACGGCTTCGAAGGCCGCCTCCGGCCCAGACGCGACTGCGGACAGCTTGCCGGCCTTGATCACCTTGGCGTTGCCGCTCACCGGGCAGCAGATGAAACTCGCTCCGCGTTCGGAGAGCCGCTGGCGGATGGCGGCAGATTCCTCGACGCCGATGGTCGAGCAATCGACAAATACCGCGGGCAGCCGGTTCGCCGCGCCAAGACCGTGGGCGCCAAAATAGATGTCCTCGAGGTCCTTTCCCGTGGACACGATCGAAAACAGCACGTCGACATCGGCGAGATCACTCGCACGATCGACGATCCTGCCTCCCAGTTTGGCGAGCGGTTCCGCTTTGGCGCGGGTGCGGTTCCAGATCGAAACGTCGTGGCCCGCCTGCAGCAGCCGCTCCGCCATGGGCAGGCCCATGCGACCCGTCCCGATCCAGCCGATCCTGCGCACCTTGTCCGGCATGTCGGTGCTCCTTGACTTGATGGAATGCGCCGGCAGCCGGCGTCGCGGACGCGTTTATCTCCGCGAAAAGCGCCCAACGGAGCGAAGCGCGAAGCGGGTGCGGTATCACAGCGTTCGGCGACCGGCAACGCCGTGTCCTGTCATTGAGCCCGGGCGCAGGGGCGCCAGTAAGGAGGAACGGCGCGACGGCGCGATGATCAAAGTGGCTGGGGAGATGCGGCCACCAGTGCTGCCGCCCGGCTGCGGATGCGCGCCTTGCGCCAGCGCAGATAGGACTCCGTTGCGCGCTCCGACGTGCGCTTCACCGCTGCGCAAAAGCTGAAAACGCTGCACAGCGCCCCAAACACACAGGCCGCGAGGTTGATCGCGGCGAGCGTCAGGGCGAATGCGGCGCGTCCGGCAAGTTTCAGGATAGCTCGCGTCTTGCTTCCCTTCGCCTCGGCAAGGCGCGCCAGCCGCGCCATATCCTCGGGCTCCTCGGCGAGCGCGAGGCCATCGAGGGCAGCGCGCGTTCCCGCCGCGCGTTGCACCCGCCCGACGTCACGAACCGCGGTGAGAACGCCTTCCGCGCGCTCGACCTTCACGCCGTCGCGGACGAGCCGTACCGCCTGTCCCGGCGAGGTCGCAGGCGCCTGCCTCAGCGCGGCCTGTAAAACTTCGGTATCGACCGCTTCGCGCGTCGCATTGACGAGCCAGGCCGCTAAGCGGCCCGTCAGTCGGCCGGTGCGGCGCGCCGCCTTGACAAGGGAAAGGCCGATTCGCACAGGCAACATCGCGCCCACCGTCAAATAGGTTCCGGCGGTGATCGCGATCCCGGTGCAGGCGAGGCCGAATATCAGTTCGTCGGCCTGCTCGCCCCGCGCCATGTGGACGCCTTCGCGTGCTGCGTCGCGGATGTCACCGAACACGAACAGATCGCCGGTCGCGGTGCCGGCGAACGAGGCGAGGTCATTGGGCGTGCCGGACACCAGGCCGTAGGTAAAATCCTTGGCCGCATGAACCGCCGTCGCCGCGGCGCCGTTAGCCGCCTTGATTCGCGCGGTGCGCGCGCGATCGACCGTCACGCCGCGCTCATTGGCCAGTTCGAGAAAACTTGCGGCGAGCTCCGGGTCGCCGGCGGCGAGTGCACTGTCGATCTCTTGAGCCGCGACCGCTGGGGTCAATTCCTTCGTCACGGCATAATCGGCAAGCTTTGCCGGATCATCCTGCGCATAAAGCAAAGCCGACGACGCCACCGCGTGCGGCCACACCAGATGCACGGCGACCGCGCACAGAAGCATCATCAAAAGCGGGCGGAACAAGCGAAACATTTAACGTCCAGACCTGCCCGCTCGGCGCGCCGGGCTATCGCCGCTTCCATTTGCTTGGTGTCGTCAGTCAATCATAGTCGAAACCGACGAAAGGAGGGCGGCAACGGCGTAAAACTGCAAAATTCCACGTCATTCATGCGACCATGTATTCGATGCCATGTGACCGCGACCTGACCGAGAACACCGACTTTAGCGGAACGGCATGCCTTGAGCCGGCGACATCCGTCTAATATGGGAGTGGCGGTGACGCGGGCCAAGCTGCGTCGGCTAAAGCAACCTTTCCGCGGAAGCGGAAGGGAAGGGCGGCCAGTGACCGTCCGCGCCTCACGCTTGCCCGGAACATGATCTTGGCCACCCTGCAACGGAGCCTGGGTACACACCGCGATGCCATCCAGGCGAACGCGAGAGAACCATGACCGACCACATCGTGCCGCACTTCCACAATGACCCCGGCGTCTCGGCAATCGAGATCGGTGCCCGGGAATTCATGTGCGTCGGCGCGACACCGCCGTTCGACCATCCCCATGTCTTTCTCGACATGGGTGATGATGACGAGATCATCTGTCCGTATTGCTCGACACTCTACCGCTTCGATCGGAAGCTCGGCGCCGGCTCCGCGCGTCCACCCGAATGCGCGCTCCCCGGCTTTGCGACCGTTTGAGGTCGCACACGGTCTTGAGGCGGGGGTTCCCGCCGAGCTTGCCGATCGAGACAGTCGGGTCCGCGTCCCGGTATGATACAACCGGCCAACATAGGCGCGGCGGGCGAGCAGATGGCGAACGAGAGCTTTCGTTTTTCTCATCCCGCCGCCGAAGCTCCCCCCGCTCTCGCGGATTTTCACGTTTCCGTAACCGGCTTCAACGATCTTGACCGCTGAGGAAAGACGATGCGCGTAACCGTCACCTGCCTTTTTGCGGCGCTGCTGTTCGCGGGAACATTTCCTGTGGACGCGCAAAATGCGGACCAAGGCGCCTCCCGCGCCAGGACACGGACCCATCACGCTGCTCGCACGCAGCGCCAGCGAAGTCCCGGAGAGAACGCTGCAACGCAGAGTCCCGGACGGAACGCCGCCACCACGAACAGTTCGGACACCTCTGATGAGGGGTTTCCCCAGCCGCACCTGCCGCGCGGTACGGCGGGTGGACCCCTGCCGAATTATTTTCCGAACTGTAACGAACCCATCAGGCTCCGCTTCTGCCCTCTCTGACTTGCGGCGTGCAGGCATCTGATCAGCAGCGCGAAGGCCGGGCGCTTGGCACCGGCGTGAGGATGGGCGGAAGCTCACACGCAGCCCGCATCGATCAACGATACCCGTCTCCGTCCTGCCGAGGCGAGAGAACCCGCCACGTGGCTCCAATGAGCCAACAAGAGACATGCCTTTCGTCGCTTGGGGCACCGGATGCAAATGTGGACCGTGTCGATACGGATGCGTGCTTGAGCACCTTGATTTTTCACCTCCCCGGGCCGCTGCACCCGCTGTACAGTGTCCGATCGACCAAGGAGGGGCTCATGTCCGGCATCCGTATGAGTTCGATCCCTCGATCCTCTGCCAGGACGATCGCATTCCTCATTTCTGCGGCGGCATTCGTTTGCCCGGCGATGGCCGCGGACAGCCATTCTCCCATTTCCGATCTTTCAGGCCAGTGGGGACGGGATATTCTGTTTTTCGAGCCGCCGGCTTCAGGTCCCGGTCCCATCATCAACACAGTCCGCAAGGCCGATGGCACCATCGTCGTGCGGGACCCGTGCTGTACCGGTGGGGGCGGCATGTGGCTTGGCGATTACACGAACCCTATCCTGAAACCCGCGGCCGCCGCAGCGGTCAAGCAGTTCGGCGACCAGCTCGTCGCCGGCAGGGTGCCGCAGGACCTGCATAATTCGTGCTGGCCCGAGCCTCCTCCCTTTGTGATGGGAGTTCAGTTCGGGACGCTGATTGTGCAGCTGAGGGACGAGATCACCTTGATTTACCTGCTTCATAATACGGTGCGTCATGTTCGCCTGAACGCGTCACATCCTGAGAACCTGACGCCGAGTTGGCAGGGCCACTCGGTCGGCCATTACGAAGGCGACACGCTGGTGATCGATACCGTCGGCATCAAGGTCGCGCCATTCTCAACCATCGATGCCTTTGGCACCCCCCACAGCAAAGCGCTGCATGTCGTTGAGCGCTATCGGCTGATCGACGGCGAAGCCGCAGCCGAAGCCCAGCGAAAGCACGGAGCATCGATAATTCCTCCCTTGGGCGTGATCTACGGGCGCGGCGCCATCGACCCGGATACATCCAAGAAGGGACTGCAAGTCGAGTTCACGGTGGAAGACCCGGGCGTTTTCACGATGCCATGGGCTGGACGCGTGACCTATCGGCGCGTGATCGGTAATTGGCCGGAAGCGCTCTGCGCTGAGAACCCGCACTTCGCGGGCGTGGACGCGATGGTTCCAACGGCAGGCACGCCGGATTTCTGATTCCGGGAAGTCAGAAGTCCGTTCTGGTCACGCTTATAGGTGTACTTTCAACTGCGGACGCTGATCGCAGTTGAAGCTGCCGGACACGGGCTTGATGACCCCGTTTCAATGCAGTTCCAAGCACGATAAGCTCGTGAGATCGCATCCGGGATGCCGCGTGTCTGCGGCTGTGGTCACAAGGAGCATTGATGATGCTGTATTGCAGCTCAATCCGTGTAGCTGCGTTTTCGGCTGCGCTCCTGATGGAAATAGCGAGTGCAACTGCACACGACGAAACAAAATACCCGGACCTGAGGGGCCAGTGGACGGCGGTCGGCGGCTCAGTGAATTACGTGCCCGGCAAGCCGAGGGGTCTCGGGCAACAAGCCCCGCTCACTCCCGAGTACCAAGCCATCTTCGAGGCGAACCTGGAAGACATGGCTGAAGGTGGCCAAGGAACGGACCCGACTACCTGGTGTCTTTCGCCCGGGATGCCGCGCGTGACCAACGGCTACAGCGAGATCGAGTTCGTCATTACTGCGGAAACCTTCCACGTTCTCGTCGAGCATGTCCATGACAACCGCCGCATATTCACTGACGGACGCGACTGGCCAACCGATCGCGACCATCTTTCCTCGGGATTTCGCTTGGCCGATGGATCGACGAGGACGGTGATGGCAGATACGACGTGCTCGAAGTGGAGACGCGCAACATGAAAGGGCCGCGCGCCTTCGATGCCAGCGGCCTGCCGCTGCATGCGGACAACCAGACCATCGTCAAGGAGCGATATACTTTCAACAAGAACGAGCCGGATGACATCTACAACGAGGTCACGGTCCTGGACCACGCGCTGACCCGTCCTTGGGTCGTGACCAAGCACTATCGCCGCAGCCCTGACCCGCACCCGTGGTGGGTCGAGGACAATTGCCCGGAGAACAACCCCCACCTTCGTATCCAAGGAGAGGCCTACTTTCTCAGCGCCGACGGCCTGATCATGCCCGCAAAAAAGGGGCAGCGGCCTCCCGATCTGCGATATTTCAATCAACCCCAAAAGTGAGAATTCAGTTATTTTTGCGGGAGCCCTCACAACAGGCTGAGCTGCTCGGCCTGAGGCCGCGGCGGTCGGAACTGCTCGGTGGTGAGCGGCGACTTGTGAACATTGAGGCCGAGGCGCGCGCACGCGGTTTCGAAGCGCTTGCGGATGATCCAGGCATATGGGCCGCCGCCGGTCATCCGTTTGCCGAATGTGGCATCGTAGTCCTTGCCGCCGCGGGTCTGGCGGACCAGCGCGAACACATGCCGTTCGCGATCGGGGAAATTGGCCGCAAGCCATTCCCGAAACAAGTCACGGACTTCGAGGGGCAATCGCAGCATCACGTAGCCAGCCCCACGCACGCCGCAGGCCGCTGCAGCATCGAGCACACGTTCGATCTCCGCATCGTTGATCGCCGGAACGACGGGCGCCACCATCACCGTCGTTGGCACCCCGGCGCCAGCCAGCTTTTGCAGCGCTTCGAGTTGTCGGGCCGGGGTGGGCGCACGCGGCTCCATAACGCGGGCGAGTGAGGCATCGAGCGTGGTGACCGAGATGCCGACGCGCACGAGGCTGCGCGCAGCCATGCGCGACAGGGTATCGAGATCGCGGAGGATGAGGTTCGACTTGGTGACAATGCCGACGGGGTGCCCGGCGCGTTCAAGCACTTCGAGAATGCGTCGCATGATGGCGTGACGCCGTTCGATCGGTTGATAAGGATCGGTATTGGTGCCGATGGCGATCGTGCGCGGCTCGTAGTTTGACGCAGACAATTCGCGCTCCAGCAGTTCCGGCGCCTCGGGCTTCATGAACAGCTTCGAATTCGAAATCGAGGCCGGGCGACAGCCCAAGATAGGCGTGGGTCGGGCGGGCAAAACAATAGACGCAACCATGCTCGCATCCGCGATAGGGATTGATCGAGCGATCAAATGGGATGTCCGGAGAGTTGTTGCGGGTGATCACTTTGCGCGAGGTATCGATCGCGACTTCGGTTCTGAACGGCGGCAGTTCTTCGATCGTTTGCCAGCCGTCATCAAAGGCGACGGTGACACGGGGCTCGAACCGGCCGGTCGTGTTGGACTGCGCGCCGCGCCCGCGTCGCCGCGCCCCATCTATACCGATGGACGGCGCGGTCTCGCCGTCGGAGACGGCGGCGGTTCGATGGCGAAATTTGGCAGATGAGGAAGAGGACATCGCAAGAGGATAACGAAATCAAACGAACAAAACAAGAACATTTTTACCCGTGAAATCCCTCACTCGGCTGGGGACAGGGAAACGAACTTCGCAAGCTGAAACGGGTAAAGTAGGGTACCTGACTTGGCCAAGGTTTCGGCTCAACGTGCCCGCGATTGCACCGCGCAACGCCGGCGAGCCGCGGCGGCCGGCGCGAGGTTCCCGGAAATCACGGTGAATTATGCTCAGCGTTGTCATCGCCTGTCGCGATAGCGTGCGCCCGCTGACAGCGACACTCTCGATGCTTGTGCCTGGTGCGATGAGGGGCATTGTTCGCGAAGTCATCGTTGCCGACGGCGGTTCCACCGACGCAACGGTCGAGGTGGCGGATGCGGCGGGGTGCAGCGTGCTTGTCTCGAACGCGCCGTTAGGGGCGAGGTTCGCTGCGGCAGCTCAATCGGCGCACGCCGATTGGCTGATGTTTCTGCGCCCCGGCACCATTTTGGAGGCGAGCTGGCTCGACGAGACCGCACCTTTTCTCGACCGGGCAGATCAAGAGGGTGGCATCTCAGCAGCCATATTCCGCAGGCCAGCGCCGGCCAAACACCGAAACCGCGTGGTCGCCGCCGCCTCGGTGCTGTTCGGGCGCCACGGGGGCACCCGGCCCGATCCCGACCAGGGAACTCATCATCGGGGCGCATCGCTACAAGGAGCTGGGAGGACATCCTGTGGCATCGGCCGATCCGGAAGCCGACCTGCTGGCCCGCATCGGCCGGCATGGCATTGTGACCCTGCACAGCGCCGCGAGGCGGTAGCTGCCCACCGCCTCAGGAACGACGGAACGGTCCCGAGCGGGTGCTTCGACGTGGCCCCAGCGATTTGCGGCCTGCGTCGCGCGTCTTTGCCGCGGGTACTCCAAGCCGCGCCGCGAGCCGTGGCGGTGCTTGCATGCGCCACGCCCGCATCAGGCAATGGCCAAGCTCCGCATCATCCGCCTTCGACAATCGCACCAGCACGGCAGGCCAGCCGCTGTAATGCTCGGTCTCGAAATAGATTTCGGGTGCGGCGTCCATGAGCATGGCCTTCTCTTCCCGCGAACACCGAAAGACGAGGGTTTCCTCATCCTTGACGCGCATCAAAAACTTGCCGCGCAGGCGCAGCGACGGCGTTCCGAACGACGTACCTTCCTCCACTTCGGGTAGTGCGACGAGATTGAGCGCGTCAAGGACACGCGAGAAGGCGGGCCGCAGGTCGGCGTCTGAGCCGAACGCGGGGCAGCGTCGCGGAAGCGTTGCATTTGCAGGAACGGCTTCGCTCGCTGCAATCCGTTTCGGCGCCGCATTTCGCCAGGCTGCCCTTACCGCCCCGGAGACGGCGGCTTTGTCCGCCGCAGCGAGCCGCACGTTGGTACTACCGCGCCGGCCCCAGCCGCCTGCCACCGGCGCGAATACGTTGGGCGACGCCGTCACATACATCGCCTGCTGATCCGGCGTCAGCTTCACCATCGCGAAGCTTTCATCAGGCCAGCCGAGTGTCGCGAAGACCTTGCTGCCCACGCGGAAATCCGGATGGCTACCATGTCGCGCCTCGATCGCCTGCGGCATCGCAAGCGCGATACGGCGAAAATCGTTTGGCCTCACCGGATCATCCGTGAAAACTGCGAACGCGGATCAGGGCGGGATGTGTTGTGCTTGAACCGCGTCCCGCTGGGTTTCTCTTTTGCGCGCATTCGTCACGGACTGCGCTCGACGACGGATGCTCGGTGATTTGCACTGATCTTATCCGAAACGTCTGCAACTTTTCGGGACGCTGCGAAGCCGGCCAGCGCACACGGTCGTCAGTCTTGGTTGAATTTGCCGAACTGGCGGTGTTCGGCCTTGATCCAGCGCACCGTGCCGGTGGCCGAACGCATGACCACCGTTTCGGTTTCGATCACACCCTCGCGAAATCGTACGCCTTTCAACAATGAACCGGTCGTGACGCCGGTCGCCGCGAACACGCAGTCGCCCCTCACCAAGTCTTTCAAACGGTATTTCTTGCCGGGATCGCGGATGCCCATGCGCGCGGCTCGGCTCCGCTTGTCTTCGGTATCGAGCACCAGGCGCCCGTGGAACTGGCCGCCGATGCAGGCCAGGGCAGAGGCCGCGAGCACGCCTTCGGGGGCGCCCCCGATACCGATATAGATGTCGATCCCGGTCACGTTCGGGTCAGCGGTATGGATCACGCCGGCAACGTCGCCGTCGGTGATCAAGCGCACCGCCGCGCCCGCCCTGCGCAGGGAAGCAATCAGATCGAAGTGGCGGGGACGATCGAGGACGAGCGCGGTGATCTCCTCCGGCCTCACGTTCTTCGCCTTCGCAAGCGCGCGGATGTTCTCGTCGGCCGGCACATCCAAATCGACCACGTCCTTCGGATAGCCCGGACCGATCGCGATTTTCTCCATGTAGACATCCGGCGCGTTCAGCAGCGTGCCCGTGCTCGCCATCGCCATGGTGGCAATCGCTCCGGGCATGTTCTTGGCGCAGAGCGTGGTGCCTTCCAGCGGGTCGACCGCGATGTCCACCGCCGGACCGTGTCCCTTGCCGACCGTTTCGCCGATGAACAGCATGGGCGCTTCGTCGCGCTCGCCCTCACCGATGACGACCTTGCCGGCGATGGGAAGGTTGTTCATCTCTCGCCGCATCGCATCGACCGCGGCCTGATCTGCTGCCATTTCGTTGCCGCGTCCGCGCAGCTTTGCTGCCGCAACGGCGGCGCGCTCCGTTACGCGCGCGATCTCGAGCGTCAAGACGCGCTCCGGCATGCGATTTCGGTCAATTTCCATCGACAGGCGTCCTAATCAGGCGATGATTGCGCTGCTGAATTGCCGCGGCGGGGGGAGAATATGGCACATCTCATCATTTCTGCCTGGCGGACGGGACAGGTTCAATATTTCTCGATACGGATCAACTGCGGTTCGTCGGCAATCACGCCGTCGGTCTTGATCGCGTTCAGAGCCCGGCGAACCGCATCCTCGGTGGTCGCATAGGTGATCATTATCACGGGCGCGGGCACCGCCGGACTCTCGGGATCATCGCCGCCATGCGGGCGCCCTCCCGGATGGCGCTGCACGATCGATTCGAGCGAAATCCGTTCGTCAGCGAGATGCTTCGCGATCGCGGCAATCGTGCCCGGCCGGTCGACGGCGAGCAGCCGGATGTAGTAGCCGCCGGCGTGGCGCTGCATCGGGCTTTGGGGGCTGTCGGCGAGCTTGGACGCCGCGCGTCCGAACGGCGGCCGCGCAAGCCCCCGGGCGATGTCACCGAGATCGGCCACGACCGAGGCCGCAGTGGCCTCGCCGCCGGCCCCCGGGCCGACCAGCGTGATCGGCGCAAGGCCTTTGGCGTCGATCGATACCGCATTGGTGACCCCCATGACCTGGGCGATGGCGCTTTCCTTCGGTACCATGGTGGGGTGCACCCTTTGCTCGATGCCCCGCTCGGTCCGTAACGCGACGCCAAGCAGCTTGATTCGATAGCCCAGGGCGTCGGCGGCATCGAGGTCGGCGGGCGTGATCGAGGAAATGCCTTCGACGAAAACCGACTCGGGACTGGCGCGGATGCCAAAGGCAAGACTCGCCAGGATCGCGATCTTCTGCGCGGTGTCGAATCCTTCGATGTCAAAGCTCGGATCGGCTTCGGCATAGCCGAGCCGCTGCGCCTCGCCGAGACACTCGGCACAGGACAGGCCGTCCTGTTCCATGCGGCTCAAGATGTAGTTGCAGGTGCCGTTCAAGATTCCGTAGATGCGCGCGAAATTGCTGCCGGCGACGCCGTCGCGCAGGAATTTGACCACCGGAATTGCGCCGCCCACGGCGGCTTCGAAACTGAGCGCCACGTCGTTTTTCTCGGCCAGCGCGGCAAGTGCAACGCCATGTCGGGCGAGCAGCGATTTGTTTGCCGTTACCACCGATTTGCCGGCGGCCAGTGCGGTCTCGATCGCGCGTTTTGCCGGGTCGCCGTCGCCGCCCATCAGCTCGACAAAAACCTCGATCCCAGTATCGGCCGCGAGCGCCACCGGATCGCGAACCCAGCGTAAGGGCGTGGTGCCGATGTCCCGTTTGCGGTCAGGCGAACGCGCACTCGCCGCGACCACCTCGATGAGACGTCCGCAGCGGGCAGCGATGATGTCGCGCTCGCGCTCGACGAGACGGATGACGGCCGAACCGACGGTGCCGACGCCGGCGATCCCGGCTTTGAGAGGGGGAGGCATGACAAATCACGATGGGCTGAAGAAGCTCATTGATAGAGGACGATGTCTTTCGGGCGGTTCACTTGAGCTCTTCTTTTCGACAGAGCCGAGGCTAAATCCTTCTCCCCTCGTGGGAGAAGGTGGCGCGCGAAGCGCGCCGGATGAGGGGGAGAACCGTACGTGACTTGATATGTCCTTGGCGCGACCCCGGCGAACCGCTCAGCGGGTCGGGGCCGCGAAACTCATGCATTCACCCCTCACCCGCCGAGCGCTGTCGCGCTCGGCACCCTCTCCCGCAGGGGGAGAGGGTTTTCTTCCGCTGCTTTTTTGATTTGCACTGCAACTCCGTTGGGTGGTTCACGGTGAAGCCTCCACTTCAGCGGCGCGCCGCCATCGGGACCACATTGTGCAGCTTCTCGGGCGCCGTTTCCAGAAACCGCCGGAGGTTGCGGGCGGCTTGCCGGATGCGCTGCTCGTTCTCGACGAGCGCGATGCGCACGAAGCCTTCGCCGTGCTCGCCGAAACCGATACCGGGAGCGACGGCGATCTCCGCCTTTTCGATGAGCAGGGTTGAAAACGCCACCGTGTCGAGACTCCGGAACGGCTCCGGCAACGGCGCCCACGCAAACATCGAGGCGCGTGGCGTCGGCACCCGCCAGCCGGCGCGGCCGAAGCTTTCGACCAGCACGTCGCGTCGCCGTCGATAGGTGTCGCGCATCTCGCGAATGCAATCGTCCGGACCGTTCAGCGCCGCGGTGGCCGCGACCTGCACCGGAGTGAAGGCGCCGTAATCGAGGTAGGATTTGACGCGGCCGAGCGCCGCGATGATCCGCTCATTGCCGACGGCAAAGCCCATGCGCCAGCCTGGCATCGAATAGGTCTTCGACATCGAGGTGAACTCGACCGCGACCTCCATGGCGCCCGGGACTTGCAGCACCGACGGCGGCGGCCTGTCGTCGAAATAGACCTCGGCATAGGCGAGGTCGGACAGCACGATCAAGTTGTGCTTCTTCGCAAACAGGATGACATCCTTGTAGAAGTCGAGGTCGGCAACTGCCGCGGACGGATTGGCGGGGTAACAGATGACGAGCGCCAGCGGCTTCGGGATGGAATGCATGCAGGCGCGCTCGAGCGCATGGAAGAACTGCGGCGTCGGGTCGGCAGGGACCGACCGGATCACCCCGCCCGCCATCAAAAACCCGAAGGCATGGATCGGGTAGCTCGGATTGGGGACCAGCACGACATCGCCAGGCGCCGTAATCGCCTGCGCAACATTGGCGAATCCTTCCTTGGAGCCGAGCGTCGCGACGATCTGGGTTTCCGGATCGAGCTTTACGCCGAAACGGCGGGCGTAATACCCGGCCTGAGCACGTCGCAGCCCGACGATGCCCCGCGACGCGGAATAGCGGTCCGTTCGCGGTCGGCCGATCGTATCCTTGAGTTTCTCGATGACATGCGACGGCGCGGGCAAGTCCGGATTGCCCATGCCGAGGTCTACGATGTCGGCGCCGCCATTACGCGCGGCAGCTTTGGCGCGGTTGACCTGTTCGAAGACATAGGGGGGCAGGCGGCGAATGCGATGAAATTCTTCCATTTGCCGGTCTCCTGCGCTCGGGCCCGCGACCGCCTGCCGTCGGGCGCACGCTTGTATCATGGCGTCAGCGCATGATCCCGAAAAGTTGCGGACGTTTCGGACTTAGAGCGGGATGCGTTCAGGTTGAATCGCCTCCCGCTCGATTATGCTCTGCGCACCCGTCGCGGACTGCGGTCGACGACGGATGCGTGTTGATTTAGCGCACGATCTTATCCGAAAAGTCTGCAACTTTACGGGACCATGCGCGCGATCACGCGCAAATCAAAGGAAACGCGCAGGAGGCGGTTCAAGCCGAACGCACCCGCTCAACCGCACCAAGGGCAGTGGCAGTAACACAAACCATAAAGGCAATGGGATTGTGCTCCGCTGCACTGCGTCACCGGTGACGCGCGGCCAGGCGGGGGCAGGGCGGTCAGGGCACCCGCGATGGAAGTTCGCGGCAACGAGGTGCTGATTTCTGCCAAGTGTTGAGCAGTTATTTTCGCGAGTGCCGTTATTGGCTGTCGGAACTTTTGGTGCCGGCACGCTTTTCCTGCTGTTCGCGGAGCGCGGCGAGTTCGGCTTCGACCTTTTTCTTTTCATCTTCGGTCAATACCGTGGAAGATCGCGGCGGCGGCATATCGTGTACGGCTGGATAGACGGGGGAGGTTGTTGGACGTTGCGGCGCGCCTTGAGGCAGTCCACCCACTTGCGTCGGCAGCCGCTCCATCTTTGCCGGAAGTTCCGACAGGGTGGATGAACAGGAGGAAAGAAAATGTGCGCTGACCAGGGCGACCGCCAAACAAGCGGCGCCCGGGAGGCGCCGACGCCACCCGCAAGCAGACCTTGGCGACTGGAGCATTTAGCGCAGGTACCGATGGTGCCGCCTAAAGGCAGGCTAGAAAATTCTAAGCGTAATATCCAGCTAATAGTGTCGAAACGAAGGAGAATGCGAATGGGACGGCCGCCACGGGGCGGAGCGAAGCCTCCCGGTTCCCGCCCGCCTCGTCGCCGCAACGGCAAGGCTGCGCCGGAACGGAAAGGCCTGCAAGGCGGCAAAGATGCCAACGATGCGACGCACTCGGCAGCCCATGGTCGACCCCATCATGCAACCACCTCCCACCACTCTTCGCGGACCGCGACCGCCCAGCCCGGCCCGGCATCATCCGCCAAACGTGCCGTGATCGTCGCAGATAAATCCGGTGCGACCGGCTCGGACGGACTGGCGGTTGCGCGACCCCCGACTTCCGCGGCGCGGTCCCCGCTTCTTCATTCTGGCAAGTCCCCGAGCGTCGCGGCAGCAGGAGATACCGCGACGCTCGTTCCAGGGGTGTTGCTGGCCGCCTCGACGATTCCGGTGCTATCAGCCCCGGCTGCACCGACGGTATCGGCCGCGGCGTTTGCTGTGGCGGATCACGGAGCCGAGACTCCTCCTGCGCGAATTGATGTCGAGGCGTTCACCCGCAATCTCGGCCGCTTGATCGAAGAAGGCGGGCGCGCCATCGCCGCCTACCTCAAGCCAGTCGAAGCGGGTGGCCGCAGCGGCGAATACGCCGACGAAATTGCTGACGCGGCGGCGACCTTGGCGCAGGTCATGGAATTCTGGTACGCCGACCCTCAGCGCGTCATCGAAATGCAATCGCGGCTCGGCAAGAGCTACCTCGACCTTGTTGCGAGTACGGCCCGGCGGCTTGCCGGCGAAGCCAGCGCACCGGTCGCTAAACCCGATCCGGCCGACAAACGCTTTGCCGACCCCGAATGGTCATCCAACCAATATTTCGATTTTCTGAAGCAGGCGTATCTCGTCACCGCGGATTGGGCAAAAAACCTGGTTGCCGACGCCGCCAAGCTCGACGCGACGACGCGCCAGAAGGCCGATTTCTACATGCGCCAGATCGTCAACGCGATGGCGCCGTCCAATTTCATTTTCACCAATCCGGAGCTGTGGCGCGCCACCCTGAACGAGAACGGCGAGAACCTGGTGCGCGGCGCCCAGATGCTGGCGGAGGATATTGAGGCGGGCCACGGCGAGTTGAAGATCCGTCAGTCGGACCTGTCGAAGTTCGAGGTCGGCCGCGACATCGCCACCACTCCGGGCAAGGTCGTTCACCAGAACGCGCTGATGCAGCTCATCCAGTATGCCCCGTCCACGGAGCGCGTTCTTAAGCGCCCACTGCTGATGGTGCCGCCCTGGATCAACAAATTCTACATTCTGGACCTGGCGCCGGAAAAATCCTTCATCAAGTGGTGCATCGACCACGGCCTTACGGTTTTCGTGATCTCCTGGGTCAATCCCGACGCGCAACTCGCGGGCAAGAGCTTCGCCGACTATATGCGGGAGGGGCCGCTTGAAGCCATCGACGTGATCACCCGCATCACCGGCGAAACCAAGGTGAACGTGCTCGGCTATTGCGTCGGTGGCACATTGCTGGCCTCGACGCTGGCGTATCTCGCCGCGCTCGGCGATGACCGGACCGGCTGCGCCACCTTGCTCGCGACGCAAGTCGACTTCACTTATGCGGGCGACCTCAAGGTTTTTGCCGCGACCGAGCCGCAGGTCGAAGCGATCGAACGCAGAATGGCGGCGCGGGGTTACCTTGAGGGCGCGAAAATGGCGAATGCCTTCAACCTGCTGCGTTCGAACGATCTGATCTGGCCATACGTCGTCAGCACCTACATCAAGGGCGAGGCGCCACTCCCCTTTGACCTGCTGCACTGGAATGCCGATGCGACACGCATGCCGGCGGCCAATCATTCCTTCTACCTGCGCAACTGCTACCTCGAGAACAAGCTTGCGAGGGGCAAGATGCAACTCGACAACGTCACGATCGATCTCCGGAGGGTCACGGTGCCGATCTACAACCTTGCCACCCGCGAGGACCACATCGCGCCCGCGAAATCGGTGTATGTCGGTTCGTCCTGCTTCGGCGGCCCGGTGCGGTTCGTGCTGTCGGGGTCCGGCCACATCGCTGGAGTGATCAACGCGCCCAACCGCAACAAGTATCAGTACTGGACCAATGGTCCCCCGCAAGGCGACGATCTCGACGCCTGGATCGGCGCCGCCACCTTGCATCCGGGCTCGTGGTGGAACGATTGGATCGAATGGGTCACGGCGCAGGACACGCAACAAGTGCCAGCCCGCATGCCAGGCGGCGGCGAGCTCGCGCCCATTGAGAACGCGCCCGGCAGCTACGTGAAGGTGAAGAGTTGAGTGCGGATTTCGGTCATATCGAAGCGCCGGCGCCCGGCAGGGGGGCAACGCGCCTGCGCGGTACAACTGAGCGCCGCGCGCCGTGTCGAGTGGCGGGCGCCTTCATGGTTTCCGCGCGGAGGCCGCTTCGCCCCGTTTCTCGCCGAATGTGATGTCGATGTCCTTGCCTCCAGCGATTTGCGGGTTTGACGGAACGAGGCCGTATTGCTTCTCGCGCTTGCCGACGAGGCGGCGCGCTTCGGCGAAGGCGCTGCGCAGATCGGGCGCGTCGCGAACCGCCCGGTTGAAGAAGGCGTCGCCGAAATAGGTCCATTTGACCTTGTCCTGGCAGCCGAAGGACGAGTGGTCGGCGTCAGCCGCCGTGATGACGAGCGTGTCGTCACCGGCGAGCGGAGCGAGGAATACGCCCGAATAGCACGCGGAAACGACCACGACCCGATGCCGCACACCGGCGGCGTTGAGCATGTCCGCGAGCGCGGCCGGGGATAGAAGCTGAACGCGCCGGCCCGCCTGCACCACGACTCCGTCTTGCGAACCGTGCGAGGTCAGGATCAGGAACAGAACATCGTCGGCGCGATCCATGTGCTGGGCTGCGGACCGCAACGTCGCCGCGATGGATGCGACGCTGACATCAGCGCGAGTCTTCGTGTTCGCGTGCACCTCGACCGCCTTGGTCCCGGCGCGCTGCGCGACGATGTCCGCCGCCCGCTTCGCCTCGCTTTCAAACACGCTTTGCGCCCCGAACAACCCGAAGGCCAGCACGGTGATGTTCGGATGAGCTGCCGGCGCGGAGGTCGCTGCCGCGAAAAACATCACCGGGGCGACAAGCCATGCCGCCACACGCCGCAACCATTTGCCGATGATCATTGGCGTTCGTTCCTCGATCTTGAGCAGGTGCAAATCGTCAATAATATTATCCGCCCCCGCGAATGCAGGGGAGGGGGACCACGCGAAGCGCGGTGGAGGGGGCGGACGCAAAAGGATCAGACAAGTGATTTTAAAGCAGGTCAATGAGCAGCAGTTGGCCAGGCAGTGGGCCGGGCGGGTGCACGATTGAGAACGCCGCCGAAGACCGTCAGCCATGCTCGACGGCTGCGTCGTGCGCTGTCGGCGCCGGAAGCGCAACTGTGGCTCCGGTTGCGTGAGCGTTCTGACGGCAAGCCCGCATTTCGCCGTCAACGCCCGATCGGACCTTATGATATAGGTCCCAATTATTGCCAGGCGCGATTATCGACGGTGTTTTCGTAAGTGGCTCCCGACGGCACCAGCCCCCAGCCGAGTGTCCATTGATAATTATCGTCGAAGCGGCTGCGCGTATAAGGCACCGGCGGTGCGTTGAGGATGCGCGAGAGGCGCAAATCCCGCACCTCGATGCGGCCACCCGCCTCCTCGATCAGGTAATGGGCGAACTTTTCTGGATTCTTGGCAATCGCCTCCGCGGCGCGCGCCTCCGCGCGAAACATTTTTGCGAGCGTCGGGCCGTCGAGCTCCGTGCCGGCTGCTTCGCTGCGCGTCGAGTGCGACTCGATCAATACGCGGCAACCTTCCTTTTCGGCGACGCTGATCCAAGGTTCCATCAGGCTCACGGCCTTCACCTTGCCGGCACGCAGGGCGTCGATGCGCTCCTTGTGGGTCCCTGCATTCATCCATTTGATCTCGTCGCGTTTGACGAAGCCTTCCATCATCTTGAGCATGGTGAAATGCGAGCCGTTATAGGGGCTGACGGCGATCGACTCGTTTTTCAACTGCTCCGGCTCGTAAATGCCGCTGTTCGGATCGGCGACGATGGCGAAGGTCGACATCGCGGAGCCGAGAGCCACGATCTTCGCCGGCCGGTGTCCGTCCTCGACGTTGGATTCCACGGCGCGCTTCATGATGCCCCATTCGCACATGCGAAACTGGTCGCACTGGCCTTGCTCATAAAGCGCTTCCATCGTGCGCGAGAACACATTGTCGCGCAACGCCTGGTGATCCGAGCCGTGCTGGCCGGTGCCCGGCGTCTTGACGATCTCAACGTCGAGGCCTTCGTCCTTGAAGAAGCCCTCATCCCTCGCGACCAGCAGTGGCAGGTCGTGAACGGCGTTCATCATCGAGGCTTTGACCTTTTGCAGCGAAGGCGCGGACGTATTCATCGGGACCTCCCTTTGATTCGCGGCGATGTTCTGAGCGCAGGCGCCCTCGGGCACCGCTGTGGCGGCCCGTCGAATTACGCGCGAACACAATTCAGCGGGCGGTGATGGCGCCTTGTCGCATGAGGATTAAAGTAGGGCTCCATTGGCGTCAATTTATTGTTTCTGACGCAACCATTGCACGGCAACGAGCCGATGTTTATTGATCTGGCGAAGGCCACGTGGCGGAGTGGTGACGCAGCGGTCTGCAAAACCGTTTACCCCGGTTCAATTCCGGGCGTGGCCTCCAGGAAAGCCAATAGCTTATTGCCCAAGTTCGTGGGCTTGTGAAGCCGATCTGGGCCCCTTGCGGGGTGCCGGCCGCTGCGGCGATGGAAAGCGCAAGCTCCGATTTCCACTTGGAGCGGGATGCGTTCAGGTGAAATCGCCTCCCGCTCGATTATCATTGATTTTGCGCACGATCTTGTCCGAAAAGTCTGCAACTTTTCCGGATCATGCGCTAGCCGCGCAATGACAAAGGAAGACTTGAATTTGCATCCGTGAGGGCTTGCTCAAGGTCTGCGATCAAGTCGGCCGGATCCTCTATGCCGACAGACAGCCGCAACAGATCGGCCGGGACCGGCGAGCCGGGACCTTCGATCGAAGCGCGGTGCTCGATCAGGCTCTCGACGCCGCCGAGCGAGGTTGCCCGCTTCCACACGGCAACGCGGGCAGCCACCGCGATCGCGGCGTTCTCGCCGCCGGCAACCCGCAGGCTGAGCATTCCACCGAAGCCGCCGAGCATTTGGCGTGCCGCGACCTCGTGGCCCGGATGGCCGCGCAAGCCGGGGTAGAGCACAGCGGCGACGCGATCGTCATCGGAAAAATATTCGGCGATCGCCTGCGCGGTGCGACAGCAGCGTTCCACGCGCAAATGCAGCGTGCGCATGCCGCGCAGCAACAGCCATGCCTCGAATGATCCGAGGATCGCGCCGTGACCGGAGCGGATCGCTGCGATCCTCTCCCAGAAATCATCGTGGCGCGCGGCAACCAAGGCGCCCGCGACAACATCGCTGTGACCGTTCAGATATTTCGTGGCCGAATGCATGACGATATCGGCGCCAAATTCGATCGGCCGCGTCAAGATCGGCGTGGCAACGGTGCTGTCGATGGCCAAAAGTGCGCCGGCGCGGTGGGCGATCTCGGCGGCGGCGGCAATGTCGGTGATCGCCCAAGTCGGATTTGCCGGGCTCTCGATCCAGATGAGCTTCGTGCGACCAGGCTTGACGGCCGCCGCGACAGCCTCGGTCGCACTGGCCTCGACAAATTCGACAGCCAATCCGCGTTGCGCTGCCGAGGTCTTGAGCCAGTTCCGCAGTCCCCAATACATGACCTCGGGGGCGATGACATGATCGCCGGGTGCAAGCGCCAGGAAAACGGCGGTCGCGGCGGCCATTCCGGATGCGAAAACGAGACAGCCCGTGCCGCCCTCAAGCGTCATCAGAAGCGCTTCCGGCTGAGCGAAAGTCGGGTTCGTCGGCCGGGCATAGGAAAAGCCTGCGCGATATTGATTATCGGGATCGCGAAGGAAAGTGGTCGACGGGTGTACCGCGGGGATGATGGCCTTGGTTTGCTCATCGATCCAACCGAGCGCCTGCGCGGCCGTCGTCGCGGGGTGGCGAGACTGAGACATCGAGGCAACAAGTCTACATGACCTAGTGTTCTGTCTCCAATACCTGGTTCGCCCTACTCGGCCGGGCGATCCAGAAACTGGAAATCAGGCGCCCCTGTTTTGAGCTTTACGGCCCCCGGACGGGGCGAGTTTTGTCGCGACCGTCCGTGCGGTTCGTTCATCGCAGGTCAGGCCGCCTTCTTGTCGGGAGACGCTTCGTTGATCGCGCGCAGATACACATCGAGCAGCAACTCCTGCTCGTCGCGCTCGTCCGGGTCCTGCTTGCGCACCCGGATCACCTCTCGGATGACCTTGACATCGAAACCGTTGCTCTTCGCTTCAAGATAGATTTCCTTCTTGGCCTCGGCGAGTTCCTTGATCTCTTCTTCGACATTCTCGATGCGCTCGATGATCGTTCGCAGCTGATCGCTCGCGATCTCAACAGGTGCGTCCACGGTTACCCCTCCGTCAACATGACCGCGCAGATTTTCAGCTGATTGGCCGCGTCCCCGCAAGTCGCGGCTCCGAACGTGGTGTGCAACCCGTTAATCTGATGGCCCGGCTTGCCGTTTTGAGGTCACGTTTGAAGGAGGGGACCTATGTGGCCGCCTTGGTCGGATGATATTTGAAGGCCGCGAAAATGCCGAAGGCAATGAACAAGGCGAGAACCGCGATTTGCGCGACGATAAAAGGTGGTTCCGATTGGGTCGGTGCCAGCGGTTGCAGAAAGGCGATTTTCTGAAACGCCTGCGTCACGCCCACGAAAACGTTCAGGTAGAGCGCTGCGATAGCGCTCACGATGTAGACAAGGCGTGCGGCTCCGGCGAGATGAAAACCATAGAGCGCAATAACGGCTGCGGCCAGCAGCAGGAGCGACAGCACGCCCACCGCTCGAGGCGGATCGAATCCGAAGGGAGGCAGAAGGAATCCGGTTGCGCTGGTCAGGATGGTCGTGCCGAGAAAAGTCACGGTCGCAATAGGCGACGCCCTTGCGTTCAGCAGCCCAAACAGCACGAAGAGACCGGAGAGGATACCTATAAGGCTGAGCAGCACATGAATTTGAAGCATCGCACCGCCTCCCTGCGGGACGCCGCATGACCGGTAAATGCGCTCAGTGGGCGTCCTGGCACTCGGCATGCAGCTGCGCCGGCTTCCGTCGACGCGCGCTCGCGGATTTTCGGTCGGTTAACGCATCCCGACAAGGCGGACTCTAAGCGTGGCAGGTAACCGTGTCCAATGGCGATCCTTATCCATTTGATGATGCCGTCGAATTGTCGGCCTGCTATCGCCCGGCCGCAACCATCCGGGCTTCGGATAGGCTATGATGGCGTGTGGTGACCGCGCGCTGCCGGCCTCGCAACTCATCGGCTGGCAGCTGGGGGAGGAGGCGACGATGACAGGCGCAAAGCAAATAGTGTTGGCGATGATGCTGGCGGGCGCTTTCATGGCTGCGGAGCGGAGCGCTGCTGCGGCCGAGCCGGCGCCCGTCAAGCAAGCATCCATTCCCGATTTGTCCGGCATCTGGCGCCACGGCTCGCTGCCCTGGTTCGAACCGCCGGCCTCCGGGCCGGGCCCCGTGACCAACAGGTCACGCCGGAACGGGGTCAGCAATTACGACCAGCTCGTCGGGGACTATGCCAACCCGATCCTCCAGCCCTGGGCCGCCGAAGTCGTCAAGAAGTTCGGCGATATCTCGCTCGCCGGAATTACCTTCCCCAGCCCTTCGAACCAGTGCTGGCCGGAACCGGTGCCATTCATCTTCAAGCACGGCGCGATGGAGATGCTGCAACAACGGCACCAGGTCACGATCCTCTACAACGAAAATCACGAAGTGCGACATGTCCGGCTGGACGCAACACATCCGGCGCCGCTGACCTCGTCGTGGCACGGGGATTCCGTCGGCCATTACGAAGGCGACACGTTGGTGATCGACACCGTCGGCAATAAGACCGATCGGCCGTTTGCGATGATCGACTTGTTCGGTACGCCCTACAGCAAAGCGCTCCACGTCGTGGAACGCTACCGGGTGCTCGATTACGAGGCGGTGAAGGACGCGCTCGAACGCGGCGACAAGGAAAACATGCGGCCCCAGGGCCCGATCAACCGCAACTACACGGGCAAGTACCTGCAACTCCACCTCACGATCGAGGACGAAGGCGTTTTCACGACGCCGTGGACCGCAACGATCACCTACGTGCGCGATGCCAATGACTGGCCCGAGATCGTCTGTGCCGAAAACATTCAGGAATATTATTACAACAAGACCGCGGAGGTGCCGCGTGCCGACCGGCCCGACTTTTGAGTGAAGCCGTTGACCCGGCGCCGACACCGCGCCTTTGGTTGACGCCCGGCCCCGGCGATGCGTCGCAGGCCCGCATATCGTCCGCGGCAAGCCGCTGGACAGCCGCCTTCCGGTTGGAGGATAATGACCGACCAAACCAAAACGGTCGTTGCCCGGGAGGAAATTTTTCAGATGCGCACGCCTTTCGCGTGGTCCATTGGGGTAACGCTGGCGGCCCTCTCGGCGCTCGTCCTGCTGGTGCCGGACGAGGTGGCAGGCCAGGCCCGGAGGCCCAATGCTACGGCGCTGACCACGCCCTGGGGCGAGCCGGACCTGCAAGGAATTTGGACCGACGAAACCGACACGCCGCTGCAACGCTCCCCCAAATACGCGAACCGGGAATTCTTCACCGAAGCGCAGCGCGAGGAACTGGACAAGGAACGCGCCGCGTTGCTCGGCCGTGACCGGCGGGTGGAGCGCGGCACCGAGCTCGATGTCGCCGGCGCCTATAACGCTGTGTTCATGTCGATGAAGCATACCGGCGCGCGCACGTCGCTCATTGTCGATCCCCCGAGCGGGAGGATCCCGGTGCGAATACAGCAGGCGGTCAAGCGCGCCGCTGCCGACCGCGACTTCGGCCTTGCCCTGTTGCAGTCGACCGGGACCTGCAAGGCCAATTCGGTCGCCTGCGCCGGAGGCAAGTACGACCCGCAACCTTCCGCAAGGCGTGCAGAGCGCCCACCGCGCTACAATGCCGGGCGCATCAATCGGCATGACGGGCCTGAAGACGGGTCGCTTGGCGATCGTTGCCTGACTGGCGGATTGCCGGAATTCGGTACTGCTTATGGCGGCAGCTTCCGCCGCATCGTGCAGACCCCGGGCGGCATCTCGATCTTTTACGATGTCGGCCAGGGCCAGGGGTGGCAGCGCAACATCGTGATGAACGGAACTCCGCACCTGCCTGTCAATATTCGCCAGTGGTTTGGCGATTCACGCGGCCACTGGGAAGGCAATACTCTTGTCGTCGACGTAACCAACTTCAGTCCCAAGACCGACTTCCAGGGGTCACGCGAAAACCTCCACCTCATCGAGCGCTGGACCCGGACGGGGCCGAATACGCTCGAATACGAAGTCCGGGTTGAAGACCCCACAGTGTGGGCCCAGCCGTGGACCGCCAGGCAGGAGTTCGCAAAGCAAAGCGATCAGGCCAACAGGATTTATTACGAGCCGCGCTGCGTCGAAGGGAACCACGCCTTCCCGGCGATGATGCGTGCGGCGCGCGTCGAAGACCGCGCTTTTGCCGAAGGCAAAGGACCGAACCCCGCGACCAAGGACAACGCGACCGACTTTGTCGGCGTCGAACAAGATCCCTTCCAGTAGGGTGCTTCGCGAAAATAACTGTTACGATAAGCTGGAATCAGCTGCCCTGGTGCGGCGAACTGGCAACGGGAACGATGTCATTTTCGCGGGTACCGTAGTCCGCACGGCACCCGCAAGCCAAAGGAGCCATCATGCGCGACCATTTATTGAACTCGATTGCGATCGTCGCGATTGCGGCAGCCGCGACCACCATCACCGCGGCATCGGTGAGCCCGCTTTCGGCCCAGTCTGCCCCCGCCGCCGCATCCGGTTCGGCACAGGCGCAGAGCTCAGGGCTGAAGACGCCATGGGGTGACCCCGACCTGCAAGGCATTTGGACCGATCAATTCGACACGCCCCTGCAGCGGCCCGCCCGTTACGGGAACCAGGAATTTCTCACCGAAGCGCAACGGGCGGAAGTGGATAAAGACCGCGCCGCCTGGTTCGGCAGCGACCAGCGCCAGCAGCGCGGCACCGCGCTCGACGTCGGCGGCGCTTACAACACGGCGTTCCTGACGGTCAAACATACCGGACCGCGCACGTCGATGATCGTCGATCCGCCCAATGGACGCCTTCCGGCTTTCACACCCGCGGCGCAGAAGGCCGCCGCCGCCGATCGCGAGTTCCGCCTCGCCTTGCTGCAATCGACCGATGCTTGCAAGAACAAGGAGCCAACATGCGCCGGCGGCAAGTACGATCCAACCCCGTCGCCACAATTCGCCAAGCTTGCGCCGCGCTACAATGCGGGCAATTTCACCCGCCTCAATCGCGCCGACAACCCGGAAGACGACGCGTTGGCCGACCGCTGCCTGCATAGCGGGATTCCCGATTTCGGCAGCCTGTTCGGCGGCAGCTTCCGGCGCATCGTGCAGACGCAGGGCGGCGGCGTCACCATGTTCTATGACCTGAACCAGGGCCAAGGCTGGCAGCGCAACATCGTCATGGACGGCCGCCCGCATCTGCCGTCCAACATTCGCCAATGGTATGGCGATTCCCGTGGTCACTGGGAGGGCGATACGCTCGTCATCGACGTGACGAACTTCACTCCAAAAACCGACGTGTTCGGATCGCGCGAGAACCTGCACCTCATCGAGCGCTGGACGCGGACGGGTCCGAACACGCTGGATTACGAGGTCACGCTCGAAGATCCCACCGCGTGGACGCAGCCGTGGACCGTGAAGGAGCAGTTCGGCAAGGAGAGCGACGAGCAGAACAGGATCTATTATGAGCCGCGCTGCATCGAAGGAAACTTCGGGCTTCCCGCGCTGCTGCTGGGGGCACGCCTTGAAGAGAAGGCCTACAAGGAAGGGCGCGGTCCTGACCCGCGGACCCTGGACAGCGTCGGCGGCGTGGTAAGCGCCGCGGCAGATCCGCTACAGCAACTGCAATAGGCGAGGTGAGAAGTAAAAGCTTTACCGGGCTGGATACGTTCCGCTAACATCCGGAAAGGCAACAGGGAGAGTGAGTATGCGCCATCGACAAATGGGCACGGTGATCACGGTCGCTGTCGCGGCGGCAGCCGTCAGTGCCGTGATCACAATGTCAGTCACGCGCTCGTCGGGCCAGGGGCAGACCGCGGCCGCTCAGGTGCCGCAGATCGTGAGGCCGCCGGCCCGCATCGAGGGCAAGCCCAATTTCAGCGGCATCTGGCAAGCCAACAATGAAGCGAACTATGACTTGCAGGGGCATGCGGCGCTTCCTGCGCAGGTGACGCAGCAGGGCGTCTATCCCTACGACTACGCCCGGGTGCCGGCGGCGGCTGTCGTGGCGCTTGGAGCCGATGCGGCAATCCCCGGGTCACTCGGCGTCGTGCAGGGTGACGGTCAGATTCCGTACAAGCCGGAAGCGTTGCAGAAAAAGAAGGAGAACGCCGAGAACTGGATCGACCGCGACCCGGAGCTGAAGTGCTACCTGCCGGGCATCCCGCGCGCAATGTACATGCCGTTCCCATTCCAGATCACGCAAAGCACCAACAAGGTGCACATGGCGTATGAGTTTTCCAATACGGCGCGCACCGTCCATCTCGACAAAGTCGAAGGACCGCCGGACGACACCTGGATGGGCCATTCCGTCGGGCATTGGGACGGCGACACGCTGGTTGTGGATGTGTCTAATTTCAACGACCGCTCCTGGTTCGACCGCGCCGGCAATTACCACAGCGACGCGTTGCACCTCACCGAGCGGTTTACATTGATGACGCCCGACATCATCTGGTATGACGTGACAATCGAGGATCCCCAGGTGTACACGCGACCATGGCGCATCGCGATGCCGCTCTATCGCCGCGTCGAACCGAACATGCAGCTCCTTGAATTCCGCTGCAATGAATTTGCCGAGGAGTTCATGTACGGGAACCTTCGAAAGGAGCAGTTGGTGAAGCACTGGGAAGGCGAGACGATGTCGATTGACATCACCCGCAAAGTTCCCCCAGGCGACGCCTTTTATCAGTGGTACAATCGGTAAACGTGAACGGGCGCCACCCATCCCAGCTGGATTGGTTGAGCCGCCGCGGGCAAGGCGCCTGTTCTGGTCCTAAGCGCGGCAGGAGGCACGATCGATGCAAATGAAGCTTGCCATAGCAGTCTGTGTCACGGGTCTTGCCATCTCGGGATGGGCGTCATCGGCGTCCGCGCATCATGCGTTCGCCGCCGAGTTCGACGCCAACAAGCCCGTGAATTTCAAGGGCACGATCACCAAGATGGAATGGGTCAACCCTCATTCCTGGCTGCATGTCGACGTAAAGCAGCCCGACGGCTCGAACGTGAACTGGGCCGTTGAAGCCGGTACGCCGAACGTGTTGTTCCGGCGCGGGTTTACCAAAGACTCGCTCACTCCGGGCACCGAGATTCTCATCGACGGCTATCAGTCCAAGGACGGAACTCATCGCGCCAATGGACGCGACCTGACGTTCCCCGACGGAAAGAAGCTGTTCCTCGGCTCCTCGGGAACCGGCGCTCCTTACGAGCTCGCTCCCGGCACCCAGTAAGTCAGCTCGGGATCGCGTAAGGACTGGCTTGAAATGGATGCCCCGCAACTGCGGGGCATCCATACGGTGTTTTGTTTTCCGAGTTCCGCCTTCGGCTGGCTCCCAGGGGAGTGGCTACGAAGCGGCGCTGTCGAAGGCCGGAGGCACGGCGGAAGGGGCGATGTTCGCGTCGGCCTTGGCCGAGACCACCGCTCCAGAAAACCGCCGGTCCAAGGGTCGAGCGAGCCTTGTGTCTCGGAAACAAAGCCGGGTTCGCCGATCGGCAGGGAGCGCAAAAGGCGAACGCAAAGCCTCGTCAAGGACTGCCGAAAACTCATGAGAGAAGGCCAGGTTCGGCTGCGCTTGGAAGCCCGCCCGTCCTTCCCTTGGATCATCATCAGTTGACCCAGTCTTGCAGTTGGATTCGCAATGCATCCGTTGGATTTCTTCGCACAGCTCGCGGACACGGAGTGGAGCACCGGGCTCCACGAATCGCAGTACGCCTACTCGATCATCGAATCGCTTCACGTGTGGTCGCTGTGCCTGTTTTTCGGGCTGACGGTGATTTTCGACCTGCGTCTGCTTGGCTGGTCTTTCCGCAAAGTGCCGGTCTCCGAATTCGGTAATCGGCTGTTGCCGTGGACCATCGCCGGGTTCGTGGTGATGGCGATCACGGGAACTTTGCTATTTTACGCGATTCCTCTTCGGTCCTATCAGAATATCTTCTTCCGGACCAAAGTGCTGATGATGCTGCTCGCCGGATTGAACGTGTGGATTTTCCATTCGCGCGTCTATCCGAAGGTGGCGACCTGGGACAATGATCCGGTGCCGCCGAGGCCGGCGAGAATGGCAGGCGCAATCTCGCTTGCCCTGTGGATCGGCGTCGTGATGTCCGGACGCATGATCGCCTATGACTGGTTCGACTGCGACCGCCAGCCGCAAGCGGCGATCATCAATTTCTTGACCAGCTGCGCCGGCGACAGCCAATAGGTGGGCCGATGTCTCTGCTTCCGTTCTTTCAATGGTGTTATGCGACGGGGCTCGGCGAAGGCATCCGGAATTCGAGCTGGATCTTTCCCGTGCTCGAGGCTTTTCACCTCATCGGCCTCGGCGTGACGGCGGGCGCCGTGATTACCGTCGATCTGCGGTTGCTGGGCGTTGGGCTGAGCCGCGAACCGGCCTCCCTGCTTTGGACGAACACGCGGCCGTGGCTGTTGGGCGCGGTCGCGCTGATGTTCGCGTCCGGCATCCCGCTGTTCATGTCCGAGTCGATCAAGTGCTATTACAATTACGCATTTTGGATCAAAATGACGTCGCTGCTCCTGGTGCTGCTGTTCACTTTCACGTTCCTGCGCTACGTCACCCAGAACAACTTGACAGCGAAGCGGCCCGGCCTCGGACGCACCGTCGCGGTCACCTCGCTCGTTCTGTGGTTCGGCGTCGCCTGGGGCGGACGCTGGATCGGGTTTTCCTGATCCGAGACTGTCTCAAGCCCGCAGGCCGTAGCCCTACGGTCCTACTTACTGACTATGGCGTCCATTTGAGCGCAAGGTTGAACGTGAATAGATCGGCTTGACGATTGTAAATGCCCGTGTTGGCAGAGCCGACCAGATGCCACCGATCGCTAAAGTCATAAATCGCCGCTATGCCCACTGCGGCGCTGGCATGGTCAGTGGCGGTATCGGCCCCTTGACCGAACATTTCCACGCCCAGCGTCAGATTGCTTAACACCTGCCGCTGCAATGCGATGGCGTAAGTGGCAAAGTCCCTATTGGCCGACCCCGGATTGTTGGTGTAGCCGCCGCCGCCGAACATCGTCCAGCCGCTAAAGGTTTTCTGAAGCCAAATCGGAAACAGCTCGGTAACGGGTGCGCCACGATTGGCGGGACCGACCGGAATGGCGACTTGCGGGAAGAAGGCCACCTGTGGACGCCAGCCATCATCGTCTTCTTGAATAAAACGATATTTGACGCCACCCCCGAGCGGCACCCACACCACGCCCATGCCGCCTGGCCCGGGATTGGGATTGAGCGGAATCGACCAGCTAAGCTGCGTGTTCTCGAAAGCCCCATAATTGAATTCGATGCCAGCTTCGGGTGTATCACGCTGACCCGCGACATGGGCGCCTTCGGTGTAGAGATAATTCTCCCAATGGCCGGTGGGGGTGGGTTCAGGATCGTCGGTGACGTATGGTGGGCCGGCGATGGCCGGAGAGGCCGTCGCCACCGACAACACAAGCACAGGCAGCCCCGCGCGTTGCTTGCATCCCATAAGTCATCCTCACATGAATGTCTGTTGCAGCAGTTTATACGTTGCCCGTCGTGGCCGAATGCGCGCCCGGCCGCTGAGGAAACGCCGCGATGCAGATCACGATGAACACTGCGATGATCGCAGAGGCGAGCGGCCGGCTGACATTCAACCCGCCCTCGCTGATCGGCTTATCGAAGAAATCTCCTGCCGTGGCCCCCAAAGGCCGGGTGAGAATGAAGGCCATCCAAAACAGCGACACATGCGAGATTTTGGTGAAACAATAGGCGGCCGCGATGGCCGCCAACGCCGCGGCAAACACGAACACGCCGCCCCCATAACCAAGTCCGGCATCGGCGGCCCAGTCACCCAACGCAGTGCCCAGGGTCTGCGAGAAAGTGATTGTGACCCAGTAGAACGTCTCCACGCGAGGCGAATTGATTGTGTCGACCGAAACCGTACCCTCAGACCAATACCACGCGGTCAGTGAGGCGAGCACGCCGACGAACAATAGGAGAGAGCCTCCGGCATAACCGATGCCCAGCGAACGGTCCGCGAAATCTGCCATGGTCGTGCCGGCGGCGGTCGAAGCCACGATGGTCGCCCAATAGAGGAAGGGATGAAATTTTTTGGTCAAAGTCTGCCAGGTCACCATCACTACGAGCACCGACAAAAAAATGACGGTCCCGGCCAGGTAACCCAAATTCATGGTCATGGTGACCGTGTCGCCCCCCGTTTCTCCCAGGGTCGTGGCGGCAATTTTAATGATCCAGAATGTCAGGGTGATCTGTGGAACCTTGCTCATCACAACATGGCGGCTCTGACTTGCCATCGGCTTGCTTCTGCCTGTCGAGATAAAGGAGTTCAGCGGTCCCTGGCTTTACCTTAAATGACGGGATCGATCGGTCAATCTCCGCGGCTCAGCCCGTGTGACGCGCAATAAGCGGAGCGCATTGCGCCAAACTCGCCGGCCGGCCCGTTACCCCATCTACGGCTCTGACACCAAGTGACACCAACCGGCACGCTTGATTCCGGGCCGTGGCCGTCTATAGGCTCCCGGCTCCGCCCCTCGCGTTTCCAAACACGGCAATCCGCCTCGATGACCGACCTGCCGCCGCATATGCGCCCGGAGCGCTCGTTCCAGGGACTGATCCTGACGCTGCAGCGCTTCTGGGCGGATTACGGCTGTGTGATCCTGCAACCCTATGACATAGAGGTCGGCGCCGGCACCTTCCATCCGGCAACGACCTTGCGCGCGCTCGGCCCAAAGCCGTGGAATGCCGCTTATGTGCAGCCGTCGCGGCGGCCGAAGGACGGACGCTACGGCGAGAACCCGAACCGGCTTCAGCACTATTACCAGTTCCAGGTCATCCTGAAGCCGTCGCCGCCGGATTTGCAGGACATCTATCTCGAGTCGCTCTACGCGATCGGAATCGACCGCAAGGTCCACGATATCCGCTTTGTCGAGGATGATTGGGAGAGCCCGACGCTTGGGGCATGGGGACTTGGCTGGGAATGCTGGTGCGACGGCATGGAGGTGTCGCAATTCACCTATTTCCAGCAGGTCGCAGGCTTTGAGTGCGCGCCTGTCGCTGGCGAACTGACCTACGGCCTGGAACGGCTCGCCTGCTATCTGCAAGGCGTCGACAGCATCATGGACCTCAATTTCAATGGCCGCGATGACGAACGCAAAGTCACCTATCGCGACGTCTTCTTCCAGGCGGAACAGGAATATTCACGGCACAATTTCGAGCTCGCCGACACCGACATGCTGTTCAAGCAGTTCCGCATGGCCGAGCGGGCCTGCCAAAAATATCTCGAAGCCGGGTGGGAGAGCGGCGAACGGCGCCGTCACCTGATGGCGCTGCCAGCCTATGACCAGTGCATCAAGGCAAGCCACGTGTTCAACCTGCTCGATGCGCGCGGCGTCATCTCCGTGACCGAGCGGCAGAGCTACATTCTGCGGGTGCGTGAACTTGCCAAGGCCTGCGGCGAGGCGTGGCTCAGGACAGCGGGCGGCGGCGCCGCGTGAACGCTGCGGAGCCTGTCCAGGTTCAGTTCTTTTCGCGGGAATCGTTACTGGATGACCGCTTTTGCGGGGCATGACAGTTCTGATTCGGTGTTGGCGGAGGAATTTTTCGCGGTCGCGACTTAGGTAGAATATTACGCGATTCGCCGAACCTCGCTCAGAGTGACGGCGGTTGCTCAATCATTGTGACGGGGCCTCGATAAACAGATGATGCCGCTTCCCTTGGGCCGTCATTTTCTCGGCGTCGAACGCTCGGCGACCGGACGGATGTGGCGCGATCGGCTCGACGAACGGGGCGCGGCGCGTTCGCTTGCCATCGTGCAGCGGCACGGGGTTGCGGAATTGCTCGCCCGCGTCGTTGCCGGGCGCAATGTCGATGCCGACAGTCTGGAAGCCTATCTCGATCCAACCGTGCGGCGGTTGATGCCCGATCCCGATCGGCTGACCGACATGGCCGCGGCGGCAAGCCGTTTGGCGGACGCGATCGAGGCCGGCGAGCGCATTGCCATTTTTGCGGATTACGATGTTGACGGCGCGACCTCGGCGGCACTGCTGGCCCGCTTTCTGCGCGCGGCCGGGATTGAGGCACTCGTCCACATCCCGGACCGCATTTTCGAGGGCTATGGCCCGAACGTGGAAGCCATCCGCTCCCTTGCCGAACGCGGCGCCACGCTTCTCGTCACCGTCGACTGCGGCACGACAAGCATCGAGCCGCTCGCTGCGGCGGCACATCTTGGCATGCAGTGTATCGTCATCGACCATCACCAGGCCGACGAGACGCTTCCTGCGGCCTCAGCCCTCGTCAATCCGAACCGGCTCGACGACCTTTCAGGCCTCGGCGATCTCGCCGCGGTAGGTCTTGTCTTCCTCGTGGTCATCGCGACAAACCGGGAGCTGCGCCGACGCGGCTTTTGGACGCCGGAGAGGCCCGAGCCGGAGCTCATCGCCTTTCTCGATCTCGTCGCGCTGGGGACCGTCGCCGATGTCGTGCCGCTCAAAGGCCTCAACCGCGCTTTCGTTGCCAAGGGCCTCATCGCAATGCGGCGCCGCCAGCGCGTCGGCCTGACCGCGCTGATGGATGTAGCTCGACTCGCCGGACCGCCCGAACCCTGGCATCTGGGCTTCATGCTGGGCCCGCGCATCAACGCGGGCGGGCGCATCGGACGGGCCGATCTCGGCGCCCGTCTGCTGCTGTGCGACGACCCCGAAGAGGCGGCGAGACTTGCAGCCGAGCTCGACCGCCTCAACGCCGAGCGGCAGGCGATCGAGATTGCCGCGGTCGCCGAAGCCGAGGCGGAAGCCATGGCGGCGCTCGGTCACGACGAAAAAGGCGCGGTCGTGGTGACGGCCTCGGCACGGTGGCATCCTGGCATCGTCGGCCTCGTCGCCGCCCGCCTGAAGGAGCGGTTCGGCCGCCCGGCTTTTGCAGTTGCGCTCGGTGCCGGCGATATCGGCACCGGCTCGGGCCGCTCGATTCCGGGGGTCGATCTCGGCCGTGCTGTCCGCCGCGCCGTCGCGTCCGGATTGATCGCCAAAGGGGGGGGGCACGCAATGGCGGCCGGCGTTACGATCGCGAAAGCCGCGTTAGGAGATTTCCGCGCTTTCCTCGAAGAGGCACTCGGTGAAGCCGTCGTCGCGGCGCGGCGGGAGGAGGCGCTGCTGATCGACGGCGCGCTGACAGCCGGTGCAGCAACCGCGGAGGTTCACGCGAACCTTGCTCTGGCAGGTCCGTTCGGCGCCGGCAATCCCGAGCCTGTCATCGTGCTGCCGGCGCACGTCATCGCCTACGCCGACGAAGTTGGTCAGGCGCATGTCCGTGCACGGCTTCAGGCGGGCGATGGTGCCGTCATCGACGCGATCGCGTTTCGCGCGGTCGGTCAGAAGCTCGGCGACGCGCTGCGTAGAGCTCGGGGTCACGCGGTGCATGCTGCGGGCGCGCTCGCGATCGATCGTCGCCAGGGCGGCGAGCGCGTGCAGTTGCGGCTGATCGACGTTGCATCCGCCGATCCGGTGGAGCGGCTGCGCGCGTCGGCCTGATTCACCTGTCGCGGCCTTTCCGCGCTGACGCGCAAATCGTGGCGATGGACCTCGCGAGGCCCGCGGAATGGGGGTCGGACGGGCGGCCCCGGCCGGGTGAGGGGAGGGCATCGCCCGATGGATCATTTTCCCGAGATTCCGTGTATTGGGTTGCGCCTCCGGAGTGATGCCGGAAAGTCCGAAGTCTCCACCCGCGATCGACAGCAATGCAACCGAAGCGAGCCAAGCCGTGGCAAACCTGAACCTCTCAGTCGCGATCGGCGATTACGACCGGAACCGTCCTCTGCTCAACGGGGCGATCCGCATCGATGGCGTCGATCCGGTGTTCATGACCCTGTCGCCGGAGGAAATCTTCTTCCGCGCGTTCCGCTCCGGCGACTTCGATGTGTGCGAACTGTCGCTGTCGAGCTACACCGTCAAAACGGCGCTTGGCGAATGTCCCTATGTCGGCGTGCCCGCTTTCGTGTCGCGCGCATTTCGGCATACCTCGATTTATGTACGTACCGATCGCATCAGGGAGCCGAAGGACCTCAAGGGCAAGAAGGTCGGCGTGCCCGAGTATCAGCTCACCGCGAACGTGTGGGCGCGCGCGATCCTTGCCGAGGATTTCGGCGTGCAGCCGGCCGACATTCATTGGATCAGGGGCGGCATTGAGGAGCCGGGGCGGCCGGAGAAAATTTCCGTGAAGCTGCCGCCCGGCGTGCGGCTCGATAACGCTCCTGAAGGCGAAACGATTTCAGCCCTGCTCGACCGCGGCGAGATCGATGGTTTCATCGCGCCGCGGCCACCCGCATTCATCGAACGCGGCCATCCGGATGTCGGCTGGCTGTTTCGTGATCCGGTTGCCGCGGCGAAGGACTGGTACCGTCGGACCGAAATTTTTCCGATCATGCATCTGATCGGCGTCCGCCGCGCGCTCGCGGAGACCCATCCGTGGCTGCCGATTGCCGTGTTCAAGGCCTTCGAACAGTCGAAGGCTATGGCGCTTGCTGCATTGAGCGACACTCGGCGACCAAGGTGACGCTGCCCTTTGTCGAGGAGACGCTCAAATCGGTGCGCGAACTGATGGGCAACGATTTCTGGTCTTACGGGATCGAGCCGAACCGGAAAACGCTTGAATTCTTCCTTCGCCATCATCATTCGCAAGGCCTGTCGCCGTGGCTGATGAAGGTCGAGGAGATGTTCCACCCCTCGGTCTATGAGACATTCAAGTTGTAGCGCGTTTTGTGAGAGCCAAGTGCGTTCGTGAACGTGCTCGGCAATTCGCCTATCAAGTTTGCCGGCACGCTTGCAGTCGTTGCACCGGAGCCATCGACACGTCGAGGCTGATCTGCAAGCGGATGCATTCGCAATAAAGCGATTGATTTTTGATGTGGTGCCCAGGGGCGGAATTGAACCACCGACACCGTGATTTTCAGTCACGTGCTCTACCAACTGAGCTACCTGGGCGCGGACTCGCGAAGAGAGAACCGTCGCGAGCCGGTGCGTTATAAAGGTACGGCCCGTGCCTGTCCATAACGGTGCGGAACCAATGTCGGGCGAGCGTCCGGCGAATCTCATGGTTGCGCGCACCGCGAACGCGCCCACTCATCGTTTCTGCGACCGCCAAGAACGGTTGGGGCCGCTCGAGAAGTCCAGCGTATCGGCGGTCGGCACCCGCGCGGTCTTGTCGGAGTAGTATTTAGGGTCGAAATGCTCGATGTTCTCGGCGCAAATGCGCTCCTCCCAGAAGTCTCGGTCGGCACGCCGATAGGTGATGAACCCCTTCCACGGGGTGGTAAAGACGTTCGGATCTTCCACCGTGAATTCGAGCTGCATTCCCTTGCCCTTGAAGTTGGGATCAACTGCATAGGCGTCGATATTGAGCCATTCCTTGAAACCTCGCGCCTGCGCCTCCACCGCGGTCTGATAATCGATCAGCCGATAGCGTTCCACCACGTGAAGGGCTTCGGTGAACGGCGTGCCGAACCTGTCGGCCACCGGATAGGGTTTGACCGAAATTCCGACCGTGTCGACCACCAGCGTGTCGCCCTCGTAATGGCCGACCGAATCTCCGTGGACGGTCGGGACCACGTGGGCCGGGTGCTGCTGGTTCATCCGAATTTCGCGGAACTCGTGGTCATGGTTATAGATGATCGTCACTTTGTCGGGCCGCTGAAGCATCTGGATTTCGAAGTTCCACAGAACATCGGGCACCGGTTCGAGCCGGCACTGATTGTCGGGGTCGGGAAAGGCGACGCCTGACCGGGAAATGTCGGCGCGTTTCTTGACGAGCGCCGCCGCATCCGGGTTGAGGATCGGGTTCGTCGAGTCGCCGACGAACATGCCAGGACTGCTGACACCGTTCGGCAGGCGCGCGAGGTTCACCACCGGCCCTGGCCCGGAAACTGGCCGCTCGAACCCAAGCATCGGGTGCGCCCAGATGCCGGCCATAAGGTCCGGAACAAGTTGCGGGATCGACCCGGACTGCGCTGAAGCGGCGGGCGCCGAGCCGGCCTGTGCGACAATGCGGGGGGCACCGGCCGTCTGGTCGAAGGCCGAGCCGGACTGTGCGGCCGGGCCAGGCCCCGCGGCCCATGGAGTGGCGCCGGGCGTAGCGGCCGTCTGACCCAAAACCACCCCAGTACAGGCTGCCGCTCCGATGGCTGCGCATACCGCAACCGTCCATGATTTCCGCCGATGCATATACATAGTTGTCATCCTCGCCCACGTCTTCCGGTTACTGTGCGGCCACGCTACACCGGTCCCGCATGAGACGGGAAGGGGCCGTTGCGATGGCCGAGATAGTCGCTATCGCATCAATGTCAGAGGAGGGCCGCGACGTGTCCGTTACGCGATCCTACGCGCCAACAGCAAGCAGTATGTCACCGAGCGCGAATCGCGGGTACCGCCTGTCGCCACGCTGGTCACCTGCGTTCGCTTTCTGGATAGATAGGCGGCCGCCACAGTCGTTTGGGCAAACCTTTCCTCATTGCAACGACCCGTCATCATCGCCTGATGCCGACTGTGTGTCGTCGTATTGATAATCCTAATGACCTGTTCCAGAATGGGCGCGCAAATGGTTCTTGCGGTCTGTCCTCCAGCAGTGAAACGTCGAACTGACAATCAAAGATGAGCATTCACCCGTACGACGACAGATTTTTTGAGTGGGTCGACCGCAGCGCGGAGAGATCGGCTGTGCCGTTTGTGCGATGCATTAGTGGTCTCGTGTCGCCAATGAGCGTGCTTGACGTTGGTTGCGGACGGGGAATGTGGCTCAAGGTGTGGCAGGCGCAGGACAACGTCAGTCGCGTCCTTGGTGTCGACGGAGGCCATACCGATCCCACCAAGTTGAGCGTTTCCCGCGACCTCATCCGAGTCGTCGATTTGGAGACAGAATTCTCGGTGGGAGAGCGTTTCGATGTTGTGCAGTGCTTGGAAGTTGCGGAGCACCTTTCGTCGAAAGCTGCGCCACTTTTGATCAGTTCTCTCGTTCACCACGGCAATATCGTCGTGTTCTCGGCGGCGAGCCTGGCCAAGGAGGAGAGCATCACATAAACGAACAAGAGCCAGAGTACTGGCGTCAGCTATTTGCCGCCCACGGGTTTCGAATGTACGATGTCATTCGCCCGCGGATCGCCGACGAACGGGCGATCAATTCCTGGTATCGGTACAACTCGTTCCTGTATGCCCCCGCCGACGTTGCTCTACGCTTTAATTTTGAAGGCGACGTTGTTCAGGAGTCGCGCTCGCCAAGACGTTATAACTCGCTTACCTGGCGAGGACGCAAGATGATACTTCGTCGACTTCCAATCAACGTGGTGACGTGGTTGTCGCGTCTTAAATACAGACTTACGAATCGACTTTCGAACCTGGCCCCGCGGCTTTGATCTCGCGAATGATGAACAGAGGTCGCCGCTTGGTCTCCATGAATATTCGACCCACATATTCTCCTATAATGCCAATGCACAGCAATTGCACGGCCGAAAACAGCGTGATGAGTATTGTTATACTTGTCCAGCCGCTTATGACTTTCAGGAAAAAATAAGAATATAGAGCATAAATCAAAATCAGCCCCGATAACAAAAAGAACAACAGCGAGAGAGCGATGCTCAATCGCAGTGGAAATGCGGAAAATCCGGTGACCGCATCGACGGCAAAGTTCAACATTTTCGAAAACGTGTATTTCGTCGTGCCATTTTGACGTGCTTCTCGCTCATACGGAAGAGCAACCTGGCGAAAGCCGGCCCAAGATACCATTCCTCGAATGAAACGATTTTGTTCCGGCATCGCAAGCAACACATCAAGCACGTTGCGGCGCAGGAGGCGAAAATCACCCACATCGCGGGGAATGGGCACGTCGGACAGCACCGACAGCAATCGGTAGAACAGATGCGCGCTCACACGCTTTGCCGCTGTCTCGCCATCACGAAGGATACGTTGGCCGTAGACTACGTCGGCACCCGCTTCCATTTGCTTGATCATCGCAGGCAGCAATTCCGGCGGGTCCTGCAAATCGGCGTCGATGATGAGAATGCGTTCGCCGCGACATACGGACAGCCCGGCGGAAAGCGCAAGCTGGTGGCCATGGTTCCGCGAAAGGTCAATGGCGACGACGTGCGGATCGCGTTCGACAAGGGCGGCCATGCAATCCCAAGTCCTGTCTCGGGAGCCGTCATTGACGAGAACGATTTCGTAGTCATCCACCGCAGAGCGGCACACTTGGGTAAGACGTCGGTGCAACAGTTCGATATTTCCCGCTTCGTTCAGGCATGGAACAACAACTGACAATTCTGCCCGCGGGGTGCCCTCAACCTTGCACGGATCGTCCATGTCGGTTTCGGTTTTGAGCGGTCGATAATGATCCAGCACGGTCTCGCCCTCCAGTCTGCGGCCTTCCTCTCGGTCCCAAGCGGTATTGATAACTGGTGCGGGGGCCGTTTCAAACTAAACGTATCCCGCTCTGTCATTAGCCTGCATCCGGCACGCGCGAATCGCAGCCAACATCACTGTGTCGATAAATTCGCATGACTCTCGTGTTTAGCAATTTCATCGTTTCGACTGGACACACGTGCGGATTGGCGTCCAATAAGCGGATAAGGTCGTCGCCCATTTGCGGCCCTGGCAGATTATCGGGCATCGAGCTTGTCACGACAGAAAAATCGGCCTCAGCCAGATGGGTGGCAGCTTCCTCCAACGAGCGTGTAAAGAATTCGACCCGCACCACGAGATCGAGATGCAACTCAATCGCGTATAGCTCAAGGGTTGTGGCGGTTACTGGATAGGGACTCGAAAAGTCAACGACCAAGCTGTGGTTATCTTGAGGTCGCGATTGCGCAGACTGCTGGATAAAAGCGTCCTTGAGGAGGGACCAGACCCGTTCTGTTGAAAGTCGCATGTCGCTTATTGTTTGTTGATCGTATGCGGTTGCCACGGACATTCTGCCACGAACTGTCTTGCTAAGAAATAAAGACAATACGATCGCCAGCGGCATAAGGGAGAGTGCCGTGGCCGGCATCCATTTACGTTTCAGGCCCGTAACCCATGTGCTATCTCGGTTGGCTTCGAGGTAGTCGGCAATCGCGGCATAGTTGAGAGCCATAAAGACAATGAAGATGCCATAGAACATCGCACCAAGGAAGTGTGTCTTGACACTCGATGCTGTTGGAATTGCGTATGCCACCAGCAAGATTGCAGAGAGCGTCAATGTACGCCTCATGTCCCTCCGGTCGTGAAGAATCGCAATTGCAAACCTGGCCATGAAAAGTGCAATCCCGATCCAGAGCCAATTGGACAACGTAAGTCGTCCGGCGCTGCCAAATGAATAGAAAACGAGATGGCCGATCACGCTTTCATGTGATGTCCAAAAGTCCCTGTTATAAACTAAGGTATTCAGTATGTAACGCACGGTTATCATGAACGTCGGGCCCATGACTGCGAACATCGCAGCGAATAGGCCGCTTCCTAAAACAAGACCTGTTGCCACGAATTGCGTGGCAGGGGCTAAAATCCCGCGATAACCGCCGTCAAGATTATCACGGATCAAGGCGGCACATGCAGCGAACGCAATGCAAACGACGGATGCAGGGAACGCGGAAGGTTTGATCGCTACGGCCAAGCCACAAAGGACGCCCTTCAAAAATATCCACCTATAGGGGAGTGCAGACAATGGGTGGTACACAATTGCGCCAACCGCAATTCCCATTGCCAGCCCCCAAGGGAGGTCCGGACGGGCCTCCGCAATCGTTTCGCTGAGCACCGGCACACACGCCGTTGCAATAAGGCATGTGGCGATATTGATGAGTGAAAGGTGCCGAATGAGGTAGGCAATTCCTAACAGGAACGCAGCCAGGGTCACCGAGTTGGCAGCATAGGGACCCACATAGCTGTCGGGAAATAATTTGAAACCAATGACTGTTGTGAGAGTACTGAATGGCGCGTGCTGGTTAAGGAGTGCATAGAGGTTTGCGCCGGGCGATCGGGTTCCTACATCCGCCATCCAGCGGCTTGCTTCCACAAAGTAGGATACATCGTCGTAAACAGGGGGAACTGAGAGCCTTCCGACCTTGAATGAGAGCTTGATGCTCTCGTAGGTGACGATCGCAGCAAGGAGCAACACGATAGCCGCAGCAAAACTCACTCGCGCGATGGGTCCGGGGGAAGCAGTTGACCGTGTGACGCCGAGATGAAGGGCGGTCATGGGCGGCGCAGTCCCGCTGTGGTTCGCGTCAACACGTCGCCGATTGCGGTTTCGTCGTGATAAGCGGCCACCAGGATCAGCAGGCGATACCGCGGGCCGGCGGACGGACGCCGGTAAGGTGCGGCACCTGATGTGCCGATTGATAAAACCGAATCTGCCATCGACTCCCCCCTGACTTGTCGGTCCATCCCGTGCCGAGATCAGAATATTTTGAGTTCGAAAATCCCACCGGCGTATCGTACCGTGAGCCCGGCGCGCCAGTATGTCATCGCTGATTGCCCCTCATCGCCTTCCAATAGAATACTCGATAACACAAGCCGTTCAAGTCGCGCCAATTCCTCTCGCCGGACAACAACATGTCCTCGCTTCCGCCCCGGTGAAATGCAGGTGTCCCGTGATGGTGCGTACAGCACCGCCAGCGGTGACAGGGACGACCGAGCATCATCCATGCCAATAGAGCACCTGTCCAAAGGCTGCCAACTTTTTCGAAGAAAACGAATTCGAATGCGGATGTCCTCGCCTGAGTGACGCACGTTTCATGAATTATGGAGGAGCTGTGTCCGCGTCATGACTCCCTGCAGACAAGTTTCCCAAACGAGCATCGGCATATTCAATATTCAATAATGGCGCCAGATAGTTATCGCCGGGAAGAATGTGGGCTTTTGTGGGGCAGGTCGGGCCGTGGCGTCCTTACCCGCTTCGGCGGATCACTTGCCGCTCGGTTCTGGCCGGGATATCATGGCGGTCTGAGTGGGCACGGGGTCTGAATGTTCTCCAGCTACTGGTTCGTCGCGTTTGCGGGGATCCTTTTCTTTCTTTATTGGACAATTCAAAGCGCTTCCTTTCGAAAGGCGCTGCTGGCTTTCGGTTGCGCGCTCTTCTATTGGCATTTCGCGGGGCCGTCCGGCGTCCTTCCAATTGTTATCCTTGCCGTCGTCACCTATTGCGCCGGCATTAGCAATCTACGTGGCTTGTTAATCCTCGCAATCGTCGCTAACGTTGCGGCTCTGATCTTTTACAAATACACGCTCTTCATCTCTGGGCAGCTCATTGGAGCGGTTCTGCCGAGCTTTGGTGAAGAGGCGCAATCATTCGCAAAAACATTCTTGCTGCAAGCGGTGCCGCCGCTGGGCATCAGCTTCTTCGTCTTCGAATTCGTCCATTATCTCGTCGATGTGTTGAAGGGAAAGGCACCGCTGCATTCGCCCTTGGAGTTCGGTCTGTTCGGCTTCTTCTTTCCGACAATCGTGGCGGGCCCGATCAAGCGATATGAGCAATTCATTCCGAGTTTCAAGGATGGCGTCGCCAAACTGGACCCGCGGGATATCGTCGCAGGATTTTGCCGTGTCCTGATCGGCCTTGGGAAGAAGCTCGTCCTCGCAGACTTTCTGAGTGGGTACATTTCTCACTTGCAACCGCAGTTCGGCCATATAGCGATCACCCATCGATGGATGGTCTTCGTCGCGATCGGCCTCCGTATTTTTTTTGATTTCAGCGGTTACAGCGATATCGCGATTGGCCTTGCCTTGATGCTCGGCATCAAGGTACCGGAAAATTTCAATTGGCCCTATCTTGCCACCAGCGTTCAAGACTTCTGGCATCGTTGGCACATTTCGCTCAGCACCTGGATCCGCGACTACGTCTACATCCCGCTCGGCGGCAGCCGACATGGCCTCGTGCGCAAGGCGATCAATGCGCTTGTTGCATTTGCGCTTTGTGGGCTGTGGCACGGCGCGGCCTGGAATTTCATGTTCTGGGGCATTTACCACGGCATCGGTCTCGTGATCTCGACGAATTTTTCGCATACTCTGGGCCGCCCTGGTCGAGCGATCGCCCGTGCGCTCGATTTTGCCTTTCCAGTGAAATGGGCGTTGACGCAATTCTTTGTTTTCTTTGGATGGTTGTTATTTTTCTATCCAGTGAAACAAGCCGGGGAGATGCTGCTGATGCTGTTCGGATGGTCGGGGCCGAGATGACGCCGATTACCTCAGAAGGGCTGTGGCGGCTTATACTGTGGCGGCCGTTTGTCCTAGGTATGATACTCTCGCTCAGCGGAGCTTCTATGCTTGGCTGGCTTGCGACGGCGAACAATAATTGGCCCGACTTTATAAGGTTTTATCGCGCGATCACCCCTGAGTCTTTCTATAGCCCGACAGCCCGGCAAGTCGCGGCTCTGGTCGAGGCGCGCCACGATCCCCAAAAGATACTCGTGATCCTGGGGGGCAGTTCCATTATACGCGGCAACGGCCAGCGCGTCGACAAACTCTGGAGTCGTTCGCTTCAGGCAGACTTGGGGGAAAGATATGTTGTCCTTAATCTCGGCATCAATGGGGAAGGTCCATCCGGGCCCGGCTCGTATATGCTTGAAATGGCACACAAACGCGGCTGGCCGGTGATTTACGTCGGGGATTATGGCCCGATGCTTCCATATGGAGTACTCTATCTTATTATCACTATTTTTATTACGATGCGGCTACTAGGGGCTATCTTATCGATTGGCCGCTCAGAAACGAATACCTCAAGAAGCCGCCAGAGGATGTGACCGAGGCGGGCCTTGGCGCAATGTTCAATCAATTCTTCAACTTCGATGAGTTGTGGAATTTTATTGGTTACAGATATTTTTTTACGCTCTACTACATGCTGGAGCCAAAGTTCGTTGGGCGCCGCAAGGTACCTGATATTAAATCGATGCCACCCGACTGGGACATGAAGCGAGAAATGCCTATCGAGCCTGAGCTGCGGGTTCTTCGGGCATTTTCCCAACCAGTTGACGCGGGAGTCTTCCGGCACATGGCTGATGTATCTTTTCCGCCGGAGATTCGTAGCCAAATGCTGATAGTCTATGCCGGAGAAGCGCCTTATTACCTGAATATGATGAGTGCCGAAGAGCGCTCAGGAATAAGGAATCGCGAAAGCAGTTGGCAAAGCGTACTGAATTCGATGGGAATATCCACCGGTGCTTTCGGGGATTGGATGGACGATAGTGACCATTTCGATCGTCCGCATCTGTCCGAGAAAGGTGGGGAAAAGTTCGCGGCATTGGTCGCAGGGGCCATCGTAGAAAAGGCACGAGCGCTCGGCTATGTTGAATAATTCCCGTCTGCAAACCACCGTTTCCTTGGCGCTTGGTCTGCTTGCTGGCTTGGCTTTCCATTTTTTTCTATATCGAATGGGCCTCCCAGCGTCGCCCTTCATTTATCAGGTGTTCTGAGCAGCTGGTTAGAATCGCAACGCCGTTTGCCAGGAAGGGTTTTCTTTTTGGCCTGAGTAGCGGGATGAGGTTAGATCCCGCGCGGGAATAGTAAAACACTGGTGACGTTTTTTTGCGTGATGGGTTTCCTCAAGACTTACATGCCGATCAGGTTCGGTAATTGACGAACCGGCGATTGGGCTGCGTTTCGAGGCGCTCGCCCCGGTGCTCGATGAGCGGGGCCGGCCCCGTTCCGCAACAGCCGAGGCAATCACGGCGCATCCTGCAGGGGCGGCGCGGTGCTGGACGCGACCGGGGCTGCCCGCAGCACGATCCGCCACACTTGGATGGATCGTCGGACCGCCGCTGTTCCGCCATGCTGGGGTGACTGCCGAGCGTCGCGTTGCTCATTGTAGCGACATGCACCCCCGCTGACAGCGCATGTACCTTTTCTCTCTGGTTCGTTCGTTCCGATGAACCTTTCATCGGTATATCGAACCTCGCCAAGAAGATCGTCCGGACCTAAACCGGAAAGCCCAAGCTTGACCTGTATATTTGATCATAAAAAAAAGCTTCCTCCTCTATTCGGAGCGGGGTCGGAATGTTGGAACGCCAAATCTCGAGTTGCATGGACGAAGACGCCGCCTTACCAATTGCTGCGCTCCAAGCATTGACATCATTTGCCGGTAACGCGCAACCGGCACCCGAGCTTTTGATCAATTCGCCCAAATTCCCTAAATCAGAAACCATCGCAGGGATCCCTGCCGCAAAGCCCTGATGAAGCACCAGAGAAAACGTTTCCGGAACCTTAGAAGGAATACAGAGGACGTCAAACTGGGCAAGCACGTCGGGGACTTGATCGGCACGCACTGCCTCACGTATCGAGATTCGAGGGTCCTTCTCCGCGACACGTTTAATCTTTGCAAAGACGCCGGTATTCTCATAGACAGGCCCAACAACCTCAAGTCTCGCATTTGGCGCAGTCACTCTATGAAATGCTTCTACGAGCGTATCGGTTCCCTTCATCGCAGAAATGGTACCTAAGTAACCGAATATAACTTGCCCAGGAAGCTTTTTATAAGTCACTTTCGCGAAGCTAATTAAGTCGATCCCGTGCGGAATTACGCGAAATGCCAAATTGGGGTATTCACGACGATATAACTGCTGCACGAAAGGCGAACAAGCAACGCGTTCTTCCGCATTTGCAAGGATCCGATGGAAGAGCTGATGTCTTCGCCTGATGTCTGCGTCCGGAACAGTGCAGTACTGATTACAAGCCCGCCCCCGGTTGGGCCCGCCGCACAAGCCTCCATCTTTACGGACCAGATTTATTCGGTAGCACATTGTAAAAAAGTCGGTTAAGCTTATAATATACGGAACGCCAAGTTTCGACAGAAGGTTTAATGTTCCGAGCATACGTAATGAATGCATCACATGTGCGAGTTCGAATTGTTCGGTAGCCAAAAATGCGTTCACAACTCGCGGTATTAGAGTGGTTTGCTGGAACCCAATGGGATCGCCGATCAATTCCGAGGGGATTGCAAATACTGGAACGCCATTTACCGAATGCCACCTCAAGCCCAGCGCATTGACCCCTCGCCAGAGCGAGCCATCCATCAGAGAGCACGTGAGAACAGTAACGGAATGCCCGCTTCTTTGGGCTGCTTTGGCGAGTTGAAAGGTCACCAATTCCGTTCCAGTATAAAACTCCGGCATAAACTGATGAACGATGAACAGCAGTCGCATCAGATGTCAGCCGACATGATACGCTTCAAATCACGCACAAGTTCAGCGACCGCAATACCTTTAGAAGTCTTTCCTACATCTATGCTGTAGAAAGCTAACTGCGATCCTATTACCATAGCTAACGATTTTCGGACCGCCTCCCATATTTCTTGTTCGACGAACTCATCCAATATTTGGTAAGTGTCTTCCACGAAGGACGCCAAATTCGTAAGCCTGTCGACAAACATTTGACGGGTGTGGATCATGCTGGCGGTGCGTTGCCCCTCTGAGGACGTCAAACGGCCGATTACAATAAATTTGTTCAATTCTTCCAGCCATATGCTGAAAGCAGGATAATCGAATCCCTTTGTCGCGTTGATTGTACTGGCGCACGATGACAGGTCCGCAGCGGTTATGCCCACCACAATGTTACGAAGCAACTGAACCGGAGACATGTGTTTGTTATTGTTGCTGAGTTGTAACGCCGACAATCTGCCCCATATGAAGGTAGCGCACTGCATCGACCCAATGATGCAATCGACGGGAGGCGCAATCATGTCTTTGAATAAACCGAACAAGAAGCTGACATCTACGAACGACCGTCGTAAATAATAATTTACTGGTCTTCGATGAGAATGCACCACGCGAATCGAGGATAGCATCCCAATTTGATGACCGTCGCGAATCAACATGAGTCCCAGGGTGAGGTCTTCGGCATATTCGCCTTGAAACCTGTAGCGATTAAACAGGTCGCGTGATATTGCACAAGCAACATTACTGAGCTGCCCTTGAGTTCGCAGGTCGCCGTGCCGTTCAGAAAGGAAGCGGCCCAGCCGATCACCGTTGCTGCATTCCAGGAAATCGTAGTGGTTTTTCAAAAGAACATCGTAAAACAATTCCAGAGTCTGAGCGCGGGTATTCAGCGCAAGAAACGGCGGACATTCGAGCTTCATGTGACTGAGGGTGGGTCAGGCATCTAAGCAGCCCATAGAGCCAGCGATCGCCTATCGGATAAGCGTCCTGAACCATGAACAGCAAAAACTCGCCGGAAGCGGCGGCGGCACCCAGGTTTCGCGAATCGCTGTGAGAAAAATCGTCCTTCCGGATGGTTACCAGCTTGCACCCGAGCCTATCGGCAATGCCGAGAGTGTCGTCTTCCGATCCCGAGTTCGACAATCACTACTTCGATTGAACGAAGCCCCTGCTGAGATTGGAGTCGGCGTACAAGCCAATAGAGTTCAGGTCCGGCGTTATGGGTAGGAATTACAATGGACACGGAAACGGCTAGGTCGGGCAAGCAGTCAACTTCCAAGTTTGGATGGACCGCCAGATTGTTTCCGTGTTGCTTTGCTTCTTTGGCCGGAAAGAATGTTTTTTTGTTCCAATATCGTACGTTAAGGGGCAGTGTCAGTGGCGGTGGACGTCCTTCACTGCGACCATAGAGTTCGTAGTGTAGAAGAGGGTTGATCTTCTGCTTTCTGACGTCTGCATTCGCCCTCAAATATTCCGCGCTGGAGAAAAACGGTCCCGGGTCTCGTCCCTCAAAACCACCATGTTGGAGGTAGTGGCTCGCAATGTCTACCCCGAGATGGCGCAGGTCGGGGTTGGTTGCCAAATAAAAGTCCGAGTCAAAAAACATTGAACGCAGAATTATGCCGACGTGGTGGTCGAATGTGGCACGTCGCTTCCGCCTGCGTTTTCGAATGCCGAGCAGTTCAGCGACGGAAGTCTGTGTGGCTTTTTTGCGGATAGAGGGCGAAGGACCTTCGCTCTGCCTTGCGAAGCGAGCCGACAGCTCGGAAACCATGGTGATCAGGTGGTCGTTGAAGGCACGCAGAGAAGACAATTCAGTTGTCAGCGACGAAATCTCAGTTTTCTTATCAGAGATTATGTCGGCGGCTCGCTCCCGTTGGTCCGAAACAGCTGCATGAAGCTCCTTGTTTCTTGCATGCAAATCCGCAATCTGCCCACCGAGTTCGATTGCTTTCATGCGTGTGGAACCAACGAGCGCCCAGGGAAGCGAAACGGTCCCGGATCGCCCAAATCTCGCGATCTGATGACAGCCCGCACAGGTCCAAGATTGCGGCAGGTGCATCGGCCCCGACTGCGATCACGCCTAAACCATGACCTTGTAAAAATTTAAAATGTGGGTGTTCCTCCGATAAGTCAGTGAATAGCCGACCGACTCCAAAGGCGACGTTTGTGTCATGAAACAAAACAATTCCGCGAGGTGAGAGTTTCGAGCGCCACGTTTCGTAATCGTGCTTCACGGCCTCATAGGTGTTCAGGCCAACAATGTGAAGCAGGTCAACACTGTCGTTCTCAAAAGCAGTCACCGCCTCATCGAACGCCGATCTGATAAGCTCGGAGAAGGTCGAGAAATGTTTATTATGGAATTGTCGGAAATCGTCGTATATTTCTTTCCCGCAGCAGCCGCGATGCTCATCGTCGGCCCAGCTGTCTATGCCATAACAGCGGGTGCCAACCCTAGTTCGCGCAACAGCCCCGCAGAAGGCCGAATATGAGACCCCGGTATAGGTACCAAGTTCTACAAAGAGACGGGGCGCGCAGACTTTGATCGTCCAAACTGCAAATGGGACATGGGGCCACCACGCGCTGGGTTGATCAATGCGCTCAGCCGGCCAGAAAAGTGGTTCAAGCAAGTCGGAACTCAGCGCAGCGACATCCTGCGAATGCAAAAAATGTCTCCGTTCGGGACTAAGGTGCGAAGCGGCTTCGGCTCTGTTCACAGCTTAAGTCCAATTCAAGCCGCAGCTTACGAAACGCAGGATCGCGACCGCAGCCGCGAATTCATCGAGTCCTTCAAGTTGATCGGTGCCGCCTGTCCTGTCCATACCGCGATCTAACAAATCCTCGACGATCATTGCGCACGGAACTCCAAGGAGGACCTTCAATCGCGATGCGGTCGTCCACACATGGTCGTACGAGCTTGATCTAGCAGCGTGATGGTTCGAACTTCCAAAATCAGTGGACGAGCGACCGTGATGGACAACTCTAATGAGCTTGGCGCGGTCGAGCAAGAATGAGTATCGTCAACGTGATTTAGTCAGTTTTGCTTTGACATGCCGCGCGAGCCTGGTCGGCTGGCGTGCCGAGGCGGCTTTCGGCTCGCGATGCGGCGACAACAATGCAGACTTGAATCAAAACCCGGCGTCTTCGCCAGCGAATTCTTCCTCGGCGGGGTCCCGGCGGAACGGGCTTGCCTCGCGGAGTTCGCGGCCGGCGGCCTCGACATAGGCGCGTTCGCGCGCGAGGTAATCGTCGATCGCGCGCCGCAGCGCCGGATCGGAGATGTAGTGGGCCGACCAAGTCATTTTCGGTAGGTAGCCGCGAGCAAGCTTGTGTTCGCCCTGAGCCCGGCCTCCACGCGCACGAGCTTGTGCGCGATGGCGAAGTCGATCGCCTGATAATAGCAGACCTCGAAGTGAAGGAAGGGGTGGTGCTCGATCGCGCCCCAATGACGGCCAAACAGAGTGCCGTCGCCAATGAAATTGATCGCCCCGGCAATAAATCGGCCGCGGCGCTTCGCCATGATGAGGACGGTCTCCTCGGCCATGGCGGCGCCCACGAGAGAAAAGAATTCGCGCGTCAGATAGGGAGTGCCCCATTTGCGCGAGCCGGTATCCATATAAAAGGCGAAAAACGCGTCCCAGGCTGTCTCGGTGAGGTCGCGGCCGGTGAGCCATTCGACAGTGATGCCGTTCGCAAGCGCCTCGCGTCGTTCGCGCCTGATGGCTTTGCGTTTGCGCGAGGACAGCGCCGCGAGAAAGTCGTCGAAGCAGTCAAACCCTGCGTTTTGCCAGTGGAACTGCCGGTCGGTCCGCGTAAGGAAGCCGCGCCCGTTGAGCGCGGGCAGTTCCGATTCCGTCAGGAAGGTGACGTGGACCGATGACGCGTCCCGCAATCGGCACAGCTCAACCAGGCCTTGTGCAAGCAGCGACTCGGCCATCGCGGTCTCGATGCCTGGTGCCGTAAGCAGGCGACGCCCGGTGGCCGGCGTGAACGGCACCGCGACCTGGAGCTTCGGATAGTAGCTGCCGCCGGCGCGTTGATAGGCTTCGGCCCAGCCGCGGTCGAAAACATATTCGCCGCGCGAATGTGACTTCAGGTAACACGGTGCCACACCGATAACGCTGCCGTCCGCTGCTTCGGCGACAATATGCTGCGGCTGCCAACCGGTGCGCGCCGTCGCCGACTTGGAGTCTTCGAGCGCGCGCAAGAAAGCGTAGCGTGTGAACGGGTTGGCTCGTTGCCCGAGGCCGGTGCAGCCGTCCCATGACGCCGCCGGGATATCGCCGATGGTAGACAGAACGCGTACGCGCAGATCCGAGACCGATGCGGGTGCAGGGTTTTGGGCAGGCTTGTGGAGCATTCCGGCTGATAATCCCGTCGACCGTAATCCGGTTCGCGACGCTTACGGCAGTTACCAACTCCGCAGAGCGGCGGCATTGCCGAACATAACCCCTCTCCCCACGGCGAGCAAAGATGGCGCAATGGCGCTGATCGCGCCGCGTTTCCTGCTGCATTGACTGCGGCAATCGGTCAGGAGACTTCGAACGTGCCTTCGACCTCGACTGCCGCATCAACCGGCAACGAGGCAACGCCGACCGTGGTGCGAGCGTGTCGGCCTTTGTCGCCGAATACGGCGACCATCAGGTCTGAGGCGCCGTTCATCACCTTCGGGCCATCGACGAAATCTGGTGTTGAGTTGATGAAGCCGCCGAGACGAACGACGCGTATCACCTTGTCGAGGTCGCCAAGGGCCGCCCGCACCTGAGCGAGCACATTGACGGCACTCGCGCGCGCGGCCGCGTGACCCTGTTCGAGGCTCACCTGCGCCCCAAGCTTTCCCCTGGCAACCAACTCACCGCTCGCGAGACACAATTGCCCCGACACGAAGAGCAGCCGGCCGGTTCGTACAAATCCGACATAGTTGGCGATCGGAGCAGCTGGCGTCGGCAACTCGATCCCAAGCTCTTCCAGCCTCTTGTCGATAGTCCCCGTCATTGTCTCCCCCCATCTCCCCACGTAAACCATCGCCGATTGCCGCAGTCCTTGCAAGCCGCAGGACCACGGGGACTCGCGTGCCCGGGTGCACGCCAGAGCGGGACGCGTTCAGCTTGAAGCGACCTCGCGCTCAATTCCCTTTGCTTTTGCGCATGGTCTTGGTCCGGAGGGGCTGCAATTTTCGGGGTCATGCGCCAGCAGCAGCTACCGCGCCGAGGCGCGCGCGGCCAGAGCCGATGGCCCAAGCGTCACGTCAACGGCATAAGCCTGCGATCTAGGCAAATGCGCGAATTTCATGCGTAATTTCGCGCGACCGATCCCACGCCGTCGCGAGACGCGACCCCGGCGGACAATGGTTGCGCCGCAACGCCATGGCTCCTATGGTGGCGCTTGGCGGCCTCGACCCGCCGAGATCCTCGTTTCCGCTTAATCGGGAGGTTCGATGGAGCGCGCAGCTTTTGTCACGATCGCCACGCGGGCTGCCGCCGCTCTGGTTGCCGGATCGTGCCTCATCTCGTCGGCGCCGGCGCCAGCCGCGAGCAAGGTCGTGCTGGTGCCGCATCGCGCGGTTTATGACCTTAAGCTCGCGCGCTCGCGCGGCTCGCGTGCTGTCGAGGCGGTGCGCGGGCGCATTCTTTATGATTTCTCCGGGAGCGTGTGCGAGGGCTATTCCCTCCAGTTCCGGCAGGTGTCGGAGATCAACAGCGGTGAAGGCAAGATCGCGCTGTCGGACCTGCGCGCCGCAACCTGGGAAGATGGCGACGCCAAGTCCTTCCGCTTCAACTCGGAAAATATCGTGAACGATCGGACCGTGGACGCGGTTGACGGCAACGCCGACCGCAGCGGTTCCGGCGTCGCAGTGAAGCTCACCAAGCCGAAGGAAAAGAACTTTCCGATCGATCCCAAGATCGCGTTTCCGTCCGAACAGATGCGCCTCATCATCGAGGCGGCACAGGCCGGCAAGACGCTGCTCGAATTGCCGATCTATGATGGCTCCGAAAACGGGGAGAAGGTGTTCAACACCCTGACCGTGATCGGCCACGAGCTGGCGCCTGAGGAAAAAAAGCCCGACGATGCGGCCATCGGTCAAGCGGCCTTGGACGGCCTCAAGCGCTGGCCGGTGACGATCAGCTATTTTGAGCAAGGCAGTAACTCGGGAGACCAGACGCCCGTATATTCGATCGGGTTCGAGCTTTACGAGAACGGAATTTCTCGTGCGCTCCAGCTCGACTACGGCGATTTCGTCGTGGCGGGCACGATGTCCCAGCTCGACATCAGGGATACACCGGCATGTAAATGAAGCCTCTCGATGAGGCCGCTCGCTCTTGCCGCCATCACCGCGCAGAGGGTGATGAATACCGACGTCCGACACGAGCGGTTCAAACGCAGGCGGGCGGCGCGGGCGCCAATCGCGGCGAAACGGATCGGCGACGATCGAGACCGGTTCGGTCTCGCGGCCAAGGGCCCTCGCGAAATCAACTGCCGCGCGATCTGGAAGGAATGGGCAGCCCGGACGAACTGCCATAGCAATGATTCAATTATTTTATTTCGCGGGTAACCAAACTCAAGGAGGGAAATCATGTCGCTTCGTTTATCTTTGTTTGTTGCAGCTTTCAGCTTGGCGTTCGCCGTTTCTGCGCAAGCGCAGGATTTACCACAACGCAAGGAGCTTCGCCGCGTCGATCTATCGGGTGCGCAGGGTATGGAAGTCATCAGCTCCATCAGCGAATACAAGCCGGGCGACGAGCTCCCTCGTCACCTGCATCACGGCGTCGAGGCCGGCTATGTCGTCCAAGGTGCGATGGTGCAGAACCCCGGCCAGCCGCCGACCATGCTGGCGACAGGCGCACCGATCCTCAACCTTCGCGATGTCGTCCATGGCGGGTTCAAGGTCATCGGCCCCGGCAACCTGATCCTGTTCACCGTCCATACCGTCGACAAGGGGAAACCCCTGTACGACTGGGCGAAATAGCGCGGTTCCGATGGAGATCAAGCGGAACGGCAGTCAGCCATCCGGCAAAGGACCCGCCGACTATTTCACCGGCACGGTCCGCATCGACCCATTGTTTCAGCCCACCGATCCGGCCCGTGTGGCTGGCGCGCGTGTCACCTTCGAGCCGGGCGCGCGCACCGCTTGGCATACGCATCCACTCGGTCAGACTCTGATCGTGACCGCGGGCTGTGGCTGGGCGCAACGCGAGGGCGGTCCGGTCCAGGAAATCCACCCCGGTGACGTCGTCGGGTTCTCGCCCGGTGAAAGACACTGGCACGGCGCAACGCCGACAACGGCGATGACGCACATCGCCATACAGGAAACCTTGAACGGCAAAGCCGTCGACTGGATGGAAAAGGTCACGGACGCGCAATATCGCAGCTGACGTGCGCTCGATCGCTGGTGTGACCTGGCGCATGATCCGTTTAGATGGAATCAAATCAATTGTCGGGTGGGCAACGCGCTTACACGATCTGGGCAATTGTACGACAAATAGGCGCGTTGCCCACGCTGTCGGAGCTATGAAAAATCGGCCGACCGCGTGGGCGAAATCGCCACCAAGAGTTTATGCCAATGGAAAGAAGGCGGCGGGCGATTTCGCCGACCCTACGCGCCGCGCTTCAATATGACCGGAAACCGCGCTAGAAGCCAGGCAAGACGTCGCCTTCGAAACTCATCTGCAATATCATTGGGCATGGCGACGCCGCGATAGCTCATGGCTCATCCTTTATAATTTTCGTTGGTTGCATCAGCCACGCGATCTCGTCGCCCCTCGCCACCCGTTCCTGCCAGGATTTCGGACGTTTATCTGAGATTGCGCTGAGTGGCCACCGTCACTCGCTATGTGTTAGCATGCTAAAGCCCAATCAAGCGGCCACGGCGTGATCATGGACCGATTCCACGAAAACGGCGGAGGGGTTGACCATCGCGCAATACGCGACCTGGCGGATCAACTTCATGAGGCGCGCCAAGAAATACAGCGTCTCTCCGCTCGCATCGAAGAGCTGAAGGCGAGTTGGAGCTATCGCTGTTCCGCGCCCGTTCGCCTGGTTGAGCGTACGATCGCCTCTCTTCGAAAGCGCGTTGGCACGGCACGTCGGCGCGGCGCAGAATCGACACGTACAGAGGATTTGGCATTAACCACGCGCCAACGCGAATATGACACCTGGATAGACCAATATGAACGCCTTTCGGAGACGGATTGCCGGCAAATTCTCGCAGACATCGCCGGGTGGCAGTTTCGCCCGCTGATATCGGTGCTGATCGACTTTACAGGCGGCGCTGCGAACCAACTGTCGGTCTCCGTTGAATCTATTCGTTCGCAAATATATTCCGAGACAGAGATTTTGGTGGCCTGCACTCGCGATTGCGCGGCGCAATTTCCTCAAAATTGCGCCACGCCCATACGCATGCTGCATGTACGCTCAAGAGATACTACAGACTTGTTCAACACGGCGCTATGCGCCGCCCGGGGGGAATATCTGGTAATCCTCAACGCCGGCGACGCCCTGAGTCCGCATGCGCTCTATCTCTTTGCTCGGGCTGCGGTGACACGCCGCGATGCCGCCCTCATTTACGGGGACGACGATGAATTTTTCCACGATGGTCGATGTAATCCTTTCTTTAAACCAGATTGGGATTCCGAACTGATTCTTTCAAACAATTACTTGGGGAGTTCTGTTGCATATCTAACGGATTTTCTCAGGAAAATGCAGCCCGAAATGCTACTTGACGCGGCGTGGCGCTGGGACTTGACGTTGCGCGTCACCAACATGGTCGGATCCAACAAGATTTGCCACATCCCCTTTATTCTTTGCCATCTGGGGTCCCAGTCGATTCGCGAGAGGAACGACATTGGCGCAGGATGCCGCATCGTGGCCGAAGAGATCGCCCGCCGCGGTGAAAAGGGAAAGATAGAAGTCGGGCCGTTCGGCCTAGTGGTGCGGCGGTCTCTAAGCGAACCTCCACCCGTCACTGTCATAGTACCAACTCGTGATCGGTGTGACCTTTTGCGTCGGTGCTTAGGCGGACTACTGCATCGAACCGAATACCCGAGCTTCGATGTCATCGTTGTCGACAATGGCAGCCGGGAGCGCGACACGCACACGTATTTAGCCGGCTTGAAAAATGATCACCGCGTAAATATCGTGAATTTCCAGAAGCCATTCAATTTTGCGGAAATCAACAACTTCGCTGCGAAGAGGGCGCGCGGAACAGTCCTGGCATTACTCAACAACGATGTCGATGTGATCAACGTTGATTGGCTGTTTGAAATGGTAAGTCTCGCGGTTAAAGCCGACGTCGGCGCAGTTGGTGCGAAGCTTTACTATCCGGATAACACCATTCAACACGCGGGGGCGGTATTGGGCATGCGTGGAACGGTAGATCACCTGTTTCGCGGCAACTTGCGAAGCGACCCAGGGCCATTTAACCTGGCGTCCGTTACACAGGAAATGTCTGCCGTCACTGGAGCGTGCCTGGTAACTCGGCGGTCCGTGTATTTGGATGTCGGCGGGATGGACAAGTCTTATGCTATAGAATTAAACGACATCGATTTTTGTTTGAGGCTGCGCGACAGGGGCTTTCGAATCTTGTTCTCGCCCCATGCCGAAATGTTTCATTTCGAACGCGCCACGCGTGGTGATGGACCACCGAGCAAGGCCGTACTTGCTGAACGGAATCGCTTTCGAGCAAGACGGGGGGTGTGGCTCACGAACGAACCGCGATACAATCCTAATCTATCGCTGGTAGATACGCGGCGGATCCTCGCCTGCCCGCCGCGGGTCGAAAAGCCTTGGAAATTCCTCCCTCCTGCCGCAGACGGCAATGGGCTGAGGTTGGCTGTTCATAGTTGATAACAGAACGTTGGCATAACTAGAGCGGGATGCGTTCAGGTTGAATCGCCTCCCGCTCGAGCTCCTTTGCGCATCCGTCGCGGACTGCGCTCGACGACGGATGCGTTGATGATTTGCGCATGATCTTGTCCGAAAAGTCTGCAACTTTACGGGATCATGCGCTGGGAGTGCAGTTCTTCCGCAGCCATAAACCGCCTCCGGGGTTGAGAAGCATTCGGGGACAGGTTTGCTCAACCAGCTTTCGGTGTTGGCGTGCAAAGTAGTCATTGAAAAACAGAATCTCAAAAGCTCGATTGTACATTAGAAATGCACGCAAAATGTAGTTTTCGTTCCATGACCGCCTCACATCGAATATCCAGTGCTCCAAATATTCAAATGGATAAAACACGTCATGAAAGTGAACGAGCACGCCTTGGTTGAGGGCCGGCAATATGTCAAAAAGCTCAAAGTTTACATCGCTTCCAGTTTTACTGACGTGCGTCGAGTCTATAAAAAGCAAATCTCCGCTTTGCAGAGACGTGAACGTAGCGAGTTCCGTTCTCTGAACAGGCTTGGCGATGATCGTGCAATGCAGCAGATCTTTCTTGTCGATAAGGGCCAGCAAGCGCTCGGGATCAGGTTCGATAAAAGTGAAGGTCGGCTGGATGCCGATGTGCTCGGCGGAATCGAGCATACACGCGGATGAAAAACCGGATCCAATTTCTACGATCCTTTGTGGACGGAATTCGTTCAGCATCATGAAAAGGATCAACGAGTCGCCAGTGCTGTAGACCTCGTTATCGGTGTAGTATCTGCGACCGATGAGCTTTTCTTCAGGAAAAGGACACGAAGTCAAGAACGGGAGTCCCCGGTTCCAGCGTGCTTCCATGGCGTCCGTTGGGATATTTACGGGGCGCAAGGATTTAAGCTGGAACGTTTCGATCAATTCTAAATCCCTCGCGTTCGAGTTGGAATGGGTCCACGACCGGGGAGTGATAATGCCCAGGCGGGTCGGGAATCAATTTGCTCAGGCGGTGGAGCGTTTCAAACTCGTCTGATTTGAAGATGGTCTCAACGAAATCAACAGGATCAAAAAACCGGGCATGATGACTGAGCCACATCTCCAACTCGTCCGAGGTCGGTCGTCGATAAAGGGCATTCTCGTACATTAGAAATATCAATTGTTCAAAACGTTTCAGCCGCTCAAATTTCCGATGCTTCTCAGCGTTCCACGGAGTGCGAAGTCTTACCCTGAACACGTGTCACCAATGAATTCTGTAGCTGCGCGCGTGGATACACCTTGCCGACGTTCGGACAAAGACCAGACGCGAAATCAAAGAGAACCGAGCGGCGGGCGATCAAGCTGAACGCATCCCACTCTAGAGATTGGCCACTCCCGGTGGCTCCCAGTCGGGCTGGGGTCCTTCGTCCGCGCGACGCAAGAGCTGCTCGCGTGCCCGCGTCGGCGGCCGGCGATCGGACGACCAGGCCTGATCCACGGGCGCGGAAATCGGGCGCCGGCCGACGTTCTCCACGCGAGTCTCCTCGACCGCCGGCACCGGGCCGTGTTCTTCCGCCATATCCGATTGCGTCACGCCGGCGTCGCGTTGCGACCACGCCTTTCGAGGAAACGTGGGATCGACCGGCGCTGCGAACACCTCTTGGATCGGTACCGGCGCGAAATGATACACGGCCATCTCCGGCGCGCGTTCCGAGGATTGAGGCGCCGGCTGGAGAGCCGGTGACGCCTTCTCAGCCTCTAGCAGCACCGCGGCACGCCGGTGCGGCAACCCTCGCATGAACGAAGGGGTGACGACGCGATAGGCCGGACGCGGCGGGTGCGCCGGCAACTCTCCGGCTTCGCGGCGGCGGCGCAGGCTCAACTCCTCACGGCGCTGGGCCATTCGAGCAGCGGCTGCTTCCTTCTGATGGGACCACCACGTAGCGGCTTGCGCCACTGCGCGGCCCAGGGTGCCCCCGGCCCAGACGAGTTCGTACGGCATGAATACGCGCCACGTGTCGTCGTTCTCGGCGATGGCGCGCGCGACGAGTTCGCCGGCAATCGCGGTGGTGTTGAGCCCCTGCCCACCGAAGCCGCTTGCGAGCCAGACATGGGGCATCACTTCGCCGACCTGCGGCATCCGGTGGACCGCAAAGCCGGATTCGCCCGCCCAGAAGCTCTCGAATTCGATCGAACCGAGTTGCGGGTAGGTGGCTTGAATCGCGTGTTCGAGTTGGCGTCGGATCCGCCGGCGGCCGAATCGATGCGCCGCGGCGGCGCCGCTCCACATCAAGCGATCCGAGCCGACCACCCGATAATGATAATTGGCGTAGCGGGAGTCGCTGATGGCGCCAGTGAACGATATCGCGCTCGCGAGAGCAGGACCGAGCGGTTTGGTGACGCCGGTCCAGGACGTGATCGGCACCAGCGCATCGGAGAGCCGCTGTGCCACCGGCCCGATGTGCCGGTTGCCAGCGAGCACGACGCAGTTGCAGCGCAGCTTTGCTTTCGGAGTGACGATCCGCTTTCGGATGCCTGCAGCATCGAGTTCGATCGCCGGCGTGTACTCGAAGATTTGGGCGCCCGCACGTTCTGCGGCCGCCGCCAACGCCAGCGCATAGGCCAGTGGGTTGATGTTGAATGCCCGCGGATAATGAACCGCGAAATGGTAGCGGTTGCTTTTCAGTACATCGCGGACGCGCTCGGTCGGCCAGAATTCGGTCTCTGTCCCGAATTCCTGGCCAATAAGGCCGATCTCGTTCAACGCCTCCTTTGTGGCCGGCACCTTGGAGACATCGAGCCAGCCCCGGCCTTGCTTAATCGTCGCAATGCCGAGCTCGGCGATCGCGTCACGCACATATTCAACGCCGGCCTGGGACAGGGTCCAAAGCGCCTTCGCGGTCGGCATGCCGATCCGTTCGACGACCTTATCGATCCGTTCGGCAAAGCCCGGCAGCACGAATCCGGTATTGCGGCCGGAGGCGTTCCAAGCCAGCCGCTTTGCCTCGATGAGGGCGACGGACCACCGGCGACGTGCCAATTCGCGCGCCACCGTAAGGCCGGCCAGGCCACCGCCAATGACGCAGACATCGACGTCCAAGTCGAAACTGAGGACGGGTCGCGGCGCCGGCAGCTCGGTCGTGCTGCAATACCAAGTTCCACCGAATTCCGGTTCAATGTCCTTCTGCATCGCACCTCACATTGCGCGGAAAAACGGATCGCTGCGCCGAGGCGACGCGGCCCCCTCGACAACATACCATGTTTGCGGCGGCTTCGGGTCCGCTTGCCTGCGCGTCCCTGTGCAAGGCTGCTTCGGCAACAGCGCAGCGCTTGCAATAAGCTCCAAGCTGGGCTGGATTGAGGGTAACTGCGAAAATAACCGAACCGGTCGGAGGGCCGTTTGCGGTCCCAACCTGCTGATTTCTGCCGAGTGTCGTAGAGTTATTTTCGCGCGAGCCCTGAGACGGCGGAAATGGAATCTGGTCATGCTCCGTTTGCTGCTGCTGCGCCATGCCAAGTCGGACCGGCCGCCCGGCATGGCCGATGAGTTGCGCCCACTTGGCGAGCGCGGCCAGGCTGCGGCGCGCCTGATGGGCGGCTACATCGCCCATCACGGCCTGGTGCCGAAACTTGTCCTCTGCTCGCCGGCCCGCCGCACCCGAGACACGCTGGCGGAAGCCGCGGAGAATTGGCCGGAGGCTGTTTCATTCGTGGTCGCAGACCGCCTGTATTTGGCGTCGGCGAAGGTGATTTTGTCCATTATTCGCGAACAGAAGGTGCAGGCCTTGCCCCTGTTGCTGGTCGGTCATAACCCCGGGCTGCACGACGCGGCCGACCTGCTCGTGGCTGCGGGGGACGTCGAGCTGCGTGAGCGTTTGCGGGAGAAATTCCCGACCGGGGCGCTTGCGGTGATCGATTTCGCGGTTTCGAGCTGGAGCCGCATTCACGAGCAGTCTGGCAGGCTCGAGCGTTACGTTACGCCGCGCGAGATCGCAGCCTCGACCAGTTGACGGACTTCAATTACAAGGGTGTTGCGGGATGCGCGCAAGCCGACCAATGCGGTTGCGCTGGCGCAGGGTCCCGAAAGGTTGCAGACCTTTCGGGCGAAGATCATGTGAAAAATCAAGGAGAACCGAGCGGGCGAGATTCAAACTGAACGCATCCCGGTGAGGTGACGGATACCACCATGTTCAAGCGCATCCTGGTCCCGCTCGATCTCGCCGATACCGATCTCGCCAATGCGGCGATCGAGACGGCGGTCTCCCTCGCCAGGACATCCGGCGGCTCGGTGCGCCTTTTGAACGTACTGCCTGCGACACCGGCCATGCTGGCGGAATACGTTCCGCCGGATTTCGATGCGCAGCAGCGCGAGGCGGCCCTCGAGGCGGTGGCGATCATCGCCAGGGAGAGCGGGCTTGCTGCCGAGCGAATAGCCGTAGCGGTCCGGCAGGGGGGCATCTATCATGAGGTGCTCGAAGAGGCGGAATCGACCCACGCCGATCTCATTGTCATGAGCTCGCACCGGCCGGCGATGAAGACCTATTTCCTCGGGTCCAATGCCGGACACGTGGTTCGTTACGCCAAGTGTTCGGTGCTGGTGGTGCGCCACGCGCAGTGAAATCCGATCTTGGGGGGCATCCCAGTCACCGCTCGGGTGACGATCTCGCGATACCAATCTTGTCAAAGGGAAAGCTGCAATGAGAATCCCACGGTTTCCGGTCCTCGCCGCTACGGCGATTGCCGCGAGTTTCGCGACTTCCGTCGCAAACGCACGCGGTCCCAACCCGTATGACGGCGCCTGGCACGTCCAGATCACGACCACACGCGGCGCCTGCGGCTCCGGCGCGGGCTTTGGCCTCCAGATCCGCGACGGCATCGTATACGGCTATGGCGGCTATGATGTGAGCGGCCGCGTGACGCCGAGTGGTGCCGTCAGGGTGAGTGTTTCCGCCGGCAGCCAGACCGCGAGCGGAAGTGGGCGGCTGCGCGGCAATGCCGGGCGTGGCTTGTGGGCCGGCGCTGGCTCGCAGGGGTCGTGCACCGGCTACTGGACCGCGAGCAGGGGCTGATGGCCTGCGTCTGGCGTGAGCGTCGGGCTTACAGGTCTTTCGTACACAGGCGCCGCGTTGCGAAGCGACGCCTGTCCACGTGTGCCAAGCTTCGGGTTTGATCAATGATACGGCGGGAATTCATTGCAGGACTTGCCGCGTCGGCTTCGCCATTGCTTTGGACACCGTCCGCGTTCGCCCAACGGCCAGCGGTGCTGCCGGTCATCGGATTTCTCTACAACGGTTCGATCATCGAAGCGAGCGTGGCGCCCTTCCGCCGAGGCCTCAATGAAACCGGCTATGTTGAGGGCCGGAACGTCGCGATTGAGTATCGCGGAGCAGAAGACCACTATGAGCGACTGCCGGGATTGGCGGCCGATCTCGTAAGCCGCAAGGTGGCTGTAATCGCCGCGGTTGGCGCCCTTCCCGCCATTCTGGCCGCGAAAGCCGCAACCACGACAATTCCAATCGTCTTCGCTATCGGCGGCGACCCTGTGCAACTTGGGCTGGTCACGAGCCTCAACCGGCCCGCTGGCAATCTTACTGGCGCAACTAATTTGAACGGGGAGATATTACCAAAGCGGCTCCAATTGCTGCACGAATTTGTCCCCAATGCTGCCAAAGTAGCGCTCCTTGTTAATCCAACAAACCCTGCCACCGAAACCCAGTTGAGAGAAGTGCAGGATGCTGCCCGCATCCTTGGACTGCAGCTCATTACCCTGCACGCGAGGGCCGAAAGCGAATTCGATTCAGCTTTCTCAGCAATGGCTCAATTGCGTGCAGCCGGGCTTGTGATTGCTGGTGATGGACTGTTTTTCAACCAGATGGAAAAACTGGCCCAACTGGCTCTGCTTCATAGGGTGCCCGCGATCTTTCAGGCTCGCCGGTTCGTAGCGGCAGGTGGTCTCATAAGCTACGGGGGCATTGCTGAAGACGCATTCCGCATCGCCGGTGTCTATACCGGCCGCATTCTCAAGGCGGAAAAGAGGCGTCGGCCTGATACTAAAAAACAAATACAATCAATACGTTGTAATTTTACGACGATACCGTGTCCAACATATGGCCAATATACACGCATGGACGCGGGTGGAATGAGCGACGCAAAAGCCCACTAACTCGTCATTCCAGCTCGTCGAGGGCAAGCTTTGCTTGATCCCTCCCGGCTTGTGTTTCGGCAACATCATCCTGCTGGAAGGTGAACATCATCCTGCTGGAAGGTGCGATCGGCTGCGGCAAGACGATCTTGGAAGCCTTCAATGAAAAATCCTTCCGCCGCGACAGTGATCGCTAATTTAGTGGCCGCATTTGTTGCGCCAACTCCTGCCCGCGCCCGCAGCCGCCGCGTGGTTCCTCTTTAATGCCGGCTGTCGTCGGGATTTGCGGGAACTGCGCCATTCCCGGAGGCGAAATAGAAATACTGTGGTGGAGCGAAGCGCGACTGGCCAGTTCGCCGCGGTAAAAACCCCCTTCGAACCGGGAGGGGCGCTTCGGTTTCTCGTTGCGTTGCGGGACTTTAATTCAGCGCTGCGACGAGCGGGGCGGTTGAAAACGCGCGGTGTGTGAGTAACGGGTGTAGAGCGCCTTTGGTCACAGAACACGATTACATCTCCCTATTGCGGTTCCGGACCGTGCAGGCGGTCTGCGGGGCGCGGCACATGGGGTAAAACAAATAAAGGTCGCAGTTAGCCCGGATTATGCAGTGCGCCCCGACGGCGCGTATCACCAGTGGAGGAAGATTCCACCCAGGAAGTTGTCGATAGACTGGTAGCTGACGAGCGGCTCGGCTGGGTAACTGGTTGGGCCGAAGCCTCGTGACAAAGGCCGCTTTGGCGGCTGAGCAATTCGACGGGCCACAACGTGAGTGAAGCCTGAGCAGGCCTCGAAAGTGAAGGCGCGAACGCCGACCCGCCTGCATAACGGGGAAGGCCGCGCGGACGGGGAAGAAATCGACACGAGCACCCGTTTCGGTTCGCCGGGGTAATGGGCGTGGCACGTCGAAAAGGTGATGCGGGTAATCGGGGGAGACCCGTCGTGGGCGGGGGTAGCGGCCTCAACGTCGTGATAGACGGCGGTTCTTGGCGGGAGTCGGACAGGGTCAGTCGTACTGTTGAAGCCGGGTAATGCCGGTGGAGGGAAGGACCCTGACTTCTGGTTCGCTTTCGAAGTTGGCGAGGACACGGCGATTGGCGATGAGCCTGGAAACACCCGAAAAGATCCGGACCCTTCAGAGAAAGCTCTATCGCAAGGCGAAGACGGAGCCCAACTACCGCTTCTATTTGCTCTACGACAAGATATGCCGAGAAGACATTCTCCGGCACGCCTATGCGCTCGCCAGCGCGAATGCTGGTGCACCGGGCGTCGATGGAGAAAGTTTCGCGGATATCGAATCGCGGGGCATTGAGATGTGGCTCGTGGGCCTGCGTGAGGAACTGCTCTCGAAGACATATCGGCCAGCACCGGTGCGACGGGTGATGATCCCTAAGCCTGGAGGCGGCGAGCGTCCACTCGGTATTCCGACAATTCGGGATCGCGTGGTCCAGACCGCAACCAAGCTGGTGCTGGAACCAATCTTCGAGGCAGACTTGGAAAACAGTGCCTACGGCTACCGGCCCGGTCGGGATGCAACCGGTGCGGTCAAGGAAGTACACCGGCTCATCTGCCGAGGCTACACCGATGTCGTCGATGCGGACCTGTCGAATATTTCGACAGCATTCCACACTCCGCCCTTCTGACATCGTTAGCCCGACGCATCGTTGATCGGCATGTATTGCGTCTGATCAAGATGTGGCTGAAGGCGCCGGTCGAGGAACGGAGCAGTGATGGGAAGCGACGCATGACGGGCGGCAAGCGCAGCACTCGCGGCACGCCCCAGGGTGGGGTCGCGAGTCCGATGCTTGCCAACATATACATGAATCGCTTTCTCAAGCACTGGCGGTTGACCGGACGTCAAGCGGCATTCCGGGCATATGTCGTCTCTTACGCCGATGACTTCGTCATCCTTAGTCGCGGGCACGCGACCGAGGCACTGGCGTGGACAAAGGCCGTGATGACAAAGCTCGGATTGACGCTCAATGAGGCTAAAACCTCACTGAAGGACGCTCGGACCGCAAGCTTCACCTTCCTTGGCTATTCGTTTGGCCCGCATTATTACCGCAAGGATGGCCACTGGTACCTGGGCGCGAGCCCATCCAAGAAGAGCGTACAACGCATCAAGACTAAGATCGGAGAACTCCTGGTACCTGGCAACACCGGGTCCTGGAACACGGTACGCGACCGCCTCAACGCCCTCCTGCGCGGATGGTCTGCATACTTCAGCTTCGGGACTCGGCTGCAAGCCTACCGGGCGATCGACAATCACGTCTATGATCGCGTTCGACACTTCCTTACCAGACGGCACAAGGTACAAGGACGCGGCACCCGCAAATTCTCCGGCGACCAAGTCTTTGGAGGACTCGGAGTGCTTCGCCTGAGACGCGTGCACCTTGGGCCGCCGACGTGTGCCCTGCGATGAAGCCAGTCGGAAAGCCGGATGCGGTAGCTCCGCACGTCCGGTTTGACGAGCGGGGAGGGGAAACGGAGCGATTGGCCATGCCTCAAGCCACCGCGCCTCTCCTCAGACTCTACTGACGAGGGGCGTTTTTCCACGTTTGTTGGCGAATCGCATACGTTCGCTCCGACCGGCTGGATCGGTTTTGGAGCAACTCGCGGTGCGACGCGTCGGTGTTGATCTGCCGTGAGCGGCGACGACGGCCGGCATCGCGCCCGGTGGCTCACGGACCGGATGGCATCAGGCCGAGCGCGACGGTGCGGAACAGCGCGCGCTGAGGGCAACTCGTCGGCAACTGAATGCGAATACGCGCGATGTGTTCGATCACCCGGGCGCCGATTTTGATCAGACGCTCGCGGATCGTGGCAAACTCGGCGGTCGCCAGCGGGTCTGTTGGCGGAATGGCGGATCGCACGGCGTGCATCAGCCAGAACGCGGCGGTGTGCAGAACGAGCCGCACCTGATTGGCGGTCGCGCTGTGACACGACATGCGATCGGACGCCAGCTGCGCCTTGTGCAGCTTGATCAGGTTTTCCATCTGCCCGCGCTGGCAGTAGACAGTCTCGTAGAGATGCCGTGCCGAGCCCTTGAGCGAGGTTACGACATAGCGGATGTCGACCTCCTGGCGCATGCCGGTTGAGGTGGCCGCCTCGCCGGTGTCAGGCTGCAGCGAGCACTCGAGCCGCGCCACCACTTTGCGCGGCCGTGTCCAGCTGCCGGCCTGATAGATGAAGCTTGCATAGGAGCGCAGCTTGGTCTGGCTGCTCTTGGCATGATGGAAGCGCAGATTGTCGGCGGTCTCGGCGACCAGCGCATCAAGCGCGGCGTTGCCGGAAAGGCCGAAAATATAGTCGGCGCCGTTCTCCTCCGCCCATTCCATGGCTTCGACGCGCCCATAATGACTGTCACCGCGCCACACCATGCGGGTGTGCGGCCAATACTGCCTCAGGTGCTTCGTCACGTGCTTGATGACGGTGCACACCTCGGTGCCCTTCGGGGTGCGCGCCGGCCGTAGAATCGCGGCGACCGGTGCGCCGCTCGCCGCATGATAGATGTGCATTGACGCAAAGCCACGTTCGTCCTGATGCGCGTTCCAGAACGCCAGTTGCTGGCCGCCATGCGCTGCGCAGAACGTGTCGTCGATGTCGAGTATCGCCTGCTTGCCCGGCTTCACCGTCGCGCCGACCTGGTCGATGAGGGCCCCGCAGAGCCGCGCCGCCTCAGTCTTGCTCGGCGTATTCTCCAGGCGGCTGATCGTCGATTGCGAGGCGAGCGCAGCACCGCTGTCCGGACAGCGCCCGACCGCGACCTTCATCAACGGATCGTGGCGCAGGCGGTCGAGGTCGATCGCATCCTTGTGACCGCATGCGATCGCCGCGGTACGCGCCATGACCATCTCAAACATCGCGTGGCGGATGCGATCGCCATCGCGTCGATCCGGCATCGCCTTCGCCAGCCGTCGGCAAACACCAAGCCTGCGCTCCGCCTCGCGCAGCAACAGCAGTCCGGCATCGGAAGATTGATTGCCGCCGGAAAAATCGACTGTGAGTTTCTTGCGGCGCACCGCTGGCAGGTCGAAGGGAAGCAGCGTATCGTCAGTCATGGCGGCTGTGGCGCAGGGTTGATACGCGAGGCAACTTGACGGAACAACAACTTGTCTAAGTGTCTGTCCGAAAAGTAGTTGAATCAGATGAATCTCTTGTGATTCAAGAGGTGGTGACCTGATTTGGGGGGATCACCGCCATGTGGACGACGCAGAACCGTGCGCGTTACGACCGTAGCAAGTTGCGTTATCCGAGTGATCTGACTGACGAGGAATGGAATCTGGTCGCACCTTTGATTCCGCCTGGCAAGCCGGGGGGTGACAAGCGCACTGTTAACCTGCGCGAGATTGTGAATGGGCTGATGTACGTTCTGTCGACCGGCTGTCAGTGGCGCGCGATTCCGAAGGACCTGCCGCCGAAAAGCACCGTCTACGACTATTTCGATCTGTGGACCTACGATGGCACATTGGATCGTGTCCATCACGCGCTCTACCAACAGTGTCGTGAGCAAGAGCAGCGCGAAGCGAGCCCAACCGCCGCCATCATCGACAGCCAGAGCGTGAAAAGCGCCGAAAAAGGGGGCGCTGCATCGATCCGCCGGGATACGATGCAGGCAAGAAGATCAAGGGCAAGAAGCGGCACATTCTCGTCGATACAGTAGGCCTGCTGCTCCACGCCATCGTTCATCCGGCCGACATCCAGGATCGCGATGGCGGAGTCATGGTGCTATCAACCTTGTTTGGCATGTTCCCGTTCTTGCAAAAGCTGTTCGCCGACGGCGGCTATCAAGGACCGCAATTCGCCAATGCCGTGGTGAAAATCCTGCCTTCGCTCGAGATTGAAATCGTCAAACGCTCCGATGCCGCGGTCGGTTTCCAGATCATGCCCAGACGCTGGATCGTCGAACGCACGGTGCCGTCGCGGGGTTGGTAGGAAATGAGGGTGGCGTAGTCTCCGAGGTGATCAACCTCGAATCATCCGGCGTTGAAGCGCCGGACCGGAGACCACGCCATGACGAGCGTTACCACGAAGCCTGATTGTTCACAGCCTGCATCCGAGATGGCTGTTGATCTTTTCGACAGCTGGTTCGATCCGATCGAGAGCGAGGTCCGCGCGCGGGCACGCGCGTTCATCGAAGAGCTGATCCGCGGCGAACTCGACGATGCGCTGGCGCGGCCGCGTTACGAACGAAGCAAGAAGGCCGCCGATGAAGGCAGAACGGCCGTGACGGGTCACCGCCACGGCAGCCGGACGCGATCGTTGACCGGGACCTTCGGACCGATCGAGATCGAGGTGCCGCGAGCCAGGCTGGACACGCCCGAAGGCAAGACGACGGAATGGAAGAGCCAGGCGCTGCGGGCCTATCAGCGCCGGACGCTGGCCGCCGATGCGCTGATCGCGAGCACGTACCTCTCTGGCACCAATACGCGCCGGGTGCGGCGTGCGCTGATGGCGCTGTTTGGCGGCGCCGTTGGCAAGGACACGGTGAGCCGGACGTGGCGCAAGGTGAAGAGCGACTGGGACGCCTGGAATGGCCGCTCGCTTGCCGAGGAGCCGATTGTGCGGCTCATTCTCGACGGCACGGTGGTGCGTGTGCGGCTCGACCGCAAAGCGACCTCGATCTCGCTTCTCGTCGTCCTCGGCGTGCGGGCGGACGGCCAGAAGGTGCTGCTCGCGATCAAAAGCATGGGAGGAGAGAGCGCCGAGGCGTGGCGCACCGTCCTCGACGATCTCATCACGCGCGGACTGCGGCGGCCGGAGTTCCTCATCGTCGACGGCGCGCCGGGCCTCGACAAGGCGATTGCTGCCGTCTGGGCCGGTGTGCCCGTGCAGCGCTGCACCGTCCACAAGCACAGAAACCTGCTGGCGCACGCGCCCAAACGTCTGCATGATGAAATCACCGCCGACTACACCGATGTGATCTACGCGCCGACGCGTGAAGAGATCGAGACACGCCGCAAGGCCTTCATTCGCAAGTGGCGCCTCAAACATCGCGCCGTCGCCGACAGCCTGGAGGAAGCGGGTGAGCGCTTGTTCGCCTTCACGCGACTGCCCCCGACCCAATGGCGCAGCGTGCGCACCACGAATGCGATCGAGCGGCTGCACGAGGAGTTCAAGCGGCGGATCAAGACGCAGACCGTGCTGCCGTCAGCAGACACCGCCGCCATGTTGTTCTGGGCGCTGCTTGCATCCGGTCAGATCAACATGCGCAAGGTCGACGGCTGGCAAACGCTCGCCACCAAACCAATCGATCAGCCGATTGACCTCGCCGCCTGAGACGATACCTTCATATGATCGGAGAGCGCGCCACACCAATTCCAACCACATCCCGGACGGCACCGAACGCACCATTGCCTGGCTCAATCGCTGCCGCCGTCTTGCCAAGGATTGGGAGTGCCTCAATCGCAAAGCGCTCGCCTTCTTGCGCCTCGCCTCGATCCGCCTCATGCTCAGAAAACTATGCAATCCAGCCTAAACTCTCCGGACAGACTCTAAGTGAATCGGCCGTTTCCCGCCACAGTCGCCGCAAAACTTTCAGCCCTCATGCATAATCCGGGTTAGAGGGTGAGACGTGTCCCGAAAATGATCCCTTTCTCGGGACACCCGGTCTGGTTATGCAGATTTGTTGGATTACTGTTCCGCTGTAATCTCCGACATCTCCGCAACGCTGGTCCTCAGTTGGTGGCGAAGCAGTAAAGGTGACCAGCGCCGCCGGTGTTGATGAGCGCCTGCTTGCCGCAGCCCTGGCTCAGATGCGAGGTAATCCACGACGTATTCTGGCCGCCGCGGTCCGAGTGACCGAGCATGGCGCGCGCGCGGTCCGCCGGTACGCTCGGGTTTGCCTGCGGATAGGACATCGCGTCCGAGGTCCAGTTGTTGCAGGTGTGGTCGTAGCCGTCGATAAAAGCGCGACCGTCGGGGTCCGAGCCCGTCAAGATGTCGTGCTGGTTGCCCGGAATCGGCTCGCCCTTGATGTCGAGGACGGTCTCGCGCCGGATATTGTTGCGGTCGCGCTGCTGATCCCCGTGTAGGTCGGCGAGGTTACTGGCGATCAATTGATGCTTGACGTTGTACCAGGGCCCGCCGCCGATGCGATCACGCGCATTGACGCGTGGCATGGCGCCTTTCTGTTCCTGGCTGAGATAGGCATGCCAAGTGCGGCCGGCGGTTTGCGCGCCCAGCGCCTGGGCGGCGTTTTGGCAAATTTGGTCGGCGCCGGCGAGGCCGCCGAGATTGGCCGAGCCGTTCGGGTTATCGGCGACGAAGAAGCCGACGGCGCAGGTTTCGCATGCGGGCAGCGGCGGGCCCCCCTGCTGGGCCTGCGCTGCCGATCCTAAAAGGGTAATCGCAATCGCGGAAAGAATGATCGTTCTGTTCATTGTAGTGCCTCGCTTCGCAACGTGGACTATCGCGGATGCCGGCGGCACCCGCGCTACTAGCCAAGCTCACTTTTCAATTAGATTTGAGCCTGCCGATGGCATCGGCGCTACTGGCGCAAAACGGCGACCTCGACACGTCGCCGTTCATTCGCAGCTGCCCAGCAAAGCTGCTGCTTGCCAGTGCTCGTGTAAATATGGTTCCGATGAGCAAAGGACAAGGCGCATCGAAAAAGAATTTAGATCGATGTCGTGTTAGCGGCGGTGATTGGGGCGCAGGGCATCGAGTTATTTGCGCTTCATCGAGATGCTTTAAGTAAGATCGGATAATTTTCATTGCCGAGTTCGCATGCAGGACCGCACGAAAATTGGAAATCCTGCACACGCGGATTGAACCCGGAGTGGCTCACGAATTCAGAGATCGAAGACCGGGGCGTGGCTCTACTGAGGCGTGCGTAGATGAGGCTTCGGGTTGAGGGTCGCGGCGATGACGGAGATCAGGGTAGCACTTTATATCGGCGGCTCGATTTTACTCTGGAAGGACCGAGTCCGCGCTGTTCCACAAGCTGCCTGAGCGCTTCCTTTCCCGCTCTGTTCGCTGACGTAACGCTCGCGAAAGAGACCTTTGACTGGTGAACCGCGCCCGCTCTCCCGGCACGATAGATTTCCCAGCGCCAGGGACTCGGAAGCGGGAGTCTTCGCTTCACCACAACTGAGTAGTCGGATTGGTCGAAGGGAGGCGGTATCATGGTGGTAGCCATAGGCCTGGAAGCCATTGACCACAAGGAAAATTAGTTTCGACTTAATATCACAGCCAAGTTGTGAAACGGTATCACCCTCTCATGCTTACACGAATTGCCACTTGCAAATCTCACGGTTTTACCGTGCGACTGTTGAGCCAAGCTCGGAGTCGCCTTTGCGAGAATCTGGTCAGCGGTGACGTAGCCTTGATAAAGCTTGCGACCACAGCACCGGCACCGAGGAAGGCGGAAAAACGAAAGTGAGACCGCTTTCCGTCTCCCGATGATTCATCCGTTGCGGAACGTGGGTGGTGGCAGTGGTCCAAGAACGGCTTCGACCGCCATGCCGAGACTCAAGAGCTGATTGTCCTCGCCCGGCAGGCCGTCAAGCTCCAGTCCCGCCGGCAACCCTTCGGACGTAAGCCCGGCCGGGGTGCTCAAAGCCGGCGCACGGAACGCTGGGGCTGAGAACGAATTGCGGAGGATTGCGGTGTCGGGATATTGCCGCCCGTTGACCTCGAAGGTCGGGGGCACCGCATCGCCGTCCGTTGGCAACAATGGCGCCGGCATTGGCATGGTCGGGTAGGCGATTGCAGTGATGTTGTGTTGCCGGAATGCGTCCCGGTACTGCGGGCCGAGCGCATTCAGGGCGGCCTTCGCTTTCGCCACGTCCTCGTGCGAGGGCGGATGATCGCGCGCATCCTCTTCGAGGAAGTGCACGCGCTTGCTTGGAATTTCTGGGATCGCGTCTTTCATTGTCATGGAAGGATACTCGCGCGCCAGGAAATCAGCGAGGTCCTTGCGGAAATCTTCGCGCCGGAGAGCGCCACGCACCGCGATCGCCGTCTTCACGAGATCGTCGATGTTCACATCAAGCAGCACGGCGCCGGCGCCACGTAGCCGATCGAGAGCTGACTCCATGATCTTTGCGATGTCCGGGTCGAGCGTCTCCCAGAACGGCGTGCGCGGGACGCCGATGCGCACACCACGCAGATCGAAAGGCGAAAGCTCTGGACCCCGCGTAATGGCGCTGTGCATAAAGGCCACGTCGGCGACGTTGCGTGCCATCGGCCCCGCAACATCAAAGGTGAATTCAAGCGGCACGATCCCGTCAGTTGGATAAGGCTTGTTGGCGGGCGGGTTTGAGGGGCGAAGTCCCGCTGTCCCGCAAAAATGCGACGGCATGCGAACAGACCCGGTCGTATCGCTTCCGATCCCGAGGGGGACGATCCGCGCCGCAAGAGCAGCCGCAGTGCCGCCGCTGGAGCCGCCCGGGATGCGCGTGAGGTCGTAAGGATTTTTGACATAGCCGAAGGTCGGATTGGCGCTCGTGCTCCCCAGTGCGAGCTCGTGCATGTTGGCCTTGGCAAACAGGATGGCTCCCTGCCTGAAGATCATGTCGACGAGTGGCGCATTTGCTTTCGGGCGGTAGTCCTTGAGGAATCGCGTTCCCGCAGTGGTGGGGAAGCCGACCGTGTTGACGTTGTCCTTGATGATGACCGGAAGGCCGGCAAGCGGACCGAGCTGTGCGCCGCGCGTGCGGGCCCGGTTCGACCTCTCGCGCATCTTCAAGAAGCTTGGCCTCATCAATGTGGGCTACGGCATTGAGGCTGGCGTGGCCCCTGTATTGTTCCAGCAGCACCTGGGCATAGCGTTCCGCAGAAAGCTCGCCCCGCCGGATATAGTCGGCGGCGGCACGCGCCGAGAGAGCCACGACCTCATTGTTATTTGCGAGCACAGCGCCAGAGACTGCGTGAGGCGCCATCACGGCGGCCGATGCGCCGACCGCGAGTTTGAGGACAGTGCGGCGATCCAGCTGACAATCGGGTGAACTCATCTCAGAGTTATTCATCGTACCCTCCCTAAGTTGAGACTCAAGTTCGGCTCGTTACACATCCCTTCCCCCCGCAATTTCACGGGAAGAATACACCTTGCTTGTTCGGTGGTAAGGGGGCGTCATGACCGCTCTGCCCGAAGCGACCCCGTCCTTTATCCGGCCTGCCGGCTGGCGATGCTAAAATGGAACCTTCGGGCCGGCTTTACGGCGCCGACCTTCAGGCCGATCTTATCGGCGCCGCGCAGCGGCTACCGAAGGCGCGTGATGGATGCTTGAATGTCCTTGAGGTCTTGCTCGGTGGCGTCAAGCAACTCGTTGCGTTTGCGTGCGCGCTCCTCGGCGAGCGCCGGGTTCTTGCAGACAATGAGACGCTCGCCCGGGAAGTCCGAGCTTTCGATCTCGGCAAGATCCTGCTTTGGTCGCGCTACCGATGGACCGGGGGAAAGGGGAAAAACTGACGAGCGTTCGGCGTCAGCAGTTCGAATCCGACCACCGGGGCATGTTGAACAGCCGTGGCCCCATGCCCCGCAAACCGCCTCTGCACCAAATCGCTGCCACAGCTGCTTATTCGCCGTGCTACAGCCCCAACGCGAACAGTCTCTGCCTCGCAGTTTTTCCCGTCGTTGCCGAAATTGTCGCCTAATCTCGGGGAGGATTTCAGGTCCTGCCGGATATCGCAGTTCGAATCCTCATGCTCAGGCACACAGTCGGCCTCTGTGGCGCGTTTTCGGAGCAGGGCAGAACTACCAATCCGCGTTGGTCGATTCATGCTTCGAGCGGGGAATCAATAGCAATCATCGCTCTCGCATCGAATGGGACATTCGCTCATAGAGCGGCCGGGCGAGATAGCTCAAGAGCGTGCGCTCTCCCGTCGGAACCAGCACGTCGGCGGCCATGCCGGCGACCAAGTGGTTCTTGATCTCCGCGGGAAAGGTCGATTCCTCGACTGTGATCTGCGCCAGGATTGAGCGCATACATCCTCTTGATGTTCCAACTCATGGTGACGAGGCTCCATTCGCCGCGAACGTGGAAGCTGCCTTGCCAGTGATCCGGTAAATGCGGTCACCGTCGCCCTTCTCCGATTCCAACGTGAGGCCGAGCTTCTTGCGCACCACGCCGGCAAAGAAGCCCCGCACCGAATGCTGCTGCCAGAGCGAGCCGCTCAGGCTCGACGCCCGTGGACCATGCATGCTCTGTTCAGAGACAAAGTCGAGTGCAAAGTGGCCGCGATTTGCGATTCCTTCCAATCGGGTTCGAATTTGACGAGGTAGGCATATTGAACAGCCCGGCCGGCATAGCGCGAGAAACCTGTGCGTGACGGGACGCGCTAAATCACTGCCGGAGCTGCATATTCCCCAAGCCGCAGCTCAAACGCGAAAAGTCTCTGCCTGCATGGCTTCGGCCCAAAGCGCCGAGATTATCGCGTGAACCGCGGCAGGTTTTGAACCAAGCGGATATCGCAGTTCGAATCTGCGAGCCCAGCCAGGCGGTCCGTCTCCGCGATATCATTCCGAGCGGTTCCTGCGCCGTTCGGGATGCATCGGCCGGATATCGAAGCCCCTCTCTCCGGCCCCGGATGGCTTCGCCCGATGGAGCCTTCGCTTGCTCGAGGAGAAGGTCGTCGAACTGCACATTGTCAAACGCGTCAGCGACAACACGATCGGCCGGACGATTAAAAAACAGCCTCAAACCGCAAGCACCATGCCACCGCCTTATGGAGGGTCCCCCGTCTTTTATTCTGCTCGCGTAATCCAGTTGGTACGCAAGCTGGTTGGATCGAGCCTGATTAAATCATAGGCAAATCTTTCGTTTTGTATGTAATTTTGTATACAGTAATCGCGGCCTTACTTTATTCTGCGGCAACGTTTTCCGAGTGTGCGGGAACCGCCCACACTAAAATCCCGCCGTCGCATGGTCGGCCTCCTACTCGATTCAAAGGCGTGCCGGTCGGATCGGCCACCAGACAACGTTCCTTTGTCGGTGCGGCGGAGTTCGGCGGCGCAGAGGCGACTGGTGGCGTGATCACGGCCGGCGGCGAGGCTGGTGCCAGCGCGTAGGAGTTGTAAAACGACACCGAAATCTCCGGACGCTGCGCGCCTCGCGTCGTCGCAATGACTTCGCGGCCGACACGAAAGAACATGTCCTTTATGTCAAGGCCAGGCGTGGCGATGTTGTTGAGCAGGGCAGCGGTGAAGGGGCTGTCCATGTGCGGGTCGCCGTCGGCCGCTGCCGAAAGATATTGAGTTGCATAGGCGAGGATCAGCCCATCCGGGTTCTTACCCGCGCCAGTCCGCGCGTTGTCGCGCCCAAGCCCAGCGCTTTCAACTTTCGCACCCGTCCCGCGTCTATCGAGGCGGGCCGGGAGCTTTCAAGAGCACCAGGATTTGACACCGGCAGATCGAATGTACGTGGCAAGCGTTGTCGCGTCCCGTACCGGCTTGAGCCAGACAGATGCTGAGAAGCGTGTCAACGACATCATCACTCAGGCTAAAGCTGCCGCCGACGAAGCCCGCGCAGACGCCGCAAAGCTCTCCTTCTGGCTCACCGCAGCGATGCTGTTCGGAGCGTTTGCAGCGAGTCTCGCGGCGATCGAAGGTGGACGGCTTCGTCAGCAACGCCGGATGGTAGCCAGCCGAGCCGGTGCCCCGATAGCTCTTCACCATGGCCGAAAGGTCCAAGCCATCGATCACCTCGATGACAAACCGCGCCAGATGCCGTTCGGGAAGCCAGTCATCGACAGACGGCGGCAGCAGAAATCCCGTTGCGCGGTCAAATTCTCGGAAATGGCTCATCCTTCGGCACTCCAGCGGCGAATTAATTGCGCCACAATACTTGGTGCCGTGTGTTGTAGGCTAAGTCCGACAGGCTGCTAGAACAATTGGCGGCGCAATAGGTCGTATCGCCTCTGTGATGCGATCTCTCTGCAGGACGCGAGCAGCGCTGCTGGGTTGACGGATTTCCCGAAGCTGAGCCGCAACCCGACCAGATATGAAATCGCAGTGAACCAGGCGCTACGGACTGTTGCGCCGGAACTCGTAGGAGATCAGCCTGGAGCCAGCACCTGACTCGAACAATGTGGGATATCGGCGTGCCGTCGGATCGTAGGTCACCCTCAACCGGTCCCCTTTTACCTCGTAGATTCCTTTCAGACTGCCACCGGAACTCCCCTTGGGGGTCTCATGGTGGAACACGTCGATCCGTTTCTGGTCGGTGTCTAGCTTGAAGAAGTAGGGATCGACATGCTGTTGCCCATTGAGGCGGATGGTGTAGTGGTCGCCCTCCACGACCCACTGCATGTCGCCCGCCTGCGGCTCGCCGTTCCATGTTGTTCCAGGCTGACCAGTGGGGAGGCAAGGGCTTTCGGAAGCAACCCAACGGCAATCCGTCCGCCGTCGAGCGGTGGCAGTGGCAGCAGATTGAAAACCGCCAGAAAGACGTTGATGATTTCATTCCGCTTGCCAGTTCGAATCCGGCATGCGAGGCATGTTGGACGGGACCGCGCCATCCGTTTAACGCTCTCACGAAATGCCGGAAAACACTGCGGCAGCTGCATTTGTGAAAGGGGGCAGCTCCAACGCGAATTGTCTCTGTTGCCTGTTTTCGGCCTCATTCACACGATTTGGCGCCGCAAGAGACCCGAGTCCCAAGTGAAACGGATATCGCAGTTCGAATCTCACCGCCCCAGCCAGGCGGTCCGTCTCCGCGATATCATTCCGAGCGGTTCCTGCGCCGTTCGGGATGCATCGGCCGGATATCGAAGCCCCTCTCTCCGGCCCCGGATGGCTTCGCCCGATGGAGCCTTCGCTTGCTCGAGGAGAAGGTCGTCGAACTGCACATTGTCAAACGCGTCAGCGACAACACGATCGGCCGGACGATTAAAAAACAGCCTCAAACCGCAAGCACCATGCCACCGCCTTATGGAGGGTCCCCCGTCTTTTATTCTGCTCGCGTAATCCAGTTGGTACGCAAGCTGGTTGGATCGAGCCTGATTAAATCATAGGCAAATCTTTCGTTTTGTATGTAATTTTGTATACAGTAATCGCGGCCTTACTTTATTCTGCGGCAACGTTTTCCGAGTGTGCGGGAACCGCCCACACTGAAATCCCGCCGTCGCATGGTCGGCCTCCTACTCGATTCAAAGGCGTGCCGGTCGGATCGGCCACCAGACAACGTTCCTTTGTCGGTGCGGCGGAGTTCGGCGGCGCAGAGGCGACTGGTGGCGTGATCACGGCCGGCGGCGAGGCTGGTGCCAGCGCGTAGGAGCCGTAAAACGACACCGAAATCTCCGGACGCTGCGCGCCTCGCGTCGTCGCAATGACTTCGCGGCCGACACGAAAGAACATGTCCTTTATGTCAAGGCCAGGCGTGGCGATGTTGTTGAGCAGGGCAGCGGTGAAGGGGCTGTCCATGTGCGGGTCGCCGTCGGCCGCTGCCGAAAGATATTGAGTTGCATAGGCGAGGATCAGCCCATCCGGGTTCTTGACCCGCGCCAGTCCGCGCGTTGTCGCGCCCAAGCCCAGCGCTTTCAACTTTCGCACCCGTCCCGCGTCTATCGAGGCGGGCCGGGAGCTTTCAAGAGCACCAGGATTTGACACCGGCAGATCGAATGTACGTGGCAAGCGTTGTCGCGTCCCGTACCGGCTTGAGCCAGACAGATGCTGAGAAGCGTGTCAACGACATCATCACTCAGGCTAAAGCTGCCGTGCCCAACTTCTATAATGTAACCATCAGGATCGCGAATGTAGCAGCGCGTCTCACCGTACTTGGGCTTCGGCTCAGTGATGAACTCGGCCCCTCGACTGCGCCATAGCTCATAGCACGCTTTAATATCCGCGACCCGTATGTTCATGAAGCTGCTGATCCGGTTCGGGTCAGGGGGACG
>CAWJPD010000004.1:0-461093 GCA_963844635.1 uncultured Alphaproteobacteria bacterium
ACCCGGATTATGCATGAGGGCTGAAAGTTTTGCGGCGACTGTGGCAGGAAACGGCCGATTCACTTAGACAAGTTGTTGTTCCGACAAGTTGCCTCGCGTATCAACCCTGCGCCACAGCCGCCATGACTGACGATACGCTGCTTCCCTTCGACCTGCCAGCGGTGCGCCGTAAGAAACTCACAGTCGATTTTGCCGGCGGCAATCAATCTTCCGATGCCGGACTGCTGTTGCTGCGCGAGGCGGAGCGCAGGCTTGGTGTTTGCCGACGGCTGGCGGAGGCGATGCCGGATCGACGCGATGGCGATCGCATCCGCCACGCGATGTTTGAGATGGTCATGGCGCGCACCGCGGCGATCGCTTGCGGTCACAAGGATGCGATCGACCTCGACCGCCTGCGCCACGATCCGTTGATGAAGGTCGCGGTCGGGCGCTGTCCGGACAGCGGTGCAGCTCTCGCCTCGCAATCGACGATCAGCCGCCTGGAGAATACGCCGTCAAAGAGCGAAGCGGCGCGGCTCTGCGCAGCCCTCATCGACCAGGTCGGCGCGACGGTGAAGCCGGGCAAGCAGGCGATACTCGACATCGACGACACCTTCTGCGCCGCGCATGGCGGCCAGCAACTGGCGTTCTGGAACGCGCATCAGGACGAACGCGGCTTTGCGTCAATGCACATCTATCATGCGGCGAGCGGCGCACCGGTCGCCGCGATTCTACGCCCGGCGCGAACCCCGAAAGGCACCGAGGTGTGCACCGTCATCAAGCATGTGACGAAGCACCTGAGGGAATATTGGCCGCACACCCGCATGGTGTGGCGCGGTGACAGTCATTATGGGCGCGTCGAAGCCATGGAATGGGCGGAGGACAACGGCGCCGACTATATTTTCGGCCTTTCCGGCAACGCCGCGCTTGATGCGCTGGCAGCCGAGACCGCCGACAATCTGCGCTTCCATCATGCCAAGAGCAGCCACACCAAGCTGCGCTCCTATGCAAGCTTCATCTATCAGGCCGGCAGCTGGACACGGCCGCGCAAAGTGGTGGCGCGGCTCGAATGCTCGCTGCAGCCTGACACCGGCGAGGCGGTCACCTCAACCGGCATGCGCCAGGAGGTCGACATCCGCTACATCGTCACCTCGCTCAAGGGCTCGGCGCGGCATCTCTACGAGAATGTCTACTGCCAGCGCGGGCAGATGGAAAACCTGATCAAGCTGCACAAGGCGCAGCTGGCGTCCGATCGCATGTCGTGTCACAGCGCGACCGCCAACCAGGTGCGGCTCGCTCTGCACACCGCCGCGTTCTGGCTGATGCACGCCGTGCGCTCAGCCATTCCGCAAACAGACCCGCTGGCGACCGCCGAGTTTGCCACCATCCGCGAGCGTCTGATCAAAATCGGCGCCCGGGTGATCGAACATATCGCGCGTATTCGCATTCAGTTGCCGACGAGTTGCCCTCAGCGCGTGCTGTTCCGCACCGTCGCGCTCGGCCTGATGCCATCCGGTCCATGAGCCCCCGGGGCGCGATGCCCGCCGTCGCCGCCGCTCACGGCAGATCAACACCGACGCGTCGCACCGCGAGTTGCTCCAAAACCGATCAGCCGGTCGGAGCGAACGTATGCGATTCGCCAACAAACGTGGAAAAACGCCCCTCGTCATGCATAATCCGGGCTAAGGATGAGTTCAATAAACCCGAAGTCGGCGGCACCAGGTACGCGCCGGACCGTCAAACGCTTCTTGTTCGCCGGCGCAGATCGCGCCGGCGACACTCAACTTGTTGATTGAAGAACGGTAAAATGGCCGTCCAATCCTGTCGGTCATGGTCATTCGCTGGTCTCCTTCTGGCTTCCCAGTTTGCGTTGAGTTTTACTAAGACACTGCCGCCGAAGGGTGATGAGCAGGATTGCAACGACCATTAAGCCTTTCGTCGCGCTTCCGCGCCTAGTACGAGTTCACCGCTTAGACCCCGGCCACTGTCGGTCATCCATGTCGGGCGGAACGCAATTGAAATGCCAGTCGGCGAAAGTCGGCCGCGAGGGCGTCAGTGGCCCTCAGCCGCCCTTTCTGCTCCCTCAGCATTCGCGTGCCGTGAAAAAACGCCTTCCGGCCGGCCCCTGAACCGCCTTAGAGAAAAAAGTCACCGTTCCCAGAATTCTCTTTCCGTCGCGCCGAACAGTTCACAGCCGAAATGGGAGCTGAACCTCAGCAACAGACGCAAAGGCATTAGTCGTAAAATTCTGGAAGCAATCTCAGCGTATCAGATTGCGCCTTATCATGGTTGATAAAAAGCTTCGCCCGGTGCGTCGCGATGATCCCCCTGACTCGGTCCATGGAGGCTATTGACGCGATCCTGTCCGTATTTAGAGAGGGCACTATGTCTTCGTCGAGATTTTCCTCCGAGTGAACGACGTCACCGGATAAGATGATGAAACCGGAATTATTTAAATGAACCAACAAAGATTGATGTCCAGGAGTATGCCCTGGGGTCGAAATCAGCACGACGCTACCGTCCCCAAATACGTCCGTATCGCCGTCGAGTAAATGAAGCCGCTTGGGAGTGCCCAGGAGCCCGCGCGCCAGAGCCTTCAGCTGATTCACGTTCTCGTTCGCTCCATCCGGAGAACTGATCCACGAATACTCCGATTGTTGCATCAGAATAACTGAACCTGGGAACAAATCTATGTTGCCGATGTGGTCGCCATGAGTATGGGACACCGCAACATAAGTGATATCGCCCGGGTTAAGTCCGATCGCCGCCAGTTGCACCGTTATCGTCTTATCCAAATGATAGACGATTAACTTTGGCAAAGTTGACCAGCCTTTTGGGTCGTTTAACGTGGACTTAGGAACGCCGGTGTCCCAGAGTATCCATTCGCGTCCCCGCCTTATGAGCCAGCAAGTCGACGAGAATTCGATGCTCCGCCCGACATTTTCCCCTGGCGTCCATACCAACTCGTCGTTGGCAACGGAGCGGCCGCAGTCCAATCGATAAAGCCTTTGCGCGAAACCGGCTGTCACCGGGTCGGGTAGCTTCGGCTCAGCGCTCGCGATGCCGATGCAGCTTATTGAGATAGTTGAGACGATCAAAACCGATATGATTGCCGTTTTTGTATGCTGGAACATGACTCACCCGTTCTCTCGCAATCCTTCGAAGAATGGACCAAGCCCCGTTTGCAAGCTTGCTCCTTTCTTTGCTATTCAACTTTGGGAGGGCTTCGGTCATATTAACGTATAGCATTGTGGAGTAATGGTCAGGTCGGCGGCTAGCGGGGCACCGGCCAGATGTTGGTTCAGTCCTCCACTGAACTCTAACACAGCTTTAAAAAGCTGGGCAATAATCTGGCGTGGCGCCAGGTAAAACGCGAACCCGGGGGTCAGAGGATGATCCGCGAACAGGCGACGCCATCATCATCATTCCTTTCCCGACGCCGGGATCAGGAACCGCGCGTCACCACGCGCGAGCTGCCGGGCGAGGCCGGCGCGAAGGTGGTCGGTGCCGTAGCGGCGGAGGTCATCGTTGAAGTCGCCGAGCACCGCCGAAAGGACGAACACCTCAATGCCGGCTGCGCGGGCGCGCTCGGTTAAGACGCCGGCCACCCTGTGGCCCGCCGGATCGCTGTCGCGGGCGATGTAGAGACGGCGCAAACTCTGCACTGTCAAAGCAGCAAGGTGATTGGCCGATAATGCAGCGATCATCGGCATGGCGGGCAGGGCCATGCGGAGGGATAGGATGGTCTCGATGCCTTCCCCGGCTGTCAGGATGTCCGGCCTGCCAAGAGTGGAGCCGCAGGAAAGCGCACGGCATTTCCAAGCAGGAGACCCATTGCGCGCCGCGGCGTCTCAACAGGAGCCTTGCCGTTGCCCGAAGGATCAAGCCAGGTGCGATGCAGAGACTCGGGTCCCGGGGGTCGCGCGCGCGTGGAGGGATGCTGAGCGAGGGTAACGCGGGGCTATGCGGTCATTTTTAGAAGGGCTTGGGGTTTGGATCGACCCCGTACCTCAGCGGGCTGGGTGTGAATTGGCGTGCAAAAAGGACCCCCTTTTCGGGGTGATCGGCATCCAATCGGGACCCCCGAAAAGAGGGGTTCACATTGGCCTCCATGATTCGTGGGGGCCAGACTGGGATGTTGGTCGTGGAGACAATTGGGAGGATTCGCCGGGCCTTTTTTGTCCAGGGGAAAGCAATCAAGGCGATCTGCCGGGACCTTGGGGTATCCCGGAAAGTCGTGAGGAAGGTGATTTGCTCAGGATCGACCGAGTTTCGCTATCGCCGGGAAGATCAGCCACTACCCAAGATTGGCCACTGGCGTGACGCGCTGGATGAGTTGCTGCTGGGCAATGAAACGAAGGCCGCCCGTGAACGTCTGACGCTGATCCGGATTTTTGAGGAGCTGCGCGGTCGAGGTTATGACGGCAGCTACGATGCGGTGCGCCGCTTCGCGAAGCGATGGGCGAAGGATCGCGGGCAAGTGACGGCGGCGGCCTATGTGCCGCTGAGCTTTGCCCCTGGAGAGGCTTACCAGTTCGACTGGAGCCACGAGATCGTCATCCTCAATGGCGTCACGGTGACCGTGAAGGTCGCCCACGTCCGGCTGTGTCACAGCCGCATGTTGTTCGTGCGCGCCTATCCGCGCGAAACGCAGGAGATGGTGTTCGATGCGCACGACCGCGCCTTCGCGCTATTCAAAGGGACCTGCCGACGCGGCATCTACGACAACATGAAGACGGCGGTGGAGACGGTCTTCGTCGGCAAGGACCGCCTCTACAATCGCCGCTTCCTGCAGATGTGCAGTCATTACCTGGTCGATCCGGTTGCCTGCACGCCGGCCGCGGGCTGGGAGAAGGGGCAAGTCGAGAACCAGGTCGGCCTCGTTCGCGAACGCTTCTTCACGCCGCGGCTGCGGTTCAAAAGCTATGAGGAGTTGAACGGTTGGCTGACCGATAAATGCATTGCCTACGCCAAGGCGCATCACCATCCGGAGTTGACCGATCAAACGATTTGGGAGGTGTTCGAGGCGGAGCGGCCGAAGCTTGTCCCCTATGCCGGCCGGTTCGACGGCTTCCACGCGGTGCCGGCTTCGGTCTCAAAAACCTGCCTGGTGCGCTTCGATAATAACAAATACTCGGTGGCATCGAGCGCCGTCGGCCGTCCGGTCGAGGTTCAGGCTTATGCGGATCGCATCGTAATCCGTCAGGACGGCCGGATCGTCGGCGAGCATCCCCGCACGTGCGGCCGGGGCGAGACGATCTACGATCCTTGGCATTACGTGCCAGTACTCGCTCGTAAACCCGGTGCCTTGCGCAATGGCGCCCCCTTCAAGGATTGGGTGCTGCCGGCCGCGATGGAGCGCATCCGACGCAAGCTCGCCGGTGCCGACGATGGCAATCGGCAAATGGTCGACATCCTTACCGCGGTGATCACCGACGGACTGCCGGCGGTCGAGGCGGCGTGCGCCGAAGCGAGCGTCCAAGGTGTCCACTCCGCCGATGTCGTTCTCAACATCCTCGCCCGCCGGCGCAATCCTGATCCGCCTCCCACCATCTTCACGCCGGCCGCGCTGACATTGCGCCATGCTCCGATCGCCGATTGTGCCCGCTATGACAACCTCAGGAGACTTAACTGATGGAACGATCCGAACTGTTCGACCTCATGGCTGAGCTTCAGCTCTACGGGATGAAGGCCGCCTTCGATGAGATCATGGCGACCGCGGTCAAACGCCAGCACGAGCCGCAGCGCATCATCGGCGATCTGCTCACCGCCGAGATCAATGAGAAGCAGGCACGCTCGATCAAATACCAGCTCACCATAGCCAAGCTGCCGCTCGCCAAGGATCTCGACAACTTCCAGTTTAACGGCACGCCAATTAACGAGACCCTGGTGCGCGATCTCGCCAGCGGCGGATTCCTTGCCCAGCAGCGCAATGCCGTTCTGATTGGCGGGACCGGCACCGGCAAAACACATGTCGCCATCGCCATTGGCCGAAGCTGCATTCGATCGGGCGCTCGTGGCCGGTTCTACAATGTCGTCGATCTCGTCAACCGGCTCGAGGCTGAAACTCGCAACGCCCGCCAGGGCCGGATTGCCGATCAACTGACCCGCATGGACTTCGTCATTCTCGATGAGCTCGGCTATCTGCCTTTCGCTCAGGCCGGCGGCCAACTCCTGTTCCATCTCATCAGCCGGCTCTACGAGCGCACCTCGATCATCGTCACCACCAATCTCGCCTTCGGCGAATGGCCGACCGTCTTCACCGACGCCAAGATGACGACCGCACTGCTCGATCGTTTGACCCATCACTGCGATATCGTTGAAACCGGAAACGACAGCTGGCGCTTCAAAAGCCGAACTGACGATCAACCAACCCGCGCTCGCGCCGTCTCCGCAACCCCGACCAGCTCCGACGGCGCGCGCGCTACCGCCCGGACTTGTCACTCAAAGGGGTCCCTTTTGGATGCCGATAGGGGTCCCAATTAGCTGCCGATTGACACTCCGCCTCTCGAAGCAGCAGCACCCGCATCGGACGACTGGTTACCGCCGACAAAATCGACTGTGCGTTTCTTGCGGTGGACGGCTGGAAGGTCAAAAGGAAGCGGGGTATCGTCAGTCATAGTGGTTGTGGCGGAGAGCTGATTGGCGAGGCAATTTGTCGACCAACAACTTGTCCGCGTGAATTGGTTCTTGCGCGCCACAGTCGCCGCAAAAATCTCACCTGTAACGCATAATCCGGGTTTGTCCGTTGATCCTCCGCACGAAACGCGGGCCTTTGATGTCCAGACCCTTCGTTTTCAGTTGGATACGGACGGCCTCCGGCTGGCCGGCGCGAAACGATTTGAGAGCTGACCCAAGCATTGCGGATGGTGGTCATGACTGACAAGACAATCGATCTGGATCAGCACCGCGGCATTGCAGCCCAAAAGGCCACAGACCTTCGCCGGTTGCTTGCCGATGTGGAGGCCAACGAACAGGCATTGCGGCTGCGGCAGGATGAACTGGAAGCCCATTTGGTTGCCGCCCCGGCGATGAATTGGCTCGAAGCCGCTGGAAAAGCCCGCTATCTTCTCAAGCTCTTTGGTGCCTCGCTTGCGGCGCAGGATCCTCGCAGACAAAAGCTGATTGAAGCTGTGCTTGCTGACTTCGACCGGCTGTCGGCGCAACACGGCGAAGGTGAATGAGCGTGCGGCGCTGCTGTAAGTTCGCAAAACGAGCCACGTGGCGAACGATGGAACGACCGACAATCGCGAAAAATTTGGGTATGCGCACAAGACCAAGGGCGCCGGTAAATCGGGCGCTCATGCCTGTTGTGTTCGGAAGGCCTTAACGCGCGCCGATCATCAATCGTCTCCCACCAGGTAGTCAACTATGGCGCTTGGCTTTCCCAATCAAAGCCGATCGTACGACGCGACGCTCCGCGCCGTCAGATTTTGGGGACACGACGGCGCAATGGAGGCGTCGTTCTTCATAAATCATGATGCGTTGCAACGGATACAGCCAGCCATAAGATTTGATGAGGAAGCGATGCTCCGCGCGTTCGATTCTCACAGAGATCTGACTGATTCAACGGCTGCGAAGGTTTACAGACGTGGTCGCAAGACGCTGTATGAATTGATTGCAGATGATTTCTAGACGCGAACGTTTGATGGGATGATAAATGGTATAATTCAGGAGGAAATCGGCACTCCGTGGACTGCTCGTCATATTTATTTAATCCCAAGTTCGCGCAGACATCGGGGGGTCGTCCGGACCCCCCCTTTTGCTCTCAGCCGGTCTGCGAAATCCGGTACTTCCAAGGCCTTCATCCTTGCGTGCCACCGATAGTCCTCCTCTGAATTGTCCGGAGGTCGCGAAGCCTTTGAGGTGTCTCTTGCCTCGGCTTGCGTCGCAAACCCCTGAGGCAGTTCGATCACCGAAGCTGAGCTCGTGCTTTTTAGACTAATTTAGTCAGGGGGATCAGTTTGGGAAACATGTCCAGATAATTCTGACGTGCTTGATGGTCTCCTTGTCGACGACGGGCGCCAGCTTGGCGGCCGATGCCGTTCGGAATTCGGCCATTCCGATATTCGCCACCGACGACAGGACCGGATGGCAACTGGACCGCACCTTTGGTGTCGACGACCTAATTGCGGTACCCGGGGGGAGGGCCGGGGCCCATCACTTTCGACAAGGCCCACCCTTACGCGCCCCCCGGTCGCGGGGTTCCAACCTATCGCGTCGCCGGCAAAAAACAGCGCCGCGGAGACGGCTCGCGTTTGAGCCCCGACGCCTGCGGCAGGGACTTCCGGTAGGCGGTCACCGTCGGGTTTCTTAAGCCGCATGTGAGCAGGCTGTTCAACATGCCCCCCAAGTCCGATTCGAACTTGAAAAGCGAAATTGGAAATTATTCCGACACGCTGAGTTCATATTTCACTTCGACATCGGCTTCGAACGGAGCACGCAAGACACCGAGGATGACCGGCTCACCCCTCTCCTTGCCAGCGCCTGTCTCGGCCTCCGCGGGGTTTGAGTGGTGGTGCTCGCGGATATGTAGCTGCGTCAGGGCTTCCGCTTTTCGTGAGCCGCTAAACCGATAGGAAGCGCTGTTCAACATGCCAGCCGGATCGGATTCGAACTCGCAAGTGGGATTGTGCGGAATCCGACGGGTCACCCGTCGACGGACGATCAGCTGGCCAATCTGTACATGCGCCGTTCCGTGTTGGAATGGACGATGCTCAGGCACGTCGTCAGTTATCGAGGAAGCTCCTGAGCACCCTTGATCGGCTCGGGTGCTTGAGCTTCCGCAGCGCCTTCGCCTCGATCTGCCGGATGCGCTCGCGCGTCACGGAAAACTTCAGACCGACCTCCTCCAGTGTGTGGTCGCTGTTCAGGCCGATGCCAAAGCGCATGCGTAAGACCCGCTCCTCGCGCGGCGTCAGCGAGGCGAGCACCCGCGTCGTGGTCTCGCGCAGGTTCGACTGGATCGCGGCGTCGATCGGCAGGACCGTGTTCTTGTCCTCGATGAGGTCGCCGAGGTGCGCGTCCGCTTCGTCGCCGATCGGCGTTTCGAGCGACAGCGGTTCCTTGGCAATCTTCAAGGTCTTGCGTACCTTTTCGAGTGACATGCCGAGCTTCTCGGCAAGTTCCTCGGGTGTCGGCTCGCGGCCGATCTCGCTGAGCATCCGGCGGCTGGTGCGCACGATCTTGTTGATAGCCTCGATCATGTGCACGGGGACGCGGATGGTGCGCGACTGATCGGCGAGTGAGCGGCTGACCGCTTGCCGGATCCACCAGGTGGCGTAAGTCGCGAACTTGTAGCCGCGCCGGTAGTCGAACTTGTCCACCGCCTTCATTAGGCCGATGTTGCCCTCCTGGATGAGGTCGAGGAACTGTAGGCCGCGGTTGGTGTATTTTTTGGCGATCGAGATGACGAGGCGCAGATTCGCCTCCACCATTTCCTTCTTCGCCTGGTGCGCCTCACGCTCGCCCTTCTGCACCATCTGAACGATCGTGCGGAACTTCTGGATCTCCAGGCCGGTCTCGCCCGCGAGCTCGTGGACGTGAGATCGCAGCTCCTTGATGTGGTCCTCGCCGCTCACCGCGAAGCTCTTCCAGCCCCTGGCGGAGAGCTTCGTCACCCGGTTGAGCCAGCGCGGATCAAGCTCAGAGCCAATATAGTTCCTGAGGAAATCCTCGCGCACCACGCCGTGGCTCTCGGCGAGCCGCATCAGGCGGCCCTCGTAGCCGACGAGACGTTTGTTGATGTCGTAGAGCTGCTCGACCAGCGAATCGATGCGCGCCGGGCTCAGCCGCAGCGATTTCACCTCGGCGATGATCTCTTTGTTAAGCTTCTTGTACTTGCGCTCCTGCACCGGCGATAGCGACAGGCTCTTGAGTTGGAATTGGACGTCCTGGTCCTGCAGGCGGCGCAGCCTCTTGTAAGTTTCGGCGACGGTGTCGAAGGTCTCGATCACCTTGGGCTTGAGTTCGGCTTCAATCGCGGCGAGCGAGAGCCGATTCTCTATGTCATCCTCGTCGAAATCGCCTTCGCCGGCCGACCCCTCGGCGGGCCCTTCCAGGCCATCAGTCTGTTCACTGGATGGCTTGAAGGGCCTAGCGGCGGCGGGCGCGGTTGCTAGCATCTGCGGGGACTGTACACCGAAGAGCGGCGCGCCGGGCACCGTCGGCATGACCGGCTGACCGTCGGGGCCGATCACCGTCGGTGCCGGAATGGACTTGACGTCAGGACCGGCATAGGTCGCTTCGAGGTCGATGATGTCGCGGAGGAACACCTTGCCCTGGTTAAGCTCATCCCGCCAGATGATAATCGCCTGGAAGGTGAGCGGACTCTCGCACAGCCCTGCGATCATGGCCCCGCGACCGGCCTCGATGCGCTTGGCGATGGCGATCTCGCCCTCTCGGGAAAGAAGTTCCACCGTGGCCATCTCGCGCAGATACATGCGCACAGGGTCGTCGGAGCGCTCGATGGGCTCGTTGGCCTCGGCTTTGGCTGGCACGTTATTTTGCTGAACCTCGACAAACTCATTCTCGCCCTCGGAATCCTCTTTTTCTTGCTCTTCCTGGTCCTTCGATTCCTCGTTCTGGACCACGTCGACGCCCATCTCCCTGAACATTGTCAGAATGTCTTCGATCTTCTCGGACTTGACCTCTCCTGACAGCCGCAACGCGTTGATCTGGTCCTGGGTGACGTAGCCGCACTTCTTGGCGCTGCGGACCAGCTTCTTCACCGCGGCGTCTGAGAGGTCGAGCAGCGAACTGTGGGGCGGGGTCGGAAAACTGTTCTTCTTTGGAACCTCTTCCTTCGGTGGCGTCGCATTGAACTCGCTCGCGGCACTCCCGAGAAGTGTGATGACCTTGCGCCGCTTCATTGATCACCTCGTCGGGCTTGGCACACCGAGCCTGGCGGCATTTCCCCTGAAAATAAAAAAATATGGACGAGAATGGCACCTGTACGCCGCCGACTGGTTACCCAAATTGTCGTCCTATTCCACGCCACGGAGATCCGTTCCCGTTCAATAAGGCCTAACACACTTCAATCGAACGATGCTGCGCCGTCGCTCGCCGGCGCCGGGCTGGCTGCCCTTAGTGTATAGCAGCAAGAAGCCGCCCATGATGCTGAGGTTTTTGTAAAAGCTGTCCATGCTGTCGACTCGATCCGTACCTTTCATTTTCCAATAGCGGACCGCGAGCGATGTGTGAGTAGTGGTCAACTCCGCGAAGCGAGCTGCCTTCCCGCTGCCGTCGTCCTCGGCGTCGGGGGCGTCAGGCTCGACCAAGCTCATCACATGATCGCAGGCCGCTACGCAGTGGTCATGGGCGGCACGCGGACACCGCTCGTTCTACGCGGACAGCACGCGGCCCCCCGTCCGAGGCGGGGCCAAACCCCTGCCGGCACCTTGTCTGCATTTGTATTGATGGTGAGGCAGGTGAAGCCAGCAGGGTGGGCCGGCGTACGTTGCCTCCTGCGCACATCCTGCCCTCTGGCGCGTGAGTGTCGGCCACAAGCACGGCGACGAACAACCGACAGACGCGCACTCGGCCGGTCGCCCCGTCCATCTCGATCGTTCACGACGGAGGATGTCGATCGCTGCATGACTGCACGGGTAGATCGAAGGCCGATCACGTTGGCCGCGGTTACCGACGGTGAAAACCGTCATTTCACCGGCGTGGTTATATCGATCGAGGAAGAGGGTCGAAGCGGCGGCGAAGAGCAGAGACGAAAAGAATAATTTCGTGAGAAATGTGGGTTAGCCGTTCGTTAACAGCTTTGGGCAGCATTCTCCGAAATACAGTTCACATGGGGCCCGCAATGCGGTTCGACCCACGCGCGCCGGATGAGGATGTTTGCCCCATTGACGACGCGTTGCTTTGTCAAGTCTACAAAGCAGGCAAGCCGGCCTGACGTCTGTCACGTCGTCATTGGACCCGCAGCTAAGGGCGATGCTGGCGTTGTTCTGCTTCCGACGGTCTCACCTTTATGAACTGGCCCTTACCCTCGCCGCGGTTAGCAGCAGGGCAGATCTCGTCCGAGCTGGTGCAAGTGTCGGCGCTGCTCGGTTTGATCGGTCGAGAGAGGAGCTGGATACGCCAAACCTGTCAGCCTTGGCTGCACGTAAGAAGATTAGCCTTGCGTCAAGATCGGGCCTCCTGCCCTGGTCGCTGCGCCACCCTCCGGCATTTCAGTTCGATGAACCTCGACCAGATTTGAGCATCGATCCGAAGCAGCCGCCTTCCACTCCTTCACCCGCCGCAGGCAATCATTGACGCCGCTCTACCCGAGTTCACGGGGGTTCACCACTCGCGCAAAATGATTTACGCACCCAGCGGCGCCGATTGGGGAAATGGCTCTTAAGCGATCATGTATGGCCAAACGCCCTCCGAATCGCTTATCCGTCGAAGGCGTCGCCGAAGTCGGCGTTGTTCATAGATGAGGAACTTTTGATGGCAAAAGCAGCCACACAGAGCACCGTTACCCTAAAGCACATCGCCGCGGCCCTTGCTGAGGCCCACGAGATGGCAAAGAAGCAGTCTGAAACCATTCTTGGCGATTTGGTCGGCCTGATGGTGAAGCACCTGAAGAAAGGCGACCGTCTCCGCATTTCTGGACTCGGCATCCTTCAGGTCCGCAAGCGAGCCGCTCGCATGGGCCGCAATCCGGCCACCGGCGAGGCGATCAAGATTAAGGCGAGCAAGAAGGTCGCCTTCCGGGCTGCCAAGGAACTCAAGGAAGCGGTCTAATCCCTTTTCCGGGCCGTCATAGGGTGCCGGACATTGGACTGGGCACCCCAATGCTCTTTTGCGGAATATGACCAGCCTGCCGCGCACGCGGTATCAAGGCTCCGTGAGCTTGCGACAACTCGATGGTGTCAATAAGCACTGAGTTGGGACCCCTCCCCAAATTCGCAAGCAATCTCCTCCTTGGGGTGGGGGTCCCGATCGGCGCCGATCGGGACCCCCACCTCAGCTGAATTTGGCTTTGCAATATCAATGCGGTATGCCGAAGTCTGGCAGGGTCCGACTTCGGTGCTTAATCACACCGGTGGGGAGATTCCCGTTGAAGGGCGTTTTCGACACCAAAGCCGAATTCAGGGTATGAGGATGAGATCACGCATTGTTATCATTTCCCACCGCAGTATCGGGCCACGGCTCAGAGGCTTGTCGGAATTGGATTGTATATCGCGAGCCCCAGCGGAACGGAGGCCGTCGCGCCTACATCGCGGTAGCGCTCAATTCCAATCGCGTCGACGAGTGGACCTCGATGCGATGATGAGCACACCTGAACCAAACAACGTGTGCCGGGGCTGCGGTGCGTGCTGCGCGTTTTCGGCTGATTGGCCTCGTTTTTCCTTGGAGACCGATTCGGAATTGAATAAAATCCCGATCGCCCTCGTCGACGACGGGCTTGGACAAATGCGATGCGAAGGGAACAGCTGCAGCGCTCTAATTGGCAATGTCGGCGTCTCAGCGTCATGCGCGATCTATGAGGCGCGTCCTCACGTTTGCCGGACATGTTTGCCAGGCGACTCTGATTGCCAAACTGCGCGGACTTGGTTTGGATTTTGATTGATCCGCGCAACGGTCCGAACCGACTATGGACGCGGGTCGCGGCATGAAGCGTTGCCGCGCCGCCGAAGGCGCCGAGCGCTTCGCGCTGTTTGTCGGCGCCGCAGTGCTCGCCAACAACCTCATGATCATCGCCAAACTGTTGACCGAACGCTCCAGGCGCTGCCGCAAGACCAACCGACAATTCCCCGGCTGACCGCGGACGCGGTCAAACCAAAGCGCCGCCCTTATCGCGACGCTGCGCACAACTGCACCTCGCAGAGGCCCGCCCGCGGCGAAATTGGCGCGAGAAGCGCTCGCAAATTCACCTCCACGGGATACATCTATGCAGATTAAATCGGCACAACGGATCTGTCTCACCTCAAAAATCCACCAATTTCGCGACAGAAACTAGACTAATAGTCCATGCCGCCCATACCTCCCATGCCGCCGCCGGGCATCCCCATCGGTGCAGTTTCCTTCTTCGGCCTTTCCGCAACCATGGCTTCCGTGGTGATCAGAAGCCCTGCGATCGATGCTGCATTCTGGAGCGCTGCGCGCACGACCTTAGTTGGGTCGATAATGCCCTTGGTGACGAGATTAACGTATTCGCCATTCTGAGCATCGAAGCCATACGAGTATTGATCCTTATCAAGAATCTTGCCGACGATGACCGACCCGTCTTCGCCCGCATTGATCGCTATCTGGCGCGCCGGCCAGGAGAGCGCCTTGCGCACAATATCGACACCGGTTTTCTGATCGTCGTTCTGCGTGCGTACTTTCTTCAGCGCATCGCCGGCGCGCAGAAGTGCGACGCCACCGCCTGGTAGGATGCCTTCCTCGACTGCGGCACGGGTGGCGTGCATCGCGTCGTCCACGCGATCCTTGCGTTCCTTCACCTCGACCTCGGTGGCCCCACCGACCCGGATGACGGCAACGCCGCCGGCGAGCTTCGCCAGCCGTTCCTGCAGCTTTTCCCTGTCGTAGTCGGACGTGGTCTCCTCGATTTGCGCTTTGATTTGCGCTATGCGCGCTTCGATGTCGGCCTTCTTGCCTGCACCGTTGACGATCGTTGTGTTCTCCTTCTCGATCATCACTTTTTTGGCGCGCCCGAGCATGTTTACCGTAACCTTGTCGAGTTTGATGCCGAGATCCTCGCTGACCGCCTGAGCGCCAGTCAGGATCGCGATGTCTTCGAGCATGGCCTTGCGGCGATCCCCAAATCCAGGTGCTTTTACCGCGGCGACTTTCAGCCCACCGCGAAGCTTGTTGACGACCAGCGTTGCCAGCGCCTCGCCCTCAATATCTTCAGCGATAATGACCAGCGGCTTCGATGTCTGGACCACCGCTTCAAGCAGCGGAAGCAGTTCCTGAAGTCCGGACAGCTTTTTCTCGTAGATCAGTAAAAGAACGTCGTCCATCTCCACGCGCATCTTGTCAGCGTTCGTGACAAAGTATGGGGAGATGTAACCGCGGTCAAATTGCATGCCCTCCACGACTTCGAGTTCAGTTTCCAAAGACTTCGCTTCTTCAACCGTGATCACGCCCTCGTTGCCGACCTTCTTCATCGCATCAGCGAGAAACTTACCAATTTCGGAATCGCCGTTCGCGGAAATCGTACCGATTTGGGCAATCTCTTCATTCGATGTGACCTTCTTCGAGTTCTTCTGCAGGTCGGCAACCACCGTTTCCACCGCGAGATCAATGCCACGCTTGAGGTCCATCGGGTTCATGCCGGCTGCGACGGCCTTGGCGCCTTCCCTCACAATCGCCTGAGCGAGAACGGTGGCGGTCGTGGTACCATCTCCGGCAAAGTCGGATGATTTCGACGCTACCTCACGCACCATCTGGGCGCCCATGTTCTCAAACTTATCTTCGAGTTCGATTTCCTTGGCGACAGTGACGCCGTCCTTGGTAATCCGCGGCGCGCCGTACGACTTGTCAAGGACCACATTGCGTCCTTTGGGGCCAAGCGTTACGCGTACTGCGTTCGTGAGAATGTCGACACCGCGCAACATCCTGTCTCGAGCGTCGACTGAAAATCTTACGTCCTTCGCAGTCATCTTTTTCTCCGTATTGTCTGATGCGGCAGCTCAGGCCGTTTTCTTGCGGGCGGTGCTCTGATCGATCACCCCCATGACGTCACTCTCCTTGATGATCAGGTACTCAGCGCCGTCGATTTTGACTTCGGTGCCCGACCATTTCCCAAACAGCACCCGGTCGCCTTGTTTGAGGTCAATCGGGATAAGCTTACCGCTTTCGTCGCGTCCACCGGGACCGACGGCGATCACTTCTCCTTCAGTCGGCTTTTCTTTGGCGGTATCGGGAATGATGATGCCGCCCGCCGTCTTGCTCTCGGCGTCGATGCGCGTAACGACGACACGGTCGTGAAGCGGCCGAAATTTCATATCGTTTCTCCCTGTGGGCTTGTACGAGTGTTTTTTCGGGCTGACGTGGCTTGAAACTGATCGCAACTGTGATGCGGTGCCGCGCTGTCCAACTGGTGCGCCCATTAGCACTCTTCAAGGACAAGTGCTAATGCCATCAAACCGAAATGCTTAGAAATTCAAATAAGACATTGAAATTAAAGTATAAATTTATTTCCCACGCAGGTTCCCGAATTACTTAGCCGCGCGGCTCAAGCTCTGTTATGTTGCGTGACCGCCGGCCATCACTCTTCCCCGGGCGGCGGCTGAGAGACTGTTCGCGCTCCCGCCTATCGTAAGACGCGGAGGCGAATGAATATCGCGAGAACTGCCATTTTTGTCTCGCTCGGATCTGCCCGCTGTTGCCGGCAGCGTTCCAAAGCTGAACATCGGTCCAAGTTGCGAGGCCGCACGCAGAGGATCAATCAGTGTAGGACGGGATAAGAAGGCGTGCATGGACGATGAACACGCGGCCGAGGATGAACTAACGAAGGGGTGGCCGCAATACTCTGCCACTTCCAAGATCGATTGCGCCGCCTTGGTAAACAGAGGCGGTCCATCGAGCTATGTGGAGTTGCTCACCTGTCTGGATGTTTTGAAGGGATCCGCTGAGATCCGCAAAGCGAATGTCCATGCTGAGCGGTTGGGTCAGAGGGCAGAACAATCCCGCAGGGCCGGGGCAATCCACAGTCCAACAAGCGTTGCCCCTCAGGAAGTGTCGGGACAGGCGCCTACTGCAGCGCAAAGCTCGTCGACGATCCCTCGAACAAACGACCGGCGAGGCGGTCCTGTGGTCCGGTTCCACCGCGGCAGCCGTTCACGCCAATCGCGGGCGGTGCCGTGGCGCTCGGTTCGAGTGCTCGTACATTGTGGCGTTGCGGTCCGCACCTCGCAAGCATCGAGGACGCGTTGCCCGGGCCGGCGACGGCGTAGTGGACGCGTTGGGCTCCCGTTGGGGCCAACAAGGAAGCACCGACATGAACAGATTTATCCATATCAAGAATCTTGCCCATTACCGAAAGTTATTAGCTCGAACGACGGACGGAACGCAGCGGTTTAGGCTTTTGAAGCTTCTTGCAGAAGAAGAAAAAAAAGAAGAAGAAACGAAGGATCAGCGGCCGGAACGTCAGCGTTAGGTTGCTTCGAGGCTCTTTCCTGTGCACTAAATTGGCTGCGCTTCAGAGGAGGTTATTCTGAGCAAAACCATCACTCGGCGAGATTTCGCAACGCGGACAGCGTATTTGGTGCTGGCAATCGTGGCGGTTGTGTTTGTCGGCATGCTTCTGTTGACACAACTGCATCCCTAGGGATTCGGTAGCCGATATACGATTTGATCAGGAAGTCAGAAGGCAAGTCACCTGAGGTTACGATGCCGAATCTCGACGCGAATGTGATCAGCTTTCAATGCCCAAAATGCGGTCACGATCTTCAACGGACAATTGGCCTTCTGAAAGGCAATCAGCGACTGGTCTACGATAGTTGCGGAGTGGGCATCAGTTTCGATACCGGTGAAATTACAAATGCAACGGCTCGCCGGCCACATGCGTCGAGGGTGTCAGAAGGGGTGTGTAAGTAGGTTTCTGTGAGTTTATCTTTGCAAGGGAGACTCACATGGCGACCAATTCGACGATTGCACCGGAGTTGTTGGATCAACTGCTTGCTAACTATGAGAAGCCCGAGGTCCTGACCGGGGATGATGGGCTTTTCAAGCAGCTGAAGAAGGCATTGATCGAGCGGGCGCTTGGCGCGGAGCTGACCGAGCATTTGGGCTATGAGAAGGGCGATCATGCCGGCCGCGGCAAGGGCAACAGCCGCAACGGGGCGAGTTCAAAGACGGTCCTGACCGAGGAGGGTGAGGTCGAGATTGCAGTCCCGCGCGATCGCGCCGGCAGCTTCGAGCCGCAGCTGATCGCCAAGGGACAGACCCGGTTCGACGGCTTCGACGACAAGATTTAGCGCCTCTACGCCCGCGGCATGACGGTGCATGAGATCCAGGGCTATCTCGCCGAACTTTACGCCACCTATGTCTCGCCCGATCTCATCAGCCGGGTCACCGAGGCGCGCCATGCTCGACTGACGCTCGACGAGCCGTACCTTGAAGCGCCATCGTTGTCGCAGCGTTCGATGTCCTGCTCGAAATTGCCTCGATAATAGACAAACCGGTCGCACCGCCTGAGCCCATTCAGTCGTTCGATAGTGAAATGGCTCATCCTTCACCGCATCATCCGACGGTCTTCATGGTATTTAGAACCCTTCCGTCGTCGTCCTCATCATCATCGGAGACGCTGCCTATGCCGCCGCAGCTTGGACACTGACGCTCGTCATCAGTTTCCTCATTCACAGTGCCCGTGCCATCGCAATCTGGACAAGTCTTGTTCTTCATTGCTTGCCTCTGCTCCATGTCTCGCTCCGCAAACGCTGGACTTCGATCGCCGCCCGGTTAGCGGCTTATAATTTCTGTCGCAACCGACATCGCCCCGAAGTGTCAACGGCGGAGTGCCGGGCTTGCAGTTCTGCGACTTCAAAGTCGTGAAGGCGGCTTGCTGGCTCCGTCCTTGACACTGGCAGAGTCTTGATTAGGTTTTGGCTGCCGATCGTTTCATTTCTCTACCATGCCAACCGCGGAACACTACCAGCGCCAGCGGCAAAGAATGTAGGGGTCTTGCCGAGCTTGCCCAGGACGAAACCGGGCGGGACACCCTCTTGGGAATGGCCCGTCGGTAGGAGCGACTTGCAGAGCACGAGGCTAAAATTGAAGCGGGTCGAGGTCCCAAGCCATAGGCCATCATCAGTTCGCCAAATCTTCGACGCCTCCCGGTCATGGAAAATTCGAAGGTCATCCTCGAAGATGGCGAGACTGCGGAGAAAAGAATCCAGCAGGCTTTTGGACAGTAAAGTGTCCCGACCCGCCGCCTCCAGCCAGGCGATCAGTGCGTGCTGCTGGGCAACGACGCGGCGTCCAGTCGCGTCATGCCGGCCGCTTGAGCCAGCTTCGTCTCTGCTGCCATGATGCCTGGACGATGGCAGCTTATGACGGAACAATCAATTCACTCGACGAAGCGCAACGTCGCGCCGCCACGCCACCCAAAACCGCGGTTCGAGAAATTAAAGTGACTACTAAGCCGAAACCCAGACCTCACCAAATCGATCGCGATCGGACTCTGTGGGAGCGGAGGCAACAGGAAAGCGCGCTCGACCAGGCCCTCATGGATACATTTCCGGCGTCGGACCCTGTGTCAATGGAGCAGCCGACGCCGCCGGCTCGCGACCGCGACAAGGCAAAGGCCTAACTTAACGGACGATGCCCAATCAAGGCGCCCAGAACAATCACGATGTTCGGCGCTTCTTGCTGAAACGCCAAAGCTGAAAGCCGGCGCTCTTGATCGCAGCCTCGATCGTATCACGCGACAAATTGTGTGGCGGGTCTCGATCGGGCGCTATAGCACCAATCGCACGCCAGGGTTTGAACTGATCTGGCAGGTCGGTGCCCGCGAGATCGCCGCTGAACGCGCGCAGGTTAGGACTTGCTTCCGACTTGAAAATGAAGATTCGCATTGTCATGCCTCGATCTGGTGCCCGACGGCCATGGTTACCGTGTGCATCGACGAAGCCATAGCAACCGGCCAACGCACCATGCGGACGATACGCGACATCCCGCGCGATCTGGGCTGTCAATGAAATTAAAAATGCGAACCAGATACCGTTTTGACGGGGAATCCGTGCACGCGGCTCGCCTTGAGGCTTTTCAAGTCGCCGCAGTTAGGTGGGGTGCGGCTGCATTTCTTTCAAGGCGATACCATGCCTCGGCAATAAAAGACGGCACTCGAAGCCCAAGGCCGGCGGGAGCGCACGTCAACACGAACGGCCTTGGGCACCAGCTTGTCCAGGAGGTCTAGCGGCTTGGCGACCACCTCCGCGTTGAAAAATTAGATTCCGGTGGCATTGCTCCCCGGCCGGGCGGGGCTCGCGACAAGACCAAGCTTGACCGGGTCTTCACCAACGCTGAAGACGATCGGGATCGTCGCGATTGCAGCTTTGGCCGCAATCGCGGCCGGCGGGCTCATCGTGGGAAGGCTAATCTGGTTCATCGCCGTCGGGGCATTCGTTATTATGCTTCTGACGTTCCTGTTCATCCTGCAGCAGCGACTCTCCCGTCGGCCAATTCCGCGCCGGCTGGCAGCCCTGGCTCAGCGCCATGGCAACGAATCTTGCGATCGCGTGACCTTCCGATCACACTGCTCGCCGCTCGATCGGCGTCCGGCCATTCTACGTGCAGCACCAATTCAAGGACAATATCCGGGAAATTGATGGGAGGTGGACGCAGCAGGAGACCGCTGTACGGAAGCTCGCATTACGACCCGCCGGGCGTGCTGCGCTGGTTCACCGCGAATATCGGGGTCCATCGCGTGCACCACCTGTGCGGTCGCATTCCTTTTTACCGGTTACCGCGCGTTCTGCGCGACCACCCCGAGCTGCGGGCCACCTCCTTGGGCATCCATCTCCGCTCAATTAGCCCATGAAACGTGACCACGCACAGCCACCCAGAAGCGGCGATATGGGTAAAAAATATATTGGTGGCCAGCACTGGTTTTCGTTCGGTGTCGAGCGTATGCACACAAAGGCAAGCTGGTTTTCCTCCAAGTGGCAGACTTTACTCCATGAGCTGGCGCCGAAACATTGTTTAAAATCGGCCTCCGGGTGTCGCCGGTACAGCCAAGCCCCACAGCCGCATTTAGAGAGGAACACGGTGCAAATTCTCGTCCGCGACAACAACGTCGACCAAGCCCTCAAGGTCCTGAAGAAGAAAATGCAGCGCGAGGGCGTTTTCCGCGAGATGAAGCTCCGGCGCCACTACGAGAAGCCCTCCGAAAAGAGAGCACGCGAGAGGGCGGAGGCTATTCGCCGCGCCCGAAAGCTCGCGCGGAAGAAATTGCAGCGCGAGGGACTGCTGCCGATGAAGCCCCGTGTGGTCCGAGGCGCTCCAGGAAGACCCGGCGCCACGCCCCGTCCTCGGTTCTGAATCTCGCGTTTGTGGAAATGGCGATCTTCTCAGGGCTTGGCGGCTACGAAGTGGATGCCTGTACGCTCAGGCATAGTGGAACAACGTGACCGCGGACAAATCTAGGAAACGCAACAGGGGCAATCTCGTATGCTGACGAGGTAATGCCACTGATAGTGGCACTGTCACCACAACGAGTTGGGACGCGGTTACGATCGCCTGGGACAATGGCCAAGTGGCGACCGTGCATCATGGAGACATGCGGGAAATTCACTCAAATTGGGCAAGGCCCAAGCGCGTATAATCCACGTCCGCAACTATCATAACCGTCCCCACGGCCCAATAAAGTCCCGCAACACCTACCAGGATCCACTCGAGTGCCGCGCCGCTTCAATTCGCATGCCTTTTCTTGCAATATCCGTGACGTGCTGACCGCGATCAAAACCGTGTGGGCGGATGGGAACTGATTAATTCTTCAGCGCTAGGCGCTTCGTCACGCCACCAACGACCTCATCGACAGTATTGAGCTTGATGAGGTACTGGTAGCGCGACCAGCCGCGCACTTGGAATCCAGCCCTCGGCGAGCCTGAGCCCGCACGGTGTTGTCGAACAACGCGCACGCCAATCGCCGCGAGCGGGGAGCGCAGTTCATCAGCAAATTGATCGGCTGTGCACCCGAGGGCTGGATTTTGTGGCGCATCGTCAAACACGTTGTAGCGCGGGCACATCATTGACTTCATCCTTTTTTTGAGGTCATCGGCGCGCGGGAAGAACCCCGCCGTTACGCGGGTCAAAGAGCATCATGGGAGGCGCCATCCCTTCAGGGACGGAGACGGATATACCTCATGAGTATCTGCCGAAGGTTACATAAACGTCACAATCCCTCATCAACAGTTTTGGACTGTGATCCAGCCCCGCGCGCCAAGATTCCTCCGTTTTGCTATACTGTAAACCAATGCACACAGACACTTTTTCGGTGCGCCTCGATCACTCAACCAAGACCCGGCTGGAGGAGCTCGCCAAGAGCACGGGCCGGAGGCAGTTTCTGGGCCAGGATGGGATCGGCGTCCATCCAAAGCGCGTCTATGTTTCATCGCCATCGCGATACCGCGCCATAGGTATTCCGCATTGCATCACCACGGCGAATATGACATTGGGAGAAATTGGTGCGCGCCTTGCGACGCGCATCCGTGCGCCGTATTTTCTCAAATCCGGAGAAGTGAAAATTCCGAGACCCGCGATTTCAGCAACAAAGACGGAATTTACGACGCTGTTGAAAGAGTTTGCGCGCCTTGAGAAGCGTATTGCAAAGCTCGAAAAGCACGCTGGCAGCAGTGCGTCGAGCCAGCCCGCAGCGGCGAAGACGAGCAATCGCCGGACGAAGCGCATGGGCGTCCGGAAGGCCGCGAGCTGAGTCGGTACTCGTTAGCTTGCAAACGAGCGGCGGCGGAAGCGTCGCCGCTTACTGCTTGAGTGCCACGATGTGTTTGACGAGCAGCATCGCCATGGCGCCGATTTGAAAGAATTGATCGCTTGGCTCAAATCCAATCCGTGTTCAGGATTTTTGACCTAGTCTAAAAAGCACGAGCTCAGCTTCGGTGATCGAACTGCCTCAGGGGTTTGCGACGCAAGCCGAGGCAAGAGACACCTCAAAGGCTTCGCGACCTCCGGACAATTCAGAGGAGGACTATCGGTGGCACGCCAGGATGAAGGCCTTGGAAGTACCGGATTTCGCTGACCGGCTGAGAGCAAAAGGGGGGTCCGGACCCCCCCCGATGTCTGTGCGAACTTGGGATTAAATAAATATGACGAGCAGTCCACTGAGTGCCGATTTCCTCCTGCATTATACCGTTTATCATCCCACCAAACGTTCGGATGCGCATTGAACGAACCCGCTGCGCGGGAGTAGCGGCTGGGTCGCGGTAGAGGAACTGCTGATCGGGAGTCCCCTGTCTGAGAGGATGTGGATCTTCACACCCATCCCTCTCAAGGCAGGAGTTCCCGATGGCTACGATGAGCCCTCTTCGCCGGCGCATGATCGAGGACATGACCATCCGCAATCTGTCGCAAGCGACGCAGCAATCCTACATGTATGCGGTTGCGAAGTTCAGTCGATATTTCAATTGTTCACCGGATCGACTTGGCATGGAGGACGTCCGTGCTTACCAGCTGCATCTGATCGACAAGAAGTACTCTTGGTCGCACATCAACCAGGTGGCTTGTGCGCTGCGGTTCTTTTACGGCATCACGCTCGGCCAAAAGGAGGCGCTTGAGCGCATCGTCGCCGGCAAAGAGCCGGAGAAGCTTCCGCCGGTCCTCAACCGTGAGGAGATTGCCCGTTTTCTGGATGCGGTTCCTGGTTTGCGGAATCGCGTTGCGCTGACGACGGCCTATGCGGCTGGCATGCGCGTCGGAGAGGTCGTCAGGCTGAAGATCAGCTCGATCGACAGCGAACGGATGTTGCTCCACATTGAGGGGGGCAAGGGCGGCAGGGATCGGTATGCGATGCTGTCGCCGCGGCTGCTGAACATCCTGCGTGCCTACTGGAAGCGGGCACGGCCGCATTGCTGGTTGTTTCCCGGCCAGGAGCCTGGTGAGCATGTCAGCCGCGGCGCTCTTCAGTGCGCGTGTCGCGCTGCAAGGCGGCAGGCTCGGATCGGCAAGCACGTGACGGCCCATTCGCTTCGGCACAGTTTTGCCACCCATCTTCTGGAGGGGGGCACTGACATCCGGATCATCCAGGTCTTGCTCGGTCATAGCCGGCTTGAGACGACGGCCCGTTACGCCCAGGTCGCGACCGGATTGATCGCCGGCACGGCGAGCCCCTTTGATCAGCTCGCGATCGAGGTCATCCCTCCCGAATAGCGCACTCCGATGCGCCCCGCGCTGGAGGTGGCGGACATTTTCCGCCGCCACGGCGATGCGTTTCGTGCGGCCCAAGGCGGTCGGTTGTTGCCTGACCAGCGCCGCGTCATGGCCGCCATTGAGGCGTGCCGGACCGCAACGCTCGGTGGCCATGTCGAGCAGTGCGATGACTGCGGCATGGTCCGCATCGCGTACAACAGCTGCCGTGACCGGCACTGCCCAAAGTGCCAGGGCTTGGCGCGCGCCCAATGGCTCGCTGATCGTCAGTCGGACCTGTTGCCGGTCCCGTATTTTCATGTCGTCTTCACCGTGCCGGCACCAATTGCCGCCCTCGCGCTCCAGAACAAGGCGGTCGTCTACGACATCCTGCTCAAGACCGCCGCTGAGACGATCCGCGTCATTGGCGCCGATCCAAAGCACCTCGGTGGAGACACCGGCATGATCGCTATTCTCCACACCTGGGGCCAGACCCTGATGCATCATCCGCACGCCCACTGTGTGGTGCCAGGCGGCGCCCTAGCTGCCAACGGAGGGTGGATCGGCTGCAAACCAAGCTTCTTCCTCCCCGTTCGGGTTCTATCGCGCCTGTATCGGCGGTTGTTCCTGAAGCGGCTGCAGGCGGTCTTCGACAAAGCGGAATTGAGATTTTTCGGCGATCTCGCAAATCTCGCGGAGCCGACCGCCTTCGCCCAATACCTTGAGGCACTACGCAAAGTCGAATGGAACGTCTATGCAAAGCGGCCCTTCGGAGGACCGCAGCAAGTCCTGGAGTATCTGGGCCGCTACACTCATCGTGTCGCAATCGCCAATAGTCGAGTTGTCGCCTGCGAGAACGGGAGCGTCAACTTCCGTTGGAAGGACTATCGCGCCGAGAACCAGCCCAAGGTCATGACACTTGACGCTGACGAGTTCATCCGCCGCTTTCTGCTCCACGTGCTGCCGAAAGGCTTCCGTCGCATCCGCCACTTTGGCTTTCTGGCAAACGCATGCCGTGCCGCCAAGCTTACCGCCATCCGCGCCGCACTCCAGGCACCGAAACCGGCCCCAACCGTCAAAGTGGCCGATTATCGCGACCGCTACGCAATTCTCACCGGTCATCGCATCGATCAGTGTCCCATCTGTGGAGGCCGCATGGTCGAGATCGGATACCAGCCGCGTTCAGCCCCTCCCCGAGACTCGGCAGCATGCTGGGACACCTCATGATGATTCACCTCGAACCCGGCCCTTTTGCCATCACGCGCCGACCAATGCCGACGTTTCCCGTCGAGATGCGGGTGCCCCGCCCGCAAAGCCCCACGGACGTGCTTCCTCACGCATCGACTGTCAAAACGAGGCGATAATTCTCGGCTAAATGATGCCCCAGCTCTTAATAAGCACTCGTTTTGCGTATCATTCGGCAACATGATGGCCGAATAACTCATTCAACCGTCACCGTCCGGCTTGAGTGCCCATAGGCCCCAGCCAAATAAGACGCAGCTTCGTTCAATCCGGCTTCAAATAGCTCCCGCGACGGGACTCGCTGCCATGAACGGCAACGCGGGACCTATTTGAACCCTCTGGCATTCCGATGAATGCGGACAGTGAATCCGATTGATTGCGGACATCAGTCCGACGCAAGCCGGACAGTAATCCGAGCGAAGCCGGACAGCAGTCCCACGATGCCGGACAGTGCCTCCCGTCGACATTGTTCATGAGGTCAGGCCGGTGCCCTGGCGTCAAGTGCGGGGCGCTTGGTGGCGGATTTTCGCAGGCTCTCGCCGGCGAGGTTGAGACGATGGGCGTTGTGGACGAGACGGTCGAGGATGGCGTCGGCGACGGTCGGATTGGGGATCATGTCATGCCAGTGCTTCACATCGACCTTACTGGTGACGATGGTTGAGCCGCGCCCGTGGCGGTCGTCGAGAATCTCCAACAGATCGCGTCCCTGTTCAGCCGTTGCATTGGCAAGTCCCCAGTCGTCGAGAATGAGGAGTTCGACCCGAGCAATGGTCTTGAGCAGCCGGGCGTGGCGGCCATCGCCGCGTGCGAGGGCGAACGCATCGAACAAGCGCGGGATGCGATGATAGAGCACCGAGCGATCGTCGCGACAGGCCTTGTGGCCGAGCGCACAGGCGATCCAGCTTTTGCCGAGGCTGGTCGGCCTCGCGACATACGACCCAAGAACATGTGTTTGAGATTGTCGTCCACTATCCGCATCATCCTTGCAGTGGACAGCACGTTTTTGCGTATCGGCGTCTCCTTCACGGCGGTCGTCTTCACTTTGCGATCGAGCAGCCGGACGGCTGTCGTGTTTTGCTGCCGGCGTGGATGACGGAAAGCTGCGCGGCAGCACTGCCGACGGTGGAAATCCCGCGGCTCTCGTGGGATTCGCTGCGCGAGCTGCGCCGCCTGATCGATGCACAACTCGTATCTTCACCGCCTTGGTCCAAAGCGACTCGGGAGGGTGGAGGCGATGATGCTGCAACCGCAGCCACAATGGCAACAGCTCGATCTGCTGGAGTTCGCAACAAACGTAAGCCAGCATCGGCTCGATCCGATGATTCGCACGGAGGCTCATAAATCTGCTCAAGCTGTTGCTCGACGAACACCGCGCCGCTCGCGCCGCAGCGAAAGGGGCGGATGATGAATAAGATCACGCCCGATCACTTGGCGCGCAGCGCCTATGTCTACGTGCGACAATCAACTTCCGATCAGCTGATCAACAATCCTGAGCGCCGCCGCCGGCAATATGCTTTGGCAACGCGTGCGCGAACCCTCGGTTGGCAAGATGTCATCGTTATCGATGATGACCTCGGCCGCTCGGGAGGCGGCACGGCGCGCCCCGGATTTGAGCGCCTATTGGCTGCAATCTGTACCGGGGCTGCCGGTGCGGTGTTTGCCGTCGAGGCGTCGCGTTTGGCCCGCAACGGGCGCGATTGGCACACCCTTCTGGAGTTCTGCACGCTGGTGAACAGTTTAATCATCGACGAGGACGGCGTGTATGACCCGAAGCTCGTCAATGACCGTCTGCTGCTGGGAATGAAGGGGACATTCAGCGAACTCGAACTGTCGATCTTGCGCCAGCGCTCCCAAGAAGCCTTGCGTCTCAAAGCAGCGCGTGGCGACCTCCACACCACTGTTGCGGTCGGCTATGTGCGCAGCGCCGATGACCGGCTGGAGATCGACCCCGACAAACGCGTGCGCGAAGCTGTTCACTTCGCCTTCCGCAAGTTCGCGGAATTTGCCAGCGTCCGCCAGGTGGCGATCTGGATGTGCGATGAGGGCATCAAGATGCCGATTGTCGTGAATGGCCCGCGCGGCCGAATGGTGGAATGGAAGCTGCCTCGCTACAACACCATCCATCGGCTGTTGACCAACCCGATTTACGCTGGCGCCTATGTGTTCGGCCGGACCGGCTTCGAGCCAATTCAACGCCGGGGCGGCAACCAAATGGGCTTCCAGTTCATCCTGCCGCAGCCGCAATACCTGTTCGTTGGCCTCCACATCGGCAAGCAACCGACGAAGGTCTGTGGCCTTTTGGGCTGCAATGCCGCGGTGCTGATCCAGATCGATTGTCATGTCAGTCATGACTACCATCTACCATCCGCAATGCTTGGGTCAGCTCTCAAATCGTTTCGCGCCGGCCAGCCCGGGGCTGGCGGTATCCAATGAGCCTTTCTGGAACCCCGGCGAAGGGTTCGTCGGGGAGCGGCAGCACCGCAACGGGCGTCTCCAGGTCATGATCGACGCGGTAGCTCGGATGCGGAGATTTTGAATGCTGGTACGAGCGTTGGGCCTTGATTGAGCCGTTGGGCGGTGCTTGAATCGAAGTGCAGGCGACTTGTCTGGGACGATTAAGCCGGGCGCGATCAGGCAGCCGCGTCGGACCCGCGGATCACACAAACCTGTGAGGTGGCCCCGCGATCCGATGGCGTTGCATTCTAAAGCCTTGAGGGGTGTCTTGCGATTAAAAGCGCGGGCCGTTTGATCAACATCGCGTTCCAATTGACGTGATGCAGCCGTGCCCGGTGAGGTCATTCCACAAAGAGGGCCGATGGATCCTGGGAGCGGCTGGTTCCGCACCGGAAAACCGACTGCAATCTTCAGCGATCAATTGCGTCGGGTTTTTTCCGAGCCGAGGAGCCGATTTGGTTTTCGATCTCGACGGCGCGGTCAAAGTGTTCCGCTGCCTTAATTCGCAAGAGACCGGCTTCCGTCGGATCGCTTACCTGCATGGCCATTCGAAGACAGAGCTCTGCACGCCTGCGCAAAGAAACTGCGTCCGTCATAGACCCTCCAGGTCTCTTATGCTCGTGCACACCTGATGAGCAACCGCTTGTCCACTGCCCCCCTGACCTGTTCGCAGACAGTGCTGGTCGGGTGCAGCAACCGGTTGAAATCCGGGTCCTTGGGTTACTATTTCAAGATTTGAAGGCTACGTTAGGTTCCGGACACAATAAAAACTCAAGGGCAAAATCGTCACAGACTTTCGACCGACGGACCGTTCAATAGCCTCTTCATTGCCTCGTCGAAGATGCCAGCAAGCATCACGTGCGGCGACGCTACGTCCGGACTCGGCAGTCGTGTCCACCGGTGAGCAACGACAGGAGACTGACAATGGCACGAAAGCCAGCCACGCGCGCAGAATTTGCACTATTCGATGTGATCTACGAAGACGGCTCTCAACGGTCCAATCGCCGGGTTCCGAGCGAAGCAATTGCTGGCATCGACGGCGATGCCTGCGCCCGTATGGTGATCGAGGAACAGGACCGGCTCATTGCCGAAAAGTCCGGCAATCCCGCGTTGACGGTCAAAAGCATCCGCCGATCCCGTGCAAAGTAGCCCGCGAGGCGGTGTGCTCGCGCAGTCGCACACGCCTCGGACAGCGTTGACGCAGTCAAGCCGATCCAGGAGCCGCCGCGTGATCCGGCGTCTTACAGCGACAAATCGCGCGATTTAGGCGGAAACCGTCTCGGCCCGCAAAAGCGACCACCCGCAATTCACTTATTTCCGGACGAAGCCCAAGCGAAGTGACCCTCCCTCTGCTAACATTGGCGAGAAAATCCGCGACCTCGGCCTCGACCGCATGGGCAAGCAGGCTGCGCGAGCCCGTCCTGAGAATCTCCGTGAGTTGATCGTCAAAGGTTCCTGGCTGAATCAGCTTGACCACGTTATTGTTGGACACGGCATATCGCTCCTTCGATGGAGAAGTGGAGGCCTTAAGCACCCCCACGATGTGCGGCCCTCGCAATTCGCGCCGTCACCAACTTCCAGCGATAGCTCAGCGCCGCTTGCGGCGCGACACCTGACCAAAGAGCGCCGCGGCTCACATGCTCGCCGGGCTTTTGGCCCGGAAACAGGCTGTCAATCGCCATTCCTTAATCTGCTTCATCACCTCACTTTCGTCAGATCGCGTGCCGCGACGGCATGGCGTTACCCGATCAGATCAGAAACTTCGATGCTTGCCCAGGCCGCTCAAGCTCATAACTTGGCTGCCACATTTCCGAAGAGACAAACGCCTTGCGCCTCAGCTACCTACGTGGAGTGATCGGTCCCGCGAGGCTGACGGATACCATCGGGTTGTAGACCCCCGCCTCTAGCGGAAGGGCCTAGTAATGGCGAATTAGCGACCCTTGCCTACCGATCAAATTCTAGGCAAGAAATTCCCGCCCCCAACGTCTCCATAGGAGCGCCAGTCACTTCTGATCCAGGTTCCTTTCGGAAAACACATCATCCGAGATTATGACATTTTGTTGCCAGTTCTTTCGAACGAGCCGGGTCCAATTGCCTTTGGTGTTATCTATCATCTTCACTTCACCCGGCGTGCAGACTAATCCTTGGCAACTATAGTTCGAACGAGTTTCGCTCTTGATATTGACGTCGTCAGAGTTGAAATATCTTAGTTGCACAGGTAGCATTCGGTTTTTTGCAATCGTCATCTCGATCTTGGCGTAGTTCGGATCTTGTCCTGCCTTCGGCGTAAGGATGAGGACATACTGTGTTGATGTCTGGGAGGCAATCTGGCCGGTGTACTGCGAACCGTAGGAGATGGTAGCAAAATCGTCTTGGCTGAACGCCAATCCCAGGAATCCTTGATCCTTGGTGTGACTGGCGATGCGTCGCGCTTTGCCGAAGGCCGGAAGGTAGACGTACATCTGCGTTGGCGAGAGGATTAGTACCTTGGTGCCCTTCATATCAGCAGGCCCAGTGAACTCCTGGAGCAGCTTTGAACCCTTCACTTGGACTTTCATCGTCAGCACGCGTTCATTCTTAGCGGTCTCCTGATTCTGGATGTCGTAATCAATAATTAGGGTCGAGGCCCGATTGAGTGCGGTGTCTACGGCGGCTACGACGGCATCTCCGGCAGCATCCGACCGCACCGTCGTCGCAGACCATAAAGTCGCAATGACCGTCATCGCGAACCAGAACCCTGATCGAGCAGCCATGATCCCTCCTTCCGAAATCCTGTTTGAGAATGGGATTGTGCGCCGCGATGCGGCATGATTCAAGCAAGGGATGTGGAACACAGCGACTGCAGCCGTCCGTTTCTGCCGAACAGTGATTGGAGTAGGAGTAAAAGCACGGTACAGGCGGCGTCGCCGATGACCGTCACGTTGAAAGCGGGGCGGTAGGTTTTCGGGCCTAACGCCGTTTCGCTGGTATCGAACCCCAGTCTGAAACGCAGCTCGAACCGGTCTCTGCGGTCTGGGAGAGTAGCGCCGCGCTGTCACCAATTCGTGACACGCATTCCGAAGGCTTCAGCTATTTCGTTACCTCCATAGCTGCTCCGGCTGCTTCTGGCTGGAGCGGTTGCCGGGTGGGCCTCTCACCCACTGGAAAGCGCATGCCTGTCGCATTGCCACCCGGCCGGTTGAAGCTCGCGACGATCCCGGCTTGAACGGGATCGGACCCGCTCTCAAAGACGACCGGCATCGTCGCGCTCGCGGCTTTAACGGCTCGCACCGGTAGTATTCCGCCCAACGTCACAATAACTGCGACGTTGCGGCGGACGAGATCGGTCGCCAATTCCGGCAGCCGCGAGACATCGCCCTGGGCTGACCGGCTTTCGATTGAAAGGTTTTGGCCCTCAACGAAACCTATCTCGCTAAGACCCTGCGTGAAGGACACCAAAAAATCGGCGCTGCCTTTGCGGTCTTGAGATTGAGCACCATTTCAATGCGGGTCGCTTGCTGGACAGGGAGATCGGCAGGCTTCTCGCCTTTAAGGATGCGGCCCACATAGGACCCGGCTAGATGATATTTCATTAAATGCTGCCCCCGTAGCTCATGAGACCGCCGGCATCGACTATTTCGCGGGCATGATAAATGCCAGGTACTGCGTACCGCGCCGCTAGCGCGACAAGTTGATTGCGTTGAGCACGGAACAAAGACGTCCGAAGTCCACGGACACTGCGCAGAATGATGGCACTAACGAGATCAAGATGACATCCGTGCTTCGACGATGCCGACCGCGGCCATTGTAGCATGGTTGATTAGCGCGCCCTCAACTCGGTGCTCAATGAACCTTCGGCGTACTCAGGCTACGGTTCAATTCGTTCACGAAGAACGGAGGAGAACGCGGGCAGACAGCCAAACGTCGCTTGATGGCGTCCCTGGCGCGGAGAGGGTCTGCCGTCATTATTGGTCCGCCCGTCCCAACACCCGCCTACCTGGATGGCCCACCCTTGCGCGTGCCCGGATGACGCGGTGCCCGAAATCAGGCACTTGAGGACAAACGCCCACCCTGGCGCATGCCCGGATGACGCATGAAAAGGCCGCCCCACCGAGGCGGCCTTGTCACGCTTTCCGTTATTGACAAGCTCTTCCATATTGCGGTGTTCGATCCTGTAGGCCTCCTTTGACGTAAGGTTGTCGACAAGGACCACTTCCTTAATCGAGGCACCTTTCATTACTGCCTCAGTCAGCTTCCGCTGAAAAGTTGGACTGACGTTTTCAAGTTTGAACTGGCGCGTCAGCCGCAACCTGACTTCCTTCATATGTGCGTACACACGACCGTTGCAGCCTTTGCCAATGTAGCGCAGCACACCATTTACATAGATGCCGTAAACGTATTAGCCGTGCGGGCATGATAAGGCTCGCGTCGCCATATGGTCGGTTTATCACAAGGCATTCGGCCAGTGGATCGAGCTGTTCGCGCGAGCCCGCGCCGCGGACAGTGTCGCCATATCGCGGCGATGGCCGATGCCGTGCTTCGTGTCCGGGAAAGCGGAGGCGGTAGACAGAGCTGAAGCCGTGTTGACTCGCGCGATGCTGCCTACTGCAATTGCTTGACTTCCCAGCCATCGAAGCCCGGCACAATCCGGAGCAGGAAAGCGGGCGCGTTCCCGTCCGCTACGTCGAGCAGAATCAGATTGTAGACGTAAGAGCCGTTATCAACCGCGGAGAAACCGGCGACCCATATAGCGTCGAACAGAATTGGTCTCCGCAAGGCCTTCGCGACCTCGTTCGGAAACCACACCCCCGCCGCGGGCGTGTCGAGAAACACGACCAGCGTCTTGCCCCGGCAATAAGCAGCGCCGTTGGACTTCTTGTGGTTGATAGCATCAAGGATCAACGTTTTGGCGTCAGGGCCTGCGCTGTGCTGCGAGACGTAGACATGTTCGGTTTGCCAGGTATCGCCGGTCGCTTCGTCGCGGATTATGCCGTCGCCGCCGATGGGGTCGGTGTAGAACATCAGCGCGCGGTTCTCGATCTTCTCGAACGTCGCGCACAGGAGCCAGTTCGCCAGCATCTCGCGCGGGCGCATGCCACCGAATTTCTCAAGCGGCTTGCCGGTCTGGAGATGGCGGGGATCGCGCACCATCGGCTCGATCTCCTTGAGCGCGACCGCAAGAACTCTTGAAACGGGTGACGGGATATTTCACGAGGGCTTAGGCCGCGGCCTTCCTGATGTGGAGGATCAGATCGTCTTCCACGTCTGCGGCATAGGCGTCGCGCTCGCGGCCGAGCACGTCCCACACATTCCTGGCTTTGGCTTCGTGGCCGGGCTGCATCGCCGGTTGATCCAAGTGCTCGAACTGGTCGAACTGCGCGACCGGCGTCAGGCCGTTCAGGCGTCCGCCCGCGAACAGCACATAGGCCGAGACCGCTTCGGTCGCGCGCACGAGCGTCCTGATCGCCGCGCTGATCTTGTCCGCGGTGACGAGGCCTTCCTCGATCTGTTTCCGCCTGTCAGGGCCGCCGGCATGCGCGAGATACGCGTGGCTCCAATTCGCGAGCTTATCGGCGCCGCTGCCGTCGAGCCAGCCCTCGATGGTGCCGAGCAGGGATTTCGGCAGGCGGTCTTCGCGCGTGCGCTTGCCTGGGTCGATACCGGCGAGGCGGTCGAACTGCTCGTGCGCCAGTTTCGATGTGGTCCAGGCGTCCGGCCCCGTGGTCTGTGCCCAGAATCCGCCCTGGTTCATCCGCGCTGCCATTTCCTTTTGCGCTACCGCTTCGTAATCGTAGGGAAGTCCGTCATGGCAGACGTCCTTCTCACGCGTGAAGAGCTGCCAATTGCCGCGCAGTTCGAGTATAAGGCGACGCAGGGAAATCACGCCGGATGTCTTGTCGAGCAGCCGCCGGATGCCGAGCACCTGCCGCGCGACATAACCCTGGATCAGCTGCTCGGCGATCAGCGTGTTCTGAATGCATGTCGCCGCGTTCCTCTCCTCATGATCGATCACGGCAAGCTGCAAGGTCCTGAAGGACACGTCGGTCCAGACCATCGACGACAGGGTCGTCCAGATCGGATGGTGCTCGTCCGCGTCGAGCCAGGTCAGCCATTGCTGGCGCTTCGCGCGATAGGATTCGAGCTGTGCGCGCCGCTCCGGCGGCACGTCGCATTGCGTAATCAGGTATTTGTAGCCTGGCGGCGTCATGGAAGACGGCAATTCCTTTCTGTGTGTTGAGTGTCAATCGGCAGCTAATTGGGACCCCTCGTATTGCCTCAGGACAGAATGTTACCCCGGCAAGGCAGTTTAGATATGGGTGGAGTTCTGCGGCTGGTAGGGCGCTGAGGCTGGCTTTGCCGAAGGGCCTGTGGGCGAAGCGGAGTGCCCATTACACGCAGCGCCGTCCACAGGCCCGTGTTGATTGTCGTGGTAGGTCATTGCTTGAGTTGTGGTGGCGGCAACGACCATCCTGGCCGCTTTGCCTCGCAGCGACCGAAGCAGACGCTGTACCGTTAAATGCTGCTTCTCATTGAAAGTTGCGGCATCCATCTCGGCGAGTCGGCGGACAATGGCGAGCGCGGTGAGCTGAGGCTCGGCTGCGAGCCACGTTTCGATCCTCGCTAGATACGGATCGAGCTTCGAAGGCATGCGGATTCGCTTCTTGTAAGGCCGCTTGCCAATGCGATGCGTCGCACGCACTTCGCCTGCTTTGGTGACGCTACCGAGGGATCGGACGAAAGTGAGCGGATCGACCGGAGATGCGGCAGCTGTGGCGAAACCGCGATTGCCAATACGCTCGCCGAGTTGTTGCTGCGCCGCGCGGATGTCCGCGAGCAACGCCACTGGATCGAGACCGCGATAGGTCTCACGCAGCCAACTCTTGATTGCCTCGGACAGCTTCGGATGCGCCAGTGCGCGCTCATACGGTGTCGCCGGCGCGTGATAGCGCTTAATGACTTTCGCGCCCTCCCGCCGCTTCTCCTTGAGCTTGAAGGAGGGTTGAAAGAAGTTCACGTGCAGGCGAGCCGCTGCATAAAGACGCGCCATAATTCCGGCGGTCTCAATGCCGTCGAAACGGCCGTAGCCGACCAGCCGGCGCACGACGGCGCCGTTTTTCTGCTCCACGAACGCTTGGTCGTTCTTTTTGTAGGCGCGGGAGCGCGTCACCTCCATCTTCTGGGCACGGCACCACGGCACGACGATGTCATTCATGAACGCGCTATCGTTGTCGAAATCGGCGCCGCGGATCAGCCAAGGAAACCGGCTCTGAGCCCGCATCATCGCCTCAACAACGAGGCTGCCGCTACGAGCGACCAAGGGGAAGCATTCCGTCCAGCCCGTGGCGACATCGACCATCGTCAGTGTCTGAATGAACGAACCTGCGACGCTTGTGCCGCCATGCGCCACCATGTCGATCTCGCAGAAGCCCGGCGACGGGTCCGGCCAGTCGTTGAAGGTGCGGATCGGAACCCCACGCCGGATCGCAGAGTAGAAGCCGACGCGACGCCGGCGTCCGCCCGCTGCCGAGATCTTCACGTCGACAAGCATCCGGTCGATCGTTGCCGCGCTCATCGACAGCATCAGCGCGGGATCGTCCGGATTCAGTTCCAGCCGGCCATGTCGCTCAAGCGCTGGCAGCAGAACTGGGATCATCACCTTGAGCCGCTTACCGCACACGCGATCGGAGGCCTCCCAAAGGACGATTAGCGCGTCGCGGAGGCCGCCGTACTTGCATCGCCGACGATGCTGCAGTGTGACTTTGTTCCGGTTTGCTGCCTCGGTTGCTGTGCTGGGCTTATCATCGGGAGGCTGGACGATGCAGCCGGATAAAGCACGTACTGCATGCTTGCGATGCCAGCCCGTCGTTGCCGTTAACTCGTCGAGAATGCGCCCCTTCTGTCCTCGCCCGGCAGTTCGGTAACGTTCCGCTACCGCCGCCAAAACCTCGCGCCGCGCGCCCATGCTGATCTTCCTCGCCATGCCGTCCACCGAACTGATTCGGTGGCACTGCCCCAGTCACGACGAGGAAGTTGTCCGGTAACATTTTTGATGAGGCAATGCGGGGTCCCGATTGGATGCCGATCACCCCAGAAAGGGGGTCCTTTTTGCACGCCAATTCACAGTAGAGTTCGGCTACCTCGCGCCGCGACGCCCCGCCTTCGACCGCTTCAACAACCCGCACACGCAAATCCTGCGAATACGGCTTCGGCATTTGAGAGCAACTCAATGACTGAGGACAGGTCAAAACGCGACTGTAGGTCGTGGCGCCGTGTCCCAACTCACTCAGGCAGTACGCATAAGTTGTTGCTCTGCCTTCGAAAAGGTCGATCGCAGGTCCAATCATCTCCATAAAGTCAAGGTGCGCATTCGCTGGAACCTTCACCGCAACGCAATCGGGGCCGCTTTTCGTAAAGCCCCGGTCGCATTTCCAGCCCTTCCCATAACTATCGAGGTAACCGTTCGCAGGCACCTCAACAGGAACGCAGCTTTCGCCTTTTTGGTGGAAGCCCCGCTCGCATTCCCAGCCGCTGTCAAAGGGCGAGTCTGAAAGATAGCCATTCTGTGGTACCCTCACCGCGATGCAGGCATCGCCGTCGACGTAAAAGCCGCGCGCGCAATCCCATCCGCGGCTTCGCGCCTCCGACAAATAGCCGTGTTTCGGCACGTTCAGCACAACGCAATCCGCTCCGGCCTTGCGATAGCCGCGCTCGCATTGCCAGTCGTCACCGGTTCCAGCCCCGGTGAGATAGGCATGCGGAGGCAGCTTCACGGCCGTGCAAAGATTGCCATCTCGGTTGAAGCCGTATTTGCATTCCCAGGCGGCATCGCCGGAGAAACCGGATGCGTAAGCGTTCTCCGGGACTGCAACGGCAACACACTGGAAGCCGTCTCGCCGAAAGCCGGGCTTGCATTCCCATCCGCTTCCAACAGTTTTGGCCTGCGCATTGGGGGGCACCTCCGTCACCGGCCCCTGCGCGAATGTTCCGGACACTCCTCCCGAAAAAGGTGCGACCAGCAGGGCTGCGACAAAGGCTATGTTCCACCTGTGCGGCATGACTGCATTTTCCAAATTTTTGTACACCCCAAGCACCGACGGGCAAAAGGGGGATCAGCTCTTTGGTGCGGTCGAATGGACGATGGGTGCTTCGGCCATAGATGTCCCTCGCTCGCAACCTGGCCGGGCTGGGCCAGCTTGTCGTCTTCAGCTTTGCGCGATGTGGCGGGCAGCGCGCAAATCCCGTCGACCCCTCGCCAATCCGGGCGCGTATTTTCGGGCCGGCTGTGCGTTGCGCCGGGTTTGCAGTGGGCCGTCATCCTGGCGACCCGGATCGGGTCTCTGGTTAGCGATGGCCCGGACGTGCGGACCCGGTTGCCGCGGTTTCTGCGTCCGCGGCATCTGCGGGCAAGGCGTGCCCGTCATGATTGAACTCGGCATTCGGGTCAGCTCCTCTTTCATGGCGTGATCCTTTCGACCGCCGGCTCCAACGCCGTGCCGGCAGCGGTGGCCCGCGCCCCGACCAGGCCTTGTGATTACTAAAAGTGAGGGCCCGGGCCATGCGGGTAAGCCGCGACACACGAACTCGTCCTGCTTCTTTTATGCTCATCAGCTAGGGAGATGGAGCGAAGACCAAGGCGACGCTGGAACAAGAGGGCGACGGGAGCCAGTTTACTCGAAAAATAAAAAAATCACGCGACTCAATTGGTTAAGGCGCGGTTGCCGACCATGCGTTGGCAGTCACGCTTGAAGAGTGCTAAAGCGACACTATTTGGATTGCAGGGCGGGCGCAATTCATCTTTGGGCCACAACGGCCCAGTCCTATCGTCTGAAAATCTCACAACAACAGCAGCTTGGAGAACCGATATGAAGTTTCGGCCGCTTCACGACCGTGTCGTCGTTACGCGCATCGACGCCGAGAGCAAGACGGCAGGCGGCATCATCATTCCGGATACAGCCAAAGAAAAGCCGACCGAAGGAGAAGTGATCGCCGTCGGTCCAGGTGGCCGCGACGAAAGCGGCAAGCTCATTCCCATCGACCTCAAGGAAGGGGACCGGGTGCTGTTTGGGAAATGGTCGGGCACCGAAGTTAAGATTGACGGCGCTGAATACCTGATCATGAAAGAGAGTGACATCATGGGGGTGATCGAACAGCCCGCGACCAGCAAGAAGGCAGCCTGAGGCTGCCGCATCACATATTACGGAGAAAAAGATGACTGCGAAGGACGTAAGATTTTCAGTCGACGCTCGCGACAGGATGTTGCGCGGTGTCGAGATTCTCACCGGCGCGGTGCGCGTAACGCTCGGCCCCAAGGGGCGCAACGTCGTGCTCGACAAGTCGTACGGCGCGCCGCGCATCACCAAGGACGGCGTCACTGTCGCCAAGGAGATCGAACTCGAAGACAAGTTTGAGAATATGGGCGCGCAGATGCTGCGCGAGGTAGCTTCGAAGTCATCCGACTTTGCCGGTGACGGCACCACGACCGCCACGGTTCTCGCTCATGCGATCGTGAAGGAAGGCTCCAAGGCCGTCGCCGCCGGCATGAACCCGATGGACCTCAAGCGCGGCATCGACCTCGCGGTTGAAGCAGTGGCCGCGGACCTGAAGAAGAACTCGAAGAATGTTACCTCGAACGAGGAGATCGCCCAGGTCGGAACGATTTCCGCCAACGGCGATACCGAAATCGGCAAATTTCTCGCCGACGCGATGAAGAAAGTCGGCACCGAGGGCGTGATCACGGTCGAAGAAGCGAAATCTTTGGAGACTGAACTCGAAGTGGTCGAAGGGATGCAATTCGATCGCGGTTATATCTCCCCCTACTTCGTCACCAACGCCGAAAAGATGCGCGTGGATATGGATGACGCCTATCTCCTGATCTACGAGAAAAAGCTGTCCGGCCTGCAGGAACTGCTTCCGCTACTCGAAGCGGTAGTCCAGACCTCGAAGCCGCTCGTCATCATCGCCGAGGACGTTGAGGGCGAAGCCTTGGCAACGCTTGTCGTGAACAAGCTGCGCGGCGGACTGAAAGTCGCGGCGGTGAAGGCTCCGGGCTTCGGCGACCGCCGCAAGGCGATGCTGGAAGACATCGCGATCCTCACCGGCGCTCAAGCGATCAGCGAGGATCTCGGCATCAAACTCGACAAGGTGACCGTGAACATGCTCGGTCGCGCCAAAAAGGTAATGATCGAGAAAGAGAACACCACGATCGTCAACGGAGCCGGCAAGAAAGCCGACATCCAAGCGCGTATCGCCCAGATCAAGGCGCAGATAGAAGAGACCACGTCCGACTACGATAAGGAGAAGCTTCAGGAGCGGCTGGCGAAGCTCGCCGGCGGCGTTGCAGTGATCCGCGTCGGCGGGGCTACCGAGGTCGAGGTGAAGGAGCGCAAGGATCGCGTCGACGACGCGATGCACGCCACCCGGGCTGCAGTCGAGGAAGGCATCCTACCAGGGGGCGGCGTCGCACTGCTGCGCGCCAGCGAAGTCCTGAAGAAGGTACGCACGCAGAACGACGACCAGAAAACCGGCGTCGAGATCGTGCGCAAGGCGCTCTCCTGGCCGGCGCGCCAGATCGCCATCAACGCGGGCGAAGACGGGTCGGTCATCGTCGGCAAGATCCTTGAGAAGGACCAATACTCGTTCGGCTTCGATGCTCAGAACGGCGAGTACGTCAATCTCGTCGCCAAGGGCATCATCGACCCTACCAAGGTTGTGCGGTCGGCGCTGCAGAATGCAGCCTCGATAGCCGGGCTTCTGATCACGACGGAAGCGATGGTCGCGGAACGGCCGAAGAAGGAAAATGGGGCGCCCGGAATGCCCGGAGGCGGCATGGGCGGCATGGGCGGCATGGACTATTAGGTTAGCACTCCCAACCCCAACCGAGATGATTGAGGGGGCAGCGCTTGGCCTCCCGGCCACCGCCGCCCTGCGGAACGTCGAGGGTGGTGATGGCATGAACCTACCCAGCAACGACGGCGCCTCAGCAAGCATCGATGAATTCTGCCGAGCCCCGACCAGAGACGCGTGACGATGGCCGATCCCGACCCACCCAGCGTGCCACCACCGGGCTCGCGGCCCAGCAGCCCGTCGTCACCTATCAGATACCGCTTCCGACCCTGCACATGTGCGAGTGAGTTGATGCAGAAAGTTGAAGGTTACCAAAGCACGACCAGAAGAAGCCCAGGCCAGTGGCCAGATCAGCAAAGGAAAGGAGGAGATGCTCCGAGCGCGGCCACGAAGACATGCGCGCGCCGTTCCTCGCCAGTGGCTGGATCTGACACCGCGACCGATCGGCGCGACCGCCAAATGACAAAGGAACGTATGCAATGGTTCTTTACCTACCAGGCGCGGCAAGCGAGCTGGCAAGAAAGCTTGCCGCTCTGCCGGCCCGCTACCCTTATGCCGGAGCGGGAGAAAAGAACGTCTATCTGTTTACCCCGACAGAAGCGGAGCGTGACCTGATCGTCCAAGCATTATGCGCATTCGGCACGGCTTCTCCTCCACCAGATAGTGCCAAGCCGACGACTATGGATGGCCGGGTGTGAATGCAGATCGAGAGCAGTCGGCAGCGCCTTTTGCGGCGCTTTACAAGATTCGTCCATTTTGGAGGAGGAAATCCAAGCCCGCGCCAACCGCGATGTGACCGTACTGCTCGCCGAGGCGACGTCTCAGGGCGAGCGGACGCGCGGCGGTGGGGATGCAGAGCGCACGCTCTTGTTTGCGAAAGCCTACGCCAGGGACCCGGAATTTTCGGCAATTTACCGCTCTATGCAAGCATATGAGGCGGCCCTGGAAGGCAGCAACACGCGGCTGATACTATCTCCGGATTCGGGGTTTTTTCGATACTTTGGTGATCACTTCGGTGCGGCGCCAGGCCAATAGGAGTGAAACTGTGGCATCAAGCGACATCAAGTATAGGCTTAAGTCGTTCTGGGCCGTAGAACCAGGCAAATCATTACCGGCGCGGGTTGCCGAGCTTCTGCCGCACCTAGGCTGAATAGCTGCGTCAATGACCCTCCATCAGAGTGAAGCCTTTCTGATAGTTGCCTCGATGCTCGGCCTGTTCGTGTGGGGCGGCTTGCGTTACGACGTTGTTGCGCTCCTTGCGCTGGCGGCGGCATTGCTTGCCGGCATCGTGCCTGCCGACAAGGCCTTTCTTGGCTTTGCCAGTCCGGTCATCATCATCATTGCATCGGTTCTTGTTCTCAGCCGCGCGATCGCGATCTCCGGTGTAGTAGAACTCGCGTTAAGAAGCTTGATTGGCCGGCTGCATTCAGCGTCGGCACAGATCGGTGCCCTGACGGCATGCGTTGCGGGCCTTTCCGCCATCATGAAGAATGTCGGCGCTCTCGGCATTTTCATACCAATTACAATTCAGACCGCGGAGCGCAGCGGGCGATCGCCCTCGGACTATCTCATGCCGCTCGCCTTCGGTTCGCTCATCGGCGGCACCATCACCCAGATCGGAACGTCGCCCAATCTGTTGATTTCCATAGTGCGCCAAGATCTCGAGGGACGCCCGTTTGCTCTCTTCGACTTCGCGCCGGTCGGGTTGCCTCTGACGTTCCTTGCAGTGGCGTTTCTTTCGTTTGGCTGGCGCTTGATTCCCAGGGACCGGAAAGCGCAGCCCACGGCGGACAAGCAATTCGAAATTGACGATTATTTGAGCGAAGCCGTGATCCCAAGCGGCTCTCCGTTCGTCGGCAAGACCGTCCGGCAGGTCGAGGAGCGCGGCGACGGTGCGGTCGCTGTGACGGCGATCATCCGCGAGGGCAACCGGCGCTATCTACCCAACGGCGAATGGATGCTGTTCGAGAAGGACGTGCTTGTTCTTCAGGCCGACCCCGCGATGCTGAAAACCTTCCTCGACCAAGGCCAGCTCGAGCTCGGGGCTCGGCGAATAAGCCGTTGCTCCTGGCCAAGGACGAGGAAGTGGAGACTGTGGAAGCGGTTGTCATGGCCGAATCACTAATGCTTGGGCAGACCTCGTTCGATCTCCATCTGAGACGCCGCTTTGAAGTCAACCTGCTGGCGGTAAGTCGCGGTGCGCGACGGATCACAACCCGGCTGGGACAGACAAGGTTTCAGGTCGGAGACGTGCTGGTTTTGCAGGGGCGCGGGAAAATACTGCCGGACGCGGTGGCCCAGCTCGGGTGCCTGCCGCTGGCCGAACGTTATCTGACCATGGGACACAGACGGCCGCGGCTTCTGCCGCTGGCGATCCTTGGCGCGGGCATGGCGCTGATCGCGCTCAAGCTCTTGCCTATCGAAGTGGCATTTTTCATCGCCGCTGTGCTCGTGGTCCTCTTGCGGCTCTTGACTCCGAAGGAGGCCTACGAGGCCATCAACTGGCCAATCGTGGTAATGCTTGGTGCTCTCATCCCGGTCGGCAAATTTTTGCAGACCACCGGGGTGGCAGCAATTGTTGCGGACGGGCTCGCGACTGTGGCGGCGAACTTGCCCGGAGGGCTCGCCGTCGCCTTGATGCTCCTGACATCGATGCTCGTCACACCGTTTCTGCATCATGCGGCCGCTGTGATCGTCATGGGTCCCATCGCGGCGGTTGTCGCCCGGGATTTAGGCTTCGCTCCCGATGCCTTCCTGATGGCGGTCGCGCTTGGAGCTTCGTGCGATTTCCTGACGCCGATTGGTCATCAGAACAACATGTTGGTTATGGGGCCTGGTGGATACCATTTTGGTGACTACTGGCGCCTCGGCCTGCCCCTTTCTTGTCTCGTCCTTGCAGTCGGCACTCCTCTCATTCTCTTGGTCTGGCCTCTGCGTTGACAGCGGCCCGTATCCGGAAATCGCCGGCGGCCGTCATGCGCTTCATTTCGGGATGAGCAGAGCGAAGCTGCGCCTCCGCCGCCTCGAACAGCTCCGCGGCACGATGAATGCATGACCGAAGCAACGGGTTTTGAAGCCAAAACCATTCATCGCTTGCTTGAGGTGGATCCGAAGACCGGCGGCTTCAAGCGCGGCGAAGACAGCCCGCTGCACTGCGACCTGCTGGTTGTCGATGAAGCCTCCATGGTCGACGTCATGCTGATGCAGGCGCTCGTAAAGGCGGTTCCTGATAAGGCCGCCGTGCTGATCGTCGGCGACATCGACCAACTTCCCTCTGTTGGCCCAGGGCAGGTCTTGGCCGATATCATTGCATCTGGCGCTGTGCCTTTAATCCGGTTGACCGAAGTTTTCCGCCGGGCCGCCCAGAGCCGCATCATCACCAGTGCCCACCGAATCAATCAAGGGTCCATTCCCGATCTAAGCCCGCCCACTACGGACAGCGACTTCTACTTCGTGCCCGCCGACGGTCCCGAAAGCGCCCTGGCGCGCATTATCGAGCTGGTCAAGATAAGAATCCCCAAACGATTTGGGCTTGATCCTGTTCGCGATATCCAGGTGCTTTGCCCGATGAATTGCGGCGGCGTCGGCGCGCGCTCTCTTAATGTCGAGCTGCAAGCCGCTTTGAACTTGGCAGGCGATCAAAAGGTCGAGCGCTTCGGCTGGACCTTTGCGCCTGGTGATAAGGTATTATCGATACCGTCAATTCCGACAGCGGTGAGGTCATGGCGACCTTCGACGGCCGCACCATCACCTATGGATTCGGCGAACTCGACATGCCGGTGTCAGCCTATGCCGCAACCATCCATAAAAGCCAGGGCTCGGAATATCCGGCCGTGGTCATACCTGTCGTGACGCAGCACTACCCCATGCTGCAACGAAATCTGCTTTATACAGGCATCACCCGCGGCAAGAAGCTGGCCGTGCTGGTCGGCGAGAGAAAGGCAGTTGCCATCGCAGTTCGCAACGTTTCAGGCCGACAGCGGTGGTCGAAATTGGGCGAATGGCTTGCGGCACGAGAAGGCACCCGAAAAGCCGGCTAGAACGATGCGCCGAAGGCACGCCAATGGGCATCTTCAATACGGAGCAGCTGAGGGGCGAAATCCAGGGCCCCCAAGGCGCGTGATCCTCCGTCTACCGCACCCCGATGACCGTTGACCGCCTCAGCCACTCTACGTCTACAGTCGCCAGCCCACGACGCCTGCTTTTACTGCCCGCCCCGTTCTCACGCTTCGCCGTGTGCCGTTCGACCAATGGCAAAGGTACGGAAGAGTGTAGGTACCAACATGGTCCTCGCACAGTAATTTGCATAGCTTGTCGTCGGGCGGAGTGCCTGCGCCCGGAAATGCCGCTAATCGTTGTTGCCGAGCTTGTGCTCGTTTGCTCGGCCCGGTCGGCGCCATAGTCTATTCCGACGCCATCGCTCTATAGTAATGTTCGGCGTACTGGTAATAGTTCTCGGCTCCAATGGTGTTGCCGTTTAGGGCTTCAGCACGGGCAAGCGTCAGATATCGCTCATAGTTCTTTTCTGCGTTTTGAGAGCGCTTCGGGTCGGGGCGGCTCCGTCGCTTCGAGCGAGCTGCAATCGGCGCCTCGCGTTCGGGCTGACGCGAATTCGTATTGGGTCTTGGGCCATTTGGCATGGCACTACTCCTCAGTAGTGGGGGATAAACGCTCCATGCGGGCAAACGAGAAGATGACGACCAAAGAGCGCGGCTGACACGCACAACAGCAACTCTTCTATTCGCAGACGAAATATCGGCCCCGATGATTCGCCCGACTTGCTCGCAGTTCTTGGAGTATCATGGTTCAGCCATCGAAGCGGTCTGTGAACCAAGCGCTTTGTACACGGGGATTACAACAGAATTTGTCAAATACCCGACCGATTGTTCACCTTTGCGCAGTTGCCGCCGAGCCAATGGCGAAGCGCGCGAACGACGGATGCGTTGGACAAGAGGTTTTTATCGTTCTCTCGATCGCCACCGGCGAATGCAGATGCCGCCCCTGGCGGCGGTTTCCGCGTCCATTCTTTTGTTTGAGTGCGCCGGGAGACCGGCAAGAAGTCGGTGGTGAGAGTCCACTACGATGAAGGAGTAGCGATCCACATCGTCCCCGAGTCGTGCGCAGATGCCCGCGAGGGGATCGGCGAAGCGTTGGCAGGGGAGCGCATAGGCCAGGCTATCGAGCCGCGAAAGAAGAATAGTCCCGGGTGCCGACGACGTTCGAACATCGGAGGGCAAAACGGCTGGGTACGCTAACTGCGAGTGCCCAGACGACCCGGCGTGGTCGCAGAACCTGGCATGTGCGTACGCTTCTTGTGCGGGAACCGGGAGATCCCACGGTCGACCAACAGCGATGTCAGTTGCGTTGCATGCTGCCTGGTCCGCATCGGGAAGGTGAGGAGCCGTAGCCGATGATGCACGATTGTGAGAAGTCACACTCCGCCATAGTAGCTGCGAAGCCGACGAACAAAGCGGGCGTGCCCGCCGCGGAGCCGGTGGAGCCAAGGGCGGGGACCGAGGGGAACGCGGGCGAGCAAAGCACGCACCGGACACAGAGTCGGGTACGCGTGTCACAGGCGCTCGGCCGCGTACGGCAAGCCGCAAGACTCAGGAAGAAGGAGAGGTTCACCGCGCTCTTCCACCATCTCAACATCGATCTGTTCCGGGAGTTGTTTTTCGCGCTCAAACGCGATGCCGCACCCGGGCGTAGACGGGTTGACGTGGCGGACCTACGAAGCAGAGCTTGACCGAAACCTCACTGATCTGCATTCACGGGTCCAACGGGGAGCATACCGGGCACTGCCATCTCGCCGAACGTACATACCAAAGGCGGTCGGAGGACAGCGTCCACTGGCGGTGGCGGCGCTCGAGGACAAGATTGTTCAGAGAGCGACCGTCGCCGGTGCTGAACTGCATCTATGAGGAGGAGTTCCTCGGGTTCAGCTATGGGTTCCGTCCAAAGCGCGGTCAGCACGACGCGCTGGATGCGTTAGTCGTCGGAATCACAACCAGACGGGTGAACTTCATTTTTGACGCAGATGTGGCCTCCTTTTTCGATTGGTCAGTCAAAATTGGCTGGTCCGTTTCGTGGAGCACCGCATCGGCGACAAGCGCATCATCCGCCTTATCCGCAAATGGCTGAAGGCGGGTGTCCTGGAAGACGGGGTCGTCACGGTTGGGGAGATGGGGACGGGACAGGGTTCGGTGATTTCGCCGCTGCTCGCCAACATCTACATGCACTACGTGTTCGACCTGTGGGCCAACCGCTGGCGACAGCACGAGGCCCAGGGCGATATGGTCATCGTGAGGTATGCCGACGACTTTGTTGTTGGTTTTGAGCACGAGGCCGACGCTCGCCGCTTCTGGGACGCATTGCGCGCGAGGTTAGAGGAGTTCGCGCTCTCGCTGCATCCGGATAAGACCCGCTTGATCGAGTTTGGCCGTCACGCGACGGACCGACGCGCCAGGGCGGGGCTTGGGAAACCGGAGACCTTCAAGTTCTTAGGTTTTGTCTTCATCTGTGGCAAAACGCGTCGGGGTAAGTTCCTCGTACATCGTAAGAGCCGACGTGACCGCATGCGGACGAAGCTCACGGAGATCAAGAAGGAACTGCGCAAGCGCATGCATCAGCCGATACCCGAGCAAGGACGTTGGCTGGCGCAGGTCGTCAGGGGCTACTTTGCCTATCATGCCGTGCCTACCAACGGACTGAGAATCAGCGCTTTCCGCTACCATGTGGTCAAGTATTGGCTGCGCACGCTCCGGCGTCGGAGCCAGAAAGATCGCTTCACGTGGGAACGGATCAAGCGACTGGCCAACGACTGGCTTCCGCAGCCTCGTACCCTTCACCCCTGGCCAAGTGCGCGTTTTGCCGTCAAATACCCGAGGTAAGAACCGGATGCCTTAATTGGGCCCGTCCGGGTCTGTGCGGGGGGCGGTGAGCAATCACCGTCCCTTGTACGTTGCAGCCTGCTCGGCGGATTGACACATCTTGTTGAGCAGCGAGGAGAACGGTGAGCCGCTGGCGTCCCTTGGCGAATAAGCCCGCGCGGTAAATTCGGCCCCGTTTTCCAAGCTCCGCTGTTGAGATTGGACGGTATCCTGGGACGCGCGCGAGCGCAGATCCTGCGTACAAGGTTGTTCGAAGCGGAGCTGCTTGCTGAAGAGTTGAGCGAGAGGACAGGGCAGTGATCGACGGGATATTGGGTATCGACGTCTCTAAAGATAAGCTCGACGTGAGTTTGTCGGGCGGCAACAAAGTGCGGACCGGGAGCTTCACAAATTCCAGTGAGGGATGGCGCCTGCTCCAGGATTGGGTAAGGGCCCATAAAATCCAGCGGGTTCACGCCTGTCTGGAATTGACCGGGCGTTACAGTCTCGGCATCGCGTGCGCCCTGTACGAGGCTGGTCATGTCGTCAGCATTATCAACCCGGCGCAGATTTGCGACTTCGTGCGTACCAAGTTGGGCCGCAACAAAACCGACGGGGTCGATGCGTCTCACATTCGCGAGTACTGCGAATTGTTCAAGCCCCAGCCGTGGACGCCGCCTTCGGAAGCTCACCGTCGGTTGGGTGAGTTGCAGACGATTCGAGCCGGTATTGTCGCTGGTCTGACGCAATGGAAGAATTGCAAAAACAGTGGAATGGTTGACCCTGTGGCTCAGTCTCTTGTCGATGCCACGATCTCGCACTTTTCCAGTCAACTCGGAGCGGTCGATGATGCCATCGCCCAGACAATCGACAATGACCCCAGCTTGCAGCGGAAACGTGATCTTCTGCTGAGCATCAGCGGTGTGGGTGAGACTTTAGCTGGCGTTGTGCTGGCCGAGTTGCCTGGTCCGGACGTGCTGCGTTCGAGCGCCGAGGTTGTTGCCTATGCGGGCTTGAATCCGCGGCAGCATCAGTCTGGAACGTCTATCGATCGGGTGACACGCATTTCCAAGATTGGTAACGCAGTGCTTCGCGCGGCACTTTACATGCCAGCTCTGTCGGCCATGCGATACAATCCTGCGATTGTCGCGCTGGTGACGCGACTGAAGTCCAGGGCGCGCCTCAGTCCCAAGCAGATTGTCGTGGCCGCAATGCGCAAGCTGTTAGTATTGTGCTTCGGTGTTCTGAAAACAGGCAAGCCCTTTGATCCGGCAATAGCGATAGGCAGTTGAGGCACACCAACCCGTCGTTCGCTTGGAAGCGCTTGGTTGGAGGCGAAGGCGGGAGTCAAAGCCCCAGTAGCCCGAAGGGGCGTGCGATAGCGCGCGGGCTTGACGCCCGCATCCGCCTCCAACACACTTCCCTGCAAGCGGAGAAGTCACCAAAAAACAATCGCAGCCAATCAAGTTTCCCTTGACGGGGATCACGGTATCTACCGCGATCCGCGCCGCAGGCATTCTTCCGCCCCGACCGCAGATTTGACCGGCCACTGCGCGCAGTGGCGGTCAAGGACGGGCCCCTGGGGACCTCCCGGAGGGTTTGTCATTGACGGCCGCGAGCACGGTGGCAGGCTGGTTGGGTCGGGGTGGCTATCCTCACGCGTCCTTGATCGTGCGCGGTGGAATTCACCGACGCGGTGCGCTACTTTTCGGTGGCGCGGACGACCGGGCCAATCGTGGGCAGCACATGCTTGGCCGCCAGCAAGTCGATTGGGCGAATTGGTCCCAGAAAAAGGGATCACCCTCTATCACCAGCCCGCTTACCCGTCGCGCAACAATTGTGGCGAGGGCCGCTTCAATTTCGCTTGGGGTGCTGGCATTCACGATCGTCAAACCTATTCCGAAAATCTGTGCTGCGGTCTCAGCCTCCCTGAGAACGCTTGCGGCGAAAAGGGGGCTGGTCGGATTGACGAGAAAACCGATCGATCGAGCCGCTGGGATGATTTCGCCCGCTTACGCTCGCCACCCGGAGCAAGGCCGGGCGGGGGTACGACCTCCTTGCCCATGAAGGCGCTAGCCCGGTGGCGGCTGCAGCGATCGCGCTTGCGCCTGATGCGGATTGGGCGTCGGCGATTAAGACCATCGCCCGCTCCGCGCTCCATCAATTTGCCGCCAACGAGGCCGCGCTTCACCCGCGGCAATGCCGAAGCGGGGCACCAGATGCGCGTCGGCATTCGGCGGCTGCGCGCGGCCATGTCCCAAGGCGTTTGTGTTATCGTCGCCTTGAGGGAGTAACAAACCATGAAACCTGGAGCATGGATTTCAGTTTGGATAGGTCTTGCGCTGACGCTTGGTGGGCCGAACATTTCGGCGGCAGCGCCCCGACACGCCGGCGAGGCGCCAAGCCGATCAACGGCCAGCGTGCCTAATCTCGATACCACGCCAAGTTGCCGGGAGTCCTCCGTTCCCGATTGTCTGATCGAAGAGGGCTTTGCCCGCAAGGCGCTCGTCGAACAGTGGCCGAAATTTACACGCCAGCAGAAGGCAAGATGTGCGGTAGAGGCAGTGTACGCCGGGCTGCCGAGCTATGTCGGCTGGTTGACCTGCCTAACCATCAATGCGAATGCGGACAAGGTTCCGGAAGGCCTTAACGTGGGTGCCGACAAGGCGGCTGCTGCCAAAGGCGGCATTCGCGGCATCACCCCTGGACCCGGGACCCCGAATGGCACTCCCGGCGGGACGAACGACGCTGGGACGGGCGCGGTCGGCGCCGGCGGCGGCAAATAGAAAGCTGCTTCGAATAACATCGCACGCATCATGCGGTCTCCACATTTCGAAACGGCCCCCATTCGATCGGTCTCACCCGATTGGTATTGACGCGGTGTCAGGCCAAACACGGCACCGACTGATTTCGAACTCTTGAAACGGCTCGGCACATCGACAGTCGCTCGAAAGGTAAGCGCGACCACCGGCCCGACCCCAGGGGCCGTCATCAATCTTTGGCACACTTGGTCATGACGCACGAGTTCAAGCAATAGACGATGGAGAACGGCAAACTGCTCTCGCAAGGCTCGTCGAGCAATCAGCACCGGTTCGACAATCTTCGCCAAGTCCGGATCATCCTTGATCAATTCAGAAAATCCTGGCTTCGAACTTGGCCTCTCCCACAGTACCCACCTTCGTCCGAAATTACGTAGCGTCCCGCGCAGGTCACTCTCGATATCAATTGCTTTCGCTTTCAAAAGCTGACGGACGGTCAGCAGCATGCGGTGCTTTTGGCTGGTCACAGTCTTCACATGCACTGGCTGGTACAGACCAACTCGCATCATTTGGGCGATGCCGCGTGCATCGTTGCCGTCGGTCTTGTTGCGTTGGGCCGACAGTGCCGCCTTCATGTGCCGCGTCTCGACACAGACCACAGGCAGGTCTGCTTCCGCCAACGCGCCATACAGCCATTGCGAAAATGCGCCAGCTTCAAGCCCAACGCGTTCGATCTCAAGCGCCTCGTCCATCAGTACCGAAATAATGGCTCCGCATCGCGCACCGAACGATATCAAGCGCAGATTGCCTCCGAGACTGACTGCGTGCCGCGGTGAAGATTCGAACTGCGATATCCGTTTCGAAATAGAAGCCGGGCCGCCGATGCCCACAAATCACGCGATTGAAGCCAAGACCACGTCACGGAGAGGGTTCGCGTTTGCGCTGCCGTTTCGCGAAAATGCAGCTGCGTCATAAGCGCTTGGTTTTCAGCCCCTCGGCGGGCTAATGGGATGGTCGCGTTACCGTACCGCAGGCGATATCGAGCACGCGCGCGCCAAGTTCGAGTGCCGTCCGAGCGGCGAAGCCCTCCGCCTCGGGAGCGCCGATTTCCCGGGCTATTGCGCCACTACGAGAAGCCCTCCGAAAAGAGAGCACGCGAGAGGGCGGAGGCTATCCGCCGCGCCCGCAAGCTCGCGCGGAAGAAATTGCAGCGCGAGGGACTGCTGCCGATGAAGCCCCGTGTGGTCCGAGGCGCTCCAGGAAGACCCGGCGCCACGCCCCGTCCTCGGATCTGAATCTAGCGTTTGTGGAAATGGCGATCTTCTCAGGGCTTGGCGGCTACGAAGTGGATGCCTGCACGCTCAGGCATAGTGGAACAACGTGACCGCGGACAAATCTAGGAAACTCAACAGGGGCAATCGGCGCATCATCGACGAGACGGAATCTGTTTGGTCAATGCGAGAACTTCGCCGATAACCGTGTTGACATCGAGAAGGACCTTCTCGCGTTTCTCTCGTCCGAACATTGAACGCAGGCTTGCGATAACGTCGGCCGTCCGGTTTCCCGCACTGAGAATGTTTTCGAGAGTCGCTTGCACATCTGCAAGATCAGGGCCGGCTCTCTTGAGCGCCCGCAACGCGGCCCGCGCCTGAGTAACAATGATGCCAGTGGCTGAGTGATCTCATGCGACCGAGCGCCCAATTGTTTATCAGACACACGCGAAAGAATTGGGGTTGCTGGCTGAAGATATCAAACGGCTCGGTTGCTGAGTCTCAGCTATGCAGGCGCCAGCACCGGGTGCCGTCGCGGGGTTGGTAGGAAATGAGGGTGGCGTAGTCTCCGAGGTGATCAACCTCGAATCATCCGGCGTTGAAGCGCCGGACCGGAGACCACGCCATGACGAGCGTTACCACGAAGCCTGATTGTTCACAGCCTGCATCCGAGATGGCTGTTGATCTTTTCGACAGCTGGTTCGATCCGATCGAGAGCGAGGTCCGCGCGCGGGCACGCGCGTTCATCGAAGAGCTGATCCGCGGCGAACTCGACGATGCGCTGGCGCGGCCGCGTTACGAACGAAGCAAGAAGGCCGCCGATGAAGGCAGAACGGCCGTGACGGGTCACCGCCACGGCAGCCGGACGCGATCGTTGACCGGGACCTTCGGACCGATCGAGATCGAGGTGCCGCGAGCCAGGCTGGACACGCCCGAAGGCAAGACGACGGAATGGAAGAGCCAGGCGCTGCGGGCCTATCAGCGCCGGACGCTGGCCGCCGATGCGCTGATCGCGAGCACGTACCTCTCTGGCACCAATACGCGCCGGGTGCGGCGTGCGCTGATGGCGCTGTTTGGCGGCGCCGTTGGCAAGGACACGGTGAGCCGGACGTGGCGCAAGGTGAAGAGCGACTGGGACGCCTGGAATGGCCGCTCGCTTGCCGAGGAGCCGATTGTGCGGCTCATTCTCGACGGCACGGTGGTGCGTGTGCGGCTCGACCGCAAAGCGACCTCGATCTCGCTTCTCGTCGTCCTCGGCGTGCGGGCGGACGGCCAGAAGGTGCTGCTCGCGATCAAAAGCATGGGAGGAGAGAGCGCCGAGGCGTGGCGCACCGTCCTCGACGATCTCATCACGCGCGGACTGCGGCGGCCGGAGTTCCTCATCGTCGACGGCGCGCCGGGCCTCGACAAGGCGATTGCTGCCGTCTGGGCCGGTGTGCCCGTGCAGCGCTGCACCGTCCACAAGCACAGAAACCTGCTGGCGCACGCGCCCAAACGTCTGCATGATGAAATCACCGCCGACTACACCGATGTGATCTACGCGCCGACGCGTGAAGAGATCGAGACACGCCGCAAGGCCTTCATTCGCAAGTGGCGCCTCAAACATCGCGCCGTCGCCGACAGCCTGGAGGAAGCGGGTGAGCGCTTGTTCGCCTTCACGCGACTGCCCCCGACCCAATGGCGCAGCGTGCGCACCACGAATGCGATCGAGCGGCTGCACGAGGAGTTCAAGCGGCGGATCAAGACGCAGACCGTGCTGCCGTCAGCAGACACCGCCGCCATGTTGTTCTGGGCGCTGCTTGCATCCGGTCAGATCAACATGCGCAAGGTCGACGGCTGGCAAACGCTCGCCACCAAACCAATCGATCAGCCGATTGACCTCGCCGCCTGAGACGATACCTTCATATGATCGGAGAGCGCGCCACACCAATTCCAACCACATCCCGGACGGCACCCAGCACCGCCAACGACAGCTTTGTCTTTGTCCCGACGAGAGACACATGCGCCGAACGGTAAGCCGATCGGCTCGCGAAGCTGGTAAACGCCTCCCCGCCCGAGTCCTCGCTGATCGCCGGTGGGCCAGCCATTGTTGGATAACGGTCGCGCCCGACAGGTTCGCCGAATTGTCTGCCTAACAATCGATGTCGGAGGGATCGGCGACGGGTTGTATATTTATTTCACCGACGTCCATATGCCCGCCCCGATCGGGTGACCACATCGGTCCGCTTCGATTCGGCCCGATCCGGCAGGTGAGCGTGAGACGTCGATGCTGCCTGTGGCTTCATCGGGTCATCGCAGAATCGGGCCGAGAAAGCATCCTAAACGTTAGTGCAGCTATTTTGCGATGGCGGAGGAGATCGCGCGTCAGGCGACGGAACAGCACCGCTCGAATGAGGCCAATGATTCCTCGGGAATAGGACCAAAGATGCCGCATTCTACCGAAGTGCCCTCCGAAATCGTCACGAAGTGGCAAGAGATCGTGGATCTGCTTGCCGAAATCGTAGACGTCCCTTCCGCCCTGATCATGAGAGTGGAGCACCCGAACATCAAGGTCTTTGTGTCCAGCCAGTCCAACGGGAATCCTTACGAACCGGAGGAACTCGCCCCTCTCAATACGGGGCTTTATTGCGAGACCGTGATGAACACTCGCCAACCGCTGCTTGTCCCTGATGCCCTCCGGGACGAAGCGTGGGAATCGAACCCGGATATAAAGCTCGGGATGATTTCGTACATGGGCGTCCCAATCAGTTGGCCTGGTGGTGAGATATTTGGTACGATTTGTGTTCTGGATAATAAGAGGAATGATTACAGCGACCTTTACCTCCGGCTCTTGTTGCAGTATCGCGACGTGGTACAGGCCGACTTAAGATGGTTGGTGGCTCTGCAAGGAGAGCTTTCGCAGCGAGAAGCGAAAATCCGGCGGCTCGTCGACGCCAATATTATAGGCATTTTTATATGGAATCGAGAAGGTCAAATTCTTGATGCCAATGATGCATTTCTTCGTATTGTCGGATGCGACCGTGAGGCCCTTGTTTCGGGCCGCTTACGCTGGACGGACCTGACCTCGCCGGAACAGCGCATCCGCGACGCCGTCGAAGAGCTGAGAATGACGGGAACTGCGCGTCCGTATGAGCAGGATTATGTCCGGCAAGACGGCAGCCGCGTGCCGGTGCTGATCGGTGCCGCGAGTTTCGAGGAGAGCGGCAACCAAGGGGCTGCTTTCGTGCTCGATCTGTCTGAGCGCAAGCGGGCAGAAGCGCAGGTGCACGAAAGCGAGCAGCGGTACCGTGCGGTTCAGACAGAGCTCGCACATGCGAATCGCGTTTCGGCCGTCGGGCAACTCACTGCCTCGATCGCTCACGAAGTGAAACAGCCCATCGCCGCGACTATCAGCAACGCCAACTCGGCGCTGCTCTGGCTGGATCGAGGGCCGCCGAATGTGGATAGGGCGCGGCAGGCGCTCACGCGCATCGTGCAGGCTGGCTATCGGGCGGTCGAGGTTATCGACCGGATTCGTGCCCTCATTAAGAGGGCGCCTCCGCGAAGGGATCGCCTCGATATCAACGAAGCAATCCGCGAAGTAATAGAGCTTACCCGCGGGGAAGCAGTGAGAAATGGCATCTCGGTACAGACAGACCTCGCCGACGGGTTGCCGCTAATTCAAGGTGATCGGGTGGAGCTCCAGCAAGTGGTCCTCAATCTGATGGTCAATGCCGTCGAGGCCATGAGCGGCGTCAGCGAGCAAACGCACGCATTGCTGATCAGCAGCACTGCGAACGCAGAGACCGGCGGCGTGCGCATCGTGGTGCAGGATTCGGGTCCCGGACTGGCGCCGGAAACTTTTGAGCGGCTCTTCGAGTCCTTCTACACGACCAAACCGAATGGCTTAGGACTCGGATTATCCATCTGTCGTTCGATCATCGAAGCGCATGGCGGGCGATTGTGGGCGAGCGCAAACGCGCCCCGCGGTGCCATCTTCCAGTTCACCGTGCCGGCCGATTCGGACGTCGCACTGTGATCAGTCGGCACTGTGGCGCGACACCGTCGAGATTCGTAGGAAAGCTGAGGTTAATGATTCGTCATGCGTTCGGTGCTGTCGTGGGAGGCTTGCCCCCTTTCTGCTGGCCAAAAAAACTAGGGACGTTTGTCCATCCGGTAGCGGCCCGCCTTGCGGGCGTAGCTGGACCGATCTGTCTTGGCACCGTGCAGGCACTGTCTCTTGCACCGGTGCAAGAGACAGTGCGATGAGCCGGGTTGAAGTGTTGTCGGGTCCGGAACGACGCCGGCGCTGTAGCGCGGAGCAGAAGCGATCGATCGTTGCGGAGGCAATTGCGCCGGGCGCTTCGGTTCGCGAGGTGGCCCGGCTGCGGGAAGTGGTTCCCGGGCAGATTTATCGGTGGCGGCGCGATCTGCGGAGCGCGGCGAGGGAGTTTGCCGAGGTCGTGGTTGCGCCGGATCGGCGCCTCGGCAATGGCCCCCAATAGCAGGCATTACTGCGGTTGATCGGCACACTCGTGAGGTGCCGCCCTTTGCCTGGAGGGGGGCGTTCAGCTTGCCCGAGCTGACTATTTCAACTTCGCCCTCTGCCCTCGCCACGCCGGTGATCCTGGCCATGCGCCTCTCCCCACCGCAATTCGTCCTCGCCACCAGCGTCCCATACGATGCCACGCCGCATTGAAATCGATGCCGCCCCCCCGTCTGGACTGGAGCGCCGGCCGAATTATTTCGTCTGTCCTTTGGGTGTCCTTCGGTTCCTTCGCCACCTCTACGAATGGTTGCGCCGCGGCGATTTCGCTTTCAAGCGTACCAATCGCTTCCCGCAGTAGGGCGATCGACCGCTCCTTGCCCTCGGAAAAGTATTGGCGTGCTTCTTGAACTTGCGCGTCGCGTCTTCCCTGTCCGCCAACTCGACGCCGGCCACTGCTGGGAAGCGCGGCATTGGTAATGAGCGGGCCGTGTAGTGTCGCGGCGAGGTCAAACCGAACGTAGGCCGGCGTGCCGCGCCCGAATGCCGACGACAAGGCTTTGCCGATGGCCGCTTCGAGCGTGGCGACTTCGGGGTTGCCAGATCGCTTGCGCACTTTTTGATGATCGAAAGCCTCAAGGTTGGTGATGCACTTCTGCAAGCGCTCGATGCGACGCCGCTTCTGCCCGACGGACAGGATTGGAGGTTTGGGGCCCGGAGGCGGAACAGAGCGACGGGCCATGTGGTTCAAATCCCTGATCGCCCTGTATTGAGCGTGGGGCAATCTTGCTCCAATATCAGCAGAAGCGCTACGGCGCCAATCAGCACATGCTGGGCGGCGGGAAGATCGAAGACATTTCGACCTCGCGGACGATGGTGCCGCGCTCGCGCTATGAACCGGCCGGAAAGCTTTTTCCGGCCCAAATTTCTGTGTAGGGGGGAAGGGGCACCTTCAGGAGCGACGTGGTCCGACTTCGGACTACGCCGGAGATGGGGGACGTGAATTTGATTCGCCTCGTCGCCGCGGTGGCTTGCGGTCTCGGACTTGCGGGTTGCAATTCATTGGGGTTACCCGATCCTCGCGAGGCAAATTTCGATTTTTTCGAGCCAAAGCCGACCACCACGGAGTTATTGATCTTATCGAATCCGCCGGGTGCACAGGCCCGCACCTCTCTCGGTGCCGCTTGCCGCACGCCCTGCACGCTGCCGATCATTTCCGGTAGCGATTTCACGGTCAGCTACGCCCTGAACGGCTATCAGCCGCAAACGCTGACCGTCCACTCCGCGTTGCCTAAAGGCGGGTTCGCGGGCTTCTCGGTGTCGGCACCTACGGTCGACCCCAATCCAGTCGTTGCAACTTTGGAACCGGCAGCGCCACCGGCAAAGACGCCAAAACCGTCGAAACAGCACCCCCGGCCAGACGAACGAGGTTGAGCGACGGTGCCGGTCGCGCATGGCCGTGCCGGATTCCTTGATGCAAGCCATTCGCCCAACTTCGACCACTGCCGTCGTCCTGAAACGTTGCGTATGGCGGGTCGCTCATGGATCGCGGTGAAATCTTTCGAGACGCTCGCGGTGCTCTTGCGCTTCGATCGACAAGGTCGCTATTGGTCGAGCCTCGCATTTCACAAAGCGTCGTTCACGTGGACCGTCCGGGGAAGGCGCGACTGCTCGCAGACATTCTCCGCGGCGATAGGATCGATCGCGCGCTTATCTTCACACGGACCAAGCGCGGTGCCGACCGCGTAGTCCGAGAGCTCGTGAACAGGGGCATCGCTGCTTCGGCAATCCACGGCAACAAGTCTCAGAATCAGCGCGACCGGGTGCTCACCGCATTCCGTGATGGACGGGTGCGCACACTCATTGCGACCGACATCGCCGCGCGCGGCTTGGATATTGATGGCGTGACCCACGTCATCAATTACGACCTGCCGAACATTCCTGAGAGTTACGTGCATCGCATTGGCCGCACGGCGCGCGCCGGGAAGGCCGGGACCGCGATCTCGTTCTGCTCCGTCGACGAAATGCCGTCCTCAGGGCGATTGAAAAGCTGACCCGAATGCCGATTTCAACCTTGACGGGCACGCCTTGCCCGCAGATGCCGCGGACGCAGAAACCGCGGCAACCGGGTCCGCACGCCCGGGCCATCGCTAACCAGAGACCCGATCCGGGTCGCCAGGATGACGGCCCACTGCAAACCCGGCGCAACGCACAGCTGGCCCGAAAATACGCGCCCGGATTGGCGAGGGGTCGACGGGATTCGCGCGCTGCCCGCCACATCGCGCAAAGCTGAAGACGACAAGCTGGCCCAGCCCGGCCAGGTTGCGAGCGAGGGACATCTATGGCCGAAGCACCCATCGTCCATTCGACCGCACCAAAGAGCTGATCCTCCTTTTGCCCGTCGGTGCTTGGGGTGTACAAAAATTTGGAAAATGCAGTCATGCCGCACAGGTGGAACATAGCCTTTGTCGCAGCCCTGCTGGTCGCACCTTTTTCGGGAGGAGTGTCCGGAACATTCGCGCAGGGGCCGGTGACGGAGGTGCCCCCCAATGCGCAGGCCAAAACTGTTGGAAGCGGATGGGAATGCAAGCCCGGCTTTCGGCGAGACGGCTTCCAGTGTGTTGCCGTTGCAGTCCCGGAGAACGCCTACGCATCCGGTTTCTCCGGCGATGCCGCCTGGGAATGCAAATACGGCTTCAACCGAGATGGCAATCTTTGCACGGCCGTGAAGCTGCCTCCGCATGCCTATCTCACCGGGGCTGGAACCGGTGACGACTGGCAATGCGAGCGCGGCTATCGCAAGGCCGGAGCGGATTGCGTTGCGCTGAACGTGCCGAAACACGGCTATTTGTCGGAGGCGCGAAGCCGCGGATGGGATTGCGCGCGCGGCTTTTACGTCGACGGCGATGCCTGCATCGCGGTGAGGGTACCACAGAATGGCTATCTTTCAAACTCGTCCTTTGACAGCGGCTGGGAATGCGAGCGGGGCTTCCACCAAAAAGGCGAAAGCTGCGTTCCTGTTGAGGTGCCTGCGAACGGTTACCTCGATAGTTATGGGAAGGGCTGGAAATGCGACCGGGGCTTTACGAAAAGCGGCCCCGATTGCGTTGCGGTGAAGGTTCCAGCGAATGCGCACCTTAACTTTATGGAGATGATTGGACCTGCGATCGACCTTTTCGAAGGCAGAGCAACTTATGCGTACTGCCTGAGTGAGTTGGGACACAGCGCCACGACCTACAGTCGCGTTTTGACCTGTCCTCAGTCATTGAGTCGCGCTCAAAGCGTCACTTTCGACGCCTCCCAGGATGATGTTGTCTGTCTCTAAGGAGTAAGAACAATGACGTTGCGTAGTAAGACCATTACCAAAGGTCCGGATCATCAAGACGAGTCCGGACTGGAATTCTCTTCTCAGCGCAAAAAACCGGAAATTGGCCAATTTCGCCTTCAAGTGGATAGGCAGACCAAGGCGTCGTTTTTAACATACAAAGATGCTGAAGAGGCTGGGATGAACATCAAAAAGGCCCATCCGGTTGTTCGGGTCTCAGTTTACGACGCCGTCGAGTGTACAAATTGGATCATCGAGCTACCTGAAACGTCATCATCCCCTTCACTCCGTCCTTCAACTTAGCCGCGGCAGGTTCATCGGCCACAACCGGATTTCGCAAAACCCTTTATGTCCACATGGTGGCACCCAGCACGAGCAGTCATGTTTCTGCGGTGACATATAACGCGCTGGTGCGTCGCAAGAAGCCGATCACAGCGGCCGATCTGCTCAACGACCGTGTGATCCCGTTATACCAGAGCCACGATGTCAAAGAGCGAGTGGACCGACGGCTCACAAGGAGAGAGGAGTGCGCCCGCGTAAGGGTAGAGCAGGCTCCGGAATTTTTGACAGGACGATAAGTGGAATTTCTGCCTGACAGCGGGCACGCTGAATGCCTGCGAATCAGGAGCGACCATGAAGAGACGGCCCCGCCGGAACCACACACCGGCCTTTAAAGCCAAAGTGGCACTTGCAGCAATCAAAGGCGATCGAACGATTGTGCAGCTTGCAGAACAGTTCGACGTGCATCCGAATCAGATTACCCAATGGAAGGCGCAGCTCGAAGGTGGGGCAGCTGATGTTTTCGGCTCGGGTGGCGGCAAAGCCGCGGAACCCGTGGTGGATGTGAAAGCGCTGCACGCCAAGATCGGCGAGTTGACCTTGGAGAACGATTTTTTAGGCGGCGCGCTCACCAAGGCGGGGTTGTTGAGCGCAAAGCGATGATCGACCGCACGCACGAGCTACCGATAACCAAACAAGCGGAAGTCCTCGCCATCAGCCGCGGCAGCGTCTACTACCTGCCGCGGCCGGTGTCGGAAACCGACCTTACGATCATGCGGCGGCTCGACCGGCTGCACCTGGAGCATCCCTTCGCCGGATCTCGTATGTTGCGAGGTCTGTTGGCTGCCGAAGGGTGCAAGGTCGGCCGCCGTCATGTCAGAACACTCATGCGGCGGATGGGGATAGAGGCGCTCTATCGCCGCCCCCGCACGACAAAGCCGGAACCCGGTCACAAGGTTTACCCGTACTTGCTGCGCGGAATGGAGATCACGCGGCCGAACCAGGTTTGGGCGATGGACATAACGTACATTCCGATGGCACGCGGCTTTGTCTATCTGGCCGTAGTCCTCGACTGGTTCAGCCGTCGCGTTTTGTCGTGGCGGCTGTCGATCACCATGGACGCATCTTTCTGCGTCGAAGCTCTCGAGGATGCGCTGGCGCGTCACGGCAAGCCGGACATCTTCAACACGGATCAAGGCAGCCAGTTCACCGGCGCTGCCTTCACCAGCGCGCTTGCCGACAAAGGAATTACTATCAGCATGGACGGCAAGGGCGCCTGGCGCGACAACGTATTTGTCGAGCGCCTATGGCGAACCATCAAATACGAGGAAGTCTATCTGCGCGCCTACGACAGCGTTGCGGATGCTCGAAGTTCGATTGGGCGCTATCTCGCCTTTTACAACGCCCGACGCCCGCATCAGAGCCTTGACGGGGCAACGCCCAATCAGGCTTACTTCACGAAGCTGCTGCTCCGCGAGGCAGCGTAACCTTGGCAGGGGTTCCACTTATCGGCGCGGAAATTCTGTTCAGAGATTCGGAGCCACCGCTGGTGCCGTCCGGAATGTGGTTGGAATTGGTGTGGCGCGATCTCCGATAATATGAAGGTATCGTCTCAGGCTGCGAGGTCAATCGGCTGATCGATTGGTTTGGTGGCGAGCGTTTGCCAGCCGTCGACCTTGCGCATGTTGATCTGACCGGATGCAAGCAGCGCACAGAACAGCATGGCGGCGGTGTCTGCTGACGGCAGCACGGTCTGCGTCTTGATCCGCCGCTTGAACTCCTCATGCAGTCGCTCGATTGCATTCGTAACCGGTATGACGTGTGCGGGGTCCCGTCGCCAGCGGCAAGTTCGACGGCGTAGTCTCGGCAGCAACCGGGACAGGGGACCCCGCAGCACGGAAGGTGGGCAGGTCGAGCGCACCATGGGCTGCGAGCCGAGTTAGTAACTGACCGCCCCTGCGACCTACCCGGTTGCGCTGCGAGCGCGGATCCGTAGTTGTCGTGTCGCCCTCGTGCTCCTGAACGAAGTAGAGAAAGGAGCAGGACATGCGAGTCGTCGGGCTCGACATCCATCGCAGTTTCGCTGAGGCCGCGATGATTGACGAGGGACGTGTGCAGCAACTGGGGCGGATCGATCGTGCGCGACCGCGTGACAGCCTTTGCCAAACGTGTTGGCAAAAACGCCGAGGTTGTCGTTGAGGCCACCGGCAACACGATGGCGGTGGTGAAATTGATGACACCGTACGTGAAGCGAATGGTGATTGCCAACCCGCTGCAGGTGCGTGCCATCGCGCATGCAAAAGTCAAGACCGATAAAATCGATGCTGCAGTGCTCGCCAAGTTACACGCTGCTGGCTGCCTACCCGAGGTCTGGGAGCCCGATGAGGCAACGGAACGATTGCGTCGGCAGGTCGCTCGGCGGGCCACGATCGTGCAGTCGCGCACACGGGTGAAGAATCGCATCCAGAGTGTGCTGCACGCGAATCTTATCCTGCCGTACAAGGGGGATGTGTTTTCAGGCAAGGGCCGGAAGTGGGCTCGCGGCTCAACCGCTCGAAGACGATGAACGGACACGATCAACCGCTGGCTGGCCGAATTGGATCGGCTCGCGGTTGACCTCGGCCAGGTCGATACGAGCCTCGTGTCAATCGGCAGCTAATTGGGACCCCTATCGGCATCCAAAAGGGACCCCTTTGAGTGACGAGTTCGGGCGGTAGCGCGCGCGCCGTCGGAGCTGGTCGGGGTTGCGGAGACGGCGCGAGCGCGGGTTGGTTGATCGTCAGTTCGGCTTTTGAAGCGCCAGCTGTCGTTTCCGGTTTCAACGATATCGCAGTGATGGGTCAAACGATCGAGCAGTGCGGTCGTCATCTTGGCGTCGGTGAAGACGGTCGGCCATTCGCCGAAGGCGAGATTGGTGGTGACGATGATCGAGGTGCGCTCGTAGAGCCGGCTGATGAGATGGAACAGGAGTTGGCCGCCGGCCTGAGCGAAAGGCAGATAGCCGAGCTCATCGAGAATGACGAAGTCCATGCGGGTCAGTTGATCGGCAATCCGGCCCTGGCGGGCGTTGCGAGTTTCAGCCTCGAGCCGGTTGACGAGATCGACGACATTGTAGAACCGGCCACGAGCGCCCGATCGAATGCAGCTTCGGCCAATGGCGATGGCGACATGTGTTTTGCCGGTGCCGGTCCCGCCAATCAGAACGGCATTGCGCTGCTGGGCAAGGAATCCGCCGCTGGCGAGATCGCGCACCAGGGTCTCGTTAATTGGCGTGCCGTTGAACTGGAAGTTGTCGAGATCCTTGGCGAGCGGCAGCTTGGCTATGGTGAGCTGGTATTTGATCGAGCGTGCCTGCTTCTCATTGATCTCGGCGGTGAGCAGATCGCCGATGATGCGCTGCGGCTCGTGCTGGCGTTTGACCGCGGTCGCCATGATCTCATCGAAGGCGGCCTTCATCCCGTAGAGCTGAAGCTCAGCCATGAGGTCGAACAGTTCGGATCGTTCCATCAGTTAAGTCTCCTGAGGTTGTCATAGCGGGCACAATCGGCGATCGGAGCATGGCGCAATGTCAGCGCGGCCGGCGTGAAGATGGTGGGAGGCGGATCAGGATTGCGCCGGCGGGCGAGGATGTTGAGAACGACATCGGCGGAGTGGACACCTTGGACGCTCGCTTCGGCGCACGCCGCCTCGACCGCCGGCAGTCCGTCGGTGATCACCGCGGTAAGGATGTCGACCATTTGCCGATTGCCATCGTCGGCACCGGCGAGCTTGCGTCGGATGCGCTCCATCGCGGCCGGCAGCACCCAATCCTTGAAGGGGGCGCCATTGCGCAAGGCACCGGGTTTACGAGCGAGTACTGGCACGTAATGCCAAGGATCGTAGATCGTCTCGCCCCGGCCGCACGTGCGGGGATGCTCGCCGACGATCCGGCCGTCCTGACGGATTACGATGCGATCCGCATAAGCCTGAACCTCGACCGGACGGCCGACGGCGCTCGATGCCACCGAGTATTTGTTATTATCGAAGCGCACCAGGCAGGTTTTTGAGACCGAAGCCGGCACCGCGTGGAAGCCGTCGAACCGGCCGGCATAGGGGACAAGCTTCGGCCGCTCCGCCTCGAACACCTCCCAAATCGTTTGATCGGTCAACTCCGGATGGTGATGCGCCTTGGCGTAGGCAATGCATTTATCGGTCAGCCAACCGTTCAACTCCTCATAGCTTTTGAACCGCAGCCGCGGCGTGAAGAAGCGTTCGCGAACGAGGCCGACCTGGTTCTCGACTTGCCCCTTCTCCCAGCCCGCGGCCGGCGTGCAGGCAACCGGATCGACCAGGTAATGACTGCACATCTGCAGGAAGCGGCGATTGTAGAGGCGGTCCTTGCCGACGAAGACCGTCTCCACCGCCGTCTTCATGTTGTCGTAGATGCCGCGTCGGCAGGTCCCTTTGAATAGCGCGAAGGCGCGGTCGTGCGCATCGAACACCATCTCCTGCGTTTCGCGCGGATAGGCGCGCACGAACAACATGCGGCTGTGACACAGCCGGACGTGGGCGACCTTCACGGTCACCGTGACGCCATTGAGGATGACGATCTCGTGGCTCCAGTCGAACTGGTAAGCCTCTCCAGGGGCAAAGCTCAGCGGCACATAGGCCGCCGCCGTCACTTGCCCGCGATCCTTCGCCCATCGCTTCGCGAAGCGGCGCACCGCATCGTAGCTGCCGTCATAACCTCGACCGCGCAGCTCCTCAAAAATCCGGATCAGCGTCAGACGTTCACGGGCGGCCTTCGTTTCATTGCCCAGCAGCAACTCATCCAGCGCGTCACGCCAGTGGCCAATCTTGGGTAGTGGCTGATCTTCCCGGCGATAGCGAAACTCGGTCGATCCTGAGCGAATCACCTTCCTCACGACTTTCCGGGATACCCCAAGGTCCCGGCAGATCGCCTTGATTGCTTTCCCCTGGACAAAAAAGGCCCGGCGAATTCCTCCCAATTGTCTCCACGACCAACATCCCAGTCTGGCCCCCACGAATTATGGAGGCCAATGTGAACCCCTCTTTTCGGGGGTCCCGATTGGATGCCGATCACCCCGAAAAGGGGGTCCTTTTTGCACGCCGATTTACACCTCGCCCAGATCGGACTTGGCGACGATCATGTGCGGCGGCTGATGACGATCACGGGCATCAATTTGACGGTTGCGATCGGATTGACGGCGGCGATTGGGGACATCACGCGGTTTGCTGCATCGGACAAGCTGGTGAGCTACTTCGGGTTGAACCCGCGGGTTCGCCAGTCGGGTGATGGACGCGCCCATTACGGCCGTATCACGAAGCAGGGCCGATCGATGGCGCGTGGCCTTCTGGTCGAGGCGGCTTGGTCTGCTGCTGCCACACCGGGACCTCTCCACGCTTTCTTCATCCGCATCAAAGCCCGACGCGGACAGCAGGTCGCCGTAGTTGCGACCGCCCGCAAAATCGCGGTTCTCGTTTGGCACTTGCTCACAAAGGGCGAGGATTACGCCTTCGGACGGCCGGCGCTCCACCAAGCCAAGCTGAGGCAGATGGAGATCAAAGCCGGAAGACCATCGAAACGGAGCGGTAACACACCAGGTCGAGCAAGGGATTACAACATCAAGTCCCTGCGAGATGCCGAGCGTGCCTTCGTCGCACAGGCCGAGGGAGCCTACGCTCAATTCGTCGCACGCTGGCGCGAGCGGCCGAAAACAAAGCCATCGACCGCGACGCCAGGTGCGCGGGCGCCGCAAAATGAGGAGCGACAGTAAAGGCAGCGCGGCGGGGATTTCATCCTCTTCCCGGCTCTTGGCCACGCGGTCGTCCGTGCAATCAAAGGTAGCGCACTTCGCCAGCGAGTTCTACCGCACCCGGCTGCACCCGGCCCAAGACAAGGGATGGCCGATCCCGACGCACCGAGCCTGCCACCGTGCTCGCGGCCATCAGGACAGGCCCTTCGGGCGGCCCCAAGAATGGGGCCGTCCTTGACGGCCGCTGCGCGCGGCGGCCGCATGATTCCGCGGGCCGGGATGGAAGAATGGCTCCGCAGGGGCCGAACAAAAGAATGGCACAAAAGAAAAAGTGGGAAACATTGCCGCGCGCAAACCAACCCTCTTGTCCAACGCATCCGTGGTGCGCACGCTGCGCCATTGGGTCGGCGGCAGTCGCGTGAAGGCGAACAAGCGCTCACCCGCTTCCTCCAGGCTGTCGGCGACGGCGCGATGCTTGAGGCGCCACTTGCGAATGAAGGCCTTGCGGCGTGTCTCGATCTCTTCACGCGTCGGCGCGTAGATCAAATCGGTGTCGTCGGCGGTGATTTTGTCGTGCAGACGTTCGGGCGCGTGCGCCAGCAGGTTTCTGTGCTCGTGGACCGTGCAGCGCTGCACTGGCACACCGGCCCAGACGGCGGCAATCGCCTTGTCGAGGTCCGGCGCGCCGTCGACGATGAGGAACTCCGGCCGCCGCAGAAGGTGTGATAGTGACTGGGCAGCGGTATTAAGGTGATACTGCGGGCCGTGGCCTGTTCTTTTCCCAGCGACGATCGATGGACTTGCACGCTGCCGCAATCGCTTCATCTCGTGTTCCGACAAAGTTATGTTTGATGGCTGAGCCACTTTTCGGATAGATGGTGGAAACCCATTTATTAGGACCTGGCCGTGCAAGAATAGTGTACTCAACGCCCCGGTATTCCATCGAACTCTCCTCATCAAACCTAACGATAGTCGCTGATCGCGACGTTCGCGCAGCCTCTAGTTTTCGGCTGAAGGGCGGGCTAATGGATATGCGGCGTTTTCATACAACACTCGGATTTGCTCGCTGTCGAACCTGTCGTCTTCGACTTGAAGATACGCCCCGCAAAGCATCGGTGCAGGAAGTTCCTCGATAGCGAAGCGGATCGCCTGAGCCGCCGTATCGAAGCGTCGGTAGGACATGGCCCGCTTGGACCTCCGGCTACGTATGGGGAACAGTTCCGCGGGCGCACTGTAATCGAAGCTGTCCATTTCCGACCTCAATTCACCTGTGACAATGCCCCTATTCACTTTGAAGCTCGCTCTCACGTGCAACCCGCTCATAAGATTCGGAGAGACTCTTGATCCCGTAATGGAATTCGCCGTCTCGTTCCGGAAGCCTCTTGCTTATTATGTAAGTGCCGCGTGCCGCACTGCGTCGCAGCGCGTATCCAACGAGCGTGACTCTCTGACCAAGTCGGAACTTGTAATCTGACACTAAAAACCCTTGCAATTTTGCCTTTTGTCCTTTGATCCGCGTTGCGTTTGAGCGGCGCTCGGCACGTCCGACTGGCAGCTCTTGGTAGCACAACCTAGTCGCTCCCGTCATTGAAAGTGACGGCAAGTTCTAAATCTCTGTCGCCGCAAGGCAGCGATGGAGGTGATTCGTGGTCGGGAAAGAGATTGCCGTCAAGAAGTACGTAGTTCGCTTAAGCGCGGAGGAACGCGCCCAACTCGACGAGTTGATCCGCAAAGGCAAGCGTTCGGCCCAGTTGCTGACGAAGGCCCGCATCCTGCTGAAGGCAGACGTATCGGATCTCGGCGAAGGCTGGAGCGACAGCCGGATTGCCGCGGCGCTGGACACCAGCATTGCCACTATCGAGCGGACCAGGCGCCAGCTGGTCGAGGAGGGGTTCGAGGCGGTGTTGAGGCGCAAATACAATCCCAATTCAGCCCGGCCGCGGATTTTCGACGGAGTAGCAGAAGCAAAATTGATCGCGCTGACCCTCTCTCCGGCCCCGGAGGGGTTCGCCCGTTGGAGCCTGCGCTTGCTCGAGGAGAAGGTCGTCGAACTGCACATCGTCGAGCGCGCCAGCGACAACACGATCGGGCGGACGCTAAAAAAAACATTCTCAAACCGCATCGCAAGCAGCAATGGGTGATCCCGCCGGACGCCAGCGCGGCCTTTGTCGCCGACATGGAAGAAGTGCTGGAGGTCTATCAGAGGCCGCACGATCCGCAGCGTCCGCTCGTGTGCCTCGACGAAACCTCGAAGCAGCTGATCATCGAGACGCGCGCGCCGATCCCCGCGAAGCCGGGTCGCAAGGCAGCGTCACGATTACGAATACGAACGCAATGGCGTCGCCAATCTGTTCATGGTGTTCGCGCCGCTGGAAGGGTGGCGGCTTGTGAAAGTGACCGACCGCCGCACCGCCATCGATTATGCCCATATGCTCAGGGATTTGTCGGACGTGCATTTTCCCGACGCGGCGAAGATCGTGCTGGTGCAGGACAATCTCAACACCCACAAGCCCGCCTCGCTTTATGAAGCCTTCCCCGCCGCCGAGGCACGCCGGCTCGTCGAGCGTTTCGAATGGCACTATACGCCCAAGCACGGCAGTTGGCTCAACATGGCAGAATCCGAACTCGGCGTGCTCGCGTCACAGTGTCTGGATCGCCGCATCGCCGACAAGCAAATCCTCGCCCACGAAGTCAACGCTTGGCAGGACCACCGCAACAAGCACCACGCCAAGGCCAACTGGCAGTTCAAAACTGCCGACGCCCGCGTCAAGCTGAAGAGACTGTACCCTCAGTTCGGGTGACTCGCGCGACCGCCAAGCCAAGGGAATGTCCGATCTTTTGTGTAAGAAGCTTCTGTGAAGGTTGACGTTTGGTTTTCCGGGGTCAGCGCGCTGACCCGGGAAACCGCGCGCCGAAGGCGATTGCAATTCCATGCTGCGGCAGAACAGGCGCACGAAGCGGGCGCAGGAACTTATGACGTAGTAGTACTGATCGAGGTTGACCGGAAGGTCGCCACATTCATCCACTTTGACGCTAATGACCCCGAGCTGCCTTTTGTCGAGTGCTGGGTTGCACCGCCGCAACTACCGCTGCCCAGTCCGCCTCGAGCGACCCATGCGCCTCCTCGCAACGCGCTCAGCTTCGCCCACGCCCCGGGTCCTGTCCGGAACGCAAGCCACAGGATCAAAGTGGCTTATTCCGACTGTGCGGTCAGTTAATCGCGAAACAGTATAGCCTACCTGCGCCTCCTGTGTTGATAAGTGCTTGCGCGAGAATGGTGGCTCAATTCTGCGGTATCAGGTAGCAAATCTCACCTTAGGCTCGGCCCCTTCCCCGAACCGGTTTTGAGACGGAGAGCGGCCCGTTTTGCTGGTAGCGTTCCGCCTTTCAAGGGAGAGAACGCATGGCCAGAATCACTTGCCGCCCAGCACAAGACGGTGCCGTTGAAATCGATGGATCGGGAACCCTGACCGCAGACCAGGCATCTTTATTGATCGTTGAGATCGCGAAAGCCGCAATCTTAGCGGCCCAGCGCAGCCCTACAGAATTGGCGGATCGGACGGAGACGGAGGCTCACGTACCCTATGTTCAGCCGACCGCTATCGGCCTATCGGAAGCACCAAGAAAAGACTTCGTCTTGCTTAGCTTTCGCTTCGGAGCGGTAGAGGTTGGAATGCCAATCGCCACCGCCGACGGCAGGCAATTAGGTGAGGCCCTGCTTGCCGCGAGCGCGGATCAATCTGCGCCTCAATAATCGACGAGCCTTCGTCTGGAGGGAAGCTCATCCTTTTTTCTCCGCCCGCGTGTGGGCGTGCACGCGGCGCGCGCCTTTGAACCGAGACTTCACCCCCGCGCCAGTGTGCAGCCGCCAGGAAACGTTATACAGAGTTCCACCCGCGTCATTTGATGGAGGAACTTGCTCCCTTCGATTCGCACGCGAAGGTCGACTGAAATATCTCTTTGAGGAATTGAGCCAGCCGCACGCCGGCTAAAGCGATCTGACGGTCGATGACGGGTGTGCTCTTCTTCAGATACTGCGGCCCGATAATGTTATCGTCCGGATAATCATAAGCGAAGTCTCGAGCAAGGCTGTGCGCTTCTGTCGCCCAATCCGCAGGCGTTCCACCGAGAAAATTGGTGAGGTCGTGAGTCGGAAGGCCCGCGGCCTCCTCAGAGGGTGGCCTCTTCGGATCCCATAGCGCTGCTGGTGACCTAGTACCTCTGCACAGGGATTATGACTCGTTGAGTGGGGTTGGGTAGGCGCGGGCCATTTTGGCGCGCGCTTTTTCTGGCGTGAACATCCAATTTATCCGTGCACCGCTTTTGTTTCTTTGCCGCTCCCACGCAGCGATCTCGAAGACAAGCAGCTCACGATTTTCGATTCGACGGTCGAGGCACTGGCTGCGCAGAACGCCGATTTCGATTTCAACCATGTTGAGCCAGCTTGCGTGCCTGGGGGTGTGATGGAATTCGAGGCGGCGAAGGATATGTCGCGCTTCCGGCGCTGGAAGGTTTGGTAGAGCGCGCTCGCAGAGTGGGTCGATAGATTGTCCAGCACGACCCGGGTTTTGTCGGCCTTGGGAAAGTGGACGTCGACCAGATCGCGCATGCAGTTTGCAAAGTCCTCTGCCGCGCGCCGGTCTGTGACCTTCACCTTGCGCCAGGATTTATGGGCATCGAGAAAGACGAAGGGATTGGCCGTGCCATTGCGCCGGCATTCGCAGTCGAAGCGCTCCAATTGTCCCGGCTTGGCCGGGATTGGCTCGCGCACTTCGCCGATGAGTTGGGTTGGACTTTCGTCGAAACAGACGACCGGACGCTTGGGATCCACTTCCTCGTTGTACAGGTCCAGCACATCCTCCATCCGGGCCACATATTCGGCATCGACCGTGGGAATGCACCACATATCCTTGCGCCAGGGCTTAAGATCGTTTTCCGCAAGCCGGCGTCGAACCGTCTCGCGGGAGAGCCTTTCGTGGGCCGTCAGCTTGACCATCTCGCCAGCCAAAAGTTCCCGCGTCCAACGACTGCGCCCGGCTGGCGGCTTCGAGCAGGCTGTTGCGATCAAGAGCGCTTCTTCCTTGCCGGTCAGTTTGCGCTCGGCACCACAACGCGGCTCTTCGCTCAAGGCGGCTTCAAGACCGCACTCCACAAATCGGCGCTTGGTGCGATAAACCGTCGATCCACCCACCACGATCGTTCGTTCGATCGCCTCATCGCTGGCGCCGGCATCGGCCGCCAGAAGGATTTGCGCCCGCTTCAATTTCCGAGCCGCACATGTGCCGGCGCCCAGCATCCGCTTAAGGTCCGCACGTTCCTCGCGGGTTAGATCAACGCGATAGCGGATATTCATCAGGACCTCCTTGTGATTCGAGGCCCAGTTGAATCAATCTATGTGGCGTGGACTCCGTGCCCCCCAGCTTCACCGACAAGCAAGGCCAGTATCTGGCCTTCATTCACGCTTATGCCCTCGTCGTCGGCCGACCGCCCGCCGAAGCCGATATCCAACGGTTCTTCGCCGTCACCCCGCCCACCGTCCATCAGATGGTGTTAACTCTCGAACGTCAGGGCTTTATCACTCGTACCCCCGGCAAGGCGCGAAGCATCCACCTTCGCGTCGATCCGGAACTTCTTCCAAAGCTCCAACCCATCATCTCCCCTGTGCAGAGGTACTAGTCGCTGCTCGCTTAAGCGCCCCTCCCCGCCAGCGGGCCCTGGAATTTGGGCCAGAAACCAGTGCGACCCTGGACTGCGTCATCAGCCCGACGATTCGAGAGCGTTCCAGAAGCGGGTAGCGCCACCAGAGGCCCGGCGCTCGAACGCCGTGCATTTTTGGAAATCCGACGGAGTTCGCCGCCACACATTATGATCGCGACGGCACCGACAATCAATCTGGTAACTTACCCCTGCTGAGCAACTCCTTGCCATTGCCCCCATTTTACAGTCGCCGTATGCCCCGCAGAACCTGAAAGAAAGATGCCGAACTCAGGCGCTCGCGTCGACCGTACGATCAGAGCGGTCCCTGTAAATATATAGTGGTGGCGACGTTCCCTCTACGACTTGCTTTGAGATCACAACTTCCTCGACGCCCTCAAGGCTCGGCAGATCGAACATGGTATCGAGCAGGATCATCTCCATGATCGAGCGCAGGCCGCGTGCCCCGGTTTTGCGTTCGATTGCTTTCCGGGAGACCGCCGAGAGCGCTTCCTCGGCCAACGTCAGATCGACGCCCTCCATCTCAAACAATCGCTGGTACTGTTTCACCAGTGCATTTTTAGGTTCGAGCAAATCCGTTTGAGTGCCGGCTCGTCGAGATCTTCGAGGGTGGCGAGCACTGGCAGACGCCCGACAAATTCTGGGATCAGTCCGTATTTCAACAGGTCCTCCGGCTCAACCTCGCGGAAAATCTCGCCTGTCTTGCGTTCGTCCGGTCCCGCCACCTTGGCTCCGAAACCGATCGAGGCTGCCCGGCCTCGGGCGGAGATGATTTTATCGAGGCCGGAAAAAGCGCCGCCGCAGATAAATAAGATGTCGGTGGTGTCGACCTGCATGAACTCCTGCTGGGGATGTTTGCGGCCGCCCTGCGGGGGTACCGATGCAATCGTGCCTTCCATGATCTTTAGCAGCGCCTGCTGCACGCCCTCGCCCGACACATCGCGGGTGACCGACGGATTTTCCGATTTGCGGCTGATCTTGTCGATTTCGTCGATGTAGACGATGCCTCGCTGGGCGTGCTCGATGTTGTATTCGGCCGATTGCAAGAGCTTGACGATAATGTTCTCAACGTCTTCGCCGACATAGCCGGCTTCGGTCAACGTCGTGGCATCCGCAATCGTGAACGGCACGTCTATAATGTGCGCCAGAGTCTGGGCGAGTAGCGTCTTGCCGGAGCCGGTTGGCCCGATCAGTAGGATGTTCGACTTGGAGAGCTCGACGTCGTTTTGCTTGGTCTGGTGATTGAGCCGTTTGTAGTGATTGTGGACTGCAACCGACAGCACCTTCTTGGCGTGATCCTGGCCGATCACATAGTCGTCGAGGACCTTGCGGATTTCCTTCGGCGCCGGAACGCCGTCGCGCGATTTCACCAGCAAGGACTTTGCCTCTTCGTGAATGATGTCCCTGCACAACTCGATGCATTCGTCACAAATGAACACGGTGGGACCGGCAATGAGCTTGCGCACCTCGTGCTGGCTCTTGCCGCAGAAAGAGCAGATGAGGGTACTTTTCGAATCGCTGCCGGCGATCTTGCTCATCCTTGCTCCGTTATACTAGCGTTAAATATCGAATACGGGGCCGTGCCGCGACCATTGAGGCGAACAGCCCGGCTGCAACCGCGCATGATCATCCGGGGCAAAAGCAACGGGAAGGTACGCGCATCGGCACCCTCACTTCATTCCAGGGGCGAACCGGGCACACGGTAGCTGATATTGGAACGCGCTGAAATGGTCGGCACGACGACGGCAGGGGCCGGCCAAAAAATCAGAACAGGAGAATGGGATAGAGACCGCCATTCCGTCCGGTGCCGGGAACCTGGAGTCAGGCTGGGGAGGCGGCAGAGATTGCGGCCCTCGACGAAGCCGTGCCAGCCGGTACGGCGTTCCGGGCGAATTCGCCTGGGGGAAATCGGAAGCCGCGGTAGACGGCGCCTTCCGAGAGGCTTCCACTTTCCTGAGGGTCGCTTGGGTAATTCTTCCTTGCTAACTCGCCCCGTTCCGCCGCGCCCGCAGCTCGTGCGGAAGAAATTAGAGCCCGAGGGACTGCTGCCGATGAAACCCCGTGTGGCCCGAGGCGCTCCAGGAGGACCCGGCGCCACGCCCCGTCCTCGGTTCTGAATCTCGCGTTTGTGGAAATGGCGATCTTCTCAGGGCCTTTCAGGCGTGCCCGGTGTGACACACCGCGAACGATGAGGATTCTGCGGTCTCATCGATCCTGTTACAGGCCGCCTTCTTTCGGTGGCCGCTCCAACATCGCCGCAAAGATTTCCCACCGGCGTGCGGCCTCTTCGTACTTCTCGCGCGTGGTTGGCAGCGCGGCCTGTTTTGCGCGCCGCAGGCAACGGGTGGCCTGCGCGCGATAGTGGTCGATCAGGTCGTCGATCGCGTCCGCCATACCGGACAACGCCTAGCCCGGCTAATAGCCCATCCAGCGGGCAGTGTTAGCGAATGATCCCGAAAAGGCGCAGACCTTTCTGGCAAATCAAAGGGAGCGGGAGGCGATTTAAACTGAACACATCCCGCTCCAATCCCGACCCGCGCTGCTTGACTAGGTCCCGAATAACAAGTCGGATTAGTGTCCCAACACGGATGGCTGTTCAAGGTCTTCAGGCCGTTCGGCACGGTGGGCCAGCCGGTGACACAGCGCCGCCAGGTACAGCAGCAGGTTCTTCGAGAACCGAGCGTTGCCAGCGTCTCGACAGCGCCGGTATCTTCACTGACAATCCACATTCCGAACAGGGTTCACATTCGGTTGCGTAATCCTTCAGGCCTCAAGATTCCGGTCGACCAACGTCAGCCCGCCAATGCGACAGCTGATGTCTACTGCAAGGAAAATTCTTTCAACATCCGTAGCTTGTAAAAATCGAAGGCGCCGGCGCACCGAGGGAGCACGAATCAGCGCCGGCAAGCCAGCCAACCGTCAACCCGCAACCGCCGCCGCCTGACCGATCAGGCCATCACCAAAAATCGGCGATAGCTCTACGCGTCCAGGCATTATAACTTATCCGAGTATGCGTCCTCTTTGTGATGTCCACACTATAGCATGTCAGTCATCGAAGTCCGTCGTCCTAACTATGACCGTATTGCTTGATACCTGACCAGCGTCATACTTTGCACTGGCCTTCTGTTGAACTGCCGACTCCCCATAATCCTTAGTAGCCTCGTGCGACACTTCGACGATAATCACCTCATTTCGAGAGCCGCGGGCTCTGTAAGCAGTCGTGTTAAGCTTAACATGTTTCTCACTCGAAAAGGTCAGAGGCATATGCTTATCCAGCAAGTCCCAATCGATCCGGCTACTCAGCCGCAATGGGGGACGCGTCTTCAGCCGCTTCCGAACCGGACAATCTAACGGACATTGCTTCTCCAACGTGCAACGCCCTCTCTCGCGCTTTGGCGATGTCCGCTTCAGAGCCGGTCGCGATGAGCTTATCGTCCGAGAAAACCTCCCAGACGTAATTGGTTATGTCTCGGCGAACACGGTATTTGAATGACATGGCGGTCTCCCTCGCGAATGCGGGCGGGAGCACACGCTGTCTCTCAGCCAGTGGCGCCCGATGTCGTTACCAGCGATAACGATCACCATGCCACTACTGGGTATGGTCGCGCAACGAAAGAGTTGTGGTGTTGTAGGCCCAGACCGGTTCGAATAATATAATTTGGCTGGCAAGCGTGGGGTGACTCCCGCTTCAACTGCTTCGCTCAAGGTCCCGGAATAAGTTGTCCGCCTTTAAGAAGTGGCCTCGGATTTTTGAACAGGGCGCTAAGTGGAATCTCGGCCTGACGGCAGGCATGATTTGCCTGCGAATCAGGAGCGACGATGAAGAGAAGAGCGCGCCGGAACCACACTCCGGCATTCAAGGCGAAGGTGGCACTGGCTGCCGTGAAAAACGACCGGACGATCGGTCAGCTGGCTGAGCAGTTCGACGTTCATCCCAATCAGATCGCATCGTGGAAGGACCAACTTCTCGAAAGCGCGGCCGAGGTTTTCGAACGCGGCGGCAATGTCAGATCATCTGCACCCGAAGTCGACATCAAGACGCTGCACGCGAAGATCGGCGAGCTGACGCTGGAGAACGATTTTTTAGAACGTGCGCTCGGCAAGGCCGGGGTTGGCGATCGCAAAGCGATGATCAACCGCGGCCACGATCTTACGCTGACAAAGCAGGCGGCGCTCCTCGGCATCAGCCGGGGAAGCGTCTATTACGAACCGATGCCGGTGTCGCCCGAGCACCTCGCGCTGATGCGGGGCCACCTCAGCTCACTCTCACGTGCCGACGGCTATCATCCGCCGCCTGACCGCGATCATCATTATGCAGCCCAAACTCGATGCGAATTTATCGGGCAATTAGAGCGGATTCCGCTCATGTTTGAACATACCCGGCGTGGCGGAAAAAATTTTTGTATTCGTGTGGCTTGAAGGCTTTCACCACGTGACCAATTCTGCGCAACAGGCCCGCAATGGTGCGCTCAGCGGCTTTGCGCAGATGTGCCTTCAGTTTGCTGAATGCCATCTCGATCGGATTGAGGTCGGGCGAGTAGGACGGCAGATAAATCAGTGTTGCACCCACCATTTCGATTGCCTCCCTGACGCCCGCCACCTTGTGGACCGGCAGATTGTCCAATATCAGTGCGGCCGGCGTGAAGATCGTGGGAGGCGGATCAGGATTCACGCCGAGGGCTTGAGCTTCAAAAAAAACGTGCTGCCCGAGGAGCAGGTGCGGCCTGACGTGGCGCGAAGCTTTCTATCCCAGACCCTTGTGCGACAACAAATCAGGGAAACACCAAGCTGTTCATTAGAGCGCAAACCGTGCTTAAAGCACAAACCGTGCCGCAGAGAACGCACTGCTTGGCTGCGGTGAGAGGATTCGAACTGCGATATCCGGTTGGTTCAAAACCCGCCGCGGTTCACGCGATAATCTCGGCGCTTTGGGCCGAAGCCATGCAGGCAGAGACTTTTCGCGTTTGAGCTGCGGCTTGGGGAATATGCAGCTCCGGCAGTGATTTAGCGCGTCCCGTCACGCACACGGTTTCTCGCGCCATGCCGGCCGGGCTGTTCAATATGCCTGCCTCGTCAGATTCGAACCAGATTGGAAGGAATCGCAAATCGCGGCCACTTTGCACTCGACTTTGTCTCTGAACAGAGCATGCATGGTCCCCGGGCGTCGAGCCTAGGAGCGGCTCGCTCCTCTCCTACCGCCAGCGCCGCTGGGCCTCCGCGAGGTCGGATTCGAACTGGGCAAGCCTGGAGCAGGAGGATGGATTAGCGTAGAGTTCGCGTCCCGTGAGCTTGCGTGCCTGTGCGCCGCGGTCCCTCTTGCCATCTGGGACCGATGGCCAATCCGGTCGATGCCCACATTTTAATGTGGGTCGGTCTGGATTTTTGCAGGATTAATTTTCTAGCGCCTGTTCATCCACTGGCGCCTCGCCGTTAGATAGCCCGAGATATGCCTCGGCCATGTCTACCAGCATTTGTTGTTCAACAAGGTCGTCACGATGCATGCTGCCAAGAGGCACTTGCCCGCATGTTCCAAAGATTGCTCACGCACTACAACACCCCTCTTTTTACGCGACGCTGGAAGTCCCCAGTCCGACCGTCACTGTAGTTTTCGAATATGGCAAAAAACTCGGAACTCCGCGCGTAACCTACTACCGGTGCGAGGGTAGTATCTCAGTTTGGAATCCGTTGGCTTGACTCCCGTCTCGCGTCTGCCATCTCCCTGCAGCATGCCTTATGCGGCGCAAGTGAATGTGCACACAGCATGACCTTGGAACCACATCAACACATCAAATTTACCTCCGTCGAATGTGTGCCGCTACCAGATGGAACCTGGGAACCGGTCGCCGTGGTCTACACAAATTTGCAACTTGATCACGACAAGCCTGGTTTTGACGCTGTTGCGGTAACGGTGCTACAACAGCACTTAACGGCTTGGAAGAGCGCGCAAGGGCGCCGCTCGCAGGTCTTTATCAGAACCGCAAAATAATGCCGCGAGGTCCTGAGCGGTGCGCGCCTACAATTCGCGCGATTGGAGGCGCGAATACGGCATGACGTGCGCCGCGACGGACCCTTGGCGGGGCCGGCCGCGACTTGACACGCGCCCCGAAGGACCGGCGCGCATGCCCGAAACAACTCCCACCGAAAAACTGAGCGGATGCACGCCCCTGTCGGTGTTCAACCAACAGGAACATGAAGCATGTCAGGAAAGCCTTTCCTCGCATTTGAGCGACGTACGACGTGAACACCTCATTGACCAGGTATGCGTTCAAGAAATTCTACGATTCCACCGCCGGAGAGCTAAAAGCGGGTTCCGGTCATATTGAAGCATAGCCTGCATGCCTGAAATAGTTTGGCGCACTCTTGAGGAGCGAGCTTCGGGATGAACGAGCGAATGGCTCGATTGAGCCGCGGGACCGTTGGTGCCGCCACTGTGCGCATGAATGTCTTGAACTTGCTATAGGACATCTCGATTGGATTGAGATCGGGGGAGTACTTCGGCAGATAGCGCGGTGTCGCCCCCACGCTTTCGATTGCATCGCCAACACCGGCAACCAGGTGGATGCGGCAGTTATCCATCACAACGATGTCATTGCGCCCAAGCGTGGGGACCAGGCACTGCTCGACGTAGGCGAGGAACATCTCCCCGTTCATGGCACCCTTGACCACCATAGGCGCGGTCATTTTATTGTGGCGCAGAGCGGCCACGAAGGTGATTGTCTCCCAGGCTCCAAGCGGAACGTCACCGATCACTCTGACGCCACGTGGAGCCCGTCCCCGCAGCCGGACCATATTCGTGCTAACCGCGGTCTCGTCGATAAACACCAGCCGGCCGGGATCAAGCATGCCTTGCTCTCGAATCCACCGTCGTCGCGCTCGCGCCACATCCGCTCGCTGTCGTTCCGCAGCTTGCAGACTTTTTTTTAAGGGTGACGCCGTGTCGATCAAGAAATCGCCAAAGCGCGCTGCGGCTGGTTTTAATGCGCCGCTTGCGCAGTGCGGTAACCATCTCCACCAAGGTCACATCTGGCCGCTCCGCGATGAGAGCCAACATCTCGGCCGCGAATTCTTCCAGCGGCGAAATGCTTCCGCCGCGCGGTTTCGGCGCGGCGCTTCTATTGTCGGTCCAGCGCTGCAGCCACTTAATTGCCGAGGCCATACTCACCTCGAAACGTTCGGCCGCCTCGCGTCGCGACGCCCCCGCCTCGACAGCTTCGATAACGCGTTCCCGCAGGTCCCCAGAATAAGCTTTCGGCACCGCGCGTCCCATCCGTAAGAGAATCAATGCGCAGACCATCCCTCATCGCTGACCTTCTGGGAATCCCTCCGAATTCAAATCAAGAGGGAACCGCTTTAGTTCGTCTTCGTGAGACGGATGATACGATTTGAACCAAGCCAAGGGGTGAAGCTCCGATACCTTGATCTCTTGCCGCTGGGCTGAACAATCATAAGCACGGTCGGGGTCCGCGGCTGCTGCTAGCGGTTGCTATTTCTTCCTGTCGGCCTGGCGAGCACGACGAAATGCCTCGGCGAATACGCCGTCCGGTTCCGAGGGACGCATCGGAGGACGGTCGCCATTATTGCGATGCGGCGGCTCCTCGCGTGCCGGGCGTGGGCCGACCTCGTCGTCCAGCCGCAGCGTTAGCCCAATGCGCTTGCGCACTTTGTCGACCTCGATGACTTTGACGCGGACAATATCGCCAGGCTTCAACCACCTGGCGGGGATCCTTGACAAAGGTTTTCGCCATCGCGGAGATGTGTACCAGCCCGTCCTGGTGCACGCCGATATCGACGAAGGCGCCGAATGCGGCCACATTGGTCACAGTGCCTTCCAGTACCATGCCGGGCCTCAAGTCGTTCAGGGTTTCAATGCCGTCCTTGAACACGGCGGCCTTGAATACAGGACGCGGATCGCGGCCAGGCTTTTCCAACTCGCGCAGAATATCGTTTACGGTGGGCAGCCCGAACGTGTCGTCAACAAAGCTCTCAGGCGACAATGCACGGAGTGCAGCTGCGTTGCCGATCAGACCCTTGACGTCAATCTTGGCCGCCTCGATGATCCGCCGCACGACCGGATAGGATTCCGGGTGCACGCCCGAGGCATCCAGCGGATCGTCGCCGCCGGGTATGCGCAAAAATCCTGCGCACTGCTCGAACGCCTTCGCTCCCAGCCGCGGCACCTCCTTCAACGCGCGGCGCGAACGGAACGGGCCGTGGGCGTCCCGGTGCACCACGATATTCTGCGCTAGGCCGGCGCCGATGCCGGACACGCGCGCCAATAACGGCGCGGAGGCGGTATTGACGTCGACGCCGACTGCGTTCACGCAATCCTCGACCACGGCATCAAGCGAGCGCGACAGTTTGTATTCGCTGAGATCATGTTGGTACTGGCCGACGCCGATCGATTTTGGATCGATCTTGACCAGTTCGGCGAGGGGGTCCTGCAGCCGCCGTGCGATCGATACCGCGCCGCGCAGAGTTACGTCGAGCCCCGGAAGTTCCTCCGAGGCATAGGCGGAGGCGGAATAGACCGAAGCCCCGGCCTCTGAAACGACGATCTTCGATATTTTTAGATCAGGCAGCAGCTTGACGAATTCGGTAGCGAGCTTGTCGGTCTCACGCGAAGCGGTGCCATTGCCGATCGAGATCAGTTCGACATTGTACTGTTTGATGAGCCTTCCCAGAACGGCGAGTGCTTCATCCCAGTGGCGCTGCGGTTCGTGCGGGTAGATGGTCGAGGTAGCCACCACCTTTCCAGTGGCATCGACCACGGCGACCTTGACGCCGCTGCGGTAGCCCGGATCGAGTCCCATGGTCGGCCGCGTGCCAGCAGGGGCGGCGAGCAGGAGATCGCGCAGATTCGCGGCAAACACGCGTACCGCTTCCTGCTCGGCCGCATTCCAAAGGCGCATCCGCAGATCGACACTGAGGTGGACCAGTATCTTGGTGCGCCAAGCCCAGCGCGCGGTGTCAATCAACCACTTGTCACCGGCACGCCCATGATCGCTGATCCCGAAGCGGCGCATGATCCGCAGTTCGTAAGGGCTAGATCCCGCGGTTGCGGTCGCCGAATTTTCGGGATCGAGGGTAATTTCCAGAATCTCTTCTTTCTCCGCGCGAAACAGCGCCAGAATGCGATGGGAGGGCAGCTTCGCCAGCTTCTCGACGAAATCGAAATAGTCGCTGAATTTGGCGCCGGCCTCCTGCTTTCCGTCCCGCACCTTGGACACGAGGCGACCGACCGACCACATTTCCTCGCGCAGAGAGCCGATCAAGTCGGCGTCCTCGGCAAAGCGTTCGACCAAAATCGAACGCGCGCCGTCGAGTGCAGCGGTCGCATCGGCGACTTGTTTTTCGGCGTCGGCAAAAGCCGCCGCTGCTAAAAGTGGGTCATGATCCGGGCTGGCCAGCAACAGGTCGGCCAATGGTTCCAGGCCGGCCTCTTTGGCGATCTGCGCCTTGGTGCGACGCTTGGGCTTGAACGGCAGATAAATGTCTTCGAGCCGGCCCTTGTTGTCGGCGGCCCGGATCGCCGCTTCAAGCGCGTCGTCGAGCTTGCCCTGTTCACGAACCGAATTGAGAACGACGATGCGCCGTTCCTCCAACTCCCGCAAATAGCGCAGACGTTCGTCAAGAGTGCGCAATTGCGCATCGTCGAGCCCACCCGTCGCCTCTTTGCGATAACGGGCGACGAACGGCACTGTCGCGCCACCATCAAGCAGCGCCACTGCGGCTGTGACCTGCTGTTCACGAACACCAAGTTGGAGTGAAATCTGTCGGTCAATTGATGTCGTCACGCGCTCACCTGCCGGGTCGGGTCGAATCGAAGCGGACCGATGTGGTCACCCGATCGGGGCGGGCATATGGACGCTGGTGAAATGATTCTACAACCCCGTCGCCGATCCCTCCGACATCGACTGTTAGGCAGACAATTCAGCGAATTTTGTCAGGTGCCGTCGCGGGGTTGGTAGGAAATGAGGGTGGCGTAGTCTCCGAGGTGATCAACCTCGAATCATCCGGCGTTGAAGCGCCGGACCGGAGACCACGCCATGACGAGCGTTACCACGAAGCCTGATTGTTCACAGCCTGCATCCGAGATGGCTGTTGATCTTTTCGACAGCTGGTTCGATCCGATCGAGAGCGAGGTCCGCGCGCGGGCACGCGCGTTCATCGAAGAGCTGATCCGCGGCGAACTCGACGATGCGCTGGCGCGGCCGCGTTACGAACGAAGCAAGAAGGCCGCCGATGAAGGCAGAACGGCCGTGACGGGTCACCGCCACGGCAGCCGGACGCGATCGTTGACCGGGACCTTCGGACCGATCGAGATCGAGGTGCCGCGAGCCAGGCTGGACACGCCCGAAGGCAAGACGACGGAATGGAAGAGCCAGGCGCTGCGGGCCTATCAGCGCCGGACGCTGGCCGCCGATGCGCTGATCGCGAGCACGTACCTCTCTGGCACCAATACGCGCCGGGTGCGGCGTGCGCTGATGGCGCTGTTTGGCGGCGCCGTTGGCAAGGACACGGTGAGCCGGACGTGGCGCAAGGTGAAGAGCGACTGGGACGCCTGGAATGGCCGCTCGCTTGCCGAGGAGCCGATTGTGCGGCTCATTCTCGACGGCACGGTGGTGCGTGTGCGGCTCGACCGCAAAGCGACCTCGATCTCGCTTCTCGTCGTCCTCGGCGTGCGGGCGGACGGCCAGAAGGTGCTGCTCGCGATCAAAAGCATGGGAGGAGAGAGCGCCGAGGCGTGGCGCACCGTCCTCGACGATCTCATCACGCGCGGACTGCGGCGGCCGGAGTTCCTCATCGTCGACGGCGCGCCGGGCCTCGACAAGGCGATTGCTGCCGTCTGGGCCGGTGTGCCCGTGCAGCGCTGCACCGTCCACAAGCACAGAAACCTGCTGGCGCACGCGCCCAAACGTCTGCATGATGAAATCACCGCCGACTACACCGATGTGATCTACGCGCCGACGCGTGAAGAGATCGAGACACGCCGCAAGGCCTTCATTCGCAAGTGGCGCCTCAAACATCGCGCCGTCGCCGACAGCCTGGAGGAAGCGGGTGAGCGCTTGTTCGCCTTCACGCGACTGCCCCCGACCCAATGGCGCAGCGTGCGCACCACGAATGCGATCGAGCGGCTGCACGAGGAGTTCAAGCGGCGGATCAAGACGCAGACCGTGCTGCCGTCAGCAGACACCGCCGCCATGTTGTTCTGGGCGCTGCTTGCATCCGGTCAGATCAACATGCGCAAGGTCGACGGCTGGCAAACGCTCGCCACCAAACCAATCGATCAGCCGATTGACCTCGCCGCCTGAGACGATACCTTCATATGATCGGAGAGCGCGCCACACCAATTCCAACCACATCCCGGACGGCACCATTTTGTCGGGCGCGACCGTTATCCAACAATGGATGGCCCACCGGCGATCAGCGAGGGCTCGGGCGGGAAGGCGTTTACTCACCCGGGTCGGAATTGGATGAGGTCGCTCCACCTATCGCGGCCAGCTAACCCGATCAAATTGTTCACTTCTCGGCGATCCCGGCCGCTGTCGTCAGTAGGCGAGTAACGCTCTGTGCAAACCCCTGCAACCGAATGTGAACCCTGTCCGGAATGTGGATTTGTCAGTGAAGATACCGGCGCTGTCGAGACGCTGGAAACGCTCGGTTCCGAAAAGTGAACCCGTCTGTCGGAAAGTCTACAGACAAAATTGCCCATTTTTGCAATGCAGTAAGCATGGGGGGTGATTCGGCCCAACGTTGGCGTGCTCGCGCCGAAGAAGTAAGCGAACAAGCCGCGCTCGTGAGCGATCCCGATTCGAAGAACCTGCTGCTGTACTTGGCGGCGCTGTATCACCGGCTGGCCCACAGTGCCGAAACGGGGGACCAAGCCCCATCTCTCACGCCGCTTCCTGCGGCACACTGATGTCGGCTACCCACAGCAGATTGGGCCTCTCTGCGGTGAAGTTTCGATCGACCAGATCCGGCGCCTGACGGCCGCTGCCCTTCACCGTGGTGTGGACGAACTTGCGTCGGCTCGCACCGGCAAGACCTGCCCGCCGACATCAGCCGTGCGACGCGCTTGCGGCCGACGCGAATGCCTTTGGCCGCAAGATCAACATGAATGCGCGGCGCCCCATAGAAACGCCAGCCACGCGCAAGCGAGTGCGGCGCAATGAAGACGGCTTGCCTTTGAAGGGGAAGGAGCGTTTGAGGGGTGTTTTGCGCTTTTTGAACCGTGTGCGCTTCACCTCTCAATTGTATCAGACTTTGGTAAATTCCTTGTCAGTCAGCTCCGCCGCGCTAAAGGGCTTTTTCTTTGTCTGGCCACGGTGAGCGCGGGCATCATGTGGCGGGGAAGTTTTGAAGCCGCAGATCGAGCACGGCGCATCGCGCACAGCACCTTTGCTTCCAACGGCCACCTTCGCTGGTTTCGTCATGCGAGCGGCCGGTTCGACGCCATTTACGAGCCGGTATTCGAGACCGAGCGAGTCCAGGGCGGCTACGGCTTCAGTGGCTTTTTCCAGCGCCTCTTGTTTGGCCTGATCGAAAATCTGTGATCGCTCTTCGTCCAGTTCTTTAATGCGGTCAATAGCGGATTTTGCCATCTAGAATCACCTCGTAGTTTCCTTATGGAAACGTCCTATATATAAAAAAATAGCCTCCGTGAAGAGGCTATTATGGTAAGTTGTGCACGCTATCTCGCTTCAGAAGTTCCCGCTTGAGTTGCCGGGCGACCATGGGGCACACGCTAGATTCTGAGGAATACGGTCCTTGCCACTCATCGTCTGAGTACGAGCGGCGATAGAACCAGCCTCTGGGGCGCTTCTCCACCGTGAAGGTGGCGAGCAGGTAGGTTCGCTTCACGTTGCTCAGCATCATCAATACTCCGAGAGGAGGCCGATGGTGAGCACACGCCGCGTTTTATCAGGATTGCGGGGCAATCTGACGCGAGGGTGCCATAGCACACGGATTTCAGTGCGGGCGAACTGAGGCAATTGGCGAAGCGAGCGGAGGACGCGGACCAGGTGGTCCCGACGGCAGCTTGGCGGCAGCGTTACACCACTTTTGCGTGTGGGGAAGGGATGTCCGAGGCGAAGGAGATCGAGTACGGTTTGCAGCTCGGTCCGGCCCTGGGTGGTCGTGCCGCTGCGCTTCTCGGCGCGGATGCCAGAGCAACGATCGTCCCGGTGCGACGAAAAAAATTCGGACACGGAAAACGCCACGAAATGCATATTTTCAATAGCTTTGCTCATGGGCCAGAAATGAACCCAGCCAGCGCTCAACGTTGAGCCGCGGATGCGAAACAGACGCCCGTGCATTTCCGTGAACTGCTGTGGACATTGGAATCTTGCGTCTCCGATATTTTCGTTCCGCTCCGACCTACTACTCGCCGCCATGTGCCCGAGTACGTATCCGAAAACTGACATTGCGATCGTGGGAAGTTCGTCGGAGGTTCGATGCTAGATCGCTATGGTTTCGTCAGCAAATTAGCAATGGTCATGCGCTGATCGTTTAAAACAAGTGGACAGGAACATTTTCGGAATGGACACGCTGCAGGCATGAGCTGCCAGTTCTTTTACACCAGCCCCCGCGTACAAATACGGGCTGAATGCGCACGAACCGCTGTGAGGAGATCTTTTTCGCCGTCGAACGTCCCCCACGAAAGTTCTTTTACGCAGAACGCGCCTAATATAAGTCATGGGTGATGAAAAAGATCTCAAACACGCGCGCATGCGCATGTACGGCCGTTGTGTCGGCTTTATAATTAGGGAGCGCCAAACCGCCTGTCCCGGCGCGTGTTCATCGATCAATCCTCAGCTGTGAGTGTGCCAGCATTGCGCAATGTCTTTGATAAGATCCAAACCCCGAGGCGGGCGGCGTAGGTGCCGCACCCTTCGACGGGCAATTCCACTTTCAAACGCTGCGCAAGTGTCTGATACGGCTCGACTGTGCCGGTGTACCGTCCTGCCCGCAGTAGGCAGCCCAAGCCAACTCGAATTGGGAGCGGAAATAGCCTCGGAAACTCTTCGTAGTCGGATCGCGCCGTGGCGGCCAATACTTTTTGCTCTTGATTTTGAAGGGCTTCGGCAACGTCGCCAGCGAGGCCGAAGAGAGCTTCCTCGGCTGCTGGTCGCCCCTGAGGCCTCCCCACTCCGACCACACTCCGTCGTCCAGGTCGCAGAGATCGTCGACCAGGAGCTTGCTGGGGATGCGGTCAACTCCCTTGGTGTCGAAGATCATCCTGATATCCTCCAGCAACAAAACGGCGGCGTCCTCGTCGTGGTGATCGCGGCTGAAGGCAATGGCAGCCTCCCTGGCGAGGACGCCCCAAGCCGGGCTGCAAGCGTCGGCGACGCTGATCAACGGCCGCCAGTGTCGGCTTGGCGGCCACGTAGTTCGGGGGGCATCGGTGGATCGGGGTTCAGCGTCGCGTTCCTCGACCACGAAAGAACAGCTTAGCGGCCCGGCGGATGTCTTTATTGCTCATTCAGCTGGTCCCAAAACCCCCACACCGGTACACCTGAGCAAAATCAATGTAATGAAAAGCATTTTACATAGAAAGCGGCAGGCAAAGCAATCTCTTCAATTGCTTTGCTCATGGGCCAAAATGAACTACTCAGCAGTGCTTGACATTGAGCCGCTGAAGCGAAACACACGCCTGTGCATTTCCATGGACTGCTGTGAACACGACGCTAACGCGGCCCGATTTAATGAAAAAAACGCGGCACAATTTAATGAAAAAGCCGGTACGGAACGCAGGAGGCAGTCCGATCTCTTCAACTACTTTGCTCAAGGGCCTGGAGCGCACTCCCCGGCAAGTTGCAACATCACGCAGTTGATACGAAACAGACGCCCGTGCATTTCCGTGGACTGCTGTGGACATTGGAATTTTACGTCTCCGATAATTGCGTTCCGCTCCGACCTACTACTCGCCGCCATGTGCCCGAGAACGTATCTGAAAACTGACATTGCGATCGTGGGAACTTCGTCGGAGGTTCGATGCTAGCTAGATCGCTATGATTTCGTCCGCAAATTAGCAATGGTCATGCGCTGTTCGTCTAAACCAGGTGGACAGGACCTTTTGCGGAATGGACGTGCTCCACGCATACGCCGCAAGTTCTTTACACGAACCTGCGCGTACAAATACGAGTGGATGCGCAAGGACTGCTGTGAGGAGATGTTTTCGTCCGTCGAGCGTCCCCACGAAAGCTCTTTTGCGAAAGATCCGCCCAAGTCTGGGTGATGATCAGATTTCAAACACGCGCGCATGCGCATGTACGGCAGTGGATTCGGCTTTATCAATTAGAGAGACAAACAGTTTCCCTGACGTAAAATGTGCTCTCGTTGTTCTTTATGTCGCCGAATACGTTATATATGTATTGATTGCAGCACGACTGTGAGTTGGTCATGATTATCGGATCGCGCTCCACATGCAAATGACGACGATCGCCCGGGTCGACGCCGGCGGCAATCTCTTCACCATGGCCAAGCTGTCGACAATCGAGGGCCGCAACGCCGGATTCTGATCTTTGAGGAGTAAACGCCGTCATGGACATTCTCGACGCCATCAACGACCGCAACATCTTTGCTCCGTTTCTTCGTGGAGAAACCTGGCTTTCATGGGTTGTGTTTCTCCAGGCGCTGTTCGGACTGCCGATGACGGATGAGCAGTCAAGGCTCTTCCGGTTGCGCACCGGTCGCACCGCGCCCCCTGGCGCACCGATCCACGAGGCTTGGCTCGTGATTGGTCGGCGTGGCGGTAAATCCTTTATTCTCGCTCTTATCGCGGTTTTCCTGGCATGCTTCCGCGATTGGCGACCATTCCTGGGACCCGGCGAAATCGGCACTATCATGATCGTGGCCGCCGATCGTCGGCAGGCGCGCACGATCATGCGTTACGCTTTCGGATTGCTGCAGGAGGTGCCGATGCTCCGGCGCCAGATCGAGGGCAGCACCCAAGAGAGCATCACCCTGAGGAATAGAGTTGTCATCGAGGTTCATACTGCGAGTTTTCGCACCACGCGCGGTTACACTCTCGTAGCCGCGCTCCTCGATGAACTGGCGTTCTGGCCGGTGGATGAAGCGAGCAGTTCGCCAGACGTCGAGGTCATCAACGCAATCAAACCGGGCATGGCGACGGTTCCCGGATCGATGCTGCTATGCGCTTCTTCACCTCACAGCCGGCGCGGCGCGATGTGGGACGCGTACCGCAGACACTTCGGAAAAGATGGCGACCCAATCCTTGTCTGGCAGGCTGCGACCCGCGACATGAACCCGGCCGTGCCCCAGGATGTTATTGACAAACATATGGAAGCCGATCCGGCTCGCGCTGCGGCGGAATACCTGGCCCAGTTCCGCACTGACCTTGAAGCCTTTGTGGCGCGTGAAGCGGTCGATGCCTGCATCTCCCCCGGCTGCTACGAGAGGCCGCACCAGCGCGGTTTCACGCACGTGGCGTTTGTCGACCCTTCCGGAGGCTCGGTCGAACTCGATGGCGCTCTGCGTCGCCCACCTGGATGCGAATAAGGAAACGGCGGTTATCGACGCGCTGCGGGAGGTCCGTCCTCCTTTTTCGCCCGAAGCAGTTGTTGTCGAGTTCGCCGCGCTGTGCCGCAGCTACGGTTTGAGCACGGTCACTGGCGACCGCTATGGCGGGGAGTGGCCGCGCGAAGTATTTGGCAAGCACGGCATTTTGTACAAGGCCGCGCCCAAGTCGAAGAGCGACCTTTATGTCGACACGTTATCGCTGATCAATTCGCGAAGGCTTGATCTGCTCGATCATCCGCGTGCGATCAACCAAATCCTCGGGCTTGAGCGGCGGGTAGCTCGGTCCGGTAAGGATTCTATCGATCATGCGCCGGGTCAACACGATGACTTGGCGAACGTAATCTGCGGAGCTGCTTCGACCTGCGTTGTCAGAGGAACCTACAATTTGGACGTCCTAGCCGGTATAACGCCCGACGATCCGTATGGCATTGACAGCTGGAGGAGGCTGCGGCTTGGTGCCTACCTTAATTCCGGCGGAAACACTATTCTGTGGTGAACCGATCCCATCGATGAAATGTTTGACGATCATAAGGTGGTTTATTGAGGTCACACATGAAGTCGCATAGGCCTGAAGCTAATCAACTTTTAGATGGACGATTGCCGCGTTTGCGTTCGCGGGTCACTAATGGACGAACGTTGTTCGTTGAAGGCGATGCGCGAGGTCCATGGGCGCGGCGCTGGCGCGATCTGTTTGAAGCGCATGCTGCGGATCTGGGTGGCGCCAACTCCCTTTCCGAAGCCCAGCGCAGCCTGATTAGACGATGTGCCACTATCGAAGTTCAGCTTGAACAGATAGAAGGCCGTTTGGCCCAGGGCGGATCCTCTGACTTGAGAACCTATGCAACGGCCGCGGGACATCTGCGGCGGATTCTCGAGACGCTCGGGATTGAGCGCAAGCCGCGAGATATCACCCCAACGCTGGAGCAGTACATCGCCGAGAAAGGGAAAAGCGATCCGAATGGCGTCGAGTAAGCTCGCCGGATACCGTGGCCGAACTCTTCAAGTTGCCGCGAAAGCTCCCGCAACGTGGTCGGGCGGCGAATTGTAAATCTGGAACGGTCCACCTGCCGGTCTCTGGATCCCGCAACCCTGAAGGTCTGGGGCCCGCGGGCGCCCTTCGGCCTGGTGGGCAAGGGTTGGAGCATCCTTTTTGGTTGTTCGGGCTCTAGCGTATCTTAAAACCGCTCCTCATATTTAGGGTGCGTCAAGAGCGGACCTTCGACAGTGAAAGGGTCCCGCCAACCTGCGCCTCCGGCAAGGTGGTCTGTAAAGACGCGGCGATACCGCACAGCGGCACGCAACCGGAGTTACTTACGTGCCCCCCCTGAATGGCAACGGCCTGGTGCTGCCAGCTTTTGGGCCTCCAGGTGTGTCGGCAGAAACTGCGCCTAACGACTTGATTTCCCCCAAAGGTGTCGGGGTGTCGGCTGGGGGCAGATCGTGACCATGCCACCGCCGAAAGTCTGTGAGCGCATATGCCGGCTTCACTCCTTGATGGGATCGGCCAATGTCAACGAGGCTCAGGTCGCACGTGACCGGCTGCTCAGGTTGTTGGGCAAGCTCGGCTTGACGTGGAATGACCTCCCAACGGTTCTCGCTGCCGGCGTTACAACGGATACAAACGCAGCACCGCAGGCCGCAACGGTCGCGGCAGATGCCCCTGCGGTCAATGTGCTCGATCTTGTGGTTCGCCTGATCGAGTTGCATGTCGCGATCACGGCCGAGGAGCGCGTCGCGGTGGCGCTGTGGATACTGCATACTTATGCCTTCGATCGCTTCACCATCACTCCCCGGCTCGCTTTGATCAGCCCCGCGCGGGGGTGCGGAAAGACTACGCTGCTCGTGCTGCTTGAATTGCTGGTTGCCGAGCCGTATCGCACCGACAACGTGACTCCGGCAGCGATCTACTACCTGCTCGATCGCAGCCGCCGCTCTTCCCTGTTGGTCGACGAAGGTGACAATCTCGGTCTGCTCCGCAACGGCGTGCTACGCTCAGTCTTCAATTCCGGGCACCGGAGTGGCGGGGCTATCTCCCGGTTTGTCGGCGGCTGGTCGAGGAAATTCCCGACATTTTCACCGCTTGCCGTGGCGGCAATAGGTGCGCTGCCCCTGCCACTCCTGCACCGCTCTGTCGTGATCAGTATGCGGCGCTACGCGCCCAATGAAAGCCAGTTCCAAATCCAACGACTCGACGAAACCGACCCTGCCTTTCCTGCCGTGCGAGAGGAAATCAGAAAATGGGCGTCAACCTGCTCACTCGCGAGTGATCCGGAAATGCCACCAACGCTCCGCAACCGCGCGGCCGACAATTGGCGCGTGCTGCTGGCCATCGCGGACAATCTGGGACACGGCGAGATTGCGCGATGTGCGGGGATGAAGCTTGCCTCGAACTGCCTGGACGAGGACCCCGGTGTCGTGCTGCTCGGCGATATTCGAAACGTCTTCCAGGCGCGGAGCATGGAACGTATCGCCAGCGCAACCCTCGTCGAGGCGCTGCTCGCATTCGATGACAGCTTCTGGAACGAGTGGCGGGGTCCGAATGATGATCGTCCACCTCGCAAACTGACCCAAGGCGAACTCGCTCGGATGTTACGTCCGTTCGACATCCGGCCGCGCACGATCTGGCCCGCCCAACGTCGGCCAGCGATAAAAGCAGTCGAGGTTACCTGCGATCCCAATTCGAGACCGCGTGGCGGGCCTACTGTCCGCGTACCGACACGCCGACACAGACATGCAAAATCAGCCATTTGCCGCGATCATGATCTGACACAACCAGCATGAGTGGCGGCGTTCCTCGATAGCTTCTCGCGTATGGCGGCCATGCTTCAGCGCGCTTGTTGCCGCGTGGAGCGCCGGATCCCGGCGCACCGCCATGCCGTCCGACAACGGCTTTTTCCGCTCACCCGGGGACATGAGCGTTTGCCCGAGCGCGTTTTGGCCCCGCAGCGCCCAACTCGACGGCCCTGCGCCAGGATTACGCGGATAATCGGCTGCCGTGTTTTTGCCGCCGCCAGACCGCGACCGGCACGCGCTCGGGTGTATCAATGATTGGCATTGCCGATTGCCGCCAATCGATGAATGCAAGCGTTTTATCGGCGAGGCTCCTCCAATGCAGTTTGGGTTACGTTGTCGACAATAGCTTGCCCGCCCTCACTCACCGACACCTGCTGGACCATGACCTTCTGCTCGCTGCCAGTCCGGTGCCGCTTGAGTACCTCCGTATGGGGTGCCGTTGCTACCAGAGGCGTCGCGTTTCGAGCGTCCGGCTCCTTATTTTCTGCCGCTGCGGCATCGGCTTCGCGCTCAAGCTGCCACTCCAAAGGCGCATGGTGGGTGATACGACGCTTCAGAAAGGCACCTTGTCAGAGACCAGCACCGCAGAGCGGAACCGATTCGCAGATTAGGAATGATCATGCACTTTTCGTCTGAAGTGGTGGACATAAGCTTTTGCGGAAATGAACGTCATCCAGCACTGCCAGTTTTTACACAGCCCTGCCCGTGCAATCATGGATGGATATGCATGGACTGCTATGGATAGATGTTTTCGCCATTCGCCGCTTGCTTCGAGCTGTCGGCGTGTGGCCCGATACGCCACGCCGAAGCCGTCAGGATGTCTGCGATGGACAAGCGGACATCCGAGGCGCCCACTCTCAAATGGCGGTTCTGGAAGGCGCGCGCAGTCATGCTACAAATTCGGCTAACGCTGCGCGGATCATGGAGCAGCTCCCGAATGATTTGGTAGGCGGTCGGCTGCTCGCCTGGCAGCGACTGAATGACAGGCGGCAGGCTATCGTGCTCGCGCACGTCGACGCTGGCTGCGCCGATTACGTACAGGACGATAAAGCGGGTATCGGCGTCAGCAAGGAGCCAAGGACCGCGCTCGGCGGCGATCCCGGTCGAACGTCAGCCGGTCAAAAAAGGTGACCAGCTTGCGCTCGGCGGGTCCGTAAAGCCCTTCATTTGTTGGTAGCGGAGTGGCTCGTCGGCAGCGCGCGTCGCCACGCCGCGCCGTTTTCGCGGGTGATGATCGTTCGTGTACCGACTTTGGACGCGATTAAGCGACCCTCGGCAATTTCCTTGAATACCTGCGATCGGCTGATTCTATTCTTGATCGCGAACTCGGAAATTGTATCGGCGTCGTAGCTGCTGGGGTCGATGATGAAGGCCATCCGGAGCACCATGCATTGGCGTGCTGTCGAGTGGACAAATAAGCCATTTACCACTGATCCGGATCTCGCCAAGATTCGGACTTGATCGGCCGAGATTGGACTGAAAAGACCCGATTGGACTACCGGGACAGCTTTTGCACGGTTTCGCCGGTACGCCTCGGCCCGTTGCAAGGTTCTCTTGGACACAGGTACACCAAGATGCGTGGCGATCATCTGGGCGAGATCGTCCTTGCGAACTCCGATTAAATTTACCCCCTCCTTTTCGAAAGCATAAAGTGCCTTGACGACAGCTCGCACCGCCGGCGTTATGTCCCCGGGCAATTCCGTCGAGGTAGATCCGATTTGATGGATTTGCGGCGATGCAGATGCCTCAAAAAGAACGTCGACGTCTGCTCGGCACAAATGGAATGACCAAGGACCGCGACCTAACGATTTAGCGCCCACCCAGTCGGGTGGGCGCAAACCAACGGTTTCGTTCCCGTGCAAGTCAATGGTTGCAAATAAACGAACCGCGCGCCAGAAACCCACTGGAAGCATGCGTTGATGCCAAACCTCACCGTCATCGGCTTTGAGCTTGCGCAGCGCCATAGACTGGATTCGGTTAGCGCACAAAGCGCGACGCAGGTCGGCAACCGCCAGATCAGCTACGCCGGCTTCATCGCGAAATCGGTAGAAGGCATCGAGGAGCTGCATCCAATTAATGGGTACAGTGTCCGGGCTTAATTCCGTCGGCTCCCAGTCGCGCTCGTACTCGAAGGGCATCGACGCCTCCGCATCGGCGCTTCCGCAGGGGGCTGCGGTGGCAGCGCTGTGCGGAACCGCGTGTTCGGCCTGTCGGCCTAGCCACCGCAGGAATTTACGTCAAAGACATCACCTACGCATCGGGCACGATCCCGAATTGCGGCGCGCCGGCCCGGATCGTCTCGTTGACGAAGTCCTTCGACAGATGGCCATAATGCTTCTCGATCATGCGTGTATCTGAATGCCCGAGTTGCCGCGCCACGACAATCAGCGGGATGCCGGCCATGACAGCCAATGAAGCCCACGTGTGCCGCAGGCCATGATAACCGATCGGCGGCTCGATGCGGGCATGTTCGCAGGCCTTCGCCATGTGGTAGGTCTGCTGCGTTTTCTTCCATGGCGTACCGTCCGGCTTCGGCAGCAGCAGCGCATTGCTGGCCTTCCCGGCCGCCAGCGACCGGAACAGCCGAACTCCTTCATCGGTCAAGACGATGTGCCGGCCGCGGCCGTTCTTGGCGAAACGTACCGTGAGCGTGCCAACATCGGGATCGAAATCGTTGACCTTGAGCACGACCAACTCGCCGTAACGAGCGCCTGTGGCGAGCCCGGCCTTGACGAGTTCGCGGAATCCCCCGGGATCACAAGCATTAATCAGACGCTGCGCTTCGGCCACCGTGAGATATCGCATCCGTGCTGCGACAGCCTGCCTGTACGGTTCTACCCGTCGCCACGCCTCGTCTGATCTGGCCTTGCCGTCGCGCCAAGCGCGGTTCAGGGCGGCCTTAAGCAGTCCGAGCACACGATTGGCGGTGGAACGCCGGCGGCGGCCTGCTTCTTCCGTATCCGTCACCGATTTGAATTTCTGCTTGTCGCCCTTCTTGGTCCTGATCCGCGGCGCACCCTTGACCAGATCGGCTTGCCAGCGGCGCAGCGCTTCCGGCGTGAGACTGGCAACCTCGACATCGCCCAAGGTCGGATCAGATTTGCGCTTCGGCTCGGTACCGCGCATCCCGGCCGGACCGGCGATTGTTGTCGAGATAGTCGAGATAGGACTCGACTGCGTCCTTAACGGTCAGCGGGCCCCGCTTGCCGGCGATCCGATGCAGCTCGCCTGACCATATGCTCGCGCGCCCTGGCCTGTGCCTGCGAGAAGCTCAAGATCGCGATTCTCGTCCGCGTCGCTATAGTCGTCCGCGTTGCCGATCGTCTCGACTACATAGGCCTGAGCGCCGATGTAATGCCGGAGCACCCATTTCCCTGCGCCTGCGGGTTTGCCCGGGTGGCCTTTCAGGCGGCGGTAGCCCAGATGCAGGCCTTCCTCGACCGTACGATAGTAGGGCTTCCCGCGGGGCTTGAGCCGGTTTCTTGCGGCGCGAGTATCCAGGGAGGTGTCCTCAGGGTGCGAGCCATGAAATATCCTTATGTCCAACATATGTCCCATATACGTGCGGGAATACGCATGGACAAGGGCGCACGGCTATGGCCCGCAAAACGCTACTTAGCTGGGGACATTGAGAATTTTGCGATGGCCGTGGACGCATGTAGACGGCAAAGCTGCTTTCTCAAGGGCGAGAAGCCAACCGAGTTGCCGGTCCAGCAGGCGACGAAGGTGGAGCTGTTCATCAACTTTAATACCGCCAAGACGCTCGGCCTGAACGTGCCACTTCCTCTCCTCGGCCGCGCAGACGAGGTGGTCGAATAGCTGCAACTTCGCTTCGCAGTTTAACGGTCGCTTCCGGTGCCGGGGAGGCGAACGCGTTGACGCGCTCTATGCCGCCTGCGGTCTGCCAGCCGTGACGGATTCCCGCGTGCGCCACCGCGCTTTCATCACATAGGGCCGGCTTGAGCCTAGTCCGCTGCTTCGCCGGCCGGAAAGCTGCCATGATGCTCACGTCGACCCATGCACCATCGACGAAGAACAGCTTCTTCAACAGACCCTCTCTTCTGAACCCCGCCGACTTGTAGGCGTTGATAGCTCTCGCGTTGTTGGAAAAAACGATCAGTGCCACCCTTTGCAGGTTAAGGTGACGCCAGCAGTAGTCCAGTGCGAGCGAGACGGCGTCTGTGCCGAAACCCTGTCCGCGATTTTGCTCTTCACCGACCCGGATGCCGATGTCCGCGGAATGATGGACGGCACTAATGTTTTGGATATGGACATATCCAATGATTTTGGGATCGGTGCGCCGCCGGATGGCCAACATGACGCGCGACGGATCCTTTGCGGCGGTTTCGCATTGGCGCACCACGTCTGTCAGATTGACCGGCCGGAACGCTCCATCGAGACGGGCAGCAACGATGTCGTTGGCCCAGCAATACATGGCAGTGTAATCCTCGGGGACGAATGCCCCGAGCGTGACTTTTGTCCCGATAAACATGTCGACCGTCTTTTCGGCTCGAAACAACGGCGCGCAGCGGTCTCCCGCCGGCGTCACCCGATCGATGTCAGGTCGTGATGTTCACCGTATTCGTGGTCGAGCCGCTCGTGGTCGAGCCGCTCGATGTCGAAGACGAAGTCGTGGTCGTGGAGGGGGGCGAGGTATCACCGCCGCCGTGATGCCCGTGGTGATGGTGGTGGCCTTTGGCCTGCTGCAACGACGACAGAGCCTGTTGCGCCCCGCTCAAATTACCGCTCTGGAGATCCTGGCCGATTTGGCTCAGCGTCTGAGATAACGCGCTGTTGGGGTTCGCGGATGGACCCTGGCCACTGCTTTGGGATTGGCTCAGGGCCGCATAGGCCTGCTGGGCGCCCGACAGGTTGCCAGAGTTGAGTGCGCTGACCAGGCTGCCGAAAGATTGCTGGAATTGCGACTGCGGATTGGACGTTTGATAGTAGTTTGTAGGCGTCGTGGAAATTCCCGAAACCGACATGATGCTTCTCCAACGAGGTCGCCGCCCCTTGGTCCACATCGCCCCTGTGCAGCCGGTAAACCTGGATCTGGGTTAACGAGGAGTGACTACGGCATCGTAGCCCGCATAAGCGCCGTGCGCGGGAAATTCATTCACGCAACCAAAGTCGGCGTTCATTGGCCCCGCCCACGATCGCGATGCAGCCCCGCATACCGGCTATGCCTTGATTTGGATAATATAAGTCATCTCATTTAGAGCGGGATGCGTTCAGGTTGAACCGCCTCCCGCTCGATTATCTAATTTCTGCGCATGATCTTGTCCAAAAAGTCTGCAACTTTACGGGATCATGCGCAAGGGTTTCTGGGCATGAAGTGCGTGGAGGTGAGTTATGCGCCGGTTGTTCATAGCGCTTATCGCCGGGTCGGCCATCGCTGCGGGAGCCTCAATGTCCGCATCGGCATGGCACTGCCTCGCGAGCAGTCCTAACGGAGCAGCAGGCACGGCCTTGGCCTCATCATGGGAAGGGCCCAGGGATTTGCAATGCGCCGCTGCGTACTCCGCGGCGGAGGGGCTGGTTGCCAGATCACTTGGTGCCGCCCTTATTAGAGCGGATTCCGCTCATGTTTGAACATACCCGGCGTGACGGAAAAAATTTCTGCATTCCTGTGGCTTGAAAGCTTTCACCACGTGACCAATTCTGCGCAGCAGGCCCGCAATGGTGCGCTCGGCGGCTTTGCGCAGATGCGCCTTCAGTTTGCTGAAGGCCATCTCGATCGGATTGAGGTCGGGCGAGTAGGACGGCAGATAAATCAGTGTTGCTCCCGCCATTTCGATCGCCTCCCTGACGCCGGCCACCTTGTGGACCGGCAAATTGTCCATCAGGACAATCTCGCCACACTTGAGGGTCGGAACAAGACATTGTTTCACGTAAGCAAGAAACATGGCGCCGTTCATGGCGCCCTCAAGGACGAAAGGTGCGGTCATCCCGCACAGACGCAAGGCGCCGACAAAGGTGATGATTTTCCAATGCCCGTGCGGCGCGTAATCGACCAGCCGCTCGCCGGTCGGGCTGCGGCCGCGTAGCCGCACCATGGCGGTGTTGGTCCACGTCTCATCGATAAAGACCAGCCGTGCCGGGTCAAACATGCCCTGCTCGCGCATCCACCGCCGACGCGCGCGGATCACATCGGCGCGCTTCTGTTCGGCGGCATACAAAGTTTTTTTTAAAGGTGATGCCATGGCGCTCGTAGAACCGCCACAACGCGGTGCGGCTACCCCCGATTCCGGCTCGCGACATTGCCGCGACGATTTCATCGAGCGTCATGTCGGGCTGCTCGGCGATCAACTGAAGCAGGAATTCCGCATGCTCATCGAGCGGCGAGACACTTCCGCCGCTCGGTTTTGCTTCGATGCTTCCGGTCGCGCTCCAACGCTGCATCCAAATCACCACCACACTGGGACTGATCTCGTAGCGTTCGGCTACCTCGCGCCGCGACGCCCCGCCTTCGACCGCTTCAACAACCCGCACACGCAAATCCTGCGAATACGGCTTCGGCATTTGGTCCCCCCAGCAAATCAATGCGCCAGATTCGCTCATTGCCAAACGCTTGGGAATCCGCCCAAATCCACCCGATTCAACTCGACCGGAAAACGCTCTAAGGTCCCGATAACCCCGGTCGTTGCGGCACGCCGTATGGAAGCCTGTTTCGGCGCTGGATGCGCCACTCTGCGTCTTACAAGCAGCATTGTCCCTCGCGTCTCGTCGACAAGGGACGTGGCTGATCACCAGGATCATATGAATTTGCTGAGAACGCGTTGCTCTCTAAAGCGGGATTGCCAGCAAGGTGTCGATCTGCCGGCTGTCGATGACGACCGTCTTCTCGGCGAACAGCGGCTCCTTCTGCGCATTGAAAGAGACGGTATCCTCGTAGCGGCCGGTGGCAAAAAGCATCGTTTCGCCTGATCGCATCACCCGCGCGACCATGAAATTCGTATGTGCCCGTACGGCGCCGCTTTCACCTGCAGCAATAAGCGGCATGCCCAGAACATGACGATAACGCTGGCCCTCATAAATGTTGGCTTCGCGCAATGCCTTGACGCGGTCGCGCAGCATTGCTCGCGATGTGGCGTACATCAGCGGCAGCGGCAGCCCCTGTTCGGCATTCTCGGCGGTCGTGATGCGGTAACGGCCATTTTCGAGAAAGAACTCCGGCCACGTCTCCAGGCGGTCGGCGTCGATCGCATCGACGTAGCGCGCGTTGAGGTCGCCTACGCGAAAAATGTGCTCGATGTCCATGATCGTCACGTTGGTGCGGGTGGAAATACGGACCGAGGATACGGCGTTTTTCGTTCCGGGGTTGCTTTCGCTGCGTTCACGCCCCCTGGAATGACGGAGTAATACGACGATCAGCGCAAACTTCGGAATTGCCGAATTAAAGCTCCATCAGTTCGCGGTACTGCTTCCAGAAACCGCGGACGGCAGCCTCGCTCACCCGGCTTTCCTCTGAAGCGGTGCCGCGGCCTCCCATTTCGACGATCGATGTTTCCTCGCGCGCGCCGGCGACGCCGCGCTGAACGAAGCCACAGGCCGCGCCATCCTCCATCGAGATGAAGCCCGCGGGTCCGATCAGGTTGGACTGGCGCAGCCGCAGCTCCGCCATGTCCTCATTGTCGGATTCGAAGCCGAAGCACGTCCATAGCAGTTCGGTGCTGTCGAGGCCGCGCGGTACCACGCGGCGAACCGCGAGGCAGTTGCGGATCTGCTGGAGCAGGAAGCCCGGAAACACGGTGAGGATTTGCAGTCCGATGCCGTCCCCGAACTCGTCGACGCTGCGCAGCAGGAGCTCAGGCGCTTCCAAGGCACAATCGCTGGCCGAGCGCAGTCCGGCCTGCTCGTACTCCTTCCCCGCGACATCCTGCGCCATCGAATAGCTGATGTGGTTGCCGCCGTTCTCGCTCACAATCAGGCCGCCTTTCTGCGACAGCCGGTTCAACCGAAATGTCGTGAAGAACATATGCAGCAAACTGGCGTGATAGCTGTCCTTGTTGTTGTCGACATAGATCTTCCAGTTGCTGGGAATGATCTGGCTGTAGCTGCCCAGCAGCCGCGCCGGCGCGCGCATCACCCGGGCGATATAGGCGACATGGTCGGGACCGAGATATTCTTGGAGCGGCGGGGTTTGCGTGCCTAGCGTTCCGAAGACAAGACCGGCGAAAGTCTCGACACGCAGCTGCCGCGGCGCGTGTTCCTCCGGCTGGCAGTCGTTCGGCATCCCGCCCTTGCCGGCAATGCCGCGGCGGAATGCGACCCCGGTGAGCCGGCCGGTGAGGTCGTAGGTCCAATTATGGTAGACGCAGGCGAACGATTTGGCCTCGCCGCGCTCCTTCAGGCACAACAGCGAGCCGCGATGCGCGCACCGGTTCTCGAACGCATGGATGACGCCGGCGGCATCGCGCGTCACCACCACCGGCATGTCGCCAAGGCTCGAGACGCGGAAGCTCGACGGCTTCGGCAGTTCCGCTTCCATGCAGAGGAAAGTCCAGGTGTTGCCGCGGAAGATACGCTGCTGCTCTTCGGCATAGAGATCGCGGTCGGAATAAACCCAGTAGGGAACTCGGGTGAGGCCCTCGGCCGGCCATTGGCGCCGCGCGATATGGATGTTCATGGCCTGCTCCTCGCCCGGGGTGTGCCGGTAGCATCACAGTCTGTCATTCGAGCTTCACCCCCGCGGCGTAGATCAGGGCGCGCCAATGCTTTCCATCGTCCGCCATGAAACGGGCGGTCGCTTCGAGGCTGCCCCCGACCGGTTCCGCCGAGAGTTCTGCCAAGCGCGCACGGACCTCGGGTGATGCAACAGCCTGCGCGATGTCGACGTTGATTTTGCCGACGATATCACGCGGCGTCAGCGGCGGCGCGACAACTGCCATCCAAGTGGACGAGGAAAAGCCCGGCAGCGTCTCGGCGATTGCCGGCACGTCGGGAAGCGCGGCCATGCGCTGCGGCGTGCCGACGCCGAGGAGCTTGAGGCGGCCGCCACGAACCAGCTCCAGCGAAACGCCGAGGTTGTCGAACATGATGTCGCAATCTCCGGCAAGGAGGCCCTGGAGGGCCGGTGCCGAGCCGCGATAGGGGACGTGCACGAACCTGACCTTCGCCATCTGCTGGAACATTGCCGAGGTGAGATGGGAGGTCGAGCCGTTGCCCTGCGTCGCGGCGTAGATCGTGCCCGGATGCGGCGCTCGCATAGGCGATCAGGTCGGCGACCGTTGCCGCCGCAACTTTGCGCGGGTTTGCCACCAGCGCGTTCGGCACCATGCCGAGGATCGATACCGGCATGAACGCGGACGGGTCAAAGCCGAGCCGCGGATAGAGGTTCTGATTGATGACGAGTGGCGCCGGCGGCGACGCCAGCAGGGTGTAGCCGTCCGGGTCGGCGTGGAACGCCGCCTCGGCACCGATATTGCCGCTTGCGCCGGGCTTGTTCTCGATCACGACAGCGCGGCCCCACTTGCGCGACAGCCAATCGGCGACGATGCGTGGCATCAGGTCGGCAGTGCCGCCCGGCGGATAGGGCACGATGAGCCGGACCGATCGGAGCGGGTAGTCCAGCGCCTTGACCGAACCTGCGACGAGGCAAAGCGCACCCGCACCCCCCGCCGCGAGGAAAGTCCGACGCCGCAGCGTTGCGGGCCGGTGCCGCGGCCGCTCGAGGCCCATGGATGCCCTCCGCTGATGCGTCATCGCGGATTATCACGGCGAAGGCCGCCCCGCCAGCAAGACGTGATTGGATTATCTTGCGAGCGCGGCCTTCACCAGGGCGGAGGTTTTTGCGAAGTCGATCCGACCCGCGTGCTTTGTCTTCAACACCGCGATCACCTTGCCCATGTCTTTCATGCCGGCGGCGCCGGTCTCGGCGATGGCCTCGGCGATTGCGGCCTTCACGGCGTCTTCGGTCAGTTGCTCGGGCAGGTAGGCTGAAATGATAGCGATCTCGTCGCGCTCCTGCTGGGCGAGTTCGGCACGCGCGCCCTTCTCATAAAGCTCGATGGCTTCCTGGCGCTGCTTGATCATTTTCTGCAGCAAGGGCGGCAACTCGTCGTCGCCAAGCGGCCCCGCCCCGCGTCCGCGCGCGTCGATGTCGGCATTCTTGATCGCGGAATTGACGAGCCGCAAGGTGGAAACCCGGCGGTCGTCCTTCGCCTTCATGGCCGTTTTCAAGGCAGCGTTGATGTCGTCGCGCAGCATGTTTAGTAGTCCTGTTATGCGAAGCATCGTGTTCGGCGCCGGTAGCTTTGGACGAAATCTAGCGAGGAGCCAACACCTTTGCTACATCGTCGGTTATTTTGGCTGATCTTTGCAGCGGTTACGTGGTTTGCCATCGGGGGCACCTATGTCTGTACGGTTGGTCAGCCAAACCAAAATTCCTATGTATGCGCCACCGATCATGGTGTCGAATTCCAGCAATAATGAGCATGAGCCAGCCAAAACCTGGAGTGAAAGGCTTTCGATAATATGGGATCGAACGTGGGAAGACCCCGTTGCGTTTTACACTTTTATCCTGGGACTTTTCACTGCGCTCCTGGCGATTGTGTCCAGTTTTCAAATCTACTTTCTGAAGCAAGCCGACAAAACCGCAAGGATCAATGCAGAAGCGGCGCATCTTATCGGGGAAGCGCAAGTCAGCGCATATGTCGATATCAAAACGGTCAGCGCTACTTTCTTGGACCTCGGTATCGGCGACGTGCAGCCGGTAATCTGAATTGTCGCCAAGAACACCGGCCAATCGCCAGCTAGAAATTTTGTTTGGAATATCGCGATACAATTCATTAGTTTCGATGAGCCTCAGCGTCGACAAGAGGGCGAAATGGGCGGTAACTGGCGGGACATACGCGGTGTCGGAATACCCGCGCAAGACGAACTCCCAGATAGTGCGATGGCAACAGGAATGCTGTTAGAGAGATTTTTGATGGGGGGCGCCGCCGTATTGATGAGGATTCGCATTGAATATGAATTTGATGATGTTTTTAAGAGGCGGACTGTTGATAATGCCTACTTCAGCGGCGTCTTTTACAGAAAGCCGAACAAGATTGTAACCGAGCTGGGCGACACTTGGTGGGATGGAAAATTAAGTAGAACCAACAGACCCAACGACTGGCCGTCCCAGCGGAAGGATAATTAAAGCGCCCGAACCGCTCGCGCCCTCACGGCGCGCTCGCGGCGGCGCGCGACACCCGGATCAGGCTGAAAGCAGCGTCTGACCGAGAAACGCGTCGGCATTCGGCGCACCGGGCAGGACGAAGAAAAACCCGCCGCCGACCGGCTTTATATATTCCTCGAGCGGCTCTCCGTTCAGGCGTTGCTGTATGGCCAGGAAGCCGGCGCTGAGATTCGACTGGAAGCACACGAACAAGAGGCCCATGTCGAGCTGCCCGGCCGCCGTGATCCCGCGTGAGAAATTATAGCCGCGACGCAGGATGCGGCTCGTCTCCGTAGGCCGCGTTCGCGGATTGGCGAGCCGGATATGCGCGTCGAGCGGAATGTGCGCGCCTTGCGGATCATCGACGAAGCTCGGGATATCGTGCTCGTGGTCTCTGTCGAGCGGGGCGCCGGTCGCCTTGTCGCGGCCGATGATCTGCTGTTGCTCGCGGAGCGGGGTGCGATCCCAGCGCTCGACCAGCATGCGGATGATACGAACGACTTGGTACGTTCCGCCCGCGGTCCAGGCCGGCTCGTCACCGCCCGACTGCACCCAGACCACGTGGTCCATCAGTTCGCCATCGTGGGCATCCAGATTGGCGGTGCCGTCCTTGAAGCCCAGCAGGTTCCGCACGGTATCCTTGCCGGCGCGCTTGATCGTATGCGGCGGCAGGAAGCCGTCGAGCTTCCAGCGCAGTGCCACGAGGTCCGGCATCGTCTTGATGATATCGCGCAGCGCGTGGATATTGGTTTCGGCAGTGTTGGAGCAGAATTGCAGCACCAGATCGCCGTGGCAGGATTTGGGGTCGAGCGCGTCGTTAGGGAACTGGGTCATCGTCACGAGATGGCGGGGCTTTTGCCTGGCCAGTCCGAAGCGACCATCGAAGAACGAAGCCCCGAGCCCGACCGTCACCGTCAGGTTGTCGGGATAGATCTGGGGTCCCAGCACGCCCGACTCGGCGGGCGGCAGCCGCGGGTCGAGCACTGGTGCCGGGCCGCCGGTGGTGAGGAAAGCGATCCGTGCCGTCAACGTGCGCAGCAGCCGTTCCACATCGCGGCGATCGCTGGCGAGCACGTCGAAGGCGGCCACCAGCGCGGCGGCGGGTTGCGGCGTCACCACGCCGGCCTGGTGGAGGCCGTAGAATGGCTGCGCATCGAGCGTGCCGTCATTCTCCTGCTCGGCGCTGCAATCCGCGGCACCGGCGGGCACTGCCGTGAGCGCGGCAAGGCCGCCTGCGGCGCCGAAACCAAGCATGAGGCTGCGGCGGGTCGGCGACGGCGGTCCTGCCCCCTCGTCAGGAGAGGGGGAATGCGTGAGCGGCAATTGCTGTTTTTCGGTTCCCATGAGCATTCCGATCGGGGTTCCCACGAAAATAACTGGATCACTTCGGTGCCCTCAGGCACCGTCCGCGAATAAGTGAATTACCATTGTCATGCCCCGCGAAAGCGGGGCATCCAGTAACCCCCGGCGAAGCGATTGTGCACTCATCGAAAATCCGATGGTTACTGGACCACCCGCTTTCGCGGGTGGTGACATGAATCAGGCATTTGTTTCCGAACAACGCCTCAGTCGAGGCCGAGCGTCCCGCGCAATTGCGACAGGTCCTCGGCGAGAATGGTGATCGCGCCCTTGAGCGCGTTGTGGTCCGATTGCGAAAGCTTTTCATAGTTCTGGAAGCGGCCGTCGGGGCCGCGATAACGGGCGAGCAGCCCGTCGACCTTCGTGAAATTCGCTTCGATGCGAGCGGCGAGATCGGCATTGCGCTTTGCGACCAATGGGTGGAACAGGTCGAAGATCTTTTGCGCGCCGTCCACATTGGCCTGGAAGTCCCACAGATCGGTGCCGCTGTAGCGGTCTTCCTCGCCGCTGATCTTGGTCGCGGCGACTTCCTCGATCAGGTCGGCGGCGCCGCCAACCACCTTGTTCGGCGGGATTGTCAATGTGCCGACGCGCTTCTGCAAGTCCAGGACATCGGTCATCAGCCGGTCGGCTACGGGCTGCATACGCGCCGTGGTCTTGTCCATGAACAGCGCCTTTTCCAGCCGATGGAAGCCGACGAAACCAGGGTCGTTCTCGCGCTTCTCGAAATCGTCGGCGCGCGCATCGACGTTCTTATCGATGTCGTTGAACAACTCGGCGACCGGCTCGATGCGCTCGTAGTGTTGGCGGGTTGGAGCGTAAAGGTCCTGCGCCTCTTTAAGCTTTCCCGCCTTCACCGCATCCGTGAAGCGCTTGGTTTGCGCCGCGAGGTTGTCGACCTCTTTCAGGACATAGAGCTTGTACTCGGCGAGCAGGCCGACGAGGTCGAGCGCATTGGCTTGCGTGGCGGCCGGTGCAGCCGGCGCACCTTGAACCGTCAGCGTGCCCTTGGGGTTGTTCAACAGACCGCAAGTCATCTGGTACTGGCCGGGCGCCAGCGTCGCGGTCAGCGACTGCACGAAACCGGGGACGATATTCTCGCGCTCCTCGACCACCATCACTCCGTCGAGGATTTCCCATTCCAGCGCGCGCCGGCTCTGGTTCCTGATCCTGAACGTGGTTTTGCCGGCAGGTACGGTGACCACATTGGGTTCGCAGCCCTTGTCGGTGATCGTGATCTGGACCGGCGGCGACGGCGCCTGCGCCGCCGCGGTTTCGGGATAGGCAAATGCTGCTCCCGCTACGCCGGCGGCGAGAACGGCCGCGAGGCGCGATGGCGGACGGGACGGGACCAACTTCGATGAGAGCATCTGATCATCCCAAAGGCCTTGCAGTGCGATCTGCCGAACGGGCAAGGAGCGGTTCCGCATCGGCTCAGGCCATCCGCCGGACAGCCGGTGCCCGGTTCTGCCGGTTGAACAGGAACAAAGCCGGCAGCAGGAATCCCAGATAGACAAGGACTTCTCCGACTGTGGGGGCTTCCTGGTATCCGAAGATGCCGCCGAGCAGTGTGCCGACGAGACTGTCTCCCGGCAGGATGCCGCTGAGATCGAATGCCGTATTCTGCAGGCCATTCCATAAACCGGCTTCGTGGAACGCTCGCACCGCCCCGCTCAGCAGGCCGGCCGCCACGAAAATAATGAACACGCCGGTAAAGCGGAAGAACTGGCGGAGGTTAAGTTTCAGGCCACCGCGATAAATACCGACGCCGAAAGCGAGGGCACAGAGCAGCCCAAGCGCGGCGCCGATCGGCACGCCGAGACCCACATCCTGTTGCACGGTCGCAATCAGGAAGAAGACCGACTCGAGGCCCTCGCGGCCGACCGCCAGGAACGCCATCGTGGCGAGTCCGAGACCCCACCCGTCGCCCGACCCCATTGCCGCGTCAATCGAGTTGTGCAGTTGCGCCTTGATGGAGCGCGCAGCCCTGCCCATCCAGAACACCATCGAGGACAGAATGACGGTCGCGATCAGCGCGACAAAGCCTTCGAATAACTCCTGGACCTTTTGCGGGAATTCGGTTCCGGCGGTCTCAAGCGCGATGCCGACCGCGGTGCAGAGCAGTGCCGCCGACACCACCCCGAACCAGACGGCCGGCAATGCAGCCTGGCGTCCGGTCTGCTTCAAGTACCCGGCGATGATCGCAACGATGAGTGCGGCCTCGATGCCTTCGCGAAGCATGATCAGAAACGCGACGAGCACGGATTATCCTTCCATCACCTCATTGCCGCGAAGCTTCTACCAAGCTCCGTGCAAATTCAACTGCTTGCAGTGTCACAAGCGCGCCGAACGTCACCGTTGAATAGGATCGTGCGCGGCCGGGCCCGGTCACGCTCACTCGACCACATAGGGTTGCATGGTCGTCGCAGGCCATGCGCGCAGCCTCGGAGGTATTCCGGCGGGACGCCAAGTGCGAATCCGGGATCTCAGGATCCGGGACTCACGGCAGATCTCGAACTCGCATAAGAACGATTGCGTTATTTTCGCGGGTACCCTCAGTCGCGGCGTCGGCGACTGAACCGGCTCCCCGTATTGGACGGATACAAGGAGCGTCGGCAGGTACATACCGGCTCAAACGAGCAGGACCAGTGCGAACTGCGCCAGATGTTCATGCCGCGGGTACAGATCGCGGTGAGATCGAGGGGGCAGGTGACGCCGCAGCCACCACAGGCAAGCTGCGGCCCCACGCCACATGTGTGTTCAAGATAGCTGGCGTGGGCCTGATCAGACCTTGGCGGACCAACCGCGAAAACGAATGCCGTCACTGCCGCAAGAACGAAGGCCTTGTGCATTTCGCTCCCCACTGAGGCGAATCGGATCGAGCTGACGCCAATTGGATGACATCGGCGGAGGTCGGCGTAAAGCAACTCCCCGGAATCCTTGTCCACAGTTTTCCAGGTCTCTGTACCTCTCGTGGGCCCCTGCCAATTCTCAACTCCGCTTGGCCCCCGCAGTGTCTACGCCCTACTGAAAGGCCGGATCAGCGATGTCAGGCGCGGTACCGCGCGGGTGTAGGACCGAATTCATTCATCACATTAAGCAGAAATGCTGATGCCGCGACTTTTCGCGGCTGCGGTTTGTTTGTATCCTCTCCTTGGGCTGGAGGGTAAGATGGCCGGGGGTTTTGTCGAGACCCGCCGCGTTTTCTTGAAGGGTGTCGGTGCTGCGGGCATTGCGCTGATTGTGCGCAATTTCAGCACGATGGTGCGCGCCGCTGCCGGACACGATGCCTGGATGGGCGGGCCTGGGAAAGCCAGGTACCGCGTCGACGGCATTGCCAAGGTCCGTGGTGAAAAGGTCTATGCGCGCGATTTTCGCGCCGCCGATATGGCCGGGTGGCCGCGCAAGGAGCGCGGCGCCCTGGTGTTGCGCGCCTGCCACGTCGACCGTAAGTTCCGGGGCCTCGACCTCTCGCCGCTTGACCGCGTGGGCGTGACGCCACGCCGGGTTGTACTCGCCAAAGACCTTGAAGCGGACGACGTCGCGGCATCCGCTTTCCAGCAGCCGCCGGCCGGGCGGCCCGACGGGCTGTTCACGGCGGCCGATGACTTTCCCGTCTATTACGGGCAGCCCTTGGCATTGCTCATTTTCGAGGACCCGCGCGCGACGCGGGTCGCGCGCAATATCGTGCGATCGGACCGCTCGCTGGTCCGATACGGAGATCGGGAGAGCATCGAACCTGCGGGCGCCCCCTACGGTCCGACCACCTATGTGACGCTCTATCGCGACGAGAGTGGCGAGCGTTTTTCGCAGGCAAAGAACGGTCGCGGCAATCCGTATGCAGAGAATCCATCAGAGGCAGGGCGGCTGGCGCGACAGTGGCGGGAGCAAATCGAACGCAATATGGCGGATACGGAATGCCGCCTGTTCGAGGCGAGTTACGAGACGCAGGCGCTCGATCCGGTGTTCCTGGAACCCGAAGCCGGCCTCGCATGGCTCGACCGCAAGCGGACCGGAGCGACATTGCACCTCGTGCTCGGTACGCAATCGGGCAGCGATGACGTGCTGCTCGCGAAGGGGCTGTTCGATACCGGCAAGATCAAGACCGTCGTGTTGAATGCCTGCTTTCCGGGCGGCGGTTTCGGCGGGCGGGTCGGCTCACCCTTTACGGCTCTGCTCGCCATCGCTGCGTTCTATTGCGACGGCCCGGTGCGCCTCGCCTACGACAGGTTTGAGCAGTTCCAGGCCGGGTTGAAGCAGCTCGGTTCGAACATCTCGCATCGGATCGCGGTCGACGGAATGGGCAAGTTCCGCGCCGCCACCAGTAAAATTCTCCTTCAAGCGGGCGGCAACAACAACGTCAGCGGATGGGTCGCGCAATTTTCCGGATACTCCGCGCTCGGTGGATACAGCGTCGGCCAGGCCGCGATCGATGCCGTAGCAGTGCCATCCCCCGGCGTCGTTGCCGGATCGATGCGCGGCTTCGGTGGCGTGCAGGCGGTCTTTGCCATCGAGAGCATGGTGGAGGAAATCGCCCAGGACCTCGAGATCGACCCAATCGCGCTGCGCCGCTGCAACGTGCTGCGGTCCGGCGAGGCCACCATTACGGGGGCCATGCCGGCTCTTCCGCTGCGCCTCCCCGAAATCTGCGATCTCGCGGCGGAACGTGCGCTCTGGCGCGAGCGCGACCGCGAGAAGCAGCAGCGGAACAATAACGCCAAGCTGTACGGAGTTGGGTTCGCGCTCGCGAATCAGGCGTTTGGCACCGGTGCCGATGGAGTGATGGCGGAAGTATCGGTCTCGCGCGTCGGCGAGATTTCCGTCCGTACCAACTGCATCGATATGGGAAACGGCTCGGCGACGGCGCTCGCCCTTTGCACCGCCGCTTCGCTCGGCGGTAATGCAAGTGCCGTCCGGATGGGCGACACCACGAAGCTCGTCGCCGCGCTGGGGCTCGATTCCGAGACCACCAGTAGCCACCACTGGTCCGAGCCGCGATGGACGGCGGTGCTGTCGGGAGCGTCGAGCGCTTGCGTCACGGCCTTTCACCAGGCGCATGCCGTCCAACAGGCCGCGCTGGTGCTGTTCCATGGCGGCATCCTCCCGGCTGCCTTCAGTTTGTGGGGCATCGCGGGCGGAGCGGAATTGGGCCGGTTCGGATCACCTTCTCCACAGCGCGATGGCCTGCGCTGGGAAGACGGCCGCCTGGCATATGCGGAACGGCCGACGCTGACGCGGGCCGACATTGCGCGTGAGATTTATCGCAGGAACCTGGTCAGCGGGGTAGCGGCGCATGCCGTCCATATCGGCGCGTGGGTGAGTGCCGAATTCGAAGTGGACGGGCAGTTGCTTCGGCTCGACAGCGATGGAGTGTCGACGCGGCTTGCCAACCGTGCGAACTGGCGGCGGCACCCTCGGCTCAATCCCGTCGCGCCGGACCACGATGCGTTCCTGCTTGGCCGCAACCTCTTCGCACCTTCCGGGGCGCTGGCGGCGGTTGAAGTGGATAGAGCGACGGGCGCCATTTGTGTCGTCGAAGTGGAAAGCTTTGTCGATGCCGGGCGCATCATCCAACCAGACCTCGTCGCCGGGCAATCGGATGGCGGAGTCGCCATGGGCATCGGCTTTGCACTGCAAGAGAATGCCTCGGGCGGGGATGACGGACCCGGAAGCGGCCGATGGAACCTGGACCGATACCAGGTTCCAGTCGCCGACGATGTGCCGATCCGGAACATGAAGCTCACGCTATTGGGCGGCGACGATGACACTCCCAAAGGCATCGCCGAGGCAGTGCTGTGTCCGATCCCGGCTGCCATCGCGAATGCGGTCGCGCACGCCATCGGCTATCGCCCGCGCGCCCTACCCATCACCGCTGAGTGGGTCCGAAAGGTATTGGGGTGATGAACACGGAGCGCAGGGGTTTGGTCATCACCGTGAACGGGACCATGCGGCGGTTCCAGCAGGAGCCGGGCCTTCCGCTCGTGGACCTGCTGCACGAAGAGCTGGGACTGACCGGGACGAAGTTCGGTTGCGGAATGGGAATTTGCCGGGCGTGCACGGTTGCAGTCAGAGTGAACGCCAGCACGCCATTTGAGGCAATTTGCGCCTGCTCGGTCACTGCCGACGCGCTTGACGGCTACGAGATCATCACGGTGGAAGGTTTGGCGCCCCCGGGCGACCTTAGTCCTCTGCAACAGGCATTTCTCGATGCCTTCGCGTTTCAGTGCGGCTACTGCGCGCCCGGCTTTCTGATGGCGGCGTTTGCGCTGATTGACCTGCTGAAACGCCATCCGGTGGACGCATCGAAGCTTGACGAGGAGATCGCGCGCGCCTGTGGCGACCACGTCTGCCGCTGCACAGGGTACCGGCGCTACTACGAGGCGATCCGCAATGCGATCACCGCGGTGCCCGGGTTGACCATCCGGAACACGTGACCGGCGAACCGGTCAACCGATTGGGGGACCAAGCTCCGCCCTTGGGGGCGCTGCCGGCGCGATGCTCCGTTCATCGAGCGCCACGGTCTTCACCAATGCGAAGACGCGCACGCCGGGACGAAGCCCGAGTTCGTCGAGCGCCATGCGCGTCGTCATGGCGACGAGCCGCGCACCCCCTTCAAGGTCGAGATCGACCGCGGCAAGCGGTCCGGCATCGGTTTCGACTGAAGCGACGATGCCAGCCAAAATCGTGCGCACGCTCAAATTTTGGGGCGGTGTGGTCGACAGCGTCACGTCTGTCGCCTTGATGACGACGCGAACCTCGCGTCCGGCCGGACCCAGAGTGCCTGAGACCCAGATCGTGCCGCTCGGCTGAGCGATTGCGGTAAGGCCATAAGCGGAGCGCGCCTCGGCGATCCGCCCGGTGAGGACGGAAGAGCGCGCGAACCGGCCTTCTCCTGCAGCAATCGAGCCTGCTGCGAACACGGTATCGACCAGACCTGCCGCGATGACGCGGCCGGCGTTCAGCACGACCACGTAGGAGGCAAGGCGGGCGACCTCCTCGACCGCATGGGAAACGTAGACGATCGGGATGGCGAATTCGTCGCGCAGCCGCTCGATCAGCGTAAGCACTTCGAACTTGCGCTCCTCGTCCAGTGCGGCGAGCGGTTCGTCCATCAGCAGGAGTCGCGGAGACGACAGCAAGGCGCGCCCGATCGCGACCCGCTGCCGCTCGCCGCCGGAAAGCTTACCCGGCCGCCGGTTCAGCAGGTGGCCGATCCCGAGCGTCTCGACAACAGCGTCGAACGCGACGATCCCAGGCTTGTTCTCCCTTTTGGAATGAAACCATGCGGGGGTAAGGCGGCCGGCGAACCAGCGCCCGAATGTCAAGTTTTGACGCACGGTCAAGTGCGGAAAGAGCCGGCCCTCCTGGTGCACCAGTCCGATCCCGCGACGGTGCTTGCGCACGAAGCGGTGCGCCTTGGTATCGACCAGCACACGACCATCGACCACGATCGAGCCGCGGTCGGGCCGCAGCAGCCCGGCAATCAGGGCAATCGTCACCGATTTTCCGGCACCCGAGCGGCCGAACAGCGCGACGAGCTTGGCGTTGCTCTCGAAGCTGGCATCGAGCGTAAAACCGCCGAGCGTGATCGCGGCATCGAAACCGATCATTCGAATTGCGCCAGCCGGCCGCGCACCCTGCGCTGCACGACCTCGGAGATGACCAGGGCCGATAACGAGACCACGATCGCGATCGCAGTCAATCGCCACGCGTCGGCATCGCCGCCCGGAACCTGGATATAGGTATAGATCGCCGAAGAGAGCGTCTGTGTTTCGCCAGGGATGTTGGCGACGAAAGTGATGGTCGCGCCGAATTCGCCGAGCGCGCGCGCAAAGCACAAAATGGCGCCCACCAGCACGCCCGGCAGCGCCAACGGCAGCGTGATGACGGCAAAGGTCCAGGCCGCGTTGGCGCCGAGCGTGCCGGCGGCATCTTCGAGCCGCTGATCGATCGCTTCGAACGCCATCCGGATCGCCCGAACCATCAGTGGGAATCCCATTACGGCGCAGGCGAGCGCCGCGCCGGTCCAGCGAAACGCAAAGACGATGCCGAGGTGTTCCGCAAGCCAGGCGCCAAGAATGCCGCGTTGCCCGAACAAATTAAGCAGGATGTACCCTGTCACGACCGGGGGCAGGACCAAGGGCAGGTGTATAACGGCGTCGAGCGCCATCTTCCCCGGAAATCGCCAGCGCGCCAGGGCGTAGCCGGCAAGGATACCGACCGGAAGGCTGAATGCCGTAGCGGTGATCGCAATCCGCAGGGACAGGCTAATCGCCGTCCATTCACTCTCGGACAGTCCGAACATCTTGAAACGCGCTTCGGAAAACCCTCTCCCCGCCGCGGGGAGGGCGCCGAGCGTGGTAGCGCTCGGCGGGTGAGGAGGTTTGACCTTCGCCGCACGAATCGATCACATGTCATCATCCGCGCAAGCGGATGATCCAGTAACCCCAGTGCGGCAATCGATTACGCAGGTTGATAACGCGGTGGTTACTGGATGCCTCGCTTTCGTGGGGCATGACGGAGCTGACTTGCTTGTTCGCGGACAGCGCCTTGGCCGGCGCAATCACTTCTTCTCAACCACAAACCCCTGCTCGGTGAAGTCCTTTTGCGCAGCGGGCGAGCGCAGAAAGTCGAGGAACGCCGCGGCGCGTGGGTTATGGCTCGCAGTGGTCAGCGCGGCCGGATACAGAATGGGGGCATGTGAGGAAGCCGGGAAGGTGTCGATCACCTCGACACGCGGTTCCGCCCGCGCGTCTGTTGCATATACGATGCCCAGTGGCGCCTCGCCACGAGCCACCAGGTTCAATGCGGCACGCACGTCAAGGGCAGGCGCCAGCCGATTCGCGACGCTGTTCCAGATCATCAGCTTTTCCAACGACTCCTTGGCGTATTTGCCAGCTGGTACCGCGCTGACGTCAGCCACCGCGAGACGGCCGTTGCCGAGTGCGCCGGCGAGGTCGGCACCAGGAGCGATCTTGAACACAATCTTCGAATTGCTCGGTGCGATCAGCACCAGCGAGTTGCCGAGCAGCGTCTCGCGGGATGCGTCATTGATCAGCTTGCGCTGCTGCGCCCAGTTCATCCAATCCTCATCGGCGGAAATGAAGATGTCTGCCGGCGCGCCAGCCTCGATCTGCCGAGCCAAAGCGGAACTCGCGGCATAGGAGATCTTAGTGTCGTTGCCGGTCTGCTTCTTCCAATCGGCCGCAATGGTGTCGAGGGCATCCTTGAGGCTCGCCGCAGCAAAAACGACCGGCGCGGTATCGGCGGTTCGCTGCTGCGCGGCGGAAGGAAGCGTCAGCGCGGCCACGCAGGCCGCAAGCGCGAGCGACCTTCGCGAAGCACGGACCATCTGATCGAGGATACGGGCCATGGAAACCTCCAACTTTGCGCGGTGCCGCAAACAAGGGCGGGCGGCGGCGCAGCGCGATATTACCGATCGAATATAACGCAGGTTCCGGCATTTGGTTACGGCTTCAGCAGCAAAATTGGCCCCGCGGCCGAGGTACCTGCAGCGGGGGCGCTCCGGAGCGTCGGCGCCGCCATTCCGCGACAAAAGCTTATTTGATCACGCGGATCGGCTTGCCATCCAAAAAGGCACGGATGTCCTCGACGACATCCGGAAAGTAATGCCGGTAGTTCTGCGCGCTGACATAGCCGAGATGCGGCGTGATCACGACATTGTCCATCCCGCGAAACGGATGATCGAGCGGGAGCGGCTCGATATCGAACACGTCGAGGCCGGCGCCGGAAATGCGGCGTGCGGCGAGCGCCGCGATCAGCGCTTTTTCATCGACGATCGGCCCCCTGGCGGTATTAACCAGGTAGGCCGAAGGCTTCATCAAGCCGAGTTCCCGTTCGCCGACCGTTCCGCGGGAGCGCTCGCTGAGCTGAAGGTGAATGGTGACAATGTCCGCGGTACGGAACAAGTCCTCCTTGGAGGCGTAATCGACGCCAGCTGCCTGGCACCTCTCCGCGGTCAGGTTGGTACTCCAGGCGATCACCTTCATGCCGAAGGCCTTGGCGACGCCGGCGACGCGTATCCCGAGCTTGCCGAGACCGACAATGCCAAGCGTCATGCCTTCGAGATCGGGACCGAGCGTCGTCTGCCAGAACGCCCCCGCCTTCAATCGGGCATGCTCGAACCCGATGCGACGTGTCAGTTCCAGCATTAGGCCAATGGCAACGCCGGTGGTCGGGTTTCCAAATGCCGAGGTGCCGCACACGACGATGCCGCGTTCGGCGGCGGCAGCAAGGTCGATCGAGGCATTGCGGGCCCCGGTCGTGATGAGCAGTTTGAGGTCGGGCAGAGCCTCGATGGTATTGCGGCGAAACGGCGTGCGTTCGCGCATCATCACTGCGATGTCAAAACCCTTCAATGCGCGATGGACGTCATCGGGCGAAGCCATATGCGCATTGAACACGGTCACGGCGACGTCGTTGGCGATCTTGGACCAATCGGCCATTTTCATTGCGACGTCCTGGTAATCGTCAAGCACCGCGCAGCGATATCGCATGGAAAGCCTCTGAACCGGGCGCCGGACGTTGGCCGCGCTCCAAAAAGTGCCGCTCGTCAGGTTGACATGGGCGGCGGACCACAAACAAGCTTGCACGCGCGGGCGCAAGTTCCTGCATCCGAGATCGGCAGGGACGCCGGGGCTGTGAGCCCAGGAACCAAAAGCCTATCGGGTTGCGGCTCCACGTGTTTTGGTCTTGGCGCTTTGCGGCTCCGCCCTGTCATCGCTACAGGTCTCCGTCAGCCTTTCCCCTGGAGGGCCGCGCCCTTGTGCCGCGTCGGGGGCGCGTTCGCGCCGCCCCAGCGAATTGTCTACACAGGCTCGGCGGCGTCCGCGAGGATGTCGGCTTGCACGGGCTAAAGAGGCTGCCTGGCCTCGACAGCTTGCGGAGCGGTCCGCGCGAGACGGCGAGAGCGCGTTATGGCAATGCAAGACTTGAGCATCGCAAGGAGTGAGCGCATCGAGCGTCGCGGCAGCATTGCGCTCGTGTTTCTGGTGGCGACGGGTCTCGTCGCCGCCGCGGCAGGGCTTATGTTTACTGGCCGCGGCCAAGCCGGTTCCTATGTTGTGGGGCTGCTGGGCTTGCTCGCCATTACTGGAGTTTTTTCGCTGCTGGCCCTTGCCGCCGGCTTGTTGCGGATTTCGGGACGCGACAGCACCAGTGCGATGCTCGCTCGTGTGCTGGACAATGCCGCCGACGGGGTGGTCCTGACCGATCGGCAGGGACAGGTCCTTTATGCCAATGGCGCCTACCGTGCCTTCGCAGAGGCGACCGGGCATGACGTGGTCCGGCCGATCGAGCGGGTCTTCGTCGGCGATCCTGACCTTTCCGAAGCGATCTACCGGCTCCTCAAGGCGGCGCAGGAGGGCCGCAGCCTGACCGAGGAGGTGCGGATCGCCGCAACTCGGGGCAGGCCGGCGAGATGGCTACGGTTACGCGTTCGCCCCCTGGGTGAGGGGGCCGATACGGCGACCTCCGTCTGGACGGTCGCCGATGTCACCCGCGATCGGGAGCGCCAGGAGAACGTTTTCCAGGAACTCCAGCATGCCATCGACTATCTGGACCATGCGCCGGCGGGCTTTTTCTCGGTCAATCCGAACGGCGACATCAGTTACGTCAATGCCACGCTCGCCAACTGGCTCGATTATGACCTTGCGCATGTGGGGAGCGGGGGTTTGCGATTGACCGATCTCCTGCCCGGCGACAGCGCGGCACTGCTGACCGCGGTGCCTCCGAGCGCGGGCGAGGTGAGGATCGAGCTGCTTGACGTCGACCTGCGACGCCGGGACGGTCGCCCGTTACCTGCGCGCCTTTACCACAAGGTTGCCTTCGCTGCGGACGGGGCGCCCGGCGCGTCCCGCACGCTCGTACTCAACCGCGCAAGCGACGGCGCCGACCCGCTGCACGCGGCCGAGTTGCGCTTCATGCGCTTCTTCAACAACACTCCGATGGCGATCGCCACGATCGACCGCAGCGGCCGGATCGCCCGCAGCAACGCGATGTTCGCGCGCCTGTTCCTGGACGTTCTCAAAGGCGAGGCCGCCGCTCCCCAAGGCCGTTCGATCCGCAGCGTCGTTGCCGAGGACGACCGTTCCCTGCTCGATGCGGTGCTGGCAGCGGCGGCGGGCGGTCGCGGTGATATCGCGCCAATCGACGCACGGCTCGCGGGGAAGGGTGAACGCTCCGCGCGCATTTATGTCACCACGGTCGAGGATGCGCCCGACGACCAGGAAGCCACGATCGTCTACGCCATCGAGACGACCGATCAGCGCACGCTGCAACGCCAAGTCGACCAGGCGCAGAAAATGGAACTGGTCGGTCAGTTCGCAGGAGGAATTGCCCACGATTTCAATAACATCCTGTCATCGATCACGTTGGCCTCGGATTTTCTGCTCGCCGAGCATCCGCCCGCCGATCGCTCGTTCAAGGACATTATGCAAATCAAGCAGGATGCCAATCGCGCGGCGGCTCTGGTGCGCCAACTTCTCGCCTTTTCGCGGCGGCAGACGCTGCGCCCCGAGGTGCTCGACCTCAACGAAGCCTTGTCCGAACTGTCGAGTTGGCTGCAGCGGCTGATGGGCGAGAAGATCAGCCTGAAGTTCGAGCGCGTGCGCGATTTGTGGCCGGTGAAAGCCGATCAGTCGCAGGTCGAGCAGGTGATCATGAACCTTGGGGTCAATGCGCGCGACGCGATGCCGGGCGGCGGCAGCTTCGTGATGCGCACCGCCAATGTCGATACGGCCGACAGCCTGAAATTCAAGTTCAAGGGCATGCAGCCCGGCGAATATGTGATGATCGAGGTCACGGATACCGGGACCGGTATCGCTCCGGAAATCATCGACCACATTTTCGAACCGTTCTTCACCACCAAGGACGTGGGAAAAGGCACCGGCCTGGGGCTGGCCACCGTTTATGGCATCGTCAAGCAGACTGGCGGCTTCATCTATCCGGAGTCGACAGTAGGCAAGGGCACCACATTCCGTATCTTCCTGCCGCGCTACGTCGCCTCTCAAGGGGAAGTGACGAAGGCGCCCGCCCGTCAGGCCTCGCCCGTCGCGGCCGATGACACCGGGCAGGGCACGATTCTTTTGGTCGAAGACGAGGACGGGTTGCGCGGCCTCAACGCCCGCGGCCTGGTTTCGCGCGGTTACACCGTGCTCCAGGCAGCAAACGGTCGCGAGGCCATCGAGGCCTATGACCGGCACACCGGGCGCATCGATCTCGTCGTGTCCGACGTGGTGATGCCGGAAATGGATGGTCCGACCATGCTCGCAAGCCTGCGCAGCCGCAACCCCAACGTCAAAGTCATTTTTGTTTCAGGCTACGCCGAGGACGCGTTCGAAAAGCATTTGCCTGACGGCAGCGATTACACCTTCCTCGCCAAGCCGTTTACGCTCAAGCAGCTGGTCGGCGCCGTCAAAAGCGCAACCGCGGCCTGAGTTTCTCCCGCCGTTCCCGGGCGAGAACGAGAACTGCGCCGTGCTTTCCCGCGATCGATCGCTCATTCTGTTGCTGTCGCGGCAAACGAAGCCCGGATACGCGCCGTCTGCGGCACAGTGTAATCCTGTGGCACGGTGTTGGCGCGATATCCGGGGCTGTGCTTGCCTTCGGTACCTGTAACCTGGATGTCGTGCCGAAACCGCGCCTCGGGACCAGTACACCGGGGACGGCGCTTATCCGGGGGCGACGGCTTTATTGATTGATTTCGGGCTCTACGAGCCTCGCAAGGTTTCGCAGCGACTCCTGCCAACCGAGATAACAAGCCTCCGGCGGGATGATTTCCGGCAGCCCTTCCTGCACGATGTTGAGCTCGGTGCCTAACGAAACTTTCTTTAACGTCACGGTCACCGTGATATCGCCGGGAAGGTTGGGATCGTCGAACTTGTCCGTATAGCGCAAGCGTTCGGGCGGAACGAGCTCGACGTATTCGCCGCCGAACGAATGGCCCTTGCCGGTCGTAAAGTTTCGGAACGTCATTTTGAATGTACCGCCGAACTCTTGGCTCCAGATGATGCACTGTGCATGCAAAACCGTTGGGCGGGAGCCATTTCGCGAGTGCGTCCGCCTCGAGGAACGCGCGATAGACTTTCTCCGGCCCGGTTGCCAGCACGCGGTGTAAGCGAACGGTGGTGGGCATGTCCTTCCTCATCTTGATACGGCGAGACTGGGGCGGGATGGGTGCGGCTGTCATCGGTTCGAGGCTCGGGCGCGCCCACATGCGGCCGAAAGGTCGGAGCGGCGCGGCTGCGCGCCGCGGCAAATGTGGGGTCTCTGGCGCGCGCCCACGCTCCAAATGATTGGTCACCCAACTACTGTTGCAGAGGGTCCTGCGGGACATCGCCCTGCGTCAGAAGCGCACCGTTGGTGTTGTCCATCGTTGCGGGATTGGGACCGCGTCCCTGCGCAAACGCGGCGTCTTCCGAACGGCGTCCATGCAGAAGGCCAGGCAGGCCGAGGTTGCCTTCGTGGCACCGGGGCTCGGTATAAATCCGATCCTCTTCATCGCTCTGTCGGGAGAACTCCTGTTTGACGGTCCACGGTTTGGACCACACGGTCGGATCGTCCATCGTGACTTCATAGGCGAGGCTGGTTGGACCTATGCGCTTCCATCGTTCGATCAGATGCAGGTTTTCGCGCGATCCGAAGACATCGGTCTTCGGACTGAAATTGGTCACATCGATCACCAGCGTGTCCCCCTCCCAATGGCCGCGCGAATCGCCGAACCACTGCCGGATCGACGCCGGCAGGTGAGGGCTGCCGTCCATGACGATATTGCGTTGCCACCCTTGGCCTTGACCGACGTCGTAGAAAATCGAGATGCCGCCCGGGGTCTGGACGATCCGGCGGAAGCTGCCCGTCGGGCCGCCGAACTCAGGCAGTCCGCCGGTCAGGCATCGCTCTCCGAGCGAGCTGTCCTCCGGACCATCGTTGCGATCGAAGCGCCCGGCGTTGTAGCGAGGCGGAGCTTCGGCGCGCCGCGGGGACGGGGTCGGATCGTATTTCCCGCCTGCACAGCCCGCCATCCCGTTCTTGCAGGTGTTCGTCGATTGCAACAAGGCGAGACGAAACTCGCGATCCGCGGCAGCCGTTTTCTGAGCCTCCGGCGTCAAAGGCGGGAGCCGGCCATTGGGCGGATCCACGATTTTCGAAGTCCGCGTCCCGGTATGCTTGGTGGAAAAGAACGCCGCAGCATTATAGGCGCCGTTGATCGCACGCTCGGTCGCAAACCGGTTCAGGATCGCCGATCGCTCCTTGTCCAACTCCGCACGCTGCTCGTCGGTGAAGAACTCCTGGTTCGCATATTTGGCCGGGCGCTGCAGGGGCGTATCGAGTTCCTCGGTCCAAATCCCCTGCAGGTCGGGTTCGCCCCACGGTGTCCGGGGCGCTGCACCGGAAGCCGCAGGGACCTGAGCGGCGACAGACATCGAAATGATGACGGCGCTGGCAGCGGTGGCGGCAATTACGGCGGGTACGATCAAACCCGAGAAGCGATCACTCATGACGATCTCCGTTATTTGTCGTGCGTTAGTTGAAACAACCTTGCTCGGCAACGCAACTGTCCAGACACAGGCGCTGTCGGATTGTATCTTCGTTCAGGTCATCGGGGGGAAGACGATTGCGCCGCTGATTATTAGCGCATGATCCCGAAAAGTTGCAGACTTTTCGGACCAAGATCATGCGCAAGATCAAAGGGAACTGAGCGGGAGGCGATTTAAGCTGAACGCATCCCGCTCGAGAGACCGAAGCGAAGGTGCAAGAGAAGAATGCTCACGAGGTCCGCCAACGTGGCGAGCGGGGCCTGCGGGCTGCGCCGCGCTCCCGCGTTCACTCCTCGTCCAATTGTTTGACTTAGCGCCGCTTTGCTCCTAAAGGCTTGCCGGCTTGCCGGGTCCTTGCGGCTCGTGCAGCGTTCGCGATCCGTGGCATTCGCTTGCTTGAGGCGCATGCCTGTCGGTGCCACGACGGTGGTGCAGAGGAGGGCGCGATCCTCGATCCATAAGACATCACGGCCGCGCAGTGGCGCAGGCGCATCAACGAGGACGCGAATGACCAAGCGTATTGAGGCGAAGCACAAGCTCGATCGCCGCATGGGCCAGAACATCTGGGGCCGCCCCAAGAGCCCCGTTAACCGCCGCGAATACGGACCCGGCCAGCACGGCCAGAGGCGCAAGGGCAAGCTCTCCGATTTTGGCGTGCAGTTGCGCGCCAAGCAGAAGCTCAAGGGCTATTACGCCAATATTTCCGAAAAGCAGTTCCGTGGCATCTATGCGGAGGCGATCCGCCTGAAGGGGGATTCCGGTGCCCACCTGATTGGCCTCTTGGAGCGCCGCCTGGATGCCGTGGTTTATCGGGCGAAGTTCGTTCCGACGATCTTTGCGGCACGCCAGTTCATCAGCCACGGGCATATCGCCGTGAACGGGCGTCGCGTCACGGTCGCGAGTTACCGCGTCAAGGTCGGCGATGTGGTGGAAGTGAAGGAAAAATCCAGGCAGTTGGCGCTGGTGCTTGAGGCGACGAATCTCGCCGAACGCGACGTGCCCGACTACATCGAAGCCGACCACAATAAGATGTCCGCGAAACTCGCGCGTGTCCCGGGCCTCACCGAAGTGCCTTACCCGGTGCACATGGAGCCGCACCTCGTGGTGGAATATTACTCACGGTAGTTTGGTGCTTCTGGGCCGTCCCGAGAGCATGGCGCCGCGCTGCTTGGTCATGTGCGGCTCGGCGGCGTGTCCCAAATCAGGAATTTGATCTGTTCCCTGGCCCGCCGCGCCTCCGGAATGGGCGCGAGCAGCCAGACGTGGAACATGCCGGGATATTCGTACATTTCGACCGGCACTCCCTGCTCGGCCGCTCTTGCCTTGAGCCGATGAGCATCGGGATTGAGCAGGTCGTGGGTGCCCGTGAACACGGCCATCGGGGGCAGGCCGGCCATATTGCCGAATAACGGGCTGATCTTCGGGTCGGCGGGCGAAAGGTCTCCTGCATACCACCGCGCGGCGGCCATCGCTCCCGGCAGGTCGAGAATGCCATCGCTGCGCGCGAGCTCGGGCTGCCGCGGATCGGAAAACGTCATGTCGAGGCCGGGAGCAAGAAGGATGAGCCGCGCCGGCATCAGTCCGCCTCTGTCTCGCAACTGCTGAGCCAGCGACAACGCCAAATTCCCTCCGGCGGAGTTGCCCATGAAAATGACGTTGTTCGCGCCTCGCTCGGTGAGCATTTGTTCCGCTAATGGAACGAGCAGGCTGTAGACGTCGCGATAATCATGTTCGGGAGCAAGCGGATAGATCGGCACAGTCGCATTGCACCCCGTCGATCCAACCAGGCGGCCCAGAAAGGCCCAGTGGGCGGGGTCGATTTCGGCTACGAAGGCGCCGCCATGGAGGTAAAGAATGTGGATATGCGATCCGCCGGTTTTCGGCGCAAAAGCAAATACGGGCATCGTCTTGAAAGCGGATTTGCGGACCGCGGCGCGCCGCCGGGCCCACCGCGAGGGCAGGGGAGGCGGACGGCGTCGCGCGGCTGTGATCCAACGGCGCAAGGCGTCCGCACTTGCGAATGCGTCCTTGATTCCAAGGAATGGCAGCAGCCTTTCGACGATGCGGCCCCGAAGACTGCGCATCAGGCCCGAACGTCGATGCAATCAGGTGGGGCAGTCATCCGGAAGACAGGCGCGCTCGATGCGCTCGGGTTGCCGGCACAGCGACGCTCGCGTCAAGGCGGGTGCTTTCCCCCATGGCGACATGCCACTCCACCGATCCTTGCAATAGCCGCCGCGCCTTTCCGACTGAATTCGGGTGTCGCGCGCCGCATCGCGCGAACAGCTTAAGCGCTTTCCTTCACCGCAAGACCGTTCTCCCGCAACAAAGTCTGCAACTCGCCGGCCTGGAACATTTCGCGCACGATATCGCAGCCGCCGACGAATTCGCCCTTCACGTAGAGCTGGGGAATGGTCGGCCAATTCGAAAATGACTTGATGCCGTTGCGCAGCTCCTCGTTATCAAGAACGTTCAGACCTTTGTAGTTGACGCCGAGATAATCGAGGATCTGGACGACTTGGCCCGAGAACCCGCACATCGGAAATTGCGGTGTCCCCTTCATGAAGAGGACCACGTCATTCGTCTTCACTTCGCTTTCGATGAACTTTTCGATGCCCATGGCAAACCTTTTCGAATTGGAGAGGCGCCCCATCGCCTGGCCGCCTGAAGCGGTTTGCGTCACCGCTATATCAAGCGGTCAAACAACAGGGACCCCGCGAACGCCCGCTCTCGCCGACCGGCTCCAGGCTCTTGCAAGCCCCCGAACACCTTGAACGGGCCAGCATGGAGGCGAAACGAAGCGAGCCCAAACAATAAAATCGTGTGTTTTGCGCCCAAACGCAAGAGTGGGGACGTGGGCACGCATCGAAATCACGAGACCGGGACGCTGGTCTGCAATGCGAGTGCGTGCAGCTTGCCGCCCATCTCACCCCTGAGTGCGTCATAGACGATCTGATGTTGCTGGATCCGCGACTTGCCGCGAAAGGATTCCGACACCACGGTCGCGGAGTAATGATCGCCGTCTCCGGCGAGGTCGCGGATCGTCACCTGGGCATCAGGAATGCGGGCTCGGATGAGCCGCTCGATGTCAATCGCCAGCATTGCCATTGCCACCTCCAGACCTGCCTCGCCGCATCCCTGCGCTTTCGTTCCAGCTCTCGCCTCAGGTCGCGGAGGCGCCCGCCATGTAATCAGGCAGCCAGCTCTCAAAACGCCGCCGCAGGTCGGCGACGAAGATCGGGCGTTCGCCCGCGATAGACAAGACCTCGCCGCCACTATGCCCCAGCAAAATCATCGGGACTTGCGCTGCTGCTGCGCCGGCGAGCACCCGCACACTATTCTCCTCGCCGACGGTGAGGACATATCGCGCCTGGTCTTCGCCGAACCAGAACGCGGCGGCCGAAATTCCAGACGGGGCGATTGCAAGATCGGCGCCAATTCCCGCCGCCATTGCCATTTCAGCCACGGCCACAAGCAGACCCCCATCCGAGACATCGTGGACTGCGGTGGCAACGCCTTCGCCGATCAGCCGCCGCACGAAATCACCGTTCCGCCGTTCCGCCGCAAGATCGACCTCGGGCGGCGCACCCCGTTCCTCCCCGCAAATTTCGCGCAAATAGAGCGACTGGCCAAGAGCGCCCATCGTCGCCCCCACGAGCAGGATCGCCTCTCCCGCAGCCTTGAAGGCGAGCGTTGCCGATCGCGTAAAATCACCGATCAGGCCGACACCGCCGATGGTCGGGGTCGGCAGGATCGCCCGCCCCTCGGTCTCGTTGTAGAGCGACACGTTCCCTGACACGACTGGGAAGTCGAGTGCGCGGCAGGCCGCAGCAATTCCGCGGATGCAGCCGACCAACTGGCCCATGATCTCGGGGCGTTCCGGGTTGCCGAAATTGAGGTTGTCGGTGATTGCAAGCGGCGTTGCACCGACCGCGGTCAGGTTCCGCCACGCTTCCGCGACCGCCTGCTTGCCGCCCTCGAACGGGTCTGCCTCGCAATAGCGCGGCGTCACATCGGTCACGAGCGCGAGCGCCTTCGGGCCATCGTTCACCCGCACCACCGCGGCATCACCGCCGGGCCGCTGCACGGTGTTGCCAAGGATCACATGGTCGTATTGCTCCCAGACCCATCGCTTCGAGCAGAGGTCGGGGCACGCCACCAGCGTTTCGAGCGCGTCGGTGATCGACGTGGTCGACTTGATCGCGGCGGGGTCGATTCGAGGCAGCTTCGGGGCTTCGACAAAAGGGCGATCATAGAGCGGGGCCTCGTCGCCAAGCTCCCTGATCGGCAGGTTTGCATAAACGTCTTTGTGAATTCGGACGACGAAATGTCGTGATCGAGTGGTTCTGCCAATGATCGCGAAGTCCAGCCCCCATTTGCGAAAAACAGACTCGGCCTCGTGCTCCTTTTCGGGCCGGAGCACCATCAGCATGCGCTCCTGGCTTTCCGACAGCATCATTTCATAAGCCGTCATGCCGGTTTCCCGGCACGGCACGCGATCGAGATCGAGGGTGATGCCCAGATTGCCCTTGGCCCCCATCTCGACTGCCGAGCAGGTGAGGCCGGCCGCGCCCATGTCCTGGATCGCGATCACGCAGCCCTTGGCCATGATTTCGAGACAGGCTTCGAGCAGCAGCTTCTCCGAGAACGGATCGCCGACCTGGACGGTCGGGCGCTTCTCGCCAAAGTCGGCGCCGAACTCCGCCGATGCCATGGTGGCGCCGTGGATGCCGTCGCGGCCGGTCTTTGATCCCAGATAGACGATCGGCATGTCGGTCCCGGATGCGGCCGAGTAGAACAGCTTGTCTTTCTCCGCGATGCCGACCGCCATGGCGTTAACAAGGCAATTGCCGTCGTAATGGGAATGGAAGCGCATTGAGCCGCCGACCGTCGGCACGCCGAATGAATTGCCGTAACCGCCGATGCCGGCCACCACTCCGGCAACGAGATGGCGCGTCCGCGGATGGTCTGGTGCGCCGAAGGACAACGCGTCGAGGCACGCGATCGGCCGCGCGCCCATCGTGAAGACATCGCGCAGAATACCGCCGACCCCGGTCGCCGCGCCCTGGTAGGGCTCGATGAAGCTCGGGTGGTTATGGCTTTCCATCTTGAAAACGCACGCGAGTCCATCGCCGATATCGATGACGCCGGCATTCTCGCCGGGACCTTGGATGACGCAGTCGCCAGTGGTCGGCAGTGTTCGCAGATGAATTTTCGAGGATTTGTACGAGCAATGCTCGTTCCACATTGCGGAGAAAATGCCCAGCTCGGTAAAGCTCGGCGCGCGTCCAATCAGCTTGAGGAGCCGGTCATATTCGTCGGGTTTCAAGCCGTGCTGAGCGATGAGTTCCGCCGTGACATCGGGGTCGGTAACGGTCATGGGCGATCGCTCAGGCGGCCCGGCTAAGGTGCTGGACCAAACCGGCGAACAGGCCGCGACCATCGGTGTGGCCAAGCGCATCCTCGACGTGGTTCTCCGGGTGCGGCATCAAGCCGAGCACGTTGCCGCGCGCGCTGACGATGCCTGCGATCGCGTTGGTCGAGCCGTTGATATTGGCCGCGGCCGCCAAGGTTCCGTCCGCCGCAACATAGCGGAACAAGACTCGACCCTCCGCCTCGATCCGCGTCAGGGTTTCGGCATCGGCGATGAAATTACCTTCGCCATGAGCGACCGGCACGCGAATCACCTGGCCGGCATTGTAGCCGCGAGTAAACGGCGAGTCGGAGCGCTCGACGCGCAGATGCACGTCCCGGCACGCGAATTTCAGGCCGGCATTGCGCATCAGCACGCCGGGCAGCAGTCCGGCCTCACACAAAATCTGGAATCCGTTGCAGACACCGAGCACCAAGCCTCCGGCATCGGCAAAGTTGCGAACCGCGTCCATGATCGGAGCGCGTGCCGCGATCGCTCCGCAGCGCAGATAATCGCCGTAGCTGAAGCCGCCGGGAATCACCACGAGATCGGTGGAGGAGGGGAGTGAACGTTCCACGTGCCATACCAAGACCGGCTCGCGACCCGAGGCGAGGCGCAAGGCGCGCGCCATGTCGTGTTCGCGATTGATGCCAGGGAAGAGGATGATGGCAGCTGTCATGCCGGTGCGACGATCATTCGATCAGGTCGACAGAGTAATTTTCGATGACCGTATTCGCCAGCAGCTTCTCGGCTGCCTCTTCAAGGCTTGCTTTCGCGGCGGGGGCATCGGACGCCTCGATTACGACATCAAAAACCTTGCCCTGGCGGACGCTCGCAATGTCAGCCAGTCCGAGCGACTTCAGTGCGTTCTCGATTGCCTTGCCTTGCGGATCGAGGATGCCGGACTTGAGTGTCACCGTGACGCGGGCCCTCATCCCGCGCCTCCTGCCTGAATCGTAGGGCAGGTTAGGCGTTGTTCGGAAACAACTGCCTCAATCCCTGTCACCACCCGCGAAAGCGGGTGGTCCAGCAACCACCGAGTTTTCGGTGAGTGCGCAGTCGCTTCGCAAGGGGTTACTGGATGTCCCGCTTTCGCGAGGCATGACAATGGTGGTTGACTTGTTCGCGGAGTGTGCCTGACCCGGGCCATAGAATGACGATATTGCGTAAATCGCATCGCAAACTTGCTCTAAGGCGCAAGGCCGGTGTCGCGATAAATGTCTGCCATCGGCAGTGCGACGCCGAGTGAAGGCAGTTCGATCGCGCTGCCGAGATCACGTATGCGGTGTTCAGTAAATCCGGTGTCGCGCGAGAAGACGAGCACGTCGACCGCGTCCTGGGCAACGATGACGTAATGAGTGAGCGAAGCAAGGCCTGTATAGGCGCTGCGTTTCCAACGCAGATCGCGGCGCTGGGTTGATGGCGACAGAATTTCGAAGACCACGATCGGGTCGCCGCGGTCGCGTCGGTGCATATCGGCGGCTTCGCTCGTTTTTGGGATCACCAAAACATCCGGCTCAGGACGCCGAGTCTCCGAAACGCGAACTCCAAGGCCAGGAAGCACGACCCAGGATGAAGCCGAGGAGCGACGCTCAAGAAGGCCCAGCGCTATGGTGATGTTCTTGACAATGAGCTGGTGAAAAGGGAGCTCGGCGACGCATTCAAGAGCGGCTCACCGTCGATCAGCTCCCATTTCCCGTCGTCTTCCTGCGCATCGACGAATTTGTAGAATTCGTCGATCGTCATCGGCCCGCTGTCGATTGTGGGAACGCCCACAGCCCTCTCCGTGCGATCAACTCCTGAGGCTCGGCGTCAGCTCTTGACCAGGACCGGGCCGGTGCCCTGCGGGCGCTCACCTTCTCCCATGATTCCGAGGCGCTTGGCGACTTCGGTGTAGGCTTCGAGAAGACCGCCGAGGTCGCGGCGGAATCGGTCCTTGTCGAGCTTCTCGTTCGACTTGATGTCCCAGAGCCTGCAGGAATCCGGCGAAATCTCGTCGGCGACGACGATCCGCATCATCTCGTTTTCCCACAGCCGGCCACACTCCATCTTGAAATCGATCAGACGAATACCGACGCCGAGAAACAGGCCGGACAGGAAATCATTAACCCTGATCGCGAGCGCCATCACGTCGTCGATTTCCTGCGGCGTGGCCCAGCCGAACGCGGTGATGTGCTCTTCTGCGACCATGGGATCGTTGAGTGCGTCGTTCTTGTAGTAGAACTCGATGATCGAACGCGGCAACTGCGTGCCTTCTTCGATGCCCAAACGCTGCGCCAGCGAACCTGCGGCGACATTGCGAACCACGATTTCGAGCGGAATGATCTCCACTTCGCGAATCAGTTGCTCGCGCATATTGAGCCGGCGAATGAAGTGCGTGGGCACGCCAATATTGTTGAGATGCTGAAAGACATATTCGGAAATGCGATTGTTCAAAACGCCCTTGCCTTCAATCACCTGGTGCTTTTTTGCATTGAAGGCCGTGGCGTCGTCCTTGAAGTGCTGGATCAGGGTTCCCGGCTCGGGTCCTTCATAAAGAACCTTCGCCTTGCCTTCATAGATGCGGCGACGTCGGCTCATAGGAATGTACCGTGGCTTGAGGAAATCCATGGTGCCGTGGCTCCGTTTTCGAGTTCAAGGTCCGCGGCGGCGGAGAATCGGCGCGCATCCATTTCGATCGGCGCCCCAGCTTGGCCGAAATGCTTGCCCAGCAGCCCGCGCCGGCAAACCAGCCGACGCGATGCGCAGCACAATCCACATAAGCCCATCATTGCCGTCCCGCAACGGCTGTGTTTTGGCGCAAACCCGTCGTCTTGACGGCCGATCCCCATTATGCAAGGCAATTCGATCAGGCGAGCAGCCAGTTTGCATTCGTGACGGGGCGCGACGATGAGCATCTTCGATAAGCGCGAAGAAGGGTTCGAGCAGAAGTTCGCCCATGACGAGGAACTTCGCTTCAAGGCCAATGCGCGCCGCAACAAGATGCTCGGGCTGTGGGCTGCCGAGAAACTCGGCCTCTCCGGACCCGATGCCGAAGCCTATGCCGGCGCTCTTCTTGCCGCGGACCTCGACGATCCGGGCAGCGACACAGTGTTGCGCAAGCTGCGCGCGGATTTCGACACCAAGAAGGTGTCGCAATCCGATCATCAAATTCGCCGCAAGATGCTCGAATTCCTGGCGACAGCGGTGAACGAGATCGAGGCGGGGCGCTGATCGCGCAGCGCCGGACGCTGTGGAACCGTAATTGGTTTGTCGCCCCTCGCGGCGGATCAGGTCCGCGGCGCTCGCACCTCGGCCGCTGCTTGCGGCTTTGTGCGCTCAGGTGCTGCGCTTTCAGGTACCGGTGTAGCAGGGGAGGGCGGAGCAAATCCGTCGGTCGCGGGATATCGCGCCCGCATGTCGCGCAGGAAGCTTTGGAGCGTATCGACGGCTGCAATTCGCCGGACGAGGTCGCGAAACTCCGCAGTCGGCGCGGAGAAGGGCGACGTTGCCACTTCGAATGAGCGCCGCTCCGGCCCATCCGCCATTTTGGCTCCGTATTTCTCGCGGAACCTGCCAAGACCGAGGGTGTCGCGGTCAAGTGCATAGCCGACTGCCGCCCGCAACAGGTCCGCGCGTTCGACATCGCTGAGCGGCTCGAAGTCCTTCCAGCGCTCGCCATACATGAGCTCGATCTGTTCGGCAGCTTCGCGCCAATGCTTTTCCGCCCAATAGGCGTCGGCGCGCACACGGCCGGCTTCGCGGCCGTTTAAGCTCGCGATGATGTCGATCGCCGTTGCGGGCCGCCCGCTGTCCGATACGGCGCGCGCTTCGATCAAGAGCCGCTGATTACGCAATTCGTTGGAAAGTTCCGCGGTGCGGGTCGTGCTCAGCGCCGCGAGCGCCATGTCGGGCTTGCAATTCATCAGGTAGATCACGGCCAATCGCGCCGCGACTTCGGCACGGGCCGCGCCCTGCAGGCGATGGTCGACCTGGTGCTGCAGCAATTCCGCCGCCTGGTCGAGCAGATCGACGGCGACCAGGCGGTCGCTGAGGCGGCGCACCATTTCGTCGCCGCGCCGTCCGATCGGGGTGAGTTCGCGAAAATCATAAAACAGGGCCAGAGCCTCGACGGCAGGCAGTGCATCGCCCTTGCCGCCCAGGAACAGCGCTTCGAAGCTGGCCGCGGCGTCATCCTGGATTTGGCGGGTCATTTCCGCATTGGGGTGCGCCTTGAAGGCGGTGCGCATGACGTGGAACGCCTCGCGATAGCGGCCGTCGTCGGTATATAGCCGGGCAAGGACCTGGAGCGCCTCGATTTCGGTATCGTCGCCGCGCCAGAAGGTGGTGAGGGATTCGAGCTCGGAGATCACGTCCTCGTGCTTCATGGTCCCGAGCTGGGAACGCAGCAGGATATCGTGAAGGCGGCCGCGCGCCGCAGCGATGCGGTCGCTCGAATCGGCGGCAGAATGATAAAAGGAGATGGCGTCCTCGTTGCGGCCGGTGCCTTCGGCGAGGCGACCCGCGAGCACGGCGAGGCGCGCTTCCCATTCCTTCGGCGCGCCGAGCGTCTCGAATTCGCTGAGCTTGTTCGCGGCGGTAGCGAAATCGCGAATTTCGATCGCCGCCCTTATGGTCTCGAAGGTGACCTCGCGCTGGAACTCAATCGGCAACGTGCCGATCGCGGTATCCATCTTGGCGAAGTTCTCGCTGGCAACGGCCCAGCGTCCCTGCTTGGCGTAGCCGAGCGCGCGCCACAGCTGCGCATCGTAACTGTTGCCGACGAGCGGGTTGGCGAGATCGGCAAGACCCTCCTCGATGCGGCCCATCATGATGTTCGCGATTGCGCGCATGACGAGGCCGGTCGGGTCTTCGGCGGTCGCATGGTCCTCGGCCAGCGCGACATCGAGCACGCCTTTAGCCTCCGGGTACATTTCGCGAGCAAGATAGAATCGCGCGAGCTCGAACCGAGCCGGCATGCGCTTGCCTTCAGTCGCCTCCGCAGCGGTGGCGATCAGCGTCTTCTGCCGCTCGCCGAAATCGGCTTCGCGGTCGTAGCCCCACGCCCTCGGATCGAGCACGATCGGGCGATAACCGCGGCGTCCCATCTCTCCGGCAGGTGAGAGCAGCAATCCGCCAGGGCGCGAGATGACGACCTTGTCACCAGTGAGATCGACATCGAGATCGTCGGCAAACGGCTCGATCACAAGCCCTTGCGTTGTGGCCAGCGCCCGGAACTCGACGAAGTCCTGCTCCTTGAGCATCCCATGCGGAGGTGGAAACCCGGTGACGACGAACAGCGCATCCCCGGCATCGGGGTCGACCAGGCGGTGCACCGATCGCGGCCGCTCGAACGGAGCCACCGCCGTCGACCGTGCGGCGCTCGCGACGTTGCGGGTGATCACGATCGGCTGCGTGGGATCGGACACGGTATCGCCGATCGCGATTGTCCATTCGGTATCGCCGCTGATCGAGATGAGGCGAGGCCGCTCGAGCTTGAGGCGGATGAGTTGGAAATCGGGGTAGCTTGAGGCGGAAGCGCCGCTGATTGTGTGGGTCGCGTCTTCCTGCAAGGCGGAAACATCGATCGGAGCCGCCGAATCGAAAACCGCCCAAAGCATATCGGCGCGACGGAATACGGCGCCTGCGGTCGAAACCGCAAATGGAAACACGAGCTTGATCCCATCGCCCTCACGGCGAACCTCAACCTTCAGGCTGGCCGTCGCCCCGGCAGAGGCTGCGCCAGCCGTGACGGTGGGCTGTACGGTGGGGGGAGAAGCGGAGCCAGCGGGAACGAGCGGGGCTGTGGTTGGGGGAGCGGGTACGGCCGCAGCCGAAGGCGCCGCAGCGGTGGCTGGCGCCGCCTGAGCCATCGCGCCGGCGCTGGCAGGCGCCGAGGTTGGCGGGCTGGTTCTCGCCATCGCTTCGCGCTGTTCCACCGTTGCTGGATCGACGGGCACCGCCGTGATCGGTGCCGGATCCCCTGGCCCTGCAGCGGCCGTCGCAACAGGTTTCGCCTGCCGGATTGACATGCGATTGGCCGCCTCGATCTCCGTCGCCGGATCGAAGGTCATGGTGGAGGGCAAGGTATCCGGCATCGGAAACGGATCGGCGCGACGGGTATTCCCCGCGCCGCGGGCCGGCACCGTGAGTGGTGCCGCCAATATGAACGGCAATCCTCCGGTTGTGGCGGCAGCTGCGGCATCGGTGGGCCGCGGCTCTCGATCATCGCTGCGCCTTTGCTGGATTGCTGCCGGCTGAGCGACATCGAGGACGTAGCTGTTGTCCTCGCGGAAGCTGCGAAGATCGACTTTGCCGATGAAGGTGAACCGGATTGTGGTCGTCTGCTCTCCGGTCACGGCATCGATGCGGTCGATCATTGCCGGAAGCGAGGCTTTGGCTTCAGCAAGATCGAATTTGACCGGCGCATCGAATTGCAGATCGAACTTCTCCCCGTTGCGTTCGGCGAGGACCGCGACCAGGTCTGGCAATTCGAAGACATACCGCGAGAAGGTCGGCTGATTGGCGACGTGCACGCGCGTCACCGCCATCTGCTTTTGCTGTGCGAGCAGGCGCATTTGGCGCTGGCGCCGGTCGGCTTCCTTGGCGCGGCGGGCGAGGTCTTCGACGACCTCTTGCGGCAGCGGCGGCGGCGGCCCCGTCCAGCTGTCTGGCAGCAGATCGACAAATAGCCGTTCGTTGGCCTGCATCGAGTGCAGAGTGAGCTTGCGCGCCAACGCAATTCGCAGTCCTTTGCCGTCGGGGTCGCGACGTGCGGCGCTGACATATCCCGCTGCCGCCGAATTCAGCCGATCGGTGGATAGCTCGACCGGGACGCTGAAACTGACGACCAGGATACCGTTCGACATCCGTACACTGGCGTCGACGTCGCTGCTGAAACGATAAACAATTTGGGCGTAGCCGCTTGACGTATCGACCGAGATTTCCGCGCCGACCGGCTGCGCGAATGCGCTCTGTCCCCCACCTCCGATCAGCAGTGCGAATAGCGGAAGCACGCCGGCCAATAGGCGCCGCGCCAGGATGCGAGACACCTTGCGGGCCCGGCGATGCCGAGGCTCCGCGCTTCCTGCGGCCGGGAACTCCACGGGTGATACGCTCCCGATGACGCGGCCGCGCTTGCGGCGCGTCAGTCGGTTCATCCTAAGCGGAGGTATTTAACGGGCGGTTAAAGAGACTAACCTCGTCTGGCGGTACGGCTGTGGCGGTCCGATTCGACCTTTGAGGTGGCGCGCGTACCCGGGTGTCGTTGTCGGAGCTGCTGCAATCGGGCGCTGCACAGAACAGATGACGGCTACGATTCGCCCCGCTATATACGTGCTCGGACAGGCCGCGTGGGGGCGACCGGCCATCCAATCAACATCCGCACAGGGACGAAGATGTATCTCGACATCCTCCTCATCGTGGTCATGCTGATATCCGGAATGCTGGCGATGGTGCGCGAACTCATTCGCGAAGTGCTGTCGATCGTCGGCTGGGCGGCGGCCGCGGCGGCCGCGCTTTACGCCTATGCCAAGCTGCTGCCGCTGGCGAAAACCTATTTCAGCAACTGGAACGATTATGTGGTGGCCGGGGGGACCGTGGCGAGCGCATTCCTGCTCACCCTGATCATCGTGTCGGTGGTCACGGTGCGTGTTTCGGACAAGGTGCTCGACAGCCGGATCGGGGCGCTCGACCGCACGCTCGGTTTTCTGTTTGGGTTGGCGAGGGGCCTCGTCATCGTCGTTGTGGCATTTGCGTTTTTCGATTGGCTGGTACCGAAGGCGCAGCCGACCTGGATCACCAGCGCGCAAGCCCTCCCCATGCTGAAAACCCTGCGCGACGATATTATATCCGTGTCACCTGACCTCGAGGCGCTCTACCTGAAGGTCAAGAAGAAGAAAGAAGATGCCGAACCGCCAGCCTGACGATTGCCGCGCGTCCCGCTCGCTTGAGAGGCTTGACAGCTTCGTTGTGAGGGCGGATGGGCAGCGACAATGACGGCTCCTGTCGATCATTGCATCTGTCCCGCCGGCCGGTCCGAAAGGGGGGTGCGTCGCCGCAGGGACCCGGGTGAGGCCGATTACGGGTGTGATCGGAACTCCGAAGGCGCGGCCGATTCCCTCCAGTGGGAGGAACTTGTGGACGCGGACGGCGATCGGTTGCGCGAAGCTTGCGGCGTGTTCGGTATTTTCGGCCATCCCGATGCCGCCACGATTACGGCGCTTGGCTTGCATGCCTTGCAGCATCGCGGGCAGGAGGCGGCAGGCATCGTCAGTTATGACGGCCGTCGCTTCCATTCCGAGCGGCGGCTCGGCCTCGTCGGCGATACGTTTTCACGCCGGGAGGTGATCGAGCGGCTGCCCGGCGACATGGCCATCGGCCATGTCCGCTACTCGACCACCGGGGAGACGGTGCTGCGCAACGTGCAGCCGCTGTTCTCCGAACTCAATGCCGGCGGTTTTGCCGTTGGCCATAACGGCAATCTCACCAATGGCCTGACGCTGCGGCGCCAGCTCGTGCGCGACGGCGCCATCATGCAGTCGACCACCGACACCGAGGTGATTCTGCACCTTTTGGCGCGCTCGGGGCGGCTCGCTTCATCGATCGCTTCATCGAGGCGTTGAGGCAGCTTGAAGGTTCGTACTCGCTCGCGGCGCTTACCAACAAGAAGCTGGTCGGGGCGCGCGACCCGCTCGGGATCCGGCCGCTGGTGCTCGGCGAACTCGACGGCTGCCCGATCGTCACGTCGGAAACTTGTGCGCTCGACATCATCGGCGCGCGCCACGTCCGCGACGTGGAAAACGGGGAAATCGTCGTATTTTCGAAGGAGGGGGACAGAGTCGATCAAGCCGTTCCCGGCGGTGGCGCCGCGGCCCTGCATCTTCGAATATATCTACTTCGCCCGCCCGGACTTCGTCGTCGGCGGACGCAGCGTGTATCAGATCCGCCGCAACATGGGCATCGAACTCGCTGCCGAGGCGCCGGCGATCGCCGATGTCGTCGTTCCGGTTCCCGACAGCGGCGTGCCAGCCGGGATCGGCTATGCACAGGCATCGAGCATCCCTTACGAACTCGGCATCATCCGCAATCATTATGTAGGCCGCACCTTCATCGAGCCGACCCAGTCGATCCGCGAGCTTGGCGTCCGGCTCAAGCACAATGCCAACCGGTCGGTCGTCGCCGGCAAACGCATCGTCCTGATCGATGACAGCCTGGTGCGCGGCACCACGTCGGTGAAGATCGTGCGGATGATGCGCGAAGCCGGCGCGCGCGAGGTGCATTTCCGCATCGCCTCGCCGCCGATCACGCATCCGGACTTCTACGGCATCGACACGCCGGAGCGCGACAAGCTCCTCGCCGCGACCCATTCGGTCGAGGAGATGCGCAAGATCATCGATGCGGATTCGCTGAGTTTCCTCTCGATCGCCGGCGTCTATCGCGCGATGGGCGAGGGGCGGCGCGACCCGGTGCGGCCGCAGTTCACCGATCATTGCTTCACCGGAGAATATCCGACGCCGCTCACCGACCGCAGCGCCGAGGTGATGATCCCGCGGCAACTGTCGCTGCTCGCCGAAGCGAGCTGAGGCAAGTTCCGGTTATATCGGCGCGTCGCGCCCAGAGAGTGTGAATCTTTCCAATTTGCCTATTCTCGACATGAGTTGAATCAAGCACTGACGACTCCTGAAAATCTCCGAAGCCGGGAAAGACTTGCAGGCTCGTAGGGTGGGCAAAATCGCGCGCCGTCACCTTCCAACAGTTTGGGTCTCAGAGGCGATTTTGCCCACGCGGTCGGCGATTTCTTGATAGCTCCGACAGCGTGGGCAACGCGCCTGCGTTTGTGCAAATGGCATGCCCGGTTTAGGCGCGTTGCACACCCTACCGATTGATTTGATTTACTGCGTCCGCCGACCTCTCCCGCAGGCGGGGGAGGAAACGAGCCACCGGTTCAGAAATCGGGCCGATCAGAGCGCGGCAGCGGCACGACGTCATAACCAAAATAAGCCGTGTTGTTCTCGGCGCAAACCATTTCGGGCATCGAGTCTCCCTCGACCCGCCGGTAACGCTGGATCGCATTCCATGGCGTGTTGAAAGCGCCCGGGTCTTCGACATGGACCCTCACCTCGATCGTGCGTCCGCCGTCGATCAGCTGGAACCGCTCGATCACGTGCAACTCGGCGGTGTGCGGCGTGCGATAATTGTCGACGAAGGTCTTATCGTTCTGACCGATGGTGTCGACGACGAGGGTGTCGCCGTCTTCGTAATGGCCGATCGATTCTCCGTACCATGATGGCTTCGGATCGGCCGAATGCGGCTGGTTCAGGTGGATATGGCGAATCTGGGCGTCCTGCTGCCAGATCATCAGCACTTCGGATGGGGTCTGGATGAAGCGCACCGGATTTGCCGGAAATAGCAAAAAGCTCGGGACGCCGGAAGGATAGCAGCGCGAATCCGCAGTGAACGGGATTTTTCCGGCGATCACCTCGGCATTGGCCCTCCTCATCTGCTCCACCGCCCACGGCTTCAGGATTGGATTGGTGAGGTCGGCGACGCGATAGGTCGGCTGTTTGTGAAGACGGGTGGCTTCGGCATTGGTGAGGTAAGGATAGTGCGGGTCATTGGTGACCGGCCCCGGCCCGCTGGGCGGCTGGACGAAATCGACGCCAAAGCCCTTTCCCGAGGCGACCCAACCGACATTCGGGTTCGGAGAAAAAACCGGAATGGCGTCTTGCTCGGCGGCCAGCGCAGGGGCAAGCGCGCACGCGCCATACACAACGAGCGCGACCACTCCTTCAAATCCGCGCGACATCGGGTGTCTCCTCAATCGAGATTTCCCGTCGAGCATAGCATCACAACGCAGGCAGGACACATCCTCCGCGCAGGACATGATGCGAATAAAAATTCCGTGTGCCGCCAAAGGGCTGCACACGGAGCAACTTGAGGAAAATCATTACCTGTGTGGGAGGATCAAGTCTCGCAGCGCAGGCACATCCCAAATGTCATCAGAATTTGAAGCTCAGGCCCCCACGCACAACATCTACTGTATCATTCAAGTAGGAAGTCGTCGAGCTACCGGATGAACTGAGGCTAGAATTGGAGCTGGCGCCCTTACCGAAGTCATAGTGCAGATATTCGACTCGGAGCAGCCAGTGACTGCTGAACAACGCCCATTCACCGCCGACACCCGCAACGAATCCAAATCGATCGGTCGGCATGAAAGCTGTAGAGCTGGCGGCGATGCTCGATCCCGTTAGCGTACCGGTGACGGTGTCCTCGACACGCTCCCAGGCCAAGCCGCCGGTCCCGTAGAGCAAAAACGAATTCCAAGCCAGCCAGCCAACGCGGCCTCGGGCCGTCGCGAGAGATTTGACGCTTTCCTCAAGTGTCAATGTGGCGAGGCCCGGAGTTACAGAAAGGGAGGTGGATGTATAATTCGCGGAGGCGGTCGATGTCAGATGCGCGGCATCTGCATCGATTTCAAATCCGGCCACGATGCTGTTGTAATATTGCCAGTTGTAGCCGAAATGGCCGCCAACGATACCGCCGCTCGCCCGGCTGGTGCCGGCAGAATAGGCCGCGTCAAACGAGGTGGCAGAATCCAACTCGTAGAGTTCCGGGTCCGTCCACGCGCCGCCCCCATTCACGCCAATGTAGAAGCCGGACCAATCGCCGGACAGATAAGCAGGAGGCGGAGCCTTGTAGGCCAAATCAGCCGCGAAGGCAGAACTCCCAAAGAGAACCGCGCCACCGACAAGCAACAATTTTCGCATGATCATCCTTCAGACCTCCCAGCTAGGATCGCCGGGTTATAAGGGATGAGTTTGCGATTTCGTGTTGCCGGGATTCAACTGTGGAAAAGAAAATTAACCTGACTTGCGAAGGTTTTCCGACTATTCGAGTAGAGGCAAAATCCGTGGGCAGCCCTCTTGGGTGCACACGGAACCAGCTTGCGGAACTACGCACGGCGGAGAATCAAGTCTCCGCCACCCGGCAGGTGCCGAAAGGGTATCAGAACTTGTAGCTCAAGCCGCCCCGCACGACGTCGACGGTGTCGTTGCCGTACGATGTCGCGAGGGAACCGGATGACCCCAAGTTATAAGAGGTGCTGGCGCTTTTGCTAAAGTCATAGTGCAGATATTCGACCCGAAGCAGCCAGTGATTGCTGAACACTGCCGTTTCACCCCCGACCCCTGCGACGAATCCGAATCGATCAATCGGTTGGAAGTTCGTGACACTTCCGGCGGCTGTAGGCGACGGTGACCCCACGCCAAAACCAAGGCCGGAAAGGGTGGCCGAATCCTCGATGTGCTCCCAAGCCAAGCCGCCGGTCCCGTAGAGCAGAAAAGAGTTCCACAAGAGCCAGCCGACGCGGCCCCGGGCCGAGCCAAGAGCTTTGACATTGTCTTGCACTGTCATTGTAGCCGTGTCGGGGCTGGATCCATAGGTTGTCGATGCACTCGAGGTGAGATCCGCGGCGTCGGCGTCAATTTCAAGTCCGGCCACGATGCTGTTATAAAACTGCCAATTGTAGCCGAAATGTCCGCCAATTAGACCCCCTTTCGCCCGACCAACGTTGAGATTGCCAATGCTGGTACCGGAGCTGGCGGCCTCGAGGGCAAGTAGCGAGCCGAAACCGGGGAAAGCGAGGTCCAAGGCCGATCCGGAGAATCCGTTGTCCGTCCAACCCGCGCCGCCATTCACGCCGATGTAAAATCCCGACCAATCGCTCGCGGAATACGCAGGTGGCGGCGCCTTAAAAGACAAATCGGCGGCAAAGGCTGAACTCCCAAAGAGAACCGCTCCACCGGCAACCAACAATTTTCGCATGATCATCCTTCAGGTCCCCTAGTTTGGATTATGGATGCCTGACGAATGATTACGTGATTCTAGGTTATCAAATGGTAACCGTAGGAAAGCAATCAGTAGCGCAGCATTGAAACCTTCCCGTCACCGTCTGTTTCCAGTCGGTCTCGCTGCCAGCCGCGCGTGAGCCAATCCAAAAAAACAAAATATTCCGTGACAGATTTGATGGCTGCTCGATGAATATAAAGAAAGATCACTTTGGGCGCGGTGCCAAACCTCGTGCACCCTAGCCATCGGCTCGTTGTTGGAACTTGAAGCTCACGCCACCGGGCAAACCATAGACGCATCATAATGGTTGGCGCTGTCCCCGGCGCCCAAGTCATAGTGCAGATATTCCAGCACCGCGCGCCCAGTGCCGGCTGAACACCTGAAACCCTCCACGTTAGCCGAACCCTGTAACCGGCTCCTGAAAAAGACCCAGTATCAGAACGCGTGCCAAGGGTTGCTGGACACTATTTATTAACCAATGCGCGCACGACTCTGTGTTGTCGGAAGGTGCCATTGGGAAGAAAATCAGGGTTTAACTTGTGAAGGTTGCCGGACATTCTAGAAAAGTCGAAATTTATAGGCAGCCTGTTACCGTCAATGCTGCATGACGGGCTTGGATCAACTCATAATGTCTTGGAGTGTTGTTCACGGGCAACAGCGTTTGTGTGTGGGCCATGGTAATCTGTGCGGAGGCTCACATAGGAGGTAGCGTTGATGAAGCGTTTGTTGTTGGTCAGTTCAGCATGTGGCGTCCTGATCGCGATCAGCCCGGTCTTAGCGGCCGATTTGGGGGCGTATAAAGCTCCGCTGTACGCCGCGCCGGCTTTCTCTTGGACCGGTTTTTATATTGGCGGTAACGTAGGCTCCGGGTGGGGCACGACCGAGTCATCGGCCAATCTTGGCGTACTCGGCCCCCTGCTAGCTCCCGGTGCTACCTTATCTGCGACCTTGCCCGTAACGTCCCAGACCTTTAACGGCTTCCTTGGTGGCGTCCAGGGGGGTTACAACTGGCAGTTTGGTACCTTTGTTCTGGGCGTCGAGGGCGACTTTGATTGGTCGGGGTTGCAAGGTAACGCCCCCTGCGTGCTGCTTTTCAACTGCAATACCCAACATAAATATATTGCGGACGTGACAGGGCGCCTCGGCGTCGTCGCTTTTGACAAAGCGCTGCTTTACCTGAAGGGTGGCGTTGCCTGGGTCGACAGCGACTACACCATTGGGAACAGCGCCACAATTGGCCTTGGAGGTGCCAGTGCTTCAATCGCCGCGAACGCAGCTGCGAGCGCGACCCGTACTGGTGGTCTGTTGGGCACCGGCATCGAGTATGCCTTTCTCCCGAATTGGTCGGCGAAGATCGAGTACAATTACATCGACATCGGAAAGGACACGTACAACTTCAATTTCTCAACAGTACCTGCGACCACCGGAGTTCCCGCCATTCCGATCGCCATCAATGAATCCGTGCATGTCATCAAGGCGGGGGTGAATTGGCGCTTTTGGTAAGGGGCTGTTCAAGCTCTATTTGGCCACCGACGCCATCGTTTACTGAGAAGATCCTGTTTGACTCTCCTTCCCCCGCCAGTCAGGCGGGGGATTTGTTTGTACTCATCTTTGTTGCGTGTACCCGGATGTCGCGGCGCATCTGCGACGCAGGAAACGCACAAACGTGGAATGCGCCGCTCATCCGGGCTACGATTACTTAATTGTCGGCGCCATCAGAGCGGCGCAATGCGCTATGCGCGAGACCGAAACTGTAGCCCGGATAACCGCCGTCCGCGGTACACCTAGTCTCCGCGGCGTGGTTTCGGCGCGATATCCGGGATGTGCTCCTCTTTGCGGCGTCAAACCCGGAGGTCGCTGCCCGTCATCGCGAGCCCAGAGCGTAGGGCGCAATCGCTGGTGCCGTCCGGGATGTGGTTGGAATTGGTGTGGCGCGCTCTCCGATCATATGAAGGTATCGTCTCAGGCGGCGAGGTCAATCGGCTGATCGATTGGTTTGGTGGCGAGCGTTTGCCAGCCGTCGACCTTGCGCATGTTGATCTGACCGGATGCAAGCAGCGCCCAGAACAACATGGCGGCGGTGTCTGCTAACGGCAGCACGGTCTGCGTCTTGATCCGCCGCTTGAACTCCTCGTGCAGCCGCTCGATCGCATTCGTGGTGCGCACGCTGCGCCATTGGGTCGGGGGCAGTCGCGTGAAGGCGAACAAGCGCTCACCCGCTTCCTCCAGGCTGTCGGCGACGGCGCGATGTTTGAGGCGCCACTTGCGAATGAAGGCCTTGCGGCGTGTCTCGATCTCTTCACGCGTCGGCGCGTAGATCACATCGGTGTAGTCGGCGGTGATTTCATCATGCAGACGTTTGGGCGCGTGCGCCAGCAGGTTTCTGTGCTTGTGGACGGTGCAGCGCTGCACGGGCACACCGGCCCAGACGGCAGCAATCGCCTTGTCGAGGCCCGGCGCGCCGTCGACGATGAGGAACTCCGGCCGCCGCAGTCCGCGCGTGATGAGATCGTCGAGGACGGTGCGCCACGCCTCGGCGCTCTCTCCTCCCATGCTTTTGATCGCGAGCAGCACCTTCTGGCCGTCCGCCCGCACGCCGAGGACGACGAGAAGCGAGATCGAGGTCGCTTTGCGGTCGAGCCGCACACGCACCACCGTGCCGTCGAGAATGAGCCGCACAATCGGCTCCTCGGCAAGCGAGCGGCCATTCCAGGCGTCCCAGTCGCTCTTCACCTTGCGCCACGTCCGGCTCACCGTGTCCTTGCCAACGGCGCCGCCAAACAGCGCCATCAGCGCACGCCGCACCCGGCGCGTATTGGTGCCAGAGAGGTACGTGCTCGCGATCAGCGCATCGGCGGCCAGCGTCCGGCGCTGATAGGCCCGCAGCGCCTGGCTCTTCCATTCCGTCGTCTTGCCTTCGGGCGTGTCCAGCCTGGCTCGCGGCACCTCGATCTCGATCGGTCCGAAGGTCCCGGTCAACGATCGCGTCCGGCTGCCGTGGCGGTGACCCGTCACGGCCGTTCTGCCTTCATCGGCGGCCTTCTTGCTTCGTTCGTAACGCGGCCGCGCCAGCGCATCGTCGAGTTCGCCGCGGATCAGCTCTTCGATGAACGCGCGTGCCCGCGCGCGGACCTCGCTCTCGATCGGATCGAACCAGCTGTCGAAAAGATCAACAGCCATCTCGGATGCAGGCTGTGAACAATCAGGCTTCGTGGTAACGCTCGTCATGGCGTGGTCTCCGGTCCGGCGCTTCAACGCCGGATGATTCGAGGTTGATCACCTCGGAGACTACGCCACCCTCATTTCCTACCAACCCCGCGACGGCACCCAATCGCTTGATTGCGCCCTTCTAAGCGAACAAGTAGACGGGCGCGTAGGTGGGCAAAATCGCGCGCCGTTACTCTTTCCGGTTCAACTCTCGGTGATTTTGCCAACGCGGTCGGTCATGCTTCATAAGTCTGACAGCGTGGGCAACGCGCTTTGGCGAAGTGCAAGAATTGCATGGCCCGTGCAGGCGCGCGTTGCCCACCCTACAAACTTATTGCTCGTCACAACGTTATCGCGAGCACAGAGCGTAGGGAGCAATCGCTTGATTGCACCGCCTCGAAGCGACGCTGATGAGCGGCGCAATGCGCTACGCTTATTGCGCCCTACAACGTAATAGCGGACGGCATCAAAAGAAAAAAACCGTGCGCACCTTTAAGGATTGCGCACGGAATTCTTTTGGGAAGGTTCAACTGCGTGCGTTTGTCACCTCGCAGCTGAGGCCGTCATCGGCTGGCGTCAGAACTTATAGGTCAGGCCGCCGCGGATGACATCGACGGTTTGAGTTCCGAATGAGTATCCACCAGCAGAGCCAGGGCTAGTTGAGTTGGGGTAAGTGTAATTGTAACTTCCTCCATTGCCGAAATCATAGTGCAGATATTCGACGCGGGCGAGCCAGCGCGGACTGAATACCTGGAACTCGCCGCCTACGCCGACGACATATCCAAATGCGCTAAACGGGGATGAATAGGCAGAGTTATAATAAGGTGCCCCATAGTATGAAGAGTTCTCGCTTCCGCTGTAGTTACCTCTCGCCCAAGCCAAGCCGCCGGTCGCGTAAAGCATGAAGGAATTCCAGACGGTCCAGCCGAGCCGTCCGCGCACGGTCGCAAGAGAATCAATTTTCTCCCCAACTGTGTAGCCACCCGTCACGCTGGGACCGGGTGACACGTAAGAACCGGACGTCGTGTTATTGATGTCTGCAGCGTCGGCGTCGACCTCAAGGCCGGCGACGATGCTATTGTAGAATTGCCAGTTATACCCGAAATGCGCACCGATCACGCCGCCGGTTGCGTTGCCCGATGGAAAATAAGCATCGCTTTCATACGGGTCTGCGTAATTGTTCGTCGTTGCCCAGCCGCCGCCACCGTGGACGCCGATGTAGAAGCCGGACCAGTCGCTCGCCGCATAAGCCGGTGGGGGCCCTTTATAATAACCAGACAAATCGGCCCCGAAAGCCGAACTTGCTAAGAACATAGCACTGGTGGCAACCAACAATTTTCGTATGATCATTTTCCCGATCTCCCAGCTTGGATCATCCGCCTCTATAACAAATCAAAATGGAATTCGACGTTACCGAAACGCAACAGTGGAAAACAAAATCAGGATCAAATTTGGTGAATGATTCCCTACACTTCTCCAGTGGAACTCCGATGAGATAAGCTGTCGGCATTCCCTCCGGGGCGTTTATGTGCGTCGGAATAATGCCCACCGGCGCCTATCTTGATACCTCTTGCAGTTGGAACCGGCGGCGACTTAATTCCGCTTCGCTACATATCAGCCACCCATCCTGGCTGTCCCCAGCATGCAGAGGTATTCCCAAACCATGGTGGCGCCGGCGAGCGCGGTGATTTCGGCCACGTCATAAGGGGGCGAGACTTCGACCACGTCCATGCCAACGAACTGCAACCCTTGCAGCCGCCGCAGGATCGCCTGCGCCTGCCAGCTTGCCAGGCCTCCGATCTCCGGGGTGCCGGTGCCGGGTGCGAAAGCCGGATCGAGTACGTCGATGTCGAAGCTCAGATAGACGGGAGCGTCACCGATCACCTCGCGGACCTCGGCCGCGACGGAGGCGCAGCCGCGCTCATGCACGTCTTGCGCGCTCAGCATCAGAACGCCCTGGCCGCGTGTCCAGTCGATCACCTCGCGTTCGACCGGAGAGCGCAGGCCGATCTGCACCATCCGCTGCGGCTGGACCAGGCCCTCCTGAATGGCGTGATAGAAAACAGAACCATGCGCAAAGGTCTGGCCGAAATTCTGCGGCCAGGTATCGACGTGGGCGTCGAAATGGATCAGCGCCGGCGGGCCGTTCCGCCGCGCCAGCGCGCGAAGCAGCGGGAGCGTAATGCCATGATCGCCGCCGAGCGCAATGAGGTGGCCAATTCGGTCTGCCTGCTCCTCGATCAATGCTAGGCTGTCGGGGATATTGCCGAGCGCTATCGCGAAATTGCCGATGTCCGCGAAGGGCAATTGCGACGGGTCGATCCGCAGCGTCGGGTGGTCGCCGTCGACAAGCATGCGGCTCGCCTGGCGGATCGCTGCCGGGCCAAAGCGACAGCCCGGCCGGTTGCTGGTACCGAGGTCATAGGGAACGCCGGCGACGCAAACCGGCGCATCCGCATCGTTGCAAGACGTTCCAAGAAAAGTCGGCGCAACGGTGTAGGTCGGGGGCCCGGTCATCGCGCGGCGGCGTCGCCCTGGTTGAACAGGAACACTGCGGCCGCAACCACGCAGGTCCACCCGCCCGCCGCAGCTCCCTTCGCCGACGCAACGATCGATTGCGTATCGACGATGAGATCGCTCATTTCATAGACGGCGCGGCGCTCGTTCCAGCCAGCGTCGGGGTTGTACTCGATGCCGAGCGTCGAGGCGAGCATGGTGGCCGCGAGGTCCTCGACATATTCGGCGGTTTCGCTCTCGGTCAGGCCGAAACCGTGGTGCTCGGAGATGTAGCCATAATGGGCGATATCCTTCGGACGCGCGAGACCGATCCCCGCCGAAATCCATCGTCCGTGCTCATTGGTTTCGGCCCGCGCCAGCACGCAGAACGTGATCTCACCGGGACGCAGCAGCGTGACGCCGGCGCCGCGCGCGATCAGTTCGCAACGCGGCGGCATGATCGACGACACGGAAACCAGATTCTGTTGCTCGACATCCGCGTCGCGCAACGCGCCTTCGAATGCCGAAAGCTGGTGCCGACTGCTGCCGACGCCATGGGTCAGGAAAACGCTGGTTGGGACCGGAAACATCGCCTGCCTTCCAAAGCGACCGCCGCCATCACTCAATCAGCAGATTTGCGACGCCTGCGTGTCACAGGGTCGCCCTCGGTGCGCGCTTCGAACGTAGAAAAGCAGGCTGCGCACGCGCGACCACGAATGTCAAAAGTCCTCCGTCGCGGCGCGGGGCACCGCCGCATCACCCTTCTCGTAGTACAAGTGCGCGTTTTCCGAGCAGACATATTCCGGCCATTGGCCGACACCGCGGCGATAGGTGACGGTGGCCGACCAAGGCATGGTGAACACCCCTTCGTCTTCGACGACGAATTCGAGCTGCAATCCGTTGCCCCTGTAATTCTGGTCGATGGCGATCCCGGAGTCATTTGTCGGCACGCGCTGGTTTTCCTTTTCGCTGCGCTCCTGCGCTGCCTTTGCCGCGTCGTAATCTATGAGCCGATAGCGTTCGGTGACGTGCAGCGAACGGCTGTATGGCGTTCCATAAACGTCGACCATGGCGAACGGCCGATCGGTCCTGATCCCGACGGTGTCGATGACGAGCGAGGCACCTTCGAAGTGTCCGACAGAATCCCCATGCAGCGACGGCGTCACTTTGGCCGGGTGCTTTTCGTTCAGGCGTACCTCGCGGCTCTCATGATCGAAGAAATAGAGAAAGGTGACCTTGTCCTGCTGCTGCAGCATCTGCAGCCCGAGGTTCCAGAAGATGTACGGCACCGGCTGGGCCCAGCATTGGTTGGCCGGCGTCGGATAGCCGATGCCGGCGAGCGAGATTTCGCCGTGCTTCCTCACGATATCCGCGGCCTGCTGCTTCAGGATCGGATTCGTGTAGTCGCCGACGAACTGCCTCGTGTTGCCGACGCCGTTGGGGAGACGCGACTTGTTCACCACCGGACCGGGTCCGGACAGCGGCGGGTCGAAGCCCGGCCACACCGCCCGGGCCCACTGGCCTGAGAAGTCCGGCACTGCGCCCGCCGCGTCGTCGGCGCTCGCGGCCTGGCCGAGAGCCGCCATGTGCCGGCATAATCCCCAGCCAAACACCACGGCTGCGGCGATCGCGATCGTCAGAATGTGCTGCCTTTGGCTGCACATGCAATCCCTCCCATTGTCATCGGCATAGGCACGAGCGATTTATGCATCGAAACATTTTTAGCGCATGATCCCGAAAAGTTGCAGACTTTTCGGACAAACATAATACGCAACATCACCACGCATCCGTCGTCGAGCGCAGTCCGCGACGGATGCGCAACATCACCACGCATCCGTCGTCGAGCGCAGTCCGCGACGGATGCGCAAAGGAACCCGAGCGCAGGCAATTCGAGCTGAACGCGTCCCGCCCTGGCGAAAAGCTCAAGCCCCGCCCGCCCGCGAAGCGCACTGGCGGGCCTTACGATCTCTTCGGCGCGCCGATCTTGGTCTCGCCATGCGCGAGCAGGCGCGCGATGTTGGCGCGATGCATGAACCATAGCAATGTTGCGAGCAGCGCGAACAGCGCTGCCTCTCGGCTCTCGCCGAGGTACCACAACAATCCCGGCGTCGCGGCGCTCGCGATCAGAGCGGACAGCGACGAGTAGCGCGTCGCGGCAGCGACCGCGAGCCAGATCAGGCCGAAGCCGAGCGCGGCCGGCCACGCGAAGGCGATGAGAAGGCCGATAAACGTGGCGACACCCTTGCCCCCTCGGAACCCGAGCCACATCGGAAACAGGTGCCCGAGAAATGCCCCGCACCCGGCGAACATGGCCGCAGGCTCCCCGGCATAGGCCAGAGTTATCCACACCGCCACCGCGCCTTTGAGGGCATCGCCCGCGAGCGTTGCCGCGGCAAGTCCTTTGTGGCCGGTGCGCAAGACATTGGTCGCACCGATATTCCCCGACCCGATGGTGCGGATGTCCGCGGTTCCGGCGAGCCTCGTCAGCACGAGACCGAACGGGGTTGAGACCCAGCAGATAGCCGAATGCCAGGGCTGCGAGCATGGCCGGAACCGAAACACCCACGAAACCGCTCATGAAGGCCCGAACCGCGCCGCCAAAACGCGGCGTCGCCCTTTGCGTTTCCCAAGCGTCATCGGCTCATCTGCGCACCGGAAATCATCTTTGTCTGGACGCAGCGCATGACGCGGCGAACCTGCGGCGGGATCTTGCCTCAAGGCCGCGGGTTCGGGCAGCGCGGGTCGTCAAAGCCCGCGGGGTTGAAGGCCACGCCGGGACAAGCCTCGTGATAAGCCCGGATGACGTCCTGAGAACGGTTCGAGCCGCCATCGGTGAACACCAGGGATTGCTGGAACCGAAGGATTCCGGCGCTGCCACTTTGGCCGACCAGTGCCTTGGCTTCGATCTGGTACAGCCGTCCATGGTAGTCGAACACCGAAATCGTCGAACGGCTGCCGTCCCCGCCTTCGACGCCTAACGAACGCCCGTAGACGCTGTAGATGCGCTGCGGGATGTTGAAGGTCACCCTGCCGCCTTCCGACAGCAACTGGATCGCGTGATCGAGAACGGCTTTCTCATCAAGGCCGGTGCCGGTCATTTCAGCCACTGTCACCTTGAACAGGTCGTTGTTCTGGCGCACCGAATATACGTGTGCTGGGACTGCGCGACCGGTGGCTGCCTGATATGTCGTGGTTTCGACCTGCGGCTTTGCGGGAAATGTCACCGTGAAAGCGTATTCGGGGTAATTGTATTCCTGCCAACTCTGGGCGGCGGCGGTGTTGGTGGCGAGGGCGGTTGCGGCCAACATGAAAACGACTGTGCGCATTTGGTTCTCCTGACCAAAGACAGTCCAGCGCAGGACGCGCCCCGTTGCGGGCGTTGGTCTCGCGGACTGCGACAATAACGCTGTCATTTTCCCCCTGGCCTGAGTAAGACGCAACCGATCGTTCCGTCCGGATCGGCGTTTTTCGGCGGATGGCCGTGCTTGTCGAAGCCGGATGGCATGCAAGAAGGCCGGCCTACAGGGACGCGTGTCGCCCGGACAGAGCGCAGCGATGCCAGGGACTTTTGGACGATCCGCCCGGACGCCGACGAAGCTGCGCCCGGAACTTATGCCGGCACCCAATATCTATCGCCGCCCGGGATGCCGTTCCATCTGCGCTGCGACCTACAACCCCGTCGCGTGGTCCCGAAAGTTGCAGACGCTTCCGACCAAGCTTATGCGGAAAATCAAAGGGGACCGAGCGGGAGGGCGGTTCGCATCCCGAGGGCGGGCGCGCAGCTACACATCGCTGACTTTCGGCCGTTGGCGTTCGTCGCCATCGACGCGGCGCGACCCCGGTGGGACAGGCTGCTGGCCCGATTGCGCACCCAAAATGCCGATCGCGCAATCGAGGTCCATCGCCAGGCGGGCGGATTCGGGTAATGGCGGCAAGGTCGGTGGGGGCATGTCCTCCCAGTCTGTCAATTCCGTCGGATCGGTTGCGTAGATCGCGAGAGGCGGTCGATCGTCAAAGAAACGAATGTCAAGGGTCCGCGACGGCATGACACCCTCACACCAAGCAACATCACGGGAACAGAGATGCAGCCCAAGTACGGTGAAAGAGAGGCCGCGCGGGTCGTGGGTCGACATCATCACGCGTAAACGAAAAGAGCCGCTTTGGGGAAAGCGGCTCTCGTCCTGTGTTGGGCGGTAAGGGCCAGCTGGGTGAGAAGCGGGCCGATTTCCGCGTTCCCAGGGGAGCACGTCCAATGGGCCGAGTCTATGCAGCCGGCCAGTTTTCAACTGTTAATCCACAGGAAAGTCTTCCCCTTCGAGGTTCGGCCGATTACCGCGGTTCACCTCGGCGCGCTTTTGCTTGAGCTTCCAGTTCGGCGGCACGCCTCTCGAAATCCCGCGCCAGCCCAGCAGCCAACGCCGGGTCGGCATTCATGTCCACAGCCAGTGCCTGACACCTCTCGGCTTGGCGCCTCAAAAAGGCAGCCGTCTCCAATGTCCGATCCATCACGCTACTCCTACTATACTGGAACGCCACGAAGCATAACCGTACGTCTGAAGCATAACCGTAGGCCTGAAATGAGGCACAGCAGTGTTCGCGGCAACTGCTGAAGGTCTGCCGGTGTCCGCCAAAGAACACCGATGCCGCGGATCACCAGGCTCAGTCGCGGCCGCCAGCCGAATGGACCGCAACACTGTGACCGCAACACTGCGATTGTGGACACGCTCGAATTCAATCTTTTGGTTCGGCCTTCTTTGCACCCTGGAAGAGTCGCTTGGCCGCGCCGACCCCAAGGAAAATGCAAATCACGGCACCGAGCGCAAAATACAAAACTCCAAAGTCGAGTAGAAATTGAAAGGTGTTGCTCATTCGTGGTCTGCCTTGTGACTTGTGCGATCCGCCACCTTATGGCATTCGCCGGAGGGTAACCGCGCCAGAACAGCTTAGCGAGCTTCGGACGAGGTCCGAACAAACCATCATTGTGCGACGACATGGCGGCAGCGAGCGATCTCCCGAGGTCATCCGTAGGTCAGGCGTCGAGTGCCCGATAGACGCTCGCCCGGCCAATGCTCAGCGCCTTCGCGATCTCGGGCGTAAGTTCATTCAATAAAGCCATCACATTGAAATTCGGCCCGGCTGGATCAATCGCTTGCTTCGTCCCGACCGTAGGCCGCTTGAAGATACGCAGGACGGGACCGAGCGTTAGATCGACAGTCTTGGACGAATAGGCATCAAGCGGAGGCCGCGGCGTAATATCGAACAAGCCCGCCGAGATCAAGTTTCTGATTTCTCTATCAGATAGAATCAACCTTGCGTCCTCTCCCACCCCCAAGCTCATTTTTGGCCACCCACACCCGCCAAGCGCCCAGAACAGTTCCGCAACCGGCTGTGCTCTTGCCGCAGTTCCGGCGCCCTGATCTGGACGCGCTCATAAGGCGGCTGGCCATTCGAGGGGCCAAATTGGTATGTACCGTTGCTGGTCATTTTGACCTAACGAAGAGATGGACATGCTCTCTCGTTTCCGCCGTTCCGCACCTTCGCGCCCTTCGACGGAGAAAGAGCATACGACGATGACCAAGGTCATGTTCGAAAAGACCAGGGCGCTCGGACGCGATGGCGCGCTGCTTCATTTGTCAGCGGAACGCACGATGTTTTCCGTTTTGCTTGCCGAACGCTTAACCAAATCCAATCCGCTGTGTGTCCTCGACTTTGGCGGCGCATGTGGAATTCATCACATGGTCGCGGATCGGCTTGGAATAGCGCTCCGTTGGGCCCTCGTGGAATCGCCCATCATGGCTGCAACGGCGGCTCCGCTCTCTTCTGCGACGCTCCAGTTCTTTTCTGACATCGATCAGGCGACGCGATGGATAGGCGGCGCCATTGATCTGATGTTCTCGTCCGGCACGTTGTCGTATGTCGATGACCCGGAAGCCACGCTGCGGCAACTCGTGGCATTGCGCGCGCCGCTGATGGTGTGGTCGCGGCTCGCGATGTCGGACGGCGAAGCGCGTCGCGACTTCCAGGTTTTTCGGCTCGCTCACTGCGGATTGGGTCCGCTCCCGCCGGGTTTTGCGGACCGCGATGTCAGTGGTCAAAGGACGTTCCTGTCGCGAGACAAATTCCTGGCAGCTCACGAAGGATATGCACTTTCCATGAAATACGGCGATCTCGAATCGGGGCAATTCGACTTCCTTCGCGATGATATGAGCCTTTAACTCGTCAAATCCCTGCGATGCCCGATTGCATCTGCTGCTGCAATGCCTGCAACTGGCCTTGCGGTGAAAAGCACTGCCGCTTGCGTGGGCGCGTGCGGTTACGCCGATTAATATTGGCGCCCCCAGGCCAACCGTAAAACTGACGTTGGCGGCGGCGATTTGAGAGAGCGCCGCGGCAAGCGCCTCGACGCCCTGATAGTACGGCGATGCCTGCTGACTTGCGTGGTGAAGGTCGCCGATGCTGCGGACCATGCGGTCGATCCGGGTCACCATCAGCACGTCGCCGGCCCGGAGGAACTCCAGCACGGTCCGCAGTTCGTCCCGGCCTTCAGCTGTCGTGCCGCTGCGCTTCTCGGCGCGGATGACCTCGCAGCCGGCGGCCTTCAAGGCAGCCTCTTGAGTGGAAAGGTCTTGTTCAGTCGTGCTGACCCGCGCGTAGCCAATCACCGTTATGGTCCCCAGCCTCTTTGTCTCGCCGGAAAAGCAGCGCACTCGAGGTCCGAAGGTCATAGCGGAAAGTAATAGGACGCAAGCGCGCCGGCAATTACGGCCAAGACAATCGCGCAGAATATTGCCAGCAGTACTCGTTGCGACATTGGCTCACAAGCGGGGGAGAGGCGACGTGCACCGCGGACCGCCAAACGGGGCGAAGATTGTCTGGCGGCCCGCGATTTAGGCACGCGAGCAGATCACGGCGCGCCAAAGCCACGATGATGTCGCCGCGTGAACCCGGTCAACTGGGCTTTCTTACAGCGCAGAGCTGAGGTTCCAGTACCCGGTAAACGCTCGCCCGGCCGATGCTCAGGGCCTTATCGCTATGATCGCCGCTGACTCTCGATCGGCTACCAGCGCCGCACTTCCGAGCTCGAGGCCAACGCCTCCGTGCTTGCGATGGGTGAGGCGCGTCCGCACCCGGTCGAGCGCCTCGTGATCGGGGATCAGCGCGATCCTCAATCCGAGAGCGCCAAGGAGCGGCCCGAGGCTCGTGCGGCCGATCGATTTCATCTGGCTGCGGCAAAGGAGCTTCGACGTGTACCGCAGTGGCAGCCCGGCCACGGCGTCGACCGTTTCCATCGAGACATCAAGTTCGGCGATCTGCTGCCGCAGCGCCACGACCAGCTCGGTGCAATCTGTGACGACGGCGATGGGGTGAACGGCATCAGCCGTGCGCCCGCTTGTAGGAGCGTCGCAACTCCGGTGCAAGGTGTGACGTTTTGCGTCTTCCCATACTATTCCCATCGGCAATTTCTGGGAAGATAAGCTGACAAAAATCAGGGCTAAGTCTTTGATTTCTTTGGTCGGAGCGCCGAGATTTGAACTCGGGACCCCCAGTCCCCCAGACTGGTGCGCTAACCGGGCTGCGCTACGCTCCGCAAGGCGGTGGACTATAGGGGGTGCGGTTCCATGGCGCAACCAAACGCCGGCGTTGTGGTCCCGACCCAAGCTTCGGGTGGGGCGACAGTTCCGGGCGCTGTGGGGTTGCAGAGCGCAGGCTTACCCGCGAGGAACACGCGGCGCAGCCAAGCTCTCATATTCCGGATTGGCCGGCATCATCCGTTGAGCGAGGGGTCTGTCATCCTGCGGCTGTCCACCGGACATTTTGGACATTGCACCGGGTGAAATCGCGCCCTTACCGGGGAACTTCCGCGCTATCCATCCTGCCCCCTTGGCCGTGAACGCCATCACGGCGTCGTGTTCACCACGTCCGGTGCGCTAGGGCGCGTTGACATTACCTGAGCCATATCAGGGCGCTGACGAGGAATAGCATGGAGGCGTAAGAGAGCGCGGTCTTCTCGTAGCGCGTGGCGATGCGACGAAAATGCTTGATTTTATTGATGAACCTTTCGACCAGGTTGCGGTCCCCGTAGATGTGCGTGTCGTAGGGGATTGCTTGAGCGCGCGAGCGGCTCGACGGGATCACGGCTTCGGCGCCCGTATCGGCAATGTGAGCACGGAAGCGATCGGAGTAGTAGCCCCTGTCGGCGAGCAGGTTGTCGAAGGAAAAGCCCTCGATCAGACCTTCGGCCTGGGTGATGTCATTCACTTGGCCTGCTGTCAGAATAAAACGGACGGGATTACCGAGAGCATCGACGCCAATGTGGATTTTCGTGCTCAGGCCGCCGCGCGAACGCCCGATCGCCTCATCTTCGCTTCCCCCTTTTTGGCGCCGGCGGCATGTTGGTGCGCCCGCACAATGGTGGAGTCGACGATCAGGTATTCGAAATCCGGGTCTTCACGCAAAGCCTCGAAAACACGCTTCCAAACACCTTTCTTGGCCCATCGGCGAAAGCGCTGGAACACGCTGTTCCAGTTGCCAAATTCGCGAGGCAGATCACGCCAAGGCGCTCCAGCCCGCATTAGCCAAAGCACCGCCTCGACAAACAACCGATTGTTCTCGCCGTGCCGTCCTGGGTCCCCCTCCTTACCTGAAAGAAGCGGCGCGATGCGCCGCATTGCGCCTCCGTCAGTATCAGTCGAATCAAGATCGCCGCCTCCCCAGTTGCGACCTTAGAATCACATTCGCGAGTCGGAGGGGAATCCCCGTATGTCAACGGGCCCTAGCGCATGATCCCGCAAAGTTGCAGACTTTTCGGATAAGATCATGCGCAAAATCAACACGCAGCCGTCGTCGAGCGCAGTCCGCGACGGGTGCGCAGAACATAATCGAGCGGGAGGCAATTCAACCTGAACGCATCCCGCTTCTGAGCCGCACTCACCAGGAGCGATATCAAAGCGCGCAGCAGAAGTTTTTCGAGCGCTCGGGCGATCGAGACACTCCTGTTTTCGCTTGCGGCCGCCGTTTGTACATTCAGATTGCCGCCAGCCTTCTCATTCCAATTGTCGCGTTACAGCTTTTGCAAGGCTTGATGCCGATTATCGAGATCGGCCCTGCCGCCCAAGCCTGCGCGCCCGCAAGGCCGGTGAATAAGGGGTAGAATTCGACCCGTAATCATTAACCAATGATACAGGCCGAGGATTGTAAATCATCTGAAAAAACGGTCTATTTTAACGATATTCGGGAGTAACGGATGAAACATTCGATTATCCGTACGGGAATGGATACAATTTATTTCACCGGCTTGCACCGACTGCTGCGACTTGTATTCGGGGGCGTCGGCGCGATCTTCATGCTTCACCATGTGCGCCCTTCACGGCCTGACGAATTCCAGCCAAATCGGTTGCTGGAGGTCTCGCCCGACTTCCTGTCCGAAACCGTGAAGTGGCTTCGGCGCGAACGCATCGATATCGTCTCACTTGACGAAATGCATAGACGCCTGTGTCAAAGGGGACTTCAAGCGCCAATTCGCCTGCCTGACCTTCGATGACGGCTATCGTGACAACAAGGTATGGGCCTATCCGATTCTCAAGACATACGAAGCGCCATTCGCGATTTATGTGCCGACCAGCTTCGTCGAGCGGAGCGGAAAACTGTGGTGGCTCGCGCTGGAAACCGTCATTGCCCGAAATTCGCGCATTGACGTTCGCATCGATGGCCTGGAGCGTAGGTTCGATTGCGCCAGCCCGGCACAAAAGCGAAACGCCTACACCGCCATTTATTGGTGGCTGCGCGGACTGCCGGAGGAAGCTCAACTTCATGCCTGGATCAATGATTTCGCGGCCAGGTACCAGGTGGACGTTGCGCCGGTCGCCGATGAACTTTGCATGGATTGGGAAGAAATTCGCGAACTTGCGGCCGATCCGCTCGTCACCATCGGGGCACATACCCTCAATCACGTGATGCTTGCTAAGACGAGCGACGACACGGCGCGCTTCGAACTCGACGGGAGTCGTAAATCGCTTGAAACAAAGCTCCAGGTTCCGGTTCGGCATCTCGCTTATCCCTATGGCGGACGCGATCTCGTGGGGCCTCGCGAATTCCGGTTCGCCGACGAACTGGGCTACGCAACCGCCGTGACGACACGTCCTGGGGTGCTGTTCCCGCAGCATCAAAAATATCTGACGGCACTCCCGCGTCTGTCACTGAACGGCGAGTACCAGCGCGCCCGATACGTGAAGGTGCTCATGTCCGGGACGGGGACGGCGTTATTCAACCGCTTCCGACGGGTCGACGCAGCATGAACAGTCGGCCGCCGTAGCTGAGTTAGAACGACCATGTATAGTTGGCCAACAGCACAGGTGATCCCGGATACGCGCCGCCGCCGCGGCGGCGTTTCAGGCGTGCAGATCGTGCGCAAAGCAGAGGGACGCGTTCAGCCGGCTAATCGGGTGGCGCTTCTGGCCATCGACAGCGAGCTTTGCCGCATGGCGGCGCATTGGCTTGCCGGCCAATTCCCCGGACTGGCGGTCATTGTCGAGAAACGGACTCCTCGCCGGTCTCTCTTCAGGCGCCGAGTTGAACGCCTTGGGCTTGTCCGGGTGCTAGGGCAGTTGGCCTTCCTGAGTTTCACCCCGCTTGTCAGATGGGGATCGCGTCAACGAATCCAGGAAATTCACCGGGAGTTTGCGCTGGAGTCGCGCTGGCCCGAGGTCGACATCATCCGAGTGCCCTCGGTCAATTCACCTGAATGCCTCTCGCACTTGCGCGAGCTCGATCCAAAGGTCGTTCTCGTCATCGGCACGAGGATTATCAGTCGCGCCGTGCTCTCGGCGCTGCCGGTTCCCTTCTTGAATTATCACGACGGGATAACCCCGAAATATCGCGGCATCCGCGGGGGCTACTGGGCACAAGTTCGAGAACGACATCGAGAATTTGGGGGTCACCGTTCATTTACTCGATGCCGGGATCGACACCGGCCCCGTGATTTACCAAGCGCGGATCAAGCCCACCAAGCGCGACAGTTACGCCACCTTCTCGGTCCTCCAGCTCGCGACGGCGCTCCCTCTCATCGAAAGGGCAGCGCTCGACTCGATAGCCGGAACCCTGGCGCCTCAAAACATCGACTTGCCCTCCCGCCTTTGAACTCATCCCACGCTCTGGAGCTACATGGTTGCCGGCTTGCGATACGGCGCGTGGTGAATGAGAAACCCGTCGATGCTGCCAAGCCGGACGCCTTGAAGGATTATCGCCCCCAAACGCCTGGTCTGTCAGGTTCACGCACGTCTTGCATGGGCGGGAGCGGGTCCCGCATTCCCCTGTCGGCAGTTCCAGTCAAGCCGGACCTTGGTGGCAGTTTGTTGCGATACGCGGCGGCGGCGATGAACAGGCCCCAGAGCACGCCCATGATCAGGAAATAATGGCGCCAGTGTTCGACGTCGATGATGTAGCTCTCGCCGGTCAGCGCAACGAAGCTTGCAAAAAGCGCGAAATAGGTCCGCCGCCACGGGACCGGCACCGCGATGAAGCGCAGGCCCATGACAAGCGTCAGCAGGATCAGCGCGAAATAGGCGGCGCCGCTGAGCCATCCACCCGCCATTAAGGAATCGAGGAACGAGTTATGGGGATCTTCGGGAAAATATTTTGCAAACTGCAGAGGGCCGATGCCGAACGGATAATCAAGCGACAGTTCGAAACCGAGAATGTGGCGGCCGAACCGGCCGAACCGGCCTAAATCGTAGTCTTGCGAAAGGCTCGCGCGTTCCTCGAACAGGCCGGAGACCTGCGGCAGCGACAAAATGGCACCGATCATCAATGCGAGAGAAACCGCGCCGAACAAGGAAACGAGGACGATGCGCGTGCGCTCGCGAGCACTGGCGCCGATAAGAAAGCTCAGCCCCAGCGTGATCGCCACCGCCGCCGCGCAGCAGCCCCAGGCGCCGCGAGAAAAGGCGAGCAGCAGTTCGAGGGCAAGCACCGCTGCGGTCAGTCCGCCGAGAATGACTTCACGACCGCGGCCGAGCGTCGCCCGCTGGATCGCGAGCGTCATTGGCAACACCAGGAACGCGCCAAGCACGTTGGGATCCTTGAAGGTCGCCTTGGAACGCGAATAAAGCAAAAACTGGTCGGAGCGCGGCAGCAGGTGGAAATAGGTGCAGATCCCGAACAGCGATACTACGATCGCGGATGCGAGGTAGCCGCGAAGCAGCATGTCGAGACGGCGTTCGGTATCCTCCGCAACGATGATGGAGAAGATCAGCGAGGTGGCCGCCATGAAAAAGGAGATGACGGTCCAGACGACCGTGCCTTCCGCGGATACGACCGGCGCGACCCCGATCAAATAGCCGACAATGCAGGCGAGCCACAGGACGAGGAGTGGGACGTGGCCCGGCCGAAGCGATGCCCCGATCAACAAGAAAATGAAGGCGCTGAGGCTGACGAGGAATTCATACGGCGCGGGCTCGAAAATGACGAAACCACCGGAAAATCCGGTGAGCCATAACAGTCCAAGACCCAGCCGATCCAATGTCAGCGGGCGCCGTCGCACCGCTCCGAGAGTTTCCGCGACGGCGCTCAATAGGCGTTCTCGGATTTCATCAGGGCGAAGGGCGTGCGAACGAGAATGTAAAGGTCGAACAGCAGCGACCAATTTTCGATATAATATAGATCGTGGTCAACCCGATGCTGGAGCTTCTCCGACGTGTCGAGCTCGCCGCGCCAGCCGTTGATCTGCGCCCAGCCGGTAATACCGGGACGGACGCGATGGCGGGCGAAATATTCGTCGACCACTTCCTCCCAGAGGCGGTTTGTCGTCGGCGCCTCGACGGCGTGCGGGCGCGGGCCGACCAGCGAGAGTTCGCCACGCAGCACGTTCAACAGCTGCGGCAATTCGTCAATCGAGGTCTTGCGGATGAATCGTGCCCACCCGCGTGACTCGCGGATCATTCCTGGTGACCACGCGACGCGCCAGCGGATCGGAATGCCGGTGGTGGAGCGAGCGGAATTTGAATACCTCGATCTCTTCGTTGTTGAAGCCATGCCGGCGCTGCCGAAATAGGATCGGGCCCGGACTGTCGAGCTTGATCGCCAGCGCCGCCGCCGCCATGACCGGCGAGAGCAGGACAAGCAGCAGTGCCCCGATCAGGCGATCGAACAGCGTCTTCATCGCCATATCCCAATCGGCGATCGGCGTGTCGAAGATATCGAGCACCGGGACGCTGCCGATGTAGGAATACGCGCGCGGCCGGAACCGCAGCCGGTTCATGTGCGCCGCGAGTCGAACATCCACCGGCAGAACCCACAGCTTTCTCACCATTTCGAGCACCCGCTCCTCGGCGGTGAGCGGCATGGCGACAAGGATGAGGTCGACCCTGGTGAGCCGGGTGAACTGGATGAGATCGTCGACAGTGCCAAGCTTGGCAACGCCGGCGACCATCGGCGGTGAACGCTCGCCGCCGCGATCGTCGAAAATGCCGCAGATGCGCATGTCGGAATCGGCTTCGCCATCGAGCGCGTGCAGCAGCGATTCGCCTTCCCGGCCGCCACCGACGATGGCGATATGGCGGATCAGCCTGCCATGCCGCGCCCAGCGGCGCACCAGCGCTGTCAGCACCGAGCGACCGATCAACAGCGCGGCGAGACCGCCGGAAAACCAGGTCGCCGCCCATAATCGGGAAAACGTGCCATCGAGCTTGCCGAAGAATACAACCGCGAGCGCGACCAGGAACACCAGCGTCCATGCCAGCACGACGCGCGCCAGCTGCTGGATGTGGCTGCGAAACGCCGCCGCACTGTAGAGTTCGACCACCTGGAACGCGATTACGGCCGCGAGCGGCACCAGCGCGAGCGCTGCCGCATAGGGCCACGCGAACCCTTCCTTGCGATAGACCAGCCCCCAGTAGGCCGCGATACCGATCGCGGCAATACCGACAAGCTCGGCGGCGCGAACGATGCCGGCCAGCACGATCGGAGAGATCGCGCGCGCGACGGGCTTGGCGGCGATCTCACGGGCGAGGTCACTGAGCTGGCGCGGTGTCGCCGGCTTTGCGGCGACCGGTTTTAACTCGACAAAGTTCACGTTTACAAACCCGTTTACGCTTCGCAACTGGAGTTTCGCCGGCCGGGGCCGATGATAACCGGCAATCTCATCGAAAGGGTTAACGCAGCCTTGACGCCTCGCCCGCGAAAACCCCGTGTTTTCGCTGTCTGATGGATTTGCGCGCGAGGATGCGACGATAAAGCCCATCGATGTCGGCATGCATGGTGCCGATGTGGAAGCGGGGTCGCAGCCACTCTCGCCGCGCAGCCGCTTCGGCGGCAAGCCGCGCCGGGTCGCGGAACAGTTCTTCGATCGCGCGGGCGAGGGCGCCGGCGTCGCCCGAGGGAACGAGTTGGTGGGCCGCGGGACCGAATATTTCCGGAATTCCTCCAACCCTTGTCGCGACGATCGGCATGCCTGCGGCAATCGCTTCCAGCACGACGTACGGCATGGATTCCGCCCGCGAAGGGACGACGATCGCGCGCGCGCTCGCAAAGGCTTCTCGCGTCGGCATCGGTTCGCTGAACAGAACGCGCTCGGCAATGCCGAGCTCCGTTGCCAGTGCGCGATAGCGGTTGGGCTCTTCGGCCTGTCCGACCACATGGGCCGTCAATTTACGGCCGTAAGTCCTTTCCAGTTCGGCGATCGCCGAGAGAAAGACATCCGGACCCTTGAGATCGCGCAGCATGCCGAGAAACAGCAGGTCGCGTGCATCGGTGCGCGGCATCACCGGCAGGTATTCGTCCTCGCGCAGACCATTGCGAATGACCGCCGCTTCGCAACGCGGGATGCCGACCTTGTGGCGCCAGCTTTGCGCCTCGAAGCCGCTGACATGGACGAGCGCATCGGTCAGCCGCTCAAGACCGCGCTCGACCGCAAAGTAGAACCGCCCTTCGATGGTGCCCTCATCGAAATGCAGAGTGCCGCCATGCGGGGCATAGACGCACGCAAGCGGCCGCTTACGGCCGAGCCAGGCAGCGAGCGCGCGGCCGTAAGCCCCGCCCTTGGCGCCGTGGCAATGCAGAACGTCCGGGCGAAGGCCGGCGAGATGAGCGAGCACGCTGCCCGCCGCGGTAAAATCGGAGAGGGAGATGCGGCGACGCATCGGAAATCGACGCGCGCCGAGGGCCAAGCGAGGGACGGCGCGTGCGATCACGTCGTCCTCGAAGCGGCCCCCGGTCGAAAAATCGCAAATAATGCCGACCTCATTGCCCGCGTCGGCCTGCGCATTCGCAAGGTCCACAATGTGCCGGAATATTCCGCCAATCGGCGCGCGCACGAGGTGAACCACCCTGAGTGGCGTCGTCCGGTTGGCCGTGGCTTCGACCGCAAACTCTGCAATCACGCGCAAACGCTCGTCGTCCTGCATTTCACGCGATAATTTGTCACGTTCGATGGTAATTCCGTAATATAGCTGCTGCATCTTACCAAGTCGTATAATTGTTGCTGACTTTGTGTCGGTATCACGCCAATACCTTTATGCCATGTTTTGTCGACCGCCGTGAACCGCTTCGCGCAAATCGCCTCAAATCGCGGTTAACTCGCTGGTTACCAATTATGGTTAATGGCGTGCCCTGTACCGGGTGTGGAGTATCATGATGAAGTCTGGCATCGAAACATCCGCGCCGGGCGGTGACGCGCTGGAACTGCGCTCGCTGGGAACGCTGCTGCTGCGGCGCAAAGCCTGGGTCATCTGGCCGACGCTGATTGCCGCCGTACTGGCGACGGTTGCGGTGAACCTGGTGACGCCGCGTTACAAGTCGGAGGCGCGGATCGTCTATGACGGCCGCGAGAACGTCTTCCTTCGGCCCGAAGTCGAAAAGCCGGTCAATGTCGAGCGCAGCCCGGCTGATGCGGAAACCCTGACCAACCAGGTCCAGATCGTCCTCTCTCGCGAACTGGCGATCGGCGTCGTCGGAGAATTGAAGCTGAACGAGCTGCCGGAATTCGATCCGGTGCTGAATGGCCCATCGCGTATCCGCCACATCCTGTCGCTCGTCGGGATCACTCGCGACCTGCTGGCGATGTCTCCCGAGGAGCGCGTCCTCGAAGTCCTGGTACGATCGGCTCGCCGCCTATCCCGTCGACAAGTCGCGCGTGATCGTGGTCGAATTTCAATCGCGTGACCCGGCGCTCGCTGCCCGGGTGACCAATGCGATTGCCGATGCCTATCTTCGCCTGCAACAGGCGACCCGCCAGGAGCAGACCCGTGGGGCCGGGCAGTGGCTTTCCGGCGAGATCGACACGCTGCGCGGCAAGGTCGCCGATGCCGAGGCGAAGGTGGAGGAATTCCGCTCCCGCGCCAACCTGCTCGTCGGCACCAACAACACGACGCTGAGCAGCCAACGGCTCAGCGAAATCAACTCACAACTTGCCGCCGCGAGCGGCCAGAAAACGGAAGCGGAGACCCGCGCGCGCATCATCCGCGACATGCTGCGACGGGGCGAGCCGATCGAAGCATCGGACGTGACCAATTCCGAGCTGATCCGGCGGCTGTCGGAACAGCGCGTGACCTTGCGGGCGCAACTCGCTGAACAATCCACGACCTTGCTCGACGGTCATCCACGCATCAAGGAACTCAGGGCGCAGATCAACGACCTCGAGCGCCAGATCCGGGCCGAAGCAGAAAAGGTCGTTCGCTCGCTCGACAACGAGGCGCGCATTGCCAGCGCCAAGCTTGACGCCCAGACCGCCAACCTCGATGTGCTCAAGAAGCAGGCCGCCTCGACCAATGAGGAGGACGTGAAACTTCGGGCCCTTGAGCGTGAGGCCAAGGCGCAACGCGACCTCCTCGAATCCTATCTGCTGCGTTATCGGGAGACGGCGGCACGCGAAAGCATCGGCAGCGCTCCCCCCGATGCCCGGATTATTTCACCCGCAATCGCCTCCAACACGCCAGCCTTCCCGAAGAAGGTGCCGATCGTTACCTTGGCCACGCTGATCACGTTCGTGTGCGCCGCCGGCTTGGTTACCGCGCGCGAACTTATCGGCGCCACGGCCGCGGAGAGCATTCCTGTGCAGCCGCTGGTCCGACGCCGCACTGTCGCGATCGAGCCCCCTCAGGCGCATCGAACCTGCTCTCGGCCGCAATGCTGCGGCCGCGCTGCCGAGGCGGTTTGCTGAGCCCACGGATGTCAATGCCAGAATTCCAGCTCCGGCGGCAGCCAATTCAGGCTACCTCGACGGCGGTCTCGGCCACGGCAGTACGGGCGATGAACCAGTGGCAGGGGAGGGTGCGGGCATAGAACTGGCCGGTGTCAGCGACATCGCCCTTTGGATATGCGAAGCTGCAGCGGACCGCAGCGTCGTTGCCGTGTTCTCCGCCGCGGACGGCATGCCGACGCGTACATCGGTGCTTCATCTCGCCCGGCTGCTTGCCGCCAGTGGGCGAGTGATCGTCATTCGCCTCGCCGGCTCCGATTCGATGGCCGAGGCGGTTTTGGCGTGGCCGGATCAGCCGGGGCTGACCGATGCCATTGACGGGAACGCGTCCTTTGGCAGGATCATCCGCAGGGATGGCGCGCCTCTCGTTGATGTCGTCAACCGCGGGCGGCCCGATCTGCCGACGCGAGATATCCTCGATGCGCCACGTTTCAAGGTGATGCTCGCGGCGCTCACGCGCGCCTACGATCATGTGCTGCTCGATGCGGGCGATGCCGCGGGCGCCGATACCTCGAGGTTTGCCGGCATTGCCCCGCGTTGCGTGCTGATTGTGCGCGACGCGGATCAGCCAGAGACATTGGCGGCCTTCGCGCAACTCACGGGGGCAGGCTTCGAGGATATTGCAGTGATGAGCGGGACCGTGGCGGTAACAGACCCGTCAGGCCGCGAGGCCGCTTGACGTGTGAAGCGCCATGGCGCCGCGGCGCTTAGAGCGGGATGCGTTCATCAACGAGAACGCGAGGCGGTTCGAGCCGAACGCATCCCGCTCTACCTAAGAGCCTCCGCCAAAATAACGGCTCTGAAACTTGGCAGAAATCAGCAGCCTGGAGCGGAAAAGGGCCCTGCAATGGATTCAGTTATTTTGGCGGGTACCCTAAGTGGGCGAGTGGGCAGGGCAGGGGGTGCAACATCGCTCGTGACCGTTCGTTCACCATGTCCCGGCTGCGATGTTGTTGCGGCTCACAGCGCATAGTAGGCGAAGGCGGATACTCAAAGGCTCAGTCTCGGTGACGTCGACCAATCCGAATTATGCGGCGCGGTGGATGATCCCTTCCGCGGGGCTTGCGCGGCTGCGGAACGCGATTGGCTGGAGCTCCGAGGAACGCTTGGCACATCGGCTTGCCGGGGCGGCCTTCCTGATAGAAGTTCTCAGTGCCGCCCTTGCCTATGTGGTGCAGGTGTTGCTTGCCCGTTGGATGGGGAGTTTTGAGTTCGGCGTCTACGCCTATATGTGGACTTGGGTGATGCTGCTCGGCTCAGTCGTCGACTGTGGCATGGCCGCCTCCGCCGCGCGCTTCATCCCCGAATACACGGACGAAGCCTTACTGCCGCTGCAGCGTGGCTTTCTTCACGGCAGTGCTCTGCTTGTTCTGGCGACCTCGACCGGGATCGCCGCCGCCGGCGCGCTCGGCATTTGGCTGGTCGAAGCCTCGCTCGCGCCCTACACCGTCATTGCTGCCTATCTCGCCATGCTGGCGCTGCCGCTGTTTTCGATCGGGCGGGTGCAGGAATACGTGGCGCGCTGCTATGATTGGGTGGCCCTCTCCCTGGCGCCGACCTATATCTTGCGCCAATTCGCGCTGCTGGTCTTCATGGGCCTCGGCTACTTCATCGGCGCCGCGATGACCGCGAATACCGCTATGGTGGCGAGCATTCTCGCCATCCTGGTCACGATCGTCGGCCAGCGCGTGATGCTGTCCGAGCGTCTCGCAAAGCGAATTGGCCGCGGACCGAAACGCTACGCGATCAGGACATGGCTCGCCACGTCATTGCCTCTGTTGGTAGTCGATAGCTTCTACTTTCTTCTCTCATACGTCGACGTGATCCTGCTGCAGCAATTTGCTTCGCCCGAGACCGTCGCCGTCTACTATTCCGCCACCAAGACGATGGCGATCGTCACCTTCGTGCATTTCGCCGTGGCGGCGACGAACGGCCACAAGCTTGCTGCCGCCGGTCTTGCCGAGAACCACGCCTTGCTTAACGATCTCGCGCACCGGGCGGTGCGGCTGACGTTTTGGCCGTCGCTCGCCGCCACGGCCCTGCTGCTTGCGATCGGCCGTCCATTGCTGGGGCTGTTCGGCGCCGGCTTTTCGGATGGCTACGATCTCCTGATGCTGCTGAGCATCGGCCTGCTTGCCCGCGCCTCGATCGGTCCCGCGGAGCGGCTTCTGAACATGGTCGGGTGCCAGAACCGTTGCGCGGTCGCCTATGCGGCTGCGTTGACGGCGAACGTCGTCCTGTGCCTGATCCTGATCCCACGCTTCGGCGCCGCCGGCGCGGGAATGGCCACGTCCGCGGCGCTGATCGTCGAGTTGGCGCTGCTGTTCCTGTCGGTCAAGCGGCTGTTGGGCATCCACATGTTTGCGCTCGAATAGCGCATGGTCCCGCAAAGTCTGCAACTTTACGGGATCATGCGCTAATCCTCCAGCTATTGCGTTACGCGCGGCCCGAGGATTATACCGCCTTATGCTGTCCAGGACCCCGGAAACCGCGCTGAGCCTGCAAACCGTCGGCGCTCAACGGCATCGCGCGATCGGATATTGGCTTTGGTGCATCGCGGCGCTGTTGTTCGCAATGGTGGTTGTCGGGGGCGCCACCCGACTGACCCAGTCAGGGCTGTCCATTGTTGAATGGCAGCCGATCACCGGCGTCGTGCCGCCGCTCGGGGAGGCGGCCTGGCAAGCCGAGTTCGACAAATACAAGGCAATTCCCCAATACCAGCGCCTCAATCGAGGCATGAGCCTTGACGAGTTCAGAAACATTTATTGGTGGGAATGGGGCCACCGGTTGCTCGGCCGGGTGATTGGAGCCGTATTCCTGCTGCCGCTCTTGTGGTTCCTGTGGCGCGGATGGATGGATCGGCAACTTGGCCGAGCGCTCGCCGGGATCTTTGTTCTGGGTGCCGTGCAGGGCGCCGTCGGGTGGTGGATGGTGGCGTCCGGCCTTGCCGAACGCGTCAACGTCTCGCAATATCGGCTTGCGTTCCACCTGACGCTTGCGTGCCTGATTTACGTCGCCGTTATCTGGACGGCGGAACGAGTCTTGTCGCGGGTCCGCGCCTGCTCGGATCGCGAAGACGCTGTGCCAACGGATCCCGCGGAAATAACTGCTCCGACACTCGGCAGAGATCGGCAGCTTCGTGCAGCGAACGGCGCCGCGACCGATGCGGTGATTTTCGCGGGTACCCTGAGCGGCGACCGAACAGCACGGGCGCAATGGCCGGGAGCGGCGGCTTCGGTACGTCTTGGCGCGGTGGTGTTGCTCGCGCTTGTGATCGCGCAGATCTACCTCGGTGCGCTGGTCGCAGGACTTCATGCCGGCCTCATCTACAACACTTGGCCGCTGATCGACGGACAGTTCATCCCGTCCAGTTCCGACCTGCTGTTCAATCACCCGTGGTGGCGTAATTTCTTCGAGAACACGCTGACGGTCCAGTTCGATCACCGGATGCTGGCCTACGCGCTCGTCGTATTCGCGCTTACCCATGCCTACGATGTGTCGCGCCGTGACCCGACCGGACCGCTGGCGAACAGCGCCGGATTTGTATTCGTGGCGCTGGTGTCGCAGGCGATGATTGGCGTCCTGACGCTGCTGCATTCGGCGCCGATCGGCCTTGCCATGCTGCATCAAGCCACCGGCCTTGTCGTGCTTGGGGCGGCGACGGTTCATGCCGCGCGGACCTTGGCGCCCTTGACCCATATGCCCAAGTCATCGTTGGCCCTGGACCAAGCCTCGTGATATTCCCATTTGCTTCCGGCTACGTCGATCAGGCATCGGCGGCGCAAAAGGGCGATCGGGAGGCATCATGAGTGTGTTGAAAGACCTTCTGGGTAATGCGCTGAACGGATTGGCGCAGCAGTCCAATACGCAGGCCTTGCCGAACATCTTGGCGCAAGTGCTTCGAGGCACCAATCTCGGCAGTCTTGGCGGACTTCTGCAACAGCTGCAAAACTCGGGCTTGGGACCCGAAGTGGCCTCCTGGCTCGGTAACGGGAAGAACCTGCCGATCACCGTGGATCAGCTTCGTAATGCTTTAGGTGACGAGCATCTACGCCAATTGGCCCAGGCGTTCGGCATTCCCATCGATCAAGTGCTGGCTCAGCTTTCAAAGCATCTTCCCGATACCGTGGATCAGATGAGTCCGCACGGCACGCTCGCGGAGCAAGCCGGGCCTTAGCGCATGATCCCGTAGTGTCCTAATTTGACGTTCGGTCTACCAATTCCTCAAGCGACCATAGCCGGTCGGTCACGCCGGCGGCCATGGCCGGGGTGACGCGTAGCGTATTGTGAAGGCGCACAAGATTGTAATGCGCGAAGTGCAGCGCAACCGCCCCCTGCAAGTTCCCCAGCTTCTTGCTGAAGGCATTGGTCAGGCGCGTTAATCGGCGCATGCTCATCCGCATGGTCAAGTTCTGGCGCTCGACAAAGCTTGTCGAGATATGCGCTTGGTCGGGGCTACCAGCAATCACGGTACGCACCGCACCTGTCACTTGCGGCGGTGAATACCGGCCGGCCCCGATAGGCTCGGCATCGTAAAATTTAACAATCTGCCCGTAGTCCACGTCGGCACCAAAGGACTCTTCGATCGCATCCACGTACGAGCGCAGCGCGTCCGTTGAAATCTGGACGCGGTTGCTCAGGCGCCCGGAAAGGTCGTCAATTACGGAGAGAGGAAAATGAGTAGCGCAATCTCCATTTCTGAAGCCCCAACTCCGGGACTAGGGAGGCTCATCGCTGATAATCGCTTCTTCGTCCCTACTCACCAGAGGGACTACAAGTGGGACAGGGACCGAGTTGAGCAATTCTTTGATGACCTCATCGCAGCGCGAGATCGAAATGACCGCTACTACTTCATCGGCCTGATGGTTTTTATGAGAGAGGAGGATGGAAGATTACGCGTTCTCGATGGACAGCAACGCTTAGCAACGGCCATCATAATGTTTTCGGCATTACGCGCATGGTTTGCAACTGTCGGCACAGCGGAAACAGCTAATAATCTTCAATACGATTTCGTTGGTCGCACCGATTATGGAGAGACTTCTCCCCGGCCAAAATTAACACTTAACCTAAACAATGACGAAGTGTTTCAGGAGTTTGTAGTTAGTGGAAGCCCCATACATTTGATTACGGAGAGACTTCGCTATACGAATAAGAACCACAATACATTCCCCTTGCTTGATGCGATCGTATATATCCATGATAGGATCGCGAAATTAGCTGAGGAAAAAACGAGCACGGCTGCGACGTATTTCTCCGATTTGATAATATTTATGAGAGAAAAGGTTATTGTTGTTAGATTGACCGTCCCAAATGAGTTAAACGCATTCAAGGTGTTTGAAACTTTGAACGACCGAGGGATGGATTTATCAGCCATAGATTTGGTTAAGAACCATATGTTTGGTCTTGCCCATCAGGAGTCCAGCTCTGCGCTAGATCAATTAGAGCGCAGATGGAGCCAATTGTCGGATACTCTAAAAGAATCAAAACAGGAGGATTTCCTTAAAACATATTGGATATCGAGGCATGGACTTGCATATACAGATGATATTTTTGACGGCGTTAAGAACGCCTGCAAGGCGCCTCAACAAGCGAAAGAGATGTCGCAAGACATGCTGGAGGGAGCTGAACATTTTGCGGCGCTGGATTTGGCTGATGATGCGGTTTGGAGGCCGCACAGCGACCGCGTGCGGCAACTTGTAACTGATTTGCGACTCTTGGGGTCAAAATTGGTCAGGCCAGTTGTCCTGTCTGGGGTAAAGCGGTTTTCTGCCGGTGACCTAGAGAAGTTACTTTGGTTGCTTCAGGTCATCATAATCCGTTGGCAAATTGTAAGAATGGGCCGACCAGGGATAATAGAACGCACTTGTGCGCGGCTGGCGCAAGCAATTTGGGCCAGGGAAGTAAAATCAACGAAGGACGGTTTTGATTATTTGGCTGAGCCATACGGAACTGACGCTGAATTTAGAGAGAATCTCGATAAATATGAGAACGCCACAAGCAGCAAGACGCTATTTGTTTTAGGCAAAATCGAAGAACATGAACGCCCAATAAGAAAAGGTAAAGCAGGCAGCGAATTGAAGCCGTCAAAATTAACGTTGGAGCATATTCTTCCGCGCAACCCAGGAAAGGATTGGAAAAGCGTTGTCAACGGTGACCAACTCATTGTTACTGAGTGCGTGGAGAGATTGGGAAATCTTTGCCTTGTTAACGAATTGAGAAATAATGATTTAGGGAACCACGGCTTCTCAAAGAAACGGGAGATATATGCGACTTCGGATTTGTTGACGACGAAGAAGCTAGCCGAGAACACTGAATGGAATTGAAGGGAAATCGACCATAGGCAGGCATATTTGGCTAAGAGGGCTGCCGAGATATGGAAGTTTCCATGAACTCGTCAGATTTGGAATTGACGCATGCAATTGAATCCATGCATCGATGCGCTGCACGGTTAGCCCAATCCCTGCCCGTAACCGAAACGCATGGCGACGTCAGCGCGAGGCGATTCAACCTGAACGCATCCCGCTCTAAGTCTCACGCGACCGCAAGCGCCTGCGCGAGATCGGCCAAGATATCCTCTTTATCTTCGATCCCAATCGATAGCCGCACCACGTCCGGCCCCGCGCCGGCTGCCGCCCGCTGCGCATCGGAAAGCTGGCGGTGGGTGGTCGATGCCGGGTGAATGATGAGCGAGCGGGTATCGCCGATATTGGCGAGGTGGGAAAACAGCTTCACATTCGAGACGAGCCTCACTCCGGCGTCATAGCCTCCCTTGAGGCTGAACGTGAGCACTGCGCCGGCTCCCCTCGGCGTGTATTTTCTCGCAAGCGCGTGATAGCGGTCGCTGGGAATCCCGGGATAGCTCACCCACGCCACCTGCGGGTGGGCAACGAGGAAATCGGCGACGGCTGCGGTGTTTTCGCAGTGACGCTGCATGCGCAGCGGCAGGGTTTCGATGCCGGTGAGGATCAGGAAAGCGTTGAACGGGGACAACGTCGCCCCGATGTCCCGCAAGCCAAGGACGCGGCATGCGATCGCAAAGGCAAAGTTGCCGAACGTTTCATGCAAGACGATGCCTTGGTATTCGGGCCGTGGCTGCGACAGCATCGGATAGCGGCCACTGTGCGACCAATCGAAGGTGCCGCCGTCAACGATCATTCCCCCGATCGAATTGCCGTGGCCGCCGAGGAACTTGGTCATGGAATGGACGATGATGTCGGCGCCGTGTTCGAGCGGCCGGCACAGATAAGGAGTTGCGAGCGTGTTGTCGACGATGAGGGGAATGCCGGCACGCCGCGCCACGGCGGCAATGGCGCCGATATCGGTGATGATGCCGCCCGGATTGGCGATCGATTCGATGAAGACGGCCTTGGTTTTCGGCGAGACCGCCCGTTCGAAGCTCGCGGGATCGTCGGCGTCGGCCCACACCACGGTCCAGCCGAAATTCTTGAACGTGTGATTGAACTGGTTGATCGAGCCGCCATAGAGCCGGTTCGAGGCGACGAACTCATCGCCGGGACTCATCAAGGCATGCATGGCGAGCACCTGCGCCGCATGTCCGGAGGCCGTCGCAAGCCCGGCAGTGCCGCCTTCGAGGGCGGCGACGCGTTCCTCCAGCACCGCCGTGGTGGGGTTTCCGATCCGCGTGTAGATGTTGCCGAACGTCTGCAGGGCGAACAGCGAAGCGGCGTGATCGACATCGTCGAAAACGAATGACGTGGTCTGATAGATCGGCGTTGCCCGCGCCCCGGTGGTCGGGTCCGGACGCGACCCGGCATGAACGGCGAGCGTGGCGAAGCCAGGCGTGCGCTCCGGAGTGCTTTCGGACATGGCGAACTTTCAGAGGCTCAGTGATTCAGAGCGTGCCCACCCCCCCTCACCCTCGGAAACGCCCGCGGTGGCGTGCGCTTCCTCTTCGCTCTCCCCCTCCCGCCAAGACTTTGAGACTAACTTCTTCCGCCGGGCGGGAGGGGGAGAGGGTGGGAGGGCCGAAGGCCCGACCGGGTGAGGGGGTGGGGCACCACCCGAAAGATCATTCTTCTGTAACTCCGTTAAAAGGCCGCGCGACCTCCGTCGGTCATGACTCGCCGGTTGTCGCGCCGCTGCCGGCGTCGAATGCGGCCGTCCTGGCGCCGGGAATCGTCGAGTAGTTGAGCGACATTCGCTGCAGGCCGCGGCCCGCCAACGGCACCTTGCGCGAACTGAGCGTTCGCGAGTTCACCCCGATCCAGGAAATCTCCGAAGACAAGCGGGCATATTCGATCTTCGGGCAACGGTTCATCACCACCTTGATCCCGTTCTCTTCGGCGCGGTGGGCCGCGGCATCATTGCGTACCCCGAGCTGCATCCAGACCACCCGCGGCCGCTGCTGCATGTGCAAGACCTGATCGACGATGTCCGGCACGTGCTCGGAGGCGCGGAAGATGTCGACCATGTCGATCGGCTCGGCGATGCTGGAGAGCGAGACAGCGGCGCATTGTCCGAGCAACTCTTTCCCGGCCAGCGCGGGGTTTACCGGGATCATGCGATAGCCGCGCTGTAGAAGGTACTTGAACGCGAAATAGCTTGGCCGGCTCGAATTCGCCGAAACGCCCACCATGGCGATCGTCTTTACCGAGCCGAGTATATCGCGGATGTAAGCGTCGCTGTAGTCGTCGTAATTCATCGCCGAATGTCCGCGGCCGTACGGCGCGGGTGCGCGCTCAGGCGCACCCGGCGAAAATACCAGCAACGGACCCCGCGCTTCGCAGCGGGGATCAGGGCTTGCGGCCGGACTTCACCATTCGGTGATAATCTTCTTGCAGGCCGGCGTGAGCGAATTCACCTTCTGGACGAGACACGCATACACCTTTTCGCGATCGGGAATCTCATCGGGACAGTGCGTCTGGGCGTCATTGGCGCACGCCCGGCGTTCCGCTGCGGTCTCCGCCGAAGCGCGGTTCGGCAAGCCCCAAGTAAGCGAGATAAACAGGGCAAGTGCGAGCACGATGCGCTGGGTCATGAGGTCTCCTACAGGTCGAGATCGGTCTCGGTTGGTGTTGAGCGATGAGCGGTAGCAACCCCCGGGCGGCAGCCTTCATCGGTTCAGGGCGGTGACTGAGATCCCTCGCTACCGCCGGATTATCACGTCTCCCATGAGGGAGGGCGCTTAGCCAGGAACGCATCAATGCCTTCCCTCGCTTCGGCATTCAACATGTTTTCCACCATGATCCGACAGGCCTGGTCGTAGGCCTCGTTCTGCGGCAATCCAATACCGGCATAGAACGCCTGTTTGCCCAACTTGATGGCGGACGGCGAACGCGAGGTTATGCGACGCGCAAGGCGCATCGCCTCGGCAAACTCCTCGCCAGCTGGCACGACGCGATTGACCAATCCGATGCGCAGCGCGTTGGCGGCGGTCATGGCGTCGCCCGTCAAGAGCATTTCCAGGGCGTGCTTGCGCCCCACGTTGCGGGCCAGCGGCACCATCGGGGTTGCACAGAATAGGCCGATACCCACTCCGGGCGTGCTGAAGCGCGCCATTTCGGAAGCAACCGCGAGATCGCAGCTGGCAACGAGCTGGCACCCGGCGGCGGCAGCTGCACCCTGGACACAAGCGATGACCGGCTGTGGGAGCGACGCGATGGCTTGCATGGTGGCGTTGCTGTGCTTCCACAGCGCAGTAAAGAAGCCGCGCCCATCATCGGGATCGGCGCGGTGGGCCGTCATTTCGCGCAAATCGTGGCCTGCGCAGAATACCGGTCCCTCGGCGGCGAGGATCACGACGCGGACGCGATCGTCGGCTCGGATCGCCGCCAACAGCATTGAGAACTCCTCCAGCATCGCATGACTTAGGCTGTTGCGCGAAGCCGGGCGGCAGAGCGTGACCAACGCAACGCCGTCATCGTCGACGCGACGAAGCGCCTGTCCGTCCGGGACGGTCGGGGAGGCAACCAGGGCATTCAATTGCGCAGTCCTCCTCAGAAGTCATCAGACCCGGCCCTATCGCCTCGGAAAGCGCCGGGCGGACCTGCGGCGCCGCCCTGCTTGCAGGGATTCAGGTTCCCAAACCGGGGATAACGGCTAATGCTCCTACTATAATACCTAGCGCTCAAGATGCTGAAGGAACTTGCAAATCGTCCACTGCTTGACCCCCGTACGGCGATCCGCTAGACACCGGCCGCGACCGGCGGAGCGCATCGGCCGACGCCGCCCGCCTGCTTCAATCACCGTCGTAGTCCATCGCGGCGCTCCGGCAGGGTGCCCTGGCAAAGGATGATGCCATGAAGAGCTATTCGGCAAAACCCGCCGAAGTCGAAAAGAAATGGGTCATGATCGACGGCAAGGGTCTTGTTGTCGGCCGGCTTGCGAGCATCATCGCGATGCGGCTGCGTGGCAAGCACCTGCCGACCTACACGCCCCACGTGGATTGCGGCGACAATGTCATCGTGATCAATGCCGAGCATGTCGTGCTGACCGGCCGCAAGGTGCAGAACAAGGTCTACCGGCATCACACCGGGTTCATCGGCGGTATCAAGGAGCGGACCGCCAAATTTATCCTTGAAGGGCGGTTCCCTGAGCGGATTGTCGAAAAGGCGGTGGAGCGGATGCTCCCGCGCGGGCCGCTCGGCCGACGTCAGCTCGGCCATTTGCGCGTGTACAAGGGACCTGAGCATCCCCATGCCGCGCAAGCTCCGCAAACGCTTGATGTCGGGGCGATGAACCGCAAAAATCTGAGGAGTGCGTGAGCATGGCCGAGACCATCCAGTCTCTCGATCAGCTATCGACGTTGAAGCCGGCGACGCCCGAGACTCCCAAATATATCCAAAAGCTCGACCGCCACGGCCGCGCCTATGCCACTGGCAAGCGCAAGGACGCTGTCGCGCGCGTATGGATCAGCCGGGGCGCCGGCAAGATCACTGTCAACGACCGCGAATTCGAAGTCTACTTCGCTCGCCCGGTTCTGCGCATGCTGATCGGCCAACCTCTCGCCGTCGCCAATCGGAATGGACAATACGATGTCACCTGCCGGGTCTCCGGCGGCGGCTTGTCGGGGCAGGCGGGTGCGGTGCGGCACGGTCTTTCCAAAGCGCTCACAAATTTCGAGCCTGAGTTGCGCAGTGTCCTCAAGCGCGGCGGCTTTCTCACCCGCGACAGCCGTGTCGTCGAGCGCAAGAAATACGGCAAGGCAAAGGCCCGCCGTTCCTTCCAGTTCTCCAAGCGCTGATCGCACGTCGGCCTCGGCAGGCTCGGCTTTCGAGCTCGCTCGGCGCCGAGGCGTCATCGTGTTGTCGTTTCACGCAGTGTCGTCGGGCGCCTTGGCGCTTGCCCGTTCTCCATGTTCACTCGTTGCGCAGAGGGCACATCAACCCGTGCCGCTCGGCCGATGGCGGGGATGGACCGGCGCTACGATCTGCTTTTCGGCTCGAGGTGGACGGCAGCGCATGATCCCGAAAAGTCTGCCATTTCCCGGGATCATTGCGCTGACCGCGGCGGCGCCGAAGGCGCGCGGCGTGGCATGACAAGCAAAAATAAACTTCCTGCGGATAGCGTGAGCATCTCGGGGCCATGGATCAGGGTCTCCGATGCGCCGCTGTTTGGGCAAAACGGCAACCGTAACGCCGGGGTTGCCGCGTTTTACCGAGCAGCCCAGTGCGCGTCGCCTCAGGGAGCGACAAATGGACAGCATCGCAACTTTGATGTCCGACCTCGAAGTTGCGATTCAGGGACAGGTGCCGGAAGCTCGCGTTGCGATGCTGCGGCGGGTGTCCGATCTGTTCGTCGACAACGCCGCTTACTACGCATCGGATCACGTTGCGGTGTTCGACGATGTGTTCGGCAGGCTGGTGCAGGGAATCGAGTTCGAAGGTGCTCGCGCAGCTGTCGAGCCGGCTCGCGCCAGTGCCGAGCGCGCCGCCCGGCATCGTTAAATCGCTCGGTTCTCATGATGACCCCGAAGTTGCGGCCCCGATCCTGACCCAGTCGTTGCGCCTCGCAGACGACGATCTCGTCGAAATTGCAAAGACCAAGGGCCAAGGTCACCTCTTGGCCATTTCTCGGCGACGCAGCCTCGAGGCAACCGTAACCGATGCCCTGGTCGAACGAGGCGATCAGAACGTTGTGCGCGTTTTGGCAAGGAATAACGGTGCGCGTTTTTCCGAACGCGGCTTTGGCGGACTGGTCGAGCGCTCGCAAGGCGACGATGTGCTTGCCGAAGCAGTGGGCGCGCGGCGGGACCTGCCGCGGGACCAATTCGCCAAACTGATCAGCGCCGCCAGCGCAACCGTGCAATATCGCCTTGCCGCCATTAATCCGCACCTTGCGGATGAGATCGGCGAAATTGTTTCGCGCATCGCCGCCGAATCCGGCGACGGACGTCCAGAACCGCCCATCGATTACAACGCCGCGAAGATCGCCATCGATGCGTTGCGCAAGGTGAAAAAGCTCGATCAACAGCGAATGGCCGCCTTTGCAAATGAGGGACGGTTCCAGGAGCTCGTAGTGGGGCTCGCTTCATGCTGCGATGTACCGATCGAAGTGGTGGAGCGCGCTTTTTTCAATCCGTTGACCGAACCGCTGCTCATCCTGGTCAAGGCCGCCGGATTTAATTGGGAAACGACGCGCTGCGTGATGCGACGAAGCTCCAGCTGGAGAACAATGCCGCCGGACCGCCACGACGGCGTGCGACTTGAGTTTCACCGGCTGCAGATGGCGACTGCGCAGCGCGTTCTCAGGTTCTACAAAGTACGCCAGGTTGCCGCCCAGGGCGGCTGATCCCCCGGACCGATCTCGCAGGCGGACGTCACCACCGCGCCTCCCAAATCCGGCGTCTCGGCCGCCTTTGCCACGCGACAAATGATCCGCATGGCGCGCGGAAATGATTCCGAAATCCACGCATGCGATCCAAGTTTCGAGGATGCCGATGAGGGCGAATTTGCCGCCCCTGCCTGCTTGGACGACCGCGCGGATTTGTGCAGAGGCAAACTGCTTGTTTACCCGCGACATCTATGGTCCGCGTGCATGCCGCAATTCGAAAGCGCACGAAGTTTTGACGATCGCCTCGGCGAATTGCAGGCGCGCCTCGATCGGGCCGGCGTTGCGTGCGCGCAGCTGCGTACACTTTCCTCCGACAGCATGGGGCGGGCAGTTTCGCAAAGCAGCCAAATCTCCGTGCAACGTTATTTTGTTAGGTTGCGCATCCTGCTGTCGGCCATTGCCGTTTCGGCGCTGGTGATGTTGATCCTGATTTTGCTGTGAACGGATCGCAAGCTTCGCCGGATTTTCATATTTCGGCAACCATTCCTGGTGAAATGATTATTTTTGTCATTGTGCGAGCAATCCGGATACCAGGCAGGTGTCATACTCGGCGACCGACCGAAGCGGAATTAACGGTCCATGGCTATTAATCGAAGCCTGCTGATCATCGTGGCGGTACTTCTCGCGTTGGTCACCGGGACATTTTTCGCCGGCAAATGGACAACCGATTATCTCCTCTATGAAGAGGCCACCTCCACGGCGCAACGCTGGGCACTGAGCCTTGCGGAAAATGTTCGCGACCTTGAACAGATCGCCGGCGGTGAAAAGCCGTCATCACTGAGCCTGCAATATCTCACCTGGGCGCGACAACTGGGCCTCGTGTTCCGCTATGTCATCTATAATGGCGAGGGCTATTCCCAGTTGATTGCGGACAATCGGCAGATTGCGCCTGTGAATATTGCAGTGCGCAGCGATAAGGCCGCGACCGCCGGCCGCCTTGGGCATCCGGTCGTCGCCGTCCGCAGCGGCGGCAGCGACGGCCTGCCATCCCTGTTTTCCGAAGCTTTCGTCCCGATCGTTGCCAACGGTCGGCTGATCGCGACGGTCGCCGCCTATGTCGATCAAACTGCGCAACGGGAGCGCTTCGCGGCCGCCTTCCTGAGCGTGGCCATGGGCATCAGCCTTTTCACCGGACTGGCCTTCGCCGTCCCGGCCGCCGCTTGGTATCGCCGCACCCGCGAAAAAGAGCGCGCCGACGCCGAAATACGTTTCCTCTCGCGACACGACGGCATGACGCAGCTGATGAACCGCAGCACCTTCATCGGCGAATTGGCGGAGGCGTTGGCGCGCAACGACGGCGACGACGGGGTTGCGCTGCATTATATCGACCTCGACCGATTCAAATCCATTAACGAGACGCTCGGCCATAGTATAGGGGATGCGGTCATCAGGGCGGCCGCCGAGCGCTTGCGCGAAACTGTCAAAGGCAACGACATACTGGCTCGTATTGGCGGCGACGAGTTCGTGATCGTCGATCTCCAGGTCGCCGGAATTGCCGCGGCCGAGCAGCGTGCGCGGGAAGCGATCGCTGCAATGTGCAACCCGTTCGTGATCAACGACCACGCCATCGCCTTGACGGCGAGCGTCGGCGTGGTACTCGCGCCGCGCGGCAATGTCGAAGCGGAACGGCTCATCAGGTGCGGGAAGCTCGCTCTCGAACGCGCCAAGGAGGAAGGCCGAAACCGTTTCCGCGTCTTCACCGCGGACATGAACGCCGAGCTCTGCGGGCGCATGAAGCTCGAAAAGCGCATTCGCGAGGCGGCAGCCCGGCAGGAATTCGAGCTTCATTTCCAGCCGGTCGTCGGGATGCCGAACGGACGTCTTGCGGGTTTCGAAGCGCTGTTGCGGCTTGACGACGAAAGCGGCCGGCCGGTGCCGCCGAGCTTGTTCGTGCCGGTGGCAGAACAGATGGGCCTTATCTCGGTCATCGGCTCGTTCGTGCTTCGCCGCGCTTGCGCCACCGCTGCGCAATGGCCATCGCATCTCACCGTTGCTGTCAATCTTTCTCCGGCGCAGTTCGAAAATGGCAATGTCTATAAAGAGGTGGCGGAAGCGTTGGAGCGCTCCGGTCTTGCTCCCCACCGGCTCGAACTCGAAATCACCGAAACGCTGTTGCTCCGCGATACCGAGGCGGTGCTTGCCGAACTTGTGCGGCTCAAGCACCTCGGCGTCTCCATCGCGATGGACGATTTCGGGACCGGCTATTCGAGCCTGCGCTACCTTTGGCGCTTCCCGTTCGACAAGATCAAGATCGATCAATCCTTCATGCAGAACCTGAACGCCAACGAGATGAGCGTGCGGACCATCGTCAAGACGATCATCGGTCTTGCCCACTCGCTGAACATGGGCGTCACTGTCGAGGGGGTCGAGACCGAGGCGCAGGCGGCCTTCGTGCGCGACGTCGGGTGTGACCAAGTTCAGGGATACTATTTCGGGCGGCCCATGGCGGCGATGGAAATTCCCTCACGGCTGATGTCAGAGTTTTTCGATGGGCCGAACCGTCCGCCGTTGGTCGGCGACACGAGGCTGCGTGTGGCGGGGTAACGCATGATCCCGAAAAACCGCAGATTTTTCGTACAAGGTCATGCGCCAGGTTAACGGAAGCCGAGCGGGACGCTTTCAAGTTGAACGCATCCCGCTTGAGCGGCGTCGCGCTGGATCGGGGGATGGAGTTGGATCGAGGTTTGGGAGAAGGACGATGAACATCCTGGTTTCGTGCCTGTCGTCGATCTGCCTCGCGACCGTGGTGATGGTTTTCGGCAGCGGCGCCGCAATGCCAGCGAACGCGCCGATCAAGCTCAAGGCGACCTATCATTCGTCGGATCGCACGGTAATCTTCCTGGGCGCACTCAAGCCATTCGTGGAAGCCGTCAATGCCGAAGCGCGCGGCAGCATCGAAATCGAGGTCTATACCAGCGGCGCAATCAACAGGGACATGACACAGCAGGCCCAGATGGTGCTCGATGGGACGGTGGATCTCGGCTTCATCGTGCCCGGTTACTGGCCCTCCAGGTTCAAGGACACCGCTGTTATCGAAATGCCGGGCCTTTTGAACGATGTTCGCCAGGCGACCTTTGTGTACACGCGGCTCGTCGCCGAAGGCGCGCTCGCCGGTTACGAGGATTACATCACGCTCGGCGCCTACGTCACCGATCGGGAAACGTTTCACGGCAGGCTGCCGATCAACTCGTTGCAGGACTTGAAGGGGCAGAAGATCAGGGTCAACAACGTCATGGAGGCCGACGCTCTCGGAAGGCTCGGCATGTTGCCGGTCATCATGCCGATCAACCAGAGCCAGGAGGCCATTGCCAAGGGCACAATCGACGTCGCATTGTCGCCGATTTCCGGGTTGTACGAGTATGGAATTGGACGCATCGCGACGCATCATTATCTGCAGTACACCAGCGGCACGCCGCTCGCCTTTGTCATGAATCGCAAGAAATTCGACAGTCTTCCCGCCCGTGCGCAGGAGATTATTCGCAAATACAGCGGGGAATGGGCGGCCCGCCAATTCCTGGAAACATACGAGGCGACGAACCGGCTTCTGATCGCGCAGACGAAATCCGATCCCGGCCGTACCGTGGTAACGCCGTCAGCCGCCGATGCCGCCGCCGCCGATGCTGCCTTCGCAGCGGTTCTCGATGCGTGGGTCGGCAAGGACCCCCACAATGCCGAGCTGCTGCAGAAGGTGCGCGCCGAGATGGAGCGGGTGCCGAAGTCGGACTGATTCTCGTTTGTACAGCGCTGAAGCCCGGGTTTCGCGGGCTCGCGAAACCCGGGCCCCTGAGTGCCTCATCCGCCGATCCCGGATTTCGCGCCGGCGCCGATGTTTCGACAACGCTGGGGCCGTGAATGGCGCTCAACCGGGCTACGTACTTTGCTCCCGAGAAAAAAAGGAGCGCCTCGAGGGCGCTCAGGTGAGGACCGTCAGTGCGATCCCTGGGAGGAACAGGTTGATCAGGAGGAGTAGTACATCTCGTATTCGACCGGGTGAGGGGTGTGCTCGAAACGGATCACTTCCCCCATCTTGAGGTCGATATAGGCGTCGATGAAATCGTCATCGAACACAGCGCCGGCCTTGAGAAAACCGCGGTCGGCATCGAGGCAGCTCAGCGCCTCGCGCAACGAGCCGCACACGGTCGGGATTTGCTTGAGTTCGGCCGGCGGGAGGTCATAGAGGTCCTTATCGATGGCGGGGCCAGGGTCGAGCCTGTTCTTGACGCCATCGAGGCCTGCCATCAGCATCGCGGCAAACCCGAGATAAGGATTGGCGAGTGGGTCTGGGAAACGCACCTCAACGCGTTTGGCCTTCGGTGAATTGGTCCACGGAATCCGGCATGAGGCGGAACGGTTGCGTGCCGAATAGGCGAGCAGGACCGGCGCTTCGAAGCCGGGCACCAGACGCTTGTAGGAATTCGTCGTCGGGTTGGTAAACGCGTTTATCGCTTTTGCGTGCTTGATGACGCCGGCGATGTAGGACAGGCAGGTTTCCGAAAGGTCCGCATATTTGTTGCCCGCGAAGACCGGCTTGCCGTCCTTCCAGATCGACTGGTGACAGTGCATTCCGGAGCCGTTGTCGCCGTAGACCGGCTTCGGCATGAAGCAAGCGGTCTTGCCGTAGATCTGGGCGACCTGCTGAATGCAATATTTGTAGATCTGAAGCTGGTCAGCCATCGTGACCATGGGAGCGAATTTCATCCCGAGCTCGTGCTGAGCGGAGGCCACCTCATGGTGGTGCTTTTCGACCTTGACGCCCATCTTCGCCATGGCGGCGAGCATCTCGGACCGCATATCTTGCATGGAGTTTTGCGGCGGAACGGGGAAATAACCCATCTTGGTGCGGATGTGGTGGCCAAGATTGCCGCCTTCATATTCGGTCGACGAATTGGTTGGGAATTCTGTCTGATCGACCCTGAAGCCGGTATTGTATGGCTCGACGCTGTAACGCACGTCGTCGAACACGAAGAACTCGGCCTCCGGGCCGAAATAGATGGTGTCGCCGACCCCCATCGACTTGACCATCGCTTCAGCTTTGCGCGCGATGCCGCGCGGGTCGCGCGAATAGGGTTCGCCCGTGGTCGGCTCCAACACGTTGCAAACCAGCACCAGCGTCGTCTCGGCAAAAAATGGGTCGATGCAGGCGGAGGCCGGGTCCGGCATCAGGCACATGTCCGAACTCATGGATGGCCTTCCAGCCGGCAATGGAGGAGCCATCGAACATCTGCCCTTCAGTGAAAGTGTCATCCTCGATGATCGAAACGTCGAATGTCACATGCTGCCACTTGCCGCGCGGGTCCGTGAAACGAAAATCCGCATATTTGACATCATTGTCCTTGATGATCTTCATCACGTCTTTCGCGCTCGTCATTGTCCTCATTCCTCTTTCTCTGGCACTCTCAACAACACCGCAGCCGACCCGCGACCGCTAAATGGCATTGAGTTCTAGATCGCATCGAGCCCGGATTCGCCGGTCCGGATGCGAATGGCTTCGTCTATCCTGGAGACGAAAATCTTTCCATCGCCAATCCGTCCCGTCTGCGCCGCCCGGCGAATCGTATCGACCGCCTTGTCGACCATCTCGTCACTCAGCACGATCTCGATCTTCACCTTCGGCAGGAAATCGACAACGTATTCAGCGCCGCGGTATAATTCGGTATGCCCCTTCTGCCGTCCAAACCCCTTGGCTTCCGTCACGGTAATTCCTTGCAGCCCCACCTCCTGAAGAGCCTCCTTCACCTCATCGAGTTTGAAAGGCTTGATAATTGCCTCGATCTTCTTCATCGCGTTCGTCCCTGGCCCGCGCAAGAAGGACAACCTGCGCGTGTTTCCTCGGTCCTGTATTCCGGACTGCACGCTGATTAGCAGGGTCCGTGCCAACGTCACCGGCGCCGTAAAATCGCGCGGTTCCTAGCCTCCTGCGTGAACTTGCTCCGGCAGCTCGTGGATATAACGTGTGTTCGATGATTAAAAAATATGCATAGAGATTATTAAATAGGCAGAAATGCGGAGCCTCTCCATTCACCAGGTTACGAAATAGGCGATTGCCGGTCTTGTGGACACCGTAGCGACCAACCTGCAGGCCTCTTCTCCGCATGCTTGAACTTTTGACCAATGACGAGATGTCGGACGCCGATCGGCGCACGATCGCCGCAGGGATCACCGGCCGCTCCCTGATGGAACGGGCAGGGGAGGCGGTCGCGCGGGTCGTGATGGCGCGGCACCCGCCGGGGAGCAAGGTCGTGGTCGTCGTCGGCACGGGAAACAATGGAGGCGACGGCTTTGTCGCCGGCCGCCATCTGCGTGACGCCGATTACAGGGTCGAGACGTACCTCGTCGGCAAATCGGATCGCATCAAAGGAGATGCGCGCGACGCGATGGCCGCTTGGGATGACACCGTCGGCACCGCACCCGATTTCGGGGGTGCACGTGTGATCATCGATGCGTTATTCGGCGCCGGCCTCGATCGGCCGGTCACCGGAGAGGCGCTCGCCGCGATCGACGCGATCAATGCGAGCCAGGTTCCGGTCGTGGCCGTCGATCTGCCGAGCGGCATCAATGGCACCACCGGGGCCGTCATGGGGGATGCCGTCAAGGCGGCGCGAACCGTCACTTTCTTCCGCAAAAAGCCAGGGCATGTGCTGCTCCCCGCCCGCATCTATTGCGGCCAGGTCGAGGTCGCGGACATCGGGATTTTGGGAGAAGTCCTCCGCGCCATCAGGCCGTCGGCGTTCGAGAACGCGCCGCCCCTGTGGCGGGACCATTTCCCTTTTCCCGGTTTGCAGGATCACAAATACAGTCGTGGCCATGCCGTCGTCGTTTCGGGGACGATTTCCTACACCGGCGCAGCACGGCTCGCGGCGATGGCGGCCCTGCGGGCCGGCGCCGGCCTCGTCACCCTGGCCTCGCCCCGCGATGCGCTCGCGGTCAACGCCGCCAGCAATCTTGCGGTGATGGTGCGTCCGGTGGACGCCGCGGCGGAACTTGAAGTTTTGCTCGCCGACCGCCGGCACAATGTGGTGGCCATCGGCCCAGGCGCCGGCGTCGGCCTGCGTACCCGGGAGATGGCGCTCGCGGCACTCAACGGTGAGCGTGCGGCCGTGCTTGATGCCGACGCGTTGACGAGCTTTGCCGATTTTCCGAGGCCCCTCTTCACCGCACTGACGCGCAACGGCAAGGCCGTCCTCACCCCGCATTCGGGCGAGTTCCACAAGCTCTTCGATGAATCGCTGGAAAACATCCCCTCGGCTGCCGCCTCAAAAATTTTGGCGACGCGGGCGGCCGCGGGCCTCTCGGGCGCCGTCGTCGTGCACAAGGGCGCCGATACCGCGATCGCGGCACCCGACGGGCGCGTTGCGATCAACGTCAACGCACCTCCTTGGCTCGCCACCGCCGGCACTGGCGACGTGCTCGCTGGGCTGATCACGGGCCTTCTCGCGCAAGGCATGCCGTCTTTCGAAGCCGCTGCTGCGGCGGTCTGGCTGCATGGAGAGGTGGCGACGGCCGCCGGGCCCGGACTGATCTCCGAGGATATCTCGCCGCGCCTGCCGGAAATCTATCGCCGTCTGTTCTCGGAGGCGTGAACTCCATCATTTCGAAGCGGCGCAATGCGCTGCGCTTATTGCGCCTACGCTTTACCGCCATCTGTTCTCGGAAGGCTGAACCGATCATTTTGCAAACGAGGGAGGATAAGATGCTGCTGGAGACATGCGGTACGGCGCTGGTTGCAGCGATCCTGGGCGCAGCGGCCGGCAGCGCCGCGACCGCGCGCAAGGCGAGCGCTGCCAAGGCCTACATCGTCACCGAGGTCGATGTGACCGGCGACAGGCAAGCGTTCCAGCGCGATTACGCCGCCCACGCGCAAGCCACGGTCGAGCCGTTCGGCGGCCGCTATCTGGTTCGCGGCGGGCGCAGCCAAGCGGTTGAAGGCGAGCCGCCGAAGGGCCGCATCGTCATCAGCGTGTTCGACAGTTTCGAGCAGGCCGAGGCATGGCGCCAGTCGCCGGCCTACCTCAAAATCGTCGGCGTCCGCGAACGGGAGGCAACCTCCCGCCAGTACATCGTGGAGGGCGTCCAGGAATAGCCGCTGGGCGTCCGTCGCAGGTCACTTGCCGCCTTCATTGAAATGACGAAGGTCGGGGGGCGGTTGGTCCTTTGCCATCGGCATCAGGAGGTTATCGGCACCGATCATGTACTGCTCGTTGCCGATCCTGATATGCACATTGCCTTCGGCGCAGATTGACTCGACCCAGATCGGGTTCTTGCCGCGGCTCATTTTCTTCAGCACGGTCCATGGCCGCGTGAGCGCGTGGTCCTGGACCGTGATCTCGTCGTAGAGGATGTCCGGGTTCGTCTTGTCCAGATAGAACCGTTCCTTGACGACGGTCTCGCCATCCTTGTCCAATAAAAGGCCGCTCGGATCGAAGGTGCGCGGGTTCTTCAGATTGCGCGTTTCGACTTGCAGTTCGTCATAGCGGCCGTCGCCATCGGTGTCGATCCACTTGCCGATCGAATAGCCCATCCATGACGGCTCCTGATCGGTCGGAAAGTCACGACCATCCGTATAGATGCGCCGTAACATGCTGAGATATTCCATCAAGATGTAGGTGGTGTCGCGCGTGATCGCGAACTCCATAGGCAGCACGAGGTTCATGGCCCTGGGCATGCCCTCGGGTATGCAAGTATCGACCGGGTCGTCCCCGGTTTCCCCCTTCGCCACGCGGGCAAGATTGGCCTCGAACAGCGCCTGATATTCCGGCGTGAGAGGAGCCTGCTGACCGCGGCCGGGGGGCTTGGTATTGTCGAAAACGCCCAGCGGCCCGACGCGCATCCACTGGCCGGCAATTGGCGGGAATTTGCCGGGATCGACCGGCTGCTGCGCAGCCGTGGGGCCTGCGCTGACGGCCGCGGCTATTCCAAGCGATGCGATCATCATTCGCAACTGCATTGCTGATACTCCATGGGATTACACGTGCCTCGTCCGAGTCGCTGCGGTGTTCCGGGGGCGCCGCGAGCGCCTCAGCGCGGGTTGGCGACGGGCCGGCCGTCCTTGAACTTCACCAGTTGCGGCGTATAGGCGCCGCCCGCGGCTCCGCTGTGCAGAGGATTGATCGTCACGGTGATCTCGTCGCCGGGCTTCAAGCTCTTGGAATTCATTCCCTCCCGTACCAGGAGGCCAGGCGCCCCGCCTTCAAGTGCCCAATCCTTGACGCTGCCATCCGGGCCCGTCACTTCCACCACGAGGACGGTGTGGGGGCTCACGAACCGGAATTCCTTCACGGTGCCGGAAATTTCAATCGGGTGTTCGGCGTCGAACATCGCGAAAGAATGATGCGCAAGGGCAACACCGCCGCCCGTGACAACCACGCAACTTACAAGCAAAGCGGTTACGCCTGATTTCATATTCACTATCCTCTCGTGTCGGCGCATTTGAGCGATGCACGCAGTTGTTGGTCCCCAATTTGACTCGGGTATCGTCATTCTACATCAGTCAAATTTCAACCGAAATGGCGACGTGCGGGAGCCATGGAATCCGGCCCGAATGTGAGTTCGAGTTTGCGAGGAATTTGTTTTGACCTGACTTACACGTCGAGGAGGTCCTCGCGGGCGAACTCGGCGCGCTCCTGGATGAACGAGAAACGCGCCTCGGCGCGGGTCCCCATCAGCCGCTCGACCGATTTCTCCGCGTCGGCGCGGTCGTCGGGAACCAGCAATACCTTGAGCAGGGTGCGTTTGGCGGGGTCCATGGTGGTTTCCTTGAGCTGCGCCGGCATCATTTCGCCAAGGCCCTTGAAGCGGCCGATCTCGACATTGGCGTTGGCGCGGAATTCCCGCCGGAGAATCTCATCCTTGTGCTTGTCGTTACGCGCATAGAACGATTTGCCGCCGTGCGAGAGCCGGTAAAGCGGCGGCACCGCAAGGTAGAGATGTCCATGCTCGATGAGTTGCGGCATCTCGCGATAGAAGAAGGTGATCAGCAGCGAGGCGATGTGGGCGCCGTCGACATCGGCGTCGGTCATCACGATGACCTTGTCGTAGCGCAGATCCTCGTCGCGATAATGGAGGCCGGTGCCGCAACCGAGCGCCTGCACCAGGTCGGCGAGCTGCTGGTTCTGCGCGAGCTTGCCCTTGCCGGCGCTGGCCACGTTCAGAATCTTGCCGCGCAACGGCAGTATTGCCTGGCTGGCGCGGTTACGCGCCTGTTTGGCTGAGCCGCCGGCGGAATCCCCCTCGACAATGAAGATTTCGGCACCTGCAGCGGCGGAATTGCTGCAATCGGCGAGTTTTCCCGGCAGGCGAAGCTTTCGGGTGGCGCTCTTGCGGGCGATCTCTTTTTCCTGGCGTCGGCGGATGCGCTCTTCGGCGCGGTCGACGACCCAGTCGACCAGCTTGTTGGCCTGCACCGGATTGCCGGCGAGCCAATGGTCGAACGGGTCCTTGACCGCGTTCTCGACGATGCGCGCCGCCTCTGCGGTCGCGAGCCGGTCCTTGGTCTGGCCCTGGAACTCGGGCTCGCGGACGAACACCGAAATCATCGCACAGGCGCCGGACATGATGTCCTCGCTCGTGACCGCGGCAACGCGCTTGCCCTGGTTCATCCGCTCGGCGTGGTCCTTCAGCGCGCGCGACAGGGCGGCGCGGAGGCCGGACTCGTGCGTGCCGCCGTCGGGCGTCGGAATCGTGTTGCAGTAGGACGACAGGAAGCCGTCGGCGTCGGCGCTCCACGCCACCGCCCATTCGACCGAGCCGTTGGCCCCCGGGCGGCCCACCTTCCCGGTGAAGATATCGGGGTGGACCAGCGTGTGCCCCGCAATCGTGGTGGCGAGATAATCCTTGAGGCCGTCGGGAAAGTGAAAGGTCTCCTCCTCGGCGACATCCTCGACGCCGTGAAGCAGCTCCTTGTCGCAATGCCAGCGGATCTCGACGCCGCCGAACAGATACGCCTTGGCGCGCGACATCTTGAACAAGCGGACCGGGTTGAATTTGGTGCGGCCGCCGAAGATCGAGCCGTCGGGCTTGAACCGGACCTTGGTGCCGCGTCGATTGGGCGTCCGTCCAAGCTTCTCCAGCCCACCTTGCGGCTTGCCGCGCTCATAGATCTGGCGGAACAGCTGGCCGCCGCGCGCCACCTCGACTTCGAGACGCTCCGAGAGCGCATTCACGACGGAAACACCGACGCCGTGGAGGCCGCCGGAGGTCTCGTAGACCTTGGAATCGAACTTGCCGCCGGCGTGCAGCGTGCACATGATCACTTCTAGGGCGGATTTCTTCGGAAATTTGGGATGCGGGTCGACCGGGATGCCGCGGCCATTATCGGTCACGGCCAGGAAGCCGTCCGCCTCGAGCTCGACCGAGATGAAGCTCGCATGGCCGGCAAGCGCCTCGTCCATCGCATTGTCGATCACTTCGGCAAACAGGTGATGCAGCGCTTTTTCGTCGGTGCCGCCGATATACATGCCGGGCCGGCGCCGCACCGGCTCCAGCCCCTCAAGCACTTCGATGTCATGGGCGGTGTAGTCACCTGCAGCCGGAGCTGGGGCGGTGTCACGACTGCGTCTTGGGGCCGGGGCCCCTTCGAAAAGGTCGGGAACTCGCTTTGCGGGTTTTGCCATGGCTCTTGATCCAGCTCACAAGCCTTTAGCCTTGCAACTAAGAAGCTCAAATTTAATCAATAGCTTCCGATGCGTTTCTGATTTGTTAACTCAAGTCAAGGCCCGAATCGCACAGCCACTATGCCACGCCTCAAAGCCGTGATCCTCATTGAAAGCCTTGACCGTGGCAGTCAATCACTGTGCGGAGCCAGCGCAAGTCGCGACCGGACCCGTGGTGCCCGTTTCGACTTATAACCGAGGAATGTTCGACCAATATGCCCAGGCGGTAATCGATTTCGTCCGCGTGCACGAGGTGTGGGCCGCGCCGATCGCCTGCGTGCTCGCGTTTGCCGAGTCGCTGGCCTTTATTTCGCTGCTGGTCCCGGGCTGGGCGGCACTGGTAGGCATCGGCATTTTGATCGGTCCGGCCGGCATCGCCTTTGCCCCGGTCTGGATAGCGGGCGCGGTCGGCGCGGCGCTCGGCGACTGGATCTCCTACTGGGTCGGGCTGAAACTTGGACCGAAAGTCGGCAATATGTGGCCGCTGTCGCGCAATCCCGATTTCATTCCGCGCGGCGAACGCTTCGTCGAGCGGTGGGGGGCGCTGGGCATCTTCATCGGACGCTTTTCGGGACCGCTTCGCGCCTCGGTTCCGCTGGTTGCTGGAGTGTTCAGGCTGCCCTATTGGCGTTTCCAAGCCGCGAATTTCCTTTCCGCCTTCGTCTGGGCCGCCATCCTGCTCACGATCGGCGATGCCGCAGGTGCGCTTTTCAGGGCTATTTGGCACTGACGGCAGCACACCGGCGCGCCCACTCCCTCCGATCCGTGCTATATCCCAGCAAACAGCAATCGAGGGAGGTTTCCATATGGCAATCCTGACAAGGCGGACCGTGGTGGCCGGCGCGGCGGCGGCAACGGGTGCCGCGGCAAGTCTGTGGCACGCAACCCTTGTGCGGGCTGGCGTTCCGCAGGCCGATAAGCAGGCCGCGAGTTTCTACCGCTACAAGGTTGGCGACATCGAAGTGACCGTGGTCAGCGATGGCATCAACCGTCTGCCGGTGACGCCCGCTTTTGTGCTCAATGCCAGTGTCGAGGAGGTGAATGCGGCGCTGCGCGATCTCTTCATGCAGCCGGGGACCTTCGTCTATCCGTATAATCCGATTGTCATCAATACCGGTTCACGTCTGGTGGTGGTCGACTCCGGGACCGGCGAAGCCGCCTACAAGGCGAGCAAGGGCGAAAGCGGCCAATTGGTGCCGAACCTGATTGCCGCCGGGATTGATCCCAATGCAGTCGATACGGTCCTGATTTCCCATTATCACGGCGACCATATTAACGGGCTGCTCAAGGCCGACAACACGCTCGCCTTCCCGAATGCCGAGATTCTCGTCCCGGCGCCGGAACACAAATATTGGATGGATGATGGCGAGCGCAGCCGCTCCTCGACCAAGCGGATCGCCGACAATTTTACCAATGTCCGCCGGGTCATGAACCCAGAAGTCCTCAAGCGCCTGCGCACCTATGAGTGGGACAAGGAAGTGCTGCCCGGCGTGCTCGCCGTCGGCACCCCCGGACACACGCCAGGGCACACCTCGCACATCCTTTCGTCAGGCTCCGCCAAGGTCTACGCCCAGGCCGATGTGACGCACGCACCATTCCTGTTCGCGCGCCATCCCGGCTGGCATGCCTTCTACGACCATGAGCCGGTGCAGGCGGAAGCGACCCGCCGCAAGGTCTATGACATGCTCGCCGCCGAAAAGATGATGGTGCAAGGCTATCACTACCCGTTCCCGTCGGCGGCGCATATCGACAAGACTTCGACCGGCTATCTCGAAGTGCCGATCCCGTGGAATCCGGTGCTTTAGCGATTGGTTTCAATCCAACATCATCGCGTCCATTTCTTTTGTCATTGCCCGGCCGGAGAACCTGCGGCGCTTGCAGCCGCGTCTTCGAACCCGGGCAATCCAGTACCCCCGGACGGCAAAGATGATCGATGGCCGAACCACCCTTCAATGTCGGTGCAAGTTGGATTGGAGTTCGAATCCTTAAAGACACGCCATCCGTGCTCCGACTAAACCCTAATCGTCCAGGTGGTCGGTAACATGGTCGTAGAAATCCCACTTGTCCTTGCAGGCATGGACGAATCCCCGCGCTTCTGCGGTCGTGTCCGCTGCGTCGCGCGGGCCCGCGCCCCGGATCAGATCATAGTCGGCAACCATCCTGTCTGAACGCGCTCGGCTGAGCACCATGCCAGATTGGCCTAGGTGACCGGGCATTCCGTCGACCAACTTGCCGTAGTGCTGGATGACGTGCTCGTGGCTCTTCGGGACATCGCGACGTTTCCCGACACCGCCCGCGGCCAGGATGGCTGCCGACGCGCAATGGTACATTGCATAGTAGGCTGAGTGGATACAGGCGTTCGGTGCGCGACCCCACTCTGCGAGCCGCTCGGCCTCAATCAAATGGATCATCCCCTTCTCAAACTCTCTCTGAGCCGCGTTCAGGCGGTCATTATCGGACAATGGCACGACAGGCGCCGGTCGGGGTTTGTTGATGTGCTTCTTCTTGGGTGGATGCCTTTTCCCGCCGCGGCTCATCGGACGGGGATCCCATCGCGGGCAATGTTCATCGCTAGTATGTCGCGGGGGCAGGATTCGAGATAGTCGGCTGGAACGGCCACTGGGCGGATGTGAACCCCCGCCAAAATGTGTCGGTAAGCCATGTCGGCGAGGGTGTGGTCAATCGAACGCCGGTTATTCAGGTCTCTTACGAAAACAGCTACGTCGTAGTCGGAATCTCGGCGGGCGTCGCCACGGGCGCGGGACCCAAAGAGCACAACTTGCGCGACCTTGCCGGGTAGTGCTGATTCGACTTCTCGGCGAAATGCTCGGAGACGTACGGTGGCACAACTCGGCACCACGTTGGAGAGCTTGCGTTTGGCGAAGGCCATCGGCTCTCCAAACTAAAGAATTTGCCAAGCAACGACAATAGACGGCATGTCTATCGTCTGGATCGGCGCGTGTCCGACGAAACGACCGAAATGGAAATCAATCGGCGTTCCGCGCTCGCGAGAAGGACCGCTTTGGGTCACAAACTGTCCCCGAAAGCACGGCTCGGGTGCACTGCAGCATCAGCGGATGCGATATATGTAGTCTTCGTGCCTGATTGCCGCTCCCGAAGGTTTTTGCAATGCCTACAAAGGCGAAAATCGGCGTCTTAGGCGCCTCGGGCTACACCGGGTCGGAATGCGTGCGGCTGCTGCTGCGCCATCCGCAAACGGAGATCGCGCTGTTGACGGCGGACCGGCGCGCCGGCCACGAGATGCGCGAGGTTTTTCCGCAGTTCTCGCCATTCGCGTTGCCTAAGCTTTCGTCTCTGGACGGCATGGATTGGGCGGCGCTCGGGCTCGATCTCGTCTTTTGCGCGCTGCCCCACGGCACAACGCAGAGCGTGATCCGGCACCTCATCGGTCAGGCCCCGCGTAGCAAAGTTGTCGACCTATCGGCCGATTTCCGGCTGCGGGACGCGAATGCCTATGCGCGCTGGTACGGCCACGAGCACCAAGCGCCTGAACTGCAAAGAAACGCCGTGTACGGCCTCACCGAAATCTATCGCCGTGAGATCAAAACCTGCCGTCTGCTCGCTAATCCGGGCTGCTTCACGACGTGCGCTCAGCTTCCGCTGCTGCCGCTGATCAAGGCGGGAGCGATCGATCTCGACGAGATTGTCATCGACGCCAAGTCCGGCATGACCGGAGCGGGCAGGGCGGCGAAGGAAAACATGCTGTTTTCGGAGGTGTCGGAGGGGATTCACGCCTATGGCGTCGGCCACCATCGGCACATGGCGGAGCTCGACCAGGAGTTCTCGGCGGCGGGGGGCCGCTCGGTCGTGGCGACCTTCACGCCACATCTCGTTCCGATGAACCGGGGAATCCTGTCGACGATCTATGTGCGCGCGACCGAGGGCAGGGGGCCGCAGGATCTCCATGCCCGGCTTGCCGAAGTGTATGCGGCCGAAGCGTTCGTGCACATACTGCCGTTCGGCGAGATGCCGCAGACGCGCCATGTGCGCGGCTCCAACATGACCTTCATCGGAGTTGCCCCTGACCGGATGGCCGGACGGGCCGTTATTGGCTCGGCGCTCGACAATCTGGTGAAGGGGGCCTCGGGCCAGGCGGTCCAGAACATGAACCTGATGCTCGGCTTTCCCGAAACCATGGGTCTTGACCAAGTCGCACTTTTTCCATGAAACAGCTGCTCAGGCCAAAGGGAGGCAACAACGATGAAGTCCGGCTTGTCGAAGGAGTTTTGCTGCGGCGTGCGTGGCGGCGTCGCTATTGATGTTTTTCGCGGCGTCGCCGAGCGGCTTCGTGCGGGCGCAAACGGCCGAAAACCTCAACTCGCTGATCGACGACCTTGTCGCTGCCAACCACATTCTCTATCAGCAGGGTATTCTCGACGGCTACGGGCATGTCAGCGTGCGGCATCCGACGCGGCCGGACCATTTCCTGATGGCTGCGGCGATTGCGCCGGCCCAGGTCAGCCGCGGCTCGATCATGGAATTCGACCTCGACGCCAACCCGGTCGACAAGAACGACAAGCGGCCGATCTACCAGGAGCGCTTCATCCACTCCGAAGTCTATAAGGCGCGCCCTGACGTGAATGCCGTGGTCCACAGCCATTCGCCGACGGTCATTCCGTTCAGCGTCACGCAAGCACCGTTGCGCCCGATCATGGCGCCGGCCTCGTTCCTGTCGCCGCAGGTGCCGGTGTTCGAAATCCGCGATGTCGCCGGCATGTCGAACGTCCTGATCGTCAACGCCGCGCGGGGCAAGGCCGTTGCCGCGGTGCTCGCCGATCATTCCGTGGCGCTGATGCGGGGCCATGGCGATGTCGTGGTCGGCCCCAATCTGCGACGCACCGTGTCGCGCGCGGTCTATACCGAGGTGAATGCCAAATTGCAGTGGCAGGCGACAACGCTCGGCGGCCCGATCACCTTTATTGCTCCGGAGGAAGCGAAGCTGATGGAAGGGGCGCGCGACGGCGCGGGTGCGGGCCAGGCCTTCAACCGCACCTGGGACATGTGGAAGGAGGAGGCGCAGCTGGCGCTGCAACCGGGGCATTAGAGCGGGATGCGTTCAGCTTGAATCGCCGCCCGCTCGGATTTCTTTGATTTGCGCATGGTCTTGTCCGAAAACCTCGAGCGGATGCGTTCAGCTTGAACCGCGGTGCCGTCGCGGGGTTGGTAGGAAATGAGGGTGGCGTAGTCTCCGAGGTGATCAACCTCGAATCATCCGGCGTTGAAGCGCCGGACCGGAGACCACGCCATGACGAGCGTTACCACGAAGCCTGATTGTTCACAGCCTGCATCCGAGATGGCTGTTGATCTTTTCGACAGCTGGTTCGATCCGATCGAGAGCGAGGTCCGCGCGCGGGCACGCGCGTTCATCGAAGAGCTGATCCGCGGCGAACTCGACGATGCGCTGGCGCGGCCGCGTTACGAACGAAGCAAGAAGGCCGCCGATGAAGGCAGAACGGCCGTGACGGGTCACCGCCACGGCAGCCGGACGCGATCGTTGACCGGGACCTTCGGACCGATCGAGATCGAGGTGCCGCGAGCCAGGCTGGACACGCCCGAAGGCAAGACGACGGAATGGAAGAGCCAGGCGCTGCGGGCCTATCAGCGCCGGACGCTGGCCGCCGATGCGCTGATCGCGAGCACGTACCTCTCTGGCACCAATACGCGCCGGGTGCGGCGTGCGCTGATGGCGCTGTTTGGCGGCGCCGTTGGCAAGGACACGGTGAGCCGGACGTGGCGCAAGGTGAAGAGCGACTGGGACGCCTGGAATGGCCGCTCGCTTGCCGAGGAGCCGATTGTGCGGCTCATTCTCGACGGCACGGTGGTGCGTGTGCGGCTCGACCGCAAAGCGACCTCGATCTCGCTTCTCGTCGTCCTCGGCGTGCGGGCGGACGGCCAGAAGGTGCTGCTCGCGATCAAAAGCATGGAGGAGAGAGCGCCGAGGCGTGGCGCACCGTCCTCGACGATCTCATCACGCGCGGACTGCGGCGGCCGGAGTTCCTCATCGTCGACGGCGCGCCGGGCCTCGACAAGGCGATTGCTGCCGTCTGGGCCGGTGTGCCCGTGCAGCGCTGCACCGTCCACAAGCACAGAAACCTGCTGGCGCACGCGCCCAAACGTCTGCATGATGAAATCACCGCCGACTACACCGATGTGATCTACGCGCCGACGCGTGAAGAGATCGAGACACGCCGCAAGGCCTTCATTCGCAAGTGGCGCCTCAAACATCGCGCCGTCGCCGACAGCCTGGAGGAAGCGGGTGAGCGCTTGTTCGCCTTCACGCGACTGCCCCCGACCCAATGGCGCAGCGTGCGCACCACGAATGCGATCGAGCGGCTGCACGAGGAGTTCAAGCGGCGGATCAAGACGCAGACCGTGCTGCCGTCAGCAGACACCGCCGCCATGTTGTTCTGGGCGCTGCTTGCATCCGGTCAGATCAACATGCGCAAGGTCGACGGCTGGCAAACGCTCGCCACCAAACCAATCGATCAGCCGATTGACCTCGCCGCCTGAGACGATACCTTCATATGATCGGAGAGCGCGCCACACCAATTCCAACCACATCCCGGACGGCACCTGAACCGCCTCCCGCTCGGTTCTGTTTTGCGCACCCGTCGCGGACTGCGCTCGACGACGGATGCGTGTGAGTTGCGCATGATCTTGTCCGAAAAGTCTGCAACTTTACGGGATCATGCGGTACGGAGAACTCGGAACGAACCGGCGAAGCGTTGGACATCCGGCCCGCCGAGGCCCTATAACCGACGTCCCCGTGGTCCGCTTCCGCCCGGGCGGGTCAGGTCGCCTCCGCCGGCCCAACCCGGACCGGCCCCTGCGGCCCCTGGGACTGACTTGGTGTGCCGAACCCCTGCCCGCATTTCAAAGCAGTCCGGCCTTATTCTGAATTTTCAAAAATTAATTATTTGTTTATAATCCCTCTGGTGCGTTCCCGCCAAATACTCCGCGGGGCCTATAATGGGTCTCGGAGGTGTTGTGATGAGTACAAAGCCGAGCCAGGCCGCCGAGTTGCAGCGCGAGCTTCTGATTTCAGCAATCAAGGAGCATCGCAGCCGGTTGCGTTTCGCGAAGAGTTCAGCGGAAACGCTGGCCACGACCTACGCGGCACTTTTGAGCTTGCAGCGGAAAAAGTTGATCGAACCCGAGAAACCCGCCGATCCGGCGATCCTGATCTGGAAAGTCACCAAGGCGGGCCGCGCGGCGATTTCCGAAAAGCCTGGCCGGCGATAAGCTGAGTTGAGGAGCACTGTCTTTCCTTCCTCCCACGCGGAGCGGGGGAGGGGGACCGCGCGAAGCGCGGTGGAGCGGGCGCTCTGGTCGAGCATCGCGCGCTCGCTTAGTTCAAATCATATCAGCAGCCATGCGCAGTATCGCATCAGCTGCATCGTCGATACTATGTGCAATTTCACGTGCGGATATTCGCAGCACCTTGATGCCTCGGGATTGGAGCCAGCCGTCCCGATTTACATCGCGCTCAGGCCGGTCTCCCATGTCATGACTTGCGCCATCAATCTCAATCGCAAGCCGCGCTGGCGCGCAGTAAAAGTCGAGTATGTAGGGTCCGACCGGATGCTGACGGCGAAAAACCGGCCTCCCTGGAACGCGTTCACGCAAACGAAGCCACAACTGCGCTTCCGGCATCGATAGAGTGCGACGCAAGCGACGAGCGTTGCCGACGGTCCTTGACGGTGCTCTCAATGATGGGCTCGCCCGATCGTTTTGCGTTCACGCCAATACCGTAAATTCGATGTTCACTTCCGCCCCCTCCACCGCGCTGCGCGCGGTCCCCCTCCCCCGCATAAGCGCGGGGGAGGATGGATTTTCACCGGCAGTGCTCGGTCCAGCGGCTCCCGCACATGGAAGGCGCATGCGCAGGGAGGAAGAATTATCCTGCTGAATCGTGTCAGTCCAGCGGCTCGACCTTGACGATCGATGCGCCGTGATTGCTGCCGGTCCAGAACGTCGACCGGCGTCGTGGTGTCATCGACAAAGACACGGCGGATGTTGGTGTCCTTCGGCAAGAAATATTCCACCGTTTGGTTGGTTTTCGGATCGAGCCGGACCACGCGATCGGTGCTCATGCCGCCGGTCCAGATTTCACCGTTCTTGTCGACAACCGGGAAATAGGGACCGCTCAATGGCGTCGGCAGCGACCATTCCTTGAACGTCTGCTCCTTGGTGTCGAACATGCCGATCTTGTTGCCGCGATACTCGGCGAACCACAGGCGGTCGTTCTCATCCATGATCCCGCGGCGGTTGCGCGAGCGCTCGGTCGGCGCCCGATAGAGGCTGACGGCGCGGGTCTTGGCGTCGATTTTGCCGATGTAGTTGTCCTGGAATTCGAGGAACCAGAGATTGTTCTTGGAGTTCGAATTGATGCCGTAGATCGAGTGATTGCCGGCCGTCGGGATCTGCTTCATCGGATCGAAGGTCTCGTATTTGCCGGAGGCAAGATCGATACGATAGATTTCCTGGTTGCCGGCATTGTTGGTCCATACTTTGCCGTCGACGCCGTATTCCAGGCCCAGCATGTTGAGCTGGGTGACGTTGTCATCCTTGTCTTTCGGCATCGGATAGAATTGGAATTTTTCGGTGCTGCGGATCGAACTTGGCGATCGCGCCCTGGAACATCATGCCGACCCAAAGATTGCCGTGCCTTGTCGCTGCTCGAGATCAAGGGTGCCGACCGGGAAGCCCTTCTTCAATTCCGGCATCGGGAATTCCTTGTGCGCGCCGGTTTTCGGATCGAGCCGGCCAATATAATTGCTCGCCGAAATTCGAGTACCACGCCATGCCGCTGTCATCGAGGATGACGTCGTGCGGTTCGATCGGTCGGCCGCGGCAGGTCATATTCAGTGACCAGCACCTTGGTGGCGCGTCCGCGTCGGGCGCGGCAGCGTCTTCAGCGGATATTCCCATTGGTCCACGCCGCTCGAGATTGATCGAGGCGAGAAACTCGGCGAATTTGCGGAAGCTCTCCGGCTTCGGCGCCCATTCCGGGTCCATGCGCTTCTGCGGCTTGATGGGCTGGCTCACCTGGGCGTAGTTCGCCATGCGATTAAGCAAATGGGTGAACTCATCGGCGTCGTGGGTCGAGCGCACGATGCGCTCAACGGTATGGCAGCTGACGCAATTGAGAAGCTGCAGTTTCTGATCTTCGGTTCCCGGCACGCTCATCATCCACTCGGCATTGACGAGCTGCGAGGCAAGGTTTGCCGTCGTCTTGAACTGTGAGGTCGACGGTCGTGGGCTGTTCGGCCCCCACCGTCTTTTTGATTGTGCCGTCACGGCCGGCGCCGTCGAGGTCATATCCGGTGGCGCGGATTTGCAGCGTGTAATCGCCGGGCTCGACCTTTGCCGGCGGGAAGCTGTAATGGCCGGCAGGCGTCGGTCACGACCGTATAGGCGATGGTCGAGACCGACCTTCTTGGCAGTGACGAGGACGCCCTCCAGCGGGCCTTCCGGCGCGGTCACCTTTCCGTCAAGACCGGCACCGGCCAGCGCCGCAGCGCTTCCAAGTCCGGAGGCGGCGATGGCAAGCGCAAAGCTCGCTGCCGTCGAGAGCAAGACGTGTTTCATCTGCATCGCTTTTCTCCTGGGGTCGTGGTCGGTGCGGCCTGAGCACATCCGATCAAATCTCGTGGAAGCAAACTCCAAATTGCTTTGGGAGGCGTGGCGCCACAATGTGCCCGAAACCGTGCCGCTGATCCATCGCATCGCGCGGCACGGAATTAAGCAGCCGTCAGTAATGTCTCTGACCAGCCGCCTGTACTGTCTCTGATGTTTGTTTCCCGCGATTGTCATCGCCCGGCTTGAACAGGGCCATTTGGTAACCGGCGAAGCGGCCGTGCACTCGATTGAAAAACCAGTGGTTACTGGACCACCCGTTTCGCGGGTGGTGACATGTATTGACGCATGTTTCCGGTCAGCGCCTTTCAGCTGACGATTGAAGCCTTGCTCCCGACGTCTCGGCGGGGAGACACTGTCTATGCCTTGTCGCTGAAAATGCGTTTCGCCCACCAGCCGGCGCGGCGCGGCGCGCGCGGTTCGGCCGGAACGTCCGCGGGCGCGTCGCTATGGGCGGACCCTGGAGCCGGGGAGGGCGGCGTCGCCTGTCCCTCCTCGGGCCCTTCTGTCGCTGGCCCCGCTGGCGCCGCTGGCGCCGGGCTGACGCCGTATCCGGACAGGTAAGCGGGCTCGCGAATGGTCGATCGCCGGCGCGATGCTTCGGGACGCGGTGCCGTCTCCTCGGTTTGCGCTGCGCCGGATGTGGGAGCGGCCGATCCATGCTCCACCGTGCCCGCGTTTGCGGGAGGTGTCGCCTCGCGCACGGGCTGATCGTCGCTCGCCGGCTCACCGCGCGCCCGCCGCTTTGCGGCTGCGACGGTATCGTGATGCCCCGCCTGTTCCAGCCCGTTCATTGCAGTGTCGGAAGGCTGCGCGGCACGCATGTTGGTCCCGCCTCGATCCTCTGCGAGGCCCTCGACCCATGGAACGTGGCGGGACTGCTCGGCGGACTGATTCGGAACCTCTGGCGCGGCAAAATCCGCGACCGCTTCCGCCACTTCCTCTTCGATCGGCGGCACGTCGCCCTCCGGCGGCGTTGCCTCGACCCCGGCCTCATCGCGACGGCCGCGCTGGCTGCCCCTTCGGCCCCGGCGGCGCCGCCTTCCTTCCCCCTGGCCGTTCTGGAAATCGCGGGTCATGGCGACCGCGGCGTCCTCGGTCGGAGCGGCCTCGATTTCCTGCTCCTGCGAGAAAGCGGCTCCTTCATCGCCGGCTTTCACCTCGTACCCTGCGCGCTCGGGTTGATCGTCCTGCTCGCGTTCGTCCCCTCGCTCGAACTCCCGCCCGGACGCCGCCTCGTGCGGCAGAATCGCCTCTCGCGCGTCACCGCGCCGCCCGCGTCGCCGTCGGCGTCGGCGTCGGCGATTGGCAGCGTCGCCGGTTTCCCCCCGCTCCGAGCTGTCATCTGCTTCGCCGGTCTCCGCCGGCTCGCCTCCCTCGGCATCGAATATGTCGAGTTCCTCTTCCTCGGCTGCCGAGTCGATGGCTTCCGCCGCCTCTTCGGCATCGTGGTCTGCGATCGGGATGCTGGTAGCCTGCGCCGCCAGCACGCGCGCCTGCTCGAGACTGTGGACCTGCTCGCCTTTCTCGATCACGAATGGAAGCTGGCCACCGATCATGGGATCGACATTGACACTGACGGAGACCTGGAAACGGTGTTCAAGGTCGTAGAGATGCGCACGCTTCTGGTTGAGAACATAAAGCGCAATCTCGGACCGCGTGCGCAGGATGATGTTGTGGGTCGGGCCGCGCTGCAGCGATTCCTCGATCATGCGCAGGCATTGCAATGCCACCGACGAGACCGAACGCACATGCCCGGTGCCGCCGCAATGGGGGCACTTGTCGGTCGAGCTTTCGAGCACGCTGGTACGGATGCGCTGACGCGACATTTCCAGCAGGCCGAAATGGGAGATGCGCCCGACCTGGATGCGCGCCCTGTCGTTCTTGAGGCAATCCTTGAGGCGCCGCTCCACAGAGCGGTTGTTGCGGTGCTCGTCCATGTCGATGAAATCGATGACGATCAGGCCGGCAAGGTCGCGCAGGCGAAGCTGCCGCGCGATTTCCTCCGCCGCTTCAAGGTTGGTCTTGAGCGCGGTGTCCTCGATGTGGTGCTCGCGCGTGGCGCGACCGGAATTGACATCGATCGCGACCAGCGCCTCGGCCTGGTTGAGCACGATGTAGCCGCCCGACCGCAACTGCACGATCGGGGAGAACATGGCGTCGAGCTGGCTCTCGATCCCGTAGCGCGTCAGGATCGGTTGGCTCTCCTTGTAGAGCCTCACATTCTTCGCATGACTCGGCATCAGCATGCGCATGAAGTCGCGCGCGTCGCGGTAGGCGTCGTCCCCCGCGACGATGACCTCGTCAATGTCCTTGTTGTAGAGGTCGCGGATCGATCGCTTGACCAGGGAACCTTCCTCGTAAACGAGGGTCGGCGCCGTCGATCGCAACGTCAGATCGCGCACCGTCTCCCACGCACGCAGCAGATACTCGAAATCCCGCTTGATCTCGGTCTTGGTGCGCGCAGCCCCGGCGGTGCGCAGGATCACGCCCATGCCTTCCGGAACATCGAGGCTCCTGCGCCACCTCCTTGAGCCGCTTGCGGTCCTGGATGTTGGTGATCTTTCGGCTGATGCCGCCGCCGCGGGCGGTGTTGGGCATCAACACCGAATAGCGGCCGGCGAGCGACAGGTAGGTTGTCAGCGCAGCCCCCTTGGTCCCGCGCTCCTCCTTGACGACCTGCACCAGCATGATCTGGCGCCGCTTGATGACCTCCTGGATCTTGTACTGGCGCCGATGACGGGGCGCGCGGTCGGGCACTTCCTCGAGCACGTCGGCTCCGCCGACCAATTCGACGACCTCTTCCTCCTCGATGTCGCCGTTGCCGTCCTCTTCGGCATCCGCGTCTTCCTCGCCGGAGCGACGAGAGGCGGTGCCTAGGAGTTCTCCTGCCTCCTCCTCGTCCTCGCGAGGTTCGACGGCGAGTGTCGGGGCATCGATATGTTCGGGCGTTTCGCCGATCTCGGCTTGAGCATCGATCGCGTCGTACGCCTCGGGCTCGGGAGGCTCGGGCATGTCGGCAGAGCGGTGTTCCGGAACCGCAAACGGCTCGACGTCCGCAGCGTCGCCTGCGCGATCCTGGGCCTCATGGCTTTGGGTCTCGTGGGTTTGGGCGTCCGATGGCGACTGCGGCGCGTGATCGGGCCAAGTATCCTGAGAAAAACGTTGCCAGTCCTCACCACCGGTGCGCTGCTCGGAGCGGTCCTCGGCGATTTCGGTCGGTTCGGGTCGGGGTCTCGCAGTGGGGATCTCATGCTCCTCATCCCCGGCCGGCCCGTCGCCAGGCTCGCTCGCCACGACATCGGATGATGACCGCCTCGCCGGCCGATGCTGAGGTCCGCGCCTGCGCATGCCTGCGCGGCGATCCGCTTCCGCCTCGGCATCACGGTGCGCGCGTTCCTCCTCGTCGATCAGGGCCTGACGATCGGCAATCGGGATTTGATAGTAATCGGGGTGGATTTCGCTGAAGGCCAGAAAGCCGTGGCGGTTGCCGCCGTAATCGACGAAGGCGGCCTGCAATGAGGGGCTCAACCCGGGTTACTTTGGCGAGATAGATATTTCCCCTGAGTTGCCGGCGGCTTGCCGAACTCGAAATCGAATTCCTCAACGCGGTTGCCGCGCAGTACGACGACCCGGGTCTCCTCCGGGTGCGTCGCGTCGATCAGCATCTTGTTTGCCATTGCCAAGTCTCTTAGCGGCAAGCCGGATCGCGTTCATTCGGCCAGCGAGGCCTTCGCCTCGCGACAGTGGCCCGGAACGCCCCATACGGCACGCCTTTGATACGGATGAGTGTGAAAGGGCCACCGCGCGCCGGGATTGGACCGGCTGGAACGCACGTTCCGCTACCCCAAGGTGGGAGAACGTGGTTTCAGTGCCGGCATTGGTAAACATGGCGGGCGTGACCCTCGGAAGCGGAGAGGCGGCGCGTTTGCAAAGACACCGCCGGTGTCCGCCGAAGCCTCGCACGAGACGCCACAGGGCGCGCCATCGCTGTCCGGTCATCCTTGAGAGGGGGCGCGCAACCTGCCAATCGCCTGAACCACGGAACCGCCGGTGGCGGTCGAGGGTCGGGCTCGCTGTGCTACTGTCGCATGCCCGAACGCGGCAGAACCGGAACTTTGAACCTTCGGCAATTCCTTTCTAAAACCCATATCTGTGCATGGCAAGCCGCAACTTCCATGTGCGCGTGGGTGGCCACAGCGTTCTGATCGCCGCAGTTCTACATCCAAATACCCGTCCAGCCCGGGAATTCGTTGCGACCATAGCTCCTCGAATCGCCAAAAGTCGCGGGCCGGTTGCAATTCAGGATTGATTAACCGGGTCTCCTTAAGGGAGTAATAGGCTCCAGGGCTGTCGGCTGGAGAATTCGGTGGTGATCCGCACGCGCTTACGTCGTGCTGCTGCGCGGGCTTGGCCACCCTTGGCCGCGATCGTCTTTTCTGTCCTCATTATTATCGCCACCGCCGTTCCGGCGCCGGCCGTGGAACTGCGCGTCCAGCCCGGCGTCGGCCCCGGGCCGGGCGATGAAATCCCCGCCGCGACCGACGCCCGTCTTGCTGGCGACGACAAGCAGACGCGACTGGTGATCGATCTCTCGCATCGCATCGACATGCGGGCTTTCACGCTCGCCGACCCCTACCGGGTCGTGATCGATATCCCGCAGGTCAATTTCCAGTTCCCACCCCAGACAGGCGAGCGCGGGCGCGGTCTTATCAAGGCGTTTCGATACGGCCTGGTCATGCCCGGAGGATCGAGAATCGTGATCGATGCTTCCGGGCCGGTGCGCGTGGCGAGGGCGTTCGTGCTTGATCCCATGGAGGGGCAGCCGTCGCGGATGGTGTTGGACCTCACCCCCGTCGATCGCGAAACGTTCTTGCGTGCGGTTGCGATCGACAACCGTCTGCCACGGCTCTCGGACGTGCCCGCGGCAAGTATTGACGATCACTCGGCAGGCAATTCGCGGCCACTTGTCGTCCTCGACCCCGGACATGGCGGGATTGACAGCGGGACACACGCGCCCAGCGGCGAAGTTGAAAAAGCCCTGGCGCTCGCGTTCGCGCTGAAGCTGCGCGAAAAGCTTGAAAGCACCGGGAAATATCGCGTCGCGATGACGCGCAGCGACGATACCTTCGTGGAACTTTCCGAACGGGTGCGGTTTGCGCGGATGCGGCAGGCTCAGCTGTTCATCTCGATCCACTGCGACGCGCTCGCGCGCGGGGAGGGGGAGGCGGACGGCGCCTCGGTCTACACGCTGTCCGAGCATGCGACGGATGCGGCGGCGCAGCGGCTTGCGGATGCGGAAAACCGCGCCGACATCATCGCCGGGGTCAACCTTGCCGCCGAGCCCAACGACATCGCTGATATCCTGATCGATCTTGCCCAGCGAGAGACCAAGTCCTTCTCGGTTCGTTTTGCGCACGGCCTCGTCACCGGCCTGCGCGGCACCGCGCGGCTGCACAAGAACCCGATCAAGTCGGCCGGGTTCAGGGTGCTCAAGGCACCCGACGTCCCATCGGTCCTGATGGAACTGGGATATGTCTCCAACCCCGCCGATCTCAAGGAACTCACTTCGGAGGCATGGCGATCGCGGGCTGCCGACGCCGTCGCGCAGGCGGTGAACACCCATTTCAACACGCGGCTTGCTGGTTCGGGCGCCGCTTCGCGCCCGCCATGATCTTGTTGGAGTGCCCTCCGATGCGTTGTCGCCGCTCGACCGGCGGTAAAAGCCCGTTCCCCGGCTCGGACACATCGGTCGGCCCAAGTTTGACCATAAAGCCGCGAGACGAAAGCAAGGTTTTAGCGTAGTATGCGACGGTGAGGCGGGGCGCCGTGCGGCAGGATGGGCCGCCGGCCGATCACATCGTGACTGGGAATGGCCCGCGGGGCCGGAGCGATCTTGCCAAGTCGCGCCGGGCATAACGGGCCGTTTGGGGTGGTCAGGCAATGAAATTTTTGTTTCGTTTCGTCGGCTTCCTGTTTGCGGCGGCGACGCTTGTGTTCCTGGTCGGGGTCGGGGTGCTCTCCGGTTTCCTCTATCATTATTCGCAGGAACTGCCCGACTACTCGGCATTGCAGGACTATGAACCGCCGGTAATGACGCGCGTGCACGCGACGGACGGCGAACTGCTGGCGGAATACGCCAAGGAGCGCCGACTCTATTTGCCGATTCAGGCGGTGCCGAAGCTCGTGATCAACGCCTTCATTTCCGCCGAGGACAAGAATTTCTACGAGCACGGCGGATTGGACTTCAACGGCATCGCACGCGCCGGCTGGCTTTACCTGCAGAACCTCGGAACGAGCCGCCGCCCGCAAGGCGCCTCGACCATCACCCAGCAGGTCGCCAAGAATTTCCTGCTGACCAATGAGGTGTCGTTCTCGCGCAAGATCAAGGAGGCGCTGCTGGCGCTCAAGATCGAGCGCACTTACAGCAAGGATCGCATCCTCGAGCTTTATCTGAACGAAATCTATCTGGGTTTTGGCGCATACGGGGTTGCCGCCGCATCTCTTCTGTATTTTGACAAGTCGGTTCAGGAGCTCACCGTCGCGGAAGCCGCCTACCTCGCGGCGCTCCCGAAGGCGCCAAGCTCGCTGCACCCGGTGCGCCAGCGCGAGAAGGCGATCGAGCGCCGCAATTACGTGATCGATCGCATGGTCGAGAACGGCTACGTCACCGCCCAGGCCGGAGAGCAGGCGAGGAAGCAGCCGATCACCATCACGCAGCGCACCCCCGGTTCGCACATCATCGCTGCTGATTACTTCGCCGAGGATGTCCGCCGCGAGATTTTGGACAAATTCGGTGAGAAGCGGCTCTATGAAGGCGGCCTGTCGGTGCGCGCGACGCTCGATCCAAAAATGCAGGTGATCGCGCACAAGGCGCTGACTGACGGCTTTATCCATTACGATGAGGCGCAGGGCTATCGCGGTGCGGTCGCCAAGATCGACATCAGCGGCGATTGGGGCGTCAAGCTCGCCGACCAGCGAACATACAACGACATCGCGCCTTGGCGCCTTGCGGTCGTGCTGGAAACCAGCGACCAGGGGGCACGGGTCGGACTTCAGCCGGGCCGCGAGGCTGGCGGCAGCGTGGTAAGCGACCGCGAGATCGGCAACATTCCGCTCGATGGCGTCAAGTGGGCGAAGGCCTCCACGCCCAAAAACCCGTTGCGCGTTTCGCAGGTGCTGTCGCCCGGCGACGTGGTCTATGTCGAGCCGCTCGGCAAAGACGGGCAATTCAAGCTGCGCCAGATCCCCGAAGTTTCCGGCGGCATGGTTGTGATGGACCCGCTGACCGGGCGCGTGCTGGCACTGGTCGGTGGCTTCTCCTTCGACCAGAGCCAGTTCGACCGCGCGACCCAGGCGATGCGCCAGCCCGGCTCGTCGTTCAAGCCCTTCGTGTATTCGGCGGCTCTCGACAACGGCTACACGCCGTCATCCATTGTCTTGGACGCCCCGATCGAGATCGACCAGGGTCCGGGCATGGGCGTGTGGCGGCCGGAGAACTACGCGACCGGGAAATACGCCGGCCCCTCGACGTTGCGATTCGGCATCGAGCAGTCCCGCAACCTGATGACGGTCCGGCTCGCCCAGGACATCGGCATGCCGCTGATCGGGGAATATGCCAAGCGATTCGGCATTTATGACAGCCTGCCGAACTATCTCTCCTATTCGCTCGGCGCCGGCGAGACCACGGTGCTGCGGATGGTCACAGCTTATGCCATGCTGGCGAATGGCGGCCGCAGGGTGAATGCGACGCTGATCGACCGCGTCCAGGATCGCTACGGGCGTACCATCTATCGACATGACCAGCGCGAATGCCGCGGCTGCGACGCCACCAAGTGGGAGAATCAACCCGAGCCGGGCCTGATCGATCGCCGCGAGCAAGTACTCGACCCGATGACCACCTACCAGATCACCGAGATCATGGAAGGCGTGGTCCAGCGCGGCACGGCGACCGTGGTCAAGGAAGTCGGCAAGCCGATCGCCGGCAAGACCGGAACCACCAACGACGAGAAGGATGCCTGGTTCGTCGGCTTCACCCCCGATCTCGTGGTCGGCGTCTACATGGGGTACGACAAGCCACGTCATCTTGGCCGCAATGCCACCGGCGGCCACCTCTCGGCCCCGATCGCACGGGATTTCTTCAAGGCAGCGCTCGCCGACAAACCGCCGATTCCCTTCAAGGTACCGCCCGGCATCAAGCTCATCCGCGTCGAAGCCAAGACCGGCCAGCGCGCCGGCCCCGGTACCCAGGGCGTCATCCTCGAACCGTTCAAGCCGGGGACTGCGCCGCCCGACAACAATGCGCTGGTGGCCAGCGGCTATTCCGATGACGGCGGGGGAAGGAGCTACGGGTACGGCGTTACGCCCGAGGCGGATGGAGCGGTGCGCACCGGCCGCGGCCTCTATTAGAACGGGATGCATTCAGGTTGAATCGCCTCCCGCTCGGTCCTCTTTCATTTTGCGCATGATCCTTGTCCCAACGGTCTGCAACTTTTCGGGGCCATGCGCTGAGGCCTTGTTCGTCCGCCTCGTCGGAGCCACCCCGTCTGAGCGACGCCCGTTGCGCTTGCGACCTTGAGCGCGCCGGAAGGTGGCGCTTGCCCGCGTATCATCGCGCCTGTTAGAGCGGGATGCATTCAGTTTGAATCGCCTCCCGCTCGATTATCATTGATTTTGCGCATGATCTTGTCCGAAAAGTCTGCAACTTTACCGGTGCGCTGGTGACGCGTCGTCCGCAGTCGCCGGGCGATGCGGGCCTTCGAAGCATGGCAGTCAAGTGCGGGGCGCCGGAGTTGCACCTCAACGCGCGGGGTTGTTCGAATGGTCGAGCCGCGGCGAGGAAATGCCCAGGCAGAAACATCGCTTGAGGGCGCGCGCGTTCTCATTGTCGAGTCCGACTATTATCGTGAGATCGCCGATACGCTGCTGGCCGGCGCCAAGCGCGCTCTCGATGCCGTCGATGTCGAATACGATGTCATCACCGTCCCGGGCGCGCTCGAAATTCCGCAGGCCATTGTCATCGGGATCGAGGGGGAGGGGCCCGCGAGAGATTACGACGGAGTGGTTGCGCTCGGATGCGTCATTCGCGGCGAGACCAGCCATTACGACATCGTCGCCGGAGAGTCCGCGCGCGCCCTGATGCACATCGCGATCGATCACGGCGTCCCGATCGGCAATGGCATTCTCACCGTAAACACCACGGCGCAGGCCGCGGCGCGCGCGGCGCTCGATGGCGGCGACAAGGGCGGCACGGCGGCCCGCGCGGCGCTGGCCTTGATCCGGGTCAAACAGCAATATTGAGCAATCCTGCCAGGCAGCCATGAAGCGCGGTTCAACGAGCGACGGCCCAGCGACGCGGAAAGCGAACCGGCGCAGTGCCGCGCGGCTTGCCGCCGTGCAGGCACTCTACCAGATGGAAATGTCCGGGGCGGGGCTTAACGAAATCCTCGCACAATTCGAGGCGCACTGGCTCGGCCGCGAGGTCGAAGGCGAGCAATATCTTCCGGCGGAGGCGGCCTACTTCCGCGACATTGTGTCGGGTGTCGTCGAGATGCAGCGCGATCTCGACCCGCGCATTGACGCCGCGCTCGCCATCACTTGGCCGCTCAAGCGCCTGGAGGCGATCCTGCGATCGGTGCTGCGCGCCGGAGCGTACGAGCTTGCGAGGCGCGGCGATGTCCCTGCGCGCGTGATCGTGTCCGAATACGTCGACATCGCTCACGCCTTCGTCGATCACGCCGAGACCGGGATGGCCAACGCCGTGCTCGATCAGCTTGCCCGCGAAGCGCGGCACGGCGAATTCGGCGAAGCGACCTAAACCATGGCCGCGAGTGTGAAACCGAGCAACGACCTGTCGGGCGAAGAGCACCTGATCGCGACCTATTTTCGTCCGCTCGCGACGCATCCGGGCGCTTTCGGTCTCGCAGACGATGCGGCCGCGATCGCGCTCCCGTCCGGTAGCGACCTCGTGCTCACGACGGACGGCATTATTGGCGGCGTCCATTTCCTCGATGACATGCCTGCCGATCTTGTGGCGCGCAAAGCGTTGCGCATCAACCTGTCCGATCTCGCCGCCAAGGGCGCCGTTCCGCTGGGATTTCTGATGTCGGTCGCACTTCCCGCCAAAGTGCAGGACCGCTGGCTGAGGGAGTTTGCACGCGGTCTCGGCGAGGATATCGCGACGTATGACTGCCCCTTGCTCGGAGGCGATACCGATAAGAGTCCCGGCGCCGTCATGGTCCATATCTCGGCTTTTGGCAGCGTCCCGCACGGCGCGATGGTCAGGCGCTCCGGCGCGCGCGGGGGTGACCTTGCCGTGGTCACCGGCACGATCGGCGATGCCGCGCTTGGCCTGTTGCTGTCCCGCGACCAAAGCCTCGCCGCGCGATGGAACCTTGATCATGCGATGCGTGATCATCTGATCGACCGTTACCGCTTGCCGCAGCCGCGCATCGTCCTCGCGACGGCCCTGCGGGATCCGCCGCCGCCTCGATGGACGTGTCCGATGGGCTTGCCGGCGATCTTGCGAAGCTTGCGCGCGCTTCGGGCATCGGGGCCGAGATCGCGGTCGACAAAGTGCCATTGTCCCTGGCAGCGCGGACGGCGCTTGCCGCCGAGCCGGCATTGCGGGAGACGATCCTCACCGGTGGCGACGATTTCGAGATCATCGCCGCGGTGAACCCCTCAGAGATCGGCCGCTTCCGTGCGCAGGCGGAGGCGAAAGGCGTAGCCGTCACCGAGATCGGCAGTTTTGGCGGCGCAACCGGGGCACCACGGTTTAGCACTGCGGATGGCGAGGAGCTGACGTTTGACAGCCCTTCCTACAGCCATTTCTAGAGCGGGATGCGTTAAGCTTGAGCCGCCTCCCGCTCGGTTCTGTTTTGCGCACCCGTCGCGGACTGCGCTCGACGACGGATGCGTGTTGATTTTGCGCATGATCTTTGCCGAAAGTCTGCAACTTTTCGGGATCATGCGCTAAACAAAGTGAAATTCGTATGCGTGACGGCGCAAAATATAGCCTTGGCGCCGGTCCGGCGGACACGACCGACTCCGGTCGCAAGGCGGTGTTACGCCGCCGGTATCCGACCGTCGCCTATCTGCGCGAAGGCGCGCGGCATCGCATTCCGCGCTTCGCGTTCGAATATCTCGATGGCGGTGCCGGCGCCGACGGCGGAATTGCGCGGAATTGGCGCGCACTCGATGCCGTCGAACTGATCCCGCGTTATGGACGCGTCACCGGATTGCCGCCCACCGCCGTCACGCTGTTCGGCCGGAGCTACGCGGCGCCGATCGGGATCGCGCCGATGGGCGGCCCGGCGATCGTGTGGCCCGGGGCGGACCGGTATCTGGCCCAGGCAGCGCAACGCACCCGCATTCCGTACACGTTGGGCACCGTGGGAGGCATGACCATCGAGGCCGCCGCCGCGATCGCCCCGGACGTGCTCTGGTTCCAGCTCTACCGGTTTCCCAGGGATGGGCATGCCACCGGCTTCGATCTCGCGCGCCGCGCCGCGGAAGCCGGCGTGCACGTTCTGATGCTAACCCTCGACGTGCCGGTGCGGACCACGCGTCCGCGCGAAGTGGCGAGCGGAATCACTACCCCCTTCCGCCCCGACCTCGCGATGGCGCTTGCCATGGCCGCCTCGCCACGTTGGCTGAGGTCACTGTGGCGGAACGGGCAGCCGCGGTTTTCGAATCTGCTGCCTTATGTCGGCGCGAATGCGACGCTCGCCGATGCCGCCGAATTCGTGCGCATTTCCATGGGCGGCGCTTTCACCTGGGAAGAGGTCGCGCGTTATCGCGACCGCTGGCGCAAGCCGCTGGTGGTCAAGGGCATCCTGCATCCGCAGGATGCCGAGCGGGCGGCCGGCCTTGGCATCGACGGCATCGTGGTCTCGAACCATGGCGGCCGCCAGATCGAGGCTTTGCCTCCGGCAATCGATGCGCTGCCGGCTGTCGCCGCGGCTGTAGGCAATCGCGCCACCGTGCTGATGGATTCAGGCATTCGCTCGGGCGTTGATGTGGCCCGTGCGCTCGCGCTCGGTGCGGCCGCAGCGCTTGCCGGCAAGGCATTCCTGTGGGGTCTTGGGGCGCTTGGGGAAGAAGGGCCCGCCCATGTCATCGACCTCGTGACCGAGGAACTCAAGGCCACGCTCGGCCAGGTCGGGGTGGCCACCCTTGCGGAGGCCGCAACGGTGGAGCGGCGCCATCCGGGCGCGATTTCGTTTGCCGGATAACCGACAATTGCTCCACCATTGCGTCTCGTGATGCCCGTCACGCGATATCCCGTTGCCTGGACAATACCTTTTTGGCAATGTCCGCCGCGAAATGAGGCGGGCCGGGAACCGCTGAGCCTTTGAATTTTGTCGCTTGCCGGGAAGGCCCCCCGGCAGCCATTCACGCGCGATCACTTCGATCGCGCCATCGGGGTCACTTAGATGACAGCTTTGTGGATCATCATCCTGTGCGGAGTGCTGGCGGTCGTTTACGCCGTATGGGCGATCCGATGGGTGATGGCAGCGGACGCCGGCAGCGCGAAAATGCAGGAGATTTCTGCCGCGGTTCGCGTCGGCGCGCAGGCCTATCTGCGCCGGCAATACACGACCATCGCCGGCGTCGGCGTGGTGATTTTCATCCTGGTCGGGATTTTCCTCGGCTGGCTGGTCGGCATCGGTTTTGCAATCGGTGCCATACTCTCTGGCCTTACCGGCTTCATCGGCATGAACGTGTCGGTGCGTGCCAACACAAGGACTGCGCAGGCCGCGATCGGGTCGCTCGCCGGCGGCCTTGAAATCGCATTCCGTGCCGGCGCGATCACCGGCCTGCTGGTCGCCGGACTGGCGCTGCTCGGGGTGACGGTTTATTTCGGCCTGCTCACCGGCGTGGGCGGGCTCGCAGCCGACGACCGCACCGTGGTCGATGCAATGGTGGCGCTCGGTTTTGGCGCGTCTTTGATCTCCATCTTCGCGCGATTGGGCGGCGGTATTTTCACCAAGGGCGCCGATGTCGGCGGCGATCTCGTCGGCAAGGTCGAAGCCGGCATCCCGGAGGACGATCCGCGAAACCCCGCGACCATCGCCGACAATGTTGGCGACAATGTCGGAGACTGCGCCGGCATGGCAGCCGACCTGTTCGAGACCTATGCGGTGACGACGGTCGCGACCATGGTGCTGGCGGCGATCTTTTTCCGGGGCGCCGCCATCCTGGTCCCGATGATGACGCTGCCGCTTGCGATCGGGGGCATCTGCATCATCACGTCGATCATCGGCACGTTCTTTGTCAAGCTGCCGCCGAACCAATCGATCATGGGCGCGCTCTATCGCGGCCTCATCGCGACGGGGGTGCTGTCGATTATTGGAATAGCCATCGTCATCGCATTGCTGATCGGGTTTGGACCGCTCGAAGGTGTCGACTTTTCCGGTCTGTCACTGTTCATTTGCGGCCTTGTCGGGTTGGCGGTGACCGGCTTCATCATCTGGATCACGGAATATTACACGGGGACCAATTTCCGCCCGGTGCAGTCGATCGCGAAGGCCTCGGTCACCGGCCACGGGACCAATGTGATCCAAGGTCTCGCCATCTCGCTTGAAGTCAACGGCGCTTCCCGCCATCGTGATCATTGCCGGCATTCTCATCGCCTACGGGCAGGCCGGGCTGTTCGGAATTGCCATCGCAGTGACGACGATGCTGTCGCTCGCGGGCGTGGTGGTGGCGCTCGATGCCTTCGGCCCGGTCACCGACAATGCGGGCGGCATCGCCGAAATGGCCGGGCTGCCCAAGGAGGTGCGCAAGGCGACCGATGCGCTCGATGCGGTCGGCAACACCACCAAGGCGGTGACCAAGGGCTATGCCATCGGCTCCGCCGGATTGGGCGCGCTGGTGCTGTTCGCTGCATATAATGAGGACCTGAAATTCTTTCTCGCCGATTCTGCGAACCACCTCTATTTCCAGGGCGTGCAGCTCGATTTCTCGCTCAGCAACCCCTACGTCGTTGTCGGCCTGCTGTTCGGCGGCTTGCTGCCCTACCTGTTCGGCGCCATGGCGATGACTGCGGTAGGGCGTGCGGCGAGCGCGATTGTCGAGGAGGTGCGCCTCCAGTTTCGCGAGAAGCCGGGCATCATGCGCGGCACCGACAAGCCCGATTACGGGCGCGCCGTCGACCTGCTCACCCGCGCCGCTATCAAGGAGATGATCATCCCGTCGCTGCTCCCGGTGCTGTCGCCGATCGTCGTCTTTTTCGTCATCTACATCGTCGCCGGCGGTGGAACCGAGGGCAAGTCGGCGGCCTTCTCGGCGGTGGGCGGAATGCTGCTCGGGGTCATCGTCAACGGCCTGTTCGTCGCAATCTCGATGACATCCGGCGGCGGCGCCTGGGACAATGCCAAGAAATACATCGAGGATGGCCATTATGGCGGCAAGGGATCCGACGCGCACAAGGCCGCGGTGACCGGCGACACTGTCGGCGATCCCTACAAGGACACGGCCGGTCCCGCCGTCAATCCGATGATCAAGATCACCAATATTGTAGCGCTGCTTCTGCTTGCGGTTCTTGCCCGCGGGTGAGGCCTTGAGTGGTTCAGCCCCCGAGGAGCCTGCCAATAGCCGCAAACGGGGCCAGCCGGCCGTTTCCTTGATCGACGTGCATCATCACGTCGTGCTGCCCGAATACGAGGCGGCGCTCCGGCGTTCGCGCGCGCTCGATCCGTCCCGGCCATTCCGCAAGGGCGACCCGCCCGAAGTCGTCTGCGATAAGATGAACGAGCTCGGCATCACCGCGGCGATTCTCAATCCGCTGTCGGTCGCGGGCGTGCATCATGGCGATGACGCCCGCGCCCGGTACCTGGCCCGCTCGGTCGGCGAGGCGCTGGCCCAATTCGCGGGCGCCCGGCCTGCGCAACTCGGTTTCTTTGCACCGCTGCCGCTGCCGGATATTGACGGGGCGCTCACCGAGATCGCGCACGCGCTGGACGCACTCCGCGCAGACGGCATCATCCTGCTGTCGCACCAGAACGGGGTCTATGTAGGCGATCCGCGATATCGGCCGGTCTATGACGAACTCGACCGCCGCTCTGCAGCGGTCTTCATCCATCCGACCATCCCACCCTACCTGCCTGGCGGCCTCGATCTCAAGCTGTGGCCGGCCTACCTCGAATATGCCTTCGACACGACGCGGGTGGCGGCGAACCTGATCTACAATGAGGTTCTTCGCGATTTCCCGAACATCCGCTGGATCCTCGCCCATGCAGGCGGGACTTTCCCATACCTGTCGACGAGAATGCGGCTGATGGACGAATTGGAGACCCACCCGGCGCCATTCGCAGACCTCGGAACGGGGCGGCCGTTTCATCTTCGCTTTCCGGAGGGTGTCCGCCCCTGGCTCGATCGCTTTTATTACGATGTTGCGCTGTCGGGAGGCCGCGCGACGATTGCCGCGTTGACGACGCTCGCCCGACCGGAGCGCATCCTTTATGGCAGCGACTGGCCTTATGTCGAACGTGGCTTCGTGACCGACCAGCTGGAGGAGATCAAGTCCGTCGAGACATTCGCCGGCGAGCCCTTTGCCGCGCTTGCGCACGGCAATGCACGAGATTTGTTCCCCCAATTCTCGCGCGGGGCAAAGCCGCCGATGTGACCGAGTGCGTCGAGCAAACCCCGGATTTCGCCCCCGTGCCGCGATATGCGCATCGGCTCAACCGCGATCGGCGCTCAATGCCGGGCTACCGGCTCGGTCGCCGCAAAGCCGTAGCCCGGGTTGAGTGCAACGAAACCCGGGACGTTTCATCGAAGAAGAGGGCGCGCTCCCGCACCCGGGAACGGTTCGCACGTCAGGATTTGAAGACCTTGAAGGCGAAGCCGAGCCAGTTCTGCTCGACACCGCCGGAGGGCGTCGTGCGGCTGATATAATCGAAAATTCTGCCGTCCTTGATGCCGTAATCGGCGACGCGCTGGACCTTGCGGTTGCGGTCGAAATAAACCGCAACGACGCGCCGATCGGTTTCCCTTTCGGGCAAGAACGAGGTCTGCTCTCCGCGCTGCGTAATATAATAGAAGACTTCGCCCGAAACGGTCGCAACCGTCGAGGGCGTGCCGAGCACGATCAGGACTTGGTCCTGGGACGCACCAAGCGGGATCTGCTCCAGCGCGCCTTCCGGGATCACATAGCCATGGTGATAGACCTGGGTGCAACCGCTGGAAAAAGCCGCACCGCAAAATACGACTGCCAGGGCGCCCAAATGCCAGCGCCACCGCCCCGCCTGCCGGATCGTTTTTCCGCTCAACTTCCCCCCTCGCATCATCAGGCGGAATACACCTCGGCCACGCCGGGTTCAATGGGCTCGCCCTCTGCCGCCCCGCGAAACAATCGACGCGGTCTGTGGCGCCATCGTGGCACCTGCTGCCGGCCGCGCGGCCAGCGCGGGGATGCGCTCAAGTTGAATCGCATCCCGCTCGGGCTTCTTCTGCGCATCCGTCGCGGACTGCGCTCGACGACGGATGCGCCGTGGTTTTGCGCATGACCCTTGTCCGAAAAGTCTGCGACTTTTCGGGATCATGCGCGACGCATATTCACGGTCTGCAAGGCGCTTGCGTTCGGCTGGCACAACGCCATTTTGAACTGCAGACCGTTCCTGATGGATAGCCGTGCGTCGGCTCCGTTTCCCGCAGCACGGCAAACGGCGCAATCAATGCCATGGAAACCGGGCCCGCGTTAACAAACCTTGAACAAAGCAGGGAGGCATTGGATGCCCACATCCCCGCCGCGCTGGCGTGTTCCTGTTCGCCTGGACGAGGTACCATTGACGGGGCTCCATCTCGACCTTGTCGCAGCTCCTGCCGTGCGGGAAACGATCGCTGCGGTTGCCGGAGTGCCGCAGATGTCTCGACTTGAGGCAGCGGTCGACGTAAGCCGCTCCGGCGCTGGCCTACGCGCCACCGGCACCGTTTCGGCGACTGTCGGCCAAGTCTGTGTGGTGACGCTCGAGCCGATGACCAGCGAGGTCAATGAAGCGTTCGAAGTCGTATTCGCGCCTGCCAATTCGTCTGCTTCCGCGGCCTCGATTGGCAAGGTGGCCGACGGCGAGGAGGAGCCGCCGGAGCCGCTCGTCGATGGCGTTGCAGATCTCGGCACCGTTCTCACCGAGTGCTTGCTGCTCGGGATCGATCCCTATCCCCGCAAGCCGGGCGCCGAGTTCACCCCGCCCCAAGTGGATGAGGTTGCGCCCGGCCCCTTTGCCAGTTTGGCCAAGCTGAAAAACTAGCGCATGATCCCGTAAAGTTGCAGACTTTTCGGACAAGATCATGCGCAAAATCAATGATAATCGAGCGGGAGGCGTTTCGACCTGAGCGCATCCCGCTCCAAGCGTACGGTCTCGAAAACTGTAGACTTTTCGGACAAAGGTCATGCGCAAAATCACCGCGTATCCGTCGTCGAGCGCAGTCCGCGACGAACCCTCCGGCGCCGTGCTGATCGATTTGCCGCCTTGTCCCGGGCCGGAAGCCTGGGTGCGTTTCGCGGCAATTGCCACCCCCTGTCCGCCGCGGAGTTCGACACGCTATGGTCCCGCGCCTACAGGATGGGCACTCGTCCGGACAGCGATAGATCCGCGGCGGGCATATCAAGCTCGGTCAATTCATGCCCCAAAATGTGCGAATCGCGCTCGACGCCATGGGAGGCGACTATGGTCCCGCCGTTGTCCTGGCGGGGGCCGCGATCGCGCTTGAGCGCCACCCCGGCACCGAATTCATTCTGGTCGGCGACGGTGCGATCATCGAACCATTGTTCGCAGGCCGACCGCAGTTGCGTGCCGCTTCGCGTATCGTGCACACCGACATTGCGGTGAAAATGAACGACAAGCCCAGCCAGGCGCTCCGGCACGGTCGCTGGAAATCGTCGATGTGGATGGGCATCGATGCCGTGAAGAAGGGGAATGCAGAGGCGGTGGTTTCGGCCGGGAATACCGGCGCGCTGATGGCGATGGCGAAATTTCACCTCAAGACGATGCCCGGGATCGAGCGCCCGGCCATCGCGGCGTTGTGGCCCACCCTGCGCGGGGAATCGATCGTGCTCGACGTCGGCGCGACGATCGGTGCCGATGCGCGGCACCTCGTCGATTTTGCCGTCATGGGGGGGGCCATGGCGCGGGTCTTGTTCGACCTCGAAAGGCCGACCGTTGGCCTGCTCAATATCGGCGTCGAAGAGATAAAAGGGCTGGAGGAGGTCCGGGAGGCCGGCCGGATATTGCGCGCCAAGGCCGGCGAGGACCTCGACTATGTCGGATTTGTCGAAGGCGATGATATTGGCAAGGGCAGTGTGGATGTGGTTGTAACGGAGGGTTTCGCCGGCAATATCGCCTTGAAAACTGCGGAGGGAACCGCCAAACAGTTTGCCGAATATTTGCGCAAGGCAATGAGCCGGACCTGGTCGGCCAAGATCGGCTACTTATTCGCGCGCCACGCCTTTGACGCGGTGAGGGAGAAAATGGACCCGAGAAAAGTCAATGGCGGCGTGTTTCTCGGCCTTAACGGAATCGTTATCAAGAGTCATGGCGGCGCCGACCCGGAAGGTTTCGCCGCCGCGGTCGACCTCGGTCATGACATGGCGCGCTATGAGCTGCAGGCTCGGATTGCCCAGATGCTCGGCCAGCAGGCGCAGACCACAGCGCCGGTCGAAGAAAGCCTGCCCACGTGAGCGTCACGCGCTCGGTGGTCCTGGGCTGCGGGAGTTTTCTACCAAGCCACGTTCTCACCAACGCGGATCTCGCCCATAAGGTCGACACCTCCGATGCCTGGATCGCTCAGCGGACCGGCATTCGCGAGCGCCGGATCGCCGCGCCCGGACAAATGACCTCGGATCTCGCACTTGCGGCGGCGCGTGGGGCGCTGGCTGCGGGACAGGTGGACATTTCGTCCATCGATCTCATCGTGCTCGCGACTTCGACTCCCGACCGCACCTTCCCTGCGACTGCCGTCGCGGTGCAGGCGGGTCTTGGCATCACCCGCGGGGCGGCGTTCGATCTTCAGGCGGTGTGCTCGGGCTTCGTGTATGCACTGACGATCGCGGACGGGCTGCTGAAGAACGGAGGCTTCCGCCGCGCGCTCGTCATCGGTGCGGAAACCTTTTCACGCCTGCTGGACTGGAGCGACCGCTCGACCTGCGTGCTGTTCGGGGACGGCGCCGGCGCCGTCGTGCTCGACGCCGTCGAACAGCCAGGGTGCCGCGAAGACCGGGGGATTCTCACCGCCAGCTTGCGTTCGGATGGCCGCCACATGGACAAGCTTTACGTCGATGGCGGGCCATCATCCACCGGCACGGTCGGTTATCTGCGCATGGAGGGGCGCGAGGTCTTCAAGCATGCGATCGCCATGGTGACCGATGTCGTGGAACAGGTCTTCGCGGCGACCGGGTATGGCGCCGATGATATCGATTGGTTCGTGCCGCACCAGGCTAATCAGCGCATCATCGACGGTTCCGCGCACCGGCTCGGAATTGCTCCGGAAAAGATTGTGAGCACAGTCGAGAGGCATGCAAATACCTCTGCGGCTTCGATCCCGCTGGCGCTGTCGGTTGGGGTCAATGACGGCAGGATAAAGGCGGGGGACCTGGTCCTGTTGGAGGCCATGGGCGGCGGCTTCACCTGGGGCGCAATCCTGGTTCGATGGTAGGTTGGGCGGTACTTAAGCTGCCGCGCACCAATCTCACGAAATCCAGAAACCTGCCTGAAGCCGCGATTGACCCCGCTTGGCCTCCTCCATATCATTGAACAATAAATAAGAATATAAGACATTCGTGTCCATCGGGGCTGGCGATGAACGAAAAAACCGTGACGCGTGCGGACCTCTGCGAAGCGGTCTACCAAAAGGTGGGGTTGTCGCGAACCGAGTCCGCGGCACTCGTCGAACTTGTACTCAAGGAAATCACCGAGTGTCTTGAACGTGGCGAAACCGTGAAGCTTTCCTCGTTTGGGTCGTTCGTCGTGCGCAAGAAGGGTCAGCGCATCGGCCGCAATCCCAAGACGGGCACGGAAGTGCCAATATCGCCGCGCAGAGTTATGGTGTTCAAGCCATCGGCGATCCTTAAGCATCGTATCAACAAAGGTCAGGTCGACGGCGGGGGCAGCAGCAGCGAAAGCGAAAGCGAAAGCGAAAGCATGGCTTGACCGCTGCGGGTTGGGGCAAGAGGCGGCGTTTGAACAAGGCGCCAGAAGCATTCCGCACCATCAGCGAGGTTGCAGCAGAGCTCGATCTGCCGCAGCACGTCTTGCGATTCTGGGAGAGCAAATTTTCCCATATCAAGCCGCTTAAGCGTGGCGGCGGTCGCCGTTACTACCGTCGCGAAGATGTGGACCTTCTGCGCGGCATCCGGCGATTACTCTACGGCGACGGCTATACCATCGCGGGCGTGAAGAAGATTCTGCAAGAGCAGGGCGTCCGCACGGTCCAACGCGCGGGGCAGGGCCGGGGGATAGAACATCCTTCGCCCGATGACGGGGATGGACTTGAAGAGCACCAAGCTGACCGCAACATCGTGGGTCCGGCAATTCCCATTCCCGAGTTGAAAGCGGGGGGCAAGTCGCTGCTTGATATCCCGCATCGGGATGCAGACTTGCCGACAGGGAAACAACCATACAAGGACGGCGAAGCTTTAGCCGTTGAAGTTTCACGATCTCTCGAAATTTCACGATCGTCGCCTGCAACGGCGAGGGACGCCGCTGCGATTGCCGCGCCGCCGGTGCCTTCGGAAGCAGAACTCGGTGGTCTCGCCGCAGCGCAGATTGAGCGTCTCAAAGATGCGCTTGCCGCGCTTGACGCCTGTCGCCGGCTGCTGGCCGACAAGGAAGCGACATGAACGTTTCAGAAAGGCTGGTCCGTGACACTGGACATGCTGTGATTCGCAGCCATGCCGCGTCATTTGTTCAAAGTAGGAGCGCGACGATGATGAGATTGCTTGCAACGATAACCGTAGTAGCTGCTGCCATGGCTGCGACATCTTTTGGGGCCGCCGCCCAGGAGCGGGCCGGCGATGCTGCCCTTGGGGCGCTTTCTGGGGCGATCGTCGGCGGTCCAATCGGCTTGGTCGCGGGCGGGGTGATCGGATTTACCGCGGGTCCGAGCATTGCGCACGGTTGGTTCGGGCCGCACCATCGCCGCGTGGCACATCGCGGGTCGTCGCACCATCAAGCGGCCCGCAATGAGGTAACCACCGGCAGCACCGGGACGCCCACAGCAGGGCCAGCCGGCTCCGAGGCCCATTGACACGCGGGTTGGCGGCGTTCCCGCTGAAGGTCTGCGAGCCACAGACGGGTTCGCGGACTCATTCGCTTCCCGTGGAGATGTTCGGCTTGTGGCAGTCAGCCGGTCGGCGGTGGCGAAAGATGGGAACGGTTCGGAAAGTCCGACAAATGGAACCGAATAGCGGGGATTTTGTTTTCGCTTTCTGTACTGCTCACATCTGCTGGAGGGAATAAAGATGACAATGCGATGGCTCGCAACGACCGCGCTCGCGGCCGCCATAACGGTTACCTCTTTTGCGGCATTCGCTGGAAGGGCCGGTGATGCTGCGCTGGGAGCTGTTTCCGGCGCAGTCGTGGGCGGTCCGGTGGGGGCCGTTGCGGGCGGAGTGATCGGCTATACCGCTGGACCGAAGATCTCGCGCGGATTGTTCGGGCGGCATCATCATGTGGCGCATCGCGGGCCGTCTCACCATGCCTACGGCGCGCAATGAGGTGACGACCGGAACGGCCGTGGCGCCTGCGGGCGCTCCGGCCGGCGCCGAGGCCCATTGAGCCTGCGTGCCGTTCTGGAATCCTGTCCTGCCTGCCTTTAACATCCGCCCGCTTTAACGATTTCGAGCGCGAGGTGAGTGGTGGAGAAGTACGGCATTGGCCAGGCGGTATCGCGATTCGAAGACCCGCGGCTTGTGCGTGGCGGCGGCCGCTATGTCGACGACATCAAGCTGCCGGGTATGGTCCACGGCTACGTTCTGCGCTCCCCGCATGCGCATGCGAAAATTCGCGCCATCGATGTCGCAGCCGCAACCGCCGCCCCCGGGGTTTTGGCGGTCCTGACCGGCGAAGGCTGGCGCGCATCCGGTTTCGGCGACTTGCCGGTGCCAGGCGGCCTCAAGCTTCGCGACGGCAGCCCGATGTACCGACCGCGATGTCCGGCGTTGGCGCTCGACCGCGTCCGCTGGGCCGGCGATTATGTGGCCTTCGTGGTGGCGGAAACGCTCGCGCAGGCCGCCGATGCCGCCGAGCTCATTGCCGTTGACTACGAGCCGCTGCCCGCCATCATCGCGACGGCCGAAGCGCCGGCACCGGCCGCGCCACGCGTCTTCGACGATTGCCCGAACAACATCTGCTTCGTCCATCTTGCCGGAGACAAGGCCGCAACCGATGCCGCTTTTGCGACCGCCCGGCATGTCGTGCGCCAGCGGTTTGTCATCAATCGCGTGACGGCGGTGACCATGGAGCCGCGCGGCAGCATCGGCGACTACAATGCGGCAGATGGGCGCTACACGATCTACACCACGCTGCAACGCGTGCACCCGTTCCGCAGCGAGCTGTCGGACGTTCTGAAGGTGCCGGAGTTGCGCATCCGCGTCGTGGCCGGAGATATCGGTGGCAGCTTCGGCATGAAATCTCCGGTCTATAACGAGGTCGCGCTGGTGTTGCTCGCTTCCAAAATTGTCGGCCAGCCGGTCAAATGGACCAGCACGCGTTCCGAAGCGTTTTTGAGCGACGCGCAGGGGCGCGACAACGTCACCGATGCTGAACTCGCACTCGACGCCGAGGGAAAATTCCTGGCGCTGCGGGTCAAGGGGATCGCTAATGTCGGCGCCTCCTTGCAGAGCGCAACGCCCGCCTTTGTCCAGAATCTGGGAACCCTCGCCGGCGTCTATTGTACCCCGGCGATCCACACCGACATCACGGCGGTGTTCACCAACACCAATCCGGTGCGGCCTTATCGCGGCAACGGGCGGCCCGAATCCGCCTATGTCATCGAGCGCATGGTCGATCTTGCGGCGGACGAGCTCGGCATCGACCCCGCTGAACTGCGGAGGCGAAATACGATCCCGCCCGAGGCCATGCCGTTCAAGACCGGCCACACCTTCACCTATGACAGCGGCGAATTCGAGCGCAACATGGACATGGCGCTCAAGCTTGCCGATGTACCCGGCTTTGCCGCCCGCCGCCGCGATTCCCACGCACGCGGGAGACTGCGCGGGCTCGGGATTTCGAACACCATCGAACGCGCGGCGGCGCCGAGTTACGAAGGGGCCGAAATCCGCTTCGACCGCGGCGGCACCGTGAATTTGTTCAGCGGGGCGGTCAACCAGGGCCAGGGCCACGAGACGATCTTCAAGCAGATCGTGTGCGATCGTCTCGGCCTCGATCCGGCCGATATCCACTACGTGCAAGGCGATACTGACCAGGTCTTTTTCGGCGAAGGCACCGGCGGTTCGCGTTCGGCGACGATCGGTGGTTCTGCCGTCGCAGCCGCTGCCGACAAGGTGATCGCGAAGGCCCGTGCGATCGCGAGCTTCGCGTTGAAAGTGGATCCAGCGGCGCTAAATCTCCAAGAGGGGGTTTTCTCAAGCGCGCTGACGAACCAGACGCTGACGATCAAGGAAGTCGCGAAGCTTGCGGCTAATCCCGCCAAGATTCCACGTGATCTCGAAGCGGGCCTCATTGCCACCGCCGTCTATCGCGCCGACAAGGAAAACTACCCAAATGGCTGCCACGTCTGCGAACTCGAGATCGATCCGGAAACCGGCGAGGTGGAAATCCTGCGTTACAGCGTGGTGGATGACGTCGGTGCCGTTATAAACCCGCTGCTTCTCCATGGGCAGATCGCTGGCGGCGTCGTGCAGGGCCTCGGTCAAATCCTGTTGGAGGACATTCGCTTCGACCCGGCTTCCGGCCAACTGATGACCGGCTCCTTCATGGATTACGCGATGCCACGCGCGAGCGATGTCACGGGCTTCGCGGTCAAGAGCCATCCCGTGCCGACCAAGACCAATCCACTGGGGGTCAAGGGCGCCGGCGAAGCGGGCGCAGTTGGCGCGATGCCGGCCGTCGCCAACGCGCTCGTCGACGCGCTTTCGGAATTCGGTGTGCGCCATATCGAGATGCCGGCAACCTCGGAACGCATCTGGCGCGCCATCCGTGCCGGGCAGGGTGCTTGAAACCCCGTGCACGCCAGGGCATCTCCGTTCCCGACGTGAAACCATCCGTCGCGTCAGCGCCTCGGCCGCGCATGATCCCGGAAAGTTGCAGACTTTCCGGAAAAAGGCTCATGCGCCAAATCGAAGGGAACCGAGCGGAAGCGGTTGAAGCTGAACGCATTTCGCTCTACTACCAAATCGCAGAGGATCGTGATTGCGAGCGGACCCAACCCCTCACCCTCGGAAGCGCTCGCGATCGCTTGCGCTTCCTCTTCACTCTCCCCCTCCCGCCGAAGCTCAAAGGCTCGTCACTTGGAGCGGGATGCGTTCAGGTTGAATCGCCTCCCGCTCGATTATCATTGATTTTGCGCATGATCTTGTCCGAAAAGTCTGCAACTTTACGGGATCATGCGTTGGGCCGTGGCGGGAGGGGGCGAGGGTGGGAGAGGCGAAGGCCCGACCGGGTGCGGTGGAGCGCATTGGGAGGGATCGCCCGACGGATCATCTTTGTGAGATTCGCGCCCGAGGAGCAGTCAGATGCCGATCGTCAATCGAATAGCCGACATCCAGGATGAAATCGCTGGCTGGCGCCACGACATCCATGCCAATCCCGAGCTGATGTACGAGGTGCATCGGACGGCGCGCACCGTTGCCGACAAGCTCAAGGGCTTCGGCTGCGACGAAGTCGCGACCGGGATCGGCCAGACCGGCGTGGTCGGCGTCATCAAGGGCACGCGGCCCGGCGGCGCCAGCAAGGTGATCGGCCTTCGCGCCGACATGGACGCGCTGCCGATCGAGGAGGCGGGTGACGTCCCCTACCGCTCAACAACACCCGGCAGGATGCACGCCTGCGGCCATGATGGCCACACTGCGATGCTGCTGGGAGCGGCCAAATATCTTGCCGAAACACGCAACTTCGCTGGCACGGCGGTGGTGATCTTTCAGCCTGCGGAGGAAGGCGGCGCTGGCGGCCTTGCCATGGTGAAGGACGGGCTGATGGAGCGCTTTGCGATCGACGAGGTCTACGGCATGCACAACCTCCCCGGGCTTCCGCTCGGGGCGTTCGCCATTCGACCGGGTTCAATCATGGCCGCCGCGGACACGATCAAAGTCCGGATCGCTGGGCGGGGCGGGCACGCCGCGCGCCCGCAGACCGCGATCGACCCTGTTCTGGTCGGGGCGCACATCGTCACCGCGCTGCAGTCGATCGTATCTCGCAACATCGATCCCGTTGACGCCGCTGTAATCTCCATCTGCACATTCCACGCCGGCAGCGCCGATAACGTGATCCCTCAACACGCCGAACTGGGCGGCACCGCCCGCAGCCTCAATCCCGAGGTCCGAGAACTGCTCCTCAAGCGCATCGCCGAGGTGATCGAGGGCACGGCAGCGCTTCACGGCGCCAAGGCCCATCTCGAGCTGCGCCGCGGCTATCCGGTCCTCGTCAACCATGCCCGGCAAACTGAATTCGCCACCGGAGTTGCAGGCGCGATTGCCGGCCCCGACCGGGTCGAGGCGATGATGCCTCCTGTCCTCGGGGCAGAGGATTTCGCCTATATGCTGGAAGCACGCCCGGGCGCCTTCATCTTCGTCGGCAATGGCGACAGTGCCGGCCTGCACCATCCACGGTACGACTTCAATGACGAAGTGATCGCTTACGGCACGTCATACTGGGTGAAGCTCGTGGAGACGGCGCTGCCGGCATAGGCGCTCTGCCAGAGTGAGGGTGGGCAAAGGCGGCCAAGGTCTCACACTGTCAGCTCGGCATTCATTCCGCCGTGCCCACGTGGTCCGACCTGACCGGCGTGACATCGGTGCAAATCAATTCTGTTCTCGTGGGCACGGCGGAAGCGCCGTCATGCATCAACTGAGGTCTCCGTGGCCGCCTTTGCCCACTCTACGAGCTGACGGCATTGACGGCGTCCTTACTGCGCCGCCTCGATCTTTTCCGGCGCTGCCGCAGCAGTCTCGATCTCACCGCGTCGGGGCATCAGCTCGCGCGGCAGAATCTCGACCAGGCGGGTCTCCAGGTTGCGCCACAAGGCGAAGTCATTCAGGCGGGAATTCTCGAACACGGCGAGGCCGACGGCGGCAAGGAAGGGAAGGCTCTGCACGACGAGAACGAATCCGAACAGGTTCACTTCGCGCACGCGCTCGAAATTGGTCTCGAACACCACGGCGGCGCCGATCAGCAGCAGGCCGCCCATGATCGCTTCGTCAAAAGCGGAAAATTGGCGCCGGCGTCGTGCGCCCGGGCTCTGCCGCCAAAAGCCTTTGGCAGTGCGGACAAACGCAAGGCGGTCCCTGAAGATGCCATTGGCAACGGCGCGCGCCACCGTCCACTGCATCGCCATCGCCGCCACCATGGCCGCGGTCGCGTGACCGAGCGTGATCGGGACCCGACGCCGGTAAAGGGCGGCAAAATTCACCAAGGAGATCGCGAAGGTCGCAAGGATCGGCAACGTCAAAATCTTGTCGGGGATCGCGATGCCGACAAAGGCGACGATCGGCACCCAGAGAAGGTTGAGGATCGCGACCATGACGCCAACCGTCTCGGCGCCCATCCAATTGAGCCAGCCGAACAGAAATTCGCGCTTCTGGTCGCCCGTGAGCCGGCTCGTGCCAGGCAGGAAACGGCGCCAGTGCTTGCGGACAATTTGGAAGCCGCCGGACGCCCAGCGGTCGCGCTGACGCTTATAGGCCGCGAAGTTGTCGGGCAGCAGCCCGTAGCCATAGCGCCGGCGCGTATAGTGGGCAAGCCATCCGCGTTCCAGCATGGACAGACCGAGGTCAGTGTCCTCGCAAATGGTGTCGCTCGACCAGCCGCCCGCCGTATCGAGCGCGCTACGACGGATGAGGCACATCGTGCCATGCACGATGAGCGAATTCGTCTCGTTGCGCTGGACCATGCCAATGTCGAAGAACCCCGCGTACTCGCCGTTCATGGCGTGATGGAGCGGACTGCGCAGGCCGTCGCGATGGTCCTGGGGCGCCTGGACCAGCCCGACCTTTGGGTCGGCGAACAGCGGCACGAGATCGGTCAGCCATTCCGGCATCACGGTGTAGTCGGAATCGATGATGCCGATGATTTCGGCGTCCGCGGCGGTGTGCGCCTGGGCCAGCCGCAAGGCGCCGGCCTTGTAGCCTTCGAGCTTAGGGGCATTCATGAATTTGAAGCGAGGCCCGAGCGTTTGGCAGTGCGCCTCAACGGACTGCCACATCGCGATGTCGGGCGTGTTGTTGACGACGAGGATGCATTCGAAATTCGGGTAGGCGAGACGGGAGACGGCGTCGAGCGTCGCCCGGAGCATATCCGGCGGCTCCATGCAGGCCGGGATGTGAATCGAGACCTTGGGAAGGTGGCTCGAAGCGGTCACTCCGACGCTGCCGCTCACCGGCAGCAAGCGCGTCGGCGGGCGTCCGAATAAGATGGTCGCGATCTCCTCGATTCGGCGCAGCGAGATCAGCACCAGCGGGATCAGCAGCAAGGTGCCGAAGCCGAGCGCAACGGCGGCGCCGATGACGAAATAATGGTCGTGCCAATAGCCGAAGACAGTCGCAACCCAGGCACCGACGACGTGTGCGGCGATCGCGAGCAGCAGGGTCTGACCAAGCGTCGCGCCGGCAATCGCGAGGATCGGCAGCGAGATCAGAATGCCGGCCGCGACGGCGACAAGCGCGATCCGGCCGTGGCTCCCATCCGCAATCGGGCCTGCCCAGGAAAATTTCGGCTCGTGGGTATTGTCGAACAGGCCCCAATAGGCGCCGACGCTTCCTTCCGCGGTTTTCCAGGGCTGGTCGTAGGCTTCGATCAGATTGTAGTCGATGCCGAGAGCCTGGGCGCGGGAAAGGAAGGAGCGGATCACGCTCGCCTGCTCCAGCTTGCCAGGCTCGGCCGCCCTGCGATTATAGCCCGCGCTCGGCCAGCCGAACTCCGCGATCACGACGTGCTTGCCGGGGAAAGCGTTGCGCAGCCCTTGATAGACGCGCACCGCTTCATTCACTGCGCCTTCGGCGGGAATGCCGCCCCAATAGGGCAGCACGTGGGCTGCAATGTAATCGACTTTGGAAATGAGTGTTTCTGCTTCCGGACGCGGGACGAGCTGGCCGTCCTTGTTGGTGTCCAACAGCTCGCTGTAGATCTCGCCGGTGGTCACGGGGACGGCGCCTGCCACTTCGCGCTTGATCCGCTTGACATACTCGGTGAGCTCATCGGCGCTCATGTCGCGACGGAACAGTACCTCGTTGCCGACAATGATGCCATTGACGTTGCGATTCTTATGAAAGAGGTCGAGAGCCGAACGGATTTCTCGCTCGTTGCGCTGCTCGTTCTTGTCGAGCCAGATGCCGAGCGTCACCTTGATGCCGACCTCGGCCGCGACTGGAGGCACCAGTTCAACGCCGCCCGTCGATGAATAAAGCCGGATCGCGCGGGTGTAGGGCGCGAGCGCCTTGAGGTCGGCGCGAATTTGCGCCTCCGTCGGTCGCCCACCTTCTGCATCGGGGTGAACTGAGCTGGTGAAAGGAGAATAGGAAACGCTGTTGAGAACTCCCTCAACATCAGGAGCCGAGGCCTGGGTCTGCCAAAGTGCCCAAGCGCCAGCGTGCAGGCACGCCACGAGAGCGGCCACCACAGCGACGGAGCGCATGTTACTCAATACCGGATGGGGCGGGGGGAGAACGTCCGGCGCCTGTCCCATTGGCGCCGCCGCGGCTTTAACCGCACCGCAAGAAATAACAGGCCGGCATCAGAATTCAAGCACCGGTACGCCATGACACTGTCAATCCCTGCAGGTGCGACAAAATTTCCCGCAAGGTGCGAACGCGCAGACCCTTACTTGGTTCCCGGCTTCTCCACTGCTGCGGTCGACGGCGGTGGCGGCGGGGTCGCGGGATTGAGCCAGCACGAATGCACGCGCGCATTGAACGTCTCGGTCGCCTTCGGATCGATGCTGCCCTGACGCACGACGCAGCGGAAGCTCACCTGCACATGCTCGCCAGGGCAGCCGAAGCGATCATACAGATCGAGATGCCGGAAGGCGGTGTCGAGGTCGTCGCGCCACATCAGCCCGACCGCTCGTTCGCCGAGCCAGATGCATTCCGCTCGCGCTGCCGCCCCCGAGATCGCCCGGCTGGGATCGGCGGCATCCTCGCTGCGTCCGCCGGCGGCATCCTTGATCACCTCCGCCTTGCCGGGCTCGCTCGACTTCTGCTCGGCGCTCCGGGCTGGGGAGATCGTTGCTGCGATCACTGCCGCGAAAAACACAAGTGAAGAGCGGCGCCACGTCACACCGGGCATGTTCGCACTACTGGTTGGCGGTCGGCTTCGGCCGCGGGTCATTTCCATGAGGGTGGGCGGTCCAGTTCGGGAGGTTATTATAACGGTCCCGAATTTGCCTTTCGTCATGGCCGAACCGAACGAATTTGTCCAGCAAAGAACAGCTTTTCCCGCGCGGCTCGGCGTTTGCGAGGGCAGAGGCGACCTGTCCGGTTCGGCTATCCGACATGGAAGGGAAGACTCCACCGCGACGGCAAAGTCCGCCGTTGCCCGGCATGCCGCGTGCAAAGCGGTTCGACGCTCTGCCAAGAGGCCTCACAACCTTCGATGGATTGGCCATTTCTTGGCACCTCATGGCAAAATCCTCGCAAAACTCGGGCATTTTATGAATTCGGCATGGTCAAGAGCCGCGAGAATCGCTTATCTGTTGCGGGTCTGCAGCCGTTCATCGGCGCTAACGCCCGAAGGAGAGGAGCTTTCGATGGCAAAGACTGCCCAGACCCAGACCACCGTTACCTTGAAGCACCTTGCTGCCGCGCTGGCCGGCAGCCACGAAATGCCGAAGAAGCAATCCGAACTGCTGCTCAACGATCTGATCGGCATGGTCGTCAAGCATCTCAAGAAAGGGGATCGCATCCGCATCGGCGGCCTTGGCATTCTCCAGGTGCGCAAGCGCGCTGCCCGGATGGGCCGAAATCCCGCAACCGGCGAGCCAATCAAGATCAAGGCCAGTAAGAAAGTTGCATTTCGCGCAGCCAAGGAATTGAAGGAAGCGGTCTGACGCATCCGCGCCGGGATTTGACCCGTCGAACTACTGCGCCGGCGAGGCCTCAGGCCGTCACGGCATGCCGCGCTCTTCCTCCGCACGGGGCTCCCGAGCGGAGGAGGCGAGCGGAGAAGGACGAACGCCGGCCGCACCCCAGCCATCGTCGGATCGACACAGGCCCGTGCTTGGGCCGCCACAGCTATTGTGATCGACGGACCCGTTCGTATGCCGGGCCACCGCCCTCGAACTCCCAGTTCTGGAGCGGGCGAACCATCTGCACACGCCTCAATGCAATCTGCTATTTTGCGGCGCTGAGGCGAAAGACCGGCGACTGCGGTGGCCAGGCAAGCTTAACGACGTTCAGCGGGAAAGCCGCGACGTCGGAAACTGCCTTCGCTTGATGTCGGCGCGGTGAAATCGGGCCGATGACCTTCGAGTCAATCAAAGGGAGTGAATTACCATGAAGTGCCTTGTGAAGCTTTCCTGTGCGACCGCTGCTGCCGGCGCCGCCCTTGTCGCGGCGAGCCTCGCAGTCTCGGCCAACGACATCACCACCGAATGGTCGAGCGTGAAGGCGCCGCCGGCTCCGGAGCTCAAGCCCATAACCGTTGATCCGAAGACCACGGCATTGCTCGTGCTCGATTTCATGAAGGCAAACTGCGGGGCCCGGCCGCGCTGCATTGCGAGCGTTCCCAACGTGAAAAAGCTCATCGACGAGGCGCGGGCGCACGACATGATGGTGTTCTACACACTGGTCGGGCGGGATCCGACGCCGGCAGGCATGGTCGACCAGAGCTTGGCGCCGCGTTCCACAGAGTTTCGCGTCCAGGGATCGAACGGTGCCGACAAATTCATCTCGTCGAACCTGGACCAGGGCTTGAAGGAGCACGGCATCAAGACCGTCATCGTAACTGGCACCTCCGCTCAAGGCGCCGTGGTCGGCACCACAAATGGCGCTGCCCAGCGCGGCTATAAGGTCGTTGTGCCGGTGGATGGAATGTCTGCAGAAGATGCCTACAACGAGCAATATGCTGCTTGGCACATTTTCAAGGGCGGTCCCGCCAATCTCACCAGCAACGCGACTCTCACCCGCAGCGACTTGATCAAGTTCGGCGGCTGAGCGGGCGCGTCGCAATGCATTCGCGTAGCCCGGGTTGAGTGCCCAGCGAAACCCGGGAGTTGCGCCGCCTCGGTGCGCCGCTCTCGGATTTCGCGCCAGCGCCGCGGCCCCCCATCGTCCGAACCGTGGATGGCGCTCAATCCGGGCTACGGCCGATGCGGTCAGAAATCCGGCCGATCCGACGTCGGGATCGGAAACAGGTTCTCGTGCAAATAGTCGTGGTTGTTCTCGGCGCAGACGCTCTCCTGCAAAGGCGGATTCACCTTGATCCAGGCCTGCGCCATCGTGAGCGGTTCATTAAACGCATCGGGGTCTTCGAGCGTCGCGAGAGCACGCAGGATGCGCTTCCCCGGATCGAGCGTGAAGCGCTCGACGACATGCAGCTTCTCGCTGTGCGGGGTGCGGAAATTGTCGATGAAGCTGTTCTTCGTCGAGAGCCCGATCGTATCGACGACCAGGGTGTCACCGTTCACGTAATGGCCGATCAATTCCCCGAACCATGACGGCTTGACGTCTTCGGAATGGCGATCGGTCAGGAAAACGCGGCGGACCAGGTGGTCACGCTGCCAGATCATCCAGATTTCCTTCGGTGTCTGGATGAAGTAAAGCGGCTCGAACGGGAACAGCAATTGGCCCGGCACGCCGCCCGGATAGCAGATGGCCTGTGCAGCGAACGGCTCCGCTCTCTGCCCCCGGAGCACCTCCTCGTTCGAAGCGAGCATCTGCGCCGCCGCCCAGGGTTTGAGGACCGGGTCTTTGGTGTTGCCGATCCGGTTCGTGGGCTGGCCGCCCTTTCTCGATGCCTGCACGCTGCTCAAGAACGGGTGCGCAGGATCGTCCCCGATCGGGCCGTGCCCATGTCCCGGAGGGGGCTGCAGCCAGTCATCATTGGCGGTGATCCAGCCGAAACCGGTCAAGCCGAGGTCGGGAATGGCGTTCGATTGCGCCATTGCCATGGGGATGGCCGCCGCCGCAATCCCGAACGCCACAAGCAGGCTGAGCACCACCATACGCGGCCGCGATGTCGGTGGCGCGCCTGTGGAGCCTGACATCGTGATCTCCTGTTCTCCGCTGCGCATGATCTTTGTCCGAAACTCTGCCCCTTTTCGGGATCGTGCGCTACCGCATGATTTCGATCAGCAGAATCCAGGCATTCCAAACTCCGGAGGCAAGTGACACCAGCACGCCGGCGGCCAGCCAATAAAGACCACCCATTGAGCCGACGATGACCAAAACACCGCCGATGATCACGGGCAGTGTCGCGGCGGCGCTGATGACGGCCCGGAGCAGCCGCCTCAGCCTACTGACACCTTCGATCGGGGGAAGCGGTCGCAGCTGGTTGTACGAGGTCACAACGAGCAATGCGATTCCGATCAGCAGAACCTCGGCCCCGAAAACCGGCATCGGCTGACCTGGAATCAGGCCGCAGCTCGCGAGCAGGAGCGCCGCGGTCAGCATCATCAGCGACTCGGCCGCGCGCGCCGGCAGCTGGGGGAAAGCAAGAATCCGCGACAGGTTGATCGATATTGCGACCACCACGAGGCCGGCCAACGCAGCTGACGCGCCGACTTCGGCAACGAAGAAATTGACCCAATCTGTCATCGAAGGAGCCATCGCGGTTTTCGTCGGGCGTTCCGCCGTTCGTGGCTCGGGAACCCACGAAAGTAACTCAATCGTTCCTATTGGCGGTTCGCCGGACCGGGGCGCTCATTTTTCGCCGAATATCGTACCCGTTTCGCTGGTGCCCTCACTCGCCCTTGACGCCGGACGCCCGGATCACGGCAGCGATGCGATGGTTCTCGTCGGCAATGAAGTCAGCGAATTCCTGCGGCGACATAAACCGTGATTCCGCACCAAGCTTTGCGAAGCGGTCGGTGATGTCGGGCGATTTCAGCGCAGCGACGGTCACCTGGCGCAAGCGCTCCACGATGGGTTGCGGCGTGCCGAGTGGAGCCATCAAACCGCTCCAGGACGATCCTTTGACGCCGGGAACGCCGCTCTCGATCAGGGTCGGCGTATCGGGAAGCTCAGGCAAGCGCTGCTCGCGAACCACGCCCAGCGCTTTGAGGGTGTGGTCCTGGATGTGCCCGAACACGACGGAGGTTGCTTCGAAGCCAACGTCGATCTGGCCGCCAATCATGTCGCTGATCGCATTCGAGGCGCCCTTGTAGGGGACAACGACGATATCGGCGCCGGTCAGCGCGTTGAACAGCAACGCCAACATGTGGGGCGGGGCACCGTTGGAAGCACCGAAATTGAGCCGCCGTGGGTTTGCTTTCGCGTAGGCGAGGAGTTCGCGCACGTTGTCGAACGGAGCCCGCGGAGCGGCAATCATCACGTACGGAACGTCCGAAATCATCGCGATCGGGACGAAGCTCTTGAGCGGGTCGTATCCGATATTGCTGTAAAGCGCGGGGCCGATCGCGAGGCCCGAGGAGCTGCCAAGGAGAAGCGTGTAGCCGTCCGGTTCAGCGGTAGCCGCCGCGCGGCTGCCAAGCGTGCCGCCCGCCCCGGGGCGATTGTCGATGATGACCTGCTGGCCGATCTCACTTGACAGCTTTTGCGCAACGAGCCGCCCCATGACATCGGCCGGTCCGCCGGCGGGAAACGGCACGATGAGCCTGATCGTGCGGGCAGGGTAGGTCTCCGCGGCAGCCGCAGAGGAAAGTGCTGCGACGACGAGGAAAAACGCTGCCAAGAGCGCACGCATTGCGGCGGCAACAGCACGAGAAGGGAAGGGCGCCGCAATCGTTTCATTGCGCCTGTCGAAACGGCGCAATGCGCTGCGCTTATTGCGCCCTACGCGCTGGGACATGTGAAACGCTGAATTAGCCCTTCAGGTGCTTGTTGCACTCGCTGTAATAGCCGCCGCCCTTTTCGATCCAGGTCAGGCCGCCATTGGCGTTGCTGGCCTTGTTCTCATGGTACTGGTCCCTGCAGGTGTGCATGCGCGCACGGCCAGCCAACTCACTTGAATATTTCGGCGCCACCGCGGTCGGGAATACGGGTTCGCCGCTTCCGGTAGCGGGGGCGGTCGTGGGAGCGGCGGTCCGCGTGCGCGCCGGAGCTTTCGGAGCGGTCGCGGGCGCCTCCGCGGTCGGACCCGCGGCATCGCCCGGAGCCGGGGCGGCGGCGGTGCGGGCAAGGCATTCCTTGCGGAAGTCGGCGTATTTCTTGTCGCCAACCGTATTGTTGGCCTTCATCGCGTTCCATTCATCGTTGCAAACCTTCAGCCGATTTTGGGCGCTTGCCGGTGCAACGGCGAACAGGCCGAAGCAAATTGCGATGGCGCAGCACCCAGAGAGAACGGATGTCTTCATGGCATCACCTCGGTCGCAAACAGCGTTTCGGAAACTCGCATACGTTGGCGAGAGCGCAGTTCCACGAGCTTGTCCGGCTCCTTCAACCCTGTCAATCGGCCCAGGAACAGAGCTCTCAGGTGGTGAAGGATTGGGTTCCCATCTGAGGCGGGCGAATTGAGCGGCCGTGGAGTGACGATTAAATTGCAAGCACTGATATGTAATACACGAAATTACAACCATTTGTGGGTTAGTGCTAGGGCGATCCACTCATCCGTCGTTTGTTCATGATGCGCATTGCTGTTCCGGAACTCGTCTCCAGCTCCAACTTTCCGGCGATCGCCGCCGACGTGCTCGGTTTCTACCGGGACGAGGGCCTGAATGCATCGTTGACCCCCATCTCCTCCATCGAGGGATGCGTCGAAGCGCTGCGCGAGGGTGAGGTGGATTTTTTTGCTGGACCCGCCCATGCGCCGCTGCTCGCCTTCCCGGACTGGCGGGGCGCGAAGCTCCTCTGTGCACAAGCCCAGGGCACCGATTGGTTCCTTGTGATGCGGCGAGACCTGCGGCTCGCGCGCGGCGAAGTTTTCGGGCTGAAAGGACAGCGGATTGCCGCTGCACCGTTTCCGGCGGCGGCATTGCGACGCGTGCTCATCGCGGCCGGCGTCGATCCGGACCGTGAGAAGATCGAAATCGGCGTTCCAGCCTGGGCCCGAGAGCCCGGCATTGATATCGGCAGCATCGCGATGCGGGCCCTTGCCGAGGGGGAGGTCGACGGCTTCTTCGGAGACGGGGTCGCTGCGGAGTTCACGGCCAGGAAAGGGGCCGGCGATATCGTCCTCGACCTGCGGCGCGGCGATGGGCCGGCGGAGTGTTTCAACTATACAATGTCCGCGATCGCCACGACCGATCGCCTGATCGACACCGACCCGCAGTCCGTGGCTGGCGTGGTTCGCGCGATCGTACGGGCTCAGAAGGAGTTGCGCCGCGACATCGGGTGCGCCGAGGAAGTGGCCGGGCGGCTCTTGGCTCCTGAGGCGGCAAGCTCGGTTGTCGCGCTGGCGCTGCGTGACGCGCCCTTCTATTCGGCCGCTATATCCTATGCCTTCGTCAATGCGATGAACGGCTTCACCCGCGACACCGGACTATTGAGCACCCAGGTTTCGTATCAGACCGTCGCCGCGTCTCAGTTCGCCGGCTTGTGGGAAAGGTGACCCGCTCTGCAATCGAGCGGGTTGGCCCTGTGGTCGCAGCCCGCGCGTAGTGTGGACGAAGGTCTCGGACGGCATTATCTCCAGCGGGCATAGGCCAGCACCCGATCGGCAGGTTGGAGAGATCTTCCATGACGACACGCCGCTCCTCTCCCCCCTTCATTTCCGGAAAAGCGGTTGTCGGCGCGGACCGTCGGACAGTGCTCGCGGCGACTGCGCTGCTCGCCGCTGGCGGTCTTGCGGGTTACGGTATTTTCGGAAGCGTTGCGGCGGCCCAGGAGTGGCCGACACGACCGATCACGCTGATCGTGCCCTTCGCCGCCGGCGGCACGACCGATCTTGTCGCGCGCCCGCTGGCGCAAAACCTTTCGGAGCGCCTCGGCCAAACCGTCGTCGTGGACAATCGCGCCGGCGCCGGCGGGACCATCGGCGCGTCCGCAGCGGCGAAATCCGCTGGCGACGGCTACACGCTGTTCCTTGCCACCATCGCGCAAACCTTTGCCCCTTCGCTTTACCGCAATCTGTCCTACGATCTTGCGCGCGATTTCGCGCCGATCACCATTATCGCCGAAGTTCCGAACGTGCTGATCGTCAATCCGTCAGTGCCGGCGAAAACGGCGCGCGAGTTGATCGCCTATATCAAGGCGCATCCGGGCAAGGTGAACTTCGGTTCGGCCGGCGCCGGCAGCGTGGAACATCTCTCTGGCGCGCTGTTTCAATCGCTGGCCGGCGTCGACATCGTCCACGTGCCGTACAAGGGCGGCGCACCGATGATGACCGACCTGATCGCCGGTCACATCGAGATGGCGATAGAGACCAGCGGCTCGGCGTTGCAGCACATCAAAGCGGGCGCCGTACGCGCGCTCGCGGTCAGCACGCGGGAGAGGTCGCCGTTCTTTCCGGGGCTGCCCACGCTGGAGGAGGCCGGCCTGCGCGGCTACGACGTGACCACCTGGTATGGCCTGCTGGTGCCGCGGGCGACACCGGCACCGATTCGCGATCGGCTGTTCCGCGAGGTGAGCGAAATCCTGAAGACGCCGGATATGGCGGCGCGGCTTGCCGACCTCGGCGCCGTGGCCGGCGGCCTCGCCCCCGATCGCTTCGCCGATTTCATCCGCACTGAGACCGCGAAATGGCGCCAAGTGACCCATGACGCCGGCATTGTCGCGCAGTGATGGTCCCTCACCCGCCCCCGCGCGGTGATGACGCGACCAATTCCTTCATCCTCCCCCGCATCTTTGCGACGCATCTTTGCGGGGGAGGGGACCGCCGAATGCGGGGAGGGGGTGCCGGAGCGAGACAAGGCGCGACCCCATGTGACGACATTGACGGAACGCCTGCGGTTTCTGCTCGAGGCTCACGCACATCTATTCGCGCCCCCTCTACCATGCTGCGCATGATCCCCCTCCCTCGCAGAAGATGCGGGGGTGGATGTACGGGGCTCGCCGGACCTCATGACCGGTCACATTGAGAATGCGAAGCTGCGGCGGGTGACCCGTGACGCGGGCATTGTCGCGCAGTGACCGCGGAGGGCTGGCGTGCTCACGAGACACGAATTTCCTGGTTGTGCGCGCTTACCGTCGAAACGCGCGAAGGCAGCAATACCCCAAATAGTGGGCCCTTCTGCCAAACGAGGGCGACGGCAACTCAGGGCCAATTGCGGAAGAAATTGCCTACACCACAAGACGTGGCAGGTTGAACCCGGTTCCTATTCAACCAACATCGCGATAGGCTACTCAAGAACCACCGCGGAGATCAGCGATGCAGCGGCGCGATTTCATTGCCGGCCTTGGCAGCGCAGCCATCCTGCCCCTCGCGGCTCATGCGCAGCAAACTGGGCCAATGCGGCGTCTCGGCGTGCTATCATTCGGTGACGCCGATCCCTTAGAGCAGTCCTATATTGTTGCATTCCAGCAGGAGCTAGCGAAGCTTGGGTGGTCGGACGGCCGCGACATCCGAATCGATCATCGCGGGGGAAATGCTGTTGACATCGAGCGCATGCGCGCCTCGGCTGCCGAGCTTGTCGCCCTCCGTCCGGATGTACTGTTCACCACGTCCACGCCGAGTTTGGCTGCGCTTCGACAGGCAACCCGTTCGATTCCCATTGTGTTCACCAGGGTTGCCGATCCGATCGGCATGGGCTTCGTTGCCAGCCTGGCGCGGCCCGGCGGGAATATCACCGGGTTCCTCATCCAAGAGCCATCTTTGGCCGGCAAATGGGTTCAGCTGCTCAAGCTGACGGCGCCAGGCCTGCGGCGGGCAGCACTCCTTTTCGATCCCGATGTTGCACCCTTTACCGGCGAGTACTTCCGGTATGCCGAAGCAGCTGCCGCACCGCTCATGATCGAAATGATCGCTGCCGCCGTCCGTGACGACAGTGATCTTGAGGAGGCGCTGGCGACCCTTACACGCGAGCCGAATAGCGGCCTTGTGGTGGGCGGAGACAACTTTACCGTGAGTCATCGCAAGCAGATCATTGCACTTGCGGCCAGGTACCGCCTGCCAGCAATCTTCCCGGTGATCTCTTTCGCGGCCGAAGGCGGCTTGATCTCCTACGGCGTCGATTTTGCCGATGGCTTCCGGCAAGCCGCGGGTTATGTCGATCGCATCCTGCGGGGCGCCAAGCCGGCAGATCTTCCGGTGCAGGCGCCCGTCAGGTACGAGTTGGTCATCAATCTGAAGACCGCACGAGCGATGGGACTCGACGTTTCAGCGGACATGCTTTCCATCGCCAACGAGGTCATCGAATGAACCGCCGTCAATTCGTCGCGGGGATCGGCGGCAGCGCGGCATGGCCGCTCGGGGCACGGGCGCAGCGGGCGGTGCCGGTGGTCGGCTTACTCAGCGCGGCTATCGCTGGGCAAACGTTCCCGCAATTCAGAACTGCGTTCCGCCGAGGCCTGGGTGAGCGGGGATATATAGTCGGAGAAAATATCGAGATATTGGAGCATGAAGCGGGAAATCGTTATGACCTTCTGCCCGAAATGGCCGCCGATTTGGTACGGCGTCGAGTCGCAGTTATTTTCGCAGAGGGCGGCATAGCTCCGGCGCTCGCGGCGAAGTCGGCTACTGCAACAATCCCGATCGTCTTTGAGAATGGCGGCGATCCCGTTGAATTTGGCCTTGTCGCAAGCTTGAACCGCCCCGGCGGAAACGTTACCGGCGTCACGTTTTTGACGACGACGCTTGTCGCAAAGCGGCTCGAGTTGCTGCATGAACTCGTGCCGGCGAAGACATCAGTAGGTTTCCTCGTGAATCCTGCCGCTCCTCATGTCAGGATTGATACCGAGACCAGCGAAGCAGAAAATGCGGCGCGCATTCTTGGCATGAAGTTGTCAATCCTCAAGGCGAGTAGTGTCTCCGAATTCCGAGCCGTATTCGAAACGTTGCTTAGGCAGAAGCTCGAAACGCTCTTGATAGACGCCGATCCGCTGTTTTTGAACGATCAACTTATCGAGATGTCGACCCGCTACGCTGTCCCTACAATTTATTATCTCCAAGAGCAGGCGGAAGCTGGCGGTCTTATGAGCTATGGAGCGAACCTGTCTGACGCTTATCGTCTGGCAGGCTCTTACGTCGGCCGCATCTTGAAAGGCGAAAAGCCTTCCGACCTCCCGGTACAGCAATCCACCCGCATCGAGATGGTGCTCAACCTCAGGGCCGCTAAGGCGCTCGGGATTGAGGTACCGACCGCGACGTTGCTGCGGGCGACCGAGGTCATCGAATAGGAGACCAGCGATGCGACGGCGGGATTTCATCGCGGCGCTCTGCGGCGCAGCGGGTGGTTGGCCGCTCGCGGCGCGGGCGCAGCAGCGCGACAGGGTGTGGCGCATTGGCATACTGGTGTCGGTGCCCGAACCCACCAACGACGTTCGCGTAGTGATCCAGGAATTGGCGCAATTGGGCTGGGTCGAGGGCCGCAATGTAAGGTTCGATCGACGTGCAGCAAATTACGATTCCGATCTGGCACTCAAATTCGCGAAGGAGTTGGTCGGGCTGCAACCCGACGTGATTCTCGCGGCTGGCCCGCCTGCGACGGCGGCACTGCAACGGGAGACCCGCACGATCCCAATTGTGTTCTTTGGTATTCCCGACCCGGTCGGCCAAGGATTCGTCGCCGGCCTGCCGCGGCCGGGCGGCAACCTCACAGGGTTCAGTCTGGTCGAGCCCGGCGTTGATAGGCAAGCTGGCGCAGATGCTCAAGGAAATCGCGCCTGGCATCAGGCGCGTCGCATTCATGTACAATCCGGATTTTGCCAATGCTGCAATAAAATCAGAGCTAGGTACGTTCGAAACGGCTGCACAAGTACTAGGGGTGGATCCGGTCATCGTCTCGGTTCACAGCGATGCCGAGATTGAAACGGCCATCGATGCTCTGGGGCAGCAGGAGGGCGGCCTCGTCGGTCTGAATGACGCCTTCATGAACGGCCATCGCGCGGCGGTCATTGCGGCGGCGACGCGCAACAAAGTGCCAACAATCGGTGGCGGTCCCGATTTCCCCAGGGGCGGCGGTTTGATGTCCTACGCTCCGAGTGTACCGGATATGCTTCGCGGCGCGGCCGACTATGTCGCTCGCATCCTCAAAGGCGAAAGGCCCGCTGATCTTCCGGTGCAACTGCCGACCCGCTACGAATTGGTGATCAACCTCAAGACCGCCAAGGCGCTCGGCCTTACCGTGCCGCAGACGCTGCTCGTTTCCGCTGACGAGTTGATCGATTGAAGCGGGTGCCCGCACCAATGGAATTATCGAATAGGAGCCAAGCCATGCGGCGACGCGATTTCATTGCGGCGGTTGGCGCCGCGGCGGTCTATCCGATCGCAGCGCTGGCGCAGCAACCGGCACTCCCCGTTGTCGGATACATCAGCGCAGCGGCGCCCGATACCGACGCGCGTTATGTGGCTGGGTTCCGCAAAGGGCTCGGCGAATTTGACTTTGTCGAGGGCCAGAACGTCTCGATCGAATATCACTGGCTGGAAGGCCAATATGATCGCGTCCCGGCATTGATGGCCGATTTGGTTCGTCGCCGCGTCGCAGTGATCGCCGCGGCCGGCGCTGTTGCCGCTAAGTTGGCGACAAAAGCTACGACCACGATCCCGATCGTGTTTGGTGTCGGCGACGACCCGGTCAGGCTTGGTCTGGTCGCGAGCCTCGCGCAGCCGGGCGGCAACGTGACTGGGTTCAATTTTTTCTCACAAGACGCGGTGCCAAAGCGGCTGGGGCTATTCCGCGAGCTGGTGCCCAAGGCCAACCGTGTGGCCGTGCTGGTCAATCCCAGCAATATTGCAAACGCCGATGCCACGTTGCGGGAGGCGCAGGCTGCGGCCCGCCTGATCGGGGTGCCGATCGACATCCTCAAGTCCAGTACCAGCCGCGAGATCGAAGAAGCCTTCGCCACAATGGTGGGCGAACGGATCGAGGCTCTATTCATAGGCGGCGATGCGTTTTTCACTAGTCGGCGCGTACAATTTGCCACGCTCGCAGCGCGTCACGGCATAGCTTCTTCCTATATCATCCGCGAGTTTCCCGAAGTTGGTGGGCTGATGAGCTACGGAACCGATATTGCGGACATGCTTCGTCAGATCGGCGCCTATACCGGCCGCATCCTCAAAGGCGCAAAGCCCGCTGACCTGCCGGTCGTGCAATCCGTAAAGTTCGAATTCGTCATCAATATGCAGACGGCGAGGGTGCTCGGCATTGAGGTTCCGCCAAACCTACTCGCGCTGACTACCGACGCGATCGAGTGAGGTAGAAGGCTAATGGTTGTGGCCTTCTTTGCAATCCGGCACTTGAATGAATGTCTCTTAAGGGTCGTGCGCGGCGAAGATCGCCGGGACCAAGGTCGTCCGGTCAGCCTCGATAACCCGAAATTCACCGTGTTATTGTTCGAAGCGAGGATTTATTCTATTCCCCCCCTGCGCACATAGGCCCAGAGCGCGGCGACATCATCGTCGCTGAGCTTGTCGCGCCACGCCGGCATCGCCTGGCCTTTGCCGTTCAGCACTGAGTTCCGCAGCTACAGCGTGATGCGGGCCTCTCGCGTCAACGGCCCGCCGACTTTCTTCCAGGCGTCGATGCCGCCCTCGATGTGGCAAGCGGTGGTGAAACCCGCATCCTGCGCGGCTTGCACCGCCATCGCCGAGCGCTCCCCGAAGGCGCAGTAGAAGACGATTCGCTTTCCGGTCGCCGCAGCCAACTCGTGCAGCATACCCCCAGGCGCGATGTGTTCGCGCAAATCGGGGTAGGGCGCGTGCAGCGATCCGGGAATGACGCCGTGCTTCTCGCGCTCGCTTTTCTCGCGCAGATCGACGATCGCCACCTCGCGCGTGCGGCACAATGCCATGGCGTCCGCTGCCGACAAGGCCCAGCCCTTGCGCGCGATTTCCTCCTGGCGCAGGCCGACCTGGATGTTCGCAGGCACCGCCACGTCCATCATTTTCGGATTGGAAAGCTTGAGGTTGTTCATCAGGTCGGCGTATTCGTCAATCGAGCCGACCCTGAGCCGTGGGTTGAAAAGCTTCTCTTCGCCGATGGTCGAAACGGTGTCGCCTTTGTAGTCGTGTGCGGGAAACACCAGCGTCTCGTCCGGCAGCCTGAGGAGCTTGTTGAATATCGAATGGTACTGCGCGCGCGGATCGCCGTTCTGGAAATCGGTGCGGCCGGTGCCGCGAATGAGCAGCGTGTCGCCCGTGAACACGCGGTCGGCCAGCACGAACGAATAGGAATCGTCAGTGTGGCCGGGCGTGTACAGCACGTCGAGCCGCAGGCCCTCGATGTCGATGCGGTCGCCTTCCGCCACGCGCATTGACACCACGTCGGCCTGGGTCTGCTCGCCCATCACCGTGATGCAATGGATGCGGTCGCGTAGCGCTCCAAGTCCGGTCACATGATCGGCATGCAGGTGCGTATCCACAGCTTTGACCAGCTTCAGGTCCAGCTCGCGGACGAGTTGAAGATATCGCTCTACACGCTCGAGCACCGGGTCAATGATCAGCGCCTCCCCGCCGCGCCGGCTGGCGAGCAAGTACGTGTAGGTGCCCGAGGTGCTGTCGAACAGTTGGCGAAACAGCATGAGTAGGTCCGCCGTCCGCTTGCTTTCATGCTCCGCCGAAAGTGGACGTAAAGGGCCGTTAAAGCCCAGCACGCGTAGCCCGGATCGAGGAGGCCATGCGCTTGCGGGCGGCCCCGCAAATCCGGGGGACACCCTGCGAGCAAGCGCATGCTGCCGCAGCTACGAGCGACGCTCCCCGAAGTTCGCTTGATCTTGCACGAAATCGCCGTCCCAGTCCTGTGGCAATACACCGCGACGCACGAAGCGGTGAAACGAGGAATACGGCCAGTCGCCCACGCGGGCAACCAACCCATGCTTGATGGGATTGAAATGGACATGGTCGACATGTCGCTCGAAATCCCGCTCGTCGCGAATTGTATGCTCCCAGAAGCGACGCTGCCACAGCGCAATCTCTCCTCCGGCGGTGCGCGACCGCACTGAAATGGCGCAATGGCGGCAGGTCACAAAGGAGGCGGGTACCGCGGAGAGCTGGTGTGCTTACCAGACATTGATTGTGTGCGCTGACGCCGTCAAAACGCGCGAGGGCAGCAATTCCCCAAATAGCGGACCCTTCTGCCAGATGAGGGCGACGGCAGCCTTCAACCCGGCTCATCGCACCGTCTCTTGCACCGGTGCAAGCGACAGTGCCTGCACGGTGCCAAGACAGATCGGATCAGCCTACGCCCGCAAGGCGGCCGCTATCGGATGGTTACCGGCAGCTCCGGGCCAATTGCTGACCAAATTGCCTACAAAGATGTGGCGATTGCCTATTCAATCGAGATCGCGATAGGCTCCTCAAAGAACCACCGCGGAGATCAGCGATGCAACGGCGCAACTCATCGCAGGCGTTGGTGCAGCGGCAGCGGTGTCCGATTTTTCCACCATAGGGGCATCTGCGCAGCAGCCCGGCCGGCAGCGGCGCGTCGGCATTTTGATGAACTACGATGCGACCGACGCCAGGGCGCAGTCCAACGTAAAGGCATTTACCAAATCTCTGGTCAAGGCAGGGTGTGGGTACAGAACCTCGCCGCATTAGCCGCTAAGATTTTGCGTTCCCATCCCTACTTGCCGTAGGTTCTGCCGGCTTCGGCCTTCCCTTTACTTTGGCGACTGCGACGTATCGGGCTCGGGCGTCGATGTTGTTGAATGCTGTGTAGATTGGTGTCGCTTGGCGGTATGACGGCCCGCGATGCAGCCAGACACCGCGCCCAGAAAGCCGTGGTGTCCTGCATAGTGGCCCGCCACGCCACCGGCTATGGCGCCCTTGATGCAGCCTTTGGCCTCAACTGCCGCCGGAGGCAAGGCAACTCCGAAGCCAATTGCTGCGAGCACGACCAGAGCAGTGCGTCTCATCGATTTCTCCTGAGTTGATTGACTCCGCAACGTTTGTCGACAAATGATATAACTCCAAGCGCACCACCCTCGAAGAGCTTTCCGGAACCCATCCGGTCTGGTTCACGGGGCTCCAAGGAAAACCCACCAAAGATACGATCCTCGTCTTAAACCAGACGCGACATTTCCTCGTCAGTCGGTATGCGACCGTTCGGTGTGAGATGATCAACGAGTTGCGGCAGCTGGTGACTTAAACCCGCGAGCAGTTCATCGCGGGATAACCCCGAGTGCGTCATCATAGTGCTAATCTGATCCGCATCGAGAACCTGGGTCAAGTCGCTCGGCGAAATGGCACGGTTTGGTCCATTTCCCACCCACGACCCAGCTACATCGCTATGGCCAGCCTTTTGGAACTGCTTCAGCAGATCAGTCAATCCGCCATTCACGGCACTTCCGGCCGCTGCACCTGCGAGTATGCCACCTAAAGGCCCTTTCAGCAGGTCGCCCAGTCCTCCAATGATGCCACCGCTCGGCACGCCAGCGGCCGTCGTGTTGGCTGGACTTGCACCCGGATTGCCACTCGCCGGAGCTGATTGAGTCCCGGTGATACCTCTGAGCGCTTTGTAGCCCAGCAGAGCAATTAGGGCCATTGTCATTTTCGACATGCCGCCGCTTGCGGGAGCCAGATCGCTACGCCCGCGAGGGCCGTTCTGCATTCCGTTAAGAACATCTAGCAATCCCATGTTTGTCTCCTTGATCTTGCGTATGTTATCAATCCATCCGAGCGTGAAAACGCGGAAGACCGACAGCCACACTGATGATTAGCGCTGGCGGCGTCTCTGTTTCCGACGTGGCTGGTTGCATGTATCGGCGTATGTATTGACATGTTCAGCAGCGCCGCCCGACGCTTCAGGCGCGGAGCGTTCAGATAAGCCATCGACAACTCTCCATCGTCAATAGCATTCAACGCTTACAACCTATCTATGACTCAATTCGTTCGCGCGATCAGCACAGAGATAAACGTCGCGAGCGCCTAACAGAAAATGTTCGCCTGTAATCTGGGCGATAACCTCCTAACGTTGACTGATGGAGGGTCTTTCCAATCATCTACTCCCTTGGGGAGGCAGCGGACGCGACTGCCGAACCCCCGGCCAAAAGGCGTGAGGGCACTCATTTCGGGTCTTCAAGTTCTGTCGATGTTGTTTCACTTTGATCTGCAAGTGCCTGCGTCCCGCTTTTGGGAAATGAATTCTCACAGAGGATTCATCGGCGCGATACTGCCTTAAGGGGCAAGTGTCCTGGCCGTTCGCTGGGATCAAGGTTGTAATAGGTACGTTCTGCACCCCGATCACTCGGACAATTGGCCGCTTCCAGTCATGAGCGGCGAAGATCGTCGGGACCAAAGTCGTCCAGTCAGCCTCGATAGCCGGAAATCCACTGAGTTATTGTTCGAAGCGGGGACGTTATCCCCCGCCTCGCACATAGGCCCAGAGCGCGGCGACATCGTCGTCGCTGAGTTTGTCGCGCCAGGCCGGCATCGCCTGGCCTTTGCCGTTCAGCACAGAATTGCGGAATTGCGAAAAATCGTCTTTCGGGAATTGGCGCAGGTCGAACGAGAACGTGCCGGCATTGACCATGTCGCGGCCATGACAGGTGGCGCACATATCGTCATAGAGATCGTGACCCTGTTCGGCGAGCTCGGCCTCCGCCGCGCGGGCGGCTCCCGCCCATTGCAGCGCGGCGACGATAAGCGCAACAAGAATTGAAGACGCGGAAGCCCGCACTAAATTTAGCAGTCGCATCTTCGGCGTCCCTTCCGCGCAATCCCTTCAACTGTCATCGCCCGGCTTGACCGGGCGATCCAGTAACCACCGGAGCGTCGAATGAAAGTTCATTTTCAAATGCCACCCAAGGGGTTACTGGATGCCCCGCTTAAAGCGGGGCATGACAAGAAGGGATCAAGCGTTAAATCATGACACGACTTCAGGCTCACACGCGCCGGGTGCGCATGGCGGCGACGCGGATCGGCGGCATCCATGGCCGGTCGCTCCAGCCGACGCCGCGCCGGGCGACCTGCACATCGAGCAGATACGGCTTGCCTTCGACCGTATGCGCGCGCGCCCGCCCAGCGCCTCGCGCAATGCTGCCGGGACTTCCACCACCTCGCCGGCGACGCCGAAGCCGCGCGCGATGTCGGCCATGTTCATGTCGGGATCGCCGAGATAATCGTGCACGAATTGGCCGGTCTGCATCATGCGTCCGCCCGGCACATTGGCGACGACCCGGCTGTGCGGGCCCGAATAGGCATGATTGTTGTAGACGACGACGATGACCGGCAGTTCGAGCCGTGCCATGTTCCACAGCGCGGTCGGCCCGAAGATGAAGGAGCCGTCGCCGACCAGGCAGATCACCTGCTGGTTGGGCCGCGCGAGCTTGACGCCGGCCGCGGTGCCGACGCCCGAACCGAGATGGCAGCCGTAGTAATAGAACAGCTCGCGGCCGCCGTTCGGATTGAAGTCGAAACTGTGCATCGCCACCGAGCCGGCTTCGTTCACGATGATGGCGTCGGGGTCGGCGAATTGCGCGACCTCGAAGGTGACGCGGTCGGCGATCAGCGGGCTGTTGTCCCATTCCGGACTGTTGACCGACGAGCGCGCGCAGGTTGCGCGCCTGCTCGGCGAATTTGCGGACCGTCGCGGCGCGCTCGGCCGCCTTCGCCTTGAGCGCCGGGGTCATGAGTTGCTCGACCGCGGCATGGAGATCGTCGAGCCCGAGACCGACATCGCAGACCAGCGGCACTTCGGTGAGCATGACGTTGCCCATGCTGGCGTATCGATGCGCATGTCGATGAATTTCGGCCCGCGCGGCACGATCGGCGTCGGGCTGTTGTGCTGGAACTTGTTGCCGATATTGATGATGACGTCGGCGTTCTTCGGCCACGTCAGCGAGTTGAGCGTTGCCCGCCGGCGTATTGCCGACCCACAGCGGATGCGATCTCGGGGAAATTGGCGTAGAGCTGGCGCACCTGGGTCACCGGCATGCCGAGAAGCTCGGCGAGCTTGACTGACCTTGGCGGCGGCCTTCGCCTTGTAGATTTCGTCGCCGACGATCAGCAGCGGCATGCGAGCTTCGACCAGCAGCTTGGCGGCGCGTGTGACTTCGTCGGGGTCGGGCCGCACCTTCATCCGCGGATCGAACAGGCGCTGGTCGATGATTTCGGTGCGCGACCCGGTCCTCGTTGTAATCGGAGTGCCAGGACAGATAGGACGGGGCCAAAGGGGGGCGTCCAAGCCGCCTTGAAGGCGCGCCGCACGGTTTCCGGGATCATGTCCGGGCGGCGCGCGTCCCAGGCATACTTGGTGATCGGCTGGACGATCTGTTCCTGATTGGCGGCTTCTTCGAAGCCGTCGCGGCCGGCGCGACGTGACTGGTCGGTGCGGTAGGAATAGACGACGAGCGGAGTCTGCTCCTTCTAGGCGTTGAAGATCTGGCCCATCGCGTTCATCATGCCGACGACCGCCGCTTGCATCACGATAGCCGGTTCGCCCGACGCCTTGATGTAGCCGGCGGCCATCGCCGCGCCCGGACCTTCATGCGGCGTCAGCACATATTTGAGCTGCGGGCGGTCGACCAGCGCTTCGTAGAACTGCGCGTCTTCGCTCGCCGAGTTGCCGAACACATACTTCACCCCACAGGCGATGAGTTGCTCGGCGAAGGCGGCGCCGCCGCTGCCCTGAAACGATTTCACCCCTGCGATGCTGGCAGCGCCCCGTCCCGCGCCGGCTGCGGGCGCCGCCGGGACGTAGGGTACCTGGGCGCTGGCGTTGCCGGCCCCTTGCGCGAGGCTCACCGATGTCACCGAGGCCAGCACCGACTGTGCCGCGGTCGCAGTGAGGCCCGCCTGGGCGAGGCCGTTCACGAAACGGCGCCGCGACATCGCGTGCGAAAGATATTTGGTCACAAGTTCACGCATGCCATCCTCCATCGATCAGCGCGGCGCTGCCGACTTCGCCGCCGGTCCGAATTCGCTGCCGAGATAGTCCGACATCTGGTTGATCTCTTCCGGCGTCCATAAAGCGCCGCGTCCGACCATTCGATAGATCGTCGCCTCCCAGGCGCGCCGATCCTGGCGTTGGTCGCGGAACATGGCGTCGGTATGACACTGAAAGCACTTGCCGAGCACCAAAGCGCGACCGGGGTTCTGGGGTTCCTGCGCTTGCGCGATGGCGGTCGTCAGTGACAGGCCGGCGAGCAAAAAGGCCAGTCTCATTCCATGATCTCCAAATTCGATTGCGTGAGTGATGAAGGCCGGGTCGCGACCGTTGCGGCGCGGTTCCCGGCGGAATGAGGCGATCATACCGGGATTGCGCGTGGGATTCTATCTGCGAGCGGTCAAACGGTGTCGCATGGCGGACCCAGGGTGGCTTCGCAAGTCCGCATCACCGCCGCATCGGACCCCGGGGAGCAGGTCGGCAAGTCCGGTGCGCGGAAATCAGCCCGTAGCATGAACCGGCTCCGGGTTCCCGGCGACAGAAACAAGGACGGTGTCCCACCGCGGTCGCAATCGCGCTCTATTTTCATCGGATTGCGTCATCGTTCCTCGAACCTGGAGCTGCTCCGATGTCTCACACTCGCCTCGCCGCATGCCTTCTTGCCATGTCCTCGCTGGTAGCCGTTCCGGCAGCGAACGCGCAGGCGCAGCGTCCCGCTCCGCCGGCTCAAGCCCAACCGTCCGCCGCAGCCAAGCCGTACAAGCAAGTGACCGTTACTCCTGCAGCGCCCAACACGGACGCGAGTTTCGAGGCATTCCGCAAGCAACTCGGCGATGTTGCGAACCGCAAGGACCGTGCCGCACTTGCCAACCTCGTTTCCAACAATTTCTTTTGGCTTGGTCCGAAGGGCGACAAGGCCGACAAGCGCAAGTCCGGCATCGATAATTTGGCCGAGGCATTCGAACTGAATGCGAGCGACGGATCCGGTTGGCAGGGCCTCGCCGACTTCGCTCAGGACCCGACGCTCCAGCCCATTCCGCAGCGTCGTGGCGTGTCCTGTGCGCCGGCGCAGCCGAGCTTCGACGTCAAGGCGATGGTGCAACTTACCCAGGATACCAAGACCAACGCGGGGGATTGGGGGTACCCGAACAAACCTAACGTGGAGGTGCACGCCTCGGCTGATGCCAAGTCGCCGGTCGTCGACAAGCTCGGCTTGTACCTCGTTCGCATCCTGGATGACGAATCCGCCGGAGCTGCCGAGTCGTCGTTCGTCCATGTGGTCACGGCGGCAGGAAAGGCGGGTTTCGTGTCGGACGAGGACCTGGAAACGCTGGACACCGAGCATCTTTGCTATGTCAAAGATGGGACCGGCTGGAAGATCACCGGGGTCTTTGGCTCCGAGTGAGCAAAGGTCTCGTTCGCAAAGTAAAGTACCTCGTGCTCCGCGAAAGCGGAGCATCCACTAAAACGTGATCTGATTTCAACGATTGAATCTCTTGGTCGTCATGCCCCGCTTCAAGCGGGGCATCCAGTAACCACAGGAGTGCCAGTGGAAAGCGATACTCTCAAACGCCAGTCCAGTGGTTACTGGATCGCCCGGTCAAGCCGGGCGATGACTGTTGAGAGCGTGAGCGGCGCATGATCCCGAAAATTTGCCGAGCTTTCGGACAAGATCATGCGCAAAACCAAAGGGAACCGAAAGGGAGGCGATTTAAGCGCGTTCGAGTTGCTCGATCGCAGGGCGCTCGCCGCGCAGCTTGCCCCTGATCGGAGGTCGCGGCCAATTGGCGACGCCGGGCTCGATGCCGAAACTGCAATCCAGCCCATACCACGGTCCCTTCACGTCGCTCGCCGGCGCGGGCACGCCGTCATGGCGCACATAATGGCCGATCAGGGCACGCGTCACGCCGAACTGCGAGTCGGTTTCGAGATTGGGATCGTCGTCGGAATAGACTTGCGAGATGTGGGTCTTGAACCCGGGCTTGTAGATCAGGAAATGCAGGTGCGCGGGGCGCATGTTGGCGCGGCGCTGCGCACGAAGAAGATCGCCCACGGGACCGTCGACCGGGATCGGGTAGCCGGCGGGCTTGATGCTGCGGAAACGGACAGTGCCCTGCGCGTCCGAGATGAACTTGCCGCGCAAATTCATGTCCGCCTGCGCGGGGTCCTGGTTCTCGTAATAGCCTTCGGTCGAGGAGTGCCAGACGTCGACCGTCGGCGCCGGCGACCGGATCGCCGTTCCGGTCCTTGATGTGCGCGGTGACGAAGATCGGCTCGCCGGGCGTGTCCGAGCGCACGATCGAACCGCCATTCTCAACTGGCGGGGAATCCGCGCGCCAGAACGGCCCGAGCAGGTTCGCTGTGGTTTCCGTGGCGCCGTTGTTGCCGTTGTTGAGTAGGCAGACGAGCGTCGATAGGCCGAGCGCGCCCGCCATCAGCACCGCCTCGTTATGGGTGTCAGTGGTGCGCCGACCGAGTTCGGCGACATGGGCCGCCGCGGTCTGGAACTCGTCCTCGGTTAGCCGAACCTCGCGCGCAAAGCCATGGAGATGTCGCACCAGGGCCGACATGACCTCGCGGAACCTGGGATCGGGCGCGCGCGCGATTTCGCCCAGCACGGCCGCGGTCACGTCTTCCTGGGTACGGATGATCAACTCTGCCTCCGTCGATTGCGGCATCTCCGCGTGTCAGAATGACGGCAGGATAGCATCGGTTGAATTTCTGCCAAATCGGCGCAAACTGCGAACCTGTTAGCACGAACAACGTAAAAGACCCCGTCAGGAGAACATCGACGTGTCAACTGTCGCGACCCAGCCCACCGCTGCAAAGCCGATCAATGCGCGTGAGGCGATGGAACGCCTCAATGCCGAGGCCGGCCAGTTCAACATTTGGCTGCGCACCCAGGCCAATGCGCCGGCGCAGCAGCCCTGGTTTCGCGAGACCGGCCTCGATGCTGCGGCGATCAGCTTGCGGCCGGTCGGGTCGGCGCCAACCAGATGAAGACGGCGCCGCATCGCTGGCGCTGGAAGGAGATCGGGCCGTATCTCGACCGCATTGCCGAGCTGGCGCGCAGTGCCGACGTATCGCCGATCGAATTCGCCGACCGACAGCAATTCCTGCTCACCAATCCAGGCCTCGGTGGACGCCTTCAGGTCACCAACACGATCCGCTGTGCGGTCTCGATCTATAACCCCGGCGATGTCGCGCCGGTGCATGTCCACACACCGAATGCCAGCCGCACGATTCTTTCCGAGAATGGCGGCTACACGGTGGTGGAAGGCGAGCGCTGCGAAGCGGAGCGCGGCGACCTCATCCTCACCCCGCACGGGACTTGGCATGACCATGGCAATGACGGTGCCACCGCTGTCGTGTGGATCGACGTGCTCGATTTCCCGTTGATGGAATTCCTCGACTGCGTCTGGATCGATGACGAGTTTCACGGCGAGCGCGCCGGCAATAGCCGTGCCCAGGCGCCGACACAGGCCGATGGCTATTCCCGCCGGATGTATGGGGCCGGCGGCATGCTGCCTGGCTTCGCGTCGCACCGGAATGGGATGTCGTCTCATGCGACGCCGATGATCCATTACCGCGGCGCTGAGATTCGCGAGGCGCTGGCGGGGCTGGCGCGCGAAGCTGGCGATCCCTACGAGGGCATCACACTGCAGTTCATCAATCCGGTGAACGGGCAGCCGCTGTTCCCGACGCTTGCCTATGCGGCACAGCTTCTACGTCCCGGCGAGGAGACGCGGCTCAAGCGCGAGACCGCGAGCACGATGTATGTCGTGATCGAGGGCAGCGGCGCAACCGAGATCGCCGGCCGCCGCATCGACTGGGAACGCAACGACATCTTCGTGGTGCCAAGCTTTCTGTGGCGCCGCCACATCAACACCGGCCGCGAGGATGCCGTGCTCTACACGGTCTCCGATGCGCCGCTGATGGAAAAGGTCGGGCAGTACCGGGTCCAGGGCCGCACCCGCGACGGTGCGGTGGAGAATTTAGTGATGTAGCGCGCAAACCCTCTCCCCGTTGTGGGTCCGTTGTGGGAGAGGGTGCCGAGCGCGACAGCGCTCGGGCGGGTGAGGGGGCCTTCGACGATATAAGCTATGGTTTCGTGCCATGACTACCGGCAAAAAGGGAGGAATTCCGCCCTCATCCGGCTCGATTTCGTCGGGCCACCTTCTCCCGCCAGGGGAGAAGGATTTTTGCGAAAAGCCATCACGAAAGCCTTCACCTGCCCGTAGGGCGCAATAGGCGTAAGCGCATTGCGCCGTCCTCTCGAGGGGTGTTGATCGCTTCCTGCGTGAATGCGAGCCACTAATATCTCGACGGGTCACAGACAACCGGGGAGAGCGGACCATGGACCGCGCGCGCTATCACAAGCTTCAGATCGGCAACCACGCGCTGCGGCCGGAAACCCTGATGCTCGGCTACGGCTACGACCCGGCGCTTTCCGAGGGCGCCGCCAAGCCGCCCGTTTTTCTCACTTCCACGTTTGTGTTCCGTACCGCCGAGGATGGCCGGGATTTCTTCGATTATGCCGCCGGGCGTCGCGAACCAACGGCGGAGGGCCACAGCGGTCTTGTTTATTCGCGCTTCAACCACCCCAATCTGGAGATCGTCGAGGATCGGCTTGCCGTTTATGAGCAGGCCGAGGAAGGCCTTGTGTTCTCCTCCGGCATGGCGTCGATCGCGACCACGATCCTGACCTTCGTGCGGCCCGGCGAGGTGATCCTGCACAGCCGTCCACTTTATGGCGGAACCGAAGTACTGATCGAACGCACGTTGACGCCGTTCGGCATTGGCGCCGAGGGTTTTAACGACGGGCTGAGCGAGCAGGACATCCGCGGCGCCGCAGAGCGTGCGATGCAGCGTGGCCGCATCGCCATGATCTTCATCGAAACTCCCTCCAACCCGATGAACACCCTTGTGGATATCGCGCTGGTTCGGCGCATCGCCGAGGAGATCGGAGCGAGACAAGGGTCACGGCCTCTGACCGCATGCGATAACACCATGCTCGGCCCGGTCTTCCAGGCGCCGCTGGCGCATGGCGCCGACCTGTCGATCTATTCGCTGACCAAATATGTCGGGGGCCATAGCGATCTCATCGCCGGCGCGGTGATGGGAAGTCATGCCGACCTGAAGGCAGTCCGGGCATTGCGGGGCGCAATTGGCACTCAGCTCGACCCGCATTCCTGCTGGATGCTAAGCCGATCGCTGGAGACGGTATCCCTGCGGATGGAGCGGGCGGCCGTCAATGCGGCAAAGGTCGCCCAGTTCCTGTCCGAGCATCCCAAGGTCGCCCGCGTCCATTATCCGCCGCTGCGGCCAGTGGACGATCCGACCCGCTTGCTGATGGAGAGGCAGTCTCGCAGCGCCGGCTCGACGTTCTCCTTCGATGTGAAAGGAGGGCAGGGCGAAGCTTTTGCCTTCCTCAACCGGCTGGAGGTGTTCAAGCTCGCGGTGAGCCTTGGCGGCACCGAATTGCTGATTTGCCATCCTGCAACCACGGTGCATTCCGGCCTGAGCGACGGCATGCGGCGTGAAATCGGCATTACGCCTGCCTTGATCCGCGTATCGGTCGGGATCGAAAATGCCGACGACCTCATCGCCGACATCGCGCAGGCCTTCGGCCCTGCAGCATAGCCCGCAAGGGCATGCGTTCCTCGCTGCGGATGCATTTTTGGGCCATTTTGGCGATCGGCAAAGGGGCAATGATCGGGAGAGGTGTGTGACATGACGGACCAGGATCGATTTCTGTCCCGGCGGCATTTTATCGTCACCGGAGCATTGGGCGGCTTGACGCTCACGGCATACGAGGCGGCAGCGCAAGAGGGCTTGCCACCGACGCCGGCGTGCCATGACCGCGATGAGCCGACGATGCCGCAGATCGAAGGCCCGTTCTTCAAGCCAAAGTCGCCGCTGCGCGGTAACCTGCGCGAGTCGGGGATTTCGGGCAGGCCGATCGCGCTCTTCGGCGTCGTGCAGACGCGGCGCTGCCGACCGATCGCGCACGCGCTCGTCGACCTCTGGCAGGCCAATGACGATGGGGACTATGACAATACGGGCTTTCACCTGCGCGGGCACGTGTTCACGGACGCGCAGGGCCGCTACAGTTTCCACACCATCGTGCCTGGCCTCTATCCCGGCCGCACCCGACACTTCCACGCCAAGGTTCAAGCGCCGCGCGGCAGGCTACTGACCACGCAGTTCTATTTTCCAGACGAGCCGCGCAACAAGAGCGACGAGTATTTCACTCCCGAGCTCGTGATGGCGATCGGCGCCAGCGGCGATGAAATGCAAGCGCGCTACGACATCGTGCTGGCGGTCCGTTGATGCGCGGTCTCCGTTTCGCCGCGATTGTCGAACGTGCTCAGCGCTTTCGCGCCTTGACGGGCGTCACTTCATAAAGCCCGACGGGGGCGAAATCGTCGGTCAGCAGTTCGCCTCCGGGCGCGGCGATGTCGGCGTTGGCCACGCGCTTGCTCACGAGCGGCGGCAACGGGTAGCGGAACCGGTATTGGTCTTGAAGCGCACTCGCGCGATGCGTCAAAGCGTCCACTGTCGGCGCTGCAGACGGTGATGCCACCAGGATCACCTGCCTTTCGTCTCCGATCTCCCACACCGGATAGAGATCGACCGTCGGGAACACGGCGCGCAACGTCACCACGGTCGAGGTGTACAGCTTGGTGCCGCCATACAGGTTGGAAACCACCGTCCCTCCGGGGGCCAGGTGATCCTTGACGATACCGTAGAATTCCTTGGTAAGAAGGTGGAACGGAACGCCGACATCGCGATAGGCATCGAGCACGATGAGGTCATACAGGTCCTTGTGGCGGTTGAGATAGACACGGCCGTCACTCTCGACGAAGTGAACCTGCTCCGTCTCCTGCAAACCGAAATATTTCTTGGCAACGCTGACGATTCCCGGATCGATCTCGACGACATCGATCTGCACGTCAGGCATCGCGCCCCCGAGATACGTCGACACCAAGCCCGCGCCGAGGCCGATCATCAGCACGCGCTTGAGCGTCGCCGGGTAGAGCAGGCTCGCCGGCAACACCTGCGCATAAGCCATCGGGAGTTCGCCGGGGTCTTTCAGGTTGACCGCGGATTCAACGTAATTCGCCGTTTTGACTCGAGTGAACATCGACAGGAACGGCGTGTTTTTGTTGACGAAGATGTCGTTGTACTCCGTTTCCACATGAGCGATGCGCCCGTCATGATGCTTGAGCATGTCCGCGCGCACGCTTTCATCAAACAGAGCTTGCCCCAAGGCGCCGTTGGAGAGGCCAAGTGCAAGCGCAAAAGCGATGCCGGCAACTTTGCCGCTGACCCACCGAGCATGGGAGTTACATCCGATGACGTCCGTTGGCATGTGAAAACTCTCCGCATGTCGCGCGTGTTGCGGCTCGCTGACGGCGGCGGCCCTGCGCGCCCGATGCCAACTTACCGTGAACGCCGCCGTTTTGTCCCAAGATTTGGCGCGCTCATGACCGGTTATCGCGGGTTCGGCGATCGTTCCCTGCGGCAGCGTTTGCGCGCGGGCGACTGCGCAAGAGCGCTCCGAGACGAGGCTGCGACCTCGGAAACCTTCTCGCGCCAGCGCGGATGCGCGGTGGGCCTTCCGATCCCCAACGGCAATGGTATAGGATTTGGCGGTTCTTGGTCGAAACTCCACCTCGCGCTGCTAACCGGAGGACGGAAATGTGTTATCGGGCATCGATCGGTGCGCTTGTGCTGACCGCGGCATTGTGCATGCCAATTGCTCGTGCGCAGGCTTTCGATCAGGCCAACTATCCCGATTGGTCGGGACAATGGCGCAGGGCCGAGAGCGGCGGCGTCACCTACGATCCCGGCCACGCCCGACGCGGACAGGACATTCCACTGACACCGGAATATCGTGCGATCTACGAAGCAAATTTGAAGGACCAGGACGCCGGTGGCCAAGGCATAGACCCAACATACACCTGTTTGTCGCCCGGCATGCCTCGTATCATGAACCTGTACGAGCCGATGGAGATCGTCATCACGCCGGACACGACTCACATCTTGATCCAGCACATCCATGATGCGCGGCGAATTTTTACGGACGGCCGCGAATTCCCGACCGAGGAGGAGCCGACATTTGCCGGTTATTCGATCGGCAAATGGATGGATACCGACGGTGACGGTCGTTACGACGAGCTGGACGTGGAAACCCGAAATCTGCGGAACCCGCGGACCTATGACAGTACCGGCATACCTTTTCACGTCGATGGCGAAACGGTGCTGAAGGAGCGCATCTACGCGGACAGGTCCAATCCCAACCTTCTCTATGACGAGATCACGTCATTCGACCACGCCTTGACGCGGCCGTGGACCGTGCTCAAGCGTTACGTCCGGAGTTCGGACCCTCATCCGGTGTGGCGCGAATCGGTCTGTGCGGAGAACAACCCGCACGTCGAAATCGAGCATCAGGGATATATGATCAGCGCCGACGGCTTGCTGATGCCAACCAAGAAGGACCAGCCGGTCCCCGATTTGCGCTATTTCAAGCTGAACCAGAAATAGGCTGGAGACTTCCAGAATGCGTCCTCGCTTTTCCCCCGGCGGCATCACCTTGCTTGCATTGCTCGCGGCCCTGCTCGTCCCAGGCGGCGGCGTCTGGGCATTCGATGATGCTTATTATCCCAACCTCAAGGGGCAGTGGACGCGTGTGCCGGTACCCGGCATCACCGGCTCGCCATCATTCGATCCGACGAAACGCTTCGGCGTCGACCAGCAGGCGCCGCTCACCCCGGAATATCAGCGCATCTACCAAGCGAACCTCGCGGAGCAGGCTTCCGGCGGCGGCGGCATCGGGAAGAGCTATTTGTGCGTGCCTTCCGGCCTGCCGATGGTCATGCAGGCCTATGAGCCGATGGAGGTCATTGTCACGCAGGACACGACGCACATCTTTTTCCAGAACGACCAGGTGCATCGCCGCATCTTCACCGACGGACGAGAATGGCCGAAGGACGTCGAACCGGCCTTGCTGGGCTATTCGATCGGAAAATGGGTGGACGCGGACGGTGATGGACATTTCGATACGCTTGTCGCCGAAACCCGCCATTTCAAGGGGCCGCGCGTTTTCGATATCACCGGGATTCCGTTGCACGAAGACAACGACACAGTGATCAAGGAACGCATCTATCTCGAGAAAGCAAACAGCGACGTCCTCCATGACGAGATTACGGTAGAGGATCACGCGCTCACGCGGCCCTGGACCGTCAATAAACAATACCGGCGCAATCCCGATCCGAGGCCGCTATGGCACGAGCTGGTTTGCGAGGACAATAACGTGCACGTGCTGATCGGCGACCAGGACTACATGCTGAGCGCCGATGGTCTGCTGATGCCGGCGAAAAAAGATCAACCTCCACCCGACCTGAGGTTCTTCAAGTCGAGCAGGTGACCCGACGGCGGAACGAACGGAGACTCATCATGAATTTCCGGACTGTTACTGCGATCGCGGCCGCCGCAATGGCGGCTTGGGTTGCGGCGGCTGGCGCCGCCCGTGCGTTCGACGACTCCGATTATCCGAACTGGAAAGGCCAATGGACGCGCGTGCCGGTGCCCGGCATTTTCGGCGTACCGTCATTCGACCCGACCAAGGCCGCCGGCGTCAAGCAGCAGGCGCCGCTGACCGCCGAATATCAGAAGATATTCGACGATAATCTCGCCGAGCAGGCGGTCGGGGGTCACGGCAGGGGCCGAAGCCATGTGTGCATTCCGTCGGGAATGCCGATGATCATGACCGTTTATGAGCCGATGGAAGCGATCATCACGGCAGACACCACCCATCTCACCATCCAGAGCTTTGGCATTCATCGCCGCATCTATACCGACGGCCGCGACTGGCCGGCCGAGGTCGAACCCTCCTATCTCGGCTATTCGATCGGCAAATGGCTCGATACCGATGGAGACGGGCACCTCGACACGCTCGTTGTCGAGACGCGCCACATGAAGGGAGTCCGTGTGTTCGATCCGACCGGCATTCCACTTCACGTCGACAACCAGACCGTGGTCAAGGAAACGCTGTATCTCGATAAGAAGATCCCAACATCCTCCACAATGACCTCACCGTCATCGATCACGCGCTGACACGACCGTGGACGGTGAACAAGAATTATCGGCGCGACCAAAGCCCGCAACCGGTATGGGACGAATTCGTCTGTGAGGAAAACAACCCGCACATCGCGATCGGCAGGGAAGATTACATGCTCAGCGCCGACGGTCTGCTGATGCCGTCCAAGAAAGGACAGTCGCCGCCGGACCTGCGTTACTTCAAGCAGATCAAAAATTGAGGATCGGGTTGGATTGACGATTGCGGGTTGGATTGACGGTTGCGGGGTTGGGCGGCGATGGGTTGAGGAAGGCGAATGGCGAGCTACGACCCGAACAATGTCTTCGCAAAAATTCTGCGCGGCGAATTGCCGAGCCACAAGGTCTACGAGGACGATCGGACCTTCGCCTTCCTTGACATCATGCCGCGCTCGCCTGGACATGCACTTGTCATCCCGAAAGCGCCGGCACGCAACATACTCGATACGGATGCGGACATATTCGCCGACGTGATGAAGGTCGCGCAGCGGATCGCCAAGTCTGCCATGACCGTTTTCGCTGCCGACGGCATCACCTTGCAGCAATTCTCGGAACCGGCAGGAGGGCAGGTGGTGTTCCACCTGCACGTCCACGTGATGCCGCGCAAGAACGGCGTGCCTTTGAAGCCGCCGGCGAGCGTCAAGGAGGAAAACTCGGTCTTGGCAGACCAAGCCCTTCGATTAGCCGCGGCGCTTCGCAAGACCTGAGCGCCGGGTATCGCCGTGACAAACCGGTTGCAGGGAAAACTTGCTTTGGTCACTGCGGCAGGGCAGGGCATCGGCCGCGCCATTACCGAGGCATTCATTACCGAGGGCGCCCGCGTTGTTGCGACCGACCTCGATGCGGCCAAACTCTCAGGCCTTAAGGCGGCAAGCAGCGTGCCTCTGGATGTGCGCTCGACCGAAGCGGTGAAAGAATTGTCGCGCCGATGGGAGGCCGATTTCGGGGCACTCGACATTCTCGTCAACTGCGCCGGGTTCGTGCATCACGGCAGTGTGCTCGATTGCAGCGAGGCCGACTGGGATTTCTCCTTCGACCTGAACGTCAAGTCGATGCACCGAACGATCCAGGCATTCCTGCCCGGCATGCTGGCGCGACGGCAGGGGGTCATCGTCAACATCGCCTCGGTCGTGTCCTCGATTTACGCTGTGCCCAACCGCTACGCCTATGGCGCGACCAAAGCCGCGATTATCGGGCTGACCAAGGCGGTGGCGATCGATTTCATCCGGCGAGGCATCCGCGCCAATGCGATCTGTCCGGGCACAATCGAAACGCCCTCTCTCGATGGGCGAGTCGCCGATCTGTCCCTGGCGTCGAGCCGGCCGTTGGAAACCGTTCGTCGCGATTTCGTCGAGCGCCAACCGATGGGACGACTTGGGACGGCGCCGGAGGTGGCGGCGCTTGCGGTGTTTCTGGCGTCGGACGAGGCGAGCTTCATCACCGGGCAGGCCTACGTGGTCGACGGCGGCATGGCGATCTGACGCCTGCTGCGCCGCGATCCCAAAAGATTAAGCTATTTCGGCGAGCGGCTGATTGCCTTCCTGACCCGCCCGGAAATCATCAAGGCGCTAAAAATGATGTCGGACCATGCGGATCAGTATCCCGATCTCGCCGCAGCCTTCTATGCGGCCGGGCCGGCCATCATGGTCGCAAAGGTTGCCTGATTTTGCGGTCGCTGAGCGAGAATCGGCTGCTGGCTATCGGGGACCCGGACCTCGCGGCAGAGCAGTTGATTGCCGCTTGGTTGGGCTTGAGCCAGCTTCAGCAAAGCCTTGGGGACCCACCATCTGCGCAGGGGGTTTCCAACCGGGTCCGGCTTGCAACGCTAACGCTGGTTCGCGCTTGGTCCGTTTGAAATGGCTCGCGAACGCTTCCAAAGGCTCAGGTGATTGTGCTTTGATCCGCCCTCGTTGCGCTTCGCGGCCCGATCAGGCCTTGACCCGGATTGGGCGCAGCAAGAAAGCAGGAAGGTGCGCCTGGTCGGCTTCCTCCTCGCGGGGACGGGGCGGCGGCGGAAGGCGGCGCTGGCGGGCGGTTGCGATCGGGGCAACCTTTGCCGTACGGCCATTCCCATTCGCACTGTGCCCCGGTGCAGTAGGTGCCGCTGCCTTGCTCCGCTCGCGAGAGCTCCTCGCCACTTCGATCGGAACTACGGGAGCGAGCCTCGGAGTGCGCTCGCCATGTGTTCGGGCCGCGGCTTCGGGAGTCTTCTTGTGGCGTGAGTTCGATCCGGAGCTGCGGCGTCCCTCGGCGAGGTATTGAGGCGAAGGCTCGTCGATCTTTTCGGGTGAGGGGGCCGAGGGAATGGCTTGACCGATCAGCTTCTCAATGAAGCCGACGGCTTTCTGGTCCGCGGGCGATACGATCATGATTGCGGTTCCGGTGCGGCCGGCGCGCCCGGTGCGACCGATGCGGTGCACATAATCATCAGGATGATGCGGTACATCGAAATTGAAGACGTGGCTCACGTCGGGAATGTCGAGGCCGCGGGCAGCGACATCGGAGGCCACCAGCAGCTTGACTTCATTGCGCCGGAACTGTTCCAGCGCCGCCATCCGGGCCGGCTGGTCCATGTCCCCGTGCAAAGCCACGGCCGAAAAGTGGTGCCTGAGCAGCGACCGGTGAAGCGTCGCCACCTCACGCTTGCGGTTGCAGAAGATGATCGCGTTCTTAAGGCCGGTAGCCGCGCGGATCAGGCTGCGCAGCGTCGCGCGCTTTTCGTGCGACTCGCGGCCGGTACGGACCTGAAACTGGGCGGTGGTGGCCACCGTGGTGGCCGGGCGGGATACCTCGACGCGCACCGGGTTATGCAGGAACTGCTCGGTGATCCGGCGGATCTCCGCCGGCATGGTCGCGGTAAAGAACAGCGTTTGCCGGGTGAACGGAACGAGCTTGCAGATGCGCTCGATGTCCGGGATGAAGCCCATGTCCAGCATGCGGTCTGCTTCATCGATGACGAGAAGCTCGACACCGGACAGCAGGAGGCGTCCGCGCTCGAAATGGTCGAGCAGGCGCCCCGGGGTGGCAATCAGCACGTCGACGCCGCGAACCAGCTTGGTGTCCTGGTCGTCGAAGGAAACGCCACCGATCAACAATGCGACATTGAGCTTGTGGTTGGCGCCATATTTGCCGAAGCTTTCCTCGACCTGGGCGGCGAGTTCGCGCGTCGGTTCGAGAATGAGCGTGCGGGGCATGCGCGCCCGCGCCCGGCCTTGTTCGAGTTGCGTGAGCATAGGCAAGACGAAAGCGGCAGTCTTGCCGGTGCCTGTCTGCGCGATGCCAAGCACGTCGCGTCGGGCGAGGACGTGGGGAATTGCTTGACTCTGGATGGGGGTGGGGGTGGCGTAACCGGCGGAAGAGACCGCCGCGAGAACCTTGTCGGACAGGCCGAGATTGGAAAAGCTCATGAAACCTCAAAAACCGGATCGCCCGCTGGCTGCGAGCGAAACCCGGTGCGGCGCTTTCGAGCTATTCACGGATTTTGTGGTCGCTAGGGGGCTGATCGATGCGCGGAAGATAGGGAGTCGCGCTGGAAAGTCAATGGCCGAAAGCCAAATCAACCAGACTTGGCCAACGCTTGTCGGCACCGCATGGCCATAGCGCTAACCAATTCTTTCGACCAAGGGTACCCGCGAAAATAATTGCTCCGGTCCTCGGCAGGAATCGTCCGACCGGGGCGACGGATTGCCATAAGCACGATTTAGTTATTTTCTCGGGAACCCTGAGCCCGGCGGCGGTTGCGAAGCCGCGCGCGACCCGCTGTAGCCTCGTTGCCGCGCCTGCATAGAGCGGGAAGCGTTCAGCTTCACTCGCCTCCCGCTCCGATTCCTTTGATTTTGCGCATCAGTCGCGGACTGGGCTCGACGACGGATGCGCGGCGATTTGCGCATCAGTCGCGGACTGGGCTCGACGACGGATGCGCGGCGATTTGCGCATCAGTCGCGGACTGGGCTCGACGACGGATGCGCGGCGATTTGCGCATCAGTCGCGGACTGCGCTCGACACGGATGCGCGGTGATTTTGCGCATGGCCTCGTCCGAAAAGCCTGCAACTTTTCGGGATCCGGCGCTAATCTTCACGCTAGGCCGCGTCTCGCGGCCGTCATATCGAGGGAGGTCAACATGACATCGTCACGCTTCGTTGCGGCCGCAGGCAGCGCACTGCTCATCACAATGCTCGGCGCCCCTTCGATGGCCGACGTCATCTCCGACTGGAATACGGCAGTGATACCTCCGGCCCCTGAGCTGAAGGAAGTCACCGTCGATCCATCGACCACGGCGCTTCTGTTTCTTGACATCATGAAGGGCAACTGCTCGGCGCGTCCGCGCTGCGTCGCTGCGGTGCCGAACATGAAGCGATTGAATGATGAGGCGCGCTCTCACAACATGGTGGTGTGGTACAGCCTCGTCGGATCGGGTGGCAAAGCGACGCCGGACGACATCATGGACCCCGCGCTCAAGCCGCGTGCCGGCGAATGGTATCGTCAGAACGGGCCCGACAAGTTTTTGGGGTCCACGCTCGATCCGCTTCTCAAAGAGGCCGGCATCAAGACCGTGATCATCTGCGGCAACTCGTTCCAGGGCGCGACCGTAGGCACCGGTTCGGAAGCCGCGCAGCGCGGCTACAAGGTCGTCGTTCCGGTCGATTGCTCGGCGGGCGAGGACGAATATCACGAGCAATATGCCGCGTTCCACCTCGCCAAGGGTGGACCGCAAGGCGTCACCAGCAACGTGACACTGACGCGGAGCGCGATGGTCAAGTTCTAGGGTCCTGTCACTGGCATTTGAACCCCAATTGACATTCGCCCGAACCCCCAATTGTCATCGCCCGGCGCGGGGTCCCCATTCGTTTGGCCACCTTAATGCAGCAGTCAAACAAACCGCGCTTTGAAGCGGCCAAACGATGGGGTCCCCTTGACCGGCGATCCAGCACCCCCGGAGTGGCGGGTGAACGTAGCGTATTCAACTGTCACTCAAGGGGCGGCCACTGGATGACCCGCTTAAAGCGGGGCATGACGGAAAAAAAGGGGACCAAGTGTTAGTGTAAGAACACTGGCCGGTATCGATGGCTTGCACGGCGATTTGGCCGAACATAGGTGGCGAGCGTTGCCGCCCATTGGGCTGCATGCTTGGTGTTCCGCCACGCCGACCGGTGCGCCTTGATGTAGGCGTTCCGGCATTCGTCGAACGTCACGACTTTGGCGCTTGCTAAGGCCAATGCGGCCCGTCGAGTGTCCCTTTGCTCAATCGGGTCCATGCCATCGGCGACCAGCTTGCGTGCCTGAGCGGCCTTCTCTCGCGCTTCGGCAAAGGTCACATTGTCAAGCGACCCAAGACCCATCTGGCGCTCGCGCGCTTGCCCGCGGCTCCGGTAGCGGAACAGCCACGACTTGCGCAGTGTGCTTTCGTCGCCGCTGGCCGTCACTTGTAGGTACAAGCCGCCGCCATCGCAGTGCATGCCAGGCTTGGCCGCTTTGACTTTCAGTGTCGAAAGCCGATTGAGTGATCGTCCGCCCATTTTCCTACCCACGTCCCTACCCACGTTGCAGACTCGGATTTTACGGGTTGCGGGTGGACGGGCAAAGACGGCCAGCGCTGAAAAAGCTAGGGGTATTCAATACCCTGCGAGACTGCGGTGAACGGCTATGGATGGTATCTGGCGGAGACGGAGGGATTCGAACCCTCGATACGCCTTTAGAGCGTATAACGGTTTAGCAAACCGCCGCCTTCAGCCACTCGGCCACATCTCCGTGGCGAAAATTCTTATCGAAGGGCTGCTTTGCCGTCAAATGCGCTGCAGCTCAAATCCCGGCAGCGGATGACGGCCGCGGATGACAGTCCAGGATGCCTTGTCGGCGCGGAGAGTCAGGCGCGATCTGGCAAATCCGAGCAGCGCCCCTTCCCGCAGGCGCACCTGTGAAACATGTCGCGGTGCCGGACCGGCAGCGGCGCCCCCTGCCGCCGCCGGCCTGCCCACCGATCAGGTGTCGCGTTGCTTCAGAGCGGGATGCGTTCAGCGCTATCGCCCCGGGTTCTCTTTTCCGCATCCGTCGCGGACTGCGCTAGACGACGGATGCGCGGGTGATTTTGCCCATGGTCTTGTTTGAATCGCCCTGCAACTTTTCGGGATCATGCGCTGTCTAATCTAATGCCTGAGCCAGTCGCGCGCTGCGCGTTGCGCTTGAGCGATCTCGTCCTTAGTCATCTGCACCGCGATCTCGCGACGCAGCCGCGCTGCCTCGGCGTTGCCGCGCATGACAGCAAGATTGAACCATTTGTGGGCCGACACCAAATCGGTCACCACTTCCGCGCCGGTCGAGTACATCATGCCGAGCCGGAAGAACATGTCTCCCGAGGCTTCGCCGATACTGCCGTTTTCGATTGCGCCTAGTTCCGTTCGTCCCATGATGGCCTCCCCAGCCCCCGCCGACGTGCCGCCCCGGCGACGTCGTATTTTGCCTCGCGCTTCACCTTGGAAGCAGGCGCGATCATGGGTCGAAATTTTGAATCGTGCTTTAAGCGAATCGATGAATGGCCGATGAATACGCCAATTGGGGTCACCGCGCAGACACAATGTTAATCATGGAAAGCTGCGCCGAATCGGCATTTCTGCACAACGTGCAGGGTTTCGTGACTGTCCCTGTTGAAAGCAAGGTAACTATATATGCGAATGGTCCGACGCCGGAACTCGGTCGAAGCACATTGAATGGCAGTCGCGCGATCAGTTACGATTTAGCAGGTCGCCGGGCATCGGGACCCGCTCCGGCCGCGCGCTCGCTCGTAGGTACCGAGACAAATCACCCACTTTCATTGGTGCAAGATTCCGCGGCCGCGCAGTCGCTGCGCGGCCACAACTTGCGCTTATCGCTCAAAAGCCGACCGTGTGAGACGTCGGCCGCCTTCGAGTAGGATGCCTTCAACTCAATCGCCGCGCACGCGTGCCCTTTTGATTATGTGCGAAAACTGCAACTGTGCGGGATCACGCGCTGAAGCGGGATGCGTTCAGTTTGAATCGCCTCCCGCTCGATTATCATTGATTTTGCGCATGATCTTGTCCGAAAAGTCTGCAACTTTTCGGCATCATGCGCTAGGGCCCGTTGACATTACTTGAGCCATATCAGGGCACTGACGAGGAATAGCATGGCGGCGAACGACAGCGCCGTTTTTTCATAGCGCGTGGCGATGCGACGAAAATGCTTGATTTTATTGATGAACCTTTCGACCAGGTTGCGGTCCCCGTAGATGTGCGTGTCGTAGGGGATTGCTTGAGCGCGCGAGCGGCTCGACGGGATCACGGCTTCGGCGCCCGTATCGGCAATGTGAGCACGGAAGCGATCGGAGTCGTAGCCCTTGTCGGCGAGCAGGTTGTCGAAGGAAAAGCCCTCGATCAGACCTTCGGCCTGGGTGATGTCATTCACTTGGCCTGCTGTCAGAATAAAACGGACGGGATTACCGAGAGCATCGACGCCAATGTGGATTTTCGTGCTCAGGCCGCCGCGCGAACGCCCGATCGCCTCATCTTCGCTTCCCCCTTTTTGGCGCCGGCGGCATGTTGGTGCGCCCGCACAATGGTGGAGTCGACGATCAGGTATTCGAAATCCGGGTCTTCACGCAAAGCCTCGAAAACACGCTTCCAAACACCTTTCTTGGCCCATCGGCGAAAGCGCTGGAACACGCTGTTCCAGTTGCCAAATTCGCGAGGCAGATCACGCCAAGGCGCTCCAGCCCGCATCAGCCAAAGCACCGCCTCGACAAACAACCGATTGTTCTCGCCGTGCCGTCCTGGGTCCCCCTCCTTACCTGAAAGAAGCGGCGCGATGCGCCGCCATTGCGCCTCCGTCAGTATCAGTCGAATCAAGATCGCCCTCCCCAGTTGCGATCTTGAATCACATTCGCGAGTCGGAGGGAATCCCCGTATGTCAACGGGCCCTAGCGCGTGATCCCGTAAAGTTGCAGACTTTTCGGACAAGATCACGCGCAAAATCAATGATAATCGAGCGGGAGGCGATTCAACTTGAACGCATCTCGCTCTAACCCTAATTGGCGCGATTTCGCGGCCGCAACACTCAGGGGCGACACATCGCTTGACAGCGTTCCTTGGCGTAAGTCCACGCCGAAAATTCGGCGCTGTCATCCGTACCATCGACCACCGCGACGAAGGGGTCGTCGCCGAAGCTCACGTAACGGTCGTAAAGAGCTTCGGCTGAGATGTCGGGGCGGTATTCTTCAACAAGCGACTTATCGACAACTTCACGACATGCCGCGAGTGCCTTGTCGAGCGAGTCGTAAGTGCCGTACTCGCGCCGGTCGCCTTCTTGGTAGTGGAAATTGTCATCAACGAGGACCATGTACCGAGGCATGCAGGTGTCCTTGCGTTACTCGGCGGCTTCGACCTCCGCTGGCTTCGCAGTGCCAAACCGATTGCTGATCGCATCCCACTCATCAGCTCCGACGCGCTGGAAAGCCTCTCTCACAGTCATGTCACGTACCGGAATCGGATGGCGATCGCCGCGGCGAAGCTCGCTGAGCATCGCATCGCACATCCCGATAACCGCCTTGAGAAGCAACGCCGGTACGATCGCCAGCCGGTACCCCATCTGCTCCGCTTCGCTGAATGAAATGTCCGGCGTCTTGCCGCGCCAAACCACATTGAGCAGGCATGGACCGTTCACGAGACGCGGGATTGCGGAGACCTCTTCGAGGGTCTGTGGAGCCTCAACAAATGCCATATCGGCGCCGACGGCCAAAGCCGCATTGGCGCGACGGACCGCTTCTTCGAAACCAAGCACGGCGCGACTATCAGTGCGTGCAATAACAAGGAAGTCCGGATCGCGTCTTGCCGAAACCGCGGCCCTGATCTTCGCAAGAAATTCGTCGGCCGGAACGATCACTTTATTGTCGAGGTGGCCGCATTTCTTCGGAAAGCCCTGGTCTTCGATGTGCAGGGCGGCGACCCCTCGCTGCTCATATTCCCTCACCGTGCGCGTTGCATTGAGTTCGTTGCCATAGCCGGTATCGGCATCGGCAATGAGCGGCACATCGACAACCGATGCAATACGGCCGGCATTCTCGGCCATTTCGGACATGGTCACGAGCCCGTAGTCGGGATATCCCAACATTGCCGCCGTGCCGGCGCCGGTCATATAGATCGCGTCGAAGCCAGCTCGCGCGATCGATCGCGCGGTGATGCAGTCGTAGGCACCCGGTGCGATCGTGAGGCCGCCGCGCCGCAATAACTCTCTCAATTGCTGTGCTCGACTCATCATCACTCCGTCACACGGCCGGCCCGGGCCGGATATTCTCCGAGGAAGCACACGTTTGAGGATTGCGTCCTACCAGATGCGTACGCGGTTCTCCGGCGCAACAAAGAGCTTGTCGTCAGGTCTGACCGTGAAGGCGTCGTACCAGGCATCCATGTTTCGCACCACGCCGTCGACGCGATACTGCGGCGGCGCATGCGGATTGGAAACAACCAGCTGACGGATCGAGTCCTCCGTCGATTTCTGCCGCCAGCTTTGCGCATAGCTCAGAAAAAAGCGCTGATCCCCGTTGAAGCCGTCGAGCAGCGGCGCGGGCTTGCCGTTAAGCGAATGGTGATAGGCGTCGAGCGCGACGAGCGCGCCACCGAGATCGGCAATGTTCTCGCCCATCGTCAGCGCGCCTTTGACGTGCACGCCCGGAAACGGCTCATAAGCGTCGAATTGCCGGCCGAGCACGGCCGCGCGCGCGTCGAACTCTTCGGCGTCGCTCTCGGTCCACCATGTCGAAAGCACGCCGGCGCCGTCATACTTGCGCCCCTCATCATCGAAGCCGTGCGTCATTTCGTGGCCGATCACTGCGCCGATGCTGCCGAAGTTGACGGCGGGGTCGGCGGCGGGATCGAAGAAGGGCGGCTGCAGAATGCCGGCGGGAAAAGCCATCTCGTTGAGGTTGGCATCGTAATAGGCATTCACTGTCTGCGGGTTCATATACCACTCGTCGCGATCGACCGGACTGTTCAGCCGGTTGACCTGTCGCTGCCAGGCGAAGCTGCGACCTGCCTGGATATCGCCGACCAGATCGTCAGATCGGACCGCGAGAGCGGAATAATCGCGCCACTTGTCGGGATAGGCGATCTTGACATTCAGGCGGGCGAGCTTGTCGAGTGCCTTGGATTTGGTCTGCTCGCTCATCCAATCGAGCCGCTCGATGCGGGCATGCAGCGCAAGCCGGAGCTGGGCAACAAGGTCGTCGACCTGCGCCTTGGCTTCCGGGGAGAAATAACGCGCCACATAGACCCGCCCGATCGCCTGCCCCATTGCACCGTTCACGGCGGCGACGGCGCGCCGCCACCGCTCGGGCGTTTCTGCAACGCCTCGCATCGTCTTGTCATGGAAAGCGAAATTCGCCGCGACGAACCGCTTCGACAGGTAAGGCGCGGCGCCATCGACGATATGAAAGGCTTGCCAAGCCTTGAGCGTTTCAAGCGGCGCATGTTCATAGATCGCAGCGAGCTTCGGGACCGCCGTATTCTCGACGACGACGACACGCTCGACGCTCCCAAGTCCCGCGCTGGTGAGCAGCTGCCGCCACGGAAACGGCGCGACTTCTGCAAGCGCGGCGACGCTCATCGGATTATAGGTCTTTTCTGGGTCCCGCCGCTCCACATTGGACCAGCTCGCCTCGGCAATCGCGGTCTCGAAAGCGAGGATCGCGTCCGCCGATGCCTCGGGTGCGTCCCAGCCGATCATCGCGAGACTCTGCGCGACGTAATCCCGATAGGCGGCCTTTTTGGCCGCGAGTTGCGGCACCAGGTAGTAGTCCCGATTAAGGCCAAGGCCGCCCTGCCCGATCGACACGACGTACCTGTCGGGCGCCTTGTCATCGGCACCGATCCCGGTGCTGAACAGCGAACTGAAGAAAACGCGCCGCCCCTCGCCCATCAGAGCGATGATGTCTTCGCGGCTCGCAGCGGCGCGCACCTTCTGAAGCAGCGGATCGATCGGCCGGGCATCCAACGCCTCGGCCCGCGCGTCATCCATGAAGGCCTGATAAAATGCGGCGACCTTGGCCGCATCGACCTGCACCGACGGATCGACGCCGGCGGCGCCATGTTCCAAAATGTCGCGAATGCGGGCCTCGGCAGTGATGGCGAGCTCGACAAAAACGCCGATCGAGCTGCGGTCGGGCGGGATGACCGCGGCGTCGTACCAGCGGCCGTTGGCGTAGCGGAAGAAGTCGTCGCCCGGTCGGGCTGCAAAATCGGCTCCGGCCATGTCGAAGCCCCAGCTTCCGAACACCGGCGCCCGCGCTTCGACAGACTGGCTGACGGCGTCACGGGGCGCCGCGAGTATGCCAAGAGCGAGCAGTCCGAACGCAAGGCTGCGGGCCAGTTTCGACATGGAGCGATCCTTCAAGGTGGAAATGTTCGGAGTCTGCCTGGTCGGCATGCCGACCCGGCCTTCTACCGCGAAAACGCAATCACAGGGATGATTGGAGGAAGCGCATCACCTGCGGGGCAACCTGCGCCGCATAGCTGTCCGCTTCATCGAGAGGGTCGGCGGCGAAGAAATGGCCGGCGCCCGGAACCGACGTAAGGCGCGCGAAGATGCCCGCCTGCTTCAAGAGCTTCAGGAACTCGGTCGCCTGGCGTGGGTCGACAATGTCGTCCTGCTGACCCTGGACCAGCATGAAACGGGTGCGATTGTGATCCGTCGTGGCATAGGCTGCGGGGGACGCATCGAAATAGGCGCGACGGTCCTTCATCGGCGGCACGCCGATGAACTTTTCGGTGATCTGGTCGGCCGGCCGTGAGAGCTGATCGTGCTCCCATTGCGCCTGCATGTCATAGATTCCATAGAACGACACGACCGCCTTTACCTCGGGAGACACCGCCGCGTTCGGGTCGTCTTTGTAGAGACTTGAGAATTGCGGCTCGCCCGCTGCGAGCGCAGTCAGCGCCGCGAGGTGGGCGCCCGCGGAATCGCCCATCAGCGCGATCCGGGTTGGATCGACGCCAAGCTGCGACGCCTTCGCCCGCACGAACTGGATCGCCGCTTTCACATCGTAGACCGCCTGAGGAAAGGTCTTGATGCCCGGTTTCATCAGGCGGTAATGGATGGCGTAAAGCGCATAGCCGTGCCGGGCGAGGTAGGGTCCCCAATATTTATAATTGTTGGGACTGCCGAACTGCCAGCCGCCGCCATGGATGGCGATGATCAGCGGGGCTTTGTCCAATCCCTTCGGGAAATAAAGATCGCCGTCGAGCTTCGTGCCGTCATGCTGCGCATATTCGAGACCGGGCGTCGTCACGACGGCGTAGCTCTGGGCGTTGGCGCGGATCGGCACCGTGACAGCGAGGACCAGTACCGTGACCGCGAAGGCGGCGCAAACGTTGCGGAATAAAGCGAAACCATTCAAAGCGAACATCAGCATCCTCCCGTGTTCATTCCGCGACCATACACCGGTTCAGCCACCGTCGCTCGCCTGATCGGGCACGCGCGGGCGGTCGCTCGTGGATTTCCGGATGGCTTTGTTGGTGCGAAGAAGGCGAGATGAGGCAGCACTCACGGCTCGGCCACCGCAGTGGCCTGCGACGCGGCGCCCTCGGACCCGTTATCCTCGACCGCGTTCTATTGCGATGACGAGTGCAATGACGAGCGGCAAACCATGGTCGTGGGGCTCGATACTCCCCACCGTCTGCGCGCCCGTCGCGCCTCGTCGCGCGTCGCGTTCGCCGCTTTGACCAACTTGGAATAGAATGCGTGATTGAAAGGCTCGTCTTCCACATGATCGCAGCCGTCTCCGGCGCCGATCAGCAGCAGAGCGCTGCGCCGCATGGCGGCGGTGCCGTGGATGACGTTTTTCACGCGTGCATAACGCATCGGATGCGCCGCGACGCCGCACACAAATCCCGTCGCAGTTTGTTCCAACGCCGGACATGGACCAAGCTGGCGCCCGAACAAAGCTGCGCCGAAGGCGCAGATCGTCGCCTGACAACATAGGCCACAACGGTTGCACGGCTTGCCGTGCTGCGGCTTGCGCGCGAACGCGTACTCCATGGTCGCCCCCCAGTTTGCGGCCCGACCGAGCGGCGCCCTGAAAGGGCGATCGCCCCCGCTCGGTCAGACCGCAACTCCCCGATCCTTTGATGACCCCGCTGATTTGAAGCTGTGATTGCTCAGGTTCGCGCTCGCGTATTCGGCGGCGATGTCGCTCGCCCGTGCGGAAGACGGCTCAGAACCGCCGGCCGTAGCTCGGCACGCTGACGATTCGATTGTCGATTGCGGTCACGCCGGCAATGCGCGCTGCGACCTGCTCGGCGCGAGAGCGCAGGCTGCCGGTGGTCGACATGCCGGCAAGCGTGACTCTGCCGTTGTCAGCTGAGACGGTGACCCCGACGGGCGCTACTGACGGGCTGATCTGGTCGTGCAGTGCGGCGTTGACTTTCGCCTCCAAGAACCTATCGGCGAGTGCGGAACGCGTCCGCGCCGGGTCCTGGAACTGCCGATTTCGCGCCAGCCCGCAGATCGCCTCGACGCAGGCATCGACCGGCAAGCGCTCGGTGTTCAAAACCAGGTGATAGAACAGCGCATCCTCGCGCTCGACATCGAATGAACTGCGCATGAAACGCGCATGCGCCGCATCAAACTGCTCGATTTCATGCCGTACCGCCTCGGCGTTCGCGACCCCCATCTTCTTCATCATGACGCCGACACGGAAGGCCAGCGGGGCGCACACCCGCACGCTGATCACTTGCGGCATATCGCGCAGCAGGGTCGCGGCTCCCCACCCACGGATCAACACGTTCCCCCTTTGGGCGAGACGCAGAATCTCTTCCGAGGTGTAGCGCGACAACTTGTGGCGGTTGATCAGCCAGCGTTCGAGGAGCGAAGCCGAGCCTTCGACATAGCGCTGGAGCGCACTCTCCTCGATGCCCATCCGCTCGGCGATATGGTTGGCGATGATTTCGGAATGAACGATTTCGAGGTTCAATTCCTTAGCGACGCCGTCCGCAACATCGGTCCCGAGCGAACCGACCTCCCGGGTCATAGCGATCACGATCATTCCAGGGACTCCGTTGTGGAAGCTCACAAGCGCGAGGTCTCGTTCTCATAAACATGAGATATCTTTTTCATAAACAAGAAATGTGGATTTGACATGCGCGTTTCATGCGACAAAATGGCGCATGTCAATAATTGACGCATATTTTCAGCCGTTCTTGTCGGAGAAACGGCGCGCGATTTCAGAACTAAATCCCGCTGCGGCTACCATCGAGTATAAAGAACCATAAAGTTTAATCAACCATTAGTTGAAAAAAAGACGTAAACAATCTTAGTTAAAACAGGCTTCGGCTCAGAGCGGCAAAGATTGGTTTGGGCGAAGCCACGGCCAGTTCACCAATCGCTGTGTCGCGTTTCGCGCGTTCGCTATGGTCGGGACGGGCCCGTGTCGCCCTGCATGGGTCGAAGTCTGGAATTCATCGCACCCCCCTGAATTCAAGCACGGAGAACAAATAGAATTGGAGGGAGTTGGCGTATGCCGCGCCGATGAATGACCCGGCGAGATCTGCTGGGACTTTCGGACGTTCAGAACACTCCGAAATTCAGTGAAAAGAGGAGACGCTTGATGCGCACGTCTTTCGCCTCGCTGATTTTGATCACCTCATCTGCATTCGCCACTCCGGTACCCAGCTCGGCACAGAACGCGGTCAGCCGGTACCCTTGGTGCTATGAGGCAAACCGTCCCGCCCCGATATTTGACTGCTACTATTCGAGCTACAACTCCTGTCTCCTCCAGGCGCGTCCTCGTGGGGGATTTTGCGTCCAGAACCCGGGTTATCGTCCTCTCGCCCCCCCTCTGCGTGGGCGCCGTCCGCCGCGCTCGTAGCGCCTACGCTGATCGGCGCGGGATTAGCGTGAACGACGCAAGGCTCCCGCGAAAATAACTGCTCCCACGCTCGGCAGAAATCAGCAGCCTGATGCGGCGAACGGGCTTGAGACCGATTGTGTTATTTCGCGGGTACCCTGGCCCGCCGTTGCAGCTCTCATTGAGACGAGTTTCGCGGTGCGATAGGTGCGGCGGCGGCTCTTCCGTCCACACCGCGAAACGGTGTAACTTCCTCGCAGAAACAGCCCGCGGCGCATGCGCAAATAAATGCGGGAAGCCGCGCTGGCCGATCCAGCGGCCGCGCGGCTGACCAACCGCAACATAAACACAGGGGAGGTACATCATGTTTCACCGGACATTGATCACTGCACTTGGAATGGCACGCGTCCTGTTGATTTGCACCGGCGTCAACGCGGCCGATCGCGGGAAATACCCGGACTGGAAAGGTGCATGGGAACGCTGGGTCCCTGCGGTTTCCATCGTATCTCCGTCCGGCTTGCGCACTCCCGGAGGCCAACCCTCGTTTGATCAGACCAAACCCTGGGGACGGGGCCAAGGCGCGCCGCTCACCGTTGATTATCAAAAGGTGCTGGAGGACAGCATTGCCGACCAGGCAGCCGGCGGCCAGGGCAACAATTTCGACCGCGCCCGCTGCTTGCCGACCGGCATGCCGCACATGATGACCTTCGGTCCGCTCGAATTCATCGTCACGCCGGAGACAACCTACGTTCTGATCAACACCCAGGCGCGCCGCATTTACACGGATGGCCGCGACTGGCCAAAGGGCCTCGACCTCGACCCCAGCTATGCGGGCTATTCGATCGGCCGGTGGATCGACACGGACGGCGACGGGATTTTCGACGTGCTGAAGTCCGAGACGCGCGGCTTCAAGGGACCGCGCGTGTTTGATGCCACCGGCCTGCCGCTGCACTTCGATAATCAGTCTGTTTTCAAGGAGCGTTTCTATCTCGACAAGGCCGACCCGAATATCGATCCACGATGAAGTCACCGTGGTCGACCATGCTTTGACGCGGCCCTGGACCGTGGACAAGCGATATGTCCACAGCTCAAATCCGCGCCCCGAATGGCGCGAGGGGAGCTGCGTCGAAGGATCGGAGTTGATCGCGCTCGGGAAGCAGATGTACATCATCCGCGCCGATGGCCTGCTGATGCCGGCCAAGAAGGACCAGGCACCGCCGGACCTGCGATATTTCAAGCAGTCGCCGAAATGAGGCGCAAGCGCCCTGGTGGCGGCAATCCGGCAACGAGCGGGTTGCGCCATCCAGCGCTTGGCCGCGGGGACGATCGAACGGAATTGTCACAGCTTCGAGGAGCGATCATGGCTAAAGAAACCAATAGACGCGAGTTTGTCCGGGTCGCCGGACTAGCGGCGTCCGGACTGGTTGCAGCTGCCGGTCCGCTGGCCGCTGCCGAGGACGCGGCGCGGCCCGCGTCACGCACCATGGGTGCTCGCTTTCGCGAATTGATGAATGGGTCGGAGCCGCTGATCTGTCCCGGCGCCTACGATCTCCTGACCGCGCGTCTGATCGAAGTTCACGGCTTCAAGGCCGCGTTCGTCGGCAGCAGCGCCACCAATCAGGAACTGCTGGCGCTGCCGGACCAGGCGATCGTCACGGTCTCCGAAATCATCGGCTATGACACCGTCATCGCGCAAAATCTGGGTATCCCGATCCTGGCCGATGTAGACGATTTTGGTGCCACGCCCTTGAACGTCTATCGCTTCGCCCGGCAGGCTGACAGGGCCGGCTTTGGTTGTGCCGCTTTCGATGACCGGATGCCGATCAATCGTGCCACGGCCTATTCCGTTCCAGGCGTCTATCCGTTGCCGCGGATGATCGACAACATCCACGCTGCGGCTGACGCGCGTACCGACATGGTGCTGATCGCACGGTGCCTCGCGCCGAACTCCGAACGGTTCCCACACGGAGATGCTGGATCGGGCGGCCGCCTTCGCCGAGGCCGGTGCTGACGCGGTGTGGATCGCATTGCCGACCGCACAGGAGTATGTGAAAGCGGCGGACATGATCAAGAAGCCGCTGATGGCGGTGATCGGCAACGCAACTTTGCCGGCGACAGCAGAAGCCATGAAAGCGGCCCGTATCGCCGTGGGGCAGTCCGCGAGCATGGTGAACATCGCGTTGGGCGCGGTCGACAAGGCACTGACCGAGTTGAAGACCACAGGTCGAATGACCGAAGCGCAGAAGGGCGCTCTCAGCCGCGCAACATCGCAAAAGGTGGAGCAGGTCGACGAACTCAATGCGCGCTCGCGCAAGTACAACCTTCCGGCGGCCTCGGCGTCGGAACGCTAGAAGCTCACGTAGTCCGGATGAGCAACCGTAGCCCAGCTTGAGCGCAGCGAAAGCCGGGTCAGGGCGAAGCGTAATCCGGATCATGGTCAAGATTGATCCGGGTCAGATCGAAGCTTTGTAATAAGTAAGTGCAGATCTCCTATGGGCGGCAGGCGGTCTGGAGGTAGGTTGAGTTTCCAACCACCAACCGACCTGAGGATCAACAATGAGTGTCGAACACACTGACACACCTGCCGGGAACGAGTATACGTCGCTTCTCGCACGTCGCGTATGTTAATCGAGGGCGAAGCAGTAGAGCCGGCCGGCGCCGCCGGTGTTGACGAGCGCCTGCTTGCTGCAGCCCTGGCTCATGTGAGCTGCATTCCACGATGTGTTCTGGCCGCCAGAGCGGTCCATGTGTCCCAGCATGGCGCGCGCCCGATCCGCCGGCACGTTGGGATTTGCTTGCGGCAAAGTCATCGCGTCCGACGTCCAGTTATTGCAGGTGTGATCAAGGCCGTCGGCAAATGCGCGACCGTCGGGATCCGAGCCGGTCAGGATGTCGTGCTCATTGCCGGGGATTTCGTTGCCGCGGCCGTCGAGCGCGGTCGCGCGCTGGATGTTGCTGCGGTCGCGCTGCACGTCGCTGTGCAGGTCGGCGACGCTGCTCGCAATCATCACGCCTTTGGAATTGTACCACGGCCCCGTGCCAACGCGGTCGCGTGCATTGAGACGGGATGTTGTGCCGCGCTGTTCCTGGCTCACATAAGCGTGCCAGGTATGGTTGAAGTTCAAACCACCCGAGGCAAGTGCCGCGTTCTGACAGATTTGGTCAGCCCCGCCGACGCCGCCGAGATTGCCGCTGCCGCTCGGATTGGCGGCAATGAAAAAGGTCATCTGCGGCCGGGGCTGTTGTGGCGCCTGTGCGAACAGCGCCGCGGAGCCGAGCGCCATCGCGGCCGCGGAAGCGAACAGCGTTACCGCCACAGGCGAAAAAGTAGACTTTCGAGCCATCGCAACTCCCTCCCTTGTCCCGAAGACGGCGCCGGCCTCGAGTTGGCGGCCGGTGCTCCATCAGGTTTTGTGTTCCCGTCTCGTCTGGTTTTAAAAGTCCGCCGTGTTGGCTTCGGGTATGTGATAGTTGAACAAATGCGTGTTGTTCTCGGGGCAGATGAACTCCTCGAAAGGGCGCCGCGTGCGCTGGTATCGCTGATACGTTTTCCAGGGCTGATAGAAGGTGTCGGGATCATCCACTGTGATATCCACCTGCAGCATGTTGCCGCCGTCAATCAGGTGCCAGCGCTCGTTCACATGAAGCTTTTCGGTGTGGGGAGTACGGAAGGCGTCGACCACGGTCTTGGTGCTTACGCCGACAGTATCGATGACCAGCGAATCGCCTTCGTAATGGCCGACCAACTCGCCGTTCCATGACGGCTTGACGGGCGCCGAATGTGCCACGTCCAAGTAGATATGGCGGGCGGCGGGTCCTTGCTCCTCCAGCATGATCACCTCGTTCGGTGCCTGGATGATCTCGAACGGGCCGGGCAGCAGATCGAACATCGGCATGCCCGACGGAAGGCAGGATGAATTGGCCGTAAACTGGATCTTGCCGTGATTGATCTCGTCGATGTCCTTCTGCATCGACTCTTTGACCCACGGCTTCAGATTGGGATTGGAGAGATCGCCATACCGGAAATTCAGAACCGCATTGGTGAAGGGATGCTGCGGGTCTTCAAGCACGGGAAGGGCGGATCCTGGGACGGGCGGAAACGCCCCGCCGAACGGATGCGTCCATCCTCCAAAGAGCGCAGGTACGTTGGTCGACTGCTGAGCGCTTGTTGAACCCGCAAGCACACCAAAAAGCGCAGTTGCTGCAATGCCGGCAGAAAGGCCGGAGACAAGTGTTCTGGTCATCGTTTCCCCCTCGGTGCCGGCCTTTGCGCGGAAATCGCGGAAACGAAGGGGCCATCAGAATGGGCGCTTACGTTCCGCCCGAAACGGAACGGGAGCGCCCCGGAGCCCGGCCGGCACTCATCTTGTCGGTTCCCGAACATAGCATCAGGCCACGCCATCGTCTATTCGCGTCAGGCTCCGTTCAGCTTCCCGCCGCTTTGGCTTGGCGCTGCCCGCGGGCCGGCGGCCATTGCAAAATTCCGCAACCGGCAGGGTCGCCCGTTGTATTATGGAGAAAGGCGTTCCGGGCGGCCTGATTTCAGCGGGATGCCGGCGCGACCTTCAAGGGTCATCTAACAAGCATCTAGCGGAGGGATTACGTATGAGAGGCAAATCGGCACTTTTGGCGGCATCGGCGATGGCAGCGACGATCGCTTTGGCGACAACGCTCGCCGCCCAAGAATTCGGTCCCGGCAAGCCCTGGCGCGGGGCAGGTTCGCAGCCGTGTTTCGGACCTGACGAAGGCGCCATCAACTGCGTGCCGGCTCCGGGCGTGGTCGCGGTTCGAGCCGGGCACCTGTTCGACAGCAAAAGCGGCCGCATGTTGTCCAATCAGCTCATTGTACTCTCCGGTGATCGGATCAGCGATGTCGGTCCGGAATCGCAGGTCAAGGTGCCGGCCGGCGCGCAGGTGATCGACCTCAGCCAGGCGACGGTGCTGCCGGGCCTGATCGACGCCCACACCCACATGTTCAACCCGCCGAAACCTGGAATGTCACGGGAGACCTCGACGCTGATCGCGATCCAGCACGTGCAGGCGGATTTGCGCGCGGGCTTCACCGCGGCGCGCGACATGAGCTCGCATGGCAATGGCTATGCCGATGTGGACATCCGCAACGCCATCAATCGAGGGCCTCATAGAGGGACCGCGCTACAAGGTTTCCGGCCGCGGCATCGTGTGGACCGGCGCTGCATCAGCGGCGGTGAAAGCGAACCCGCTGGCGACCTATGTGGTGACGCTCGGTCGAGGATGCGCGCGCGGCGGTGCGCGAGCATGTCGAGCATGGCGTCGACTGGATCAAGCTGTTCCCGACCGGCGCGTATTCGTTCACCCCGGACGGTGAAGCCAAGTACGTCCTCACCTATCCGATGCCGGTCCTGCAGGCGCTGATCGACGAGGCGCATCGGCTCGGCCGCAAGACTGGCTGCCATGTTTATGGCGGCGAGGGCCAGAAGAATGCGATCCTGGCCGGCTGCGACACGATCGAGCACGCCTTCGGCCTCGACCAGCCGCAGGCCGACATGATGGTCGCCAAGGGTCTCGCCTACGATCCGACCATGGTGCGCTACACCGAGCCCTACATGGACGACAACGACGCCAGGAACACCGGCGGCAAGTACCGGATGATCCCGATCATCGAAAGGGCGGTCACCATGGCGGCGGCGACCAGAGGCATGAAGATGATGGTTGGCAGCGGCGTCGACGGCGCCACCTTCCCGCACGGGACGCAGGGACTTGAGTTCGAGTGGCTCGCCAAGCACGCCGGCATGGGGTCGGCACGCGCGATCCAGGCCGGCACCATCAACAATGCCGAAGTGCTGGGATGGGCGGATCGAGATCGGGTCGATCGACAAGGGCAAGTTCGCCGACCTGATCGCCGTCTCCGGCGATCCGCTGGCCGACATCACCGAACTTCAACACGTGAAATTCGTCATGAAGGGCGGCAGGATCGTCCGCAACGACCTCACCCAGTACGCCGCGCCGTCGCGCTGACGCGGAATTCTGGGCGCAGATGGCCGTACCGACTTTCAGAGATTAGACGGGGTCGGAGACACCCTCTATCCATGTCACCACCCGCGAAAGCGGGTGGTCCAGTAACCACCAGATTTGCGATGAGTGCACAATCGCTTCGCCTGGGGTTACTGGATGCCCCGCTTTCGCGGGGCATGACATCGAGAAGGAAAGGTTGGTAGTGAGTGGAGCCTCATGCGCCCCTCAGCCCGCGCCGGTGCGGCGGCCGCGCTGTTCCGGGCGCGCTTCACCTCTTTCCAGCCGCTTGTCGAGATAGCCCACGACCGACGCCATCAGCACGTCGATCTTGCCGTCAAAGAAATGATTGGCGGCCGGAACAACCCGTTGCTCGATCACGATCCCCTTCTGCGTCTTGAGCTTTTCGACAAGTCCGGTGACGTCCTTGTGCGGCACGACGGCATCCTTATCGCCATGGACGATTAGGCCAGAGGACGGGCAGGGCGCAAGAAAGGAAAAGTCATAGAGGTTGGCTGGAGGGGCGATCGAGATGAAGCCTTCGATCTCCGGCCGCCGCATCAGCAACTGCATTCCGATCCAGGCGCCGAACGAGAAACCTGCGATCCAGCAGCCCCGGGCTTCGGGGTTGATGGATTGCGCCCAATCGAGCGCCGAGGCGGCATCGGAGAGTTCGCCCTGGCCGTGATCGAAGCCCCCCTGGCTGCGGCCGACGCCGCGGAAATTGAAGCGTAAAACAGAAAAATTGCGGTGCGCGAATGCATAATAGAGCTGGTAGATGATCGGGTGGTTCATCGTTCCGCCAAATTGCGGATGCGGATGGAGAACGATCGCGATCGGGGCGTTCCTGACCCGCGCCGGATGATAGCGGCCTTCCAACCGGCCGGCAGAACCGGTGAAGATGATCTCGGGCATGCTGGCGACCTCGACTGGCAACGCTGGGTGCTGAAAAGCCTTCGCCGACCTGTTACGCGGCAAGACCGATGGCGGCGATGCTTGACGGCCCACGACTCCGCGCGTAGCACTCGATTCTATCGGGTGTGGGACGAACTTCGCCAGCTTCGGCGCGGCGTGTCGTATATGGCGCTTCTCTTGCACGATCAGATGGATAAAAAGCAAGCACTTCGTGCAATCGCCGCCTAGACCGAGGCGAACGCTAAAATTGGGATGGGAATGAGCGAACGAACCTATCTGGATTGGAACGCGACGGCACCGCTGCGGCCGGAAGCGCGGGCGGCGATGATCGCGGCCCTCGACGAGGTTGGAAACCCGTCGTCGGTTCATCGTGAAGGCCGTACCGCGCGCCGTCTCCTCGAACAAGCGAGAGAACGTGTCGCGGCGCTGGTCGGCGCTGAGCCGCGCAACGTGATCTTCACCAGCGGCGGCACCGAAGCCAACATGCTGGCCTTGACCCCGTCTTATGAGGGCCCAGGGAGAAGACCAGGTATGACCGCCTGCTCGTGTCGGCCATCGAGCATGCCTCGGTGCGTTGCGGCGGCCGGTTCCCGTCCACCGAGGTCGACGAGATTGCGGTCACGTCGGATGGCGTTGTCGATCTTGCGGTTCTCGAGCGCCGCCTGACCGAGTTGAAATGGGACGAGGAACGCCCCCCGCTCGTTTCCATCATGGCCGCCAACAACGAGACCGGAGCAATCCAACCTATTCGGGAAGCGGCCGCCCTGGTGCATGGCGCCGGCGGGTTGCTGCATGTCGATGCGATCCAGACAGTTGGTCGCATGCCATTCGACTTGAGTGAGATGGAAGCCGATCTGGTGTCCGTCTCGGCACACAAGCTCGGCGGTCCGCAAGGCGTCGGTGCCCTGATCAAGCGCTCCTCCGTCATCAATTTTTGCGAGCCGCTGATGCGAGGAGGCGGTCAGGAACGAGGCGCCCGAGCCGGCACCGAGAACGTCGCCGGAATCGCGGGTTTCGGTGCTGCCGCCGTGTCAGCGGCGGCAACCATTGAGGGCGACAGCGAACGCATGCGCGCGCTGCGCGACCGCCTCGAAGAGGGGCTTGCTGCCGATCAGGCGGTGATTTTCTGTCGCAATGTTGACAGGCTTCCGAACACCACCCTGTTCGCCGTACCGGGCCTGCGCGCGGAGACGGCTCTTATCAACCTCGATCTGGACGGCATCGCCGTGTCATCGGGTTCCGCCTGCTCCTCGGGGAAGGTCACGCCGTCGCATGTGCTCGCGGCGATGGGCGTCCCGAAAGGCCTGGTTGCCGGCGCGATCAGGGTCAGCCTCGGTCCAACCACGAGCGAAAACGAGATCGATCACCTTCTCAAGGCTTGGACGAAGCTATTGGCGGGCCTATCTAAGGTAAGAAGTGGCCTTGCCGCATGAGGAGAGCCTGGGAGGCACCTCCGGGGCGCTGGCGCGTGATCCCGAAAAGTTGCAGACTTTCTGACGAAGATCATGCGCAAATCAAGAAGAACCGAGCGGGAGGCCATCCGAGCTGAGCGCATCCCGCTCTAAGGTAAACAGCCAAGGTGATGTCAAAGACGGTGATCGATCCACCATAGACGACCATCATCGCATCCACCCGCGGTCCTTGAAACCGCAGAGGAGGGAACGAAATGCCGGCCGTACAAGAGACCGTCGAGAAGGTGCGCCGGATCGACGTCGATCAGTACAAATATGGCTTCGAGACGCCGATCGAATCCGAGCGGGCGCCGAAAGGCCATTCCGAACAGACGGTCCGCTTCATCTCGGCAAAGAAGGACGAACCGGGCTGGATGCTGGAGTGGCGGCTCGCCGCCTACCGGCACTGGCTCACCATGCGTGAACCGAAATGGGCGCGCGTGAATTATCCGCCGATCGATTATCAGAGTATCTATTACTACGCCGCTCCCAAGCGCTTTGTCGCGCCAAGGTCGCTTGACGAGGTCGATCCGGAAATCCTGAAGACCTACGAGAAGCTTGGCATCCCTCTGCGTGAGCAGGAGATGCTCGCCGGCGTGGTGCGCGAAGGCACCGACAGCGACGACAGTGCCGATGTGGCGGCTTCCGGTCCGCGTGCGCGAAAGGTTGCGGTCGATGCGGTGTTCGATTCCGTTTCGGTCGCGACCACCTTCAAAGAGGAGCTGAAGAAGGCGGGCGTCATCTTCATGCCGGTCTCCGAGGCGATCCGTGAGCACCCCGATCTCGTCAAGAGATATCTCGGCTCCGTCGTCCCGGTCTCCGATAATTTTTTCGCGACGCTGAATTCCGCAATGTTCTCCGACGGCTCCTTCGTCTACGTGCCGCCAGGCGTGCGCTGTCCGATGGAGCTGTCCACCTATTTCCGAATCAATGAACGCAATACCGGGCAGTTCGAGCGCACGCTGATCATCGCCGACAGGGGGGCTTATGTGAGCTACCTCGAAGGCTGCACGGCGCCGCGCCGCGATGAGAACCAGCTCCACGCTGCCGTGGTCGAGCTCGTCGCTTTGGAAGATGCGGAGATCAAGTATTCCACGGTGCCAGAATTGGTATCCCGGCGATGCCGAAGGGCGGGGCGGCATCTTCAATTTCGTCACCAAACGCGGCGACTGCCGGGGCCGCAACTCGAAGATTTCCTGGACCCAGGTCGAGACCGGCTCAGCCATCACCTGGAAATATCCGAGTTGCATTCTGCGGGGCGACGGTTCGCGTGGCGAATTCTATTCGATCGCGATTTCGAATGGCCGGCAGCAGGTCGATTCCGGCACCAAGATGGTGCACCTCGGACGCAATACCACGAGCCGGATCATCTCCAAGGGCATTGCCGCGGGGTATTCGAATAACACATATCGCGGACTGGTCTCGGCCAATCGGCGCGCGGTCGGAGCGCGGAACTTCACCAATTGCGACTCGCTCCTGATTGGCGAGCACTGCGGCGCCCACACGGTGCCCTACATCGAATCGAAGAACCCGAACGCGGTGTTCGAGCACGAGGCGACGACGTCGAAGATTTCCGAGGAAATGCTGTTTTATTGCATGCAGCGCGGCCTCTCGGCGGAAGAGGCGGTCGCGCTCGTCGTGAACGGCTTCGTCCGCGACGTGCTTCAGCAGCTGCCAATGGAATTCGCGGTCGAGGCGCAGAAGCTGATCTCGATCAGCCTCGAAGGCAGCGTCGGATGACCATCGCCTTCGATACGCGCAAGTTCGCGCGCAGGTCGGAGTACCAGAACGGGTGGCGTCGCCATAACCGGCGTGCCGGGATTGAATAGGAGAACAATGCGGGGCGATGATGTCGCAGCTCGACAAGGCGCTCGCGGAACTTGAGGCACGGCGCGCCCGTGAAGACGGTGAACGGCTGCGGCGGCGCAAGCTTGCCTGCGATTTCCTCCGGGCGATCTACGAAAGCGATATCGCCGCTTCGCAAAAGCTGAAGGCGCGTGGCATTGAAGCCTGGTTCGACGACAGCAGAATGGTGCTGCAATGTCCGGCGGAAGGCGATTTTCGAGAGCCGCTCATCGTTGCCATCGGTGAACATGGCGAGATCGACGCCGGCGGCAAGTCATTGGGCCGGTTCCAGGCCGGCGAGGAGAGATCGACGACCAATGCGCTGATTGCAGAGATCATCGCTCATTTCAACTTCTGACCCGCGTGGCCGCCGTCATCAAAAATTCGGATGCGGCCGACATCTTGCTCGGGCCAAACAGTCGAAGAGGTTTGTGTGGCGCTGCTTCAAATCAGGGGTCTCAGGGCCGGTGTGGGTGATCGCGAGAATTCTGAAAGGTCTCGACCTCGACGTCAATCTCGGCGAGGTCCACGCGATCATGGGTCCCAACGGGTCCGGCAAATCGACGCTCGCGCATGTGCTGTCCGGCAAGCCGGGCTACCAGGTGACCGGCGGCTCGATCGCGTTTGAGGGTGCCGACCTCTTGCCGCTCGCGCCGGATGAGCGCGCTGCCCGCGGCATCTTCCTTGCCTTTCAGTACCCGCTGGAAATCCCCGGCGTTGCCACAATGACCTTCCTGCGCACGGCGCTCAATGCCCAGCGCAAGGCGAGGGGGAGATTGAGCTGACGACGCCTGAGTTCATGAAGCGTGTCCGCGAGCAGGCGGCCAAGCTCTCGATCGAGGCGGACATGCTGCGGCGGCCGGTCAATGTCGGCTTTTCCGGAGGCGAGAAGAAGCGCAACGAAATCCTGCAAATGGCGCTTCTCGAGCCGAAACTCGCGGTGCTCGACGAGACCGATTCCGGCCTCGACATCGATGCCCTCAAAGTGGTCGCCGAGGGCGTCAACCGCTTGCGCTCGCCCAACCGGTCGATGATCGTGATCACCCATTATCAGCGGCTTCTCAACCACATCGTGCCCGACATCGTGCACGTGCTGTCGCGCGGTCGTATCGTCCGCAGCGGGGGCCGCGAGTTGGCGCTGGAACTCGAAGCCAAGGGTTATGCGCAATACCAGGACGAGGCCGCGTAGCCATGGCTGCCGAGACGTGATCCGGCCAGGACCGCTGCCGAGCTTGGCCTCGCGGAAGCCTTTGCGCGCCTCCGCTCCGGGCTTACCCGTGATCCTGTCGCGGATCGCCGGCGAGGCGGCATTCCGGCGCTTCGAAATGCAGGGGTTGCCGCATCGGCGGATCGAAGAATGGAAATACACCGACCTGCGCACGCTGATGGCCGAGGCGAAGCCGCTCGCCGAACCGCCCGATCGTGACGCGAAAGAGCGGTCACAGCTTGCCGGCGCGGAATTCGACGACATCGACGCGCGCCGGATCGTGTTCGTCGACGGAATGTTTGTGCCGGAATTATCCGATCTGGCAGCCCTCGAGCCGGGATTGACGATCGGTTCGCTTGCCGAGGCGCTGGCGCGGGGAGACGAAATCGCCTCCGCTCTGTCGGGCGGCGGTCCGGAAGGCGACATGGCGTATGCGCTCAACACCGCTTTCATGGGCGACGGCGCCGTTGTCGAAGTGGCGCCGGGCGCGCAGATCGGCCGTCCGCTGCATCTGGTTTTTCTCTATGCCATCGAGCGGGCCGCTTCGGTGTTTTCGCGCTCGCTTGTCAGGCTGGGAAAAGGCGCCAGCCTGGCCTTGATCGAGAGCCATGAAGGGGTGGATGGCGTCGATTACCAGGTGAACGACGCGATGGACCTCGCCATCGGAGAGGGCGCGCGGCTTGACCGGGTCAAGGTGATCGCGCAAGGCGATGCCGCGCTTTGGCTTTCGACTTTGAATGCAACCGTCGGAGCCACCGCAAACTTTCCGACATTCAGCTTCATCCGCCGCGGTAAAGTCGTTCGCAACCAGCTCTTCGTGAAGAGCGCCGGCGTCGCAGCAACGCTTGCGCTTGGCGGCGCAGCTCTGCTGACCGGCCGCCAGCATGCGGACACGGCGTTGTTCCTCGACCACGCCGAGCGAGGCTGCACAAGCCGCGAGCTGTTCAAGACTGTGGTGGATGGCGCCGCCCGCGGCGTGTTCCAGGGCAAGGTCATCGTCCGTCCCGGTGCGCAAAAGACCGATGCGCGCATGATGACGCGGGCCTTGCTGCTGTCCGAGGAGGCCGAAGCCGACAACAAGCCGGAGTTGGAGATTTTTGCCGATGACGTGCAGTGTGGCCACGGCGCAACCTGCGGTTCCCTCGACGACAACCTCAAGTTTTATCTGATGGCGCGCGGCATCCCGGAACAGCAGGCGGAAGCCCTGCTGATGAAGTCGTTTATCGGCGAAGCGGTCGAAACGGTCGCCCACGAGGGTGTCCGCGAAGCACTTATGGCGGCGACCCGGCAGTGGCTGGAGACGAGGAATTGACCCGGACGGCAGCAGCAGACCGCTTGGAGGTCGAGCGGATCGAAACGAGGCATCCGGCGGTGACAAACGGGGCCTATGATGTCGATCGCGTTCGTGCGGATTTCCCGATCCTCGCAACCAAAGTCCATGGCCAGCCGCTGATTTATCTCGATAATGCCGCGTCAGCGCAGAAGCCGCAGGCGGTGCTGGATCGCATTACCGATGTCTACTCCCATGAATATGCCAATGTTCATCGGGGCCTGCATTATCTCGCCAATGCCGCCACCGAGGCCTATGAAGGTGCCCGCGAAAAGGTGCGCGCGTTCCTTAATGCTGAACGCGCTGAAGAGATCATCTTCACCCGCAACGCCACCGAGGCGATCAACCTCGTCGCTTACACGTTTGGTCGCGAGCGCGTGCGACCAGGCGACGAGATCATCCTGTCGCTGATGGAGCATCATTCGAACATCGTGCCTTGGCAATTCCTGCGCGAACGGCAGGGTGCCGTGATCAAATGGGCGCCCGTCGATGATGCCGGCAATTTCCTGCTCGATGAATTCGAACGGATGTTGACCGATCGCACCAAAATGGTGGCGATCACCCACATGTCCAACATGCTCGGCACCATCGTACCGGTAAAGGAGGTAGTGAGACTTGCGCATGCCCGCGGCATCCCCGTGCTGATCGACGGGGCGCAGGGCGCGGTGCACCTCGACGTCGATGTTGCCGATCTCGATTGCGACTTCTATGCCTTCACTGGGCATAAGCTTTACGGGCCGTCGGGCATTGGCGTTCTGTACGGAAAATATGCCCATCTCGCCGCCATGCCTCCGTTCAACGGGGGCGGCGAAATGATCCGGGAAGTCTTTACCGACCGCATCATTTATGGCGACCCGCCGCACAAGTTCGAAGCCGGGACGCCATCGATCGTGCCGGCGATCGCGCTCGGTTCCGCCATCGATTACGTGAATTCGATCGGGCGGCCGGCGATTCGCGAGCACGAGAAGGCGCTGCTCGCTTACGCGACCGACCGGCTGCGCGAGATCAACTCGCTCAGAATTTTCGGTACCGCCAAGGATAAGGGCGCCATCATCTCATTCGAGATGAAGGGCGCCCACCCGCACGATATCGCAATGGTGATCGACCGCTCCGGGGTCGCCGTGCGCGCCGGGACCCATTGTGTCATGCCTTTGCTGGCGCGATTTGGGACGACGGCCACCTGCCGCGCCTCGTTTGCGCTCTATAATACGATGGAGGAGGTCGACGGCCTTGTTGCCGCGCTCATCAAGGCACAGGATTTTTTAGCATGATGGACGACATCGTGGACCACGCGCCGGATCAGGAAGCGCTTCCTGCGGAGGCAGAGGGGGTCGCACCAGCTTCGCCGGCTGCGAGGCTTGAGCCTGCGCAGGATGGCGCGCCCCCACAGCTCGGCGCGCTCACGCCGGAGGAGACCGCCTCCCTCACGGACGACATTGTCGTCGCGCTCAAGTCGGTGTTTGATCCGGAAATTCCGGCCGATATCTACGAGCTCGGCCTGATTTACCGGATCGACATGGCCGAGGACCGTGCGGTGGCAGTCGATATGACGCTGACCACTCCCAACTGTCCCTCCGCCCAGGAACTGCCGAGCATGGTCGAGAATGCGGTGTCGAGCGTTCCCGGCGTCGGCCAGGTTCGGGTCAATATCGTCTGGGACCCGCCATGGGAACCGAGCCGGATGTCCGACGAGGCGAGAATGGTCTTGAATATGTGGTGAAATCACCACCTAAGCTGCAGGTCGGTGCCGGTGCCGGGCGACGGCGAGCAGCTTCTGTGCCATTCCGTGCGATCGTATTCGAGTCGCTGGGCCAGTACCGTGACCGGGCACAACCAAAGGGCCGGGTGCGTTGTCGAGACGAAATCCCACTTCCCGCGACGCGACGACACATTGAGGAGAACAGACATGGCGCCGAGGCCGAGACTCCAGTTGATGCGGCTCTCGGACGCGGCCGCAAGCCGCATCCGAGAAATGATTGCGGGGTCTGAACATCCCATCGCCGGTGTTCGCGTCGGCGTGAAAAATGGCGGCTGCGCCGGCATGTCCTATACGATGGAGTACGCCAAGTCCGCCGATCCGCGCGACGAGGTGGTCGAGGAAAAGGGCGTACGCCTGTTGATCGATCCCAAGGCGGTGCTATTCCTGATCGGCACCGAAATGGATTACCGGGTCGACAAGCTGTCCGCCGGTTTCGTCTTCAATAATCCGAACCAGACCTCCGCGTGCGGTTGCGGTAAGTCGGTTGCAATCACGCCGGCGAGGACTCTCTGAAGAGGACGCGGCTCACAGCTGAGGCGGTGGTAACGCGGTCGACAATGTGGGCAACGCGCCTATTTGTTGTACAAGTGGCATGGTCGTGTAAGCGCGTTGCCCACCCTACGATTGATGTGATTCCATCTGATCGGAACATGCTCTTTAGAGCCGCAACCGCCAAAAATGTCGCGAGGCCAAAGCCGGTCACAATTTTTCGATTGCCCCGCTTAAAGCGGGCATCACGACAAAAAGGGACCCAACGTTAGAGTCGGCGCTCTAGGGACGAGCCTGCGGGTTCCATAGTAATGCTGCAGTTACCAATAATTAATCAGATCGGTGAGATTAACACCGTCTAAGGGTGCGACGTTTATCTTGCGTCCTCTGCCGGACTGGTAAGAGGGCGATGGGATGCCTGCTGGAAACGCGGCCGCCGATATCGATCTGGAATTCGTAGAACGCCGGCAGGAAATCCGCGTCCTCGTCCGCATCCCCGGTCAGTTCACACTGGCAAGCCGCCGTGACAGTTTCGGCAATCGTCGGCGCTTCGCTTGCCGAGCCGTCAATGTCTCGCAATCAAGCATAATGATAGCCACCCCGGTCGCCGGCCCGATCGGAGAACGGGTGATCACGTATTTTCAGGAATTCGGCAAGATTTAAGGCTCGATCTTCCGTCTATTGGATGGCGGCTTCGTGGTCAGGATTGCCGCCACCGCGAACGAGCGCTCCCGGCTGTTGCGCAAGCTCATCTGGCTTGAGCAGAACAAGAATTACGATATTCCCGATGTGAGAACCCATAGACGAATCATCCCCGAGGAACCGATCTCGACCCTCAGCTTCCCCGATGGCGCCATGCTCGGCTGTTTCGTCATCGACATGTCAGCATCCGGCGTTGCCGTGTCGGCCGACATCAGCCCCGACATTGGCACGGTGGTCGCGGTCGGGAAGGTGACCGGGAAGGTGGTGCGTCATTTCGAGGATGGATTTGCCATTCGGTTCAAGCAGCCTCAGAATGCCAATATGCTGGAGCGCCTGCTCATTCACCGTTTTTGACTGGCGGCGGGCAGCCGTTTAGCGGGATGCGGTCAGCTCGAAAACGCCTTCCGCTCGGTACTCTTCGATTCTGCGTATGATCTTGTCCGAAAAGTCTGCAACTTTTCGGGACCGTGTCGCCGTGCGCGGGTTTCACGCCACCTTGGCGGGAGCAAATTCCGGGTCTAACTCGCTGACGACGCGGTTGCGGCCGTTGCGTTTGGCCGCGTACAGGCATTTGTCTGCGCGCTCGATGAGCGAATGGACGGAGTCGCCCGGCCGGAGCACCGCGGCGCCCAGCGAGATCGTGACATGGCCAAGATTTTCCCTGGTCGATCGCCTCCGCAGTTCGCGTCCCATTACGGTTCGTCTGACGTGCTCCGCCGCCGTCGTTGCCTCGCCGAGATTCGTGTTTGGCAGCAGGACGGCAAATTCCTCCCCGCCGTACCGCGCCGCAATCGCCTGCCCCTTCACTGAGAGTTTTACCGAGAGCGCGACGAGGCGCAGCACCTGATCACCGGTCAGATGGCCATAATTGTCGTTGAACTTCTTGAAATGATCGATGTCGGTCATCACCAGCGCGAGCGGGCTATTGCGCGTCATCGCGTCGGAGATTGCCTTCAGGATCGCCTGGTCGAAATGCTTGCGGTTGCTGAGACCGGTCAGCGGATCGGTCAGTATTTCGGCGCGTACGGCATTGAGGTTCTTCTGCAGCTGATGGATTTCCTGCTGGGATTCCTTGAGATGCGCCTCAAATTTCTGGTTGGCGCGCTCGATGTCCCGCGCCGTCGCGACCAGCTTGACGATGGTGTCCCGCATCGCGTTCAGGTCGTCGGTCTCGGTGATCTCCGCGGATGTGTCGGCGAGACGTATGGCGTGACGGGACATCGTATCCAGCGTTCCGTTGATGGACGTCATGAGCTGGTCGATCTCGCCCATCATTGTGACGCCGAAGCCATCGAGCTGATCGGTCAGCCGTGTCGGCGAAAAGAATTTCTCGAAGAGTTCGTCGAGGTCGCTCTCGGTCACCGTGCCGACGGTCGAGACGAGATCGTTGATCGCCTGATTGAGCGCCTGGTTCGCGGCGCTCGCGTAATTGTACCAGATTTCGTAATTGCGCGGTGTGGCGGTGTGGCCCAGCGCCTTCATCTTTTCGAAGGCCGCCCCTGCATAGGCCATGCTGTGATCGGGATCCCCGCCTGACACGATGCGCAATCCTCGTCGCCCCGTATGCGGTCGCCCCGGGTGCGGCCGGTTCGCAATTCCTCGCTCGAGCAGACCGCCGGATACTCGGCGAAACAACTGAAGGTCCGGTAAAGGTCGCCCGCCGGTGTCCGCCCGTCGCGCGCGTTCCGCGCGTGGCGCGTTCGGGAGCGATGGTGTAGTTTCAACGCAGTCACGCGAGGGAGGTTTAAGGAAATGAAAAAGTGGACACTCGGGGCGGCATCCGGACTGGCCGTGGCGGCGCTGTGGACGGGGTTCGCGTCCTCCACTTACGCCCAGGACAGCGGCGCCAAAGCGGCCCCGTTCCAGGTGGTCGAGACGACCATCGATGATATTCACGCTGCGTTCAGGGCCGGACGCCTTACTGCCCATCAGTTGGTCCAGGCGTACCTCGATCGCATCGCGGCCTACGACAAAGCGGGCCCGAACATCAACTCGGTCATCTCGCTTAATCCCAACGCGCTCGCCGAGGCTGACCGGCTCGACGCGGCATATCGCACCGGTGGGTTCGTGGGCCCACTGCACGGTATCCCGATTTTGGTCAAAGACGAGATTGATACCGCCGGCATGGCGACAACGCTCGGTACCGTGGTGTTCAAGGACTACCGGCCGCCGCGCGACGCCTTCGCGGTGGACAAGATGAGGAAGGCGGGCGCGATTATCCTCGGCAAGGCGACGCTCAGCGAATATGCCGCGGGGGACACCTTCGGATCGATGTTCGGCATCACCCGCAACCCGTATGACCTCGACCGCACCGTCGGCGGTTCGTCGGGAGGCTCGGGCGCCGCCCTGGCCGCGAACTTCTCGACGGTAACGATCGGCGAGGAGACTTTCGCGTCAATTCGCCGGCCGGGCGCCTGGAACGAGGTGGTGAGCCTGCGGCCGACCCCGGGCCTCGTTAGCCGCACCGGCATGTGGGATGGCTGGCCGGGCGCCCACGCGCAAATGGGACCGATGGCGCGCACTGTGCGCGATGTCGCCAAGCTGCTCGATGTCATGGTCGGGTATGATCCAGAGGACCCGCAGACGGCGCTGGGCGTCGACAAGGTCGAGGGCAGCTACACGAATGCGCTGGTAGCCGGAAGCCTCGAGGGCGCGCGGATCGGAATCCTTCGCGAATCCATCGGTGTGCAGTCGGATCCTCAATCGGAGGATTTCAAGAAAGTGGACGCGGCCTTCGAGCGCAGTGTCGCCGAACTGAAGGACCGGGGCGCCATCCTGGTCGATCCGCTCGTGATCCCGAAGCTGAAGGAATTGCTCGCCAAGCGTGTCAACAACCCGGTCACGCAAGACGAGGCTTTGCGACTCTATCTCGCACGCACGCCGAACTCGCCGATCAAAACGCGGGAGGATATCGCAAAATCGCCCGATCTCGACAAAAGCTTCCCGCCGACCAAGGCCGATCCGTGGCGCAGGCCGCTGCCCGCGCTCGACGCCGGAAAGGTCCTCGACTACGTCGAGGCGCGCGATGAACTCGCTCAAATCATCTGGAAGGTAATGGCCGACAACAAACTCGACGCGATCGTTCACAAATCGGTCGAGCATCAGCCGACGTTGCTCAAGGAAGAACTCGTACCTCCCTACCAGAACAATAGGGGCGTCCCCACCTTGAATACGTTCCTGGTCTTTGCCGCCTCGATGACGGTGCCCGCCGGGTTCACCAGCGACAATCTCCCGGTCGGCATCACTTTCTTCGGTCGCCCTTATAGTGAACCGGCCCTGATCAAGCTGGCATACTCCTACGAACAGGCGACCCACCACCGCGTGCCGCCGAAGACGACGCCGCCATTGGCTGGCGCCGGAGCGGGGGTGCCGAGATAACGCCAATTCCTCCCTCGCGAGGCGAAGCGCAGCGGAGCGAGGGAGGATGAAAAGAGAAATCAAAAGGCGGCGTTGGTTCGTCCGACCGCAAAAGCTGACTCGGCATGCGGTGCCCCATGACAGATCATGCACACGCAACAGCTCGACCGCTTTTCCCCCGATGACGAGCGCTTCATGGCATCGGCGCTCGCCCTCGGTCGGCGCGGACTCGGGAATACCCGGCCTAATCCCGCCGTCGGGGCCGTGGTGGTGCGTGACTACAATGGCGCCCGGGTGGTTGTCGGGCGCGGGTGGACGCAGCCCGGCGGTCGCCCGCACGCCGAGACCGAGGCCCTGCGTCGCGCGGGGGCAGCGGCGCGCGGGGCAACGCTCTATGTGACGCTCGAACCGTGTTCGCATCACGGGGTCACCCCCCCCTGCGCGGAGGCGGTCATCAACGCCGGGATTTCGCGCGTGTTTTCGGCAATCGATGACCCGAACCCCGAGGTGGCGGGGCATGGTCACGCTTTGCTTCGTGCCGCCGGTATTGCCGTGGAAACTGGTCTTGGCGCGCGAGAAGCGCGCCGCAACCATGCCGGACATTTTCACCGCATTGCTGACGCCCGGCCGCACGTCACCCTCAAGCTCGCCGTCTCCGCCGACGGCAAGGCTGGCCTTGCGGCACGCAAGCCGGCCGCGATCACCGGAGAGGCCGCGCGGGCGCGCGTGCACCTGATGCGCGCGATGAATGACGCAATCCTCATCGGGGTCGGCACTGCGCTCGCGGACGATCCTTTGCTGACATGCCGGCTGCCCGGAATGGCAGCGCGTTCCCCGGTGCGGGTCGTGCTCGACACTTCGCTGCGGCTGCCACGCACGAGTGCGCTCGTCCGCAGCGCCGCGGAGACGCCGCTATGGGTCGTCGCCGGTCTCGCGGCCGATGCCGGGGCGGAGGTTGCAATGCGGGCACAGGGCGTCGAGGTGATCCGCTGCGAGGCCGGCGATGACGGCATCGAGGTTGCCTCGGCGTTGCGCCATCTTGCGGCGAGGGGCGTCACTCGCCTGCTGGTGGAAGGGGGGCCGCGCATCGCGGCGGCCGTCCTGTCCATCGATATGGTCGATGAGGCGGCGCTCTTCACCAGCTCGCGCGTCATTGGAGCAGACGGCATCGATGCGTTGGAAGGCCTGCCGCTCGCCACGCTGACGGCCTCGCCGCAGCTGCGCTCGCTTGGGCTCGACAGTTTGGGCGAGGACACGCTGGAGATGTTTGAAAGGGTCGATCAATGTTCACCGGCATCGTCACCGATATCGGCGAGGTGATCGCGGTCGATCCGCGCAACAATCTACGCCGGTTCGAGATCGCCTGCGGCTATGACCGCGCCAGCATTACCGACGGCGCGTCGATCGCCTGCAACGGCGCGTGCCTTACCGTGGTGGGAACGAGTGCCGCGGGAGGCCGGACCTACTTCGAAGTAGACGCTGCCGCCGAGACGCTCGCGGTGACGACGGCATTGCGCTGGGGACCCGGCACTCGCCTAAATCTTGAGCGGCCGCTCAAAGTCGGTGACGAACTTGGCGGCCATATCGTTGCCGGCCACGTCGACGGAACCGTCGAACTTTTAGCACGCGACGATCAGGAGGAGACGGCACGTCTCACTTTTCGGGCACCGGCTGCGCTTTCCAGGTTCATCGCACCGAAAGGCTCGGTTACCCTCGACGGAGTATCGTTGACCGTAAACGAAGTCATAGGCGACATCTTCTCGGTGCTGATCGTCCCGCACACGCTTGCGGTGACGACGTTGGGCACCCTTCGTCCCGGCGATCCAGTGAACCTCGAGGTCGATCTGATGGCGCGCTACGCGGCGCGGCTGATGGAACGCCTCCCTTGAAATCGGGCCACACTGCCGCCGCCCGAGATCGATCGGGCCGTCTGGTCGCGCCTATTCCACGTCATCGACCTGCGTCGGATCGGTACCGAAGGCCTTCTGTGCGAGCGCTGCCGCCATGAACTCGTCGAGGTCGCCGTCGAGTACGGCGCCCGTGTTCGAGGTGCTTACTCCGGTGCGCAGATCCTTGACCATCTGATAGGGCTGAAGCACGTATGAGCGGATCTGGTGGCCCCAGCCGATATCGGTCTTGGCCGCCTGCTCGGCGGCCGCCTGCGCCTCGCGTTTCTTGATCTCCCGGTCATAAAGCCTCGCGCGCAGCATCGCCCAGGCTGTCGCCCGGTTCTTGTGCTGCGAGCGCTCGGCCTGGCAGACGACTGCGATCCCGGTCGGGATATGGGTGAGGCGCACTGCTGATTCGGTCTTGTTCACATGCTGGCCACCGGCGCCCCCGGAGCGCATCGTGTCGGTGCGCACGTCGGCCTCGTTGATGTCGATGATGATGCGATCATCGACGACCGGATAAATGTTGATGCTGGCAAAAGAGGTGTGCCGGCGGGCGTTCGAATCAAACGGTGAAATCCGCACCAGGCGATGGACGCCGTTCTCGCTTTTGAGCCAGCCATAGGCGTTGTGGCCCTTGACTTGTATCGTCGCCGACTTGATCCCGGCTTCTTCGCCCGCGGTCTCCTCGAGATATTCGATGCGGTAGCCGTGTTGCTCGGCCCAACGGGTGTACATGCGCAGCAGCATGTTGGCCCAGTCCTGGCTTTCGGTGCCCCCGGCGCCGGCATGGACCTCAAGAAAACTGTCGTTGCCGTCGGCCTCTCCCGAGAGCAGCGCTTCAAGCTCGCGGCGGGCGACCTCGACCTTGAGGTGACGCAATGCCGAACTCGGCATCGCTAACCACTGCGGCGTCGCGCTCGGCCTCGCCGAGTTCGATCATCCCGACCTGGTCATCGACCTCGCGTTCGATTCGGCCGAGGGCGCCAAGGCTGTCCTCCAGCGACGTTCGCTCCTGCATCAGCCGACTGGCGTGCTGCGGGTCGTCCCACAGCTTTGGATCTTCGGCGAGATGGTTCAATTCGGCAAGACGGGCGCGCGCCTTGTCGACGTCAAAGATGCCTCCTCAGCAGCCCAAGCGACTGCTTGATCTCGCCTACCAACGTTTCGATTTCTGCGCGCATTCCGAGCCTCTTTTCGCAACATCCGATGTAGTGGTGGGGTCTGGCATTCGCAACCGGTTTTTCCGCACAACGGCGCGGGAAGGAGTGCAGTCCGGTGCCTCGTTCGAAGCCATGGTAGCGGAGCACTTGGACGATGGGTTCGCCTGCGCATTGCTCGGCGGCCGGCCACCGCGACAATTCTCACTGGGCCGGAGGCAACGCGATCTCGGACAGCGGCGAAGATTGAACGCTGCTCTGCACGGCACCTAGCGGCGGGGCCGCGCCGATCCGCTCGCGTCCCTCGATGGCGCTACGGATGACCTCGCGAATTTGCGCATTGGAGAGGAACAGATCGTGATTGATGAGACCCCAGCCCTCGGCCGAGGCATCGATCACCCGCAAGCCGAGGCGCTCGAGGTGCGCCTTTTCGGCGGCTCCCACCCGGGTAATGCCGCCCGCCATCCAGCGCGATAGCGCGAGCGCGCGATCGTTGGTCGAAGTGACCACGGTGACGTTGCCGGCGAGCGGGCCGATGCGCTTGATCGACGAGGTGAACACATCCATGTCGATATCGGGAGCCGCGAAAATGATCGCGCCGATTTGTTCTGCGGCGGCGTCGCCCCGCCGGGCATAGAGCTGGCGCAAGGCCTCCATCGTCAGCATCGTTCCGATGCTGTGCGCCACGATTTGGACGCGGCCGCCTCCCGGATTGGTGATCAGCGCATCGAACAGCGTATCGAGCGCATCGCGCGACCACATCGCGCTCTCCCGGTCGTAGCCATAGTCGAGAAGCTTGGCCTTGGACGGCCAGGAAAACACTAGAGTATCGCCAGCGAAACTGATGCTGTCGGAGAGGTGCACGGCATCGAGTGCCGCGGTCTCGAACGTCTGGTTGAAGCCGTGCACATAGAGCAGCACGTTGCTCGATTCGGTGGATGCATTGATGAGGTCGGTTACCTGCGGCACAAGCTCGATGTCGGCGATGCTCCAATCGCCGAGGCCGACCGAGGTGAGGGAGAAGCGACCGTCATTGGGCGGAATAAGCCGGGCGCGCGCGACGCTCATCATGCTGGCGCGCTCGGTGCCGAACCAGGGCTTGGCGTGGGCGCCATTTACCGGCTTGCGCGTCGTGGCGACCAGCAAGACGGGCTTGTTGCCGATCACCGAGGCGGCTTCGAGACCCGGGGCCGTCGCTGCCATGCCGGCGCAGCCGACAAGCGCCAGTGCGCTCCCGCTCGCCGCCGCTGCACGCAGCAGGGCCCGGCGCGACACCACACTGTCCTCGATCCGCGAAATGGCCACGTCCCCCGAAAAGCCCGTTAACCCTATTCCCCTCAGTGGCGTGCGAAGGCGGCAACAACAGGGCGAACTGCCCGCGCGCTCTCATGCCGCCTCTCCCGTCAGCGATTGGCCGACCGGGCTGCGGTCGCCTTGCCTCGCAGCACCCGGGGCTTCGTTGCCGGCAAAGCCTTTTTGGGGCAACGTAGGGTATCCGCGCATGATGTTTGTCCGAAAAGTCTGCAACTTTTCGACATCATGCTCAACCACCGGTTCTGTCGGCGTGAGCGGAGGCAGCGATGAATATTCTGAAGAATTGGCGCGCATGCCTTGCAGCACTGGCAATGGGCCTCGTCGGCGGCGCCGCGGCTGCCCAGCCGGTCGCGGAGAAGACTTTCGTCATGAAGATCGCCACGGCGACGCTCAACGACGCCCAGCACGAATGGATGAAGCGCTTCGCGGTCGACATCGAGCAGAAATCCGGCGGTCGTATCAAGGCCGAGCTCTATCCTGCGAGCCAACTCGGCTCGATTCCGCGTATGATCGAGGGCACGCAGCTCGGCTCCATTCAGATGTATATCGGTCCGCCGGAGTTTTTTGTCGGCGTTGATGCGCGGTTCGAACTGATGAGCGCGGCCGGCCTGGTCCAGAACGAACAGCACGCGGTCAGGCTCGCCGAAGATCCGGGGTTCCCCAAGACCTTTCTTGCCGTCGGCGCCAATCGCGGCCTCGTCGGGACGAGCCTGTTCATCGCCGGCCCCTCCGCCTTTGTCACGCGTACGCCCTTGCGCATGCTGGCCGATTTCAAGGGCAAAAAAATTCGCGTGCTCGCTTCGCCGTTTCAGATGGAGCAGATCACGCGTCTCGGCGGCACCGGCGTGCCGATGTCGCTCGGCGACGTGCTGCCGGCCTTGCAGCAAGGCACCATAGATGGAGCTCTCGGGGCTGTGCAGGTGTTTGCCCCGTTCGGCTATTACGATACCGCCAAATACCTCAATGAGACCGGCCAATCCTTCATCTTCAGCATTGCGGTGGCGAGCCGGCGCTGGTTCGACACGCTACCCGCCGACCTGCGCGGAGCGGTGCTGACGACGTCCGAGGAGGTGGGACGCGAAGTCGACCCGTGGGAACTCGATTATCTCGCTCAGCAGCGCAAGGTTTGGGTCGAAAAAGGTGGGGAGATCGACAAGCTGTCGGCGGCCGATCATGCGGAACTGATGGCGAAGACCGCCACGATTGGTGACGACATCGTTAAGACCAAGCCGGAATTGAAACCGCTGTGGGATGCGCTTCGCGCGGCAGCCAAGCGCACGCAATGAGGGAGACGGTACCGGCGCGCCGCCGCGGCACGGAGCGGAAAGGGAGACTGGCAGCTGGGGACCATCCGACCGCCAGGTGTCTGCCGGCCGCCATGCAATGCAGCCTCTCCGGTTAATGATTGGCCGACCGGGCGCCGGCCGCCTTGCCGGGCAGCACCCGCCAATTCGTTGTCGGCCACGCCATTTTGGGGCAACGTAACGCGCCTGGTCCTGTCGGCTTCAACGGAGGCAGCCATGAACGTTTTGAGGAATTGGCGCGCATGCCTTGCGGCGCTGGCGATAAGCCTGGTCGGCGCTGCCGCCACAGCGCAGCCGGCGCCGGAGAAGACCTTCGTCATGAAGATCGCCACGGCGACGTCCAATGAGGTCCAGCATGAATGGATGAGGCGCTTTGCAGCTACGATCGAGCGAAGGGTTGGCGGCCGCATCAAAGTCGAGCTGTATCCCGCGAGTCAAGCTGGGATCGATTCCGCGCATGATCGAGGGGACTCAACTTGGGTCCATTCAGATGTTTCTGGGGCCGCCTGAGTTCTTCGTCGGTGTCGATTCACGCTTCGAATTGATGAGCGCGGCCGGCCTCGTCGAGAGCGAACAGCACGCCATCAGGCTGGCGAACGATCCGGAGTTTTCGAAAGCCTTTCTTGCGATCGGGGCCAATCGCGGACTTGTCGGCGCCAATTTGTTCTTTGGCGCCCCGGCCGGGTTCGTGACACGCACACCGTCGCGCACGCTTGCCGACTTCAAAGGCAAGAAAATCCGCGTCCTTGCTTCTCCTTTCCAGATGGATCAGGTCACCCGCATCGGAGGCACCGGAGTTCCTTTGTCGCTCGGCGATGTGCTGCCCGCCTTGCAGCAGGGCACCATTGATGGAGCCATGGGCGGGGTGCAGATATTCGCGCCGTCGGGCTACTATGATACCGCAAAGTATTTGAATGAGACCGGTCAATCCTTCGTATTCGTGATCGCCGTGATCAGTAAGCGCTGGTTCGATACCTTGCCGGCTGACCTACGAGACATCGTGCTGGCGACCTCCAAGGAGATCGGCGACGAAATGAATCCATGGGAGTTCGACTACCTTGCGCAGCAACGCAAGATTTGGGTCGAGAAGGGCGGGGAAATCGATAAGCTGTCGGCAGCCGACCACGCGGAACTGATGGCGAAAACCGGCACCATCGGTGAGGACATCGTCAAGACCAAAGCGGAATTGAAACCACTGTGGGATGCGCTTCGCGCAGCGGCCAAGCGCACGCAATGAGGGACCGCCCTGCGTCAGAGATTCTTTTGGCAAAAACTCTTGCCTCGGCGAACCAGCCGCGAGCCTCAGGGGCATCAGGAGCGGGTGCTCCGCTTGGCACGATCCTTGCCGCAGTGGGTTGAGTTCAACTCGACGCGGGTGTCACGGCACGCCGCAACGAATGGGAACACAAACGGAGACGGACATGCGTTCTCGCGGCATCATCGCGACGGTGCTGACTTTGCTTTCGGCCGGATCACTCTCCGCGGCCGAGACGAAATATCCCGATTGGGGCGGACAGTGGACGCGTTTTGCGGTCCCCGGTCTGCCAGGCCAGCCATCTCATGACCAGACAAAGCCGTGGGGCAACGGCCAGCAGGCGCCGCTCACGGCAGAATACCAAGCGGTTCTCGACGCCAGTATTGCCGATCAAGCTGAAGGAGGGCTGGGAATTTTCCGACCGCCTGGTGTCTGCCGGCCGGCATGCCGCACATGATGATGGCGTTCGGGCCCCAGGAATACATCGTCACACCCGACACGACCTACATCCTGGTCGGTTGGGATGATCATTATCGGCGAATTTTTACCGATGGGCGCGAGCTGGCCGGCCGAGACCGAGGCCACCTTCCAAGGCTACTCGATCGGCCGGTGGCTCGATGAGGACGGTGACGGCACCTATGATGTGCTCGAAGTCGAGACCAGGGGGCCGTTCAAAGGTCCGCGGGCCTTCGATCCGGCGGGCCTGCCGCTCGCGTCCGACAATCAGTCCATCTTCAAGGAGCGGTTCTACATCGACAAGGCCAATCCAAACATTTTGCATGACGAAATGACATCGATTGACCATGCGCTGACACGGCCGTGGACCGTCGACAAGAAATACGTACGCAGCCCCGATCCGCGCCCGAAATGGCCGGAGTATTATTGCGGCGGCAGCAGTGCCCAGGTCGTCATCGGCAAACAAAACTATTTCCTGAACGGGGACGGCGTGTTGATGCCGGCGCGCAAGGACCAGCCGCCGCCTGATCTGCGCTATTTCAAGACCGGACGGAATTAACTCGCGTTTCGCGCGCTGAGCCTGTCGCGCAGTGGAGGAGAAACATGATGGTTCGCAGCCTGATCGGTGCGATTTCATTGGCGGCATTCGCCGCAACTGGCGCGCCCGTTGCGGCCCAGGGCGGCGGGACTTATCCGGACTGGGGGGGCCAATGGGACCGCTTCATCGTACGTGGCGTTGCCGGCCAACCCTCTTTCGATCAGACCAAGTCCTGGGGTTTCGGGCAGCAGGCGCCGCTGACGCCGGAATACATCAAGGTGCTTGAGGACAGCATGGCGGAGCAGGCCAAGGGCGGTCTCGGGAATTACTACACGCCGCGGTGCCACCCGGCCGGCATGCCGCTGATGATGATCGCGTTCCGGCCGCTGGAATTCGTCGTCACGCCGGAAACCACCTACGTCCTGATCGGCAGCGACGACCATTATCGGCGCATCTTCACCGATGGTCGCAATTGGCCTGCCGAGATCGAACCGAGTTACGAGGGGTACTCGATCGGCCGCTGGGTCGATGAAGACGGCGACGGCCGTTATGACGTGCTCGAAGTCGAAACGCGAGGGCCCTTCAAGGGACCGCGCGCCTACGACGCGACAGGTTTGCCGCTGGCTTTCGACAACCAGTCCATCTTCAGGGAGCGGCTGCGGCGCGACGCTGCCAATCCCAACTTATTCCATGACGAGATCACGGTGATCGACCACGCGCTGACGCGACCGTGGACAGTCGACAAGCGGTATGTGTTGAACACGGCCCCGCATCCCGAGTGGCCGGAATATTTTTGCGCCGAAGCGAATGCGCAGATCGAAATCGCCAGAGAGAATTACTTCTTGAGCGCGGACGGTTTGCTGATGCCGACCCGCAAGGACCAGCCGCCTCCCGATCTGCGATTTTTCAAACGCCGCGCCGCGCAGTAGCCGAATCAGCGATTTGATGAAATCATCAGTCCTGTGGGCTGCATCAAGCGTTCGTGAAAGCCCCCTTGAGGATCCGAGCAGCTATCTTAAAGCGGCTCGGGCCAAGTAGAGCTAGGGCCCGTTGACATACGGGGATTCCCTCCGACTCGCGAATGTGATTTAAGATCGCAACTGGGGAGGGCGATCTTGATTCGACTGATACTGACGGAGGCGCAATGGCGGCGCATCGCGCCGCTTCTTTCAGGTAAGGAGGGGGACCCAGGACGGCACGGCGAGAACAATCGGTTGTTTGTCGAGGCGGTGCTTTGGCTGATGCGGGCTGGAGCGCCTTGGCGTGATCTGCCTCGCGAATTTGGCAACTGGAACAGCGTGTTCCAGCGCTTTCGCCGATGGGCCAAGAAAGGTGTTTGGAAGCGTGTTTTCGAGGCTTTGCGTGAAGACCCGGATTTCGAATACCTGATCGTCGACTCCACCATTGTGCGGGCGCACCAACATGCCGCCGGCGCCAAAAAGGGGGAAGCGAAGATGAGGCGATCGGGCGTTCGCGCGGCGGCCTGAGCACGAAAATCCACATTGGCGTCGATGCTCTCGGTAATCCCGTCCGTTTTATTCTGACAGCAGGCCAAGTGAATGACATCACCCAGGCCGAAGGTCTGATCGAGGGCTTTTCCTTCGACAACCTGCTCGCCGACAAGGGCTACGACTCCGATCGCTTCCGTGCTCACATTGCCGATACGGGCGCCGAAGCCGTGATCCCGTCGAGCCGCTCGCGCGCTCAAGCAATCCCCTACGACACGCACATCTACGGGGACCGCAACCTGGTCGAAAGGTTCATCAATAAAATCAAGCATTTTCGTCGCATCGCCACGCGCTATGAAAAAACGGCGCTGTCGTTCGCCGCCATGCTATTCCTCGTCAGTGCCCTGATATGGCTCAAGTAATGTCAACGGGCCCTAGTGATGAAGGCCGTCGAGCCGATTTGGGCCACCAAGCCCGAAACGGCCAGTCGGGTCCGTGGGCGCATCGAATTGATTCTCAGATTGGGCCAAAGTGCGCGGCTTCCGGGACGGCGACAATCCGGCCAGATGGCGCGGGCACTTGGACAAACTCTTGCCGGCAAAGCCGAAGGTGCGGAAGGTCGAGCACCACGCCGCAATGCCGCACGCTGACCTGCCGCCTTTCATGCTGGCGCTGCGGGAGCGCACTGCGGTAGCGGCTCGTGCCCTGGAGCTAGCGATCTTGACAGCTGCCCGAACCGGCGAGGTCATCGGCGCACGTTGGGACGAAATCGACCTTGAGGCGAAGGTCTGGACGGTGCCCGCAGGCCGCATGAAGGCCGGCAACGAACACCGTGTGCCACTCTCGGGACCGGCAGTGGACTTGCTTCGGGGCTTGGAACGGAGCGGCGAGTTCGTGTTTGCCGGCGAGAGACGAGCAACCCTTTCGAACATGGCGTTGCTAATGCTGTTGCGCCGCATGGGCCACGCCGACTTAACGGCGCATGGGTTCCGATCGACCTTCCGGGATTGGGCTGCGGATTGCACCAATTATCCGAGAGAGGTCGCGGAAGCTGCCCTTGCTCACACGATCACGAATAAAGTCGAGGCTTCATACCGGCGATCTGATCTTTTCGACAAGCGGCAACCGCTGATGGCTGAATGGGCGACGTTCGCTGCGGCGTGAAGCGTTTACAGATCGTTACCATCTGAGCGCGCCGGCATTTCGCTCGTGTTTAAAGCCGACTATGTATCACTGGTTTAACACGCGGGTACTACGCAATGAACAACAGTGATCAAAACATCCCCCTTCGGGATCGCTTGGCGGTGCCGATCCCGGAAGCGGCACACGCGATCGGCGTTTCAAGGTCGAGCGTCTACAAACTGATCGCATCCGGCGCCCTTGAAACGGTTCATATCGCCGGCAGGCATTTGGTTAAGGTGGATTTGTCGGTGAAACTTGTGGAGGCGGCATAAATTTTCGTCCATATACGTATTATGCTATTTTTGTGTCACGCACTTTGGCCTATTCGATCCAATTCGAGTGTTTACGAGCGTCCATAGCTGTGCATAGTTATTCAGATATTTGAAAATTTGACAAATCGCGCCAAATTTGCTATAATTATAGTATAAGCTGAATTGAACTTTTGTTTGTTGATTTCGATAACGATCTGGGTTGCTCGCGACAACTCAACCACGCGGAAGATTGATGCGGCATACGTGCCGCGATTAGATCAATCCATTCTCAGCCCGCGGGAGGGGCGAGATGAGGCGGTCGCACCCTTATCCGGGAGCCGGAGCAGGGCAGATGCCGTAAATAGCGCGAGAGCGCTGGCCCATTCAATTAGAAAAGATTGATATCGAACGAACATGGATTTGGCGGTCCGACTCCGCCGGGTATACCAACTAGGAAACTCACTATCATGAAAATTCTCAATCGCGATGACCTTAAAAAGTTGGGCATCAATTTTTGCGACGCGACGCTGCGCAATATCGAACGACGCGGCGCCTTTCCAAAACGCCGTAGACTTCGGCCTTCGCAAAATCGTGTGGCCTGCTGACGAGGTTCACGCCTATTTAGCTAATCTGGCAATTGCCGATAAATAAGGAACTCAAATGCAAATCACCATTGATCCTACCACCGAGACACCCTCTGCGGCAATCATCAAGGGGGGCAACAAGTCTGCAACAGCGACAGACAAGCACGGTCGCGTAATTACGGTGCGGAAACTCACGGCCTTAGACCGGCTACGGCTTCTTGTTGTAGTAGGGTCCGAGCTTTCGCAAAACGATCCATACATGGAACTTGCATTTTTGGCTTTTGCCGTTTCCGCCATTAATGGCGATTTCCGTAACCCGGCCAAATAACGTCCGTGAACTTGAATTCGTAGTCGATAGACTCGACGATGATGGTTTGGCCGCTGCGGCTCAAGCCTACGTCTCACTGATCGGCAATACTGATCGTGATGCCTCGGTCGCCAACTCAAAAAACTGAGTAAGGACGCGGCTTTCCAAGCTTGTATGTTGCTTGTCAAAAGCGGCGTCCCATTCGTTGTGGCATTCAGCATGGACGATGAAATGCGCCTTGCGGCGTGCATCACGCTAGGCGAACTCGATGGCAATCAATTCGACTGGCGCTCGCTAAAGTGGGTAGAGCGCCAATGATTTCCGAACTCGAATTCCTTAATCTATTGGAGCGCGCCACAGCCGAGTCTCCTATTGCCGCTGCTGGCGCTCTCACCGAAACCATGGAAGCGCTGAAGGTCGAGGCAAAAGCGTACATCGGCCACGAACTACCTGAATGGCCGCCGCTGGCTGCTTCGACGGTCGAGGAAAAGGAACGGCTCGGATACACCGGGCACGTTTCGACGACCGACCCTCTATTGCGTACTGGCAAGATGCGCGAATTGATCGAGGTCTCGATTGAGGGTCTAACTGGCGTACTCGGGTCAACCGATCCGGTCGCGCTCTGGCAAGAACTTGGCACGGCACGCATTCCGCCGCGGCCGTTCTTGTCTCTCGCTCTATTTCACTCACAACCGATTGCCGATCCTATCTTTGGCCGCGCGCTCGCAAGGTTATAAACATCCATGATCGAATCTTATGCCGTTGGCGCAGTATTCAAAGTTGTAGACGAAGCCACGCCTGCATTAAAAAAGATATTGCAGCAAATGCGCTCGCTGGCAAGGAAGGCCGGCGCAGTTCGTGGCGAATTTGATCGAATTGGTTATGGCGGAATTCCTGGATTAGCTGCGCTCACGACAGATTGCGTGCTGCCGCCGCAGCAATGAAAGGACTTAATGCAAAGGCTTTGGGCGGCCTAAACACAGGTCTGTCGAGTGCAGTTAAAGAGCGCAAATGCGCTCAATGTGGCTTTGGGAAAGGTTAACACCGCTCAGCAAAAGGCAAGCTCTGGCGGCGGTGGCGGCGGCTCGGGCGGCGTTCCGAGATTTGGCGGGTTCCACGCGCCGCACATTAGTGGCAGCGGCATCATGGCTGCCGCAAGCGGTGCCCTCGCGTATGGCGTTTACGAAGGAGCCGAAATCGAGGATATCGCCGCACGCGCGATCATGACAGGCCAGCTTAAGATCGATGCTGGCATGACGAATATGTCGGCGTTCAAGAAGATCAGGGACGTTATCCAGCGCAACGCCTCGCTAGGCGGCTTCGACCCCAAAGAGGTTGGTGAAGCCATTCTAGGCTCTGAACGCCAGTTTGCCGGTCTCGACTTTAATAAGCGCATGGACGTGCTCAACGTCCTTTTGCCGGCAGCAATGCAAGAAGCTCGATTTAAAGAGACCGGCTTGAAGGAGTTAGCCGAGTTGCTTGTCGGCTTGGCGCATATGACAGGCACCTACTCGCCTGATAAGCTGCCGGAACTATACCGCAAGTTTAATTTCGCTTCGATGATAACACCGGCAACACTGCCGCAATTTACGAACGCTTTGTCCCACTCGATGCCGTCACTAGTCGCCGGAATGGGAATGGACCCTGAAGCCATCATGTTCTTGACCGCCATGAATCAGGCGGCCGGTATCCGATCGACGAAAGCCGGCACTTGGATTTAGGCGTTCTTTGGCAAGTTGATGCCGGACATAGGTGTCAATCTAACTAAGTCGAAAGCAAAGCATAACGAGTTCTCTGCGTGATCTTGGACTGCTTGATTCCAAAGACAATCCAACTTGGATGGTTCAGGGTACCAAGTATCCATCCGGTGGGTACCGCGGGGTAGCCGACTTGCGGTGTTCAAAGGGGATGGAGCAATCCGTCGGACTTTAACGTGTCGATCGCTTCGGCGAGCGTAAGGCCGCGATGCAGGCAGAACCATTCTCCGGTGTGCCGGTGCCACTGGATGTCGAAGCGGTTGCGGCTGATCCAGTCGAGGCGGGCGAAGGGGGCGTCGAACTCTTCGCCGAGAGTCTCTCGGAATCCGGAGCGGTAGCGTTGCATGAAGCGATACTTGGTGCCGTGCCACTTTCCCAGAATATCGATTGGATAGTTGAACTGCGTCGGTCGGATGGCGGGCAGGAAGCGGGGCTTCAGGAAGTCGTCGATCAGGTTCTGGCAGGCGGAAGTCACCGCCGATTTTTCTGCCGCGGAGAGGCCGGTCGATCTCACGCCGCCTCTCGGTTCATGCCGCTTCGGCGCGGCTTGGCGTCGGCTTTCGCCAATTCCAAGGCAGCAGCGCAGCGAGGTCGGTGATCTTGTGATCGTTGATGCTGGCGAGCACATCGGCGAGCCACGCCTGCGGATCGATGTCATTGAGCTTGGCGGTTTGAATGAGCGTCAGCATGACCGCGGCGCGCTCACCGCCGCGGTCGGAGCCGGCGAATAACCAAGACTTCCGCCCAAGAGCAATGCCGCGCAGCCCGCGTTCGGCGGCATTGTTGGTCATACAGATGCGACCGTCATCGAGGAAGCGCGTGAAGACAGCGATGCGCTTGAGCATGTAATCAAATGCCTTGGCGACTTCGTTGTGGCGCGAGAGTTTGCTGCGCTCCCGCTTCATCCATTCAATGAGATCATCGACCAGCGGCGCAATATCCTTGCGGCGCCCGGCCACGCGCTGTGCGGGCGAGGAGCCATTGATCGCACGCTCCAGCGCGAAGATGGCGTCGAACTTTTGCACCGCCTCGAAAGCGATCGGCGAGATCGTGGTCGGTTTGCCTGTACGTGCCTTCGATGCGATGTCGGCAAGCTCGAACAGCTTGCGTCGCGCATGCGCCCAGCAGCCGGCTTCCGTGATCGGCCCTGCTTTTCGATCCGGCGCGTAAAGCGCTTTGAACCCCGCATAGGCATCGGCCTGGAGAATCCCGCAATAGCCGGCAAGATGCTGCTCGGGATGGATGGCGGTGCGATCTGGCGAGTAGAAGAACACGGCAGCCGGCGGCGCTTCCCCAGCGAACGGACGATCATCACGCACATAGGTCCAGATCTGGCCGGTACGGGTCTTTCCTTTGGCCAGCACCGGCACTGTGGTGTCGTCGCCATGAATGCGCTCGGCGGCAAACACGTGCGCCTTGATAAGCTCGTGGAGCGGCATCAACGTCGCCGCGCAGGCCCCACATGATCCGCCATGGTCGACACTGACAGCTCGATGCCTTCGCGCGCATAGTGTTCGCTCTGTCGATTGAGCGGCTGATGATTGGCGTATTTTTCCACCAGCATCATCGCCAGCAGGCTTGGGCCGGCAAAGCCGCGTGTGATCGCATGGAATGGCGCCGGCGGCTGCGTGATCGTCTCACAGGACCGGCAGCTGAACTTCTCACGCACATGCTCGGTCACGAACCATTGCCGCGGCACCACGTCGAGCGTTTCGGTGATGTCCTCGCCGATCTTGGAGAGCTTGCTGCCGCCACAACACGGACAGCACGTTGGCGCCGGATGAACGATGCGGCGGCGCGGCAGATCGGCAGGAAAGCTGCGCCGTGTCGCCTGCCGCCGCGTGAAGCCTTGCACCTCCACGCGCGCCGCTTCGGCCTTGGCCTGATCCTCTCCGGCCGTCGCGGCCAGCTCTTCGAGCTGCAATTCCAATTGATCAATGATCCGCTGGCTGCGCTCGGAGCGCGGACCAAACTTCTCGCGCTGCATCTTGGCGATCACCAATTGCAGGTGTTCGATCAGCGCCTGCGCGCCAGAGAGTTTGGCGCGCGTCTCGATCAGCGCTGCCTTCAGCGCATCGGTGTCGTCGGGAAGGTGATGATCAGTCCCGGCCATGGCTGCGACATCAGCACAATCACGCTGATTTGGGTGATCAATTGCGCACCATGAGTAAACGGGTCGCGGGCTTATCCAGCGTTCAGGCTTTCAAGCGCAGACCGCAACAACCTCAGCCGGCCGCCGTGGGTCGCCAGGTGTGCTGGGGATTGCGCCAATCGATCCCGTCCAGCATGTAGGCGAGCTGCGATGTCGAGATCGAGACCACGCCGGAATGGGCCGAGGGCCAAATGAACCGGCCGCGCTCCAGCCGCTTGGCATAGAGCGACATGCCGATGCCGTCATGCCAGAGAATTTTTATCAATGAGCCGCTGCGTCCGCGAAACACGTAGAGATCGCCGGCATGCGGGTCGCGCTTGAGCCCCTCTTGCACCTGGAGCGCCAGGCTCTGCATGCCGCGCCGCATGTCAGTATGGCCGGCCGCGATCCACACCCGAACGCCGGTTGGAAGTCCAATCATCGCGGCGCCAAAGCTTTGATAACTGCCGTCACCAGTGCCACCGGCGCCGTCACCGCAATGCGCACGCGAATGTCGCGGCCGAGTTCGATCGTGAGCACTGGTACATCGGTTCCCGATCGCTCGCTCCGATCCGGCGCAACCACGACCTCGGCAAATCCCGTCACAGCGCTCCGCAGATCGCGCCGCCACCGATAAATCTGCCCGGGAACCACATCCCGCAGCCGCGCCACCTCGCGAACCGAAGCGCCCGGCGCAAATGCCTCCGCGACGATCGATCGCTTCTGCTCCGCGCTCCAGCGCCGGCGTCGTTCCGGACCCGACAACACTTCAACCCGGCTCATCGCACCGTCTCTTGCACCGGTGCAAGCGACAGTGCCTGCACGGTGCCAAGACAGATCGGATCAGCCTACGCCCGCAAGGCGGCCGCTATCGGATGGTTACGGTACCAACGGCAAGACGGACTGGATGGCGAGCATCTTGGAGCTTTCGCCAATCCTTGGTTCGCATCTTCAAGCTTTGCCTGAGACGCAACGGCTACAGATGCTCGATCAGGTGTTCGGCAAACAGGGCGGCCGTCAAGCTGGCCTTGCAAACTGCCTGAGTTCATTGGGCAGTTCCCGCGGCTTGCGCAGCTTATGGCAAGTGCGCCAGGCGGCGACGATTTCCTGAAGCAATTGGGCGAGGGGTCGCATGTTCAAAAAGCACGTGAGGCGTTCTCTGATTTGAAGAACGTCCTGATGGACCTTGGCAGCGTGGTGTTGCCGCCGCTGACGGGTGCTTTGAAGGAAATAGACGGCTACCTTAAGGAAATTCAGCCGCATCTGCCGAAGCCTGGCGGGAGTCAAGGTTGGTCGGTCCTCAAAGGCTTTGGCGCTGGAGCGCTAGTTGGTGGTGCCGGCGGGTCGATAATTCCAGGTGTAGGTACATTTTTGGGCGCTGTTGGTGGTGGTTTAATTGGCGGGGCGCTTGCGGACCTTTGGCCGTAGGTTAGGATCAAGCCAAAGAATGTCACCTACTCCCGCTAACGGCTCAAGATCGTTTCTGACCTTCATTCCATATAGCTTTGTTTGTTGAGAGCACATTGCGCCATTCGCGCGACGCGCGGGCGCGCGTTTCGTTTTCGCAGCCATGATCGATAGTTCCCCTAGTCCAGAGCGCGCCGCGGAGTGGGCGAAGCGCAGCGCTGACCTCGTGGACTTTCGGTCCTAAAACCAACTCCCGATGCGCATTGATCCACAAACTAACAGGATGCGCAAGCTGAAAAAGGTCGGCCGATCAATGGGATAGCAATTGCTGTCACGCTACCAAATTGTCCGGTCCGCTCCGTAGCTTGCACTGGGGAACAGCAGCAGAAATTATTTCGTTCGCGTTCAGCGCCGTTGTTTAACAATTCCACTGTTTGAAAAAACCGACTCTCGTCCCTGAAAGGAGAAAAAACGATGAACGATCTTGTCCTTCGAAAAGTGCTGCAGAGGACCGGCCGTTTGCCGTTCTCCACGCCGCAAATAAAGAGGATGGAAGCTGCCGGAAAATTGCCGAAACCGATCCAAGTTACCGAACGCATCTTTGCATATCGTCGTGATGAATTCGACGTGGCCGAAGCCGCACTTACAAGAGGAACGATCTAATGGCTGATAACACCTATCGCCGAACACCACTCTGACACCGGAGCGAATCGCCAATCCTTCGCCTGCCGTGAAGCCAAACCACCCCTTGCCGGCAACCAAGGTAGAGCGGCAGCCGGCGGGACACATCAATTCCAGCAATCCTGCTGGCGGGTACGTTCCGCCCGGAGCGTTTAAACGCTAGCCATCAAAAGCAAAACCCGCGGTTGGCGCCGCGGTTTTGCTTAAGTGATCTCTTGTCAACAGGACACCCCACGGACTGCAATCTCATGGAGCGCAAGAATGTATGTAAACGAATTTTCTGATTTTAGCAACAACCAATTCGCAGCTTGGCCAGAGCTTCCAAAAAACTGGAAATCACTCGGTTTTAGCGAGTTTTCAAGACATCTACGCCCCCCAATTCCGGCATGTTGTGGTGGGTGCCCCCTCACCTTCGAGGAACGGCAGGAAGCTTATCGGCGTCACAACGCGCCGACGCCGAGTGACATCGAGGAAGCCAAAAATTTCGATTACGAAGACCCGGGCATTCTCCTTTGGCAACGGCGCGCCGACGACCGCGAGAAGCTGATCGACCTGAAACAGCATGCCCGGTTTGACCTTGAGCGGACGCTCAAGAAGGTGAGCGCCATAGCGCCGCTTTGGGAGCACCGAAAAGAGGGCTGGATTCTTCTATCATCTGACCAAATCGGCGAGATATTACGCTTCGAAGCTAAAAGTCCGCTTGGCGAGAGGGCAAAAGGGCCGGTGAACCTCAAACCTTTGAGTGGCGAATATCGCCCCGATGCTCGCCCCGATGCTGGCTATGAAGCGCGCAAGGCTCAGTACGAGAAGCATGAAAAGGAACTGCTGGACGAGGCGGATCGGGAATACGAAGCCGAACGTCAAAACCCAGAATGGCAGCGATCCTCAGATACGGAATGGCTCAATTTTCTTAAGTCGCACGCCCTCGCTCAGGGTATCGATGATGCGGTAGATTGGGCGCGCGGTTGGGTTGACGCTTCGCCGGTCGCTCTATGGGATGGCGATGAACGAAGGGCGCTAACAATCAATCAAACCGAAGCGCTCCTACGTGCGTGGGTTTTGGCGTTCCATAGCGTACCTGCATCAGCGCGGCCAGCAACTCCGCTCGAAAACCTCACATACGCTCCGGGACTTGTTGGTGAGATCGTGAATTGGATTGAGGCTTCCGCCATGCGGCCGAATCGTATCCTGGCCCTCGGTTCAGCCCTTACCGTTGTCGGCACGTTGATCGGCCGCCGTGTTGCTGGCCCGACCCGTTCGGCGACTTACCTTTATGTCATCGGCTTGGCGCGAACGGGTGCCGGCAAACAGCACGTGATGGATTGCGCAAAAGAGTTGTTGGACTCTGCGGGAGCACGCCAGCATGTCGGCCCGTCCGAATTCATCAGCGGCCCGGCAGTTATCAATTCGCTTGCGAACTTGCCGCTCTCCTTGTGTCTGCAAGACGAGTTCGGATCACTGTTGAAGCGAATCAACAATAAGCGCGCGAGCGGATTCGAGGCGCAGATTCGAAAATTTTTGCTGGAGCTTTGGGGCTTGAATTTCAAAGCCTATGACACGCCGGAATGGGCCGGACGGTCCAAAGTGACGATCTACACGCCGGCATTGTCTCTCTTTGGGCTATCGACGCATGATGATTTTTTTACCGCGTTGCGCGCCTGCGATCTGCCGGGCGGATTCATCAACCGGTTTCTTCTTCTATCGTCAGACGACAGGGCACCGGAACAAGAGCCGGCATTGCATGACGTACCGGAGGAAATCGCGGCCAAGCTGCGTACGCTTTACGAGTGGCGCCACGGCAACGCGATGAACGCCGGGCAGCTAATGAGTTCGCAACTGAATCCGAAGCCTGACATCCGACCTTGGGATTCGGATTCCGCAAAGGCCGTCTACAACGATTTCAAGCGCGAAGTTGAGTCCCAGATCGACGCACAGCCCAACCTCGAAAATTTCCTCAGCCGCTCGCCAGAGATGGCGATCAGGATTGCGACGATCCTTGCAGCCGGTAGGTCGGTCGGAAACTTTGATTTCGCCGTTGATCGTTCCGATGTGGAATGGGGCGTTGCTGTTGCGCGGGCATCAGGCGACCGCATGAGTTCCGAGGCGGCTGACCGAATGGTCGAGGAAACGCCGACGCACGGCGAGGCTCTTAACAAAGTGATGGCCACCATCAAGCGGGAAGGGCGCATCAAGCACAGTGACCTGTTCTACCACGTCAAAGGCTCCCTCAATGCGAAAGGTCTCGGGGACATCATCAAGACCCTAGAGGAGAGCGAGACGATTGAGGTTGAAGGATGGAGACCGCCAGAGGGCGGTCCACTAACCAAGTTCTACCGTATAGCCAAACAGCGACGTTCTTCCAGGTCGATGGAATAACGATGGAAAAACGATTTTTTGAAAAAAACAAATCAAATCAGTCATCTTGGACTTGCCCCGGTTTCGTGGAGAGTTGCGGGCTTGGGATCAGGGTATCTGGTCTAACGGCATTTTGCCCTCCTGTTTGGTGTCATTCTTTTGTTCGGCCCCCGGCGGAGCCATTCTTCCATCCCGGCCCGCACGCTGGTGCGGCCGTCGCGCGCAGCGGCGGTCAAGGACGGCCCCACTTGGGGGCCGCCCGAAGGGCTTGTCCTTGACGGCCGCGAGCACGGCGGCAGGCTGGTGTGCGTCGGGATTGGCCGCGTGACGACGCTCATAATCGATCGGCGAGAGATATCCGATCGAGGAATGGCGGCGGCGCGGGTTGTAGAAGCCTTCGATGAATTCGAATACCGCGATCCGCGCCTCGGCCTGCGTCTTGAAGCGACGCCTGTCGAGCAGCTCACATTCGAGCGTGGCGAAGAAGCTTTCGCACATCGCGTTGTCGTAGGCATCTCCGACCGAGCCCATCGATGGACGCACCCCGGCTTCACGGCAGCGGTGGCCGAACTCGATGGAGGTGTACTGTGAACCCTGGTCGGAGTGGTGGATCACGCCCTTCGGCCGTCGCGCCGCGAGTGCCATGTTCAAGGCGTTGAGCACCAGCTGAGTAGCGAGCGTCGTGGCCATCGACCACCCAACGATCCGACGGCTGCACGCATCCAACACGACCGCCAGGTAGAGAAAGCCCGCCCATGTTGGAATGTAAGTGATGTCGGCCACCCACAGCAGATTCGGCTGCTTTGCGGTGAAGTTGCGATCGACGAGGTCCGGCACCTGACGGCCGCTGCCCTTTACCGTTGTGTGGATGAACTTGCGTCGGCTCACACCGGCAAGACCTGCCGCAGACATCAGCCGTGCGACGCGCTTGCGACCGACGCGAATGCCTCTAGCCGCAAGATCGACATGAATGCGTGGCGCTCCGTAAGTGCCGCGAGAAGCTACGTGTGCGGCGCGGATCTGTGCGGCCAGCGCGGCGTCGCTCTGGGCTCGCCGCGATGGTTGTCGCTTCCTCCACGCGTAATAGCCGCTGGGGGAGACACCCAGCAGCCGGCACATGGTGTCAATCGGGAAGGCGGCCTGATTCTCGCTCACGAACCGGAACCCTTCGATGGTATCGCGTTCGTCTCCCGAGCAAACCAGGCCGCGGCTTTTGAGAGGATATCCCTCTCGAGCCTGAGTTGGCGGTTCTCACGCCGAAGCTGGTTAAGCTCCTCGCGTTCCGCCGTCGTCAGCCCGGCGCCGTTACGCCCAGCGTCGCACTCCGCCTGGCCGACCCAGTTCCTGATCGACTGTGCGGTCGGTTCAAATTCCTGCGCCAGTTCCTCCGGCGAGCGGCCGGCGCGTACCAGCTCGACCATCTGGCGACGGAATTCTGCTGTGTAGGGGGGTCTCGTCTTCGCCATCGTGGACTCCTTGAACACAAATGTTCGGGTGTCCACGAAACCGGGTCAACTTCATCTACATAATATCATCTATCATTCTTCCATCTTTCCTTTAGGGGTGTCCCCCCAAAATTTTAAGGGCAATACCACTGCTCCGGTCTAAGGGGGGACCCCTTATGGAAATACGGGAAGAACGACTGATTTACCCGCAATTTCAATTACATCGTTCTTCCAATCGGTATTCCATCTTTAAGCGAGTTTTTCAAATTACACTACTTACGCGAGTGGCTGAATTGTTTAGCCAAGGTTCCGACCGGTTCATACCGGCACCCGACAATGAGCGGCCGAAGCCTTCGGAATTGCGGAGGGCCGGTGAGTGCGCCCAAACCTATTGGGGCTTCATTGACGGGATGCTGGCGCCTAAGCCTGCCCCGCAGCGCCGGTCGAACCAATGCCGGCAGAGACCGCGCCTAAGCTGACTGAGATTGCGCGCGCCATGTCCTGGCTCGATCAGGTCTTGAACGCTGGTCCGGTTGCGCAGAAAGAGGTTGAGCGCTTGGCCGTGGACGCGGGAATCAGCGCACGGACATTGAAGCGAGCCAAACAACGGTTGAAGGTCAAAAGCGTGAGAAAAGGCCGAAAACATTGGAGTTGGCAATTGCTGAAGATGCTGCCGGGGGCTGCGAAGGAAGCGTAGGGGGCCGCTGGATCACGGTTTCCGCATTCAGCCCGCGCAGATTTTCGTGGCCGCGTCCAGCCCGAGCCGCCGCGCCGTAAAAGGCGCTGGCCGCCATTTCTCGTCAAAAGGTGATTTCAAATGAACGACTTAGTTCCGGTAAACAACATTGAAAATACTCGCAAAAACAAAGGCGGGCGCCCTCGTGGCAGTATCAACAAAAGGACTGAATTGGTTCAAAACCTGCTGTCGAAAGACATTCCCAAGATAATCAGCGTTGTTCGCAAAGCAGCACTGGATGGCAGTTTAGATGCCGCGGCCTTGATCCTCCGTTACATTACCCCAACCCCTAGAGTTCGTCTTAGAACTTGCTCAAGGGTTGCAGAGCTTTCGCAGCATGAGGCGGATGGAGGCGATTTTCAAGAACGCGAGGCCGCTGGAGTTGAGATTTTCCCAGTCCTTGGCGAGACGGCGGCAACGGTTGAGCCAAGCAATGGTGCGCTCGACGATCCACCGCTTGGGTAACGGCACGAATCCTGAAGCGCGATCGGATCGTTTGACGATCTCGGTCTTGAGATAGGGCAGCATTTTGGCGAGTCCATCGGCAAAAATCGGACCTTGATAGGCGCTGTCGGCAAACAGCTTCTGAAGAAATGGAAACTTACCAAACAGCGTGGCCAGCAGCAGCAGGCCGCCATCGCGATCCTGGACGTCGGCGGCGTGGACGACGGCGTGCACCAACAGACCGAGCGTGTCGACGAGAATATGCCGTTTCTTGCCCTTGATCAGCTTGCCCGCATCAAAGCCGTGCGGATCGATGTTGGCCCCCCTTTTTCGGCGCTTTTCACGCTCTGACTGTCGATGATGGCTGCGGTGGGGCTGGCTTCACGTTCCGCCCGTTCGCGGCATTCCACGTACAGCGCGTGATGAATGCGATCGAGCACGCGGTCGCATCGCCACCAGAACGAAGTAGTTGTACACCGTGCTGTGCGGCGGAAAATCCTTCGGAAGAGCACGCCACTGACAGCCGGTGCTCAGGATGTACATCAGGCCGTTGACCACCGCACGCATGTCGGTGCGGCGCTTGCCACCACCGGGCCGCGGCGGCGGAATCAGCGGCGCAATAACTGTCCACTCCTCGTCCGTGAGGTCGCTCGGGTATCTCAGATGATCGCGGTTGTATCTCGGTCGGTTCCTCTGCGTCCACATCGGCGGCCCTCCCCCACGAATCAGACCGCCTCCTTTGAATCACAAATGATTCCGTCGACTCTAGAAGTTTTAAGACGGACACTAAGGGCCGCCGGCTTTCCTTCGAATGGCCGACCGGACTTGGCATAGCCGGCATTTCGGCCGCCTTCGACGCCGTGATGCAGGGCTTGGCCGCTGGCCAACTGACTGTGGACGAAGCGAATTCCATTTCCGCAATTCTAGAGTGGCAAGCGAAGGTGCTTGAGGCCGACCAGTTGGAACGCCGACTCGAAGCTCTCGAAAAGCTCGCGGACACGAAACATGCCATCGGCCAAGACGCTTAAGCGGCTCGAAGGGCTGGAGGCGGTTATCCGGGCGCCAGAGCCGCCGGCCAAGTTGCAATCGGCTCTCGGCGTATTTCTGATTGCGTTCCGGCTCGGCGGCTGGCGAGAGGACGGGCACGAGTTGGTTGCGGAGGCGTATGCGAGAGCCGCGGGCTACGAAAGTTCGATGGACTTGCAACACGGGCTACGCGAGCCAGATGAGTTCAACAGCCGTTATCTCGCGGCCCTAGCCAAGATGCTCCGCGCCGAAGGGTGCGAGCCGGACACGGCGACGCTCGACCAGAAGCAGGACGCCGTAAACCGCGTCATCATGGCCGCGCAAAGGGCAGGGATGCCGTTGCCAGGCGAATGCACAGGTGGGACGCCAGCACGCGGGGGAACAACCGAGTAGTCGAAAAGAACAATTGGGGGACAAACGAGAATAGATGCGATTTCTGTTGACTAAATCCGGTCCGGCCTGTACTGATTTCTTGAGAAATAAGGACAGAGATGATTTAGGAAATCAGTCCATGGAAAACACGGCAGTCGGATACCTTCGCACATCATCGGCCGCGAATGTTGGTGAGGGTAAAACTCGGAGTTGCGCCAGCGCAAGGCGATGACCCTGTCCCCAATCTTGATGGATTTGATGCGGAACGAAAGTGACGGTAACGTTCGGCCGTCGGCCATCCTGTAACTCTTATTCCCCACGAAATCGCTTGGTCCTACTGTTCCAGTCCGTATGAGCGTGAACACAACGTCAGCGGGAAGCGTCACATCGGTGGCGCCGCTATCAAGCACGAAATCCAATGTGAGCCGATTGTTGATCGAAACAGGTACCGTGAATGTGCCTTCTTCAAAATGAAGCGGAATCGATGTCCCTCGGTTTTCATCAGATGTTGACGAATTCTGATGGAGTTGATGCCAAGATCGTTTCTGTTGCCGGGGGTTCTACCTGGATTGCTGCTGCCATAGTCGGCGCCTTGGGCGCGGGTATTATTGGCGCACTCGCTGCTGGCTTCCTTTGGAGGGGTGGGGCTGATGTCGCGGCGGCTGGCGCTGGCTTTTGCGCTTGGACGATAGCGGTACCTATCGTGTAGCCAATAATCGGCGGCAGTGATGGCTGTATAATCTGGACAGTGACGAGCGCGCGCCCGGTTGCTGTGGGCTGCGTGGATTCGGCAAGCTGAAATACCCTGGAATTAGGCGCCAAATGCCAGCATTTTATTGCCGGGTCGGCGGCGATGTACCCATGCTGGCGGATATAGTCAAGCGCAACTTGACGGTCCTGGCAAATGATTTTGCCTGGAGGAAAGTGGACTTCCGTTGCCGCAAAAACGAAATCTGATCCAAGACCGAGACTGACAAAGGTAGCACTTCCAAGGGAAATTGCGCGCCGTCCCCACATAGATCCCCTCCAGGTCTCCCCGGTATCAGAATAGCACTACAATCGACAGTGGCAACAGCGCTGCATAATCGTTCGGGTGCGTCCGGGATTTCATCGGTGGCGGTTTCGTTGTTGCTCAGAGCGTCCCGCTTCGCAGTGGAACAACCTTCCGCGCCGTCGCCGTGACTACCGCACCCAAATGCTCCGCCCACCGAGCCAGAGCGTCGCGCTTCTCAGGCTCATACGTCGCGTGAATTGTGGGCAGCGGTGCATTGACCTAGTTCACTATTTGTTCTAAAAGGCGCAGCCGCGCTGGGCCGATTCTTCCGCCCGTGCTGAAAACGCGCTAATTGAGCGATAGTTATGGAGCGATCTGGTCCCTTCTCTGAACAGAGTGCAAACGTGTACTTTGAAGCTGTCATTGCCGCGATTCTCGCCAGCGGTATGATCGGGGTTGCAAAGGGCAGTCCTGATGAAATAATCCGAACATACAAAGAGACGTTGCGCAAACTGCGGGACTCCGCTGACGCCTTCAATTAAAGATGCGCCGCGCGTTTCGTTGGTACGCACGTTGGTAGGATTTAAGCAATCGAAGATTTCATAACAAAATCAATGCGGATTGGCGGAACTCCGTTTCCGCCACATGATTAAACGATATCAATGACTTCTGAGCGCGCTAGCTAGAAACCCATGGTTGAACCCCCAGGGGGACGGGGTACAGGCTCTAAACGGAACGGGTCGTCCGGCCGGCCTTGGGGGCCGATTACGTAGCCGAAAGCTCCCTTGAGGGATGCCCAGGGATTATTCCGGCGATCAGGGTAGTCGAGCAGCTGCAATCGGTGCGATCTGCGCGGACGCCTCGCCGAACGTAGGTGCCTCACATCACGAAACTCGAAATTGCCCGCTCTGCCCGCGAGCGCGGTTCGATGGCTGCCGGCCCGAGTGCGTCGATCATGGTCTCAATGCGCGCGATGAGGTCGCGCGAGAACGCGCCGACGTCCGAGTAAAGGGCCATTAGCAGTAAGATCCGGCGGGTCGAATCCGGATTAGTCTCAACGCATTGAGTCAGCGTGCGACCGAAGAGGTCACGTGGCTCGGGCAGGTTTGAGATGTTCCGGTGCAGCATTTTGCGAGAATGCTGCCTGCGGGTCTTGCGACCGCAATTTTCGAGCATCTCGGCCAGCCGCCGCAGACGGCCGGCGTAGGTGACCGGATCATAGATACGTTCCAGAATGCGGACGTAGTCTGCCAGGATTTCCTGCCGCGGCCGCAGCGTCACGAAGTTAAGTCCCATGGTGCATTGATCGGCACTCTTCACGTCGGCGCGATCCTCGCGTTCAATCTGCGGATTTCAGACGGCCTTCCTTTTCCAGCCGGCGCGTGAGCTGGGTATTAGGCAACGCGTAAAGAAGGCCAACCATGCAGATCGGGATCGCCGCTTCCTCGATCAACTCGACCATCGCATCCGCCACCGAATTCGTCTCGCTGTCGAAACCGATTATGAAGCCCGCGTGTACAAAAAGACCGGCTGCGTAAATCTTGTGGATGCTCTTTGCAATATTGCGGCGCGTGTTCTGCTTTTTGCGCATCGCAATCAGGGTCGCGGGGTCTGGGCTCTCAATGCCTACAAAGACCCCGACGAAATTTGCCCGGTTCAACAGCATCATGAGTTCGTGATCGTCGGCGAGATTGATCGAGGCTTCGGTCACGAACTCGAACGGATAGTCGTGCGCTTCGACCCACTTTGCTAGCTCTGGAAGAAATGCCTTGACAGCTTTCTTGTTGCCAATGAGGTTGTCGTCCACGAAGTCGACTAGGCCGCGATAGCCGAGGCGATAGAGCTCGTCGAGTTCAGCAAGCATCTGCACGTTGGTCTTGGCGCGCGGCACGCGCCCGTAAAGCTCGATAATGTCGCAGAACTCGCAGGTGAATGGACAGCCGCGAGAGAATTGCACACCGATGTTGAGGTAGTCATCGAATTTCAGCAGATCGAATTGGGGAATTGGCGTTTTGGTCACATCAATCTGAAATTTCTCAGCTTCAAAAAGCCCTTGGCGCGCACCGCCCTCCCATGCTGCGACAAATTCGTCTATGGCCCCCTCGGCTTCACCTAGGACGCGAAAATTCGCCTTCCGATAGGCATCGGGGGACGACGTGACGCTGGGTCCGCCAACAACAACCGGCTTTCCTCGCGCACGGCAGAGATCAATCAGATCAAGCGTGTCGCCCGCCTGCGGCAGCATGCCGCCAGTAAAAATGAGATCGGCCCACTCAAAGTCGTCGTCGCTTAATTCCTCGGTATTGCGGTTGACCAGCCGGATCGACCATGAACGCGGCAGCAGCGCCGCGACGGTGATCAGGCCCAGCGGTGGTGCCGGATACTTTGCGCCGAACATTTCGCAGGTCCGCTTGAAGCTCCAAAACGTATCCGCCTCGAAACGAGGACAGATCATAAGCACGTTGCAGGCTTGTGCATCCAACATACGATCCCCTCCCCGCCGCCCCAGCCGAAGCCGGCGCCCATCAGGCTCACGCACCGCCAGCACGCCGCGGCAGCAACACCCACCGCGAGCGCAATTTGCTGCGTAGGCCGTGCCTGTTTCTCTTGACGGCCCCCAGATCATCCCGGCGCACCGCCACCCTCACATCAAGGTGTCAGCGACCGCCTGCTGGATAGGTCCGCGCTTCCTGCGTGGCAGCAGACCCAGCATCCTGCTCGACTTATTTAAATCCGGATCTGTCCCCAAAATGCCCGTGGCCGCGATCGTAGGAGGAATGTGCGGCGAAGAGCAAACATTTTGCCATCTGCTTGCCAAGCTTCGTCAGCGGTGTGTTGTTTCTGCAACATTCCGGCGGAGGATGCAACCCGCGGCGCTACTCCCCTGCGGATGGGGTGGCTATCCACGCTCCCGCGCTGGGAGCGACGGGTGCCGGCGGCCGTTGGAGCCGGTTGGCCCACACGCGCGGGAAGAAAAAAAGATGAGCTTCCGACAGGATGAAAAACCGTCCAGCCGGCGGCTTGAGCGCGAGGCTTAATCCCTATTTGAGGAAGAGGGACAGCATCCCCTCGATCCCACCACCGCAGTGTTTGCCCAGACTGGTTGCTAGTGACGCAAATTGATATCGTCCGAGCGCCGCTCAGGTTGATGCGGAATGCTAATGCAGTGAATGGAGACCATCATGCACGAGAGGCTCTCAGGCTCGATGATATCGGTCGCCATCGCCACAGCAGTCGGCGCCGGTGTTTCCACATCCGTCGTACCGGTAGGGGCTCAGACGGCGACCATTTCCGGGACGCCGACCCCGGCGACCGCAGGGCTGAAGACATCGTGGGGCGAGCCGGATCTCCAAGGTATCTGGCTCGACGAAACCGACACTCCGCTTCAGCGTCCTGCTAAATATGGAAATCAGGAGTTCTTCACCGCGGCTCAGCGCCAAGAATTGGACAGAGAGCGATCGGTGCTGCTCAATCGGGACAGACGCCTGGAACGCGGGTCCGAGCGCGATGTCAGCGGCGCCTACAATACGGTGTTCCTGTCACTCAAACACGTCGGTGCACGCACGTCGTTGATCATCGCTCCGCCCAACGGCCGGATTCCGCCGTTGACGCCGGCCGCCCAGAGCGCTGCTGCCTCCGATCGGCAGTTCCGCCTTGCCCTTGTACAATCAACCGACACCTGCAAGGACAAATCGCCGAGATGTGCCGGCGGCAAGTACGATCCCATTCCTTCGCCGCGACGCGGGGAAGCTGCTCCGCGCTATCTTGCGTCCAACTTCGGCTACATCAACCGCTACGATGGTCCGGAAGACGCCTCGTTAGCGGTGCGCTGCCTGCATAGTGGCTTGCCCGATTTCGGAAGCGCGTTCGGCGGGAGCCTGCGACGAATTGTGCAGACGCCGGGCGGAATCTCGATTTTCTACGACCTTAACCAGGGCCAAGGGTTCCAGCGCAACATAGTCATGAGTGGCAGCCCGCATCTGCCGACCAACATACGCCAGTGGTTCGGCGACTCGCGCGGCCACTGGGAGGGCGATACGCTTGTGGTCGATGTGACGAACTTCAGTCCGAAAACTGATTTCCAGGGGTCGCGTGAGAATCTGCACCTGGTCGAGCGATGGACGCGAATCAGTCCGACAACAATCGACTATGAGGTCACTGTCGAAGACCCGACGGTGTGGACCCGGCCGTGGACCGTCAAGCAGGAGTTCTCTGAGCAAAGCGATAACGAAGATAGAATTTATTACGAGCCGCGCTGCATCGAGGGCAACTACGGCCTGCCCGGCATTTTGCACGGACATCGCCAGGCCGAGCGTGCCTTTGCGGAGGGACAGGGTCCTGACCCCGCGACACGGGACGATAATCCAGGCGGTTTGGTCCTCGAAGAAGATCCCCTGCAAAACTGAAGGGCCGAACGATTGCCGCAAGGGTGAGGTGCAGTCACACAAGCGCACCATGGGGTGGCTGCCCTCCTTGGGTGGCCGCTCTGTCCGCCTCAGGCCGCGGTAAACGATCACCAGCGTTTGCCGTCAGTTTTTTGCAAAATACCTCGTTCCGTCGGCAGGAACGTTCAATTGCTGCACGATCGCGGGCACCGACCGTCGCAGCATGCACGCCCTTGCTGCGGCCATAGATGTCAGCACTGTCTTTACCGACTATTGGCGTTGGTCAAAGCCGGTCGACTTCATAAGTCCCTATCGCAACAAGCTGCCTTTCGAAATCGTCATTATCTTCGATCGGCACGGCTTCATCTGGGGCGGCAAGTGGTATCACGACAACACGATGCACTTCGAGTATCGCGCAGATGCCTAGAGGCGCGTGATAATCAACTCCATGGCAAACCGTCACCGGGCCTGCACGGATCAGGCTAGGCCTTTCCCCTTCCCCAAGCCTGCAGATTTCTCGGTCGCGCCCGCGAGCATGGGAGAGCGTTTTCCCCGCCATTCGCGGCCATCGCGAGTTTGCCGGGATTGGCATTGGAGAAGGCCACGAAATCCGGCGCGAAAAAAGGAATGCCGGAGTTCCTCCTCGCTACGACAAGCCGCTGTCCGTCCAATTGTTGTAGGTGGCCGGCCCGTTCGCCTCAGCATGTGGCAGGTAAGCAGCGTGACAGCATCAGGAGATGCTGCGCGGTTTCGTTATGTATTGCCGGTTACGAACAGAATAGCCGCCATGACTTTATCGGTCACGGTGGCAATGGTATACGACACGAAACTGAAATCGAGCCCGAATTGCGCGCCAATCAGTGGCAAGATCAGAAGGAGGGCGATGAGGATCATCATACCGTAGGGCTCAAGCCGAGCCAGCGGCAGCGCGAGCACGTTCGGAAGCATTCCGACGGCAATCCGGCCACCATCCAGGGGCGGCAGCGGCAGCAAATTGAAGACGGCCAGAATTGAATTAATGACCATGGCATTCTGCAGATTTCTCAAAACCCATAGCGCTGCCGGCATTGGTAAATAGCCGGCCAGGTGCAACAGCAGCCCGGAGACGACAGCAAGTAGAATGTTCATGCCCGGTCCCGCCGCGGCAACGAGGATCATGTCGAGGCGCTGGTGACGCAAGGCTTTGAAGTTGACCGGAACGGGCTTCGCATAACCAAACAGGAACGGCGAACGCAACAGCAGCAGCAGTCCGGGGAGCAAAATCGTTCCGGTCGGATCGATGTGCTTGACGGGATTGAACGTGACGCGCCCCAACCGCCAAGCAGTATCATCGCCGCACCGAAGCGCGACAAAGCCATGGGCTGCCTCGTGGAACGTAATGGCAAGGATCGCGGGAAGCGCCCAGACCGAGAGCGCGTAGAGAAAGGGGCCCAACTGAATCATACGCTTCGCAACCGCCCCCGATGGGGGCACAAATGTAGACGGCGCTACAGATTTTTTCAACGGCGCGAAGCGCATCCTTCCTCGACCGAGAAGCCGCGGCGTATGCCGCTATGCGAGCGACGAGATCATTGTATTGAAAGCGGCCCCCGCACTGACTTGTAGTCGGCGAAAAGTTCCCGCTGTCGTACCGGTGAGGTCCGGAGTGGTTGTGCGAGGCGTTGTCACGCAGCCAGGGTCATTGGCGGTCCACCCGCGTTCTGAACCTCCCATCGCATTGCCGCTCCGCCGGAGAAGGTGACAGCCGGGGACGGTGTGGGATCGTGCTTGCAACTGGACCCCCTTCTCAGTTTTTCCCTGTGCAACCCCGTCAAGGTGTTCTGACGCAGAGGTCCATCGTCCACCATTCTTACTTCTCAGAAGGCGGGTTAACGGATCGCGGACCATTGCCTACCAACTTTCTCCCCGCGGTCGCTATGGCGGCGGTTGGCAAGCCATCCGACTCCTGCAGCGTGGCGCGTCACCTGGCCGAAGCTCACCGTCGTCCGATAATAATAAGAACAATTCCGAGGACCGCCATTCCACCACCGTAGTAAACCCACTTCGTTTCGCTAATCATGAAGCTGCTGGCGGGCCAGCGGATGTATCCGGAACCTTGTCCGACAAAGAAAAGTCCTGCCGCCAAAAGAAATATTCCAACGAGCATGAATAGCGTTTGCATTTTCCCTCCAAGCTCGGAGCCTCCGCCGGCCTGACCGCGGGTTCGAGCGCATACAAGCCGGTGATTCGCGGCATGGGCGCCGATCCGGCGTACCACGAACAACCCAGCCCGAGCACCACCGATCCGACTGATGCCAAAGGGTGCCGGTCAAGCGAGAGAATGTCGATTGCGCGGGTCGTGCGGCAGCCGGGGCAGTGGACATCAAGCCACGGAGTGGCGGAGAGAACTGCTGCGCGGATCGTCGGCGACCATAGCGCGCCCTCGCCGGCCGCGAACGCAGCGTTCCAACGCTCGATGTCGGCAGATGAAGACGCAACGCGCCGCTCTAAGCACCTTTCGATGTCTCAGAACCAATTCTGACTGCTCGTTCTTTGAATTCCTCTACGTTTTTCATCTCCTAGCCTGTACTCACTGGGTTATGCCATCAGCATTCTAGCGGCATGGCCGTCTATTCCGAACCGGACTTTGAGAATGTACTCAACAGCCGTTTGTGGACTTAAAGGGTCCGCTTTCGCTTGCACCAACGCGGGTCGCCTCGTGGCGCCGCGACTAAATCCGCGTTAACCCCTACTGTCGCGATGATCCTTTTGCGTGATCGTCTGACGCTTCGATCACGTGCTGTCCGCCGTCGGCGCATGCTTGTCGGATTCGCTCTTGCTGCGCAGGCGTTATGTTGAAGACTCGAATGTAGTACGCCCTTTGTGCCCGAGTGAGGGCGCGTACGGTGCCGTCGCGGGGTTGGTAGGAAATGAGGGTGGCGTAGTCTCCGAGGTGATCAACCTCGAATCATCCGGCGTTGAAGCGCCGGACCGGAGACCACGCCATGACGAGCGTTACCACGAAGCCTGATTGTTCACAGCCTGCATCCGAGATGGCTGTTGATCTTTTCGACAGCTGGTTCGATCCGATCGAGAGCGAGGTCCGCGCGCGGGCACGCGCGTTCATCGAAGAGCTGATCCGCGGCGAACTCGACGATGCGCTGGCGCGGCCGCGTTACGAACGAAGCAAGAAGGCCGCCGATGAAGGCAGAACGGCCGTGACGGGTCACCGCCACGGCAGCCGGACGCGATCGTTGACCGGGACCTTCGGACCGATCGAGATCGAGGTGCCGCGAGCCAGGCTGGACACGCCCGAAGGCAAGACGACGGAATGGAAGAGCCAGGCGCTGCGGGCCTATCAGCGCCGGACGCTGGCCGCCGATGCGCTGATCGCGAGCACGTACCTCTCTGGCACCAATACGCGCCGGGTGCGGCGTGCGCTGATGGCGCTGTTTGGCGGCGCCGTTGGCAAGGACACGGTGAGCCGGACGTGGCGCAAGGTGAAGAGCGACTGGGACGCCTGGAATGGCCGCTCGCTTGCCGAGGAGCCGATTGTGCGGCTCATTCTCGACGGCACGGTGGTGCGTGTGCGGCTCGACCGCAAAGCGACCTCGATCTCGCTTCTCGTCGTCCTCGGCGTGCGGGCGGACGGCCAGAAGGTGCTGCTCGCGATCAAAAGCATGGGAGGAGAGAGCGCCGAGGCGTGGCGCACCGTCCTCGACGATCTCATCACGCGCGGACTGCGGCGGCCGGAGTTCCTCATCGTCGACGGCGCGCCGGGCCTCGACAAGGCGATTGCTGCCGTCTGGGCCGGTGTGCCCGTGCAGCGCTGCACCGTCCACAAGCACAGAAACCTGCTGGCGCACGCGCCCAAACGTCTGCATGATGAAATCACCGCCGACTACACCGATGTGATCTACGCGCCGACGCGTGAAGAGATCGAGACACGCCGCAAGGCCTTCATTCGCAAGTGGCGCCTCAAACATCGCGCCGTCGCCGACAGCCTGGAGGAAGCGGGTGAGCGCTTGTTCGCCTTCACGCGACTGCCCCCGACCCAATGGCGCAGCGTGCGCACCACGAATGCGATCGAGCGGCTGCACGAGGAGTTCAAGCGGCGGATCAAGACGCAGACCGTGCTGCCGTCAGCAGACACCGCCGCCATGTTGTTCTGGGCGCTGCTTGCATCCGGTCAGATCAACATGCGCAAGGTCGACGGCTGGCAAACGCTCGCCACCAAACCAATCGATCAGCCGATTGACCTCGCCGCCTGAGACGATACCTTCATATGATCGGAGAGCGCGCCACACCAATTCCAACCACATCCCGGACGGCACCGCGCGTACATCGGCACAGGTGAAAGCCTGGGCTGATGTGGACAGCCAAGCGAGCATCAGCATGCCGGCCCCAAGCCATTTCATAACACTCTCCCTTTGTCTCTCGCGATCGGGCGGTTTGTGACCGACTGAGCCTGCCGAAAGTAGGCGGTGCTTCGGGAACACCGCGAAGCTGCATGGGTTCCGAGAGGCAATTGAAAGCGGCTTGCCGCTCATAAAAAATTTCTGAAAGGGTTAATTGGCTTGCGAATGGGAACGGGCCGAAGTTAAGGTTAATAGAAGCTTAAGGTTTTCGGCTAATCGAAGCTTAACTATGGTGGTTCTGTTCCCCCTCGAGAACAGGCCGCCCCAATGCATAGACCGATTGCGCGGAACGTACATCGCTCCCAGATTTTCTGTTTCGACGCCCTTGAATGGTCGGTCCTGATAGGCGGTATCGTCTGCGGCGCTTTGCTGCTTATGGTGATCTAAATCAGCGGCGGACGACGCCATGGGAGCGGCGATCCAGGCGCGTCGGCGCCGGAACATCGGTCCACAGGGCCAAACCCTTGCTGGCGCCGTTCACTCAGGGCGAACTCCCGCGCATTATTCATGCGGGTTTCGCTACTGACAAGCTCCTGCGGCTCGTTTGGCCCGCGCCAATGTGGGTCGGGCAGGAGCGGCCCAGGTCCGCTTTGTTCTCGGCCGGCCTTTCGGGTTCCCTGCTCAGAACTCCGGCCTGTTTGCCATCGGTATCCCTGCCCTTCGGGTGATCTCGTCCGGATTTTCGGCGCAAACAAATTCCGGCCATTCCCCGGAGGCTGGACGATAGGTCACGGTTGCTGACCAGGGCATGGCAAATACGCCGGGATCCTCGACGGTGACGTGGACCTGTAAGTGCTTGCCTCTGTAATTGGGATCGACAATCACCCCGGAAATCGTTGGTTACCGGGAAACGCCAGTTTTCTTTGGCGTCGCGCGCCAGGGCTTCCTTCGCCGTTTCGTAATCGATCAGCCGATACCGCTCGATAACATGGAGAGCCTCGCTGTACGGCGTGCCGTAATGGTCGACCATGGCGAACGGCCCGATCTTGATGGCAACGGTGTCGATAACCAGGGTGTCACCTTCGTAATGGCCGACCAAGTCGCCGTGCCACGACGGTGTGGGCCGGGCCGGATGCGGCTGGTTCAGGCGCACCTCGCGAAATTCATGATTGAAGACTTGAAGGATCGTGACCTTGTCCGGCTCTTGCAGGATCTGCACGCCGAGATTCCAGAACGCATAAGGCACCGCGTTGGGCCAGCACTGGTTGCTCGGATTCGGCGCGGGGTGACCGCTCAATTCGATGTCGCCGTATTTCTTTACGGCTTCCGCCGCCTGCGGTTTTAGGATCGGATTGCTGTAATCGCCGACAAGCTGCGCGTTGTTGCTCACCAAGGGAGCATTCGCACTGCCCCGGTAGGGCCGGCCGCTGTCGTCGAATGACTGCCGCCGGCGCGATTTGTTCAGCACCGGCCCGGGACCCGTCGCCGGCGGCTCGATGCCTGGAAAGGAATAATGGCCCCATGTGCCGGACAGGTTCGGGATCGTAGCCGGATCGCCGGCTAGCAGGTTCACCGAAGTGCCGGCTGATGTCACCGGCTGCGCCCAGGCAGGCAATACGTGCGCTGCCAGGATCACCGAACAGAGCAACTCCCGTTTCCTGTGCATATCCGCGTTCCTCTTCTCCATTGGCTCGGATGCCGGGGTGCCCAATGACGCTCCCCACATTTCCACTCTCTACGGTGAGGCACAAGGGGCGCCCGCGCCTGTTCACCGTGTCCGGTTTTTCACGGGACACGGTGTTCCGATCGAGGACGGCCACTGACCGGGAGGCCGGTCCTCGCGGGTCAAAGGGGAGTCAGCGCGGTTTGCGGAAGCGGAGCATCACTTGCGAGGCGCCTTGGCGCGAACGCGCCGCGAGATCGTCGCTCGGATTCATCAGCGCGTCGCTTTGGGCTTCGAGCATAAATCCCGCCGCTGTCACTTCGCGCTTGATCACCTCGGGATCGATCCGGTGCAGCGATTGCGTGTCGCGCGTGCCCGATCCAGCCGGCGCGACATAATCCGTGATGAAATAAGTCCCCCCGGGTTTGAGGGCAGCAAAAATGGCTCGGTCCATGGCATTGGTGTCGGTTAAGAACATGCCCATATTCTTGAAGTCATGGTAATTCTCGGAAATCCACACGACATCCAACGGCTCGGGGCCCGAAGTTCGCCGAAAGGCTGTTCGATCTTTGAAACATTGGCGTAGGCCGGGCTGGCGATGATCGGTTCAACGCCGGCTTTGAAGTTTTCGTTGAAGCTCGGCAGATTGGCGGCATATACATGACCGGCGGGGCCGACGGCCTTGGCCAATAACCGTGTTATGTAGCCCCGGCCGGGAACGAGTTCCAGTACCTTATCGCCCGGTTTGATACCAGCGAAGGTCAGCATTTCCGCCGGCTTGCGCCGTGCGTCGAGTTCCACGTCCGACTGTGGGCGACTGGCATCGGAAATGGCACCGGCTATGGCGGCAGGCGCGGTAGCCTCCGCGGCCAAAGAGGGCACCGAATAGGACAGCAGCAAAGTCCCAATAGCGGCAAAAACGGCAATGCGCTCTTTCATGTTTTCCTCCTGAATTTGGTGCACGAAGTCTGCAAGGACACGTTCTGGGCGCGCAGCTGGCGGTCCCTTATTGGAAGGTGATCATGTCCGTCCGGCTCAGTGTCGTGGCCTTTGGCTTCAAAGGCGCGTTCACCAAGTTCGCATTGCCCGAATTCAACACATTATAAAAGCCGATGGTCGTCTCATAGTCGCTGCCGGCCGACGTCGTATCCACCGGAATGACGACCGTGTAATCGCGCACCATCGCTCCGACCGACGTGTAGGTCACCGAACCGCTGATCTTCCAGCCGACCATAATCAGCGTCGTGATGCCCTTTGCCTTCAGGTCCTTGTCCAGATCGGTGTTGTAGAACCGGTCCTGGGCGGTGTTGACGATCTTGATGTCCGCCGGAGTTGGCGCGACCTCGCTCAGCCACTTCGACATGTTCTGCGCACGCGTGCCGTAAGCGACGGTGAGGCCGGCCTTGCGCACCCGGTCCATGAATGGGGTCATGGCAGGCAGCATCTTGTCCTTGCAACTCGGTTGGGCATTGCAGATGGGCTCGACATAGTCGAGCACGATGAGAGCCGTGGTCTTGGGATCAAGGGTGACGCGGGCCGGGTCCGGTGTTGCGGGCATTTGCACGGTCACCATCTTGCCAGTCGCGCGCGCATTCTGTTGCGCTTGCACCGTTCCACCAAAGAACGCGAGAACGAGACCGCTCGATACGAGCACGGTGCGAAACGGCGTCATGTTGGAATCTCCTCAGAGGGTTGGGGCTATGTGGAAACAGGGACCAAGAGCCACACTATAGCAAGGTCCGATAGAATTGAACTTGCTCAGAAGTGCAGCCGGAAAGGTTGCTCTTGGTCCGGTCTCGCCGTGGCTGCGCACTCGGCTCGGCTCGTGGCCGCTGATTGGGGCGGACCGGCTGTCCCCGACCCCGCCTCTTCACGGGTGAAGATGAGCCGATTCAGAGGCCGGCCGCGCGCCGGCCCGCGTCCGACCGGGCGAGTGGGTCTCGCGGGCATCAATGCGGCAGGATTTTGTGCCTCGACAGACCAATTTCATGAAGACCGCGCGGAAGCGAACCTGCTAGCTTCCTGACTGCTTTTGACGCGGCGTAGCGAGGGAGGAAGCAATGCGTGGGTTCTCAAAATTGGGGGACGCCTTGTGCCTGCCCCGCGGCGTGCGACGCACCTCACGCCCACTTTGCACCAGCGCCCAGAGACGAAACCCGCATGGAACGAAGAACAGGCTCGGATTGGGTCTTGCTGTCGCGTCCCTATTGCTCGGGGTGTGGCCGGGACTGGCTGCAGGTCCAGACCAAGCTTCCGAGAAACAACCAAGCGCGGTGGTCGAAACGCACGAGGGGCCGGTTCAGGGATTTACGTCGAACGGCGTCAGCACATTCCTCGGCATTCCTTACGCCGAGCCGCCGGTTGGAACTCTGCGCTGGCGCCCGCCGCAAGATCACGCGCCATGGACCAATGTCCTGAAGACAACGGAGTTTGCGCCGATCTGCGCGCTGGTGACGACGCTCGGGGTCTTCTCGGGCGCCCCGAACAACAATGAGGACTGCCTTTACCTCAATGTCTTCACGCCGGACCCCAATCCGTCCGCGCGACTGCCGGTGATCGTCTGGATCCACGGCGGCGGCAATGTGGATGGCGAAACCCCCGGCTACGATGGCACCAAGCTCGCGTCGCAAGGCAGGGCCGTGGTCGTAACCCTGGCGTACCGTCTGAACCTGATGGGTTTCCTCGCGCATCCCGCGCTGGATAATGAAAACCATCGGTTCGGCAATTACGGCATCCTCGACCAGCAGGCCGTGCTGCAATGGGTCGCGCGCAATATCGCGGGCTTCGGCGGCGACAAGGACAACGTCACCATCGGCGGTCAATCGGCGGGAGCGGTCGATACCGGCCTCCACATGATCTCTCCGCTCGCGGCTGGCCTGTTCGAGCGGGCAATCTGCCAGAGCTTCTGCCCGGCCTTTGTGCTTCCCACGAAGGCGGCAGCGGAGGCGACCGGCGTCGCCTTCGCGGTGGCCGCCGGGTGCGGCTCCGGCACCGGTCCCGAGGTCGCGCAATGCCTGCGCAGTCTGCCGGCCACGCGAATTGAAGAACTTGCCGGCACGACAAGCACGATGGGAAAATTCATCACCGGCCGAGGGTTTGTCGATGGCGAAATCATCCCCGATCAGCCGCTAAAACTGTTCGCCGATGGCCGGTTCAACCGCGTTCCGTTGATGAACGGGAACACGGCGGACGAGACCAATTTCGGCTTGGCGATCGCGGAATATTTCTCGAACCCGGACAACGCGCGTCGCGCCCCGCCAACCGCGGAAGGGTATCTGAACTACGTCAAGACGACCTACGCGCCGCCCGCCTATCCCGAAGGCACGGCAGACAAAGTCCTTGGCGTATATCCCCTCAGCGCGTTCAAGAACCCGCAATTGGCGTGGGACCGGGTCGGGACCGATTCCGGCATCTGCAACGAGCGCCGGTTTGATAAGGTTCTCGCACCGCAAATCCCGCTCTACACCTACGAGTTCGCCGACAAGACAGCGCCATTCTTCTTCCCGGATATGCCGGGACTGGAAGCGCTCGCCTATCATACCTCCGACATCCAGTATCTGTTCCCGCTCTGGCATGGCGGCCCTTTGGGCATTCCCCGTCCGCTCAACGCACAGCAGGCCAAGCTGTCCGATCAACTTGTCTCCGCCTGGGCCAACTTTGCTCGCTCCGGCAATCCGAACGGATCGGGCAACACTCCGTGGCCGCGTTCCACGACGAACGCCGAAGCACCGGCCTGGCTGATCGAAGACGTGTCGGGTCTGTCGGTCCTGACCGACGCACAATACGCGGCGCTTCGCCACTGCGACTTCTGGGATTCTGTGACCACGACCCAATAAGACAGAAGTGATTTCATCGCGCCTCGTGGTCAGAGGACAAAATGACGTCCGGTTGCGAACATCATTTAGGGAGCCGCCAGACATGGCAAGAAAGCGTATCGCAGGGACGAAGCGACCCAAGCTCCAGAACGAAAAGGCCGTCAGCAGGCGTGAGTTCTTCAAGAGCGGAGCGGCGGCGGGCGTCGGCGCCGCGATCCTTTCGGGCTCGAAGGCATCGGCTCAAGACATCGCCTGGAACTATGAAGCGGATGTAGTCGTCTGCGGAGCGGGCTGCACCGGGCTCCACGCCGCACTGAGGGCGCGCGATCTCGGTGCCTCCGTCCTCGTCATCGATTCGAATTTCGATGTCGGCGGAAAGATGGTTCACAGCGGCGGCTTTGTCTCCCTCGGCGGCGGCGACGCCATCCAGGCGCGCGATCGAGCCGGCGCCGACCTGGACAATCTCGGGCTGACGGCGCCGCTCGTTCCTCCGGCAGATCTCGACGATGACCCTGACCTCCTGTTCAAAGACATGACGGACTGGTCGGTCGTGGATGCGAGCGGCGTGGCCAGATATCGGTACAATGATCGCCAACTCCACCGTGCCTGGGCCGACAATGCCCGGCTGACCCGCCAATTCCAGCTCGACAATTACGTTCGGTTCGCCCGCATCGACGGCACCCATTTCGGCGGCGGCGTTTCGCGGGCGCGCATGGCGAAGGCGATGCTGAAACTTGCGGACAAGACCGACATCCGGGCAGGGACGTTGTCGCGAGAAGACCGCGGCGATCCCGAAAAGGAGCGCCACTCGCGCTTCAACCCGATGCGTCAGACGCCCGGCATCGAGGCGGCGTCAGTGGGCGCACCGGGCTGGGTGTATGGCGGCTTCTGCCTGTCGCGATGCCTGGAATTCAGCGCGCGTGAGCGGGGCATACGATTCCTCCTCAACCGGCACATGGATGAGATCATCCGTGAGGGCCATTTCAGCGGCAAGGTCATCGGCATCAAGGCCAGTTATACGCCGCGTTTCGACCCGGACACCGGCGCGCGCCTGGAGAGTTTTTGGCAAAACGGCAATACCGACGAGCGAGCACCCACGATCCACATCCGTGCCAGCAAAGCGGTGATCATCGGCACCGGCGGCCACGTGAACAATCGCGACTTCCGCACCATGTTCGACCCGAGATTGTACATGGAGGCATTCGAAGAGGTGGTCGTTCCGCTGCTCGGGCCGCATGGCCAGGATGCCAGCGGAATCATTGCCGGAATGGACATTGGCGCCAACCTTGCCGGGATGATGCAGAACTACGAGCACCAGCTCGCGTCGCCCAAGATCAGCAACGTGCTGGGGTCGCGTGATCCGCATGCCAGTATCTTTCCAGGACACCCGTCATTCACGTTCGCCAAGGCAAAGGGCATCGATATCGGCAATTCGGGTTGGGAGCATGTGATTGCGGTCAATCAGGTCGGCCAGCGCTTCTATAGCGAAACACAAATTCCGGAGAGCGAGATCGGCAACCCTAAATATCCGCCCGGAACCGACGGCACGCGCCGGCCTTTCAGGGCTACCGATTGGCGCAACGCCAGCACAGCGCAGATCAAGGCCCAGTACAAAAGGTCATCGGCGACCGACGCGGCGCTCGCGATCAATGAGGGATCGCAGCCTCCTGACTTTCAGTCCGGACCGGTGTGGGCGATCTTTGATTCCGCCGCCATCATACGGACGGGCTGGAAGGTTCGCTTTCCCTACATCGCCGACCCACCCGACGGCTACTTTGTCAAGGCCGATACCATCGCGGAACTCACCCGGAAGGTGATGGCAAATCCGCATCAAAAGATGCCGCTCAAATATCTGGAGCAAACGGTCGAGAGATTCAACGAATTCACGGACAAAGGCGTGGATGAAGATTTCGACAAACCGGTGATGCACAAGATCAGCACGCCACCGTTCTACGCCGCCTGGGCTCCGATCGGCCTCTTGGATTCGTTTGGCGGCCTGCGCATCAACGGCAAGGCTCAGGTGGTCGATCGTTGGGGCAAGGTCATACCCGGCCTCTATGCCGGGGGCGAAGCAAGCGGCGGGGGCCAGCAGCACGGCCTCGGTCGCGCGTCCGTCCACGGCTACATCGCCGGCACCAATGCGGTCCTTGAGGGATGACGATACGTGGCATGTCCCGTGAAAGGCCCTCTGATTTTACCGGCAAGAACTGGATGGGTCCATCGCAGGGGAGAGCCTCCGATTTGGGAGACCGATGACGACGTGAGGACATGGGACGGCGCTGCCTAAGGCGCTTCCGCCGTGACAAAGTGCTCGTCTGCGGCCGTTTGCACTCTGCCGATGACCGGCTCTGGCTGAACAAACGTGGAGGACCAACCGTGATGTTTCGTATTGTTTGCGTTGTTGCTGCGGGTCTCATCGCTTGCAGCCACGCACGCGCCGCAGAAAAAACCATGCCGATAAACTTCATCGGCGAATGGTGCTATTCGTCACAGGAAAACAAAGCAACTTCGTACACGTTACCAAGCTGGACTGAGGGTGGTCTTTGCACCAAAATCCTCTCGATCGAACAGTATACTTTCTACGGTGAAGGTCGGCACTGCGACCCGGCGAATATCCAGCTCACAAAGAAAACTGCGCCGTCCGGCACCGCGTACATGGCTATGATTACCGCCCGTTGCCAACCCGACGGTCTGGTGCAGCCAGGTAAGCTTCAAACCTTCGAGTTCAATCGCTACAAAGGCAATCTGACGGTCACCACGAAATAAGACAGGCGAACAACGGCGCCGGGCCGCGTGTCCGTTCGCGGTCACATCGCCGGTGCCAATGCGGTCCTCGAGGGGGACGACGCATCGCACGTTCCGTCACGCTTTGCGCTTGACCTTCGGCACGAAGGCCAGAAAGCGCCGGGGGTTGTCGTTCATGATCTGGCGCAAGACCTCCTCACCCGCGCCGGCCTTCTTCAGCTTGGGCACGAAGACGGTCAATGTTTTGGCGTAGCCCAAGTCCTTATTGTTGCGCTTGAGCGCAGTTCCGCTGGAGAAATCCGACGAGAACATCAGGTGGTCCGCATAACCTGCTTCGATCAGGGACATGACAATCGGCACCACGGCGTCGTCGTTCGGGCCGCCTTGGCGATCGAATCCGATGAAGGCCCCGCGCCGGCAGATCGCACGGTGTATCTCGGTGTTCAGGTCCACCAGGTTTCCGAGATGGCCGATGACGACATGTTTCGGATCCACGCCGACATCCTCGAGTATGTCGAGTTGTTCAAGGGCCGACTTCCCGGGAATGCCGGTGTGTGTAAAAATCGGAATGTTGGTGGCGAGATGCGCGCGGCCGATGGCGCGAAACACCTTGCGCTCATCCTTCGTGATGTAGTCCCACGATCCGATCTCGCCGAACGCCCCGATTGGATCGGCTTCCGCCTGCGCGATCAGCGCGGCGATGATCTGTTCCTCGCTCATGGTTGCGATCTCACGCGGATAGAACGGCTGGGCATAGAAGCCGCCGCTCGCGATGATCGGCATCCCCGACCGCGATGCGAGCTGCCGCAAAAAGCCGATATTGCGTCCCATGTCCGCGTGACCGGCATCGACAATGCAGGCGATGCCTTCGCGTTTTGCAATCGCGAGTTCGTCCGACAGCAGGTCCAAATCCTGCATAAAAGACAAGTCGGTCGACAGCGCAAAGCCCGGAGCTGCGGGCGGCCGAACATTCGGCGGCCGGTTCGCCGCCTGCGCTTCCGCCGCGTACTGTCTGAACCGCACCAGAAAGTCGGGACCGAGCGACATGTGCTCGTGGAATAAGATCGCGCCATCGCCGAGGTCGACAGGCGCATAATCTTTTAGGATCGTTCGGATGATTGCCCCGTCGGGAAATGAAGGTTGGGCGGCGGAGCTCCGAGGCAATGCGGCGGCCGCGGCGCTCAGCGCAATGAATTTCAGCGCTTCGCGCCGGGTTCGTTCAGTCCCTTGCGGATTGATCTTCCTGATCATGGCTCCCGTTCTCCCTCCTGCTCAGATCGAATCGCAATCGTCGGGCGAGGCATGGCCCGCGAAGCGATCCGCCATCCAATCGACCGCGGCATTCGCGCTGTTTCGGGCGACGACGCCGTGACCGATCCCCGGCAACGAGACAAACCGCACTTTGCTCCCGGCCCGGCATAGTTTCCGGATGTAGTCCACTGTGACCGTGGGCAGGACCAGTTCGTCAGTCGTACCCTGCGCGATGAAAACCGGGATGTCCGGCGGCAGTGTGCCGGGCGTATTTTGCAACGCCAAAGATCGCCACGGTTCGGTCTCGGCGATGTTCTTCACGGACAGGAAGGTCTGCCCCAGCGGTCGGCCCAACCGTTGCCGGAGCATGATGTCGTAAATGGATTCGATGCATTGTTCGGCCAACCGGTCGACGATCGGCATCGCTGCGGGTTCGACGACCCGGTCGATGGGCGCGCCGAACACCCGGGACCATGACCACAGCGTCATTGCGGTCAGATTCTTGCCGCCGGGCGTTTTGAAATCCTCGTCCAGCAAGGTGTCGAGTTCGGTCGCCGGCGCCGCGGCCGCGACACCGACGAGGTGAAGTTCAGGCGCATAAGTTTTTGCCAGCAGTCCGGTATACAGCGCCGCCTGTCCGCCCTGCGAATGCCCCCACACTGCGAAGGCGTTGCCCCCGCCGACGCCCAGGACCGTTCGACCCGCGCGCACGATGTCGAGTACGGCGTGGCCTTCGCTGTCGCCGACGAGATAGGGATGCGGCCCCTCGGTGCCGAGGCCGGGGTAGTCAGTCGCCGCAACCACATAGCCCCGCTCTATCATCGGCCGCAGCCCCTGGATTTGCTGATAGGCGAAAAGCGCGAGCGATGGGGCGCAATGCGGGACGACGCCGCTGGTGGGATGGGCCCATGCGATGATCGGACGGCCGCCGACTGGAGCAGGCTTTTCGGGAATGATGATCAAGCCGGAAACGGCGATCGGCTCGCCTTTAAGTCCAATCGATCGGTAAAGCACGCGGACGGCCGAAGCTCCGGCAGGCGCAAACGGCATCGGTTCCTGCCGGATGACCGTCCCGGGCCGCCCCGCGATGGCAGCTTCGCCGGCCTGATAGAATGCCGTTTGCGCGATCACCAATCCGCCGGGGAAACAAAACACGCAACACGCCGTGGAAAACGCCAGGAACGCGATCCGGGCGGCTTTGAGCGGGAAGCTGGACATGGGTGCTCCTCGTGGAGACGCGGCATTGTGCCCGCATAGAGCGTACCCCGGTCAAGTGGAGCGAGGAGCCCGGATTGAGCGCCGTCCGCGACAGCCTGCTGGAAATCAACGAGCGCCGGTGTGAAATCCGGCGCATGAGGTCGAGGCGGGGTGGCCCGGATGTCGAGGCACATGCCTGCCGCAGGAGAGCTCCGTCGCGAATATGCCGCTTCTTCCAGGCAACACTCAAGCGCCGCTGCGCCGATCGTCTGCAAGTTCCGCCGACCTATCCCTTGGCCTCGTCCTCGAACAGATTCAGCAACGCACAGCGAAGACAGGGCTTGACGGACATACCAACCGGTTGGTATTACGCATTCATGAATGCGGATCGGTCAGCGACCAGACCAGTGGGCGCCGCGCGGCAGAAGCTGCTGGACGCAGCCCTGACCCTTATCCGCACAAAAGGGTACGCGGCAACGACGGTGGATGACCTGTGTCGTGAGGCGGGCGTTACCAAGGGGGCATTCTTCCATCACTTCGACAACAAGGAGGCCCTTGGGATCGCCGCGGCGGCCTATTGGTCGGAATTGACCGGCACTTTTTTCGCCAGCGCTCCCTATCACAGCTGCAATGACCCACTCGACCGGGTGCTCGGGTACATTGATTTCCGCAAGGCCATCCTGACGGGCAAGGTGCCGGAGTTCACCTGCCTGGTCGGAACGATGGTCCAGGAAGTCTACGAAAGCTTCCCGGCGATCCGCCAAGCCTGTGACGCCAGCATCAGCGGTCACGCCGAAAAGGTCGAAGCTGATATCGCCGAAGCGGTGAAACGTCATCGCATCCGCGGTCAATGGACGGCGCGCAGCCTCGCATTGCACACACAAGCGGTGCTGCAAGGCGCGTTCATCTTGGCGAAGGCGAAAGGAGACGCAGTTGTCGCGGCCGAAAGCGTCGATCATCTGCGGCGCTACATCGAACTTTTGTTTCAACCTGCCAGTCGCAAAGGAAAGGGAACACCATGAACGGGAACGATACTTATCTCGCCGTTTTCCTCGGCAGCAAGACCAGCCCGAAAATGACGGCATGGAACGCGCTTCCGGAAGCCGAGCAGAAAGCGAAGATGCATGAGGGCATGGCTGCATGGAAGGCGTGGATGGTAAAGCACCAGGGCGCCATCGTGGCCACGGGCGGCCCGCTTGGAAAGACAAAAAAAATTACGGAACGCGGCATTGCAGATGTCGGCAACGATATGGGCGCCTTCATGGTCGTTCGGGCGGACTCGCACGAAGCTGCTGCCAAGCTGTTTGAAAACCATCCGCACTTTACTCTGTTTCCGGGCGAGTCGGTGGAGGTCATGCCGGTCCTGCCGATACCCGGCAGCTGAACCGCGCGCTTAAACTTAGCCATTCACGGGGGACCGCTTAAGCAAGACAAGGGCCGCAGCGGTCCCTCCCACCAAGCAGTTATGCTCCTGCCTTCTCATGGCCGGGAAGGCGGTCGCGCGATCGTGCTCCGACAAAGTGGACAAGCGCAAAGCGGGTATCTCATGAGCGAAATCACCTCGACAGGAGATGGAAACGCGGTCGCCGGGACGCCGGACGAGCTGCTGATCCAGCGGATTGCCGCCGGAGATAAAGCCGCCATGCGAACCTTGTTCGCGCGGCACCAATTGAGAATGTATCGCTTCGTGCTGCGGATCGTCAGCGATGCCACACTTGCCGAAGATGTAGTGAGCGAGACTTTCATCGAGGTGTGGCAGCATGCGGGGACCTTTCAAGGCCGCTCCTCGGTCGCGACCTGGTTGCTTGGAATTGCGCGATACAAGGCGCTGGCAGCGCAGCGGCGACGGCCAACGGTGTCACTCGATTGCAAATCGGCGCAGAACGTCGTTGATCCTCTGCACGATCCCGAGGCGGAGGTCGGCAAGCAGGATGCGCGCACTGCAATTCGCCGTGCGCTCACCGCGCTTTCACGCGAGCACGCCGAAATCATCGATCTCGTCTATTATCAGGAGAAATCGATCCGAGAGATCGCCGAAATTCTCGGCATCCCGGAAAACACGGTGAAGACCCGCATGTTCTACGCCCGCAGGCGGCTTGCGGCCATTATCGCGGCCGCGGGCATCAAGCACGTTGCCGCCTGATTTCGCTGCCTCCCGCAAGGACAAGCTCAGGAATTTGACGATAAGGGTGCCGTGGGTTTGTCCACGGCGTCGCGAAGCCGTCTGTTGGCCGCCCGTCCCAGACATATTTGCGCCGTTTTTGAAGGAAGTGCTAGGGACGGGCAGGGGGGTGCGCAGCCATGATCGTTATAAAATTCCCCATTGTAGAATCGGTTGTCGCAAGGCCGGCTGTTGCGAAATCGGATGTTGCAACGTCGACTGTTGCAAAGTCGGCTGCTGCAAAATCGACTGTTGCAAAATCGGCTGCTGCAAAATCGACTGTTGCAAAGTTGATTTTTGCAAATTCGACACTTTGGCCTGGCGTGGCGCTGACGCTGCTGTCCCTCGTTTCATTGACCCTCGTCTCCCGGTCTCAGCAGTTTGCGCAGGTCCAGCCGCAGCCGGCCCTGTCGCAACCCCCGCAGACGCAAGCCCCGGAGGCGCAACAGGCCGTTCCCCCGCCCGCGGTGACGTGGGAGCGCATACCGCATATGCAACTCGAAGCGGAATATGCGGGGCCGCTGAAGGATACGGCGATTCAACGCTGGCGGGATCCCAGCAGCGATGTGGTCTGCTATCTCTACATTCCCTTCACGGCGCAGCATTCGCCTCCCATGGCGAACGGCTACGTGCAATACGGCGCGAATTCGATCGGGAACATAAGCTGCTTGCCGTCGCGGCCGGTCGCGGCTGCCGCGCCGCCCAAGCCGGTCAGTCCGAACCCAGTCGCCCGGCCCGGCCCCCCGCGCCTCGTGCCGATACGCCGTAGCGCATGATCCCGAAGCGCAAAATCAAAGGGAATTGCGAAGCGAGCGGCCATTCAAGCTGAACGTATCCCGCTCAACCGAATTTCCAGGCGTTTCGCACAAATGCGAGGTCGAATTCCGCAACCTCAAAAAAACGTGGTCTTGCCCTCGAAGGAGGGGAGCAGGCGCCCGAGCAGCAGCACAGATAGCCACAGGCAGAGCGACAGGCCGGACGTCACTTTGGCGAGTGCGCCGGTGCGGTCGTTGTCGCCGAGTGCGAGTGCGCGACGATGGCCCATCACCATGAAAACAAGCGCGTTCACGCCAGCCATTAGGATCAGGAACATTTTCAGCCGGAATGCCGGGTTGGGCCAGTACATGAATGGGTCGGCGGTGAAGAATACGATGCCGGTCGCGAGGTTGATCAGGAATCCGATCAACGCGAAGGGCAGAAAGTCGAGCGCCGCCTTGATCGGAATGCCGCGCAAGAACCCGAGCAGCCGCAGATCGACGATCATCAGCGACCCGAACAGCATGCTCAGTCCGATGAAGTGCAACGTCTCGCCCGTTGCAAAGAGCCACGTGCTCTCGCGAACCGTTTCGCCGAGCCAGGTTTCCTTGATCCAGTGAAGAACTTCCGCCTCGGTCATGGACGTTCGCCTCCGTCACGCCGTCTCACGATTTCGCATAGGCCGCCGTTACAGTGGGGGCGGCCCGATGGTGTAGCCGATCAAACGTCCGGACAGAATGGCACCGAGCCAGAGTACGATCGGGAAGATCGCGGCGATCTTGGCATTCGCCGTTACGGCCTCCTTGTGCGGCCACCCCGTCTCGGCACTTGGCGGGCCAGTTCGCAATGTTCGCATCAGCGCCCAGAGCGAGATGCCGGCGCCGACGATAAGCACCATTTTGATCAGGAAGGCGGGCGTCTGCAGCAGGCGGCGTGGCTCCGCGATGAACAACAGCGTGCCCGACCCCGCATTAAGCACGAATCCGAGCCAGGCGATATTGAACAGCGTATCGAAACCCGACAGCGGAAAACGCCGCCCATAGCCGTAAATCCTGGCGCAGAACATCAGTGACACGCCGACAACGAGGGCCATGCCGATGGCATGGAAACAGAGCAGGATCGGCTGTCCCCAGTCCGACTCGCGCAGGTATGTCGAAAAGTCCGTGTCTTCGAGCGAAGCCAATAAATCCATGCGATCCCGCGTCCAACGCGTTCAGCGTTCCCTGAGTTCAAATCATTGGTCGCGAGCGCCGCTGTCGGCGACCATGATCTTATCGAAGGTCCCGTCCCCATCGACCACGCTGTGCTTGATCACTGCCGCGACATGCAGAAGCAGCCCTGCGAAGATCAAGGTTGCCGCATAGCCGTGAACGTGGCGTGCGAAATCATGCAATTGCGGGTTGCCACTCAGAGGGCTCGGGAGCGCCAAGCTGAAAACCTGGAGCGCCTGGCCGGCCGACCAGGCAATCAGGGGCCCGGTGAGCAGCATCACGCCAATCGCGAGGAGCAGGACGTAATGAAAATATTTGCCGAGCGCGAAGGCATAGCGGCCCTGTTTCGGTAGCGGGCCAGGGTGCCCGACGTAGAAGCGCCACAGGATGCGGCCCCAGAGCAGCAGATAGAGCGTGATTCCGATTGTGGTGTGGAGGCGAAGCAGGCGCGGGTCCGCAGGGCCGAGGCGGGACGGTTGTGTCAAGCTCCCGACCGTCAGCATGACAAGCACAATGGCGGCGGTCAACCAGTGCAGTGCGATCGAAAGCCATCCATAACCGCTGCTGGTATCGCGCATCCCCACCTTTTTACGGCCCTCGTCCGTCTGGTCTGATCGCGGCGATCTTACGGTACGGCACCAACTGCACGCAACTTGTGCAGTCCAAGGCATACGGCGTTGCCTTGCGCCGGAACCCCGCTGCCGTTATATACACGCCATCTCACACGCGGGTCCTGGCCTGCAGTCGATGCGGGCTGTCCGGCTCTGCCCTTTTCCAGGGCAGGGGCTGTCCGGTGGCTGAGGGCGAACTTTTGGGTCGCTCAAGCTCACATTCCCGCGGCGGAATAACCGGAGACGATCAGTGTCACTGCCAGACTACTCTATGCGCCAGCTCCTGGAAGCTGGCGTCCACTTTGGTCATCAATCCCATCGCTGGAACCCGAAGATGCGCGACTACATCTTCGGGGCGCGCAACAACATCCATATCATCGACCTCGCGCAGACGGTGCCGATGCTGCATCGTGCCCTCGAGGCAGTCAGTGATACGGTCGCCAAGGGCGGCCGCATCCTGTTCGTCGGCACCAAGCGGCAGGCCCAGGAGGCGATTGCGCAGGCAGCGAAGAAGTCGGCGCAGTATTACGTCAACTCGCGCTGGCTGGGCGGCACGCTGACGAATTGGAAGACCATTTCCAAATCCATCAAGCGATTGCGCAAGCTCGATGAGATGCTCAGTTCCAACGAGGCGCAGGCCTATACCAAAAAGGAACGGCTGACATTGACCCGCGAGCGCGACAAGCTCGACCGCGCGCTTGGCGGGATCAAGGACATGGGTGGGCTGCCCGATCTCGTCTTCGTCATCGACACCAACAAGGAAGATATCGCGATCAAGGAAGCGCGCCGCCTCAACATTCCTGTCGCGGCGGTGGTCGATACCAATTGCGACCCCGAAGGGATCACCTACATCGTCCCGGGCAACGACGATGCCGGCCGTGCCGTGTCGCTTTATTGCGATCTCATCGCGCGAGCGGCGATTGATGGGATTTCGCGCGCTCAGGGCGATCTCGGAATCGATATCGGCGCCGCCGAGACGCCGCTCGAGGAGGCATTGCCGGCGCCAGGTCCCGAAGAGGGAGGTTTTGAGGCGCTGCCTGGACCGCGCGGCGTCGCCGACGATCTCAAGAAGCTGTCGGGAGTCTCTCCGACCATCGAAAAGAAACTCAATGACCTGGGCGTCTTCCATTTCTGGCAGATTGCCGGCCTCAACTCCGCTGCGGCGCACAAGATCGGTGAAGAAGTCGGGCTGCCGGGCCGCGTCGACGGATGGATCGCGCAGGCGAAGGAACTCGGCGCCGAATAGCGTCGCGATTGGGGTCAGCCGATTCGGTGGCGGCAACCCCGACGATCTCGCGCGAAACCTGCCGCCGCGGGGCGAGCATGCGCGGGGCGGCCGCACGATGACATTCCAAACAGGATGGATCTGAACACAGGTCGAACAGGACAGGACGGCGACGATGGCAAACGTAACCGCACAGATGGTGAAGGAGCTGCGCGAACTGACCGGCGCCGGCATGATGGATTGCAAGTCGGCGCTCGGGGAAACCGATGGCAACCTGCAAGGCGCAATCGACTTGCTGCGCAAGAAGGGCCTGTCGAAAGCGGCGAAAAAGGCAGGCCGCATTGCGGCGGAAGGGCTGATCGGCGTTGCCGTCCGCGGCACCAAGGGCGTCGTCGTCGAGGTCAATTCCGAGACCGATTTCGTCGCCCGCAATGATATGTTTCAAGGCCTGGTGCGCATGGTCGCCAATGTTGCGCTCGACGTCGGCACGGACCTCGCCGCGATCAAGGCCGGCAGGGTCGGCAGCACCACCTTGGAGGAGGCGCTCAACTCCGCGATCGCGACGGTCGGCGAAAACATGACGCTGCGACGCGCCGCCCACGTTTCCGTGCAGAAAGGCGTGATCGGCAGCTACGTCCACAATTCCGTTGGCGAGGGAGTTGGCCGCATCGGGGTCATCGTCGCGCTGGAATCGCCGGGCAAGCCCGAAGAACTTGCGACGCTCGGCCGGCAGGTCGCGATGCACATTGCGGCATCCAATCCGCAGGCCGTCGAGCCGAGCGGCCTCGACCCGCAGATCGTTACGCACGAACGCGACATCCTTGCCGACAAGTTCCGCGCCCAGGGCAAGCCCGAGCCGGTGATTGCCAAGATCGTCGAGTCGGGTCTCAAGACATTCTACAAGGAGGTCTGCCTGCTCGATCAAGTCTATATCCATGACCCCGACAAGAACGTCGCCCAGGCTCTCAAGGAGGCCGAGGGCAACGCCGGAGGTCCCATCAAGGTGACCGGCTTCGTGCGCTACGCCTTGGGTGAGGGCATCGAACGACAAGGCTCCGACTTCGCTGCCGAGGTCGCGGCCGCCGCGGGCACGGCTGATCTCTGAGCAGGGCAGGGGCCAGGCTGGCGCAACCAAGTTGCCAGCCCCAAGAGTGCTGCCGGCACCGCTGATGCACGGCTGATCCGCAACGCCCCGCGTTCATCGTCGTGGCGCCGGACCCGAAAAATCCTTCCAGGAAACGCGGAGAGACATGGGCAATGCCGAGTTTTCGCCGCGTCATCGTCAAGCTGTCGGGCGAGGCCCTGAGCGGCCCCGAAGGTTTTGGCATTCATCAGCCGACCCTCGACCGCTTCGCCGGCGACCTCGTGGCGGCGAGAGCAATGGGCGTGGTGATCGGGGTCGTGGTCGGGGGCGGCAACGTTCTGCGCGGTGTCGAGGTTGCAGCCCAAGGCGTGTCGCGGCCGACCGCGGACGCGATGGGCATGCTGGCGACAGTGATGAACGCCTTGGTTCTGGAGGCCGCCATCGAACGGGCCGGCGCGCCCGCGCGTACGATGTCTGCGCTCGCCATGCCGCAGGTCTGCGAAACCTATGAGCGGCAGCGCGCGCTCCGACACCTCGACGACAACCGCGTCGTGATCTTTGCCGGGGGGACCGGCAATCCATATTTCACCACCGACACCACGGCGGTGCTGCGCGCCGCCGAAATGAGCTGCGACGCCGTGCTCAAAGCGACAAATGTCGACGGCGTCTACACCGCCGATCCGAAGAAGGACAAGACGGCGCAGCGTTACGAGCGGCTCACCCACCAGGAAGCGTTCGCCCGCGAACTCAAGGTGATGGATGCGACGGCGTTTGCTCTTGCTCGCGAGAACCGTATGCCTATCATCGTGTTTTCGATCCTGGAGCCCGGCGCGATCAAGGCCGTATTGAGTGGAACCGCGCGGGCGACCATTGTCGGCGAATAGCCGTCCGCCACCGGTCGATCGCGCAGAAGAGTCGGCACGGTCGTCCGCGATCAAGGACACGAGAATATCGAGGCCATGTATTTTCCTCGATTGGCCTCGTGGCGTCGGGGAGATACGAGATGTCAACCGCGACTTACGATCTGAACGAAATCAAGCGTCGCATGCAGGGCGCTGTTTCGGTCCTCAAGCAGGAGCTTGCAGGGCTGCGCACCGGCCGCGCATCGCCAGGCATTCTGGACCCGGTCCAGGTTGAAGCCTACGGCACGCACATGCCCCTCAACCAAGTCGCCACCATCAGTGTCCCGGAGCCGAGGCTCCTCTCCGTTCAGGTCTGGGACCGGGCCATGGTGCATGCCGTCGAGAAGGCCATCATCAATTCCAATCTTGGCCTGACCCCGGCGACGGAAGGACAGATTTTGCGGCTCCGCATCCCCGAACTCAACCAGGAGCGCCGCAAGGAGATGGTCAAGATCGGCCATCGTTATGCCGAGGCGGCGCGCGTCGCTGTGAGGCATGTGCGGCGCGATGCGCTCGATTTGCTGAAGAAGCTGGAAAAAGACGGTAAGGTCAGCGAAGACGATCATGTCCGGCAGACGGAGGAAGTGCAGAAGGCCACCGACCACGGCGTGGCCGAGGTCGATCACATCCTCGCCGCCAAAGAAAAAGAGATCATGACGGTGTGACCGCGAGTTAGGGCGCCCGCGAAAATAACTGCTACGGTATTCGACAGACATCGGCACACCGGTGCGGCGAACTGCCGTACGGATGATTCAGTTATTTTCGCGGGTACCCGACGCGAGGTCGCAGGATTGGAGAACCAATGGTCGAACTGGCGGTATCGCCCATCTCACCGGAGCCCATCGCGGCCGGGGCCGACGCGAAGACCCTCGGACCGACTGCAATTCTTGCGAATTCTGGCTTCGAGCCGCCGCGTCATGTCGCCATCATCATGGACGGCAATGGCCGCTGGGCGGCCGAGCGTGGCTTGCCCCGGTCCGAGGGCCACCGCCGCGGTGTCGAAGCCTTGCGCCGCACCGTCCGCGCCGTCGGCGAGATGGGCATCAAAATCCTGACGATCTTTTCCTTCAGTTCAGAGAACTGGTCGCGCCCCTTGTCGGAAATCCGCGATCTCATGGGATTGTTGCGGCGGTTCATCCGCCATGACCTTGCCGAGCTGCAGGCGAACAATGTGCGCGTGCGGGTGATCGGCGAGCGCGACAGCCTCGACGGCGAGATCAAGCGGCTGCTCGATGAAGCGGAAGGCCGCACGCACGACAATACCGGGCTGCTGCTCGTCGTTGCTTTCAACTATGGCGGCCGCCAGGAGATCGCGCGCGCCGCGGTGCGCGCTGCCGAGCTGGTCGCGACTGGCAAGATTTCGCCGGGCGACATCACCGCCGACACCATCGGCCAATATCTCGATGCGCCCGACCTTCCCGACCCGGACCTCATCATTCGAACCAGCGGCGAGCAGCGGCTATCGAATTTCCTGCTCTGGCAATCGGCCTACAGCGAACTTGTTTTTGTCCCCACCTTCTGGCCCGATTTCGAAAGGGCGACGCTCGAGAAGGCGATTGCCGAGTATCGGCGACGCGAGCGTCGGTTCGGCGGTCTCGTCTCCCGGACTGGTTCGTGAACGCGGGACGGCAGGGCAGGTGCTCGCGTGACGCTGCCTCATAGTGGCACGGCCTCGGCGGAGACTGGAGGTCGCCATCTCGCCTTGCGAATCGGCTCAAGCCTCGTTCTCGCCGCCCTGGCTGTCGCCATCGCGATCCTCGGCGGCCCGGTCTTCGTGCTGTTCTGGGCGGTGGCGTCGATCATCATTCTGTGGGAATGGACCGCGATCACGGCGGCCGGGAGGGGAGCGCGTGCCGCAGGTGCCTTTGCCCTCATCTGCGCCGGCGCAGCCTGCCTCGTGGGCCAATTGCTCATCGCGGCAATGGTGGCGCTGCTCGGGGCGGTTGCAGCCGCGGTTCTTGCGGCCGCCGGACGACGCGCCTGGGCGGCGGGCGGCGTGTTCTACGCCGAGGTGGCTTTGCTCGCGCCCGTCGTCTTGCGGCGCGACCCGGAAAACGGGGTCGCCGCGATGCTGTTCCTGTTCGCGATCGTGTGGTCGACCGATATTTTTGGCTTCTTCGTGGGACGCATCGTCGGCGGGCCGAAGCTCGCTCCCCGCATCAGTCCAAACAAGACTTTGGCGGGAGCGGCCGCGGGAACGGCGGGCGCGATTGCGCTCGGTGTCGCCGTATTGTTCGCGGCCGGCCAGAGAGGAATTTTGCCTGGCGCAGCCCTCGCCGGCCTGCTCGCCATTGTTTCTCAGGTCGGCGACTTGTTCGAATCGTCGGTCAAGCGGCGGTTCGGCGTCAAGGACGCCGGCCAGATCATCCCCGGCCATGGCGGGCTGATGGACCGACTGGACGGTTTCCTTGCCGCCGCAGGCGTGGCAGCATTGGTCGGTCTGGCGCGGGGTGGTGCGGATGCGCCCGGTCGCGGCCTCCTGTGGTGGTAAATCGATGCCGGTCATCCCTTTCGCTCATGCTGCGGCGGCCTCGCGCGCCCGGGAACTGAGCGTCACTCTGCTCGGTGCGACGGGGTCCATCGGAACGAGCACGATCGATCTCCTGCGTCGCAATCGCGACCGCTTCCGGGTGGAGGCGGTCACGGCACAGAAAAACGCGGCGGCGCTTGCTGCCCTCGCCCGAGAAGTGGGCGCCCGTTTTGCAGCGATCGCCGACCCGCAATGCTATGGCGAACTCAAGTCGGCGCTCGCCCATTCGGGCATCGAGGCCGGAGCCGGTCCCGACGCGGTTGTCGAGGCCGCCGAGCGCCCGGCCGATTGGGTGATGGCGGCGATCACTGGTGCTGCGGGGCTTCGCCCGAGCATGACCGCCGTTGAGCGTGGCGCAACGGTGGCTGTTGCCAACAAGGAGTGCCTGGTCTGCGCCGGATCGTTGTTCATGCGTCGGGCCGGCGAGACCGGGGCGGTGATCCTCCCGGTCGATTCCGAGCACAACGCGATCTTCCAGGCGCTCTCCGCGGGACGGCGGGACGACGTGAGCCGCATCATTCTCACCGCGTCGGGCGGGCCGTTCCGGACGGCCTCGCGGGACGATATGCGCAACGCCACTATCGATCAGGCGCTCCGCCATCCCAACTGGTCGATGGGTGCCAAAGTCACCGTCGAATTCGGCGACCATGATGAACAAAGGTCTGGAACTGATCGAGGCGCATCACCTGTTCGGCTTCGATTCGACGCAGATCGATATCATCGTGCATCCGCAGTCGATCGTGCATGGTATTGTCGAATATCGCGACGGTTCGCTTATCGCGCAGCTCGGGCCCCCCGACATGCGCGTTCCCATCGCCAACTGCCTCGCGTGGCCGGAACGCATGACCGGCATGGCTCGCCTCAACTTCACGCAAATGGCGACCTTGACCTTTGAGCCGCCCGATCCCGTCCGTTTTCCCGCCCTGGCGCTGGCGCGCGACGCGCTGGTTGCGGGCCGTGGTGCCCCGACGGTCCTTAACGCCGCGAACGAGATCGCCGTCTACGAGTTCATGGAAAGGCGTCTGGGCTTTGCTGCTATCGCCGGCCTTGTCCAGGCGACGCTTGAGGCCGCTCACGCTCGCGGTCTTATGGAGGAGCCGGAAACGATCGAAAATGCAATTTGGATTGACCATAATTCACGATTGTTGGCGAAAAGTCTGTTGCCCGAAATTGCCGCAAAGGGGCTTTAATCAGGTGGCGGCGTAGTTTGGAGAGTCGGTGACTGATGGGACCCTCGGTGTTTTCGCATATCGCCACTCTGGTCGGCACCTATACGAACTGGATCGTCCCGACCCTGTTCGTACTGACGATTATCGTGTTTTTTCATGAGCTTGGCCATTTCCTGGTCGCTCGCTTCTGCGGCATCAAGGTGCTCGTTTTTTCCATTGGCTTCGGGCCGGAGCTCGTTGGCTTCAACGATCGCCGCGGCACGCGCTGGAAGGTTTCTGCCATCCCGCTCGGCGGCTACGTCAAGTTTTTTGGCGACGAAAACGAGGCGAGCGTGGCCGACCAGGCGAGCCTTGCCGCCATGACCGAGGAAGAGAGGCGGTTGAGCTTCCCGGGGCAGCCCGTAGGGTCGCGGGCGGCCGTGGTCGTTGCCGGGCCGCTTGCCAATTTCATACTCGCAATCGTGGTTTTTGCGGGAATCTTCACGTTCTACGGTAATCCGATCGCGGTACCGCGCATCGCGGCTGTCGAACCCGGTAGTGCGGCGGCAATGGCCGGTTTTCAGGTCGGCGATCTGATCGTGTCGATCGACGGCGGAAAAGTCGATAATTTCACCGACGTGCAGCGCATCGTCGGGTTCAGCGGGGGCCGCACGCTGGCTTTCGGGGTCGAGCGTAACAGCGCCCTGCTCACGCTCAACGCGACCCCGCAGGAAAAGGACAAGAGATGGCTCCTTGGCATCACCCGCGCCAACGCGCCGGGCGACGTCAGGGTCGAGCAAGTTAGCCCTTGGCAGGCGGTGCGGCTCGGTGCCGAAAAGACCTGGATCGTGGTGGACACGACGCTTTCCTACATTCGGGACGTGGTGATCGGGCGCCAATCGGCCGAACAAATCGGCGGACCGATCCGAATAGCTCAGATCTCCGGCGAAGTTGCCAAGCTTGGGTGGGATGCATTGTTCAACCTGACCGCGCTGCTATCGGTCTCGATCGGGTTGCTCAACCTATTTCCGATTCCGTTGCTCGATGGTGGTCACCTTTTGTTCTATGCCATTGAGGCGGCACGCGGGCGCCCGCTGTCGGAGCGCGCGCAGGAAGTTGGTTTTCGCATCGGCCTTGCAATCGTCGTAATGCTGATGATCTTCGCTACCTTCAACGACATCCTCCATCTCACCGCGTCGTGACCGGTCGAGAGGAAAAAACGCAGGAAAGTCAACGTAGAGGAACTTTGACTTGGGGCAGACGACAAGCAATGTGACATAAGAAACACTGGGTGATTCTCGAAGCGGGGCGGGGTTCGCGCGGCAAAGGGGCGTTGCGGGGATGAAAATTGGGGTGAGTTTGCTGCGCCGGATCGGGGTGGCGGCGGCGACATGTATCTTTGCGTTGACCGCGACCTTGCCCGGAGGGATGGTCGAGCGCGCCTTCGCGCAAGCGCCTCCGGTGCGCATTGATGTCGAGGGTACGAGGCGCGTTGAGCCCGACACGATTCGTTCTTATTTTCGGCTGGCGCCGGGCGAGCACCTTGACACGGCGAAGTTCGACGCCGTTCTGAAGGCGCTCTATGCAACGAACCTCTTTCAGGACGTGCACATCACGCCGGGGAACGGTCGGATCCTGGTGACCGTCATCGAAAATCCGGTGATCAATCGTGTGGCGTTCGAGGGAAACAAGAAAGCCAAGGACGACCAGCTGTCGTCGGAAGTTCAGTCCAAGCCACGCGGCACCTTCTCGCGGGCACTCGTTCAGTCCGATGTTCAGCGCATCATCGAGATATACCAACGCAACGGCCGCTACGATGTCCGGGTCGAGCCGAAGATCATTGAGTTGCCCAACGGCCGCGTCGACCTGATCTTCGAGATCACTGAAGGGGCGAAGACGGGGGTCGCGAAAATCCTGTTCGTCGGCAACCACCGTTACACCGATTACCGCCTCAAGGATGTCATCAAAACCGGCGAGACCAACTGGCTCAGTTTCCTCAAAAGCAACGACATCTACGACGCGGATCGCGTCGAGGTCGATCGCGACCTGTTGCGTCGATTCTATTTGAAGAACGGCTTTGCCGATGTCCGTATCGTGTCGGCGGACGGCGTTTACGATCCCCAGCTTCACGGGTTCGTCGTAACCTTCTCGATCGACGAGGGCGATCAGTATCATTTTGGAGCGGTGGATATCGACTCCCGGGTGGCGGCGGTTCCGGGCGAGACGCTGCGCAGCAAGCTGCGTACCGAAAGCGGCCGGATCTACAATGCCGATGCGGTGGAGAAGAGCGTCGAAGATGTCACCATCGAAATGGCAAAGCGGGGATACCCGTTCTCGGCCGTTCGCCCGCGCGGCGACCGGCTCACCGACAGCCGCCTTGTCAATCTCACTTTCCTGATCGAGGAAGGGCCGCACACCTATATCGAGCGTATCAACATCAAGGGAAACACCCGGACCCGTGATTACGTGATCCGCCGCGAATTCGATATTGTCGAAGGTGACGCCTATAATCGAGCGCTGGTTGACCGCGCGGAGCGGCGCGTCAAGAACCTCGGCTTCTTCAAGAATGTGAAGGTCACCACCGAGCCGGGCTCGGCGCCAGATCGAGTGATCATCAACTGCGATGTGGAAGAGCAGCCGACCGGAGAGTTCTCGTTTTCAGGCGGTTATTCGACTTCGGACGGTCCCATCGGCGAAGTGTCGCTCGGCGAGCGCAACTTGATGGGCACCGGTCAACAAGGCCGCGTAAGCGTCCAATATGGAGAGTATGCGAAGGGCTTCAATCTCTCCTTCGTCCAGCCTTACTTCCTCGACAACCGCCTCGCGCTCGGCACCGATCTTTTCTACAAGGAGCAGCAGGCAAGATATGTCTCATACACGACGATCACCTATGGCGGCGACGTCAAGCTCGGCATCCCGATCAGCGACAATTTCTCGGTCCAGACAAGATACACCGGCTACGTGCAGTCGATTTCGTTGCCGTTGACCTTGCGGAACTGCAATAACGTCTCGCCGGACTTCTTCAATTATTACCCGACCCCGGGATATGATCCGTCGGTGTATGGGGCGGCTTCACCTTTCTACAACACCTACGTGAATGCCGTTAATAGTGGGGCCACAGGCCAGTCGAACTGCTACCAGGACGGCGAGGCGTCACTTGCGGTGCGCAAGGAACTTGCGGCAGGACCAGCTTTTATTTCTGCACCCGGATATACCCTCGCCTACAGCACCGTGGACAATAATCGGAACCCGACAGCCGGGTTGCTTGCCGAATTCCGGCAGGACATCGCCGGCCTTGGTGGCGATGTGAGAAACATCAAGACGACCGGCGATATCCACCTCTATAATGAGATTCTACCGGACATTGTCGGTGTGTGGCGGCTGCAGGGCGGTTACGGGATCGGTTGGGGCGGGATGGGCTTGCGTGGGCCTCGACCAATTCCAAGGCGGTCCCAACATGGTGCGCGGTTTTGCTCCCGCCGGTTTCGGGCCACGCGATATCACCGAAGCGATGTATGGATACAGCGAGAATGACGCACTCGGCGGATCGGTGTACTGGGCAACTTCGGTGGAGTTTCAGACCCCACTGCCGCTTGCGCCGAAGGATCTTGGCGTGAAAATCGCGCTCTTCAGCGACGCCGGCGCACTTTCAAATTACTCCGGTCCGACCTCCTGGGCCCAGTCCGGGACCAATGAGACAATGGACATTTGGAAGGACGGGCAAATTCGCACCTCCGTCGGTTTCGGCATCATATGGGACTCGCCCTTTGGTCCGCTTCGTATGGATATCGCCCAGGCGCTCACCAAGGAGCCGTACGATCATCTTCAGTTGTTCCGGTTCGGCGGCGGCACCCGGTTCTGACCTGCGCAGCCGCTCGTCACGCAAGCGGCTCGGCGCGCCGGACTGCTTATGCACGGTGCGGCCGCGGACGGTCCGACGCGAAGCCGCTGGGATCACTGCGCATGGTCCTGAAAAGGTGCAGACTTTTTGGACAAGGATCATGCGCGAAATCAAAGAGGACCGAGCGGGAGGCGATTCCGGCTGAACGCGTTCCGCTGTAGGCCGCGGATGTGGCGCTGATGACCGAGCCAAGCTTCTTCAGGGCCGCAAGGTCATTCACAATCGCCGAGATCGTGGCGCTCACCGGGGCGCAGCCAGCGCCCGGGGTTCCGCTCGATCGCAGCATCTCGAACGTTGCGGCGCTTGATGCGGCACGTCCCCCTGATGTGACCTTTCTCGAAGGACCCAAATATCTTCAGCAGTTGCCGCTGACCCATGCCGGGGCATGCTTCGTCGCCCCGCGCTTTGCCGATCGTGTGCCGCCGGGCGTCGTCGCGCTGGCGTTGCGCGAGCCGTACCGTGCCTTTGTTGCTGTCGCGCGAGCCTTGTTTCCCGATGCGCTGCGACCGTCGCCGCTGTTCGGCGGCAACGATGTCGCTCTCCATGCGCGGATACATCCCACGGCCCGTCTTGAGGCGCGCGTCACCATCGACCCGGGTGCCATCGTCGGTCCCGGCGCGGAAATCGGCAGCGGCACAGTCATCGCCGCCAATGCCGTTCTTGGGCCAGGCGTTCGCGTCGGGCGCAACTGCACCATCGGTGCCCAATGCGCGATTACGCACGCGCTGATCGGGGATCGTGTCATCATCCATCCCGGCTGCCACATCGGCCAGGATGGCTTCGGATATGCCATGGGCAAGTCGGGGCACACGAAAGTGCCGCAGCTTGGTCGGGTGATCGTGCAGGATGATGTCGAGATCGGCGCCGGGACCCACATCGATCGGGGTGCCAACCGCGATACCGTTGTCGGCGAAGGGACGAAGATCGACAATCTCGTTCAGATCGGCCACAATGTTGCCATTGGGCGGCACTGCGTGGTGGTAGCGCAGACGGGGATTTCGGGAAGCGTGACGCTCGAAGATTTTGTCGTCCTTGGCGCGCGGGTGGGCGTCAACAATCACGTCACGATCGGCGAAGGGGCGCAGATCGCCGCAACCAGCATCGTGGCGCACGACGTCCCTCCGGGTGCGCGGTGGGGAGGCTGTCCGGCAAAGCCCGTCCGGCAATGGATGCGGGAAATGTTCGTTGTCGAGCGACTGGCGCAACGACAGCCGATCGAGGACGAGCGCAATGGCGAGGGGGAACGGTGAAGGCTGATGTCATGAACGAGATCGCGGGGACGACCATCGAAGCGATCGACATCACCGCAATCCTGCGATCGCTGCCGCACCGCTATCCGTTCCTCATGGTGGATCGCATCATCGGCGTGCGGTCCGATGAATTCGCAATCGGACTGAAGAACGTCAGCATCAACGAACCGCAGTTCCTCGGTCACTTTCCCGGCCAACCGGTGTTCCCCGGCGTGTTGATGATCGAGGGAATGGCGCAGACGGCAGGGGTGATCTGCGTTCACGCGGTCGGACTGCTGGACCGTGACAAAGGGGTTTATTTCCTCACCATCGACAAGGCCAAATTCCGCAAGCCGGTAATACCGGGTGACACCATCGAGTATCACATGACGAAGATCGCCAAGCGGAAGACGATGTGGTGGTACCGCGGCGAAGCGAAAGTTGCGGGACAGATCGTCGCCGAGGCGCAGCTCGGCGCGATGATCACCGGGTTGTAACGGTGCTATGACCGCGATCGATCCGACGGCGTGCGTCGCTTCCGGCGCCACGATCGACGCCGAAGCCAGCATCGGCCCCGGTTGCGTGATCGGCCCCGATGTCGAGATCGGCGCGGGCTGCCGGCTCATCGCGCATGTGCATGTTGCCGGACATACCTCTGTCGGGCCACGCACGGTCGTGTATCCCTTCGCATCGCTCGGCGGACCGCCGCAATCGGTCAAGTATCGTGGCGGACCGACCCGCCTCGTGATCGGTGGGGATTGCGATATCCGCGAGAACGTGACGATCAACATCGGGACGGAAGACGATCGCGGTGTGACCGAGGTCGGCGACCATTGCTTCATGATGGCCGGCTCGCATGTCGGCCATGACTGCAGGGTCGGCAAGCACGTCACCTTTGCGAACAACGCGGTCCTGGGCGGCCATGTCAGCGTCGGCGATTACACTTTTCTCGGCGGCCAGGCGGCGGTGCGCCAGTTCGTGCGGATCGGCGAGGGGGCGATGATCGTGGGCATGAGCGGCGTTCGGGCCGATGTGATCCCTTGGGGGATGGCGCAGGGACCTCTGGCGAACCTTGTCGGCCTCAACATTGTTGGGCTGCGGCGGCGCGGCTTCGCCAAGGACGACATCCATCGGCTGCGCCGGGCCTTCCGCGAGCTGTTCCTCGGCAGCGGCATGTTTCGCGACCGCCTCGCTCAGGTCGGCGAATCTCATGCGGGTGAGCCGCTCGTCGAGTCGGTGCTCGCGTTCGTCCGCGCCGGAACGCGGCCGCTTTCGAGCGCAATTCGCCGCAGCAGCGCAATCGCCGACGAGGTCGCGTGACGGCGGCGGATCGAACCGTTGCCGGCGACGCGCCGCTCGGGATCATTTGCGGCGCCGGGACCATCCCATTTGCCGTCGCGCAAGCGGCGGTTCGCGGCGGGCGGCCGGTGATGCTCTTCGGTTTGCGCGGCTTTGCCGACGCGAAGGCGATCGCGGCGCACCCGCATCACTGGATCGCGATCGGCCAGTTCGGCCGGTTTTGCCGGATTGCCCGCGCAGCCGGGTGTCGCGACCTTGTGCTCGTCGGTGCCCTGGTCAGGCCGGCCGTTGCCGAACTGCGCCTGGACTGGGGAACGGTCAGACAACTGCCGCACATTCTGCGGGCCTTTCGTGGCGGTGACGACCACCTGCTCGCCGGCGTTGCCCGCATGTTCGAATCGGTTGGCTTTCGCGTCGTGGCGGCCGATGAAGTTGCGCCGGACATCACGGTGCCGCCGGGCGTGCTCGGCAAACATCAGCCCACTCCCGAGATCACGGCGGACATCGATCGCGGGCTGGCGCTGCTTGCGGCGACGAGTCCGTTCGATGTAGGCCAGGCCGTTGTCGTTGACGCCTCCCGGGTGCTTGCAATTGAGGCGGCGGAGGGCACGGACAACATGCTGGAGCGGATCGCGGCGCTGCGCGAAGCGGGACGGATCAGGCTCGGGCGAGGCGGGGGCGTCCTCGTCAAGGCGCCCAAGCGACATCAAGACCGCCGGTTCGATCTGCCGTCCATCGGTCCGGATACCGTCGCCCGGGCGGCGCGCGCCGGCCTTGCGGGAATTGCGGTCGTCGCCGGCGCGACGATTGCGGCAGAACCGCAGCGCCTGATCGAAGCGGCCGACCATGCCGGGCTGTTCGTCATCGGCTGCGCCGAGCCGGAGGCATGGCGGTGACCGACGCTGGACCCGAAGATGAAGCGCCAGTCACGGCAGGAGCCGCGCCCTTGAAGTTTTTCCTGGTCGCGGGGGAGGCATCGGGAGACCATCTCGGCGCCGCCTTGATGGCGGCGGTGAGAGCACAGGCGCCCGGCGCATGTTTTGCCGGCATCGGCGGTCGCGCCATGGCCGAACAGGGCCTTGCCAGCCTGTTTCCGCTGGAGGAACTGGCGATCAACGGCTTCGCCGCCATCCCGGGAAGGCTGCCGCTGATCTTGCGCCGCATCCGTGAAACGGTGGCGGCGATCATTGCCGCCCGTCCTGACGCCCTCGTCATCATCGACAGCCCCGATTTTACCCATCGGGTGGCACACAGGGTCCGTATCGCCTGCCCCGAAATCCCGATCCTCGATTACGTATCGCCGACGGTGTGGGCGTGGCGCCCGGGACGCGCGTCCGCCATGCGGGCCTATGTGGATCGCGTGCTCGCCGTTTTGCCCTTCGAGCCGGAGGCGCATCGCCGCCTCGGCGGCCCGCCTTGCACCTATGTGGGCCATCCTCTCGCCGAAGCCGCGGCGCAGCTGCAGCCCGCTCCGCAGGACGAATTGCGCAGGCAGGTCGCGCCGCCGCTGCTCCTGGTTTTGCCCGGAAGCCGCCGCGGCGAGGTCCGTCGTCATCTCGCGACTTTTGGCGCTGCAATCCAGCTGGTGACCGAGCGGGTGGGGCCTGCGGAAATCGTGATTCCGACCTTTCCGCATGTCGTGGATTGGATCAGACGTCGAACCGCAACATGGTCGGTGCCGCCGCGCCTCGTGCTCGACCGCACAGAGAAATGGACGGCCTTCCGCCAGGCCCGCGCCGCCATCGCGGCGTCTGGAACGGTGACCCTCGAACTTGCCCTGGCTCATGTCCCCAGCGTGATTGCCTATAAGGTCGGACTAGCCGAGGAGATCATCGCGCGTGCTCTCATCACGACGCCGATGGTCGGTCTCGCCAACATCATTCTAGCCGATCGGGTGATGCCGGAATTGCTTCAGCGGCAGGCCACGGCCACGGCCCTTGCCGATGCGGTCGTCCCGCTGATCGGCGATACGCCCGATCGACGCCAGCAATGCGATGCCTTCGCACGTCTGGAAGACATTATGGAGATCGGGCGAGGGATGCCGAGCCGGCACGCCGCGAGCATCGTGATCGAGATGGCAGGTGCACGGCGGAAGTCCCTGGGAATCGGGATGACAGCAGGGGCGGCGGGGGCGGCGCTGCCGGTCCCGCTTGCCGGTTCCCCGGTCGCCAAGCATTGACCGCCGCCGGAGCAGAGGCTGTCATTGTGCCGGCAACCCGGCTTGTCTTGCCGATCTGTTCGGTGAACGCATCCCGCTCAGCGCATGTTCTTCGTCGGAACAGACTGCGACTTTTCGGGATCATGCGTCAGCGGCGTCGCGAGACCGGTATGTAATCACGCGCTGTCGCGCCGGTGTAGAGTTGCCGCGGACGGCCGATCTTCTGGCTGGGATCCTCGATCATTTCCTTCCATTGAGCGATCCAGCCGACGGTGCGCGCGACAGCGAACAGGACGGTGAACATCGAGGTTGGAAATCCCATCGCCTTGAGCGTAATGCCTGAATAGAAATCGATGTTCGGATAGAGCTTCTTCTCGATGAAATAGTCATCGTGCAGCGCGATCCGCTCAAGTTCGAGCGCGACGTCGAGCAGTGGGTCGTCCTTGATGCCCAGTTCGTTCAACACTTCATGACAGGTCTTCTGCATGATCTTCGCGCGCGGGTCGTAGTTCTTGTAGACGCGATGACCGAACCCCATCAGCCGGAACGAATCGTCCTTATCCTTGGCGCGCTTGATATATTCGGGAATGCGGCTGACGGAGCCGATCTCCGCCAGCATCTTGAGCGCGGCCTCATTGGCGCCGCCGTGAGCAGGTCCCCACAGGCACGCGCAGCCGGCGGCGATGCATGCGAACGGATTGGCGCCTGACGACCCCGCGAGCCGCACCGTTGAGGTTGACGCATTCTGCTCATGATCGGCATGCAGGGTGAATATGCGGTCCATCGCGCGCGCCATCACCGGATTGACTTGATACTCCTCACACGGAACCGCGTAACACATCCGCAGGAAGTTCGAGGCGTAATCGAGATCGTTCTTCGGGTAGACGAAGGGCTGGCCGATCGAATATTTGTAGGCCATCGCAGCGAGCGTCGGCAGCTTCGCAACCATGCGGATCGAGGCGATGTTGCGCTGGACCGGATCGGAAATGTCGGTGGAGTCGTGATAGAACGCCGACAGCGCGCCGACCGAACCGACCATCACCGCCATCGGATGGGCATCGCGGCGGAAACCCTGGAAGAAGCGGCTCATCTGCTCGTGCACCATGGTGTGGCGGGTGACGAGATAATCGAACTCCTTCTTCTGCGTGGCGTTCGGCAGTTCGCCATAGAGCAGCAGGTAACAGGTCTCGAGAAAGTCGCCGTGCTCGGCCACCTGGTCGATCGGGTAGCCGCGATAGAGCAGGATGCCCTGTTCGCCGTCGATATAGGTGATCTTCGACTCGCAGCTTGCCGTCGAGGTGAAACCCGGGTCGTAGGTAAAGATCCCGGCTTCGCCATAGAGCTTGGAAATGTCGATGACGTCCGGGCCGACCGTGCCTTCATAAACTGGAAACTGATAGCTGTGGTTTCCGAGCGTCAGATTGCCCATTTTGGTGTTTGCACCGGACTTTGCGTCCATGCTGATGTCCTCGTTTGGCGCAGCCGGCAACGGGCCGATCCGGCCTTTCTGTCGTGTCGTCGCGCGGGCACGCCTGCGGTTCCGGCTTCCCGTGCGTACCGCATCGCCCACGCCGTCGCAAGATAGCGCCACCCGGTGCGCGGGTGGCGCCCCTCTTTCGTCGTTTGTTGATCAAGACTGCAAAGCGGCTTGCAAAGCGAGCGGCGCCGCGTTCAGGAAGGTCGGCGGGCCTGATCGGCAATTCGCGCGAGGCTCTCGCTTTTGTCGAGCACCTGGAGCACTTCGAAAATCCCTGGCGAGGTCGTGCGCCCCGTGAGTGCCGCCCGCAGCGGTTGAGCAACCGCGCCGAGCTTGATGTCCCTGCGCTCGGCGAATGCGCGAACCGCGCTTTCGGTCGACTGCGCCGTCCACGGCTCAAGTTCGGACAGGTCGATCATCAGCTCGGCGAGAATGGCGCAGGCTTGCGGATTGAGCAGCGCCTTGGCCTTGTCCTCGATCAGGATCGGGCGATCCGCATAAAGGAATTTTGCGCTCTCGATCAGTTCCACGAGCGTCTTCGCGCGTTCCTTGAGGCTCGGCATCGCCGCCCGCAACCTCGCCTCGAGTCGGGCGTAAACTTCGCGGCGAGCGCTGTCCCGTTGGCGAGATGTGGCAGTAGCGCCGTGATTGCCGCCACAAGCTCATCGTCCGAGGCCTGGCGCAGATAGTGCCCGTTCAGGCTCTCGAGCTTGGCGAAGTCGAACCGCGCGGGCGAGCGCCCGACCTGAGGCAGGTCGAATGCCGCAACCATCTCTTCGGTTGAAAAAATCTCCTGGTCGCCGTGGCTCCAGCCGAGTTGGACGAGGTAGTTTCGCATCGCCGCCGGCAGGTAGCCCATCGCCCGATAGGCATCGACTCCGAGAGCGCCATGTCGTTTCGACAGCTTCGATCCGTCCGGCCCGTGGATCAGCGGGATATGGGCCATGATCGGAGCATCCCAGCCGAGCCCATCGTAGATCTGCGTCTGTCGGGCGGCATTGGTGAGATGGTCGTCGCCTCGGATCACATGGGTGACGCCCATGTCATGATCGTCGACGACTACCGCAAGCATGTAAGTCGGCGTGCCATCGGATCGCAGCAGGACGAGATCGTCGAGGTTCTCATTCTGCCAGACGACCCGGCCTTGGACCTGGTCGTTGATCGCGGTCTCGCCCGTCAATGGCGCTCGCAGCCGGATCACCGGCTTCACCCCTGGCGGCGCTTCCGCGGGATCGCGGTCGCGCCAGCGTCCGTCATAGAGCCTGGAGCGGCCCTCGCGGCGGGCCTGCTCGCGCATTTCGTCAAGCTCCTGCTGGGACGCATAGCACCGATAGGCCCGGCCGCTCGCGAGCAGTCCCTCGGCGATCTCACGGTGACGCGCGGCGCGCGAGAACTGGTAGATGACCTCGCCATCCCAATCGATGCCGAGCCAGCCGAGGCCGTCGAGAATGGCGCCGATGGCGGCCTTGGTCGAGCGCTCGCGGTCGGTGTCCTCGATGCGCAGCAGCATCCGACCACTTCGGCCGCGGGCATAAAGCCAGTTGAACAGCGCAGTGCGCGCGCCGCCGATGTGGAGAAATCCGGTCGGGGAGGGGGCGAAGCGGGTGACGACAGGCGCAGCCATCTTTTCGGCATCTCACTCAACTGCCGGCCGCTGTAACGGCTGCCACGGCCGATGTCACGGCAAAATTCCGCGTCATCGGGCTTGCAGTTGCTCGATCCGATGGTCAGGTTAGCGGCTCTCCCAGCATTTCGGTTTGCGCCGTCGCCAAGCCTTCATGTAAGGGCAGATGGCAATGGAACGGGTTGCGAAATGATTGTGAAGGACCGGCCATCCGGCGAAACTTCGCCAAACGAGGCGGGACGCGACTTCATCCGCGATATCGTCGCCGCCGACTTCGCCGAGGGGCGCCATTCCACAATCGTCACCCGCTTTCCGCCCGAACCCAACGGCTATCTGCATATCGGTCACGCCAAGTCGATCGTCCTCAATTTCGGCATCGCGCAGGAATTCGGCGGCCGTTGCAACCTGCGCTTCGACGACACCAATCCGACCCGGGAGGAGCAGGAATACATCGACGCGATCGAGCGCGATGTCCGCTGGCTGGGGTTCGATTGGGGCGAGCATCTCCATCATGCCTCCGACTATTTCGAACAGCTCTATGCCTGGGCCGAGGACCTGGTCGAGTCCGGACTGGCCTATGTCGACGACCAGTCCCCTAAGGAGATGCGCGACGCGCGCGGCACCTTGACCGAGCCGGGCCGTAACAGCCCATTCCGGGACCGCAGCGCGGCAGAGAATCTCGACCTGTTCCGACGCATGCGGGCGTGTGAGTTTCCCAACGGCGCACGCGTTCTGCGTGCAAAGATCGACATGGCATCCGGCAACATCAACCTGCGTGACCCGGTGCTGTATCGCATCCTCCACGCGAGCCACCCACGCACCGGCAAGACGTGGTGCATTTATCCGAGCTACGATTTCGCACACGGCCAGTCGGACGCGATCGAAGGGATCACCCATTCCATCTGTACGCTGGAATTCGAAGATCACCGACCACTCTACGACTGGTTCCTCGAACACCTTCCGGTGCCCTCGCGTCCGCATCAGTACGAGTTCGCTCGCCTTAATCTCACCTACACCGTGCTGTCGAAGCGCGTGCTGACGGAACTGGTGCGCGGCAGCCATGTCAGCGGCTGGGACGACCCGCGCATGCCCACGCTTGCGGCATTGCGCCGGCGCGGGGTGCCGCCGGAGGCGGTGCGCGAATTCGTCAAGCGCGTCGGGGTCGCCAAGGCCAACAGCGTGGTCGACTATGCGATGCTCGATTTCGCGATCCGCGAGACGTTGAATCGCACGGCGCCGCGTCGGATGGCGGTGTTGCGACCGCTGAAGCTCGTGATCGAGAACTGGCCCGAAGGTCGCATCGAGGAACTTGAGGCCGCCAACCATCCCGACGATCCCGGTGCCGGTACCCGTCGCCTTCATTTCGGCCGCGAGATCTTCATCGAACGCGATGATTTCATGGAGAATCCGCCGAAAAAGTTCTTCCGGCTTGCACCAGGTCGCGAGGTGCGGCTGCGCTATGCCTATTTCGTCACCTGCCGCGACGTGGTGAAGGACGCCGCCGGCGAAGTGATGGAGCTGCGCTGCACTTACGATCCGGCGACGCGCGGCGGCAACGCCCCCGACGGTCGCAAGGTGCAGGCGACATTGCATTGGGTTGCTGCGGCCGACGCGGTGACGGCAGAGGCGAGGCTATACAATCAGCTTTTCATTCGGCCTGATCCCGACGCTGCCAATTTTGCCGCCGACCTCAATCCGCAGTCGCTCGAAATCTTGAGCGACTGCAAGATGGAGCCGTCGCTTGCCGCTGACAATGCGACGCAAACCCTACAATTCGAGCGGCTGGGTTACTTCTGCCGCGATACGGCTTCACCCGAACGCTTGGTCTTCAATCGTACGGTTGGACTGCGCGATACCTGGGGCAAAGTTCAGGCGGGCTGAAGCTGAATGACTCGAAGCCCGGGCAGAACGAAGTGAAACCCGGGACTAGCGCATGATCCCGCAAAGTTGCAGACTTTTCGCACAAGATGATGCGCAAAATCAACACGCATCCGTCGTCGAGCGCAGTCCGCGACGGATGCGCAAAAGAAATCGAGCGGGAGGCGATTCAAACTGAACGCATCCCGCTTTAAGGCCGTCAGGGCATTTGCGATTCGATCCCGGAGTTCGCGCCGGCGCCCAGTCTGGCGCTCTGTTGGCCGCGGACGGCGCTCATTCCGGGCTACCGGCTAATCAACGGTCAGGCGCGCATTACCGTCCGCTGCGCGCCAGGGAATGCACCCAGCCGCGCATCCGCGACTGCGCGTTCGCGATGTCCTTGCCGGTGAAGAAATCCTCGGGCTTGACTCGATCGACGGGGTAGACCGGGCGCAGGAAGTCGCTTTCATAGCCGAAGGGAACGGTTGCATCGATCCCCATGCCGCCTTCGAACCGCGTGTTGGAGGCGGTCCATTGGGCGTTGCCGGCGGTCATGCGCTCGGCCGGCATGAAGGTCTGGCCGCGTCCGCCGGGGATCGGGTTGAGGATGTCGGTCTGCGGATTGACCCGCGTCGTGAGGCACCACATCAGGTCGTCCATCGAATACGGATCGACATCCTCGGAGACCGCGATCGCAAGCCGCATGCCCTGCGAACAGGACAGCGCTGCTGCCATGAAATTCCGCTGCCAGCCCTCATCAATCTGGTGGCGTTTCTTGACCTGGATCACGCAGCCACCCCAGTCGGTCATGCAGTAGGGGATCACCACGTCCTGAACGATGCCTGGCTGCAACCGTTCGCAGAGTTCGAAGATCGCCGCCTCGCGAACCGTGGTGTCGATATTGTGGTCGTCCAGCATGTGCACGCCGAGGCAGTAGATGATCGGCTTCGATTCCGGCTTGCGCATCGTCACGGCGGTAACATGGAAGGTCGGCGCTTTGTAGGCTTTCCCCATGTAGCCTGCCCATTCCGGATGGAAATGAAAGCGGCCCTGCACGCCGGCCTCTTCGGCTTGCGCGGTTTCATAGCGGCGGTCGCGTGGATGAACGTAGCCCTCCAGGACCAGCTCGGCATCCGCGAGTGTATAGGCGTCGATGGTGCGGCATTTGACGAGCCGGATCGGCGCACCCTGGACGGCGCCGGCGATCCCGATCTCGTCGCAGCCCATCGGCAGGATCGCGTAGTCGAATCCCGCCCCGGCGAGCAGCGTACAGGCCGGCGGCACGCCAAAGCACATGGTTAGCGGCACCGGCTGATCGTCCTTGTAGTACTTGTTCGCCACCTGCCACATGTGCGAGCCAGGCGAAATCTGGAACGTGCCGATATTGCCCCAGCGGAAATTCATCCGGTTGTAACCGAGATCGGTGCCGCCTTCGAACTGGTCGAAGCTGATGCAGCGAATTCCGGACCCGACCGTGAGCTCGGTCTCGTAGACGGTGTGCCGGATCGGGACCATGTACGCATTGACGTCGGCCGGATCGAGGATCACGTGTTCCTGCACCGGCGCTTCGGCCTGCGCAATGATCTGCGGTGCAAGCGGCCGGCGAAAAGCCGCAGCGATCCGGCGCGTCCGTTCGACATCGTCCTTCCAGCCGAACATCTTATTGATGACGTTCATGTCGCCGAACAGGTTGGTAATGACGCGGTGCCCCGGCTTGGCCTTCACCTTATGAAACATCACCGGGCAGCCGCCATCCATGTGCTTCTGCAGCCCGGTGATCTCGAGGTCGGGATCGACCTCCTTGTCGGTCTCGATGAGGTCGCCATTGGTGCGTAGCCATTCGAGCGTCGCGCGCAGGTCGCGCGCACCCGTGCCGGCGGCGTGATTCACAGGCTGTTCGGAGGTCGACTGAGGCGGTGGGGCTTTGTCCTTGTACGCGGGCTGCTGCATACGAAAACTCCGTACCTTCTTCTCAAGCTGTTGGTCGGGTGGGCGCAGCGACTCTCCACTATTAGGGAGAATTCCGGTCATATCGAAGCGCCACGCGGTCGGCCAACCTTTATAGCTCCGACAGCGTGGGCAGCGCGATTTGATGTCAGATGGCGGGGCTTCGTAAGCGCGTTGCCCACCCTACGATCGATTGATTCCTCTAAAAGTCCGGCGTGGTCGTAGTCGGCATGTGATAGTCGAACAACGGCGTGTTGTTCTCGGCGCACGCCTCCTCATGCATCGGCCGCTCGACACGGCGCAACCGCTGCATCGCCGACCATGGCGCGTTGAAGGTGTCGGGATCGTCGATCCTGAATGTGCCTTCCAGCACCTTGCCGTCATCGACCAGCCGCCAACGTTCGATCGTATGCAGCTTGTCGGTATGCGGCGTCCGGTAACCGTCGATCGCGGTGCGGGTGTTGAAGCCGATCGTGTCGACGACCAGCGTGTCGCCTTCATAGTGCCCGACCGACTCCCCGTACCAGGACGGCTCGGGATGCTCCGAATGCCGGATACCGAGATAGACATGCCTGACTTGGGCGTCGCCGGAAAAGATCATCGTCACCTCTTTCGGCGTCTGGACGAAATGGATCGGCTCGAACATCGCCCAGAAGAAAAAGCCCGGGATCCCGGCGGGCGTGCAGCTTGAACGCGCCGTGATCGCGATCGCGCCCGCCAGCACCTTTTCGTTCTCCGCCCTCATGATCTCCTTTGCCCACAGCTTGATGTTGGGATTGTTGAGATCGGCAATGCGAAAGGTCGGCTGCCGGCCGGTGTTGTTCGGCACGAAGGGATGGGCCGGATCGGCGCGGGTTGGCGTCGGGCCGCCCGGAATCGGGATCAACTCGTTCGACATCGTCAGCCAGCCCACGTCCCGCGACGAGAAATTCGGGAACTCCTGTTGCGCGGCAACTGGTTGTAGCGTCGCGACAAGGCTCGCCCCGGTCAAAGCGGCGAGCACAAGAAAAAGGTAACTTGTGTCCTGCTTCATGTGTCTGTTCCCCTGCCCGGCGCGCTTTTCTTCGCTCTCGTTACTCGCGAGGCGATCAGAAATCCGCGTATTCTCCCGCTTCGGAATTAAAGCCGAACAGTCTACGGCACCGGCCTCTTCAAGTCACGCGGCAACGAAAAAGGCACGACGAGGGGTCGAACAGATAATCCGACCCTTACCCAACCCTATGCCAGGGAGGGTGCCGCCCGGTGAAGCTTTCCTTATGAAGAATTTCGCGCTTTCATCGGTGTGACAAAATCAAGCACGATTGCGACATCAATCACATCAGGAAATCTCGGATGCTCGCGGCGATTTCGCCGGCGTGCGTTTCTAATGCGAAGTGCCCGGTGTCGAAAAAGCGCACGACCGCGTGCGGGATGTCGTGCTTGAACGCCTCGGCACCTGGAGGCACAAAGAACGGGTCGTTCTTGCCCCAGACGCCCAGAAACAGCGGCTTGTAGGTACGGAAATATTCTTGGAATGAAGGGTACAAGGCAACGTTGCTTTTGTAATCGCCAAACAGGTCGAGCTGTACTTCGTCAGCACCCGGACGGGCCAAATAGAAATTGTCGAGGTTCTGACCATCCGGCGACACCATCGCCGGGTTTGGTACACCATGCGTGTATTGCCAGTGGGTCGTCTCCGGCGTGAGGAAGGTGCGTAGTGCTTTTCGTTTCGCCGGCGATGGGTCTTGCCAGTACTCCCGGATCGGCGTCCAGCCGTCACTGAGACCCTCCTCATAGGCATTCCCGTTCTGCGAAATGATCGCAGTGATCCGCTCCGGGTGACGGAGCGCAAGCCGGAAGCCCGTCGGCGCTCCGTAGTCAAAAACGTAGACTGCATACCGATCAAAGCCGATGACCTGCGTGAAGCGGTCGATTACGCCGGCAATGTTGTCGAATGTGTATCTGAAGCTTTCTCGCGGCGGCATGTCGGATTGACCGAACCCGGGAAGGTCAGGAGCGACCATATGGAAACGATCGGCGAGCTGTGGGATGAGATCGCGGAACATGTGGCCAGCGCTTGGAAAGCCATGCAACAGCAGAAGTTTCGGCGCATCAGCTGGCCCCGCTTCGCGATAGAAGACCTTGAAACCATCAACGTCGGCTGTGAGATATTTGATACCCATCATCAAAAACTCCTTCATTTGTAACCTGTTAATGTGCCAATAAGGGGTTATGACGACAGACCCGATAAGCTCTTGGTTGCAGCGAGCGAGGCCCGTTTCAGCGGCCGCCCACGGAGCGGATTGCATCGCCGATCATTTCGACCACCACTCCCGGGGCGGTAACGCTCGGCGTGTGATCCACAGCCTGTGCCTTTGTTCGCGCCTTCATGCGCTCCGCCATGTAGCGCTGCGTCGCGGGCACAATCATCCGATCGGCCTCGGCAACAAGAAACCAACTTGGAACGTCCTTCCAAAGCGGACGCCCGACAGGAACAGTGATGCAGTTGATCGATATCGGCCGCTGCACGGCAGAGAGCACTGCATGGTCTTCCGGCGATGCGTTTTGTGCAAATGCCGCCGCGAAGGCGTCTTCGGGCAGCCACATCAGCCCGTTGCCATCGGGTGCAAGCTTTGGAGCTTTGGGATGGGGTTCGAGTCGATAGAACACGTCCGCAACCTTCTCGCCTTCGTCGGAGCAAGCGCCGTCACATAGACCAGCGCCTTGACGCGTTCTGGACGGGCAAGAGCGATCACCGCGCCGGCGTAGGCGTGTCCCGCCAATACGATCGGTCCCTCCGTCCGGTCCAGGCTTCGGTTTAAGGCGGCCACGTCGTCAGCAAGGGATGTCAGAGGGAGGGGTGCTGCAACCACCTTGACCGTTTCCGCCTTGAGCGCGGCAACGACCCGCGCCCAACTCGATCCATCCGCCCATGCTCCATGGGCAAGTACCACACTCGCATTCCTCATCGCCATCTCGTCGCTCCTGAGGGGCTCCGCGATTGATCACGATAACCATACAATTCCGTTATGACAGGTTATGATAAACAGATCATAACTTGTCAATAGAGGCGCGAGACGTTATGCGATTGGAACCTCTTGGAGAGGGCAATCGTGCAAACTCGACCGCCTGCAATTTTCATCGCCGCCTCAACTGGCCTTGATTTTCTCAACTCCATCGCGACACCGGTCGATACACCTGTTGACTGGCTAGAGAGCGGCAACGGTCTTTTGGATTGGTTGGCACAAGCCAAACTTGTTCCGGTCGATGCCTTGGAAACGCTGCGGGCAGGAGCGATGCCCGGTGAACTCGACAGGGTTGCTGATCAGGCGCGGATCCTGCGCGAGTGGTTCCGAGGCTTTGTTCATAAACATATGGGCCACGCAATCACGTCCAAGGCGCTACATGAATTGAGGCCTCTGAATAGCCTCCTCGAGCGCGACGAGGCGTTCAACCAGATATCGCCGTATCACAGTGCCGATGGAGATCGATTGGAACTGCTGGCGATGCGACGTTGGCGATCTCCCGAATCTGTGCTGTTACCAATCGGCGAAGCTTTGGCGAAATTCGTATGCGAGGATGATTTCGCCAACATCAAAGCCTGCCAGGGACATAACTGCACGTTGGTGTTCGCCGATCATTCCAGAAAGCGGGCGAGAAGATGGTGCAGCATGGCGATCTGCGGGAACCGCGCCAAACAGGCTGCGCACCGCAAGCGTCGCTCCGGAACGGGATTTGACGAGTAGGCGAACTCTAAAGCGGGGGCAAATAGCAGGAGATTGAAACATGGCGGCGCTTCCGTTGGTTGTCTTCGATGTCAATGAAACTCTTCTCGATCTTGGAACAATGGAGCCAACCTTTCAGCGCATCTTTGGGGACAAAGGTGCCATGCGCCTATGGTTCGCCAACCTGATTCTGTATTCGGCCGCGTTGACGGTAGCCGGGTGCTATGTCCCGTTCACCGACATCGGCGCTGCCGTGATGAAAATGCTGGCGGATACACGCGGCCTACGAATTGATGACGCGGACAAGAAAGAGCTCACGGAACGGTTTTCCACGATGCCACCGCATCCCGAGGTTCCCTTGGCGCTGCGTAAGCTGCGCGATGCCGGTTTCCGCCTGTTCACCCTTACGGACAACTTGCTCGACGTTCAAACACGGCAACTCGAGCATGGCGGCATTGTCGATGTGTTTGAGCGCCGGTTCAGTGCGGACGGCGTCAAGCATCACAAACCGTCGCGTCAGGCGTATACTTACGTCGAGCGAGAGCTTGGGGCTGACCCCTCACAGTTCTGCCTTATCGCTTGCCACACATGGGATACCCTCGGCGCTGTCGCAGCTGGTTGGGAGGCAGCGTTGATCAAGCGCGTCGGCAACGACGTTTTGGGTGTCGGTCCTCAGCCGCAAATTCTCGGTAATGATCTCGACGACGTCGCCGACCAGCTCATCGCCCGGCACAAGGTGCAGGGCTAACGCGTGAATCGGGAAATACAAAGTGGCGATCCCGATGAAGCGTATCGCACAACCAGATGACGTTGCCCCGATCATCGCCTTCCTGTTCTCTGATAATGTGCGTCGGATTACCGGCGAGATCATCGCTGCTGACCGCGGTTCGAAGCTGTGACTGGCGCGATAACGCGATTGGATGCAATGCGAACGGGGCAGATCGACCACTATCTCGCGAAGCTGATCCGAGCCGATGGCCCGGGACTCGCACTTGCCGTCGTCAAGGACGGAGAGGTCGTCCACGCGGCCGGCCGCGGACTGGCCGCGCGCGGCGGCGACGCGGTTGGCCCGCACACGATTTTTCACCTGGCGAGTTGCGGGAAGCAGTTTACCGGTTTGGGCATTGCGATGCTCGCCGAGGAGGGAAAGCTTCATCTCGACGACCCACTCGCTAATTACTTTCCGAGTCTCTCCGCCTTCGGCCCAGGGGTCACGATTCGGCGACTGCTGCATCACACCTCAGGGATTCGCGATCTCTACGACGAGGACGGCACCGAGCATTTGCTGGCACGGGGCGAGCGTCCAACCAATGAGGATATGATCCGCACCTATGTCGACCTTGGCTGCCCGATGGCGGCAAGCGGACTCGAACCGGGCGAGGAGTTCTCCTACAGCAACTCCGGCTACGAGTTGCTCGGCTCGGTGATCGAACGCATATCAGGCCATTCGTACCGGGACTTCTTTCAAAGCCGCGTGTTCGACCCGGTGAAGATGTCGGATTCGTTCTCGATTCCAGATACCCGAATGCGTGATCCTCGCTGCGCGACCGGATACATTCGCGATAACGCGGGCGCTCTCGTCGAGCACGAGGGTACCGAACTCGATGGTCTGGTCGGATCGGGATCGTTCTACACCACGGTCGCTGACCTGTGCCTATACGACCACGCCTTGAAGGCAGATGTCCTCATTGACGCGGCCAGTATGCGGCAAGTTTTCGCCAGTGGCCGCACGACCGATGGCAGTCCTACGAATTACGGCTTCGGCTGGGATCTCGGCGCTGAACAGGGCATGCGCTTTGCCGACCACGAAGGCGAGTGGAACGGTTTCTATTCGTACATCTGTCGCTATCTCAACCGGCCGCTCAGCGTCTTCCTGCTTTCCAATCATCCCGATCTCAACCTCGTCGAGATTGCCGACATGGCAACGACGGCCTTTGCCTGATCAGAGCACCCGCGAAAATAACTGCTCCGGCACTCGGCAGCAATCGCCTGCTTGGCGCTGCGAATGGCACGAGGCGATTCAGTTATTTTCGCGGGAACCCTACGTCGCCGAGGATGCGGGGCGCGAGTTTGCCGAGCGGACTGCTGTCAACGATGACAGGATGCTCCGGTGCGAGGCGACCCAATTGTATACCGGATGACCAAAAAGGCGGCTCAAGACCGGGACATAAAAGAACGGGACCTGCCACCACAGTCCCGGCACGCGCAGCACGACATAGCGATAGGCTTCGAAACCCGGCAAGGCGCGACCGTCCGGCAGCACAAGATAGAGTGCCTTCAGCATTTGCGCGTCACTCACGATAGGCGAGGGATCGGTGCGGAAGTTGCGTATCTTGATCTGTCCAAGACCGTCAAATGACAGGAACCACGCCATTGACCGCACGCAAAAACCACACGTTCCGTCGTAAATCATTTCCATGTCGCCCATCGCGCGCTTCCACCCAACGCCAAGCCGCGTCAGCCATTCAGGACGCACGAAGCTCAGGTGGCCCATGATCATCACGAAGGAGAAATAAAACAGACCCATCAGGAAGGCGAACTGCAGATGAAGAAAAATTGCTGCAGCAAGTGCATAAGGGCGCGTGCGCCGCTGCCAGATCAGAAACGGGTATGCCATCTCGATCAAGATCGTGCCATAGGTCGCGGCGTAAACCATCCAATAATGCGAGGCCAGCACGTCCAGGACAATCTTGTGGTAGTACTCGTCGCTGGTGAATACGAGCCATACGGCGTCGCCGCTCCTCCAGTCCTCAGCCATCAATTTGCTCAGGCCGCTGTAAAAAAATAGCGCGGCCATCTGGATTTGCATGAGCCGGGTGCAGGCGCCAGCCCAGGCGCTGGTGTAGGCAGGCAATCGTGCCCGAAGGTTCTTGGCTTTGGCGTCGCGCACGGCGCGAACCCGGTCCAAGCTCAACGCGGATCCGATCGGCGCGAGACACATGATGAAAAGTAGACTTTCCTGTATCCAATCGACCCCATAAACAATCATCGGATTGCGGCGGTCGTAGGAAAGTTGCCCGATCAGGACAATCCACTTTACCCAGGGCGTTCGCCATCCGACCATGAATGCGAGGCAGCACGAAAGAAAAACTCCGTGAAAAACGATCCATTCCCATGGGGCATTGAAATAGAAAAAAATCGATTGCTCCCAGGGATCATGATCATTCAGGACAAGCTCGCGCGGCACCCAGCCGGCCGCCCCCCACAAATCGAAAAGGTAGGGTGTCGCCAACGAGTAATGGAGCAGAAGGACGCCACCGATGCCGATGCGCGCGAGCTCCAAAGGCGATGTTGCGACGTTCTGGAACCAGATTCGCGACCAAATCCTGTTAATCGCGGCAAACACTTGCGGGCCAACAGCAACGGATTTCAAGGAGATGGACATCTGACCGTTCTCACCGGGAACATAGTGACCAACTCGGGATCCATAGGATGCTTCCCGCTCAAATAATCCTGTGGCGTGAAATTCCCTTGCTCATAATCCAGAAAGGTGACTGAAACGGGATTGAACGCGGCGTGCTGCCGGCACAGCATGGCAGCGGCAGGCTCGGCGTAAAGGTCAGGATTTCCAGCGACAGAATAATGTAAGTCTCTAAACCACGTATACTCGGGATGAAACCAACTCAAATGCTGCGTCGGCGCAATAGCTAGCCGCTCCCCGGCGGCATTTTCGATGAAATAGCGGGGTTGAGACGCACCGATCCTTGGCGCAAAAAAATTCCACGGGTTATCCAGTCCGAATAAGGTCAAATATGGTTGCAGAACGGCGCGCAGCATCTGCACCAACTCGCCGCCGCCTGGCATCGGTGCAACCACGATGGCAAGGGTGTGCCATGCGAGAAATACCGACGCCGCCAAATAGGGAAGGCGTTGCCGCAACGAGGTCCAAGTCACTTCCCGGCTCGATGTTCTGTTGAGCACCGGATGGGTGTCCCGCGGAAGTTAACAAACCGACTGCAGGCGCTGCCAACCATCGCTCACAGTCTATCAAAAATCTGCTGGTTCACTGGACTTGCCTATCATGAAGGCAGCGAACAATCCAGGGCCGGTAACAAGCATAGGAGGCGTGACTGCACGGAAAGTCGATAGATGTGCGGCGTTTATTCTGCCGTGCCTCACGGGGCGGCGCGGCCCGATCAAGACTTGGAGCCGGGCCATTCCGCGACCAGTGTGCGGCGGTCGAGCTTGCCGCGTTCGCTCCTGGGCAGGGACTCCCGTCGCACGATCTGCTTGGGGGCTTTGAAGGCCGGCAACTGCGTCGCGCAGAAGCGTAATAATTCTTCCGGCACAAAGGCGTGCCCCTCCCGCAGTACCACGTAGCTTACGACCTCCTCGCCCCAGATTCGATCGGGAACGCCGACGGTCGCCGCCTCTGCAACCTCGGTACATTGCATCAGCACGCCATCGATCTCGACGGGGGAAATATTTACACCACCGCGGATGATCAGCTCCTTCTCGCGTCCGGTGAGATGTAAAAATCCCTCGGCATCCAGAAACCCAAGATCGCCGGTGCGCAAGCGGGCGCGACCAGCCACCTGCACCATGCCCGCACCATCGAGATATCGATATTCGTGATCGGCAAAGCCGCCGATCTCCACCGCGCCGACCTCGCCTGTCGGCAGTGCACGTCCCGCGTCATCGACAATGGCCAGCCGTTGATAGGCGAGCGGACGGCCGACCGTGCCGAAGCGACGATCGCGTCCCGGATTGATCGCGATCCAAGCGCTTTCGCTGCTGCCGTAGCTTTGCGCGACGGGAACGCCGAAGCGCTGTTCAAACCGGCGCCATTCCTCGATCAGTAATGGTGCCGAGCTCGACGTGATGAACCGCAGCGCCGGCAAATCGGAACGAGCCGCCGGTGAGGGCAGGGCAGGGGAGGCCGCGCCGGCAGCGCGTACCGGCTCGGCCAGCGTGCCGCTCTCCGCCGCATTGAGCAGGAGGTTGATCGTGGTCGGATTGCCGGCCGCGACCGTCACCGCGTGGCGGTGCAGGTCGTCGAAGAATCGCGATGCGGAGAATTTCTTCGCCATGACCAGCGTGGCGCCGCAGGCGAGCGGGCCGAGCACGCCGAGCAATTGTGCCGATGCCCAATTGAAGGAGCGGAAATCGTAGATGCGGTCGGTTTCCGAAAGGCCGAAGGCGGCGACCATCGGCTCGATGTTGCCGACCTGCTCGCGATAGCTCAGCACCACGCCTTTCGGACGGTCGGTGGTGCCCGAGGTGAACACGATCACGGCGTCGTCGCGGGGTCCGGTTTGGGCAAGGTGCGCCTCGTCCGCAGCAGCGGCGGCAATCTCGGCGAAGAACGTGCCGGCTTCTGGCTCGTCCCAGCGGCCGAGGGCAATGTGCGGTGCGCCGTCGAGAGCGGCGCCGACACGATCGGGCCGAATGGAGTCGTCATGGATGACGAGGCGCGGCCGAAGCCTCGCGATAATGCTGCCGAGATGGCCCCAATTCATCTCGGCATGAACGGTGCAGATCGTCGCCCCATAGGCCAGCGTGCCGATGTAGCAGGCCACGTGTTCGATCGAGTTGCCGGCGATGAGCGCAATACGCTCGTTGGTGCCGATGCCATAGCCGCGCAGCAGTGAGCCCACGCGGCGGGTCAGGAGCTGAAATTCCGAGCAACTGACTGTGCGGCCGTCTTCGACCGAGACGATGGAGGGCTTCGCGGGATGAAGGCTCGCCGCACGGTCAAGCCAGGCCCGGACAAGGGCTGGCCCAGCGTTCTCCCAATCGCTGTCGTGCATTGGTGCTTTGTTTTCGCGGGCGGCTATCGGATGGGCAAGCAGACTATCGCTTCGGCGGTGAATACTACAAGGCGCGTCTCGGACCGCGGGGTCTTGCCACGCACGACAGGGCAGCGCGTGCGGGGTATAAGAGCTTCATTCGTGGCCCTAACGATTTTTTTCCGGATGGGACGTCGGCAGCGCCCGACCCCGGCCAATCTTGGGAGTTTGCGATGCGCAACGAACCGGACCGCACACGCAGGCAGCTGATCAACATCGGCGGCGCCGCGCTTCTTTCCAATGCCCTCTCGGTACCGACCGTTCATGCCCAGACCATGCCTGGTCGCGGATCGACCGCGCCTTCGTCCGAGGACCCAACCACGGACACAACTCCGATCTCACCGCTGACAGCAGCGCTCGCCGATTACGTGGCGAAGGCGCTCGACCGCGCGTTGCCGCCGGCGGCCACCGCGAAAACCAAGCTGCACGTGCTCGACACGATCGCCGCGACCGTCTCGGGCGCGCGCCTCAAGCCGGGCGAGTCCGCCGCGCGTTACGTCGAAACTCTCGGCGGCAAGCCGCAGGCGACCGTGATCGGCACCGGCATCGTCACCTCGGCGGTTAACGCGGCGCTTGCCAACGGCATGGCCGCGCACGGCGATGAGACCGACAATTCCCATCTTGCCGCCAGCTTCCATCCCGGCTGCGGGGTTGTGCCGGCGGCTCTCGCGACGGCGGAACTTGCCGGGCGGAGCGGTCGTGACGTGCTGCGCGCGGTGGCGCTCGGCTACGACATCGGCGCCCGGCTTATTTTCTCGCTCGGCTCCGGCCCGGTTTACACCGGGCGGCACAGCACGCACAGCCTTGCGACGACGTTCGGGGCTGCCGCTGCTGCTTCCGCCACGCTGCGGCTCGATCCACGCCAAGTGCGCCACGCCTTCTCGTTCGCCGCGCAACAGGCCTCCGGCATTCCGTATTGGGAGCGCGATCCCGAGCATATCGAGAAGGCGTTCGATTTCGGCGGCATGGGCGCGCGCAACGGCGTCACCGCAGCGACGATGATCGCGTCCGGCTTCACGGCGGTCGAGGACCCGTTTGCCGGCGAGCAGAATGTGTTCACGGCGCTCGGCGACAAGCCGGCGCCGGAGCAGCTCGTCGCCGACCTCGGCACCCGCTTCGAGATCATCAACACCTCGATCAAGAAATGGTGCGTCGGCTCGCCGCTCCAGTCGGTGCTGGATTCCGTGACCATCTTGCTCGCAGACGAGGCCGTGCGCGCCGGCAGCATCAGGCGGATCACCGTCGACATGCCGGCCGACCGTCTTCACATCGTCGACAACCGCACCATTCCCGATATCTGCCTGCAGCACCTCGTTGCGCTGATGATCGTGGACGGCGGCGTCACCTTCGCGAGCGTGCATGACGTCGCGCGCATGCGCGACCCAAAAGTGCTTGCCATCCGCAAGCTGATCGAAGCGGTGCCGAACCAGGAATTGGCGAAGGCAGTCCCGGCGCGGCAATCGATAGTGCGCATCGAAACCGCCGACGGGCGCTCGCTCGTGCACCGCACCTACGAGGTGCGCGGCACGCCGGGCAACCCGATGGACGCACAGGAGGTCGAAGCCAAGGCGCTCGACCTGATGGCGCCGGTGCTCGGCAGCGACCGCGCCAAGACTTTGATCGCCGCGCTCATGAACCTCGACAGCTTCGGACCGGTCTCCGGATTGCGTGCGCTATTGCAGGCGTGAGGCGAACCGGCCCGAGCCGCGACGTCGCCGCTCTATTTTCGGCCGACGAAATCGATCAGCGCGGCCATGCCGACATGGGCGGTACCTTCGTCGGTCATGCTGTCGTGTTCTTCGATGTGAATCTCGGACAGCCCGGCAAAGGCGGATTCGAGGAGCCCGCGGGTGTAAAGGTTCTCCACCTGCGAGGGACCGCCCGTCTTGTAGCGCAGCTGTTCGGGACGATAGCCCTGGATCAGCAGCACGCCGTTCGGCCGCAACGCCTCGAACATGCCTTGAAAGACGTGCGCCCGCTCGTCCGGCGTGAGAAACTGGAAGAAGATCCCGACGATCACATCATATTCGGCCGGTGACCACTGCCAGCTCACGAGGTCCGCCAATGCGGTGCGCAGACCAACGCCGCGGCTCTGGGCAAGCGCCTTTGCCTTCTCTTGCGCGGCCGGCGACCAGTCCATCGAGAGCACGTCGAGGCCTCGCTCGGCGAGCCAAACGCCATTTCGGCCTTCGCCATCGGCGATGGCGAGCGCCGTGCCTGTGCTCGGGAGCAAGTTCGCCTGCGTTTTGAGGAACGCGTTCGGCGCCGTCCCGAACACATATTCCGGCACGGAAAAGCGCTTCTGCCAGCGCTGATACTCGCTACTCTCGCCCATGCCGGCTCCTATGGCGTTCTTCGCAAACAAATCACCGCTCCTCATCACGAGAAATCGCGTTGCCCGTGATTTTTGAATCGCCCTGCAACTTTACGGGATCATGCGCTAAGTCTCGGGCGCATTCTCGACGGGATCGTCGCGCTTCGCGTCGAAGCCGAGCAAGTTGAAGCTCTGCGCCATATGCGGCGGCAGCGGTGCCGTGACATCGATGATGCCGCCGCGCGGATGCGGGACGGTGATGCGCCGCGCCAAGAGATGCAGCCGGTTCTGCAGACCCCCCGGGAGCGCCCAGTTCTCCTTGTTGAAATATTTCGCGTCACCGAGGATCGGATGGCCAATATGGGCGAGGTGCGCACGCAGTTGATGGGTGCGGCCGGTCACCGGCTTCAGCGACAGCCACGCGACCTCCCGCGCGGAAGTCTCGACTACGGCATAATAGGTCACGGCGTGGCTCGCGCCTTCCTCGCCATGCCGCGCGATGCGCACGAACTGCTCGTCCTCGCGGCTCTCCTTGGCAAGAAACGTGGAAATGCGGCCTTGCCGAGGGCGCGGTACGCCGACGACCAGCGCCCAGTAGATTTTGCGTGCCGCACGCGTGCGAAACACGTCCGACAGCGCTGCCGCGGCATAACGTGTTTTGGCGACAAGCAGGCAGCCGGAGGTGTCCTTGTCGAGACGATGCACGAGGCGCGGACGCTGGCCATTGCCCTCGCGCAATACGTCGAGCATGCCGTCAACATGGCGCACAGTGCCAGAGCCGCCCTGCACGGAAAGCCCCATTGGCTTGTCCAGCACCAGCACGTCGGCGTCCTCGTAGAGGGTGATCGCGCGCAGGAACGCGCGCGTGTTCAGCTCGGCCTCGGAGAGGCCGATGCCCTTTGGCGGCGTGAGCCGAAGCGGCGGGATGCGCACAGATTGCCCTTCCTCCAACCGGTCCTTGGCGTCGACGCGGCGACCGTTCACGCGCAGCTCGCCTTTGCGGATCACGCGCTGGATGTGGGAAAAGGACAGGTCGGGGAATTTCGCTTCCAGGAAGCGATCGACGCGCATTCCGAACTCGTCGGCGCCGACGCGAACGGTTTGCACCGGGGTCGGCTCGCCTGAAACATCGGTCGACGACGCGTTGCCGCTCTGCCGCCGCCCGACCGGTGCGGAATCTTGGGAAGGCGGCGGACGCAAGCTCTTGGTGAACGGCCGTTCCCCGCCCGGTGCCACATGGCCAAGCGGTTTCGGCTGGCGCGGCTCGGCAGATTTGCGCGTGCTGGAAGAGCTGCCGGAAGCGCGACGCGGGCCCCCGCGTTTGGGCGCAAATCGATCCGCTTGGCGCTTTCGCCCGCGATCCGCATGACGCGGTCCCGCCATTTGTCGGCCGCCGCCCGGTTGTCTCGGTCCGCCCTGCTTCACGCGGGCCATCCTTCTGGTTTGCACATGGTCGTGTTCGACGCGGCTTCAACTGCGCCGTCAGGGATTGATGTGCAAGCCCAGCAAGCCGCTTTTTCGCAGAAGGGCCGTTGATATCTCCCTCGATAATGGTGCCGTGACATGCCGGCTGTGCGAGACCCGCGGCATGCTTTGCGCCACTGCCATGCGCGTCAAAGGAATGCGCCCTTGCAAGTCAAAGCACCCAATGCGCTGCGCTTATGGCGCGCCGCGAAGGAAACTTATTTCGCGAGCTCCGCGCGCTGGCTGGGCGGCGTCACTTCGAATGCGAAGTGGAACGCCGGGAGGTCTTCGCCCGGATGGTCGTCCGCATAGGTGAGCTGCGGAATGCGGAAATTGTTCGGCCGCGTTTCGGTGCCCTTGTAGATGCCTGGATAGAGATCGATGTAGTGCATGCCCGGCGCTCCAGTCGCTTTCATGATGATCTGGACATCGCCCTGACTGTTGAACGCGCACACATAGCCCGTGTAGTTGTTGTCGTACACCACATGATAGATGTTGGCGGTCTCGGTCCAACCGACGCCCTTGAGGTGAACGGTGAAGGTCGTGCCCACCGGCCCGCTGGCGATATCGAGCGGAAGTGCCGTCGGCTTGATCCAATAGGCCCCGATCTTTTTAGGGACGCTCGCTGGCGCGTCCGCGTCCGCCGCGGTGGTTTTGCCGGCGCGGCCACCGGCCGACATGTCGATCCACAAACCATGAATCCCGCCGAGATCGTCTGGCGTATCGAACCGGAATTCAGCTCGGCCGGAAGCATCGGCAGTGGCGCGCGCCACCGGCTTGGAGGCTTCCTCCCAGCCCTGTCCGGTCATGCGATTGCCGATGACCCGGGTCCAGTTCAGTTCGTAGCTCTTGCCCGGCTGCAACCCGCCCCCGCGGACCAAGGCCGACTCGCCGACACCGGAAAATTGCGGCGTGGCGACGAGTTCGCCCTGAGGCGGCAGAACGCGAACCACCTTCTGAGCCTGCTGCTCCGGAGCTGGCGGCAACACCGGCGCGCCATCGGTGACGGTGAATTGGAATTCGAAGCGCGGCCGCCCGGGAGCCGGGTTCTGCTCCGGATTGCGATAGGGAACCGTCAGCTCGCCATGCAGCACCTCGATGATGTGCTGGCCCGGACCGCCGGTCGCGGGGATGGTGAAACTCGCCGAACCCTTCGTCGTCACCGCCGATATCCAGCCGGTGAAATTATTGTCGTAGACTACGTCCCACGAATTATAGAGCGACCAATAGCCAATGCCTTTGACGTCGATCCTGATCGGCGTGCCGGGGGGGCCGCTTTTCGGCGTCACATCGATGGTCATGTCGAGATTGAAGCCGACCTGCGTGAACAGCCGCTTGCCCTGTTGCAGCACGATATCGTGCAGAAAGCCGTAATCTTCGGGCGCGATGAAAGTCGCCGTCAGATGCCCGGTGTCGTCGGACCGTGCTTTGGCGATCTGGTAAGATACGGGCGTGAACTCGCGGCCGTGATATTCCGCGTCGGCAACTTTCCATTCGCCGGTCGCCGTGCTCCAGACCAGTTGAAATTCCTGGCCGGGCGGCAACCCCTCGGCGGTGAGCGTCACCGGTGTCCCGGCAGGCGCGTGTTTCGGGAGAGGCTTCGAGACGGCCGACATAGCCGTTCTGCGGCTCGCCAACCGTCACTTCGGGCCCGAGCGCAGCCGCGGCAGGCGCCGCGACCGCTTGTCCGTGCATCAGTGCCGCCGCCAGCAACGCGGATGCGACGCCGGCAAGCCGGAGGCCGCCACGAGTCATGTCTTGCTCCTAATCGAGTGTCTGGGCCATGTTCGGAAGCAGGATGCCCCGCTTTCGCGGGGCATGACAAGGGCGGTTCACCTTACCTTCCGGCGTACCTTACTTTTTCGGTTCCGGCGTCCCGTCCACCACCATCAATTCGGTCGTCGGCCGGTTGAACGGCTTCCATTCGACGGTCGACCCGTCATTCATCGTGGCGACGACCTTGTAGCCAATCGTGCCGGTCGGCTGGTTGGCCGGAATGGTCCAGAACAGCGACCAGAAGAAATCGGTCGGTGGCATGCCGTGTCCGCCGTACTTGGCCGGAAGCTTTTCGCCGTTGCCGAGTTCGACGGAAACGCTCTTGATGGCCTTGTTGTCGGCCACTTCGCCGTTCGGCTCGAGGATACGGATGCGGAAGGCAACCGCCTCGTTGCGCTTGTACTGATTGCTGAGCACGCAGAACGGCCCGGCCTGGTTCGGCAATGCATGGCGCACGATGTCGCCTTCGAAGAACAGCTTCTTGGCCTGCTGCGCCTGGGCACCGGTCGAAACACCGAGCGCAGTCGCAGACAAGGCAATAATCGAGAGTACAGTCGTAGTTTTCATTGGGGTTCCCTTTCCAGCTTGGCTGCGTTGCACGCATCCATGTCGCGAAAGCTCCTCATCATAGCCAGTCCGCACTCGGACCGGAAGGGGCTTCTTGCCTGAGCCCTGCTTGAGCCATGTCCAAGCCGCGGATCGGCCCAGCCTCCTTTGGTCCGCCTACGCGCAGGTCGGCCCCCTGATGCGCGGTTGCCGGAAGCGCCTGTCCCACATAAGTCTTGCGCTTTCCGCGAGGTGCCGATTGCGGTGTCACGTCTCCCGTGTCCTGGTCGGCAGGAACGCAAAGGAGCCGGACATGGCGCGGACGAATGGCGACGACCTGCCTTTTCTCGTCGCCGGCGGCGGCATCGGCGGTCTTGTCGCCGCCTATGCGCTGGCTCGCAAGGGCTTTTCCGTGCGGGTCTTCGAACAGGCGCCGGAATTCAAGGAACTCGGCGCCGGCATCCAGCTCGGCCCGAACATCTTTCATGCGATCGAACGCATCGGCCTCAAGGCGGACATGCTTGCCGACGCCTGGGTGCCGCCGCGCCTCGAGATGCGCGACGCGCTTTCGGGAGCTGAGATCACGACGATCCCGCTCGGCGAGCCGTTCCAGAAACGCTTTGGCCAGCCTTATGCGGTGACGCACCGCGCCGACATTCACGGCGTCTATCTGCGCGCCTGCCAGGGCAACGATCTCGTTTGGCTGGAGAACAATCGCAAAGTCGTCGACTTCACCGACCACGGCGACGGCGTCTCGCGTCCGGCTCGAAGACGGCGACGAGGTGCGCGGGCGTGCGCTCATCGGCTGCGACGGCATGTGGTCGCGCGTGCGCGGCCGTGATCATCGGCGACGGCGCCCCGCGCGTATCAGGCCATATCGCCTACCGCGCGGTGCTCAAGCGCGCCGAGGTGCCGGAAGACCTGTGGCGTCCCGACGTCGTGCTGTGGGCCGGGCCGAAGACGCACTTCGTGCATTATCCGCTGCGCCGCGGCGAGCTCTACAACCTCGTCGCGGTGTTTCATTCCGACCGCTACGTCGAAGGCTGGAACGCCGTCGGCGATCGCCGACGGAGCTATGGAAGCGCTTCAATGGCCAGCGTCCGGAAGTGCTGCGGCTCCTCGAACGCATCGAAACCTGGCGGATGTGGGTGCTGTGCGACCGCGAGCCGGTGAAGGACTGGTCGAAGGGCCGCGTCACGCTGCTCGGCGATGCCGCCCATCCGATGCTGCAATACCTCGCCCAGGGCGCCTGCATGGCGAGCGAAGACGCGGTGTGCGCTCGCGGAAAAGGTGGCGGCGATGCCCGCACGACATTCCCGCGCGCCTTCAAGGCCTACGAGCAGCAGCGCTATCTGCGCACCGGCCGGGTGCAGATCATGGCGCGCGTCTATGGCGAGTTCTACCATGCCGCCGGTGTTACCGCGGAGCTGCGCTACCAGGCGCTCCACGGCCGCACGCCGGACCAAGGCCTATGACGGCATGGCCTGGCTTTACGGCACGACCTGAACGTCAGCGCGGTCGGCGTCGCCGCCGCAACCGAGATGACCAGCTGCATTACGGCGCTTTCGGGATTTCCGAAACGCGCCATGGCAACTTTTGCCCCTCAATGACTGATTCATGAACCGATTTATGGCCGCGCCCAGTCGCTCACGGCCGCGAGCAGCCCCAGCACCGGCGACAAAACGCGAGCACCCGGGAACTTATTGGAGAGCATCCGATTAGGCGAGTGAAGTCGGGTTCCCAGGAGCAACGCCATGAAATCCATTGACGAACTCTTCTACGCTCACCTGCAAGACATTTATTATGCCGAGAAGCAGTTGCTGAAGGCGCTGACGAAACTCGCGAAGAAAAGCGCGAACGAAAAGCTCGCCGAAGCCTTCACCAACCATCGCGACGAAACCGAGGGACAGGTCGAACGCCTGGAGAAGGTGTTCGAAATGATCGACAAAAAGCCGCGCGCCAAGAAGTGCGAAGCAATTCTCGGCATCATCGCCGAGGGCGAAGAAGTGATCGAAGAGGTCGATGACAAGGCTGTGCGCGACGCCGGCATCCTGGCCGCGGCCCAGGCGGCAGAGCATTACGAGATTGCTCGCTACGGCACGCTGATCGCCTGGGCCGGCGTTATGGGCCTCGACGATGCCGTGCCGCTGCTGAATGAAACGCTCGAAGAGGAAAAGAAGGCTGACGAGTTGCTGGCCACGCTCGCCGAGGACGGGATCAATGAAGAAGCCGCCGAGCAGTCGAAGGAGCCAGCCGAGCAGGATTGACGGCGCTGAACACCCGCCAGCTCCAGCGCATCGCACCCTCGAAGAAGATGAAAGTGAGGAAATGCCATGGCCAAGACGACCACCAGCCGGCGCAAGACCACCGGACGTGTCATGCACGAGTTCAAGCATGGCGAACTCAAGAGTGGACGGGGCGGAAAGGGTGGCAAGGTCAAAAGCCGCCGCCAGGCGATCGCGATCGCATTGAAGGAGTCGGGTGCGTCTAAATATGCGAGCAGCCGCGAGAACAAGAAGAACCTTGCCAAATCCAAACGGAAGGAAGCGAGCGGCCGCACCTATCAGCAAGAGGCAGAGGGCAAGTCTCACGTCGGCGCGCGCGGACGCAAGGCAAGCAGCAAGACCACGCGCGGCAAGACGACGAAGTCGTCGTCACGGACCAAGTCCAGTCCCGCAAGAACGCGCTCCAAGACTACCGGCGGACGCACCCGTTCGTCGAGCACGCGCTCCAAGAGTGCCGGCGGGCGTTCCCGCGCGTCGAGCACGCGCTCCAAGAGCCCTGGCGGGCGTTCCCGCGCGAGCACACGCTCGAATCGGTCAAGCAGTCGATCGCCCGCCGGGTCGCGCGGGTCGCGTTCACATTCCCGCACCAAATCGAGAAAGGCCGCTGCAGCGCGCGCCTGACGCCGACCTTGGCCAAGCTTGCTGGCTCAAACGCCCGGGTAGAGGTGAGAAGGGGATACCGGTCAAACATCGAGGCTGTTTTCTCGCATGCCCTGGGCTATACGCGCGGGAACGCATTTTCTTGGGGTTGATTCGCCGGCGCGACATTTTGCGGCGACGGCATGTTGATTGTCTTTCCCACTGCGTTTTGACTGTCTTCGCCAGGGGAGCCGATTGATTGGTCTTCGCCGCGCGACACGTTGACTGCGTTCCGCAGAATTTACTTCGGCACAGGGGCTGGCATGACCGACCTCACTCACAAATCCTCGCTCGGGACCGGACTGGCATCTGGCCATCACGGCTCGCCATCCTTTGCCACATCCCTCTTGCTGGTTGCCGCGGCTTCCGCAGTCGGATTGTTTGCCCGCGACACGCCGCGGCGACGCCAGCGAGCGCCTTCCGCAACGATCGGCGGTTCTCCGAGCCGACGAGAGCCGCTTGCGGTTCACTTCAAGCGCGCGCAGGAGCGCGGCCGCGGACGTCGGGCGGCGTCCCCCCATGAGATTCCATGGAAAGGATGGATCGATATCTTCTGGCGTACCGTCAACCAGACCTCGGACGACCGGCTGCTCGCGATTGCGGCCGGCGTCGTATTCTATGGGCTGTTGGCGCTGTTTCCGGCAGTCACCGCTTTGGTGTCCTTTTATGGACTGTTTGCGAGTCCAGCGACCATCAATGATCATCTCGACTTCCTCGCCAGCGTGATGCCGGCCGACGCCTATTCGATCGTTCAGGACCAGATCGCCCGCGTCGTCGCCAAAGGCGATTTCAAGCTTGGGCTGAGCTTCGCCATCGGCATCGCTTTCGCGCTGTGGACCGCCAATGCCGGCATGAAGGCGCTGATGGACGCACTCAACGTCGTCTACGAGGAAAGCGAGAAGCGCAGCTTCATCCGCTTGAACCTGGTGTCGCTTGTCTACACCCTGACTGGAATCATCGCGCTCCTGATCGCGGTCGGCGCCGTTGTCGTCACCCCGCTGGTGCTGGCGCGCGCCGGCTTTGGCGGATCGACCGAAACGATCATTCGGCTTGCGCGCTGGCCGGCGCTCATGCTGCCGATGCTGCTCGGCCTTTCAATTCTTTACCGCTACGGTCCGAGCCGCCGGGAGGCGAAATGGAAATGGATCAGCGTCGGCGCCGTGTTTGCGACGCTCACCTGGTTCGCCGGCTCGGCGCTGCTGTCCTGGTACTTCGCCAATTTCGCCAATTACGATGCGACCTATGGCTCGCTCGGCGCGGCAATCGGAACCATGATGTGGATGTGGATGTCCGCTATTGTCATCCTGCTCGGCGCGGAACTGAATTCCGAGATCGAGCACCAGACCGCGCGCGACACCACGATCGGACACGAGAAACCGCTCGGGGCGCGCGGCGCCACCATGGCCGACACGGTCGGGCGGGCGCAGACCACTTGACCTAATTGCTCCCTCGCGGAACGCAGCGGACCGGGGAAGGGGAGGGGGACAAGCGTTGCGCGCGACACCTCAATCCTCGCGAAGCGGGGGAGGGGCACCGCGCGTAGCGCGGTGGAGGGGCTTTATGTCGCGGCGCCCCCTCCCGGCTCACTTCGTCGCTGACCTCCTCCGCACGCGGGGGAGGAAAAAGGTCAAAGGGACGGGCGACATGACACAACCGCGCCTGCGTTCGCAGCTTTGGTTCGACAACGAGAACAATCCCGGCATGACGGCGCTCTATCTCGAGCGTTATTTGAATTACGGCCTGTCCCGGGACGAGTTGACGAGCGGCAGGCCGATCATCGGTATCGCCCAGACCGGCTCCGATCTCGCGCCCTGCAACCGCCATCACATCGAGCTCGCCCGGCGCGTCCGCGATGGCATCCGTGACGCCGGCGGGATCGCCTTCGAGTTCCCGGTGCACCCGATCCAGGAGACCGGGAAACGGCCGACGGCGGCGCTCGACCGCAACCTCGCCTATCTCGGCCTCGTCGAGGTGCTGTTCGGATATCCGCTGGACGGCGTCGTTCTGACGACCGGATGCGACAAGACGACGCCGGCCGCGATCATGGCGGCGGCGACCGTCAACCTTCCCGCAATCGTACTCTCTGGCGGCCCGATGCTGAACGGCTGGCGAAACGGCGAGCGCATCGGCTCCGGTACCGTGATTTGGCAGGCGCGCGAGGCGCACGCGGCAGGCCGCATCGACTACCGGGAATTCATCGACATTGTCGCTGCCTCTGCGCCGTCGATCGGGCACTGCAACACGATGGGGACTGCGTCGACGATGAACGCGCTCGCGGAAGCGCTCGGCATGTCGCTGCCCGGCTGCGCGGCCATCCCGGCGCCTTATCGCGAGCGCGGGCAGATCGCCTACGAGACCGGGTTGCGCGCGGTCGCGCTGGTGCACGAGGACCTTAAGCCGTGCGATATCCTCACCCGCAAATCGTTCGAAAACGCCATCGTCGCCTGCTCGGCGATCGGAGGGTCGACCAATGCGCCGATCCACCTGAATGCGATCGCGCGTCACGTCGGGATCGAACTCACGGTCGATGACTGGGAGCGGATCGGACATCACATTCCGCTGCTGGTCGACATGCAGCCGGCCGGCAAATTTTTGGGCGAGGATTACTTCCGCGCCGGCGGCCTGCCGGCGGTGCTGCGCGAGCTGGTGGCGGCGGGGGTGATTCACGCCGACGCACTGACCGTGAACGGACGCACCTTGGGCGAAAACATCGCGCACGCGAAGCGCGAAGACCCGGAAGTGATCCGCGCCTACGACCAGCCCCTCAAGCGCGATGCGGGATTCAAGGTGCTGCGCGGCAACCTGTTCGACAGCGCGATCATGAAGACGAGCGTGATCTCCGACGCCTTCCGCGCACGGTATCTGTCGAATCCGTCCGATCCTGACGCCTTCGAAGGGCCGTGCGTCGTGTTTGACGGCCCGGAGGACTATCACGCCCGCATCGATGACCCGAAACTCGGCATCGACGAGCACACATTGCTGGTGATCCGCGGCACCGGCCCGATCGGCTATCCGGGATCGGCCGAAGTGGTGAACATGCAGCCGCCGGCCGCGCTGATTCAACGCGGGATTCTGTCATTGCCCTGCATCGGTGACGGCCGCCAGAGCGGGACATCGGCTTCGCCGTCAATTCTCAACGCCTCGCCGGAAGCAGCGGTCGGTGGTGGCCTCGCCTTGCTGCGCAGCGGCGACCGCATTCGCATCGACCTGAAGGCCGGCACCGCCGATATGCTCGTGTCCGACATGGAACTTGCGCGCCGCCGCGTGGAGCTGGAGAAGGCGCCCTTTCGCATTCCGCCAAGCCAGACTCCCTGGCAAGAAATCCAGCGCGGCATGGTTTCCCAGCTTGCCGACGGCATGGTGCTCAAACCGGCGATAAAGTATCAGCGCGTCGCGCAAAAATTCGTCCCGCGCGACAGCCATTGACCGGGACTTCGTAGGGTGGGTTAGCGCCCGTCCACGGCGTGTCAATGACACCCTGCCGCGCCGGGCGCGTAACCCACCACCTGAATTCGTGTTAAGAAAGTTGGTGGGTTACGCGGCTCGTGCTGTGCCGGGCTGATGGTTGCTCCGCGCAGCGCCGCTAACCCACCCTAAGACCACACGCGCAACTCCATCTACTCGATCCACTCGACCGATCCCTGCACCCACCTGGCCTTGAGCTTGGCGCTCTTGCGGATCAGTTCGTCGATGGCGCCGACCGGCCGCTTGTCCGGGTTCGCTTTGCAAAAACTCTGCACCAAATTGAGCACAATCGCTTCATCGATCATGCTCATGTCAAGGTGTTTGGCGTCGGCTTCGAGCATGGCGATGTTCGCGGCACTGACATAGCCCTGCGCCCATGCATAGAGCATGACGTTCACCGGGTTGCTCAGTCCCTCCGTTGGATTGAGGTCAGCTGCCAGACGCGCGCAGCTTGTCGTGCCGATACCCTGGGTGACCAGCGCTTCGGCTGCGATCACTCCCGACGGCAACGGGGCGATCGTGCAGAGCCCGACCGCCAGGCCCGTCATCATGCAAAGCCGCTTGTTGATCATCCGGAGATCCCTGGCAAAAGGAGGTACGAACCTCACGACCGGCGACGACGAGCCAAACGGAATGTGTCAGCGCTTTTTGTTGTAATAATGGACGTCCACGGACTGCCACACGTCATTGATGTGATAGGGATCGCTGTTGATAAAAGCGTCGACGGCGGCCCGGTTTTCCGCTTCCAGGATGAACAGGCTGCCGACCGGGGTTTCGCCGTCCTCCGCGACCAGGGTTCCTGCCGTCGTGACATGGACCTGATGATCGCCCGCCTCGTCGAGATGAATGCGATGGACGCGATAGTGTTTCGCGCGCGTCTCAAGCGCATTCGGCCGGTCGACGGCATGGATGACAAAGTGCATGGGCTTGCCTCCCTGCGCGGGCCTTTGGACCCGCGAAGCAGCGTATGCCATTGTCGTTCGGCCGCAAGGGCCGCCGCACGCGCACGGTGAAGGACACCGCATGCCACCTGATTATCCCTCCTACACCATGCAGATGACGCCGCGGTCACAGGAGACTCACGGCACGCGTCGCGGCGTTCATGGAAACGCATGTCTATCCCGCCGAGACCGTGTTCGCCCGCGAAATCGCAGCCGCCCAGAATCGATGGGCGGAGCCGCCGATCATGGCCGAGCTCAAGGCACTGGCGAAGGCAGCCGGACTGTGGAACCTGTTCCTGCCAAAAGCCTACGATCCCGACGCACTCAGCAATCTCGAATACGCACCGCTGTGCGAGATCATGGGACGCTCGCCGATCGGGGCCGAGCCGTTCAACTGCTCGGCGCCGGACACCGGCAATATGGAGACCCTGATCCGCTACGGCACGGACGCGCAGAAGCAGCGATGGCTGGAGCCTCTGCTCGCCGGCGAAATCCGATCATGCTTTGCAATGACCGAGCCGGCCGTCGCCTCCTCGGACGCGACCAACATCCGGGCAGAGATCCGGCGCGACGGCGACGACTACGTCATCAACGGGCGCAAATGGTGGACCTCCGGCGCGATGGACCGCCGTTGCAAGATCGCGATCGTGATGGGCATGACGGATGCGGACGCGGAAGCGCACCGGCGCCAGTCCATGATCCTGGTCCCGCTCGACATCCCGGGCGTCAAGGCCATCCGCGCGCTCAGCGTGTTCGGCTATGACGATGCGCCCCACGGGCATGCCGAACTCGCGTTCGAAAACGTCCGCGTGCCCGCGGAGAACCTGCTTCTCGGTGAAGGACGCGGCTTTGAGATCGCGCAAGGGCGACTTGGTCCCGGCCGCATTCATCATTGCATGCGGCTGATCGGCGTTGCCGAACGCGCGCTGGAAACCATGTGCCGCCGCGCGCTCGACCGCACCACCTTCAGCCGCCGGATCGCCGACCACGGCGTGACGCGCCACCTCATCGCGCAATCGCGCATCGAGATCGACCAGGCGCGGCTGCTGACGCTGCACGCCGCCCACATCATGGATACGGTCGGCAACAAGGCGGCGCGGGCGGAGATCGCGATGATCAAGGTGGTGGCGCCAAACATGGCGCAACAGGTGCTCGACCGCGCCATTCAGGTTTGCGGCGGGGCCGGGGTCAGCCAGGACTTTCACCTGGCGCAGGCTTTCGCGCATACGCGCGCGCTGCGATTCGCCGATGGGCCGGACGAGGTCCACCGCGAAACCGTCGCCAAGATCGAGTTGCGCAAGTATTCCAGTTGCGACGCTCGCCCATTGTCATCGCCCGGCTTGACCGGGCGATCCAGTACTCCGTGAGATGGGATCGGTAGCGACAAGCAGTCCATCAAGTCGATCTGCCTGCTGCAGATTGCGACGCCAGTGGTTACTGGGTGGCCCGGTCAAGCCGCGCCACGACAGACAGTAAGTGGGAAAGGGAGTCGAAAACGAAAACACGCCGTGCCCAATCACCAGTCTGTCGTTACAGGAGTGCGACCAGGCCACCGCGCTGGCGCACCAGGCGGCCCGCAAGTTCCAGTTCCAACAGGGCTGTTTGCACCACGGCCGGCGGCGCGCCGGACAGGCGGATCAGGTCATCGACACCGACCGGAGTGGGTCCGAGCAGCTGCGTGATGCGCACGCGCATATCGGCAGAGGGCTCGACCGGCGGCCCGGCTTCCTCCGGCTCTTCGACCGCGCTCGGATCTTGACCGATCATCGGCCGCAACACCTCGATCACGTCCTCTGCTTTCGTGACCAGCACCGCGCCCTGCTTGATCAGGGCATTGGTCCCTTCGGCGCGGGGATCGAGCGGCGATCCGGGCACCGCAAAGACCTCGCGGTTCTGCTCCAGCGCGAGACGCGCCGTGATCAACGAGCCGGATTTGCGGGCGGCCTCGATGATGATGACGCCGAGCGCCAACCCGGAAATCAGGCGATTGCGGCGCGGAAAGTCGCGTCCGCGCGGCTCCCAGCGCAGTGGCATCTCCGTCAGCGCCGCCCCCGCCAGGATCAACTGATTGAGGAGCGGCACATGCTCGGGCGGGTAAACGTGCTCGTGGCCTCCGGCGAGCACCGCGACCGTACCGCTTTTGAGGCTTCCCCGATGGGCAGCGGCGTCGATGCCGCGCGCAAGCCCGGACACGATGGCGAATCCCTCAGCGCCGAGATCGTAGGCAAGCCGCTCGGCGATTTTCATACCAGCGGCCGAAGCGTTGCGAGACCCGACGACCGCCACCATTCGGACTTGCAGCACACTAAGATTTCCACGAACCGCGAGCAGCGGCGGGGCGTCATCGATGGCCTGCAGGCGGGCCGGATAGGCGGCCTCTCCGAGCGCGACGAATGCGATATCGAGCCGCGCGGTGTCGGCAATCTCGACTTCCGCTTCCTCGCGCGTGCAGACCCGCATCTGCCGGATTGCGCCGCCACGTCGAGCGAGCGCAGGCAAAGCTTCGAGGGCGCCCCGCGCGCCGCCATAGGCATTGACCAGCGTGCGAAACGTCCGTGGCCCCGGTATTATGGCGCAAGCGCCACAAGCGTTCTGACGGCGGCGCCGCCACATTTTCGGCATGCCGCATGCCTTCCGCCCCCATGCGAAACATCCGGCCGTCCCGTTCCTGATCCGCCTTCACGCGGACATCGGTGGGCGCATCCTTGAGAACAAGCGCCAGACGAAACGGCTCGCGGCCGATGCCCTCGCGGTTGAAGCCGTCATCCGCATGTTCGATCCCGAGTTCAATGCCCGCGCGATCGCGCCCCGCAGGCGCGTCACCGGCAATCCGTGGTTCAAGCGGGGCACACTATTCCGTGCCGCCCTGGACGTGCTCCGCAAGGCCGCCGCGCCCATGTCCGTGACCGAGATCGCCAACGCCCTATTGGACGGCCGCGGCGCCACGCCAAAGCAGCGCAAGGGGATCGAGAGCGGATTGCGGGCGAGTTTGGACAATCACGCAGGCAAGACGGTGGTGCGGGTGGGGCAAGGCGTGCCGGGAAGGTGGAAGCTACACAGCTAGCCGCACGGACCCATCGCGACCATCATAAACGAGAACCATTGAAGCCAAAAGACTGCGCCCGATTAATGCCTGATGCGGTTGTTTTCCTGCCCGCAGTCTGACGCCCATGAAACGTCCGTATTGGAAAAATCCTAAGGCGGCGATACGAATATATCCGAGGTATACGTCAAATTTTTCTTGGCCCCCGATGCCTGAGCCATCAACGTGATCAATCATCGGAAGCTGTAATTGCCGCGCTAGCTCATCATCGATTGCACTATCGCTTGCGCCAGTATCAATTAATGCTTCGACCAATGTTGCTGCTGGCCGCGCGGCTGCATTTAGAGCAGCCAGCGCCGCTTGCACTTGAGTGGGGTCGGGGTGAAAAAAGCCCGGGTCAAATCCTATCTCAACATGCGTCGTTGGTCCCTTGGATGCGAGCATCTGAGGGCCCGAGAATTATCTGTGGTGCCATTCCAGGACCAGGCTGCCCCGCCAGGCTGACTGGCGGGAACCCGCAGTCTGCGATCGGCATTAAGCTGCTGCCGGATTTCGAAAGAGAACCGAGGCCGGAAGTGTAGGGCGTGGCGCTCCAACTTGTCTGATCAGATAGGGACCGCGCCCAAAACGGACAATCGCATCGGCGGCAGCAGCGTTCGACGTTCCAGGCCCCAACGAAGTTGCCGTCTTTGAAGACGACAAATTTTCCAGGATAGGTCTTTTCCAAATTTGCTTTTTCACGCTCGTATGCCTTCAGATCGGCATCAAGCGGATGCGTCAATGTGTCGTTCATCTTCTCGCTCCCTGCTGCGGTGAGCATCCTATCGCTCAGTGACGGCGAGAGTTACCACCGATGATTAGGCCTGTCTCTGCGCGACGCAAAGGTGGGCCGCATCCTGGTTAACGTTCGGTATACGGAAAAAGATTGTTGTTGTTCAAGCGGATGTGATGTGCCGTTGCCAGTAGCCGCAGAAATCGATCGATTGCTTCGACGCCATCGCCAGACCAGCGACACGATTGACTTGCTCGCCATTCGACAAGCGCCGATTGTCTTCGCGCCACGATGCTTCCTGAGCGAACCGCAACAAGTACGGGCCGGCGACGTGGTGGTGATGGCCGATTTCGGCACGCCGCATCCGACTAAAGAATGTCTCTGCCCAGTTGGTGCAAGCGCCGTCGAGTGAATACGCCTCTTGATGGTTGATGCGCTTCATTTCGTAGTGGCCGTGCAAGCCGTTCCAGGCGCCGCTTTCGTCGGCATTGATCGTTGTGCCCTTGAGCGACGCGCGCCCGGATGAATGACAGCGCTTGGGCTTCGGTGCGGAACACGGCAGGGAGTGAATGGCCGCTCGCGCTCGCGGATCACGACAACGGCTTTCCGCTTGCCGCTTTGGTGTTCGGAGAAGCGCCGATCGCGGCGGTTGATACGGATATTCGCCGGCCGCACGTAGCCGCCAAAATAACCGCCATCGACTTCGGCGACCTTGCCTTCGCCGCCGACCATGCGGCCCTTCAGCTCTGCGGCCATTGCCTCACGCATCTTGTGCGCGAGCACGAAGGCCGTTTTGTAAGACGTGCCGATATCGCGAGACAGCGCCAACATCGACTTGCCCTTGACCTCGTTGCACGAAGATCGCAATCGCCGCGAGGTAGGCTTTCAGCGGCAGCTTGTGCGAGGCGAACAGCGTGCCCGACGTGACCGTGAAATCACTTTTGCAACCCCGGCAACGGAAGCGGAGCGAACCATTCGGCCGCCGCGCTGCATAGGCATCAAGGCCGCCGCAGTGGGGACAAACCGGCTTGCCTTCCGTGTCGGCCCAACGAAGCCGGCAGAACATCGTTTCCGCCTCTGCATCCGACATGCGGAAGACCTGAGCGAGGCTCAGGGTCTTTGCAGCCGGGGAAAGGAGGAAATGTTGTGACATAAAAGCTTACGTCAACCCGTTTGGATGACATAAGCTATATAGTCTGATTTAGACTACGTCAACTAAAAAAGTTGACTTGTGCCAAAAAAAAGTCTATGTCCGTGGGGCATGAAGCCCGAACAAAGCCGTGCCGCCGGCGGGTGGCTGGGATGGACGCAAGGCGATCTTGCCGAGAAAGCGCGGGTCGGCCTGAGCACCGTCAAAGATCACGAAGCCGGCAAGCGGACGCCGATCCAGAATAACCTCGATGCCATGCGGCGCGCGCTGGAGGAGGCGGGCATTCAGTTTTTAGAGAACGGAATTTGCGGGCCGGTTGCGGAGGCCATGGAGGATTAATCCTCTTTAATCTCTGGCTAAATCGCAAAGGCGAGCTGCGTCATCTCTAAAAGGACCAACACGTTGAACAGCACAATAATCAAAGCTACTCCGTTGGCGATCGCTTGCAGAGGCTCTGATTCTGGAAGTAGCGGCTTGGTGACCACGATTGCCAGCGCAAGCAGAAAGGCTCCAATAAGCCAGTAGGCCCCTTGTCTCACGCCATGCCGAGTTCTTTGTGAGGCCACGGCGTCCAAACCGCTCTTCGATCTTGTTAAATTCCAGATGAAGGCTGGCGGCTGACGCCAGCGTGATGGTCATAATGATCCCGAGCAGCTCTAATATCTCGTAGCCCACAAAGTGGTAAGTAAATTCGTTTTTGTCGCTCAGATAAGATGAATTCACGATCGCGCAGACAACAACGACTACCGCGGCCGCGATGAGCGCGCATATCGCGATGCTTTTAGTCACGGCTGAAAATCCCAGCGATGGCCCGCTCGACTTTCATCGCGAAGCTTTCGCGCCGCGCTGGTATCTCCTCTGGAGTGGGAGGCGGAATGACAATTCTCTTGGTTTTTCTTTTTGAGTTGAACGATTTTCCGGTTTTTGTTTTTGCTATTACGCCGTCACCGCCGCCCTCAAGGGCGTAGCTGACTGTATTCCGCACCCGGTCGGTGTCTAATTTGAGACCGTCCGGGTTTTCTAATTCGAGCTTCGCCTTTCGCATCTTTTCATGATCGCGCAGGGCCTTTAGCTCCGCATCAAGTTCGCTCCTCGTCCCAAACATATTCGGGGCGGTTAATTCGAATTTGATGGTCGTTATCTCGTCGCGATTCTCCGCCTCGAACGCCCAAAATGTTGCAGCATCAGCGATCGGGTTGATTTCAATAACGAGCGGCTCTGGAGGGCTGCTGGCATTGATGCGGCCAGCAAGCGACTTCATGATGCTGATCGGCTGGCCAACCCTGCCGTCAACCTCCATCGCAAGCATTTGCCCATTATCGTGAGCGGTCGGATCAATGATGACAGCCGCAGCTTTCCATGTGTCGCGTTCAATTTCAGCTAGATCATCTTCCGGCGGAGCGTTCTCGGTAAGGTGCAGCACGCGGCCGATTTTTCCGATGATCATTTTTGAAGCGGGATCGATTGCCGGCAACCCGCTGTCTTGGACAGACGCCAACGGCCCGCTTTCTGGCACAAAGTGAAAAGGCGTCCCGTGATGAGTGAAGGCGAGGCGTTGACTAAAAATCTGCCGCAGCCACCATTCGCGCGCGGGCACGCCTTCGTCGGCGGCGCGAGTCATGTCGCGCACCCAAAGCTCTGTTTGGCTGCGCTCAAGCATGATCAACCGGAAGAGATCGTACCGCATTCCGCCCTCCGAGAAGTGGCGGGAACTTAACACAACCAAAACTAGAGAATGCAGACGTCAGAACCACTGCGTGGCCCTTGTGGCGCTTGCGCCATAATACCGCGTGGCCCTACATTCTCGCTGCGGATGAGGCGGAGCCAGTCGAGCCGCTGTTCGTCGCTGAGGCGCAGGCCGGGGGTGGGCATGTCGAGGAAGGCCGATATCCGTGACGGGCAGGATCGCGCGTGTTCAAACGCGCCTCGGAATCAGGTCACACCTCACCACAGGTCACAAGAGGTGGGAATCAACCTTGATCGTCGCCGCGCTCGGTGTCGTCGCCCAGACTGGCCGCCCGCCTTAGCCGTAGCCCGGGTTGACTGAAAGGAAACCCGGGACCGAGAGTCTAGCGCATGCGGTCCCCGGATTTCGCGCCGGCTTTGCCGCGTCCAGCTATGATCACCAGACGGCGCTCGATCCGGGCTACGCGCCACGATCCTCGTCCTCACGAAGGGTTTCCGTTGCGAGACGCGGCTCCTTGTACAGGCAAAGCGCAAAGGCGCTGAGTTGAACGGCCACTGCCGCGATCACCGCAATGACGACCTTGGCGTCGATGACCCGATCGCTGCTCGGGACCAGGCCCATGACAATGAGCGTCGTATCGGTCGCGAAACCGATCAGGACAAAAAGCAAGAGCGCGCCGTTTGCCCACATGAACAATCGGGTCAGGCTCGATATGCCCAAGTCTGACGGGGGGGCCTGCGGCGTTGCCGGTTCGGGTGCCGGCCGGTCGTAATCCGACCGGGGCGGCAAATCGGGCAGATATTCCAAGGCTTGGTTTCTGCCGTCCTTCGCCGGCATTGAAGCCTCCATGTCCCGATCGGCCAAAACGCGCCGTTGGAATTCGAAGAAATTCTAGCGCATGACCCCGTAAAGTTGCAGACTTTTCGGACAAGATCATTGCGCAAAATCAACACGCATCCGTCGTCGAGCGCAGTCCGCGACGGATGCGCAAAAAGAAATCGAGCGGGAGGCGTTTCAACCTGAACGCATCCCGCTCTACGTCACTCCCGTCATTTCCATAGATCGAATTGGCGCGACACCGGACGGCCGCGAGCATTGACCGGCCTCGACCGCCATGCCATCAGCGGCGGGCCCAACCGGCGGTTTCGGAGGATGACCATGCAACGTCGTCGTTTCCTCAAGGGGGTCGGGCTGGGCCTTGCGGCGGCAGGGTGTGTGCGGCGCGCCGCCGCGCAGCAAGGTCCGACAATATCCGCCGGCGAAACGCAGCGGTCGCCAATCGTGACGCAGACGGTGTCCCAACAGATCGACGCAACCCTGCGTGACGCTGTGATGCGGAACGATATCGCCGGCGTCGTTGCGGCTGCCGCCGACCGCAAGCGCCTCATATATCAGGGCGCCTTCGGGACGGCCGACCTTGCCACGAACCGACCGATGACCCTCGACGCGCTGTTTCGAATTGCTTCGATGACGAAGCCGGTCACGTCGACGGCGGCGATGCAGCTCGTCGAACGCGGCCTGCTCTCGCTCGAAGACCCGGCGGAAAAATATCTGCCGCAGCTTGCCAGGGCTTTCGTGTTCGAGACCTTCGATCCCGCGAGCGGAGAATACAAGCTGCGGCCTTCGGCAAGGCCGGTCACCATCCGCCACCTGTTCACGCACACATCTGGCCTCGCCTACAACTTCACCAGCCCGATCGTTCGCGATTTCACGCCGCGCGCGGGCGAAAATTATCCGGTCGGACCGCTGCTGTTCGATCCAGGCGAGCGTTGGCACTACGGCACCAGCACCGATTGGCTCGGACGTGTCATCGAGGCGGTCTCCGGTCGGCCGCTGGAAGACTATTTTCGCGAAAACATCTTTGAGCCGCTGGGAATGGCCGATACGTTCTACCATGTGCCTCAGCACAAGGCGGCCCGCGTCGTCACCGTCAATCGCCGCCTGCCCGACGGCACGATCACAATCGACGGCTTTCAGCCCCCGATCGATGGCTTTACGCCAACCGGCGGAGGCGGCTTGTCGTCCAGCGGCGGCGACTACATCCGATTCACACAGATGTTGCTCAATGGCGGAGAACTTGGCGGTCACAGAATACTCCGCCCGGATACGGTCGCCGTGATGGCAAAGAACCAGATCGGTTCGCTCGGAGTAGCCGCGCTGAAAACCGCGATGCCCGAGCGCAGCAATGACTTCTCTTTCGTCGCAGACGGGCGCGACAAATGGGGCCTTGGCTTTTTGATAACCACCGATCCTGTCCCGGGGAAGCGGTCAGCCGGCAGCCTGAGCTGGGGCGGTATTTTCAACACGTATTTCTGGGTCGATCAGGTGCGCGGCATCAGCGGGGTGATTTTGATGCAGTTCCTGCCGTTCGCCGACGGCAAGGCGCTCGCCGCCTATGATGCGTTCGAGCGCGGTGTCTACCGCCTCGCGCAAGCGGAGCTGTAGGTCGACACGTGGCCAAAATCATTTCGCTTCACAGCTTCGAACCATGTCGAACCGATCGGGCGGCGCGGCTAAAGGCGACTTTGGCGCCAAGCACGGTGGGCACGGCGGAACGCATTTTCAGCGTACACTGTGAGTTCGCGGCCGCCTTTGCCCACCCTACGATTGCGCTGTGCCGCATCCATCGCCAGGCTTGGTGAGGCGCGCATGGTGGGGCAGGGGGACGAACTCGCCGTCGATGTGGTGAATGCCAGCGAACCGACGCTGTGCGCCGAAACGGATAATGTCTACCTCAAGATGAATTCCGATAAAGCGCGGCGCTTCATCGTCGAGGCCGTGCACCCGGCCTATGTAGGCACACTCGTCGTCGATCGCTGGGCACCCGACTTCACCGACTGCGATATGTCCAACGAACCGGCCTACACGTTCCAGAAGCGCCGGCTAACGATCTATGAGATCGAGGAATGGCAGCTTGTCGGCCTGACATTTTCGAGTTTTTGGCGTCCCAACCAGGTGCCGGTGCGGGTCGGCGATCGCGTCGAGACCGGCTTCCACCTGCTGCAGCTGTGGACGCGCTATCAGGAGCGCGCGGAAGAGGTGTTGGTGCTTTATCCGGCGGACGGATATTGGCGCGCACGTCCATTACCGCCGCAGAACCTGCGCTGGAGCGCCTACGGTTCTTCATTTCTCGTTGGTCCGATCGAGGAGAGCGGCCGGCCGCTGGTGGATATCCGCGACATCGTGTTCGATCCGCAGACGCGGAGCTTCGTGCTGAACTTCGTCCGGGGCGGCTCCGCGACCATCAGGCTCGACCGGCTTAGCCAGGAGCGCATGGTCCTCGGGGTCGAATTGTCCGCGGTCATTCCTCAAGCTCCGTTTGCAGGGCTGAGGTCGATGTTCGTGACCGAGAGCAATTGCGATGTCGCGCATGTCGCCGTCCGCGGCAGCGGCTCGAAATCGTGGAAGCAGGCACCGGTGATGTCGTTCACACGCGCCAGCGCCGCCTCGCTGTGGGCGGGCCGCCTCGTTCCTTCGCGCCACAACACCAGCGCGCCGGACATGATGTTTCGCAATTTCGCCTGAAGGACCCCTGAAGTGTGAACCCGGCCTACACCCGGAATCACAGAAGAATGATCCCGGCGCAGAAGCTAACCGAAAGGCCTCTGCGGGAAGGGGAGAGAGGGAAGAGGAAGCGCACGCCGTTGCGGGCGCTTCCGAGGGTGAGGGACAGGCACGCAATGACGGATTGATCTCTGATACCAGGTACGGCGACGGAGCACTCACCGGCGGCGTCGTGACAGCGCGCAATGCCTGCGGTACATCCCGACGAGACAGGAGTGCGAACGCCTCGCCATTCATCCTGTGTCATGATGGGACAGTACAGCAATGCCGGACGGTGTGGCCGCGGTGGTTGTTGCAGCGGGTCGCGGAACGCGCGTCGGCGCCGGTCTGCCGAAGCAATACCGGTCGCTCGGCGGACAGCCGGTGGTACGCCACGCGCTCGAAATATTTGCCAAGCATCCCCAGATCAGTGCAGTGCAGCCGGTCATTCACGCCGACGACGCGTCGCGTTTCAAGGCGGCAAGTGACGGCCTCGCGCTTCGGCCAATCGTGTTCGGCGGCGCGACTCGCCAGGCCTCGGTGCGCGCTGGACTCGAGGCTTTGGCCGAGTTGAGGCCACAGATCGTGCTGGTGCATGATGCGGCGCGGCCGCTCGCGTCGGCGGCGCTGATTTCACGTGCGATCGCCGCGGGCGCTTCGGGCGCCGCCGTTCCAGGCCTCGTGCCGACGGATACTGTCAAGTCGGTGGATGCGGCCGGTCGCGTCACCGGAACAATCGACCGCAACACCTTGCGCGCAGTGCAGACGCCGCAGGCGTTCGATTACGCCGCGTTACTGAACGCCCATCACCGCGCCCTCGCTGCCGGCCGCGACGATTTCACCGATGATGCGGCGCTCGCCGAATGGGCAGGGATGAACGTGGCCGTCTTCGAAGGCGAACCCGACAACGTCAAGATCACCACGGAAGCTGACTTCGCGCGCCTTGAGGCGGCTACGGCGGCGCTCACCGAAGTTCGGATCGGCACCGGCTATGACGTCCATGCCTTTGCGCCGGGCGATCATGTCTGGCTCGGCGGCGTTCGCATCGCGCATCCGCGCAGCCTGTCCGGCCACTCCGACGCCGACGTCGTCATGCATGCGCTTGTCGATGCGATCCTCGGCGCGCTCGCAGATGGCGACATCGGCGCGCATTTTCCCCCCACCGATCCGCAATGGCGCGGCGCTTCCTCCGACCGCTTCCTCGCCTTCGCTGCCGAGCGCGTGCACCAGCGCCGCGGCCGCATCGCGCATATAGATGTCACGGTCGTGTGCGAGACTCCGCGGATCGGCGAACATCGCGACGTCATGCGCGCGCGCATCGCCGCCGTTGCCGGCATCGCTCTCGACCGGGTCGCCGTAAAGGCGACGACGAACGAGAAGCTTGGATTCCTCGGTCGAGGGGAGGGGATTGCCGCGCTTGCGACTGCAACTCTGCGGCTGCCGCCCACGACGCCGTGAGGGAGCGCACCGGAGGCATGTTCACGCCCGAGATCATCGAATCGGCCGCGCGCGTCCTCGCCGCTTGCCGCACCATCGGCCTGCGGCTCGCCACGGCGGAGTTCCTGCACCGCCGGGCTGCTCGCGGCTGCCCTGACCGAGATCTCCGGCTCTTCCGAGGTGTTCGACTGCGCCTTCGTCGTCTATTCGAACGGGGCGAAGCAGACCCTGCTGGGTGTGTCCGCCGCAATCCTCGACCGCGATGGCGCCGTCAGCCGCACCTGCGCGGAGGCGATGGCTGAAGGTGCGCTTGCGATGTCGCCCGCCGACATCACGCTTGCCATTACCGGGATCGCCGGACCAGGCGGCGGCTCGGCGGCGAAACCGGTCGGCCTCGTCCATTTCGCCGGGGCCCGGCGTCGTGGACCCCGCATCCACCGCGAAGTGCGGTTCGGCGACATCGGCCGCGGTCCGGTGCGGATGCAGTCCGTCGCCGAAGCGCTCGCCATGATCGAGGCGCTTGTCGGGGCAACGTCGATCGGGCTCGAGTCCAGATCAGGTGACACGCCCGAACACGGCGTCGGCGCGATGTTCAAATGCATCGGCGAAGCGGCGGAAGGCGAGGTCGAACACGGTCCCCATCAGGAGCGCCAGCGTGCGGCTGCGGAACTCATAGGCGATGAAGAATTCCACATCGCAGGTCGCCGGCTGGTCCGGCGTGGCCTCCGAGACGGGGTGGAACTCCCAGCGGTTCTCCATGCGGCTGAACGGACCGTCGAGGTATTCAACGGTAATCTCCCGCTTCTCGCGGTCGAGCGCGACACGGCTCGTGAAGGATTCGCGCAGCAGCTTGTAGGCGACCTTCATTTCCGCGATGATGATTTCTCGGCCGCCGAGATTGGTCCGCCGCAGCACCCGCATCGAGCGGCACAGCGGGACGAATTCGGGGTAATGCTCGACATCCGCGACGAGGTCGAACATTTCGGCAGCGGAATGACGCACCCGACGCCTGGTCGAGAATTGCGGCATTGTCACTCCGTACGGGCGCCGCGCGCAGCGCGCAATCTTGCAAAATCATCTCCCGCATGATGCGAGGAGCGGGTCAGTGGCGAGGCCGACACCATCAGGAAACCCTTTGCGAGACCGGTGGTTTCATAAGCCTTGAACTCGTCCGGCGGCACGAAGCGCGCCACGGCGTGATGCTTGCAGCTCGGCTGAAGATATTGGCCGATCGTTAGGAAATCGACTTGCGCGGCGCGCAGATCGTCCATCACCTGAAGCACCTCGTTGCGGGTTTCTCCCAAGCCCAGCATGATGCCGGACTTGGTGAATAGGCTGGGATCGATCTCCTTGACCATCTGCAACAGCCGCAGCGAATGAAAATAGCGCGCACCCGGCCGGACTGCGAGATAGAGCGACGGGACCGTCTCGAGGTTGTGGTTGAACACGTCGGGCCGCGCCGCGACCACTGTTTTGGCGACGCCAGGCTTGCGCAAAAAGTCGGGCGTCAGCACTTCTATAGTGGTGCCGGGGCAGTGCGCCCGGATCGCGGAAATCACCGCGGCGAAGTGCGCAGCGCCCCCGTCGTCGAGGTCGTCACGGTCGACCGAGGTGATGACGACATGGGCCAGCCCGAGTTTGCCCACGGCTTCGGCGACATGGTGAGGTTCCTGCGGATCGAGCGGACCGGGCAGGCCGGTCTTCACGTTGCAAAAGGCACAGGCACGCGTGCAAGTGTCGCCCATGATCATGAAGGTCGCGTGCTTTTTCTCCCAGCACTCGCCGATATTGGGGCAACCCGCCTCCTCGCAGACCGTGTGCAGGCCATGACGCCGCACGATCTCGCGAGTCGCGGCGTAACCGGGCGAGACCGGCGCCTTGACCCTGATCCAGTCCGGTTTGCGCAGCACCGGCGCATCGGGCCGATGGGCTTTCTCGGGATGCCGCGGCCGCGCGTCCGGGCCGTTTACAGTGTTGAGAACCACGACCATGGGGAGATATTGCGTCCTGCACATGAACGAATTACAAGTAAATAGGCGCGCCCGTTCCCGTTGGGCAAGGCCGCTCCACGGCCACCGGCTCGCCACCCCGCCGCCAGCCTCACATGTTCAGCACCCGGCCATAGGCGTCGAGCACCGCCTCCTTCATGGCTTCCGATAGCGTCGGATGCGGGAAGATGGTGTGCATCAGCTCTTCCTCGGTGGTTTCGAGGTTCATCGCGATGACGAAGCCCTGGATCAGCTCGGTTACCTCGGCTCCCACCATATGGGCGCCGAGCAATGCGCCTGTCGCCTTGTCGAAGATCACCTTGATGAGACCCTGGTCTTCGCCGAGCGCGATCGCCTTGCCATTGCCGACGAACGGGAAGCGGCCGACCCGGATATCGAGCTTCTTGTCCTTGGCGGCAGCCTCGGTCAGGCCGACAGAAGCGATTTGCGGATAACAATAGGTGCAACCTGGGATCTTCAGCTTGTCCATCGGGTGCGGGTTGAGGCCTTTGATCGCCTCGACGCAAATAACTCCCTCATGCTCGCCCTTGTGGGCCAGCATGGGCGGGCCTGCGACATCGCCGATCGCATAGATGCCCGGAACATTGGTGCGGCAGGCCCCGTCGATGACGATGGTGCCGCGATCGATCTTGACGCCGAGCTTCTCCAGACCGAGGTTTTCGACATTACCGGTGACCCCGATGGCCGAAATCGCGCGTTCCGCCACGATCGCGTGCTGGCCGCCCTTGCCATCATCGATGGTCGCGGCCACGCCATCGGCGCGTTTCTCGAGCTCCGTCACCTTGGCGCCGGTCATGATCTTGATGCCTTGCTTCTCCAAGGCCTTGCGGGCGAGCCCAGCGATCTCCGGATCCTCGACCGGCAAGATTTGCGGGAGCACTTCAACCACGGTCACCTCGGCGCCAAAGCTGCGGTAGAAGGAGGCGAACTCGATGCCGATGGCACCGGAACCGACGACGAGAAGCGACTTCGGCATGCGTTCCGGCACCATGGCCTCGAAATAGGTCCAGATCAGCTTGCCATCCGGTTCGAGGCCGGGAAGCACGCGCGGGCGGGCCCGGTCGCAAGGATGATGTGCTTCGTCTCATAAGGGCCGGGACCGAGCGTACCTTTCGGGGCTGTGGTGCCGGTGGGCTTCACCATGACCTTGCCATGCGCCTCGATCTCGGCCTCGCCCCAGATCACCGCGACCTTGTTCTTGCGCATCAGGAAGCCGACACCGTCATTGAGGCGCTTCGACACCCCGCGCGAGCGCTTCACCACGGCCGCGGCGTCATAACCGACCTTTTCCGCGCTCAGGCCGAAATCCTTGGCATGCTGCATGTGATGGAAGATTTCCGCTGAGCGCAGCAGCGCCTTGGTGGGAATGCAGCCCCAGTTGAGGCAGACACCGCCCAGATAGGCGCGCTCAACGATCGCGGTCTTGAACCCGAGCTGCGCCGCGCGGATCGCCGCGATATAGCCGGCGGGGCCCGAGCCGATGATGATGATGTCAAAGGATTCCGCCACAAAGGCCTCCCGATAGAGGGAAATGCGGTTGATATGTAGTGATTTCGTCCTCTCGCGGCAGGTGGGCGGCCGCGGTGGCGCTGCGCGGCGCGGCTAAACCAGCATTAGCAAAGGACTTTCGATGTAGGTCTTGAACGCGGCGATGAGTTCCGCGCCGAGCGCACCGTCCATCGCACGGTGATCGCAGGAAATCGTGGCCTTCATCTGCGTTGCGACCACGATTTTGCCGTGGCGGACAACGGCGCGCTCTTCGCTGGCGCCGACCGCGAGGATCGACGTCTGCGGCGGGTTGATCACCGCCGCAAACTCCTCGATGCCGTACATGCCGAGGTTCGATATAGCCGACGCGCCGCCCTGATATTCTTCTGGCCGCAGCCGCCGGGCGCGTGCCCGCTCCGCGAGGTCGCGCATGTCGTGGGAGATGGTGACAAGCGACTTGGTGTCGGCCTTGCGGATCACCGGCGTGATCAGCCCGCCCTTGAGCGCCACCGCGATCGCGATATCGGCATGCCGATGGCGCAGCATCGCCGCTTCGGTCCAGGTCACGTTGGCTTCCGGCACTTTGATGAGCGCGAGCGCCAGGGCCTTGATGACGAAGTCGTTGATGGAAAGCTTCCAGGCTGCTTTGCCCTCGGCGTCCTTCGGTGCCGCGGCATTGGCCTCTTCGCGTGTCGCGAGAAGCTTGTCGACGGTGCAGGTGAGGGTGAGATAGTAGTGCGGGATCGTCTGCTTCGCCACCACCAGCCGTTGCGCGATGATCCTTCGCATACTGTCGTGCGGCACGACCTCGTAGGAATCCGGCGCGAACAGCGCGCGAATCTTTTCGTCCGATGGCGTCTGTGCGGGTGCCAGGGTGGACATCGGGGAGGGGGCTGCGGCAGCCGCGGTTGCGGGCAACGCCGGTCCCGCCTTTCTTGCGATTTCCACGTCGCGGGCAATGACGCGGCCATGCGGCCCGCTTCCAGCAATTCGGCCGATCTCGATACCTGCGCCTTTGGCAAGCCGGCGAGCGAGCGGTGAGGCGAATACGCGGCCGGAATTGCCGTCGGTACGCGCCGCCTCGCGGTGCGCGGCCGTGCTCCCGGGCGGTGCCGAGGATAGGCTCGCCTCGCGCGGCACGGCCCCGCTCCTCGATGGGTTGGACGCAGCGGCCGCGGGAGTGGGGGAGGGTGCCGGCTTTCCGGCTGCCGGTGGCGCGCTTTCCGCGATGGCAGCGGGCGAGGCGCTCGGGGGCATGATTCCGCCGCGGGGCGAAGCCGCTGATGCCGGAGTTGATGCCGCCGAGGGCTTCGGCGGTGTCGTTGCCGACGTCGCTGTCGCACTCGCATCTGCAGCCGTCTTTACATCTTCCCCCTCAGCGGCGAGTACCGCGATCGGCTGGTTGACGGCGATATCGGTGGCGCCTTCCGGGACCAAAAGCTTGGCGACGATACCTTCGTCGACGGCCTCATACTCCATCGTCGCCTTGTCGGTCTCGATCTCTGCCAGAATGTCGCCGGCCTTGACTTTATCACCCTCTTTCTTCAGCCATTTGGCAAGGTTGCCCTTTTCCATGGTAGGCGACAGTGCGGGCATCAGAATATTGATGGGCATGGCTTAGTGTTCCGTCACAGACTTTTTGCTCCCTTCAAATGTATCGCCCGGCTTGACTTGGCGATCCAATAGCCACCGGAGTACATTGGCGACGCCGTGCTCCAAAGCCACTCCTGGGGTTACTGGATGCCCCGCTTAAAGCGGGGCATGACATAAGAAAGGGACCATAGCGCTAGAACGATAAAAACGCCGACGCACCTTATTCGGAGAGGCGACCTTCGAGCCGAGTTTAGGTCAGCGGTTACCGATAGCAGACCGCCTTCGCTGCTTCGATCACTTCGGCAACGGAAGGCAGTGCCAGCTTTTCAAGATTGGCCGCATAGGGCATCGGCACATCCTTGCCGGAGACCCGGGCGACCGGCGCGTCGAGATAGTCGAACGCCTGCTCCATGAGCCGGGCCGTAATCTCGGCGCCCACGCCCGATTGTTGCCAACCCTCCTCGACAACAACGCAGCGCCCGGTCTTTTGCACTGAGCGGACCAACGTTTCAGTATCCATCGGGCGCAGCGTGCGAAGGTCGATGACCTCGGCCCGAAGGTCCTGTTTCGCAAGTTCCTCTGCGGCCTTGAGCGCGTAACTCATGCCCATCGCCCAGGCGACGATTGTGACTGCGTCGCCCTCACGTGCGATTCGCGCTTTGCCGATCGGGACAAGGTAGTTGTCGAGCCGCGGCACCGGGAATGAGTGGCCGTAGAGAATCTCATTCTCCAGGAACATAACCGGACTTGGGTACCGGATCGCCGACTTGAGCAGGCCCTTCGCATCAGCCGCGGTATAGGGTGCGATCACGGTGAAGCCCGGAATGTGGGAATACCAAGCCGAGAAATCTTGGCTATGCTGGGCGCCGACCCGTGCTGCCGGTCCGTTGGGGCCGCGAAAAACGATCCCGCAGCGCATCTGGCCGCCGGACATATAGAGCGTCTTGGCAGCCGAATTGATCAGCTGGTCCATGGCCTGCATGGCGAAGTTGAAAGTCATGAATTCGACGACCGGCTTCAGCCCGGCAAGCCCGGCCCCGATGCCGAGACCGGTGAAAGCGTGCTCGGTAATGGGGGTATCGATGACGCGTCGCTCGCCGAATTCCTGGAGCAGGCCCTGGGTGACCTTGTAGGCGCCCTGGTACTCAGCAACCTCCTCGCCGATGATGAAGACATCGGCGTCACGCCGCATCTCTTCGGCCATCGCGTCGCGCAACGCTTCGCGTACGGTCATCGTCACCATTTCGGTGCCGGCGGGCACCTCCGGTTCCGGCAGCTGCTGCGATCGCGCCGGGACCCCGGCTGGCGCGGCCGCAGGTGCTCGCGATGCCCGCTTCTCGGTATCCGGGGCGCGTGCGGCCGGCTCCGGCGAAGGCTCGGCGGCAGCTTTCGGCGCTCCCGCACCGTGGCTGCCCGCGCCGCCGCTGTTCTGTTTCCCACCGGCGGCGACATTGTTCAGGGTCGTCGCATCTTCGCCATCGCCCAGGATCATCGCGATCGGCGTATTCACGGCGACGTCGGCAGTGCCCTCCGGGACAAGAATCTTTCCAAGCGTACCTTCGTCGGTCGCTTCGACCTCCATGGTGGCTTTGTCGGTCTCGATCTCGGCCAGAATGTCACCGGCCTTGACCTTATCGCCTTCGCCCTTGATCCACTTCGCGAGATTGCCCTTTTCCATCGTGGGCGACAGGGCGGGCATCAAGACCTGGATTGGCATGGCAGGCTCTAAGTCCGCGGCGGTTCAGAGTACGACGTCGGTCCAGAGCTCCGAAGGATCGGGCTCCGGCTCGTGGATCGCGAACTCGGAGGCCTCGTTCACGATTTTACGGATCTCGGCGTCGACCCGCTTGAGCTCCTCCTCGCTGGCGCGCTTGGTCTCGATCAGCCGCACCCTCACCTGCTCGATCGGATCATGTTCTGTACGCACCTTCTCGACTTCCTCGCGCGTGCGGTATTTCGCGGGATCCGACATCGAATGGCCGCGATACCGGTAGGTCATCATTTCGAGAATGATCGGACCGTTGCCGTCGCGGCACCATTTCACGGCCTTCTCGCCGGCGGCCTTCACCGCGCGCACATCCATGCCGTCGACCTGTTCGCCGGGAATATTGAACGACAGCCCGCGCCGGGAGAAATCGGTCTGCGCCGAGGCGCGCCCTACCGCCGTTCCCATGGCGTACCGGTTATTTTCGATGATGTAGACGACCGGCAGCTTCCACAGCTCCGCCATGTTGAAGCTTTCGTAGACCTGCCCCTGGTTGGCGGCGCCGTCGCCGAAATAAGTCAGGCAGACATTTTTTCCGCCGCGGTAACGGTTGGCGAAGGCGATACCGGTCCCGAGCGAGACCTGCGAGCCGACAATCCCGTGCCCCCCGTAAAAATTCTTCTCGACGCTGAACATGTGCATCGAGCCGCCCTTGCCCTTGGAATAGCCGCTGCGCCGGCCCGTGAGCTCTGCCATCACCCCCTTGGGGTCCATGCCGCAGGCCAGCATGTGGCCATGATCGCGGTAGCCGGTGATGACCTGATCGCCACGCTTGAGCGCGAGTTGCATGCCGACCACGACCGCTTCCTGCCCGATGTAGAGGTGGCAGAAACCGCCGATCAGGCCCATGCCGTACATCTGGCCGGCCTTTTCCTCGAAACGTCGGATCAGCAGCATGTCCCGAAAGGCCTGCAGTTCCACATCCCGCGACAGATCCGGGACTGACGGACCGCTATTGCCTTGTTCGGAACGAGGTTTTTGGGTCGTTGCGGCGTCCGGCGTCTTGTTCTTTGCGAGCGCCATGCGCTTCCTCTGGCGAGAACCTGTTCGGCCTCTCCCTTAGCTCAAATCCGACAGAGGCGAAAGCGCCGGGCCTGCCCGGTTCACCCACCATGTGGGGCGTTCAGTGCGGCCGGACCAGCACGATGATGTCGCGCGGGTCTGAATAATCGAGCAGCTGGCGCGCCCGTTCGTCGAGCATGTCCGGATCGATGCTGTCGGACCGCAAAAGCGCCACGCGGCGCTCCCAGCGTTGGCGTTCCGCTTTTGCGGCGTCGCGCTCGCGGCCGAGGTCGGCGATTTGGATATCGAGCGTCTGCCGCGCCTTCAGGCCATGGTCGCCGGTATAGGCATTGAGGCCGAAATAGCCGATGAAGAGCGCCGCCAGGACATAAAGGCCCAGCGCCGCCAGGAATGCGCGAATCCGAGGACGGATGACCATTACGGCGTTGTGCCGTGCCGCGGTTAAAACCGCCTTAAGAAGCAAAGGCCTGCCTAAGCCGAGGCGGGCTCCTTCTGTGGCGATGCCGGCGCGAGCCCTTTCACCGCGGCGCGGCCGCCGAAGCGTGCCTGCGGACCGAGTTCCTGTTCGATGCGCAACAGCTGATTGTATTTCGCCGTTCGCTCGCCGCGCGCCAGCGACCCGGTCTTGATCTGTCCGCAATTGGTGGCAACAGCGAGATCGGCGATCGTGCAATCCTCGGTCTCGCCGGACCGATGGGAAATTACGCAGCTGTAGCCCGCCTTGTGGGCAAGTTCCATCGCCGCCAGCGTCTCAGTGAGAGTGCCGATCTGATTTACCTTGACCAGCAGCGAATTGCCGATGCCGCGCGCAATGCCCTTTGCGAGCCGGTCGACATTTGTCACGAAAACGTCGTCTCCGACGAGCTGGCATTTCGACCCGAGCGCTCGCGTCAGCGCCGCCCAGCCGTCGAGGTCGTCTTCCGCCATTCCGTCCTCGATCGAGACGATCGGATAACGGCGCGCGAGGTCGGTCAGGTATTCGACCTGCTCGCCCGCCGAGCGCGCCCGACCCTCGCCCTCATAGCGATAGACCCCACTGTTGAAGAATTCGGAGGCCGCGGGATCGAGCGCAAGCGCGATCTCCGTCCCCGGCCGGTAACCCGCCTTTTCGATCGCGGACATCATCAGGTCGAGCGCCGCCTTGGCCGACGGCAGGTTCGGTGCGAACCCGCCCTCGTCGCCGACATTGGTGTCATGGCCGGAATCGTGCAGTGACCGCTTCAGAAGTCTGAAACACCTCGACGCCCATTCGCAGCGCCTCGGCAAAATTCGCCGCCCCCAACGGCATGATCATGAATTCCTGGAAGTCGAGCGGGTTGTCCGCGTGAACGCCGCCATTGATGACGTTCATCATCGGCACCGGCAAAGTGCGCGCAGCGACACCGCCGAGATACCGATAGAGAGGCAGGTCGCGGGCTGCCGCCGCCGCCTTGGCGCAGGCAAGCGAGACGCCGAGGATCGCATTTGCTCCCAGCCTCGCCTTGTTGGGCGTGCCATCGAGCGCGATCAGCGTCTCGTCGAGCTTGACCTGGTCCTCGGCCTCCATGCCGCCAAGGGCGTCGAAGATCTCGCCGTTCACGGCGTCGACCGCGCGGCGCACGCCCTTGCCGAAGTAACGTGACGCATCGCCGTCGCGCAGTTCCACCGCCTCGTGAGTACCGGTCGACGCGCCGGAAGGCACTGCGGCGCGACCCAGGCTAGCGTCCTCCAGCACGACATCGACCTCGATGGTCGGATTGCCGCGGCTGTCCAGTATCTCGCGGCCGATGATGTCGACAATCGCGGTCATGCTCATCCTGCGTTAACCAATTGGTGAGCGGCTTCTACAGGATCGCGGCGCCAGCGGAAAGGCGCGTCAAGCGGGTGAGGGGACGGGTCTCGACCAACGAATGATGCTCGTCTACGTCAGCCAGCGCGCACCCGGTGCGGCGCGAACGCCGGGTCGATATGATCGGCGCGCCAAACCATCATGCTGACGAGATCATGCCGCGCAAAACTCTCCAACTTGGCCGACCCGCGGCGATTCCGTCGACGCCGGATGAGGCGGTGCTCGATCGCGTGCCCAATCCGCATCCGGGCACGAATTATGTGGCCCGGTTTACCTTCCCGGAGTTCACCGTCCTATGTCCGGTGACCGGACAGCCGGACTTCGCAATCATCGTCATCGACTATGTTCCGCAACGTTTTCTCGTCGAATCCAAATCTTTGAAGCTTTACCTCAACAGCTTCCGCAATCACGCGGGATTCCATGAGGATTGCACGGTTTCAATCGGAAAACGCTTGGCCGGTTTGCTCAAACCGCGCTGGCTGCGGATTGGCGGTTATTTCCATCCCCGCGGCGGCATGCCGATCGATGTGTTCTGGCAGAGCGGGCGCCTGCCCGCGGGAACCTGGGTGCCGGAGCAGGGCGTGCGCGGATATCGCGCGCGGGATTAGCGCATGATCCCGAAAAGTTGCAGACTTTTCGGACAGAGATCATGCGCCAAATCAAAGAGAACCGCTGTACGGGGCACCCGACTTAGCTTTTCGTGTCCGGCTCGATTCGGACCACAGCAGTTCCCTCCAGAACCTGAGCGCCAGCCGCGACCGTTTCGGCGACAACCCCGGCGACCGCCGCGGTCAGCGTATGTTCCATCTTCATCGCCTCCATGATGGCAACGCGCGCGCCCTGAGCCACGCGTTGGCCGGGCTCGACCAGGACGGCGACGATCTTGCCGTTCATCGGCGCCAGCACGCTGGCGCCGCCGGCCGCGCCGACATCGCGCGATGCTGCACTCCCCAGGGTGACGTGGTACTGGCGACCGCCCGCGAAGATTACGACTCCATCGGCAAAGTTCACGACCCGGCGCGGCACGCGGCCGGCCGTGGAAGCGTCGGACGCATCAATGCCCGTCCTGCATTCGTATTCGACGCCGTCGACCGCGACTCGCATGGAACCCGCGCCCCACGTCACCTCCGCGCGCTTTGCCGCGCCATTGACCTGCACATCCAGTGCCAGCGAGCGCGGCGGACCCAGTGAGAAGCCGTCATCGGCCGACCACGGGTCTTGCCAGGCCGCGGCGGGCCCCACGACTTTTTCCGCGATACGTCTACGTTCCCGATCGAGCAAGGCCGCAACTCCTTGCGCCGCGGCCCGTGCCTCCTCGTCCGGATCGGTCGCCAGCAGGGTGGCGAGGTGGCGTTCAATGAACGCGGTATCGAACCTGCCTTGGTGGAACCGAGGATGCTCGATCAGCGCGTGAAGGAACGGGGTGTTGACGTGCGGCCCTACGATGATGGTGTCGGCCAGCGCTGCAGCAAGTCGACCGAGCGCGGTCTCGCGGTCGGGTCCACGCGCGATCAGCTTCGCAATCAGCGAATCGTAGTCGGGCGGGACCAAGTCGCCTGCGGCATAGCCGGCATCGACCCGGATGCCGGCGCCGGCCGGCCACTCGAGCACCGCGATTCGGCCCGGCGAAGGCAGAAAGCCGCGATCGGGGTCTTCGGCATAGATGCGCGCTTCGATGGCGTGGCCGGATAATGGCACCTCGCTTTGCGCGAGCAGGAGCGGCTCGCCCGCGGCAATCTGGAACTGGCATTCAACCAGATCGAGGCCGGTCGTTGCCTCGGTAACCGGGTGTTCGACCTGCAGCCGTGTGTTCATTTCCATGAACCAGTAGCCGCCGGAACGCAGCCCGCTGCTGCTGTCGGCAATAAATTCGACCGTTCCCGCGCCGACATAGCCCACGGCCAGCGCGGCCATGACTGCTGCTCTTCCGATTTCTACGCGCAGCTCCGGCGTCATGCCCGGCGCGGGCGCTTCCTCGATCACCTTCTGATGGCGCCGCTGGAGCGAGCAGTCGCGCTCGTTCAGATGAATGGTGCGGCCCTCGCGGTCGGCCAAGACCTGGATTTCGATGTGGCGGGGTGCCTCGACATATTTTTCGATCAGCACCCGCGCATCGCCGAAGGCGCCCTCGGATTCACGCTGCGCGGCCGCCAGTGCCTCTTCAAATTCGGCATGCTTGTCGACCCGCCGCATGCCGCGGCCGCCGCCGCCGGCCACGGCCTTGATCAGCACCGGGTATCCGATTTCGTAGGCCTTGCGCTTGAGGAAGGCGGCGCCCTGCTGCTCGCCGTGGTAGCCCGGGACAACCGGAACGCCGGATTTTTCCATCAGCGCCTTGGCCCGGTCCTTGAGACCCATGGCGCGGATCGCGGCAGGAGGAGGACCGACAAAGACAGTCCCGGCCGCGACACAGGCTTCCGCGAACTCGGCCTTTTCCGAAACAAATCCATAGCCGGGATGCACGCACTCGGCACCACTGGCCTGAGCCGCGGCGATCAGCCGGTCGATCGCAAGATAGCTTTCCCGGGGCGGCGCCGCGCCGATGAGGATGGCTTCGTCGCAGCACCGGACATGGAGCGCGCCGGCATCGGCTTCGGAATAGACAGCGATGGTGCGCATTCCCAGCCGCTTGGCGGTCCGCGCGACCCTGACCGCGATCTCACCGCGATTGGCGATCAGAACCGACGCGAACATTTGCGTTCTCCGATCGCGTAACGCGGCTACGGCGCGAGACCTTTGGTGAGGTTCACGATAAAGTCGCCCGCTGAGGAGGATTCCGCGCCACTCGTCAGAATTCTTCTCCCTTGGGGGAGCAAAATACCTTCCCCCTTGGGGGAGCAAAATTCTTCTCCCTTGGGGGAGAAGGTGGCGCGCTACGGGGCACCCAAAAAATCGCTGCGCGATTTTTGGGGTGCCCCGTAGCGCGCCGGATGAGGGGGTCATCGTCGATGCGCGGACCGCTCTCACCCATTCTCGATTGCAAAGCTAAAACCCCTTCACCCACCGAGTTGCCGACGCGCTCGCCACCTTCTCCCACAGCGGGGAAACGGGAAAGGCGCTCAGCGCTGGATCGGACCCGGCACCGCGGCGCGCGGCGCCGGCGACGGCAGGTCGGGCGGCAGATCGGCGGGAGCGGCCGGCGGCTCCGAACGGGCGGCGGGCACCGGGCGCGCCGTGCTTCTGGTTTGCGGCGGACGCCGCGGCGGCACCGGCGTCGCAGCCTGAGCATTGGCATCGACCGGGATCCCCGCCTGGCCGCCTCCAGCCGGCGAAGGGCGGCCGCCTTCGGGCGCCATGATATTGACTTGCGGGATCGACTGCGAACCCGGGAAGTCATAACGCGGCGAGACCGTCCCAGGCGCCTGCGTCGCCATGCCGGCGGCTGGCGGCGCCGTGGCAAGCACGGCACGGGGCTCGACGGCCATCATCCGCAGTCCAGCCGCATTCCACGACGCCGCATATCTGGTGATCTCGCCGTCGAAACTGTGGTCGCGCAGATGCGCCTGCACCTGGCTCGGCTCCTGGAGCCAGGATAACGTATCGCACTGGTCCACCGTGCAGCCGTCGCGCTGCATCAGAACGTGCGCAAGGATGCCGAAACGGTCGAGTTCAAGGGCGGTTCGTATCGGCACGAGTTCGGCGGCAAAGCTCGGGTCGACGCGCTGAGCATGGTCGGTCCCGTCGATCAGCAGGTTGAGCTTGGCCGCCACGTAATTGACGGCGGCGGCAACTGCTTCCGGGCTGGAAAAAACCGCCCGCTCGCACGCCGCTTCGACGGTTTCGCCGCCGACCTCGTCGAGGCAGGACAGCGCCGATCCCGGTGCGATGGCGCGTGCCATCAGCGCGGCGGAGCGCTCGTCGAGCATGCGGCGTTCGGCAGCGCGCTCGTCATGCGCGGAACGCTGCATGTAAATCCAGCCGCCGACGACCGCGACCACGACGACCGCGACGCGAAACAAGGTTGCAATCGCTGCCACGGCGCCCACCCTGCTGATGGCAAGGATGATCGCTGCAACGAATACCGCCGACAGCCCGCCAGCCATCCAGATCGGAACTGTCACCGTCCCCATTGCCACATCGACCCCCGGCATCCTCCAAACCTCGTTCGGTTCGACGGCCAAACCTATTGGCACAGGTGATTTGCGCCATTATGCAGCAGCCGCAAATCGATGGCTACTTCATTCGCGCGGGCGACCAGCGGGAAGGGTACCCGCGAAAATAAACGAAGCAATGCCACGGCCGTTCGCCGCACCATGCGGCTGATTCCTGCCGGGTATCGTAGCAGTTATTTTTCATGGGTGCCCAAATCGAGACAACCGCAGGACACTATGGGATAGTCCGCGCCCTTCCTTCCCCTGATACCTTGGAAAACCCTCATGAATGACCAGACCACAGGCAAGGCCCCGCGTAGCGGCGGCCCGGTAGACCCGGCAGTGATCGAGGATATTGTTGCTGCGAACCGGATTTTGGCCGACCAAGGCGTGCTGGACGGCTACGGCCATGTGAGCGTGCGCCACCCGCGGGCCCCGGACCGCTATTTTCTTTCCCGCGCGAAAGCGCCCGCAATTATCGCGGCCGAAGACATCATGGAATACGACCTCGATTCGAACCCGGTCGATCAGCAGGGCCGGCTGATGTATATCGAACGCTTCATCCACGGCGAAATCTACAAGTCGCGCGGCGATGTTGGCGCGATCGTCCATAGCCACTCGCCGACGGTCATCCCGTTCACCGTCACCCAGACGAGGCTGCGCGCGATCTGCCACACCTCGGCGTTTCTTAAAACCGAGGTCCCGAATTTCGAGATTCGCGACTGCGACGGCATGACGGACCTTCTGGTCCGTAAGCCCATGCATGGCGCGGCTCTCGCACAACTGCTCGGCGATAAGAACGTGGCACTGATGCGCGGCCATGGGAACGTCTGCGTCGGACCAGACGTGATGGTGGCCGTCTATCGGGCGATCTACACCGAGGTCAACGCCAAACTGCAAGCGCAGGCGATCGCGCTTGGCGGACCGATCAATTATCTCGCGGCGGAGGAATGCGACCTGATCGTCGGGCGCGGCGACAGCAACGTCCAGCGGCCGTGGGCGATGTGGAAAAGCCGGGTCGCCTGATGGTGGGCGGGCCGCTCGTCCTCCGATCGCGCTTGCTTTGCTGCGACCGCAAATCGGTTCTCGGCGTTGTAGGGGCCGTACAGAGTTCTCGTTATTAGGTGAGAACGGTCTTGCTTCCGACCGGCTGCGGTGGCGATCAGGCCGAGAGCAAGCTTCGCTTCGGCGAGCAAGCTAAACGGAGAGGCCAACCGCGTGCGCAAAATCGCTCTGACGCCGTGCTAAATTGCACACGGGGTACGATTTTGCGCACCCTTCGGAGCGGCACGCGGACGATCGAATAGGAGGCGGAGCATGCGACGGCGGGATTTCATCGCGGCAACCGGCGGCATTGCAGCTTCGATGATTATCGGGCCGCTCGTCGTGCAGGCACAACAGACCACACAGCGGATGCGGCGCATCGGCATGCTCAACGGCTTCGATGGCAACAACCCGCTGTTCCAGTCGTATGTCGCGGAGACCATGCAGGCTCTTGCGCGATTAGGATGGCAAGCTGGGCGCAACGTGCAGTTCATCGAGCGTTGGCCGGGCGGCGACCCCGATCGAACCGCGGCGATGGCAAAGGAATTGGTCGCTCTGCAACCCGACGTTATTTTTACGCAAGCCCAACTAACTGCTGCTGCTGTTAAAAAGGGAAACGCGTTCGATCCCTATCGTATTTCTCGACGGCGATGCGGTCGGGTCCGGCCTTGTTGCAAGCCTCGCCCGCCCTGGCGGCAACCTCACCGGCATCAGTTTTACGGAGGAGACGTTCGCAGGCAAGCAACTCTCACTGCTGCGGTCGGGTGCCCCTCGCATTGAGCGGGCGGCCGTCATGCTCAACCCTGACAACGCGGGCCGGAGCGCCGTGTATCACGTTGGCGCGTTCCAAACGGCTGCCCGAGCGCTCGGAATAGAGCCGGTCACGGCCTATGTTCGAAGCGATGAAGACATCGATCAGGCGATAGCGTCACTGGGACGCGAACGGGGCGGTCTCGTTGCTGTCCCCAACGGTTTCAACAACATTCATCGCGCCACGATGATCGCATCCACGTTGCGCAACGGAGTGCCGGTGATTTTTGACGGCACCAATTTTGCGAAGCAAGGCGGCCTCCTGCAATACGGGCCAGACTTCCTCGCTTTGCAGAGCCGTTTGGCCTATTACCTGGACCACATTCTGCGCGGTGCCAAGCCAAGCGATCTTCCGGTCGAACTGCCGGTCAAATACCGGTTTGTCATCAATCTCACGACCGCCAAAGCCATTGGCCTCGATGTTCCAGACGACGTGATCTCCATAGCCGACGAGGTGATCGGCTAAGCGGTTGTTGCACCGTAAAGAATGGGCTGGGGTCCACGATACGCTCTAACCAGCCCAAATTTTTTGATGCAGCCAGGGCTACCAAGCCCTTCCGCACATCGAAGGTCCCTTAATTGCAATCGAGTTTCTAAATCAGAAAGTGAACCGAACACCAGCCACCGGAGCAAGGTTGTTGTTGGCGTAATAGGGAACGCCGGGGCCGTGAGGAATGGCGATGGCCAGACCGCCGGTGACCTCGGAATAGGCAATGCCGGCATAAAACGTCGAAACGCTTGGTGAAGTGATAGTCCATATAGAGCGAAACCTCGTTGAGCGTGCCCGCGCAGGAAGTGCGCCATCGTTGACGGGCGAGCAGGTCGACGGAATGCGGAAGTCGTTCTGCCATCTCACGATAGTAGGAGAAAGTGATGTCGGTTTGGCTATTGTAGAGCGTATTTCACACCGGTCCAGAGCGACCTGCACGATCTTGGGAGAATCGAGATTGTTGTCTTCGACGCCGCTCAAGAGATAAGCCGCCCTGGGCCGTGGCGCCAACGCCCAACGGGTTCGCCGGGTTGAGCTGCCGGATGTATTCATAACCGCCAAAGAACTTGAACTGGTCCCAGGTATATTTGCCGGCGACCATAAGCGCGGTGTTGTCGGTGACGATGCCATATTCGGTGTTGTTCGTTCCGATCAGATTGGCCCCGCTGATGGGGTTTGTGTTGATGCTGTTGGTGGTCGACTGATAGGGCTGCGTCGGACTTTGCGGCCCCAGCAAGGGGTTGACGACGCTGATCGCCTGGTTGACATGTTGGAAGACGACGTCGCCGGAGAAGTTGCCGTAGTCTCCGCCGAAATCGAATCCATAGGCGGTGTTATGCGGCTGTTCCGGCGTACAGGTGGCGGCCGTCCAGGTGGTGGAGGCGGAGTAGCAGCCGCCCTGCCGTCGGCGAATTTATACATCGCGCCGAAATGCACCGGGCCATAGGTGACGCGATATTTAATGGCGTCGTCCCAACGGGTGTCCTCGGTGTCGCCGCCGCCGGCCATCAGGCCGTTATAGCCGATGAACGAAAAGGCATAGGCGCCGCCGGCCGGATCGTAAGCGAGCATCGCATCGGTGCCCAGTGCGCGCTGACGGCCGAAGGTCAGCGTACCCCAATAAGCCGAGGACGATATACCGGCATAGATTTCGTCGTTGAAGAGTTGGCCCGCGCGCGCGCCGTCGCCGGCGGACGAATAGCTGCTTCTGGGGAGGCCGGCGTTGATGGTGTTGGTGGCCGCCGCGTTGGCGAGCTGGCCGGACTGCGGATTGATGCCGGTCGAAGCGTTGAACACGACGGACCAGCCGGCAAAAATCTCCTCCTTGCCCTTGAGGCCCAGACCCGTCTGCGACAGGTTGTTCGGCGCAACGAGGAATTGAGGATGGTTGCCGTTCCGGTTGACCAGCGATTCGCCTTCATAGTTATAGCCGTTTTCCGGCAGGCCGTGGCTGACCCAACCCACGCCGACGTCATACGCGCCGTAGAGCGTGATGCCGTGCAAGGTCAGCGAGCAATCGTTGTCGCGGAAATCCTGGATGCTCGTGCATGCTGGGGTGGTAGATGCCCACGTCGGACTGACGACCGGAAGATCGGCGGCGCGCGCGGACGATGCAACTGCGGCCATTGCAGTACACGCCAACAGGACACGCTTCGCGGTTCTCATTTGTCAGGCCCCCATAGTTAGGATTGTTTGTTCCGCATCCGGTGTGAGTGCATGCTGTGACGCCGCGATCCGACTTGAACGTGTCGCCTCGCGAGCAAACCGCGCCTCGGCCGTCAGCGGACCGTGTCCAATACCGACGCGCGCTTGCGCGCGGCAGTTCTTGTGCCGGCTGTCACGTGAGAACCCCCCGTTTGCTGTAGACAGCACCCGCTGTATACAGACTCATATAGCGCCTCGATAAGTCATTACCGCTGCGAGCTTGTCAATTAGGTCGCGATGGCTGACCAATAAACATTGGCAACTGTGACATGGCGGCCACAGTCGTGGGGCGAGCGCGTTCCGGTGGCCAGCGCATGATCCCGTAAAGTGCAGACTTTTCGGACAAGATCATGCGCAAAATCAATGATAATCGAGCGGGAGGCGATTCAATCTGAACGCATCCCGCTCTAGCCCGCCTGCGGTCATAAACGCTCTGCCGTGGGCAGAACCGCATGTGTGTTTAGGTCAGGTACTTTATAGGAGTTCGATCTGCCGTTCGACCAAGTACCGCAAGCTCCAGATTGCGCCCGTTCGAAACCGAGAATGACCGACGCACCCGACCTCAATTTCATCGCCCGACAGCTCGACCGCGTGCTGTCGGAAATCGCGAGCTTCCGCCACGAAATGCGCGTGCAAACTGCTTCGATCGCACAACTCGATGCTATGCGGCGCGATCGGACGCCACCCAAGCCCTAATGCTCACCGAGATCCGCGCCATCCGCGATCAGATCACTCGGATCAATGATCGCGTACGCAGGCTCGAGGATACGCAACAGACGGACCTGCATTAGGGATTTGCGATGAACTTCTTAGGCAACGTCGGTAAATAAGTAAATCACCTGTTGTCATGCCCCGCGAAAGCGGGGCATCCAGTAACCCCTGGCCAAGCGATTGTGCACTCATTGCAAATCCGGTGGTTACTGGACCACCCGCTTTCGCGGGTGGTGACATTGAACCGAGGCACTTGTTTTCGCACAACGCCTTAGGCACGTCACGCGCACTGAAATCACGGTCACGGAGTTCCTGCTGCAATAACAGCGTAAACTCCGGCCGAGTGATGCCCGGCACATGAAGTCAATCGCACAAGTTCCTGACAAGTTTCGTCGCCAGCGCCAGGAGAGAACTCGTCTCCCGCCTACCTGCGGGGTGCCCCTCACTTCTGCACTCCAGTGAAATGGCGTAGGTCGGGCGGCGGCTGGTCCTTGCGGCTGGGCGTGAGCTTGCCATCCACGCCCTTGAGGTAGGTTTCGCCCTCGATAAAAACGTACGCGTTGCCTTCTGGGCAGATGTCTTCGATCCAGCGCTTGTCCGGCGAAAGCTCATAATTCCTCACGACAGTCCACGGTCGGGTCAGCGCGTGATCGATGGTCGTGACCTCGTCGCGCAGCTTGGCCGCGTCGGACTTGTCGCGGGAAATCCTTTCCTTGACGACGGTCTCGTTATCGCGGTGCAAGGGGATGCCGCTCGGATCGAAAACCCGCGGCCCCTTCAGGTTTCGCGTCTCGATTTCCAGCGTGTCGTAACGGCCGTCGCCGTTCTCGTCGAGCCACTGGCCGATCGAATAGCCCTCGAAGGTCGGCTCCTCGTCGGTAGGCCAATCGCGTCCATCGGTGAAAACGCGGCGCAACTCGCTGTGCGCCGTCATGTAGATGTAAGTGATCCCAGGCGTGATGATGATTTCCATCGGCTCATATGCGATCATCATCCGCGGCAGGCCGTTGGGCAGGCAGTGCGCCGGGGGATTGTAGCTCTGCCCGCCGACATTGGCTTCGGCTAGGTTTTTCTCCCAGATCGCGCGATATTCCGGCGTGAGCGGCGGTTGCTGGCCGCGGCCTCCCGGTTTTGCCGGGTCCCACTGGCCGCCGCCGATCCGTTCCCAGCGGCCTTTCCAGTCCGGATATTTTGCAAGGTCGGTCTGAGCTGCAGCGCGTGATGTCGGGCCGGAAAGCGCCACGGCACAAACGACAAGGATGACTGAGGACCGGTAAAGCATAGCGATCAACTCCTGCGTCTTCTTGAGATCAAGATGGTGCAGCGGTCCGGCCTCGAGCACAGGTCAAGGGCCGCCGGGCGCTTACGACTACTGCCCAACAAAGATCGCCTTCGGGATCATCGCGTGGATTCCCTTTGAACCGTCCACCACCTGGGTGACGTGATAGTCAACCGCGACGCTGGCGATCATATAAGCTTCCTCACGGCTGAGTTTCGGGAAGCGCTGGGTGATGAAGCCGATGGTCTCGCGAACCGCCATCTTCATCGCGTCTTCGAGGCTCGGACTGAGGCCCATGACGATCCAGTGAGTAGGCGTTTCCGCGCGCGGCCAGGTGATCTTCATGTCCTTGCGGACGATGAATTGGAAGCGCCCGCGCAGCCCTGTTTCGATAGCAGTGAGATCGACCTCGCCGTGGCCCTGGGCGGCATGGGCATCGCCGGCCGAAAACAGCGCGCCTGGCGCATAGACCGGCATGTAGAGTGTGGTCCCGGCGACGAGGTCCTTGTTGTCCAGGTTGCCGGTGTGGACGCCGGGAGGCCCGCTGCTGATGCGTCCCATCGAAGGCAGCGGCGCCACGCCCATGATGCCGAAGAAGGGTTGCGGTACCGGAACAACGACGCCCGGTGCAACTTGCGCCGTTCTTTTCTCGCGATCAATCGGGATGATGCGCTGGAAAAGGCCGGGGAACTCGTCGGGGAGCGCCCCGGTATAGGGGCGCTGGGTGTTGAACCCGTAAGGCACGGCAAAATCCACATCGAGGATGCGAAGCTCCAGAACGTCGCCCGGCATTGCGCCATTTACGTAAATTGGACCGGTGAGGATATGGGGGCCGGGGCCGCGGTCCTTCACTTCGTTGCGGATCGCCCGGGCGTAGTCGGGGACCGCGCTCGGCGGCATCACGCCGGAGGCGTCGACTTCGGCGGGGTCGGGACCGCCGACGGTCTCGATGGTGACGATATCGCCCGAATTGATCGTGAGCACCGGCTTCAGCGCGGCACTGAAATAGCCGATGTGAACGGTCTGCGGGCTCGGCATCAGCTGGTATTCGGCGGCGCGAGCGCCCGGCGCATCCAATCCGGCTGCGGTTGCGGCGATTGCCGCGACGATCAGGGCCACGCCCATGCTGCTTCTGGTCACGATTGAACTCCTCGCACTGTTGGAAGCCCGGCAAGGGCAAGTCTAAGGCGCGCTGAGCCGGGACCGAAGAACTTTTCGAGAGAAGGGAAGCGACCGCGGAAGAATTGAATATCCTCCCTCGCAAAGCGCAGCGGAGCGGGGGAGGGGGACCGCGCGGAGCGGGGGAGGGGGACCGCGCGGAGCGGGGGGCAGGGGGCTTTCTTTCTGTTTATCTCAGCACCTTGCGCAATCTCATACCTTTAACTCTTGCCGCTGTACGCATGTGCCATAATATCGGAAATGTCGGCGCAGCGTTTTGCGCGGGCAATGGAGCCGCAATGGCGCGTTCAACGACAGATTCCCCCCGGACAGAGAGGCCGCCAAAACCGCGCCAGCCGCGTCAGCCGGCGCCCGCTTCTCCCAGCATCGTGCCGGCCGCGGAGCCGGTGACGAAGCCGGCGAAGCCGATGATGCGGCAATACGAGCTCGTCGATCGCGTGCGCGCCTATAACCCTGCGACCGACGAAGGTCTGCTCAACCGCGCATACGTCTATGCGATGAAGGCCCATGGGGAGCAGAAGCGCGCGTCGGGCGATCCCTATTTCTTGCACCCCCTCGAAGTCGCAGCGATCCTCACCGATCACAAGCTCGATGATGCCACGATCGTTGCGGCGCTCTTGCACGATACCATCGAGGACACCGAGACCACGCGCGCCGAGATCGACCAGCTCTTCGGCAAGGACATCGGTCACCTGGTCGAAGGCCTGACCAAGCTCAAGAGGCTCGACCTCGTCTCGCGGGAGGCCAAGCAGGCGGAAAACCTGCGCAAGCTGCTGCTCGCCATCGCCGAAGATGTTCGCGTCTTGCTGGTCAAGCTTGCCGACCGCCTCCACAACATGCGCACCATCGCGCATATGCCGCCGGAATCGCGGCGGCGCGTCGCCGAGGAGACGATCGACATCTATGCGCCGCTCGCCGGCCGCATCGGCATGTACGAAATGCGCGAGGAGCTTGAAAGTCTCGCGTTCCGCGAGCTCAACCCGGAAGCGCATAAGGTGGTGAGCGAGCGCCTCGAGGCGCTGGCTGGCCGCCATCTCGGACTGATCGCGGAGATCGAGGCGCAGTTGACGCACAAGCTCGCAAAAAACGGGATCACGGCACGGGTGAAAGGCCGCCGGAAGCGTCCCTATTCGATTTGGCGCAAAATGGAACGCAAGGCGGTGGGCTTCGAGCAGCTCTCGGACATTTTCGGCTTTCGCGTCATCGTCGCGGATATGAGGCAATGCTATCAAGCGGTCGGTGTTGTCCACACGACCTGGCCGGTCGTCCCAAACCGTTTCAAGGACTACATCTCGACCCCGAAGCAGAACGATTATCGTTCGATCCACACCACCGTGATCGGCCCCGGCAACCAGCGCGTCGAGCTGCAAATCCGGACCGAGGACATGGACGATGTCGCCGAATACGGCATCGCCGCTCATGCGCTCTACAAGGACGGGGTAGTGGTTCCGAACGGGCTTCTGTCGCGCGAGTCCAATGCCTATGCCTGGTTGCGCCGGACCATTGCGCTGCTCGCCGAAGGATCGAACCCGGAGGAGTTCCTTGAGCACACCAAGCTCGAACTGTTCCAGGACCAGGTGTTCTGCTTCACGCCGAAGGGCAAGCTGATCGCGCTGCCCCGCAAAGCGACGCCGATCGACTTCGCCTATTCGGTGCATACCGATGTCGGCAACCAGGCCATCGGCTGCAAGATCAATGGCAAGATCGCGCCGCTCGCCTCCGAACTGCAGAACGGGGACGAGGTGGAAATCCTCACCTCGAAGGCGCAGACGGCCCCGCCGCCGGCGTGGGAGTCGTTCGTCGCCACCGGCAAGGCGCGCGCTGCCATGCGTCGCGCCACCAGGCATGCGGTGCGCGCGCAATACGCGACGCTCGGCCGCCGCATCGTCGAGCGGTTCTGCCAGCGCGCAAACCGAGAATTCTCGGACGAGAGCCTGACAGGCGCCTTGCCGCGGCTTGCCCGCCATTCGGCCGAGGATGTGTTCGCAGCGGTCGGGCGCGGCGAAATGCAAGCGTCCGACGTGGTCCGCGCCATGCATCCCGATTATCGAGAGGAACGCAGCAGCACAGCCGCTGCTGCCGCGCGAGTTCGAGCCGGGCTGGTTCGGATTGAAGCGGGGCAACGCAGTCAAGTTCAAGGTGCCGAGCGGTAGCGGCGGAAAACAAGGCGGCGCCATTCCCATCCGCGGCATCAACAGCGATCTGCCGGTGAGGTTTGCCCCGAACGGCGGTGCCGTGCCGGGCGACCGCATCGTCGGCATCATGTCGCCAGGAGAGGGGATTACCATCTATCCGATCCAGTCGTCGGCATTGAAGGCGTTCGAGGACAATCCCGAACGTTGGCTCGACGTGCGCTGGGACATCGATGAGGATTCGGTGCAGCGCTTTCCCGCGCGAATTGCCCTCCAGTCGGTGAACGAACCGGGCTCGCTCGCTCAGATCGCCCAGGTGATCGCCGAGCATGATGGCAACATCGACAACATCCGAATGAGCCGACAGTCGCCCGACTTCACCTCGCTGACCATCGACCTCGAGGTCTACGACCTCAAGCATCTGACCGCCATCATTGCGCAATTGCGGGCCAAGCCAATGGTCGCCAAGGCCGAACGCGTGAACGGCTAGCGTCTGCTCACAGTCGATTTAGCCAGATGATGATCACGACTTACGCGAATAATACGGGTTCTTTTATCCTCCTCCGCATCTTTGCGGGGGAGGGGGGACCATGCGAGGCGGGGTCCCCACAAAATCGCACTGCGATTTTGTGGGGTGCCGCTGCATGGTGGAGGGGGCGCGAGCGAAGTCGTTGCAATCTTGCAATCTTCGGTTCGCGAGCGGCTGACGCACAGCATTAAGACCGGATTTACTGAACCCGCCCCCTCCACCGCCTTCGGCGGTCCCCCTCCCCCGCTCCGCTTCGCTACGCGGGGGAGGATTAAGCGCGCCTTTCCGGCTGGCCGCCCATTCGGTTCACCACGGTCATGACCGTGCATCCAAAACTCCGCCTGGGCGTCAACGTCGATCACGTCGCCACCATCCGCAACGCGCGCGGTGGCAGGCATCCCGATCCCTTGCAGGCCGCGGAGATCGCGATGACGGCGGGGGCTGACGGCATCACCGCGCATTTGCGCGAGGATCGTCGCCACATCCGCGACGACGATATCGCAAGGCTCAGGGCAAGGACGGAGTGGCCGCTCAATCTTGAAATGGCGGCGACCGAGGAGATGGTGACCATCGCCGCGGCCTTGCGTCCGCACGCAGCATGCATCGTCCCCGAAAGACGTGAGGAGCGCACCACCGAGGGGGGCTCGAGGCCGCGGGGATCGAAGCCACACTGCGGCCGATCGTCCAGCGATTGGCGGGCGTGGGCACCCGCGTCTCTCTGTTCATTGCCGCGGATGCGGCGCAGATCGAGGCCGCGGCGCGGCTAAGGGTGCCCGCGATCGAAATCCATACCGGGGCCTGGTGCGAAGCGCGTTCTGCGAGCCAGGACGAGCTTGCGGCGGCCGAGTTCAACCGCATCCGCGACGGCGCCAGGCGCGCCCACGCGCTAGGACTTGAAGTCCATGCCGGTCATGGCCTCGATTATACCACAGCCGAGCAAATCGCTGCATTGCCCGAAATCACGGAACTCAATATCGGCCATTTCCTCATCGGCGAGGCCGTGTTCGCAGGACTTGATGCCGCAGTGAGGCGAATGCGTGCGGCAATGGAACGCGGCCGCACCAAGTCGGAGCCGGTGGCGGGGCGGCCTTCGTGATCATCGGCATCGGCACCGATCTTGTCGATATCCGCCGCATCGAGCGTGCGCTCGCCCGCCACGGCGACCGCTTTGCGCAGCGTATCTTTACGCCGGTCGAACGCGCGCTCGCCGAACGGCGGAATAACCCTGCCGAAACCTTCGCCAAACGCTTCGCCGCCAAGGAGGCTTGCGCCAAGGCGCTGGGAACGGGCTTCCGCGACGGGATTTTCTTCCGCGATCTCGGCGTGGTGAACCTCGCCTCAGGCAAACCGACAATGACTTTGACCGGGGCCGCGCTGGTCCGGCTCCAATCGCTTATGCCGCATGGACTTGAACCCCGGATCGACCTGGCCATATCTGACGAATATCCGATGGCACAGGCATTTGTGGTCATATCCGCAGTGCCGGCTCGAGAGGGACGCTGAGCGCGCAGAGTTGATTGCGCCGACGCCTGTGAACGGTTACAAGGGCGGTCCACAACGGTTCTTTCGGTTTTCACGGTCTCGACTGCTTGGGGATCCAGTCAAGCCATTGAGTCCATGAGGTTTTGCCTCCGCCGTCAGTGGGACGCAGCGTCGGCAATCAGCATCCGCAGGGCACGCGAGTGAGAGACAGAGGCCGATGAGCATATCTACGGAAGGAAAGCGGAAAGAGGGCGGTCTGGCTGAAGGCGGCCGCGTCGTCTTTCACGCACTCGTCATTGCGCTCGTGATTCGGACGTTTCTGTTCCAGCCCTTCAATATCCCGTCTGGCTCGATGAAAGCGACGCTGTTGATCGGGGACTACCTTTTCGTCTCGAAATACAGCTATGGCTACACTCATTATTCGCTGCCGTTGTCGCCGCCGCTGTTTTCGGGCCGCATTTTCGGCAGCGAACCCAATCGCGGCGATGTCGTCGTGTTCCGGCTGCCAAAGGACGACACCACAGATTACATCAAGCGGGTAATCGGCTTGCCCGGCGACCGCATCCAGATGAAAGACGGGCTGCTGTACATCAACGGCATGCCAGTGAAGCGCGAGCGGGTCGCCGACTTCATCGACGACGAGAATGGCACGCCCGAGCACGTGCGCCAGTGGCGGGAAACCCTGCCGAACGGCGTCAGCTATGACACGCTCGACCTGCAGGACAATGGTTTCCTCGACAATACCCAGGAATACATGGTGCCGCCCGGCCACTTTTTCATGATGGGCGATAATCGCGACAACTCGACAGACAGCCGCGTGCTGTCGCAGGTCGGTTATGTGCCGTTCGAGAATCTGATCGGACGAGCGCAGCTTATCTTCTTCTCGATCGGCGACGGAGAGCCGGCTTGGCACATTTGGAGCTGGCCATGGTCCGTGCGCTGGGGCCGCCTGTTCACGCTGGTCAGATGAGTCGAAAGGCGGTCGGTGGCCGACGCGAACTGGAGACGAGAATAGGCTACGAGTTCATTGACAAGTCGCTTCTCGACCACGCCTTGACTTACATTTCCGCGCTCTCCGGCAATAGCCGGTCGGCAAGCTACCAGCGCCTCGAGTTCCTCGGAGATCACGTACTGGGCCTTGTCGTATCCGACATGCTGTTCCGCGCCTTCATCAAGGCAGATGAGGGTGAATTGTCGCGCCGACTGGCCGATCTCGTGCGCAAGGAAACCTGTGCCGAGGTCGCGCGCGCGATCGACCTCGGGGGAGCAATCCGCCTGGGCGGGTCCGAACTCCATGCCGGGGGCCGCGAGCGCATTGCCATTCTTGCCGATGTCTGCGAAGCCTTGGTCGGCGCCGTCTTTTTGGATGGCGGCTATGCAGGCGCCGCGAAGCTTGTCGAACAATTGTGGGGCGAGCGCCTGCGGACCCCGGCGCGCCCGCTCCGCGACGCGAAGACGACGCTCCAGGAATGGGCGCAGGCCCGAGGCCTGCCGACGCCTGCCTATCGCGAAATCGCGCGCACCGGGCCGCATCACGACCCGGAGTTTCGCGTCCTCGTGGAACTGCCGAAGCTGCCGCCCGCCGAGGGAATTGGCCGCTCCAAGCGAGCCGCCGAGCAGGCGGCCGCGGCCGCATTGCTGATGCGGGAGGGCGTGGAGGCAGCAGGTTGAGCGGCCTCGCGAGCGCGGCAGCGGATGACGCGGCAACGCGCTGCGGCTTCGTTGCCGTCATCGGCGCACCGAATGTCGGCAAGTCCACGCTCGTGAACATGCTGGTTGGCAGCAAGGTCACGATCGTGAGCCCGAAAGTGCAGACGACCCGGTCGAAAGTCCGCGGCATCGCGATCGAAGGCGCCTCGCAACTCGTCTTCATCGACACGCCGGGGATTTTCGCGCCGCGTCGCCGGCTCGATCGCGCCATGGTGACGACCGCATGGGGCGGTGCCCACGATGCCGACATTGTCGCGCTGCTGATCGATGCGCGGCGCGGTCTCGACGATGGGACCGCCGAGATCGCCACCAGGCTCGACACCATGGCCGCCGTGAAAATTCTCCTCGTGAATAAGATCGATCTTATCGCCAAGCCCGCGCTGCTGGGCATCGTCGCCAACGCGAACGCCCGGGCGGCGTTCGAGGCGACTTTCCTGGTGTCGGCGCTCAATGGCGACGGCATCGGCGACGTGAAGCGCTGGCTTGCGGCTCATGCGCCGCCGGGGCCGTGGCACTACCCCGCCGACCAGATCTCCGACGCGCCGTTGCGCGCGCTCGCCGCCGAAATCACGCGGGAGAAAATCTACCTGCGGCTTCACGAGGAACTGCCTTATCGGTCGACGGTCGCGACGGAGGCGTGGAAAGAGCTGCGTGACGGCTCGGTGCGGATCGAGCAGACGATCTATGTCGAGCGGGAGAGCCAGCGCAAGATCGCGCTCGGCAAGAACGGGCAAACCATCAAGGCGATCGGCGCGGAAGCACGCAAGGAGACTCACCGCTCTGATCGAAAAGCCGGTCCACCTGTTCTTGTTCGTCAAGGTGCGCGAGGGATGGGAAGATGATCCCGAGCGGTATCGCGAAATGGGCCTGGAATTCCCGCGGGATTGACTGCCCTGGCGCATGATCCCGAAAGGCAGCAGACTTTTCGGGCAAAGATCATGCACGAAATCCAGGGGAAGCGATTTCAAGCTGAACGAATTCCGCTATGGCCGACTGCCATCGGCCGGACCACGCAATGGGATCGAATCGTCATGGACTGGACCGACGAGGGCATTGTGCTGGGCGCGCGGCGTCATGGTGAAGCCAATGCCGTCCTCGAACTGATGACGCGGAGCCACGGCCGCCATCTCGGTCTGGTGCGGGGCGGCTTCGGCCTTCGCCAGCGGCCGGTGCTGCAGGCCGGCAATCTGGTTCGCGTCATCTGGCGCGCGCGGCTTAATGAGCACCTGGGGCATTACGCGGTCGAGGGCATCGAATTGCGCGCGGCCTCCTATATAGGCTGCGCACTTGCGCTTTACGGCGTCCAGCATCTGGCGGCCCTGTGCCGGCTGCTCCCGGAACGCGATCCGCATGCGGAGGTCTTCGAGCAACTCGCCGTCGCGGTGGCCGCCCTCGCATTGCCGGCCCGGGTACCGGCGCCGATGGCGATGGCGTCGTCATTCGGAATTTTGGCTTCTCCCAGGGCCGAGTTTGCCTCGGAGCCGTCGCCTTCAGGCACATGCCGGGATGGCGGGGCAGGGTGGCCAGACGTGAAGCCGTCTGGCAGCGGTGGCCGCAGGGTCTCCGGTGGTGACGGGTTTGCGGAGGCGCTCGAACCGATTGAACCGCTTGACCTTCTTGCGCAAAGAATGGCGGCTACGCGGATTGCACGCTTCGAGTTGCGGCTGCTGGCCGAGCTCGGCTTCGGTCTCGATCTCGCGTCGTGTGCGGTTACCGGCGCGACCGCCGATCTTGTCTATGTGTCGCCGAGGAGCGGTCGAGCGGTGTCCGGAAGCGCCGGAGAACCATGGCGGGACAAGCTTCTGCCTCTTCCGGGCTTTCTGCTCGACTTTGCAGTTGATGAGGCGTCCGGCACGGCGCTGCGGCAAGGCTTTGCCCTAACCGGCTACTTCCTCGCCCGCCACGTGCTGGAGCCGCGTGGCCAGACCTTGCCAGAGGCACGCGAGTTTTTCATTGCCACGATGGCGCGCAACCTGGGATAATTACGGGTCTTCACCAGGTTCCAGGATGCGTGTCATCGGAATGACGAAGTCGCACGCTAGGGGAGGGGTCGATCCGTTTAAATCATTCGCGTTGATGCGCGTCCTGGTCGCTTGAAATTGACTTGAATTAAGCTTTAGATGGGGGCGGTGCGGGCCGCGAATTTGTTCGCTGTCGTGATGTGTAGCGGCAGCGTGTGTTGCGTTATGGGGGGTAAGGCGGTCATCAGACGGGTGCGTATTGCGGGCGCGTTTGGCGTCCTGCGATTCTGTCGCGGCGGGCCCGTTTGTTGGCCGCCGGAAGCGTCAGTCGTGCGTCAATCGTATCATCGTCTGCGTGACAATCGTCGGCGCTGGGTACAGGCGATTGTCCATGCCGATTTACGTGCCACTGCTTGGGGTGCAGGACCGTGGAAAATGTCGAGACCGTTGGTCGGGCAGGTGGGCCCGCCAAGGTGCTGGGCGCCGATCAGGGGGCTTCGGCAGCGCGCGCGGAGGGCACTGGCCTCAAGGCGGGGCCCCGCGGCCATGACCGCATCAACGGCAAAATTTCGGAGCGCCTGCCTGAGGCGCTCAAGCATGCGCTGCTTCGGGTCGAAAGCGATCAGCACATCGTCAATGCGATCGTGTCCAAGCTCGGCTGGGACGGGGGTCATATCCGCCCGAAAAACGGTGCAGGTGACCTGCCCGGTAGTGGCGCTCCCGCCGGCGGCACGCAGGATTCATCGCAGCTCGTCGAGCGCGCGCTTGGCCGATTGCGCCAAAGTGGGCACGTTCCCGCGGCCATCGAACATTCCATCGTCTTGGCCGAACGGCTGCTCCCGATCCTGGAATGGGACCTGTGCGCAGCGTTGTTGAACGCAAAGCTCTGCTACGTGCGGTTCTCTTGCGAAGCGATGGCCAAGGTTGCGGCCGCGTTCCGGCAAGAACCGCCATTCGAGCGCGTCAGGATCGGCTGCTTCGATGCGTTGGTGAAGACCGGGACCGCGGACGGCGTGCGGAATCTTGCCGAGCTGGCTCAGAGCCTGATGCACTCGCACGGCTACGCGAATATCGCGAAAATTGCCGAGCGTGCGCGCGAGCTGTTCGGCCACGAACTGACCCCGGCCTTCCTCGAAGCGGTTCTGCGGACCGTGCCGCGCTTCGAGTGGCTGGACCAGGAAAACGGCTGGTTCTGGTATCGGCCGGAAGGTACTCAGAGCAACAACCGTCTGGCCGGTCAGATCAAGACGATCATGGCGGCAGCGCCGAAAATTCGTCTTCAGGAACTGCGAATGGCGATCCGCCGCGACTTTCGCGCGAGGACCGCGGCGCCTCCGCTTGAGGTCATGGCAACGATCTGCAAACGCCTGCTATTCTTGACCATCGACAACGGCGTCGCGTCGCGGAACCCTTCCTCGGTACATTGGAAGGCGGTCCTTGGTGCAGATGACGCGATGCTGGCCAGCGTCCTGCGCAGCCACGGCCCGGTCCTCGAGCGCGACAAGCTTGCCGAGCACTGTCGCGAACGCGGCATGGACGGAGACCGTTTCGCGCAAGCGGTCGCGCATTCACTCATTTTGAAATCGCCCGGTCCCGGTCAATTGGCCCTTGTCGGCGCGCTGGTGTCAGGTATGGGGCGGGCCAATGGGAGCGGCGGGGAGGCAACGGACATTTCGACAGTTGTCGATCACGGCTGTCTCGCCGACGGCAAAGTGTACTTGGCGTGGAGATTGACGGAATCAGCGATGCAAAGCGGCGCACTGCGGGTGCCGGATCCGTTCAGCACCTTCCTTGAAGGCGACTACGCTTTCAGCACTTTCGCCGGGGCGGAGCTTGGCATGATCCAGCTTCGTCAGCGGGCCTGCTGGGATGTGCGGCCACTTTTGCAGCTTGGAGATGCGGAGATCGGCGACACTTTCGGCTTGCTGCTCGACGCCCGGGAACACCGCGCCGCCGGCATAGTCGGGGCCGAAAACGTGACTGCTGCGATGATATCGGGCGATCTCGCCTTGAAGATCCCAGCCGTCGAACCCGATGCGCGGCCGGTCAAACCGGCTCGCAAGTTGGCGCCCGCGTCGAAGCATAATGGCACGGCGCCAAAGCGGATGCCGAAGGACGCTATTCCGGCAGCAAAAGGTGCGGCGCTGAATGGCATCATCGCGGCAAATGTGCCTGGTACCGCCAAGCGAATGTCGCCGGTTGCTGCTTCGGGAGCAAACGAGGGCGCCCCCTCCCAGCGCACCAATGGGGTGAATGGACTGCCCGCGTTGCCTGCGCCTGCCGCGGCTCCGAAGGGGATGTCGCCGGACGCTGCTTTGAGAGCAAACGAGGGCGCCCCCTCCCAGCGCACCAATGGGGTGAATGGACTGCCCGCGTTGCCTGCGCCTGCCGCGGCTCCGAAGGGGATGTCGCCGGACGCTGCTTTGAGAGCAAACGACGGCGACTCGAAGCGCATAAACGGGTTGAGCGCACCGCCCGCGCCCGCGGCGGCTCCGAAGGGAACGTCGCCGGACCCCGCTCCCGTTCGCGGCGCCGCTCCGAACAGCGCCGCTCCGATCGGGATCAATGCCTCGAATGCGATGCCCGCGCCCGCGGCGGCTCCGAAGGGAACGTCGCCGGACCCCGCTCCCGTTCGCGGCGCCGCTCCGAACAGCGCCGCTGCGATCGGGATCAATGCCTCGAATGCGATGCCCGCGCCCGGCACGGCTCCCAAGCGAACGTCACCGGACCCCGCTTCCGTGCAAAGAGGCGCCGTTCCGAATAGCGTCGCCGCAAACGGGATCAATGCCCTGAGTGCGCTACCGGCCGCAGTACGTTCTGCGGCCGCAGTGAAATCTCCTAGACCGATGTCACCCCGCCTGCTGTCGGCCTGACTGCCTGGCAGAGAAGAAAACTGCTCGGCGTGACTTTGGGAGCCGCGCGCGACTAGTACTCTGCACAGGGTTATGACTTGTTGAGTGGGGCTGGGTAGGCGCGGGCCATTTTGGCGCGCGCTTTTTCTGGCGTGAACATCCAATTTATTCGTGCACCGCTTTTGTTTCTTTGGCGCTCCCACGCGGCGATCTCGAGGAAGCATTCAGCATTGTCGAGCGACGGTCGAGGCACTGGCTGCGAAGGACGCCGATTTCGATTTCGACCATGTTGAGCCAGCTTGCGTGCCTGGGGGTGGGATGGATTGAGGCGGCGTAGGATACGCCGCGCTTCCGGCGCTGGAAAGGTTTGGTAGAGCGCGCTCGCAGAGTGGGTCGACAAATTGTCCAGCACGACCCGATTTTGTCGGCCTTGGGAAAGTGCACGTCGACCAGATCGCGCATGCAGTTTGCGAAGTCCTCGCCGCGCGTCGGTCTGTGACCTTCACCTTGCGCCAGGATTTATGGGCGTCGAGGAAGACGAAGAGATTGGCCGTGCCATTGCGCCGGTATTCGCAGTCGAAGCGCTCCAATTGTCCCGGCTTGGCCGGGATGGCTCGCGCACTCGCCGATGAGCTGAGTTGACTTTCGTCAAACAGACGACCGGACGCTGGGATCCGCTTCCTCGTTGTAGAGGTCCAGCACACCTCATCCGCGCCACATATTCGGCATCAACCGTGGGAATGCACCACATGTCCTTGCGCCAGGGCTTGAGATCGTTTTCCGCAAGGCGGCGTCGAACCGCTCGCGGGAAAGCCCCTTGTGGGCCGTCAGCTTGACCATCTCGCCAGCCAGAAGTTCCAGCGTCCAACGACTGCGCCCGGCCGGCGGCTTCGAGCAGGCCGTTGCGACCAAGAGCGCTTCGTCCCTGCCGGTGGTTGCGCCGGCGCCACATCGCGGCTCCTCGCTCAAGGCGGCTTCAAGGCCACACTCCACAAATCGGCGCTTGGTGCGATAAACCGTCGACCACCCACCACGATCGTACGTTCGATCACCTCATCGCTGGCGCCGGCATCGGCCGCCAGAAGGATTTGCGCCCGCTTCAATTTCCGAGCCGAACATGGCCGGCGCCCAGCATCCGCTTAAGGTCCCACGCTCCTCGCCGGTCAGATCAACGCGATAGCGGATATTCATCAGGGCCTCCTTGTGACGAGGCCCAGTTGAATCAATCTATGTGGCGTGGATTCCGCGCCCCCTCGCTTCACCGACAAGCAAGGCCAGTATCTTCGCGTCGATCAGAACTTCCAAAGCTCCAACCCGTCATATCTTGTGAGAGGTACTAGAGCGGGATGCGTTCAGTTTGAATCGCCTCCCGCTCGATTATGTTCTGCGCATCCGTCGCGGACTGCGCTCGACGGCGGATGCGTGTTGAATTTGCGAATGATCTTGTTCGAAAGTCTGCAACTTTACGGGATCACGCGCTAACAACAGCGCCAGACAGCGCGCAATGGGGCCCTTAAAAAGGTCTCTTCTCCCCGATGCTGGGTAGATTAGGTTTTCAGAGGGAGCAAAGCGCGCCGCCGAACGGTGGAGGCGTCTGCCGACCTTCGGTCCTTCTCACCAGAATTTATAGCTGAGGCCGAGTTTGGCAATGATATCGAAGGATTTCCTAACTCGCGAATTCCCGAACTCGCCTGCAATTCCGTTGTACGTCTCTACGAACGCGGCGTTCGTCGCTCTGAAAAACAACAAGTCGGTTTCGAAGCGGGCGATCCAGTTATTGGTGATGGCGTACTCGAATCCCCCTCCGATCAGGACGCCCGGAGCGGTCCAGCTCCAGGTCGTGACGTCGAAGGAATTGTCGCTGTAGGTTGCCGTGTTGTGACCCCAGACCGCGCCGAGCTTGCCGTAAATCAAGGTCCGATCGAATGACGTATATCCGAATCGGATCGCCACATCCCAGAGGTCATCCAGTTTCCGATAAGTTTGGTATGCGTAAGTAGAAGTGACAGCGCCAGTGGTCGGATCCAAATAATTGGTCGTATTGCCAGTCGTGGAATTGATACCGGACCAGAATCCTTCGCCTTCGATGCCCGCAACAAATCCACCGGCCTGGTAGTTACATCCACCCTGACCGCCTGCAAGCCCACCTACGTCAAACCCTCCAGAGACGCTGTTGAAGCCGCCACCGCCGCCGCCGGACGCGCCGACGTAACAGCCGGTCCAGGACACGCCGGAAGATGCGGCGAGAGGGGCTTTGAAACCCGAAAAATCTGCTGCTGACGACGGACTGGCAGTGATGCACGCAACCAACGCAGATGTCGTGAACAATGCCTTTTTCATGAGAAAATCTCCCGACTGATCCGTGATCTTCCAGCTCAACAGACCAAGCATGACGCGGAAAATCTCGCAGCCTGATGCCAGAAGTGCAGTCGGGAACTCAGTGAGCGAATTCTCGTTAACGCATGGATAACCATGGCGAAGGCTCGCCCGCCGACTCCGCGGAGCCTCAATGGCATTACGTGCCCTTACATCAAAAAATTGGTTGGATGTTGCGATCCGGCAACAGACTCGCCCCATATGTCGCTGTATAGTCGATTGACTTAGGGGCATGGAGACAGTCGATGCGATCTGGAAATTTTGCCAAATTGGCTTTGTTTGGTCTAGCGGGCGTGATTTGCACCCTGTTAACGGTCGGCCCGGCTCCGGCACAATTCACCGGGTTTTCGGCCGGCATCAGCGGGGGTTTCGGTGGCGGCACCTCGACCCAGACCGATGGTGGGGTTTCGTGCAGTTTCTTCAACTCTTGCCCGCCAGTGACACAGCCGCCCCGTTGTGAAGTTGATTGCGATTCCGGGGATGGACACTACCGGATGAGTGGCGGCCTAATCGGCGCGGGAGCGAGCTACAATTTCTGGCAGACAGGCGGGTGGGTGTTTGGAATCACCGGGGATGCATCGTGGGCCGATATCACCGGCAGCTCCAGCACGTGCGGCGCAACCAGTCCGTTTCCGCATTCCTGCGGGACGACCCTGGAAAGCCTCGATACAGTGCGCGGCACGGTCGGCTATGCCTTCCTGCCCAACTGGATGATCTACGGCACCGGCGGATATGCCGGTGGCGAGCTTAACGCCTGGGATCAGCTTACTGGCGTCTCGGCTCCAGGTTCACGTCCGGGTGGACGGCGGGGGCGGGCCTTCAGGTGCTTGTGTCATCGAACGTATCGTTCAAGGCGGAGTACCTTCATGTCGATCTCAGGTCATCGACCTTGTTCGACATCGTCCCCGGCGTGCCGGAAACGGTCGGCTTCACGGGCGATATTTTCCGCATCGGCTTGAACTGGCAATTCAACACCTATGCCGCGCCGCCTGCCGCGCAGCCATACTACACGAAGTGAGACTACAGCCGGCCGCCGTTACATCTGGTGCTCTGTCGATCTGAAGGAAGCGCTGGAGAACATGCGCTTCCTAGTGTTCCGGCACTCACGCTTGGCTCCCTCATCAGTCATCGCCCGGCGCGGGGTCCCCATCCTTCGGCCACCTTGGCCAAACGATGGGTTCCCTGGACCGGGCGATCCAGTAACCACCGGAGTGGCGTTTGAAGTATCGCTTTCCGCTGGCACTCATGTGGTTACTGGATGCCCCGCTTAAAGCGGGGCAGGACACCCAAAGGGAATTCAAGTGTGGGGTCAGATCCCTAGCGAGATCACTGGCAAGCCAGGGCTCAACGCCTGCCGATCACAGATCAGCGGCCGACGGCGCCGCCACCGCTGCGCGGTAGCAGCCGGCCCATCGGCAATGGTGAAAACGCTCGATTGGGAAGCCTGGCGACCGTCGAGGCGGCTCTCCAAAAAATCCCAGCGGATATTGCTGGCTTACGAGCACCTGCCGAGTGCGCATCGTGCTACGCCGAGTGGACGCCGGCCCGGATATGTGCGAGGCCGTCGATCTCGGCCCGGCACCGACCATCCTGTTCGAAGCGATCATGACGGCGCCGCTCGTGTCCCTGCAACATCCGTCTCGTCAGGAGTTACGACGATCCCACGCGAAGCGGCGTGCCGGAGCTATCGCCGATTTTTGGTGATGGCCTGATCGCTCAGGCGGCGGGGTCGCGGGCTGAAGGTTGTCCGGCTTGGGATGACCGCGAGCCCATCGGCGAATGTCACACCTAGGGCCCGTTGACATTACTTGAGCCATATCAGGGCACTGACGAGGAATAGCATGGCGGCGAACGACAGCGCCGTTTTTTCATAGCGCGTGGCGATGCGACGAAAATGCTTGATTTTATTGATGAACCTTTCGACCAGGTTGCGGTCCCCGTAGATGTGCGTGTCGTAGGGGATTGCTTGAGCGCGCGAGCGGCTCGACGGGATCACGGCTTCGGCGCCCGTATCGGCAATGTGAGCACGGAAGCGATCGGAGTCGTAGCCCTTGTCGGCGAGCAGGTTGTCGAAGGAAAAGCCCTCGATCAGACCTTCGGCCTGGGTGATGTCATTCACTTGGCCTGCTGTCAGAATAAAACGGACGGGATTACCGAGAGCATCGACGCCAATGTGGATTTTCGTGCTCAGGCCGCCGCGCGAACGCCCGATCGCCTCATCTTCGCTTCCCCCTTTTTGGCGCCGGCGGCATGTTGGTGCGCCCGCACAATGGTGGAGTCGACGATCAGGTATTCGAAATCCGGGTCTTCACGCAAAGCCTCGAAAACACGCTTCCAAACACCTTTCTTGGCCCATCGGCGAAAGCGCTGGAACACGCTGTTCCAGTTGCCAAATTCGCGAGGCAGATCACGCCAAGGCGCTCCAGCCCGCATCAGCCAAAGCACCGCCTCGACAAACAACCGATTGTTCTCGCCGTGCCGTCCTGGGTCCCCCTCCTTACCTGAAAGAAGCGGCGCGATGCGCCGCCATTGCGCCTCCGTCAGTATCAGTCGAATCAAGATCGCCCTCCCCAGTTGCGATCTTGAATCACATTCGCGAGTCGGAGGGAATCCCCGTATGTCGACGGGCCTCAGGCCCGTTGACATTACTTGAGCCATATCAGGGCACTGACGAGGAATAGCATGGCGGCGAACGACAGCGCCGTTTTTTCATAGCGCGTGGCGATGCGACGAAAATGCTTGATTTTATTGATGAACCTTTCGACCAGGTTGCGGTCCCCGTAGATGTGCGTGTCGTAGGGGATTGCTTGAGCGCGCGAGCGGCTCGACGGGATCACGGCTTCGGCGCCCGTATCGGCAATGTGAGCACGGAAGCGATCGAAGTTGTAGCCCTTGTCGGCGAGCAGGTTGTCGAAGGAAAAGCCCTCGATCAGACCTTCGGCCTGGGTGATGTCATTCACTTGGCCTGCTGTCAGAATAAAACGGACGGGATTACCGAGAGCATCGACGCCAATGTGGATTTTCGTGCTCAGGCCGCCGCGCGAACGCCCGATCGCCTCATCTTCGCTTCCCCCTTTTTGGCGCCGGCGGCATGTTGGTGCGCCCGCACAATGGTGGAGTTGACGATCAGGTATTCGAAATCCGGGTCTTCACGCAAAGCCTCGAAAACACGCTTCCAAACACCTTTCTTGGCCCATCGGCGAAAGCGCTGGAACACGCTGTTCCAGTTGCCAAATTCGCGAGGCAGATCACGCCAAGGCGCTCCAGCCCGCATCAGCCAAAGCACCGCCTCGACAAACAACCGATTGTTCTCGCCGTGCCGTCCTGGGTCCCCCTCCTTACCTGAAAGAAGCGGCGCGATGCGCCGCCATTGCGCCTCCGTCAGTATCAGTCAAATCAAGATCGCCCTCCCCAGTTGCGATCTTGAATCACATTCGCGAGTCGGAGGGAAATCCCCGTATGTCAACGGGCCCTAGCGCATGATCCCGTAAAGTTGCAGACTTTCGGACAAGATCATGCGCAACATCACCGCGTATCCGTCGTCGAGCGCAGTCCGCGACGGGTGCGCACAACGGAACCGAGGGGTAGGCGATTCAAACTGAACGCATCCCGCTGCTAGCAGCCTGTCGGACTAAGGCTTCGTCCGGGAATAAGTGAATCATGAGCTTTTTTTGAGCGCCGGGATTCCCTGGGGAGCCGTCACAAGATACCAGATTGGGGTGATTGACGAATCGGCGATTCGACTGCGCTTTGAGACGCTCACTCCGGTACTGGACGAGCAGGGGCGGCGTTGTTTTGCGGCGGCTGAGGCCAGAACGGCGGGTCAAGGCGGGGTCACCGCGGTGATGCGCGCGACCGGCATCGCTCGCAGCACGATCCGCCGCGGTTTGGACGAGGTGTCGCGCGGGTGACACGCCGGACGGCGGCCGCGTGCGTCGGCATGGCGGCGGCCGCAAGCCGGTGAGCGAAACGGATGCCAAACTGATCGACGATTTGCGCGCGCTGGTCGAACCGGAGACGCGCGGCGATCCGCAATCGCCGCTGCTGTGGACTTGCAAGAGCCTGCGCAAGATTGCGCGAGGCCTGCGCGACATGGGCCATACGATCGGCCGCACACTGGTCGGGGAACTCCTGCCCAAGCTCGATTATCGTCTGCAAGCCAATCGCAAGACCCGCGAAGGGTCGAACCATCCCGATCGCAACGCGCAATTCACTTATATCAATGATCAGGTGAAGGAGGCGCTGGCGGCAGGCGAGCCGGCGATCTCGGTCGATACCAAGAAGAAAGAACTCGTCGGCGATTTCAAGAACGCCGGCCGCGAATGGCGGCCCAAGGGCTCACCCGATGAGGTCCGCGTCCACGATTTCGTCATTCCTGAACTCGGCCGCGCAGTGCCTTACGGGGTCTACGATATCGCCGACAATGCCGGATGGGTAAGCGTCGGCATCGACCACGACACCGCGGCTTTCGCGAGCAACGCCATCCGAAGCTGGTGGAAGTTGATGGGCCGCGAGCGCTATCCACGGGCAACCCGACTGCTGATCACCGCCGATGGCGGCGGCAGCAACGGCTCGCGCGTGCGCTTGTGGAAGCTCGAACTGCAAAAGCTCGCTGACGAACTCGGCGTGCCCATCACCGTCTGCCACCTGCCGCCCGGCACCAGCAAATGGAACAAGATCGAGCATCGCCTGTTCTCGTTCATTACCGGAAATTGGCGTGGCAAGCCGCTCATCAGCCACCAAGTCATCGTCGAATTGATCGCCGCCACAACAACCGACGCCGGCCTCAAAGTTCGTTGCCAGCTTGATCCCAACACCTACCCGGCGGGGATCAAGGTTTCCGACGCCGAAATCGACGCCGTCAACCTCACCCGCCATGACTTCCACGGCGATTGGAACTATACGATCACTCCCAAACTGCTCCCCTCGGAGCAGTAATTCTCGGACGCTGCCTTACGACACCGCAGGCATCCGCTGATCGTCGCTGATCTCGCCGCAGTACCGCTCAATCCAGCAGAAATCGATTCAAGTCCGACAGGCTCCTAGGGCCGAGGACGGCGCTCGTGAAAGACGACACCGACCATGACGAGGAAGAGGGCGATTTCGGTGGGCGTCGGCGTCAGTGACGCGCGAAGCGACAACACGATAAACATGACCGGCGGCAGGAGCACCAAAGCGAGGGCTGCCAAGAAATCGGCCGCAGCGTCAGCCCTTGGGCGTGTGGCCTGTCGCATGATGACATGCCTCTTCGGATCGAATTTCGAAGCCGCAGGAGCTATACCCAAGGGGACTATAGTACAACCGTGATCCAAAACAAGGGGCACCCGACAGGATCGTCAGCGGCAAGCTTGAACTCGGTCCAGCGGGCGGTGGAGTTGCCGCCATGGCGGACGGCGCCGCGGCTGTGTCCGGCCTCGCAACCCGTAGCTGTGTCGATTGCCGCCGAGACCTGGTGAAACTCTGAGAAAGCCGACAGAGCATTCGAGCCGGCATGGGAGGACGGCGACGTGCTGCCGACGCGTGACGCCGCTGAGAAGCGGCTTTGTGCGAACGCCATCTTCCCTGACGCCGGATGTGGCAATAATTAACGTGCATGTGCGGCCGCTACGTCATCACCTCGGCGCCGGAAGCGATCCGGGCGCTGTTCCGGTATTTCGAGCAGCCGAATTTCCCTCCGCGCTACAACATCGCGCCAACGCAACCGGTGCCGATCGTCCGTCTTGCCGAAGGCCAGCGCCGCTTCGCGTTGGTGCGCTGGGGGTTAGTTCCCTATTGGGTCAAGGACCCACGTTCGTTCAGCCTGTTGATCAATGCCCGCGGCGAGTCGTTGCAGGACAAACCGGCGTTCCGCGACGCCATGCGGCGACGGCGATGCCTGTTTCCCGCCGATGGCTTCTATGAATGGAAAACCGAGGGAGGTGGTCGGCGCCCTTATTTCGTGCGCCCGCGGGCACGTGGTCCGATCGCCTTTGCCGGGCTGTGGGACAGTTGGATGGGTCCCAACGGCGAAGAAATGGTATCGGCCTGCATCGTCACCACTGCGGCGAACCGCATCCTCGCGCCGCTACACGATCGCATGCCGGTCGTGGTCTCGCCGGAGGCGTTCGAATTTTGGCTCGACTGCGCCAAAATCGACGCCAGTACCGCCGCCGCGCTGATCATGCCGGCGCCGGACAACTTTTTCGAGGCTTATGAAGTCTCGACGGCGGTCAACCACGCGGCCAATGATTCCGCGGCGCTGATCGAGCCGCTGCGAACTGCCGGCGGACCAGCGCCGGCTCAACCGGAGCAGGGGAGCGGAGGGGACGCTCCTCCGCGAGGGGCTGCCGCAACCGGCGGCGCCGCAAAATCGCGCCGCCGCGCCAATCCAGCCGACGGACAGGGCCAGCTGTTTTGATCTTTAATCCTCTCCCGCGTAGCGCGGCGGAGTGGGGAGGGGACCGCCGAAGGCGGTGGAGGAAGTGTCCGGATTCGGAAATCGAGCGCGGGCGAGAGGCGATCGGTGTTGGCCAGTCGCGCGCAAACGACAGATGACCCATGAGATATAGGGTCCGCTTTCGCTTTTCCTGCCCCCTCCACCATGCTCAGGCACCCCGACAGAAATCGCGGTGCGATTTTGTGGGGAGCACGCCTCGCATGGTCATCCTCCCCCGCAAAAGATGCGGGGGAAGATGAAGACAACGGCGCCTACATCAGTGTCGTGAAGCCAATCTGACTCACACCACCGGCGAACGGCCGCCATCGACATTGATGGCAGTGCCGGTGATGTAGGAGGCGGCATCGGACGCCAGAAAGCAGGCGATGTTGGCGAATTCCTGCGCGGTGCCAACGCGCCCGAGCGGGATGTCCTTGGCCATGCCGGCGAGGAAATCGGCAATCGGCTTGTCCGCCTTGGCGGCGCGCTGAACCCATTGATCGCTCTCGATCAGGCCGACCAGCAGGGCATTGACCAGAATGCCATGGGTTGCGCCTTCGCCGGCCAGCACCTTGGTGAGCGCGAGGCCGGCCGCACGCGTCACCGAGGTCGGCGCGCTTGCCGGACGGGGCGCTTTGGCGCCGATATTGAGCACATTGATGATGCGCCCCGACTTCTGCCGCTTCATGTGCGGCCACGCCAGCCTGGCGAGCCTGATCGCGGCAAACAGTTTCAGGTCGATGTCGTCCTGCCACTGCGCATCGCTCACGCTCACGAACGGATGCGCGTTGGAGGTACCGGCATTGTTGATGACGATGTCGATGCGGCCGAAGACCTGCATCATGCGGCCGAAGGCGCTCTCGAGCTGGTCGGCGCGTCGCACGTCGCAGGGCAGGGCGAGCACCGCTTGGCCCGCCCGCGACCCGATCGCGGCGGCGGCTTCGTCCAATGGTCCCGGTTGACGCGCCACCAACGCAACGTCGGCACCTGCCTCGGCAAAGGTTCGGGCAATGGCGAAGCCTAGTCCCCGGCTGCCGCCGGTGATCAGCGCCGTTTTGCCCGCAAGCTTGATTTCCATTGCTCTCCGCCGTCCCCCGCGTGAGCGGCTACCCGCGCTTCACATAGGCAGCGCGAAGACAAACACCGCGTTATGTCCGCGCACTGCAGGCGGCATCGATTTCTGTGTCAGACCGAGCGGACCCGCGGTGACCGACTGCCCCTCTCCGGTGAAGATCATCACATATTGCTTGCCGTTCACCGCGTAGCTGATGGTGCTGTCCATCACCATGCCGGCCACTATGTTCTCCCACAGGATTTTGCCGGTATCCGCATCGAAGGCGCGGAACCTGCGATTCTGGTCGCCCCAGAACACGAGGTCGCCGGCGGTCACGAGTGCGGAGCCGGCGCTCGCCTGCGGCTGCGAGTAAATCACCCGCAACTCGCCGGTGGTAAGGTCAAGCCGGCCGAGATTCATGTACTTGTTCGGGTCGGACCCCGGGCGCATCACGCCCGAGCGCGGCCCCCAGCCGGTCGGGCTCTTCGCGTTCGCGGTCATCGACAGGCATTGGTCCTGGAACGGCACGTAGAGCGCGTTCTTGCCGGGGTGATAGGCGATCGCCCACAACCCGCGGGTATTGTGATAGCAGCCGAGGATGGTGTCGCCGTCCTTCTTGAACAGTTTTGCATAATTGACGCGGGTCTGGCCGGTCTTGAGATCGATGTCGTTCATGTTGATGTTGGGGTCGTCGTAGGGAAACGGCCGCGCCCACAAGAATTCGCCAGTCGCTTGTTCAACGGCGAACATCCCGCCGCCCTCCGCGACCGTCACCACGATGTCGCGTTCCTCGTCCGGCACGAGGCTCGAGCTGATCCATTTCGCGAAGCGGGGATCTGGGCTGACGCGCGTGTGGACGAGGATGCGTTCGTGGTTGTGGTCCGCGTCCCAGTCGTCGCCGGGCAATTCCTGGTAATACCAGTCGAGCTTGCCGGTGGTGACATCGAGCGCGACCGTCGAATTGCTGTAGAGGTCGGCCGGCGCCGTCAGCGACACCGCGTCGGCGCTGCCATGGCGCGTCAGGCGGGTATAGGGGTTCGGGTTGGCGACGCCCCAGTACAAAACCTTGCGCTTGGGATCGTAGGAGCCCGGCAGCCCCCATGGGCCGGCGGCACGCTGGTCGACCGGCATGTTGGCCCAGGTGTCGCCTCCCGGTTCGCCGGGCGCGGCGGTGACGTAGAATTTCCACACCTCGCGCCCGGTTTTCGCGTCGTGCGCGGCGATGAAGCAGTTTTCGCGCTTGCTTTGCTCACACGTGCGGTTGGAGATCACCTTGCCGTCGGCGACCAGCAGTCCGCCTGCGGTCTGCCCGCCATTGTCGACCTTGGTCTGCCAGCGCAACTTGCCGGTCAACGCGTCGAGCGCGAGGAGGTAGCCATCCGGCGCGGCGAAATAGATCATGTCCTCGAAAATGGCGAGGCTCTTGTTGCGCGCGCGCACCCCGACGTTGGGCGGGTAATCGCGCTTGTATTCCCAGAGAAGGTCGCCGGTCGTGGCGTCGACGGCCTGGATGCTCGCGCCAGGCGCATAGAGATACATCACGCCGCGATAGACGATCGGCGTCGATTCCTGGGTGCCGTTCGGCAACCCGCGCGACCAGGCCATCCGCAGTGTGCCGACATTGCTTTTGTTGATCTGCGTGAGCGGGCTGAAGCGCTGCTCGTCATAGGTGCGGTTCAACATCAGCCAATCGGCGGGGTCCGGATTGGCGAGCGTCTGGTCGGTGACCGGGACGAATGTCTGCGCCTGCGCGCAAAGACCAAGGACGCCAAGGGCGACCGAAGCGGTCAGCGTCCAGGTGGCAAGGCGAAGTGTCGGCCGTTTCATCGCTATCCCCTCGGTTATGCGTTCATGGTGTACTGACGGGTCGGCACCGGATCGCGATCAGATCCATTGGCGGTCGGGCGAGCAGTCTGGCGTTGGCTCGGGCAAGCGTAACCCGGATCGCGCGACAGCAAAACAGCAGCGAGCGCCGATCGAAAGGCCGCCCTCGGGTTTCACCTGCGCTTCGGTCGAGGTAGCGTTCGGACAAACCGTGACGGTTGATCGCGGAAAGGCGTTCAAAGCTTGAGTACCTTTAACACCCTGGACGGCCTCCCGCCGCTGGTGATCGGCCATCGCGGAGCCGCAGGCCATCGTCCCGAGCACACCAGGGCCTCATACGAACTCGCGATCGCGTACGGCGCGGATTTCATCGAGCCCGACCTGGTGGCGACGAAGGACGGCGTGCTGATCGCACGGCACGAAAACGACATCTCGGCGACGACTGACGCGGCTGAAAAATTTCCCCGGCGAAGGACGACGAAGTCGATCGATGGACGCACGATCGAGGGATTCTTTACCGAGGATTTTACGTTGGCGGAAATCAAGTCGCTGCGCGCCAAGGAGCGGCTGCCGTTTCGCAACCAGGGCTGGAACGGCGTTTATGAAATTCCGACCTTCCAGGAGGTCATCGACATCGCGCGCCGTGCGAGCCGCGAGACGGGCAGGGTGGTCGGCATCTATCCGGAAACCAAGCATCCCAGCTATTTTCGTTCGATCGGTCTTCCGCTTGAGCCGCCTCTCATGGCCGCGCTCGCTGCAAACGGCTATGACGAGGCGAACGCGCCGGTGTTCATCCAATCGTTCGAAGTGCAGAACCTGAAGGAATTGCGAAAACTCACGCCGGTCCCACTGGTTCAACTGCTGGATGAACCCGAGCGTAAGCCCTTCGATTTCGTCGCCACTGGCGATCCGCGGACCTATGGCGACCTGATGGCGCCGGCTGGGCTCGCGCAAATTGCAAGTTATGCGCGCGCCATTGGCCCGAATAAGCGCAGCATCGTGCCTGCCGCTGCCGACGCAAAGCTTGAGCCGCCAACGAGCCTCGTGGCCGACGCCCACGCAGCGGGGCTTGCCCTGCACCCTTACACGTTTCGCGACGAGCCGGTTTTCCTCGCTCCCGATTATCGGTACGATCCGGTGCTGGAATATCTGCAATTCTATCGAACTCGGCGTCGATGCCGTGTTTTCGGATTTTGCCGACACCGCCATTCGTGCACGCCACATTTGCGCACCCTGATACGAAAGCTATACGGTTGGTGTTGGGAGGCCGTTTCAGCTCGATCCATTGGCCTTTCCGGTGGTGGTGGCCGCTATCGGAAGCATGCCAGCACGTGCGAATGTGCAATGGGATCGCGTGGAGGTGCTGCCGCAGCATGTCGCAGCAAAGCTTCGCAAATGCGGCCGAAAATTCGATTTATGCGAACCGGTGCTCGTGCTAGCCTTTGCTTTTCCCCTTTCATGGAGCGGATCAATGACCAGGAAGACTATCGGCATTGCCGGCCTCGTCGGTATCTCCGCAGCGCTGTTGGCTCAGCCCGCCTTCGCGCATCACGCGTTCGCCATGTTCGATCAATCGCACACCGCGTACCTTAAAGGCACCGTGAAGCAGTTCGAGCTCGTCAACCCGCACGGCTGGCTGCATGTCAATATCACGAACGACAAGGGTGAGACGGCCACCTGGTCGTTCGAAGGCGGTTCGGTCAATCAGCTGGTCGCGCTCGGCTGGAAGGACGCGGTGAGGCCGGGCGACAAGGTCGAGGTCGGTTTTCGGCCGATGAAGGATGGCTCGCGGGGCGGTCAGCTGATGAGCATGAAGCTGGATGATGGAAAGAAGCTGTGCTCGAATCGCGGCTGCGGCGACGGCAGCGGAGAGGTTCTCGCGCCGTTCTGACGATCGACGGTTACGAGCGTTGCGGCCTAAACCCTCTCCCCATGTGGGAGAGGGTTTACGCCGAACGCGGCCGGTGAGGGGTTGAGCTTCTCAGCTGCAACTGGACCGGAGAAATTCGCGGAAACGCGATAAAGACTGGACAAAACAAGGGGAACGCCGTTCCCCTCATCCGGCGCGCTGCGCGCGCCACCTTCTCCCGCGAGGGGAGAAGGACTTTGACCCCCCAGTACATACAGCCCCGCGGCGGCGCCTTGCCAATCAGTCGAACCGGCCGTCCGGCGGGAAACGGATGGTCTGGTCATAGCGGGATGGGATCGTCATGTCCTTGTCGCCGCGCGCCGGGAGCACCTTGGCTTCGGCAATATAAAGCCTGCCCTTGTGGTAGTAGAGCGAGTCGCGCACGCGGCTGCCATCCATGCGGTCGACGACCACCGTCACGCCGTGGATTGCGCGCTCGCCCTGATAGACGCGCGGGAAATCCGTGAAGATCAGGTCGCCCTGCTGCATCAGACCGAGAGCGGCGTCGTTCAGGAAATTGGCGCCCGAATCCGGTCGGCTCATCAGATCGATGACGGACAGCGAATATACGACATTGTCGTCCTTGGCCGAGTACACGTTCTCCGGAAGACCCTTGGCAAGGATCGAATTGTAAGCCGTCTTCATCGCTTCCGGCTTGGTCGGAAACTGGATGGCGACGTTCTGGTCAAGATACTTGTACTCCTCCCAGGCGGAAGCCGGACCGGCGCCGAGAAGGAGCGCGAACGCGATGAAGCCAAGAATGCGCATGGATCGCCTCCGTCATTGAGCCAGAGCGGGATGCGTTCAGATTGAATCGCCACACGCTCGAGTCCTCTTGGTTTTGCACACGATCTCGTCAGAAGAGTCTGCAACTTTTCGGGATCATGCGCTACGCCGACTTATAGCATGCACTCGCGCGACAGGCAGCGCATTCGCCAGCGGCAAAATGGACATGCAGCTTACCTGCCTCCACTGCCCGGCGCGTCGTTGTAGTAGAAATAGCCGACCTTGTTGTTGACCGAGCTCGCGTACCACATGCGACCCTGGGCATCGAGGAAGAACTCCCGCATCGAAATCTCCGAATGCGGGAACGGATACTCGATCACCTCTCCGGTTTTTGGGTCGAAGCGGCCGAGCGTGTCCTGCTCGTGCGAGGAGTACCAGATCATGTGGTCGCGATCGATGCCGATCGCGTAAGGGCTGGCTTCCGGCCCCGGCAGGGGGAATTCGGTGAACTTTTCCGTCTTCGGATCGAAGCGTCCGAGCTTGTTGCCCCTGCGCTCGGTAAACCACACGATGCCGTCGGAATCGACCTCGAGGCGCTGCGGCTTGCCCTTGGTCGGCGGACTGAATTTTGACAGCACGCCGTCCTTGGTGACGCGGCCGATGGGGCCACTTTCGACAAATGAAGTAAACCACTGGTCTCCGTTCTGACCGACCACATTGCCGTAGGTGCCGCCGAGGTCGAAGTGCGCGAACTCCTCGGTCTTGGGATCGAGCATCGTGATCGCCGGGCCGCCGCTCACCCATACCCGCCCGTTCTTGTCGACTCGCACCGTGTGCGACCCGGTTCGGCGGCCGTCCGGCAGCGGCGTATTCTGAAACTCGGTGATCTCCTTCGACACCGGGTCGAGATGCCCAATCTTGCCTAGCGAAGCTTCCGTGAACCAGACGGTGCCGTCGGGCGCGGGGACCGCGGAATGGATGCCGGCCATTTTTGCAAACGGCAGCGCAAAACGGGTCAATTCTGCGGTCTTCGGGTCAAGTCGCACGACTTCATTGCCGCGCCCGTAATAAGGGATCCAGAACATGCCGTTCTTGTCCTCGACCGCGCTCCACGGGCCCATGCCTTTGTCGACGTCGAAATCATATTCCACATAGGCGATGTTGGTCGCGCGCGGACTGATGGGCCGCACCAGCGACTTGTATTGCGGCATCTGGTCGGCCGACGACGGTTTCGGCGATTGCGGGCCGAACATGGTCGTCAAGAAGGAAGCGAAGTCCTCGACGGTCGCGTCGCTCATCCGGCGACCTTCACCGGCCATCATCGTGTCGCGCATGTATTGAACGCGCAACCGCCAGTCATCCGAGCTCCCCGGTGTTGGGGGCCATGCGCTTCTGGAACGAGTGGCAGGACTGCCAGCAGGTGGTGAAGAAAATGTCCTGGTGGCTGAGATCGTGGTTCGCGGTATGAGGCAGGAGCTGCCGGCCTTGCCAGGTGCTGAGATCGCCCCAGGCGACCGGCGCCGTTCGCAGCGTGAAATCGATCGACGCGCCCTCGTCGGCGGCAAGCCGCATGTCGGTTCGTGGGTCGCTCGAAAAACCTGTCGCCGTGATCTGCACCTTGTAGCTCGCCGCCGGCAGGTTCGAGATATGGTAGCAGCCGTGCTCGTCCGATAGGACGCTGACCGTCATCTGGTTCTGCATGTTCTCGGCAACGACGAACGCACCCATGAAAGGCTTGCCGTCCGGCCCGGTGATGCTGCCGGAGACAGTCGCGGCCAGGGCCGAATGCCCGAGGACACTCGCCAGAGAAACGGCGGAAACGGTGAGCAAGATCTTGGCGGCTGACCGCATCTCGTCCTCCGATCGGTTTGAGGTGATTGGCGACGGCGCAATTCCGACACCAAAATACCCTCGAAATCAACCGCCCTTTGTCTGGATGCGTGTCGATGGACCCTTTGTTGCCGCAACGTGGACCTCGCGCTTTTGGCGACACCATCCAGGGGACTCGCCCCGAACAGCAGGATGCCTTCCGGGTGGTCTGGCTGCCAGAGGAACGGGCATTGTTGCTGGTTGTCGCGGACGGCCTCGGGGGCCACGCTGCGGGCGAGATCGCGAGCCGCCTTGCGGCGGACGAAGTCGTGTCGAGCTGCTCGGCGGCGCGCTCGCGCGGAATGCCACTCCGTGACGCCTTTTATCTGGCGCTCGATACCGCCAACGGCGCGATCGCGGGGCATCAAAGGAGCGCGCCGGAGACGGCGGGGATGGGCACCACGCTCGTCGCCGCACATCTGAGCGGCAACGGTCTCGCTTGGGTCAGCGTCGGCAATTCACCGCTGTGGTTATTCCATGATCGCGCCGTCCACCGGTTGAACGAGGATCACTCGATGCGATCTGCCGGTCCCGGGGCAGCGAATGCCAATGTCGTGCTGTCGGCGCTCGACGGCAGGCAGACCGTCCTCATCGACTGCAAGCCGCAGCCGCTGCCGATGCACCCGGGCGATCTCGTCATCATCGCCTCGGATGGCCTCATGACCTTGAGCGAAGGCGAGATCGCGCGCATCGTCGGCAGGAACGCCGCCGCCGACGCGGAAACGGTCGTCCGTGCTCTCCTCGGCGCGGTCGAAGACCGCGCGCAGCCTTACCAGGACAATTGCACCGTGATCGTGGCCTTCGCGCCGTGATGCCGGCGGGGGGGGACACCGCTCCCATCCGCCAGAACCGATGCTCCGCTGCGACATCGATGATTGGATTCGAACCGCCGGCGCATGGTTCGCTCACGCCGTGGCCATCGGCGCGACGGCCACCGCACCGCGAACGACCGGGCAGCGTCCGCGCATCGGCTTCCGTCCTGTGCCGGACCACACAAGAGCGCCCGAATTAATCGATTGCTAACCAAGGCCATGACACACGGGTGCAGGAACAGGGGGGCCGCCGCCTGCGCGGCGCCGGAGGCGAGGATCACGTGGCCGTTCTGAAACAGGTGCCGCTTGACTTGATGGTTGTGCTTGGCACCACGGCGATGCCGGTTCACCAGGTCCTCAGGCTTGGCCGCGGCGCCATCATCGGCCTTGATGCGACCGAAAACGACGAAGTGAAGATACTCGCCAACAACCTCCCGATCGCCTCCGGCAATGTCGTGGTCAGCGGCAACCGCATTGCCGTCGAGATCACGCGCATGCTGCCGCGCGCGCCCGACCATCGCGCCGAATAGACGGGGAGGGGGAACGGCCACCCAGAGCGGGATGCGCTCAGATTGAACCGCCTCCCGCTCAGTTCTCTTTGATTTTGCGCATGATCTTGTCCGAAAAGTCTGCAACTTTACGGGATCATGCGCTAGTTCCGCGATGTGGGTCACCGGCCAAATGGACGGCGCGCCGGGCCGAACTCGTTCCCCAAAGTATCCATCCGGTGAACACCGCGGGGCAGCCCCCAAATGCCGAGTGGGCGCGGGGGCGCGCGGATCGATTGCGGCGAGGCGGCCTTGTCCGGGCGTGGTCGATTTGTTACATGCTGCGCGTTGTCTCGGCGCCTGACCCGCAGGGTGGGCGTGCCTTCCGATGCGGTCGTGGCGGAACTGGTAGACGCGCTAGCTTGAGGTGCTAGTGGGGCAACTCGTGGAGGTTCGAGTCCTCTCGACCGCACCAGCAGCCATTCCGGCCTTTTTCTTTCAATAGCTTACTGCAAGCATTGTGTTTTTCCACCGGCCTCGCTACACAACACGCTACCACAACGTTGTGTAGCGAGGCGGTAAATGCCCCGAACCGCAACCAAGCTCACCCCGACCGGCAACGGCGGTTTCGTCGCGCGCAAACGTATCCCGACCGATGTTCAAGACGCCTACACCAAGCTCTACGGACAACGGTGGGAGGAACGGTTCAACAGTGGTCCGATGCCGGCACTTCTTGCGCGGGCGAAGCACCGCGAGTGGTCGAGCGAAATCGAAGCCCGCTTCGCCACCCTACGTGCCGAGCGCAGGGGCGAAGGCCGGGCACTCGCCCCGAAGGAGGCGCGAGCGCTGGCAGGCGAGTGGTACGGCTGGTTCACCGCGCGGATGGCGGGCAGAAAATGGGGTGCCGAGATTTGGAAGCAATACGGCGATCATCTGCGCAGCGAGCTTTACGGTCCGGCAATGAGTCGTGGCATGTTTGCTGGCGACCCGCTCGACCTTTGGGAGAGCGACAGCGAGATGCGTGAGCGCGTGCGCCCGATGATCGCCGATTGGTCGGAAAGCAATCAGTTCCTTGCCGCGAAGCGGGTGACCCTTGATTTGCCATCCAGGGATTTATTCTTGGATTTCCTGACCCGAGACTTCTTCGCGGCGCTGAGATTATTGATGCGGCAAGCGAAGGGCGACTTCGGGCCGGATGAATGGGCGACGCAATTCCCTCAGCAGGCCAACGTGGATGCGGGCTTCACGCCGTGGGCGCTGTTTGAGAAGTGGATCGCGGAAGTCAAGCCGGCCACGAGTACTGTCGATAGATGGCGTGCCGTCTTCCTCAAGCTGCAAAGCGACTTTCCAAATCAGAATGCGGCTGGGTTGTTGCCGGAGCAGATGCAGACTTGGTCGGAAGGGCTGATCAACCACCAACGCTCTCCGGTCACCGTGCGCGATGTATACGTCATTGCCTGCCGTACCGTGTTTGCTTGGGGAATTGGCAAGAGGTTGGTTTCCCGCAACCCGTTCACCGGCTGGCGCATTACCGTCCCGAAGAAAATCAGAACCCGCGAGACGAAGGCCTTCACCGACAATGAAATCAAGACGATACTGAGTGCCGCGTTAGCAGTCCGAGTGGACAGTAAAGGCGATGCGGCGAAGCGCTGGTGCCCATGGCTCGCCGCCTATAGCGGCGCACGCATGGGTGAGTTGGCGCAGCTGCGTGGGATCGATATCGTCGAACACGATGGCGTTCATGCCATGCGAATTTCGCCGGAGGCTGGCACGATCAAGACCGGCAAGCCGCGCACCGTGCCGCTTCATGAGGACCTTATCGAACAAGGTTTTCTGACCTTCGTGAAGGCCAATGGCAAGATCCCGCTTTTCTACAGTGACGCGAAGCAGCCAACGGCGCCCAACGATCCGACAAATCCCCGCAAGCCACGCTATGTGAAAGCGCGCGAGCAGGTGGCTGCCTGGGTTCGCGGGCTTGGCATTAATGATCCCGAGTTGTCGCCCAACCATGCGTGGCGGCACACCTTCAAGGCTGTCGGGTTCCGCAGCGGCATGTCGGAAAAGGTGCTTGACGCAATCGTTGGGCACTCACCGGCCTCCGTCGGACGCGGTTACGGCGAGCCAACACTGGAGGACAAGGCGCGAGAGCTCCGCAAGTTTCCAAGGTATCGAATAACACCATGCGCCGACTGAGAACCACGCCACGGCGCGCTCGCGGACCTGCGGGTCGGCATCAAAAGCTACCTAATTATGGAGATTTGGTTGAAAAAACAACCTCCTGTTCAAAAATTTGCAGCTCAGATCACAAGTAAACTACGCAAGCCAGCGGAGACGTTCTCAATTTGTAAGCTGATTCTTTCAAAAAGGAGCCTTCATGCATTGCGAAAAGTACCTTCAACGATCAGCGTGATCCAATGCGTTGTCTCTCGACAATTTTGTCGAAGTAATCTGAGAGGTTTGTGGGACCGGCGACGACAGCAACACGTTACAACGAATCCAGCCTGCGGACGGGATATGGCCGGGAAAGTGGTCCTTCGAAGTTCTTAATGATGTTCATACGTCCACCGCAGCGTGGGCAAAAGGGTGGCTCCGCCTTCGTCTTTGGTTGCGTGTTATCGTTGTCATGACGATCGTCCGAGGGTCCGAGCACATTGAGCAGTCTTCGGCAAAGTGCAATCTTTTCGGACCGATGGACATTGGCGAAGAAACCGTAATAACGGATGCGGTGAAAACCATTTGGGAGTACATGAAGCAAGAAGCGGCGTATGAATTCTGGTATCGCAATTCGAATGACTTTTCTTCGGTACCCACCAGTTTTTCGATAAACTTCAGACAGGAAGCTGACGTGAGTCGGATCGAGGTCTTGCAAGCGGTTGTTGGCGATTGCAACGCGGTGGGTGTATCGGGCGAGATAGGCCAGCACCTGCTGTGGCCCAGGAAAGCTCTTCTTCGCATATGCAACCCATTCGACTGTACGCAGAGAGGCAAGAGCAGCGTTGAATGCTTGTGGGTTCTTGAGACCTGTAAGACTGTTGAAGAAATGAAGCTCTCCAGCCGCGAATAAAGCGTCGAGACCGTGAAGCATCAGCTGCCGGAACACGCGCGAGAGCAGGCCGACAGGTAGAAACCGACGCTTTGCTGGAATCCAATGCTTGCCGTCGGTAGAAATCCCACCTCCAGGGACGATGCAATGTGCATGTGGATGATGATACAGATTTTTACCCCATGTATGTAGGACGGTGACCACTCCTAATTCGGCCCCGAGATGCTTTTGATCGGCGGCAACAATGTTGAGGGTCTCCGCAGCAGCTTTCAAGACCAATCCGTACACCTCGGCTTTGTTCTGATATGCAATCCTGGCGATCACGTCGGGTATCGTAAAAACGAAATGAAAGTACGGCGCCGGCAAAAGCTCGGCTTCGCGTGCCGCAAGCCACCTCCTCGCGCTCGACCATTGACACTTAGGGCAGTGTCGGTTGCGACAGGAGTTGAAAGCGACCCGCGTATGCTTGCAGTCCTTACAGCTTTCGACGTGGCCGCCGAGTGCGGCGGTACGACATATCTCGATCGCTCTCATCACGCGAAACTGGATACGGTTGATATGACCCGCGTTTGCAACGCGCCAAGCCTCGCCATGGCTGCGGAAAATGTCAGCCACTTCGAGTTTGGGCCGTATCACGAAATGCCATCGTGCGATGGGGAGCCTGCCGCCGGGGCCGCCGTTCCGGTCGGGGACCGCGACGCCCGCTGAGGTACGGGGTCGCTCCGAACCCCAAGCCCTTCTAAAAATGACCGCATACCCCCAGCGTCCTGTCTCTCTCCAAGCCGCCGTGCGCGCGCGACCCCGCCGACCCAGTCCGTGCCGCCGACCGAGTCGGTGCCGCCGACCGAGTCCCTGCCGCCCACCTGGCCGGCCGCCACACAGCCCGCCGCCGCCGAGGCCGAGATCGGTGATGGTGCCGCCGGGGCCGCCGTTCCGGTCGGGGACCGCGACGCCCGCTGAGGTACGGGGTCGCTCCGAACCCCAAGCCCTTCTAAAAATGACCGCATACCCCCAGCGTCCTGTCTCTCTCCAAGCCGCCGTGCGCGCGCGACCCCGCCGACCCAGTCCGTGCCGCCGACCGAGTCGGTGCCGCCGACCGAGTCCCTGCCGCCCACCTGGCCGGCCGCCACACAGCCCGCCGCCGCCGAGGCCGAGATCGGTGATGGTGCCGCCGGGGCCGCCGTTCCGGTCGGGGACCGCGACGCCCGCTGAGGTACGGGGTCGCTCCGAACCCCAAGCCCTTCTAAAAATGACCGCATACCCCCAGCGTCCTGTCTCTCTCCAAGCCGCCGTGCGCGCGCGACCCCGCCGACCCAGTCCGTGCCGCCGACCGAGTCGGTGCCGCCGACCGAGTCCCTGCCGCCCACCTGGCCGGCCGCCACACAGCCCGCCGCCGCCGAGGCCGAGATCGGTGATGGTGCCGCCGGGGCCGCCGTTCCGGTCGGGGACCGCGACGCCCGCTGAGGTACGGGGTCGCTCCGAACCCCAAGCCCTTCTAAAAATGACCGCATACCCCCAGCGTCCTGTCTCTCTCCAAGCCGCCGTGCGCGCGCGACCCCGCCGACCCAGTCCGTGCCGCCGACCGAGTCGGTGCCGCCGACCGAGTCCCTGCCGCCCACCTGGCCGGCCGCCACACAGCCCGCCGCCGCCGAGGCCGAGATCGGTGATGGTGCCGCCGGGGCCGCCGTTCCGGTCGGGGACCGCGACGCCCGCTGAGGTACGGGGTCGCTCCGAACCCCAAGCCCTTCTAAAAATGACCGCATACCCCCAGCGTCCTGTCTCTCTCCAAGCCGCCGTGCGCGCGCGACCCCGCCGACCCAGTCCGTGCCGCCGACCGAGTCGGTGCCGCCGACCGAGTCCCTGCCGCCCACCTGGCCGGCCGCCACACAGCCCGCCGCCGCCGAGGCCGAGATCGGTGATGGTGCCGCCGGGGCCGCCGTTCCGGTCGGGGACCGCGACGCCCGCTGAGGTACGGGGTCGCTCCGAACCCCAAGCCCTTCTAAAAATGACCGCATACCCCCAGCGTCCTGTCTCTCTCCAAGCCGCCGTGCGCGCGCGACCCCGCCGACCCAGTCCGTGCCGCCGACCGAGTCGGTGCCGCCGACCGAGTCCCTGCCGCCCACCTGGCCGGCCGCCACACAGCCCGCCGCCGCCGAGGCCGAGATCGGTGATGGTGCCGCCGGGGCCGCCGTTCCGGTCGGGGACCGCGACGCCCGCTGAGGTACGGGGTCGCTCCGAACCCCAAGCCCTTCTAAAAATGACCGCATACCCCCAGCGTCCTGTCTCTCTCCAAGCCGCCGTGCGCGCGCGACCCCGCCGACCCAGTCCGTGCCGCCGACCGAGTCGGTGCCGCCGACCGAGTCCCTGCCGCCCACCTGGCCGGCCGCCACACAGCCCGCCGCCGCCGAGGCCGAGATCGGTGATGGTGCCGCCGGGGCCGCCGTTCCGGTCGGGGACCGCGACGCCCGCTGAGGTACGGGGTCGCTCCGAACCCCAAGCCCTTCTAAAAATGACCGCATAGGTCACGCCATTACGCTCTTTTTGGATTGTGGCGGCGTCTTGAGTTCGAATCCGACCATCTGGGCATTCAGCAAAACCCACTATGCGTCAATTATTGCCGCAGCCTTGCATATTCGCTGTGCGGCAGCTCACGGGCGAACGGTCTCTGCCTCGGTATCCTCGAAAAGCCGCTGCCGCTCACCAACTCATTGCGATGGCCTCACCCGGCGGCCGCTTTACCAGTCGCCACGACATTGCATGCACAAATCGACCCTCCCTGGCTTTGCCAACGCCCCCGCGCCCGCGGATCACGATCTGCTTGCTGCCCAGGTCGTCGAGCCAGGCTTCGGGCAACGCAGCCTTGACGATTCGATCCATTCGCCGCCGGTCCAGCCACCTTCACCGACATCCGGTACCACGTCGGCGGGCGCGCCGACCGCCTCATTCGGACATCTTTGCCGCCTGACACCTCTGAATCCCGCAAGAAGGAGACTAGCGCGGGCTGGACCAATTTGCGCTCAGCACGGCAACGAGGTTCGCAGACGCAAATTTGCGTCACGTCGTAAGCCGAGTAGTCTGTCTCGGGAGCGCGTTCTTCGGATGCATTGCCTGCGCTGGCCCCAAGCTTCCGACTAGCTTAGCTAAAAGTCGCACTGAGGGCGTGGGCGGAACTTGATGCGATCCTTATCAGCGAGGACGTCGAAAAGGGAATACGGCACATCCTTCTCCGAGCTGATGTTGTAAGAAATGCCCGTATAAAGCTTCAGGACAACCTTGTAGGACACCATCTTCGGGTCGAACGTGATGTCAACGTCGTTGGTCCAACTGAGGGGTTTCGTTACCGGATCCAAAGGTTTTACGGCATAACCGGATGCGACCGTGTGCCCCTTGGCGATCACCGGGACCGGCGTGTCATCGCCGTGGATACGGCTGCCGGCAAACACATGAGCGCGGATGAGATCGTAGAATCCCGGGATATCGACTTCCGGATTGATGGCGCGCGCTGCCTTCGCATACGTTTCAGTGGCTTGGACGGCCTCAAGAGACTGAACCATCTGCTGCATGGTCCAGATAAAAGTTCTTACCGCTTCATCCCGCTCGAAAAGGGCAAGAATGCCCGGCACTGACCTGCCGCTTCGTCCCAGCCTGCGGTTTGCCGACCGATGAATTGCTACCCGCTGCCGAGAGCCTCCTTGGAGTGCTAGTGAGCTTATTCGTACGGGCGCTCGGGTTCGAACTGGCCGAGGGCACGGTGGTTGCCGACAGCGTCGGCGACACGCCCTGTACCTTCCTGACCGGACTTCATCGCACTGAGCGCGTCATCGCCGAGCGGTTCTTTGATGCGGACCTCTGGAGCTTCTTCGACTCGGTCACTGGTTGAATCTCGTCACCCATAAGCAAGATACACTGCTCGCGCGATGATCACTAAGACAAGGAATGCAGGGACAATGATCGGTGGGACAAACCAGCTCATAGCTTGATCCTATTTTGCTACGGTCACGTCTATGGAGACTTTGTCAAGGTCCAATCGGTCTTGCGGAGGCGAAACCCAATCGCCGCCGGCGACCGCGTGACGTTGAGGGAAGACTATTAGCGCGACGAGCGGGACAGCCACATCCTGCGCCCTGACACAGAAAGCCTGTCATGCACAAAGGCGATCTCAGACCGTTCCGGGATCCTGAAACCGTTTAATCGTAACACATTGAGAAGATGGATTTTTCTCGCAACGTTGGCGACAAAACTCTTTCCGCTAGAAATTTGGAACGGCTTCGGCAACAATCCTTCCGGGGCGAATGCACGGTGCCGTCGCGGGGTTGGTAGGAAATGAGGGTGGCGTAGTCTCCGAGGTGATCAACCTCGAATCATCCGGCGTTGAAGCGCCGGACCGGAGACCACGCCATGACGAGCGTTACCACGAAGCCTGATTGTTCACAGCCTGCATCCGAGATGGCTGTTGATCTTTTCGACAGCTGGTTCGATCCGATCGAGAGCGAGGTCCGCGCGCGGGCACGCGCGTTCATCGAAGAGCTGATCCGCGGCGAACTCGACGATGCGCTGGCGCGGCCGCGTTACGAACGAAGCAAGAAGGCCGCCGATGAAGGCAGAACGGCCGTGACGGGTCACCGCCACGGCAGCCGGACGCGATCGTTGACCGGGACCTTCGGACCGATCGAGATCGAGGTGCCGCGAGCCAGGCTGGACACGCCCGAAGGCAAGACGACGGAATGGAAGAGCCAGGCGCTGCGGGCCTATCAGCGCCGGACGCTGGCCGCCGATGCGCTGATCGCGAGCACGTACCTCTCTGGCACCAATACGCGCCGGGTGCGGCGTGCGCTGATGGCGCTGTTTGGCGGCGCCGTTGGCAAGGACACGGTGAGCCGGACGTGGCGCAAGGTGAAGAGCGACTGGGACGCCTGGAATGGCCGCTCGCTTGCCGAGGAGCCGATTGTGCGGCTCATTCTCGACGGCACGGTGGTGCGTGTGCGGCTCGACCGCAAAGCGACCTCGATCTCGCTTCTCGTCGTCCTCGGCGTGCGGGCGGACGGCCAGAAGGTGCTGCTCGCGATCAAAAGCATGGGAGGAGAGAGCGCCGAGGCGTGGCGCACCGTCCTCGACGATCTCATCACGCGCGGACTGCGGCGGCCGGAGTTCCTCATCGTCGACGGCGCGCCGGGCCTCGACAAGGCGATTGCTGCCGTCTGGGCCGGTGTGCCCGTGCAGCGCTGCACCGTCCACAAGCACAGAAACCTGCTGGCGCACGCGCCCAAACGTCTGCATGATGAAATCACCGCCGACTACACCGATGTGATCTACGCGCCGACGCGTGAAGAGATCGAGACACGCCGCAAGGCCTTCATTCGCAAGTGGCGCCTCAAACATCGCGCCGTCGCCGACAGCCTGGAGGAAGCGGGTGAGCGCTTGTTCGCCTTCACGCGACTGCCCCGACCCAATGGCGCAGCGTGCGCACCACGAATGCGATCGAGCGGCTGCACGAGGAGTTCAAGCGGCGGATCAAGACGCAGACCGTGCTGCCGTCAGCAGACACCGCCGCCATGTTGTTCTGGGCGCTGCTTGCATCCGGTCAGATCAACATGCGCAAGGTCGACGGCTGGCAAACGCTCGCCACCAAACCAATCGATCAGCCGATTGACCTCGCCGCCTGAGACGATACCTTCATATGATCGGAGAGCGCGCCACACCAATTCCAACCACATCCCGGACGGCACCGAATGCAGCACGCTTGCCCGCTATTGTGGAATGGGAAAGCCGTTGTGAGGCGCTGGTCTACATTTTTCGGTATTGCGATCGTCCTGATCGCGGTCGGCCTGTTCTTCTGGCAACGAACACCGCGCACCCAATTCCGAGACCGTTGTTCGAAGTCGCGTTGTTTCAAGCTCCGGCAAGCGTTGCCTTGAACAAGATAAAGGATGAATTCGAAAAGGCTTTTGGGATGAGTGTGGATTAATTGCGGTTGATGACATGACACAAGCCCCCAAGCTGTCCTACCAAATCGTCCAGGCTAGTTCGGGCTGGTGCTGGAAAGTGCTGGAAGGCGATCGTGATGTTCTCGCCAGTGGTACGTCAGCTACCAGCGTACAGGCCTGCGCCGACGCGATGTTAGCCGGTCTCTCCAGTTTCGACCGGCACGTTGCAAACAACCCGACCGGTCTCATCCAACACAATCACATGAGAAAACACCGAGGGACCTGAACGATTGCGCGCAATCCCGAAGCGACCTGAGCGCCGTAGGCGTGCGCTTTCTCTTCTGTGGCGAATTCCTCGCCAACATCACCCTTTAACAAACGTTCGGCAGCCGACAAATGAAAGTAATAGCGGGCCATGCATAACCAATGACCCCGCTCAGCGCGGCGTTCCCAGCCATTGCTGGCCTTCACACGCAATAAGCCCGATTTCGGTGCCGTCGCCACGGGTATGCTCGGCAATAACGCACAATGGGTTTCGTACGAATGCGGCGATATGAGCTTCATGCCCAGGGGCGACAGCCCTTAGCGTTAGAGCAGGGCGCAGGCGATTGCCCCCTCGGCAGCAAGGGTTTGAGCCGTGCTCTTTCCAGTGGGGATGAGAGTTGTGTTCGCTCCGTCCTGGTGAGAGAGCAGGATTACAGGGCGGGAGTCACAAGCAAAATGAAGGCGGAACTGTACGGAACCGTACAAATTCCATCGTGTGTCTGGGGACCCGGGGCTGGCACCTTGCAAGCATCGCAGGGAAATAAGCATTTTTGGATTGTACGTCAGGGATGGAAGCCGGAACGGCGGAGACGCTATGCGGCTCCGCTTACGAGAACCCCTCGCTGCAAGCGAACGCCAATGCTGAAATTCAAAAGCAATCATGCGGACAAGCCTTGCCCGCCTTGAGCTGGTCAGCGATCTCCCCGGTAGCGCCTTCACCGACTCAGTATGGCCCGGTGAAGAGTAAAGTGAGGTCAGCTGAGATGAACGACACTTGTGCTGGGCTCTCTTTATCCCTATATACGTTACATCGATCTTGGCCGGACTCCCTGGGCCGCTTCGCCTTTCGTTGACGGGCGCACGTTTCAGCCTTCATCCAAATTCGATCACTGGGCCGCGCATGCAGTCATGCAGCGCTGGTCCTGTGCACCCCGGTCATGAAAGCACAAGTTGATGACTACGGGCACCGTAAAATTTTACAATATTCAAAAAGGCTTTGGTTTCATCCAACCGGACAGCGGCGACAAGGATGTGTTCGTACACGCCACCGCACTAGTACCCTGTTTCCTTGGAACGTAAGTCGTCCATCGCCGCACGAATCCATAGAAGCCCTATTGCCGCGTATCACTCAGCTCTGATTCCGGTATAGAGCGGGCCGGCCTCGGTGAATTGCGCGAAGGACAGAAGGTCCAATTCGATACACGCAGTGATCCCCGCAACGGCAAGGTCGCCGTGGATTCTATCACGATGGCCTGAATGCATGAAACGGGAAGGTTGGGTGCCGGCTCGGTGCTGCTATCCCACCTCCGTTGGTGTGAGAACCGGGGCTGCCCAGGGCAGCTTCGGCCTGCACTCAGTGGTGTACGCGGAGTGCTTCCGATTTCAAAACGAGGCGATAGCCCGAAACGCACGAGGGGAATATGCCGGATCATAAATTCCGGGTGGGCCAACAAGTCACGCTGGCCGCGAACCTGTTGAACCGCTATGAGATGGCGCGCAGGTACGTGGTAACCAAGCGGCTGCCTTCGCGCGATGGCGAAGTTGAGTATCGGATTAAAAGACCTGCTGAACTTGATGAGCGAGTGGCGCGCGAGAGCGATCTGGCTCGCGAATAAGCGTAGGAGATTGAGGCCGAATGGCACAGACGCCGACCAAGGCGTCCGCCACTCTCACCCTATCGCAAGCATCGAGAACGGGCGCGCGCCGTTAGAGCTTTAGACCGGGCACACCGATCAAGCGCCCCGATGCTGGAATCGCGCCGTTCAAGTGCCTTGCAAAACGCAACGAACTCTTCTGGAGAGACTTCAATCTCATCGCAGATTGTACCTCTTTCGCTGAACTCCCTGGACTTTCCCCGCTCCCGCACCCGCCGCCACATTTCATAGTCAGCGGGGAGTGACGTACTCATAGACGACCTGAAACTGTCGTAGTCGCGTTCGGCTATTCGTGCAATGTATTCGATTCCCATGACGAACCTTAATCAAGAATGAAATATCGCGGAAACCGTTTGATTTGGTCAGAGGAAATTACGCGACGGCCGTCGTGGTGAGAGTGACACAGCAGCGCGGGTGCGCACTCGCCGATGACCAATTTTCTCCCGGCGAGTTTGTTCTTGAAACCAACTCCAGCGATATATCTCTTCATCGTCGATATTCATCAGGCGAACAGCTTGAACTAAATGCTGCCCGTAATGGAAACTCATTCGTCTTCGGACAAGTTTCGTCAAACCAGCCGGGGTGCCACTGGGTGCCGGGCGCCGGCTACATACCTTGGTAGGACTGCCGAACGCTTTAAGCTTAATATCTTCGATCATGAATTCGTTATTCAATTCGTTCTCCTTGCAATCAGCGCCGCCGGATGGCGGCCCTTACAAGCGCATATAGTCCCTTCGCGGTACGTTCACCAGCGCAACGCAATCCTATGAATTGGACGCTCCAGCAGGCCAGAAAAAGCCTTCCGCGTGGCGGATCGGGCGAACTGCCCTCGCTCGCCTACTCAGTTGTCCGCCAAGTCAAATTCTTAGGGTTCTCACGTGCAGGATGTGCAGGACTGGGTTAGAAACCTTCCCCTCGCCTTACCGTTGCTGCTCAGTCAGGACATAACCGTGCGCCTTTTAGTGTCTGTCCGAAGAGTAGTTGAATCATATGAATCTGTTGTGATTCAAGAGTGGTGGCCTGATTCTTGGAGGATCACCACGATGTGGACGAGACAGAACCGCGCCCGCTATGACCGCAGCAGATTGCGCTATCCAAGCGATCTGACCGATGAGGAATGGAGGGAGGTCGAACCCTTGATCGGACCGGGCAAGCCGGGCGGCGGCAAACGCCGCGTGATCATGCGCGAGGTCGTGAACGGGCTGATGTACATTCTCTCGACCGGCTGTCAGTGGCGCGCGATTCCCAAGGACCTGCCGCCGAAGAGCACGGTCTATGGCTACTTCGACCTGTGGACTTATGACGGCACATTGGATCGCATCCACCACGCACTTTATCAACAGTGTCGTGAGCAAGAGCAGCGCGAAGCGAGCCCCACCGCCGCCATTATCGACAGCCAGAGCGTGAAAAGCGCCGAAAAAGGGGGGCCTGCATTGATCCGCCGGGCTATGATGCAGGCAAGAAGATCAAGGGCAAGAAGCGGCATATTCTCGTCGATACATTAGGCCTGCTGCTGCATGCCATCGTTCATCCGGCCGACATCCAGGATCGCGATGGCGGCGTTCTTGTTCTGTCGACCCTGTTCGGCATGTTCCCATTCTTGCAAAAGCTGTTCGCCGACGGCGGCTATCAAGGACCGCAATTCGCCAACGCCGTGGTGAAAATCCTCCCCTCGCTCGAGGTTGAAATCGTCAAGCGCTCCGATGACGCGGTCGGTTTCACGATCGTGCCCAAACGCTGGATCGTCGAACGCACCATCGCCTGGCTCAATCGCTGCCGAAGGCTGGCCAAAGATTGGGAGTGCCTCAATCGCAAGGCGCTCGCATTCTTGCGCCTCGCCTCCATTCGGCTCATGCTCCGAAAACTGTGCAATCCAGCCTAAACTCTCCGGACAGACTCTTAGAAAATTAAGTCCAGCTCATTCGTCTCAGCAGCAGGTTCTGAATCCGCCAGGTGGTGAAGTCCCGCTGCATATTGTCACGCAAGGTCATCCAGGGCGACACGGTGCGCAAGCGCATCGCTCTAACACTTCGGCTGGATGACGAGGTCGGCCCTCGCACCGTGCGTGATGGGCCGCCGCAGCGTAATAATGGAGGAGGTCCTCCGATACGTCGCTCGGAACCTCTCCACCCGATCCTCGACAGAGCCGCACGCGGCGACGCGGCACAAGAGAAACGCCCCGATTGAGCGCTATGGCGCCTCATCATCGGCAGCGGCTCTGCCAAGGCGTCGGTGACAGAGAGACGGATGTGCTCCCGCCTGTGATGTCGAAGAGGGAGAAGAAACGTCGTTAGCCCGCTTATTTCCGCAAAAGGCGGAGCAATGTCGCCGCCTAGCAAGCGCGATTGTGACCGAAAAAGATTCAGCGATAGCAGGGCTGTACGCGCTATCTGCGGAGTTCGACGCTCGCGCGGCTATTTTCGAAGAGGCGGCGCTGAGACGTAAAGAACGCTGTCTGCAACTCCTGACGGGCAGGATGGCGTCAGCGTTGCACTGAATCAAGGGCATTTATCGGGCAGATCACCTGGGAAAAACCATTCTCACACGCTCGCTATCACGTTTCACTCGACGTGCACGCTCTTGGCCATCGACAAAGTTCGTGTCCGTCACCTGATCAGTCTTTGGCTGGCAAGACCAGTGTTCGCGGGGTGCGTTGGTTGGTTTCAAATGGTACAGGCAATCTCGGAGGCGGCCATTGACGACGCGGGCGGAAGGATACCGGGCGCGGGCGCAGGAATGCGCCGATCGCGCAGCCAAGGCGACGGATATCGATGCCATCCGCATGTTCGAGTGGACTGCCGGCCACTGGAACCGACTGGCGGAAGAGGCTGAATGGAATGACCCGCTGCCGGTTCGACTGGAGCCACGAGATCGTCATCCTCGATGACGTCGCGGTGGCCGTGAAGGTCACCCACGTCCGGCTGTGTCACAGCCGCATGCTGTTGGTGCGCGCCTATCCGCGCAAGACGGCAGCAGAGACGGTCTTGCATCCAGCGAAAAGCCTTCAGACTGCTAGCACGAGCAAAAGCCCCGCTTGCACCTTGGCTATTCACAAAGTTGTCGACGCAAGAGTGTCAGGATGACGACCTTCGATGATCTTTGGGCGCGCCTGAGGTCAAAGCTTTACGTTGGCCTCGTCATAGATAAATGGAGTTCACAAAGTGGATATGCTGGAAAGCGGTCGCGCATTGAAAAAATTGATGAGGAGTTTATAACGGTTTCGGGACAAGAAACCGGAGTAGCGAGATGCATACCAAAACATGAGTTCCGGAGAGTTTTTAAGCTATGGGACTATAAGGAAGGCACCGTTTCTCGCAGTGACTTGGTGGACCTCCCCTTCAACACGACTTACATCATCAATATCCTTCATTGGCTGGAGGCAACCAACGGAACGCCGATACCAAATTCTTAAACATTCTCTGCTCTTTTTGGATTGACGACGGGCAAAGCGTTCGATGTGCGTCCTGCCGCTTTTTGGTATCCGTCGGGCGACGGCCGCCTTGCGGCGTGCGTGAGGGTGTGAGTGACGTGAGCATCCGAGGAGTACTCACATGACGAAGATTCAGATCGAGGTGATCACATCGGTTCAGCGGCGCCGCAGGTGGACGGCGGTGGAGAAAGAGCAGCGGGTCGCGGCTTCAATGGAGCCTGGGGCGGTGGTTCGGCATGGTGGTGGACTGATCCGAGCCAATTGTATGGCTGGCGGGGTGCCCTGGGCGCTCGACGCATGCGGTGTCCTGCGGCAGGGCCAGTCCATTTTGCGGCCGTGCGGATCGCATCCGATACAGCTCCTGTGCGAGCACCCCTTCGCACGATCGAGATCGAGCTTGCCGGCGGACACGGATGCGGATCAGCGGCGCGGTCGGCGCGGCGACCCCATCAGCGGTGGTCGCGGCCCTGGCGACGAAGGATCGGTCGCGATGATTGAGGTGCCGGCAGCGCAGCGGGTGGCGGCTGGTCACGGGCTGCGCCGGGACGAGTGCAGGGGGGTGCTGCAAATATTGGCAAGCGCCTCGTGCGCTGCTCGCAGTATATGGAGAAATGGCCGCTTTCGGAAGGGGAGTGCGGGGATCGAAAAAACATTTGTCGATTTGGAGAGGTCTGAAACGTGCGCCCGTCGGGACGAAGCGAAGCGGCCCAGGTGTCCGGCCAATATCGGTCTCACTCAGATATGCCGATGGAAGATTGATTACAAGGGTCTCACTTGACTTAAAGCGCCGCTCATAACCCGTAATACACGTCGACTGACGAGAGCCGGGGGGACGGTGCGAAAAGCTGACACAAAACAACTAGTGGTCAGAAAAGTACAGGGTAAAGGCGGTTTAGCTTGACGCGCGCATCTCTGGTTGTGAACGGCCAATAAGTTTTGGCGTGGTGTTTGTTTCGATAGAATCGCCATCACTTGATTTCCTTGACGAGGGCTTTGCGGTCCGCAATTCGGCGGTCGAGGCACTGCTGAGCCAAGACACCAAGCTCCGATTGGGCCATATTGAGCCAGCTGCCGTGCTTTGGGGTGTAGTGCCATTCAAAGCGCTCGACGAGACGGCGCGCTTTTGCGGCCGGAAACGCTTCATACAGCGATGCTGGTTTGTGGGTGTTAAGATTGTCCTAATCCAGCGCGATCTTTTCCGATTCTGGAAAAAGCTCGTCGGCTATCGTCTTGAGCATATGAGCATAAATCGATGGCAGTTCGTCGATCTGTTACCGCGACATGCCGTCGTCCTTCCAAGGGTGCGAACACCATGAACAAATTGGCCGTTCCGTTACGTTTATACTCGTAGTCGGAGCGGGCGGGACGCCCCGGCTCCATGGGGATTGGCTCTCGCGTATCGGCCAGCAATTGCTTCGAAAAACTTCGTCGAGGCACACCAGCGGAAAATCCGCATCGCGCGGACGCTGGTAGACTTCCAGAACGTCCTCCATGGCGGCGACTAACGCGTATTCTGCTCCGGTGGGATAACCCAGTGCTCCTCGCGGTGAGGTTTAAGTTCGTTTTTTTTAAAACCCGTCCGATCGTGTTGTCGCTCGCCCCGTCCACGATCTTGAGTTCTACGACCTTTTCTTTCAACAGCCGCAACGTCCATCGCGCATGACCGGCAGGAGCAGATGAGCAGGCCAGCGCAATCAGTTTAGCTTCCTGCTCGCCGTCAAAAATCGGCGCCACCGGCGGCGTCGTCCGCTGCTTGCGCGTCAACACCGCGTCAAGCCCTTGTTCTCGGGCACTGCAAAGCCGAATAAGAGACTTCGGGGGCTTCGGTTCGTGTGGCCAGAGCCGATTTCCTAACTCATATAGGGTTGTGCCGTCTGATGCAACAGCCAGTGTGCTGATTTCACGCGAGGGCGGGACGGTTGTCCGGTGTCCAATATCTCTGAAACGAGAATGCTTCATTGTCGCCATAGGCGGCGGTCGCTGACGGCAGCACGGTCTGCGTCTTGATCCGCCGCTCGAACTCCTCGTGCAGCCGCTCGATCGCATTCGTAACCGGTATGACGTGTGGCCTCTTAATCCGGTGGCGATTCCTAGGGGCGCACTCAGGTGCCGTCGCGGGGTTGGTAGGAAACAAGGGCGGCGTAGTCTCCGAGGCGATCACCTTCGAATTATCTGGCGTTGAGGCGCCGACCGTAGACTCACGCCATGACGAGCGTTACCACGAAGCCTGATTGTTCACAGCCTGCATCCGAGATGGCTGTTGATCTTTTCGACAGCCGGTTTGATCTGATCGAGAGCGAGGTCCGCGCGCGGGCACGCGCGTTCATCGAAGAGCTGATCCGCGGCGAACTCGACGATGCGCTGCGCGGCCGCGTAACGAACGAAGCAAGAAGGCCGCCGATGAAGGCAGAACGGCCGTGACGGGTCACCGCCACGGCAGCCGGACGCGATCGTTGACGGGGACCTTCGGACTGATCGAGATCGAGGTGCCGCGAGCCAGGCTGGACATGCCCGAAGGCAAGACGACGGAATGGAAGAGCCAGGCGCTGCGGGCCTATCAGCGCCGGACGCTGGCCGCCGATGCGCTGATCGCGAGCACGTACCTCTCGTACCAATACGCGCCGGGTGCGGCGTGCGCTGATGGCGCTGTTTGGCGGCGCCGTTGGCAAGGACACGGTGAGCCGGACGTGGCGCAAGGTGAAGAGCGACTGGGACGCCTGGAATGGCCGCTCGCTTGCCGAGGAGCCGATTGTGCGGCTCATTCTCGACGGCACGCGGTGCGTGTGCGGCTCGACCGCAAAGCGACCTCGATCTCGCTTCTCGTCGTCCTCGGCGTGCGGGCGACGGCCAGAAGGTGCTGCTCGCGATCAAAAGCATGGGAGGAGAGAGCGCCGAGGCGTGGCGCACCGTCCTCGACGATCTCATCACGCGCGGACTGCGGCGGCCGGAGTTCCTCATCGTCGACGGCGCGCCGGGCCTCGACAAGGCGATTGCTGCCGTCTGGGCCGGTGTGCCCGTGCAGGCCGCACCGTCCACAAGCACAGAAACCTGTGGCGCACGCGCCCAAACGTCTGCATGATGAAATTACCGCCGACTACACCGATGTGATCTACGCGCCGACGCGTGAAGAGATCGAGACACGCCGCAAGGCCTTCATTCGCAAGTGGCGCCTCAAACATCGCGCCGTCGCCGACAGCCTGGAGGAAGCGGGCGAGCGCTTGTTCGCCTTCACGCGACTGCCCCCGACCCAATGGCGCAGCGTGCGCACCACGAATGCGATCGAGCGGCTGCACGAGGAGTTCAAGCGGCGGATCAAGACGCAGACCGTGCTGCCGTCAGCAGACACCGCCGCCATATGTCGTTCTGGGCGCTGCTTGCATCCGGTCAGATCAACATGCGCAAGGTCGACGGCTGGCAAACGCTCGCCACCAAACCAATCCATCAGCCGATTGACCTCGCCGCCTGAGACGATACCTTCATATGATCGGAGAGCGCGCCACACCAATTCCAACCACATCCCGTGACGGCACCCGCACTCACTCGGCGGCAACCGGACAGGGGAGCCCGCAGACACGGAAGGTGGGCAGGTCAGCGCACGATGGGCTGCAAGCCCGCGTTAGTAACTGACCGCCCCTGCGACCTACCCGGTTGCGCTGCGAGCGCGGATCCGTAGTTATCGTGTTGCCCCTCGTGCTCCTAACGAAGCGGAGATAAAGGAGCAGGAACTCTGGCCTTCAGTCTGATCGTTGGACCACGGCAGCGTGATCGCAGCCCGAACGGCCGCTTCATCTTTGGCGACGCCGCTGGCGAATGAAGCCACCAACGTCTTGCGCGCTGCTTCGATCCACATTGCCAGACCGACATCCGCTTTGTTGCGAACCATGGCTTGGAATTCGGCGATCATCTTTCGTGCGTCCATCAATCGCGGTACCCCGCTCTCGATCGCCGTAATTGTGAGGGTATCCGCCTTTGACATACTGTCGCGCCCGATCGTCATCAAACGAGCGATGGTACGTGCCGAGGGGATGCGTCGCAGGCTCTCCGCGTCAGCTCTCTCTGCACGTCGCCGCCGGGTCGTCCACTCGGTGACGACACGGAGGGAGCCACGAAAACCGTGCTCTTTGAGACGCCGCCAGAGGTCCGCTCCATTGCGGCACCCGGAAGCCCATTGTGCATCGAGCCAAGGGAGGTGCCGCTCCAGGGAACTCTGCCGGGTGCGGAAAATGTCCTGCCGCTCTCCCCGAATGACCCGACGAACGAGCTGACGGCTGTGGCCGAGACGACGAACGATTTCCTTGATCGGGACATCTTTTGCCAACGCAAGAATGGCCGCATTGATCTCTTCCCGCCGTTGATAGCCTTCGTATTGAAGACGCTCGGCAGCGGTGAGTAGCTCGGGATTGATCGTCGCGGTGCCAATGGCAGTTCGAATCTGGCGCATCATTCTGCGTACCGCATCGAGGAAAGCTCGACTGGCATTCTCCAGGAGGTGCCAACGATCAGCGACCTGGACAGCCTGAGGAAGGGCACGGGCGACAGCTTCGCCGTATCCGCCACCGCGGTCGCGGGCGACGACCGTGATCTCTTGATGTCCTTCAAGCCAAGCCGTGGCCGTGGCCTGCTCGCGATCCGGCAACAGCGTCACTGGGCGATGGCGCTCGAGGTCGCACACGATTGTTCCGTAGCGGTGATTCCGACGCCACGCCCAATCATCGATGCCGATCACATTGAGGGGCTGCAGCCGGTATCCGCGCCCGTCGACGTACGACACGAAGCAACGTGTCCTTGCTCACGGGGAGCATCAGCCTTCGGCAAAAATTGCCGCCGGCCGTCCGCCCAGCGCGAGACCGAGATGATGCACAATGCAATCAAGCCGTCCTGTTCGGCGCGCGAGGGCGCCAAAACATCGCTGGCGAAACGCTCGACGAAGATTTATTGCCCGCACAGCACCGCGTCGCATCGGAAGCGCCGCGCACTCACCACCAGCTCGACGCGTCTTCCGGACAGCGGTAGATCGCGAACCCGACGGTGATACCTACTGTGCACTCGCTGAGAAACGGTACCGCAGGACGGGCATACAGCAGAATTCTCTCGATGATCGGACGGTGATTATGGTGCTGGTGGTATCGTGGATTGCACTCACTACAATAAAACCGCTGGGTACCAATGAGAATGGCCGCAACGAATGACTGCATGGTGCTGATTCTCCCCGCGAAATCAGCACGAACAGCCAGCAAACTTCATAAAAAGTGAGTCAGAGCCAATTTTGAACGCCGATTGACATGAAGCGGATGATGATGCCAATCCGCTGCAAGTGCGCGCCATCGCCCACGCCCAGGTCAAGACCGACAAGATGGATGCCGCAGTGCTCGCCAAATTACATGCGGCCGGTTTTCTGCCGGAGGTCCGGCAGCCCGACGAGGAACGGAACGATTGCGGCGGCAGGTCGCCGAGCACTGTCCATTGCCGGCGCGTAGAGAAGCAGCCTGCAATCCAGTCGGCCGGAAGGTTCGAGCACCATGGCCTACCAAGCGCCTGTCAATGACCTCGTCTTCAGCCTGAAGCATGCCGCCGGGTTCGCGCGGGCGCGCACGGATGGCCCTACGCCGACGTCGACGATGAGGTGCTTGGCGCAGTGCTAAGCGAAGCCGGCCGCTTCGCCACCGATGTTCTCTCGCCGTTCAACCTGGTCGGCGATCGCGTCCGCGATGCACCGGGTTTGCCGACGATGCGGTTCACGCTGCCCCCAACCAATCAGGCGGCTCGCAGGTCGGCGGAGACCCAAGCGGCACTCCATCCTCATCGAGCCAAAGCAGCGACTTATCCACAACGCCCGACACCCCGCCCGTAATTCAAGTGAATGGCGATAATCCCGCGATCGTCCAGGTCGGCGCCACCTACAATGACCTTGGCGCGACGATCACAGGCCCGCAGCAGGACCTCAACCTCGTGAACGCCACCGCAGTGCCCCCTGTTCAAATAGACACCAGCGCTGTGGCCACAGACACGATCGACTACGTCGTTACCGACCAGAACGGCCTCTCGTCCACAAACACCCGCACCGTCATCATCGAACCGGCGGCACCAACTCGCCCGCCGACTGGCGCCGCAACATTGAGCGATGCAACAACCGACGCAACCACTACGACCGAAGCGTCTTCCACGGCTCTGTAGAGCCCTGGCGAATCCACTCACCGCCGAAATCCGTGACCCGCTGGGACTGCGAAATGCGTGCACGCGCCTTTCGAAATTCGCGCAGGCCCGACTCGGTTCCGTGCTCCGGGTCTTTGATAGGCTCGGATCAAGAGGTCTGCGGCATTCTCCTGCGCTCCGATATGCAATGCGGGCGAGGCGGAGTCAGCGCATCGGGTTCACGTTGGCAGTTTATGAGGACAAGGACCGTGATCTTGACCGGTCGTTCATGACTATCAAGATACTCGCCGCCTGCTTCACTGACCTGGCGACCGCCTTTTCCGCGGCGAGCCGAAAAGCTGCTGAAACAGCAATTGCGGGTATCGAGGAGGATGCGGCGAAAGCGCTCCGAAATCTCTGGGGCGAAGACGCCGGAGAGTCAGAAGCATCCGCGACATCGGTCTTTTGCTGAAGGCGCTCACCGACCCTGCGATCAGCAGGTGCCAGCAAGATTTTTACAACATGTAGCGGACGAACTTGTTGCGCCGCCGAGCTATGGAAGAAATCAATGGTTTAATCTCGAAGCCGAGTTCGGCGTCAATCTGAACCAATCGCTGCTGAAGCGTGGTCGCGTGGTGCCCAACGCTCGGGTGCTCCCTTTCCTCTCGCCACCAATCCTCATCGCCCGGCTCTGTCGCCGCCCGCAGCACCACTTCCTTATCTGACGGGGCCACGGCGAGATCGGGCTCAGGTCATGCCGAGCTTGCGC
>CAWJPD010000005.1:0-749078 GCA_963844635.1 uncultured Alphaproteobacteria bacterium
ATCGTGTTGCTGTTGTGGGTCTATTACTCGGCGCAAATATTTTTGCTCGGTGCCGAATTCACGAAAGCCTACGCGAACCGGTATGGCAACTCCGCAGCCGATCCCACGAACGCGCCGAACAGCTGAACCCGCTAGCTCCGACTCCAGTGGGCTGACATTGATTTTCTACCCATGACTTCTCCAAGTTCTTGCAGTCCGGCAGCCTCTGTTACATCGATGCAGTATTCAACGTGACCGCCACCGTTCAGCAGAGCCGCGGGGCGGATCGTTCGAGAAGTGCGTGGTATGACGACGCGACTGGGTTTCGTGACCTTCGCCACTATGCGGAGCGCGGGATAAGCTCACGAGTTCGGCTACGACGCGTCATTTCCCCTGGCCTATGCAGTGTGCCCAGGATCGTAGCCGCGCTCTGGAGGCATATCCTGTTTTTGTCGGCGCGTCATTTTCGCCGGCTTCAGGTCCTTGGAACCACGAGGACCTCCTAGGGCTGCTCGTGCCCTATCGTCTTCGGAGGGGCGATCAGCTTCACATTCTGGTGGGTCCGTTTTCATTTGCTCACAATTCCCCGATGATCTTGTCCACGAGCGCCGTCGCTTGCCGTCGTGCACCTCGAACTCGTCAATTGGTGGCACAGGTCGGCCGCGAATAGTTCGGGGCAAACTTTGGGATAAGCCGGCGCACTCGGGGGAGAGAAGCGGGTCGGCATCGGGGACGCATGGGCGGCGGCTTTTCGAGGGGATACCTGCCGTCGGCACATTTCCTGGGCCAGGGCTCGCGGGCTTCTGAGAGGGGGTTGGACAGTCGGGTTCCCGACCAAACCCATGTCAGGCACTCTCCGGAAAAGCCGCACCAGGAGGGGGCGCTCTGCCAAAGGGTGACCTGATCTGCGAACACCACGATTGCGGCCGGATGATGAGCCGGCATTATCGCATCCAACCACTGTTGATCCAGTAGCAGTCGCTCTCGGGTTCCGGCCTCATTCATCGGCGTCGTCGAATGCATATTCGGCCACGGAAAGTTGTTGTCCGCCTTTGAAGATGCAGCGGCAACGCGATGACACCAATCTGGCGAAGGCCATTGCATCTTTTGCATGGATCACCATCGTCCCGAGTTCCGGGGTATTACTGGCTCTCGATGGCGTTGATGATGGGCGTTTGATTGATCGCCGACGGCCATCAAGACGACACCGAATGCCGCCCCGGCGATGATGAGTCCCCGTTTCATTGATGTGGTTGCCGTCAAGGGCGTCTTCGGTCGTTCCCGAAATCGTGATCCCGGAACCCCGCAGCCGTTTTCTACAAAGCGAATGGCTCATTCGCCGTGATTTGAGCGGATCGTCGGGAACGAAAACAAAAAGCCCCGGCGGGGCGTTTGGGACGGGGACACGCCAGGGCTTCCCTTCGGGACGGCGACGTCGACCAAACATCAGCCGTCCTCATTCTGTTTCCTCTCCCCAGACTTTAAGTCCGCGGGAACAGTTGCGCTCAGCCTGTCTTGTGCTTGTTGTGGTGGTAAACGGACAGAAAGTAGCGGTTGCCCTGCTGCCGGTCGAATGCCCGCTCCTTGTCGACTTGCCGGTTCTGATACGCCCCCGTCGAGTCCAATTCATGTCCGCGGTGTTGTTCCGTCTGAGCGTTGGCAGTCGCCGAAGCGCCAATCACCAAGGCCGCAACCAGAGCTGCGGATGATGCCGTCACCAAAAACCGTTTCATTTTCTTGCTCCTGAAAGCCGGGGGATCAACTTATCCGTATGTAATTACGTTTCCTCAAACTGCAAGTTGTGCCTGCGGCGCGCGCTGGAAGCCGCGCGATGTTCACCGCAATGCGGCGTGCCTCGTCCTCGGTCAGCACCTTGGCCTGCATCGCCTCGGCTCCACGCGCATAGCTGCCTGTGGTTAACTTTCGAAAGTGAGCAATTTTGCACTGCGGAGTGTCCGCTCGCTTTGTAGCCTTCCAGCGGGTTGCAACGGGGGGTTTCGTCGCGGAGCAACTACACCTTGAGCAAGCCAGGCTCACGCATAGCCTGCCGGACTGGATCGCCTCGCACATTAGCGCCTTTTCCTATTTCGGCGGCGCAACTCGGCAGACAAGTCAGCGACAATCTCAAGGCCGGCGTCACGCGGGCGTGCTTTTACGAACCGAAGATCAACCGCACCTACGCCGATCTTGGCCGCTCTGCCCGTCGGAGCACAGAGCAGGAGTTCGAACTCATTTCGCTGCGAGAATGCGCAGAATGTCCCTGACGATGGTGGTTTTACCGACGCCAGGACCGCCGGTAATGACCAGCACCTTGGAAACTAGGGCCAGCTTGATTGCGGCCGTCTGGCTTTCGGCAAGCACAAGCCCGACACGGCTTGCGACCCACAGCAACGCCTTGTCGGGATCAAGCGCGGGCCAAGGCAGGGAGCCAGTGGCGAGCCGGAGCAGCCGCTCGGCGATGACGCGCTCGGTGCGATGAAGTCCGGTGAGGAAAGTGCAGGGCGTCTCGCCGAGGCTATCGGTGACCACCGTGCCATCGGCCAGTTCGAAATCGAGCGCCGTGCGAACAAGCTCCCCCGGCACCTCAAGAAGGCTTTCGGCAACGGGTATCAATTGATCGGTCCGCAAGCCGCAATGGCCGTCGTCCATTGCCTCGGTCAGGGCATAGGAGATACCGGCGCGGACCCGGATCATGGCAGTTTTCTCGATGCCAAGCTTCATGGCAATGGCATTCATCGGCACTCTTGGACCCGATGCCACGGATGTCGCGCGCCAGGCGATAAGGGTTTTTCCGTCATGACCTGGATGGCGTCGGCGCCATAGGTCTTGAATATGCGCACCGCCCGCGCCGTGCCAACGCCGTGGCTGTGCAGGAACACCATGACGCGCACCACCTTCTGCTCGGCCCAGGCAGCGACGATGCCGTTCGCGCGCACCGGCCCGATCCCGTCGACCTCGCGCAGGCGGCCGGGCTGCGTCTCGATCACGTCGAAGACCTTGTCGCCGAAGACCGGACCAGCTTTTTGGCGTAGACCGGGCCGATGCCTCGGATCATGCCGGAGGAGAGATATTTCTCGATGCCATCGATTGAGGTTGGCGCCGAACTGCGCAGGAACCGGGCCTTGAACTGCTGGCCACGGGTGCGGTCATTCACCCATTCTCCCGATGCCGTGATCAACTCGCCGGCGGCAATGGTTGCCGCATGACCGACCACCGTCACGAGGTCGCGGTGGCCGCGCGCCTTTGCCCGCAGAACGCAGAAGCCGTTCTCCGCATTGTGGAAAGTGATGCGCTCGACGAGGCCTGCCCGGACTTCCTGGGTCGATGATGCTGCCTGCGGCTTCATGGGTCAACGCAGTATCATGCCGAGAAATAGCATCCTAAACGTTCGCGCAATTGGCCGCATCGAGAAAGACCGCTGGGGCGCTGCCTTCATGCTGGCCTTCCGACGCAAAGCGGTTCGAAGAAAGTGCAGCGCATATCCGTCACCAGCCGTCTATCGTCTGTGGGCCATGACCGCGATAGCAGGCAGTGCGCGGTGATGTGACCCTGGCCCAAGCGTCGACCGGTGTGGAGGGGCAAAATCAGCGTAAGCAGGATGGGGCTTCCTGATTAGCCGGTCCATTCCCGCGGCCCTCGATGATCTCGCAAGGCAGTTGCGCGAGGCCGATTATCTCCGCGGGCTTTCGCGTGAAAACTTTGCCGCTTGTGCGGCCGACCTCATGGCCGACCTCAATGCCGTCCATCCCTTCCCCGAAGGCAACGGGCGGATGCAACGCGCCCCGGAATGCGGACGTTGCTCTGTTGATGTACCGTAAATTTCACCGCGAACTCGTCGAGTTTGGGACGCGAGAATTCCGCTGTGAGTCTCAGACAGTCGATTTAATTCGTAATCAGTGCTGGCCCACCCCATATCAATGAGATGACCAGCAAAACTGCAAAGCCCGACCAAGAGACCGAACTTGACGCGTTGGCCAGTTGGAGCAACGAGGGCGGCGCTCCGGGGCCATTGGACGGGGGCACTTGCCGCCTTCAACTCTACAATGCCGTTGATTTCGAAACCCGCGATACCGAGAAGGAGCGTAGTCGACTGGCTCGCTGCCACATTGCACAGGCTGAGCAAGACGCAGATGGAGAAAACCGGGACGCAGCCGTGGTTTTTGACATTTGGCGGTTTTCCTGCGAAATGCCGGATGCACCCCATCTATATCGCCAATCTGACGCCTTATGAAAAATGAGAGTCCTTTTAACCCTGATTGACCAAGGCCCCCCTCATGAACACGCTTCGGTTCGGACGCAAACTGAGGCTGCCATCGACGATTGCCATCAAACATCAGGTCAGAATGCTAATGGCGCAAGATGAGAGCAGGACGGCAGAGGCTGCAACAAGGTCTGAAGTAGTTCGTGTGCAGCCGAGCCCCCGCGCTTCCGCCGAACATCGAGGCAGCGAACCCGACTGTGCAATAATGATCAGTTTTTGACCGCAGACCGGTGTAGTCTTGGTCAGGCCGTGAGTTGACGAACGGTGCCAAGGAGGTCTTTATGATAAAGATGTTCGTTCAGACGTACCTCATCGATAAAATGACATATTGGATACTCGCATTTCTGCTATTGGCGTTTGTTTCAACCTTGTTGTTAACTACGATCCATCCATAACACAGCTTGTACCTGGCGTCGAGTTGCGAGGGTAATCGAAAGGATAGGTATATGCTTAATGTACACACCAAAGCCTTTCTGAGTCTGATTAATACCACGTTTGATGATATAGATCGCGGGGTTGCAAGTCCTCATCATCTTCACAATGTTAATTGTGGAATAGAAAATATCATGTCGCTTCTCGAACATAACACTGAGGCCGTTGAAACGGCTGATCAGCTCTCGCGTCGCGCCCGAGAGTACGTCACATCCCATCAGGTGACTGTCTCTGAAAGCGATTGCGGGACGATTGGCGGTGACATTGATCGCTTGCACGCTGCTCGTGAGGCGCTTGCTGGCTTCTGCTCCGCAGTAGAGCACAGTCAACCCAACTCGCGGGTCCGGACACTTGGCCTAGCTTATAAGAAATTAAACTGACTAAGAGACGCTGTTTCAAGGGCCTGATCGAAAGCCCGCGAGTTCGTGTTCGTGTTTTGTTGAGCCTACGAAGATAAGACAGCAGCGCGACCGTTCAGCTTCGTTTTCGAGCTGCGCCACTGGCGGCCGACCTTACTCTCCCTAAAGGGCCTGGCCTCGACCGTAGCGAGGCCGCGACACTATGGATTAGCTTAAGCAGGTGTCGTCCGAAGGGGGTTCAGGTTGCAGCTGGCTGCGGCCCGGATAAGGAGCATTCCTTTGAATATCCCCGTGCGGCCCATTTTCGCTGGACCCACCAAACCCATCGATTCCGTTGGAGAGGACGCCGCGTCGACAGCCCAGCACCGGGATCGCGTCAAGCCGGCCACAAGGTATTCGGAGGGGACCGGACGCCGGCTCGGACTGAGTGCAGCGACGATCGCCATCGCGCTCGTCACCGGATTCGTCGTCGTGCAACATCTCAAGGTGCGGCAGGAGGCGCTGCTCGCGTCCACGACCGCAGAACGGGCGAGGGTATGGCCGTCTGTTGAGTTCATCAAGGTTGAGCTTGCACCGCCGACCCAAGTTCTGACTCTGCCAGGAGAAACCAAAGGTTGGTACAGCTCGACGATTTACGCGCGTGTCAACGGCTACATCGCGAAATGGGATGCCGACATCGGCGACCGGGTCAAGAAGGACCAGGTGCTGGCTGTAATCGACACGCCGGAACTCGACGCCCAGCGGGACGCGGTACAAGCCCAGCTCAAGGCATCAGAGGCCGAGGTCAATGTCAGGGAGGCAAATGTCCAGTTCGCCAAGATCACCTACGCGCGGTGGAAAGGTTCGCCGAAAGGCGTCGTCTCAGATCAAGAGCGCGAGGACAAGAAGGCGCAGTATGCCGTCGCAATCGCCGAGTTGGATGCTGCGCGAGCTAGAGTCAATCTCGACCAGGCGAATGTGAACCGCCTCATAGACCTCACGCAGTTCAAGAAGGTCACAGCACCCTATGACGGAGTGATCACGTCTCGGCACATCGACATCGGCGATCTCGTGACCGCCGGCAGCACGGCAGGCAACGGCTTTCTCTATGACATTGAGCAATCCGGACGTCACCATCGGCCGCGACTATGGAGACTTTGTCGAGATCGAATCGGGTATTACGGAAGGCGAAAAGGTTGCGCTGAATGTCGACGACCAGATCGCAACCGGCGACCGCGTCACGCTAAGGGAAGGCAAAAAAACCGCGACGCAATAAAGCTTGTTGAGTAGAAAGCCGCAGCTGATCGTTACTCAACGCCCCGCGCATGGCGGGACGAACGTGGAGCTGAAAACTATGACAATGCCGGCAGTGATTTTTCAACTGTCGCCAGCGTCTACGCTATAGGTCTGACTATGACCACACTCAGCGCACACGTAGGTACGACGCTCGAACGCTGCGTTGCCCGGATCCGCCTGCACCAGCGTGGTGACCATATGCCCCGAGCACACTGCGCAACGGGAAGCCGCCATCGCCGCCAGCCGCTCCTTTGTAGCCATAGTAATTCCTTTCGCCAGAAACGTAGTACGACAATAGGCCCTCGTTGCCTGACGTTACATCTTGACCTGACGATCAACCCACTCGGTAGCATCCACCACTGGATGAATCTCATCACCCATAGGCAAGATACATTGCTCGCGCGATGATCACCAAGACAAGGAACGCAGGGACGATGATCGGTGGGACAAACCAGCTCACAGCTTTATCCTATTTTGCTACGGCCCCGACTATGGAGACTTGGTCGAGCTTCAATCCGGTATTGCGGCAGGCGAAAGGGTCGCGCTGAATGTCGGCAACCAGATCGCAACGTGCGACCGCATCACGTTAAGGGAAGGCGAAAGAACCGCGACGCGATAGTCTTGTTGATTCAGAAAGCCGGCTCATCGTTATTCAACGCCGTCGTCCGATCTGGTGCGAGACTAGAAGTCCATGCCTCCACCCGGCATGGCAGGGGCCGCGGCCTGCTTCCTCGGCACCTCTGCCACCATGGCCTCGGTGGTGATCAAGAGGCCCGCGACCGAGGCCGCGCCCTGCAGCGCTGCGCGCACCACTTTGGTGGGATCGATGATGCCCTTGGTCATCAGGTTTCCGTATTCGCCGTTCTGGGCGTCGAAGCCGAAGTTATACTGGTCTTTGTCGAGGATCTTGCCAACCACCACCGAGCCGTCCTCGCCCGCATTGAAGGCGATCTGGCGTGCCGGCCACGACAGCGCCTTGCGGACGATGTCGACGCCGGTCTTCTGGTCGTCGTTGGCCGTCCGGACCTTCTCGATTGCCTTGATCGAGCGCAGGAGCGCGACGCCGCCGCCCGGCAGGATGCCTTCCTCGACCGCGGCGCGGGTCGCGTGCATCGCGTCGTCAACGCGATCCTTGCGCTCCTTGACCTCGACTTCGGTGGCACCTCCGACACGAATTATCGCGACGCCGCCAGCGAGCTTGGCAAGACGCTCCTGAAGCTTTTCGCGATCGTAGTCTGAAGTGGTTTCCTCGATTTGGGCCTTGATCTGGGCAATTCGAGCTTCGATATCGGTCTTTTTGCCGGCGCCACTGACGATCGTGGTGTTCTCCTTTTCGATAATCACCTTCTTCGCCCGGCCGAGCATCGCGAGCGTCACGTTCTCCAGCTTGATGCCGAGATCCTCGGAAATCGCCTGACCTCCGGTGAGGATCGCGACGTCCTGCAGCATGGCCTTGCGGCGATCGCCGAAACCGGGTGCCTTGACCGCGGCGACTTTGAGGCCGCCGCGCAACTTATTGACCACGAGCGTGGCAAGCGCTTCGCCTTCGATGTCCTCCGCGACGATCACGAGGGGCTTCGAGGTCTGCACCACGCTTTCGAGAAGAGGTAGCAATTCCTGCAGGCCGGATAGCTTCTTCTCGGAGATCAGGATATAGGCATCTTCCATCTCGACGCGCATCTTGTCGGCGTTGGTGACGAAATAGGGCGAGATGTAGCCGCGGTCGAACTGCATGCCTTCGACCACATCGACTCGGTCTCCAGCGATTTTGCTTCCTCGACCGTGATCACCCCCTCATTACCGACCTTCTTCATCGCTTCCGCGAGAAAGCGGCCGATCTCGGCATCGCCATTGGCAGAAATGGTGCCGACCTGCGCGATCTCCTCGTTCGAGGTGACCTTTTTGGAATTGTTCTGAAGGTCTTTCACAACGGCCTCCACCGCGAGATCGACGCCGCGTTTGAGGTCCATCGGATTCATGCCGGCGGCCACCGCCTTGGCGCCTTCCCTCACGATTGCATGTGCCAGCACCGTCGCGGTAGTGGTGCCATCGCCCGCGGCGTCGGAGGTTTTGCTCGCGACCTCGCGCACCATCTGGGCACCCATGTTCTCGAACTTGTCCTCAAGCTCGATTTCCTTTGCCACCGTCACCCCATCCTTGGTGATGCGGGGTGCACCGTATGATTTGTCGAGCACCACGTTGCGGCCCTTAGGGCCGAGCGTTACACGCACAGCGTGGGCGAGCGTGTCGACTCCGCGAAGCATCTTGTCGCGCGCATCGACCGAAAATTTCACTTCCTTGGCAGCCATGTCGGTAAATCCTTTCGGAGCAGTTTGCGTCATGCTTCGTGGGCTGAGCCTTCCGCCCGTGCCACGGTGCGTTACACGCCTTATGATTTGCCCTGGCGCAAGTCAGGACTCTCTCACGGGATGACGGCGAGTGTGGTAAAAGCGCTAGGCAACCTTCTTCTTGGCCGCAGCCTCAATGACGACGCCCATGATGTCGCTCTCCTTCATGATCAGGAGTTCAGCGCCATCGATCTTGACCTCGGTACCAGACCATTTGCCGAACAGCACCCGGTCGCCGATCTTGACATCGATCGGGATGAGGCTGCCGTTTTCGTCGCGGCCGCCGGGGCCGACTGCGATAACCTCGCCTTGGCTTGGCTTTTCCTTGGCGGTATCTGGGATGATGATGCCGCCAGCGGTCTTATCCTCCGCATCGATGCGCTCGACGACAACGCGATCATGGAGTGGGCGAAATTTCATTGGTGTCTCCCTAAGCTCCAACGCCTTCTTGAGATGGTTATCCACGAACCCGATCGTCAAAGACTGCTCGGGCTGCTCGGCGAAGAACAGCAGAGACAAAGAGAAGCCGGCGATCCGGTTGAAGGGGAAGGGCCCTTTGCGCGGAGACGTAGGCGAGCGCCTGCCCGTTGGCGTCGCGGACCATATAACCGCCGCGATCTTTTCGGCCGTCCAGGGCGGCGGGAAGCGGCGAGGCATGACGCCGGCATATCGCGGTGGGCGCGCTTTGTTGCCCAGCGGCTATCCCGTAGCGGGTTCACAGTCCGCTTTCGCCTGCTGCGGCCGCATAAGGGTCATTTATCTTGCACTCGGGCTTTTAGCTTCTCTCTCATAGCAATGATTGCAATGTTTATTTTCTGAGAGTCCTGGCTTTGGCTCCCTTTTGGCTTATATGAGGTAAGTAGATTGAATGATGACATTCAACTAAATTGCTTTGCGGATATTGGAGACCGTTGTGATGACGAACACACAGAACACGAACGAAAACCTCACTGTCCACTTCAAGGTCAAGGACTTTGACGCGTGGCGCACAAGTTACCAGGCCGGCGACAAGGGCCGCGCATCTGCCGGCATTACTAATGGGAGGGTGTTCCGCAGTTCCGACGACCCGAATGAAGTGGTAGTCCTCCAGGATGTCTCCGACGTGGCAAAGGCCCGCACCTGGTTGGGCTCAGAAGAAACGAAGGCGGCGATGCAAAAGGGCGGCGTACTGGGATCACCCAGCATCCGATTCGCGGCTTAAGGGCAGCGAAAACAAACTTTAGCGGATGGCTCAAAGCGTACGTTCACCGCCCTCTTCTCAACACCAACCCGTGGCTGCCTCTTGGGCAGCTGCGGTTGGCTCCGTGCGCACGGGACATGGCGACGATGGCCATTTTCGATTACAGCATCGAGGGGCAGCTAACGCCAACCACGAGCGAGATGTCGCCGTTGCTCACCAGGAGGCGGAGGAACGGGCAGCCCCTGGGATACGGACGATTTGCACGCGCAGCGGACGCGATCCGCTTCGCGATCGAGGAGCTGTCACCCGAACTTCTCGCGGCGGCCCAATTGAAAGTCGCTGGGGAGAGATTTCGACAGTAACGAAATTCGCCGGCTTTACGAGAGCAACGACTATCCGCTGATTCGACGCGTTGCGCGCGATGGAAGAGCGAGTCGATGAGATACAGAGTTGGTAGCGCTTGACATTCTGGCGTCGGATGAACGTGTCCATCGTAGAGCTCCGGCCGCCCATGCGTCCCCGATGCCGACCTGCTTCTCTCCCCGAGTGCTCCCTCCCCCTGTATGACATGGGGCAGGTCGCCTGAGAAGAGGTTATTCACGGGTTGTTTTGACATAGAGATCGATGAGTCCTTTGTGGTGCTGTGGAAGAAAGAATTTCCGATCGATTTTACCGCCTCGGCGACAATCAATCCGGCGTTGTCGGTCCAACTCGAACCACATGAACCCTGGAACCGGCGCAAAATCCTGGAAATCTGCCCACCCATTGCGTTTCCGGCGAACCCGGCACCCGATAACAAAGGAAGGATTCTTTGACGTTCCGGCAACTTTCGCTCATCTGGCATCGTTCTCATGGCATGAACACCCCTGCCGGCCGAGGAGTACCGTGAATGTGCCGCGCACTGTCACAGGCGTGCCGAGGAAGCGCGCGACCCGAAGGTGCGGGCGGTGTTCAAGGAAGCGGCGCGTCTGTGGGAGGAACTGCTAGAGTCCGTTTCAGGTAGACCCTGCCCAGGATTGGGCAGGGGTCACGCGGCGCACCCGATAAGTACCATTGTCGGCAGCGATTGGGAGCCAGAACTTGGCGTTCGAGCGGACCCGGAAAAAGGATCAAACCCCCTGAACCTTGGAACAGCGGCAAAACCCCCGGATTCCTGCCCGCCCATGCGTTCCTGACGCCGACCCGCTACAACACTCTGCTGGCACGCGCTGCGCGCTTGACCGTTTAAGATTTGCTGGGTCCGCTGCTGACAGCGCATTTGCTCGGCGAGGCTGGCTTTTTGACCCTGACCGCCTTCAGCCGCAGCAGCCGGTGGTGCTGTCGTGATCACGCCTTGCACGTTTGATGTTGGCTGGGGCTGTTTAGCTGCCTGACCGTATGCCAGAGTTGCATTTAACGCAAATGAAATCGCCAATATTGCTGTCTTCATATTTTACTCTCCTGCAATGCACAGTGCATTCCACGCGCGTGGTGATAGATTTGGTTCAGACGATCTTCATCCCACCTTCATTTTCGGAATTGTGCGGTGGCGGCAAGTGAACCGCCGACCAACACGTGTTCAGTGATTTCGGCCTCTGGCCAGGACCGGACGAAGCCAGCCAAACGCGTCCTTCAGGCCAGTTCCTATGCGCGGGCCCAGATGCCGCCTATCGAGCCCATCGCCGAAACTGCCGAAAGATCGAATTCCAGTTGCCGAATTCCACCGGCAGAGGGCGCCACGGCGCACCGGTTCGCATCAGCCAAAACACCGCGTCGAGCACGCGGCGATGATTGCACGGCGGACGGCCGCTCCGATAGATCAAAAAAGGCTCAAATATGCCCACTCATCGTCGGTCATCAGTCTGCAAATCAAGGCCCCCCGCAAAGAGCAGCCTTGAATTAATTTGTGAATTCGTCGTCAATAGCCTTGGTCCACGCTACCTAATCTTGCAAGTTAGCACACGATTAGATTTTCTTTTTCAACGTGCCTTGTCCTTTTTCATCGGACCCACCATGTACACAACTTCTGGCTGCTTGCCAGTGAGCTGCGATAAACGGCGATGTGTCGAGGTCGCCGTTCCCCCAAGAAGCAGCGCCGATGCCGTCGGCAGGCATAATCTCAATAGATAAATGATTCCACGCGGGTGTCATTGGCATCCACGATAGTGCACGTCGCGAAGCGAGGTGACCACAATGAACAGAACGATCATCCTTTGCGCAATTGCTATCCCTCTTCTGGGATCGACGACGCAGGCTCAGCAGGGCGGCCCGCCGCGCGCTCCATGCTCGGTCACTCGGACCGGGGTGGCCAGAACACGTGCTGGATTACCTCGCATTTGAGCCAGGGGTGCGGAAAGCAGGCGCTCATCAACACCGGCGGCGCGGGTCACCTTTACTGCTTCGCAACACAGGTTGCCGTAACAGTCCGAAACTATCGGCACAAAGCTCTCTTTCGCGAGCGTTAGGTCAGCAAGTAAAGCGGGAAAAGAAGAAGCGCTCAGGCAGCTTGTGCAACAGTGCGGAATGGGTCCTTCCAGCATAAATTCAAGCCGCCGTTATAAAGTATTACCCTGATCGCCGTCATCGCCGGATCGACCACAAAAAAGCAACGCTGGACAACCGCTTCGCAGCGTCCCCCAGCCCTGTGCCTTTTAATTTTTAACTAAAGTGCGATGCCAGCCACTTAGGTTAAATAAAACTCTCTCAATCACGGGCAAAATTGTTTTCAAAGGACTGCTAGTTTTGGCTGCCCCAGAGCTTATGTAGGTTCAGTCACTCGAGTATAAAAATTTAATCAATGCTTTCGCAATATTTGGAAGGAATTACGACATGAACGCCCAGCGCACGAATGAAAACCTGACGGTCCATTTCAAGGTCAAGGACTTCAACGCATGGCGCACCGCTTGTAACGAACACGAGAAGAACCGCCGATCGGCAGGCATCACAAACGGGAGAGTGTTCCGCAACGTCGACGAACCGAACGAGGTGGTCATCCTTCAAGATGTCGCCGACGTGCCAAAGGCCCGTGCCTGGTTCGGCTCGGATGATCTGAAGGCGGCCATGCAAAAGAGTGGCGTGATTGGGTCACCGAGCATTCGCTTCGCGGCCTAAGTCTGGAGAGGAAACAAACACTAAGCCGGGATGGCTCGCGGCGTTGAATGCTTTGTTGCGTAGCCACTCCGGCAAGGGAAGCCCTGGCGTGCCCCGTCCCCCAACGCCCCCGCCGGGGCTTTTCGTTTAGGGTGCTCCGATACCTAAGGAAACACTCAATATCAAAATACTCAAATATTAGAAAAAAATCACGGCTCAATCGCCGATGCGCCCCACCGGTGCTCGTCCCGGCATAGCCGGCAACGAGCCGTGATCCGCTACGGTGCCGACACCTCGATCACGGATATTTCTCGTTTTTCGTAGCTCGTATTCCGGCCGCCGTCGTGTCTTTCTCGAACATGTACGCGCCGGATTTCGTATGCCCCTAATTTCGATTGTCGCTGAAATGGTAGATTTTGGAATTCGTGTTCGCCCACACGACGGTATCCTGCGGCCAATGCGCTTTGGCCTCAGCTTCCGTTGAAAATTCGCGGCCGCCCGTTGCCTTCGCGGATGTGGTGGTTGGTGCCAGCGTGGCTGCAGTTGGCCGCGGCGGCGCAGCAGTGGTAGGCGCAGGAGCGGGAGCCCGCAGGGAGGTGCGGCTGCTGGGCTCGCCGGTGGTGCTGCTCGGCATTCCGCGATACGCCTTTTCAGTCTTACCGGCCGCTTGCTTTGCCTCCTTGTTCGCCCTCCTCTGCCGCGCACGCCTTCGCACTTTTGTGCTGAGCAAATGTCGACGGGACCAGCGCCATCGCAGCAACAAGGGAAATGCAAATCGCGGCGACGTATCGTGTATTCATGTTCGACCTCCTCTCACGCGAATGTCAGCATCGCTAATCGTGCGTCGAGCAATAGCACGCGGGTAGGACAAGAAAGAGGATGCGCCAAGTCACGCGCCAAATCGTGGAACAATGCAGGAGCAGCGGGGTTGAGATTGTTGCAGCGCAGCAATATCCAATAAAAGGGAAAAGACCAATGGCCTCGGGGCTTTCAAGTGTACGTTCCGCATTGACGCCTCATTCGGCAGCACACGTCAATTCACACCGCTATGTGACCGCAGCGGTAGGCATTGCAGCAGCGCTGGCCGGCATCGCCCTCGTAAATCACTATGTGTCGAAGAAGGCAGCCCGAGACAATCCTCCCGTGGGCAAATTCATCGAAGTGGACGGCGTTCGAACTCCATTATCTGGATCAGGGCAAGGGCGAGCCGCTCGTCCTGCTGCACGGTAATGGCAGCATGATCCAGGATTTCGAGTCGAGCGGCCTTATTGACTTGGCATCGCAAAAATACCGAGTAATCGTGTTCGACCGGCCAGGATACGGCTACAGTCAGCGGCCTCGCGGCACCGCCTGGACGCCTGAAGCCCAAGCCGATCTCATCGTTCGCGCGCTTCGGTCGATAGGCGTTCCTCGGGCGACAATCCTCGGCCATTCCTGGGGTGCGTCGGTGGCGGTAGCGCTTGCACTGAAGCACCCGGAAGCGGTGCGCAGCTTAATTCTGGCCTCAGGATATTACTACCCGACGGTGCGCGCTGATGCGCTGCTCTCGTCAGTCTCCGCATTGCCGGCGATCGGTGACATTTTGTGCTACACCGTTGCACCGATACTGGGCCGAATGATGTGGCCGCTCTCTGTGAGCAAGATGTTCAGCCCTAAACAGGTCCCGAGTAAGTTTGCCGGGTTCCCGAAGGAGATGGCGCTTCGTCCTTCTCAACTCCGTGCCGGCTCGGAAGAGGCGGCCCTGATGATCCCCGACGCCTTTGGCTCTCGTCTGGCCTACCGGGATTTGGCGTTGCCAGTCGTTATCATCGCTGGCGAAGACGATAGAGTGGTCGATATTGGCCAATCAGAGCAGCTACACCAAGACGTACCGACAAGCACCTTGCACCGGGTTGTCGGGGCGGGCCATATGATCCAGCAGACGGATACACGCCGCGTGATGTCTGCGATCGATGAGGCGATTGAACGGCAGAAGGACATAGCCGAAGTTATGCCGAATGCCGCTTGATCTTCATCGTGGAGGAACACTTGCAGAAAGCCGCCGCAAAGAGAAATTGAAGTGCAAGAACTGCGAAGGCAAGGGTACGCTCAAAAAGGGAGACAAGATCGTGAGGTGCCAACGCTGTGATGGAACCGGGATCAAGCGGTTGCTATCCAATGTAAACGCATGCTCCCCTCCCAAGAATCGTCAAAAGTTCTCCAGGCAGACGCGAGATCGTCAGGCCGTATGAGGCAAAAAGGCGGTCGACGCGCGCGATCAGGGTCCGTCGCGGCACAAGACAAATGCCGCGATGCGACGTTGGTGCTCGGCCAGTCGTCGGTGGCAGAGAGACGGATGTGCACCCGCCTGCGACACTGGAGAGCACGAATGACAACAACCATTTATTTCGGGCAAAAGCCGAAAAGGCCGCCGCGGTTTCGCCCAGCACCAATGAAGACCACCAGCGCCGCAAATGGAACGCGGAGAACAGTCCCGTGAGCACTCCAAGGAGAACCGGACGGCCGGGGCGGCACACCGGTTATCCCGTAAGCGAAACCAAGCACGCGCTCCGGCCAAGCCGACCAGCAGCGGACCGACGACGGAGCCGCGAACGACCAACAATGCACAGCCGGTGCGTCGGCGACCGAGCAGGCGGTCGCAAACCGCGGCAATTTGCCGAGACAGCGCCGCTCGTCATGCTGGATGATTACTCCTCCTTGAGTTTTGCCGCGATCTTTTCGACCCGCGACGATCCATGATCGATCGCGCCTGTCAACAGCGACGGGGCGATGTGCGGCATCTTCGTCATCGCGAAACCTCACCTGATGAGTGGCCCGTTCGCTGATCAAGGATCGTCGTTTGTGCTGAGGTAGGCGCGTGGACAATTCTTGTGCGGCTGCGGATTGTACCTGCGTTTCGTGATGTTCCTTTTGAATTCTGATCCGAGGGCTGAGAGAGAGGCTTGGCTTTGCCGATCGCCGCGGCGCCCTTCAGTACATCAAGACAGGTAATCAGCTCCACATAGCTTGACGGCCCGCCCTTACTTGCCAGAGTGCCGCAATCGTTCTTGTTGCGGGTGGAATACTGCGACCAACCTTTCGTAAGCTGGTCCCGGGCTTCGCCTTCATCGTCCAAGCACGCCTGTTTATTGCGCCCTGAACTAATTCCCTCTCTGCTTGCGGCCTCGCAACTTGGTCCGACGTTCAGCTTTGGAACGCTGTCGGCGACAGCAGGCATGACCCGCGCTCCGAGCGCAATTACTAAGAATGCAATCCAAGTGTGTTTCATTTGCGTCTCCTAAGCCGTGCATCTGATATCATCGCGGTTAGTCTCTCGGACCGGTGACTGAAGGGGAAATCGCGGTGTAGGATGCGCCCATTGATCGGCGCCTGTCTGAGCAAGATTGCTCACACCGGGGTCTCACACAGGGGTCAAGCGGACGTTCGGGTGCCGTCCGGGATGTGGTTGGAATTGGTGTGGCGCGCTCTCCGATCATATGAAGGTATCGTCTCAGGCGGCGAGGTCAATCGGCTGATCGATTGGTTTGGTGGCGAGCGTTTGCCAGCCGTCGACCTTGCGCATGTTGATCTGACCGGATGCAAGCAGCGCCCAGAACAACATGGCGGCGGTGTCTGCTGACGGCAGCACGGTCTGCGTCTTGATCCGCCGCTTGAACTCCTCGTGCAGCCGCTCGATCGCATTCGTGGTGCGCACGCTGCGCCATTGGGTCGGGGGCAGTCGCGTGAAGGCGAACAAGCGCTCACCCGCTTCCTCCAGGCTGTCGGCGACGGCGCGATGTTTGAGGCGCCACTTGCGAATGAAGGCCTTGCGGCGTGTCTCGATCTCTTCACGCGTCGGCGCGTAGATCACATCGGTGTAGTCGGCGGTGATTTCATCATGCAGACGTTTGGGCGCGTGCGCCAGCAGGTTTCTGTGCTTGTGGACGGTGCAGCGCTGCACGGGCACACCGGCCCAGACGGCAGCAATCGCCTTGTCGAGGCCCGGCGCGCCGTCGACGATGAGGAACTCCGGCCGCCGCAGTCCGCGCGTGATGAGATCGTCGAGGACGGTGCGCCACGCCTCGGCGCTCTCTCCTCCCATGCTTTTGATCGCGAGCAGCACCTTCTGGCCGTCCGCCCGCACGCCGAGGACGACGAGAAGCGAGATCGAGGTCGCTTTGCGGTCGAGCCGCACACGCACCACCGTGCCGTCGAGAATGAGCCGCACAATCGGCTCCTCGGCAAGCGAGCGGCCATTCCAGGCGTCCCAGTCGCTCTTCACCTTGCGCCACGTCCGGCTCACCGTGTCCTTGCCAACGGCGCCGCCAAACAGCGCCATCAGCGCACGCCGCACCCGGCGCGTATTGGTGCCAGAGAGGTACGTGCTCGCGATCAGCGCATCGGCGGCCAGCGTCCGGCGCTGATAGGCCCGCAGCGCCTGGCTCTTCCATTCCGTCGTCTTGCCTTCGGGCGTGTCCAGCCTGGCTCGCGGCACCTCGATCTCGATCGGTCCGAAGGTCCCGGTCAACGATCGCGTCCGGCTGCCGTGGCGGTGACCCGTCACGGCCGTTCTGCCTTCATCGGCGGCCTTCTTGCTTCGTTCGTAACGCGGCCGCGCCAGCGCATCGTCGAGTTCGCCGCGGATCAGCTCTTCGATGAACGCGCGTGCCCGCGCGCGGACCTCGCTCTCGATCGGATCGAACCAGCTGTCGAAAAGATCAACAGCCATCTCGGATGCAGGCTGTGAACAATCAGGCTTCGTGGTAACGCTCGTCATGGCGTGGTCTCCGGTCCGGCGCTTCAACGCCGGGTCATTCGAGGTTGATCACCTCGGAGACTACGCCACCCTCATTTCCTACCAACCCCGCGACGGCACCGACGTTCGACCACCCGGCGAGTTTTGCGAAGAAATAGAGCTACTCTCGGCCGAAGGCTCTGCGTCTCGCTCGTCCCGACGAGCAAGTGATAGCCACGAGAGTGCCGTCGAAAGGCGAAGCTTTCGAACAACCGGTTGGCGAGCCTCGTGAGCCGCCCTCAAGCACTCTGCTGCATTGTAGCGGTAGCGTACCGAGCCGGTCATGGACATCTCCCCACGACATATCAGGGAAGATGCGCCCATTGATCGGCGCCGGTCTGAGCAAGATTGCTCAGATCAGGATCGAGCGGTCGTTCGACCAGGAGCATGAATTGGCGCGAAGACATCGTTCCGTGACGAATAGTACTCAGAGCAATGCCGCCCCGGCATGGTCCCGGAACAGGTCGGCATCGCGCACATAGGCTTGCAGCACGTCCATCGATTTGTGCCGGCTCGCGTCGCGCATCTTGAACACCGAGGCGCCACGGCGGGCCGCGCTGGTGAGGAACCCGGCCCGCAGTGAGTGCGCCCCGAAGACCGTGGGACCAACGCCTGGACGATTTGGGCAATCAGGAGGGCAGCCTCTCCTTGATTGAGTCTTCCCCGAACCGATGACCTCGACTTCGCCGTCCTCCCGAGGCTCACATCTCACCGTTGCCATTCAATCGTCTCTCCGTCGGGCAGAACCTGACCAACGTTTGCCGACCCGATTTCGGCGGCTTGGCAATCATCGAATGCCTCACCCGCACAGAGAGAATCCAAAGAGGCCGTTCCACCCGAAGTCGCTCGTCGAGCAATTCCACCGGGGTTGGTTCGGGAGAATTTCAAGTGGCAGCCGGGTTGGAAGGTCAGCAGATGATGCCCTGCCCCAGTGCATGTGATCATTGCACCGTCAGCACTGTACCAAGCCCGCATCGCGCGCGCGTAGATTTCGGCAACGTGGCTGTTGAGGCCCCCATGAGAGGCCAGAGTACCGATGCGGGGCACAGGGACGGAGCAGCCCGTAATAGGGATGAGGCCCTGTAAGGGGGTCGGACCGAAGGGGCTGCGTTGTTCAGTTCTCGCCCTTGGTCAACCAGCAATGGGAGGAACCACGTGGATAGAGCAAAGCCGTTCGACATTCCGAAACGGGAAGTGTGGGAAGCGTACAAGTGAGTAAGAGCCAATCAAGGAGTGGCAGGCGTCGACGCACAATCGATCGCAGACTTCGAGGCTGATCTTTCGAACAACCTCTACACGCTCTGAAATCGGCTGTCGTCGGGCAGTTATCATCCGCCGCCGGTACATCGGGTCCGCAGGAGCTTCATGCTTTCGCGGACTATCCTGAATTGCGCACTTCAGCATTGCCGTTTTGCGGTTTACTTCCCGGTCGCCTTTCTTAGCGCCTCATTGATCCGCTCTTGCCACCCCGGACCCGCCTCTTGGAAGTAGTCAAGAACGTCTCGATCGATACGCAACGAGACTTGTTCTTTGCCGCCCGGCAAGGATAGTTTCTTCGGAGGCGGTTCTGCGGGTTTCGACGTTGCAGCCTTGAATGCCGCCTCGGCCGCCTCCCGCGAGGTGGTAGTTCTTCGCGTCATTTCACCGTCCTCGTGCTTAAGCATTTCCGCTCCAGGTCCACTACGGCAGCAGTATCCGTTGGATCGACCCCAGCTATATCGCCATCTATCATGTGCTGACGAATCCGGTGTATGCGGGCGCATATGCATATGGCAAGAGCCGCCGTGAGGTCACGCTCGATCATTGCGGTGCGCGCAGGAAGCGCGTGCGCAAGCTGCCGCAATCGCAATGGGCTGTACTCATCCCCAATCATCATCAAGGCTTCATCGACTGGAGCACCTACGAGGCCAATCGCATGCGCATCAGCGCCAACACGCATCCCCAGCCTCACCAATCGGGCGCCGGCGCCGTGAGAGAAGGAACCGCGCTGCTGCGGTCTTGCCGTCTGCGGACATTGCGGACGCAAGCTGCGCACCCATTACACCGGCCGCACCGCCTCTCCAGGTTATCACTGCGCCGGCAAGAGGATCGAGAATGAATGCGGCCTCTACTGCCTCAACGTCGGCGCCATCCAGATCGACGACGCGGTGGCGCAGGCCGTGCTGACTGCGCTCGCACCAGTCGGCATCGAAGCCGCGCTCGTCGCCGCTGAGCGGATCGAGGCCGATCACGACGGGGCGCTGGCGCAGTGGCGCCTCGCGGTGGAACGAGCAAGCTATGAGGCGCAGCGCGCCGAGCGCCGTTATCGCGCCATCGATCCGGAGAACCGTCTGGTCGCACGCGGCGTCGAAGCCGAATGGGAGAAGTCGCTTCGCGAACTTAAGACTGCAAAAAGCAGAACTGCTGCGGCGCAAACAGCAACGTCCAAAACGCTGAGCGGCCTTACTCTCGCCGAAGCGATCGACACGATAAAGTCCGACGGATTGCTCCACCCCTTTGAACACCGCAAATCAGCTACCCCGCGGTACCCACCGGATGGATACCGCAAGAGCGTGGGACTGCGCTCACCACTCGTCGCCAGGGCGAGGATACGCTCGGCGATGATCTCCCGCGCCCGGGCGTCAGGAATGTTGAGGGTCTTGCACACGTCATTGAGCGCCATTGACATCGCTGTAATGTCCTTTTGGTCAAACACAGCCCCGCGCAAGTTTCCTCGCTACGAATTCTCCCGACGCCCGTCCCCCGCGACTCGGCCGCCAGCGCGTCATATCGCCGCCTGTCGATTGGCTTGACCGTTAGAGACCCGGCAGCCTGAAACGCACGCCCTCGTCTAATGATTGAATTGCGCATCGGTCCCTCCATGCTGCGTCTGTAGAGAACTCGCATTGCGCTGCGATGCGGACTGATCCAAATTGCTCACAACGTAAATTTCCTAACCCGATGTCGGATTCGCGCGACGAAACGTAATTGCTTGCTTAGACCGCGGCCTTCAGGTCCGGGGTCACGGCATTGTCGGAATGGATGACCAACTCACCAGAAATGTCACTGCGGCGCTCTCACCGTGCGCGGCTGCTCGCTTAATACGACGCTGAATAATGAGCTATGAACTTCGAGATGGCCGTTATAGTCAATAAAGCCCGATTGGCGAAATTTATTCATGAAGTGGCTCACCCGCGACCGGGTTGTGCCGATCATCTCCGCGAGCGTTTCCTGACTGATCTTCGCCATAAGCGGTTCGGGCCGACCTTCGTTCCCGAAATTGGCCAATAGCAGCAGCAATCGAGCAAGTCGTTTCTCGGTGGAATTGAATAGCTGATCCACTAAATCTTCTTCCACACGGGAAACCCTCGCCAAAATATGGGAAACAAACATCTGGGAAAATATAGGCTCGTCCTTAAATTAAGAAGGCGTCGGATCTCGTCCTTGTCCACTCGCATGGTGACACAATCGGACATTGCACTTGCCGTTGCCAATCGCTTCGGCTGGCCAATCAAGCATCCTTCTCCCAGGGATTCGTTCTATCCCCAAGATTGCGATCACCGCTTCCTTGCCCTGCTTGGAAACGACAGTGACTTTGACCTTTCCTTTCTTAATATAGAAAACTGCATTAGCGTCATCTCCCTGCGAAAAAATGATTTCGCTCTTGCGATGCTTTGAGATGGTCATACCGCTGGCGACGGCTTCAAAGAACAGAGCCGGGTCAAACCGCCTCCGACCGATATTCGCTTTGGGGATTATGTTCCGCTTGGAGATTATGTTCCGCGTCCTCATTTCGGCTCCTCGCCCACCGGCAATTCAAGCACAAATCGCACCGGCACACCTGTACAAACAAGATGGTCACGCCGCGACTTTCCACCTTCTCGCCGACCAGCCATGCCGAGCCGCCACTTGGTCGCGCTGGCACGCCTAGTTTGGTTGCCTTCGTCCTCGAAACAGCATCGACGCTTCGCACATCGGACGTTACAAGGCTCGACGGCTTACCTCATATGTCCTAGCTCGCGGACGCTTCGTCGAAGCGCTCCACGAGCTGCAGGCGCGGCTCCTGGCTAACTACTTGGGTTGGGGCACGATATCGGCGCACGTACAGTACGATAGGCGTAGGGCGCTTGCGATCACAGCAACACGGCTTGACATGGTCTTTGTGGTGCGCCCGCCGTCATCCTTATGGTTGTGCAGGAATCGCGCGATCTCGACCTTCAGCGGAGCAATCCGACTGAAGTCGGCCAGCGACGTCGCGTATTCGAAGAGTTCCCGTTGGATTTTGCTCGGGAGAGTAGCCCATCGCATGACGACGGCGGCTCCCAGGCATTCCAAAATCTTCTCGTCCTCGGCAAGAGCTTCATCAATCTTCAGAATCCGCCGTCGCCTCATCCATGAATTTGGAGGCTGTGTCACACTGGCACACGTCCGTATTTCGCAGAGCGGATATGGAAGCGCCACCCTCGTCATCCCACCGGGCAAGAGCAGCTGCGAGGTGGCTTGCATCGCTCTGATGGTCCCTCCGTGATTTCGTTAGTCAAATATGGGGTGAAGGACCGACATTTACCAGGTGCGCTTCGAGGCGGCTCAGCAACGTACCAGAAGGTTGTCAATCGGCAGCTAATCGGGACCCCTCGTATTGCCTCATAGGGGAATGTTACCCGGACGTGCGCGGATATGAGCGGAGTGCTGACAAATGGGCGGCGCCGAGGCTGGCTGCGGCCAAGGGCCTGTGGGCGGCGCCGCAGTGCCTATCACACGAAGCGCCGTCCCCAAGCCCTTGCTGTTCGCCGTGAGCGGTTTTTGATTGCGCGGTAATGGCGACAATGGTCACGGCGGCTTTGCCTCGTAGCGATCGAATCAGCCGCTGCACGCTTGAATGCTGCTTTTCACTGAAGGTCGCCGCGTCGATCTCGGCGAGCCGTCGGACGATAGCAAGCGCGGTAAGCTGAGGCTCGGCAGCAAGCCAGGCTTCGACCTTCGCCAGATGCGGATCGAGCTTCGAAGGCATGCGGATTCGCTTCTTGTAAAACCGCTTGCCAACGCGATGCGTCGCACGCACTTCACCTGCTTTGGTCGAGCTACCGAGGGATCGAGCAAAAGTGGGCGGATCGACTGGTGATGCGGGAGCGGTTCCGAAACCGCGATTGCCAACGCGCTCCCCGAGTTCTTGCTGCGCCGCGCGGATTTCGGCGAGCAACGCTACCGCGTCGAGGCCGCGATAAGTCTCACGCAGCCGGCGCTTGATCGTCTGGGGCAGCTTCGGATGCGCCAGCGCGCGGTCATACGGTGTCGCCGGCGCGTGATAGCGCTTGATGATTTTCGCGCCCTCCCGCCGCTTCTCCTTGAGCTTAAAGGACGGCTGAAAGAAGTTCACGTACAGGCGAGCCGCTGCATAAAGACGCGCCATCACTCGCGCGGTCTCGATGCCATCGAAGCGCCCGTAGCCGACCAGCCGCCGCACCACGGCGCCATTTTTCTGCTCCACGAAGGCCTGGTCGTTCTTCTTGTAGGCGCGTGAGCGCGTCACCTCGAGTTTCTGTTCGCGGCACCATGGGACGACCACCTCATTCATGAAAGCGCTGTCGTTGTCGAAATCCACGCCTCGTAAAAGCCAGGGGAGGAGGCCTTGTACGTGCCTCATCGCCTCGACGACGAGCGAACCGTCGCGTGTCAGCAACGGCATGCACTCGGTCCAGCCCGTGGCGACATCCACCATTGTCAGTGTCTGAATGAATGAACCGGCAACGCTTGTACCGCCATGCGCAACCATGTCGACCTCGCAGAAGCCCGGCGGCGGCTCCGACCAATCATTGAACGTGCGGATCGGAACTTCACGCCGGATCGCAGAGTAGAAGCCGACGCGACGCCGGCGTCCGCCCGCTGCCGATATCTTAACGTCGACAAGCATGCGGTCGATCGTTGCCGCGCTTATCGACAGCACCAACGCATGATCGTCCGGATACAGGTCCAGCCTGCCATGTCGCTCAAGCGCTGGCAGCAGAACTGGGATCATCACCTTGAGCCGCTTGCCGCATACGCGATCGGAGGCCTCCCACAGCACGATTAGCGCGTCAAGGAGGCCGCCGTACTTGCATCGCCGACGGCGCTGCGGTGTGATTTTATTTGCGTTGGCTGCTTCGGTTGCCGAGCTCGGCTTATCACCGGCGGGCTTGACGATGCAGCCGGACAAAGCACGTACTGCATGCTTGCGATGCCAGCCCGTGGTTGCCGTTAGCTCATCGAGAATGCGCCCCTTCTGTCGTCGCCGGGCAGTTCGGTACCGTGCCGCTACCGCCGCCAAAACCTCGCGCCGCGCGCCCATGCTGATGTTTCTCGCCATACCGGCCACCGACCTGATTCGGTGGCACTGCCCCAGTCATGACGAGGAAGTTGTCCGGTAACATTTTCGACGAGGCAATGCGCCCCTTATCGGCATCCAAAAGGGGCTCTGACGCAATTTTGATGTAGGCCGCTTCACGCGGGAACGCCGAGCAACCGAGCTTGGAGCAGATCGATCTTTGCTCGTCCATACATCTGCCGTTTGACCAGTTTGAGTTTCGTGATCTGACCTTCGGTCTGGCCGTTGGACCACGGCAGCGTGATCGCAGCCCGAAAGGCCGGTTCGTCTTTCGCGACGCCGCTGGCGAATGAAGCAACCAAGCTCCCGCGCGCTTCTGTTATCTACTTCGTCAGGCCTGCATCTGTCTTGTTGCGGACCATGGTCTGGAACGTGGTGATCGTTTCTCGAGCCTCCACCAATCGCGGCGCGCCGGTCTCTATCGCGGTGATCGTCACTGTCTCAGCCTTCGAAAGATTGTTGCGCCCGATCGTCATCAAGCGCGCGATGGCGCGGGCGGAGGGAATGCGTTGCAGGTTCTCGGCATCGGCTTTGTCGGCACGTCGCCGCCGGGTCATCCACCGCCACGGTCGCGGGCGACGATGGTAATTTGTTGATATCTTTGGAGCCAGTTCACGGCCGTTACAGGCTCGCGATCCGGCAATGGCATCACGGGGCGACGGCGTTCGAGGTCGCAGACGATCGTTCCGTAGCGGTGATTGCGCCGCCACGCCCAATCGTCGATGCCGATGACATTGAGTGGCTCACTCGGCACCTGGGCTCGTCGGCGCACGACACGGAGCAACGTATCGTTGCTGACGGACAGCATCAGTCTTCGGGCGAAGCTTGCTGCCGGACGTCCGCCCAGTGCAACGCCGAGATGATGGACGATGCAGTCAAGCCGCCCGGTTCGTCGCGCTGAGGGTGCCAGAACGTCGCTGGCGAACCGCTCTACGAAGATCTGTCGCCCGCACAGTACCGCGTCACACCGGAAGCGGCGCGCAATGACCACAAGCTCGACGCTCCTTCCCGACAGCGGCAAATCACCGACCCGACGGTGGTATCTACTGTGCACGCGGCGGGAAATGGTACCGTAGGATGGACATGCCGCAGACTTTTTCGATGCGCGGACGGTGATCGTGGTGTTCGTGGCATCGTGGACTGCACTCACAACAACAAAACCGCTGGGTACCAATGAGAATGGCCGCAACGATTGCTGCATGGTGCTGATTCTCCCCGCGAAATCAGCACAACGCGGCCACCAGACTTCATCAAAAGTGAGTCAGAGACCCTTTTTGCACGCCGATTCACAAGAAGGTCACGGACTCGCCCTCCAATTGCGGCTGAGATCACGCAAATTCATCCTGGGCCGGGAGGCGGTCCCGGTGGAGCACTTGCTGGTCAGGTCAGGTTTCATGCCTGCCGTGGTATGATTGGCTTGCTAATGCATGCCCATTACTGCACCTGCGAAGCGGCGCTCGCTGATGCGCTTGCTAATTGATGCCGGCAAGTTGCCCGGGACCGATCTCCGGGCCAGGAGTTCAAGCCATTGGCAATAAGCACAAGGCCTCAGTCCCGATGCCTACCCCATTTCCTTCACCCACAAAGCCCAAAGAGGCTGCCAAGTGAGCAATTTTGCACAGACCCGATTGCCTGAAAGCGCTAGAAGCTAACCCGTCAACGGACCAACTTAGCCGGGGCCTCAATTGCGGGGGAAAAACCTATGAAACACGTGATCATCTCTCTCCTGTCTGTTCGATGCAGGACAGTCGGAGAACCACGACTTGCGGCAAGGTGTCGAAGTTGTCGTTTCCAACTCAGCCGGCGCTGGTGCCATCCACAGGCACCACTCTAACTTACATACAAATCGTGGCTCGTGACCGCACGCCACGAGCATCAACTCGACTTGTCTATGAAACCATTGCATTGCGCGCAATCGCTTTTCTTAACCCGATTAAAGGACCACACCATGAACCGTAACATTAGGCGCAGGACTGGCACTCGACGCAGGCGCCGGAGTCCCAATACCTATCATCAAAAAACAAACTACCTCTCGAAACCGGAGAATCCAATCATGCAGAGCAGATGGACTATAATCGTTATTATAGCACTGCTCGCACCCTTTTCAGCGGGGGCCAACAAAACACTTGCGCAGGGGCGCGCCGAAGAGGTGCCTGCTAACAGCCAAGCGAGAGCTTATGGAAGCGGATGGGAATGCAACAGAGGCTTTCGAAGAGAAGGTTTCCAGTGTGTTGCCATCCTGGTGCCAGAAAACGCCTATCTTTCCGATTTCTCCAGTGCCGGCTGGGAATGCAAATATGGCTTTAAGTCAAACATGAACCTTTGCACAGCCGTGAAGTTGCCTGAGCACGCGTATTTTGCCGACCTCTCTGGAGACAACTGGGAGTGCGAGCGCGGCTATCGCAGGACCGGAGCAGATTGTGTTACGGTGAATGTACCGAAAAACGGCTATTTGTCGGAATTATCCCAAAGTCGCGGATGGGAATGCGAACGCGGCTATTACGTCATCGGCGATGCGTGCCTTGCGCTTAAAATTCCGCACAACGGCTATCTTTCTGACTCCTCCTTTGGCAACCGGTGGGAATGCGAACGGGGCTTTGATCAAAAAGACGAAGCCTGCATTCCCGTTGCGGTTCCTGCGAACGGCTATCTCGATACCTATGGTAAAGGCTGGAAATGCAACCGCGGCTTTACGAAGACCGGCGCCGATTGCGTTCCGGTGAAGGTTCCTACGAACGCACATCTTGACTCGTTCGGGGATGACTGGACCTGCGATCGGCCGTTTCGACGCCAGAGTAACGCGTGCGTATTGCCGGAGTGAAATTTCCTACATTCGTTCGGTGTGCCTTGCCCTAGGAGTTTGGCGTTTTCCAGATCGTCCTCTCTTACCACCCGCTCATGGGGGTCACGCACGCTCTCACACGGTACGAAACTCTCTCGTCGATTTCGGGGGGGAGTTGCCTGACGAGCGTCCGCAGAGGCCTGTCGTCCCCCTGTGATTAGTGACGCAGATTGAGAACGACTACGACACCGAAGTCTAGCCCGGATTATGCAGTGCGCCCCGACGGCGCGTATCACCAGTGGAGGAAGATTCCACCCAGGAAGTTGTCGATAGACTGGTAGCTGACGAGCGGCTCGGTTGGGTAACTGGTTGGGCCGAAGCCTCGTGACAAAGGTTGCTTTGGCGGCTGAGCAATTCGACGGGCCACAACGTGAGTGAAGCCTGAGCAGGCCTCGAAAGTGAAGGCGCGAACGCCGACCCGCCTGCATAACGGGGAAGGCCGCGCGGACGGGGAAGAAATCGACACGAGCACCCGTTTCGGTTCGCCGGGGTAATGGGCGTGGCACGTCGAAAAGGTGATGCGGGTAATCGGGGGAGACCCGTCGTGGGCGGGGGTAGCGGCCTCAACGTCGTGATAGACGGCGGTTCTTGGCGGGAGTCGGACAGGGTCAGTCGTACTGTTGAAGCCGGGTAATGCCGGTGGAGGGAAGGACCCTGACTTCTGGTTCGCTTTCGAAGTTGGCGAGGACACGGCGATTGGCGATGAGCCTGGAAACACCCGAAAAGATCCGGACCCTTCAGAGAAAGCTCTATCGCAAGGCGAAGACGGAGCCCAACTAGCGCTTGCATCGTGCAACGAAACATATCGCGGAGAGAAAGTTTCGCGCCAGCTTGTCGTAACGGGTGGCGATGCGGCGCCAATCCTTGAGGCGGCGGAAGCACCGCTCAACGACATTGCGAGCTTTGTAGGCCTCTTTGTCGTGGCGAATGCGCTTTTTGCGATTGGATTTGCCGGGTATGACCGTCTTGATCCCACGTTCTTTGAGGAAGGCACGAAATGCATCGGTGTCATATCCCTTATCGGCTGCAAGTTCAGTGATGCCGGGGATCAGGCTCACGCAGGTTTCGGCGACCATGCTGGCGTATTGGCTCTGATTTGATTAAGTCCGAACCCTAGCACTACTTTGGCAGATCTTTTGGTCGGAAGGATTCCCAAATCAGTTTTTCTGTGACTCATGGGTGGTCGGCTTTGGGGGGCCGACCATGGCGATCGGGAGCTTGGATTGGACAGACGAGCTTGGACGTTGGCTCAAGCCGTTTCTTGATCGGTTGGGTCATAAGGCTCATCGCCAGATGTGTCCGCTCTATGTGTCGGGACTGATTGGTCCCGGCGACCGCAAGAGCATTGCGCCGATGGCAAAGAGGCTCGCGCTCGGCGAATGCGATCAATTGCATCACTTCATCGCCGCGGGTGTCTGGGATTCAGCGCCGCTGGAAATAGAACTGCTTGTTCAGGCCGACAAGCTCGTCGGCAGTGGCAATGCCGTGCTGGTGGTTGACGACACCGCGATCCCCAAGAAGGGCACGCATTCGGTGGGCGTTGCTCCGCAGTATGCCTCCGCTCTGGGCAAGACCGCCAATTGCAAAACCTTGGTGTCGCTGACGCTGGCGCAGGGTGAAGTCCCGGTGATGCTGGCGTTGCGGCTGTTTCTGGCGATCAGGCGCGGCTCAAGCGTGCGGGCGTTCCCACCGAATATCAGACTGCACGCACCAAGCCGGAGATCGCGCTCGCCGAGATCGATCGCGCCATTGCGGCCGGCGTGCGCTTCGGATGCGTCCTGGCGGATGCCGGTTACGGATTGAGCGCAACGTTCCGACAGGGTCTCACGGCCCGCAAGCTGGCCTGGGCAGTGGGCATTCCACGGCACCTCAAGGCTTACCCTGCCGATGTGCGGATGATCTTTCCGATTGCCAAGCGTGGCCGCCCGCGTCAGCGGCACGTTCCCGATCTTCTCTCGGTTCCAGCCGAAGACATGCTGAGCCATGCCACATGGTGCACCATCAGTTGGCGCTCCGGCACAAAAGGAAAGCTCAAAGCTCGTTTTGCTGCAGTTCGCGTGCGGGTTGCCGATGGGCCGCCGCAACGGATCAGGGACAAGGGTCAGCAACATCTGCCCGGCGAGGAGGTTTGGCTGATCGGCGAACACAGGATGTCAGGCGAAAAGAAATACTATCTCGCCAACCTGCCGGCGGACACGGACCTGCGTACCTTGGCAGCCACAATCAAGGCGCGGTGGATTTGCGAGCAGGCGCATCAACAACTGAAAGAGGAACTCGGTCTCGATCACTTCGAAGGCCGATCCTGGCAGGGTCTTCACCGCCATGCACTCATGACGATGATCGCCTACGCCTTCCTCCAGTATCGCCGGCTGAAAATAGCAAAGCGGGAAAAAAAGAATCGGAGGCCCACCACCGCGCCCGACCCTGCCGGCCGTCCGGCAAGCCATCCTCGAACCCGTCGCTCGCCCACCACCACGACGATGCCCGCACTGCCGAAAATGGATTTGCAGTCGGAACCAGCGTAAATAAAATCTGCCAAAGTAGTGCTAGCTTTGGTGACGCGGGTCGCCTGCGTCCCAGCCCCCTTATGGATGGCCCGCCCCTCCACTGAGCTAAAAGGGACGATTCGGACCTAGAAGGGGCTTTCCATGGACATCGCGGTTCTCGGCATTGATCTCGGTAAAAACAGCTGCAGCGTGGTCGGGCTTGACGGCTCGGGCAAAGTCGTACTGCGCATGCAACGCCAAACCATCATGGCTTTGGCCGCGAAGCTTTCCCCCTGCATCGTCGCGATGGAGGCTTGCTGCGGCGCCCATCATATCGGACCGGCTCTTGCCGCCCAGGGACACACAATTCGGCTGATGTCGCCTGAGTACGTGCGGCCTTACGTGAAGGCGCAAAAGAATGATGACCGAGATGCGGAAGCGATTGCCGAAGCAGCAACCCGGCCCACCATGCGCTTCGTTTCGCTTAAGAGCGAGCAGCAGCTGGATATGCAAACCTTGCATCGCGCCCGTGATCGCACGGTGGGTGAGCGGACATCTCTGATGAATCAAATGCGCGCTGTCCTGCTTGAGCGTGGGGTGATTGTACCGCAAGGCCGCGCCAAGTTGAGACTTCGTGTTACTGAGCTTCTACGGCAAGGTGGCGAGGAACTTAGCTCGCGCGTTCGCCTGCTGATCGAGGATATGGTGGCACGCTGGCAGGAGCTTGACGAGCAAATCACGGCATTCGACCGCGAATTCATCGCCGAGATTAAGCAGAATGAGGTTGCACGCCGGCTGACGAGCATTCCCGGGATTGGTGCGCTTAATGCAACTGCGCTTGTCGCGGCTGTCGGTGACGCAGGGACTTTCACCCGAAGCCGCAATCTCGCCGCGTGGTTGGGGCTTGTCCCACGGCAGGCGACGACAGGAGGAAAACCGCGGCTACTCGGCATCACCAAACGAGGCAGCAAATACGTGCGGAAGATGCTCATTCAAGGTGCGCGGGCGGCCTTGCCGAGCTTGAGCCGAAGCAAGACGCAACTCGGACAGTGGTTGCGCGGTCTACTCGCGAGAGCGCATTCCAATACAGTTGTTGTCGCGCTCGCCGCTAAGATGGCGCGCATGGTCTGGGCACTCCTGCGATACAATACAACGTTCGAGTCACGCGCGGTCGCCATCTAACCCATGATCCGGTGGTTCCCATTAGCAACCGGTCAATGATGTCTGCGGGTGGTTGAAGAGAGATGGCCTAACAGTCGATCGGTGTTCTGCAAGCCTACGGTGGAAAATGGCACCTCGATGCCGCCCCCCTTATGAGGAGCAGAACACGCGGATCTCCATCTTGGTCAACGGCACAGCCGAAAGGCCGGATGCGTTTGTGCAGACTGTTTATGCCAGCTGCGAAAACCACTTGCCGACGGGGCGGGCCATACGTTTCCACCGCTGGCGCAGCGGTGGACTTTCACATGGCTGCTATCGAGTGCGACTTGCTCAGCCGTATCGCACTCGCCGGCGACCGCCGCCAAAAAGCTTCTGCCAGATGCCCTTCTTACTCCAGCGGGCAAAGCGATTGTAGATCGTCTTGTAGGGCCGGTATTCTCGCGGACAATCCTTCCAGCGGCAGCCCGATCTCTGCACATGCATGATCCCACTCAAAATCCACCGATCGTCATCTCGCGCAGGCCCGGGCTGGTTGGTCGGCAAATGCGGTTCGATCCGCGCCCACTGCTCGTCGGTGAAATGAAACAGGCTGGCGTCCATCGGTTGGCCTCCAAATCGTTGGGCGACATTGGCTTATCCAATTTTTGAGGGGCTCACTGCATGACTTTGCGACCCATGACCCGCATGGCGGAGCCGAGGGAGCGGACCAACGGCCAGACAGGCCGTTGTATTAAATATCCAGCAATGGGGGGGAGACCGAGCCATTGAAAGCCCGAAGTAAAAGCGTCCGAGGGCCGATTTGGATATCGGTCTGATCGGTACGAACCAGGAAGGCCCGAAATTCATCGCCCGCGTGAAACGGATTGCGGGAGCCATTGGAAGTGCCGAGCTGCTCTACTCTCGGTGAAGGCCATGCTGACATCGCTGCTCTGGAACTGACGATGTCAGGTCTCCCGGGGCGGTAGGGCACGTGATACCAGGAGTGAATGTGCAGCTCTAGGCAGGAACAGCAAGGCTTCGGTAACTTATCCATCGCATCCCGAGATCGGCAAACGCCTCAAACGCTTCGAAACGAGAAATCATCTTAAGTTGGGGGGCCGACAGGATCGCCCGATACCTTCCGAGACTGCTTCAGCCAGCTTTGCACGGTCCGCCAGGGATCGGCATTGAGCGTTCTGAACTGCAAGAGGAGCAGACATTGAATTTGGAGGAACGTGAAGAATTGAATTGCATCGATCCCGGAGCCTATGCCGTCGCGCCCGGCAGGAAGATGTTCTGATGCCCATTTGTTCCATTCATCGAGAATGAACTGCCGCTCGTCATTGCGTGGTGCAAAGACCTCCATCGATACCCGGGAATCGTTCCGGGCCCTCTGCTGCGAGTGGCAGTTGGACCCGGTCCCATGTTTCTTGACATAATTGACTCCTCTAATTATAAAGCGACCCACAAAGGGTTACTTTCTGGGTGTTTCCTAAACGCGGCATCCAGCTCATCCTTTTTAATGCGCGCCGCTGGGTCGCCGTGCTCATTTAAATTCTGTTCTTCAGTTCCGTCGCCCATCATACCGGGGTGGGATACGTCAGCTTGGTTTTTGGCACCATCAGATTTGTTCGTCATATTAATACTCCTGCACTGGTGCAGTTCATGTGACAAACTCTAGGACATGAAGCCCACGAATGTCTGTGCAAAATGGATCAGTTGACCCGCGGACGCGGGACCGCCGCGACGCACAAAGGGAATTGATCTTCCGGCCCAAATTCGGCGTCAACGTCGCCACGTGCTCGCGGTGAAGCCGGTCCGCAGCGCCACCGTAATCTGGTCAAAACATGATCCTCGTGCGTCCTCTCGATCCCTCAATAGATCGCCGCAGCACGACTAGCAGGCTGCTTCCGGTTACGGCGCCGAGCAGGTAGGTGACCAACACCAGAAGCGCTAACGGCGTCCGGGCAGACATGCCGAGGAAGGTCATCGTGACAATCTGGAAGTTCTCCACAGCGAAAACAAAGGTACTTATCCCGAACAGGATGATCACAGTCAGATGGATCCACCGCACAGTCGGTTCCTCTCAGAAAACAACTAATTTAGGCCATGCATCGGCGCATCTTGCATGCTTTTAGAACCAAGCCAATGCCGATCCAACTCGCCCCGGCGATAGTTTTCCATTGTTGTTCTCGGCTCTGTTTGCGCACACCGGCTGATGCCGAGCGGTCGTTTCGATTGAAGGCGAGCAGTCGTTCCGATTGATGCCGATCACCCATTCCGGGAGGTCGATCAATCTGTGGACGGGCTTGGCAGCGTTGCGTTGGGTGATCCTTGGACGGGCAAAGGTCTGCTCCTTTGAAGGGAGCGGGCCATGCCTCAACAGAGATTACCGATGCTCAAGATCCGTGACGTGCTGCGTCTAACGGCGTCTGGCCTGTCGAGCCGGAAGGTTGCAGCGAGCCTTTCGCTCGGCGCGACGACGGTGGTCGATTGCCTGCAGCGGGCACGCGCTGTCGGCGTTGCCTGGCCGCTTCCGGAAGACATCACCGACGAGATTTTGGAAGCGCGTCTTTATCCAGCCGGGACCGCAATTGCGGCGATGTTGGCACGACGGGCGCAGCCGGACTGGGCAGCTATCCACCGCGAGCTGCGCCGGCCGGGCGTGACGCTGCAGCTGCTGTGGGAGGAGTATCGCGCGGCTCATGCTGACGGTTACGGGTACAGCCGCTTTTGCGAGCTGTATCGCAGTTGGGAGGCACGACTATCGCCGACCATGCGACAGAGCCATGTCGCTGGCGAGCGCATGTTCGTGGATTATGCGGGCACGACGCTCACCGTGACCGACGCATCGACCGGCGAGGCGAGGACGGCACAGGTGTTCGTCGCTGTGCTCGGCGCCTCTTATGCGCAGGTCAGGATTATGTGCAGGTCGATTTGATAGTTGTCCACAACGCATTGATTTTCTTTGGAGATGCGAAGCGATGTGCCGCTGGCGATGCTCATAATGTTCGGCGATCCCACCGGCGTGCTCTTGCAAAGGAGAGACGCCATGTATGCCGAGCTACGGATGGGGTTAGACGAGAGTGTGCTGGAGTCGCTTACGGCCAGATATCGTAGATATCTCGAAGAACGACGGTACGCGTCACAGACCAGGCACATTTACTTGAGCTGCGTAGCGCACTTTGCGCGCCGGGCGACCAGCATCGGTCACTCGCCGACGCAGATTGACGAAGCGGCAATCGATCGCTTTCTCAATGAACATCTGCCGCAATGCACGTGTCCGCGTTCTGTTCGACGTGTTCACCTTGATCATCGATCCGCCCTTAAGCTGTTTTTGAAGGTCGTACGGGAAGGTGATCAAGTCGCGACGCCCGATCAGAAGGACGATATCGGGCGGGAACTTCATCGGTTCGATCTCTTCATGATGCAGGTGAAGGGCCTGGCAGCAAGTACGCGCCGCCAGCGGGTGCGCATTGTCGGACAATTCTTGGTCGAGCGGTTTGGTTGCGAGTTCCAGGGATGGTGATCAGTCGTTCCAGATGATGGTGATCACGAATTCCAGGTGATGGTGATCACTGGTTCCAGCGATCGTGATCATGCGCGGAGGCACGTCCGACTGACATTTTGATGTTGTGCTGGGAATGATAAGCCGGGTGATGCGATGCTGCTGGCCGTCTCTTTGGTCGATTCTTTTGTTCGACCGCGCCGCAGGCATTCTTCCGCCCCGACCGCGAACGTGCGGGGCCGCCGCGCGCAGGGTCTGTCAAGGCTGGACGCGTCTTCGCGGCCACCTTTAGGCTTGGCCTTGACTGACCCGAGCACGGCGGCATGCTTGAGCCGTTGGGGTTTTCGATTGCTGGGGCTGTAAGCTGGCTTAGGCTTTTTTCTTTTCGGCGGCGCGCCGCCGCAGACTGTCACCCTTGAGTTCGATACGATGGGCGTTGTGGATGAAGCGATCCAGTATCGCATCGCCGAGGGTAGGATCGGCAATGATGTCGTGCCATTGCGGCACCGGGATCTGGCTTGTGATCAACAGCGATCCTCTGTCGTAGCGGTCATCGACGATCTCAAGCAGATCGCGCCGCTGCTCGGCGCCGAGGGCGCTGCCGATCGCCGCGACAGGCGAAATCATGTTTCTCTGCCGCCTTTGTCGCGAATGCGGCAGCCTGTTGTTCGGAGCGCCGGCCTTCCCGGGAAAGCGACATCCATTCTCTGATGATTGTTCGACGCGCCTCGTGCTGAGGTCTCATTTGCAGTCCCTCTCTGGGAAGCGACGGTGAAATGCGGTTCTCTATCCAAGAAAGGGAGCACCCCGAAGTCGGGGCGCTCCAAGAAACTTAGCTACGCCTCAAGCAGCTATCTTAGTCGGCTTAGCCTCCAGGAGCTTGCCGGCATTTGTGATCGGGATCGACCGAGGCTTCATCGCCTCCGGAATTTCACGTACGAGGTCTACGTTCAGGAGCCCATTCTCCAGGGTGGCGCCATGAACTTTGACATAGTCGGCGAGCTGGAAGCTACGCTCGAAGGTTCGCGCGGCGATGCCCTGATAGAGCACTCCGGCCTTCCTCTCGTCGTCAGTCTGCTTCTGGCCGCGGATTGTTAGCCTGTTTTCCTTCGTTTCGATCGTGAGATCGCCGTCGGTAAAGCCCGCTACTGCGACCGAGATTCGATAGGCGTGCTCGCTCGCGCGTTCGATATTATACGGCGGATAACTGGAAACGGTGGGTTCCACGCCGCTGAGTTGGTCGAGCATGGAAAATATGCCATCGAACCCGACTGTTGAACGGTAAAGGGGAGCAAAATCAAATGTACGCATAGCATGACCTCCTATATGAGCGACATGCGAACGGTCTGCCCTTGAGGCCCGACCCTTCGTATCACGCAGCCTCACGGCCTGCGCACTTTATATGTAAGTATAGTTACAAGCTTTTACAAGATTAGAACGGGCTTCTTTTCCGACCAAAAGTAAAAATAAATCTGAAATTGAAAGACATTGAAAATCTGGAACACACGGCAGGGCGGCACGCACGACGGCGTCTGATGTCTCAGGAACTTTGGAACTCGCCCTGAAACGCTTCACAGCCCGAACCAAGCCGGCGCAGTTAAGCAGTCTGCGTCACCCGGCGAACAGGTTCGGCAAACGTGAGGCCGCGCCGCGTAGACCGCGCAGGATGTGGAAACGCCCACCTCGCCCGTGAGGGCCTTGCAGCGATTGCCATCGCAACGCATTCCGCCGAGCCCATCATCAATAAACGTACCCGGGATGCGAGCCAGCTCTGCCTCAGCCTCCAAAGAAAGGCGTGGCCACCCCGCTAAAAACGCGCAGCAGGCAACGCACGAGTTACATGCGAGGGTTTGAACGGTTCCGATGGCAGATGGCGGACCTATTGGCACAGAGATGCCCCCTTCGCATGCTCTTTGACACAGCTGGTGGCCGCAGAACAGTACAAGCGGTCACAGCTCTTGACGGGTCAGCGCCGGCATTGGACGGACACGCCTTTATCGTTGCAGGTCTTGCAGCAGCGAAGACGCCACGCTTTCCTCAGCGAATAAACAGCCGATGCGTTTGCGTGGCGGACGCCAGCCGCCTCGCCCCACATTGAAACCGTCTCGGCGCCTCAAGCCACGCCCGGCTGACTGGAGAGCAGCGACGTATTCGGCGGCGCGCCACGGTCGGGCGCCGTATTCGCGCATCACGTGATTCCCAATGCGGAAACCTGGCCGGTCGATCCTTCGTCGCCAGGGCCGCGACCACCGCCGATAGGGTCGCCGCCGTCAACCGCGCCACTGACCCGCATCCGTGCCCCGCCGGCAAACTCGATCTCGATCGCGCCAAGAGGTGCCGGCACAGTAGCTGCATCGGAGGCGATCCGCACAGCCGCAAAATCGACTGGCCCTGCCGCAGGACACCGCGTGCGTCGAGCGCCCAGGGCACGCCGCCAGCCATACAATTGGCTCGGATAAATCCCGGCTTCCCGCGCCAGTGCCGAAACCACCGCCCCAGGCTCCATTGAAGCCGCGACCAGCCGCTCTTTCTCCGCCGCCGTCCACCTGCGGCGGCGCTCAACTGATGTGATGACTTCGATCTGGTTCTTCGTCATGTGAGTACTCCTAGGAATACTCACGTGACTCACACCCTCACGTGCCCCGCAAGGCGGCCGTCGCCGGACGGATACTGATTATCACGTTATCACGGCACTTCGAATATCCCGAACTGTGCTTGGAAGAACTTCTGCAACTCGCCATGCTGAGCGATGTCCTTCGGCTGTCAGAATTCGCGCAATCTCTTCGTCGTAAATTCCTGCGGCTGCGAGCTCGCATGCGCTGCTCCATCTCGGCGCGGCGAGGAAGTGCCGCCAATGTATTTACCGGCATCATGACAGTCAGCTCTGTTATGGCGCCGCCACGCCACACAATTCGCGCTTCCACCCTGTCGCGCGCGCTACGCCGGATGATAACTTTGTCAATCAAGCAACGTAGTAGCGCCTTGCGATGCTCTCGGCGTGTTGCGGGATCTGCCCAAAGCTCGGGGAGCTTCTTGCCGAGAGTTACAACCTTCTCACGCAGGCGCGGATCGATGCCGACGGAATTGTGAGGAGTTGGAGCTGCTCGTCGCAACAATGCTTCTTCCGCACGCCGCAGTTCGATTAGAGCAGCTTCCCATCGCCGCTCAAGCTCACCGGCTACAAGCCTGTTGTCGGGATCAACACGATTGAATTGACGTTCGGCGAGCGTGGCCTGATAGCGAAGGCGTTAAACCTGCTGCTCCTCGGCGCATCGTAATGCCTCGTCCGCCTGACGCTGCGCTTTACGGGCTCGCGACAAGGCATCAATCTCCGCTGGCGCGACCGCTTCGAGGAAAGCCGCCGCAACCTGGGCATCGATCGGCGGCGCTCGTAGACACTGACAAACAGGGACATCATGCTGCTGACGAAGGTGATTGCACACATACTGGCTGCCACCCTTGTAGCGCACGACCATCTTGTGACCGCACTCTCCGCACCAGGTGATGCCGTGAAGGAGAGCTGCACCATCCCGCGGAATGCCGCGGCTTTTGATGCGCAAGTATTCGGACCGGTTATCGCGCAGCATCACTTGGATCTTCTCGAACACGTCCCAACCAATGTAGGCTGGATATTTGTCCTTCACTACGATCTTCCAGTCCATCGCGGGACGTGGTGTTTTCTGTGGTTGTCGACCTGGCACGGTCGATGGTTGCTGGCGTGTTCGACTGTAGACGAAAGCACCCGCATAGGCGGGATTCTTCAGTATATCGGTGACCGCCGGAATGGTCGTGCGCCGCCAACACACTTCGCCGTGCCGATCGCGGCGTGGCAAAGCAAGGCCGCGCGCAACCAAGGTGCGTGTAACCTTTACGGCTGTGCGGACACTCAAGAAGCTTTCGAACACCAACACAATACGTTCTTGCACTTCACGGTTCGGATCTTTGGTAACGACGCCTGAGGGATCACGGACCAAGCCGGTTGGCAGCTGTAGCGCGAGTTCGCCACGCTCCGCCTTGGCCAAAAGACCTGCAGTTAGCCGAGCACGGATGGTGTGCAATTCTAGCCTAAAGCGGTTCCCCTCCGATTTGAATCGGAGGGACTCCCAGAAGGTTAGCGATGAGGGATTGTTTGCGCATTGATTCTCTTACGGATGGGATGCGCGGTGCCGAAAGCTTATTCTGGGGATCTGCGGGAACGCGTTATCGAAGCTGTCGAGGCGGGCGCGTCGCGACGCGAGGCGGCCGAACGTTTCGAGGTGAGTATGGCCTCGGCAATTAAGTGGCTGCAGCGCTGGACCGACAATAAAAGCGCCGCGCCGAAACCGCGCGGCGGAAGCATTTCGCCGCTGGAAGAATTCGCGGCCGAGATATTGGCTCTCATCGCGGAGCGACCAGATGTGACCTTGGTGGAGATGGTTACCGCACTGCGCAAGCGGCGCATTAAAACCAGCCGCAGCGCGCTTTGGCGATTTCTTGATCGACACGGCGTCACCCTTAAAAAAAAGTCTGCAAGCTGCGGAACGACAGCGGGCAGATGTGGCGCGAGCGCGACGACGGTGGATTCGAGAGCAAGGCATGCTTGATCCCGCCCGGCTAGTGTTTATCGACGAGACCGCGGTCAGCACGAATATGGTCCGCCTCCGGGGACGAGCTCCACGGGGCGTCAGAGTGATCGGTGATGTTCCGCTTGGAGCATGGGAGACAATCACCTTCGTGGCCGCCTTGCGCCACAATAAAATGACCGCGCCGATGGCAGTCAAGGGTGCCATGAACGGGGAGATGTTCCTCGCCTATGTCGAGCAGTGCCTGGTTCCCACGTGTCGGCGCAATGACATCGTTGTGATGGATAACTGCCGCATCCATCTGGTTGCTGGTGTTCGCGAGGCAATCGAGAGTGTGGGGGCGACACTGCGTTACCTGCCGAAGTACTCGCCCGATCTTAATCCAATCGAGATGTCCTATAGCAAGTTCAAGACATTCATGCGCACGGTGGCGGCGCGAACGGTCCCGCGGCTCAATCGAGCCATTCGCTCGTTCATCCTGCAGCTCGCTCCTCAAGAGTGCGCCAACTATTTCAGGCATGCAGGCTATGCTTCAATATGACCGGAATCCGCTTTAGTTCAGAGATCGTGCCCTTGAGGCCAAGCAGGAGGCGACCGTTTGGTGTTCCGGGATCATAGACACCGTCGCGATCGGCGATCAGGCAAGTACGATGACCGCACACATCAAGCAGAGGATACCAATCCGAACAATTGCGCGCCAATCTCGTGACATCGATCGATAAAATGATGCCAACCTCTCCGAGTGTGACGCGAGCAACGAGAATCTTTGAAGCCCTGCCTTGCAATGCGGCGGCGCCGCTCAAACCAAGATCAGCATCGATCACATCGATGTCGGCCTCACGCCACCCGAGATCGCGAGCGAGCTGGCAGAGCGCGTATTGCAGCCGCAAACTCTCCTGATTGCCCACGACCTGATGCGACGTCGATTGACGAATATAGATGACAGCCTTGCGGTTCAGATGATCCGCGTTGACGAGTTCCGACCCCATGGCTCAGCTCCCGCATGACCGCGGCGAGATCGTCGACGATCTCCCGCCGGAGCGCCGCTGGAAGATTGTGCCAGACCTACCGGGGTTCGATGGGCATGCGCCCTCGCTTCCTTCGGCCACCGCAACCAGTTCTTCGAGCGCTTCAATGCTGAGCTTGGTTTGCGTGACAGGCCGCTCCCTACGCGGCCCGAATTCGTGACGTGCAGGGGCAGGAGCAGCGTGAGACCAAATCGGCATTCTACGCGCGCGCAAGTAGCCGGGCACGTTGAACGTTCGATCGATACTAACCGGAATCCGCTACCATAAAGGGGATGGGCGGGATCGATGACTTCGACATCCGCTGAGGGCAAGTCGTCGTCAGTCCGCAGGGCATCTTTAAATCCCCTCGCTTGAGGGGATCGATTGGCGGATGCCGCAACACACGTGGCGTCCGCACGCGGCCGGCTGAACGCGTCGCCGCCCAAGCGTCAGTTGTTGAAAGTGCGCGACCAATCAACTCACGTTGCGCGATTGTTCGCGTGCTGCCGGCATGGCTGTGTCAGCATGCCGCGTGCCCCGCAAATCTGATTCGTCTCCGAACACGCTGGCCGCGGCGCGGGCCTTGATCATGCAACAACGCGAAGCCTTGGCCGCGGCGCAGGCGGAAAGCCGGGCCGCGTCGGCGGAAGCCCGCGCCCGCGCTGGTGATCGCCAAGCTCAACTTCACGATTGCCAAGCTGCGCCACGAGCAGTTCGGACAATCGGCAGAGCGCGGCGCGATCCTCGACCAGCTTGAGTTTGAACTCGCCGACCGCGAAGCCGATGCGGCGCAAGCAAGGGTGCAAGCCGAGACGGGGGCGCCAGCGTCAGCCAAGGTCAAGGTGGAGGCTTCAAACGGAAGCGGCCGGCGCGGCGTCCGTTGCCGGAGCATCTGCCGCGGGGAGCGCCTCGTGCATCCGGCTCCCACCACATGCCCGTGCTGTGGCGGCACCGCGTTGCTCAAGATCGGCGAAGACGTGACCGAGATGCTAGAGCATGTGCCGTCGCGCTGGAAAGTGATCCAGCATTGTGCGCGAGAAGTTCTCCTGCCGCGCCTGCGAGACGATCGCGCAAACGCCAGCACCGTCGCATCCGATTGGGCGCGGACGCGCCGGCCCGTTCCTGCTCGCCCACATCCTGTTCTGCAAATACGAGCAAATACGGTCTGCATCTGCCGCTCAATCGCCAGAGCGCGACTTACGCCCGAGAGGGTGTTGATCTTGACACCTCGACGCTGGCCGATTGGGTCGGCGCCGCATCGGTAACGCTGATGCCGCTGGTGGATGCGATCCTTGCTCACGTGTTCGCAGCCGAACGCATCCACGCCGATGACACCACGGTGCCGGTGCTGGCGAGCGGCAAATGCCGTACCGGACGCTTGTGGACGTATGTTCGCGATGACCGTCCGTTTGGCGGCGCGGCGGCCCCGGCTGCGATGTTCTTCTATTCTATTCGGCCGATCGCGGCGGCGTCCACCCGGAGGCCCACCTCACGACTTACGCCGGTTTGATGCAGGCGGATGCCTATGCCGGCTTCAACCGGCTCTACGAGGCCGATCGCAAACCCGGACCGATCACCGCGGCGATGTGTTGGGCCCATGCGCGGCGCAAGTTATCATCGGACCGCTGTCCGGCTTCGTTCGGATTCAGTGTCCGCAATGGATCGGATTCCGCATTGCAGTGTCGACAGCCCGAACGACGCCGCCAACACATACGCGTGCCGTTCTCTGATCGATCCCCCCGATGTCCGCAGATTTACAAGTGATTGACCGGCTTTGCGAAACCGGTCTTGAGTGGCACCGCAGTCGCGAACGCTGCCTTCAGTGCAAACGCCGCAAGTTGCTTGGTTTGCTCTGTCATCGTCTCAAACTGCGTGCGCGCATGTTCGAATGAAAGTTCTACGAAGGCCGAAGGCGACTTCACGCTGGACAACTTCTGAAAAAAGTCGAGGGCGGCGTTGATGTTTGCGTGACCGAATTCGATGAACTTGATGTTGTAATCCTGCACGCCCTTTACTGCCGTCGAATGGATGTTTGTTATCAGATCGGCAGCGTCAGTCGTGGCCGTGCTCATTTTCTCGGAAGCCTCTTTGGCTTGGGTGGTGCCCTTTTCCACCATGTCACCTAGTGCTTGCGGGGTATCCGTTTTCGGGAGCCCGACGGTTTTCGTAGCTGTGATCTTGGTGTGTCCATGAGGCACTCTTCCTTGGGGCGTTGATGTTGTGGTCTTACGGACGCGACGCCCAGGCCAGCTTGTCCGATGGTCTCCGAAGCGCAGTTGCAGGGCAACTTCCTGGCGCGCCAACGAACCACTTGACGACTCTCATATGGCTACTACATGCTGCAGCGCAATATAGATGTCAAAAATTCGGGAGAGAATAAGCTGGCTAACAATGGCTCCTGTGAGCATTTGGTCAGTCACCACCACCGAACAGAGTTAAGGTCCTGTGATCATTACCTGAGCCATTTCATGGGACTTACGAGGAATAGCATCAGGCCCGCCGCCCTCGACGTGCTCGAAGGGATCGCTTGGTCAGCGCATCAGTGGAAAGTAGAGGCCGAGCACCCGCGCCGACACGCTTGCCGGCGCATTGCGCGCCGCAATGGGCGCCATGGACTTGAGCGAGAAAATCGGGTCGGCTTGAGGGAATCTGCTGCCCGGCCTATTTCGCTCACGATCCGAAGTGGTCGGAGACTCGACCGCTCAGCTCGACAGTCGCTTGTAACCTCACGATTGGCTGCGCAGGTGTAGAACGTCCGAAGCTTCTTACTATCGACCCGTCGTGTTCGGACCATACACAACAGCCTACACAACGACTGGAAAGTAATGAAAAAACTCCAATGATATCAATGCAAAAGGGTGGATTTGGCCAATCCTCTCGACCGCACCAGTACAGCATATTGGTTGGTAGACTCTGTTTTCGGTGCCCGTCCGCCCGTTCAAATAATCAACGAGCGCTTGCTTCCAATGTGGCGACGCTCAATCCCATAATGAATGCGGTCCATTTGGTAACGCCAAAATTGCTCCTTTGCTTCCACGGCTCTCGTCAAATCAGGGAACCAAATATTCCCACCGGACGGACCAAGGCCCGGTATCTCATCGCCAATAAGCCGTTCTGGCGTTCGGCGCGTGTATGTCATTACGAAATATCGATCCCACCCGATTTCATAGTGGACGCCCTTATTGCGCTCGACGTTAAATAAATGCCGCTTACGGTAGTCCACGATTTCACGGAGAATGGGGTGAGAGGTGGGACGGTTCCATGAACAAGGTTGCTTTCGCTCGTTGAGCAAATTCGGGAATCTCGCGATCCATGCGGTCTCCAACAACTCGAGTACAATTCGTTCACTGCCGCACTGCTCAAGAAGCACACATCTGACCGGGTACCCTCCGCTCCACTCGGCGCGAATCCATTTGTGCAGCCATTTGTCGGGGAAAGAACACCAGCCTGCATCGCGCTTGTGCTGTTTAAAGCGTGTCGTGCATTCGCCCACAGTCTGTCCGACGTATCGGACAAGCCCGTCGCGCGCTGAGTAAATTCCGTAAATCTCTCCCACAGCTGCGCAATGTAGTGTGCAATCGCCTACCTTAAAGAGGTCGCCCGAATGTAGCCGCTTTGCGCCTCGCGTACCGCAGCTGTTGTATTTCGGGCACAGTAGCGCAGCGGCCTACTTGACGCGTGCTACAAAGTCCCGCTACAAAGAGTGTCTAACGCAGCTGAAATTCGGAAGCAAATTCAGTGTGTTCTCGGTCAGCCGGCGGCATCCTCTCGACCGCTTCAGTAACCATCCCGGCCCTTTTCAAAATCAATAGCTTGCTGTGTCGCGTATAATGCAGCGAGGTCGGTGAAAAAGACCAAAGCTTCCATTGGCTCCATTGGCCTGCGACCCACGGCGGTTTCAATCGTCATTTTGCACGGCCCTGAAATCCGCGTGCGAGCATCGGAATCCGCAGCAGCGTGCCGCCACCTGCCACGTAGAGCATGCGCTTGTCGGGTCCGCCGAATCCCAGGTTCTGGCAGCGCCGCGTGATGCACCAGAGGGGGATGACGCCCAGGTGCTGTCCGGTGGGGCTCAAAACTTCGATCCCCGATTCCGTCAGCGCATAAAGCCGACCATCGTCATCGGTGACGAGGCCGTCGGCTTCCGACCTCGGCGGGGCGCCTGGGGGAAGCGTCTGGTCGCGCCCCACATAGGTGGCGAACACCCGGCGATTGGCGAGCCGCCCATCCGGCTGCACGTCGAAGGCATAGATGTCGATGCCGCCGGTGTCGTTCACATAGAGCGTCTTCTCGTCGTGACTGAGCTGCAAGCCGTTCGGCGTCGTGATCCCTTCCGCCACGCGGATCGGATTTCCGCCAGGCGGTACGTAGTACACCGCGGGCGGAATAACGGTCCGGTCAGGCGGAATGTCCGTGAAGTACAAGCCACTGTTGCGGTCCGCGACGATGTCGTTGGGGCGGCCGAACGGCTTGCCCTGGTAATTATCCGCCAGGATTGCTTCCTTGCCTGCCGGCCACACAACGCGAGGGCCAGTGAACCCGGGCTCCGTCTGAAGCGAGACCAGCCGACCGTTTTTCGCGTCGAAGGTCATTCCGAGCGGGCCGTGCAGATGGTCCACGAAAGTCACCGGCCGATCGTGCTCATCCAGCCGCACGATGCGGTTGGCGCGCGGCTCCGAAAAGATCAGGCCGACGTTCGGCAGCCAGAAGGAGTCGTCCGAGCTGGTCAGGCCCTTGATCACCACCTCCGGCATCGTGCCGCCCTTGATGACGCCAGGGATGTCGGGAGCCGGCTGAAGCTGCGTGGTATTGGGCGGCGACTGGCAAAAGGCTGGGGACGCGCCCAGCCCAACCGCCAGCGCTATGGTGAGTATAACGGGCGCTCGGCGTGTCATGGCGAAGTCTCCTCAACCAATGAAGACAAGGGTCAACCGCTGATCCGGTGCCCGTATTGGGATTCACGCTGTTCATTAGTTACCCTGAGAAATCGGTTTTCAAGACAAATCGATCGCGCTTCCGCAGGCCAAGTTGAACTTTTTCAGTTTCGGAGCGAAAACGTGTGGAATTTTAATGCATGACGCATGGCAGTGCCGGCAGCGATGGTGCCTTGTGCACCCTTCAACATTGGGGTCTTTCAGGCGCTCTTCCCATTTTGTGCTATTGACAACTTACCCCAGCGACACAATACTCCAAACACGTACAGGTGATGGAGTTCACCTTGTAACCGCCCTCGGGGCTGATGACTCCTCCAGAACGTCCACAGACGACAGGAGGAGTGTGCGTGATAGACGCACCGCGATACCCCGGACCTAGCGAAACGTCGCCAGTCGTGGCCGGAGTATCATTGAGTACCCCGCGGCCGGGGCGCTCGCGATGAGCCCACGCGACATCCTTCTCCAAGTTGGCCAGGTCCTCACCGTCCTGGTTTTGGCGCCGCTTATCCAGGGCATCATTCTCCAATTTGAAGAGCGCGTACAGCGGGCTCGGGGTCCCGGCATTTTTCAGCCGTACCGGGATCTGTGGAAGCTCTTCCACAAACAGATCGTCGTGCCACAGACGGCCTCGTGGTTGTTTTGGATCACGCCCATCGTGGCATTCACTTGCATGCTTACGGTGCCGATCCTGATACCGGTGCTGACCAATTTCCCGTTGCCGGAATCGGACATGGGCGACATTCTTGGCGGGGGCCTCATTCTCACTTTGGGGTCTTTCATGATTATCCTCGCCGGCCTCGATACGGCGAGCGCCTATGGCGGGATTGGCTCAAGCCGCGCCGTGATGGTGTCCATCCTCGCCGAGCCGACGCTGATCCTCGTTTTTGTCGGCATCACCTTGCTGGCGAAGTCGATGCTGCCTTTCGTCGTAAACCACCTCCTGGTGTCGAGCTGGCCAGTGTATTGGAGCCCGGCGCACCTGTTCCTCGTCGCAGCGTTTTTCATTTTGTTGCTGGTCGAAACCGATCGCATGCCAATTCATTCGAGCACGCATATCGAAGTTTATATGATCGAGGAGGGCCGGATACTCGAATATTCAGGTCCGCTGTTGGCGCTCCTGAAATGGGCGTCGGCAATGAAGCAATTTATTTTATACACCATTTTTTGCAACGTTCTGATTTTGCCTTGGGGGCTGTCGATCGATGGCACGGCGCTTGGTGCTTTAGGTGCCGCAGTGGGCCTCGTGATCAAATTCGTGCTTGTCGCCTGCGTCGTGGTTTTTGTCGAGACCGCGCAATCCCGGCTACGCTTTTACCGCTACCAGGAGCCACTTGCGGCGTCCTTCCTGCTTGCGGTGCTTTCGATCGTCGGCACGCAACTGAGTTAGCGCCATGCTCATACAGCACCTCGATCAGCTGGCATCTTCGCTGTTCAGCCTTTTGGCGATCGCAAGCCTTCTGTTGTCTTTTGTGATGCTCGGTTCGCGCTGGCTCAAGAATTATCTGTATGCGTTTGCGGCCGAGTTGTGGATTATCGCAGCCCTGTCGGCGACTGTCGGTTATTATGGGGATTACCCAGAACTTTACCTGATCGCGATACTGACTCTGCTCTTCCGCGGCCTGCTCCTGCCGTACCTGATTTGGCGGATTATTCGCAGGCTCGAAGTCGATCGGGAAATTCACGTCATTCTTCAACCGAGCACGAGCCTCGTCGTCGGCGCCTTCTTCGTCATGTTCGCCCTGTCGGTATCGTTCAGGGTGGCGACTGAATTCCATCTCGAGCTGACGGTGGCGGTGCTGGCGCTGACTGTGATGCTTTCGATGAAGTTGATCGGATTTCTGATGCTCGCGGTGCGTCATGAAGCGATCAGCCAAATTCTTGGTCTCCTGGTCCTTGAGAATGGCATCTTCCTCGGCACGCAGATCCTGGTTCCGGGCATGCCGCTGCTGATCGAACTGGTGATTCTTTTCGACCTCCTGATTATCGTCGCATGCTTCGGCGTTTTGGTGGGCTACCTGCTGACGCATGCCGGCACCACCAGCACTCTCGAGCCTCAAGAGGCTCGTCGGGTGATGGTGGGCCTCCTGCTGCTTGCGCTCTCTTTTGCGCCGTTCGTTGCCATGGTCGGGTGCCTCGTCGTGCGGCATCCGCGACTCTGTGAGGCTCTGAACGTTGTCGCAGCCGGCATTTCGTTTCTCAGTGCCTTGGCGCTGCCCTTCCTTGTTGACGGATCGTCCATCTTGTTCTGGGGCGATTACGTGATGGTCGATCGAACGTCGGCATGGGTCATCTTGTGTACATCGATCGTTTACCTGCTCGCGTCGATCTACGCGATCGGCTACATGCGGCTCCTCAAGGAAGATGACCGCCTGTCGGGTTTTTATGCACTGTTTTCGGGGTTCGCGGTGACCACCTTGGTCGGCCCTCTGATGAACAGCGTCGGCATTTACTGGATCGCGATCGAGGCCACAACACTGGTCAGCACCTTCCTCGTTGCATTCGAGCGCGTAGCTGAAAGCATGGAGGCGGCCTGGAAATACATCATGGTGGTTTCGGCGGGGATCAGCCTCGCTCTCCTGGGCACAGTGCTGTTTTACTGGGGCGGCAGCTTCGTGCTCGGCCCGAGCTATCAGATGACCTGGGCCGTGCTGATGGATGCGGCACCAAAAATGAACCCTGTGCTTTTGACGCTTGCGTTTTTGCTGGTGTTCGTCGGTTACGGCACCAAGGTGGGGCTGGCACCCATGCATAGCTGGTTACCGGATGCGCACAGCGAGAGCCCGGCTCCGGTATCCGCCATGCTTTCGGGAGCACTTCTAAATACCGCCATGCTCGGCATTGCCCGCTTCTTGGCCGTCACGCGAAGCGCCAATCTCGGTGAGCTGCCTCAGACGGTGCTCATTGCGTTCGGTGTCCTTTCACTCCTCGTCGGTGCTCTGTTTATCGTGCGCCAGCAGGGCATCAAACGCCTGATGGCCTATTCCAGCATCGAACACATGGGCGTGGTTGCGCTCGGCTTCGGCTTCGGCGGCTCGCTTGGTATTGCGGGCGCGCTCTACCATATGCTGAACCATTCGCTGAACAAATCCCTGATGTTCTTTGGCGCCGGAAACATGATGCGTGCTTACGGCACCAAGGATATCCAGCAGATCAGCGGCGTCAGTCAGCATTTTCCTGTCCAGGGCGCCCTTTGGCTTGCCGGCGCGGTCGCGATCACGGGCGCACCGCCGTTCGGTTTATTTCTGAGTGAATTCACGATCATGCGCGCGGGGCTGATGTTTTCATTTTCATGGGCGGTTTATGCAATGGCAATACTGCTTATCGTGATTTTCATCGGTTTCCTAAACCATTTCCGAACGATGTACTACACTCCGGTTGCTGCGCCGTCCGGACCCAACATCACAGTGAGCGGCTGGTGCGCCGCGCCCATGTGGCTCGCCCTTTTGCCGCTGTTGATCCTCGGTCTTTGGTGGCCCGCTGATCTGTGGTCGTACTTGACCTCCGTCGCGCCCGCGCTTTCTCCGGGGGCGCAATGACGGCCGTCTCGGAAACCTTGGCGAGACAGCGCCATGCCAGGTTGATCGAGCAGCATGCGTTGCCCGAGGCGGTCGGTGGCATCATCCGTGGTGGCGGACGCATGCAGATGGCCTACGCTTGGCATCCTACTCCGCACAGCATTGAACTCCGCTACATCGGAAGCGCAGGGCACAAGGAAAATTTCTTCGTGTGGCGCTGCGTTCCGCGCGGAGCGATCCCGAGCGTCGCTCCGATCAGCCCACTTCTGGGTTGGTACGAACGTGAGATCGCGGACTTGTTCGGCGTTGAATTTGTTGGACGGCCAGGGCCGCACCGACTCGTGCTGCATGCGGGCGCACACCCGGCCGTGCCTCCGCTTGGTCCGGCTTACCCGCTTGAGACGATCATGCCATTCGAGCCAACCGACGGCGGCCTGCCCGAGATTGACAGCGCTGATGTCCAGCGGCTGCCTTTCGGGCCGGTGCGCGCCGACGTGGTCGAATTGGTTGAGTTGATCTTTTTCTATGTCGGTGAACACATATTGCATTTACATCCCCAGCTTTTCTTCAAACATCGCGGCATGGAGAAGCGCTTCGAGGGGCGTTCATTGACGAGTGCGGTGGTTCTCGCGGAAAGAGTCTCGGGCGTCGGCAGCTTTGCGCATGCCCTCGCATTCTGTCAGGCCGTTGAAGCAGCAGCCGAGTGTATCGTGCCTCCACGCGCCGCGATGTTACGTTCCCTGCTTGCGGAGCTCGAGCGGCTCTACAATCACCTTCATTATCTCGGTCATCTTGCGAGCACGACGACGCTCAAGGTCGGCGAGGCCGAAGGCAAGCTTCTCGAAGAGCGCGCAAAGCAGCTGAATAGCCGACTCACGGGTAGCCGCTTCCTCCGCAGCCTATTGATCCCTGGGGGTTTACGTCGTGACCTCGACCCTAAACCGTGGCTGAGTGAAGAAATCGAAAAACTCCGAAGCGAGATTGCGACCTATGTGACGATGCTGGAAAATACGAACAGTCACCTCGATCGCCTGCTGACGACGGGCATTCTTCCGCATCAAGTCGCATTTGATCAGGGGGCGACGGGGCCGATCCAGCGGGCGTCCGGCTTCAATCGCGATTTGCGCCGCGATCATCCGTATGCCGCCTATGATCACCTGCCATTTGAAATTCCCGTTCGAAAGACCGGCGACGCTCACGCCCGCGCGCAAGTTCGCATCGCCGAGATCGATGCAAGCATTGGAATCATCCAACGGGTCCTGCTTCTCCTGACCGAGGGACCTGTGTTCAGCCCTTGTGTGCCGACCGGTGGTTCCGAGGGGCTTGGCTGGGCGGAATCACCGAGAGGGTCTCTCCTCTATGCCGTCCATTTTGGTGATGACGGTAAGCTGGCGCGGGTCAAGATCAAATCCCCTTCGTTTTCGAATTGGCGCGTTTTTCCTTTCACAGTGCACGACAGCAACATGATGGATTACGCCATCAACGAGGCGAGCTTCGGTCTGACCGTCGCCGGTTGCGATCGTTGAGGAGCGACATGCCATTCTGGACATTCTTCGGGTTGAGCAAAGGCAGTGCATCGACGGCGTGGCCGCTGCGCGATCAGAGCGCGGGCCAGGAAGGCACCCTCGGGATGCCCCGGTTCGAGCCGGACCACTGTGAACCGTCGTGCAGGGAATGCGCCGCCGTGTGCCCGACGGAGGCGATTGCGGTTACAGGGCATGGCGACGGACAGCACCGGCTGAGTGTGGATTATGGCCGGTGCGTGGCCTGCCAATTGTGCGTCGAGGCCTGCCCGACAGACGCCGCACAAAGCTCCTACGACTGGGCGTTTGGGGTTCGGGATCGCGGCGACCTTGTTCTTACCGACGCTTCGAACCTTACGTTGGAAGGTCAACGCGAAGAACCAAAGTCGCGCGCCACGTTTCGCCGGAGTCTGCACATCCGGCATGTAGATGCCGGCTCATGCAATGGCTGTGAATCCGAGTTGCAAGCCCTCAACAATCCCTTCTACAATCTTCATCGGCTCGGAATTTTCTTCACGCCATCGCCGCGCTTTGCCGACCTGCTTCTGGTGACCGGACCTGTCACATACGCGATGCGTGAACCTTTACGACGCACTTACGAGGCGATGCCTGCACCTCGCTGGGTGATGGCGGTGGGCACCTGCGCCGTTTCAGGAGGTGTCGCCGCAGGCGGATACGCGTGCGGCCACGGCCTGGATGGTGTCTTGCCGGTTGATCTTTATTTGCCGGGCTGTCCACCCAATCCCGCTGCGATGATCGAAGCCTTTCTGGTGTTCCTGCACCGAATGCCGCAGCGCGTCCATGGAGGCCGCCTTGGCAAATAACGTGTTGGCAGTTGGGGTGGCGGCGTGGGTTGTCGCTGGCATTTTGGCTTTGACTGGCCGCGCTTCCTCGCCGGCGCGTTGGCTTCTCGTGATCGGAGGCGTAGCGATCCTGCTTGTGGCAGTGGGCACACTGCCCGCAACGTCCCCAACGATCTCGTTGCCCTTGGGGATGGGCAGCTCTTTGTTCACGCTCACGCCTGATGCTCTTTGGCTGATGGGGTTTGGGATGCCGGGCGCAATATTGGCCTCCTGGCTTGGAAGCCCAACGCAACGCAAATCGAGCTGGACTTTTGGCGCGGCGGTCAGCCTCATCGGCGCCGTCGGGGTGTTCGGTCTGCAGGATGCCGTCAGTTTCCTTGTTGCCTGGGAGATCATGAGTTTCGGCGGGGCGTTGATGATCCTCGGCGAGGGCCTTGCACCGGAACGAGCGCGACCGGTTCTCTTCATGCTCGCCTTGCTTGAGGCCGGTGCCGTCGCGTTGATTCTCCGCCTTTCTCATCCTCTCGGTTCATGCGGGCGGCATCGCCTTCGCGGACTTCGGAACTGCTGCGGCGATGATGCCACGAGGCGCGCAGCTCTTCATCGCTCTCCTTCTCCTCGCCGGTTTCGGCGCGAAGTTGGGCTCTTGCCATTTTACGAGTGGTTTCCGGGAGCCTATGGCAGCGGAAGCGGGGCGACCGGTGCGCTTCTGTCGGGAGTGATCCTCAATGCCGCTTTCTTTGCGTTGGCACGCGGCATGATTGCCTGGCTTCCGATCGACCAGGCCCTTCCGGTGTCCGCCCCCGGCGTGTTCATCGTGGTCATCGCGGTGCTGAGTTCCATTCTGACGGCCCTCTACGCGTTTCAGCAGGAGGGCTGGCGTGAACTCCTCAGTCTCTCCTCCGCGGAGAATGGATCAATCGCGGTCTGCTTGCTCGGAGCGTGCCTGATGTTCCGTCAGGACGGGTCGGCGGATTCTTGCTGGCCTTGCCTGGACCGTCGCGCTTCTTCATCTCGCGGGACACGCCCTTGCCAAGGGCGCCCTTTTCCTCACCGCGGATGGCGTGTATCGCGGGTGGCGTGATTATGCGTTAACGCAGCGAGGAATTCTCGGCGATACGTCATGGATATTCGGAGTGGGGGCACTCTTTGGCGCGATGAGCTTGGCCGCCATGCCGCCGCAGGCCGGCTTTGTCAGTGAGTGGTATCTGTTTCAGACCTTTTTCCAGGGCTTTCACCTCTCCAGCCTCGCGAGTCGCCTGACAGCGGCGCTGGCGGGCGCTGGGCTTGCCCTTACCGTGGCAATCGCTTTTGCGACGTTCATCAAGGTGTTTGGAATCGGATTGCTGGGACGAAGGGAGCGCGGCGAGTCGCGAGTTCCAATTTCCAACCAGATCGCTGTTGGTGTGCTGGGAGCGCTGGTTCTCGCCTTAGCGGCGGGCATGCCGGTCTGGCTCTCGGGCCTGGAGCCGGTCGCTTTGACGACCTTCGGAGTGCCTGCTGCCGCGAATATGCATGACGGTTGGCTGCTGGTGCCCCTGACAGCGAAGTTTGCGTTCATCTCGCCGAGCAAGCTGGTCATCGCCATGCCGCTACTGGCGCTGATCCCATTGGCCTTGCTATTGATCTCGATGCGTCCTGTACAGGTTGCGCCGGTCTGGTACGGCGGGCGCGAACAGGATCCACGTCGCTCCGCTACGACAGCACTCACCTTCTCCAACGCACTCCGCACTTTTTATAGCTTCATCTATCGGCCAACGGTAGAGACAGAACGGGAGCTGGCTGCTGAGAGCAACGGCCAGCCCTATTTCACCAAGCGCCTCATGTTTACCCACGATGTCGCGCCGATATTCGGGCCGTATCTTTTTGCCCCTTTGGAAAACCTGGTGACCGCGCTCGCGCGCAGGCTAAGGATCATCCAATCCGGGCACCTCAACTTTTACCTGGCTGTGATCGGGCTGCTGCTCGTCGGCATTCTGATTGTTGCGCTTATTTGAAGACGGTTGTGAATGCAGGCTTACATAGCTATTGCGATAGGCGGCATCCTGGGATGTTGGGCTCGCTACGCGATGACAAATCTCGTTCAAACAATCTACGGTCGCGATTTCCCGTATGCGACCCTATCTATCAATGTCCTCGCGTGCTTTCTCATGGGTTTTCTCTTCGTCGAGACCCTCGAACGTCTGACGATAAGTCCAACCTTGCGCGTCGGGATACTCACCGGCTTCATTGGGGGCTTTTCCACCTTTTCAACGTTTGCGATGGAAACACTTCTGCTGGCCGAACAAGGCGACGTCGACAAGAGCGTGCTGTATATCGTGCTCTCCCTCTCCCTCGGCATGCTGGCAACCTATGGCGGCGTCTTCATCGCTCGAAATCTCTGAGGTGAGAGGTGCGCCATGGAATCCGAGGTAACGGTGGTCCGGATTTACCTGAGCGAGTTGGACCACGGCCGCCGGAAAACCCTCATGAAGGAGGTTTTGAACCTCCTTCATGATCAACACAAGGTTCGAGGCGTAACAGTCTTCCGTGGTATCGCTGGAATGGGTGAGAGCGGAGAAGTCCACGCGTCCGACATGCTTCGCATCTTGGTCGACCTTCCCCTGGTCATCGAATTTTTCGACACACCGGAAGTTGTAAGAGCCACTCTCGAACTTCTGTCGTCTCTCATTCCGGCTGGCCATACGATTTCTTGGGCGGCGACTTGCAGGTAGACGGGCCGCTTGGCGGGAACCAAGCGGCGGCACAGCTACAGCAAACGATTCCGGAGCCGTCACGGCGTCACGATCAGGAAGACGCTCGATAGCTCGAATTGCCGATGATCGCCGGTTCCACGGCGACCCTGAATCCGGCCGAGAGACCCCGGACTTACATTTGGGCTGGCTAGCGCGATTTCAGAAAGGTCACTCATCGCTGCCGCAAGACCATAAACGATTGAAACTGCAATCAGGCAGAGGAAAACAGATCCGCCGACGTAACCTACCGCACGCGGCCACTGGCCGTCGCGGCACGGGGATTCGTTCGGATGATATCTCGGACGACGTGATATCCTCGTGCCCAATCTCACCCGATCAGGTGCGCGGGACATGAGCTGACCACGCAGCTATGTCGAACGGACCCCAATTGAGGCAATACGTCGAATGACGTGGCTTGATTGGACGACGACCATCGAGCCAAAGAAAGAACGCCCGCCGGACAACCGCGTGCCCAGCCGATAAGGAAATCGATCTCGGAGTGAAGGCCATAGTCCAGCCGGCGAGGACGCCGCCGGCTGTTTGTCAGGAATTACACCAGGAGAAGTCGCAGGGAATTACACGAGCAGATTACGCGAACATCCCATCATGTATGCTTCCGTCACGAGCCACTATCCATGGCTGCATAGCGTTGAAATGTGTGGTGCGGACGGCTTTTTGCGAAGTCGACGCCCCAATCCTTATACAGTTCCGCTCGCGACGGCTGAACGTCACCTTGATCATCGGTGCAGCGAGACAGGAGGATCGTCTCTTCTCCGTCCCAAGCCCAGTCAAAAGTAAACCTGGTGTGCGCCTTCGGCAGGATTGGCGCGTGAAGCCTCGCCTCGTTCCAGGTCCGACCGCCGTCGGTGGATACCTCGACCTTGCGGACCGCGCCACCGCCGGACCAAGCCAAGCCGGTAATCTGAACATATCCCTTGCGGAGGATTTCCATTCCGGCTGAAGGCCGCGTAATCACGGATTTCGGCGCCCACTGAAAATGATACCAGCGCGATTTGCCGTCCAGATCGGCTCTCGGAATGGAGTGATTCATCGATTCGTTCCAGGTATGGTAGGGCTCGTCCACCACCTTGATATGGCTCAGATATTTTATGCTGAACGGACCTTCCCAACCGGGGACGACCAGCCGCAACGGGTAACCCTGTTCGGCGCGCAGCGGATCGCCATTTTGGCCGTAAGCGACGATGACGTCGTCCATGGCCTTTCCCAGCGGAAGGGTATGGCTGAACTTGCCGGCGTCAGCCCCCTCGGAAACGAGCCAGCTCGCCCCTTGTTTCACGCCGGCCTCATTCAACAGCACCGAAAGCGGCACTCCGGTCCATTCGCTGCAACTCGTCATTCCCCATACAAACTGCACTGGCAGACCCATGTTCTTATTGCCAGCTCCATGGATCATGGCTGAGCTGTTTCCCTGGCACTCCAGGAAATGTATCCGGGATACCGAAGGCAGGCGCTTCAGGTCGTCCATGCTGAAACTCAAAGGACGATCCACCATGCCATGGATCGTGAGGCGATGTTCCCGTGCATCGATGTCGGGCAGGTGGGAGGAGTGTTGTTGCACGAAATGGAGCTGGGCGGGCGTAATGATTCCCCGCATAATCCTGAAGCGGCGTGTAGTAGGTGATGTGGTCGATGCTCATTCTCACCCCTCGCCGTGGGTCGAGGTGGGCGTGAGCGTCCTTGGGCTGAACCTCAGACTTGGCCGGCTGGCCTTTCGCAGCCCATTCTGCGCCGGCGCCTGCTCCTGCGGCCACGCCAGCCAGTGCGGCGGCTTGTTTCAGAAACCCCCTCCGGCCAAATTGATTGGAATTCATGATTGCCTCCCTGAAGTCGAATTTTCGCTGTAAACTTTAGCCGGCCCGTCATTGCATCGCGCAAACTGCAAGGCCGACGCCCGGCCCGAAGATCCTTTTGAACGGCCTCCAGTGTTCGATAAAAGCGTCGCTCTGTCAACGCGGAGTCGGCACTTTGTGACCAAGTCCAATGGGTAAGCGCCGTCTGAGCAGCGACGCCATCGTCAGGGCCTCCCGCTAGGCTTTGCCTTGTTCCGATGATATGGTGGCGGGCCGTGTCCAACGATGTGCCAAGCTGCTGCTCCGGACGGCGTTGACGAGCTTGCAGGGCATGAGTGAACGTCGCACGCAAGCACTTCATCGCGCTGCCTGTGCGCGGGCGCGACTACGGCTGCCCGGGTGAATGCGAGAATGGCGCAATGCGCCGACGCTTATTACGCCCTATGCGCTGAAATCATCGCGATGAGAGCGGCGACCGGGCAGTCCGCTTGATTGATCAGCAACTCTTTAAGGAGATTATCGATGCCTAGCTTTCCTGGCCTGGTCCTCATGACATTGGCTGTTTGTGTCGCAATACCGGCGTCCGCCGCCCCCAAGCACACGAAAGCGTCGAGAGTGGAACAATGTACCGGCTATCTCACCGCTCGGGAAAATGGCGAATGTGTTCACACGCAGTGGTTTAACCCGGACAGGGTCCCGCCCGCTTTGAATTGTGGACCAGCGGCTCTGTGCTACCGCGGCAGGCATAAGAAAATTCGCTCATAGGGTTACGCGCAAGACGCGCGCCTGATGCCGGCCGCTGATCCCAGCGCATGATCCCGCAAAGTCGCAAACTTTCGGACAAGATCATATGCAAAATCACCACGCATCCGTCGTCGAGCGCAGTCCGCGACGGATGCGCAAAGGAACCCCAGCGGGAGGCGATTCAAGCTGAACGCATCCCGCTCTGAGAACGCGCACGCCGGTCGCGGGGAGGGGACGTTCGGCGCACAATCGCCGCGGTCAGAAATCCGGCTGGTCGGCATGGGGAATCGGCTCGACATCGTAATTGAAAAAATTCGCATTGTTTTCGGCGCAGACGTCTTCAGTCAAAGGGCCCTGTTCGACGCGCCGGTAGCGCTGGAACGCGGTCCACGGCGTCGTGAAGGTGCCCGCATCCTCGACATGGGCGATCGCTTCCAGCGCCTTTCCGCCCTCGATGACGCGGTAACGCTCGACGACATGCAGCCTGTTGGTGTGCGGCGTGCGATAGCTATCGACGAACGTTTTGGTGGTGAGCCCGATCGTGTCCACCACCAGCGTATCGCCGTTCTCGTAATGACCGATCGAATCGCCGAACCACGAAGGCTTTACATCTGGCGGATGCCTGTCGGTGAGGTAAATGTGGCGGACCATGTGATCCTCCTGCCAGATCAGCACGACCTCCTGCGGAGTTCTGGAGGAAATAGACCGGTGTCACGGGGTAGAGCATCCAGCCCGGGACCCCGATCGGCCAGCATCTCTCCTTCGGCGTCAGAAGCATCGTTTCCGTCAGCGCCCGTTCATTGAGCTTGCGCAACTGCTCTCTCGCCCAGGGCTGCAGAATCGGGTTGCTCAGGTCGGCAACGCGGTTGGTGGGCTGCAGGTTTTTTTCTCTCGCCACGCGATTGTCGATGTAAGGATGGTCCTTATCGGACATCACCGGACCCGGACCCGCTCCGGGCGGCTGGGGAAGAAAATCATCCCCGATCGGCGTGGGACCATTTGGATCGCCCGCGATCCACCCGATGCGGCTGTCCGGGGAGAAGTTGGGGATCGCCGCGCCTTCGTTTCCAGCGGCCGGCCGGCCAAGCATTCCTGCGGCAACGATGCCGGCGATGAGGCTTTGCGCGGACGGCCGCCGGAAGCCGACGTCCGATGCGAACCAAGGCATTGTTGTTTCCTCGCTTTACTCGATGACCTCGGTGGCGCGCAGCAATGTTGCCGTCGGCACATCGATGTTGAGCGCCTTCGCGGTCTTGAGATTGAGCACCATTTCAATGCGCGTGGATTGCTGCACCGGTAGATCGGCGGCCTTTTCACCCTTCAGAATGCGGCCGACATAGTTGCCGGCCAGTCGCCACGCGTCAGACAGGCTCGTACCGTAGCTCATCAGTCCACCCGCAATCACGGTCTCGCGACTGGAGTAGATCACTGGCAGGGAGTAACGGGACGCCAAGGCAGCGAGTTGCTCGCCCTGAATGGCGAACAAGGGGTCTCCGGCCATCGAGATAGCAGCAGCGTGCTGGCGTACCCCGTCCTTAAATGCCTTCTCGATTTCGTCCGGAGTGCTTGCATCAAGGAATATCAGGCTTACGCCAAGAGCTGTCGCCGCAGTCTCCGCTTGCTGGATGTCCAGCTGTAGCCTCGCCTTGGGTGCCGTCGGATTGACGAGAAACCCAATCGATCGCGCGGCGGGTACAATTTCATGCAACAACTCAAGACGTTTTGCGGTGAGTGTTGTGTTGAGAAAAAAGCTGCCGGTAACATTGCCGCCAGGCCTACTGAGACTCGAAACGAGGCCAGATTGGACAGGGTCGCCGCCACTTACGGCCACTATGGGAATTGTTGTTGTGGCGGCCTTGGCCGCAAGGTCAGCGCCACCAGAAGCGGCGATGACCGCAACCGGGTGACCCACCAACTCCGCTGCCAGCATCGGCAGACGCTCATACCGCGTGTTTGCCCAACGATAGAGGATTTCGACGTTTCGTCCGTCAACAAAGCCTTGCTCGTTCAGTCCGAGCCGGAAGGCGGCAGCAGGTCCTGCTCCCCCGCTTTCAGTTACGCCATTCAGATATCCAATCACCGGCAGCGCCCGCTGCTGCGCAAGCGCCCCGATCGGCCACGCTGCTGCGCCCGCCGCAAGCGTAAGAACATCGCGCCGTCGGATCGAGTTGATCATCGGCTCCCCCTTGATCATCGTCGAACAATCAACGATAGCACAATCCGGTACGAGCGGATGGCGCTTGCCGATGAAGGCGTCAGGTCGCATTCCGGTGCAGGACAGGCCTACGAAATACGTTGACAGTCGTCGAAAACGATCAACATTGTCAAAGCCTGACGAGAGGCGCCGCCAAGTCTTCTCAACTGCACCGCTTGAGAAGCGCAGCGAGTTTCATGAACTATCAAGAGATCATCACCATTGAGCCCGGCAAGCGCGGTGGCCGTCCTTGCATTCGCCGCATGCGAATCTCCGTGGGGGATGTTTTAGGGTGGCTCGCGGCAGGCATGTCGCATCAGGAGATTCTCGACGAATACCCGGAGCTGACGGAGCGCGATATTCGTGCGTGTCTCGCCTATGCCGCCGATCGCGAGCGTCGCTTGCTGACCTCGGTCTAAATGAAGCTTCTATTCGATCAAAACCTGAGTTTCAAACTCTGCCAGCAGCTTGCCGATGTGTTTCTGGAGTGTGGTCATGTCCGCTTACTGAGTCTCGCCGAAGCGGATGATGCGACGATCTGGCAGTTTGCCTACAGAGCCGTAGGGCGCAATAAATTATTGCACCCTACCGATCGTGATTTGTAGTAGCCTGTCCGTGGCTTGGTCGATCCGACTCCGGCAAGGCCGGCGCGAAATCCGGGTTCGCGGATGGGTGCATCCCGGGCTTCGCTCCGCTCAGCCCGGGCTACGACCAAATATCATTACCCCGCAATCGCCGGCTCTTGCGAAGTTTCCTCGCCGTTTTCGGCATCGGGTTCCGCGTCAAGCGCGGGAGCCTGCTCTGCCGGCATACTCGCCATCTCTGCCGGCATACTCTCCATCTCTGCCGGCATAGCGTCATGCTCCGCCGGCTCAGCCTCGACTTGAGAGAGCTGGACGAGGATGCGTTGCGCGCGTTCTTCCACTGCGGATCGCACCTGCGCTAATATTTCGTGGCTGCCCGCAGGCATCGCCGCGACTTCGTCGGCGGCGGCTTCGGACTGAGCGATCGCCGCTTTGGCCAAAATGCCGACGCGTTCGAGCACCAGCCGCGGATTGAGACCGCAATCTTTCGCAAAACGCTGCCAATGGCTGGCGTTGATGTCCGTGCCGCGCGCGACGCCGCCGATGGTTTGCGCGAGATGTTTGGTGACGTTCGTCCACACCGCCCCGCACATCACGTCGTAAAGCGGCGCCAGCGAACAGCCGTTGGCGCGGATCAGGATGGAATAGTTTTTCGCATGCGCATCGGTATTACAGGCAAGCACGCTGAACACGATCATGTCGAGCAGCCGCAAAACGTCGGTCGGCGGCATATGGCGGCGCGTCACCTCGAACATTTCCATCCCGGTCGGCCCGCGCACGCCGGTGTGGTTGACCTCGTACTTGGCCGATGGCGGCTTGCCGAGCGCCTGGCAAAAATCCTCCTGGTGCAACCGCCGCCAGCGGCCGTTGACCCTTACGCGATCGAAGCGCTCGATCAGTAGGAAACTTCGCGCGCCGGCACGGCCGGTGCTGATGCCCGGGGTGGCGATCTTGAGGCGTCGCGCCAATGTCAGGCAGAATGCCTCGTTCTGTACGCCGCCGGGCAGCCGCGGCGCGTCCGGCTTGAGAATGTGCGTCGAGGGCGAGCCGTTCATCGGCACGCAGATGCGTCCGGTCTCATCGACTGCCACTGCAAGCTTGGTTTGCGCCCCGGCGAGTGACATGGATATGCCCTCGTCACCGGCGAGAAAGGGCTTGTTCGGCAATTCCTCGATGAGGCGTTCGAGTCTCCTCGGCGCTGTTCATCGGCCGCCAGTGGACGGAGGCGAGACGACCAGGCTGGCCGATCGAGAGCGCGCCGGCCGTATCGCCGCCGATGGCCGACAGCAGGCCGATGACATCGCCCGCCGACATGCCGAGAAGCTGGCCAAGCGTGCGCAGCTGCTCGTTCTCCGGCAGCAGATTGGCCGCCCAGGGCAGGAGAGCCTCGGCGCCGTACCGCTCCGTTCTCGCGGGCATCGTGGTCGAGATCGGGAACGCGCCTTTCAGGCCGATCCAATCGGGATGATAGGTGAAGCCGGCGCCTCCTTTGCCGACATCGATGCTGCCGACGGAGCGCTGTTCGAAGAACACCGGCAGGCGGTTCATTCCGTAACCTCATCGAGCAGTTCGGGCAGATCGGGCAAGTCCAGCAGTCCGGGATCGTCGCGGTGTCGTGCGGGCGATGCCGGCCCATCGCCCGTCATTCCGGCAAATCGGAATCCGAGCGCGTCGGCCACCAGAAGGCTGCGCCCCAGGTGGCACGAGGACTTGCCGGCTTCGAGTTCGATCAGAAAGCGGCGGCCGACGCCGGTCGCGAGTGCGAGCTGGTCCTGGCGCATCCCGAGACCTTTGCGCCGTTCGCGAATGGCAGCGCCGAAGACCGCGGCCATGGCCGTCGCCTTCGCATCGACCGGACTGTCGCGCATGAAAAGACCCATGTTCCCGCACAGGAACAATATGCGCAAAACGTCAATTTCGGATTAAGAAAGTCACCGGCCGGGAACATGCGCTGCTGCCGGCGGTGCTTTGCGTCCACCGGGAAACGTGGAACGATCGTGTTCCCGAACAGGAACAATTCGGTGCAAAAGGACAATTTCAGCTTAAGAAGTGACTGTGCGGGAACATTCGCCAGCAGGCGCCGCGGTGACGTTCGGAGCAGCCGAATGTGCAGCGCTACGTGCGCCGTGGCGCTGGTTCTGTTCACGCTGTGCAGCGCCGATGCGCACGCTGCGAGCTTCACGGAGCTGCGCGCGCGACTGGATCAGCTCGGCATTCCACTGCAGGAGGAGGGGGAGGGAGCTCGCCGCGACCGCCGAGCACCTCGACGATGCGGGTCTCATGAAAGCGGTGCCGCTGCTCGCACGGCTCGGACCCCCACTGGCGTCCCTCGATTTGACCGGGACCGAGGTCACAAGACTTGATGGATTGCGGCGGCTCCCTGCTCTGAAAACGCTAAACCTCTCGGGCACACACGTCTCGGATATCGATGCGCTGAAGAGTTTGACAAGCTTGCGGCGGCTCGATGTTTCGGCAACGCCCATCGCCAATATCGATGGTTTGAAGCGGCTCCCCCGACTCGAATGGCTCAATCTGACGGAAACGAGGGTTTCGCAAATCGGCGCGCTGGGGAAACTCACGGCGTTGAACGGACTTGAGCTCTCGGGAACGCAAGTCTCGGATATCGCCGCCTTGAAGGCTTCGAGGGCGTTGCGCACGCTCGACCTCTCCCACACGCCGGTTGCCGACATCGACGCGCTGGCGCCGCTTACGATGCTGCAAGGCCTCAATCTCTCGGCGACGCAGGTCGCCCGCATCGATGGCTTGAACGGCCTTTCCGCGCTGCTGTGGCTGGATTTATCGGGAACGCGGGTGAAGGACTTGGAGCCGCTGAGGCGGCTTGCCAGGTTGCAATCGCTGGACATGCCGGGAACGACGGTCGCCGATGTCGATGCGCTGGGAGGACTGACCGCGCTGCAATGGCTCGATTTGTCCGCCACGCAGGTCACCAACGTCGACGCGCTGAAGGGACTGGTCGGGCTGGCGTCGCTCGACTTGTCGGGAACGCCGGTCTCCGATCTCGCTGGCTTGAACGGGCTTACGGCGCTGAAATCCCTTGATCTATCGCGTACGCACGTGACCGACATCGCGGCCCTGAAAGACCTCGTGGCCCTGGAGAAACTCAATCTATGGGGAACCGCCGTCGCGGACATAACTCCGCTCAGCGGTCTCGCCGCGCTCCAGGAACTCAACTTGTCGGGAACGCCGGTCACCGATATCGCCGCGCTGCGCACGCTGACTTCGCTGCAATCGCTCGACGTATCCGGAACGAAAGTTGTCAGCCTTGCGCCGCTTTATGACTTGCCGCATTTGCGATTGCAGGCGGATCACGTTCCTAAAGACGAGATGGAGCGCTTCGAACGCCATCGTCGCGACAAGCATCTTCCACTCTGAGCGGTTGCGCCGTCAAGTTCTGCGAAGTTCTGATGGGGTCTTCGCGGCCCAACGTGATCATTCAATGTTCGCGGCGCACGTTTGCCCTATAGTGACCTGGCAGACTTCGATGTTTCTTTCATCACCCGGAACGGGATGGGTTCAGGTTGAATCGCCTCCCGCTTGATTATGTTCTGCGTACCCGTCGCGGACTGCGCTCGACGACGCATCATCTGGTCCGAAAAGTCTGCAACTTTTCGGGATCATGCGCTAAGGAGCTGTGATGTACGTTCCCGCTCACTTCGCGGAATCGCGCACGGAGGCGTTGCACGACCTGATTGAAAAGAATGCATTTGGCATCCTCATGACCAATGGCCGAAGTGGCCTGGACGCCAACCATATTCCTTTCGCGCTGGATAAACCGCAGGGGACGCTCGGCGTGCTGCACTCCCATGTGGCCCGCGCCAACCCGGTCTGGCAGGACATTGCTGGGGGCGACGAAGTGCTGGTCGTGTTCCGCGCGGCCGACGCCTACATCTCGCCAAACTGGTATCCGAGCAAGCACGAATTCCACCGGCAGGTGCCGACCTGGAATTATCTCGTCGTTCATGCCCATGGGCGCGCCTCTATTCACGAAGACGAACGCTACATCCGCGGCGTGGTCGCGCGACTGACACGAATTCACGAGGCCGCTCAGCCAAGAGCGTGGAAGATGACCGACAGTCCCAAGGATTTCATCGACATGATGGTCAAGGCAGTCGTCGGCATCGAGATCGAAATCACGCGACTGATTGGGAAGTTCAAACTCGGTCAGAACAAGGAAGTCCGCGACATCGTCGGTGCCGCACAAGCTCTCAAGGCGAAGGGCGAGGACGTGATCGGCGACGCCATGCTGGCGGTTGTCAGCACAAAACGGACCAGGTCTGACGAATCATGAACATTATGGCTCAGCACCAAGCCTGTTCGAACCGCCACGCTGCGCAGCCGTTTGTCGCTCGTCCAAAGCGCCCCACCTGCGCCCAACCCTCACCCCTGCGCATCGGCTATCGCCAGCTATAATGTTCCGGCGCAATCAGGTATTACCGATCGCTAGCGTTCGCATTTCATCTGCGTCATCGCCCCTCTTGAGAGGAGGTTATTTATGAACGTTCTGAATCAAATCATGATCGCCCCGGCCCTTGCCATGATTGCAGCAATGGCCACGATCGCCGCGGTTCAGGCTGACGCCAGTAAGGTGGCGTTTCCCGCTTCGTACGGCCAAGGCATCGTGTACATGACGCAGGATCGCCCGGACAATAAGCAGGTCCGCGATTATTATACGAGCCGTGCGGCGGTCGATGCCGCGAAGAAGGGCGGACCGCTCCCCGACGGTACCATCATCACCGTCGTTCAATATGCCGCGCAGCTCGACGCTCAAGGTAATCCGGCCAAAGACGCCAATGGCCGTTTCATCAAGACCAACAATATTGTCGGTTACGCCGTGATGGAGAAGGAAGCCGGCTGGGGAACCGATTACCCCGATGCGAAACGCAACGGTGAGTGGGAATACCGGGTGTTTCGAGCAGATAAGACGGCGAACACCAACGCAAATCTTGACAGCTGCTTCGGATGTCACAAGCCGCAGGCTGCCAGCGATTACACGTTCACCCACGATCAAATGAAAGCCGCAACTCCATAAAAAATCACGCCGCGCGGGGTAAGCCCATAAGAGCATCCAAGATGATCTTGCGCTGTTGAAGATCGCCGAGGGCAAGTTCACCGATCACAAAGGGGGCGTCAGGATCGGGTTAGCGTCGAGGAGGCCGGGAACTGACCTGTCTGCGGCACGGAGATGAGCGACCCAGACCGAAGTATCGACCAGGATCACGCCGGCCGGCGCCGCGAAGGCACGCAAAGGTGAGGTTCGCTGCCGCCCAGACGCGCCAATCTGCGTGCGCTTTCGCGTTCGATGAGGGCTTTCAGCGCTTCTCGGACCAAGCTGGACTTTTCTTTCAAGCCCGTGAAGGCTTGGGCCTTGGCGACCAATTCATCATCGAGGGCGAGTGTCGTTCGCATTTGAGCCGTCCCGGCAAGGCACGGTAGATAACATCAATTGATGTCATTTTCGATGCCAACAAATGGCTGATCCTCGTTCGGCCCTGAACCTCCACCACGATCTGAATGCAAATGCGGTTCACGGCGCCATGATGTCAGGCAAGGTCGCAAAAGCGTTGCGCAACGCGTCACCCCAATGCCGGGAAATTTCGATGAAGCGCGGATCGTCGGCCTCGATTCGCTGCCGAACATCGAACGTGTAGCTGTCGCGCCGCATCACGGCGAAGTCGAGCGGCATTCCAACCGAGAGGTTCGAGCGCAGCGTCGAATCCATCGAAACGCACACCGCCTTGACCACTTCCTCGAGTGGCGTCTCGATCGATAGCACGCGGTCGAGGATCGGCTTGCCATATTTGTGTTCGCCGATCTGGAAAAAGGGCGTGTCTTCGGTCGCCTCGATGAAGTTGCCGGCGGAATAGATCATGAACAGCCGATGTCGCCCGCCTTTGCGCTGACCCGTCAGCAGGATTGTGGCTTCAGCGCCGGAGCCTTCCGCCTTGAGCGAATCGCGGTAGCGATCCTGCAGACCCAGCATCGCCTCGCCAACCAATTCGGCGACGCGGTACATGCTGCCGGCATTGAGGATCGTATCGACCGAAGGATCTTCGCTCGATTTCTCGATTGCCTTGTTCAGCCGAGTAATCACGCCCTGCGTAATCGACAGATTGCCGGAGGTCATCATCCCGATCGCGCGCTCGCCCGGTGCTTCCCAGGTGAACATCTTCGAAAAACGGGAGATATTGTCGATGCCGGCATTGGTCCGCGTATCTGACAGCATCACCATGCCGTCGGCAATGCGCACCGCGACGCAATAAGTCATGACAGTTCGCCCCGCTCATTGCTGCTGCTGCTGTTGCTGCTGCTGCTGCTGGATCGCCTCGAAATCGCCCTGCGCGCACGCGATGCGGACATCGGCGGAGACCGCACTCGAGCCGGTGCCGGCAACAATTCCGCGCACGGGTGCGGCGTCGTTGGCGTCCAGCCCGGTGCACAGACGCACATAACGCTCAGTCGGGCATAGACCGTTGGTGACATCGAAGCCGACCCAGCCCAATGCCCCGACATGCGCCTCGGCCCAGGCGTGGGTCTCGTATTGCTGATTCGCCTCGTTTCCGGCGAGCATGTAACCAGCAACATAGCGCGCCGGCACTCCGCACGCGCGGGCAGCCGCAATAAAGACATGGGCATGGTCCTGGCACACGCCGCCCGCACCCGAGAGCGCGGCAGCGGCGGGTGTCGTGCCGTCGGTGATACCGGCGTGATAGGGGATGGCCTCACGCACGCGGGCACTGAGCGCGTGGAGGCCGGCGAGCAAGTCGCCGTCCATTGTCAGATCCTCGCCAAGCGCCTTGATCGCCTTGTCGGCGATCGTCAACGGTGTATCGCGCAGGAACACGGCGGGTGGGCACGGCTGATGCAGGCCCCTCACGATCCCGGCCTTATCCTGGGTTTCGACGCGACCCCAGGCGACGATTCCCAGCGCGTCGCGATATCGCGGACAGAGCCATTGCGCGAAGCGCTCGCCATAGCCGTTGATGATGGTACCGCCGATGTCCGCGCCATCGACGTTGACATGCCAGTCAACCACGTGCTGCCCCTGAAAGCTTGGTGGGAACAGCTTGAGACGGAGCGCCAGGCCTTTTGCGCCTTGCGAATAGCGCATGTACGTGAAATGGCGGACGATCAGCAGCATCTTCAGGCGAAATGGTAGGCTTGCGCGATCTCGCGCGACAGCCGGTTGGTGAAGGCGAGCGCTTTCTGCACGAACTCGTGCAAGCCTTGCTCGAAAATCTCGCCGCTCTCGCGATCCTGGAGTTCGGCAAGCATGCTGGCAGCCGTGCCGTGCGCGGCGCTGCGGTTTCCGTGTGCGCGCGCAAGCCGTTCGAGATGCCAGACGAGCTGCCCGAAGCAGAAAGACACCGACCGCGGGAACTGGGGATTGAGGATCAACAAATCGGCGATGCGCCAGGGCGAATAGTCGCCGCCGCCATAGAAATGATGATAGGCCCGTGCGGCCGACAGAGCATGAAGCACCGACGTCCATTGATAATGGTCGCGCACGCCGCCGACCACCGCCGTTTCCGGCAGCAGCACATAATACTTCACGTCGAGAAGCCGGAGCGTCATCTCGGCGCGCTCGAGCGCCCCGCCAATGCGAAGGAAATCATGTCCTTCGTTGCGGATGAGCCCGGTTTCGACCGCGCCGCGAAAGGTCGAGGCACGGACTTTGACCCAATCGAGCAGCGTGGGCAGCTCGTGCCGTGCGCGCGCAACGTCGTAGTGGTCAAGTCGCCGCCAATCGTCATTCAGCGCCTCCCACATGTCCTGCGTCAGCGCGGTGCGCACCGCGCGTCCGTTGCCCCGCGCACGCGTGAGGCAAGAGCGGATCGAAGAGGGATTTCTTTCATCGAGCAGCAGCAGGCGGACGATATCGGTCTCCGCGACGCGGTGGCTGCCATCGAGCAGTCCATCGCAGCCGGTCACGCGCAGCACGGAGCGCCATTCCTGCCGATAGATCGGCCCCGGCAGGATCGCCATCCGCTGACCCATCTGAATGAGACGCGCCGTGCTTTCCGCCCGCTCGATATAGCGGGCCATCCAAAAAATGTTCTCGGCGGTGCGGCTCAGCATGTAAGGGTACCCACGAAAACAACTGAATCATTCCTTGCAATTCGTCTTTCGGGCTTCTGATTTGTGCCGTGTACGGTAGCAGTCATTTTCGCGGGTGCCCTCAGTCGTCCAGCACCCAGGTGTCCTTGACACCACCGCCTTGCGAAGAATTGACGACCAGCGATCCCTCCATCAGCGCCACCCGCGTCAGGCCGCCGGGCGCCAGACGCATCTGCTTGCCGACCAGGCAGAAGGGGCGAAAGTCGACATGGCGCGGCACGATCTTGTTGGTACCGAGCACCGGCGCGGTGGACAATTCGAGCGTCGGCTGGGCAATGAAATCGGCGGGGCTCGCGCGAATGCGCGCGGCATAGGCGTCGATCTCCGCCCGCGTCGATTTTGGCCCGATCAGCATGCCGTAGCCGCCCGAACCGTGGACCTCCTTGGCGACGAGTTCGTCCAGGTGTTCGAGCACATGGGCGCATTCGGAACCTACCGCGCAGCGCCAGGTCGGCACGTTTTGCAGGATCGGCTCCTCGGAGAGATAGAAGCGGATCATCTCCGGGACGAACAGGTAAATCGCCTTGTCGTCGGCGATCCCGGCGCCCGGGGCCGAACACAGCGTTACTCCGGCGGCGCGATAGGCGCCGAACAAGCCGGGCACGCCGAGCATGCTGTCCGGGCGAAAGGTGAGGGGATCGATGTAGTCGTCGTCAATGCGGCGATAGATCACGTCAACGCGTTTCGGCCCCCGCGTCGTCTTCATCCACACGCGGTCGCCATCGACATAGAGGTCCATCGGCTCGACGAGCTCGACGCCCATCAGGTCGGCGAGGTAGCTGTGCTCGTAATAGGCGGAGTTGTACGAGCCGGGGGTGAGCACCACCACGGTCGGGTCACTCCCGGCACCAGCCGGAGCGACTTCCTTGAGTGTGGCGAGCAGATCGTTCGGATAGGTATCGACGGGCGCGACCCGGCTTTGGTCGAACAGCTTCGGGAACATGCGCTGCATGATCTCGCGGTTCTCCAACATGTAGCTGACGCCGGATGGCGTGCGACAATTGTCCTCCAGCACTTGGAAGCCGCCCTCGTCTGTCCGGATGATGTCGATTCCCACGATGTGGCTGTAGACTCGCCCCGGCGGGTCGAAGCCGATCATCTCGACCGCGAACGCGCGGTTGCGGTAGACCAAGTCGCCAGGGACGATGCCTGCGCGAATGATTTCGCCGCGGTGATAGGCGTCGTAAAGGAAGGCGTTGAGCGCGCGCGCCCGCTGGCGGATGCCGCGGTCGAGAATGCGCCATTCCGCGGCCGAAAAGACGCGCGGCAGCAGGTCGAAGGGGATCAGGCGCTCCGGGTCGCCGCCTTCGCCGTAAACTGCGAAGGTGATGCCGATGCGGCGAAAGATCGTCTCGGCTTCGGCGAGGCGCGCCCGCAGGCCATCAATGCCGACCTCGTCCACCCAGCGGTGGATATCGGCATAGCAGGGCCGGACCGCCCCGGACCCGTCGGTCATCTCGAAAAAAGCCATCCTCTCTTCCCTCGCCGTGCAATGTTGCGCTGCACAACGAAATTGACAAGAGCGAAAACGGGGGCAGCGGTAACTTGGGCGAGTTGGCCCTTGGCTGGGGCCGCCTTTCTGAATCGAGCTTCGTCTTTTGCTTTAAATCTCCTGCAATGTATCTTCGGGGATGCGGCATCATGCGATGCTGCTCCACAAGACCTTCGTCCGACGCGTTGATGGACGGTGGGCAGCGCAAGTGGTGGGAGGACATAGGAGAATGTGTTCGTTTACCTTCAGAGAAAAGTCGCTTGCGGGCAGCATCTTTGCGGCGGTGATATTGGTCATGGTGGTGCCGGTGCCGGCCCGAACGCAGACCATTCCGGACTTCTCATCGAATAATGTTGGCTGGGTCGCCCAAAATGGCGCCGGTCCTTTTTTCGAGCCGGTTCCCGGCCATTTGCCGCCGGTCAGCCAGGACCCCGCGCATCCTTTTACTCCGAATAACGGCCAAGGCCGGCAGCCGACCTTTCGCATTGCCGACCTTGCCAACCCGAACCTGAAGCCTTGGGTGAAGGAGCGCATGGAAAAGGACAATGCCGAGGTCCTGGCGGGCAAGGTCGCGTTCACGCCCGGCTCAAGCTGCATGCCGGCAGGCGTTCCGAGCTTCATGGGCTATGGCGGCGTGGAACCCACGTACTTCCTGCAAACGCCCAAGGAGGTTTGGATCATCTTTGCGCAAAACCAGCAGATACGCCGCGTCTATATGAACGTCGCGCACTCGGAAAACCCGACGCCCTCATGGTATGGCGAGTCGGTCGGGCATTACGAGGGTGACGCCCTGGTGATCGACACCATAGGCCTGAACGATAAATCGTTTGTCGATGTCTATCGCACGCCGCACACGGGTAAGCTCCATGTGGTCGAGCACTGGCGCACGACCGATAACGGTCAGATGCTGGAAGCAAGCTTCATGGTTGACGACCCCGATGCCTTCTATGAGCCTTGGTGGGGGATGCGGCGATACCGGCGCGCACAGCGCGAAAGCGTCGAAGACATCTGCGCGGAGAATAACCTGCATTTGTTCGATTATCACATTCCCTCTGCCGACACTTTAGATTTCTGAGGAACTGGCAGCCTCGTGTTTCTTCGTTTCCGCATTTGATGGTGATGGATCGCCTGGTCTGAGCCGCGAGTGCGTAAGTGGAGGGATCACGGCCGCATCATGTTTATCAATGCTGATTTTTCCGATCTAAACCGTCGCCGCTTTCTTTAGGGGCCATAAGACCCATCTCGAAGCGCACAGCCTGACAGCGCTTCTGGCCGAAAGGTCAATGATATCAATGCACCGAACGACCGCCCATCCCGCGACCGCCCAAATCGCCCTCTCTTGGTTAAGTTGCTTCAGTATGATAACTGTATGCCGTGACTGATCCACGCGATCCGACCCTCGATGTGCTTCTCGACCTCGACGGGCAGGTTCTCGTGGTCGACCCGGAGGGCGGCCACTGGGTTAGGTTCGTGGTGACGCGGGTGCCGGTATCGCCGGAGAAGCCACACGGCATCGACTACTCGCTCGCGCTGCACGGGCCGGATGGTGAGCGGCTGGTCGGGTTCGACAACGCGCATCCTGTCGGCCGGCAGAAGCGTGGCTCCCCGCAGGATCATCATCACCGCCTGCGGAGCATCCGGCCCTACGAATACCGGGACGCGGCGACCTTGCTCGCCGACTTCTGGAAGACCGTGGAGGCGGTGCTACGTGAGAGAGGAGTAATTCCATGACGACGCTCAAAGTCGGCATCGCCAGTTACGAGGAGATGAAGGCGCGCACCATGGCCGTCGCGCGCGGCGACCATCGCGTCGCCGCCCGCGAGCCGAAGGTCTGGTTCACCTCGACGGAGTCCTTCGCCAAAGTGCTCTCCGCCGGTAATCGCGAGCTGCTCCACGTCATTGCCGAGAAGGCGCCCGGCTCGCTCGACGAGCTGGCGCGGATCACCGGCAAGGCCAAGTCGAACCTGTCGCGCACGCTGCGCACGATGGAAGGCTACGGCCTGGTCCGCCTCGAACGCGGCGAGCGCGGACGGATCACTCCAAAGGTCATGCACGATCGGGTGGAGCTGGATTTGCCGCTCACGCTGTCGCGCAAGGCGAGCTGAACTGTGACCGCTTTGGCGCGAGCAGGCCGGACCGCCGTCAGCCCGGAAAGCGTTGGCCATCTTCCGCGCGTCATGATAGGTTACATGTAACCATATCGAGGGTCTGATTCATGCCGCAAGCAAAAGGCGCAAAGCCGACGCGCTTGAAGGTGCGGGAACATCGTAATCGGCTGCGCGCTCAGGGCCTGCGGCCAATCCAGATTTGGGTGCCGGACGTGCGCGCGTCGTCCTTTCGTTCGGAGGCGCACCGGCAATCCTTGGCCGTAGCGACGAGTGAACATGCCGCCGAGGACCAAGCGTTCATCGATGCGGCATCCGAACTCGGACGATGATGAGGCGGGGGGACATCTGGACCGTCTCCGGCGGCAACGACTATGCGGGCAAACCGCGTCCCGTCGTCATCATTCAGGACGATGCTTTCGATGCGACAGCCTCGATCACGATCTGCGCCTTCTCCACAGACCCGACTGAAGCGCCTCTGTTCCGGCTACCGGTAGAGCCGAATGAGATCAACGGCCTGCGTTCGTCCTCTCGGTTGATGGTGGACAAGATCACCACCGTCTCGAAATCGAAGGTCGGCGAACGGATCGGGCGGCTGGATGACGAGGATTTGGTCCGGCTTAACCAAGCCGTGATGGTGTTTCTCGGCTTGACTATGTCGCCGAGAACGGGCCGGAAAGGGGAGCGATGAGGAGCGTCCCAAGTTTCGTCGTACAATTGCCGCCAGCGGGCGTAAATTCGGCAGCCGACCGTATTCGCAGTTCCATTCTGAATTGGCGGAAGGGGTGGGTGTAATTTTCCAAAGTGATTTCAGCAACTTGGCAAGGCGAGCAGGGCAGTGGAGTTCCCACAGGCTTCCATAGCTTATTTTCGGCAGGGTCTACCGCGTAACGGCATCAGCTAGTTAGGGCGTCGGTGGATTGGTAAAAGAAATGCCGATCCTGATCCCGTGGAGTTGCAACGCTTCGAGCAGCCGGCCGCAACTATGCCGACGTGACCGACACCATCCGCGAGTTCACGAGGCGGGGCGTGGTCATCAAGACGGTCATCAACGCTATGATCTTCGATGGGGCAACCAAGGACCCTATGCAGCAAGCTGTCAGAGACGCCCTGATAGCGTTCATGGCCGCCACCGCCCAAGCACAGGCCGAAGCTACCAAGGCCGCTCAGCGGGCTGGCATTGACCATGCCAAGGCCAACGGCGAGCGAGCCCACCTAGTACCTCTGCACAGAGGATATGACGGGTTGGAGCTTTGGGAGAAGTTCCGGATCGACGCGAAGGTGGATGCTTCGCGCCTTGCCGGGGATACGCGTGATAAGGCCCTGGCGTTCGAGAGTTAGCACCATCTGGTGGACGGTGGGCGGGGTGACGGCGAAGAACCGTTGGATATCGGCTTCGGCGGGCGGTCGGCCGACGACGAGGGCATAAGCGTGAATGAAGGCCAGATACTGGCCTTGCTTGTCGGTGAAGCTGGGGGGCACGGAGTCCACGCCACATAGATTGATTCAACTGGGCCTCGAATCACAAGGAGGTCCTGATGAATATCCGCTATCGCGTTGATCTAACCCGCGAGGAACGTGCGGACCTTAAGCGGATGCTGGGCGCCGGCACATGTGCGGCTCGGAAATTGAAGCGGGCGCAAATCCTTCTGGCGGCCGATGCCGGCGCCAGCGATGAGGCGATCGAACGAACGATCGTGGTGGGTGGATCGACGGTTTATCGCACCAAGCGCCGATTTGTGGAGTGTGGCCTTGAAGCCGCCTTGAGCGAGGAGCCGCGATGTGGCGCCGAGCGCAAACTCACCGGCAGGGACGAAGCGCTCTTGGTCGCAACGGCCTGCTCGAAGCCGCCGGCCGGGCGCAGTCGTTGGACGCTGGAACTTCTGGCTGGCGAGATGGTCAAGCTGACGGCCCACAAGGGGCTTTCCCGCGAGACGGTTCGACGCCGCCTTGCGGAAAACGATCTCAAGCCCTGGCGCAAGGACATGTGGTGCATTCCCACGGTTGATGCCGAATATGTGGCCCGGATGGAGGATGTGCTGGACCTGTACAACGAGGAAGTGGATCCCAAGCGTCCGGTCGTCTGTTTCGACGAAAGTCCAACTCAGCTCATCGGCGAAGTGCGCGAGCCAATCCCGGCCAAGCCGGGACAATTGGAGCGCTTCGACTGCGAATACCGGCGCAATGGCACGGCCAATCTCTTCGTCTTCCTCGACGCCCATAAATCCTGGCGCAAGGTGAAGGTCACAGACCGACGCGCGGCAGAGGACTTCGCAAACTGCATGCGCGATCTGGTCGACGTGCACTTTCCCAAGGCCGACAAAATCCGGGTCGTGCTGGACAATTTGTCGACCCACTCTGCGAGCGCGCTCTACCAAACCTTTCCAGCGCCGGAAGCGCGGCGTATCCTACGCCGCCTCGAATTCCATCCCACCCCCAGGCACGCAAGCTGGCTCAACATGGTCGAAATCGAAATCGGCGTCCTTCGCAGCCAGTGCCTCGACCGTCGCATCGACAATCGTGAATTGCTTGCCTTCGAGATCGCCGCGTGGGAGCGCCAAAGAAACAAAAGCGGTGCACGAATAAATTGGATGTTCACGCCAGAAAAAGCGCGCGCCAAAATGGCCCGCGCCTACCCAGCCCCACTCAACGAGTCATAACCCCTGTGCAGAGGTACTAGGCCGAAAGCCCAGCTTCACCCGCCAGCAATTCACGACAGTGCGAGACATGCTGGGGCAGGAGGCGGTAGGCATTGCGCGGATTGCCAAGGCCACAGGGTCTTACCCGCCAGACCGTCTATAGTACCATAGTACCAAGGATGACCCTAAGGAATCAGAGGCGGCTTTGGCAGCTTGGGGCTTGTGAGAGGAGGCGATGGGCCTACGAATGACCTCAATGATTGCCTCTTGCCAGTTTGGAACGCGGGAGCCTGAAGTCGCTCCTGAAGCACTCAATTCACATATCGCTGGCGGAAGGGGTGACCCCCTCCGCCTAACCCGTTAAGGCCCGCGGGGCACCGCTAAAGCTCCATCAAGCCATTGCTGCATAGAAGTTTTCCCTTTACTTGCTGCCCGCAGCCGCCCGATACTAACCGCTAAGGACCGGTAGCCGATCCGGGGGTTGGGCCGGGGGCGGCGGCAGTTAGGCGGAAGGGGCAAGCGATGGCATTGACGGAGAAGGCGGTTGCAAAGTTGCGGGAGCCGGGCCGGCACGGCGATGGGCATGGCCTTTACCTGCAAGTTACGAGGGCGGGATCGAAGTCTTGGCTGCTGCGGTTCGAACGCGGCGGGCGTGAAAGGTGGATGGGCCTAGGCCCGACCCACACCATCGGCCTTAAGGAGGCCCGCGAGCGCGCCCGCAAGGCGCGGCAGCTGCTGCTGGACGGCTTAGACCCGCTGGACGCACGGGCACAGCAACGCGCTACACAAGCCCTCGCGGCGGCGCGGGCACTCACGTTCGAGCAAGCCGCACGGCAGTATTTCGATCAACATGAACGCAAATGGAAGAATGCGAAGCACCGGGCGCAGTTTTTGGCGACGTTGCGGGATTATGTATTTCCGAAAATTGGGCGGTTGCCGGTCGCATCGATCGACACCGGTTTGGTTTTGAAGTTATCGAGCCGATTTGGCACAAAAAGACCGAAACTGCGAATCGAGTGCGTGGGCGGATTGAAAGTGTGCTCGATTGGGCAACCGTGCGAGGCTATCGGACCGGCGATAATCCAGCGCGTTGGCGCGGGCATTTGAGTGAAGTTTTGCCGGCCCGCGGGCAAATCCAAAAAGTCGATCACCACGCCGCGTTACCTTTTGTGGAAGTGCCGGCCTTCATGGCAGCCTTGCAAAAGCGCGAGGGCATTGCCGCCCGCGCCCTTGAATTTGCGATATTGAGTGTCGCGCGAACCGGCGAGGTAATCGGAGCGCGTTGGGATGAAATCGATCTGAAGGCCAAGGTCTGGATCGTGCCGGAAGGCCGGATGAAGGCCGGCAAGCAGCACCGCGTGCCGTTGACCGATCGCGCCCTGGACATTCTCCGCGAAACGCCGCGAGAAGACGGCAACCCATTCGTATTTATTGGCCCGACAAAAGGCGGCCTTTCGAATATGGCGATGGCGGCGGTTCTAAAACGAATGGGCCGAGGCGAAACCGTTCATGGTTTTCGATCGAGTTTCCGCGATTGGGCGGCCGAACGTACAGCGTATCCAAATCACGTTGTCGAGATGGCGCTCGCGCATGTCGTGGGCGACAAGGTGGAGGCCGCCTACAGGCGGGGCGATCTTTTTGAAAAACGCCGCAAGTTGATGGCCGAATGGGCACGTTACTGTGCAAGTCCGCCCGCTGACTTGGGCGCTGATAAAGTCGTTTCGCTGGCAGAAGCCCGGCGATGACAGATCGCAAGCCGTCCCAACTCAGTCCGGCCCACCAAAAGCTTCTCGGCCGTCTGGTCCGTTGCTACGGCCCGAATTTGATTGCTGCTGCGGCAATGAAAATCCCCGTGCGCGGCCCGGGGGCGCCTCACAAAAATTATTCTGAAGCCATGCATTTGGCAGATTGCATCGAGGAATGGGCGGCAGAGCACCGCGAGCGCGGGAGCCGTAGCCCCTACAAGATGGCCTATCACGATTTGTTCGAGGTTCGCTTTGACAAACAAGATAAACGGGACTTTCAAAAGTTCGAACAAACGGTGAAGAAAGAGCACTACCGCGGACGCCGTGCTTTGATTGCATATTTGAAAGATGAACTGGCAAAGGGGCGGCTACGTTTTGAGAGATTGCCTCCGCATTTACAGGCCCTGCTCCGCACAAAGGGGGGGTAATAATTCGACGCTATTTATTGCCGCCCCTTACTTTGTTGCGAGCACATCAGCTTTGGCAGTATTTAAACCGGTAGGCGCCGCAGCGCGGCGTAGCAAACCGGGAGGTACACCATGCCAGAACTTAGACGAATAATCAGGAAGCGTGATCTGCCGCGATATGTCGGCATCCGGCGGACCGCCATCGACGAACAAATCAAATCAGGCACCTTTCCCAAACCCGTCAAGCTCGGTGTTCGCGCCATCGGCTGGAGGGAAGTTGATCTGATCGAATGGCAGCAACGGTTGAAGACAACACGCGCATAGGAGAATCCCGCGGGTATATATTAAAAATGTGAAACCCCGAGGGAGACCAGCAAAATGGCAATCAACGCACGACAGTTGGAAGCCGGACGCACTATGGAACGTGCGGCGCATTTGGAGGCGCAGGCATTGGGCCGATTTCAGGTCGAACGCGGGGTGCCGCCCCTGACCGCTGCCATTGCCGCGGTCACGCTCGCGGGCCGCATTGTTCGGCTCGCTTCTAGTGACGATGACACAGAACTCCGAAATTTCGTCGAACGGCTTTGCATCATTTTGATGATGCATGCACGTTGCGGCGATGACGATGCCAACACATCGCGAGGACATTGAAATGTCGAAAAATCTTACTCCCCCCTTCGGAAAAAAAACTGGCTTGCCAGAAGTTATCAACCAGTTCCGGAAGGCGGTCGCCTCATTTGATAGATTAAGCGGTAAGATATGGGAATGGGAAAGCAGCGACCTAACACAAGCGAAATGGGTTCTCGATAATATAATTGAATTACGGCAACATTGGAACAAGTTGAACCGACCGGCAATGCCAGAGGAGATTGCCGTTCAGATCGATATGATGGTGGGAAGCTGCCTTGTGAACAAGAACATGGATTACTCTATTTATGGCGGGGTGATGCTGGAAAAGCTATGCGCTATGGCGCCGACGCTTTATGAGATTGCGTCGGCCTGCTACGCAGTTCCCGACCGATCAAAGTTCCCCGATATTGTCATCGTGTTGGGGGAAGTGAAGAAGGCGCGTCGTGCAGCCCACCGAATCACCAAGCTACTTCCGATGGTTGCCTCAAAGAGCAGATTGCGGATGCCGAACGTGAACTCGAAACCGCAGAAAAAGAGGTGGCTGAAACTAAACGCCGCAAGCTGGCGTGCAAAAAGCGGTTGCGACGCAGAATGCAGACGCTAAGGGCCCTAGGAAATAACTGAGTTAATTTTATCACACTCTGTAAGAATTGTCGCTTGGGGATTCCCTGAAGAAGAATCAAGCGGCGATAGTATTGTCGCGTGATAAGCGCTTCTGACATCAGAACTCTTCGAAAACGTTGGAAGGCGATGGCTCCTTTGTTGGATGAGCGGAGCCGACGGCGCTGGGCGGCGTCGGATATCGCGCAATGATCGGACACGGCGGCGTGAGCGCCGTAGCTGAGGCGACCGGGCTGGCTCGGCGGACAATATATCGGGGGCTTGAAGATCTCCAAGATCGTGCCTCAGTTGGAAATGACCGGATACGGCGGGAGGGCGGCGGACGTAAATCGAGGATATCCGAGGGCCCAAACCCTGCTGTCTGACCTTAAGTCGCTGCTCGAACCGGCGACACGAGGTGACCCGATGCGGCGGCAGTTGTGGACGTCGCTCAGCCTGCGCAAGCTATGTGAGGAGTTGAAAGGCAAAGGACACGAGATCAGCTATCCGGTCGTTGGGAATTGCCTGCACAAGCTGCACTATAGCTTGCAGGCCAACCGAAAATCCCACGAAGGAAGCCAGCATATGGACCGGAATGCTCAGTTTGAATACATCAACAAAAAGCGCTGACAGTTTTTTGACAGATGGCCAGCCGGTCATCTCGGTCGATACGAAAAAGAAAGAATTGGTCGGCAATTTCAAGAATGCGGGCCGCGAATGGAGACCCAAAGGGTCGCCCGAAGAGGTCAATGTACACGACTTCGATCTGATCCCAAGCTGAAAGGCGCGCCATACCGTACGGTGTTTATGACATCAACAACAATACTGGCTGGGTCAGTGTAGGAACGGATCACGACACTTGCCGCTTTCGCGGTAAACGCCATCCGCCGCTGGTGGAAGGCCATGGGAAAAGAAACGCTATCCGAAACCCAAGGGCCTATTGGTGACCGCTGACGGCGGTGGATCGAATGGCTACCGCGTCCGTCTGTGGAAAATCGAACTCATAGAAAACTGGCTGACGAACTCAAGTTGCCGATCACGGTGTGCCACTTACCCCCTGGGACTCAGCAAGTGGAATAAAATCGAACACCGGCTTTTTTCCTTCATCAGCATCAACTGGCGCGGCAAGCCCTTGCGAAGCTTTCCGCACAATCGTCGAGCTCATCGCCGCTACGACTACCGAGACGGGCCTGCATCCGTACGTGCTGAACTCGACGAAGAGTAAATACCCGAAAGGCCTCAAGGTCTCAGACGGCGCAAACTCGCCACTCGTTAATATCTTTCCTCATGACTTTCATGGCGAATGGAACTACACAATAGCTCCAAACACGAGGCCTGCTCGAAAAAAGTGACTAAGTCGATTCTGAGAAGCCCTAACCGGCGACGATGAGTATGACCGACGCAGAATGCAGACGCTAACCGACGATGATGAGTATCAGGCTGCTGCACCTGGCTGTCGGCCAAATCGAAAGGGAAATGGAGAAAATAACGGAGACCGCACCGGAGGCGCGCACGCGCAGAAAAGCGCTGAGTGAAGAGATCGATTTGGCGTACAACATGTTGCGTGGGATCAACGATTGAGCGCCGCCGATTTTACGCGCCGCAAGTTGAATTGGCTCACAGCGATTGCCACAGATAGGCAAGCGCGCGGCCTGCCGCTTGCGCTTGCGGTCGTGCTCGCTTGTCGGTATTTCAATGCTCGTACGGAAACCGCATGGCCCGGGATTGAAACCTTGGCGCGAGACCTGGATAGCGACCGGCGGGCCGTGCAAAGGGCGGTCAAACAACTTGTCGATGGCGGGTGGCTGCGCCGTACCGCGCGCGGCGGCAATGGCCGCAATTCCACGAATGTTTACATGTTGCCGCTCGAATTGCCTCATGTGTTCCGGCGTGCTCGCAAGGGCGGCGCAGCGACCGCCCTGAAGGACCCTTTAGGGCGGTCTAGACGTGCCTGTAAGGGCGGTCTAGACGTGCCTGTAAGGGCGGTGTCAGAACCGCCCGAACCCTTATATGAACCCGGGAGGAACCCTTTTATTACCGCTGACGCGGAAAATAGAAGCCCCCTTCTGAATGAAAGTCCTTTGAAAGGAGGAAAAGGTTCATCGCGCTTTTCAGACGGTGCGGGTGCCCGCTTGCGAAGCAATCGCGTTCAATGCCGCCGCCGCATCCCGCTTCCGGAGAACTGGGTGGTTGGCGAGTTCCGAGCTTGCGGCGGCGTGGGACATCAATCCCGATTGGACCGAAGACGAAATTGCTGCCCGGTTCGCCGCTTTCCTGGACTGGCACCGCGCCCGGCAACCGTTTTCGTTTGATTGGATGTCCGCTTGGAAATCTTGGTGCCGGCACGGCGCTGAACGTGAAGCACCGGACGAAAGGCGCGGCCGGGGTTCGCTCCTAAAGGGCCTCAAAACGACCCTGGATCGCAAGCATTAAACGGATCGGATGGAGGTCACGCCGGCTTTACGGGAGACAACGATGCCAACCGAACATCAACTCAAAATCATCATTAGGCTCGCCGTACAAAACGCCCATAACACTCACGGGAAGCAAGCCGCTGGGGATTCCCTTTCGATTAGCCAGGCCGACGCTACCGTGATCGCTGACGCGGTTTATGACGCATTGAACGAATGGGGCAGTGTTTTGAGTGTCGAGAAAAATGGAAAGTGAGGGCGTCCGACCACCAAATAAAAACCTGCCGGCCCCTCCCCTGGCGGTGCATGCAACCGCCGTCCAACATTGTTTCTACACGTGTTTTAGCCGTTAGCGCCCGTTAACACCCGGCTGCACCCCCGCTTTTGCGTTGTGTTCGCAACAATTTCACGGTATGATTGTAGCATGTTGCACAGGGCTTGCCCATGCCCAACCTAGGTCTAGCGACGCGCAAACCAACGGCCAGAAGCCGTATCACGAACAACGGCGCCGTTTTGCCGGGCGTTGATGGCCGATCCGCCATCGCCCGCCGTTATCATGATTTGTGCGCGGCCTTGGCCGCGGATGCGGGCGGCGATGCGCAGATGTCGGAGGCACGCCGACAGCTGATCCGCAGATTTTCAGCACTGAGTGTGTTGGCCGAGAGCCTGGAGGCGCGCTTGGCGATGGGCGAGACCATCGACCTTGCCGAGCACGTCGCGATTAGTTCCACGTTGGTCCGGCTTGCGTCTCGTCTCGGGCTAAACCGCCATGCACGCGATGTGACACCGGCGCTTCACGATTATCTCGCAGCTGCCGGGGCCGAATGATGCGCCCGCTCATCACAATCGAAAGAGCCCTAAGCGACAAACGTTTGCTCGGCGGGGCGCTGGGAGATATCTCGACTTGGCAAACTTGGCTTGCCGTCGTCAAAGCCGCGCACGGGCGCACACTCAGTGCAGCCGAACGTGAACTATTCGCCCCTGTGGCCGGCAGCCGTACACCGCCCAGCAAGCCCGTAAAAGAATTGATCGTGGTCGCATCCCGGAGGAGCGGCAAAGGGCGCATGGGCGCCGCGCTTGCAGTTCACGCCGCTTGTTTGAGCGATCCTTCAGCGCATTTGGCACCGGGCGAAACCGGAGTTTGCGCATGTATCTCCCCAACGCGAAAACAGGCCGAAATCCTCCTCAATTATTGCAAAGGTTATCTCGAAAGTTCACCAATATTGCGGCGTGAAATTCGGGAAATTACGGCCGATGAAATTCGGCTGTGCAACGGCAACATCATTACAACCTTGGCTGCCGACTATCGCTCGTTGCGGGGACGTACACTATTATTCGGTCTGATTGACGAAGCGTCATTTTTACGGGACGAGCGCAGCGCGACGCCGGACATCGAGGCGGCGCGTGCTCTCCTGCCCGGCCTCGCAACGACGAACGGCATGCTGGCAATCATGTCGTCGCCTTACAAAAAGACCGGCCTCATCTATTCACGGTTCTCGAACTTTGGAAAAGACGATCCTGACACGCTTATCGTTGCGGGCGCATCAACGGTCTTTAATCCCACTCTCGACAGCGCCCTTATCACCGCCGCGCAAGCCGCCGACCCGCTCGCTGCCAAGTCGGAGTGGTTTGGAGAATTTCGCGACGATATATCAACTTTCCTCGATCCGGCTTTGATCGAGGCCGCAACTGATCGCGGCGTTATGGTCAGGCCGCCAATTCCGGGCACTACGTACACCGCTTTTGTTTACGCCAGCGGCGGCCGGCACGATGCCTTCAGCGCCGCAGTTACCCACAAAGAAAATGACATTGTGATCGTCGATGCGGTGTTTGAACGGCAAGCACCGTTTGACCCGGCGCTGACGACGGTCGAGGTCAGCAATTTCCTCAAGAGTTACCGGATAACCCGCACGACAGGGGACCGATACTCGGCAGGGTGGGTCAGCGGTGCTTTTGAGCGCAATAGTATCAAATACGATGTTTCTGAACGCGACCGCAGTCAAATCTATCTCGACGTGCTGCCGCTGTTCACCTCGGGCCGGCTGCGCTTAGTCGACAATCAGCGGCTCGCAGCCCAATTCGCCGGCCTCGAACGGAAAACCTCGACAACGCGCGACCGCGTCGACCACCCCGCTTATGGTGGTGCGGACGATCTCTCTAATGCTTGCAGCGGCGCCGCCACGCTTGCTGCCAGTGCAAAGCGCCCTTTGCACATCAGCGATGAAGTTCTCGCCCGCGCCCGCATGCCATCAACCCGCAATGCGTTCTCTTTCGCAAAACCCCCGTTGGCCGTTCCTTGGCCCCGAAACTAAGGAGAAACACATGCCAAGAATGTTGAGTGATGGTTATATCGCCGGCTTTCGTGCTGGGCTGGCAGGCCGCCCGCGTCGTTATCAAAATCCAGAGGGCGCTTTTGACGCTATGCCCGACGAAATCGACCACGAAGCAAGTGTGGAGTTAATTAGTTTCCTCGAAGCCAAGCTAACCAAGCAGGCAGACTTCGACCGTGCTTTGCAGCTGCTTGAGAAAGTCGCCCCCGGCAGCGTCGGCGAAATGAGCGAAGAAGAACCGGATCGCGAGACCGAAGCAAGTGGCTACCATCAACCCCCATATTTCAAAGGTATGCCCGTTGTCGGTAAGGGGCCGCTGGATCGTCGCCGTGCGCACGACCGGCGCCTTGCCGCAGACCATGCGCTGAAACAGCTGTCGCGAGGCGCCGCAAGCTTTGCGGAAATGTTTCCGTCGGCCATGCGGATTAAACCTGAGTATTGAACATGCCGGCGAATGTAGTCAGAATCCGTCGCAGTCGCAGTCAGCCGGCGCGCAGTCTCGAACGTACGGCGCTTGCTGACGCCATTCAAAAGCACGGCGAGGCCGAAGGTGCCGTCGCAGCGGCCCGCGCCCGACTGGCCACCGCCAATGAGGCCACCGCACAAGCCGAGACCACCCTTGCGTCGTGCACCGCTGCGGTCGCGACCGCGCGTGACCAACGTGCGGCCGAGATCGCCGGCGGCAGCCGTACCGCTACGGACATCAAAGCCGCACGCACCGCAGAGACAGACGCTGCCGATCACCTCGCGGCTGCCCGCGCTGCCATTGCGGCCACAGAAAAAGCAGTGAGCCAGGCGGAACGCAATGCGCGCGATACCGAGCGGGCTTTAGACGCAGCCATCCGTACGGTGTTGAAGGCCGAGATACCCGCGCAGAAACTGTTGGATGCGGCGGAGGATGCGCAACAGGCCTTGGTGGAACTCCGGCTTCTCCTCCGCCACCTCGACGGGGAGCAATTGCTCTGCGGTGACCTGCGTGCGGATATCCGGGTGTTCCTTGACCATAACCTGGAGGACGCACTGCCGGGCAGCCGGTGGCACGCCTCATGGGAAAAGTGGGACACCCATAGGTGTCCGATGCGGCAGGGATGGGAAAGCGCCGCCGAGGCATTGCGGTCGGACCCGGACGCGGAGCTGCCGAGCGTTTGATCTCTGCCGGCTTTTCGGCATTTCGGCCGGCACAGTGGGGCGGTCTGTTCCAGGTTACTCATCAGCTGGCACAGATCGTTCTCACGCCGCATGCCGTTGTCCTGCGACGGCGGCTGCCATCGCGTTTCTCATTCGTTGACGCGGATTTTCGATGAGTTCAGTTTTTCGGCTGTCCACTAGCAATGATAGCATCGCCCTCGCGGTGCCTTTCAATATGGCGCCGACACCACTCCGCTAACTCTGCATCGTCCCGCGGCTGTCGCCCCTTCGAGGATTTCAAACCCGTTGGCGGCTACCTCTCGAAACAGTTCCTTGTTGGTCATGACGGACGTATCCCTTTGGTCGGTCATGATCATGCCCTCCGGTAAATCTGGTGCGATCGCGGGCTGAGCCGACCTGGCACCGGACAAACGAACTGAGAAATAGAAGAGAAATAAGGGACGCCCCAACTACCCGCGTCTGAGAGCGAGAGCGATGCGTCACCGGCTTGCATTGTCTACTCCATGGGGATGGACTTCATCAACCCCACTATACCATCGGATGCGGGCCGGGCGATTACGGGATCGGGGGCCGGCGCCATGAACCTCAGCCTTACGGCTTAGAATAAGCCGCACTCCTGAGCTTAATCTTGCCGCGCGAGATTGAAATTGTCCTCAAACCGCTGGAACAGTTTGGCGATCTCATCTATGCGCCAATAGCGCTCATCGGCGTTTGTTGCAGTTGGGCTATTTTGTCGCGCCGTACTGTCGGCAAGACTCCGAGGGATCAGAAAACTTCGGCGTTCTCTTTTGTCGTCGCAATTCAGTAGAACGATAGCCAGCCAATCAAAGGTGTCGTTCACGAAATAGCTCACAAAGGCTTGTCCTGCCTTGTAGGTACGTGAACTTCACCGAGATACGCAGCGGTGGCGAGCTATCTTGCGGCTGGGCAATCACGTCGTAGCCGGGCCAGTTATCCGGCACCTTGAGAGCCGGGATGCCCGCAAGGGTCAATTCGGCCGCGACAAGCATCTCACAGGCGTCGCCCATCTGCTTCGACGTGTACAATCTCGCTGGTTTCGTCTCAGTCAAAGACACGGGTCATGACCTCCCGCTACCATTGTTCGTCAATCCACAACTTCAACCGCGACCGGCCTGGAGCTTGTTTCGGCCTAAATTAGTGATAGTTTCCGGTTAGCTTACGCTCGACCACATCGAGTTGATCCAGCTCAGGACCATTCGCCAGTTTTTGGCATGCGGTGATGAGGTTTATGCCGCTTCCGCCTACGCTATGGGTACCGATCCTGCTCAGCACGTCAGAAAGGACCTGGGTCATGTCCGCGTCCGCAACGGCCCATTCTGCTGCCGAGAGACGGTGACGTTGGCGTTCATTTTCATATATCAGTTGACGGGCCTCCCTAAAAATCGTGAAATACCGATCGCTTCGTAATTGACATATCCCTGCTGCATAAGCGATTCCGAAATTTATTTGAAATGGTCTCATCGTCGCTTCATATTCAAGCAGTGCAGGCGATGGATTGGCCTTACCCTGTGTCGCCTGCGCGCGACGTTTCTTTTCTGCCTCTGCCGTCGCCGCCTGTTGCTGTGCCTCGTGCCGCCGTTCTTCCGCCGCTCTGTCAGCTTCAAGCTTGAGCCTAAACCGCTCATATTGCGCTTGCTCCTCCGCAATCTCAGCCGCCGTGCCTGTTCCGAAGGTACCGTCCGGCCTCTGGTAGATAGGGGTGGACGGGCAGGAGACCCCTGTCGCGAACATTCCCGCTATCCCACTCAGTACCTTGCCGCTCTGGAGCATGCGATCAGTGTACTCGCGCGCATTCGCGCAGCGCGATCCCTCATTGGAGGGCAGCGTCCTTGTAATGTACTGGGGTGGGATTGGCGCAGCCTTCGTGTCGTTGCTATCCGTTTGTCCCGACTGTGATCGTGCCTGCACAAGCCAGACGCTGGTCATCGCAAGCCCGCAAGCAATTCTTATGAGCGCACGCATCTTCGCAATCTCACTGTGGCTTGGAGGAAAATCGATAAAACCAAGTAGTCGGTTCGGCAGCCAAAAACTATTCCAATCAAACAGAGTACATTCTAGCCGGTCTAGACCGCCGCATATGCTGCTACACGAACTGCGCTGTCATCCTAATATCACGATGAAAAGCATCACCGTACTCATGCGCTAGCGCCTTTCCTGAATGGAACAATATTCAGGCGCGGGTCGGCGCCCTGATCCGCTTCCCGCGTGTTAGGCCAAATAAACTCATCGATCTGTCGCAAATCAGTAAAGTGGAGAAGCAGGACATTGTTTGTTGACGCGAGTTGTTCAGCGTCCCGGGTATATCTGTTATTCGTTACTACAATTCCATAATGGGCTTTTTCGTGTGCTCTTGCTGCCGCAACTTCTTGAACCGCTTTGTTTCCGACAGGTCGCGCATAGAGTTTGCATTGCAGTACCACACGAACGCCGTCTTTTTCGCCGACAACATCAACCCCTTGGTCTCTACTTTGCATCGTCACTCGAGCTTTCCAGCCGATCAGCCGAAGTTGCTCGGCACAAAATGCTTCAAACTCGCTTGGAGTCATGTCATCTGAAAACGATTGAAATGCTGGATGTTCCAGTGTTGTTCGTTCCACGAGGGCATATATGAATGTCTTGATATCTTGGTGTTCTTCACGGAGGAGTTTTAGTTGTTCAGAAGTTAGCTCGGAATAGACATGATGTTCGATAAAGTGGTCAATCTCTTTAATCCACTTACCGATAAATTGCTTGCCATATGCATCTACTTCTACTAACTGCGCCCTCCTTCTCACTAATGCGGGTAAATGGCTTCGGATCGTAGCTCCGATCGAGGCTACCGCCTGCTGGAGCAGCATTTTTCGGGCACGCCGATTGCCAATTGAGAATGGAATATATAAGAGCAGTCCAAGAAAGACAGCTACAACAACCCAAAGCCAAGCAGACTCGGAAGAACCGACAGGTCTGCTTGTGGTATCCGGGAGTTGCACGTGGGTGTTGAAAGCGACTGCGGCGCTTTCCGTTGCTTGTGCGGGCCGCGCAGCCACGCGCGCCTGTGGTGGTGGCGGGCTTGTTTGCGCCAAAGCGGAGCCACTGCTTTCTAGATCAAAGTTAGGATGCAGAATGAGAGGTGCTCCGGGCGGGTTCTCCGATCGAAGCAAGCCCGTCGGTCCCGCTGCCCGCGAAATCTCGACAAAGGCAAAGCCGATAAAGGGGGCGAAATGCGGCTGCACCACCTGTACCTGCACCATGCGGCGCCCGCGAACATTCGAACCCACGTCTTGCAATTCAAACACTTGCGTTGACGGCGCCAATGGCCAGCATTCAAAAGCCGCATCGGGCGCAAAATCCGAATGACGCTGAACGTATTGGAGGGCGCGTTGTTGGTCTCGACAAATGACCTCCCCCGGCGCGATTTGAAGCTGTTTGGCGGCATACGCTGAACCGGCCCCCACGATGTTCGAAGCCAGGACAAGAATGCCTAGAAGGCAGCTACGCATGTTCGCCCCCCCTTCTGGGGACTCCGTGCAAGGCGCTCTCTTGTAGGTTCCGAAGGCTCGCTTTCATGCAACTGTTGATGGCAGCATGGTCGGACCCGCAACCATACTCTATAGATTGGGCCGGCTGGCGACCTTGCAGTCTGAAGCCCACATTAGCCAAATCATGGCGGTCTAACCACAAAAAGCAGGCCAAGCTTTCTGCGCCCAATGCCCGCCCTGTACGGCAGCCCCACGTTTTTCCGCCCACGAGCCGATTAACGCCCCATCAAAGATTACCCCCACGCCGGAACGGTGACCAGTAGGGAACTCGGAAAATGTCCGTTGATTGGGGTCAAGCCGCCACCGCGGCGCGTGGTGCTAACCGACGCGATTGACCCTGAACCGACAATTCCAAGCCCATACTACTATTCAACCACCTCGTCAGCGAGCGCCAGCACTGCAGGGGGCAATTCCAAGCCGATGGCTTTCGCCGTCTTTAGATTGAGGACGAACGGGAACTTGGTCGGATACTGGACAGGCAGATCGCTTGGGTTGGCGCCGCGAAGAATACGATCGATATACGACGCAGCGCCGCGAGCCATTTCAGCAAAATCAGGTCCGTAGGACATAAGAAGGCCGTCCGAGACAATCTTTCCGGCTCCAAACATTGTCGGCAACTTGTGCTCCAAGGCCAACCTCATGATTGATTGGAAGTTATCTTCCACATACGGTCCAGTCATGAGAAGGCCACCGTTTGGCTCAGCCGCGAACGCATCGACCGAACGGGCGATTTCATCTGAGTTGCTGGCAGGCATTGTTAGAATCGTTATTCCGAGTTGCGCCGCCGCCGCGCGGATTACGCTGCCAAATACCTGGGTTTGGGGCACTTGTCGTGGATCAGAGAGGTGCGCCACTCTGGTCAGTCGTGGTGCCGCCATCTTGAGCAAATTAAGCCACTTGCCGCCCAGGGACTCGAACGAGTTGGCGAAACCGGTGGCGTTTCCTTTGGCCTGGCTATTCCGCTCACCAAATTGTTTGCAGCTGGGTCGGCGCCACCTACGAAAACGATGGGGATGGTCCGGGTTCGTAACTGTGCCGCTCGGACTGCGGCCCCCCCGAACGCGAAGATCACATCAGGTTTAAGCTTCGCAAGTTGCTCGGCCTCCGAGGCGAGTCGGTCGGGATCACCGCCCGACGTGCGGTAGTCGATGCGCATATTACCACCGACAGTCCAACCCAATGCCCCTAGTTCTTTCTCGAGCGCTGCGCTCACGGTCATTTCGAACGGACCTCCGGTGAGCGCGGATAACCAAACAATGCGCCGTACTCGCTGCTCCCGTTGCGCATCCGCTTCAAGGGGGCGGAAGACCAGCAACGTGCCCCCACAGCAAAGCCCCGCGATGAACTCGCGCCGTCGCATCGGTAAGCCTCCTATTCGATGACCTCAGTGGCTCGCAGCAGCGTCGGGGTCGGCACCTCGATGCCGAGCGCCCTCGCGGTCTTGAGGTTCAGGACCATTTCGATGCGGGTGGACTGCTGGACCGGCAAGTCGGCCGGCTTCTCGCCCTTTAGAATGCGGCCGACATAGGTGCCTTCAAGGCGCGCTGCATCCGTAATGCTGGGTCCGTAGCTCATAAGACCACCCGCCTCGACGTATTCGCGATACGGATATATTGCAGGCACTGCATAGCGAGCCGCCAGCTCAGTGAATTGATGGCGCTGATTGGAAAAAAAGGCGTTGCTGGAGGGCAGCAGTGCGCGAATGCCCTGCGAAGGAAAGCTTGCGAATGCGTCAGCGATTTCGGCCGCGGTGTTGGCATAAAAGACCGTCAAATCAACTCCTAGAAGGCGCGCGGCAGCTTCGGCCTCGACGATTTGTCCTGAGGCGCCGCCGGTCGGATCGATGAGGAAGGCGATCGACTTTATTGCGGGCACGATCTCATGCAGCAGCTCAAGTCGCTTTGGGACAAGCGCTCCGGTGAGGAAAAACACGCCGGTGACGTTACCGCCAGGGCGATTGAGGCTCGGCACGAGGCCAAGTGTGACCGGGTCGTTAGCCGTCCCAAACACGATCGGGATCGACGCGGATGCCGCTTTTGCCGCCCGTACAAAGAGGATGCCGGCTCCAACCGATGCAATTACGTTGACGTTCCGTCGCACGAGGTCCTCGACCAGCGCAGGTAGCCGAGAATTTTGGCCTTCCGCATGGCGGTATAAAATCTCGACATTCTGTCCTTCGACATAGCCCTGCTCACCAAGGCCTCGGCGAAATGCAGCACTCACATAGTCGTCGGTGCTTTCGATCCCGGGGTTAACATATCCGATCACCGGCGGGGGCCGGCGCTGCGCTCGCGCTACAAGTGGCCACCCCGCTGCTGCGCCAAGACCCGTGATGAAATCCCGCCGTCGCATTGCTGATCCTCGCGCTGATTTAGGCAGCGTACCGTGATCCCGATCGCATGGAAACCGCCCGGTTTAGGCAAGCGATTTGCTACACCCGCGATGTCTCTTGTTGGCCCATTGCGTCGTTACAGCAAACGGCCCGCCCGGCGCGATGGGGTGCTAAGCGGACGGTGCCTCGTCTCCCCCGCTCAGCAACCCTGGCCGCGTTGTACACAACCGCGAAGCTGGATACAGGCACGCCCGAGGGCCGCGGGGCGGGGATAGGGTCATGTGCCGGCCCAGCTGTAGTACTCGTGGTGCTACGAAATGCGCTCCACGACATGGTTGTCGTGGAGCGCGAGTAACAAAAGCTAGGCCGCGGTCAATACCTGCCGCGCCTTAATATCAGCGACGATAGCCCTTGCACACCCGGCGTAGGTCCGCCGACTGACTTCGAGACCATGCTCGCAAAGCCAGTCAAACAACCTGCCTGGCATGATGTCGGTACAATTCCACACGAGCTTGCACGCCCTTGAGATCGGGATTTGGTGCGGCTGATAGTGGATTTCGTACTCGACTGTCGGTTCGTCCCCGATGCCATTCCACTCTGCCCAGGCCCAAAAGGCGGCCTCGGCAGTAACTTAAAATGAATGCAGGGACTGGCCGCGCGAAGCCCGCCTCTTAGGTGCCCGGCCGCCTTGCGACGCACCGGTAAGGCCCGTACGGCCGGGGGGCATTTGCCGGGCAGGGCCCCCGGGCTGCAACAGGATTTGGTAAGGCCCCACAATAGGCTAGTGCGCGGCCGGTAGTTAATCCGGGGGTTAACTTAGAAAAGTCAAAAATAGTGCAATGATTTCAACGTCATATGGCGGAAGGGGTGGGATTCGAACCCACGAGGGAGCGTGAACCCCCTGCCGGTTTTCAAGACCGGTGCCTTAAACCACTCGGCCACCCTTCCTTGGTCTTCGAACACGAAACGACTGAGGGGAGGGCAGGGCAGGGCAAAGTGGAGACCGCACCGCGTTGCAGCCCAATGCCATCCGAATTGGGGCCTTACTTCGCAACCGACCATTCGTTCGTCAAGTCAATCGAGGGCAACGCTGCCGACCACGAGCAGCGTCTCCTTGCGCCACGCCCGTCACAAATGTCCAAGTTAGGCATTGTTCGGAAATAAGTGCCTCGATCCATGTCACCACCCGCGAAAGCGGGTGGTCCAGTAACCACCGGATTTTCGATGAGTGCACAATCGCTTCGCTGGGGGTTACTGGATGCCCCGCTTTCGCGGGGCATGACAATGGTGATTCACTCATTCGCGGACGGTGCCTTCCGGTGTTTGCAAGCCAGGCTGCTGCGTCGTAGCTTCATTGGGTTGAAATTTGGGTGGGAGATGAGTTCAATCCTGCCGCCTGATTAATGCGTTGTTCGAAGATCGCCTTGTGATTGCAGGCCAAGGAGGGGGCGGGGGAGACTGCGGAGGAGAGAATGCGGAAATCTTACGAAGTGCGGCAACTGCTTTTGCTGGCGGTATCGGCAACCCTCGCGGGGGCATTGGCGGGACCACGGGCGATGGCGGCCGACGCCCCGCCCGATTTCTCGCCCACTGCCCAGACCGCCTGGGTCGGTATCGGCATCGGCGCCCTGCTTCCGGTTCCCGGCTCGCCAAAGCCGGTCAGCCAGGACCCGAGTCATCCCTACCTTTCGAACGACGAATCGAGAGACCGGGGAGGGCAGCCGACCCAGCGCATCGGGGACATCGGCAACCCCAATCTGAAGCAATGGGCCAAAGACGTGATGAAAAAGGACAACGACGAAGTGCTCGCGGGCAAGTTCGCGTTCACCGCGCGTTCCTCGTGCACGGCTGCCGGCGTTCCGGGCTTCGACGTGCTGCTCGGCGGGGCTTTGTTCATCGTGCCGTCGCAAAGGGAGGTCGCGATGATTTTCGACGGCAACGCCGAAACGCGGCATATCCGGCTGGACGCGTCGCATTCCGCCAATCCGAAGCCCTCCTGGTACGGCGAACTCGGTCGGCCATTACGAGGGCGATACGCTCGTTATCGACACCATCGGCCTGAACGACAAGACGTTTTTGGACAACTACCGCACGCCGCACAGCGACAAGCTGCACGTTACGGAGCGCTGGCGGCTGATCGAAAACGGCGCCAAGCTGGAAATTCTCATGACCATCGACGACCCCGATACGTTCAACCAGCCTTGGCAGGCCTTGCGGCAATACGAGCGCGTGAGGCGGAATTTTGCCGAGAACGTCTGCTCCGAGAACAATTCGAACCTGTTCGACTACGGCACGCCGAAGGCCGAGAAGGCGGATTTTTAAGGCGCCGCCCTCGTTATAAATCCCCAAAGCATATGATCGAGGGGGATCGCAGGACCTCAGCGGAGCGCCCGCGCGAGCCATGCCGTGCGACCTCCACCGCTCTGCCAATCCTCGACCACATAAGCGAGGATTTCAAAGTCGATTTTGGACAGCAACTCCCTGTATTCGCCGGCGCTCAGGCTGGCATGATAGAGCGGATCGCCCCGATAGCAGCCAACACTTTCGCCATGCGCTGGCCCGCTATTGAACATGAGGACAGCGCAGGGCGCGGCATGGCGGGCGAACAAGTCGAACATGCCGCGTTGATCGTTCGGCGTGAGGTGAAACAGACTGTCCCACGCGAGAATTCCGCCAAACCGACGATCGAGCTGCAGAGATCGCATGTCCTGCACCATCCATTCCTGCTCGGGCAATCGCTGTCGGCATAGCGAGATGAGCGCTGCAGAAGTGTCGATGCCGGTCACGCGTAGCCCGCGGTCAACAAGATGTTGCGCGACCGGTCTCCCGGATCCGCAGCCCAGATCGAGAACACTCGCTCGGGCCGGAAGGGCGGCGACGAACCGGTCATGCCATGGCCTGTCGTTCCAGCTTGCCGAGTTGCGATCAGCGTCCCAGTCGCGGGCGTGGCGCTCGTAAAGGCCGATAATCCGATCTGCCAATTCCTGCATGTGTCATCGGTGCCGGAAGGTTATTTGTGCGGCAAGCGGGTTGGTGCGGACTGCGAACATCGAATCCAGGACCTTGCTGCGGCGCCTCTGGAAAGTTCGATCTGCCCCATTTGCCTTTGTAAAGCCGCTTTTGGCAGTGATTCTCTGCTCTGGGCTGCGATTCTCGGCCGGTTGCGGGCAGGGCAGGGGACTAACCTCACCCGTGTTCACGGCCAATCGACGCGCATTTGGGATCCGGGCGGGACCGGCGAAGCTGCGCTGGCCGCGATTTGGGGTGCGTGCTGCTCATGTGGCTGGGGGAACGGCCTGCTGGCGCCAAGCCCGCGCACTGTGGTTTGCGCACCGGCCTGTCCGCCTTGGTTGCGGCGGCGATCGGGATCATCCTTGCAGGTTGCGCCGGGTCGGAACGCTTGAGCACGGTCGATCCCCGCTATGGCACGTCGAGCAGTCCTCGCGTGGTCGCGCTCGGTGAGCCGATCCCGAAAGGCGGCGGCGTCTATCGCGTGGGGGTGCCTTACAGCGTCGCCGGTCGCACCTATGTTCCGGCCGAAAACCCGCATTATCGCGCCGAGGGCGTCGCGTCATGGTACGGCTCGGATTTCCATGGTCGCCTGACCGCCAATGGCGAGGTCTTCGACATGGAAGGAATGTCGGCCGCCCATGCAACGCTGCCAATGCCTTCCTATGTCCGCGTGACCAATCTCTCCAATTCAAAATCGGTGATCGTCCGGGTCAATGATCGCGGACCTTACAGCGACAATCGCTTAATCGACGTCTCAGTGGGCGCCGCCAAGGTGCTGGGCTTTTACGGCAGCGGCCTCGCGCCCGTCCGGGTCGAATATGTCGGCACGGCCCCGCTGGAAGGGTCGGATGACCGCCAGCTGATCGCAACTTTGCGCCAAGGCGAGCCGGCGCCTGCGCCCACGCCGGTCCGCGTCGCATCGGCGAAACCTTTCCTGCCGCAGATGACCTCGCGTGCCACGCTGGACGGTAGCGTGCCGCTGCCGCCGGAACGACCTTATTCGCTCGGCGACGCGCAGATGCGGCCTGCGCTGACCGCCCAGCGCCTAACGTCGCCCACCGCGCCACTGATTGCCTATGCGCAAACGCCATTCGAGTTGCCCAGGCAGTGATGCGCCGCCGCCGCCACGGCGCTTGGGCGACCCTCACGAGAAGGGATGCGTTCAACTGGAGCGGGATGCGTTCAGTTTGAATCGCCTCCGACGCGGGCTTCTTCTGCGCACCCGTCGCGGACTGCGCTCGACGACGGATGCGCGGTGATGTTGCGCATAATCTTTGTCGAAAAAGTCTACAACTGTTGGGGGGCAGGCGTTATTTGAGGGATTCAGGTGGCCCCGGCACTGAAATGCCGGGCACCGGCAGCCTGCACGCGCGCCGTCGTGGCGGCGAGGCGACGCGTTAACTTTGTCGGCTGGCATCTATTTGCGTTGTGGGCGCATTTACCGCGTCCGTGGATTGTGTCGCTACCGCTCAGTTGCTATGGAAGGCGCACCCGCAAAATCTGAATGGCCCGTGAATGGCCCGCATGGACGGATTGCCGTCATGAATCGGATTGCATTCCTATTGACCTCGCCATTGCGCCGCGCCGCGCTTGCGGCCGTCCTTGTGATGGGTGCTGCGGGCGCCGTGGCAGCGCCGAGCGCACTCGGTCTCACCAGCGGCAAGAGCGGCGGCGATTTCCAATCGGCCGCCCCTTACGCCATCCTGGTCGATGCCGAGACCGGATCGGTCCTTTACGAGAAGAATTCCGACACCCCGACCGCGCCGTCGAGCATGACCAAGCTGATGACCGCCGAAGTCATCTTCAACGAAATCAGGCAAAAGCGGCTCAGCCTCGATACCGAATACATCGTCAGCGAGGATGCCTGGCGGCGCGGCGGAGCACCCTCGCACACCTCGAGCATGTTCGCCCCGATCCACAGCCGCGTGCGGGTCGACGATCTCATTCGCGGGGCCCTCATCGTCTCAGGGAACGACGCCTGCATCACGCTGGCGGAAGGTGTTGCGGGAAACGAAGCCGCGTTCGCGCAGATGATGAACAAGCGGGCGCACGAAATCGGGGTAACCAAATCCTATTTCGCCAACTCAACCGGCCTGCCGGACCCGTCGCAGAAAGCGACAGTACGTGACCTTGCGAAGATTGGGCGCCAAATCATCCGGACCTATCCCGAGTTCTACAAGATTTTTGGCGAACGCGAGTTTACCTGGAACAAGATCCGCCAGCAGAACCGTAATCCGCTGCTGGAGCTCACGTCGCTCGGCGCCGACGGCCTCAAGACCGGCTACACGATCCAGGGCGGCTACGGCCTCGTCGGTTCCGCCGTGCAGAACGGCATGCGCCTGATCGTCGTCGTGAACGGACTCAAGACCATCAAGGAACGCGGCGAGGAAGCGCGCAAGCTGCTCGAATACGGTTATCGCGGCGTCGAAACCAAGCCCTTGTTCACCGATGGCCAGATCGTCGGCTACGCAAAACTGTTTGGCGGCGCATCCGGCTCCGTTCCGCTCGTCGGGGACGGACCGATCAGCGTACTGATGCCGAAAAACTCCAGCGATAAGGTCTCGGCCAAGATCGTCTACTCAGGTCCGGTCCTGGCGCCCGTCGAACGTGGCCAGCCGATCGGCAGCATTCACATCTACCGCGGTGAACAGGTGATTGCGGAAATGCCGCTATTTGCCGGAGAAAGCGTGGAACGCGGCGGCCTGGCGCGGCGCGCCTTCGATGCGGCGACCGAGCTCGTGATCAATCTTTTTAACAAGGCGGCGCCCAACAAGATCTAGGCTGCCGAGGGCAGATGCTCGGCGGCGTTGCCCGATCGAACGATAAACCACGCCGACGCATTGATTTCGCACAGGACTGTTGCAAAAATCCGAAACGTGCCGATCGGTGTGCGCTAAGCTTGTGGGACTTTCAGCGGCAAGCTTTGATAGGCAAGGCGGCGGCCAGCGCTTTATATTGGAAGCCGAAGAGGCCGAGGGCGGCGGAAGACGGCAATTGGTGAGATGGCCGGCAAATTCATTACGTTCGAAGGCGGCGAAGGTTCGGGCAAGTCGACCCAGGCGGAGGCGCTGGCGAGGAAACTCGATGCCTTCGGCATCGGGGTCGTACTCACGCGAGAGCCGGGAGGGTCGCCGGGAGCCGAGATCATCCGGCATATCATTCTCTCCGGCATCGCCCAGTCGCTTGGCGAGGAGGGGGAAACGCTGCTGTTCGCCGCCGCTCGCGCCGACCATGTCGAGAACCTGATCCGGCCGTCACTGACACGGGGAAAATGGGTCGTCTGCGATCGCTTTCTCAATTCCACGCGCGTGTACCAGGGCGTGCTGGGAAAGGTCAGCCGCGGCATGATCAAGGCGATCGAAAAGGTCACGGTCGGTGAGACGATGCCGGACCTCACCTTTATTCTCGATGTGCCAATCGCGGTCGGTCTCGCGCGGGCGCGTGAACGGCGAGGCAATGCGCCGCCGGATCGCTTCGAAAAGGAGGACCAGGCTTTCCACGAGGCGCTGAATGCGGCATTTCGTGATGCCGCCGTCGCGGAGCCGGCGCGCTGCGTCATGATCGACGGCACCCGCCATCCCGATATCATCGCATCCGAAGTCTGGCGCTTCGTTCGTAACCGGCTGCATCCGGAGACCGCGCCGATGACGGTCGAAGACATCGCGCGGTGACAAGAAAACGCAGCGCGGCCGATGAAGATGCCGCAGCACCGCTTCCGCTGCCGCGCGAGGCGACCCAGTTGTTCGGCCATGAAGCGGCCGAGCACGCGTTCCTTGCCGCGTGGCGCAGCACCCGCATCCCGCATGCGTGGCTGATCGGCGGCGAGCCTGGGATCGGCAAGGCGACGCTGGCCTACCGCATCGCACGATTCGTGCTCGCCCGTCCCGATCGCGGCGCGCCTCAATCGGGGGACTCGCTTGCTCTCGATCCCTTCCATCCCACCGCGCGTCGCATCGCCGTCAATGCCCACACCGACCTCTTGGCGTTGGAGCGAACGGCAGGCGAAACCGGCAAGTTGCGCACCGTGATCACCGTCGACCAGGTCCGGCGTCTTACGACATTTTTCGGCTCGACCGCGGGGGAGGGGGGTTGGCGGGTCGCAATCGTCGACACCGCCGACGAGCTCAAAGCTCCGGAAGGGTCGAATGCCCTCCTCAAGATGCTGGAGGAGCCGCCGGCGCGCTCGCTGTTCCTGCTGGTGAGCAACGCACCCGGACGCCTTTTGCCGACCATCCGATCGCGCTGCAGGCAGCTCGCGCTCAAACCGCTCAATCGCTTCGATCTCGCCCGTGCCGCCGCTGCAGCCCTTGGCGGCGATGGCGAGAAGGTCGCGTTGGAACCGGCCGCCCTGTCCGGCGGGAGCGTCGCGCGCGCGCTTGCGATGACCGCGGGCCCGGTCGCGGCACTCCGTGAACAAGTCGCGGCGCAGCTTCACGTGCTACCGAGAATGGACCTGATCGCACTCCACGCACTCGGCGACCAGCTCGACCGCGGCGACCGCAGCCTGTTCGAAGGCTTTGTCGAGACAATCCGTGATTGGCTGTCGGGACTCTTGGATAGCGAACCCAAAAACCTGCGGCATCTTGCGCGCGCGGCCGAGATTTGGGACCGGCTCAATTCCGCGGCACGCGACGTGGAAACCTACAATCTCGACCGCAAGCCCCTGGTGTTCGCGGTCTTCGGGCAGCTTGCCGAGGCTTGCCGCGGTTGATAGGACGAAGGCATTACCGCGATGCGTCCAACAGCGATGGGTCGCTCGGAGCAGGGCAGGGGGGCATCGCATCGTTTTTACCAGCTCGATGTCTGCCTCGCGGCGTTGACCGGAACGTTAGATCATGTCCCGATCAATGGAATGAAATCGATCGTAGGGTGGGCAACGCGCCTACATGAGCCATGCCACTTGCACAACACGCAGGCGCGTCGGCCACGCTGTCGGAGCTACGAAAAAACTTGCCGACCGCGTGGGCAAAATCGCCACTGACAGGCGAACCATTGGGAGAGCGACCGCGCGCGATTTTGCCCACCCTACGTGCGGCACTTCGATGTGACCGTACGCGGCCGCGGGCGCTTCCGAGGGTGAGCGGGTGGGCATGCTCCGAACTCGTCGACCTCTGAAAGTTGTTCCTAGATGGCCGACAAGCCGCACTTCTACATCACGACCGCGATCTCCTATCCGAACGGCGCTCCCCATATCGGCCATGCCTACGAGGCGATCGCGACCGACGCCATTGCGCGCTTCATGCGGCTCGACGGTCACGATGTCTACTTTCTCACCGGCACCGACGAGCATGGCATCAAGATGCTGCAGACCGCGAACCGGGACGGCGTGACCCCACGCGAACTGACCGAACGCAACGTGCCTCGCTTTCAAGCCATGGTGGAGCGGCTCGAGTGCTCGAACGATGATTTTATTCGCACCACCGAGGAACGCCATTACCGTTCGGCGGCAGCGATCTGGGAGCGGATGCAAGCCGCCGGCGACATTTACCAGGCCAAATATGCCGGCTGGTATTCGGTGCGGGACGAGGCCTATTACGATGCCTCCGAAACGGTGCTCGATTCATCGGGGAAGAGGCTCGGGCCTCAGGGAACACCGGTCGAATGGGTGGAGGAGGACAGCTATTTCTTCCGCCTGTCCACCTATCAGGAGCGGCTTCTCGAACTCTATCGTCGCGTGCCTGACTTCGTGCTGCCGAAAGAGCGCTTCAATGAGGTTGCGAGCTTCGTGCGCGGCGGCCTCAAGGATTTGTCGATATCGCGCACCACCTTCACCTGGGGCATCCCGGTGCCCGGAGATTCCCGCCACATCATGTATGTGTGGGTCGATGCGCTGACGAACTACATCACCGCATTGGGATATCCCGACACCGAAAGCGGGAAATTTCGCCGTTACTGGCCTGCCGATCTGCATGTGATCGGCAAGGACATCGTGCGGTTCCACGCGGTGTACTGGCCCGCCTTCCTGATGTCGGCGAAAATCGAACTGCCGCGACAGATTTTCAGCCATGGCTTTCTGTTCAACCGCGGCGAGAAGATGTCGAAGTCGGTCGGCAATGTCGTCGACCCTTTTGCCCTCGCGGATGCCTACGGCGTCGATCCGCTTCGTTATTTCCTGCTGCGCGAAGTGCCGTTCGGCCAGGACGGCAACTACAGCCACGATGCCATCGTCGCCCGCATCAATGCCGACCTCGCCAATGATCTCGGCAATCTGGCGCAGCGGTCGCTCACCATCATCGCGCGCGGATGCGGCGGTATCTTGCCGAAGCCCGGCGCGTTCAGCGCGAATGACGCGGCGATCCTCGCGGCGGCCGACGCTATGATCGATAAGGCGCGGGAGGCGATGAAGACAAGACAGTTGCACCAGGTACTCAATGCGGTCTGGAGCGTCGTCGCCGATGCCAACCGTTACTTCGCCGGGGAGGCGCCCTGGGCGCTCGCCAAGACCGATCCCGCACGGCAGGGCACCGTCCTCTATGCGACTGCGGAAGCCATCCGACAGGTCGCGATCCTGACGCAGCCCTTCATGCCGACCGCGGCAGCGCGGCTGCTCGATCTGCTGTCCATCCCAAGTGATCAGCGTGTTTTCGCAGTGCTTGGAAAAGCGGGGCGCATCCCGCCGGGCACCCGGCTGCCGCCTCCCGTGCCGATTTTTCCCCGCTATGTCGAGCCGACGGGGACAGTCGCGTGACCGTCTTTGTCGACAGCCATTGCCATCTCGACTTCCCCGACTTTGCCGACGAACTCCCCGCCGTGGTGGCGCGGGCTGGCGAAGCAGGAATAGTCCGCATGGTGTCGATCTCGACGCGGGTGCGCGAGGCACGCAAGCTCGCAGACATCGCCATGCGGTTCGACAACGTCTACCGGTCGATCGGCACTCATCCCCATTATGCGCATGAAGAACCCGACGTCACTGCGCATGACCTGATCGAAGCGGCTCAGCAGCCCAAGGTGGTGGCGATCGGAGAGGCGGGACTCGATTATCATTATCGACTTCAGCCCGCGTGACGCCCAGGAGACCGCTTTTCGCCGGCATATCGCCGCGGCGCGTGCGACGCAGTTGCCGCTCGTGATCCACGCCCGCGAAGCCGATGAGGATGTTGCGCGAATCCTGGAGGACGAGACGGGGAAGGGGGCCTTCCCTGCCGTACTGCATTGCTTCACCGGCGGGCCCGATCTCGCCCGGCGCGCCATTGCGCTTGGTCTCTATATCTCGTTTACAGGCATTTTGACCTTCAAGGCGTCGGATCACCTGCGCGCAATCGCAGCCGAATTGCCCGCTGATCGCATCCTGATCGAGACCGATGCGCCCTATCTCGCGCCCGGGAAATATCGCGGCAAGCGCAACGAGCCGGCCTTTGTCGTCGAGACGGCGAAGACGCTTGCCGCCACGCGCGGGGTCTCCTTCGAAGAGATTGCGGCCGCGACGACGGAAAACTTCTTCCGGCTGTTCAGCAGAGTGCCGCCGCTGGCCGCCAGCCAGGCGCCGGCATGAGCTTCGCGGTCACGATATTGGGATGCGGTTTCTCGGGCGGCGTGCCCCGGCCTGGCCTCGGCTGGGGCGCCTGCGACCCGAAGAATCCGAAAAACCGGCGACGGCGCTGCTCGATCCTCGTCGAGCGACGCACGACCGATGGCAAAACAACGCGCGTTCTCGTCGACACGTCGCCCGATTTGCGCGAGCAGCTTCTCGACAGCGATGTCGACTGGCTCGACGGCGTGCTGATCACCCATGAGCACGCCGACCACATCCATGGCATCGACGATCTTCGCGGGCTATTCATCCGCCACCGCCGCCGCCTTGACGTTTATCTCGACGAGCCGACCTGGCGCGTCATGCTGGCCCGGTTCGGCTATTGTTTCGTGACGCCACCGGGGAGCACCTATCCGCCGTTCCTCCAAGAGCACCTGATCACGCCTGGCCAGGAAGTGATCGTCGAAGGCGAAGGTGGCCAGCTCCAGGCGATGCCGCTGCTGCAGTTTCACGGTGATATCGTCTCGCTCGGGTTCCGGTTCGGCGCCATGGCCTATTCGTCCGATCTCGTCGACCTGCCCGCCGAAAGCGTTGCCGCGCTTGCCGGCATCGAGCTGTGGATCGTCGACGCGCTGTGGTACCGGCCGCACCCGAGCCATTTCCATCTCGACCTGACGCTCGAATGGATCGACCGGATCAAGCCGCGGCGCGCCATTCTGACCAATATGCACGCCGATCTCGATTTTGAGGCACTCCGGGCCAAGCTCCCGGCCCATGTCGAGCCGGCGTATGACGGCATGCGCCTCGAATTCGCGGGCGCAGACGAAGCCTGACCCAAGTCGCTAGCGTGGGCGCGCTACCAGTGATCCAGAGCGGACATTCCGTAGGCCGCTTCGACGGCCGTTCGCCGGTCGTTACCGCAAAGCGGCGCTGCCCGTTTCTCGAACGGCGATCGTCGGCGTTACCGCTCGGGAACGCGGCGCCGGAGCACAGCAACGGATATCACCGAAACCCCGATTTTACCGGCATCAATCGAGATATTCCATAATATCTCTTATGCGAATGATGCATTTCGATGAGAAAGGGGGCTGGTTGGCGCGGTTGGGTGCCTCCGGGCTCTGTTCGTCGTCGTACAAGCATCCCGCGGGTTTACCGAGGAACCCGGCCGCCCCATCCATTGGTGTCACCACTCGGCTTGACCGGGCGGGTCAGTACGCCTCTGCATATCGGTTGTGAACGCGAGTCGTGCCGGTGAGGCTCGCGGGGTTGGTGCTATGTTGACCGCGCTTCTGCCCGCGCGAAAGGTTCGCCATGACGCCATCCCGCGACATTTCCCGCCTCGTCGAGATCATGGCGGCGCTGCGCACGCCAGACAGCGGCTGCCCGTGGGACCTTGAACAGAATTTCGCGACGATCGTCCCGTTCACGATCGAAGAGGCCTACGAAGTGGCTGATGCGATCGATCGCGGCGACTTCGACGACCTGCGTGACGAGCTTGGCGACCTGCTGCTGCAAGTCGTGTTCCATGCGCGGATGGCCGAGGAAGCTGGTCGCTTCAATTTCGGCGACGTGGTCCAGGCGGTCACCGAGAAGCTGGTGCGCCGCCATCCGCACGTGTTCCGGGCTGCGGATGAGTGCGATGCCGCGCCTCTGCAGACCGCGGCGGTAAATGCGCTGTGGGACCGCATCAAGGCCGAGGAAAAAGAAGCCCGGCGCGCGCGCCAGGCAGGGACGCCTTCAGGTGACGGCCAGCGTGTCGCCCAGGAATTCGTTCGGAACGAGAGCGCGCTTGCGGGAGTGCCGACGAACCTCCCTGCCCTGTCCCGCGCCCTGAAACTGCAGAACAAGGCCGGCAAGGTCGGATTCGACTGGAACGATCCGCAGGCGGTCCTCGCCAAGATCCGCGAAGAAGCTGACGAGATTGATGCTGCGCTTGCGGCCGAACAGCCATCGCATGCCGCCGCGGAAACCGGCGACCTCCTGTTTGCAGCGGTCAACCTTGCCCGCCACCTCGGCGCTGACCCGGAAGCCTTGCTGCGTGCCGCCAATCGAAAATTCGAACACCGGTTCGCCTTCATCGAGCGGGCGCTCGCTGAGGCCGGCAAGACGCCGCAGCATTCGACGCTCGCGGAAATGGACGAACTGTGGAATCGCGCAAAGCGTGCCGAGCGATCGCCGCCGGGGCCCGGCGCGGAAGTCTCGCGCGCGGTTGAGTGAAATGGAGGATTGCTGCAGGTAGCGGGTGTTTCCGAAAAGTTGCGGGAAACTTCGGACTTTTCGGGATCATGCGCTAAAATGTGGCAGGCCGAATATTTTCGGTGCCGAATTTGGCGCGCACGCGCTCGGCGTTTTGTGCGTCGGCGCGGATCGTCATGTGCAAGCGGCCGTCGGAGCCGGTTTCGCGCGCCAGCACTTCCGCGTGACGATGCAGCCAGCTGATGCCTGCCCCATCGGTCGGTTCAAGAAACACATCGAGAGCCTCACGTGAACGGCCGATCTCTGCCTCGATGCGACCGATCAGCCGGTCGGTCCCCTCCCCTGTCAATGCCGAGGCCAGGACCGGCTGACGCCCCTCGGGCCGCCGCTCGCCGAGGTTTTCGAGCTGCTCGCGAGCGGCGGTATCGATGCGGTCGACCTTGTTCCATACCTCGATCAGACGCGGATCGTCGCGTTCGATGCCGAGCTCGGCAAGCACACGGGTCACGTCCTGAGACTGGGCGAGCGTATCGCCATGGGACACGTCGCGCACGTGCAGGATGAGGTCAGCCTCGATGACCTCCTCCAAGGTGGCGCGGAACGCCGCGATCAGCGTGGTGGGAAGATCTGAGATGAAACCGACCGTGTCCGAGAGGATGACCCGCTGGCCATGGGGCAAGTCGACCGCGCGCAGCGTAGGGTCGAGCGTTGCGAACAGCAGGTCGGCCGACACGACGTTCGCCTGCGTCAGCCGGTTGAACAGCGTCGATTTGCCGGCATTGGTATAACCCACCAAAGCGGCGATCGCATAGGGCACGCGTCTCCGGCTCTCTCGCTGCAGCTTTCTGGTGCTTTTCACCCCCTCGAGGTCCCGCTCGAGGCGATCGATGCGCTCGGCAATCAAGCGCCGGTCAGTCTCGATCTGAGTTTCGCCGGGGCCGCCGAGAAATCCGAAGCCGCCGCGCTGGCGTTCCAGGTGCGTCCAAGAGCGTACGAGCCGGCTGCGCTGGTAATTGAGATGGGCAAGTTCGACCTGGAGCGCGCCTTCGCGCGTATGGGCACGGCGGCCGAATATTTCCAGGATCAGGCCAGTGCGGTCGAGCACCTTGGCATTCCAGGTAACCTCCAGATTGCGCTGCTGCACCGGGCTGAGCGCGCAGTCCATGACGACGAGACCGGCCTCCTGCGTTTTGACGAGACCCGCCAATTCGTCGACCTTGCCCTTGCCGATGTAGGTCGCGGGACGGATCGCGGTGAGCGCGACCAGTCCCGAGCCGACGACATCGAGGTCGATGGCGCGGGCAAGCCCGATCGCCTCCTCGAGACGGGCCGAAGGAGGCCGCGACGAGGTGGAGACATGAGCCCCCTGCCCGCTCGCATGGCGCGCAGGTGCACGGAGATAGGGGGTGATGACGATCGCCCGACCGGTCGCCGAGCCCGTTGGACGGCTCAGCGGTGGCTGATGACGGGCGCGCCGATGCGGCTCCAATCTATTCCCCGACGGCGCTTTCGTCGCCGCCTTCAAAAAGCTGCACGGGGTGACCCGGCATGATGGTCGAAATGGCGTGCTTGTAGACAAGCTGCGAATGCCCGTCCCGGCGCAGCAGGACGCAGAAATTGTCGAACCAGGTCACGACTCCCTGCAATTTGACCCCGTTCACGAGGAAAATCGTGAGCGGGATTTTGGCCTTCCGTACGTGATTGAGGAAAGTGTCTTGCAGATTTTGGGCGCGATCGGCTGCCATGGCCGCCTTTTCCACTTTTGTCCCAGCCGTGACAGCGAGGCTTCTTGGATGCGACCGGGATGCAATGATTGTCGAGTTTGGTGCGCTGTTCAGCCATTAGAAGATAGGTTGCGGCGCCGCGCAAGTCCGGGAACCGCGCTCGGGGCCGTTTTTGCTGCGTGCGCCCTTGCGTTCAGCTGAATTCGGCATGGCGGTGGAATTCCCGCCGCAAGGCGGCCGCGACCGGACCCGGCCGTCCGCTGCCGACCGCCGCCCCGTCGATGCGCACCACCGGCAGGACGATCTGACTCGCGGCTGTGACAAAGGCTTCCTGCGCGGCCTTGGCTTCCGCGGCGGTGAAGGCGCGCTCGTTGAGCCGCAACTTCTGAGCTGCCAGGGTATCGAGCACAATCGTCCGCGAGATGCCATTGAGAATGGAGCGGTCGGCCGGCCGCGTCACCACCTCGTCGCCGTTCACAATCCAGGCATTCGACGACGCCCCCTCGGTGATGAATCCTTTCTCATCGACGAACCATGCCTCGCGCGCACCGCCATCGCGCGCCGCCTGTTTCGCGAGCACATTCGGCAGCAGCGAAATCGACTTGATGTCCGGGCGCGCCCACCGCGTATCCGCGACGGTGATCACCGCAATTCCTTCGGCCGCGGCCTTTTCTCCCTTATCGGGGTCAATGGTGCGCGCCGTCACCACGATCGACGGCGTGGTGCCGGGCGGCGGAAAGGCGTGGTCGCGCCTCGCCGTGCCGCGCGTCACTTGCAGATAGACGATGCCATTGTGCACTCGGTTGCGTCGCACGGTCTCATGCAGCACGACACTCAAGGCCGACAGCGGCATCGGCAGGCCGATCCGCAACTCCGCGAGTGACCGCCCCAGCCGGGCCATGTGCCGCCGCTCGTCAATCAAACGGCCGCCCCTGACCTCGCAAACCTCGTAGACGCCGTCCGCGAATTGATAGCCACGGTCTTCGATGTGGACGGTCGCATCTCGATGGGGAAGGTAGCGGCCGTTCACATAGGCGATCCGGGACATCGAATTTGACCGTTAGGAGGACCAAGATTTTCAGAGGGTGCGGAGCGTTCCATCCAGCCCGAATCACGCGGCGTTTTCGCCACCGTGAACGGCAGGCCGGCATAAGACGCGGTTCGATGCGGCAGCCCCCCTCCCCTCCCCCGCTCCACCAGGGGGCGTTCCACCCTCCGCCCCCTGAAAGTCTTAGAAATCCGGTTTCGGCGCCACCGGGACGCCATACGCGAACTGATTGTTGTTTTCGGCGCAAGCCTCTTCATAGGTAAATTCAGGCCGCTGCACCCGATGGAATTGGAAAGCCGCGGTCCATGGCTTAACGAAAGTGTCGGGATCGTCCACGGTGAAAAGCAATTCGAGCGTGTTGCTGTCCACCAATTTCCACCGCTCCACCACATGGAGCTTTTCCGTGTGCGGCGTGCGGTAATTGTCGAGAAAAGTCTTGTTGTTCAATCCAATGGTGTCGATCACCAGGGTGTCGCCGCCCTCGTAATGGCCGACCCATTCTCCATACCATGACGGCCGAGGGTCGGCGGAGTGAGGCACATCCATATAGACACGTCTGACTTGTGCATCACCTTCAAAGATCATCGTGACCTGCTTGGGCGTTTGCACGAAATAAAGAGGTTGGACCGCCGTATAGGTGACGAATGCGGGAACTCCCGCAGGTTTGCAGCTTGCGCGCGCGGTAAAACCGATCCCTCCGCTGAGGACCTTTTCGTTTTCACGCTTCATGACCTCTTTGGCCCACGGCTTAACGTTGGGACTGGTGAGATCGGCAACGCGGTAATTGGACGAGACGCCAAGGCGACGCGCGCTTGCATTGCTGTGATACGGGTGCGCCGGATCGCCGGTCGTTGGACCGGGCAAGCCTTCGACCGCCTCGTAGTCCGCAGTGTTGGACACCCATCCGCCGAAGTTGGAAAAGAAGTCGGGAACCGAGGTGTGTTGCGCCGCCGCCGGGGCGTTCGCCGCGGCCCAAACCAGTCCGGCCAGTGTGGTGACCGCGACGAGGGCTTTTGCTGTCATGTCCCAACTCCAATCTGGTTCATAACCCGCTTACTTGTGGGAACCACGTTAGCGATACGGGAATGGGCTTGCAATGCAGCTCCGTAGGGTGCGCAAAATCGCGCCCCGCGAGTTGCTCGCACTTGGCACGGCACCAGGACGATTTTGCGCACGCGGCCGGCCGCCCAGACATCTAAGGAAGTATCTTTTTCACGGTCGCGCTTGCCGGCCGGTTCAGCGACGTTCTTGTCAAACATTCGAAGGCGACTTGGCCGAGATCGACGGGTGCTTCGGAGAGTAATCGATAGACCAAACGCGTGCGCAAAAACGCTCCGATGCCTGCCGAGTTGCAGGCGTCACGAGACGATTTTGCGCAGCCTACGGAGCTCTCACGCCTTTTCGACAACCCGCGTGAGCACGCAATTCGCACTCCGCAACGGCAACGTTGCACGCCGTCCTGATCCGCGGCGCTATGCGAGTAAACTCAATCCATTCCAAGCGCCTTGAGCTTGCGGTGGAGCGCCGACCGCTCCATGCCGACGAATTCTGCCGTACGTGAAATATTGCCGCTGAACCTGCTGATCTGCGCGCGCAGATATTCGCGTTCGAACGCCTCGCGGGCATCGCGCAACGGCATGCCCATCAGATGCTCGCCGCCGGTGCCCTTGGGCATGGCCGGCACCATGGAGCCGACATCCTGGGGCAGCATGTCGGCGGTGATCGGCGCATCGATGTCGCCGCCGGCCAGGATCATCAGCCGCTCCACGTTGTTGCGCAGCTGCCGCACATTGCCAGGCCAGTCGTGGGTCTGCAGGACCGCCATCGCATCGTCACCGATGCGCCGCTTTGGGAGGCCCCGTCGCCTGCGAGATTTGTTCCATGAAATAGGCCACCAGCTCGCCCACGTCCTCACGCCGCTCCGTCAGCGGCGGCACCCGGATCGGCACCACCGACAAACGATGATAAAGGTCCTCCCGGAAGCGTCCGCTGGTGATGTCCTCTTCGAGATTGCGCGTCGTCGAGGTGATGATACGCACGTTCACCTCGACCTTGGTGGTGCCGCCGGCACGCTGGAAAGTCTGGTCGACGAGCACGCGAAGGATCTTGTTCTGTGTCTCCCGCGGCAGGTCGCCGATCTCGTCGATGAACAGGGTGCCGCCGTGCGCCTCCTCGAGCGCGCCGACCTTGCGTGCAAAGCCGGCCGGCGCGGCGCCGTCCCCGCCCTCCGTGCCGAACAACTCGAGCTCCATCCGCTCAGGCGTGATCGCTGCGGCATTGATGACAACAAAGGGAGCGGGAGCACGCGCCGAGGTCGCATGAATGGTGCGGGCGGTGAGCTCCTTGCCGGCGCCCGCGGGACCGACAATGAGGATGCGGCTGTTGGTCGGGGCGACGCGTTCGATGTTCTGGCGCAGGTGCTGCATCGCGACCGAGCTGCCGACGACCTGCGCCGGGTGCGGCGCGATCTGCTTGAGTTCCTTGATCTCGCGCTTGAGGCGCGAGGTTTCGAGCGCCCGGTCCGCGACCAGCACCAGCCGGTCCGCCTTGAAAGGTTTTTCGATGAAGTCGTAGGCCCCCTGCTTGATCGCCGAGACCGCCGTTTCGATGTTGCCGTGCCCCGAAATCATCACCACCGGCAGTTCGGGATGCTCCGCTTTGACATTGGCGAGCAGCTGGAGTCCGTCGAGACGGCTGCCTTGGAGCCAGATATCGAGAAAGACCAGGTTCGGCCGTCGCGCCTTGATCGCCGCGGCGGCGTCGTCGCTGTCGCGGGCGGTGCGGGTCGTATAGCCTTCATCTTCGAGGATGCCGGCCACGAGCTCGCGGATGTCGGTTTCGTCGTCAACAATCAGGATGTCCAAAGCCATTTTCATTGCCCGTTCGCAGGCGTGTGAACGTCATTGGCCGCGGGCTGCGGCGGTTCCGCTGCAAATCGCAGCCGCATCCAGGCGCCGCGTTGGCCTGGGTTTCGCTCGGCGGCATCGTGCAACTCGATGCTGCCGCCATGTTCCTCGAGAATCCTGCCGACAATGGCGAGGCCGAGACCGGTGCCCTTCTCGCGCGTGGTCACATACGGCTCGAGCAGCCGGCTGCGGTTTTCCTTCGGCAGGCCGATGCCGTTATCGATCACGTCGATGACGACGTCGCCGCCGTCGCGGCGCGCCGAAACCACGATGCGGCCACGTCGCAACTCGGCGGCGGGCACCGCAGAGACCGCCTCGGCGGCATTCTTGATGATGTTGGTGAGGCCTTGCGAGATGAGGCGGCGATCGAAGCGCGCCGGCATCGGATCCTGCTCGATATCGACCTCGATGTCGATCTCGGCATTGCCGACGCGTTGCAGGAAAACGACCTGACGGACGGTATCGGCGACCTCCTCGGCTGCCATCACCGGCTTCGGCATGCGCGCGAAGCGGGAGAACTCGTCGACCATGCGCCTGATATCTTCGACCTGGCGGACGATGGTTGCCGTGCATTGTTCGAACACAGCAGCATCTTCAGTGATCGACTTGCCGTATTTGCGGCGCAGCCGCTCCGCCGAAAGCTGGATAGGGGTGAGCGGGTTCTTGATTTCATGGGCGATGCGGCGGGCGATGTCGGCCCACGCCGCGGTGCGCTGCGCGGCGACCAGATCGGTCACGTCGTCAAGGGTAATGACATAGCCATGGTCGCGATTGACCGACTGCTCGCTCGTCACGCGGACCGACACGGTGCGATCGCGGCCGTTGCGGTGAATGGTGGTCTGCCCCTGCACGAGGCGCTGTCCGCCGGCGACGGCCGGTTCGATCATGTCTTGGAGTTCCGGCACGATCTCGGTGAGAGGCCGTTGCAGCGCCTCGCTTTCGGCAGCGCCGATCAGTTTTTCGGCCGATCGGTTCAGGATCGAGACACAACCCTTGGCATCGACGCCAATCACCCCGGCGCTCGCGCCCGCCAACACCGCCTCGGTAAAGCGGCGGCGACTGTCGACGAGGTCGCGCGCCCGCACGATGTCGTTGCGCTGCGAGCGCAGCTCCTGCGTCATCCGATTGAAAGTCTCGCCGAGTTGGGCAATGTCGCCTTCCGAACGGCGCACCGGCACCTGGACATGCAGGTTGCCGGTCGAGACGATGTTCGCCGCTCCGATCAGCCGCCGGATCGGGGCGACCAGGCGGTTGGCGAAGGCAAAGCCGATCCACACCGAAGACAGCAGAATGGTCAGCGCGATGATCGTAAACATCAGCGCAAAGGCGATCTGCACGCCGACGCGCCGCGCTTCGAAATTCGCGTATTCGGCAATGCTGATTTCGGTCTGCTGGATTTGTGCGAGGACGCGCGGATCGATGAAGCGGGCCGCGAAGAGATAGGCATTGTCGTAGCCGCGCAACTTGACGAGCGTGCCGATCAGGTTGGTGTCCCGCAATAGGCCGACCACCGGTTCGGCCTCGCCGACCGCCGTGAGCCGGTCCGCTGGCGGCGGCGGCGGGTCCTTGAAATCGGGCGGCAACTGCACGTCCGCCTTCATGATCACCGCGCCGTCCGCGCCGAGCATCATCGCAGTCGGCATGTCGCGCAGTGAAGCCTGCGCCGTAAAGAACTGGCGAAATCGCTCAGGGTCCTGATCGAACAGCGGTTTTGCCCGCGCAAGGTCGATCGCCATGGCGTTGATGTCGGCTTTGATCGACTGCTCGTGTTCGTTGACATAAGCCTGCGACACAATCAGCGAATTCGAAATCACCGCCCGTGTGCGATCGGAGAAAAGCTGGTCAAAGCCGCGGTCGAGCGTAATGCTGGCGATAACCGGAACCAGTACTGCGGGCGCTGCCGCAATGACGGAAAACAGCCCGACGATCTGGACATGAAGGCGCGCAGCGGCGCGGCGCCGTCGCCGGGCCTGGATGATGTTCCAGACCTCCCGCGCAATGATGACGATCAGCAGGAGCACCGCGACGGCATTCACGCCAAGCAGTGTGACGACCACGTAGTGGGTTGGGCTGACCGGCGTGAGATCGGCGAGAACGAGAAAAGTTGTCAGCGCCGAGCAGAGCGCGACCGCCACCGCGATCAAGCCGACCAAGCCGGTGGCAAAGCGCGCGGAGCCGTCCACCCTTTGCTCAGGCTCAATGACCGCCGCGTTTTCGACTGTTGTCATCCGCCCCCCGGCCCGCGTGATCGGCTAGCAACTCACAAGCAAATCAATCGGTGATAGCGGGGTCCCCTCCCGCCAAGTGATGCAGAACTACGACAGTGTTGCTGGATTGAGACATTTCCGCGGCGACCTTAATTGTGTTCGCCGTGCGGCCGTCTCGGAATTCTCTATTCGCTTAAGGCTTTGGGCAGATCAAGCCGGCTCGCGAGATCCCGCCCGGGGCTGGAAAAATTAATCCCTTGACAAGGCCATGACAGAGCTGCCGCCCCGCGCAAAGGTCGCGGGGGTCTTCCGATCAACTGCTGGTACGGATGACCTGGATGTCCAGGTCACGAATCTTCTTGCGCAAAGTGTTGCGATTGACACCCAGCAGGTCGGCGGCGCGGATCTGGTTTCCGCGCGTTGCCGCAAGCGCTGCGGAGAGCAGCGGATATTCGATCTCCCGCAAGATGCGGTGATAGAGGCCGGGCGGCGGAAGGCCTTCGCCAAAGCCTCCGAAATACTTGGTAAGGTGTCGCTCGACCGCGGCGGCGAGGTTTTCATCGGTGCGGATCTCTTCGCCGAGGGACGATGGCTGCGACAGCTCATTGTCGATCACCGCGGCGGTAATGATTTCCTGCGGGTAAAGCGCTGCGAGCCTGCGCGCGAGGTTTTCCAGTTCGCGGACATTGCCTGGCCAGCGGAAACGCTTAAGCCGCTCGATCGCGCTCTGCTCCATCTGCTTGGGCGGCAGTCCCTCCCGTTCGGCGACGACGAAGAAGTGCCGGATCAGGTCGGGAATATCCTCGACCCGCTCGCGCAAGGGCGGCAGGCGCAGCGGAACGACGTTCAGGCGAAAAAACAGGTCCTCCCGGAACAGCCCCTGCTGAATCAGTATCCGCAAGTCCTTGTTGGTGGCGGCGATGATGCGGACGTCGGTCTTGATCGGCGTGCGGCCGCCGACCGTGGTGTATTCGCCTTGTTGGAGCACCCGCAGCAGCCGGGTTTGCGCTTCCATCGGCATGTCGCCGATCTCGTCAAGGAACAGGGTGCCGCCTTCGGCCTGCTCGAAACGGCCGGGATTGCGGCTGTTGGCGCCGGTGAAAGCGCCCTTCTCGTGACCGAACAGCTCCGATTCGATGAGCTCGCGCGGTATCGCCGCCATGTTGATGGCAACGAAGGGTCCGTTGCGGCGCTTGCCGTAGTCGTGCAGCGCGCGCGCCACCAGTTCCTTGCCGGTCCCGGACTCGCCTGGCGATCATCACGGTGAGGTCGGTCTGCATGAGCCGCGCGAGCAGGCGGTAGATCTCCTGCATGGCGGGCGAGCGACCGACCAGTGGGATGTTGTCGATCTCGTCGACCTTGCCGAGCGCCGCGACCGGCCGTTCCTTCGGCTCCGCCAGCGCCCGCCCGACGATCGTCGTCAATTCCTTGAGGTCGAACGGCTTCGGCAGATATTCGTAGGCGCCGCGTTCGGAAGCGCGGATCGCCGTCATGAAGGTATTTTGCGCGCTCATGACAATGATCGGCAGCTCCGGCCGTAGCTTCTTGATGCGCGGCAACAGATCGAAGGCGTTCTCGTCCGGCATCACCACGTCGGTGATAACGAGGTCGCCGTCGCCCTGACTGACCCACCGCCACAGCGTCGCGGCATTGCCGGTCGAACGCACTTCGTAACCGGCGCGCGACAGCGCCTGGTTCAATACGGTCCTGATCGCCGCGTCATCATCGGCGATCAATATGCTGCCAGCTGGCATTTGCGTCACCTCAGGTTTCGCCGCCCGGCTCGGCGTCGTCATTGTTGAATTTTGGCATCAGCACTCGAAAAACGGTTCGCCGCGGCTGCGACTCGCATTCGATGATGCCGCCATGATCACCGATGATCTTCGCGGCGAGAGCGAGCCCAAGCCCCGTCCCCGTCGGCTTGGTGGTCATGAAAGGATCGAACAAATGCGGCTTCAATTCCTCATCGACCCCAGGCCCGTTGTCCCGGATGGAGAATTCGAGCGGCAAGGAAACCTTGGCTTTGCTGCCGGGCAGCGACAGCCGCACGCCCGGGCGGAACGCCGTGGAAAACTGGATCTCGCCGTCGGCCGCGTTCTCGCCGATCGCCTCGGCGGCGTTCTTGACCAGGTTCAGAAACACCTGGACCAGCTGATCGCGGTTGGCGAGCACGCGCGGCAGCGACGGATCGTATTCCTCGACGAACTTGATGTGACGCGCGAAGCCGGACTGGGCGAGGCGGCGTACGTGATCGAGAATCGCATGAATGTTGACTGGCTCGCGACCGATCGGCCGCTCGTCGCCGAACACCTCCATGCGATCGACCAGTTTGACGATGCGATCGGCCTCTTCGCAGATCAGGCGGGTGAGTACGCGATCTTCGTCGTTGGCCGACTGCTCGAGCAACTGCGCGGCACCGCGGATGCCCGACAGCGGGTTCTTGATCTCATGAGCAAGCATCGCCGCAAGCGCAATCACGGAACGGGCAGCGCTGCGATGCGTGAGTTGCCGGTTCATCTTATCGGCGATGGCGCGCTGCTGGAGCATCAACACCACCTCGCCAGGCCGCTCCGGCACCGGCGCGACATAGAGGTCGACCACCCGCTCCGACGGCGTGCGCGGCGTGCCGAGATCGACCTTGTATTCGCTCACAGCCCCGCCCCGCTGCAGCGCCTGCTCAATCAGCGAGAGGATCGGACTGCCGAACGGGACGAGATCGCGCAGCGAATGCCGGCGCAACAATGCGACCGACATATCGAAAAAATCCTCCGCGGCGACATTGGCGTCCCGGATGCCGGTATCGGGGCCGATGACGATGACCGCGAGTGGCAGGGCGTTGAGCACGGCTTCGGCGGATCCGGCCGTCAACTCCGATTTCCGGTGGGGCGCGGGACTCATGCAGCCGCCTTTTCCTGAAGCGTGCAGAACGCCTCGGCAAGCCGGCGCTTGGTTTCGCGCGGCGTCGGCGCCGTCAACACGTCTGTGCGAACCAGTTTGAGCGTTTCGCTCGGCGTCCCCGAGGTGGCGGCCGCGGCGTCGAGAGCCCAGCCGAGATGCTTGCGGGCATGCCGGGCGCCGACACGCTCGCCGTGGAGCGCGAGCATCTCGTCATAAAGCAGAGCGATCATCTCGAATTGCGCTGGCAGTGGCGGGGGCGCTTCCGGCGCTCCGCCGGCGAGGCGACGCGCAATCTGACCCGGCAACCACGGGCGGCCGTTGGCTCCGCGACCGACCATCACGGCATCTGCCCCCGATTGGGCGAGCGCCGTGCGTGCATCATCCGCGGTCGCGATGTCACCGTTCACGACGACCGGGGTCGAAACGGCAGCCTTTACCGCGTGGACGGCGGTCCAGTCGGCGGCGCCGGTATAAAACTGGCACCGGGTTCGCCCATGAACCGTGATCAGCTTGACGCCTGCCGCTTCGGCCCGACGGGCGAGTTCGGGCGCATTGATCGACCGGTGATCCCAGCCCAGCCGCATCTTCAACGTCACGGGGGCGCTGACCGCTTCAACCGTGGCTTCGATCAATCGCACCGCATGATCGAGATCGCGCATCAGCGCGGAACCGGCTTCCCCGTTGGTGACGTGTCGTGCCGGACATCCCATGTTGATGTCGATGATGTCGGCCCCCTCACCTGCCGCGATCCGCGCGCCCTCCCCCATCCAGCGAGCCTCGCAGCCGGCGATCTGGACAACGTGCAGGCCTTCGCCGGGAGCTTCGATCCGCAACCGAACGTCGCGCCGGCCATTCGCGAGCGCCGCGCACGCAGCCATTTCCGAAAACACGAGGCCGGCGCCGAGGCGAGACGCCAGCCTGCGGAATGCCGCATCGGTCACACCAGACATGGGTGCCAGAAAAACGCGATTCGGCACCGTTGCCGATCCGATCGCGAGGCTTTCGCGTGCGAACAAGGGCGTAAAACCCGTCTTCATCCCCTTTGCCTATATTCTAGGCGATCAGACGATGTGCTTACAGTTTAGCCACGACGGCAGGACAAGGCAAGTGCTGCAATGCAATATGTCGGACCGCACCTTTGGATGGTTCCATGACGGCGGTGACGCGAGAGCGACACTATGCGGATGGGCGCCATTCTGCCGGCTTGACAACAAATGCGCTCCAACGCACCGGATATGTTCGAAAACACGCACCATATCAGGGCTGAAATATGCGCAGCGCATCACCGACGGTGCGCTCGATCTGAGCGGCGCGCGAACAAGGGTACAGCCCTTCCCGCCTGCCTGGCGTGAGGAGTACGCGACAATGAGCCTCGACCCCTTCCCGCTGGCAGGCGAGACTTTCGCCTCCCGTCTGTTGCTCGGGACTTCCGGTTATCCGAATCAGCGAATGCTGGTCGATGCCGCCGCCGCGAGCGGGTGCGAAATCGTCACCGTCTCGATTCGCCGTATTTCGCTGAAAGGACACGGCTTTGACACCGTGGGCCTGCTCTCGAATTACCGATTTCTGCCCAATACGGCAGGATGCGAAACGGCGCGCGACGCGATCCGGACCGCTGAACTTGCCCGTGAGGCGCTCGATACGCCGTGGCTCAAGCTGGAAGTGATCGGGGACCGCGAGACGCTTTACCCCGACGTGACCGAGCTCATCGAGGCGACACGTCACCTCGTCGATGACGGTTTTGTCGTGCTACCCTATTGCACCGACGATCCGGTGGTTTGCCAACGTCTTGCCGATGCCGGCGCAGCCGCGGTCATGCCGATGGGATCGCTGATCGGTTCAGGAATGGGCGTCGCCAACCCGGCCAACCTGGAACTGATCTGCCGCCGTGCCACCGTGCCGGTCATCGTCGATGCCGGTATTGGCACCGCCTCCGACGCGGTGATCGCAATGGAACTTGGCGCCGCGGCCGTTCTTCTCAACACCGCCGTTGCGAGGGCCAACGATCCGGTGCAGATGGCGGCGGCGATGCGGCACGCAGTGCAAGCCGGGCGCCTTGCTTACCTCGCCGGCCGCATTCCGCGGCGCGGGCGCGCAGAGCCATCCAGTCCGCAGCTTGGCTTGGTCGGTTCATGAATTGGCTGCCGGGGCGGCTGCTTGTCATCACCGACCGCCACCAGGCGCGACTTCCACTGGATGAGATCGCAGCTGCCATAGCTCGTGGTGGCGGGCGGTGGTTGCTGCTGCGCGACAAGGACTTGCCGATGGCAGAGCGCGCGGAGACCGCCGCGCGACTCGCTGGCATCGCGGCGCGACAGCATATGCACCTGTCGATCAGCGCCGACACGGCGCTGGCCGCGGAACTCGGCGCATCGGTCCATCTGCAAGCGGCAGCGGCGATCGGCCCGGCGCGGCAGCGCTGCGGACAACAGGCGCTCATCGGCATATCCGCGCACAACAGACAGGAAGTCGCGGCGGCCGCAGAAGGCGGCGCCGATTACGTGACGCTGAGTCCGATTTTTCCAAGCCGTAGCAAGCCCGGCTATGGACCGGCGTTGGGCGCCTCGGCAGTTATCGCGGCGGCCACGCTTGGTATCCCGGTCTTCGCGCTCGGCGGAATTGACGAACATACTGCGGCTGCCTGCATCGATGCCGGCGCAGCGGGGATTGCCGTCATGGGCGAGGTGATGCGCTCTGCCGATCCTGCGGCGACCGTCAGCCGACTCCTGGCGCGATGCAGGGTTGCAACATGAACGCAAAATCTGGTCATCCACAGGCCAGGACTCTGTGGGTTGTCCTGAAAAAGTGCAGGAGATTCACTGGGGAAGGTCTTAGCTGGGGGAAAAACCGGATGTCGATGCGCACATTCTGTGGCGCGGTCCTGCTATGTTTTGCGGCGGCAACGGCTTCGCATGCCGCCGATCAGTCAGCCGTCATAACGCCCGGATCGACTTATTATCCAAACGTTTATCCGACAACCTACGATCCCGTCGCCGTGATGTGGACCGGGTTTTATTTTGGCGCGGATGCCGGCGGCGTCTTCGGCTCTGCGCACTGGACCGATCCCTTTTCGGGGGACACTGATTCGCTCAGCGGCAATTCGGTGTTCGGCGGCGGCCATGTCGGCGTGAATTTTCAGCACGATTGGCTGGTCCTTGGCGCCGAGGGCGATTTCGACTGGATGAGCCTGAACGGCAACACCGCCGACGCGCTCGGGTATCAGCATTCCCTGGCGTCGCATTGGATGTCGACGTTTACTGGCCGGCTCGGCTTCGCCTACACGACGCTGTTGTTCTATTTGAAAGGCGGCATTGCCTTCATCAGCGAACGCGATCTGGTTCAGACACCGCGTGGCTTCGGATTGGGCACCGGCACTGAGACGCGGGACGGCTGGACGATCGGCGGCGGAGTGGAGTGGGCCTTTGACCCGCACTGGTCGGCGCGACTGGAATATGATTTCGTCTCGATCGTTGGCCCAGGCGAGCAGTTTGCCGCCACCGGCGGCACCATTTCGCCCTCGCTGTCTCCGGCTTACGGAAATGTCGATCTCACCATAAGCAAGCTGGAGGCCGGCGTCAGCTTCCGCTTCTGAACCGTACGAACCATTATTGTGTTTTCGCGTCGCGCTGACCCGGCCACGAACCGGGGACGCACCAAGTTGGGGGATGGTTGATTTGCCGCATGAAACATCGCTTTACCACAAGCCTTTTGATCTTCGAGGCCGCGTTGTTCGCGGCTTACCTCGCAGCTCTCCCGCAGACGGCAGTCGCCCAGGACGTGCAAGGCATCGAGATCTGCACGCGTGAGAGCCGCCTCGATCGGCGCACGGGCTGCCTGCAAAGCAACGTCGAGTACCTCCAGCGCGTGCTCGCCAAAAATGCACTCGCTGCCGAGCAGAAGCTCGCCGTTGCAGCTCAGGATATCACCGCCTTAAAGGACGAAGTTGCAGCGGCCAAGCGCGAAACGGCGGCGCTTGCAAGCCAGCTAAGCGAGCTGCAAACGCGCTTGGATCGATTGCAGAAAGCCATTCCGACCGGCCAGACCGGGACACTGCCGCCGGCGGCTCCGCCGGCCCGCACGGATTCTGAAGCCCGCAGGCAAGTGAACGGGGCAGCCTGGCCGGCGGGTCCTACCGACCCCGGAACGTCCAGAGCTGGTTTGGCGCGGCATCGGCACAGTTCCAACTTTGCACGAGTGCGCCGCGCTCGGTCGAACCATAACGGACATCCAGGCAGAGGTCGTTCAGGCCGACAAGCTTGTCGAAATTGCCTTTCGATTTAATCTTCCAGGCTTGGCTGGGGCCGGCATGGCAAGCCCACAGCTTGACGAGCTCGCCCGGCGCCCCATCGCCCGCATCCACACAGAAGCCAGCGATGGTGAGATGCATGCTGTCGCGGTCGTAGGCAAAATTTTGGGCCGGCGATCCGTCGCAATCCGCCATCTGCAACTGCTGATCGAGCGTCAAGTGTCGACCGGAGACCTCGACGCAATGGTCGCCGCCTTGAGGAGAGATTTTTAAGGCAGTCCGGGATTTCCGCTGCAAAGAGCGGCGTCGCGGCCAACGCCAGCAGGCACGCGGTCAACGTGGTTGAAACCCGGAAAGCTGAAATCGAGCCGTCATCTCTCGCGCGCGACACCGGACCCTCCTCCCTCATGACACTGCCTCACCTTTCGAAATCAGACAGCGATACTCATAAGGCTTGTCCCGAGCAGGCGCGAGCGCTGTCTGTAGGAACGGTGGCGAAGGCTCCGCGATGGGCGCAGCCCCGCTGCGAGTGGTCGCATCAATTCCATCGCAAGTCGCCTTCCCACAATCGAAAAAACGATCGCAAGGCGATTGAAGCCAAACGCATCCCGCATTAGAGCGGGATGCGTGTAATTGAACTGCCTCCCCCTCGGATTTCTTTATTTTGCGCATAATGTTTGTCCGAAAAGTCTGCAACTTTTCGGCATCATGCGCTAGTGCCCGTTGACATACGGGGATTTCCCTCCGACTTGCGAATGTGATTTAAGATCGCAACTGGGGAGGGCGATCCTGATTCGACTGATACTGACGGAGGCGCAATGGCGGCGCATCGCGCCGCTTCTTTCAGGTAAGGAGGGGGACCCAGGACGGCACGGCGAGAACAATCGGTTGTTTGTCGAGGCGGTGCTTTGGCTGATGCGGGCTGGAGCGCCTTGGCGTGATCTGCCTCGCGAATTTGGCAACTGGAACAGCGTGTTCCAGCGCTTTCGCCGATGGGCCAAGAAAGGTGTTTGGAAGCGTGTTTTCGAGGCTTTGCGTGAAGACCCGGATTTCGAATACCTGATCGTCGACTCCACCATTGTGCGGGCGCACCAACATGCCGCCGGCGCCAAAAAGGGGGAAGCGAAGATGAGGCGATCGGGCGTTCGCGCGGCGGCCTGAGCACGAAAATCCACATTGGCGTCGATGCTCTCGGTAATCCCGTCCGTTTTATTCTGACAGCAGGCCAAGTGAATGACATCACCCAGGCCGAAGGTCTGATCGAGGGCTTTTCCTTCGACAACCTGCTCGCCGACAAGGGCTACGACTCCGATCGCTTCCGTGCTCACATTGCCGATACGGGCGCCGAAGCCGTGATCCCGTCGAGCCGCTCGCGCGCTCAAGCAATCCCCTACGACACGCACATCTACGGGGACCGCAACCTGGTCGAAAGGTTCATCAATAAAATCAAGCATTTTCGTCGCATCGCCACGCGCTATGAAAAAACGGCGCTGTCGTTCGCCGCCATGCTATTCCTCGTCAGTGCCCTGATATGGCTCAAGTAATGTTGCAACGGGCCCTAGCCGACGCGATAGCTGAGGCCGGTCTCGGAGCGGCGCAAATCGGCGATGATCGTTTCTCCTGCCGTGGCCGTCTGGCCCTCGGCCGCGAGCGGGCGCACGCCCTCCGGCAGGTAGACGTCGACCCGCGAGCCGAACCTGATCATGCCGATGCGCTCTCCCGCGCCGATACTGGTCCCCGGCCGCACATAGGAAACGATACGGCGTGCGACGAGGCCGGCGATCTGCACGACGCCAATGTCCACACCGCCCGCGGTTCTGACCACGAGACAGTTGCGCTCATTGTCCTCACTCGCCTTGTCGAGGTCGGCATTGACGAACCGACCGGGCCGATAGCTCATGCGCTCGATGCGCCCGGCCACCGGGCTGCGGTTCACATGGCAATCGAACACGCTCATGAAGATCGAAATCCGCGGGACCGGGCGCTCGCCGAGCGCGAGCTCTCGGCGGCGGCACCGCATTGAGGACGCGGCTGATCCGGCCGTCCGCCGGCGACACGATGAGGCCTTCGCGGAGCGGCGTCACCCGCGGCGGGTCGCGGAAGAAATAGACGCACCACAGCGTCACCAGCACGCCGAGCCACCCCAGCGGCGCCCACAGCCACATCAGGACGAGACTCGCCAGCGCGAAGCCCCCGACGAAGGGATAGCCCTCCGGACTGAGCGGGGCGACCTGGGAGCGGATCGAAGCAACAATCGACATCGGCAATCACTCCGCGGCGGTCGCGATCTCCGGCGCCGGGCCGCCGATTGCGGCGCCGAGCTCGGGCACGTGGAGATCGTCCTCCTCATCGGCGAGCGCAAGTTTCTCGCGCGCCGCCTCGGCCTCGCGTTGCCTGTTCCACATGCTGGCGTAAAGGCCGCCATGGAGCAGAAGCTGGTGATGCGTGCCGCGCTCGACGATGATGCCTTGGTCGAGCACGATGATCTCGTCGGCGCCGACGATGGTCGAGAGCCGATGTGCGATCACCAGTGTAGTGCGGTTCTTAGACACCCGATCGAGCGCGTCCTGGATTTCCTTTTCGGTGTGGCTGTCGAGCGCCGACGTCGCCTCGTCGAGCAGCAGGATCGGTGGCCCTTTCAGAATGGTGCGGGCGATCGCGACGCGCTGCTTTTCGCCCCCCGACAGCTTCAGCCCGCGTTCGCCGACTTCCGTTTCGTAGCCCTTCGGGGTCGAGCGGATGAAGGCGTCGATCTGGGCGAGCGCGGCCGCCGCTTCGACCTCGTTGTCGGTTGCATCCCAGCGGCCGTAACGGATGTTGTAGCGCACCGTGTCATTGAAAAGCACGGTATCTTGCGGGACCATGCCGATGGCATTCCGCAGCGACGCTTGCGCAACGTCACGCAAATCCTGCCCGTCAATGGTGATGCGGCCGCCGCTCACGTCATAGAAGCGGAACAGCAGGCGTGACACGGTGGACTTGCCGGCGCCGGACGGACCAACGATCGCCACCGTGCGCCCGGCCGGCACTTCGAAAGTCAGGCCCTTGAGGATCGGCCGCGCCGGCTCGTAGGAAAACCGCACATCCTCGAACCGGATCGTGCCGGAATGGACGACGAGCGGCGGGGCGCCGGGCTTGTCCTTGATCTCGGGATCGCGCCCAAGCAGCGTGAACATCTGCTCGATATCGATGATCGCCTGCTTGATCTCGCGATAAACCATGCCCATGAAGTTCAACGGCTGGTAAAGCTGGATCATCATGGCATTGATCATCACGAAGTCGCCGACCGTGTGGGTCCCGTTGCGGATGCCGAATACGCACAGGATCATGGCGGCGGTCAGGCCGAGGGTGAAGATGATCGCCTGCCCGGCATTGAGCACCGAGAGCGACGTATAGGCCTCGACGCTGGCCTGCTCGTAGCGCACCATCGAGCGGTCGTAACGTGCGGTTTCGCGCCGCTCGGCGCTGAAATATTTCACCGTCTCGTAATTGAGGAGCGAATTGATTGCCTTGGTATTGGCGTCGCTGTCGCTATCGTTCATCTTGCGGCGAATGCCGATGCGCCATTCCGTCGCGAGATACGTGTACCACATGTAAAACGCGACCGTGATCGCGATCACGACGACGTAGCGCCAGTCGAACTGGTAGAGCAGCACGACCGCGATCATCAGCACCTCGACGATCGTCGGCACCAGCTGCAGGATGACCATGCGCACGATGGTCTCGATCGCGTTGCGGCCGCGTTCCAGCACCCGCGTCAGGCCGCCGGTCTTGCGCTCCAGATGAAAGCGCAGCGACAACAGGTGCACGTGCTCGAAAGTGAGGATCGCAAGCCGGCGCACCGCGTGCATCGAGACCTTGGCGAAGAGACCGTCGCGAAGCTGGGTGAAGGCGGCCATCAGGATGCGCATGCCGCCATAGGCGACCGTCATCAGCACCGGCGCGCCGACGACAACGGCCCACCACGATGATCCCCTCGCATCGGGTTCGTGGGCAAGGGCATCGGTCGCCCACTTGAATGTGAAGGGGATCGCCATGGTGGCGAGCTTGGCAGCGAGCAGCAAAACCAGCGAAACCAGCACCCGCCGTCGGAGATCGGGGCGATCATCGGGCCAGATGAACGGGCCCAGATTATAGAGCGTGCGCCATAATGCCCCGCCATCGGCAGAGATCTCACGCTTCATCGCCTCGGTTGACCGAACATGATCCATTCTACGGGTCCGTGACTGACGGAACGCGTCCGTCATTCCGATTCCATATAGGCGCTTTTGTGCTCGCAATCATCCATGCGGGCGGGAAATCCTCAATTCGGAGCCACAGCTCGCCGCGGCCCGCCGCAAAACTGGTGTCTCAGCCACATGTCGTCATCGCCCGGCTTGACCGGGCGATCCAGTAACCACACGCGTCGCAATTTGTTACAAACGTTGACACGGCTTGCTCGCGAACCGACCCGCCGCCACACCGCGGAGTACTGGATCGCCCGGTCAAGCCGGGATGACGATGATGGAGAGCAGTCTCATCCAGAAGTTAGCGCATCCCGTTTGAGACGGCTCTCCCGCGATTGCGCAGGGCAGATTTGCGCAAACGACCTGATCGCATTCCGCCATGCGAAGGGGGAAAGCAGCGATTTGCCGGCCGCCGCCTTGACGCTGCGATGGCGGCGATGCCACATCGGGCAAATGAATCTCATCGAAAGTATCTGTGTCTATTGCGGGTCGAGCTCGGGGCGCGATCCGCGCCTTGCTTGCGCGGCACGCCGATTTGGGGAAATCCTTGCGCATCACCGCATCCGGCTCGTCTATGGCGGCGGCTCGACCGGCCTCATGGGTGTGCTCTCCGCTTCCGTCCGCGACCACGGTGGAACCGTCACCGGCATCATCCCCGAATTCCTGAAGGCGAGAGAGCGCGCCTTCTACGAGGCCGACGAGGTCATCGTCACCGCCGACATGCATGAGCGCAAGCGTCAAATGTTCGAGCGCGCCGACGCTTTCGTTGCACTCCCCGGCGGCATCGGCACCGTCGAGGAACTGGTGGAGCAGCTCACCTGGGCGCAACTCGGCCGTCACAACAAGCCGATCCTGATCGCAAACATCGCGGGCTTCTGGGACCCGTTGCTGGCGACCTTCGATCATCTGCATGAGACCGGGCTGATCACCTCGGAGCAGCGCCTTCGCTACCTCGTCTGCGACAATGTCGAGGACATCGTGCCGATGCTCGCTCAGGCGGCCACCCGCGTCAGCGACGCCGAAGCCAAGGGCGAGCCCGAGCGGGTCGGCCGGATGTAGGCGCCGCCCCTCGCCGAGCGCGCTGCCGTGGCAATGGGCCGGCACGCCGGCGTGAAGGCTCACGCCGTGCTTGCAGCCGGTTTCCCGAGGCTCGCCTGCGCTGCTGCCAGCCTCGCGATCGGCACGCGAAATGGCGAGCACGACACGTAATCAAGCCCGACCTCGTGGCAGAAGGCGATCGAAGCGGGATCACCGCCATGCTCTCCGCAGATACCGAGCTTGAGGTCGGACCTCCTCTTGCGTCCCCGCTCGGCAGCGATTCTGACCAGTTCGCCGACGCCCTCGCGATCGATCGATACGAACGGGTCGATTGGGAAAATTCCAAGCGCCGCATAGGTGCCGAGGAAGCTCGCCGCATCGTCGCGGCTGATGCCCAAAGCGGTTTGCGTGAGGTCGTTGGTGCCGAAGGAGAAGAACTCGGCGGTCTTGGCGATCTCGCCCGCCATCAATGCGGCGCGCGGCAGCTCGATCATGGTGCCGACCTGGTAGTCGATCGCGGTGCCGCTTTCGCTCTCGACCGCCTTTGCCGTCGCATCGATACGAGCCTTGACGAGGTCGAACTCCTTGGCCGTCGCGATCAGCGGGACCATGATTTCCGGGGCCACCGCGTTGCCCGTTTGTTTGCGGGATTCGACCGCTGCTTCGAAGATGGCCCTCGCCTGCATCTCTGCAATTTCGGGATAAGCGATCGCCAGCCGGCAGCCGCGAAAACCGAGCATGGGATTGAACTCGGCGAGCGAGCGCGCCCGGTCGGCGAGCTTCTTCGGATCGGCGTGCATCGCCTCTGCCACCTCGGCGACCTCTGTAGCTCCCTGAGGCAGGAACTCGTGCAGCGGCGGATCGAGCAGCCGGATCGTCATCGGGCGGCCTTCCATGATCGCGAACAGCTCGATGAAGTCATTGCGCTGCATCGGCAGGAGCCGCGCGAGTGCCTCGCGCCGGCTCGGCTCGTCGCCGGCGAGAATCATTTCGCGCACCGCACGAATGCGGTCCGCTTCGAAGAACATGTGCTCGGTGCGGCACAGCCCAATGCCTTCGGCGCCGAAGCGGACCGCGACGCGGGCGTCGTTCGGTGTGTCGGCGTTGGCGCGCACCTTGAGGCGCCGCGCCTGGTCGGCCCAGCCCATCAACGTCGCGAATTCCCCGGACAGTGCAGGCTCCTGCATCGGGACGCGGCCGTGCAGCACCTGACCGGTCGAGCCGTCGATCGTGATGATGTCGCCTTTTTTCAGGGTCACGCCGCCAGCGGTCATGGAAGCAGCGGCCTCGTCGACCCGGATGGCGCCGGCGCCCGACACGCAGGGCTTGCCCATGCCGCGTGCCACCACGGCGGCATGCGAGGTCATGCCGCCGCGTGTGGTCAGAATGCCCTGGGCGGCGTGCATGCCGTGAATGTCTTCGGGACTCGTTTCGACGCGGACCAGGATAACCTTGCGCCCCTGCGATTTCATGAACTCGGCTTCGTCGGAAGAAAACACGATCTCGCCTGCCGCCGCGCCGGGCGAGGCCGGCATGCCGGTGGCAAGCACGCGGCGCTCCGCTGCGGGGTCGATGGTCGGGTGCAGCAGCTGGTCGAGCGCGGTTGGGTCGACCCGCTGCACGGCCTCTTCCCGGCTGATGGCGCCTTCGTTTGCGAGCTCGACCGCGATGCGCAGTGCTGCCCGCCCGGTGCGTTTGCCGGAACGCGCCTGCAGCATGTAAAGCCTGCCCTCCTCGATCGTGAATTCGAGGTCCTGCATGTCGCGATAATGCCGCTCCAGCAGCGCGCAGATGCGGCTCAGTTCGGCGAAGGCGTCGGGCATCGTGCGTTCGAGCGACGGCTTTTCCGACCCCGCTGCGATCCGTGCCTCTTCGGTGATCTCCTGAGGCGTGCGGATGCCGGCAACCACGTCTTCCCCCTGGGCATTGATCAGGAACTCCCCATAGAGACGCTTTTCGCCGGTCGAGGGGTTGCGCGTGAAGGCGACGCCGGTCGCCGAGTTCTCGCCCCGGTTCCCGAACACCATTGCCTGTACGTTCACAGCGGTGCCCCAACTCTCCGGGATGCCATGGAGGCGCCGATAGGTTATGGCTCGCTGGTTCATCCATGAGCCGAACACCGCACCGATGGCGCCCCACAGCTGCGCCCGCGGCTCTTGCGGAAACGGCGCGCCGTGCTCGCGTTCCACGCATTCCTTCGAGCGTGCGACAACTTCGTCCCACGCATCGGCATCCAGTTCGGTATCAAGCGCGTAGCCGTTGCGGTCTTTGATCTCGTCGAGAATTTCCTCGAACAGATGATGCTCGAGGCCGAGCACGACATTGGCATACATCGCGATGAAGCGGCGGTAGGAGTTATAGGCGAAGCGACGGTCGCCGGACTTGGCCGCGAACGCCTCGACGCTGGCATCGTTCAGTCCGAGATTGAGCACCGTGTCCATCATGCCCGGCATCGAAGCGCGCGCGCCCGAGCGCACCGAGACGAGCAGCGGATCATTCGGATCGCCGAACGTCTTGCCGCCGGCGCGCCCGCCGAGTTCGGCGAGCGCCGCATCCACCTCGGCCTTGAGGTCGTCAGGATAGGTTTTTCCGTGTGCATAAAAGTAGGTGCAGACCTCGGTGGTCAGCGTGAAGCCGGGCGGCACCGGAAGCCCGAGATGCGCCATTTCGGCAAGGTTCGCCCCCTTGCCGCCAAGAAGGTCCCGCATCTCCGCGCGACCATCCGCATTTCCGTCACCAAAAGCGTAGATCCATCGTCGCCTCGGTTTTGGCACCGGCTTTCGGGGACTGCCGGTGGTGCGCCGCGTCCCAAGGCGGTGTGTCGCTCCCGGTTTTGCCTTGGGCTTCGCCTCCTTACGAATGCCGGGCTTTGGCGGCTTGGCGTTGACGGGTGCCGCTGGTTTTCGTTGTCGCACCTTCGTCTTGGGGCCGAGTCCCTTTCCAGGGCCACGTGGCGCGGGTGTTTTCGCGGCAACTCTCTTTTGCCCGCGCGTCGCAGGCTTTCGTGATGAAGACTTGTTTCGTGATGGCGTACGAGATTGTCTAGTCGACTTTGCCATGACGCGGTCCCGGCTGGTTTCGCGCGCTGCACAAAGCACGATGACGCCGACCGGGCAAGGCGCGGCCCGTGGGTGCGGCTTAATGCAAAATCGGTGTTTGCTGGCAAACGGAACGATTATGCAGCACGTCAACGATGGAGAATGCCAAGTCCAATGATGCCGATGACGATGAGATAGATCGCGACGATATAGTTCAAAAGTCTCGGCATGATCAGGATCAAAATACCAGCAAGCAGGGCGACCAGCGGTTGAATGTGAGCAAAGGTGATCATGGAAACCTTCCTCCAGCGCAAAGCAGGCAATCCGAGAATAGCCGCAAAAGTTCTCCAACCGGAACCAGGCGGCGGATTATCACGTATCCCTGGGCGAGAGCGCCGCGAACAGGCGTCGGCAGAATGGTGCATGCGCCGTTGCGAAGTCTAAGCGGCGGTGTCAGCGAGCACCTTTGCCGCGGCGGTCATCTCTGCAAAACGGAAGTTTCGCCGGGTGGCCGCAAGCTCATCGCGACCCCATAATTCGAAGTTCCAGTCCTCGTCCACATGCGCGATCATCCAGGCAGCCTCGACGGTGATGGCTTGATCGGCGAGCATCAGAGCAATCAGAGCGGAGCCTGTCAGCGTGGTCACGGCATGGACCGCGCCGAGCCGCCACGGGTCGTGCGGAATGACGGCACGCATCGCCGTCATCGCCTCATCCGGCTGTCGCGCGAAGGTGACACCGGTACCGACCACGAAGTGTGCGCCATGCGTCTCGCGCGCCCATTCCATCACTGGGTCCCAGTGCAGCGCCTGGCGGCGGCGCAGCGCTTCGGGGCCTGTGGCGCGATAGCAGACGAGATCACAGCCGAGATATTTTTCGATCTCTGCGACGATGTCGCGCGACGCCGCCGCCACGCCATCGATGATGGTGTTGCAAAGCCGCGTCAACGGCATATTGGCAGGATCGATGAATTCGCGCTGAGTGCTCCACTCCGCGGCGAGCGCTTCCGCGAGCGCAACATTGGGCGCGATCAATCCAGCGCGCGCCGGCGTGCGCACGACCCGCCCGTCCAGCACAACACCGTAGCCGGAGGCGGATGGGCGCACTTCCACCTGTTGATAGAAGCGACGCCGGCGCGGCCCCATGCTGCGTCGCGCCGCCTCGTTCGGATCGAGGGGCTGGGCGGATGAAATCTCTTCCAGCAGGTCGCGCATCATGTTCCCCTATGTAGTCGGCCATCGGCGTCCTGCATCAGAGACAAGTTGGACGTCCTCGAGCGGTATGCGTTCAGGTTGAAGCGCGTCCCGCTCGATTATGTTCTGCGCACCCGTCGCGGGCTGCGCTCGACGACGGACGCGTGTTGATTTTGCGCATGATCTTGTCCGAAAAGTCCGCAACTTTGCGGGATCATGCGCTAAATGCCCAGAAAAAGCGGTATAAGTGAGGGTCGTTCAGCGGGAGAGCACAATGGCTACGACCTGCCCTGCCCTCGCGAAATGCTTGCACAAGTTTAGCGCAAGCGCCGCGTTCGCCGCCGTTTCCGGAGCGCTGCTGCTGAAATCTACCGACGCAATCCGCACATGCCCAGGCCGCTCCCGAGACCCGCGTGAACCCGGTCCCGACCGTCGCCGTGCCACCGCAGGCGCCGATCACGGAGGGAATGGCCGCATTGCCGGGCACCCGCCTGTGGTTCTGGGACACCGGCGGCAGCGGTGAACCCATTGTGCTCCTGCATCCAGCGAGCGGCAGCGGGCTGATCTGGGGTTATCAGCAGCCGGCTTTTGCCAAGGCGGGATACCGGGTGATCGGCTATTCGCGGCGCGGATATTCCAATTCCGATGCCGGCGACCGCAGCAATCCCGGCATCGGCTCGGACGACCTTGACCATCTGGTGGATTACCTGGGCCTCGGACGCTTCCATATCGTCGCGTCTGCGGCAGGCGGCAGCGTCGCGTCGGATTACGCCTTTTCCCACCCCGACCGCCTGCTCAGCCTGACGATCTCCAGCAATCAGTTCGGCGTCACCGACGGCGACATTGCGCGTGCCGCCGCACGCATTCGGCCAAGCCAGTGGGACGAATTGCCGGTCGAATACCGCGAACTCGGACCGTCCTATCGCGCGGCAAACCCTGAAGGTTTCCGCCTGTGGGTCGAGCTTGAGCGCAAGTCGGGTTCCCCGCAGGCCGTGCGGCAAGCTCTCGCCCACCGCATCACCGAGGCGATGCTCGGCGAACTCAAGGTCCCGACGCTGGTGATCGCCGGCGCCGCCGATCTCGCGACACCACCTTCGATTGCCAGGATGATCGCGGCCAGAATTCCGGGAAGCGCGCTGGTGATCGCGCCGGAGGCGGGACATTCGGTGTATTGGGAGGAGCCCGATCTCTTCAACCGGGCGGTGCTCAACTTCATTGCCAAGCACCGCAGCTGATCGAGCGAGTGAATGTTTGCAGTAGTATACGTACATCCTCCGAGGTTCACGGCTCGGTTCGGGCTTCTACGGTAATTTTGCCCACTTGGTTGTCGAAATCACCCTTAAATTTTTTGAAATATGACAACATCTCCTGAGTTACAGGACGTTTGCGTCGGCAAGATAAAAACATTTCATTCATTTTGCTGGCAGCTTTATAAGCATCCGCATTTAATTGTTCGTCTTTGTAGAGGGTCTCTATAATCTCTGAATAACTATAACGAGTTATACTATCGTACTTTCTCCGAATGCGGCCGTCCGGTATTCTTTGAATTAGAATTCTCTAAGCGATCGCGGACCTCGGTCCAAATTTTTCGAACGAATTCCCAATTGTCCAGACCGGCGACCGGTTCGTTTTCATTGGGTGGTTGAGGAGTGGGTTCGTCGACCGCACGACGTTGCATCTAAACGAGCTGCTTTTGCGCAGAAACCACCCCCTCTTTTAGCTCATCTAGTTTCTGCTTAACGTCAAGAGCGAGCAGCCGCTGTACCGCCTCATGTAAATGCGAAATGAGATCGCGTAAATCGTTGAGTTGCTTAAGGGCTTCAATAATTTTCGGTAAACGGAGAAGGATCCAGGTCACCAGAATCAGAACCCATAGGATGGCGACGACCGAGAGTACCTCACCTGCATCAGTCGCAAGAGATTTCAGGTCTAAGCCTACCATTCAATCCGATCCGTCGCGCTCTGACTGTAATTGCAGAAAAGGGTTCCGCATCATTAACATTCTCAGCAAATCGCGGTGCCTGTGCGACAGGGTAGCCCAGTCAAGCCGAGCCACCCAGGCGCTCATGAGGGAGTCCTCTGCGCGCGTTATTTCGCCTTCCGCCAGATATTCTGGATTGACGTGAATTGCGCTCCCGGGACTGAGGTCTGCGCGATCGGAATCTCGAACTGCAGGACGTCGTCGGTGATGGCGGTAACCTGCCATTTTGCGCGCGTGCCCTCCTGGTTCGGGAAGGTGCTCCCTTCAATGTGGACATTGATCGCCTTGCCGGCCTCGTCAACGGTATAGCTCCCGAAGAATGAGAGCGTGCCCTGCGCCGCGTCCTTGTTCTCCTCGGCGGTTCCAGTATCGCGGTTATTGGATTTGAAGGGTGGCCGATTGATCGTCCGCATCAATTGGGATGAGAAGCGCCCGGTATCGGTGAAGATTAGCGAACCCACGGGATTGGGACCGAACAGCGGCGTCTCGGTGTTGTCCGCCTTTTTGCCATCAGCCAGCAGCAAGGTCCAGGCACCCAGAACAAGCTCCTTCATTGGCTTTTGCGGCGCCGGTTGGGCAGCAGGCTGTTGCCTCTGCTGCTGTGTCGGCTGCTGCGCAAGCGTCACGCCCGGGAGTATCGAGATACCAGCTGCAAAGGCAATCACAAGAACATCACGCCGATACATGGTCTCCTCCATCAGTTTCTGTTTGCTGTTGCCGCTCTACTTGACCTTCCGCCAAATGACTTGAATAGAACTATAGCCGGCCCCAGGCATCGTCGCGGCTGTCCCTGGCAAGGTGAAAGTCAATTCGTCGTCAGTGATGGAGGAAACCTGATACTTGAGCTGCCGGCCTTCCCAATTCGGAAACGAACTGCCTTCGACCCTTTGCGCGAACGATTTGCCTGGTTCATCTACCGTGTAGGTCCCGAAGAAGGACAAAGTGCCCTGGACCGTCGCTTTGTTCTCGTCAGCCGTCCCCGTATCGCGATTGTTCGATTTGAACGCGGGCCGGCCGGTCGTCCGCATCAGTTCCGCTGAGAAACGACCGTTCGGCGTAAAAATCATCTGGCCTTCCGGGTTCGGGCCATAGAGCGGCACCTGCGTGTTGTCCGCCTTGACACCGTCCGCTAGCAACAGGGACCAAGTGCCGACAAGCTGCTCTTTCAATGGCCGCTGGGTCTGCTGCTGCGGCGCCGCGGGCGGACGAGCTTGCTGCTGGGCAAGCGCCGCGGCAGGCAACAGTGCGATCGCTGCCGCCAGTGAGAGTCCGAGAGCATCACGCCGATCCATGGCTTCCTCCTGCGTCGGGCCTGTTGTCAGCTCGATCCGGACACAAATTGTCAAGCGATTCCGCGGTTTGGCCCTTCACCCGCGAGGTGCCGGATCCGATACGTGTTTCAGCGTCCTGTCAGCTTGCCGCAGAGTTCCTCGCGCAATGCCGGGCGTCAAGGGGGGAGCTTGCGGGGGTCGTGCCATTCAGGGGCGACCGATAACCCGGCGGGGCTTGTTGGCCTTCATCCTCCCCGCCTTTGACGCATCCTTAATACCGTGGATTCATTACTGCTTACGGGGACCCATCCGCTCATCGCAGTCGGGCGGATGGCGAGCGGGCCGTCTATAGTCGATATCACCATGGTCGTTCGAGCGGGGCGCGAGTTTTTGGCCATCCCCGGGCCGACCACGCTGCCGGACGAGGTGTTGCGGGCGATGCATCGCCCGGCCGTCGACATCTACTCGGGGCCGCTGCTTGCGCTGACCGACAGCCTGATCTCCGATCTTCGCGCGCTGTTCCGCACTCGCGGCCGCACCTACATTTACATCGCCAACGGCCATGGGGCCTGGGAAGCATCGCTCACGAACGTGCTGTCGCGCGGCGACAAGGTTCTGGTGCTCGAAAGCGGCCGGTTCGCGCTGAGCTGGGGCGAGATGGCTGCGAAGCTCGGCTGCGACATCGAGGTGCTCGCGGGCGACTGGCGCCGCGCCGTGCGGCCCGCCCAGCTCGAAGCGCGTCTGCGCCGCGACCGCGGCGGCACCATCAAGGCGATCCTCGCCGTCCACATCGACACCGCATCTGGCGTCGTAAACGACATTGCCGCGATCGGGAAAGCGGTTAAGAAAACACGCCATCCGGCTCTGCTGATGGTCGACGCCGTTGCTTCGCTTGGCTCGGTTCCCTTCGCCATGGATCAATGGGGCGTCGACGTGGCAATGGCTGGATCGCAGAAAGGATTGATGACGCCGCCCGGCCTGGGCTTCGTCGCCGCCGGCGAGCGCGCTCGTGCCGCTCATCGGCGTGCCGGGCTGCGCACCCCGTATTGGGACTGGACGGCGCGCGACGGCAAGGTGCATTACCAGAAATACTCCGGCACACCGCCCCTGCAATTGCTGTTCGCGCTGCGCCAGGCGCTCGACCTCTTGGCGGCGGAAGGGATGCCGAACGTGTTTCGGCGCCACGCTTTGCTTGCGGAAGCGGTCCGCCTGGCCGTGGCAGTATGGTCGGGCGGAAGGGCGTTCGATTTCAACGTGACGCGGCCCTCCGAACGCTCCGACACGGTCACCACCATCCTGATGTCGAAGGGCCGCAACCCGGCGCCGCTGCTCGCCTATTGCAGCCAAAAGTGCGGTGTCGTACTCGGCCGGGGCATCGGCGATCTCCACGGACAATCCTTCCGCATCGCCCATATGGGCCATGCCAATGCCCCAATGGTGCTGGGCACGCTCGGAGTTGTGGAGACGGCATTCAGCGCGCTCGGCATCCCGCACCGCAAGGGCGGGGTCCAGGCGGCGATCGACTGGCTCGCTCGTAACGTCGAGCCCCTGATCTGGGCACGCCTGATCTTGACGCTCCCTGCTTCAGGCCGAAGGGCTGCCGGACGCCCCATCCCGAGACGGCGTCACAGTTTTCTTCTTGTTGCGGCGTTTGAGCCAGCGGCCGATCAGGCGGCCGCGGCTAGACCGTGCGACCAGATAAATGTCGCTGACAAAACGGGCGGCGCCGCGGCGCCGCTCGAGCACGATCTTGCGGCTGTGGAACGCCTCCAGTTCGGGGCGATGGCCGACGCTGATCATGGTAGCGTCCGGCAGTTCGGAAGAAATCATCTCCATCAGCATGTTCTGGCTCGCGAGGTCGAGGGCCGATGTCGCTTCGTCGAGAACTATGATATCGGGCCGGTGCAGGAACAGCCGACCAAAAGCGAGACGCTGCTTTTCTCCGCCGGAGAGCGTCTGGTCCCACGGCCCCTCTTCCTCGATGCGATCGACAAGATGGGCAAGCCCGATGCGCTGGAGAATGCCGGCGATTTCTTCTTTGTCCCAAGCATCTGCGGGCGCCGGATAAGCAAGCGCTCGGCGCAACGTGCCGGTGGGGACATAGGGACGTTGCGGGAGAAAGAACAGCTTCGCCTCGGACTGGATCTCGATCGTGCCGTCGCCCCACGGCCATAGTCCGGCGATCGCGCGAATGAGCGTGCTCTTGCCGGTCCCCAACTCGCCGGCGACGAGAACGCGTTCGCCGTGCTCGATCACCACCTCGGCTTCGTCGATCACCGCGGTGCCATCGTCGAGGGTGACGGAAAGATTGCGCAGGCGCACCGCGGCGCCTTCCCCTTTGGTGCGCTGGATGCGGCCGATCCCCTCCCCGGTTTCAGCCCGTTCCAAGGCGTCGAGCGAGACCATCAGCGAAGAGATGCGCCGGGCGCCCGCGCTCCAATCGGCCAGGCGCGGATAGTTGTCGACCAGCCAGCCGAAAGCCGCCTGTACGATCGTGAACGCGGAAGCCGCTTGCATCACCTCGCCAAGCGTGAGGGTGCCATCAAGGAACTTCGGCGCTGCCAGAATGATCGGGATCACCGGCGCGATCAGGGAACTGCTCTGGGAGACCGCCGTGGTGCGCATATACTGACCGAGGAGCCGCGCCATTCGGTGAGCACCTTGTCGAAGGAGCGCTTGAGGCCGGAGCGTTCCTCGTCCTCTCCCCCGAGCAAGGCGATGCTTTCGCCGTTCTCGCGGACCCGGGTGAGAACATAGCGGTAATCGGCTTCCGCCTGATTGACCGCTTCGGAAACGCTGACGAAGCGGCGGCCGATGATGAGCATCAGGCCGCTCGCCAATGCCGCATAGATCACGGCGGCGACAACCAGGAAGCCCGGAATCTTGATCGTCATCCCCGCGATGCTGAAGGATAACGCTCCGCCGATCGTCCACAGGACGGTGATGAACGTGGCGGCCGATAGCGCCGCGGAGATCACGCCGGCCGCAAAATCGACCGGGGCGTCCGTCGAGACCCGCAAATCCTGAGAAATTCGGTACTCCGGATTGTCATGTTCTCCGCTGACAAGATTAAGCTGGAAATAGCGTCCGTTGCGCAGCCAACGTTCGATCACATGGTCGGTGAGCCACGCGCGCCAACGCCGCTGCATTGTCATGCGGCCGTAAACGTTGGCGACCCCGCAGCAGATGCTGCCGGCCGCGAGCGGGATAAAAATCGCCGAAAGCCGGAATACAGTGTGCGCATCGTGTTTTTCGATGGCATCGAAGATCACTCGGTTCCAAACATTGATGCCGTACTGGAACCCGACGTTAACGAGGATCAGCACCATGACACCGGCCGAGAGCGGCCACGCCAGCTTGTCGCCCTTGCGCGACCAGAATCTGGTGGAGCTGCTCCAGAATCGGCGCAGCAGATAGCGCCGCTTGAGCTTCTCGCGGTCGGCGGGATTGGTGGGGCTTTCCGGGTCGTCAGGAGCATTCGTGATCGCTGCGGGCGGGTCCCCGACGGCAGGGGCGGCGCCGAGGGAACTCTCCCGTTCGGAACCGCCATTCTTGGATCGTTCAACCGCGGCAGCGTCAGTGATGTCTTCGACAGTGCTCATGAATGGGCTCGAACTCGACAGCAACCTACCACGCACGCACATGATTTGCAGATAGATGCCGTTTATTGCCGCTTGATTCACCCTGGCCCGTAGGGTGGATAGCGGCGCTCCACAGGAATGATCGTCAGCTCGGCACGCTGCGAGCCGCGTAACCCACCGTTCCCGATCGAGATAAGCTCAGATGGTGGGTTATGCCCCCGCATGTCAACGCGTCGTTCAACTCGTCGTGGACGGGCGCTGACCCCCTGCGCGCGGTCGGATTTGGGCGGGAACGCGCCAATTCAATAAGCACGGCTGCCGGCAGGGGGGCCTTTTGGAATATCCTCCATCACGATTTCGAAACGCGATAGATTGGTGTCCCGTTGCGTGGCATTCTGTGGCCCTCCCCTGCCGCCGGGCGACCGGTAGGTACAGGAGGACAGCAGGTTCACAAGGGAGCCGCTCATGAACAGAGTTCGACAATTTCACCTGAGCACGGCCGCAGCGATCGGCTTTGCCGCGCTGCTCGCAATTCCACTTGGCGCGCGCGCCCAGGGTGCCGCCCAAGGGGCCGCCCGGGTCGCCATCGACAATGACGACATCGGCGGCGTCGTTCGGGGGCCGAACGGCCCCGAAGCCGGGGTGTGGGTGATCGCCGAGACCCTTGACCTCCCCACGCGGTTCACGCGCAGCGTCGTCACCGACGACCAGGGCCGTTATGTTTTGCCCGATCTGCCGAAAGCCAAGTACAAGGTCTGGGTTCGCGGCTACGGCCTTGTCAACTCCGCGAAGGTCGACGGCGAACCGGGACAGCAGCTCGATCTCACCGCAGTACCTGCGCCCACCGAAGCGGCTGCGGCACAGTATTATCCGGCGATCTACTGGTACGCGATGATGAAGATTCCGCCGGCCAGTCAGTTCGGCGGCAGTAGTGACATTCCGGCCAGTGTGACCCGGAACGAGTGGCTCGCCACGCTCAAGAACAGCGGCTGCGTCGGTTGCCACCAGCTTGGCCAGGAAGCGACGCGCACGATCCCTGCGGGATTCGGGCCATTCAAGTCAGGCGAAGAAGCCTGGATCCGGCGCACGCAATCCGGCATGGCCGGCGAGATGATGGTGAACATCCTCGCAGGCCAGCTCGGCGGCGTGCCTTATAAATATTTCGGTGACTGGACCGATCGCGTTGCAAAGGGCGAACTGCCCCACGCCAAGCCGCCGCGTCCCGCCGGCGTCGAGCGCAATATCGTCGTGACGACCTGGGACTGGGGCGACGAGAAGACCTATCTTCACGACCAGATTTCGACCGACCGCCGCGACCCGACCGTCAACGCCTATGGCCGCATCTACGGTTCGCCCGAATATTCCACCGACCGGCTGCCGATCCTTGACCCCACGACCAATTCCGTGTCGGTCTTCAAGGCGCCGGTGCGTGATCCGAACATGCCGCTCTCGCTCGGCCCCGGACACGCGGCCGGAGCCTCGGTGCTCGAACCCTCCGCCTACTGGGGCGATGAGAAGATTTGGGATACGCGCGTCAACAACCACAACTCCACCTTCGACAGCAAGGGTCGGCTGTGGCTCGCGGCCGCGATCCGCGGCGTCGAAAACCCGGCCTATTGCCGGCGCGGGTCGGACCTTCCTTCCGCGAAGCTGCGCCCGCTGGCGCGCAGTCCGCGGCAGGCCGCGATGTATGACCCGAAGACCGGGAAATACACGTTCATCGACCTCTGCTTCGGCACCCAGCATCTGAACTTCGCCTACGACGCGAACAATACGCTGTGGTTCTCGGGCGGGGCCGGCGACAGCCCGGTCGGCTGGCTCAACACAAAGATGTTCGAAGAGACCGGCGACGCCGCAAAATCTCAAGGCTGGACCTCGCTGATCGTCGATACCAACGGCAACGGCAAGCGCGACGAGGCCAACGAGCCGGGCAAGCCGGTCGATCCCACCAAGGACATGCGCATTGCGCAGACGATCTACGCGGTGATGCCGGCGCGCGACGGCTCGGTGTGGGGTTCGCTGTGGGGGACGCCCGGCGGCGTGGTCCGGATCGTCCCCGGCGACAACCCGCCGATGACGACGCTCACGGAAATCTACAAGGTGCCAATGCCCGGTTTCGGCGTCCGCGGCGCAGACGTGGACAGCAAGGGCGTCGTCTGGGTATCGCTCGGCAGCGGCCATCTCGGCCGCTTCGACCGCAGCAAGTGCAAGGTCCTGAACGGGCCAACCGCGACCGGCGATCACTGTCCCGAGGGTTGGTCGTTCTTCCAGTATCCCGGTCCGGGGTTTGCCGATATCGGCGAGAACAGCGCCGAATTCGAGCTATTACACCTGGGTCGACCAGCACAACACCTTGGGCCTCGGCGAGGACGTTCCGATCTCGACCGGCAACCTCAATGACGGCCTGCTCGCCCTCAAGGACGGCAAGATGGTCACCATCAAGGTGCCCTACCCTACCGGCTTCTATGCCAAGGGCCTCGATGGCCGCATCGACGATCCGAATGCCGGCTGGAAAGGCCGCGGTGTTTGGACATCGAGCGGCGACCGCGTCCCGTGGCAGCAGGAAGGCGGCAAGGGCATGAGGCCGATGGCCGTGCACTTCCAGATGCGTCCCGACCCGCTCGCCCACTGAGACGAGCGGCCGAAGCTCCGCATGACGTGTTCCTCTCCCGGCATCCGGCGGCGTCGGGAGGGGACCCCCAGCGGCAACCGTGCTCCGACTTTGGAGCACGCTAACATTGAGGTGCCGCGCTTTTACAGCAGGCTGAAATCGAACCGTCCTTCGTAGGGCGGATCAGCGCCCGTCCCCGTGAGGTGGTTCGACGTGCTCGGCACGGGCGCGTCATCCGCCAAATCACAATGGGATCGGCGGGTTGCGCGCCTTGCCTCTGTGCCTGCTATTTCCCAGTCGGGGGATCGGCGCTTAATTAGCGCGGGATGCGTTCAGTTTGAAACGCATCCGGAGTGCGTCGAGAGTGATGGGCTCCGCGCCAGATCGGCCATTATAATCGTTGAGCAGGCTTTCCATCGAGACGATCATAATCTGGATGATGTCTCGCGCCAGCAATGGCTCGCCTTGAGTTGTCAAGAGCTGCATGAAACGGAGCGCGGACGTATTGTGGTTGCCAGGATGGTACGTTAAGTCAGCTGCGACCGCGGCATCGAAATAGAGGCTGGCAGAGGGATAGTCGTGGGAAGCAAAAGCGGCGTATCCAAGGACGTAAAATGGACTACCCTTGTGGTCTCTCGCGTATTGCGCCGGATCGGCGTTCTTCCGTTCTCCAAGCAAATCCAAGGCTGCCTCGACGGCCTTAGAATATCGCCCAGCGTCGATATGCTGGCGGTATCGGTGGAAAGTTCCTCGAAATATTCAGGCACAACCTCCCCCTGTTTTTGCGGTGGTCGGGTGAAATCGAACCGCCTTCCCGACAAATAAATCTATGTTGCTGGGAATACACGCATTTGCCGGGAACGCGGAACGGTCCCAACAAAAGTTCCCGATAAAACATTCGTATTTTGAGTCCCGTTCAAAACACCGATGAAGTTGTTAAGGTCATCCACGTTCAACCGGCGTCTGGCATCATCGGTGCAATCAGTCACAAATTCATGTACCACAAACAATGCTGCTATCGCTCCGCGCTGTTTGGCTACGCTGAGCGCGGCTGCCGTTCCATGCAGTAATTGATACCGAAGATGGCGAACATCTTCGACTTGCCTCCCCAGCACAGCGCTTGCCAGAAGGCATATCCGGTTAGGAACGTTGCTCTTAGGAGAGCGTGACATGCCTTCATCGAAGCTTTCTCCGATCAACTTGCCAAAGGGTTCATCGGCCTTTGCCTCGACGCTGATCTCGATTGTTCCAATTTCGCATACTGCACGCACTAGTAAGTCACAGTTTCGAGTCTCGCCTCCGAAACGGTCAAATCGAACGGCAACCTCTGGCTCCCCCTCGCATAGCTTGACACTGCCAAGTATCGCCGAAGAATTTACAAGAGCCAAAAACTCTTCAGGAGCGTAAAGCGCGCTGGCGCTAGGAAACCAAGCCTTCGCCAACTCTTTCGCACTTCGTCCATCCACCCACTGCTCTAGTCCCTTCTTCGGCGGGGCGAAATTAAACCAATCATCGACAGATCGTACTTGGCGGCCATTCTTAGTAATTTTCGTCTAAAGACGCCTTCACGGCCATCCCGGCTCTCGCCTCGGAGATTACGGCTCTGGCAGCGGTCATCGTCACTCCTATTCTCACGTACTATAATGCTCCAAGCAGATACGAGCAAATCTCGTTTCGGCGAGTTGGCAAGCTCTACTCAGGGCGCAATGGAGGCGAGTGAAGAAGGGCCAGTAAATGGGCGGGCTATCCCCGATATCGTTGAGAACGTCCGGTTATAGCCCATATCGGAAGTGGCCGGCGGCCCAAAACTGGTCAGTTTCGTGGGGTGCTGCGGGCATTCACGCCTTTTCAGATTGCCCGGTCCTGCGAACTCCGACCAACTTATGGCTTGCGATAAGTTGGATCCATCAACTCGAACCGGGTCCAGCTCTCGAACTGACCCTCCCGTGTATCGCCGGTGACCGGGTCGATCTCGCTTTGCCCGGGCTTGCGCAGGAAATGCGCCTCGACCGCGAGATTGCGTTCCGGCGTCTCTTTGGTGCAGCGCTGTTTGACGTAGATGCCGCCGCCGACGGGCGTCTCTCCCTCGGCCAGCGGGGAGTCGGTGCACGTCCATCCGTTCGGGTCATAGCGGTTCATCACCGCGAGCCGCAGCAGGTGGGCCATGCGCCGCTCGGTTGTCGAGGCGCGCGGATCGGTGACCATGCGGATGCCGCGCAAAACGCCGTCGCGATCGAACAGCACGGACAGGATCACCGGATGGCCGGCGACCCGCGTGCCGATGCGGCCCTGGGCATAGAGCGGATCGTCGATGGCGCGTCCGATATATTCCTGCTCGTCATCGAAGCGGGCATAAACTTCATAGAGACCGCTCGACTCCGGCCGGCATTTGCGGAACTCGTTCCAACCATCGAGCATCTGGCGCGGCGGCCCGCCATTGCTGCCGCAGGCGAGTTCGCCAAAACCATCGAGCGACATTTCGCGCGCCTGCAGGCCTAGTTTGAGGCCATGGATTTCGCCCGGATCGCGGGCCGCCTGCGCCGCCGCCCCCGAGTGGAGCGCGACTTGCGCCCCAAGCGCCAGCGCGACGACAACAAGCGCGGCACGATGTGAGTGGGCTGTAAGCTCCGCACGATGTGAGTGGGCCGTTACTCTTCGTCTCATCGGTTACGCCTTTAGCTCATGTTAGCTCGTAGTCCCCCTTCTCGTTGTCATCGCCCGGCCGGAGTTCACGCTGCGATTTCAGCGTGAACTTCGTGACCGGGCGATCCAGTAACCACTGACATCGAAAGGTGGCACGGCCATCAAGCATTGTTGAGGTCCGGGAGTACTGGATTGCCCGGTCACGGAGACCCGCTGCAAGCGCAGCAGGTCTCCGGCCGGGCAATGACAACAGTCGATTCTACGGAACGAGAGAACACGCTAATGCAGCGTGACTTTCTGGACGCGCAAATTTCCGATCTCGCCGACGTAGAGCGTATTTTCATTGCGGCAGTCGATGGCGTTGACGAAATTGAACTCCTTCGGCAGCCGCCCGGCACGGCCGAATTTCCCGATCACCGTACCGTCGAGTTTCAGCTTGTAGATATCGCCGGCGGTATCGATGTCGTTCGGCGGGTTCGAGTTCGAGCTGTAGAGCACCTGATTGGTCCCGGCGAGATGCACAGCGCCTGCGGCGAGCCGACATTGGTGATCTGCGCTCTTGAGCTTGCCGTCGCCGTCGAAAGACCTCGATGCGCTTGTTGCCGGGATCGGCGACATAGACATTCCCTTGAGCGTCGACGCGATCGCGCGGGCAGCGGCAAACTGCCCCGGTTCGGTACCCTTCGACCCCCATGACCGGATGAACACGCCATTCTTGTCGAACTTGGCGACTGCGGCGGTTGCCGACTCCGTCGGCAACGTAGATGTTGCCGGCCCATCCCAGGCGACGTCGGCCGGACGGTTGAAGAGATCGCTTTGCGCGCCGGCGCCGATAGCGTTGACCAGCCGCAGGCGCCGGAACGGGGCTCCGGCGGCCCCAGGGCCGCGCGCCGGGACCGGGATCGCCTCGGCCTTTCTGCCGAGGATCAGTGCGACGTGTCCCTCGGGATCGAACTTGAGCACGGTGTTCGACATCTGATCGACCACCCAGATGTTGTCCTGCGGGTCGATCCGCACCTGCTGGGCAAACAGGAACGCGTAGCTGTCGGCGCCGATTTCACGGACGAACTTGCCGTTGCGGTCGAACTGGAACAGCCGCGAGCCGCCATGCGACAAACGCGGCGCGCGGTGCCGAGAGACGCGGTCGGATGGCCGGTCCGCGTGTAGACAAAAATGTCGCCGCTGGGAATTGGTGGCGACGCCTGCGGTCTCGCCGAGATAGATATCGTCGGGCAACGACAGCGGGTTGGCGACTGAATCATAGGCGATCTCGGGGGCGTTCTGGGCCGCCGCCGGCAGGGCGAGGCAGGTCGCGGCGAGCGCAAGCAGCAAAAAGCGCTTCATTGGGAATCCTCCTGACGCTTTTTCGTTTGGCTCTTTGATCCGACGCAAATCTTGCGCACGATCTTTCGTTCTTTATCCAGTGCTCGATCCCACTTTTCACGTCATGCCCCGCTTCAAGCGGGACATCCAATAACCCCATGAGTCACATGGGAGAACGAAACTTTTCGAACGAGAATTTGGTGGTTATTGGATCGCCCGGTCCAGGGGCACCCCATCGTGTGGCCGCCTTCAAAGGTGTTCCGTTTGACCCGCTATTAGCGGCCAAACGATGGGGACCCCGCCGCCGGGCGATGACAATGGAAAAAGCGGAGCGCGCGTAATGGCCCTAGGTTCGAAGCGCGCGTTATTGCGCCTCGGCCTTCTTCATGGCCTGCGGCTGCAGCATCAGCTTCTGCACCCGCCAGGATTCGATCTCGCCGACGACGATCTGGTCAGGGTTGCGGCAATCCATCATGTGGACGACCTGGAAGCCGCCGAACTGTTTGCTGGCGTGGCCGAACTTGCCGATGATCTTGCCGTCGAGCTCCATCTTGTAGATTTCGCCGGTGATCGCCCAGCTGCCCGGCACGTTGCCGTTCGGGATTCGAGTTGGAGGCAAACAGATATTGGTGCGGCCCGTCGGAGACGCATGCGGTCCAGCCGACGCCGACATTGTCGTAGATCGCCTTCGGCTTCAGATTGTTGTCGAGCACCTGGTAGCGGGCATTGCTGCGGTCGGCGACGTAGACATTGCCCTGCGCGGTCGACCTGGAGGCCATGCGGCAGGTTGAACTCGCCGGGTCCCTTGCCGGCCTTTTCGCTGCCGGCCTGGGCAAGGAAGCGCCCGTCCTTGTCGAACTTGACGACGCGATTGTTGCAGTAGCCGTCGGAGACGAAGATATTGCCCTGCGGGTCCCAGCCGACATCGGTCGGACGGCAGAAGATGTATTTTTGCGCCGGCTTGATTCGGGCCCGGTGGGCGTCGCGACTGCGCCCTGGACGGCCGGCGGGCGGCGGCCGAGCACCATCAGGACCTTCCCTCGGGGCTGAACTTGGTGACCATGTTGGTCCCCTCGTCGACGGTCCAGATATTGTCCTGCGGATCGACGCGCACCGAATGCGCGAATTCGAAGCCGTAATAGCCCTTGCCGATTTCCTTGCAGGAAGTTGCCGTTCTCATCGAACTCGAACAGGCGGGTATTGGCGCTGCGGTGGTAGACGAAGACGTGCCCCTTGGAATTGGTGGCGACGGCGACGGATTTGCCGAGATACTCGCCGGGCGGCAGCTTGAGGAAATTCGGCACCGAGTTGTAGGGAATTTCCGCCACGTTATTCGCCGTCGCCTTTTTCTGGGCGAGCGCAGGACCGGCAAACAGCACCAACGCCATGGCAGACAGGGACGCGAGCGCAGTTTCATCGGAACCTCCCAATATTCTTTCCGCCGTACCCCGTTGGCGCCGGGGCCTTCGGGTTGCGACCCTAGGCCATGAGAGACCCCGGTTCAACCGAATGTCCCAAATCGGCGGGCGACGTTTTGAGGTCTGAGCCTGAAACGAGGGCGCGTCCGGCGTTCCGTTGCGCAAGTGATCTGACTCCAGGGCTTGAATTGCTTTGGGTGTCATGCCCCGCTTTAAACGCCAACCCGGTGGTTACTGGATCGCCGGTCCAGGGGCGCGGGCACGCCATCGTTTGGCCGTCACCGCAGACGAGTGATTGATATGACACCGTCGAGTGGCCAAACGATGGGGACCCCGCGCCTCCCCGCGCGAGGCAATGACGGTTGAGGGAGCCGAGCGTCAGTGCCGGAACACCGGACAAGGTCATGCGCAAGTAAAGGCGGTCGAGCGGGAAGCGATTCAATCTGAACGCATCCGTTCGAGCAGCTTCGTCTCAGTGCCTGAAGCGCGTCTCCGTGCCTCCCATTGTGTCGTGCTCGATGTCCATTATGGCGAGGTCGGCGGTGGACCCGTTTGCTGGATGGTTGCATCCTATGATTGCGAACGACCATGAAGTACGCTCAATGGTAATACCCAGTCACCCGCGCTGAACCCGAGAATAAGAAATCGCCAAATCCAAATTTTTTTTTGGAAGGGCTGGAACCACCCTCTGATCTCCGGGTTATCGATGCAGCTGGCGCGTCCTGTTCCCCCCCGCCCCCCCATCCCCAGGACCCAGCCGGCGAGGACCCCGGACCTTTAGGCCGGGGTTCTGCTTTTTTGGCCCCCGTGTGGGCGAGCTGCCGGCGAAGTTTGCAAGCCTTTGCCAACGTCCCTTAGGCCGTTCCCCGGATGTGGCTCTTGCGTTCCCAGTTGCACCCCGCGCTCACGCTCCGTCTCCGGGCAGTAGCTCCGTAGCGCGGCGATTGGCGTTTCCGAAGTGATTGATATAGCGGCATTTAATTGCGTCGACCGGCAGCACGATCAGAACGTCTATGGTGTCGAACTCATGATCGATGACGGCGCCATCGCCGACATAAGCGCCGAGCCGCAGATAGCCCTTGATCAGCGGAGGCAGCAAAGCGAATGCCCGCCGTGCGTCGATAGCCGATTTTGGAACCCGGTTCAGCTCGACATAGCATTGGGGTAGCGCGGCGGCGCGCCAGGGTTCTGGCGCGCGCGCAAAGTGATGAAGATAAGAAAGCGACAGGGCGAGCCTATTCGGGTCAGTTCCCTCGAAGCTCGCGCATCCGATCATAACATTAAAGTGATTGCGGAGGACGTGCGCCCAGGTACCGCGCCACAACAGCTCGACCGCCCGTGTGTTGCGGTATTGGCGTAGTACGCAGCAACGGCCAAGCTCCAGGAAGTTCGCAGTGGCGTGGCGGGCAAGCAATGCGCTGATCTCGAATTCGGTCGCACTGTAGAAGCCATCGCCCTGTTCAGCGGTATGCCGCGGCATCAAACGCGAGGTGGCCACAACCTTCGACTGCGGTTCTGCATGGTCGATCACCAGAAGATGGTCGCAGTCGGCATCGAAGCGGTCGGCATCGTACTGCGCGAGGTTCTGTCCGCCATTTTCCGCCTCATCAATCTGTGGACGGAACACGGAGAAGCGCAACTCCTGCGCGCTGCGGACCTCCGCCGCGGTGCGCGCAAGCCGAACTTCAAGTGTGCCGAGCCGGGCGGGTGGCGTCGACGCGCCGGTTCGGACCGGGCTAACTGAGGACATCGGAAGCTCTCGGCGGGCCGTTCCGAGCGCGTTCCCTGGTCGATTGTCGTGGAAGCCGGCAGGCAACCGGTTGCCCCTTAGTGCATGCGACGTCATTGCGAGCTCGCCCCACCACTCGGCTTATGCATCGCTCAGCGGCGCCGCGCACATTCCAAATGGCCCGCACCGATGCAGTCAAGGCCATCGGAATTGATGGGCCGCTCAGGCGCGCGTTCGATGCAAGACGAAAGCCTTGAGCGCCGTCTGCAGCCGCTCGCGGTCGAGCGGCTTCGCCATGACTGCGTCGATACCGGCCGCAAGCCACGTCTCCTGATACTGGGGAAGGGGCTGGGCTGTCACCGCGATGATCGGCGTGCCGGCCCCGCCTTCGCGTTCGGCCGCGCGGATGCGGCGTGCCGCCTCGACGCCGCCCAGTCCCGGCATCTGCAAATCCATGAGGATCAAATCGAAGGGTTTTTCGGCGGCGCGTGCCGCAACGCAGGCGGCGACCGCATCGTCGCCATTCGTCACCATGACGGGACGGTGGCCGAGCCGGGCGAGCAGGCTGCGCGTCAGCAGGGCATTGATGTCGTTGTCTTCGGCGACAAGGATCGCAAATCCCGCATCCGATGTTCGCGGCTGCATTGAGGTATCGGCCTCAGTCCGCCTCTGCTGGCGCAAGCGAGACGCTGGTGTCGAAGCACGGCCGGACGCGCAAACGCGTGCGGAGAGCCGGGCCGCCAACGACGCCGTGCGGACAGGCTTGACGAGCCAGCCGTCAAACCCGGCGGCGGCGAGGGCTGGGAGGCTGGTTCGCGCCGCCGGCGTAACCAGCACAAGTTTGAGCGTGCCGTCGCCGGCGATGCTGCATAGGCGATGGGCGGTGGCATCACCAAGAGCCGAGTCCACGAGCATGATGTCCCACGACTGCGCCGCGATTAGAGCAGCGGCAGCTTCCGCGGTCGTTGCGATTCGGGTTTGTGCGCCCCAGCTTTGCAGACGACGCGCGAGCAACGGCGCCTCGATAACGCCTGCGGCAGCCAGCAGCACGGCGCGATCGCTGAGATCGGGGCGAGCATGCTGGCTCGGGCCCGCGAAGCCGACCTCGGCCGGCAATGGGATTGCGCAGGTGAAGGTCGCGCCAGCGCCGGGTGCGCTGGCAACAGCAATTTCTCCTCCCATGGACCGGACAAGTCCGCGGGAGATGGCGAGGCCGAGGCCAGTGCCCGAGGTCGCACGGTTTGCGCCGTCGCCGGCCTGCTCGAACTCCTCGAAAATGCGCTCGAGATCGGCGGCTGCGATCCCAATTCCGGTGTCGCGGATGCGCAACGTGATGGAGCCGGCGGCGCCCGCATCCGGCGCGGAGGGTTCAACGAGGACCGAAACGCCGCCCCCCTCGGTGAACTTGAGCGCGTTGCCGGCGAGGTTGAGCAGCACCTGGCGCAGCCGGGCCTTGTCCCCGATCAGTTCCGTCGTAATGGCGTCGTCGACGTAACAAGCGATTTCCAAGCCACGCGCCTGGGCGCGGGGTGCCAGCAGTTCGGTCACATCCTCGATCAACTTGCGGAGGTCAAAAGGTCTTTGATCGAGAACAAGACGACCGGCCTCCATCTTGGCGTGATCGAGGATTTCATCGATCAGCGATGCCAGCGCCTCTGCCGAGGTTTTCACCGCGTCGGCATAGGTTGCCTGCTCCGGCGTCAAACCGGTCGCGAGCAGGAGATCGGCCATTCCCAATATGCCACTCAGAGGCGTGCGGATCTCGTGCGATATCGTGGCCAGAGGAAGGTTTTGCGCAGAGTTTGCCTCTTCACTCCAGCGCTGATGCCGCTCCGTTCCCTCCGGCAACGCGTGGGCCGCCGTGGCGCGAAGCCGCCTAGCGCATGATCCCGGAAGGTTGCAGCCCTTTCGGGCAAAGATCATGCGCAAAATCGAGGACAGCCGAGCGGGAGGCGATCCGAACTGAACGCATCCCGCTCTAGGCAGGCTGCGGGCGCGCGCGATCATCGTGGCAAGAGCGTGCATGGCCATCGCGCCAGTTTGGGTGCAATCGATTGCCGTTTCGTACAGCTTGACGGGTTGAGAGCCGCGATCTCCGCGAAGGTTGACAGATGGTTAACGCAAAGATGATTTGGTCAAATCCCTGTCTCCTGATTACCGGACGGACGGACGTCCTGCCCCGTGGCTGTGCTTGTCGCTCACACTCCGCGCGAAAGAGTTGATCACATTCCTTGCGCAATCGGAGCAGGTCGGAGCACGTCGAGACAGAAATGGCGCTCTCTGGGGTAAGCGAATAGGATGCCCTGCCTCGCGCCAAAGAACGCGGGATATCGAAAGCCGGCCATGCAATCCAGCCAAATGCATTATCTGCCGCTTGCCCCGGCGTTCTTCGCCATCCTGGCCGGGGTGTTTCTGATCGTCGTCGTTCTCATCGAGATCAGGGTGCTGCGTTATGCCTATATGAGCCTGGGCGTCAGCTCGCGCGCCGCGCTGTTGCTGCTGCTTGCGTCCCTGTTCGGCAGCTACGTCAACATTCCGGTCGCTCAATTCCCTGAGCGCGTGGTCGAGGCGGGCGACGAAGTGCCCTTTTTCGGCATGCATTACGTGGTGCCGCCGGTCGAGCAATGGCCCGGCACCATCATCGCGGTGAATGTCGGCGGTGCGGTGATCCCGACCCTGCTTTCGATCTACCTGCTGTTCCACCATGCGCTGTGGGTGCGAGGCGTGATCGCGACCGCGATTATCGCCATCATCATTCACGCGCTCGCCTATCCGGTGCATGGCGTCGGCATCGCGGTGCCGATCTTCGTTCCGCCGATTGCGACCGCAATCGTGGCGCTGGTGATGGCGCGCCATCACGCCGCGGCGCTCGCCTACATCGGCGGCAGTCTTGGAACGCTGATCGGCGCCGACCTCTCCAACCTGGGTGCGGTCCAGGGACTCGGCGCGCCGGTCGCCTCGATCGGCGGTGCCGGCACGTTCGACGGCATCTTCCTCACCGGCATATTGGCGGTGCTGCTCGCGAGCTTCTCCCGGCGGGCGGCCTAGCTACAGCTCGACCGGGATGCGTTCTGGTTGAAACGCCTCCCGTTCGGTTCTCTCTTTGATTTGCGCATGATCTTTGTCCGAACGACGTCTGCAAATTTTCGGAATCATGAGCTGGCGAGCTACCGCCACTCGCGCACGTCGACGAAATGACCGGCGATCGCCGCTGCCGCCGCCATGACCGGAGAGACGAGGTGGGTTCGGCCGCGGTGGCCCTGGCGACCTTCGAAATTGCGGTTCGAAGTCGAGGCGCAGCGCTCGCCGGGGCCGAGTTTATCCGGGTTCATCGCGAGGCACATCGAGCAGCCCGGTTCGCGCCATTCGAAACCCGCCGCGGTGAAGATGCGGTCGAGCCCTTCGGCTTCCGCCTGTCCCTTCACGATGCCCGAGCCGGGGACGACCATCGCCTTGACGCGGCCGTTCACGGTCTTGCCGTCGACGACCTTTGCCGCCGCCCGCAAATCCTCGATCCGTCCGTTGGTGCACGAGCCGATGAAAGCGCGGTCGATGGCAATGTCCGTGATCCGCTCGCCACCCTGGAGGCCCATATAGGCAAGCGACGCCGTGGCGGCGACGCGCTTGTTGGCATCGGCAATGTCGTCGGGCACCGGCACGCGACCGGTCACGGCGACGACCTGCTCGGGATTGGTGCCCCAGGTCACGAGCGGCGGCAGGTTCGTTGCGTCGAGCACGATCTCGCGATCAAACTTGGCGCCGTCGTCGCTCAAAAGCGTGTCCCAGTAGCGCCGCGCCTCGTCCCAAGCCTTGCCCTTCGGCGTTTTCGGCCGGTCCTTGAGATAGGTATAGACCTTGTCATCGGGAGCGATGAAGCCCGCCTTGGCGCCGGCCTCGACCGACATGTTGCAAACCGTCATCCGGCCTTCCATCGACAGCGCCGTAATCGCATCCCCCGCATATTCAAGCGCATAACCGGTGCCCCCCGCCGTGCCGATTTCGCCGATGATCGCGAGAATAATGTCTTTGGCGGTGACGCCCGGTGGAAGGCTGCCGCGCACCAGCGCGCGCATGTTCTTTGATTTGTTCTGGTAGAGCGTCTGCGTCGCCAGCACATGCTCGACTTCGGAGGTACCGATGCCGTAGGCGAGCGCGCCGAAGGCGCCGTGCGTCGCCGTATGGCTGTCGCCGCATACGATCGTGGTGCCCGGAAGCGTAAAGCCCTGCTCCGGCCCGATGATGTGAACAATGCCCTGGCGAGGGTCGAACTCATCGAAATATTCGAGGTTGAAGAACTTGGCGTTCTCGGCGAGATAGGCGATCTGGGCCGTGCTTTCCGGGTCCGGATTGGGCCGCGTGCGGTCGGTGGTTGGCACATTGTGATCGACGACCAGCAACGTCTTGTCGGGGGCGCGCACGGTACGGCCGGCAAGCCGGAGCCCCTCGAAGGCTTGGGGACTGGTCACCTCGTGAACAAGGTGGCGATCGATATAGATGAGGGGGGTGCCGTCCGGCTGCTCATCAACGAGGTGATCTTGCCAGATTTTATCGTATAGCGTGCGCGGGGCCATGCAGAGTCTTTCTGTCACCAGAATGCGAGGTTCAACCATCATATAGTCACGTTGACGCGCGAAAATGAAAATGTGCGGCGTTGCCGTGGCCCGTCAAGGCTGGCGCATGATCCCGGAAAGTCCGCAACTTTCGGCATCATGCTCTAATGTCCTGCCAAACACGCCATCGATGGAGTTTCCCGAGCCATCTTGGCGACATTATCTAACAAGGAGGATTATCTTGGCTAATGCCGTCATTCCATATCTCACCGTCAAAGGGGCGGCCGAGGCGATCACGTTCTATCAAAACGCCTTCAGCGCAACCGAGACCGCCCGCATGCCAGCGAACGACGGCAAGCGACTGATGCATGCGTCGCTCTCACTCAATGGCGGCACATTGATGATGTCCGATGAATTCACCGAGCACGGCGGCCCGCCGGCGCCAAGCCCGGAGCGACCTTCCTCCGTGGGCGTCGCGGTGGTCTTTGAGACGCCTCCCGAAGTGGACGCGACCTATCAACGCGCGTTGAAATTCGGAGCAACCAAGGTCATGGAGCCCAACGACGCATCCTGGGGTGATCGGTTCGCCATGCTGCACGACCCGTTCGGGCATCGCTGGCTCCTCAGCGCGCCCCTGCGGAAATGATCCTTTACTCCGCGGCGGTGGCCCCCCGCGCGGCGGCTTCGGTGGCACGCTCTTGGCGCTCGCCGATGCGGGCAGACTTGCCGCGGCGCTCGCGCAGATAATAAAGCTTTGCGCGGCGCACCTTGCCGCGACGCACGACGCGGATCGAATCGATCATCGGCGAGTAAAGCGGGAACACGCGCTCGACGCCCTCGCCATAGGAAATCTTGCGGACCGTGAAGTTCTCGTTCAGGCCGCCGCCGGCGCGGCCGATGCACACACCCTCGTAGGCCTGAACTCGGGTTCGGTCGCCTTCCACGACTTTCACATTCACGAGCAAAGTGTCGCCGGGACCGAAATCCGGAATTTGCTTGCCGGCAGAAAGCTTCGCCATCTGCTCTTTTTCGAGCTGCTCGATGATATTCATAGGGGTTTCTCCGTCGCGGACGCACGGCCTGCCGCGCGGTTCGGCGCCGGCTATACGACAAAGTCATGGCTTTGTCACCCGTGCGGCGGGGCTTTCTCAGGGCTGCCCGCGAAAACAACTGCTCCGACACTCGGCTGGAATCAGCAACTGGGTGCGGCGAAAGTCCCTCCGATCAATTCAGTCATTTTCGCGGGTAGCCTTGTTGCGTGCGGCATAGGCGGCCCACAGGTCCGGCCGCCGCTCGCGGGTGAGACGTTCGGACTGAGCCTGCCGCCATGCATCGACCTTGCCGTGATCGCCAGCGGTCAGCACCTCCGGGATGGCGCGGCCTTCCCAGAGCGCAGGACGGGTATAGTGCGGGTATTCGATCAGCCCGTCGGAAAAGCTCTCATCTGCGCCCGACGCCGCCTTTCCCATCACGCCGGGGATCAACCGAACGCAGGCGTCGATCAGCACCATTATCGCGAGTTCGCCACCGGATAAAATATAATCGCCGATCGAGATTTCAGTCAGCCCACGGCCGCCAATCACGCGTTCGTCGACGCCCTCGAACCGCCCACAGACTGCGATGATGCCGGGACCTGAAGCAAAGCCGCGCGCCATCGCCTGGGTGAGTGGCGCGCCGCGTGGCGACATCAACAAACGCGGACGGCTATCGGTTGGGACCGCATCGATCGCACGCCCAAGCACATCTGCCTTCATGATCATGCCGGGACCGCCGCCGGACGGTGCGTCATCCACCATGCGATGGCGATCGAGGGCAAAATCGCGGATATCGACAACTTCGAGCGACCACAGGCCCTTCTCCCGCGCCTTACCGGCGAGGCTCGCCGCAAGCGGGCCCGGGAACATGGGCGGAAAAATCGTCAGAATGGTCGCGCACCACATGATGAGCGATTTGGCGTAGCACAATTCGCGACAGGTTTATGATGTATATCAGAAATGAACGTCATGAACGAAACGCGAGAGTTTCATTCCGCCGCGTCAAACGCCCGCTGCGCCCGTAAAACGATCCGTCCCGCCGCCACATCGACTTTCGGCACGTTGGTGGCGTCGAACTGCACGAATTCCGTGTCACCGCCGTCGTGAGGCCGAATTTCGATCAGGTCGGCGGCACCGAAATTATGGATCGCAACGACGGTGCCGACCCGTTCCCCGTCGCGATCGACCACGGCAAGTCCGACGAGGTCGGCGTGATAGAATTCGTCCGGATCGCCGGGATCGGGCAGCCGGTCGCGCGGAATGTACAGATTCAGGTTCACCAGTTCCTCGGCGGCATTGCGGTCGCCGATGTCGGCAAGACGGGCAATGAATTGGCCCTTGGCCGCACGCAACGACAAGATCCGCAGGCTGCGGCCGTCGTGTGTTTCGAGCGGGCCATATTTGGCGATCGCGCTCCCGTCCGAGGTGAACGAACGCAGCCGCACTTCGCCGCGCAGTCCGTGCGGGGCGCCGATCTGGCCGACGCAGATGCGATTTGGCACGGTCATCCGACCTTACACAATCGATTGCAGGATGGGTGTCGTTCTCTGAACCGCGTCGACTAAGTTTTTATTGTCATGCCCCGCTTTAAGCGGGGCATCCAGTAACCCCAGGAATGGCATTGGAGTATGTGCGTTCAAAATGACACTCGGATGGTTACTGGATCGCCCGGTCAAGCCGGGCGATGACAAAATGGGGGCGGAGCGTTCCTCGATGGACGCAACGGATCCCGATACCGGCCGCTCACGCAGCCGGTTTCGGCGCGGCAGCCTTGGCCTTCGCGGCGGCCTCGGCGCGGGCCTTGCGCTCCTTGCGGGGCAATGCCCTCTCCGGGTTGTTGCGCGGCTCGCGTTTGCGCAGCCCGGCGCCGTCGAGAAATCGCAAAACCCGGTCGGTCGGGGTTGCTCCTTTGTCGAGCCACACCTTCGTCTTCTCGAGGTCGAATTTGAGCCGGGCGGTGTTCTCTTTCGGCAGCAGCGGATTGAAATGCCCGAGGCGCTCGATGAAGCGGCCGTCGCGAGGCGAGCGGCTATCCGCCACCACGATGTGATAGACCGGCCGCTTCTTGGTGCCGGCGCGCGCCAACCGTATCTTCAAGGGCATTTAACCAATCCTTTCTCACGTCTTGAAATTACGTCCTCATTTCTTCTTGCCGAAGCCCGAGAAGCCGCCGAGGCCAGGCAGCAGTGGTCCCTTGGGCGCGCCAAGGCCGGGCAATCCGGGCAATTTCGGCGCGGGACCCGGCCCCGCTCCCCCGCCCAGATTGGGGGGCAGTCCGGGCACTCCAGGTGGCAAAGGCGCGCCGGGCAGACCCAGCCCGCCGGGCAGGTTTTGCGCAAAGCCCGGCGGCAGTCTTTCGGCAAGGCTTGCCAATCCTCCGCGCTCGGCATGCCACCGCCCATCCCGAGCGCATTGGCGAGGTTCGCAATGCGGGCCGCGCTTGGCACCTCCCATCGCCTTCATCATGTCGGCCATGCCGCGGTGCATCTTCAAGAGCTTGTTGATCTCCTCGACCTTGCTTCCGGAGCCGGTGGCAACGCGCCGCTTTCGGCTCGCCTTGAGCAATTCCGGGTGGCGCCGCTCGCTGGGCGTCATCGACTGGATGATGGCGACCTGCCGCTTGAGGATGTTGTCGTCGATATTGGCGGCGGCGATCTCTTTCTTCATTTTGGCAATGCCGGGCAGCATGCCCATCAGTCCGCCAAGGCCTCCCATCTTCTGCATCTGCTCGAGCTGCTCGCGAAGATCGTTCAGGTCGAACGCGCCCTTGCGCATGCGCTCGGCGGTGCGCATCGCCTTTTCGGCATCGATCGTCGCTGCGGCCTTCTCGACGAGCGAGACGATGTCGCCCATGCCGAGAATGCGATCGGCGATGCGGGCAGGATGAAAATCCTCCAGCGCATCGATGCGTTCGCCGGTGCCGATCAGCTTGATCGGCTTTCCGGTGACCGCGCGCATCGAGAGCGCCGCGCCGCCGCGACCGTCGCCATCGACGCGCGTCAGGACGATGCCGGTCAGCCCGACGCGCTGGTCGAACGCGCGCGCGAGGTTGACGGCGTCCTGGCCGGTCAGGGCGTCGGCGACCAGCAGCACCTCGTGGGGATGAACCGCCGCCTTGATCTCAGCCGATTCGGCCATCATTGCGTCATCGAGCGTCGTCCGGCCGGCGGTGTCGAGCAGCACCACGTCGTAGCCGCCGAGCCGGGCGGCCTCGACGGCGCGTCGCGCGATGCCGCCAGGCGGCTGGCCGGCCACGATGGGGAGCGTGGCGACGCCGATCTGCTGCCCGAGCACCGCGAGCTGTTCCATGGCCGCGGGCCGACGGGTATCGAGCGATGCCATCAGTGTCTTGCGTCGCATCTGCTCGTTCAGCCGGCGGGCGATCTTCGCGGCGGTCGTCGTCTTGCCGGAGCCTTGCAGGCCGACCAGCATGATCGGGACCGGCGCCGGCGCGTTGAGATCGATCGGGTCCGCGGCGACACCGAGGGTCTCGATGAGCTGGTCGTGAACGATCTTCACCACCATCTGGCCTGGCGTCACCGATTTGACGACCTCGACGCCGACGGCGCGCTCGCGCAGCTTGTCGATGAACGCGCGCGCGACATCGAGAGCAACGTCCGCTTCCAGAAGGGCGCGCCGCACTTCGCGCGCCGCAGCTTCGACATCGGCAGCGGTCAGCGCACCGCGCCGGGTCAGGCGGTCAAGGATACCGGACAGCTTGTCGGACAGGGCTTCAAACATGAGGGCCTCTACTCGCTTCGCGAGGGCCTTTCCGCTGGTTCAATTCGTACTTGCGCGAGCGCTCGGCACTGCAGATCAGTTCCAAAACAGCAAATGCGCCCGAGGGCGCGTCGCGCTGTCGGGCGTTAGCCTCTGGCCTCGTGGACCATGCGGCCGATGTGGTGCAGCTCTATCGAGAGCGCCGGATAGCTAGTGCGCCGGCCGGGCAAAGTCAACGCCGCCCGCGGGTCGCGCTGTTGCCGCGCTCCCATAGCGGCTTCCTGTAGCTGTTATGCCTGTTTTGGCTCGTGTATGCTCGATCTTCGATCGGAGGAAACCGGAGAAAGGACAAATCATGAGCTCCCGACGCGATGTATTGCAGGCGATCGGCATTGCGAGTGCGGCAGCGCTCGCAGCAACTTCGAGTTCCGCCCAGCAGGGCGCCGCCCCGACCGCGCCGCAGTCCGGTTCTGGCGCAGCCAACACGCCGTTCTGGCCGAACGGGGCGCGGATCGCCGTCACCGCATCGCTGATGCTGGAATCCGGCGGACAAAGCCCCTATCGCTCGGACAACATCACCGGTCCCCTGCCCGATGGGTATATGGACCTCACCACCAACACATGGTTCGAATATGGGGCGGTCGAAGGCGTGCCGCGGCTGCTCGACCTTTTTGACAAGCACGGGGTCAAGGCGACCTCGTTCATGGTCGGCGGGGCCGTCGAGCGGCACCCCGATGTCGCCCGCGAGATCGTCCGGCGCGGTCACGAGGCTGCAGCCCACGGCAAGACCTGGGAAAGCCTGTTCACCCTGCCGAGAGAGGACGAGAAGCGAAATATCGCCGAGGGCGCAGAAATCGTCCAAAGGATCACTGGCCAGCGTCCGATCGGCTGGAATGCCCCCGGTTTCCGCAACAGCCCCAACACGCTCGAAATCCTTCAGGAGCTCGGATTCCTGTATCACATCGACGATGTGAGCCACGACGAGCCGTTCATCAACGTGCTGCCGAAGGGCAATCTCGTCACCGTTCCCTATTCGGTGAACTTGAACGACTTCCAGAATGCATTCCCGGGTCGCTATTCGCCGCCGTCCTATGAGCAGGTGCTGATAGACCAGTTTGATCAGCTCTATGACGAAGGAGCCAAGCGGCGAAGAATGATGTTGATCTGCACGCATGACCGCATGGCCGGAATGCCCTCCGTCACGCGAATGCTCGACCGCGTACTGACCCATATCCGGCAGAAGGAAGGCGTGTGGTTCGCGCGCAAGGAGGAGATCGCGCGCTGGGCTGTGGCGCACCCCGAACACACCCCGGTGGTACAGCGCGCGAAAGTCGCGCAGACGGGACTTCCCGGTCCGGCTTGAGCCGCGGACGACCCGGGCGGGGGCGACCCCGCCCGGCGCACTGTCCTCATTCGAGTTTGGTGCCGAACTCGCCAAGCCAGCTCTGCTTCACCTCGGCGCCGATGCGCTCCAGGATCGAAACGACGCGGCCGATGCGGCCCGAGGGCACTTCACTTGGTGCCGCGCGGTGGCGCTCCCGATCGAACAGGTGGCAGGCTTGCACCAGTTCGTCATGCGTGATCCCGGTGGCAATAATTTCCGCGACAGTCGCGTCGTCGACCGGGTGCACGGCGGCCAAAACCTGGTCGCGGCTTAATTCCGACATCGCCTTCCTCCATGACGCTGCGAACGGCAACGTCCGCAACAGGGCAGCCGCGAAATAACTGCTTCGAAGTTCGGCAGAAATCAACGTCCCGATGCGGCGAACCGACGGAGGGATGATTTCAGTTGTTTTCGTGGGTGCCCCGTCAGATCTGCATTATCTCCCGGCTTGCCTGGGAGCATGGCATCGGCAAGTCGAGCAGCCTGGTTCCATGATAACTTCGGTTCTCGATCTCGCCAATGCTGCCGTCATGACGCCCTTGATGCCCAAGTCCCACGACCCGCTCGCTCCGAGCCATGCGAAGTCGCCCTCCCGGGGCGCCTCCGTCTTTCGAAGGCCCAAGTCTCGATACTATCGAGGTCCGGTCTCGGACCATTTCGATGGCGAGCGCTTCTTCGATCCCCATGGCGTGGCGCCTCGTAGCCTTGCCTCGCTGTTGCGCTGGCGCTTGGCCGGGAACGGCGACCCCTGGCCGGCTTGGGCGCCGAGCCCGTTTCGCGACCACCCGCCTGCCCGCGTCGAGGGAAATTGCCTGCGCGTCAGCTTTATCGGTCATGCCTCATTCCTGGTGCAGACCTGTGGGATGAACATGCTGCTCGATCCGGTGTGGTCCGACCGGGTCTCGCCGTTTTCCTTTGCGGGACCGAGACGCGTGAACGAGCCCGGCATCCCGCTTGCGGATTTGCCACCCATCGACCTCGTTCTCGTCTCGCACGGCCATTACGATCATCTTGACGTCGCGACCCTGTCGTGGCTCGCCGCAACCCATCATCCGCGCATGATCGCGCCACTCGGCAATGACGCGGTGATGCGCAGCCATGACCCGACGATCGTCGCCGAAGCCTTCGACTGGCATCAGCGCGTACCGATCGGTCCTGACATGGCGATTACCCCTGTGCCGCTGCAGCATTGGTCGGCGCGAGGCTTGTTCGACCGCAACATGACGCTATGGGCGGGCTTCGTGATCGAAACGCCGGCGGGCCGCATCTACCATGTGTCGGATTCAGGCTATGGCGACGGACGCTGCTTCCGCGAGGCGAAGGAGCGTTACGGTCCGTTCCGCCTTGCGCTGCTGCCGATCGGGGCCTATGCGCCGCGCTGGTTCATGCGCGGTTTTCACATGAATCCGCAGGAAGCGGTGCAGGCATTCCGTGATTGCGGGGCTGAATACGCGTTCGCCCACCACTACGGCACGTTCAAGCTGTCGGACGAGGCGATCGATGCGCCGCCGCTTGCGCTCGCCGCCGCGCTCGAAGCGGCCGGCATCGACGACGAGCGGTTCCGCGCGCTGCTGCCCGGACAGGTCGCCGAACTCACTTGAGGGGCACGTAGATCTCGATGACGAGTTCATCCTCCGGGGTCGTCAGCGGGTCGGTCACGTACTGCTCAATGAACAAGTCCCTGGCTTCCAACAGCTTGTCGTCAAGGTGATTGACAATGGCATCGTAGGTGATGTCCATCGAATTGTAGGAGCCGCGATGGACGAATTTCAGCGCCCTTCCCGTCGGCGAGGTTCCGCTCTTGAGGCGGCCGCCCAGCGGCTTGCCCGGTGCCTGTGCGACCGGCGCCGCCGCCCAGAATTGGAAGCCCTTGTCGTCCAGCGCCGTATAGATCGCCATCAGCGGGCCATTGGGCTTGATGCCCTGCTGCTCGAGCGCGGCTGAAACCCTCTTGAAGGAGTTCGAGGAGGGTCTCGAACGCCGATTTACGAAACCCGAATGACTCAAGATAAACGATCGGCTTTGCGGCGAGCACGACCTCCTGACCGAAGACATCGTTAGGCGCTGCGCTCGCAGGTGGCGGCGCACTGTCCGCCGGCTGCCCCGCAACGGGGGCGAACATGGCAGCGATACTTAGCGCCAGGGCGGCAAGCAGCAGCCTGAAGACGGACGACGCGTTCATCGGCTCCTCCCCCCGCGGCGCGCCGGACGCGCCCCCCACCCATCGACCAGCCGCGCCAACGCGCAGCCACCACGATTTGCTGGATTGATTCTCAGCAACGCTATAAGCAGGCAAATATCAGGCAAGATCGAGGCATGAGCGCGCTCGCCCATCATCGCTACGTCAAGATGAACGGTCTCGGCAATGAGATCGTCATCGTCGACCTGCGTGGAGGATCGCAGCCGGTGAGCGCCGCAGAGGTTCAGGCGATCCATCGGGCGGTGGGTTTCGACCAATTGATGGCGATCCATTCGCCAAACCTGTCCGCGACCGATGGTTTTGTCCGCATCTTCAACAATGACGGCTCGGAGGCCGGAGCGTGTGGCAACGGCATGCGATGCGTCGCCGAGTTCCTGTTTGGGCAGAGCCAAAAGGCCGTCCTGATGCTGGAAACCCGCGCCGGCTTGTCGGAGTGTCGGCGCGCCGAGGGGGCGCTTTCCTGGACGGTGGACATGGGCGCGCCTCGTCTGGGCTGGCAGGACATTCCGCTTTCCGAACCTTTCCATGACACGCGGGCAATCGAACTCGAGGTTGGGCCGGTTGGACGCCCCGTGCTGCATTCTCCATCCGCGGTCAGCATGGGCAATCCCCACGCGGTGTTTTGGGTCGAGGATGTGAATGCGCACGATCTCGGCAAGATCGGGCCGATGTTGGAGTGCCATCCGTTGTTCCCGGAGCGTGCCAATATTTCACTGGCGCAGGTCCTCTCGCGCGACAGGCTGAAGGTGCGCACCTGGGAACGGGGAGCGGGCTTGACCCGCGCCTGTGGCACGGCGGCTTGCGCCTCCCTTGTGTGCGCGGCACGCACGCGGCGGACCGGACGCCATGCGGCGGTGATTCTGCCAGGCGGGGAGCTCGCCATCACGTGGCGGGACGGAGACGATCACGTGCTGATGACCGGTCCAGTTGCCTACGAGCATGAGGGCAGGTTCGATCCGGTGTTGTTCGCCGGGGCGGAGCCGACCGCGACAGGCGCGGCATGAGCGTCGAAGTGGTCACCTTCGGCTGCCGGCTCAACACGCTGGAATCGGAGATCATCCGGCATCAGGCCGTCGATGCCGGGCTCCAGGATGCCGTCATCGTCAACAGCTGTGCAGTGACGGCGGAAGCCGAGCGGCAGGCGCGCCAAGCCATTCGGCGCCTCAAACGCGAGCACCCGGACACCCGGGTCATCGTCACTGGCTGCGCGGCGCAGACCCGCCCGCACCGATTTGCCGCGATGGACGAGGTCGAGCGCGTCATCGGCAACGATGCCAAGCTGCGGCCTGAGACCTGGAGCGAGGCGCGCGAGGCGCTGGCGCAACCCCGCGGCGCCGGCCGGCCCGGGACCATTGCCGTCGGCGACGTGATGGCAGTCCGGGACATCGTCCCCCACCCGACCGAAGGCATTGCCGGGCGCGTGCGTGCTTTCGTGCAGGTTCAGAACGGCTGCGATCATCGCTGCACCTTCTGCATCATTCCGTACGGTCGCGGCAATTCGCGTTCGCTGTCGGGCGACGCTGTGGTCGCGCAGGTACGCCGGGTGGTCGCGAATGGCTATCGCGAAGTCGTGCTGACCGGCGTCGACCTCACGAGCTACGGCGCCGATCTCGCCGATACACTGCCGTTGGGCGCACTGGTGCGGCGCATTCTCGACGAGGTTCCGGACCTTGGGCGGCTGAGGCTCTCCTCCCTCGACTGCATCGAGATCGATCGAGACCTGCTCGACCTGTTCGCCCGCGAGGAGCGGCTGATGCCGCACCTCCATTTGTCCTTGCAGGCGGGAGACGACCTCATCCTCAAGCGGATGAAGCGGCGGCATTCGCGCACCGACGCCATTTTCCTATGCGAGATGCTGCGACGGCTACGTCCCGGCATTGCCTTTGGCGCCGACCTGATTGCGGGCTTTCCGACCGAGACCGAAGCGATGTTCGGCCGCACGCTCGACCTGGTGCTGGAATGTGGCCTCGCTTATCTGCACGTGTTTCCGTTTTCGCCGCGCGAGGGAACGCCCGCAACCCGCATGCCCGAGGTGCCGCGCCAGATCGTCAAGGAACGTGCGCACCGGCTTCGTCAACACGGTGCCACCGCGCTGCGGCGCCGCCTCGATGCGGAGGTCGGCGCGGTGCGGCATGTGCTCACCGAATCACGTGAAGGCGGACGGACCGAGCATTTCGCACCGGTGCGCTTCGTGTCGGCCGTCGAGCCGTCGCGCATTGTCGAGGCGAAGGTCATCGGCCATGATGGCCGTCGGCTGATCGCGGCCGCATAGAGGCGTCGCGCAATGGCTAGCAATGGAAAAGACCCACACACCGTCACAACGGTCGAGGAACTCGAAGCGCTTTATGGCCAGCCGATGGGCGGTGCCGTCGCCAAGGAGATCGACCATGTCAGCGAGCATTATCGCGCGTTCATCCATGCGGCGCCGTTCTGCGTGATCGCGACCAGCGGTCCGGGCGGCCTCGACTGCACGCCGCGCGGCGATCCGCCCGGCTTCGTACGCGTCATCGACGAAAGGACGCTGCTGATCCCCGACCGCCGCGGTAATAACCGCCTCGATACGTTGCACAACATCGTCGCCGATCCCCGCATTGCGCTGCTGTTCCTCGTTCCGGGCTGCGCCGAGACGATCAGGGTCAACGGGCGCGCCGTGATCTCGACCGATCCGAAATTGTGCGAAAGCTTCGTCTTCGCGGGCAAGACGCCGCGCAGCGTGATCGTGGTGACGGTCGAACGCTGCTATTTCCAGTGCGCCAAGGCGGTCGTGCGGTCGAAACTCTGGGATGTCGCTAGCCATTTCGATCGCGCGAGCCTCCCCACGACGGGCACCATCCTCGCGGCCATCACCAAGGGCGCACTCGGCGGCCCCGAGCACGACCGCGGCGCGCCGGAGCGCATGAAGGCGACGATCTACTAACTTGGCAGGGCTTCGCTGTAGGACTTGAGCCAGCCGAGTATCTGCGGCCAGCCGCGATGCTGTTCACGCGACGCTTCACCGAGGCCCGAATGCGTCAAGCGGACCCTGGTCACTCCGTCCTGCTCGTCCAGGTCGATGCGCACGAGCGTCTCGGTCGCATTGGTGTCCCAGGTTGGCAGCCATGTGAAAACGAGCAGACGCGGACGTTTCACCTCTCGATACACGCCTGTAACTTGAAAGGGTTTTCCGCCCATTCCATTGCCGCTCATCATCCACTTGCCGCCAGGCCGCAAATCCGATTCCATGTGAGTGGTTTGAAAACGACCCTCGGCGCCCCACCATTTCACGAGTTGGGCGGGATCGGTTAGCGCCGCAAAAATCAGTTCCGCCGGTGAATGAATGGTGATCTCCTCGACGATCATATCTCTTGTCGTGGTCGTATCCATCACTCCTCCTCGACATAGCGTTTGAGGCTGCGCAGGCTTCCGGCCCAGAATGCTTCGTAATCGCGGAGCCAATCGCTGACCTCGCGCAGCGGCTTCGCGTTCAACTCGCAGATGATGGCGGTGCCGGCGCGGCTCGTCACGACGAGACCCACCGATCGCAACAGACGGAGGTGCTTCGAAATCGCTGGCCGGCTGGAGCGGAAATTGACTGCGATGTCGCCGACGCTGCGGCGGCCTCCACGCAGCAGGCTCAGAATCTCGCGCCGGGTCGGGTCGGCAATCGCCCGGAACACAGCTTCGTGCTGCTTTCTTCTCTTGGTGACCATTTGGTTACCGTAACCATATGGTTACGGATCGGTCAAGGTGCGCGATCACACGTTCACGTCATCGCCGCTGCTAAAATCGAGTTGATCGGTCAGTTCCGGGTGCCCTGAAGTGAAGGGACAAAATCCGAATCTCGTATCTGCTACGGACTCGAGATCCGCCATTATATGTGCGCAGCAGACCGCCCCTCCTCGCCCTCGCGCCATCCACATAATGTCAGCAACTCCCGCATATGCAGCGGCACCGGCGCGACGACCCGCACCGGCGGCTTGTTCTTCGAAATCGGCACCAAAACTTCGCGGGCGTGGAGGTGAAGCGTGGGACCGCCGAAACGCGGCGCAGTGCCGTAGATGTTATCGCCGACGAGGGGCCAGCCCGTCGCGGCGCAATGGACCCGCAGCTGGTGGGTGCGGCCGGTGAGCGGATTTAGCTCGAGCCAGGTGAGCCTTCTGTTCGGTATGACCGTTCCCACAAAAGCTTGCCCAGGCCCGCCGGGGTTGGCCGCGCCAGTATCCGGCGCGGAGATGCCAGCCGGCGCGGCGGCGCAGAAACCGCGGCCCAACACGCGCCAAGCGGTCGCCGACGGCAGCCCGTGCGGGTCCGGCTTCATCCACCAGCCGCGCGTCTCATCGAGCCGGCCGAGCGGCAGCTCGATCGTACCGGTCAAGCTTTCCGGGCCCTCCGTGACAACGGCCCAGTAAGTCTTGCCGACCTTGCCGTGCTTGAACAGGAGCCCCAGATGAGCGAGTGCTTTGCGATGCCTGCCCAGCACCAGGCAACCCGACGTGTCGCGGTCAAGCCGATGCGCAAGCGCCGGCGGTCGCGGCAGTCCGAAGCGCAGCGCGTCGAAATGATCTTCGAGGCTTCCCCCTCCTTTCGGCCCACGATGGACGGCGAGGCCGGCGGGCTTGTCGAAGACGAGCATCATGCCGTCGCGATAAAGGACGCGGGCCAGCATGTCGTCGGCGCTGATCGCGGTGCCGTTTCGCAACATTGAGCAGGTCGATCCCGGGGCCGGTAAGGGGCAGATGAGCGACAGCACTAATGAAGCCCCGGAGGGCGGCCGTCAAAGCTGGTGGCAGCGGCTGCGCGGCGGCCTTGACCGGACATCATCTTCCATCGCCACAGCGATCACGGACCTTGTCAACAAGCGCCAGCTCGATGACGAAGTGATCGAGGAGCTCGAGGATGTGCTGGTCCGTGCCGATCTGGGCCTTGATGCTGCCGGACGGATCGCGGCGGCCGTTGGCGAAGGGCGCTACCACAAGACCGTCAGCACCGAGGAGGTGAAATCCATCCTGGCGGCGGAGATCGAGAAAATCCTGGTCCCCGTCGCAGTGCCGCTTACGGTCGACCCGCAGCGCAAGCCGTTCGTCATCGTAGTGGCAGGCGTCAACGGCTCGGGCAAGACCACGACCATCGGCAAGCTCGCCGCGCGCCTGTCACGCGACGGCAAGCACGTCGTGCTGGCGGCCGGCGACACCTTTCGCGCCGCCGCGATCGAGCAGTTGAAAATATGGGGCGAACGCACCGGCAGCCCCGTTATTTCCGGTGCCCAGGGCGCGGATGCCGCCAGTCTCGCCTATGAGGCGCTGGCGACCGCCCGTGCACGGGCTGCTGATGTGCTTATCGTGGATACTGCCGGACGCCTGCAGAACAAGGCGGTGCTGATGGACGAGCTCGGCAAGATGCTGCGGGTCATGAGGAAACTCGATCCGACGGCACCGCATGCGGTGCTGCTCGTGCTTGATGCCACCGTCGGACAGAACACGCTGTCGCAGGTTGAGGAGTTCTCCCGAACGGCCGGCGTGACCGGCTTGGTGATGACGAAGCTCGACGGCACCGCGCGCGGCGGCATCCTCGCCGCCATCTCGGCGAAATATCGCCTGCCCGTGCATTTCATCGGCGTCGGCGAAGGCGTCGATGACCTCGCACCCTTCGCCGCCAGGGATTTTGCCCGCGCCATTGCCGGATTGGAGAGGGGATAGGCGATCGCCGCTTGTCTGTCGTAGCGCATGACCCCGAAAAAGTTGCAGCCTTTCGCTCAAGTCTCCGGCTCTCTGATTTGCGCTTGATGTTTGTCCGCTTTTCGCTCCGGCAGCCGGTTTGCGAATGCCCTTGCCTGCCCTCCTTCGGGACACGCGACGCCGAAATAAATCGCTGTTGATTTTCGCGGCTCGGCGTGTTCGCCCCAGTTTTGTCCTGTTGCCAACACGGAGCCGCCATTTCGGCACGCAAAAAGTGCACCCGGGATGGGATCAACTTCATGAAACAGGGACGGAAGGGCGGCGCGGCATTGCGATCGCTTAAAAATCCTTGGGCGAGGGAAAAAATGATGCGCAATACCATGCTTGTTTCAGCGGCAGCCCTGACAATGGCTGCAAGCCTCCAGTTCGCGCCGGCGCAGGCAGCGCCGGACGGAATCCAGCTGGCGCAGCAGACCGATCAGCAGCCCAACGACAAGCGACCGCCCGGCCAGCGTCCACCGCAAGGCACGCCTCCGGCAAACCAGCAGCATCCCGGCCAGGGCGCGCCGCCGAACCCGCCCGGACAGCGTGGTCCGAACAATGCGGCGCGTCCCGGCACCCCGCCGACCACCGCCCAGACCCCGCAACCGCCGCCGCATAACGGCCCGGCACCGGCGACGGCGCAAACGCCGCCCACGCAACAGCCGCAACACCCGCCTGCGCCGGCCACGGCACAGACGCCGCAGCCACCGCGGCCCGGCGCACCGCCACCGCCCGTGACCGCGCAGACGCCGCCCGCACCGCAACTGAACCGGCCCGGCACGCCGCCACCGCCCGTGACCGCGCAGACGCCGCCAGCGCCGCTATTGCAGCGGCCAGGCACGCCGCCGCCGCCCGCGACCGCGCAGACGCCGCCGGCCCCCCAACTACAGCGGCCCGGGGCGCCACCGCTGCCCGGACAAGCCCCCGCCGCCCAGGCGCCGGGTCAGCCGCCGCGTCCGGGCGTTGTCGCGCCAGCTGTCGCCAATGTGCCGGTCGACCCCCACGCTCAGCCGCAACACCTGGAGCAGCTGCGCGGCGAGCGGCGCGAGGTGCAGGAGGGCAACCGCACTGTCATCCACGAGGCGGACCGCATGATCGTGCGCGAAGACGGCCACGACATCATACGCCACGACGAAGCCGCCCGCTTCCGCTTCAATGCGCGCGACGTCAATGTCGAGCATCGCGGCAACCTCACCGTGGTCGTCGCCGTGCGACCTGACGGCTCCCGCATCATTACCGAGACCGACGAGAGCGGCCGACTGGTGCGGCGGTTGCGCCGCGACCCCGAAGGCCGTGAAGTCATCATTATCGACAACGCCTTCGAGCCGCGCGGGCCCGGCTTCGCCGGTTTCTTCGTGAGCCTGCCGCCGCCGGTGGTGCGCATCCCTCGCGAGGTTTATGTCCGCGACCTCGCACGTGCGAGCGCCGAGGATGTATACCTCACGCTCGTCGCGCCCCCGGTCATGCCGCTCCAGCGCCGTTATGCGCTGGATGAAATCCGCTACAGCGAGCCGTTGCGCGTGCTGATGCCGCGCGTCGATATCGACACCGTGAATTTCGAGAGCGGTTCGTGGGAGATCACGCCCGACCAGTTCGACCGGCTGTCCGTGGTCGCCCAGGGCGTCACCCGCGTGTTGCAGCGCAATCCACGCGAGGTCTTCCTCGTTGAAGGCTACACCGATGCGGTTGGGAACGACGTTGACAATCTGTCACTGTCCGACCATCGCGCGGAATCCGTGGCGGTAGCATTGACGAACCAGTTCGGCATCCCGCCCGAAAATCTCACCACGCAAGGTTATGGCAAACAGTTCCTGAAGGTGCCGACCGAGGCACCCGAGCGCGCCAACCGCCGGGTCGCCGTCCAGCGCATCACGCCGCTGCTCACCGGACAGAACTGACCGCAGCGGATTCCGGTGAAATCGAACCGTCCTTCGTGCGGGCGTTAGCGCCCGTCTCCGTAGGGCGGTTCGACGTACTCGGCCCGGGCGCGTAATCCGCCAAGTCAGCAGCTTGGCGGGTTGCGCGCCTGACCTTTGTGCCTGTTCATCCGGAATAACGACAATCGGAGCTTAACTTAACCCGCCCTACGCGTTTCGGCGAGACCATAGCAAGTTTCGGCCAGATTGCTGAGTAGCGCCCTCTTGCACCCTGATCGGTGGTAGGCTTCGCTCGTGCATCAGGAGGCAACCATGCGACGGCGGGACTTCATCCTGGCGACTAGTACCTCTGCACAGGGGTTATGACTTGTTGAGTGGGGCTGGGTAGGCGCGGGCCATTTTGGCGCGCGCTTTTTCTGGCGTGAACATCCAATTTATTCGTGCACCGCTTTTGTTTCTTTGGCGCTCCCACGCGGCGATCTCGAAGGCAAGCAATTCACGATTGTCGATGCGACGGTCGAGGCACTGGCTGCGAAGGACGCCGATTTCGATTTCGACCATGTTGAGCCAGCTTGCGTGCCTGGGGGTGGGATGGAATTCGAGGCGGCGTAGGATACGCCGCGCTTCCGGCGCTGGAAAGGTTTGGTAGAGCGCGCTCGCAGAGTGGGTCGACAAATTGTCCAGCACGACCCGGATTTTGTCGGCCTTGGGAAAGTGCACGTCGACCAGATCGCGCATGCAGTTTGCGAAGTCCCTCTGCCGCGCGTCGGTCTGTGACCTTCACCTTGCGCCAGGATTTATGGGCGTCGAGGAAGACGAAGAGATTGGCCGTGCCATTGCGCCGGTATTCGCAGTCGAAGCGCTCCAATTGTCCCGGCTTGGCCGGGATTGGCTCGCGCACTTCGCCGATGAGCTGAGTTGGACTTTCGTCAAAACAGACGACCGGACGCTTGGGATTCGCTTCCTCGTTGTAGAGGTCCAGCACATCCTCCATCCGCGCCACATATTCGGCATCAACCGTGGGAATGCACCACATGTCCTTGCGCCAGGGCTTGAGATCGTTTTCCGCAAGGCGGCGTCGAACCGTCTCGCGGGAAAGCCCCTTGTGGGCCGTCAGCTTGACCATCTCGCCAGCCAGAAATTCCAGCGTCCAACGACTGCGCCCGGCCGGCGGCTTCGAGCAGGCCGTTGCGACCAAGAGCGCTTCGTCCCTGCCGGTGAGTTTGCGCTCGGCGCCACATCGCGGCTCCTCGCTCAAGGCGGCTTCAAGGCCACACTCCACAAATCGGCGCTTGGTGCGATAAACCGTCGATCCACCCACCACGATCGTACGTTCGATCACCTCATCGCTGGCGCCGGCATCGGCCGCCAGAAGGATTTGCGCCCGCTTCAATTTCCGAGCCGAACATGTGCCGGCGCCCAGCATCCGCTTAAGGTCCTCACGCTCCTCGCCGGTCAGATCAACGCGATAGCGGATATTCATCAGGGCCTCCTTGTGATTCGAGGCCCAGTTGAATCAATCTATGTGGCGTGGATTCCGCGCCCCCTCGCTTCACCGACAAGCAAGGCCAGTATCTGGCCTTCATTCACGCTTATACCCTCGTCATCGGCCGATCGCCCGCCGAAGCCGATATCCAACGGTTCTTCGCCGTCACCCCGCCCACCGTCCACCAGATGGTGCTAACTCTCGAACGCCAGGGCCTTATCACGCGTATCCCCGGCAAGGCGCGAAGCATCCACCTTCGCGTCGATCCAGAACTTCTCCCAAAGCTCCAACCCGTCATATCCTCTGTGCAGAGGTACTAGTGGTGCGGTGGCCTGGCCGCTCACGGCACTCGCTCAACGAGGTCAGCGCCAGCGTCGCCTCGGTATGCTTCTCGACGAGTATCAGCCAACACCCGACGTATTCAGGTGGGAAATCGTCGTGAAGCGGCTTGAGGAACTCGGATGGATTGAGGGCCGAAATCTCAATATCGACCGACGATTTGCTGGGGGCGATCTGGAACAAGCGCATGCCTATGCCCGAGAATTGGTCGCGCTGAACCCCGATGTCATTTTTGCGATTTCCAACGTGGTTTCAATGGTTCACGATGCGACAGCGACGATACCGATTGTATTCGCCGGCGGCGCCGATCCCGTGACCGAGAACCTTGTGTCCAGCTTGCCTCGACCCGCCGGCAACATCACTGGGTTCACGAACAATCCACCATCAATCGGCACGAAGCGCCTGCAAGTGTTGAAGGACATGGCGCCTCGTGTAGCTCACGTCGCGCTCATGTACGATCCCGTACTGGCGTCCGGCGCTCTGGAGTTCCTGGCCGAGTTGCAAAGGATTCCCCGCTCCATCGGAGTTGACATCGAACAGGCACCAGTACGCAACGGTTCTCAGATCGAACAATCCTTCTCCAGGCTCGCAGGCAAGCCGAACCCCGGCCTTATCGTTTATGCGGGCGGTGCGACGGTCGAAAAACGTGACACGATTATCGCGGAAGCTGCAAAGCACAAAATTCCTGCGGTCTACAGGGACCGCGGCTATGTCGCCGCCGGTGGCTTGGCATCCTACGGGGCTGACGGCCGCGAGAGTACTGTGGGGGCAGCAAATTACATCGACCGCATCCTTCGGGGAGCCAAGCCAGACGAACTGCCGGTGCAGCGACCGACCAAGTTCCAGTTCGTTTTGAATCTGAAAGTCGCCAAAGACCTGGGGCTGGAAATCTCACCGACCCTTCTGGCGATCGCCGATGAGGTTATCGAGTAGGAAGCGAGCCGATGCGACGACGGGATTTCGTTGCGGGAGTCGGCACGGCGCCAGGGCAACGCGACGCAAGATTTGGAAAGAGCAAACGTGCTGCATTTGATCAAGCTTTGCGTCGGCTGCGATTCGGTGAAAGACCTCGAGCACTGGATCGAGGCGCGATTCAAGCCGAGGAAGAAGGTGGGCGGTCGCACCGTTGGCGCTCGCCAGCGCAATCACACGACTCGCATGGTGCCGAAGCGCGCCGACGATCTTCTCGACGGCGGTTCGCTCTATTGGGTCATTCGCGGCCAGATCATGTGCCGGGAGCGCATCATTGCTGTCGCGCCCTTTACCGACAAGGACGGCATCGGCCGCTGTCACATCACGCTTGATTGCAAGCCGGTGCTGGTCGAGCCGCGGCCCTACCGCGCGTTTCAAGGCTGGCGCTATCTCAATACGAAGGACGCGCCGCGCGATCTCGACCAGGTTGCACCCGGCGCGAAAAGGATGCCAGAAGAGCTGCGCCGCGAGTTGCGGGGCCTCGGTCTACTGTGACAGAGCGAAAGGGACTACGAGATCACTGAAGCGCCGCCGGTGCCGGCTTAGTTAAGAGAGCGTGCCGCCGATCGGGACCGAGGTCCCATCCGGACGGGTGATGATCGCGCGAGTCCCCGGACATGCGGCGAGGAGAGCCTCCGCGCGTTCCTCTCCCACCACGCAAAAGGCGACCGCCAAGGCATTCGCCGCCGTTGCGCGGGGACCGATCACGGCCGCCCCGGCAAGTTTATTGGCACTCGCTCCCGTGTGCGGATCGAAAATGTGATGAAAGTGGCCCGTCGGCTCGAAAATCGTGCCGTACCCGCCGGAGACGGCCAGCGCACTGTTATCGACCTCGATGGTCTGCCCGATCGCATTGGCGGCCACCGCGTCGCGAAGGCTGATTTGCCAGGGCTGGCCGTCCGGCCTTCGACCCAAGGTCCGGAACTCGCCGAGATCGACGACGGCCTGCTCGAAACCCTGGTTGCGCAGCATGTCGGCAATCATGTCGGTGATAAAGCCTTGCGCGATGCTGTTGAGCGTGACCGCCATATGTTCGCGGGCGAACGCGATGCGGCCGGCGCCCGTATCGATCGATCGGAAGTCGACCAGTTCCCGCGCCACATCCTGCGCGCGGGCAATGATGTCCTCGACCACCTTCGTGCGAGACCAGAAATGCGCTTCATACAGCCGCCACAACGGCTGGACCGAAATGTCGAATGCGCCGTCGGTCAGGTTGCCGAACCGCTGGCCCTCCTCGATCTGCGCGCGCAGCTCGGGCGACGGCAGGCTCAATGTGCCCGCGGAATTGAGGCGTGAGATTTCACTTTCCGGCTCGTACAGGCTGAAAATCCGCTCGTAGCGCGCGATCTCGGCACGTACCGTTGCGATGGTGCGGCGGGCGAAGGCCGCGTCGGTGTGCCATAAGGTCAACTCGGAGACTGCATCGAGTACCTCGCCCTGCCAATGGAACGTTTGCAGGGATGGCGCCGTGGCGCGGACGGCGGCGATGGTCAGCGGCACGCCAGCCGCGGCTGCCATGATGCGAATGGCGCGGCGACGCGTCGGCCGCAAACCTGCGCCGTGTCCAAAATTCGCGCTCTCTCCACCTGCTGCTGGCTGGCGCATGGCGGGTCTCCGCAGGGCTGCCTTCGCGCGATGCTTGGCATCGGCCGCCCGTCACCTTACGTGATCCGATGTGCTTGCGAAAGGCTCGCAGCCATTTCCGCAGCTAATGCAAATCCCAATGTATTGGCTATTCCCGTGCGGTCCGGTTCCGTAAGCGGGCACGTGGGTGCGACCGCAGCTGTAATTAATAATGCAGACCTTAACAGGCGAGCGCTGAGTTGATATCCTGCCTCAAGGGTGATGCATCACGAAGGTCATGACCGCCCCCACGGCTCAAGTGACGTGATTTTTCGCTCTTTGAGGCGCGACTCCGAATTGGATTGCGCAGCACGGGAGCGGCGGGAACGATCGGCTGAATTGCATTTCAAACAACAAAGCGCGCCGGTGGCAGTCGGTTCGGGACGGGGAGGCTTTCACATGTACCTGATTCCTCAGTCTTGGTCACATGTGCACATGCTCGTGAGCGTGTTTCCGCCTTTCGGGCTGATGTTCGTGCTCGGCTTCTTCATCGCCGGAACGCGGACCAAGAACGCAGGAACCGTGCGTACCTGCCTCGTCCTGTTTGTGCTGGTGGCCTTGCTGTCAGTCCCGACCTATTTCAGCGGCGACGGTTCAATGGCGGCGCTGTCGGGCAACCCGCGTTTTTCCAAAGGCGCGATGAACATTCACTACCTCTGGGGCAGCGCCGCGCTGATCGCGCTCGTGCTTACCGGCATCGTCGCCGCGGCGGAGCTGTGGCGTTCCCGCCGCGCGATGCCGCAGGATCGACTCCACGTTCTTCTCATCGTGGTGTTAGGTACGATCGGGCTTATGATCGTCGCCGGCGAACTCGGCTTCGAGTTGAACCATCGCGAATTGCAGTCGACCGTTTCCATTCCGGACGTTTCGACGCCCCAGGCATGGTCGCATGTCCACATGATCTTGAATCATGTGCCGACCGTCGGATGGGTGTTTGCGCTCGCCTTCTATGTCATCGCACTCGTCACCAACAATGACGGCATGAAGCGCGGGAGCCTCGTGCTTTTCGTCATCTGCAGCATCGTCGGCGTTCCGACCTATGTGGCCGGTACTGCGGCGATGTGGGCTTTGACACAGCCGCCGATGCCGGACGTTACCAAAGCCGTCATCAATTCCCATCGCGACATGGCGGCTCTCACATTGTTCGGCCTCGCCTTTACCGGCGGCGCCTCCTGGCTGGAGTTGTGGCGGTATCGGTATTTTGGACAGTTTTCGAAGCTGGCGCTTGGTTTAGTGCTCATCTTCGCGCTGATCACCTTGGGCATCATGACCGAGACCGGACACCGCGGCGGTCTCATCAATCACCCGGAAATCCGCACCGCGCTCGACGTCTTGCCGACCGATCCCGACACCGGCCTGACGGCGGGCATCGAATTGCAGATGCAAAGCATGATCTGGTTCGTGCCGTGGCAGACCGTTCACTTTTTCGGCTACTGCCTGATATTCGGGTCCGCGTTCGCGATCGGGCTGCGCGTTCTTGGCGTTTGGAAATCCATTTCGTTTGCCGCCATCCATCGATTGCTGCTGCTTGGATTTTTTGGCGTTCTGATGAACGTGGTCAGCGGAATGCTGATGATGCTCGCCGACAGCTATCGTTACGTCGTGGGCGATAATTTGTTCGCACCGAAAATAGCCTTGATCGCGATCGGGGCGATTGCGGTACTGTATTTTTCGGTGTCCGATCGGCTTTGGAACGTCAAGGCCGGCGAGAACGCCCCAGCCTCGGCAAAATGGATCGCGGTGGGCGTCCTGCTCGCCTGGGCTGGCGTGATCGTTTGCGGCCGATTGCTGCCTTATCTTTGAATCTTGACCGCGTCGGGAGGGACAAGCCATGGAGGGGCTGCAAATGCTGGCGGCGGTCCTCGCTGTCAATGCCGTCGTCGTCGGCTTCGTCGTTATAGCGATATACGAACTCAACAAGGATGTCAGTCAAAGCGGCCGGTAGACACCGTTGATCAAAGCGCGCCAGCGGAGAAGGTTATCGGTGACTGGCCGATTTTAAGGCGTAAGGAGGACGGTTCGGTGCTTGAAACATTGGAGGGATCGCAGTTTTCCGCGTTGATCCGAACCGAGTTGTGGGGCTGGCCCCTGGCCTTGACCCTGCACGCCTTCGGAACGGCGCTCGTCATCAGCTTTGTCCTGATCATTTGCCTGCGGCTGGTCGGAATGTTCGAGACCATTCCTTATCCAGCGCTCCAGCGGTTTTTCGTCGTGGTCTGGTGGGCGATGGGCTTACAGCTGGTCACCGGTTTTGTGCTGTGGATGGCAAAGCCGACACGCTACGTTGCCGACACCGCCTTCATGCTGAAGCTGGCGCTCGTGGTTGTTGGAATTTTCCTGCTGGCGTACTTTCAGAGGCTCGTGAAACGGCAAGCCGTATCATCTGAGGCAGGGGGCACGGGCTCGGCGGAGGCGGTTGCTTCAGGGCGGACCACGCTTGTTGTTGCGACCGTTCTGATATGGTGCGGCGCACTCGTCGCGGGACGGCTGACGGCCTATCTTGGCACTATCTACACTGGCTAAAGCGCAGGCTCACGTCTGATTTCCCACGCCGGCCAGCGCCTTTTGCTGCGCCCGTTGCCTCGCGACCTGGACCAGCGGTGGGCACCGCTTGTCGTCGTAATATTCGACCTGGCAATCGAGGCACTGAAAACATTCGGCCGTGACGATCTTTCCAGTCTTTTCAATTGCCCGAACCGGGCACGATCGTTCGCAAAGATGGCAAGGATTGCCGCATTCGGGACGGCGCTTGAGCAGGTTGATCAGGTGCAGGCGATCGAGCGCCGCGAGCACGCCCCCGAGGGGACATAAGAAACGGCAATAGGCTCGCTCCGAGAACAAGCCGATCGCGAGCAAGACGCCGGCATACAGGACATAGGGCCAAGCGCGCGTAAATTTGGAAATGATCGCGGTCTTGAACGGCTCGATCTCGGTGGTTGCGCCCGATGGATCGATCTCCGTCATGACCAGCACGAGGACAAGCGCCGCGGCGACGTACTTGCCAAGCCACAGGCGCTTCTCGATCGCGGCGGGCGGGTTCCATTGCGGCACGCCGAGGGCCCGGGACAGTTGACCGAGCAGTTCCTGCAGCGCGCCGAACGGGCACAGCCAGCCACAGAAAACGCCTCGTCCGATCAGCAGCAAAGAAAGCAGCGTGTAAGCGGCGACGATGACCATCAGCGGTTCGGCGAGATAGACCCCGATATCCAGATGAAGGAACGGCGCCCTCACATAGTTCATCACATTGACGATCGAGAGTTGCACGCCGGCGGTCCAGCCGAGCCAAACCAGGACGACCAGCAGAAAACCGTTCCGCACCAGTCGGTGGGCGCGACGATGGCGCGACAGCGCCGCCTGGAAGACGAAGATCAGGGTCAGAACCGACAGCAGCACAGCCAGGATCGCGACGTTGACCTTGCTGTCGTTCCAGGCCTCCACCCAGGCAGGAACGGGGGCGCTATCGTTCAGGTCATCGACGAAGGAGATCGGCGGAATGTCCGATCCCGCGGGGTTTCCAACAGCCTCATCTTTGCCCGTCGGCACGCTGGGCCGGGCGACTTGCGAATCTTCGAGGCTGGTGAGCGCTTGCAAGTCCGGAACATGATAGTCGATGCCGAAGGCAACGGTGACCGGCGGGTCGCTCGCGCCATTGACCAGGAGTTCCAGGCGCCACGGCTTCAACGGATCAAAACCGGAATTGGCGGGAACAATGAACAACCCGGCGTCCTGCATCCCCCGGATGCCTTCGGCATAGGGGTTGATCCATAGATAGTCGTCTTGCCCGAAGTCGAAAACGTGACCCTCCTGGACCACGCGCAGCCGATCGAAGCGATGGCCGCTCGAATCCTGAAAATATCGCGTGCCGAGGAAATTATAGGGACCCGTGGAGGCGACGAAGATCGCTTGCGCGTCACTGGGCATCCGGCGCTTGTAGTCCTCGTAATTGAGAATGCCGATCAAGTTGCCCCCGATCGCCGCCGGCGTGAACAGCGCCGTCGCAAAGTCACTGTAGAGATCGCCGCTCCTTCCAAGCGGTACCTCAAGCTTCGCGGCGGATGCGCCCGCTTCGCTGAGAGCGGCTGCCATGTCGCCGGCCGTCACTCGGCGCCGCACGACGGCCCCGGCGGCAATCAGCGCATCCCACGATTTGCGGCTGAAGGTTTCGACATCGAGGGTCGGAACGGCCGCGACGGGCCGCGCCAAACGCGCGCGCAACACCAGCCCCGCCGTGGTGACAATAGCCGCGCGCATGGCGCGCGCGCTCACCGTCGCACCTGCGACGAAGTCCGGTGGCAGGCCGTTGGCAGCCCCACGGATCGGCCGGCCGGCCTCTTGCGCAAGAAACGTATCGAGCAGCCGTTGGCGCTTTACGTCGTGAACGATATACGGCTCGTTGTGGAAGACGACCTTGGCGCCGGTGATGCGGCCGCCAAGGTCCACGCCGGCAATGACATCGAACGGCGTCGTGGAATAGCCAGGCGCGGCGATGATATCGAGAGTTGAAAACACATAGGCGACAATCTTATCGCCCTGGTAGATCGCAATGGCCGGCGGCGACCCTTCCTCGGGGCCAAGCCTGTCGACCCCGCCGGGGTGAACGACCGCCAGAACTTCGGGTGTAAGCCGTTCGCGCAGCTTGCCCTTCTCGGCTTTTGCCGGGAGGGCGCCGAGGAGCGACAAAAGGATGATCCAGAGCATTCCTTTGACGCAAGCGGCCACGATGCCCCCAGCGAGGCAGCGGAGCCGACCGGCGATCCCGGAAAGGATTTGGCCGGAGCCGCATGCCGTGGTCCATGCCTCATGCATCGGTGGCCTCTGTGACGCCAATTCCGGGTGGCTGTCAAAACGTGGGCGTAATCGCCTCATTGCTTTAGCACCGCGACCAATGTGCCTTTCCCATCCGTGAACATCAAGGTGTGCAACGGATCGAGTTCGTTTCAGGTCTCGCAGGGGGAATCGGCAGGCAGGTCAAAGAAATCCGCCAATCGCGGTCGTGGTGTGAGGACAAGGGCCTCGTAACTTTCCATGTCGGAATTGAGCGTGAAGAGGAACTGCGAGAAAGCCTGCGTCAAATCACGATCGTAGGCTGCAACAGCAGCACTGCGGCACAGCAGGAATTTTGCTGCCGCCACGATGTCTTCGCGGTCGATGATGCAAGCGAGGCGGATCTCGGGGTGACGGGCAAGAAATTCAAACACACCCAAAGTCAACATCGGATAGCCGGGGTGGAACATGTCGTCGATGCAGATGATTCCGTCGTGATGGAGGACCCGTTCGACCAGGTCGAGGTCGCTCGCCAGGCATTCGCGGGCGTGGTGGCCGTCAATATGGACAAAGCGGACGGGGTGGCCGCGCAGTTTCTCTCGCAGGTCAAGCGAAGTGATGTTGCGGCTGTCCGTTTTCCAGGACAGGAAGCGATCGCGCGCGAGGCCATGAGCCGCGCAATTGGCAAGGAAGCGGCTTTCAATGCCGGCATCCGGCCAATCGAACCGGTCGAACTCCCAGCGCTGTCTCACCCGGCGCAAGGCCCAGCGCCATCGCGATGAAAAAGCGTCCTTCGAACGTGCCGATTTCTACGAGATCGCCGATAATGCCGCGTGCGGATTGCCGTCGGATGAGATGGCCGCAAATGGCGGCAGCGAAGCGGGACGACATGCCCAGCACTCGCTCGTAGCCCCGCGCAAGATACGAATCAACGGCAGGGTTGCCGCTCGCAATGTCGAGCGGCAAATCTGCTTTGGTGACGATTCCGGCGGCACCGCCTGAAGACGCAGCATTATTAACGCATGATCCCGAAAAGCTGCAGACCTTTCGGACAAAGACCATGCGCAATGTCACAGTGAACCGAGCGGGAGGCGATCTGATCGCATCCCGCTCTAACGAGCGGCGAGCGGCGAACGACGGGCAGACGCCGGGTCGGCGCCCGCCCGTTGCGTTTTCCGACTTGCCAACTACTGGCCGGCGCCCGTCGCCAGGTCTCCGTTGCGTTGAAGCACAACATGGACACCGGACTTGTCGAGCGGCGTCGCCCCGAGCCGAAGCAGGAGCGCGGCCGTATCCCCATGATACCTGCGAGGGACTTGAAGCCGACGAGCTCCCGCCTCCTTGGTAAGGACGGACAATGAAATGCTCAATGGCGTTTGACCCAGTTCATCAAGCGTATTGAGCTTTGCGCCTTTGCTCGCCAGGAATTCAACGACGTCATTCAACCCTTGATATGACGCAACGTGCACCGCGGTCCAGCCGAACTGGCCGACCGCATTCACGTCGGCGCCGTGGTCCACGAGGTACCGCGCCGTCTGAACCGCAACTGCGCGTTCATCCGGATTTCGCGGCCGTTGCTCGTCAGTTGCGCCGCCCGCCGCCAGGATCAACGGGGTCGTGCCTTGTTCCATGGCAATGTTCGGATCGGCACCGCCTTCGACCAACGCTTTGACAGCATCGAGATTGTTGACTTCCGCGGCGAGTGCGAGGGGGGTTGCCCCTTCGAACGCGACTTCGTTTTGGGCGCGGACCGTCTGCTTCTCCTGATGGATACGGGCATTCGGGTCAGCCTTGTGCTCGAGCAGCACTTTGACGGTCGCCACAGCGGCACTCCGTTGTGCCTGATCCTCTCCGTAGTCTGAATCCCGCACCGCGGCGTGAAGCGCGGTGAAACTGTTGCCATCGCGGATATTGGGATCGGCGCCTTTCTCCAGCAGGACTTTCACGACGTCGGTTTTTCCCATGGTGCTGGCAATAATCAGTGCCGTTCCGCCCCAACTCGGGATCGCGGCATCCGGGTTTGCGCCGCCAGCCAGCAGGATGCGCGCGGAGTCCACATCGCCGCGGGCCGCAAACATCAAGGCCGTGGACCCGGCCTTCGAGTGTGCATTGACGTCGGCCTTGTGCCGCACCAACTCCTCGGTGACGGCGGGGTGCCCTTCGGACGCCGCCCACATCAATGCGGTCTGGCCGCCGTTCTTTTCCTGCGCATTGGGATCGGCGCCGGCCTCAAGCAGCGCGCGGACCGTCTCGAGATTGCCAAGGCGGGACGCCTGCATGAGCGGAGTTTCGCCCGACATCAGGCCCGCATTGGGATTGGCCTCCGCCGCCATGAGCCTCTTGACGATGACCGGGTCGGCATTCGCAGCCGCCGCCGAGTAAAGCGCGGTCGCGCCAAAGTCGTTGGTGCCCTTCGGGTCGGCACCGGCCTTCAGCAGCACGTCAACCATTTCGGCATCATTGCGCGACGCCGCCCAGATCAGTGCGACCGCGCCTTCCTTGCCTTCGATGTCGTCCTTCGCGGCTTCGTCCAATATCGACCGTAACGCGGCACTGTCGCCGACCTTTGCGGCTTGCGTCAGCGACAGATGCTCGGTACCGGCAGCAAAGGCGGCGGTTGCAAGGAGCGGCACGCCAAGCACAGTCGCAAGTAACGTTGCCTTGATGCTCATCGCGGATCTCCCAAAAATTTCGATCGATGTTGCAAAATCGGGAGCGGTGCTGCATGCCGCAGCAAATCCTCGCTGCCACGCAACCTGGTTGACACCGCAACCATCCTCACCCGGCCGTTCGGCCCCGTCCGTTCCTTCACTGAGATGACCGGCCAAGCCCGGCAACCTCACAATCCCTCAAACGAGGTCGCCGGGGAATACCCGGCAACCTGAAACCCTCTCCGCAATGGCGGAGAGGGTGAAGCGAAGCCGTCAGGTCTTTTGCCTCGACTGGTTGTCCGCCGAGCGCGCGGCCGACGCCGTCAGCTCAAGCCTTCCGGTGCTGTCGCCGAGCTTTGCCACCTGCGGAACACCCGCTTTGTCCAGCATGGTCAACAGCAGATTGCTCATCGGCGTGCGGTTCGAGTAACGGATATGTTGTCCGCCCTTGATCCCGTTCACGCCGCCGGCAACCAGCAGGAGCGGCAGGTCGGTGTAGAGGTGGAGATTCGCATCGCTCAGGGCGGCTCCGTACAGGATCATGGAATGATCGAGCAATGACCCGTCACCATCCGGCGTCGAGCGCAACTTGTCGAGATAATATGCCAGCATCTTCGTATGGAAGACGTTGATCTGCGTGGTCTTGGCGATCTTCTCGGCTTCGCCGTGATGATGGGTGACGGAATGGTGGGAGTCGCCAAAGCCCAGCTCGGGATAGGCGCGCAGGCTCATCTCATGGCCGACCTGGAAGGTCGTGACCCGAGTCATGTCGGTCTGCCAGGCGAGAACCATGAGGTCCGCCATCAGCCTGTAGTAATCCGACCAGACGGCCGGCGTGCCGGCAGGCCCTGCCATCGCCGGAAGGTCCTGGTCCTTGCTTTGCGCCTCCGCTCGCTGGATACGCCGCTCGACGTCCCGCACAGCCTCCAGGTACTGATCGATCTTGACGCGGTCCCGTCCGCCGAGTTTTCCGCGCAGGCGACCGACATCCTGGTTGACGGCATCAAGGATGCTGCGATCCTCTTGCCGGAGAATCTGCGCGCGCTTTCGGATCGGTGGTGCCGCTGGCGCCGAACAGACGTTCGAACAAGACGCGAGGACGATTCTCCATCGGCATCGGCGTCGCGTCATCGCGCCACGAAATCGTGTTATAATAGGCACAGCTGTAGGCGGCCTCGCAGGATCCCAGCACGTCCGCCGATTCCAACGAGACCTCAAGCGAAGCGAGCTGGGTTTCCTTTCCGAATTCCTTGGCTGCGATCTGGTCGATCGAAACCCCGGCGTGCAAGTCGGCACCGGCGGTCATCTTGGCATGGGTACCGGTCAGCCACGCCGTACAAGCGCGCGGATGGTCACCGGCGATTTCAAAGCCAAGACCCGCGGCCTGCTGGTTATCGAGGCCCGAAAACACCAGCATGCGATCCTTGAAGTCTTCGAGGGGCTGGAGAATCGGAGTCATTTCCAGCGCGCCGACATTCTTGGGCGCAAATTCATTTTGCAGGTTCATGATCCCGTTGGGCACCTGCACGAAGCCCAGCCGCGTGGGCCGCGCCTTGTCGAGGGCAAAGGCGGGGGTCATGGCGTCCAGCAAGGGCAGCGCAAGGACCGCGCCTGTGCCGCGCAGGAACGTGCGGCGGTCTACCGACTTCCCAGTGATAACCATTGCTTAAGCTCCTCTCGCTTGAATCATCTGGAACGGCTTGCTCTTGACGATGCCGAGAATGATGGATGACCATCGCTGATCATCCGGGGCGGCGTCGCGCACGATTTTGCGGATCACTGGACGGTCGTATTCCTCTACACCGCGACCCAAGGCGTAGGTCAGCAGCCGTTCGGTGAAGTTTTCCACAAACTCGTTGCGCTTCTTGCTGCACCAGGACATCGCGCAACCCAACAGGGCCGTCGAACGGCGTGCCATCGGGCAGCACGCCGGATGGATCGATCGCGCCTGTCTCCGGAATCTGCCGTAAGTGTTGCGCCACTTGCCAAGACCATCGAAGTTCTCGAGCGCAAATCCGATCGGGTCCATGATCCGGTGGCAAACGGCGCATTGCGGACTGGACCGGTGCTCCTCCATGCGTTCCCGCATGGTCAACACCTTTTCGGTTGTCTCTTCCTTCAACGCCGGAACATTGGGCGGCGGAGGTGGTGGAGGCGTTCCGAGAAGCTGCTCCAGCACCCACTTTCCGCGGATCGTCGGAGCGGTCCGGTTCGGATAGGAGGTCACCGCCATCAGGCTGGCCTGTCCGAGCAGGCCTTGCCGCCGCGGATCGGTCACCGCCACGCGGCGGAACTCGTTGCCATAAATTCCCTTCATCCCATAATGCTCTGCCAAGCGCTGATTGACGTAAGTGTAGTCAGTGCTCAGCAGATCAGCGACGCTGCGATCCTCATGCAGCTGTGCTTTCGACGACCAGCTCGGTTTCCTTGGCCATCGCTTCGCGCAGATTGTCATCGAAATAGTTAAAGACCGTTACGTCGGGCTGGATGGTCGGGATATTGCGCAAGAACAGCCACTGGCCGACGAAGTTGTTCACCAGAGCGTGCGAACGCGGGTCGGCCAGCATGCGCCGAACCTGTTTCTCCAGCATCGCGGGATCGCTCAGGCCGCCGCGCGCGGCAACGTCGAGCAGCTCATCGTCCGGAATGCTGCTCCACAGGAAGAACGACAACCGCGACGCAAGCTCGACGTCGTTCACCCGGTACACCGTTCCCGCACGCGCCTCAGGGGGATCGAGCTCCACGCGGAAAATGAATTCGGGCGAAACCAGGATCTTCTGCAGGGCCAATCGGATGCCCGACTCGAACCCGCCGCTTTCGGCCCCTTGCCGGTAAAGCGACATCAGCTGCGGCAGGTCGTCGGCAGAGATCGGCCGCCGATAGGCGCGTCGTGCAAGCGTCGAAATGATCGTTTCCGCGCAAGGCTGTTCTTCGGCACTTGCGGCCGGATGGCAGACGAAAATCTTTTCGCGGCTTGCCGTGTCGCCCGGCCCTTGCACATTGTAGGGCCCCGCGATCGAAATGCTGCCGACGCCTTCGAAATGCGCCTGCATCGCATCTGCCGCGTATTTTGAACAGGATGCCTTCCTGAATGACGCTGTCTTTCAGGAATGTGGCAATAATCGCGTGCGTGCCCGCCTTCACTGGCAGGCGGACTTTCAGGGCCGCTTCCGGATCTCCGTTCACGGCTGTGTTGATGTTGGCCCTTCGACCGCTGGCCGCGATGGTAAAGAGCTCAAGCCGTTCGTCGTCGAGCCGGAGATCGAGTTTGCGTTCCCGGCCGGTCCCCAAAATCTCATCGGCCCGGCCGCGTTGCAGGCCGATCGAAATCTCGTATTCGCCATCAACCGGGAAGCGATGCTCGATCGCGGTGCCGCCGCGCGAGCCGACCGGCATGGTCTCGCTCATGCGATCGTCCTGCCGAAGGCCGTGAGGAATCTCGTAGGTCTGATAAGCCGGAGGCATCGTCGTATCGCCTACCGCTTGGCGACTGATCTTCCCGGCCGCCAGCAGATAGCGTTCCAGCAGGGCCGGCGACACGGTGAGCACATCGCCAATATTGTCGAAGCCATAGCCCGCGTCGTCGCTCGGCAAGCAGATCTGCGACCTCGACATCGAGCGCGAGCAGATCGTGAATCGCGTTGGCGTATTCAGCCCGATTGAGACGATGAAGCGTCGGTCGCCCGGGATTGGGCCGCACCTCGGCCAGGCGATCGCGTTCGGTCTCGATCGACGAAACCAATTTTTCGTAAGTCGCCGCGTCGGGCCGCGGCGCGCCGGGAGGCGGCATCTCGCGGGTACGCAACTTGCGCAGCAGCTTTTCCCAAACCGCGCCATTGCGGTCGAGGTTAGCGAGATCGAGTGCTTCGAGATTCAGTCCCGCCCGGGCCTTCGGACCGAAATGGCAACTATCGCAATACACTTTCCAGGTTCGCCAGACCGACTGTTGATCGAAGGCGTCGGTGTGGCCGATTGCGGCCGGGGGCGTGGAATTCTGTGCCGGAACGGCGGCGACGCGCAGTAAAAATGCGCTCGCTACGATGATCCCCGTTGCGGCCAGTGCTCGGGTTCGAATCACGAGTCGCTCCCTACCACGTGCAAACAAGTCGCATGCGGCTTAAGGCTACGCCGTTGACGGCCCCCCTGCAAGCCGCAAGCCGCACCATCTTGGCGCAAATTTCAATTTGTGTTCAGCTTCTGTAAGGAGCGCATGCGCGCCGTTTGCCGGTCGGCCGATGATCCGGGCAAGAATATATTCCGCCAATTGATGGTTTTAGCCTCGGCGGTTCGTCTTCGCGGCACCGGGCATGACGCCAACGCGCAATAGCGTCATTGGAGTTGTAACGATATGGGACAAGCGCCCTTTCCAGGCGACCGCGACAGCCAGAGGACGACCGGCAACAGCCTGACGCAGAACCATTCTCACCAGCCTGGGCACCCTACCACACTCGCCGGGCTGGTCCTCAAGCTGCTCTAAGATTTGTCGTCGCGGCGGCGCGTGATGCTTCGATCTCACTTCAGCGATCCGATCAGGCGCGCAGGCCATTTCGTTTGTTTACTGGCGGCCTTTCACAAGACAAATCACGAACAAACGGAGTCTAAGGTCGCATCAGACCGTGACCACGGGTACCGCACCGGCGAGAACGCCGGAATGGTGCGTAGACACCCGTGGCGAAACGGAGCTGCGCGGTGTCAAAGACCGGCAATGAACCCTATTTAACGAAGATGCGATAATATGACTCGGCCAAACCTCGGATGTTTCCGACAAAGGATCAAATCTGTCGAGAGAAACACAGCAAAAGACATTTCTTCAACGATGGACCGCCGGGGCCGATACTGACGTGAACTCGGCATAACAAGAAAAATGCGAGTCACTCAAACAGGTTAAGGTATTACAGCTTACTGCCGGCGCCCCGTGCCCATTCGACCGAGCGCATTAAATTAATGAGAGGCGAGAATGTGCGGACCACCATCCGGCCGGACCTCCGATGCCATCAGACCTTTCGGTCCCGGACCGAAGCGGACCAGCACGGTCTGACCCGGCCGCAGTTCGGTGATGCCGTAACGCCTCAGCGTCTCCATGTGGACGAAGATGTCGGATGTTCCCTCGCCGCGGGTGAGAAAGCCAAAACCGCGCAGACGGTTGAACCACTTGACGATGGCGCGCTCCAGCCCACTGGTGGGCGTGACCGTGAAATGCGTGCGCGGTGGTGGCATTTGTGCCGGATGGATCGCCGTAAACTCATCCATCGACAGGACACGAAAGGCCTGAAGACCCTTGGGCCGTTGCAGCGCCTCGCACACGATGCGCGCACCTTCATAGGCGGTCTGAAAGCCGTCCCGGCGGAGGCACGTGACATGCAGGAGCACGTCTGCCATCCCGTTATCCGGAATGATGAAGCCAAATCCCTTCCCGACATCGAACCACTTGATGACACCGGAAATCTCGATGACGTTCGCTGACGCGTCGCCAACCAGATCGCTGATGGCCTGGGCATCGAGCGCGAAGTCAGTTAATGGCCCCTTGGGCCCCATTGCATCCGCCGCCATAAGGACGCACGCCGCCGCTTTCTTGGGCGCCTCTTCCGGGCGCTTCACGAATCTCTGATGTCAGGATAACACCGCGCGTCCTCGGGAAAAGAACAAATTTGGTTTTCCGCATCGCTTCACCAATCACCTGTGTAAATCGGGCAACATCCCGACTTGAACGACCTCCATATGTCCGCCGAAAGCCGTTCAGATAACGATGAAACGTTGGAGTGCTGTTCCTATGTCGGCGCGAATCACGACGTCGGCGAGCGCGTCGAAGTCGGTCGGCTCGCGATTGATGATGACGAGCCGCGCCCCCTCGCGTTTGGCACGTAACGGAAGGCCTGCCGCCGGCCAAACGACGAGGGAGGAGCCGATCACCACGAAGAGGTCGCTGGCTGCGGCCAATTCTTCAGCACGTTGGAGGGCTTGCACCGGCATCGGTTGGCCGAAGGAAACCGTCGCGGTTTTCAGGAGGCCGCCGCAGTCGAGACAGTTCGGCGCATCTCCACTGGCCTCGAAGCACTGGCGCACGAAGGCAAGCTCATGCCGTCGCGCGCATTCGAGGCACGCGGCGTAGGTGGTGTTGCCATGGAGTTCGATGACCGCGTCGGCGCCAAATCCCGACGCTTGGTGAAGGTTGTCGATGTTCTGAGTGATCACCGCAGGCACCTTCCCCGCCGCGTGAAGGCAGGCGAGAGCGCGGTGTCCGCGGCCAGGCCGGGCTGTGGAAAACTCGGCGTCCATCGCAAAACGCCGCCGCCAGGATTCTCGCCGCATCTCCTTGCTGGCGAGGTACTGGTCGAACTGAATGGGCGCATATCTGGGTCCACATCCCCCCGGGGGAACGAAAATCGGGGATCCCGCATTCCGTGGAGATGCCGGCACCGGTGAATGGCACGCAAATGCGTGCCGCGTTCACGAATGCGGCAAGCTTTGCTATGCCGTTCTCGGCGTCAGGCGCGATCATCACCTTTTCCCTGATCTTGCCAGGCGGGCGGCGGGCAAAATGGAAAGGGTTCCCATGAGATATCTTCATACCATGCTGCGTGTCCGCGATCTGGACGCCGCGCTTGCATTTTTCTGTACGCAACTCGGCCTGGTCGAGACCGGGCGCCGTGTCGATGCGAAAGCGCGCTATACACTCGTCTTTCTCGCCGCCCCCCTGGACCAGGCCAAGTTCGACGCTGCAAAGCCCGCCGTTCGCGGCGCTCCTCTGATCGAGCTTACCTACAATTGGGACTCCGAGGAGTATGGCGAGGCGCGCTATTTCGGCCACCTCGCCTTCGAAGTCGACGACATCTATGCGACCTGCGAGCGCCTGATGAGCGGGGGTGTCACCATCAACCGTCCGCCCCGCGATGGCATGATGGCTTTCGTGCGTTCACCCGACAAGCAATCCGTGGAGCTGCTGCAAAGAGGCGAGGCGCTGCCGCCGCGGGAGCCTTGGACATCGATGTCGAACACCGGTCACTGGTGACTGTCGCGATCGACGGCGGCCGTTGCGCTGGCAGTTGAGCCGCGGGGCTGCCCTGCTGCTGTCCGCGGCGACCGCGAACTGGTTGGCGCGGTAACAGCCGATACGATCAATTCAGGCAACGCGTTCACTCGTCAATGCATCGCGGCGAGGCCCTGCTTGCTGCCTCGGGCAAACAACTCTATATGTCGCGCGTCTCGCTTGCGCCCTTCGTCTAGCGGTCCAGGACGCCGCCCTTTCACGGCGGAAACACGGGTTCGATTCCCGTAGGGCGCGCGCCTCGTCGATACATCCGGCGCACGTTGGACAGCATTGATCCTTGCGACGCTCACATGATCCCTGAGGGGCAATTTGAGCAATCATCTCCTTTCATTGGTCAGCTGGTAGGGCGCAATAAGCCGAGCGCATTGCGCCGTGGAGCGCTCGCAACGAGTTCGTCAAAGAATGTGTGGCATCGACCCGGACACGTTCCCGTGCGGCAGGTTTGACCATTGCAAACCGAGGCAGGCTTTCGGGTGGAAGCGGCGCAATGCGCTGCGCTTATTGCGCTACGCGCTACAGCCCGGATAAGTGCCGTCCGCGGCACATCTATGCCTCCGGCCGGTGTCGGCGCATGCGTAGCGCAAGAGAGCGTAATGCGGGAGTGCACCGCTATCCGTGCTACGACTGCTTTATAAAAAAAGGCCCCGGCATGCCGGGGCCCGCGTCCAATGATATTTCGGCGTCTTAGAACATGCCGAAAAACATGCCTGGCGGGAGCTTATAGCTCAATCCGAACTTCACTTCGCTGATCTTTTGATCATTGTTGACCACGAAGGAATTGGAGAGTGGATGAGTGCCCAATGGATTGAACACTCCATTCATCTGGACTGGATTGCTGCCGAAATCAAGGAAATCGTATTCGAGCCTTGCCGTCCAGCTGGTGAAGAATGCCCATTCCACGCCGGTGCCGACTGTCCATCCGGTCAGTGTCCGCGAACCCGTACCATCGAATTCATCGAATGGTGTGGTCAACGGGCCTGAACTGTTGGCAATTGCGCTGTTGTTTTGAGTGTAGTTCGTGTGCGCCCACGCGATACCGATCTTGCTGTATAACATCCAATTGCTGGCAGCGAGACCAAGGCGCGTGGTCGTCGTTCCGATCCAATTCGTATCGGCACTCAACGTCTGGCTGTGCGTCAGTGCGGGGTTGGTCGAGCTTACCGGGTCGAAATTGATCGTGCTGGTGCCGTTGATCGAGGACCAGGAGAAGTCCGCGTCGGTGCCGATCACAAACCGGCCAATCTGATAATTGTAACCGGCTTGGACACCACCGAGGAAGCCGCTGCTGCTAGTGGTCTGCAACTGAGCGCCCGAACTCATGCCCAACCAAGTTGCCGGGATCGGTCAAGTCGTTGGTGGCCCAGCCGCCGCCGACGTGGCCGCCGACATAGAGGCCGCTCCAGTCGAAGCCGGCAGGCGGGGGTGCCTTGCCGTAATAGCCCCCCAAGTCGGCCGCAAGCACGAGGCTTGGGGCAGCGACGCTGATCATTGCAGCAAGCAGTGCTCTTTTCATAGAGTGCCTCTCAGGGTTGAACGATCAAACGTGAAAATTTGCGCCCCTTACCCGCGATCATGCCCGTGATACGCTGGTTTTTTTCGATTTGGCTATGACAAATCGGCAACACTCGGCGAAAATGAGACATTCGCGCGAGGTATCCCCCAGACCACCAGGAAGCGCGCTGACGTTATTCCTACCGACGTGAGAAGCTTGGCCATTCGCTGGGCGAACGCGTCCCAATAAACGGCCAAGTTCACAGGAGAACGGTGTTTCCGTTCCCGCAAGTGAAACTGCGGATCCGACGGAAGGTTAAGGCGAGCTGACTAACAAACCGATAATTGCCTACAGTTTGACAAAGAAATTTCCACATTGGCCACATTTCGGCATGCGCCAGGACGCGAATCACATTCAGCGGGCGTGCGCAGCGCATGATCCCGACAAGCGCAGCGTTTTCGGACGAGATCACGTGCAAAATCAAAGGCAATCGAGCGGGAAGCAATTCAAGCTGACCGCATCCCGCCCAGCGCCCCGCCATCTCCGCGACCCTCGTACCCGGAATCGCAGAAGAATGCTCCATCGCGTGATACCCTCTCCCTCACCCGGCTCGTGTTCATGTCTTCGACCGAGACGCGCCGGCCGCGGTCTGCCATCAGCTCCCTGCTGTCCTCCTGAGACCTCGATGGCGACGGTCAGCCTGCGTTGCGTGCCTATCAAGCCAACGCGCCGCACGCGCGTGTCGCATCGCGAATTCCCCCTGCGCAACACGATCGCGAGAATTCAGACCGGCGTAGCCCGGATAAGCGCCGTCTACGGTACATCTATGCCCGGGGTAATGTCGGCGCGATATCCGGGGACGCACTCATCTTTGTTACATGCAACCCGGATGTCGCGGCGCATATTGATCCACAGGAAAGCACAATCGCGGAATGCGCCGTTCATCCGGGCTACGGTTCCGGCGCACGGCACCGAGCTCTCGACGGCATGGTCAATGGCCAACGCCGGATGAAGGCGCTGCGGCGGGCGGCGCGACCGCGGCTTCCCCCTGTCCGCTCGCCGCAAGCGCCCGCGCGACGAAGCCGGATGCCTTCATTTCTTCGATGAAGCCGTGCAGGTATTTCGAGGCGGCGCGGCGGCCGCGCGGCGTTCCCATCGCCTGGTTGATGACCATGAAGCGCCCGGGGATGACGCGCAGCTCGCGATGTTCCTGCACGAAGGCGACGACCGGTTGGCGCACGCCCGCCGCCACCTCGAAGTCGGTCGTTAAGGAACCTCTCAAGCGCCTCCGGGCCGCTCGCCTCACGAACGAGGGTCGCGTGTTTGAGCGCTCGTGTCAGGTAAAGGTCGTAGGCGCTGCCGCGCGCTACAGCCACACGCACACCGTCGCGGTCGACGCTCTCGACGTTCTGCAGAGGCGAGTCCCGCGGCACCGCGTAGATGCCTTCAATCATCGCATAGGGAGGAGTGAAGTCGATCTCGACGGCGCGCACCGGGTCGATCGCCAGAAAGACGATGTCCAAGGCTCCGGCCTTGAGCGCATCGAAGACTTTGCCGGCCGCATCAAAAGTCACGTACTCGATGGGAAGGCCGAGCTTGCAGGCAAGTTCGCGGGCAAGATCGCTCGATACTCCGCGTGGGGGGCCGCCGGACGGGTCCGGCTGGGCCAGCACCGTGTTGCCGAGATTGATCGCGATGCGCAGCCGGCCGATGGGAGCCAGCTCGGCGACGATCGCGGCGGGAATTTTTTCTTCGGCCATAAGATTTCCTTTGATCCCTCTTACAGATGAACCCTGTCTGATTGATTTTTTTCCTAGGACGGTCAGAGCGGTCGAAGCGCCGGGAACGGGGGGGGCAAAAGGGGATGCGTTCAGCTTAAATCGCCTCCTGCTCGGCTCTCTTTGATCCGGCGGGGCCGTGGGCCAAGGGCTCGCAAGAAATTGCGGGCGATGAGGCACTCGCGACAGCCGCAACAATTGCAACGAGACTTCAAGAGGCGGCGGCCTCTTCAACACACCGCGGCGAGAGCGATTGGAAAGCTGCGATCAGGCGACCGACGTCAGCTCGGCCGAGGCGGCGGTCGGCCCGCAAGTCCATCGCGTAGCCCACCCTTCGCCGCGTTCGCACCCAACGGTCCGGCCGTGTTCTTCCCGAGCGGCGCAGCGGAATTGAGGAGGACCGCCGGCTTCGGAGCGGTGGCGGGTGACACGGCAGCCGCCTTGGGGCCGGCAGCCTGTGCAATACCGAGTGGTCTTGCGGCGAGCGTTGGTGGCACTTTGGGCAACAGAGGCCCCGGCTTCTGGCCGGTGGCGCGATAGGGCGGCGCGACGGCCTTCTGCATCGGTGCACCTTTCTTGGGCGAAGCCATCGGTTTGGGAGGCACTGCAAGCTTTTGAGGCGCGAATGCCGGCCGCGAAGGCGATGGTGCAAGTCTTCGCGACGCCAACTCCGGTGGGTCCGACGCCACCTCGAGAGTCATGGGAACGGCACGGGAAGCAGCTTGTGGCAGCGGCGCGGGCGCGCGAGGTGCAGACGCGGTCGCGGAAACCCCGGCGGCGGTTTTATCGGGCACCGGGGCCGGAACGCGCGTGTCGGCCGGGAGCGAGCTTTGCGTCTTTGCAAGCAAGTGAGTGGCGATACGATCGAGGCGCTCCGGGTCGTCACCGACGGCTTCGGCCCACAAACTGTCGATGCGCGCAGTATTCGCGACCGCCGATAACATCCGCCACCGGTTGACGCGAAACTTGCCGTCGGCAAGCCTCACCGCGGTCAACGCCACGCCGAGCCGTTCCAACTCGCGGACCAGGCCCGCGACATCTAAATGCGCCATCCCCTCACCGCGACACGTTCTAAGCAGCCGCGTGGCCCCCACTCGGTACGTAACGCGGCTACATTTTGGGTAAATTACGGCGCGATTGTGAAACAGGGATTACGGCAAAGCAACCCGGCGCGACCCTGTCGCGGGTAATATCCCTGTGGAAAGCGCGGAAAGAATCGACTTATTCCCGGCGGGCAGCCCTCGACGTCCCGCTCCGGCCAGTCCGGCTGGCCATCATTGGCGGCGATTGCCACATTGGCGCTACACAAAGCTTGAATTCCTTTCGGAACGTGATTTTGCGCTTACAAACGCATATCAACCGGAGAGCGCCTCGGCATGACGATTGATCGTCGCACTTCATTTGGGATCGGACGCCGCAGTTTTATTTGCGCCGCTGGCGCCGCTTTGGCCTTGCCTTGGCAGCCCCGCGACAGCGCGGCGGCCACAGGCTTCGACACGTGGCGCGACACGTTCCGCGCCCGCGCTGCGGCGCGCGGCATATCGGCGCCGACCTATGATCGCGTCTTGGATGCGGTGAAGCCAGATACCAGCGTTTATGCGGAAATCCGCTCGCAGCCCGAATTCAACGAGGCGCTGTGGCAATACATCAATCGCCGCGTGTCGGATTGGCGCGTCATCACTGGCAAAGTACGCGCCAGCGAGCAAGCATCGCTGCTCAAGCGCATCGAAAGCGATTACGGCGTCGACCGCTACATCATGCTGGCGCTGTGGGGCGTGGAATCAAGCTACGGCGAGGTGATCGACAATCCGAAATATATGCGGCCGGTTATTCCGGCGCTGGCCGCGCTCGCCTGGGGTGAGCCGCGGCGCAAAAGCTATTGGGAAGCCGAGTTGCTGAATGCCCTCGTCATCATCGAGCGGGGTTGGGCCGAACCGAAGGAGATGATCGGATCATGGGCGGGCGCCATGGGCCACACGCAGTGGATGCCGGAGGTCTGGCTGCACATGGGCGTGGACTTCGACCATGACGGCCGCATCTCACCCTACGGCTCTCCCGCCGATGCGCTGGCCGGCACCGCCCGCTACCTCGTGGATCGCGGCAAGTATCGCCCCGGGGAGGCTTGGGGCTATGAGGTGCGCGTGCCGCGCGGGACGGGAGGCGAGCACGGCGCACGCAGCTATGCGGCATGGCGCGAGCTTGGCATCGTCCGCGCGGACGGCGCGGAATTTCCGAGACCGGAGGACAAAGCGAAGCTCAGCGCGCCGGTTGAAGGTGGCCCCGCGTTCCTCCTCGGGCAGAATTTCTCGGCAGTGATGAGCTACAACCCGGCTTTTTCTTATAGCCTCGCGGTCGTGCATCTCGCTGACCGCGTGCGCGGTGGCGCCCCCTTCGCGCAGCCGTTCCCCGGAAGCGAACGCGGCATGACGCTTGCCGAAGTGCAAGAACTGCAGCGTCGCCTCACCGCGCTCGGTTTCAACACGGACGGCAGCGACGGCCGGGTCGGCCGCGACACCCAGCGCGCGGTGCGCGACTTCCAGAAAAAAGTCGGGATATCTCCTGCGGACGGCTATGCCGGGCTCAAGGTGCTGTCGCGCCTGCGCGAGACTTCGTAAGCGGCGCGACAGTGTGACCTGCCGAAGTTCGAGGTCGCAAGCCTTGCTTTCAACCAATGGGTCTAAGAGGAGCGCAAACTCGTCGAGCGCGCATCGACGATGCGGTCAAACGGAAGCAGCATCGTACTGCCACTCCTCACGGGGAGGACCCAAATGTCCTTCCCCGGAAAGCATCTCCGCATACACCAAATGGCTCTTCAGCCCTGGCAGCATCTTTGTCGCCCACTGCCTGAGCGTCGCGTTGTCGCCGCTGTGAGCGTACTGCTGGAACACGCTGATCTCGTTTTGAGCGCTTTGCCGGAGATCCCTGATGTAGGCGTCGTCGAAGCTCTGCCCCCAGAGGTTCTGAAGGTCGGTGAGTTTCTGCTGGTGCTCGCGATCAATGGCGGTCGGAATGTCGGCGTTCACCTTTCCGGTGTTCACCATCGTCTCCAGCGCGTTCGTCGCCTTGGTGTGGTCGAGTACAATCCGGCGCGCAAAGTTCCGTTCTGTGCTGTCCCCCCTCTGCTCGGCGACTCGTGCCGCCTGATCATGGAGCATATCGCTCAGTACGGCTTTCTTCACAAACGCCGACGTCGATATTGTCGGGCCGGCCACCGTGGCGCCCGTCGTGTGTGGCGCGTTCGTGGACTGCGCGAATGCGGGCGCACTCAATAAAGTGCAGGTTGTTGCAAGAGCGAAAGCAAATTTCATGGCGTACTCCTGATGTGATGTGTGAAGATCGCCCGGCACGCGGACATGCCGCACAGGCCGCGCCGTTTGAAGGGGGCGACTCCTGGGTGCACTACATGTCGCGCTGCGCGCACTGCACGAGTTCGAGCGCCAAGCGGATTATTGCGGAAACCCTCAACACTGGAGGCAGTTCCTGATCTCGCGCCCCGATGCAGGGTCGCAGGACCAGCTGCCGCACCGAGATAACGGCCGGGGCGACGGACTCTGCGGGACCGCGATCGTTCGGTGCTTTTGCGCGTAATGCACGCGGCTCAGGAGGAGCAACTCAAGATGGCGCACACACGCTTGTCGCGACGGCGGGCTATCCGGATCGTCTGCCTGGCGCTCGCTCTCGGAGCGGGGCGCGCGCGTGCGCAGTCTTACCCGTCGCGGCCGATACGCGTGATTGTGCCGTTCGCGGCCGGCGGCTCGGTCGACGTGATCGGACGCATCTTTGCACAAAAGCTGTCCGACAGCCTGAAAGCCCAGGTCTATGTCGAGGACATTCCGACCGGCGCCAGCAATGTCGCAACCGCGATGGCGGCGCGGTCGCCTCCAGACGGCTACACGCTCTTGTTCTGCACATCGAGCCTCGCCATCAATCCGAGCTACTACCGCAAGGTCAATTACGACCCGATCCGGGATTTTGCGCCGATCGGCCTCGCGGCAGTGTCGCCGCACGTATTGATCGTCAATCCGTCCATGCCGGTCTTGAACGTGGCGGAGCTGATCGCGCTCGTGCGTGCCAGCCCGGGCAGGTACAGCTACTCATCGGCCGGAGCTGGACAATCGGCGCAGCTCGCTGCCGAATTGTTCAAGCTCGCTTATGGTCTCGACATCGTGCACGTTCCGTTCAATGGCGGCGCGCCGGCGATGGCGGCTGTCATCGCCGGCCATACCGAGATCGGCTTCAATGCGCTGCCTTCCGCAGCCACCTTCATCAAGGACGGCAAGGTGCGCGCGCTCGCGATGACAAGCCGGCAGCGCGACCCGGAATTCCCCGACACCCCGACTTTCGCCGAACAAGGCGTGCCGAACCAAGAGAGCGTGTTCATGGTCGGCCTCGTCGCTCCCGCAGGCACGCCCGCCGATATTGTGGAGCGGCTCAATCGCGAACTCGTCAGGATCATCGCCGAGCAGGACGTGAGGGAGCGGCTGTCATTCCTCGGATTTGTCGGTGAGACCAATACGCCCGGCGAATTCGCCGACCTCATCAAAAGTGAAATGGCGCGCTGGGCCAAAGTCATCCGCGAATCGAAGATGCAGAAGATCGAATAAATCCAGGTCGCAGCTCTTTATCCTCCCCCGCATCTATTGCGGGGGAGGGGGACCATGCGAAGCATGGTGGAGGGGGCGCACTGCAAGTTCAAAGCAGCTCGGTTGCGAGGCGTAGGATTGCGTCCGCTACTTCTTCGACGGAATGCACGACGTCCTGCGCAGGAATCCGCAGAACCTTGATGCCGCGAGCTTCGAGCCAGGCGTCCCGCTGAAAGTCGCGTTTGGGCCGATCGCCCATGTCGTGACTTGCGCCATCGATTTCGATCGCGAGCCGCGCCTTTGCGCAATAGAAATCGAGCACGTACGGGCCGACAGGGTGCTGACGGCGAAACACGGGCTTGCCGTCAGCACGCTCACGCAACCGGACCCATAGCTGCGCTTCCGGCAAAGATAGTGCACGGCGCAAACGGCGAGTGTTGCGAACGGTGGTCGACGACGCTCTCATGTACTCGCGTGGGTTATTGTTGCGCAGCATCCATGTTTGTTTGAATAATTGTCGGTTTTTACACGCCCCCTCCACCGCGCTTCGCGCGGTCCCCCTCCCCCGCTACGCAGGTGCTACGCAGGGGAGGATTAATAACTCGCAATTGGCCGCCTTCAAATGTAAGCTTGGTTATCGGTGCTTGAATCGGGGTGGCCGCTTTTCGACGAAAGCGGCCATTCCCTCCTTCTGGTCCTCGGTCGCGAACAGGGAATGGAAGACCCGCCGTTCGAAGCCGATGCCCTCGCCGAGCGAGACCTCGAAGGCGCGATTCACCGCCTCTTTCGCGAGCATGATCGCCGGCAGCGACATCGCCGCAATCGCCTCGGCGGTCTTGATCGCCTCGCTCATCAGGTCGGACAATGGAACGACGCGGGCAACGAGGCTGGAACGCTCCGCCTCGGCGGCGTCCATCATCCTTCCAGTCAGGATCAGGTCCATGGCCTTGGCCTTGCCGACCGCGCGGACGAGGCGCTGCGTGCCCCCGATGCCCGGAATGACGCCCAGCTTGATTTCCGGCTGGCCGAACCGGGCATTGTCGGCGGCAATGATGACGTCACACTGCATCGCAAGTTCGCAGCCGCCGCCCAGCGCATATCCGGCGACTGCCGCAACGACCGGCTTGCGCGCCCGCGCGACGCGGTCCCAGGTCGCGGCGAAATTCGCGGTGAAGGCTTCGATGTAGGATTTTCCGGCCATCTCTTTGATGTCGGCGCCCGCGGCGAAGGCCTTCTCAGAGCCGGTCAGCACGACGCAGCCGATCGCGGCGTCGAGCTCGAAGAATCTATCGTCGCGGCAAGTTCCGCCATCAAATCGGAGTTGAGCGCATTGAGCGCTTGCGGACGGTTGAGCCGGATGATGCCGACCCGATCCCTGGTCTCGACGATGAGGTGGTTCGTGCTCATGGCGTGCACCAATGCATGTCTCCCTTCAATTGTGATCCTCCGGCAGCGGGATCCATCGTTGGCCGCGCGATGCTGCGGTCAAACAAACCACTCCCTTGAGACGCCCAAACGAACGATGAGGTGCCTCTTGAGCGGGCGATCCAGCAACCCTCGAAGTGTCATTTGAAGACTTGCGTTCCAATCGCGTGTCATGGGGTTACTGAATGCCCTGCTTGAAGCGGGGGCATGACATCGAGAAGGGAAGCAGCGTTATAGCTTTGGGCGCAAAGCCACGCGAAACCTTAATTCAGCCGTGATAGAAGCCCGGCGTGATGACCCCGTTGTGCTTGAGCGACATCGATGCGCAGGCACTGCTCGCGGCCTATGCGCGCGCGGGCTACGCCAGAATTTCGCCCGCAATCCTGCAGCCGGCCGAACCGTTTCTCGACCTTTCCGGCGAAGATATGCGACGGCACATCTATCTCGTGACCGATTCTGCCGGCCGCGAACTCTGCCTGCGCCCCGACCTCACGATCCCGGTGGCCCGTCATTACCTGTCCTCTCATGCCGCGGCATCGACCGCCGGGTTTTGCTATCTCGGGCCGGTTTTTCGCGATCGCGGCGAGGCAGGAGGCGAATTCCTGCAGGCCGGGATCGAATCCTTCGGCCGCAGCGATCGTGCGGCAGCCGATGCCGAAGTGCTCGCATTGGGCTTGCAGGCGACCGAACATTTTGGCGTTCGCGAGCCGGACATCCTCGCCGGCGATGTGGGCCTGTTCACCGCGCTGGTGGATGCGATTGCGCTCGCTCCGGCATGGAAGCGGCGACTTTTGAAGGATTTTTATCGCAAGCCGATGCTTGGCCGGGAACTTGCCAGCCTCACCCTCGCCAATCACGGCAGTCGCGGCGAATATTTGGGCGTGCTGGCAGCCCTGGCCGATGCCAATCCAAGGGCCGCGCACGACCTCGTCACGGACCTGCTGTCAATCGCCGGTATCAGCGCGGTCGGCGGCCGCACCATTGGCGAGATCGCCGACCGCTTCGTCGAGCAGGCCGAGCTTGGCGCGTCCAACGCGCTGTCGCGTGAAATACGCGCGCTGATCGAGAAATTTTTGACCGTAAGCGGCGCACCTGGCGAGGTTTCGGCGGCGTTGCGCGCGATTTGTGAGGAGGCGGGGGTTTCGCTCGACCCGGCCCTCGAACTGTTCGAACAACGCACGGGCGAGTCTCACCCGCCGCGGCGTCGATGTCGCGAAGCATCCGTTTTGCCACCGGCTTCGGCCGTGGCGTCGACTACTACACCGGCTTCACCTTTGAGTTGCACGACCCGGCCCGCCGCGTCGCCGGGCAACTCGTTGCCGGCGGCCGCTACGACGCGCTGTTGACCCGCCTCGGCAGCCCGCAGCCAACGCCTGCGGTTGGCTTTGCGATCTGGATCGAGCGGCTGGCGCGGGCCGGTCGCAAAGCCGGTGCTGCGGACAACGCGGCGATGGCTGTCGAATCCGCCGGTGCAGAGAGCGAACGATGAGCGCGCTCGTTCTCGCGGTGCCTTCAAAAGGACGGCTGCAAGAAAACGCCGAAGCGTTTTTTGCCCGCGCCGGCCTCGATGTCGTGAAGGCGCGCGGCGCCCGCGACTATGGCGGCGGCATTGCCGGGCTCGATGGCGTCGAAGTCGCGTTCCTGTCGGCGGCGGAGATCACCGACCGACTCGCGGAAGGTGCTGCCCATTTCGGCATCACCGGCGAGGACCTCATCCGCGAAATGATCCCCGCGGCCGACGAAATGGTTGTGCTGCTCGAAGGCCTTGGCTTCGGCCATGCGAATGTCGTGGTTGCCGTGCCGCAGGCTTGGATCGATGTGCGCAGCATGGCCGATCTCGACGACGTGGCGACGGCATTTCGCGCGCAGCACGATCGCCGGCTGCGCGTCGCCACGAAGTACATCAATCTGACGCGCGGATTCTTCAGCCATCATGGCATCGTCGATTATCGCATTGTCGAAAGCGCCGGCGCGACCGAAGGCGCGCCTGCCGCGGGAACGGCCGAGCTCATCGTGGACATCACGACGACCGGCGCGACGCTTGCCGCAAATGCCCTCAAAGTGATTGACGATGGCATCATCCTGCGTTCGCAGGCCAATCTTGTGGCCTCGCGCCGCGCCCGATGGGGCAAGGCGGAGCTCGCGAAAGCGCAGCACATCCTCGACCGCATCGCCGCACACGCTCGCGCGCGCCTCTTCAAGGAAGTACGCACACGTTTTCCAGGCTGCAATAACGCGGTGCTCGACGCGGCGAAATCGATGTTCGGGGCAATCGCGCCGCTCGGCGGTCCCACCTCGTCGGGCATGCTGACACTGCATTGTCCACCGGACCATGTGCATGGTCTCGCCGGGCTGCTGCGCGAACATGGCGCTGAAACCGTGGTCGTCGCCGGGATTGATTATGTGTTCACGCGCGACAACCCGCTGTTCGCCAAGCTCTCAGCGGCCCTGTGAGCGGTCTCTGTGGGGCGCAATCAAGCGCCTTACGCGCTTGCCCCCTCCACCGCGTTCCGCGCGGTCCCCCTCCCCCGCAAAAGATGCAGGGGAGGACGAAGTGGAGCCACGCGGCGGCTCCTTTCCTCCCCCGCGTGCGGGTCTGCGTGCGGGGGAGGCCAGCGAGCGAAGTGAGCCGGGTGGGCGCGCAAAGAGGCTAAGGTTCGAGCGATGCGACATAGGCCGCGATGGCGATGACATCGTCGCCGGTCAATTTCTCGACCACGCCTTTCATCAGCGCTGCCGAGGGGCCGCCGCGGGCGCCGGTCTGGAAATAATAGATTTGGCGCGCGATATTGCCGGGCGAACGCCCCGCGATGTCCGGCACGTCGCCAAGTCCCTTCAGTCCGGGGCCGTGGCAGATCGCGCACGGGATCGTCTTGCCGCCTCCCGTCGTCACCAGCGCTTCACCCTTGGCGACGCTCCCGACCGGCACGTAGGAGACGAAGCTCGCATGCGGACTGCGCAGCTCAACCTGCTCCTTGTTCTCCGGGACTTCGATGATGCGCTTGCCGATCGGCTCCGTGCCGCCCTCGCCGTACTGAAGGCGGCGCGTTCCTTTGAAATAGGTCTTTGGCACCGCCTCGGCCTCGACGACGCGCGTCCACCGCTTCGGCGTCAGGCCGGAGAAATAGGCCGCGGCGGCCTGGGCCTCGTCGTCAGTCAGCGCCTTGGAAAACCGGGTCATGGCGCCGGCGCCCTCCCCGCCTCTCGCCCCGCTTTTGAAATCGGCAAGTTGTCGCAACAGATAGGCGGCGGTGGTGCCCGCCAACCGGGAATTCTCCGGATGTCCAAGGCCCTGCGGGAGATGGCAGCCGATGCAGGCGCGCACGGTCGTGCCGTTGCCATGAGCGACGATCGGCGGCATTGGCGGATGCTCGTCCGGGTACCAGTCCGGCGAGTTCATCTGCGAATTGATCTGGGCGCGGGTGTAGGTGCGTGTGCTGCCCTGTGCTTGCAGCGGCTTGCCCTCGTCGTGCTCGGCAGGGACATTGGTTTGCTGCGCCGGCGGATAAGCCCAGTCCGGCCGCTCGGCAGCAGCCGCCAGCGATGGCAATACCGTTAACACCAGCACTGGGACCAAATTCCGCATTTCCTCTCTCCTCCGCGTTTTTCGGCGCAAATGCCAGTTTATCCAGGGGGCGCCATTGTAGCCAGTCAGCGCCGGACCAAGCCAGGACAACGCGCTGGGCGCGGAGCGCTTGGCGGCGATTTCGATTGCTAATTCAAAGCATTACGATTTTCGGGCAGGAAGTCCAGCCCGATCGCAGGACTGTGCAGCCTCGCCAGAGGTTTCGGCTCAAATTACCGACGTTGAAAGGTTAGCGAGTGAGAGCATGACACCCCCCAGTTCGAAACGCTCGCGGTGGCGCGCGCTTCTCCAAGGTTTTGGGATTCCCTCGATGCGCGGGCGGGAGGTGAAAGAGTGGAAGGACCAAGGCCGCGCCCCGACTCGGCTGCGGTGAAGGCGAAGCAAAAGCACGGATAACAAAGCGAAGTCATTCATGCGACGGCCGAAAGGCTACTCCACAACTTAACGCCGACAAAGATCCTCCCACCACTAGGATTTTTAGCCACGAAATCGCCGGCGATACCTTGCAAGAACAGCAAAATTCTCTCGCAGTGTTGCCGAGGGGTGACAGACTTCGAGACCCGACTCCGGTATTCGTGACATCAGGTTAATTTCGTGGGGACGACCTCAGACTCGGCTGGGAGATGGATCGATGAAAAAGATTTTGTTTGCGGGTACAGCATTGGTGACCTTGGCGGTGTCCAACCCGCTTTATGCTGCGGATATGGCCTTCAAGGCACCCTGGGATCCAGGCTACAGCTGGGGTGGATGCTATCTCGGCGGACAAGTCGGCGGCGGCTTCATGAAGGACAACATTGTCGCAACCGATAGCGAGGGCAGCAGCAGTTACAACAATGCCGCCGACCCCATCTTCCACGCGGGCGGCGCCATCGCCGGCGGTCAGCTAGGGTGCAATTATCAGTATCGCCAGGCCGTGTTCGGCGTCGAAGCCGAAGGATGGTGGTCCAACCTGACGGACAAGTATACAGATAATTACACCGACTTTTATCCCTCTTCAGGTTTGGGGACGGAAACGTACACGAATAATTTCCAAAGCACGTTGGTCAATCGCTGGGACATGGCCATGTCCCTGCGCGCAGGCTGGGCCTTCGACCGCCTTATGCTCTATGGCAAGGCCGGATTTGTCTGGGGAAAATTCAATTATTCCCAATCATATGGAGAGACTGACACGTACAATCCCGGTGGGATCTATAACCAATATATGTCCAATTATAGCGGCAGCCAGGTTTTGCCGGGAATGTTGCTTGGCGTCGGCATTGAATACGCGTTTACCAATAATTGGACCGCCAGGGTCGAGGCAGATTACCTGAACTTCGCAATATCAAACTTCAATTATAACGGCAGCCACACCTGCGTGATCGATGACGGGAGTCCTTGTTCTTCTGACAGCAACTACTCTACATCCGGTCAATTCTCGGGCTGGGCTGCCAAGGCTCTCCTCAAAGTTGGGCTGAGCTACAAGTTCTACTAAATTAGCAAAGCACCCTTTACCGGTCTTCAGCTAGTTTTCGAATAGTGCGCGTCCACCGTGATTCTCATCATCACGGTGGATGTGTTTTTCGTTCTTCGTCTTGTTGCCGCTTGTTGCCAGACTGACGGATAGGAAAGGCTCCGGCCCAGTTCGAGGGAAATGCCGCATAGCGCCAATCCCGAACCCTTTCGAGCATGATTCTATTTGAAAGCGAGCATTGCCGCCCGACAGAATCTATGCTGAACTTCATTACCTGAAAAGCAAGAATCCGGATGCTTTATCAGTGTCCTGGCTCTTCCCAGGACATTCGAAAGCACTGGGCCGTCATGACCACAGCTGCACACATCGGATAACTTCCCGAGGTCGCCGATGTCGTAACGAATGAACGGCGTCGCATAAGAATGCAGATGCGTGATAATGATACGACCAAGTGTTTCATCTCCAACGACATCAAGGTTCCTATCCACTTCGATTACGACATTGCTGGTCGCTACGTGATAATGACCAGGACACTGTTTGCATTCGCTGCCTATTAATCCAACCTCTTCGCACGAATAATTGCCTCGCACCGGTATATTCTGTACACGAAAGGAATTACGCAACTCCGGCCCCAGTTCTTCCGCCTGCGGAATGAATAACTCGATTCCGTTTTTCGCTAAGAATTCCACGTCTCCGTCGGAAAAAAGCATTTCTATGAAACGCGGGCGCGTCACGAGATATCCGATCGGCGCTTTAGAAAGCTCATTCAGCAAAGAAACTCGGTTCGGATGCCAGCAAATTATATACTTGTGGGTACCTCCGTTCAAAAGCGGATTCAAATCGCCTAGCCAATTTCCTCTCATTTCCACACGAAATCCGTTTTTATCGATATCTGCCGCTCGTTTCATTTCTTCATAGCTAAAACTGCGCAATGCGGTCCTGTTCAAAGACAAGTCTCGGCCTTCGATGAAATATTGCGCCAATGAACGGACCCGATTGTAGTACCTGTTCATCTTGGAAATGAAAAACCGTACGGGAACGCCGGATGAACCCGATGTCGAGTGCGGGAATACAGACAATCCGTCGCGTGGCGCAAGCAGAGAGCCTTCGCTTGTCACCTGTTGGACAACATCACGCCGTGTGAGAATTGGCAGATCGGATAATCGGACTGAACCAACCTTCTTTGTTCCGATTTGCTTGCGCCAGAATGGCGATCGCTCGTAGGCATGCTTCAACACGTTCGTGAGTTGTGCCTTTTGGCAATTTTCGCGCGCAATCCGATTGCCGGTTTCAATTGCAATGAGGTCGATGATCGACGACATCGCGCCTTTCGGCTCGGCATCGCAGAAAGTCATCGGTTTGTCACTGAAAGCTCGGTTCCTCAGCGGCAATTGCGAAAAGTCAAATCTCATTTTTTACCCGCGGCATGCCTTTGTGCGGTCCTGAAAAACGGTACAGCCGACGTTTTCGTTCGACGCCAGCGTCTTCCAGCCAGATCATAGGATTTCATTGCGAAAGGCGAGGTGCTTGGCGCTTTGACCCCAATCGATTTCCTTTACCGGTCGAACATCGACCGCAAAATCGCCACCTGAGTGACTCTTGATCAATTCCGCAAACGCTTTGCGTTTCTCCGAATTCAGGTGCTCGCAGCCCCCAAGTTCAAGAACGATGGTATTTACATCTGTTTGTCTCACACGAAATTCGGTGCATTCGGCCAAGTGCGTGATTTCTTTGCCCCTTATATGAAAGGAGGTCAATCTACCGTCTGGCTGTTTGAGCAAGGTCTTGTTCCTGCCCACAACATTTGAAAGTACCGGCCCATCACGACCACAGCCGCAACGATCGTCCAACGTCCCCAGATCACCGACATCGTAGCGAATGAACGGCGTTGCATAAGAATGCAGATGGGTAACGATAATAGGCGCAAGTTGTTTACCTTCGACAACAACACTGTTCGTATCTAGTTCAACAATGACATTGCTCGTCGTTATAGTGTAATGCTCCGGACAATGGTCGCATTCGCAGCCTATCAAACCTACTTCTTCTGATGAATAATTGCCCCGCGTCGATATATTTTGTACACGAAAGGAATCCCGCAAATTCGCATCCATCTCCTCTCCGATCGGGATGTACATTTCAGTATCATACTTCTTCAGCAGTTCCACGTCGCCGTCGCCAAAAAGCATTTCAATGATACGGGGCGGCCCGACGAGGTATCCGATCCGCGCTTCGGACAGCTCCTTCAACAAGAGAGATCGATTTGGATGCCAGCAATGGATAAGCCTGTTTATGCCTCCGTGGAGTAATGCGCTTAAATGTCCAAGCCATTTTTCAGTTTCCTCCACTCTAAACCCGTTTTTCGCTATCTCGTGCGATCCCTTCGCTTCTTCATCGGTGGTCGTGCGCAGCTGCGTCCTGTTCAAGGACAGGTCTCGGCCTTCGATGAAATATTGTGCCAGCGACCTGATCTGATTGTAATACCTGTTCATCTCGGAAATAAAAAACTGAACGGGAACGCCGGATGAGCCCGAGGTCGAGTGCGGAAACACCCGCATTCCATCGCGTGGCGCAAGCAAAGAGCCTTCGCTCTTCACCTGTTGGACTACGTCGCTCCGCGTGAGAATTGGCAGATCGGACAATTCGACGGCACTAATCTTCTTCGTTCCGATGCGCTTGCGCCAGAATGGCGATCGCTCATACGCATGCTTCAACAGGTTTGTGAGCTGCTCCTTCTGCCAATTCTCGCGCGCGTATCGTTTGCCGGTTTCAATAGCGATGAGGTCTATAATCGACGACAGCGCCCCTTTAGGCTCAGCATCGCAGAAAGTCATTGGCTTGACGCTGAACGCTCGGTTCCTCAGCGGTAGTTGCGAAAAATCAAACCGCATTTGCCTTACCTTTTTGGTTCCGATGCGCTTGCGCCAGAACGGCGACCGCTCATGGGCATGCTTCAACAGGTTCGTGAGTTGTCCCTTTGGCCAATTCTCGCGGGCGATCCGTTTGCCAGTTTCAATCGCGATGAGTTCGATGATCGACGTCAGGACCCCATTGGGTTCGGCGTCGCAGAAGGTCATCGGCTTGTCACTGAACGCTCTGTTCCTCAGCGGCAGTCCCGAAAAGTCAAATCGCATTTGTTACCTGCAGCAAGCCGTCGTGCACCCTATAAGGGTAAGACAGACGTTTTTCGTCAGAGAGACGGTCATATGATCTCGTTACGGAAGCCGAGACGCTTGACGCTTTGCCCCCAATCGATTTCCTTCACGGGCCTGACATCGACTGAGAAATCGGCGCCAGCGTGACCCTTAATGAGCTCCTCAAATGCGTCGAGTTTATCTGGAGTCAACTGCTCGCATCCGCCAAGTTCAAGAACCAGAGTATTGATATCTGTCTGTCTGACACGAAACTCAGCGCATTCGGCCAATTGCATAATCTCTTTCCCTCTTAGATGAAATGAGGTTAGACGGCCATCAGAGTGCTTAAGCAATCCCTTGTTCCTGCCTATGATATTTGAAAGGATCGGCCCGTCATGAGCGCAGCTGCAATGATCGGTCAACGTTCCTAAATCACCAAGGTAGTAACGGATAAAAGGAGTTGCGTAAGAATGCAGATGCGTTACGAGAATACGACCGAGTTCCTGTCCTCCAACAACTTCACCAGCTCTGTCGATTTCAATAATGACATTGCTGGTTGCTATATGGTAGTGCGCGGGACAGTGCTCGCATTCGGAGCCTATCAGGCCGACTTCCTCGGATGAGTAATTACCTCGCACTGGTATATTGTGCATACGGAATGATTCTCGGAAATTGGATCCCAATTCTTCTGCCAGCGGAATGTACATTTCCGTCCCGTGTTTCGTCAGGAATTCGATATTCTCGTCAATAAAAAGCATCGCAATCACACGAGGATTCGCAATGAGATACCCAATCGAATTTTTTTGCAGCTCCGTCAACAACAGAGCTCGGTTCGGATGCCAGCTATGTATACGCTTGCTGAGACCCCCATTGAATATTCTGGTCAAATGACCAAGCCAATTTTCCGTTACTTCGACACCAAAGCCGATTTTCATAATATCTTGTGCGTTCCTCGCCTGTTCATAGGTCGTCGTAAGAAATTGCGTCCTGTTCAATGTCAAGTCTCGGCCTTCGATGAAATATTGTGTCAGCGATCTGGTCTGATTGTAGTACTTGTTCATCTCGGAAATAAAAAACTGAACGGGAACGCCGGACGAACCCGAGGTCGAGTGCGGAAATACCCGCATTCCATCGCGCGGCGCAAGCAGAGAACCTTCGCTTTTGACCTGGCGGACAACGTCGTTCCGCGTGAGAATTGGCAGATCGGACAATTTGACGGCACTGATCTTCTTTGTTCCGATCCGCTTTCTCCAGAATGGCGATCGCTCATGGGCATGCTTTAACAAGTTCGTGAGTTGCGCCTTCTGCCAATTCTCGCGCGCGTTTCGTTTGCCGGTTTCAATTGCGATGAGGTCTATAATCGACGACAGCGCCCCTTTGGGCTCAGCATCCCAGAAAGTCATCGGCTTGTCGCTGAACGCTCTGTTCCGCAGCGGCAGTCGCGAAAAATCAAACCGCATCTATCACCTGCGACAAGCGGTTGGGCGATCCTGCAAAGGGTAGGCAGACCGTAGCCGGCATGCAATCCGCAAATCTGTATTTTCTTTGCTCGCCACGGCGCAGCCGCCCCAGTCCAGTGACGGTCGAAAGCACGTTTGCCACCGTGCGCCACCGAACCGTAGTTCGAAGGGATGTTCATCGAATCGTACCGCACTTGCCACGATCTTCAAACTTTTCGAAGCTGCGCAAAACAGTTGGCGCCGCCTCGACGGCAAGAACCAATTGCCAAAACTCATTCTAGCAGCCTGTCGGACTTGAAGCGATTTCTGCTGGATTGAGCGGTACTGCGGCGAGATCAGCGACGATCAGCGGATGCCTGCGGTGTCGTAAGTGCTCTGGCACGGGTTTCATAAGGCCTTCAGAGCGCTCAGGCGCGGCTGAGCGCGTGCATCCGTTTGATGTTCCAACTCATGGTGACGAGGCTCCATTCGCCACGAACGCGGTCGATCCCGCGCAGCAGGAATTGGCGGAATCCCATCACCGATTTGATGATGCCGAATACCGGTTCCGGGGTTTGCTTGCGCACAGCATAGAGCTCTTTGCCTTGCGGTGTGCGCAGCCGCCAAGCCATGGCCTCGACCGGAGTAGAATTCTCCGGCGCCGGCGGCGCGGCGGCAAATCGCTCCTGCCAGGAGGGATGATGTGGCTGCCGTCCGGTCGCAATCAACGGCGCGATGTTGGCCGCGGCACAGGCCACGACATTCGCCTCGCTGAAATAGCCGTTGTCGGCCAGCAACGTGTCGGGTTGGCCGAGTTGTTCCGGCAAAGCGGCGAGCTTCTCGAGCATCGGCTCGATCTGCTGCTTGTCGTTGGGCGCCTGAACCACGTCGGCGGCAATCACCAGGAGGCTCCCAGCCGCCACCACCGCCTGCGTGTTGTAGCATTGCTCAAACCCGCCGCCCGCCACCGGCATGATCCGCAAATCCTCATCCGTCAGGTTGATCTGGTCCTTGGGCTGTGGCCCTTCGGCGGGAGGGCTCGGTTTGCGTCCGCCTTCTTTCTTGCCGGTCGCCGCTGCCTTCTCCTCCCGTGCCGCAAGTTTGGCGCGATGCTCAGCCAGCTCCTGCTCGAAGCGGTGCTTGGCCCTCGCTTCAAGTTTGGCGCGGGCCGCCGCAAGCTTCGTCAACCGTTCCTCGCGGCGCGCCAATTCCTCCGGGATCGACATGCCGTCAACCACGGCTTCGGCTTGGTCCGCAGCTTCCGCCCGCGCCAGCAGTTCGGCCGCCTTCAATTGGGCCTCGATCCTGGTGGCATGCTCATAGGAGAGCGCACTGTTCCGGCTGGCATTGGCGTGGATTTTGGTGCCGTCGAGAGCCACCGTGCCGAGCTTGAGCAGCCCCATCTCCTGCGCCAGTTCCAGCACACGTACGAACAGCGCTTCAATCTCCTTGAGAAAGCGCCGCCGAAACGTCGCGATGGTGTCGTGATCGGGATGATCGTTGGCAGCAATGAACCGGAAGGCGACCAAGTCGTAGGTCGCACGCTCCAACTTGCGGCTCGAAAACACTCCCGTCGCATAACCATAAACCAAGAGGCCGAGCAGCAACGCCGGATGGTAGCCAGCCGAACCGGTGCCCCGATAGCTCTTCACCATGGCCGAAAGGTCCAAGTCATCGATCACCTCGACGACAAACCGCGCCAGATGCCGTTCGGGAAGCCAGTCATCGACAGACGGTGGCAGCAGAAATCCCGTTGCCCGGTCAAATTCTCGGAAATGGCCCATCCTTCGGCACTCCAGCGGCAAATCAATTGCGCCAGAATACCCAGTGCCGCGTATTGTGCGTTAAGTCCGACAGGCTGCTAGAGCGGGATGCGTTCAGTTTGAATCCCCTACCCCTCGGTTCCGTTGTGCGCACCCGTCGCGGACTGCGCTCGACGACGGATGCGGTGTTGATTTGGCGCATGATGTTGGTCCGAAAAGTCTGCAACTGTTCGGCATCGTGCGCGGCCCCGGCGCAGTCGCTTGTTCGGATAGGGTGCACTCTCGGTCCTCAGCGGTTTTTCACGTCCGCTCTCATGATGTTCGCATGGCCCTCGGGCATGTCGCCCTGCTCGATTCTCCAATTGCTCGAACTCGACTTGCTCGACGATCGCGCCAGCAATCTTGTCCTGTTCCTCGTCCGTGAAGGCTCTGCGCATCCCGCGGATCAGCGACAGACCCCTGCGCAAGCCGAGCTTAACCGAAAGCTGGAATTCGTGGCGTTTGCTCCACATGGCGACACCTTGAAAAGGGAATTGGCCCCGGCCAGGGGAGCCGGAGCCAATTCGAGGCCAGCGTTGGGGATGGGGGTGGGTGGCGCTGGCCTCAGTGGGGATGGAGCGTATAGAACAAAACAAGAACTAATGTCAAGGGACAAAAAACGGCAACCTGGTCACGCCACTGAAAGCAGCCGCCTTTCACCGTGCGAGGTGAGAGCGTTCTGAAATGTAGGCAAACCTGGTTGCTACGTGTTGCCGCCCGTGAAAACCTCATCAATATCCCGCCGCCCATCCAACACACGGATAATCTCTGGGACGCCCCTGAAAACTCGATAGAAAATGACGTGAGGAGTGGCCGCAATCGACCGGAAACCTGGTCGAACTTCGTCCCTTGCGCGACCGGCGAACCGGTGAAATTCGATACTGGTAATTACATCGCCGATTCGCGAGCAATCCGCTCGGCCGTGTATCGACCGGCAAGTCGCTCACAGTAGTTCCAAATTTCGTCAACATCGGCCAACCGCGACGCTGCTGCGTGCCACCGATGTCATCGAGTTGGCGCGCCAGACGCAAGCTGGTGCGATCCAGAGCGTAGGGCGCAATGTGCTGCGCTTATTGCGCCATACGGCCCGACGATCCCCGACGCACTCCTGGTTTCTTCCGACAAGTCCATCAAATAGGCAGTTCGGCCCGCTTACAGGCTCGAACCGGCTGTCTCGGTTTTGGCACACAAAATGCTTGGCATGAGCGACCTCGCCCAACTTTCGTGTGGGCTGCAAGCACGCATCGGAGGTCGCAATGAACGTTGGGCGGCGAGACTTCCACCTGCTCGCGATTTTGGTAATGGCGGCGGCGGCTCCGGCTCGGGGTGAAGCGCCGGAGATCACGATCAACAGCGTGCAGAACAGCGCGTCGATCCCCGATTTCAGCGGGAGCTGGCTGCACCCTTCGCTCCCCGGCTTCGAGCCGCTGTCACCGGGTCCCACGTCGCTCATCAACCTGTCGCGGCTGAACGGAGCCGGCAACCTCAACGAGCTCGTCGGTGATTACAACAGTCCGATCTTGAAACCCGAAGCCGCAAGCGCCGTCAAAGAGCACGGAAAACTTCAGCTGGCGGGGATCGGCTTCCCGGACCCGCGCAACCAGTGTACGCCGCAAGGGGTGCCGTACGTTTTCACGAGCGGTGGCATACAGCTGTTGCAGCGTCCGGACACGATCACGATCCTCTATGACTACGATCATCAGGTCCGTCGCATCCGCATGAATCAGTCTCATCCCAGTCACGTGAAGCCGTCCTGGTATGGGGATTCGGTCGGCTATTTCGAAGGCGACACTCTCGTGGTCGACACGGTCGGTTTCAAGGTCGGGCCGGTTTCCATGGTCGACAGGTTCGGCACGCCGCACACTTCGGCCCTGCATGTTGTCGAACGATATCGGCTGATCGATTTCGAAGTCGCGAAAGAAGCCATGGATCGCGACAAAAGAGAGAATTTCCGGCCGCAGCCGAGAGTCGATCGATCGGACCTCCAGCGGACGGTACTTGCAGCTGACATTTACCGTCGAGGACAAAGGTATGTTCAATATGCCGTGGGCGGCGACCATCACCTATGGCCTCCCGCTGGTCGAATGGGCCGAGTTTGTTTGCGCTGAAAATACCCAGTGGTTCCCGGGAACCGAAGCTGCGATCCCGATGGCGAACAATCCGGATTTTTGAAGCGGACCGCGTTTGAGGCAAGTCGACCGCAGTCCTGGCAACCCGGGTTGTCCCTCGAGAAAACCCGGGCAAGCTTGCGCATCGCTGATGCGCCGGGCCAAATCGGGCGGCCGCCAATGACCGATGCGGCGACGAAACGTCCAGGGGTCCTTTCAGACAGTGGGCAGCGTGGCCGGTCACAGCGGCTTATCGCTGCACGTCACCGCAACGGATCGAGTGTGATCGACAGCACGCCGCCGACATTGTCCACGGTCCTCGGATCGGGACCGCGTCCTTCCGCAAAGGCACGCTCTTCCACCCGCCGTCCGTGCAAGAGCCCGGGCAGGCCGAGGTTTCCCTCGACGCAGCGCGGCTCATAATAAATCCGATTGTCTTCATTGCTCTCAAGCGTGAAGTCCTGCTTGACGGTCCATGGCCGTGTCCACACGGTCGGGTCTTCAATTGTGACTTGGTATTCGAGTGACTTCGGCCCCGTGCGGGTCCAGCGCTCGACCATATGCAGGTTCTCGCGTGATCCCTCGAAATCGGTTTTCGGCGTGAAATTGGTGACGTCGATGACGAGGGTGTCGCCCTCCCAGTGGCCCCGCGAGTCACCGAACCATTGGCGGACATTGGCCGGCAGATGTGGGCTGCCGTTCATGACGATGTTGCGTTGGAAGCCCTGGCCCTGGTTCATGTCGTAGAACATCGCAATGCCGCCGGGCGTCTGCACGATCCGGCGAAAGCTGCCGCCGAAAAGGCTGCCGAAGTCGGGCAGGCCGCTATGCAGGCAGCGATCGGCCAAGCCATCGTCCTCCGGACCGTTGCTGCGATTGAGGCGCACGACGTTGCCGGTATGGTAGCGCGGCGGCAGTTCTGCAAACCGCGGCGACGGCGCCGCGTCATACTTACCGCCCGCGCAGATCGGCAGCTTGTTCTTGCACGCATCGGTCGCCTGCAACAAAGCGACGCGAAATGCCCGATCCGCGGCGGCCGCATTCTGCGCCGCGGGGGTCAAAGGCGGCATCCGGCCATCGGGCGGATCGACGATCAATGACGTGCGATGGCCGGCGTGCTTTACGGTGAGGAATGTCGTGTTGTAGGCGCCGCCGACATCGAGCGGTGTTCCGCGATCCTGGCGCGGGTCGCCGCCGAACAGCGCTCCTCGCTCCTTGTCCAGTTCTTGCCGCTGCGCGTCGGTGAAGAATTCCTGGTTCGAAAACCTTGCAGGTCGTTGCAGCGGCGTATCGAACTCGTCCGTCCAAATTCCTTGCAAGTCGGGTTCGCCCCAAGGCGTCTTCGACGCCGTGCTGGAAGCCGCCGCGGTCTGAGCCGAGCTCCGCCCGATCGGCACCGAAATTGCGGTGAGGGCAGCGGCGCTGATGGCGAGGGTTACTATCGTGGCTGAAGAACGTTGGCGCATGACGATCTCCTTTGCCTTGCAGTCTTTTCGTGACCCGGCACGTAAGAGTGTATCGCCGTTTGCGGGCTGGAGGAAAGAGCCGCGGCGCCGGATTTAGGCTGCCGGCGCTGTCGTCACCACAGGCCGTCGGACGAAATTAAGTGCAGTGCGATGCAGCAATGCTTACGGATGGTGCGGCGACCTTGACAACTCAGCGTTCGAAGCCAGACCCAATGTGCTCGGTTAATTGACCCTATCATCCAACCCTTCCGGAGCGAGCGAAAACTGGTATAACGTTAATCCTGAGCTGCCGAGGGGCCGTGCCGAAGCCCGCAATTTCGAAGCAGCCAAGATGCCTGCGGCGGGCCTGCATTGCAAGTCACCTACACTGTTTTCTGCGGATCACCGATCCGCGGATTATGCATGTCGGTATTCACCGGCGCATGTGGGGAGGAACAGCGATGACATGTTCGAACTCTACTCACGGCCTCTGCACCTTGCTTCGCCATCGCATTGTCCGCGAGCAACGCCGCGGCCCAGCAGAAGCAGCAGGTGTCCTTCAAGGTGCCTGCGGAAAGCAGCAAATTCACCATATCCCAAAACCTCGAGGTGGGGGACAGACCCAGCCACATCGTCCGCTTGTTCGAAGTTCAATCCCGGTTGCCGAACAACACGCCGGCGATCAACGGCCTCAAGCCGGTCGAGGTGACGCAGCGCGGCATCGCCGACCTGACCGAAGGCACCGGGAACGCCACAAGCTACTACATACTTATGATGGAGAACGGCGATAAGTTGTTCGCCCGAAGTGTAAATGTTGCACAGAACGTGTCCGGGAAGATCACTGCCACCTCAGTCGCACTCATTACCGGCGGCACGGGCCGGCTCGCGGGAATTGAGGGTAATCTACGACAAGTAGTCGGATTTGATCCCAGGCCGGGCGGCGCTACGGGGGACGGCCAGTACGATATCGAGTACTCCATTGGCAAATGAACGGACGACGGGTTTTTCAACACAGCACGTCTAGAGCGGGATGCTTTCAGTTTGAATCGCCTCCCGCTCGGTTCCCCTTGAGTTTGCGCATGATCTTGTCCGAAAAGTCTGCAACTTTACGGGATCATGCGCTAACAACGGAGACGTCCATGATCCGTATATTGATGATCACTGCAGCGGCAGTTACCCTGCTGCCCCTCTCACCGGCGGCTTTCGCACAGCAAGGAGGAACGGCCCAAGAGGCAAGGGCCATGCTCGACAAGGCTGTTGCGGCCGTGAAAGCAGACCGAGATGTGGCGCTGGCAATGTTCAATAAGGGTGAGGGCGGCTTTAGAGAGGGCGACCTCTATCCGTTCTGCGTCAGAGTCAGTGACGCAAAAGGCGTAGCCGGCGCTGTTTATACTCCATCTGGCATGGACGGAAAGGCGCTCAAGGACCCTACCGGCAAGGCGTATGGCCTCGAAATCTACGCCGCAGCGCAAAAACCTGAGGGTCAGATCGCCGAAGTGAGCTACATGGCTCCAAAGCCGGGTACAAACGCGCCGGCATTTCCGAAAGTGGCCTTTGTCACGAAGGTGGCAGATCTGGTTTGCGGCGTCGGTTATTACAAGTAGCTCGCTCAGAATGCGATGACATACCGAAGAATAAGCCGCCGCATCGCGGCGGCACATTCGAATGCATGAGTGAATGGTTCGTGGCTTGAACATCCGGGGCGCTCGCCAGGCGCCTTTTTGGGCCGTGACAGCGGCAGTGGTAGCGGAGGAGGGATTTGAACCCCCGACACACGGATTATGATTCCGCTGCTCTGACCAGCTGAGCTACTCCGCCATGTTGGCCGCCGTCTGTCACAGGCTCATTCGGCTGACTGTCGCCGCTTGATCCGGTCGCTCCCGTGGTCCGGCGCCTGGCTGCCTCCCCTGCCTCCCGCGCTTTCAATGCCGGCTGCCTTTCATGCCGCTTTGGACTGCGGATGCTCATTGCCGCCGTCAGCATGGCATGTGGTGCGCGTGAAGCAAATAACCGAGCGGCATCGTTCCGGCAAGCGGCACCGGACGATCCCGGCAACGATGCCTCTTCGGACCAAGAATTCGCTGGCAATCCGACCGGCGACCCGAGGCGGCGACCCGGCCCGACGCGGCGCTCTCTGGATGCGGCGTCCTGAACAACGAGTTCCTGGCCTCTTTCCAGTGAAATCGCTCTGGACCGTTTTCGCCGCCGGACATTATGATGGTGGCGCGGCTGATCTAATCTCGCCCGGGGAAACAGAATGCGAATGGCTCACTTGGCGGTGCTTGCATCGCTCACTTTGGGAACATCAGTGCTGGCGTTTGGACCATTGGCGATGGCGCAAGGCCCGCAAAACGGTCAGACCCAGACCCAGACCCAGACCCCACACCGCCTGTTTTCGATACCGAAACCAAGCCCGGCAGAGCGCGTTCGTTGTAGAGAAAGGCCCCGAAGGCTGCTGAACAGGGCCGCGCGAAGTGCCTGCGGGCCGCGGCCGCGCGCCTCATCGTGACATCGTCGCCCGGCCGGCAAGCTTCGCATTTCGCAAAGGCGTGGAGTTGCCGTCCGTCGTTTCGGGCAGGCGGCAAAGCAAGCACTGCGCGGTACTTCAGGGACGACGGCCCGACGTGTGAGGATCGGACGGCCAAGGACACGCTGGACGAGAGGCTTCCCGACCCCTCGTCAGCGTGGGGGCCCCGCCTCCCTACATTGGCCGGTTGACCTCGTCCGGTGCGCCTGCGGGAACCGGATAGCGGTCCACCGCGAACATCATGGTCAGCCCGGTGAAGTGACCGATCGTCGCGAGCGTCTCGACGACGCCGCGTTCGCCAACCACGCCTACCAAAGCCTTAAAATTTGCGTCGCTCACCTGACGCGTCTCCAGCAATTGGGTAACGAAGTCGAACATCGTCGCCTCGTCGGGCGACATCGCGGAGGGTCGCTCGCCGTTCGCCATTGCGGTGATGAACGCCGGGCTCAAGCCGGCGTCGAGCGCCTGCTGGCGGTGCGAGTACCAGACATACTGGCCGCCCCAGTAGCGCGCCGTCAGCATGGTCGCGATTTCCTTCAGCTTGCGCGGCATCGGCGCCTTGAAGCGCAAATAGTTGCTGAGCGGTTGCGACAGTTCGGCCATTTCCGGGCTGCGCAGATAGATGTTGAACGGACCGGTATCGGGCTTGCGGCCGGCGGCAAGCTCGCGGTCGGCATAGGCCTTCTGGTCGGGGGTGAGTTCGGAATAGCTCAGTGGGCGGAAACGGTTGCCCCGGGTATTGAATTCCGGCGCGGCGGTTGCCACCACCGCGGCCCCGATCACCGCACCGACCGTCCCCGCGATTACCAGTTTCGCAAACATATGCTCCTCCCTCAATGGCGCCGCCTCGACGGGAACAATATTGAAAACGGCCGAGTCTCGCCAGCGCGTCGCGCCCGATAGCAACAGCAAATGACGCGCTCCCCTGAGGGGCCGAGGCGGGATCGCGCCCAGCTGGGCCGGATGCCCGTAGGGCGCAATAATAAGCGGAGCGCATTGCGCCATTCCGCGCGAACGGAGGAGAGCAATAGTTCGGTGGCACGGCAATGATGGACTGACCGCCAAAGAAGCGAGCCGGAATTTGATGGGATGAAAGAGTTGCCGTTACTCAGTTTCACTCCGGTTCGGCGCAACGCGCTCCGCTTGTTGCGCCCTACGTGCTGCCGTACCGAACACCGCAGCCGCGCGCGTTTAAGACGACCTGACTTTTCCACATCGCCTAGGGCCCGTTGACATTACTTGAGCCATATCAGGGCACTGACGAGGAATAGCATGGCGGCGAACGACAGCGCCGTTTTTTCATAGCGCGTGGCGATGCGACGAAAATGCTTGATTTTATTGATGAACCTTTCGACCAGGTTGCGGTCCCCGTAGATGTGCGTGTCGTAGGGGATTGCTTGAGCGCGCGAGCGGCTCGACGGGATCACGGCTTCGGCGCCCGTATCGGCAATGTGAGCACGGAAGCGATCGGAGTCGTAGCCCTTGTCGGCGAGCAGGTTGTCGAAGGAAAAGCCCTCGATCAGACCTTCGGCCTGGGTGATGTCATTCACTTGGCCTGCTGTCAGAATAAAACGGACGGGATTACCGAGAGCATCGACGCCAATGTGGATTTTCGTGCTCAGGCCGCCGCGCGAACGCCCGATCGCCTCATCTTCGCTTCCCCCTTTTTGGCGCCGGCGGCATGTTGGTGCGCCCGCACAATGGTGGAGTCGACGATCAGGTATTCGAAATCCGGGTCTTCACGCAAAGCCTCGAAAACACGCTTCCAAACACCTTTCTTGGCCCATCGGCGAAAGCGCTGGAACACGCTGTTCCAGTTGCCAAATTCGCGAGGCAGATCACGCCAAGGCGCTCCAGCCCGCATCAGCCAAAGCACCGCCTCGACAAACAACCGATTGTTCTCGCCGTGCCGTCCTGGGTCCCCCTCCTTACCTGAAAGAAGCGGCGCGATGCGCCGCCATTGCGCCTCCGTCAGTATCAGTCGAATCAAGATCGCCCTCCCCAGTTGCGATCTTAAATCACATTCGCAGAGTCGGAGGGAATCCCCGTATGTCAACGGGCGCTAGAGCGGGATGCGTTCAAGTTGAAACGCCTCCCGCCCGATTATCATTGATTTCGCGCGTGATCCTGTCCGAAAAGTCTGCAACCTTACGGGATCACACGCTAGATAAAAATTATAACCAGTCAGAATCGAAAATTGATGCCGACCGTCAAGGTTTGCAAACTCGTCGTGATGCCGCCGATCATGATTCCCTGGGTGGGTAAATTCACAGTCACATTCTGTGAGGCGAAATCGAGGTAATCGTATTCGACCTGTGCCGACCAGCTTTCGTACAGCGGAAATTCGACGCCTCCTCCTATCGTCCAGCCCGTTCGTGCTGTCGGGTCAATGCTAATTGAATTTCCGCTCGGATCGGTCATCGTGTTGCGGCTGCTGGAGAAGGCAATGCCTCCTTTAATATAGAGCAGCCGGCCGTAATAGTCGTAACCGAAGCGCCCCGTGATCGTCGCCGCCCAGTAGGTCCTCACGCCGTAGCTGAACCCAGCCCCATCAATTCTTGTGTCGCCCAAACTCGTTCCGATCAGATCGCCCTCGATGCCAAACATCCAGGGATAAAACTGGAAGTTATAGCCGATCTGGCCGCCGCCGAGAAAACCGACCGGCTCGGCGTGATCAGCCAGGCTGTCGAAGGGATTCTGCCAGACGGCATTTTCCCACCCTGCTCCGATCTTCGCCCCGATATATGCCCCAGCCCAGAACGGCCCTGCCGCATAGAGGGGTGGGGCCGCCACGAGCGGCGGCGGCACCGCCACAACGGGGGGCGGAGGCGGCACGATCAAATCCCCTGCGTGGACGGAAAACGCGGTGGTAGTGGCCAGTGCTGCACCGACGAGCAAAGCCCGCAATCTCATGGCGTCTGTGCCTCCGGGAATCGGCGATTGGAAACGACGCGACTGCACCGCGGCAACAAGCGTTTAAGTGAAACGCTCTGATCGAACCCTGAGGGAGATAATTAATGATCGGTTATCAAACGGTTAATGATCATTCACCATGTTCGTCGCGTTCGCCTACCAAACAGCAGGAGGGTTGACCTGCACGCAAGACAAAAGCCTCTCCCGCGCATGGCGAAAGAAACTCAAGAGGTAGGCTTGGCAAACTAGCGAACCGCGCGGGAACTGTTTCAAGCTGAATGCGTCCCGCTGTAGCACTTGGAATCATACAAGAATGATCCATTGCGGGTGCCCTCCCTCTCACCCGGTCGGGCTTCAACTCTCCACCCTCTCCCCCTCCCGCCCGAGCGCCACGGGCCAATCTCAAAACTTCGGCGGGAGGTGGAGAGGGAAGAGGAAGCGCACGCCATCGCGGGCGCTTCCGAGGGTGAGGGGGTGGGCGCGCACTAACTCACGATCCTCTGAAAGTCGGTCCCAGAGCCAGCGTCAGCCGGCGCCGGCCAGCGCCGTTTCCTCGATGCCGCTGATCTGCACGTCGTAGCCGAACGCGTCCTCCATATGAAGGCTGTACTTGCCCGCCTTGCGGATGTTCTTGACGCCCAGCGCGGTGAGCTGGGCCTCGGCGCGGGCCTGATCGAAGTCGGCGACCGTGTAGGCGATGTGATCGACGACCGCCTGGGACTTGCGGCGCGGGGGACCGCCGGTCGGGGGCGGCGCATTGAGGTCACGGCTGCGGATGATCAGGTGCGTCAGCGGCACGTCGGTTGCCGTCACCCCATACGGTTCATCGCCTTTCTTGCCGAACGGCAAGGCCACGTCGTTCTTGGTGGCGCCGACTTGATCAAGGTTGAACACCATCGAATACCAGTCCGCGGCTTTCTTGAAGTCGGGACAGGTGTAGGAGATGTGGTTGACCAGCGCCGCCTTGAGGCCGGTCGACTCGGCGGCACTGGCGGAGCCGGCATAGGCCGTGGTGGCGGCGACGGTGAGCGTCTCGATCAGCTTGCGGCGGCTGATCTTGCCCTTTTCGAAATCGTGAAGCTGTTTGGCGACGAATGCTTCCATGGCGGTTCTCCTGAATTCTCAGCCGCGCCGGAAGGCGTTTTCGCCAACCGCGGATGCGACCTGGACGTCATAATCGAACGGGTCATAGACATGCAGGCTGCCGTCGCGGCCGGTCACGTCGAGGCCCTTGGCTTTGAGCGCAGCGCGCACGTTGCCTTCGTTCCAGTTGGAAATCGTGTAGCAGACGTGATCGACGATCGCCGTACCCGGCTTGGCGTCGAAGGTGCGGATGCCCATGAACGATCCGCCTTTGCCCTGCGGCGGCCCGAACATCAGACTGGCGCGCTTGCCGTTGTCGCGCCCGGGTGCGCTTTCCATGCCGAGCACCGAGATATAGAAATCGCGCGCCTTGGCGTAGTCGGGGCACGAATACGAGATGTGATTGATGCCGAGCACCTTGAACCCGCGTCCGGCCTGGGCATTGGCGGCTTCGCCGGCGCCGTAGACGACCGCCGCGAGCGCCACCGTTTGGCAGAATTCGCGTCGGCCCACCTCGCCGCTTTCGAAGCTGTTTACCAGATTGGCGATGAAACGTTCCATTCAGTCCTCCTGAGCAGTCCTCCCGAACCGACGTTCCTGTGTTTGAGCGTCGATCGCGTTCAGGCTAGCACCGTGGCCGGGGAGGCGAAAGCCGCCGCCGAGGAATGGGGGCGATAACCGGACCACAAGGGATATGCTGAAGCTGTTTGAATCATGTCATATTGCGACGTGGCAGGCGGTGCAAACATCAAGATATTTGACGAGACTTGGCCAGGACATACGCCGTCAGCCGCGGCGCCCTCCCGAGGCTCGCTTTATGATAGGAGTGCACAGCAAGGAGGAGATCGCAACTCGCCAGCACGTCAGCCACCAACTCCAGCGGAGGTACAAGATCCCCTCTTGAACCCCTCGCCTTACAGGCGAGGGTCCTTTAGTTGCGCATGAATTTTTGTCTGAAAGATCTGCAACGTTTCGAGGTCATGCGCCAACTACTTTTTATCGAGTGGCGTAATCTGGCGGAGCTTCCTCTTCACCTTCCAGCTTCCGTAATTCTTTTTCAGACTGCCGGGCTTGCCGGTATTTTCGGCAATGACGTATGTTTTGAAATCGCCGCCAATCGCTTCGCTGCACTTTATGCACAGCCGGGTGTAGGGCAAAACTTCCAATCGCCGCGGCGGGATGGGCTCTCCACACCTCTCGCAATCTCGTTCCTCAACCATCGTAAGCTCCTTTTGGAGGGACAGTCGGCCAGGGCAGCAACCAAAGGTTGTAATTGTCGACGCACGCCGCTGCCGATGCGGCCCTTTGCGGTTCGCAACACCGAAGACGGAAGAGTTGAATTTTGGGGTGCTCAGCGTCGGAACTAGACATCCGGGGCAAGGAAACAGCAAAGCTGCTCCACCCCCAAGCATGCAAGACATGCCTGTTGGTTGCACGGTCCTATCCCGCCTGTCACGACTTGCAATTAGTCGCACGAAGGGCACGATAGGTTCAGTTGAGGACCGCTCTTCAAGCGGCGAACCGATCCCGTCTCGCGCGCCCGCTCAGTTCTCTTTTTGATTTGCGAATGATCTTTTGTCCGAGACGTCTGCAGCTTTCCGGGGTCTTGGGCTAATTGCCGCTCCGCCGTTCCATCGCCAGTTCCGCCTCAAGGTTTTCCATATCGCGGAATATCGACGCAACCGCCAAAAGCTTGCCGCCGCGTTTGTAGCGCACCACAGAATCCTTCGAACTGATGCTGCCATCCACGGCGATCTCGTCCCAATTCTCGGCGTGCCCGACGTAGTTGATCGGGATGTCGTAGTGCTGGCTCCAGAAAAAAGGCACGGCGTTGAAAACCTCATTCATGCCGAGCATGTTAGCGGCCACCGCCTGTCCTTGCCGCTCGGCCACGACCCAGTGCTCGACGCGGATTTTTTCGCCGGAATACGGATCGGGCCATCGGGTGATGTCGCCTGCCGCAAAGACACCGTGGGCGCTGGTTTCGAGATAGGGATCAACTGTCACGCCGCGATCGATGGCGAGACCCGCCGCCTCGGCGAGCGCGAGACGCGGACGCACGCCGATCCCGACCACGACCAGATCGGCTTCCAGCGTACCGCCGCTCTGGAGTGTCACGCGGCCGCTATCAATCGCGGTCACCGTGTCGCGCAGATGGAACACGACACCGTGCTCCTCATGCAGGACCCGAACGAAATCGCCCAGTTGGGGACCCAGCACGCGTTCCATCGGCCGCGCTTCCGGTGCGACGACAGCAATCTCGACGTTCCGCGCGCGCAGCGAGGCTGCAACCTCGAGTCCGATGAAGCTCGCGCCGATGATCACCGCGCGTCGGGCATCCTTGGCGGCAGCGATGATGGCGCGGCAATCGCGGAGCGTGCGCAAGGTATGGACATGCGGCTGATCGGCACCGGGAACCTTCAGTCGTAGGGGCTCGGCTCCGGTCGCGAGCAGCAGACAATCATACGGCAGGTTCGGTTGACCGTCGACCCTGACCTGACGCCCGTTAATATCGATACCGGTCACCTCAGCCCGTAGCCTAAGGTCGATATTGTTTTCGGTGAAGAAGCCGTCCGGTCGCAGCGGTACCCAATCCTCAGGAGCGCTCCCCGCAAGATAATCCTTGGAAAGGTTGGGCCGGTCGACTGGCGGTGCATCGTCGTCGCTCAACATGGTGATGCTGCCGCCAAAACTGCGCCGACGCAGCATCTCGGCGGCCGCGAACGCCGCCGCGCCACCGCCGACAATCACGATGTTTTTCGGCCCCTCCTCGGGAAGCCGGGTCGCCGGCTTGGCCGCGGCACGCTTTTCACGAACGAAAATTCGGCCATCGCGCTGCTCCACGTTCCAGCAGTCGACGGGGCCAAACGCCGGCGCGCGTAAAGCCTCCCCGGTCCGCAGGTCGAAACAGGCATGGTGCCAAGGGCATCGCACGGTGTGCCCGACCACCAAGCCCTCTGCGAGCGGGCCGTGATAGTGAGTGCAATGCGCGCTCACGGCGAGCAGTTCGCCGCCGTTCCGCACCACCAGCACCTCTTCTTCGCCGACATGCCCAAGGAGCTTGTTGTCGCGCAGATCGCGTTCGTTCACGCCCTTCGCCAAGTCGGGACCGTTCGGCGAAGCCTGTTCTTGTGCCATTCGTTCCTCCCAGCATCGAACGCCGAATCGCGGTCAGCAGAATCCTGGTGCCACGGAGGATGCTTCGCCCTGTCCGACGAAGAGGGCGACATCCACTTAACGGCTATAGCACCGCCCAGCCGGGGGGTGGCTCCTTGCCGGGATGCACTGCCCCGCACGATTTACAGGTGCGGCGCCCGCGATCTTCGTAGAACGCGGCAAACAACGGCGGAAGGTCCCTCACAATATCGCTCACCCGGACCTCGACGCGGTCGAGCTTGGTGCCGCAATTGATGCAATACCACTCGAACCCGTCGATGTCGGACGCACGTCGCGTTCCCTCGACGACCAGGCCGACCGATCCCGGAATCGGGCGCTGCGGGGAATGGCGAGCATGCGGCGGCAGTAGAAACACCTCGCCCTCCTTGATTGGCACATTGTAGATCGCGCCCTCCGCGGCGATCTTGAGGATCATGTCGCCTTTGAGCTGGTAGAAGAATTCCTCCACCGGATCGTCGTGGAAATCCACCCGCTGGTTTGGGCCGCCGACAATCATCACCACCATTCCGTCCGAACACTCGAACAGCTGCTTGTTCGCGACCGGAGGTTTCAGGAGATGCTGGTTGTCATCGATCCAGCGCTGAAAATTGAACGGCTTGAAGCTCGCGTGCACGGACATGGGACATCCCCGCAAGAAGATCGTGAATTCCGATTATGCGATCAACTCATACGCTCTCAGACACGCGAGGGCAGAGCCCGCGATGCAGCCTGGGAAGATTTCGTATAAAAGGCATATAGTTCCCGGCAGCTGTTGCCAAAATTGGATGTTTCTCAACTGATAGACCATTGGCTGATCCGCTACTCGATTACTCTATCGGCTAGTGCGAGGAGTAATGGAGGAACGCGAAGATCGAGCTCCCGGGCGGTCTTGAGGTTGATAGTAAATTCAAAACAAGTCGGCTGAATTACGGGCATGTCGGCAGTCCTCTCTCCCTTGAGAATCCGACCCGTGTAGTTTCCGACCAAGCGAAAATTGTCGAGACCGTCAGAACCGTAACTCATCAAGCCGCCGTCCTCGGCAAAATCGTGAACCGGGTAGATTGTCGGAATAGCGTATCGTGCGGCGAGGGCGATGAGCTGCGACCGGTGATCGTAGAAAAGTGTCGAAATGCGCACAACAAGTCCGGCTACATCGCTTTCTCGTAATAACTGGAACGTGTCGCTGATCTCTTTTGGGGAACCGGCAACCATGTAAAAAAGTTTGCGATCAACCGCATTCGCCGCCGCTTCCGCGTTTCGTCTCCGTTCGTTCAACTGTTGAGGCGATACCTGGCCGGCGTCAAGCAGCGCAAACGAGCGCCTGTTCGGCAGCAGCTTGACAAGCAAGTCGAACTGCTTCGACCATATCTCCGCAAGCATGGAGTTGACGCCGGTCAGGTTGCCACCGGGACGGCTGAGGCTTGTAACGAACCCCCCTCGCACCGGATCCTCTCCGGTTTCAAAGATAATCGGAATTGTCGATGTTGATGCCTTAGCGGCGGCTAGCGACAATCGTCCTCCGAGAGACACAATCGCAGAAACATTTTGTTGCGCCAATTCGGCGGCGAGCACTGGTAATCGATCAGGATCGTTCCGAGCCCAACGATATTCGACGATGACATTGCTGCCTTCCAGGTATCCTGTTTCTCTAAGTCCCTGGCGAAATTTTATTATAACGGGCTGCTGCCCTTCTGGGGTTGCGACCCCAAGGACTCCGACGACGGGCAACACACGTTGCTGTCCATGCGCCGCAAATGAGGGGATCGAGGCGCCCCCGACCGCAGCAATGAAATCGCGTCGTCGCATCAGGAGCCCTTTGGTTCCACTCCGGTGAAACCGCAAGATAGCACAACGGGAATGTGCCATGCTGCATCGATGGCCGACAGGGGCCGCACAATGGCTCCGGTCGAACTACTCCGTCTTCCCCGCCGGCGCGATAATCGTTGAGGGCGCAGACCCAGGCCGTTCGATCGGAGGCGCACCGCCCAACACGAGCCAGACGAAAAATCCCACCGTCACGACACCCGCACAGACAACGGCCAACAGTGCTCCAAGCATCCGTGCGGTCATTGATCTCCCCGGGAAATCACTGCGTGAACACAATGCCAAAAGTCTTTGGAGGTCAATGGAATTGAGGAAGGCGGTTCGCGGTCACACTTGTTCTCCTCTCCGCGAAACTGGTGTAGCGTTCGACCCCTGATACGCCGCTGAAATAGGTCGCGGTCACGGTCGCGACGGTGCCGATTTCAAGGAGCTTGCGATGAAGACTTTCATGTTTGCATTCGCCGCGGTCGCTGCGATCGGCCTTGGCCCGGCTCACGCCCAACCGGCGCCGAACTCGATCGATGCACATCTGGTCGCCGCAAAACGAGCGGCCGGCGTCGACTTCCGCGGCGTGCTCGGCGCACTCTGCATCGCCCCCGCCAGCGCTCCGCCACGGGACGTGACACCGGCACCGCCGCCGGCCGATCGTGCACGCTGGTACATGGAACCCGCGAAGGTTTTTGACGACGTGTATTTCGTTGGCACGCGGGATCGTTCGTCGTGGGCATTGACCACGAGCGACGGCATCATCCTGATCGACACCACGTTCGAGTATGAGGCGGAGCCGGTGATCGTCGGCGGCCTCAAGAAGGTCGGCCTTGACCCCGCCAGCGTGAAATACGTCATCATCACCCATGGCCATCCTGGCGAAGTCGGCGGCGCCAAGCTGATGCAGGACCGCTTCGGCTCCCGCATCGTCATGGGGGCGGGCGATTGGGACACGATCGAACAGTCGGTCAACCTGTTTCCGCACGGAAAGCCGAAGCGCGATATCGCCGTCACCGAAACCCAGAAGATCACGCTGGGCGGCCGTACGGTGACGATCATTCCGATGCCGGGTCACACAGCCGGGACGCTGTCGCTGATCTTCGACGTCAAAGACAATGGCCGGCCGCTGACCGTGGCTTTTTCCGGCGGCACCGAATTCAACTTCGTGAACGATGTGCCGCATTTCGACATGTATATCGATAGCGCGCGCAAGTTTGCCGCTGCCGCCGCCACCGCCGGAGCCACCATCCTGTTGACCAACCAGTCCGAGTTTGACAATGCGGCGCTCCGGATCAAGAGCCTCGCCGCGCGCCGCCCTGGAGAACCACATCCCTTCGATCTCGGACCCGATGCGGTGCAGCGCTATTTCAAGGTTTTCGACGAGTGTGCCCAGATTGCCCGCATCAAGCTGATGCAGAAGGCAGACGCCGCAAAGTGAGTGCGGCCGCTCCGTCCTGACACGATGGGCGAGGCGCTGCAGGTATCCGTGCAGGCCTGCGTCAATGACGCGCCCCGCGGCGGGTTTGCTCAGGCGCCGCCTCGGCGCTATGGAATCAAGCTGCGGGAGGCGGCGAGAGGCTCACATGCGTAGGCGAGATGTACTTGCCGGTCTGACGATTCTGGCATCCCGTCTGTCTCCCAGCAAGGCAATGGCGCAGCAATGGCCGGCCAGGAACGTACGGGCCGTGGTGCCGCTGAGTGCCGGCAGTGCGGTCGACATTGTCCCGCGCATCGTCTTCGAGGAAGTCGGAACCCGACTTGGCCAATCGATTGTGGTCGAGAACCGCACCGGCGCGAGCGGCACCATCGGGACCCGTGCGGTCGCGACCTCGCCGCCCGATGGCTATACGCTGCTCGTCAATTCGTCGGCTATTGTGGTGGCGCCCTTCACGGTGGCGAATGCCCATTATGATCCAGTGAAGGATTTCGTCGCCGTCGCCCCGCTCGGCAACCTTCCCAATGTGCTGGTGGTGGCGCCGTCGCTCAACATCCACACCGTGCAGGACTTCGTTGCCTATGCCAAGAAGAAACGCATCACTTACGGTTCGGCGGGCGTCGGCACGCCGGTCTATCTGGCGATGGAAAAATTCCGCCTTGCGGCAGGTTTTTCCGGCGACTTCATCCCGTTCCGCGGCGCCCCTGAGGTGCTCACGGAAGTCATGACCGGTCGCGTGAACGCCTATTACGCGCCAGTTTCGGCGGCGCTCGAATTCATCCGCGCAGGCAAGCTGGTGGCGCTGAGCGTGAGCAGCATGCAGCGGTCACTGGCGTTGCCGGACGTTCCCACGTCCCTGGAGGCCGGATTCGCGAATTCCGACCTGAATTTCTGGATCGGCGTGTTTGCGCCGGCAGGAACCCCGCGGGCAATCATCGAGCGGCTCAATCGCGAAATCGGCGTCGCGCTTCAGGATCAGGGGGTACGCGAAAAGCTTGCCGCCCAAGGGGTCGATCCGATGATCATGGACGTCGATGAGTTCCAGAAATTTGTCGGATCAGAGTTCGCGGCCATGGCGCCGCTTGCCAAAGCGCTCAACCTGGTGCCCCAGTAAGGGTACCTGCGAAATAACACAACCGGTCCGCCTGGCAGTTTGGCGCGACAGGCTGCGTATTACCAGCCGAGTATCGGAGCAGCTGTTTTCGCGGGAACCCTAAAGGGCGGCGGCAACGGGATCACTCTTCGCGATATACCCGTTCGCGACGCTCATGGCGCTCCTGGGCCTCGACCGAAAGCGTGGCAATCGGACGCGCCTCCAGGCGTTTGATTGCGATCGGCTCCCCCGTCTCCTCGCAATATCCGTATGTTCCATCTTCGATGCGCGTTAGGGCGGCCTCGATCTTGGCGATCAGCTTGCGTTGGCGATCGCGCGCCCTGAGTTCGATCGCGCGATCGGTCTCCGACGAAGCCCGGTCCGCCAAATCCGGATGATTCTGGTTTTCGTCCTGGAGGTGCTGGAGGGTATCCTTGGCCTCCTTGAGGATTTCTTCTTTCCAGGCGAGAAGTTTTTGACGGAAATATTCGCGTTGCCGTTCATTCATGAACGGCTCCTTGTCGCTCGGCCGGTAAGTCGATTTACCTTTGTCCATCCGCATTCCGCCGCCGCTCCATGCCGCCTTTCTGCCGGCAGGCACCCGTTCGCGCGCGGCGTTATATATCCGCGGACGGAACCGGACAACAGAGAAGGCGCAAAGCGACAGGAGCATGACGGCGTTATAGTAACCGTCGAGAATTTGGCGCTTCGATCAGGGGATCGCGGTGGCCGCCATTTTCGCGATTTCGACTTCGACGCGCAGGTCAATCTCGGCCAGCACGGCATCGAGCCCGGGTCCCCGGTGTCGTCCTTGAGACCGGACACCGCCGCCTTCAGGCGCGGCACCGTATTGCCATCGATCCCGCCCGCCAGAAGACCGATTTTTAGCTCGTCAAGGATGTCGAGCGCGCCGCGGCCGCGTGCGATGGCTCGCCGGCGACGCTCGCCTGGCTCCTCGAACCCCTGCAGCGCGATCAGTACTTCGATGCCGCCGATGGATCGCGAGCCGCTGGTGGCTGCCGGTGAGGCCGAGCCTTGCTGCTCCACGCTGAACCCGTCGCCACCAGCGCGGCGCACCGTGTTTCCCGGCGTCACGGGAACGGCGCCCCCCGTCCGCTCGATGCGCATGCGAATTTTTCCCCCCGTGCCCCGTTCACCCGTCCCTGGGATCAAAGGGAAAATCCCTTCGCATGGTTAATTCCGGGTAAACGCCGGCAGATCTTGCCGGGCAGAGGCAATGCGTGCCCGGTCGTCTCGTCCACGTCTTCGGCGGAAACTGAGAAAACCACATTTCTTCAATGCTTTGCTAGTCACGAGCGGGTGGCACGCCGCTCGCAAGGCTTCGCCAGCAGCGCGATCGCACAGCGGAAGGACGCGAGATGGTGGGGCACGGCAAGCGGCGCATGGCAGGCCAACCGCACGGTTGGCGCCGCACAAGAGCGGCAACGCTGTCCCTGGGCTTCGCCGCCGCGCTGATCGTGACCCCAGCCTTCGCGCCTGCGTCGATCGCGGCCTCCCGTATCAAGGACCTCGCCAATGTCGAAGGGGTGCGGGACAACCAGCTGATCGGCTATGGGCTGGTGGTCGGCCTGAACGGCACCGGGGACACGATCAACAACTCGCCGTTCACACGGCAATCCATCACAGCGATGCTGGAGCGCCTCGGCGTCAACATCCGCGGTCAGAATCTCAACCTGAAGAACGTCGCCGCAGTGATGGTCACTGCCAACCTGCCGGCGTTTTCGACCCAGGGGACCCGGATCGACGTGACCGTTTCCGCCTTGGGCGATTCCAAGAACCTGCAAGGGGGCACGCTATTGGTGACACCGCTGCTCGGAGCGGACGGAAATGTCTATGCGGTCGCGCAGGGTTCGCTTGCCATCAGCGGCTTCCAGGCCGAGGGCGAAGCGGCGCGCATCACGCGGGGGGTGCCGACAGTTGGGCGCATCGCCAATGGCGCCATCATCGAGCGGGAAATCGATTTTGCGCTCAATCGGCTGAACCAGCTCAGGCTGGCGCTGCGCAATGCCGATTTCACGACATCGAAGCGCATCGCCGCGGCGATCAACGATTTTCTCGGCTCCGCCACTGCCGAGCCGCTCGATCCTTCGACCGTCCTTGTGTCGGTGCCAAAGGAATATGCGAACAACGTTGTCGCACTGCTGGTCGAAATCGAGCAGCTTCAGATCGAGCCTGACCTGCCGGCCAAGATCATCATCGACGAGCGCTCCGGCGTGATCGTCATGGGGCGCGACGTTCGCGTCTCGATGGTTGCCGTCGCTCAAGGAAATCTGACCGTTACCATTTCGGAAGCGCGCCAGGTGAGCCAGCCTGCGCCGTTCGCCCGCGCCGGCCGGACTGTCGTCACCCCGCGCACGCGGATTGGCGTCCAGGAGGACGGCAAGAAGCTCGCGCTGGTGCAGGAAGGTGTGTCCCTCCAACAACTCGTGGATGGCCTGAATGCGCTCGGCGTCGGTCCGCGCGACCTCATCGCCATCCTGCAGGCGGTAAAGGCGGCGGGTGCCATCCAGGCCGATGTCGAGGTGATGTGATGACCCCGCTCGCGCTCGATCCCGCAACGCTGGTCGCCAATTATGCCGCGCCCGCCCAGATGGTTTCGCGGAACAAGACTGAAAATGCGTTCAAGCAAGCGCAAAATTTCGAGACCGTGTTCGTAAACGAGATGCTTCAGCACATGTTTACCGGCATCGGCGACGATGGACCACTCGGAAACGCCGAAGGAGTTGGCGTGTGGCGCACATTGCTCACGGAGCAATACGCCAAGAACTTCGTGGCGGCTGGCGGCCTCGGCCTCGCAAGCCACATCTACAGCTCGCTGATGACCCATCGAGCCAGCCCGACTCCCTGAAGGCGAATCCGCACCGATGCCAAAAGCGCCCTCCCCGCCTCAGCGCAGCGCGGTTCTCGGACCCGAGGCGACCGCTGCTGCGCTGGTCGAGATTTCCCGGCTCATGCAGGAGCTTTGCGAGATCGTCGAATCGGAAACCGAGATGGTTCGCGGCGGTCGCCTCACGGCAGCCGCCGGCATCGCCGCGCGCAAGAGCGAACTCGCCCACCTCTTCATGTCCTGCGTTTCCAGGCTTTCCGCTGCCGGGAGACCCGATTTGCGCGACATGGCAAGGCTGCTGGACCAACTGACGCGCCAGCATCAGGAATTCCGTAAAGCGTTGCAGGTCAACCTGACCGTGCTGACGACTGCGCGCGCCGTATCGGAAGGAATTTTGCGCAATCTTTCCAACGAACTGGGGCGCCGCTCGAATGTGCAGATCTATGGCGCAACCGGCCGTGCGCAGGCGGCCTTCCGACGCCCGGCCGCCCCCATTTCCGTCAGTCGCAGCTTGTAAGCGTGGTCAATTATTGTCAGCGCAGGGCGCGACGTCGAAGCTCGCCGGCGCCTTGCCGCTCTCGCAACGCAGCCGCATTTCAATAAAGGCGCATTCGAGGTGACGGACATATCGATCGGCATTGAAAAGCGGCCAGGTTGAGCGGTTTCTCAACAGTTTCGATGTCACCGCCGCCAACTCATCGCGGTCGCGGGCGAGCCGCAGACCGAGGCTCTCATATTCCTCGAGGCTCCAAGTCACCAGGTCGTCGAGCCCGACCGCGTGATCGAGGCTCGCAGCGACGCGGCCCGCGAGCGAACTGCCGCAGCAGGTGAGCACCGGCAACCCGGCCCACAACGCATCGTTGGCGGTGGTATGCGCATTATACGGCAGCGTGTCCAAAAAGAGGTCGGCGAGCCGATATCGTGCCACGTGATCGGCCAGCCGCTCGACCCGCGGCGCAAACACGAGCCGGTCAGGGTTGATGTCGTGAGCCGCCGTTGCGTCACGCAAGTTGGCTTGCACGGGCTCGGCTGCTCGTGACAGCCATAGGACGGAATCTGCCGAGGCGCGCAGCAGCCGCATCCACAGCGCGAACATCGTCGCCGTGATCTTGGCGTGGTTGTTGAAGCAGCAAAACACGAACCCATGTGACGGCAGCGCCGCCTCGGCTCTTGCCGCAGCGCGCGCGGCCTCGGTCAGGTCCGGCAACGGATCGGGTGACGCGACACCGGGCATGAAGCAGTCCGGCAGGCGAGCGACTTTTTCCGCATAGAAGGCTTCGCTTTCCGGCGGCAGCGCGATTGGGTCCGCGATGATGTAATCGATGAAGTTTGCGGCCATGGTCCCCGGAAAGCCGAGATAACTCACCGCGACAGGCGCCGGACGGTGGCTGAGGATTTCAGGGCGAAAATCCTTGGTATACCCGGCAAGATCGACCGCAATGTCGATCTCCATGTCGTGCATGAGTCGCGCGACCTCGCGATCAGCTACCGGGCGCACATCGAGGAAAACGTCAAGGCTCGCCGCTATCCTTGCCCTCACCTCGCTGCCATCATTCGGACCGAAGGAAATGCCGACCACCTCGAAACGCCGGCGGTCATGGCGCACGAACAGTTCGGCGGTCAGCTGACCGACCGGATGCCGGCGGAAGTCGGCCGACAGATAGGCAACCTTGATGCGCTCGCGGTGTCTGCGCGGGCCGCAGCACATCGGTTCGGGCGTGACGGCAAACCGGCGCGAGGCAAAGCGGCGGGCAGCAGCAAAGTGCAACGCCTCCTCGCCGCTGAACCCGAGCATGACCAAGGGCGCGACCGGAGCGTTGCCTTCAAGTGCCGACCGGCGGACCTGCCCGGCAATGCGCTCCTGCAATCCCCAGTCGCAAAGCTTCAGCGCGCAATCAGCGAGTTCCTCCCAGCGCAAACTCGTGATCGGGATCGAGCGCCAGCGCCCGCTGGTAGCTTTCGGCCGCTTCGCCAAGGCGCATCAGGAACTTGAGGGCCTCCGCTCGCTCGTGATGCGCATCGGCATAATCGGGCGATAGCGCGAGTGCGCGGTCGAAACAGGCAAGCGCCGCCTCGAACCGGTGCGCTTCGGCAAGTGCGATGCCTCGATTGCGATGCGCAAACGCATGATCGGGTGCGTTCACCAGTGCCTGATCGTAGCTCGCGACTGCGTCCCCGAGGCGGTGAAGCGCTATTAAGACATTCCCCCGATGGCTGAGCGCATCGGCATTCCCAGGCTTGATCGCCAGCAGCCGATCATAGCTTGCGAGCGCTGCTTCGAATCGCTTCAGCTGATAAAGGGTATTGCCTCGATTATTGAGCGCTTCGGGGTAATCCGGTCGGATCGTGAGCGCATGGTCAAAGCTTGCCAAAGCCTGGGCAAGCTGTCCCTGCTCCTTGAGAGCGAGGCCGCGATTGTTGTGCGTTTCCGCATCGCCGGGACGCAACGCGAGCGCGCGGTCGAAACTTGCGAGCGCCTCATCCAGCCGCTTGAGGTCGGAAAGAACGACCCCGCGATTGCCGAGAGCCTCGGGATAATGCGGCCTGATCGCAAGCGCCGCCTCATAGCCCGCAAGCGCTTCCGGCAGTCGCCCTGACGATTTGAGGGCATTGGCGCGATTGTTGAGAAGGGCGGCATTGTCGGGGGCCAATTGCACCGCCGCATCGAGTTCGGCAATCGCCTCCTCCCACCTGCCCTCACGATAATGCACAAGGCCGATGAGGTGGATCGCATCGCAATAGTTCGGCTGGGCCGCCAGAATGGAGCGGCAGAGCCCTTCGGCGCGACCAAACTCCTCTTTCTGGAAGGCCGCGAGCGAATCGCGAAATACCTCCGCAGGTGCGAAGCCAGGCAGAGCCGCCTCCTGGCGGGCCGGCATCGCCTTCACGCAAGCGCGTGCGCGGTCGGGGCGCCGTCGCGATGACTTCATAGGCTCGCGCCGCCGTTCGCGGCGAGCGCCGGCTCGGTCGGCATCCCTGCGAATTGCGTCGACAGATCACCGCGAAACACCAGCGGCCCGACGTGGCGGAGCGTGCTCTCGAGATCCGCCCAGATTTCACCGCCGATCTGCAACCAGCGCCGGCAAAAGCTGAAATCTTCGCTGAGATAGGTGCCGTTTTCGTCGATCATGCAATCGAACAGCGCGTAGCGATTGTCGCTTGCCGTCGCCGCTTCGATGGAGTGATCGCGTCGATAGCGCAACTCCGGGTAATGCGCGCACATGCGCAGAAGCGCCTCGCGCCGGATCAGCAGAAACCCGGTGCCTGCATATCTGACCTTGGCAAAGCCACCGCGCGTCGTGACCGCTTCGCGATCCGTGACCTCGAACACATAGTCGAGGGCCGCGGCTCCCGGGTCGCGGCGGTCCGCGGCGACGACGCGCCTCACCCTGTCCCAGTCGATGCGCTTGATCGGGTAGATGGCCGCGCACACGTCCGCGCCACAGGTCAGAAGCCGCATCACCTGTTCCGGCGCGAAGCCGATATCCGCGTCGACGAACAAAAGGTGCGTGGCATCGGGATCGTCGAGGAATTGCGCGCACAGGCTGGCGCGCGCCCGCGTGATCAGCGCGTCCCCGTCCTTGAGCAACACCTTGAGTTCGATCTCCGGAATTGCTTGCAAGACTTTCTGCAACTTGAAGATCGATGCCGCATAGATGACGGATAACTGGCCGCCGAAACATGGAGTGGCGACAACGAGACCAATCCTGTTCTCCATAACCCACGACCTCGCCGGCAGACGAAGCACCTATAACTAAGTCGCGGTCGCGCGCCGCTCGCCAAAACGGTGCCGCGTCCGACGGCGGTCTCTGGCAGACACTCAAAACCTCCCTGGCGTTTCCTTGCCGAAGCGTGGCGCCCCTCGGCGAGGAAAATTGTGCCTGATCGTTCGGAGTTGAGAGAATTTCCTAATGCCAGCTTCATGGGCCGCCGGCACGCTGCCCTGCGGCCGCAAGATCGGCCGCCTGGAGCGGGATGTGTTCAGCTGAAAACGCCCGCACGGTTCCCATTTGTGCATCCATCGCGGACTGCGCTCGATGACGGATGCGCGGTGATTTTGCGCATGATCCTTGTCCGAAAAGTCTGCAACTTTTCGGGATCATGTCGCCGAGGAGGCCGATATGGATGCGGGATTGCCTATGGCGCCGGTCAATTCGATCGCGGGTCTTGGCAGCAGCCGGCCGCCAGCCGGCGCCCTCCCCGCCTCGGTCGCGACGGAACTTGCCCCGACCCAGGCGATCGGAGCCGTCGCCGCAGCCGCACCGGCGCGCAACCCGCCGGACAATGCTGGCGCCGGTAGTCCGAATGCGCCCGTCACCATCGGCCCGGAGGCGCGCGAAGCAATTTACGAGGCAACCGACACACGCCGGCATGGCACGACACAGGCGCGCGCTGCCCTGCTCCGCCGCCAAGCCTATGCCAGAGCGCATCCCGATGGAACGGCGCGGGCAGCCGACGACGCTCATGCCGACATCCAAGTCTGAATGGCGCGCGAACTGCAGACCGCTTTTCCGATTGCACGACGGTGCGCGGAGAACGATCATTAACAAACATGATGGGTCGAGGATAACCATCTGGTTGCCGTATCAATTATGGTAAATTGTTTCAAAATAAGTTTGGTATATGAAGAGTAAACTCCGACTGCCGTTCTCTGGCAGTCAAAAAAACAGCCAATTAATTCTAATTAACTACGATTTTTTACGCGCAATTACATCGCGCCATGCGAATAGGACCGCGCTCGGTCATCCGGCCGCGCTCTTCCGAACAGCTTCGACCAGAAAGGTTCGAACGATGTCGAATATTACGCTTTCCGCCGGCGTGCGGCAGAACCTGCTTTCTCTCCAGCAGACCTCGGCGCAAGAACTGATCACGCAGAACGACCTCGCCACCGGAAAGAAGGTCAATTCGGCACTCGATAACCCGAGCAGCTATTTCACTTCGCAATCCTTGGACAACCGCGCCAGCGATCTCGGCACGCTGCTCGATCAGATCGGCCAAGCGGTTCAGACGCTCAATGCCGCCAATGACGGCATCACTTCGCTGACGAGCCTCGTCCAATCGGCAAAATCCATCGCGACCCAGGCCCAGGAGGCCACCAAGGGCACCGTCAACTACACCAACATCACCGGCAATCTCTCGGGTAACGGCATCGCCACCGACCAGAGCCAGGTGACAGGCACGTATGCGAGCGGCGGAACCGACTGGCAGCAGAGCGTCCTGACCATCAATGCCTCAACCCTCTCCGGCGTAACCGAAGGGGACACCGTTACACTCTCCAACGGTACTACCAGCACCACCTTCCAATATGTGACCGGCACCAACAGCGCGAGTGGCAACAATGTCGGCTTCAGCAACGCCGCGACTCTTCGCGACCGACCTTTCGACTGCGTTCGGCGCTTCCAACGTCACCAACAACAGTGGCACGATTACGTTACAGAGCAGCAATGCCCAGGACTATACGACCAACTATACGGCAACCGCCGGCAACAACACCGATATCAGCAGCCTGACAACCCAAACCCAGCAGCTTCAACAGGGCGACACGTTCAGCGTAAACGACGGCAGCCATACCGCGACGTTCCGCCTCGTTGCCAACGGCCAGGCCAATGCCGCCAACGGCACCTTCTCCAGTGCCAGCACGCTTGCCGCGGCGATCAACAATGCCGCCTCCAACGTGCACGGCGACGTGACCGCGGCCAATCCTTCCGGAAACAACTTCACTTTGACGGCCGCAAAATCCGTGACCCTCACCGCGGGCGGCACGCTGACCAGCAGCTACAACACCAGCACCACGCCAACAAGCGACAACTACAATTCGACGCTGGCTGGCTTGAGCGGCACCTTGACGGTCCAGGTCGGTACCGACGCCGCGAATACCCTCACCTTCGGCTCCGGCAATGGACAGATCTCGACGGTGACCGAGGCTCAACTCGGCATTAGCCGGGATCACCGACATCACGGGCTCGGTCAACAGCTCCAATCAGCTCAGCTTCTCACCTCAGAGTTCCGCAGCCGTCACCATCGGCGGCACGTCCTCGGTCGTTACCGGCCTGGGCCTGTCGGCAGGCACAACCACGCCGACAGCGACCGTCGTCACGCCCGATTCGAGCCGCTCCAGCCTGCAGGACCAGTACAATGCGGTGCTCAGCCAGATCGACCAGCTGGCCAGCGACTCGTCCTACAATGGCGTGAACCTGCTGAACGGCGACAATCTCAAGGTCACCTTCAACGAAACCGGAACCAGCTCGCTGACGATCCAAGGCGTCAACCTGGATTCGTCCGGTCTCGGCCTCAATCAGATCACCGGCACCGGGTTCCAGGACAATAACGTCATTACTAACACTCTGAACAACATCACCACCGCCCTGACGACGCTGCGCAGCCAGGCTTCCACCTTCGGCTCCAACCTCTCCACCGTGCAGACGCGGCAGGATTTCACCACCAACCTCATCAATACGTTGCAGACCGGCTCCGATAACCTCGTGCTTGCCGATACCAACGAGGAGGGTGCTGACCTGCTCGCCTTGCAGACGAGGCAGCAGCTCTCGACCACGGCGCTGTCGCTGTCGGCGCAGGCCGACCAGAACGTGCTGAAGCTGTTCGGGTAAACTGTCCGGCAGACACCTGGCTTAAGGGCGGGGCCTAGGCCCCGCCTTTTTTCTCGACCGGTGCGTTTAACCAAAAATTATCGCAATGTTTACCGAACGTTAGGGTTACCAAAGGATTATCGGCCCCGGGACCGCCCGTATCGGCGGCGCCGAACGAGGGTCGTTATGAGCGACATTGCGCTATCAGCCGGCGTGCGGCAGAACCTTCTTGCCCTTCAGCAGACCTCGTCCCAGATGATCGTTACCCAGAACGATCTCGCGACCGGCAAGAAGGTGAATTCCGCGCTGGACAACCCAATCAGTTTCTTCCTGTCGCAGTCGCTGACCGATCGCGCCAACGAGCTTGGCGCCCTGCTCGACCAAATCGGCCAGGCGGTGCAGACCCTCAATGCCGCCAATGACGGCATCACTTCGCTGACGAGCCTCGTCCAATCGGCCAAGGCGATTGCCACCCAAGCCGAGGAGACCAGCAAGGGTACCGTCAACTACACCAACATCGCCGGCAATCTCACCAACGGGATTGCCGCCGACCAGAGCCTGGTAACCGGCACCTTCGCGAGCGGCGGGACTGACTGGCAGCAGAGCATCCTGAGCATCAATGCCTCAACCCTCTCCGGCGTAACCGAAGGCGACACCGTTACAATCTCCAACGGTACTACCAGCACCACCTTCCAATACGTCACCGGCACCAACACCGCGAGCGGCAACAATGTCGGCTTCAGCAACGCCGCGACTCTCGCTACCGATCTTTCAACTGCCTTCGGTGCTTCCAACGTCACCAACAACGGCGGCACGATTACGTTACAGAGCAGCAATGCCCAGGACTATACGACCAACTATACGGCAACCGCCGGCAACAACACCGATATCAGCAGCCTGACAACCCAAACCCAGCAGCTTCAACAGGGCGACACGTTCAGCGTAAACGACGGCAGCCATACCGCGACGTTCCGCCTCGTTGCCAACGGCCAGGCCAATGCCGCCAACGGCACCTTCTCCAGTGCCAGCACGCTTGCCGCGGCGATCGACAATGCCGCCTCCAACGTGCACGGCGATATCACCGCTGCCAACCCCTCCGGGAACAACTTTACACTGACCGCGGCGAAATCGGTGACGATCATCGCGGGCGGCAGCCTCACCGGCAGCTATAATACCAGCACCAATCCGACGAGCGACAACTACAATTCGACGCTGGCGGGCTTGAGCGGCGCGTTGACGGTCCAGGTCGGCAGCGACGCAGCGAACACCCTGACATTCGGCTCGGGTAACGGACAGATCTCGACGGCGACCGAGCTTGCCAGCGCGCTTGCCGGCCTGAGCGACATCACCGGCTCGATAAATTCATCGAATCAGATCAATTTCGCTCCCCAGAGCTCCGCCAATGTCACGATCGGAGGCACCACTTCGGTCGTAACCGGGCTTGGCTTATCGGCCGGCGCGACCACACCCACTGCAAGCGTCGTGACGCCGGATCCCACGCGGCAAAACCTGCAAGACCAGTACAACGCCCTGCTGGGCCAGATCGATCAACTCGCCGGTGATTCGTCCTATAATGGCGTGAACCTGATCAACGGAGATAATCTAAACGTCGTGTTCAACGAGACCAGCAGCAGCGGATTGACCATTCAGGGCGTCAATCTCAACTCCGCAGGTCTCGGCCTCAATCAGATCACCGGCACCGGCTTTCAGGATAATAATGTCGTCCAGGGTGTGCTGAACGCGATCAATGGCGCGCTCACCACGCTGCGCACTCAGGCTTCGACCTTCGGCTCGAACCTCACTACGGTGCAGACCCGGCAGGACTTCACGCAGAACCTGATCAACACGCTGCAGACCGGCTCGGATAACCTGGTGCTCGCCGATACCAACCAGGAAGGCGCCGACCTGCTCGCCTTGCAGACGAGGCAGCAGCTCTCTACCACGGCGCTGTCACTGTCGGCGCAGGCCGACCAGAACGTCCTCAAGCTGTTCGGCGGCTAGCGTATGATCTCGTAAAGTTGCAGACTTTTCCGGACAAGATCATGCGCAGATCAACACGCATCCGTCGTCGAGCGCAGTCCGCGACGGGTGCGCAGAAAATAATCGAGCGGGAGGCTACTCAAACTGAACGCATCCCGCTCTGAGGTTCCGGTATGATTTGAATCAACTGCGGCCCGCTTACGGTCTTGCTAAACATTTTTTTTCGCGTTTTCTTGTTGCCAAGCGGTTCTTGACTACCGTTTTTCATTCCAAGGGGCGCTGCCCTGCCCCCAGCAACGGGTCGCCCGGCGCGCAAAGTCTTGCTGTCGCTCATCACTCGAAATATTCTTGCCGCGTGGGAGGGCTGCTTCGGGGCGTGCGGTTCTTCGCCACTGTGGAATTCACGTCAAGGAGGGTAGAGCATCATGATACAAAAACTGTCGTTCGCTGCGGCCGCCGCACTTGTCTTTGCAGTATTTTCTACTGCGCAAGCCGCGCCGATCGCGCCCGTTGCCGTCGCGAGCGGACCAGCGGATTTAATCCCCGTCGCGGGAGGCTGTGGCCCGGGGCGGCATCCGGACCGCTTCGGCGCATGCGTGCCGAATGTCGTGGTCGTCGCACCGCCCGTGGTCGTCGAGCGGGCTCCGGTCGTCGTGGCGCCGGTGGTTTGCGGGGCCGGATATCGCTGGCACCCCCGGTTCCGGCGCTGCGTCGTGCTTTGATGCTCCGTGCCGCGCGTGCGGCTAGCGCATGACCCCGAAAGGTTGCAGGCTTTTCGGACCAAGACCATGCGCAAAATCACCGCGCATCCGTCGTCGAGCGCAGTCCGCGACGGATGCACAAACGGGAACTGAGCGGGAGGCGATCCAAGCTGAGCGCATCCCGCTCCAGGGAGCTCGCGCGTCGCGCGATAGACTCATCAGATCGAGATATACGGATCACCATCGCGAAGCAGCAGATGCCGCCTTTCTTTTCGGCAGCCGTTGCACAACAGCACGAATCCCGCGATCACACGGCACTTGCGGCGCGCTCCGCAAGTTCAAGTTGCGGTCGTCGTTCGCAATAGCCGGTCGCCTCACAATAAGCCTGCGCCACACGATAGACGGTCGCTTCCGCAAAGGCGTGCCCGACGATCTGCATTGCCGTCGGCAACCCTGCCGACGTGAAGCCGGTTGGTACCGAAATCGCGGGCGTCCCCGTGACGTTAAACGGCATGCGGCATTGCCGTTCATAGGTCGCAGCGATGGCGTCCGCATTGTCGATGCGGCACGGCATGTCGAGGCTTGACAGGGTGATCGCGGCATCGAGGCCGTGCATGGCGGCCGCGAATTCCCGGCACAGCAGGGCGCGCAATTGTTGAGCCTTGACGTAATCGGACGCGGCGATGAAAGCGCCGGGCAACAACCGACGGCGCGTGATTGCCGCAAACGCCTCGGGCCTGTCTCGCAAATCGCTTTCGTGAATCGCGAAAGCCTCGCTCAGATGGATGGTCCGGCCACACTCGGTATAACGCTGCAGCGACGACAGCCTCACCGAATGCAACTCGGCGCCGAGCGCCGCAAATGTGCCAGCCGCATCTTCAAACGCTGCCGATTGCTCGAGTGACGCGACCATGTCCTCTTCGAAAAAATGGGCGATGACGCCGATGCGGAGACCCTTCACGCCGCGGCGGATGTCGGCGAGAAAATCGGGCGGAGCACGACGTGCGCTCGTTGGATCGTCGGGATCATGGCCCGCGATCGCCTGCAACAAAATCGCGTTATCCTCGACCGTCCGAGTGAGCGGACCGACGTGATCCAGCGAAAAGGCGAGCGGAAAGACACCCGCGCAACTCACCGATCCGTAGGTAGGTTTCATCCCGATGACGCCACAGCAGGTCGCCGGATTGCGAACCGACCCCCCCGTGTCAGTGCCAAGCGCCCCGGGAACCATGCCGGTTGCGACCGCAACACCAGAGCCGCTTGATGAACCACCGGGATGAAGGTCACAATTCCACGGGTTGCGCGCGGCGGCGAAGGGCAACTCCAGCGTCGGCCCGCCGACGGCAAATTCATGAAGCGACAGTTTGCCGAGCAGCACCGCGCCCGCGGCGGCAAGTCGCTCGACGATGGCAGCGTTGATCGTCGCGCGATGGCCGAGTCGCAATCGCGAGTGGCAGGTGGTTGGCAGGCCGGCGACATCGAAAATATCTTTCAATGCGTACGGCACGCCATGCATCGCCCCGCGCCAGTCGCCGCGCATGATTGCCGCCTCAGCGGCCCGCGCCTCCTCAAGCGCACGCTCCGGCGTCGAGGAGATGAACGCGTGGTAATCCGGGTCAACCGCGTCGATCCGTTCGATCAGCGCCTGCGTGAGGCTCGACGGGCGACAGCCGTCGCGCGCGGATAAGCCGGGCCGCTTCGGCGATTGCAAGATAGGCGAGTTCGCTCATTGGTCTGCCGCGAATGCGGCCGGATCGAACCCGCAGGCGGGCTCTGCCGTTGGCGGGAATTCTGTCGATAGCGCGCTCAAGGGCCGGCTGCCGCGCGCCGCGGCTGCCACGATTGCCGCAGGATTGAGATCGCAGGCACGTTCGAGGCCGCGCGCCCGCCCGATCGCCAGCGCCAATTGCGATACTTCGCCAGGGTCCGTTTTCTGTGACATTGCGATCTCCGCACAACGAGTGACCGGAATATCCTTTCACTGCCCCCGATGTCCAAAGGCTTTACCGTGTTGCTGGCATTGCGGTGCGGACGCACCGGTGATGCCACAGACCTGGTCAAATCACCACGAAGGTGTTGCTCGCCGACAACAGACAGTCGGTAAACAATCGGTTAAGTTCCGCACTGTTCGACCCTGATGGCGCGGGGGCAGCCATTGTGAAGCCACTGCCATTTCTGTCCCGTTATCTGTTTCTGCCATTCTTTCTGATGGCGGCGGTGCTGGGCCTCTGGCTTGGTTCGACGCCCTCGGCGCTGGCGCAAGTCAATTGCGAGCTATGCTGCGACGCATATTGCGGTCCTACGCCGCCCCCGCCCCCTCTTTGCACAGTCGCGCCCAATCTCGCGCAATGCCTCCCCCCTCATTCGGACGCTCCCAACCAGCTGGTGGGCGGCTTTATCGCTGGGCTGCAGCAGCAATCATTCGGCGATATCCAGGGAATCCTTCAAGGCTTGCGCGATGGGCTCCAGGGACCAGGGGGGCCCAGCTTCCCTAACAATGGCATCACTGGCAGCTTCCCGACCGGCGGGCCACCCGGCCGGACCGGCCAGATCGGGCAAAACTTCCCCAACAATCCAACTCCCGGCGGCGGCCCACCATTCAATCCCAGCCAAACTTTCACTCCGGGAGCACCCGGACCGGGCGGGCAGCCATTCAATCCAGGGCCGCCCGCCGGGACGGGTCCGCCACCAGGGGCCGGTCTCGATCGCAATTTCAGCGAACGCAGTTTCAGCGGCGCTCCGTCCCTGGGTGAGAATCGATTCGTTCCGAACCAGGTGCTGATCCAGGTCGTGAACACGGTCACCGCCGACCGCGTGCTGCAACTTGCGCAGCAGCTCGGGCTGACCCTCATCCGCTCGCAGGTGTTTGCCGCTTCGAACCGAACGCTTTATCTTTTCAGTTTCCCCCCCGGTGGGAACATCCGTACCATCATCATCGCGCTGGAACGCAACCAGGTCGTGGCGTCGGCGGGACCGAATTACATTTTTCTCGGCGCCCAAAACGCCGCACCGAACGCGCAAAGCAGTCCGCCGCAACCCCCACCCGCAGCGCCGGCGTCGCCCGCAGTTCCCGCCGCGCCATCCGCGCCCACCGCCGTACCCAGCACTCGATCGCTGCCATCCGGAGACGCGGCCCAATACTCGATCGAGATGCTGCACCTCCTCGCGGCGCACCAGCTATCCACGGGTCGCAACGTGCCAGTCGCCTTGATCGATTCCGAGGTCGACGGCCAGAACCCCGACTTGCTGGGGGCGATCAAGGAATCCTTCGACACCACCGCAACGCCTAGCAATCCGCAGTCGCACGGCACCGGCATGGCGGGCGCGATCGGTGCACGCACCCGGCTGCTCGGCATTGCGCCCGGAGCCACGATCATCGCCATCAAGGCCTTCACCGAGGGGCCGGGCGGCGTGAACGGCACCGGCGAGCAGATTCTTCGCGGCCTCGATCACGCAATTGCCCAGGCGGTCCGCGTCGTCAATATGAGCTTCGCGGGACCGCGCGACCTGATGCTGGAGCGCACGATCGCCGCGGCTTACGAGAAGAACATCACGATTGTCGCCGCCGCCGGCAATGGCGGCCCGCGCTCGCCGCCGCTGTTTCCGGGCGCGGACCCACATGTGATCGCGGTCACGGCCGTCGATTCGGCGGACATGCCGTTCGCAGGCGCCAATCGCGGCAAATATATCGCGCTCGCCGCGCCTGGCGTCGATGTGCTGGTCCCCGAGATTGGGGGCGGCGTTCACTTCACGACAGGCACTTCGGTCGCCGCTGCAAATGTCACGGGCGTGGTCGCACTGCTGCTGGAGCGGGGCCCGAACCTCACCCCGGCCCAAATTCGATCCATCCTCACTCGGACGGCCAAGAAGATTCTGCCGAATGACAAGGCCTTCCAGACCGGCGCCGGTCTGGTCGATCCGCTTGCAGCACTGCAGAACCTGTCGGGCACGGCCGAACTCATCGGACTCGGCCCGGTGCTCGCTTACGCGCCGGTGCCCGCGAATCGCGACCCCTGGCACGCTCCCTATTACAAGTCACCGCAGGTGGCGCCGGTACCGGCCTGGGCAGGGTGGGCCAGGGGTTTCGGCGACTGGGAGAAGCGCGGCGCGCTCGATGCCAATGACGTTGCGCGCAGCCAAGACGCCTTTGGCATGCAGGCCGGGTTCGACCGGGTGTGGCAGCAGCTGGTGACATCGGGGGACTATTTCATCACCGGCGTGTTCGGAAGCTACATGTCTTCACGCGCCACCTTCGCGTCCTTGCAGTCTACAGTCCACCTCGAAGGGCCGGGGGTTGGGGCGTATGCCATGTGGATCAATGGCGGCTTTTCGACCGACGTCACGGCGCGCACGGATTTCTTCAACCTGGCCGAGGATTTTGCCGGAACCCCACCGAACCCCGCGTTTCGCGTGACCGCCCCGGCGGTCGCCGAGAACATCCAGTACAAGTTCTGGCTGGGCGGCCCGGCGTTCCTGGAGCCCACCGCGGGCTACATGTACAGCCGCGCGCTGTTCGACGGAGCAGCTGTGGCATCCGGCTTGCAAGATGGCACGACTTTACGCGTGCAGGGCGGCGCGCGGCTTGGGACGATGTTCGACCTCATCGGCGTCCGCGTGGTGCCGACGCTGACCGGCCTCGTCTATGAGGATGCCATCCAGCAGGGGACGGCGGTGTCGACAAGCCCGACGGCGCCTGCCGGCATCGTGCTGCCGCTCGCCCCGACCGACCAGGGCCTCGTGCGCGGTGAAGTCATCCCCCAACTCGACATCTATTTCGCCGACGGACTGGCAGCGTTCCTGCAGGGAGGCGTCCGTTTCGGTCGGGAGATGGTCGGAGCCACTGCAAAGGTGGGCCTCGCCAAGACTTGGTAGCGGCCGCGGCGGCCCTGCCTGTCACGATGCTTGGCTCCCTTTCAATCTGTCGTCCCGCTTGGGCAATGACGATTGGACCCGAGCCGCGAGTTGGCGCAGGAACATCGAGGTCGGCCGCAGGATGAAGAGATCGGCGACCAGCGCCGCGATCATCGCGAACGCGCTGAGCCAGCCGAACAGGCGCAGCGACGGCAGATCGGAAAACACCGTCACCACCAGGCCGCAGGCCAGCACCACCGTGGTCAGGATCAGCGCCGGGCCGACCAGCACGGTGGCGCGCTCGACCGCCAGCTCCGGACTACGCCGGGCGTGCTCTCGAGCCGCAGCCGGTTGAGGAAGTGGATGGTCGCGCTCAGCGCCAAGGCCGAACGACACCGTGAGCGCGACGACGCTGGCGAATTGCAGGCCCTCCCCGAGCAACCACAGCACCGTGCCCGACAGCACGACCGGGAAAATCCCCGGCAGGATGCAGGCGAACATCACCACCACCGAGCGGAACGCGAGCCCGATGAAGAGCGCGACGAACACGAACTCGATGGTCAGCCCGCGATTGAGCTTTTCGATCATGCTGGCGCTGTTGCGCGCGGCGATCGCCGACAGGCCGGTGACGGCGATCTCGTAGCCGGGATGCTTCTGTGCGGACGGCGTTCAGCGCGTGTATCGAGCTTGTCGACGACCGGCAGGATCTGGCTGGAATCGAGATCCGGCACCCGGCCCGAGACCACGACCGCATCCTGATCGGCCGGAAATGAAGCGCCGCACCAGATATTTCGGAAGCAGGATTCGACATATTCCTTCAGGGTCGCGACGTCGGAGCTGCCGGCCTTCTCGGCGAGCCAGCGCCGCAGCGTCTCGAGCGACCAGACATTGCCGACGCCGGCCTGGTTCTCGACCAGTCGCGTGGACGTCGGCGATCGTCTGCAGCGTCTCCGGCGAATAGAGCGACGCGCCCTTGGGGAATTCGATCAGCACGTCGATCGGATTGGCGCCGGTCAGCTTGGCGTCGAGCGGCGCGCTCGCCGCCACCGCCTGCTGCTTGTCCGGCACCTGGTCGGCAAGCCGATAGCGCGGCTGCAGATTGGCATAGATAACGGCCGAGGCCGCCGACGACGATCGACCGCGATCAGGCTGAACAGGCCGGGACGGCTGACCATGCGCACCGCGATCCAGTAGCAGAAATTGCGCAGCGCCTGCGACGCCGGCGTCGGCGCCCTGGATGCTCGACGGCGAAGGCGTTTTCGTTGCGGACCAGCAGCACGCCGAACACCGGCACCAGCGACAGCACCGCGACCAGCGCGATCATGGTCGCGGCAAGTCCGGCCTCGCCGAATTTGCGGATCAGGTCGGAATTCGAGAACTGCAGGGCGATGAAGGAGATGCCCGGCGGTGCCATGGGTGAGCACGCAGGCCGGCCCGACCACCAGCATGGCGTTCCGGAACGCGCGTGTATTTGTCCTGGCCCGCGATCAGCCGGTCGCGCGCCGCGAAGGTGAGCTGCATGCTGTCGGAGAAGCTGATCACCATGATCAGCGGCGTCATCACGTTCAGGAACATGTTGAGGCGGAAATCGAGCCCAGCCGAGCGCGCCGAGCGCGAGCAGGATCGCGATGAGCGGCGGGCCCGCGGCGACGACCATGAACGATACCCGGCGGAAGAACATGATCGCGATGAGGCAGCCGGCCAGAATGCCGAGGATGTTATAGATCAGCCCGATCGCGCTCGACCGCGTTGCGGATTTCGAGCTGCATCACCGGCACGCCGGACAGTTCGCCATTGAGGCCGGTGCCGGCGAGATCCTCGGCCATCAGTCTTGCGGATATCGCCGACCGTCTTGCCGAGCTTGTTGCTGCGCGACGACGTCGGGATCGAGCGACGAGCACGATCAGCGCCAGCGTGCCGTCTTCGGACAGCAGCTTGCCGCGGATGATCTCGTTCGACATTGACGTTCTCGATGAACTTGTCATAGTCGGCGCCCTGCGGCAAGTCGTCCGGGAACAGCGGCTGCCGGCAGCTTGCCGTGCGCCGGCGGCTGGCGCGCCGAGAACAGCGAAATGAGCGCCGCGGGTGCCGTCGACGAGCTGCAGGTCGGTGACGAGATCGCGCAGCTTTTCGATCGAGTTGTCGCGCGCAGCAGCGTCTTGCCCTCGACCACCACCAGCACGTCGAATTCGCTCGACGGGAACCGCTTGCGTGACCTCCTCATATTGCCTGAATTCGGGCGTGTTGGAGCGGAACAGCTGGCTGAGCGAATCGTCGATCTTGATGCGCATGACGCCGAAGGCCGCGGCAACCGCCAGCGCAGCGAAGATGATGGCGACAACGATCGGGAAGCGGAGCGAGATCAGCCCAAAACGCTCGATCCCGAGCGCCAACCGGAAGGACTTGCGAGTACGCGACCGAAGGTGGTGCTGCGTCACGTCATCCATCAGTCGCGCCTTTCATCCATCTTACGATTTGGCACCATGGGCGCCCTTGTAAGAAATACGGAGGGACTCGCTGATTTGTGGCAGCCGAATCACCTCAATGTGAATATGCACTGGCTCGGTCGCATTCCCGGCAGAAAACAACCCCGCGTCGCGGGTTCTTGCGCCGCGGTTGACGCAAACTCCTGGCTCGGCGGAGCCTCCCCTTTCCTGCCATGCGCCCCAATTCTGGCAAAAGCCGGGCCCGACACAGCGGCCCACAACCGGGCAGGCTCAATCTCCCCGCGGCCTTATACAGGTTCCTTTTCGGCCAAGAAACCACGCGGTACCTCGGGGACGTTCACATTCCCTGCCGGACATTCCACAGCAGGCGACATCCGATCAAATCGCGCCGGGACAAACACTTGCCTGCCATGCTGCGCTGCGCTAAGCCTCCGCCGCCCGTGCCGGATTGCAGCCGGTTTTGCCAAGATCGCGTCGGTCCCTGGTCGGCGGGCCTATGACGACCGCGCGCGGGCCGCGTTGCGAGGACCCCGTATGGACGCCCTGCTCCAGGATTATCTTCCGCTCGCGGTCTTCATTGCCATTGCGCTTGTCATCGGCCTTGCGCTTCTCGTTGCGCCTTTCGTGGTCGCCTACAAGCAGCCGGATCCCGAGAAGCTGTCGGCCTATGAGTGCGGCTTCAATGCTTTCGATGACGCCCGCATGAAATTCGATGTGCGCTTCTACCTTGTCGCGATCCTGTTCATCATTTTCGATCTGGAAGTGTCATTCCTATTCCCGTGGGCCGTCGCTTTTGGCGAGATTGGACCCTTCGGCTTCTGGTCGATGATGGTCTTCCTTGCCGTTCTGACGATCGGGTTTATCTATGAGTGGAAGAAGGGAGCACTGGAATGGGATTGAGCCGGCAGGCATCAGTTGCCCCGGCAGAAACGGGGCTTCTCGATCCACGCACCGGTCTGCCCGTCGGATCGGATGACAGGTTCTTTGTCGGCCTCAACAGCGAGCTCTCGGACAAGGGATTCCTTGTCGCTGCTGCCGATGACCTCATCACCTGGGCGCGAACCGGCTCGCTGATGTGGATGACTTTCGGCCTTGCCTGCTGCGCCATCGAGATGATGCAGATGTCGATGCCCCGCTATGACGCCGAGCGGTTCGGCTTTGCGCCGCGCGCGTCGCCGCGCCAATCGGACGTGATGATCGTTGCCGGCACCCTCGTCAACAAGATGGCGCCGGCATTGCGCAAGGTCTACGACCAGATGCCGGAGCCGCGCTACGTCATCTCGATGGGGTCCTGCGCCAATGGCGGCGGGTACTATCATTATTCCTATTCCGTGGTGCGCGGCTGCGACAGGATCGTACCGGTCGACATCTATGTTCCCGGATGCCCGCCGACCGCCGAGGCGCTGCTCTATGGCGTACTGCTGTTGCAGAAAAAGATCAGGCGCATCGGCACCATCGAGCGATGACGCATGACTGACCACACGCTCGAATCTCTCGGGGCTGCGATCATTACTGCCCTGCCCGGCGCCGTCACATCCTCTGCGGTCGCGACCGGCCAACTGACGATTGCGGCCGAGGCGGCGGAAATCCATCGGGTGATTGCGTTCCTGCGCGACGACCCCGATTGCGCGTTCTTCTCTTTTATCGATGTGACCGCGGTCGATTGGCCGCAACGCGAGCGGCGCTTCGACGTCGTCTATCACCTGCTGTCCCCGACCCGGAACCGACGCATCCGCGTCAAGATCGAGATCGACGATACGACGCCAGTCAGCTCGATCGTCGATATCTTCCCCGGCGCCGATTGGTTCGAGCGCGAAGTCTATGACCTTTACGGTATCTTGTTCACTGGCCATCCCGACCTGCGCCGTATCCTCACCGATTACGGCTTCGAGGGCCATCCGTTGCGCAAGGACTTCCCGCTGACCGGTTTCGTCGAGGTGCGCTGGGACGACGAGCAAAAGCGCGTCGCCTATGAACCGGTGCGGCTCGCCCAGGAATTCCGCAATTTCGATTTCGTGTCGCCGTGGGAGGGACCGGACTATCCGCTTCCCGGCGACGAGAAGGCAGGCGCGAAAGACGGCTGATGAACGAAACATCGCTGCGCAATTTCACCATCAATTTCGGGCCGCAGCATCCGGCCGCGCACGGCGTATTGCGCCTTGTTCTCGAGCTTGACGGCGAGGTGGTGGAGCGAGTCGACCCCCACATTGGGCTGTTGCATCGCGGCACCGAAAAACTGATCGAATACAAGACCTACCAACAGGCGATCCCCTACTTCGACCGGCTTGATTATGTCGCGCCGATGAACCAGGAGCACGCCTTCTGCCTCGCCGCAGAGAAGTTGCTCGGAATCGCCGTGCCCCGCCGGGCCCAACTCATCCGCGTACTCTATTGCGAGATCGGACGCCTGTTGTCACACCTTTTGAACGTCACGACGCAGGCGATGGACGTGGGCGCTCTGACGCCGCCGCTGTGGGGTTTCGAAGAACGTGAAAAGTTGATGAATTTTTACGAGCGCGCATCGGGGAGCCGCATGCATGCGGCGTATTTCCGCGTCGGCGGCGTGCACCAGGACTTGCCCGAAAAGCTCATCAACGACATCGAGGCGTTCTGTGATCCGTTCCTGAAGGTCTGCGACGACATCGAGGACCTGTTGACGGAGAACCGCATATTCAAGCAGCGCAATGTCGATATCGGGGTTGTCCGGCTCGCCGATGCTTGGGCTTGGGGCTTTTCCGGAGTGATGGTGCGCGGCTCGGGCGCGGCCTGGGACCTTCGCAAGGCACAGCCTTACGAATGCTATTCCGAACTTGATTTTGACATCCCGGTCGGGCGCCATGGCGACTGCTACGACCGCTACTGCATCCGCATGGAGGAGATGCGGCAGTCTGTTGCCATCATGCGGCAGTGCATCGCGCGGCTGCGCGAACCGGACGGCAAGGGACCGGTGGTCGTCCAGGATAACAAGATCATGCCGCCCCGCCGCGCCGAGATGAAGCGCTCGATGGAAGCGCTGATCCACCACTTCAAGCTGTACACGGAGGGCTATCGCGTGCCCGCTGGCGAAGTATACGCCGCGGTCGAGGCCCCGAAGGGCGAATTCGGCGTCTATCTCGTCGCCGATGGCAGCAACAAGCCGTACAGGTGCAAGATCCGCGCTCCCGGCTTCGCGCACCTGCAGGCGATGGACTGGCTGTGTCATGGCCATCTGCTCGCCGACGTGTCCGCAGTCCTCGGCTCGATCGATATCGTGTTCGGGGAGGTCGACCGGTGAGCGCGACCCCGGTACCGACGCGACGAATGACGGCGTCCGAGTTTCTCGCCTGGGCCGACGCGCAGCCGGATTGCCGCTGCGAACTGGTTGACGGCCACGTCATCGCAATGGCTCCGGATCGCGTGCGGCATAATCTGACGAAGCTTGCGATTGCCGTGGCGCTTCAGGAGGCCGTCGCGACTGCGAAATTGCCTTGCACCGTGTTCACGGACGGCGTCGGCATCAGGATAACCGACGAGACGATTCGTCTGCCCGATGCCTCCGTTCAATGCGGTATCAAGCCAAAACCGGACCAGATGATCCTGGACGAGCCTATCATCATTGTCGAGGTTGCATCACCATCGAGCGAGCGCATCGATTTCGGCGCCAAACTCATCGAATATTTCTCGCTCTCGAGCATCGGTCACTATCTCGTGGTGGTGCCCGAGAAGCGCGCAGTCGTGCATCACACCCGCAATGAAGACGGCGGACTGTCGACCTACATTGGGCGCACGGGCGACATCGTGCTTAATCCGCCCGGGCTGAGGGTCTCGGTGGCTGCGCTGCTCGGGCCTCGCTTCGACGAAGACGTGGAGAGGGGCGGATGACCGTCCGCCGCCTTGCCCCGCAGGAGTTTCAGCCCGAAAGCTTCGCCTTCACGGCGGAAAACCTCGACTGGGCGAAGCAGCAGATCACGAAATACCCACCGGGCCGGCAGCAATCCGCCGTTATCCCGATCCTGTGGCGCGCCCAGGAACAATCCGGCGGCTGGACGCCGCGCAAGGCGATCGAGTACGTGGCCGACATGCTCACCATGCCGTATATTCGCGTGCTCGAAATCGCAACCTTCTATTCCATGTTCCAACTCGCTCCGGTCGGCCGCAAAGCTCACGTGCAGCTGTGCGGGACAACACCCTGCATGTTGCGCGGCTCGGAGGGTTTGAAACGGGTCTGCGAACGGCGCATTCATGTCGAGCCCTTCCACGTTTCGGCCGACGGCGACTTCTCATGGGAAGAGGTCGAGTGCCTCGGTGCCTGCGTCAACGCCCCCATGGTGTTGATCGAGGATGACACCTACGAGGATCTGACGCCGGAGACGTTCGAAGCAGTGCTCGAAGCGTTGGCGCGCGGCGAACGCCCCCGCCCCGGACCGCAGAACGGGCGACAGTTCTCGGCGCCGATTGGCGGCGACACCACGCTCACCGACCCCGCGATCTATTCCGCATCCGACGCCGTAAACTTGTCGGCCGCGACTGCATCTGTCCAGAAGCCCGCCACACGCGGGCGCCCGCGCAATGATGCGACCGGAGGCGGCGCGTCGCAGGCGCAGCCGGGTCCAGGCAAGGCCTGAAAATGCTCGAAGACAAGGACCGCATCTTCAAGAATCTTTATGGCCGTCATGATTGGGGCCTCGCGGGTGCGCGCGCCCGCGGTGCCTGGGACGGCACCAAGGCGATGCTGGAAAAGGGACGCGACGCCATCGTCAATGAGGTCAAGGCGTCGGGACTGCGTGGGCGCGGCGGTGCCGGTTTCCCCACCGGCCTGAAATGGTCGTTCATGCCGAAGACGGTCGGCGAGCGACCCCACTACCTTGTGGTCAACGCAGACGAGTCCGAGCCGGGCACCTGCAAGGACCGCGAGGTCATGCGCCACGATCCGCACCTTCTCGTCGAGGGCTGCCTGATCGCCGGCTTCGCCATGGCCGCGCACACCGCATACATCTACATCCGCGGCGAATTCATCCGTGAGCGCCAGCGGCTCCAAGCGGCCGTCGATCAGGCCTATGAGGCAAAGTTGATCGGCCCCAATAATGTGAATGGCTGGGACTTCGACATCATCGTTCATCACGGCGCCGGCGCCTATATCTGCGGCGAGGAGACGGCGCTTCTCGAAAGCCTCGAAGGCAAGAAGGGTATGCCGCGGCTAAAGCCGCCCTTCCCGGCCAACATGGGCCTCTATGGCTGCCCGACCACCGTCAACAATGTCGAGTCGATCGCGGTGGTGCCCGACATCATGCGGCGCGGCGCTGCCTGGTTCGCCGGCATCGGTCGCCCGAACAATACCGGCACCAAGCTTTTCTGTATCTCCGGCCACGTCAACCAACCGTGCAATGTCGAAGAAGCGATGGGGATTCCGCTGCGCGAACTCATCGAGCGGCATGCCGGCGGGGTGCGCGGCGGCTGGGACCATCTGCTCGCGGTGATCCCGGGCGGCTCATCGATGCCGCTGGTGCCCGCTGCCGAATGCGTGCCACTGCCGATGGATTTCGATGGCACCCGCGACGTGCATTCCGCGCTCGGCACCGCCGCCGTGATCGTCATGGACAAGTCCACCGATATCGTGCGGGCGATGGCGCGCATCTCGTATTTCTACAAGCACGAGAGTTGCGGCCAGTGCACGCCGTGCCGCGAAGGCATGGGCTGGATGTGGCGCGTGCTGGAGCGCATGGCCGAAGGCCGCGCCCACAAGCGCGAGATCGACATGCTGATGGAAGTCACCAAGCAGATCGAGGGCCACACCATCTGTGCCTTCGGCGATGGCGCCGCCTGGCCGGTTCAGGGTTTGCTGCGCCATTTCCGCCCCGAAATCGAGCGGCGCATCGACGAATACACGTCGAACCCGCACCCCGAGCCGGTCGCGGTGGCGGCGGAATAGGAAGGCGGATGGCACGGAAATCCCACCATCCCGCAGTTCGGCTTTCTCGGCGACACCCCGTGCGGGCGCCACGGAAGGAACCCGAATTCGGATCGCGCGCCGCAAACACGGCAGAGGACCACCATCCGATGTGGATCGCGGGACTTGGGGTGGCGGTGTTCCTGGCCGCCTGGTTGCTGCCGATGCGCAGCGCGGCGCGGGAGGGCGCCAGCCGATGACCAAGATCGTCGTCGACGGCCATGAGGTGGACGTCCCGCCAGAATACACGCTGCTGCAGGCCTGCGAGGCCGCCGGCGCCGAAATTCCGCGGTTCTGCTTCCACGAGCGGCTTTCGATCGCCGGGAATTGCCGGATGTGCCTCGTCGAGCTGGCGGGCTCGCCGAAGCCGGTCGCAAGTTGCGCCTGGGGCGTGCGCGACTGCCGCCCCGGTCCCAAGGGCGAGCCGCCCGAGGTCAAGACCCGCTCGCCGATGGTGAAGAAGGCGCGCGAAGGGGTAATGGAGTTCCTGCTCATCAACCACCCGCTGGATTGTCCGATCTGCGACCAGGGCGGCGAATGCGACCTGCAGGACCAGGCGATGGCCTATGGCGTCGACAGTTCGCGCTACCGGGAGAACAAGCGGGCGGTCGAAGACAAATATCTCGGCGCGCTGGTCAAGACCTCGATGAACCGCTGCATCCAGTGCACGCGTTGCGTGCGCTTTGCGACCGAGGTCGCCGGCGTGCCGGAGACTCGGCGCGATCGGCCGTGGCGAAGACATGGAGATCACGACCTATCTCGAACATGCGATGACGTCGGAGCTCCAGGGCAATGTCGTCGACCTGTGCCCGGTCGGCGCCCTGACCTCAAAGCCCTATGCGTTCGCGGCGCGGCCGTGGGAACTCAGCAAGACCAAATCGATCGATGTCTGCGACGCGCTCGGCTCGGCGATCCGCGTCGACGCTCGCGGCCGCGAGGTCATGCGCATCCTGCCGCGTGTCAATGACGACGTGAACGAGGAGTGGATTTCCGACAAGGCACGGCACGTCGTCGATGGGCTGCGGGTGCAGCGCCTCGACCAGCCCTATGTGCGCGAGCATGGGCGGCTGCGGCCGGCGACCTGGACAGAGGCGTTTCGCGTCGTCGCCGCAAAGGTGAGGAGCGTGCGCGGCGAGCGTGTCGGCGCCATCGCCGGCGACCTCGCGGCGGTCGAGGAGATGTATGCGCTCAAGGAGCTGCTCTCCCGGCTTGGCTCGCGCAACATCGATTGCCGGCAGGACGGCACCGCGCTCGAGGCATCGTTGGGCCGCGCCAGCTATCTCTTCAACGCGACGATTGCCGGGATCGACGAGGCCGACGGGTTGATGATCATCGGCTCCAACCCGCGCAAGGAAGCACCGGTCCTGAATGCGCGAATCCGCAAACGTTGGCGGACCGGCAACATCAAGATCGGATTGATCGGTGAGCGCGCCGACCTGACCTATGACTATGCCTATCTCGGTGCCGGACCGGATACGCTCGCGCGCTTCGTCGAACACCCGCCGGCCGCTGCCTTGAAGCGTCAGAATCTGGCTGGTCGGCCAGGGGGCGCTCGCCCGACCGGACGGCGCGGCGGTGCTCGCCGCCGTCGCCAAGGCCGCCGTCTCGATCGGTGGGTTGGCGGAGAACTGGAATGGCTTTTCTGTCCTGCACACCGCGGCGTCGCGCGTCGGCGGTCTCGATATCGGCTTTGTCCCCGGCCCTGATGGTCTCGCGGCAGCGGCGATGGCGAATGGAGGCGTCGACGTGCTGTTCCTGCTCGGAGCCGACGAGATCGAGATCGAGCCGCGACCGTTCGTCGTGTATATCGGCACTCATGGCGACCATGGCGCGCAGCGCGCCGACGTGATCCTGCCGGGCGCCGCGTACACGGAGAAATCCGGCATTTATGTCAACACCGAAGGGCGGGTGCAAATGACCGGGCGTGCCGCCTTTCCGCCCGGAGACGCGCGCGAAGACTGGGCCATTCTGCGTGCGCTGTCGGACGTGATCGGGGCAAAACTGCCCTATGACTCGCTGCTGCAACTGCGCACAGCCCTGTTCCGGGATGTCCCGCATCTCAAACGCATCGATACGATCACGCCGGGCGATCCCGCCGACATACGCGGCTTGGCGGCGCGCGGCGGCGAACTCGGCAAGGCGCCATTCCGGTCCCCGATTGAGGACTATTATTTGACCAATCCGATCGCGCGCGCCTCCGCCGTAATGGCGGAATGCTCGGCGCTCGCCGAGCGGTCTATCGCGACGGCGGCGGAATAAGCGGATAATGGGACTTTCGCGTCTGAACGGGATCGCGGCGTCTAAACGCCCGGATGACCACCGACGGGGGCGGCGCGACACGCCGGATCGAGAGCAGCACCGATGAGCGAAATCTGGAGCGACTATGTTTGGCCGTTGATCATCATGATCGGCGAAAGCTTGCTGCTGCTCGTCATCCTGCTGATTGCCGTCGCGTATGTCCTCCTAGCCGATCGCAAGGTCTGGGCAGCGGTGCAGATCAGGCGTGGCCCCAACGTGGTCGGTCCTTGGGGATTGTTTCAAAGCTTTGCCGACCTGTTGAAATTCGTCTTCAAGGAGCCGGTCGTCCCGGCCGGTTCGAACAAGGGCGTCTTCCTGCTGGCGCCGCTCGTCACCTGCGTACTGGCGCTCGCCGCCTGGGCGGTGATCCCGGTCGATGCAGGGTGGGTGATCTCCGATATCAATGTCGGCATACTTTACATTTTCGCGATTTCTTCGCTCGGCGTTTACGGCGTCATCATGGGGGGCTGGGCCTCGAACTCGAAATACCCGTTCCTGGCCGCGCTGCGCTCGGCGGCGCAGATGGTCTCCTACGAGGTCTCGATCGGCTTCGTGCTGATCACCGTGCTGCTGATCACCGGTTCGCTCAACCTCACCGACATCGTCGAGGCGCAGAACTCCGACTACGGCCTCCTCGGCTGGTATTGGCTGTGGCTGTTCCCGATGTTCGTCGTGTTCTTCGTCTCAGCGCTCGCTGAGACCAACCGGCCGCCCTTTGACCTCGTCGAAGCAGAGTCCGAACTCGTCGCCGGCTTCATGGTCGAATATGGTTCAACCCCGTACATGATGTTCATGCTCGGCGAGTATGTGGCCGTAACGACCATGTGCGCCATGTGCACGATCCTGTTCCTCGGCGGCTGGCTGCCCCCTTTCCCCGTCGTGCCCTTCACGTGGATTCCGGGAATCGTGTGGTTCGTTCTCAAGGCTGGGTTCGTGTTCTTCATGTTCGCGCTGGTGAAGGCTTTTGTGCCGCGCTACCGCTACGATCAACTGATGCGGCTCGGCTGGAAGGTGTTTCTGCCGCTCTCCATCGCCATGGTGGTGATCGTCGCGGCGGTTCTGCAATTATGGACGCTCGCGCCCGAATGAGACCTGTGCCATGAAACTGCAGCAAGCTGCCAAATCATTGTTGCTGAAGGAATTTTTCTCAGCGATCGTGCTATCGATGCGATATTTTTTCAAACCCAAGCGGACCCTCAACTACCCCTTCGAAAAAGGTCCGTTGTCGCCACGGTTTCGCGGCGAGCATGCGTTGCGCCGCTATCCCAATGGCGAGGAGCGCTGCATCGCCTGCAAGCTGTGCGAGGCGATATGTCCGGCGCAGGCGATCACCATCGAGGCCGGCCCCCGCCGCAATGACGGGACCCGCCGCACCACCCGCTACGACATCGACATGGTCAAATGCATCTATTGCGGGCTATGCCAGGAGGCCTGCCCGGTCGACGCCATCGTCGAGGGGCCAAATTTCGAGTTTGCGACGGAGACGCGCGAGGAGCTTTACTATGACAAGGAGCGCCTGCTTGCCAACGGCGATCGATGGGAGCGGGAGATCGCGCAAAACCTCGCTCTGGACGCGCCTTACCGGTAACAGGATGAGCGCAATCGTCCACCGCGCTAACGGCGCGAAACGGAGTTGCGCTGCATGATCATTGCTGCGCTGTTTTTTTATCTGTTCGCCAGCGTTTGCGTGGCCTCCGGCGTCATGGTCATCGCGTCGCGCAATCCCGTCCATTCGGTGCTTTTTCTCATCCTCGCCTTCGCCAACGCGGCCGGTCTGTTTATCCTTCTGGGCGCCGAATTCCTGGCGATGATCCTGGTGATCGTCTATGTCGGCGCCGTCGCCGTCCTGTTCCTGTTCGTGGTGATGATGCTGGATGTCGACTTTGCGCAGCTGCGCCGCGGCGTCGTCGACTATCTTCCTGTGGGCAGTGTGATCGGGATCATCATCCTGGTCGAGCTCGTCCTCGTGGTCGGCACCTGGGCCATCGGTCCAACCGCCGGCCGGGTGATCGCGGCGCCGATCCCGCCACTCGACATGGCCTCCAATACCGAGGCGCTTGGCCAAGTGCTCTACACCCGATACGTCTATTTCTTCGAAGCGGCGGGGCTGATTCTGCTGGTCTCGATGATCGGCGCCATCGTGCTAACGTTGCAGCACAAGCCGGAAGTCCGGCGCCAGAACATCGATGCCCAGGTGGCGCGCACCCGCGCGGCCGCAATCGAGATCCGCAAGGTGCGCCCGGGCGAAGGGATATGATCGTGCTGCCGAAAAGACACCGGGCCATGTCCACGGCGCAGGGTTGCCGCCTCGTACGCATGGAGAGAAAGGAACCGGAATGACGATCGGTTTAGGGCATTACCTGGTCGTCGCCGCGATCCTGTTCACGCTCGGCATTTTCGGCATCTTCCTGAACCGGCGCAATGTCATCGTCATCCTGATGTCGATCGAGTTGATCCTGCTCGCGGTGAACATCAACCTGGTGGCGTTTTCCGCCTTCCTCGGCGACCTCGTCGGCCAGGTTTTTGCATTATTCGTGCTCACCGTCGCTGCGGCCGAGGCCGCAATCGGGCTTGCCATTCTGGTCGTCTTCTATCGCAATCGTGGGTCGATCGCCGTCGAAGACATCAATTTGATGAGGGGCTGAACCGGGGATGTATCAGGCGATCGTTTTCCTGCCGCTGCTCGGGGCCATCCTGGCCGGCATTGTTTCGCTTGTCGGCGCGCACGCACGCCACCCAGGCGGGTCACCGTCACCGGGTAAAGAATCGCCGGTCAGGCTCGAGACGCCGGAACATGCCCACGGGGCGCCATCGGCCGAGGGTGGCGCCGCCGCCTTCGCCAGCTCGCATGACGAGCCGGAGCACCACGAGCCCGCCGCAGCCGGATCGACCGGCGTCGAGCTCGCAACCACCACGTTCCTGCTGATCTCGATGGTGCTGTCGTGGATCGCATTCGGCCGTGCCGGCTTCGCCCACCAGGATGCGCACGAAGCGGTGATGCCGTTCATCGAGTCCGGTGACTTCAAGGTCAACTGGGCGCTGCAAATCGACGCGTTGACCTCGGTCATGCTCGTCGTTGTGACGACCGTGTCGGCCTTGGTGCATCTCTACTCGATCGGCTACATGGCAGAAGATCCATATCGGCCGCGTTTCTTCGGCTATCTGTCGATGTTCACCTTCGCGATGCTGATGCTGGTCACGGCCGACAACCTCGTCCAGCTGTTCTTCGGCTGGGAGGGCGTCGGTCTCGCGAGCTATCTGCTGATCGGGTTCTGGTACCACAAGCCCGAAGCGAACGCCGCAGCGATCAAGGCCTTCATCGTCAACCGCATCGGCGACTTCGGGTTTGCTCTCGGCATTTTTGCCGTGTTCCTGATGACCGGCGCCGTCGATTACGGCACCGTGTTCGCCGCGGCGCCTTCCCTCGTCGGCAAGACCATCCACGTCCTGAACTGGGATTTCGATGCGCCGACGCTGATCTGTCTGCTGCTGTTCATGGGGGCAATGGGCAAGTCGGCGCAGATCCCGCTGCACACCTGGCTGCCCGACGCGATGGAAGGTCCGACGCCGGTCTCCGCGCTGATTCACGCGGCCACCATGGTCACCGCAGGCGTCTTCATGGTGGCTCGGCTGTCGCCGCTGTTCGAACTGTCACCCACCGCGCAAACGGTGATCATCGTGATCGGCGGCGCTACCGCGTTCTTCGCTTCGACCGTGGCGCTGGTGCAGAACGACATCAAGCGCATCGTCGCCTATTCGACCTGCGCGCAGCTCGGCTACATGTTCGTCGCGATGGGCGTCGGCGCCTATTCGGTCGGCATGTTCCATCTGTTCACCCACGCCTTCTTCAAGGCGCTGCTCTTCCTCGGCGCCGGCTCGGTAATCATCGCAATGCATCACGAGCAGGATATTCGCCGGATGGGCGGCCTGCGCCGCAGGATCCCTTTCACCTATTCCGTGATGGTGATCGGGACGCTCTCGCTCACCGGCTTTCCGCTGTTCGCCGGGTACTTTTCCAAGGACGCCATCATCGAAGCGGTCTATGCGAGCACCAACCCGGCCGCGACCTTCGGTTATCTCGCGACGCTCGTGTCCGCTGCGCTGACCTCGTTCTATTCGTGGCGCCTCATCTTCAAGACTTTCCACGGCGCCCCGCACGATATCGAGCACTATGAAGCCGCCCAGGAAAGCCCGCCCACGATGCTGATCCCGCTGTTCGTGCTTGCGGTCGGCTCGGTCCTCGCGGGCTTGCCCTTCCTCGGCATATTCACGGGTGCCGGCGCTGCCGACTTCTTCCGCGATTCGCTCAAGCTCGGCAATGAGGGCGCGAGTGCGGGCGAAGCAAGCTTCCTTATTGCATCGCTGCCGACACTGATGATGCTGCTCGGCTTGGCGGTGGCTTGGCTGTTCTATATCTGGCGGCCCGCAATTCCTGTCCAGCTCGCGCGTGAGCAGCCGCTGGCTTACACTTTCCTGTACAACAAGTGGTATTTCGATGAGATTTACGACACGCTGCTGGTGCGCCCACTGCTGTGGCTCAGTCGCGCGCTATGGAAAGGCGGCGATGGCTGGCTGATCGATGGGTTTGGCCCGGACGGCGTCTCCACGTGGGTGCTCGACGTGACGCGCAACGTCGTGCGGCTCCAGACCGGCTACATGTATCACTACGCCTTCGCCATGCTGATCGGGGTAGCGGCCTTCGTGACCTGGTTCATGTTCGCCGGCGGAGGTCACTGATGAGCTGGCCGATCCTTTCCGTCACGACCTTCCTGCCGCTCGTGGGCGCGCTGTTCATCATGACGATGCCGCGGGAGGACGCCGCGGTCGCGCGAAACGCTCGCTGGATCGCGCTGTGGTTCACGCTGATCACGTTCGTGGTCTCGCTCATCCTGCTCTGGCGCTTCGACCCCAGCACCCCCGAATTCCAGTTCGTCGAACGAGAGCCGTGGCTCGCCGGCACCATTACCTATCACATGGGCGTCGACGGCATTTCCCTGCCCTTCGTGATCCTGACGACGGCGCTGATGCCGATCTGCATCGTCGCGAGCTGGCTGTCGATCGAGCGGCGCGTCAAGGAATACATGATCGCGTTCCTGGTGCTGGAAACGCTGATGATCGGTACCTTCGCAGCGCTCGACCTCACGCTGTTTTATCTGTTCTTCGAAGGCGGCCTGATCCCGATGTTCATCATCATCGGAATCTGGGGCGGTCCGCGGCGCGTCTACGCAACCTTCAAGTTCTTCCTCTACACCTTCCTCGGTTCGGTCCTGATGCTGCTCGCCATCATGGCCATGTATTGGGACGCCGGCACCACCGACATCCCCGCCTTGCTGCGCCATGGCTTTCCGCCGTCACTGCAGACCTGGGCATGGTTCGCCTTCCTCGCTTCGTTCGCGGTCAAGCTGCCGATGTGGCCGGTGCACACCTGGCTGCCGGACGCCCATGTCGAGGCGCCGACCGCGGGCTCGGTGGTACTTGCCGCGATCCTGCTGAAGATGGGGGGCTATGGCTTTCTGCGCTTTTCATTGCCGATGTTTCCGCTTGCGTCGCAGCAGTTCGCGCCGCTGATCTTTGCGTTGTCCGTGGTGGCGATCATCTACACCTCGCTCGTCGCGCTGGCGCAGGAGGACATGAAGAAGCTGATCGCCTATTCGTCGATTGCCCATATGGGCTTTGTCACGATGGGCATCTTTGCCGCGACCACCCAGGGCGTCGGCGGCGGTATCTTCCTGATGCTGTCGCACGGCATCATCTCGGGCGCTCTGTTCCTGTGCGTCGGCGTCGTCTATGACCGCATGCACACGCGCGAGATCGCCGCCTATGGCGGCCTTGTCGATCGCATGCCGCTTTATGCCGCCGCCTTCATGGTGTTCACCCTCGCCAATGTCGGATTGCCAGGAACGACGGGCTTCGTGGGCGAATTCCTCACTTTGCTCGGCACTTTCCGGGTCGCCATCCCGGTCGCCTTCCTGGCCACGATCGGCACGATCCTGTCCGCCGCCTATGCACTCTGGCTCTACCGCAAGGTGATTTACGGCCGTCTGGTGAAGCCGGCACTGATGACAATTCTTGACCTCGACGGGCGGGAAATGGCCGTCCTCGCGCCGCTCGTCGTGCTCACCATCCTGTTCGGCGTCGCGCCGAAGCCGGTGCTCGACCTCTCCCAGGCTTCGGTCGCGGCCCTGCTCGACAATTATCATCAGGCGCTCGGCACGCGGGCAGCCGCGGCAGGCCATGCGACGATGACAACGACGGCAGCGGCGACAGAAGCGTCCACCCCGTCAGTTGGCAAATGAGGCGATCGGCGGGATGACCTTTTCCGACCTCTACCCGGTGCTGCCTGAACTGCTGCTGGCAGTCGGCGCGATGGTATTGCTGATGTTCGGTGTCTATCGCGGCGAGCGCGCGGCGGGCAGCGTGTTGCTCTATGCCGGCGGCGTTCTTGTTCTCGCGGCGATCGCGATCGCGACCATGCCTGCCGAAAAAGTGACTGCGTTCGGCGGCAGCTTCGTCATCGACGGGTTTGCGAACTTCCTCAAGCTGCTGACGGTCATCGGCGCGATCGGCACGCTCGCCCTCTCGACCGATTTCTGGGACAGTCCGGGGCGCCGGCGTTTCGAATTTCCGATTCTGATCCTGTTGTCAACGACCGGGATGCTGATGCTGATCTCGGCTGCCGATCTGATCGCGCTCTATTTAAGCTTCGAGCTGATGAGCCTCGCGCTCTATGTCGTTGCCGCGTTCGATCGCGATAATGTGCGCTCGACCGAGGCGGGCCTCAAATACTTCGTGCTGGGCGCACTGTCCTCCGGACTGCTGCTTTACGGCTGTTCGCTGATATACGGCTTCACCGGCAGCGTCAGCTTTGCGACCATCGCTCAGGCATCGACCGATGCCCAAGCAAGCGCCGCAGGATCCGGTGCGGCAGGCATCGGCCTCTCGATCGGCCTCGTGTTCCTGTTCGCGGGACTCTGTTTCAAAGTGTCCGCGGTGCCCTTCCATATGTGGACACCCGATGTCTACCAAGGCGCGCCGACGCCAATCACCGCTTTTTTCGCGGCCGCTCCGAAGGTGGCTGCGATCGCGGTTTTCATGCGCGTGGCGCTCGCGGCGTTCCCGGGCATTGCCGCCCAGTGGCAACAGATCATCGTGTTCGTTTCGATCGCGTCGATGGCGCTCGGCGCGTTTGCCGCCATTGGCCAGCGCAACATCAAGCGGCTGATGGCCTATTCCTCGATCGGGCACATGGGATTTGCCCTTATCGGCCTCGCCGCCGGGACGAGCGAAGGGGTACAGGGCGTTCTCATCTATATGGCGGTCTATGTGGCGATGACGCTCGGGACTTTCGCCTGCATCATCGCCATGCGGCGCGGCGGCGCCGCGGTCGAGAACATTTCAGACCTCGCCGGCGTGGCGCGTACGCATCCGACCTATGCCTTCTTCCTTGCGATGCTGCTGTTCTCGCTTGCGGGCGTGCCGCCGCTCGCGGGCTTCTTTGCCAAGTTCTACGTGTTTCTCGCCGCCATCCAGGCCGGGCTGTTCGCGCTCGCCGTGCTCGGCGTGCTCGCGAGCGTCGTCGGGTGCTACTACTATCTGATGATCGTCAAAACGATGTATTTCGACGATCCCGCTCCGAGCTTCGATCCGATGGGCAACGCGCTGCGCTGGGTCTTGGGGATCGCCGGCGTGTTCGTCATCTTGTTCTTCGTCTATCCTGGGCCGCTGGTCGACGCCGCGGGCGTAGCGGCCAAGTCGCTGTTCTAGGAATGGGGTTCCCGGCTGCGACGGTACCCCGGGTCGATTATCTCGAATCTGTCGATTCGACCAACGCGGAAGCGCTTCGCCGCGGCCGTGCCGGCGAGCTTGGACCATTGTGGATCGCATCCCGTATCCAGACCGCGGGCCGCGGCCGGCGCGGACGCGAATGGATTTCGCCGCCCGGCAACCTTCACGCCACGCTGTTGATGAACGATCCTGCGGCTCCTGCGGTCGCGCCGCAGCTTGGCTTCGTTGCGGCCCTCGCGTTGCACGATGCCGCGGCAACGGCGGCGCCCGCGCTTGCCGAAAGCCTCGCACTCAAATGGCCGAACGACGTGCTGTGCCGTGGCCGCAAAGTCGCCGGCATCCTGATCGAGAGCGAGGGCGATCCGCTCGTCGCCGCCATCGGCTTCGGCGTCAACTGCCGACACCATCCGGATATCGCGGAATACGAGGCGACCGATCTCGCCGCGGAAGGCGTCGAGATCGAACCTTCAACTCTTCTCGGCCTGCTCGCGGCGGCGATGCAGAGTAGGCTCGCACAATGGGACCGCGGCGCGGGGTTTGATGGAATCCGCGCCGCCTGGCTCGCGCGGGCTGGCGGCCTGGGAGGGCATCTGCGCGTGCGTCTGCCTGGCCGAGAAGTGTCCGGCATGTTCGTCACGATCGGCGAGGCCGGCCATCTCGTGCTGCATCGCGCCGACGGGGCCGTCGAGGAAATCGCCGCCGGGACCGTGTTCCCATTCAAGAGCGACGAAGACCGGGGCCTCCGCGAATGACGTCTCCGAACGAGGAACTGATCTTCGCACCGCTCGGCGGGGTGGGCGAGATCGGCATGAACCTGTCGCTCTATGGCCTCGGCACCGAGCGCCACAAATCCTGGCTTGCGATCGACCTCGGCGTCGCATTTGCCGATGACGAACTGCCGGGCATCGATCTCATCATGCCCGATGTCCGCTTCCTGGTGGAGGAACGCCGCAATCTGGTCGGCCTCGTCCTCACGCATGCCCATGAGGACCATTTCGGCGCGTTGCTCGACCTGTGGCCGCGGCTGAAAATCCCGGTCTACGCCACCCCCTTCGCGGCGACGCTGCTCGCCGCCAAATGCCGTTCCGAACCGGGAGCGCCGCAAATTCCGGTAACTGTCGTAGCCCTCGGCGGCCACCTGACGCTCGGCCCGTTCGAAATCGAGTTCGTCTCAGTCGCGCACTCTATCCCGGAGTCGAACGCACTGATCATCCGCACTCGTCTCGGAACCGTCTTGCACACCGGCGATTGGAAACTCGACCCGACGCCGCTGATCGGGCCGCCGACAGAGGAAAAGAAATTGCGCGCGCTCGGCGAGGCGGGCTGCCTCGCCGTCATCGGCGACTCCACCAATGCGGTGCGGGACGGGCGTTCGCCGTCCGAAAGCGATGTCGCAATATCGCTGAAGAAACTGATCGTCGCTGCGCAAGGCCGGGTTGCGGTGACCACTTTCGCCTCCAACGTGTCACGCATTCGGGCCGTGGCGGATGCAGCCCGCGCCACCGGGCGCGAAATCGTCGTGGTCGGTCGCGCGATGGACCGCATCATTCAGGTGGCGCGCGAAACTGGTTATCTCGAAGGCGTGCAGGAGTTCCGTAGCCCGGATGTCTACGGCTATCTGCCGCCGGACAAGGTGATCGCGCTGTGCACCGGAAGCCAGGGGGAACCGCGGGCGGCGCTCGCCCGCATCGCGCAGGACGTGCATCCCGAGGTGACATTCGGAAAAGGCGATCGCGTGATCTTCTCATCGCGCGCCATTCCCGGCAACGAGAAGGCGGTGGGTCGGGTCATCAATGGCCTGATCCGTCAGGGCATCGAGGTGATCACCGACCGAACGCATCTCGTTCATGTCTCCGGCCACCCGCGCCGCGCCGAACTTGAAGAGCTGTTTCGCTGGGTCCAGCCACGCGTTGCGATCCCGGTGCATGGCGAGGCGCTCCATCTTTCCGAGCACGCTGCGCTCGCGCGTGCAGCCGGGGTGCCTCAGACCGTGGTCTGCAGCAATGGCGATGTGGTGAAGCTCGCGCCGGGGGCGCCGGGCATCGTCGATGAACTGCCGCAGGGCCGGCTTTACAAGGATGGCCGCCTCATCATCGAAGCGGAAGCGCGCACGGTCGCTGACCGACGCCGGCTCGGCTATGTCGGCATCGTCTCGGTCGCGCTGGCCGTTGACGACGCGGGCGCCCTTGCCGGTGAGCCCGAGGTGGAACTGATCGGGATTCCGGAGGTCGGCGCAGATGGACGCCCGTTCCACGACATTGCGCTGGAAGCCGTGACCTCCACGGTCGCGACCCTGCCCCGCCCGCGTCGGCGCGACCCCGATACGGTCGCGGAAGCCGTCAAACGCGCGGTGCGCGCCGCTGTGGCGGCGCAATGGGGCAAAAAGCCGATGTGCCTCGTGCATATTCTGGTTGTATGATTGGTGTTGTGGCGGCCGCGTGCGGCCGAAGGCAATTGCGAGGCGGGTCGGATAATGGCTATTGCTCCGGCGCGCATTTGGAGCCATGCTCATGCGGTCACCGCTGCTTTCCTTGGGCGTACTCATCGCGATCGGCGTTCTGGGAAAGAGTGCGGCGGCGCAGACACAAGCGCCACGCATCTGGGATCTCATGCTGGGGACCCCGGTCAGCGCTCTGCCGATCGACGATTATGTCGATCCGGCCTGCGGCACCAATGGCGGCCCGCCGGCGCGTGTGCTGAAAGGCTTTGATGAATTTGCGCTGTGCCCGATAGACAAGGCAACCGGGCTGCACGAGGTCTGGTTCCGCTACGACGACGAATTGGAATACATCGCACGCGCCCGCCGCTCCGAGGTACTGGTGCGGCAATATCAGGCCAATGCGCTGGCCGGGCAGCCAATCGTCACGTCGCTGCTGATCGACGACAACGGGTTGGTCCAAGGGTACAGGATCGTGAACGATCCGCGCGTCGATGGCGCGACGCGGATCGCCGCGTTCGGCATCGCCGATCTGTTCAAAGGCATGGCTCCTCCTGGACTCGAATGCACCGACCTGCCGCCGGCGGAAGGCGAACGGCCGATCGAGGACTGGTTTGTCAAGCAGGTCTGCGAGGTCAAGGCAAACGGCGTGATCACCCGCATCGAAGCGCGGCGCTATTACAAGCCGGGCCAGTTCGCCGTGGATCCGAACGACAATCGGCTGACCGAGAACCAATTCGAAAGCTCGGCGCGGCTCGAAGTGTTCCGCCCGCCCTCGACCGGCAAGCAACCTTGATCGGAAGACCGGCGACCGATTGCGGTTCCGTGTCCTGGGTCAGGCTCGAGCCGGAATGGCGCTCGTCCGTCCGCCACACCTTGTCGCGGAATAGACACCGGTCATGCTGAACGACAAGCGCGTCCGCGCATCCGAACTGACGGTCGCCATCTGGCGCGGCACCCGCACCGGCGCCTATCAGGAATTCACGGTGCCGCTGCGCGAGGCGCAAACGGTGCTCGATGTGGTCACCTACGTGCAGCGCCACCTCGATCCAACCCTTGCCTACCGGTTTTCCTGCCGCGTCGGCGTGTGCGGCACCTGCGCGATGACGGTCAACGGACGCCCGCGCTGGACCTGCCGCACGCACATCGCGAAGGTGGCAAGGAACGGGCGCCTCCTCATCGGGCCGCTTGAGAATTTACCGGTGATCAAGGACTTGGCGACCGACATGGCCGGCTTTTTCGACAAATGGATTGCCGCCAACGGCAGCTTCACGCCGAGCCGCACGCGCTGTGATGATGTTGCGGCGATCGCGCCGGCCGCGCCGCAAAGACGCGCTGCCGATGCGGCGATTGAATGCATCAACTGCGCGGTCTGCTACGCGGCCTGCGATACGGTGAGATGGAACGCGGCCTTTCTCGGACCGGCGGCCCTCAATCGCGCCTGGACGCTGGTGAACGACGTTCGTGACGGCGGCGCCGACGTGCGCCTTGCGGCCCTCGCCGCAACCGGCGGCTGCCACGCTTGTCATTCGCATCAGTCGTGCCGAGAACAGTGCCCGCAGGAGCTTAATCCGACTGCGGCGATCGCCGGCCTCAAGCGCCACGTCACCGCAGCGTGGCTCCGGGGCGAAATCGCGCCCGCGGCCGGAGGAAGCGAGGCATGAACGTCAGCCTTTACGTCTGGCAACGCTCCACCGCGGCCATCATGGCGCCGATGGTCGCGATCCACCTTGCGGTGATCTTCTATGCCGCACGACACGGCTTTACCGCGGCCGACATATTTTCGCGCACGCGCGGCAGCGTTGGCTGGGCCTCGTTCTACGCGCTCTTCGTCATTGCGGCATCGATCCATGGATCGATCGGCGTTCGCACCGTCCTTTCGGAATGGTCCCCGCTCCAAAGCGCCGGCGCGACGCGCGCCGCGTGGGTTCTGGCTGTTGCGCTGGCGTGCCTCGGCCTGTTCGCCATCGCCGCGATGACGCTGCCATGATCGCCTCGGCGATCACCTCGGAGCAGGATGCGTTCAGCTCGAAGCGCCGCCCGCTCGGTTCTCTCCGGTCACGCGCATGACCTGGTCCGAAAAGTCACCAACTTTTCGAGACCATCCGCGAGGCCGCGGCCTTGCGCATCGCAGGAACCTGCTATGGCTTGCGGCACTGCTTCACCGCTTTTCCGGGATTGCACTGGCAGCGTTCCTGCCGCTCCATTTCCTCACTTTGAGCGTAGCGATCGGCAGCGAGACGCGGTTTGAAACGCTGCTTCGGTGGAGCGATTCCGGCCTGGTGAAAGCCGGCGAGGGCGCGCTGGTCTTCCTGTTCGCGGCCCACGCTCTCGGCGGGGTCCGCCTGCTCGTGATTGAAAATCTTCCCTGGTACGCCGGGCAGCGCGTCGCCGCTGCCGCCACGATTGCCGGTGCCGCGGCGCTGGCGATGGGCTTCGTGGTGGTCATTTTGTGGGCGTAACCGGAGCGCGGGCTGGCGCACGACCTGCATTATTCGGCTGGTTTACGTCCGGCGCCGCTCGACTCAATCAGAGTGGGATGCGTTCAGTTTGAATCGCATCCCGCTCGATCTCTTTTGCGCATCCGTCGCGGACCGCGCTCGACAACGGATGCGTTGATGATTTACGCATGATTCTTGTCCGAAAAGTCTGCACTTTACGGGATCATGCGCTTGTCACCAGACGCTGCCGCGGCCTTGCTCGCGAGGCGCGCGGCTTCGAGGCTTGTCGCGACGATCACGAATTGCGGTCCCGACCTACCAAGAATCTCCGGCAAGGCGTCCAACTCCGAAACTGCCGCGATGCGCGTGACTTCGAAACCGAAGGCTCGCCCGAACAGGGCGAGATCGGGATTGGTAAACATCGTGCCGACCGCGCGGCCGGGATAATCGCGCTCCTGTTGCACAAGGATCGAGCCATAGCTGCCGTTTTCGGACACGATCATCTTTAGCGGCAGCTTACGCTCCAGCGCGACGGCAAGCTCGCCGCCAGTCATGAGCAGCCCGCCGTCGCCAACAAAACAGACGACCCTGCGCGCCGGCTCACGCAATGCCGCCGCGACGGCGGCCGGTATGCCGAAGCCCATCGCCCCGGAAATCGGCGCCAGCAAGCGCTGTGGCGGGGCAAACGGAATTACCCGGTAGACCGGCGCGCCAAAACTTCCGGCATCGACGGTGACGATCGCGTCCGATGGCAGATCGCGGCTGACGCACGCGGCCACGTCCTCGAACGGCACGCCGTCGCTGACCTTGAACGTACGCGGCATGGCGATCGCGCGCCGCATCGCGGCAAGCGCCCCGATCCATTCCTCGCGCGCCGTTGTGGCCGGCCCGGGCACCGATCGCGCCGCCCGGCCGAGCGCCGCCAGCACCGCTTGGGGATCACAGACAATGGCGAGGTCGGCGGAGAAGTGCATCCCGATCGCCGACGGATCGGGATGCACGTGGGCCACCTGCATCTGCGGCCGAACGAGGTCCGGGAACGCGTAGCCCTGCGACGTGATGTCCGTGAAGCGAACACCGAGCGCCAGCAGCAGATCCGCCCTGCGCAACAGCGCCATCTGCTGCGGGGGATTCGCCAGTCCCATGTCGCCGGCATAGAGCCGATGGTGGTTTGCGAGCAGGTCCTGCGAGCGGAACGACACCACCGCCGGCAGGTTCCAATCTTCAAGGAAGGCGTGCAGCGCCTCGCGACCGCCGGGCCGGTCGAGGCTTCGGCCGCACAGGACAAGGGGGCGGACCGCACTTTCGATCAACCGCCGCAGCATCAACATATCGGGCAGGGTGGGTGCTGCCCGCAAGGCCGCTTGCGGCGCGACCAACCCCGCCGCGGCGGGTGCCGTCAGCACGTCCTCCGGCACTGCGATCACGACCGGACCCGGCGTGCCCGAGGTCGCCGTCCGCAAGGCGCGCAACAGTGTCTCTGCAATGCGCACGGGATCGCTGACCTCGGCCGTCCATTTGGCGATCGCGCCGAACATCTGCCGGTAATCGATCTCCTGGAACGCATCGCGGCGGAGATTGCGGACGGGGACTTGTCCGACGATCAGCACAAAAGGGGACTTCGTCCTGCTGCGCGGTGTGCACGGCAATCGCTGCATTGCTCGCGCCGGGACCTCGGCTCACGCAGGCGACGCCGGGACGGCCGGTGAGACGCGCATCGGCAATTGCCATGAACCCCGCGCCCGCCTCGTGATGGCACACCACCGTATCGATGTCGCGGCGCCCATGAAGCGCGTCGAGCAGCCCGAGATAGCTTTCACCCGGGACGCAAAACACGCGGTCGATGCCGTTCGCGACCAGGCTATCGACGATCAATTCACCGGCGGTTCGCATCGGCGGGTTCGATACGGCGCGTGGCATCGCGAATCGCGCGCCAGATGCGCTCGGGGGTGGCGGGCATTTCCACATGGGTGACGCCCAATTCCGCCAAGGCATCCACGATCGCGTTCACGATGACAGCGAGTGCCGGCGTGGTGCCGCCCTCCCCGGCGGGACGGACGCCGAGCGGGTGTGCCGGCGACGGCACCTCGCTGATGCCTGTATCGAAGAACGGCAACATGTCGGCGCGCGGCATCGCGTAATCCATGAAGGAGGCCGATAGCAGCTGCCCGGTCTCGGGATCGTAGGCGCAGTGTTCGAGCAGGGCCTGACCGATGCCCTGAACGATGCCGCCATGGGTCTGTCCGTCGATGATCATCGGATTGACCGCGCGGCCGACATCATCGACCGCCGAATATTTGACGATCTGCACCGCGCCGAGTTCGGGATCGATCTCGACCTCGCAGACATGGGAGCCGAACGGAAAGCTTGCCTCCGGCACCGCCTCGTCGCACGTGGCCGTGAGCGCGCCGCAAAACTCCTTCGGCAAATCGGTCCGATGCGCCATCGCGGCGGCAAGTTCGAACAGGCCGATGGCGCGATCGCTCCCAGAAACAGCGAAACGGCCGGCTGCAAACTGGACGGCATCCGGCTGCGCTTGCATCAGCAGTGCGGCGACGCGTTTGCCGCGCGCGATGATTTCATTCGTCGCCTTCCACATGACGCAGCTCGCGAGCCGCATCCCCCGTCCCGAATGAGCGCCCCCGCCGAACTTCACGATATCGGTGTCGTGGGTGATGATGCGCACGCGCGCGATCGGCACGTCGTACCACTCGTTGATGAGCTGGGCGAAGCTCGTTTCGTGCCCCTGTCCTTGTGACGATATCCCGATCACCACATCGACGAATCCCGCGGGATCGATGGTGATCTCGGTGCGCTCGCGGGCGATGCCAGTTGCCGTGTCGATGTAATTTGCAATCCCGATGCCCCGCAACCGATCGCGGACCCGCGCGGACGCCCGGCGGGCGGCAAATCCCTCCCAGTCGCCGAGCCGCAGCGCCCATTCCATCGTCCGATGATAGGCGCCACTGTCATACATCATTCCGAACGCATTGGCGTAGGGAAACTCGGTTTCGGCGACGAGATTGCGCCGCCGGATCGAGACTCGATCGAAGCCGTGCTCGCGACAGGCAAGATCGATCAGCCGTTCCATCACATACATCACTTCCGGACGGCCCGCGCTGCGATACGGCCGGGTTGGCGCAGTGTTGCTCAGGACCGCGCGAGCACAAAAATAGGCGGCCGGAACGCGATAGACCGTGGTCATGATCTCGACGCCCTTTTGCAGCGGCGAGTAGTTCGTCGTGTGAGCGCCGGCATTGCTGAGGTTAGCGCCGCGCATCGCGAGCAAATTGCCGTTGGCATCGAGCGCAAGCTCCGCCGTCACCGCGAGATCGCGTCCCTGGTAGTCCGACAGGAACGCTTCCTCACGGTCTGCCGTCCACTTGACCGGCCGGCCCACGCGACGAGCCGCCCAGGCGACCAGGGCGAATTCCGCGTAGATCATGCCGCGGGTGCCGAAATTGCCGCCGACGTCGCGCATGATCACGCGCACCCGATCAGGAGCCACGGCGAGGATGGCGGCAAGATCGTCTTTAAGTCGCCAGGCGCCGCCGCTGCCGGCGATCAAGGTGTAGCGCCCGCTGTCCGAATCGTATTCGCACACCGCGGCCCGCGGCTCCATCGGCACGCCGGTGACACGTTGGACCCAGGTGTCGAGCTTGACGACGTGGGTCGCGCGAGCGAAGGCCGCTGTTGTCCGCGCTTCGTCCCCAAGCTCGGCATCGACGGCGATGTTGGATGCCGTTTCCTCGAACAGACGCGGTGCATCGGGGCGCGCCGCCGCGCGCGTATCGGTGACTGCGGCAAGCGGGTCGTAATCAATCGCAATCGCCTCCGCAGCGTCCTTGGCCGTGGCGAGCGTTGTCGCCACGACAACCGCCACCGGCTCGCCGACAAACCGGACTTTGTCGCGGGGCAGCAGACCATGCGGCGCGATGAACGTCTCGAACCCGTCGCGGTTGCGCAGCTTGAGTTCGGCCGGATGCTGCGACCACACCTTGTGCGGGATCGGCTGCAGGCTGTCCGCGGCGAGATCATTGCCGATCAGCACGGTCAGCACGCCCGCAATCGACATGGCTGGCGCGACATCAATCCCGCGAATGCGCGCATGGGCATGCGGCGATCGCAGCATCACGGCATAGCACTGTCCGGGCAAGGTGATGTCGTCGGTATAGCGGCCGGCGCCGGTGACAAGCCGCAGGTCCTCGCGGCGCCGCACCGGGTGTCCGATGCGCTCGCCGGCGACCCGCTCCGGGATCGGGCCTTCGCGTCCGGCAGCGCCATGTTCGGCGAGAATCGTGACACTCGGCGCCGGCGCGGTCCTCATGCGCGGCGTTCGGCGACGAAGCGCGCCGCTGCCTTGAGCGCGTCTGCATCGCCGCCGAAAGGATCGAGCGCGGCCTCTGCGCGCAGAACGAGGTGGTGAAGGCGCTCCTTGGCCTTGTCGATGCCCAGAATGCCGACGGTGGTTGCCTTGTGAGCCTCGGCGTCCTTGCCGGTCGCCTTACCGACCGTCGCGGCATCACCTTCCACATCGAGCAGGTCGTCGGCGATCTGGAACGCCTCGCCGAGAGTGGCGCCGAACCGGTCGAGCGCGGCACGCCGTTCGTCATCGGCGCCGCCGAGGATGGCTCCCGCGCGACATGCGAAACGCAGTAGCGCTCCGGTCTTCATGGCTTGAAGCTCCTCGACGTCGGCAAGGCCAAGCTGTGGCGGCGGCGAGGAGAAGCGGCCCTCCGCTGCAAGGTCGAGCATCTGGCCGCCGGCCATTCCTCCCAATCCCGCTCCGCGCGCGGGCCTCGTTCACGAGCGCGATGCGAACGGCCCCGTCAGGATGTGTTTCCGGTCGCGACAGAATGTCGAAGGCAAATGTCAGCAGGCTGTCACCCACCAATATGGCCGTCGCTTCGTCATAGGCCTTGTGCACTGTCGGCCGGCCGCGCCGCAGGTCGTCATTGTCCATCGCCGGCAGGTCGTCATGTACGAGCGAGTAGCAGTGCACGCATTCGAGAGCCGCGCCGGCCATCAGTGCGCGCGGCTCCGGCACCGCAAACAGAGCCGCGCTTTCGACGACGAGGAAGGGGCGAAACCGCTTGCCCCCGCCAAGGCAGGCATGGCGCATCGCCTCCAACAGGCGGCGCGGCCGCGCGCGTTCGCGGGAGATCGGGTCGAAACCGAGAAGCCGGTCGAGAAGGTCTTCCGCTGCTGCTGCAATCTCATTGAGCCGCGCCGCAAATTGGGCGCCGCCGTCGTTAACCGCCATGCAGGATCCTGCGCTCGAGGCATCGCTTTCGGCCGGCCGGCATCGTACAGAAGGCGAACGCCGTGGTCCGTAAACCGGCAACGGCCTTATATTGCCGAACCGTTCCGGGTTACAATAGACGCGCCATGCGCGCGAGGCACAGGCTTTCGAGAAGGCATCATGGTGCTGGTCATCATCGCGTTTGCTTCCCTGTGCGCATGGAGCGCCGTCGCGCTGCTTCGCGGCGGCTTCTGGCGCTGCACCGCGCGGGATGACGCTAGACCGCCTCCGCCTGCCGTGTGGCCCCGTGTCGCCGTTGTCATCCCCGCGCGCGACGAGGCCGGCAGCATCGGCGAATGTCTGTCCTCTCTGTTTCGCCAGGATTACCGTGGGCCCTTTTCGGTGATCCTCGTTGATGATGATAGCACCGACGGCACCGCTGATGTCGCGATGGCCACCGCCGGGGCCGCCAATGCGCGAGACCGGCTGACCATCGTGGCGGGGACCGCGCTGCCGCGCGGATGGACCGGGAAGCTGTGGGCGCTGCACCAAGGGATTGAATGCGCGCAAGCCACTGCGCCACCTCCCGATTACCTGCTGCTGACCGATGCCGACATCGTCTACTCACCGCCGGTCATGAGCTGGCTTGTCGCGCATGCCCGTCAACGCGGCGACATCCTCACCTCCTTGATGGTCAAGCTCCGCTGCGACAGCGCGGCCGAGCGTTTCCTGGTGCCTGCCTTCATCTATTTCTTTCAGCTGCTCTACCCATTCGCATGGGTCAATCGTCGCGACCAGCCGACTGCCGCCGCGGCTGGGGGATCGATGCTGATCCGCGCCGACGGTTTACGCGCGGCGGGTGGCATCGGGGCGATACGACACGCGCTCATCGATGACTGCGCGCTTGCCCGGCATCTCAAGAGCAAAGGTCCGATCTGGCTCGGCCTGACCGAGCGGGTCACCAGCATACGGCCTAACACCCGCTGGGGCGACATGCGCCGGATGATCACGCGCTCGGCTTACGCCCAGCTCGGCTATTCCCCGTTGTGGCTCACGGGCACAATCATGGCGCTGACATTCGCATTCCTTGTCCCCCCGGTCGCTGCGCTGTTCGGCGATGGCTTCGCCCGCGCGGCGGGGCTCGGCGCATGGACGATCATGGCGCTGCTGTTCGTGCCCACCCTGCGGCTTTACCGGCTGTCGCCGTTGTGGGGACTTGCCATGCCGGCGATCGGGCTTGGGTACGCGTGGTTCACGTTGGACTCCGCGTGGCAGTCGATGCGCGGCAAGGGCGGCCTGTGGAAGGGCCGCTTCCAGGCGGCGGGGGCGAAATGACGGCCGCGGAGCTGCGCTCCGGCAAAGGACACCGGGACGAGAATTTTCCCGTCGCGTCGCTGCTGATCGCTGCCCGCCATCGGCCCGTCATCCAGGCCTTCTACGAATTCGTCAGAATTGCTGACGACATTGCCGATCATCCTCGCCTTGCCCCGGGGGAGAAGCTCGCCCATCTCGATGCCCTCGAGGCCGGCCTGCTCGGCCGCGGCGAGGGCGAAGCGGCCGCGGTGAAGCTGCGGGCTGCGCTTGAACAACGAGGTTTGTCGCCGCAGCACGCGCAGGACCTCCTGGCCGCATTCAGGATGGATGTCACCAAGCTACGCTACCGCAATTGGACCGAACTCATCGAGTACTGCCGCTATTCGGCCATGCCGGTCGGCCGCTTCGTGCTGGACGTGCATAACGAACCGCGCGAAACCTGGAAGGCGAACGACGCGCTGTGCGCTGCACTGCAGATCAACAATCACATGCAGGATTGTGGCGACGATTATCGCAATCTCGACCGCGTCTATATTCCGCTCGACGAAATGTGGGCCGCAGGCGCCGAGGTCGAGGAACTCGGTCGGTCGCGAGCCTCGGCGGCGCTGCGCCGCTGCCTTCGCATGATTGGCGCAGCGCAATGAAGCGCTGCTGGGGGAAAGTCTCAGCTTCGCGGGGGCGATCCGCGACCACCGCTTGTCGCTCGAGGTCACCGTGATTACCGTGCTGGCCGAACGCATCCTGCGGCTCCTCAAGACGCGCGATCCGCTGAGCGACAACGTGCATTTGAGCAAGATCGGCATTATTCAGTGCACGTTGGCCGGCCTCGCCGCGGGATCGTTCGCCCGCCTCGCGGGCGGCGGACCCGCTTCACGCAAGTCCAAGGATGCATGAGCGCCCGCGTGACGATGTCGGAGACGACAGGACAAGCCAATCCGGCATCCGGCAGCTCCTTTTACGCCGGCATGCGCATTCTGCCGGCCCGGCAGCGCCAGGCGATGTACGCGATCTACCGATTTTGCCGCCGGGTCGACGATGTTGCCGATTCGCCGGGGCCGCAGGCGGACCGTCTTGCCGAGCTCGCCGCTTGGCGTACCGATATCGAAGCCCTCTACCGGGGAACCGACCTCTACGCGTACGCGCGAGCTTGAGGAGCCGCTGCGCGAATTCCCGCTCGAACGCGCGGATTTTCTGGCCGTGATTGACGGGATGGAGATGGACGTGCGGACCGACATCCGCGCGCCGCCCTGGTCCGAACTCGACCTTTATTGCGACCGAGTCGCGAGCGCGGTGGGCCGGCTTTCCGTATCCGTTTTCGGCCTCGCGCCAAAGCCGGGACGCGAACTTGCCTACCATCTCGGGCGAGCGCTGCAACTCACCAATATCCTGCGTGACCTCGACGAGGATGCCGCTGTCGGACGGCTGTATCTTCCGCGCGAAGCGCTCAAGCAGGCGGGCATTGCCGGCGACGACCCGGCCACCGTGCTCGCGAGCCCGCGCTCGATCGCGCCTGCGAGCAGATGGTCAAGGCGGCGCGCCATCATTTCGACAAGGCTTCCGGCATCATGGAGAAGGGGCCGCGGCGCGCCATGCGCGCTCCGCGTATCATGGGGGAGGTCTATCGCTTGATCCTCGCACGCATGGCGGCGCGCGGTTTCCGCGCGCCTCGGCATCCGATCCGGCTTGGCCGCATTCGCATCCTCTGGATCATTGCGCGCTACGCCTTCATCTGATGCCGCAGACGGTCCACATTGTCGGTGCCGGGCTGGCCGGTCTTTCGACCGCCGTTCGCACCTGCGCGCGCGGCGTCCCCACCGTCGTGCATGAAGCGACCGAACTGGCCGGCGGTCGCTGCCGCTCGTATGAGGATGCGGCGACTGGGCTGCGCATCGACAATGGGACTCATATCCTGTTGTCGGGAAACGGCGCGGCGCTGCGCTTTGTCGACCGGATCGGCGGCGCCGCCTCACTGAGCGGGGCTGCCGCGGCGCGGTTTCCCTTCATCGACCTCATCAGCGGCGAACGCTGGATCCTCGACCTCGGCGAAGGCCGGCTGCCCGCCTGGATATTCGACCCAAAGCGCCGGGCACCGAAAACGCGGGCGGCCGAGTATCTCGCGCTATTGCGTATTCTTTTGCCGGCAGCGGGAAGACCGCTCGGCAACATGATTGCCTGCAAGGGCCCCGCCTACGACCGGGTGGTGCGGCCTTTCCTGCTGGCGACGCTGAATGCCGAGCCGAGCGCCGCATCATTCGATCTCGCCCGCGCGGTCGTGCTCGAAACCATCGCCGCAGGCGGCCGCGCCTGCCGGCCCTATCTCGCACCCAAGGGGTTGAGCGCAGCCTTTGTCGAGCCGGCTATCGCGTTTATCGAACGGCATGCCGGAAGTATCCGCTACTCTCACGAGCTGCGCCGGCTTGTGGTCGAGGACAACGGGGTCAGCGGCCTCGAGTTCGGCGACGGCGTGGTCGCCATCGGCCCGGAGGATACCGTCGTCCTCGCGGTCCCGCCCTATGCTGCCGCTTCGATTTTGCCGGGGCTGACGACGCCGAACGAATATAGCGCGATTATAAACGCGCATTTTCGCGTATCGCCGCCACCGGCGCTGGCACCAATGACCGGTGTAATCAACGGCGTCGCCGAGTGGGTTTTTGCCTTCGACGATCGCATCTGCGTCACTATCAGCGGCGCCGACCGACTGTTGCGCCACCGTCGCGAGGAGATCGCCGAGATGATCTGGTGCGACGTGCGCCGCATGGCCGATGTCCCGGTCGAATTGCCGCCATGGCAGATCGTGCGTGAGCGCCGAGCCACCTTCGCGCCGACGCCGGTGCAAAATGCGAGGCGTCCTGGACCGCAAACGGCTTGGCGTAATCTCGTGCTCGCGGGCGATTGGACCAATACCGGCCTGCCGGCAACGATAGAGAGCGCGGTGCGCTCCGGCAACCGTGCCGCCGATTTCGTGATGCGGCGTTGAAGGAGGCTGTTGCGCCGATGCAATTCGATCCCGCCCGCGCAATCACTCCAAGCCGCCTCGACGCCGCGGCGCTCGACGGCGCGATCGCGGCGGCGACGAATGCACTTCTCCGCCGCCAACGCGCAGACGGCCACTGGGTGTTCGAGCTGGAGGCCGATGCGACGATCCCTGCCGAATACGTCCTGTTCCGTCATTATCTTGAACGATCCGCTGTCGCCGGCACTGGAGCAGAAGTTCGCAACCTATCTGCGCCGCCGGCAGGGTGCCCATGGCGGCTGGCCGCTGTTCCAGGACGGCGATTTCGACATCAGCGCGACGCGTGAAAGCCTATTTCGCGCTGAAGATGATCGGCGACTGCCTCGATGCGCCGCACATGGTGCGGGCGCGCGAGGCGCTGCTGGCGCGCGGCGGCGCATCGCGTAGCAACGTCTTCACCCGCTTCTTGCTGGCGCTGTTCGGGGTGATGACCTGGAGCAGCGTGCCGGTGATGCCGGTCGAGATCATGCTGCTGCCGCGCTGGTTGCCGTTTCATCTCGACAAGATCTCGTATTGGGCGCGCACGGTCCTGGTGCCGCTCCTGGTGCTCGCGGCGCTGAAGCCACGCGCCAGGAACCCACGCGGCATCGGCATCGACGAACTGTTTCTCGACCGCCCGCTCGGATCGGGCCGCCGCAGCGGCGCCGCACCAGAATGCCGGCTGGTTCACCTTCTTTCGCGGCATGGATGCTGTCCTGCGGCGCGGCCGAGCCGGAATTCCCTGGCGGCTTGCGCGCACGCGCGATCGCGCGCGCGGTCGCGTTCGTCGACCGAGCGGCTGAACGGCGAAGACGGTCTTGGCGCCATCTATCCGGCAATGGCCAACAGCGTGATGATGTTCGACGCTGCTCGGCTATCCCGAGGACCATCCGAGCGCGCGGCGGCACGCGACTCGGTCGACAAGCTCGTGGTGGTCGGTGACGACGAGGCCTATTGCCAGCCCTGCGTCTCGCCGGTGTGGGACACCGCGCTCGTCTGCCATGCCCTGCTGGAAACCGGCGAGCGAGCGCGCCGCAGCAGGCGCTGCACGCGCCCTGCGAATGGCTGTTGCCGAGGCAGGTGCTCGACGTCAAAGGCGACTGGGCCGGCAAGCGGCCGGAGGTTCGTCCCGGCGGCTGGGCGTTCCAATACGACAATGCCCATTATCCCGATCTCGACGATACCGCGGTGGTGGTGATGGCGATGGACCGCATGCGCAAGCGCGCAGCCGACGCCGCGAATACGATGACGCGATCGAGCGCGGCCGCGAGTGGATCGAAGGGCTATGCAGAGCCGCAATGGCGGCTGGGCCGCCTTCGACGCCAACAACACCTAATATTACCTCAACAACATCCCGTTCTCCGATCATGGCGCGCTGCTCGATCCGCCGACCGAGGACGTCACCGCCCGCTGCGTGTCGATGCTGGCCCAGCTCGGCGAGACGGCCGGACGCCAAGCCCGGCTGCGCGGCGCCATCGATTATCTGCGCGAGACCCAGCGCGCCGACGGCAGCTGGTACGGCCGCTGGGGCATGAACTACATCTACGGCACCTGGTCGGTGCTATGCGCGCTGAACGCCGCCGGCGTCGACCCGGCATCGGACCCCGATATGCGCAAGGCCGCGGACTGGCTGGTCGCCATCCAAAACCCGGACGGCGGCTGGGGCGAGGATGGCAAGAGCTACGGGCTCGATTATCGTGGTTATGAGCCGCGCGCCGAGCACGGCATCGCAAACGGCGTGGGCGTTGCTTGGGCTGATGGCAGCGGGTCGCAGTCGAGCATCCGGCGGTCACGCGCGGCATCGCCTATCTCGCAAGCACACAGGACACGAAGGCTTGTGGGCCGGAAGCGCGTTACACCGCGACGGGTTTTCCCCGCGTATTCTATCTGCGATACCACGGCTATCGAAGTTCTTTCCGCTCTGGGCGTTGGCGCGGTATCGCAACCTGAAGTCGACCAACTACCGGCGCCTCGCGTTCGGAATGTGACAGCGATGCGCGCAAAGCCTCACAAAGTTTCCGCAAACTTGAAAGCTCGCTTTATCCATGCTTAATTCGCGGCGCGGCGGCCGAGGCAATTTCACGGCAACTTGTGTTCATCACGGGGCGTCGGCGACCGCTGCGCGCCGGAAAACGTTCAAGGGGTTTCCGCGTGACTCGGTGACCGCGCTGCGTTGCAGTGACGGGACTGATGTTCGAGGCCCGCATTGCGGCGGGTCCCGGCATGACCGTTATCTGCAGCTGGCGAGCCGAATGCAACTTGCGGGCGCTCATTGAGCGGCAGTTCGGACATCGGCTGTCGAGGGCATCATCAGCTTCGGCATTGCCGGCGGACTGGCTCCACACCTCAAGCCGGCTGATGTCGTGGTCGCGACCGAAGTCATGGCCGATCATGCGCGTATCGGCACACCAGGCTTGGGCTCAGGCGCTGATGGAGATCTGATCGCCAGCGTGCTGATCGCACGCCGCGCCGTTCGCCATGTGGCGTTCGGCGACATCGCCGGCTCGGAAGTCGCCGCGTGGCGTGCGCCAAGGCCAGCGGCTGCTGCGCGGAGACCGGGGCGGCGGCGGTCGATATGGAAAGCCACATCGCGGCGCGTATCGCCGCCGAGACCGGCATCCCGTTCGCGGCCTTGCGTGTCATCACCGACCCGTCCGACCGCGCTTTGCCGCCCGCCGCCATGGTGGCGACACGCCGAATGGCACATCGACGTCGATGGCTGTCGTGCGTCGCTGATGCGGCAACCCGGCACCAGCTGCCGACGCTTGGTCCGGGATCGATTTCGACAGCGGGCGGCGCGCCTACGTCGCTAGTTCCGAGCGCCTTTCCTGGGCGGCGGGGCCTTGTCGCGGCGGATCTCGACAAGCATCTTCTCCACGTGGCGTGAAAAGACGTACTGGGCCGGGCGCTGGCTGTCGAGGTGGATTTCCGGCGCCATCGGCCCTGTCGTCCGCACGCCGCGCAAGCGCCACCCGCAGCGCCTTCAGCGGTTGCCCCAAGGTGGCATCGGCCGCCGTCGGCTCGTAGCCGCAATGGGCCATGCAGTTCGGCGCATTTCTCGTACTGGCCGGTGCCGTAGGTATCCCAGTCCGTGGTTTCCATCAGTTCCTTGAACGATTTCGCATAGCCTTCGCCGAGCAGATAGCAGGGCTTCTGCCAGCCGAAAATGTTGCGCGTCGGCATGCCCCAGGGCGTGCAGTGATAGGTCTGGTTGCCGGCGAGGAAATCGAGGAACAGGCCGGAATGCACGAGATTCCAGCCTTTGCCCTTGCCGAGCGCGAAGACCCGCCGGAACAGCTCCTTGGTCTTGCGGCGGCTCGAGGAAATGCTCCTGGTCGGGCGCCCGCTCATAGGCATAGCCCGGCGAAATGGAGACGCCGACGCCGAGCTCACTTGGCGAAATCGAGAAAGGCCGCGATGTCCTCGGCCGCATGGCCGTCGAAGATCGTGGCGTTGACGTTGACGGCGAAGCCGCGCGCCTTGGCGGCGCTGATCGCCGACACTGCGCGGTCGAACACGCCATCCTGGGAAACGGACTTGTCGTGATGGTCCTTGAGGCCATCGAGATGCACCGAGAAAAACAGGTACGGCGACGGTTCGAACAGATCGAGCTTCTTTTCCAGCAGCAGCGCGTTGGTGCACAGCGAGACGAACTTTCTTGCGCGCCACGATGCCGCTCACGATCTCGCCGATGTCCTTGTGGATCAGCGGTTCGCCGCCCGGAATCGCCACCATCGGCGCGCCGCATTCGTCGACTGCGGTCCAGGCATTCCTCCACCGACAGGCGCCGATTGAGGATCGGATCGGGATAGTCGATCTTGCCGCAGCCGACGCAGGCAAGATTGCACCGAAACAGCGGTTCGAGCATCAGGACCAGCGGGTAGCGCTTGCGACCCAGCAACTTCTGCTTGAGCAGATAGCCGCCGATCTTGCATTTCCTTGAAGAACGGTATGTTCATGCCCCGTCTTTCTCTTAGTCGGTCGCGTCCTGACGCTTGATACAGGCGCCCCGCCGATGAGTTGTACTCATCAACGTGTCCGATGTCAGACTGATCCGACGCCCGATGCACGCCACCTCAAGCAATACTTGATCGCCGGGGCGGCCTCCCCCGCTCATATGTACGAGCAACCTTGCGCGGGGGCAATGACGAATTGAACGACATCCCCGTTGCCCGCGTTCCTCGTTAATTCAGGTTAATGGCGGCGCGCAGTGTTCGCCATGAGGGGTCAATGCACCCGGTCAGGCCCCGCACCCGCCAAAGGAGCAAGCAACGCCACTGATCAGGCTGCGCGAACTGGGGGTATGAACTCAGCCCTCGGAAAACACAGCTCGACGACGAGTCCTCCGTCGGCCGCGTTTCGCGCCTTTGCGCTGCCGCCGTGCAGCGCCATGATGCGAGAGGTAATTGCCAGACCGAGACCGACGCCTCCCGTGGTACGTTCTCGTGCCTCGGCGACACGATAGAATGCTTCAAAAATGCGATTGAGATCGCGTTCCGGTACGCCGGGTCCATGGTCGCGGACCGCGACGATCGGTGCCCCGTTATCAACGCGAGCGGAGACCTCGACACTGGTCCCAACCGGTGCAAACCTGATGGCATTCCGAATGACATTGTCGAAGGCACGTCGCAGCAACTCGAAATTGCCGACGGCTGACAGCCCCGAAATCTTCTCAGGCCGAATAGACTTGCCTTCAGCGCTCGCTTCAAAATAGGCGTCTTCCACCACCTCCTGACCAAGTGCCCAATCTCCAGCGTCTCGCGCGCAAAGGTCGGTTCCGCTTCGGAGAGCCGCGACAGCTGGAGCGTTTCACCAATGAGAGCGTCGAGCCGTTCAATGTCGCGCTCGATCCGTTCCAACTGCACGCCGATATTGCGGTCGTCATGTCGCGTTGGGCAAGACCAAGGGCGACGCGCAGTCGGGTCAGCGGCGAACGCAACTCGTGCGAGATGTCGCGTAGCAGCAGCTCCTTCGAAGCAATCTGTGACTTCAGCCGCGCCGCCATCTGATTGAAGTCCTGGGCCAGGATACCGAGCTCGTCGCGGCGGCGGCAAATCTGCTCGTCCACGCGCGCATCGAGATCACCGGCGGCGAGCGTACGCGCGATCGCCTGCAACTTCGTCACCGGGCTGCTGATATAGCGTGCCAGCCACCAGCAAACCGCCGCGCTGATGCCTATCGCAATGAGCAGCAGCGGAATCGTTATGCCATCGGCGCCAAGGACATCGATCGGGGTTGCCCCGAACCAGGCCACCAAGAGCGTGTAGGCCGTTCCATCCGGAGCAATGATCTTCGGATTGGCTAACAGATGGCTTCGGTTGAAACCCGATTGGTGAGATGCCGTAACGCCATGCGGCGACCAATCATAGCCATAAGGCCAGTAATGCACATTGTTCGACCCTTCCTTCGGCGGCCTGCCATCGAGTACGAGCCATTGGACCACGTGCTCGGGCAAGGATCGCTGCAAGATATCGTCGCCATTCGTATCGACGACGTAGATGTCAAGATCAGGGTGTGCGCCGACGACCGTTGCCAGCCATGCTTTCAATCCAATCATGCCGTTGTCGTGCAAAGCGGCATTCGCGCCCTCCAGCACGTCGGCCGGATCAATGCTGCTGAGCAACGTGATCCGATACCAGGCGACCGTCGCCGTGACCGCAACGGCGCCACCAAGGATCAGGACCATGGCCAGCCAGAAAGACAGGAAAATACGAAAATATAGCGTTCTCATGGGCCGCCAATCACCGTGAGCATATAACCGGCGCCGCGTACATTGCGTATTCTCACTCCGGCATCCTCGCGCTCCGACAGCTTGCGCCGCAGATTGCTTACGTGGGTATCAATACTGCGGTCGTAGGGCGACAAGCGGCGTCCCAGCACGCTGTCGGTCAATAGTTCTCGCGACTGAGCGCGACCCGGAACACGCATCAGGAATTCCAGAACACGAAACTCGGTGATGGTCAGGCGTATGGGTTGACCATGAATGTTTGCTTCAAATGTGGATGGATCAAGGTGCAGCGCACCGATCATAATCGGCTCGCCGGGCCGTTTCGCTTCAGCACTCGTGCGCCTGAGGACGGCCCGCATTCGGGCAAGCAACTCCTTCGGATTGAATGGCTTCGCGAGATAGTCGTCGGCTCCCAGCTCCAAACCCAGGATGCGATCAGTATCCTCGCCCCTCGCGGTCAGCATGATCACCGGGACCGCTCGGCTTTGCCGGAGCTGCCTTAGAACATCAAACCCGTTCAGAGACGGCAGCATGACATCAAGAATGACCAAATCAAAGCTCTCATGCGCGAGCAGCTCCAATGCCGAGGCTCCGTCTGCGGCGCTCACGACATCAAATGCTTCCGCGGAGAGATATTCTGTCAGCATCTGATCAAGTTCCAAATCGTCATCGACGAGCAGGACTTGCATCGCAATCATGCCGTTTGGGACTTGCTCGCTGCGGCATGCTGACTTGAGTTCGATGTAAGCTCCCGCGAAAATAGCTGCTCCGACGATCGGCAGAAATCAGCAGCCCGATTTCGGCGAACGGCTTTGAAACCGATCCAGTTATTTTCGCGGGTACCCTAATCTAAGCTCCCGGTTCCACGAGCGCTTGTTTCGTGTTGCACACCATCCGGGCGGCAGAATCTGCCACGACGGCGCTAATCCAGCGATAGCCTTGACAATTCTTAACATTCTTCGTCGCCCGTCCCGTCTAATCTTCCAGACCCTCGAACGGATTTGAGGCCATCTTCGTCCGGCCAGGCCCGTAGAGATCAGCCCGATGAATATGGTTGCCTTTGCCATGCGCCGGCCTTTCACGGTCGTGGTGCTGGTCATAGCCACGGTCCTTGCCGGCATACTTGGCATTCGCGGATGCCGCGCGACATATTTCCCGATCTCGGGGTCCCAATTCTTTACGTCGCCCAGCCCTATGGCGGCATGGACCCGGCACAGATGGAAGGGTTTCTGGTCAATTATTACGAATACCATTTTCTTTATATCAACGGCATCGAGCACGTGGAATCGAAGTCCATTCAAGGCGCGGCCCTGATCAAGCTTCAGTTCCATCCGGGCACCAACATGGCGAGCGCCATGGCGGAGACGGTGTCCTACGTGAACCGCGCGCGCGCGTTCATGCCGGTCGGAACGGTGCCGCCATTCGTCATGCGGTTCGACGCCGGTAGCGTCCCGGTCGGCGACCTGGTCTTCACGGACGAGACCGGCAAGCTGGGCTTGAAGGACTTGCAGGATGCCGCGCTGTTCAAGGTGCGCCCTCTGTTTGCAACTCTGCCCGGCGTCTCAGCACCGCCGCCATTCGGCGGAGCGCCGCGCGCAATCGTCGTCAATGTCGATCCCGACCGGCTGCGCGCCTACAACATGAGTCCGGAAGAGGTCGTCGAAGCGCTCACCAAGGGAAATTCCATCAGCCCTTCGGGAAATGTGCGCTTCGGAAGCATGATGCCGATCGTGCCGGTGAATTCGGTGATCGGCAATGTTCGCGGCCTTGGCGACGTGCCCATCCGTTCCGACGGGACCCGCACGATTTTCGTTCGCGACATCGGCAATGTGGAGGACAGCTCCGACATCGAAACGGGATACGCGCTCGTCAATGGCCGCCGCACCGTCTATATCGCGGTCACCAAGCGTGCCGACGCCTCGACGCTGAGCGTCGTCAATCTGGTCAAGGCGAACCTGCCGAAGTTCCAGTCGGTGCTGCCGGAAGGCGTCAAGGTCAGCTACGAATTCGATCAGTCGCCCTATGTGACGCGGTCGATTTTCGGCTTGACCGAGGAGGGACTGCTCGGAGCTGTGCTGACCGGGCTGATGGTGATGCTCTTTTTGCGGGACTGGCGCAGCGCCATTGTGGTGGTGGTCAACATCCCTCTTGCGATCCTGGCGGCCGCGCTCGCCCTGTGGGCCTCGGGACAAACCGTCAACCTGATGACACTCGGCGGCTTGGCGCTCGCCGTCGGAGTGCTGGTCGACGAGGCAACCGTCGTCATCGAGAACGTACATGCACATCTCTGCTCGGGGGGGTAGCCTCGCCCAAGCGACCTACGACGGCACGCTGGAAACCCGGCTTCCGAATTTCCTGTCGATGGTCTGCATTCTTGCGGTCTTTGTGCCGGCATTCTTCATGCAGGGGGCCGTTCGCAACCTGTTCATACCGTTGGCGCTTGCGGTCGGGTTCGCGATGATCGCATCCTATGTTCTTTCTTCGACCTTGGTTCCGGTGCTTGTCGTCTGGCTATTTTCCAAGACGAACGCCGTCCACGCCGGCGGACCCACGCGCTTCGATCGCTTTCGCGACAGCTATCGCCACTTCGCCCAGCGGATCGTGGCACGGCGGCTGGCCGTCTTTGCGATTTATTTGATTGCTCACGGCCGTTGGTCGTGGTTGTGCTCGGCGGCAGCTTGGGCCGTGAAATCTTTCCGTCGGTTGGTTCCGGCCAGTTCGCCCTTAAACTGCGCGGGTTCCACCAGGCACCCGGATCGAGGAGACCGAACGGCTTGCCAACCAGGCGCTCGAGATCATCGCCCGCGAAGTCGGGCCTGAAAACATCGAGATCACGCTGGGGTTTATCGGTGTCCAGAACGCCGCCTATCCGATCAATACCATTTATCTCTGGACCAGCGGTCCCGAAGAGGCGGCCCTTCAGGTGCAGCTCAAAAGCACTGCGGGTATCCGCGTGGCCGAGCTGCAGGAACGTCTGCGCAAGCTGTTGCCTCAGCAAATGCCCGAAGCCCGCTTCAGCTTCGAACCCAACGACATCGTCAGCAAGGTCATGAGTTTCGGTGCACCCTCACCGATCGAGGTCGCCGTCAGCGGCCCTGATTTCAAGAAGTCGCGGGCCTTCGCCGAGCAAATCCGCGATGCACTCGCGACCGTGCCCACGCTTCGCGATCTCGCCTTCGAGCAGGAGCTCGACTATCCCGCGCTGAAGGTGGACATCGACAGGCAAATGGCCGGCATGCTCGGGGTGACGGCCGACCAGATCGGACAGATCACTGACCGAGGCGACTTCATCGAGCCGATTCACAGTCCCCAATTTCTGGCCCGATCCCAACAGCGGCATCGGCTATCAGGTACAGGTCCAGGTGCCGCCGCGGCGAATGAACTCGCTCGAAGAGGTCAAGAACATTCCCATCGGGCGGAGTCGGAAATGGTCAGATCGACCTGCGCAATGTAGCCGATGTCACGCAGTCGACCGTGCTTGGAGAGTACGACCGCTATAACATGCAGCGCATGCTGGTTCTCGGTGCAAACATCAGTGGCGGTCATCTTGGCGAGGTCGCGGACCAAGTGTCCCAAGCCATCGACAAGCTGGGCCGGCCGCCGCAAGGGGTGAACGTCGCGATTCGGGGACAGGTCGTCCCGATGCAGGAGCTGTTCGGCGGTTTGCAACTCGGGCTGCTTGTCGCCGTCGTCGCTATTTTCCTGCTTTTGGCGGCGAATTTTCAGTCGTTCCGGCTCTCCCTCGCCGTGGCGTTGACCATGCCGGGTGTTGTCGCCGGTGTCGTGATTGCCCTGTTCGTGACCCGGACTACGCTCAACATCGAATCATTGATGGGAGCCATCATGGCAATCGGAGTTGCGGTCGCGAACGCAATCCTGCTCGTCACATTCGCCGAACGCGATCGGATGGCGGGCGCCGATGCGTTCCAGGCCGCCGTTATGGGTGCGGCGGGCCGGTTGCGTCCCATCATCATGACGACTTTTGCCATGATCGCTGGCATGCTGCCGATGGCGATGGGCTTGGGCGAGGGCGGCGAGCAGACTGCCCCGCTGGGTCGTGCGGTCGTTGGCGGCCTCGCCGGCGGGACCGTCGCGACCCTGATCGTCCTGCCTGCGATCTTCGCGATGCTGCAAAGCAAGCAATCCCGTCGAAGCGTCTCATTGCATCCGGCCGACTCCCGTGGCGACCAGCTCGTGCTGGCCTGGGCGGTTGTTGGCTCATCCGAGAGCGAAGTTCGGCAAGCTCACAACGAGACGGCCGGTGAAGCGCGGTGATGGCCATGATCTCCCCTCTCACTCGGCAAGTGCGCTGCATTTCTGCACTCCTTGTTGAAATGCGCAGACGGTCTTCCTGGCGAAGTTTTGGTGCACTCGCGGTCGCGACCGCCGCGCTGATGTTCCCCCAAACGGTGCAAATACGGTCTGCCGAGACAGGAGCGAGTGCCGCTGCAGCTCCGGCGCTTATCGTTCCGGCAACGGTGCAGGCGTTTTTTGCCACCGCTCTCTATGCCAAGGATTCCGGCTTTGTTACCGAGGTCCACGCCGACATTGGCGACCACGTCAGCAAAAATCAGCTCCTCGCAGTGATCGACGACCCGGAATTGCGCCAGCAACTCCAAAGGGCCTATGCGACCGTGCAACAGAACCGTGCTGCGCTCGAGGTTTCAAAGCGTCGGCTCGTCGGTCTGCAGGCAGACCTTGTTTTGCAGCAGGTGACTTTGCGGCGAAAGGAACAACTCGTCGTCTCGAAAGCTGCCTCGCAGCAGGATCTTGACGAACAGCGGGGCAAGGAAGGGGTATCGCGCGCCAACGTCGCAGCCGGGGAAGCCGACGTCAGCCTGGCGGAAGCAAACCTCGAAGCCGCTATTGCCGATCAGCACCGCCTCGAAGCTCTTCTCCAGTATACAAGAATTGTTGCGCCCTATGACGGCGTCATCACGCACAGAACAATCAACCCTGGCGACCTCGTGCAAACGGGAACGGCGAACCGGCCAATGGCCCCTCTGTTCACCTGTCAAGAGATCGACAAGGTCAGAGTTTTCGCCGACGTGCCGGAGACGAATGCCGCCGCCGTCCGTCCGGGCTGGATGGCGGAAGTGCGGTTGTTCGGACCGGACGGGCAGACCGTACTTGGGAGTGTGACCCGCGTCTCCGCTGCGCTCGACCCAACCACCCGGACGATGCGTATCGAAGTCGATCTGCCGAATCCCGACGAAAAACTGCTCCCCGGGATGTACGCCCAGGTCTCACTTTGGCCTTCCTCCGGATCGGGCGACGTACATTCTCTAAGCAGGTGATGTATTTCGAGTTCGCCGGCCTCCTACTTGGATATATAGGGGCAGGGTCAGCTCTGTAGGGTGCGCAAAGTCGCACGCGATGCACTGCAATTTGGCACAGTTTTATGGCGAGTTTGCGCACGCTGTCGGCGTCTACTCTATGATCCGATCGGCAAGAGCGGACAACGAAGGTGATATGTCGACACCGATCGTCTTCGCGGTCTTGAGATTGATGGCGAACGAGTATCGCGTCGGCGCCTGCACGGGCAGATCGCCGGGCTTGGCTCCCTTGAGGATACGATCGACATAGGTTGCGGCTTGCCGAAACTGATTTTGTCGATCGATAATGCTTGGGCCGTATGCTAACAGACCTCCGCTTTCGGCAAACTCGGGGTTTGAGGCAATCGAAGGCAGGCGGTACCGACGCGTCAAGTCGGCAATCAGCGGAAATCGCAATATATGAAAGGCTCCACCGGGCAACACCACCCCACCATTCGACGCGCGCGCGAAGTTCGCCAAAGCAGGTTCGATATCGGCAGTCGTCCGAACCTGCACCTCCGTGACATCGAGCCCGAGCGAGGGAGCCGCGCCCTTCATGACCGGTAAGAACAATTTTTGATAGAGGTCGTCCGGGTGACTCATGAAAGCAACGCGGGTAAGGCCTGGGGCCGCCTGCTTGAGCAAGTCCATCCATTTGCCGCCAAGGGAGTATTCGAGCAGACTGAAGCCGGTGGTCAAACCGCCCGGGTGTCTTACATTCGAAACAAAGCCTTGCTTCACCGGATCGGCGATCTCGACGAACACCACCGGGATTGTGTTGTTAGCCTGCCGGACAGCCGCCAGATTGAACGTGTTGTCGGCAAGGATTACGTCTGGCATTAAACCTGTAAGTTGCGCGACGAAACCCGGAGCAAGACCAGCATTGCCCTCACTCCAGCGAACGTCGATGCGGATATTCTGACCTTCGGTCCAGCCCGACTGACGCAATCCTTGCGAAAAGGCCGCGAGGTATGATTGCGCAACCGACTCGATCGCGGCGCTGCCCATGAGCACACCGACTCGGCGCGAGCCGCCGGCTTGCTGGGCCCGCGTTGCACGCGGCCAGGCATTGAAAACTGCAGCCGCTGCGCCGAAGCGCCCGATGAAGTCGCGCCGTCGCATGCTTGATCCCTCCGCTGGGTCGGCGAACCATACCGCGGTCAGTATCCGCAAGTAACCGGCATTCAATCTCGATTGGCGACAACGTAATGTATGAATCCCGAAATGATCCAGCACGTTTCTGGCGCTCGCAATGAGCTCGTGACGGTCACGTTATAAAAGGAGTTATCTCCTCAAGGGCGCAATTGTCGGGCGTCGCTTTCCAGCCGGGCGACATGCTCAATGCAGCTTCGGCTTCCGAAAGAAGCGGCTGCGGTCCGCCGAGGTGATCTTCTGCTCAAGGCTGCGGCCGTCGCGCTCGACGCGAATCGGGACATCGACGCCAGCGTTGCCGAGCGACCAGATGATTCGGAAGAACCCGGCAAGATCATCGACGGGGGTGCCGGCGACGGTCTCCACGATGTCGCCCGTACGCAGTCCCGCGCGCGCCGCCGGCCCTTGTTCGGCAATTCCGATGACGACAATGCGGTCCTCGATGTCGGCGGCGTAAAGACCGAGCCATGGCCGCGGCGATCGGTTCGGGCGACCGTGGCCCACCATATCGTCCATGATCGGCTTGAGGAGATCGATTGGGACGATCATGTTGAGATGTCCCGAACTGCTCTTCTCACGTCCCTGTTCCAGTTGCAGCGAGCCGATGCCGAGCAGTTCCCCGCTGGCGCCGATCATCGCGGTGCCCCCCCAATTGGGGTGCGCCGGCGCCGTGAAAATCGCCTCGTCGAGAACATATTCCCAATAGCCAGCGAATTCCTGTTTGGCGATGATGCGTGCCGCGACCGAGCGCTGCCGCCCGCCAAAGCCGGCGATGACGACCCTATCCCCGATCTGCGCCCGGGCGGATTCGCCGATCGGCAGCGAAGGCAGGTCGAGGGATGTCAGCGCCTGCACGAGGCCGAAACCGCTCTCCTGGTCATAGGCGAGGCCATGCCCAGGTACCGGCGCGCCGGCGCCCGGACTGATCCAGATCGACTCCGCTTCAGTGATCAGGTACCCGATCGTGAGAACCAGACCGTCGCGGATCACGACGCCGTTGCCGGCGCGTTCGGTGCCCAAAGTTTGCGCAGTAAAAGCATCGTCGGGAACGACGGACCGCAATCCAACCACGGAGCTGATCGCTGCCTCAAGATCATAGGCGTAATCCCCCGACTTGGGTTGCACGTCGGAGGGCACCTTCCAGTTGCTCAAGGACGCCATGGTGCGAATCCCTTGAATGGAGTCGGGCACAAAATCTCGAGACGAATGAGAGCAGGCCGTGCTTTCAAGCCGGTCACGGTCCCGAGTAGCCGTTCAGCGCGAGCCCTCTTCCGCCAATCCGCCAACGCATTTGTCGCAGGAACGATCCTTGCCGTTGCCGCGCGCCGGCAATCGACCAACGATCGCGCGACCACCCGCGACGCAACGGCATCGTGGGCGGGGACACGCGCCCCAGCGCTGCCGCGGCCCAGGACTTCAAATTTCGACCGTGTTGACGTCATAGGAAAATATCCATTCATAGCGCCGGATGATAGCGTGGCGGCTCCATTCGCGGTCCACATAGGTGGTTGCCCCCGCTTCGCTCGACAGCGCCGGGTTGTGGAAGCGGATGGCATTGTCGCCCGCACCCTTCACCTTTCGCGCCGTTACCTCGATGCGGGCGTGCTGATAGCGCTCCAGCGCCGTCGGCACATCATCATATTTGTCGAAGCAGCGGCCGAGAATAACCGCGTCCTCAATCGCCATGACGGCACCTTGGGCGAGCATCGGCAAGGTCGGATGGCAAGCGTCGCCAAGCAGCGTCACGCGGCCCTGCGTCCATTGTGTCATCGGCTCGCGGCCCATCAGCGCCCATTTGAACAGGCTTGGCGCTGCGGCGATGAAATCATGCACGTCCGGATGCCACCCGGCGTGATCCTTCGCGCATTCGTGCGTCGTTCCCTGCACATTCCATGACTCGACCTGCCAGTCATTTCGTTCGGCGATGCCGACAAAATTCATGAGCTGGCCACTGCGCAGCGGGTAATGGACCACATGCCCGCCCACCCCGATCCAGTTGACGGCCTTGCTGCGGCTGATCCGCTTTGGGACGAGGTCTCCAGGAATCACGGCCCGCCAGGCGATCATGCCAAGAAATCTCGGCTGATCGCCGCCGAACAGGTTTTCGCGGATGCGCGAGTGGACTCCGTCCGCCCCGATCAGGCCGTCTCCCTCGACGATATCACCGTCTTCGAGATGCAGGGTCACGCCGCCATCATGCTGGGTGACGCCTGCGGCGCGCTTGCCGAGATGAAGCGCATCGGGCTTTAACGCCCTGACCGCGTCGATAAGAACCTGAAGCAAGTCAGGCCGAAACACCGTGACATAGGGAAAACCGTAGCGCGCAATCGCTTCAGTGCCGAGGTCGAACAACTTCCAGGTCCGGCCGGTATTCCAAAGCCGGACTTCCTTGCCCTGCGTGTTGCAGGACAAGCGCTGCAAAGCGTCGAACACACCGAGTGCGGCAAGCGCCCGCGTGCCGTTGGGGCTGATTTGGACGCCGGCGCCGAATTCCTTCAGCTCCGGCGCCTGCTCGAACACGTCCACATCATGCCCGCGGTGAAGCAAAGCAAGCGCCGCGGCCATGCCGCCAATGCCGCCGCCCGCAATCAGAATATGATGCTTCACGTCGGCAGCTTCGCTCGCGACTTCTTCCCGGAGAGCCGCCCTCCTGCCGCGCTCCGCTCGGCGAGGGCGCCGTGGTGGAGAGCTCGCGCGGCTTGCGACCGGCCGGGTCCGTTGCTGGACAATTCGGGCTGCTCAAAAATCCGATGCTTTGGCGATCGGGATGCCGTAGTCGAACTGGGTGTTGTTCTCGGCACAGGCTTCTTCGAAGATCGGCGTCTGGACGCGGCGATAGCGCTGGATGCCCGACCACGGCTGGACATACGTCGCCGGATCCTCCACCCGAATCCCTACTTCGAGCACCTTGCCGCCTTCGGTGAGCCGCCAGCGCTCGGTGACATGCAGTTTGTCCGAATGCGGCGTGCGGAAATTATCGATCGTGGTGCGCTCGTTCTGCGCAATCGTATCGATGACGAGCGTATCGCCTTCGTAGTGGCCGACCGATTCGCCGTACCAGTCCGGCTTCGGGTTCGCGGAATGCGGTACATCCATGTAGATGTGACGCACCTCCTCATTGCCCGAATAGATCATCAAAACTTCCTTGGGCGTCTGGACGAAATAGACCGGGTTGATGACATACAGCATGAAGCCTGGTACGCCCGCCGGCTTGCAACTCGACCGTGCCGTATAGCCGATGCCGCCGGCGAGCACGATTTCGTTCGCCGCTTTCATTTTCTCCTTCGCCCAGGGTGTCAGGTTCGAGTTGTCGAGGTTGGCAACTCGGTAGGTCGGCTGGGCCGCTGTGCCGTTCAGCACATAGGGATGAGACTCATCGTTGGTGACGAGCTTCGGACTGCCGGGGACCGCCTCGAAATCACGCAAAATGGAGACCCATCCGACCCCGTTGGAGGAGAAATCGGGCGGCGTCGACCTGGAAGCGGCCGGTTCAGCCGCCATTGCCACGCCGGTGAAGCCGGCGAAGGCGCAGCCAGCCAAAAGCAGGACTGCGGGGGGTCTGGACATCGTTCCTCTCCTTGTGCCTGCGTTGAACGATCTTGCGTGTCGCTCACAGGTTCGATGGTTGTCATGCACGCCGTTCGCAGGCCGATCGGCATTCGACCGGGTGACAGCGCGCAGTGTGTCACCGCCTCACTGGCAAACGTCAATGTACGGCGTTGTCCCCAGCAAGTCACCTTTCCGGCCGGACCGGATGACGGATCGCGTTGATGGCGTCCGCACCCCAGCTCAGGCGCGGAATTTCGCAACCAAAGCGTCTGCGCCGCGACCCAGCAGTCCGACGTCGGAGCCGACCGCGACGAAGGTGTAGCCCCAGCCGATGTAGCGGCGCGCCTCGTCCTCGTTGCCGGTCAGGATACCGGCAGGCTTGCCAATTGCGCTCAAGCGCTGCACCGATGTTTCCAGCACCTTCTGCACATCCGCATGAGCGGGATTTCCGACATGCCCCAAGGAAGCGGAGAGATCGGACGGACCGATGAAAACGCCGTCGACCCCTTCGACCGCGGCGATCGTCTCCAGCTCTTCCAATGCGCTGGCGGTTTCAACCTGGACTAGCAGGCAGATTTCCGAGTTTGCATTTCTCAGATAATTGGCGACGCGGCCGTAGCGGCTGGCGCGGCTCGCTGCGGCAACGCCACGGACCCCACGTGGCGGATATCGAACGGCGGCAACGGCGCGTGCCGCTTCGTCGGCATTCTGCACGTAAGGGATGAGCAGCGACGGCGCGCCGATGTCGAGGCAACGCTTGATCAGCACCGTGTCGTTCCAGGCCGGCCGGATCACAGGCGTCGCCGTTCCCCCGCCGAGCGCCTGGAGCTGAATCAATAGATCGGGGACCTCGTTCGGTGAATGCTCGGTGTCGAGCAGCAGCCAGTCGAACCCGGAATCGCGCACCACGTCGGCTGCGATATTGCTGCAGAGGCTGCACCACAATCCGATCTGGAGCTTGCCGGAGGCAATCGCGTGCTTGAAGCTGTTGCGCGGCAGCTCCATCCCGCGCACTTTCAGACGAACTGGACGGCGATGCCGCCCAGCGCCCCAAAATCCCCGTGCAGGGTGTCGCCCTTGCGGGCGAACACCACGCGGGTGAACGAACCGGCGAGCACGAGGTGCCCGGGTTCAAGCCCCACCCCATGGCTGCCGAGCTTGTTGGCCAGCCAAGCGACGCCCAGCGCCGGATGGCCGAGCACGCCAGCGGCGACCCCCGTCTCCTCGATCTCGCCGTTCCGGTACATGATGCCGCCGACCCAGCGCAGGTCGACTTCCATCGGTGCGACCGGCCGGCCGCCGATGACAATGCCTGCCGCCGCGCCATTATCCGCAACGGTATCCAGGATTTTGCGGGGGTCTTGGATGCGCGCATCAACGATCTCAAGCGCCGGCACCACGTATTCGGTCGCCCGCAACACGTCGACCAGGGTCACGCCCGGACCCTTCATGGCCTTGCCGAGTACGAAAGCGAGTTCGACCTCGACGCGGGGCAGGCAAAACCGTTCGTGCGGCACTTTTCCGCCGTCGGCAATCATCATGGTGTCGAATAGATGGCCGTAATCTGGCTCGTCGATCTGCGATGAGCGCTGCATCGCTTTGGAGGTGAGGCCGACTTTGTGTCCGATCAGGCGGGCGCCAGCCGCGACCTTGCGCCGGGCGACCTCGCTTGAAATCGCGTAGGAGTCATCGATCGTGAGGTGGGGAAAGGTCTTTGAGAGCTGAACCGCCTGCTGGCGATCGCCTTCCGCCCTCATCAATATGTCCGCTGCCTTGTTGCGGTCGGCATCGGAAAGCATGGCCGCGCCCTCATCTTTCCGGCCATGTCTATTGCAGGGCGTCAGGAATCACAACGATGCCCATCCATGCGGCAGGGTCACGGCCGCATGCGACAGGACAATCTTCAAAGCCGCCGGACGATGCGCGATTTACTCCACGAAGGTCACACGCCGGACTTCGGCATGCGGCTCTGCGCCTTCCTGGCCCGCCGGGACCGCCGGCAACTGCAGCACGGTCGCCTTCTGGCCGTCGCACAGGCGCGTCAAAAGCACGACCTGCCCATTTGGGAACTCAAGGGCATCGTGATGCTCGTGGGGGTTGTCGAGATTGATCTGGCGGAAGCGCGCGAGGTTCGACCGCATTTTCCGCGAAGGGAAAAAGCCGAGGACATGGTCGCATTCCACGTCCTTGTCGAACACAAGTTCGGTGCCGGGAAGCAGGCACACCGCCACGTTCGGCTCGCCGATCTCGGCGAAGCCGCGGGTGATGGAGTTGGTGAACTTCGTGGCGACCAATCTGTCGCCGACCTTTGCCGGGCGGGTCGCAACGTGCTGCAAGCTATAGTCGCACATACCGCTTTCTCCTGTCGTCTTTTCGGTGGTCCTCGTCTTCAAATGTGACGGCGCCGGTTGAGTATCACCGCGATCGAAACACCAGACGTGCTGGAACGTGTTTGGTGTTCATCCCGATCGGCGCGCCTTGCCGTGCATCGACCCGCCACTGAAGACGGAATACCGGCCGGCGTTCATAGTTCCCATGCCGGCGAAAAATTGCTCTTGTGGCGTGCGTACGGCTATCCCTTTCTCGGCGCTGCAATTTGCGATTCAGCGACCCGTCTTTGCCGCAGCCTAGCCCATGAGATCACAACGCCAAAGATGTTCGCAGTGCACTGCAAAATCATTTCTTTCAGCCCTTTGCCGGCGTCCAGCAGGTAGCTGCGCGTCGTGATGGCCCTCGACCGCAACCACGAAGGGCGGTATCTCAGTCCTGAGCGACGCGCTTGGTCATTCGCAAGGTTTTGCCGACGCTATCGCCAAAGTCGCGGCACGAACGAGCGGCCCGGCAAGGGTCAAGGAGGAAACATGACTGCGCTGCGTCTGATCATGCTCGCCGCGTTCAGCATCGTCGGCGTCGGCGTAGCCGCCGCCCAGGAGACGACAATCCATATCGGCATGGCACGTTCGGTCGCCAATGGAGCGGAGCTGATCGCGGTCGAGAAAGGTTATTTCAAGGAAGCCGGCATCCGGCTCGAAATTGATGACATCGACACGTCCTCGAACACAATCGCGCTGCTCGCGACCAACCGCCTCCAGTTCGTCGCGGGAGGCATCGCGGCGGGCTATTTCAACGCGATCGAAAAGAACTTGCCGATCATCATTATCTCAGATCGTGTGTCGACGCCGATCGGTCACAGCCTGATGCTGAGGCCAGACCTGAAAGACCGCGTAACCGGTCTCGCCCAGCTCAAAGGACGCACGATCGGCACCAATGGCGCCGGCTCGGTTTCGACCTATGAGATCGGCAAGATGTTGGAGACTGCCGGCGTACCGATTTCCGCCGTGGAGCTGAAGGTCATTCCCTTCACGCAGATGGCGCTCGCTTTCGCCAACAAGGCTGTCGACGCCGCCATTCTGATTCCACCCTTCGTCTCGGAATTCCTCGATCAGAAGCTTGCCATGCCGCTCGCGTGGGCCGACGAGGTTGTCACACCGCGACCGATGACGATCGCGGTCCTCATGGTCAATTCCGACTGGGCGAACAAGAACCGCGAGATCGTCCGCAACTTCTACACGGCCTATCTGCGCGGCGTGCGCGACTACTGCAATGCCTATCACGGCGCACCGATCAAAGAACAGATCATCGACGCGCTGATCCGGCACGGCTCGGAGCGACGCCCGGAAATCCTCTACAAGTATCCGTGGCCCGCACGCAGCCCTGACGGCCGGATCAACACCGCGAGCATGCTCGACCTGCAGGACTGGTTCGTCAAGAACGGCTTCGCTCATGCCCGCTTTTCACCAGAGCGGCTCGTCGATACGAGCTACGCCGATTACGCGGTGCAGAAGCTCGGTCCCTTCGTCCTCGCCAACACGGACTCGAAGCTCGAAGGCTGCCGCTGATCGTCTCGCGGGCGAAGTGCCGGCTCGGCGGCTCGCAAACAGGTCGCAGGCCGCGGGCGGCGCGCGGTCCGAAAGGGCGAGAGGATGGCGGAGCGGCGCGGCGCAGCGATCGCGATCTCAAATTTGCGCAAGGAGTACGACAGCGGAGCCGGGCGCGTCGTTGCCCTCGACGGCGTCAGCCTGAGGGTTGCGCGCGGCGAATTCGTCTGCATCGTCGGACCCAGCGGCTGCGGCAAGTCCACCTTGCTGCGTATCCTCGCCGGGCTCGATACCGCAACCGGCGGAACTTTCGATGTCGATGCCGGCGAGTTCCCCGTCGCCAACGCCATGGTCTTTCAGGACAGTGGACTGTTCCCGTGGATGAGCGTCGCGAAAAATGTCGGCTTCGGGCTGATGACGCGAGGGGTCGCCTCAGCTGAAGCGAAACGCCGGATCGACCACGCGCTGCGGCTCGTCGGTCTCACCAAATTTCGCAATCACTATCCGCATCAGCTGTCCGGCGGCATGCGCCAGCGCGGCGCGATTGCCCGCGCGTTCGTCACCGACCCCGGCATGCTGCTGATGGACGAGCCGTTCGCGGCGCTCGACGCGCAGAACCGCGTCATTTTGCAAGCGGAGCTGGTGCGCATCTGGGAAGAAACCGGCAAGACGGTGATCTACATCACCCATTCGATCGAGGAAGCACTGCTGCTCGGCGACCGCACTTTAGTGATGACGGCGCAGCCAGGGCGGATCAAAGAGGTCATCGACATTCCTTTCAAGCATCCGCGCAACGTGGTGGAATTGTCGGCGAGCGCCGAATTCGGCGCCCTCAAGCTCGCGATCTGGCGCATCCTGGAAGAAGAAGTCATGCGCGCGCGCAAGGAGAGCGAAGGATGAAACGCGCACGGGGCCGGCTGGGGGAGCGGCTCCTCTATCTCGCCTCGCCGATTGGGCTGCTGATCGTATGGGAGCTGCTGATCGACATGGGCTTTGGCGATCGCCGCTTCGTGCCGGCGCCCAGCGATGTCGCAGTGCGGTTTTGGCAACTCACGGTCAGCGGCGAATTGCTGATGCACACGGCGGCGACGCTGTGGCGTGTGTTCGCGGGCTTCGTGATCGGCGCGGTGCCAGCGGTCGCGATCGGCCTCTTGATGGCGATGTTCAAACCGGTGCGCATTTTCTTTGATCCGCTGATCGCAGCGCTGATGCCGATCCCAAAAGTCGCGCTGATGCCGCTCTTGCTGCTCGCCTTCGGCTTCGGTGACGCCTCAAAAATCGCGCTTGTGGCGACGGCGGTGTTCTTCCCGGTGATCGTCAACACCTATGCCGGTGCCGCGAATATCGACCGCATTTATTGGGATGTCGCGAAGAACTACGGCGCCTCGACCTACGTGATGTTCACCCGCGTGGTGTTCTTTGGCGCTCTGCCGCTGATCTTTGCCGGTCTCAAGATAGCACTCGCCGTATCTTTTGTCGTGCTGGTCGCGGCCGAGTTCGTCGCCTCCAAGACCGGCATCGGCTACCTGATCTGGAATTCCTGGGAGCTGCTCCAGGTCGATTACATGTTCGTCGGCATTGTCGTGATCGGCGTTCTCGGCCTCATCACCGCGGTCGCTTTCCAGGAACTCGAGCGCCTCGTCATTCCGTGGAAGGCCGATTAAGACCATCGATTCTGGAAACCACGCGCAGGGTGCGCAAAACCCCCAGGAGACTGTCACTGTTTGCATCGTGTCACGGCGATTTTGCGCACCTTACGAGCTGGGCCGCGTCACCTCCCCAGCAGGAGATGTGACCCATCGCACATGTCGCGGAATTTGATTGCAGCCGCTCACTCCGCGATCGCCATCGCCGCCGGCTGCCAGTCCATCGTCACATGACCCGGCTGCTCGGCGACGCGTCCGAGCCAGCCCCGCACCGCCGGAAAACCGGTCAGGTCGAAATCACATTCATTGGCGACATGAGTGTAGGCATAAAGGGCGATGTCGGCGATGGTGTAGCGGCCGGCGGCGAAGAACCGATGGGTCTGCAGGTGTTTCTCCATCACTTGGAGGGCCTGGTAGCCGTGCTCCATCCACTCCTCGACGGCGTGGGTCTGCAGTTCACGCCCACCTTTGACGAGACCGAGCCAGAAATGCGCTGCCCCCAAATGGGGTTCGAGGCTGTGCTGCTCGAAGAACATCCATCGCAGGGTTTCGGCGCGATCGAGACGGTCCTCTGGCACAAGCGGTGAACCGCCGCCGAGGTACCACAAAATGGCGCCCGATTCGGGAAGGTAGCGGCCCGGTGCCGCTTCAAGCAACGGAACGTGTCCGCTCGGATTGCGGGCCAAAAACTCCGGCGTGCGCGTCTCGCCCTTGAGGATGTCGATTTCAACGAGCCGATATGGAATTTCAAGCTGCGCGAGCGCCAAGCGCGCCTTGTAGCAGTTGCCCGAACGCTGCATCGAATAGAGCGTGAACATCGCGGTCCCGGCGTCGTGTTCCCGAAGCGGCGGTCAGGCCGGCAGCCTGATCCAGCGAGACTGGGTCTGCGATGCCCGGATCGCGGCCACTTCGGCGGGGCACCCCATCGTTTGGCCGCCGAAATTTAGCTTTCGCGGACCGGACCATCGAGCGGCCAACCGATGGGGACCACCGGATGCGTCGACTATGGAGGCAAATACGACCTCAATACGGCTCGCTTAACCGCACTGCTCCTCATCTAAGGGCTCGCTGCGAAAATAACTTCTGCGACACGAGGCAGAAACGGGAAACTTCGTGCGGCAAACTGCCAAGGCGACAATGTCAGTTATTTTTGCGAGCGCGCAAAGCATGGCAGGCAAGCGTTCCTATCCAAGCGGATGCGTCGCCTCCAGCCTTGCGTAAGCGGACACGTCCTCATTGGCGCGGCGCAGCACGAGCGCGAGCATCGTGCCCATCGCGAGCACGCCAACCGGCAACAGCGCCGCCTGCGCGACGGCGCGGGCGATCAGCGGGGCGAGCCAAAGCGCCGCAAGCGCGCTTTTCTCGTAGCCGGCAAAGCCGGCATCCACGCCATGGACCACCAGGAACGCAATCGCCGGCGCCAGCGCCATCATGTCATAGTCGAGGCTGTAGGGCGTGGCCAGAATCGAAGCGATGATCAGCCCGGCCGCCTTCAGGGTGAAATCGACCGGCCGTCGCCAAAGCCAGACCATCGCGACCGCGAGACCGATCGTGACAGCTCCCTGAACCACATAGGCGAGCGGGACCGGACCGCCCCACATTCGCACCAACGAGAAGACGCTCTGGATTTTATGCCAACCGGTTTGCCCGGCCTCGAGGACGACCGTGCGGGTGAAATGGGCGGATTGCAGAAATGCGTCCCAAACGGGGAAGCCGAAGGTGAACGTCGTCGCGATCAGGAGCACGGCGACTGTTCCAGCCGCCGCCGCGAAGCTGCGCCACCGCCCTGACGCCATCAGGGCAAGCGGGATCAAGAGGCCGAACTGCGGCTTATAAGCGAGTAGCCCGAACAGTATGCCGGACACGATCGGACGACGATCAAGCAGCGCCAGGCCGGCGCCGATCAGCGCGGCGGTAAGGAAACCATTATGCCCATGGCCGAGGTTGACGAAGACGGCCGGAAAGGCAGCGGCGAGCAGCAGCCATAGCCGGTCGCGCCCGAGCAGCGGCGTCGCGCCGAGAAGGGCGCGGATCGCCAACAAATAGAGCGCGAACGTCACGACCTGCCAGATCACCAGCGCCGGCATGTAGGGGAAGAGGGCGAGCGCTGCCGCGACAAACAGGAAGATCGGGGGATAATGCCAGCCGTAGAACGGGGTCGCGGCGCCGAAAATGGCCTGCTCTCGAGCATATTGCTGCGGGGGGTCGAACGGAGCCGCGGCATCGCCTTCGAGCGCGTAGGTTCCGGCGGCATAGATGTTGGAAAAATCGGTGCCGAGCGGCCGTCCCAACGAATCGCTGAGACCGTTCGAACTCAAGGCGAGAAACGCAAAGGCGGCAACGTAGGCCGCAAGCAACGCGAAGCAGACGAATTGCATTCGCTCGCGGGTGAGAAAATCGCCGCGCCGCAGCGCCTCGATCATGGCAATTCGTCTCCGCTGGACGACCACCTATTACGGAATTGCCGTTAAAGAGGGTTGAACATGCCTGCGCATGATGCTTGCTGTCGCCGATGCCTCCGATTAGATGCAGGCAGTCACGATGATTTCGCAGATGCGAAATCATCAGCGGTTCATCAAGCCCCGTCGGGACGCTACGGAGCGCATCCCTGGCCGCGCGGCCAAGAGTTCTTGCCGTGCTGGTCCGGATACGGCGAACTTGACCTGGAGAGACGGTTTTGAGCTTTTTCGCGGAACAGCTGCAACGTATCAAGCCTTCAGCCACCATTGCCGTGACCGATAAGGCGCGCGCCCTGAAGCTTGCCGGCCGCGACGTGATCGGCCTCGGCGCCGGTGAACCGGATTTCGATACGCCCGACAACATCAAGGAAGCCGCAATCAAGGCGATCCGCGAAGGCCGCGCCGCGAAATACACCAATGTCGACGGCCTCGCCGAATTGAAGGCGGCCGCCAGCGCCAAATTCAAGCGCGAAAACGGCCTCGATTACAAGCCGAGCCAGATATCAGTCGGCGCCGGCGGCAAGCAGGTCATCTACAATGCGCTGGTCGCGACGCTCAATCCGGACGACGAGGTGATCATCCCGGCGCCCTACTGGGTCAGTTACCCGGACATGGTACTGCTGGCGGGGGGAACGCCGGTTGCAGTCACGGCCACGGCCGAGCACGGTTTTCGCATCAAGCCGGAGCAACTCGAACGCGCGATCACGCCCAAGACCAAGTGGCTCATCCTCAACTCGCCGTCCAACCCGACTGGCGCTGCCTATTCGCGCGCCGAACTCAAGGGCCTGACCGATGTACTGATTCGGCACCCCCATGTTTGGCTACTGGCCGACGACATGTACGAGCATCTCGTCTACGACGATTTCGTGTTCACGACCGCCGCGCAAATCGAGCCGGCGCTCTACGAGCGCACCCTCACGCTGAACGGCGTGTCGAAGGCTTATTGCATGACAGGCTGGCGCATCGGCTTTGCCGGCGGTCCCGAGCCGCTGATCAAGACGATGGCGATGATCCAATCGCAATCGACTTCGAACCCAGCCGCGGTGTCGCAATGGGCCGCGGTCGAGGCTTTGAACGGGCCAAAAAACTTCATTGCCAAGCACAACCGGATTTTCAAAGAACGGCGGGACCTGTGTGTGTCGATGCTCAACCAGGCAACCGGCCTGCGTTGTCCGAAGCCTGAGGGCGCCTTCTATGTCTATCCGTCATGTGAAGGCGCCATCGGCGAGAAAGGCGCCGTCCGGCAGGAAGATCACCACCGACGAAGACTTCGTCACGGAACTCCTGGACGCCGAAGGCGTGGCGGTCGTGCAGGGCACTCCATTCGGCCTCGGACCGGCTTTCCGCATTTCCTATGCCACCGCAACCTCGTCGCTGCAGGATGCCTGCGAGCGCATCCAACGCTTCTGTGCGAATTTGAGGTAATTGGTTGGGCCGAAGGCTGATGCAGGTTGACAGCGCGCGGTCTGCAATGTCTTCTTCACACTCGTTACCGCTGGGGGATCCGCGTCAGCGCCTATAACGGCCTAAACTTCCAGTACATGCGTCGGGATGACCGGCCTCACCGGCCGGACGGGGATGACGGTGCCGGGACTAGGCGATGCCTGGCCCGCCGCATTCGGGGGGTTCACATGCGCAAGATCGTGATGCTCGCGGCCACGTTGGTGGCCGCGGGGATTGGCGGCGGGGCAGCGGTGGCGCAAGAACGGGTGCAGGCCGGCACACTGTCCTGCGATATCTCCGCCGGAATTGGGCTGATCGTCGGGTCGCAGCGAACGCTCAATTGTTCGTTCACCCCATCAATTCCGGGTCCGATTGAATTTTACAACGGCACTCTGACGAAGTTCGGCCTTGACCTCGGAATTACTGGCGGCGGCGTCATGGTGTGGGCGGTCTATTCCCCGACCTCGCGCCCCGCTGGCGCGCTCGCCGGAACCTATGCCGGCGCGTCCGCCGAGGCTTCGATTGTCGCAGGCGTCGGGGCGAACGTTCTGTTGGGCGGCTCGAACCGCACGGTCGCACTGCAACCGCTTTCGGTCCAGGGTCAATCGGGATTGAACATTGCCGCCGGTGTTGCCGGAATCGAGTTACGCTGGGTTCGCTGAAGCCTGCGTCGGCGGCGCGAGCGGGGCTGAACGTGGCGGCGGGACTTGCGGGCTTCACAGAGGCACGTCACCTGCACTCGCTTGATTTTTGCTTCAAGGGACACGCACCACCAAAGTCACTTACCGGGCTTTGACATTTTTCCGGTCCGACAGGCGGCGCTGGACCGTTCGCGTCGCGACGGCAGAGGGGTAGTCGGATACCGCCAATTCGAATGAGGCCGCGCCCAGCGTACGCTACGACCCTTGCCGCTGTGAGCAAGCCTGAATTAACTTCGTTGCCTTAACCACGCTGAGCGCTGCGCGCTGGGCGTAAATCCGGCGACGGGGGTTTTATGCACGGCTCCGGGACGAAATCCTGGCCGCATTCGCTGATGGGGACCGCCGAGGATGTTGCCACCGGCGGATGGCAGGCCGACGCGCGCCTCATTGACCGGCGCCAATCGGCGACGGCCCTTGCCGTCGCCCGCGGCACACGGCGACTGCTCCTTGCCCTCGGCCTTTCCTGCGTCTCGGAATTGCCGTTGCTATCAGGCCGCCGCGCCGACCTTTTGGCACTCGGTGGCGATGGAGAAATCTGGATCGTGGAGATCAAATCCTCCGTCGAAGATTTCCGCGCCGATCGAAAATGGAACGACTACCGCATGCACTGCGATCGCCTGTTCTTTGCGACGGCGGCGCATGTGCCGCTCGACATCTTTCCCGCCGATGCCGGGCTGATCCTTGCCGACGAGTTTGGCGCCGAGCTCGTGCGCGAAGCCCCGGAGCATCGCCTGCATAGCGCGACACGCAAAAGCGTGACGCTTGCCTTCGCGCGGGCCGCGGCTCTGCGCCTGCAAGCGCTCGACGATCCCTCGAGCCGCATCGAGGTCTGAGCGGATAGAACGCGCCGACCCGAAAATTGCAGACTTCCCGGACCTCGGTCATGTGCAAATCTAAGGTTTAGAGAGTACCGATGGGGAAGCGATTCAAGCTCACCGCCGTATCGCATTAGCCTTATTTGGGGGCACGTTTTGCGAGGATTCGTTGCAGCGTGCGCCGATGCATGTTGAGCCGACGCGCGGTCTCGGAAACGTTGCGCCCGCACAGTTCGTAGATGCGCTGAATGTGTTCCCAACGCACCCGGTCCGCCGACATCGGGTTGGCGGGCGGCTCGGCCTTGTGACCATCGAGAGCGAGGAGAGCCGCCGCTACATCATCGGCATCGGCCGGTTTTGACATGTAGTCGACAGCCCCAAGCTTGACCGCGGTCACAGCGGTGGCGATGTTGCCGTATCCGGTGAGCACGATGCCGCGGGCGTCCGGCCGGCGCTGCTTCAGCGCGGAAATGACATCAAGCCCGCTGCCGTCGCCAAGCCTCATATCGACCACGGCAAAGGCTGGCGCCGCCTTCTCGACCTGCGTAAGGCCGTCGGCGACCGATTCGGCCGTCGTCACCGCGAAGCCACGCCCTTCCATGGCGCGTGCCAAACGTTGGAGAAAGGATTTGTCATCTTCGACGATCAGAAGACTACGATCGCCGGTCACCGCGGGATTTTGCATCACCATCGCAAGCCTCAAGTGCTGAAGCCTTAGTCGTTGCCCGACCTCACCGACGTCGCCCGCATGCAGCTTAGCTAAGCGCTCAATTGTTTTCGGCAAGAGGCGGCCGTGCCAGTGCGTGCGCGCCATGACGTTCGGCGGCCTCTTTCATCGGCTTTTCCAAGATCAGAGCGCGCTCGAAATCAACCCGTTTCCACCGCACCTTTACGATCGCACCCCGCTGGGGAAACTGACGGTTCTCGAGAGAAATTTTTGCTCCCGCGCGCGCCAGTAACGTTTTCGCGATGAAAAAGCCGAGGCCGAGACCGGGCATTTCGCGTCCCCGCATACGGCGTCCGCGTTCGCTGGTGACATAAGGCTCGCCCATCCGATCGATGATCTCCGGGGGAAACCCTGAGCCATCGTCAGCAACAATCACGGTGACGCGATCGGCCGTCCAGAATGCCTCCATTGTCACCCGCTCGCGCGCAAAGTCGACCGCGTTTTCCAGGATGTTGCCGAGACCGTAGAGAACGGCCGGATTGCGAGCGCCGACCGGCTCGTCGGGATCTTCCTTCGCGATTGACACGTCGATCCCGACGCCTTGGTCCCGAAGCGGCGCAACCACCTCCTCGACGAGTGCGGAAAGCTTCATCCGCTCGAACGGTTCGCCCGGCGCCGGCAGTTCCGTGAGTTTCCCAAGAATCACCCGACAGCGCTGCGCCTGCTCGCGCAAAAGCCGGATGTCCTCGGCATGCGGCGAATTGGAGCCGATTTCGCGCTCCAGCTCCCGTGCCACCACGAGAATGGTCGAGAGCGGGGTGCCAAGCTCATGAGCGGCCGCGGCGGCAAGGCCATCGAGCTGTGACAAATAATGCTCGCGGGTCAGAACCAGTTCGGTCGCCACCAGCGCATCGGAAAGCTGCCGCAACTCTTCAATGATTTGAAACGCGTAGATGCTGATATAGCCGATGGCAAGCAGCAGCGACAGCCACACGCCGATCATGTAGAGCGGTGGCAATTCGAGCGGCTCCTCTTCCGGCCACGGCAAAGGGAAGTGAAACTGTACCAGCACGGTCGCACACACGATGGCGAGCACCCCCAGCATCAATGTCATGCGCGCCGGCAACGCCGCTGCGGAAATCAGCACCGGGCCGGCAAACAGGAACGAGAAAGGGTTTTGCAGTCCACCGGTCAGAAACAACAAGACGCCGAGTTCGATAATATCAAGGGCGAGGAGCCAGGCCGCATGATGGGGTTCCAGCCGCTGGTTCGAGCGAAATCGCAGGCGGAGCGCAACGTTCACCGATGCGTAAACAGCGATGACGCCGAGACAGGCCCAAAATGGTACTTCGAAATCGAAGCCATCGTGGACGACGAGCACTGCGACCGCCTGGCCGAGCACGGCAAGCCAGCGCAGGCGCACCAAAGTATCGAGGCGAACCTGACGCAGGGAATGCGGACTTTGCTCGGCGGTAAGGTCGGTCATTACAGCACCATACCAGGATACAGTAATCAGGGGCGGGCGACCCTGATGCAATGGGGGCAGACCGTCGGTCCTCTTTAAACTTTCGTAACCTTAGAACGCAGTCGTGACCGTGTCCGTCACCGCGTCGCCCCATCGCAATCGAAAATCTCGTTAAGGTTTACCTGCGCGGCATGGCGGTGGCCGGCATCAGTTTCTCGCTACGCTGCCGGACGAGCCGGTCGAAAAACGGACACATTGCGGACCACGACACCCCGCCGGCGTTGCTAAGGCGCTATGGCGCGCCACGCTTGAGATGTCTCCCTCGATTGTCGCTCGCGGCCGCGCCGGCGCCATAGCGGTGCCCCCATGAAGAAAGCCCGCCCTTCCGCGATGCCGGCCATACGCTTTCGGGCCGCCGGAGTTCTGGCGGCGCGTCGCCGTTATTGGTATCTCCTGCGCTCCTCCCGGCCGCGCCTCCCGGAACGTGTCTACTGGCCCGCCATCCAATTGATGACGTGGGGGTTCCTCCAGTTCTATCCCAGGCAGAATGCAGGTTATTCGCCCGGGCAGGAGGCACCATCATCGGCACGGTGCTGCTCTGGGACATTCTGTTTCGGGGGCAAGCTCGGGTTTTCCACTTGCTCCTTGATGGGACGTGGTCGCGCAATCTGGCAAATCTGACGATGAAGCGATCCAATCGGACGTATGCCGGTCTAATCAAGCCCGAGCAATTAACCGAATTCTGCGTTTCGTTCCGTCGGTTACCGCCGTTGCAAAGCGGCAGTGGCATATTGACGGATGCGTGACGGCATATCATCTTTGTTGCAATGCAGCAATTTCGATGAGGGTTTCATGGCGATCGGCGAATTCGGAGAACGCCCCTGCACTGCCTGGCGAAGGTGCGCTCTTTCGCGCCGGCCCCATGTCTGGGTCTACGAAATGAGCCAGGCGGCGCTAAACCCGTCGCGCATGCTCGCCGATGCGACGCAGCTGATGTTCAGGAACCCGCTCAATCCCTGGTCGACGACGACATTTGGCAAGTCCGTTGCTGCGGCAGCGGAGTTGTTCGAGCGCACCACTCGGCGTTATCGGCGGCCGGAATGGGGAGTCGCAACCACGCTCGTGAATGGTGAGCGCGTGCCCGTCAACATCGAAGCAATATGGGAGCGTCCGTTCTGCCGGTTGCTGCATTTTGAGCGCAAGATCGAACATTTTCCGCACCGGCCGCAGCCGCGACTGTTGATCGTTGCACCCCTCTCCGGTCACTTTGCGACGCTGTTGCGGGGGACGGTGGAGGCCTTCCTGCCCAACCATGAAGTCTACATCACCGATTGGGCGGACGCTCGCACGGTGCCGCTCAGCGCGGGTAGCTTCGACCTCGACGACTACATCGACTACGTCATCTCAATTCTGCACCTGCTCGGCGGCGATCTTCATGTCATCGCGGTCTGCCAGCCGTCGGTCCCGGTGCTGGCCGCGGTCGCCCGTATGGAGGCGACGGGCGAACCTTGCGTGCCGCGTTCCATGGTGCTGATGGGTGGCCCGATCGACACCCGCGTGAACCCGACACCGGTGAACAAACTGGCCGCCGCCCGCGGCGTCGACTGGTTCAGACGCAATGTCATCACCAAGGTGCCTTTCCCGCATCCGGGCATGATGCGCGACGTCTATCCGGGATTTTTGCAGCTTTACGGCTTTGTCAGCATGAATCTCGACCGCCACATCGAAGCGCACCGCAACCTGTTCCGGCACCTCGTTCGCGGCGATGGCGATGGGGTACAGAAACATCGCGAATTTTATGACGAGTACCTCGCCGTCATGGATCTAGCGGCGGAATATTATTTGCAGACCGTCGACACGGTGTTCGTGCGCCACGCTCTGCCGCTGGGCCGCATGCAGCATCGGGGCGAGCGCGTTAACCCAGCCCAGATCAAGCGCGTCGCGCTGATGACGGTCGAGGGCGAGCACGACGACATTTCCGGCGTCGGCCAGACCGAAGCGGCGCACCGCCTGTGCCCCAATATCCCGGAGGATCGGAAGGTGCACTGGCTCCAACCGGACGTCGGGCACTATGGGGTGTTCAACGGCTCGCGTTTCCGGTCGGAGATCGCTCCGCGTATCTCGGACTTTGTGCTGTCTCAGAATTTCCGCCACCAAGGCGTCCGAAACCGACGCAAGGCGGGCAGCGAAGCCGCGAGCGCACCCATCTCACTGCCGAGTTGATCCAGCTTGCGGGTCTAACGCATGCTTGCTGAATTCGAAGTACACCCCATCATCGCTTCGATCGATGGACCGGCTTGCAAGCTGTAACTGTGTGTCCTCCAACATATTGAAAGTATAAGACTATTCCGCGTGTCCAACCGCTGAATTCGACCTTCAATGAAATGAATTCGTTTTCACTCCTTCGAGCCGCTATATTTCGCTGTTCCCCGCGCCATATACGCTAGGCGTTGTTAGTCGCGGTCGGCAAAGAATGCCGGCTTGTCGATCCGGCGAATGTGCCACTATCCAATGGTCGACCCGGATCATCCCAATGCCCACGCGCGCCCTCATTTATCGTCGTCCCGCCGAACCGCAGGCCATCCCGGTCGTGTGCAACGGCACGGTTCACTTCGTCCGCCTGCGGCGGCATCGCCAGGCGCGCCGCTATACCTTGCGCGTGGTTGCGGTGACGCGGGAGGCCGTGCTCACCATGCCGCCACGCGGCAGTTTTCGCGAAGCCCGCGACTTCGTCGAAAAAATCGCGCCTGGATCGCAACCCGTCTCGATCGGCTGCCAAAGGCAGCCCCGTTCGCGCATGGCACCGAGATGCCGCTGCGCGGCAGCGTTCATCGCATTAATCACTGTCGCGGTCGGGGCACCGTCTGGACGGATACCGATCGCGAGGGCGACAGGCTTCTTTGCGTCGCGGGCGAAGGTGAACACATCGCGCGGCGGATTACCGATTACCTCAAGCGGGAAGCCAAGCGCGACCTCGAAGTCGCGGTCCAGAACTATGCCGACCGGCTCGGCGTGACGGTCCAGCAAGTCACCATCCGGGACCAGGCTAGCCGATGGGGATCCTGCTCGACCAGCGGGGCGCTCTCCTTTTCGTGGCGCCTCGTCCTCGCCCCACGCTATGTGCTCGATTACCTCGCGGCGCACGAATGTGCGCACATGATCGAAATGAACCACTCGCCCCGCTTCTGGCGGCTGCTCAACCGCATCTGTCCGAACCTGGAGCGGGCCAAGCTGTGGCTTGATTTGCACGGGACCGACCTGCACCGATATGGCGCCGAGCAAGATGGCCTCGGCCTCGGCACATCGGGCCGGCGTGATCACGCGGAGGCCTGCTGATCGCAGGGGCGCCGCTATCCACTGTCCCAGCGACCGGTCAGTGGCGCGAGAGCAAGCGATCGAGGAACCAGCCGTCGATCGTGCCCTCGGCAGGGCGAACGGGCTCGCGTCCACGCACCTGTATGGGAGCGGGCGGAAGCGGACTCTCGCCGTCGCGAGCGACCGTTTCGAAGTTGCCGGGTAAATCGCCCGGCGCTTTGCCCTTATGGGCGACCTTCATGACCGCGCTCCAGACCTCCACCGGAAGGCTGCCGCCTGTGATTTTCCGCGTCGGAGCGTTGTCGTCATTGCCGAGCCAGACCCCGGTCACAAGCTGGCCCGTATAGCCGACGAACCAGGCATCGCGGAAATCCTGGCTGGTGCCGGTCTTTCCCGCTGCCGCCCAGCCGGGCAGGTCCGCCTTGCGGGCGGTGCCCGACGTGACTGTGTCACGCATCATCGAATTCATCATGGCGATGTAACGCGGATCGACGACACGGCCGAGCGGCGTCGGGTTGCGCGCATAGAGCACCTTGCCGCCATGGGCGGCGCGAACCCGGTCGACCACGTGCGGGACCACGGCAATGCCACCATTGGCGAATGGCACATAGGCGGCCACGAGCTCGAGCACCGAGACTTCCGACGTGCCGAGCGCAATCGAGACGTTCGGCTCAAGCTTCGAAGAAATACCGAGGCGATGCGCGGTGCGAACGACGGCGGTCGGACCGAATTCCATCGTGAGGCGCACCGACACCGAATTGAGCGAATTGGCCAGCGCGCGCGTCAACGTCACCGGGCCGAAATATTCGCGGTTGAAGTTTTCCGGCCGCCACCCCTTCACCTCGATCGGCCGATCGTCTTGGAGGCTGTCCGGGGTCAGGCCATGCTCAAGCGCCGTCAGGTAGACGAACGGCTTGAATGCCGATCCTGGCTGCCGTTTCGCGGTCACGGCGCGATTGAACTGGTTTTCCGCATAGTTGCGGCCGCCGACGAGCGCGCGAACGGCGCCGTCCGGCGCCATGGCGACGAGCGCGCCTTGTTCGACGCCTGCCCGTTCGCCCTTCTGCGCCAGCGTGTCGACCACTGCCTTCTCGGCCGCTGCCTCGAGGCCTGCATCGATCGTGGTATCGACGATCACATCCTCGTCCACCGGCCCGATAAGGTCGTTCAGCACGTCCATCACCCAATCGGCGACGTAGTTCGAGGACCCGCCAGCGCTCGGCCTGACGATCGCCGGCGCGTAGGCAATCGCGGCCTTTGCGGCATCATCGGTGATGAACCCGGCATCCGACATCGCGGCGAGCACGATCTGGAGCTCGGCGCTCCGCGCCATTGAAATTCTTGGTCGGCGTCAGCCGCGATGGCGATTTAACGAGACCGGCAAGCAACGCCGCTTCCGCGAGCGTCACCTGGCGCGCCGATTTTCCGAAATAGCGTTTAGCCGCCGCTTCGACGCCATAGGCGCCTGAGCCGAAATAGACGCGGTTGAGGTAAAGCTCGAGCAGTTCGTTCTTGCTGTACTTGTGCTCCAGCCATAAGGCGAGCATGACCTCCTCGAGTTTGCGCATCAGCTTTCGGTCGGGGGCCAGGAACAGGTTCTTGGCGAGCTGCTGCGTGATCGTCGAACCACCCTGCGAAATGCCGCGGTGAAGCAGGTTCGCCAGCACGGCCCGGATCATTCCGATCGGGTCGATGCCCCTGTGGTGATAAAAGCGACGGTCCTCGATCGCGATGAATGCGTTGGGCAGATGCGCGGGCATCTCCTTGAGCGGGACTGCTCCGCCGCCCATGTCACCGCGCGTGGCGAAGGTGTGGCCGTCCCCGGTGTTGATTGTCACGGAAGGAGGACGCGGCGGGATCGCGAGCGACTGGATCGGCGGCAGATGCAGCGCGACCCAGACGAACACCGCGACGATGCCCAGTCCTGCCCAGATCGCCAGCACGGTAGCCCAGTAGAGGAGACGACCGAATCCAAATCGGCGCCGCGCCTTCCGGCCGGCCCCCACGGCCTTGTCCTTGGCGGGAGCGACCGGGGCCGCCGAAACAGCCGGGGTGACCGCAATGCCCTCCCCTCGCGGTGCGCGCCGCTGACGGCGCGGCGGGCTGGCGTCCTCGGACCCTTTCGCTGCCCGTGGCGACCGAGCTTCCGCACCCCGGCGCGCCTCGGCCGGCGCCGCGGCTCGGTCGTCCGCTGTCAGCCGCAGGTCGAGTGAGGCCTCGCCTGGCGAGGCGGCGCGGCGTTTGCCCACGTCCCCTTCCCGTCATCCCCCGGCGCGGCACTCCCCGTGCGCCGCCTAAGCGAGGCTAGCGTGCGCAGCTTAAGGCCGGGTTACGCGGCAGCACTGGTCTTTGGCCGGGCACGGGTTGCACGGGGGAGATCACGCGCCGGCGGCGCGGCGGGGCATCTCCTGCAACTCGGCGAACAGGCCGATCAGCGCGCGCTTGATCGCCGCCTTGCGCGTCGGCGCGGTGATTTTCGCGCCCAGCAGGTCGGTGACGTAGAACACGTCGACGGCGCGCTCGCCGAAGGTCGCGACATGGGCCGAGGCGATGTTGAGGTTGAGCTTCGAGAGTCGCGGTGAGTTCATAGAGCAGGCCCGGCCGGTCGAGGCCGGCTGACCTCGATCACGGTGTAGCGGTCCGACCATTGATTGTTGATGGTGACTTCGGGTTCGACCGCGAAGGCCTTGATGCGCCCTTTCGGCGCCGCGCGTTGCGCCACCACTTCGGGCAGGCGCAATTTGCCTTGCAGCGCCTCCTCGATCGACGTCGCCGATGCGGTCGCGCGCCGGCCCTCGTCCTCGTCGCGGTCGTATTCCCGCGGTGATCGCGATGGTGTCGAGCGCGCGGCCGTCGGTGGTGGTGTAGATCTGCGCATCGACGATGTTGGCGCCGGCCGAAGCGCAGGCGCCGGCGATGATCGACAGCAGCCAGGGATGGTCGGGCGCCAGGATCGTGAGTTCGGTGACGCCGCGCGCCTCGTCGAAGCCGACATTGATCGCGAGCGTTGTGCCGGCCTGCTTCGCTGGCGCGCAGGAAGCGGGCGTGGCGGATCTTGCGCGGCAGGTCGACCTTGAGCCAGTAGGCCGGATAATGCCGCGCGATATAGGCGTTCGAGTCCTGCTCGCGGCCATTCGGTGAAGCTCGGCGCGGAATTCCGCCTGCGCCATCCGCGACGCGCCGCGCGCGGTTGACCTCGGAGAAGCCGCCGGTCAGCACCGGCTCGGTCTCGTAATACAGCGTGCGCAGCAGCTGCGCCTTCCAGCCGTTCCAGACGCCCGGGCCGACGCCGCGGATATCGGCGGTGGTCAGGATCGTCAGCAGCTTCATCTGCTCGACCGATTGCACGACGGCGGCGAAATTCTCGATGGTCTTGCGGTCCGACAGGTCGCGCGATTGCGCCACCGTCGACATGGTCAGATGCTGTTCGATCAGCCAGGCGATCAGTTTCGGTGTCGGCGGCGTGAAGCCGAGCCGCGGGCACAGCCGCCGCGCCACCTTTGCGCCGGCGATCGAATGGTCCTCGAGGCGGCCCTTGGCGATGTCGTGCAGAACAGCGGTGATGTAGATCACCGCGCGGTGCTCGGGCCGGATCTTGCGCATCAGGTCGCTGGCGACGCGTAATTCCTCGTTGCCGCCGCGTCTCGATGTCCTGCAGAAAGCCGACGCAGCGCAACAGATGCTCGTCCACCGTGTAGTGGTGATACATGTTGAACTGCATCATCGACACGATCTTGCCGAAGGCGCGGATGAAATGGCCGAGCACGCCGGTCTCGTTCATGCGCCGCAGCACGATTTCGGCGTCGTTCGAGGTCAGGATCTCCATGAACAGCCGGTTGGCTTCCGGGTTTTCGCGCAGCTGGGTGTTGATCAGCTTCAGCGAGCGCGTCACGCGGCGCATCGCGTCGGGATGGAACGCGAGATTGTTTTTCTGCGCGAGGCGGAAAATCCGGATCAGGTTGACCGGGTCGTGCTTGAAGACGTCGGCGCGGCGAGGTTGATGCGGTTGTTGTCGACGATGAAATCGTCGCTGTCGGCGCAGCACCGCGCCGGCTCTGCGGCCGCAGCCGCGCCATCATGCGGCTCAGCACCGGCGCGCGGCTTGGCCTGCTGGTCTTCCAGCTTGGCGCACAGGATCGCGGTGAGATCGCCGACGTCCTTGGCGATCAGGAAATAGTGCTTCATGAAGCGTTCGACATCCTGCATGCCCGGATGCGAGGTATAGCCGAGCCGGAGCGCGATCTCGCGCTGCATGTCGAACGACAGCCGTTCTTCGGCGCGGCCGGTGAAGAAATGGATGTTGCAGCGCACCGACCACAGGAAATCCGCGCAGCGGCGGAAGATGCGGTATTCCTGCGCGTCGAACACGCCGCGCTCGAGCAGTTCGTCGGTCTCGCGCACGCGGTAGACATATTTGGCGATCCAGAACAGCGTATGCAGGTCGCGCAGGCCGCCCTTGCCGTCCTTGACGTTGGGCTCGACCAGATAGCGCGACTGTCCGGCGCGGCGATGGCGCTCCTCGCGTTCGGCGAGCTTGGCGGTGACGAATTCGGCGGCGGTGCCCTGCACCACTTCGCTTGTCGAAACGCGGCGACCAGTTCGTCGTAGAGCGGCTCGGTCGCCCGGTCAGAAACCGCGTCTCGAGGATCGCGGTGCGGATCGTCATGTCGCCGCGCGCCTGCCGGATGGATTCGTCGACCGAACGCGTCGCGTGGCCGACCTTGAGGCCCATGTCCCACAGGCAATAGAGGATCGCCTCGGCGATCTGCTCGCCCCAGGCGGTCTGCTTGTAGGGCAGGATGAACATCAGATCGATGTCGGATTCCGGCGCCATCAGGCCGCGGCCATAGCCGCCGGTGGCGACCACCGCCATGCGTTCGGCGCCGCGAGGGATTGCTGGACGGATAGAGATGCTCGGATGCGGCGGCGTAGATGCGGATGATCTCGTCCTGCACGAAGCACAGCCGCTCGGCGCAGCGTCCGCCGTGCCGTTCGCTGAGCAAAAGCCGCTCGGCTTCCGCGCGCCCCGTGAGCAGCGCCGTCTTCAAATGCTGGGCAATCGCTGCGCGCAGCTCGCGCTCGCGTCCGCGGTAGCCGGTCGCGAGTTCGCCAAGCGTTATAGCGACGGCCTTGCCATCGAACAGCAGGGTCGGTTCGCGGGCGTTGGAGCTGAGAAGTTCGACCATGCCTATTCGATAGACGAGCTCCGAAGGCCTGTCACGGATCGAGACACGCCTGATTGCGGTCGCCTCTCTTGCCTCGCCGAGCGGGCGAGGTCGGCCAACAGGGCTATTCGGGAGGGACGCCGAACGGAGCCCTCCGGCAGAGCGACAGGGAGGGGCAAAAACAGAAAGAAAGCCCCCCTCTGCCGCCTTTGTCCCCTCCCCCAGTCCGCAGCGCTGCGCGAGGTAGGATGAAGAAGAGATTGCGCTCGACCCGCTCGACCTACCCGACCTGCTCGACCTAGCCGACCTGTCCGAAGATGAGCCTTTTGTTACCGCCCTTCCTTGGCATCCACGACCAGCTTCAGCCGATAAAGCGCCTCCAGTGCATCGCGCGGCGACATTTCGTCCGGATTGATCTCGGCGAGGGCTGCGACGACGGCAGTGTCCGACGGTGTGGGCGATTTGCGATTGCGCTGGGCCGTACCGCGAACAGGGGGAGATCGTCGACGAGCCGCCGCGCCGGCGACGTCCGGTTTGCTGCTTCCAGCTGCGCAAGCACCAGCTTCGCCCGTTCGATCACCGCGGCTGGAAGGCCGGCAAGCCGCGCGACCTGAATGCCGTAGGAGCGGTCGGCGGCGCCAGGCACCACTTCGTGCAGGAACACGACGTCGCCATGCCATTCCTTGACGCGCATCGTCGCATTGAACAGCCGCGGCAGCTTGGTCGACAGCGCCGTCAATTCATGGAAATGGGTGGCGAAGAGGCCGCGGCAACGATTGGTCTCATGCAGATGTTCGATCGCCGCCCACGCGATCGAAAGGCCGTCGAAGGTCGCGGTGCCGCGCCCGATCTCATCCAGGATGACGAGCGAGCGAGAGGTGGCCTGATTGAGGATCGCCGCGGTCTCCACCATTTCGACCATGAAGGTCGAGCGGCCGCGGGCGAGATCGTCGGCGGCCCCGACGCGCGAGAACAACCGGTCGATGACGCCGATCCTTGCCTCACGTGCGGGCACGAAGCTGCCAGCTTGGGCGAGCACTGCAATCAGCGCGTTCTGGCGCAGATAGGTCGACTTGCCAGCCATATTGGGACCGGTGATCAGATAGATGCGTCCCGCATCCCCCCCGCCTTTCCCGCCTCCCCCGCCTTCCCTGCTGGCGGCGATAGATCGCAGTCGTTGGCAATGAAGGCATGTGCGCGTTCGCTGCCGTTTCCGGCCTCCCGGCCCAAGGCCTGCTCGACCACGGGATGCCGGCCGCCCGCAATGACGAAGTCGCGGCCATCATCGATATCGGGCCGAACATAGCCACGCTCCAGCGCAAGCGTCGCCAGACCGGCCGCCACGTCGGTCGCCGCAAGCGCGTGCGCAGCCGCTTTGATATCTTCGGCTGCCGCGACCACCTGCGCGACAAGCCGATCGAAGATGTCAAGTTCCATGCCAAGTGCGCGCTCGGCCGAGGTGGCGATCTTGGATTCAAGGCCGCCGAGTTCGGTCGAGGTGAAGCGCACCTGGCCGGCAAGCGTTTGGCGATGGATGAAGGTCGCGTTCCACGGCGGACCCATTATCCGCTCGCCGTGCTGTGCCGTGACCTCGACGAAATAGCCGAGCACGTTGTTGTGCTTGATTTTCAGCGACCTGACTTCCGTCTCTTCGGCGTAGCGCGCCTGCAAGGCGGCGATGACACGTCGCGTCTCATCGCGGAGGCCGCGCGCCTCATCGAGCGCCGCCTCGTAACGCGCGGCGACGAAGCTGCCGTCACGTTTGAGATGCGGCAAGTCCTCGGCGAGCGCCGCCGCAAGCTCGGCGGCGATAGCTCGGTCGGGCCGCCGCAGCGCCGCCGCGGCTTCGGCGATCTCGGCTACCGCGGTCGGCGCCGCGAGCCGCTCGCCAATCGCGGCTGCGGCAAAGAGCCCGTCCCTGACGGCAGCGAGGTCGCGCGGGCCGCCGCGCCCGACGACGAGGCGTGCCAGCGCACGGGCGAGATCGGGAGCCGCCTTGAGCCGCGCGCGCAGCTCGGCGCAGAGTTCGACCTCGCCGACGAACAGTCCAACCGCATCAAGCCGGCGCGTGATTGCCGCGGGATCGGTAAGCGGCGCCGCGAGCCGCTGCGCCAACAGCCGCGCGCCTGCAACGGTGACTGTGCGATCGACCGCATCGATCAGCGAGCCATGCCGCTCGCCGGCCTGGGTGCGCATCAGCTCGAGATTGGCCCGCGTCGCCGCATCGATTGCCAGCGTCGCGCCGGACGTCTCGCGGCCAGGCGGCGACAGCGACGGGCGTTTGCCAAGCTGGGTGCGCTCGACGTAAGTCACGCAGGCCGCTGCGGCCGTCAGCTCGAGCCGCGACAGCGGCCCGAACGCATCCGCGGTCGCCACGGCAAAGTAGCCGGCGAGGCGCCGCTCGGCCGTGGCGCCGTCAAAGATGTCGCGCGCGAGCGGCGTTACCGCCGGCAACTCCCGCAGCAGCGGCGCGAGTTCCGGATCGTTGTACAGCGTGTCGGCGATGATGATTTCGCCCGGTTCGAGCCGCGCGATTTCCGCGGGCAGACCTGCCCGGTCGCATTCGGCGACACGGAATTCGCCAGTCGAAATATCGAGAAACGCCAGCGCGAAACGACCGCCCGCTTCGGCCGATGACGGTCGCGCACGCGCAATCGCAAGGAGAAAGTTGTTGCGCTTGGCGTCGAGAAGGGAGTCCTCGGTGAGCGTGCCGCGGGTGACGAGCCGCACGACATCGCGCCGCACCACGCTCTTGCCCCCGCGCTTTTTCGCTTCCGCGGGATCTTCGAGTTGCTCGCAAACCGCGACACGGTGACCGAGCGCGATCAGCCGGTGCAGATATTCGTCGGCGCGCTCGATCGGCACACCGCACATCGGAATATCGCGCCCATTATGCTTGCCGCGTTTCGTAAGTACGATGCCGAGCGCCCGGCTCGCCACCTCGGCGTCATCGAAGAACATCTCGTAGAAATCGCCCATCCGGTAGAACAGCAGGCAGTCCGGATTGGCAGTCTTGATCTCAATGTATTGCTCCATCATCGGCGTGACGCGGCGGTCCTCGCCGGGGCGGCCCGATGGTGCGGGCGATGCCTCGGGCGGAGCGGGCGTCCTCGCCTCCATCGCCCCTAGCCCCACACCTCGCGGGCGATATCGACGATCATTTTGAGCTTCGCCCATTGCTCTTTCTCGGCGAGCGCATTGCCGTCCTCGGTCGAGGCAAAGCCGCATTGAGGCGACAGGCAGAGCTGGTCGATATCGACGAACTTCGCTGCCGCCTCGATGCGGCGCTTGATGTCGTCGGCGCTTTCAAGCTGGCCCGTTTTCGACGTGACGAGGCCGAGCACCACCACCTTGTCCTTCGGAACGAAGCGCAGCGGCTCGAAGCCGCCGGCGCGCTCGCTGTCATATTCCAGGAAATAGCCGTGCACGCCGATGGTGTTGAACAGCAGTTCGGCGATTGGCTCGTAGCCGCCCGAAGCGACAAAACTGGAGCGAAAATTTCCGCGGCACAGGTGCATGGTGATCGCCATGTCGGGTGGGATGCCGGCGATCGCCGCATTGATCATGCCCGCATAGACCAAAGGCAGCGTCGCCGGATCATCGCCGCGCGCGCGTACCTCGTCGCGCAGCAACGGATCGCACAGATAGGCGAGGTTTACCTCGTCGAGCTGAAGATAACGGCATCCCGCCTCGGCAAATGCGCGTACCACTTGCCGGTAGGTCGCGCCGAGGTCCATGTAAAAGTCCTCCATGGATGGATAGACCGCCTCCGGTACCGCTTCGCGGCCGTAGCGGAAATGCAAGGTCGAGGGCGACGGAATGGTCATCTTCGGTGTGCCGTGCGTATGCGATGCGACGAAGCGGAAATCGTCGATCATCGGGTGACCGGAGACAGCGCCGAGGCGGTGCTTCAGCCGCAGCAGGATAGGCCGCGGCTGCGGTCCCTTGAACCGGATCTTGCGTTCACCGTAATAGGATTCGACGCCATCGAGACCGGTCAGGAAGTCGGTCTGCCACGACGCCCGCCGATATTCTCCATCGGTGATCGACTTGAGGCCGACCTCCTCCTGTTTGCCGATCAGCGCGATGATCTCGCGGTCTTCGACCGCCTTGAGTTCATCGCCTGAGGTTTCGCCGCGCTCCCGTTTCGCACGCGCCTCCTTCAGCGCCGCCGAACGCAGCAGGCTGCCGACTTGATCGGCGCGGAACGGCGGTGTCGAGCGCTGCATTGCGTAACTCCTTGTCACTGACAGGTCGGCGCCGAACAACAAGTCATCAGGTTTCGGGGACTTGTCTCATATCGAAGCCGCCGGGCGTAGGGCGGGCAAAATCGCCCGCCGGTTCCCTTTATCGTCCCGAGACTCTCAGTGGCGATTTGCCGACGCGGTCGGCCGGCTTTTCATAGCTCCGACAGCGTGGGCAACGCGCCTATTTGTCGTACAGTGGCTTGGCCGTGTAAGCGCGTTGCCCACCACGAGCTTTCGCCGAGCATGACAGAGGTAATTCACGTATTCGCGACCATGCCTGACAGCAAACGAGCGCTACTGACCCGGCCGGGTCAGCCCCACACCTCTTCGGCGATTTCGACCACCATGCGCAGCTTGGACCATTGCTCCGCCTCCTCGATCACGTTGCCTTCTTCGGTCGAGGCGAAGCCGCATTGCGGCGACAGCGCGAGTTGGTCGAGGGGTGCATATTTCGTCGCTTCCTCGATTCGGGCCTTCACCGCGTCTTTGGTTTCCAGCGTTCCGAACTTGGAGGTGACAAGGCCGAGCACCACGATCTTGTCTCCTTTCGGGAGGAATCGCAGCGGCTCAAAGCCGCCGGCACGCTCACTGTCATATTCCAGGAAATAACCGTCGTAAGCACAGTTCGCGAGCAGGTTCTGCGCTACCGGCTCGTACCCGCCGGACGAAATCCAGCGGGAGCGGAAATTGCCGCGACAGACATGGGTGGTTACCGTCATGTCGGCGGGCTTTCCGTGCAGGGCCGCGTTGATGACGCCGACATAGGCGTCCTGCAGACGTTCGACGTCGAAACCGCGCCCGCGCGCCTTGTCCATCTCCACGTCCGAGCACAGATAGGCCCACGCGGTGTCATCGAACTGCAGATAGCGGCAGCCGGCGTCATAGAAGGCACGGACCGCCTGCCGATAAGCGGCACCGAGGTCTTCGAAAATGGCATCCGGCCCCGAATAGGAGTCGGTGACGATGGCGCCGGGCTCGAGGCGGAAATGCAGTATGCACGGACTCGGGATGCACATTTTCGGCATCACCTTGGCGTGCGCCTTGAGATAGCGAAAATGTTCGAGCATCGGGTGGTTGGAGAAGCCGATCCGGCCCTTCACCTTGATCGATTGCGCCTTGGTCTGGACGCCGTGGAACTGGATGCCGTGATCGATCTCATGGATTTCGACGCCGTCCAACATGCCGAAGAAGTCGAAATGCCACCAAGCGCGGCGATATTCGCCGTCGGTGACGAGCTTTAAGCCGATTTCTTCCTGCTTGGCGATGATCGGCGCGATCTCATGATCCTCGACCGCGTGCAGTTGCCCGGCGGTGATCTGGTGCTGGGCGAAGCGATCGCGCGCCTCCTTGAGCACCGGCGAGCGCAGCAGCGAGCCGACATGATCGGCACGAAACGGCGGCTTCGTCGGCGCCGTCCCCGATGCAACGGTCCCCGATGATGCGGTCACTGATGCTGCGGTCACTGATGCTGCGGTCACCGATGCTGCGGTCACTGATGCTGCGGTCATGGGCGTCCTCCCTGGCGACGGCTTCGGCCGCCCAACCCGCTGCCGCGATGGCAGGCCGCTGCGGGCCTAAGCGTGCGCCTCGCGCCGCGGATCGATCATCTGCTCGATCTTGCCCAGCACCTGCATGCAGGGCATCACCTGAGCGAGGCTCGCGTTCGGCTCACGCTTCTCTTTGATCGCGGCAATGAACTCGCGGTCCTCGAGCTCGATGCCGTCCATTGAGACAGCCACGCCTTTAAGATCAATCTGGGTCTTTTTGCCGTCGAAAAGATCGTCGTAATAGGCGTTGTAGGTGCCGTTGTCGCAGATGTAGCGAAAGAACGAGCCGATCGGCCCGTCATTGTTGAACGACAGCGATAGCGTCAGGATCGCGCCTGACGGCACCTTCATGACAATGCCCATGTCCATCGCGATGCCGAGCGTCGGATGGCGCGGACCCTGGACCGCATAGCATTCCGAGGCAGTTTCGCCGGTTTGATATTGGAACAGGTCGATTGTGTGAGCGGCATGATGCCAGAGCAGATGATCGGTCCAGCTGCGCGGCTTGCCCGACGCGTTCATATTGGTGCGGCGGAAGAAATAAGTCTGCACGTCCATCTGCTGGATCTTCAGCTCGCCCTTCTTGATCCGCTTGTGCACCCATTGATGGCTGGGATTGAAGCGGCGTACATGGCCGCCCATGGCGATGACGCCGGTCTCCTTCTGAATCTTCAGCAAGGCCTCGGCATCGCCGACGCTGTCGGCGACCGGAATCTCGATCAGCACCGGCTTTCCCGCACGCATCACCTGCTCGCCCTGGCGGCGATGCATCTGGGTCGGCGTCGTCAAAATCACCGCATCGGCGCGCTCGATGCCCTCCCCAAGGTCGCCGCTCCAGTGGGGCACGCCGTATTTGGCGGCGACCTCCGCAGTTGCGTCCCGATTGCCGCCGATCAGCGACACCACCTCGACATCAGGGATGCGCTTGAGCGCGTCGAGATGTTTTTGGCCGAACGCCCCTTGGCCGGCTACGCAAATCTTCATTCACCTGCTCCTGACGACAATCTGCTTGGCCCGTTGGGCAGCGGCCCGGCGCGGCTTTGTGGCGCGGCTGCCGCGACCACGGACGGCCGGACGCTTTGCCTTGGCGGCACCCCCGGTGTTTTCGAGGATGATGTGGCCGACCGCGGTATTCGAGGCCGGCACGGTATAGAAGCGGTACACCTCTTTGACCCTGTCATCGAGCGCACCGCGCATGACGAGCCACATCACCATTTCGATGCCTTCGGCGCCCGCTTCGCGCATGAATTCGAGGTGCGAGATGCGCGTGAGCTTTTTGGGATCGCCGCTCAGGCCGTCGAGATAGGCCTTGTCGAACTTGCTGTTGATGAGACCGGCGCGCGGCCCGGAAATCTGGTGCGACATGCCGCCGGTGCCCATCACGACGATGCGCAGGTCCTCGGGATAGGACTCCACGGCCTTGCGGATGGCGCGGCCCAGCATGAAGCAGCGGTGGCCGGTCGGCGGCGGATACATGACGACATTCACCGCCAGCGGGATCACCGGGCACGGCCACTCCTGGGGCGAGCCGAACATCAGGTTCAGCGGCACCGTGAGCCCGTGATCGACCTCCATGCGGTTGACAATGGTGAGATCGAATTCGTCGAGGATGACCGATTGCGCGATGTGGGAGGCGAGCTTGGGATGGCCCTTGACGACGGGTACCGGACGCGGCCCCCAGCCCTCGTCGGCTGGCGGGAATTCCGCCGCGCAGCCGAGCGCAAAGGTCGGGATCACCTCGACAGAAAATGCGGACGCGTGATCGTTGTAGATCGCGACGACCACATCCGGCTTCGTCTGCGCCATCCAAGCCTTCGATTGATCGAAGCCGCTGAACACGCGGCACCAATAAGGCTCATCGGTCCTTTTATTGTCGATGGCTGCGCCGATGGCGGGCACATGGGAGCAGCACACGCCGGCAATGATCCTAGCCACGTTTCGCCCCCGCTTTCCTGCCGCGGCGCGACGAGGCTTTGCTGGTCGTCAACGCCGATTTCGAGCGCACCGTTGATCCGGTCTTGGTGCCGGGGGCACGGCCCTTGACGGACATCTTGGGCGCCCTTGGAGTCTTCGGTTTCGTCCCCGCCTTGGGCTTGGCGGACGCGCGCTTTCCGCCGGCGCTCCGGGCGCCCGGTTCGATCCCCGTCTTGCTGCGATTGCCGTCGACCGCGCGACCGCCCCCCAGCATCATCTTGGCGTAGTCTTCCTGTGTCGAGCCGGTCATCACCGCCGCCATATGCTGGAACGAATGGCCGTCGGTGGCGCCCAACTTGGCGGTGAAATAGATGTTGCCGCCGAGTTCGAGCATGCGGTTATAATCGCGCTTGAGGATCGCCTCGCGCTGTCCCTCCGTCATCGGGAAACGCTCAAGGTATTCGGCCTCGTTGTCTTTGAAGGCCTTGCGGTTCTCGGCCTTCATCAGCGACATGCAGAACATGTTGAGATGATAGCCCTCGCGCGACCGGTCCGCATCGAACACGAAGGTCCCGGGGATATCTTCGTATTCCTTCGCGGCCGGTTCCGCCGCATCTTGCTTCGCTGCCGCCATCGCCGTGGCTCCTCGGATCGACCGCCGCGAAGTCATAATATGCCCATCGCCCGCTTTGCAAATGTGTCGGCGCGGGTGATCTTCAAACTCGGCCACGGATTTCACTCACCCGGGCTAAGGGTCCCGCGCTGTCGATTCAAAGCTGCCATGCCGGATGCTGCCGCGCTTTAACATTTCCGATCGCGCGCGGCTGGTGACAACGACCGCGGCATTCAGATTGAGGCGGAGAGCGACGAAGCCTTGCGCGGCTCCGCGCGATCACGGACGCCGCCGGAAGGGTTGACCGAGCTCACCGATACCGTCGCGCGCTCCTCCTTGCGCGACCAACGAAGGTCGGAGCGCTTCGCGGCAACCTCGGCATCTTCGGTCAGTTCCGGAGGCTGAAGAATTTCGCCACGGACCGGACGCGGTGGCGAAAACACGAAGCCCTGCCCGTATTTGACGTCGTAATCGAGCAGATCAAGAACGGTTCCCTCATTCTCGATGCGCTCCGCAATCGAGCTCGATGCCGAAACGCCCGAGGAGGCCGGCGAGATCGGCAGCATGGATATCTCCTGCGCCGCGGCCTTGTCGATTGAGCAGCAGCGACGCCGGCACTTTCAAGAAGCGGAAGCCGCGCTCCGCGAGATCGCGCGGCTCGAGGCGCAAGTCGCTGACGTGGTCCAGGGAGAAACGAAAACCCCAGTTTGCCAGGGCCATGAGGGCTTCGTTCTCAATCGGGCCGAAGCTGCGCAACGCGGCCTGGGTGAGTTCGAGCACGAGTGCCGCAACGACGGAGCGATGGGTCTCCACAAAATCAGTGAACTGGCCAAAGAACTCGGCATCCGCAAGTGTCGACCCGGCGATGTTGCAAAAAAGCCCGATTTCGCGGTTCTTCGACGTAAGCCGCTTCACAACCTGGACGCAGCGCAGCAGCATCAGAGTGTCGAGACTTGGCATCAACTGCCCGCTTTCAGCAGCCATAAGGAAGTCGCGCGCTCCGAGCAGTTCGCCGGCGGGACCTCGCAGGCGCGCCAGGGCCTCGTAATACTTGGCCTTGCGTTGCGGAAGGGTCACGATGGGTTGCAGGTGGAATTCGAGCCGACCGTTATCGAGACCGGTGCGCACGAATTCGACCTTCTGTTCCAGGCTAAGGCTGCTGAACGCGCTCGCGCGAGCAGGCTCCTCAACTGTGTCGACGGTTTCTGGCTCCATCTCGGCAACAGCTCCGGGCGCTTCGCCGCTGCCGTTCATCGTGGCGGACCATGGGGTGAGCGCTGCCGGCGCCGCAGGCGCTGACGAGGCAGCCGGCGGGGCGTCCGCCAGCGCCGCGACGGCTGCGTCGCGCGATGCGGGGGCGTCAGGCCCGGCGAGCACGCCGTTCAGCGCGAGATCATGCGCACTCACCGACTCGGCCAAGTCTTTGATGAGCAGTCCGACCTCAGCAAGCTCTGCCGCCAAGGGCGCGGTCGTGGTCTCTGCGCGTTGGATGGCATATCCCGCTTTGTCCTCGACGGCCGCCATGCGTTGTGCAAGCTCGGCGACCTCGCGAGCGAGGTCCATCACCCCGCGCGACAACTCGGCCACAGGGGCCGACGCGACCGCGGGTCCGCTCCAACGCGCCGCTGCAACGCTGCACCCAGCAAATCCAGTCAAGGCCAAGACGGCGCCTGCCACCGCCCCCGCCATCGGCAGGCCTAAGCTCAGATAGAGCACGGCCCCGAACGAAATGCTGATCGAGGCCATGCAGGCAGCAACGAAGAACGCGCTTAATCGTTGCATCCCCTGCCCCCATCGGCGTCCAACTGGACGCACCGATTTCAACTGATTCGCGCTGAGTTTAGAGTGCGGTGCAAGCCCCACCAAGGGCAAGCCCGATCCCAAGCTCGCCCGGTTTCGTCCGCGGCAATTCGACTGTGGCGGCCGTTTCAAGCTTAAGGGGGGTGGGCACGCACCAATTCATTGATTTTTGAAAATAGGGACCGAACGGATACTTCAGCTTGAATTGCCTCCCCGCTCAGTTGCCTTTGTCTCTTGCGCGTGATCTTGGTCCGAAGGGTTTCAAGTTTTCGGGATCATGCGCTCGCTGGCCGCAGACGCGCTCCAACGACGGCGTCGACCAAGCATTCGCGTGCCAGAAAAGCAGAGGTTCCTTGCTCAGCGCTTTGCCGGTTCGACCAAGGTTTTGCGCAGCAGCGGCGCCGCTTGCGGCGAGGTCATGAACCTCATCATCGTACGTGCCGCATCCGGATGCTGCGAAATCGGCAGCAGGGCGACGCTTGAGGGGCAGGGCTTGTTCAAGTCGCCGGGCGGCGTGCCGACATACTCGGTACCGGGCGCTCCGACCATGATGTTGGTCTGCTGGATGCCCAAATCGAAATCACCCTTGGCCAAAAACTCGACAACTGGGCCGCTGTCCGTGAATACCGTCTTCGACTTCAGCTGTTCGGTAAGGCCGAGCTCCGCGATCCCTTGGGCGGCATGGGTGCCAGCTGCACCCGCGCGAATATCCAATCGATCTCGCGGCCAGCAGCGCCGCCCTATAGGCCACGGGCGTGCTGATATCGGGCTTGGGAAGGCCAGCGCGTACCGAGACGCCGAGGCTCGCGAGCGCGTAAGGCACGGCAGTGCCGGCCACGACCCTTCCCTTCTTGACGAGATCCTCGATCTGTTCGGGATTGCCGGAGATCAGGTCGGCCGGGCCGGTCGAGAGCCGCCGGTCGAGATCGGCTCCTGCTTCCTGGATGACACTGACATTGTGACCGGTCATGCGCGAAAATGCGGTTGCAAGTTCGCGAACGCCGGGCGTCGCACCCTGATTGGTGAGAATGATGAGGTCATCCGCCATCGCGCCACGTGACGGCAAGGCCGCGAGCACTCCCGCGATGCAAGCTGCCGCGACAGCCGAGACCTTGACCATATCCGCCTCCTTCGTCCGCCAGCCTCACATCCGTTGTCGCGACATTAACAGCCTGCGCATGATCCCGAAAAGTCGCAGACTTTTCGACGAAGATCACACGCAAATCAACGCGCATCCGTTTTCGAGCGCAGTCCCCGACGGATGCGCCAAACAGAACCGAGCGGGAGCCGATCTCAAGCCCGACCCATCCCGCTCGAAACGGTCTCGTCCTCGCAAGCCGGGCCGCAAATTCGAACCCTTGATTGCAGCACCTGCGCCGGAGGGCTCCGTAACCATGTCGCGCTTCCGCAAAAAGCCACGATCCTGCGGCACCGGACATCCTCTCCGTTCGGCAGCTGCCGCAAACAGCGATGCGTCCCGTCGCTTGTTGTCGTGGGCTGTGCTTAGCGCACTACAGTTCGGCTACATGCCCTTTTCCGCCCGCCGGATGGCCGCGGTGCCGCTTATCTCCGTGACCCGCGTCTGCCGTGACATGCGGCTTGCTATGCTGCGCGCCGGAATCGAACCGGCCGGCTTCGCCCTCGCGTGATGCACAACGGGAGCGTGCGCGGCCGCTTTATGCTTCGGGTGAGGATCATCCGGGATCGACGCGAGGGAGATGTGGCAGCTCGGGTCGTCTAACGTCAGCCGACGAACAATGCGTGGCGGCCGCAAGGAGCACCGGCCGTGGGCGCACGCAATTGAACTGATCGTCGGTTATTCCCGCATCCGAGGCGCGGGTCACCGAGGCCGTTGTCGCCGGATCGCCGAGATCGGGGTTGCTGCCCCCGCGTTCGTCCCGCAGCTTTGACGCAAACTCGTGCCAATTGCCGTGCGGTTGGACATGCGCGGGGTCAGCGGCTCGCAGTGGACGGAACAAACCGAACTGGCCGGCGTGCCTTTGCAGCCAGTCCCAGACGACGGAATTCAGGTTGCGATCAGCGCTGCCAAGATCGACCGCGCAACCATGACCGTACCCTCCCGTGGCGAAGCTCCCGCCGTGGAAGGAATTGCCGACATGCGCATGATAGCCAACGGTCAGGCTTTGTCGGTAGTCGTCGCGGAAGCCGCTCAGAATGGTCCAGTTGAGGCCGGCGGCATCCATCGCCTTGCCCATCGCATAAAGCTGTTCCCGAAAATCCGGGTCCATGCCGCCGACGACGTATTCCTCGAGCGGGATGCCGAGCCGTTCCGCTGCCGCAACATCCTTCCAGCCGAAGTCCGCCATGGTAATCGAGCTTGGTGTCAGTCCGCTGATAGACGCTCCACAAATAGGCGCGAACTTCGTTGGTTGGAGCTTGACCCGTTTCCCCGCCCCGGGTCCCAGCAGCTTCTGCCTTTATGGTCTCAGAGGGAGGCACACCCTCACGCTCCGTCGTTGCCGGCGCTGGAGACGCCGCGGAGGCCTGGGCCGCGATCACCTTCATAGGTTCGGAAGTCGTGCGCGCCGCATCCTTGGTCCCGCCTGCAATGGCATCCACACCTTGGCTGTGGTCGGATTCCAAGCTCGGTGGCGGCGGGACAGGATCTCGCGTCCCTGAGATCGGCGCGCACCAGTTTCGCTTGCTTGAGGTCAGGCGAGGCGTAATTCGGGATGGACTTCGTTGGGGTTTGCTTGCGGACCGACTGAAGATTGTAGGTGGCGGAAAGCGGCTTCGCCGACGATGCCGTGGAAGGGCGGACGAACCGGTCGGGCAGCCGCAGGTCTCCGGTCGGCGAGAAGCTTGGAAAGGCGAATGCCGAGGCGAGAAGAACAGCGGCGAGGGCCTGAAGACCATTCCGAGGGCTGACGACATGCCAAAAACCTGGAGTTGATGAGCTCGATCCCGGTTGTTCGGAGGGCGGCACCGAGGTGCGATCGCTATCCGAAAACTCCTCGGGATTCTAATCATTTTCGAATTTGAGGAGCTCCGGCTTCTGGCGGCTTCTTTCTGTCAGCTTGTACACATTGCGCGAGTTGAGGCCGCGGGTCTGCGGACATCGAGTGATCAAGGCTGTCGACGCAACCGACGCGGACACGCGCCCACGGCGACGGTCGCGGTCTCACAACGTTTCGGCATTGCGCCCCCGACCGGCCTCTCGCTTGAGGGCATGGCCGGCCGATTAAGGCGGGGATGTGTCAGCGCCGGCTGCCGACGATTGCAAACAAGGCGCCCTGGGGATCGAGGCACTGCGCGATAAAGCTTCCGCCCGGAACCTCCAGCGGTCCGTGCACGACGCGGCCGCCGCCACGGTTGATGCGATCGATCGCGGCGTCCACTGCATCGACATTGAAGTAGTAGAGCCAGAACGGTCGCGGAACTTCGGGCATCTTGTTCATGATGCCGCCGACCGGCTGATCGCCGGTTGCGAACATCTGGTAGCGGCCGATCGGGCCCATGTCGACGCCCTCGCCGGATTTGGTCCAGCCAAACAGCCCGGCGTAGAACGCGAAATCCGCTTCGGCATCGCCCGCTTGCAATTCGTGCCAGCCGACTTGGCCTGGCGTTCCCGGCGCTGCCGGCGGCGGCGCTTCTCCGCCCGACGCCGAGAACAGAATGAAAACCGCGTCATGGGGGTCCGCAACAACGCCAAATCGTCCGATGCCGGGAATGTCTTGTGGCGGGCGATGGATTTCGCCTCCCGCAGCCTTGACGCGTGAGACGTAGGTGTCCACGTCATCGACGCCGATGTAGCCGGTCCAGCATGGACGCGCGCCGTTGCTGCGCAGCTGTTCGGGGATCGGCATCAAGCCGGCGACCATTGTCTGTCCGGCGGAAAAAATCGTGTACGGCTCGCCGCCCATTCCGGAATCCCGCGATTCCCAGCCGATCGCGTTGCGATAGAAAGTCTCCGCAGCCTTGATGTCGGTCGTCATCACGTCGTACCAGACGAACTTGCCAGTGGTCATTCCCTGCTACCCCCTTGCCTGGCCGCCTGAACAGCAATTCCAAATGGCGTCTCAACTTATGGAGACATTCTGCGGCGACACGCGGGCCGTTTTGCGGCATGGCGACATAGACCCAGCCGCGGCTCCCGTTCCGGGAGCGGCGCTCGGGTCCGTGTTGATTTCAGAATAGTGCCGGGGTCAGGCCGGCTGCTCCGCGGCGACGCGCAAATAGCGGCTGACGAGTTCCGCGGTCAGCACGATGTTCGGATCATATTCCGGCGCATTTTCCAGCTGCTCGAGGTCGTTCAGCCCGCAATTCTTGTAGATTCGATTGGTGCAGGAGATCAGCCGTGCAGGCCGCCGCGGATCGGCATTGAAATGCTGGTGGATCGTGCTCGGCGGCACATAGATGACATCGCCTGCCTCCCATTCGTATCGCTTGATCTCGTGCTGCGGCTTCCATTCATAGGTGTCGGTGATCTCGACATCGCAATCCTGGTGCAGATCGTGGCCATGTCCCTCGACCACGTAGAGGCATTCCTCGGCGAGGTGGCGGTGACGGCCGGAGCGACTTCCCGGCGGGATCACCTGCATGTAAGCGTCAACCGTCTCCATCCGCGTATTCATCTGCTCATTCAATAGATGTTTGAGCAGACCCTGGCGGGACATCTCCCAAGGCATTTCCTCGGGCCGCACGATCTTCTTGCGTCGCGCATTGCGCGCCGGCTTGGTCGTCGCGTCCTCGAGAAGCCCCTGATAGAGCTTCTCGCTGAGCGCTCCGCTCATCCAGGCTTTTGCTTCATCCCACGCCATTGTTTCCTTCCACTTTGTGCGACCTGATCTTTTTTTAAGCCATGTCCCTGGTTTAGGCGGGGCATCCAGCGGCCCCCTGAGTGGATCGGGTGAGCCAAACGCCGGAAACAGCGCACTATTCCGCCGGATGATTGTAATTCTCTTCGTCGTCGCGCGGCACGAAATTGCCTTGGGTCGGCGAGGGCGTCTTCGGGCGCTTCTGTACGGTATGCTGGAACAGCATGTTCATGAACAGATACATCGGCTTGGTCTTGATGACCAAGGCGCGGGCCGGTTCGCGCAAACTCGCATTGAAGTGCTGATGAACGCAGTTGTTGTGCACGATGGCGACATCCCCCGCCTTCCAGTCGTAGCGGATGCCATCGTGGACTTCGTAGCCGGCGCCGTCGAGAATGTAGAAGGCGGCCTCGTTCACGTGGCCGTGTTTCTGCGTCGTCCCTCCGGGCGCGTATTCCTCGAGGTGAATGTGGAGTGTCTGAGTGCGCCCATCCTCGGGCTCGACGTAGTGACGGCTGAAGTGCTGCGGTCCGCCGTCGAGCTTGAGGTCCTTGCCCTTGATCACGCGCGGCATCGCGCGCAGCCGCGTGAGCTCGTCCTTGAGGCTGTAGGAGCCCTCCAAGGCGCGAACGAACACTCGCTCCTTATCGGGATCGTGCTGCTGATTGCCCATGATCTCGCTCTCCGCCTCGAAGGTTCATCGTGCCTTGCTCACCACGATGTCCCGATAATATCTACTCCACTTGCGGCTCTCGTCCAGGCTCTTCGCTGCATCGATGAACGAGACGGAAATGCCGTCGGGCAGCGGTTTGAGGTCGCGGCTCGCGGGATAGTAGTCGCGGTCGCGCAGCAGGCTTTGGGCATCCGTCAGCATGAAGTCGTAAAACAGCACGGCGGCGTCGGGATGCGGTGCGTGGCGGGCGACGCCCGCACCTTCGAAGCGGGCGATCACCGGGGGGATCGCGAACCAGTCGATCGGGGCGCCGGCGTTCTTGAGCTGCACCACCCGATAGGCATAGGTCGTGATCCCAAGCGGCACCTCACCGGATACGATGAGGTTGGCGAGCAGCGTATGGCCTTTGCGCACCGAAATGCCGTTCGTGGCAACGATGTCGCGGAACAATTTCAGGCCGCGGTCCTCGTCCAATTGGTCAATCACGGCGCCGAACCAGTCGGTATCGTCGGCCTCGATGCCGAGCTTGCCCTTCCATTTCGGGTCGGCGAGGTCCGCGTAGGATTTCGGCAAATCCTCCCGGCGCACAAGCCGGGTGTTGTAGGCCGCCACGAAGACATTGAAGCGCGTACCTGTCCACTCTCCATGAGGCGTCAGCGCCGCAGGATTAAGCCCGGCAAAAGCTGGCGATTTCACCGCCTGGAGCAGCTTTTCGCGATGCAGCGCCTCCATCGCGGCACCTCCGGTCTCGAACACGTCGACATCGAAGCGATTGCCCCGCGCTTCGGTAACCCCGCGCTGGATGATGTTTTCCGAGCTGGCGCGCCAGACCTTGACGTTCACGCCGTATTTCTTTTCGAAGGCCGCGATCAGCACCGACATATCGTCTATATTTGCCGATGAATAAATCGATACCGCGCCTTCCTTGTGCGCCCCGGCGACGAGTTTTTCCGTGCGGTCAGGCCCTGCATAGGAAGCGATATCGGCAAGCGAGGGTGCCTGGGCAAAAGCTGCTCCGTTCGCCAGGACCGTGACCGCGATGGCAAACAGCGCCAGCGCCGCCCGGCGCGACGCGCGCCGCCGCGCAAGCGTTGCGTTGCTTTCGGCTCGCTCTCGCACAGCCACCCGCAATCCGAGATGGATAAGCGCCAGGCCAGCAAATCGCAACGGCAGCCGGTCACGCATCGAAGTCTCCGGAGGCAATGGAACAAGCCTTTATCCTACCGAACGCCCGTGCGCGACGCAAAGCCAGTGCGCAGTCTTGTCGTGAGAGCCGTTCCGCCCGGCGTCGGACAAGGCAATTGTCAAGGCTCGTGCGCCTGCCCGCTCTTTTGGATATAGAGGTGCTGGCGGTCGAAACGATCGCAATCCGGCCGAAATGCTTAAGAAGGGAAATGATCATGAACCGGCACTTCATTTTGCTGGCAACCCTCGCCGCAGTCGCGACCCCGGCCCTTGGCCAGTCTCTCGCGCCCGGCGCCGTCGGCGGCGCGCCAGCCAGCAGCGAAATCCCTGACCTATCTGGAATATGGTGGCATCCTTCGCTGCCCGGTCCCGAGCCCCTGGCCACCGGGCCGACAGGGCTCAAGAACCTGTCGCGCGTCGACGGGATCAGCAATTATGACCAGCTGGTCGGCGACTTCCATAATCCGATCTTGAAACCGGAAACGGCGGCAACCGTGAAGAAGTTCGGCGAACTTTCGCTGAAGGGTGTCACCTATCCAAGCCCGGCCAATCAGTGCTGGCCGGAACCGGTGCCCTATATCTACAAGAATTTCGCGATGCAGATTTTCCAGCATCCGGATCGGCTGACGATGATCTACGAACAGGACCACGAGGTCCGGCAAATACGGATGAATGCGTCGCATCCGGACCATGTCACGCCGTCCTGGTACGGCGACTCGGTCGGCCATTACGAGGGCGATACGCTGGTGATCGACACCATCGGCACCAGGACCAACAGGCCCTTTGCGATGATCGACCTCTACGGAACCCCCTACACGCCGGCGCTTCACGTGGTCGAGCGCTACCGGCTGGTCCCTTATGAAGAGGCCAAAGACGGCATTGATCGCGACGCCAAGGAAAATCGGCGTCCGGGACAAGGCATCGATCGCAATTATCGAGGCAAGTACCTGCAGCTCGAGTTTACCGTCGAGGATCCCGGGGTATTCACGACACCCTGGCGCGAAACCGTGACCTACGGCCGCGGCTCCGACGAATGGCCGGAAACCGCCTGCGCGGAGAACCGGCATGAATATTACAACAACAAGGAATCCGAAGTGCCGACGGCGACAAAGGCCGATTTCTGAAATCGGAGCCGAACCCAGTTTCAGAGGACGGTGAAGCAGTGCGCGCCCACCCCCTCACCCTCGGAAGCGCCCGCAGTCACGTGCGCTTCCTCTTCCCTCTCCCCCTCCCGCCAATCTCAGAGATTAGCCCACAGGCCGTGGCGGGAGGGGGAGAGGGTGGGAGGGTTGAAGGCCCGACCGGGTGAGGGGGAGGTCAGCGCTCGATGGATCATTCATCTGCGTTTACGGGTCATCGATAATGGGCCGCCACGAGCGCCAGCGCGCGGCCCAACTATTGACGGCGACCGATGCCGTTGCTGGCAGGCGCCTATCCTGGCCGGGCGCTGCCCTCATAGGTGAAAGTCATCGGCCGCGGACCGCCCATATAGCCGGTGTCAAGATGCTCAATGCGGAACCCGGCCCCTTTCAGCATCTCCCCGATTGGCCGGTTCAAATGGCAGCCGCCCGAGATTATCTTCCAGATCGGCGTGATGCGGTCCTGCCACCAGCGCACGGCCGACTCCGGCGCTTGACCGTGTTCGATGAAGAGCAGACGGCCGGTCGGTCCTAATACTCGGCGCATTTCGGCAAGCGCAGGCCGGACAGCAGGAATGCTGCACAGGGTCCAAGTGGTGACCACCGTATCGACGCTTGCCGTCTCAAGTGGCAGAGCTTCGGCGCTGGCCGTGATCAATTCGATGGGAAGGGCCGTTTGAGAAGCGCGAGCAGCGGCGACCCGCAAAAGCTCGGACGAGGGGTCGATCCCGACAATGCTGCGTACCGCGCCGCCATAGAAGGGCAGGTTCAGGCCGGAGCCGATGCCGATTTCGAGGACGCGGCCGGACGCGCCGCCGATGACACGATGACGATATGGATTTAGGAGCGGCTGCCGCATCGCGAAGTCGAGTAGGCGCGGAACAATGTATCTGTCATAGATTCCCATGATCATCTCTGGCTCGCCGCCGGTGGGTGCGCTCGTATCTCTCAGGCCGTATCCTTTAAGGACGCTTTGGAGTCAGAGCCGTCCGGCGACGAGGTCTACTGGCCGGCCCATCATCCGGCCATAATCGGTCGTTTTGTCCGACCCGATAGCCGCAGGCTTGGTTCTATCAATCTCGGCCAACTGATGGACGGTCTGCCAACGGAGCGCCATGAGGCTCATGTCGGCTTTGACCGGCTGCGGACCATCAGGCGGCAAACGGGCTGGGCAGCTCAGAGCCATCAACGGACCAGCGCAGTGCGCCACAAACCGACCATTTGACAGGGTTCCCACGTGCCTCTCACCGCGATAGGATTTTGCTGACCAGCGCGAACCGGCGTTGCCGGTCTTGAATGGATGAAATTCCACCCACGATGTTTTTTGAAGGGAGGGAGTGATCATGAAGGCGCGATCCATGCTGATGACCACCGCGATGCTCGTAGCAGTGGCAGCCCACGCCCGTGAACAAACGGCAGGTGTGACGGCGGAGCCGCCCAAGGCCGGTACGCAAACAGCCTCGTCGATCCCGGATTTCTCTGGAACCTGGTCTCACCCTTATATCCCCGCTTACGAACCTCCCCGGTCGGGTTCCGGCCCGGTGACGAACAGAGTACGTGTGCGGCAGGCTTTCGGCGATGACGGACGCCCTCTGCCGCGGACGAGCAACATGCCCGTGAGTAATATTTCGAGACTTGTCGGCGATTACACGAACCCCATCTTAAAACCGGAGGCGGCAGAAATTTTGAGAAAACGCGGCGAAGATTCTTTGGCCGGGCGAAACTATCTGACGCCGTCCAATCAGTGTTGGCCTTGGCAGATGCCTTATATTTTCGAAAATCTCGGAGTGGAGGTGGTTCAGCAGCCGGATAAGGTGACAATACTTTATCCATTCAATCATGAACTTCGTCAGATTCGCTTGAACGTTCTGCATCCTGCCAAAGTGACTCCGTCATGGTATGGAGATTCGGTCGGCCATTATGAAGGCGAAACGCTAGTTATCGATACTGTAGGAATTAAGGTCGGACTATATACCATGGCCGACTGGTATGGCACTCCGCAGAGTGACGCCATGCATGTGGTGGAGCGGTATCGATTGATCGATTACGATACCGCCAGGGAGTATTGGGACCGAAACGCAAAGGAAAATTTCCGTATTCCCAGCAATGATGGCGGGGCAGAGGTCGATTACCGCTATAGGGGTAAAGTGCTGCAACTCGAATTCACGGTTGAGGATGAAGGCGTATTCACGACGCCCTGGTCGGCGACAGTCACTTATTGGCGCGGGCTCAACGAGCCGCAGGAGCTTGTCTGTAGCGAAAACCCGCATGAATACTACGCGGGAAAGGACAGCACCGTTCCGATGGCAGCAAGGCCGGATTTCTAGGACGCGCGATTCCATCAAACGCATCATTTGCAAGACGGATGCGACGTCCGAGACACCGTCTCTCCGACCGTGCGTAAGGGCTAAGCCTAAGAGGATGATCGTCAAGCCGAAGCCGTTTGCGCTGCACATTGATTGGCGCCGAACTTGAAAGAGGTACGCGATGAAGAGAAAGATCGTCGTTTGCGCAGTCGCCGTTTCGTTTCTGGCCTCCGTTCCGCTATTGGCGCAGGTACAATTGCCCACGTGCCCAAGTTGTGGGGTAAGCTTCTTTATTGCCGAGAACCCCACGGGCAGCGGCAATCTCGGCGGTCTCGTGGGCGCCGATCAGATCTGCCAGAACGCCGCACAAGCCCTAGGGCCCGTTGACATTACTTGAGCCATATCAGGGCACTGACGAGGAATAGCATGGCGGCGAACGACAGCGCCGTTTTTTCATAGCGCGTGGCGATGCGACGAAAATGCTTGATTTTATTGATGAACCTTTCGACCAGGTTGCGGTCCCCGTAGATGTGCGTGTCGTAGGGGATTGCTTGAGCGCGCGAGCGGCTCGACGGGATCACGGCTTCGGCGCCCGTATCGGCAATGTGAGCACGGAAGCGATCGGAGTCGTAGCCCTTGTCGGCGAGCAGGTTGTCGAAGGAAAAGCCCTCGATCAGACCTTCGGCCTGGGTGATGTCATTCACTTGGCCTGCTGTCAGAATAAAACGGACGGGATTACCGAGAGCATCGACGCCAATGTGGATTTTCGTGCTCAGGCCGCCGCGCGAACGCCCGATCGCCTCATCTTCGCTTCCCCCTTTTTGGCGCCGGCGGCATGTTGGTGCGCCCGCACAATGGTGGAGTTGACGATCAGGTATTCGAAATCCGGGTCTTCACGCAAAGCCTCGAAAACACGCTTCCAAACACCTTTCTTGGCCCATCGGCGAAAGCGCTGGAACACGCTGTTCCAGTTGCCAAATTCGCGAGGCAGATCACGCCAAGGCGCTCCAGCCCGCATCAGCCAAAGCACCGCCTCGACAAACAACCGATTGTTCTCGCCGTGCCGTCCTGGGTCCCCCTCCTTACCTGAAAGAAGCGGCGCGATGCGCCGCCATTGCGCCTCCGTCAGTATCAGTCGAATCAAGATCGCCCTCCCCAGTTGCGATCTTGAATCACATTCGCGAGTCGGAGGGAATCCCCGTATGTCAACGGGCCCTAGGCGGCCAGGACTCCGCACGCACTTGGCGCGCCTATCTGAGCCAGGAACACAAGGGTGCCTTGCCACGCATCAATGCGCGCGACCGCATCGGCCCCGGGCCTTGGTACAACGTCAAGTACCAATTGATCGCCAGCAACATCGCCGATCTCCACAGCGACCGCAACAATATTCAAGGCGCAGTTGCGCTCGATGTACACGGCCAGCAGATTCCCGGTAATCAGCACGATGTCCTGACCGGGTCAGATTCAGACGGTCGCGCTTTTACCGAGGGCGGCATCCCCGGTTACCAGGTCGACCACACCTGTAATAATTGGACTTCAGATGCCATGAGTTACCCACCGCAGGAGCCGAACGTGCCGGCAGACCGGGCGCGCGCAATGCTCGGGCACTCGAACCGGAATGGTGGCGAGAACACGTCGTGGAATGCAGCACACATGAGCCAGGGCTGCAGTAAGCAGGCACTGATCAACACCGGCGGGACCGGTAAGTTGTACTGCTTTGCGATTAACTGAGGGTCCAGTCGGAACTAGCCGCTTTGATCTTGTGGTTACGCTCCGGGTACCACCCGAACGTGAGTTGAGGTGAGCGCGTCGTGAGGAGTGCTGAGCGTTGCGGAAACGCTGAGACATGATCCCGGCAGGTAAGGTCGAAAGAGGCGGGCGCAAGCGAACCGCTGCGGAACCATCGAAAGCGGATCGGTTGCTATGACTGGCGCTTCTGCAAGTTAAAACTCGATTGCTGCAATGCACACGCGGCGTCCGGGATGGGTCAAACTCGACGGCAAACCGCGGCGGGTCTTTCGCCTCGCCCTTCAAGAAGGGCAGTAGGTTCACGCCATCGAGATGGACCTTGAAGTTTTTCCCGTTGATGGTGTGACCCTGTTTCAGTTCCGTGACAAGATTGGGACCGCCAAGAGCGGCCGCGAAGGTCGGATTGCTCGCGGCCGTTGGTCGCGAACGGCTGTTGCGCTTGTGCTGTTCGTATCGGCGCGGCCGACGCCAAGCCGATTAACGAGACCTTGGTGCGCGATCTCGCCGGGGGGCGGAATGCACCAACGCCCTTATCGCTGTCTGCGTGAAGCAGACAGCCTCTTTCGTTGCAATATCGTACGGATTCCTCGTGCAATATTTTGCATATTATTTTACTACTTTTAGCGAAACAAGAAATAACTTAAATTGGCTCGCTTAATACATCAATGGTGCTCTTATATGAATCCCTCCGGCGAAAAAATACTTTGTATCGAAGACGACCGCGAGACTGCAGGATTAATTGAAGAGGAGCTCGCGGAGCAAGGCTATCGTATACGCCTCGCTTCCGACGGGGATCAGGGCTTGGCTGCAATCCTGACATTCGAACCGAACCTTGTCCTTGCGGACATCGTCTTGCCCGTTCTGTCTGGCTTCGACATTTTGGAACGGCTCGCGTCGGCGGAACCTCGATATGCCAATGTACCGGTTGTGTTCGTCACCGCGATCACCGACGCTGATGTCAGGCAAAAGGCACGCCAGCTGGGCGTCCAAGACTTCGTCACCAAGCCAATCGATTTCGAAACCCTCCTCGCCATCATTAAAGCGGGACTTGCCGGAAACGCTCGTCTCAACAATCGGCCGAAGGCATTGCCCTGGATAGGCCGGATAGAACTAAGCGCAACGGCGTCGTGACAAAAGTTTCATCCATGAATGTCATAGGCCGATGCCCTGAAGGTCGGCTCGGCCGCCGACCGTCCTCGGGTTGGATGCGCCCCGAATCGAATTTTGCTCATTTGTGAGTTGCTTGGCTGCCGCCGGAGTATGGCGTGCCTCCAATTGCCTCTTTATGATATGCATCTGTCTCGATAAGTAGCAAAAGTCGGGCGATGAACGACCAAAAATATTTAAAAAATATTAAATTGATCCACAACGCGTATGGATTTCTTCCTGACGCTCAGGCGAAATGCGGCCTGTCGATGATCGAAACTGGGCGACGCGGGACGGGCGCTTAGTTGGCGGGGTGGGGCTTCGGCATGACAATTTGCAAATATAAACGGTTCACGTCAACGCGTGCGGCCGTTTCTGTCCTGGCTGCGGCATGGGGTCTTCCTGCTACTGCCGCGGATGTCGGCATCTCCGCCCCTGCGGCGCCAAGCTACTACACTTGGACGGGCTGTTATGCGGGAGGATTTTTTGGGTACGGTGCTGCCAATTGGTGGCAATCTACCGACCTGAATGGCTACAATCCGGGCGGCGCAAATCCCTGGAATTTCAGCCTCGGAAATCAGGCGACCGGAGGCGGCATGCTGTCGTGCAATTGGCAGGCCGCGCCGTGGCTCGTTCTCGGTGTCGAAGGCGAGGGCGGCTATCTCAATATAGCGAGCGACGGAACAACAGGCACGCAGCCCCTCGTCGGGAATGTCTTCGATTCAACAAAAGTGGGGGTGGGGTACGGAGCAATCACAGGCCGCCTCGGAGTTGTTTTCCTGGACCGCATACTAGTCTACGGCAAGCTCGGCGTGGGTTTCTATCGAACCTCAACTGAAATCCAAGACGATTACAATCCCGGCTTCTTGGCCGTGGGAGGTAAAAATCAGTCCCCTTTGGCGGCAGGATTTGGCGTTGAGTACGCCATGACCGAGCATTGGACCGGTCGCGTCGAAGGTCTCGTTTTCGGTGATATGGGGTCATACAGCGCGTGCGGGGTCAGTTCTGGTTTGAACGGTACGCCAGTTGGCACCTTTTGTTGGCGACAGGATCCCGGAACGATCTACACCCTGAAAATTGGGGCCAGCTACAAATTCTGGTGAACTCAGTCGCGAGTGCGAACGGCGGATCGCTGCTGAACGCGCATGCCAGCGAACGGGCACCCGTCGTGCGACGTTGCTCTTGGGGGATAGGATGCTAATGAGGACTTTTATCGGCTTTTTGGCCGCGGCGTCGGCGGCTTACCCAGTGATGGCCGCGGATATGTCGCCAGTGAAGGTCCCGGTTGAATCAGACGCATTCAACTGGACTGGTTGCTACGCAGGGGGAGCCTTCGGAAGTCTGTTCACGCAAACGTACTGGGCGACCGCAGCACCTTCGACTCCTGTCGGAGAAGCGATCAGCACGCAGCAGGCAACCGGAATAGCTTTTGGCGGCCAGAGCGGCTGCAATTATCAATTTCTTCCGTGGGCCGCAGTGGGGATTTCAAGGCGATTACGGAAGGTCGTATCTGACAGAAACCGCCTCAGACAATTTTGTTTCCGTCCTGACCGATCAAACGAAAGTTGACTCGCTCGGTTCGGTGACGGGCCGGTTCGGTCTCGTCTGGTGGCGCCTGCTGACTTACGTGAAGGGCGGCGTGGGCTGGTCTCGTGACGAATTCAACACGTTCAACACCACGAGTAATGCGACCTTCCCAATAGCCGGTATCACCCGCGAAGGGTGGACCGCCGGTGGCGGTTTCGAATACGCAATCGTCAGCAATCTGTCGATGTTCATCGAATATGACCTATACGATTTTGGCACACGTACCGAGGCGATAACCACGGTTTCGAGCGGGCCGTTACAGAACATCGCAATCCGCGAGCGTGAGAGCGTCGTCAAGGTGGGCCTAAACTGGACATTCCGCTGACGCCCAAGGCGTAGCAGAACAAGCCACTTATTCGATGGGGCAGGGTAATGGGGAAGTTCTATTTAGCAGGTTTGGTGCTGGCGTTGCCGGCAGGACTTGCGGTTTCTAGCATGGCGCGAGCCGCGGATGCGAGTGCCAATGCATCGATTGATTGCCGGCAGCCGGACGCGCCTTACAAGGACTACAAGTGCCTTGACCCATATCTGGGCGAAGGTTTCCTTGAACGCTTGGTGAATTACTACCGCCTGGAAATGGGGCACAATGCGGCCCCTGCCGATCCGAGTGCGCCGCCTTCACGCCGCGCTGGCTGGCAGGACGCGCCCGCCGCGACGCCCCCGATGCCTTTCACCGAGTGGCCATATGGGGGATCGACTTTGCTAGGGGTATCGCGACCGAATTCCGCTGACAGTCCATTAATGGTTGCACTCGGAAATACCGATCTTGGAAAGGCGATGAACGCAGCAAATATTCAGGTGTACGGCTGGTTTAACGGCGGAGGCAATATCAGCACGAACGACAACAAGCCGGCCGGCAATAATCCTGCGGCGTATATGGTTGACCCCAATTCTTTCCAGCTTGATCAGGCGGTCGTCTACATCGAACGAGTTCCCGACACGGTCCAGTCAGACCATATCGACTGGGGCTTTCGGTTTTCGGCCATCTACGGTGAGAATTATCGCTACACAAATGGTTATGGGTATGCGAGCTATCAATTCAACGGGCATAATCTCTATTATGGATACGACTTTCCGATGGTCTATGGCGAGTTGTTCATTCCGCAACTTGCTGATGGCCTCATGTTAAGACTGGGTCGCTTCATCTCATTGCCTGACATCGAGGCCCAGCTCGCGCCGAACAACTACATGTACTCGCATTCTTTGACTTATGCCTGGGACAACTATACCAATACGGGCTTGCAAAGCACACTCGCCTTGAACAAAAACTGGTTCCTGCAGTTGGGAGTGACGGTCGGCACCGAAGCGGCACCATGGCACTGGGGCGAGATGGTGCCGAATCCATTCCCAAATCCCATCTTCCCCGGGCTTACGATGCCCAAGGATCCCGGCGCAACACCGTCCGTCACCGGCGGTATCCGATGGGAAAGCGACAAGGGTTGGGACAGCATCTACGTCGCTGCGGACTCCACCAACTCTGGCACTTGGGGCTACAACAATCTTCAATGGTTCGGCATCACCTGGTATCACCGGATCAATGAGGATTGGCACTTTTCCTGGGAAACCTACACGCTCGGCGAACGCAACGTGCTGAACGGCAGCGGTCAGAATGCAGAAGCCATGGCAATCATTAACAATGGCGGCTTCCCGTTCACTGCATCGAACGGCACGCCGTTTAACGGGCCGAATTTTGCGGTCTGCCCCAGCCCTGCCGACGTGACATGTACGATGCGGGTGTTCACCTCCCTGATCTATTTGAACTGGCAATTCTCGCCGCTTGATAATCTCTCGTTCCGTGCCGAATATTATAATGACATGGATGCCCAGCGCACCGTTTCAGTTGCCGGAACGCGAATTGTGGAATTTTCGGTCGGAGTGCAGCATTGGTTGTCGCCGCAGATCGAGTTTCGTCCCGAAGTAGCTTTTTACAAGTCTTTGGACGCGGCGTCGTTCAACGGTAATCCGTACCTGGGTCAGCTTCCGAACAGGGACTACGCCCTTATCGGTGCTGCTGACCTCATCTGGCATTTTTGATGGGCATCATGACTGCATCCCACCCCGTGCAGGCAATTCTAAGCAGCCGAGCATCGGCGGATGCGGGCCGGCAGGGCTAAGAGGTCCCTCATGCGCAGAATTTTCCCCTCCGTTGGCGCGATCATGATGTTGACGGTTTGCCCGGTCATGGGAGCCGATCTCCTCAAGGCTCTTCAGCCGCCGACCGGTTATGATTGGACGGGCTTTTACCTCGGGGCCCATGTCGGCGGGATCTGGGATCGCACGGATTGGTTCGAGGATTCGACGCTGTCGGGCTCCGGGGGCATCGGACCAGTGGGGTTCCATGATGCCAGTCTGAGCACCACCGGTTTTTTCGGCGGAGGCCAAGGCGGATGGAATTACCAGACCGGTTGGGTCGTATGGGGCGTCGAAGCCGATGGCAGCGCCGCCGCCCTCAGCCACAGCGTGCCCTGTTTCCCCGAAGTGACCGGGACGGTGCAAAGCTGCAGCACGCGAGTCCCCGCGTTGGGCACATTTACTGCCCGCGTGGGCGCTGCATTCGATTCGCTCCTGCTCTATTTCCAGGCCGGAGGCGCTTGGGAGGACGAGAAGCTGCAAGCGATATGCAACGTCTGCGGGCTGCTTGGCACACCGACAAACGCGGTTTATGCGCAGGGCATCGGTGGATTGACCCTCGGCGGCGGCGTCGAGTATGCGTTCGCCGGAAAGTGGTCCGCCTTTCTTCAATATAACTATGTCACGTTCGGAAATCGCGATTTGACCTTTCTCTTTCAGCCACCGAACTTACCGTCGAGCGGGCCGATGACCGAGTACGTTCGGGAAACGGCCAATATTGTTGAGTTCGGGATAAACTATCGCTTCGGTGGTCCATATTGGTGAAGGCAGCTTGTGGGTTGCGGCGAGCTTGCCTACCATGGCTGTGTGGTGGGCTCGGGAGCCAGCTGCTGGTCAAGCCCGGGCGGCCGCGCCCGGTCCCACTGAAGGCTATGATTTTTATATGGCGTGGCTACATTTTATATATGGCATTTCTATCTCCGATGTGAAAAAGTCGAGTGCCGGGCAGTTCGGGGGAACAGCAGCGACTGACACGTCTGAAATATTGGCGCAAGACTTGCTCCTTCGGCGGTGCGCCAAGGACATGTCGGGTGTGATCAGTGCTGCGCCGTCCTCATTGGGCGAAACGAAACCGGTATGACGTTGGCAACTGAACGCGATCGACACCATCTATGGGGTCAACCGGTCGTCGACTGGTTCGATGCTTGGCGCAAGCTTACTCGAAATCGGATTCTCGTTTCCGGTTATCGTGCCTCGAACAACGTGGAAAGCTCCTCGGAACAAGGGATCGCATTTGCCAGCAAAGCGCTGCTGCGGCCCTGCGGAGCAGTGGCCGTCACGACCATGCTCATCGCAGGCTTGCTCAAAATCGTTCCCGGGCTAGGTTTTGACCCCTTCTACTATCTCGTGACCGTCGTGATCTGCGCTGTTCGCTGGGGCTTTGGATCAGCCATCACTTGCGCATTTGCCAGTCTCCTGATTTCGGATTTCTTGTTCATCCCGCCGCTTTATACATTCTACATCAGCGATCCCCGGCAGATTGTTGAATTGGCGATTTTCCTTTTCGTTGCCCTGGTGACCGGGACTCTTGCGGCACGTTTGAAGATCGAAGCCGACGCAGCTCGCCGCCGCGAGACCGAGATGCATTATCTCTACGAACTGACGCGCCGGCTGGGATTGTGCTTCACCACGGGTGATCTTGTTGCGGCCATCCAAAAGTACCTTTCTGATCACTTGGGTTGCGAGACATACCTGGTCCGTTGTCCTCCTCCATTTTCGGACGATCGCGGCGAACAGCCAACCCCGAAATTGCCGGATTCGATAAAGCGCACCGCGCGTGAAATGATAGAAACGATAGATGTACTCTCCCGGTCCATTGCGGACGAAAGCACTGACTCTCGCTGGGTGCTGAAAACCATCGCAACGAAATTAAATGTTTATGGTGTCCTTGCGATCAACCTGGGCGCTTCCGGCGATGCCGCCCGTCTGGACGAGCGGATTGACCGCCTCTTGTTGGAGGGAACAGCCGCTCTTACCCGTATCGATGCCGCAACGGCACTTGTTCACGCTGATGCGAAACTTCAAAGCCACATCTTGAAAAGTGCATGGATTGGAACCGCGTCTCACGAGCTGCGATCGCCGATTACCGCAATTCTAGGTTCCGCGAGCGTGATCAATGAGATGGCGGCGACGCAGAAAAATGCCACGCTCCAGTCACTGATGCTCGGCATGCATGACGAAGCCAAGCGACTCGATAACGATGTCCAAAACCTGCTCGATACCATCAGAATAGCCGATTCGGGAGTACAGCCGCGCTTTGTATACAGCGACCCGGCGGACATCATCGCAGCAGCGCTCCGCGAGCGAACCGACCATGTTACGACACATCAGCTAAAAATCAGCATCGACCGGGAGCTGCCCCTGGTCAACATCGATCCGGTATTAATGGAGCAGGCGCTCGGCCACTTGATCGAGAATGCGGCCAAATACTCGGTCGCCGGTTCCGACATTGCGATCGCGGCGCGAAACGTTGATAACCATATTCTCATTTCCGTGACCGATCAGGGCGTTGGCTTGACCGAGGAGGAAACGCGACGGCTATTCCAGCGCGGGGTGCGCGGAGCTCGTCATGTCGGTAACGTCCCGGGACTCGGGCTGGGGTTGTGGATCGCACACGTTTTTGTCACCGCCAATGGCGGCGGTCTGCAGGCCTTCAGCCCCGGACTCGAGCAGGGAACGACCATGACTATCGCCCTTCCCGTGCACTCTGCGCTAGGCCCGCCTGCTTCCGCCGTCAATGCCCAAACTTGCTAATACAATTCTCATCATCGACGATGAAACGCAGATCCGACGCTTTGTAAGTGCGGGCCTTGAACTCCACGGCTATGTCGTCCGCGAAGCCGATGACGGTGCCTCGGGCCTGAAAGCGGCGGCGCATCTGAGGCCAGACTTGATCATCCTCGATCTTGGACTTCCTGACATGACGGGACTTGAGCTCCTCCATACCGTTCGATCGTGGTCCAATGTTCCTGTTATCGTATTGTCAATCGAGGCCGACGAGGAGCACAAAGTACGCCTGCTGAAATCGGGAGCCGATGATTACGTAGTCAAGCCGTTCGGAATCGCCGAACTCGCCGCACGATGCGAAGCCGCGCTACGCCGCTATCACAAAACGACCGAACGCAATCCTGTCGTGCGGACCGGCTCTCTCACCATCAACCTTGTCTCCCGCGCTGTAGCCCTTGCCGATGCGCCTGTGATGCTGACGCGCAAGGAATACAAGCTGCTCAATATTCTTGCCACACATCTCGGCCTGGTCGTGACCCATAACCAACTTATTAAGGAGATCTGGGGAACAAGCTCGCCGGATAACATTCAGTATCTTAGGATGCTTGTCCGGAAGTTGAGACAGAAACTTGAGGCTGATCCCAATCAACCGAGGCTTTTCGTTTCAGAATCTGGCGTAGGATATCGGTTGCAACGGATACCGACGCAGGTGACAAAAAGAACTAATTGAGCAAGGGACTTAGTCCGAGATCATCGACCCAGGACTTCGGCTGTATAGGTAGCACCGGCTCAATGGCAAGCAGCCCCCTCGCAAAGTTCCCGAGAGCATCAATTGAGCTGTTTGCTGGGCCCCTGGATATCGAGCTCCCCATCCGCCAAATCCGGTTGCAACAATTTCCGTCGACAAGATCACCGTTGCAATCAAGACTAATCCATCATTTGCCCGTCTTCTGCTTCTGGTCCGCGTCGACTTCGTATACAGTTCCAACAAGCAGGCTCTGGCCTCAATAAAGGCCATGACTTCAGGTTGCCAAAGGAGTTCTGGCAGGCGATCATACCCGTTTAATTCATGATAGCTGCTCAGGAATGGCCGACATTTTTCAAGCAGCGAGTTCGGCAAAAACGCGAAACTATCAAGGACCGCGGTGTTTGCCACATGCCGCCGAGTGCGCTGCGGCGATCGATTGGAGATCATGCAGTGCACAAGATATGCATATGGTTCGCGATGTGCTCAGAACAGCGGACAAGTTTATCTTCTGATTGGTGGGACATCTGTCATTGGATTTCTTATTTATTTGTCATTAACTTTTTTTCACTTGAAATGGGTGCCTGGGCCACTCCCCGATCGTCGTCCCCGCCACCTACTACTGAGACATCGGACTCTTCGGCCCGCCATAATAACGAAGCTTGACACCCGGGACCGACTGAAGAATTGTCAGAGTTCGGCCGGACTACCTTCTTAGAAATTGATTTCGCTGAAACCGCTATAGGATGATAACAGGTCGATGCCAAAATGATCGACATCGTCACCGTGGTAAGCTTCCTCATTGCACGAAACGATTTCATGGCGTGTTGCATCTTTTTGCCGTAAACTTCCAGCCAGGGCCGCTCTGACCTCCAGTCCGCAGAGGGTCGAAACCAAGCACGTTTTTGGAGATCAAAGCTTGCCAGTTCTTAGCGATAAAATCCATCTGCATGACTGATATATAAAGTATCATAAAAATATCTTCCGCCAACGGGGATGCGGGCACCGACTTCCTGCGAGGAACGGCTGATAATTCTTCAAGCAGCGGGTTCGGCAAAAACGCGAAACTATCAAGGACCGCGATGTTTGCCGAATCCACATGCCGGCGAGTGCGCTGCGGTGATCGATTGGACGTCATGCGGTACACAAAATGTGCACATGGTTCGCGATGTGACCAGGACGGCGGACAAGTTTATTTTTTGATTTGAAAGACCAAGTCAACTATCATCTTCTCTGTAATTTATCTCGCACTTGACGCAGCGGCCATTGCAATGTGAAACTTGGCCCCGCCTTTCATCCCGGCGGACGCCGACAACTGACCTCCGTGACGCTCGATTATCATTTTGCAAATAGCGAGCCCCAATCCCATTCCGTTAGGCTTGGTGGTATAAAATGCATCAAATAACTCATTACTTTGACTCTGGTCTATGCCAGGTCCAGAGTTCCTCCACCTCAATAGTAATTTCATCTTTTCCATCAACAGTCGTCGTTATCGTCAAATTGCGAAGCTGATCTATTGTGCTCTGCATTGCTTCGATCGCATTACTAAAAAGATTAAACAGCACTTGCTGTAACTGATTCTCGTTGCCGAGCACGAAGGCGCGCTTCGAGGTTAGGTTCAAGCAACAAGTAATCCTTTGTTTGGCAAGCTCTCCGCGTACCGCATCCAGCACCATCACGATAACGGCGTTCACATCGACAAAATCAAGTGGTTGATCAGGCTTCCGAAACAAAGCTCGCAGGCTTCCAACCACCTGAGTGCTGCGGTGCCTATCCAAAGCGATACGATCAAGCGAAGCCCGTAATTTCATCAGTTCCGGCGGACTCTTCGCGAGCCAGAGGATGGCCGCATCACAACTTGCCGCAATGGCGCCCAATGGCTGTCTTAATTCGTGATCGACTGACGCTAGTACCGCCTCCAAGCTGATCAGCTTGTTGTCCCGTTCACGCTCCAGCATCACATTGGCGACAGCAAGCCGCCCATACAACTTGGTGGTCTCTATGAGCAGAAGTACTAAAACGACTGTTGACGTGATGATGGAGAAAAATCGACCGGTATAAAAACCTACACTGAAAGGCGCATTGCCGAGCAAGGCTGTTAAAGCCAATTCTATGATGGAAGCAAGAGCAACGATCATAAGCCACTCATCCAACAGCGAGCGCCTGCAGACCCACAATGCTGCCAGCGGAATCGCGCAGATCAGCATGGTGCTCGGAATAAGCCAAGCGACAAGCGGGCTAAAACGATTCGAGTTAAGCTGGAGAGACGGCAAAAACTCCGCCCTCGTGGTAGAAATCCATACAAGAAAACAAACCAAAAACACTACCGCAGCGATACTCCAACTAACGACAGATATCGGCGACGTTTTTGATGAGATAGTTGTGAGCTTGTCTCTGTTAAACAACGTGTAACCTACCAGCGCCATCGAGTAGCCGAGGTGCCACAAGATGTAAAACCGTAGCGGCGCTTGAATACCACCGAGATTTTGAGTTGGTGGAAATCCACCCGGAAACGTGAGCGCATGCGCCAGGATGATCAAGGACGAAAAAAGGTAGCCACACGCAAGAGTCAAAAGTGCTCGCGAAAAAGAAATCGAAAAGAGTGCAAGCAGCATCGCCGTGGTAATAAGGTCGGTAACGAAAATAGTGGCGTCGATGGCCGGAATGAAACCGGAAAGCGGTGCAAGGGGCCTGCTTGCAAATGGAGCCACAATTACAAATCCCATCAGCAAAGCTACAGCTCCGGCAACCGCCAACCAACTTTGCTGAGAGGTCGGTGGCAGACTTGTGACCAACAAGTTATGTTCGTCCGATACCTTGCGTCGTAACAACGTTGTCTCCACTCGGCTTTCGCCGCAGAGCGCGGGCTGCGCTCACCACCACCGATCGGCAGGATTTTCCGATGATCATAGGCCGTTCTTCGATAGTAAGAAACCGGCCCCTAGGGACGGCAGCTGGACCACAGGCAGCCGGCGCGATCATAAAGGGAAGCTGCGGTACAATACGCTTCCCAATGGCCGCCGTCACGCCAAGGCGGGCGCCGTGCCGGAGGTAGGGTCAAGTCTCGCCGTAAGACTTGCGACCAGGACCTCACCATCGGTGACGTACCGATTGACGCGAGCCATGGCGAGTTCATCGCCGGGATGGTACGATGTGGTGCTGCCGATGACCTGATGTTTGGTCAGTTCCGAAACGATATAATCGCGTTCGGCGTTTGTATCAGCATCAGTCGCGTGAGTGATTTGAAATGTAAGCCGGGTTAGAGAAAAACCGGTGTCCTTCGTGCCGGCTCCGACCCACAGGACAAGCTCGTCGCCCGGCGGTCGTCCCGTATCGTGCCAAAAACCCGCTGTTCCGCCTGTTTCTTTTGCGAGGGCAGCGCTAATCGCCCAGAATCGGACATGATGGCGTTTGCGTGGACTGTTGCCGATGGCCTTCTGGAAACCGATGTCCTGACCACGCCCGAACAAATACAGCGTACTGAACGGCGCGGTTGGATACGGCCGGTTGAAAACGAAGGCTTGGACCATGCGCCATGAGCTGGTGAGACACAAGCGATCGGCCTCCAACCAGCCCGCTTGCGCGAAAGCGCCGCGGAGCTGTCCGAGATTGCCAATCAAGGCGAGGTTCACCGGGTCACCGGGCAAGCCATCGCCGGTCATCGCATAGCGTGGTACGCGCTGGTGCCGCAGCACCCGGAGGCCAATGCGGACCGCTCGCGGCAAAAGAATATACGCCGCAATGCCGTAGCTGATCCCCAAGGCGAGGATCCAAGGTAGTCTGCGGTCGACGAAATGAAAAACATCCACAATGAGCCAGACACTGACGACCCCTAATACCAGGATCGTCAAGCGTTGACACAGCCGTAGGAGCAATCTCATCATCTGGCTCGCCCCTTCCAGAGTTCGCTGCACCTTGTCGCGAACGCGATGCGGGGACGAAGTTGAGCATGTGCCCCGACCCGTTCGTGAGCTGGTAATGGTGGCCCCGATACTATAACTTATCAATCGAATTCGGCACCGCCAGGACTACCGAGACTGGTACCCCGTCGGATGTCGCTGTTGGGACTGCATATGAGCGTATCCCGGTCGTCCCGGATGCTTGCAGATGAACATTAGTCGCCCGATCTTATTCTGGACTGCGACGCTTGCTACTATCGTCGCCGTTATCGTCTTGTTACGCGAGGTTATGCTGCCCTTCGTCGCTGGGATGGTGCTCGCCTATCTCCTCAATCCATTGGCTAAGCGGATTGAGCGGTTGGGCATCGGCCGGTTGCCGGCGACGCTAAGCATCGTCGCTTTCGTCGTGGCGGCGTTGACCACGTTGATTGTCTTGACGGTGCCGATTATTTTCCGCGAGTTGTCGCATTTCATCGAAGACGTCCCGCTCTATATCCACCGAATGCACACGCTAGCTGCTGACCCAAGCCGTCCATGGCTGAGCAAGATGGTCGGCGAGGGACTGGGCGAGACCGAGCGCTCCATCGCTGAGTTAACGACATTTGCAAGCGGTTGGTTTGACGCCATTCTCCGATCTGTTTGGTCGGGGGGACGAGCTCTGATTTCGATCTTATCGCTTGGTGTGGTGGCGCCAATCGTCGCCTGTTACCTTCTCTACGATTGGAACAAAATGATTGCTACGATCGACAACTGGATCCCGCCAACACATCGGGAAACGGTACGAGGGCTTGCGCGCGAAGTTGACAAAACGACTGGCGGCTTCGTACGCGGGCAGGGCGCCCTCTGTCTCGTTCTTGCTGCGTACTATGCCGTCGCGCTGAGGTTGATCGGTCTCGACCACGGGATCGTCATCGGCATTGGAGCCGGCTTGATCAGTTTCATTCCGTATCTCGGCGCGCTCTCCGGTCTCGTCATCGCCACCTCCATCGCGATCGCGCAATTCTGGCCGAACTGGACGCCGATCTCGCTGGTGCCCGTCGTGTTCGTCGTGGGGCAATCCTTGTCTGACTATGTACTGTCACCCTACTTCGTAGGCCGCCGCGTGCATTTAAATCCGGTTTGGGTGATGTTCGCGCTATTCGCCTTCGGCTATCTGTTCGGGTTCTTTGGCCTGTTGATTGCGGTGCCGGCTGCAGCGGCCATTGGCGTGGTGCTCCGTTTCGCCCTGCGAACATATTACGCAAGCTCGCTCTATGCGCTGTCGGCGGCCGAACCGCCCATCCCAACCGAGTGAATCCGGCATTCGACACAATTCGCCGCCGGCAACGCGCTACCAAGGGAGTTTGATCGTCGTCTCGCTTCGCGGCAGCCTGTCCATCGTGCAGCGGTCGAACGCTTTGCAAACGACCCGCCTCCGCATTTGTCGCTTCGATGAAAGGGACTACTCTTGAAGATCGCCATAGGCGTTGTAGAGATCAGCAAAATCCGATGCTAATTCGTAACACAAGGTAAGCTTCCGTGTCGAAGGGACCCACACGGCATTGATAAAACCGCAACTTTGCATTTCTATCGTAAACGGTTCAGGCCAGACAAATTGATCGGCCGCATGGGCTGCGATGAGCTCCAAAAGCTGGATCGAACGAAACGCTCGGGCATGAATCTCCAGGTCACCATTGGCGTCGCCATAGACGACCCGAATACTCGCTTTCGGCTGATCGGCGGCCCGCAAATGAGACTGGAGTACCATATCCCATGCATGTGCGGTTTTGCTGTAATCTGTCGCGCAACTCGCCTGTCGATCCTCAGGGAGCTTGGTTTCATCGGCAAGTTGCCGGTATTTGTCCTTGTCAAAGCCTACCATCAAGCAAACAATCCGATATGCCCGGACCAGATCAAGTCCGTGCTGGTCATAGTATAAGATCGGATTACCTTCCTTCTTGTCGCGCCGGTTCGACGTAAAAAAGCCCTGTGCCGCTTCCATCAGCACTCGATCCGAAATGCCGGACTCTATTTTTAGCAGTCGTGTGGCAGCAAACGAATCTGCAGCGTCCTCTTCCCTGGCGAGGACCGGTATATCCATTTGATTTATCACGCCATGAGCCATCTCATGAAGAACAACAAACATCATGTTGCCGGCGACAAATTCTGCAAGCCGCCTGTGATAATTTGACGATTTGTTTCTGAACTGCTGATGCTCGCCCAGTGCCAGTGCGGATCTGTCCACATTTGCTTCAAATTTTTCCGCATCGCTTGCAGTTGGTTGCGCCACAACCAGGCTGCTGCTGAGCAGCAGGGCCGCAACGGGAGCGATGCACGATAAACAAGGTGTCACCGCATCAACGTGTAATCCTCTGCATGTTTTGCTTCCCTGAAGCTCGACCATGGTGACCTCCACATACCGACCGGCGTTCTGTACACAAGGCGCGGCGCCGACATCTTGCAGATTATTTACCTCTTTCGTTTTCCCCTACTTTCGGGCGTAACGCCATAGGAGCGATAAAGGTCTGCAAAATCGGCTGCCAATTCATAGCACAGTGTGAGCTTGTGGGTCGAGGCAACCCAGGCAGCATTGATAAAGCCGCAGCTTTGCATTTCCAATCCAAAGGGAGTGGGCCACGCCAATTGGTCGGATGCAAGTTCGGCTACAGGTTCCAACAATCCGATCGCGCGAGCTGCGTTAGCGATGACTTGAAGCCGTTTATCCTTGCCGCCATCGCCGTAGGCTACACTAATCTCTGTTCTGGGCTGATCCGGTGCACGCCGATGCGGCGAAAGGGCCGCGTTCCAATTATTTAACGCTCTACTGTAATCTCCCTTACAGCTTTTCTGGCGATCTGCCGGTAGTTTCGTCTGATCTGCAAGAGCCTTGAATTTGTTCTCATCGGAGCCGACGAGATAGCAAACGAATTGATACGCGCGTTGCAAATCAAGGCCGTGTTCGTCGTAAAATGGGACCGTGTCTCCTTCTTTTTTATCGCGGCGGTCCGACATGAACCAGCCCTTAGCCGACTCGGCAACCACCTGGTCCGAAAAGTTGCTCCCCAGTCGAATTAACCTCGTAGCTGCAAAGGAGTTTGCCGCGTCTTCTTCCTTGCCAAGTACCAGTATTCCTTCCTCGGAAACCACCGCGTGGCCCAATTCGTGCAACAACACAAACAGCATATTACCGGCTACGAATTCGACCAGCCCTTGACGATCCTTTGCAGAAAGACGTTTGAACTGGGGACTGTCTCCCAATGCCAGAACAGCGGCGTCGATCCTGGCCTTAAGACCTTCCGCTTCGGAGGCGGCCGACTGCTGCGCCGAAACCGGCTTTGCGCCAGTGAAAAAAATGAAGGCTAAGAAGAAAGCAAGGCATCCCCGTCCCCACAATCTGGTGCAGTTGCGCTGCTGTATCCTTCGCATTTGCTGTCTCCTCCTCATCGGATCATTCTTCCCCTTATCTGAAACAAACACCCGCAAGGATGCGATTAAAACAGCGTTGGTGGATCAACTCTCGTGCGTTCGCGGTATGTTTTCGGTGTTTCTGCTTGCCGCTGCGACAGCATCTTCCGGATGTCACACAAGGATTATCCACAATTCGGGAAGGATTGGCGAAGCGAGTGTCGACGCATTCTCCGTTTGGAGGGCTTGGTAAACTCCCCGGCAGTCTTTTGTTCTGGCGGGGGCAGCAGAAGCTGCGTCAACTGCGAAACCTGACCACGCGCAGACCGCGCCGAATACGATGCTGAGGCCTGCGGGTTTGATCGCGTTCATGACAATCTCCCTCTGCGTATTGTCATTTGAACGAACGCATAGTTTGGAACATTCGGAGGAGCACATGTTTTGGGAGCATTCAAGAAGGCATTGCCATCCCAAAGGCTCCCATGTCAGCCAGTCGTGAAGCGCTCAAGCCTGGCCTCACGGCCATCTGACGGTGACTGAGTACCTGAGGCTCAATAACGCCGGACAACGGTGCGCCTTCCATAATACGGGTGCCGTACAACTACGGAACCGTTAGGACCGGCGCATCCGGCCCGGTAAACGCCACGAGCGCACACGATTGCATTTGCATCGGTAGGTTTATACGTCATCGTCGAAGCGAAAGAAATGATGGCGAGGGCAGCAATTAACAATGTACGCATGGCTTGCTCCTTCATTCAGCGCGTTTTCCCAAGTTTACACAACGGTCACTCGAAATCTGGTGGAGTGGCACGGAATTTCGAGTGCCGCGATAGAGGCAGCATTTCAATCTGGCTTGGACTAATGGGTTATATCCCACTCTGCAGCCGTTTGTACCGCAACCAAGGTGATTGCGCTAACGCACCAGCCATCGTAGCAGCAGAGACACGTGACCGTCTCCTGACCTTTGGTACAGTGTCGCACTAGAGGCCAAAAGTTATCGGCGCGGGCGCAGCGAGTTATGGGGCCCGGTTGCGGGTCGTACTACCGATCGAGACCGTGATTGCCTGATGGAAACTCCCGGTCCGTTCTGTCCCGAGCGACTTCCCCAATAGACAGTATCCACACCAAATGTTGGGCAGTAAAACAACTCGCTCTTTCCCCAAGAGCGCGGCCCCGATCTCACCCCCCAGCCCCCCCGAGGTCGGGGCCAAATGCCGGAATCGAAAGGCGGCAGCTCCTCGCGTCCAGTTACGCGTGGTGCCGCGAAGGTTAGGAGCAGCGCCAATTAATTCTTTCAATTTTATGAATAAATTCCGTTCGACCGCGACCCATAGCCGCATGTGTGTTAGTCGACTCAACTGGCTATTCAGAATGCTCGCAGCTACGCTGCGTTGGCGATATAGTGAGTTTTTTGAGACTTCTTTTGTCGGAAATTTTGTGCGGGGTGGCGTGTCGTGTATTCCTCCGCGACCATTCACATTGTTGACGATGACGCATCGTTCTGCGCGTCAATGGGCGACTTCTTGAACGCTTGCGGGTACAAGGTTGCCATATACCAGTCAGCGACACAGTTTCTGCATTCAGTCCCGCGTGAGGAACCGGCGTGTATCCTCCTTGACGTGAAAATGCCGGGTCTGAGCGGGCCAAATTGCAAGATGATCTTGCGGAGTCAGGATGCACGTTGCCGATCCTGTTCGTGTCCGGACACGGGGATATTCCGACTACCGTGAGAGCGATTAAAGCCGGCGCAGAAGATTTTCTTCCAAAGCCCGTGCCTAAAAGTCGGCTGCTCGATGCAATTCAGCGCGCTCTTGCCCGTGGTGAGCGGGTGCGTGAAAGGGATCAGCGCATCGAGGGCCTGCGGCTGCTTCTCTCACGTCTAACCGAACGTGAGCACGAAGTATTCTTGCTGCTGGCGCAAGGCAAACCACACAAATTGATTGCCCACGCTCTGGGCACCTCTGAGCGAACGGTCAAATTCCATCGACACAATGTCTTGGAGAAAATTGAAGTTCATTCCACCGCCGAACTGGCGGTAATTGCCGAACGGCTTGGTCTGCTTTCAAAAGCGCTGAATGCAGAAAGCTGAATACTGGTATTGAAACTCCGAAGTCGACTCGCAATCGCAATTAGAGGCCTGAAGTATTGGCGCCGCCGTGAAGGCAAAGGGATGCCGATTATCCTGGTCCCAGACCAGTGCAACTGTCTCGGGTGCAGTCCTGGTAAACGTCTCGACACTCGAACAACGGCAACCGAGTCAGTCGACGACAGTCATGGTACCGCGCACGGCAAGCATTTGAGCATCGCTTCCCGGGGGGTGTGCCGCTGTCGCGTTGCAAGTCGCAAGATCGGCCTCACTCGCATTGAGTATTGGGCTACTCAACGACAGAGACACCGCCATGAAAAGTGATACGAAGGGGAACGAGCGCTCACTACATTTCATGGTTCAGCCCCGGTTGGGTGCATACGGCTGCCAGCGGCGAACCGTCGCCGATGCACGGTGCCCCCCTCTCTTCTATCGGATGGCTACTTCGTTCCGGACCCGACAACACTTCAACCCGGCTGGTCGCACCGTCTCTTGCACCGGTGCAAGCGACTGTGCCTGCACGGTGCCAAGACAGATCGAATCAGCCTACGCCCGCAAGGCGGCCGCTATCGGATGGTTACCACTGGAGAATGGTTCTGCCTGCATCGCGGCCTTACTCTCGCCGAAGCGATCGACACGTTAAAGTCCGACGGATCGCTCCATCCCCTTTGAACCCCGCAAGTCAGCTACCCCGCGGTGCCCACCGGCTGGATACGAGAGGAGTCGAGTCGGTGGGTAATCGCATTCCGGCGACACACGCTGTTGCCGCCGGACAATTGCCAGCCGCTCTACCTTGAACTCATTCGGTCACGACAACAGCTTACGGCGCATGCCACCGCCTTTAAACCACCGAGATGAATGATAAGGCCGTTCAATAGCGATTTCCGCCGGTTTGACGATATCCAATGCCCCGCTGCTTGTTAACCTGCCGCAGGTACCTCGGGGTGTTGCAATAATGAGTGCCGTAAGTTCCACGATAACAGACCCTTGATCTCGCCGCCTGGACCGGGCCGGATAAAATGCTCATATCGATAGTTGCAATCGTGGCCACTGTCGCAAGAAGAAGTATCATTCTAGTCATGTTTAACCTCCATTGAGCTTCCACGTTGGGTACCAGGCTTTGCAAGCTATGCAAAACAAAGCCAAAGCTTTATTCGAAGGCGAAGATGCGCTTCCAATCATTCTTCATCCTGATCACGCGGCTTCGGCGCGGCGATCGATTTCTAAGCTTGCGTCTCACTACACTTAACGGGACTTATCGGTCTGTCTACTGAACCTTAGGGCAGTATCGCTGCTTCACTCGCTTAATCCATCAATGCGACCGGGCAAAACGACCTCAAAGCGGGCACCAAAGCTACTGTTGGACGAAGCCGTCAAAGCTCCTTTTTGGCTCTCGATGATGGTGCGGGAAATCCAAAGGCCAAGTCCCATGCCATGCTCTTTGGTGGTGAAGAAAGGTTCGAACAGCTTCCCAATGCTGTCGTGATCGAAACCGGTCCAGAAGTCCTCGATGGCGATCAGAACGTCTCCTTGACCATGAACTTGGGTGCTCACACGCAACACCCGCGCGCGACTAGTCACGATTGCCATGGCCTCCAAAGCGTTGGTAACGATATTCAAGATCACCTGTTGCAATTGCGCGCGGTCACACCACACGCGAGCAATTGCCGCGGAAAGATTTACCTGCAGCGAAATGTCGTGCCGCTGCAGCTCCGATTTCTCCAACGCAAGAATCTCGCGGAGGAGCTTGTTAATGTCGATGAGGCCGGCTTGCGACGTGTCCCTTTTGAAAAAGAGCTCTCAAGCTACTCAGCACCCGATCTGCTCGACGGCATTCGGTTGAAATGCGTTCTACCGCTGCACGCGCTCTCGTCAAGTCAGGTGGAGTCTTTCAATCCAAAGCAACGCGGCATCGCTGCTTGCCACCATCGCCCCGAGCGGCTGCCTCATCTCATGAACGATCGAGGCCGACATCGCTTCGATCGTCATCAGCCGTTCCTCCCGTTCCCGACGCTCCAGCATGAGTGAACGCGCGAGGCGAGTATAGAGCCGCGTTGTCTCCGAAAGGAGCAGTAGCAAGATAACGCTTGCGGTGACGAGTGAAAAAAATCGACTTACATAAAAAGCAAGGCTGTAACGGATCGGCACCAGCAAGACAAAGAAAATACCTTCGAGCATCCAAGCCCAGAGCACGACGATAAGCCACAAATCGAGCACTGATTTCTGCGGGCGCGCCGCCAAAAGCGCGACTGCTGCAGCACTCAGTACTAACCACGCGACAGCAAGCGCCTGCGCGAATCTGGTGATGTGGACTGCGTCGGCAAAAAGCGGAGGTAAAAGCTTTCCGGCCCCGATGCTCTCCCAGGTTAGAAAGCAGACAACGGCGATCACCGTGCCTGAACTCAGAATTATGGCCCCTCTCACAGATGCGTAGCCTCGTTTACTCCCGACATCCGTCCGAATGAGAAGGACATAGGCAATCACGGCCAGCGGCAGACCGCAGTGCCAAAATAGGAAAACCCAGCCGGCGGCCTGGTAATTGGCACCGAATAGACCCGTTGGAGCGAACACGCCCGGGAAGGCGAAGGCGTAAGAAATAGCCATCAACGACGTGAAAAGATAACCGCTTGCGAGCGCAAGCAGCGATCGCCAACGAAGGATTGTAAATTGGGCGAACAGCAAAGTCGTCGTAATCAAATCTGTCAGAAAAAACGCAGTCTGGAAGGCAGCAATGAAGGCAGGCGACGGCGACAACTGGACCGAGAGGAAAGGTCCCGAAAAGGCGAATAAACCGAGCAAACCGATACTGACGCTCAGGGCCAATCTTCGGTGAGCCCGGGACGGCAATGCGGTCGCGAGCAAGAATCTTTGCCCGACCGGCGGGAACCCCATAAATAGCTGCCTCTAGGGACAGGTTCCATTTAACGAAAGGTTTTGTATCACTTGCGTTGCCAGCGCGTCAATCGTATGACGCGTGGTTGCCCGGACAAGCAGACAATAAAGGGCGCTTATGCGACGAAAAATCGTAGCCATTGTCGATGATGATTCGAGCGTCTTGCGCGCAACTGAGGACCTTTTGGAGGCACGAGGCTTTCGCACGCTTAACTTCTCATCGGCGGAGGCGTTTCTCAATCGTAACTCGGACTGTCAGCTCGACTGTCTTCTGCTCGATATCAGCCTGACCGGGTTGTCCGGAATCGATTTGCGGCGCCACCTCAAGGATTCTGGCTCCACGATCCCGGTCATATTCATGACAGCCCTGGACCATGAGACAATTCAGTGGCAAGCGCTCAAGGCGGGCTGCGTAGCCTTCCTGCGGAAGCCGCTATTCGCCGCCCAGTTGTTTGAGGCAATTGACAGGGCTTTAGCTCCAACGGATTGAGCCGTGTTGAATTCACGCGGCGACGCTCGTCTCCCGCCCTGATGTGCGAGCCTTGCCGGGCTGCTGTCGCTGTTTTTACGCTGGCGCCACGCTCAATCTTCCCCTTTGGACAGTTTACGCCTTGCTGGTGCCATGCCACAAGCGAATTGGCAATGCGGTGTCAATCAGCTGAAGGGCGTTGAGAAATGCGCGGGCTCAAGAGCATCTTTTTAGGCTTGATGGCGTCGCTGGTCCCTGCGATCGTTTCGCCTGCCTCGGCGCAGCAACAGAAGCCCAATATTCTTCTTATCATGGCCGACGATATCGGCTACTGGAACATCAGTGCTTACAACCATGGGATGATGGGCTATCGCACCCCCAACATCGATCGCATCGCCAACGAAGGCGCGATTTTCACCGACTATTATGGCCAACAATCCTGTACCGCGGGGCGGGCGGCATTCATCACAGGCCAAAGCCCGATGCGGACCGGTTTGCTAAAAGTGGGATTGCCGGGCGCCAAGGAAGGACTTTCGGACCAGGATCCGACGCTTGCTGATCTTCTAAAGTCTATGGGATACATGACTGGCCAGTTTGGCAAAAATCACCTCGGCGATCGCAACGAGTTTCTGCCGACTGTGCATGGGTTCGACACGTTTTTCGGCAACCTTTACCACCTGAACGCCGAAGATGAGCCGGAGCACCCCGATTATCCGAAAGGCATCGAGTTCAGGCTGCGCTTCGGCCCACGTGGCGTGCTGCGCTGCACGGCAACCATCGCCGAAACGCCTGGTGAGGATTCCCGCTTTGGCAAGTGGGGAAAGCAAAACTGCGATGACACTGGTCCGCTCACCAAGAAGCGGATGGAGACCGTAGACGAGGAATTTCTCCAGGCCACCCTCGACTTTATCGATACCGCGCATCGTGACAACAAGCCCTTTCTAGCCTGGTTCAATTCCACACGGATGCACATCTGGACTCGTCTGAAGCCGGCATCCGAAGGAAAGACGGGACTCGGGATTTATCCGGATGGCATGGTCGAGCAAGATGGGCAGGTCGGGCAGCTTTTGAAAAAGCTGGATGACCTGGGCATCGCCAACAACACCATTGTCGTCTACACAACGGATAACGGCGCCGAAACATTCACCTGGCCCGATGGCGGCACGACGCCGTTCCGCAGCGAAAAAAACACCAACTGGGAAGGCGCCTATCGGGTGCCGGCGCTCATTCGGTGGCCGGGTGTCGTGCAACCGCATACGGAAATCAACGATATTGTCTCAGCGGAAGACTGGGTTCCCACGTTGGCCGCAGCGGCGGGCGAACCAGGCATCAAAGATAAACTCCTGCAGGGCTACAGGGCCGGCGATAAAACCTTCAAGGTTCACCTGGACGGTTATGACCAGCGTGATCTGCTTGCCGGCAAAGGCGCTGATCCGCGTCGCGAGTTCTTTTATTGGACCGACGATGGAGAGTTGGCCGGGTTGCGTTACGATCAGTACAAGGCCGTTTTCATGGAGCAGAACGCGCACGGTTTGGAAGTGTGGCAGCAACCGTTCATGACGCTGCGGGCGCCAAAACTGTTCAATTTGCGATCTGACCCGTTCGAACGCGCGGAACAAGAGTCCGGTGATTACGTGAGATGGTTCGTGGAGCACGCGTTCGTCTTTGTTCCAGCGCAATCGATCGTTGCGCAACACCTGCAATCGTTTGCGGAGTTTCCGCCGCGCCAGAGACCGGGCACGTTCAACGTACAGCAAGCGATGGACATGCTGATGAAACAAGGCGGCAGGAATTGAGGGTAAACCAGCGTCCTGTGGAGGAGAGCCGACCCGCGGAATAGCGGCGGCTGCCAACATGACATTTGCAGATTTATGTTGTGACTCTTGTGGGGAGACGGTGCCATGATCACTGCGCGGATGATCGTACGTAACGCCATGGGGCTTGCAGCGTCGGCATCAACTTGCCAAGCGGCGCCTTGCTCAGTGGATATCGATCGTATGCAAGCACGTACCGATGCCCGGCTTGAAGCGAAAGCTGTGGCGGGTACCGCGGCACTCCATCGTCAGCCAACACGGGAACCAGCTGAAAGATCCGACTCATTGGGCGCGCGCAAACTCTTCATGCTTCGACCGGGAGGGGAGCCATCATGAGAGCGACACCGACCATTGCTGTTCTGGCTTTGACACTTGCGGGACCGGGCGCGGCGCATGCGCAATGGTTTTATGGCCCACCAGCCGCTGGGGTATACGTCTATCCGCCCTATGCCATCGTTCCGCCAGCGGCCGTTCGGCCAGCACCCTACCCCGCCGCGCCGCCCGTGGTGGTCGCGCCAGCTCCTTACTATGCCAACCCATCCGTAGTTGTTAATCCTTATACGGGAAGATGGTGCTCATATGAGCCGAGCGGTTATCGCTGGTGCTGGACACCGTAGTGACGGACAGCCGAGGGGCGATCCTAAAGGCTGCCTGCTTTTGTCTCGCGAACCATAAAACCAATCGCGGCGATTGAGACGAGGCCCTCGCGGCGTCCTCGCGGACACAATTGATCTGCATTAGGCGAACAAAGCAATGCGCGCTTTGCTATTCGCCAGCGTCGCGGTATTGGGGTCCACCGGCACAATGATCTATGAACCTGCGGATGCAAATGCCATGTCTGCGCGCGCGCTGTCTTTCGAGCAGAAGTTCTCCTGCGGTTGTTAGCTACCGCCACAAATTTTGGTAGAGGGCCTACGAGATCTTTGGAAAAGATACTATCTAATAGATTTAATTTCCTATTTTATCTTGGGAATGTCGGGGTTGCGACTTTAATGTCACTGTATCGAAATTTTGCAACCGCCCGAGGGATTCTCTGAGGCGACGGCTGACGATTGCGTTAATATTCGAGTAGGGTTGCCGCTGACGATTTTTTGCATGCGTGTTGGTAAATGGGGGCAGACCATGGAAACGTTGAGGTTCGCCAATCCGGTGCGAGCGGTTTTACTTGCCGCTATCTTGGCGCTTCCGACGGCTGCGTCGGCCGATGAAGCCGGGGTCAGTTTCTGGCTACCCGGCCTGTTTGGCAGCCTTGCCGCGGCGCCACAGCAGGCAGGCTGGTCATTCACCGATATCTATTATCATACGTCCGTCAGCGCGTCAGGCGCCGTCGCCATTGGCCGCGAGGTTGAGTTGGGCCAACTCGCACGGACCGCGACAGTCAACGTCAACCTCAATGCAAGCGTAAATTCACGCGTGGATTTGGACTTTGCGACGCTGGGCTATGTGTTTGCTACTCCGGTATTTGGTGGTCAATTGGGTATCAGCATGTCCGAAGCCGGCGGCGGCAACACCACGTCGCTGAGTGGAACTTTGACGGCCTCCCTCGGCGACCTGACCGCCACACGGACCGGCAGCATCAGCGATTCGCGCGACGGATTCAGCGATCTATATCCCATGGCGACACTACGCTGGAACAATGGTGCCAACAACTACATGCTTTACATGATGGGCGACGTTCCGGTCGGTACCTATGACTCGACTAACCTGGCGAATTTTGGCATTGGACATGGCGCTATCGATGGCGGCCTTGGGTACACCTATTTTGACCCGAAGTCCGGTCATGAATTTTCATTTGTCACCGGGTTGACCGGAAATTTCATGAATCCGAGTACGGACTACACAAACGGAATCGACTGGCATCTCGATTGGGGAGCATCCCAGTTCTTGACAAAGCAATGGCAGGTTGGCGTTGTTGGCTATGCTTATCGGCAGCTCACCGCCGATAGTGGACAACTGCCGATATTGGGCGCCAACGAATTGCAGGTGTTTGGGGTCGGACCCCAAATCGGTTATATATTTCCGATCGGCACGGCGTTGCAAGGCTATGTGAACGCCAAGGCGTATTGGGAGTTCGATGCCGAACGCCGAGCTGATGGTTGGAATACCTGGCTGACGTTCTCGATCTCGGCGGCTCCTCCGTCGAGCACCATGACGCCTTCAAAGCCGATGTATACGAAATAGCGGCTGGTACGGTCGAGACCGGATTACCGCGTAGCCTTGAATTTTAGCGATGCGGCTCCCTGATTGGAGAAGTGTACTCGCCGCCTATCTCGCAGGCGTCGCCGCGGCCGGCAGTTTTGTGCCCGAACAAGTAAATGCTCAACAGCAAGCGGCGTCGAGCCAAACTGGCGCAGACACCTCAGCGGCCGGGGAAAACAATGGGCAGGACCTGACCCGTCCCGAAGACCTTTTCCAGTTGCGTTACCTGTACCAGACCGCACCCGGAAGCGGCGGTACGTCGGCTCTTGTCCGGACCGTCACCACCGACAGCGAAATATTGCGCGTCGACAAGGAATTTGATCTCGGACCCCAATGGAAATGGGCTTTGCGTGGGGATCTGCCGTTTATAGAAAAGAATCCGATATCCGACGACAATCCCGCCGGCGACTTTCTGCACGGGGTTGGGGATGCGGACGTTCAGGCGACGGTGATTTATCAGTTTGATGCCCGCTGGGCGGCTGGCGCGGGGGTCCGCATTGTTGCGCCCACGGGAGAAGACAATCTCACCAGCGGCAAGTGGACGGCCCAGCCGGTGGTCGGGGCGCGGTATTCGCTGCCCGAGTTGAGCGACGGCAGCTACTTCGAGCCGGTTGTGCGCTACGCTGTCAGCTTTGCCGGAGACCCCACGAAGAAGGATATCAGCAACCTGCAATTCGCACCGATGATGAATGTTGCGCTTCCGGATCATTGGTTCCTGACGATGTACCCGACTCCAGACATCCGTCTTAACTACGGCGATCCGGTCGCAGGTCAAACCGGACGCCTGTTTCTGCCCCTCGATTTCATGGTTGGACGCAGCATCGCCAAAGGTGTCACAATCTCAGCGGAATTTGGAATACCGATCATCAGGGACTACCCGGTCTATGATTTCAAAACCATCGTGCGTTTCAACATGAAGTTTTGATAATTAATAGTAAACCAGCGTGCTGTCACAGAACAGGCTAATGCTCGGAAGTGTCCTTGCGGTACAAGGTGGTTGTGCACCAATTCTTGTCGCGGCGGCCTCCGTATCATTCTTCGTTTCTAAAATGACATTGACGCAGCCTTCTTGGAAGGCGGCCGATATCTTGTCAGGGCCTGCAAGCACCCGGCTGGCGGTCTAGCCATCGCAAAGACAGCGGGATCATGCGGATCTGCGGATCAAGAGTCCCGAAACATCTCTGTGAGCGCGGTTGCGAGGACAGACCGCCCACTGGCTGGTTGACGAGTCCCGCTATGCCCTTGCCGTAGTCAATCAGGCGGGGATCACGAATTCTTCTGTTTCAGCATCAGCCCCGAGGACGATATCGGTCGAGGCGGTCCGAAAAGACCCGGCGAAAGATCATTTTAAGAAAAGGACCTGAGCACCTGAACTGAGTGGCGGTTGACCTGAACCAAGGGACAGTATCGCTGTTGAGGCCATACGTGTACAACGCCATCGACTTGGAAAACAGCTTGCTTGATCGCCAAACTGCGAGTTGCGCCGCTTGGGCTTCGGCTAACAGGAGGTCGATTTATCGGGCGATCGGGTATGTTGGGTGCAAGGGGGTTGCTAACCGTCCGGGGGGAAGGTAAACGAAGAAGGAGAAAGACCATGGTACCCAAGGCGAGCATGCTTCTAACTGGCGCCATTGTTGTTTTGCTTGCTTCTTCCAGCGCATCCCTTTCGGCATCCAAATTCAGCGATCAGACCAGATGTCGCGGCGGAGCATGCACGAGGTCAAATCCTGACCGAGTAGTGGACCTTGATAATGAGGCTCGGTTCTATAGAGGATCAAAACCAAAAAACCACAAAAAGCATGTTCAAACAAACAACTGATACAGTCGGTTTGACTTGTACCAAACCCCGTATGATTTGATGGGATTAAACAAAACCGCTGACGAAGCATTTCGGCACGCTGGTCTTGCGGGTTGAGGGACTTTCCAACATCGGTTCTCCAGCCAGAAGGTGCCTGATGGTTGAGACGGGCCCTCTTCCTTTCTGCAAGATAATGTCAACGGCGCGGCCTACCTCGCGGATCAGTAGCGATGGGCCTAGTCCAAGCTCCATTGCCCCAAGGTCCAAGATCGCTGCGTTATGGATTGGTAAAGTGCGTAGTCGAGACACTTCGGCGTTAAGGACCGTTTGGTTGCACCGAGTGCGAATGGTGTTTCAATGCCAACTGTGCAGCTAAAACGTGCTGGGCTGTCAAAGATGCTTTGGATAGCTGGCGGCACGTTCCGCATGGGATCGGATCAACACTATCCGGAAGAGCGGCCGGCCCATCAGGTCACGGTCGGTGGCTTCTGGATTGATCAGACTCCGGTAACCAATCACGAATTTCGTAAATTCATCAACGACACCGGTTACCGCACCTTCGCCGAAATACCGCCGAATGCAAAGGACTATCCCGGCGCGCTGCCGCACATGCTCAAGGCGCGCTCGCTGGTATTCACTCCCCCGAAGCGCCCGGTCGATCTGCACGACTGGAGCCAATGGTGGGAGTTCAAGTTGGGCGCCAACTGGCGCCGGCCCTATGGGCCACGCAGTTCAATCAGCGGCCTCGACGATCATCCGGTCGTACATATCGCGTATCGAGACGCGGAGGCTTACGCAAATTGGGCCGGCAAAGAATTACCGACAGAAGCCGAATGGGAGTTCGCGGCGCGGGGCGGATTGGACAGTGCCGAGTACGCGTGGGGCAACGAATTCGTACCCGGCGGCCAGCATTTGGCGAACACTTGGCAAGGCGCATTTCCACGCGAGAACCTCGCACTCGACGGCTATGAACGCACATCGCCGGTGACCGCCTTTCCACCGAACGGATATGGTCTCTACGACATGATCGGCAATGTCTGGGAGTGGACCGCCGATTGGTGGTCGACCCAGCACACGACGGACGCTGCGAAATCGTGCTGCCTCCCGGTCAATCCACGCGGAGGCCAAGAGGCAGCGAGCTACGACCCCTGCCTGCCGCACATCAAAATTCCACGCAAGGTGCTGAAAGGCGGTTCGCACCTTTGTGCGCCGAATTACTGCCGACGCTATCGGCCGGCTGCGCGTCATGCGGAGGCGATCGACACAAGCACCAGCCATGTTGGATTTCGTTGCGTAGTGAGAGAAGAAAGGAGCACTTCATGAACGCGGAGAACGATCGGAACGAGCCCAGGACTGAGACCACAACGAAGGATCATGCGCTCGATCGGCGCAGCGTTTTGCTCGGTGGCACGACACTTGCCGCAGCTGCGCTGGGCACGGGAGCGGCTGTCCAGGTTGCGCAATCCCAGGCGCAAGCGCAACCAGCACCCTCGGGTCGCAGGCCGAACATTCTGTTCATCATGGGCGACGACATTGGTTGGTTCAACATCGGCGCCTACCACCGCGGGATCATGTCCGGCAAGACGCCGAACCTCGACAAGATGGCGTCGGAAGGAATGTTGTTCACTGACTATTACGCCGAGGCGAGCTGCACAGCGGGACGGGCCAATTTCATCACCGGGCAAATCCCGCTTCGCACCGGCCTTACCACGGTGGGCCAAGCGGGCGCCGATGTCGGTCTTCCGGATCAGGCTTGCACGATCGCCACAGCGCTGAAGCAACAAGGCTATGCCACCGGGCAGTTCGGCAAGAACCATCTCGGCGACTTGAATAAATATCTTCCAACTGTGCACGGCTTCGACGAATTCTTCGGATATCTATATCACCTCGACGCGCTGTCTGATCCGTACTGGTACTCGTTCCCGACGGAACTGGACTATTACAACCAGTACGGCCCACGAAGCTTAGTCCGTTGCTTCGCGACCGAGACCGACGATCCGACCGTGATGCCGCGCTGGGGTAAAGTCGGCAAGCAGAGGATCATCGACGAAGGCCCGCTGCCGCCGTTCCCGGACATGTCGAACGTGCCGAACATGCACGACCTGCCATTCTTGAAGGCAAAGTACGACATGACGACCTTCGACGATGTCTTGGTCAAGGAATTCTGCGACTTCATGGACAAGGCCAAGAGGGACGGCAAGCCGTTTTTCGTGTGGCACAATACCACGCGCATGCACGTCTGGACCTTTCTCTCCAAGAAGTACAGTTCAACTCAGAGCAGCCAGACCAACTACGGCCTTGAGGAAGCCGGCATGGCGCAGCTTGACGACAGCGTCGGCGCTCTGCTCAAGCATCTCGATGACATCGGCGAAGCCAACAACACTATCGTCGTCTTCAGTACCGACAACGGCGCGGAGGTGTTCACTTGGCCGGATGGCGGCATGACGCCGTTCAAGAACACGAAGGGGACCGTAGGCGAGGGCGGTTTCCGCGTGCCATGCATCATCCGCTGGCCTGGCCAGGTCAAGCCCGGTATGGTTGAGAACGGCATGTTCTCGGGCCTCGATTGGTTCCCGACACTGACGGCTGCGGCTGGCAACCCTAACATCACCCAGCAACTGCTAAACGGCATAAAGCTCGGCGACCGGACCTACAAGAACCATCTCGATGGCTACAATCAGATGGACCTGCTGACCGGCAAGGGCCGATCGGCGCGCCACGAAATCTTCTACTTCGGTGGGGCGGAGCTTGGTGCGCTTCGCGTGGACAATTTCAAGTTCACGTTTTATGCGCAACCTTATGGCTGGCCGGGCGAGAAGGTCACCACGGACATGCCTTCGATGGTCAACATTCGCCAGGATCCATTCGAGCGTACGCCGTTCATTCGCGGCGAGTCGTCCAATAACGGTGCCTTCGGCTACGGCAATGACTTCTACGCGCGCGAGTTCTGGCGCTTCGTCCAGGTGCAACAGTTTGTCGAGAAGCTGGCGCTGACTGCCATCGACTATCCCCCGATGCAGGACCCTGCCTCCTTCAACCTGGAAGCGGTGAAGAAGAAAGTGGAGGAGATGATCAAGCACCGCCCGGGCGAATAAGAGACGAGGGTCTACTTACAGGAAGCGCATGTGATCCGCATGCGCTTCCCTGCACGTGTGCCAGGCATGGCGTTGATGCAGGAGGTGCAAGTCCTCTGCGAGCCTTGGTGATGGGAATCGCAGGCCGAAGGCAACTGCGTCTCCGCGAGGCGGGGACGGTGAAATGGTTCAATCCGACTAAGGGCTAAGGGTTCATCCAACCGCGAGGCGGTGGACAGGATGTATTTGTTCACATATTGGGGGTCGAAAAGGCGGGGCTGACGACCCTCAACGAAGGACAAAAGGTTGACTACGAGATCGTGAGCAACCGTGGCAGGGCATCCGCGGAGATTCTCAAGGTGAATTATCCTCCGCGGATGGCGGCGCGATCTCCTCAGCGAAACTGGTCGGACGCCACAGAGCAACTAACTCATGTGTTTCAGACTGGAATGAGGTTAGTTGACTTGGAACGGCCCAGCATGATCATGCTCTAAGTCCAATTGATAGATCGGAGGCGGCCATGGTGCGGCACTTTGATCACGTGACGATCGTAGTGCGCGATCTCGACAGAGCGCGCCGATTCTTCGGCTTATTGGGGTTCAGGGAAGCCATTTCGGTTGTCATCGCCGGCGAACCCTTCGCCTCCTACATGGGAGTGCAGGAGATCGAGGCGGATCACGTGACCCTTGTGCTGGAAAACGCAAGCCCGCGCACGGAAATCCAGCTGCTACATTACCGCCATCCAGAGTCAATTCCCGATCCGCATATCCGTGAGCTGCAGAAAATCGGCTTCAATCACATCTGTTTTGCCACGGATGATATTGAGGCTGAGATACGCAAGATGGGCGAAAATGGGTTTAATACCCGCAGCGAAATCCTTGATTTCCACTCGCGCCGTCTGGCCCTTCTCGATGGTCCGGAAGGAGTGGTTATCGAACTCTCCGAGTGGCATTAGATTGAAGGTTAGAAATGAAATTGCTGGCGGCCCTGCCGGGAGATCGCTAACTTGTCCCTCTGGACAAACAACCCGCAACCGTAAAAAATCAATGCGGTTGGCGTGGCGGACGACCCCGTAACAACTCGGGCGGAGGCTTGGCTGGCGACGCCGGCGGCAGTTCCTGGTGCTCGATCTCACTCGACCTTTACGGCACGCCGTACACAAGGGCCCTTCATGTCGTGGAACGCTTTCGCCTCCTCGACTACGAAGAGGCGGAGGAAGGCCTTGACCAAGACGCGAAAGAAAATTTCCGCGTGCAACCGGAAAGTCTCAACCGCAACTATCGCGGCAAACATCTTCAGGTCCGGCTCATGATCGAGGATGAGGGCGTATTCACGTCACCGTGGACCGCCACCATCACGTTCGGTCCAGCCGTCAGTGAATGGCTGGAAATCGGCTGCCCCGAAAACCGCCACGAATACTACTCTTACGACACAGAAGCGGACGTGCCAGTGGCGCATGAGCCGGACTTCTGAGCAACAAGGTCATGCCCGCGCGCTACGAATTATACTACTGGCCGGAAATCCCGGGTCGCGGCGAATTCGTTCGCTTGGCTCTCGAAGAAGCGGGGCAACGCTACGTCGATGTCGCACGCGCCGAGGGCGACGACGGCACGTCTGCGATGATGGCGCTTCTCGACGGCGCCAAGGTCAAGCATGCGCCCTTCGCGCCGCCATTCCTGAAAACCGGGAAGCTCTTGATTGCGCAGACCGCAAACATTCTCCTGTTCCTGGGTGACCGACACGCGCTCGCGCCGACGGCAGAGGCTGGCCGTCTGTGGACGCATCAGTTGCAGCTCACGATCGCCGACTTGGTCGGCGAGGTCCACGACACGCATCACCCGATTTCATCGCGCCTCTATTTTGAGGACCAACGTGATGAAGCGAAGCGCCGCACCGACCAATTCCTGAAATACCGCGCGCCGAAATTCCTCGGCTATTTCGAGCAGGTGCTGGAAAATGCGGGAGGCCCCTTCCTTCTCGGCCGCAAGCTCACCTACGCCGACTTGTCACTGTTTCATGTTATCGAGGGGCTTCGCTTCGCGTTTCCGAAGACGATGCGCCGGCTGGAAAAAAACCTCGCCCGCAGCATCGCACTCCACGACCGTGTTGCGCAGCGTCCGCGGCTCGCCGCCTATCTCGCCTCGGAGCGGCGCATCGCGTTCAACGAAATGGGCATCTTCCGCCACTATGCCGAATTGGAGTAGTACCGAGGATGGGTGGCCATGTCTCACTTTGATTATGACGGAGCCGCAGGTTTCGGTTTAGCTGCGGCTTTAACACGGTCCGCGGCGAATGGAGTTTGATGGCGCTGTGCTACAACTTCTCCCGCGTGCTCACCATCATTGGCCTCGACGCCTTCACGGCCTACCTGGCTACTGTTCAACGTCTCCTTTTGGGCTGCCTTATCGCTCTAACTGCCCAGAGACACCGTGCGACATCGTTTGCGCATTTTGCGCCCCCAATCAGCGCCGAAAACGGATTAAGCTACTGCCGTCACCGCCTCGCCACTTAAGGAAAATTCTTGCCCAGTCTCTAACGCTCAACCATCCTGCGCGAGGTCCACGAACGCGATATGCTCGGTCGGAAGGATAGCCGACCCTTTGACCGGGGCTTGCGGCGAACAATGTGGAAATGGTAGCCGCTGTATTCGACGGAATTTGCGGGCCTGATCCGATTTCCGCGGTTCAGCAATTGAATGTTTCCAAAATGGCCGGCTTCCCCGCAGTCGTAGCCAACCTGGAGGATCTGATGAAACACCTCGCGCTTGGAACTGTGTCATCGCTTGCCGTACTGGCGGCAACATCTGCGATTGTCGCTGCCCAGGATTTGCGGGCCGGCCGGGCGGCTTACGGCGACTGGGAAACGGATGCGCCCGGCGTCATGCGCAAGATCACCGTGAACGACCTTGCCCGGCCGCTTGAAACGCAGCCCGCCGCGAACCAGTCGAAAGTGATCGCGAAGCCCGCCAATGCATCGCTGAAGACCATGCCGGGCTTTTCGGTCGCGCCGTTCGTCACGGACATGAGGGGCGCTCGCGTCATTCGCATCGCGCCGAACGGCGACATCTTCCTCTCGCGCAGCCGCCCCGACGGTATGATCACGGTCATCCGCGCGAAACCGGGCGCCGACAAGCCGGACAGTGTGGAGACCTTTGCTTCCGGCCTGAAGGACCCTTACGGCATCGCGTTCTATCCGCCGGGGCCCGACCCCCAGTGGGTCTATGTCGGCGGCACCGGGGATGTCGTGCGCTTTCCCTATCATGTCGGCGACATGAAAGCATCGGGTGCACCGCAGACCGTGGTCTCCGATCTCGCCGTTGGAGGCAGTCATTGGACCCGCGATATCGCGTTCTCACCCGACGGCAAGACGATGTATGTGGCGGTCGGATCGTCCGGGAACATTGCCGAGGACATGGGACCGAAGCCGGAACTCGCCTCGTATCAGGCGAGCCACTCCGTCGGTTCCGCATGGGGCAAGGAGGAATGGCGCGCAAACGTTTTGGCCTATGATCCCGACGGCAAGAACAAGCGCGTCTATGCCTCCGGCATCCGCAATTGTTCAGGTCTCCAAGTGCAGCCCGGCACCGGCACCGTGTTCTGCGCCACCAATGAACGCGACCTGCTGGGCGACAACCTGCCGCCGGATTATGTCACGTCGGTCAAGCCGGGGGCGTTTTACGGCTGGCCCTGGTACTATATTGGCGACCATGAGGATACGCGGCCGGGCGGCGGCACGCGGCCCGACCTCAAGGATAAGGTCACGGTGCCGGATGTGCTGTTCCAGCCGCATTCCGCGCCGCTGGGCCTCGCTTTCGACGAAAGCAATCAGTTCCCGGCAGCCTGGAAGGGCGATGCCTTCGTCGCGCTGCACGGATCCTGGAACCGGTCGTTACGGACGGGCTACAAGATCGTCCGGCTCCCGTTCAAGGACGGCAAGCCGACCGGCGAATATCAGGATTTCGTCATCGGCTTCACTGCCGGCCAGCAGGATGTCTGGGGCCGCCCCGTCGATGTCCAATTCGCGCAGGACGGGTCGCTGCTGTTCAGCGACGACGGAAACGGCGTCATCTACCGGGTGACCTACAAGGCGCAGTAACGCTGCCGATCAAGTGCGGGCGCAATCCAACGGATTGCGCCCTTCTCTTCGCTTGCCGTCCATTCCAAAACAGAACGATTGGCTCGTGAACATCTTCGGCCCGCCTGACCATAGCGATCGGGTTCGCGGTCCCTGAATTCAGCATGAAGATTCATGGTTGACGGGAAATCCTTCCCAAATCAATAAGTTAATTATTGCTTTCCAAGGTGCTCACGCTACCCTCACGGCACGCACATGGCCGCGCGAACGTTCCCCCTCCCCTCGCACCAGTCCGGCCATGTCAATCAAACCCTGCGGTCACCCAGGTCCGCCGCATCTCCTGGGTCTGCAGGGCCGGCCGGTTGGGAGCGATGGGAGTGGCCTCCTCAAAAACATCGCTCCCGGCCGGCCACCCTAGCGAAAACCCAGACCTCAATCATCATTGAAACAGGTCGTATCGGCAACCCAGCCCCGGATACCGCGCATTCAGAATGCCCCGGGGAAAGCACCTCCGTCCAGCAGCAGGTTCTGGCCGGTGATGTAGCCGGCATGTGCCGAGCAGAGGAACGCACAGGCTGCGCCGAACTCATCGGCCGTGCCTAAACGCTTTGCTGGAATGGTCGCCAGCCGCTCCGTGGTAGCCTGCTCGACCGTGATGCCCCGCTTGGCTGCTGTCATTTCCATGTTCGAAGCGAGCCGTTCGGTTGCGAATGCTCCAGGCTGCATGAAATTGATGGTGACGTTTGCCGCGGCAACCGAGCGCGCCACTCCCGCCATGAAAGCAGTCAGTCCCGCACGCGCCCCCGAGGACAAGTCGAGGCCGAACAACGGCGCCTTCACGGTACCGGAGGTGATGTTGACAATGCGTCCGAACCGGCGCGCCACCATGGCGTCGATCGCCTTTTGCGTCAGCTCGACCGCGACGACCATGTTGGCGATAACCCCGTCGATGATTTGGCCGCGGCTGAGCTCACGGAAGTCGCGAAACGGCGGACCGGCATTGTTGTTGATGAGGATGTCTGGCTGCGGGCACGCGTCGAACAGCGCCTTTTGTCCTTCGGGAGACGCCACGTCGGCCGCCACGGCAATGACCCTCGCTCCGGTGGCCTTGCCGACCTCGGCGGCTGTCGCTTCCACCGTGCTGCGGTTGCGCCCGTTGATCACGACCTCGCAGCCTGCCGCTGCGAGGTGAGCGGCACAGGCGCGGCCGAGGCCCTTGCTCGATGCGCAGACGATGGCCTTGCGGCCGGCAATGCCGAGATCCATGTCGCGTTTCCCTATTCCATCCGATTCGCCAGCGTCCCTATGTGCTCGATCGTGAGCCGCACGACGTCGCCAGGCTGCAGAAATTCCGGACGCGCAGCCCCGACCCCCGCCGGCGTTCCGGTGAGGATCACGTCGCCTGGCTGCAGCGTGATGCGCGAGGACAGATGGGCGATCTGTTCGGCGACAGTGAAAATCATCCGGCCGGTGTTGGAGTCCTGCTTGATCACGTCATTCACCCACAGCCTGATATCGAGCTTTTGCGGGTCGGGAATATCCTCTGCCGGAACGATCCATGGTCCCAGCGGGCAGGAGCCGTCGAAATTCTTGTGGCCAACCCAGTCGAACTTGAACGGCGAGGTATCGCCGACCTGCGCGCGTCTCCCCATGTCGCGGGCCGACAGATCGTTCGCGATCGTGTAGCCCGCCACGTAATCGAGCGCCTTGTCGAGCGGCACGTCCTTGGCGGTCAAGCCTATGACAACGGCGAGCTCCAATTCCCAATCCATGGTCTTCGACACGCCGGAAATCCGAATGACCTCGCCGTCGGCGGCAAGCGTGCTGCGGCCGGCTTTGAGAAAATGCCAGGGTTTCAGGCCGAGACTATGGGGGTCGGGCTCGGGCGGTCGATTGCTCGCATGCGCCATTTCCGCGGCATGGTCGCTGTAATTGGCCCCGGCGCAGTAAATGGCCGAGGGCCACAGCACCGGAGGCATCAACTTGGCGTTGGCGATCGGCTTCGCCGCGTGGGAGGCCGCCGATTGAGCCGCAGTCCGCAAGCGGCCGCGCGCCGCCGGCCAGTCGCCAAGCATCCCGAGCACGCTCGCGTCGCTGGGCTGACCCGTCAGCTGCGCGGCATCGTAAACTGTGTCACCGATGGCGACACCAGCCCGTGGCGCCCCGTCGGAAGCATAGGTGAGAAGCTTGTATCCTGGCATGATCCCCCCTTTGTGAGGGGACAACAAACCGGTTCGGGCTGCAATTGGCAAGAGAGGGTGCCTGGCGGCGCACCATGGCGACACCTGCGTCGTCGTAGCCCCGGATTGACCGCAGGGAAACCCGGGCCGTGCGGCTTTGCGAGACGGTTGAGCAAAACTTCACAAGCCCCCCGGATTTCCCTGCGGTCAATCCGGGCTACCCTGCGCGTTATTCCACGATCCAGGTTCCATGCGTTTTAATTTGCCGATGCATCTCGTCCGGCGCGAGGTCGAGCTGCCCGGACCAGGCGACCGCGCCCAATTCGACATGAGCCTGCCGAAATAGCGTCTCGTCCCGCAACGCCCCGAATACACCTGCCGACGTCGACTTGATGAAACCTGCAAGGTCGACCGTGCCGTGAACCCCATCATTGAAGCGCACGTGCAACCGAAACTCGGAAAGCACCTCTACGTGCGAACCGCGCCAGGGTGCGCCCGGCTGCACAGGGGGGATCATTCCAGTGGCCCGATCTTTTTCAGGCATCCGACAGCTGATTGACTGGTGCGCCGATGGCGGGCGCGCAGCACCCTAAAGTTCATAAAGGCCGGGCCCCGTTTCCGGGACCCGGCCCAAGGACGACCACTAAAGTGTCGTGCGCCTTATGTCAGCGCAGTTGCCTTACTTCGATGCCTGCGCTTTCAGAGCCGCGATATCGGCTTCGCTGCGCAGCGTCATGACGCCCATCTTGCTGTCGCGATAGATCGGCACCGTCACGCGGGTGACGCCGTCCTTCTCCAAGAGCGAGATGTGGCGGATTTCCGTCCCGCGTGTCGGCAGGTCGAACATCGTCCACTGGCCGCTGGTCGGGTTGTACCGGGTGATCCGGTCGGCAGTCCAAAGATTGCCCCACACATTGTGGTTCTGATCGACCGCGATGTGATAGGGCTGATAAGCCGGATCGGGGAACGGAATGATCGAGGTCTGGCCCGTCTTGGTGTCGATGCGAGCAAGGCTCGATCCCCAGGAATTGCCGACCCAGAGCACGTCCGCATTCTTGTCCGTGCCCATGCGGCGCGGTCCCTCCGACCACGGAACCGGCGTGTTGAACGACAGCTCGTTATAGTTCTCGTAGAACTGCCGTGCCTGCGGCGTCACGCGGTCCATCTGCTCCTTGAGCGAGGGCAGATCGACTTCGCTGACCTTGCCGGTGGTGCCATCACCATGGCCAACGGTGTCGAGCGCCATCTGCGCCCACCAGCCATTGCCATCGCGGTCGCCGGCGGCCCCGTAGGTCATGCCGCTACCCTTCGGCGACTGATAGGGCTTGAGCGACTTGAAGTCGGTGAACTTCTCAGTCACGGGGTCGAAGCGGACGGCGCCGTCCGGAGCCGAAGCCCAGATCTTGCCCTTGCCGTCGACATCGAGCGTGACGGCGCCGCCGAGCGGCGACATGTTGGCCGGCGTCTCGTAAACGCTGACCTTTTCGGTTTTGGCGTCGAGTTTGCCGAGCGACCGACGGCCCGGATTGACGTCGAACCAGAAATTACCGTCGCCATCGCGAGTCAGCCCATGGGCATTGGCGGCAAGTCCGTTTCGGCCTTCCACCTTGATCCACTTCAACTCGCCGGTCTTGCCATTGATCTTGCCGACGGTTGCAAGCCGGTTCGGGTTGTTGTTGGTGAAATAGACGTTGCCGTCGAAGTCCATGCCGCCGTCGTGAGGCATCTGGCCCAACTTGGAGGTGACGCCGAGGCTCCAATCGGAGCCATCATTATCCGGCTCCTTCAAACCGAGCGTGCCAGCGCCGGCCGCTGGATTGAGCGGGATGTCATAGGTCGTCCATACGACGCGGGCGGTTTCGCCACTCGGACGCGGCCGATCCTGGAACTTCATCGAGGTCTCGCCAGGGCCGCGGGCGCGGGCGAGATAAGCGGCAAGGTCCTTGCGGTTGTATTCGATGATTGGGCTGACCTTTGCGTTTGGCCCCGGATAGACGCCAGTGCCGGGCACAACCTTCATCAGGTTGATGACCTTGTTCCAGCCGGCTTCGTCGAACTTGAATTGCAGCGGATAGCCAGGGGTGTGGCAGCCGGTGCATTCATTTGTGAAGATCTTCTTTATGTTGGCGTCGGCCGGGGTGTCGGCGGGAAGCGCGTCAACCATCATTTCCGGCGGCAGCTGGCGATAGCGCTCCTCGGGATCGGTGAGGGCGGCGAGCTGGAAGTTCTGGTGCTTGGTCGCGTTCAAATCAACCTCGCCCTTCGAGGTCTGGAAGCCGAGCGCCTGCGCCCACACGCGGTATTTGCCGTCCGGCATCGTCGGGAAGAAATATTCGCCATTCTGGTCTGTGTAGACGTTGGTGGTGATCGTCGATCCTTCTTTCTTCGCGGAGACCTGAATGCCTTCCAGCTTCTGGCCGGTTGCCGAGGTAATGGAGCCGGTCAGCAATTGATCGGCAGAAGCTGCGGTCGCAAAGCTCGCGACGACAAGACTGGCGGCACCTGCCAAAAGCTTTCCTCGTAACTGTGTCATCTCGTGTCTCTCCTACGTCATTAACTAGCGGAAAACTGAAGCGAACTCCGAACCGTATTACTCTATGAGTCGACCTCTATGGGTCGCCGCCGCCCCCCTCACCCGCCGGACGTCGTGCCGGAGCCGCAGCGGCCGCCTGCACCGGAACGGTCTTCAAATAGGCGATGATGGCGTCGATCTGCTGTGACTTCAGGTAATATTTCCAGGCTGGCATTCGCGGGGTGCCGTCCTCGATGAAGGCGCGCACAACGTCCGGGTCACCGCCGCCTGCATCCTTGTTGAGCGCCGGCCCGTAGGTGCGGGCGCCAAGATTCGGCGGAAGATGGCACACGCCGCAGGATTGCGCGAAGACCTGACGACCCATCTTCTGCTGGTCGGTGAGATTGTTATCGGCGGGCTGTTGCGCGAACGCGCTCTGTGACGCGACGGCAAATACAAATAGACCAAGCCACGCGGTGCGCTTCATTACCGTTCCCTCTCCTGGCGTTGATTTAGGCTAATGATAGACCGCGCCCGTCCCGAAGGAAAGGGGGGTATAGCCGGAGGATCATGCCGGAATCCCGTCTCTTGCGGTCCACCCGGGCCGATGACTACGTGAGGTCACGACGCCGTGCATGAGCGGCCCGGCGGCATTGGAGCCGCTGCTGATGCCCTTAAACCATCAACGCCCGGTAAACGGCGTGACGGTCCCGCGGAGGAGTTGATGGCGACGATTAAGCGCAAGGCACAGGCGCATTGGACCGGCTCCGGCAAGGAAGGCCACGGCGCGCTGACGACAGCAAGCGGAACGCTGTCCAACACCCCCTATTCGTTCACGACGCGATTCGAGGATGGGAGCGGAACAAATCCCGAAGAACTCATCGCGGCGGCCCATGCCGGATGCTTTACGATGGCGCTTGCGTTCCGGTTGAGCGGGGCCGGGCATCCGCCGGGATCGCTTTCCACCAGCGCCGAGGTCAGCCTGACGCAGGAAGGCGGCGGGTGGAGAATCGTCGCGGTCGCATTAGCGCTCAAGGGTAGCGTCCCCGGCCTGAACAGGGAGGAGTTCCTCTCCCATGCGGAAGAGGCGAAGAAGACCTGCCCTGTGTCGCGGGTTCTGAACGCCGACATCTCCCTCACTGCCGAATTCGAATGATCCGCCTCGGCGCAAGCTGCAACCGCAATTCCGGAGACTTCTGATGAGCTACTTGCCGGATAAGGACCCGGTGCCGGGCGACAAGCGCTCCTGTGACGCGCTCGAACAGGTGATCGTGCCGCGCGCCCGCGATCTCGGCGGGTTCGAGGTGCGACGCGCGCTGCCCTATGCCGAACGGCAGATGGTCGGGCCATTCATATTCTTCGACCAGATGGGACCGGTGCAGTTCATCGCCGGCCAGGGCATGGATGTGCGGCCGCACCCTCATATCGGTCTTGCCACCGTGACTTATCTGTTCGCGGGCCGCGTGATGCATCGCGACAGCGAAGGCAATGCGGTGGAGATCGAGCCGGGCGCGATGAACCTGATGACCGCCGGCCGTGGCATCGTCCATTCCGAACGCACCCCGCCACTGCCACGCCAGACCGGGCAGAACATGTACGGGATTCAGAGCTGGATCGCGCTTCCCGCTGCCCGGGAGGAGGTTGCGCCCTCGTTCGAGCACTTCGATGTCGCCAGCCTCCCGCTGGTCGAAGACGGCGGCGTGCGTGCGCGCGTGATCGCCGGCACGGCCTTTGGCCGCACATCACCGGTCGGCATGCTGTCGGATTGGTTCTATGTCGAAGTGGTGCTTGAAGCCGGCGCGCGCGCGCCGCTCGACCCCGATTACGAGGAGCGGGGGATCTACGTCGTCGATGGCACAGTGGACATTGCCGGCGAAAAATTCGACGGGCCGCGCCTGCTGGTTTTCAGGCCCGGCGACCGCATCACCGCTGTTGCCGTCACTCCCGCCCGGCTGATGTTCCTCGGCGGCAGCGCGTTGGAAGGACCACGGCACATCTGGTGGAATTTCGTGTCGTCGAGCCGTGAACGGATCGAAACCGCCAAGGACGACTGGCGCTCGGGCCGCTTCCATCCGGTGCCCGGCGAGACCGAGTTCATCCCGCTTCCTGAGAGTTGACAAATCTCGATCGGCATCCTCGCGGCCAGACCTCGTCAACGCGGATGATGATGCGCATGATGATGATCCGGCTCGCCGTTCATCATGCGCAGCATGTGGCCTCCGCCGGTCCGGACGAATTGCCACACCAAAACGGCGGCGAGGCTGAGAAAAGCGATATTGAGTGCCGTGGTGTAGTTCCAGGAAAATGAGGCTTCCGTCACCTGGGCATTGCGTTCGCGCGGGATCATGCCGGCAAGCATGAACAGCCTGTCCAAGATCAATGCGGCCGCGGACATTGCCACGTAGAATGTTGCGAGCAGAAAAGCCGCCATCTTCCACCCGTAATATTTGCGGTAGATGTTCAGCACCGGAAGCACGATCAGATCGGCAAGAAGAAAAGCGAGCACGCCGCCAAAGCTGATGCCTCCGTTCCACAGCACCGCGGCAAGCGGAACATTTCCGACCGAGCAGACGAACGCAAAGATCGCGACCAGCGGCCCAACGATAGGTCCCCAAAGAACTGCCAATACCGGATGTTCGGTCAGAAAAAAGCTTTTCCAGAAACCTGGCGGAACCCAAGCGGCAATTGCTCCTGCGACAAGGAGGCCGATTGCGATATCCGTCCATACGGCGGCCCATTCCATGACGAAGCAGCCGCTGATCGCGGTGAAACCTTTCTCGGACATGACCCGGCGCCAGATCGGCTCGTTGCCTTCGACCGACATGTCCATCGCGGCGTGCCCCTCCATGCGTCCGGCAATGCCTTTGTCTGCCTGTTGTCTCGCCTCGGCCACCAGCGCGGGAGGCAGCGACATTCTGAACAGCAGCACGAGTATAGCCACCATGACCGGCGCGGCGATGGCTTCGGCCAGCATGAATGACCACCCCATCAATGCGATCAAAATGATGCTGAGTTCGAGCACGAGATTGGTGGACGCCATCTCGAACGCCATCGCGGCGGTGAAATTGGCACCCTTGCGGAACAGCGATCGCGCCAGCGCAACCGCAGCATAAGAACAGGACGAAGACGCCGCCCCGAGCGCGAGCGCAGTCGCGAGGGCTTTGGGGCTGTCGTCGGGAAGCAGCTTTGCCACCTCGCGATGCGAGACGATCGCCTGCACCGTCGCCGAAAGCGCAAAGCCGAGGATGAGCGGCCACAGCAACTCCCATCCCATGGACAAAGCCATGAACAACGCGTGCGACACCGGTCCCATACGGCTGACATGACCTCAAAATGGAACCCGCAACAAGGATAACCCGGTCTGATTGCCCCGCACCGCCTGCATATTGGGCTGCCCCTCAAGGAGGGAAGTCCGGCTAAACTCTTTCGTCGCAGGGTGGAGTTCGGCGCCGACATCAGCGTTCAGCGCAGGCGGTATCACGCGAAGTGCCGGGGGAGCGGAATGCGTTCAGCTTGAACCGGTTTTCTTTCATTTTGCGAATGATCCTTGTCCGAAAAGACCACAACTCTTCGGATCATGGGAGTCATTATCAAGCTACTGACAGTCCGATTTCGGACGCAAATTTGTACGACATCTGGTGATGGCTGGCTGATTCTTTGGCGGGGGCGGGCCAGTCGAACAACGAGGAGGAAATGATGTCACACCGGGTACTTGCTGTGTCCGCCGCCTTGGTCGCGACGAGCCTTGCGTCCACCGCCATTCCCGCCCGCGCCACGCCGCTCGTGGACGGCCTCGCCATCGCCAAGGCGGCCGGCTCCGACGTGCAGACCGTGCGCTGGGGGTGGGGCTGGGGCGGCTTCGGCTGGGGCCTTGGCGCCGGCCTGCTCGGCGGGGCAATCGTTGGCGGCGCGCTGGCGGGGACCTGACGCACCCTATTATTATGGGCCGGGCTACTATTATGGCCCACCCGCCCCCTATTACCCGCCTGCCGGTTATTATCCCGCGCCCGGATATGGTGCACCACCGCCCGCGCCGGTTGCTGGAGACGCATCGGCCTATTGCGCGCGGAGGTACCATTCCTACGACCCCGCGACGGGAACATTCCTCGGCAATGACGGCGTCCGGCATCGCTGTCCATAAGCGAGTTTCGCGAGAATTGGCATAGGAACGCATCTCCCCGCCCCCGGCGGGGACGTGCTTTTTAGCCCACCGCAAAGCGGCGGCGAAAGGCGATATCAGTCAACCATCGCCGCGTCCCGCAAACTCTCGATCAAAGCGGTGCGCATCAAAAAGGCCTTGGTGAGCGTTTCCTCGCCGGCGCAGCGACGCATCTCCTCGCAGTACTGCCGACGCCGCGCCGGATCGCGCTGCTCCATGTTCTCTTTGTTGGCGATGGTGGCGGTTTGCACGTGCGCCGTAGCAACATGCCGTCGTTGCCGCGCATAGCGATCAAGCAGGGTCTCGCTTTCTCCCCCGCACACGACGCGGATCAAGGTTTGTCCAAGGTTGACGGCATCATGGATGCCGCTGTTCATGCCCATGGCGCCGATGGGGCTGTTGAGGTGCGCGGCATCGCCGGCCAACAAACTCGCCCCCGCCGAAACGTCGCAGCGACGCGCTGACCCACCGCATAAGAATCGCAAAATGCGATTTCGTAATCCGACGCGCGCGGGTGAAATCGTTGCAGCTTGCGATGCGCGGTCTGCAACGTATCCTCGGCCTCGAGCTCGTCCGGCCGCAAGGGCGCGATCAGCCGGAAAATGCCTGGCGGACCGAGCCAGGAAATCTTGAACAGATTGTACCATTCATCGGGATCGGAAATGTAATTGCGATAGGCATAACCGGCGTCGCCGAAATCATATGGCGTGCCGACGATCATGAAGCGTTCCGGATAGGTGAAGCCCTCGAATGCAACGTGAATGGCGGCACGCACCGTGCTGCGCGCGCCGTCGGCGCCGACCAGATAATCGCAGCGATGGCGCTCGCGTTGTCCGTCGATGGTTTCGACCAGCACTTCCACGTCGCCGTCCCGTTCGCCGCAATCGAGAAGCTTCGTCCCTGTTCGCATCACAATGCCGGGTGTTACCTTCCCCGTTTCAAACAAGGTGCGCGATACCTTGTCCTGCTCGCATTGCAACACCCAAGGATGGCGCGTTTCATCCTTCAACACGCCATGATCGAACGAGGCCAGCAGCGTTTTCCCGTCGTAGTAATTTACGATCGGACAGACGAGGCCCTGCGGTTCGATCAACCGATACAGGCCGAGATCGTCCAATATGTCGAGGGTCGCCGGGTGTATGGTTGCGGCCCGAGGCTCGGAATGGACGACGTCCCCCTGGTCGAACAGCGTCACGGGGACGCCGGCCCGGCCGAGCAACAGGGCGACGATCAAACCGACAGGACCGCCGCCGGCAATGATGACGGAGCCTGGCACGGGCCTATTCGGCGGCGACTGCCGTCTCAGCCGGAACGACTTCCTTCACCGCGCCCTTCCATCCGGAATGGGTGAGATGGAAGACGACACCGTTCGGATCTCTGTATTTGACCTCGTAATAAGTATTCGGGTTGAGATCGGCGCGGCCCATGAAATAGGAGCCGCCCGCGGCAATGACTTTCTGAGCGGCGGCGTCGACATCGTCGACCCACATGCCGAAATGGATGAGGCCGAAATAGCCCGGCCAGAACCCCGGCACATCGCCCGGGAACTTCAGCAGCGCCACATTGATGGTGCCGTCGGTCACGTACAGGCCTAGACCGGCAGGCCCGGCGACCTTCATCCCAAACGCATCCTCGAAGAATCTCGCGGCCTTTTCGGGGTCGGGAACAGACAGCGCGATGTGTCGAAGACGGGCGGCCATGGCGATCTCCTGGTTCGCCCGCTCGGCTACGGTGGTTCGCAACCGGCGGTACATCGTTCAAGAGGCCATGACGCACAATCAGCGTCAAACGATTTCAAGGGCGGCGCCGACGCTTGCGAATTACGCGAATGCGCCACGCGAAGCGCGGCGGGGCCCGCCGCCCGAAGCTACATATATTCTGCGAGCCCGCGCACTTGGCGCTGCCACTACCGGCCGCGGGCGCACCGCAATGCCGGGCAATGTTATATGAACGTGCCGCGGCGAGGACCCGGCCGGCCCCGGAGAAAATCGTCCGACCGGAGTCCGAGCGAGCGCAACGAGCTACGGCACCGTGTCGATGCAATCGTTCCGCGGCGCCTCAAGGACCTCGTCGCCCTCGACTGCCGAGACATCTCCTGCCCGGCAAACGACGGTTTCATCCGATTCTTTCTGACTTGGTGCCGAGGGCTTGCGAAATCCATCGCCATCGTTTCCTGACACAACCTCAGCCCGGGGCCGACTGAAGCCAAGTTCGGAGCCGCTCACCTGCACACTGCCGACATCGGTGACTTGCGGCAGGAACAGATCGGCGTATGCGGCACGACCCACATCATCCCTGCATGTGTGGTGAATGCAGCCGCTGTGCGCAATGGCAATAGGCGACGCCCTATCGTCGTCGCTTCCTATGCTGATCGAGACCGGCGCGATCCCATCCATGTGAATTGCGTGCGCCGCAGCCGGGCTCAGATCGATGACACGCCCGCGGATATACGGGCCACGGTCGTTGATCCGGACCACAACGGATTGTCCATTATGTTTGTTGAAGACGGTGACATAAGTGTTGAAAGGCAGCGTGCGGTGCGCGGCGGTGAGCGCCGACGGATCCATCCTTTCGCCGCTCGCCGTGTGCCTGTCATTATAGAATGACGCGACGCCCGTTGGCGAAAAACGACTCTCTCGGATCAGCGTGAGAAATTCTCTCGAGTTGTGGATGCGGATGATTGAAGTGCACGTGATGAATATGCGCCGATGCACGGCCCCCGCCTGCTCCGAGCGCCCCGACGATGGCCGCCGACCGGATCATGATGTGAAGCAAACGACGGCCCGATTTCACGTGATGATATCTCAATGCAAGTCCTCCTACTGCTCTCCGCAGTTAGCCTTCGACCAAGCATACGGTCTCACGGGCCAAAGCAGATTTTGACCCCGATACCGCCGCAATATCGGTGATACCCTTTCATCGAAGGGTGCCGGCTTCTCACCGCAAAACGTGACCTTAATTTGGCACGCAAACGGCGCCCACCTGACAACTTATGGTGGTGCGGCATCCACGAATTTGTCGATTGAGCTTATTTTGCAGCGGAATCTGCGTACGAAGTCCGTGGTGAGCACGCGTATGTCGCGTGGAACTTACCCTCACCTAATATTACGTAATATAACGTGATCGCTACCGCAGCGTGTTGCGGGGCGGTTCATATTTCTCGAAGAGGCGAACGGGTACTCAGCGAAACCGTAGTTTCACCTGAGGATTGGCGAGTCGAAGCGGTCCCCCGTTTTCAAAAGCGACGATCTGTTCGAAAGCCTCGGAAAAATACAAATCGAAATTGTCCCATTCCGCCCAGCCGAGATGCGGCAGGCACAGCGCATTAGGCATTTTCAGCAGCGGATGATTGCCCCCGGTGACCGGCTCTTCATCGAAAACATCGACAGCGGCATAACCGGGACGTCCAGCGCGCAGCGCATCGACGAGCGCGCCCGGTGCGATCAGTTCGGCGCGCGCGGTATTCACCAGCAGCGATGTTGGTTTCATCAGCGCGAGGTCCTCGCGATCAACGATGCCGCGCGTTTGCGCGTTCAGGCGCAGGTGAAGCGAGAGCACGTCAGATTGCGCAAACAGATCGGCTTTCGATCTGGCGACCGAATAACCTTCCAAAGCCGCGCGCTTCGCAAATTCGTCGCGACCGTGGACCAAGACCTGCATGCCGAGACCGCGGCCCGCGGCGGCAACAAGGGCGCCGATGATGCCGAGACCGAAAATGCCCAGCACGCTGCCGCGCAGGCGATGGGATAACGTACACGGCCATTCGCCGCGCTTCATCCGCTCCGCTTCGAGCGGGACGTTGCGGCGCGATGCGACGATGAGTGCGATCGTGAGTTCGGCCGGAGCGACCGGCGAATTGCTCTTGCCGTGCGTGACCGCAATGCCAAGCCTCGTGCAGGCGTCGAGATCGAGGGTTGATGCTGCGCGGCCAACCAGCGCGATGAGGCGCAGCCGCGGCAGGCGGTCGAGCAGGACCTGCGAGAAACGCACCCGCTCGCGAATCGCGATGACGACATCGGCATCGTGCAGGCGTTCGACCAATTGATCGACGCCTTTGGCCGGCTCGCGGTAGCGCACGACGTCGTGATGCTGGATGAGCTTGTACGACGGAAGCCGGTCGACGACATCCTGGTAATCATCGGGAATTGCAATTTTCATAGGGTTTTTGTCAACGTGAAACGAGTGCGTTCGTGTGACGAGTGGGAGTTACGGCACGCTCAGATGGCGGCTGCTCGACGCCCTAAAGCGACGAGAGTACGGGAACGGCGACGCCCACTTGACGATTATTGCCTGATCCACAAAGATAAAGCGTGTGTACTGCATTCGGAAATGCCCGCGGATGGTGGTCCGAATTGGACCGGTGAGTGGGTTCATCGGCGTTGCTTATCTCCTGCGGATCACGATCAGAGACACAGAAGAGTAAAACAGGCGCACCTCAAACGAAGCAAGGACGAAGCGATCCGAACTTCGAAACGACGAGCTTCGGAAAGTTCTTATTGCTCCCGCGAAAATAACCGCTTCGACACTCCGCAGAAATCAGCTGCCTCGTACCTGCTGTTTCGCAGCATGGGAAGCTAAGTTAACCCGCCCTACGTTACTCGATCTGACCGAAACTGGTTACAGCCGCCTTGTCAGCAAGCGCCCGCCGATCGTGCAAGGCTGCACATGCCTGGAGCGGAGGCCGCGGCTGCCGCGCGGTCCTGCGCCGAGCGCGCGGCGCCGCTCTGCGCCACTTCGCGGTCCGCGCGATAAGTCGCGAATCTCCGCTTCGCCTCGGCGTCGGTGATTTCCCGGCGTTAAACCTGCTGGTCCAAGCCATCCGCGAAGGCGATCACCGTATTGGTGTTGGACGCGCAGTTGTGCGTCGTCTCGCAGGCCTGCCGGTTCTGTTTCGCGCAGGCCACCCAGTCATGGAATGCCATCCGCTCGGGGCAGCCGTCGAAGTGATCCCAGACCGGCACGCTGGCAGTTGTCGTCAGGCAGCCCAGGAGCGGCCCGGCCGCCAATACCGTCGCGGTGAAGATCACCAAGCGAAGTCATATCCTTTTCTCCCCGCCCCGGCGCACGTCCCCCCGGGGCGGCTCCTCGCCGACCCGTCCTTCAAGCGTGCTCGACAGCGCCCCATTCACACGTGATCGCTGGAAACAAGGCGGTTTTGCGGAAGAGAACGAGCCGCTCCCACGGCAATCACCAATTCCCACCTCTCCCTTTTGCCGGACCGCGAAGGCCGCGCGCGCTGGGCGACAATCGGCTAATCTCGGAGTTCGGAGGGGGAGGATGGCCGGACGAGGGGCGGAGCGCTGGATCGGAACTTGGCCGCTCCCTGATACTGCGGGGCTGCCTGAGCATGCCGGAACGTGGGGCTCATGGCTGCGTCCATGGCCGATATCCGCGGCATTACTGTCCGCCCGGCTGCGGCAATGGGTCGAGGCGGAGACCGCCCCCGGCCGGCTGATGCCCTGGCTGCCGATTGCATTCGGCACAGGGATTGTCATCTATTTTGCCGCCGAGCGCGAACCGGTGTGGTGGGTCGCCGCGACACTTGCGACATTCGCCGCCGCCGCTGCCTTTGCCTTGCGCGAGCGCGCCGTCGCATTCCCCCTTGCGCTTGGCTGCGCCGCGGTTGTAGCGGGTTTCGCCACCGCATCGGTGAAAACCCACCTGATCGACCATGCGGTCCTGTCAGCGACCGCCTACAGCGTCGGCATCGCCGGCTTCGTCGATCAGCGCGAGGAGCGCGAGCGCAGCGACCGCATCGTGCTGCGGGTGGCGACAATTGACGGCGCACGCCTTGCCGAACACCCGGAGCGTATTCGTCTCTCGGTGCGCAAGGGGCGCGCCCCTCCGGTCGGAGCCTATGTGGCGCTGAAAGCGCGCATCAATCCGCCGGCCTCACCTTTCCGGCCGGGCGGATACGACCTCGCGCGCGATCTGTTTTTTCAGGGCATCGGAGCGACAGGGCTTGCTCTCGGCGCCATCAAGGTCGATGCGCCGCCAAGCGCGCCCGGTGTGCGGCTGCAATTTGCCACCGGGATCGAGTCGATCCGCGACGCCATCAATGCGCGCATCCGCGCCAGGCTGCACGGCGACACCGGCGCGATCGCCTCGGCGCTCCTCACCGGCAAACGCGACGCGCTCACCGGCGCGGTTTTCGACGCGATGTTCATTTCCGGCGTCGGCCACGTACTGTCCATTTCGGGCTACCATATGGCCCTCGTGGCAGGCGTGGTGTTCTTCTTCGTGCGGGCGCTGCTCGCGCTTGTTCCGAACTCTGACATTGCGATACCCGATCAAGAAGTGGGCGGCCGCAGCGGCGCTCGCTGCCGCGACGTTCTATCTCGTGCTGTCGGGCGCGGAGGTCGCGACCCAGCGCTCATTCATCATGACCGCCGTCGTGCTGGTCGGAGTCATGGTCGACCGCCAGACCGTCACATTGCGAACCATTGCGGTCGCGGCGCTCGCGGTCATGCTGCTGGTGCGGAGGCAGTCGTTCATCCAAGCTTCCAAATGTCATTCGCGGCGACGCTGGCGTTGATTGCCGCCTACGAGCGGGGCATGCCATGGGCCGCCGCCGGGGCCGAGACATCGTTCGGCGCGCGGCTTGCGCTCTGGGGGGTGCGTGAAGTCGCGCTGTTGATCATTGCCTCGCTCGTCGCCGGCCTCGCGACGACGCCCTACTCGGGTTATCATTTCCACCGCCTCGCCCCTTATGGCGTGCTCGCGAACCTGTTTGCAATGCCGGTCATTTCAGCGGTTTCAATGCCGGCCGGGCTGCTTGCGCTCGCAGCCATGCCGTTCGGTCTTGACGGGCCGCTATGGACGCTGATGGGGGTCGGCATCGATTGGATGATCACGGTCGCGCTCTGGGTCGCGCACCTGCCCGGCGCGGTCGGTCGCATTCACGCTTTTGGAATCGCACCATTGTTGCTCGCGACCGCTGGCCTCGTGGTGCTCTGCCTGCTGCGAACACCGCTGCGCTTTGTCGGCGCGGGTCTCGCCTTTATGGCCGCACTGACCGCGGCTGCTGCGGAGCGGCCCGACGTCATCGTATCCGCAGCGGCCGATGTGGTTGCCGTCCGCGGCGCAGACGGGCGGCTCGGAGCCGTGAAGTTCGGCAACGACACGCTTTCGATCCCAGAATGGCTCGCCGCGGATGGCGATGAGCGGACCGCGATCCCCCGGAACTCCGGATTTGCCTGCGATCCCGATGGCTGCGTCGGCCGGCTTGCCGATGGCGCCCTCGTTGCGGTGTCGCGAACTGCGGCCGCGCTGACCGACGACTGCGCTCGCGCGGCCCTGATCATAACTTTGCGCAACCCGCCTCCCGGCTGCGCCGCACAGGTGCTCGACCGCGCGTTGCTGCGAAGCGGCGGCGCAACCGCCCTGTTCCGGCGGAACGGAAGCTTCGATGTCAGACCGGCGCGGCCTCCCGGTTTCGAGCGGCCCTGGGCGGGGCATCTCAAAGCGCCGCGCCGCCCCGCCGCGTCGGCCGCGCAAGCCCGCGACGTCAGCCCGCCAGTGCCAGACGCCGACGCCGAGGAATAGCCGTGGTTCCGCAAAGTGCGGAACTCAGGCGCGGACTTCCTGGCGCTGGAACACGACGTAAGTCGCGACGAACAGGATGATCGCGCCGGCGATGAGCGCCACGATCTGTGGCCACGCAATCTGGAGGCTTTCCCGCAGCGGCAGTGCCGCCCCGACGACCTCGCCGCGCAGCTGGCGGAGCTGGTCGAGGATCGGACCGAGCGAGGGGGTTGTTGGCGACAAGATGGTCTGCACCGCTTCCTCAAACAACAGGTAGGGCGAGAGTCGCGAAAACGCGTCCTGCCAAGCGGCCGTTTGCGGGTCCATGACGCCGAGCGCAAGGTAGCGCAGGTCGGGCGGTGCGATCAGCTGAGCCAGGAACGGCGAAATCATCGCCCACAGCAAGGTCATGAACAGCCAAATGCCGAGCGACAGCAGGGCAGCGGTGGCCGGCGAGCGGAATAACACCGAAAACAGCATCGCCAGGGCGAGCCAGACGCCGGCATAGGCGATCGCGATGATCAGGAAGACAAAGGAGCGGGTGAACTCCTCGCCGCTGGGCGGCACGCCCAGCAGCAGCACGCCAAGGCCAACCACGAGCAGCCACAGGCAGGTCAGGCTGACGGCGAGGATGATCATGCCGGCGAGGAATTTGCCCCCCAACAGCGCGTCGCGATAGATCGGCTGTGCCAGGATGCGCGACAGCGTGCGGCGGTTATGTTCGCCGCTAATGGCGTCGAAGCCGAAACCGATGGCCATCACCGGAATGACGAAGCCGAGTATGGATACGACCGAGAGCGTCTGCCCGCTCGGGTTGAATAGTTTCAGCAGCAGGAAGGGGTCTTCGGCCGTCGTCGTACGCAATTGTTCGATCGCGCCGTAGAGCGGGACCGCGGCGGAGATGACCATCAGCAACGCCAGCAGCAGCATGCGCACGCTGCCAAAATGATCGGCAAGCTCCTTTAGAGTGACGGTCCCGAGGCCTTGCCAGGGCGAGCCCTCACGCCGCATCGCGCATCTCCTTTCCGCCCGCCGCCTGCTTCTCGAAGAAGCGCGTATATATGGTGTCGAGGCTCGGCTGATCGACCGAGAGCCGCGTCAGTGCGCCATCGGCCGCGACAACGGCGCGAGCCGCCTCGGCGCGCACGTCGTGGTCGGCATTGAGGCGATATCCAATCGTCCCGGTTTGAGTGACCGCAGTCACGCCCGGTATGGCGCCGAGGCGAGCCGCCAAATCCTTGCCCGGCGCTGCAGCAGCTTCGACATCGACGACGAAGCCGGCGCCGAGCACCTGTCGCGCAAGCTCGGGAACCGTGCCGATCGCAAGAATGCGGCCGCCCTGGAACAGGGCGACCCGGTCGCATACCCGCTGCACCTGGTCGAGCAAATGCGAGGTGATCAGGATGGTAACATTCTCGCGTTTCAGGTCGGCGATCATGTCGAGGAATTCATGGGTCGACTGCGGGTCGAGGCCCGATGTCGGCTCATCGAGAATGGCGATCTCGGCGCGTTTCACCAGCAGTTCTGCAAGGCCGAGTCGCTGGCGCATGCCGCGCGAAAAGGTCCGTACCTCGCGATCCGCTACGTCGGCGAGCCGCACCCGTGCCAAGGCCTCGGCAATGCGCGCCTCGCGCAGATCGTGAGCCAGACCCATCAGTCGCGCGGTATAGACGAGGTTTTCGACCGCGGTCATGTAATCATAGAAGCCGACCGAGTCCGGCAGATAGCCGACCCGGCGCTTGACCGCGAGCGGGGAGCGAACCGGATCGTGGCCCGCGACCCTGACCTCTCCCGCGCTCACCTCGGTGAGCCCGAGCATCATCAGGATCGTCGTCGTCTTACCGGCGCCGTTCGGGCCGAGCAGCCCGAACGTCTCGCCGCGAAGGATGTCAAAGTCGATGGCGTCTACGGCGACGATCTCGCCGTAGCGCTTGGTCAAGCCGCGCGCCGTGATGGCAGGTTCGCTCATCGCCGGCCGAACCTTGCGACGGCGCCGAACATGACAAGGAGGGCGGCGCCAATAATGCCGAAGGCCACGATGCCCCACGTGGTCGAGGTGGCAACCGTCACCCTGAATTGGGTGGACGCCGTCTCGCCTCGCGACTCCGCCCGGATCGTCGACATATAGTCGCCGGCGACGGTCTTGTCCGTCGGCGTGACGAGCGCGGTCACTTCGGTCATCTGGCCGGATGCGATCCGCTCGATGGTTTTCGGCTGGAATTCGATCTTCCAGCCCGTAGGCGCCGAACCGGACATCTCGATATTGTCGGCGGGTGCGGTCCCGTCATTGGTCACATTCACGGGATGGTGCTCTGCTGGCCGGCCTCGGCGCGGGCGCTGACAAGGCCATCCCGCCCGGCAATCGAAAGGCGTGGCTGTCCGACCACTTCGAGGGTCAGGTTCGGTCGGCGGAAGCGTCTGCAGCGCTTGCCATCGCCTCGATCGGGAAGCTGTCCGGCATCGACCGAGGACGGCGGCCGCACTTTGAGCTTCACATCCTTGGAAGCGCCCGCATCGATCGGCACCGAGGACAGCTCCTGGGTGCCGTAGGCCTCGGTGAACGAGGTCTCGAAATTCTGCGGCGCGGTCGCGGCAAGGCTCACGGTGAGATTGCGTCCGCTGTCGTTCTTGATGACAGCGTGTAGTCGAAGCTCGATTTCGGCGTGCCGCGCAAGCGACGGCAGTTGCGGCGTCATGGTAAGCTTCGCCGGCAGCTCCTTGGCGAGATTGACGGTCAGCGGCAGCGCTGATGTTATCGCCCTGCGCCGACCCCCCTTCCGCCTTGATGGTGAGCTGTTGCTGGCAATATCGGCGTTCGCCGGCACGTCGAGACGCAATTGCAGGCTGACGCTCTGATCCGTCGCCGCCATCGCGGCCGCGACAGGCTGGCCGCCGCCGAGCAGCGTGGCAGTCCAGCCAGCCGGGGCGCCATCCACCGACAAGGCAAAACGTTCGGGCGGCAGGCCGTAATTCTGCAGCCGCAGCGCCACGGTTGTCGTGGTGCCTGGGCGGACCGAGATCGCGGGATAGTCGGTCAGCAGATATAGGCCTTTGACGTTGCTCGTCTCCTTGCCGTTTTCGGCGGCCACGACGGAGGTCGCGAATCCACTGATGACCAAAGCCGGAAGGGCCAGCAGGACCGCAATCGTGGTGAGTCTCATCGCGCTCACTCCCTGAGTGCAGATTGTCATTGTCAGATGCGCTGGATGCGCTTGCTGCGTTCGGGTGGCGCATGTCGCCTCGCCTGCGCAAGGGGCAGCGGCCGTGCGGGCGGGGTGGGCCGGACGATGGCTTACCGATGTTGACGAAATCTTGGAACCCCCCCGCCCGCTTTTGTCGCATCACATCGAGTTGAAGCGCGGACTTCGCGCATTTCGGCAGGGAAGGTTTTTTCGATTTGCGGCCGGCTCGACAGCGCGCCTATATCGTCACCATGCCTGATGTTCCAATCACAAGAGCCGTGCCTCCCGAGGGGGCGCTTGACGGCTCCGCTGCAAAGACAATCGGCTTCGTCTCGCTCGGCTGCCCCAAGGCGCTGGTCAACTCCGAGCGCATCATCACGCGCTTGCGCGCCGAAGGGTACGAACTGGTGCGGCGGCACGCCGATGCCGATCTCGTCATCGTGAACACCTGCGGGTTCCTCGACAGTGCCAAAGCGGAGTCGCTGCAAGCGATCGGGGCCGGGATTAAAGAGAATGGCAAGGTGATCGTGACCGGCTGCATGGGCGCCGAGCCCGAAGCCATCACATCGCGGTTCCCGGAGGTGCTCGCCGTCACCGGACCGCAGCAATATGAGAGCGTACTCGATGCGGTCCACCGGGCCTTGCCGCCGCGGCACGAGCCCTTCCTTGACCTTGTGCCCCCGCAGGGCATCAAGCTGACGCCACGCCATTACGCCTATCTGAAGATTTCGGAAGGCTGCAACAATCGTTGCAGCTTCTGCATCATTCCCAGGCTGCGCGGCCGCCTCGTCTCGCGCCCGGCCGCGGATGTGCTCAGCGAGGCCGAACGGCTGGTAGCGGCCGGTGTCAAAGAACTGCTGGTCATCTCCCAGGACAGCTCGGCCTATGGCCTCGACCTCGGCTATGCTCCCAGCTTGTGGCGGCATCGCGAGCTGCGTGCCCGTTTCTTCGATCTTGCCGCAGCGCTTGGGGAACTCGGCGCCTGGGTTCGGCTGCATTACGTCTATCCTTACCCCCATGTCGACGACGTGATCCCGTTGATGGCTGAGGGACGCGTGCTGCCCTATCTCGACATCCCGTTCCAGCACGCGTCGCCGGCGGTGCTCCAGCGGATGCGGCGCCCGGCCGCGCAGGAGAAAACGCTTAAGCGGATCGCCGCCTGGCGCGCCCTTTGTCCGGACATTACGCTGCGTTCGACCTTTATCGTCGGATTCCCGGGCGAGTCGGAAGAGGAGTTCGCATTCCTCCTCGACTGGCTCGGCGAGGCCGCGCTCGATCGGGTCGGCTGCTTCCGCTACGAGCCGGTGCAAGGCGCTGCCGCCAACGAGATCGCCTCAGCCGTGCCGGAGCAAGTCAAGGAGGAGCGGTTCCGGCGCTTCATGGAACGGCAGCAGGAGATTTCGAAGCGTCGCCTCAAGCGCCGTGTTGGCACCCGGATCCAGGTCCTTGTCGACGAAGTCGGTCCGACTGTCGCCAAGGCGCGCAGCAAGGCGGACGCACCGGAGATCGACGGCACCGTGTTCGTGGCATCACGGCGCCCGCTGCGTGTTGGTGAGTTCGCAACCGTGAGAGTCGAGCGCGCGGACGCCTACGATCTGCACGGAACCACGGTCGGATTTTAAGTCGCCAGCGGTCGCGCGAGAGACACCAACACCTGTTTTTGCATCAAGGCTGTGCATAAGCGGAGCTGTCGGTCAGATGTCTTCCGCGCCAACTGGCGCCGGTATCAAAACCAGATCGGCCCGACCTACGGTGTCGGAAAGGGCGAAAAAGTGACGCGAAGCGGTTGATGTTGAGGCGAGAACTGGCTTGTCCCACTCTCGCTGGCAGGGACCTGACGCGCCGTGCACGGCGCACGATCGGGGTTTTCAGTTCTGGGCCGCTTTGTGTCATTTCTGCAACGCGGCTTGAAAATCGGAGCAGCCGGCGGGGTTAACGTTTCGTCAACGATTGTCACGGTGATGGAATATTTATACAAGCTAAGAGGGTTGCACGCCATGCGGAGCTGTGAGTGTCAAGCCGAAAATGGGTCGAGACAAAGCCCATACGACTTGACCGCTCACCTGCGGGGGGGAGGATCGCATGAAGTCGGTGAATCGTCTACTTCTTGGCTCCGCGGCAGGTCTCTTCGTCGTGGCAGATGCTCAGGCCGCAGACCTTCCCGCCAAGGCTCAGCCCGCGGAATATGTGAAGGTGTGCAGCCTCTATGGCGCCGGCTTCTGGTACATTCCCGGCACCGATACCTGCATTAAGATCGGCGGCACCGTCTTCATGATGGTGATGGAAAATGCGAGCGGCCAGACCAACGCGCCGATCGGCACGCCGACCAGCAACCAAGCCGACGCTGGCGGCGCTTTCAACCGGGCCGCCACCAACTACCTGAACACCCACGAACGCGGCGCGCTCAGCATGGACGTGCGCACGCAGACCGATTACGGCACCGCGCGCTCGTATGTCAGCCTTGGTGCCGATTGGTCGACCGCAAGCTATAACGGCACACTGAACCCGAATTCAGGGCACGGGGACGGGCGCAGCCACAAACTCCAACGGTGTGTTCGTCGACCGGGCCTTCGTGCAATTTGCCGGCTTCACCGCCGGCCGTATCCGTTCTTTCTTCGATATTATTTCGCCTTACGGCCTTATGCAGCCCAAGACGATCGGCGACACCTCGACTAGCGGTATTCTCGGCATCGCCTATACGTGGCAGTTCGCCAACGGCTTGTCCGCCAGCTTCTCCGCCGAAGACTCCGGTTATGCCTTCGGTGCAAGCGTGCGAAAACGATCGTCAATCTCGACCTTTACAATAATAGCGGCGTGATCGGCTCGACCGGCACTCCGTTCAATGGCGGCACCACCGGCCCGATGCAGATCGGAAATATGTATGTCGACAACAAGGGCCAGACGATGCTCGATCCGCTGCTCAACCTGCGGCTCGACCAGGCATGGGGCTTCGCCGGGGCGAGTATCGCGCTCCATGATGCAAGTGGCGGCTATTACTCCAGCCCGGGCGCTCTGAACACGACGGGTGCTGCCGGAACGGGAACATTTAGTGTCACCCCTCCAACCGTTCAATTGAATCCGTTCGGCTCTGGAGGCGCCGGCATCTTCAACAGCGGCGAACTGAACGGGCATCCGGCCGATAAATATGGCTATGCGGCCACGGGCGGCTTCACGCTCGCCAACTTCCTCGGCTTCCAGGGTGACACGTTCTCCATCCAGGGAACGTTTTCGAAGGGCGCCGCCGCCTATGCGACCCAAGGCGACGGTCGCATGGGAAATGTACGGCAACGGCAACAGCGTAGGGCTGGGCTGGCTGGCGGACGGCATTTTCGCCAACCAGACGCAGGTCGAACTCACGACGGTGTGGAGCTTCTACGGAGGCTACGAACACCTGTGGACGCCGAAATGGAGAACGGCCGTTTACGGAGGTTTCGTCGGCGTCGATTACGACGCCACCGCCCAGAACATGATCTGCGGCAACTCCACCGGTACTCCAAATCAGGCCACTGGGGGAGGGCTCTTCCCATCGACTGGTGGTTTTACTGCCAACGGTGGCTTCATTCCCGGGCAGGTTTATACCGGCCCGAGCAGCCCCCATGGTTTTACGGCTTATTCGGCTCAGGGGCCCGGCTATGTCGTGTTCAATGCGCCAGGGTTCCAAGCGGGAACGGTATCGAACTGCAACCCGAATTTCAGTTTCGGTCAGCTCGGCACCCGAACGTTCTGGAACCCGGTTCCGGACATCAATATCGGTCTCGATATCGTCTGGACGCATCTCAACACGGCATTCGAGGGGACTGCAGGCGTCGTCGGCGTCGCCCCTGGCCGCGTATCAAGCGCTGGAACGCTAGGTCCCAATACTTACAGCATCAGCAACCAGGACGAAGTCAGCGCGCTGTTCATGTTTTCCCGAACCTTCCTCTACTAAGAGCCGGTTCCTGCTGAACGGAAGCGCGTGGTGCGGGAGTGGTAACGACTGCATAATGAAATCGTAGCGATATGCTTGGCGTGGATCCGTCGATCAGCAGCAGAGCGGCGGGTCGCAATCGTTGCCTCGTGCACATGCGCAACTCCACACTAGCACGCCGGTCGAGCTAAGCTTTTGGCTAACGCTATTTTGCCTCGATACTCCGTGTGGGCCTGCGTTCCAATGAGAGCATCCGAGCTTATAATATATTGCTTGTTGCCCCTCTCCCAACTCACCATGAATCTCGATGACGTTTCCATGAACCAATCCGTTCCGACGGATGGCTTAAGCTCTTGCGAGACCGATCACTCGGGCGCTTGATGGGTTTTCCTGCGCTCAATCCATTCTACGTTTGGTCTAATGTAAACGAGCCCAGGCACGCAGCCAGTCTTCGCGGCGAACGCTAAGAGCGGGATGCGTTCAGTTTGAAGCCTCCCGCTCGGTCCTCCTTGATTTTGCGTATGATATTTGTCCGAAAAGTCTGCAGCTTTCCGGGATCATGCGCCAAGATTGCGATAAGCGCGCCAAGGCGGCAGGCAAGGTCGCGAGGGCATTTGGCGCCGGAGCCGGCGGCTCGTCACCGGCGAATCCGGTTCATCCTGCGCTCGAACAGCGGCTGATGGCCTTGAAGACCAGGGAATAGCCGCAGCCCGCATGCTCGGGTCGGAGTCACTCGCCGATCTGGGAACAAGTTGGTTGCGAAATCATCGAATAATATAAGTTGCCTGGACTGCCATTTCGCAGCACGTTTCTCGGTCGTGTTCCCCCAGGTAGGAGCCATAACGGGACTCAAGGCGGAGCTCTCCGTCGCGCCTCGCGGCCTTGAAGCGGCCCAGCAAAGATGGGAAAACGCGGCAATCCGCATCCGGTCGTTTTCGCATTGGCAGGTTGATGAATATCAGCACGTCGACACCCAAACTCGTGGCCGGGCGCAGCTGCGGCGAATGCTCGTTGTGCTGCAAGATGCTGCAGCTGGACGAGTTCAACAAGCCACAAGGGGTATGGTGTCCGCATTCTGCCCCCGGCCGCGGCGGCTGCAAAATCCACGAGACCCGACCAGCCGTCTGCCGCGAATTTTTTTGCGGTTGGCTGGTGGGCGCCGACCTCGGCCCCGAATGGCGGCCGCTCGAATTCTCGAATGATCCTGTTCTTCGAGAAGAACATGGATCGCCTCGCCATCCATGTCGATGCCGAGAAGCCAACCGTCTGGCGGCAGGAGCCCTATTACGGCCAGATAAAGCGATGGTCGCGGGAGTCGGTGGGGACGGGACGGCAGATCGTCGTCTACATCAAGCGGCGGACCATCGTGATCCTGCCGGATCGCGACGTCGACCTCGGTGAACTGCAGCCGGGCGACCACATCCGCGTCGATGTCCAGAACACGCCACGTGGCCTGATCACCGACGCCGTCAGAATTCCGGTTGCGAAAATCGCTCCCGCAGAGAAAGGCAAATGGATCACCTCACAGGGATTGGCTCAGGGACTCCATCGAGCGCTGGCCGCTTTCAATTCGGGGAATTTCCAGCAGGCTGAGCGGCTTTGCGCCGAGCTCTTGGCCACGCGAGCGGATTATTTCGATGCCCTTCAACTGCGGGGCCTCGCAGAGGCGGCGCTCGGGAAAAGGGAAGCGGCAATTGCGAATTACGACCGCGCGCTCAAGCTGCAGCCGCGTCACGCGACAACACATTACAATCTCGGCCTCGCGCTGAACGGACTGAAACGGTTCGAAGCGGCAGTCACAAGCTTCGACCGGGCACTGGCGCTGCGGCCCGATTTTGCCGAGGCCCTCTCGGATCGCGGCCTGAGCCTCGCAAAGCTTGGTCGGTTCAAGGACGCGTTGGCGAGTGAGGATCGCGCGCTCGCCATCCGACCGAACTATGTCGAAGCGCTCATCAATCGCGGCCTTGCTTTGCATGGATTGAAGAGGTTCGATGAGGCATTGGCGAGCTATGACAGCGCGATTTCGCTACGCCCGGACTATCCGGTGGCGCATTACGATCGCGGCCTCACTTTGCTTTCGCAGAAGAAGTGCGATGAGGCATTGGCGAGTTTCGATCGCGCGCTCGCGGCCGCGCCGGCCATCGCCAAAGCGCTGTCGAACCACGGCGAACCCTTGCTTAAACTGCGCGGGTTCGAAGAGGCACTGGCCAGCGATGAACGCTCTTTGTCTCTCCGGCCGGAATTCGCAGAGGCGCTTACCTGCCGCGGCGCCGCTCTGCAGCGCCTGAATCGATATGATGAGGCGTTGGCAAGCTTCGACGCTGCACTGCTGCTACAGCCCGACCTTGCCGAAGCACTGGTAGGTCGTGGAAGCACTTGGTTTCTAATGAACCGGTTCGAGGAGGCGCTGAGAAGCCACGAGCGCGCAATTGCAGCATGGCCGAACCACGCCGAGGCCTGGGTTGGCTGCGGCCTCGCCCTGCATTTCTTGAAGCGTTTCGGCGAGGCGCTTGCAAGTTATGATCGCGCGCTTGCACTGGAGCCGAATCTTACCCGAGCGCTGATCAATCGCGGAGCGGCGCAACGGGAACTGGGCCGCTTCGACGAAGCGATGGAAAGCTATGAGCGCGCGCTGCATCTGGACTCTGACGCCTTCGACGCCGCCGCGGGTGTCGCAGATATTGCGCTGAACGCGTGCGATTGGGCCCGCGTCGCCGAGGTCACAAAAAAACTGCCATCCTATGTCGCCGATGGTCCTTCCATCTTGCCCTTCTGGCTGTTCGGCTACTCCGACGATGAAGCCCTGCATCTCACATGCTGCAAAACGCAGGTCAACCAGTTGATCGCGAAACAACTGCCCCGCGCGGAGAGAAGGCGGGGCGACAAGATCAAGCTTGCTTATCTATCGGCGGACTTCAACCTTCATCCCGTTGCCTATTTGATCGCAGGCCTGATCGAGCTGCACGACCGCGACCGGTTCGACGTCATCGGCTTGTCATTCGGCCACGACGATGGCAGCGAAATTCGTGGGAAACTCGCGAACGCGTTCGACCGCTTCGACGACGTGCGATTTTGCAGCGATGCCGCTGTCGCAGCGCACATTCGCGACCTCAATATCGATATCGCGATCGACCTGATGGGCCACACCTCGTACAGCAGGTCCGCCGTGTTTGCCAAGCGGCCTGCACCGATCCAGGCGGCCTATCTTGGGTTTCCCGGAACGATGGGTGCCGAGTTCATCGACTACATCATTGCCGACGAGATCGTCGCCCCATTCGAACGAGAACCCTTTTTCGCGGAGAAAATCGTCCATCTGCCCGTATCTTATCAAGTTAATGATGCAACGCTGAAAATCGCGCCAACTGTGCCGCTGCGGCGCGAGGTCGGGCTCCCGGAGGAAGGTTTCGTCTTCTGCTGCTTCAACAACAGTTACAAAATTTGCGCGCCCTTCTTCGATGTCTGGATGCGGGTGTTGGCAAAAGTTGATGGCAGCGTGCTGTGGCTGGCGCGGAGCAACCCTGTCGCTGAGCGCAATTTGCTCCGAGAAGCCAGCGCGCGGGGGATCGACCCTGCGCGCGTGGTGTTCGCCGACCGCATCAACTTCCACGGCCATCTGGCACGCCATTGCCTTGCCGATCTGTTTCTGGACACCTTGCCCTACAATGGACACGCCACCACGAGCGGCGCCTTGTGGGCCGGCTTGCCCGTATTGACATGCCTCGGAAAGTCATTCGCCGGGCGGGTGGGTGCCAGCCTTTTGCGTGCGGTAGGGCTGCCGGAACTGGTGACTTCAAGCCTCGAAGAATATGAGGAAAGGGCGGTAGCGCTCGCCCGCGACCCGGTGCAGTTGGCAGAAATTCGCGGTAAGCTTCAGCGAAACCGATTGACGGCGCCGCTGTTCGACACGATGCGATTCCGGCGAAACATTGAAGCTGCGTATCTGCAGATGTGGGAGATATGGCAGCGCGGCGAGCCGCCGCGCAGTTTTGCGGTCGATGCCGATCGCGGTTTCGTTACAACTAACGTGGCGGGGTGACTGAAAATTCAAGCAGGCAGGTTGGTTTGCCGGTGGAGGACCAAGCGATGATCGCACATGGTCAACACGTTTGGAACTTGGCGCCGAAAGCTGGCCCGGATACGTTCATCTATCAAATATTTTACGATGAAGCGTCTCGCGGTACGCTGGATGCCGGTTTTATTCCGCTGAACAATTGTAACAATACGCGGCCTGACTGGTTCGAGTTCTGGCCCATCAGACGTTTCCTGCTCGATGCGCCGCTTAAGGAAGACACCTGGTATGGCTTTCTGTCACCGATCTTTCGCTTTAAAACAGGGCTGGATTCTAAAGTTGTTTCTGAGTTTTTGCAACAGGTCGACCCTCATCATGCGAACGTTGCCTTATTTGCCAGCGGATGGGACCAAATTGCATACTTTCGCAATATCTTCGAACAGGGAGAATTTTGGCACCCCGGGCTTATTGACGGCTCGCAGAGGTTTTTCGATCGAATTGGCTTGACCATCAATCTCCTAACGTTGACGACCCACTCTTTGTCTTCGGTGTTCAGCAATTACTTGGTGGCGAAGCCATGTTATTGGCGCCATTGGTTGAAGCTCGCAAATTTATTCTTCGATTACGTCGAACAGGCGGACGATGCGAACTCTGCCGCTTTGCGTTCCAAAACGAGGTATAATGAGAAAGAGCCGACCCCAATGAAAGTTTTTATTCAGGAGCGTCTTGCGTCAGTTGTAATTGCACGAGGAAATTTCAATGTGACCTGCTTTGACACGAGCGACCGATATCCAATCTTCGACGCGCTTTTCGTCAATAATTTTCGAAATCGCCGATTGTTGCAGGCATGCGATACTCTCAAACAGCAATATGTCATGACCCATGACTTCTGATTATCTCGAGATGTATAAAAAAATCAGGCAGCAAATTCAAACCACGCGCCCTATTCCGGGCGCTTCGTGAGGCACAGACCATAGACATGAATCCGTGGAAAACGAGTTGTAGACCGGGGAAGCAGAGCCAGCCGCCACATGTCTCTCGTCTGTCTGACGCGCAAGCCTCGCTAGAAATCCGGCTTGACGGCGGTCGGAGCGGCAACGTCTTTTTCAGTACCGTATTTATAGGGATTTTCGGCACAGACGCGTTCCGGCCAATCGCGGAACACGCGCCGATAGGTTTTCGTCGCGGACCAGCTTGTCGTGAACACGCCGTCATCTTCGACGGTGAATTGGAGTTGCAGTCCCTTGCCCTCGTAGTTGGGGTCGGGAGCCCACGTTTCGCCGACGGCGCCGCCGCGGAGGTTCTCCCGGCCGCCACGCTCCCACGCCGCTCTCGCCGCATCATGATCAACGAGCCGATAACGCTCCACGACGTGCAGGGCCCGCGTGAACGGCGTGCCGTATTGGTCGATCGCGGAAAACGGCCCGATCTTCAACCCGACGGTATCGATGACCAAAGTGTCACCTTCATAATGGCCGACGGAGTCCCCGTACCAGGATGGCGTCAGCTGCGCCGGATGAGCCGCGTTCATGCGGACACGCCGGACTTCATGATCTTCCTCATAGAGCATCGTGATGATGTCGGGCTGTTGCAACAGGATCAGCGCGGCGTTGATGAAAATGAAGGGCACGCCCTCCGGCCAACACTGATTGCGCGGACTCGGATAGCCTTCGCCCCGCAGTGCCTGTTCGGCGTGAGCCTCGACAACCGCCGCGGCCGCCGGCTTCAAAATCGGGTTTTTGTAATCGCCGACCAGCTTCGTGTTGTCGCCTACGCGGGGGGCAGTTGCAGCCGTGAACGGCCTGCCATCCGCGTCGAGCGTTTGACTCTTGCGCGCCGTGTTCGCCACCGGTCCGGGGCCCGAGATCGGCGGTTCGACCCCATAGAGGTACGGGTTGCCCCAAATACCGGAGAAATCCGGGACCGATGTGCTGCCTGGACTCGGTTCCTGCGAAAAGGCCTGAGAGGAGAATAGCGCTGCAGCCGCTATCGTCGCCATGATGAATGTTCGAATCATCGATTTCTCCGTCAGGCACCGGAAAGATTGCACCGCGCGCCGGGTCGCGCACCAAGGGAGGCCGCGGTCGTTGACCACTGCACCAATTGCGAAAGTTTAGCGATGCCAGGGATCGATGGGAACCGGTCACAAATGTGCCAGGCCGAAAAGCGACGCCTCGTGCGCAGGCCGAGTGCAAGACCCGTTTGCCACGAATATTGACGATGCTTCACACATTGCGCTCATGCTAGAAGCATGTGACCCATGCTCGGAGAGCGCTGATGCGTGGTTGCACCGTCTATATTCCGCTGGTTCTTCTTCTGCTCGCTCCGACTGACACATTTGCGACGACACAATGCTCTGTAAAGAAAACATCTGACGGCTTTGTGGCGCTCCGCAAAGGAGCTTCGGCAACCGCGCCCCTCATCCTACGCCTGCGAACAACTGACGTGATTCTGATATCGAGCGAACGCGAGCCGTCCGGCAAGTGGCTATACGTTTCGGTCGTGAAACATGGCGGCGGTTTCGGGCCGAGCGGATGGCTCAATGGTCGTTTGATCGATAACGACAAATGCGGTTAGCGAAGACTCCGCCACGACAATGGCGTTTGAGTCGCTGATTTCGCCCAGCCGGATGCCCGTGGCGAAGAGCGTAACTTGAGCCGTGCGCCCCCCGCGCGAGACCTGGTTACCGCTTCGTCTCTTCGTTCTCAAGCGATCGGCAAAACAAAGTGTCCCCGCAGGCCGTATACAAGGATTGGCGATCCATGGAGATTCATTTCCCCGACCCGCGTTCGTCGCTTTGGCAGACCTTTCGTCGGCGGTCTCGTCCGGCGACTGACACGGCGTTCGATACCGCCCGCATCGATCTACCTTGCAAGGCTTGCGGCGAGAACACCTTGGAATTCGTCGTGGACGCCCATCCCAATGAGGATCTTCGTGCTCCTGTTGCGGCAAAAAGGCCGGCCCAGAAGTGCACGTCTTCCTCGCCCAGGCGAACGCTTTCTACCGGCAAATCGCCCGCCCACACCAGGCGCAATTCCTCGATCGCGTCACCTTCGACACCACGGACTTTGCGCTCGACGGCATCCAGGACGGCATGCGCAAATGGAGAAACTTCGAAGACGATTACATCGTGCTGGAATATTCTCCGAACGGGCGTCCGGTGAGCGCCGATCCGGCTGACATCGATCGGACGCGCGCGGTCTTCCGATCCTTGGCCGCCGAGGCCGGCGGTGCTCTCATCGAAGCGGAGACCGTCACCGTCAGCAAATGCCGCGCGGCACGGATTATTCAGAAATCACCGCAGAACCCCGGCATGAAATATTACGGCAGGCTCATATTGCCGTTCCGCGACTTCGCTTATTGTATCCACGTCACAAGCCTGGAATCGGGCATGACCGGCGTGCGTGACACCGCCATCTTCGCCAAGCTCATGCAGGCGGGAGAGATCACATTGGACAACTCCGGCAACCAGACCGGCTGGATGGCTGATCCTTACGAAACCTCGATTGCACTGCCGCTGCAAAGAAACCGTAGCGAAGACGCGATCTACGATGCCGATTTTCCGAGCCACCCCCTGTCGCGTCTGCGCCGCCTCTTGCATCGGATCGAGAATTCGATGCAGCTCGCGCGGGTCGTGAGCACGGCCGCGGCCAGCTGACTCGGCGCTCGTAGGCCTCCCGACGGAGTGCCGAGAAAGCGCGCATCGGCAGCGCTCGCCAGGGGAGGCGACACAAAAAGGCGAAGGCGCCCTTGAACCGGCCGACCGTCCGGTGCGACACAGTGCGGGGGTGCCTCGGCAAATCATTTGCGGGGCCATGGTAGATTTCTCGCAATCCACCTTTTTCAGGCAAGCGGGAGGGTTGAAGATGCTCAGAATTCTCGTTGCTGCCTTGCCGGCAGTCGTCTTTGGAGCCAATGCCGCTTCCGCTCATCTCGCGGCACCGCTCGTTCCCTCCGCTTTGGTCGAGGATGTGAAAGGTACGACGGACGATGTCGAGTTCATGGATTACGTCGGCAAGGGACAGGTGATCAATCTCGGCGCCGGCGACGTACTCGTCCTCAGCTATCTGAAATCATGCGAACATGAAACCATTACCGGCGGCACAGTCATGGTGGGCGCCGATCGTAGCGAGATCCGAGACGGCAAGGTCGTCCGCGCCAAGGTGCCTTGCAATGGCGGCAAGATACAGCTGAGTTCGTTCGAGGCAAGCAAGAGCGGCGCCAGCGCCTTCCGGGTCCAGAGCGCGGATATTCAGCCGGTCCTTTATGGGGTCACGCCTGTTGTTCAGCTTCCCAGGGTCATGGTGGGCGACGACCGCACCCTGCTGATCGAACGGGTCGATCATCCGGGGGAACGCTATGAAATCAAGATCGATGAAGCCAACAAGCGCTTCTATGATCTCGCCAACACCAATACGCGCTTGAGCCGCGGAGCGATCTACAAGGCAAGCATTGGCGGCCATGACATGATCTTCAAGATCGCCGCGAAGGCAAAACCCGGTCCGATGCCGGCGGTCAGCCGCCTGCTGCGCTTCCAATAAAGCCGCCCTGCGACGGGTGGGTATGAGCGCGGCTCGTTTGCGGCCGGCCTTGGCTGCTTTGATCATCGCGCTGGCGACGAGTTTGATTGCCGCCTCGCCCCCCCTAGATGGCTTGCGGGGTCTCACGATCGACCTGCTGACCATGTTGCGCTGGCGGGCTTTCGGCAATGCGTATCAGGCGGCCGATTCACAGGCCGTCGTCGTCGCCCTTGACGAAGAGACCTTCAGGACCCCTCCGTTCGAAGGCACGCCGAGCGTGACCTGGACACGTGAGATCGGCCGCGTGCTGAATGCGGTCATCGACGGTGGTGCCAAGGTCGTCGGTTTCGACGTGGTGTTTCCAACCTCGATCGAGCAGTCGGAGGTGCCATTCGGCGACGAGACGCTGGGAGCGCGCGTCCGCGGCTTTGACCGCGACTACCTGCGCGCGCTCGCGCTGGGCGCACGCGCCGGAAAAGTCGTCCTCGGAGAGGTTCAGCATCAGGACAATCCGGTGCTGCCTTCCCCGGGCCAACGGGCAGCCGTCGGTTTCGGCCGAAATATCCGCGGGCTGAACGTGTACACTGATCCGGACGAGGTGATCCGGCGCCTGCCTCTCGATTTCATGGTCGATGGCACAGCGGTGCCCTCCATGGCGGCAGAGCTTGTGGTTCGTGCAACCGGCGCGCCGCTATCGGCAAAGAGCGCCGCGGGCAGCGCCGTGCCAGGTACGATGACGCTGAATTTCGCTGGCGGCGCGGGGGACATCCCGACATATTCGCTCGCCGATCTGCGCGCCTGCGTGGAGAAGGGCGACCCGGATTACTTCCGCCACCAATTTGGCGACAAGGTTGTCCTGATCGGCACGGTGCTCGACGTCGAGGACCGCAAGATCACCTCGAAACGATTTGCAACCGGGTCTGAGGGCGCGCGCGCCGAGCGTTGCGCTCTGCAACCTCCCGTTGCCGGGCAGGGATTTGCCCGTGACTCGATCGCCGGCGTCTACATTCACGCGACGGCGGTGAACAACCTGATTCGTGGCGATCTGCTGGCCGAGTTCGGCCGCCTTGGAATTGGGGTGACCGCCTTCGTGCTGGCGGGGCTTTCGTCGATAGCCGCATTTGCGTTCGGACCGGCAACGGCTGCGCTGGCCTTCGTTGGCCTTGTTGGGGCATGGGCAGCGGCAGCAACTGCTGCGCTTCGATACGCGCTCGTGCTGCCATTGATCGACCCGCTCTTGGCCGGCCTTGCCGCACTCGGCGTCACCATAGGCTATCGCTTCATCGTCGCCGATCGGAACAAGCGTCTTCTGCGCCAGAGCTTCGGCCTTTATCTCGCACCTGCATTGGTCGAGAAGATGATCTCGTCGAACAAGGCGCCCGAGCTCGGCGGCGAATTGCGCCACGTTACAGTGTATTTTTCGGATATTGCCGACTTTTCCACGTTTTCGGAGAAGATTGCGCCGTCGGCGCTGGTTGCGGCCATGAACGAGTATCTGTCGGCTATGACGGACATCATCGAGGCGCATGGCGGATTTGTCGACAAGTACATCGGCGATGCCATCGTCGCGGTATTCGGCGCCCCGCTCGACGACCCAGATCACGCGAAGAACGCCGTCCGCGCCGCATTGGACTGCGCCGCGCGGCTGCCACAACTCAACCGCGTTGCAGCGGCCTTCGATCACCGGACGGTCAGGCAGCGCATCGGCATCAATTCAGGTGCGGCGCTCGTCGGCAATATCGGTTCGCGCCGTCGCTTCAACTACACCGTCATGGGAGACATGGTAAACCTCGCCTCTCGGCTCGAAGGGGCAAACAAGTTTTATGGCACCACTGTGATGGTCTCAGAGGCGACAAAAGCCCTTGCGGGCGCAACCTTCGCGTGGCGCGAACTCGATGCGATCCGGGTCAAGGGCCGGGACGGCGCGGTCAAGGTGTTTGAGCCGCTGGGCGTGTCGGGGACTGTCCGTGCCGAACAGCTAGCCTGCGCCAAGACCTATGCGGACGGATTGGCGGGCTTTCGCGCGGGGGATTTCAGCGCGGCGGTCCGCGCGTTCTCGCGGTCAGCGAATGACGATCCTCCGGCCGCAGCGTTTCTCGCGAGGGCGAGGCAATTCGCAGAGTGTCCGCCGGCCGCGGACTGGGAACCAATCAACGCGCTGGAGGAGAAATAGGGCGGCGCTCTCTCGGAAACCGGATCAGCGGCCCTGCCAGACTAAGGCGATGCAGGTGATATCATCTGACTGGGGCGCACCGTTTGCAAACTCGGTCACGCGTTCGATCACCCGCTCCACCACTTTGCGTGCAAGCTGTCCGCGCTCCTGCAAAATCGCCTCCTCGAGCCGCTTGGTGCCGAATTGCTCGGATTGCAGATTCTCCGCTTCGGTGATGCCATCGGTGTAGAGCAGCAGCAAGTCGCCGCGCGCGAGCGCCACCGTTTGCGCTGGATAGGCGACCTCGTCGAGGAGTCCGAACGGAGGACCGCAGGCGCGCAGCGATTCGAATGTGGTCTCGCCGGAGCGCAGCAGCAGCGGAGGGTTGTGGCCGCAATTGCAAAAGGTCAGCGTCGCGGACGTTACATCAAGCACGCCACAGAAAAGCGTCGCGAACATGCTTTCGCCGTTGTTGGCAACCACGAGCTCATTAGCCGCTGCGATTTCGGCCTGCAGGTCCCTGCCCGAACGCACCACAAGCCGGATGACGGTCTGCGTCACCGCCATGAACAGCGATGCCGGAATGCCCTTGCCGCACACGTCGCCGATCGTGATCGCGAACCGGTCTCCGCCGAGGTCAATGACATCGTAAAGGTCGCCGCCGACCTCACGCGCCGGCGTCAAGTGCATGAAGACGTCGAACCTGCCGTCGGCAAGCCCGACCGGCAACGCGGCCGGCAGCATGGCCCGCTGGATGGCCGCGGCATTGGCCATTTCTGCCCGCCGTGCCTGCCGCTCGACGATCTGTTCGGCCATGCGGCGGAAGTGCTGCGCGAAATCCACAAGTTCCGGGGCGGGCTGCCGCAATTCATCGAGGATGCTGACGTCGAAATTATTCTGCTCCAGCGCGGCGACGGCATTGGTGTAGAGGCCCATCGCAGTGTTGAAGCGGGCGACCTGTTGGCCGAGCCGGCTGATGATGGCGCGCAACAGGGCCGGATCGGCATCGCCAGCATCAAGCAGCGGCGCTCGGTCGAACCGCAGCGCGCGCACGCCGCTGCAAGCCCGCACTGTTGCGTTTCTTGGCAGGTCGGCAAAAACGCCAGTCTCGCCGATCAGGGCGCCCGGCGACAGCCGCACGATCCGTACTTCGTCGTATGACGTAGCGACCACCACCTCGACCTCGCCGTCAACGATAAAGTAGGCACAGTCGCTGTGGTCGCCCTGCCGAAGCAGGATGTCCCGGTCGCCGAAGTCGACGAGCTTGCCAAAAGCCAGCAGGCGCTCGATCGTTGCGGCCGACAAGCCGCTCGACAACGCATTGGATCGCCAAAGCTCAAACTTTGAGTCGTCGTCAACTCTGTCCAACGCCGGCCCTTTCGCTTGAACCGAATTGCAAAGCCCCGCTGAACCGGTAACGGTCGTCATGGGCAGGTTTGGCCCAGCCGGCCCGACCCCCCGCAATAACTCACGTCCTGAATCTGGACCCGGATATTGTCCGGGTCGGTGAAGTAGACTTCAGGGGTCCCCAAGGGACTTGTCGGGCCGCCGCCATTGTTGGCGCGCTGACGCCAGCGAACCCGGCAGGTCAGAGGCTTGATCAGTGCGGGAATGCCGGTCTCGATCGGTTCGAGCCCATTCTCGACCAGAATTGCCATCACGCGCTCGGCATCGAAATTTTCGATCGTAAAGCAGACATGATTGATCCCGGATATGGCGCGCGGATTATTGGCCGCAGCGTTGAAGACGATGCCATCGGTTCCTTCGCCAATGGCGAGTGTTACGCCGTCCCCCTGCATCGCACGTATGGGGAGACCGAAGATTGACTGGTAGAATTCCTTCTCCCGGGCGCCGTTTGCAATCGTCAGCGTGACGTGGTTGAGCGATTTAAGCCGGAAGGCGGGCTGGCCATTCTTCGTTGGCGCGGGTGGAATGATTTCGCCCTTGGCGCCTGAGCCATAACCATAAGTCGTGTCCTGGAGCTGAACCCTGATCCCGTTGGGGTCCGAAATGAACAGCTCGGGCGTGTCGCCGCGGCGCACGATTTCGACCTTGCCGGCCGCCAGGTCGTCCAGGTTTTTCTTAACTCGCTCCACATCGAAATCCGCCACTGTCATGCCGTAGGAGAGAAAGTCCGGCACTGCTGCGCCCCTGACCGGCACCAGGGCAAAAAAGTGCGGGCCGTCGCCGACACGAAACACGGCTGCTTCGCCTTGCCGGACCGGCGGCCCAAACAGCTTTTCGTAAAAGGCAGCGGAACGTTCCACATTTGAAACAGCGATCATGACATTGTTCAAACGACGGGTCTAAATCACGGGTCTCGCTGGCTGAGCCAGCAAACTCGGTGACGGCAGTGTGGCTAAAAGGGCGAGCAGCGCGGTTCTCCGCGTCACCGCGCCGTCGTTGCACCGTCCGGTCTGGTCACTCATCTCTCACTCCTCGATTTGTTGAGCGCAACCTCGCCTGCGACACTAAAACGGCAGCACTCCGTTGGACAACTCAACGCTGCAGGATGCCGAGCGCGCGATTGGCGAAACTCAGGCGTTCCGACATCACTGCCACCACGTAACCGAGGAGCGCCTGGCTGAGTGCCGGGTCCTCGCGCTTGATGCGTTCGTAGTCCTCGGCGCGCAGCTCGTAGAGGGCGCTGTCTGCTTCGGCAAGGCACGTGGCGGTGCGGGTCCGCCCTGAGATCAATCCCATCTCGCCTATCGTCGTATGCCGACCCAGGCTGCGCACACGGATCGTTCGTCCCTCACCGAGATCGACCACGATGCCGATCCGCCCTTCGAGGATGAAATGCATCGAGGCGGCCGGCTCGCCTTGCCGCGCAATGACATCGCCCGCAACGACATCGAGTCGGCGGCAAAATGCTGCGAGCCGGTCGGCGTGTTGCGTATTTCCGAGGGCTTCGGATAACCAGGCACGCAGCGAACTTGCGTCGTTGCCCTCGGTGCGGTGCGCTTCGATGACCGCCAGTTCGCACAACTCGAGCGCGCGATCGAGATCCGACATCGCAGTAACGTTGTCGGAAATGAATTTTTCGGCACGAAACGCGCGTTCCAGTTCGGGCGGAAGATTGACGAGCACGATTTGGGCAGCACCGAGGGTGGCCGCCAGCTTGATTTGCGTAAAACTATATGTTGCGGACGAATCGATGCCGGTGACGAGACGAAAATCGAAGATCAGGAAACGGCATTCAGGCTTGGCGGCCACCAGCGACTTGACGTGCTGGTAGAGCCGATTGGCGGAACCGAAAAACAAATAGCTCTGAAGCGCCATACCTTGAATTTCGCTGCCGTGGTCCCTCAACAGCGAGAGTTCATACTGCCCGCGGTCCAGCGATGAGCGATACTCCGACCCGTCAAAACTGAATTTAATGGCTTTCACCCGACTTGCGCTCAGCGCAAATGTGGCGCAGCCCATGACAATCCCAATCAGCACGCCGGCAATGAACCCGGAATATACGATCAAAACGGCGATTGCGAGAAGCGACAGATATTCTGGGACGAGCAATCGCCGCGCCGATTGGATCAGCCATTGATAAACGAGATCGATGCCGATGTAGAGGAAAATCCCAGCGAGAATATATTTCGGCACATAGCCGAGCAAAGTTGGATCGGCGATGAGCGCGCTCGCCGAAATGACTGCCACCGTAAGCGCCGCGAGGCGGGTTGTCGCGCCAGCCGTACGCACCAGCATGGAGCGGCTAAACGATGTGCAGCTCACATAGCCGCCGAGCGCGGCGATCGCGAGATTGGCGACCCCAAGCACCTTGAGATCGTGCTCGACGTTGGCCTCGGTTCAACTCGCAATCTCGATCCCCGTCGTATTGAGTAGAAAGTTCATTGCGGTGACGAAAATGACCGCCAGCACATCGCCGGACAGCGAAGGTAATGACGACCACGGAAAGTTGCGCAGCAACTCAGCCTGCCACGGCAATGTCAGCCCGGCCGCCGTTTGCAGCCGGAACATCCAGCCGGCTGCTTGCGCCGCGCCAATGCTCGTCCCCGTCAACAAAAGGAGGAAATGCGTGATGATGAACCCACTCAATAGTACCGCTGGTATCACGAATGGGCTCTTGAAACGATGCAAAAGGACGTAGAGCGTCAGCGCGACGGTCGCTCCGGCCGCCACCTTGGCGGCGACGGCAGTGTCGATAAAGGCGCCCACATTGGCGAATGTCGGGTGCTGGTCGGTGGCAACCTGCACAGCCCCGGTCACCAGCAACCACCCAGTGGCGCCGAGGAAACCGCCAATCACAGGATAGGGCACGAAACGAATCGCGCGTCCTGCATTTGTGACCCCGAGAACGTAGAGCACGAGACCGGTCAGCGCAGTCGCGAGTGACATGGCGATCAACGCTGGCGTGAGAAGTTCATCGCTGCCGCTGACAACGAGCCGCTGCATGAGCGTTGCGACAAGCGCGGCGAGCACGACGGAAATGGAACTATCCGGTCCGGCAACGGCGAACGGCAGCGAGCTGCGCAAGGCGACGATCACTCCGCCCACGGCTGCCGACAGGAACGTGACCGCAATGCCGTAGGACAGCAGGTGCGCGAGCGGCCCCACAAAGATGAGCGCTGCGTAAGACAGGCAATATGAGACCGACAAGATGCTGCAGACCGCGCCGGCAAACACGTCCGTCAGTCCTGCGCGAAATCTCTTGCTGTTCAACGAAACGCCCCACCAGATCCTGGGACTCGAGGTCGAAGTGACGGGACGCAAGGCTATACAGATCGATACCGGCCGGGTCGCACCGCCCTTCCAACGCGCTGCCGGACGCGATCCCGCAATGGACCCATCCGGCGTCCATGTCCTCGCGCATAACTCACGGTCAAAACAGTAGGGCGGGCTATAAATGAATTCTCGCGCGAAGTCACTTTCCCAACGGATGAAGCGGCCAGGTGCATTTTGGGGCCGCAAAGAAACCACAAATTTGCGACACCTCCGCCGCCAAGGAAGGGCTTCTCACCGCCTAGAATTTGCGTTGCCTGCGCTGAGTCCCCCATGGTACGGAACTTGCCGTTGGGCGGGGTGCGCAAGCTGGGCATTGCGCGTTTCACATCAGCATACTTCCCGGGTGCCCGACTGTTGGGATCACCAGAGAACTCCGGCGACCTTTGCTTACCCCACGACGAGTTCTGCGCCATCGAGATACGTTTCAGGAGGATGATCAATGCCGTTGGCTGGAGAGAAAAGGATGAGGATGTTCCTCTTGCTCGCAAGCGCGATGCTCGCCGGGATAACGACAGCGACAGCTCAGACCAGCCGATTGATCCGCGGTCAGGAAACGATGCGTATCGATGAGCAGCCGGGCTACGTGCCTGAAGACGAGCGGTTGCCCGCGGTCTATCAACGTCAAGTGGTGTTCTTTCGCTCCAACGAGGCGCCTGGGACAATCATTATCCATACCGCCGAACGATTCCTCTATGTCGTGCAGGATAACACGCGCGCGATTCGCTACGGCATCGGTGTAGGCCGCGACGGATTCCAATGGTCCGGGATGCTGAAGGTCACCCGCAAAGCCGAGTGGCCGGACTGGACACCGCCGACGGAAATGATCCAGCGTCAGCCCTATCTGCCACGCTTCATGGCCGGTGGCCCGGGCAACCCGCTAGGAGCGCGTGCGCTCTATCTCGGGGACACTGTTTACCGCATTCACGGCACCAATCAGCCACAGACCATCGGCCAGTCGATCTCGTCCGGCTGCTTCCGGTTGGCGAACCGGGAGATCATGGATCTTTATGAGCGCATTCCAGTCGGCACCAAGGTGATTGTGAGACAACAGCCCGACGTCTAACCGCAGTCGAAACGTTCCAACCGAGCGAAACGAGGGCCGAAGCCATGAAGTTTACGGATTGGTCCAAATGCCTGGCTCTGGTCGTGGGCTGCTGCCGTGATGGCAACACCAGTGTTTGCCCAAACGCCCGCCCAAACGCTGAAGGCGGTAAAAGACCGCGGCGCCCTCTCTTGCGGCGTCAGCGAGGGTTTGTATGGCTTTTCTGCGATGGACGACAGGGGCAATTGGAGCGGCTTTGATGTTGATTTTTGCCGCGCGATCGCCTCTGCGATTTTCGACGACCCGAACAAGGTGCGCTACACGCCACTCAATGCCGGCAACCGCTTTACGACGCTTCAGTCCGGACAAATCGACGTGCTGTCGCGCAATACGTCATGGACCATGTCCCGTGAAGCCGACCTGAATGTCATGTTTCCTGCCGTTACCTATTATGACGGCCAAGGCTTTCTTGTCCGCAGGTCGCACAATGTCAGTTCGGCGCTGGAACTCGATGGCCTCAAGGTCTGCGTGCAAAGCGGAACGACCACCGAACAAAATCTTATTGACTATTTTGGTGCGAACAACATGAGATTGGAGAAGGTTGAAGCCCCAAACGCCGCCGATGCGGTGAGGGCTTATGACGCGGGCCGGTGCGACGTATACACAAGTGATGTGTCCCAGCTCCATGGCGATCGAATCACACTTACCAGGCCTGACGACCACGTCGTCCTGCCTGATATCATTTCCAAGGAACCGCTAAGTCCGGCAGTGCGTCAAGGCGACGACAATTGGGCGTCGATTGTCCAATGGACCTTGTTCGCCATGATCAATGCCGAGGAACTCGGCGTTAGCTCGAAGACAATCGGCGCCGCACTCGTGTCTGCCAAGCCTGCTGTCAGGCGCCTCGTAGGCTCCGAGGGTGATATGGGTGAAAGGCTCGGCCTGACGAAAGACTGGGCAGCCCGCATCATGAAACATGTCGGTAATTACGGTGAGATATTCGAACGAAATGTTGGAGTCACCTCCAAGCTCGGCATTCCACGCGGGATCAACCAGCTCTGGAACAACGGGGGAATCCAGTACGCCCCGCCCGTATTGTAGTCGAGCGCAATAGCGACGCGGGTCAGCGCATGGTCCGCAGAGTAAACGAATTCCTTCCGTTCGCAGCCGCCGCCGAACGGGCCGGCCTCTCAACGAGACCGGATCGGGTCGCACGCGCGTTTGGGCGAAAAGGCTCTGAACTGCTGGCGTGCGGTTTCCATCGTCACGCGGTTTGCGCTTCGTCCATGGCGAATACGCGCGTTGCGCACGTCGGGACTGCCGGGGCGTTCCATTATCTCCTTTATGGTCGCGCTCCTGCGCACAGGCCGATCGGAGACTGCGGTGCGGTTCGAAAGTCCTCGCCTCCGCGCAGGCTGGCATGCGAGACGTGTGCGCCGACGGTAAGTCTCGGAGGCCTGCGATGAAGTTGTCGATCGTCATTCCATGCTACAACGAACGCACCACGATCGGCAGCGTCGTCGACGCAGTTCGCAACGCTCCCTATCCCGACAAGGAAATCATCGTTGTCGACGATTTCTCCGACGACGGCACGCGTGACGTGCTGCGCAGCGACATCACGCCACTGGTCGACAAGGCGATTTATCACGACAAGAACTGCGGCAAAGGCGCCGCACTGCGTACTGGGATTACGGCTGCCACCGGCGACATCATCATTGTCCAGGATGCCGATCTCGAGTACGACCCGCAAGAATACCCCATTCTCGTCGACCCCATCCTCAGGAACGAAGCGGACGTCGTATTCGGCTCGCGTTTCATGGGAGGACGCCCGCACCGTGTGCTCTATTTCTGGCACCGCGTCGGGAATGGCCTCCTCACGCTTGCTGTCGAACATGCTCACCAACCTGAACCTGACGGACATGGAAACCGGGTACAAAGTATTCCGGCGCGACATCATCAAGTCGATCAAGATCGAAGAAAACCGATTTGGTTTCGAGCCGGAAATCACCGCCAAAGTCGCACGGCTGGGTTGCCGCATCTACGAGGTCGGTATTTCCTACCGCGGCCGGACTTACGAGGAAGGAAAAAAGATCAACTGGAAGGACGGGATCTGGGCGCTTTACTGCATCCTCAAATACAATCTCATCCGCCGAACGCGATCGCAATGAAGCGGCGACGTTCGCACCGCCGCCCGCGGAGTTTTGCGTAAGTTTTTCCCGATGATGCGCCGGCGCATGATCCCGAAAAGCTACAGACTTTTCGGACAAGATCATGCGCAAAAATCAATGATAATCGAACCGAAGGCGGTTCAAACTGAACGCATCCCGCTCTAATGCCGGACAAAGCCGCCGCCGGGACCCTTTTCCGGGTCGCTCAGGACGATGTCGTCCGGCAATGTCGCCGGGCTGCACGGTAGCGGTATGTCCCAGCACTGATCGCCGTCAGCCGGGCGGCGATAACGAAAATGGCCGTTATTCTCCTCGACGTAAAAGGCGGGATCGGGATGGTCGTCGCGACGCCCCGGCATTCTGAGCCACATGAAACGCGGGGGCTGTACCAATCCGGAGAACAGAGCACGGCCTGGCATTCTCCGGGCAGCAAATGCCTGGCTCTCATCAACGGCGAAAATCACCAATGCCGCTGCCAGGACGAGCACCACCGCGCCGGAAACGACCATGCCGACCCGGCCCGGGAGGGCCGCCGCGTAAATGTCCAGACGCGCAATGAAAAGCGCCGGCAGGATGACGAGGTACCCGATCGCAAACCGCAGGTCAGGCGCGAGGACGACGACGTAGCCGATCCCGCATATTGCGAGCAGGACCGAAATTGCGAGGGATACGTTCTTGTTCAGTTGCTGCCTTAAAGCCAGCCCGGCGGCGAGCGATAGGGCGAGCAACAGGACCAATACAAGATTCGATTTCCTTGCGCCCCAATGCATCCACCATGTCGCGATATCCGCCTCAGCCGGCCTGGGTCCGTTCCATCGCGCCCATTCGGTGGTGATCTGTGCGGCGGCGGCGGCGCTGTGCGGCGGTAACGACCATGGCAGGTCAAAGCAAGTGCTGTCGATCGGGAACAGGAAGCAGCCGGACACGGCGAAGCCGGTCACGACCATCGGCGCGACGATAATCGCAGCCGCGCCGGCCCATTTGACGAGGCTCCAGGGCGGGACGCGCCAGGCCACGAACGCGCCGGTCACGGCCGCGACGGGCAAGGTGCTCAGTTTGATCGTGAACATGAGCAGCGCCAGCAGGAATATCGACCCCGGCACGTCTCCCGGCTTGCCGCGCAAAGTGGCGGCCACGATGAGGGAGGGCAGGAAGAAAACCGGCAAGTCGGGACTTGCCGAGTTGACGAAACCAGTTGCCACTGCATAGGCGGCGGCGCCTCCCACCGCGCAAACCCAAAACCTGTCAGCGCAATCGCTGGTGCCGAGGCGCCAGCGTGCGAGGGAGACGACAAGCTGCGCCACGACCAGCGCCAGGACAAATCCGTTAAGCAGCGTTGACGACCTTCCGGCGAGAACTCCGTGATCGAGTGAAGCGGGAATCGTAAGCCACGATGTCACCGAAGCAAAGCGGAAGTGCAGCAGAGCAAGGCCGGGACGATCGCCATGGACGGCGAGCCAGTTGAGTTGGGGGTAATGATAAAGGCCGGTGTCATAAAGAGACACGGGCATTGCCGCCGTCGCGGCAGCCGCGACAAAGACGATTACGCAGGCGGTCGCCGCGCCGCCATAACCGACGCAGCCGCGCAGGTATTGGCGCATCCGCACCCGCGTTGGCCCATGAACCAGTCCTGCTGCGGAAGCTGAGAGCAGAACCAGTGCGAGATTGAGAACCGTTAGCGGCCCCGCGAGGGCTAGTGCCAACAAGATGTTGGCGATCGCGAGAAGTCCGAGCCATACGGCAAGGAAAGCCGAGTCTCGCGATGCAGGCGGCATTGGCGCGACCGCAAGCATCAATCGTGTTCCCGCAATCAGCATCGGGATCAACAGCACGATCCAAACGAGCAAGAGCAACAGCATAGGCGCCTCGTCACGCGCGGCGGACGACGTCGCAAGATGACCGCGTGCTCAGGTGTTGAGAGGCGATATCGATCGGTCAACGGCCTTTCAAGTGGACGGTTGTAGCGCCTTGCGAGGCAATTCTGTGTCCGGGGAGCCGGGCATGCCGATGGCCCCGATGCTCTAGGCAGGTGGCACGGCCCGGGGTAGGCGCGTTGCCCACCCTCCTGATCCATTTGATACCATCCGATCGGAATAGGCTTGTAACGACTTTCAGAGGACAGCAGTCAGAGCGTGACCACCCCCTCACCCTCGGATGTGGCCGCGGTTGCGTGCGTTTCCTCTTCCCGCTTCCCCTCCCCTCCCCTGCCCTCCCGCCAAAGCTGGTGCAACTGACGATCTCTGCGAGCCTTGTTTTCGCGCCGACCTGCTTGGCCCGCGGTTTTCCACTCAGCTCCGTCGTTCCCAAATTCCCGCTTCCGATTGCAGACATGGATTTGGACGACGGACGTTAGGCCTCCGCCCGCGCCTCACGCTTTGACCGCATCGCCATTTTCTGCGATTGCGGTCTTGCGCCTCACGACCGACCGAAACAGCAGCGTCACATCGTTACGAATACGCCGAATCGCGAGATAGCAGCCGGTGATCGTGACGGCCAGTCCGCCGAGCAATAACGTCAGCAGGACGATGTCCCGCACGGGATGCGCACGCAGCAAGGCGGTAAAGTTCATCGTGTGCAACCCGTTAAAGAGCCACCGGTACCGGCGCGCAGTTGCGTCAAACCGCCCGAGAAGCGCGCCGCTGCGCGGATCGACGTAGTAACGCGTGTTTTCGTCATCGCGCAGCACGACCCGGAAGACCGGCAGGACGAAGGGCCCGTCTTCGCGGAAATAGTAGGCGTCCTCCTTCGCGATCAGCGCCTGCTCGGCAATCTCCGTGTCGCCTGCAATGCGTATCGCCGCCTCGGCGAGATCGGCTTCGCTGAGCGAGGTAACGCCGCCATCGCTGTCGAACCGGGTGATGCTGCCGTCCGCGCGTGTCGCAAGCCAGTAGAGCCGCCCCGCGAATGGGGCGGCGGCGAGGCTCACCGCGCCATCCATCTCGGGTTTGCCGCGCAAAGCCTCGAGCGAACTGCGTATGTCGCCCCATTTCAGCGGGCCGCCAATGAGTCGCGCTGCTTCGCCGCCACCACCACGGTCTTCCAGGAAGCCCCACGGGTTCATCGATATCAGACCGCTGACCACGAAACCGAGCGTCGCGATCCCGAAAATCAGTCCCGCGATATGATGCCAGTAGAACCAGCCGCGATACGGCGAGAACCTTGCACGGGCCTTGAACTGGGTGATCCCGAGATAGAGGCCGAGCACGGTGAGGAACGTGCCGAGGAGCGAAGTCCAGACGACGATCTCGGTCCACAACACGGCATTGCGCCGCAGTTCCGCGAAATAAAGCATGTGAGGAATCGGACCGAGCCAGCTCCAGAAACGCTGCGTGGCGGTGGTCCAATGCACGACGGCCGCGCGGAAGCCCGAGACGTAGATGTTTGTCCGCTCGGGGTCGTCGAAGGCAAAGCGGAACAGCGGGCGCTCACGGCCCAGACGGCCGAGCGTCCACTGGTCACCTTCGATCTCGTCCGACGCGACGAGCTTGGCCGGCCGGCCGATGATGCGGGGCGCGGCCTCCAGTGCGATCTCCTGCGCCGCCTCGGCATCGATTTGGACCACAGCGCCTCGCTGGAGGTCGAGGACGAAGGCCGCCCGTCCGGCGGGACGGAGCCGCATCACCGGGATGCCGGCGACGTTCTCGACTTGCGCAGCAAAGACTTGCGCCGAGTCCGGCGCCAATCGCTGCGGAAAGCGACAGCAGGCCTGCCATGCGATCGGCTCCAATGTCTTCGCGCGGTCTTCTTCGGTCACGCGCGGAAGGTCGACGTAAACCATGACGATGCCGGATAAGAACCACACCATCATCAACAGCCCGACTGCGACGCCGAGATAGCGATGAACAATGACCGTGACTTGCCAGATGATCGCTCGAAGACTGATCGACGGCATCTCTTCCATCCATTTGCGGCACGCCCATCGGAAATCGAGCCATGCGCCCTCGTGCCCGGAAGGAGGCAACCCACCAGTTTCCCATGTCGAGCCATCTTCACACAATGGCGTGGGGAACGAAACGCGACGTGTTCTTCGTAATGGGACCGGTATCTTCGCGCACCGAAAGGCCCGCCGGTTCGCCCGCCGCAAACCACGAGCCAATCACTGCATAGTTCCCGTCGAAAATCGGGAGCGGCGCCGCCGCTTGCAGCACCTTCGGCTCGCCGCCATAGGGGCCGTCATCCAACTCCTGGACGACACCGTCGACCACGATCTCAACATTTGCCCCTTCGCGCGAATAGAGCGGCTTTTGTACATAGGAGCGCCCGAGCCTCGGCCCGCTTAAAGTCGTCGGCGAAATAGGCTGGCAGCAAGTTGGGGTGGCGCGGGAACATCGCCCACAGCAGCGGCAAAATTCCTTTGTTGGACAAGATCGCTTTCCATGGCGGCTCGATCCAGCGCGTCGGCGCACCAGGAAGCGATTCCCCGAATTGATCGCGGAACATCCATTCCCACGGGTAAAGCTTGAACGCGAGGTCGATCGGCCTGTCTGCAGCATCGACAAAGGAACCTTTCGGCGTGCGGCCGATCGCTTCGATTGCCAGGATTTCGACATCGGCGCCGGCCTGTTTCGCGGTGTCGGCGAGATAGGCGAGCGTGCCGGCATCCTCCGGACTGTCGAGCATGCCGGCGAAGTGGATGGTTTTCGCGCGATATAATGCTTTGGTGGTCGACCAGCCGGCGATCAGCTTGTCATGCAGCGAATTGAACTGGTCGGCCGTGTCGGGAAGAAGTCCCTGCGCGGTCGCGTCCTCGAGCCACCCCCACTGGAACACCGCGGTCTCGAACACCGAGGTGGGCGTATCGGCGTTGTATTCGAGGAGCTTGGCGGAGCCAGTGCCGTCATAACGCAAGTCGAACCTGCCGTAGAGGCTGGCATCGCCGCGCTTCCAGCTCGCCGCGATGAAATCCCAGAAATCTTTGTGGAATCGCGAGACGATCGAGGATGCGCTCGTCCTGGACGGCGCGGGCCACGAGTTCGCGGCACATGGCTTCGAGCGTCGCAGTCGGCGTTTCGATATCTTCCTCGATTTCGCGCAGGCTGAAGGCGTAATAGGCACTCTCGTCCCAATAAGGCTCGCCATGCAGGGAGTGGAAATCAAATCCGCACTCCACCGCGCGTTGGCGCCAATCGGGCCGCTCGGCAATCGGCACGCGCCGCATATGTCTCAACCACCGAAGGACGCGAATGCCCTGCCGACCCCGCCAAAGCCGCCGCGGGCCACGCTCGCGCTCGCGTTCGACCCGGCAGTGCTCGAACCAGAGCCCCGAAAAGAAACCGAAATGACTGCCGCCACCATGACCGCCGCGTGGGGACGAGCAGGCTTGGTTGGGCGCGACCGCGCTCGGGCCGGGAGGTGGGCAAGAGGGCGACAATGCGTAGGCTGCCCCGCCGACACCGACGGCCCCTATCAGAACCAGAGAGACCTTGGTCGAACGCTTCACGGCGCCCCTCAGTAGGAAATCGACGCTGCATTGAGGATGCCGGCCGCCAGCGATGCGATCCCGAGCCAAATTGCCGCCGCCAAATCCCCGGCAGCAATTCGCTGCGGCAGGTTGGGGATCGGGATACGCACGACAAAATAGACGATCACCTGAACAATGAGCGCAATCGCACTCCAGATCACGCAATCGAGCAAGTTCTGCGCGTGCGCGATCGCGCTCGCGACCGGCAGCACGAAGCCGACCAGGCTCAACCCGAGCGCAATCGCCGCCCCAGGCACGTTCTTTCGGATCAGCTCGAATTCGTCGTGGGGCCCAATCCAAACATAGATGGTGAGATAGGCGATCGTAATCACGAACGCCGTGCAAAAATACGCCAGGAATCCAGGCAGGCCGGCCAATGACTGCAGAATCATGACGGCTCCGTGTCGAAGGTTCGCGGCGCGAACGGCCTGCGCGGGAAAGCGCGAGTGCGCGACATCTTATCTTGGTCGCTTTAACAAGACCTTCGTTCAAACGCTGACAGATTGCACGAAGCCGATCATGCCCGCACGCGCGGCGAACGACGCTGATTCGGTCCGTGGACAACGCCGCGGGGATCGGGGAATGTTGGCCGATCGAAGCCCGGGAGAAACGCCTGGGCGTCATGGCGGGGTCAAGACCGCTCGGGAGCACAATTATGTCGTTGCCGCGAGCCTCCACGGCTCTATCACGGTTCACAGTGCTCGATCTCACCCGGGTCCGGTCCGGGCCGACCTGCGTGCGCCAGCTCGCCGACTGGGGCGCGAACGTGATCAAAATCGAAACCCCGGCCGAGGCTCGAGGGCGGAGAGCCGCTTGGCGGCCCGCGCGACGGCCCGGATTTCCTCAACCTGCATCGGAACAAGCGCAGCATCACCCTCAACCTGAAAGCGGCCGAGGGCCTTGCGGCATTCAAGACGATGGCGCGCCAGGCCGACGTCGTGGTCGAGAATTTCCGCCCCGACGTGAAGGACAGGCTCGGCATCGATTACAAAGCACTGCGGCCGCTCAATCCCCGTCTGGTCTATGCCAGCATTTCCGGTTTCGGGCAGGCTGGTCCCTATGCCGAGCGCCCCGGATTCGACCAGATCGCGCAGGGCATGGGCGGGCTGATGTCGATCACCGGCCTGCCGGGACAGGGGCCAGTGCGGGTCGGCATTCCGATCGCGGATCTCGCCGCCGGCCTTTTGTGCGCGATGGGAATCCTGACCGCGCTCCTGGAGCGAGAGGTTTCAGGCGAAGGCCAGCAGGTCGAAACCTCGCTGCTGCAGGCACAGATTTTCATGCTCGATTTCCAGGCCGCGCGCTGGCTCGTCTCTGGCGAGGTCGCGAAACAGGCCGGCAACAATCACCCTACCAGCGTGCCGACCGGCGTGTTCAAGACCGCGGACGGCCACATCAACATCGCTACCTCCGGGCAGCGCATCTGGGAGCGCTTCTGCAAAGCACTCGAAGCCCCTGAGCTGCTCGCGCGGCCCGAATTTTCCAATGCAGCCAAGAGGTCAACAAATCGCGATGCGCTGAACGCGGACATCGACCGGTACACCGCGAAGCGGACCAATGGCGATTGGGTCGAGCGGTTCAATGCGGCCGGCGTGCCCTGCGGCCCGATCTATTCCATCGACCAGGTGTTTGCCGACCCGCAAGTCCAATACCTCGGTATCGCGCAAGAGGTCGAACCGGACGGAAAGACGAACGCGTTGCCACTCACTCTGGTGGGTCAAGCGACGACGCTTTCGCGCACGCCAAGCCGGCTCGCGGCCCCGCCGCCCGGCCTCGGCGAGCACACGGACGTCGTGCTGAGCGAATTCGGGTTCAGCCCTGAAGAGATCAAAGGACTGCGCAACAAAGGGGCGATATAAACGGTAACATTTCGCTTGCCGCCGCTTTGGGCTGTCGAACGCTGTTCAAACGTAGCTCGGATTGAATGCCCGCGAAATCCTGCTTAAGGCTCGAGCTCGCTGTCCCAATAGAGATAATCGAGCCAGCTTTCGTGCAGATAATTGGGCGGAAACAGCCGGCCGTTGCGATGCAGGTGATGCACGGTCGGCTGGAACGGCATCTGCGCCGGGTGCATTTTGGCCTCCTGCGGCGTCAGGTTGCCTTTGCGGAGGTTGCATGGCGAACAGGCAGCGACCACGTTCGCCCAGGTGGTCTGGCCGCCGCGCGAGCGCGGCAGCAGATGATCGAAGGTCAAATCATCCCCCGACCCACAATATTGGCAAGAGAACCGGTCGCGCAGGAATACGTTGAAGCGAGTGAAGGCCGGATGGGTGGTTGGTTTCACGAAGGTTTTCAGGGACACCACGCTGGGCAACAGCATCTCGAAGCTCGGGCTGCGCACCGCCTTTTCATAGTTGGCGACGATGTTCACCCGATCGAGAAAAACCGCCTTGATGGCGTCCTGCCAGCACCACAGCGATAACGGGTAATAACTCAGCGGACGGAAATCCGCGTTGAGCACCAGTGCCGGCCATCCGTTGGGCGATACGTGAGCGTTCAATGCGGACGCTCCCTGACCTCATTCCCCGCATGTAGCATGTCCCTACTTTATAGGGGGAGGTGACAGCAATGTGAAGCCGGCCTTCAAAGCCCGCCACAACGGGATATTTCATTGCCGAACAGTCTATTCCTGTCGCCGCAATCCGAATCGCCTCGCCAAAAACTCGCCGCCGTGGCGCAGACCTTCCTCGTCAATGCCGTGCCCGAGTCCGGCGGAAATATGCCACTCGGTCGGAATGTCGAGTGCGGCAAGATACTGCGCCGACAGAAATACGGCCTGCGCCGGGATGAGGTCGTCGCGGTCGCCGTGAACGAGCAGCACGGGCGGACGTGACCTGATCTCGCCCGCCACCGCTGCCGGCTTGGCGCCATTGGGCAGCACGAACACGCCCGAATAGCCGATAATGGCGGCCGGCGGCACATTCCGCCTCAACCCAACATGCAAGGCCATCATGGTGCCCTGGCTGAAGCCTACCAGAGCCAGCGCGCGCGGTGGCAGTTCGTTGCGCTTGAGTTCCGCATCGAGAAAGCTTTCAAGTGCGGGAGCAGCCTTGTTGACCCCGGTCCAGCGCTCGTTCGGGTCCCGGAATGTCAGCGAGAACCATTGCCGGCCGGTGGCCGTTTGCGCGCACAACTCGCCGGCATGAGGCGACACGAAAGCCGCATCGGGCAGCAGGCTTTGCCAGACGCGTCCCAGCTCGATGAGGTCGTTGCCATCAGCGCCGTAGCCATGCAGAAATACGACGAGCTGACGTGCCTTGCCGCGTGAGCGCGGCGCGAGCCGTGGTCCGGTCAGGGTTACGGCCATTGTTTCTGCCTTTTGTTGGCTGAATGCACTGCTGTCGCGGGTGGCGCCGAGGGGGCGCACGTTTCGTAGCCGCCGCACGCGACCGTCAACCTCAATTGGCTTGTCATCGCATCATCCGCTGCGCCAGCGGCCGAAATGTGTTTCGGCGCGGCGCACGAGCGCGTTCAGAACAATGGCCATCGCCGCCAGCGCGCCGATCAGGCCGAACAGCTTGGTCGGATCGAAGTTCTGCGTGAACAGCGTGGTGAAATAGCCGATCCCCGCGACCGACACGTAAAGTTCGGCCAGCAGCACGCCGAGCAGCACGCCGCTCATTCCGAGGCGCATCCCCGCAAAGAAGCTCGGCACCATGTGCGGAAACAGCACGTAGCGGAACATCTGCCAACGACTCGCGCCCATGGAGCGGGCGCTGGTAACGAGAATGGGTTTCAGGTTCTGAACCCCAGCCACCACGGTGACGACCACGGGAAAAATCCCATGCGTGACCCCGAAGGCGATCTTCGAAGCCGGGCCGATCCCGAAGAACAGAATGAACAGCGGCAGGATTGTCACCTGGGGCATTCCGTAAAGCAGCAGCACGATCGGCATGAAGCTCAAGCGCACGAAAGGCTGCAAGCCGATGGCAAGGCCGAGAACAAGACCAGCGGCAACGGCAATCGAGAAGGCGATGGCCAGCTCGAACAGCGTGATCTCAAGGGCGGCGGGCACGCCGGCGGTGGCGAACAGCGCGGCAAGGGAGGCGATCACGCGAGAGGGCGGGCTCAGGAACAGCGGATCGACAAAGAAGCGGGCGGCAATTTCCCAGACGCCGAATAGCACCGCGATGATGGCAAGACGCGCGATCCACGGCCGCCGCCGTAGCTTCGACCATGTCGGAGCTCGCCAAGTTCGCAAAGGCGGCGCGAGGTCAACCATCGGGGTAGCCGCAAAAAATCATTTCTATCTGTACCAGCCCGCCGCGCCAGAGTGTTGATTTGTGCCGAGATTTCGCAGCGGTGATTTTCGCGGGTGCCCTCAGTTCCGGCCTCCCCGCGCTTCCAAGGCAGACACGACGGTGTTCAGCACGGTGGCAATCGCAATGACGAAAACGATGTAAGCGAACATGCGCGGCATCTCCAGCGCCTCGCCGAGATAGACAATGCGGTGACCGAGACCGGCGAGCGAGGCGAGTGTCTCGCTGCCGATGATCGATAGCAGCGCCGTGGTGAACCCCATGCGCAGCCCGGTGAGGATCACCGGCAGCGCCGCCGGAAGCAGCACGTAGCGAAACAACGGGTAGCCACCTGCGCCCATCGAGCGCGCGGCCGTCACCAGCACCGGGTCGACATGGCCAAATCCGGCAATCGTGTTGATCACGATCGGGAAGAAGCTGATGGTCGCGCCGATCGCGATCTTCGAGGGGGGGCCAAGACCGAAGAATAAGACGAAAAGCGGCAGGAACAGGATGAGCGGAATCGCATAAATCGCAGCAAACAGCGGCTCGAAGACCTTGACCAGGTAGGGCGAGCGGCTGATCAGATAGCCGAGCGTGACCCCGATCGTCACCGAGATCGAGAATGCCGCGGCGAGCTCGCCGAGCGTCGTCACCAAGTCGTCCAGATATTCTCCCGTCCGCAGAATATCGAGGAGGTTGTCCCAGACTGCGACGGGGCTCGGCAACAACAGCCGATTGACGCCCCACTTCGTGGACGCAAGGTACCAGAGCGCAACCAGCGCGCCGACGAATGCCGCCTGGACCAATCGCCGCGCCAATGCACGACGCGTTCGCTTGCGCGTCACGCCAGCCATCAGGCTTGTCCCGGCTCGCCGGCCGGCGCCGCGGCGGCCATGCTCGATTGCGTCACCGCCTTGCGGATTTCGTCGTGCAGCAGCGCATAAAGCCGGTTGCGAAGGCTCGTGAATTTCTCCGAGGTCACAAAGCTCGGCTTCCGCGGGTGCGGCTCATCGACGGAAACAACATCTTTGATGGTGCCGGGCCGCGCCGAAAACACGGCAACGCGATCGGCGAGGAACACCGCCTCGCCGAGACTGTGGGTGACGAACACGATGGACTTTCCGCTATGTGAAAGCAGAACCGACAAGTCTTCGCCCAAAATCATGCGGGTCTGCTCGTCGAGCGCACCGAAGGGTTCGTCCATCAGCAGAATCGGCGTTTCCAAGCTGAGCGCACGCGCGAGCGCCGCGCGCTGGCGCATGCCGCCCGATAACTGCGCCGGGTAATGATGGGCAAAATCGGCGAGCCCGACCGCGGCAAGCGCCGCCTGCGCCCGTTTCGCCCGTTTCGATTTCGGTATGCCCTGAAATAGCAGGCCAAGCTCGATATTCGCGGCCACGGTGCTCCACGGGAACAGTGCGCTTTCCTGGAACACGAAAGCGATGTCCCGAGGCATCGGACCTTTGACTCTCCTGCCGAGCACGTGGGCGACACCGGCGGTCGGCCGGGTAAGGCCGCCAATGACGCTGAGCAGGGTGCTCTTGCCGCACCCGCTCGGCCCGATGAGGCACATGAGCTCGCCTTGCGCGACATCGAGCGAAGCGCCACTGAGCGCACGTACGAAACGGCGGTCGTCCTCATCGCCGAACTGATGGGAAACATCGCGAACGCTTATCGCGATTTCCGCGGCTGCCATTCCCTCACCCGTGTGTGCCTGCAGGTCGCGCATGGGTCATATCGATGAGCCGGTGCGGATTCAACGCAGGCCCGCGCCAGGGAGACGGCGTCTTCGCGATGGCACGGAGCAATAGCCTGCCGCGAGGGCCCTAACAATCGCGACCCAAAGCCGCGCAGAATCCGCGAAGAACACAAACGATTGCTGTCAAAACCCGGCAAGACCTTACGCCGCTGCGCGTCACGACGGCAAGGCGGCGTGCGACCAGGGTGTGAAGCAAAGTAGCGCCGGAGGCTTTGAAGTCCCGCCTCGGCTAAGAGTGCCCACGAAAATAACCAGAGCGGGATGCGTTCAGATTGAAACGCCTCCCGCTCGAATCATGTTCTGCGCACCCGTCGCGGACTGCGCTCGACGACGGATGCGTGTTGATTTTGCGCATGATCTTTGTCCGAAAAGTCTGCAAACTTTACGGGATCATGCGCTGAAATCGGTTGCACAGCCGTTCGCCGCACCAAAGCTGCGCAATTCTGCCGAGGTTGCGGAGCAGTTATTTCGCGGAAGCCCTAAAGGCACTCTCCACCGTTCGCGACCCTGGTGCACGAATGCGGACTGGCGAACACAATACTTTCGGTTTGGTCGTCCGAAGAAGGTTGGCCGGCTCGATTTCGGCGTTTCTCCTCGAGGACGAGCTTGGAAATCCTGCTTGCGACGATGTCGCTGGCTCTAACGGCCGTTATTTTGCCCGCCTGGACTTGCTCCGCGACGGACAATCGCGTTGCGATATAGGCATCCAAGAGGTCGGGATACCTTACAATGGGGCGCCGAATGGCTGCCGCCTCAACCTGACACTTGGCGCGTGCCAAGGCTGCCTTCGGATTGCCGGCCGGATTGGTATCGTCGCAAGCCCGACTTGCGGCTGCGGATTGAGCGTTCAAAACATCGGCACGGGGTTGTAATTCGCGCGAGGCGTCATCTCCGCAGCCGGATAATAACAAGCCGACAAGCGCCACAAGGCCTGCAGACCGCATGATCTCACCATCAGAGCGGCAGCCCTTCAGCCAGGCGCCGGGGGTTGCCGCCGTCGCCCAAAGACCTGCCAGCCGCGCGACGCTTCGGGCCAAGGCCTTCACGGCCGATCCCGAAAGGCTGGAGACCTTTCGGACAAGGATCATGCGCAAAAACCCGCGAATCCATCCGTCGTCGAGTGCAGTCCGCGACGGAAAAAGGGAACCGGGGCGCGCGGCGATCCAAGCTGAATGCAGCCTGCTCCAGGTCGGACACTTCAGTTACGACTATCGCTCCTTTGTTGATTGAAATTTCGTAAATCGGGTGGCGGCTGCCCCTTTTTCGTTGGCATCAGGTGTCCGTCGCCACTGAGAAAATAGCCGACGCCGCCAATTTCCACGTCCATGTTGCCCTCGGCGCAGACCTCCTCGATCCATTCGACCTGCTCATTGGGCATGCGCACGAATTTCTTGGTGATCGTCCATGGCCGGCTCAGCGCATGGTCGATGGTGGTGATCTCATCGTAAAGGGTATTTGGGTCGGCTTTGTCGGCATAGACCCTCTCCTTGAAGATCGATTGATTGTCGAACGCCAAGGGAAGGCCGGCCGGATCGAACGACCGCGGGCCCTTCAAGCCGCGCGTCTCGATGTCGAGCTCGTCGTAACGGCCGTCGCCGTCGGTGTCGATCCAGCGGCCGATGGAATAGCCGACGAAGGTCGGCGTGAGGTTCTTAGGCCAGTCGCGGCCATCGGTGAAAATCCGACGCGAAAGTCGTGAATGTGCTGGATCAAAAAATTGGTCATCTGCGGAGTGATGAGAATCTCCCAAGGGTCGAACGTGGTCATGACCCGCGGCATGCCGGGCGACAGGCACGTGTAGGTCGGATCGATGCCCTGCCCTCCGGCCTTCTGGTCCTTGAGGTTTTCCTCAAAGATCTTCTGGTATTCCGGCGTCAACGGCGCCTGTTGTCCCGCGCCCGAGGGTTTCGTCGGGTCCAATCCGGGCTGGCCTCCGAGCCCGCGCACGAAGACATGACGCCACGCGCCCTTCCAATCCGGATACTTCGTTTCGTCGAACGCGAACGCGTTTGCGACAGTCAAGAAAAGCGATGCCCCCACTGCGGCTGCGCCGATGACGTTGCGATAGGCCATGGTTACCCTCGTTTTGATTGGAAGCGCAGCGGCACTATTTCGGCGGCGTGAAAAAGCGCACGTCCGGCGGCGGCTGGTTCGGCCGGCTCGGCGCCAGGCGGCCATCGTCGCCGATCTTGTAGACCTCGTCATTGTCGAGATGGATGAAAGGGATTTTTTCGTTGCAGATATATTCCGGCCAGTCGGCAAGCGGATCGAGGGCACGCCGATAAGTCTTCGTCACCATCCATGGCCGCGTCAAGGCATGATCGAAGACGGTGATCTCATCGTGAAGAAGGTTGCGGTCGGCCTTGTCGAGATAAAGCCGTTCCTTGACGATGCTCTCATTGTCCTCGTCGAGAGGGATGCCGCTGGCGTCGTAAAAGCGCGGTCCCTTGAAGGCTCGGGTCTCGGCTTCGAGCACGTCATAACGGCCGTCGCCATCTTCATCGGTCCAGGTGCCGATAGAATAGCCGGCGTAGGTTGGCTCGATCCGCTTCGGCCACGGGCGACCGTCGGTGAAAATGCGTCGCTGCGTTTCGTGAATGTAGTCGATCAGGATGTACGTCGTCTCCGGCAGCACCGTGACCTGAAAGGGTCGAGGATTCCCCATCATCATCGGCATGCCCGGGGCCATGCAGTCTGTCGGGCCCGCATTGTCGAGACCCTTGGCGGTACGCTCGGCGAGCGTGGCCTCGAATTTCTTAAGGTATTCGGGCGTGAGGGGCGCCTGTTGCCCGAGACCAGGCGGTTTCGTCGGATCAAACGGGGTCAGAGTGGAGGCGCCCGCGCCCGTCACCAGCGTCCACCGTCCGTTCATCGGAGGATAGAGCGAATCGTCGAAAGCGCGCGCGGTTCCGTTCGCGAGGCTCGTCGCCGCGACGGCGACGACGAATGCCGTCAAGCACTCCAGGTAATGCATGCCACCTCTCTTGTCAGGCTGCCGGTCGCGTCGGCCGCGGCTATTGGCGCCGGGCGCCTTTGGAAGAATGCCCGCTTGAGGCGTGGCTGCCAAGCGGCAACGTTGCCGCTGTTTCGTACCGGCCGCCCGTTTGGGTCAGTCTTCCGCTGGACAGCGCCGTGCGACCTCCGCGCGCCGGAGTGACAAGGTTCCCGTGGGGAGCATTGGTCGCAATTTACGGACTGATGATTGCTGGGAGCCGTCGCTGTTGCCACCTATGGGGCGTCGACGCAGGTGATAGTTAACGAGAGCGTCTTCAAAATCGCGCATTGACCCAGTTCGCCACATGGTCGAACAGGTTCTTCACCGTGTTCGAATATTGGCCGGGTGTTGTTTCGCACGGAACGCATGGCGTGAACCCGTGAGTAGCGCCTTCGATCACCACGAACTCCTTATCCTTGCTGCGCGCCATGTCGAACTGCAATTCATTGTCGTGAATGAAGTAGTGGGCCCCCATGGCGGCGAACATCACCGGCACTGAAATCGCCTGCACGGCACAGACCGTCGAGTTGTTCGTCGAGCAATAGTCGATGTCGTCCACCGCGTTGCCTGCGCGGATCGCGTTCGCGCTCAGGAATGAACGCAGCGTGAAAATCTTTGTGCCGCTGCGGAATCGCTGATTGCCGCGGGCGACCCCGGGGTTGGCGACGAAGACGCTCTTCACCAGCTGCGTCACGATTGAGCCGTCGTTGCGCAACAGGCGCACCGGCCGTGACGTGCTGTTGATGGCGACGATGTCAGGCTCGGTGACGAACAGCCGTGCATCCCCCTCGCCGGCGCCGGCGCCCGGATTGCCGCCGCGCGGGATGAGCATGATGTCGTCATCCGGATAGCCGTACTCATTGCGCCTGATGCGGTCGAGCTTGTCGCGCGCGGCGGCAACGAGCCGGTTCATGCGCTCGGCCTGTGCCTTGAAATAGCGCGCCTGGAATTCCGCAGAATAATGTGACGGCCCGTCGGGATTGAAGCCGTTTTTCGGATCAAACATGTCGAGCGCGGCGATGGAGGGTGCGTCCGGCGGATCGTTCTCGTCAACCACGGCCGGGTTGAGGCTGCGCAGCAGATTGATGGCATTGCCCGGATGGGCGTCCGCGAACACGATGCCGTCCGCCGGCGGCAGCCCCACGAGGTCGTCACCGCACTCGACGAGCTTGTTCGGTCCCTTGCAATAGGACGGACCGGCCTCGGCCACGGCCTGATAGAACGACATCAGCGGTCCGCCACCGCTATGAGCGAATAACAGCACTTTGGTGATGTCGCCTCGGCGACGTAAAAATTCGACACCCGCCTTCACATCGAGTGGCAGCTTCTCGAAATCGACCTGCGATTCGTTATTTTCGTAGCGCGTATTCATGCAGAGCATGAGAAAGCCGCGGCCCGACAGCTCCCTGCACGCCGGATGATTGAGATAGTTCGCGGTGCGGTGCATCACGAGGATGCCGACATGGGGCGCCGGCCCCGAATCGGGCCGATACAGGGCGCCTTTGCTGATGCCCGGAAAGGCGACGAATTGCGGGTTCGACTGCGCCGACGCCGCCCCGGGCAAAAACAATGTCACAATGGCGAGCGCGACAGCCAAAACGCCTTCGAGAGCCGTTCGTGCCATGACGATCCTCCCTGGCTTGCGCGATGACGCGCGGCTGCCGCGACCGATAGTGCCGATGGGCACACACTGCTGGCGATATTCGATCGGAATTTTTACATCATGGAAGGGGCGCTGCAATGTTCCCGCTCGCCGCAGACCCGAACATACGTCCTGACTGCATAAACCATGCGCAGCTCGGTACCCGGCATCGGGCGAGCTCGTGACGCCGCCAAACGGTCCCCGCGCGATGACCGCAAAGGTTGGTGGGGCGCCATGGTCAGCAACCCAATTGGTCGTCTTGACGATCGGTGGCCCGAAGCCTCCCCCAATTTCATCGGATCACGGGTCCTGAGAAGCGAAACGCACCCGTGAACGGTAGGGATGTACTCTCAATGGAAATGCCGTGACAACGGGCAGGCGATCACATCAAGCGAGACAAGGGCGCTTGGTTGATGCGCAAAAACAACACCCAGCGGGTTTCTCTGACGACACCGGATCGCGATCCGCTAAAGATCGGAAAAGACAAGGAGATTGCAATTGTCCGATCGGGCCGTAGAGGCTCTTTATTGCGTTCCGTTGCGCGTTTGCAACACGTTATTGGTGCGTACCTGCTATATGAGATGCTAGAAAAACACAGAGGCAGGCATGTTTGCTCATATCGCGGCAGAGGGGCGAGTACTGGGTTTTGACAAAGGCGACTGGCTGCTGCTCTTCAGCGGCTTTTTCGTTGCCGGCCTGCTGATGTTGATGGCATAAAAGATCAATTCCATGCGAAAGTTGGCATGACAGAGGGATTCCTCTGAGGTTTTTGGATTCCTATATAACCCGCGTCACCCGATAAAAGAGTGAGGTGCAGGCGCGAATCCCAGGCCGATATCGCGCTGCGGTGCCATCCTCGCGCCCTCCAAAAACACAACTGCAGCTTTCCAGCATCCGGTCCCGAATGGCGCTGATCACTTCAGGCTGTGGGCGTTATTCAAAAACGCTGGCGCAGGGGTCGACGTGTCACCAGAATTTGTAATTCAGACCGACGCGAACAATGTTGTCAAAGCCTGGTTTGGGTGGGGCGACGGCTGCAAGACGCTGTACCAGCTAGCGATCTGGAAGGTCCCTGAAAATCGGCCGCGAGTCGCCTTTGGCGCTTAAGGAGCGATGCCTGGCGGTCCCGACAGGACTCGAACCTGTGACCTTCGGTTTAGGAAACCGCTGCTCTATCCGGCTGAGCTACGGGACCAATTCGTGAGACAGATACCGCGAATACAGGCCGCTGTCTCGCTGCGAAGGCGCTGCAGTTGCCATCCTCGCGCTCCGCAAACTCGGACGTGCAGCTTCCCCGCATCTGGTCGGTGGAGCGGATGCGGTTAGCTTGAATCGCCTTCCGGTCGGCTCCACTGAGTTTGCGCGTGATCTTAACCGAAAAGTCTGCAACTTTCGGGATCAGGCCCTAACCGAGGAGCTTCGTTAGACGGCGCAGCGATTACGTAGCAATAAGGGTCCGCGGCGGCTTCACTTCGCCATGCGGCTGCCGGCGACAGTGGTCCGCGGCACCGGCAGCAGAGCCGTCGCGTTGCCGGACAAGTTATTCAACGCGATCGCAACGGCGCCTGATGCTGCGGCAGCACGGCAGACCCCGGCAGCCGGCTTTAGGAGTAACCTCGGAGAGCCGCCGCAATGACGCGCTGAGCCGCCGGGCGCCGCGGGCGCCGGCCCCGACGCAACGGATGTTCGATGACAGAAGACGCTCGCATTCCTGCACCCCGCCCTGCCGATGGCGACCACGGCAAATCCAATGGGCGATCGCCCGGAACGGGCCGGGACGTCGACGGCCGCCGTTCCGGCGAACACGGCACGGGCCACGACCACGATCACGATCACGACCACGATCACGATCACGATCACGACCACGATCACGACCACGATCACGACCACGACCACGACCACGACCACCATTATCGTCACCGTGATCACGCCCATGATCACCGGCTTGGCGGCGGGCACGCTCACACGCACGGTCGCAGCGCCCATGCCGATGGCGGACATAGCCATGGCATCGGCGACCACGGCCATGCGCCGGCGGATTTCGGGCGTGCCTTTGCGATCGCGACCGCGTTGAACGCCGCGCTTGTTGTCGCTCAGATCGCCTTCGGCCTACTCGCCCACTCGGTGGCGTTGCTCGCGGATGCCGGGCACAATTTCGGCGACGTTCTCGGGCTGCTGCTGGCGTGGGGCGCCAACGGTGTCGCCCAATGGCAACCGACGCGGCGTTACACTTATGGGTTCCGCTCGGCGTCGATATTGGCAGCGCTCCTGAATGGCCTGATCCTGATGATTGCGACCGGCGCGATCGCGTGGGAAGCGATCAGGCGGCTCGGCGGCGAGGACATGGTCGCCGGCGGGACCGTGATGATCGTCGCCGCCATCGGCATCGTGGTGAACGGCATTTCGGCTTGGTTGCTGATGGCCGGTGGTCGCGCCGACCTCAACGTGCGCGGCGCGTTCCTGCACATGCTGGGCGATGCGGCCGTTTCGTTCGGGGTCGTGCTGGCCGGCGGAACCATCATGCTCACTTCCTGGAACTGGCTCGATCCGGTGGCCAGCCTCGTCATTTCGGCATTCATCGTTTGGGGCACCTGGGGACTGTTGCGGCAGGCAACGCGGCTATCACTTGCGGGGGTGCCGGATGGCGTCGACCGCGGCACGGTGGAAAGCTATTTGCGGGCTCTCCCGGGCGTCAGCGAAGTTCATGACCTGCATATCTGGGCGATGAGCACGACCCAAACCGCGTTGACCGTGCACCTCGTACGCCCGGGCGCCGGCCTCGACGACCACCTCCTCCAGGATGTCTGCCATCAGCTCGAGCACCGCTTCGGCATCGCCCATGCAACCGTGCAAGTCGAAGCCGGCGATACCGGAAAGGCATGCACACTCGCTCCCGATCACGTGGTCTGAGTGCAGCCGCCGATCGCTTCGGTGCAAGGTGAGGGGAATGCAGGGAAATCCGATGATTTGGGGGGGAGCGTTGCTACTCCTCCTCGGCGCGTCGACGTGGGGAACGCAAGCCCCGGCGTCACCTGTCTGCATCGAGAATGCCACGGTGGCGGAGCTGTCGGAGACGCTGGCAGCGGGCCGCACCAGCGCATCCGCCTTGGTTGCCGCCTACACCGCCCGCATCGTCGCCTATGACCGCAGCGGCCCGACACTCAACTCGGTCCGCGAACTGAACCCCGACGCGCCGGAAATCGCTGCCGCGCTCGACCGAGCCAGCTCCCGCGATCGCCGGCCGCTCGAAGGGATTCCGATCCTGGTCAAAGACAATATCGCGACCGGCGATCGCCAGCATACGACCGCCGGATCGCTGGCGCTTGCCGATGCGCAGGCGAAGCGCGATGCCACCGTCGTGCGACTGCTGCGCCACGCCGGAGCGGTCATCCTCGGCAAGGCGAACTTGACCGAGTTCGCCAACATCATCGCTCTCGACATGCCGTCCGGCTATTCCTCGCTCGGCGGCCAGGTCCGCAATGCCTATGCCCCGCAACTCGACGAGGAGGGCAGGCCGATCGTGACGCCGGGCGGCTCGAGTTCGGGTCCCGCGGTCGCGGTCGCGGCCGGGTTCGCGGCTGCCGCCATCGGCACAGAGACCTCGGGCTCGCTGCTGTCGCCGGCCAACCAGAACGGTGTCGTTACGGTCAAGCCGACAGTCGGCCTCATCAGTCGGGCCGGCATCATCCCGATCGCCCACAGTCAGGACACCGCGGGGCCGATGACGCGCACCGTCCGCGATGCGGCGATCCTCCTCAATGTGCTCGCGGTTCCCGACCCGGACGATGCCGCGACGCGGCATTTGCATCGGCCGGCCGACTACACCCGCGCGCTCGACCCGGACGGCTTGCGCGGCGCCCGCATTGGCGTGCCGAGCGATCCCTATGATCCGGCAGGCGATGTGTATTATGGCTCCCTGCGCCCGCCGGCCGCCGCGGTGATGGCTTCGGTCATCGCGACGCTGGAAGCGCGCGGCGCCGTCGTCATCCGCGCCAACATGCCGGCGATCGGCTGGATGGGCGGGCCCGGAACGCAGATGAGCATTCTCAGTCGCAATCCGCGCAGTCCTTATCGCGGGCAGCCGACGCAGCGTCCGATCGTCCTCGTCTATGAACTCAAGCACGACCTCGACGCCTATCTGCGCGATTGGGCGACCGGCACCAAGATGAAAAACCTCGCGGATATCATCGCCTTCAATGAGGCCCATGCCGAGCGCGCGCTACGCTTCGGGCAGGACATGTTCCTTGCTGCCGAGGCGACGCGCGGCGATCTGTCCGAAATCGAATACGCTGCCGCGCGGCGGATGGATGTGCGTGCGGCACGCATTCTCGGAATCGACGCCTACATGGCGGCCAACAGGCTCGACGCCATTCTGTTTCCCGGTCATCTCGGGTCCACCATCGCTGCCACCGCCGGATATCCGAGCGTGCTGGTGCCCACGGGCATGATCCCCGGCGTCGCCGAAGAGCAGGCGCCCGAAGTGCCGTTTGGCGCGACTTTCACCGGCCGGGCTTTCAGCGAGGCAACGCTGTTACGGCTCGCCTACGCTTTCGAGCAGGCGACCAAAGCGCGCCGGCCTCCGCAGGAGATGCCGCCGCTGATGCCGGGTTGCGAGGACGCCGCGACCGGCCCAGGCACCGCCGCGCAGTGACACATCCGCGCACATTGTTCGAAGCCGTTTGCGATCGGGGCTATGATCCGGGCTCGGGTTGCCGAAGGAAAGCGGCAACTCTCCGGTAAGCGAAGTCTCGACCCGGTTCGTCTCATGGATCGACGCCATTTCCTCAAAACCGCTGCGGCAACGCTCGCGCTTGGCAACGGCGCGCCCGTCGCCCCTGCCGTTTGCCAACGTGCTGCCGCTGGCATGCTCCGCTTCATCCCGCATCACGGCCTCGCCAGCATGGACCCGATCTGGAGCAATGCTCATGGCACGCGCAATGCGGCCGCGCTCGTCTGGGATACGCTCTACGGCCTCGACGCCGAGCTGAAGCCGCGGCGCCAGATGATCGAGTACGAAGCAGTGTCGGATGACCATCTTGCCTGGACATTTCGGCTGCGGGAGGGTTTGCGGTTCCACAACGGCGAGCCGGTGCTCGCCACCGACGCCGTCGCGAGCATCAACCGGTGGGCAGCGCGGGACCGCACCGCGGCAATGATCAAGGATCGCGAGGAGGAACTCGCCGTCCTCGACGATCGCACGTTTCGCTGGGTACTCAAGCGCGCGTTTCCAAAAATGCCACTCGTGCTTGGCAAGATCGTCCCGCCCTGCTGCTTCATCATGCCGGAATCGATCGCCACAGCCGATCCCTTCGAGCCTATCGACGCCTATGTCGGCAGCGGCCCGATGCGCTTTGTCGTCGATGATTGGGTGCCCGGCGAGCGCGCCGTGTTCGAGCAATTCTCCGAGTACGTGCCGCGACCGGAACCTGCCTCATGGCTGGCCGGCGGCAAACGGATGCTGGTCGACCGCATCGCGTGGATCACGGTCGCTGATCCCGCTACCGCTGCGGCGATGCTGGAAAGGGACGACGCCGACTGGTGGGAGCACGTGCCGGCCAGTGGCGTGCCGGCGCTGCGCAGCGCCGCGAAGGTGAGCGTCGAAATCCGTGACCCGCTCGGAGATATCGGCTTTATTGGCCTGAACCAGCTGGCGCGCCCGTTCGACGATCTCTCCGCGCGCCGCGCGCTGCTCGCGCTGGTGAGCCAGCGGGACTTCATGCGGGCCGCTTTGGGCGGCGACGAGGCTTTATGGCGGCCGATGGCCGGGTTTTTCCCGCCCGCCAGCCCCCTTTACAACGAACAGGGCGGCGACATCCTCAAGGGGCCAGGCGCGCTCGACGGCGCCAAATCTTTGCTCATGAAAAGCGGGTACGCGGGCGAGCCGGTCGCCTGCCTCGTGGTCACAGACGATCGGGTGCGCAAGGCCTTTGCCGAACAGGCCATCCGGGTGCTCGAACAGCTCGGCATCAAAACTGAACAGGTCATGGTCGACACGGCTGGAATGACGAGCCGTCGCGACCGCGGCGGCTGGAACCTGTGTCCCGACATCGTTCCCTCCGCCGACGGCGTCTATCCGATGGAAGAGATGCTGCGTGTCGGCGGAGAAGTTGCCGCGAATGGCTGGTCGGACATTCCCGATGTGGAGGCGGCGGTCTATGGCTGGTTCGATGCCCGCATCGGTGAATCAGACCTTGCGGCTGCGCGCGAGTTGAACCAGGCCGCGCTCGACAACGCGATCTCGGTGCCGCTCGGCGTGTTTCTAAGCCATCACGCGTGGCGGCACGAATTGTCGGGCGTCGGCACCGGACCGCTTCCCTTCATGTGGGGCGTGAGCAAAAGCCTGTAGCCCGGATGAGCGCCTTTCGCGGTACACCTGCGCCTACGGCAAGACGCCGGCGCGACATCCGGGAACGTCACGACGCTCGACCCGGATATCGCGGCGCATACCACGCCGTAGGTAAGATACGATCGGGGAATGCGCCGCTCATCCGGGCTACCCCGGCTATGACGCATGGCTCCGGGGTGGGTCGGCCGGGTGATCGAGACTCCGCAAGTTTCTCGACGGCCTGACGCGTCACCGAAATCGAGGCCGGCGCCGCCGGCGCGAAAATGCGCGATGATGGTGGCGCGCATGCGCGGGTCCCAGAACGCCTTGATGTGTGCGAGCGTACCGGCAACGGCCTGATCGCTCCCCTGGGTCGAAAAGAACTTACCGATCTGGTTGGCCATATAGACGAGCTTGTCAGGCGACATGGGCAGCCGCTTCCATCTTGATGCGCGCAGGATGGGTGAATACCTCGAAGCCGTCGCTGCGGGCGACTGCAACGAGCGTGACCCCTGCGCTCTGCGCCGTACGCACCGCGAGCGCGGTCGGAGCCGAAACAGCAACCACGATCGGCGCGCCGATTGCCGCCGCCTTCTGCACCATCTCGACCGAGATGCGGCTGGTGAGCAGCACGAATCCCGTTGCACCTTCGATGCCTGCGCTCACGAGCGCGCCGGCAAGCTTGTCGAGAGCATTATGCCGGCCGACATCTTCGCGCAGCGCGACCAGACCGGCACCTGGTTGCCAGAACGCCGCCGCATGGACGGCGCGGGTCTGCCGGTTCAGTTCCTGGGCAGGGCCGAGCGCGTCGAGCGCTTCCATGATCGCGTCCGGCGTGACCGTCAGCCTGGCCCCGATACGCGGGCTGGGCCGCAGTGCTTCGGAAAGACTTTCGATGCCGCACAGGCCGCACCCGGTCGGGCCCGCGAGGTGGCGCTTGCGTTCGCCCAGCGCGGCGGCACGCGGCTCGCTGAGCCACATTCGCAGTTCAATGCCGATGTCCTCCTCGAGGACGTCGAGGCGGACAATGTCTTCCGGCCCGGCAATGTTGCCTTCGGTCACGCTGAAACCGACCGCAAAGTCCGTGAGGTCATGCGGGGTCGCCATCATGACCGCATAGGAGCCGCCGTTGTAGGTGAAGGCGACCGCGCATTCCTCAGGGATCAGGCGATCGCCATGCTCAATGCCAAAACGACGCCACACCGAACGGGCAACGCTTGTGACCGGCGCCGGCAAGAGCTTCGCCTCCATTAAACAGCCTAAGGCCGGCAGCGCGACCGTGGCGGCCCTACTCTGCCGCCTCGACGACTTTCGCCACGCGACGCGCGTTGCGAGCGAGCTCGTCATATTCCTGCTGCCACGCGGTCGGGCCATTGGAGGGCGACACCTGCACCGCGGTCACCTTGTATTCGGGGCAGCTCGTCGCCCAATCCGCATACTCGGTGGTGACGACATTGGCCTGCGTATCCGGGTGATGGAAGGTCGTGTAGACGACGCCGGGCGCGACACGGTCGGTAATGGTGGCGCGCAGCGTCGTCTCGCCGGCGCGACTCGCGAGCCGCACCCAATCGCCTTCGCAGATGCCGCGCTGCTCGGCGTCATGTGGGTGGATTTCGAGGCGATCCTCCTGGTGCCAGACCACGTTCGATGTCCGGCGCGTCTGCGCGCCGACATTGTATTGGCTAAGGGTGCGCCCGGTGGTCAGCAGCAGCGGGAAGCGCGGCCCGGTGCGTTCGTCGGTCGGGATGTATTCGGTGATGACGAATTTGCCCTTGCCGCGCACGAAGCCATTCATGTGCATCACCGGCGTCCCCGTCGGCGCCTTGTCGTTGCACGGCCACTGCACCGAGCCGAGCTCCTCGAGCTTGGCGAAGGATACCCCAGCGAAGGTGGGGGTCAGGCGCGCGATCTCATCCATGATCTCGGACGGATGCTTGTAGGCCATCTCGAAGCCCATCGCATTGGAGATCAGCATCGTGACCTCCCAATCGCCGTAACCATTAAGGGGCTCCATCACTTTGCGCACGAGCTGGACGCGCCGCTCCGCGTTGGTGAAGGTGCCGTCTTTCTCCAGGAAGGTCGAGCCGGGAAGAAAGACGTGAGCGTAATTCGCGGTCTCGTTCAGGAACAGGTCATGGACGACAACGCATTCCATCGCGGCGAGACCGGCGGCGACATGCTTGGTATCCGGGTCGGACTGGAGAATGTCCTCGCCCTGGACGTAAAGGCCCTTGAACGAGCCGTCGCAGGCGGCATCCAGCATGTTGTTGATGCGCAAGCCCGGCTCTTTGTCGAGCGGGGATGCCCACAGCGTCTCGAACATCTGCCGCGTCGCGTCATCGGAAATGTGTCGATAGCCGGAGAGTTCATGCGGGAACGAACCCATGTCGCATGAACCTTGCACGTTATTCTGGCCGCGCAGCGGGTTCACGCCGACGCCCGGCCGGCCCATATTGCCGGTCGCCATGGCAAGATTGGCGATGGCGATGACGGCCGTCGATCCCTGGCTGTGCTCGGTAATCCCGAGACCGTAATAGAACGCGGCGTTGCCGCCGGTGGCGTAGAGACGCGCCGCAGCACGGATCGTTTCCGCAGGCACACCCGTGACCTTCGCCACAGCTTCCGGACTGTTGCGCGGTTCGGAGACGAATGCCGCCCATTCCTGGAATTCGTCCCAGTCGCAGCGCTCGCGCACGAATGTCTCGTTCACCAGGCCTTCGGTCACGACGACATGCGCCAGTGCCGTGAGCATCGCGACATTGGTGCCGGGAAGCAGCGGCAGATGATAGGCCGCTTCGATGTGCGGCGTGCGGACGAGATCGATGCGGCGCGGATCGATGACGATCAGCTTGGCGCCCTGGCGGAGCCGCTTCTTCAGGCGCGAGGCGAAGACGGGATGGCCGTCGGTCGGGTTGGCGCCGATCACGACGGCGACATCGGTGTGCTCGACCGAATCGAAATCCTGCGTGCCGGCCGAGGTGCCCAAGGTGGTCTTGAGGCCGTAACCGGTCGGCGAGTGGCACACCCGCGCGCAGGTGTCGACATTGTTGTTGCCGAAGCCGGCGCGCACCAGCTTCTGCACCAAAAAGGTTTCCTCGTTGGTGCAGCGCGACGAGGTGATGCCGCCGATGGAACGCGTGCCGTATTTGGCCTGGATGCGCTTGAACTCGCTCGCGGTGTAGGCGATCGCCTCGTCCCACGTCACCTCCTGCCAAGGATCGCTGATCTTCTTGCGGATCATCGGCTTGAGGATGCGATCCTTGTGGGTCGCATAGCCCCAGGCGAAGCGGCCCTTGACGCAGGAATGGCCGCGATTGGCCTTGCCGTCCTTGTAAGGCACCATGCGGACGACTTCGTCGCCGCGCATCTCCGCCTTGAATGAGCAGCCGACGCCGCAATAGGCGCAGGTCGTGACGACCGAATGCTCGGGCGCGCCGATCTGGATCACCGATTTCTCGTTCAGCGTCGCCGTCGGACAGGCCTGGACGCAGGCGCCGCAGGACACGCATTCCGAACTCAGGAAATCCTCTTGCATGCCCGGTGACACAACGGAGTCAAAGCCGCGGCCGGCAATCGTCAACGCAAAGGTGCCCTGCACCTCCTCGCAGGCCCGCACGCAGCGCGAACAGACGATGCACTTCGACGGCTCATAAGTGAAATAAGGGTTCGAACTCGTCTTTGCCCGGATCGGGATGCTTTTCACCGGCGTAGCCGTAGCGAACGTCGCGTAACCCGACCGCGCCCGCCATATCCTGCAGCTCGCAGTCACCGTTGGCGGAGCAGGTCAGGCAATCGAGCGGATGGTCGGAAATGTAGAGTTCCATCACGCCGCGGCGCAGGCGCTTGAGCCGATCGGTCTGAGTGCGGACGCTCATTCCGGCCGCGACCGGCGTCGTGCACGAGGCCGGTGTGCCCGGCCGGCCGTCGATCTCGACGAGGCAGAGGCGGCATGACCCGAAGGCGTCGATCATGTCGGTCGCGCAAAGTTTCGGGATTTGCGTTCCGAGTTCCATTGCCGCGCGCATGATCGAGGTGCCCTCTGGCACCGTCACCGGCTTGCCGTCGATCGTCAGCGTGAGAGTCTTCTCCGCCCGTGACCGGGGCGTGCCGTAATCGATCTCATGGACGAGGGACATGGCGTGCTCCTTATTCTGCGGCTTGCAGGCGCCGTGGCGCCGCGCCGAAATCCTCAGGAAAATGGGTGAGCGCACTCATGACCGGAAACGGCGTGAAGCCGCCAAGCGCGCAAAGCGAGCCGAGTTTCATCGTGTCACAAAGGTCTTCGATAATCGCGATATTCGCCGCGCGTTCTTCGCCGCGAATGATGCGGTCGATCACCTCGACGCCACGGACCGCGCCGATGCGGCACGGCGTGCACTTGCCACATGATTCGAACGCGCAGAACTCCATGGCAAAGCGGGCCTGCTTCGCCATGTCCACAGTGTCGTCGAACACAACGATGCCGCCATGGCCGATCAGGCCGCCCTTTGCGGTGAAAGCTTCATAATCGAACGGGGTGTCGAACAGCGCCCGAGGGAAATAGGCGCCCAGAGGGCCGCCGACCTGCACCGCGCGCACCGGCCGGCCACTCAGGGTGCCGCCGCCGATATCGTCGACAAGCTCGCCCAAGGTGATGCCGAACGCCGTCTCGAACAGTCCGCTATGCTTCACATTGCCGGCGAGTTGGATCGGCATGGTGCCACGCGAGCGGCCGATGCCGAAATCACGGTAGAACGCGGCGCCGCGTTCGAGGATCACCGGCACCGAGGCGAAGGACAAGACATTGTTGATCACCGTCGGCCGGCCGAACAGCCCCTTATGCGCGGGCAGCGGCGGCTTGGCACGAACGACGCCGCGCTTGCCCTCAAGGCTTTCGAGCAGCGAGGTCTCCTCGCCGCAGACATACGCACCGGCGCCGGCGCGCACTTCGATATCGAAGGGAACGCTCGCGTCGGCGACGCGCCGGCCGAGCACGCCTCCACGCCGCGCCACCGCAAGCGCGGCTTCCATCGCGGCGATTGCATGAGGATATTCCGAGCGAATGTAGACGTAGCCCTTGGTCGCGCCGACCGCGATTCCGGCAATCGTCATGCCTTCAATCAAGATGAACGGATCGCCCTCCATGATCATGCGGTCGGCAAAGGTGCCGCTGTCACCCTCGTCGGCATTGCAGACGACGTACTTTTGCGGCGCCGGCGTCTGGGCAACGGTGCGCCATTTGATGCCGGTCGGGAAGCCGGCGCCGCCACGTCCGCGCAGGCCCGATTGCACGACCTCCTCGACGGTCTTTTCGGGTCCGAGCGCTAGCGCCCGGGCAAGGCCGACATAGCCGCCATGGCCGCGATAGTCTTCGAGCGAGCGTGGATCGACGATGCCGCAGCGTGCGAAGGTCAGCCGCGTCTGCCGCTTGAGCCAGGAAATCTCGTCGGTCGCCCCGTGCCGCAGCGCATGCTCGCCGCCGGAAAGAAGCCCGGCATCGAGGAGGCTATCGATATCGGGGGCGGCAACCGGGCCGTAAGCGATGCGGCCCGACGGGGTTGCGACCTCGACCAGCGGTTCGAGCCAATACAGGCCCCGCGACCCATTGCGAACGATCTCGACTCGCACACCGCGCCGCGCTGCCGCCGTGGCGAGGGCAGCCGCAACTTCGTCGGCGCCAACTCCGATGGCCGCCGCATCGCCCGGAATGAAGACCCGGACCGTCATTGCTGGGCCTCGGTCAGCAGCCGGCCGAGCTTGGTCTCATCAAGCCGCCCCACCACCCGCCCATCGAGCATCGCCGACGGCGATGTTGCGCACAGGCCCAGGCAATAGACCGCCTCAAGCGTGACGCGCCCATCCGGCGTGGTTTGGCCAATCTTGATGCCGAGCCGCGATTCCGCGCTCGCGGCGAGCGCGTCACCGCCGGCCGACTGGCAGGCTTCCGCACGGCAAAGCTTGACCACGTGCCGGCCCGGCGGTTCACGCCGCAGGTCGTGGTAGAACGTCATCACGCCATGCACCTCGGCCCGCGACAGGTTGAGCGCGTCCGCGATCATCCGTTCGGCCGCTTCGGGCACGTGGCCGAAGATATCCTGGATGCCGAGCAGGATCGGCATCAGGGGTCCTTCCCGGTCGCTGTGTTCGGCAATAAGGGCCGCGGCGCGTTCGGCGTCCCACGGTTCATAAGTCGGCACGATGAAGGCACCATCTATCGAAATCAAATCCACTCTAAAGTGGCGCAACAACGTCGATAAATCAACCAAGGCGCCCCGTCGGCCGATCGTAAAACCTGATTGTGATCAATCTAATCTTCATATCGTCCGATCAGGGTTTTTGCCTTTGCGCGCCGGCTCCTCACTCCTCGGCCCTCCGGCCATGACCGCCTGCGAAGATGAATGGGCACGCTCGAAGGTCTGCGCCAACCGCTTCGCCTCTGTAACGAGCGCTGTGATGAGCGGGGTCGACGGCACGCGGTCCGGCACAACAAGGCCGACGGCATGGGCAGCGGCCGGCTCCACGATCGGGATGGCTCGGACATTGTCGGTGAGACCAAGCGTCTCGGCGAGCTTCGCAGGCAGGATGGTCGCCCATTGCCCGGTGCGGACATGCGCGAACAGGACGAGCATCGAATTCGAATTCGAGCGTGGGCGAAGGCTCGGCACCCGCCGAGCGCAGCAGGCCGTCGAGGATACGACGGTTCTGCATATCGGGGGTGAGAAGACACAGGGGAACCTTGCCGACCTCGGACCAGGTCACCTTATCGCGGTCGCCCAGGGTGCCGGAAGCCGAGGTGAGGAGGCGGTATTCCTCTTGGTAAACAGGAACCGATTTGAACTCGTCCGAGTGGCTCGTTATCGAGATAAGTGAGGCCCGCATCGACTTCGAGATTCTCCAGCAGGCTAAGGATCTGGATCGAGGTGCGGGACAGAATCGTGAAGCGGACTTCCGGGTGCCTGGCACGGTAAGGCGTCGTCAGCATCGCGGTCATGCCGAGTGCCGTTGGGATCACGGCAATGCGGATGTGACCGACAAGCCCACGCTTGAGCGCATCGACGTCCTGGCGCATCGCGCGGGCGTCGCCGACAATCCGCCGAGCCCATTCAAGGACGCGCTCGCCTTCCGGGGTGAAGCCACGGAAACGCGCGCCGCGCTGCACCAGCAGCACGCCGAACGAATCTTCGAGGAACTTGATCCCAGCAGACAGCGTCGGCTGGCTGACGCCGCAGGTTTGTGCCGCGCGGCCGAAATGCTGCTCGCGCGCCAGCGCGATGATGAATTCAAGCTTGTCGAGCATGAGGACTTGGTTTTCCGTGCCTCAGCGTACCGCGGCGCCAAGTCCCGGGCGAGTCGGCGGCTTTGGAACCTCAATCGGAGGGCAAATTCACGTCGGCCGCGTTGACCGAGACGACGCCGTCGATTTCCATCAGCCTGGCGGCAAGCTTGGCAACGGAGCGCGTTCCCTGGATTTCGAGCAGCACGCTCACGATCCTTCGTTGCCCCGGCGCGGTTTCGGATATTTCGGGCATATCCAATTCCGTTTCGTCTGTCTCCTCCGAACTGGGGACCGGGTTGGGGCCGCGGTCCACCCATAGACGGCTGACGGCGAAATCCCCCTTGGTGCAGATCACCAAAATATCGCGCAGAATTCCCCGGCCATCTTCGTAGGCGACCCGCAATCCGGAGGGGGTCCAGCGGGATTTGGGCAGTCGCCTGACCAGGTAAGGAAAGCCGAACACCACGACGAAATGGCCGGCAGTAACGATCAAGGCGAGAATCGGGAGACCCGCTCCGCAGGCCATCCCGATTGCGGCCGTCACCCAGACCGTGGTTGCGGTGGTCAAACCGCGCACGCTGTCCCGGCGAACGAAAATGAGACCGCCGCCGATGAAGCCGACGCCGGTCACGATCTGCGCCGCGACACGCGACGGGTCGAGCACGACCTCGTTGGGAGAAAGAATGTCGCTGAACCCGTATTTCGATACCAGCATGATCAGGGCGGCTGCGAAACCGATCAGCGTATAGGTGCGCAGGCCCGCGCTTTTGTGCCGGACTTCGCGTTCAAGGCCGATCAGCGCCGATAGCATGAAGGCGAGACACAGCTCCCCGACCTGCAGCCATCCTTGACCTATCAGTCCCGCACTCGGCATTTCGATGGTCCCATGAACCGGCCGTCCCTGCCCCTCCAAATGGGACAGAAACACCCGCTGATCGTCATTGGTTCGGCAGTTTGGATTTCCCTCCCGGACGCAGCTGGAACAGCCTGCGACCCGTTATCCGCAGTGACGATCTCGCGGCCACGCGCAGGCGATGCTTCGATACGACTGAAAACCGCCTCGTTGCCTACGGGAATCCACGACATTTCCGACGGTCGGACAAAGGGCAATCACCTTGTCGAGCAACGAAGCCGATGTGATCACGTTCTCGGGATTGCCTGTTTTCCTGCCAGTTGTTCTGATATCAATCTGGGTTTTCGGTGCACGGAGAGCCATGCACGGAGAGCCATGTTGGTGCGAACCGTGATCATTGGCAGCTTGGTTTGGGCACTGCTATCGACGTTAGCCGTCTCGGAGCCGTTGGTCGTCAAGATCGGCTACATCGGCCGCGTCGAGAAGAAGACCTCCATTTCCCTGCTTGACGTACCGCCGGCAAATGACGGCGTGGCGGGCGCGCGCCTCGCCCTGGATGATAACAACACGACGGGCAAATTCCTCAACCAGCAGTTTTCGTTGGTCGAACTGGGGATGGCGGAAAAAGATGATCCTGCCAAGCTCGTTTCTGGCATTGCCGAGGACGGCATCTCCTTCGTCATTACTGATGTTTCGGCCGACGATCTCCTCCAGCTGGCTGATGCGGGGCGGACGCGCGGTCTCGTCTTTTTCAATGCTGGGGCGACCGATGATCGGCTGCGCGAAGAGGACTGCCGGCCCAATGTGATCCATGTCGCGCCGACCCGAGCCATGCTGGCCGACGCTCTTGCGCAATACCTCGTGACGAAGCGGTGGCGGCGATGGCTCCTCATCGTCGGTTCCCACGATGCGGACAGGCTTTATGCCGACGCCTTGCGTCGTGCCGCGATGCGGTTCGGCGCCCGGATTGTGCAGGAACGCGTATTCGAGGATACCGGTGGCGCACGACGCACCGACAGTGGGCTCGCCCAAATCCAGCGGCAGATTCCCTTGTTCCTCCAGGGAGCGCCGGACTACGACGTCCTGATCGCAGCGGATGAAAGCGAGGTGTTCGCTGACTACTTGCCTTACCGCACGCGTGAGCCGCGCCCGGTTGCTGGCTCGGCCGGACTGGTGGCGAAAAGCTGGGACCCGGCACACGACCAATGGGGTGCCAACCAGTTGCAGAACCGCTTCCTGCGTAAGTTCTCGCGCCGAATGACCGAACTGGACGGGCAAACATGGACCGCGGCGCGCATGATCGGAGAAGCGGTGGCCCGCGTGGGTTCCGCCGATCCGAAGGCAATCACCGACTACTTGAAGAGCCCAAGCTTCGCGCTAGCCGCATTCAAGGGACAGAAGCTGACGTTGCGCGACTGGGACCTGCAGCTGCGCCAACCCATTCTCCTCGCGGATGGACGAACCGTTGTTTCGGTCTCGCCACAAGAGGGATTTCTTCACCAATTCGATGAACTCGATACCTTGGGTGTCGATCGTCCAGAAACGAAATGTCGGCTCCGATGACCATGGGTCACAGGGCGGCCTGGTTCCGCGCCATGTTGGGCATTCCGTTCGCGACGGCTCCCTTGCCGGCTCATGCATACAAGGCCTACGTTTCGAACGAGAAGGCCAACACCGTTTCGGTCGTCGATACGACGACATGGAAAGTGACTGATACTGTCAAAGTCGGCCAGCGGCCGCGCGGGATCGCTTTCACCAAAGATCAAAAATACGTCCTCGTCGCGGTCGGCGACGATGACACGATCCAGATGATCGATACGACGAGCAACAAGGTGGTGGATACGCTGCCGTCCGGGCCCGATCCGGAATTGTTCATCGACGACCCCACGGGCAAGATCCTTTATGTCGCGAACGAGGACGACAACACCGTAACCATCATCGATATTGAGCGGCGGGCCCGACTTGGCTCGGTCGAAGTGGGGGTCGAGCCGGAGGGCATGGGCTTGAGTCCGGACGGCAAAATGCTCGTGAACACCTCCGAGACAACCAACATGGCGCACTTCATCGACACCACCGCCAAGCAGGTCGTGGCCAATGTCCTGGTCGATGCACGCCCGCGCTTTGCCCAGTTCAAAGACGACGGTTCCGAATTGTGGGTATCCTCGGAGATTGGCGGAACGGTCAGTGTCATCGATCCGGAAAAGCACCAGGTCACGGCGAAGATCGGATTTTCCATTCCCGGCATGCGAATGGAGGCAATCCAGCCGGTCGGCATCAGCATGACGCATGACGGCAAGACGGGTTTTGTCGCACTCGGTCCGGCCAATCGCGTCGCCGTCGTCGATGGACACACTCATCATGTCCAAAAATACTTACTGGTCGGCCAACGTGTCTGGCACATGGCGTTTACGCCGGACGAGAAGTACCTTCTAACAACGAACGGGCTGTCGAACGATGTTTCGGTCATTGACGTGGCATCGCTCAAGGTCATCGATACGATCCAGGTCGGCGAACTGCCGTGGGGCATCACGATTTCCCAACATTGACCGCAAGCAACGAGATGCATGCCAAAATGACCGATGGAGCACGGGCGTGACACGTTTCGCGTGTGTCATTGCGACGGCGGCCATGCTGGCCTGCGCGGGACTGCCCTCCGCTTGCCACGCGGCCGATCCCCGCTATCCCGATTGGCCATGCACGCAAGCCAAGGTCCCCGACATTTCGTTGGCTGCGGTATGGGATGGGCCGCCGGTTGACCAGGCGGCGAACACTTGGCGAAACGACTCGCGGATCAAGGATCTCGTATCACGTCTCGTGGCGCGGCGTACCTCCATGGAGGAAGCACGGACGAGCATTGCCGATTTCGTTACTGGTGACGCAGCGACGAAGGCCGATAGAGGCGCGAGCCTTTTCGCTGGGCTTTTCGAGACGCTGAACAGTCAACGTAGTGAAATCATCAATGGTCTCGAACGGCTGGCCCGCAGGGAGAAGTCGCTGGCTGAGGAGATAAAATCGGATACCTCCTCGCTTTACGAATTGCAGGACAAGTCGCCACCGGACCAGACCCGTATCGACGAACTTGCGAGCCAGATCGCTTGGAGCACGCGCGTTTTCGAGGATCGCCGGCAGTCAATCAAGTATGCATGCGAAATCCCGATCCTTGTCGAAAAGCGCCTGTTTGCACTGGGTCGCGCGATTCAACAGGCAGTGGAGCCGTAACTTTCCTGGGTGGCGCGCCGGAACGAGGGGCGTGGCCCGGGCCGGGAGAAGATCACTCGCCGTTTGCCGGTGCCGGTTGCGCCTCTGTGACCGGAAGAAGACGATCGGTCCATCCGTCTGTACCTTCCGGATACCAGGCGACATTGGCATAGCCCATCGATAGGATGCGCTTGGCTGCATTCCAGGACATCCAGCAATTCCGCAAACAATACACCACCAAGGACCGCCCATGGTCACCGCCGGTGGCCCGCTCCAGATTCCCGCCCAGATAGGCTTCGGTGATCGGGGCGAGCGCCCCATAGCCAGTGTCGGGGAGCCATAGGCTCCCTGGGATATCCAGCCTCGGCCGATCTCGCCAGATCGTTCCGGCAGGCAGGTTGGCAGGCCGCGGCGGACGGGGCAGCACATCGACGAAAATCGCCGATTGATCGCGCCAAAATTTCTCGGCCTCATCGGTCGAGATGACGCGCGCGCCGGCGAGCGTCGCCGGCGTCGGCGCCCGATAACCGCCGGTGCGATACGTCGACGGCTCGGGCACACGTTCTTCACCGTGAACGGCAATTGCCATAATCGCAAGGGCACACACAGCGATGCTCGACGCACGATGCCATTTCATCGCCCCACGGTCTCCGCCGGGATGGGTCGATCATGTTCGTCGAGCAGCGGCACACCAAACCCAAGGAGCAGTTGACTGATCTCTGGCTGATTCTCGGCAATCAGCCTGTTGAGTTGGCGTTTCCAGTTCTGATCGGATGGGCGCACGCCCATCGAGATATGAAACGAGAGCTGCGGACCCCCACTCCCTTTCGTCAATAGGACGACGCGCATCGGCGGGTTTGCCTGCTTTGCGTAATAACCGGCCAACGGTCCCCAGAGGACGCCGACATCAATTTCGCCGCTGACAAGATCTCGCGTCATCGCCTGCGCCGAAGAGTCGACGCGTGTATCGATAACGAGCGGATAGGGTTTCGCGTTTGCCAACAACCCGTAAAGCGCAAGATAGGTTGCCGGCGGGGTTCCGGCGACGATACCGATGCGCTTGTCCTTGAGCCGCGGGTCGGCGAGGCTGTCGACGGCATCGAGACCTTGCCCCGGTTTGATGACGAGCGCGTAGGCAGTGCGGTAATAGGGATTGGTACTCTGCACGAGCTCGTCGCCTTGCGGAAACCCTGGGATAAGGTCGCAGCGATGAGCGCCAAGCGTATTCCTCACGAAACCGGTCGATTGCGGGTACCAGACGTAGGCGAGCTTTTTTCCGAGCTTCGCCGCGAGGAACTCTGCGAGCTTGTTCTCGAAGCCCTCGCCTTTGTCATTGGAGAAAGGAAGATTGTTCGGATCGGCGCAAACTCTCAGCACCTTTGGATCGACGAGCTCCAATTCGGTGTCGAACCGCACTCCCTGCGCATAGGCGAAATGCGTCGCGCCGCCGGCAAGCGCGATGATGATAATTGCCTTTCCCCAACCGAAGCGTTTGCGGGATCCCATCACTGCCGTCTCGGTATCCGACTCCGCGGCACGCGCGAGACTCCCACGTGGGCCTGGCGGTAAGGCACGAAACAAGTGAACCACCATTGTCATGCCCCGCGAAAGCGGGGCATCCAGTAACCCCTGGCGAAGCGATTGTGCACTCATCGAAAACTCGGTGGTTACTGGACCACCCGCTTGCGCGGGTGGTGACGTGAAATGAGGCACTGGTTCCCGAACAACGCCCAAGGGGGCTCAAGGCTTGTCACCGAAGCAGGCGTCTTCCGCTTTGGTGAAGGCTTCCGGTTTGGCCTCGCGCTTTTCCGGACGAACCCGTCCCCATGCGTCGTTGGCACGCGCGCGCAGATATGCGTACAGGTCATCAACGTAGCACATCACATTCGGATTGGTGCCGAACGCGGGCATCACGTTCTCGGTGGCGGTGCTTACGTTCTTGCGGCCTCCCGCGACAATGGCAAGGAATTCGCCGTAGCTCAGACGCTTGAGGGATTCCTTGAGTGCCGGCGCGTAGCTCGACCCTTCGCCATCGGGACCGTGGCAGACATGGCACTCGGAGTGATAGCGCCGGTAGCCCGAATAGGTATACCAATCGACGGTGCCGTCCGCGGCGATCTTGTAAGTCGGATTGCCATCCTTGTCGAAATATTTGCCATCTTGCGATTTGACGGCGGTCGGATCTCCGGAGCCGTCAGCGTGAGCGGAAGACAACCCGCTCATCAACAGCAAAACCGTTACCGCGGCCGGAAGAACAACGCTTTTCACGGCAAATTCCCTTCGGCCAAGCAGCCCTTGCGACGCGTGCCGGCACATGACGGACTGCCGGCACGCTTGAGCACTATTCCCAACGATCGGCAAGAGTCTCAAGGCAGAGCGAATACCGTCAGCTGGCCGCCAAGCGCAGTATAATTTTTCAAGCTGGCATAGCCGCCAACAGCACCCAGTCCGGCCGTCGGCTCCGTGAGGCCGGCCGCAAGACCAATCCCTGCCCAACCACCAACACCCGACAACACGGCCACGTATTGTTTGCCGCCGTGCTCATAGGTCATGACATTGCCGATAACGCCCGAAGGGGTCTTGAATTTGTAAAGCTCTTTGCCGGTTTTCGCATCGACCGCCTTCAGGTAACCCTCCAGCGTCCCGTAGAACACGACGCCGCCTGCGGTGGCGAGAGCCCCGGACCATACGGAGAATTGCTCCTTGTTTGACCACACGATCTTGCCGGTCTTGGCATCCCAGGCGATGAAGTTGCCCATATTGGGATCGCCGGGCGGCGGAAACATAGAGAGCACCGCGCCGACATAGGGCTGGCCCGCCGTGTAGCGCACGCGGAACGGCTCATAGTCCATGCAGACATGGTTGGTCGGGACGTAAAAGAGACCGGTGTCGGGCGAAAAGGCCGCCGGCTGCTCGTCCTTTGTTCCGAGCGCCGCCGGACAGATGTTCTTCGAATTCACATCCTCGCCGTTGTGTTCGGTCGAAAACTGCGCGACCACCGCCGGACGGCCATAGGTCGGCGAGCTTTTATTCATGTCTACGCCGGTGGTCCAGTTGACCTTCGGGTCGTATTTTTCGGCCACAAGGAGCTCGCCGGTCCCGCGATCGAGCGTATAGCCAATGCCGTTGCGGTCGAAATGCACCAGCGTCTTGCGGCTCTGTCCGCCGATCTGCTGGTCCGCGAGGATCATTTCATTGACGCCGTCATAATCCCACTCGTCGTGGGGCGTCATCTGATAGACCCAGCGGACGGCGCCGGTATCGACGTCGCGCGCCCAGATTGCCATCGACCATTTGTTGTCGCCGGGCCGCTGCTTCGGATTCCACGTGGATGGGTTTCCGGAGCCATAGTAGACGAGGTTAAGTTCGGGATCGTAGGAGTACCAGCCCCAGGTGCCGCCGCCCCCGATCTTCCACTGATCGCCCTGCCACGTGCTGGTGCTCGAATTCGGGACCGACGGGCTTGCCAAGGGAGGTCGTCTTCACCGGATCGATCAACGTGTCGCTGTCGGGGCCCATCGGAATAGCCGCGCCAAGCACGTTGCCCGGTCTTGATGTCATAGGCGGTCACCGAGCCGCGAACCCCGAACTCGCCGCCTGAAATGCCGACCAGGACCTTGTCCTTGATCACATGCGGTGCAGCCGTCGATGTCTCGCCCTTGCTGGGATCGCCGTTTTTCTGCGACCACAGGACTTTCCCCGTCTTGGCGTCGAGCGCCACCAGCGTGGTGTCGGCCTGGCTCAGAAAAATCTTGCCGTCAGCATAGGCGAGGCCGCGATTGACGGTATCGCAGCACATGACGGGAATAACGTTCGGATCCTGCACCGGCTCGTACTTCCAAACGATCTTGTTGTCATCGGCGAGGTTCAATGCATAGACCGGGTTCGGGAACGGACCATGAAGATACATCATGTCGCCCACGACCAGCGGCGCGCCCTCGTGCCCGCGCAGCACACCGGTGGAAAACGTCCACGAGACCTGCAGCTTGCCTACGTTGTCGGCGGTTATCTGCTTCAGCGTGGAGTAGCGTGTATTGGCGTAATTGCCCGCCTGCATCACCCACTGCTTGGCATCCTGCGACAGCTTGATCAGTTCCTCGTTCGCATAGCTTGACGTTGCGGCGAAAGTTGTCGCAGCAATCAAAGCAGTCGTGACAAGAAACCCGCGCATATTCATTCCTCCCTGTGTCGTCTGTCTTGTTTGTATCAGCGCCATCGCGGCGAAGGACTTTCGCCCTAACGCGCGCGAGCAACCGCCGAAACCTTCTTTTTGTTGTTCAAACAGTTATGCGGTCGCAAGCGCCGAAGCTCCCGCGGCGCTCTTGTAGACAGCGATCTGCACAAACACTATGCTTCTATCCGGCAGCGCGCAATCACAATTCAGGAACCGGTATGCACTGCGCATTCCAGATTTGTGGACGCGGCATTGGTCCTATTTGGAGAGAGATCGTCGCGGGAGTCGCGGCCCACGAAGGTGGGCGACTCCGCGTGGGCCAACCGTTGCGCCCGCCGCGTGACCACCTGAACGCAATTGTCTTGTTCGTCGTCGTGATGGTCTTCACTCTGACCACGGCCGTCGCGCGATCCGCGCCGGCTTCGATTCCGCCTGAAAGTCCTCTGCCTGTCAGCGAGATTGTCGACGGCGTTTTCGTTCACTTCGGCGTGGACGAGCTGATGACAAGTGAGAACGAAGGAGCGATTGCAAATGTCGGGTTCGTGGTTGGCGAGGATGCCGTCGCTGTCATCGACACGGGTGGTACCGCCCGCGAAGGGCGTCGATTACTCGCCGCCATTCGCGCGGTGACGACAAAGCCAATTCGTTATGTGATCAATACTCATGCCCATCCCGACCACATGTTTGGCAACGCTGCGTTCGCTCGACAGCAGGCGATATTTGTCGCCCACCGCAATTTCCCGCGCGCACTCGCGCTGCGTGGTCAACATTATCTTGAGGCTTTCGGGCGCAGCATGGGCGCCGCCCTTGACGGCGTGGAACTCATTGCTCCGCAGCAACTTGTCTCTGCTGAGTTGAAACTCGACCTCGGCCACCGCACGCTCGCGCTTCATGCGTGGGCGACAGCCCATTCGGACAACGATCTTACGATCCTGGATGAGGCGAGTGAGACGTTCTTCGCTGGTGATCTACTCTTTGTTCGACATATCCCGGTTTTGGACGGAAGTCTGCTTGGTTGGCTGACCGCCATGGATGGTCTCTCCCGGATTGCGGCGAAGCGGGTGGTCCCAGGTCACGGTCCGGTCGGTGAATGGCCGCGCTCCCTTCTTGATGAGCGCCGCTACCTCGAACGCGTTGCGCAGGACTGCCGCGCATTGATCGCGAGCGGAGCCTCGTTGTCGAGCGCCGCGCAACAAGCGGGAGCGTCAGAAAAGCTGCGATGGGAGCTTTTCGAAGAGTACAAGGCCCGCAATGCGACGGCAGCTTTCGCCGAACTCGAATGGGAGTAGCGCGATGACGTTTGTTTCGATCTGGCGCCTCGCGGCTCATTCCATCATGGACCGTGCGATGCAAATCGCCTGCCTGGCAGCCTTCAGCGCGGCGCTGGCTTTCGCTCCAGCACAGTCAACGAGAGCAGCCGAACCCGCCGATCCGTGGCCTGATTTGGTCCGCGATATCTTCAATGGGCGCCAGATTGCCGACGGGGCCGCCGTAATCTCGATCGATATGCCTCCGAGGGCCGAGGATGCCGCCCTGGTGCCGGTAACGCTCCGCACAACGCTCGCGCCGGCCGACGCCCGCATGGTCAAGAAGATCACGCTTGTGATCGATCAGAACCCCGCGCCGGTCGCCGCAACTTTCGAAGTCGCGGCAGGGGTGACGATGATCTCGACCCGCGTCCGCGTTGATTCCTATACCAACGTCCACGCGGTCGCGGAATTGAGCGACGGGCAGCTTTACGTTGCCACAACTTTCGTAAAGGCCTCTGGTGGCTGCTCGGCGCCGGCGATCAAAAACCTCGATCAGGCCAACTCCGATCTTGGCCAGATGCGTTTTCGACAATTTCCCCGTTCAAGCAATGGGCCGAGCGGCGGGCCGCGCGAAGCGCAGATCATGATCCGTCATCCAAACAATTCAGGCCTGCAACGTGATCAGCTTACGCTGCTCTACATACCGGCCTTTTTCATTCGGGAGCTGCGGATCCGGCAGGGAGCCGACCTCGTGCTGACGATGGAAGGCGGAATTTCCATTTCTGAAGACCCTAACATCCGCTTCAGCTATGTCCCCAATGGAGCCGCTACGATCGAGGTTGAAGCCGTCGACACGAACGGCCACGCCTTCAAGGGCGATTGGCCGGTGCAACCCGGAATTTGATCAGAAACAGCGCACCTCCGCTTCCGCTTGCGCGCGGCGCAATTCGTCGACAACCGTTTTGGCGGATTCGGTCGAACGGAACTGAGCGCCGAGGTTCCCAGGCACTTGCGACATGCTGAGTACCGTCTCCGCGGTGACATAGCGATCGTAAGGCAAGATGGAGGCGATGACATCGATAGAGCACGAGCACCGATCCAGTGCCGGCCGGGTTTCCCCGTTGGCCTTCATACATGCAAACACGTAATCGGCACGCGCTGCCGTTGGATAATCGTTAAGGTCATCGCCGCGGACGAATGATGCTTCGGCGATGGTCAGCAACATCACGAGACTGAGGATGGGTGCTGCCGACCTCATGCAAGCTCCTCCATTCGGTCGATGAAAGACATCGGCAGCGCCGGTGAAACGCTCCAATTCAGTTCCACTTGCGACCTGCCTGCATGACGTTCGCCGAACGCCTGTTGGCGCGCAACCGCGACCGCAGGCCGGAGCGCAAAGCCCCGTCCTCCGATCGGCGATCAAGCCGCCAAAGGACGGACCCCTGCTTGCGAACGTCAGGCCTTAAGGGCGCCCGAAGCTTTGGCAACGTGGGTGGCAATGAAGTCCATCAGCCCCGGCGACAGGCAGTCATATGGTTCCAGCCGCAACTCCTTCAGCCGAGCCCGAACCGCGGGCATCTGGTCGGGAGGAGCGCCGGACTCGATGATCGAGGAGACGAACGCCGCGAATTCAGGAGCCGACCAGCCATCTTCGTCCGAAAGCTCGGTGTGAATGAAGTCGAAGCCGTACAACGGGTGTTTGGTGTTCTCGATCCGGCCGTACATGTGCACGCCGCAACCCGTGCAGGCGTAGCGCGCAATGGCGGCATTCGAATCCACAACCTTGAGCTTGTCCGCGTTCTCGCTGACACGGAGCTGGTCACGCGGGACGACGGCAACCTGCGAGAACAGGACGCCCTCAGGCTTCCAACATTTGGTGCAGCCGCACACGTGGTTGTAAGCGGATTGGGACGTGATCGTCACTTCGACGGGATTGTTATCGCATTCGCAGTGCAGCGTGCCTCCTGCAAAGTTCGGTGACCCGGGTTTCACGCCGTTGTCGACGGCCGGGTGAATTGAGATATTTGCCATCGCCTGTTCCTCCCAAAGTTTGTCAATGGCCCATTGCTGCAACAATCAGCGCACCGGGCATTTCCTGCAACGGCGCTCTGAACAATTCCCCGGATCAGTGTGTTCCAGGCCGCGCGCTCTTGCGTGAAAGTGTGTTTTCAGCCAAGCTTCCATGAATAATATCTCTTCGTCTACACCAAAATTTGACAGAGTGATCGCTGGGGTTCGCGGACGGGAAACGGCGGACAATTTGGCGCTCCCAGGTGGGACGGTCGACAGACCCGTGGGCCGCTTCCCCTTGGTTGTGTCTGCACGACTGGGCCCAGAACCCTTCTCGAGTCAAGGGAGGAATTGCTGCCATGAAGACCCGTGCCGCCGTCGCTCTCGAGAAAGCGAAGCCGTTGACCATTGTCGAGGTCGATCTTGAAGGACCGAGAGCTGGAGAAGTGTTGGTCGAGGTGAAAGCGACAGGCATCTGCCACACTGACGAATTCACGCTGTCCGGCGCCGATCCCGAAGGGCTGTTTCCGGCTATCCTTGGGCACGAGGGCGCAGGCGTTGTCATCGACATCGGACCGGGCGTCACCAGCGTAAAGAAGGGCGACCACGTCATTCCTCTCTACACGCCGGAATGCAGGCAATGTCCCTCCTGCCTGTCGCGAAAGACCAATCTCTGCACCGCCATTCGTGCGACGCAGGGGCAGGGCGTGATGCCGGATGGCACCTCGCGGTTCTCGCTCGATGGCAAAAAATTGCATCACTACATGGGCACTTCGACATTCGCGAACTATACGGTTCTGCCGGAAATCGCTGTCGCCAAGATTTGCGAGGACGCTCCCTTCGACAAGGTCTGTTACATCGGCTGCGGCGTCACGACCGGCATCGGCGCTGTCCTCAACACCGCAAAAGTGGAGGCGGGATCGAAATGCGTGGTGTTCGGACTCGGCGGTATCGGCCTCAATGTCATTCAGGGGCTGCGACTGGCCGGCGCCGACATGATCATCGGCGTTGATCTCAACAATGCGAAGAAGGAATGGGGCGAGCGTTTCGGCATGACCCATTTCGTCAACCCGAAGGAGGTCGGCAGCGATCTTGTCGCTCACCTCGTCAATATGACCAAACGCGGAGCCGACCAGATCGGGGGCGCCGACTACACTTTCGATTGCACCGGCAACATCACGGTGATGCGCCAGGCATTGGAGGCTTGCCATCGCGGCTGGGGACAATCCATCATCATCGGCGTTGCCCCGGCGGGCGCCGAAATTGCGACGCGCCCGTTTCAGCTGGTGACCGGGCGCGTGTGGAAGGGAACGGCCTTTGGCGGGGCGCGAGGACGTACCGACGTTCCCAAGATCGTCGATTGGTACATGGAGAAGAAGATCGAGATCGATCCAATGATTACGCATACCCTGGCGCTCGCCGACATCAACAAGGGTTTCGATCTCATGCATGAGGGCAAGAGCATCAGGAGCGTGGTCGTCTACTGAATGCCCGATTGATTCAGCCCCGAGATCATCCAATGCCAAGACCTCTGCCGTCCGCGCAGCAGCGGGGGCAGCACCGATGTGGCCGCACGGTTCCGGCGAGAACGCAGAAGCCCAGGGTTTCGCTGCGCTCAACCTGGCCAGGGGATCAGGCGAGCCGCACGATGCATTCCAAGCAATCGATCAGGTCGCATCGCCCGTCAAGGATATGCCGAGGAGTCGATGCGCTGCGCGCAGGGTTGCCAACACATCGCAGCCGACATGGATGAACGTATCGACCCCTGCGGCACGATAGGCGGCTTCGCGCGCGCCGGGCCGCCCGGCGAGATAGACATGGCGCACACCAATTGCCTTCAGCCCCCTCGCCGCGGCGGCGCCATCGCTCTCGTAGAGCGCATCCGACGAACAAAGGCAGGCGAGCACGGCACCGCTCGCCGAAAATGCCGATACCAATGCGCCAGGTCTCAAAAATCCGCCGCTGTCGAGGGCTTGGATGCCGCCGGCAGCAAAAAAGTCGGCTGCATAGGTCGCGCGGGCCGTGAAGTCGGCCGGCTGGCCCAGCCTGCCAAGGAAAATCCTTGGCAGCGCGCCGGTCTTTTCTGCGTAACGATTGCTGGCGTCGCGCAACACCTCGAACGGCTCGGCAAGCCGCGAGCACGGCAAGGCGATATCCTGCCCACTTGCATCGCGCGCCAGAGGACCTTCGTTCTCGTTTGATCGAGGGTCGGCCCGGGGCATGGGGGCGAGTACGGCAATGGGCGCTTCCGCGAGGTCGGCGAATTCCGTCGTACCGACGAGCACGTCGTGGCGGTGCGCAATCGCCCGCTCGCGGACAGCGCGGACGGCGGCCACCTTGACCTGGATCATGCGGTTTGCGAGAGCCGCGGCAGCGCCGCCTTCCTTTTCGATCTCCTGGAAAATGTCCCATGCGGTTTCGCACAACCGCCCAGTCAAGGTTTCAATGGCTCCGGAGCCGGCGGCCGGGTCGGAGACCCTGGCGAGGTTTGCTTCCTCGATCAGGACCAGCTGTGTGTTGCGCGCAAGGCGGCGGGCTGAGCGGTCAGGCAACCCGACCGCGGCAGTATGGGGCAATACCGTGATGGCATCGGCACCGCCGAAACCGGCCGCCGCCACTGCGACGGTGGCACGCACGATATTCATCGCGGGATCGCAGCGCGTCATCATCCGCCAGGCCGTTTCTGCGGCGACGAAAGCCGGGCGGGAATCAAGACCGCACGCCTGTTCGACGCGCGCCCACAGCCGGCGCACGGCCCTGAACTTGGCCGTGGTGAGGAACTGGTCGGCATCGGCAGCGAGACGGAAATAGATCAAGCGGCGAGCGTCCTCGAGTGCAAGGCCGCCGGATTCCAATGCTCGCAAAGACCAGAGCGCCGCGGACAGCGCGTAGGCCAATTCCTGCGCCTCCGACCCGCCGGCGTTATGGATGACGCGGCCGTCGGCCACCGCGAACGGGCCACGGAAGCCCTGGGTCATCAGTCGACCGACGACTGCGGCGAGCCGGGCGCCGGCATCGGACACATCTGTGCCGCTGCTGCGGCCCGTCGCCAAGGCGCCGAGCGGGTCAATCCCGAAACGCAGGTCGATGTCATCGGGTGCCGCACTGGCTTCTCCAACGGCTCGGCGGATCGCGTCAGCGAGCGCTTCGGCCGCGGCGCCGGATTGCAGATCGAGCGACCAGCGCGCCGCCGGAAGCATTCCGTCGAGAACGTGCGCAAGCGCAGCCGCTTCGGCGTCAACGCCAAATCCGTAGGAGCCGATCGCATCGGCGAGGACGAACGAAAGACCAGTTGCGCCATTGTCGAGGTCTTCGCGCGCCTGGGCATGCGCGGCCGCGGGATCGGGATGCTCGATGCGTTGCAGAATCCGCCACGGACGGGCCGGCGGTCGCCCCGGAACGGGCACGGCCACCGGATCGGCGTCATAGAGCGGCTCGATCGAAATCCCGTCAGAAGTCTTTGAGACTAGCCGTTCGAACGGCGCTCCGTTGAGAACCTCAGCGACGAGTTCGAGCCATTGCGCGCGGTTTGCTTGCGAAAATTCGGCCGCCAGCGACGGGCTGGAACCGGTGGAGCTTTCAAGATCATCGGCGCTCTCGATCATCCATCCAAATTGCCACGGCGGAACGGGAAACGCTCGATTTTTGGCAGACAAATTCTTTACTTGCCAGTTCCTGGTATATTGTATACAAACGAGCAACTCGATTGGTGAGATTGCAATGAACGCCACGTCTCGTGGCCCCAGCGCCGCTGCGGTCGAACGTGTCGCCGTGGCGCCCCTCGAACACACCTCGACCTTCGCCGATCGCGCCTATGCCGCATTGAAGGATGTCATCCTATCCCTCGACATCTATGCGCGGCCTGGCGAGGTGCGGCTCGACGAGCGCGCGCTCGCCAACGATCTCGGCATCAGCCGAACTCCCGTTCGCGAAGCGATGGTGCAGCTAGAGCGCGAAGGTTTTTTGCGCTCGGTGCCGCGCCGCGGCGTCTACGTCGTGCGCAAGACGAAGGCCGAAGTCATAGAATTGATCACCGCCTGGGCGGCTCTGGAAAGCATGGCTGCGCGCTTGATCACGCAACACGCAACGGACGAAGAAATTGCCGAGCTTCGTGCAATGTTCACGACCTTCGAAGACGGCCGGCTGCACGCCAAGCTCGACGAATACTCGGAGGTCAACATCGAATTCCACCAGATGATCATCCGAATGAGCCGCAATCGCGTGCTCATCGACCTTGCCGCCAATCTGTTTGCACATATGCGGATGATCAGGCGGAAGACGATCGGCGAGGAAGACCGCGCCGACCGCTCGATCAGCGATCACATGAATATCATCCAGGCGCTCGAAGGTCGCGATACGGCGCGCGCCGAGGAGCTGGTGCGCAACCATGCTCTCGGACTTGCCGAGCACGTCGCCCGACATGCCGACTATCTCGATGGGACGGACGCCGGCAGCAAGACGAAGGTGGCCATCTCAGCGACGGCTACCCGAGAAGCTGGGTGACCATCGCCACAAAAAATTCAAATCACCGCTAGCGTCAATTTGGAGAAGCCGAATGTCCGCAGTCGTACAAAGCATAGATGCCAATGCACCAGAAACGGAGCGGGAGCTGACCGACGGCTTCCATCTCGTCATCGATGCGCTGAAGCTGAACGGCATCAACACGATTTATGGCGTCCCCGGCATTCCGATCACGGACCTCGGCCGCAAGGCGCAAGCCGCCGGGATGCGCGTGCTGTCGTTCCGGCACGAGCAGAATGCCGGCTACGCCGCGGCGATCGCCGGCTTCCTGACAAAGAAGCCCGGTATCTGCCTCACGGTGTCGGCGCCCGGTTTCTTGAACGGCCTGACCGCGCTTGCCAACGCCACCACAAACTGTTTTCCGATGATTCTGATCAGCGGTTCGTCGGAGCGCGAGATCGTCGACTTGCAGCAAGGCGATTACGAGGAAATGGACCAACTCGCGGTCGCGAAGCCCCTGTGCAAGGCTGCCTATCGCGTGCTCCATGCGGCGGACATCGGCATCGGGGTTGCGCGCGCGATCCGTGCCGCGGTGTCCGGTCGTCCCGGCGGCGTCTACCTCGACCTGCCGGCGAAGCTTTTTTCCCAGGTCATGGATGCCGAGGTGGGTGCGAAATCGCTCGTCAAGGTTATCGATCCGGCACCCGACCAGCTTCCTGCTGCGGCGGCGGTCAAGCGCGCGCTCGATGTGCTCAAGAGCGCCAAGCGTCCCCTGATCATTCTCGGCAAGGGCGCCGCCTATGCCCAGGCCGACGACGCCATTCGCGCGCTCATCGAGAAGAGCGGAGTGCCGTTCCTGCCGATGAGCATGGCCAAGGGCCTGTTGCCGGACACCCATCCGCAATCGGCTGGCGCCGCGCGCTCGACCGTATTGAAGGATGCCGATGTCGTGATGCTGATCGGCGCGCGTCTCAACTGGCTGCTGTCGCACGGCAAAGGCAAAACCTGGGGCGAGCGCGGATCGAAAAAATTCATCCAAATCGACATCGAGCCCAAAGAGATCGACAGCAACGTCGAGATCGTCGCCCCGCTCGTCGGCGATATCGGCTCCTGCGTGAAGGCCCTCCTTGACGGCATGGACGGCAAGTGGCCGCCAGCGCCGGCCGACTGGACCGGCGCGGTGACCGCGAAGCGGGAAGAGAACATCGCCAAGATGGCACCCAGGCTGATGAAGAATTCGGCGCCCATGGATTTTTATGGCGCGCTCGGCGCGCTGCGCACCGTGATCAAGGAGCGCCCGGACGCCATCCTCGTGAACGAAGGCGCCAACACGCTCGACCTCGCCCGCGGCATCATCGACATGTACAAGCCGCGCAAGCGGCTTGATGTCGGGACCTGGGGCGTGATGGGCATCGGCATGGGATTTGCCGTCGGTGCTGCGGTCGAGACCGGCAAGCCGGTGCTTGCGGTCGAAGGCGACAGCGCGTTCGGCTTCTCCGGCATGGAGGTGGAGACGATCTGCCGGTACAACCTGCCGGTCTGCATCGTGATCTTCAACAATAACGGCATCTATCGCGGCACCGACGCCAATGCCACCGGCGGCCCGGACCCGGCGACGACCGTGTTCGTCAAGGGCGCACGCTATGACAAGATGATGGACGCTTTCGGCGGCTTCGGCGTGGAAGCCACGACGCCCGATGAGCTCAAGCGCGCCATCGATGCCGCGATGGATTCCCGCAAGCCGACGCTCATCAACGCCGTGATCGACCCCGCGGCCGGGACCGAGAGCGGCCGCATCGGCAACCTCAACCCGCAAAGCGTGGTTCGCAAGAAATAACGGAGAGGAAATTTGGCCATGGCCATTCACACCAACAAGGATTTTTCGGTGCTGCCCCCGCCGTCTACCCAAGCTTGGGGGGCCGACGGACGCGCGCTCGACGGCGTGCGCATCCTCGATTTCACTCACGTGCAGTCGGGGCCGACCTGCACCCAGCTTCTCGCCTATATGGGCGCCGACGTGATCAAGGTGGAGCGGCCCGGCATCGGCGACATTACCCGCGGACAGCTTCGCGATGTGAAAGGAGCGGATAGCCTCTATTTCACGATGCTCAATGGCAGCAAGCGTTCGATCACGATCAACTCCAAGCACGCGAAAGGCAAAGAGATCCTGGAACGGCTCGTGAAGCAATGCGACGTGCTGGTCGAGAACTTCGCGCCCGGCGCGCTCGACCGCATGGGATTGACTTTCGAGCACATCCACAAGCTCAATCCGCGCATGATCGTCGCCTCGGTGAAAGGGTTTGGCCCCGGCCCCTATGAGGACTGCAAGGTTTACGAGAACGTCGCGCAATGCGCCGGCGGCTCGGCCTCGACGACCGGCTTCCGGGATGGCCCGCCGCTGGTGACGGGCGCCCAGATCGGCGATTCCGGGACCGGCCTGCACCTCGCGCTCGGCATCGTCAGCGCTCTCTACCAGCGCATCCGGACCGGGCGCGGCCAAAGGGTGCTGTGCGCGATGCAGGACGGCGTACTCAATCTCGCGCGCGTCAAGCTGCGCGATCAGCAGCGGCTCAAGCACGGCCCGCTCACCGAATACAGCCAGTATGGCGAAGGCGTCGCGTTCGGAGCAGCGACGCCGCGTGCCGGCAACGATTCCGGCGGCGGCCAGCCGGGCTGGATTCTCAAGTGCAAAGGCTGGGAGACCGATCCCAATGCCTACATTTATTTCATTACCCAGGCCCCGGTGTGGGGGCCGATCTGCGATCTGATCGGAAAGCCGGACTGGAAGACCGATCCCGATTATGCAACGCCGCCGGCGCGGCTGCCACGGCTCATGCAGATTTTCGCCACCATCGAGGAGTGGACGATGACCAAGACCAAGTTCGAGGTCATGGACATCTGCAACGAGCACGACATTCCTGTCGGACCGATCCTCTCGATGAAGGAAATCGCCGAGGAGAAGTCGCTGCGCGACACCGGTACCGTGGTCGAGGTCGACCATCCGACGCGAGGCGCGTATCTGACCGTGGGCAATCCGATCAAACTTTCGGACTCGGTCGCCGACGTGCGGCGCTCACCGCTGCTCGGCGAACATACCGACGAGATTCTTACCCAGGTGCTCGGTTATTCCGACGACGAGGTCGCCGAAATCCGCAAGTCCGGCGCCATCACCGCGCCGGACAAGCCCGCCAAGGCGGAAGCCGCCTGACCCGGCATCGTCGAACTGTGGCCGGTCTCCTCCTGCGAGGGTGACCGGCCGCTTTTGTTCCTGTAACCGTTGATGCAATAAGGGCCGCCGCTCGGGCGGCCGCGGCCGATATCCTTTGCCGGTCGCTGATGCGAGGGGGAGTGATGCGTATCGTGGTTCACGGCCAGCAGGCCTTCGGCAAAGCCGTGCTGGAAGCCTTGCTCAAGCGTGGCGACGAAGTCGTCGCCGTTTATGTTGCGCCCGAAAAACCCGGGCAGAAAGCCGATCCGCTCAAGGAGGCGGCGCTCGCGGCAAAGCTCCCGGTGAAACAGCCCGCCTCCTACCGCAAGCCGGAGGTGGCGGACGAATTCCGCGTGCTCAAGCCGGACCTTCAGGTGATGGCGTTCGTGACGCTGTTCGTACCCGACGAGTTCCTGAACATTCCGACCTATGGGTCGATCCAGTATCATCCCTCCCTGCTGCCGAAATACCGCGGTCCCAGCGCGATCAACTGGCCGATCATTCTCGGCGACGCCGAGACGGGGCTATCGATCTTCTGGCCCGATAACGGGCTCGATACCGGCGACGTGCTGCTGCAAAAGAAAACGCCGGTCAGCGCGACCGACTCGCTCGGCAGCGTCTATTTCGACCGCCTGTTCCCGATGGGCGTTGACGCCATGCTGGAGGCGGTCGACCTCGTCAAGGCCGGCAAGGCGCCACGCATCAAGCAGGACGAGTCCGCGGCGACCTATGAGGGCCGCTGCACCGAGGCCAATGCCCGCATCGACTGGGGCAAGCCCTGGCGGCAAATTCACAATCTCATTCGCGGCTGCAACCCGGCCCCCGCCGCGTGGACGACGCTCGACGGCAAGACCTTGCAGATTTTCGAGGCGACGCCGCTCCCGGCCCGCGATCCGAAAGGAATCGGCGGCAAGATGGGCGAGATCGTCGCTGTCGAGGGCGACGGCTTCACCGTGGTGTGCGCCGATGGCCGCATCAAGGTGCTGCGCGTGCGTGCGGCCGAAGGCGCAAAAGTCGGCGCCGCCGAATACGCCGCCGGAATCAATCTTTCAACAGGTACGAGGCTCGTATGACACCCGCCGCTCCCCAACAGAAGGTCTCCCCGCCGGTCAACCAGCATGCGGCGCCGAAGAGCGATATCGAGATCGCCCAAGCGGCGCACAAGCGGCCGATCATCGAGATCGCCCGCGAACGCCTCGGCATCGCGCCAGAACAGATCGAGCCTTACGGCCATTACAAGGCCAAGCTGTCGATGGATTTTGTCCGGTCGCTGAAAGACCGTCGCAATGGCAAGTTGATCCTGGTGACGGCGATCACGCCGACACCGGCCGGCGAAGGCAAGACGACGACCACGGTCGGACTGACCGACGCGCTCAACTACATCGGCAAGAAGGCCATGCTGTGCATCCGCGAGCCGAGCCTCGGCCCGTGCTTCGGCATGAAGGGCGGAGCGGCCGGCGGCGGCTATGCGCAGGTGGTGCCGATGGAGGATATCAACCTCCATTTCACCGGCGACCTCCATGCCATTGGCGCCGCCAATAACCTGCTCGCGGCGCTGATCGACAATCACATCTATTGGGGCAACTCGCTCGGTATCGACGCCCGCCGCATCACTTGGCGCCGCGCCATCGACATGAATGATCGCTCGCTGCGCTCGATGGTGTCGTCGCTTGGCGGCGTCGGCAACGGGTTCCCGCGTGAGGACGGTTTCGACATTACGGTCGCCTCCGAGGTGATGGCGATCTTCTGCCTTGCCCGCGACATCGATGATCTCAAGCATCGCTTGGCCAACATCATCGTGGGCTACACGCGCGACCGCAAACCGGTGCGCGCCGGCGACCTCAAGGCTCAGGGGCCGATGGCGGCGCTGCTCAAGGATGCGCTGGCGCCGAACCTCGTGCAGACGCTCGAAGGCACGCCCGCCTTCATCCATGGCGGCCCCTTCGCCAACATCGCCCATGGCTGCAACTCGGTGCTGGCGACGACGACCGCGCTCAAGCTCGCCGACTATGTCGTCACCGAATGCGGGTTCGGCGCCGACCTCGGCGGCGAGAAGTTTCTTGACATCAAGTGCCGCAAGACCGGCCTCGCGCCGGACTGCGCCGTCGTGGTCGCGACCATCCGCGCGCTGAAAATGCATGGCGGCGTCAAGAAGGACGATCTCAAGGCCGAGAACGTAAAGGCGCTCGAAGCCGGCATGTCCAATCTCGAACGTCACATCGAAAACCTGCACAAGTTCGGTCTTGTCCCGGTGGTTTCGATCAATCGGTTCAGCTTCGACACCGACGCCGAGATCGAGGTGGTGAAATCGCGTTGCGCAAAACTCGGCGTCGAGGCGCTGATGGCGGACCATTGGGCCTTGGGCGGTCAGGGAGCGGCCGACGTTGCGCGCGCTGTCGTCAAGGTGGCCGAGAGCGGCAAGAGCAAGCTCAAGCTGCTCTATCCCGATGAAATGCCGCTGCTCGAAAAGATCCGCACCATCGCCCGGGAAATCTATCGCGCGAGCGATATCGCGGTCGAAAAGTCGGTGCGCGACCAGCTCGCCTCGTTCGAAGCGATGGGGTTCGGAAAGCTGCCGGTCTGCATTGCGAAGACCCAGTACAGCTTCTCGACCAATCCCGACGCCAAGGGCGCGCCGGAAGGCCACGTCATACCGGTGCGCGAGGTGCGCCTCTCCGCCGGTGCCGAGTTCGTTGTTGTCATCTGCGGCGAAATCATGACGATGCCGGGCTTGCCCAAGGTGCCGTCGGCCAACTCGATCGATGTCGGCTCGGACGGCAAGATCGTCGGCTTGTTCTGATCCGCGGGCACCTGTGCGACCGGCCGGCACGCGGCAGCCCCGGCGCGGTCGCCAGTCTCGCACACAGATGAGTGTCTGCACCGCGTCGGCAGGGATGCCGGCGCGCCGGTTCGGATCGCGTTCGGATGAAGTCTTTCTTGTGACCCGTCATTTGCCTCGCAGTGCGCCTGCCGGTGGGGTCCGCCCGATTGCTTGCGCTACGCAAAGGCTCCTCTGCCCGCCTGCGGGCGACGGTCCTGCTCGAAGCCGGTTTTCCTCGACGACGCCTCGGCACGGGTAACAAGGTTGGAAGCTGCGAAGGCTGATCAGGACGGTTCCGGTCCGAATATTCCCGGGGTCGTGTTGGTCATGGGAACTCGCGTCAACCGCTTCCATAACAAGCTAAATCAGGCTTGCCCCAGCTGCAACTGTTCGGGAAGCTTACCAAAATTTAATGCTCTGGTCAGCATGCGGAAAGGCACTCTTCCCCATCTAAGGCGCAACGGCGCTTGCGAAGCGCTTTCAAACTTCGAATGGAGCCAAGAAACATGTCTGCGAGCGCATTTCGTGCATCGGCGCATCGCCTGCTGCCCAAGCGTCGGGTTGTTTTGCTTGCGACCGTGGCCGGCTTTGCCGCCCTGGTATATGGCGATTTCGGTCTCGCGCCCCGGACGGCTTTGCTGACGCCTGCGTATGCGCAGTCCCAGCTTGTGCAGCATCCTGTCGGGTTCGCCGACATCGTCGAGAAGGTCAAGCCAGCCGTCATTTCCGTGAAGGTGCGGATGAATGCGGGCAGCGGCCAGAGCCAGAACGAGGACAATCCGCTGCGCGGCTCCCCCTTCGAGGATTTCTTCCGACGTTTCGGGCTGCCGGATGGCGGCGGCGGTCAACGCTTCGGCTTTGGCCGGCCCGATGACGACCAGCCGGCTGCGCCGCGGCAGCGCCGCCAGTTCACCATGGGACAGGGCTCCGGTTTCTTCATCTCGGCCGATGGCTATGCGGTGACCAATAACCACGTCGTCGACAAGGCGGAACATGTCGATGTCACGACCGATGACGGCAAGACCTACACCGCCAAGGTGATCGGAACCGATTCTCGAACCGACATCGCCCTGATCAAGGTCGACGGCCGCAACGACTTTCCGTTCGTCCAACTGTCGGGCAAGAGCCCGCGCATCGGCGATTGGGTTCTCGCGGTCGGCAATCCGTTCGGCCTCGGTGGCACCGTGACGGCCGGCATTGTGTCCGCTCGTGGCCGCGACATCGGCGCCGGCCCCTATGACGACTTCATCCAGATCGATGCGGCCGTAAACAAGGGCAATTCCGGCGGTCCGACCTTCGACATGGAGGGGAACGTCATCGGCGTGAACACCGCGATCTTCTCGCCGTCCGGCGGCAATGTCGGCATCGCCTTCGACATCCCCGCGGACACCGTGAAGTCGGTGGTCGACCAGCTGAAAGATCGTGGCACCGTCACGCGCGGATGGATCGGCGTTCAGATTCAGCCGGTGACCGGCGAAATCGCCGAGAGCCTCAATCTCAAGAATGCGCGCGGCGCGCTGGTTGCCGAGCCGCAACCCGGCAGTCCCGCCCAGCGGGCGGGGATCAAGGCCGGCGACGTGATCGTGTCGGTGAACGGCGACATGGTCGAGGATGCCCGTACGCTGGCGCGCCGGATCGGCGCTCTTGCTCCGGGGACCTCGGTGAAGCTCGGGATCGTCCGCAATGGGCGCGAGGACAACATCACCTTGACGCTCGGCGAGCTGCCGCGCGAGCTGCGGACCGGCGCCAATGAGCAGCGTGAACGCGAGGCGCCCGCGGCAAGCGAGGTGCCGAAGCTCGGCCTGTCGCTTGCTCCCTCACGCAACGGCGGCGACGGCGTCGTGGTGACCGAGGTCGATCCCAATGGCGCGTCGGCGGATCGTTTCCAGACCGGCGATGTGATCCTCGACATCAACGGCAAGGCGGTTTCGACGCCGGCGGACGTCCGCAAGGCTGTTGCGGACGCGCAGGCGGGTGGTCGCAAGACGGTCCTGATGCGGGTGAAATCGGGCAACGGAACGCGCTTCGTCGCCATCCCGATCGGCAATGCCTAATTCGTAATGGGACTGCGCCGCTCCATGTGTCGCCCCACGGCGGTGCGGTCTCGTCGGGGACGGGCTTCGGCCCGTCCCTACAGTCATTATCACTGATCAACGGATGAGGTGGACGCGCACCGATTTGTCCCCATATCTGGTCGAGGAACCACAGAACCCGGCATCCATCGCCCCCGCTGGGTCTATGGTGGGGGGGCGGTGGGCAAGCCCGCCGCCCTTTCCGTTTGCGGTCGCCCGTGCGTCGTGCGCGCCCGATTCCGGCAGTGCCGCGAGGAGCTGATTCTCGGCGGTGGCATCTATGCGTTTGCTGATTATCGAGGACGATCGGGACGCGGCAGAGTATCTCCTCAAGGCCTTCCGCGAGGTCGGGCACGTGGCCGACATTGTCGGCGACGGGGAGGAGGGCTTGGGGTTGGCACTTGACGGCGGCTACGATGTCCTGATCATCGATCGCATGCTTCCGAAGCTCGATGGGCTCGCCGTGATCGGACGACTGCGGGCGCAGAACATTTCCACGCCGGCCCTGATCCTGTCGGCACTGGGCGCCGTCGACGACCGCGTCAGGGGCTTGCGGGCCGGCGGCGACGACTATCTGCCGAAGCCCTATTCCTTTGCCGAACTCTTGGCCCGCATCGAGGTGCTGGCGCGGCGCCACGCCGGTCGAGGCGAAGGCACCCAGTACAAGGTCGCCGACCTCGAACTCGATCGCCTCTCCCATCGCGTCGTCCGCGGCAAGGAAGAGATATTGCTCCAGCCGCGGGAATTCAGGTTATTGGAATATCTCATGAAGCATGCCGGCCAAGTGGTCACCAGGACGATGCTGCTTGAGAATGTCTGGGACTATCATTTCGATCCGCAAACGAATGTCATCGACGTGCACATCTCGCGGCTGCGCTCCAAGATCGACAAGGGCTTCGCGCAGCCGCTGCTGCACACGGTGCGTGGCGCAGGGTATATGATCCGTGACAGCAATCGGTAAACTGCTGCGAACGACCGCATTCCAGCTGACGCTGCTCTATCTCGGAGTATTTGCGTTATTTGCAGCGTTCCTGCTCGGATATTTTGCCCTCAACACGCGCCGCCTCATCAACGAACAGATCGTCACCATCGTCGATGCCGAGGTCGAAGCGCTCGCCAACCAATACAACCAGTCCGGTATCAGGCGGCTCGTCAACATCATCGAGATACGCTCACGCCGGCCGGGATCGAGCCTTTACCTCGTCACTACGCCGACCGGCGAAGGTTTGGCAGGCAACGTGGGATCGCTCGAACCGGGAATCCTTGAACAACAGGGATTTGTCGAAACCGCCTATCGTCGCCTCGAGGAGCCGGAAACGGCCGAGCACGACGCCCTGGTACGGGTAGCGCGGTTTCCCGGCGGCATCCGCGTCCTCGTCGGGCGCGACCTCGAGGAGCGCGCGCGCATGCTCCACATCGTTGCGCTGGCTGCGCGCTGGTCGGTGGCGCTTGTCGCGGTTCTCGGCATTATCGGTGGCGTGTTCGTCAGCCGTCGCGTTCTCAATCGGGTTGAGGCAATGAGCGGAACGGCACAGACCATCATGGCGGGCGATCTCTCAGGCAGGCTTTCGGTGATCGGCACCGGGGACGAATTCGACCGGCTCGCCTCCAATCTCAATGGCATGCTGGAGCGCATCGATTCGCTGATGCGCGGCCTCAAGGAGGTCACGGACAATGTCGCGCACGATCTCAAGACACCGCTGACCCGGCTGCGCAACCGCTGCGAAGAAGCATTGCGCACGGCAAAGACGGAACAAGATTACCGGCGCGCGCTCGAACAGACGATCGAGGAATTGGTCGGTCTCATCCGCACATTCGATGCCTTGCTGATGATCGCGCGCGCCGAATCCGGAGAAGTGCGCGAGGGTATGGCCGAATTCGATGTCGGCGATGTGGCGCGCGACGTGAGCGAGCTTTACGAGCCGCTGGCCGAGGACCGCGGGTTGAAGCTCGCCGTCAACGTCGCCGAACCGGCTGCGCTGAACGGCAATCGCGAACTGGTCAGCCAAGCGCTGGCGAACCTCGTCGACAACGCGATCAAATATGCGGCTCCGAAGCCGGCGGCCATCAACGGCCACGCCGCGGCTCCGGCGGAAATGCCCGGCATTCTCGTCAGCGCAAGCGCCGACAAGGACCACATCGTGCTGACTGTCAGCGATCATGGTCCCGGCATTCCCGAAGGCGAACGGTCCCGCGTGGTGGACCGCTTCGTGCGTCTGGAGCAGAGCCGATCGCAGCCTGGCTCCGGGCTCGGGCTGAGCCTCGTTTCGGCGGTCGCGCGCCTTCATGGTGGCGAGCTCAAGCTCGAGGACAACGGTCCGGGACTGCGGGCGAAGATCGCCCTGCCGCGCACCGACAGGTCGCGGCGCGCCGCCTGACATCGCTGGCGGGCCGCCGTTGAAGCCTCAAGACTTGTCGACGCACGGCCTCGCGGCACAAGACTTGGCCACTCGCATCGCAACGCCGACTGCTCTCGCCAATGCGGCCGGTTGCGCCGGCGTCAGCGCTTGGCTCGATGAGATTGGCGATTCAGGCGAGGGGCGCGAGCTCCGCAAAGTGACCGGCGCGCACCCTCGCTTGCGGGGGCTGATCGAGGCGGTGGCGTCGTGCTCGCCTTATCTCTGGGACCTGATCCGCGCCGATCCAGCGAGATTGGTTACAATCGTGACATCCGACCCCGATGCGCGTCTCGCGGCATGCGTTGCCGAGGCGTCAGCGCGCATAACCGCCATCGAGTCCGATGCTGCAGCCATGCAGCTTGTTCGTACCATCAAGGCAGAAGCGGCGCTGCTGATCGCGCTCGCCGACATCGGCGGCATCTGGGACATGATGCAGGTCACGCGCGCACTGACGCAAGTAGCCGACGCGGCGGTCGGGGCGGCGCTGCGCTACGTGCTCGGCGCGGCTGCCCGGGCGGGCAGGCTTGCCCCTCTCGATCCGGCCGATCTCGAACGCGGTTGCGGTCTCATCGTGCTCGCCATGGGCAAGATGGGCGCCGAACGAACTCAATTATTCGAGCGACATCGACCTCATCCTGTTCTTCGACCCTGAGGCGCCTGCGTTGGTGCCGGGGAGCGAAGCCGGAGCATTCTATGTCAGGCTGGCACGGCAGCTTGTCAAACTCCTCCAAGAGCGCACCGAGAACGGCTATGTGCTTTCGCGTCGATGTGCGGCTGCGGCCCGACCCCGCCTCGACTCAGATCGCGATCTCGGTCCCTGCAGCGCTCGATTACTACGAAAGCCGCGGCCAGAACTGGGAACGCGCCGCCATGATCAAGGCGCGCGTCTGCGCCGGCGATCGCGGCGGCCGGCGCTGCGCTGCTGCGCGAATCTCGCGCCCTTCGTCTGGCGCAAATATCTCGACTATCGCGACGCTCGCCGACATTCACGAGATGAAGCGGCAGATCCACGCCTATCGCGGCCATGGCGTCATCGCGGTCGAAGGCCACAACATAAAGCTCGGCCGTGGCGGCATTCGCGAAATCGAGTTTTTCGTCCAAACCCAGCAGCTGATCGCCGGCGGCCGCAATCCACAACCTGCGCGGCACGGAAACGCTTGCAACCCTGCGCGAGCTTACAGCCGGCGGTTAGATCGACGAATCGACGCGCGCCGACCTTGGACGCGGCCTACCGGTTCCTGCGCACGGTCGAGCACAGGTTGCAGATGGTGACCGATGAGCAGACCCATACATTGCCGCAGCAATCGCGCCGAACTCGACCGCTTTGCGCGTTTTCTCGGCTATCCCGGCTCGCGACGCCTTCGCTCGCGACCTGCTTCGCCACCTGACGGCCGTGGAGGGCCACTATGCCCGGCTGTTCGAGCACGCGCCGCTCGCCGCCGCCGCGCGGCGCGGCCTGGTGTTCCCGCCCGAGGGCGACGCGCGCGAAACGCTTGGCAAGATTAGTGAGATGGGGTTCCGCCACCCGCTCGAAGCTTCGGCGACGGTGCGGCGCTGGCTCTGCCGGCGCACCGCGCGGCCTGAAGGGGGAGGCGGCGCGCGTCCCATTTCGTCGATCTCGTTCCGACCCTGATCGATCACATCGCGAAGGCGGAAAATCCGGACGCCGCGCTCGTCACCTTCGACCGCTTCCTCGGCAACCTGCATGGCGGCGCGCGGCTGTTCTCGCATGCTGCTGCGCAATCCCGACCTGGTGGCACTGGTCGCGCGCGTGCTCGGCACCGCCCCGCCGCTCGCCGATACGCTCGCCCAGCATCCGCAGGTGCTCGATGCGCTGGTCGATCCCGCGTTCTTCGGTGCCTTGCCGGGCGCCGGACGGACTGTCCTTCGGCTTGTCGCGCACGCTCGACCAGGCGCATTCCTACGAGGAGTTCCTCGACCGCGTCCGCATGTTCGGCCAGGAGCAGGGCTTTCTGATCGGCGCGCGCATACTGTCCGGCACCGTCTCGGCGCAGCAGGCCGGGTTTTGCCTTCGCCTCGCTTGCGGACACCATCGTGCGCTCCCTCCACGGCAAAGTCATCGAGAGCCTGCGGTCAAGCCATGGGACGTGCCGGGCGGCAATGCCGCCGTGCTCGCCATGGGCAAACTCGGCGGCCGCGAAATGACTGCGACCTCCGACCTCGACCTCATCGTGGTCTACGATTTCGGTGCCGGCCCGGAGTCCGACGGCGCGCGCCCGCTTTATGCCAGTCAGTATTATGCCCGATTCACTCAACGCCTGATCAGCGCGTTGACCACTCCGACCAATTACGGCCAGCTCTATCGCGTCGATATGCGGTTGCGGCCGTCCGGACGCTCAGGCCCGGTGGCGACCTCGCTCGCCGCGTTCGAGGCCTATCAACGCGACGAGGCATGGACCTGGGAACACATGGCGCTGACGCGGGCGCGGGTGGTCTCGGCGCCGCCTGAATTTGCGTGCGCGAGTCGAGGCCGTGATCCGCAGCGTGCTCTCGACCTCACGCGACGCCGAGGCCGTTGCTTTCGACGCGGTGGAGATGCGCCGCGCGATTTCCGCAGAGAAGGGCGACGGCGAGCGCTGGGACTTGAAGCACGCAGCCGGCGGCCTCGTCGACCTCGAATTCATCGCGCAATATCTTCAGCTGGTTCATGCGGCGGCGCAGCCCCGCATCCTCGATACCTCGACTGCCGGCGTCTTCGACAAGGCCGTGAAGCTCGGCATTCTGCCGCCTCAAGAGGCTGACATTCTGCGGCCTGCGGTTAGGCTCTATCACGACCTGGGCCAGATCCTGCGCTTGTGCGTCGCTGGCCCATTCGATCCAAAATCCGCGGGCGGCAGCCTGATGGCGCTGCTTGCCCGCGCGGCCGACCTGCCGGATTTCCAGACGCTCGAAGCGCACCTCACCGAAACCCAGGCTCGCGTGCGAAGAAGCTTTATCCGCATTCTCGGCGACACCTGATCGATCGCCGCCGGGAGACCCCCTTTTGGCAGGCCCGCGGCTTTGGAATGGCCTTGCGTTCAGTTTGAAACGCCTCCCCCTCGCATCTCTTTTTTGCGCATGATGTCTTTCCGAAAAGTCTGCGACTTTTCGGCATCATACTCTGGAGCGGGATGCGTTCAGTTTGAATCGCCTCCCCCTCCCCTCGCATCTCTTTGATTTTGCGCATGATGTTTGTCCGAAAAGTCTGCAACTTTTCGGCATCATGCTCTAAGCTCACGAACAATAGACCCGCGGCCGCTGCCTCGCCTGTACGGGGACGATCCGCGGCTTGCCGGTCACTCCAGCGATCTCCTGCACCAGCTTGGTCCGCGTGGCGTCCTTGAACTGCTCGCGCTCATGGATCGCGATGACGAAGGAGCCGGGCCCGCCGGTGACGCAATCCTCGTAATACACGTCGAGGTTAGGGATATCGGTCCCGGTGCCGAACGGCCGGCTCAGCATGATCGGCAGTCCGTTGATGGTGATCCCCTCGCTGACCACCTGATCGCGCATGATGGTCACCGGCGGTCCCATATTGTTGGTGCCGTCGCCCGAGACGTCAATGACGCGCCGCAACCCGGCATAGCCGCTGGTATCGAACATCGGTCGGGCGAATTGCAGCGCGCCATAAATCGAGGTGCGCGGTGCACGGCGATAGGGCGTGCGCCGGATGATCTCGGTCGCCGCGGCGGCCGTTTCCGGGCCGTCGACGATGCGCCACGGGAGCACGACCTTCTGGTCGTTGATCGCTGCCCATTCGAAATAGGTGATCGCGATCCGTCCATTGATGCCTTGCCGCAGCGCGTCGAGGAACTCGCGCGAGGTCAATCCGAGGATATAGCCCTCGCGCTGCAGCGCCTGCTCCTCCGGGTCCATCGAGTTGGACACGTCGACAGCGATGACCAGTTCGGTATCGACCGGCTCGGCGCCAGGCCGATTATCTGCGAGCAAGGAGCCGAGACGAGGTGCCGCGAACCCCGCGACGGCGAAGGCCGCTGCTGCGAAGGCGGCAATCCCGGCCGCTGCAACCGAAGCGAAAAGGGGTACGCGCATGGTGTCTCCTTCGCGATGCGAGGCAGCCCATGGTGACCCGCGCCAACGCGTCGTGCAAGCTGGCAGTGGCGCAAAAATCCTGCGCTAATGGCTAGGGCTCGCCACGCGACAATATCCGCTCGCCGCAACGCCCGGTGAAGCGGAGTGGCGACGTTGTTTCGCCGCGTCGACATGCTCTACCTTGCTCGCTGAAAATCAAGGACACAAACGGCGATGTTTTCGAGGACCTGGGACGAAAGGTTCATGTTGCTGGCGCACCAGATCGCCCGGTGGAGCAAGGAAAAGGGACGCCGGGTCGGCGCGGTCGTCGTCGGTCCCGATAAGGAGATCAGATCGACCGGTTTTAACGGCTTTCCCCGCGGCGTGCGCGACGACATCGAGGCGCGGCATTCGCGCGAGACTGGGGCAAAATACCTGTGGGAGCTCGCATGCCGAACGCAACGCCATCTACAACGCGGCCCGCATCGGCGTTTCACTCAAAGGATGCGTCATGTACGTGCCATGGTTTCCGTGCGTCGAATGCGCCAAGGCGATCATCCAGGCGGGGCTGTCCGAGGTGGTCGCCTACGAGCCCGATTTTGCCGAGCCGAAATGGGGTGCCGATTTCAAAATCGTGCAGGAAATGTTCAGCGAAGCCGGCATCGTGGTGCGCTATCTCGCGCGGCTCGAGGATTTGCAGATTGGCTCATGATCCTCCGCGGCCGGTTCGCACATCTCGACGCGGCCGGGCAGTTGCGGTAGCGTCGCCAATGAACGCTGGAAGCAAGTGTTTGGTTAATGGCGGAAAGCAGCACGCACGGTACTCCACGCGTCCTTCCGGATTGGAAGGCCGCCCGCACATGGGGAGCAGATGAACGCGATCTTCGGACTGGCATCCTTAATGAGGCCGCTCGCCCGCCGTGCGGGATCGGCCGCAATCCTCATCGGCGCAGCGCTTGCGATTTGCGGCAGTGGTGCTGGCCGCGCCGAGGGACCCAGCGATATTCCCGATCTCGGTTCATCCAAGGATTGGGCCTGGACCCCGCTGACGATCAATGGCGGCATTGCCCGCTACGGAACCGGTTGGTTCGATCCGCCGGCCGGGTTCCGGGGTCCGATCCATCAACATCCCGACTACCCGCTCCGCGGCAACGAAACCCGCCGGCCGACACCGGCGCTCGGCAACTACATGGACCCGATCCTGAAACCATGGGCGGCCGAGCAGATGCGCAAATCGAACGAGGAAGTGCTGTCCGGTGAGGTCGGGATTCCGTTTCTGGCGCAGTCACGATGCTGGCCCGGCGGCGTGCCCGGACAACTGCTGTGGACGACCGAGCCGCTCTATTTCATCCAGAAGCCGCACGAGGTGTGGATGATCTGGCAGCGCGACCAGTGGGTGCGCCGGATCTATCTCACCGACAAGCATTCGGATCAGATCACCAAGTCCTGGTATGGCGAATCGATCGGCCACTATGAAAATGGCGAACTGGTCATCGACACCATTGGGATCAAAGCGCACCCGCTCAAGTTCATCGACATGTTCCGCACCCCTCACACGGACCAGATCCATGTGGTGGAGCGCTTCAAGGTCACACCGGACAACAAGTTCCTGGAGGGTTTCATCAAGATCGAAGACCCGGGCACGTTCAACGAACCCATGTACGCGACCAAGCGCTGGCGCAAGGACAAGAACAATTGGAGCGAGTCGATCTGCGCCGAGAATAACGTCGATTACGTCAAGGAGAACCCGACCCCGATCCCGCAGTCGGACCACGGGGACTTTTGATCGCAGCTGGTCGCTCGGCACCTCGATCGAACTTTGGCGGCGCGAGGGCGCGACAAACGTCGCTTCCGTGCCGCTCGGCGAGTTGGCGCGATCGCGAGCGCCACGTTCAGATGATACCGCGGGCGCGTAAAGCCTCCAGTTCTGCGGCCTTCAAGCCCAGCCGTTCGGAAAGCACCTCGTCGGTGTGGGCGCCGAGTTGTGGAGGTGGCAGGCGATAGTCGACCGGCGTCTCGGAAAGGCGTACCGGGTTCGCGATCACGTCGACGCCGTTCGGGGTCGCCGGGTGCGACATGTGTAAGACGACGCCGCGCGCTTGCAGCTGCGGGTGCGCAAAGGCATCCTTCAAGGTATTGATCGGGCCGCCGGCGATATTGAGCACTTCGAGCCCTTCGACCCATCCGGCCGTTGTTTTGGTCAGCATCACCGGCACCAGCGTCTCGATGACAAGCTTGCGGTTTTCGACCCGCGCCGCATTGGTGGCGAAACGTTCGTCGGCGAGGAGGTTTTCAAGACCAAAGTTCTCGCAAAAGCGTTTGAATGCCGGATCGTTGGCGATCGAGAGCACGACGTGCCCGTCTGCGGTTGCGAACACCTGATAGGGCACGATGTTGGGATGCTCGTTGCCGAGCCGCGGCGGGTTCTCCCCGGTGGCGAGATAGTTCATGCCCTGATTGGCGAGCCAGGCGGCGTGCGCATCCAGCATACCGATGTCGATATGCTGGCCATGCCCGGTGGCGTCGCGATGGCGCAGGGCCGCGAGAATGCCGATGCAGCCATAAAGGCCGGCAAAGAGGTCCGCGACTGGTACCCCGACCTTCTGGGGCGGGCCGTCGGGTTCCCCGGTGAGGCTCATGACGCCGCCCATCGCCTGGACCAGGGCGTCATAGCCGGGACGCTGCGCGTAGGGGCCGGTCTGGCCGAACCCGGTGATCGAGCAGTAGATCAGCGCAGGAAAGCGCTCGTGAAGCTCAGGATAGCCAAGCCTGAATTTGGCAAGCGCCCCAACCTTGAAATTCTCTACGAGAATGTCGCTTTGAGCGATCAGCTTACGCGCAATCTCCTGACCCTCGGGAGTCGCGATGTCGAGGGTCACCGATCGTTTGTTACGGTTAGTGCCTGCAAAGTAGGCGCTTTCGCGCGTCCCCGGCAGATAGGGCGGCGCAAATCCGCGGGTGTCGTCGCCGCTGCCCGGCTTTTCGATCTTGATGACGTCGGCGCCGAGATCGGCGAGCATCTGCACGCAAGTCGGCCCTGCAAGCACGCGCGTAAGGTCAAAGACGCGCACTCCGTTCAACGGTCCGGTTGACTGGGTCATCGCGCCTGTTTAGCGCACGAGCCCGAAAACTTGCAGACCTTTCGGGTCAAGACCATGCGCAAAAACCAAAGAGAGCCGAGGAGGCGAGGCAAACCGAGCGCATCCCGCTAGCCTCAGCTTCGAGCCGCGCCAAGTGCTCTGCCGGACGAGTGTGCGTCATCCGACATTGGGCTCCCGGGATGCGAAGCGCGTCCTCCTGACGCTTCGCCGTGTTGCACGCCTCTTGCAACGTAATCCTATCGTGATGCGTTGTCGGTGACAGCTGCGGCGTTGTGACATCAGTCACAGCCTCAGTTTCGCCAAATGTACATACCAAGTTGCTCAGTTCCATGCCGGCTCCTGGCCGGGGTGGATTGCCAAGGCCCTGCGCGTTCATGGTCAGCGACGGTCACGGCTTCGACGCCAAAAGCAGCAACCGACCTGGGCTCAATCGTTACGGCATTGAGCAGTCAAGACCCGAGTGGTCATGGCTTGGGCGGTCGAGGCGTGAGACATCAAAGCTTGAACGGTCAGGGTCCGGGCAGGGAAGCGCTTGGAAAAGCATCGCTGGGGCTACCGGGGCATCTAAGACAGGAGTTCCTCGCCATGTGTGACTACAGCCTACAAGGGGTCGCATCACGTCCAGCGGCTGTCGGCGACAAGCTGACGACGCGGAATTTCGGCACCGGAACACGAGGGTTTGGCGCGGCGGAGGATCGCGCCACGGCGGTCTGCCTGCTTCCCGGCACCGAGATCGCCTTCCCTGCCGAGGTGGCGATCGAGTCGCCACGTTTCTTCGGGCAGAGCGTGAGGACCGTGAAGCACAGGACCGCGATCTTCCGTCAAGTCGACAAGGAGACCCCGCATGTGCATCACGACGCACTCGAGTTCCCTGACGGCCAGATCGTGCTGTTGACCGCGTTGCGGGAAGGCCAGGAGGCGACCGTTCTCCAGCTTCCGGCACGGCCGACCAGCCAGCGCGAAGTCGAAGAGCAGCGCCGCGCCGCCTTCACGGGCTGACAAGCTCCTTCGGCGGAGTGCACGAAGTCGCCAAGGTCGCCCTCGCGGGCGGCCTTTTGTTTTTAACCCAAGAGGAAAGCATTCCGGTATCGCCCGGCTTGTCGCGGAGGCCGAGCCGCCGCTGGCGAAGATCAGCGCCCGTCAGGGATGCGTACGCCCGACCACGCATCGCGTATCTGTTGGTAATGGACCATCGGATCATAAAGCGGGATCTTGAGTCCGAGCTTGGGAAGGTTGAGTTCGCCAACCGATGCCAGCAGAGTATAGGACGCGACCACCCGATCGTGCTGCGCGACGACCAGCTGCGTCCGCGACGTGACCAGTTCCTGGACCGCATTCAGCACGTCGAGCGTGGTACGTTGGCCAACCCGGGCCTCTTCGCGAACGCCGTCGAGCGCGATTTCGTCGGAAGCAACGAAGGCCTGATTGGCGAGGACGGAAGCTTTGGCCGCATCGAGTTGGCCCCATGAGGTCACCACATTGGCCTGCACCTGGTCGCGCGCGGTTTCAAGATCGATGCGCTTCTGCCCAACGGTCTCCTTCGCTTGTCGGATCGAAGAATATTCTGCCCCGCCCTGATATAAAGGGATGCTAATCTGGCCCTGGACGAACGCGTTAAACTGTTGCTGGAGGTTGAACGCTTGCTCGCCCCACTCCTGCTGGATGGTGCCGACGACGGTTGCGGTTGGGTAAAGCGCGCCCTCATTGATTTTTACTTGCAGGACCGCGGCATCAATTCCGAACATGGCGACGCCGACGCTCGGATGGCGGGCGCGCGCGATCTGGATCGCATCGGTCAATCGCCGCGGCGTCAAGCGATCGACCGGCGACGCCGGCGTCAACGTTCCCGCCTCAACTCCGATAACCTGGCGATATGTGGCCTTGGACAGCGCGTATTGCGCTTCCGCCGACAGCACTGCGGCGCGTCCCTGCGCCAGCCGCGCTTCGGCCTGGGCCACGTCGGTGCGAGTCACTTCGCCGACGATGAAGCGGTCGCGTGTTTGTCGCAACTGCTCCTGGAGCACTTCGACATTGCGGCGGTTCAGCTCCAGCAGCGCGCCGTCGCGCAGCAGGTTCATATAGGCCGTGGCAGCATTGAGCAGGATCGTCTGTTCGGCCACCCGCAACGCTTCCCGTGCCGCCGATGTGTTGGATTCAGCTTGTCGGACCCGATTGCCGGTTTGGAATCCATTAAAAAGAGTTTGGGTAGCAGTAATGCCGGCAGCCGGATTATTGTATATATAGGAACTGCGGGGATAGACAGGAGCACGGCCTGGGAGATTTATCGTGGTACTCCCGGTGGGGGTCTGAATTGTTTGTTCCTGTGTGCCGATGCCCTTCGAAACCGACGAGAGGTAATTCTCGGCAGACGAGACAGTCGCTCTGACTGTAGGCCGGTAGCCGGAGAGCGCCTGTGGCACGGTTTCGTCCGTTTCGCGGACGACAGCGCGCTGCGAGTTAAGTTGCGGATTGTTCTGGTAGGCCTGAAATCAGGCCCTGTTCAAGCGTGTCGGCGCTCGCCGGCAGACTTAAGCAGGCTACCCAAGACGCTGCCCAACAGGCAAAAACAATCGCGTTGAGTCGAAAAGTTGCCCCGACCCCCAAGATACCCTCACCCATTAACCGTGAATGCCGGTCCCCACCAGCGAATCACAGTTACATCACCAGTATCGCAGCTAACGTAACGGGCTTCGCGCGCAAAGCCTTGATTCACAAAAGCACTTCGAAAAAAATCGACTGATGTAAAATCGCAACAGCGAAAGGTGTCTGAGCACTTTCGTTCGTTAGACCATCGCACCGACCTACCATTGCCAGACATTTGTACAGCGCGAGATGCGTTGCACTAGACCGAACTAGAGCGGGATGCGTTCAGTTTGAACCGCCTCCGGCTCGATCATCGTTGATTTTGCGCAAATTCTCTTCTCGTTCGATAGACTTTCATTTTCCGCATGATCTCCTCCGAAGAAGTCCGCATCTCCTCCGAAGAAGTCTGCACTTTCGGGATCATGCGCAAGCGCGGCGCATACACATCAACTCAGAAGACGAAAGCGGGAGGCCGAGCAAAGCCAGGCAGCGGAGGTGCCATGGCATCGAAAATCACGCGACCGCTCACGGCACCCTTATCGGAAACGAACACGGTCCCTTTCCCGACCGCGCCTTGCCGGATCACCGCGGCCAGGCGACCGTCCCCGCCCATCTGATCGAAGAGCGGTTGGGGCACCAGTTCGACACCGCCATCGAGAAGGATCACATCATAAGGGGCTGAAGCCGCCCAGCCCGCGTCAAGGGCGCCCGTTGCAATCGTCACATGACCGATGCCGAGCTGGGACACGATAGACTGTGCCCGGCGGGCCAGTGCGACATCTTCTTCCAATGCGGTGACCGCCGCTGCGAGCCGGCTCAAGATGGCCGCCGAATAGCCCGTGCCGGCACCGATAACGAGCGCACGATCATGCGGCTGTGGCGCTGCTGCCTGGATAAGGCGTGCCAGCACCGCGGGTTTGATCAGCCATCGCAATTGCCGTTCAGCGGGCGTCGGACCGTCCGCGCCCGAGAAATCCTCATCGTCGGGCAGCCCCTTGTGCCTCGCGTTCAAGGGCAGGTCGCGATCCAGATAGGCTAGTGGCGCAATTTGCGCCGGGACAAAAGCCTCGCGTGGAATCTCGAGCATCGCGGCAAGAAGACCGAGGTCGGTCACATCATTGGTGCGGATTTGCCCGTCCACCATGGCGCGGCGCGCCGCAGCAAAATTCATCGCTCCGCCTCCGGCCGGCTCCCGCTTCGCCACGTGTCACGTGTCTCGACGCCCCGCGAGCGGGTTTTGCGGCACACCCCGCAAAAACGCAAGCGGATCACCCTGGTCATCAGGCCAGTTGTCTGGCGGTGGAAGCCGTCCCACGTTGGCAGGCGTGAACGGAGGAAATAATGACAATATCTTCGCAACCCGAAGCATCCACTCCATCCGGCAGTATCGCGCCGGGCCTGTTGCAATTCTCCAACCAGCTTGCGGCGGTAATCGCCGCAGCCACGCCCTCGATCGTCGCGGTTCACGGACGCGGCTATCGAACCTCGAGCGGCATCCTGTGGCAGCCCGGCCTGGTCGTCAGCGCCGAGGAGACGATCGAACGCGACGCCTCCCTAGGCCTCAGCTTGCCCGACGGACAACGCATCGAGGCCACGCTCTCGGGCCGCGACCCGAGCACCGATATCGCGGTCTTGAATTTTGCTGCGCCCGGTTCGACGGCGGCTCCCTTTACAAGGCACGTGCCGATCGCGGAACTGCGCGTCGGACAACTCGCGCTGGTGGTCGGTCGGGCCAATGACACCCTTGTCGCCGCACAGGGGATTGTCTCGATCGCCGGGCCGGCTTGGCGCAGCAGCCAGGGCGGCCTGATCGATGCCCGCCTGCGGATCGATGCGAGGCTTCCGGCGATGGCGGAAGGGGGAGCCGTGCTGGCTGCCGACGGCAGCTTGATCGGCATGGCTGTGTTCGGTCCAAGACGCTCCCTGCTCACCATTCCCGCCGCGACCATCGCCCGCATTGTGCAGGCCATCAAGGACAAGGGTCATGTCGCCCGCGGCTATCTGGGGGTCGGACTCCAGCGGGTGTCCGTCGCGTCTGACGAAGGCGGCGACAAGCGCCGCGGCGTGATGGTCGTGACCGTCGATCCCGCGGGTCCGGCGAAGGCGGCCGGCATACTTCAGGGCGATATCATCCTCACTTTGGGCGGGACGGCAGTCACAGGCGTGCGCAGCCTCTACCGGGAGCTTGGACCTGACACAGTGGGGCAGAAAAAAGCCGTCGAGCTGATCCGGGCGGGGGCGCGCTCGACTGTCGATGTGACGATCGCGGCGAGGCCGCGGCGTGACGATGGCGCATGACCCCTCTCCGCCGCCGGTGCGGATCGCGTTTCGTGTCACCTCGCCCGAATTGCGACGCCGGCTTGCCAGCGCCTGCGAACAGGCGGGCATCTCCGTGCCGGAAGGGGCAAGCGACGACGCCGATCTGATCGTGACCGAGCTGTCGTCGGAAAGGATAGGCCCCTCAGCATGCGCGGTCCCTGCGCTCGCAGTGCTCGCGTGGAGACGCCGAGGCAGGGCTGGCGATGTTCGCGCCGTGATCCCGCCCGGCCTCGACGAGGCAATGCTCGGTACGGTCATTTCGGCGGTGGCCGGAGCCATCGCGATGGCGCCGCGCGATGGCGTCGCACCTGGCGTTTGGGCAGAGGATGGCACGCGGGAAGACCGCGAGATCGACGGCGCCGACCTGACGGCGCGTGAGCGCGAGGTGCTCGCTTTGTTGGCAGAGGGGGCATCCAACAAGACGATTGCTCGCGCGTTATCGATCTCGGTGCGCACCGCCAAGTTCCATGTCGCCTCGATCACCGAGAAACTCGGGGCCGGGGGACGGCAGGAAGCAGTCGCGATCGCAATCCGCTCCGGCCTGCTGATGCTGTAACCAGGGACCCGGCTTCCGAAACATAGTCTCCGAACCCATATGAGTTCCATGCTTGACCTTGCTCATGAACTTCCCGCCAAGTTGGTCGACCGCCAGCCGGAACGCGATGACGATCGCAACGCCGACGGCCAATCGATCGCGCTTCTCGATACGCTGTCCAATGGCATTGCCGTGGTGGTCAACCGTGTCGGTCCTGCTGTGGTTCGGGTCGAAACGTCCGGCAAGGGGCGGCCGCAGGGCGGCCTCGGCTCCGGCGTCGTGATTTCGCCGGATGGCCTCGTCCTCACCAACAGTCACGTCGTCCACGGCCATCGCGAGGCCATGCTCGCCAACAGCGAGGGCCTCGCCATGGAGGCGCGGCTGATCGGCGAAGACCGCGACACCGACATTGCATTGCTACGGGTGACGACCGCCCGGCAGCTTGCATCCGCCCCGCTCGGCGATTCGAAGCTTTTGCGACGCGGCCAGATCGTCATCGCCATCGGCAACCCGTTGGGCTTCGAGTTCACCGTTACGTCTGGCGTGGTGTCCGCGCTGGGACGCTCGCTGCGCGCTTCCAACGGTCGGCTGATCGAGGACGTGGTGCAAACGGACGCCGCCCTCAACCCCGGCAATTCCGGTGGCCCGCTGGTGTCCACCCGGGGCGAGGTGGTCGGCATCAATACGGCGGTGATCGCCGGCGCCCAGGGCATTTGCTTTGCGGTCGCGAGCAACACCGCAAAATTCGTGCTCGGCGAGCTGATCCGCCATGGCCGGGTGCGACGCGCCTATATCGGAGTGTCCGCCCAGACGGTCCCGGTGCCGCGCCGCTATGCTCATGAATTCGGCCTCAACAGCCGGCGGGGGGCGCTGGTGACGGGAATCGAACCGGAGAGTCCCGCTGCTGCCGCCGGCATGCAGACGCAGGACATCATCGTCAAGCTCGATAACGAAACCGTGGCAGGGGTGGACGACCTCATTCGTCTGCTGGACGGGACCCGGGTCGAGCGGCCGCTCACGCTGGTGGTGTTGCGGTTCGGTCATTTGCTGGAATTGACAACGCGCCCGGTCGAGCGCCGGGCCGCCTGATCCCGTCGCCCCCCGCGGAGCCCCCATAGCCGCGATCGCGCCATCCGCATCATTGCAATCGGGATCGATAAAAATAACTGCCTCAGCCGGCGCGCCTGCGCTAGCTTGAAAGCGGGCCCAGTTGGGCGGGGGCCAGAAATTTGCGCCGGCGTAGCACTTCCGCGGGCGCAGAATCCGATATTCAAGCACGGTGATCCGCCTCCGACACTTCGGCCGGAGACGTTCCGGGGCGTCGCCAGGTCCGCGGCCGAATGCCGAACTGAGCGAGGGGCAAGCCATGAGCGAAACCGTAGAATCCGAGGAGATGGTCGATCCTGCCGAGCTTGCGGCGCGGCTGGCCAAGGAACGGTCGGCCGACATCGCCGAAGCGCTGAACGATCAAAACCCCGAAGTCGCGATGGCAGTGCTGCTCAACTTGCCCATCGAACTCGCGATTGCCGTTCTCGATAACCCAATTCTTGCCGATGCGGCGGAGGTTATCGAAGCGATGCCACGAGATCGTGTGCTTGCGCTGCTGAGCGGCATGTCGGCCGACCGTGTCGCCGATATTTTCCAGGACCTTGAGGAGCCGAGCCGTTCCGACCTGCTCGCGCGTCTCGATGCCGAGACGCAAGCGACCGTCAAGCAGCTTTTGATCTATCCCGAGGAGAGCGCCGGTTCGCTGATGACGACCGAGTTCGTAAGCGTTCCCGCAACCTGGACCGTCGGGCAGACCTTGCAGCATGTTCGCCTGGTCGAGCGCACCCGGGAGACGATCTACGCGATCTACATTCTCGATCCTCGCACCAAGGTGCTGCTGCGCGCGATGCCGCTGCGGCGGCTGATCACCGCAGACCCCGACCTGCCGGTGCTGGCGGCGGCGCCGCCGCGGCCTCCGGTCGCCGTATCGCCGCTTGCCAGCGCGGACGACACGGCGCGGCTGATCTCCAAATACGACCTGCTCGCGATACCCGTCATCGACGGCATCGGACACCTCGTCGGCATCGTCACCGTCGACGACGTGATCGACGAGATGATCCGACGCCAAACCGAGGAAGTGCAGCGCTTCGGCGGCATGGAGGCGCTCGATGAGCCCTATATGGACATCAGCTTCGCCCAGAATGATTCGAAAGCGGGCTGGCTGGTTGTGCGCGTTGTTTCTATCCGAGATGCTGACCGCATCGGCGATGCAAGGCTTCCAGGGCGAGCTCGAGAAAGCGCTGGTGCTGACCTTGTTCATCCCGCTGATCATGAGTTCGGGCGGCAATTCCGGTTCACAGGCGACCTCGCTGTTGATCCGCGCGCTGGCGCTGCGACAGATAGGGCTTGGCGAGTGGTGGCGGGTGGCGCTGCGCGAATTGCCGGCCGGCCTCGTACTCGGCGCCATTCTCGGCCTCATCGGCATCGGCCGCATCGCGATCTGGCAGTTGTTCGGGATCTATGACTACGGCCCGTACTGGATGCTTGTCGCACTAACCGTCGCGCTGGCCCTTGTCGGCATCGTCACATTCGGCTCGATGGTCGGTTCGTTGCTTCCGTTCCTCCTGCGCGCGCTCGGTTTCGATCCCGCGGCAGCTTCGGCGCCGTTCGTTGCCACCCTGGTCGATGTGAGCGGCCTCGTGATCTATTTCGGCGTCGCTGCGCTCGTCCTGCGTGGCACGCTGCTGTGAGGCACCCCGGCGCGGCGGTCAGGCCAGGAGCGCACGTGCGCGCGCGAGGTCCTGCGGGGTATCGACGCCTAGCGGCACCGAGCCGACGAGGGCGACATCGATGCGCATTCCGGCTTCCAGCGCGCGCAGCTGCTCGAGCTTCTCACGGCGTTCCAAGCTTGAGGGCGGCAGCGCGACGAAGCGTTCCAGCGCTTGGCGACGATACGCATAAAGCCCGATATGGTGATAGAGCGGCCCCTCGCCAAAAGGAGCGCTGGCGCGGGTGAAATAGAGAGCGCGCAGTCGTGACGCGCCGACCGGCGTGCCGACCACCTTGACCACATTCGGATCGGTGCGTTCCCCGGGGGCGGTGATCTCGGCGGCAATGGTCGCAATATCGACCGCGGGATCGGCGAGCGGCGTCAGCGCCGCCTTGATGTCGCCGGGAGCGATCGTCGGCAGGTCGCCCTGTATATTGACGATGACCTCGGCCGGCGCCGCCGCGCCGACCAAGCCGGAGGCCTCGAAGATGCGGTCGGACCCGGAGACGTGGTCGGACCTTGTCATCACGCTGCGTCCGCCGGCCTGCTCCACCGCCGTCGCGATCTCGCGCGAGTCGGTCGCAACGAAGACGGGGCCGATCTCCGCCGCTTCGGCACGGCGCAACACGTGGACGATCATCGGCTTCCCGCCGATCTCGGCGAGCGGCTTGCCCGGCAGCCGGGTCGCGGCCATGCGCGCGGGGATGATGATCACGGTTTGCATAGGTGCGCTTTTTTCGTGAGTTCGCTGCACCGTCCTCGATCGGGAGCGATGCGCAGCGCCCGTGACCTATCGGCCGGTTGCGGCAACATTGCGGGACATGCGAGTTGCCAGCGCGGCATCAAAGCGGCTATTGCTCCAGACATTCGCGACCTTGGCCAGATGTCCGACTCCGAGCCTGGCGGACGGGACCTGAATGGACTCTTTCGAAATCAACAAGATTCTCGGTGCGTTATTGGCAACCGGGCTTTTCCTCGTCGCGCTGAATATCGGGGCGGAGGCGATCTTCGCGCCGACGACGCCGACGAAGCCGGGCTACGAGATTGCGATTCCGAAGAAGCAGGAAGCGGCGCCCTCATCTGCCGCCACATCCAATCAGCCCGCAGCCGGACAGGAACCGATCGAGAAGCTGCTGGCGAGCGCCGAGCCCTCTCGCGGCGAAGAGATCGCCCGGCAATGCATGACTTGTCATAATTTCCAGAAGGGCGGTCCCAACGCGGTCGGCCCCAATCTCTACGGCGTTGTCGGTCGGCCCAGAGCCTCCGCGCCGAACTATACTTATTCCGACGCGATGAAGGCAAAGGGCGGCACCTGGACGGTCGATGACCTGAACAAATTTCTGACCAAGCCGCAGGACTTCGTTCCCGGCACCAAGATGACGTTCGCCGGCCTGCCGCGCGAAAACCAACGCGCGGATGTGATCGCCTATCTCAACACGCTTTCGGACAATCCGAAACCGCTGCCGACTGCCAAGCAGTAGCGCTGCCAGGCTCCCTGCCCTGTCCGCGCCCGCATGTCTCCTCTCACGGCCGCCGTTGCTGCGGCCAGTAAGCGCTCCGCAATGGCGTCCTTTCGACGCCTGGCGGCACGGTAGCGCCGCAATCCCAAGACAAGGTATATGTTTTGCAGCCACCGGGCCGGCGGGGCGCCGGGCCGGCCGGGCCGGATGGAATGATGGAGGCCGGATTGAACGCCGGGTCACTGATGCGCAATTGCGTCGCTGCTGTCCTGATCGCCGCTCCCGTTTTCCTGGTTGCTGCTGTCGCCGCGGCCCAGCAGCCGACTGGCGGGACGGTCTGGCGGAACGGCCTGTCACTGTTTGGCGATGTCAAATACCCTGCCGATTTCAAGCATTTCGATTACGTCAATCCAGATGCTCCCAAGGGGGGCACCGTGCGCATGACCGTGATCGGCACCTTCGACAATTTCAATCCGGTGGTCGCGGGCGTCAAAGGCAGCGAGGCAACCGGGGTCAGTCTGATTTTCGACACGCTGATGGTCCGTTCCCTCGACGAGGTGTCGACCGAATACGGGTTGCTGGCCGAGAGCGTCAGTTACGCCGACGATTATTCGCGCGCGACCTATCGGCTGCGGCCGAACGCAAAATGGCAAGACGGCAAGCCGGTGACGCCCGAAGACGTGATCTTCTCCTTCGACGCGTTCAAGACCAACCATCCCGCCTATTCCGCCTATTATCAGCACGTCTCCAAAGTCGAAAAAACCGGCGAACGCGATGTGACTTTCACGTTCGACAGCACCGGGAACCGCGAACTGCCCCAAATCGTCGGCGAGATCACGGTGCTTCCGAAGCATTGGTTCGAAGGCACCGATCGCTCGGGCAAGAAGCGCGACATCACCGCAACGACGCTCGAAGTGCCGCTCGGCAGCGGTCCATACCGCATCAAGGAGTTCACGGCCGGTCGCTCGCTCACGCTCGAACGGGTCAAGGATTATTGGGGCAAGGACCTGCCGGTGTCGGTGGGCCAGAACAATTTCGACGAGCTGCGCTTCGACTACTATCGCGACACCACCGTTGCGTTCGAAGCCTTCAAGGCGGACCAGGCGGACTGGCGCTACGAAAACGTCGCGCGCAACTGGGCGACGGCCTACGACTTTCCGGCGATCAATGAGAAGCGGGTGGTGAAAGAGGAGTTTCCGATCCGCAACCAGGGTATCATGCAGGCCTTCGCCTTCAACACCCGGCGGCCCAAGTTTGCCGATCCGCGGGTGCGCCGAGCTTTCAACCTTGCGCTCGACTTTGAGGAGATGAACAAACAGTTCTTCTTCAGCCAGTACCAGCGGATCGCAAGCTATTTCGAAGGGACGGAGCTTGCGTCCTCGGGCTTGCCGACGGGCAAGGAGCTCGAGATTCTTGAATCGATGCGCAACGAGGTTCCGCCGGAAGTGTTCACCACCGAATACACGAATCCGGTGAACGGCAGTGCCGAAAACGTGCGCAACAATCTGCGTGAGGCCGCACGCCTGCTGCGGGAAGCCGGCTGGCAAATCCGCAACCAGAAGCTCGTCAATGCCAAGACCGGGGAGCCGATGACCGTCGAGTTCCTGGCCGACGACCCCACCACCGAGCGCTATATCCTGTTCTACAAGCCCGCCCTGGAGCGCCTTGGGATGACGGTGAGCGTGCGCACGGTCGACCCCTCGCAGTACGAGAACCGTGAGCGCAAGTGGGATTATGACATCATCATTGGCACATGGCCGGAGTCGCTTTCGCCCGGCAATGAGCAGCGCGAATATTGGGGATCGAAGGCGGCGACCCAGGAGGGGTCGCAAAACTTCGTCGGCATCAAGAACCCGGCGATCGACAAGCTCATCGATCGCATCGTGTTCGCGAAGAATCGGGGGGAACTGGTCGCGGCCACTCATGCGCTCGACCGTGTGCTGCTGTGGAACAATTACGTCGTTCCGCAATGGACCTACAGTAAGGTTCGCACCGCGCGCTGGGATCGCTTCAGCCACCCGGACGCTCTGCCGGAATACGGCACGGATGCTTTCCTCAATGTGTGGTGGTGGGATGCCGCCAAGGCGGCGAAGACCGGAGGCCGGCAGTGATCTCCCCTCCCCTCTCGCGTCGGCGCGTGCTGACACTCGCGGCCGGTGCCGTCGCCGGTGATGCCATGTTGCGAAGCGTCGACGTGGTTGGCGCCGAAGCGGCGGCTGACATCGAGACGCACGGCATTTCCGCTTTCGGCGACCTGAAATACAAGGCGGATTTTCGCCATTTCGATTATGTCAACCCGGACGCCCCGAAGGGTGGCATGTTTTCCCAGATCGGGCCAAGCCGGGCGTTCAACCAGAACTTCCTCACCTTCAACTCGCTCAACAGCTTCATCCTCAAGGGCGATGCCGCGCAGGGCATGGAGCTGACCTTCGCCACGCTGATGGGACGGGCGGAGGACGAGCCCGACGCCATGTACGGACTTGCCGCCGATAAGGTGCGCATTTCCGCCGATGGCCTCACCTACCGTTTCCACATCCGCCCGGAAGCGCGGTTTCATGACGGCAGCCGATTGACCGCCGCCGATGTCGCGTTTTCCCTGACGACCCTTAAAGAGCAGGGCCATCCGATCATCACCCAAATGTTGCGCGACATGCTCGGCGCTGCCGCGGAGGATGATACGGTGACGGTAGGATTCGCGGCCAAGCGGGCGCGCGACGTGCCGCTGTTCGTCGCCGGCCTACCGATTTTCTCCCGCGCCTATTATGCGAACCGCAAATTCGATGAATCGACCCTCGACATTCCACTCGGCTCCGGCGCCTATCGCGTCGGCCGCTTCGAGGCGGGCCGCTACATCGAATATCAGCGCGTGCCGGACTGGTGGGGCGCAAACCTGCCGGTGAATGTCGGGCAGAACAATTTCGACGTCGTGCGCTACGAATTCTATCGCGACCGCGATGTCGGGTTCGAGGGCTTCACCGCGAAGAGCTATCTGTTCCGTGAGGAGTTCACCTCACGCACCTGGGCGACACGCTACGATTTTCCGGCCATCCGCGATGGCCGCGTCAAGCGCGAGGAAATCCCGGACGATACCCCCTCCGGCGGCCAGGGCTGGTTCTTCAATACGCGACGGGCAAAGTTCGCCAATCCGCGACTGCGCGAAGCGCTGTGCTATGCCTTCGATTTCGAATGGACCAACAAGGTCATCATGTACGGCGCTTATCTGCGCACTCATTCGGTGTTTCAGAATTCCGACATGATGGCGCAAGGAGTGCCGACGCCGGAAGAACTCAAGCTGCTTGAGCCATGGCGCGGCCGGGTTCCCGACCAGGTCTTCGGTCCGCCGTTCGTGCCGCCGGTCTCGGACGGCTCAGGCCAGGATCGCGCGCTGCTGCGCAAGGGCGCGCAAATGCTCCAAGAAGCGGGCTTTCCCGTGCGCAACGGCAAGCGGGTCGATGCGCGCGGCGAGCCGATCGCGTTCGAGTTCCTGCTCGATGAGCCGTCATTCGAGCCGCATCACATGCCGTTCATCAAGAACCTGGCGACGCTCGGCATCACCGCGACGGTACGTCTCGTCGATCCGGTCCAGTTCAAGGCGCGTGTCGACGATTTCGACTTTGATGTCACCATTTTGCGGATGAATTTCTCGACCACGCCAGGCGACGCGCTGCGCACCTATTTCTCTTCCGCCGCGGCAGCGACGAAGGGCACGGAAAACATCGCCGGCATCGCCGACCCGGCGGTCGACGACATTATCGAGAAGGTCATCGCGGCAGATAGCCGCCACGATCTCGTGATCGCCGCTCGCGCGCTCGATCGCGTGCTGCGCGCCGGCCAATATTGGATCCCGCACTGGTATAAGCCCTCGCACCGCATCGCCTATTGGGACGTGTTCGGACATCCCGACCGGACTCCGCCCTATGCGCGCGGCATTCCGGAAAATTGGTGGTACGACGCCGAGAAGGCCCCCAGGCCGCAAAAGGCCGGCTAGCGCATGTTCCGATCAGATGGAATCAGATCGATCGTAGGGTGGGCAACGCGCTTGCACGACCATTCCACTTGTACAACAAATAGGCGCGTTGCCCACGCTGTCCGAGCTATCAAAAATTGGCCGACCGCGTGGGCAAAATCGCCGCCGAGAGTATCGGACAATGGTAGGAAGGCCGCGGGCGATTTTGCCCACCCTACGCGCGGCGCTTCGATATGACCGGAATCCGCTCTGGTGTTTGCCACGGAAACAATCACCATGAATGTCATCGTCCGCGCAAGCGGACGATCCAGCAACCCCAGGATTTCGATCGGTGCACAAGTTGATGACGCGGTGGTTACTGGATGCCCGCTTTCGCGGGCATGACAGGTAAGTCAGTCTTTAACCGACGACCTCTGACCGGCAGTTCTCTGTCCGCGACAGCGCCGAAAGCATCGTACCCGCATGAGCGCCTATATCGTCCGTCGCCTGCTGTTCATGATCCCGACTTTGATCGGGATCATGCTGGTGTCCTTCGTGGTCGTGCAATTCGCGCCGGGAGGGCCGGTCGAACGGGTGATCGCCCAGCTCACCGGCGCCGATACCGGGGCGACCTCCCGGATCTCCGGGTCGGCGGGCGGCGATTTCGGCGCCCGCGGCACGCCGCAAGGGGCGTCTGCGCTCGACGCCGCCAATTCGAAATATCGCGGCGCCCAGGGTCTCGACCCGGAATTCATCAAGCGTCTTGAAAAGCAGTTCGGCTTCGACAAGCCGGCCTATGAGCGCTTTTTCATCATGATGTGGAACTTTTCGCGGTTCGACTTCGGCAGGAGCTATTTCCGCGACATCGACGTGATCAAGCTGATTGGCGAGAAGCTGCCGGTTTCTATTTCGCTCGGCATCTGGATGATGCTCGCCACCTACCTGATTTCGATCCCGCTCGGAATCAAAAAGGCGGTTGAGGACGGCGCGCCGTTCGATATCTGGACCTCGAGCGTCATCATCTTCGGCAACGCAATTCCCGGGTTCCTGTTCGCGATCCTGCTCATCGTGCTGTTCGCCGGCGGATCCTTCTTCGACTGGTTCCCGCTGCGCGGCCTGCACTCCGACAATGCGGCGATGATGTCCTGGCCGCAATACATCCTCGACTATTTCTGGCACCTGACGCTGCCACTGATCGCGCTCGGTGTCGGCGCCTTTGCAACGCTCACGATTTTCACCAAGAACTGCTTTCTCGATGAAATCCGCAAGCAATATGTGCTGACCGCCCGTGCCAAGGGATGCAACGAGCGGCAGGTGCTGTACGGGCATGTCTTCCGCAACGCCATGCTGCTGATCATTGCCGGCTTTCCCGGCACCTTCGTTCATGCCTTCTTCGCGGGCTCGGTGCTGATCGAGACGATCTTCTCGCTCGACGGCCTCGGGCTGCTCGGGTTTGAGAGCGTGCTCAATCGCGATTACCCCGTCGTCTTCGCAACGCTCTATATATTTTCGCTGGTCGGCTTGGTTCTCAACCTCGTCTCTGACCTCACCTACACGCTTGTCGATCCTCGTATCGATTTCGAAACGCGCGAGGTGTGAGATGGACGCCCGCACCGATCAGGCTCCGGTCATCGATGCTCGCGGGCAGACCGCCCAGCTCGTCGGCCCGAAAACCCAGGCCGCCCCGGTCATCGTCGAACCGGATGTGGTCGGGGTCGTCGTGCCGGTCCCGCGGTCGCGTTTCGCGCTGTCGCCGCTCAATCGCCGGCGCTGGGAGAATTTCAAGGCCAACCGGCGCGGCTATGTTTCATTGTGGATTTTCCTCGTCCTGTTCGTGGTGACGCTGTTTGCCGAACTGATCGCCAACGACAGGCCCTATGTCGTCAGCTATGAGGGACAGCTGTATTTCCCCATGCTGGTGGACTACCCCGAAACGGCGTTCGGCGGTGACTTCGAAACCGCCGCGGATTATCGCGATCCCTATCTGCAAAAGCTCATCGCCGAAAAGGGCGGCTACATGGTCTGGCCGCCGATCCGCTTCTCCTACGACACGCACAACCTTGACCTCCCGACGCCGGCGCCGTCGAAGCCGACTTGGCTCTTGACCGAGGCGGAGTGCAAAGAGGCCGCCGACAAGCTGCATGTTCCCGGCTGCCGGGGCCTCGAATACAACTGGCTCGGCACCGACGACCAGGGCCGTGACGTCATTGCCCGCATGATCTACGGGTTCCGCATCTCGGTGCTGTTCGGTTTGGTGCTGACGATCGTATCATCGATCATCGGCGTCGCCGCCGGCGCGGTGCAGGGCTATTTCGGCGGCTGGACCGATCTCCTGTTCCAGCGCTTCATCGAGATCTGGACTTCGATCAACGATCTTTACCTTCTGCTGATCATCTCCTCCATGTTCACGCCGGGATTTTTCATTCTGATCGGCATCCTGTTGCTGTTTTCCTGGGTGTCGCTGGTCGGACTGGTGCGTGCGGAATTTTTGCGCGGACGCAATTTTGAGTACATCCAGGCGGCGCGCGCGCTCGGCGTCACCAACTCGGTCATCATGTTCCGCCACCTGCTGCCGAACGCCATGGTCGCCACCATGACGTTCCTGCCATTCATCCTGTCGGGATCGGTGATGACGCTGACCGCGCTCGACTTCCTCGGTTTCGGCCTGCCGCCGGGGTCAGCATCGCTGGGCGAGATGCTCCAGCAGGGCAAAGCAAATCTGCAGGCTCCCTGGCTCGGACTGGCCGGTTTCTTTACCGTCGCCATCATGCTTTCGCTCTTGATTTTCATCGGCGAAGCAGCACGGGACGCCTTCGATCCACGCAAAACGTTTAGGTAAAAAATGCGTTTTGCATTGATAGTTGTGGGTGCGTCGCTTAAATGTAGACATTATGCAAACGATCGCGGATATTTTGGCTGCATGGCCCTCAGACGCCGCGCTTGGTCGCGATGTCGGCGTTCTTTATCCGACGGTATCAGCCTGGAAGCAGCGGGGCTCGATTCCGGCCGCCTATTGGTGGGCGATCACCGAGGCGGCGCGCCGTCGGGGCCATCCCGAAATCACCGCCGAACTGCTGTCGCGCCTGCATGCGCGCGGCCAAGCTGCGGCATCGCTTGCCGCCTTGGAGAAAGGCCCAGGCATGGGGGAAGAAGGCAAGCCGTTCCTGGTCGCCCCCTCGGCTGGCCCATCACGCGCGTCCCATGGGGACGAGTCGACGCCTGGCCAGTTCTCTCGTTGGAAGCATCTGCGTCGGTCGCATTTTGCCTCCGGCGGTGAGATCGGCGCGCATGTCGAAGCACTTCGGGACGAATGGGCGCGGCGTTGAGCAAGACAGCGTGGAGCAGGACAACGCTGCGAGTGTACCTCGACGCCAACGTATTCATCGCGGCGTTCGAGCATGTCGGCGCCCATTCCGATCACGCCTGGTGGATTTTTCAGGCGATCGAAGCTGGCGAAATTGCCGGGGCTACAAGCGAATTGAACTCTTGCGGAGGTGCTGGTCAAACCGCTTGAACGCGACGCTGCCGATCTGGCCGAGGGCTATGAAAACATGATCGTCTCCGGATCCCATTTCGAAGTTCTGCCTGTGCGGCGCGACATCCTCGCCAGCGCGGCCGGCTTGCGGGCGCGGCGCGCATCGACCAGGCTTCCCGAAGCGGTGCATCTCGCGTCCGCGCAGGCTTTAGCCTGCGGCTTCTTCATCACCGACGACCATCGTTTGCCGATGCCGGAGGGCATGCGCAGGCTGAGCATCAACCCGTTCACGCTCGATGATATTCTCGAAAGCAGGTCATCGTGAATTCCGTTACCCAACTGCCTGCGAATGCGCCGCTGCTCTCGGTCCGTGAGCTCTCGGTCGCGTTCGGCCGCGGCGATCATCGCCTGCTCGCCGTCGATCGGGTGTCGTTCGACATTGCCAAGGGCGAGACGCTGGCTCTGGTCGGTGAATCCGGCTCCGGCAAGTCGGTCACAGCGCTTTCGGTCATGCGCCTCCTTCCCTATCCGCCGGCGTGGCATCCCGGCGGCGCGGTGATGTTCAAGGGCCGCGATCTCATGCAGTTGCGTCAGCGCGACATGCGACGCGTGCGCGGCGGCGACATCACGATCGTGTTCCAGGAGCCGATGACGTCGCTCAATCCGCTGCACACGATCGAAAAACAGATCGGCGAGATCCTGCTTCTGCACAGCGGCCTCACCGGAGCAGTCCAACGCGCGCGCACGATCGAGTTGTTGACGCAGGTCGGGATCAGGCAGCCGGAGAGCCGCCTCGCCAGCTTCCCGCACCAGTTGTCCGGCGGCCAGCGGCAGCGGGTGATGATCGCGATGGCGCTCGCCAACGAGCCGGAGCTCCTGATCGCCGACGAGCCAACCACCGCGCTCGACGTCACCGTGCAGGCGCAGATCCTGAAACTGTTGAAGGACCTCCAAGCTCGACTTGGCATGGCGATCCTTTTCATCACACATGACCTCGCGGTTGTGCGCAAGGTGGCCGACCGCCTGTGCGTAATGAAGCAGGGACGCATTGTCGAAGAGGGCAACGTAGCGCAGGTATTCGCCGCGCCGCGGCACCCCTATACCCGCGAATTGATTGCCGCCGAGCCGAAGGGCAGCCCGGCGCCGATCAATCCGCAGGCCGAAGTGATGATGCGGACCGACGATCTAAAAGTCTGGTTTCCGATCAAGCGGGGCGTGCTCCGCCGCGTGGTCGGACACATCAAGGCGGTCGACGGCGTTTCGATCGAGGTCAGGCGGGGGGAGACGCTGGGCGTCGTCGGCGAGTCCGGCTCAGGCAAGACGACGTTGGGCCTTGCCATCCTGCGGCTTGTGTCCTCCGAGGGCCCCATTGTCTTCATGGGAAGCGCGCTGCAAGGCCTGAAGTTCAAGGAAATGCGGCCGTTCCGGCGCAACATGCAGATCGTTTTTCAGGACCCCTACGGGTCCCTCAGCCCGCGCATGGCGGTGGAGGACATCATTGAGGAAGGTCTGCCGATCCATCAGCCGCACCTTCGCAAAACAGAACGACAGGAACGCGTGATTCGCGCACTCGACGAAGTCGGCCTCGATCCCCAAACCCGGTTCCGCTACCCGCACGAGTTCTCCGGTGGACAGCGCCAGCGCATCGCGGTCGCCCGCGCGGTTGTCCTGGAGCCGAGCTTCGTCGTGCTCGACGAGCCGACGAGCGCGCTCGACATGCTGATCCAGGCGCAAATCGTGGACTTGTTGCGCGCACTCCAGCAGCGCAAGAACCTAACCTACATGTTCATTTCGCACGATCTGAAGGTGGTGGCGGCGCTGGCCAGCAAGCTGATTGTGATGCGCAATGGCAAGGTCGTCGAGCAGGGCCCAGCCGACGAAATTTTCGCCCACCCGCAATCGACCTACACCAAGGCACTGTTCTCTGCAGCCTTCAATCTCGATACCGGACCCGACGACGCCGTGGCGCAGTAGTCCAGCGTTTGACCTGCGCACAGAATCATCCTTTCCGCTTGAAAAAGAAAAAGGCCTGCACGCGGATGGCAGGCCCAGGTATTCGCCAGAGCTTTTCTTATTGGACATTTATCAAACCAAGACGCTCCGGCATGTTTTCGCCAAAGTCAGAAACTCATCGCCGTTGGTTGCGCGGCGTCAGGCCGGGACCCACGTCGCGCGGTTGCGATCATACTTGTAGCCTGGCGCGTTCTTTAGCGCGTCCTTGGTCGCATTCATGGTCAAATACCACTTGCCGTTCCGCTCCTCGCCACGAACCGCGGTGAAGGGAACTGCAACGTCCTTTTCGCCAATACCCAGGAAGCCGCCGACGGACACGATGAGAGCGTCGATCCTGCCCTCTTTGGTGACCAGTACGTCACTGATCTCGCCGATCTTGTTCTCGGACGGATCATAGACATTCTGTTTGTAGTAGTTCGTGACGGTCGTCGCGTTGGCCGGCAGGTTCGTCAACACCTGGTCAGGCGCGCTGCTGGGAACCGCAGCCCGGCTCGGAGACACCGGCGTCGGCGTGGTCACCGCAGGAGGTACCGACGGCGCCGGACTGATTGTCGATGGCTGCTGAGCGTAGGCCGCCCCGACAACCGTCGTCGCTACCGTGGCGACAAGAGCAAGCTTATTCCACATTGCGTTCTCCATCATCGGATCAATGTAAACACGCGGCGGTTCCTACCGATGACTTAGCCGCCGAGAAACACATCGCCGGGAAAACTCATCCGAAATCCCTTTGTTCCAAAGTGTCGCGCTCTAATTTGTCGACTTCCGAGCGTTATCGGCGTTAACCAGAACGGTCGGAGTCGGCGACTACAGTTTTTTAACATTTCGGCGTTTCGCGTTGTTATGAAACGGCACCCACTCTGCTTGCCGAGCAACTCTGGGTCAGAGAGTAGCTCGTTGTTGGTCCGTCCACTCGCTGCACGCTGCGTCGGCACGAATGCGGTGCGAGCGCGTCATTCCTGAGACCGCGGCTGCCTTCAACGCCAAGCACCCCTTTTCAGGTCTTTTGGGAATGGGGAAACCCGCGCCATTCAATTTGATCCTGAGGTGGGCAACGCGCTTACACGAATATGCCAATTTGTATAACCAATAGGCGCGTTGCCCACGCTGTCGGAGCTATAAAAAATCGGCCGACGCATAGGCAAAATCGCCACTGAGAGTCCTCGGGCCAATGGAAGGGCGGCGGCGGGCGCTTTTGCCCACCCTACGCGCGGCGCTGCGATATGACCGAAATCCGCTTTAAGCTGCGGGGGCCGGATGCTCCGTCTTGGCATCGCCGGACCGTTGCGTCGCTGGCGTTTCCTGGACTGCAGCGTTGTAAAGGTTATGTGCCGAGTTGATCAGCGCCACATGCGAAAATGCCTGCGGAAAATTGCCGACCAGACGCTTTGCGGTCCAATCATATTCTTCGGCCAGTAACCCGACATCGTTCCGCAATGCCAGCAAACGCTCGAACATGCGCTTCGCCTCGGGGAGTCGACCGAGCAGCACAAGGTTGTCGACGAACCAGAAGCTGCAGGCGAGAAATGCACCTTCGTGGCTCCGCAATCCGTCGTCGGTGCGCTCGGGCCGATAGCGCAGCACGAAGCCGTCCCGCATCAACGTGCGTTCGATCGCCTCTATTGTTGACCGGATGCGCGGATCGTCGACGGGCAAAAAGCCGACCAGCGGAATGAGAAGCGCGCTGGCATCGAGTTCTTTCGACCCGTAACTCTGCGAGAAGGCGCCGACCTCCCTGTTGAACGCGTTCGCGCATATCTCGTCATGAATGCGGCTGCGCAGTTCGCGCCACCGTGCCAGCGGCCCCTCCAGCTTCCATTTTTCCATGCTTTTTATGGCGCGATCGAATGCCACCCACGCCATGACCTTGGAATAAGTAAAGTTCTGGCGCGGTCCGCGAACTTCCCAAATGCCTTCGTCGGGCTGCTGCCAGATCGTTTCGATATGCGAAACGAGGGCGCATTGCAGGTCCCAGTCCGATTCTTTGAGGGTGGTATCACCGTTCGTAAGGCCTGAGACGCTGGCCTGATAGAGCGCGTCCAGCACCTCGCCATAGATGTCGAGTTGAAGCTGTCCGGCGGCCGCGTTGCCGACACGCACGGGTGCTGCGCCTTCATACCCTGGGAGCCAGGGCACGGTCCATTCGGCAAGGCGCCGCTCGCCCGCGAGCCCGTACATGATTTGCACTTGGGCCGGATCGCCCGCGACCGCGCGGCGAAGCCAGCCGCGCCAAGCAGCCGCCTCATGATGATAGCCTGAGGCCATCAACGCCATCAGCGTGAATGTCGCGTCGCGCAGCCAACAGTAGCGGTAATCCCAGTTTCGATTGCCACCGAGCGCCTCCGGCAGCGAAGTCGTCGGCGCGGCAACGATGCCACCGGTCGGGCGGTAGGTGAGCGCCTTGAGGGCAATCAGCGAGCGCTTGGCCGCCTCCGAATAAGGACCGAAATCACAGCGCTGTTCGGCCCATTCCTTCCACGATCGGGCGGTGGTCTCCAATGCCCTCTTGACATTGATGGGCCGCGGCAGCGGACAAAAGGAGGGGCCGTAGCCGAGCGAAAACGCCACGTCCTGGCCGGCCGACACATCGAACGTCGCATGATGGCGAAAGCCCTCTGGCTTCAGCTCGACGGCGGACCGCAGCACCACCATGTCGGGGCCGCACACCGCCTGAAGCGTATTGCCGTCCCTGCGAGTGATCCATGGCACGACCGAACCGTAATCGAAGCGCAGGGTCAGTTCGAGTTTCATTGCGACGGTGCCGCGGCGACCGCGCACGATGCGGACCAAGTGACTGGTGTCATGGGGCCGCTCGGCTTGAAATCGCAACGGCATGAAATCGATGAGCGTCACCGCGCCGTCGGGCGTTTCAAAGTCAGTTTCCAGGATCAGGGTATCGCCGCGATAACGGCGGACGATCTTTGCCGTATCGTCGACCGGTGCGATGGTCCAGTGGCCATTGTCGGCAGTGCCGAGCAGGCTCGCAAATACGGCTCCGGAATTCGAAACGGGGCCAGCACAGCCACTCGATAGCGCCGTTACGGTTGACGAGAGCTGCGGTCTCGCAATCACCGATCAGCGCATAATCTTCGATAGGAGCGGCCATTCAAGTCTTTCGGCGCCTTGGGTCACCGTTCGTGAGAACTGCCCGTTTTGCCGTGATCCGGTGCAGTTGACATCCGGGCACCGCGAACGCCGGCAGTGCTTGAGGCACAACAAATGGCAACAGGATACGCGGAGGAAGCCGGCCGGGCGCGCGCAGCACGCCCGGCGTCCGACCATTCAACGTCACCAGCAAAAGCAGGTTCCGCCCTGCCCTTCAGCTGCCTCCCCAATCGCGGCGCCAAAGGTCGTACAGGACACCGCTAAGGGGTTTCCGCGAGAAAATAACTGAATCACTCCGGTGGTAATTCGCTGCATTAGGTTAGAGCGGGATTGCGTTCAGCTGGATCGTCTCTCGCTCGGTTCTCTGTGATTTTGCGCATGATGTTGGTCCGAAAAGTCTGCAACGTTACGGGATCATGCGCTAAGGGTTCCCGCGAAAACAACTGAATCGGCCTGGCGGCCATTCGCTGCATCTGCGCGCTGATTGTAGCGGAGCAGTTATTTTCGCGGGTGCCCTAACTTGCGACCGCCGTCTCAAGGCGCAGATGCGCTGCAGCGTGGGGCCGCTCGTCGACCATGCGCCCAATGAGATCAACCAGCATTGTGGCCGACTCCGCGTAATGAAGTTGAGCACATCATCGTGGAGATGTGCAGTTGGTTGGATGGATTGATAGGGCTGTGGGAACAGCTTCTGAAGGAATGGAAACTTGCCAAACAGCGTGGCGAGCAGCAGGAAGCCGCCATGCGATTTGCAGGTCTGCGGTGTGGACGATGGCATGCAACAGCAGACTTAACGTGTCTACCAGAACATGACGCTTCTTGCTTTGATTTTCTTGCTGCATCATAGCGTGAGGATCGATGCGCGCCCTCTTTTTCGGCGCTTTTCAAGCTTTGGCTATAGATGATGGCGGCGGTGGGACTGGCTTCGCGTTCCGTCGTTCGAGACACTAGACATAGAGAGAGTGATGAATGAGATAGAGCAAGAGGTCGCATCGCCACCAAACGAAGGAGTTGTACAAAGTGCTGTGCGGCGGAAAATCCTTCGGAAGAGCACGCCACTGACAGCAGGTGCTCAGGATGTACATCAGGCGTTAGACCACCGCACGCATGTCGGTGCGTGCTTGCCACCACCGGGCCGCGGCGGCGGAATCAGCGGCGCAATAACTATCCACTCCTCGTCCGTGAGGTCGCTCGGGTATCTCAGATGATCGCGGTTGTATCTCGGTCGGTTCCTCTGCGTCCACATCGGCGTTCCTCCCCCACGAATTAGACCGCCTCCTTTGAATCACAAATGATTTCATTGACTCCAGAAGTTTTAAAACGGACACTAAGGGTTCCCGCGAAAACAACTGAATTGGCCTGGCGGCCATTCGCTGCATCTGCGCGCTGATTGTAGCGGAGCAGTTATTTTCGCGGGTGCCCTAACTTGCGACCGCCGTCTCAAGGCGCAGATGCGCTGCAGCGTGGGGCCGCTGTCGACCATGCGCCAATGAGATCAACCAGCATTGTGGCCGACTCCGCGTAATGAAGTTGTCAGCACCATCATCGTGGGGATGTTCGTCTCGCCGGTCCCAAACGCCGACCACCAATTGGGCGTGGGGAAACGTTCGTTTGGCGCGGCGTACCAGCAGTGCAAGCTGGGAGGCGGTAAGTGAACCGACAGACACCAACGAAATGATGTCCGGATGGTAATCGGCACCGTCGGCGGCGGTGCTGATCCCGGTAAGACCGGTAAAGGCTGGGCAACGCGTCGGAATTCCGAGATCACTGCGCAGAATGTCCGCAAGCAAGTCGGCGACAGCAAGGTCGAGGAAGCCGCGACCTGCGAGCGCCAGCACGTTTGCTTCACCGCGCTGCGGATCGATGCTGCGGTCCGGCTGCTGCTCGCGATCAATATCGCGATTTTCCTTCACCAATTCGACGAATTCCGCAACCGTTGCCTTGAGTTCGTTCATCTGCTCGCGGCCCAGCACGCCGCGTCGATGATCGTCGGAAGCGATGCTGAAGGAAGGAATGACGACCTCGTCGATATAGGTCGGAAAGGTTTTTTCGGCGATGAAGCTGTCCGCCGACTTCACCGCCTGATTGACCTCTCCCGCCAGGAGATGATGATAAAGTTGCTCCGCTGGCTCGAGCGCCGGCTCATTACCGAGCAGGATGCGCAGGAACTCGAGTTCGCGGGATATGTTGGCCCATGACGACGATCGAGAGCGTCAGCGGCATTGCCAGCACGAGGCCGACCGGCCCCCACAGCAGCGTCCAGAACGACGCTCCGACCAGGACGGCAATGGAGGAAAGTCGCGTCTGGGAGCCGAACAGCAGAGGCTCGATAAGCTGGCCGACCAATGGCTCACCGACGAGAAAAACGATCCCCGACTCGATCAGCATGCCCCAGCCCGGATCGATCATGGCCGCAAGCGCCATCGGCGGCAGGGCCGACAGCACCGAGCCGACATAGGGGACGAACCGCATCAATGCGGCGACGGCACCCCACAAGATCGGGCTGGGAACTCCAATCAGCCACAAAGCGATGCCGACAAAGGTGCCAAAACCCGCGTTCAGGCTGGCTTGAAGCAGGAAATAATGGCTGAGGTCGTCGCCCGCCTCGTTCAGGGCCTGGGTGGAACGGCCGATTTCGGCGGCCCCCATCAGACGCAAAACGCGATCGCGCAAGTCATCGAGCTGGAGCAGGATGAATATGGTGAGGAGAAAGGCAAGAATTGCGGTGACCAACGAGGGCACAGAGGAACGCGTGTATTCGAGAAAGGTGGACCACGGCGTGCCGGTGTCCTGGGCGACTTCGATTTTGGCCGGCTTGGCGCTTTCCTGGGGGTCGCGTATCTCCGATTCGATCGCGGCGATGGTCGCCACTGCGCGCTGCCATATCCCGGATCCGCCAAAAGCGTTATGGAGGGATCTTGCCTTATCGCGCAAATTCATTTCGTGTTTGGGCAACTCCTCCAGCAAGCCAGTGACTTGGCGCCCAGCAATTGCGGCGGCGCCTAGCACGGCGGCGAGAACGAGGATCACCACCAGCGCGACCGCAGCACCGCGCGGCGCGCCTCGGTCGGTGATCCGCCGCACCAGCGGAGCAAGAATAAAACTGAGTATCCCCGCCAGCGCCAAGGGGATGAGCAGGTCCCGCCCCGCATAAAGAGCGATCACGACGATCGCAGCAATGATCATTCCCGACGCGCCGTTAACCAAAGCGGACGGCGATGACCCTGGCCACATACCGATCTCCCCGATCACTCCACTACGGTATTACCGGATGGCGATCGTCCAGATGAAGGTTCAGACAGTAAGTATAGCAAAGACTTCGCAACTCCTGCTCAGCCTAACGTTTGCTTGCCTTTGCGGTTCATCATGTGCGGATCGAATTGCCGGTCCGCAATAGCGCGCGCTGCCGGCCAATAACCAGTTCCCAGCGGCTTCGCCATTGTGGCCTGCCCGGGGTGTCCCACGCGCGATGTTGGCAGTATGTATAGCAGCACTCCCGCTTGATCGTTCGCGCAGCCTCAAAAGCTGCCTTGGACCGTCAGGCCGAAGCTCCAATTCGTCAAGGTTTACGGTATCCAACTGCTTCTAATCCGTTTTTTCGCTGGAACTTGTGTTTCGCTGTCGAATTGTAAGTCGGGTCATTCACCAGGGAGGCTCTTGTGCTCTCCACCATTCTCATCGTCATTCTGATCCTGCTCCTGATTGGTGCGCTGCCAAACTGGGGCTACAGCTCCGGCTGGGGCTATGGGCCAGGCGGCCTTGTCGGCACCATTTTGGTCATTGTGGTCATTCTCGCGCTGTTGGGCCGAATTTAGCGGCGATCTTGGGTCGTCGCTGCGCCGCGCCAAGCCGGCGCGCCACGTTCCTGACCGGCGATGAAGGCGAGATCGCCCGCGCTCTCTAAAGTCAATTGGTCGTTCGCGGCGGCCCTCCTCGTCCTGACAGGGATGTGCTGGAATGCCACCGCGGACGACGGTGTCTCTGTGCCCCCGCCCCTACCGGGTTCCGCTTCCCAGGGCGTTTTTCTCGCCCAGCTTCTCGCCTTGATGTTTGTGGGCCGCCTGCTCGGCGAAGCTCTGCACCGCATCGGCCAGCCGACGGTGATGGGGCAGCTTGCCGGCGGCATTCTGCTTGGGCCCTCGGTGCTCGGCTGGATCGCGCCGGACCTGCAGCGATCACTGTTTCCGACCATTGGCGAACAGCACGCGATGATCGATGCCGTATCGCACTTCGGCATTCTCCTTCTCCTGCTTCTGACGGGAATGGAGACAGATCTTCGGCTGGTGCGCCGGTTCGGCCGTGCCGCCCTCAGCGTGTCGTCGATGGGCGTTGCGGTCCCCTTTGTCTGTGGTTTGGCGCTCGGCGCCGTGCTGCCGGATATGCTGTTGCCGGCGAGCGACAAGCGCCTCGTCACCTCGCTATTTCTCGGCACTGCTTTCGCGATTTCTTCGATCAAGATCGTCGCCGCGATCGTCCACGAGATGAACTTTACGCGGCGCGACCTGGGCCAGATCATCGTCTCCTCCGCGATCATGGAAGACACCATCGGGTGGGTCATCATTGCCATCACCTCGAGCCTTGCGGCGGCGAATACGATCCAGGTCTTTGGCCTCATCAAGGCGCTGATCGGGACGGCGGCTTTCCTGGTGGCGAGCTTTACCGTCGGCCGCTGGTTTGTGATCCACGCAATTCGATGGGCAAACGATCATTTCGAAAGCGAATTCCCGGTGATCACCACCATCCTCCTGGTGATGGGAGGCATGGCGCTGACGACCGAGGCAATCGGCGTGAACACCGTTCTCGGTGCCTTTATTGCCGGAGTGCTGATCGGAGAATCGCCAATCCTCACAAGACACATCGAGGAGCAGCTGCGAGGGCTTATCGTTGCGTTTTTCATGCCGGTTTTTTTTGGTCTCGCCGGCCTCGGCACGGACCTTACCATCCTCAAGGACCCGCATCTGTTGCTGCTGACCTTGGCGATTGTCGCCGTCGCAAGCGTCGGTAAGTTCGGCGGCGCCTTTGCCGGAGGCGCGATCGGCGGTTTGATCTCGACGGGAGGCGTTGGCGCTCGCCTTCGCGATGAACGCCCGCGGCTCGACCGAGGTGATTGTCGCCACCATCGGCCTTTCGATGGGCGCGCTGACGCAAAATCTATTCACGATGATCGTCGCGATGGCGGTCGTAACAACGCTCGCGATGCCACCGATGCTGCGCCGTGGCCTTGCCAGTGTGCCGATCAGCGACGCTGAAAAGCAACGGCTGGATCGAGAGGAGAGCGATGCCAAGGCCTTCGTGCCCAATCTCGAGCGGTTGTTGCTCGCCGTCGACCACAGCGCCAATGGACGCTTTGCCTCGCGCCTTGCCGGGCTCATTGCCGGACCGCGCGGTCTGCCGACCACGGTACTTCCATCTCCCGGCACCGCTGAGGCAACCAAGGATTCCATTGTCGCCGCTGCCGAAGACAGCAACCGTGCCCAGCGCGAGGAGGATCGTACAACACCCGCCGAGGTGACAGTGCGGACCGTTCACGCGGCTCCCGAAGACGCGGTGGCGCACGAGGCGCGCAAGGGTTACGACCTGCTTTTCGTCGGCATCGAACATACGCGCACCCAGAGCGGTGCCTTCCATCCCGACGTGGCGCGTGTCCTCGCCCGGTTCGACGGGCCGCAAGCGATTGTTGCCGCACAGGGTGTTCACCTGGTGCATCCGGACAGCAGCCAGTTGCGCATCCTCGTCCCGGTGAACGGTGCCGCACCATCGCGCCGTGCTGCCGAGATCGCCATTGCGCTTGCCCACGCTCTGGATGCGCCGATCGCGGCACTTTACGTGTCGACCGCCAAGCCCGATCCCCGCCGCCGATCGCGGACCGCTGCGAAGGCGGCACAGGCGCGCGCGATCCTCAAGGATATCGTGATGCTCGCGGACCAATATGGTCAGAAGGTCGACACCGTCATCGATGTCGATGTCGCCGCCGATGAAGCAATCCTGAGGCAGGCGGCGCCGGCGCGGCAGCAACCTGATCGTCATGGGCGTGACGCCACGCCCCGGCGAAAGACTGTTCTTCGGCGAGACCGCTGCCTCGGTTTTTGAGGCGACGCCAAGTTCGGTCCTGCTGCTTTCGACGTGACTTGCTTCGATTTCCGCTGCCCGCTGCACGGGAACTTTCACATCGCCGCCGCGGTTGAACCGCCGGCACGCCGGGTGCTGCAACCATGATGCAGGTCCTTCCCATGAACTCACAAACAAGCGACATCGATCAGGTATGGGATATCGCGGAGAAGATCGGGACGTGCATGTTGACGACGAATGCGGACGGCCATCTGCGTGCGCGCCCGATGCATGCAATGCCAGACCGGGAGTTCAGGCGACTTGTGGTTCGTGACCGACGACCGCGGCGCCAAGGAGGATGAAATCAAGGGCGCGCCCGACGTGTGCCTGGCTTTCGCCGACACCGGGAGCAACACCTATCTCAGCATTGCCGGCCACGCCGAGATGACGCACGATCCCGACAAAGCGAAAGAAATATGGAGCAACGAAGCGCAGGCGTGGTGGCCGGGCGGCCCTTCCGACCCCAGCGTCCGCGTCCTTCGGGTCACGGCGGAAAGCGCCGAATTCTGGGATACGCGAGGCAATTCGATCACCATCGCCTTGAAGCTCGTTGCGGCACGGCTTTCCGGCAAGCCGCCCGACCTCGGTGAGTTGCGAAAGGTCGGTATGCGATGAGCGCACTGACTCCCATCGCGGCCGTAGCAGCTCCGACAGAGTCTGGCCGGAACATGGAACGCTGCACAGAGTTTGATCCCGGACGGGTTCGGCCGTCGCCGCGAGAGGGGCTGTTTGGCTGCGGTGAGGGACCCGACTCTGTGCCGTTACTCACAACGGTTTGCGGAAAGGACCATCAATGAGAATGACCATGCTGCTTGCTGGCACCTGCCTGTTGTTTGCAGGACCGGCGCTCGCGCAAAACCCCTCGGGCGGAGCCTCTTCGACCCAGGATTTCGTCACGAAGGTCGCCAACAGCGACATGTTCGAGGTGCAATCGAGCGAGTCCGCACTGCAAAAGCATCCGGATCGTGACACAAAACCTTTTGCCAATCGGATGATCAAGGATCACACCGCCACGACCAAGCAGCTCAAAGCATTGGTTATGAGTGGCAAGGTGAGTGCGGAACTGCCGACCGCCCTCGATGCCGACCACCAGAAGATGCTCGATGATCTCCAGGGCCTCAGCGGCAAGGAGTTCGATCAGGCTTATGACATGGATCAGCAGAAGGGCCACCAGGAGGCGGTGGACCTGTTCGGCGAGTACGCCCAAGGCGGCGACAACAAGGATCTGAAACGCTGGGCAGCGAAGACACTGCCGCGCCTCAAGCAGCACCTCGCTATGGCGGAGAAATTGAAGTGAAGTAGGGCCGGGGCCTTGCGGTTCCGCCGAAATCGAAGCAGCGCCGGGCGGTTAAAGCGGCACTATGCGTTCAGCTCGAATGGCTCAGCTGTGATTTCGCACGTAATCTCGTCTCGAAGTCTGCAACCGCTGCTCGCGGGTCGCGCCTGGCGTAGTTGTTGAAGGCGCGTATCCGCTCCGTGAGCTACGATGCGTGGGATACGCGACTTTGGCGCGTCAGGCCGAGTGTTCGTGTTGCGTGTCGGTGAACCCAACCGGCACAATAGGCAGCAGTTCTCAAGTACATCGAGAATCTGTTCGGCCCGCGCGCCTCCAAGTCGCCGCCATCAAAAAGCGTCAACAATGACCCAAAGCTACGCGCCTTCCGCGTCGCCGTCACAAAGCGCAACCAGTTGATGAGAGGAAAATCCCGGCGCCTCTAATCGGCTTCCGCATTGCCCTCCAGTGACAGTGGAAACGATTGCATCGGTCGCGCGCTCTTTGCCCGAGCGGCGATTCCGATCGACAGTGCCGCACTGGCATACCACTGTTCTGACTTGAATATGACACGCCTCACACGCTTTTTTGCCGACGGGGCGCGTGCGAGGCTTTTCCTCGCGCCGACAGGTCTCGAATTACCGCTCCTGGCCATCTCATCACCTGTTGTCCACCCCAATCCCCTGCCACATCATAGCAGGCGCCACGGCGCGGTCACAGTGGGGCCGGAAAAAAGCTCAAGGCAGGTTGGCGACGATTTATGATATTCTAAAGATGAAATATTTCAAGTAATTACTGCCAATATATCGCCTGAGACGTAAACTTTGGGTCAGGCATGAGGACACCAAATAATAACTCTTCGCCTCCACACTGGCGTGCTGGCCGCACGGGTCCAGGGGCAATGATTTCGGATGGTCGTCAGCCGAAGCCACGTGAAGCGGCGCGAAAATACCGTTGAGTGTCGCGCGCTTGTATTTTATTTCTTATTGAGAATCCGGCGCACTGGGGTCTTCGCGTCCGGGTTGGGGCCTGCATGCCAAGCCATGTCAGGAAGGGGGAGCTCCGAATGTTTTCGCGTCTCGTCACCGGCATTCTGTTTTCCGCTATCGTCGCCTGCGGGGCAGCAAGCGCGGCTCAGGACAGGTCAAAGTCACAGGATCCGCTATACAACCAACAGCTTGATGCGAGTGTCTCCTCAGGTCCGATCGCGCGTTTGTTCGGCCTTGGGACGACGCGCGCCGTCGTGCCCTATTCCGGCCGCGAGCGCCCAGGCACCATCGTCGTCAGCACGAGCGAGAGGCGCTTGTATCTCGTGCTCGCCGGCGGCCAAGCGTTACGCTACGGCATCGGCGTCGGGCGTATCGGGTTCACCTGGTCGGGCACCACTTCGGTATCGGCGAAGCGGGAGTGGCCGGATTGGACACCGCCCGACGCAATGCTTCATCGTCGGCCCGATATACCGCGCCACATGGTCGGCGGCGTCCAGAATCCGTTGGGTGCGCGGGCCCTCTATCTCGGCTCGTCGGAATACCGGATTCACGGATCGAACGAGCCGGAGACCATCGGCCAGGCCGTCTCCTCGGGCTGCTTCCGCATGGTCAACGAGGACGTGATCGACCTCTACAACCGCGTCCCCGTTGGGACCAAGGTGATCGTGATGCGCTAAGCGTGGGGCGCGCGCTAAGCGTGGGGCGCACCTGGACTGGTTCACCGAGACAGCAATTCGGGTTCGCCTGCTGCGTCGGGGTCGATCACCCTTCGTTGTCGTCATCCGGCTCCAATTGATCGCCGTCGGTCGCCCCGTCAGGAGACACCGGGATCGAATAAGCGCCGGAAAGCCAGCGATGCAGGTCGACATCCCTGCAACGGGCGGAACAAAAGGGCCTGAACTCTTCAGCTTGCGGCTTGCCGCAAATCGGACAAGTCCGTTTCGGTTCTGGCGAGACCATTGCTGTTGTCCCGTTAGGACGGGGGGTGTAATGCGTTCAGCCCTGAAGCCTCCGCCCGGTTCTCATTGATTTTGCGTATGATCTTTGTTCGAAACGTCTGCAACTTGTCGGGATCATGCGTTCGAAACCGGCTATCCGGTGGCGGCCCGCGACATCCGGAGCGCGGTATAGCCGGACCGCAGCTTCCCGTCGAACTTTACGACTGGCGGCAGGCGAAACGAATAATCGGATGAACCGGGCGACCGGCTCTGTTAGGGTACCCGCGAAATAACTGAACCATTCCTCTGTCAGTTCGCCACAGCACGGTGCTGATCTCTGCCGAGCATCGAAGCAGTTATGTTCGCGGGTGCCTTGCAGCTCGGCGACCGGTCTGCCCGGCCTGCGACGGCTCGAAACCACCATGGCCAACGACAGCGAAAAGAAGCTTCGGCGCATCGTACAGTTCAAATTCACCTTGCCTACGAGCGACCCCGGTCATTTCGTGTCGTTTCTCAAAGCGGCCAGGCCGTACTACGAGCTGCTCGGCGGTAAAGAGTTCCGGCTTCTCCAGAACGTCGACCAGCCGGGCCAATTCATCCAACTCGTCGACTACGAAGTCGATGCCTCGCTCGAAACCAGCCGGCAACAGATCGCCGGTGACCCGCGCCTCCAGACTTTCCTGCAGGCTTGGCGCTCGATGTTCCCAGGAACCGTCGAGATCGACATTTTCCGTGAAGTCCAGGAATGAGGCGGCGGCTCTGACTAATTGTCCGCGAATAAATACCTGTACGAATTGAGTTTCCGCAGCCCGTTTCGCAATCCTATGATGTCGACTACCGACATGACTCTTAGGCTTGGCGCGCTCAAGGCGGCGCCGCCTGATCGACTTGCTTTCGTGTCATCGCATCCTAAGATCGCGCCAACAACACACGCTGATTTGAGCTTAACATGCTGGCAAACGCGCAGGACATATCATGGCGAATTTCCATTCGGGAGTGCTGAGTGCAGGTGTGATATCTGCTAGCCTTTTGATTTGTCCCGGCTTCGGCGCGGAGCGGCCCCTTGCCGTCCCTACTTTGGCTCCCGACGGTCTCACATCCTGGGTTCCTGATCGCCGTGCCGGCGACGAATTCCTGCCGCCAGCAAGTGGCCCCGGCCCGGTCATCTCAGAAAAGGACCATCCTTATGTCCCCAATGGCGGGGGACAATCGACATTCCGCGTGGCTGATTTGAGCAACCCGATCCTGAGACCGTGGGTCGTGGCGCAGATGAAAAAGGCCAATCAGGAGGTGCTGGCTGGAAAAATCCCGTTCACGGCCCGCGAGCGATGCTGGCCAGGCGGCGTCCCCGATATCGATGTCTATGAGCGCGATCGTCCCGTGTATTTCATCCAGACGCCAAAGCAAGTGCTTGTCGTTACCGAGCACGACGAACAGGTTCGTCATATTTATCTGAATGTGCCGCATTCCCGCAATGTGACGCCGTCCTGGTACGGCAAATCCGTCGGTCATTACGATGGCGACACGCTCGTGGTCGATACCATTGGCTTGAACGACAAGACCTTCGTTGACAATTACCGCACGCCTCACACGACTGCCTTGCATGTCGTCGAGCGATTCCACCTCAGCAATGAGGGCAAGACTTTACAGGCCGACATAACCGTCGACGATCCGGGCGCCTTCAACATGCCGTGGTCGGCCGTACAGCGCTGGCGACGACGCGATGGCAGTCCGAGAGAGGAATTGATTTGCGCCGAGAACAGTGTGGGATATTTCAACTACGATGTTGCGCCAATCCCGCACGCCGAGAACGCCGATTTTTAGCCTCTCAGGGTTTTGTCGCCAGAGCATGATGTTGGGCCGAAAAAGTCTGCAACTTTTCGGCATCGTGCGCAAAGGGCGTCCCTACGAGAGCAGTCGCAGCGGGGACGCCGTGGCGCCATCAAGCCTGCGGCTGCGGTTCCATCCCCCCCGTATCGGGACGAGGACGCGGCTTGCCGGCATTGGGCACCGCGGAGGAACGCGGCGTTGTCGGCTCGATCACGGACTCCCGGCGCGGACGCTTGCCGTTCGAGCAGATCCTTGATTTCCTCGCCAGTCAGCGTCTCGAATTCGAGCAGGCCCTTGGCCAGGGTGTCGAGGTCGTTGCGCGTGTTCGGTGATGATGTCGCAGGCCTCCTTGTAGCCATCCTCGACCAGGCGCCGGATCTCCGAATCGATCTTCTGGGCGGTCGACTTCCGAAATGTTCTGCTGGCGCGCCACCGAATAGCCGAGGAAGACCTCTTCCTGGTTCTCGCCGTAGGCGACGGTGCCGAGCTCGTCCGAGAGGCCCCAGCGCGTCACCATCATGCGCGCAAGCTTGGTCGCCTGCTCGATGTCGGAGGCCGCGCCCGAGGTGACCTTGTCGTTGCCGAACACCAGCTCTTCGGCGACGCGGCCGCCCATCATGATGGCGAGACGCGAGGTCATCTGTTCGCGGCTCATCGACAGCTTGTCGCGCTCGGGCAGCTGCATGACCATGCCGAGCGCACGGCCGCGCGGAATGATCGTCGCCTTGTGGACCGGATCGGTCGCCGTGACGTTGAGCGCGACGATGGCGTGGCCGCCCTCGTGATAGGCGGTCAGGAGCTTCTCCTCCTCGGTCATGACCAGCGACTTGCGCTCGGCGCCCATCATCACCTTGTCCTTGGCGTCCTCGAACTCGACCTGCGTCACCATGCGCTTGTTGCGGCGCGCCGCCATCAGGGCCGCCTCGTTGACGAGGTTCATGAGGTCGGCGCCGGAGAAGCCGGGCGTGCCGCGCGCGACCGTCTTCAGGTTGACGTCGGGGGCCAGCGGCACCTTGCGCACATGCACCTTGAGGATCTTCTCGCGGCCGACAACGTCGGGATTGGGCACCACGACCTGGCGGTCGAAGCGGCCGGGCCGCAGCAGCGCCGGATCGAGCACGTCGGGCCGGTTGGTCGCGGCGATCAGGATGATGCCTTCATTGGCCTCGAAGCCGTCCATCTCGACGAGCAGCTGGTTGAGCGTCTGCTCGCGCTCGTCATTGCCGCCGCCGAGGCCGGCGCCGCGATGGCGGCCGACCGCGTCGATTTCGTCGATGAAGATGATGCAGGGCGCGTTCTTCTTGGCCTGCTCGAACATGTCGCGCACGCGGCTCGCGCCGACGCCGACGAACATCTCGACGAAGTCGGAGCCGGAAATGGTGAAGAACGGCACGTTGGCCTCGCCGGCGACTGGCGCGGGCGAGCAGCGTCTTGCCGGTGCCGGGCGGTCCGACCAGCAGCACGCCGCGCGGAATCTGGCCGCCGAGGCGCTGGAACTTGCCGGGTCGCGCAGGAATTCGACGATCTCCTGCAAGATCCTGCTTGGCCTCGTCGACGCCGGCGACGTCCTCGAAGGTGACGCGGCCATGCGCCTCGGTCAGAAGCTTGGCCTGCGACTTGCCGAAGCCCAGCGCCTTGCCGCCCGCACCCTGCATCTGCCGCGACAGGAAGATCCACACGCCGATCAGGGCGATGAAGGGCAGCCACGACATCAGCAGCGACACGAACCACGGCACGTTGTCCTGCTGCGGCCGCGCCGTGATGGTTACGCCCTTGCCGTAGAGTCGCTGCACCAACGTCGGATCGTTCGGAGCATAGGTGTTGAAGCCGCGGCCATCGGTATAGGTGCCGTGAATTTCAGGCCCCTGAATGACGACATCGCGGACCTTGCCCTGGTCGACGTCGTTGAGCAGCTGGGAGAACGAGATATCCTGCGTCACCGACCGCTGGCCGGGATTCTGGAACACGCGTGAACAGCGCCAGCAAGAGCAGGACGATGATCACCCAGAGGGCGAAATTGCGCAAATTCGCATTCATCCAGTATCCCTCATGGCGCGAAGCTCGGTCCTGAAGGATGTTCGCGGCAGGCGCCGGCATTGGCCCAATGTAGGTGCATGGCGGCGCCCCTGCCAAGCTGGCCTGCCCCATTTCGCCCAAGAACACGCCGGCGCAGTAAATCACGCGGTAGCAGCGCACCTGCGCACCTTAATCCGAATCATCGTCCGTGGCGTGGCGACCGGTCAGCACACCGGCTTTCGACCCAGCCGCGGTGTTGGCATTGGCGCGGGATGCGTTCGTTTGAACCGCTTCCCGCGCGGTCGCTTTGATTTCGTGCGTGGTCTTGTCCGAAACGTCCGCAACTTTTCGGGATCATGCACCGAGCGGTGTCGGCGCGCAGGCGCTCTTTCAACGATGATGCGGTCATTTTGCAGCGACACCATGGCGCCCGCGAGCGTACGGCGAAAGCGCTTTGCGCCCGCCCCAAGGGCGGCGGCGAGCGCCGTCACCAGCGTTTCGAGCTTGCCAAGTTCAACGGGTCCTTCGTCTCCGGTTTGCGCCACGGCGCGGCCGAGGAGGCGCAGCGCAATCTCGGCCGGTAGTTCACGCCACTCTTGCGACGCAACGACCAGCCTGGGGGCGCCCTTGTGCCACCTGGACCGTTCGGATGCCGCATCTACGACCGTTTCGAGCGCCGCCTCGCTCCGCCGGACGCGACGTGCGACCTCGGCAAGCCGGTGCGCGGTCAGACCTTCCTGCTCCAGTCGGGGCATCAGCCGGCGAAGCCTTGCGCGGGCAAAGCGAGGATCGGCATTGCTCGCATCCTCGGCAAAGCGGCATGCCGGCCCCCTGCAAGGTGGCGATGAGCCGGGGCTTGGGCAAATCGAGGAAAGGCCGCACCACCCTTACTCCGGAGCCTTGCCCGGCGCCGACCGGCGGCGTTCCGGCTTGGGCCGGCCTCCATCTCTCCGACTGCAATCCCTCGATGGCGATTTCGCGCGACATGCCGGCGAGCCCGGCAACGCCGCTGCCGCGGGCGATGCGCAGCAACAGCGTCTCGGCCTGATCGTCGCTCGTGTGGCCGGTAAGGACGAAGCGGGACCTCGTACTGCGCGCGGCCTCATGGAGCAGCCGATAACGCGCCGCTCGGGCTTTCTGTTGCAGGGCGGTGGTGGGTTTCGGTCCGCTCCATCGCTTGGTGCGATGCGTCACCCCGAGGGCGGCAGCGAGGCGCTTGACCTCGGCAGCCTCGCCGCGTGATTGCGGCCGCAGGCCGTGATCGACCGTGACGGCCCAGAGTTTCAGCGCCGGGCTGCGACGCGCCCGCCAACGCGCCGCGAGATACAGCAATGCAGTGGAGTCCGGGCCGCCAGAGACTGCGAGAACCAGCGCGCGCTCGGCTGCGAAGGCGGCGAACAGCGCGTCGGCTTCGGCATCCGCAATCGGCGCATCCAGGGTGCCCGCTAAAATAACTGAACGTTCCCATGGCAATGCCCAACGGCCGGCAGCTGATTTATGCCGAAGTGCAGGTATCTTAGCACCGGACCCGCTTCTGTTCCCGCTCCACCGACTGTTTGACGCCAGCGGATGCGCGGGGGTATTTGCGGACCACCTCGCCAAAAGTCGAGCAGGCGAGTTCCTTTTCATTGAGCGCGGCGAGCGACTGCCCAAGCCGCAACAAGGCGTCAGGTGCCTTGGTGCTCGCGTCATAATTCTTCGACACCGCCAGGAACGCGTCGGCAGCGCCGCGGTAGTCCTGTTGCTGGAACAGGCTTTCGCCCAGATAATATTGCGCGTCACCGGCAAGGCGATCGGACGGATAGCGCCGTAAGAAGTCGCGGAACGTCTCCTGCGCCAGCGTATAATCTTTACGCATCACATAGCCATAACCGAGGTCAAAACTATCGCGCGGGGTCTGCGATGGCGGCGCAGTTGGCGCCGCTGCGGCATAGGAAGGGGTCGAACCGCGCGGGTTGCCCGCACCGGGGTAAGGCGGCGTTTCATCCGCGGTCGATCCCCCGTTCTCGCGGTATCCGCCGGTCCTGCCTGCGCTCGCCGGCGGGGGCGTGACATAGGCGGAACCGAGCTGGCGCGGCGCTCCAGGCGCGTCGGGATGTTCTGTCGGATCGAAGGCGTCCGAGCGGCGGCCGGACGGAGGAGCGGTCGTCTGGGGTGCGATGTACGGGACAGTCGACGAACCTGCCGCCACCGGACCCGTGGGTGGCACCGCGACCTGTCGAGGCGGTAAAGCTGAGGCCCGAGCGGCACCGCGCGGATCGCGGGCACGGGCATCGCTCTCCTCTTCGAGGCGGCGGACTTCCGCCTCGAGCTGCTGGTTACGGTACTCCATCTGCTCGATTTCGCCGGTCAGCCGGCGCATCTGGTTCTCGAGCTGATCGATCCTAACGAGGAGGTCAGAGGCGGAGATTTGGGCGGCTGCCGCGACGGGAAACGCAAGGGCACCGATAGCGACCCCGACAATGAGCGCGCGCGCCATTCTTGTCCTCCTCCCCGATCCACCAATTCGTGCGGCTCAAGACCGCGTGGCTGCGATGGCCCCGGGTATCAGTTCGCTCTACCGCGCTACGCGTTCGGCGGGTAGCCCGGATTGAGCGCCGTTCCCGACCAATGCGGCAACAAAATCGGCGACGGCAGGAAATCCGGGTAATCTCGTGCGAATCAGCCGCTTGTCCTCGCTCGTGTCCGACACGAACACAGAAGCGGGATGAGTTCCAGTCCACACAGCGTTGGCTGCAACAGAGGCATCGCAGACCAATCGCCAGCTTTTCGTGCCAAGCTCAAGAACTCGCGTTGAGGACAGTCACCGCCCGGCGATTCTGCGACCAGCACGAAATGTCATCGCAGACGGCCACGGGCCGCTCCTTGCCATAGGAAATCGTGCGCATGCGGGCGGCCTCGATGCCTCGGGAGATCAGGTAATCGCGCACCGCTTGGGCGCGACGGGCGCCGAGCGCGATGTTGTATTCGCGGGTGCCGCGCTCATCGGCATGCCCTTCGATCGTGAAGCTGTAGCGGTTGTAACTCACCAGCCATTGCGCCTGCTTGTCGAGCGTCGTGCGCGATTGCGGCGTGAGATCGGTCGAGTCCAATTCAAAGAAGACCCGATCGCCGACATTGGTAATGAAATCCTGCTGGCTGCCGGGTGCACCGGAACCCCCGCCGAAGGCGCTCGTCAATTCGTTCGACTTGCTGGCGCAACCCGCGATAGCAAGCGCCGCCACCAAGGCGGCCGCGATCCTGGCTTTGCGGGCAAGGCGCATCGCTTGCGGCATGCCAAAACTCCTTCTCGACTGTTCCCACGCTCAACTGTTTGCACGGCCCATCAGCATCGCATCTGTCCGCGCCTCGTGAGCGCGATTAAGCCGGGCTTTCGTTAAGCAAAGGTTCTGTCAACCTTGACGGTGCGTTGCCGGACCTCAGGCGATCATGCTTGTTGGCGGAAACCCATCCGAGTGGTTAATGGAGACTCAACAGGGCAGCATCGGGGCGGCCACCCTTTTATCCGAAACGCTTGCGTGCCGTCGCCCAAATTCGCGGCAGGGCCGAAGCGATGCGTAAATTCCAGTGCGGTCGCCCCTCACCCGCCGGGCCCCCTCCGATTGGCCCGACATCCCTCGTCGCCTCTCACGAGAGAAGCGGAGACCAAGCCGGATCGGAGGCGAAGGCCGGCGTCGGAAGCCGCAACTCGTTGCGGCCGGTGATATCGATGGTGTAAAGCGACGGCCCGGAATTGCCTCCCGCGATCGCGGAAGAACATCAGCACACGGCCATTGGGCGCGAAGGTCGGCCCCTCATTGTGATAGCCTTCGGTGAGGATGCGCTCGCCCTGGCCATCGATCCGCATGACGCCGATCGCGAACCGGCCCTGATTGATCTTGGTGAAGGCGATGGCGTCGCCGCGCGGCGACCAGACCGGGGTCGAATACGTGCCATCGCCAAAGCTGATGCGCTGCGGCCGGCCCGCCATTCGCCGCCATGACATAAATCTGCTGCTTGCCGCCACGGTCGGATTCGAAGCAGATGCGGGTGCCGTCCGGCGAGTAGGAGGGAGCGGTGTCGATCGCCGCCGTATCGGTGAGGCGCGTCATCGTCTTCGAGCGAAGGTCCATGACGAACAGGTTGGAGTTGCCGCCCTGCTGCAAGCTCATGATGACGCGCTGGCCGTCCGGCGCGAAGCGCGGCGAAAAACTCATGCCGGGGAAATTGCCGACGATTTCGCGCTGCAAGGTCTCGATGTTGAGCAGATAGACTCGCGGGTCGCCCTGGCCGAACGACATGTAGGTGATTTCCTGGGTCTTCGGCGAAAAGCGCGGGGTGAGCACGAGATCGTCGCCGCGGGTGAGATAGCGGACATTGGCGCCATCCTGGTCCATCATGGCGAGACGCTTCACGCGCCGCTCCTTGGGGCCGGTCTCGTCGACGAACACGATGCGGCTGTCGAAATAGCCCTTCTCGCCGGTGAGCCGTTCGTAGATGGCGTCCGAAATGATATGGGCGATGCGGCGGAAATTGTCCGGTGTCGAGAAATACTGCTGGCCGGTCAGCTGGGTGCCCGCAAACACGTCCCATAGCCGGAATTCGGCCTTGATCCGGCCGTCTCCCTGGCCGGTAATGCGCCCGATGACAAGCGCCTGCGCATTGATGGTGCGCCAGTCGGAAAGACGCGGCGGGGTATCGGTATTGGTGATCTTTTCGATATAGGCGGCGGGATCGATCGGCGCGAACAGACCGCTGCGCTTCAGGTTCGCGGTGATGATCTGCGTAATGTCACGCGCGGCTTCGCCGTCGCCCTGGACCGCCGGCAAGAAAATCGGGCAACGCGATCGGCAGCGGCTGAACATTGCCCTGGTTGAGATCGAAGCGCAGCACCGCATTCGCCGGCCGGCCGCCCAGCATTGCCGTGCCAGTGCAAACGCCGCCGCCGCGCCACCGCAAAGCGCCGCGCGCCGGGTTGGCCCCAGTACAGCCCTTGAGCCGTCATCGCGATCATGAGGTTTGAACGTCATGGTGTGGCCATCCTAGGTTGTCGAAAATGCGAAACAGCGAACCGCGCCGTCGAGCACGCCGTCAGCGCGTAAACATGTCCTCGGGGTCGAAAGCTTACTTCGACCTCCGCCCAGGCGTCGTATTTGACGACGGGCAGGCGAAACGGCTGGCAGCGCCTGACCGCGCGCATTGCGCTTTCTGCCGCGACCTGGAACATCGGATGCGCGCTGCGGTTGGTGATGGACGGGTCGCCGGACAGCGATCCGTCGCGATTTAGCGAGAAGTGCACCGTGACCGCGAGGTCCTTTGCTTCGAGCACGCCGACCGGCGGGTTCCAGCAGCTGTAGAGCTGGGCGCGCAAAGCGTCGATCTCATTCTGCGACAGCACCGGCGCATTGGCGAGCGAGGCGCCGAGCGTTGGGGTCGGGTTGACCATCGACCCGGTCACGATCAGGACGCTGCGGCGTACGCTTGTCGAGCAGCGCGGTCTGGATGCGGTCGAAATCGAACTTGTTCTCCTCGCGCTTCGCCTCTTCCCGTTTCGCGTCTTCGCGCTTCTTCGCTTCCTCGCGCTTCTTGGCCTCTTCCTGCTTTTTCGCCTCTTCCTGCTTCCGCTTCGCCTCCTCCTTGCGCTTCGCCTCTTCCCTCTTGAGCGCTTCCGCGATCGGATCGGGCTCGGCCTTCTTCGGATCGGCCTTTGCCTCGGCGGGGGCGGGAGGTGGCGGAGGAGCGGGCTTGGTCTCCGCCGCGGCCGGAGGTGGCGGAGTCGGGCTTCGTCTGTGCCGGCGGCGGCGGAGGAGGAGGCGGCGGTGGCGGCGTGGCTGTCGGGGTTTGAATTTCCGGCTTGTCGCTCGCTTTGGCGACAACGTCGTTCGGCGGCGGCTTGGTTTCGCCGACCTTATCGACGAGCGGCTGCTGTTTTGGCGTCGGCGGCGCCGTCTTCACGCCGGCGGTCAATCGCGAAAACTCGCTTTCGGAGATCACATCGGTGAGGATGGAATCCACCGGGGGCACATCAAGCGGGCGCGCGGAGAACGACACCAGCCCCCACGCCAGCAACGCCGCGTGCGCTATCGCAGATATCGCGGTTCCGGGCGTCATCCTGGCGTTCACGGCCTTTGCTCAGTCTCCGTCACCAGCGCCACGCGGCGAAACCCGGCCGAAGACAGCTGCCCCATCACCCGCATCACGGCGCCGTAATCAACCTTGCGATCCCCGCGAACATAGATGCGTTCGTCAAACCCGCCGCGCGCATCGGTGACCGCCTTGAGCTTCGGTACGAGGTCGTCGAGTCCGATCTCGCTGTTCTGCAAAAAGACTTTGCCCTGCAGGTTGACGGAGAGCGTCAGCGGCTCCCTATCCTGATCGAGGCTCTTGGCCCGGGTCTGTGGCAGATCGATTGGAACGCCGACGGTGAGCAGCGGCGCCGAAACCATGAAAATGATGAGCAGCACCAGCATCACGTCGACCATTGGCGTGACGTTGATTTGGCTCATCACCGAAGAACGGCGGCGCTGCCGGCGCCGGCCGCCAGATCTGTCCTCCGGCTGCTCCGATCCCCATCCCCCGTGTTCCCCGTTATGCGCGTTCGTCGATCTGCCGCGATAGAATGGCGGCGAACTCGTCGCGCGAACCCCTCCAGGCGCTGTGCCTGTTTGTTCACCTCGGAACTGAACTGATTATAGAAAATCGTTGCCGGTATGGCGGCCACGAGCCCGATTGCCGTCGCGAACAAGGCTTCGGCGATGCCGGGCGCGACCACCGCAAGAGAAGTGTTTTTGGAGGCGGCAATCGACTGGAAGCTCGTCATGATGCCCCACACGGTGCCGAACAGCCCGATGAAAGGGCCAGCCGAGCCGACCGTCGCAAGCACCAGGAGTCGCCGTTCCAGCCGCTCGACCTCCCGCGTGATGGTCACGTCCATCACTTTCTCGATGCGCATCTGCAATCCCGCGAAGGATCGCGCCTGCCCCTCGAAACTGCGCTTCCATTCGCGCATCGCGGCGACGAAGAGCGCCGCCATCGAATGGTTCGGACGTGTGGAGACGGTGCGATAGAGTTCCTCGAGCGATTGACCAGACCAAAAAGTCTGCTCGAAACGCTCCATCGCGCGCGATGTGCGCGTGTAGAGCAGGAATTTGTCGACGGCGATCGCCCAGACCCAGACGGAACACACGAGCGAGCCCGACCATCACCGTCTTGACGATCCAGTGGGCCTGCCAGAACAACGTGAAAATGGACAATTCCGATGGCGCCAGATCGGATGGATTCATGGTTTCATCCCTCGGCCGAGCGGCCCTGTTCGCATCGTTGCCGGTGTGGCACCAGAGAGCTTGAAACACGCTCCGGTCACCCCCTCCCACGGCCGGCTGGGCGCAAGTCCTGAGGAATTCGCGCCGCGACCGGCGTTTACGAACTCCTCGCCAAACATGTCCAATATTGGGCGGCCCTGCCCCGTGAGCGGCCATTCCCCGCCGTTCAGGAGCCATAACGCGACGGCCCTGGTTAACAATCGTTTACTGCGCCTGCAAGAACCGACGAACCGAGGCCCGATGACGCAGGCCCGCGGAAAAACGTGCGCGACCATGAAAACGGCCACCCGCATTGCTGCGAATGGCCGGATGTGATCTAGACTTGACCGGATTCCGGGTCTCGCCGAGGTGCGAAGCCGCCGCTTCTCCAAGGCCGGGTTGCGATCTGCTTAGGGCTGCGGCTGCGGGCCCTCGTACCCTTCGGTCTGCGGGCGATTGCGGCGCTCGGACATGAACTGGTCGAACTCGGATTTGTCACGGGCGTGGCGGAGCCGGTCGAGGAAGTCGCGGAATTCGCGTTGTTCCTCCTCGAGGCGCCGCAGCGTTTCAGTGCGATACTCGTCGAAGGCGCGGTTGCCGCTCGACCGCCCGCGGCCCCAATCGCCATTCCAGCCCGATCGCGCGCGCACGCGATCGATCTTCTCTTGCAGCCGCTCCATTTTGCGCTGCCAACGATCTGCGCCGTGATGATGTCCGCAGCCCATTCTTCCACTCCCGATAGCATAGGCAAGAATTGCAAGACCCGCGGGCCACCATGTGATGAACCCCAGTATCATCAGAGCGATCCAGGCAGGCCTTCCCAAGTCGTCCAACATTGCAACGATCGGCATGCGAGCCTCACGATATGGTGGTGGTTGACGCGTCGCATTCGACGCGGTGTGAATGTTAATCACATTTACATAGCTAGGCTGGCCGGGACACCTTGTCAAGCCTGTGGAGGGATCGCATCGCCAATCGTATGAGCGGCCCCGCTCTCAAACGCCCGCGTCGAGAGGACAGGAGGGGAGTTATTGCGGACCCCGGCCGTTGCAAGCCCCTCTGCCGGAGGAAATCGCGACGTTGGCGGTTACGAGGTTCCGGTCAAGTCCGAGGCAAGTTGAAATTGAGAGCGTTGGCGAAGCTTTTGACTGCCCGCTCCATGGAGGATGGGTGCGGTGCCTGCCCTCCCCCCCCCACGATCATGCGTCATTCGCCCATTTTCGCGGAGCCGTGGAGGTTGGCGTCTCGGGCATCACATCGTCGCGCTGCCGCGAAATGGAATCCGCACCGTTGCGCTCCCATTCGCCGGCTGCGGCCCGGCGCGCGAATGTCTCCCAGGTCTCGGTCCAGTCGCCGAGCGTGTAGCCGTGCCAGGGCGCACGGACTGTGAGCGGCGGCAGGCCGAGCTCCTCCCATAGGCGCCGCGCGCCTTCCATGAATTCGCGCGCGGGCAGCGCCAGCGGCGGCATTGGCCGCTTGCGCGTGGCGTCGATCAGGAGCGTCGAATCCGCGTCCTTGGGGCCGTACTGCGCGCCCTGCACGCCGGTGCGATAAGGCGTGATGTGCACGTCCTCGATCGGGTTCAGGCGATAGGCAAGCGACCAAAACACCGCGTCGGTGACTGTCCGGATCGATGTCTTCGCTCACCGCGATCACGATCTTGCCGGTGTTGGCGGTAAAGACCGCCGTGCCCGTAAGTCCGCGCCACACTTCGCTGCGTGGCGTTCCGGCAACGAACTGCAGGAAGATGACAGGGCGCAAATTGGTGAGGCGCTCGTGCATGACGACGCGCTTGATCCCCTTGACCGAGAGTTCCTCGCGCAAATGCGCGAGGAATACCGGCTCGTAGGCAACCTTCTTGATAACGCTGGATTCGCTCGGCGTCACCTGGCTGATGATGGAGACGAACACCGGCGATTGCTTGTGCGTGATCGCCGTGACCTGCATCGGCATGTTGAATGCTTCGAGCGCGACATAGCCGTTGCTTTCGCCGAACGGCGCCTCGGGCTCGAAACGCTGCGGATCGATGGTGCCCTCGATGACGATTTCGGCATCGGCCGGCACCATCAGGTCGACTGTCTTCGCCTTGACGGTGCGGATCGGCGCGCCGGCGAGCGCGCCCGCAACCCCAAGCTCGTCGAGATCGACCGCAAGCTTCTGCGGCCCGGTGAATACGACGACCGGCGCGGACCCGATCACGATCGCAATCGGCATCGGCTCCCCGCGCTCGCGGTATTTGATCCAATGATAGTAGCCGCCGGCGCCCCCTGACGGCCGCGCCACCATGCGCACCGCGAGACGGTCGGTCGCTTTCAGCGCGGCGCGATAAGTGCCCATGTTCTGCACGCCGGAATCCGGGTCGCGCGTGATACACAACGTCGCGGTGAGATAGGGGGCGGCATCGAAGCCAGGCGTCGAGACCGGCACCGGCAGCCGCGCGAGGCCGCTGCCCGGGCGGCGCAGTTCGTCGCCGGCGATCACAACCTCCTGGCATGGCGCGGACGTTGACTTCGGCCGGCGGCACCGGATTGGCGATGGCGCGCATCCAGGCCTGCCCGATGGTCTTGACCGGCTGCCCCATGCCGATCGCATAAATATCGGGCGAGGCGGCGAGTGCGCCGACCGCGACCGGCATGTCATAGCGCCGACCCTTTCCATCCGTGACGTTGGTGAACAGGAAGGCGCGCCGCGCCTGTTCCGCGATGCCGCCGAGGAACTGCCAGCGCACGAGAGGGTGCAGTTCGGTATCCTTGTTGACCGGCCGGTCGATACGGACGAGCAGGCCGCGCGCTTCAAGCTCGGCGAGGTGAGCCTGGAAATCGGCGGGCGGGCGCGAATGCGCCTCGCGCGGCGTGGCGTCGACCGGCTTGTCGAGCATGGCGGACCCTTTGCGGCTCAGGCACTGCATTGTCCAAGGCGACCCCGCGGGCGCCGGCATTTTGAAGGATTTTCCTGCATTGGCAATTCAATCAGCGGTTTAGCAGTTGAAGCGCCGTTCCGACCCAGGCCTGAACTCGGACGCTGTGGATAACCTTACCGAGTTGCCAGCTTCGTCATCTTTTTGACGCAGATCAGGCATACTTGCGGCGGTGGGATGGGCTTCAAAAGTGTCAGGTGCGGTATGGACAAGACCGTAGCCCATCCGAGAATCGAGCATTTCCTCCGCGGGTTGCTCAGCACCGAACCGGACGAACTGCGGCGTCAGGTTCTCGAGCGCCTGCTGGCCCCCGAACAAGAGAAGCTTCCGTCACGCGGCGAGCCGCGCGGCTTCGCGAACGAACTCGATCTCGCGTGCGTATTCGCCAGCGCATAAGCTTCGCTGCCTCTGAAACTGCTCGGGACCATCCCGGTATTTTGGAAATTCTTACCTTTGGCGTCTACGTGACGCGAACTCGATAGACGGGGATCATGAATCGACGCGCCCTGCAAGACAGGTGGGCTGCAGTTTTACACGCCTCACTCATGCGCAGATGTGCCCGGACGGCGCTTATCCGGGCTACGATTCTTGCTCACAACTGACGCAGGAAGTCGATCATCGCGGCATTGGCTTCCGACGGGCGTTCCTGCTGGGCCCAATGCCCACAATCACGAAGGACGACTGTTCGACGCAAGCGCGGCAGGTCTTTCTCCAATCGGGTGATAACCTCCTGCTGCGGCGCGGGCCGATCGCCGGCGATGTAGAGCGCAGGAACGGTTACCTTCGCGCCCGCGAAAGGCGCCAGCAGCTCCCAATTTCGATCGATGTTGCGGTACCAGTTCACGCCGCCGCGAAACCCGGTGCGTTTGAACTCGCTCACGTAGAAATCAATATCGGCTTCCGTTAGCCAGGCCGGCAGGGGTCCGGCACCGGTGAGCCAGCTGCCGTCTCGCGGCACCCAAGGGATGGCCGGATTCGCGGATGGCGCGTTGGCGAACAGTTTCATGAAGGTTTGCCGTACGTCGCGTTCAAGCTCGGCCTCCGCAACTCCCGGCGTCTGGAAATAGAGCTGGTAAAAGATCGCATCGTCACGGCGCGGCATTACCGTCGTGGGCGGTGCATCCGCTGAAGTGGGGAACACCACCGACCTCGATCGAAACGGCACGCTCAGGCCGATAACGGCGCGGAAGCGATCGGGGCGAAGCAAAGCGGCGTGCCAGGCGACCGGCGCGCCCCAATCATGCCCCGCTATCACCGCTTGTTCGGCCCCCAGCGCGTCGAGCAAACCCACCATATCGCCGACGAGATGCAGTAATGTGTATTGGTCGATCGCCTCCGGTCGGTCGGACTGCCCGTAGCCGCGCATGTCAACCGCGACCGCGTGGAATCCAGCCGCCGCAAGCGCAGGAAGTTGATGCCGCCACGAGTACCAAGACTCCGGGAAGCCATGGCACAACACGACAAGCGGCCCTTCGCCTTGTTCGGCGACATGGAGATGGATCCCATTTGCGGCGACGGTCCGATGCGCAACGCCATCGCCAGATTGCGCGTAGACTGTTCTGGATTGAACGACGGCGTTGGCCGCCGCCGCGCCGACTGCGGCAATGAATTCGCGTCGCTGCATAATGACCTCCCGGTTTATCTGTGGCGGGTGTCGCGACACCCGCGGCAGGATCATGCGCTAGGACTGCTACGTCATAGCATGCGGGGCGGTCGGGGTGAACGCGCCGAGGACGAGCAGGCGAGAGGCGTCCACCTTTCATGCGGCAATGCTGATCCCTCGCCAAGAGCCGTTTGTTTCCGGACAAATGCAGGTGAGCGCAGGTCAACGCGGTCAGTCGACCTCTGCTTCAATCCGACGGACCGCCGAGGTCCGGAAATTGAGGTTCGTGACTGAGTCCGAGGCGCACCAGCTCTAAAAGGAACAACGGAGGTGCTGCCTGCTTCGCCAGTTCGATGATCCTCGCCTGCAATTCTTTGACTTTGTCCGGATTCTGCTCGGCAAGGTTGATTGAACTCGGAAGGGTCTTTCGACAAGTCAAAAAGCTCGACCGTTGGCGGCAGAATGGTTGTCCAGACCAACTTCCAGTCCCCTTTTCGGACGGCCGCCCGATAAGGCTCCACGTTATACACGACCTCGTCGCGTGGACTTGGCTTCCCGTCGCTGATCATCGGCCACACGTCAACTCCGTCGAGCGGCTTGTTCTTGCCCAGCTCCGTTCCGGCTAGACCGGCGAAGGTCGGGTATACGTCGACGATGTGCATCATCCCATTCACGACGCCCGGCTTGATACGGTTGGGCCAGTTCGCGAGCGCAACGACTCTCGTTCCACCCTCGTAAACCGAGCCTTTGCCGTCGCGATAGGGACCATTGTTCGGCGGCAGCTCACCCTTTACCTCCGCCTCACCAACGAACAGGTTGGACCGGGTGCCTCCGTTGTCGCTGGCAAAGAATATGAGCGTATTGTCACGCATCTTACGCTTTTCAAGCGCCGCCAGAACATTCCCGATCTGGTCATCCATGGCCGTGATCTGTGCGGCATAGGCGCGGCGCAACGGATCGCCAATGCCTTTGTACTTGTCGAGGTAGTTCTGTGGCGCCTGATAAGGCGTGTGAGGCGCTGTAAAGGCGAGATAGAGAAACAACGGCGATTTGATATCGTGTGCGTTGATCAGCCGAACAGCGTCTGCACCGAACAACTGAGTATCGTAGCCCGGCTCCTTAAGCAGTTTATTGTTTCGGTACCAGTCGGTGACCCCATGCGAGTCGTGCTTGAAATGATCGATCTCCCCGATAAGCGGGCCATACGAATAGTCAAATCCCCTCTGGTTCGGCCAATACTTTTTGTCGATGTGCCCCAGGTGCCACTTGCCAACGATCGCGGTCTGGTATCCCGCCTGTTTGAGCGCCTCCGGCAGCAACCACTCGCCGGTAGCAAGACCGTACCTCCCCGCTGAGGGTATGACCGCCATCTGCAAGCCATAACGGAGTGGATAACGCCCCGTCATAAGCGCCGCGCGAGAGGGCGTGCAGACCTGCTGGGCATAAAACTGTTCCAGCCGAACTCCGGTCTGCGCCAATTGGTCGATATTCGGTGTCTTGATGTCCGAACCGTGGTAGCCGACATCCTTCCAGCCGAGATCATCTGCGAGGATGAAGACGATATTTGGCGTCGTTTGCGCTTGCGCCGGCGTTGCCCAGGGCAGACCGAGCGCCGTTAGGCTCGCGGACCCGATAACCAACGCCGCCGACGCAAGGTTCTTCAACACCTGGCGACGCCCAGGGCTCAGTTCGCCTCCGGATGCGTGTTTGCAGTTCTGAATTCCCATTTTTCCCTCGCGCTCCCGGCTATACCTGAAACGTGCTCGATTGTGCATCCGGAGTGATGACCCGTCTTTGTTGGGTATCGGGTGCTGGACGATTTGATACAATTCTGCCCCATGAAGGTCCCGGATATATTGCGTTTTCCTCTCACTTCCGCCGCTCTGGCAGGTTTTCCTGGAAGCAGGGAGTGCAGAAGTTGGGGGCAGAGTATGAGTATGGTGGAGGTCTACGAAAGAGCGAACGGCTTCAGGGACGCGCCCGAGATTTTCAACTCGGAGGTATTTGGCGCCGATCCATCTGCTGGGGACGGGTTCGGGAAGCCCTCAAACCTCAAGAGGGACCACTTGTTGGAAAGACTGGCGACGCAGCTTCAGACTCGTCCGATTGTGGAGATTGCCGCGTTGATACGCAACCTCACCTACGGCGACATGATCGATTTGGCGGAGGGAATTTGGAACGCGCAACCGACGGGATCGGCCATTACCAAGGAAAACTTGCCGAACCTGTTATATCAGTGGTCCACGACCAGCGCATCGCGGCGTGCGCCCTCCCTTTCCCGCGAGTGGGGCAATCCTGGCGAGAGCGAGCACCAGAAAGCGTGGTAACCGCGCCCGGCTGAACGGCGCATCCGATTGCATTTCCTGTGCCGTACTATCCCGCGACATCGAGGTCGCGCCTTCCGAAGATGAGCGCCGCCCGGATGAGCGGCGCATTTCACATCCGGGTTACAGGCGCTGAGTTTGAGCGGCTCCCAGGGTAATCGCGCCGACGCTGCACTGCAGGCATAGTTGGACCGCAGACTGCGCTTATCCGGGCCACGGCGCTCAACTTAGAGCGGGATGCGTTCAGTTGAATCGCCTCCCGCTCGATTCTGTTTTGTGCACCCGTCGCGGACTGCGCTCGACGACGGATGCGTGGTGATTTTGCGCATGATCTTGTCCGAAAAGTCTGCAACTTTGCGGGATCATGCGCTAATCCCCCTCCGAAGCGTAGGGGCGCGGAATGGGCGCGGCCGGCAGTGCCTGATGCGGACGGCCGAAATCGGGCGTCGGGGAATCCTGGCCGATATCGACGATGCCGCGACGGATCGCACGCGTGCGCGTGAACAGATCGAACAGGGTGTCGCCGTCGCCCTGTTCGATCGCGCGCACGAGAGTGCCGAGATCATTGGTGAAGCGACCCAGCATTGCCAGGACGCCTTTTTTGTTGGCGAGAAAAATATCGCGCCACATCGTCGGATCGGATGCCGCAATGCGGGTGAAGTCGCGGAAACCGCCGGCCGAATATTGTAGCACCTCCGAGCGTGTCACCGCCGAAAGTTCATCGGCGGTGCCCACGATCGTATAAGCGATCAGATGCGGCACGTGACTGGTGATGGCGAGCACGAGGTCATGGTGCTCGGCGGACATGCTGGCGACCTTTGCGCCGAGCGCGCGCCAGAACGTGGATAAACGTTCAACTGCCGCAGCATCGCACGTCTTCGGCGGTGTCAGAATGCACCAGCGGTTGGCAAACAGTTCAGCAAAGCCGGCATCAGGCCCGGAATGCTCCGTGCCGGCGACTGGATGCGCGGGCACGAAATGTACATGCGCCGGCAGATGGGGCGCCATGTCGTCTATCACCTTTGCCTTGACCGAGCCGACGTCGGACACGATCGCGCCGGGCGCCAGGCAGGGAGCAATCTCGCGGGCCGCATCTCCGCAGCGGCCGACCGGGATGCACAGGATAACGAGATCGGCACCATCGACCGCTGCCGCATTTGTGTCCACGATCCGGTCGGCGAGGCCAAGCTCGATGGCGCGCCGGCGCGTGGGCGCCGAGCGGGCGGTCCCGACGATCTCCGCGACGAGGCGCTGCTGCCGCGCGCCGCGCGCAATCGAGGAGCCGATCAGCCCGATCCCAATCAACGCGAGGCGCTTGAACAGAGGCGCCGTCAATGGCCGCTCCCCGCCAGCGCCACAAAAGGTGCATGTTTTGTCATGAAAGAAGCGCAGCGTTCTTGCACGACCGCTCGTGGAATATTCGCATCAGCGAAGCCGCCCTTCCATGAATTGCGCCAGCGTCGCAACAACGGACCGGTTCGCCTCCTCGCAACCGACTGTCATGCGCAGCGCATCGGGCAAGCCGTAGCTCGCGACCTGGCGAAGAATGAGGCCGTTCCCGGTGAGCGCCTGGTCGGCGTCCGCCGCGGTGCGGCCCTTCGTCCGCGGGAAATGAATGAGAATGAAGTTCGCGACGCTCGGCGTCACCTCAAGGCCGATGCGGGTGATCTCGGCTGTCAGCCAAGCGAGCCATTTTTCATTGTGATCCGCGGAATGCTGCACATGTCCGCTATCTTCGATGGCGGCAATCCCGGCGGCGATCGCCGGCCCGCTTACATTGAACGGACCGCGGATGCGGTTGATGGCTTCGACGATATGGGCAGGACCGTACATCCAGCCGATTCGCAGCGCCGCCAGGCCATGAATTTTGGAGAAGGTGCGGCACATCACGACGTTCTCGGAAGTGGCGACGAGCTCGATGCCGGACTCGATAATCATTGCGGCGGACATATTCGGCGTAAGCGGCATCGAGCACCAGCAGCACGCTTGACGGCAGACCGCGATGCAGTCGCTTGATCTCGTCGAACGGCACGTAGGTCCCGGTCGGGTTATTGGGATTGGCAAGGAAGACGATCCGGGTGCGCGGGGTCACCCGCGCCAGGATGGCATCGATATCGGCGGTGTAGTTGGTTTCCGGCGCGGCGACTGGCGTCGCGCCGGCGCCCAGCGTCGCGATCGGATAGACGAGGAAACCATGAACGGTGTGGATCGCTTCATCGCCGTCGACGAGATAGGCGCGCGCCAGCAGGTTGAGGAGATCGTCCGACCCCGCGCCGCAGACGATGCGCGCCGGATCGAGCCCGAAAGCGCGCCCGATCGCCTCGCGGAGCGCGGTCGCAGAGCCGTCGGGGTAATCCGGCAGCCGCGGCGCCTCGGCTTGATAAGCAGCAACCGCGCGCGGGCTTGGTCCCAGCGGCGTCTCGTTCGAGGACAGCTTGTATACCTTGGCAACGCCTGGGGCACTGCTCTTTCCGGGCACATAGGCGTGGATTGCCATCACGCCGGTCCGCGGAACTGGGCGCGCGCTCACAGCAAATGCTCCGCGACGGCGGAACGGGCGGCAGGAGCGGGGGCGATCGGCGGCGATCGTGTAGCGGCGCGCATGGCCGCCGACGAGCGCGTGGCTGCGCACCGACGCTCCCGCGCGCACCAGCGCGTCAGTGATGTCGCCGAGCGATCTCTTCGCCGAGACCGGCACCAGCAGCGCCGCGCCGTCAAAGGCGTGGTCCGGCACGGCCACCGCTTCGGCGAGGCTCGGCCAGCGCCTTGGCGGGACCCTTGCCCCATCCGGCAACGCGGATGCTGAAAATCTCCACGTCCCTGACGATGGCATCGGGATGCGGGCGAGCGATCGCGTAGACCGGCAGGCCGGCGGGATGAGGTGCGCGTTCGACAAACGGCAGCCTGGCGATGATTTTCGGCGCATCGGCATCTTCGAGCGCCGCCCACCAGACGCCGGCCGCCGTTCCAGGCTGCACCGGCACCAGGCCGAGATCGGCTGGCGCTGCCTTGACGGCCGCCACCACCACGCCCGGTCCAAGATGCCCGATGAGTGGCACGGTGAAGCCGAAATGAAAGCGCTCGCAATCGCGCATTGCCGCCTCGCCGGCCGAAAAGTCGGCATGGACCTGGAACGGCGCCTGCACATAGGTGAAGGTCGCGATGATGACCCGCCAGATGCTTTCCGCCGTCTCGAGCGGCAGGATGCCGTGATGTCGCTCGACGAGGCGGCGCATCATGTCGGCTTCTCGCGCCGGGCGGAATGCCGAGCCTTGGTCCGCGGTGCGTTTGGCGCGAATGAGCCGGCCGATAATGTCGCTGCGCTCGATCAGCAGGCGATGCATCGCCTCATCGATCCCGTCGATCTCGGCCCGCAATTCGGCGAGACCTTGCGGGCCCTCATTGGCGGTCATTTGTCTTGTCTTTCGAGACATTTGCGCGAAAGGCAGCGCGGCCGATCACGGCCCTCTTGATATTGTGAGCAGCCAGCGAAAGCAAAGAAAACATTGACAGGGCGCGCCGGCAGGGGTCGAGTCCCTGCCCGATTTGGTCATAATCATGGCAGTGTCGCCGTGGTGCCGCGGCGGAGGGCGAGAGCCTTTTACGGATGGCAGAGTTGCATGCTTTTGTTGGCCGTGCGGTCCCGGACCGCATGCGCGAGGCCGATCAGCCGCGTTCGCTGGTGGCGTTTTTTTCTGCCGAGCAGCCGCTCAAGCTCGATGCCGGAGTGGAGCTCAGCTCCCTTCCAGGTTGCCTACCAGACTTATGGCGTTCTCAACGCGGAACGGACGAATGCGGTCCTGGTCTGCCACGCGCTCACCGGCGACCAGCACGTCTGCAATCGCCACCCGGTGACCGGAAAGGCCGGCTGGTGGGAGAGCATGATCGGACCGGGCCGGCCGATTGATACCGAGCGTTATTTCGTCATCTGCCCCAATGTGCTCGGTGCCTGCATGGGCACCACCGGGCCCGCCTCGACCCGTGCCGGAACCGGCAAGCCTTGGGGTCTCGATTTCCCGGTGATCACGATCCGGGACATGGTGCGCGCGCAGGCGATGCTGCTCGACGCGCTCGGCATTGAAACGCTTTTTGCCGTGGCTGGCGGCTCGATGGGCGGCATGCAGGTGCTGCAGTGGGCGGCAAGCTACCCCCAACGCGTTTTTGCGGCACTACCGATCGCGTGCGCAACACGCCATTCGGCGCAGAACATTGCTTTCCATGAAGTCGGCCGTCAGGCCGTGATGGCCGACCCCGACTGGCGCGACGGCTGCTATTTCGCCGAGGGAGTGAGCCCGCGCCGCGGCCTTGCGGTCGCGCGCATGGGCGCGCACATCACCTATCTGTCGGATGCGGCGCTGCACCGCAAGTTCGGACGCAAATTCCAGGACCGCGACAACCCCACCTTTTCGTTCGACGCGGATTTCGAGGTCGAGAGCTATCTGCGCCACCAAGGCTCATCCTTCGTCGAGCGCTTCGATGCCAATAGCTATCTCTATCTCACCCGCGCGATGGATTATTTCGACCTTGCCGCGGATTACGAGGGCGTGCTGGCCAAAGCCTTCACAGGGACCCCGACCCGCCTTTGCGTAATTTCGTTTACCTCGGACTGGCTCTTTCCCACCTCCGATTCGCGCGCGATCGTTCACGCCTTGAATGCGGCCGGAGCGCGCGTCTCGTTTGCCGAGATCACAACCGACAAGGGCCACGATGCCTTCCTGCTCGACGAGCCGGAACTGATTCCAGATCGTGCGCGGCTTCCTCGATTCGGCCGCGGCTGCGCGCGGCATCGCCGCGAGGGCGTGACCGGTGCTGACCAGGTTGCGGCGCGACCTTACCATGGCCGAGGCGGCGCGCGGCCCCGGTAATGCGCGCGTCGACCACCTTTTCGTCGCCGAGATGATCGATCGCAACGCGCGCGTGCTCGATGTCGGCTGCGGGGATGGGGAGCTGCTCAGACTGCTGGAAAGCCGCGGCGTCGACGGGCGCGGCATCGAGCTGTCGCGTGAGGGGGTGAACGATTGCGTTGCCAAGGGCCTTGCCGTGATCCAGGGCGATGCGGACACCGACCTTGCCAATTATCCGGACGATTCCTTCGATTATGTGATCTTGTCGCAGACCTTGCAGGCGACGCGCCATCCTCGCATCGTGCTCGAACATATGTTGCGGATCGGCCGGCATGCGGTGGTGTCGTTTCCGAATTTCGGCCACTGGCGCATCCGTCTCCTGTTACTCGTCGCCGGACGGATGCCGCAAACCGCCAATCTGCCGGACACTTGGTACGACACGCCGAACATCCATTTCTGCACCATCAAGGATTTCCGCGAGTTGTGCGGGAGCGTCGGCGTCAAGATGGAGCGCGCGCTCGCGCTCGATGCCTGGGGCAGGCCGTTGCGCCTGAACGCGCCCTGGTGGTTCTGGAACCTGTTCGGCGAGCAGGCGGTTTTTCTATTGAGCCGGCGTCAGAATTGATGCTGGCGTCCGCGGGCGGGGTCACCGCAAGGGGGCGACCTCGCCCGTGTTGGGCGGCTTCTTGACCGGCTCGTCGGCGCAGCGCTTTTCTCCTGACGTCTTGTGCAGCAGCCGCAACTCGGCCTCAACGCCCTGCATGTCGGGGCCGTAGACCAGCGCGCTGACCGGAGTGCCTGCGACGCTGTTGTTCGCGCGATCCATCAGCACCCGAAGCTGCCGTTGCTTATCTTCGGCAGCGGCGATCCGCTGCGTGAGATCCTGGCAACGGAGAAACTGGAACTTGCCTGGCTGCACCCACGGATCGCCATAGAAATTGGAAACTGACGCGCAGCCCGCGAGCGCAGCCGCAGCCAGCATGGCCAGGGAGGGCGTCAAGCGCTTCGGCATCGTCGATCCTTGAACACTTCGGGCCGAATGCCCCAGGGCCCCGCCTGTAGCGGCCAATTCTTGCAAAATCGTGCCGCGCTCCGGCGAGCGGAGCTTTATTTTCGGCCGCGCCTGACATCCAAGGGTAGTTCACCGACCGGCGGATCGGCAAAGAAGAGCGGGCCCAGGACGGCGGCACCGATCATTGCGCTTTTGCAAAGCGCATGTAACTTCCCGCCTCCTTTGGAGCGGGACGTGTTCACCTTGAAACGCTTCCTGCTCGATGGCCTTTGAATCTGCGCATGGCCTTGTCCGAAGAGTTAGCAACTTTTCGGGATCATGCGCGAGAGAGAGCGCACAACCCCGCATGGCCCGTGACCAGATCGATATCACCCCGATCGAAACCCGCGACGAACTCGTCGCGTGGTTTGCCGCGGGCGAGAAGCCGCCGGCCCAATTCCGTGTCGGCACCGAGCACGAAAAATTCGCCTTCACGCTCGCCGGCCATCGGCCGGTGCCCTATGAGGGCCCGCGCGGCATCCGGGCACTGCTGGAAGGAATGCAGGCGCTGCTCGGCTGGGAGCCGATCATGGAGGGGCCGAACATCATTGGCCTCTCCGATGTCACCGCCGGAGGCGCGATCTCGCTCGAACCGGGCGGGCAATTCGAACTTTCCGGCGCGCCCGTCCGCACCATCCACCGCACCTGCTCCGAATTGATGGCGCATCTCGCCCAGCTGCGGGAGGTCGCGGTCCCGCTCGGCATCGGCTTTCTCGGCATCGGCATGTCACCGGACTGGACGCGCGCCGAGGTGTCCGCGATGCCCAAGGGGCGGTACCGCATCATGTCCGGTTACATGCCTAAAGTCGGTCGGCTCGGCCTCGACATGATGTACCGGACCTGCACGGTTCAGGCCAATCTCGATTTCTCGTCAGAGGCCGATATGGTCCGCAAGCTCAGGGTCTCCCTGGCATTGCAGCCGGTCGCGACGGCGCTGTTCGCCAATTCCCCTTTTACCGAAGGCAAACCCAACGGCTTCCTTTCGTTTCGCTCGGAGATCTGGCGCGACACCGATGCCGACCGCACCGGCATGCTGCCATGGGCATTCGAGCCAGGAATGGGCTATGAGCGCTACACCGATTATGCCCTCGACGTGCCGATGTATTTCGTCAAGCGCGGGGACCGTTACATCGATGTCGCCGGGCGCTCGTTCCGCGATTTGATGGCAGGCAAGCTGGCCGAACTGCCGGGCGATCGGGCGACCGTGTCGGATTGGGCGAACCATATCTCGACGATCTTCCCCGAAGTGAGATTGAAGCGCTATCTCGAAATGCGCGGTGCCGATGGCGGCCCATGGCGGCGGCTGCCGTCGCTCTCCGCCTTTTGGGTCGGCCTGCTTTACGATCAGGACTCCCTCGATTTCGCCTGGGATCTCGTCAAGGATTGGACCGCGGAGGAGCGCCAGGCGCTACGTGATGCGGTGCCGCGCCAGGGGTTTGCCGCAACCATCCGCGATCGCGATTTGCTCACGCTGGCGCGCGAAACATTGAAGCTGGCCCGGGCCGGCCTCGCGCGCCGCAAGAGATTCGATGCCTTCGGCGCCGATGAGACGCAGTACTTGCTCCCACTCGACAAGCTCGTCGACCGCGGCGAAACCCCTGCCGAGGAGCTGTTGCGGAAATTCCGCGCGACCTGGGGCGGCGCGGTCGATCCGGTCTACACCGAATACGCCTATTGAGCTTCGCCGGGGCCGACCCCGGCTGGGGACGCAGCGGGTTATCGCAAACGGTACGCGACTTGCGGAAGCACAATTCGTGGAGCGATGCCCTCCCCCTTACCCGATCGGGCCTTCGGCCCTGCTACCCTCTCCCCCTCCCGCGCAGGGTCAAGGGCCAAATCTCTGAGTTTCGGGCACGCACTCACTCACCAATTTCTATGTGTCGGTACGAGATCGAAATGCCTTCTGCGATCGCTCTCGCCGGCGATTTGGGCGATTCCTTCGTTCGACTTCGCGGCAAGCCGACGATATGCTTGCGGCGGGATGAGGACGCTTTGCACCAAATCGGCCGCATGGCGGCACACAAATGGACGGAGGCAGATGTGAACGAGAACGTGAAGCCGAGCGAGGCAATCCAGGACACCGCGGTATCTCGTCGGGAATTCGGCGCCGGGTCGCTAGCCGCCGGATTGGCGACTGTGGCCAGCCCGTCGTCGGGCCGAGCCGCCGAAATGCCCGTCACGGAAACCGACGTGATGGTCAAGACGCCCGACGGCAATTGCGACGCGGCCTTCATTCACCCAACCACCGGCACCCATCCCGGCGTGATCATTTGGACCGATGTTTTCGGGTTGCGGCCGTCGATGCGGCAAATCGGCAGGCGGATTGCCGCCGATGGATATTCGGTGCTGGTCCCCAATCCGTTCTATCGTTCCGGCAAGGCTCCGATGTTCGAGAACGCATCGACCTTCGATTTCAACAATGAAGCGGACCGGGCGAAGCTGGGGCCACTTACAGGCCCACTGAACGGGCCGGGTGCGGTCGAGAGAGACGCCGTCGCCTACGTGGCGTTCCTCGACGGCCAGAACCAGGTCGACAAGGCGAAGAAGATCGGAACGCAAGGCTATTGCATGGGCGGCCCGCTGGTCGTCAGGACCGCCGCGGCAGCGCCGGATCGTATCGGCGCCGGGGGCTCCTTCCATGGCGGCAATCTTGTGAACGACACTCCGAACAGCCCGCATCTGCTGGCGCCGAAGATCAAGGCGCGCATGTACTTCGGCATCGCGATGAACGACGACATGCGCCAGCCCGATGCCAAGGACAAATTGAAGGCAGCCTTCGCTGCGGCGCATGTGCCGGCGGACATCGAAGTCTACGGCAGCCTGCACGGTTGGTGCGTGTCCGACATGCCGCTGCAGGACGGCAAGCCGATCTACAACATGGCCGATGCCGAGCGCGCCTGGGGCAGGCTCGTCAACCTGTACAAAACCGCACTGGCCTGATCGCGCGGTCGGTACTGGTCTGATCGCGCGGGTCGGTACTGGTCGTATCGCCGTTCGATTGAAGCCCTTCCTTGGAGGAGGTCGCAGAGCGGATGAGGGTGTGGATCGGCTTTTGCCGACCTCGCCTTTCGTACGGAACGAGCGATTTCCCTGGAGACCGCTCGGCTTTGCCATCACATTTGGTCTGGCTTTTCGTTGCTTCACAATCTGCTTTGTCTCAACCAGAGCGGGATGCGTTCAGGTTGAAACGCCTCCCGCTCGAAACGGTACTGCAGGCGATTGCGCCCGGACAGGTGCAGCCGTCTGGCCCCGCGGTGACGCCGACCTCGGTTCAGACAGCACCATTCATTGTCCGAGTGAAACTCATCGTCCAAAGCGACCCCACGCAGAATCATCGGCGATCGGCCCAAGCGAGCAAACTCCAAACAGGCAAGGGTACTGGAGCTGCTGCGCCGGCCGGGCGGAGCCACAAAATTTCTTCGCGCGTCCGCTCAATTTGCTGGACGCTCCCTGTGCGGGCGCGCGGAGACCAACGAAAACTGAAATTGAGAGATTGCTCGCCGAGGCGCGTGCGGCGCGCGATGCCTGGTTTAGCGCGCCGCCTTTGTCATCGCGCAGCGATTGCGGGCGATAAGAATAATACCTTAGAATGGCGGCTAAGTTACCCTGGAAAGGGCCGACGTTGAGCAGGTCCAGAATCTGCCCGAACTTCCTTTTCCCCTCAGGTCACCGGCCACAATGTTGCGCATCATGGCCGAGTTTACGGCAGCAGTTCATCACTGCGACTGCAACGGATCTGCCGTAAAAGTCGCTGCCTTAACGCTGTCTCTGGTTCGTGGATCAACGTCTCGTCCGTTCGCAAAGGCCTGCTCTTCGATACGCCGTCCGTGAAGTAGTCCGGGAAGTCCGAGGTTTCCCTCAATGCAGCGCGGCTCGTAGTAAATTCTGTTTGCTTCGTCGCTCTGCCTAGTGAACTCTTGTTTGGCGGTCCATGGCCGGGTCCACACCGTGGGATCTTCGACCGTGACCTCATAAGCGAGCATGGTCGGGCTGGAGCGGGTCCAGCGTTCGATCATATGCAGGTTTTCGCGCGAACCCTGAAAATCGGTCTTCGCACTGAAATTTGTCACATCGATCACAAGAGTGTTGCCTTCCCAACGGCCACGCGAATCGCCATACCACTGACGGATGTTGGGCGGCAGATGCGGGTTCCCGTCCATGACGATGTTGCGCTGCCATCCCTGGCCCTGGCCCACGTCGTAGAACAATGTGATGCCGCCGGGTGTCTGGACAATCCGGCGGAAGCTCGCATTCGCAAATTCGGGCAAACCGGGCGTTAGGCATCTCAGAGCCGCATTGCCGTCCTCCGGGCCATCATTACGATTGATCGCCACGATGTTGTAGCGCGGAGGCAGTTCCGCAAATCGCGCCGAGGGCGCCGGATCGTACTTGCCGCCGTTACATGCAGGTTCTTTGTTCTTGCAGGTCTCGGTCGATTGAAGCAGAGCAACACGGAACGCCCGCTCGGCGGCTGCAATCTTTTGCGCCTCCGCCGTGAACGGCGGCAGGCGGCCGTTGGACGGATCAACAATCCGCGACGTCCGGGTGCCGGTTCGCTTCATGGGAGTGAACAAGGCATTGTAAGCGCCGGCCACATCCGCCTCGGTCCCGCGTTGCGCACGTTCGTCTCGGCCAAGCAACGCCGATCGCATCTTATCCAACTCGGCGCGCTGTGCCTCCGTAAAGAATTCCTGGTCCGCGTATCTGGGGGACCTTTGCAAGGGCGTATCGGATTCGTCCGTCCAGATGCCCTGCAGATCGGGGTCGCCCCAAGGTGTTCTCATGACCGGAGCCGTGCTGGCAGCTGTTTGCGCCTGAGCTGGCGCGCATATCGAGACCGAGACGAGGGCGATCGCGGTTGCAGCGAGGGTGACCGAGACGATCGCGCCCGAGAAGCTGTCCTGCATGATGCTCTCCTTTGCAGCGTCAGCTGTTACGATACGGAGTCCTAGCTTGTGACAATACACCGTCTGGTGCAGAAGCCGAAGTGCGACATTGGTGCTTCCCACCACGCGGGGGGCGCTGGGACTCTCACCGCCCCAAGTCGAATCGACGCAGGGTCGCAGCATCAACTGAATTCAATTTATCATCGCCCTCGTCCTAAGGTCTCAACGCGTACGCGGGCGCTGTCGTGTTCTGACCCTTGTCGCAGCATCCGGCAAGAAAGTTCGGCCGGTATGGATTGGCAAAGCTATCGTTGCCCTGCGGCAGCTGTCCGACCTTCGGCATATCGTTGATGCGCGCGAGAACACGCTCGCGTGCCTGCTCGATCTGCCGCAACAGTGCATCGACATTCCATCCTACGAGTTTGCCCTTCCAGTACACCACCTTCCCCGCGATCAACACGTCACGTACATGTCTGGGGTTCATCATCGTCACTATCGTACCTGGCACGTTGTTCATCGGCCACGTGTTGATGTTGCGCGCGTCGAGGACGACAATATCGGCCTCCTTGCCAGGAGTGAGTGTTCCGACCTTGTCGAGAATGCGGTTCGATGCGGCGCCCGCAATGGTGGCCATCTCGATGACCTGTCGGGAGGTGACGGCTTGCGGCACTGGGAGACCGCCTGGATTGCTCTCCGGAAAGGCGAGATCGTTTGCCAACGCACGCTGCAGACAGAATGCACCGCGCATGAGCGAAAACGGATCCGTGGTCATGTTTGTGTCAACGTCTGGGCTGAGACTTGGTAGAATGCCGTGATCAAGCGCCTGCTGAAATGGCGGCATCCCGTGCCGCATCTGCATCTCGATCAAGACCGCGATTGACACGTGGGCGCCTCGGTCGCGCCAGATTTCCCACGCCTTGGATCGGTTCTCTTTGGGATATCCATACGAGCCGTAACTGATCTGAGCGAGCGGTTCGTCCTGCCATCGGGTGCAGTGGATAAATGTGACATCGGACCAGTCGGTGCCGTTTCGGGCATCCGCGGCCGCATCGATCACGACCTTGCTGCCACCCACATTGTGATTGTGAATCGACGCGCCGAACGCGCGGGCGAGCTGCCATCCGGTGTAGTCGGCGCCCGGCGCTGCGGGCCCCGGACCGCCACCGAATCCAAGCGTCACCAGTTGATCTCTCGAGCTGAAATAGGTTTTCGCGATGCGACCGATCCCCTTCGCCGTGTCGTTCATCGCTCCGGGAAACTCGTACGGGATACCGTCGTTGCTGCGATCGATGCCGCCGGTATAGGCGTAGACCATTCGTCGGCCCGAATCCATCAGACCCTTGATCATCGCGTCGGTATGTTCGGGTGTGTGCGATGATTGAGAGGTATCGGTTCCCGTCGTGATGCCCTCGCTGATTTCGCTGAGGCATGCGACGAGCTCCGAGATGTAACAGTCCTCCGGGTCGTACGGCACACGACCCAGGTCCCAGATGACATTGTTTGGATTCGCAGGATCCGCAATGCGGCCAGCGGTCCAGATGTTCTGGACAACCGAACCGTAGCTCTCCTGCGGCCACGCTCCCGCGAGCAAACCATCGGGGATGATGCTGCGTTGCAACGTTTCGTACTGGTGATGATGCGTGGTGATGAAGCCCGGCATGACGATTGTTCCGCTGCACTCGACGATTTCGGCGTCGTTTGCGGAGACCGTCGGTGCGATTTCGGCAATTCTCTTCCCATCGATCAGGACGTCGGCCTTTTCGAAGTCGCCCACCCTCGGATCGAGGCTCAGCACGACGCCGCCGCGCAGGAGAATTCGGCGCCGTCGGCCGTCGCCGACCAGGCCCTGGAGATCTGAAGGACTCGCCGAGCGCAGGCTTCCGAGCTGCCCCTCACTCAAGATGTTTCCGCTGCCCTCCCGCTGCCAGCGGCAGGAATTGTGGCCGCTGCAAGTCCCGCTGTGCTCGCTCTGACGAAATCGCGTCTGTTCATCGAAAACTCTCCTCGTGTTTGCCGCGAAGTGACCTTTGTCGTTCACCGCACCCCAATTGTCCGATTTTAGCGTGATTTTGGATTCCGCGGTGCAGAGCCGGTCTGGACAGTGTTGCCTCGCCGATCGCGTGTGCGCAGAGGAACTGACTTCAGACGATTGAAGCGCGTCGATCGTTTTGAAGATCGTAGGTCGTCTAGAAACAATTCGGCGACAGGACTAAGGTCCGGTTCTTCAGCGTGACAATTGCGACCGGGAACGTGCGGATAGGCAGTCTTACAGGTAGCTCTTTGAGGCCAAACTGTCTCGCGTTCATTTGCAGCACCGAGCGCGGCATTGCCGCTACAAATTCGCTGGCCGCTAGCAAATGAGTCTCCGGCAAATGCACAGAGAATGTTGTAACTGCGATTTTAGGTGCCGCTAATCCGCTGCGCACGAACGCCTCGATCACGAGTTCGGTATTCAGAGAGCCCGTTGGCGTCAGAATCCAAGGTGCGTGCACTAATTCAGAAAGGCTGATCTTGCGGCGGTCTGCCCACCGGCTTCGATTTCCGGCAGCCACCACGACCTCGTCGTTGAACAAAATCTCAATGTTTAAGTCGCTGTCGGACGATGTCTTCACCGGCTCGACCAAACGTGTGAGGACGAAGTCCAATTTTCGGGATCGCAAGTCCGGTTGGACCAAAGCTGGGGTCGTCACCTGATCTACGTGCAAGGAAATTCCCGGATGCTCGCGGCAAAATCTTTCGATGATCGCCGGAAGGAACGCGCTTGCGATCGATTCCGGGCACCCGAACCGCAATTCGCCAGTTGTCGGATCTGTGAGAAACGCAATGTCTTTGGCCCCGAGCCCAGTTGGTCGATAGCTACCCGAGCACGGTGAAGGAGCGCTCGGCCGCAAGGCGTCGGTTCGATGCCTTGCGGGCTGCGATCAAACAGACGCGCCCGAAAATTATCCTCTAGTCCGGCGATAATCTCCGACACGGCGGGCTGCGTTACGCCAAGCTGTGCGGCCGCCCGGGCCATGCTGCCGCACTCGCTCGCCGTTAGAAAGACTTGCAGGTCCCAAACCCGCAGCCGGCGGCCCATGCGATGCTCTGCCAAGGAGGAGGTTGGCATGGAAATCCTTTATACCCATACAACAAAAAATACTCTTCCGCTTATAGCCACGCGCGTGCACGCTGGCAAACCTTCGTCGTGAGGCGCGGAGATACATCATGACCCGAATTGCCACGAGCCTTCTGTCGCTGTCGATTTTTGCTCTGCTCACCCCGAATGTCGGTGCGCAGCCGGCTGCTAATGGGGCTGCGGCTTATCCGGCGCGCGCCATTCGCATGATCGTGCCTTTCGCACCGTCTGGACCGACCGACGTGATCGCGCGCATCATCGCCCATAAAATGAGCGAGCGCACCGGCCAGCCGGTCTACATTGAAAACCAGGGAGGAGCGGCTGGAAACATCGGAATGGGGGCGGCGGCGAGAGCGCAGGCTGATGGTTACACGCTATTAATTGCTGGCAGTAACTTTCTTATCAACCCCAACCTGTTCGAGAGTGTCCCGTACGATCCATTCAAAGGTGCCGTCCGGGATGTGGTTGGAATTGGTGTGGCGCGCTCTCCGATCATATGAAGGTATCGTCTCAGGCGGCGAGGTCAATCGGCTGATCGATTGGTTTGGTGGCGAGCGTTTGCCAGCCGTCGACCTTGCGCATGTTGATCTGACCGGATGCAAGCAGCGCCCAGAACAACATGGCGGCGGTGTCTGCTGACGGCAGCACGGTCTGCGTCTTGATCCGCCGCTTGAACTCCTCGTGCAGCCGCTCGATCGCATTCGTGGTGCGCACGCTGCGCCATTGGGTCGGGGGCAGTCGCGTGAAGGCGAACAAGCGCTCACCCGCTTCCTCCAGGCTGTCGGCGACGGCGCGATGTTTGAGGCGCCACTTGCGAATGAAGGCCTTGCGGCGTGTCTCGATCTCTTCACGCGTCGGCGCGTAGATCACATCGGTGTAGTCGGCGGTGATTTCATCATGCAGACGTTTGGGCGCGTGCGCCAGCAGGTTTCTGTGCTTGTGGACGGTGCAGCGCTGCACGGGCACACCGGCCCAGACGGCAGCAATCGCCTTGTCGAGGCCCGGCGCGCCGTCGACGATGAGGAACTCCGGCCGCCGCAGTCCGCGCGTGATGAGATCGTCGAGGACGGTGCGCCACGCCTCGGCGCTCTCTCCTCCCATGCTTTTGATCGCGAGCAGCACCTTCTGGCCGTCCGCCCGCACGCCGAGGACGACGAGAAGCGAGATCGAGGTCGCTTTGCGGTCGAGCCGCACACGCACCACCGTGCCGTCGAGAATGAGCCGCACAATCGGCTCCTCGGCAAGCGAGCGGCCATTCCAGGCGTCCCAGTCGCTCTTCACCTTGCGCCACGTCCGGCTCACCGTGTCCTTGCCAACGGCGCCGCCAAACAGCGCCATCAGCGCACGCCGCACCCGGCGCGTATTGGTGCCAGAGAGGTACGTGCTCGCGATCAGCGCATCGGCGGCCAGCGTCCGGCGCGTGATAGGCCCGCAGCGCCTGGCTCTTCCATTCCGTCGTCTTGCCTTCGGGCGTGTCCAGCCTGGCTCGCGGCACCTCGATCTCGATCGGTCCGAAGGTCCCGGTCAACGATCGCGTCCGGCTGCCGTGGCGGTGACCCGTCACGGCCGTTCTGCCTTCATCGGCGGCCTTCTTGCTTCGTTCGTAACGCGGCCGCGCCAGCGCATCGTCGAGTTCGCCGCGGATCAGCTCTTCGATGAACGCGCGTGCCCGCGCGCGGACCTCGCTCTCGATCGGATCGAACCAGCTGTCGAAAAGATCAACAGCCATCTCGGATGCAGGCTGTGAACAATCAGGCTTCGTGGTAACGCTCGTCATGGCGTGGTCTCCGGTCCGGCGCTTCAACGCCGGAATGAATTCGAGGTTGATCACCTCGGAGACTACGCCACCCTCATTTCCTACCAACCCCGCGACGGCACCCATTCAAAAGCTTCGAGCCTGTGACGCTGATCTGTACTTCACCCAATGCGCTTGCGGTGCATCCATCAGTCCCGGCTAAATCCATTCGAGAGCTGATCGGCCTCATCAAGGCCAATCCCGGGAAGTATAGTTACGCCTCGGCCGGCGTCGGCACCACGCCCCATCTCTCCGGCGAGTTGCTTCGGCGATCGTTCGGTCTCGACCTCATACACGTACCGTTCGGTGGCGGCGGTCCAGCCATCACCTCTTCGGTGGCTGGCCATACTCCAATCATCATCAATGCGATGCCGCCGCTTGCGCCTTACGTTGAGGATGGCAGCCTGCGTGCGCTGGCGGTGATGAGCGACAAGCGTGTCCCAATCCTTCCGGACGTCCCCACGATGGCGGAACTTGGCATCAGTGGGCAGGAATCCGACGCGCCGACAGGCGTCTTGGTACCGGCCGGAACCCCGGGCGAGATCGTCGATCGACTGAACCGCGAGGTCACTACCATTGTGTCGTTGCCTGAAATCAACCGCCAGTTGACCGCGCTGGGATACGTGCCGGTCGGTAACACGCGCGAAATGTTCTCTGCCTGGATCAAGATCGAGATCGCCAAGTGGGGTAACGTGATGCATGAAGCAGGCATCAAGCTGCGATAATGAAGCTCATCTGAAGGGGGAAGGGAATTCGCGCCATTGCGTCGCCCTTTCCAACACCGTTCGGTGGACGCCTACGTCGGTCCAATGTCCTCGGTAACCGAGTTGAGGAGGCTCCCCCTCCACCGGTCGTTCAAAATCGGTTATTTTGAACCCTTCCATCCGGCAGCGACCGCGTCCCAAAACGCATAGTATTTCTGGTTGGGGACCGGACCGCGCTCGATCGTTTTGCCAAGATACAGTACCGAGTTGGTGTTCGGATCGAATACCGGCCACTCCGGCACTCCCGGTCCATTTGGATCGCCCGTCGCCGCGAAATTCACCCAATAACGAGATATGATGCCCGCAAAGTCGCGATCGGCCCCCGTCCACGCCCATTCATGGGGGATGAAATTGCCGAACACATAAGCAAGTTCGGCGCCGTGATAGGACCCGAGGTCCTTGCCAAGATTTTCGACATAGTGATCCTCGGGCGGCGCCGGGGGCGCATGCTCGAAGTAATAGAAGAACACTTTGGATTGGCCGGTACGAGCCTGCGCCTTGGCCCATTGCAGATTCGGCCAACTGATACGCATGTCCCGCACGGCAAGAGCGCTGGCCCTGGCCGCCTGCGTATCATCATTTGCTTGATATACACGGAGAAATTCATCGGCGAACGACCCGAGCGTGTAGTGTGCATCCTCTCGGAATGACGCAAGTGTCTTCATCGTTGGAAAGTTCGATCCCTCATCCGAGGTCGAGCCAAGGAGCAGTGGTACATCGTTCTGCCGATGACCGGCAAATATCTCGTCCGTGGTGCCGGGTATCACATAACCGTCGTTGATCGGGACAGAAGACTCGAAACGGCTTGCCGAGGGAACCGCGAGTATGTCCCAAGGCGTCTTTTGCCGCATCTCCGCAAGACTCGTGGCTTTCAGCGCAGCCTTCAGTTTGGAGCCGACGGCCTCGGCTTCGGAAAGCGTCTGCAAAGTGCGCCCGAGGGGAGAACCGGCAACCGGCGCGGCAAAGGCGCCGCCACTTTCGCCGATAGCACGATGAAACAATCCCTTGGCGAGCGGCGAGGCCATCAGGAACGTGGTACTGCTCGATCCAGCTGACTGGCCAAAGATTGTAACATTGCCAGGATCGCCGCCAAATGCGTCAATGTTCTGCTTCACCCACTGCAAGGCGGCGATCTGGTCCAGGAGCCGAAGTTGCCAGAGACTTGATGTTCGGATTCCCTTGAAAGCTCCGGCAAAGCAAGAAAGCCAAATTTCCAAACTCGATAATTGATTGAAACCAACACCACGCCTTTTTTTGCCAGCTCGGCGCCATCGTAGATTCTGCCGGCCGAGGACCCGCCGACAAAGCCGCCGCCGGGAATCCAAACCATCACCGGCCGCTTGTCGCCGGCCTGGGCGGTCGTCCAGACATTGAGGTAAAGACAGTCCTCGCTTCGAGGCTCGATGGGTGTGAAGAACAAGCGCGTGAAGAACGAATGGCCGCCGAGCGGGTCCGGCTGCACACAAATGGGACTGAATTCGTCCGCAACCAACGTGCCGCCCCACGGAACCACCGCCTGCGGCGGCCGCCAGCGCCAATCGCCGACGGGTGGCCGGGCGTAAGGAATACCTTTGTAAGCTTTCACACCGTCGGCCACAGTCCCGGAGACTAGCCCTCCAGAGATTCGTATCGGATCAGCCCGCGCGGGGACATCAAACGCAACGATGCTCATGATTAGAAAAGAAAGCAAAAGCACGCGGGAGCGTCGTTTCATTTGTGTCTCCTTTTTAAGCCTTGGACTGTGCCGACGAGACCTATTATTTGGCCACGCACCGCGCGCGCCCGGTTGTCAAACACGTACTTCGCATCGCAGCGCTAACAAACTTACCACGCGACAACTGCGGCAGCCAGCGTCGTCCTATCGTGCTAGCCGCCTTGATGGCGCTTGGCTGTTTTGACCGCAATCGCATTTCTGCAATCGTCGCCATCGGCTCTGTCCAACACGCCTGCCACATCGGATGCGAACTCTAACGCATGCAAAGAGATCGTCACAGCTCGATTAAGTCGATAAGTGATTGAATGTCGGCAAAGACGAAGTCCGGTCGCGGTACGGCATCATCCAGCGGCACTTGGCGTCGGTTGATCCAGGCTATGGTCAAGCCGAGTGGCTTGCCGCCAACCAGATCCGTAAATTGCGACTGCCCGGCATGCAGAATTTCTTCCCTTTCGCAGCCGGCATGCTCGATCAGGTAACGGAACAGCGCGCCGTCAGGCTTGTAGCCCTTTCGCCCGTTGCGCCGTACACACGAGGTCGAACTCTCGCTGCAACGGCGTCAACGCGAGTAGATCGTCATCAATGTTGGAAACGACCGCCAACCTGTAGTAGCGCGACAGCCGATCGAGCGTGCGGACGACATCGTCGTAAAGAAAAAAGCGGGGGAACGCATCGAAATAGCGATTGATTAGGCGTCCCTCGCCGGTGAGTTCGAAATGGACGAACGTTTCCTTCAGCGAAAGCTCGCAAATCTCGCGATACGTTCGGTACGGCTCGCAATAATGGGCGATGTTTCGGTGTTCCCAGTGTTCCCAGAACGCTTTGACGTTGACGCGATGCGCGCCGGTATCAGCAAGAATGCTCTCGAACGCGCTGTAGGAGCTTTCGCGAACGCTGATCAAGGTGCCGAACACATCGAAGGATATTAGGCTCGGTTGCAATCGTGTGTGGCGTGCGTCATGACTCATCGATTGAAGGCCTGCTAGTTCATTGAAAACAAAATGGCTGGCGCGTCCTTCAGCCTCAGCGTTGGCATGGCCCCAGAACAGATCTCTCACCATGCGGCGTCAACATTCTTTAGACTAAATTTAGATTAGACAACGGCGATACAATCGATCTCGATGTCGAAAGGACCCGGCCATGCCGGGACATTGTTGAAGACCCGTGCTGGCGGATCCTTCGGGAAGTATCGGGAATAGACGGCATTCACGGCCGCGAACTTCTCGACTGAAGCGCAATAAACAATACACTTCAGGACCCGCTCAAGTGATGAACCAGCGGTCTCAAGGCAGAGCTTCATCTGCTTCAGGACGAGGTCCGTCTGGCGCTCGACGGCCGCTTCGATCACCCGGCACGCGGCAGAACTATTGAGCCGCGCCTCCGAGGCCGTATGGCCGCTCCTGCCGCAGAAGGGTTACGCTGATGAGCTCACGGGTGACGCCGCCACCCGGATGACCGCTGAACGTCGCAAGCTGATAGAAAGCGAACCAAACCCGCTGCGTCGCGCCGGATTCATTTTGAATTTTGCAAGCGGCAACGACGCGGACGGTGACGCACTTTCGGATTCCATTGCTTCGCCGGATTTTCCCGCTCGCAATCAACATTCCGCCGAGATGCTTGAGCTGACTTATGACTTCTTGCTGCTGCGTGCTGGTGATTTGGTTCGTGTCTCTTAAACAGATGAGGAACTGACGGAACAAAATCTCCATAATTAGCGCTGCCGACCGGCAGCATTGGTTGCCGCATTCCGATCACCTCGCGGGTCTCGCGGGCTCTTGCTCATACATTTCGGTGAGGCAGAGTGTCTCTTGGCTTTACTGCCGAGGCTCCTTGTATTTGACGGGAGCCGATCGTCGGCTCGACGCAACAGCATCGTCCCCGTTCCCCAACTTTCCGATGTGTTAGCCGGCTCCCGTCATCGAGCGCGTGGACATCCCCGAAGTTGCTTGAAAACGGCTATCCTGCGGGGCATCATGCAGCCGTGCGGAAAGTAAAGCGCCGGAGAAATGCCGGAAAATTTGTGCAGGAAAACGATACAAGTCATTGAAAATGCGGGCGTAGTTCAGTGGTAGAACGACAGCTTCCCAAGCTGTATGTCGTCGGTTCGATCCCGATCGCCCGCTCCAATAACCCCGACAACAACTGCGCCACCCCCTTGTGCATCGCCCCGGTTGTCGTTGGCGGCACCACTCGCGAAGCGAGCCTGGATGAACTTCGGTCCACTGAAGGGGTAAGTACGACCTTGCGCCGAAAATCCCGGGGCCTACTCAGCGCATGATCCCGTAAAGTTGCAGACTTTTCGGACAAGATCATGCGCAAAATCAATGATAATCGAGCGAGAGGCAATTCAACCTGAACGCATCCCGCTTTAGTCGACTATTTAATGATGAAAATATCGTACTTGATATGGTCGCCTCTTTTCAGCTCGACCATTTTCCCGACTGTCTGCACCGCATTAAGCCAGCTATACTTATCCGAGCTGGTTTCAAAGGTAGGCGCGATAATGAAATAACAGTCATCGCCCTTGACCAACTCATTGTTCACCAGCCTATCGGTGGCTTCTTTCGAGCATTGCTGGATTCCATTGTATGAGACATAGATGATTTGATTGTCATCGGTCTGGACCACGAGCCGCACATCTACGCGGCCGACTCCTGACGGAAGGTTTCTGTACCAATCGCCGGACGGCGCCAAAATCGTGCCCCTCAATCTTGGACCTTCTGCCCAGCCGCTCGATATATCGATGACGCGAAGATTGGTGGACACAGTCTGCTGTTTGAGACTTGCGTACAGAGTTCATAAGGTATTCGGCCTTTACGGAGGTGGTTTGGGCAGCCGCTCCCCCAGCAGATGCGGCGAGAACGCCTCCGAGCACGAAAATAGCCGATACATGAACGCGCGCGATCCTCGTCATGCCGTCCCTCTTTTCTGCCGCGTATTTCTCCAACCCTCACCTGGCCAGCGAAGTCCCACCATATCCGCGGCGCCGCGCTCCGAAAAGGTCGAATAGGTTACGGGGCACCCGGCGTCATGTCATTCGGACTGACGGCTGAGGGATTGGGAACAAACCTCCCTTTCGGAGGCGGGCGAAATTGGTGTAGCGTTCAAGACGACCTGCCGACCTGCCGACCGGAACAAGGGAAAAGGAGACGATCATGCTCGACCGCTTCTCAGGCTCGATTATTCCAGTCGCCCTGGCCGCGGCTGCTGCCGGTACCATTCTTTTGGCGCCCGTCTCGCCGACCCAGGCTCAGACGTCCACGGCTTCAGCACCGGGACCGGTCCAGAAAACGCCGTGGGGAGAGCCCGATCTTCAAGGAATTTGGATGGAGGAAACCGATACGCCGTTGCAGCGCCCCGCCAAATACGCCAACCAGGAATTTTTCACCGAAGCTCAGCGGACCGAATTGGATGACGTGCGGTCGGCGCTCGGCGGCAAGGACAACCGCGCGGAACGCGGAACCGAACTCGATGTCGGCGGCTCCTACAACCAGCTGTTCGTACCCCGCAAACACACGGGCGCGCGCACGTCGATGGTTGTCGACCCGCCCAATGGTCGGATTCCGCAACTGACGCTAGAGGCTCAGAAGATAGCCGTTGCCGAACGGCAATTTCGCCTGGCGCTGATGCAATCGACTGAGACTTGCAAAACCGGCTACCGGACCTGCGCCGGCGGCAAATACGATCCAAAACCCTCGCCACGGCGCACCGAGCTTCCCCCGCGCTACAATACCGCGGGCATGAATCGCCATGATGGCCCGGAGGACCACGGGTTGGGGGTTCGCTGCTTGCCAGGCGGCCTCCCCGAGTTCGCCAGCATCAGCTTCCGGCGGATCGTGCAGACACCGGGTGGCATCTCGTTGTTCGAGGACGTGGGCCAAGGCCAAGGCTTTCAGCGAAACATCGTCATGGACGGCAGCCCGCACCTGCCGTCCAACATCCGCCAGTGGTATGGCGACTCGCGTGGCCACTGGGAGGGAAATACTCTCGTCATTGACGTGACGAACTTCAGTCCGAAAACCGATTTTCGGGGATCGCGGGAAAACCTGCACTTGGTGGAACGTTGGAGGCGGGCCAGCCCGAATGAACTTGAATATGAGCTCACGATCGACGATCCGACAGTGTGGACGCGCCCGTGGACCGTCAAGCGGGAGTTCACCCGGCAAAGCGAGCAGGAAAATCGGATCTATTACGAACCGCGCTGCATCGAAGGGAACTATGCCCTCCCGGGGCTGATGCGGGGAGCACGCATGGAAGAGGCCGCCTTTGCGGAAGGACGAGGTCCTGACCCGGCGACAAAAGACACCACCATCGGTGTTTCCGGCGTCGAGGATGATCCGCTGGAGATTCCGCGGTGAGGATGATCCGTTAACACCGCCTACGATCGTAACGATCGCGGAGGTGGGAACACGTATCGACGCCGGTAGAGCGGGCCCTCACGCGATCGCAGAGCGCGTGATCCCCGACATTGCTGGATGTGGGTGGTCAGTTTTCAAGCATCGGCGTCCACAGCCTGTTTGAGGACCGAGAATGCGACGGCGCGATTTCATCGCGGCGATGATAGGTGTCGGTGTTGCCGCAACGTCACGCTCTCGACGAGAGCGCAGCAGCGCGACCGCATGCGGCTCATTGCCGTGTTGATGCGCGATGGTGAAAACGATCCCGAAGGCAATGCCGATCTCGTCAATTCCGAGTAGCGTAGCTCGCGGCGTATGCTGCGCCGCGGGATCGGACTCGTCAGGATGGGCCGCTCATCCGGGCTACGGTTCCTGTGATCGAATAAGAGATCGGCGCGTCCTTCATAATCCGCCCCGCCAATATTCGCTCGCTCGCCCGCTCCCGCCACGTGCAGACATTATGTCTTGCGCAAGCGTCAGGTGATCATGGTACTTTGGGGGTCATCGAGCCAAGCCGGAGGACAGCCATGTCAACTTCCAAATCATCGCGAAGAGCTTTCATCAAAACAATGGGCGTCGTCGCCGCCGCGACTTGTGGCAGCGTCGCAGCTGCCAAAGCGCAAGATTACAAGCCTCAAGGACAAAAAAGACTGACAAAGGCCGCCGCTCGGTACCAAGACCACCCGAAGGATAACGAAAGTTGCGCCGGGTGTCCGTACTTCATCATACCCGGGAGTTGCGTTATGGTCGAGGGCGAGATCAGCGCCAACGGCTGGTGTCCCATATTTACGACGTTTCTCCCGCTCGACCGCGGTGCGCATACCTAGAGCGGGATTTTGGTAATATTGAAGCGCCGCGCGCGTGGGGCGGACAAAATCGTTTGCGAGGCACCGCAATTTGGTAAGGCGCCCGGGCGATTTTGCGCGCACGCCGACGGCCAATTTTCATATTTCCGACAGCGTGTGCAACGCGCCTATTTTGCTGGACCAATGGCATGGTCGCGTAAGCGCGTTGCCCCCCTACCGATCGATTTGATTCCATCTGATCGAAACGTGCTCTAACTAACGCGGATTCCGACCGTATCGAAGCGCGGCGCGTAGGCCCTTGTGAATCGATTCTTGACGTTTTGTGAGCAGAAATTGTCATGCGAGTGCTGGAATGAGAACGTTTTCGGTGAGATGTGAGCAGGCTGCGACAGCTGCGCGACCGATTTTGGTGAGGTAGTAGCGATGGGTTCCACGGATGCGCTTGAGCAAGCCGAGCTTGCGTAGGCGGCTGATGTATCTGGAAAGGGCTGCGGGTGAAACGTCGCTGGGCCCTGGCCTGAGGTCGGCGCGGCGCAGGCCGGCGATGGCGGACGTCGGGCTTTGCAAGTGCGCAGCACACTTTGCTCCGTGCGGTTGAAGAAGTTGATTGGCTTGACGGTTTTGCCGTCGACCATGCGCGGACGGGTCACTTGGTCGAGCGCCCTGGCGCCTGCGGAGAATGTCGTCGAGGGTGGACAGATGGTCGAGATAGCGCCGGTTGCAGGCGAGCAGGATGTCCTGCAGGTCCCTCAGGCTGTAGATGGACTTTCTTGACTGGAGCGATCCGCCTTGTCGATGGGCCGCGTCGATGTTCCGGGGATTATAACCTTGACAAAGCAAACGCAGATGTTCCACGCGAACACATCGAGCACCGGGCAGCACAGCTCGGCGTAATGATCGAGAATGCGATGCAGACGATCGGACGAGAAGCTGTCCGCCAATCGCTGGGCGTGCTCCCAGTCGTCGATGCTTAGAAAGGCATTGTCGGCGGTGACAAAATCGATCCCCGCAGCGCGGAGTTGGCAAGCCAGCCGGGAATGGCCGTTGCAATAGAATTGCAGCCGGAACGGACACCAGATTGGCACCCGCAAGCGGATCAGCCCCAACTCTGCGTCCATGAAATAGAAATAATAGTGCAGACACTTGCCGCTGTCCGGCCGCAGAAAGCTCTTGCCGGTCTGTTTGTCGTGCCAGGGTTGATAGCTGTCGCAGGTCTCCATGGCCGAGATCACATGCACCAGGCCGGGATGATCCCCTCGCTTGGCAAGTATCCTGGCGACCACCTCTTCCTTGCGAACCTGGCAGCGCGTGATCGCGATTTTGCGCACGCCGTCGGCCGAACCATCGCCGACACTTGGCGCCACATCGGCACCCTCGTCGAAGCTATCGAACCCGATGAGTGCAACAACTACTTCGCCAATGCTGGATATGCTTCCGTCAAAATATGAACCGCCCTAAGGAGCGGACATCATTACGCGGCGGCGCTGTCGATCTCGCCGACTTCCGCACGAATAAAGGACAGCGCGTGGCGCAGAACCTCCGCGCCAGCGCCTTCCACGCACACGGCCTTCGCGACATGGCGGCGGAAGGCGCGCGCGCCTGGAACCGCGTGGAACATGCCGACCATGTGGCGCAGAACGGAAATCGGCCGCGTACCCGCTGCGACCTCGCTCTCCAGATAGGGGATCATCGCCTCGGCTGCGAGCCGCGCAGAGGGGAACGGCGCCAAATCCCCGAACAGAACGGCATCCACGTCCAGGAGCCGCCACGGCTCCTGGTAGGCTGCGCGGCCCATCATCACGCCGTCGACTTCACTGAGATGCGCCACCGCTTCCGCCAGCGTCGCGACGCCGCCGTTCAGCACGATCGGCAGCCCCGGCAGGCGGCGCTTGAGCCGGTACACGCGACAATAATCGAGCGGCGGCAGGTTGCGGTTCTGCCGCGGCGACAAACCCTTCAACCACGCCTTGCGAGCGTGCACGATGAGCCGGTCGGCGCCTGCCCGCACCACCATGTCAGCAAACTCATCGAGCGCTGGTTCGGGGTCCTGGTCATCGATGCCGATCCGGCATTTCACGGTGACCGGGACGGCGACCGCCGCTTTCATCGCTGCGACGCAGTCGCCGACGAGACGCGGCTCGGCCATCAGGCAGGCGCCGAAGCGACCGTTCTGGACGCGGTCGGACGGACAGCCGACATTGAGATTGATCTCGTCAAAGCCGAGATCGGCACATATGCGCGCACAATCCGCGAGCGCCGCCGGATCGCAGCCGCCAAGTTGCACCGCCACCGGGTGTTCGCTTGGATCATAACGCAAGAGCCGCGCGCGGGCGCCGTGCAGCACCGCGCCGGTCGTGATCATCTCGGTGTAAAGCAGCGCGCGGCGCGTCAGCAGCCGGTGGAAATACCGGCAGTGACGGTCGGTGCACTCCATCATCGGCGCGACCGAGAGCCTGAAAGCCGCAGATTTTTTCGTATTCATCGGGCGCTAGAGCGGGATGCGTTCACTTTGATTCGCTTCCCCCTCGCATCTCTTTGATTTTTTTCCGCATGATGTTTATCCGAAAATTCTGCAACTTTTCGGCATCATGCTCAGCGTATTGGGTGGCATCACTCATGCCTGCCCGAAGCACCCTCTGGTTATACGCAATTTGCGGGTTGCGTATAACCCTGCTGCTCACGTGACCGCCCGGCCAAACAAGGCGTGGTCGTTGGATGTGCCCCGCCCTCTGTTAAGCAGCGGCGGGAGCGGCGGCCTTCTCGGGCTCCGGCGGGGTATAGTCGGAGCCTTTGGCGGCAACGTCGCGGTCGACAAACTCGATTACCGCAACCGCGGCATTATCGCCGTGGCGGAAACCCGCCTTGATGATGCGCGTATAGCCGCCCGGGCGCTCCTTGTAGCGGGGACCGAGCACGGCAAACAGCTTCCTGACCATGTTGGTGTCGCGGATTTCCGCAATCGCTTGGCGCCGCGCATGCAGGCCGCCGCGCTTACCGAGCGTCACCAGCTTTTCAATGACCGGCCGCAAATCCTTGGCCTTGGGCAACGTCGTCATGATCTGTTCGTGCTGGATCAAGGCGGCGCACATATTCGCGAACATCGCCCGGCGATGCTCCGACTTGCGGTTGAACTTGCGATAGGCATTGCCGTGACGCACCGCCCTACTCCCTTGTCCTAAAGCGGGATGCTTTTAGCTTGAAAACGCTTCCCGCTCGATTGTCTTTGCTCTGCTCATGATCTGGTCCGAAAAGTCTGCAACTTTTCGGGATCATGCGCTGGTCTCGTGCTGCAACCCCGTCCCTGTCCGCCCTGTCCTGCCACGCTTTCGCGCGGCGAGGCCGGCGCACGTCAATAGTGGTCTTCGAAACGCTTTGCCAGTTCGTCGATGTTCTCGGGCGGCCAGCCCGGCACTTCCATGCCGAGATGCAGGCCCATCTGGGCCAGCACTTCCTTGATCTCGTTCAGCGACTTGCGGCCGAAATTTGGGGTGCGCAGCATCTCACCTTCGGACTTCTGAACCAGATCGCCGATATAGACGATATTGTCGTTCTTCAGGCAATTGGCCGAGCGCACCGACAGTTCGAGCTCGTCGACCTTCTTGAGGAAGGCGGGGTTGAAGGCGAGATCGGGGATGGCGTCGGGGACGCCGACTTCCTTGCGCGGCTCTTCGAAATTTACGAACACGTTGAGCTGGTCCTGCAGAATGCGCGCAGCATAGGCGAGCGAGTCCTCGGGGGAAACGGCGCCGTTGGTCTCGATCTGCATCGTCAGCTTGTCGTAATCGAGGATTTGCCCCTCGCGGGTGTTCTCGACGCGATACGAGACCTTCTTGACCGGCGAATAGAGGCTGTCGACCGGGATCAGTCCGATCGGGGCGTCTTCCGGCCGGTTGCGTTCCGCCGGAACGTAGCCCTTGCCGGTATTGACCGTGAACTCCATCCGGATTTCTGCCCCTTCGTCGAGGTGGCAGAGCACGAGGTCGGGGTTGAGGATCACGATATCACCGACCGTCTGGATATCGCCGGCGGTGACGAGCGCGGGGCCGGATTTCTTCACCACCATGCGCTTGGGGCCGTCGCCCTGCATCTTGATGGCGATGTCCTTGATGTTCAGGATGATGTCGGTCACGTCCTCGCGCACGCCCGCAATCGAGGAGAACTCGTGAAGCACGCCATCGATATGCACGGACTGGACGCTGGCACCCTGCAACGAGGATAACAATATGCGCCGCAGCGCGTTGCCGAGCGTCAGTCCGAAGCCACGCTCCAGCGGCTCGGCAACCACGGTGGCGGAGCGCTTGGGATCGGGCCCAGCGGTCACGTGCAACTCGTTCGGTCGGATCAGTTCCTGCCAATTCTTCTGAATGGTCACCTGGTCACCATCGGGTTCGGCAGCGCAGCGCGCCAGAGCGCAAGCCATTGCAGCCAAGGGGAAAAAAGGCCCGGCCCAAACCGGCCTGTGGGTCACACCCGCCGGCGCTTCCGCGGTCGGCATCCATTATGCGGAATGGGCGTCACGTCACGAATGGAGGTAATCGTGAACCCGGCGGCTTGCAAGGAGCGCAGGGCCAACTCGCGACCCGATCCCGGCCCCGCGACCTCGACCTCAAGGGTGCGCATGCCGTGTTCCTGGGCCTTGCGGGCAACGTCCTCGGCGGCGACCTGGGCCGCGTAGGGCGTCGACTTGCGTGAGCCTTTGAACCCCATCGTGCCGGACGAGGACCACGCGATCGCATTACCCTGAGCGTCGGTAATCGTGATCGTCGTGTTATTGAACGACGCATTCACGTGCGCGACGCCGGAAGCGATGTTCTTGCGCTCGCGTCGGCGGACGCGGGTGGCTTCCTTTCCCATTCTCAGTCCTTTCGAAGCGCCCTTTTCAGCGAGCGCTTGAAGTCAGATTGGTAATTGCGGCGGGCGGCCTATTTCTTCTTGCCGGCGATCGGCTTGGCAGGTCCCTTGCGGGTACGCGCATTGGTGTGTGTGCGCTGGCCGCGAACCGGCAGGCCGCGGCGATGCCGCAGGCCGCGATAGCAGCCAAGGTCCATCAGCCGCTTGATGTTCATTGCCGTATCACGCCGGAGGTCGCCCTCGACCATATAGTCGCGATCGATCACCTCGCGAATTTGCAGCACCTCCTGATCGGTAAGCTGCGAAACCCTGCGCTCGTTTGGAATCCCCACCTTGTCCACGATTTCGCGCGCCTTGGCGGGACCGATGCCATGGATATATTGCAGCCCGATCAGAACCCGTTTGTTGGTTGGAATGTTGACTCCTGCGATACGCGCCACCGTCCCTGCTCCTTGTTCCCGGCGCATAGGCCGGCGGTTTGCTGTCACGTCCGGCCCCAAGCGCCATCAACGTGAACAAATCGGTTCAGACATAAATGTAAACACCGCCCGCCCCGAAAGTCGGGGCCTGACGTTGCGGCAATTTCCATGACTGGGGGCGGTTTCTACGGCTTCTGCAACGTTCCGTCAACCTCTCCCGCGCGGATGTGGAAGACGTTTCCCCGACCGCAGCGACCTTCGCCCGGTATCGCGCTTGGCAGCAGGTCCCGATGCGATCTTGGAAACCTTGGGTGACTTCGCAGACTTGGCGGCTTGCTGCGACTTGGTTGCCTTGGTCGCCTTGGTCGCCTTCGCCGCCGTGGATGACTTGGCGGCCTTGGCCGCCTTCGCCGCCGTGGACGATTTGGCCGCCTTGGCCGTGCTCACTCGCTTAGCGCCTCCAGTGCCGGCCTTCGCGTGGCTCGATTCAGCGGCACGATGACCGGACCTTGGTGACCCGGCGGGCTTTGCCCTCCCTCGCCGTCCCGTCCGGCCGGACACCTTCGCGGCAGACGCTGCCGGGTGGTGGGCAAGCGCACGCCCATTGTGGCGCGATGAAGCGGCAACAGGCTTGCCGCCCCGCACCCCCGCAAGCGCGCGCGCGCCGAGCACCTTGCGCACACTCGGGCGCCGCGCCGGCTTTCTGCGCGGTACCAGGCGCACGGCTGCGGTGCGCCGAGGTGCGGGCATGGCTGCTTTTCTGCGGGTTCGGCGACGGAGCACGCCGGCGATGGCTGCGGTGACATCCTCGATCGAGGCCATGCCGTCTACGCTGTCGAGCAGCCCCCGATCGCCGTAATAGCCGATCAGCGGCGCCGTCTGCTCCCGGTAGGCGTCAAGCCGCTTTCTCAAGGCTTCCGGATTATCGTCGGCGCGTACCGGCTCGCCGCGCGCCGCCATATCGAGAATCCTTTTTTCAATGCGCGCGAGCAGGATGTCCGGATCGACATTGAGTTCGATCACGGCGTCGAGCGCATGGTCTCTCTCCGCCAGCAGGCGATCGAGCGCCTCGGCCTGAGCCTCGGTGCGCGGGAAGCCGTCGAGAATGAACCCTTTGCGGGCATCCGGTTCCTCGATGTGTTCCGCCACGATGGCGACGACAATGTCGTCCGGAACGAGTTCTCCGCGCGCCATGATATCGGCCGCCTTAAGGCCGACCGCGCTGCGGGCCTTGACCGCTGCGCGCAGCACATCACCGGTAGAAAGCGCAAGGATCCCGAATTGTTGGACCAGCCGTTGGGCCTGGGTGCCCTTGCCGGCGCCCGGCGGGCCCAGGAGTATCAGTCGCATCGTTTCCGCCCCTCGCGCACGATCCGCCAAACCGCGAACCTTATTTACAAGACCATGCGCATTCTCAAGAGGTCCGCGATTCCGCCCGAGCAGGATGCGTTCAGCTTGAATTGCCTCCCGCGCGTTCCCTTGATACTGCGACGATCTTTGTCCGAAAAGTCTGCAACTCTTCCGGATCATGCGCCAGAAATCGCAGATTCGCGCCAAAAAAACATCGCAAATTCGACGTGCGAAACAGCCGGTGCGTGGCGTTTGTGCTTTCGAATTTTACCTGCGAAAGCGGCCTTGCGCAAAAACTTCCAAAGGCAACTCGGGCACGGCTGGCTTGCCGCGCCAAGCCTTGCCGCGCCAAGCCTCATCTCTTGCGGCCCCGCAACTTCGAGCGCTTGATCAACCCCTCATACTGGTGCGCCAGCAGGTAACCTTGAATTTGCGCGACCGTGTCCATCGTCACGCTGACGACAATCAGCAACGAGGTGCCGCCGAAATAGAACGGCACCGCCGCATAGGCGATCAGGATTTCCGGCAGCACGCACACGAGCGCCAGATAGCCGGCGCCGATCACGGTGATGCGGGTGAGCACATAATCGATATATTCGGCGGTCCGCTCGCCGGGCCTGATGCCCGGGATGAAGCCGCCATGCTTCTTCAGGTTATCGGCCGTATCGGTCGGGTTGAATACGATCGCGGTGTAGAAGAACGAGAAGAAGATGATCAGGATAACGTAGAGGACGAGGAACAGCGGCCGCCCATGCCCCAATTGGGCGGTGATCAGGTTGAACCATTCGGGACCCTGCCCGGCATTGAAATTGGCAACCGTGGTCGGCAGCAGCAGCAGTGACGAAGCGAAAATCGGCGGGATCACGCCCGAGGTATTGAGCTTGAGCGGCAAATGCGAAGATTGCCCCTCAAACATCCGATTGCCGACCTGCCTTTTCGGATACTGGATCAACAGCCGCCGCTGCGCCCGCTCCATGAAGACGATGAAGGTGATAACGGCGAAGGCCATCGCGATCACAACCAGGATCAGGCCGGTGGACAAAGCCCCTTGGCGACCGAGTTCCAGCGTTCCGGCGACCGCCGAAGGAAGCTCCGCGACGATGCCAGACAGGATGATGAGCGAAATGCCGTTGCCGATGCCGCGCGCCGTCACCTGCTCGCCGAGCCACATCAGGAACATGGTGCCGCCGGTCAGCGTAACCACGGTCGACACCCGGAAGAAAAGCCCCGGATCGGTGACAGCCTGGCCCATGCCCTCAAGGCCGATGCTGATGCCGTAGGACTGGAAGGCGGCCAGCACCACGGTGAGGTACCGCGTGTACTGGTTGATCATCTTGCGGCCCTGCTCGCCCTCCTTTTTAAGCTGTTCGAGCGTGGGCGAGACCGTCGTCATCAACTGAATGATGATCGAAGCGGAGATGTACGGCATGATATTGAGCGCAAAGATCGCCATGCGATGAATGCCACCGCCGGCGAACATGTTGAACATGCCGAGAAAGCCCCCGGCATTGGTGCGGAAAATCTGTTCCCAAGCGGCAGGATCGATGCCCGGCAACGGTATGTAGGTACCAAGACGGTAAACCAGCAGCGCGCCGAGGGTGAACCAGATCCGCTTCTTGAGTTCCTCAGCCTTGGCAAGTGCCGAAAAATTCAGATTGGCTGCCAATTGTTCAGCTGCTGAGACCATGATCCAGGCTCCCGAACGCCCAAACGGTTGCGCAAAATAGTCTTGGCTTCCTGGCCGCCGCGGCCATGCGGAAAGAAATGGACGCGATCAGGCCCCAGTACAAGGCGGCCTGTTCACGCAGGCGCCGCCTCGGCGGCTTTGCGGGGAGCGAGGATCTGCACCGAACCGCCGGCCTTTTCGACCGCGGCGATGGCCGATTTGGAGGCGCCGTGGACGGCGAATGAGACCGCCGCATTGATCTCGCCTTTGCCGAGGAGTTGCACGCCATCCCTCGCGCGGCGCAAAATGCCCGCTTTGACCAGCGCCGTGGCATCGACGACCTCGTTGCTGGCGAGCGTGCCCTTGTCGATCGCCGCCTGCACGCGGCCGAGGTTCACCTCGTTCAGCTTGGAGCGAAAAATATTATTGAACCCCCGCTTCGGCAGACGTCGATGCAGCGGCATCTGTCCGCCTTCGAAGCCTTTGATGCGGACGCCGGTCCGCGCCGTCTGACCCTTGCCGCCCCGTCCGCCGGTCTTGCCCTTCCCGGAGCCGATACCGCGGCCGATGCGCATGCGGCTCTGGCGCGATCCCGGCCGGTCGGAGATTTCATTGAGTTTCATGGCATTTATACCTGGGTCAAGGTTTCCAAATCTCGGAGCACATCACTAAAATCTTGTCCCCTCGTGGGAGAAGGTGGCGCGCGCAGCGTGCCAGATGAGGGGGATACCGTTCCCGCTTTGCAGATGTCCTGGCGCGTTTGGGCGAACACTCATCAGTCTACACGAAAGCTGCGAAACTCAGCCCCCTCACCGCCGAGCGCTGCCGCGCTCGCACCCTATCCCGCAAGGGGAGAGGGTTGAAACCACATCTCACCCGCCACCGCTCCCGCCGCCCTGCGCCTTGTCGTGCACGCGCACCAGGTGCGCCACCTTGGCAACCATGCCCCGAATTGCAGGCGTATCCTGCAATTGCGCGACACGGCCGATGCGATTTAAGCCGAGGCCTCGCAACGTTTCACGCTGGTCATGCCGGCGGCGGATCGGACTGCCGATCTGCTCGATCGTGAGGGTCTTGCTTTCGGTCGCCATGCCGGCCTCCAATCACGGACTATTCGGTCGCCGCGGCTTCGGCGTCCTGGTCGCGGCGCCGCGCCTGCAAGGCCGATACCTTGATGTTGCGCCGCGATGCCACCGAACGCGGCGAATCCTGATGCTTGAGCGCATCGAAGGTCGCACGCACCATGTTGTAGGGGTTGGACGAGCCGATCGATTTCGCCACGACGTCCTGCATGCCGAGGGTTTCAAATACCGCGCGCATCGGGCCGCCCGCGATGATGCCGGTGCCGGTCACGGCGGCGCGCAGCACGACCTTGCCGGCCCCGTGCCGTCCGGTCACGTCGTGGTGCAGCGTGCGGCCTTCGCGCAGCGGCACGCGGATCATACCGCGCTTGGCGGCTTCGGTTGCCTTGCGGATCGCTTCCGGCACTTCGCGGGCTTTGCCGTGGCCGAAACCGACCCTGCCCTTCTGGTCGCCGACCACGACGAGGGCGGCGAACCCGAAGCGTCGACCGCCCTTCACCACCTTGGCGACGCGGTTGATGTGGACGAGCTTGTCGGTGAACTCGCTGTCCCGTTCCTCGCGATCGCGGTGCTCACGTTCTCTTGCCATACGAGTTATCATCCGCCTTAGTAGGATGGGTTGAGCGCAGCGAAACCTATCAAGCGCCTCGAATTGATGGATTTCGCAAGAGCTCGATCCATCCTGCGGGCTTAATCGGTTTCATTAATCTCTCCAACTGGAGCGGGATGCGTTCAGCTTGAATCGCCACCCACTCGGTTCCCTTTGATCTTGCGCATGATCTTTGTCCGAAAAGTCTGCAACTTTTCGGGATCATCCGCTAGAATTGCAGTCCCGCTTCGCGCGCGGCATCGGCCAGCGCCTTGACGCGCCCGTGATAGAGGTAATGACCGCGATCGAACACCACGTCCTTTACGCCGGCAGCGGCCGCGCGCTCGGCGACAAGCTTACCGACTGCCTTGGCCGCGCCGACATCGGCGCCCGTCTTCAAGGTGCCGCGCAAATCCTTCTCCAGCGAGGACGCAGCAGCGAGGGTTGCGCCTCTGCGATCATCGATCACTTGCGCGTAGATATGCTTTGACGAGCGGAATACGCTCAGCCGCAGACGCGTGCCGGCAGCAGCCTTGACCGCGCGCCTGACGCGCGCCCCGCGGCGTTCGACTTGCTTGGTCGCCATGTCCGATCCGTTTCCCGCTATTACTTCTTCTTGCCTTCCTTGCGGAAGATGTATTCGCCGGCATATTTCACGCCCTTGCCTTTGTAAGGCTCGGGCGGACGGAAGGCACGGATTTCCGCCGCCACCTGGCCAACCTTCTGCTTGTCGATTCCGGCCACCATGATTTCCGTCGGCTTCCCCGTCGTGATCGTGATCCCTTCCGGGATCGGATAGATGACATCGTGGCTGAAGCCGAGCGCGATCTGCAGGTTGCGGCCCTGAACGCTCGCACGATAGCCGACGCCGACGATCTCGAGCTTGCTCTCGAAGCCCTTGGTGACACCGGCAATCAGATTGGCGACCTGGGTGCGCGAGGTCCCCCACATCGCGCGGGCCCGCTTGGTCTCGGTCTTCGGCGCGACCTTGATCGATGCCTTGTCCAGCGTCACCGCAATTTCGTCGGCGACGACGCAATTCAGGTTACCCTTCGGCCCTTTCATCGACACCGTCTGTCCGTCAACGCTCGCAGTGACGCCGGAGGGCACCGGGACGGGTTTCTTGCCGATTCGCGACATGAGGCTCCCCTAGAACACCGTGCACAGGATTTCGCCGCCGACATTGGCGTCGCGCGCGGCATGGTCAGCCATCACCCCCTTGGGTGTCGAGACGATCGCGACGCCGAGGCCGTTATTGATACGCGGCAGGTTCTTGACCGAAGCGTAGACCCGTCGGCCGGGCTTCGACACCCGCGCAATCTCGCGGATCACCGGGGCGCCGTCGAAATATTTGAGCTCGATCTCGAATTCGAGGCGTCCGTCATTGTGCTCCGTCGATGAAAAATCGCGGATATAGCCTTCGCTCTTGAGCACTTCGAGCACGCTGCGGCGCAGCTTCGACCCCGGCGTCGACACCTTGGGCTTGATACGGCTCTGCGCATTGCGAATGCGGGTAATCATGTCGCCGATCGGATCGTTCAAATTCATTGTCGCCCGTCCTCACCAGCTCGACTTGACCATGCCCGGGATCAGCCCCTTGGAGCCGAGGTCGCGCAGCGCGATGCGGCTCATCTTGAGCTTGCGGTAATAGGCGCGCGGGCGTCCGGTCACCTCGCAACGGTTGCGGATGCGGCTCGGCGCGCCGTTGCGCGGCAGCGCCGCGAGCTTGATCGCGGCCTCGAAGCGCTCCTCCAGCGGCTTGCTGCGATCCTTGGCGACGTCCGCGAGCCGCGCGCGACGATTGGCGAATTTCTTCGCCAGCCGCCGCCGCCGGTTGTTCTTTTCAATCGAACTCGTCTTTGCCATTCGGGTCTCCTGGCAAGCCTGCGCAGTGGATCACGCCTACTGCCGGAACGGAAAATTGAAAGCGGTCAACAAGGCGCGCGCCTCGTCATCGGAGCGCGCCGTGGTGCAGACGGTGATGTCCATTCCCCAGATCTCGGCCGCCTTGTCGTAGTCGATTTCGGGAAACACGATGTGCTCCTTGAGGCCGAGCGAATAATTGCCACGGCCATCGAAGCTCTTCGGATTGAGACCGCGGAAATCCCTCACCCGCGGCAGCGCGATGTTGATCAGGCGGTCGATGAACTCGAACATGCGCGTCTTGCGCAGCGTCACCTTGCAGCCGATCGGCTGGCCTTCGCGAAGCTTGTAGGTCGAGATCGCCTTGCGCGACTTGGTGATCACCGCCTTCTGGCCGGAAATCAGCGCAAGGTCGGCGGCCGCGGATTCGACCTTTTTGCGATCGGCGACCGCCTCGCCGATGCCCATGTTGATCACGACCTTGTCGATGCCCGGCACCTGCATGCCGTTCTTGTAGCCGAACTGCTCGGTGAGCTTTTTCCGCACCACCGCGTCGTATTCCACCCGCAAGCGCGGCGGCCCCTTGACTTCCACCTCGGCGGACGGGGGCGCAGCCGCTTTTCCGGCGTCGCCCTTTTCGCCCTTGGCGGGCTTTTTCGCCTTGGCGCCATCCGACTTGTCGCCACCGTCCGCCTTGGCATCGGCCTTGGCGCCGGCACCGGCCTTTGGCTGCTTGGGCTTGGCGGGCTTGCCCTCCGCTTCGCCCTTGGGCGCCTTCTTGCCGGCCTTCTTCTCGTCGTCAGCCATCGATTTCTGCTCCCGAACGCTTGGCGACCCGCCGCTTGCGGCCGTCAGGCTCGATCTTGAAGCCGACGCGCGTCGGCTTGCCGTCGCGGGGGTCGGCAATCGCGATATTCGACAGATGGATCGGCAGTTCCTTGGAAATAATGCCGCCCTCCTGACGTGCGCTCTGCCGCTGGTGGCGCTTCACAAGGTTGACGCCGCGGACCAGTGCGCGGCCTGCGGTGCGATCCACCGAGACCACTTCGCCGGTACGGCCCTTGTCGCGGCCGGTAATCACGACGACCTTATCGCCCTTGCGGATCTTCGCGGCCATCTACAGCACCTCCGGCGCGAGCGAGATGATTTTCATGTGGTTCTTCGCCCGCAATTCGCGCGGTACGGGCCCGAAAATGCGGGTGCCCACGGGCTCCATCTGCGGATTGATCAGCACTGCGGCATTGCGGTCGAAGCGGATGATCGAGCCGTCCGGCCGGCGGATATCCTTCGCCACCCGCACGACGACGGCTTTCATCACATCGCCCTTTTTCACGCGGCCGCGTGGAATCGCCTCCTTCACCGACACGACGATGACATCGCCGATGGTCGCGTATTTGCGCTTCGAGCCGCCCAACACTTTGATGCACATGACGCGCCGCGCGCCGGAATTGTCCGCCACGTCGAGGTTGGTCTGCATCTGAATCATGGGAGGCCTCTTTGCATTTGACGGTGCCGCGCCAAACCGCGGCTATCGGGCTCTCTTTTGGCCCTCGATCACGATCCAGCGCTTGAGCTTGGACACCGGCCGATGCTCCTCGATCTTGACGACATCGCCGACGGCGTAGCCGCCGTTCTCGTCATGGGCGTAGTACTTCTTCGAGCTTCGCACCGTCTTTTTCATCTGCGGATGGGTGAAGCGGCGTTCGACCCGCACGACCAGGGTCTTCGCCTGCTTGTTGCTCACCACTTCGCCCTCCAGAACCCGCTTCGGCATCGCTCGCTCCTCACTTGGCCCCGGCGGTGCGCTTGACCCGCGCCGCCGTCTTGATGCGGGCGATGTCGCGACGCACCTCGCGCACCCGCGACGTGTTGGCGAGCTGTCCGGTCGCCCGCTGGAATCGCAGGTTGAACTGTTCCTTCTTCAACCGGATCAGCTCGTCATCGAGCTGATCCGGGGTCATCGCCCGCAGGTCTTCGGACTTGAACATGCCCCTCTCCTACTCGGCGATGCGCTCGATGAAGCGTGTTTTGATCGGCAGCTTGGCGGCGGCAAGGTGGAGCGCCTCGCGCGCGAGCTGGGTCGGCACGCCGTCGATTTCGAACAGGATGCGTCCGGGCTTTACGCGGACCACCCAGAACTCGGGCGCGCCCTTGCCGGACCCCATGCGGACTTCGAGCGGCTTCTTGGAAACCGGAACGTCGGGATAGACCCGGATCCAGACGCGGCCCGCGCGCTTCATGTGGCGCGTCAACGCACGCCGGGCCGCCTCGATCTGGCGGGCGGTGATGCGGTCGGGTTCCATCGCCTTGAGGCCGAAATGGCCGAAGCTCAGCGTCGCCCCGCTCGTCGCCACACCCTTGATGCGCCCCTTGTGCGCCTTGCGGAATTTGGTGCGCGTCGGTTGCAGCATGGCCGTCTCGCTTTCCTAACCTGATCCTGTTGCCCGCGGTGCGGTCAGCTGTCGCGACGCGGCCGGCCGGATTCGCTCTCGGCCATCCGCCGATCCTGTGCCATCGGGTCGTGTTCGAGGATCTCGCCCTTGAAAATCCACACCTTGACGCCGCAGGTGCCATAGGTCGTAAACGCGGTGGCGACGCCGTAATCGACATCGGCGCGCAGCGTGTGCAGCGGGACCCGGCCCTCGCGGTACCATTCCATGCGTGCGATTTCGGCGCCGCCGAGCCGGCCGCCGCAATTGATGCGGATGCCTTCAGCTCCGAGCCGCATCGCCGACTGCACGGCGCGCTTCATCGCGCGACGGAACGCGACGCGGCGTTCAAGCTGCTGGGCGATCAATTCCGCGACGAGCTGCGCGTCGAGTTCCGGCTTCCTGATCTCGATGATGTTGAGCACCACGTCGCTCTGGGTCAGCTTCGCGACCTCTTTGCGCAGCTTCTCGATATCGGCGCCCTTCTTGCCGATGACGACGCCTGGACGCGCGGAATGGATCGTGACCCGGCACTTCTTGTGAGGCCGTTCGATCACGATCCTGGACACCGCCGCCTGTTTGAGCTGTTTGCCGAGCCGCTCGCGGATCGACATGTCCTCGTGCAGCAGCCGGCCATATTCGTTCTTCCCGGCATACCAGCGCGAATCCCACGTCCGGTTGATGCCGAGACGCAGGCCGAGCGGATTGACCTTCTGTCCCATCGGGAACTCCTTAAGCGGTCGCGGCCACTTCACGAACCACGATCGTGATGTGGGAGAATGGCTTGAGCACCCGCCCTGCGCGGCCGCGGCCGCGGGCGTGGAAACGCTTGATCACCAGCCCTTTGCCGACATGGGCCTGGGCCACGACGAGATCGTCCACGTCGAGGTCGTGGTTGTTCTCGGCATTGGCGATCGCCGAACTCCAGGCACTTGCGCACCTCGGTGGCGATGCGCTTGCGCGAAAATTGCAGGTCGGCAAGCGCACTCTGGACCTTCTTGCCGCGAATGAGCTGGGCCACGAGGTTGAGCTTCTGCGGACTGACGCGCAGCATGCGGGCGACGGCCTTGGCCTCGGTGTCCGCGAGCGGACGGGGACGTGCGATCTTGCTCATGGCTTCCTCACTCAGCCGGGACCCGGCGCACGCTTCGCCTTCCGGTCCGACGAATGGCCGTGGAACGTCCGCGTCGGCGAGAATTCGCCGAGCTTGTGGCCGACCATTTCCTCGGTGACCAGCACCGGGATGTGCTTGTGCCCGTTGTGGACGCCAAAGGTCAGGCCGACGAACTGCGGCAGGATGGTGGAGCGTCGGCTCCAGGTCTTGATCACGTCGTGGCGCCCCGAGGAGCGCGCGGCTTCTGCCTTCTTCAACAGATAGCCGTCGACGAAAGGCCCTTTCCAGACCGAACGTGTCATGATCGCGTGCCTTACTTCTTTTTCTTCCGCGCGTGGCGGCTCGAAATGATGAATTTCGTGGTGCGCTTGTTGGTGCGCGTCTTCTTGCCCTTGGTCGGGAATCCCCAGGGCGTCACGGGGTGGCGCCCGCCGGAGCTGCGGCCTTCGCCGCCGCCGAGCGGATGGTCGACCGGGTTCATCGACACGCCGCGATTATGCGGCATGCGTCCCAGCCAGCGCTTGCGACCCGCCTTGCCGATCGAAATGTTCATGTGGTCGGGATTGGAAACCGCCCCGACCGTGCCCATGCAGCGACCATGCACAAGGCGTTGCTCGCCCGAATTGAGCCGCAAGATCACGTATTCCTGGTCGCGGCCGACGATCTGCGCATAGGTCCCGGCCGAGCGCGCGAGCTGGCCGCCTTTGCCGATCTTCATCTCGACGTTATGCACGATGGTGCCGACCGGCATATTGCCGACCGGCATCGCGTTGCCGGGTTTCACATCGACATGGGCGCCGGCAACGATGGTGTCGCCTACGGCGAGCCGCTGCGGCGCCAGAATGTAGGCGATCTCCCCGTCCTCATACTTGATGAGGGCGATAAAGCCGGTGCGGTTCGGATCGTACTCGATCCGCTCGACGCGAGCCGGCTGATCGTGCTTCTGCCGCTTGAAGTCGACATCACGCAATGCCCGCTTGTGGCCGCCGCCACGGAAGCGCACCGTGATGCGCCCGTTATTGTTGCGTCCGCCGGACGAAATCTTGCCGGTTGTCAGCGCCTTGACCGGGTCGCCCTTGTGCAGGGCGGAACGATCCACCAGCACCAGCTGGCGCTGCCCGGGAGTGGTCGGCTTGTAATGCTTGAGCGGCATGGGTCTCGCCTCACAGGCCGGTGGTGACGTCGATGCGGTGACCCTCTTCGAGGGTCACGATGGCGTTCTTCACGTCCGACAGACGGCCGCGCCGGCCGCGGAAAACCCGCAGCTTGCCCTTGCGGATCAGCGTGTTGACGCCTTTCACCTTGACATCGAACAGCTTTTCCACGGCCTCTTTGATCTGCGGCTTGGTCGCATGGGGGGCGACACGGAAGATCACCTGGTTATGCTCGGAGGCCTGGGTCGCCTTTTCGGTGATGACCGGCGAGCGGATGACATCGTAATGGCGCGGGTCGTTGGTCGTCATTTCAGTCGCGCCTCCAGCGCCTCGACCGCGGCGCGCGTCAGCACGAGCGTGTGGCGCCGCAGGATGTCGTAAACGTTGATGCCCGCGATTGGCAGTACGTCGATATCGGGGATGTTGCGTGCGGCGCGGGCGAAGCCGGTATCGATCTCGGCGCCGTCCACGATAAGCGCATTGGCGAAGCCGAGCTTGTCGAAGCGCGACTTGAGCGCCTTTGTCTTCACCACGCCATCACCGTCCGCAAGGCGCGCATCCTCGATGAGGATTATGCCGCCGTCCTTGGCCTTGGCCGAGAGCGCGTGCCGCAGCGCGAGTACACGCACCTTCTTCGGCAACCCGATTTCATGGCTGCGCACCAACGGCCCGAACGAGCGGCCGCCACCGCGGAACAGATTGGCGCGGCGCGAGCCGTGGCGCGCGCCACCGGTGCCTTTCTGCTTGTACATTTTCTTGCCGGTGCGATGGATCTCGGCCCGGTTCTTCACCTTATGGGTGCCGGCGCGGCGCTTGGCCAGCTGCCAGACGATACAGCGATGGATCAGGTCCTCGCGCGGCTCCAGCCCGAAAATACCATCGGAGAGGCTGATCGAGCCCTTCTCCTCGCCGTCGAGCGTGGTGATACCAAGTTCCATGGTCACGCTCCCGGTTGCGCTGGTGCTTCGGTCGCCGGCGCCGTGGTGCCCGCAGCAGTCTCGCCGGCAGGTGCCGCTGCCTCCTGATCCGTCGTCTCGCTGGCGACACGGAAACTGCCCGGCTGCGGCACCCCATCTGGCAGCTTGCGCTTGACGGCATCGCGCACCGTGATCCAGCCGCCCTTGGCGCCCGGAACCGCGCCCTCGACCATGATGAGGCCGCGTTCGACGTCCGTCGCCATCACCTTGAGATTGAGGGTGGTGACACGATCGACGCCGAGATGACCCGGCATCTTCTTGTTCTTGAAGGTCTTGCCGGGATCTTGGCGGCCGCCGGTCGATCCGATCGAACGGTGTGAAACGGACACGCCGTGGGATGCGCGCAGGCCGCCGAAATTCCAGCGCTTCATGCCCCCCGCATAGCCTTTGCCGATCGAGGTGCCGGTCACATCGACAAACTGGCCAATGACGAAATGATCGGCGGTGATCTCGGCGCCGATCGGGATCAGCGCTTGCTCATCGACGCGAAACTCGGCGAGCTTGCGCTTCGGCTCGACATTCGCCTTGGCGAAATTCGCACGTTCGGCCCGCGTCAGCCGCGACGGCTTGCGCGTGCCGGCGCCGAGCTGGAGCGCGACATAGCCGTTCCTTTCGGTCGTGCGATGGCCGACCACCTGGCAATTGCCGAGGCGCAGCACAGTCACCGCGACATGCTCGCCCGCGGGCGTGAACAGTCGCGTCATTCCGACCTTCTGGGCGATCACTCCGGAACGCATGGAAAAGTCCTCGCTCTCAGAGCTTGATCTCGACGTCGACGCCCGCGGCGAGGTCGAGCTTCATCAGCGCATCGACCGTCTGCGGGGTCGGGTCGACGATGTCGAGCAGCCGCTTATGGGTCCGCATCTCGAACTGCTCGCGGCTTTTCTTGTCGACATGGGGCGAGCGGTTCACGGTGAATTTTTCGATCTTGGTCGGCAGCGGAATGGGGCCGCGAACCTGGGCGCCAGTGCGCTTGGCCGTGGCGACGATCTCGCGCGTCGACGCATCGAGGATGCGATGGTCGAACGCCTTGAGCCGGATCCTTATGTTTTGACCGTTCATGGGCTAAACGGAGGACAGATGACTTAACGACGGACCGCGGATCAGCCGCGTTGATCGTCAACCCCTGCCCGCTCCCTCCTCTGTCCTCGTTCGTCCGATGGTTTGCGGCTTGGCATTACTCGATGATCGACGTAACGACGCCCGAGCCGACCGTGCGGCCGCCCTCGCGGATGGCGAAGCGCAGCTTCTCTTCCATCGCGATCGGAACGATCAACTCGATCGTCATCGCGATATTGTCGCCCGGCATCACCATTTCGGTGCCTTCCGGCAGATGTACGACGCCGGTCACGTCGGTGGTACGGAAGTAGAATTGCGGACGGTAATTGGTGAAGAACGGCGTGTGCCGGCCGCCCTCCTCCTTGGTGAGGATGTAGGCCTCCGCCTTGAATTTGGTGTGCGGCTTGACGCTGCCGGGCTTGCACAGCACCTGGCCGCGCTCGACCTCCTCACGCTTGGTGCCGCGCAGCAGGCAGCCCACATTGTCCCCGGCCTCGCCCTGGTCGAGCAGCTTGCGGAACATCTCGACGCCGGTGACGACGGTCTTCTGCGTCGTGCGCAACCCAACGATCTCGACCTCCTCACCGACCTTGATGACGCCCCGCTCGATGCGGCCGGTGGCGACGGTTCCGCGGCCGGAAATCGAAAAGACGTCTTCGACCGGCATCAGGAACGGCTGATCCTTCGGCCGCTGGGGCTGCGGGATGTTTTCATCGACCGCCTTCATCAACTCGAAGATCGAGTTCTTGCCGAGCGTTTCGTCCCCGCCTTCAAGCGCCGCCTTCGCCGCGCCCTTGATCACCGGGATCTTGTCGCCGGGAAATTCGTATTTCGACAACAGCTCGCGAACTTCGAGTTCGACCAGTTCGAGCAGTTCCGGGTCGTCGACCAGGTCGACCTTGTTGAGATAGACGACGAGCGCCGGCACGCCGACCTGGCGGGCGAGCAGGATGTGCTCGCGAGTCTGCGGCATCGGCCCGTCGGCGGCGCTGACGACGAGAATAGCGCCGTCCATCTGCGCGGCGCCAGTAATCATGTTCTTCACGTAATCGGCATGGCCCGGACAATCGACATGGGCATAGTGGCGCTTGTCGGTCTCGTATTCGACATGGGCGGTCGCGATGGTGATGCCGCGCGCTTTCTCTTCGGGGGCCTTGTCGATCTGGTCATAGGCCGTGAACTGCGCCTTGCCCTGCTCGGCGAGAACCCTGGTAATGGCCGCCGTCAGCGTCGTCTTGCCATGATCGACATGGCCGATCGTCCCGATATTGCAGTGCGGTTTGTTGCGTTCGAATTTTGCCTTGGCCATGGCTCGGCTCCTCGCTTGTTACGCAAATCTTCGATCGTCGTGTTCCGTCCGCGCCATCTGTCGGTCAGGCATATTTCGCCTGCACATCGGCAGCGACCGCGAGCGGCACCTGCTCGTAATGGCTGAACTGCATTGTGAACGTCGCCCGTCCCTGCGTCATCGATCGCAGCGTGTTGACGTAGCCGAACATGTTGGCGAGCGGCACCATTGCATTGACGACGTTGGCGTTGCCGCGCCGATCCTGGCCCTGAATGTGACCGCGCCGCGAACTGAGGTCGCCGATCACCGCCCCGGTATATTCCTCCGGCGTCACCGCCTCGACCTTCATGATCGGCTCGAGCAACACCGAATGGCCTTTCTGGAGGGCCTCGCGGACCGCCGCGCGCGCCGCGATCTCGAATGCCAGCGCCGAGGAGTTCCACCTCGTGATAGGCGCCGTCGATGAGCTTCACATCGAGATCGACCACTGGAAAGCCGGCGAGCACCCCCGACGTGAGCACGCCATAAACGCCCTTCTCGACACCGGGGATGTACTCCTTGGGAACGGTGCCGCCGATCACTTCACTCGTAAACGTATTCCCCGCGCCGGCCGCATTGGGCTGCGCTTCGATCTTCACCCGGGCGAACTGACCCGATCCGCCGGTCTGCTTCTTGTGCGTGTGATCGACGACCACGTGCTTCGTGATCTTTTCGCGGTAGGCGACCTGGGGCGCGCCGATATTGGCATCAACCTTGTAGGTGCGCTTGAGAATGTCGACTTTGATATCGAGATGCAGTTCGCCCATCCCCTTGAGGATGGTCTGTCCGCTCTCCTGATCGGTGCTGACGCGGAAGGAGGGGTCTTCGGCGGCGAGCTTGGCCAATGCGACGCCGAGCTTCTCCTGGTCCGCCTTCGACTTGGGCTCGATCGCGATCTCGATCACCGGCTCCGGGAATTCCATCTTTTCGAGGATCACCGGGTGGCGCGAGTCGCACAAAGTGTCGCCGGTGCGCGCCTCCTTGAGACCGGCAAGCGCGACGATATCGCCGGCATAGGCCTCCTTGATGTCTTCGCGGTTGTTGGCGTGCATCAGCAGCATGCGCCCGATCCGCTCGCGGCGGTCGCGGGTCGAATTGATGACGCCGCTGCCGCTGACGAGCGTGCCCGAATAGATGCGGCAGAAGGTGATGGTGCCCACGTAAGGGTCGTCCATGATCTTGAAGGCGAGCATGGCCATCGGTTCGCTGTCGTCGGCCGTGCGCACCACCTCCTCGCCTTTGGGATCGGTGCCATGGATCGGGGGCACTTCGGCCGGCGACGGAAGGTAGTCAACCACGGCATCCAGCAGCGGCTGGACGCCCTTGTTTTTGAAGGCCGACCCCGCGAGCACCGGGAAAAAGGCGCCGGTGATGACCGCCTTGCGGATCAGCCGCTTGAGCGTCGCCTCGTCGGGATCCTTGCCGTCGAGATAGGCCGCCATCGCGTCGTCATCGAGTTCGACCGCCGCCTCGACCAGCTTGGCGCGATATTCGTTCGCCTGGTCGATCATGTCGCCGGGAATCTCACAATCCTGATAGCGGGCGCCGAGGCCCTCATCCTCCCAGACGACCCCCACCATGCGCACGAGATCGACGATCCCCTTGAAGCGGCTTTCGCTGCCGATCGGAAGCTGGATCGCGACCGGCTTCGCACCCAGGCGCTCCGAAATATCGGACAGACAGCGGAAGAAATCGGCGCCGATCTTGTCCATTTTGTTGGCGAAGACGATGCGCGGAACCTTGTACTTGTCGCCCTGCCGCCACACCGTTTCGGTTTGCGGTTCGACGCCCTGATTGGAATCGAGCACGCACACGGCACCGTCGAGCACGCGGAGCGAGCGCTCGACCTCGATCGTGAAATCGACGTGGCCGGGCGTGTCGATGATGTTGAGCCGCTTGTTGCGCCAGAACGCGGTGGTCGCAGCGGATGTAATGGTGATGCCGCGCTCCTGCTCCTGCTCCATCCAGTCCATGGTGGCAGCGCCGTCATGGACCTCGCCGATCTTGTGGCTCTTGCCGGTGTAATAAAGAATGCGCTCGGTCGTCGTCGTCTTGCCGGCATCGATGTGCGCCATGATGCCGAAATTGCGGTAATCCTCGATGGGGTGGCTGCGGGGCATGCTGAATCCTTGCCGTACCGATACGCTGCATCACCACCGGTAATGCGCAAAGGCGCGATTGGCCTCTGCCATTCGGTGCGTGTCTTCGCGCTTCTTGACCGCGTTCCCCCGGCTATTCGATGCATCGAGCAGCTCGGCCGAAAGCCGCTCGGTCATTGTCTTCTCATTGCGATCGCGGGCAGCCGTGATGAGCCAGCGGATGCCGAGCGCCTGGCGGCGGTCATGGCGAACCTCGACAGGAACTTGATAGGTGGCGCCGCCGACGCGGCGCGAGCGGACCTCGAGGGTCGGCATCACATTGTCGAGCGCCTGCTCGAATACGGTGACGGGATTCTGCTTGCTCTTGCCCTCGATCATGTCAAGCGCGCCGTAGACGATCGCCTCGGCGACCGACTTCTTGCCGGCATACATGATCGAGTTCATGAATTTGGATACCACCATGTTCCCGAACTTGGGATCGGGGAGGACCTCGCGCTTTTCGGCTCGGTGACGGCGGGACATCGATTGGGCTCCGGAATTCCGTTCAACTCACTTCGGCCGCTTGGCGCCGTATTTCGACCGGCGCTGCTTGCGATTCTTCACGCCCTGCGTGTCAAGCACGCCGCGCAGGATGTGGTAACGTACGCCCGGCAGGTCCTTCACGCGGCCACCGCGGATCATCACCACCGAGTGCTCCTGAAGGTTGTGCCCCTCGCCGGGGATGTAGCCGATCACCTCGAAGCCATTGGTGAGGCGCACCTTGGCCACTTTGCGCAGCGCCGAATTGGGCTTCTTCGGCGTCACCGTATAGACGCGCGTGCATACGCCGCGCTTCTGCGGCGAACGTTGCAACGCCGGCACCTTTTCGCGCGCCTTCTGCGCCACCCGCGGCTTGCGGATCAGCTGGTTGATCGTCGGCATCGCTGGCCCTTCATCCTTCCGTTCGAGGCGGCGGCCTCGGCTATCGACACATTCGCGGGCAGACTGCCCAAACAAACAAACGCCATCCGCGCGACACGCGGATCGGCGTTTGCCGCCATAAAGAGGCGTCGTCACCCCCGGTGGTGCGACGGGCCTCGGTTCTGACAGTTCGGTGTCAGAGGCAGCGTCTGAGCTTCATTCATCGAGGCTCGGAGGGTCAGACCAAAACCCATGAAAGCTTTTCAAAGGCTGGCCCGACGGCCGTTCCGACGCGCGAAGCTCACCGCCTGCCGAAAAAGTGCGCGTTTTTATCGGCGCCATCGGGGGAAGTCAAGGCCAAGCGCCGCCCCAAGCCGCATGAAACGTGAGGCTTTGCGAGCAACTCGTCCCGCCGTGATGCCCTGCAGATAACCCCTGGACGTCCGAATTCAAAATTCGTCATCGGCCATCCAACAGCGGCCTGTAGCGCAGGAAACCGTCTTGCCGCAGTCCGGAACGGCCGACACACGGCAGACGTTTCATCCTCAAATGCGAAGTTTTAACGAGTTCGATGGAGGCTTCGATGATGAAGTTTTGGCAAATCCCGGTGGCCGCGCTGTTCGTACTCGCGGCGCCGACGGCCGCGCTCGCCGCACGCGGCTACGCGACAACCGACGTGAATATGCGTGCCGGACCAGAACGGCGTACCCGGTTGTCGAACTGGTCCCGGCGGACGCCCATGTCGACATTCACGGCTGTCTCAGCGACGGCGCGTGGTGCGACGTGAGCTGGCACGGCGACCGCGGCTGGGTCTCCGCCGATCACCTCGATTACTTCTACAACAATCGGTACGTCTACTTTCCGGACTATGTCGACGTCATTGACTATCCGGTCGCGTGGTTCGACCTCAACACCTATTGGGACGACTACTATGGCGGAGAGCCCTGGTTCGGCCGTGTCGGATATTGGGGGAACTACTGGCGGTCCCACGGCCGCTACGGGGAGCGCGGACACGTCCACGCGCGCGTCGCCCACAACGGCGTTGCCATTCGGGAACATGTCGCCGGCGCGGAGACGCGAGGACACGTGATCCGCGGAATGGCGAATGCTGGGCGCCTCGCTGCCAGTGACCGCTCAAGGCCATACGCTGAAGCTGGTCGCGCCGGCGAGATCCGCGGACGCCATCCGGGCTTCGCTGATCGCGAAACACGCTTCGGTGCGCGAGGCTCCGCGCACTTCGCCCGCGGTTTCGGGCGTCCAAACGTCGCGCATTTCGCGGCTCCCAACGTGGCGCGCAGCTTCGCGGCTCCGCACTTCGGCGGGTTGGGCGGCGGCGCGGTTGGCCACGCCTTCGCGAGCGTCGGCCACGGCTTTGGCGGCGCGCCCCATTTTGGCGGTGGCGGCTTCGGCGGCGGAGCGCCGCATTTCGGTGGTGGCGGCGGCCGGCGCCGCTGACCGAAGCTCCTTCGCCGGGAAAGTCCCTGCAAAACCAAGGGCGGCCGCAAGGCCGCTCTTTCCTTTTAACAGTCCTCACACCGCGATCGCGGCAAATGCCACTGCCACGCTCCATGAGCCGTGGAGATGGCTCACGGTCTCGGCAGCAAATTTCTCGCCAGGCGAATGCGAGCGATGTCAGCACATTGGCTCACCCCGCTTGCGGAGCGGATGAGAATCTCCGGCAGCGCAAGGGTTCTTTAACCGCGGGAGGCCACGATCTGGGCCGAGGGGAAGGGCTGTTCACGACATACGGATTGATGATCCGGGCTTCGGCCTGGAAGCGGTCGGCACGTCGCCGAAGGCCGCCTCTCGCCCCCATCGAGCAGTGGAGTAGAGTAATGACGTTCAAATTTTCCGGTGCCCTTGGCTTGGCTTTGCTTGTGGCTTCGTTCGCATTCGGTGGCTCCGCCGTGTCTGCCCAGGTTTCCGAGACGGAAGCTTCGGCACTCCCGGTCGCAGCCGCTGAGCTCAATGTGAACAAGGAAGCGATCGCCTGCGACAGCAGCGACGCCGCCGTTTGCAAGACCGAAGCCGAGGCCGACGCGCTCCCCGCGAGCGCTGCACCGGAAGTCGACCAGGTCCCTGCCGCGGTCAGCGAAGCCGAACCGGCGGCAACGGAACCTGCGACATCCGGCATCACGTCGTATGATGCCGTCGTTGTCGATATTGTCGAGACCGTGACGGTTGCGGTCCCGGGTGATCAGTCCGCAGAGGAGACGCCGGACGCTACCGGCGCGCTGACGCTGGAGGATGCGATCACCCCGCCGGCCCCGACCACCGAAGAGCCTGCTGTCGGCGCTACCGACGCCGACATATTCGACGATCTGGAATGAAACCCCGGCGCGCCCGCTGAGGAGCCGCACCACAGTTGCGCGCGCCCGGTCCGCTTGCTGCGGCCGGGCGCGAGCCGTTTGAGGCCTCATTGAAGCGGGCGGCGCGTTGGATTAAGAACGCCTGCCCTCGGGGCAGCCCCTCGGGGCATCAACCTGCGCCACCTCTTCTTCACGCATCTGCAAAGCCGAGGCACCGGCTCCTGTTTGGAAAAGCGGCATTCTCCTGCGAGGGGCTGGGCGTGGGGGCGTCGCATTCCGGATTGCCGGGAATGGTCGGGCACCGGCGGCACGGCGGCTGCGGCGATAACAGGGGCGCATTGTCGAAAGGAAATGCCATGTCTGCAACACGTCCTCTCAGCCTGATCGCCGTCTCGATCGTCGCCACATGCTGGATGAGCGGCGCCAATGCCGCCGACCCGTTCGCGCTGTCGTCGACGACCTTCAAGGACGGCACGATGATGCCGAAGAAGATCGCCAACAACACCCCGACGAATCCGAACTGCGTCGGTGAGAATGTCTCGCCGCAACTGTCGTGGTCGGGAACTCCCGACGGGACCAAGAGCTTCGCCTTCACGATGGTCGATCCGGAGGGCCGCGGCGGCCTCGGCGTCTTCCATTGGGTCGCCTACGGCATCCCCACCAACGTCACATCCTTCGCGGAAGGCGAGGTCAGCAAGCCGTCCGACAAATATGTCGGCGGCAAGAGCACCCAGGGCGTCGGCTTCTTCTCCGGCCCCTGCACGCCCCCCGGGTCACCGCACCACTACACCTACATGGTCATAGCCACCGACCTCGATGCCAAGGAATTGCCGCCCGGCCTGACCCTTCCCGAGCTGCAGGCGAAGCTCAATGGCCACGCCAAGGGCGCCGCCGGCCTTGTCGGACTTTTCGTCAAGCCGCAATAAACATCGGCAGATCAGGATTTGAACTTCCAAGCGCCCGGCCAGGGTGCTTGGCGTTTTTGAGGGAAGCCGGCCAGCATCAAACGAAGCCCGGATCGGGCGCGGTCCCGCCGCTGCGCATGGTCCCGAAAAGCTGCAGGCTTTTCGGACCAAGAACATGCACAAATCAAAGAGAACGGAGCTGCAGGCGCTTCAAGCGGAACGCATGCGGCTCCAGCCTTGCATCCTCGCCTTAGGTCATGCATGAAAACGGAACTGCGGACCTGCACGCGCCTGTCCGCGACCCGGGATGGAACCCATCCTGGCCGCAGGAGTGTAGCTCAATTGGTCAGAGCACCGGTCTCCAAAACCGGGGGTTGGGGGTTCGAGTCCCTCCACTCCTGCCAATGAGATCAATAGCTTATCGGAAATCGGGCGGTGAACGGAACGGCACTGGCCGGGTCCGTGGACCCAACTTGGACCCAACCACATGGAACGCGCCTAGCCGTCAGTTCACGTGACGTTCTGGTGAGTCGCCGTGAGCCAGCTTCTTGCTGGGTTGATGCTGGTCAACACGATTTTCTTTCACGTGATGCCGGTGTTGACCACACACCGCTTCGCGCCGAGTCTGATGGCTGCTCTTATCATTTTTTTTGCCACTCGGAATGGCTGTGTTCTGGTTTGCGCTGGCGAACGAGCTCGTCGCTTCCACGACCGCCATTGCCGGATTGATCGTCGGCGCGGTGTTGATGGCCTACCCGATCGTCATGCTGAAGGTCAGAGAAAAGCCGTTCTTCCGCCAGGCCGCTTAGGCCTCCGAATAAACCCACTCTGACATTCCTAACCGCGCGCCTACAACAGCCGCGGCACGTCGACCAATCCCGCTGCACTCTTGAAGGCCTCAATGGGCTATACCTATGCGATCGACACCAAGGCCATGTTCAAGGACCGCTTCGAACAGTTCGTTACTCTCGGCATTCCGCGGGCTGAGGTGCAGGAGATGGCCGATGTCATCGCCGACATGTGGGCGGACGCCCCCGGCGGCTGGCCGCATGAATGGTCACGGCTGGCGGAACGCTATGTCGCCCTGGGCCAGTCGTATTCAGCGTCACTCGCCTATGGCTGCGCGAAGTTTCCCTGCCTCGCCGACGAGACGCGGCGCACGGCACTCGCCAACCAGGTGACGAGCTACCTTGCCGCAGCGCCGGGTTTCCCCGTGAAGTTCGATCGTCGCCTGATCGACATGCCGTTCCGCGGGGCGACGGCTCAGCTCCCCGTGCATCTGTTCTCGACAGATGGATGGATCGAGAAGCATCCAGTCTTGCTGTTCAGTGGCGGCGTGGACACGTGGAAGATGGACATCCATTCCCTGTGCATCATCATCGCGCAGCGGCTCGGTGTCACCGTGATGGCGTTCGATCAACCCGGTACGGGCGAGAACCCGGCCCCACTGACGGTTGAGGCAGACGAGAGCGTGCTCGCGCTTGTCGCAGCGGCACGGCGCATCGGGAATGGCAAAGCCATCCACTTCGGGATGTCGTTCGGGGCCAACTACGCTGCGATGACGGGGCTTCGCGGCGTCGTGGATGGTTCAATCGTGCTCGGCGGCCCGGTCGATTGTGCATTCGATGCCGAGTTCCTCGGTAAGTTGCCCTTTGGCATGGCTGACATCATCGGCAACGACATGGGCTTTGACCATAAGCCTTCCATGCCGGAGTTTTTGAACGTGGGACAGAAGCTGTCTCGGCGTGAACTGCTGGCCGGCACCGTCAACGCACCGATGCTCGTGATTAACGGGGCGGACGACTACTTCATTCCCCAGGCCGACACGCTCATCTTCGAGGGCCGGCCGAGCACCGAGGTGCACCTCGTCCCGGGTACCGGCCATTGCGCCTTCTCGAAGCTGCCGGATGTCATGGCGCTAGTTTTCCGTTGGCTTACCCCGCAAGTCGATATCGCGCGATAGATTCCACTGGGGGCGACAACCCGCGGGAGCGGTCTATCCGGCGATAGACGTGGCGTGCAACTCGCGCGGATCACAAATATTGGATTTTTGCACGTAGCCAAGCAGCGCACGTCCGCTAATGGATCATTTTCGACGGATTTGACCTGCTCGCGCCGAAGTGATGGCATGTCCGCAGCGCATCCGATCGCTTCCACGGGTTGGGCTCGCAGCAAACCGTCGGTCCGGGCCACTGGCGGACCAAGTTGGCTACACCATTTAGCGGAGCGGGTTAGACCCCGTTACTATTCAACCAAGATCGCGATAGACTGCTGCCGAAAATCTCGGGGTTCATCGATGCGACGGCGGGATTTCATCTCGGGGGGGCTTTGCGGCGCGGCAATATTGCCGCCCGTAGCAAGGGCCCAGCAGCGGGCCCTGCCGATCATCGGTTATCTCAGTAGCAATTCGGAACTGCAAGATCGTCCCTTTATGCCGGCGTTCTACCAGGGCCTCAGCGAGCAGGGCTACGTTGGGAAGCAAAATTTCGAAATCGTGTTTGAGCGGTCGGATTTTCAGTTCGATCGATTGCCGGCATTGGCTTCCGACTTGGTGCGCCGTCAGGCCACTGTGATTGTTGCGACGACCACGTTTGCCGCGCAGGCCGTGAAACAGGCGACCAATGCGATTCCGATTGTGTTCACAGTGGGTACCGACCCGGTTCAGACCGGACTCGTCGCGAGTTCTCAATCGCCCGGGAGGTAATGCTACAGGCGCAAGTTTTCTCACCACGGAGCTGAATGCAAAGCGTCTTGAGCTGCTGCACGAAGTCGTGCCAGCGGTCATGTCGATCGGTTTTCTGGTCAATCCGAGAAGCCCCACGACCGAGCCCAGATCATCGAAGCGCAAAGCGCGGCGCGTGCTCTTGGCGTGCGCTTGGTGATACTCAATGCGAGTACCCCGAGCGAAATCGAAGCGGCTTTTGCAATCGTCGCTGCCCAACGGATCGGCGCCCTGATGACAGGCGCAGACCCGTTGTTTGGCGTCGAAACGGGCGTTCAAAGCGCTGCCCTGGCGACCCGCTATGCAGTCCCCATGATCGATCCCTTCCGTCACTTTGTCGAGGCCGGCGGTCTTATGAGCTACGGAACGAACTTATCCGACGCATGGCACATCGCCGGCACGTATGCCGGTCGTATCCTCAAGGGCGAAAAGCCCGCGGACCTACCTGTGCAGCAATCCACCCGCATCGAGATGATCCTAAACCTCAAAACCGCAAAGGCACTCGACATCGAGGTACCGACGGCGACATTGCTGCGGGCCACCGAGGTCATCGAATAGGAGGCTTACCGATGCGACGGCGAGATTTTATCGCGGCTATCGGCGGCGCGGCTTCCCCGATCGCCCTACCGCTGGCGGCGCCGGCACAGCAGCGGGCACAAACCGGCTCAATCTGGCCGCCGGAAGTCCTCACGTGCCTGTCTCCAACTTTTCGGGGCCAAGCAGGGCACGACTGCTTCCGAGAATAGCCATTTGGGACTATCGACGACGATTGCCTTAGCGGTTTTCATCTCGTTGGGGGTTAGGCGCCCCGCGCGCCACCCGCTCTCAATCATCGCGCGCAGTCGCCGCGACTCATACTTTGATCTGACCCGCTCCCCTCAAAGTTCGATCGCCACAGGCTCCGAACGGGTTCACGACTTTGCAAGTCCAATGAAGGAGAACCGCAATGATGGCGATTTGCCCAAGCTCGTTCGGTCTTCCGACCGTCTCGCGTCGCAATGTTGTTATTGTCGGCGCCGGTACAATAACCGCTGCCAGCCTTCCTGACGCGGCAGTTGCCGCGACACCTGCCCCGCGCTGACGTTAATAGAGAAGGAGTTCAAAACCATGGGCATGATCACGACCAAGGACGGCACGCAGATTTACTACAAGGATTGGGGCAACGGTCAGCCCATCGTGTTCAGTCACGGCTGGCCGCTATCGGCCGACGACTGGGACGCGCAGATGCTGTTCTTCCTCGATCGCGGCTATCGCGTCATCGCGCATGACCGCCGTGGCCACGGCCGATCGAGTCAAACGGGCGATGGCCATGACATGGATCACTATGCCGATGATCTTGCGGCTTTGACGGCGCATCTCGACTTGAAGAACGCCATTCACGTAGGTCATTCCACCGGCGGCGGCGAGGTCGCACGCTACCTTGGTCGGCACGGAGAGAGCCGGGTTGCGAAGGCGGTCTTGATCAGCGCGGTGCCGCCGCTGATGGTGAAAATGGCGGCCAATCCGAACGGCCTTCCCAAAGAAGTATTCGATGGACTTCAGGCGCAGCTCGCGGCCAATCGCTCCAAATTTTATCGCGATATTCCGGAGGGTCCCTTCTATGGCTACAACCGGCCCGGCGCAAAACCCTCCGAGGCCGTTATCGCGAACTGGTGGCGGCAGGGCATGATGGGCGGCGCCAAAGCACATTACGACGGCATCGTCGCCTTCTCACAGACCGATTTCACGGAGGACCTAAAGAAGATCACCGTGCCGGTCTTGGTGATGCACAGCGAAGACGATCAAATCGTTCCCTACGTCGCTGCCGGACCTTTGTCGGCGAAACTGCTGAAGAACGGGACGCTGAAAACCTACAAGAACTTTCCACACGGCATGCCAACCACGGAAGCGGTCACGATCAACGCCGACCTGTTGGCCTTCCTGCGTGCATGACTAGTGCATGCCCGTCTCAGCTTACCTCAAGGCAGGCTTGTTCGTGGTCGCCGCTGCCGCCGCATTGTTCGCGGCATCTGGCACGTTCGCCATTGCGGGCTTCTGGGCTTACATCGCAATCTTTGTCGCCGTGATGATCGTTTCGTTCGCGACGCTCGATCCGGACCTCCTGCATGAACGCATGCGACCGGGAGGCCAGAAGCCGCCGCTCGCGTTGAGGACCTTCTCGCTGCTTCTATTCGTGCATTGGATCGTTGCCGGGCTCGACCGCGGCCGTCTCCATTGGAGCGACAGCGTGCCAGGCTGGCTGCAAGGCATTTGCCTGTTGGCAGTCGGGGGCGGTTACGCGTTGGCACTCTGGGCGATGCGCGTGAACCGATTTTTCTCCTCAGTCATTCGCATCCAGACCGACCGCGGTCAGCACGTCATCACCTCGGGCCCCTACGCCTTCGTCCGCCATCCTGGATATGCCGCCGGGATTCTGATCATAATGGCAAGCGGACCGGCGCTCGGATCATGGCTCGCGGCAGCGGTCCTTGTGATCTTCAGCCTGCCATTTCTTATCCATCGCGTTATCACGGAAGATCGAATTCTTCAGGCACAGCTTGCGGGCTATTCGAATTACGCCGACCGAGTCCGATGGCGACTCGTCCCGGGCATTTGGTGAGGCCTTCGATGGACATCAAAAGCAGCAACCTGTTCCCGTTTGGGGCACCGCGGGACGACGATGGAGATGACCGCGGGCCATCCGGCATTTACGTCCTGCTGTGCCTCTCGGGCGTGGCGCTAACAGTGGTCGGCGGCTATTTCTTCGTAATGAAGCTGATCGAAATTTCTCGCCTGGAGGATTGTCTGCTGGTCGGCCGCAACAACTGCATGGTGATTGAATTGCCGCGTACCCAATAGGCCCCGGAGCTGTGCAACGGGCGCATCCGATCCTGTGTTTCCACCGGAATGCAGTCTTTTCGGCCGGACAGCAAGCAATCCTCCTGGTGCTTCATCGCGATCAGCTTCGTGGCAAGGAAATAGCCCCCAATGAAGACGAGTGAGAGGACAATCACGACCGTCAGAACAACACGGGGCGACGCTCCCTGATCACGGTCGTCATTCGGTTTCGACTGCTCCGGGTGCCGTCGGGCGTTGTCGTTGTCAGGCATCGAGAAGAGCCTTTTTCGCGACTTACGCTGACGATGTTCGCCGCCACCATCGTCTCACTCGGCCCCATGAATCCTTCCTCACCGCGCCTGCGGCTCGTCTTGGCATATGGGTCCGCCCCGTGCTCAACCTGTAATAAGTGCAAAGGCGATCCGTGGTCGATAAGATAGCGGCACCGAACTTATTGGATCAGCGTCAAAAGCTTACGCCCTGCCGAAGCATGCAACTCTCGCTGGTCGAGTGTGCCGTCGTGATCCCTGTCGGCAGCCCGGAAACGCCTTTCCACCAGGGCAGTGTATTCGTTTTGGCTGATTGTGCCGTCATGATCCGTGTCGGCAGCCGCGTATTGCCCTCTGCTCAGTCGGCCTCGCAGCTCTCGCCGGTCGAGCGTTCCATCGTGGTCGCGGTCGAGCCTTGCGAAAGCTTGCATGGCGGCTTTGTCTGCCTCTGCGCTGTCCACCGTTCCGTCATGGTCGGTGTCGAGACGCTGCAAGGCAAGGGACGGCCTTTTGTTAGGCGCCGCCCGACCTTGCGACGGCAACGCGATAACAAGCCCCATGCAGGTGAGCGCTGTCGCAAAAATAACGTGACGTTTCATCCGTGACTCTCCACTCCGATCGGGTGCGCACCCGATCAACTCGCGATCCAGAATGTATGTTCCGACGGGCGACGAGGCTGCCAAGCAGACCGGTTCCGATCTGGAACCGATATGGAATTGGACAGCTGTTCTCTCGCGACAAGCACCAACCAGAAGAAGCGGTCTTTGGACGGGTTGCCTCTCGCCATTCGCATCAAAACTGATGGCAAGCCACCCAATGCCTTTTCCGCGCCCCCCATTAGGAACGCCGCTGGCGCGTTTTTCCGCCCGAGGCTGTCTTGGCAACGACCCGCAGTCTCCGCCCCCGCGGCCCCTTACGATACCGAATTGCCGGCAACCAGGTCTATGCAATCTTCGCAATCCGGTCCGACTTCGCCTGAACCTAGCGTTAGAAGCAACGGATCGAATTCCAAAAAAGCACTGGATGATGATTGAGACACCAATGCTGGGCCATTCCCCTGTTGGTGCCGCCGTGTTGCTGCCGACGCAAGGGCAATCGCCGCCAGCTTCTGATAGTACCGTCTGAAGTGTTCATCCGCGGCACGACCAGCCAGGCTCAAGCACTCAAAAGCAAGATCGCGACAGCTCGATTCGGACATGGTCGCCATCCTTCGCCGAAAGGAGGCAGCAATTCGTCCGCGATGCGACAAGGCACAGCATCCACAGCATTCGTCGGTTGTCGCCCTAGCCGCATCGCTTTAGGACCGCTGCCGGTTTCGCCGCATGCACGCCAGCCGCCCGCGGCCCGGCGCTGCCTTCCAGCATGGCCGCATCCCCGCTAGCGACGATGATCGGAATGCTGACCGAGCAAGTCCGCCTGATGGCGCAATCCGCTCCCGACTGCCTCAGGGGCGTTCGAGACCGCGCATTTCTGCTGCTGGGCTTCGCCGGCGCGTTTCGGCGCTCTGAGCTGGTCGCCCTCGATGTGGCGGACCTGGAGGAAACCGGGACGGGTATCGCATCACCATCCGCCGGTCGAAGACGGACCAGGAAGGCCACGGCCAAGTGATCGCGATCGTGCGCGGCGTCACGGCGTGCCCAGTCAAAGCGGTCAAGGCGTGGCTCGCCCCTTGGGGATCACCGAAGGCCCCCTGTTCCTTCCGATCGCCAAGGGTGGGCGGCTTGGCACGCGGCGGCTCACCGACAAGAGCGTGTGCACGATCGTGCAGAGCTATGCCGGCCGGCTTGGCCTCGATCCTGCGGCTCTCGGAGCGCATTCGCTGAGGGCGGGCTTCCTGACCAGCGCGGCCCGTAGCGGCGCCTCTGTTTTTAAGATGCGCGACGTGAGCAGGCACAAGTCCATCGACGTGCTCCAGTCATACGTGCGGGATGCCGATCAATTCCGGGATCACGCCGGGGCGGGATTGCTGTGATCGCCAGTGCAAGTTGACCGAGAAACTGACAACGTAACTTCATGCGCACCGGCACCGCGGCGTGCGGCGCCGGCCAGGAAGGGCGCAACGAAGCGCGTGATCGCCGCCGCGCGGACTATTGCTTTCAGCAGTAGGCTCCGTACCGCCGCACGCAGCGGCGCACGTGGCGGATGGTGGTTCTAGCAACACAGACACCGCCAACTAATGTTCTACCTAGACCACAGCCGAACGCGACTTGTGTAATCTTCGCGTCCGGCTGAGGAAGCGGCGCGGGCGCCATTGCTTGCGCTGAGGTTGCGACGGTTAACGCAAAGCTCGCAACGGCGATCAACCTAATCATTCGTCCACTCCTCTGATGAGGCCTCCCCAGTCAGGTGACCGGCGCGTGAGTTCAAATGCGACCGGGAGGCCGTTCGCAAGATAACCCCGAACTTCGAGGAACGGAATGCCGTCCATTTGTGAGTATCATGATACCGCGCAATGGACGTGCTGCAAGCCCATGTGCGCGATGCCGCCCTGTTCCGGGATCACGCCGGAGCGGGATTGCTATAAGGCCTCTCGGCTACGTGTTGCGGGGCCATTTCAAGCTGAGGTGTTCAAAACACCCTCATCATCGTTATCTTCGTCAGAGACGCTGCCTGTGCCACCGCAGTTTGGACACTGCCGCTCTTCGTCGGTGTCGTCGTTGACGATGCCTGTGCCATCGCATTCCGGACAGGTCTTGCTTTTCATTGCTTGCCTCTGATCGATGTTTCGCTTCTCACCCGCTGGACCTCGATTGCCACCGGATTCTTGCACTTGATCCAAGCCGACCACGCGCCGGACCGGTAAGGCGCGTCGATCCGCTTGGACAAAATGCCTTCGCCCCAAGCCGGCAGGCGTGCTCGAAGACGACCGCGCCGTCTTCGGCAATGTGCTCGCTTAACGCCGGCGTTGGATGATCGTAGCAATCCCGAGAGCCGCGATTTACGCTCAAGGAGTGACAGTGGCCGCAGGTCGGCGCCGTCGTGTTCGATCGGATCGAACGCCCACAGCATCGCCTTCCGGTTGCTGTCACAGCGCCGTAGCTCATCGAAAAGCGCCAACCCGTCCGGCCCGCAGATCACGGCATCACCGCTGTGCATGATCCCGTAAAGTTGCAGACTTTTCGGACAAGATCATGCGCAAATCATCAACGCATCCGTCGTCGAGCGCCGTCCGCGACGGATGCGCAAAAGAGAACCGAGCGGGGGGCAATTCAAACTGAACGCATTCCGCTCTAGCTCTCAGAAAATCATGCGCCCCCGCTTCGATCGTGTAACGGTATCGGGTGCAGGTTTCGTTACCTTGGGCTTGTGCTGCCCCGGCTATTCTTCTGCCGCCGCTGCCAACCACGTAACTGTTCGATCGGAGCGAGTGCCAGCCGCGCGTGCTTTCCTAACTTGCGGACAGTACCCAGCCGCTCCTGACGCCTCGGTCGAAGATGCCACCCCAGCTTGAACGCGTATCAGGTCTCGGTCCAGCCAGCTACCCGACCCTCCGGTTTTGTGGAATCCTTGCAAACGGGGCGGGGCAGGCATGGCATCTCAATATCGGATCGATCGCGATCACGGCACGAGGGAGTCGGCGCAGCAACTCGCGGCGCTGCGATAAAAATGGCCGATGGCATTTCCGGTCAACGAGCAAGATGTCCGCCCGTTGGCGAGCGGTGCCGTCGGCGAGATCGCCGCGGCAATGAGCTGGACGCATGCTTACACGCTCGGTGTGCTCGCAAGCTGGAAATTAGGAGCGGCCTACTGCCATGCCGTGCTGCGCCATGATAAGCGCATCACCCTTGATGGTGGCTTTGCCGAGCCTGTCGACGCTGAGGCCAAGGATTTAGCGAGGAAGCGCCTAGCCACTCAAGCAGCGCGCAAAGCTGCAAAGGCGGAAAAGAAAGTCACGAAGGTCGCCGCGCCCGCCACTCTAAAGGAAGCCGCCGCCCCGTCATCGCCGGTAACCCCGGCGGAATTGCGCGCGCGGATACGCGCCTCGCTTTTCCGGCCAAAAGCATAAGCCAGTTGCCCGCGCATCGCCGACGGTCGAGATCTGGAAGCGGCGGCCACCTGCGCCCTTACCCAGCGCCTTGACGGGCAGCTTCGTTCTTCCGACGTTTCTGTGAAGGTTCACAGCACGTACGCAATGGTTCTGGCGAGCGTGTCGAGCGCGCGACGGAACGAATTTGCGATGTTCCAGTTCGTTACGGCTTCGGCCGTTCTCGATCCGGCATCTCCGTTTGCTGTTGGGCCAATTCCAGCCATTGCCGGGCCAATTCGAGCCATTGCTTGGCCAGCTCGATGTAGGCAATTGGCTCGGTTGTAGTTTTGGCTAAACGCTCGCACTGAAGCGCTCTCCGCATAAACTCCGCAGCGCGGAGAGGGTGTGTCGCCATTATCAGCCTGCCCGCTCTGAGTTGCCTGTCAATCGGCAGCTAATTGGGACCCCTATCGGCATCCAAAAGGGACCCCTTTGAGTGACGAGTGAAGTTGACCTGGTTTCGTGGACACCCGAACATTTGTGTTCAAGGAGTCCACGATGGCGAAGACGAGACCCCCCTACACAGCAGAATTCCGTCGCCAGATGGTCGAGCTGGTACGCGCCGGCCGCTCGCCGGAGGAACTGGCGCAGGAATTTGAACCGACCGCACAGTCGATCAGGAACTGGGTCGGCCAGGCGGAGTGCGACGCTGGGCGTAACGGCGCCGGGCTGACGACGGCGGAACGCGAGGAGCTTAACCAGCTTCGGCGTGAGAACCGCCAACTCAGGCTCGAGAGGGATATCCTCTCAAAAGCCGCGGCCTGGTTTGCTCGGGAGACGAACGCGATACCATCGAAGGGTTCCGGTTCGTGAGCGAGAATCAGGCCGCCTTCCCGATTGACACCATGTGCCGGCTGCTGGGTGTCTCCCCCAGCGGCTATTACGCGTGGAGGAAGCGACAACCATCGCGGCGAGCCCAGAGCGACGCCGCGCTGGCCGCACAGATCCGCGCCGCACACGTAGCTTCTCGCGGCACTTACGGAGCGCCACGCATTCATGTCGATCTTGCGGCTAGAGGCATTCGCGTCGGTCGCAAGCGCGTCGCACGGCTGATGTCTGCGGCAGGTCTTGCCGGTGTGAGCCGACGCAAGTTCATCCACACAACGGTAAAGGGCAGCGGCCGTCAGGTGCCGGACCTCGTCGATCGCAACTTCACCGCAAAGCAGCCGAATTCTGCTGTGGGTGGCCGACATCACTTACATTCCAACATGGGCGGGCTTTCTCTACCTGGCGGTCGTGTTGGATGCGTGCAGCCGTCGGATCGTTGGGTGGTCGATGGCCACGACGCTCGCTACTCAGCTGGTGCTCGACGCCTTGAACATGGCACTCGCGGCGCGACGGCCGAAGGGCGTGATCCACCACTCCGACCAGGGTTCACAGTACACCTCCATCGAGTTCGGCCACCGCTGCCGTGAAGCCGGGGTGCGTCCATCGATGGGCTCGGTTGGAGATGCCTACGACAACGCGATGTGCGAAAGCTTCTTCGCCACGCTCGAATGTGAGCTGCTCGACAGGCGTCGCTTCAAGACGCAGGCCGAGGCGCGGATCGCGGTATTCGAATTCATCGAAGGCTTCTACAACCCGCGCCGCCGCCATTCCTCGATCGGATATCTCTCGCCGATCGATTATGAGCGTCGTCACGCGGCCAATCCCGACGCACACCAGCCTGCCGCCGTGCTCGCGGCCGTCAAGGACAAGCCCTTCGGGCGGCCCCCAAGTGGGGCCGTCCTTGACCGCCGCTGCGCGCGACGGCCGCACCAGCGTGCGGGCCGGGATGGAAGAATGGCTCCGCCGGGGGCCGAACAAAAGAATGACACCAAACAGGAGGGCAAAATGCCGTTAGACCAGATACCCTGATCCCAAGCCCGCAACTCTCCACGAAACCGGGGCAAGTCCACGAGTTCGGGCGGTAGCGCGCGCGCCGTCGGAGCTGGTCGGGGTTGCGGAGACGGCGCGAGCGCGGGTTGGTTGATCGTCAGTTCGGCTTTTGAAGCGCCAGCTGTCGTTTCCGGTTTTAACGATATCGCAGTGATGGGTCAAACGATCGAGCAGTGCGGTCGTCATCTTGGCGTCGGTGAAGACGGTCGGCCATTCGCCGAAGGCGAGATTGGTGGTGACGATGATCGAGGTGCGCTCGTAGAGCCGGCTGATGAGATGGAACAGGAGTTGGCCGCCGGCCTGAGCGAAAGGCAGATAGCCGAGCTCCATCGAGAATGACGAAGTCCATGCGGGTCAGTTGATCGGCAATCCGGCCCTGGCGGGCGTTGCGAGTTTCAGCCTCGAGCCGGTTGACGAGATCGACGACATTGTAGAACCGGCCACGAGCGCCCGATCGAATGCAGCTTCGGCCAATGGCGATGGCGACATGTGTTTTGCCGGTGCCGGTCCCGCCAATCAGAACGGCATTGCGCTGCTGGGCAAGGAATTCCGCCGCTGGCGAGATCGCGCACCAGGGTCTCGTTAATTGGCGTGCCGTTGAACTGGAAGTTGTCGAGATCCTTGGCGAGCGGCAGCTTGGCTATGGTGAGCTGGTATTTGATCGAGCGTGCCTGCTTCTCATTGATCTCGGCGGTGAGCAGATCGCCGATGATGCGCTGCGGCTCGTGCTGGCGTTTGACCGCGGTCGCCATGATCTCATCGAAGGCGGCCTTCATCCCGTAGAGCTGAAGCTCAGCCATGAGGTCGAACAGTTCGGATCGTTCCATCAGTTAAGTCTCCTGAGGTTGTCATAGCGGGCACAATCGGCGATCGGAGCATGGCGCAATGTCAGCGCGGCCGGCGTGAAGATGGTGGGAGGCGGATCAGGATTGCGCCGGCGGGCGAGGATGTTGAGAACGACATCGGCGGAGTGGACACCTTGGACGCTCGCTTCGGCGCACGCCGCCTCGACCGCCGGCAGTCCGTCGGTGATCACCGCGGTAAGGATGTCGACCATTTGCCGATTGCCATCGTCGGCACCGGCGAGCTTGCGTCGGATGCGCTCCATCGCGGCCGGCAGCACCCAATCCTTGAAGGGGGCGCCATTGCGCAAGGCACCGGGTTTACGAGCGAGTACTGGCACGTAATGCCAAGGATCGTAGATCGTCTCGCCCCGGCCGCACGTGCGGGGATGCTCGCCGACGATCCGGCCGTCCTGACGGATTACGATGCGATCCGCATAAGCCTGAACCTCGACCGGACGGCCGACGGCGCTCGATGCCACCGAGTATTTGTTATTATCGAAGCGCACCAGGCAGGTTTTTGAGACCGAAGCCGGCACCGCGTGGAAGCCGTCGAACCGGCCGGCATAGGGGACAAGCTTCGGCCGCTCCGCCTCGAACACCTCCCAAATCGTTTGATCGGTCAACTCCGGATGGTGATGCGCCTTGGCGTAGGCAATGCATTTATCGGTCAGCCAACCGTTCAACTCCTCATAGCTTTTGAACCGCAGCCGCGGCGTGAAGAAGCGTTCGCGAACGAGGCCGACCTGGTTCTCGACTTGCCCCTTCTCCCAGCCCGCGGCCGGCGTGCAGGCAACCGGATCGACCAGGTAATGACTGCACATCTGCAGGAAGCGGCGATTGTAGAGGCGGTCCTTGCCGACGAAGACCGTCTCCACCGCCGTCTTCATGTTGTCGTAGATGCCGCGTCGGCAGGTCCCTTTGAATAGCGCGAAGGCGCGGTCGTGCGCATCGAACACCATCTCCTGCGTTTCGCGCGGATAGGCGCGCACGAACAACATGCGGCTGTGACACAGCCGGACGTGGGCGACCTTCACGGTCACCGTGACGCCATTGAGGATGACGATCTCGTGGCTCCAGTCGAACTGGTAAGCCTCTCCAGGGGCAAAGCTCAGCGGCACATAGGCCGCCGCCGTCACTTGCCCGCGATCCTTCGCCCATCGCTTCGCGAAGCGGCGCACCGCATCGTAGCTGCCGTCATAACCTCGACCGCGCAGCTCCTCAAAAATCCGGATCAGCGTCAGACGTTCACGGGCGGCCTTCGTTTCATTGCCCAGCAGCAACTCATCCAGCGCGTCACGCCAGTGGCCAATCTTGGGTAGTGGCTGATCTTCCCGGCGATAGCGAAACTCGGTCGATCCTGAGCGAATCACCTTCCTCACGACTTTCCGGGATACCCCAAGGTCCCGGCAGATCGCCTTGATTGCTTTCCCCTGGACAAAAAAGGCCCGGCGAATTCTCCCAATTGTCTCCACGACCAACATCCCAGTCTGGCCCCCACGAATTATGGAGGCCAATGTGAACCCCTCTTTTCGGGGGTCCCGATTGGATGCCGATCACCCCGAAAAGGGGGTCCTTTTTGCACGCCGATTCACAGTCGCCTTCCAGCACGCGATACGCGCTCGCCCGGCCGATGCTCAGGGCCTTGGCGATCTCGGTAGCGCCAAGCCCCTGTGCCTTCAGTTCACGTACCCGCGCCGCCTCGATCGAAGCGGGCCGGCCCTTGTAGACGCCCGCTGCCTTGGCCTTGGCAATCCCTTCAAGCTGGCGCTCGCGCCGCAATTTCGTTTCGAACTCGGCGAAGACGCCGAGCGCGCGATGCCGACCCATTCCGAGATCACCAGGGGGCGGGCCTTCCTTTGATTGCTGGGTGTAGCACCTATGAGCCGAGCCAAGCGAACGGCGGCGGCCCACCTTCCCTTTTTCCAGCCCAGATTTCCGCGTAAAGAGGAGGAGGGGCGACACCTTTGAGACGCACCGCAGCCGGTATTCGGTGCGCCGGAGCTGGGGGTCGTGTATTTTGGCTCGTATTGTCGCCTTGCTGGCTTGCGGCCTCGGACTTCGCGGGATGCAGCTCCTTGGGGTTGCCCGATCCCCGCGATGCAAATTTCGACTTTTTCGAGCCTAAGCCGACGACCACGGAGTTATTGATCCAATCGAAGCCGGAGGGTGCCGAGGCCCGCACCTCTCTCGGCGCCGCTTGCCGCACGCCGTGTACACTGCCGATCACATCCGGCAATGACTTCACAGTGAGCTACACCCTGGATGGCTATCAGCCGCAAACGCTGACGGTCCACTCTGCCTTGCCCAAGGGCGGGTTGGCGGGCTTCTCGGCGTCCGCACCCCTGATCGACCCCAATCCTGTCGTTGCAATACTGGACCCAGCAGCGCAACAGGCAAGGCCGCAAAAACTGCCGAAACAGCACCCACGATCCGACGAACGAGGTTGAAGCGATTTGAGGACGCCCTGTCACGGCAAGGGCCGCGCCCGTACGGCGCTGGCCTTCTCCGGCCCTCCGATTAACCGACGCTCGCAGTGCTACGCGGACAACCAGAATTACCGATGCCAAGGTGGCGCGTGAGTAGGGCGGGATGCGTTCAGCTTGAATCGTCTCCCGCCAGGGCTTCTTCTGCGCATCCGTCGCGGACTGCGCTCGACGACGGATGCGCAGTGATTTTGTGCGTGATCTTCGTTTGAATTGCCCTGCATCTTTACGGGATCATGGGCTGACCTAAGTGCATCCTGCGTCTCCAGTTGTCGGTAAGTGATGATGGATGCATGAGATTGCCAAAGTTCTGCCCGGTAACCAACTCCGGTTGCGCTCTCCGCGGGAATCAATTTTGTATGGTCAAAACCCCTTGGCGCTTTTTGTCGCGTCTGATCGTCAAAATTCCACAACAATTGGAACTAAAGACAGCCACATGCACATCGGAAAACATTTTGCGGATAGGCGCAGGGTAAAGGGCTTGAGCCTTGCCGACGTGATGCGAGAGACCGGCATATCGCGGTCGCACTTATCCAAGATCGAGACTGGCAAAGTTCAGGACCCCGGCTTCTATTCAGTCGTTCAGATTGCCCGGGTGCTCGATATTGAGATCACGTGGCTGGCAGCAACGGCAGAGAGTAGCCGTCCAGGTTGACGACGTGGCGCGCTCGCCGCCGCTGTGTTCGCCGCAATTCGGCCGCGCGTCAGTCGATCGGCTTTATCAATATGGCGGCGGCTTGCGTTGTCGTTGCGCTATGGCCGCCTCCATCCACCAGGCAAGATCATCGGCAAAGCGCGCGAACGCACGCTCAAGCGCCTGGCCGGCTTGGCCCATCGGTTCGCCTTCGACCGATAAGGTCTCTCCGATCGGGCCAACCGCAATCGTGCTTGAGACCACCACCATCCCCATCTCGGAGAGAGTTCCATGCCAGGCGGTTGCCGACCGGGTGCCGGACAGGCGCCCGCCCGAATAGCTCGCGATCGCGGCAGGCCGCCAGAACCACTCCTCGAGGAAATGATCCGTAAGGTTCTTCAGTCCCGGCTGGACGCCCCAATTATACTCGCCGACGACAAACACAAATCCATCGGCCGCGCGGATTTTGCGGGCGAGTTGTTCTAAAGCCTCGGGTGCCTGGCCCTTCGGGTATTCTTTGTACATCCGGTCGATCATCGGAAGGCCAATCACCTTGGCGTCAATCAACTCAACCTCGCCACCCCGGCGACGCAGACGCTCGACCACAAATCTGGCGAGCCGAATACCCATCCGGTCGGAACGATAAGAGCCGTAAAAGACGAGGATGCGGTTGCTCATTCAAGCCTCGCTGGCAGCAATGACGCGAAGAATTGGCAGCACTTCCCAACTGGCCTGCCCGCGGCGTGTTGGTCTGCAGGATGCGGGACGTATCACGACACCGCTCGATAGCCGGTGCAAGCCATCTGCGCGATGTCGATCTATTCCGTAATCACGCCCGGGCGGGATTACTGTAGCAAATGGATTGTCCCCAGTTGTCCGCAGATATCAGATCGCCGACGCGGCGAAGCCTGACCCGCCGCAAGAGGCGTCGGTCTGCCAAGCGGCAGCGCAGTGCCGACCGCGTCAACCTGCTGCCGAACCGCGGTTGCTCGCGATAATCCTTGTTACGACGAACCAAGGAAAATTGCTTCTCCTGTTGCCAATAAATCACAGCCGTTTGCGACGATTTGGTTTAGGTTAGGTATGGGGGCGTGAGATTGGGGGGACCCTCTTGCGACACTTCGCGATCGCTTTTGGCGCTCTTGCGTTTAGCGGTTCAGCTTTCGCCGCCGATGTGTCCTCAGCCTTCAGGGCACCCGCGCGTCCATCGCCTGGTTGGGGCGGCTGCTACCTCGGCGGCAATTTCGGACTTGGCCTGCAGTACAATGGTGTATTCGATCCATCGTATCCCACTACCTCGCTAGGAAGCGACACCGGAACCGGCATCGTCGGCGGAGGGCAGGTCGGCTGTGATTATCAGTTTGCAGGTAATTGGGTGGTCGGCATTCAAGGAATGTTTGATGGGACCGACGTAAACGGCAGCCATTTGGTCCCGTATGGCTACGCCGGAGACAATTCCGAAACGATGTCGTTCAAGACGACTTGGTTCGGGACGCTGGCCGGACGGATCGGCTACGCATTTCTGCCTGCGGCCTTGGTGTACGTCAAAGCTGGCTCTGCTTGGGCGCATATCGACTATACTGACGCGGACCCGAGCGGTTTGAATTACCCCCCATTTGTCGGGCAGGCGGGAGCCACGGTGATCGGCTGGATGGTCGTCGGCGTCGGGGCCGAATACGTATTCCGGCCGAACTGGTCTTTGTTTGCCGAGTACGACTACATGGACGTCGGCACTCACAATATCGCACTTACCTACAACTGCGGCGCTGGCTGCGGCTTTGCAAACCCCTACACCTTTCAGGAAACCCATAGTTTGCAGACGGTGCTGTTCGGTCTGAACTATCGCTTCGGCGGCCTATGGTAAGCGAGGAAGCTATTCGTCCGCCGGGCGCGGCGGCATCGATCGGCAGCCCGTCCGAAATCGAACTGCGGGACGCCGAATCTTTATACAGGCAGTGCCGGAAGCGTCGGTACCGGCGCTAAAGCACTTGGAACTCGTTTGTCTCAACATCAAACACCGGCATGCCGCTAATGAGCTTGAGGCGGTCGTCTCCTGAGACAAAGGTAAGTTGCCCGCTCTTGTCTCGGCTCTCCCGAACCTTTGACGCTTTATAGGCCGCGGCAGGCTCCAGGCTCTTAACCCGGTCGTTCAGCAGGTCACGCCTGACAAAAAAAGCATTATTGGCGGCTTCGTTCGTACCTACAATTTCATATCCCCATCTTTTTGCCAGCAGGCACAAGGCCTTGAGGCTTGCGCCGAAGTAAAGGTTTGAATAATGTGCCTTGGTACGCTGAAAATCCGCTTCGTATGGAACAACAACAGCGCGATCCGCACCAAAAATTGCATTGTATTCCATTATCAAAATCCGTGGCGACCAGTTTATGAGCGAAGCCGCCACCCAATAGTCCATTCCATCAATATCAATTGATAGAATGCCGAGGTCCTTATCAAAGCCACTGCCCTCAAGCAGAGCGGAAATGTTGTCTTTCGTGATGAAGGCCGAGTGCGCCGTTAAATCGTATCGCCAAAAATTCCGCTCCGCGCGCAATGACCGGATATTGGCGATCGATCCATCAATGACAAAACCAGACCAATTGTCTTTCATCATGAGAAATCGACAATTCGACTCGGCAAAATTCTCCACGCCAAACTCGATGAAGGTCCTGTTTTTTATCATAACGTTCTGCGTAAGCCACTGAATAATACCGTCCTCGCCCCATTGAGAGAATACCTTGAATTCAACTTCTTCGAGAGATGAAATGTCTCTGGCTCTGTTTATGATAGAAAGTGATACCCCCTGGTTGATAAGCGACCTCTCTTGGAGTTCTTCGATGTGACTGAGGCTCCGCAGGTTCCGAACCAAGCGAATCACGCGTCGGTACATAACAATCTCTCCTGATGGCCTGACCGCGGCGCCGGCCTCGCGCATTCCAGACTCCCGCGAGATCGGGTGATTTTTTCTGACCACCTCTGCCATGTGCCCCTATCGACCCGGTCGGACGCCATTCATCGCCGCCGCTCGCGGAGGCATCCGCGCGCTCGAGGGCGGCTCCGCGTGCGGCTCAACAAGGAAGGCGTACCGTTCGTCTTCCAAGAAGCATTTGCCGGCGGCCACGCACGGGCAGCCCAGCTGCGCAAACCGGCCCGAGCTTGATGCCCTTTCCTCAGGCATGCGTCGCAGATCATCAGATGATCGTAGGCCGCACATCCACGGGAACCGCGGAACTTGAATCGAATTGGATGCGTTTTTCGCAGGCACAGGTTGCCGAATTTTTCGGCAATCGAAGCCGGGAGAGAATTCATGTCGAAAATCAGTAATTTGACCCTCGCCTTGGGAGCGCTCGTGCTCGTTGGTCTCCCCGTCGGAGCCGCCGCTCAGACCGGCACTGACCACGGAAAGCAGGTGCGGGCGACGCATTCCGGCGCGCGCATGTCGGAATTCCGCCGGTCGGTCGGCGGCGCGTACGCGCAAAGCGGCCGCCGGTTCGGGGGAGCCGGTTACGCGGGAGTGCCCGCACCCTACCCCTACCCTCCAGAAGCGACGTGCGGGACCCTCGGAAGCATCAACGATCCCGTGATGACTTGTTGGTGATGGAGTGCCGCAGCTTGAGCCTCCAAGCCCGGAGCGCATTATGGGCGAGAGCAATCTCGTCCAGCCTCTGCGGACGGGGCTCGTCGTGGGAAGCGCCGCGCGAGGAAATGCGGGACAATGTGCGTCGACGAACAGGCGTTCACGCCACCACCCCGCCTCGATCAGCTGAAAATCATTTCTTGGATCGTTCAAAGTAGCGCAAATCCGGCGGCGCCTGACCTTTGCGCGTCGGCATCAACAGACCGTCTCCGCTTATCCAATAGCTATTATCGCCAATGGCGATCATTGACGGGTTCTCCGTACAGTAGGATTTGCTCCAGACTGGTCGAGGATTAGGGTCGCCGACGTATTTCTTGTCTACGCTCCAAGGCCGCGTCAAAGCATGGTCGAATACCGTAATTTCGTCGTGAAGGAGTTTAGCATCCTGCTTATCCTGGTAGATCCTTTCTTTGAACGTGGATTGATTATCGAATGCAAGCGGCAGGCCGGTAGCGTCGTAGACGCGACGGCCCTTGAAGGGGCCACGGGTTTCAACCTCCAGAATGTCGTAAACTCCGTCTCCATCATTGTCTATCCATTTGCCGATCGAATATCCCGCAAAGCTCGGCTCTATTTCACTTGGCCACCCGCGTCCGTCGGTAAAAATTCGACGGTAATGCTCAGAACCACCAATGAGAATATAGGTTGTTTGGGGCGTGACAATGAATTCCAAAGGGAAAAAGGCGATCATGCTGAGCGGCATGCCGCCCGGCATGCAGCGGACCGCATGCTCGAAAAAGTTACCCTGTCCACCCGCTGCCTGGTCCGCAAGGCTGTCCTCAAAGACCTTTTGATATTCTGGCGTCAGAGGGGCTTGTTGCCCAATTCCCCACGGCTTTGTCTGGTCGAACGACGGCTGGCCGCCGGCAGTGACGTTTACGCCGCCGTTTCCGGCCTCACGCCTAGCATCAGATGGGGACCATCGTGACCATGCACCTTTCCAATCCGGATATTTTGCATCCCCGGCCGCCTCGCCATTGCCGATGGCCGAAAGAAAACCGCCCAGCAGGGCCATGATGCAAATCGGATGTCCGTACCGCATGTCATATCTCCCTCTTCCTTATTTGAAGACAAAAGACCTGGCCAGCGACCGCACCAAGGTAACCGACAGCACCGAGGTAAGCGAGAGCAACTCGCAGCCATACGGCGAACAGCAAGATTGTCAAGCTTATGTCGAATCCAGAGCAAGCAGACTATGTCCTCCCTTGCAGGAGTGAGCGCATGACGAGGAATTCGGTCGGAGCAATTACCTCGCGCGGGCGGCGCCATAAGTATGCGAGAGGGAACGGGTGATCTCGGCTTCTTTGCCCGTCTTTCGGGCTGGCGAAGCAAGGCCTAGAAAGGCTCCGGGTTTGCGGAGGAAATCGGTCACCCTGGCAACCCCGAGGCTCGATGGTGGCCAACTGATTGCACCGTCGGCCCGCTCGACTTGCGCACCGGCAGCGATGTTTCAAAACGGCGAGGGTGGCGCTTGATCCCGGAAACCTGCAGATTTTTCGGACGAAGATCATGTGCAGATCGGACAAACGAGCGGGAGGGGTAATCAAGCTGAACGCATCCCAATCTAAGAATCTCGCCTGCTGTCGTCAGTTTTGCTTTCGATAGCCATTCTCCGGGTTGCGGGCGCAAAATCACGGCAGGAGCGCGTGAACAGATGTTAATCGGGAGAAAGTCTGCGGAAAGCGTTTCGAAATTACAATAGTCCAAGCACTTACACGAAATGCCCCATGTCTGCGCTGATCCTGGGCATCATCTTTTCCCAGCCGCGATTGGCGTCCGGAGAGCGCGTTAACCATAAACCCGACAGAATAAAGCCAAGTCGGGAACCAGGACCCGAGTTCCGCGTTGCCAGCGTGCTCTCAATACAACGCGGAGTGAGTACGATGGACACTCGAGTGACTGCCGTTGCTGCTTTGGCTTGTGTCGGATTGAGCCTCGGCACTTTTGCGACTCCCGCTTCGGCCCTTCCCATCGACAATGCGCGTGCTCTAAACAGCGATATCCCCGCGACGGCGCAATCCGTCCGCTGGGGCTGGGGATGGGGCTTTGGCGGCGGACTGTTAGCAGGGGCCGTGGTTGGAGGAGCTCTTGCCGCCCCCTACTATGGCTATGGCTACGGGTATCCCTACGGCGGCGGCGGCTACTACCCCGCCTATTCGTATGGCTATCCCGCTTATGGCGGCTATCCCGCTTATGGTGGCTACTACTACGGGCGGCCCTACTATCGACGGTACGGCTATGGGGGCTGGGGCTGGTGAGCTGAAAACTCCGTAAGCCATTCGGATAGAGTTCACCGAAACGAGTGTGCGAGTCCCACGTCGCTTCACGGCGATGTGGGACGCGGCGCGTGAGTGCGGTTCGGCAGCTGTGGGTCATGCTCCTTCGCGGTTGAGCGATCTCGATGCCGTCATACTGTGCCTGAATCGGCGAAGCCGAAGACGCGCTCAGCGCGAGGCTGCCCGCAGGCCTTGGTTCGCGTCGGCTTGCGCAGTTCGCCCGATCGAGTTGTGTCCTGCCGCCATCTTGATAAGATCATTCATAAAAAGCCTCACCGCCTCGCCTCATCTTCCTCACGGCGGCGACGGGGCGCATGATCCCGACAAGTTGTGGAATTTTCGGACCAAGATCATGCACAAATCGAAGGGATCCGAGCGGAAGGCGTCGAGCTGAAGGCATCCCGCTCTAGCGGCGCAAGCTGATGGATGCCGCCATCTTCCGGCTGGCGCAAGAACTGAAATTCGAGGCACGGCTTGCGTCCGAGTGTCTGGCTGTCGCGAGCGAGGCAACAGGCGAGCGCGATCGAATGGGAGAATTGCCGTCATGCCGGACGAAGCACGCAAGGGCTACAGCTCCGATGAAATCACTGCGCGCGTTTCAGAGGTGCTGCCTGCTGCATTGGCCAAGGCGAAATCGGACGCTGCCGAACTCGTGTCGGCCAACATGGAACACGCCCCGCAGAGCGGTCCGGGAACGGCGGTTGTGATCGCTCTAACTTTGGACGACGGCGAGACAAGGATCATCATCAACGTGCGGCCCGACGGCGGTTGCCGCCCGGTGCACCCCCGCATCGAGGGTTGCGGCAACATTTTCGACGACGCCTTCGACCGCGTCCTCACCGCCGTGATCCTGCGGGCTACGTCCTCCAGGGACCCCGAACAGACATGAACTGCGGGATCAAGATCGGGCTTTCGTCGAGGCTTGGTCCAAAATGGTGCTGCAATCCGCCGACTCACCCGACCCCTGAGCCGAAACGGCTCGTGAGCCGGAACCGTTGCCCCGGCCCGCGAGAGCCGCGCTCGGCGCGACTTATCTTCTGTGATGCCTGCTTCTGCCTCCGCGGCCCAAGCACCTGTCGCCATACGCGACCGCCTGTGGCCCGTAAGAAGCCAAGGCATGGGCCCTCGCCGATCTGTAACCATATGTCGCGACAGCCTGCCGAACCTGTCCACAGTAGTCTTGGGCTGTCGAGTATTCCGTCAGCGAAAGAACAACCGCGGCGGCAACGAGGATCATTCTTGTCATTGATTATTCCCTTATCTGATGCCTCGCGTTCGTCCAGGACAACGCTCAGCGAAATCATCTTGTCGCAATGGCAGTCGCAAATCAATCGGACGGGCCGAATGCTTTGTCGTGATGAACAAGAGAATTAGAACCGGGCGTACCGGGATCGGGCATCCACCGCTGCAACATCGAGATGGACGCAGTGCCTATGGGACCGTCGCTTGCGGCGATGTGACATCCGGATGAAAAACGAAGCGACGCGTCCGGGTCCCGATGACGTCTGCTTGAAAAACGGCTGCGAAGGAAGCTCAGTCCACTATCTATCGTCTGTGATGCCCGCTTCTACTTCCGCGATGCCCGCCGGCCAAACATCTGTCCGTGGCCCTGGCCCCCCCTGCCCCATAACGTCTCATAGCTTCCTGCCTCACGGTTCCGTAGCCGTAGGACGCGACGGCTTGCCTGATCTGTCCACAGTAGGACTGAGCTGACGCGAATTCGGTGAACGATAGAACAACAGCGACGGCAACGAGGATTACTCTTGTCATTGGCTGTTCCTTATCTGGCGCCGTGGTTCCTCTGGACACCGCTCGGCAAAGATCATCTTGTCGCAACGGGTGAGGCAAATCAATCCGATGAGCGCGCGATACCGACCACTTTGACCTCATGAAGAAGGGCGAGACCGGACAGGTCGGAAATCCGTTACGCTCATCGCCGCGGCCGGGGTGTGCAGTGACGCGATGCTCGAACGATTGTTGCGCGTTGCGCTCCCGCGATGGAGTATCGCGAACGAAACGAGCGCCGAAATGCTGGGAGCCACAATGGCTGCGGCTCACAGGCGGGTATAATCGATCTCCTTGGTCGCATCGAGCGAACGATTGACCGGAGGCAGCGGATATTTCAGGCCGCTCGCGCAATTGAACAGCACGGCCCGTTCGTGCCGGCCGACGCGGCCGTCGGCAAGGCTCTGCTTGTAGGCCGCATAGGTCGCCGCCCCTTCCGGACATAGCAGCAGCCCTTCGCCGCGCGCGACTTCGTCGAGCGCCGCCGTGATCGCCTCGTCGTTCACCGCGATCGCAAAACCACCGCTTTCGCGCACCGCGCGCAGGATCAGGAAATCACCGATCGCCTGCGGCACGCGGATGCCGCTCGCGATCGTGTGCGCATCGGGGAAGCGCGGCGCATGCTCTGCTCCCGCCTCAAAGGCGCGCACCATCGGCGCGCACCCTTGCGCCTGCACCGCGACCATGCGCGGGCGCGCGGCGCCGATAAAGCCAATCGTTTCCAGCTCCGCAAACGCCTTCCACATCCCGATCAACCCGGTGCCGCCGCCGGTCGGATAAAAGATCACGTCGGGAAGCTGCCAACCGAGCTGCTCGGCAAGCTCCAGCCCCATCGTCTTCTTGCCCTCGATGCGGTACGGCTCCTTGAGCGTCGAAACGTCGAACCACCCGGTCTTGGCGACGCCGGCGCCGACAATCTTTCCGCAGTCGTCGATCAGCCCGTTCACCCGGTAGACCGTCGCGCCCTGCTGTTCGATTTCGCTGACATTCACCTCGGGCGTGTCCTGTGGACAGAACACCGTGGTTTTGATGCCGGCGCGGGTGGCATAGGCGGCGAGCGCTGCGCCGGCATTGCCGTTCGTGGGCATCGCCATGTGGCGGATGCCGAAGGCGTGCCCCATCGAAACAGCGAGCGCGATGCCCCGCGCCTTGAACGATCCCGTCGGCAACCGCCCTTCGTCTTTCACCAGCAATTCGCCGCCATCGAGCCGGGCGGCGAGTCGCGGCAGCGCAACCAACGGCGTCATCGCTTCGCCGAGGCTGACGATGTCGGCTGAGCGGCGGACCGGCAGCAGCTCGCGATAGCGCCACAAATCCGGCGGCCGCTCGGTCAGCGCCTCCTTGGTGAGCGATTTGCCGATGCCGTCGAGATCATAGCGGACCAACAGCGGCCTGCCAGCACGCGACAGGTTGTGGACCTTGTCGGCGGCGTGGCGCTCGCCGGTCTGCGAACATTCGAGATGCGTGACGAATGTCGCGCGCTCCGCCGTCAGGTTGTCATCGTACCGCAAAATAATCTCCTATGAAACGAAGGGTGGCGCGCTGATCTCAGCCAATGTTCGCACCAGATGCTCCCAACCCACATTTGAGGCGCGCTCAAAATCCGGTCGCCGTTGCCGCAAGCTTGGCGAGATCGGCGGGCAATGTGTTGCCACGCCACACCACATGAAGGTCGGGCCGCACCAGGATCAGGTCATTGCCATAAATGTCCCGCGCGCGTTCGTCCTGGAGGTCGAGCATTCGACAGGGTGCGCCACGGGTAGCGAAAGCTTCGCTCAGCGCTGCGGTGTCGACCTTTCCGCCAAACCGCAGCAGCGTATATCCGCGACCGTAGCCGACGCGGTCCTGCACTGCGGTGCCGCCCATAAGCCAGACATGCGGCAGGCGGGCACCGGGACAGGTCGTCGGGAGGTAATGCATGAAATCGTGGATCGGCTCTCCGTCATCGTCCTCGTTCGCGATCAACGGCGAACCGACATAGCGGTAGCCGAGTTCTGCGCCGATCATTTCATTGGTCTTGCGCTGCTCCACGTCGGCGACGCCGGCGAGCGCGACACGTGCTGCGGCGCCCGCCGGGGTATCATCCAAAATTTCCGGGCGCCACATCGCGCGCCACTTGCGCCGGCCCCGGGAGGCAAAGCGGGACGCTGCGACATTGCGCTCGCCGACCTGACGCCGCTCGATTTCGTAGGAGGCAAGCAGGTTGGGCCCACCCCATCCGGCGAGCGTCGCTGCGAGCTTCCAAGACAGATCGACCGCATCGCCGCAACCCGTATTCATCCCGAGACCGCCCGTCGGGATCACGAGATGCACGGCATCGCCGGCGAGAAAGACCCGCGATCCGTTGCAGTAGCGGTCGGCGAGCAGCAGGTTTTGCCGCCATTTGCCGACGTGAATCATCTCGAACTCAAGCGGCATCGCGATGGTATGCGCGAACAAGCTTCGCATGTCCTCGTCGCGCTCGACCACCGAGTGCAGCGTGAAGTGGCGGGTGGAAATCCTGGACGATCAGCTGCGTGCTGTGCGCGTCGGCAATATGGTAATGACGGCCCTTGCCGATCGGGATGCGCGCATAAAGCTCATCGCAGCGATACAGCGCCTGACGCAGTTCCAGCAGGTTTCCCTCGCCGGAAAGGCCGATGCCGAGCTGCTTTCGGATCGGACTTGCACCGCCGTCGCAGCCGACGAGGTATTTTGCGCGGATCGTCAACACATCGTCGCCGATGTTCGACGTCCGCACGCGGGCGGTTACCTCGCCTGGTTGCTCGACGAAATCGAGGAACTCGGTGCCATAACGCACGGTGACGCTCGGCAGCTTCTCGGCGATGTTTTTGAGCAGCGGCTCCAGCGTGTACTGGGAAATCAGCTGGTAGGGTTCGAGCGGCAGCGCGGCGCCGGTCGATGCCGCAATTTCCCGCTTTGCCGCGGCCACCGATGGGTAAGGCAGATGCAGCAGCGGCGGCACAGTCAACGATGTGACGATGAAAACGTCCATTGGACAATGGGCGGGCAGGCCGGCGGCGCGAATTTTGTCGGCAAGGCCCATGCGGCGGAAGATTTCCATGGTCCGCGCATTGCAGCGTTCCATCTTCGGAAGGAACTGAGGTGCTTCCTTCTGCTCGATGAGGACGCAGCGGACCCCGCGCAGCCCGAGATCGACCGCGAGCGTGAGGCCGGTGGGGCCGGCGCCGACGATCAAAACCTCGGTATCCATTTAGGCTCGTCTCATCGATCGGGCGCCGCCGCGGACAAACGTCGGCGGCAGCTGCACGGCCGTGTTCCACCGTGATCCCGTCTCCAAAATTTTGTCGGGAGTCAATGTTCGTGACACGCTGCACGCCGCGAGAGAGGATGTGGAGATGATGCAGCCGCTCGCGCCCGCCGCCCTTGTCGATCCGCTGCTCCACGTCGACCTGACCACGGCTTGGCAGGAGCGTGGCCGAATTCCGCATGGCACGACGCGTGTCGAACGGGGTCTGGCAGGCGCGCTTGCAGAGCTCGAACCGCCTCAGGTGGCGTTCTGCCGCTACGAGCGGTTGCGAGGGTTCATCAACGTCTCTCCCGCGGAGGTGCGCGAGGTCATCGGCGCCGAGATGACCGTGGAGCGGCGTCGCGACCCGCCGTCGCCTTGGCGCCGCCATCGCCTTCTGCAAGCCGGCAAAGGACTGGAACGCTGGCTGCGCGACAATATCCGCGCGCCGATGCGGCGTCACGCGGCCGCGAAGCTCGAACCGCAGGCGAAGCCCCTTTTTGCGCCGAGCCGCACGCTGCTTATCCCGGGCGAACTGCAACGTCACGACTTTGCCGTGCTGATGCAGTTGAAGCGACAGTGCAAGCTTCGCCTCGCCTTCGTCTTCTACGACCTGCTTGGCGTACTGCCGCCAAATGACCCGCGGCTGCGCGATCGATCCGCCTCCGATCTGCCGTCCTCCGATTTCATTGTCCGCGAAGCCGACCTCGTGCTGTCGATCTCCGAACACAGCGCCAAGATGCTGCAGGCGCACGCCGCGTCACGAGCAATGGCAATGCCGCCCATCAAGACCATTCGCCTCGGCCATCTCGTACGCGCGGCGCCAAGCGGGGTTTTCACCCCTACGGGACTCACTCCGGCCAACTTCGTGTTGAGTGTCGGCGATATCGTGCCGCGAAAAAATCACGCGCTGCTTGTGACGGTCTGGCGAAAACTGCTTCGCGATCGCGAGAGCAAAGTTAAGCCGCTGGTGATTGCCGGCCGGGTTGGCGCAGACGGTGCCGACCTCGCCCGCGAAGTCGCTGCGGACCCGCGCCTCGCCCGCTTCATCAAGATTTCTCAGCAATGTCGATGACGACGCGCTCGACGGGCTCTATGCCAATTGTCTGTTCACGGTGTTTCCGTCCCGGTGCGAAGGCTATGGGCTGCCGGTCAGCGAGAGTCTCGCAGCCGGCAAGGTTTGCGTCGCCTCCTCGCTCACCGCGATCCCGGAGGCGAGCCAGGGTCTTGCAATTCACCTCGACCCCGACGATGTCGAGGGCTGGGTCTCATGGGTGGACCGGCTGATGACGGACGCAGAGGAACTCCGGCGCCAGCAGGCAAGGATCGCTGCTTTCCGGCGCGTCACCTGGGGCGACACGGCGTCCGACGTCTTGATGCTTGCAAGTAGTTCGTGAACTGTACCGAAGCTCATCCAGCCGCGCTGGCCGACAACGCGGCCGCGCATGACCCCGCAAAGTCGCAGACGTTTCGGACGAGGGTCATGCGCACTATCAAAGACAATCGAGCCGGCGGCAATTCGTCTGAACGCATCCCGCTCCAACGAGGAACTGACCGGTACTTGCCATGACCCGGAAGGAACGCGTCGCCCTTTCCTCCGTCGGTGCTTCGCTCGCGCTCACCCTGGGCAAAGCGGTGATCGGCGCGTTGACGGGATCGCTTGCGATCCTGTCTGAGGCCGGGCATTCGGCGATCGATCTTGCCGCTACGGTGATGACGTTTTTCGCCGTTCGCATTGCCGATAAACCCGCCGACCGCGAACACCATTACGGCCACGGCAAGATGGAAAGCTTTGCCGCGCTGATCGAGACGGCGATGCTCTCCATCCTGTCCGGCATCGTGATCTGGGGATCGGTCGGGCGGCTCATCACCGGCGGCCATGCCGTCGAGGCGACGCCAGCGGCCTTCGCGGTGATCGCGATCTCGCTGCTGATCGATTTCTTCCGCGCCCGGGCGCTGGCGCGGGTTGCCGCCGAAACCTCGAGTCAGGCGCTCGCCGCCGACGCGCTGCATTTTTCATCCGACCTGTGGGCATCGCTTGCCGTGCTCGTCGGCCTCGCCGGCGTGCGGCTCGGCTATGGCTGGGCGGATGCCGCGGCCGCGCTCGCGGTGGCGATCGTGGTCTGCCTCGCCGGTTGGCGGCTCGGACGGCGCACGCTCGACACGCTGGTCGACGCGGCCCCGGCGGGCGTTGCCGATCGCATCACCGCGATCGCCGGCAAGGTGACGAATGTCGCTTCGGTCGACCGCGTCCGCGCGCGCGAGGTCGGCGCCACCGTATTCGGCGAAGTCGAGGTCGGCGCGAGCCGGACGCTGCCGCTCGATCGCGTCGAGGCACTCAAGGAGGATATCGAGAAGGCAGTCAAGTCGGCGTTGCCCAATGCCGATATCGGGGTCATCGTGACACCACGCGCGCTCGACGATGAGTCGGTGATGGAGCGTGTCATGGTGATCGCGCGCAACCGTGGCCTCGCGATCCACCACGTCACAGTCCACGCCATCGCCCAAAAGCTATCGATCTCGCTCGACCTCGAACTCGACGGTTCGCTTGGCTTTCGCGCGGCCCACGACATCGCCGAGAAGCTGGAAGCAGCAATTCGCCAAGAATTTGGCGTGCCGGTCGAGGTCGAGACTCACATCGAGCCTTTGCAGGCGCACGGATCTGCCGGCCGCGACGCCCCGGCGGCGCGTATCGCCGAAGTGGAGCGTACGCTGGTCGAACTGGCCGCGGCAACGGGGGCGCTGCGCCACGTCCACGATGTGCGGGTCCGCGATACGGCGGACGGCACCATCGTGAATTTCCATTGCGATGTCGACGGCACGCGAAGCGTGGCGCAGGTTCACGAACTTGTTGATGGCCTGGAGCGCGCACTGCGGCGGCGCATGCCCGCAATCGCGCGTGCGATCGGCCACGCCGAACCGCAGGCCTGACCGCGATGGCCGTCGCCAGAATGCCCTTTCAGGGTCATCGCCCGGCTTGACCGGGCGATCCAGTAACCACCGGAGTCGTTTGATAATTTCGTACTCTAATGCCAGTCACGGGGTTACTGGATGCCCCGCTTTCGCGGGGCATGATATTTAAAGGGGATCAAGCGTGAGAGGCAGACCACTAGTAGGGATAGACGTTCGGTCCCTGCCAGCGATAGCCGGGCTGGTACTGATAGCCGGGATACGGCTGCCCGTAGTTCGGGTACGGCTGACCGTAGTTCGGGCGAGGCGCTTGCCTGCGGTGAGGTGCTGAAGCGCGCGGCCGCACCGGCTCTGCAGATCCGCCCGCGTAGTCGCCGCCGGAGACCACGATCGTCGTTGCTCCCTCGCCCTCGCTCTTCACCAGACTGTACAGGGTCGCGGCATTTGAAGGATGCAGCCGGATGCAGCCATGCGACGCGGGGCCCCGAGCCGGTTGATCTCGTAGCTGCCATGGATGGCGAAGCCGCCATGGAAGAAGATCGAATACGGCATCGGCGAGTTGTAATACTCCTTGGAGAACCAGGTCCGTTCCATCCGCTGCGGATGATAGGTGCCGCTCGGCGTGCCATAGCCGGGCCGGCCGGTCGATACGACGAAATTATAGCGCGGCGTGCCGTCCACCGAGACGGTCATGTGCTGCGTGCTCTTGTTGACCGAAATCAACACCTCGGCGTCGGCGGCCGACACGCCCAGTCCAAGGAGAGCAGCCGAAATCAGCAACCCGCGCAACCAGCCCGGCGCGCGTTCGGCCTGTTGGAGGCGCTCCGACACGGTAATATGATATTGAACGGCGCTGGTTTCATGCGCCGAATTCTTCGATGACGCCATTGGTTTCCCCCTTATTTGCTGCCCCGAATGAGGTTCTACAGCATAAGGCGTCGGCAATGGTGGCATAGGGATGCTAATTTTAGGTGTCCGACATGCGGGAAATTCAAATGATGGTTATCAGCCGCGACAAATGAGGATGGGAGTTCGGCGGCCCATCTCGACTATTGTCGACACTGTGTCCGTCAAATGGATTCCGTGTTGCGGGCGCTTTACAATCTGATTTCGCCGAGATTGACGCTCGCACCAAGTTGCGTCTCAACAAACTTTTTCGGCAGGCTTGCGGCTTCGATTTCGACCATATAGGCGCCGGAATGTTCCTCGAGCCGATCGAATTTGAAATCGCCATAGTTATCGCTCGTGGTGATGGCAATGATGCCGCCATGCTTGAGCAGCCTCACCTCGGCGCCTTCGACACAATCGACAACGCCGTTCGTCTCGGTGGAGAGAGTGCCGCCGATGAAGCATTTCTGAAACCGCCACAGGTTGCGATAATAAACGCGCGGCCTGGTGCCAAACTCGGGACGCAAGGTCTCCAGCCCGTCATCGCGGGCGCGGCGCGCCATCTCGGCATCGTCGAGTTTGACGGCCCGCATCGCTCCCGTCGGGCATGATTGGTGGCCGCGCGTCTTGTTCCAGCCCTGGTCGATCAGGTGCGCATCGAAGGGCCAATGCTGCGGCAAGTCCAATTCCTCGTTCCACCAGATATGCCCGTAGGGGCACGCGCCGACGAGGTCACGGCGTCCCTTGGCTTTCGCCGGATCGATGATGACGATGCCGTCCCCCCGTTTTTTGATCGCCCCGTCGCCGGCGGCCTTGATGCAGGGAGCATCATCGCAATGGTTGCACATCGTCGGCAGGTAGGCGATGTCGATCATCGGCGCCTGGCCGCGCTCCTTCTGCAGTATGTCGATCCAGCGATGGCCGTGCTTGGGCATCGGCGCGGCGTAGCCCGGAAACTCATTACCGACATATTCGTCCATGGTCGCAAGGGTGCATAACTGGCAATTGGTGCACTCGGCCACGTCGATGATCATGTTCCACTTGGACACGGGCTGCTCCGGCTCCTGTTTCGTCGTGAAGTACGGGGCATTTGCTCATCGGCCAAAGGCTTGATGGTGCGCGGCTCCGCCACACCTCCCAAATACCGCCCAGCAGTGATTTGCGCAAAATTAACTTGGTGTGGTCAGCAGGTGCAAATCGAAGCACTCTTATTCGAACACCAATGTCTTGTTTCGGAAATGCGACATGGCGCGACGGTCTCGCAATCTGCTCACCGATATCGCCGGCATTCGCGCCGGGCACGCGGATGACGCGCGGCTGGCCTCGGGCGTCACCGCGATTGTGTTCGACAAGCCGACGATCGTGGCCGTCGATGTGCGCGGCGGCGGTCCCGGCACGCGGGAAACCGATTTGCTCGACCCGGCACGCACGGTGGAACGGGTCGACGCTATTGCGTTGTCGGGCGGCTCCGCCTTTGGACTGGATGCTGCTTCCGGGATACAGGCGTTTCTGCGCAAGGCCGGCCGCGGCTATCAGGTCGGCACGGCGCGCGTGCCATTGGTCCCCGGGGCGATCCTGTTCGATCTGTTGAACGGCGGCGATAAGGGGTGGGACACCTATCCGCCATATCGAGACCTCGGCTATGCGGCGGCTGAAAACGCGGCGGAGGATTTCGGTCTCGGCAGCATCGGCGCCGGCCTCGGGGCCAATACGTTCGGTTTCAAGGGCGGCACGGGTTCGGCATCAGCGGTGACGGCGGCCGGCTTTACCGTTGCGGCCCTCGCCATCGTGAACGCGGCGGGAAGCGCCGTCATTGCCGGCGGTCCCTGGTTCTGGGCAGCGCCATTCGAGCGCGACGCCGAATTCGGCGGGCACGGGTTCCCCGCGCAAGTCCCTCCGCAGGCTCTGCTGCCGCGCACGAAAGGCGCGCCACGAATGAATACAACTCTCGCCGTGGTCGCCACCGATGCCGCTTTGAGCAAAGCACAAACTCGACATCTCGCCGTGATGGCGCAGGACGGATTGGCGCGCGCGCTCCACCCGGTCCACACCCCCCTTGACGGCGACATAGTCTTCGCTGTCGCCACTGGGGCGCGGCCACTGGACAGTGTGGCGTTTCAACTCACCGAAATCGGAAGTGCGGCAGCCCAGGTGGTGGCGCGGGCGATTGCGCGCGGCGTATACGAGGCGACAGCGCTCCAAGTGCCTGGCGCGGTAGCTGCCTACCGGGATTGCTTCTGAATTCTGTGTAAAGCTCGCTTGCGGTGGGGGATTATCACCGCTCTGTCCAAAATTGGGCGCGAATTGCCGGCGCACTTGATCTAATATGAACACAAAGCGGTGTTATAGGATTGGCAACCAAGCTTTGTTTAAATTGCGATGAACCGGATCGAGCTGCTTGAAAGCGCGAACGGGCTAAAGGATTGGTCACAGGAGAACAGCCGAACAGACGAAGGCCAGGACGTGCCGGAGTAGCGGCGGCATTAAGGAGCACATATGAAGTACGCGGGCGTTGTCGGTGGAGGGATTGCTGTCATTTCGCTTGCCGCCTTCGGGATCGTGCAGGCGGCATGGTGGACCCGTCCGGAACTGCCGAGCGCGGATCGGGCTGAGGCAGCACAACCGGCCAAGGCTTCCGAAACGACCCGGACTGCGTCCGCCGCAACAACGGTGCAAGGGACAGCGCGGCCGGCCTCTCCTGTGGTTTCGACGCCAGCCCAGGGCCAGCCACATCCGGCTGCCATCGTGACGGCTTCCACGTCGCCGGTAACCATGATGCCGCAGCCGGTGTCGAGCCAGGTTCCATCAAGCCAGGTTCCATCGAGCCAGGCCACCTCAAACCTATTGGCGCAGGCTGGCACCGCGCTCGCTCAGGCTCCGCGGCAGGTGACGCCACTGTCGACCGGTTCGGTCGCGCCGTCCGCGGCTGCGGCTCCGCTCGCCCAGGCCGCGCCGTCCGGGTCGTTCCCTCCGCTGGGTCCGCCCTTTGTGCCGGCCAAGACCGCGCCTTGCGCCAACCCAAACGCGATGGGCGTCTCGCGCGTCGTCGAGATCGACACCACTGGCGGTCCCGGCTTCGGCTTCCAGCATTTCAAGACCTACGACTTTCTCCAGGATCACGAGGTGGTGCTCACCTTCGATGATGGTCCGTGGCCGGGCCACACCCCGGCGGTTCTCAAGGCGTTGGCAGATCAGTGCCTGAGGGCGACCTTCTTTTCGATCGGCAAGCACGCCACCTACCATCCCGAAATTCTTAAGCAGGTGATCGCGGCAGGTAACACGGTCGGCAGCCACACCTGGTCTCACGCCGATCTTCAGAAAGTCATGGCGACCCAGGGAATCGACGCTGTCAAGGATGAATTCGAGAAAGGCGCGAGCGCCGTGCACTTGATGGCGGGCACGCAGATTGCTCCGTTCTTCCGCTTCCCCGACCTGCGCCACCCGCCTGAATTCGTCACCTATCTCGGCCAGCGTAATGTGGCGATCTTCTCGACCGACATCAATTCCTTCGATTTCAAGATCAAGAAGCCCGAAGAGTTGGTGAAGTCGCTGATGGGCAAGCTCAACAAGATGGGCAAGGGCATCATTCTGATGCACGACTTCCAGAAGGTGACCTCGATCGCTCTGCCGCAACTGCTCGGCGAGATGCAGAGGGGCGGGTTCAAGGTCGTGCACATGGTGCCGAAGGGCACGCTTGTCACCTTGCCGCAGTATGATGAGGCTGTGCTGAAGGAAGGCGGGTTACAGACCGTGACCAGCCGGCCTACCAACTCGGTGGTCAGGACGATCACCCAGTAGCGCCAGCTTCTGTTTCTAGAGCGGGATGCGTCAGTTTGAGTAGCCTCCCGCTCGATCATCGTTGATTTTCGTGCGCTTACCCTCACCGGCCCGGCACCTGCCGGGCCGCGCGCATTTCAGGCCGCACATTTCGGGCCGCGCCCCCCGCACATGATATGTCATTGCGTGGAAAACCTCCCGGCGCCATAAGGCGCCGGGTCGCAAAAAGTCGGCGTTTCCGTAATCATTTCCGCGATCAGCCGTCCTGTCGCCGGTCCGAGCGTGAGGCCGGAATGGCCGTGACCGATGGCAAGCCACAGATCCGGTTGGCCCGGCGCGCGGCCGATCACCGGGCGCGAGTCGGGAAAGCAGGGCCGGGACCCCATCCAGGGCCGGTCTTCGACGGGCGTGCCGAGCGGAAACACAAATTCCGCAGCCGGCAACACGCGATCGAACTGAGCGGGGGTCGGAGGGGCATCGCGCGCGGCGATTTCGGTTCCCGTGGTCACCCGGATCCCCTGCTCCATGGGCGCCAGGCAATAACCGTTGTCCGTATCGACGACCGGCCGCGCCAGACTAGCATTGCCCCGTGCGCGAAAGTGGCGGTGATAGCCGCGCTTGACCCAGAGCGGCAATCGGATGCCGAGTGGGGCCAACAGGTCGCTGGCCCACGGTCCGAGTGCCACGACGGCCGTATGCGCCTCGACCAATCCGTCGGTGGTTTCAACCTGCCAGACCTGCTCGCGGCGCCGAAGCGTCATCGCGTCACCAGTGGCGATGACCCCGCCCAGCGCAACAAAGCGCGCAACATAAGCGCGCGTGAGCGCAAGCGGATCGGTGACGCTCGCGGCGCCCTCCCATAGAACCGCGCGCGCAAAGACCGGGGCCAGCGACGGTTCCAGGAGGCGCGCGGCGTCGGTGTCGAGCACGCGAAGCGGCATCCCGAACTCGGCCGCGAGGCCACGTTCACGCGCCGTAGCAGCGAAGCTTTGTTCGCTGCGGTAGAGCTTGAGCCAGCCGGTGCGGCGCAGATAGCGAGTGGCCCCTGAACTCGGCGACCAGTGCCTCATGCTCCGTAATGGCGTGGGCAAACAGGGGGCGCATCGCCCGCATGGTGTCCATGAGCCTCTCGGGTGCCGAGTTGCGGCGAAAGGCCAGGAGCCATGGCGCGGCCTTGGCGAGAAATTTGACGTGATAGTCGGCCTCCGGCGCGCGCTTGAGCGCGATGCGGATGAGAGTGCGGAGTGAGGACGGGAACGCCACCGGAAACAACGTATTTGCTTCAATGACCCCGGCATTGCCGTAGGAGGTGCCCCGTCCCGGCTCACCGCGATCGACGAGGACCACGCCGAGACCGCGCTTCACAAGATGAAGCGCAACCGAAACACCGACGACGCCGGCGCCGAGCACGATCGTGTCGGTGCGAGACATCCGCCAACGTTATCGGGCGCTTACGCGGTCGTCGATAGGCTTTGTCCAGCGGCAGAGAACATTTGCGCCTGCTGCTGGATGAGGCGCTCCAGCAGATTGCCGGCCCATTGCGAGGAGGAGCCGGATGACGACGAAGTGGCGGAGGTCGATGCGGTGGAAGAGGAGCCGTCGGAGGATGACGAACTCGTCGATGGCGATGGGTTCGCCTGAGTCGACGAGGAGGCCGGGATCGTCAGCGCCACCGTCGAGCCGTCGGCATAGGACACCGTCGTTGTGGTCGAGCCATTGGAATTGGTCGTCGTTTGGCTGGTGCCCGACTGGCTATCGAGCGCTTGCAGCAGACTGCTGATGCCACCGCCGCCGCCGTGATGTCCATGATGATGATGGCCGTGAGTCGCGTTCGAGCCGTTCGTGCCATCAGTCGCGCCGCTCTGCGCCGATAGCAACGCGTTCATCGTGTCAGGACTTACCGCGCCCGAGCTGCCGCTCGTCCCCGAGCTCCCGGTTGATCCAGACCCCGTCGATCCCGCGGCGCCAGCCAAACTCGGTGAAACGAAATTGAAGACGTCCTGCCCGGCGGTGCTGCCCGCGGCCGATCCCGCGAGGCCGCTTAAGGATGACTGCTGCAAGCCTTGCAGATAATCCAGAACGTTCGACGCTGCTCCTGCAAGATAGAACATTGCCATGCTCCCTCTGATGCGCCGCTCGCGTGCGGGGCCGATGCGGTTCTGCCTTCTCCCGCCCTTCGCCTTGTTTCAGCAAAGCCTCATTGAGCAAGCCGCGTGCCGCACCCGGAGCAGACATTTTCCCGAGCGGAATGCGTTCAGTTTGAATCGCCTCCCTTTCCCATCTCTTTGAATTTGCGCATGATGTTTGTCCGAAAAGTCTGCAACTTTCGGCATCATGCTCTCGCAGGATCAATGCGCAGCTTTTTCCCGTCGGCAATCCTTGCCGCTTCTCGACAATGCCCGGCAGATTCTGCTGGGTATCGTGAATCGGATCGCACCGATCGTTGCCGATTCCGGCATCGCCGTGTTAGGGCACCCGCGAAAATTGCTCCGACGATACCCGGCAGAAATCAGCACATCTTGGTGCGGCGAGCTGATTGGGGAGGATTCAGTCATTTCGGGGGTACCCTCCGCCGTGCTTGAGTGAGACAGCGATGCTCCGCACCCTTGCCATTGCGCCGTCGATTCTGGCGGCTGATTTCGCGAAGCTGGGCGAAGAAGTGCGCGCAGTCGACGCGGCGGGCGCCGACTGGATCCACATTGATGTCATGGACGGCCATTTCGTCCCCAACATCACGATCGGTCCCGACGTGGTGAAAGCGCTCCGGCCACATAGCCGCAAACCGTTCGACGTCCACCTGATGATCGCACCCTGCGACCCCTACCTCGAGGCCTTCGCCAAGGCCGGCGCCGACCTCATCACGGTGCATGTGGAGGCCGGCCCGCACCTGCACCGCTCGCTGCAGGCGATCCGTGCGCTTGGCCGCAAGGCGGGCGTGACGCTCAATCCAGGTACCCCGGAAACGGCTATCGAGCCGGTGATCGACATCGTCGATCTCATCCTTGTCATGTCCGTCAATCCCGGGTTTGGCGGCCAAAGCTTCATTCCTCATGCGATCGAGAAGGTGGCGCGGCTGCGCGCGCTCGCCGGAGGTCGGCCGATCGATATCGAGGTCGATGGCGGCATCAAGCCGGACACCGCGCCCGCGATCGCGCGCGCGGGCGCCAATGTGCTCGTGGCCGGCTCGTCCGTTTTCGAAGGGGGGTCGGGCGCCTATCGAGCCAATATCCTTGCCTTGCGCAATGCCGCCGCAGTGGCGCGCGGGGAGGCGGCGTAAATGGCGCGGCATTCGGCTGCCCGCCGCACGGGCGCGGCCACCCGTCCGATACGTTACGGTATGTCGGTATTGCCGGCCCACTTGATGCTGAGGTAGTGTTTTGACTTCTGACGCTTGATCCCTTTTTCGTCATGCCCCGCTTCAAGCGGGGCATCCAGTAACCCCAGGACTTGATCAGAGAACGACGTCTCGCAACGACTTCCGGTGGCTACTGGATCGCCCGGTCAAGCCGGGCGATGACAATTAAAAGGGACCAAGTGTTAGACGGAACACCAGAACACGGTCACGTTTAGAAAAACCCCTTCGGGAGGCGGGCTTATGAGGGTTTGCGTTCGCGGCGCCGTTGCCGCTTTCCTGGTCGCCACGGCGGTTTCTGCCGCCTGTGCCGCGCCGGATATCAGTGGGACCTATTGGGCCACGACCTACAGTCCAAAAATTCAGGTTCTCGGCGGCGGCGAGCCGCCGCTTAATGCCGCGGGCAAGGCGGCCTATGAGGCAAACCAGAAGGGACTCAAGGACGGCTCCGTCGTCGACAAGGCACGGCACGTCTGCCTGCCGGACGGCGTGCCACGCGTGCTGGCGACCCCCTACCCGTTCGAGGTCTTCCAGGTCCCGGTCGACCACGTCACTTTCATTTTTGAGATGAACCATCAGAATCGGGTCGTGGTGCTGGACAGGCCGTTGCCGTCGCAGGACAGCATCGTCGGAGAGCCGCGGTATAACGGGCACTCGGTCGGCCACTGGGACGGCGACACCCTCGTCGTCGAGTTCGATCGGCTTCCTGTTCCCGACCTTTCTCGATGCCAGCGGCCTGCCGCACAGCGAGGACATGACGAGCGTCGAGCGCATCCGCAGGATCGGCAATCAGCTTGAAGACGTGATCACCATCCACGATCCGGATATGTACAGCCACGATTGGCAGGCACGCTTCGTCTATGACCTGCGCAACGATGTGAGGCTCGAAGACTACGCCTGCAACGACAAGCATCGCGATCTGTCGGGCGTGAAAGGCGTTCAGGGCCATTGATGACACAGGCCCCAACGCGAAACGTGTTGCGTCGCGACACCAATCAGGGATGAAAGCAATGACGGGAGATTTGCCGCTTGTGCGCCGCCTGTTCGCCGGCGCTGCCGCACTTGGTGCATTCGCCGGCGTTGGCGCATGCCTGCCCGGCTTCGCTGCGGAGCCGGGCGGAACCGGAGCGCCCCCGGGCTCGATCTTTCTGCCCCCGGCGTAGCATGGGCGGGCTTCGTGCAACCGCGGCAGCCCAATTACGCGATTGCGCGCACCTTTAACGATTTCAGCAATCCGCCAAACGGGATCGGGCCCGTTACCGACGACCCCGCGCATCTCTTTGCCAATAACGAAGTGGCGCGGGAGATGAAGATACAGCCGACCTACCGCGTTGCGGGCCTCGACAATGCCGCGGGCAAAAACCTGATGCCCTGGGTCCGCGAAGCCTTGATGAAGCAGAACGCCTTGGTACTTCAAGGCCGCAATGGAGAACCGCGCGAGCCGCGATGCTGGGAGACCGGCGTTCCCGCCTTCCACCTCAATCCCGGCCAGATGCACATCATCCAGACCCCGAAGGAAGTGGTGTTGATGCTGACCGGCCGCACCCGCCACATCTGGATGGACGTGCCGCACTCGGCCAATCCGAAACCGTCGTGGTACGGGGAATCGGTCGGCCGTTATGAGGGCGATACCCTCGTCGTGGATACGATCGGCTTTAACGACAAGACCTTCGTCGATTCCTACCGCACGCCGCACAGCGACAAGCTGCATGTCGTCGAACGATTCAGCCTGACCGACGGTGGCAACACGCTGGAAGTCAATTTCACCGTCGAAGACCCCGGCGCGTTCTATCAGCCATGGTCGGGTTCGCGGAATCGTCATCGCGTGGTAAATGCGAACACGCTGCCGGCGGAATTCGATTGTCCCGAGGCCAACGATGACTTCTATAGTCTCGGTCTCGAGCCGATCCCGACCGCAGAAAAAAACGAGTTTTGACAGCGCGCGCGCTGCCCAACAGGCCATCGAACTCGTATGACGATTCATTATCACTTGCAAAGCGTGCTGGACTCCCAGCTCGCTCCGCGTGGCCCCGCGGTATGATAGGTGACGACTTGCACTTCGCTTAGACTGATTCAGATCATATCGAAGCGCCGCACGTAGGGTGGGCAAAATCGCGCGCCGCGGTCCTTTCATGGGATCGACTGTTAGTGGCGATTTTGCCCACGCGGTCGGCCATTTTCACAGCTCCGACAGCGTGGGCAACACGCCTTTTGAGTTGACCAAGTGGCACGGCCTGTGTAGGCGCGTTGCCCACCCTACCGACCCATTTGATTCAATCGACCGGAATATGCCCGATCAGGGGCTTTGTACGGGTGTCATCCAGCCCAGGGGGGCGCCGGTTGGATCCTCGATAAAGGCGATACGACCCACGCTTGGCACATCGAACGGCTCTCGCAACACCTTTCCGCCGGCCGCAGCCGCCATCTTGACCCGCTTGTCGATGTCATCGACTGCAACGTAGCTGAACCAGCGGTCGACGACCTTGGCGAATTCAGGACCGATCGCGGCGACGATGCCGCCTACGGACTCGCCGCCGCACTTCGCGATCCAATAGGTCCCATTCGCGATCGGCATTCCGTCGAACGTCCAACCGAGAGCTGCGCCATAGAACTTTTTCGCCGCTTCCGTGTTGCGGGTCATCAGCTCGTTCCAATAAAAACTTCCATGTGACCACATCAGTGCTCTCCGCTACCGCAGGTTCAACGTTTTCTTGCGTTCGAATTAAGCCCACATTTCGCCGCCAGACCACCGCATTGCTCAGTAGTGAAACCGTAAATCGACTAGCAAAACGTGTATCCTGCTTCGCCTTCTCCCGAAATACGCTGCAAAGTCTTTTCCTGCAACTTGGAAAGACGGTTTCGTTTTGCGGTGTTGCCTCGCTGCACTAGACGGTCTCTTTACTCCTGCGCATCTAGCCGCTCCGTCGGTCACAGATCGACCGCGCCTAGGGGAGCGTCATACATGAAAAGACTCGTTCTCGCCGCCGCCCTGTCAATAACTGCGTCAGGTGCGGTCTCAGCCGCGGACTTGTACGCAAAGGCGCCGGCACCCCTCGGATATGATTGGAGCGGGTTTTATATTGGCGGTCACGTCGGGGGCGCCCAGCAATGGACTGCATTCAACGATCCGACGGCGCCACTTACGGCGAGCGCTGGTATTCCATACTACATTGGCGGGTACGGCGACTTTTTTAACGCGGCGCCAAGTCAGTCGCTGCAAAGCACCTCAATCCTTGGTGGCTTTCAGGCTGGTGCAAATTACCAGATCGGACACCTCGTGCTCGGCGGTGAATTCGATGTGTCGTGGACCAGCTTGAAAAAATCGACCACAGTTACCCTTCCAACCAATGCTTATTACTACGTTACCGGGGCGTCGTTCAGCGACACTGAAAGCTTTCAGGAAAGGACTGACTGGATCACAACCGCGACGACGAGGCTCGGCTTCGCCTGGAACACACTGTTGATCTATGGCAAAGTTGGTGCCGCGTGGGAGAGCGATAAATACGCGCTGTCTAACAATATGGCCATTAACGCAATTGGGTATCCCCCGCCTTATCTATCATCGGCTTTTTCAGCGAACGCCTCCGAGACGCGCATCGGCTGGACGGTCGGCGGCGGTCTGGAGTGGGCATTCGCGAACAATTGGACCGCTAAACTGGAATACGATTTCATGGATTTCGGCTCCGTTCAGGAAGGCTTCACCGGAACCACGACTGTCGGCGGTTCCGTTTTGACGTTGACGCCCTATCTTTTCAATAACACGGCGGCGGTAACCGCCAATCCGAGCGTCTCTCAGTCCGTCTCCGAAGTGAAATTCGGGATCAATTACAAATTCGGTCCGGGCTTCGTGTTCTGGTGACGTGCCGCGTCAAGCCGGCCGCACCGCGCTTCTGAGCCAATAAGCGCCGTCTCGTTCGGCCCCTCGCCGCTTCCGATTGCGGTGCCACACGGCGCCTGGATGCCGCCTTGACACTGTTGCAAGGCGGCCGATAAATGGCGCTCCTCGCCCGAGGTGTGGCAGCTTGCCGGCCGGCCGGGGCCGTAGCTCAGTTGGGAGAGCGCCGCAATCGCACTGCGGAGGTCAGGGGTTCAAATCCCCTCGGCTCCACCAATATGTCAAGGACTCAACGTCTTCGGAACCGCTTGCAACGCCCCGCAACGGAAGCAATCCGTGCGTGTTCGCCAAACGCCTTGGGGGGCGGCCGGTTCATTCGACGTTGGTCCGCGGTCGGAACGGCTGATGCAGGTGGCGCTGGAGCGGGATGCGTTCAACTCGAAACGCCTCCTACTCCCATCTCTTGATTTTGCGCATCATGTTTGTCCGAAAAGTCTGCAGCTTTTCGGCATCATGCGCTTATGCGAGGCTTCAACCGGCTCTACGAGCGTTGTCGCAAAAGCGGGCCAATCATCGAGGCGGGCTGCCACAATAAACCTTGTCAATGCGGACCGGCCTTTTGGGATTTATTGGCCGTGCGTTGCCGTCCTTTATAGCCTGCAAGCCCCACCACCTGTCGAAGCGGCGCAGTAATGCGCCACGACGTCGATGCTTTTATTGCAGCCAGTTCAGCCCTTGCCGCCGGCAGTTCCGCGATACGTATAAAAGTGAGATAGGCGTCTCGCAGTATTGCTTCGATGTTGCTTATCTCATTGGGAAGAAGCGATAATTGGTGCTCCAATTTTCGTGTACGGAGCCATTGGAAACACGCCGCGCCAATCTTTACAGATTCATCTCTATCGAGCTTGCTCAGATCTTGAATGCCATTGAAAGAGGACAAGAACGGCATCAACGTCCGTTGACCGCTCCACTGCTGGAAGACGCTACACACATTGCGGGCGTGCCAGTCCCAATCCTGCGGATTCCAACGCGCCTGATGCCTTCGGTGGTGAAGGAGCGGCATATCGAGGCAACCAAGCCTTGCACCATTAACAGCGAGTTGAAGAGGGAACCAATAATCCCACCAAGGCTCCCCGAGTCGGAAGTGCCGGTTATTCACCGGTCTCAGGACGCCGACATCGAAGAAGAAAGCATCGAAGCCGGCGCATTCACCAATGGTTGGAAGCCAGTCGTCGCCGACATCCACCCGTTCCGCGTAGAGCACGCTATTTCGCAGGGCGGCAGCAAATTTTAAACTAAGGTCGGGATAGCCATGAATTTTGCAATCAGCGTTCACGATCCCGGCCCGTTCGCCTCCTCTTTTTCGAATCGCTGTCACAATGTCGGAGACGCAAGGCTTGCCGTCCTCAGACGTTGGCTCGATCTCGACCCCAAGCCCCAGAGCCTCCACGCGCACGATTTCCGATGGGCCGTTGACGCTGATCGGCTCGAAGCCGGCGGCGCGCCACGAGGCAAACACTTCGCGCTGCTGAACTATTGCGCGACCAGACAAATGAGGCGGCACCGACGTGAAGAGTGGGAAGGTCGGCTGCTTCTTCGCGGGAACATCGCGAACGAACAAGCCGTCTACCTGGACGGCGTCCCCGGTACGAGGGTTCTTGTGGCCCGGCGACAGCCCGGCGCAGTGCAAATTGCATTTAATCAGACGAGCGAACAAGGTTGGTAAATCGGCCGCGCCGTCATATAGGGATCGAAGCGGCAACTCGATCAGAACGGCGGTGCATTGCTCGATGTGAGACCCCAGCCCGTCCAGCACTTCGCGCTCGAAGCCCTGGGTGTCGATCTTCAAAGCGAAGCGTGGAACGCCTCCCGGAAATGACTTCGCGATGAAGTTCGCCAAAGTATCGACAAGTACAATTTCGCTACCGACAAATGCCGATTCCGGTACTCCCGCCAAATGATTTTCCAGCATCGGTCGCAACGAAGAAGAGAACAAATCGCCAGCAATATTGATCGACTCCGCTGCCTTCCTCGGCGCCCAGTGCGCAACGCGGTGCGACCTCCCATTTTGGATTGTGCCGGGCGGCATTTGTGAGCGCGGCATGCGCCGAGGAGAGCGGCTCAAAGGAAACAACTCGGCCGGTAAAGCCGCGATTGAACATTTCCGCTGCGAACTGACCGGAGTTGGCGCCAACATCAAAAACCAGTTCGGTTTGACTGCAGTGCAGGTGAGAAAGCAGGTGCGGAAGGTTGTACAAGACTATACCTCCTCGTCCTCGGGGTAGCTGAAGCCGGCGTCATCTAAACCCAGTATCTTTTGGTTCCATGCCGTCGAATGGGCAACGCTCTCACCTCCGAACTGGCGGATTGGGTGCGCCTCGCTCGGTGTCGGCAGGGCGCGCGCGTCATTCGGGCGAGATAGGGCAGCGCCCTTGAGCGTCGCACCCCGAAGACACCGATGACCTCTCCGAGGGTCTGTTTTGCTATAGAAAAAATAAATTCTGAATGCAACGAAGCTGCCGACGCAATAACTCCGACCAGAACGCTACGCGCCGTGCGCCGCTTTGGTACGTGCCTTGAGGTCGCGCAAGACCCCGAGCTCGTTTTCGGTGGGAGGCGGCGTGACCGCCAGTTCGGCGGCGTAGCTCAGTTGCCAGCCGGTAGCGGCGTCGATCTGGTCGCGCGTCACGCCCGGATGGATCGACGTGACGGTCAGTTCTTTGGAAAGCGGATCGGGTTCCAACACGCACAGGTCGGTGATCACGCGCGTCGGTCCCTTTGTCGTGATGCCGAGCCGGGCACGATGGTCCCCGCCCTCGCCGTGACCGAAGGTGGTGACGAAATCGAGCCTGTCGACGAAACCGCGGCGGCTGTGCGTCATGGTGATGAAAATCTCCCCGGCCGAAACCGCGATCTCGGGCGCGCCGCCGCCGCCCGGCAACCGCACTTGCGGTTTCTCATAAGGGCCGATCACCGTGGTGTTGAGGTTGGCGAAACGATCGATCTGCGCGCCGCCGAGAAAGCCGACGGTGATGCGGCCGCCCTGGATCCAGTAGCGGAACATCTCCGGCACCGAAACGGTGGTAAGTGCGGTATCGCATAATTCGCCATCGCCGATCGACAGCGGCAGGATCGCCGGCTTGGTCGCGATCGTGCCGGACTCGTAGATCAGCGTGATCCCGGCGGCGTGGGTGTGCCGCGCCAGGTTGCACGCCGCCGACGGCATGCCGATGCCGACAAAGCACACGTCGTGGGATGTCAGCGCGCGCGCCGCCGCGACCGTCATCATCTCGTCGGGGGCATAGGTTGCTGTCATGAAGTGCCTGCACGCGCAATTGCGGCCCGCTCGCGATGCGCGACGAACGCCTCCGGACCCGTGGTCATGACATTGGCCTCCATCCAGGAGAGGAAGCCGCCGCGCTCGCGCGAAATCGTGTCCCAGGCGCGATAGAACGCGTTGTCGCGCTTGTAATAGCCGTGCGCATAAGACGGATAGGCGCCGCCCGGAATGACAACCATTGCATTTAACGTCCACGACGGCAGGATCACCGTGTTGGGATGACGGCAGCCGAAATCCTCGACCCGCTCCTCCACCGTGACAATGGCGCGCCGCGCCGCCAGCACCGCCTGCTTCTGGATGCCGACAATCCCCTCGATAAGCACGTTGCCGTCGCGGTCGGCACGCTGCGCATGGATGATCGCAACGTCGGGTCGGATCGCCGGTACCGTCGCAAGCCGCTCACCGGTGTAGGGACAGACGACGCTGCGAATTGACGGATTGACCTTCGGCGAGGTCGACCCCGATGTAACCGCGCAGCACTGCGAAGGGCAGCCCCGCGGCACCTGCCTCATACGCATTCGCCATCGCCGCATGCGAGTGTTCCTCGTAAGCGAGCGGATGCGGCCAACCGTTCTCGATCGCATCGCGCAGACGGTGGAGCGAGCCCACGCCCGGATTGCCGCACCAGGAGAACACCACCTTGTCTGCGCACCCCATGCCGATGAGCTGGTCATAGATGACGTCCGGCGTCATCCGCACGAGCGTGAGATGGCGGCGGCGCTGGCGGATCACCTCGTGGCCGGCGGCGTGAGGGATGAGATGTGTGAACCCCTCCATCGCCACCGTATCGCCGTCGCGCACATGCGCCGCGATTGCCGCGGAAAGAGACATGAATTTCGACATGAGCACCGTTGCAGACCAGTTGCGGCGGAGTCCTTACCGCATGACAAAGCCGCGCGGCAGTGCTTTTCCGCAGCGGCGCTGTATCGTCGTTGCGCGGCCAAGCCTTGCGCCGTCGCCCGAGCCGCGTTAACTCCACGCGCCTGCGGCAATCGCGCCGGCACCGCTTTTACGCCGTTCGGCACGAATCGGACCCACGATGAACCCCAAAGGCTGCGCAGCGCTTGTCACCGGCGGCAGCTCCGGCCTCGGCCGAGCCACCGCGCAACGTCTTGCCGCGCTCGGCGCCCGGGTCGCGATTCTCGACGTCAACAAAGAGGCCGCGGAAACAGTCGCCGACGCGATCGGCGGAGTTGCCTGCGCCTGCGACGTGACTTCGGCCGACGCAACAGCCCAGGCGATCGCGCTGGCGCATTCCCGGCACGGCCCGGCACGCATCCTCATCAACTGCGCCGGCATTGCCACGGGACGCCGCATCGTCGGCCGCGACGGTCCGCAACCACTGGAAGAATTCACGCGCGTGATCTCCGTCAACCTGATCGGCACTTTCAATGCCATGCGGCTTGCCGCCACGAACATGCAGACCCTTGATCCGCTCGAGGACGGCGAACGCGGCGTCATCGTAACCACCGCCTCCGTTGCCGCCTTTGACGGCCAGATCGGACAGGCCGCCTATGCCGCCTCGAAGGGCGGAGTGGCGGCACTCGTGCTTCCGGCGGCACGCGAGTTCGCCCAGTTCGGCATTCGCGTGATGGGCATCGCACCGGGCGTATTCGCCACCCCGATGGTCTCCGGAATGTCGGAGGAGGTGCAGGCAAGTCTTGCCGCCTCGATCCCGTTCCCAAAAAAGCTCGGCCAGCCGGAGCAATATGCCGACCTCGCGATTCACATCATCGAGAACCGCTATCTGAACGGCGAGGTGATCCGGCTCGACGGCGCGATCCGCATGGCGCCGCGGTGATGGGCGACGCCGGCGACCACGCCGACCGCCATGTCGTCACGGTGGAATGGGGCCACTGCGATCCGGCAGGCATCGTTTATTTCCCGAATTATTTCACTTACTTCGACAGCAGCACCAATGCCCTGTTCCACCGCGTGCTGGGTTGCAACAAATACGAAATGCTCAAACGCTACGACATCGTCGGCATCCCGCTCGTCGATCTCAGCGCACGTTTCATCCTTCCATCGGTGTTCGGTGATGTCGTCTCGATCTTGTCGCGCGTCGAAGAGGTCAAACGATCAAGTTTCCGCATGCTACACCGGCTGTTCAAGGGCGAGGTGTTGGCGGTGGAAGGGCGCGAAACCCGGGTCTGGGTTGGCCGCGACCCCGACAACCCGGAAAAACTCAAGGGCAAGCCGATCCCGCCCGATGTGCGGGAACGTCTGGTCGGGTGAGATTAGAGCATGACGCCGAAAAGTTGCAGACTTTTCGGATGAACATCATGGGCCAATCGACACGCATCCGTCGTCGAGCGCAGTCCGCGACGGGTGCGCAGAACATAATCGAGCGGGAGGCTACTCAAACTGAACGCATCCCGCTCTAGCGGGATCGCAACGCCCCCTCCGCCGCGCTCAGCACGATCACCTGCCCCGCTTCGGGAGCCGCTTCGCGGGGAGGATGAAGTTGACGTTTTTCCTTCCCTGCTTGCGCGGAGGTCGGCACGAGTGAGGGGGGCCAAGAAAGGGGTTCGAACCAAGCGAGCCGGGGCGATAGCTGCGTCATCGTCGCCGCCCTTGACACCGACCGCTCATGGTGCCCCTTGCTGGCGCCCCGACTTCCTCACGATGTCGACGTGGCCGCCCTGCGCGGTCGGCAAAGATTGGAGCCATCAGGCATGCGCATCGACGCCTACACGCATTTCGTCCCGAAAAAATTTGCCGAAACCGTCGAAGCGATCCCGGGCGTCGGCAAAGATATCGGCAAGCGCATGCGCGGCGTGCCGTGCCTTTATGATCTCGACGAGCGGCGCCGCATCGTCGGACTGTTTCCGGACTATGCGCAAATCCTGTCCTACCCCATGCCGCCGTTGGAGAGTTTCGCGAAAGGCCAACAGCTCGACGAGCTTTGCCGCATCATCAATGACGGGTTTGCCGAGATCGTCGCCGCGCATGGCAGCCAGTTCCCCGGGTTCGTCGCCCAGGTTTCGCTCGCCTCTCCCGATGGCGCGGTGAAGGAGGCGGCGCGCGCGATCAACGATCTCGGGGCCTGCGGCGTGCAAATCTATACCAACGTGAACAACACCCCGATCGACCGTCCGCAATACGAGGAATTCTTCGCGACGATGGAGCGGCTGGACAAGCCGATCTGGATGCATCCCGCGCGCGGTCCCGATCGCCCCGATTACACCGACGAGAAGAAATCGCTTTACGAAATCTGGTGGACTTTTGGATGGTCCTACGAAACCGCCGCCGCCATGGCACGGCTCGTCTTCTCCAAGATCATAGACCGCCATCCGAAGCTGAAGATCATCGTCCATCACTTCGGCGGCATCGTCCCGATGCTCGAGGGCCGGGTCGGTCCGGGCTGGGACCAGCTCGGCACGCGCACCTCCGACGAGGACTATGTGACACTGCGGAAAAGCCTGAAGAAGCGCCCGCTCGATTATTTCAAGCAGGATTTTTTCGCCGACACCGCCGTGTTCGGCGCCGACGCCGCGACCGTCTGCGGCCTCGCCTTCTATCCAAAAGATAGAATCGTGTTCGCCTCCGACTGCCCGTTCGATCCGGAGATGGGCACCGGCTACATCCGCGAGACGCTGCGCATTCTCGACGGCCTCGACATGCCGAAAGACGTGAAGGAGAAGATCTATTTCGGCAACCTGGAACGCATCACCGGCAAGACTTTCGTCAGGTGAGGGAGCGCATCCTCAGGACCGTAGCGAGGGAGCGCCGACACGATGGTAGCCCGGCTTGAGCGACGTCCGCGGTTCTCCCGATGATATCCCGCAGCGCCGGCGCGAAATCCGGGAGGGCGTAAAAGACGTCCCGGACTTCGCCGCGCTCAGTCCGGGTTGCGACTGAGATTTTTATTGCGGCGAACGTAACGCCAGCAGCGATCGCGTCGGGAAATCATAAATCCTGCCGGTTTCGGTCATGGCGGGCAGGCACAATTCGACGAGTGTCTCGGCGACCGCTTGCGGTGACGGCAGTTCCGTTGGGTCTTCCCCCGGCATCACCTCCACGCGCATACGGGTGCGGGTCGGTCCCGGGTTGAACAGGTTCACGCGGACAGGTGTTTCCAAAGTTTCGGCCGCGTACGTCCGCACGACTGCCTCCAGCGCGGCCTTCGAAGTTGAATACAGCCCGCGATAGGCGCGCAAGCGATGCGCCGCGCCGGACGTCAGAAACACCGCACGGCCGGCGGCGGAGCGGCGCAACAGCGCGTTCATCGCACAGATCAGCTGCCAATTCGCGGTGACGTTCACCGTCATGACCCTTTCCCAGTCTTTGACCGGGATGTGATCGAGCGGGGATGAGGGTCCCCCGATCGCTGCATTGCCGACAAGAACGTCAAGCCGTCCGTGACGTGCGTCAATCGCCGCAGCAAGTCGCGCGAGTCCGGCAAAATCAGTGACGTCCAAGGGGACGAGCGTCGCCTGTCCGCCAACGGCTCGGATAGCGTCGTCGAGTTCTTCAAGGCCTGCGACCGTCCGCGCGACCGCTACGACACGCGCTCCGGCCTTCGCGAGCGCCAGCGCGGTCGCGGCGCCGATGCCGCGCGAAGCCCCCGTGACGAGAGCAATGCGGTCGGCGTGCGGACGCGTCATCGGTCCTAGTGGTCCGGGTTATGGCTCGGCGCACCGAACGGATTCCGCGAGCCTCATATCCCGCCGGGTGGCTGAGATCGGCATTCCGACAGTCAGCCGCCGGCCATGGCGCGGATAATCTCGACGGCATCGCCGTCCCCGACCGCAGTGGTCGGCCATGAGGCGCGCCGCACCACGCGCCCGTTGAGCGAGATCGCAAAACCGCGCGCGTCGACGATGTCGAGGTCTACCGTCTCATCCCGCCATAAATCTGCCAGCGTCACGGCCGTGCTGTGGCGCTCCCGGCCGTTCACCATGAGCTTCATGTTGCCATTCCCACTGCAAATTGCGACTGCCCACTTGGCATCTGCGGGCCGGCGCCGAAGCGATCGAGACTGAAGGCTTCCGCAGCCGCCGGCATCGCGCCCTCAAAGATCAGGGCCTCGATGGCGAAGGCGGTTGCCGGCGCCAGCAGGTAACCATTGCGGTGGTGGCCGGTCGCAATCACAAGGCCGGGCACAGCCGTCGGTCCAAGAATCGGGGCGTCGTCGATCGAGCTTGGCCGCAAGCCGCTCCATATCGCGTCGATCGGCATCTCCTCGATCGAGGGCAGCGCGCGCCGCGCGCCCTCCAGCAGTGTGTAAACAGCGCCGGCCGTCACCAACTCATCGAAGCCGCGTTCCTCGACCGTGGCACCGACCACCAGCCGGCCGTCGCCCTTTGGCGCAAGGTAGACCTGCTCGGTCCACACGATATGCGCGAGGCTGCCGGTTTCCGGGGTGCTCCGCAGTGCCAGTGACTGGCCCTTGAGCGGCCGTACCGGCAGGACAAGGCCGGTCGGCATCAGTTCGCCGGTCCATGCGCCAGCAGCGGCGATAACGATCGCGGCCCGGCAGCAGCCCGCCTCTGTCGCAACCCCGCAGACGCGGCCACCCGCAAGGTCGACCGCATCGACCGGGCAATGCTCGATCAGATGTCCCCCGCTCTCAACAAACACCTTGCGGAGCGCCGCCATGGTGGCGTGCGGGTCGACTTGGTGATCGTCAGGGCAAAACAGCCCGGCGGAAATCGCCGGCCGCAGCGCCGGTTCCATGGCGCGCACGTCCACGCCGGTCAGCCACCGGGTCGTGAGCCCACAGCGCGCATGCAGGTCGTGACGGAAACGCAGCCGTTCGAGTTCATCGCGGCCGAGCGCAACCACAAGGGTTCCACATTCGCGCCAGTCGATGGAAAGCGCCGCCTCCGATTCGAGTTGCTGCCGGAAACGCGGCCATTCGCGCTGACTTTCAAGCGCAAGGCCAAGAAATTCGTGAAATCCCGGTTCGTGCTCGGCAGCGGCAGCAAGCATCCCGGCCGCGGCGAGGCTTGCTCCAGCACCAACTTCGGCCCGATCGAAGACCGTCACAGAAAGTCCGCGCCTGGCCAGCCGCCACCCGATCGACAATCCGATGACGCCAGCACCGATAACGGCAACGTCGGCCCGCTCCGGGATGCCGGCCCGCGGCCTTTCCAGACAGGCAGTCTTGAAATTGGACGCAACGGAAGCAAGACGCATCAACACCTCCGCACCTTCCCGGGAGCGGGGGGAGATGTTTCGCCGGGTTTGTTGGCGTGATCTCCAATCCCTACGCCGGTGCGAACCGGGTCAGGTTCAAAGGATTTCCGCGCTGCCATATGGCCAGCGGTTTCTCAGCCCCTTGTCGGGGATCTCCCTGGAACGCATCGCTTTTAGCGCCGCCCCCGCTCACGGGTCAAGGCGGCTAACAGCTCACCCGGGAGCGTCAGCGGCGGTCCATGGTATTCTTGCTGCAGCGCTACGAAAAACTTTCGCTCCTGCAAAGTTGGTCCGGCCCCAGGCATGACGCTAGCGAACAGAGGAAGGCATCTTGATCGGCGAGCAATTGGTACGGCCGGTCAGCACGCAATCCTGGTCGCGGCGCATCTGCGCCATGGTGTTGGCGAGCCAGATCCCGCAGTAGACGATCAAACAAAGCACCAGAAAGGCAAGCAGATTGTTCACCATGCGGTGGCGGTAATTCTCTTCGTCGCCGCCACGTGCGTATTTGCCGACATCATCAACGGGTGAGCGCTTGGAAAACGGCGGGCGCATGTTGTCATTGCGCGCGCGGGGCATCCGCGGCCGGAATTGAACGACGCGGCCTCTCTCCTCGTCCAGCCGGGGTCTTTGCGACTTCATTACCCGCTCATATGGGAACGCTGCGAGTTCTGCGCTCCTGGGACGTTCCATGACACTCTACCACGTTTCGCCCGCGTTCCGCGATGGTTAGTCGCGTGCCTGCGGCAATTATTCGGGTATTTTTCCCCGTAAGTCGGTCACCGAGATCAGCCAACCACCTATTGCCCCGAACGGCGCACCGTCTTTGTACGGTGCGGCGCCCGGCCCTGGTCGCGATTGCGTCGGGATGCCAGCATGCGAGCCTGCAATCGCTTCATAATCGCTTTCGTAACCATGGCCGGGCACCGCTGGTTCCTTGCCGTCGCAGGCAGGAATGATGAAGAAATCGTGTGTCGCGAGCGTCTCGAAATGCGACACCGAGGCAGCGACAGGATAGACGCTTCGCACCTGTACCGAAGATGAATGGCCCGCGATCGAATCGCAGGATTCCGCCCGCTGGCCTGAATGGAACGCCGAGTCCGCTAAACCTTCGGCTCGCCGAAATATGGCTCCGCGCCTTCCGGCAGCGGGACGTTGAAGACGTTCAGCACGAGGGAAACCGAGGTATAGTATCCCAGCAGGCCGACCAGCTCGACCAAGCCGCGGTCGCCCAGGAACTTGTGGACTCGCCGATAGTTCCGTTCGCTGACGCGGCGGCTCTTGTAGAGTTCCTGAACGAAATCCCAGACCGCGCGCTCGTCCGCGGCTGCCGTCTTCGGCATGCGTCCAGATTTCATATCCCGTATCGTCTGCGGCTTCACGCCGGCCTGCTCCGCGATCGGGGCATGCGCATGCCATTCGTACTGCGCGCGCCATATCCGCGCGATGCACAGGATCGCGAATTCCGACAGCCGCGGCTCAAGCGATGTGTTGAACCGCAGAAAAGCACCGAGTTGCTGGGTCAGTTCGCCATACTGCGGCGCCAGCATATAGACGCCGAACGGGCCACGCAGATTGACCCGCCCGCCCCGCGGTCCGGCGCGCATCGATTCGAGGAGCGCACGCTGGCTTTCATCGAGTGTCTCTTCGGTCAATATCGGCAGGCGGTAGGTCGGCTTGCGCGCCATGGTGTCCTCATGAGGTGGAGTGTCGTGAGGGGCCGGGCAGCTCACGCTGGAACGGGACGCGTTCAGCTTCGAACCGCATTCCGATCAACCCCTTTGATTTTGCGCATGAACTTCGCCCGAAAGGTCTGCAACTCTTCGGGATCATGCGCTGCTCAGTCAAGCAAGGCTTGCAGCCTTTTAGGGACATGCGGCAAATCTGGTAAACTCCCGAGAGGGGAGCTGGCCGTCGCTCGCTGCTTGCGGCATTTGGACGAGCCGGCCTGTTGGGGCTGCCGGGAGAGACCGTCCCGGAACGCCGGCGGACTCACTCAATAGGGTCCCGACAACCAATGAAGGTGCCGATCATGACCGAGCATAAAGCGATATCCCGCCGCTTCTTCGTGCAGACCACCGGATCGCTCGCACTGACCGGCGCTGCGGTCAGGATGCGTGGTGAGGCTCGGGCGCAGGGTTCGCGGCCGAACATTGTCTTCATCCTTGCCGACGATCTCGGCTTCGCCGATGTGAGTTGCATATGGCCAGCGCGACTACACGACGGCGAACATCGACCGGATCGCGCTCGAAGGCATCCGCTTTACGCAAGCTTACGCCAATTCAGCAGTATGTTCGGCGACGCGCACGGCGCTGATCACCGGCCGCTATCAATACAGGCTCCCGGTCGGCCTCGAAGAGCCGATCGGCGCAGCGACGCCAAAGACTATCGGACTGCCCCCCGATCACCCGACCTTGCCGTCGCTGCTGCGCCAAGCCGGCTACCGGACCACGCTGGTCGGCAAATGGCATCTCGGCTTCTTGCCCCAGTTCAGTCCACTGAAAAGTGGCTACGAGCATTTCTACGGCATTTTCGGCGGTGCCACCGACTATTTCAATCACGGGCCGAATGCCGAGCGGACCGGCGGTTCGCAGCTCTACGAGGAAGAGGTGCCGGTCGATCGCCATGGCTACATGACCAACCTGCTCGGCGACCGCGCGGTCCAGACCATTGAGGCGTCTGCCGCGTCGTCGCAACCGTTCCTGCTGAGCCTGCATTTCACCGCGCCGCACTGGCCGTGGGAAGGGCCGGATGACGAGGCGGAATCGGAACGCGTCCGCAACATCACGGATCGCGACGGTGGCACCCAGAAGACCTATGCCAAGATGGTGCAGAGCCTCGATGTCAATATCGGACGCGTGCTTGAGGCGCTCGACGAGCGCGGCATGGCGGCGAACACGATCGTCGTCTTCACCAGCGACAATGGCGGCGAGCGTTTCTCGATGACGTGGCCATTCACCGGCATGAAATCGGAACTGCTCGAAGGCGGCTTGCGAATTCCGGCAATTGTCCGCTGGCCCGGTCGGATTGCCGCCAGTTCGGTCTCGAGTCAGGCGATGATAACGATGGACTGGATGCCGACGCTGCTCGCCGCCGCGGGAACGCGGCCGGACCCGGCCTATCCACCCGATGGCGAGGACATTTCAGCAGCGCTCGCCGGCGGCGCCGCTCCGCATCCTCGCAAGTTCTATTGGCGGTTCAAGGCGGGCACTCAACGCGCCATTCGCGATGGCGACTGGAAATACCTGCGCATCGCCGGTAACGAGTTCCTGTTCGATGTCGTGCAAGACCCGCGCGAGCGCGCCAATCTCAAGGACCGATATCGCGATGTGTTCGATCGGCTCAAGCAGGATTGGGAAACGTGGAACGCGACCATGCTGGAAGAGCGACCGCGGCCGGCGACTTACGGCAATCCAGGCCGCTTCATGGCCGATCATTACGGCGTCGTCGACCCGCCGATCGCAACGGAACGCGCTGCCCGTGGAACCGGACCCTGAACCGCGTATCATAATGTGGCCCCCAGATGCGGCCATAGCATCCGATCGTCGGTCTGAGGTGAGGGCCGTTCGCGTCATCGGCAGCAGCGGGCAGGTGCCGGTTCCCGGCTCCGCACAGGGCGTTGCCGGCCTTCCACAAGCCCCGCCGCGGCATTGCAACGCCGTGCCGGCTTCGGTATAGGACGCTTCTCGCCGGAGCGGGGGCTGCGGCGGCCATAACGGCCGTCCGAGCGCATTCCGGGGTTTCATCCGAAAGTCCGGGAATTCAGCGATGTCCTCAACCTTCGATACGGTGGCCAGTATCATCGCCGAGACTTGCGACATTCCCCGCGACACCATCAAGCCGGAAAGCCATGCCATCAACGATCTGGGCATCGATAGCCTGGACTTTCTCGACATCGCTTTCGCCATCGACAAGGCTTTCGGCATCAAGCTGCCGCTGGAGCAGTGGACGCAGGAAGTGAACGACGGCAAGGCGACGACCGAACAGTATTTTGTGCTCGACAATTTGTGCGCCCGCATCGACGGGCTTGTCGCGGCAAAGGGGGCCTGATCGCTCACGCCATCATGCGGCTCGAATATTTCCAAATGATCGACCGCATTGTCGGCCTCGATCTTGACGGCAAGACGATCACGGCACAGGCGCAGATTCCCGAGATCAGCCCGGTTTTCGAGGGGCATTTCCCAGGCCATCCGCTGATGCCGGGCGTGCTGCTGATCGAGGCAATGGCGCAAACCAGCGGCTGGCTGATGATCGCGCTGACGAATTTCGACCGCATGCCTTTTCTCGCTGCGGTGAAGAACGGCCAAGCTGCGGACCTTCGTGACGCCTGGTCAATTGCTGTCGCTCACCTCGAAGCTGCATTCACGAAGGCTCAGGCTATGCGATGGTCAAGGCGGCCGCCGCGGTCGGCGGCAAACCCGTGGCGGACAGCGAGATCACGCTCCGCGTCATGCCGTTTCCGAACCCGAGCTTCCGCGCCAGCATGACCGAGACCGCGTTGAGGATCGGATTTCCGGCCAAGGTCCCGGCCGATGACTGAATCCCAGTTCGAAGGCAGGCCGCACGAGGCTCTGCGCGTGCAACAAGGGGCGGCACAGCGGGATACCTGGATCACCGGGGTCGGCATCCTGTCCTGCCTCGGCGAAGGCGCCGACGCTCATCTGGAAGCCCTCGACGAAGGCAAGGCGCATGATCGATGCCACCCGCTTTGCGCCCTACATCGTGCACCCGCTGGCGCCAAGGTGAACTTCGACGCCCAGATCCCGAAAAAGGGCGACCAGCGGCAGATGGAGCCGTGGCAGCGCATCGGCACCTATGCCGCCGGACTTGCGCTCGACAGCGCCGGGGTCAAGGGCAATACCGAACATACTGGGCCGCATGGACATGATCGTGGCCGCGGGTGGCGGCGAGCGCGATCTCAGACCGTCGATGGGGCAATCCTCAGCGGACTGCCGAAGGCGGAGAACTCGGGCCGCTTTCTGAACGAACGGCTGATGAACGACCTGCGCCCTACCCTGTTTCTGGCGCAGCTTTCCAATCTGCTCGCCGGCAACATCTCGATCGTCCACGGCGTCACCGGCTCATCGCGTACCTTCATGGGCGAGGAATCGGCGGGTGTCGATGCTGTGCGCATTGCCCAGTCGCGCATCGCCGCGGGCCAGAGCGACATTGCCATTGCCGGTGGCGCCCAGAACGCCGAGCGCAAGGAAATGTTGATGCTCTATGAGTTCGGCGGCTTTAACTTGAAGGAGGCGTTCGCGCCGATTTGGGAGCGGAGGCCCGTCCGGGCCTGGCACTCGGCTCCATGGGCGCGTTCCTGGTGCTGGAAGATGCAGCGCATGCGGAGGCACGCGGCGTACGGGCGTTGGCGCGGCTCGCCGCCGTCGTGAATGCTCGCACCGACCGCAGGCCCGGCGAGATCACGGCGACCCTCGAAGAGCTGTGGCGCAAGATCGGCCCCATGGTGACGGCGGGCTCGGCGGCGTTCATTTCTGGTGCGACCGGAACCGCACCGGCAACCGCCGAGGAGCGCGCCTTCCTCGAGGCGCATGCTGACCTTCCGGTGCGTGCGACCGGTACGGCAATTGGCCACGGAATCGAGCCGCAATTCGCAATGAACATCGCGCTCGCCGCTCTGTCGGTCAGCCGCGGCCGGCTGTTTGCGTCCGCCGAACCCGCCGAGCGTACGATGGAAAGTCCGCTGACGCAGGCCGTGGTGACCAGCGTCAGCCCTTGGCGCGGCGAAGGCTTGGCGCTCGTCGAAGCGGTCGGGTGAAGGGAGGCCAGGAAGATGCGCGACAAGGCAGGACGGCCGATCGTGGTCGTCACCGGGACGGGGATGGTCACCTCGCTCGGTGCCGGCAAGGCCGACAATTGGAAGAAATTGATTGCGGGCGAATCCGGCATCCGCGCCATCACGCGTTTCGATACCGACAGCCTGAAGACCACGGGTCGCCGGCACCGTCGATTTCGTCCCCCTCGAGACCTATACGTCGGCCGACCTCTCCCAACGTCTGGCAGAGATTCGCCATCGAAGAGGCGATCGCGCAGGCCGGGATCGGTTCGCGAAAGCATTTCCCGGGACCGTTGTTCCTTGCCGTGGCTCCGATCGAGATCGAATGGCCGCAGCGGCACCGATCTGGCCCAGGAATCCGGCGCAGGCGAACAAGTCGGCTATGACGATCTGCTGCGCGCCGCCGCGTCGGGCCGCTATCGGTCGCTATCTCGAGCGCTTCCTGTTCGGCTCGGTCGGTGACGGCGCTTGCCGCAACATTCGGTACCGAGGGTTCTCCGATTTCGCTCTCGACCGCCTGCGCTTCAGGCGCGAGCGCGATCCAACTCGGGCTCGAAGCGATCCGGCGCGGCGAAACCGACGCGGCGCTGTGCGTCGCGACCGACGGTTCGGTCAACCCGGAAAGCCTGGTGCGGTTCTCGCTGCTGTCGGCGCTGTCGGTCCAGAACGAGCCGCCGCAGGCCGCGGCAAAGCCGTTCTCCAAGAACCGCGACGGTTTCGTCATGGCGGAAGGCGCCGGCGCCATGGTGCTGGAGAGCTACGAGGGCGCGCCGCGCGCGGGGCGCGGATATTCTCGGCGTCATCGCCGGCTGCGGCGAGCTTGCCGACAGCTTCCACCGCACGCGCTCGAGTCCGGACGGCAAGCCGATCATCGGCTGCATGAAGCAACGCCATCGCCGATGCCGGGCTTAGCGCCGGAGGACATCGACTACATCAATGCCCACGGCACCGGAACGCCGGAAAACGACAAGATGGAATGCCAATGCCGTGTCCGCGGTGCTCGGGCGAACGTGCCCAGCGAGGTGCCGATCTCGTCCAACAAATCGATGATCGGTCATACGCTCTCGGCCGCCGGCGCTGTCGAGGCGGTGATTACGCTGATGACGCTCTGGAGCATCAGCGCATTCCGCCGACCATCAATTACGTCGTGCCCGATCCGGCCATACCGCTCGACGTGGTACCCAACGCGCGCGTGACGCGCGCATCCGCAACGCCATTTCCAATTCGTTCGGCTTCGGCGGGCAGAACGTGTCGCTGGTGATGGCGCGGGAGCCAGTGACGGCCGGACGGCGGCGCGTGCTGGTCACCGGCGGCGGCCGCGGCCTCGGCGCCGCGATCGTCACCGCGCTCGCCGCCGCTGGCCACGACGTGACCTTCACATTCCGCTCCGCCAGCGCCGAGGCGCATGCGCACGGCAGGAACGCTGGCCGAGGCGTATCCCGGAGCAGAAATTCGTCGCCGAGGCCGTCGACCTTGCCGACCGGTCGACGGTCGAGGCATTCGCGGAGCGCCTTGCCGCCGAGTCGCCTTATTCGGGTCTCGTCCACAATGCCGGGCACACCTATGACAGCCTCGCCGTCGATGATGGACCAGGCCAAGGCCGAGGTGGCGATGCAAGTCAATTACTGGTCGTTCACCCGGCTCGTGAATGCGTTGCTTCGCCCGATGATGCATGCCCGCGACGGCCGCATCGCCGTGATCGGCTCGGTCGCCGCCTTGCAGGCGAACCAGGGCAATGCCGCCTATGCGGCGTCGAAGGCCGCTCTTCTCGGCTATGCGCGCACGCTCGCCATCGAGATCGCCCGCACCGGCGTTACCGTGAACTACGTCGCGCCGGGCTTCATCGACACCGCCATGCTGGCGCCCTATGCCGCGCATCCGCGAGCGCGTGGAGGCGCAGATCCCCGCGCGCCGCTATCGCGCGTCCTGACGAGATCGCCGCTGTCGTCGCCTTTCTGATGTCGCCGGGCGCCTCCTATCTCACCGGCGCCGTGCTGCCGGTTGACGGCGGCCTTTCGGCGGCGATAGGCATCCACCGCTGACGCCCGAAAATCTGGCAGACTGGCCCAGAAAATGCGCGCGCTCACCCTGATCGCCGACCGTAAGGTCGAGCTCGTCGAAGCCGCCGAGCCGCCGCCGCCCGGCGCCGGCGAGGTGCAGATCCGCATCAAAGCAGTCGGCCTCAATCATCATCGATCTTTGGGGCTATCGTGGCATGGCCTTCGCCAAGCGCAAGATGCCGCTCGTGGTCGGAGCCGAAGCCGCCGGCGAAGTCGCCGCGCGTCGGCCCAGGCGACACGCGCATCGCGCGTCGGGGACCCGGTTGTGATGTACGGGGCGCTCACCTGCGGCGTCTGCAAGGCATGCCGCGAGGGCCGCGACAATCTCTGCGAGAACGTCGCCGGCATCATGGGCTTTCACGTCGACGGCTTCGCGCGCGAACTCGTCAACATGCCGGAGCGGCTGGTCATCAAGGCGCCGGCAGGGGTGTCGCGATGCGCGACGCGGCCTGCGCGCCGATCGCGTTCTCGACCGTCGAGCACATGCTGTTCGACAATGCCAAGCTCGAGCCTGGCGAAACCGATCCTCGTCCATGCCGGCGGGTCGGGCATCGGCAACGTGCGGCGATCAAGATGGCGAAGGCGATCGGTTGCACCGTGTTCACCACCGTCGGCGACGACGCCAAGGCCGAGAAGGTCAAGGCACTGGGCGCCGACCATGTCATCAACTACCGGCACGACCGGTTCGAGCATGTGGTGCGCAAGATCACCGCCAAGAAGGGCGTCGATGTCGTGTTCGAGCACGTCGGCGCGGAGACCTTCAACGGCTCGCTGCTGTCGCTCAAGCGCGGCGGGCGCCTCGTCACCTGCGGAGCGACCTCGGGGCCGACCGTGACCTTCAATCTGATGCAGCTGTTCCAGCAGCAATACCGGATTATCGGCTCGTTCGGCGCCTCGATGCAGCAACATCCGCACCGCGCTCGCCAAGATGGCCGGCGGCTTGTGCCGGTGATCGACACCGAGGTCGACCTTCGCCGATTTCGAGCGCGGCCTCGCGCGCCTCGAAGTCGCGTCAGGTGTTCGGCAAAGTCATCGTGAATTTCTGAGCAGGTTGACCGCGACCGCATGGCCCCACGTTGGAAACGCTCGCAGTTTGCGGTCGCTTACCAAGCCAAGTTGGCGGTCAATGCGCTCGCCGGGCGGACCGCCGGCCCTTTTGCTCGGCGCCATTCACCGCTCGATCGCGTTCGTGATCAGCAATCGCGGCGGCGCCGATCATGCGCACCATCGGGCCGTGGCTGCCGGAGCATCGCACCGGCCGGGCCAATCTCGCGCCGCATTCCCGGAAAAATCGACGCCGAAATCGAGACAATTCTGCGCGGCGTGTGGGACAATCTCGGCCGCGTCGGCGCCGAGATCGCCCATCTCGACCACATCTGATGCCGGCGACCGCCAACCAAGCGCACCTACATCGACTATACCCCGCAGAATCATCGAGCAGTTCCTGCTGCTGCGGGACGACGGCAAGCCCGCACTGGTGATTTTCGCCGCCCATCTCGCCAACTGGGAATTGCCGGCGGTGATCGCCGCGAGCGACGGGCTTTACTTCGACGTGCTCTATCGCCGGCCCAATATCGGCGCCATCGCCGACGCCGTGATCGCGTTGCGGCAGGGCGTCATGGGCGAACTCGTGCCGTCGAGCATGCGCGCGCCGGTGACGCTCGCCCGCGCGCTGGAACGCGGCCAGCATGTCGCGCATGCTGGTCGACCAGCATTACGGCAAGCGGCGTCGAGGTGACCTTCTTCGGCCGCAAATGCCGCGTCAATCCGCTGATCGCCATGCTTGCCCGCGAGGCCGAATGCCCGATTCATGGCATGCGGGTGATCCGGCTGCCCCGGCAATCGTTTCGAGCGGCGAGATCAGCGCCGAAGTCGTTCCCGTGCGCGACGCCGAAGGGCGCATCGAAATCCGCGGCACGATGCAGGCGATCACCGGCGTGGTCGAAGCCTGGGTTCGCGAATACCCCGATCAATGGCTGTGGGTGCACCGCCGCTGGCGGTAATCCGATTATGAACTGCAGTCATTGTTCTGGTTGCTACAGCTTGATTCCCTTTCAATGTCATGCCCCGCGAAAGCGGGGCATCCAGTAACCGCCGGGTTATGATTACGAAAGGAGCATTGCCCATGCTTCAATCGAAATCTGGTGGTTACTGGATCGCCCGATCAAGTCGGGCGATGACAATTGGAGGGAGCCGCGCGCCAGCAACAAAACAGTGCTGCCACAAGACACTACAGCGGCGCGGAAGCGGTCTTGTCGGCCGGCAGGAACTGCACCGGGTCAACCGGAGACGAGTTCTTGCGGATCTCGAAGTGAAGCTGCGGGTTCGCTGCCGTTCCGCTCTGGCCCGATTTCGCGATCACCTGACCTCTGTGGATCTGGTCGTTGCGCTTGACCAACAGTTCGCTCGCATTCGCATAAGCGGTGACGTACCCGTTGGCATGGCGGACCAACACGAGATTGCCATAGCCTTTGAGCTCGCTGCCCGCATAGGCGACGACGCCGTCCTCGGCTGCACGGACCGGAGTCCCTTCGGGAACGGCAAGATCGATGCCGTCATTCGCATTGCCGTTGACCTTGGTCCCGAAATTGTTGATTACGCGGCCGCGCAGCGGCCAACGGAAGGTGGGTCCTCCGCCGATTGTGGCGGCGCTTGCTTCCTCGACCGGCGCCTCCGCCGTCGCATGTGCAGCGGTCTGCAGTTCGGCAATCGCCGGCTTGCCTGGCTCCGGCGTAAACTTGGTCAAAATAGGAGCCGGCTTGCCGCCAGCCGCGGCGCCCGCTGCCGCCACTACCTTAGCGGGCGTCGGCACCGTCTTGACGGGCACGGCGATTTTCATCCCGAGTTCGAGACGCGAATTCGGCTGAAGGCCATTCGCCACCGTGAGTTCCTTCACGGTCACGTGGTACTTGCGGGCAATGCCGCCCAGCGTGTCGCCCTTGGTAACCGTGTGCTCCGGCGCCGGGGGCAACAGCGTCTGGCCGGCGCCCGCAGGGGCCGATGCCGGCAGGCCGCCCTTCGAACCGGCCGCTGCCGCCGCAGCGCTCGGCGCAGCGATGGGCGCCGCGTGGGAAGTCGTCGGGGCCGCCGGAGCGGGCGATAAACTCGCTACATGAGCCGGCGATGGCGATGCAGCAGGCGATGAGTTCGCGGTGTGGATCGGCGCAGGCGCCGCGGCATTGCGCAGGACCGGCGCGACGACCTTTGCCCCGGTACTTTCAACCGTATAATGCGGGATCACGAGCCGCTGACCGGGCGCGATCGATGCCTCGCCCTTGATGTTATTCGCCTGCATGATCGCCTCGACCGGCACTTTATGCCGGTGCGCAATCGTCTCCAGCGTCTCTCCCGGAGCGACGACGACCGCCGTTCCGCCATCCCATTCCCAGTGCCCACCTGGTCCTGGCCGGTGAACCAAACCGGTCACTTCGGCTGCCGGTGGCGGGGCAAGCGGCTCGCTGGACGGCGGCAGGCTCTCCCGCATGACTCCCGTTGAGCTGGTCGGCTGCATCAGCGGTGGCGCCGGCTGATACGGTGGCGCCGGCTGATACGGTGGCGCCGGCTGATACGGTGGCGCCGCCTGATACGGCGGCGGCGCCGACGATGCATAGGGACCAGGGTATTGATTTTGAGCGATATAGGGAACGGTCGTGGGATTATCTCCCAGACGAACCGTGTCGGAGCTGCATCCAGCGACGCCGATCGCGGCTGCGGACAAAACGCTGCAACGCCACACGCGGCGACAAGGCCGCCCGGAAAGCCACATACTCATTATGATACCCACGCACCCCAACGCCTGCGTAGTTAATCATCACTCAGGTAAACATATGATTAATTTCAAAGATCTCGTTTGCCCAAAAAAAGTCTCATAATTCCTGCGCGGCCCCGGCCAGGAGCGGCACGAACCGCACGCCTATGAGCTCGGTGCGCTCGACCCCGTCCCGAGTTCGGTTCAGTTTGACGAGTGATTGATGATCGAGCTGCGGCCCAAGCGGCAATACCATGATTCCCCCCTCGATCAGCTGGGCGATCAACGGCTGCGGTACCTCCTCGGCGGCCGCGGTGACGATCACGCGATCGAAGGGCGCCCGGTCGGGGGCCCGTGCATGCCGTCGCCGTGCCGCACCTCGACGTTGTCGAACCCCAGCGCTTCAAGCCTCGCCCGTGCAGAATCCGCCAGCGTGCGATATCGCTCGATGCTCGTGACAGATGCGGCAAGACGCGACAGGACAGCCGCCTGATATCCCGAGCCGGTGCCAATCTCCAGCACGCGATGGGAGGCAGCTACGTCGAGCTGTTCCGTCATGTAGGCAACGACATAGGGCTGGCTGATGGTCTGACCGCACATGATCGGCATGGCGCGATCCGAATAGGCCGATTTTGCGTGAGCCGGCATGACGAAGTCCTCGCGCGGAAATTCCTCCATCGCGCGCAGCACCGCCGGATTCATGATGCCGCGACGGCGCAGGTCCAAAACGAATTGCATACGGCCAAGAGGCTGAGACATAGGGCGCCAACGCCTGACAACGCGCAATGCGGCAGCGAGTGCCGGCAGTTTCAAGAAATCGACCAAGTAACACCCGGCGACCGGTTGCCCTTTCAGGCGGCCAAGTTGCAACCTTTACCGGCTAGCGCCTGATCAAGTTGCGGACTTTTCGGACAAGATCATGCGCAAAATCAATGATAATCGAGCGGCAGGCAATTCAAGCTGAACGCATCCCGCTCCAGCGCATGATCCCATAAAGTTGCAGACTTTTCGGACAAGATCATGCGCAAAATCAATGATAATCGAGCGGCAGGCAATTCAAGCTGAACGCATCCCGCTCCAGCGCATGATCCCGTAAAGTTGCAGACTTTTCGGACAAGATCATGCGCAAAATCAATGATAATCGAGCGGTAGGCGATTCAACCTGAACGCATCCCGCTCCAGCGCATGATCCCGTGAAGTTGCAGACTTTTCGGACAAGATCATGCGCAAAATCAACACGCATCCGTCCTCGAGCGCAGTCCGCGACGGGTGCGCAAAACAGATCGAGCGGCAGGCGATTTAACCTGAACGCATGCCGCTCTAAGTGCCAGCGCGCCGCCCTCTGCTTGCCACGTGCTTGCTGCCGGCCGCCTACCTGAGGAGCGCGGCGAGACGCGTCATGAATGGATCATCCGTCATATCGAGGCGCAATGGCGTCACGGCAACACGATCGTCGGAGAGCGCGTAAAGATCGGTGCCCTCGCGATGCTTTGGCGACGCCAAACGCTCATAGGCGATCCAATAATAGGGATTGCCGCGCCCGTCGAACCGCGGCTCGATCCGCAACAGCTCTTGATCGCGCTTGCCCTGGCAGGCGACGGCAACGCCCTTGACGGCTTCCGGCGGGCAGTCGGGAAAATTGATATTGACGAAGACGTCACGCGGCATCCCGTCGGCCAGAACGCGGCGGATGAGGTCGGGACCGTAGGCCAGCGCCGTCGCCCAATGCGGTTCCTTTGCACGGCCCGAGGTCGCCTGCGAGAGCGCAAAGGAGGGTATCCCCAAGACGGTGCCCTCGATCGCGCCCGCGACAGTCCCCGAATAGGTCACGTCTTCGGCCGCGTTGCGGCCGCGATTGACGCCCGACAGCAGCAGCGCAGGCTTGGGATCGGGGATGATGTGGCGGGTGGCAATGATGACACAGTCGGTCGGCGTGCCCTTGACGGCGAAGCGGCGCGGACCCGCTTCGCGCAGCCGCAGCGGGTCGTTGAGCGTCAGCGAATGCGATACGCCGGACTGATCGGTCTCGGGCGCCACCACCCAGATGTCATCGGACAGGACCCGGGCGATCTCGACGAGCACGTCGAGACCTGGCGCGTGGATGCCGTCGTCGTTGGTGAGAAGGATGCGCATCGGCCGATCCTTCTCCCCTAGCGGGAGAAGGCGGCCCGACGCCAGTCGGGCCGAATGAGGGGGACATCGTTTCCGTTTTGCCGACCGTCGTTGTCACGCTTCGGCGAACCACTCATCGCTTTGCGGCGGCGAAGCCCAACCCCCCTCACCCGCCGAGCGCAGCTGCGCTCGGCACCCTCTCCCGCGACGGGGAGAGGTTTTTTCACTTGCGCCCGACTGACTTGCAAGGCAATGCCCTCGCGTGATCGACGTTGAGTCACCACGCTATCCGTCCAGGGAGGCACAGACCGAGTCCGTGACGACGCGCCTCGGCCAACAGGTGAGCTGCGATTTTATCATGCCGGGGCGATCGATTTTATGCCGCCCATATAGGGCTGCAGCGCATCCGGTATCGTAATCGCCCCGTTCTGCTGCTGATAGGTTTCCATGACCGCGATCAGGGTGCGCCCGACAGCAACGCCGGAGCCATTCAGGGTATGGACATGCCGGACTTGACGTCCCTCGCGGGTTCGATAGCGGGCGGCCATGCGGCGCGCCTGAAACTCGCCGCACATCGAACAGGACGAGATTTCGCGATACATGTTTTGCCCGGGGAGCCATACCTCGATGTCATAGGTCTTCTGGGAAGCGAAGCCCATGTCGCCGGTGCACAGAGTGACGACGCGATAATGCAGGTCAAGCCGGCGCAATACTTCTTCCGCGCAGGACAGCATGCGTTCGTGCTCGGCACCGCTCTGATCCGGGGTCGTGATTGAAACCAGCTCCACCTTGGTGAACTGGTGCTGGCGCAGCATGCCGCGCGTATCCTTGCCGGCGGCGCCCGCCTCGGCGCGAAAGCATGGCGTACATGCGGTGAAGCGCAGCGGCAGTTCGGCGTCATCGACAATGCGGTCGCGCACCAGGTTGGTGAGTGGAACTTCGGCGGTCGGGATCAGGCCGAAACGAGTTTGACGCAGCGCCGCCCGCGCCTGTTCGAAAGCGAGTTGCAGGCCGGCGATGCTGGTCGCATCGGTGATTTCGCCCAAAAACCCGTTGGCGCGGCGCGTGAAATACTCCCCGCCGATGGTCCAGAACTGGTCCTCTTCGAATTTCGGCAGTTGCGCGGTGCCGAACATCACTTCATCGCGCACCAGCAGCGGCGGCGCCACTTCGGTGTACCCATGCTCCCCCGTATGCAGGTCAAGCATGAACTGGGCGAGCGCGCGCTCCAGGCGGGCAAGACCGCTTTTGAGGACGACGAAGCGCGAGCCGGAGAGCTTTGCCGCGGTCTCGAAATCCATCTGCCCGAGCGCTTCGCCAAGCTCGAAATGCTGGCGCGGCACGAAGGCAAGCTCACGCTTTGCCCCGAACCGATGATGTTCGACATTGTCGTGTTCGTTCGCGCCGTCAGGAACGTCGTCAAGCGGCAAATTGGGGATTTGCGCCAGCGCCTCGTTGAGCTCTGCATCAGCCTGCCGCTCCTCGGCCTCCTGGTGCGGGATCGATTCCTTGAACGCCGCGACCTCCGCCAGCAATGTCTGCGCTCTAGCCTCGTCCTTTGCTTTCTTGGCGTCGCCGATCTCCCGCGAGGCGGCATTGCGGCGGGCTTGCGCCTGTTCGACGTTCTGGATCGCGGCGCGGCGCCGCTCATCAAGGGCAAGCAGGCGTGCCGATGCGGGCGCAAGCCCGCGGCGTGCCAGGCCGCGATCGAACGCGTCGACATTCTCGCAAATCCACCTGATGTCATGCATGGGAACGTTCCGAAACTCTCCGATCGGAGTGCAGCCCGATCAGGGAGAAATGGGCCAAGTGGGGCAAGGTCCGACCAAACGGCCGTTCAGCTCCTTGGGTAATGCAGAAAAATCCGTTGCTCAACCAGCACCGGGATCGATGATATTCTTAAACATCAGGATGGCCTCTTCCAACTCGTTTGCGAGCTGCCGCGCCGCTTCGATCGTTCGTCCTACTTCATGGACCTCAAAGCCTTCATAGGTATGAGTGGCGCGGTGCCTGAACCGGCGCGTTTCGTCTGCGGCGAGGAATAGAGCGCGTGTCAGAATTGCCGGGCGTCTCCCGGGCGACGGCGCCGCGACCCGTCGAATTAGGTCTGCATGCGAAAAGTCCCCAGTCGGCCTCTCCTCCCCGATCATATCAAGGATGCGGATAAGCCCGCATTCAAGTGCGGTATGAGCCGATTGCAGGGCGTGCATCAACGCCATGCCGGCGCGATAACCGTCGAGACCGGCTGCCTCGAACCCTCCCGCCTCGTAAAGCGCCACCGATTGGCGAAAATGACGGACGGCGACGGCAATATCCTGTTCGACCTCGAACCAGCGGCCATCGCTCAAGGAAGCACCAGGGCCTGTGGTATGATGCGGGCGAGGAAAGCTTCGCTGCACCAGGATTTCGGCCGCACATCCGGCTTGAGGCGAAGGCGGACACAGGCCGCTTCGGCGAAATCGACCGCATCGTTTACTCTCGAATCGTCGAAATCCGCGAGGACATCAATGTCGCTGTCAAATCGAAGGCGGCCGGTGACAGCCGAACCATAAATCCAAAATTGGCCGCCATTGGCCGCCCCATACTCCGCCAGTTCTTCACGCAGTCGCTCGAGGCCGGCGCGGATTTCCGCCACGCGGGCTTCTTTGCGCTGCGCAAGTGTCACTACGGAATTCATTCGCGCCTCGATTTCGCTGCAAGAGCGCAGGAGTTGGCGCGACGCGCCCTTACTCCGCGGGCTTCGCCGCGGCGGTCGTGGCGCTCGCCTTGGCCCTGTGTTCCACCCAGCGCACCGACAGCACGGACATCTCGTAGAGAATGAGCAGCGGCAAGGCGAGCGACATCTGGCTCAGCACATCGGGCGGCGTCAGCACCGCGGCGATAACGAACGCGATAACGATGAAATAGCGGCGTTTCGAGCGCAACTGGTCGGACGTGACGATGCCGACGCGCCCGAGCAGGGTCAGGACGACTGGCAGCTGAAAGGCCACCCCGAATGCAAATATCAGCCGCATCATCAGTGCGAGATAATCTTCGACCTTCGGCAGCAACTCGATGGTCGCCTGCGTATCGCCGCCGATCTGCTGCATGTTGATGGCGAAGCGGGTGATCATCGGCCAGACGAGGAAATAGACGACCGCGGAGCCGAGGAAAAAGAAGATCGGCGTCGCCACGAGATAAGGGAGAAAGGCGTTGCGCTCGTGCCGGTAAAGACCGGGGGCGACGAACATGTAGAGCTGCCCCGCCACGATGGGGAACGAGATGAACGCGGCCCCGAACATTGCGAGCTTGAGCTGAACGATGAAATATTCCAGCAAGCCGGTGAAAATGAATTTGGAATTCTCCGCGCCCACCACCCAAACATAGGGCCACGTCAGGACATTGTAGATCGTCTTGGCGAAGAAAAAGCACGCGATGAAGGCGAGGGCGAAGGCGGCCACGGCCTTGATGAGGCGCGAGCGCAACTCGATCAAATGGTCGAGCAGCGGCGCCTTGGAGTTCTCGATGTCCTCATAAGTCATGCGCGACCGCCCCCTTCGGGCATCGGCGCGACGGTTTCGGCAGCCGACGGAGTCGCGCTGGGCGCGGACGCAATGGCCGGGGCCGAGGGCAGCGCCGGAGCCACAGAGACGACCGCCTCGACACCGGGCGGTGACGCTGGCGCGGGCGCCTCGGATACAGCCGCCGCGCCGCCGGCAATCGACGGGCTGTAGCCGTCAGCGGTCACCGCCTGGACTGTCGGGCTCGCCGCCTCCGTGCCGTCACTGGCCACCGAGCTGTAACCATCACCAGTCACAGCCTCCTGCGAAGCAGCGTCGGTCCCCAACCCGGCCTCGATTGCGGACTTCACGTCGTCTTCAGGGTTCAGAGCCGTATTTGCACCGACGCTCGAATCAACCTTCGGCTCCCATTTGGTGCTTTCCGTGGAGTTGAGCGGGTCGAGATGCGTGGCGAGGCTGGTGCTAAATCCCTTGGCGGCGTCGTTCAGACCATCGACCTCTTTCTTGAGGTCGGCCATCTCGGCCTCACGCATCGCTTCCTGGAACTGATTCTGGAACTCGCCCGCCATGCGCCTGATTTTGGTCGTCCATTGCCCGACAGTGCGCAAAACGGACGGCAACTCCTTGGCCCGATGACGATCAGGGCCACCGCGCCAATCAGCAGCAGCTCACCCCAGCTGAAGTCGAACATCGTGACTGAACTCCGCGGCAGCGACCGCGCCCGCGCCCACGCTTGGCGCGCCATCCGTCCGCGAAGCTGCGCCCCCTACCGCCATGTCGTAGCCTGATGACGTTCCGTCTCCGAGGTTTGGCTTTCCCACGACGTCAAAGAAGGAACGAAACGTCAAAGTCCAACGCTACACCTCGGCACGGGTCTTTGCGCCCGAGGCGGCAGCCTCAGCTGTCGAGCGATGATCGAGCGATTTGATCGGATCGACCTTCGGAGGCTCAACCTTCGCGGTTTCCTCCTCGGTCATGCCTTTCTTGAACGCCTTGATGCCCTGTGCGACATCGCCCATCAGTTCGGAAATCTTGCCCCGTCCGAACAGCAGGAGCACGACGCCGATCACCACGATCCAGTGCCAAATGCTCATCGAACCCATCGTGCAACCTCCGCGACAAGGCTCCTTCTCAGGACCTCGCCTTTCGACTTTCTCGAAAATTAGGCTTCGGGAACGGTAAAAACAAGGACCGGTTCGCCGCAGCCGACCGATTACGTCTGTTCCAGGTCAGGACGCGGTGCGAGGCCGAGATCGAGGTCGCCCGGCTCAAGCGGGTCCTCGTCCTCCCGCAGCGTTTCGGCGTCGGAAGGCTCGGGGACATTGAAGCCTGCCGGCAGCGTGCCATCGAACAATCCCGCACCCTTGAGATCGTCAAGACCCGGCAAGTCGCCGATCGCCTCCAGTCCGAAATGGGACAGGAATTCCGCCGTTGTTCCGTAGGTCAGCGGCCGGCCTGGCGCCTTGCGGCGGCCTCGCGGGCGCACCCAGCCGGTTTCCAAAAGCACGTCGAGTGTGCCCTTGGCTGCGGAAACGCCACGGATTTCTTCGATTTCCGCGCGCGTGACCGGTTGATGGTAGGCAATGATCGCGAGCGTCTCGGTCGCCGCGCGGGACAGCTTCCTCGGCTCGATCGCCTCATGCGTGAGTAGCCAAGCTAGATCGTTGGCGGTGCGGAAGGTCCAGCAGTTGCCGATGTGGACGAGGTTGACGCCGCGCGGCGCATACTCGACCTGCAGCTGCCGAAGGCGCGCGCGCAGGTCGACCCCACCCGGCATATGCCGCGCCAGAGTCTTCTCATCCAGCGGGGCCGGCGCGGCAAACAGCAGCGCCTCCAGCAGCCGCAGCTCTTCGGGTCGCGTCCCGCATGCCGTTTCGCTTTCAGCTTCCCCGCTTTCGCCCATGTCGAAGGGGTCTGACCGCAACTCGGCTAAGCCCTCCATTCGGGTTATCCTCCTCCGTGTCGTGTGGAGCGCTGCGTGCCGCTCACGCTCTCATGGATGTACGCTGTCTCCCGCGGCGCGAGCATCTTGCCGCTTGCGCAGATAAATCGGCGCGAATGCGGCTGCCTGATGAATGTCGACGGCACCTTCGCGCGCAAGTTCGAGCATCGCCGCAAGGGTGGAGGCATACACCGTCGCCCGCATCGACGGCTCGACCAGGTAGGCGACGAGGTATTCGTCAAGCCGACTCCAGTCGCAGGCGCTGCCGAGCAGCGATCCGAGAATGGCGCGGGCCTCTGCAAGCGACCATACTTTCCGCCGGGCGAAGCGGACCCGCCGCAAGGCGTGGCGCTGGCGCTCGGTCGCGTAAGCGCGGATCAGGTCATAGAGCGTTGTCGTCCATTGCAAGCGCTTAAGTTCGGCGATCGGCTCAGGGTTGCCGCGCGCGAACACGTCACGACCAAGGCGGGCCCGTTCGAAAAGCTTGGTCCCGGCCTCGCGATAGGCTTCAAGCCGTCGCAACCGCAGGGCCAGTGCTTTGGCGAGGTCGGCCGCGCTCATCCCTTCGGGAGCGGTGGGTTCGGGTAAGAGCAGCCGCGACTTGAGATAAGCAAGCCATGCCGCCATCACGAGGTAATCGGCCGCCAGTTCCAGTCGCATGCGCCGGGCCTGCTCGATGAACGACAGGTACTGATTGGCGAGCGCGAGAATCGAAATTTTGGCGAGATCCACTTTCTGCTGGCGGGCCAGAGTGAGCAGAAGATCGAGCGGCCCTTCAAAGCCTTCAACGTCGACGATCAGGCTCGGCTCGTCGCTGCCGCGATCGTTCGCGGCGTCCTCGACGAAAATATCTCCGTCAGCAGCGCCAAGCCCATCAGTCATGCCGACACCGTTCCCAATCGACGCTCCAGCAACGCGGCAAAGCGCGAGCGCGCTTCGGCGAGGTCGATATGATCGCCGTCGCGGCGCTGGGCCAAAGCCCGCTCGGTGCGCTCCAGCGCGGCTCCGGCAAGCGGCGCGCAGGCCGCGGCAACTTCGCGCATTTCCGCAAGTTTGCCATTGCAGTGCAGGACGAGGTCGCAGCCCGCCGACAGTGCGCGAGCCGCGCGCTGGCCGATCGTTCCCGACAGGGCGCCCATGGAAATATCATCGCTCATCAGGGCGCCGGAAAATCCAATCAGGTCTCGAATCACTCGATGGATGATAACGGCGGATGTCGTCGCGGAATCCCCCGGTCCAGGGCTGTGAACAGGACATGAGCCGTCATGCCGAGCGGGAGGTCCGCGAGCGGCATGAAAGCGGCAAAGTCGGTCGCCTCGAGAACTGCAATGTCGGCATCGACGACCGGCAGGCGCTCATGGCTATCCGCGGCGGCGCGTCCATGGCCAGGCAGATGCTTGAGGACCGGCAGCACGCCGCCCGCCGCAAGTCCCTCTGCTACTGCGCTCGCGAGAGCGGAGACTTGGCCGGGGGTATCCCCATAGGCCCGTTCTCCGATCACCGCGTTCGCACCGGCAACGGGTACGTCGGCAAGCGGCAGACAGGAGACCGTGATCCCGAGGCCCGCAAGGTCCGCGGCAATCAGGCGGCCGCCGAGGCGGGCAGCGGCCAAGCCAAGTCGCGGATCGTACCGATAGAGCGCTCCATAAGTCGCCCCTGCCGGATAGGCGGGCCAATACGGAGGCCCGAGCCGCTGCACACGGCCGCCTTCCTGATCCACCAGGACCGGGGCATCGGTTCGCCTGCAGATATCGCGGAACTCATCCACCAAGCGGCGCACTTGCTGCGGATTGTTGATGTTGCGCGCGAACAGGATCAGCCCCCAGGGCGAGGACTCGCGCAGGAATGCCTGCTCCTCCGGCGCGATTTCGGTTCCGGCGAGACCGGTGATGAACGCCCGCGGGGCCATGACCGGATCAGCCTTCGAACAATGGGATGGCTAGGATTGCCCGGCGCTTCGCTCCTGGCGACAAGCTGAAGGTGCTTCGCGGTAATGGTAACAAGCCACAACGGTGCCCGGTCGAGCGGAGTGGCACGTTCGGAGGTCTATCGACAAGCACTGCTTGTTCTTCCATGACAAATTCGCCCAGCGACGGCCGGGCCCCGAGTGGCCAAGTTCGGAAATGCCTGCTTTCGCAGTTGCCACGACCGCAGCCGCCGATTTCCCAGGCAGCCACCGCCACGCCCGTCGCCGCTCGCCTCAAGGGTCGGTCAGTTCCTCTGCACGAAACAGGTCCCGCCTGCCGTCTTGAGGCTGTCGCACAGCTGGTCCGCCTCGTTCTTCGATGTAAACGGTCCAACCTGGGCGGCATAGAAGACGCCGCGATCCCCTTGGTCCTTGCGGCGAACTAACGTCCGCTGCCCGTTCAGAACCGAATAGCGCGACTGCATCGCGTGCAAGGTCGATTGAGCCTCTGCCTCGCTCTTTTGCGCCGAGAGTTGCACGACAAAGCCACCCTCTGGCGCTGGCGATTGCGGGGAAGCAGTGCGCGGTGCCGGCGACGCGTCCGCCATTGCTTGCGGGACGACACCCAGCGGACCGGTCGCCGCCGGCGCCGCGGTGGGACGGCCGGCGCGCGGGGCGGGCGGAGGAGAGCCGGGCATCCCCCCCTGGTCCGCCCTGATCGTCACGGTCCGCACGCGCTTCGGTTCCGTCAGCGAAGAAGATGAGCCAGGCGCAGCAGCAGCCGAAGCGGGCGCCCCCGCGGAAGGCGCCGGAGCGACACCCGCGAACGGCACGCCGGGAACGATGGCGTTGCCGGATCGGGGGGCTTCGCGCAATTCAACTGGATCCTCTTCACGTCGCGCCAAGCGTTCCAAGCCGGCGCCGCCAAGCCGCTCGTTAATGGCCTTTCCGTTCGCCTCGCCGGAAGCGGCAGGGACCATCCGGGTTGGCGAAGAATCGGCGTGGATAAGCGGTGGCGGTCCCTGGGTGGTGTTTTTGAAAATCGTTCGATAGCCGAAAGCGGCGCCGCCACACACTGCAAGCACCAGCACGGCAATAACGATTTTCGTCGTGTTGCGCCGCGTCAGGCCCCATTCCCTGTCGTCGTTCGCATAGGCATCCTGCTCGGCCGCGTAATCATACCCGTCATCATGGCCCGCTTCGCCATAGTCGCCGGGATATTCCGCCTGCGCCGGATACGCTGCCTCAAGCTGCATCGGCAGCGTGGCAACTTGCTCGCTCTCCTGCGGATAATCCTGCTCGGCCGAGGCCATGTCAGTCGGGGAAGACGCCGGCGCCGCAACAGCGGCAACCGCCGCCGCCTGTTTCGGAGCTTGCGCGCCATCCGGCTGATAGGAGGACGCTGGGTGGGTCCCTGCCGGATTCTGCCAACCCGATTCATTCCGTTCGCGCAGCGGCAAGTCCCGCTGCGTTTCGAAGCGCGGAATTTCGCCGGGACGGCCAGCCCCGGCTTGCGACCGAAAGCCTTGCTGCGGGGAAGCGTTCTGGCGCTCAAGACCCGGTCGCTCAAAGTCGCGCCGCGGCGGCTCCGGCCGCGGGTTTTGAACCGGCGCAAAGTTTTGTCGCCCGAACTCGCGCGAGGGAGCATCGGAGCGATACGAATTGCGGGTGGCGAAATTCTGCCGGCCCAAGTCTTGCGGAGGGGGTTCGGGCTGGTAACGTTCCTGCTGCCTCTCGAATTCCCGATCGGCGCCGTCGCGTTCGGAAGAACTCTGTCGCGAAAAATCCTGGCGATCAAAGTCCCGATCGCCGCCGTCGCGTTCGGAAGAACTCCGTCGCGAAAAATCCTGGCGATCAAATTCGCGGTGGTCGCCATCGCGTTCAGAGGAACTCTGTCGCGACAAATTCTGTCGCTCGGATTCCCGGTGACCGCCATCGCGTTCCAAGGACTTCCCGCCGCGAAAAACCCTGGCGATCAAATTCGCGGTGGTCGCCATCGCGTTCAGAGGAACTCTGTCGCGACAAATTCTGCCGCTCGGATTCCCGGTGACCCCCATCGCGTTCCGATGAACCCTGTCGCGAAAAATTCTGCCGGTCGAATTCCCGGTTGCCGCCATCGCGTTCCGATGAACCCTGTCGCGAAAAATTCTGTCTCTCAAATTCCTTTTCGAGGCTGCCGCTCGCGGGCGGATCGAAGCGTGGGAAATTCTGTTGCTCGAACTCCCGTTCAAGGCTATCCCGCCGACCGGAATCACGGCGCTCGGTTTCCGTCCCGGAACGGTCCTGCGACGACAGATGCTGGCGCTCGAATTCCTCACGGAGCCCACTGCTGGCGGTGTAATCAGGGCGATCGAAATCACCCCTCGCGCCGTCCTTCGCCGGATAATCATTGCGCCGATGGTCGGGCCACGGCGTTTCCGGTGGTGCTCCGTAAGGGCCAACGCGATCGTCGGGCAAACGGGTGCGACCGCCCTCCCCTGCGAGCCGGTCCGACGGGGCATGCGGCCCCGCGAGCCCATCGTCTTTCCATTGCTCGCGCTCTTTCCTGAGCGCGAAGGGGTCGCTCTCGCCAATCAAACGTGCGAGTTCGAGCAGCGGGTCCGGAAGAGGTCCGAAACGGCTTGCACCTTCCGGCAAGTTCGGATCAGGTGCCGGCGTGTCCGCAAAATCCTGATCAGATGCGCGCGGCAGGAATGGGCGCCCGGGGCGAGAGAACGTGGCGTCGGACATTATGCTATCGCAACCTCATCCGGCATGATGCTACCGCATCTCATCCGACGCCGCCATCCAGGCTGGCCAAGGCGTGCCGCGATTGCAGGTCATCACGACCGGCCGCGCCGGGCTGATCGCATCTCATTGGGCGCACCGACCCCCAGAATAGCGAGCCCGGAAGCAAGTACTGTCACCACGCCCTGCACTAATGCGAGACGAGCCATGGTCAGTTCTGGATCATTCTGGATAATGAAGCGTAAATATGGCGCATCCTTGCCTTTGGTCCAGAGCGCATGGAACTCGCTGGCGGTGTCGTAGAGATAGAATGCGATACGGTGCGGCTCATGCGCCAAGGCAGCAGATTCAACAAGACGAGAATATAGTCCGATTCGCCGCATCAACGCGAGCTCCGCAGTGTCTTCGAGCCGCGAAAGAGAAGCGTGCGATAACATGTGGGCACGCTCGGGCCGATCATCCGGTAGCGTTTCGATGACCGAGTGGGCATTGCGGAATACGGATTGGCCCCGCGCATGTCCATATTGCACGTAGAAAACCGGATTGTCGCGGGACTGCTCGATCACCTTGGCAAGATCAAATTCAAGGACGGCATCGTTTTTGCGGTTGAGCATCATGAAGCGGGTCGCATCGCGGCCGACTTCGTCAACAACTTCACGTAATGTGACCAACTCCCCTGATCTTTTTGACATTTTTACTGGCTCACCGGCCCGCAAAAGCTTGACCAGTTGAATGATTTTGACATCGAGGACTGCGATTCCCCCGCTCACGGCAGCGACCGCGGCCTGCATCCGTTTGATGTAGCCGCCATGGTCGGCGCCCCAAACGTCGATCAGGGTACGGAAGCCGCGATCGACCTTCGACTTGTGATAGGCAATGTCGGAAGCAAAGTAGGTGTAGCTGCCGTCTGACTTGCGGAGCGGGCGATCGACATCGTCGCCGAATTCGGTGGAGCGGAACAGGGTCTGCTCCCGGTCTTCCCAGTCATCATCGGATGCGCCCTTCGGCGGCGGGAGGCGTCCCTCGTAGACCTTGCCTCCCGCTCGGAGCGATGCGATTGTGGTCGCGACCTCATCGCAGTCGCCCGCCACCAAAGAGCGCTCCGAGAAAAAGACATCATGCCGCACCCCGAGGGCGGCCAGGTCTTCGCGGATTTCCGCCATCATCATGGCAATCGCGGTGGCGCGCACCAACGGCAGCCATTGCGCTTCCGGCATCGCCTTGAGAGTGTCGCCATAGCTCGCGGCCAGCGCCATGCCGACAGGCTTGAGGTACTCGCCGGGGTAAAGCCCCTCGGGAATAACGATCCCACTCTCCCCGAGCGCCTCGCGGTAGCGCAAATAGGCCGAGCGCGCGAGCGCATCGACCTGAGCGCCCGCATCGTTGATGTAGTACTCCCGCGTCACGGCAAAGCCGGCGAAGGCCAACAGGCTCGCAAGTGCGTCGCCGAACGCGGCACCGCGACAATGCCCAATATGCATCGGCCCCGTCGGATTTGCGGAAACGTATTCCACATTGACGGGCTCGGCACGGCCGAGATCGCTGCGTCCGAAGTCGGGACCGGCGAGGATTGCGGCGCGCAGCGCCTCGCGCCACACGTCGCTGTCGAGCGTCATGTTGATGAACCCGGGACCAGCCACGGCAATTCGCACGATCTCGCTTCGCTTGCCGAGCTCGGCGGCGAGCCGTTCGGCAAGCGCCCGCGGCGGCATGCCGGCCTCTTTGGCCAGCACCAGCGCCGCATTGGTGGCAAGGTCGCCGTGGCTCGCATCACGCGGCGGTTCCACGACGATCCGCCCCAGATCGGGCGTACCGGAGAACAGGCCTGCCCTGCCAAGGGCTTCAGCCGCAGCGCGGACATGACCCGTAAAGGTATTGAAGACGTTCATGTGCGTTTTCGAGATCAGCGTCGGCAGCGGCGCAAACGCGCCTAGGCGGCGTCCGCGGCCCTAACGTAATTCCGGGGTCGAGTCAAAAAGCCGCGAATGCTCGATCATCGCGTAGCGGTCGGTCATGCCGGCGATGAAGTCCGCAATGTGACGGGGCTGCAGCGTACCGGATTTCAGGTCACGCTGGGGCAGGTCGGTCCCGCATTTGAGATAATGGCCGAACAAATCGACGACGACACTCTCGGCATTTTCCATGATGCGGACGATGCGCGGGTGCCGGTACATGCGCCGAAGCAGGAAACCCTTGATCGCGCGATCTTGGGCCGCCATCTCCGGCGAGAATGCGACCGCGGGTGCATCGAAGCGGCGGAGTCTCCGCGGACGACTGCGGATTGCAAAGTGCGATGAGCCGCGTCGATTCCGCGATCACGTCCTCGATCATCTGCGCGATCAAACGGCGCACGAGTTCATGGGCGCGGCGCGCCGGTGCAATCTCGCCATGGCGGTCACGGATATCCTTGAGTATCGCACCGAGCAGCGGCAGTTCCGCGAGTTCGTCGATGACGAAGAAGTCCGCGCGCAGGCCGTCGTCGATGTCGTGCGCATCATAGGCAATGTCATCGGCGATGGCTCCGGCCTGGGCTTCCGCGCCCGGATAGCGGGCCAGCTTGAGGTCGTGGCGCAGGCAGTATTCCGCGATCTCTCGCGCCGGTGGTGCTCGCGCGCTCTTGACCTGTGGCGCCCGCGTATCAGCGAGCGGCCCATTGTGTTTGACAAGGCCTTCGAGGGTCTCCCAAGTGAGGTTGAGTTCGTCAAAAGACGCATAGCGGCGCTCGAGGCGGGTCACCACTGCGAGGGTTTGCGCATTGTGGTCGAACCCGCCCTCGGCGGCGAGGCAACGGTCGAGCGCGCGCTCGCCGGAGTGGCCAAAGGGGGTGTGACCGAGGTCGTGACCAAGCGCGCAAGCCTCCGCGAGATCCTCGTCGAGGCCGAGCGCCCGCGCGAGGGAGCGCGCAATCTGGGCGACTTCGAGGGTGTGCGTGAGCCGTGTGCGGTAATGGTCGCCTTCGTGAAACACGAAGACCTGTGTCTTGTGCGCAAGCCGGCGGAACGCGGTGGAATGGATGATGCGGTCGCAGTCGCGGCGGAACTCGCTGCGCGTGGGGCTCGGCGGCTCGTCATAGAGCCGCCCACGCGAAAGCGCGGGATCGGAGGCATAGGCCGCGCGTCCGCGAAGGGCGCTTACCGCCATCTCGGCACCTGTTCACGCCGTCCGGCGTTTGATGGCATTGCAACCTGAGACATCGCGCATCCATGCCGTTGACGACCAACCGCGGCGCACATAACTTATTGGCCCAGAGGACTGACAATGGCTCCAGGCGAAAGCTCGATTGTATTGACGGAACGGGCGGCACGTCGGATCGGTCAGATCCTGAGGGCGGAACCACCGGGATCCATGTTGCGCGTCAGCGTCGCCGGCGGTGGCTGCTCCGGATTTCAGTACAAATTTGACCTGGTGGATGTCAAAGCTGACGACGACCTCGTGTTAGCGCGAGACGGCGCTGTCGTGCTCGTCGATCCGATCTCGGTGCAATATATGGCCGGCGCAGAAATCGACTTCGTCGAGGATCTGATCGGGGTTTCCTTCAAAATCAATAATCCGGTTGCGACCGCCTCCTGCGGCTGTGGCACCAGCTTTTCCGTCTGATACGGCTTTTCATTCACGCAACGCAACACGTAGCACACGCGTGCGCCCGCCCGTTTGCGGTCGGCGCTGCCCTACCCTATTCAGGCCATTTGGACGCTGCCGCCCGGCGACACCGATTTGATTTCGGCGAGCGTAGATGAGGGATCGGCGCAATGCGCAACGATTATGGCGCCCTGCGGTTGAGACCAAAAAAAATTTACGCGCCCAAGGGGGCGCGTAACAATCTCCAGACCTCGTTCCAAAGGCGGGAAGGTTCCCGCCTCTGGTTCTTCCTGCCAAGTCATGACGGCATGAAGACGCTTCCTGGATTTGCGAAATTTATTCGCGGGGAGCGCCACCCGGCGCGCCGCCCTGGCCACCCGGCGCGCCGCCAGGTCCCTGTGCGGCGCCCTGGCCCATCTTCGTTCCGTCGGGAAGCGTGATGGACATGAACTGGCCGCCGGCCGAGCCGTCCCGGAGCGGGTGGACCGTCAGTTTGATCGGCATCCCCGGGGTCAACGTCTTCGGACGCCAGCCCTGCCGCGCGAGACCGCCGGGGCCATTCATTTCGATCGCCCATTGCTGGTCACCGCCGCCCTCTTTGGCGACATTCAGCATGATCCACGCATGCGGATTGGTCCACTGGAATTCCTTCACGGTGCCTTCCAGGTTCGTGGTCTTTTCCGCATCGAACATCGCGAAGGAGTGATGTGCAATCGCAGGTACCGCAAACATCGCGACCGCGATGCCCGCAAGTCCGAATGCCTTCAACTTCATTGGCGTCTCCATCTCCGGGATTCTCTGGCCATTCTCTCTAAAGAGAGCAAGCCACGGTGTATAATTTCATAGCTGCTCCGAGGTGTAAAGCGCAATCCACGGCAAGCGACAGCCTGCGCGCCACCTTTGCAATCATTGCGTGCGGACCTCATGAGAGGGAAAGGGTCTGGGTGGATGACATCCGTTTGCCGCACCCGATCGCTACTCTGGCGGCAATCAACGTCGCGCCGCATGGACAAGCGTTCTTTTTTGCTCGTACCATGCTAACCTTCGGTATAGGCTGGTCAAGGCAGGAGCCGTACCCGCCGAAGCCGAAGAGTTCATGCGGGACGGCCGCAGCCGCGGCCATAAGGCAGACGGAGTCTCGGTGTTGGTCACAGCAATCCTTGGGAGGGACCAGATGAAAGTCCACGTGCGTACTCGGGCAGGCTCGGTAGTAGTCGCCCTGTTGGCGGCATCGGCGTTGTCAGCGTCTGCTTATGCAGCCGAAGCCCCGGATATTTCGGGCACCTACTGGGCGACGACATACAGCCCGAAGATTGAACCGGTCGGCGGCGGCGAATTGCCGTTCACCGCGGCCGGCAAGGAGCAGTATGCGAAGAACATGGCCGGGCTGAAGGATGGCTCGCTGCCCGACAATGCGCGCAAGTTCTGCGTGCCGGACGGCGTACCGCGCGTTCTCGCAACGCCTTATCCTTTCGAAGTCATCCAGGCGCCCCCGGGGCAGGTCACGATCATCTACGAACTCAACCATCAGATCCGCACCGTCGCACTCGACAAGAAGCAGCAGAGCGACGACGACCTGTCGATCTTCCCGTATTACAATGGGCACTCCGTCGGCCATTTCGAAGGCGACACGCTCGTCATCGAGACCGCGGGCTTCAAGGACAAGATGTTCGCCAACTCGACCGGCACTCCGCTCTCCGACGACCTCCACACGGTCGAGCGCGTTCGCCGAACTGGCCCGAACGAGCTCGAGGACGTGATCACGATCCACGACCCGCAGAACTACTCGCGGGATTGGCAGGCTCGCTTCACCTACGCTCTGCGCAATGACGTCCGGCTCGAGGATTACGTCTGCGGCGAACCGCACCGCGACATCTCACAGGTCAAGGGAATCAGCGAAGTGCGGGCGGCGCGGGCAGCGGGACGTTTCCCTCAATAGGGCGCTGTCATCATCCCTCGCTGGCGTGAGCCGGCAAAAACGCACGACCCACAGACGGCTCGCACTCCTGTCGCGAGCCGTTTTTGTTGACCCAACTCAAGCGCCGGCAAGCCCTTGCGGCGGCCCGCGACCGCGGAGCGGCCGTTCCTCGACGAAGGCGAGGGCGATAAGGGCGGCGGCGAGGCACAGGGCCGCCGCAGCAAAGACCCAGGAAAACACTGAGGCAAACGTATTGCCTAAAGCCGCCAGATCGGCGCTCGCGGGCGGTTCCGTTCGCGACAGCCGGTCGAGCGCATGAAGGCCGCCCGAGCTCCCCGCGCTGCCAAGCACGATCGCACCGAAGCCGGCGACCACGATGGTGCCGCCGAGCAGCCGGAAAAAGTTCAGCGTGCCCGTCGCGACGCCGAACTGATGCGGCTGCACCGCATTCTGGATGAGGACCGTGGTGACCGGGAACATGGTGCCTATTCCCGCTCCGGAGAGGAACAGCAGCAAGGCGACGAAGCCCAGCGACAGCTTCGATCCGAACGCCGCCATCAATCCGACGGCAATGATCGCAAGCAGCAGGCCGGCGCGCGGGACCCGCATGTAATGCCGGTGGCGTCCGAGCGCACGGCCGGCTCCGAAGGCGCCCACCACCGTACCGACTGTGAAGGCGATCAGCACGACACCTGAGATCGAGGCGGTGGCGCGGTGCACCAGTTGGAGATAGAGCGGCAGATAGACCGACATGCCGATGAATGCCCCGATGCTGAAAAAGCCGGCGGCGACATTCCCGGTGACGACGCGCTCGCGCAGCACCGCGGTCGGAATGAAGGGTTCGGCCGCGGTCGCGAGCCGCCATCCGAACAGCATCCACAGCCCGGTCGAGACGGCGATCGACAGTAGAATCGGCCATGACGCCCAGGGGTAACGCACGCCACCCCATGCCATGGCCAGCATCAGCGCAAACGCGGCCGCCACCATCAAGCCAGCACCGGCCCAGTCGAGCTGATGCGGGCGCTCGTTGCGCGGCAGCTTGCGCAGCGTACGCTCCGTCATGAACAAGGCGAGCGCACCGAGCGGCACGTTGATCCAGAAGATCAGCGACCAATGCAGATGGTCGGTAAAAAAGCCGCCGAGCACCGGCCCGACGACGCTCGCGATCATGAACATGGCCGCGGATTGCGTCTGGTAGCGCGGCCGCTCTTTCGGCGGCACCAGGTCAGCGATGATGGTTTGTCCGATCGGCAAGATGCCGCCGCCCCCAATTCCTTGCAGCGCGCGAGCCGCCACGAGCGCCCACAGCGATGGTGCGAGTGCGCAGGCCACCGAGCCGATGATGAAAATCGAAACCCCCGCCAGCAGAACGCCGGGCCTTCCGTAGATATCGGAGAGTTTTCCGAACAGCGGTGTCACCGCCGTCGCGGTCAGAAGGTAGGCGCCCACCACCCAGGACAGGTTCTCGAGATCGCCGAGCAGGACACCGATGGTCGGCAGCGCCGGCGCAACAATCGTTTGTTCCAGCGCGCTCAAGAACATGGCAAGCATGATCCCGGCGATGATCGCGCGCACCGCAGAATGTTCGAGCGGCGGGTTGAATGCCTTTTCTGATGAAGGCGGACCTCCGGCCGGGATCGCGGCCGCGACCGGGCTGCGGAGATCAGCAAAACTGTCCCGTCGCGGAGCGGACGGAGAACTCATCATCGCGATTTCATCGTCGGTTACGGGATGGGGTGGGCACAATGACCGGCAAAGAGGCCGTTTTCAACGGCGGGGGCCGCGCAGGTGCCATGTGAAATGCGCCTGTAGCAGCGCAGCCCGTCACTTCGCAGCGCTCATCGACGCGCTTTCGCCCGCGCAGGCAGCCGGGTGGGCCAGCTGACGATGCGATCCTCGAGAATCTTCGTCGCCGAGCTCATGCTCGGAAACACCGACACGGCCGCGCACGGACACCCCAGCCGCATGCACGCTCTCCGGATCACCGGAGACCAGCGGATGCCACCAGTAAAGGTCGCGGCCTTCCGCAATCAGCCGATAGGCGCAGGTCGACGGCAGCCACTTCAGCGTCGCGACATTTTCCGGGTCGAGACGGACACAATCCTCGACCGCCGCGCTGCGATGAGGGTAATCCTTGCAGCGGCATGCCGTCTTGTCGAGCAGCCTGCAACCCACATCCGTATAATAAACGCGGCCGGTGTCCTCATCTTCGAGCTTGTTGAGACAACAACGTCCGCAGCCGTCGCACAGGCTTTCCCATTCGGCCCCCGTCATGTCGGCAAGGTTCTTACGGCGCCAGAACGGCGTGTGATCCATGGTTTAGACTCCGGCGGCAACTCTAGAGGGGGATGCGTTCAGTTTGAATCGCATCATCCCGGTCGATTCTGCTTTGCGCAACGGTCGCGGACTGCTCTCGACGACGGATGCGTGTCGATTTTGAGTATGATCTTCGTCCGAAAAGCCTGCAACTTTTCGGCATCATGCGCCAGGCTGCACCGCGCGAACACGCGAGGAGAATCACGCCCTGGTCATGCAACTCGCCTCTCGCCACCGCAATGCCGCGCCGACGCGGCGAGCCATCGCGTCGGGGAGCGGTCGCAAATACGGGGGTGCGCGCGCCATCCAAGGCGCCGTCGATGGTCACGCAAGCGCGACCCGTCCGGGTATACGGTTGAGGGATACCATTCCACTCGTTGTTTTGGCAAAAACCGCGCATCCACGTCACTTGGCAGTTCTGGTTAACTGACTGACAATCATATTGTTATTGCGATTGGCGTCAGCGACGCGCGGTCTTGCCACGCCAATGACGATATTTGATGAAATTGCAGCGAGTGCGACATTGGCACGGGCCTTCTCATCGGCTAGAACGTGCGGATCAAGTCGCCGGTTCGGGTGCGGGAGCGGCCTTTGCGGCAGCTCTTTCACAGGCCGTCGGGGGGGATGGAACGCGAACGGATATCGCCTTGAGCGATTTCCGACCTGGCGTCACCGGCCAGGCGAACACGCGAAGGAACGCACGTGCAGGAACAGGGTCCTCAACAGACCACTTCCGGCTGGAGGCAGCGCCTCCGGCATCGGATGCTCGACTTCAATTCGCGGATCAATTCGGGGGTATACCGCAGCGGCCTCATTGCGCGCGAGCTGTTTGAGCGATTTCGCGATTACATGGACCGCTTCTATGTTTCCGGATGGCGGCGCTGGCTCATACTTGAGCCGCTGTCCGAGGCCGTGAGCCTGGGCGCAGGCGGGCTGCTGTTTGCGCTGATGCTCGCCGTCCCTGCGTTCCGCGACACCGCGGATGAGGACTGGCTGAAGAAGTCTGAACTCGCGGTGGTATTTCTCGACCGCTACGGCAATGAGATCGGCAGTCGCGGCATCAAGCACTCCAATTCAGTCTCGCTCGCCGACCTGCCGGATCATCTGATCAAGGCGGTGCTCGCCACCGAGGATCGGCGGTTCTATGAACATTTCGGTATCGATATCAGTGGCACATTCCGCGCCATCATCGCCAATGCACGCGCCGGCGGCGTCGTGCAGGGCGGCTCTTCGCTCACCCAGCAGCTTGCCAAGAACCTGTTCCTGAGCAACGAGCGTACCGTCGAGCGCAAGGTGAAGGAAGCCTTTCTCGCGCTGTGGCTGGAAACACGCCTCACCAAAAATGAAATTCTCAAGCTTTATCTCGATCGCGCCTATATGGGCGGCGGCGCGTTCGGCGTCGATGCCGCGGCGCAGTTCTATTTCGGCAAGTCCGCTCGCGACGTGAACCTTGCCGAAGCCGCAATGCTCGCCGGCCTTTTCAAGGCGCCGACCAAATACGCCCCACACGTCAACCTGCCGGCCGCTCGCGCGCGCGCCAACGTCGTGCTCGATAATCTGGTCGAGGCGGGCTTCATGACCGAGGGCCAAGTGTTCGGCGCGCGGCGCAACCCGGCGATTGCAATCGATCGGCGCGACGAAGGCGCGCCCGGGTACTATCTCGACTACGCGTTCGACGAGATGCGCAAGCTCGCCGACACATTCCCGCGAAGCATCGCCGACCGCGCCTTTGTCGTTCGCACCGCACTCGATCCGGCACTGCAGCGGGTCGCCGAGGAGACGATCGAGAACGAGATCCGTCAGTTCGGCCGCGACTATCACGTAAAGCAGGGCGCCGCAGTCGTCGCCGATCTCGATGGCGCGGTGCGCGCAATGGTCGGTGGCGTCGACTACAATGCGAGCCAGTTCAACCGCGCCACCGACGCCTACCGGCAGCCGGGCTCCTCTTTCAAGCCCTATGTCTACGCCACGGCTCTCATGAATGGGTTCAAGCCGACGAGCGTTGTCGTCGACGGTCCGGTTTGCATCGGCAACTGGTGCCCGCAGAATTATGGCCGCAGTTTCTCGGGGTCGGTGACCCTGACGCAGGCGATCACCCGTTCGATCAATGTCGTTCCGGTGAAGCTGTCGATTGCGCTGGGGAACGGCAATCCCAAGGTTGGCCGCGCCAAGATCGTTCAGACCGCACGCCGCATGGGCATCAAGGCTCCCTTGCCGGATACGCCTTCGCTGCCGATCGGGGCTGACGAGGTGACCGTCGTCGAGCACACCGTCGCCTATGCAACCTTCCCAAATCAAGGCAAGGCCGTGGCTCCGCATGCCATCCTGGAAGTGCGCTCGGGGACCGGCGAAACCATCTGGCGGTTCGATCGTGACGGCAAGCAGCCGAGCCAGGCGATCCCGCCGCAGGTCGCCTCGGAGATGGCGATGATGATGAACAAGGTGGTCGAGGAAGGCACTGCCAAGCGGGCGATACTGGACGGTATTCGGGCCGCGGGCAAGACCGGGACCACCAATGCCTATCGCGACGCCTGGTTTGTCGGCTACACCGGCAACTTCGTGTGCGGCGTATGGTACGGCAATGATGATTACAGCCCGCTCAACCGCATGACGGGCGGTTCACTGCCGGCCCAAACGTGGCATGACATCATGGCCTTCGCCCACCAAGGAATTGAGCTGAAGCAGATCGTCGGCGCGCCGCCGAATGGCGCCACCATCGGTCCGATCGTCGATAAGGACAATAAGGACGGCCCGATCAAGCCGGCCATGCTTACCAGCAAGGGCGTCCAGGCGTTGCTGCGCGTCGAACGGTTGCTGGACGACGCAAGCCACGCGCTCGTTTCGGCCGCCGCAACACCGGACGCGACGACAACACCGGTCGCGGCCGATGCTTCGGCCGTTCCCGCAGCGGCGGCAACTGCGAGGGCGGAAAAGCGCGTCGGTACGGTCGCCGCCAAATAGGTTAGTGCCGAGGCTTTTATTGAGGGCGCAGCCGGCCACGCCGCTTCCGGGTCGTAGCCCGCAGGATGGCGACTCCGGTCGCCAGTCTGGTTTGATATTCCTTGGTTTATCTGTGATCCTGATCGCCTCGAATTTGCAACGCTTGCGTCCATGCGCCTACTGATCGGATTGCTGCTCTCGTTCTCCGTCGCTGCCGGCATCGGCCTCGGCTCGACGTGGTATGCCCTCACTCAGAATCTCGCCTTTGCCCCATTGTCGCTTGGCGCATGGACGGCCTATCCGCGCAGCGGGACCGTGGGTGTCGATCCCTATGCTCACGCCGCAATCGTGCGCAATGGCGAGCTTCCGGTCGGCTCCGGCGATGGCATCGCGTTCACAGCAACGACGGACGATGGCGGCCATCCTCTCGATGGCCGCTGCGAGGTGCATGTGCGCGGCACCACGCCGGCGGCGCGCTACTTCACATTGACCCTCTATTCACCGGCGGGACGCTTGGTGGCCAACGCGCTTGAGCGTTATGGCTTTACCAGTCAGGAACTGATCCGCGACGCCACTGGCGACTTCGATATCATCATTTCGCCGCGGGCGCGCCCCGGCAATTGGCTGCCTACCGGCGGCATCGATGCCTATGTCTTGATGATGCGCTTTTACGACACTTCGCTCGGCATCGCGACACGCGCCGGTCGCGAGGCGCCGATGCCCTCGTTGCAGATGGAGAATTGCCGATGATCCGCTGGCTGGCCTGGATCGGCGCCGGCCTGGTCATGGGCGGCATCGTCCATCTCGCGACCATCCTGATTCTACCGCGCACCGGAACTCGGGATGCCTATGCGCGTCTCGCCTCGCTGGCGCCAACCAATGGATTTGCACTGCTCCCGGCTCCGACGCCGGACAAATCCAGCGTGCCATTCATGGACCCGGCCTTTGCGACCGCGGTGTGCCGTTATGACCTCGGGCGCGGTCCGATCAAGCTGACCGTCCCGGTGAGCCAAGCCTATACCTCGGTCACCTTCTACACGCGCTACGACATCGCCTATTACGCGATCAATGACCGCGCCGCCGGCCGGCGGTCGATCGAACTCGACCTGATGACGACCAAACAGCGCGAGGATTTGCCCGATGACGAAGAGGTGACGGCTGCGGACCGGCTGATTGTCAAGTCGCCATCCATAACGGGATTGATCGTGGCCCGTGCATTCTCGCCGGAGCCGAGCCAAATTCCCGCCGTGACCACGGCCCTCAAAGGCGCACAGTGCCAGCCTGCGTAAGCGGACGAAGGCGCCGAAGCGCGCCCATATCCATAAGATGACGACGCGCGCGAGCATCGCGGCGTTGCCCAAGGCTAATCCAACCGGCGCATCGGTGGAGTGGCGCATTGCCCGTTCTCCTGTCGACTACCAGGCGGCGCTCGGGGAAATGGAGGCCCGCGTCGCAGCAATTGCTGCCGGAGCCGCGGGGGAGCTCGTCTGGCTGCTGGAGCATCCGCCCCTCTATACGTCCGGCACCAGCGCGCGCGGCGAGGAATTGCGCGACCGTCGCTTCCCGGTATTTGCGGCCGGGCGCGGCGGGCGCTTCACCTATCATGGGCCCGGCCAACGCGTCTGCTACGTGATGCTCGACCTGAGGCGCCGCGGCTCCGACGTGCGGCGCTTCGTAGCCGATCTCGAGGAATGGCTGATCCGCAGCCTTGCCGCATTCGCCATCACCGGCGAGCGGCGAGAAGATCGGGTGGGTGTGTGGGTGCGGCGCCCGGATAAGGGGCTTGGCCGTGAAGACAAGATCGCCGCGATCGGCATCCGGGTGAAACGTTGGGTCAGTCTGCACGGCGTCAGCCTGAACGTTGCGCCGGACCTGTCGCATTTCGACGGCATCGTGCCCTGCGGAGTGACGGAACCGCGGTATGGGGCGACGAGCCTGCGCGACCTCGGCTGCACGACAACGATGGCGGGGGTAGACGCTGTCCTGCAGCAGAAATTCGAGGAGCTTTTCGCGCCGGCAAGAAGCGTTCCATGACGTGTTTCTGGCGCCTGCAGGTAAGCGCCCATGGCGATAGCGCATGATCCCGTAAAGTTGCAGACTTTGCGGACAAGATCATGCGCAAAATCAACACGCATCCGTCGTCGAGCGCGGTCAGCGACGGGTGCGCAGAACATGATCGAGCGGGAGGCAATTCAAACTGAACGCATCCCGCTCTAGCTACTGGGTCGCGATCAGCGAGAATGCTTCGCCGGGCCGGCGATAGCCGAGATCGAGCGCGGCCGCATTCTCGATATCGACCTGTTCGACCTTGGCGAGCCTTGGTCCGTTGCGACAGCGTTCGATCATTGCGGCGACGGCGTGTGACGGTCCGGCCAGCAGTACCTCGACGGAACCATCGCTGCGGTTGCGCACCCAGCCCTTGAGGTCGAGCGACAGGGCCTCCCGCTCGACCCACATGCGAAACCCGATCTTCTGGACGGTCCCGCGGATCGTCAGCCGCTTGATTTCCCGATCCTGGTTTGCCAAGGCGCGTCACTCCGGTCTCTTGTCGGACGGACATAGCGGGATGCGTTCAGTTTAAATCGCCTCCCGCTCGGTTCTCCTTTTGCGCATCGGTCGCGGTCTGCGCTCGACGACGGATGCGGATAATTCTGCGCATGATCTTTGTCCGAAAGGTCTGCAACCTTTCGGGATCATGCGCTGGGATTATCGGCCCCCCGCGCAGCCGCGCCAAGGTGCGGACATAGTGTGGCGGAAAACCGGCACATTCGGCAGCGGCCACCACGACGTCCATGTAGCCGGGCCGCGCTTCCCCGCAGGCACGGCTGCGCCCAATATAGACGAGTGCCGACATTGTCCTGCCCCCCGCCTCTATGGGAAGACGCGCGGCGCGATAGAGGCCACCGGCGAGGTTTTCATAGGCGTTGAGCACCGCGAGGTCGCGCGGCGTCAGTCAGTCGCCACAAAACGCCATGGACCGATGCGCCCCGATCGGGCACGACCGAGGCGAAGCGGTCCTTCGTGACGATGAAGCGGTAGCCATGGAGGACCGCGCGGCCGTCGAGCCTCGCCCCCGGGCAGCGTTGCCGCATCATCGGCACGTGCATGTTCGATCCGTAGGCGAAATGCAGCACGCGCTCGATCCCGTCCGGTTGGCTCGCCCTGTGCCATATATGCCAGTCATTGTCATTGCCCGCGAAAGCGGGCAATCCAGTGCTCCGCAGCCTCTCCGGGAGGCACTGACCGTCCCAACGGAATGCTGCCTTGGCCAATTGCTTTTTGTCGAGCTGTCCGGATGACAACCTTCAAGTCAGATTTTCTGAATGTGCTGTCGCAACGCGGCTTCATTCATCAGGTCTCCGAACCCGATGCGCTCGACGCGCTCGCGCGCGAGCGGACCGTCACCGCCTATATCGGCTTCGATTGCACCGCGGCCTCGCTGCATGTCGGCTCACTGGTGCCGATCATGATGCTTTATTGGCTGCAGCAGACGGGGCATCGCCCGATTGCGCTGATGGGTGGGGGCACGACCCGCGTCGGAGATCCCTCCGGCAAGGATGAGAGCCGCCGCTTGCTGACCGACGAAGTGATCGCGCAAAATCTTGTCGGCATCCGCGCGGTGTTCACGAAATTCATCAAATTCGGCGATGGTCCACGCGATGCGGTGATGGCCAACAATGCCGACTGGCTGAATGGTCTCAACTACGTGGATTTTCTCCGCGATGTCGGCCGTCATTTCTCGGTCAATCGCATGCTTGCCTTCAATTCGGTGAAGCTGCGGCTGGATCGCCAGCAGGAACTGTCGTTCCTCGAATTCAACTACATGATCCTGCAGGCCTATGACTTCTTCGAGCTTCATCGGCGCTGCGGCTGCGCGCTGCAGATGGGCGGCTCCGACCAATGGGGCAACATCGTATCAGGCATCGACCTTGGCCGCCGGCTGGCGAACGTGCAGCTGTTCGCCCTGACCTCGCCGCTGATCACCACAGCGTCCGGTGCCAAGATGGGCAAGACGGCGGCCGGTGCGGTATGGCTCGATGCCAAACTCGTCTCGCCTTATGCGTATTGGCAATACTGGCGCAACGCCGAGGACGGCGACGTCGCGCGTTTCCTGAAGCTGTTCACGGTGCTGCCGCTCAATGAGATCGACCGGCTGGCGGCTCTGCGCAGCGAAGACGTGAACGAGGCAAAGAAGGTCCTGGCCACCGAGGCGACCGCGCTGCTGCATGGGCGCGCCGCCGCGGAGGACGCCGCCGCGACAGCTCGCCAAGCTTTCGAGGAAGGGGCGTTCGCCGCCAACCTGCCCAGCATCGAAGTGGCGCGGAGCGACCTCGAACGGGGGCTAGGCGTGCTCACGGCGTTTCACAAGGCCGGCCTCACCGCGTCAAACAGCGAGGCGCGCCGTCACATCAAGGCGGGCGGCATAAAGGTCAATGACGCCGCGGTGAACGACGAGACAATGATGCTGACCCCGCGCGACCTCACTGCCGACGGCGTGATCAAACTGTCGGTCGGCAAGAAACGCCATGTGCTGCTTCGGCCGGTTTAAACATTCTACTCTGTCGTCAGATATCGCGGCATGCTTGCCTGAGCTTCGCTTCGGGAGTTATGCTCAAAATCGGTTAAGCGGGTCAAAGAACATATTCATATTTGCGGGAGGGAGCGGCATGTGGCGGATCGGTATCGCGGGCGCGTTCATTTTATGCAGTGCGCTTTCGGCAACGGCGCCGGCGCAAGAGAGGGCGCCGTCCTTTTCCACCACCAAGGTCGAAGGCACCGACGGCGTCTATGTTTTCCGCTACGGTTTCGATCAGTCGATGTTCGTCGTCACGCCGGATGGCGTGATCGCTACCGACCCGATCGGGTATTTGCGGCCGCTCGCCGCCAAAACCTACATCGATGAAATCCGTAAGGTGACGGATAAGCCGATCAAATATTTGATCTACAGTCACCATCATTTCGATCACATCGCCGGCGGCAAGCCGTTCAAGGACCTCGGCGCGCTCTTCATTGCCCATCGTCGCGCCAAGCAGCATCTCGAGGCGGTGAACAATCCCGACGTGGTCATTCCCGATCTCGTCGTCGACGATGATGGCGGCACCATCGAGCCTCGGCGGCACCACGCTGAGGCTTCTCTATCTCGGGCGTAATCACTCCGACAATTCGCTCGTCATGTATCTGCCGAAGGAAAAAATCATTTTCACGGTCGATACCGTCCGTGTCAGGTCGGTCCAGTTCCGGAACATGCCCGACACCTTCCCGCTCGAGTTCGAGGAGTCCATCAAGAAGATGCTTGACCTCGACTGGGACCGCATGATCCCGGGCCACCCCGGTCCGGGCGGGCGTCTCGGAACGAAGGAGGACGCCCGCGAGGTGCTCGGTTATCTGCAGGACGTTTCCGCCGCAACGCGAAAGGCTGCCAACGAAGGCAAGTGCTTCGATGCGGCGATGAAGGAGGTCAAACTGCCCAAATACGAAAGCTGGGCCAATTACGCGCAGTATTTCCCCGGCAATGTCGAACGCTATTGCATGCTGTGGGGACGCGGCTCCTAGGAACAGGGCGGGGTCGCGGCGGCAAGCGCGGTAGACAAAACGCATCGCCGGCAAGGCAGGGAGGATGTCATGGGCAAGTCCAGCGCGAGGTTTGCGTTATCGGCCCTTGCGGTAACAGTGCTTCTCCTATCGTTTGCCGTTCCGGCGACAGCGCAGAGCGGTCCGGCAATAACCTTGCAACGCGGCCCCGGCGGATGGACACATCCTTTCGGGGGCGCCTTCCCCGCGGTGCCGGGCTCGGCTCTGCCCGTCCAGCAGGATTCTGGTCACATCTTTGTGGCCGCAGGCACGAGCAACCGGTTCGGCGACCTCGCCAATCCCAATCTGAAGCCCTCGGTCAAAGAGTCGATGAAGAAGGACAGTGACGAGGTCGACGCGGGCAAGCTCCAGTTCACGGGAGGGTCGTCCTGCCTGCCCGCGGGCGTTCCCATGTTCATGCTTGCGCCAGGACCGTTCTTCTTCCTGCAGACGCCGACCAAGGTGGTCATCGTGGAAGAGCAAAGCCAGAACGCCCGCAGAGTCTATCTGGATGTGCCCCATTCGGCGAACCTCAAACCGTCATGGTTCGGTGAATCGGTCGGCCGCTACGAGGGCGACACGCTGGTCATCGACACCATCGGCATTGACTCGCGGACGATCGTGGATTCGTTCCGCACGCCGCATACCGACAAGCTGCACGTGACCGAACGCTGGCATATCATCGATGGCGGCAACATGCTCGAAGTGAACGTCACGGTCGACGATCCCGACACGTTTCATCATGCGTGGCAGACCTACCAACGCTATCAGCGTGGGCAGCGGCCACTTATCGAGGATATCTGCCCGGAGAACAACACGAACCTGTTCGACTACCATATGCCGGTTGCCGACCGCCCGGACTTTTAAACGAAGCCGGGGCGAACCATTAGGCGTACGACCCTTCGCAAGCTCAGGGGAGACAGGCCATGCGCAAAGCTATTCCGGGAGTTCTTGTTGCGCTGCTCGTCGGCTGCTCGGCCTACGCGCAGCAGGCCCAGCGCGGCGGGAACGATCAGGCGGCTCCCGAACGCTCGGCGTCGGGAGTTTTGCGCGAGATCATTCCCGGCCATTACGCCTACACTGCGGGCGGGTTCACCAGCGGCGTCGTCGACACCAGCGATGGAGTCGTGGTGCTTGATGCGCTTGCTTCCGAAGCGGTGGGACGGGCGGAGCGGGATGCGATCACGAAGACAACACAGCGGCCGATCCGCGTTCTGGTATCGTCGACATTCCACGACAATTACTCGCGAGGCAATCTCGCCTATGCCGACGTCTGGAAGATCGGCCAGGAAAATTACCGAACCGACCTTGTCGCCCTGTTGCAGCGGCAGAAGGCCAGTCCCGAGGAACAGAAGGCGAGGCTGCCGAATGAGACGTTTCGGGACCATGTGACTCTTTATCTCGGCGGCAAGGAAATTCAGGTCCTCTATGTAGGCCGCGCGCACACGCGCGGGGATAGCATCATCTATGTTCCGCAGGATCGCATCGCCTATCTCAGCGAGGTATTTTTCCTCGACCAGTTTCCGTTCATGGATAGTGGCTATGGCGTCGATTGGCTCAAGGCACTCGACACGGTCGAGGCTCTCGGTGCCGATATTTACATCCCGGGACATGGCGCCATTCCGGCCGATCCCCGCGACACCAAGGCGGCACTGGACCGCGCTCGACAGGTTTTGGTCGATATTCGCGATGGCGTTGCCCAGCAGATCGCGAGCGGCGCGACCGAGGAACAGGCTGTCGCCGCACTCCACTGGCCGCAATACGAAAACATGCGCGGTTATGAGAACCAGCGCGCAACCGCGATCCGGCGCTTCTATGAGCAGCTGACCGGCACGCTGAAATAGCGCCGGCACGCGGAATGCGTGATTCCGGTCAGGTCGAACGTCAGAGTGGGCAAAGGAGGCCGAAAACTCGCAGCTTTGGCCAAAAGTTCGTTCCGCGGTGCCCGCGCCGTCCAGCATGACCTGAGAAGCTTTGTAGGAATTTTGCGCGTGGGGCCGTGCCCGATATTGTGCGTCATTTCCGGCGCTTTGGCGCCGCGCCCACCCGACGCCGCCCGAGAAACCCGTTGGTCCTTCCGAAGCGCTCACACATCATTTTCCGCTCCTGTCGATGCCGCCTTCCCGGCGTCGATACGGCTAAAATAAGCCACTCGCGGCGTTCACGAATGCTTACCCACCTGGAGTGTTCAGTCGGGGAGGGCAGCATGCGTCGTTTGTGCGGGTTTATCATCACTCTCACGTGGGGCCTGTTATATGTGGCCCTGGCAGCGGCCGGATGTGCGATCGGCTTGAGCGCTGCCGCACTCGTTCTGAATGAACCGGCATCATCGCAAGGAGAGGCGTTCGCGTCTCGCTTCGACGGCGAAGCAATGGCGATCGATGCCGTGCGGGAGATTGTGCCCGAGGTTGCTTCTCCGCAGCCGTTGTTTCCGGCACAACGTCTGGCAGCCGACCCTGACCCGCCCGCTCAAGCGAAAACACCAAAAGCCTCGGACGGCCCGCGTCTCGCCTTGCGTTACGGCTTGGTGGAGCTGGTCCCCGCTTCCTTTACTCAATGGGCGAGCGATGAGGCGGCGTTGTTGCGGGCGAACCTGGAGACCACCGCCAGGGACGCAGTCGAACTGCCATGAGTGACCTTCGTCTCGGATTCCCCTTGGCAGGCGCGCGCAGCCGGGCGTCAGCGCGGAAACCTGAATGCACCGGAAAAGCGATCGTCAAACGACCCTGCCGACCCCGTTGTCTCCGATGCACCCCGCTCTTCACTTTTGGCCACAGTTTTGGCGGGACGGGCCGGTAGCCGTTTTGACCCCCGTGCTTGTGGCTCCGCGGGCGGGATCGGCGCCCGGGCTTGAGCGTCCGCGGGGCTGAGAACTTCAGGTCGCCGCGGGGGGCGCGCAGGCGCGGAACTCTGCGTGCCCGCATACCAGCATTTGCTGCCTGCGTGCCCTTCCGCTCGCAAAGTATAGAGCGGCCACGCCTGCGGAGATGCCTGTTTCACGGCATCCGGAGATGCGTAGCAGGTCACCGCATGCGCAACCGAGCAGCCCGCGGTGGAAAGGAGCGCACCGGCGATAGGCCCGATCAGGCGCATTGCGGTTGCTGATCCAGTGACGTTGCGCGGACGAGAATGCGGCGAACGCAAACGAACCGGGGGCGACGCGAGTTCTCTGCAACCAAACCCGACCGAGTTCTTGTTATGATTCTCTGCGAGATGGCGACCATGCCGTTCCGGTATCCACAGGTCATCTGCCGGCACCCGGCCCAATCGAGTGCCGGGAAAAGCCCTCCCGAGCAGCAGCGCTTCGCCAAGCGCGCAGAACGAGGACGTGCAAATGAAGTCGCTGTCAGACGAACAGACCGAGGTATCGCTTTCTGACGATCAGATTGCAGTCTTGTGCGACGTGGGCGACAGCACGCCACTGCGCGACAGCAAAAAACCCTATCTCGATGAGCTGATTGCGCGTGGATTTGTCGAAAAGGCGGAGCCGCCGGCGGAATACAAGCTGACGGGCAAGGCACAACAGTTTCTGACCGAACGCGGCGTCGGCCTGAACGAGGCGTAGCGCTGTACGGGGGACCGTCGGCTTGGCACAGCGCCAACCGCGCACCGTTCCCGATTTCCAGAGGAAATCACCTGGCGGGTCACGCGCCCGGCGCGACACTTGTCGCTCAACTCAGCCGCGGGCCGACATAACCTGCCCGTGATCGCATTTGCGCGGAGCGTGGTTTAGTATCGCTGCTCGCCCCGGTTCGACAAAGTCCACCAACTCGACAAAACGAAGGAGCGCGGCCATGAGAGCCCCAGCCAAACCACGTGCCGTGGAATTCGCGGCATTTGCCGCATCTGGTCTGCTTGCCCTGGCGACCGGGACCGCGCCCGCGCGCGCCGCCGACGTGACCTACGAGCGGCTCGTCAATCCCGAACCGCAGAATTGGCTGATGAACCATCACGACTATGGGTCGCAGCGCTATTCCGCGCTCGACATCATCAACAAGTCGAATGTCAAGAACCTGCGGCTCGCCTTCGCGGTGGCGCTTGGGGGCACCTCGGGCAATGAGAACCTGACGGCGACACCGCTGGTCGATGACGGCTTCATGTACGTGCCCGACGCATGGGGCGTCGTCTACAAGATCGACGTGCGCAGCGGGACGCGTGGCGACATCGTCTGGAAGATGGAGCCGGGACAGCAGAAGATCGACCGCAACCGCGGGGTCGCGCTGTGGGGCAATCTCGTCATTTCCGTCACCAGCAATGACGGCCGCGTCATCGCGACCGACCGCGACAGCGGCAAGATCGTGTGGCAGCGCGACCTCCGCGACCAGCCGGATGTGACGCTCAACGCCGCGCCGCTCGCGCTCAAGGACGAAATCATCGTCGGCGCCTCCGGCGGTGACGCCGGCACCCGCAGCTGGCTCGTCGCGCTCGACGCCGCGAACGGGAATGTGCGCTGGAAGACCTACTCGATCCCGGCACCGGGCGAACCCGGTAGCGAGACCTGGAAAGACAAGAACAACGCATGGCAAACCGGCGGCGGCGCGTTCTACGTCACCGGCTCCTATGACCCGGCGACCAACATCACCTACTGGGGCGCCGGCAACCCGACGCCAAAATACGACAGCTCGTACCGTCCCGGCGACAACCTCTATACCAACAGCGCGCTCGCCATCGATGCCACGACCGGCTCTATCCGCTGGTTCCATCAGTACACGCCCAACGACACGATGGATTACGATGAGGTCGGCACGCATATCCTGATCGACGGCAGGTTCGGAAGCGACGACCGCAAGCTCATCACCCATGCCGGACGCAACGGCTTCTTTTACGAATTCGATCGCCTCAACGGCCAGTTCCTGAAGGCAACGCAGTACGTGCCGGAGGTGACCTGGACGAAGGGCATCGATCCCAAAACCGGCCATCCGCTCGATTACGATCCCGGCAAGGACCTCCAGACCTACGCCAACCCGGTGTCGAAAATTCTGACGGGCGCCAAATCGAGTGGCGTTTGTCCCGGGGTGCCGGGCGGCAACAATTTCTGGTCGGCGGCCTATAGCGGCCGGACACGGCTGCTCTACGTCCCCGAACTGGAAGGCTGCACCAGCATCACCCGCGATCAAACCCGTCACGTCCGCGGCCGTTTCGACGGCGGCGACTTCAGCTATGACGGGCGGCTCTCGAGCGGAATTTCCGTTCTCGATCCGATGACCGGCGACCTCAAGACCCGCAAGGAGATGCCTTACGCCAACACGGCCGGCGCGCTTGCAACGGCCGGAGGTCTCGTCGTTACCGCGATGATCGAGGGCACGGTGGTGGTCCTCGACGACCAGACCCTCGACGAACTGTGGAGCTTCAATGTCGGCACCGGCATTAATGCCCCGCCGATGACCTATGCGGTGAACGGGAAGCAGTATATCGCGATCGCGACCGGGCTGACCCGCAACTCGATGGGCCGGCTGGCGACAACCCCGGAGAAGCGCAATCTTGGCAAGTCGGCGACAATGATCTTCGTGTTCACGCTGTAGCTATTTGCTTGTACGCCAGGAAGTAGCCGGCGTATCTGGCCAAAATCCTTCTCCCCCTGGCGGGAGAAGGTGGCCCGACGTAGTCGGGCCGGATGAGGCGGGCGAAACCGTTCCACTTGTCGGAGCTGATGTCCGCCAGGCTCAAGCCCCCGCCGCCTCGCGCCGTTGGCGCTCGACACCCTCTCCCGCAGGGGGAAAGGGCCTTTACTGCGCGACTGGCACAGGAATGCAAATGTGTCAAATGCGGGTGTACACAAAGGTTATCCTGCCTGCCGAATATCCCCCACAATCAAGTTTGCCGAAGGAGACCAACATGCAGAGCACATCGAAGCGCCGCAGGGCGCGCCTGGGCGGGGTCGCGGCGTTCGCCGGCGCCCTGGTGGCGGGGATCGGAGGCGCATATGCCGCCGACACCACTTTCGAGCGGCTCGTCAATCCCGAGCCGCAGAACTGGCTGATGAACCACCACGACTACAGCTCGCAGCGGTTCTCGCCGCTCGACCGCATCAACCGGACCAATGTCGGCAGCCTCAAGCTGCTGTTCGCCATTGCGCTCGGCGGCACCTCGGCAAATGAGAGCCTTGAAGCCACTCCGCTGGTGGAGGACGGCTTCATGTACATGGTCGACAGCTGGGGGATCGTCTCCAAGATCGATGTACGGTCCGGCACGTCCGGGTCGATCGTGTGGCGGATGAACCCGAAGCTTGAGAAGCAGGACCGCAATCGGGGACTTGCGCTGTGGAACAATCTCGTGATTTCGGTGACCGGGTATGAGGGCCGCGTCATCGCGACAGACAAAGAAACCGGGCGGGTAGCATGGGACAAGAACCTGCTCGACCAGGCCGACCTCGAATTGACGGCAGCCCCGCTCGCGCTCAAGGACGAGATTTTGATCGGTGGCTCCGGCGGCGACCGCGGCCTGCGCAACTGGGTCACCGCGCTCGACCCCAAGACGGGCGACATGCGTTGGAAGACCTACTCGATTCCGGCGCCCGGCGAACCCGGCAGCGAGACGTGGAAGAACCACAATTCCTGGCAGACCGGCGGCGGCGCCTTTTACGTCACCGGCTCATACGATCCCGCGACCAACCTGACCTATTGGGGATCTGGCAATCCCGTGCCGGCGTTCGATGCCAGCTATCGTCCGGGAGACAATCTGTATACGTCGAGTGCCATCGCCTTCGACGCCGCGACCGGGAACATCAGGTGGTATCACCAATATACGCCCAACGATGACCGCGATTACGACGAGACCGGCGCCCACATCCTCATCGACGCCAAGGTGAACGGCGAGGATCGCAAGCTCGTTGTTCACGCGGGCCGCAACGGCTTCGAATACACGTTCGATCGCATCAACGGCCAGTTCCTCAAGGCGGTTCAGACCGTCCGCGAGGTGAACTGGACCAAGGGAATCGATGCAAAGACCGGCAAGCCGATCGAATACGACCCGGGGAAGGATTTGCAGCTCTATGCCGAGCCGGCGAACACGGTCGGGGACAAACTCGCCCGGCGGGTCTGCCCGGAAGTCGCGGGTGGCACCAATTTCTGGCCGCCGTCCTATAGCCGCGCCACCGGCATGCTTTACGTGCCGACGCACGAAGGCTGCAGCAGCGTCACGCCGGACGTGACCGCGCATGTGAAGGGGAAATTCTTCGGCGGTGCGATCGGCGGCGGGCCGCGCGTGACCGGTGCGCTGGTGATGCTCGATCCGACAACGGGCGAAGTGAAGAAGCGCGCCGATCTGCCATATCCGAATTCGGCCGGCGTGCTATCGACCGGCGGCGGAATCGTTCTCACCGCCCTCATCGACGGGACCATTCTTGCATATGATGACCGGACGCTCGACGAACTGTGGCGGATCAATGTCGGCTCGGGCTTCAATGCGCCGCCGATGACCTATGCCGTGAACGGCCGGCAATACATCGCCATCGCCTCCGGCCTGTGCTGCGCCGGTCCCGGCGAGGCTCCGCCCCGCAACACCAGGGCCACGGTCGCCCGCACACCCGAGCTGCGCAACCAAGGCAATGCCACCGTGGTCTGGGTGTTCGGACTGTAGCAAGTTCCCTTCTCAGAGCAGCAAGGTCTCTGCGGTCAGGGAACACGGAGATAACCCATTTGGCGCATGATCCCGGAAGGTCGCAGGCCGTTTCGGACAAAGATCATGCGCCCAATCGAAGAGAACCGGGAAAGCGATTCGAGCTGAACGCATCCTGCTCAACAAGCTCCGCCATGTCCAATCCACTGTACATCGAAGGCTATGCAATCGTTTCCGAAGACGGGATGCTGGCCGATGCCGCCGGCATCATGCCGGACAAACTCAAGTTTGACGCGGACCAGCGCTTTTTCCAACACGGCCTCGATCACGTCGATGTCGTGGTTCACGGCCGCCATTCGCACGAGCAGCAGCCGCGTTCCGATCTGCGTCACCGTTTGATCCTGACCCGCAGAATCCGCGCTTTGGCGCCTCACCCGTCCACCCCCAAAGCGCTGCGGTGGAACCCCGCCGGCGCTCCGTTCGAGGAGGCGCTAGCCGCTTTGGGAGTTCAACAGGGCCGCATCGGCATCATTGGCGGCCCGGACGTGTTCGACTGGTTTCTCGATCGCTACGATGTATTTCACCTCTCGCGCGCACCCGGCATCACACTGCCGGGTGGGCGCCCGGTATTTCACGGTGTGCCGGACCGCACACCGGAGCAGGTGCTGCAAGGTCGCGGCTACGTAGCGGAACCGCGCGAGGTCCTCGATGCGGAAAAAGGCGTGTCGGTCGTCAGCTGGCAGAGCGCACCCAAGCGATGACGATCGTCGGCCACGCGGGCCACGCTGCGGGGTCGCCTGACAACAAAGCAGATGGCCTCGCGACGGGGGTTCTTGAAAATTCCCGACGAATTGTCAGGACAGCTGAATAGTCGCTTCGGATAGAGCTCCCGCGAGATTAACTGCTCCAACACTCGGCAGAAATCAGCTGCTTGATGTGGCGAACGGCGCTGCGCCCGCTTGAGTTATTCTCGCGGGTACCCTAGGCGGCGATCAATCCACCCTTCGCAGTCTTGGAAAGGCGCGCGTTATCGTTACGCGTTCATGCCTGCGTGTGACGTGGAACTTACAGGCCACGCCCTTCGTTGGAAGGTGGACAGAAGGAGCTTTTCCATGACCAACGGCCAAAACTCAGGAGCGGGCAGTTCGCCAAGTGAACCGGGACGCTCCGCCAGCGAAAGTCAGTCCAGTCAGCAGCGGAATGCACCCAGTTCTGCCGGCGGCGCCAGAAGCAGCGCAGGCTCTCCAGGCGGAGGCGCGAAAGCCAGTAACGCGAGCGGCAGCAGCTCCAGTGGAAGTGCGAAAACCTCCGGCGCTGCAAGCGGCGGCCAAGGCGGCGCGACTGCCGGCAGCAGCGCCGAACAGATCAGCGCCAAAGCGGGCGAGGCCTTGTCCAAGGTGAGCGAGGCCGCCCAGGCGGCCGGACAACAAGGTCGGCAAGCGGCGGTCGCCATGGTCGCGGATGCCGGGGAAAAAGCTAAGCATCTTTTTAACGAGCAGGTGGGCGCGGGAGCTGAGTTGGCGCAACAATTCGCCGGCTCCGTCAGGATGGCAGCTGACAATCTGGCTGGCACGTCTCCTCTGCTCGCCAACTTTGCCCGGCTGGCGGCGGACAAAGTGGACGAGTTCTCCGATACGGTGCGAGGGCAGTCCGCGGAAGAATTCCTGGCAACCGCGTCCGATTTCGCGCGGCGGCGGCCTGCGGTGGTATTCACGGCAGCGGCCACTTGCGGCTTCGTCCTGTTCCGCCTCCTCAAGGTCGCTCCGAACCCCGCTAGATATGGATCTTCAAGCCACCGCGCTGGGGAATGGCCGCTGCAGCCGCGTGGCGACGAATGGCAGCATGATCGGCAGCAACAGGCATCAGCTGGAAGAAGCGGCAACGCGATGAGTACGTCGCAGTCGCAGCGCGGCAATGAACGGGGCCAGCAGTTCCATGGTGTATGACACGATCAAAAACTCGACGTTGGCGCGCAGTCTGGCCGATACCGTCGGCGACCTTTCAGAGGTAGTGCGGACGGAGATGCGGCTTGCCGCCGCCGAATTGTCCGACAAAGCGAAGCAGGCCGCGCTCGCCGGCGTATGGATGGCAATAGCCGGCGTGTTTTGGCTACTGACCCTCGCGGTCATTGCCGAAGCAATTATTTTTGCGATCGCCAGCGAAGGGTTGGCGCTTCACTGGGCGTGCCTGATCGTTGCGGCAGGGTTGGCAATCATCGGCGCCATCGCCTTCTTCGGCGGCCGGTCGGCCGCCCAGCCTGACATGCTTCCGACGCGAGCGATCAGGCAGATGAACGAAACCATTCGGACAGCTAAGGAGCAATTCTCATGACACTTTATTCAGGCGACCAGCCCTTCGGACAGGCCGGTGATTGGCTGATGCGAACCGCAAAGGCCAATCCCGAGGCTCTGTTGGTGCTCGCGGCGGGTGCTGCAATGCTGATGCGCCGCGGAACCTTCAGTACGAGCACGCAATCGTCCGGTAATCATCGACACGTCTATCGCTATAGCGATTTTGACAACTCCCGGAGGCAAGGTGAGCGGAGCCGCGTCGCGCGCATGTCGGAGACCGCGGGTTCCTACGCGTCGAACGCTGGTGCCTATGCATCGGACGTCAAGAACCGAGCCGGAGCCTATGCTTCGGACGTGACGGACCGGGTATCTCGCGCGGCCGGGGACTATGCGTCCCAGGCGTCGGACTATGCGGGCCAAGTTCAGCGGAATATTTCGGACCAGGCTTCCGCGCTGACCGATTACGCGAGCGACATCGGCCGCAGCGTGGCCGACCAAGCGTCCGCCGTCACCGGCTACGCGGCTGACATGGGTCGCAACATTTCCGACCGCGCCTCGGCCATGACCGGCTACGCCACCGAGATGGGCCGCAACCTTGGTGACCAGGCTTACCAGTTTACCGACGCGGCACGCAGCCGCGTCCAGTCAGGCTACGGTTACGTGCTGCGCGAGCAGCCGCTTGCGATCGCGGTCCTCGGGATCGCCGCCGGGGCGGCCCTCGCCGCTATGTTCCCCCCGACCGAGATCGAAGCGCAGGCTTTCGGTCCCGCCGGCAGGGCAATCAGCGATGCCGCGGCCAAAGTAGGTGAAAACCTCATGGAAGCGGCCGGTGAGGCCGGCGAGCGCATCAAGCAACGGGCGAGCGAACGCGGCCTCACGCCGGATGGGCTGAAGGAAATAGCCCAGGAGGCGGCAGGCGCATTCGCCAATAAGGCAACGGGATCTTCCGATCAGCCGAGCCGAGGCACCCAATGAGCGAAGAAAGCCTCAACCTGTTGGAGCGCGACGTCGAGGTCGCCCGCGCCCGCCTCAACCGCGACCTCACGCGCCTGCGCTCCCCTGACGCGGTTACGAATCTCAAGGATGATCTCGTGGCCGAAGCGAGAGGGACACGGGACCAGGCGGTTAGCAAAACCAAAAGCCAGGTGTCCGATTTCACGCACCACCTGATCGAAGACATCAAACAGCGTGCGATGGCCAATCCAGTGGCCGCCCTTGCGATCGGTGCAGGCGTTGCGTGGCGGTTGGCGCGACATCCGCCGATCACGACAATACTGGTGGGCGCCGGCGTCGTCAGCCTGCTTCGAACGCCCGCCGGGTCACCTCCCTCCGACTTCGTTACCCGCAGCGAGGAATTCGCGACCACGGTGAGGGACACGGTCGAGGAATGGGCTGAAGCAGCAAAGCCAACTGTGGACTCGGTAACGGATACCGTGCGCCAGCTGAGCGCACAGGCCGGGGAGACCGTCGGGCAATTGACCGCGGCGGCTCAGGAAACCGCTGGACAGCTGACCGCGAAGGCCCAGGAGACCGTCGGTCAGCTGAGCGGGATGGCACAGAATGCCACGGCGCAGTTGACGCACGCCAGCGACGTGGCGGCAGACCGCGGATCCGATTTCGCCGATGCAGCGGTAAACGCTGTTGGCCGCGGCTCAGATTTCGTTGTGAGCGCATCCACCACGGCGCGTGCGGCCCTCAATCGAGGGGCAGATACGTTCCAGCGCACCTGGAATAATGAAGAAGAGCGTGACGCATACCTTTTGGGTTTCGCCGCTCTTGCGATGGCGGGCGCGGTGGGGATCGCGTGTCAGCGCCGAATGACGGCGATGTAGCGGCCCGCACGGAAAGAGAGCTTGAGAACAGCGACGGCCCGGCGCGAATTCATTCGCGCCGGATGCATCTTATCGCCTAGCGTTTCTTGAAATAGCGCAGGTCGGGCGGCGGCTGATCCTTGCGGACCGGCATCAGGATGCCGTCTTCGCCCAGCCAATAGCTATCCTTGCCGATCGCGATCATCGAGGGATTTTCGGTGCAATAGGCTTCGTCCCAGTTGGGATGCTGATCGGAGCTATGCACGTATTTCTTATCAACGATCCAGGGGCGGGTCAGCGCGTGGTCGATGACAGTGATTTCGTCATGCATGATTTTGGGATCGGCCTTATCCCGATATATCCGCTCCTTGAAGGTGGATTCATTGTCGAATGCCAAAGGGAGGCCGGTGGCATCGTAGGTACGAGGACCCTTGAACGGCCCGCGCGTCTCCACTTCGAGCGTGTCGTAAGTTCCGTCGCCGTCGGTATCCAGCCATTTCCCGATCGAGTAGCCCGCGTAGGTCGGCTCGAGATCCGCTGGCCAATCGCGGCCGTCGGTGAAGATTCGCCGGTAGTGCTCCGCGCCGCCAATCAGGATGTAAGTGGTGCTGGGCTTGACAATGAATTCCAGCGGACGGAATGCGATCATGTTGAGCGGCATGCCCCCGGGAAGGCACCGTACCGCGTGATCGAAGAAATTGCCTTCGCCGCCATTGGCTTGGTCGGCCAGGCTCTCATCCAACACCTTCTGATATTCCGGCGTGAGCGGGGCCTGCTGGCCGCGGCCCCACGGCTTGGTCTGATCGAATGAAGGTTGGCCGCCAAGCCCAGGCACAATGAATCGCGCCCACGCTCCCTTCCAATCCGGGTATTTCGCATCCGCCGCTTTCGCGTTGCCCCATGGCAAGGCGAGCGCCGCAAGCGCCACTGTGCCGATCAGACCCGATAATGCATGTTCAATCTCCTTCGATCCCGGCGCGGCGGTCAGTCCCTGGCTCGCGCAGGTACACCGTTTTTCGTTCTGGCCTACCGTTTTTCGTCCTAGCCTCGACTTGCAGTCAAAACATGACCTCGGCGCGAACTTACATCACACGGCCGGACCGCGAAAGACCCGCATTCGAAGAGGTTCAAGCGAACGGGCAAGGCCTTTGCCGGACTCTGGCCGCGTTCCGCTGCGGGTAGCGCGTTTCATCTGCGGTCGAACAGGTGTATTTTGGGGCGACCGCAGACCGTCGTCCGAGGCGGCAGTTCAATCGACAGCGGGAGGCTCGTTCATGTGTCGGCGAGGTTCGGCTGCAGCATTCGCTTTTCCGATCGCATTGATCATGGCATTGCCCGCAGCGCGGGCGGCCGATGAAGCCAAGTACCCCGAATGGCGAGGTCAGTGGAGCCGGGTCATCTATCGCGGCATCGAGGTACAGGGCGCCTTTGACCAAACCAAGCCATGGGGACCCGGACAGCAGGCGCCACTGACGGCGGAGTACCAGAAAGTCCTCGAGCACAGCATGGCGGACCAGGCGCTGGGCGGCCTCGGCAATTATCCGACCGCGCTTTGCCTGCCCAGCGGCATGCCGCGCATGATGACCTTCGGCGCACATGAATACGTGATTACGCCGGACACCACCTACATTTTACTCGAATGGGATCACTATCGCCGTATTTTCACGGATGGGCGCGATTGGCCGGAAGAAATCGAGCCGACCTATGCGGGCTATTCGATCGGCCGCTGGATCGATACGGACGGCGACGGCACCTATGACGTGCTGGAGGTTGAAACGCGTGGCTTCAAAGGTCCGCGCGCCTACGACGCCTCCGGCCTGCCGCTGCACTTCGACAACCAGTCGATTTTTCGCGAGAGATTCCGCCTGGATAACAGCGACCCCAACATCCTTCACGACGAGATCACCGTCATCGACCATGCGCTGACCCGCCCGTGGACGGTGGACAAGCGTTACCGCCGCGATCCCAATCGATTTCCGAAATGGCCGGAAAGCTACTGTGCCGAAGGGAACAACCAGGTCGCGATCGGCAAAGAAAACTATTTCCTGAGCGCCGAGGGCTTCCTGATGCCGGCCAAAAAGAATCAAGCCCCGCCCGATCTGCGCTATTTCAAGAAAACGAGCAATTAGAGCGGACTCGACTCCAATCAATTGGAATCAGATCGATCGTAGGGTGGGCAACGCGCTTACACTGGCCTTGGTACTTGCACAGCACGCAGGCGCGTTGCCCACGCTGTCACAGCCTAGGCAAAATCGCTACTGAGAGTCTCGGGGCTTATCGAGTGGGCGGCACGCGATTTTGCCCGTTTTGCGCATCCGTCGCGGAGTACGCTCGACGACGGATGCACGGCGCCCTCGCGCGGCGCTTCGATGTGACCGGAATCCATTCTAATTCGTTTCTCCGGGGACCTCGGTTTCCTCTCCGAGCAGGTCGCGGACATAGAGGACTTTGATGGCAACGAACACGACGACCGTCATCGGAGCGGCGAACACAATCGCCGCGGTTCCGAAAAGTCCGGTGAACGCGATAATTCCGAGCAGGATGATGGCGGGCGGGATGAAGACGAGATAGCGTTGGATCAGAGGAATGACGAGATGCCCTTCGATCTGGTTGATGGCGATGTACACGCCAGCCGTCCATAGCGCCAAATCCCAGCCCTTGGTCGTCGCGACGAGGATAGCAGGAATCGCGGCGATGATCGGACCGATATAGGGGATGAACTCGCCGCCGCCGGCGATCAGGCCAAGAGCAATCGGTGACGGTACTCCAATTGCCCACACTCCGAGGGTCGCGAGCGAGCCGATCAGCACCATCTGGATCAATTGGCCAATCAACCAGAGCCGCAGCGCAGCAGCGATAGCGCCGACCTTTTCGCGCACATAGGCGTGTTTTGAGGGCGGAAAAAGCTGGATCAGGCCTTCTCGATAGATGCGCGGCTGAGCGGCAAGATAGATACCGCTGATCAGCGCGATGACAACGCCTTCGATGAGGCTCGAACTCACGGTCAGGAAACTGGCCAAGATCGAAGTTACCGAAAAACTCGATCCGGTGATGTGGCCTTCGATCAGATGACCGAATTCCGAATTCTGCAGATAGGATTGAATACCGGCAATTCCCGAGTTCACCCTTTGCACGACATCCTGGAGTTCATTGCCGACATGGGCCCCAAACAAGTAGCCGATCGCTACTAAAATGAAGAGAATCAGAAGGCCGGAAAAAACCAGAGCAACTCCTTCGCGCATCCCGAGATAACGCAGGGGCTCCGCGCCGAGCCATAGCAGTGTAGCGATGACGATCGCACCGAAGGCGACGAGAATGACGTCAAACAAGTACCAGATCAGCACCGGAAGCAGAACGATGCTTACAACCAGCAGCGTGCGCTTGATCAAATCTGAGTAGTCGAGGCGGCCCACTGCGTGCAGCGAGGGCTCCTCGCGATCTCTAATCCGCGCGTCCATCCGGGTCGCTCTGGCGTCCCCCTTGTTGAGAACCTAAAAGCGCAGAGGCAGGTTCCCGTACTTTGCGGAGCGAGGCCCGCGGCCAAAGGTACCCGTGGATCACATCCGCTGCATCTGGAACCCCAGCAGGACGCTTTGCCGGGTCCGGGAAGAACCGGGATTTCCCCCTGGTTCCATTACTTAACGGGACGCATTCAGCTTTAGAGCGGGATGCGTTCAGCTTGAATTGCCTCCCGCTCGGTTCTTTTGATATTGCGCATGATCTTGTCCGAAAAGTCTGCAACTTTACGGGATCATGCGCTAAATCGGCCTCACGTCCTGTTCCCTTGATTTTGCTCATGATCTTGGTCCGCAAGTCTGCACTCTTCGGCATCCTGAGCGAGCCTTCTGTTTCCATGTTATCGGCATCCCGGCCGAAGCCGATGGACATCGTGGCGAAGGGTACCCGCGAAAATAACTAAATCGGTTGCAGGGCGGTTCGCCCTGTCAGGCTGCCGATTTCCACCGAGCGCCGGTGCAGTTATTTTCGCGGAGCCCCCAAGCCGGCCGGCCTGCGGCACGATGGTTTTTTGCGAGGTATAAGCTTGGTTCAGGACGCCGCGTTGAACGATCGGCCCGCGGTCCCGGTCTTCGACGGCCATAACGACGTGTTGTTGCGCCTTCATCGCCGGGGCGGCGCCGACGCGGCGATGGCATTCCTGCAAGGAGAGGGGCGCGGCCAACTGGATTTCCCGATGGCCGGGCGCGGAGGTTTTGCCGGAGGATTTTTCGCGATTTTCGTCCCTTCAAAGCGGCGCCCAGGCGAGGGAGGGAGCAAGGGGGAGGCGCCGACACGCGAGAACGCAAGTGAGGCGGCGGCCGGTGTCGACATCGCCAACGCGCAGAGGACCGTGATCGCCATGACTTCCCTGCTGTTCCGGATCGAGCGGGAAGCGCAAGGCCGCGTCCGAATCTCGCCGGAACGTGGGCGAGATACGGACATGCCTGCAGGATGGGGCGCTTGCGGCGGTCCTTCACATCGAGGGCGCCGAAGCGATCGACCCCGAATTCGAAATGCTGGACCTGCTCTGCGCTGCCGGTTTGCGCTCGCTCGGCCCGGTCTGGAGCCGGCCGAACGCATTCGGGTATGGCGTTCCGTTCCGATGCCCCTCGTCACCCGACACCGGTCCCGGTCTTACCGATCTCGGCAAGGAATTGATTCGTGCCTGCAACAGGCTGCGTGTCCTGATCGACCTGTCCCACCTCAATGAATGTGGCTTTTGGGATGTCGCTCGGATCAGCAACGCGCCGCTGGTCGCGACGCATTCCAACGCGCATGCGGTCAGCCCTCATTCACGAAATCTCACCGACCGGCAACTGGCAGCGATCCGCGACAGCGGCGGCATGGTCGGAGTCAAACTTTGCGACCAGCTTTCTCCGCCCGGACGGACGAATGGATCCGGACACGCCTGTCGAACTCATCATCGACCATGTCGAATACATGCTGAACGCGGTCGGCGAGGATGGCGTCGGTTTCGGGTCGGACTTCGACGGCGCGAGGCTACCGGCAGGCCTGGCGGACGCCGCCGCATTGCAAACGCTGGTGGCGTTGCTGCGGGCGCGGGGTCACGGCGAAGTGCTGATCGAAAAGCTGTGCTATCGTAATTGGCTGCGGGTACTCGAACGGACCTGGGCGCCGGCCGATGAGGTTTCGGGACCTCCACCGGCAGCGGCGCAAATCATTGGCGGCGAAGGGCCGCACCGCTGACCGAGGGGACCCCCGGTCACCTGTTGTTCCCCGCTTGACCTGCGACCCATTCCGCCGTCATGTAGGCAGGTATGCCGCGCCAGCATTGCGGGTTGTTTTCAGCCGCCGCGGTCCAACCGTCGCGACCCCGTTCGCCACCACTGGGAGAGACCCCCGATGATCTTCAAGCCAATGTTGCCGGCGACGACTGCCGCGCTCCTCGGTTCCATTTTCCCGGCGCTCGCCCAGCAGCAGCAGCCGCCCGGCGCGAATTTCCCGGAAGGTCCTGGCAAATCAACAGTCCAGGCCGTCTGCAATGGCTGTCATGACATCAACCGCCTCACGGCGGGATATACCCCGAACGGCTGGCTGACCGTGACCAACATGATGAAGAATTTCGGCGCTCCGGTGCCGGAAGATCAATGGGACACCGTGCGCGCCTATCTGATCAAGAGCTTCCCGGAAAAGCCGCGGCCGCCGGCGGTGATCATTCCCGGACCGGTCGAGATCAGCATCATGGAGTGGCCGCTGCCGACCCCTGGCTCGCGTCCGCATGACCCGATGGCAAGCAAGGACGGCTCGATCTGGTGGTCCGGCCAGCTTGCCAACAAGATCGGCCGTCTCGACCCGAAGACCGGAAAGTTCAAGGAATACCCGGTCCACCCATTGACGGCCCCTCACGGTCTCCTTCAGGACAAGGACGGCAATATCTGGTTCACCGGCAATTTCCGTGGCTTTATCGGCAAGCTCGACACCAAGACCGGGGAGGTGACCGAATACAACATCCCCGATCCGAAGGCCCGCGACCCCCATACTCTCGTGATGGATCATGACGGTATCATCTGGTTCACCGTGCAGGGCGGCAATATCGTCGGCCGGTTCGACCCGAAGAGCGCGACCTTCAAGCTCGCATCCCCACCGACCGCAAATGCGCGGCCGTATGGCATGGCGGTGAATTCCAAGAACCAGGTGTTCTTCGTCGAGTTCGGTGCTCCGAAGGTCGCGACCATCGACAACGACATGCATATTCGCGAATACCAGCTGCCGACCGCGAATTCGCGCCCGCGCCGCATTGCCATCAGCTCCGACGATATCGTCTGGTACACGGACTTCTCGCTCGGGCGGCTCGGGCGGCTCGATCCGGCGACCGGCGAGGTCAAGGAATACCCGTCGCCGAGCGGTCCCAAGTCGCTGCCCTACGGCATTGCCGCAACCAAAGGCGGCATCTGGTACAACGAGTCCGCAGCGAGCCCGAACACGATCGTGCGCTTCGACCCGCGGACGGAAAAATTCCAGAGCTGGGCGATCCCGGGTGGCGGCGACATCGTGCGCAACATGGATGTCAATCCGGACGGCAACCCGGTGCTCGCCAACAGCCTGATGAACCAAGTCGGTCTCGTCGAGATCAAGAGCGCCACGAACTGACCCCTTCTCCTCCCCCGTTTGCAGGCGCATGAGGGGGAGGTCGGCGATCGCAGTGAGCCGGGAGGGGCTACTGTCGAAATCGGCTGTGCTCTTGAGTTGCAGTACTGCTGCGATCCCGCGATTCGAATGAAAGCCCGCTCCACCGCGCTGCGCGCGGTCCCCCTCCCCCGCTTCGCGGGGGCGGATCGCGGATTTCGAGCTTCGGGGAATTTCCTTCTCCCCCTGCAGGCGAGAGGTCGGCGACCGCAGCGGCATCATGCGCTAGCCGAACCCACGCGCTTCGATGTAAAGCTCGGACGATGCGCGAGACATCGCGCTTCGAACCAAAACGGGAGGATCACATGATCGTTCGCAATCTGTGCATCGCTGTGATGTCCGCAGCAGCGGCGACTTTCGCTCTGACAGCAGCCCACGCCCAGGCGCAAAAGACGACATACGACGGCAACGGGCAGGTCCCTGAGAAATTCGTTCTGTCCGGCAAAGCCGCCGAGCGGCAGCATGATCACATTTCAATCAACGCCGATACAGCGGAGAAGCTCGCGAAGGCCTGCGAGGACATCGCGCGCAAGAATAACAGTCAGGTCGTGGTCGTGATCCTCGATCCGTCTGGCCTCGTCGTGCACGAGCACCGGATGGACGGCGAAGGTTGGGTTCAGGTGAATGCGACCGAGCAGAAGGCCCGCACCGCTTTGCGCAGCCGCGCTCCTTCCCATGTGCTGACAAACCGCAATGTCAACGACCCGTTCACCAACTCGAACATGGCGGGCTACGGCCTCACCACGCAGGAAGGCGGGCTGCCGATCATCGTCAATGGCCAGTTGATTGGCGCCATCGGCGTCGGCGGCATCCCGCCGGCTGAGCGCAACGCCAATTACGGTGAAGAGAGTTGCGCCCGCGACGCCCTCGAGCAGGTGATCGGACCGCAGCCGCCGCTGTTGCCCGACCTTGCCGCGCAGCGCGCGCAGAACGGTGGCGGCAATCGGGGCGGGGCGGCGGCGAACCGCTGACGCCGACCAAACCCTTCGTTCCCCCGAATTCGAACACGCCTCGCGGCCACCACGTCTGCGAGGCGTCCTGTTTCCGGGGCGGCGCAATGAACGCTATTCCTGACCTTGCCAGCGCATGGTCCCGTAAAGTTGCAGACTTTTCGGATAAGATCGTGCGCACAATCAACACGCATCCGTCGTCGAGCGCAGTCCGCGACGGGTGCACAGAACATAATCGAGCGGGCGGCAATTCAATTCAAACTGAACGCATCCCGGTCCAGTATTCCGACACTGACGTTCGGTCCCTTTTTGTCGTCCTCCGCTTTGCAAGGCCCACGATTTGTTGCACCATGGCTGCGAGGAGGGACGAAGAGCATCCTTTCTCCGCGATTTCTTTGCAAACCAAAATCCGAGCGCCGACTGGCGCTCGCGAGGAATCCTCAAGGAGTTCGACAATGAAACGGATCATCGCTGTCACCGCCGGCGTTGCGGTCTCGCTTTTCGCCGGCATCGCGTTCGCGCAGATGCCCGAGCCGATCAAGGTCGCCGACACGTCAAAGGGCAAGGTGCTGGTCGATGCGAAAGGCATGACACTCTACACCTGGGATCGCGATACCACGCCCGGCAAGTCGACCTGTAACGGACAATGCGCGACCAACTGGCCACCGCTGCTCGCGTCCGCCGATGCCAAGTCGACCGGCGAGTTCACCACTGTCGCGCGTGATGACGGCAACAAGCAATGGGCCTTCAAGGGCAAGCCCCTGTATTATTGGAAGGACGACAAGAAGGCCGGCGATGTCGAGGGCGATAATCGCAACAACACCTGGCACGTCGTCGCGCCCTGAACCGGCTCGCGCCTTTGCGCCTGGAACGAGCGGCCCGATGCGTGAGCGTCGGGCCGTCCAGATTCCTGTGTACCCGCTTCATCGCCGAGGCGGGAGATCCCCGCGGCGGAATGTGCCGGTCACGATCGCTGCCCAAATCCTGATGTGGTTCTCGGCATGGCCACGCTCAATCCGAAGCGCAATTTGCCGGGGAGCGCGGCCCAGAGGGAGCCGTGTCCAAAACCATTGCGCGCGCTACCTGCGCGTCGCGCACAGGCCGCCGATGAACTTGCTTTCCCCGCCATGGACCTCAGGCGTGCCATTTCCATCAAGCTGCTGTCGGTGCTGCTGTTTGCCGTGATGTCGGCGCTGGTTCGACTGGTTGGTGACGATATCCCCGTCGGGCAGGTGGTTTTCTTCCGCAGCGCCTTTGCCTTGGTTCCCGTCGTGGCGATCTACGCGTGGCGAGGCGAACTCGCTGCCGCGCTGCGCACCGGGCGCCCGTGGGGCCATGTGACCCGCGGAGCGATCAGCGTCGCCAGCATGTTCCTGAATTTTGCGTCGCTCGCACGTCTGCCGTTGATCGACGCGACCGCGATCGGCTTTGCGGCGCCCTTGATCACGGTCGCGCTGGCGGCGGTCGTTTTGAAGGAACAAGTGCGGCTTTATCGCTGGTCGGCGGTCGCGGTTGGGTTCATCGGCGTCGTCGTGATGTTGTGGCCGTTCCTCGATGTTGCCGGGCTTGTGGCCGCAGCCTCCACCGAAAGCACGGTCGGCGCCGCGTGTGCAATCACGGCCGCCTTCACCAGCGCGGGTTCGGTCATTCAGACGCGGCGGCTTACCGATAGCGAAACCACCGCCTCGATTGTTTTCTACTTCTCGCTGATCTGCACCCTTGCCGGCCTTGTGACGCTGCCATTCGTATGGACGACGCCGAGCGCCGCCGAACTCGCCGCCCTCATCTCCATCGGGGTGCTCGGGGGCTTGTCGCACCTTCTGCTGACGGAAAGCTATCGCTACGGGCCAGCTTCGCTCGTCGCGCCGTTCGATTACGCGACGCTGTTATGGGCGTTTCTGTTTGGCTATGTGCTGTTTGGAGAACTCCCGAACGCCTACGTTTTTGCCGGCGCGCCGATCGTCGCAGGTTCGGGACTCTTCGTCATCTGGCGCGAACGCCGCATCGCGCATCTGCGCAAAGCGCCCCTGCGTTGAAACTGTATCCGCCTCCGCTTTTTATGCTTATATTCCTAATAACGGCGAATATTATTTGAGACTTATGTCCGCTCGGGGAACATCGCCGCGCGTATTTCGTTACCGCCCCGAAGGGCGAGACCAGGGTGGATGGTATAATGTCGGCAACACAACTCAATCATTTCGCAGCCCCCACGGGAAATGCCGTTCTAGATGCCTTGTCCGAGGCCGATCAGGATGTCATTCGGCTGCACTTGCACGACGTTGTACTTCCTCAAGAGACTGTGCTTTGCGAGCAGGACAATAAGGAGGAGGAGGTCTACTTCCCTTGTCGTGGAAGCGTTTCCCTGATCATGCGAACCGCCAACGGAAACGCGATTGAGCTCGCGTCGGTGGGTCGTCGTGGAGTATTGGGCTCGCTTGCCCTGCTTGGTATTCAGCACGCATTCGCAACAGCGGTCGTGAATATCGAACTGGCCGCCTTCCGGATTCCAACCCGCCGCCTTTTTGAGCTTGTCCCGAGAACTCAGACGCTTGCCCCCGCGCTGATGGCGGATGCGGAGCGGCTGTTGTTCCAACTGCGGCAAATCGCCGGATGCAATGCGCTGCATCCGATCGAAGAACGCCTATCGCGGCTACTGCTCGGAGCCGCCGACACAACCGGAAGCAATAGTATTCCACTCACGCAGGAATTGATGTCGCAGCTGCTCGGCGTACAGCGGACCACCGTGAACCTGGTCATTCGCATGCTGGCGAATGCCGGAGCGGTACGCAGCCGGCGTGGGCATGTCGAGATTATCGATCGGGCAATTCTCGAAAGGCGCAGCTGCGAATGTTACGGTGCCATACGCGATCGGCTTAATCGCCGAGAGGCGCCGATGTTGGAGTGGCCGGTCAACACTGGCGGATACTCTGCTACAGCCGCGACGGGGGAGCGCAGAGTTGAATGACCAAATACTACTTTCATCTGTTGACGGGGCGCCAGCTCATCGTTGATCGCGAACCGATCGAGCTGCCTGATCTCGACGCAGCGATGAAGCACGCGCGCAGCATCGCGCTCGAAGTCATGAAAGGGGGGGAACTCTCACGAAGGCACTGGCGCATAAGCGTGTGCGATGGCAACAATGAGTTCCGTGGCGAACTGCTGTTCGCATCAGTCGACCCCACTCTTGCCCATCTGGAGCCCCGTCTGCGCGCGACGATCGAAAAGGCGTGTCGCGCCCATGCCGAATTGCTGCAAACCGTAAATGAGCTTGACGCCGCCATCATGGAGAGCCGCGCGCTGCTATCTGCGCCTCGGCGGGGTCCCTACTTGGCAACTCTTGGCGGCCGGCAAGTGGCCCCCGCCCCGCGCCCCCCATCTCGCAGAACGGGAATCTTCGCGGTTCAATAACCGTTGGCGCGCAATTGCGCCTAAGATGACCGAGCGCTGTGGCGCTCGGGACTCTGTTCGCAGCAGTGGCGGCACGTTCCGATACCGTGGAAACGACCCGTAGGGTGCGCAAAATCGTCCCGCGAGGCGGTCGCAATTGGCGAGGCATCGAAGCGATTTTGCGCACGCCGTAAATGTCATCGCCCGGCTTGACCGGGCGATCCAGTAACCACCGGAAGTCGTTGGTTGACTTCGTTCTCTAACGCGCGTCTTCGGGTTACTTGATGCCCCGCTTTCGCGGGGCATGACGAAAAAGGGATCAAGCGTTAAAGTCAGAACACTAGCTATTCTTCACAAGTTCTACGCGCTTGGGAACGCGACGCGCACAAGGTCAACCCACCTTCTCGCCCCCGTATGCCGGCTTCGCCGCTGCGGGAGCCCCGATCGTATCCATTCGTCCGATCGCTGCTCTGATGATTTTGGCCTCGGCTTCGAATTCGCGCGCCTTTCTGGCCCATTCCCCGGCAAGGTGGTGTCGATGTTGGGCGTTTGCCTGTTCTTGCAGTCTCTGCGCCAGTGCAATCCGCTCATCAAGCGCCCGCAACGCACTGCCTAGCGCGCGCATCAAGTCGTCGTCGAGCGCAAGGGCGATGGCTTCCGCCGAATAGGCATGCCCCACATGACAACGGTAGCGAACCAGCTCGCCATCGACTATTTCCCATAGCACGCCGTGACAATCGGGGCAGGCGAGGACCGAGCGGCGTCCCAGCTTGTCAAGCACTTCGATGTTTCCGTTGCCGCTTGCGGCGATTGCGACCTCGTACTTGAGATGCTCCGGTATCGGCATGTTCTTACCCACCGGTTTTTCGACCAGTTTCCGTAACAACGCCGGCATTTCGGCGAGAGTTGCGACGTAATCGGGAGCCACTTTGCTCAGCGCCGTCGCCGGCATTTCCGGATAGCTCGCGTCCTTCGGATCCTGCACAGCCGTGATCCCGCCGCAGCTTTTGAGCGCGTAAAGCCCCGCGGCTCCATCGCCAAGCATGCCGGTCAGGATCACCCCTATGCTGCGAGGCGCGCAGCACAGCGCCAGTGAACGCAACAGCGGATCGATGGCAGGCCGAGCATTGTTTTCGCGCGGCCCGACGCCGAGGATCAACTTATCTCCCTGTACCAGCAAGTGACGGCCCGGCGGCGCTATATAGATGTGACGATGCTGGAGCTGCTCGCCGTGCTTCGCGAAACTTGCCGGAAGCGGTCCGGCGCGGGTCAGCAATTCGTCAAGCGTCGATCGGAATTCACCGGCCAAATGAATAACGACGAGGACACTCGCTGCCAAGTCGGCGGGAAAGGCACTTGCCAGTTTGCGTAACGCCTCAAATCCCCCTGCGGAAGTTCCGATGGCCAGCAGGTCACGTTCGGCCACGAGCGCCTCCAAGGAGTCCCACAGGCCAACGGGGCGGCCGTGAAATAGTTCCTCCCGGCTGCTACCGCACTCTGTCTTGGGACGATCATCGCGCCCGACTCCTCCAGGACGGCAGCAACTTCGTCCCCGATAGGTGCAGACCAGTTTCTTTGCGGAGAACGTTCGGATAGGCTTGATTTTGTTATGGAGCGGCGCGATGGCAGACAACAATGAAAATAATGGTCTCGCGGGTCAGGAAGCCGACACAGAGCGGTCCAAGCCACTCGTTGTCGGGATCGGCGCGTCTGCCGGCGGCATCCAGGCATTGCAACTTTTTTTCGGTGCATTGCCTGAGCGCACCGGTCTGGCTTTCGTTGTCGTCGTCCACCTGGATCCGCAAGGCCGCAGCGAACTGTCGAGCATCCTTGGCGCACGCACGCGCATGCCGGTGCGCCAGGTCACTGCCACGGAGACCCTGTGCGCAGATCATGTGTACGTCATTGCCCCCGATCGCCGGCTGCAGATCACGGATAGCGAAATAGCGGCGGTCGCGTTCGACGAGCCCCGGGGCCAACGCGCGCCCATCGATCTCTTTTTCCGTTCGCTCGCCGAACAGCATGGCGACGGCTTTGCCGTCATCCTCACCGGTGCAGGTTCCGACGGCTCGGTCGGGGTCCGCGCGGTCAAGGAAGCCGGCGGCATCATCCTGGTTCAGGACCCGAACGAAGCCGAATTTCCGTCGATGCCGCGCAGTGCCATTGCGACGGGAATTGCCGATTTCGTGCTTCCGGTGCACGAACTTGCAGAGCGGCTCGTCGAACTCGTCCATAACCGGCAAACTGCGGCGATCCCCGACGAGCAGCGTGTCGACGAGGAACTGCTGCAACGTATTCTCGCCCATGTGCGGGTTCGAACCGGGCACGATTTTTCCAAATACAAGCGCTCGACCGTGCTGCGGCGCGTCGCGCGGCGCATGCAGATCACCCGCAGCGAAAACCTCCCGGATTACTTCGATTTCCTGCGCGACCACGCCGATGAAGCACAGGCGCTCCTTGGGGACCTCCTCATTTCGGTGACGACCTTTTTTCGCGATGCCGAGGCGTTCGAATCGCTGAAAATCCACGTGATCAAACGCATATTCGAGGGAAGAACCGGGAACGAGTCGATCCGAGTATGGGTGCCGGGCTGCGCCACCGGAGAGGAAGCATATTCGATCGCCATGTTGCTGCTCGAGGAGGCGGCAACGCGGGATGTGCGGCCGACGCTCCAGGTGTTCGGCTCCGATCTTGACGCCAACGCGCTCGCGGTGGCGCGCGAAGGGCGTTTTCCTGTCGCCATTCAAGCCGATGTCAGCGAGGACCGGTTGCGCCGGTTTTTTCAGCGCGAGGGGGAGCATTATCGCGTTCGGCGGGAGCTTCGCGACGTGGTCCTGTTTGCAAGTCACAGCCTCCTCAAGGATCCGCCGTTTTCCCGCATCGATCTCATCTCCTGCCGCAACCTGCTCATCTATCTCAACCGCGACCTGCAGCAGCAGGCGTGCATGACGTTTCATTATGCGCTGAACCCTCATGGCTATCTGCTGCTTGGCGCGTCCGAGACCGCCGATTACCCCCCCGGGCTGTTTCACACCATTGACCGCAAATCGCGCATCTACCAGGCGACCGGCCTTTCCAAGGATAAGCCGATGCTGCTGTCGCCTCTGCTCACCGGGATCGACGTGCGCGATCACGCGAAGCGGGCTCGGCGCGAAACGGGTGCCGGTTCCTTGCTGAGCGAAGCCGCGGTGCATCGGGAGGCCATCGAAAAGCTCGCGCCGCCGAGCATCTTGGTGGACCATGCGCATCACGTCGTGCACTTGTCCGAAACGGTTGACCGATACCTCCAGCCGGCCGGGGGTCCACTGACCGGGGATGTGGTCGATTTGGTGAGGCCGGAAATCCGGTTCGAGTTGCGCTCGGCGCTTCACCGGGCCTTGGAGCACGGCCAGCCGACGCTCAGCCTGCCCATCATGGTGCGGTTCAATGGCGCCGCGCATCGCGTGCATTTCCAGGTCAGCCCGATGGAAGAGCTGAAGCATCTCACATCCCGCAGTGCAGTGGTGATGTTTCTCGAAGGCGAAGCGGTCGATGCCGAATCGCAGCCGGTGAACGAGGCGGGACGGGACCGCGACGAAACCGTCCGCAGGTTGACCGAGGAATTGCAAGTCACTCAGCAGCGGCTTCGCACGACTCGGGAGGAGTTCGAGGCTGCCAATGAGGAGCTGCGCGCGGCTAACGAGGAGCTGCAATCGATCAACGAGGAATACCGGTCGACCTCCGAAGAATTGGAGACGAGCAAAGAGGAATTACAGTCGATCAATGAGGAATTGCAGACGGTCAACAGCGAATTGAAATTGAAGCTGGAAGTGGTATCGCGCGCGCATAGCGATCTTCAGAACCTGATGGCCGCGACCGATTTCGGCACCTTGTTTCTCGACTCGGCACTCCGCATCAAGAGGTTTACGGAACCGGTGACGGCGCTGTTCCGCATCACGCCGAGCGATGAAGGCCGGCCGCTGAGCGATTTTGCGCACCTCTTGGAGTACGACGGCCTGATCGCGGATGCGCACGCCGTGCTTTCGCAACTTGCCCCGATCAAGCGGGAGCTGCGCAGCCGGGAAAAGCGCTGGTACGATGTCCGCCTGCGTCCCTATCGGACGCTCGACGACAAGATCGATGGCGTCGTGATTACCTTCATCGACATCACCGAGCGTCGTCAGGTGGAGGAGGCGCTGCGGGATAGCGAGCAGCGGCTGAGCCAGGTGCAGCGCCTTCTCGAATTGTCCGGTGACCCGATATTCATCTGGGACGCTGGCGGCGAAATTGTCGAGTGGAACCGGGGCTGCGAACAGCTTTACGGCTACACCCGTCAGGAAGCGCTGGGAGGGAAAGCGGAAGAACTGCTGCAAACGAGTGTGCTGGGTTCTTCGATGGTCGAACTGCGGACAAGGCTCTCGGAACAGCAAAGTTGGAGCGGCGAACTCAGGCAACGGTCGAAGTCGGGCGGTGACCTTGTTGTCGAGACCAACATTGTGCTCAGGGACATGGGTGGCCGACGCCTGGCGCTCGAGAGCGGGCGCGACATCACCGAGCGCAAGCAGTGGGAAAAGCGGCAGACCATGTTGCTGGCGGAATTGTCGCACCGCATCAAGAACACGCTCGCCGTGGTGCAGGCCATCGCGCATCAGAGCCTGCGGCGCGGCTCAAGCGAAGATTTCATTCAGCGGTTCGACGGCCGGCTCGCGGCGCTGGCGCGCGCCCATGACCTTCTCGTGCAATCGCAATGGGAAGGAGCGGATCTCGCCACGCTCGCACGCAGCCAGCTCGAACCCTATGCCTCCGAAAATCCCAAGCGGCTGAAAATCGAGGGCCAACCGATCACATTATTCGCCGATATTGCAACGCCCTTGGGTCTTGTGCTGCATGAGCTTGCAACCAACGCGGCAAAATACGGTTCGCTGTCGGTCCAAGACGGCATTGTAGACGTGACCTGGACGCTCCTCACGCCCCGCAACGGGCCTCTCGTGCTCACCCTGGTCTGGCGTGAGAAGAATGGACCGCCGATATCGCGGCCCAATTCGAACGGATTTGGCAGCGCGCTGATAGAAAGCGGAATCCCGCAGGCGCGGGTCAGTCGCGATTTCCGTCACGACGGTCTTGTCTGCACCATCGAGCTCACATTACCCGAGGCGCCCCAAGTGCAGTAATCTCGGCACGATCGCCGAGAACGCCGATGAATTTCGCCTTCACCGAAGAGCAGGCGCTGTTTGCCGAATCCGTGCGCCGTTTCGCGGCGGCAGAACTCGAAGCGGGTTCGCTCGCGCGCGCTCACGATCCGCGCTTTCCCTTCGATGTGGCGCAACGGATGAGCCGTCAAGGTCTGATGGGCTCACGCTGGCCTCGGCAGATGGCGGGCAGGGCGGCTCGCTGATGGACGCCGTGATCGCCATCGAGCAGGTGGCAGGCGCCTGTCCGCGCAGCGCCGACGTGGTGCAGTCCGGCAGCTTCGGCCCGATCCGCACCTTCGCGGAATATGCTTCGCCGGCACTCAAGACAAAATTCCTTCACGACCTGTTGGCCGGGCCGCACCGTCATGAGCCTCGCCATGTCGGAGCCGGACGCAGGTTCGGCGGCAACCGACCTCACGACCACGGCGCGGGTGGAGGGCGCGCAGTGCGTGATCAACGGCACCAAGGTGTTCTCCACCTTCAGCGCCGATGCCGCCGTGTTTCTGGTCTATGCGCGGTTCGGCCCCGGCATGTCCGGCATCGGTTCGGTCGTGGTCGAGCGCGGCGCACCGGGCTTTCATATCGGGCGCCCGTCGACCTTCATGAGCGGCGAGGAATGGTGCGAACTGCATTTCGACGATTGCCGCATTCCCGTCGAGTCACATTTTGCTCGGCCCCGGCGGTTTCAAGAAGCAGATCGCGGGGTTCAACGTCGAGCGCATCGGCAATGCCGCCCGCGCCCTCGCCTTCGGCCGCTATGCCTTCAACAAGGCGCGCGACCATGTGGCGACCCGCCGACAGTTCGGCCGGCCGCTGTGCGAGTTCCAGGGCATGCAATGGAAGTTCGCCGACATGGCGCTCAAGCTCGAAGCGCCCAGCTGCTGCTCTATCGCGCCGCCGCCAATGCGGACACGCGGCATGCCGTGGGCTTACGAGACGTCACTCGCCAAAGTGGCGTGCAACCTTGCCGGGTTCGAAGTCGCGAACGAGGCGGTCCAAGCGATGGGCGCGACGGGCTACAGCCGGGACACGCTGGTCGAATATTGCATGCGCCGCTGCCGCGGCTGGATGATCGCCGGCGGCTCGGTCGAAATGCTGAAGAACCGCATCGCCGAAGAGATTTTCGGCCGCCGCTTCGACCAACGCGGGACGCGCGCCGATGCAGCGGAATGACGTTGAGCGGGTGGCGCCAAAAGCGGCGCATTCGGAAAGTACCAGGACCTTGTACGAGGCGCTGTTCTCGCCGCATGCGGTGGCGGTGATCGGCCAATCGAACGACGCTGCCAAGACGGCGGGGCGGCCGCTGAAATTCCTGCGGCAGCGCGGGCTTTGCAGGGACGCATCTATCCGGTCAATGCGTATCGTCAGCGAGGTGCTTGGCGAGCGCGCCTGGCCCTCGCTCGAGGCGCTGCCCGAGGTGCCGGAGCACGTCTACATCATCACGGCGGCCGACGCCGCGATGAGCGCGCTCGAAGCCTGCGGCAAGCGCCGGGGTCGCGGTCGCGACCGTCCTGACGGACGGCTTCGCCGAGGCCGGTTCGGCCGGCGCGGCCCGCGAGGCTCGGCTCGCCGAGATCGTCGCCGCAACCGGAATGCGCGTCGTCGGCCCGTCGAGCCTCGGCATCGTCAATTTGCGCAACGGCACGCTGCTGACCGCGAACGCCGCCTTCGACGAGCCGCGATTTGCCGGTCGGCAGCATCTTCGCCGCTTCTCACAGCGGCGGCATGATCGGCACGTTGGTGTCGCGCGGCAAGGCTTGCGGCGTCGGCTTCGCCGGTCTCGTCTCGGTCGGCAACGAGGTCGATCTGTCGCTCGGCGAAATCTGCCTGCGTCGCCACGCTCGAAGACGCTGAGATCGCCGGCTACGTGCTGTTCCTCGAAACGATGCGCCATGCCGACCGGCTGCGCGCTGTTCGCCGAGCGCGCCGCGCTGGCCGGCAAGCCGGTGCTCGCCTACAAGCTCGGCCGCTCGCAAGACGGCGCGCGAGCTTGCCGCGACCCATACCGGCGCGCTCGCCGGCGAGGACGAAGTCAGCCGATGCGTTCCTGCGCGACTGCGGCATTGCACGGGTGCACACATTGTCGGCGCTGATCGAGGGACTGCCGTTGCTGGCGCGCGTCCCTGCGATGCCGGGCCGGCGCGGGCCGCAGCGTCGCGGTCGTCACCACCACCGCCGGCGGCGCCGCGATGATGGTCGATGCGCTCGCCGGGCCGCGGCGTCGAGGTGGTGCCGCCTCGGCCGGCGACCAATGGCTGTTCGAGCAGCCGGCATCAATGCGGCGGCCGCACGACTGATCGACCTCACGCTTGCCGGCGTCCGCTACGACGTGATGAAGGCCGGCCCTCGGGATACTCACAACCGCGCCGGAGTTCGAGATGGTCGTGCCGTTGTCGGCTCCTCGGCACAGTTCTATCCGGAGCTTGCGGTGCAGCCGATCATCGACACGCGCGCGGCAGGGCGCCGGAAAGCCGGTTGCGGTGTTTCTGGTCCCGGAAGCGCCGCAGGCGCGTGCTCGCACTCGGGCGGGCCGGGATCGCCAATTTCTACACGCCGGAAGCCTGCGCCGATGCCGTCGCCGCGGCGCTCGGCGCGGCGCCGCCGCGGATTCTGCCGCGCCGGCCGCGGCGCGCGTTGTTCCGCACAGGGCGCAATCGACCGGGGAAGCGAGTCGGGGGCGCCGGCCGCACGCTGGACGAATGCAATCCGACGCCGTGCTTGACCGGCTCGGCGATTCCGCACGCGCCCGCGTCTCGCCTTCGACATCGACGCGTTGCCGCCGACGCTGCCGTTTCCCTATCCGGTTGCCGTAAAGGTCGTGTCGCAGGAGATTTCGCACAAGTCCGATGTCGGCGGCGTCGCACTCGCCATCGCCGATGCAGGCGCTGATGCGCGCCGCGATCGCCGCAATGCGGGGCGGCATTGCCGACATGCGCGGCGCGTGCTGGTGCAGCCGATGGTTGCCGGCATCGGCGAAGCCCTCATCGGCTATCGCGTCGACCCGATGTCGGATCCGCTGGTGATGGTGGCGGCGGGCGGCATTTTTGCCGAAATCTATCGCGACCGCAGCCTGCGCCTGGCGCCAGTCGATCTCGCTACCGCCCGCGAAATGATCGCGGAGGTACGCGCCTTCACGACGCTGGGGGGCTATCGCGGGCGGCCGGCTGGCGATATTGCCGCGCTTGCCGCAGCGATCGTCGCGCTGTCGCGACTAGTCGAGGACCCAGCGGTTGTCGAGGCCGAGGTCAACCCGTTGATGGTCTGCGCGCAGGGAGCGGTCGCCGTCGATGCAGTGGTGCGCATGCGCTGAATCGGTTGCTCGAAGGCGCCGATCCGGCCCCCAATGAGGAGACTGACATGGCTCATGCCGAACTGGTTCACGGCCTGGAGGCCGATCAGAACGCCATCGGCGCCACCGCGGCGCTGGTCGATTTCGTGAGCGCGCTGTCCTATGGCGCGCTCGACGCCGAAGTGCGCCATTACGCGCGGCGCCATCTTCTCGATACCGTCGGGGTGATGATCGCGGGGCCGGCGGCGAGGTGGCGAGCCGCGCCGAGGCGGTGCTCGGCGGCGGTGCGCGGCGGCCCGGCGGCATCCCGGTGCCCGGGCCGCGCGCGGCGCGCTTCGATCTGCTCGACGCCGCGTTTCTCGGCGGCACCGCCGCCCATGGCATCGAACTCGATGACGGCTATCGCCAGGGCTCGGTGCATCCCGGCTGCGCCGTCGTGCCGGCGGTGCTGGCGGCCGGCTTTGCCGGGCGGGCGCCGGCGGCAAGGCGGCGATCGAGGCGGTCGTCGCCGGCTATGAAACCACGATCGCGATCGCCCGCGCCTGCCATCCCGACCTGCGCCAGCGCGGCTTTCATCCGACCGGCGCATGCGCGGTGTTCGGCGCCGCTGCCGCGGTCGCGAAGCTGCGCGGCCTGCCGCCGCCGCGATCGCCGACGCGCTTCGGCATCGCGGCGAGCAGCGCCGCCGGCCTGTTCGCGTTCGTCAATGGCGGCGCCGACATCAAGCGCCTGCATGCCGGCCACGCGGCGCGTGAAGGATTGCAGGCCGCGCTGTTCGCCGAACAAGGCGTGCGGGGCCGCCCGGACGTGATCGAAGGCCGCGACGGTTTTTTCAGGCCTTCGCGTTCGGCCGCATCGACAAGGCGCGGCCGATCGCCTGCCGCCGGGGGCGCCGTTCGGCATCACCGACTGCTACATCAAGCCCTACGCGTGCTGCCGGCACATCCAGCCCGCCATCGAGGCGCTGATCGCACTGTGCCGCGACGAGAACAGTGACGCCGGAGGAGGTGACGCGCATCGATGTCGATACCTATCGCATCGCCGCCGAGCACGCCCAACCGGATGGGACGACTCCGCGAGCGCGCAGTTGAGCTTCCCATATTTGATCGGGCCTCGCGTTGCGGTTCCGCGCCATCCGGCTCGACATTTCGGCGACGATATGCGCCGCGATCCGGCGTTCCGCGCGATCGCCGCGCAAGCTGCACGTCACGGCGGCCCGGAAATCGACCGGCTCTATCCGCAACTACGCCCGGCGCGCGTCACGGTAACGACGCCACGCGGCACTTTCACCCGGCAGGCCGACGAGGCGCTGGGCTCTCGCCTCGTTCCGCTCGAAGACGCGGGCTTGCAGGCGAAATTTGCCGAACTGGTCGGTCCCGGTGCTGTCGCCCGAACGCGCGGCGCGCGCTTGCCGAGCAATTGTGGAACGTCGAAGCCGCTGACGATATCCGTCCGCTCGTGGAAGCGGCCGCCAAATAGCGCGGCGCAGGCCGGCAAAGCCGGTCAGTCTGCCGGTTCAAACCCCGGAGCGGCGGCCACGGCGTCTGCCACGCGGTTCCGCGGCCAAGGGGGCCGTGGGAGTGGCCTGCGCCGCTTGCGGAGTTGCTCGATCCCGAGAACTGGTCGATGTATCGGACGCCGGCGCACCCGACGGCCGGGGCGAAGGGTCGGCGGGAGCCGTTGCGTCTGGCTTTCCCGGTGACTCGGATAACGGGCCATTCGAGCGAACGTTCTTGGAGTTGCGCATGACTTCCAGGCAGGAGAGCAGTTCGACGTAACTCGGCGGGCCGCCTTGGCGCACGAGGCCGACGCATTGCGTCTTGTCGGCTAAATTGAACTTGCTCCAGCTCTTTGACAGCGTATCGCGCGCGGCGTTTTCGTCGCCGAGGCAGGCTTCCTTATCGCGTCCGATGACGATGGTGCCCCGTGCCGCGGCTTCTCGCAGCTCGGCCCGACATTAAGCTTTGGCACCTGGGCCGTGGCGGCTTGCGACCATGTCGCGAGCGCGATTGCCGCGATCGGGATGACGATGCCTCGCATGATGTCCTCGTCTACCGCTGGCCAGCCAGCGCATGATCCCGAGTTTGCAGACTTTTCGGGACGAGATCATACGCAAAGGCGCCCGACCGGGAAGCTCTCATGGGCTTCCCGCAGACGACAATATACCACCGACACCTTAACGACTGCTGGAGGAATTGCGTTCGGCCGTTCACGGCAATGGTGACCGGTATCCCGGTTTTCGCGGCTTCCTGGCTATGCTAGACGAGGCCCAGGCGAACAGCCGACTACGCCTGCGCGGCATCGGATCACGCCTTCGCCCGACCCGGCGCCGCGTCCGTCAGCACCTCAATGGCCGGTTGGCCGCACCACGGCAAAACCGCGTCGATCCGGGAGAGACTCAACATGTCGCGTCTTGCAATTGCATTAGCCGCGGGTTTCGTGGCCGCTGGGGCTTTGGCTGTCCACGCCCAAGCTCCGACGGCGCCGCCCGCTCAGCCCCCACTGTTCTCGACCACCAAGGTCCCTGGCACCGATAACGTTTACGTGTTCCGGTATCAGGGTCACCAGGCGATGTTCGTGGTGACGCCGGACGGCGTGATCGCCACCGACCCGATCAGTGAGCGGCGCCCGGCGGCAGCGGCCTATATCGGCGAAATCCGCAAGATCACCCAGGCCCCAATCCGCTACGTGGTGTACAGCCACAGCCATTTCGACCATATCGCCGGGGGTCAACCGTTCAAGGATTCGGGTGCCATCTTCGTCGCCCACAAGAACGCCAAGTCGCTGATCGAGGAGCGCAAGCGGCCCGATGTCGTCGTCCCTGACCTCGTGGTCGACGATGGCGGCGGCAAGATCGAGCTCGGCGGCACCACGCTCGAACTGCTCTATCTTGGCAAGAATCACTCCGACAACGAGCTGATCATGCGGTTGCCCAAGGAGAAGGTGATCTTCGTCGTCGATTTCCTGCCGCTGTCCGGCACTCAGTTCCGGCAGATGGCCGATACCTATGTGCCCGAACAGGAAGCCGCGATGAAGAAGATCCTCGAGATGGATTGGGACCACGCTGGTGCCGGGACATCCGGGCGCCGGGCGCGCCGTCGGCAACAAGGAGGACGTGAAGAACGACCTCGATTACGTGCTCGACCTTTCCGCCGCAGTGAAGAAGGCCGTCGAGGAGGGCAAGAGCTACGACGAAGCCGAACGCGAAATCAAGCTGCCGAAATACGAGAACCTTGCCGGCTACCGCAATAATCTCGCCGGCAATATCGAGCGCTACTACGATTATTGGAACCGCGGCATCTGATGCCGCGATAGCGGCTCGACCCGAGCGACTGTAATGGTTGACGACGGCCCGATGCGCACCGCATCGGGCCAAGCCTTTTTCCTCTCCCGCGTCGGAGCGGTCGGCGAACGAAGTGAGCCGGCAGGGGTTGCGGTGAGGAAACACCCCTCCACCATGCTGCGCATGGTCCCCCCCCCGCAAAGATGCAGGGGAGGACGAATGGGTCGGTGCCGGGTTCACGGATATGAATGTCGACGGGAGCTAGAACGGGATGCGTTCAGGTTGAATCGCCTACCGCTCGATTATCATTGATTTTGCGCATGATCTTGTCCGAAAAGTCTGCAACTTTACGGGATCATGCGCTAAGCTTCGTCGATGACCGGATTGCGCAGCGTGCCGATGCCGGAAATCTCGAGTTCCAGGACATCGCCGGCTTTCATCCAGACCGGCGGGTTGCGCCGGTGGCCGACCCCTGCCGGCGTCCCGGTGGCGATGATGTCGCCTGGCGCGAGGCTCGTGAAATCCGAGACGAACTTGATGATCTGCGGGATCGAATAGATGAGCAGGTCGGTGCCGGAGCGCTGCATTTCGGCACCGTTCAAGCGCGTGACCAGTGTGAGCCGGGTGGCATTGGGAATCTCATCGGTCGTCACCAGGACGGGCCCGAGCGGTCCCGTGGCAGGGAAATTCTTGCCTGCGGTGACCGAGAACTTTTGGTAGTCGCGCACGCTGCCGTCGACGAAGCAGGTATAGCCCGCCACGTGGCGCAGCGCTTCGCCCTCGGCGACATGTCGGCCGCTTTTGCCAATGACGACGGCGAGCTCGCCCTCGAAATCAAACTTTTCGGAAACTTTTGGGCGCACCAACGGCGCACCGTGTCCGATAAGAGTGTCGGCGAGGCGCAGAAAAACGCTCGGCGCGGGAGCGACGTCGCGCCCGGTTTCTTCTGCATGGGAACGGTAATTGATGCCAACGCAGACGATGCGCCGCGGCTCGGGGATGACCGGAAGGAAGGTGATCTCGGAAATCGCGAAATCGGGGTGGGCACCGGCGATCGCGCGGCCGATTTCGTCGAGCGCTCCCGCGGCAAGGGCCTCCCGCAGCGTGGAAAAACGGCCGTCGAGCCGACGCGTCAGGTCCACGACCCCGTCGCCGACGACGGCCCCGAAAGCGGGCTTGCCGCGTGCGGTGTAACTCGCGATTTTCATGAGTTCCCCTGCTGAGGACTTGACCGGAACGAGCGTTTGCGTTCAAGCGCGAATAACAGACACCGTGACCCGATGCCCTGAAGTTGTCCGGTTGTTGCCCTAAAAGCGTCATCAAGCAAGGCCCGACATGACATGAGGTGTGGCGTCATGTTGCGTGCGTGTCTTCCAAGTGTGATGTTTTGCTTTGGGTTGTTCTCATAGGCTGCGAAGTCGGCCGCGTCGCATCGTTTGCCGCCGGAGATGTTGAGGCGGAAAGAGTTGCCGTCGCCACCGCCGCGGATGCGGCGGGCGACGCACGCAACAGCGTTCGAGTCGCGAAATCGAGGGGGCGGCGCGGCGGTGCGGCTTGGACAGGCCGCCGCCGCCGACGGAGCGCCCAGAGCACGATTGCGTGTCGATGTGCCCCGGCGTGCGATTGCGCGGCTTCGCGTTTGGCTGCGCAGCGCCGATCTCGAATGGTTGTACGCGCAAGCCTCACCGGTGCGGGCCAAAACGGCGGGGCAGCTGCCAACGGCGGTGCTTACGGATGAGCGATCTTCGCAAACATCAGGAAGCGTCCGGCCTTGGCGTGCGCGTGCAGACCATCATCGTTGCCGGCGAGACGCCGCAGGAGGCTGAAGGACCGGCGCGCCTCGATGAAGCGCTCCGATATGCAATTGCCCGCATCGAGGCCAATCCGCGCAATGTGGAGATCGTGGTCAGCGTGCTTGGCTGGGACGGGGGCGGCGCGCGCACCCTGGAGGAGGCCAGCCGGAAGTTTGCGGTCTCGCCGGATCGCATCAAGCAAATCGTCGCCGGCGCGATCGCCCGGATGAAGAAGGCCCAATTCGTGCCGGAGGTGGTCGAGCGCTCCCTTTCGCTCGCCGAAGAGATCGTTCCCATACTCGAAGTGGAGCTTTGCGAAGCCCTGCTCAATGCGCGGCTGTGTTTCGTGCGGTTTACCTGTGACGCGCTGGTCACCGCCGCCCAGGTGCTGCACGGGCAATCACCGGTCGAAGACATCAGCATCGGAACGAGCCAGGCGCTGGTGCGCGCCGGAACGGTGGCGCAGATCGATCGGCTGCGCGCAAGGTGCCGCGAGCTGGTACAGATGCGGGGCTGCCTCAACATCACCGACCTCGATGAAGAATCCGATCGCATTCTCAGCACGCGCCCCAGCCATCGCTTTGCCGTGGCGCTGGCGCGCAGCGCCGGTATGTTCGAATGGCTCGACCAGGAGAGCGGTTGGTTCTGGTATGTCTCCGAGGCGGGGTGCGGCAGGAACCCGCTGGTGACCTATATCAGGCGCGCCTTGGCGGAAACGCCGCGCCTGCAACTGGCGCAGCTTCAATCCGATATGTCGCGCGATCTGCAAGGCCTCACACCGGACTTGCCGCGCAACGTGGTGGCGGCGATCTGCAAGCGGCTTCTGTTCGCCCGCCTTGAAGGGGCCCTGTTGGCGCGCCTGGAGAACTTGCTGGCATGGGAAGTGGTCAAGGTCGAAGCGACGTTGGCGAAGACGGTGCGCAGGCACGGGGCCGTCCACGGAGCGCTCTCCGATGAACGCATCTTTGTCGGCTGGAAGCTTGACCCGCCAGCATTGACCAGCGGTGTTTTGCGGCTCCACGAACCGGTGAGTTCGCTGCTGGAAGGCGATTTCGAGCTCGTCACCATGGACGGTTACAAGCTCGGCGGCATGCAGATCCGCCAGCGCGCCTGCTGGGACATGCGGCCGCTTCTGGCCCGGGCCGGCGCACGGGCGGGCGACACGCTCATCATCGTATTCGACCAGCGCCGGCAGATGGCGGCCGGAATTCTGGGCGAGGACAAGTTTGTTGCGCAGGTGCTATCGCCGCAGCTTCAGATGCGTTCGCTCGCCGGAGACGCCGCCGACAACGCCATGAACGGGCATGCCTTGCCGGAGGAGAATGCCGGGGAGGAGGACAATGAGCTCTCGGCCGTCGAGGAACCCGACGAGGCCTATGAGGAGTGGGGCGATCACGACCGGTCTCTTCAGTCAGGGGACTGATCACCGCTCTGCCGTCAGGCTGAACGCAGCCGGCAAAACAGCGTTTTGATCGCTATCGGCCACGCTTGGAAGACGGATTTACAAAATCTGCAAAGAAGGTGGTGCGCGTGAGCTCGCCTTGGAGATTCCAGGATCGCACCGCCTCCTTTGATTCGGTTCGGCCACTGGAGTTGATGGAAAACTCCTGACATTCCTGACGACATACCATTCGTCCGTAAACCGCGCTCGTACATGTCAGGGCGGTTCCGAGCAAATTGGAATGCGCGGCGCGCTACGCCGCCACGATCCGCCGTGGCAGGTACTCAGGCCGCTCTCACGCCGTCCTGCCACGCCACCAGGCGAAGGCGAACATCACCACCGCGGCAGCCAGCGCGGCGATCCCGTGCTTGCTGTGGATGCGATCCGAGCCGCCTCAAAGCCCGGAACGAAGTCCGGCAGAGATCCGGCCGGAACGAGGAAATAGGCGGCCGCAACGCCGAGCAGGGCAAGCCCCAGCACGATGGCGATAAGCTTCATCGACGATATCCTCCGATGGTTCAGGGTGGTCAAACGCGGGCCGATACCGGACCACTGCGACGATCGTGTGGCTCGCACTCATCTGCTTCAAACGGGCCGATCCATACTCACTTGGCGCATCATCTCGAAAGGTTGCAGACTTTGCGGACAAAGATCATGCGCAAAATCAAGGAGAACAGAGGGAGGCGGTTCATACGGAACGCATCCCGATCAAGGACCGTCAGAGTCAGTGACTCACAGCATGCCCCGACCCCCCACACGCTTGGATGCGCCCGCGGGGGCATGCGCTTCCGCTTGGGCGGCCGAGTGGGATTCGCAGACAACAGATTGAATCAAAACGAGATTCAGCGGTAGTTGTGGCATCACGGATACAACTATCCGGAAATCAAGGCCCGGCCATCTGCCTCGCCACCGAAACGCTTGCGCTTCAAGCATGTGCGGCTAAATTTGGCATGATCTGGGGTGTTGCCGCGTAGGCGAGTTCGTTGCGTCGTTCCGCGAAGCACGTGGGGGGAGCTTCTCTGCATGCCGCCACTTGAAGCATCACTGCGCGGCTCGCTGCTCACGGGCGCATCCGCGCTCGCCCTGTCCATTTCGGCTTTCAGCGCACGCGCCCAGGGCGTGATACCGCCGCAACAACCCACATGGCTGGTGTGGATTGAAGGAGGTTCACTCTACACCTCGGGAGGCAACTACAACGTTCCTTCGCTGCCGAACCTGGGGTCGCCGTTCTTCTCCTTCGCTCCCTCGCGCGGCGTGGAAGGGGCGGCCGGCTTCGAATACCATGCGCCTGCGCAGCCGTGGCATTTCGTTTTCGACATCCAAGGCGGCATCACGAGTTGGGCGACCAAGAATAACACTTCGCATGGAACGTATGCGTCAGTCGTACCCGGTTATACCGACCATAAATTCTTCCATTCCACCAACAGCGCCGAGACCGCTCGTGAGCGAGAAAATCACGCCGCGATGGACTTCATGATCGGGCGCGATTTCGGATTGGGCCTCCTCGGCATCGGTCAATTGCAATTCGGAGCGCGAATTGCGGACCTCAGCGCGACCGCCAACGGGTTCCAGACGGAGTCGAAATTTCATTCAACGCAAACGGCGTCCTATTACCTTCCAGCCTACCATCTTGCGGGGTCGGGCACGGCAAACGAGACCGCTGATGCAACCTGGAAGAGCCGCTTTTTCGGCGCCGGACCTCGCATCGCTCTGGTCGACAGCATCCCGTTTGGCGGCTTCTGGTCGATCGATTTTGCCGCCGGCGTTGCCGGCCTGTTGGGCAACCGCCGCTCGGTTCTTCCGTCACAATCGCCTCGACGGGATCGCCCGGCGCGACACTCTATGGCAGCAACAATTCCACCCCGTTCATATTCAATACCGACGGCTTCGCCGCACTCTCTTACGCCTTGTCCAGCAACTACAAGCTCAGTGCCGGCATTCGCGCGGACTACTACGCGAACGCGCTCACGACCTACAATATCGCGACCGGCGGCACCGCCAATGTAAGCCGCACCTACTGGGGCCCCTTCTTGCGGTTGACCGGCCAGTTCTGACGGCGCAGTCTGGCCGGCGATCGTTCACGGGAGCGCCCGTTCCGGCATGCACGTACTCGAACCTTTGCTTTTTCATGCGCGCCTTCAGCCGGAGGCGACGGCGCTGTGCGTGCCCGGCCGTAACATGGTCACGTACGGTCAGCTTGCCGAACAGATGAACAATGTCGCCCGCCGCGCGCTTTCATTCGGCCTTCGGCCCGGGAGCGTCGTCGCGCTGTCGATCGAGGAGCCGCTCGCTCATGCGGTAGTCATTCTCGGCCTTACCCTCGCGGGCATGGTGACGGCGTCGGTGATGCGAGGGCGGCCGCCGCGTGGCCTCAAGTTCGACGGCGTGATCAGCAACAACCTTCCGTCGTTCGTCCCCGGGGTCCCTGCGCTGCCGCTCGACCTGACCTGGTTCGCTGGGACTGGCAAGCCCGTCGAGATGGCTCCATCGAGTATTGATGCGGCGGATCAAGCCTGCCGGATCGTATTCACCTCTGGGACCACGGGCAGCGCAAAAGCCGTGGCCCTTTCCCACCGCATCGTGCTGGCCCGTACCGCACTGTATGGGCGGTTAATGCCAAAAATCCATTCGCGCCTGTTTTCGAGCATGCCGCTCGCGAATGGGGGCAGCATGGACGGGCTTGCCGGCGTCCTTGGCGCGGGCGCCACTATTTATTTCGCCACCGACAAGGTGGAAGATACGCTGCGCTCGTTCGAGGCATTCCGGATGGAGGCAATGGGCGGCAGTCCGGCGATTCTGGCCCACCTCCTGGACAGCCTCGACCGCTTTCCCGAACTGGAATATCAGTTCGATACCATGGTCACGGGCGGCGGCATGTTGCGACCGTCGCTGGTCCGGCGCCTGCGGCCGCGCCTCTGCCGGCATCTGTACAACGCCTATGGTTCGACCGAGGCCGGCATGTGTGCTTTCGCGCCAGCCCAGCAAATCGCGGACATACCGGGAGCGGTCGGTTACGTAGTGCCAGGCGCACGCATCGAGATCGTCGACGAAAACGATCGGGCGGTGCCGGCGAACGCCGAGGGCATCATTCGGACCGCGACTGAATATGCCGTATCTTCATATGTGAACGCTCCGGAACATTCGTCCCGAGTGTTTCGCGATGGCTGGGTTTATCCGGGAGACACCGGCTCTCTCACGCCTGACAATCTGCTGATCGTTTCGGGCCGTCAGGAGCAGGTCTTGAATGTCGGCGGCGGAAAATTGGCGCTTGAGAAGCTCGAGGCCGCCCTGAGTTCCTTCGCGGGCGTGACGGAGGCCGCGGCATTGATCGAGCCCGGCGAGGCCGGAATTGAAGAAGTCTGGGCGGCCCTGGTATCTCCGGGAAAAATCGATCTTGAAGCTCTGCGGACCCATTGCCGTTCTCGGGTGCCCCCGGTCTTTGTGCCGGCCCGCGCCGTCCAGGTCGAAGCGCTTCCGGTGAACGAAAGCGGCAAAATCGATCGGGACAAATTGAGGCAGATGGTTTTCAGTGCCCTCGCCGTGCATTGATGCCTTGTCGTGGCGCGGCCGGTGAATGTGTTCGAGCTACTTTAGACCGTTGTAGCGATCTAAGGCGCGCCGCGCAGCACGATGCGGTCGCCGCGCACGTCCCATCCCTGCAGCCGGGTTAGAAAGCTCATCCCGAGCAGGCTGATCCTGAGCTGACCGGGCTGCGCGACCAGCGCCGGGACCGAACGTTCGACAATGCCGCCGATCGCGATCCGGTCGAGAGTCACGGGCGCTGCCTGCGCGCGACCATTCGCGGTCTCCACCGGGACGGAGTAGCGCATCAATTCAAGCGGCAGACCAGCAGCGAGTGCCGCCTCGCGCGTCAGCATCACCGAACTCGCGCCGGTGTCGAGCAGCATCGCCACCCTCGCCCCATTTATCTCGGTCGTAATCTGGAAATCGCCGTTCGCAGTCCGCGCGACCTCGACCGTTTCCCCGCGTGCGATCGCGCGCCCGGGCACGAGCTCCGCCATGACGCGGTCACTCACATCCTTGAGTTCGAAACGATAGGTATAGATGGCGACCAGCACCAGAGCGACCGCAACCCATAGCAAACCCGCCTGGAGCGCCTCGCCCAGCCGGTTCCGAAACAGCCGCAGCAGGCCGGCACCGACAAGGACCAGAAAACCGGTCTGATAGACAAGCGAGACCAGACGGCCCTGATCGAGCCCGGTCACATCGCCGCCGCGGCCAGCCACGAGTGCGATCAATCCGGCGATCATTGCCAACAGCAGAATGATCTTCATCATAGCGTCGATCTACGTCGCAGAACGCGCCAAACCCTGGCCCGAGCCGCCCCACGGTCCCGCGGCATCGGCGAATAGGACGGGTAGGGCTCCGCGAAAATAACCGCTCCGACACTCTGCAAATCAGCAACTTGGTGTGGCGAACGAGCCGGCACCCAACTCGGTTATTTTCGCGGGTACCCTAAATAGCCGCATGCCGCCGATTCGGGTAGCTTGAGCGGCGCCGCAGTGTAAACCCATAAAGCATCCGGCGCGCAGTCGCTGTCCCGGGAAAACACCCTTCAGGGCTGGCAATTCGGCACGATCGCGCTCCACGACCTAAAGGGAGGATCCCATGAAAATGCGTCACCTCGTTGCCGCCTTGGCCTGCGCCGGCGCGATCTCCGTGCTGGGCATGGTGGCAAAGCCGGCCGCTCAAGACGGCAATCAACAGGGAAGCTGGACCCAGAAGGCGCCGATGCCGACGGCCCGAAACGAGGTGTCCGCCGCCTACCTGAACGGAAAGGTTTATGTCCTTGGCGGAAGCATCAACCGCGTTTCGGTTCCCCATGTCGAGGAATACGATATCGCGACCGACAAATGGACTCAGCGCATGCCGACGCTGCGCGGCCTCGACCACATGGGCATCGCAGTGGTTAACGGCAAGATCATCACGGTGGGTGGCTTCACCGCATCTGTCCATGCCTATCCACAGGTAGATGTATACGAATACGATCCGGCCGCAAATTCGTGGCGCCCGCTGGCGCCGATGAAAGCTCCGCGGGCCTCGGTCGGCGTCGCCGTGGTCGACGGGAAAGTGCATGCCATTGGTGGGCGCGACCCCATGGGCAAGACACTGACCACGCACGAAGTCTATGACCCTGCCACCAACAAATGGACGGATGCCACGCCACTGCCGACCCCGCGCGATCACATGGCGACGGTCGCGGTCGATGGAAAAATCCACGTGATCGGCGGCCGCGTGACAGAGTCCTGCCGAGCCGGTCGGCCGCCACGACGTGTACGATCCGGCAAGCAATTCCTGGAGTTCGGCACCGCCGCTTCCGACGCCACGCAGCGGCGTGTTCTCGACTTTTTACAAGGGCCTGATCTTGGTGCTCGGCGGCGAGTTCCCGCCGCAGAATCGTACATTCAATGAAAACGAGGGGTTTGACGTCAAGTCAGGCACCTGGCGAACCCTCGCCCCGCTGCCGCCCGGCCGCCATGCCACGGCAGCGGTGACTGACGGGAACAATGTGTACATCGCTGGCGGTTCGCTCAAGCCGGGTTCCGGAGAGGTAACCGACCAGCTGATCGTATTTCACCTACCGTGAAGGCTCAGAAAGAGCCCGCCCAAGGAACTTTCTCTCAGCAGGAGTAAAAATTTACCTTCCTGTCGCTTTCCAACGCGAATGACAAAAAAAAATGCAAGCCCGTCCGGAACCGAACGGGGACCCGCACGTTTGCGCTCGGCGGCTCCTCGGGAAATCAGGGATGGGCCGTTGTGAAGCGACGCTCGGGCGTCGGATGCCGAAGCCAGCGACAAGCCTTGCCTGCACCTCGGATCGGGTCCATGAGGCCATCCTTATGCGCGGGCGCAGCGGCGTACGGTAGCACCATTGGAGGGCAGGGATGCAGCACGGCGGCGAAGCGACTAACGAAGCCAAGTCGAACGGAATGGTGTCGGGAGCCGTCGCAGACGGAATCGTGCGCGATGAGGGGCCCCGACCCGGCAACGGCTCCGCGTCCTTTGAATACGAAATGCTTCGCGCGCTGCAGGCCATGCGGGTCGGCGATTTTTCGGTCCGCATGGCCGGAGATCATGAAGGTCTTGCCGGCAAGATCGCCGACACTTTCAATGAGATCGCTGCCGCGAATCAAAGAATTGCCCAGCAATTGGAACGGGTCGGACAGGAAGTTGGCCGCGAAGGCAAGACGCGCCAGCGCGTCAAGTTCGGCCTGTCGCACGGCGCCTGGGGTGAGATGGAAGACTCCATCAACACGCTGATCGACGACCTGTTGTGGCCCACCATGGCGGTGACGCGCGCCATCGCCGCAGTCGCGAAAGGCGACCTTCTGCAAACGGTGGCGCTCGACATCGACGGTCGTCCGCTGATGGGCGAGTTCCTGCAGTCCGCCAACATCGTCAACACGATGATCAAGCAGCTGAACGTGTTCACCTCGGAGGTGACGCGCGTCGCCCGCGAGGTCGGCACCGAAGGCAAGCTCGGCGGCCAGGCGCAGGTGCGCGAGGTGACGGGAGTCTGGAAGGACCTCACCGAGAGCGTCAACTCGATGGCGAACAACCTGACCGCCCAGGTGCGCAACATCGCCGACGTGACGATCGCGGTCGCCAACGGCGACCTCTCGAAGAAGATCACGGTCGATGTCCGCGGCGAAATCCTGCAGCTCAAGGAGGCCATCAACACGATGGTGGACCAGCTGCGCTCGTTCGCCTCCGAGGTGACGCGCGTCGCCCGCGAAGTCGGTACCGAAGGCAAGCTCGGCGGCCAGGCGATCGTTCCCGGCGTCGCCGGCACCTGGAAGGACCTGACCGATTCGGTGAACGCCATGTGCGGCAACCTCACCGACCAGGTGCGCAACATCGCGCAGGTGACGACCGCCGTCGCGCGCGGCGACCTGTCGCGCAAGATCACCGTCGATGTGCGCGGCGAAATCCTCGAGCTGAAGGACACCATCAACACGATGGTGGACCAGCTCAACGCATTCGCCTCTGAAGTGACCCGCGTCGCGCGCGAAGTCGGTACCGAAGGCAAGCTTGGCGGCCAGGCGCAGGTCTCCGGCGTCGCCGGCACCTGGAAGGACCTCACCGACAACGTCAACTTCATGGCGAGCAACCTCACCGCCCAGGTCCGCAACATCGCCGAAGTCGCGACCGCGATCGCCGGCGGCGACCTGTCGAAGAAGATCACGGTGAACGTTAGCGGCGAAATCCTGCAGCTCAAAGAGACCATGAACACCATGGTCGACCAGCTGAACGTGTTCGCCGGCGAAGTGACCCGCGTCGCCCGCGAGGTCGGCACCGAAGGCCGGCTCGGCGGCCAGGCCAATGTGCTCGGCGTCGCCGGTACCTGGAAGGATTTGACCGACAGCGTCAATTCGATGGCGAGCAACCTCACCGCCCAGGTCCGCAACATCGCCGAGGTCTCGACCGCAATGGCGAACGGCGACCTGTCGAAGAAGATCACCGTCGACGTCAAGGGCGAAATCCTCCAACTCAAGGAAACCATCAACACCACGGTCGACCAGCTCAACGCCTTCGCTTCCGAAGTGACCCGCGTCGCCCGCGAGGTCGGGCACTGACGGCAAGCTCGGCGGCCAGGCCGTGGTGCGCGGCGTCGCCGGCACTTGGAAGGATTTGACCGACAGCGTCAACTCGATGGCGAGCAACCTCACCGGTCAGGTCCGCAACATCGCCGAGGTCGCGACCGCGGTGGCGCAAGGCGATCTTTCCAAAAAGATCACGGTGAACGTCAGCGGCGAAATCCTGCAGCTCAAGGAAACCATCAACACGATGGTCGACCAGCTGAACGCCTTCGCCGCCGAGGTGACGCGCGTCGCGCGCGAGGTCGGCACTGACGGCAAGCTCGGCGGCCAGGCCGAGGTGCCCGGGGTGGCCGGCACCTGGAAGGATTTGACCGACAGCGTCAACTCGATGGCCGGCAACCTCACCGCCCAGGTCCGCAACATCGCCGAGGTCGCAACCGCGATCGCCGGCGGCGACCTCTCGCGCAAGATCACGGTCGACGTGCGCGGCGAAATCCTTCAGCTGAAGGAAACCCTCAACACGATGGTGGACCAGCTCAACCGGTTCGCCGGCGAAGTGACCCGCGTCGCCCGCGAGGTCGGCACCGAGGGCCGGCTCGGCGGCCAAGCCAACGTGCCAGGCGTCGCCGGCACCTGGAAGGACTTGACCGACAGCGTCAACTCGATGGCCGGCAACCTGACCGCGCAAGTCCGCAATATCGCCGAGGTGACGACGGCGGTGGCGCGCGGCGACCTCTCGCGCAAGATCACCGATGGACGTGAAGGGCGAAATCCAGGAGCTGAAGAACACCATCAACACCATGGTCGATCAGCTCAATGCCTTCGCCTCCGAGGTGACCCGCGTGGCTCGCGAGGTCGGCACCGAAGGCAAGCTCGGCGGCCAGGCCCAGGTGCCCGGCGTCGCCGGCACCTGGAAGGACCTCACCGACAACGTCAACTTCATGGCGAGCAACCTCACTGCACAGGTACGCAACATCGCCGAGGTCGCGACGGCCATCGCCGGCGGCGACCTGTCGAAGAAGATCACCGTCGATGTGCGCGGCGAAATCCTGCTGCTGAAGGAGACCCTGAACACGATGGTCGAGCAGCTGCGCTCGTTCGCAGCCGAAGTGACGCGCGTCGCCCGCGAGGTCGGCACCGATGGCCGGCTCGGCGGTCAGGCCGTGGTGCCCGGTGTCGCCGGCACCTGGAAGGACCTTACCGATAACGTCAACCTGCTGGCGGCGAACCTGACGACACAGGTGCGCAACATCGCCGAGGTGACGACCGCGGTGGCGCGCGGCGACCTGTCGCGCAAGATCACCGTGGACGTGAAGGGCGAAATCCTCGAACTGAAGAACACCATCAACACCATGGTGGACCAGCTCAATGCCTTCGCCTCCGAAGTCACTCGCGTCGCCCGCGAGGTCGGCACCGAAGGCAAGCTCGGCGGCCAGGCTCAGGTCTCCGGCGTCGCCGGCACCTGGAAGGACCTCACCGATACGGTGAACGTGATGGCTGCGAACCTGACGGAACAGGTCCGCGGCATCGTCAAGGTCGTCACCGCTGTCGCCGACGGCGACCTCAAGCAGAACCTGACGGTGAAGTCCAAGGGCGAGGTGGCGGCGCTCGCCGAGACCATCAACAACATGACCGACACGCTCGCGACCTTCGCCGACCAGGTGACGACCGTCGCCCGCGAAGTCGGCGTCGAGGGACGCCTTGGCGGCCAAGCCAACGTGCCCGGCGCTGCCGGCACCTGGAAGGACTTGACCGGCAACGTCAACCTGCTGGCGGCGAATCTCACCACCCAGGTGCGCGCCATCGCCGAGGTGGCGACCGCGGTGACCAAGGGTGACCTCACCCGTTCGATCAAGGTCGAAGCGCGCGGCGAAGTTGCCGAGCTGAAGGACAACATCAACACGATGATTGACAACCTTCGGCTCACCACCGAGCACAACACGGAACAGGATTGGCTGAAGACCAACCTTGCCAAGTTCACCAGCATGCTGCAGGGCCAGCGCGACCTCACCACCGTGGGCCGGCTGTTGCTTTCCGAGCTGACCTCGCTGGTGAACGCGCAGCTCGGCGTGATTTACCAGATGGCTACCGATGAAGGCGCACCCTCTCTGAAGCTGCTGGCCTCCTATGCCGATGACGGCGAAGGCCGGCACCGTGTGCGCGTTGCGGTCGGCGAAGGTCTCATCGGTCAATGCGCGGCCGACAAGCGGCGCCTGCTCATCACCGACGTGCCGAGCAATGTGGTGCCGATCGGCTCCGCCCTCTTCAAAGTGCCGCCGCAGAATATCATCGTGCTGCCGGTGCTGTTCGAAAAGGACGTCAAGGCAGTGATCGAGCTTGCGTCGGTGTCGTCGTTCACCAAGCTGCAAATGACCTTCCTCGAGCAGCTGACCGCAAGCGTCGGCATCGTGCTCAACAGCATCGAGGCAACGATGCAAACCGAAGGCCTGCTCAAGCAGTCGCAGCAGCTCGCCGGCGAATTGCAGGCGCAGCAGAAGGAATTGCAGCAGACCAACGAGCAACTCGAGCAGAAGGCGCAGCAGCTTGCCGAGCGCAATGTCGAGGTCGAACGCAAGAACCAGGAAATCGAGCAGGCGCGCCGCGCGCTGGAGGAGAAGGCCACCGAACTGGCGCTGACCTCCAAGTACAAGTCGGAATTCCTCGCCAACATGTCGCACGAGCTGCGTACGCCCCTGAACAGCATCCTGATCCTCGGCCAGCAGCTCGCGGAAAACCCGGACGGCAATCTGTCCGGCAAGCAGGTCGAGTTCGCGCGTACGATTCATGCGGCGGGCACCGACCTTCTAAACCTGATCAGCGATATTCTCGACCTATCGAAGATCGAATCGGGTACGGTCACGGTCGAAGCGGAGGAAATCGTCTTTTCGACGCTGCTCGAAATGGTGGCTCGGCCATTCCGGCACGAGGCCGAGACGCGCGGGTTATCATTCGACATCCAGATCGACCAGCACGCGGGACGCAGCATCGTAACCGACTCAAAACGGCTGCAGCAGGTGCTCAAGAACCTGCTGTCCAACGCTTTCAAGTTCACCGAGCAGGGCGGCGTCCGGCTCAGCGTGTCGGCGGCGCGCAGCGGCTGGAATCCCGAACATCCCGTGCTGAAGCAGGCTCCCGAGGTGATCACCTTCGAGGTATCGGATACCGGGATCGGCATTCCGCTGGAGAAGCAAAAGATCATTTTCGAAGCCTTCCAGCAGGCCGATGCGAGCACCAGCCGCAAATACGGCGGCACAGGTCTCGGCCTCGCGATCAGCCGCGAGCTTTCGCAACTTCTCGGTGGAGAAATCCAGCTGCGCAGCTTGCCTGGCCGGGGCAGCACGTTCACACTTTATTTGCCAAACAAATACGCCGGTCCCGCCAGCGCACTGCGCAACATGCAGGCGGTGCCGCCGCTGGGGGCCGTCTCACAACATGACGCCACGATTCTCCTGGGTGCCAAACCGGAGAGCCCGGTCGAGGCGATCGCCGACGATCGACTGGACATACATCCCGGGGATAACATCCTGTTGATCGTTGAAGACGACCCTCATTATGCCCGGATCATGGTCGATCTCGCCCGCGACGAGGCCTTCAAGGTGCTGGTGGCGATGCGGGGCGCCGATGCGATCGACATTGCCAAGCAGTTCCAACCGACCGCGATCTCGCTCGATGTGTTCCTGCCCGACATGCTCGGCTGGACAGTATTGAGCCAGCTCAAGCTCAATCCGCTGACGCGCCACATCCCGGTCCAGATCATCACGCTCGATGAGGATCGCCAGCACGGCCTCGCGCGCGGCGCGTTCTCCTTCGTCACCAAGCCGGTATCGGTGGATGGCATCGAGGCGGCGCTCAATCGCATCAAGGAATATGCGAAGCCGCGGCGCAAGCGCCTCCTGGTCGTCGAGGATAATGCCGCCGAGCAGATGAGCATCCGCGAGCTCCTCGGCCATGACGACATCGAGATCCAAACGGTGGGCACCGGGCACGACGCTTTGCGGACACTGCGCGAGCAGGGCGCCGACTGCGTCGTGCTCGACCTGCGGCTGCCCGACATGTCCGGCTTCGAGGTTCTCGAGCAGGTGAAGAACGACCCGTCATTGTCCGAGCTTCCGGTCGTCGTCTTTACCGGACGCGAATTGTCCGCTGAGGAGGATGCGCGCATTCACACCATGGCGCGCAGCATCGTCGTCAAGGGCGTGGAATCGCCGGAGCGCCTGCTTGACGAAACGTCTCTGTTCCTGCATCGGGTCTTCACCGACCTGCCCGCGGAGAAGCAGCTGATGCTGCAGCGGCTCAACAGCTCCGACGAAGATCTGGTCGGCCGCACTGCGCTGCTTGTCGACGACGACGCACGTAATATTTTCGCGCTCAGCAGCGTGCTGGAGCGTCGCGGCATGAAAGTGCTGACCGCCTCCACCGGAGGGGAGGCGATCGCGCTCGTCGAGTCGACGCCAAACCTTGCCATCGTGCTGATGGATATCATGATGCCGGAAATGGACGGCTATCAGACAATCGGGCAAATTCGCCAAAAACCGAACCTGCGTCGCCTACCGATCATCGCACTCACCGCAAAGGCGATGAAAGGCGACCGCGAGAAGTGCCTTGAGGCGGGTGCGTCGGACTATCTGGCCAAACCTGTCAATACCGAGCAGCTTCTGTCGGCATTGCGGATGTGGCTGCATCGCTGAGCGGAGACGGCCCATGCGGGACGGCGACAAGGTGAACATTCTGCTGGTCGACGACCAGCCGGCGAAACTGCTCAGCTACGAGGTGATCCTTCGCGACATCGATGAAAACCTGATCAAGGCATCCTCCGGCCGCGAGGCGCTTGAGCATTTGCTCAAGTCCGAAGTCAGCGTCGTGCTGATGGACGTGTGCATGCCCGAGCTGGACGGCTTTCAGCTTGCGGCCATGATTCGCGAGCATCCGCGGTTCCGCAGCACCGCCATCATCTTCATCTCGGCAATCCACCTCACTGATGTGGATCGCTTGCGCGGCTACGAGATGGGGGCGGTCGACTACGTTCCCATCCCGGTCGTGCCCGAGGTGCTGCGGGCGAAGGTGAAGATTTTCGTCGAATTGTACCGCAAGTCACGGCAGCTCGAACAGCTCAATGCCGAGCTGGAAAAGCGGGTGGCGGAGCGCACCACGGAGCTCGAGCAATCCAACCGACGCCTGAAGGAAAGCGAGGCGCGCCACAACCTCGCCCTTGCCGCCGGCAGGATGGGATCGTGGGACTGGGATCTCGTGCGCGGCGATTGCGTGTGGGACCATGGGCAGAGGCAGATTTTTGGTGTCGACCGCGCGCCTTTCGAGGTGACGCTGGAGAATTTGCGGCGCCTGATCCACCGCGAGGACTGGAAGCTGCTAAGCCGGACGCTGAGTCAAGCGCGTCGCGAGCTCGGATCATACCAGTTCGAGTTTCGCATCTGTTACCCTGATGGGAGTCTGCGGTGGTGCCTCGGCACGGCCGCGAGTTCGGAAGGTCCGAATGGGATAGCGCGGATCAGCGGCGTCACCATCGACATCACCGATCGCAAGGAGGCTGAGGAACGGCAATCGCTCCTGGCCCGCGAAGTCGATCATCGCGCAAAGAACGCGCTGGCGATCGTTCATGCGATCGTGTGTCTGACCCGGGCCGACAATATCAAGCAATATGTCGCGGCGGTCGAGGGCCGTATCCAGGCGCTGGCCCGCGCACACAGCCTGCTTGCCGAATCGCGGTGGGTCGGCGCCAACATCAATCAGATCGTCCAGGACGAGCTTGCGCCTTATCGCAATTCGAAGTTCGATCGCGTCGCCATTGCCGGCCGCGACCTGTCGCTCAACTCGTCGACAGCCCAAGGCTTGGCGCTGGCGCTGCATGAACTCGCGACCAATGCTGCGAAATACGGCTCGCTATCAACTCCCGCCGGCGGCGTCCAGGTGGTCTGGGAGCTGACGGGCGGAACGCTGGAGCTGCGCTGGTCCGAACATGGCGGGCCGCCGGTCAGCCATTCCGGTACAGGTGGCTTCGGCATTCGCGTCATCACCGCGAGCGTCGAGAGCCAGTTGGGCGGCAAGGTCAAGCTGGACTGGCGCCGCGACGGGCTGCGTTGCGTCATCTCGATCCCTCACCAGCTGCGGCTGGAATTTCCGGATGCGTCGCAGGCCCCGGCTCCGATCGCGGCGACCGGCCGCGAGCTTGGCACCGCAAGCGGCAGGCGCAAGCGCATCTTGGTGGTCGAGGACGAAAGCCTGATCGCCATGATGATCGTGCAATCGCTGGGCGAATTAGGCCTCGAAGCCATCGGCCCCTTCGGCAAGGTTGCCGAAGCGATCAGCGCGCTCGAGCGCGAGCAGATTGATGGAGCCATTCTTGACATCAATCTCGCCGGCGAAATGGTCTATCCGATCGCCCGGTTGCTGCAAGCTCGCGAGGTGCCTTTCGTGTTCATGACCGGCTACGGCTCGGATACCGTCGCTTCACCGTTCCCGGACGTCCAGGTGTTCAAAAAGCCGATCGCCCGCGAACTCTTGCAAGAGCTGTTCTCGCGCCCACCCGTCGCACCAAGCGAGATGGCGCGCACCCCGGTCGGCGCTGTCGGCTAGCGCATGATCCCGTAAAGTTGGAGGTTTTTCGAACAACGTCATGCGCGAAATCAACACGCATCCGTCGTCGAGCGCAGTCCGCGACGGGTGCGCAGAACATAACCGAGCGGGAGGCGATTCAACCTGAACGCATCCCGCTCTGACCGAGAGGGGCCGCGCGACACCGTTCGATCCCAAAATTACGCGTTTTCACTTCGGCTGCTTTGTCGGCGACCCGTGGGGTCTCGGACCGGTGACACAGCACGGCGGAAAAAAAATTCCACCGGTTCCCAATGCTGGGAACCCAGGCGCCGGCGCGGCATTGAAGCAAGGCTGGGCGTAGCGCGGCCGGTGTGCCGCCAGGGTCTGCACATGGAAACAATCGGGCGACGCCGTTGGGCCATCGCGGAAGGTTATATTCCCTCTGAGAGCGCGTTCTCCGATCGCACCCTCATCTCGCACGAGACTGCCTGCATCCTCAATCCGGGCGACCAGGACGCGCACGTCGCCATTACCGTGTTCTTTGCCGATCGCGAGCCGGTCGGTCCGTACCGCGTCACCATAGCGCCGCGACGAACCTTGCACCTGCGTTTCAACGATCTCGATGACCCCCAGCCGGTTCCCCGCGATACCGATTATGCCTCCGTGTTCGAATCCGACGCGCCGATCGTGGTGCAGCATACGCGGCTGGATTCACGTCGCGCCGAGCTCGCGCTGTTATCAACGGTCGCCTATGCTGAGAGTTGATCGCCAGATGCTCTGCCGGAACTCTGAACGATGGTGTTCGCGGCTTCAAATGAAACGATGATGCCGATCGACGTGACTTGTCGCAGGTCACAGCATTTGCCGCTATGGCCGAACTCCGGCGATCTCGATGCGGCAGCCCTGCTTTTCGATATTGACGGTACCCTCCTCGATATTGCGCCCACGCCGTCGGGCGTCTCGGTACCTCCATCCTTGCGCGATTGTCTTCACGAGCTCCATGGCCGAACCGACGGGGCGTTGGCCCTGGTCAGCGGACGCCAGATCGGAAACATCGATCACCTGTTTGCCCCGCTGCGGCTGCCCGCCATTGGTGGTCATGGCGCCGAAATGCGCGTTGCGGGGAACCAACCCCATACCCGTTGCGGGGACTCGATCGGAGAGGCGGTTCGCGCAGAGGTCAACGGGATGCTGGTCGATAAGCTCGGCATCATTACCGAAGACAAGGGATCGTCGCTCGCGATCCATTATCGATTAGCCCCCACGAGCGGACCTGAGCTGAAAGCAGAAATAGCCAAAATCCTCGACCGTCATGCGGCGGCTCGGCTTGAGGCGCTTTACGGAAAGGCCGTGATCGAAATCAAACCGCGCAGTTTCGACAAAGGCACCGCCGTTGTGGAATTGATGAAAATTGCGCCCTTTGCGAACCGTCGCCCCTTTTTTGTAGGCGACGACACAACCGACCAAGCGGTGTTCGCGGTTTTGCCTATGCTTGGTGGTCGCGGCTTCTCGGTCGAGCGCCGCCTCGACGGGGCGAACGGCGTGTTTGCCTCCCCGTGTGAAGTGCGCTTTTGGCTTGAGCGACTGTGCGGGCGAGTCGAAGTGAATTCGCCTTGAAAAAAGCTCGTTTCTTTCGCTCGCGGCAGGGCGCCACCGCCGCTTGTGCAGGATTGGGACAGTTTCCGTGCTCCCGGGCGGCTTGCCGGAGACCGGCGGACGATCGATACGTGAACTTTTGCACCGCGAACACGTTATGCGCTACACGGGACCACGGCGATTTCGGCCAACTGAAATCGGCGTTATATTCTGCCGGTTTCGCTGGTCGAGGCGTGGTTCAATCAGGCTCCGCAGGCGGCTTGCAATGTTCATTGATTTCCTGAGGAACGCTAACCGCTGCAGGCCGCCGGCGGAGTTTATATGGCTGCATAACAGGATGTTGGCCGGCGGTCCGCAGACGGATACGAGTATCAGTCCGCTCTCGACGGCGATGTGCCTGTCGCCGCGGTGGGAGAATCGCCCGTGGCTCGATTGATCGTCGTTTCCAACCGGGTCTCGGTGCCGACCGGCGACGGCGCCAAGCGGGCCGGCGGCCTTGAAGTCGCATTGCAGCCGGCTCTTGAGCGAAGCGGCGGTGTTTGGCTCGGCTGGAGCGGCAGGGTCACCCCCGCAGAACAACTCATCACCCGCACGATTACCCACAAAAACGTCGAGTACGTGACTACCGACCTGTCAACGGACGACTATCAGGAATATTACAATGGTTTCGCCAATCGCGTCCTGTGGCCGATCCTGCATTACCGGCTCGATCTCGCCGAGTTCGCACGACGTGACCTCAGTGGCTATATTCGCGTCAACAATCATTTCGCCAATGAGATCGACAAGATCCTGGAGGACGATGACCTTGTCTGGGTGCACGACTATCATCTGATCCCGATTGCCGATGCACTGCGTCGGCGCGGTCGTGCCAATCGAATTGGCTTTTTCCTCCATGTGCCGTTTCCGTCCCCCGAAGTCATGGCGGCAATGCCCAATCACGAGCAGCTGATGCCGCAATTGCTGCAATATGATGTGGTCGGTTTCCAGACAGAAAACGACTCCGGCAATTTCGCCCGCTACCTGATCACACAGACGAACGGCTTGCGCGACAAGTTGCGTGTGTTCGAGACGTCCGGACGCAATATTACCTTCAGCATGGACGGCCAGCAAACAAGGGTGGGTGTCTTCCCCGTGGGTATCGAGCCTCGCGCCTTCCAGCGCCTCGCGCGCCGCAACGGGCGCTCGCAGCTCGTCAAGGAATTGGCCGCGAGTCTTGGCAGACGCGCCCTGATCATCGGAGTGGATCGGCTCGATTACTCAAAGGGCCTGATCCAGAGAATGGATGCGTTCGACACGTTCCTCGCCAATCACGAGGAATGGGTCGGAAACGTGACCTATCTCCAGATCACGCCGAAGAACCGTTCGGAAATCCCGGAATATCGCGAGCTGGAGCAGATGACCGGGGCGGCGGCGGGCCGCATCAACGGAAAATACGGCGAGGTTGCGTGGACCCCGATCCGCTACGTCAACCGCGTCTACAGCCGTTCGGTACTTGCCGGCCTTTATCGAACCGCGCGCGTCGGACTTGTCACGCCCTTGCGCGACGGCATGAACCTGGTTGCGAAGGAATATGTTGCTTCGCAAGATTCCGACGATCCGGGTGTGTTGATCTTGTCACGCTTTGCCGGCGCTGCCATCGGCTTGCGCCGCGCGTTGCTGGTCAACCCGTATGATCCCGAATTGGTTGCCAGCGCCATGGCTCAAGCGCTGAGCATGCCGCTGGAGGAGCGGCGCAGCCGTCATCAGGATCTTCTCGCTGAAGTTTGCGGCAATAACATCGACAAGTGGCAGCGTGACTTCCTTTCCGGGCTTCGGGGCGACACCGAGCCGATGGAGGAGTCCGACCCGTCTCTTGCGCTGCCGCCTTTGCGATCGGGGCGGCCGCGAGGGCCCCGCGCGAAACTGCCCGCAATCGGCAAGCTTCGCGCCGCGTCCTGAGCACTGCTCTTTTCATTGCGCGCAAAGATTATCCGGCACCTTTGAGCGCCGGCCGCAAAGGCCGGTCACAGGCCCAGATGACCGCGGCGGCCACAAACGCGACGGCGGCGATCATCAGGAAAAAGTCTGGTTTTGCCATCGACGACCAAAAGCTACCGAGGTAGCCGGCGAGGAAATTGCCGATGAAGCTCGTGCCGAGCCACATTCCCATCATCATGGCAACATGACGGGCCGGCGCCACCTTGGAGACGAGGGAGAGGCCGATCGGCGAAATGTAAAGTTCGGCCGCGGTAAGTACAACAAAGTACGCGAACAGCCATAACCAGCTGGCCTTGCCCTGCCCCACTTCAAACGCTGCGATCGCGAGGATCAGATACGATACGCCGCAGCCCGCACAGCCGATCGCCATCTTGATCACGGTGGCGGGCTGGTCCCCCGTCGCGCCTGGCGCGCCCAGAACGCGACCAGCATTGGAGTGAAGGCGAAAATCATGAACGGGTTGAACGCCTGAAACCAGGTGGTCGGGATTTCCGCGGTCCAGAACACCAGGTTGACGGTGCGATCGGTGTCGTTGTCGGCCCACAAGGCGATGGTGTTGCCCTGCTGTTCGTAGGTCGCCCAGAACAAACACGTCGGAAGGAAAAGAAGGAGCAGCGCCACGACGCCGCGCCATTCTTCCCGGCTCATGGGCACGGCGCGCGCCGTGTCACCGGCTTTCGCCTTCGCCACGAACAGCGGATCGGGCGGCAGGTGACGTGATCCCAACATATAGACGGCAAGCGCGATGAGCATGCCGATGCCCGCTGCCGCAAACCCATAGTGCCAGCCGACGCGCTCACCCAGAGTGCCGCAAACCAGCGGCGCCAGAAATGCCCCGATATTGATGCCGACATAAAAGATCGAATAGGCGCGATCGCGGCGCGGGTCCCCAGGCTTATAAAGCTCGCCCACCTGCGTCGACATGTTGGGCTTGAAGGCGCCGTTGCCCAGGATCAAAGCTAGCAGCGCGAACAGCAACAGCGGCTCGAACGCCATCATGAAATGCCCCAGCGCCATCAGCAAGGCGCCGATGACCACTGTCCGCCGGTGACCCAGCACGCGGTCGGCAAGGAAGCCGCCGAACACCGGGGTCAAATAGACGAGACCGGTGTAGAAGCCGTAGATCTGCGAAGCAAACGGCTGAATGTCGAGCGGGCCGAAGATGCTTTCAAGGCCGTGGCGAAGCGAGGCAAGCCCGATCACCGAGGAGGCCACTTCGGGCTGCAGCACATATTTGACCATATAGAGGACGAGCAGCGCTCGCATGCCGTAATAGGAAAAGCGCTCCCACATCTCGGTCGCGAACAGGAAGCCAAGGCCGCGCGGGTGCCCCAGAAACTCATCGCGCGCAGCGTCACTGCGTGGCCGGGCCGGGAGGTCCGGAATGGCGGCGACTTCACTCATTGCATGCTCTGCTGTCGTGCTGGCCGTAAAAGTTTATAGACCACGGCGCTGAGAAAATCCCGAGCCCTGTCCCTCCAGGACATCGCAGACAAACTCGAGCGCAGAACTGTGCCGGTCACGCGGGGGCCGGCCCTGCACTTTGGTCAGGCCGATGAACGGCCATGCTCCCGATGCCGATGCGCTCCGGCTGATAGCCGCGGGCAAGGATCGCCTCCCACCAGGAGCGATGATCGAGGAACCAGCGCACCGTCTTTTCAAGAGCGGAGTTCGAAACCCTCCTCGGCGCGCCAACCTAGCTCGCCCTCGATCTTGCTTGGGTCGATCGCATATCTGCGGTCGTGACCCGGCCGATCCGCGACTTGCCGGATAAGGCGCCGGTGCGCTCCGACCGGCGTCGGCGCGAGATGGTCAAGAAGATCACAGATCGCCTGAACGACCTCGATATTGGCGCGCTCGTTGCGGCCGCCGATATTGTAGGTCTCGCCGACTTGCCCATGGGCAAGCACGAGCGTCAGCGCGCGGGCATGATCCTCGACATACAGCCAATCGCGGATGTTGCGCCCGTCGCCATAGACCGGCAGTTCCTGCCCGGTGAGGCCCTTGATGATCATGTGCGGTATCAGCTTTTCCGGAAACTGATAGGGGCCGAAATTGTTCGAGCAGTTGGTCACCAGCGCAGGAAGCCCATAGGTTCCATGCCACGCCCTGACCAAATGATCGGAAGCCGCCTTGCTGGCGGAGTACGGCGAATTCGGCGCGTAGGCCGAGCTCTCGGTAAACATCCCGGTGGCTCCGAGGGAGCCGTAAACCTCATCGGTCGAAACGTGGTGGAAGCGAAAGCGCCCGCCGGTGACGCGATCGCGCCCCCGCCAGAACCGCAGCGCCTCCTGCAAAAGCGTGAAAGTGCCCACCACGTTCGTTTCGATGAACGCCCCCGGTCCGTCGATCGAACGATCGACATGACTCTCGGCGGCAAGATTTATCACGCAACCAGGTTCGTATTTTTCAAAAAGTTGCCGCAGCGCCGGTCCGTCGCCGATGTCGACATGAGCGAAGCGATAGCGAGAATGCTGATCGGTCCCCGCAATCGAGGAGAGGCAGGCCGCATATGTGAGCTTGTCGATATTGACGACAAAAGCCTCGGTATCGGCGAGGAGATGGCGGATCACTGCGGAGCCGATGAAGCCGGCGCCCCCGGTCACGAAGATTGCGGTGTCCTTGAAGTGCATCGTCAACACTCGGCCCTTGACCCGGTGAGCGAGCGATGGATACTGATGAGATATTCCCCGTAGCTGCTTTTGTCGCAACGCGACGCCAGCCTGGCGAAATCATCGAGCGTGATATAGCCAAGCCGCAGCGCGATTTCTTCCGGACAAGAAATGCGCATGCCCTGCCGCTGCGATAAGATCTGCACGAAATGGCTCGCTTCAACGAGCGAGGCGTGGGTGCCGGTGTCGAGCCAGGCAAATCCGCGACCGAGCACCTCGACGATAAGGTCCCCCCGCAGAAGGTAGGCTTGGTTCACATCGGTGATCTCCAGTTCGCCGCGCGGCGACGGTTTGAGCCCGTCGCGATTTCGCACCACGTCGTTATCGTAAAAATACAGGCCGGTAACGGCGATGTTCGATTTCGGCCGCTTCGGCTTCTCCTCGATCGAGATCGCCCGGCCTTGTCGATCGAGTTCAACGACACCGTACTGTTCAGGCGCGTTCACGACATAACCAAACAAGGTGGCCCCGCTTCGGCGCGCCGTCGCAGCGGCAAGCAGATCAGGCAATCCGTGACCATGAAAGATGTTGTCCCCCAGTACGAGAGCGACTGGGTCGGAGCCGATGAAATCCGCTCCGACGATGAAGGCATCGGCGATGCCGCGAGGCTGCTCCTGCGATTGATACGCAAGCCGCAGCCCGAGTTCGCTGCCGTCACCGAGCAGCCGTTGAAACAGCGACTGGTCTGAAGGGGTCGTGATGATCAGTATGTCACGGATACCGGCAAACATAAGCGTCGTCAGCGGATAATAGATCATTGGCTTGTCGAATACGGGCAGGAGTTGCTTGGAAACCACCATCGTAACCGGATAAAGACGGGTCGCCGAGCCGCCGGCGAGGATGATCCCCTTCATCTGTTCTCCGTCAGTCGTTGGCAATATCGAGTCCAATGCATTGCGGCCGCTGATTTCGCATGGCGAATGCCCAGCCTTCAAACCGGGTTACATGCTGCGTACCCACGATTTCTTCTTTTTATTGCCGATTCTCTTTTTGTGTATTCGCGTTAATGCGACCCGACAAGCGCCATCTGCGGCTCGACAAGGCTGCGAATACCGGCAGTCCACATCGGCGGCGGGTCCTGCTGTCGCGAGCGTTCACGATATTGTAAAAGGGGTCGGGAACGCAGACTGCAGGGAGTAATAATTGGCGGGTGACGGCATTTTTTGGTGGCCACCTTTTTGCGCTGCACTCGGGTGGCCCATGTCGGTTTCGTAATCGCTCTCACGGTACTTGCGCTCCAGCAACGTCTCGTCCAGCCGTCGTCCATGCAATTTCTTTTTGCCTTGCAACCGCTCTATATCCTGACCGGCTTCGCCGTCGGCGTTCTCGTCGGCATGACCGGAGTCGGTGGGGGTTCGCTGATGACACCGGTCCTCATTCTGCTGTTCGGCGCGCATCCCGCAGTCGCGGTGGGTACCGACCTCACGTTCGCCGCCGCCACCAAGACCCTCGGTACGCTCGTTCACGGAGCGGCGCGGACGATCGAATGGGGCATCGTCGGCCTGCTGGCGATCGGCAGCCTCCCCGCGACAGTTGCAACGCTGCTTGTCCTGTCGAGATTTGACCTTGACGGCTCGGCAGCCCGTGGATTCATCACGTGGATGCTGGCCATCACCCTTTTCGCCACCTCGATCTTTTTGCTTTCGGCCGACGCCCTCCGCGAGCGCTACGCCGACCGCCTCGCCGACCTCGATGCCAGGAAAGCGCGATGGCTGACGGTGCTGCTTGGTCTCGCGATGGGTGTCCTTGTCACCTCGACATCCGTGGGAGCGGGTGCCGTCGGCGTCACGGTGTTGCTGCTGCTGCATCCGAAAATGCCGATTGCCCGCATCGTCGGGTCCGATATCGCCCACGCCGTCCCACTGACGGTGGTAGCGGGCGTCGGCCATTGGATGTTGGGATCGGTCAATTGGATGCTATTGGGGGACCTTCTGTTCGGCTCCTTGCCTGGGGTCGTCATCGGCAGCTACGTGGCCGGCCGTGTTCCCGATGGCGTGATCCGTATCGCGCTCGCTTTCGTGCTGATGGTGGTGGCGGTCAGATTGGCGCTGTGACGAGCTTAATCCACTCGCACCTGCCCCCTCAGCGCGGCAAGCGACCGGCTTCGAAGGCAAGCTCCAACAGGCGGCGTGAGCATTGCTCCCACGAGCGCGGGCGGAATCGGGCCACGAGTTTCTGTTCAAGCCGCGCAAGATATTCAGGATCGCAGATCAGGCGCCGCAGGACGGCAGCCATGTCATGGAGGTCATTCGGCGCGAAATAGACAGCGAGATCACCGAGCACTTCTGGGATGGAGGCGGCATTTGACGCCGCCGTGACTTTGCCGAAGCAGGCAGCCTCGCCCAGCGGCAGTCCCCAGCCTTCATAAAACGAGGGATAGACTGCAAAACGGCAGCCCGAATAGAGCAAGGACAGTTCGGCGGCGGAAGGACTCTCGACCCGCTGAATGCGCATTGCGGCAGTGCCGATCGACGCGATCGCCGCTTGGTAGGCGCCGCTTGCATCGTTCGTCCGGCCAGCCAGTACGAGCGTCGGAAGCGCACCTCCAATTTCGGCGGCGAGTTGGCCCCACACCTCGACGAGACCGGCGACATTCTTGCGAGGCTCGATGCGGCCGACGTAAAGCACATAACTTCGATCGATGATCTCGGCGATCTCGCTTCGCGGCTTCGCCGCCGCCATGGTGGACGCCGCCGCCGGAAATTCATGGGCCAGCGGATTGACAAGGCAGGGAGCGGATCCCCGCCAGGCCGGGTCGATCGCCCCGAGTTCGCGACGGGTGTATTCGGAATCGGCGACGATGAGATCGGCATGCGGCAACACGGTGCGCATCCAGTCGCAGAATGCCGCCCGATAGGATGCAGGGAAATACGCGGCTGCCGTCACCGGTCCGAAATCATGGACGACGACCACCACCCTGCCCTGCCGCCCACGCACATACGCGCCGAGCCGATGATTATGTTCGGGGTACCACACGTTCAAGCCGGGCAGGATCACGACATCGCCGCGGGCAACCCCGAAGGCTTCGACATCGCAAAGGCGCAGCGGTGCGGTGGTCCCGCGCAGCGAACGCACCGCCCTTCGCCATCGGCGTTTCGTATGTTCGAAGATTCGGCGCAGCGGCCGTCCCGGGTGGCGATGGCTAATTGCGGCGGCAGATTTGACCGGATGCCGGCCATCAAGGCGGAGAAGGTGCTTGAACAGGCTCAACTCCGTGAGTGTGGCGGCAGGGAGCTGCATCGGGTTGAGCGTGAATGGTCGACCGTAGATCGGATGAAAGCCGACGAGTTGCGCGCCGGGATGATGGCGCAATTCGGCGATCAGCTGAAACGAAAAATTCTGGACACCATGGAGCACGTCGGCCGTGCACAAATATTCGAGGAAATCCGTGATATCGACATGAAGGCGCAATGTCGATCAATCTCCAAGGCGAGCCGCTCAAGGCGCTGGGCGCAGAATGGCTCATGTCCCGGCAAGATCAAGCGGCAGAAACCTATTAGAGCGGGATGCGTTCAGGTTGAATCGCCTCCCGCTCGATTATCATTGATTTTGCGCATGATCTTGTCCGAAAAGTCTGCAACTTTACGGGATCATGCGCCAGGGATCGCGAAGTGATGGGCCTCGCAAGAGTTCGACCCATCCTCCGGAATGATCGTGCCGCGACACGCCTTGACCCGGAAATGTCTTATTCTCCGCGCGAAAACGTGATGAAGCCATTGCGGTTCGGCATCGTCACGCGAGGCAGGGTCTGCGCGTTCATGGTCTCGCTGTCCGGCACGATGCCATTCAGGTTCAACAGATAGGCCGTGACCGCATAAACCTCATCATTGGTGAGCGACTTCGACTGGGGAAGCGGCATGGCGCGGCGGATGTAATCGAACAGCGTCGTTGCGTAGGGCCAATAGCTGCCGACGGTCTTGATCGGTCGATCGCTGGCAAGGCTCCCCTCGCCGCCGACCAGGCGATCATTCGGCCCACCGGCACCGTTCGCGCCGTGGCAGCCGATGCATTTCTCCATGAACACGGCCTCGCCTTGCTTCACGGTGCCGCTTCCGAGGGGAAGGTTTGCTCCGTCGGGTCCGACGCTGATGTCCCAGGGCGCAAGGTCCTCGGCGGAGATCGGCTTCCCCAGATTTGGGCTTTGTGCTGAGGCGGTAAAGCTCAGCGCGAGCAACAATCCGGTGCCGAGGGCGATATTACGCATAAACATTTTGCACCTCGCCCCCGGCCGAAACGGCCCAGCTCTGAACCATGTTGTTGTGATAAGCGCCGCGGTCACCGCGCAGCGCAACGAGCTGGGCGCGGCTCGGCTGGACATATCCGGTTTCGTCGGTGGAGCGGCTCTGCAGTACGGCGGGACCGCCGTTCCATTGCCATGCCATGCGAAAGCGTGTCACCGCTTTGGACAGCACCGGTTCCTGCAACGCGGCGACGCCCCAACTCTTGCCGCTGTCCGCCGAGACTTCGACTTTGGCGATCTTGCCGTAGCCTGACCAGGCCAAGCCGGAAATCTCATATAGACCAGGTCCGCGCATCGTCAGACCCGGGGAAGGCTGCGTGATCATGGACTTTGCTTGCATCGTAAACACGAACTGCAATGCTTTTCCTGACGGTAGGAGGATTGTGTACTTTGAGGTCTCATCCTTGGTCATGGTCGGACCTTCGGTGAGCTTGATCCGCCGCAACCATTTGACATTCATGTTGCCCTCAAAGCCCGGCAGGAGCAGGCGCATCGGGTAGCCGTTGGACGGACGCACGCGCTCGCCGTTCTGGTACAGCACGATCATCGCGTCATCCATCGCCTTCTCGATCGGGATGCTGCGGCTCATGCCGGAGGCGTCGGCGCCCTCGGCAAGCAGCCACGTCGCCTGCGGATCAACTCCTGCCTCAGCGAGGAGCATCGCGAGCCTGATGCCGGTCCATTCCTGGCATGACATCAGGCCATGGATCGCCTGGACATCGGCCTTCGCCGGTTCCTTCTGAAACAGCGCTCCGCTGTTGCCTGCGCATTCTAGGAAGGCGATCCGCGTTTCCATCGGATAGCGGCCGAGGTCGTCGAGTGTGAACAGCAGTGGGCGCTTCACAAGGCCGTGGATAAGCAGTCGATGGACGTTCGGATCAATATCTGGAATGCCGCTATGGCTGCGTTCGTAGTGAAGCCCGCTCGGCGTGATCGTTCCGTTCAGCATATGATGCGGAGTTCGCGAGGAGCCGGTCCCGCCCGTCCCGGGTGCCGATGCAAACGTGCGAACGACCTTGCTCTCATATCTCGATGGCTGTCCGTAGCCAGCAAACGGCGCGCCCGGAAACTTCATCCAGCTTTCGATGGGCAGTGGCGCCGCCGCCGCCTGCCCCGTCATGTTGCCCGCCCCTGCGGCCGCGACACCTCCCGCCAGGAACATGCGGCGATGCAACAGCCCGTTGCCCGCCACCTGCTCGGTCTCGACTTCATAACGTTCGATCATCTCGATCTCCTGCGCATGATCGCATCGGGATCATCTTAGCCGGTTTGCTGCGCCAAGAAATTGGGAAAGCACTGTGATCGCCGCGGTTCAGTTATGACGGTGTGCACGGGGCGACAATGGTTCACGCCAAAACGAGAGGCCGGCATCGCAGCACCGGATGCCGCAGCCGCGATCCGGCCGTCCCGTCCGCCAACTCTACGTCCTTCCCGATTGAAGACACGCGGGCGCTGCGTCCGACAGCATCAGAAATCCGGCCGGTCGGCAGTCGGAACTTCGGATTCCTTGTTGTAGTAGTATTCGTGGGTATTTTCGGCGCACACGGTCTCGTGCCATCCGTCCGGATCGTGTCCGTAAGTGATCGTCACGGTCCAGGGCGTGGTGAAAACTTCATCGTCTTCGACCGTGAGATGCATTTGCAGATACTTGCCGGGCGCGTGGCGGATGTCGCCGAAGTGCTGGTTCTCCTTGTAGTCGCGATCGATCGCTTCCTTCGCATCTTCGGGTGAGATCAGCCGATACCGCTCAACGAGATGCAGCGCCTTGGTGTACGGCGTGCCGAACAGATCGAGCATGGCGAAGGGCCGATCGGTCTTGACGCCTACCGTGTCGATCACCAGCGTGTCGCCCTCATAATGGCCGACCGAATCGCCGAACCATGAGGGCGTGACTTCTGCCGGATGCGACTGGTTCATATGAACTTGGCGGACATCGCCGGAATAAACCATGGTGATCCGGTCCGGGTATTGGAACATCTCCACGTTGTTGTGTTTGAACATGAACGGCGGAGGCTCGGGCCAGCACTGGTTCGATGGGTTCGGGAAAGTTATGCCGGCCAACGAGAATTCGCCGTATTTTTTCACGATTTGAGACGCCCAGGGCTGCAAAATCGGATTTTTGTAATCGCCGACAAGCTTGTCATAATTACTGACTCCGTTGCGGCGCTCGACGTTCATCACCGGCCGCGGACCGGTCGGAAGCGGCTCGAACCAGGGAAGGGAGGGGTGGTTCCAAACGCCGGACAAATCCGGGATGGGTACCCCATCTTGCACCGTGCCAGCGATAAGCCGCGGCGTCTCGCCGAAGGCAGGCGCTGACGCCGTCACCATTGCCAATGTTGTCAGCACAAGAAAATCCCGCGTCACCGTCATCTCAACCTCCCTGTCATGGACGCCGAGCTTGCTCGTTGGTGTCCCAATGGGTGCAGCGCATATCCTACCGCACAAGTCGATACCGCGCACGCAGGTCGTAAGCGCCGGCGCCCCGAGAGGATCAGGAAAATACCGCCCCACGCAGACCGAGGCCGAACTGATGCGGAACACACTCTTGACTGAGGCCTGTGATCATGGTTCGACTGCGGCGACGGGCGCATATGGTGCGCCCGTCGCTGCGTTCAGCGTGGCAATCAAGGCAGTTACCGCGATGACGCGACTTTCGCGACGAAGCGGAATGATGTCTCAATCGGTGGGACCGCATTACCCCTTCGTTTTCGGTTCGTGTTCGCCGTCTCAATAACGGAAGGCCACAATTGTCGAATTGAAGGAAGAGGGAAGTCGGGCTGGGGGGTCGTTGAGATGCACTGGAACGCATTGGCTGCGTTCCACGTATTGTTTTTGTAGCTCGCTTAACCCCGAGACAGGAGGCACGAATGATGCCCAGAGCCGTCCCCCTCACGTCTCTGATGCTGATTACGCTTTCGCTGATCACCGCGAGCGAGGCGCGCCAGGAAGACAACCAGAATTTCGACGGCTTCTTCCGTTACCAGCGCGGTTATGATCAGCGAAGCTTCGGCGGCTATGATCAGCGAAGCAGCGGCGGTTATGAAGCACGTTTTCCCCGAGATAATGGAGAGGGATATCGGCGCGTAAACGACGAGCGGCCGCGGCGACGCGCCGAACCCCGGGCGCAACGGGACGACGAAGACCAGTCAGCGCGGCGGATTCGGCGCGAGGGTGACACGCCCCGCCACCGAATAAAGGACGCGCACCGTAACCGCGATGACAACGACACCGTCAGAACCCGCGGCGCCACGGTCTCCGGCACGCGCACCTTGACACCGATCATCGAACAGCTGGTGCGGGATTGCAGCCAGGAAATCCTCGACTTGAAGAGTTTTCCGCTCGAATTGATTGCTCAGACCATCAAGCCGGACGAAAAGCAGAAAAACGCGCTGGAAGACATTCGCCAACTTGCCAACAAGTTGGCGGATACGCTTGAGACCAACTGTCCGACCGAAATTCCCGTCGAGCCGCTTGATCGCCTTGAAGCGGTGGATCATGGCATCGAAGTCGTCGAAGGTGTCGTCAGCATCTTGCAGCCGCCGATGCAGGCCTTTTACGATCTGCTCAGCGCGGAACAGAAGGCTCGGCTTGCCTCAAGAACCATTTTGGCTAGCGGAGACACGAGCCGTGCCGCGGCGATCCCGGGGCCGCTGCCGCGCTCGCGGAATGACGCCGTCGCCGATCGCGGCGCAGCGCCGGTGCCACAGGTCTGGGACTGCGCGCAATGGGGCGCGGAACTGCGGGCCTGGCCTGTCGCCAAGGTCGAACAGTTGGTACCGGTGTGGCCACGCCAACGGGCAACTTTCTACGAAATGATGGCGTCGTTCCAGCGCGCGGCGGATGCCGTGGCGGACATTTGCCCGTCGGAGCCGGCCCTGACGCCAATCGACAAATTGGCGCAAATGCGCAAACAGCTCGAGGCTGTGCGACGCTCGGTAGCCATGATCCGTCCCACCCTTTCACGTTTCGACAAGATGCTGGACGGCGGTCAGCGGAAGCGGTTCCGCGACGCGATCTGATCTTGTCTGCTTATTTGCTACTTTGAGCGATCCGATCCATTCGCGGATGGCGTTGGCGCGCACTCGGCAGGCGCGTCATCCGCCGCTCCGCGGTCGATTGGCGGGGCCATTGCGCGCTTAGAGCGCGGGATGCGTTCGGCTTGAAGAGTTTCCCCCTCCGTTTCCTTTGATCCTGCACGATGATCTTGTCCGAATAGTCTGCAACTCTACGGGATCATGCGTCCTATCTTGTGCCTGTTGCCTCGATGTGCTGGAACCAGCGTTGATAGGCCAGCAGCCTTGATAAAGCTTCGCGGGATCGCCGCCAGGTAGGCCGGCCGCGCTCGCATCGTGGCGGATGGATCATCGATGGACACCGGCGCACTGCCCACCAAGGTCGTCATGGCCGGGAGCGTGCGATTTGGCAACGAGCTGCCGCTGGCCCTGATCGCGGGCCCATGCGTTTTCGAAAGTCGCGCTCACGCATTCGACATGGCGGGAGCACTCGAGGAGGTGACGCGCCGCCTCCGCATCGGGCTCGTCTACAAGAGCTCCTTCGACAAGGCGAACCGTACCAGCGCGGCGGGCGCGCGCGGTGCCGGGCTCGATGAGGCGCTGCCGGTGTTCGCCGACATACGCACCAAATTCGGCCTTCCGGTGCTCACCGATGTGCATGAAAGCTGGCAATGCGCCGAGATCGCCAGTTCGGTCGACGTGCTGCAAATCCCGGCCTTTCTCTGCCGCCAGACCGACCTTCTGATTGCGGCGGCCTGCACCGGCCGGGTCGTGAACATCAAAAAGGGCCAGTTCCTCGCGCCCTGGGACATGGCCCACGCGGTCGCCAAGGTCACGGGGGCTGGGAACCCGAACGTGCTGGTGACAGAACGCGGCGCGTCGTTCGGTTACAACACGCTGGTCTCCGATATGCGGGCGTTGCCGATCCTCGCCCGCAGCACCGGCGCACCGGTTGTCTTCGACGCCACGCATTCGGTGCAGCAGCCAGGCGGACGCGGTGCGGCCTCAGGCGGCGAGCGGGAATTCGTGGCGGTGCTGGCGCGCGCTGCCGTGGCGGTCGGCGTCGCTGGCGTGTTCATCGAGACTCACCAGGACCCCGACCGGGCGCCCTCCGATGGTCCCAACATGGTCCCACTCGCCGACATCGAGGGCCTGCTCAGCCGTTTGATCGAGTTCGACCTCATCGCCAAGCGGCCCGGGTCGGAGCAACCGTGAAACGTAGTTATGCACCGTCCGTGAATAAGTGAATTACGTCTCGTCATGCCCTGCGAAAGCGGGGCTCCAGTACCCCCCGCGTCGTCAAGCTGTGCACTGATCGTTACACCCGGGGTTACCGGATCGTCCGCTTTCGCGGACGATGACATTTGATGCAATTATTCCCGAACAAGCCCCTCACTCCCTCCATCGCATTCCGTCGGCTCCCGAAGGAAGAGCTGAAAACAAACAACTGTGTCGAAATGCTGCAAATGACCTGAAGCGCAAGTCTCTACCGATTGCACCAGCAGCATATCGTGACAACGGGATGAGGGCGAATGTATATAAAGGACATTATCATATATGCTTTACGCTCCACGCTGTGGGGAAAGCCCCCGCACTCTTTCAGATCAACTGAACTGGCGGCGCCGCAGTAATCGCGGCGCTAAGACAGCGTTTCATCAAGCCAGTCATAGATGCGCGCAAAGGCGAGGCGCCTGGCGCCGGATTCGCAGTGCGCCCCCGCGCCTTCAGCGTCGGAGAATTTCAGTATGGTCTTTTGACAGGTGAGATGATCGAAGAGCTGCTGCGCCTGGCCATTGAAGAATAAATCCTTCTCTGCATCGCAAACGAGCGTAGGACACTTGATCTTCTCGGCAATTCCGTCTCCCAGGTTATAAGCCTGCGTTGCAGCGAGATACGCCCGCGGGCTGCTAACGCCCATCGCATACATGCCCTGCGTGAACGCCCAACGCGCCACGCTGTTTTCCTTCATCATCTCTTCGAAACGCGCATCCCACTGCGGGGCGCTTGGTGCAGTAAGCGCTCGCAAGACCTGCGAACGGGCCTGCGCTGGAATTCCTGTAAGTTGGGCGGCACCATAATCGTAGACGCCATCATCCGCGATGCAGGCAGCCAAACGCGGCTCGAACGCCGCGGCACGCGGCGCGAGGTATCCGCCGAAGCTCACGCCATAGAGGACTATCCTGCGCGGGTCGACGTCGCGGCGCTTAAGCGCGAAGTCGACGACTGGCGTGACGACCTTCTCCCAATCGGGCCGGAAGTGCAATTTCTGACGATGTACGGGGCCGAACTGGCCGGGACCGTCGAACACGAGGACGTTGTAGCCCCGCTCGATAGCGGCGCGAGCGCCGTCCCAATGCATCTCCTCGGCCGAACCGTCGAAGCCGGTGTTGAGCAGGATCGTCGCGCGAGGGCTTCCCGACGTGTCAAAAGAATGAAAATACCCCGGCAGCTCCGTACCTTCAAAAGGGATCTCCACCGGCTCGATCGCAGGCGCAAATAGTGCGGCAGCCGCCTTGTAACATGCGACGGACCGGTCATAAGCTCGTGTCACGCGTGGATCGTCCGGATTTGCATGAAGGAAGAATTCCGAACTTCGGTAGTAGTTGCAGGCACGCAAGAAGCCGTCGCGTGCGCTGACGCGATGACCATTCCGTCGCTGCGCCTCGGCCTCTCCGGAGATTCGATCGGCGAAGGCGTTGTTCGCGTCGTACCAGCCGTCGTAATCGCCTGCTTTGATATTTTGGGCGATCGCAATGACCTCGCCGAACGAAGCTCCCCCGTACTCGGCCGCGCTGAACAACCGCACGGTCTCGTACCAGAATTGAGGATCGTTCTGGAACAGAAGCGCGGAGGTACCCGCGTGCTCAGCGGGTGAGCGAGGGCTTTGCGCCTGTGCACTGGTTTCGGCTGATGCAGCCGCAAGCGCGACCCCGACATGCAGCAGAGTACGACGGTTCATGACCAACTCCTTCAGATTTGGACGCTTGTTCAGAACTGTTGTGCGGCACTCATAATATCAAAAAGCAAGCCTCGAAATCGTGCTGCGGCTGACGGCGAATAGCCGGGCCAGGTCGCGCGTCGTCTCGCCCTTGGCAAGACGCTGCCGCGCTTCCTTGATCTGATGCGGGTTGAGCTTCGGTTTGCGTCCCATCTTCACGCCGTTGGCACGCGCGATCGCACGGCCATCGTGAGCGCTTGATGATCCGCAACCGCTCGTCCTCGGCCATGGCCGACATCATTGCCATAAAGCGGCGCTGCCGGTGTGCGCGGACGAAGCCCGCACTCCAGCATAAATGCTGCACCGCATATGTCTCTTCGTGGCTCGTGCCTCAAGTGTCGAACGGCTCGGAGTTGGTCGGCTTGGTGGGATGCTGCGGCTGTCGCGGCCTCATCTGCGGTACTCATATGATCGATCAAGCGAGCCGCGAAGTGGTGCTGTGGCTGACAACGTAAATCCTGGCCAGGCGCAGGTGGTCTCGCCTTTGGCGAGACGGTGCCCCCATTTGCTTGATCTGGCGCGGGCTGAGCTTCGGTTCCGTCCCAACTTCACGCCATCGACACACACACACACACACATACACACGCGCGCCTTCATGTGCTCGATGAGCCGCAATCGCTCGACTTCGTCCAAGGCCGACATCATTGCCATAAACCGCGCGCGACCGCGGGCCGGCTCTGCCGCCGTTATCAACGACGCCGTTTACTGCGGCATCGTCATCAGTTCGAGCACGTGCCCGTCGGGACTTTTGAAGTAAACGCCCCGGCCGCCATTCCAATCGTTCAGCTTGCTGTCTTCAAGACTCCATGGCGAACTGCCATAGGCGAGGTTTGCCTCGCGTACCCGGCCGAAAATGGCGTCGAATGCAGCGTCATCGACGTGGAACGCATAATGATGAGCTTCGAATGACGCCTCACGGTCGAACAGCAGTGTCAGGGTATCGTTCACCCGCACCGGGGCGAAATGTCCGGACTGGCCCGTGTAATCCAGGCCGAAAATGCGCGCGAAAAAGCGGGCGGCCGCGTCCTTGTCGCGGGCCGGCACGATGGTGTGGTTGAGCGTGATGGACATCGGTCTTCTCCTGATTGCAGGCGCGCCAAATCGGAACGGGACGCTTTGATCGCCGCGCTCGACCGGTTCGCAGAACGCCTGGACGATCTCGATCGGTCAACGCAGACGGAGAAAGCAGTGCCTGCCCGTTAATTTTCGCGCGATCGCGGCTACACCAAACGGCTCTGCGCCACCGCCGCCTCGACGAAGGACGAAAACAGCGGGTGCGGCGCGAAGGGCCGCGATTTCAATTCGGGATGGAATTGCACGCCGATGAACCAGGGGTGGTCGGCATATTCGATCGCCTCGGGCAGCAATCCATCGGGCGACATCCCGGAGAAGCGCATGCCTTGCTGCTCAAGCCGGCCGCGATATCCGGTGTTGATTTCATAACGGTGGCGGTGGCGCTCGGAGATTTCGGTGTCGCCATAGATTTCAGCTACGCGGCTGCCTCGTTGCAATCGTGCCGGATAGGCGCCAAGCCGCATGGTGCCGCCAAGGTCGCCGCTGGCGGCGCGGTGTTCCAACTCGTTGCCCTTGAGCCATTCGGTCATCAATCCGACCACCGGCTGCGAAGTCTGTCCGAACTCGCTCGAATTCGCGTCGGGGATGCCGACGAGATTGCGGGCCGCCTCAATGACCGCCATCTGCATGCCGAAGCAGATGCCGAAATACGGGACGTGGCGTTCCCGCGCGAACTGCACGGCGCGAATCTTCCCTTCAGCGCCGCGCTGGCCGAAGCCCCCTGGCACCAAAATGCCGTCGACGTGTCCAAGGAACGGCGCCGGGTCCTCGCGCTCGAACACCTCGCTTTCGATCCAGTCCACGTCGACCTTGACCTTGTTGGCGATGCCGCCGTGGGACAGGGCCTCGATCAGCGATTTATAGGCATCCTTCAATCCCGTGTACTTGCCGACCACGGCGATCGTGACGGCGCCTTCCGGGTTGCGAATGCGCTCGTCGATGAGACGCCACGGCTCGAGGTCGGGCGGGGGCGCGGCGAGACCGAAGGCGGCAAGCACTTCGGTATCGAGGCCGGCCGCATGATAAGCCTGCGGCACGGCGTAGATGTTCCCTGCGTCAAGGGCCTCGATCACCGCGGATTCGCGCACGTTGCAAAACAGCGAAAGCTTGCGCTTCTCCTCCTTGGGAATCGGGCGGTCGGTGCGGCACAAAAGGATATCGGGCTGGATGCCGATCGAGCGCAGTTCCTTGACCGAATGCTGGGTCGGCTTGGTTTTCAACTCGCCCGCAGAAGGAATGAACGGCAATAACGTGAGATGGATGAAGACCGCGCTGCGTCTCGGCAGCTCGTTGCCAAGTTGGCGGATGGCTTCGAAGAAAGGCAGCCCTTCGATGTCGCCGACCGTCCCCCCGATCTCCACGAGGACGAAATCCATGCCGTCGCTTTCGGCACGGATGAAATCCTTGATGGCGTTGGTGACGTGCGGGATCACCTGGATGGTGGCGCCGAGATAATCACCGCGGCGTTCCCGCGCGAGAATGTCCTGGTAGATCCGGCCGGTCGTGATGTTGTCGCGGCGGCTGGCAGGACGCCCGGTGAAGCGCTCGTAATGGCCGAGGTCGAGATCGGTCTCGGCGCCATCATCGGTGACGAACACTTCGCCATGCTGATATGGCGACATCGTTCCCGGATCGACATTAAGATAGGGATCGAGCTTGCGCAGGCGGACCGCATAACCGCGCGCCTGCAGCAGCGCTCCGAGCGCCGCCGAGGCCAAGCCCTTGCCAAGGGAAGAGACCACGCCGCCGGTTATGAATATGAACCGCGCCATGGGACTTGACCTGTATCGCGTCGGAGCGGGTTAGGCGAGCGCCAAATGGTCGCGGGACAGAATTATCCCCGCCTCATCGAGAAACCCGCCGGGGATACGGATTGGCAAGCCTCGGATCGCCCGCGTCATTGGTGCGGCTGCGGTGCCTCGGGCGCCCCGCCACCGCTTGCGCCGCCACCTGCTCCGATCGGGGCCGCCTGGCCGCGAAGTGCATCGAGAAGACCGCCCTGCTGGCCGATCGGCGGCGGGGCGGCCGGGTTGCCCGGGGCGGCCGGGGCGCTGGGCGCAGCGGTATTCTGGATGATCGAGCGCGGTTTGCGATCAAGACCTGCGAGAATGGATAGAAGCAGGCTGGTCACGAAAAAACCCATCGCCAGGATCGCGGTCGTGCGGGTCAAGACATTGGCAGTCCCCCGGCTGGTCAGAAAACCACCGCCGCCACCCATGCCGAGGCCGCCGCCTTCGGATTTTTGCAACAGCACGACACCGATCATGGCGAGGACGATCATGAGGTGGATGACAATGATGACGCTCTGCATGTCGAGTCTCTTGTCGCCTCTCTTGTCGCCACGCGCCGCGCGCTGGCGCGCAAGGCCTCGGAAACAGCCTGTTTGTACTCCCGCGAAAATAACTGCCCCGACACTCGGCAGAAACCAGCAGCTTTTTGCGGCAACGGCCTGCGACCAATTCAGTTATTTTCGCGGGTACCCTTACCCCGGTCATATGGGACCCGTGAGCGCTGATTACACGATCCCCCACCCCAATTCCAGCGACAGCGGCCGGCCGCGATGCCGGACGGATGGCCGCACCGTCGCGGAGGCACGCCGCTCGCAGTTCACGCGTAAAGGTGGCAAGATCGGGTCCTGCCACCTGCCGGAAAGAGGCCGATCGCCCTTTCGATCAGGACCGACCAGAAAAAGCGATGAGAATGATCAGGTTGATTTGCGCGGCGTTGATTGCGACCTTGACCAGCTTCGGCGCTGCAGCGCAGGGGTTTCCGGCGCGGCCGGTCTCGATCGTGGTGCCGCTGGCCGCGGGCGGGACGCTCGATACCTTGGCGCGCATATTGGCCGACCGTATGAAATCGTCTCTCGGCCAGCCTGTCATCGTCGAAAACGTGACCGGCGCGGCAGGGACCGTGGGCGTCGGCCGCGTCGCCCGCGCATCGCCCGACGGCTATACTTTGAGCTTCGGATTCATCGGCAGTCACGTCTTCAATGGCGCGATCTACAACCTGCCCTACGACGTGGCCAAGGACTTTGCGCCGATCGCGATGATCGCCAACAATCCGCATCTGATCGTCGCCAATGCCGCCAATCCAGCGAAAAACCTTGCTGAATTCCTTGCCTGGTTGAGGGCCAACCAAGGCAAGGTCGCGGCAGGCACTGCCGGCGTCGGTTCTGCCACCCACGTCGCCTCGATCTTGTTTCAGAATTTCACCGGCACGCGCTTCCAGCTGGTGCCTTATCGGGGCGACGCGCCAGCGTTGCAGGACGTCATGGCCGGTCAGATCGACATGATGATCGATGTCGCCTCGAACGCCTTGCCGTATGTCGGGGGCGGCAGGCTCAAGGCCTATGCCGTGACCGCCGCAACCCGCCTCGCCTCCGCGCCCGACATCCCCACCGTTGACGAAGCAGGATTGCCCGGCTTTCGCATGTACACTTGGTATGGGCTGTGGGCTCCCCGGACGACGCCCGAGAACATTGTTCTCAAGCTTAACGCCGCCGTTGTGGCGGCGCTCGCCGATCCGTTGCTGCGCCGGCGCTTTGGCGATCTCGGCCTCGACATCCCGCCCCGCGATCAGCAGACGCCTGAAACGCTTGCTGCCCTGCAAAAAAGCGAGATCGAAAAATGGTGGCCGATCATCAAGGCGGCCGGGATCAAACCGGAATAGCGGACGCTTTCAATCAGCTTGCTCGAGCAAGGCGGCCGTCGGGGAGCATCCCAAGGGAAGTTCCTTATGAGCAAGAACAGAACAACCTAATGGAGGCGTCTCTCATGAGCATGAGAAGCTTAACTGTCGTCGTAATCGGCGCGATGATCGGACTCTCGGCTGTTCGTGCCGCCGATGCCCTGAGTGCCCCGCCTCGTAACTGCATTTCCCATAGTCACAAACAGGAATGCGCCAGCCCGACCAACCCCCATCCGGGTGATAGCGAACACGGCGGCCACCAACCCCGGCACCACCACACGCTTCGTCACTGATGGTGATTGCTGTCGCAGACAGGCGGTGTGTGCGGAGTAAGAACCAGGGCGTGATCCCGAAAGGTTGCAGACCTTTCGGACCAAAAATCACGCAGAAAATCACCACGCATCCGTCATCGAGCGCAGTCCGCGACGGATGGGCAAAAGAACAGCAAGCGGGAGGCGGTTAGAGGACGTTTTGATTCTACGCTTGATCCCCTTTCGACGTCATGCCCCGCTTTAAGCGGGGCATCCAGTAACCCCTTGAGTGGCGGTGGAAAACAATACTTTCAATCGGTCATTCTGGTGGTTACTGGATCGCCCGGTCCAGGGGCACCCCATCGTTTGGCCGCTTCAAAGCGCGGTTTGTTTGACTGCTGCGATAGGTGGCCAAACGATGGTCATCCCCGCGCCGGGCGAGGACAATTGAGGGGCATATCAAATGTCAGCTGTCAGGACACTAGGTGCATCCCGCTTAAGCAAGGCGCCGCTGGAGAACTCTCCAGGTCATTCGCGGGTCGCGTTTTACTTGCCCCGGAATGCCTCAGCCGGAGGCTTTCCCTCACCCAAGAAGCCTCAGACCATTCAGGTCACCAGAGCCCACCGAAACGATAGTTCACGCCGAACAGCAGTGCCTGCAAGGCATGGGTTTCCTGAAAATTATAAACGCTCCCGCCGCCGTAATTAATCGTGACGTTGTGAGTGCCAAAATCGACGTAGTCGTACTCGAGGAAAACCGACCAGTTAGGCCGAAGCAAGTATTCGAGACCGACGCCGCCGGTCCAGCCACCCAGGGTGGCTCCGGCTTGCCCCGCATAAGGTGGAAGCCCATTCGGGTCTACATCCGTATAGTTGACGTGCGCCCAGGCACCGCCGCCTTTGAAGTACAGCAAGGCCGAGGGCAGAAACGCATAGCCGATCCGCCCCGTCAGCGTCCCGTACCAAGTCGTCTTGAACGACATCGTTTCGGAATAGTCGCCCAACTCGTAAAACGGGACCAAATGGTTGCCGCTCACGTCAGCCCCATCGAACATCCCTTGGATGCCGAGGACCCAATTGCCGGCAAACTGAAAATCGCAGCCGAGTTGACCGCCGCCGACGACCCCGGTTCCGGTGTCGCTTCCCGCAGAGGTGTCGTAAGCGGGGTCGTAAACGCTGTTGTATTGCCACCCCACGCCAACATTGGCGCCGAGATAGCAGCCGCTCCAACTTGCCACCGGGTACACCGGCGCATAGCCCGAGAAATCGGCGGCGAAAGCCGATCCGCTAAACGCAAGAGCGCTGCAAGCAATCGCAAATTTTCGCAAGAGGGTCCCCCATCCGACTTCCTGGTACGCCCCGGCGCTGAGTTTAGACCAATTCGTTGCAAATGGCTGTGACCTATTCGCAACAGCCGGACAGATTCTGTTTGATAGTGAACTGAGGTTCCCGCGCAGACCCTGCATCTTGCGCCTACGGCGCCCGCGCATATCCATGCTGCGTCATGCAATCGGAGTAGGCCGCTGCGACGGCATCGAGCGAATTGCCGCTTGGATAGAAGTAGCTGGCCGAGCCGACCTGGTGCAACTGCCAGGATTTCGCCGCCTCCGCTTTCTGCCGTTCGTCTTGGCAAACCTTTTCGTCGAAGCGGAATTGGTCTGGCACCACGGCGGTGCCGTCGGTCTTGATCCAAAGCTCCGGCGACGACGAGGCACAGCCGCCCAGCAGGACGATAAGCGACAGCACGCGCATCGACCTTATGGGAGCGCGCGCCCTCTTTGAGCCATAAGCCCGCTTGAGAATCATTGCCGCCCAGCCCGCAACCTTATGATCGGATTGAAACAGCCCTTTGATGCGGTGTCTACCGCGATCAATGCCTGTTTGTTGGGCTGACGGATCGGCCTTCCCCTCACTCGCGAACTCTCGCCATGGCAAAAGTGCCAGCAGTCCGCGCGAGACGCTCGGCATCATTCGGGATGCGAGCGGCGGCCCGGCGCAGGGCATAAGGGCGACTGGCGAAACGCCTCCACGAAAGGGCAGGTTGAGGGTTTTCCTTTCCTGCCGGAAATCAATTCACGAGCTTGAACTTCTGCACGCGGCGCCCGGTGGCGGTTTCCGCCACGTAAATGTTGCCCTTGGAATCGACCGCGAACGTATGTCCATGCGTGAAGTTGCCCGCCTGATGGCCCGGGCGCCCGAACGACGCCAGTATTTTCCCGCTTGCGCGGTCGAGAATATGGACCTGCTCGTTGCGGCCGTTCATGACGTACATGTATGCCTGCTCGCGGGTCGGGCGAGAAGCCGACCCACCATGCCGTGCCGCGCGGATCGGGTAGTTTCTCGGTGCCGGTCCTGATCCAGTAATTCTTTATGAACGTACCGTTCTTGTCGAACACCTGCACCCGGTCGCCCTGGCGGTCGCAAACGTAAAGCAGGCCGGCATTGCTCAGTCGTGATGCAGTGGACAACCTGGTTGAAGGCACCGCCGACGCCTTCATCCGTTTCGGCCTGGTTCGCCTGATGACCGAACTGGCGCAAAAACTTTCCTTGCGCGTCGAGCACGACCACGCGTCGATTGCCGTAGCCATCCGCAACGTAAACGTCGCCGTTTGCCGGATCGACCTGGATGCCGGCCGGATTGTAGAACTGTGCATGCGCGGCATTGAGGCCTTTCGATTTGCCGGTGCCGTCCTCGGAATCGAATTTGCCGCGCGTGCCGATCTGAATCAGCAATTTGCCGCTCGGGTCGTATTTTTGGATGATGCCATCATTATTGCCGGTGACCCACAAATTGCCGGCGCTGTCGACGACACAGCCGTGGATGCCGCCGGGGACGGCATTCGGGTCGCCCCACGACGCCAATAGGTTGCCTTGCGGGTCGAACTTCATGATGGGGGGCGCCGCGATCGAGGTTTCCTTTTCTTCCGCGGTAATATCCCGGCGATTGGTCACATAGACATTGTCCTGCTTGTCGACGCAGACGCCGCCGAGCTGGCCGACAATCCATTTGTCGGGCAGGTCCTTCGGCCAGCTCGCATCGAGCTCGAACCTCGGGACGCCCTGCGCCTGTACCCCGGACGAGAATGACCCGATACCGAACCCAAGGGCGACCGCGCCGGCAACGAGGTGGAATCGGAATGAGGCCATCGATCGGCTCCCTACACGCGTTTCAATTGTGGAGCGGGTGAAGGGAAACCACCTTGCCGCCCTTAACTTGCTGAATTCGCAGGAGATTATTTCCGGCTCGCCCTGAGCTTTGTATGTCGATTTTGTAACGGCAGTCAAGAGGAGCGGTTAGGCTTACCGACTTGGCGAGCGGTGTTCCTAAGGAGCCTCCTATGGAGCGGAAGGAATGGACGATTGACGAATTTGTGAGAGGGACCAACAAGCTACCACAGGGATATCATTGGAACGTGGTGACTGGAGGTCAGCCAGTCGTACAGGTTTCACTAGACCCACGATGGGGAACGAGGGTTGAGGAGCCACGGCGCCCAGAATGCCATGGTCCATTAACGGCGCATCCGCAATCTATGGTAAGGCCGATGACGGAGGCAACGCGTGGACGGACTTTACCTGTTTGTTGATGGGGCCTATTTGAGGGAGCGCCTGGAAGGACTGGCAACTCGCTACCTCCAAGGCGACCGCCCTGATATCGATTATCGAGTGATGTTTCGGAACCTGTGGCCCCCTGAGGTGGGTGGCCCTGAAAAGGTACTCTATTTCGATTGCAGGCCGCCTCAAAGGAAATCGGAACACGAGGGCGAATATAATCAGAGGGTTGCGCTTGCGGATCAGACCTTCCGAACACTTCGAGCATTACCAGGATGCCACGTAATTTTAGGAGAAACGAAGCAGCAAAAACAAAAAGGTGTAGATGTTCATTTAGCCGTCCAGGCCTTAATGCACGTATTTCGACGAAACACCCGCAAACTCGGCCTCCTTGCAGGCGATCTGGACTTCAAGCCGCTGGTAGATGCCCTCGTATTAGAGGGTGCGTATGTCACGTTGATCTATGATCCACGGACGACTGCAAGAGAGTTGATTGACGCTGCGGACGCCCATCGGGTGTTGTGGCCGCATGATTTGCTGCGTTACATGACCGGAGCCTTCCTGCGAAGGCATCTGCCCCCGAAGGTATCCCAGGTCGGCTGGGCGGGTGATTTGAGCAAGGAGAACCCTGCCGGCTTGGACCAGATCAAGACATGGCGGTGCTCGCTGGGAACGGTTGCCCTTTGTCAATCCAGACCAGCAACACAGATGCACACACTTTATTTCCCAATACCAGGGATGCCATATGAGTACTGGATTGTCGAATGGAACAAAGGGGAGTTAATGGAGAATTTGGTCAATGACCTTTTAAGTATGGTGGGTTAGGCAAGTTGTTCGGCCGTCCTTTCTCTGCAAAGCGAAAATGCTTGCTAACAGCGGGTATTCTAGCAAACATTCCTCATTGGCAAACGTATTCGCCCCCCACCTGACGACACCGGATCGGCTGCTGCATCGGCTGTGGTGGAGGCATCGGTGGAGTAGGATTTACATTGTTCAGATAGCCGGCCGCCTGCTGCATACCTTCGCCAAGGCCCTGGAGGGCATTTGCCCTGTCAGCTCTGGCTTGCTGAGCTGCTTGCATCTTAAGCCGCGCCAGCATCATCTGATATTCGGCTTCCGCTTCATCCTTGGTGATTTCACCCTTGTCTTGACGGACGGCGATCTGCAAAGCCGCCGCGTGCTTATAGGCCATTTGCGGGGTCTCTCGCCCTTCGATGCGGTTCTCAGCCTCATTAGCGCAGCGCGTCCTTTCGAACTGCGTCTTGGCGAGGCTGCATTGCTCCATTGCCCGCGCCATCTGCTGCTCTCGCTCTTGTGCGGTGACGCACGCGGCCAGCGGTATCGATAGCCCCAAAAGGATAACCGCGCGCATTGTCCAGCCCCTCCCGAGTCCCAGCTTTCATTCCTAACAGGAAATCCTGAAATTGCAGAAGTGAGGACGAGAAGGGATTCCCAAACCGCAGGTCTCAAGCCTGACCTATGCATTTCTATAGGCTAGTATAAAGTCTAATTGCTCGTATGATATCTATACAACATCGGTCGGACCCCATGCCAAACCTTCTTCCCCTAGTGGGCTACATCCGTGTCAGCACCTCGAAGCAAGGCCGCTCCGGTCTCGGGATCGAAGCTCAGCGCGAAGGGTTATCGCGGTTCGCTGAGACGGAAGGGTTCGAGCTTGTCCGTGAGTTCGTGGAGGTGGAGACCGGCAAAGGCGCCGACGCCCTGGACCGCCGTCCACAGCTCTCCGCTGCCCTAACAGCCGCCCGGAAGCTCAAATGCAGCGTCGCCGTCGCCAAACTGGACCGCCTCTCGCGAGATGTCCATTTCATCTCCGGGCTGATGGCACAGCGCGTCCGGTTCGTGGTCGCTGAGCTGGGGCCTGATGTTGATCCCTTCGTGCTCCACCTATTCGCCGCCCTTGCTGAGAAGGAACGGGCGATGATTTCCCATCGGACCCGAAGCGCCCTTGCGGCAGCGAAGGTCCGCGGCACGGTCCTAGGCAACCCCAAGCTCTCCGAAGCTCGCCCTTTGGCCGTCCAGGCCCTCAAGGATCAGGCCGACCAGTACGCCGCAAACGTCCTGCCAATCATCCGTGAAGCCCAGAGAGCCGGCGCGACCACGCTCCGGGAGATTGCCGCCGTCCTGAATGCCCGAGGCATCACCACACCCCGAGGCGGCCGATGGCACGCCACCTCCGTCAAGAACCTGCTTGCTCGCCAGCCATGAAAGGAAAGCGACCATGACCATGCACGATCTACCTGTCTATCTTATGATTGCCTCGTTCGTGTTCGCGAGCCTGGAAAGCGGCGGCCTGTCGTTGCTATGTATGGGCGGTTCCTTGTGGCTGTATGCCAACCCGCTCTGACTACCCTTTTATCGGGCGGGCAGGTGAACTGGAACACGGCGATTTCGTTCCGTCAGCCATTCGACATGGCAGCATGAACGGTTGCGGACGGACGGTGAATGTTCATAGAAACGTCGGGAGAACGAAATGGCTGATCCGGCCCGGCTAAGCCGCTCAAGCCTCCATGCCGGCCTTGAGGAAACCTGACGGTCCCTAAGGTGAGCACGGAGGCAGCTCCACTCCACAGCCTTCGCCCGACCTACTCGCGCCCACGATGTGGCTGCGCTCGACTGTGAAATTTTTGGGTCCCATCCGAAGCCCGACCACCCCGGGGCTTGTCTCGGCAGGGCGATTTCAAAAGAGGGAGTAAAGCTGCTGCTGCTGCTCGACTATGGGCAGCGGTGTCACTGCTGAAAAATGTCAGGGGCCAGCAGGATCATTTATGGCAACATTGGGGCTATTTGGAATGATGTAGAGGAGGATCAGTGGCTTAGTCAAAAGTTTGTGCATCTACACAGAGAGCCGGTCAAAAGGCGACGATGGGCGGCAAACAGTGAAAGGCTGAAGCTACCCGCCAGCAGGGGGCCTAAATGGAACCAAGAGGCATAATTCGAGGCTAAATCAAGCAGCGTCAATCGATTAGGCTTCTCGCTGGCCATCTACACAGAGAGATAGAAGGACCGGTGCTAAACAGAGGCCAAATTCGAGGGCAAATTTAGCAGCATCAGTCGGTTAGTCAAAAGTTTGGCAATCTATAGAGAAAGAGCGGCCGGCCAATGGCTTAGCCTTCTCGCTGGCAATCTATAGAGAAAGAGCAGCCGGACAAGGGCCGTTCGATGCCCTGACACGGCAACACTACGAAGGAAATAGTCCTCTATTTGAGGTGAATTTCAGTAAGATCAACGACTTAACCCCGAAACCCCTTCCCATAGCTCAGGAGGCGCTTCCGGGTTCTGCTCGGGCGGAAATCGGGCAGGCCTCTCAGTTGAGCGTCTGTTCGGGCTGTGTTGGTGCAAGATCAACGACTTAACCCCACCACCCCCGCCCTTACGCTCGGGAGGGCGCATTTTCATCCGAGGTGTGCAAATCAGCAGCTTCAAGGAAATTCCAGGAATAGGTCTCTGTTTAAGCTGTTGCTGAGGAGGATCAATCATTTGACCCCATCACCCCCCTACCCTAGCTCAAAAGGGGCGCGTTCCTGATGAAACGATCAACCCTCCGCACGACCTGAAACGAAAGGCCTCCACGACCAGCACAAGTGAGTTCACCCGGTTTCGTGGACACCCGAACATTTGTGTTCAAGGAGCCACGATGGCAAAGATGAAGTTGACCCGGTTTCGTGGACACCCGAACATTTGTGTTCAAGGAGCCCACGATGGCAAAGACGAGACCACCTTACACACCGGAATTCCGTCGCCAAATGGTCGAGCTGGTCCGCGCCGGTCGCTCGCCGGAGGAGCTGGCGCAGGAGTTTGAACCGACGGCGCAGTCGATCAGGAACTGGGTCGGCCAAGCGGAGTGTGACGCCGGCCGCGGCGGCAACGGACTGACGACGGCGGAACGCGAGGAGATCAATCAGCTCAGGCGTGAGAACCGGCAGCTCAGGCTTGAGAGGGATATCCTCTCAAAAGCCGCGGCCTGGTTTGCTCGGGAGACGAACACGATCCCATCGAAGGGTTCCGGTTCGTGAGCGAGAACCAGGCCGCCTTCCCGATTGCCACCGTGTGCCGACTACTGGGTGTCTCCCCCAGCGGCTATTACGCGTGGACGAAGCGGCAGCCGTCGCGGCGTACCCAGACCGACGCCGCGGTTGGCGCAGAGATCCGCGCCGCACACGCGGCTTCTCGCGGCATTTACGGGGCGCCGCGCATTCATGTCGATCTTGCGGCCAAAGGCATTCGCGTCGGCCGCAAGCGCGTCGCACGGCTGATGTCGGCGGCAGGTCTTGCCGGTGTGAGCCGACGCAAGTTCGTCCACACCACGGTGAAGGGCAGCGGCCGTCAGGCGCCGGACCTGGTCGATCGCAACTTCACCGCAGAGAGGCCCAATCTGCTGTGGGTGGCCGACATCACCTACATTCCAACCTGGGCCGGCTTTCTCTATCTGGCAGTTGTGCTGGATGCGTGCAGCCGTCGAATTGTCGGCTGGTCGATGGCCACGACGCTCGCTACTCGCCTGGTGCTTGACGCCTTGAACATGGCCCTCGCGATGCGACGACCGAAGGGCGTGATACACCACTCCGACCAGGGATCGCAGTATACCTCGATTGAGTTCGGCCACCGCTGCCGCGAGGCGGGCGTGCGCCCCTCGATGGGCTCGGTCGGAGACGCCTACGACAATGCCATGTGCGAGAGCTTCTTCGCCACGCTGGAATGCGAGCTTCTCGACAGGCGTCGGTTCAAGACGCAGGCCGAGGCGCGGACCGCGGTGTTCGAGTTCATCGAGGGCTTCTACAACCCGCGCCGCCGTCATTCCTCGATCGGGTATCTCTCCCCGATCGATTACGAGCGTCATCACGCGGCCAATCCCGACGCACACCAGCCTGCCGCCGTGCTCGCGGCCGTCAAGGACAAGCCCTCCGGGCGGTCCCCAAGTGGGGCCGTCCTTGACCGCCGCTGCGCGCGACGGCCGCACCCTCGTGCGGGCCGGGATGGAAGAATGGCTCCGCCGGGGGCCGAACAAAAGAATGGCACTAAACAGGAGAGCAAAATGCCGTCAGACCAAATACCCTGATCCCAAGCCCGCAACCCTCCACGAAACCGGGGCAAGTCCAACCCACCCCTCCCTCACCCCAGCATTAGGCGCCAACCCCGGAATTGGCGCTTCCAACCTATTCCAATCAATCGATTGATCTGAACGACAATGAAAACGACAACCTCTATTCCACAATCACGACGGCCCCGAAAGAAAGCAGCCCGCACCACCAAGTCAGGCAAGCGCTACCCTGCTATTTCAGCCGCTCAGAAGCAGCGATGGCAGGACCCTGAGCAACGGCAGAAGATGCTGGACGCGATGGCTGCCAAGCGTGCCGAGCAAGCCGAAGATCGGAAGCTCAATCCCAAGAAGTACACCCGTCAGGGCGTGCCTGATGGCTGGCGCCGGCCTGAGGCAGAGAAGGCCTGGGCAGCAGCAAGGGTAGCGGCAGACGCCATCATGAACGGTCTGAAGGCCAGCGGCGCGATGCCTGCTGTGGTGGTCCCTGACAGCGACGATGAGAAGGCAGAGCTTGCCCTCAGGGAAGCCTGTGTAATCGCTCTGGGTCCTTGCGATAAGCGAAGCAAGCTGATGGCCGCAAACTTGGTGCTGACCTACACCATGCCCAAGCCGGCCCAACACATTGTGCGGGATATCGTGACGGCTGAAGGTTGGTTGCGGTCCTTAGCTCCCGAGGCTGCTGTCTGACGCCATGTCTGGCTCTACACAGCAACAACAACAGACTAACCAGACCACCAATTCATCGCCGTGGTCGGTCCAGCAACCTTACCTACAGAACGCCTTCAGCGGTGCTCAGAGTGCGCTGAACAGCGCCAATGCGAACTACAGCACGCCCTCAGGCTTCGTTGCGGGGCTTACGCCTTCGCAGCAGGCTACGTTCCAGTCCATGATTAACTTTGGGCTGAATGGCAGTCCGACTGTCGGTGCTGATACCTCGTCAGGGACCGCTCTAACCGGAGCTGGCGCAAACGCCACGACCGGAGCGCTAACGTCCCTAGGTGCCTTCGATCCCAGCAGCACCAACAACACCGGTGCGAATATCACGGCGGCCAATCAGTACGTGGCAGGGCAGAACATCCCGGCTCAGGTCCAGGCTGACATGCTGGGGGCCAATCAAGAAGCTCAGCAGGTCACGTTGCCGGGCATCGACCAATCTGCTGCGGGCAGTGGCAATATCAACTCGTCCCGCACTGGCATCGCTGACGGGCTGGTACAGCAGGGCCTAGCGGAACAGGCGGGCGCCCTAGGTGCTCAGCTCCAAGGCAACGCCTATAACACCGGCCTCCAGCTCGCGGAGAACACCAACCAAGCAAACAACGCGGCCAACCTGTCAGCCTTTGGTACCTTAGGGTCCTTAGGCAACTCGACAGTCGGAACCGGTGTGAATGCTGGGTCGGCCGGCATCAGCAACCAAGGCAACCTGTTCACCTTGGCAACAGCCGGGGGCCAAGGCCAGCAAAGCGGTCAGCAGGACATCTACAGCAACGAGCTTGCTGGGGATCAGTACTCACAAACTGCCCCCTTCACCGCCCTTCAGAATTACCTAGGGCTTGTGAACGGCAACTATGGCGGGACCAGCACCACGACAGGCACGCAGAACACGACCACGACGCCTTCGATCTATAGCACCCTCGGTGCGCTGCTTGGTGGAGGGGGTTCGCTACTTGGCGGCGTCGGCTCATTGCTGCCGAAGCAGAACAGCAACCCGTATCCGGGGTTGATTTGATCCGGCTCTGAGCCTGGATTAAGCTGAGCAGGCGTCCAAGCGCCCGAAGCCCCCATGCTTTGCCTGAGGAAGGGAAGCCTCAAGGTCGAGTATGGGGTGCCTTCGATCCCGAAGCCGCTTAGCACCCCCCACAACCACAGCACCGGATGAGGGCGAGCGCTCGGGCAGATAAAATGAGCCTCCTACTAAGCCCGACCACCCCGGGCTTGTCTCGGCAGGGCGATTTGAAAACTGCCAGTAAAGCTGCTGCTGCTGCTCGGCTATGGGCATCGGTGTCGATGCTGCAAAAGGTGCCGGGGCCAGCAGGGCGCTTGGGCGGCTAGGCGACGGTTTTCTGCGTCTGCCTTACTTTGTAGTCCCTAGGGACGCTGCAAATCACACAAGTGAAACGGTTGTAGGCAAAATTGCCGTGCTCTCCCTCACAGACGGCATTCATACAATTGGCGCAATACCGCCGAGTTTCGCGCTTGCGGTGAAATGTGTCTTCGCAGATACGGCAGGGCACCCACTCGCCCGCTTCGATCAACTCTTTGTCCGTCATGCCCGCAATATGCACGATGCCGGGACAGCGATCAAATCCAGGGTGGCAACACTACGCACGGAAATAGGCCTATCTTGGGGGTGAATTGCCGCAAGATCAACGACTTAACCCCACCACCCCCGGACTGTAAGTCAAGAGGCGCGGATTGTTGGCACACAATGGCAGGATGAAGCCGCTGGCTGGCACGGGCCTAATGGAACCAAGTGCCCGCCAAATGATGCGTTACCCCTCCATCGCTGCAATACCCGAGCGACATTCCCCTCAGAATGCCTCCTCCTGCCCGGAGCGAGTCCGCTGGCGCGCCTGAGAGACCGAGGAGTCCAATAGAGCACCCTTGCCGCCGATGCCTCAGCGAGGCTGCCAGAGGCCTTCCTGAGTCTCCCTCGTTCCGACCCCACCTTGGCGGCATCAGGCCACCACTGCGAAATCCGATCCATCGCGGACACCAATCCGAACTAAGCCGGACAGCCGGTCCGATGATTGCGGACAGTTGATGGAGGCATTCTGAGGCTGCTTCCCTTTTTGCGAATGCACCGTCCACCTCAGTAGACGGCTGAGACCGCCCCATTCACCAACCCACCACCAATGCCGCCAGCCACCTGCTGCGCGGCCAAGGAGAACGTATGCCGCCAAAGAACGAGCAATTCCACCTTCCACTCCGCACAGAGTTCGACGATGTTGTGTCAGAGATCGAGCAACAGCGCCGTAATGAGGAGGCCGAACGTGCCGTGCGTGAGGGGCGGGCAGTGCGCCCAATCAACTACACCACCGGCTTCTATGCCGAGATCGGCAATGCGGTATTCAAGACTGCCCTAGGTGCCCTCAAGGAAAGCTTCAGGCCCCTTGAAGCCAGCACCACACAGCCGCCACGCCTTCACGTCTTGAGCGCGCCTGCGGGCAGCGGCAAGAGCACCTTCGCGGCAGCGTTCATGATTGCCGCAGAGCGCTACTCAGAGAAGCTTCATGGCCGGCCGTGCGGCTGCCTGTACGTCGTGAACGAAATCAAGAAAGCGGATGAGGCCTACCAACATCTGGCAATGATTTTGCCCGGCAAGGTGGCTGTGTGGACCAGCGAGCATGATCCGTCCTGTAGGCTACCTGAGGGTGAGCGAAAGGTATCCAGGCCAGCCGCTCAGTTCTCCAAGGATGACCTTCAGAATTATCCGATTGCCATCATCACCCACGCCTTCTTCACAGGCAAGGGACGGCGGAAGGCCACACATTTCCTCCAGGACGGGAAGCTTCGGCCGCGAGTATTGACCTTCATCGATGAAAGGATTGAGGGTGTCACCGTGTTCGATGTTGCTCTATCCGCCGCTCAGAAATTGCGTGAGACTATCATGGCAGATGCAGCCCTCGCTGAAACGGCAGGCCCTGCAATGGAAGCCTTGCTTGATTTCATGTGGCCGCGCGGGAAGCCTGGAAAGGCGATTGAGCGGTCTACAGATGAACCGGCAGCTTGGGGCGCTGCGGAGTCAAAGGAAATCCAATGGTTCGCCACAGGGGCAGCAGCGGCCTTTGTGGAAGCAAGCAGAATGCTTCCCGATATTGTTCCGGTGTTCGGTTTCGCCCGTGCATTGGCGACAGGCTATGCCTTCATTGTGAGGAAGGGCAGTGATGAGAAGGCCACCCACTACGTTGGTTATGAGAACAACATGGACCTGCTGCCCGGCTCTGTGTTGCTGGACGCCACAGCGGACATTGACGGTGTGGTGCAACTCTGTCCTTGGCGGACGCTCTGTCCCGTACCCCCGGCCTACTATGACAACCTTCACGTTGTCAGCATCCCGCCGCACACAAAGACCCGCCTGAGCAAATATCTCGCAACCCCTTCGAACCGGAAGGCCTACACAGCATGGATGATTGACACGATCAAGGAACACATGGCCCCCGATCAGAAAGGGCTTGTGGTCTGTAAGAAGTACCTATTCGATCAGGTGCCGTCGCGGGGTTGGTAGGAAATGAGGGTGGCGTAGTCTCCGAGGTGATCAACCTCGAATCATCCGGCGTTGAAGCGCCGGACCGGAGACCACGCCATGACGAGCGTTACCACGAAGCCTGATTGTTCACAGCCTGCATCCGAGATGGCTGTTGATCTTTTCGACAGCTGGTTCGATCCGATCGAGAGCGAGGTCCGCGCGCGGGCACGCGCGTTCATCGAAGAGCTGATCCGCGGCGAACTCGACGATGCGCTGGCGCGGCCGCGTTACGAACGAAGCAAGAAGGCCGCCGATGAAGGCAGAACGGCCGTGACGGGTCACCGCCACGGCAGCCGGACGCGATCGTTGACCGGGACCTTCGGACCGATCGAGATCGAGGTGCCGCGAGCCAGGCTGGACACGCCCGAAGGCAAGACGACGGAATGGAAGAGCCAGGCGCTGCGGGCCTATCAGCGCCGGACGCTGGCCGCCGATGCGCTGATCGCGAGCACGTACCTCTCTGGCACCAATACGCGCCGGGTGCGGCGTGCGCTGATGGCGCTGTTTGGCGGCGCCGTTGGCAAGGACACGGTGAGCCGGACGTGGCGCAAGGTGAAGAGCGACTGGGACGCCTGGAATGGCCGCTCGCTTGCCGAGGAGCCGATTGTGCGGCTCATTCTCGACGGCACGGTGGTGCGTGTGCGGCTCGACCGCAAAGCGACCTCGATCTCGCTTCTCGTCGTCCTCGGCGTGCGGGCGGACGGCCAGAAGGTGCTGCTCGCGATCAAAAGCATGGGAGGAGAGAGCGCCGAGGCGTGGCGCACCGTCCTCGACGATCTCATCACGCGCGGACTGCGGCGGCCGGAGTTCCTCATCGTCGACGGCGCGCCGGGCCTCGACAAGGCGATTGCTGCCGTCTGGGCCGGTGTGCCCGTGCAGCGCTGCACCGTCCACAAGCACAGAAACCTGCTGGCGCACGCGCCCAAACGTCTGCATGATGAAATCACCGCCGACTACACCGATGTGATCTACGCGCCGACGCGTGAAGAGATCGAGACACGCCGCAAGGCCTTCATTCGCAAGTGGCGCCTCAAACATCGCGCCGTCGCCGACAGCCTGGAGGAAGCGGGTGAGCGCTTGTTCGCCTTCACGCGACTGCCCCCGACCCAATGGCGCAGCGTGCGCACCACGAATGCGATCGAGCGGCTGCACGAGGAGTTCAAGCGGCGGATCAAGACGCAGACCGTGCTGCCGTCAGCAGACACCGCCGCCATGTTGTTCTGGGCGCTGCTTGCATCCGGTCAGATCAACATGCGCAAGGTCGACGGCTGGCAAACGCTCGCCACCAAACCAATCGATCAGCCGATTGACCTCGCCGCCTGAGACGATACCTTCATATGATCGGAGAGCGCGCCACACCAATTCCAACCACATCCCGGACGGCACCTTCGATCAGGAGCACGTCCCAGATTGGCCTGAAGGCACACCCCGCAACGACAAGAGCCTGTATCAGGAACAGTATGGCTGGGAAATTGAAGGTAGGAAGCTGTGCGCCATTCATTGGGGTGTAGGCATCGGCAGCAATGCCTGGAATGATGCTGATGTGGTGTTCTTATTCGATGAGTTCTTCATTCCACAGCGCCAGATCGTGGCGACGGTACAGGGGCTGCTGAACCATAAGGCAACTGAAGGTGTCCTAGCGACACTGAAGGTCCTGAATGAAACCTCAGCGCCTATCGAATGCCTTTGGGAAGGCCACAGCCTGTCCTGGACCAAGCAGCTTGCCCTACGCGGCAAAGGCCGCACCTTCGATGAACAGGGTGTGTGCTTGCCACAGAAGGTGGTGTGCAGCATGGACAGAATGCGGCTGTTGACGAATTTCCACAGGCTGTTCCCCAGGGCCAAGCTTGAGATTGTCCCGGCTTCCAAGGATGCCAAGCAAACCTATGCTGACAGGGTGGTCGATATTCTAAGCCGCTCAGGGCTGCCTGATGTCGTCAGCACACGGGATATTAGTCGAGAGCTTGGCACAGAATGGCGGGTAGTCGGGAAACATCTGAAGCACAACACCGCTGCGCAGCAGGCTTTCGAGGCCCTAGGGTGGTCTTATGTAGACCGTAAAGGCCGCCCCGGAGCGTACTTTATGAGACGAAGACCGGAGATCATTGATACAGAGACAGAGACAGAGGCAATGACGGTGGAGGGTGTCGCTGTCGCTGCCTAAGGCTTCCGGAATGCTCCCTAAGCCCTAAAGAAAGACCCTTATAGGGGTTATGGTGCATTTAGCTGAGGCGTCCTGTTCCAGACCATGCGGTGTGGCAATAATGCTCCCTGGATTGCGATAATCAGCTTGCTGGGGAGCATTCTACAGTGTCACTGTTTTGCCTCTGTGGAATTCAGCAAAAAGAATGCGCTGAGAGTACTGTAGGGGGAATCGTAGGGATAGCCTAAGGTTTAGGTTGGTAGTGGTAGTAGTAAGAAGTAACTTAGGTGGTTCTTAAGGTATACATAGCCACGCAGCAGAAACCTTATGGTTCCTTAAGATGCCCCCTTACCCCCACCCCCACTCACTCAAATCTTGATGATCCCAGTTCCCGTCAAGCCCATCATATGCGCGGCTCTGTATTCCAATAATTGCTGCGCTTAGGCGTCCTTAGGTTATCCCTAAGGCCGCACAACCCCGCCCACCATCAAAACCAACCAAGAATGCGCTGAGAGTACTGTAGAAGCTGTCTCCTTCAGGACATTCAGCGTATTTAATTCCCTGTACAAACCCCACCATACAACCAAAAGGAAACCAATGACTACTGAAGAACTCCATAAGATGAACGTCTCCCGACACGCCATGATCTTCGCTATGTGGTATGGGGCCAAGGATCGAGCCGAGGAAACCATAGACAGAGCTGAGGAAGCTATCGACAGAGCCGAGGCCGAGCTGGACTTGCTTGAGAAGCAGGCTGTGGTTTTGGAGGAGGTCATGAAGCGTGATGGCGTCACCTTGGAAGATGTTCAGGGCGCCCTGTTCATGAAAGAGCTAGGCCTCGTCTCAGGAGCACCTGAGCAGCGCAGCTAAATCGGCACCACTGTGTCCTGATTGGCACGCTGTAAAAACGAAAGCCCTGCCGTGGTCCATAGGTATCCTTAAGGTACACGGCAGGAAGCTTAAGGGAACCCAAGGCCGGCTCGACACACACTGTCCCCGACCTTGGGCACCCACCATCGTCACTCACATCACATCATCAATCGACACGCCGTCTGCTTCCCTTTCAGCGTCAAGGGCCTCAGCAGCCGGGCCGTATAGTCGCGCTATTTGGGCTTCGTGATAGTCCACCTCTGCATTCCAGCTAGAAAGCTTTTGTTTGTGTTTCTGGATCGCATCATCATTTTGCATTTGTTGCCCATCCCAAAATAAAGCAGCCTGCTTACGCATTACCCCCGTGTTCTGCTGCCATCCCCCACGGTTGTCTCTGAAGCCGTGCGAACCAACCCAATCAACCCCAGCGAAAGGATCCGATACGCCATGCTTCTGTGTTCCTATGTATCCCTATGCCTCCCTAGGCCAGCATTGGCGATGCCTGTTCGATAAGGCCCGGCTAGTTGTCTGCCTCTGCGGAGCGCCGATCAAAGACGACCCTACGGCGGGGATTAAGCCGCGAAGAAGCCGCCGATTATGTCGGCATGAATTTTCCTGTGTTTCAGGATTGCCTCGTTTCTCATGATCCCCTTATCCCCATCAAAGAGCGGCTGCTTACGCATTACCCACGTGTTGCCGCCTCCCCACGGTTGTCCCTAAATCTCATATCTCGGGAAGCGCTTCAGCGCGCTCGCCATATCGCCCAGCGTCGGTGCTCCATACGCCAGCGCCACTGTCGAGGGGGTGTGTCCTGTAATTGCGTCTGACACACGGTCAGAAATGCCGTGACGGTCTGCAATCTGCTTGAACGTGTGACGCCAACCATGCGTAGGGCTGACCTCGGTATCCTTGAGGCCAATCGAGCGAGACCATTCGCCCAAGCGATTCCGCGCCTGCACAGACCGTGCGCGCTTGGGATTTGTGATGTCTCTTGCCTCGGCTTCCGTAGTTGCTGCTGGAGTGTAGAACAGCGGCCCGTTGCCTTTGGCCCTCACGAACTCCAGGAACCCCTGAGCTATCAAATGCTCATGCAAGGGAACTATGCGGACGGTGCGTGTTTTGACCGGCCCGGCGTCGGGTGTGATCCGTATGGCCGTGATGCCGTCACGCTCGATAACGTCCTGCCCGCGCAATTGGGTTATTTCACCCGCCCGCGCTCCTGAGTAAGCGCAAATCCACAGCACCCAACGACGTGCGGCCATGGCCGGCCTTGCGGTATCTTTGGTCGCGCTCGCGTTGAC
>CAWJPD010000006.1:0-61518 GCA_963844635.1 uncultured Alphaproteobacteria bacterium
GAATTCAGAACCGCGACAACAATCATTCACGCCGACACATTGACCCGCCGCGCCCAATCCTCGCGCAGCCGATCGCGCAAAACCTTGCCGCGATCGCTCTTTGGCAGACCGGCGACGATGAAAATCTCCTTTGGCATCTTGGCCTGCGGCAGGAACGTCTCGCAATGCGCGCGGATGGCGGCTTCGGTCAAGGCGACGCCGGGCCGCGGCACCACATAGCATATGACCTCCTCGCCGTAGATACGGTCCGGCACACCGAGCGCCGCAGCTTCGAGAATCCCTGACTGCTTCAGCAGCACCTCGTCGACCTCGGCGGGCGCAATATTGACGCCCCCGCGGATGATCAGGTCCTTGGTCCGGCCGGTGACGCGGATGAAGCCCTCGGCGTCCTCAATGCCGAGGTCGCCTGTCTTGATGCGGTGGGGACGTATCGGCTCGATGGTCCCATCATCGTGCAGATACCCGATCGCCGTGTGCGGCCCTCCCGCCGTGATCTCGCCTTCCAGGCCGGGAGGGCAGTGGCATATCGGTCGCGTCGACGATGGCGAACTCCTGGTGCAGCGCCGGCACGCCGACCGTGCCGACCCGGTTCTTGTAGGTGCGATTGCCGCACACCCAGCCTGCTTCCGACATGCCGTACATCTGCAGCAGTTTGACGCCATAGGTGTGTTCGAACTGGCGCCAGTTCTCCCCAGTGAGCGGCGCCGATGAACAACTCATCAGTTGCAACGTCGGCGTGCCGCCGGAAGGAGGCGGCTCGTTCAGCAGAATGTTGAGCACAGTGGGAACGCCCGCCGCGAAAGTGATGCCGTAATCGCGGATCCAATCGAAGAAGCGGCTGCGCGAGAAACGCCGCGCGATGTGCATCGTCAGGCCCTTCTCCAGGAAGGGCATCAGGCTCAGCACCTGCGCCGAGTTCCAACCGAACGAGCGATATTCGAGGGTGCGGTCATCCGCGCTGAGGCCGAGGAATTCGAGCGTCGACAGCCCGTTCAGCCAATAGGCGCAGTGGTCGTAGACCACGATCTTGGGTCGGCTGGTCGTCCCGGACGTGCAGAAGATGCAGGCAAGGTCTTCCGGGGCGTTGCGCTCGGGCAATTCGGAGCCGGCGTGTCCGCGCGACAAAGCAGCGAAACATTGGTCTTGCGGATCGCCGGGACCGGCTTCGGACCAGCTGGCGAAGCGCAACCGCCGCGCCGCGGAGGTGCCGACAAGCGCGTCAACGTCGAGGTCCTTGTGGTACAGGATGAGCACAGGGTTCACGACCGGGGCAAGCTCGGCCAAAATTTTCTCGTTGATCTCGATATTGAGCGGGCACACCACCGCACCGAGACGCCACACGCCGAACCACAACAGCAGTTTTTCGAGGCTTTCATCGGAGAGCAGCAACACCCGGCTGCCGTGGCGCACGCCGTTGTGCTTGAGAAACACGGCGATGTCGGTGGTGACCTGTTCGAGCGCGCCGAAACTGATTTTCGTTCCGGACTTCAAGATCGACGATCGCGGTCTTGTCCGGATCGCGGTCGCGATATTGCGCCAGTAATTCCGCCAGCGGCTGATAGGGAATCTCGGGAACGTGCGAGCCGAAGACGCTGGTCATGGCAGCTGGCGACCGGTTTCTTTTGCACATGATCTTGACCGAAAACACTGCAACTTTTTCGGATCATGCGCCAGCGTGCCGACCGGGCGAATGCTGCTTCTCCAAAAGACGCCGGGCGATGATTTCAGCCTGGATTTCGGCTGTACCCTCGAAGATCGACAGGATGCGCGCGTCGCACAGGATGCGGGACACCGGATATTCAAGGGCAAAGCCATTGCCGCCATGAATCTGAACTGCATTGTCAGCGGCGGCCCAGGCGACGCGCGCGGCCAGCAACTTGGCCATGCCGGCTTCGAGGTCGCAACGCCGGCCGCGATCCTTTTCGCGAGCGGCCTCATAGGTGATCTGCCGCGCGATCGTGATTTCGGCGGCCATCATTGCGATCTTGTCGGCAATACGCGGGAATTCGATCAGCGATCGGCCGAACTGCGCCCGCTCTTTTGCATATCCGATCGCCTCCTCCATGGCCGCCTGCGCAACGCCGATGGCGCGCGCCGCGGTCTGAATGCGCGCGGACTCAAACGTCGCCATCAGCTGCTTGAAGCCCTCGCCTTCGCCGCCGAGCAGCCCCGTCGCATCGACCTCGAAACCATCGAACGCGATCTCGTATTCCTTCATGCCGCGATAGCCGAGCACCTCGATCTCGGTGCCCGACATGCCGGGCGCCGGGAACGGGTTAACATCGGTGCCACGCGGCTTTTCCGCGAGCAGCATCGAAAGGCCGCGATACCCCGGCGCATCAGGGTCGGTACGTACCAACAGCGTCATCAGGTCGGCGCGCACCGCATGAGTGATCCAGGTCTTACTGCCGTAAATTCGATAGACCTCGCCGGCGCGCTCTGCGCGCGTACACAGCCTCGCAAGATCGGACCCGGTGTCCGGCTCGGTGAAGACGGCCGTCGCGAGCACCTCGCCGGACGCGAGCTTCGGCAGCCATCTGCGTTTTTGCGTTTCGCTGCCGGCTGCGAGAATCGAGCTCCGCCGCAATCTCGGTGCGGGTGCTGATCGAGCCGACCGCAAGATAGCCGCGCGCGAGCTCCTCGGAGACAACGCACATCGCTTCCTTGCCGAGGCCGAGGCCGCCAAATTCCTCCGGGATGGTGAGGCCGAATACACCGAGAGCCGCCAATCTCGCGATCACCGGGAGCGGGATGTAGCTGTTTTGGCGATGCCATTGCGGTGCATACGGCCGCACCTCACTGTCCACGAATCGGCGCATCTCGGTGCGCATGCGGTCGAACATCTCATCGAGACCGCAATCGCCGGCCATTTCGCCGCTGCCATGGGAGATCAGTTCGACGAGACGCGCGCGGTTCGCAGCCATATTGCCGGTCGCGATCAGTTCCTCCGCGGCCGACAGGCGATGCGCAACGGCGGCCGCATCGAGGCCGAGATCGGTGGGCCGCGCGACCTCGCCCTGACTCATCGCGATCCCGCCAGCCATTTGGCTGAGCAGTTCGCCGGCACCGATTCGCGCCAGCAGTTGTTCGATTTCGCCGAACCGACCGGTCCGCTCCATCCGCTCCGCATAATTGGCGAGTGCACCCAGCGCGTGGGCATACGTCGCGAACCAGGCGAGACCATGCGTCGCACGCTGTTCGCGCTGCATCAGGCGCGGATCGGTTTGACCGTTCGACGCAACGCGCGTGGCAACCTGGACAACGGCATCCGACAGCAGGGCTTCTGCCGCACCGCGGGCCGCAAGCAGCAAACGAATGCTCGCCGGCGGGTCAGGCATCATTGCAAGCGACGACATCAGAGACTCCGGCAACAAGGTCAAGCGGCGGCTTCACTTTCCTGCTCCGCAATGCACAATCAGGTCTTTCCCGGTCGCGGCGGCGGGGCGCCCGGACGCCGGAAAGGAACCAGGACCGCCGCTCGAGAATAGCCTTGAGCGGACGCGATGCCATTGCGGCGACGGTTGCCGCCAACCGGGGAAGCGCGATTTGCACCCATTGTCCTATGCGATCCGGGTCTCCTTCGATGCCTTCCTCGCTTTTCTTCGCGACGACGGATGGGCGGTTGCAAGCCATATCGCGCTCTCGACCTTGATGTCCTTGTTCCCGTTCCTGATCTTTGTGACGGCGCTGACGGGCTTTCTGTTTGGCGCCCAGCCGTTGTCGGAACAGGTGGCCCAATTGCTGCTCGAACTCGTGGCCGCGCGAGGTCGCCGAGCCGATTTCGCAAGAGATCGGCAACGTACTCAGCAATGCGCGAGGCGGCGTGCTGACCTTGGGCGTCGTGCTGGCGCTATACTTCTCGTCGAGCGGGATCGAGAGCCTGCGCATCGGGTTGAACCGCGCCTATGGCGAAGTCGAGAGCCGGCCATGGTGGTTGCTCCGGCTCGAGTCGATCGCCTACGTGATGGTGGGCGCCCTGGCGCTGAGCGCACTCGCCTTCCTGATCGTGCTCGCACCATTGATCCTGCGCACGGCACTGCCGCACGCGCCGTGGGTAACCAATCTTGGCAGCGTCCTCACGTTCTTGAGGTTGTCAATCGCCATCGCGGTGCTGGTGGTTACGCTGGTGCTCGGTCACAAGTGGCTGCCTTATGGTTATCGCACCCTCCGTGACGTCGCACCGGGAATTGCGGTGACGCTTCTGCTTTGGCTGGTGGCGGGTGAAGCATTCGGCCGCTACCTCGCCGAGTTCTCCGGCGCTTACGTGACGACCTATGCGGGGCTTGCCTCGGCGATGGTGGCGCTGGTGTACCTTTATTGGGCGGCCTGCATCTTCGTCTATGGCGGCGAACTCAACCAGGCGATCCGCCGGGCGCGGGAGGCCGGTCGACCCGCGAACAAGTGGCCCTGAGGACGGGTGCCGTTGAGTGGCCCGACGCCAATCCAGCTCCAATCGTTGACCTTCATCATTCGCGATTTTCCATTGTGATTTAGCGACTTGTTTCATGGGCGCTTAAGGGCGCCATGTTATTGGCGCACGCAAGAAGCTCACGACTTATCGCGGGGCAATGGGAGGAACTGCGCATGAGCATGTGCCTGTATATCGCGCGTGGACCAGAGGCTGCCATGCGCGGGCTCGCCAGAAATCCCAAGTCGCTGCACGAGCTCCGCGATGGGCACGTTCACTGGTGGTGCGGCCTTTGGCAGTGGACCTGGCGGACCTGCTGGCTCTCCCAATGCCAAGCTCGCGCGCCTCCAGCAGCTGATGGGCCAGCAGCCGCAGCTGCGCCAGGCCGTCCAAAATCTGATCGACAAAGCTGTTGCACTTCAGGGCGCAGGCGGTGCGGTCCTGGCGGCAAGCGATGGCGTGGCGATGCTCCGCTCGATCGCGCAAGGTCCGGGCCTGGCTGCCGCGGGGCGTGGCGGCGGACGGGGCGGCAACCTTGGAGGCGCGGCACGCGGTTCGGCGCCGCGGGGGCCAGACCTGGCGCCAGCGGCCGAGCGGCCTTCGATCGTTGACCTTCACAAGAGCTGGCACATGTTTCACTTTGTCTTCACGGGCCGCGCGAGTGGCGGCACGCCGCCCGCCAGCTTTCTGATGGAAGGTGGCGAGCCGATTGGCGAAGACTTGGGCTATGGTCCCGCGCGCCTTCTCAACCCTGCGCTGACGGCGGCGCTCGCCGCCTTTGTCGCGCCGCTCACGGTGGACGAGTCCAAGGGCCGCCTCGACGGAGAGCGCATGGCGGCACTCTCGATCTACCCGGCCTTTGATGCGGACGACGCCGAGGAGGAGTATGGCGAGGATATCGAGCATTATTTTCCGAAACTGCGCGACCACTTCGGCGCTGCCTCCGCTGTCGGCGAAGCGACGCTGGTTTGGCTAAGCTGATGATCGACGAAAATGGAACCGATCCGCCATGAGGCCTTCGCCGTCAGATTGGAAAGCGCCCAGAGCGGCATGCGTTCAGCTTCGGATGCCTCCAGCTTAGCCGCTTTGAGTTTGCATGCTCTTTGTTTGAGAAGTCTGCAAGTTTCGGGATGATCCGTTACCGGTGCTGTAGGACGGTGTCGACCAGCGCCGGTTTCCCTTGCTTGACGATGGCGATGGCGCGCCTGAGCGCGGGCGCAATATCGTTCGGGTCGAGGACCGGACCTTCGGCGTACCAGCCGCAGGATTGCGCCAACTTGGCGAAATCGGGTTCGGGGCCGACAATGTCCTGCCCGATATTCGCTCGCTCAACCGGCGTGCCGCGATGCTCGGCGACGTGGATTTGGTGCTCCCAGTCGTTGTAATAGGCACGGTTGTTGTACATCACCACCAGGAACGGAATGTCGTTCTTGGCCGCCGTCCATAACGCGCCGGCATCGAACATCAGGTCGCCGTCAGGCTGGATGTCGACGACGAGACGGCCGCTGCCGCGATGGGCGAGGGCGACGCCGAGCGAAATGCCGATCTGCGTGCCGGTGCCGAGCGCGCGCCCGGCATGGCGGTAGGGCTGGTCGAAATCCCACAGTTTCAGGGCCCAGTCGCCGAGCGTCGAAGCGGTCAGCACCCAGTCTTCGGTCTTGATCGCGTCCCACAATTCATGGGCGAGCCGCGGCAGCGAGATCGGGGACACATCCCAGTCCTCGCGCGACTCCTCCTCCCATTTGGCAAAAAGCGCATCGTGCCGCGCGCTGACCGCGGCGCCGCGCTTGGCGATACGGTCGCCAAGCGACGCGCTCCAGGCCACACGCTTCTGACACAGCTTCGTCAATTCCGGGATTGCGGTGGTGGTGTCCCCGAGCACCCGGAGCGAACAGTCGGGCATGCGCGGTGTAATCCATCGACCATTTGCTTAGGCCGATGTCGCCGAACCCGAGCTCGATCAGTTCGCAACCCTTGGGATAGAGCGGCTTCGTCGTCCGCTTGTTGCGATCGATGGCATGGGTCGGCTTTTCCCAATCGCGGGTGTCGAGCGAAAGGATCAGGTCGGCGTCGCGGAAGACGCTCTTGTCCATGCTGAGATTGAACTTGTGGCGATTGGGAAAATTGAGGCGGCCGTTGATATCGTAGACCGCGGCGCCGAGGGTTTCCGCGAGCGCGACTAGGTTGTGAAAGCCCTCGGCATGGCGGCCGACATATTCGGCGAGCAACACCGGAAATTTTGCGGCAAGCAGGCGGTCGGCGACCTTCGCGATGGCCGCCGGATCGGCGGCCATCCGCACCGGGGTCGTGGCCTCGACATGCGCCGGCAGTGCGATTTCGGCCACCAGCGGCTGTTCCTGCAGCCACGCATCATAGCACATGTAGACGGGGCCCTGCGGCTCGGTCATCATCGCGGCATAGGCGCGCGCAAACGATATCCGGAACACCCTCGATGCTGCCGGGCTGGTAATCCCATTTCACGTAATGGCGGACCTGCTCGCCCTGCACGTTGGCGGTGTGAATCCAATCGATGAAGGGGCGCCGCCGCCCCTCATCCATCGGGCCTGTCGCGCCGATCACGAAAACCGGGGCGCGATCCACATAGGCGTAGTAGATGCCCATGGTGGCGTGCAGCAGGCCGACCACGTCGTGCACGATCGCGGCCATCGGTCTGCCGGTCGCCTTCGCGTAGCCATGGGCGATCTGGACGGCGATCTTCTCGTGCTGGCACAGCAGCATGGGCGGGCTGTTGCCGCCGTAATTGACGAGGGAGTCGTGCAGACCGCGATAGCTCGCGCCCGGATTGAGCGCGATGTATGGAAACCCGAACTGCTTGATCAGGTCGACAATGACATCGGATTGCCAGCGCGAGGCCGCGGTCGCCGGCTTTGCTGCGGCCTCGTCTGCGGTCTCCTCTGCGGTCTCCTCGGCAGGCGAGGCCGGCATCGTCTCGTCCATGATGGATCCTTCGCTCTGCGCTACTGGTCGAATGCCTTGGCGACCACGTTCACCACGTCCTTCGGGGTCTTGATGATCGCGTCACTGACCTTCTGCACATCGGCACCGGGCGTCGGCTCGATATAGATGCTGCGCTTCATCGCTTCGGCGAGGAAGTCAGGGTCGCCCACAACCTTGTCGAACGCGACACGCAAGGCCGCGAGGCGGTCCGCAGGTATGTTGGGCGGCGCGAGCAAGGCGCGGCCAATGGCGGCGCCGGCCGAGACGAACTCGATCGCCTTTTTGGCGGTGGCGTCGTCGACGATCTCCTGGAGCAGCGGCACCTTCGGCAGTTCCGGCGCACGTTTGAGGCCGGCCTGCACCAGCGGGATCAGCGTGCCGTTTTCGAGATTGTCCTTGTCCTCGGCCCGGGCCGAATTCCACGCTTTCGAGACCATGTCGATTTCGCCGCGGAGCAGCGCCAGCGTATAGGCGGACGAGCCGTCATAACCGCAAATGATGTTGAGCGGCATTTTGGCGACTGTCTTCAGCGTCGCCGGGTATTGGAAGCTTTGGGAGGCCCGGCCGCTGCAGCCGACATTGGTCGTGCCCGTGAACAAATCCTTGGCGGAGGCAAGGCGCGACCCCTTGTGCACCATGAAGGTGGTGTTGACGGGCGCGAACGACCCGACATAGTTCATCTTGGTGACGTCCCAGCGGCCCTGCGCCGGGTCCATCAGTTGCACATAGGCGATGGTCTCCGGGAACAGCGAGATCATCGAGCCGTCGCGCGGCGCCTTGGCATAGAAATAAGAGGTCGCCTTGGAACCGCCGCCGCCCGGCATGCTCTGCACGATCACCTTCGGCTTGCCGGGGATGTACTTGCCGATGTGGTCCGCGGCGAGCTGCGCGTAAAGATCGTAAGAGCCGCCGGGCGGATGCCCGATCAAAATCGTGAGCTCATGGCTCTTGTAGAAATTCTCGACCGGTTGCGCGGTTGCGGGCAATGCCGCGACACCGCCTGCTGCCGCCAGCAAGGCGACGCCCGCGAAATGGCGCCGGGTCAGGGCCGTCATGGATACCTCCGTGGTTTTTCTGATCGTTATTGGCTCGCCGCCGATTAGGCAAGGGCGCGCCCTGCGGTCGAGCAACGCGGCGGCAGATGCCGCGGCTCAGAGTGAGGCACGCGTCCATTGTCTTTCTCCCACGCTTGCGGGGAGTTCACGCGAACGCAGTGAGCGGGGAGGGGGCGCAGGTAGACGAAAGCGGCGATGTCGCGAGGAGAACAAAAAGCCCCCTCCACCGCCTTCGGTCCCTTTCCACCGCCTTCGGCCGTCCCACTCGCCCGCAAAAGCGCGGGGGAGGATCAAAACAGCAATCGGTGGCGAAAACAGTTGTCGAACCTGAGGCTACTTCGCCGGTTTTATTTGGAAATAGCGCAGGTCGGGCGGCCGCTGCCCTTTCCTCGTCGGCATCAAGAAGCCATCGCCGCTGATGTAATAACTGTCCTTGCCCACCAGGATGAGCGGATTGTTCTCGGCACACTCATTGAAGTGCCAGATCGGATTGGGATTGGTCTCGCGCGCATAGCGCTTCATTACGGTCCATGGGCGGGTCAGTGCGTGGTCGATTGTCGTGATCTCGTCGACAAGCGTGTTGTTGTCGGCTGGGTCGAGGTGGATGCGTTCCTTGACGATGGTTTGGTCGTCGTCATGGAGGCGGATGCCGCTGGCTTCGAAGGTGCGCGGGCCTTTCATGCCGCGGGTCTCGACCTCCAGCGAGGTATAACGGCCGCTCGTATCCGGCTCGACCCACCGGCCGATCGACAAGCCGCTGAAGGAAGGTTCGAGCTCCGCGGGCCATTCCCGACCGTCGGTGAAAATCCGTCGCGGCTCGCTGTTGTCCGTCAAGATGTAGGTGGTCTTCGGCGTGATGATGATTTCCATCGGGTAGACGACGGTCATTACGCGCGGCATGCCGAGCGGCACGCAGTAGCTGTGCCGTTCGTCGCCCTGACCGCCGGCGGCCTGATCGGCAAGATTGGCTTCGAAGCGGGCCTGGTACTCCGGCGTCAACGGCGCCTGCTGCGGCCGTCCCGCCGGCTTCGTTGGGTCCCACTGCACGCCGGACGTCAAATGCGGATCGATCTTCGTTTTCCATTGACCGGACCAATCCGGATATTTCGACTCCTGCTGCGCTGATGATTGAAAAGCGCCACCAAAGCACACCGCAGCGGCGACCAATGAATTGAGCAGGGCCTTGCGCATTCCGCTCTCCACCAAATTCGAACACGTTCGGCTGACGTGCCCGGCAGGGTCAGGTCTTCAGGTCTGACGAGAGCTGTGTCACATCAGCCACGCCGAGTCGGGATTTTCTTCCGGCAGCGCCGCGACGGCGATCTCTACGGTCGCATCTGCGTTGATCGCGATCGTCGTCTCGGGAGCTTCATAACCGGATTTCCATATGCTCATTTCGAAGGTGCCTTTGGGCAGCATGATCTCCGCACAACCCGCGACATCGGTGGCGGCGCGATAGGCGCCGAGCCGCACCATCGCATCGGCGATCGGGTTTGCGGTCTCGCGCTCGATCACCTTCACCGTGAGCTTGTGCTCCGGCGGGCTGACGATCGCGATGCTGAATCGGGACGCGGCACCTTCGTGCGGAATGTCGATGTCAGCTCCGGCGAAGTTCACCGACCAGGCAAATATGCCCGACTGTTGGGGGGCCGGCAGGTCGAGCATCCGTCCAGTAAAGGGCTTCCGTGCCCGGCCACGGCTCCGCGCCGAGGCTCCCCTTTGCCATTACCGCCCCCGCCTCATCGCGAATCTCGATCATCCGGCCGGTCAAGTCGAAGGCAGCGGCAGAACGCGCGCCAGCCTTCACCGCGAAGCGGCGGCCGGTCACCACGGGGGACGGAATGGCCCAGACGGCGAGGCTCGTCGCATGTGGTCGGACGGTGATCGCAAGCGAAACCGTCGCGCCCTCGTGGTTCGTGCCAGCGATTTCCTGTGGCGGCATCGATATGCGAAACACGTGCTGCCCCGGCTCGAGCGACGCGGTGAGTGCTGCACTCCGCTGGTCTCCGCCGTCCGCTTCCGCCGGACGGAACGGAATCGTTGCCTCGCCCGGTCCCACAAGCTCGATGGCGGCGCTCGAAAGATCACAACCCGCGGCGCAACTCGCCTTGATCGCAACAAGGAATCCGGTGCCGACAGCGACCTCTTCGGGCGCGGTTGCTTCGATCGCCACCGCGTGGGGATGAGCGCTCATTGCAGCGGCCGCCGGCGCGGCCCCACCGCCGGCCGCGTTCGCAGCACCTGCCTGCGGCGCCGCTCTGCCATCGCCGTCATGCGTTGCGCTGCGCGGCGTGGCGGCCGGCGACACGGCCGAACACCAGGCAGCGTGCCAGGCCGTGCTGGGCGAAACCGCCCTGGGATTCGCCAGCGCAGTAGAGGCCGGGGATCACGGCGTCACGGAGGTCCATCACCTCGGAATTGGTGTTGGTGCGCAGCCCCGTCAGCGTATCGTGCAGGATCGGGGTCGACCACGCCGCATAGAACGGCGGCGTCTCGATCTTGTACATTGGCGTCGGCTTCTTGAAATCGCCGTCGGTGCCGGAGTCGACGAAGCCGTTATAACGGTGCACGGTGTCCTCGAGTGCCGCGGCAGGGATCGGCTTCTTCTGGTATGGGCTGCGGATGCGGCCGGCGAGTTCGCCGATTGTATCGGCACTATAGAAATAGCCGTCCGGATCGACATTGGGCGGCTTCGGATTCCACTTTTCCCGTTTCGCCGCCTCGGCGTCGAAGATTGCCCAGATCGGGCCGCCGCCGTTCAGCTTCGCCGTATCGCCGTTGTAACCCATCGCGGCATCGAAGAAGCGGTAGGAGCCGTCGACCTCATTCCAGAACCGGCGGCCGGTCTGGTTGACGAAGATGACGTTCTGCCAATCCTCGACGGTCAACCCGGTCGCGCGGGCGAGCGAGAAGATCGGACTGTCGGTCTGGAACACCAGCGAGGCATAGCCCCAGCGGCACCCGATATGACGGGTTTTGGTGATCGCCGAGCCTGCTTCGGAGGTCTGGTTCGCGGTCGCCCACAGCGACCCCCCGATTTCCATCGCGGCGAGTTCGCCATCGGCCCCTTGATGGACATACGGCTCGCAGGCCTGTTGGTATTCTTCGGTGAGCCGCGGATCGAAGATGCGCCGGAAATTCACGTTGCCGGTGTGGCCGCCGGTCGTGATGATCACGCCCTTCTTCGCCTCGATGTTCAGCGTCCCGCCATCATAGGCGACGGCGACGCCGACGACCCCGGCCGCCCGGTTCGCGGATGATCCGCTTCATCTCGTGTTTGAGAAGGATTTCCGTGCCCTTTTGGCGCGCCGCGATTGCCAGTTGCCGCACAAGGCCCGACCCGTTGCGACCGCGCCCTGGCGCGATCAATTCGCTCTTGATCGGCCATTCGACGGTTTGAAACGTGCGCGGGATCGTCGAGGCGCGTTCGGGGCCAATCGGTTTGTCGATGAATTTGACGCCGTTCTCGACCAGGAAATTGAAGGTGGGAACGTTCTCGTCGGCGAACACGCGGACGAGGTCGCGGTCGCTGTAGCGCGCATCCGGGGTGTCAAAGCGCACCCAGTCGGCAAACACCTGGTCGGGGCTGTCCTTCATGCCGGCCTTCTGTTGCAGGGCGTGGCCGCCGCCCAGATGCACGCGACCGCCGCTCAAAATTCCACGACCGCCAATGTCGAAATTCTCATCGACCGAGAGCACGGAGGCGCCGTGATCGCGCGCCGCGATCGCGGCAGCAAGACCGGCGACACCAGCACCGACGATGACGACATCGGCCGAGCGATCCCATTTAATCGTGCCGGTCTGAGCCGCGGCACTCTGCGAGCCGGCTGCAGCCAACGCTGCGCCCGCGGCGCCGGTCGACAAAAATGATCTCCGGCTCACTGCCTGCGGTGCTGGCGCGCGGTCCACCTCTTTCTCGCTCATGTCCTCCTCCCGGTTCGTAAGTCCGGCAATCTTGACTTTGCCGGGCGCGGGGTCAAGACAGCAGCGACCCCCGCGCGAAATCCGTTGCGCTCATCCTTCCGGTTTGGCGTCGGCCCGCGCGTCCCCGCAAAGTAGGCGGCGAGGCGTGCCGGTGTAAAAGGCGGTTCGCTGAAAATGTTCATTGAGGATGGTGATGCGTAAACCCCGCGCAATTTTTCTCGCCGTCGCGACCGCTGTCGCTGCTGCGGCCGTCGCGCCGCGTGTCGCGGCGGCGCAGCACAAGTGCGACCCGGTCACCGACGAGGGTTGGAGCGTCGTTCCCGCGCGCGAGACGATCAGTGTCAAGGACGGCACGCCCTATCAGGCCGGCACAGGCCGCTCCTGGTTCATCGACCGCGTGACCACGGTGCTCCCGTTTTGCCATTACTTCAATTCGATCGGCATCTACAGCATGCGCTCCTATTCGCTCTCACCGGTGGAAACGCAAGAGCGTGTCGCGATCTGCCAGGATGACGGCAAGGGCGGCAGCATCCCCGTTTCGCCCTACGCCGGCCCGTGTCCGCCGGCCGCCGCGCCGGCGCGTTGACATCGCAGCGCGAGCGATCCCGCGGTAGCTGCTGCAGGATGGGTTGAGCGCAAGCGAGGCCCATCAGGTCCCGCGAAAGGATGGTTCTTGCGAGCTCAGCCCATCCTATGAAACGGCTCTTTCAGTCCAAGCTGACGCCGAGTTGTTTTGCCAACGCGCCGAACCGGGCATATTCGTCACGTAGCAACTTGGCCATTTCGGCCTGACTGCTGCTCGCCGCTTCGGTGCCCTGTTCCTCGAACTGTTTCTTCACATCCGGCAACGTCACGATTTTGGCGATGGTGGCGTTCAGCTTATCGGCGATGGGCTGCGGCGTGCCGTTCGGAACGAAAATGCTGCCCCAGCCCACCGCGTTGTAGGCAGGATAACCGGACTCGGCGACGGTCGGTACCTCCGGCAACAACCCGAGCCGCTGGGGGCTGCCGACCGCCAGAGCTTTCAGCTTGCCGCTGCGCACATAGGGCAATCGCCCGCCGGTCGGTGCCACGGTCCATTGCGAATCGCCATTCACCACGGCCTCGATCGCCGGTCCACCACCATCATAATTCACGACAACCGGCCTCACGCCGGCCATGGCAATGAACATCTCGGCGGCGAAATGGCCGCCCGTTGCCGCACCTGCGGTCGACATCCGCAGCGTGTCGGGCCTGGCCTTCATCATCGTCACGAGGTCTTGCAGCGTCTTCACCGGCAATTGCGCGTTGGCGGCGATCAGCGTCGGCTGGACCACGAAGCGCGCCACGGGGGTCAAATCCCGCAATGGATCGAACGCCACCTTCTTGACATGGGGCAGCAGCGCGAGGTTGCCCGATGACCCGTAGATCAGCGTATAGCCGTCGGGCGCGGACTTGACGCCTTTCTCGACGCCGGCTTCGAGAAACAGATTCTCGACCGTGACCGGCTGGCCGAGCGCTTCGCCGAGGCGCTGCGCGATGATGCGCGACATCAGGTCGGCGGCCGATCCCTTTACTTCAGGCGCGATGAGGCTCAATCGGGTGCGTCGGATAATTCTGCTGCGCAACGGCCGGGGGCGCCAATGGCGGGATAATGGCAACGGCGAGCCCCAGTGCTGCGGTCAATCGATAAATCATCTCTTCCTCGATTTAATAGAGCGGGATGCGTTCAGCTCGAACCGCCTCTTGCTCTGCTTCCTCTGATTTTACGTCTTGTATTGTCCGAAAAGTCTGCAACTTTTTCGGGATCATGGGCAGGCGTTGCGTGCCGAAACCCTGTCGCCCGACGCCCGTTGTGTTGCAAGGTTTCAGAAGTCCGGCGGGTCTGCAGTCGGGACGCGGCTTTCACTCTGCGGCTCGCGCCGATTCTCCGAGCAGATAAGGTCGGTCCACGGCCCCCAATGGCGTTGATAGGTGATCGTTGATGTCCACGGCATGGTGAAGACGTTCTTGTCTTCGACCTTGAATTCGAGCTGAAGCACCTTGCCCTTGTAGTTGGGATCGATCGTAACCTCGTTGCCGGCGCGGAAATTCTCCTTGTCGTTGCGGTCCATCGCCGGCTTCGCCTCTGCATAGTCGAGAAGCCGATAGCGCTCCACGACGTGCAACGCCTCGCTGTGCGGCGTGCCATACATGTCGACCATCGCGTAGGGACCGACTTTGACGCCCACCGTATCGATCACCAGCGTGTCGCCTTCGTAGTGGCCGACCGAGTCGCCATACCAGGACGGGATCACTTGCGCCGGATGCGAGTCATTCAGGCGCACGTGACGCATTTCATTGCCCTGCCGATAAACCATCGTGATCTGGTCCGGCTCCTGGAACATCTGGAGCAGGAAATCCCAGAACACATAGGGGACGCCGCCCGGCCAACACTGGTTGCTCGGCGTCGGATATCCGAGACCCTTGCGGGAAACCTCGCCGTGCTGCTTGACGATTGCAGCGGCTTCCGGCGTCAGGACCGGATTGGTGTAGTCGCCGACCAGTTGCTGGAAATTGGCGAGGCCCGTGCGCGCTCGCGATCGGTTCAGAATCGGGCCAGGACCCGATGCCACCGGCTCGAAGCCGGTGAGATAGGGATGCGCCCAGATTCCGGAGAAATCCGGAATCGACGTGGTCCCCGGTTTGTCCTGCTGGTCGGCAAAAGCGGGGCTTGCTACGGCAACCATTAACGCCAACCACAAAATTCGCTCTCGCGGCATGGTCGTGCATCTCCTTTTGTTGCGGCTTCGCAGGTCTCGGCGTGCCAGTATTATCCAGAAGCGGCGGCCGCAGACAACTGCCGGCTGGATCGCCCGCGAAGGCGTGCGTCGCGCGGCCCAAGGGATAGCAGCGCCCTGTAGCATCATTTGAACGTGTGTGGGCGCTGCCGACACCAATAGGCGAATACACGCCGCAAGATCGCGGGGAGACCATCACGGCGATTGCTCCGCCGACGCTTGCCCGAACCTCGATTGTGATCTCGCAACGAGGCGCTGCCGAGATCCGGATGCGACAAAGGCGCCGGCAGGTAATGGCCGCGGCGCATTGCAACAGGTCGAATCGTCGTGGAAGTTCATTCTACGCGTCGTGAGGGAGGCTTGTCATGAATACCCGGCTCCGACTTCTGACCACCGTTCTGCCCGTTGCCGCGATAGTAGGCCTGTTCGGCTCGCAACCGGCGTCTTCAGAACCGGACAAGGCCGCGCCGGACAAGACCTCGGCCGCCCCCGCAGCGCCCCAGACAACACCTGCCCAGGGACCTTATGCCGCGACCTATCAGGGCCACGTCACGGTCCATCAGGATCGCACGGCGACTGACCTTTTCACCAGGAAGTACAAGGTCTTGACGGCAGTCGCCGTCAATCTGGTGAGCCAGCAGCATGAGACCTATGTCGAAGGCATGGAGCGGCTCACGGTCGTTGAGGCCTATACCGAGAAGGCGGACGGCACCAAGATCCCGGTCGATGCCGGCAACATCATCACTCGGGATGCGGCATCAGGCATCCAGGCGACGTTCACGCGTGATCTCAAGCAGCGCACCGTGATCTTCCAGGACGTCGAAGTCGGCGACACGCTGGTCCTGACGCTGCAGAAGGATACGCTGAACACCGTTTTCCCTGGCCAGTTTTTCTATGCGGATGTGTTTCCGCGCACCATGCCGATGGAGCAGGCGGAGATCGTGGTCGACGCTCCGGCCGCTCTTGACCTTCACGTCAAAACCCTCGGTGCCGGACTAAGCGACCGCATCGAGGAGACCGCCGGCACGGATGGCCAGATTCGACGTCATATCGTGACGCTGGAGAAGCGGCCTCTGGCTCTCGGGGAAACTCGGTCGGTGGCGGCCATCGATGTCGATCCGGTGCTGCTGATCTCGACCTTCGATTCCTATCCCGAAATGGGCCGCGCCTATGCGCAGGCGGCCCTGCCGAAGGCCGCGGTCACGCCGGAAATCGCCGCGCTGGCTGACGAAATCACGCACGGCATCACCGGCCGGCGCGAGCAGGCGATCGCGATCGACGCCTGGATGAAAAAGAACATTCGTTACGTGGCGGTCTATCTCGCGGCCGGCCGCGTCGTGCCCAACGATGCGGCGAGCGTGTTGCGCAACAGGTTCGGCGACTGCAAGGACAAGGTAACCCTGATGTCGGCGCTGCTTGCCGCCAAGGGGATCGCGAGCGAACAGACGCTGATCAGCTTCGGCGCCGCCTACACGCTGCCCGAACCGCCGACCATGGTCGCGCTTAACCATGTGATCATGTATTTGCCGGAGTTCGATCTTTACACCGATCCGACCGCGCAAATGGCCGGTTTCGGCGTGCTTACCGCGGAAACCTATGACAAGCCCGTCGTACGCGTTTCGGTCGGGGGCGCCATTCTCGCGCGCACGCCAGCGATGAAGCCGCAGGGACACGTAGCGGATGTCCGCACCACGCTGACGGTTGCGGCTGACGGCACCGTTTCGGGGCGCACCGTCGAGCACAACACCGGCGTTCTCGGAATGGCGCTGCGCGGAGCTGCCGCGGCGGTGCAGATCGTCGGCAACGAGACGTTGGCGCAGCGACAGCTGCAGAGCGTCAACACACCCGGGAAGGGACATTTCGACCTCGCCAATTCCGGTGAGACCGCAGAGCCCGCCCACATCGAGGCGAGCTTCACCCTCAACCAAAAATTCAAGGCTCCGGCGCAAAACGGGCGCGCGTCGATCCCGGTCGGCCTGTCTCTAATAGTGCGACCCGGCAATTTCCTGCTCGGCACACTGCCAAATAACCGCAAGCTCGTCTTCACCTGCTATGCCGGCCGCCAGGTGGAGGAGATCGACGCGACATTCGACGAGTCGATGCCGATGCCGGTCGCGCCAGCGCCGGTAAAGATCGACAATGTGGCATTCAGCTACAGCGCGAGTTTCTCCGTTGAGGAGCGCACCTTCAAGATCCGGCGGGAATTCGTCTCTCACGTCGCGAAATCGGACCTGCCGAGCCCGAGTTGGAAGGCAAAATCCTCCGCGACATGACTGCCGTGCGCAATAACCTCAACATCAACTACGTGTTCCGCCGGCCGGCGCCGCCGACGCCGCCGGCTGCCCCCGTCGCCGACGCAACTCCTCCGGCAATCGTCACCCCGGTTGCCACGACCGCACCGGCCCCAAGCCCGACGCCCGCGCCGGCACCGGCGGCCGCGGTCACCGGGCCAAAGACGCTGGAATTGACGCGGGTCGTCGCCGCCGACCAGCGGCTCCGGCTGGACTTCCTTTATTCGATCAACCCGGATTGCACCTCGGTCGGATTCGCCACCGTGCGAGTGATCGAGCAGCCCAAGCACGGTCGGATCACGGTCGAGAACGGAACCGGATTCACCAATTTCCCGGCAAGCAATCCGCGCGTTGAATGCAACAAGCGCCGCTCGGATGGCGTCGCCATCTTCTATGACCCCGAGCCCGGTTACATGGGCGCCGACTTCGATCAATTTCGACGCGATCTTCGCCTCGGGGTCGCTTAGCAAGCGCCATTACGCGGTCGAAGTCCGGTAGCCGGACCTAAACCCTCGCACAGCTCGGCCGCCTGGATTTTCCAGGTGGCCGAACCGTCATTTCAAGCCAGGGCGGCACGGTGCCGCCAGGCGCGATTTCCGTCACGTGCCGAACATCTCCCCTCCGCCCGGCGCAGATGGCGATCGGGGAACCGACGAGCGGGGATCGACTTCGCCGGCGTTTTCCAAGTGACGCGACCGGCTAAAGTGGGAATCGGTTCGGCTTGAAGTGCCCCTCGGCGCCCTTTGCTTTTGCGCGTGATCTTGTCCGAAAACTCTGCAACTTTTCGGGATATGCGCTATGTGCAACGCGCGTTCACGCCCCGTATTCCCAAAGTGGAGGTCGCGATGTTCCCGGCGCCGAAGCCGAGCCTGACGCCGAACACCTACGCTTACGAATCGGAACCGATGGTGAAGGCGACCGGGTTTCGCGAATATGACGCGCGATGGCTGTTCGAACAGGAAATCAACCTGATGGGTGTCGAGGCGCTGGGCATCGGCCTAGGCACCTTGCTCGCGCAACTCGGCAAGGGGCCCGACATCGTGACCGGCCACGATTTCCGGTCCTATTCCGCCTCGATCAAATATGCGCTCATCAGCGGGCTGTTGGCCGCAGGCTGCCGGGTGCACGACATCGGTCTTGCGGTGACGCCGATGGCCTATTTCGCCCAGTTCGCGCTCGACGTGCCCTGCGTTGCGATGGTGACGGCCTCCCACAACGACAATGGCTGGACCGGCGTCAAGATGGGCGCCCATCGGCCGCTCACCTTCGGTCCTGAGGAAATCACGCGGCTGAAAGACATCGTGCTCGGCACCGGCTTCGATTTGAGGGGTGGCGGCAGCTATCGGTTCGTGCCCGACATGCGGGCGCGCTATATCGCGCGATTGACCGATCGGCCGAAGCTCAAGCGCCGCATCAAAGTTGTTGCCGCCTGCGGCAATGGCACGGCGGGCGCTTTTGCGCCCGCCGTACTGGAAGCGATCGGCTGCCAAGTCGTGCCGCTCGACTGCGAGCTCGATTACAGACTTCCCCGTTACAATCCCAATCCCGAAGACCTCAAGATGCTGCACGCCATGCGCGATGCCGTGCTGGCGAGCGGCGCCGATGTCGGCCTTGGCTTCGATGGCGACGGCGATCGCTGCGGCGTCGTCGACGAGAAGGGCGAGGAGATTTTTGCCGACAAGGTCGGGGTCATGCTGGCGCGCGAGATGTCGCGCCAGCATCCCGGAGCGAAGTTCGTGGTCGACGTGAAATCGACAGGCTTGTTCGTCACCGACCCAGTGCTGCGGCAGAACGGGGTCGTCGTGGATTATTGGAAGACCGGCCATTCCTACATGAAACGTCGCACCAACGAGATCGGGGCGCTCGCCGGGTTCGAGAAATCCGGGCATTTCTTCTTCAACGAACCTTACGGCCGCGGCTATGACGACGCGCTCGTCTCCGCCCTCGCGATCTGCGACATGCTCGACCGCAACCCCGGCCAGACCATGTCGGGCCTGAAAGACGCCCTGCCGAAGACGTGGCAGTCGCCGACCATGTCACCGCATTGTGCCGACGAAACGAAATACGATGTGGTCGCGCAGGTGGTGCGGCATTTCGAAGATGCACAGCGCAATGGCGAGAAGGTTGCAGGACAGCCGATCCGCGACCTCGTCACTGTGAATGGGGTGCGGGTCACCGTGGCGGACGGCACCTGGGGCCTCGTGCGTGCCTCCTCGAACAAGCCGGAACTGGTGGTCGTGGTGGAAAGCCCCGCTTCGGAAGCTCGCATGCGGGACATGTTCGCGGCGGTCGACGCGGTGCTGCGCACGCATAAAGAGGTCGGCGCCTACAACCAGACGATCTGAGCGTTCGCTCGCCTTCCAGCTATAGGGGAACGCGCTCGGAGACCTGAAGGGAATTGACGGCCGGCGGAACGGGAAGCAATCTCTCAAAATGGCCCAGAGAGGGAGCCGTGAAATGACATCCCGAATTTTGTTTCTGAGCGTCTTTGCGACGACAATGCTGAACTTACCGGCGTTTGCCGCGGATACCCCTGTCGATATCACGGGCACCCGCTGGGGCCGCAACTCCTTCGATTTCGAGCCCATGCCGTCTGGTCCGCAACCGTTGAGGAATTTGAAGCGCCGCCCTGACGGCACCTCCGGGAATCAACTGGTCGGCGACTACAACAATCCCATCCTCAATGCGGAAGCTGCGGCCCTCGTCAAGCAGAGAGGCGAGCTTTCCCTGGCGGGCAGGGGCTTCCCAACCTGTCGGACCAGTGCCGGCTCTACTCCCCACCTTTCACCTTTTCGATGCAGCTTAATTTTTTGATGGTGCAGAAGAGCAATGGCGACTTGGCCATTCTTTACAATCAGGACGACAATGTCCGGCATGTTCGCATGAACGCGGCGCATCCGGCGAACCTCGTGCCCTCGCCTATGGGCGATTCGGTCGGCCATTGGGAAGGGGACGTGCTGGTCATCGATACGGTAGCCATCAAGACCAACGCGTTCACCTCGACTGACCGCCTGGGTACGCCGCAGACTGACGCGATGCATGTCGTCGAACGCTACCAATTGATCGGTGGTGCAGCTGCCAAGGCGGCGCAGGACAAATACGAAAAGGCCGAAGGCATCGTTGCCGGCAACCGGCTCTCGGGGCAAGATCCCGACACCAAGGTGAAGGGACTGCAGCTGGAATTGACGATGGAAGACCCGAATGTGTTTACGGCTCCGCTGACGGTCCTCGTCACTTACCGGCGCACGTTCAGGCAATGGGAGGAACAGGTCTGCGCCGAAAACCCGGTCGAATATTACAGGGACGAGTGGATCGGCGTGCCGAAGGCGGATCAACCGGATTTTTGACGGAGCGAGAGGCAGATGAGTGCACCTGCGCCGCGGACGAAGCTCTCGGGCCGGAGCTGCGAGGCCGCAAGAATGCGTGTTCCGCGCGCCCTGACCGTACTTGCCCCTGTTTGCAGCACGAGATGCGTCGTTTGCGTTATACTGTGCACGTCGGTCGGATGAACCCGTGAGGAAGGCATGCGCAAACTGGCATTTGCAGTCGCTGTGACTCTGTTTTGGGGGGGCGCCCCTTATTCCACGGCTCGAGCCGCCGAAATCACGGTGCTCGCAGCTGCCGCGGTGCAGGAGCCGTTCGAAGCCGTCGTGCAAGTGTTCGAGCACGACACCGGCACCAAGGTGACGGCGACATTCGGCTCAGTCGGCGCGATCCAGAATAAACTGAAGGCGGGCGCCAAAGCCGATCTCGTGGTCCTCTCCACGCCCGTGGTGCTGGCAGCCGAGAAGGATGGAAGCGCAAAGCCCGGAAGCCGCGCCGTCATCGGTCACGTCGAGATCGGGGTTGCGGTTCGAGACGGCACGCCAGCCCCGGATATCTTGACGGTCGACGCCTTCAAGAAGGCGTTGCTGAACGCTAAGTCGGTTTCGTACACCGATCCCGCCGGCGGCGGTACCGCCGCAGTATTTGTCGCCGGCCTGCTGGACCGGCTCGGCGTCGCGGACACGATCAAAGGGAAGGCTTTGAAGTTCAATACCGGTCGCGAGGTGGTTGCCGCGATGCTCAAGGGTGACGCCGAGATGGGCATTGGATTCACCAGCGAGTTCGTGGTGGTGAAGGGCGTGAAGGTGGTCGGCGCATTGCCGAAAGACATCGAATTCGTGAACGAATATTCCGCCTATATCCCGGCCAAGAGCGACGCCGCAGAGCAGGCCCAGGCGCTTCTCGCCTATCTCGCCCGCCCGGCTTCGCGCGACATCTTCAAGGCCGCAGGCGTCGGCATGTAAGCAATCGATGTCTGGAGCGGGCGTTCAGTTTGAACCGCCTCCCGCTCGATTATGTTCTGCGCACCCGTCGCGGACTACGCTCGACGACGCATGCGTGTTGATTTTGCGCATGATCTTGTCCGAAAAGTCTGCAACTTTACGGGGTCATGCGCTAAGTTGGCCAAGTTATAAGCAGTGTTTTGCGTTCGGCGTTCTTGCGCTGATGCTCCGCCAGGCATTGCGGCGGAGCATGACTAATCGTTCGTATTCGAAGGTGCGCGACCTTCGGTCCTGTGTTCTTTGGGTGTCAATAGTTACGACGAGCTTGAATTTGAGCTCGAGCTGGGATGATGGGGCTTGTGATGCTGTAGGTGCGTTGAACGATAGTAGCGATTGCCTTGTTGCCGGTCGAAGCCGCGCTCTTTGTCGACTTGGCGGTTCTGATACGCACCCGGGGTGCTACCACGGGGTTGCTGAGCGTTTGAGGCAGTGCCGAGACCGATCACCAAAGCTGCAGCCGATGCGACGATAAGAAACCGGTTCATCTGATTCCTCCGATGTATACGATATCGGGCTTGGCGGAGCCTTGATCTGCCTCAAACCGAGACAGCGAAATCCCTAAAACCTGTCCGCAAAACCCGCGCACCGCCAAATATGGGGGCACCCCTTGCCTGTTTCCAGGCATCAACGCTCGCTTTCCGCGAAAATCGTTTTAGTTTCCGTGCGGAAACTCCGGCTAAACGGGCAGACTCCAAATCAATCTCGGAAAATCGCCGCACCCTCGATGCTGTTCTGTTCTCAGGGCCTTTACTGTCCCCATGAAGCGAAGGCGTCGTTGAAGGCGCGTTCGCCGGGCGTCCCTTTCTCGATGGCAATGATGGCGCGCTTGCCGTCGCCGTACACGACCGGAATATCGAACCAGCTGCGCTCCTTCAGAAGCTGGATGTTGCGCTGCATGTCGGCTTCGATCGATGACAGGCCGATCAGAAAGAAATTGGTCGTGACCTTGACCGCCAATCCCGCCAGCGGCACGCCCCGCGTCGCCTCCCCCTGCTTCATCAGCACGCCGGGAATGTTGGAAATGCCGCTGTGCGGAAAGTCCGCCGGCAGGGTGAACATGATCTCGATCGTGTGACTGGCGGGGAGCGCCTTGTCCTCGTTTCGCCGCAGTGACCAGCGGATGCCGATCTTCTGCTCGGGAATTTCGATATCTGCCCTGATGGTGAGGTCGGGCGACTGCCCCGGCGCTGGCGGCAGCCGTTCATTGTGCCAAACCGCGGAGCCGACGTAACGCTTGCCCGAAGGATCGGCCTGATCCTCCTCGTAGAGCACGACCTTCTGTGCAACCAGCGTGCCTTCGGCGGAAGGCTGTCCGATACGCGAGGAATCCTTGACGCGCCCACCATCGGCCTGAATGCCCTGTTCCACGTTCCGGCCGAAATTCGGCGTGCTGCGGATTTGGCCGATGATGCGCGGTCCCCACCAGACGGCGAGCGCGACGACGCCAAGGACGAGCACTGCCGCCGCGGCGGGTCCGATATAGCGTCGCAACGGAAATGGCGCGCGCTTCGGGACCGGCGCCTCCGCCTTTGCAGCGCGCGCGGCTGGCGCCGCGCGGCCACGCACCTCCTCCTGGCGAACAATCGATGCCGGCTCCTGGCGAACAATCGATGCCGGCGCGCGCGTTGGATATTCCGTCCGCAACGACGGTTCGAAACGATCGTCGTCGATGTCGTCCGGCAGTTCGTCCGCATCGTCGAGCGGCGTGGGCTCCGCGCGGCGCGCCGACATACGGTCGGCGTCGCGATCGCGACGGACGCTGTTGGCATCGCGGCCGCGGGTAGGAGGATCGGGATCGCGGCCAAGGATTTTCTCGGCCTCACGCGGCGAGGGCCGGCGCGCCGCGGGGCGCTCCGGTTCGGGCTCCACTCGGGGGTCCGGCCGGTTTTGCGGCGTTTGCGGCCGCGGCTTGTCCGCGCGTGCCTCGGGGCGCGTGTCCGGACGGGCGTCGCCTCGAACGTCGCGGCGTGGTTCGGTCCGAGCGGCAGGACGCGGTTCGGCACGCGGTTCGGCGCGACCGGGAGATTCGGGTCGTTCGTTCCGGGCGTCTGTCCGTGGCGCCTTGCGCGGATCGGACCTTGGCGGCGGCTCCGAGCGCGGCGGGATCGGTTGCGGGTCGGCGCGCAGGCCGGGGCGCGGCGCCGGCTCCGCCCGCGATGGTGGGTGCGGTTGCGGGTCAGCGCGCAGGCCGGGGCGCGGCGCGGCCCCGGGGCGCTTCTCCGCGGGAGCCTGAGCTGCCGAGCCGGCCTGAAATGCGGCACGAATGTCCTTTGCCGCCTGCGCCGTCGCGGCGCCGAGCGTCTCCGTCTCGGCCACAACGTTACGGAATCCCTTGAGACCTTTGTCCGACAGCGACGAGCCACGGTTCCAGCGCGGCTCGCGCACCGGCACACCCTCCGCTCCGTCTTCCTCCGCAATGATCGCAGGATCTTCCGGCGCCGCCTTCACCGCGGCCGCGGACAGCGCCGAGGCTCCCGGGGCCGGGCGCGCGTCGGGACGAATGCCAGGGCGCGGCGGCCGCGCCACCACCTCGGTCCGCGCCGGCCGGGCACCGCGGTCGTCGGCTCGCGGTGGTCGACCAGCCGGGTCCGCGGGTTCGGCCCGGAGCTGCCGCGCGCTATCTTGGATGGGTGGGGCCGGCCTCGCCGGCCGCCCGGCAGCATTGCTCCCGAGCCGACCCGGCCGTTCTGCCGCAGGGCCGCGTCCCACCGCAGCAGGCGGCTTGTGTTCGGGCCTATCGAGCGCACCCCCATTTGGGGCTGGCGTCACCGGCTCTGTACGGGCTTGCGGCCGCGGATCGACCCTGGATGGCAGCGGGTCCGAACGCGACCGGAACGCCGCTTCACGTTCAACCTTCCTGATCGCCTCTTCGAGGAGCGAACGTTCCTTGTTGATGTCCTGCTCTGTCAATGGCGGGTCGACACCGTGCAATTGCGCAAGCAAAGCCGAGCGCGCGCGGTCGTAAAGGACCCGCCGCCCCTCGGCGGTGCTCTTGTCAAGCCCGGCCACTGCCTTGGCGATCAGAGGATAATAATCAGCCATCGGTGCTCCGCGCCGCCATGGCGGAGAGGTGTATCATATTACAGTTCGAACGGATTGCGCATAAGGATTGTATCCTCGCGTTCCGGACTCGTCGACAGCAGGGCGACCGGACAGCCGACAAGTTCTTCAATGCGCCGCACATATTTTACCGCCGCGGCCGGCAACTCGGCGAAGGACCGCGCCCCTGCGGTTCGCTCCTGCCAGCCCGCTATCCTCTCATATACCGGCTCGACCCGAGCCTGCGCGATCTCGCCTGCCGGCAGGTAATCGATGAAGCGGCCTTCGAACCGATAGCCTACGCAGACCTGGATATCCTCGAAATCCATCCAGAATATCGAGCTTCGTCAAGGCCAGACCGTCGATTCCACCGGTTCGGACAGTTTGCCGCACCAGAACGGCATCGAACCACCCGCAACGGCGCGGCCGACCTGTAACCACGCCGAACTCGCGTCCCCGCTCACCCATGGTGCGGCCGATCTCATTCACCTGCTCGGTCGGGAATGGTCCGGCGCCGACCCGCGTCGTGTAAGCCTTGCTGATGCCCAGTACATAACCGATCGCAGCCGGTCCGATACCCGACCCGGTTGCGGCCTGCGCTGCTACTGTATTGGAGGACGTAACGAAAGGGTAGGTGCCGTGATCGACGTCGAGCAGCGCGCCTTGCGCGCCCTCGAATAAAATTCGCTTGCCTTCCCGGCGCTTGCGGTCGAGCAGGGACCATACCGAATCCATGAAAGGGAGCACGCGCGGCGCCGCGTCGGCAAGCAAGTCGTAAATTGATTTGGGATCGATTTCGGCGAGATTCATGCCGCGCCGCAACGCATTATGGTGGGCAAGCAGCCGCGCGATCTTGCTTTCGATTCCCGAAAGGTCGGCGAGGTCCATGAGGCGGATCGCCCTGCGCCCCACCTTGTCCTCGTAAGCGGGACCGATCCCGCGCCGCGTCGTGCCGATCTCGGTCCCCACGTTCGCGGCCGAGGTCTCGCGGATGGTGTCAAGCTCGCGGTGGAGGGGCAGGATCAAGGTCACGTTCTCGGCGATGCGCAGCAAGTCCGGCGTGACTTTGATCCCTTGCGCCGCAAGCCGATCAATCTCCTCGAGAAGAGCGGCAACATCGAGAACGACGCCATTGCCGATGACGGACAACTTGCCGGGCCGCACAACCCCGGAAGGCAACAGCGACAGCTTGTAGGTGACGCCATCGATGACGAGCGTGTGGCCGGCATTGTGGCCACCCTGGAAGCGGACCACGATGTCGGCCTGTTCCGATAGCCAATCGACGATCTTACCCTTGCCCTCGTCTCCCCACTGGGAGCCGACGACGACCACATTCGCCATGATGCACCTAGAGCGGGATGCGTTCAGCTTGAACCGCCTGCCGCTCAGTTCCCTTTGATTTTGAGCACGATCTTGGTCCGAAAAGTCTGCAACTTTTCGGGATCATGCGCTCGAACCCGCGAAAACGTGCGCCCCCAAGCGGCGCTGGCCGCCCGACGCCACTGCCGGGAGCGCGCCACTTTGCCAAAATCCACGTCGCTGCGGGGGCTTTACGGCCGTTGCGTGACTTCACCTCGCGGCCGATGAAGCCACCCTCAACCGTGATACTCATAATGGGCCGCAGCTTCGACCCCGGCGCCAAGCGGCAACGGGGGCCGATCGATGATCGCTCCGTGAGCAGACAGAGGGCCTGCGAGTCTCAATTGGTGCCGGGCCGGCTTGGCGAATAGGTCTTGGCGAAGCCGTTGCGGGTGTTGGTCACGGTGAAGGTCCCATCCGACTGTGCCGAGACCTTGATCCAGTGCGAGGGGCCGTTATGCGCGGGCGCTGGAGGCGCTCCCGGCCCCTGGGCGGGCGCCGCAATCGGCGCTACCGGCATGCTCGGGGAGGGATCGTCGAGCAGGTTGGCGATGAACATGCCAGGTACGGTGTATTCCTGCCCGCTGAGCTGCGAGAAATGAATCTGCCAGAGGTCCTCCAGGCCGGGCGATGTGTGCACGACGCGCATCGTCTCCGGCTCGCCGCCCTTTCGGGTGCCGTCGTTCATGATGGCGACGCGCGGACGCGTGGCGTGGATCATCACATCGGAATTGGAGCTGGCCTGGCCGTGATGGAGGCCGAGGAACAAATCGACGGTGCCGATGCGATTGAGCGGGCACATCAGCTCGAATTCCTTGTTCCGGGTAAGATCGCCAAGATGGATGGTGCGGAATTTTCCGAAGGTGATGTAGACGCCGACCGACATCGGGTCCTCGGCATTGGCCTGGCTCGGCTTGAAGTCCGCGCAATAGGGATTTGGCTGTCCAGCACCGGCGACGGGCGTTTTGATCGTCTCGCCGGCCGAGGTCACGACCTCGATGTCAAGACCCGAGACCGGGATATGGTCGCCAGGCTTGACGACGGTGTGCTGGGCATTGGCGTAGAGCTTTGGGTATTCATTCGCCAGGAATTCATCCACGGCCGGTGTCGGTTGTACGTTTGGCCCGTGATCGATAGAAGTGCCGGATCGGGATCTGCTTCGCGAGCACCGGCAGGCCGCCGTAATGATCGCCGTGCCAATGGGTGATGATCAGGTTGTCGATCTGCGAAAGCCTGGCGTCGCGGATCGCTTCCATGATGCGTCCGGCATCCCGGATTGCAGCATCCGGGGCGACGTTGCCGGTATCGATAAGCAGCGATTGCCCTGATGGCGCCACGAACAGCGTGGCGTTGCCGCCTTCGACATCGACCACGTAGATATCCAGCGTGCTGCGGCCCTGCGCCGCGGCGCCGCCGTCTCCCGCCGCCACCATCAGCGCAGCCATTGCGGCCGTCGCTGCGAGCAGTCTCATCCTGCGCATTGTGAACTCCTTCGCTCGATCGCGGCTTTGCACTGCCGCACGCACCGCTGCGGCGACAATCTCCCGTTCCGCCGCAAGCCAATCGTAGCAATCCCAGTCGGTGCCGCAAAGCGGCGCGGCAAATCGTTCAATTGGCCAGGCTCAGGTCGCGAAGCTCTTCTGAAAACGCATCAGCGAGAACAGACCGAGCGGCGGCATCCGGCGCCGCTCCAGCAAGCGGATGCCGGCGCGCTCCGCCCAGGAGGAAAGACGCGAAAAGCGGAATTCGGGGCGCCATCCCAGATGGCGGACGACCGGGGCGAGACCGCTTTCATAAGCGCGGCGCAAGCCGCTCTCGGCACCAAGATGGTTGATCAGAACGATCTCGCCATCCGTCTTGACCACCCGCGCGAACTCGTCGAGGGCCGCTTCCGGGTGCGGGACGGCGGTGATGACATACTGAGCCACCACCACATCGAAGGAGGCGTCAGCAAAACCCAGGCGTTCAGCGTCCATGATCGCCAGCGTCTCGACATGGGACAGCCTCCGCTTGTGGACGCGCGCCTTGGCGCGGCGCAGCATCGGTTCGGAAAGGTCGACGCCGACGATGCGGTGCTGGGGCGAATATTCGCTCAGGGACATGCCGGTGCCGACACCGACCTCGAGGATGCGGCCCCCGACTCGCTCGGCCGCCGCCACGGCCGCGGACCGGCCGGCGGAAAACACCTGCCCAAAGACCACGTCGTAAATTGGTGCCCAGCCGGCATAGGCTTTTTCGACATGGTCTCTGTGGAATGTGTCCGCTGGATGCATGTCGTTTGTGCCCCACAAATTCAGCCGCGCGCGGCGATGCGCAGTTTGCGCGCTGGCGCTGTCGGGGCCGCATCGCCCTGCTCGGGCGCGATCGGTGCGCAAATGAACCCGCCGCCGAGCAAGCGCGCCTGGCCCGTGCCGGCATCATAAAGAGCGCAAGCTTGGCCGGGGGCCACCCCTTCCTCGCCACCAGCGAGCTCCACTTCGTATCCGTCCGAGCCTCGGCGGAGCGTCGCCGGCTGCGGCGGCCGGGTCGAGCGCACCTTGACGAAGACATCGAGGCATTCCTGTCCGATCGCGGTATCAAGAGAACCCTCGCCGATCCAATTCATGTCGCGCAGCCGGATGCGCATCGTTCGCAACGCCTGGCGCGGACCGACGACGACCCGGCGGTTGGCGGCGTCGAGGCGCACGACATAAAGCGGCTCTCCGGCAGCGATACCAAGGCCGCGCCGTTGGCCCACCGTGAAGTTGATGATGCCGGAATGCCGGCCGAGCACGCGGCCGGAGAGGTCGACGATGTCGCCGGCAGAAGCCGCGCCCGGCCGCAGGCGTTCGATCACATCGGCATAGCGCCCGGTGGCAACGAAACAGATATCCTGGCTGTCCGGCTTCTCCGCGACCGGCAGCGCGAAGCGGCGCGCGAGCTCGCGGGTCTCCTGCTTGCTAAGGTCGCCGAGCGGAAACCGCAGAAAGTCGATCTGTTCGCATGTCGTGGCAAACAGGAAATAGCTCTGGTCGCGTTCCCCGTCGCGAGCGCGAAATAGGCCCGGCGGCCTGGCAGGAGGCGAGAGGCGACGTAATGCCCGGTCGCGAGCGCCTTCGCGCCGAGCTCGTGCGCTGTCGCCAACAGGTCACGGAACTTGATCGACTGGTTGCAATCGACGCAGGGGACCGGCGTTTCGCCCGCCACATAGCTGTCGGCAAAACGGTCGATCACGGCTTCCCTGAAGCGCCGTTCGTAATCGAGAACGTAGTGCGGGATACCGATGCTCGCGGCCACCATGCGAGCATCGTGGATGTCCTGGCCGGCGCAGCAGGCGCCCTTGCGATGGGTGGCGATGCCATGATCATAGAGTTGCAGCGTTACCCCGACGACATCGTAGCCTTCGGCCTTCAGCAATGCTGCAGTGACGGAAGAGTTGACCCCCCCGGACATCGCGACGACAACCCTCGTCTCCGCTGGGTGGCCTTCGATTTCTAGACGGTTGAGCATCGGCGACCGGCCGCTCCTTCGCCGGTCCGGGTTTGGAACCAGCTGCACCCTTACTATAGGGGCAGCCCGGATGGGTGCAATGTCACTTCCCCTCCCCCCGCCATCCCTGTCAATGCTGCAAAGAGGCGGGTCCCATATGCGTTGGGTTTTTCGCCTGGCTGCGACCCCTACCCCCGCCGACCAAGTCTTCGATCGGGCGGAGGACCGCGCCGCGCGCCATGAGGAACTGCCTGCCCGTCGCCTCCTGAACCTATGTGCGCGTCGCCATGTTTGCGGCAGGCACAAAGCGTCGAGCGCAAGGGTGCCCCCTTTGCTGCGCCTCTTCACCAAAGGCCGGTTCGCGAATAATGCTGGTGCGTACATTGAAGAACGCCTGGACATCGAAATTGCGAGGCTCCCCATGTATTCGGACGTAAGCCTGTTCATCGACGGCGGATGGAGACCGGCCGCGAGCGGCAGGACATTGCCCGTGCTCAATCCCGCCACCGGCGAGGCGATCGGGCAAGTTGCGCACGCCGAGAAGGCCGATCTCGACGCAGCGCTCGCCGGCGCCCAGAAGGGCTTCGCCGCCTGGCGCAAGGTCTCGGCCCACGATCGCTACCGGCTGATGCGCAAGGCCGCGGACATCCTGCGCAGCCATGCCGCCGAGATCGTCCGCACTGATGACGCTGGAGCAGGGCAAGCCGCTTGCCGAAGCCGCGGCGAGACGCTCGCCGGCGCCGACATCATCGACTGGTTCGCCGAAGAGGCGCGCCGCGCCTACGGGCGCATCATGCCGTCGCGCGGCGACGGCGTCTACCAGATCGAGGTCAAGGAGCCGGTCGGCCCGGTCGCCGCGTTCACGCCGTGGAATTTCCCGATCAACCAGGCCGTGCGCAAGATGTCCGGCGCGATCGCGGCCGGCTGCTCGATCATCCTGAAGGGGCCGGAGGAAACGCCGGCCTCCTGCGCCGCACTGGTCAGCGCCTTCGTCGAGGCCGGCCTGCCGGCGGGCGTCGTCAACCTCGTGTTCGGCGTGCCGGCGGAGATTTCCGGCTATCTGATTCCGCATCCGGTGATCCGCAAGATTTCGTTCACCGGCTCGACGGCGGTCGGCAAGCAGCTGGCGGCGCTCGCCGGCGCGCACATGAAGCGCGTGACGATGGAGCTCGGCGGCCATGCGCCGGCGATCGTGTTCGAGGATGCCGACATCGACGCCGCGGCCAAGATTCTCGGCGCCAACAAGTTCCGCAATGCCGGCCAGGTCTGCGTCTCGCCGACGCGCTTCCTCGTGCAGGAGCCGGTCTACGAGCAGTTCGTCGAGAAATTCGTCGACCGCCGCGAAAGCGCTCAAGGTCGGCGACGGCTTGCAAGACGGAACGCGCATGGGGCCGCTCGCCCACAGCCGCCGGCTCGAGGCGATGGAGGCCTTCGTCGCCGACGCCGTCGCCAAGGGCGCCAAGATCGAGACCGGCGGCCGGCGCATCGGCAACAAGGGCTACTTCTTCGAGCCCACCGTGCTCACCGATGTGCCGACCGACGCGCGCATCATGAACGAGGAGCCGTTCGGGCCGTGGCGATCGTCAACCCTTCAAGACCTTCGACGAGGCGGTCGAGCGAGGCGAACCGCTTGCCCTACGGGCTGGCCGCCTATGCCTATACCCGCTCGACCAAGACCGCCGCCGCCATCGGCCAGGCGATCGAGAGCGGCATGGTGTCGATCAACCATCACGGCCTCGCGCTGCCCGAAGCCCCGTTCGGCGGCGTCAAGGATTCCGGCTATGGCTCCGAAGGCGGCGCCGACGCGATCGAGGCGTATCTCAACACCAAGTTCATCACCCAGATGAGCGCGTAGACTTCGGACCGACGGCTGCCCTATTTTTTCAGCCTGAAACTGAAAGACATGCCCCCGCCTCCGCAACAAGGGCAGTTCATCCCGACAAGGATGGCCTGCTTCTGCTCTTCGTCGAGATCGGCAATCTCCAGCAGCGACCGCGTCTGCTGCTCGAAGAGATCGTGAAGCGAGAGATCGCTGAACCCGATGCTGACATCGGTCGCGGCATCTTGCAGCGGAAACGCGGGCAGGGCGTCGCGGCTCGCGCTGTCGGCGCCGCCGGCAGGCGCAGCCGGCATCCTCTGCGTGCAATCCAAAGCGCGGGTTGGCGGAACGCGCGCCTTCCCCGCTTTGTTGGTTTTCGGCCTTCGTTTCAGGGTGAAATCTCCTCCAGCACCCTTGACTTGGTCTCCGTGCCGAACGCCGCGACGATGATGCTCGCGCCGAGCGCCACAACCCCGAACACGAGAAACACGAATGCGATGCTGCCTCCCGCGACGGTGTTGCCGAACACGAGCGGACCAAGGATCGAGGCGAAGCGCAGCCATGCTGTCGCCGTGCTGGTGCCGAGCGCGCGCATGCGCGTCGGGTAGAGTTCGGCGGTGTAGAGATAGAGCGAAAGCGACAGCGTCGCGGTGCCCATGTAGCTCAGCGTCGAGAGCACCAGAACGCGTTCGGGCGTCGTCGGCCCGACGAGCCACAAGGTGATAAAGCCGAACGCCGTCCACGCGAAGGCGCCGGCGAACCAGGGGCGGCGGCCGACCCGGTCGATCAGCATGGCGCAGGTGAAGCTTGCGAGAAGGCCTGCCGCCGGGGTCACGACCCCGTATCTCAGCGCTTGTTCCAACGGCAGCTTGAACACTTCGTTGTAGACGGAAGGCAGCCAGGTCGTCAGTCCGTAATTCGCGAAATAGGTGGCGAACCAGCACACCCAAACCACCGCCGTGCGGCGCAAGTAGTTTTGGCTGAACAGCTCCGACCAGCGGGCTTGGCCTACCGGCGGCGTCTCGAAGAAGCTGGCGACCGCGGGCAGCGGCTTGCCGGTCGCGGCGACGACCTTGCGCTCGATGAAGGCGACGGCCTGTTCCGCATCATCGGTGCGGCCGCGTGAGGCGAGCCAGCGCGGCGATTCGGGAAGCGTTCGCACGACGAACAGAACCAGCAGCGCCGGCAGTCCGCCAATGAAGAACAGGTATTGCCAACCGAGATGCGGGACAACCCAGGTTCCGAGCGCGCTCACGGCCAAAAGGCCGACCGGAAATACCAGTTCGAACAGCAGCACGAAGCTGCCACGTCCCTTCGCCTTCGCCAATTCGCTGATATAGGTCGCAGCCACCGGCACCTCGGCGCCGAGGCCAAATCCTTGCAAAATGCGCAGCGTCAGCAACGAATCATAGTCCCAGGCGAAGCCGCAGGCGATGCTGAACAGGCCGAACCACAGCATCGCGCCGGCGATCACCGGCAACCGCCCGAGCCGCTCGGCGAACCAGCCGCCGACCAGCGCTCCGAGCAACTGGCCAAAAAAACCGGCCGAGATCAGCAGGCCGATCTCGGGACGGCCGAAATGCCATAGCGGACGGATTGCGGGCAGCACGGACGCGATCGAAAACGCATCGAACGCATCGAAGAAGGTGGCCGTGCCGACGATGATGCGGGTGCGGATTTGCCACGACGACAGCGGCAGGCGTTCGATGCGGGCAAGTATCTCCTGCGGGGTAGCGACGGCGTGTTGCGGTCGCGCGGCGAGTTGCGACACGCTCATACGTTTCTCCTCGTTGCCACCGCAGCACCCTTGGTAAGCGAAGTCCGGCGGCTCGGTGGTCGCAATCGCTGGACGAAGGTGCTGCGCCTATCGGGTCATGCGCCGGGCACCAGCCTTCTGGCAAGCGTGACCTTCATGCCACAGGGGCGCTGGCCCGCATTGGGCAGACGGTGAGAGGCCGGAGCGTAGATAAGCGGAATGGAAGGTCGCCCGCTATTCCGCCGCATGCTGCGCCGGCATCGCCATCGCCTTGGCGCCTGCGGCGATTGATTTGACAATATTATGATAACCGGTGCACCGGCAGATATTGCCTTCGAGCTGCTCGCGGATGGTGCGCTCGCCGAGCTCATGGCCGAGCCGATTGACCATGTCGACGGCGGTCATGATCATTCCGGGTGTACAAAACCCGCATTGAAGACCATGGTTTTCGCGAAAGGCCTCCTGCATCGGGTGCAGCCGCTCTTCGGTCGCGAGGCCCTCAATCGTCAATACGTCCGATCCCTCCGCCTGCAGCGCCAACATGGTGCAGGACTTGATCGCCTTACCGTCGACATGGACGACGCAGCAGCCGCACTGGGACGTGTCGCAGCCCACATGCGTGCCGGTCAGCCGCAGGTGCTCCCGCAGCAATTGCACCAGCAGAGTGCGCGGATCGACATCCGCGCGAACGGCTTTGCCGTTCACCGTCAGCGAAACGGCAGGCATGGCAACCTCCTCATGTGCAAGATCGCACGGCGGGTAGAGCGGGATATGTTCAGCTTGAATCGCCTTCCGGTCAGTTTTCCTTTGATTTCACGCATGATCTTGTCCGAAAAGTCTGCAACTTTTCGGGATCATGCGCTTCCTTTGATTTCACGCATGATCTTGTCCGAAAAGTCTGCAACTTTTCGGGATCATGCGCTTCCTTTGATTTCACGCACGATCTTGTCCGAAAAGTCTGCAACTTTTCGAGATCATGCGGCTAGGGCGCGCGGAAAACAACGTTTTGCGTGGCTTGGCGCCCGCGTCCGCTGAACGGGCGGAATTTGCCCGCCGTGCCGCCTGGGGTCAAGTCGCTCGAGGAAAATAGGCCGCTGTAGTGGCGCCGAATGAACCTCACTCAACCGAATGCGACAATTCGCCATTCCGCTGGACCGCATGATCGGGCGGTTTTCTCAAGGTCAGTTTAGAGCGGGATGCGTTCAACTTGCATCGCCTCCCACTCGGTTCTCCTTGATGCTGCGCATGATCCTGGTCAGAAAAGTCTGCAACTTGTCGGGGATCATGCGCGCCCGACCATTCAGCGGCGCCGCTTCTTCGCGGCGGGTCGATCCGTGTCATCGAGCACGCGCGCGCTCTGGCGCAAGGCATCCTTGAGCGTCACGGGCCGGTCGTGCTTTCGGAGCAGATCGGCAAAGGCTTCGTCCGCAAGTTCCTGGACCGACTTCATGCTGTCGCGCGCCAAGAGGTCGAGCGCAGTCCAGGTTTCGGCGTCAAATTCGATGAGCTTGCGATGCGAGGTAGATTGCTTGTTGGGAGCCGCCATCGACCGCCTCCGTCATCCGGATAAGAACCGTTCACAAGACGCGATCGGCCGGGCCGAACGCCAATGGGCCGCCGGCCCCATCCTGAAAGCCCGGTGGCTCCGGAGGCGGACTGGGAAGCACGAAATGGAGCACCCAAATGGCGACCAGAAATACGACGATGGCGATGCCGATGTAATCATAACGATCGGGGCGGCGCATGGCGGCGATCTTCGCATACGCCGCCACCCGGAGCAAAAGCGACACCGCACGGGCAAGGCGGCAGTTTCATTGGGTGGATGAGCATGATGCCGAAAAGTCGCAGACTTTTCGGACCGACATCACGCTGAGGAAACAACTCCTTGATCGCAGCCATGCCGATCGCCGGCCGCCGGCCCGTTACCCCATCTAAACTCCTGCGGCGCGCGGCCTGCTCTCATTGCGGCGAGAGACCTGCGGCCTTGACGATGCGGCCGGAGCGCGCGCGATCCTCCTTGAGGAAGCGCGCAAAATCGGCGGGCGTGTCGAAAATCGGCTCCAGCCCGACGTCGACGAGGCGCTTGCGGCGGAAATCCGGGTCGCCCCCGATCGCCGCCACCTGTCCGTAGAATTCGCCGACAACCGCCGCAGGCGTGCCGGGCGGCGCCATCAGGCCGAAAAAATTACGAGTGATGTCGCCCGCATAGCCGATCTCGCGCAGGGTTGGCACCTCGGGCAATAGCGGCGAGCGCGCTTCGCCGTCAACCGCCAGCGGACGCACCGTGCCAGCCATGACATGCGGCAGCCAGTTGCCGATTCCGAAGAACGCGACCGGGACCGAGCCGGACAGAAGACCATTGACCGAATCGCCTCCGCCCTTGAACGGCACCTCGACGAGATCGGCGCCGGTTTTTCCGATCCACCAGCGCATGAAGACCGACAGCGGCTCGGATGGCACCGTGTAGCTCAAGGTTCCCCGCTTCGCCTTCGACAGCGCAGCGAGATCATCGAGCGTGCGCACGCCAAGCGCCGTGCTCACCACCAGAAGCTGGGTGTTGAAGAACGGATTGGTGATCGGCACGAAGCTTTCCGGGTCGTAGGGCAGCTTCTTGAACAGGAACTGATTGTAGGTCAGTGTCGCGCTGGGGAGATTGCAGATCGTGCTGCCGTCATGGGCAGCCTCGGCGCAGGCACGTCCGCCGATGATCATGCTGCCGCCGGTGCGGTTCTCGATCACGAATGGCCGGCCGTAGCGGCGATGATATTCGTCCCCCAGCACGCGCATGAATACGTCACTGGTGCCGCCGAGGCCGGTCGCGACGATCACCTTGATCGGCTTGCCGGCATTCTGGGCGGGCGCGGGTGGCGGCAACAGCGCGAGCGGGATCACGACGAGCATCGCGATCAAAAGGGCGATACTGCGCGGCGCGCGAACGGCGACATCGCTTACGAGGCGCGTCATGGTATGGTCTGCTTGGCGCATGATCCCGTAAAGTTGCAGACTTTTCGGACAAGATCATGCGCAAAATCAACACGCATCCGTCGTCGAGTGCAGTCCGCGACGGGTGCGCAGAACATGATCGAGCGGGAAGCGAACCAAGCTGAACGCATTCCGCTCTACCTCCGGATGACGATGATCTCTTCGTCTTATGGTGCACATCCGCACTGAAACGGAAACCGCGTGCAGAAATTCCGTGCGAGAACATCGCGAAGCGGACGCAGCTCCTCTCAGTTCCTTGACGCAGCGGCCGAAACAGCCACCGGCTGATCCGCCGGGGTGGGCAGCTTCAGCAGGCGGGCCGCGTTTTTCCAGAAAACGGCCTCGCGATCGGCGGACGGCAGGTTCAGGTCTTCGATCAGCTTGATTGCGCGTGGCTTGAGCGCAGTCAAAGGCGGCGCGTCACTGCCATAGAGGACGTGGTCGGCGCCGACGGTGTCGAGCACCAGCCGTGCCGCCGGCGCATGATAGGTGACGCTGTCGAAATACATTTTCCTCAAATAGTGGCCTGGGCTGTGCTTGATCTTCATCGGCGCGTAGGAGCCGAGGAAGAACGCCTCGTCCTGCAACTCGTAGGCATAATCCATTCGGCCGATCACCTCGCAGATGCCGCCGCCGCCATGCGAACCGACGATTGTCAGGCGGGGGAAATCCTCGAGAATGCCGCGCACGATGAGGCGCGACAGCGCAAGGCAGAGGTCGGCCGGTCGGCCGACGCTCGACGCCAGCCGGTACTCCCTCATCCGTTCCTCGCCGAAGCCGACATTCGGCGGATGGATCATCACCGGGATATCCAAGTCTTGCGCCAACTCCCAGAACCCGCGTGCTTCGTCGTCATCGGGATAATGGCCCTTGTGACTGGAATTGATCAGCACGCCCTTGAGCTTCAGCTCCTTGATGGCGCGCAGAACTTCCTTCTCATGGGCGGGACCGCCGCACGGCGTCGCCATGGCGAGGCAAAAGAGCTTGCCGGGATGGCCCTGCTGGATCTCTGCGGCATAATCGTTCCAGCGTGCGACCGCCCTCAACTCATCGGCGGGAGCCTTGGCGCGGAGATAATGGGCGGCATTGCTTACCACGCTGAAGTCGAGGCCGACCTCGTCATGGGCCGCAAGCACGTTCTCCAAGGTCATCGGGCAACGGCCGCCCCAGAACGGGCTGCCGGCGGCTTCTTCGGGCGGGTAGACATGGGTATGCCATTCGATGATCAAGGGTGCCTCGCAACGATCGGGTTGGACCAGCGGTACAAAATGTATTTTTTCAACTGCGGCAAGGGCCGCTGCCGCGGTGCTCGGCGGAGAATTGAGCCATGACCCCGGGCGCCCGTCTTTCCGCCGCCATCGAAGTGCTGGGCGACATCGAGGCGCGACGAAGACCCGCGGCCGACGCCTTGAAGGACTGGGGTCTTGCTCATCGCTTTGCAGGGTCCGGTGATCGCGCGGCCATTGGCGGCCTCGTATTCGATGCGCTGCGGCGGCGCAGTTCGGCGGCGTTCCTGATGGGCAGCGCCACGCCGCGCGCCGTGCTGTTCGGTGCGCTGAAACTCGCGCGCGGGCTCACGGCCGACGACATTTCACGGCTTGCCCAGGGCGGGCGGTACGCGCCGGCACCGCCCGATGACAGCGAAATGATGGCGCTTTCCGATGGAAACCTTGAAGGCGCGCCGATACATGTCCGCGGCGACTTCCCGGAATGGCTCGACCCGCATCTCGCCGCCGTGTTCGGCGAGGACCGAGCTGCCGAAGGGTCGGCCCTCGCGAGCCGGGCACCCGTCGACCTGCGGGTGAACACGCTCAAGGACGATCGCGAACGGGTGGCGCTTGCGCTTGCGCATCTCCGCGCGAGTGAAACAAGATGGTCGCCGATCGGATTGCGCATCGCGCTCTCTGCCGAGGCGAAGAGCCCGCCGATCCAGGCCGAACCGGCGTTTCTTGAAGGCGAGGTCGAAATCCAGGACGAAGGCTCGCAGCTGGCAGCACTGATCGCCGGGGCACGACCCGGTGAGCGCGTCATCGACCTGTGCGCCGGCGGCGGCGGCAAGACGCTTGCGCTTGCGGCCATGATGGAAAATCGCGGCGCCATCTACGCGACCGATCGCGACGTACGCCGGCTGGCGCCAATTCACGCGCGCCTCGCACGCGCCGGGGTCCGCAATGTCGAGGTGCGCCCGCCACGCGGTGCCGCCGATGTCATCGGCGATCTAGAGGGCACGGCCGACCTTGTTCTGATCGACGCGCCCTGCACCGGCATCGGCGCATGGCGGCGCAACCCCGACGCCAAGTGGCGGGTCCGGCCCGGCGCGCTCACCCAACGCATCGCGACCCAGGACGAGGTGCTCGATCGCGCGGCCCCGCTGGTCAGGCCTGGCGGCCGGATCGCTTACGTCACCTGCTCGCTGCTCGACGAGGAGAACGGCGCGCGCGTTCGCGCTTTCTTGGCGCGCCACCCCGGCTTTGTCGTGACCCCGGCCACCGAGGCGGGGCTCGTCGGGCTCCGCGCGGCCAACAATTCCTCGCAGCCGTCCTGATCTCGCCGGAAGGCTTGTTGATGACGCCGCGCCGCACCGGCACCGACGGATTTTTCGTGTCCGTGCTGCGCCGCCCGTGACTGCGCCCAGAACTCAGCGCATGATGTCGAAAAGTTGCAGACTTTCGGACGAAGATCATCCGCAAAATCAACGGGAACCGAGCGGGGGGCGATTCAAGCGGAATGCATCTCACTCTGGCGGCTCGCGTCACCGGCATTCGTTACGGCGCCGGGCCGGCCAGAACCGCGACGCGGTAGCCTGGACCCTCCTTCGCGCGCCGCAGCTTGTTACAGTCCGAAAACGAACAACATGGTCCGGTTGCGCTGTTCGCGCAGTTCGGGGGTCAGGGCCAAGCGGCCCCTGCTGATGTTGCTGATACCGGAAAGGATGGCGATGTATTGCTTGCCGCCGGCCTCGAAGGTCATCGGCGGCGCGTTGAAGCCGGTACCGGCATTGATCTTCCAAAGCTGGTCAAGGCTCGTATCATCATAAGCGACGACACTGCCGTCCATGAACGCGGTGAATACGAGACCTCCGGCTGTGGTCAATGTGCCGCTGCCATTTGGATAGGTCGAGTGAGCCCGCTTCCTGATCTCACCGGTCAGCGGATCAGCCATGACCATGTCCGAACTCGTTTCGATCGGTGAACTTCATCGGGCGAGCGAAATAGATGCCTTTCTTGATCGACTCCTGGTCGAGGGTCATGTCATTGCACATGGTGTATGCCGGGATATAGATCAGCCCGGTGCGGCGACTATATGAAGGCGGGAAATAATTGTTGCCTCCAGTCAGGGCGGGGCACATGCGCTTGGTTGGTTCGGCCAAAGTGTAGTTCGCGCGGCCGGAATAGACCTGAATGTCACGATTGGGATCGTAGTCGATCGGCTTGCCGGTCTTCTGATCAATACCGGCGGTCCAATTGATGTTGGGAACATAAGGTTTCGCCAGCAAGGTCTGGCCATTGGCGCGCTCGAAACTGTAGAGGAAGCCGTTGCGTCGCGGCATGAGTGACAAGCTTGCGCGGCTGCCCGTCCACTGTAGCATCGATCAGGATGTTGGAGCCTTCCTCGTCATAGTCCCACATGTCGCCGGGGGTGTACTGGTGATACCAGTTCATCTTGCCGGTGTCGGGGTTCCACGAGATCAGGCTGTTGGTATAGAGATTGTCGCCGGGCCGGTAATAAGGATCGGCCCACGGCACCGGATTGCCGGTCCCCCACAGCACCTGGTTGGTGTCGGGATCGTATGATCCCGTGACCCACATCGCGGCGCCGCCGGTCCGCCAAGCATTGTTCTTGTCCTTCCAGGTCTCGAGCCGGGTTCGCCGGGCGCCGGGATACGTATAGGTGCGCCACAGCAACTTGCCGGTCGCGGCATCGGCGCCGAGAATGAAATCGCGCACGCCGTTGTCGCCGCCCGATGCGCCAACGATGATTTTATCTTTGACCGGCAGCGGCGCCGCCGTGAACTGGAGGCCGTTCTGACCATCCGATATATTCGTCTCCCAAGCGACCTGTCCGGTTTCCTTGTCAGTAGCAATGAGCCGCGCCGGGTGATTGGCGACAGAAATGACGAAATTTCCCCACAAGGCGACACCGCGGTTGGCGTCGGGCGCCTTCTCCTGTTCGGGGTCCATGCGCCACACAATGCGGCCAACGTCGCCGGAGCGACCATCGATCTTGTAGACGACACCCCATAGATCGACCACGTAGAGGAAACCATCTTCGGCGAGTGGCGTCGATTCCAGGTTTTCGTTGGCGGCGCTGCCGCCAATGGCGACCGCATAAGCGAGCTTCAGATTTTTTACGTTTCCGGTATTGATTTTGTCGAGGGGCGAAAAGCGCTGGGCATCATAGGTGCGATGGTTCATCAGCCAGTTGCCGGGCTCCGGAGCAGCCAGCAGTGCGGGCGTGACCTCGGCCGCGATCGCAGGCATGGCCAATGCGAAAGAGCTGCAAGAAAGCAGGACGCGAACAAGACGACCTCGCATGGCGCACCTTCCCAATTTGAATAAGCTCACTGCTGTCGAAATTGCGCGCTGACCACAATCAAAAATCTGCGACCGCTTCAGGCGGACACTCGATTTGGCAGCACACGACACGCGTCCAACGGGCCGCAGGTCCCCCTTTTTGTACCATGCGCTTAAAGCTTGATAAAGCGCGAGCGGTTCAGGCTCCGAGCGGGATGCGTTCAGCTTGAAACGCCTCCCGCTCGATTATGTTCTGCGCACCCGTCGCGGACTGCGCTCGACGACGGATGCGTGTTGATTTTGCGCATGATCTTGTCCGAAAAGTCTGCAACTTTACGGGATCATGCGCTAGCGGTCGGACATCAACGCAAACAGCGCCGCGACGGCATCGACAACTGCACTGGAGTTGCCGATCAGCCGGCGGCTGTCGCGGGCGGCTCGGGCGCGGCACGACCGATCGCGATCTGCCCGACCGGACCTTCGACTTGGAACTCGATCCCCGTCATCCTCGCAAACAGGTCGATGTCCGAGAACCCGATCGCGCAGGCGCCAAGTTCCATTTCGGTCGCCATCAGATAGAAAGTCTGCATCAGCACGCCGACATGCTTTAGAATGAGCGCATAGGCAATGGCACTGTATTTCAACGACACGCGCCCGAAGCGGGCGGCGATCGTCACCAATATTTGAGGGAGGTCCGCCGCCCCCATGGCGAACTGTGCGTCGCCGAGCATCGCCTTGAGCTGCTGCGCGGACGCCTCGATCGCTGTCAACGCATGGTATGCGGCGTCATAGTGATAGAATCCAGGCTCCAGTCCCTCGCAGCAATTGACCGCGAGATAAAGCTCCAATTCGTAACTCGCCCCTCCTGACGGATAGGGACGGGCGGCGATCTCGATTTCCGTTTCAGGATCATCGTCGAACTGCATCCGGCTGTGTGAGATGATGCGCGCCGTCAGGTGAAGGAATCGCGACAGATCGGACAAGGTGATCGGATGCTGCTCGTCAAAACTGCGCATGGAACGGCGACGGCGCAGCAGCGACGTGAGCGGCGAGGCGTCCTCTGTTGGCGGCGGCGCATACGGGCGCAGATCAACGGCGCGGCCATCCCACGTCGGTCTTATTGCGGGCAGCGCAGCGACATGATGCGCATAGGCGTGCATGCCGCCGAGCGGGTTCGCGTGTCGCCCGGCGGTGCTGCGGGCGTGAAACAGCAGGTCATGAAAATCCCACAGGACAAGGTTTGCATCACCTTCGGAAGCGCGCAAACCTTGGTCGCGATCGGATTCGAGCGCCAGCAATATTCGCGATTCGACCAGCAGCGCGAGAAGCTCGATCCCCGCAAAACCGCGCAGGCGGCGTAGCTGCTTCACCTTGTGGGTTCGCGACATCAAAGCGATCATCGCCGCGAGTTCGGGGTCGCACAGCCTGAACAGGGCGCCGGCGCGTGGCGATTCCAGTACGATGTCGGTGCCGCGCCGCCGCATGAACGCGAAGCGGGAAAGTGCGAGCGGGGTGTCGTCTTCGAGCGCGGCAAATTGCGGTACATAATCCCGAACCTGCGGTTCGACGACGACAAGGTCCGGGCCGCTCCTGCTGCGAGCGAGGCGGTACTCGACGAGGCCGCCGCGTGACAAGCGGCGAACCAGTTCGCAAATTTCATTGCTGCGGTCGGTGCCGGCGAGCGCCGGCGCACCCAGTCGAAGTCCGCTCGTCAGGTCGGAGGAACGCTTCGCAACTTCCGGACTGAACCGTCCCAGCCGCACCCGGTCGCCGTGAACGATCGCCGAGGTACCGTCCGCATCGTTTTCCAGGGCGACCCCGGGATTTAGGCGGGCGAAGAGCAGGGCCGGCCTCGGTTTGCTCGATCGAGCAGACTTTGCCGCGGGCTTGCGCAAATCTTAGGTTCGCGGGTGCAGGGGATTGAGGTCGGCTTCCGCTGTCGGCCGCTTGCGCAGGCCGAGCTTGACCGGCACGTCATAGAGTTCGGCCGGGGCCGAACCGCCGATAATAATGCCGCAGTCCAGGAACGATAACCCTCACCACCGGAATGCCGATGTCGGGACGGGTCTGGTCGAGCACAAGGAAGTCGAGTTCGAGGCGCTTGACGAGCTTGACGCAGGTCATCACCTGCCCGGCGCGATCGAGGCTCGCGAATTTCGCAAATGGCGACCGCACCGCAGCGCTTTTGCCATGGGGCCGAACATAGGCGTGCTCGCGGATCGGAAGCGCGTCGGCGCCGTCGACTCCGCGGCCCCTGACCTGATCGATGGCGAGGAACTGGTTGATCTCGGTCAACGCGCGCAGCGCCGCAATGCGCAGGTCGAAATGCGCGCCCGCGCCGAACTCGATCTTCTCCTCACCATCCTCGATCCAATGAGAGACGGCAACGACCACCGGAATGCCGAGGTCGCCTGTCACATCGAGCGCCCACAGTTTGCGTCCCATGGCGGCAAAGGCGGCGCGCAGATCGCGCACATAGCTGTCGCCAAGTTCGTCGAGCGCGACCTCCGGACGCCGCAGCCGGTTGTACCACCAGATCGCATAGGCATCCCGCTCCACGAGTTCGAGAAACCCCTGAAGGATCGCCTCCTCCAGCGTATTGCCGGCGGCGCAGCCGTTGGAATCGGCATGGAGATGATAGGCGCCTGGCGCCTTATGGAAGAAATAGGCAAGGCCGGTCGGAACATACCTGAACGTCTCGTCGCGCAACGACCACGCTGGCGACCACTCGAGCTCGGCCGTCGGATCGAACCGCTGCAGGCCCACTTCGTCCGAGCACGACTTGCCGTCGGGAGCCTGCTCGAACTGCGCATCGCTCAGCCGCATCAGGTCGTTCGGAGGGATCGCTTCGCCCTTGGCGAAATCGTTGAAGCGCGCGCTTTTGCGGATCTCGTTGCCTTGGAAAATGCCGGAATAGCGTTCGACCGCCTCCATCAAGGCGCTGGCTTCGCCCTGTTCCGCAGTGCTGCCCTTGCCATAGCTTTCCGACCCAAGCCCCATGTGCAGCGCGTCAATGGTCTCGGGAAGTCCTGAAAAATTGTGCTTGGCAATGAAGCTCGCGTCGAGCGGCTGCTTGGTGATCATTCGCTCGACGCCGGTGACGACGCCGGTCAGCGGGCTCACGTGTTTGCGAACGCGGGCGACGGTCGCGGCTGGCGTGACGCCGCGGTAGCCGCCGCTCGTCAGCACGAGGTCTCCGCCCGGGCTCAAGGCGATTGGTGTCGGGGCGCGCTGCGGATCGGACAGGCCCTGGCTGCCGCAAATCGGACATTGGGGCCGCGCCGGCACGTAATGCCTCGCGACCAGCGACCCCAGCAAATCGAGGCTGACCATATGCTGGTGCAAATCGGTGCGGAAGCCGCTGGCAATGGCTTTGCCGATCTCGACCGCGGCTAGACCGATCGCGCTTCGCCCGAGCAAATTCTGAGTAAGCGGTGAAACAGCGACCAAGCGCGCCGCCCCACGTTCGAGGAATGCCTTGATCTGCCGATTCCATTTCATGCGATCGGCAAGGCATCTCCAGCAGGCACTCTTGCCCGGACTGAAGATCGGTCCGACCAGAGGGAACTGCCCGCAAAGCTGCACGAGCAGCCAGTCCTGTTTTTTCGCGAGAAAATTCGCGTTCAATTCCGCGAGCGCGGCCTCCAAATAGTCGTTGGCGAGCACGACGACGAGGTCCGCCGCGCGGTCGACGACTCGCACGCCAAGGTCGCGCAGCGCCGCATCGAGCTCGCTCTCGCCGGCCGCGCCGAGCGATTGAATGCGCACGCGGACCTTGCGCAGGTTCTCCGCGGCGAGCTCGGGCTTGAGGCCGAGGCTTGCCCAATAAGCGGGAGCGGTGCCGTCAGGCGTATCCGCGGGAACAATGAAGCGGCGATCGATCAGACGTTTGAACGCTTCGTCGATGGTTTCCGCGGAAAAGTTCCGAGCGAGCGCGCGGACGATCGCCTTGCGACGCTCGCCGGCGCCGATGCGCTCGGCCAGCACACAATAGATTGCCCCATAAAGAAAGAACTTCCTGTCCTCCGAATACAGACAAACAGCGTCAGGAGGCAGGACGTACACCGACAGATTCGGCGCGAATTGAAAACTGTTTGCCTGCTCCGGCATATTCGCCGGAGCAGCGCCCGCCATCTGAGCAATGGAGGCAGGTGGCTGATCGGCGCCGCGTTCGTTCATCGAGCGAGTTCGCGTGAGGCCGCTGTTCGGCGCTATTGTCCGCGCGCGGCTGAGGAGGTGAGGGAACCAGGTTTAAAAAGCCCCGGGAGGGTTCCTCTCGGGGCCTTCAGTTTCGGCGTCATCGTTCGACCAGGTTCGGTCGAAAAGCCGTCATCAATAGATGCAGATCGGCCATGGAACGCAGACACCGCAGCCGCCGCAGCCGCCGCCGCAGCCTCGGCAGCCCCGGCAGCCCCGGCACCCGCCACAGCCTCTGCCGCCGCAGCCGCGGCAGCCGCCGCCGCAGCCCCTGGCGATGACGACCGGCTGGTCAACCTGAGAGCCCTCGCGATCGAAAACGCGGAACGACCCGAGCGAAACGTCGGAGACTTCGACTTCGTGCAGATTGAGAGCGCGCACGTTGCTGGTTGCCGGCGCCGTCGAAGCGTCAGCAGGCGTACTTTCGGCGCAACCGGCGCCAAGCGACAACGACAACCCCACGACGCTGGCTGGCAAGCTGACCTTACCCCGGCGCTTGCTCTGCGAGCCATCCTTCCGGCGTCCCATTGACATCCTCCTGTTAGAAGCATTCGCTTGGATCAACCAAGCAGCAAATCGTATCAGCCGCCCGGTTTCAGATCAATATTCCTTCTGTCGCAAAGTTCCGGCAACGTGATTTCTTGCATCGTCGCATTTTCATAACAAAATATTCAGAATCGAGATCGCGAGCCGGTCGCGTTGGCGCAGCATTAACTCTCACCCGGGGTCATGCGGCCTCCTGTTGGCGACGGCCGTTAACGCTCATTGCGATTGTGGTGAGGCTTCGTTGCGACCTCGCGTGCACGCCTTCGCGCATGACCTCGAAAAGTTGTTGGCTCTTCGGACGAAGACCATGCGCAAAATCAAAGAGAACCGAACGGGAGCAATCAGGCTGAGCGCATCCGGTCTCGCCCATCAACGGGTACATTCATCGCGGCGGTTCGAACCCATTGGCTCGCCACCGCTCTGCCATCGCCGGAGAGGTGAGGGCCGCGATGAAGACACGCGCCGCCGCCGCATCGGTGCTGCTTGCCGGGATTGCCGCCGCATAGGCTGAATAGTCCTGCAGCGACGGCGGCAGCGGGCCGGCGAGCTTCACTCCTTTGACTGCCACTGCCTCGCTGATGAACACGATCGCCATGTCGGCGCGGCCTTCCGCGACTTCGATTGCGGCCTCACGGCCCCCGCGCGTGAGCACCTGCTTCTTGTGGATCGCGTCACCAACGCCGAGCCGGTCGGCAAGGTTTGCGAAATAGATGCCCGAAGTGCCGCCTTCCGCCGGATTGGTGTAAGCGACCGAACGCGCGGCAATGAGCGCCTGTTTCAACGCGTCCGGCGTCGACACGTCAGGCGATGGCAATCCCTCGCGCACGACAACACCGATCCCGACGCGGCCGAGGTCGGCGCGGCTCCCCGGCATCAGCTTGCCGGTCGCCTCGAGTTCTCCCATCAGGGGAGTTGAGACGATGACGAGATCGGCGTGCTGGCCCGAGGCGATGATGTTGCGCAGCTGCCCAGTGGTCCCGATCGTGAAATCGAATTTCTGCCCGGTCTGGCGTGAGTAGTCGTCGATGATCTGCGCGATCAGCCCCCGCACCGCGCCCGCTGAAATGACCTTGAGATCGGCGCCTCGGGCGGTCGATGTTTGAAATGCAGCCGCGACGACGATCGATACGAAAATAAAGGTGGCGGAGCGGATTTTCATGTTCTCCCCCCTGTCTCGACGGACTGGTCCGATAGGGCCGCGAAACTGCCAGGCGAAGGATGCGGCGGATCCTTTATCGCACCTCATTATAACGCGTCATCCTGGCGCCGAAACGCAAGATGTTCGAATTCGCAGGACCCGTGCTCGCCGATGGCAACCACTTTCCGCTTTGCAGGGCCATGATTCTGTGCAATATACGCTATATCCATGTGGATATAACGTGCCGTCATGTCGTCCCGAACTCCGGACCTGCTGTCGAACATCTTCTCGCTGGACCGGCGGCGTGGCTCGGAATTGGGCGGCGTTTCCTTGAAACTCGGCGGCAACACCGCGACGCCGCACAATGAGCCGGCGCAACGTTTCGCGGGGCGGCGCACGGCCATCTGGCAGATGCATCCAAGCATGCATTGTTCAATCGTGGGCACCTGCCTGAGCGCGGCCGATCTGCGGCGCATGCTGATCAAGCTCGGAGTGACGGGCGCGGAAACCGCCGACGATCATACGCTGCATAAACAGGGGGTCGCGCTCGCGGCGCAGCCGCAAGAGGGCGGAAAGTTCATCCAGAGAGCGCTCGATCGTCGCCACCAAACCGTGATCAAGCAATGCGCCAAGGCAAATGACGAAGAGGCAATTCTCCGGTTCTGGGAGGACAGCCGCGGTCGCGGCGAAATCCCGGGAGCGTATTGGGCAGTTCTGAGCCATCCCGCTGCGACCGAACGGGTGATGCGGCAGGCGTTCGGCGACGTCCATATGCTGTCGCATATCATGGGCGCTGCAAACCGCGCCGACATTCGCAGGCTGCGGCAGCTGGAAGAGGAAAATGCGGCCTTGGCGGGGAAGCTTGAAGTGCAGCAGCGCCGGTTGCGTGAGGGTTTTGTCGCGCGTGACGAGGAAATCCGGCAGCTCACCGAGAAATTGGAACGCGTGGCCGCCGACCTGTTGCACGTCCCGACTGGCGAGGAGGTGGCAAGCGCCGCTCTGGCCGACCTTCGAGGCCGGTTCGAGCGCGCGGACGAGCGGCGCGAATGGCTTGAAATGCGCGCGAAAGAACTCGTGCTGGCACTCGCACAGTCAGAACGCGAGCGCAGCCTTGTCGAAACGGAAAACGCGGGGTTGCACAACGAACTCGAACGCGTGGAAACTCAGCTTGGCAGTGTGCTCGGCGAGGGTGGCCCGCCCGGCTTGCAGCCGGACGACGCCGCGACGCCGCTCGATCTCAGCGGGTCCCTCGTCCTTTATGTCGGCGGACGTGCGCACCAGGTCCCCCAGTTGCGGGCAGTCGTGGAGCGCGCCTCCGCGGCCTTCCTCCACCACGACGGCGGGCTGGAGCATGCGGCGGCCCTGCTTCCCGGATTCGTCAGCCGCGCCGACGTGGTCGTGTTCCCGATCGACTGCATCAGCCACGACGCGATGGGGACGGTGAAGCGGTTGTGTCGCCAGTCCGGCAAGGCCTTCGTTCCGCTGCGGACGTCTAGCCTCGCGAGCCTGCTCTCAGGCCTCGTGCGTCTGCGGCAGCGCTCGGCCGGGACGCCTGAATTCACGGCTCCCATGCCCCCCGCAACGCCTGCGCGGTAGCGCATGAGCCGAAAAGTTGCCAGCCTTTTCGGACCAAGACCTATGCAAACGGGACCACGACCAAATGCAAAATCAAAGGCGATCAAGCGGGAAGCCGTTGAAGCTCAACGCACCCGGTTTTCAAGCGCCGCGTTCGATGCTGACGGCGCCCCCGAAAGCATCCGTCGATTGCCTGCCGTTCGCCGGCTGAGTGCACGTCGACGGGTGTTCTGCGCGTCGAGCCAGCGGTCGTGCACATCCTGGGCGGTTACTTCGCGATAAATGATGACGCTCCGCAGGATGGCGAGCTTGAACATGATCTCGTGCATCAGTTCGGTCTCGGCGCCGGAAAGGTGATGGGCGGGGCCGCCATCCGCCTCGAACAGGGGCCGGATTGCCGTCTGCACTGCCTCGATGACTCGGTCGAGGCGCTCGTTGAAGGCCTGCCGCCTGCGGATCGAGCGAATGGCTCCTTCAGCGTCGTCTTTCATCAGCTCCATTCAAGCGTCTCCATGAGGCGGGATCCACGGCCGCGTCTGTCGCCGCCTCGAGCGTTGCGCGGAGCATCGCAGAGGGGGCCGCCCCCGAATGCCTGAACCCAGCCGGCAGCAGTTCAAGGATGCCATATCGCAGAGCGGCCGACCGCGGCCCGTCGGCGGCGCGTGACCAGTCGGCTTTGACCGGCGGCTGGGCAATCGGAGGAGCGGCTGGCTCGGCGGCGCTGCTTGGTGCCGCGTTGGGAAGCGATGAGGTGTAAACCTCCCCGTGTGCGGCGCGAGCCCTCAATCCCGTCGCGAAGCCTGCGGCGCCAATGGCACACAGAATTGCGATCCCAGCCATGGCCAAGATCGGCGCCCGGTAGACGCGGCGCATACGCTTCCTCCACGCGAACTCGTCCGCAATCTTCGCGCGCGAAGCTTTAATTAAGCTTAATCCAAGCGAGAGAGCCCGTATCCAGAGCCGGCAAGAGTTGGGTCAGGGCGCCCGAACTCGATCCGAACCGGGTTTCCTTGCTGACACCGGCATGCGCGCATGGTCCCGAAGAGTTGCAGACTTTTCGGACCAGGATCATGCGCAACATCAAAGGGAACTGAGCGGAGGGCGTTTCGAATTGAACGCATCCCGCTCTAAAGACCGCAGGTCCGTATTTCGGACGAAGGGACGGCGCCGTTTCCGCAAGGAAACTCCGTTGCCGGGCTGCTTGAATGACGCGCTATTTTCTTGGCCGCTCGATTGAACCTTTTTCCTTGCCTCGACACCAAGCTTGTAAAATCAAGGCGCGAGGCGTTTCATGTGGCGTATGACTGACGGTCGGCTCTTGGGGTTCGACGCAGGCGACTGGTTCATGTTGATTGGCGGCATCGCGGTCGCCGGGCTCCTGACCATCTTAATTTGAATTTTCAATTCGGCCCTGGGCACGGTAACAGTGCAACTGCCCGATTCGTGGCCGCGTGCGGCCCGGGGACACCATGGAAGGCAAGATCGCGCTCGAAGAGCATTTCGCGATTGGCGAAACGCTTGGCGATTCCAGCGGTTATTTGCCGGACCAGCTGTGGCCGGAGCTAAGCCGCCGCCTGACCGACATCGGAGAGATGCGGCTCGCGGAGATGGACCGCCACGGCCTCGCGATGATGATCCTGTCGCTCAACATGCCGGCGATCCAGGCGATCCCGGAAGCGAAGGGTGCCGACGCGGCGGCTCGGCGCGCCAATGATCACCTTGCAGATAAGATCGCGCGGCACCCGGACCGGTTTGCCGGGCTGGCAGCGCTGCCGATGCAGGATCCCGATCTCGCTTGCCGTGAGCTCGAGCGTTGCGTTCGCGAGCTGAAGTTCTGCGGCGCGCTGGTGAACGGCTTCTCCCAGGTGGAGGGCCGCGTCGCGCCGGAGTATTACGATACCGCGCATTACCTGCCGTTCTGGCAAACGGTTCAACAGCTTGACGTTCCCTTCTATCTTCATCCGCGCAACCCGCTGCCCTCGCGCGCCCCGATTTATGAGGGCCATTCCTGGCTCCTGGGTCCCACCTGGGCCTTCGCCCAGGAAACGGCGGCGCACGCGTTGCGGCTGATGGGCAGCGGGCTGTTCGATCACTGCCCCCATCTGCAGCTCGTTCTCGGCCATATGGGCGAGAACCTGCCGGGCTGCCTGTGGCGTATCGACAATCGCAACCACTGGGCCAATTCGCCCCACAAGTACGCGGCAAAGAAGAAAATTGCCGACTATATGCGCGAGAACGTGCATATCACCACTTCGGGCAATTTCAGCACGCCGACACTCGCCAATGCCATTGCGGAGCTGGGCGCCGGCCGCATTATGTTCTCCGTCGACTATCCGTTCGAAAGCTGCGGCGACGCGGCGTCCTGGTTTGATCGGACGGACCTGCCGGAGGCCGATCGCACAAGGATTGGGCGCAGCAACGCGCTCTCGCTGTTCCGCCTTGCCGCTTGAAAGTTGGCGCGGGAACCGGCCCGAAAGGTGCCGGTTCCCCTGTCCCATTGCTGGACAAGTGCTGCGGCACGCGAATACAAGGGCAGCCATGGTCTTCGACAAGCGAGACTTGTCGGTGCGGACCGGGGGGTTCGCCATGCAACCGCAATTTGCAAAGCCGCAGTTTCACCAGACGAGGCCGCGCCATGACTTGAACGCGCGGTCTGACCTCGAGTCCGTGATCGACGTGGTTGTCGCCAACATCCAAGCCGCCCAGGCTGTGGAAAAGCCCTTTGCTCACATCGAGTTCGACCGGATTTTTCCGGAATCCGTCTACTCGGAAATGATTTCGGCGATGCCCAAGGCGGCCGACTACCGCCCGTTGCCCGGCCGGAACAAGGGCAACCTGCTCGCCGACGGCACGTCTACCCGCGTGAAGATTGACCTGTTTCCCGAGTACATCCGCCATTTGCCTGACGGCAAGCGGAAGGTTTGGGACATGGTCGGACAGGCACTCTGCTCAAAGGAGGTGAGGCGAGCCTTCGTCCAGCGTCTCGCCCCTGGCCTCAAACGGCGCTTCGGCAATTCCTTCGCCGGCGTGCGGATGTACCCGATCCCCGTTCTGACCCGAGATGTGCCAGGCTATCGGATCACCCCGCATACCGATACGCATTGGAAGGGCATCACGGTCCAGATCTATCTGCCGCGCGACGCATCGGCGCCCCATCTTGGTACCGTGTTTCACGAACGGCTGCCGGACGGCGGGCTGCCGAAGGCCAAGCAGATGAAATTCCTGCCAAATTCCGGCTATGCTTTTGCCGTCGGCGACGATACTTGGCATTCGGCCGATCCGGTCGGCCATGAGGTCAAGAGCCGCGACAGCATCCTGCTCACCTATTTCGTCGATACGGGGCCGCTGCGAATTTTGCGAAATCGCGGCAAGCGGGTCGGCAATTTTCTTCTGAGCGAGGCCAAGCATCTGGTCGCGCGGTAGCGTGCCGGTTCTCGCCTTATTTTTCTAATCGCGGCAAGCGGACCGGGAATTTTCTTCTGAGCGAGGGCGCATGATCCGGTAAAGTTGCAGACTTTTCGGACCAGATCATGCGCAAAATCAACACCCGTCCGTCGTCGAGCGCAGTCCGCGACGGGTGCGCAGAACATAATCGAGCGGGAGGCAATTCAAACTGAACGCATCCCGCTGGCCCGATGGCGCGGCAGCGTACCGACCGATCCTCCGCCTTTTAATGGATTACGGGTCGCGCTAGGCCGAACTTGACCCATGCGGCGATGCAAGTGGTTGGCTGACCTCGAATGTTTTATCGAGGTCTGACAACATTTGCGGTTTGACGCCGAGCAGATCGAAGGCGCGCTGCTGGATCGGCGTCGGTTTTGCGAACAGCACGGTTACGGGAGCGCCGGCGAGTTTTGCGAGATTGCGTGTGAGGGTTACGAGATCGGCGAGCAAGGGCGGAAGCGGCACGGCAGGACGACTCGGTTGTTTGGTCTTGGCTTTCCGTCTGGCTGCGGGCGGGAGCGCCTTGGCGACCGGAGAGGGACGTAACGCTTCGCCGGCGGCGCGATCGTGATCATCGAACAGCATGGGCGCGAGCGCCTGACGATGTGCCATCGAGATATAGGCGAGCAGACTGGAACAGCGTGTTCCAGCGCTGTCGCCAATGGAAGATGGGCCGAATGTGGAGGTCGTGGTCTTGAGGCTGCGGAAGACGCGTTCGACATTGGCGAGGCTCTTATAGGCGCGCACCGTGCCGGCGGCATTGAGCGCGTTGGCCGGAACATGGTGCGAAGCAAGAAGAAGCCATCGAGCGCGGCTTCCGCGGCGATCGCGGCCTGATGGCGCGTGAAGCTCAGCGCACCGTCGGTGATCTCGATTTGAAAGTGTTTGGCGACCTTGCGACGGTGCAGCACGGCGCCGACCTTGAGGCCGATATTGGCGGCGACGCGCAGCGGCGATCGCCGTCGCGCGATGCGTGCTTGAATTCCTTGAGGTCCTGCTCGGTGGAATCGAGCAGTTCGTTGCGCTTGCGGGCGCGTTCCTCGGCCAGCGCCGGGTTCTTGCAGACGATGAGGCGCTCGCCCGGGAACTCCGGGCTTTCGATCTCCGCGAGGTCGCGCTCGTCGAACAATGACAGCTGCAGCGGCCCGCCCTCGGCGGCAAGCTGCTGGATCGCCGGCGCGCGCAGCGCAGTGAATCCAGTCGAGGCCGGCCGGCACAAGATCTGTTCGATGGGCTGCCTGCGTGATCATTCTGCGGTCGCCGACCAGGATGACGCGTTCGAGGCCGATCGCTCCGAGCTGCAATCTGATTGCCGAGCTTACGGGATCGCCGGTATAGCCGTCGAAGACCTCGATCGCAACCGGACATCCGTCGGCGGAACACAACAGCCCGAACACGATCTGCATCTTGTCGTGACGGCCATCCCGCGAATGACCAAAGCGCGCCAACGCGCAGCAGCGCCCCTCGACGTAGCTCGAACTCACATCGTAGAGCACCAGCGTCCCGTCGAGCAGCTGGCGGCGCGCCAAGGCCGTCTCGATCGTCGGCTACGCCACGCCCATCTAGCGGGGACCGCATAGACTTGCTTGGCGCTGACCGCGTCGAGCCCAAGCGTCTCATCAATAAAATCAAGCATTTTCGTCGCATCGAGCGCACGCGCTATGGAAAGCTGGCGGCCTGATCGATCAGCCGCGCCATCTATTCATCGTCAGCGCCAATTGCCGCTGCCGCTCCGGCCCGTCCGGCAACCGCGCATCGAGACCGATTTGCCGCGCCATACCCAACGCCGCCGCCACGTGTCCGTGCGGCAACGCACGGACGATCTCAAAGCCGCCAAGCGGGACCAACTTGTCGCCGCGCAACGCCGCCCGCAGCGCCTCGATGCGCTCTGTCGGCCAATCCGACAGGTTCGCGAGCGTGCGGTTCTTCACCTTGGCGCCGTCGCGAAAACTCTCCCGCAGCAGGATGGCGGGGCGGGAGCGCCGGTTCGGCACGACAGCGACGTACATGTGCAGCTTGAATCAAGCCGCACGTGCCATGTCAAGCGTTATTTACCATATGTTATGACTACATATCTGGCGCGCCATCAATGAAAAATATGGCTCAAGTAAGTTGTAAATTCGGCCTAGGCTGCCTGACTATTCACCTTGCGGGAGAACGAGCCGTGCGCATCGCAACGACGATTGCATGGGTCCTTTTCGTGATTGTGATCGGCGTCACGCCGGGCCGCGCGGACAAGCGTGTTGCTCTGGTGATTGGCAATGCGACCTACCGCAATGTTGTCTCGCTTGATAACCCGGCAAACGATGCAAAGCTCATTGCAGACACGTTGCAGACACTCGGATTCACCCTCGTCGGCGGCGGGCCGCAACTCGACCTGGACAAGGCATCCCTTGATCGGCTGGTGCGGGAATTCCGTGCGGCGCTGCTCGGAGCGGACGTCGGATTGTTTTACTATGCCGGCCACGGGGTGCAGGTCCGCGGCGAGAACTTTCTCGTTCCCGTCGACGCCAACCCGGTGCAGGAAGCGGACGTCGATTTTGAAATGCTCGATGCCGCCGTCGTCTTGCGCCAGATCGAGGCGTCCGGCGCCCGATTGAAGCTTGTCATCCTCGACGCCTGCCGCAACAACCCGTTTCGGAGTTCGGGCGCTCGCCGCAGGCCGCGGCCGCGACAACGAACCGATCCGGCTGCGCGAAATTGCAAGCGGCCTGCGTGAGATGCCGGTGCCGACCGGCACGCTGATCTCGTTCGCTGCGCAGCCCGGAAGCGTCGCGCGCGACGGCACAGACGGCAATAGCCCATATACACGGGCGCTTGCTGAAGCAATGCGGCTGCCCGGCCTCGGAATCTTCGAAACGTTCAACCAGGTCAGCCGGGAGGTCAGCCGGGTCACTGGCGCTTCCCAGTTGCCCTACATAAATTACACCTTTATCGACAATGTTTTCTATTTCGTCCCGCCGCAAATCCCTGCTCCTCAACCGGCCGCCGCTCCCGTGTATGGAGCCGCTTCTCAGGCTTCCCGTCAGGATGCCAAGCCGCCGCCGCGCACGGCTCCTGGCGATGTCGCCACCGTTTCTCCGTTCGGTGCAGCAGAAGGGGCTTGGGCGGCCATCAAGGACACGACCAACATCGCTTTTCTGGAAGCATTCGTTCGCCGGTTTGGCGATAGTTTCTACGCCGATTTGGCCCAGCTGCGGATCGATGAACTGAAAAAGCAGCAAACCGCGGCAGTCGTATCACCGGTGGTTCCGGCCGTACCGCCCGTTGCGGTACCGCCCAACACCCAATTCAATCCAAAGAGTGTGATAACCTACTTTCTCCGCGGAAGCCTGTTGAGTAGTGAGAGCAACGTGGAGCGCTTGATCGCCAACGCCGACCGGGCGATCAAGCTCAATCCCAATGATGCCTCTGCCTTGGCCGATCGTGCGGGTACGTACTTGGAAAATGGATTTGCCGTCAGTCTGACCGCTGTCACCGATCTCGACCGAGCCATTGCTGACTTGGACCACGCGATCAAGCTTGATCCGAAAACTGCGCAAAGCTACCTGTTACGTGGCGTGGCTTACTGGGCCAAGGGTGATCAGGATCGAGCCCTCGACGACTTGGAAGAGGCGATCAGGCTTGATCCGAACCGGAGAAACGTGCCGAGCTACCTCTTCCGTGCCTTCGCCTATTTGGCGAAGGGCAATGAAGACCGGGCCACTGCCGATTTGGACGAGGCGATCAGGCTAGATCCGAAAACGGCCTACATCGGCCGTGGTATCGCTTATTTGGCCGCAGGAAAACAAGAGCGAGCGATTGCCGACTTCGACAAGGCGATCGGCCTCGATCCGCGATCGGCGGAAGCCTACGATGCCCGTTGCTGGGCACATGTGACGCTCGGGCAATTCCAACCGGCTCTTTCGGATTGCAACGAGTTCGCTGCGGATTCGCCCCGACAATGGTTTCGCCTTAGATAGCCGCGGTTTCGTTCGTCTCCAGCTTGGACTCCTGGACAACTCCATTGATGATTTCGATGCAGCCCTCAAAATCAGGTCGAAACTGGCAAGCTCGATTTACGGCCGCGGTCTCGCGGAGTCGAAGAAGGGTGAAACGTTTCGTGGAAATACGGATATCGAGTTGGCGAAGGCGATCCAGCCCGGTATCGCCGAAATCCTCGCCCGGGACGGCATCAAATAAAGGTACCCGCGAAAATAACTCGATCCGTCGCAGGGCCGTTCGCCACACCAGCCGCCGATTTCTGCCGCCTGTCGAAGCAGTTGGCGCATGATCCCGTAAAGTTGCAGACTTTTCGGACAAGATCATGCGCAAAATCAATGATGATCGAGCGGGAGGCTATTCGTCCATAGCCTCCGCATGGGCACCAGCGAGAGCGTCATCAACGCCCGGCCGTTTCAGGCGATCTACGAAGGCGAGCTTATCGAATTGGATCGTGTCGGCCGTAGCCTTGCAGTCACACTACAGGTGGAGGCTTCCAAAGCGCGCGAATTGCATCTCCGCTGGCAGCGCGCATCTGCTCAAACCAGCCCCTTCAAACTGGCATGCCCCTCTTTGCCGACGATGATGCGGTCGTGCATGGAAATGCCGAGCGGCTTTGCGACCTCGACGATCTGCTGCGTCATCTGGATGCATGCACGGGAACGGGTGAGATTACTGGAGCGGTGATTGTGGAGCAAGACACTTGGCCCATTATCCAATTGATTGCTCTGGATTTCTGGTGTTCTGATGGGAGCCTGGGGACGCGGACAGGGGACGGTAAGTCGTGTCGATTCTCTGATCATCATGTTCACGCACGGCAGTTGTCGTTACAAGAATCTCGGTCATCCTCGATCACTGCTGCCTGTGGCTGGGTTGGAGTGCCCCGTCTTTCCTGCAAGGACGAGAGCGGCCAGCTTCACGACCGACCGCGCGCGACCTGAGCAATCAGTTAATAGTCACTGTCCTCCCATTAGCAGCATTCGGTGAGACGACCGGAGGGGTAGCCGAAATACGCCCCCGGCCGATGTTATGCTGCCGCTTCATTAGTCGCCGGATTTGTGAGCCATCGCCTTCTGAATTTGGGCCTTGACAGCTTCAAGGTTGAAGCTCGCGCCTGGCTGCATCGGCGGAAAGTCAATCGCCGTTTCGGCAAGTTTTCCTACCACCTGCTGGACGAACACGAAACGCCAAAACTCGTAAGAGAACCAGTTGGCGTAGTTGAATGAGCCACTGTCCTTGCCGTTGTACATGCCCGTGCGTTCATAGGGATCGAGGCGCAGATTGGTCAGGAATGGCCAATCCACCTTTTCTGTCGCGCCGAGCCAACCGCTGGGTTGATCGGTGAAGCGATATTTAAAGTCGTTAACGCGCACCGCTGACAATGTACCTTCGGTAAAGTAGAAAACCTCGTGCCGGGCTGAGGGCCCTTGCCGGTAATCAGGTCGAGTTGATCATAGCCGTCAAGGTGGACCTTGAAGGTCTGATCGCCGAGCTTCTTTCCAACCAGCAATTCGGCGGTAATGTTCGGATTGCCGGCCGCCGCTAACAGCGTCGGGAACCAATCCAATCCGGAGATAACGCTATTCTCGATCTTGCCGGCGGGTACATGGCCGGGCCAACGAATGATGCATGGCACGCGGAAGCCACCTTCAAGGGCGGTCCCTTTGCCCCCGGCAAACGGAGTTTGCCCACCATCCGGCCAAGTAAAGTTCTCTGCGCCGTTGTCGGTAGTGAAGACAACGATAGTGTTGTCTTCCAAACCACTGTCTTTGAGATGCGCGAGCACTGCCCCCACGACATCATCAAGCTGTGCCATCCCGGCTTCCTCAATTGTCCAACCGTTCTCCGGCGTGCGCATCGCATCGTATTTCTCGGAAAGGTGTGTCTCGACGTGCATACGCGACGGGTTCATCCACACAAAGAATGGCTTGTTCGCTTGCCTCGCTTTGTCGATGAATTCCAATGTCTTGTCGCGAATGACCTCATCCACCGTTTCCATATTGTATTTGATATTCGGCATCGGACGGGTTGGCAGTGGTCCTTCATCGGTAATTACTTGCTTGCCGACCTTCCCCCAACGAGGATCAACTGTTGGATCGTCCACATCGCTTGCCACGCAATGGAGTAAGTTCCGTGGGCCGACCGTATTCAGGAGAGCCGGCGGGTAATTACGGTGGAAAGGGTCTTCCATTGCATCGAGGTGATAAAGATAACCCCAGAACTCATCGAAACCATGCACGGTCGGCAGGTACTCGTTGCGATCACCGAGATGATTTTTGCCAAACTGCCCGGTTGCGTAGCCCATCGACTTTAAGGCTGTTGCGATAGTTGGCGCCTGTGCCGGCATTCCTATGGTGGCGCCGGCTTGTCCGACTGTCGTAAGGCCGGTCCGAATTGGCAATTCGCCAGTAATGAAATTTGCTCGACCGGCGGTGCAACTTGCTTCTGCATAATAGTCGGTAAAGCGCATGCCCTCGCTGGCCATCCGGTCCAGATCGGCGTCCGACCAGCCATGATGCCTTGATTGTAAACTCCGATGTTCGACCATCCAATATCGTCGCCCATAATGACGATGACGTTGGGTTGCTGACTGGATGCTGCGGGTTGCGCCTGCGCCTGTGCTGTTTGAACGGCAGACACAGCAGGCAACGCCGACGCTGCCACAAGCGTCGTGCCAGCGAGCAGCATTTTGCGGCGATTGACCGCGTTGGATTTTGACTTCGAGGAATTTGCGCTGTCTTGATCGGACATCTTCTCTCTCCCATTCACACACAGAATTTCAAGTAAGCCAGAGCAGGTCGAACTGCTCGCTCCTAAGAACCCACGAGCCGGTCTGCTTCGCGTCGATCCCCAAGAAAGGGAAGGAGCCAGCCGCCAACACTGCAACCTGGAATGTATATTGTGATCGTCAGTTTCCGCCTGATCCCACTTTTCCAATTTCTCCATCACCTCATCGAGGTTGAAGCTCGCAGGCTTCTGGCGAACCGGAACTCTGAAAACTTGAAAGCCAGTTTGCTGCCAAGGCTTGCATCGGTACCTGTACGAATACACGGTCCACCATCCATTTGTCATAGAGGATTGACTGTCGTCTTGCTCCAAAGGATCGGCGCGGAGATTGAAGAGTTTAGGAACGCGCAAGTTAGAGAACTGCCCTTGCCAAACCCCGATTCCCTTGTTGTTCTGTTCAAGAAAAACGCACTTCCATTGATCGAAACGAATGGCCACAAGTTGTCCGTCGTCATTCCAGTAGATGAACTCCTTGCGTGGCGATTTCTTAACCTCACCCTTTAAGAACGGGATAAGGTTGAAGCCATCAAGGTGGACCTTGAAAGGCTTGCCGCCGATCTGCGCCCCCTGGAGACATTGGTTTACAATGTCGAGATTGCCTCCAGCCGCGGCGAAGGTTGGAATCAGATCATAATGCGAGAACATTTCGTTATAAGACGTGCTGGGCTGAATTGCGCCTGGCCAACGAATTACCATCGGAACGCGGTATCCGCCTTCCCAATTGGTTGCCTTCTCGCCACGGAAGGGTGTCGTTCCGCCATCCGGCCAACTCATCACTTCTGCGCCGTTGTCGGTGGTGAATACAACAATTGTATTGTTTGCGACGCCAAGGTCGTCGAGCTTTTTAAGCAGTTGCCCGACGTAGCCATCCCAGCTCAACCATGCCATCAGGATAAACACCAAGGCCGGTCTTCCCTTGCGATGTCGCCTTCAGATGCGTCCCACACGTGCATACGGGTAGGATTGAAGAAGCAGAACCATGGCGTGTTAGCCCTTTGCTTCTGATCGATAAAATCGAGCGCGGCACCAAGGAATTCCTCGTCCACCGTCTCCATGCGCTTGGTGTCGAGCGGACCGGTGTTTTCGATGATCTGCTTACCGACGCGCCCGTATGCTGGATCGATCGTGGGGTCGTCACGGTCGCTTGCTCTGCACTTGAGCACGCCGCGCGGCCCGAAACGCGCGCGGAATTGAGGGTCCTTCGGGTAGTCCGGATTTTCGAGGCTCTTCTTCAGCATTAAGAGGTGGCAAAGCCGCTCGGCATTTCCGTGCACGACCACATCATCGTCGGTAAGGAAGGCCATGCGAGCTTGAAGGGGCTGCGGCTGATTTAGCCTCCATGCCTGGGCCGTTTGCAACTGACCAGTCTCGGATTCTCACCGGCATCTTCGCCAAAGAACGAAAAATCGTAGAATTACCCAACTGGATTGATAAGAGATCGTCGCAGGTCCAAAGTCTCATGGCAACGACCACACCTGTCCCTAGGGTCAGCATCTTTCGACGATGTTGGGGCAGTAGGATACTCACATCGATGCTAGGCTGAGACTGCGGTAACCTGTCCGGTAGATCTCTTTGGGTGGCGATAGACCCATGAGAGAAGATGACGTTGGAACGACTTAGTTGATCCCAGCACAGGCGGCTAACGGCCGCCTGAACATGGCGTGGATCTGGGGGGGGGCGGCACCTTTCGCATGGGGTCGGACCGCCACTACGCGGAGGAGGCACCCAGCCACCGCGTTACGGTAGACGGTTCTGGATCGACACGACGCCGGTCACCAACGGCCAGTTCCGCAAATTCGTGAGCGCAACTGGCTATGTCACCTTTGCAGAATTGACCCCCAAGGCAGAAGACTATCCAAACGCTCTGCCGGGTATGCTCAGGGCCGGTTCGCTGGTTTTCACACCACCTAAGCAAGCCGTGGACCTGCGCCAGTGGGGCGAGTGGTGGTCATTCAAGTTTGGTGCCAATTGGCGGCGTCCCTATGGACCGCGCAGCAATATCAGCGGGCTCGGTGACCACCCAGTCGTCCACGTCGCTTATCGGGATGTCGAAGCTTACGCCAAATGGGCCGGCAAGGAATTGCCGACTGAAGCGGAATGGGAGTTTGCTGCACGCGGCGGACTTGATGAAACGGAATTCGCATGGGGGGACGAACTAACGCCTGGTGGCAAACACATGGCGAACACCTGGCAGGGTAATTTCCCGGTCGAGAATCTTGCGGTCGACGGTTTCGAACGCACCTCGCCGGTCGCCGCATTTCCGGCTAACGGCTACGGCCTCCATGACATGATCGGGAACGTCTGGGAATGGACCTCAGATTGGTATTCGCCGAAGCATGCGGCCGATGCGCCGAAGGCGTGCTGCATTCCGCAAAATCCGCGCGGCGCCCCGGAGAGCGCGAGTTACGATCCACGTGACCCGAAGATCCGGATCCCGCGGAAAGTGCTCAAGGGCGGTTCTCATCTGTGCGCGCCAAACTACTGCCGCCGCTACCGTCCGGCCGCGCGTCATGCCGAACCGATCGACACGTCTGCGAGCCACGTCGGTTTCGTTGTGTTGTCAGAGGTAGGAGTGCGTAATGCATACCCCCGAACACGAAGCCAGTGAGACGCCACGTTCAGCCGGCACGGCTGCCACACCTGGAACAGCTGGCCCCGCGCCTGCTGACGGCAACGTAAGCCGGCGCAATATCCTTTTCGCCAGCACAGCGCTCGCCGCCGCTTCAGCAATGGGATCGGCGACACCGATCGGGACCACCCAAGCGCAGCCGGCGGCGACCTCCGCAGGCCGCAAGCCGAATATCTTGATGATTATGGCCGACGACATCGGTTGGTTTAACGTGAGCGCCTACAATCATGGCATCATGGGCTATCGGACGCCGAATATCGACCGCATCGCCAAGGAAGGCGCGCTGTTCACCGACTGGTACGGCGAGCAAAGTTGCACCGCCGGGCGCGCCGCCTTGATTACCGGACAATCGCCGATCCGAACCGGCCTTACCAAGGTTGGCCTTCCGGGTGCCTCCATTGGGCTGCACGCCGAAGACATGAGCGTTGCTGAAGCGCTTAAACCGCTCGGTTACGCTACTGGTCAATTCGGGGAGAATTATTTTCTTGGCGACCGTAACGAGTATCTACCGACCGTACATGGTTTCGACGAATTCTTTGGCAATCTTTACCACCTTAGAGT
>CAWJPD010000007.1:0-194351 GCA_963844635.1 uncultured Alphaproteobacteria bacterium
GTCGTGCGCGTCTACCAATTCCGCCACACGGGCACGCCGCTTCTATACGGTCGAACTCCCTGGGGCGCCAAGGGGACAACGAAAAAATCATGACAGGTGCTCTGCCATCGCTTTTCGGCCAGGGCGCTCCTTCCCTACGTTGATCGCCGCCGCATCAGAGCGTTCTTTAGGCGCGCCGCATAATATTTCCGGATCATTTCCACGCTCGAGCGGCAGTTCTTCGCAACCCGGTATATGTCCGCTCCCTCCATCAGCCGGAAGCATCCGTAGGTGTGCCGTAGGACCGTAGGCGGTTGACTGATTCCCGTCGCGATCGACTTTCAATTTCTCCTCTTCGAGGATCGTGTTCGGCAATTCGCGCTAGAGCGGGATGCGTTCAGGTTGAATCGCCTCCCACTCGATCATCATTCGTTTTGCGCATGCTCTTGTCCGAAAAGTCTGCAACTTTACGGGATCATGCGCTAAGATTCGGGAAGAGCCGATCGGTCGGTGCCGCTTCGTTTCTTCCTTTCATCCGTTTGAACGGCACAGGGCTCCCGCACGCTCTTACGATAGCCAACGCCACGTTTCCCAAGGACCTCGATTTCCAAGATCGTCTCGTTCGTTGGGGTGTCCGTCACGATCCGCACGTCGCGGTATTCAAGCCGCTCGGCTCGTCCGGCCGCAACTTGAATATGCAATGGAAACCTGGAAGAGCCGGCGTTGCTCCGATTTTTGAGTCAGGCGCGTCCAGCAATTCCACCACAGGGGCAAAGCGCAGCGGTCATATCGGCGGCAGATGCGCGGTCAACGCAGAAATGCCATATGGTGCTGGAAACTCCGCCGCCCCGCCTGCACACCGAGCCCAGCGAGCCGGCTTCCAGGCTCGATCAAGCGGGTCCCGGAATCGCCCAAGGCCTGGGACGGCTCGGATGGCCCAGGCGACGAGAGACAGCGATCGGGAGCCTTCGCATGCACGGCATCTTCGTCTTCACACCCTCGCGGAGTCCTGCGATCGCGGCGGCGATCGTCGCGGCCGCAGGCGCTGCGACCATTCTCGGCGCGTATTTCTTCCAATACGTCGTCGGGCTGCCACCGTGTCCACTGTGCCTCGAGCAGCGCATCGCCTATTACGTCGTGATCCCCCTCGCGGCACTGATCGCGGTCGCCGCCGCAACGCGCGCGCCGCGGCCGCTGCTGGCGGCCGGGCTCATCATCATTACGCTGGGCATGATCTTCAACGCCGGCCTCGCCACCTTTCACGCCGGCGTCGAATGGAAATGGTGGCCCGGACCGCTGGAATGCTCGGGCCCTCTCGGCGACCTTGGCGCCGGTGGGGATTTCCTGTCCTCGCTCGGTCACGTCACCGTGGTGCGCTGCGACGAAGCGGCGTGGCGTTTCCTCGGCCTGTCGCTCGCGGGTTATGACGCGCTGATCTCGCTTGCGCTTGCAGCCATCGCTGCGTGGGGCTCAGCAGCGGCGCTGCGGCAGTCCCGCATCCGCTTCAAGTCTTTGCCGGCGTAGCCGCTTCATCGCCGTGATGCGAAGACAATCCCTGGGCCGCCCCGGCGCGATTGCCGCCTCCACGGATCAGGTACTGCCCCACGGCTTATGGGCGTGGTCGACCGGATGGTCCGGGACGAGATGCGCACAATCCGCCTTGTGCGCCCAATAGCGCCAGGCGCGCCGGGTTTCCAGCGAATAGGGCTTGTAGCCGCTGTTGCGGGCGGCAACCTCGCCGTCGTGGAGCGCCTTGATGTCGGTTCCGAGGCGCAGCGCGTTCATCTGCACCCGGGCGTTGCGCGGCACATAAACGGCCATGCGCACAACCTCGATCAGCGATCGTGCCGCCGCCGAAAAGCCGTGGCCGCGCATCAGTGCCACGTTATTGTCGCCGAGGCAGCGGGCGAGGTCGCGCCCCTGCTCCATGTCGGTGACCAGCATGTTGGTCGAGGGGCCGAACCGGTCGGCGATGTCCCACACCGGCACCGTGCTGCCCATGAAACTCCCCGAATGGATCACCGGCCGCAGCGGGATCGCCGCGATCGAAAACGGCAGCACGTCCTCCGAGTGAGCGTGCACGATGGCCTGCACGTCGGGCCGCGTCTCGTACAGGGCGCCATGAATGAACCGCTCGTGATAGAGCGGCCGGCTGTCCGGGTGCGCCGGCGTGCAGTCGAGGTTGAATTCGATGATATCCTTCTCCTCGACCATTTCCGGGGCAATCGAAGCCGCCATCAGGAAACGGTTCGGGGTCTCCGGGTGGCGCATGCTGACATGGCCATAGGCGTCGACGACATTCTCGCGGGCAAGAATGCGGTTTGCGATCACGAGTTCGCGCAGCAGAGCGGCAGGGAGCGCCGAGGTACCGTTCATCGAAAATCCGTTCGCGCCAGATCAGACCTTGCTCGAGCGAGCGACACCACCTGCCCCAGCCTGCACGGTCGCCTTTGTACCTTTTGAGGTAGCGCAATCAAGCGATGACAGCCGCACGCATTGCGGGCCGAACGCGAGGACCGCACCTCGGTGCGGATCGGCGAGCGCGGGTTGCCCGCAGGGAGGGACGGCTTGAGCGCATGATGCCGAAAAGTTGCAGACTTTTCGGACAAACATCATGCGCAAAATCAAGAAATCCGAGGGGGAGGCGATTCAAACTTAAGGTATCCCGATTGAGCGCATGATACCGAAAAGTTGCAGACTTTTCGGATAAACATCATGCGCAAAATCGAAGAAATCCGAGGGGGAGGCGATTCGAACTTAAGGTATTCCGATTTAGCGCAAAGTTGCGCCTTCGACGCCCATTCCTGGAGTTTGAACCGCGATGCCGAGTTCCACAACCACGCGTGTTGAGGCGTTTTGCCGTCGCTTCGGCTTGCGGCTGCCGATCCTGCTCGCGCCGATGGCAGGCGCATGCCCGCCTTCGCTGTCCATTGCGGTTGCCAATGCTGGCGGCCTCGGCTCCTGCGGCGCCTTGTTGATGGAGCCGGACCAGATGTTCGCCTGGGCGAGAGAGGTGCGGGCCCACAGCAATGGCGCGTTCCAGGTGAATCTTTGGATTCCGGACCCGCCTCCGATTCGGGACCCAGTGCAAGAAGCGCGGGTTCGCGCGTTCCTCGCGGGCTTCGGACCGCCCGTGCCTCCCGAAGCCGCTGATGCCGTTCCGCCGGATTTCGCGGCGCAGTGCGAAGCGCTGCTGTCGGTGGGGCCGCCGATCGTCTCTTCGGTGATGGGCCTCTATCCTGCACCCTTCATCGCCAGGCTGAAGGAGCGCGGCATCTCCTATTTTGCTCACGTGACGACGCTCGCCGAGGCACGCGCCGCGGAGGCGGCCGGTGCCGACGTCATCGTCGCGCAAGGAATGGAAGCCGGCGGGCATCGCGCTGCCATCAAAGCGCAAAATGCCGACGCGCAGCTTGTCGGACTGCTTTCGTTGGTTCCTGCCGTGGTCGATGCGGTCCGAGTTCCGGTGGTCGCGACGGGAGGCATTGCCGATGGCCGCGGCATTGCGGCAGCGCTCACCCTCGGCGCCAGCGCGGTCGCGATCGGCACCGGATTTTTGCGCGCTCCCGAAGCCAAGCTTCATCCTGCCTGGGCCGAAGCCTTGGCCCAAGCAGCGCCGGAGGACACGATCGTCAGCCGCGCGTTCAGCGGGCGCCCCGGGCGCAGCATCGCCACCGACTATGTGCGGGCGGCCATTGCGCCCGGTGCCCCGCCCCCCGCCCCCTATCCGGTCCAACGCGACCTCACCGCGCCGATGCGCAGTGCGGCCCAGCAAAGCGGCGATGTCCACCGCATGCAGGTTTGGGCCGGGCAATCCGCCGCGCTGGCCCGCACGGAACCGGCAGGAGAGCTTGCGCAGCGGATGTGGAACGTGGCGCGCGCGCTTCTGGCGTAGAGCGGGATGCGTTCAGGTTAAAGTCTGCAACTTTACGGGATCATGCGCGCGGCTTGGCTGCGGATGCGTTCGCGGTGCCCGACACCGACGACGGTGCTGCAAAGCCGGACGAACCGCTTCGGTCCGCGCGGTTCAGGGTCGCGCCCGGGCAGGCCAGCAAAAAGGTTGGGCCTCGTCCGAACTCAACCTGCGGTCGACGCGTTGCCTCGCCGGTGTTGAACGAACCAATCGACAATCTAGGACGGGAGTGAACTGATGAATTCGAAATTTGCAGGTGGCTTGGTGACCGGCGTCGCCGTGATCGCTTTCACAGGCTTAGCTTTCGCGCAGGCCGGGGGAGCCGGGGGAGCCGGCGGCGCAGGCGGATCGGCGGGCGGCGGATCGGCGGGCGGCGGATCGGCCGGCGTCGGGGGAACGGGGTCAGCGGGTGGCGCCGCAGCGGCCGCGACCGGAACAGCTGGCGGCTCGAGCGGCGGGGCGCGAGGGACCGGCGAAAGCGGCGACAGCACGAACAACCGCCGTGCCGGCGTTGGCTCCACGGCGAGAGGGAGTTCCTCGTTGAGCGTCACTCACTCGCGGCGGCATATGCGGCATCATTTGTCGTAACCGGACCGGCACAAACATTTGGACCAGCGCATGGTCCCGTAAAGTTGCAGACTTTGCGGCCAAGATCATGCGCAAATCATCAACGCATCCGTCGTAGAGCGCGGTCCGCGACGGATGCGCAAAAAAGATCGAGCGGGAGGCGATTCAAACGGAACGCATCCCGCTCTACGCATGATCCCGTAAAGTTGCAGACTTTCTGGCCAAGAGATCATGCGCAAATCATCAACGCAGCCGTCGTCGAGCGCGGTCCGCGACGGATGCGCAAAAAAGATCGAGCGGGGGGCGATTCGAACTGAACGCATCCCGCTCTACACATAATCCCGTAAAGTTGCAGACTTTTCGGACAAGATCATGCGCAAATCATCGACGCATCCGTCGTCGAGCGCGGTCCGCGACGGATGCGCAAAAATGATCGAGCGGGAGGAGATTCAAACTGAACGCATCCCGCTCTAAGAGGCTGGATTTACGACGTGCTTTGGGCCGTCAACACCCGGACCCTCACGGATCAAGACAACATTCCAGAGGGCCGTTTCGATCAATCCTGCAGGTCGAGGCGGCGGAAGCGCTGGACGCGCTCGCCGGTATTCACCTCAGCGGTGTAGATATTTCCTTGGTGATCGACAGTGACATTGTGGAGGGCCGTGAACTGGCCGGCCTGCCGCCCTATTCTGCCGAACCGGCCCAAGACCTGCTTGCTGGCGCGGTCGACGATGCGCACCTCGCCATTTGCGCCGTCGATCATGTAGACGAATTTCTGCGCGCGGTCGGGCGAGAAGGCGATCTCGTAGACCGATCCAGTCGCGCGCGGGTTCTTGGTTCGAAGACGTGTTCGGATACGAAGGTGCCGTCTTTGCGGAAGATCTGGACGCGATCATTGGTGCGGTCGCAGACCCAAACGAAATTATCCACGTCGATGCGCACGCAATGCACCGGGTTGCCGAACTGGGCCGAGGCCGGCTTCGCCGGATCGTAGGGCGGCGTCTTGGCGTCGCTCGGCCGCTTGCCATAAGCGCCCCAATGGCGCTTGTAGGCGCCGGTCTCGGAATCGAACACGACGACGCGGCGATTGGCATAACCGTCGGCCGCATAGACTTCATGCGCGGCAATATCGACTGCGATGTCCGCAGGTGAGCCGAGCCGCTCGGTCGAATTGCTGTCGTTGCCTTCGCCCGACTTGCCGATCTGCAGCACGAACTTGCCGTCCATGGTGAATTTGAGGAGCTGGCCATCGCTTCTTGCCGTTACCGGCAAGCCAGACGAAATCATTGTCATCGACGTAGATGCCGTGCTCGCTCTCCGGCCACTGATAGCCCGTCGCCTGGACCTCCCCAGCCACTTCACCAGGTTGCCGGACTGGTCGAACACCAACACAGGCGGGGCGGCGACGCAGCACTTCGACTCCGGCTGGATTATGCTCCGCGGCGCGTTCGCGCGGCGTGAGCGAGTTCGGCCGGTGAACAACCCAGATGCGATCGAACGCGGTCGACCGCGATGCCGGCGACCTGTCCGATGATCCAGTTGTTCGGCAACGCTTTTGGCCACAGCGCATCGACCTGGAACTGGGGGATCGCAGGTTTTGCGTCATCGGCAGCCGCGGGAGCGATTGCGGCCACCGCAACCGCCGCGGCAATGGCGGCGCCGGCCAGGATCGCTGCCAGCCATGGTCGAATGTTGAAATTCATTCCATCCTCCCTGCATTTGTATTGAGATAGCATACGGGCGAGACTCTCGCGACCGAGGGCACGCGCGGGGGCTTGCGAATCACAGCGAGACATGACTGAGCATGGGCTGGCTCAATTTTGATCCGAGGGCTTTGCCCGGAGGTAATTTTCGCTCCCGAGCGGTCCATGTTATACAGGCTGGCGGGCGAACTGGGTACATACTGAATGCGAATCGCGCGCATTGTTCATCGCCTCGCCTCGCTTGTGGTCCTAGCCTCGACGACGCATCTCGCCGCCGGCAGCACTGCCGTCGCATCCGGTCCGGAAGCGGTGGAGATCTGTGAAGGCGAAGTGACGCTCAAGGTCACGGTCTATCGCCCGGCGGGGACGGGGCCGTTTCCGGCCATCATCGGCCTTCATGACTGTGCCGGGCTGTTCAATGCGGCGGGGAAGATCGCCAGCAAATATCAGGATTGGGGTCAATTGCTCGCCGCCGACGGCTTTGTCGTGGTCTACCCCGAAAGTTACGGGTCGCGAGGCCTCGGCAATCAGTGCAGGAGCCGCACCCGGACGGTCCGTCCCGACCGCGAGCGCGTGGCCGATGTCAATGCGGTGCGGCACTGGCTGGAACAGCAGTCGGACGTCAAGGCGGACCGGATTTCGCTGCTTGGATGGGCGAATGGCGGCAGCAGCGTGCTGTGGGTGGTACGCCCACAGCATAAGCGCGACGAGACGCCCGATTTCCGTTCGGCGGTGGTGCTTTACCCGGCCTGCCGCCGCCTCGATACCACAGCCTGGAGCGCCCGGGTGCCGACCTTGATCCTGCTCGGCGCCGCCGACGACGTCGCCTCCCCTCAAGATTGCGAGAAAATGGTTGCCGGGGCCAGAGGTCGCAGCGCACGCGTGTCGATCGTCGTGTATCCCGGCGCGCTGCACGATTTCGATCACCCCAACCGTCCGCCGCAGGTACGCACCGGTTACGCATTCTCGACCGACGGCACCGGTCGCATTCACACCGGGACCGATGTCGCCGCCCGGGCAGATTCATTAAAGCGCGTGCCCGAGTGGCTCGCGCGGTGAGTTGGTCGTCATTCGGGATGATTGATCGCGTCGCGTGTGCCCCGGACTCGGCCTCCCCTCACCATGCCTGAGGGTGTATCGCTCAACCTTGCGACGGTGCGCCGGCAATGGAACCTGCCGCAGGCGGTCGCCGCGGCCGCGCGGCACGGTTTTGTCGGCGTCGCGCCGTGGCGCGACATGGTGCTCGACACCGGGATCGCCGAGGCGGCCCGCATTTTCAAAGACCACGGCATGCGCATCACCGGCTATTGCCGGGGCGGCCTGTTCGGCGCGCAGGGAAGGGCCGGTTTTTCCGCCGCTGTCGACGACAATCGTCGCGCCATTGACGAGGCGGCCGAGATCGGGGCCGAATGCGTCGTGATGATCGGCGGCGGCTTGGCGCCCGGTTCGCGCGACCTTGGCGGCGCGCGAATGCTTTTTGTCGAGGGGGTTGCCGCGGTGCTGCCCCAAGCGCGCGCCTGTGGGATCACGCTCGCACTCGAGCCGATGCATCCGATGTATGCCGCCGACCGCGGCTGCGTTACCACGCTTGCCGAAATGCTCGACGTCGCCGACACGCTCGAAAGCGACGGCGTGGGCATCGCCATCGACACCTATCACGTATGGTGGGACCCGCGGCTGGAGAAGGAGATCGCCCGCGCCGGGCGGCGCATCGTCGCTCACCATATCTGCGACTGGCTGGTGCCGACGCGCGATCTGCTCAATGACCGCGGCATGATGGGCGACGGCGTGATCGACTTCCGGGCAATTCGCGCGATGGTGGAGAAGGCTGGCTATCGCGGAGTCCAGGAGGTGGAAATTTTCTCCGAAGATTGGTGGAACCGCCCCGGGGACGAAGTCCTGGCAACCGTGATCGATCGGTTCAGGACGGTGTGCGGCACGCCTCTGCCGGCGTGAAGCCACTCGTTCGACAATCATGGGCGTGCCGTTCGGCGCGGAACGTCCATGGGGCCTTCACGAGATGTCAAGAAAACAACGTCGCTCAGCTCAGGGTACCGAAGAAAAACTGAATCGATCTCGGAAGCCGTCGCCGCACCAAGCTGCTGATTTCAACCGAGTGTCGGAGCAGTTATTTTCGCGGCAGCCCTCCAGGCGGCCAAACCATCCGTCGTGATCGTGCTTTCTCCATGACGGCGCCTGCACATCAACATGTGCTTTTACATTCGGCTTTGTCAGAAAATCCGCGTCGTTGTTGCGAACGGCCAAATCGACCTGACGTTCAAATGTTCAAATGAACGTGTAAGGGTGTTCTGGGCTTGACCCTCGTTGCAAAAGTATTATTTTTGCTGAGTTGTTCTCGGACGGAGGTTGTGCATGTCTCCACCGGGTAAAGACGTCGCGATGATTGCTACCGCAATCGTTCGGGCGTTGGCATAGCGGCAAAATCACGAACGGCACGCCGGGAGCGGACTTTCGGGGCCGCATCAGTTGGGCAAGGCCCAAACAGCTGCTCCCGACGTGCAGTTTTCTGCGCCGCAGCGCGAACGTTCGGTCAAGGCACCCGATGCACCCGGGATAGAAACCCGTGCTCGTTCGACCTGTGCATGCACTGGTCATGTAACCCTTTCGCCGTGGCTGCTCTCAGTTCCCACCTTCCATGACACGCGTCCGATCTGCAAGAGCAGATCCCGGCCCAGTCCGCCCGGCCAGGCGATGCGGCTCCGATCAGGACTGCGAATGAGAGACAACCAAGCGCAACGCAACGTATCAGAATCATCTTCAACTCTCCTGTAAGTCACGCTTACCCGCAATGAGTCTTGAGCATCGTAGCCCGGATAAGCGCCGTCCTCGGCATTCTGCGAACCTGGTCGGCGTCGGCGCGAAATCCGCGGCGCGTTGGTCGGCAGCGCGTCCCGAATGTCGCGGTGCGCTCAGGTGTAGGAGAACACGATCCCGCAACGCGCCGCTCATCCAGACTACGCGTGCACTTGAGCCAGCCTGGAAAAGAATGCCCTCCCGGTTCACATTTGGCCCGCGACAGGTTGCCCCGCCGCGGACCGATGAGGATCATACTCAGTTCCGTACGCTGCGCGTCAATCCGCGAGCGGATTTGGGCGAATCTGCACCTTGTACAGCTTCGGCGAATTCTCGATGCCGCCCTCATTGTGGAACGAGGCGCGGCTGCCGAACGTGGTCCACACGCCCTTGCCTTTCCAGCCGGCGTTCGGATCGTCGATGCGGCCATCCGCATTCTTGGAGAAGAAGCCGAGCGGATAGGGAATCCGCAGCGTCACGAACTTGCCGTCGACCAGCGCGGTGAGCGCCTCGCCGCCGTTGGTCGAGGCGATCGGCACGTTACGGCCGAGGCCGAGCGTGTTGTCGCGATCCACCCACACATAATAGGCGTGTTGCGCGCTGCCCTTGTCGGTGACGCCACGGAACTGCGGTCCCGGGAACTTATACAGTGTCCAGCCTTCGGGACACATCTTGCCGGTGATGGCTTCCGGTCCCTTGATCTCGCGCGTGCATTTCTTGCGATCGAAGCTCGCCAGATGCCCGCTCGACAGCACGGTCCACACCACGCCGTCGGTGGTGAGATCGATGCCGCGCGGCCCAAAACCTTCATCCGGCGGCGTGAAAAGTTCGGACAGCGCCGTCTCTGCCGGATTTGAGCCGGGGATGAGATGGACGATGTAGCCGGGCTGCTCCATCCGCGAGAAGCCGACGTCCATCGACTGGCCCCAGATGGTGTCATCGACCGGACTCGCCTGCACGCCGTAGAAGGCCGCCAACACCCGCTTGTCCTTGGTGGGGTCGAGCGGCTGGTTGGCCTCGACATAGTCGTCGCGTTTGCCGTTTCCGTTGGTGTCGACGATGATCGGAGTCCAGCCCTGCGAATGGACCTCGTCGCCGGTCTCCAGATACATCTTGGTGTTGAGCCAGCCGACCACGCCGCTCTGCGGCCCGCCGGCGCTCGTCCACAAGGTGTGGTTGGCGTCGTGAGCGAAGTTGAGGTGCTGCGTCGAGTAGCAGGTGCTGATCAGCGACCATTTCTGTGTCTTCGGATCATAGACCGACAATTGCCGCTGCGATTCCTGAAGCGGTACCACTTTGGCCGAGGTGAGGTCCGATCCCTTCTTGCAGTAGGCCGGATTTTCGTCGGCCCTGATACGTGCGGTGAACCACACCCGCCCGGCATCGTCGATCATCGGGTTGTGGATCGAGGTATGGCCGTCCCAGATCGCCTCGTCGCCCCAATAGACCGAGGGCCCGGCGGTGAGCGATTTGCTCGATGGCGTGTCCGGATCACGGTAGGGATGCGTGATGGTCGAGAAAGTGTTGGTGACCGGGTTGAGCACCGGCACGAAATCCGAGCTTTCCTCGGGCGAACCGTAGATCGGGCCATTGGCGTTGACGCGCTGGTTGTACTTGTCGCTTGCGATGGCGTCGTGGAGGTACATGCCGTGCGTACCCCAATCCCACATCGTGATGACGACATTGCGTTCGATACCCTGCGGCCGATCCGGCTTGGCGAACGGCAATTCGCCGGCCGCCATGCGGTCGGTCCAGTCGGAGAACAGGTCCATCGCCTTGTCCGGGCCGAGGCGGCCGAGCGTGATCGCCATGTTGGTCATTGCCTGTCCGGACTGGACGCGCCGCTCCCAGGCCTCATGCGAGTTCTTGAACTGGCCGAGTAGCGGTGACAGGGTCCGCACGCCCTTGGAGCCGAGTGCGTGGCATGATTGGCACGAGTTCTTGATGGTATCGATCCATGCGTTCTGCGAGCGCATCGTGGCCGGAATGCCGTTGCCTTTCGGTCCGGTACCGGTGCCCGGGAAATCGCTGACCGGCGGAATCTTCATCAGCGAGTACCAATACATTCCGGGATAGTACTCGGCCGCGGCGGCCTCGGTGGGCGCAGGCGTTGCGGTGAGGTTGATATGCTGGCCGGGCTTGCCCTGCACCTTGAGCGAATCGATGAGGCCGTAGCCGCGGACCCAAAGGGTATAATTGGCGCTGGGAAGGTCGGGAATCACGTAGCGGCCCTGATCGTCGGTCACCACCATCTTGGCGAATGTGGTGGGAAGATCGGTGGTTTCGGCAATGACCCACACGCCCGCTTCCGGTCCCTTCGGGCCTGTGACGACACCGCCGATATCGTCGCCGTCGATCGCCACGCCGGCGGCAGTCGCCGGGGGTTGTTGCGCGAGGGTTGGGGTCGTCGCCGCAGCAAGCAACAGTGCGCTCGCTGCAACACTCAAATACAGAGCCTTGTCGATCGCCATACGGGTGATCGTCATATGCGTCCTCCTGAGACGAATGCGCCAAAGCATGTGCTTGGGCGCGGAAATTCGGGCGGTCGTTCTCGCGATTCTAGCAACAATCGCACGCGGGCGTAAGTCCGTGGCCGTGCCGCCTCGCGCTGCCGCTTCTGGTCCTGCGCTTTAGCTTTCAGAAGGCCGATCCGTTCCCTTTCTGACACTTGCTTGTCACAGTGTCCCCCGGCTGCGGGGTTCCCCATCGTTTGGCCACAGGATGTAAAGGATAAAACAAGCATTACCCCCGGTAACGATATCGACCCAACGATGTAGTTGATGCGAGTTGTCCATACACGAGCAGCGCTTCCGGTCGGCACGATCGGTCAGAGAGCGCGGGATCGCGTGCGTAGCCCGTTTCGCTGCACGTAAATCGCACGAGTGTATCGACTTTGATCCGCTACTGTCTTACCATTCTATGGTTGTTCGATTGTCCGTAAAGGAGCTAAGCATGTTGAAGGCCAAGCTGGTCAGCAGTCAACGAAATAACACCACGACCCTCATTTTGTTTGCCATGTCCGTGTTGGTGCTTTCGGGAGTTTTGAATGTAAGCGCGTTTGGGGCGACGTCACCAGGCGGAGACTCCTCTGCGCGATTTCGAAGGTACCCATGCCTCGACTACAATCCGAAAGACCACACGTGCGGTCTGCGCGGAAACCAGGAGCCCGCTTATTATCGCAGTACAAGGAAGCAAGTAATTCATCATCATCGATGATGCCGTAGATGTCGGCCGAAGCGCCCTTCGACGCGCATTCCAAAGCCGCCTTTCGACAAGAGAATGTGGTGGTCCAATCGACCCGATTGGCCGATACCGGCCATCGCGGAACGGCGGGTTTGGCGCTCCGCGCCGTCCCTGAATGGCGGCGGCAGAGCGTTCTCAACAGCCTGCTGAAATCGGGCCGGCGCCTGCCACCGTTCGGGCTGCGGAACGATCGCCTCAAAATTCGATAATCTCAGAAATCGGGCTTGTCGGCATGCGGCGCGGCGGCGCTGTTCCCCTCGCTGAAATATTCGTGGATGTTTTCGGCGCAGACATGCTCCTCCCAGTCGCTGCCGCGAGAGGGCCGCGCGTAGGTGATCGTCGCCGACCATGGCATGGTGAAAACGCCATCATCCTCGACGGTGAAGGTGAGCTGCAGGTGCTTGCCCCTGTAATTTGGATCGAAGTCGAGCGATCCGACGCCGACGCCGAAGCGGATGTTCTCCTTGCTGTTGCGTTCCAGCGCCAGCTTGGCGTCGTCATAGTCGATCAGCCGGTAGCGCTCGATCACGTGCAGGGCCTTGCTGAACGGCGTGCCATACATGTCGAGCATGGCGAATGGCGAATCGGTTCTCACTCCGACGGTGTCGATCACGAGCGTATCGCCCTCATAATGTCCGACGGAATCTCCGTACCAGGAGGGCGCCTTCGCGCCATGTCGCTCGTTCAACCGCACCTGTCGGAATTCATGGTCGCGAAGATAGAGGAGGGTGACCTTGTCGGCTTGCTGCAACAATTGCACCCCGATCTGGAAGAAGATGTAGGGCACGCCGGACGGCCAGCACTGGTTGCTGGGCGTCGGATAGGTCAGGCCGGCGAGCGAAATCTCGCCGTGCTTCCGGACGGTCTCTGCCGCCGTGGGCTTCAGGATCGGATTGGAGAAGTCGCCGACAAACTGGTTGGCATTGCCGACCCCGGCGCGGGCTCCTCCCCGCGTGCGCGACTTGTTCACGATGGGGCCGGCTCCCGAAGCTGGAGGCTCGAACCCCGGGAAATAGGGGTGAGACCAGATGCCGGCGAAGTCAGGAATTGCCGCGGGACTCGAACTGCTGGCGACCGGCGGCGCCGGAGGTTGCACTTGCGTTTGCGCCGCGGTTGCCGCGCACACAATCAGAATGGCCGGTCCGAAAATGTCCCGCTTCGCCCGCATGGCTTCCTCCGCGACGATTGGCTGCGTGCACCCGCAACCATAGGCTTGCAATTTTCGAAAAGCATCAGCCGATGCACGTCAAATTGCCCGGAGGGCGGCCTCGTTTTTTCCGCGCGCTTTCAGAGGGCGCTACGCCGCGCGCGATTAACCATAGATGCAGTCTCGCGTAAGCCGATCGCGGATCGGACCGGTAATGTTGAAAGGCCGTTAACGGAGAGCCGCGCATTTTCCGCGAATGTCGCGCGGCGTATATTTCGGCTTTACTGTTGTCGTCCTGCTGCTTTTCGTTCTCGCCGGCTGCGCCCGCATGAGCTTGGTGGAGCGCGATCCTTGGCGCAGCGAGGCCGAGATCGCGTGCATGCAATCGGGCGCTGTCACGGAAGGCCCCGGCGTCGCGATCGTGCAGCGGATTGACGGGCCGGGCATGTGCGGCGCCGATTATCCGTTACGCATATCGACGCTCGGCTCTTCGGCGGTGCTCGGCTATGCAGATGAGGTGACGCGTCCTCCGGAGCCGATTTCAGAAAGTTCCTACGATCGGCAGGGATCGTCAGCCACTCGGCAGCTCCGGCGCGCAGGAAGTGCTACCGCAGCGGGGAGCGGTGCTTACTCCGGCAGCGCTTCGGGTGCGCCCTTGTCATTAGCGCCTCCCGGCGTCGGGCCGGTGGCGAGCACGCGCACCGCCGCTTCGAATGATTTATCCAATGGCGGCGGTCCAACCTACCTGCCGCCGCCCGGCTACGCCTCGCCGCCGGCCTATGGTGCGCCGCCCGTGTACCCGCCGTCATCCAGTCCGCCCCCACAGCCGATCGCCCAACGACCGTCCCCCCAACCGCTCGGCACTCCGCGCTACGGCGCCGCCACTGGTCCGGCCGGCCTTTCTCCGCCGGCAACGCTTGCATGTCCGCTGGTGGCAAGGCTCAACCAATTCGTTGCCGAGCAAGTGCAGCCGGCGGCGCTGCGCTGGTTTGGCCAACCGGTCGCGGAGATCAGGCAGATCTCAGCCTATTCCTGCCGCGGCATGAACGGCGACCCGAATGCAAAGATATCCGAACACGCGTTCGGCAATGCGCTCGATATCGCTGCCTTCACGCTCGCCGACGGTCGAAAAATCTCCGTCAAAGACGGCTGGCATGGCGCGCCCGAGGAGCAGGGCTTTTTGCACGACGTGCAGGGTGGCGCCTGCGAAATGTTCACGACCGTGCTGGCGCCGGGATCCAATGCGTTTCATTACGACCACATGCATGTCGACCTGATGCGACGGACCAGCCGGCGCAGCATCTGCGAGCCAACCGCTGTTGCGGGGGTGGCCGCCGCAGCCCGGGCTGCCGCTGCCTATGGCCGGGCGCGCCCTTCCGAGCCGCGATACACCGGCTCAGTTAGTGCAACGGGCCGATTGGCGCGACCCCCAAGCGCCGGCGCGGCGGCTCGCCCGGTGTACGCCGAACGCCCGGGGCTCGCGCGCGCCGTTCCGGGAGCGGACTAGCTTTCGCATCGTCGGCCGGGGGAGCCGTAGAAAATCTCGTGTTTTCATCGCGTAAGTCGGCCTCTTCTCAAAACGCGCAACCGTACCGATATGTGGCGTGACTTTACCAGGCGCTCGCTGGTGAGCGGGCGCGTTCTCTCGGAGAGAAACATGTTGCGCTCGATGTTCCGCGCGATTGCCATGATCGCCTTTGTCGCGGCCTCGATTGGCTTGTTCGCGTCCGGCGCGGATGCCCGCATCGGAAACGGGTTGAGCCTCGGCAGTCGCGGCGGTCGTACCTTTTCGGCCCCTCCCCCGACCTCGACGGCACCGTCCGCATCGCCGTTCCAGCGCTCAACGACGCAGCCAGGCTACAACACGGGGCGGCCGGCGGCGCCAGCTTATCCGGGCGGCTTCTTCCGACGGCCCGGGCTGTTCGGCGGGTTGATGGCGGGGTTTCTTGGTGCCGGGCTTTTCGGGCTGTTGTTTGGCCACGGCTTTTTGGGCGGGGTAGGTGGATTGTTTTCTTTCCTCGGCCTGATCTTCCAGCTGCTCGTGATCGTGGTGATCGCCAGGTTCTTGTGGAACAGGTTCCAGAGCCGCAATCAGCCGGCCTATGCCGGTCGCTATCATAACGATTATGGCAATGATTACGGTCAGTCCGGATCGATGATGGGGTCCGGCGGTGGAAATATGCCGCACGGAGATGCAGTCGGCATCACCGGTCACGACTACGATGATTTCGAGCGCCTGCTCGGTGAAATCCAGACCGCGTATGGCGCGGAGAATATCGCGGCCTTGCGCGCGCGCATGACACCGGAATGCTTGTCCTATTTCTCCGAGGACCTCGCACAGAATGCGAGCCGCGGAATGACGAACCGGGTCGCCAACGTGAAGCTTTTGCAGGGCGACCTGAGCGAAGCCTGGCGCGAGGGCGACACCGAATACGCGACCGTCGCGATGCGCTTTGCCATGAACGACTGGATGGTGGACCGCAGCGGTCAGGTCGTACAAGGCGACCCTGCACGGCTTCAAGAGGTCACGGAGTTGTGGACGTTCCGGCGCAGCCGTGGCGGCGGACCATGGATCCTCTCCGCCATCCAGCAGACTCAATGATGCAGTTTCGATAACTCTCTATTTCCCAACCCGCTCGGACGGCAGGCCGGCGTCTTGAACGGCCTGCCGTTGTTGTTTCCGCAGACTTCCGCCGAGCGGAGCGCAGGAAGCTCAAAATTGGACTTACTTCGATTGCGCGAATTGCGTTCGGCAACCGTGCCGTCCATGCGAGCTGCTGCAATTAGAGCGGGATGCGTTCAGGTTGAAACGCCTCCCGATCGATGATCATTGATTTTACGCATGATCTTGTCCGAAAAGTCTGCAACTTTTCGGGATCATGCGTTAGCGGGACGCGTTCGGCTCAATCGCCTCCCGCTCGATGATCATTGATTTTGCGCATGATCTTTGTCCGAAAAGTCTGCAACTTTTCGGGATCATGCGTTAGCGGGACGCGTTCGGCTCAATCGCCTCCCGCTCGATGATCATTGATTTTGCGCATGATCTTTGTCCGAAAAGTCTGCAACTTTTCGGGATCATGCGTTAGCGGGACGCGTTCGGCTCAATCGCCTCCTGCTCGGTTCCTTTTGATTTTGCGCATGATCTTTGTCCGAAAAGGCTGCAACTCTTCGGGATCATGCGCTAGGGTAGAAATCGTCTTGGCAGAGCCCGATCTGCCGCGGGGCCAGGGCCTTTGACCTGAGCGACCGCGATGCAGTGTCAGCGCCCCGCCCGGGCCAATGATGGCCTGTCCTCGCAGGGCGCGGCCGTCCGCTGAATTTGGGAGGCTCAGGAATGCGGATGCAATCGACACTTTTGGCTGGTCTCGCCGTCGTGCTCGCGGCGACATCCGGTCACGCGCAAACCAACCGGCTCACTGCGGCGGCCGAAGCGATGGGCGCGAACGGCTTGAACTCGATCGAATACACGGGCAGCGGCTTCGTGTTCGGCTTCGGGCAAGCCTACGAGCCGGGCGGCGCATGGCCGCGTTTCATCCAGCGCACTTACGATGCGTCGATCAACTACCAGACGCCGGGGATGCGATTGGTGCAGGTGCGTTCGCAGGGCGAACATCCGCCGCGCGGCGGCGCGGCGCAGCCGGTTGCTGCGGATCAGCGCACCGTTGCGGTGGTCAGCGGCAAATCCGCCTGGCAGGAGGACGGCGCCCAGCCCGCTCCCAATCCCGCCGCCGTCGAGGATCGCCTGCTCCAGCTGTGGGCCACGCCTCAAGGCGTGATCAAGGCCGCGCTTGCCAACGGCAGCAAGGTCGACGGCAACACGGTGACCGTCAGCATCGATGGCCGCGAAGTCAAGGCGACCCTGAACGCTCAAAACCTCGTCGAGAAGGTGAGCTACCTGTCGACCAGCGAAGTGGTGGGCGATTTTCCGGTCGACATTGCCTACACCGATTACGCCGATTTCGGCGGCGTCAAATTCCCGCGACATATCGTGCAGACCGAGGACGGCTTCCCGACCCTGGACATCACGGTCAATGCGGTGAAGCCCAATGCCGCGGTTTCGGTCGATGTGCCGGGCACCGTCCGGCAGGCCGCGCCGCCCGCAACTCGCGTGAACGTCAACAAGCTTGCCGATGGCGTCTGGTACTTGAGCACGCCGAACGCGCACAGCTGGGCGGTCGAGTTCAAGGATCACGTCGTCGTTGTCGAAGGCATCGCCAGCGAGGCGCGTTCGCTTGCGGTGATGGACGAGGTCGCAGAAGCTCATCCCCAACAAGCCGATCCGCTACGTCATCAATACTCATGCGCATTACGATCATGCCGGAGGGCTGCGCACCTATGTGGCGAAGGGCGCGACCGTCGTCACGCACGAGACGAACAAGCCGTTCTTCGAAGCGTGCCTGGGCGCGGCCGCGCACGATCGCGCCCGACCTGCTGTCGAAAACGCCCCGGCCCGGCGACCTTCGAAACCGTGAGCGACAAGAAGGTGATGACCGACGGCACGCAAGACGATCGAGACTCTATCACATGAAAGGCACGAGCCATAACGTCGCCAATCTGCTGGTCTACATGCCAAAGAGAAGGGCTCGTGTTCTGGGGCGACGGCTATAATCCGCCGGCGGCAAGCGATCCGCGCGATATCGTGCGCACGCCCGAGCAGATGATCGACCTCTATCGCGTCATCACCATGAACCATCTCGACGTGAAGACCGATCGCGCCTGCACACGGCGCCGGCGCGCGAAGCATTACGACAATCTGGAGAAGGCGATCGGCCCCGTCCCACTCTGAGAGAGCAACTGCACGAAGGCGTCCGGCTTGCCTCGCCGCGAGCCCGGATGTGCGTTCCGCATCGCGATCCGCATCCGCGATCCCGCACTTCAAGGCACATCGAGGACAATATGAAAGCCATTCACCTGATCGCCACCACCGCTTTCGCGCTCATGGCCGCTGCCCCCATGGTCGGGCACAGCCAGACGGCGGCGCCGGCCGTTTCCGCAAAAGGCACCTGGACGCAGAAGACGCCGATGATCACGCCGCGTTCCGAGGTCGCGCTCGCCGAGGTCGCCGGCAAGGTCTACGTCATCGGCGGCAACATCAACGCCACCTCGGTGCCGCACAACGAGGAATATGACATCGCCACCGGAAAGTGGCGGGTGCGCTATCCCATGCCGCGCGGTCTCGACCACATGGGAATCGCGGTGGTCGACGGCAAGGTCATCACCGTGGGCGGCTTCGTCGGCGCCGGCGTGCACCGCGACGGCCAGCCGGCCGTGTTCGAATACGACCCGGCCAAAGAATTCCTGGCGCGCGCTCGCGCCGATGAAGTTCGGCCGCGGATCGGTCGGCGTCGCGGCGCTCAATGGCAAGGTTTATGCGATCGGTGGGCGCCTGCCGTCCGGCGACACTGTCGCCACCAACGAAGTCTATGATCCTGCGACCAACACCTGGACGGCGCTGGCCCCCCTGCCGAAGGCGCGGGATCACATGGCAGTCATCGCCATTGACGGGAAGATTCACGCCATCGGCGGCCGGTTCACCGGTTCCGGCGACCGCACCGACATGCACGACATCTACGATCCGGCGGCCAACAGCTGGACGTCGGGGCCGCCGCTGCCGACGCCGCGCAGCGGCCTCGCCTACGCCGCCTACAAGGGTCTCGCCATCGTCCTCGGCGGCGAACTCCCGCAGGAGAAGAGGACCAACGACGAGAACGAGGGCTTCGATCCGAAGACCAACACATGGCGTATTCTTGCGCCGATGCCGCACGGCCGCCACGCCGCGGGAGCGACCAGCGACGCCGAGAACCTCTATGTCGCCGGCGGCGCGTACCTGCCCGGCGGCCAGGGCGGCGGCCCGACCGGGGATTTCATGGTGTTCACACTGCCCTGAGGCACCCCGCCATTCTCAGTCACTGCCCGGTCAGGCCGGGCGGTGACTGTGTTTGGCGCTGGCGTTCGTCTTCGGGCCCTGTTCAAAAATCCGGCGTGTTTGCGGTCGGGACAGCGCTCTCACCCTGCTTCGTCGGCTCATGGATGTTTTCCGCGCAGATCAGTTCGGTCCATTCGCCGAGCGCCGGCCGGTAGGTAATCGTTGAAGTCCAGGGCGTCGTGAACACCGCGGTGTCCTCGACCGTGAACTGCAACTGCAGCACCTTGCCGCGATAACTGGGATCGAACTGCGAATAGACGCCGCGGGAATTCTCCTTCTCGTTACGCTCCAGCGCGCCCTCTCGCGTCGTCGTAATCGATGAGGCGGTAGCGTTCAACGACATGCAGCGCCGGACTGTGGGGCGTGCCGTACATGTCGACCATCGCATAGGGCCCGATCTTGATGCCGACGGTGTCGATCACCAGCGTATCGCCCTCATAATGCGCGACGGCGTCACCGTACCAGGACGGGGTCACGTTCGCCGGATGGGTTCCTCCGACGCGCACATGGCGGACTTCATCGCCATGCCGGTACATCATCGTGATGTGGTCCGGCTCCTGGAACATTTCCATCAAATAGTCCCAGAAGATGTAGGGGATGCCGCCCGGCCAGCATTGATTGCTCGGCGTGGGGTACATCTGGCCGGAGAGCGAGAAGTCGCCGTGCTGCTTCACGATCGCGGCCGCCTCTCGGCTTGAGGATCGGGTTGGTGTAATCACCGACAAGCTGCCCGAAATTGCCGACGCCGGTGCGCGTGCGCGATCGGTTCCGCACCGGGCCGGGGCCCGACGCCGGCGGCTCGAAGCCGGTCAGATAGGGATGCGCCCAAATGCCGGAGAAGTCCGGGATGGCGGCCGCGGTCTTCGCCTCGGCGGCCGTGGGCGTCGGGGCCGGCAACTGCGCCTGGCCCCACGCAGGGGCTGCCGCTGCCGTCGCCACCATCAACAACAGGGATTTTAACCGCCGTGGCGCCATTTTTCTCTCCCGTCTCTCTGCGTGCTGTTGTTGTCCGGTCACGCGCCCTTTCGTCATCACAGCAGACGATCGTCAGGAAGGGAAGTGCTCGGCGTGCCAGTCTGCTTCGAGGTCCGGGTTGATCTTGCCGTCGATGACGAACACGCCCGGAGCGCCCTCCTCGACCCATGCCTTGACCGGCGCAAGGTCGTCCACTGTGCGTACCGTCGCGCCTCGCGCGCCGTAACCGCGGGCAATCGCGGCGAAATCGGTATCGGGAAAACGGACGATATCGGTGGTGTAACCCTGCCGGCCGAAACAGATGGACTTCGGCAGCGTAGGAACTGTCATTGTAGATCAGGATGCAGAGCCGCAGTTTCAGACGGATCGCGGTCTCGAGATCAGAAATCGACATCAAAAATCCGCCGTCGCCGGCGCCGAGCACCGCGAGTTTGCCGGGATTGGCAATCGCAAGGCCGATCGTCGAAGCAAGCCCGAGGCCGATCGACTGAAAGGAATGGCTGAGGCAGGAGGCCCGCGCGTTCGGCACCCGCAAATATTGCGGCACCCAGCCGCCGAAATGCCCGGAATCCGAGGCGACGACGCGATCGGCAGGCAGCATGGCATCGACCGCCTTGCTCAGCGTCCGGGGGTCGATGAAGTTTTCTGTCGAGGTGTCGCGATAAGCGGCGTGATGATTGCTGCCGTTGCGAATGCGTTCGGCCGTCGCGGAGGTGCGACGGCCCGGCCGCGCAGCAACCCCGCGCCTATCGAGTTCGGCCGACAGCGCCTCGGCGACGGCTTTGGCATCGCCCAGCACGCCGATGCCGATCGGCGTGTGAGAACCAAGTCTCACGGCGTCGACATCGACCTGGGCCACGACGGTGTCCGGCGCGATCAGCTTGCCGCGCTTGGTCGTCCAGTCGGTGAGGCTCGCGCCAAACCCAACGAACAGGTCGCTGTCCTTGATCAGTTCATCGGCCGCCGGAGAGGAAAACCCGCCGGAGATGCCGAGCGACCAGTACGAGCCGGCAAAAAGGCCGTGGCCGCACACCGTGGTCGCAAGGAGTGCGCCCAGCCGATCGGCCAGTGCGAGCAACGCGTCTTCGGCGCCGGAGACGACCGCCCCGCGCCCGGCGAGAATGAGCACGCGCTTTGCGGCCACGACGGCATCCGCGAGCCGCTTTATGGCGTGGGGGTCGGGCTGCATTCGACCGGGTGTTTCCAGCAAGCGCGGCGGCGCGTTGTCCAGCACGGCATCTGCGTGCTGCACATCGAGCGGCAGGCTGAGCACGACCGTCTGCCGGTCGGCAAGCGCGCGGGCCACGGCGCGTCGCGCGTCCTCGCGCGCGGATTTGGCTGTGTAGAGCCGCTCCGATACGGCGCCAACGGCGCGCACCAGCTCGGCCTGTTCGATGTAAAAGTTGTTTTTCACGGCACCAACCGGCACGTCGCCGGCGAGCACGAGGAGTGGCGTCCGGCTCTTGGCCGCCTCGCCAATGCCGGTAAGTGCATTGGTCAGCCCCGGACCGGAATGAACGCTCACCAGCGTGAGTTCACCCGACGCCTTGGCATAGGCGTCCGCCATTGCCGCTGCATTGCCTTCGTGACGCGCCGAGATCAGCTCGACCCCGGCTTCGACCAGCGCATGCGAAATCTTGAAATTGGCGGTGCCGAGCAGCCCGAAGCAGCGCCGCGCGCCATAGCCAGCGAGATCGTTGGCGACCGCCGCCGCCACGGTCCGATTGCCTGGCATTTTATCCTCCCCCTCGCGTTCGATTTTTTTTACGCCATGCGGTGCGCTGACAGCTGTGCAGCCCGGCTACTTTATCAGAGCGGACGGAAGGCGAAACGTTTGCGACCGCTCCGTTTGAGACCGCTCCTGGCGTCGAAGCGGCGCTGACCGGCGCGGGCTCACAGGGATCAGAAGGGCACGGTAATGCCGTCCATCGGCGCATCGCAATTGACGAGGTCAACGCGCTTCCATGCGATCTTGATCGTCTCATTGGCGACGATCAGACGGTGAAGGGCGGTGCCGCCAAACAGCCGCTGCTGGTCGCGCCGGAACTCGATCATGATGAATTTCGAGCGCACCGTCGCCGCCGCCGCCTCGGCCGCTTCGATCGATACGTTTCCGATGATGCGCGTCGTGCGCGAACGCGGCTCCTGAGAATACATGCGAGGGCTCGCGAGCCGCCGCACGCGCGTCTCCAGCAGCCGCCGGTCGTCATAGATCAGCGACACGGTCGTGAACGGGTCTGCCTGCCCCGGTTCGCTTGGCACCCAGTACCAAGCGTCCGGCGTGAACAATGCCAGCCAATCGTCGAAGCACCCCTCGTCGAGCAGCCGCGCTTCATGTTGCAGGAAGATTTCGCAATCATTGGCCGCGAGCGGCGCTCGTGTTTGCCGAATCCTCGGCGCCGCAATGGGATCCCCATGCGCGCTGCCGACTTCGCCTCGCTCCCCCATGCTGCGCTCTCTCGACATGAGCCGGACTATTTCTGCGTTTTCCAAATTCGAATTGTTTCGAATTGTATGGCGTATCTGTTGAATGGGTAGGGCGTGGCGAAAATCCATCAAGAGCCGCGAAGCGATGGGTTTCGCAACAGCTCAACCCATCCTACGGCTTTACAGAACCAGCGTCCTAGACTCTAACATTTAATCCCCTTTTTTCGTCATGCCCCGCTTTAAGCGGGGCATCCAGTAACCCCGTTACTCGCAATAGAAAGCGAAACTCCGGTGGTTACTGGATCGCCAGGTCCAGGGGCACCCCATCGTTTGGCCGTTTCGAAGCGCGGTTTGTTTGACTGCTGCATTGACGTGGCCAAACGATGGGGAACCCCGCGCCGGGCGATGACATTGAAGGGAGTTCAAAGGTTAGAGACGGAACACTAGCCCGGATTATGCATGACGAGGGGCGTTTTTCCACGTTTGTTGGCAAATCGCATACGTTCGCTCCGACCGGCTGATCGGTTTTGGAGCAACTCGCGGTGCGACGCGTCGGTGTTGATCTGCCGTGAGCGGCGGCGACGGCGGGCATCGCGCCCCGGGGGCTCATGGACCGGATGGCATCAGGCCGAGCGCGACGGTGCGGAACAGCACGCGCTGAGGGCAACTCGTCGGCAACTGAATGCGAATACGCGCGATATGTTCGATCACCCGGGCGCCGATTTTGATCAGACGCTCGCGGATGGTGGCAAACTCGGCGGTCGCCAGCGGGTCTGTTTGCGGAATGGCTGAGCGCACGGCGTGCATCAGCCAGAACGCGGCGGTGTGCAGAGCGAGCCGCACCTGGTTGGCGGTCGCGCTGTGACACGACATGCGATCGGACGCCAGCTGCGCCTTGTGCAGCTTGATCAGGTTTTCCATCTGCCCGCGCTGGCAGTAGACATTCTCGTAGAGATGCCGCGCCGAGCCCTTGAGCGAGGTGACGATGTAGCGGATGTCGACCTCCTGGCGCATGCCGGTTGAGGTGACCGCCTCGCCGGTGTCAGGCTGCAGCGAGCATTCGAGCCGCGCCACCACTTTGCGCGGCCGTGTCCAGCTGCCGGCCTGATAGATGAAGCTTGCATAGGAGCGCAGCTTGGTGTGGCTGCTCTTGGCATGATGGAAGCGCAGATTGTCGGCGGTCTCGGCTGCCAGCGCATCAAGCGCGGCGTTGCCGGAAAGGCCGAAAATATAGTCGGCGCCGTTGTCCTCCGCCCATTCCATGGCTTCGACGCGCCCATAATGACTGTCACCGCGCCACACCATGCGGGTGTGCGGCCAATATTCCCTCAGGTGCTTCGTCACATGCTTGATGACGGTGCACACCTCGGTGCCTTTCGGGGTTCGCGCCGGGCGTAGAATCGCGGCGACCGGTGCGCCGCTCGCCGCATGATAGATGTGCATTGACGCAAAGCCGCGTTCGTCCTGATGCGCGTTCCAGAACGCCAGTTGCTGGCCGCCATGCGCGGCGCAGAAGGTGTCGTCGATGTCGAGTATCGCCTGCTTGCCCGGCTTCACCGTCGCGCCGACCTGGTCGATGAGGGCTGCGCAGAGCCGCGCCGCTTCGCTCTTTGACGGCGTATTCTCCAGGCGGCTGATCGTCGATTGCGAGGCGAGAGCTGCACCGCTGTCCGGACAGCGCCCGACCGCGACCTTCATCAACGGATCGTGGCGCAGGCGGTCGAGGTCGATCGCATCCTTGTGACCGCAAGCGATCGCCGCGGTGCGCGCCATGACCATCTCAAACATCGCGTGGCGGATGCGATCGCCATCGCGTCGATCCGGCATCGCCTCCGCCAGCCGTCGGCAAACACCAAGCCTGCGCTCCGCCTCGCGCAGCAACAGCAGTCCGGCATCGGAAGATTGATTGCCGCCGGCAAAATCGACTGTGAGTTTCTTACGGCGCACCGCTGGCAGGTCGAAGGGAAGCAGCGTATCGTCAGTCATGGCGGCTGTGGCGCAGGGTTGATACGCGAGGCAACTTGTCGGAACAACAACTTGTCTAAGTAAATCGGCCGTTTCCTGCCACAGTCGCCGCAAAACTTTCAGCCCTCATGCATAATCCGGGCTAGGATGCTGCCTCGACCCTGGTTTCGGCGCCGCTGCCGTTCGACATGTAGCCCGCCCATGCATCAAGCATGTTGCGGATATAGATTTCGCTGGTCGAATTCTTGCCGCGCCGACCGCCATGCGCATCGCCGACGTCGCTGGTAAAACCGCGGCCGATCTCGATCCATTCCGCGCCCTCGCTCGAAAGTCCGAGGCCGATGCGATTGTAGATTTCGAGATCGTCGGTCAGCACCAGCGAACCGGTGCCGTTCACCGTATTGGCAAAGCTGATGGTGTTGCGGAACATCTGCTCGGGCGCGCCTTTGAGGCGGAAATTGTAGGTATGCACGACGGTGCGGTCCACCGCGATCGGATGAACGACCCGAAGCTGCTGGAACTGGCTCATGAACGACAGGTTCGGATAGATGTTGCTGTTCCAGCGTCGCGTCTCGAGCACGCGCCGCAACTCCTCTTTGCCCTTTTTCGCTTCCAGCGCGGCGATGTACTCGCGGAACACAGGGTCCTTGAGCGCGGCGACAAGCTTCGCATCGTCATGATAATCGCCGAGATAGCTGTGCCCGTTCGGATAGGTCCAGATGCCGACCTGGGTTTCCCAAAAGCTGTAAGGTGCCCCGTTCTGGCGCATCTGGCGGATCGCGATCTCGCCGGAGCCGTCCGAATGCACGTCGTCGGACTGCCGCTGTGCCGCCTCGATCGAGGAGCGATGAGTGAAGATCGGATGCGCGGCGTCGCACAGGTTTTCGAGATAGAGCTTCCAGTTCGCATTGTAGGCATGACGGAAACTGCCGCCGGCAACTTCGATCTCGCCGTCCGGCGCGCGGTCCGCCATGTCGTCAAGCGAGGTTGCCATATGGCCGAGGAAACGTTCGAGGCTCGGTCCGTACTCGGCTTCGCTTGCAAACACGAAACCACGATAGTTCGCGACGCGCGGCACCGCGGTCATTGCCGTTTTCGGGTTCGCCGGATCGAAATCGCACGGATAGCCTTGCGCCAGCGGCACCGATTTGAGGCGGCCGTCGAGATGGTAGGTCCAGCCGTGATAGCAGCACGTGAACTCGCCGGCATTGCCCTTTTCGGTCGCCACCACGAGCGAACCGCGATGGGCGCATTGATTGTGGATGACCCTGACCTCGCCGCCCGCGTCGCGGACCATCACGACGGGCTTGCGCCCGATCCGTGTGCAGTAGAAGTCACCGGGGTTCCTGATCTGGCTCTCATGCCCGACATAGATCCAGGCGACGCTGAAAATGCGTTCAAGCTCCAGCTCAAAGATCGCCGGATCGGTATAGATGCGCCGGTGCACCCGGCCGGGCTGGAGGAAACGGGAAAAACCGTCCGTCATCGACCGCGTAGGTGCGCCAAGCATTCCGTTCGCAGCTCCGGCCTGCAGCGGGCGAACGTTCACGTGCAGACCCGCTTCGACGCCCGCCACTCTACCGAAGCCGGGAGCCTCGGTACAGTATCGATCCGCGCCGCGGGATCATGAGCAGAGCCGCTTCAAGCGCGTCTGGTCGATTCTGCTATGATCCTGGTTCGGAGGAAACGCGATGAACAGCTGTATGACGAATTTCACTCGTGCGGTGGGAACGGTCGTGTGCGCGTTTGCCCTTGGCTGGGTCGCGATCGCGACTGTGCCGGCGGCCGCGCAATCCGCCCGCACGCCACGCGTTGCCGTACTGCCGCTCGATAATGGCTCCCAAGGCCCGACGCAAGGCTTTGTCGCCAATGGCATGACGGACGAGATCGCCTCCGCGCTGACTCGTATCCGCGGTCTTGCCGTGGTAGCGCGCAGCTCCGCGTTCATGTTGAAGCCGGCCAACGGCGATGCCAAAACCGCCGGCGCAGAGCTTCACGCCGACTACCTCGTCCAAGGCTCTGCCCAATCGACGGGCGATCGCACGCGTCTCAGCCTGCGGCTCGTGCGTGCGAGCGATGCGCGCCAATTATGGGCGCAGGATTACGACCCCGAAGCTCTGGCCATTTTCGATGTCGAGCAGGAGATCGCGCGCAGCGTCGCCACTGCACTGCAAGTTCCAGTCACGGCCGACGCGGCAATCCGCAGCCGCACGCACAGTTTCGCAAGCTATCTCGATTTCCTCCGCGCCAAGGACATTGCACGCGGGCGGGGGCCACGGGCGCTTGCGGACGCCGCTGTCATCCTCGAACAGGTGGTCATGCGAGAGCCCGATTTTGCGCCCGCCGCGGCGCTGCTCGCCTACGGCGATGCGTTGACGCCGCTGTTTGCGCCATCGCTGCGCGGCGGTATGCCGCAAGAGGAGCGCAAAGTGGTCGAGCGCACGGTTCCGCGCAGCGATGCTCTCGCCCATCGTGCCACCGAGCTCGATCCTGGCAATGCCGATGGCTTCGTCGCGCTCGGTTATGCCGACATGGTGCAACGAAAGCCGCTGCCCGCCGAGGACGCATTCAAGCAGGCGCTGGCGCTAAACCCGAACCAAGCCGATGGCCTGCACGGATACAGCCAACTCGTCGCCGCACTGGGCCGCATCAAAAAGTCATTGGCAATGCGCGACCATCTGCAGGATGTCGAGCAGTCCATCATCAATTACACCGCCGACACCGCAGAGATCGTCTGGCTCGACGGCGACACCGAGAAGGCGATCGCCATGCTCAAGCCGTTCAGTCCGGGTCGCACGCTCGAACTCGCTCTGATCGAGGCTTCGGCCGGACGATATCGCGAGGCGGCGGCGGAGATCCGCTTCATTCCGGCATCAAACTACCCGCCCGGCATGGAAGACGCAGCGGCAAAACTCCTCGAGTTCCGCGCCCGTCCGCGCGGCCGCACCAGAAACCTTGCCGCGGCTTGGGAATCTGAGCTTTGTCTTCCTCCATGTCGGCGCCCCGGCACGTGTGCTGGAATATTATCAGGACGAAGTGCGGGGCGATTATTTCCAGCCGATCTCCGCGACCTGGTTCTGGCACCCGAGCTACGCCCCGGTTCGACAAACCGTGCAGTTCAAAACCGTGGTGCGCGACCTCGGCTTTGTCGATTATTGGCGTGCCAGGGGCTGGCCGGCGCAATGCCAGCCCAAAGGCGCGGAGGATTTCGCCTGTCAGTGAGAGTTCAGCGCGGCCGAGCGGCGGGATGAAGTCGGACGCGGACGGCGCCGATGGCTTTGGAAATCAGTCGGCCGCCGTTTGCCCATGTTCCGTGACAACACGATGAAATCAACCATGCTTGCATCAAACCCCGATGCGGTGAGAAGCCGGATTTACCGAACCTTTACATATGAGGCGGTAGTTTTGGTGCGAGAAGCACGCTAGCAAAGCGCGCCCGTTCGCCCCACTGTCCGGCGCAACGGTGTTCGCGGCTCCGTGCTCGCCTGAAGCATTCGCGATTTTGCGCGTAGAAGCAGGTCTGTTTTCCATGAAAATTGCTCGCCTCGTCGTTCTTGGCGTTGCCGGCGTCGCTGGCGTTGGCGCCGCTATTCTTGCCTCCGGCCAGAACACGCCGGTCCAGCAGATCGTGCAGGAGGCTGCCCCGGAGACCGACACGACCGAGGTCATGGTCGCGAAGGCGGACCTCGGCATCGGCGACCGCCTCTCGCTGCAGAATGTGCAATGGCAATCCTGGCCAAGCAACGCTACCAACAACCAATATATCCGCAAGTCCGATAATCCCGCCGGGCTCCAGGAGTTTTCCGGCGCCGTCGTACGCACCCCCTTCGTGGGTGGCGAACCGATCCGGCAAACCAAACTGATCAGGGCGGACGGCGCCGGCTACATGGCGGCCATGCTGCCGTCCGGCATGCGCGCCATGTCGATCGAAATTTCGCCCGAAGCAGCTGCGGTCGGCTTCATCCTTCCCAAGGACCGGGTGGATCTCATCCTGACGCGTGCTGAAAGAGCGACAAACGGGAACGACGAATATTCCAGCGAGACCCTGCTGACCAATATTCCCGTGCTGGCGATCGACCAAACCGTGGAAGAGAAGAACGGCCAGCATGTCGTTACCGGCAAGATCGCGACGGTCGAATTGACACCCCGACAAGCCGAGGCGGTCGCACTGGCGCGCCGCATGGGAACCATATCGCTGGTGTTGCGCAGCCTTGCCGAACCCAATGATAAGCCTGGGATCGATGAGCTCAATCGGCATGACGTCATCAGGATCGTTCGGTTCGGCACCTCCGCGCGTTTTTGACGGAACGCCTGCGGCGCATCGGGGCGCAGCGCGCGCGGAGCGACGAGCGCATGCTTGCCCTGCCGTCTGACCTGCGTCGCGAAAATCTGAATAGCTGACCAAACATATAAGATATAAGTCGCCCGACAGAATATTTTCATTGGCATTACTGCAGAATTTTATTGAAAGGCGTTGTTAACATTTTGTTTCTATTAATGATGGCAATCATATTTCAGGCTTTGGCGAAGTGTTGCGCAGAGGCGCTATCGTCCCTGAAATTTGATTGATGTTGCGTCGGTTGTGAGTGTGGCGTTGAAGTCTCGGTGATGCGGTGAGCGAAGCGCGCGAGTGTCGCGGTTGGCGCGCCGTCATCGATGTAGGCGTGCTGTGCGTAATGCGTAGAGCTTCGCACCGAACACCACGGCATCACGCGTATCACTCAAAATGTCATCGCATCCCGTGCCGGCGTCCGCGCCGCTGCTCCCATTTATCGACCGCCGGCCGTCCCGCGTCGCCGGCCTCGCCATGGCGTTCGCACTCGCCGGCTGTGCCGTGGGTCGGGATTTCGTGCCCATCCCGACGCCCGAGAACGTGTCGTTTTCGGCTGACGCAAAGATGACTGGCACGGTGTCGTCGCCCGGTCCAAATGGCGCGGCGCAGAAATTCGAGCAAGGCAGGGACATCCCGGGCGATTGGTGGACGGTGTTCCACTCGCGCCGAATGAATGACCTTATTACGCGCTCTCTGGCCGCCAATCCCGGTTTGCAGGCCTCGCAAGCGGCGTTGCGCCAGGCGGAAGAAAATCTGCGGGCGCAGAGGGGCACGCTGTTCCCCACCATCGATGCGAACGAGTCCGCGACCCGGCAGCGCTTCAATCCGCAAGCTTTCGGCTTTCCTGCTCCCCCGGTGATTTTCAACCTTTTCCAGGCAACGGTGAACGTCGCCTATTCCCCGGACATTTGGGGCGGCCAGCGGCGGCAGATCGAGTCGGCACAGGCGCAGGCGGACTACCAGCGCTATGAGCTCGAGGCGAGCTATCTCACCTTGACGGCGAACGTGGTCACCGCCGCGATCCAGCAGGCCTCGCAGCGCGCCCAGATCGACACCACCCGCGACATCATCAACGCAATCAACCAGCAACTCGTCGTGGTGCGCACCCAGTTCGAAGCCGGTACGGCGCTGCGCACCGACGTACTGGCCCAGGAATCCGAACTGGCGCAAACCCAGGCGACGTTGCCACCGCTGGAACGGCAGCTCGCCCTGCAGGGCCATTTGCTCACCGCGCTGACCGGACGGTTCCCCAATCAGGGCGGGGGTGCCGCACTCTCGCTTTCGGAATTGCACCTGCCAACGGAATTGCCGGTCAGCCTGCCGTCAAGGCTTGTGCAGCAGCGCCCCGATATCCGTGCCGCAGAGGAGCAACTCCATCAGGCAAGCGCTCAGATCGGAGTCGCGATCGCAAACATGCTGCCGAGCCTCAACCTCACCGCCGAATATGGCGCCAACGGCACCCAGCCTGCACAGCTGTTCAATCCGCAAAACGCGATCTGGAGCCTGTCGGCCGCAGCGACGCAGCCGATCTTTCACGGCGGCCAGCTCTACCATCAGGAGCGCGCCGCCGTTGCCGCCTACGAACAGGCCGAAGCGCAGTATCGCAATACGGTGATCACCGCATTCCAGAACGTCGCCGATGCGTTGCGGGCATTGCAGGACGACGCCCGTGCGGTTCAGGCTCAGGAGCGCGCCGTGCGGATCTCGGCGGAAAGCTTCGATCTCTCACGGGTGCAGTACCAGGAAGGCACCATCACCTATCTGACTTTGCTGAACGCTCAGCGCCAGAATGAGACGGCGCGGCTCGCCCTTGTGCAGGCACAGGCGACAAGGCTCGCCGATACCGCCGCCTTGTTCCAGGCGCTCGGCGGCGGCTGGTGGAACCGGACCGACGTGGCGCCGGACAAGCGGCCGAACTCCGACCTTCACCGAGTTCTTCACCGGCGCTCGATAATCCTTGGTCATTGGGAAGGCTGTCTGACTGACCCGCCGGCCGACCCCCGTGACCTCTCAGTCCAGCGTCTCGCGATAGCACCAGCCCGCGAGCAGGACCGCAACGACGACGAACGCCACCATCGGCCAAAGGTCCGGCATCACCTGGCCGAAGCTGTTGCCCTTGAGCAGGACGCCGCGCACGATGCGCATCGCGTGCGTGGTCGGGTAGAGTTCACCGAGCCATTGCGCCCATTGCGGCATGCCGCGAAACGGGAACATGAATCCGGACAGCAGGAAGGCCGGCAGCAGCGACATCTGTGCGAATTGCATTGCCTGCATCTGGTTGGCCGAAACCGTCGAGAAGGTGATCCCCAGCGCCAGGTTCCCCGCAATGAAAATGCCGAGCGCAACGAGGAGCGTCACCAAATCTCCCCGCATCGGCAGCTGAAAGAACAGCGCCGAAGCGGCAAGGATCAACAGCACCTGGACATAGCCGATCACCACATAGGGGATCATCTTGGCGATCATCACTTCGAGCGGACGCACGGGCATCGCGAGCAGGTTCTCCATGGTGCCGCGCTCGCGTTCCTTGGTGATCGACAACGTCGTCATGAACAGCGTCGACATCAGCACGACAACGCAGATCAGGCCGGGCACGATGTTGAGCGCGGTGAGCTGCTCGGGGTTGTATCGGGCGTGGACGACAAATTGGAACGGCGGCGTCGCATTCGTTTGCCGCACCGGCGGCAGGTCGCGATTGAGCACGGTCGCGACGGTCGCGAGCGCCGCCGTCGCGTTGCCGATCGCGCTCGGGTCGGTGGCATCGGCGTCGATCAGGACCGAGGGAATTTCGCCGCGATCGACGGCGCGGTCGAAGTCGGGCGGGAACTGCACCACGAACAGCAGTTCGCCGCTCGCGAGCGCATGCTCCGCCTCGGCCTCCGATTGCAGTGTGCGAATATCGTAGTAGCCGCTGTTGCGCAGCGCGGCGATGACGGTGCGCTCGTATTTCGAGGATTGGACTGTGAGCAGGCCGGCCGGCAGGTGCTGCGGGTTGGTATTGATGGCGTAGCCGAACAGGAACAGCTGCAGCATTGGCACCACGATGATGAAGCGCAGCGTGATGGCATCGCGGGTGACCTGGATCCATTCCTTCCGCAGCAGGGCGAGGAGGCGTCGCAGCGAGAATGCCGCCATCACGCTTCTCCTTTGACGCTCAGCATGTGGATGAACACATCTTCCAGCCGCGGCTCGACCTCGCGCCACGACAGCTCGTCGAATTGCGGTGACTCGATCGCCGCTTTCAGCGCACCGCGATCCGTGCCGGCGACATGGAGGGCCCGGCCGAATACGGCCGCGGCTTCGACACCCGGCATGCGACGCAGCGCGCGCGCCGCTGCGTCGACATCCTCTCCGGTCGCCTCGAAGGTGATGAGGCCGGAGTGCCGCGCGATATCCTCGCCCGTCCCTTGCACGACGATATGCCCCTCGGCGAGATAGACGATACGGTTGCAGCGCTCGGCTTCGTCCATGTAGTGGGTGGAAACGAGCGCTGTGAGGCCCTCGCCCGCCATGTCGTGGATCATGTCCCAGAATTCGCGCCGCGCCTTGGCGTCGACGCCCGCGGTCGGCTCGTCGAGCAGCAGCAGCTTCGGCGCGTGTAGGACGCAGGCGGCGAGCGCCAGGCGCTGCTTCCAACCTCCGGACAATTGACCGGCCAGCTGGTTGCGGCGATCGGCAAGGCCCATGCGCTGCATCATCGTTTCGACCGCCGCGCGCGGACGCGGCATCTCGTACACGCTGGCGACGAGGTCGAGGTTCTCGCGTACGGTCAGGTCTTCGTAATAGCTGAATTTCTGGGTCATGTAGCCGACTTGGCGCCGGATCAGGCTGGCTTGCCGGATGATGTCGAGGCCGAGGCAGGTGCCATGGCCGGCGTCGGCAACAAGGAGGCCGCACAGCATTCGGATCGTCGTGGTTTTGCCGCTGCCATTGGCGCCCAGGAAGCCACAGATCTCGCCCCTGGCGACTTCGAGACTGAGGCCATCGACGACGCGATGGGCGCCGAAACTTTTGCGCAGGTCGTGAACATCGATGACGAGGCCGTTCATCTCGCCGCGATTTCCTTCGCCATCGGCCGGACCGCGACTGGCTGACCAGGATTGATCAGCATTGCCTGCTCGCGCGAAGGGCGTGCCTCGACCGTGTAGACGAGCTTGGCGCGGCTCTCCTCGCTGTAGATCACCGGGGGGGTGTATTCGGCCTGCGGAGCGATAAACGAGACGGTGCCGAAGAGGTCCGGCGGACAGCTGTCGCATCGCAGCGAAACGCGGTCGCCGAGATGGATTTGCCCCAGTCGCGACTCCGGGACGAAGAAGCGCACATAGATGTTTCCGGGCGGCAGCAGCGACACCACCGGCCCCCCCGCCGGCATGGTTTCGCCCGGGCGGGCCAGCACATCTGCGACGACGGCATCGGCCGGCGCGGTGACATGGCGCTGGTCGAGCCGCCATTGCGCCATTTCCAATGCCGCCTTGGCGCCTTCGACAAAGGCCCGCTGCGCAGCGATTTCGCCCTTTCGGCCGATCGGTTCGCGCAAATGCGCGAGCGCGGCCTCAGATGCCTGGATCTTGGCATTCGCCGACCGCAGATCGGCACGCTCATTCTCGACAAGCTGCTTCGAGGCACCGCCCGATTTCAAGAGGCCCTCATTGCGATCGAGATCGGACTGGATCTTGTCGCGGGCGGCGGTCGCATCCATCAGATTGGCGTCGGCTTGTTGGATTTCGGTGTCCCGCCCCATCGCCTCCATGTTGCCGAGTTGCGCTTCGGCCTGATGGAGTTGTCGCATCGCTTGTTCGCGCGACGCCCGGTCGCTGGTGTCGTCCTGATCGAACAGCGGCGCGCCGGCTTCGATCCTCGATCCGCGCGCCACATGGAGAGCCATGAGAAGACCCTGCTGCGTCGGCCCGACCTTGATGAAATCGGCATCGGCGTAGCCCTGCCATTCCAGCGGCGGCACCGTTCGGTTCGACCACCACCATCCACCAGCCACTCCGGCCAGCAGAACTGCCGCAATGACGATCATCCCGCGACCGCCCATGGACTTGACCCTTTTGTAACTGAACGGTATCGTTGCATTATCATGGGCAGTCCCCCACCACAAGGGCCGCAGCGGCGCAGGCAGGCATCCGCGCCTGGCTCGGGCGGCGTCCCGTCTCCTTTCCAGCCGGCAGGGGGCGAACGGGCGCCGCGCAAGAGGTTGAGCTTATCGGGCACCCATGCCGAGGCATCCGGCCGGGACGCGGAGGGGATTCGGCAGGAGCGCACGGGATGGGGAGGGAGCCAGGAACGCGCAGGACTCTCGGGGAGATGTGGAGCTGGAGCGAAGACACAGCAAGTCCCCGCCCACGCCGCCTTCGCGTGAGGAGGTAGCGGAGGCGGCGGCTGCCGATCCGCGCCGACGGGCGCGCCGGGCGGCCAGCAAGGCGCCGGACCTGCCTGCGGCCGAGGCTGCCAGCGGCAGGGGCGCGGTGACGCAAACGGTCCCGACCGCACCGGATGGGGCGCCGCAAACTTGGTTGGCGCTCGAAGGCGGCGAGTTCAAGCGAGGCCCCGGTGGCCGGCCGACCCGGCAAGAGGCGGAGCGGCGTCACCAGACCCTGCTCGCGACCGCGTTTCGGCTGTTCCTTCAAAAGGGCTGGACCGGCGTTTCGGTCGAGGAAGTCGCGCGCCAATCGGGAGTTGCCAAAGGCTTTATATATTCCCGCTATTCCGACAAGGGGGCGCTGTTTGCCGGGGCGATCCGGCGTTTGATGGACGAGGCCATCGGCACGCTCCAGTTGACGACGCCGATACCTGACGACATCGAGGAAGGGCTGTTCGGCTTCGGGCGCAAACTCCTCGACCTTGTATTGCGGCCGGAAGCAATTGCCTTTCATCGCCAGTTCATCGCCGACGCGAACCGGTTTCCCGATCTCATCAAGCCTTTCATGGAGCGCAACCGTGTGCTCGACATGATTGTTTCCGTTCTGGAGCAATATGCGGGGCAGGGCCTCATCGAGCTTGGCGACGCGCAAATGACCGCCGCAAATTTCTTTATTCTGGTGGCCGGAATTCCGCGCACCCTCGCTTTGTTGACGGGCCGAGAACCGCCGGCGCAGGAAGAGCGCCGCCTGCATGCCGCGATCAGGCTATTTCTCGATGGCTGCCGCCCGCGATGAGCGGCACCCGATTCGGCCATTGCTCTGGCGCGGATTCCGGTCATTTGGAAGCGCGCCACGCAGATGGGGCAAAATCGCGCGCCATCACGCTTCCAATGGTTCGAACTCTCAGTGGCGGTTTTGCCCCACGCGGTCCGCCATTGTTCGTACCTCCGACAGCGTGGGCAACGCGCCTGCGTGTTGTGCAAGCGGCATGGCCGTGTAAGCGTTGCCTGCCCTACGATCTACCCGGACTACTGGCTCCAGACCTCCCGTAACCACGGCACCGCCTGACGCAATGCACCTGTGAAGCGGTTGGTCTCGTAGTGACTGATGCCGGAGAGCGGGATCAGCTTTGCATCAACGCCGGCTGTTTGAAGTTCCGCAATCCGCGCTTCCGTTGGGGCGAAGGGTGAGACTTGATCGTCTTGAGAATAAATCGCGAGAACCGGCAGTCGCCATCCCGCCGCAGACACCGGCGGCTTGCCGGCGATGGGGATCGCGGCGCTAAATCGTTCCGGGAACTTCTCCGCGAAATGCCAAGACCCGGTGCCTCCCATGCTGTAGCCGGTGACGGCAACCTTCTTCTTGTCGATCGCGTAGCGGGCCATGACCATGTCAAGCAGGGCATTCACAGCCGTTTCGTTTTCGCGTGTGCTCCAATTGCCGCGTACGGAGTCCGGCGCGACAATGATGGCGCCGAGCTCGGCGAGCGCGGGCCCGATGAGTATCTGCACCATCTCTCCGCCGGCCCCGGTCGCGTTTCCGCGCACTCCGTAATGCAAAGCAAGGATGAGCGGGACGGGCGTAGACGGGGAATAGTCGCGGGGGATCCGGATCGCGTAGTGGATCGTGGGCTGGCCTTCTTGTGACAGCTTGAGGACGTGCAGTCCGGGAGTGAGCGGGGGCTCATCGGCGAGCTGCGCCGCTGCGCGGATCGGCAACAAGGATAAAGCCAAAAGCATCGCGATCGGGGCAAACGAGCAAACCCGCTGAAACAGGGCGCGTTTGCAGATGCAATCCGGTGACATGACGCTGCTCCTCGATTCGGGAGGGACACGACGAAACCTTCTCAGCCTCCGACCCGCCGAGCGCTGGCCCACTCGGCGCCCTCTCTCGCGGCACGAGAGGTGTTTTCTCTTTCGACCGCTGCCGAACCGCGCAGCTCCCGCTTTTTTCTGAGAAGGGCCAGAGAGTCCGTTCCGGGTGACATGGGTTACTCACCGGGCTGCGACGGTCGCCGAAGTGGGATCAAAAGTCCGGCTTGTCAGCCTTGGGGATTTCCGACACCGAGGCGTCGAAGGCAATATTGTTTTCGGCACAGATCGCCTCTTCCGTCTTGCCCATGCGCGTGCGGTGATAGGTTTGCTCTGCCGACCACGGCACGGTGAAGGCGCCGGGGTCTTCGACATGGATCGAAACTTTCAGCGTCTTGCCGCCTTCCGTCACCTGGAAGCGTTCGACAACGTGAAGCTGGTCCGTATGCGGCGTGCGGTAATTATCGATGTAGGTTTCATCGGAAAGTCCGATCGTGTCGATGACCAGCGTGTCGCCGCCTTCATAATGCCCCACGGACTCGCCGTAGGGACTGATCCTTGGATGCGCCGAATGCGCGGCGCCGAGGAAAACGTGACGCACCTCGGGGCCGCCTTCATTGATCATCACCACTTCGTTTTTGCCCTGCACGAAGAACAGCGGGTTGACGCGCCCCATCACCAGAAAGCCCGGGACGCCACCGGGACGGCAGCTGGCACGGGCCTCGAAGGCGCGTTTGCCTGCGGCGGCCAACACATTCTGTTCCCGCATTTTCTCAATGGCCCAGGGTTTGAGGATCGGGCTGGTGAGATCGGCAATGCGAAACGTCACCTGCCGGCCACGATCGTTGTTGGCAATGTAAGGATGGGCCTTGTCGGATGTCACGGGGCCGGGCCCCGAGGCCGGCGGCTCGAAATCGTCGGCGATCTTGGACCAGCCCACGGTCGCCAATTCGAGCGGCGGGATGCCGTTCGTCGCGTCGGCGGCATGCGAGGGGCCGAGCGGCAAGGTTGACGAGACGAGAACGACGACCAGGCTGCGCAACATAATTCCTCCACGACAAGAATGCGCCGCAGTCTAAAGCACGATGCAGAAAAGTTGCAGACTTTTCGGACAAACATCATGCGCACAATCAAAAAGATGCGAGCGGGAGGCAATTCAAAACTGAACGCATCCCGCTCCAGCGTCGGGCGCCGCCGGCCTGAAGGGACCCCACCTCAATCCTACGCGAGCGCTCAGGCTGGCCGACCAAAGTGTGCTCGCCGAAATGTGATCAGACCCCAAAATCGCCCGCTCGCACCAATGACGACGACGACAAGGCCGAGCGGCAGGTTGATGGCAATGACGCGGCGAATGCGTTCCAGGCTGACGCCGGCGCTCGGCCAGTCCTGCGCGTCGACGGCGCGCTTGAAGGCAAGCCATGGCCGATGGAAAAGGTAGAAGTACAACACGATCATCACCCAGCCGATCGCCTGCATGAGATTAACGTGCAGCGGCAGGTGGGCGAAGCCGCCGAACGCGGCAAACACCATCCCGTAGCCGCTCACCAGCAGCAGCACGATCGAAATCCAGACCCAGGGAAAGAAATTCTGGAACGTCCGCTTCATCAATAGGAGTCGTGGTGCCGGCTCCAATGTCCCCAGCGCCGGACGCAAGCACACATAAATGGCGAACATGCCGCCGACCCAAACAACGGCTCCGAAAACATGCAGCGCAATCGCAAGGGCAGGAATATTCATCCGCGGTGATCCGGGTTACGAAGATTGATGCTGGCGCATGATCCCGAAAAGTTGCAGGGCAATTCAGACAAGATCATGCGCAGAATTCAAGGTGACCGAACGGGAAGCAGTTCAAGCTCAGCGCATCCGTCTCGCAGGTGCTGCGGTGCACAGAACCCGCGGCCTGCGGCCGATGTCAACGACCTCGTCAATCCAGGCTGATATTATATGACCTGATGATCATCGCCCATTTCGCAATCTCGCTGCCGAGAAAAGCCTTCAAATATTCGGGCGAGCGCTGGTCCGGCGCGGCCACCGTGACACCGACGCCTTTGAGCCTTTGCGCAACGGAGGGTGTATCGAGCGCCGCGACGGCCGCGGCATGCAGCGAATCGATGATTGGGGCTGGGGTGCCCTTTGGTACGAAGAGCGCATTCCAGTGATAGGACTCGAAATTCGTCAAGCCCTGTTCATGCGCACTCGCGAGGTTGGGGAAGACCGGCGAGCGGTCGCGCGTCATCACCGCGATCGCCTTCATCGTGTTGCTCCCGATCTGGGGCATCGCGGCCGCAGCCAGCGCGCAGAAATAGTCGATCCTGCCCGCAATCAGGTCCTGCATCGCCTGAGCCGAGCCGCGGTAAGGAACGTGCTGCACATCAATGCCGATAGCCGCATTCAACTCGGCGCATGCGAGGTGAGAAGTCGAGCCGACGCCGCTCGATCCATATCCCATGCGACTCTGGTTCGCCTTGGCGTAGGCGATGAATTCCTTCAAATTCTTGGCGGGTACTTCATTGCGGATCAGCAGGACCAGGGGCTGCTGGACGACGAGCGCGACGGGGGCAAAATCGGCAACGGAATTGTAAAGCGGATTTTTATAGAGCGTTTGGTTCTGCGCAAAGGTGTCGAGACCGCCGAGCACAATCTGATAGCCGTCCGGCGCGGCCTTGGCGACGCGGGCAACACCGGTCATGCCGCCTGCGCCTCCGACATTCTCGATGATGACTTGCTGTCCCAAAATTTCCGAAATGCGTGCGCCGAGGATGCGCCCCACCGTATCGGACGCGCTGCCCGCCGCAAATGGAACCACCATCGTGAGGGGGCGAGCGGGCCACGTTTCGGCTGCCGTCGCGGCATTAATCTCGATAAACACAAGGACGAGAGTGAGGGCGCGAAGGAGTTGCATGGGAGCCTCGCTTCAATGCCGGGAATTTATACGACGGGGCAAATATCCGCAATCAACGGATGGACAGCTCGCTCCTAAGGCGGATCGGCGTCCTCTGCGGGCAGCGGTTGAGAGCATGATCTTCGACCTGTCGTGGTCGGCGCGATCCCGTCCTATACTCCCTAAGGTTCACTTCGGCGTGATAGAGATGTGAACACCTCGTTCAATGCTGTTTGATGAAGGTCAGCGCAGTGTCATTGAAGATTTCGGGCTGCTCCCAGGCGATCGAGTGCCCGGCATCCGGGATCGTTGCAAATTCGTAGTGCCTCAGATGCACCGCCCAGCGCCGCATCAGCGCCGGCGGAGCGAGCAGGTCGGCATCGCCTGCGATCACCAGCACCGGCATCGTCAGGGCGGCAAGTTTCGCGAAAGTATTTTGGCTTTGCAGCGGCTGCGATGGAGCGCCAGGTTGCTGCGCATTCGCCTCCATCGCGACCCATCGCTGCGTGCCTTCTGGATTGGCGCCCCGATATGAAGCTCCAACTTCACGGTAGACCGCCGGCAGGTTGCGCAATTGCGGAATTTCGATCCGCGCGGTGAAGTCCCGCATCTCCGCCTCGGCGAACTGGCCGGTGCTTGCTCCGACCACAAGGCTGCGCAGCCGTTGCGGATGAGCCGCAGCGTAATCGAGCGCGGCGAAGCCGCCGCCGGCCACACCAACAAGGTGGAAGCTCGCGAGACCAAGATGGTCGGCCAGCGCGTCGAGGTCGCCGGCGATGCTGCCGGGCTGCGGCCCGGTCGCGGGATCGACCGTGCTCCTGCCCCAGCCGCGGCGGTCGAAGGCGATGACGCGGAAACCTTGGCGAGACAGGGAACTGTCCTGATCCTGCCAACTCGCGCTGGTGCCGGTATTGGCATGCAAAAGAATGACCGGCGTGCCTGCGCCTCCGGTGTCGGTGAACCACAGTTTCACTCCCGGAAGTTCGGCATATTGGCCGATATCCGTCAACTCCGCGGCGCGCACGGCCATGGTGGCAAACAGGGGTGAAACAACGGCGAGAATTGCCAAGGCAGGGGTTTTGAGCCGGAACCGGCAACTCTTTGGCATGTTTTCGATCCTCCGATCCTGATGGAATCTCCACGCCGCCCTCGATCGAAAACATCCATGGTGCCCGTCCGAATGCGCGGGTTCCGTCTCACGCTGGGGAGTCCGAGCGAAATGCCGTGTCAGTGTCGACCCGCCCGGAACCACTGGCGCGGCGAGGGTTCGCGCTGCTTCGCCCCTCAAGGATCGTCAGGGTGGGATATGTCAGGCCGAGATAATGACAGACTGCGCGCCGAGGCGATACTACGGCGCGACCGGCGCTGCCGCAATCGCCTGTTGGCCGACGGCGGCAATATCCGTCAGTTTGAAAGGTTTGACCAGTGCCGGGACAAACGTCAGCCCGGCACGGACCCCGAGCCGCTCCACGGCATCGAGGAGCTCGCGCCGTGCGCCGCTCATCAGGCACACCTTGCCAAGATATTTTCTGTCGCCCAGCCCACGCACCATGTCGAGCGCGTCGGACTGCGCCAGCGCAAGATCAAGCAGGATGAGAGTTGGATGGCCTTGCTGGTCCATCGCAGCAAGCGCCGTCTCTGCGGACTGGAATTCCAAAGCGTGGATGGCGAGGTTTTTCAGCCCGACCCTGACGACAGCGCGTACCGCGTCGTCGTCATCAATGATGAAGATGGTGGGGGCGCTCTCGGTCATGTGTCAGCTGCTCGTTGTGCCAAGCTGCGAAACCCTGCCCTAAAGAAAACCGGGAACTGCAAAAAGAGCGCTAATCGATCGGGTAAACAGGGAATTTATCTTGAACGTGGTTCACGCGTTTCAATAGCTCGAACCTCGGTCAGGGCTCCCGCGGCATAACTTCTTGGAAGGGCGGCAGAAATCAGCGGCTTGGTGCGGCAAACGGTCCTGCGACGGATCAGTTATTTTCGCGGGTACCCCTATGCCCGGCCTGGCATTTCGCGGCCTCCGGCGATGGCAGGCGGGGTGTGAAAGGACCCCGAGCCAAGGCTCGGGGTTCTCGGACCGTCTGATGATTGGGGCGCTGATGTGTCAGGGTCTCGTAGAAGCTGGTGGCGCTTCGGAGAGGAAGCTTGCGAGGCGCTTCCGAGCCTGGGCAGTACGCGTGTCTCAGGCCTTTAAGTACTTGTTGAACCAGTCAATGGTGCGCTGCCAGGACAGTTTGGCCGCGGCTTCATCGTAACGCGGCGTGGTGTCGTTGTGAAAGCCGTGATTGGCTCCCGCGTATACGAAGCCTTCGTGGGGCACGCGTGCGGCCGTGAGGGCGGCATCGTAGGCCGGCCATCCCGAGGTGATGCGGGTATCGAGCGCGCCATATTGGGCAAGCACGGGCGCCTTGATCTTTGCGGCATCGGCGGCACTCGGCTGATTGCCGTAATACGGGACGGCCGCAGCAAGGTCCGAGCCCATCCGCACGGCAAGTTGATTGACGATGCCGCCGCCGAAGCAGAATCCCACCGCGCCGATCTTTCCAGTGCAGTCCGGCCGCGATTTCAGCCACTCGGCTGCAGCGTAGAAATCTTCCCTCATCTTGCCATTGTCGACCTGGGTAAACAGCTGCGCGCCCTTCTCGTCGTCTCCGGTGTAGCCGCCGACCGAGGTCAGCCCGTCCGGCGCCAGCGCGATGAAATTGTCAACCGCCAACCGCCGCGCCACATCCTCGATGTACGGGTTGAGGCCGCGGTTTTCGTGAACGACGAGTACACCGGGAAGCTTGCCGCCGGCATTCGCGGGCTGCACGAGGTAGGCCTTGATGCTCCCGTTCCCCTGGGGCGACGGAATGGTGACGCGCTCGGACTTGATCCGGCCGTCGTTTGGTTGAACCTGAACGGCCAGGGCATAGTTGGGCTTGAGCATCTCGAACAGCGCCGTTGCCGTCACGCCGCCCACGGCAAATTTCTGCGCACCGTCAAGGAACTCGCGGCGGCTGATCCCGCCATGCACGTACCGATCGAATAGGCTGAGAAGCTCCTGTGGGAAGTCGGACGCCTTTTTTCTTTCCATGACAAATCCCTCGATATGACTGAATCATCGCAACGGCTGGCAGCCTCGGGGATGTGCAGCCGTGTGCGGAGGTGCAGAATATCATCGCAATCCCGAATGTCACCCCCGCTTTGTTCTTTGATCCCACCCGACTTTCCTGGTTATTGCCGCGCCAAGACGGCGAACAACGCGACAGCGGTCGTGCTGCCTCGCCTTTGCCTTCCTTCCGCCAACGCGTGACAGTGTTGGTCCCGCCGCGGCCTGGTCCACCGCGACAAATGTCAGACGATAAAGCGAGAATTCGCCCGAACATATACCGTATGCCGGCACGAAATCCCGGACGTCCCCTTTTAAATCCGCAATAAGCCAATGCGAGTGTTCGGTCGGTTTGAAACCATGTTTCGATCATGTGTCGCTTATTCGGATATGGATGGTTTACTCCGATAAATCGACCTGTTCCGGGCTCAAAAGCCGGCGGCAAACCAACCTAAGTTTTAACCATTGCATTCAGAAGTGGCGAAGGCTCGATTATTAGCGCTTCCGTGAAGCGTTTTTTAAACGCAGTGAGCTAGCTTTCCCATAGTCCGCTATTGCGCAAACAGAAGCGCAGGACAGGGGAGGCGTCATGCATACGCTCTACGCAACCATCGGCTCAGGGAACTGCTTTAAGCCGTTCCTGGTCATGAAGCAGCTGGAAATTCCATTCCAGGTCGTGCTGGTGGATGTCCTCAAGGGTGAGACGCGGCGGCCGGACTTCCTCGTCGTGAATTCGAACGGCACGGTCCCCTACCTTCGGCTCGACGATGGCCGCGGCATTGGCGAGTCCAATGCCATGTTGTGGCACCTTGCCGAGACCTCGCGCCTCATGCCGAGCGACGCCTTTGGTCGAGCCAAGGCGTTGCAGTGGATGTTCTTCGAACAATCGGCGCTCGAGCCTTTCATCTCCCCAGCGCGGTTTTTCATCTCGATTGTCCCGTCGCGTCGGGCCGAGCGGGAGAATGACATTGCGGTCTGGCAGGAGCGCGGACGCAAGGGCCTCAAACTCCTTGATGACCACTTGCGCGACCATGAGTTCCTGGTCGGTGACCGTTACTCGGTCGCCGACATCAGCGTGTTCGGTTATACGCATGTCGCCGAAGATGGCGGTTTCGATTTCGCGCAATACCCCGCCGTTGGCGCCTGGATCGGGCGGGTCCGGAAGACGGACGGCTTTGTAGCGCTATCACAGCTTGGCGAAGCGTCCACGCCGCTGATCTCGGCCAAAGCGGCTTGACGATGCCGACCGTCCGATCAGGCATGCGGCGGCTGTCCAAGGCCGATCTTGCTGCGGAACAAGGCTCTGTTCCTGCAACGCCAGTGGCGCATATCGATCGGCTGACAACACCGGTGTGGGTCTTCGACATCGATAACAGTCGGATTGTCTGGGCCAATCAGGCTGCGCTCGAAGTGTGGCACGCCTCGACGCTTGCGGAGCTGACAGCGCGCGATCTGGGCGCAGACATGTCGATCTCGGTCGCCAAGCGGTTACGGCAATACCAAGAGGACTTCGAAAAGGGCGGCGCCACCTTTTCCGAGTTGTGGACCCTCTACCCCAAGGGAGACCCCAAGACTTCTGCGAGTCATCTATAGCGGCATCAGATTGCAGGACGGCCGCATGGCGATGTTCTGCGAGGGTCTCGCTCATCACTCCGAAACCCCTGAGACATTGCGCAGCGCGGAAGCATTGCTGCACGCCACGGTGATGATCTCGCTTTATGATCAGGAGGGCCTGCCGCTCTACCGCAATCCGGCCGCGCGCAGTGATGTCGGGACCCATGACGGCCATCTCGCTTCCCGTTTCGTCGATGAGGAAGATCATCAAAGAATCAGGGCGTCCTTAAACCAGCGCGGTGAAGCACGCCTGGTCGCCCGCGTCCGCGCGGCCGGTGGCGTTCGCTGGCACGAGATCACCGCGCGCGAATGCCGGGACGCGGTGACCGGATCGCCGGCGATTTTAATCAGCGAAATCGATGTTTCTGACCTGAAACAGGCGGAGGAGCGTGCCCAGTTCCTCGCGATGCACGACGTGGTGACCGGGTTGAAGAACCGCGCTTTCGTGCAGCGGGAATTCCAGGCGCTGCTCGATGCAGCGAAGGCGCGCGGACAGTCGGTCGGATTTCTGTATGTCGACATCGACCGCTTCAAGACCATCAATGATTCGCTCGGGCACGCGATCGGCGACGAATTGCTGATTGAAGTCGCTCGCCGGCTGCAGGAATCGGTGCGCGACGGCGACGTGGTGGCGCGGGCAGGCGGCGACGAGTTTCTCGTGCTGCTGCGGGAGACGACCGACCGCGATAGCCTCAATCGCGTTGCGGTGCGCATTCGCGAAGAGCTCGCGCGGCCGGTGCAGGCCGAAACCCGCGAACTTCGCGTCACCGTGAGCATCGGGATCAGCGTGTTTCCGCAGGATGGCGCCGACATCGAGTCCTTGATGAAAAGCGCCGATCTCGCCCTCTATCAGGCAAAGGACAGCGGGCGCAATTGTCACCGTTATTTCTCGCCCTTCATGCGGGAGCAGGCTGAGACCCGGCTGGAGACCGAGTCCAGCTTGCGTCACGCCTTGGAACGCGGGGAATTCGAACTGTTCTATCAGCCGCGCGTCTCGATCCCCGAGAACCGGATCGTCGGGGCGGAAGCGCTTATTCGCTGGCGGCACCGGGAAAAGGGTTTGATCCCGCCCAACCAATTCATTCAGGTGTGCGAAGAAACCGGCCTGATCGAACCGATCGGCGCGTGGGTGCTGGAGACCGCCGCCCGGCAGCAGCGGGCCTGGCAGGACAACGGCTACCCGATCGCCGTTTCGGTCAACCTGTCACCGCGCCAATTCTGGAACGAGGGCCTGTTGCCGCTGGTGCGTCAGATCACCGCCGACACCGGTTGCAATCCGAAGCTTATGGAGCTTGAGCTCACCGAATCGATGATCATGGGCAATGACAACAAGATCGCCGAAACCTTGCAGGTCCTGAGCGACCTCGGTTTCAGCATTTCGCTGGACGATTTCGGCACCGGATATTCCAACCTGGCCTATATCCAACGATATCCGGTGCACTGCCTGAAAATAGACCGATCGTTTGTCGCCGATTTGAAGACCAAGGGAGCGATCACCGAGATCATCATTTCCATGTGCCAGCTGATCAAGGCGAAGATCGTCGCCGAAGGCGTGGAAACCGAGGAGCAGCTGGCTTGGTTGCGCACGAAAAGATGCCACGAATATCAGGGCTTTCTGTTCAGCCGGCCCGTCGCCCTGGAGCAGTTCGATGGACTTCTCGCGAAGATGAATTCGCGGAAACGGGGACGATTGGTTCTCGTAGAGTAACGGCCGCCGCGCTGTCGAAGCGGATGGCGGGGCGGGACCCCTGCGACCATGCTTCGTCGTAGTCCGCCGTCGACCGTTCCGCCTCGGTATCGAAGATTTGCGTGTTCAACGGCTGCGACAGCTTGGAACCGTCGCGATAGACCGCATTGGCCTTCAACGCCAGGAGCCATGAGGCCATGAAGGCGGCCTTGCAGTCGCTGACCGTCGCGGCGTGTGGCATGTTGATCGTCTTCGAGATTGCCCCGGAAATGAACGGCTGCGCCGCCGCCATCATGCGAATATGGCTTTCGATGGACAGATAGCGCTTGCCGCGCCGCCCGCACGGGTTTGCGCAATCGAATACCGGCAGGTGTTCCTCCTTCAAGCCCGGAGCGCCCTCGATCGTCATCGTGCCGCAGCAGTAGGTGTTCGCCGCGGCGACTTCGCTTACGGAGAAGCCAAGCGCGGTGAGCATGTCGAACTCCGGAGCCGCAAGGGCGATGGGATCGAGCCCGAGCTCCTCGATGCAGAACCGTTCGCCGAGCGACCATTTGTTAAACGCGAGGCGGATATCGAAAGCGGTTGCCAAGCCTGCCTCGATCACCGCGAGCTTCGCGTCCGTGAAGCCTTTGGCCTTCAGCCGAACGTGATCGACGCCCGGAGCATTTTGTAACGTCCCCCTGCCCACCACGTAATCGACAATGCCCTCAATCGTCTCTTCCGCGTAGCCGAGCGTGCGCAAGGCTTCCGCAACCGCCCTGTTGACGATCTTCAGATAGCCCCCACCCGCCAGTTTCTTGAATTTGACCAGCGCAAGGTCCGGCTCGATGCCGGTGGTGTCGCAGTCCATCACCAGCCCTGTGGTGCCGGTGGGGGCAATCACCGTTGCCTGCGCGTTGCGGTAGCCGTGCCGGATCCCGATTTCGATTGCTTTGTCCCACGCCGCGATGGCGCGGGCGAGCAGATCGGGATCGGGACAGGCGATATGATGGAGCGCGACGGGAGGATTGCCGATACCTTCATATCCGGCCTCGGCGCCGCTTACCGCGCGCCGATGATTGCGCATCACGCGCAGCATATGGGCCGCATTCCTGCGATAGCCAGGGAATGGACCAAGTTCGCGCGCCACTTCGGCGCTCGTTGCATAGGCGGCTCCGGTCATCAACGCCGTGATCGCCGCGCACAAAGCGCGCCCTTCTGCCGAGTCATAGGGAATGCCCGAGGACATCAGCAGACCGCCGAGGTTGGCATAGCCGAGCCCCAGCGTGCGATAGGCGGCGGTGCGACGGGCGATCTTGTGCGACGGGTATTGAGCCATCGCCACCGAAATTTCGAGGACGACGGTCCACAGCCGAACGGCGTGCTCGAAAGCCTCGCCGTCGAACAGCGCGCGATTGCGGCGAAATTGCATCAGGTTGAGCGACGCAAGCGTACATCCGGTATCGTCAAGAAACTGATATTCCGAGCATGAATTAGATGCCGCGATCGGGCCGGACGTGGGGCAGGTGTGCCAATCGTTTATGGTGGTTTGAAATTGGATCCCAGGGTCGGCCGATGCCCAGCAGGCGTAGCCGATCTTGTCCCATAAATCGCGGGCCTTCACCGTTTTGACGACGGCGCCGGTGACGCGCGCCGTGAGACCCCACTCGCCATCGTCCGCCACCGCGCGCATGAATTCATCGGTGACGCGCACTGAATTGTTCGAATTCTGGCCAGCAACGGTGAGATAGGCCTCGGCGTCCCAATCGTTGGTGTAGGTCGGCAACTCCATCTCGATGTAGCCCTGTTGCGCAAACTCGATGGCGCGGCGGACATAACTCTCCGGCACCATCGCCTTGCGGGCGAGCCGGATCTCGCGATTGAGCGCCGCAGCCCGTCCGCCGTCGAACCCATTGCCAAGCGTACCGTCCGGACGCGTGCAGGCGTGAATGATGGCGGTCACATGGTGCGCGATCGTGCGTGAGCCGGTGACGAGGGCTGCGACTTTCTGTTCCTCCTTCACCTTCCACTCGATGTATTCCTCGATGTCCGGATGATCGACGTCCACGACGATCATCTTCGATGCACGGCGCGTCGATCCCTTTGCCGTGACCAGCGCCGCGGCGCGGTCGCCGGCGCGAAGCACCGAGACCAGGCCGCATGCCCTACCCCCGCTGGACAGGCCCTCCGACGCCCCCCTGATGCGGGAGAAATTGGCGCCGGTTCCGGATCCGAACTTGGCGATGCGCGCCTCCTCGACAAGCAAAGGGAGGATGCCGCCATCGCCAACGAGGTCATCCGCGACCGACTGGATGAAGCAGGAATGCGCCTGCGGATGCTCGAAGGCATTGCGCGATCGTCTCACCCGTCCGGTGCGGTGATCGACATAGAAGTGGCCTTGACTCGGCCCTCCGATGCCATAGGCCCAATGCAGGCCGGTGTTGAACCATTGCGGGCTGTTGGGCGCGGCCTTCTGCGCCGCCAGCATATATCTCAGCTCGTCGAAGAACGCGCTGGCATCTTCGGCGGTGTCGAAGTAGCCGCCCTTCCAGCCCCAATACGTCCAAGTGCCGGCCAAACGGTCAAATACCTGGCGGGCATCGTGTTCGCCGCAGACGCGCTGGAGGCCCGGCAGTTCGGCAAGCCGCGGCTCATCGCCGACAGAGCGCCACAGCCATTGCGGCACGCCTTCCTCCTCGACACGCCGCAGTCGCGTTGGAATCCCGGTCTTGCGAAAATATTTTTGCGCAAGGATATCGGCCGCGACCTGGCTCCAGCCGATGGGGACTTGGAAAGCCTCGAGGCGAAACACGAGGGAGCCGTCGGGATTGCGGATTTCGCTTTTTACCGTATGGAAGTCGATCCCGGAATATGGTGAAAAACCCTTCGCCGTGTACCGACGCCAAATACGCATGGGCCCACCCCTCGAACGCAAAAGAGTTCGGCGGACCGATTTCCGATCGGGAATGAGATTATCAGGTTCCGCCGCGTCGGGGAATGTAGGATTAACCACTCATTAACACAAAGGTAATGTTAATTATTGGTTAACCGGCAATAAAATCTATTTTTGATTGTATGCCAGGTTGCAGTTCGATTCTTGTGGTGACCGATTTTCTTTTTGATCGCGTCCCGTTCGTGAATGGTTCTGCCGGAATACCATCCACAATTGTATGCGGTTGCAGGTCCACAGCTCAGAAAGGCGAGATTTGGCGCTCCGGTCATTGGCAATGCGGCAGCGCGGTTCAACTTTACCGCTCGTCGCAGGTTCGGGGAGTTTATCCTGAAGACGAGGTCGCCGGCGCTCCGCGGCAGGCAGCACCGGTCGGGCCTGATGACGGTTCGTGCGCGCTTTGCGGATTCGCGTTAAGCTTGGCGCGCGAGGGCCGACATCACGGCGGGAGGACAGCATGGTTGGGCGAGAATTCCGGGTTCTGGCGATGGCCGCTGCGTTCGCTGCGGCACCGGCTTCGAGGTCCGCTCTTGCGCAAACATACCAGCCGGTCTCGAACGCGGCGCATTTCGAAGACAAGACACCGGACCTGTCCGGCATCTGGGCCCATCTGACCTGTTGTGAGTTCGAGCCGCCGATCGGCGGCCCCGGCCCGGTCACGAACAGGTCACGCGTGAACGGTCGCGGCAATAATTTCCAATGGGTCGGCGATTACTCCAATCCAATCCTGAAGCCCGCGGCGGCCGATGTGGTGAAGCAGCACGGCAACATCTCATTGCGTGGTCAGCCTTACCCGACCCCCAGCAACCAGTGCCGGCCAGAAGGCGTACCCTATATCTTCTGGAACATAGGGATGGAAATTCTGCAGGAGCCGGAAAAGGTCACCATCCTCTATTCCAACGACCACGAGGTCCGACACGTCCGCCTGAATGTGCCGCACCCGGCGCATGTCACGCCGTCCTGGTACGGAGATTCCGTCGGACATTACGAGGGCGACATGCTCGTGATCGACACCGTCGGCTTCAAGGTCGGCCGGTTTGCCATGGTCGACGTATACGGCACTCCTTACAGCGAGAAGCTGCACGTCGTGGAGCGCTATCGGTTGCTTGATCACGAAGCCACCAAGACGGCGCAAGCGCGTGGCCAGCGGGGCGTCAACCAACTGAGGACGTCCGACCCGGGCTTCGCGCCCGATCCGGGGTATCGCGGCAAGGGGTTGCAACTTGAATTTACGGTCGAGGACGACGACGTGTTTACGATGGGCTGGTCGGCGACCGTTACATACGAACGTCCCATCAGCCCCTTCGGCGAATGGCCGGAATTCGTTTGCGCGGAAAACCCGCATCGGTACGTTCCGCAGTTTCTGCCGACAGCGGAGGGCGCCGATTTCTAGCGCATGATCCCGAAAAGTTGCGGGCTTCTCGGACCAAGGTCATGCGCAAAATCACCTCGCATCCGTCGTCGAGCGCAGTCCGCGACGGATGCGCAAAAGAAAGGTCGAGCGCAGTCTGCGGTGGAGGCGCAAAAGAAAACCGAGCGGGACGCGATTCAAGTGAACGTATCCCGCCCTAAAGTGCCGTTCGCGACGCGCCTGGCCGACCCACGGGGGTCTCATGCGCGGCTTTTCGCGGAACTTTCAAGGGAGGCAAACATGAGCGCGAAAGTCTCGTCTACGCAGAGCGAACAGGGTTTGAGCCGCCGCGGTCTCGTTCAGGCATTCGCCGCCGGCGCGGCTTCGACGGGGATTTTGGCGCCCGCGGCTGCGCAGCAGCAGGAGGCGGTCCTCGGCGAAGCAACATCCGCCGACTACGCCCGCGATCCGACCGGCTGGGGCACGGCCGAGGTGGCGGCGTTGTTTCCAGGTTTCAAGCATCTCGACATGCGGACCAAGGGCGCCGTCATTCGCCTGCGCCATGGAGGTTCCGGGCCGCCGCTGCTGATGCTGCACGGCAATCCGAACAATCATGTTTTGTGGTACGCCGTCGCCGCGCGCCTCGCCCAGCATTATCACGTCGTTCTCGCCGACCTGCGCGGCTATGGCGATAGCTCGCTTCCGGAACCTGGCCCCAATCTCATCAATTACAGCTTCCGCGTGATGGCGCAGGACATGATCGAGGTGATGGACCAACTCGGCCATCAGCAGTTTTTCCTGGTCGGCCACGACCGCGGCGCGCGGCTGAGCCATCGCCTGTGCCTCGATCACCCCGAACGGGTGATGAAGCTTTGCCTGCTCGACATGCTGCCGAATTATTACGTGTGGTCGAACGCGAACATGAACTGGGCGCTCAATACTTGGCACTGGATGTTCATGGCGCAGCCGGAGCCGTTCCCCGAGACGCTGATGAGCGCCGTTCCCGCCGAATGGTTCTTGAAAAGCCGGGGTGGCGGGCGCAACCCGCCAAAAATCGTCTACGACGAATACATCCGCTGCTTCACCAAAAAGACGATTACCGGATCGTGTCGCGATTATCGCGCCGGCGCGACGATCGATTTCGAGATGGACCGTGCCGACAAGGATCGGCAAATCCCGATGCCGCTGCTGATCTTGTGGGGAACGCGAGGAAGGCCGCCGACCGACGAATATCCGACCGTGTGGCGCAAGTTCGCGAGCAACCTCGTCGATGCGCAGCCGCTGCCAACCGGCCATTACCTGCAGGAGGAAGCGCCGGACCAAGTCTACGGTCACTTGGTCAAGTTCTTCACGACGTAAGTGGCGCGCTCGCGCGCGACAGGTGGGCCAGCGTTGGAGGCGGCGCGGCGGTGTCTCGTCCCTTCTCCTCCCCGTGGCAGCGACCCACTGCGTTGCTCTGCGAGTTGATCGCGGTACGGGCCGGATCGGCGGCACTCCGCCATCTTGGCCTTGAAATCGGGATCGCGGCGTTCCAGGTAGTAACGAACTTTGTGCGGGCCTGATCTCCTGCTCGTTGAGGATGTGGCGCAATGTGCCTTGAGCAGGCTTGCTCAGACAGACATGGGCTGCGATGAACGCCGAAAAACCGCACTCCGATGTCGACCAGTTGAGCTTCGAGCGTGCGCTTGAAGAACTGGAGTCGATCGTGAAGCGCCTGGAAGACGGCAAGGTCGCGCTTGAAGAGTCGGTCGCGATCTATGAACGGGGCGAAGCGCTCAAACGGCGCTGCGAAGAATTGTTGCGGCTGGCCGAAGCTCGGGTGGAGAAGATCGCGCTCGACATGACGGGAAAGCCGGTTGGCACCGAGCCGCTCGATGTGAAATAGGGCCGAGCCGGCATCGCCGGCCCTAAATCGCGCGTCTCGCGAGTTAGGCGCCCGCCAAAATAACGGCTCCGAGACTCGGCACAAATCAGCAGCCTGGTGCGGGGAAGATCCCTGTAACGGATCCAGTGATTTTGGCGGGCACCCTTACCGAGGCTTCGCTGTCTATAAGGGCGGATGCGTTCAGGTTGAATTGCCTCCCGCTCGATTATCATTGATTTTGCGCATGACCTTTGAATCGCCCTGCAACTTTACCGGATCATGCGCTAGCGTCCGGGGCCGAATCGGCCGTGTGTGACAGCGCACCTCCAGCCGTCGGCGGTGCGCGTCCGGTTCGCGGGACGCCATCGTAGATTGGCAACTCAAACCCGGTCCGTTCCGTAGCGCCACATCAGGGTATCGGCGATGTGGGAAATAGCCGCGAGCCTCAGAACGAGGTCCCGCACAAGCAGACCGAATAAGGAGAGCAGGCGCTTTGTAGGATCGGATTCCCCACGAAGCGCACGTAGATTGAACACCATACGCCTGTCCCCGATCGTCGGCAGCCATTACAATCATGAGGCATGCGGAAGGCGTTTTGCGCCTTGAAGGCAGCGAGCTTTTTTGCCGGCCCGCTCCATTCATCAAGCGCCAACGCGCCGTCCGCCGCTTCACAGCATCAGCGATCACTTCGAAACCGAGGGAGTAGGAAATGGGCGACCTCTCGCAATACGTACTCACGCAGCAACTTGAACAGGAAATCACCCCACGCCGAGGCTTTCTCGGTCGGGTGGCGGGCGCAAGCGCGCTCGCAATTTCAGCTCTCTTGCCGGCAACGTCGCGAGCGATCAGCGCACCGGCCGCGGCAGACGGTCCGGACTGGCCGGGGAAACTGAAGGGGCGCCATCGCCAAGTGGTCGATGCCTACGAGATCAATTCCGGTTTTCCGCTCGCATTCGCCTACACGTTCCTGTTGCCAAACAAATCGGCGAGCGCGGTCGTCGTGTTGCGACACGGCGCCTTCCCGATCGCCCTGAACCATGCAATGTGGCAGAAATACAAGGTCGGCGAGTCGATGAAGATCATCGATCCCGAGACCCGGGCGGCGGCGGTGAAGAACCCGTTTTTTCAACCGAAGTCCGGCGTGTTTCCCGTCGATGACATGGCGCTCGATCGGCTCATCTCAAGAGAAGTCGTGTTCGGTGCCTGCAATGTCGCCCTTCAAATCCAAAGCAAAATGCTCGCGGGGAGTGCCGGTGTGACGCCGGAAGAGGCAGCGAAGGAATGGGCCGCCAACATCATCCCCGGAATCGCGGTCATTCCATCGGGGACATGGGGCGTTAACCGCGCCCAGGAAGCCGGCTGCACTTATTGCGCCGGCGGCTAGCGCATGAGTTCGAAAAGTCGCCAGACTTTTCGGGCAAATATCCTGCGCAAAATCGAAGGGAGCCGAGCGGGAGGCGGTTCAGGCCGAACGCTTCCCGCGCTGCGGATGAGCGCCATCGGCGGGCAGTTCGGCGTGCGCCAGCTTGGTGCGTGATCCGCCGCTCTGCCAGCGATCGGCGGAATACGCGCCGAACCTCATCCTCGCTTCTCCGGGTACGGTGGAAGGCGCTGTCCCGCCCCACGATCGACGCTCGTCTATTCGTGCTTCAGCGGCTGAATTTCTTGTATTTCAGCCGGTGCGGAATGATCGAATCGGTCCCGAGGCGGCGCATCTTGTCGGTCTCGTAGTCCTGGAAATTGCCCTCGAACCATTCGACATGGCTGTCGCCCTCAAAGGCGAGGATGTGGGTCGCGATGCGGTCGAGGAACCAGCGGTCGTGGCTGATGATGACGGCACAGCCGGCGAAATCCTCCAACGCCTCTTCGAGCGCGCGCAGCGTATCGACATCGAGGTCGTTGGTCGGCTCGTCAAGCAGCAGGACGTTCGCGCCGGATTTGAGCATCTTGGCAAGGTGCACGCGATTGCGCTCGCCGCCCGACAGCGACCCGACTTTCTTCTGCTGGTCGGCGCCCTTGAAGTTGAAGGCGCCGCAATAGGCGCGCGAATTGACCTCGCGCTTGCCAAGCTGGAATTGATCGAGGCCGCCAGAGATTTCCTGCCATACGGTCGCCTTGCCGTCGAGCGAGTCGCGAGACTGATCGACGTAGCCGAGCTTGACCAATTCCCCGACCCGGATCGCACCCTTATCGGGCTTTTCCTGCCCGTTGATCATGCGAAACAGCGTGGTCTTGCCGGCGCCGTTCGCACCGATAATGCCGACGATGCCGCCGGGCGGAAGTTTGAAGGTGAGATCGTCGATCAGCAGGTTGTCGCCGAACCCCTTGGCGAGGTGATCGAAATCGATGACGTTCTGTCCGAGCCGCTCCGCCACCGGAATGACGATTTGGGCTGTCGTGGGCGCCTTTTCCGATGCCTTGGCCAGCAACTCGTCATAACGCTGGTAGCGGGCCTTTGATTTCGCCTGCCGGGCGCGCGGGCTTGCCGCGATCCACTCCTGCTCGCGCGACAGGGTGCGCTGACGCGCTTCCTCTTCGCGGCCTTCCTGCTCCAGACGCTTCCGCTTCTGCACCAGCCAGGACGAATAATTGCCCTGGTAGGGGATGCCGCGGCCGCGATCGAGCTCGAGGATCCAGCCGGTCACGTTGTCAAGGAAGTAGCGATCGTGGGTCACGATCAGGATTGCGCCAGGGTAGTTGCGCAAATGCCCTTCGAGCCAGTTGACCGTCTCCGCATCGAGATGGTTGGTCGGCTCGTCCAGCAGCAGCAGTTCGGGCTGCTCCAGCAGGAGCCGGCACAGTGCAACGCGTCGTTTCTCGCCACCTGACAAGGTCGCGACCGGCGCATCATCGGGCGGACAGACCAGCGCTTCCATTGCCTGGTCGACCTTCGAAGTCGAGGTCCCATAGGCCCTTGGCCTCGATCTCGTCCTGGAGGCGGGTCATTTCTTCGGCGGTAGCGTCCGAATAATTCATCGCCAGTTCGTTGTAGCGATCGAGGATGGCTTTGCCGGATGCGACCCCTTCCATGACGTTCTCGCGCACGCTCTTGCCGGAATCGAGCTGCGGTTCCTGCGGCAGGTATCCTACGCGCGCGCCTTCTGCGACCCAGCCGTCGCCGGTGAATTCCTTGTCGATGCCAGCCATGATCCGCAACAGCGTGCTCTTTCCGGAGCCATTCACACCGAGCACCCCGATTTTGGCATCGGGGTAAAAAGACAGATTGATATTTTCCAAGACCTTCCGGTTGCCCGGGTAAGTCTTTGAAAGGCCTTGCATGTGATAGATGAATTGCCGCGCCATCGCGCCCGATCCTGCCTGCGTTTTCAGGGAAAGTCGCCGCAGATGTAGTCGTGCTGATGGGTAAGGGCAAGCCGTGCCGGTACCAAGCTTGCGATCTGATGAGAGGGGTGTTTTCTCTGTTGAGGCCCCTGCGGTCACGCCGCCGCTGCACATCGGTGACTTCAATGCATCCAGCCGAGGTCATTACAAAATTAAGGAATGCCGAGGCGGAATTGCGCGCACGCGGTGTGCGTCACGCGGCGCTGTTCGGGTCGCGCGCGCGGTGACAATCGCCCGGACAGCGATATCGACATCATGGTGGAACTTGCCCCTGACGCCCACGTGACCGTTTTCGACTACGCCGGCGTCAAAGATTACATCTCGCGGCTGTTTGACGGTTCCGTCGATGTGATCGATCGCGATTCCTTCAAGCCGCATCTGCGCGCACAGACTGCTCAGGATGCAGTCTATGCTTTCTGACAGAGAGCGCAGCGTTTTGCGCGACACGCTCACCATATCGAACTCGCAGAACGTACGCATATGGGAATCCGTGAAAATCGCATTGCCGCCCCTGCGTGCCTCAATCGAGCAGGAACTTGCCGGTCAAGATTGAGCAATGGGCCAGACAGCGTCTCCGCCGGTTTGATCGAAGCGCTTGGCACTCTTGCGCACCGGCCACCGTGCCCCGGCCGCCGCCAAGCGCCGCGACGTTCATCATCAAGCTAAAAATCGCCAGCAATTCTCACCGGATTTTAACGACTCGGTGCGACAATCAGTGCATGAACCGGCGGCGCCGCGCGCCTTGCCAATCACTGTGACAGGGCGGCAAATCGTCGATCTCGCCAGGGATGAGTTCGATGGTCAGACAAGAACGAAAAGGCCCGCGAGTGGCCGTTGCCATCGCCGCGCTGTGGCGCTCCTTGAAGCGGGACCTGTTCGGCGGCTATCGGCCGGAGCTGCACTACATGCGCGGACCCGGACCCAAGTGGCGCGCAAAGCACGCAACCGAAGTCGCCGTCATGGCCACCGCCGACGCCTTGGCGTGATCGTCGCATAGTTGGGCGTCGCGCTCCGACTATCCGCGTCCGTCCCCGCTGGCTGGTCGCCAGACAGATGCCATCGGAATGCGGTTAATGCACGGGATCATGCGCAAGCGTTTCCCGCACCAATTACCATTCCATTATCACGTTACCATTTCACCCTGATCGCCGGCGGCCAGAGTTCCACACCTGTTGCGTCAGAGACACAGTCCGCCGGCCTTCTAATCGAGCATTCGGTTTGCAGGTCCAATTTGGGGCAAAAGATGACAGAATGGCGTGCCTCGATGAGGCCCGGCAGCGCCCAGGCGAGCGGCCACCGCGGCCGGCGGCTCGGCGCCAAGAGGGAGAAATTTGCCGGCGGTATGGAATTGCCGATTGTAAAGGTACCTAGCCGAAATTAATTGAAAGATCAGGTGAATTGCCTTTCGATAAAGCCGGCGGTTTCAATAGGCCGCCATCTGGTCTAGTGTTTCGGTCCGGTACACGGACCGCCAACGTGGAGTGCCCAAAGCGCTCGTCGGCACGGAGGACGCCCTTTGTACGAACCCTCGAAGACGCCGCTTCTCGATCAGATCCGTACCCCCGCAGAGTTGCGGCGGTTCGATCCCGATCGTCTCCAGCAGATCGCCGATGAGCTGCGCACCGATCTGATCAACGCGGTATCGCAGACCGGTGGGCATCTCGGTGCCGGGCTTGGCGTTGTCGAACTTACGGTGGCACTCCATTACGTATTCGACACGCCGCGCGACCGCCTGATCTGGGACGTCGGCCATCAAAGCTATCCGCACAAAATTCTGACTGGGCGGCGCGACCGCATCCGCACCTTGCGGCAGGGTGGTGGCCTGTCGGGCTTCACCAAGCGCACCGAGAGCGAATATGACCCCTTTGGCGCCGCCCATTCGTCGACTTCGATTTCGGCAGGGTTGGGGATGGCGGTTGCGAGCAAGTTCGAAGGTCGTGCGAACAACGTCGTCTGCGTGATCGGAGACGGCGCCATGTCGGCCGGCATGGCCTACGAGGCAATGAACAATGCGGGCGCGATCGATTCTCGGCTTGTCGTCATCTTGAACGACAATGACATGTCGATTGCCCCGCCGGTCGGCGCCATGTCGGCCTATTTGTCACGGCTTCTGTCCGGCCGCACCTACATGTCGCTGCGCGAGATCGGAAAGCAGTTCGTGCAGCGGCTGCCGCTCTTCTTCGAGCGGCGAGCGCTGCGCGCCGAGGAATATGCGCGCGGGCTGATAACCGGCGGGACCCTGTTCGAGGAACTCGGCTTCTATTATGTCGGGCCGATCGACGGCCATAATCTCGAGCATCTTCTGCCCGTGCTGAAGAATGTTCGTGATGCAAAATCAGGCCCTATCCTCGTCCATGTCGTGACCCAGAAAGGCAAGGGCTATTCTCCCGCGGAGACGTCCGCGGACAAGTATCACGGCGTCGTCTCTTTCGATGTCGCGACCGGGAAGCAAGTCAAGTCGAAGGCCGCGGCGCCCGCCTATACCAAGGTCTTCGCCGAAAGCCTCATCAAGGAGGCTCGCAAGGACGACAAGGTCGTTGCCATTACCGCGGCCATGCCTTCCGGCACCGGGCTTGACCTTTTCGGCAAGGAATTTCCCGAGCGCACCTTCGATGTCGGGATTGCGGAGCAGCACGCCGTTACCTTCGCGGGCGGGCTTGCGACCGAGGGTTGGAAGCCTTTTGCGGTCATCTACTCGACGTTCCTGCAGCGCGCCTACGACCAGGTCGTGCATGACATCGCGATCCAACGGCTGCCGGTGCGTTTCGCGATGGACCGCGCCGGGCTGGTCGGGGCCGATGGCCCGACCCATGCCGGTTCGTTCGATATCGCCTATCTCGGTTGCCTGCCCGGCTTCGTGCTGATGGCGGCAGCGGACGAGGCGGAGCTTGTGAACATGGTCGCGACACAGGTCGCCATCGATGACCGACCAAGCGCGCTGCGCTATCCACGCGGCGAGGGCCTCGGCGTGCCGATGCCGGCGGAGGGTCAGCCCCTGGAGATCGGGCAAGGGCGCATCGTACGCGAGGGCACCACCGTCGCACTGCTCTCTTACGGCGCGCGGCTTGGTGAATGCCTCAAGGCCGCAGACGAGCTGGCGGGTTTCGGCCTTTCGACCACGGTCGCCGATGCCCGCTTTGCCAAGCCCCTCGACACCGACCTCGTGCTGCGACTTGCGAGAGAGCATGAAGTGCTGATCTCGATCGAGGAGGGCGCCGTCGGCGGCTTCGGTTCCTACGTGCTCCAGACGCTCGCCGAACACGGCGTGCTTGATCGCGGTATCAAGTTCCGCGCGATGGTGCTACCCGACACATTTATCGACCACGATTCGCCCGCTGCGATGTATGCCAAGGCGGGCCTCGACGCCAGGGGCATTGTCGCCAAGGTGTTCGAGGCGCTCGGCAAGGCAGTGGCGACCAAATTCGCCTGAGCGCTCTGGAGACACGCACCAAAGCGGAAATGTCGGCGAAGTCCTGCGCAATGCCAATGACGCGCCGTGCGTCTGTGGCCGCAGCGCCGGGGCTGCGCTTGTTCCCCGGATACTTTGATCGTGCCACGCAGCAATCCCTGCTTGCGGAGGTGCAGGATCTGCTTGCGCAGGCGCCGCTCTACACGCCGACCATGCCCGGCAGCGGCAAACCCTGTTCGGTACGAATGAGCAATTGCGGTACATTGGGCTGGGTGTCGGACAGGAGAGGCTATCGTTATCAGTCGACCCATCCTGTTACCGGCGCACCGTGGCCGCCGATCCCCGACCTCCTGTTGCGAACCTGGTCGGAGTTGTCAGGCTATCCTGCGCCGCCCGAGGCGTGTCTCGTCAATTACTACGAACCTTCTGCGCGGATGGGCCTCCATCAGGATCGTGACGAGGAGGATTTTGCCGCTCCTATCGTTTCGGTCTCGCTTGGCACCACGTGCCGCTTTCGGTTCGGCGGAACCGTGCGCGCGGCGCCAACCCGCTCATTCCTGCTGGCCTCGGGTGACGTGCTGACCATGGGTGGGGCGTCTCGGCTCGCCTTCCATGGCGTCGACCGGCTCCTTGCGGGCCCGTCGGCGCTCGCGGCGGAGGGCTACCGCATCAACCTGACGTTGCGCCGCGTCACGAAGGGTTCCCCCGAAAAGAACTGAATCGTTGTTGTGGCAGTTCGCCTCACCGCGTGACGATTCCTGCCAAGGACCGGAGCAGTTATTTTCGCGGGTGCCCTGACCCTGCTGCGGCGCCGCAATGATGCTGCATTCCGTGGCGATTACGGTATCGGGTGGCGCAATGCGGAGGACCCATGATGATCCTGCGAGCGGTAATGTCTTTGGCGCTGCTGATTGCCGCGGGTCTCGCGTCGCCGTCTGGTGCGGCCGACCTCGAATTTCCGGTCGGCTCTCCCATCGGAATGGTTCCACCTCCCGGCTTTGTCATCAGCAAGCGTTTGCCGGGTTTTGAGAATGCCGACGGTCAATCGCTGATGATCTTGGTGGCCTTTCCACCGCAGGCCTTGCACGAGATCGAGGCATCAATGTCGCCGGAGGCCGTCAAGGCCCAGGGGCTGAGCGAAGAAAAGCGTGAAAGTTTGACGCTCGCAGACGGCCGCGGCCAGCTGGTCGTGGGTACCGCCGAGGAAGACGGGCAGAAGTTCCGCAAATTCATGTACGCCGGACCAGTGCCGGGTGGCGTTGCGCTGGCGGCCGTGCGCGTTTCTGACGCCAGTCTGCAAGCCTACCCCGACGAGGTGATACGCACTTCCCTTTTGACGATAGCCACCCGTCCCGAGGTGCCGCTCGACGAGCAGCTCAGCCTGATGCCGTTCAAGCTCAATGAGCTGTCCGGAATGAGGGTGGTGCGCGTCCTTGGTGGCAGGGGCGTTTTCCTGACCGAAGGCGACAAAGACACTCCTGGTCCTAGCGAACAGCCAGTCTTCGTGGCATCGATGGGCCAGGGCGGGCCAGAGCAGCCGAGCGAGCGGCCGAATTTCGCGCGCACCATGTTCACCGGCCTTGGCGAGTTCAAGGATGTCCGCGTCATCAGCGGCGACATGCTGCGGCTCGGCGGCGGCAGCATGCCCACTCACGAATTGCAGGCTGAGGCGAAGGACGCCAAGACCAATGTGCCGATGCGCCTCGTACAGTGGGTGCGGTTCGGGCAGGGCGTCTTCATCCGCATGGTCGGGGTCGCCCGCGCCGACGATTGGCTGAAATCGTTTTCCCGTTTCCGCGCCGTGCGCGACGGCATCGGACCTAGGGACGAGTAACGCGCGAGCCGCCGCCGTGCGGCGGACGTTTGCGCGATGACCGTCATCATTACCGACGAGGACGTGAGGCGGTTGCTGCCGATGCGCGACTGCCTCGAGGCGATGCGGGTCGCATTCGGGGATTTCGCTGACGGGAGCGCGGTCAATCGTCCCCGCATGCGCTATCTCGCCGCGCACCCCGATCCGGGACGCAGATATCTGGCCAACGTGCATGTCGGCGCCGTGCCCTCCTGCGGAGTGGCCTGCGTGCGTGCAGGGTCCCAGGTGATCCGGCCGCCAAGCGCCGCCAATGATCGACGCCTCTACGAAAATCCGCAGGCGTTCAACTGGGGCATCGTCATTCTCTACAGTATCGAGACAGCTGAGCCGCTGGCGCTGATGCACGAGTTCGAACTGTCGGGCATGCGGGTCGGCGCCACCACGGCTCTGGGCGTCGACCTGATCGCCCGCGACGATGCCTCGACGCTCGGCCTGTTCGGAACCGGAAAACAGGCGCGCTGCGCGCTCGAGGCCATCCGCTTGGTACGCCCGCTCCGGCGCGTCAACGTTTTCAGTCCCGATCCCGAGCATCGCGCCAGCTTCGCTGCGAAGATGAGCGGCGACGGCGTCGAGGTGGTGGCCGCAGCCGATCCGCAAGAAGTGGTGGTGGGCGCCGACATTGTTTGCTGCACCACCACCGCCATGAAGCCGGTGTTCGACGGCACTTGGCTTGAGAACGGCCAACTGATCGTCTCGATCGCCAATTCGGACGTGACCAACAAGCGCTCGGAGGTCGACCGGGCGACCTATGCTCGCGCCGGCACCATCATCGTGAACGATTGGGAAAGCGTCATCGAAAATGATCAAACCGAACTGCTCGACCCGCTGCGGGATGGCGTCATCCGCCGCGGGCAGGTTCATGAACTCGGCGATCTCGTGCGCAACAAGGTTCGAAGTCGCTCAGCCCGCTCGCGATGCACAGGGCACCGGGATCATTTACTACAAGAACAATTCCGGCCTTGCGATCCAGTTTGCCGCCGCGGGCGGGATGATTTATCGCAGAGCGATGGCAGAAGGCGGTAATAAGATGATCCCGACCGAATGGCTGGGCAGCAGTCTCAGCGCCTATTACGAGGCGGGGTTCAGGCCGTCGCCGTGACGGAGATTTAGACGATGAACAGGCTTGCGGTCGCAACGGTGCTTGCCGCGATGGCGCTCGTTGGCGGTGGAATGGCTTCGGCTCGGGCCGATGATGTCGCTGATTTCTATCGCGGCAAGCGAGTCAATCTTGTCATCGGTTATGGCACCGGAGGCGGCTACGACATCTATGCCCGCCTGCTCGGCCGTTTCATCGGCGAGCACATTCCCGGCAAACCGGTCGTGGTGCCGCAGAACATGCCGGGCGCCGGCAGCCGGCGCGCCGCCAACTGGCTCTATACGATCGCGCCCAAGGACGGCACGGTCATCGCCTGTCTCAGCCAGGGGACGCCGACCGATCAGGCGCTCGGCCAATCGGGCATCACCTTCGACGCGCGCCGCTTCAACTGGATCGGCAATCTGGCGGTCGTCAACAATATCCTGTTCGTGTCCGCGGCGTCTGGCGTCGCCAAGTTCGACGATGCGAAACGCAAGCTTTTGTCCATCGGCGCGAGCGGGGCGAGTTCGCCCTCCGTGCTTTATCCGCAGGTATCGAACAACTTGCTTGGCACCAGGTTCAAGATCGTCGCCGGCTATGCCAGCGGCGGTGACATCAATCTCGCCGTGGAACGTCACGAGCTCGATGGCCGCGGCAGCAATTCCTGGGCCTCAATGAAAGCCACGCACGCGGACTGGCTGCGCGATCACGCGATCAGCATTTTGATGCAGGTCGGCCCCAGGCGGGAAATGGACCTGCCGGATGTGCCGCTGTGGACCGAGCTTGGCACCAATGCCGAGGAGCGCCAGGTACTCGATATCCTGTCGGGCGATGTGGCCGTGGGCCGTCCGATCTTGACTGCGCCCGACGTCCCGGCGGACCGGGTCAAGGCCTTGCGCAAGGCCTTTGATGATACGATGGCCGATCCGGCGTTCATCGCCGCCGCGAAGCAGGCCAACATGTACATCAACCCGATGGGCGGCGAAGAATTGCAGCAGATCGTCAACCGGATCGTCGGCCCTTCCGAGAAGATTTTGAGCCTCGTCAAGCAGGCGACCGAGATCAAGGACGTGAAGAACGCGCCATAGCGTTGTCGCGGCGATGCGAGCAACGCCCTACCGTCCGGCGGGTGCGTCTGGTCGGTACCTGAGTCACCGAAGCTCAACGTGGCGGAAGTCGCTGCAGCACTTCGAGGCTCCACCACACAAAATAGCCGCTGAGCGCAAGACCAAGCGCGATCTTCAATAATTGGATGACGAGTTCGGTTCGGCTCATTCCGCTACTTCCGCCAAGAATATGCAAGCATCGCCCCTACGAACTTAAATCGCGACATCGCGCCGCGCAGTATCAGGTGGTGTCGATGATCGGTCCGGATAAAGAGGATTTGCGGCGATGCCCGACACTTTGGGTTACCGAAAACGCATTGGCGTGATCGTACCGTCGACCAACACGACGGTACAGCCTGAGATCGACATCTTGCGCGTTCCGGGCGTGACCTGCCACTGCGGCCGAGTCACCATCAAAGAGCGCCCGCTCACCGGCGAGCAGTCGTTCCTCGAACACATGCAGATGATGCGCGATGGGATGGCAACCGCCATCGATCAGATCATGACCGCCGGGCTCGATCATCTCATCATGGGTATAGCGCTGGAGTCTTTCTGGGGCGGGGTCGCGACGGCTGAAACGTTGCAGGCTGAGCTTGCCCAGCGCGCCGGTGTCGGCGTCACCATCGGCTCCACCGCGACACTTGCGGCACTCGCGCGCTATGGCGTCAGCCGCATCGCGGTGCTCACCCCGCATCAGCCCCGGGGTGACGCAATCGTGCACGACTACCTCGCAGAGGCCGGCCTGGAGGTAGTGCGGATGAAAAGCCTGAAATGTCCGACGCCTCGGTCGATCGCACAGGTGCCGGAGGAGGACATTCGGGCAGCGTTGTCGGACCTCGACGGCCCCGATGTCGGCGCGCTGGTAATACTTGGGACTGCGCTGCCGTCCGCAGCGGTCGCTGCGCGTGCCGAACCCGCTCTTGGCAAGCCGGTGCTCGCCGTGAACGTGGTCTCGTACTGGCACGCGCTGCGCTCGTGCGGCATCGAAGATCGCGTGTCAGGTCACGGCCGTGTCCTCGAAGAGTTCTGAGAAGCTCATCGCCCTGGTCCTGACCAGCCTATCACTGACTATCGGATGTTAGTGAGCCAGAGAGTGCCCTCCCCCTCACCCTCGGAAGCACCCGCGGTCGCGTGCGCTTCCTCTTCCCTCTCCCCCTCCCGCCAGATTTCAGAGATTTGCCTCATAGGCTGTGGCGGGAGGGGGAGAGCGACTGTCTTCTTTGTCAAGCGGTTTGCCATGGTTTGTTGTCTCTGATGATGGCGTTGAGGATGGTAAGCAGCTTGCGGGCGACGGCGATGAGCGCGACCATTTTCGGCTTTCCGGCCGCGACGAGGCGGTCGAAGAAGGCCTTCAAGACCGGGTTGTGTTGCTTGGCCACCAGCGCGCCCATGAACAGCGCGCACCGCACGCTGGTGCGTCCGCCGCCAATGAAGCTTTTGCCGCGCCACCGGCCGGATTGGCGCGTGAACGGGGCAAGACCGGCGAGGGCGGCGATTTCCTTTCGGCCGAGTTGCCCGAGCTCGGGCAACTCGGCCATCAAGGTGCGCGCGATGACCGGTCCGACGCCTGGCACCGAGGCGAGCAAATCCTCTTTGTCGCGCCATACCGGCGAGCCGCGCACCGCATCGTTCAAGTCGTCATCAAGGCTGGCCAACTCCTTTTCCAACGCCTTGATCAATCGCGCGAGGCTCTTTTTGAGACGCGGCGCGGTCGTGCGTTGCTCGCGCTGTCGCTCGGCACCGATCATCTCAATGATCTGCCGGCGGCGGGTGACGAGATCGGCCAGCATCTGCGTCGCTTCGTCGGCGAGCGGGCGCGGTACCAGTCCGGTCGCCTCGGCAAAATGGGCAATCACCGCGGCGTCGATCGGATCGGTCTTGGCGCGTTTTCCCAGCGCTCGGGCAAAGGCGCGGATCTGCGCTGGGTTGACGATAGCAACCGGCAAGCGGCGCCGGCCAAGGCTGCCGCAACCACGGTTTCGTACCCACCGGTCGCTTCCAAGGCGATCAGATCGGGCGACAGTTCGCGCAACCGAGCCACCAGCTCGACCAGGCCGCGCGGATTGCGCTCCACCACAAACGCTTCACCACTTGGACGCACGGCAATGTCGAGGCGATCCTCCGACACGTCGATACCAACGATGATCTTTCCCATGACGACCCGTCCTTGCCTAAGCGGGCTTCGCGCTTTGCGGCCCTGGCGACTGTTCGGGTTCGATGGACCGATAGGCGGAGCCCCAGCTCTCCCACGGTCTTCAAATGACCCAGGGTGTGGCGAGCATCCGCCGATCGCCGCGACACGAGCTTTATCCGAGTCGCGGATTTCCAAGTTACAAGGGTGGGAGGGCCCGACCGGGTGCGGGTGGAGGATATCACGCAATGGATCATTCTTCAGTGATCCCGGGTACCAGCAAACTGAATGCATCCCGCTCTAATTGGCCGCATTTAGATGCTTTGCGTACGCTGTCGATAAGCGAGGCGCGCAGCAGATAGGCGCGGTGTGCGCACGGATCGTTGGCAGTCGCGCGCAGAGCGGCGTGATTGCGGCCCGCACCGCCGGGTTGCGCTCTTCCAAAAGCCTTTTGTTGGCGATGGTTGCTTGTTGGACGTATTCAACATTAAGCGGGCGGCGAGAACGCTCATAAAGGTCGAGCATCTCAGGCGGAGCCTCCCCTCGAATAACTGTTGTGAGCAGAGATGCCAGCTGCAGGCCGTCATGGAGGCCGAAGTTCAGCCCAAGTCCGCCGAGCGGATTGTTGACATGAGCGGCATCGCCCGCAAGGAACACGCGCCCACGGCGGAAATGTTTGGCGACGCGCTGATGAACGCCATAAATGTTTCGGTGTAGCACCGGGTACGTGCCCCGTTTTGGGAAGAATTTCTGCAAGCGCGTCTGCACGGCGGCCTCATCGAAAGCATCTTCGGTGCTCTCATCGGGTCTGGTCGGAAAAACCACGCGCCAGCGTCCCAACCCGTCGTCGCCCGAGACCTTGAACATCGCTGCCCACTCGTCCGGGTCGGAAAAATAGTTCCTGGAGCACTCGGACGAATGGGCCGGCAAACGGATAATTTGTTGTCAACACCAGGAAGCGTTCAGGATGCGTGTAGCCCTCGAACTCGATACCGAGTGCCTTGCGAACGGTCGAGCGTCCGCCGTCCGCACCGATGAGGTAGGAGCAGAAATTCAATAAGTCGTCGGCCGGCGTTCTCGACAGAAACGCGGACCCGATCGCCGCGCTGTTCAACATCCAGCACGTGTGTCGAGAACTGGATGCAAGCGTTCGAGCAGGCGCTCAACCGTTCGATCGCGATGTCGGCGAGTTTGTGCTGTTCGCACTGAACCACATAGGGATAGCGCGTGTCCGCGTGCAATCGGCCGAAGTCGAACTCCGCGATGATGTCTCGCGTGGTGCGATCCCAAATCCGGAAGCGCGGTTCGATGAGGCCGCGTCGAGTCACCTCCGGGACCAGGCCGAGGCCCTCAAGCAGTTCAAGCGTCGCGGCATGCGTGGTTGCGGCGCGGGGACTCTCGTCGATGCATCCTTCCGCTTCGAACACGCGCACATTGAGGCCCTGGCGGGCAAGTGCGAGCGCGGTCACGACCCCGACCGGACCAGCCCCGGCGATGATGATGGCGCCTTCGTCTTGCATTCGCGAGTAGCGGTTATTCGCTCCTCATGAAAAGAAAGACGCGCCCACCGCAAGGCGAGCGCGCCGCAACACGACAGACAATAAGCGTCAATGCGTCGGCGGGACGATCGGATCGCCGCTCTTGAACTTGATCTTGTTGACATTCCAGGAGCCGCCGGGCGCGCCGCTGCGCAGCGGGTCGACCTTCATGGACACCTCGTCGCCGGGCTTCAGGGTCTTGCTGCTCCAGCCGTCACGCGCCAGAGCATTCGGCGCATTGCCTTCGAGGTTCCACACCTGGCTGGTACCGTCGGTATCCTTCACATCGAGCACGATGAAGACGTGCGGAGCCGTGTATTTCCATTCCTTCACGGTGCCGGTGAGATCGAGCGGGTGCTCCTGGTCGAACATGGCGAAGGAATGATGAGCCAGTGCAGCGCCGCCCATGGCAACGAGTGCTGCGCCGACCAAAAGTGTCGTCAGATGGGATTTCATAGTACCCCCGTCAGTGGGTTGACTGGTTGCGAAGGCTTGGCGATGGCCAAAGCGAGGCAAGCTGCGATGCTTCCTTCTCGGTGGCGCCAGAAAAGCATGGCGCTTTCAGTCCAATGCCCGCCGCGGGCCGGTTGCTGCCTTATCAGGCACGGAGACTTCGGCACGTCCCCTCTGTGGCAGACTGATGACGAAATCTATATCACCGATGCGTGATTGAGAAGGGGGGCGACAGACATTAGGCCGCACGATCCGGCGCCTGAGCGGCAAACGGGAAATGTCAGCATATGATCATGATTTCCAACTTTCGGACACTCACCGGGTGGTAAGCCGAGACATGCGCTTTGATCAGGCAATGTCGCGCCTTCCCGGCTCCAGCTCCGCGGTCTGCGAGGCGCCATGATCCCTGCGCTCATTGAGCTCGATAAGGTCACCAAGTCGTTCGTCGGCGAAGCGCGGGCGCTTGACGAAGTCTCCATGCAGATTGCCGCCGGCACTTTCATTGCCGTGGTGGGAGCGTCCGGCTCCGGAAAGACCACGGCGCTGAAAACGATCAACCGGCTGATCGAACCCGATCGCGGCGAGGTGCGATTCGAGGGTGTCCCCGTTGCCAGCCTCGATGCGTCAAAACTGCGCCGGCGCATCGGCTATGTGTTTCAGGGCATCGGCCTGTTTCCGCATATGACGATCGCGGAGAACATCGCGATCACGCCGCAGCTGCTCGGCTGGGCCCGGCAGGACATTGCCGCGAGAATTGCCGAATTGCTCGACCTGGTCGAACTGCCCCAAAGTTTTGGTGCACGCTATCCTCACGCCTTGTCGGGTGGTCAACGCCAGCGCGCCGGGGTCGCCCGTGCCATGGCGGCGCGGCCGGCCGTCATGCTGATGGACGAACCGTTCGGCGCGCTCGATCCCTTGACCCGCGATACGCTCGGCACCGCCTATCGCGCGCTGCACCAGCACCTCGGGATGACGACGCTGATGGTGACGCATGACGTCCAGGAGGCGGTGCTGCTGGCCGATCGCATCATCGTCATGCGCGGGGGACGCGTCCTTGCCGATGATACGCCGTCGGCGCTGCTTGCCGGGGGTGCCGACGCGGAGACCGCGGCGCTGATGGCGATGCCGCGACGCCAAGCGGAGCGTATCCAGGCTTTGACCGCCTCCGGCAACCGGTCGCAAGGCCAGACGGTCGCAAGGCCATGAATGATCGGCTCGCCGCAGCGCTTGCAAATCTTGGGGACTACACCTCGCAGCATGTGCTGCTGAGCGCGGTTGCGCTCGCGCTCGGAGTCACGATCAGCCTGCCGCTCGCGATTGCTTCGGCGCGCCGTCCGCGGCTGCGTTGGGCGGTGCTCGCGGTGGCAAGCCTCGTTCAGACGATACCCGGCCTTGCCTTGCTGGCGCTGTTCTATCCGCTGCTGCTCGGGGTATCCGCCGTGTCCGACCGCCTGTTCGGCTTTGCCGTGCCGGCGCTCGGCTTCCTGCCAACGGTGCTGGCGCTCACCATCTACTCGATGCTGCCGATCCTGCGGAACGGCGTTGCCGCCATGCTCGGTCTTGATCCGGCCTACCTCGAAGCCGCCGACGGCGTCGGCATGACGCCGTGGCAGAAACTCATCCGGGTCGAGCTGCCGCTCGCGGCGCCGGTGATCATGGCCGGCATCCGCACCGCTTCGGTCTGGACGATCGGCATGGCGACGCTGTCGACGACGGTCGGCCAGACAAGCCTCGGCAACTTCATCTTTTCCGGCTTGCAGACCGAAAACTGGATTTCTGTGCTGGTCGGCTGTGCCGCGGTCGTGGCGCTCGCGCTCATCGTCGACCAGGCGCTCGGCCTTGTTGAGGCGGCGGCTGTGCGCCGGGATGCCGTTCGCATGGCGGCCGGCATCGCCGTCCTCGTGATCGGCACCCTTGCGGCGGCGTTTCCTGCCTTCGGCGGGCGCGGCAGCATCTATGTGGTTGGCGCGAAGAATTTCTCGGAGCAATTCATTCTTGCCGACCTCATTTCGTCCCGGCTGGAGGCAGCCGGAGCGCACGTTGACCGCAAGCCGGGCCTCGGGTCCGCCATCATTTTTCGAGCGCTCGCGAGCGGCGACATCGACGTCTATGTGGATTATTCGGGGACGCTGTGGACCAACGTCATGGCGCGGACCGATACGCCCTCGCGCGAGGCGATGCTCGACGAAATCACGCGGTTCATGAACGAGCGCTACGGCGTGACCGTGCTCGGTGCGCTCGGCTTCGAGAACGCCTATGCGCTCGCCATGCGCAGCGATCGCGCCGCCGCGGCCGGGATCGCGACGATCGCGGACCTCGCGCCGCAGTCGCCGCGGCTGCGACTCGGCAGCGACCTCGAATTCTTAAGCCGGCCGGAATGGCGCGCGCTGCAGCAGAGTTACGGTCTTGCCTTTGCCGAGGAGAAGGCATTCAACCCGACCTTCATGTACCGCGCCCTGCTTGACGGGAGCGTCGATGTCATTTCCGCCTTTTCCAGCGACGGGCGCATTGCCGCCGACCATCTCGTCGTGCTCAAGGACGTGAAACATGCCATCCCGGCCTACGACGCGGTGATCCTCATCTCGCCGCGACGCCGCGACGATGCCCTGCTGCGCCGCGCGCTGCTGCCGCTTGTCGGCGCTATCCCTGTCGAGCTGATGCGGCAGGCCAACTACATGGTCGACCGCGACACCGACAAGACCACGCCCGGCGACGCCGCGCAGTTTCTCTCCGGTGCGATCCAGCCGCCCGGGCGGTAATCCGCTATGTTCGCTAGCGTATGTTCCGACCTGATGGAATCAACACTCGATTGTAGGGTGGGCAACGCGCCTACAGCAATTATGCCACTTGCTTAACACGCAGGCGCGTTGCCCACGCTGTCGGAACTATGAACAATTGGACCGCGTGGGCAAAATCGCCCCTGACATTCCAAGTGTTGGAAGGGGCACAGCGCGCGATTTTGCCCACCCTACGCGCGCCATCTTCGAGATGACGGGTGTCCGCTCTGGAATCGAACCGCTACTCGCCATTGCGCTGCCAGTAGCCGCAAACCGCCGTCGCCGTGTTACACTATGCAAGCCAGCCGCCCCGCGGCGAGCCTCCTTACTCAACAAGGAATTCCTCCGTGACCGACACGCGCATGACCGCCGAAGTCCTTCCTCTCCCGCCTTGCCGAGCGCGGAGTCGAGTACGTCCTCGCCAATGCTGGCACCGATTTCGCGCCAATCATCGAGGCGCTGTCGCGCAATCCCGGCACCAACCGGAAATATCCGCGAGTGATCCTCGTTCCGCACGAGAACGTCGCCGTCTCGATGGCCCATGGCTATTACCGGGTCAGCGGCAAGCCGGCGGCGGTCATGGTGCATGTGACCGTCGGCACCGCCAACGCGATCTGCTCGCTGATGAATGCGGCGCGCGACAACGCTCCCGTGATCCTGTGTGCCGGACGCACGCCGCTGACCGAGACCGGTCACGTTGCTTCCCGCAATCGCTCGATCCACTGGGGCCAGGAAATGTTCGATCAGGGCGGCCTCGCGCGCGAATTCGTCAAGTGGGATTACGAGCTGCGCGGTGGCCAACCGGTCGAACTCCGTGGTCGACCGCGCGCTCGATATCGCGATGTCGGAGCCGCAGAGGCCCGGTCTATCTGACATTGCCGCGCGAAGTTCTGGCCAACGAGGTGGTGCCGCCGCGGCGCGACACACTGCGCCCGCTGGGCGCGACGGCGCCCGTGCCACCCGCCTCCGCGGTGGAGCACGCTGCAACCATACTGGCCTCCGCCGAATATCCGCTGCTGCTGACCTCATCGGCCGGTCGCGCCCCGGAAGCGATGGCCGAGCTCGCGGCACTGGCCGAGGAATTCGCCTTACCCGTGGTGCAATCGGAAGCGCGCGACATCAGCCTTCCGACCGATCACCCGATGTGCCTTGGCTTCGACCCCGCCCCTTTCCTGGCAAAGGCCGACGCGATCGCCGTTTTCGATAGCGCCGTGCCCTGGATTCCGCGGCTGCATCCGCTGCGACCGGACGCCAAGGTGATCTGCTTCGGGCCGGACCCGCTGTTCACGCGCTACCCGTTCCGGGAGTTCGAAGCCGACCTGATGGTCACGGGCGAGTCGGTGCGCGGCGTTGCGCATGTTGCGGGAAGCGCTCGGCGGACGCCATGCGGCCGGTCTGATGTCATCGAAAAGCGGCGCCGGGCGCTCGCGCAGGCCCGCCAGGAAATGATCGACAAGCGCAAGAAGCTCGTCGAGCAAGTCAAGACGCAGACGCCGATCCATCCGCTCTATCTCGCCCACTGCCTGAACGAGCTGAAGGCCAAGGACGCAATCATCGTGAACGAACTTGGCCTGCCGGTCGGCGGATTGGAAATGACGGAGCCGCGCAGCTATCTCGGCTCGAGCCTCGCGGGAGGCCTCGGCTTCGGTCTCGGCGGCGGTTTGGGCGCGAAGCTTGCCGCGCCGGAGCGCGAGGTGGTCGCCGCGATTGGCGATGGTTCCTACTATTTCGGCAATCCGCTCGCCTATCATTATGTCGGGACGCGCCGAGAAGCTCCCGACGCTGACCATCATCGCCAACAATCACGCTTGGCACGCGGTGAGGCAGGCGACGCGCGATGTCTACCCGCAAGGCCATGCCGCCAAGGCCAATACGATGCCTCTCGTCGAGCTCAATCCGGCTCCCGATTTCGAGAAGGTGGCAGAAAGCTGTGGCGGTATCGGTGAAAAGGTCACTACGCCGGAAGAGCTGATGCCGGCGCTCCGCCGCGGCTTCGCTGCGATCCGCGCCGGGACCCCGGCGCTCCTCAACGTAACGACACAGAACCGCGGCTGAGCCCAAGGATGGAAGGTGCGGGGAACATGAATGGCCGGTGAACGTGAATTGCGGCTGGAGCGGGATGCGTTCAGTTTGAGTAGCCTCCCGCTCGATCAATTTCTGCGCACCCGTCGCGGACTGCGCTCGACGACGGATGCGTGTTGATTTTGCGCATGATCTTGTCGGAAAGGTCTGCAACTTTACGGGATCATGCGCTAACCGGCCGCTGCCAATTCGCCGTCGCCAGGCTGGCTGAGCAGCCGCGCCGCTTCCTCAATGCGATCGGCCGCGGAGTTGAAAGCCGCCGCCAACTCGGCCTCGACGTCTTCGGCGCGCCCGGCGGCGGCAACGCTCGCCTCCCGCAACGTCGCAAGCTCCTCCTCCGCGGCGCGAAGACGCCCGCGCACTTCCCGCAGTTCGTCCGCGACTGTCAGCGCTGCCATGACGGTAAGACGCATGTCGCCGATCTCGCCGAATGTCGCCCGCAGCTCGCCGATGCGCTGATCGAGGTTACCGGCGATCTCGACGAGCTGCGCTTCCTGTCCGTCATCGCAGGAGACACGGTACTGGCGGCTGTTGATCGTGACGTTGACCTGAGCCATCGCGTGACCTTCGTATTTGCATTGCAAGTTGACGTAACGCCTCAACGCGGTCAGGGCGGGGACCGACCATGCGCCTCGATCACGGCGCGAATCGTCTCCATTGCCTCGTCGAGCCGGCGCGCGGCCTCATGATTGGCCCGTTCCAGACCGCGCGAATGCGCATGCGCCTCGTCCAACTCGGATGCGAGCCGCGCCCGGTCGGTGCTGAAGGCATGCACCTGGTCGGAGAGCGTGCCGCGCCGGCGTTCCTCTTCCAGCCGCCGTTCCATCGCGGCGTCGAGCGCGTCCAATGCTCCCATCAGGCGCCGGATTGCAAGATCGACCGCTCTCATCGGCGTTGTCGTCGACCGGTCGACCGCGTCCTCGAGCTTGGCCATGATCACGTCCGCACGGCGTTCCGACCGCCTGCGTGAGGCCGGATAGGACCGTCCGACTCACGGGCCGTGTTTACAGCAGAGAAGAATGTTACGGGGATCCTCCGGCGGGCGTCAACGCAATCACGATGCCGATGACGAATTGCGTGGCGCTGTTGTGGACAGTGCCGTCGTGCAGGCGCGCGCGCACCTGCCGGCAGGCAACGATGACCTGCTGCCGAGTTCAAGGTTCGGACGCCCTTCAAGGTTCGTGACCGGCACGGCGGCCGGATCGCCGCCCGCATGCCCTTCGGGCAACGTCGAAGAGGGTCACGACCGATGTTCGCGCCGCGGATCGTCGCCGGCGTTTTCGCTTCGCCCCGGCCGAATGCGCCAAGGTGCCATTGACGACGGTCGGCATTCGCTGACATTGCTGCAAGCCGATTTGGTCGGCCGCGTGGAGAAATTCGAATGCAGGAGAACTTTCGTCAATTCCTGGATCGGTTGCGGCAGGTCGGCGAACTCGTCGATTTCCATCAGCCGGTGGATATCCGTCACATTTCGACGCTCGTCGATCAGGCTCCGACCGCGCTGCTGTTTCACAATGTCATCGGCTACGACATGCCGGTGGTGTCCGGCATCATCCGCAGCCGTGAGCGCGCGACGCTTGCACTTGGCTGCGACAGCTACTCCGAAATCGAACACAAGCTGAAGGCGGCGATCGACAAGCCGATCCCGCCGAAACATGTCGCCACGTCGCCGACGCGCGAGCTCACGCTGGTGGGCGAGGACGTCGACCTCTTCAGCCTCCCGATCCCAATGTCGTCGGTCTATGACGGCGGCCCGATGATCACCGCGGGGGTGGTGATCGCGCGCGACCCCGAGCTCGGCATGAACAGCGGCATTTACCGCTTCATCGTCAAGGAAAAGAGCCTGACCGGCATCGATATCGTCACGCCGAACAATATGCGCCTGTTCGCCGAACGGGCACTGGCGCGCAACGAGCCGCTGCCGATCTCGATCTCGATCGGCACCCACCCGATCGAGATCACCGGGTCGGGTTATCGGGCGCCGCTCGGAGTCGACGAGATGGCGATTGCCGGAGGACTGCGCGGCGTCCCGGTCGAGCTTGCGCCCTGCGCGACGATCGACATGCCCTACATCGCCGATGCCGAGATCGTGCTGGAAGCGGAAATCCTGCCGACCGGCTGGACGTGGCCGGAGGGCCGCTTCGGCGAATTCACCCGCCTGATGGGCGGGCTGCATTGGAACCCGCTGGTCCGCATCAAGGCGATCTCGATGCGCAAGGATGCGATCTACTACAATCTGCACATGCCGTGGGAGAACACCTGGCTCGCGGCACCGACGCGCTATGCGGCGATCCGGCAGGCGCTCAAGACGGCAGGCGTCCAGGTCAAGGACATCAATGTCACGCTCGGCGGCTGCGCCTTCTGGCACGCGGTGATCTCGATCAAGAAGCAGCCCGGCGAGGCCAAGAACGCGCTGCTCGCCGCGCTGTCGGTGATGGATCTCAAGCACGTCGTGGTGGTCGACGAGGATATCGACATTTTCGACCCGACCGACGTCGAATGGGCGATCGCCACCCGCGTGCAGGGCGACCGCGACGTCATGATCGTGACCAATGCACGTGCGAAGCCGCTCGATCCCAGCCTTCCACAAGGCGCCGGGGTGGTGCCGACGGGGGCGAAGGTGGGGATCGACGCCACCATCCCCGAGGGGATTCCGAAGGAGCATTACGAGCGCATCACCTATGCCTATGCGAAGACGGCACGCCTCGATGATTATGCCAAGGGCAAGGCGGACGCGCCGGGCGCCGCAGGGGATGAGCAGGAAGTGGCCGATCTCGCCGAACAAATCCTTGCGGCGATCGACAGGGAGCCGCTCTATTACACCGATATTGCGGAGCGGTTTGCGGAATATGATTTCCGCACCGTGGCTCGCGCGATCGGGCACCTGCATAAGACCGAGCGCCTATGGCAGGATTCCCGCGGGCGCATGTGCCGGCGCGGCTCAAAATTCGCCGCGATGCCGCCGAAGAAATAGCTACGTAGGGTGCGCAAAACTCGCCCTGCGAGGCGGTTAAACCCGGCACCGGCTTTCGGGGCGATTTTGCGCACGCCGTCGATACCAGCAGGGGAAATAATCGCGGCAGTGGGGAAAACTATTCGGGTTGCCAACCATTTCGGAGAGAGGTGGAGTTCGCCGCTTTCCCTCAAGCGGCCGATGTCAACTGAGACTGAACCGACGCGGTCGACCCGATTACGTCATGCCGGCAGCAAAGCCGCCGCGATGCGTCATTCGATGATTTCATTGGCAAAGACGAGCAGCGTCGGCGGGACCGTGACCCAAGTGCTTTGGCAGTCCTGAGATTTATCACGAGGTCATACTTGGTCGGCAGTTGTACCGGCAGATCGTCTGTCTTGTCGCCCTTGAGAATGCGATCGACGTACCCAGCCGCGCGGCGAAAAATGTCCGGGAAGTTCGGTCCATACGAGAGTAAGCCGCCGTCTTTGGCAAAGGTCGGAGTGGAGAAGATTGCCGGCACTTTGTTGCGGGTTGACGCGGCGATTATTGTCGCGCGATGACCGCCCAGGAAGCTGTCAGGCAGGAGGATCAGACCGTGTTCGTGGCCGAGCGCATCGATAGCTGTTTCGATCTCAACATCGTTTCGAACCGTAGTGGTGATCGGCGTCACCGCCAAAGCTTGTGCGGCAGCTTCAAACGGACGCAGGAAATACTCCACGAAAGGCGCGGCGTCGGGATTGTACATGGCCACGGCCCGCGTGATGCGAGGAGCGATCTCCTTGATCATCTGCAACCACTTACCCGCCATCGACCCTTCAACGTGAACAAACCCCGTGAGATTGCCGCCCGGCCGCGGCAACCCTGCAACAAAGCCGGAGCCGACAGGATCGGTGACAATCGCGAAAATAATAGGGGTGCTGCGGGTCTCTTGTTGAATGGCCGCCGTGGCAGGCGTGCTGCCTGAGAAGATTACGTCGGGTTGCAGATCGATGGAGTCCCTTTGCGAAGGCCTTTGCGCGATTAGCGTCGTTATTAGTCCAACGCTGATCGATGCGCAGATTACGGCCCTCTTGCCAGCCCAATCGGGCCAATTCCTGAATGAATGCGGAAAAGAATGATCGATATTCCGCATCGTCTTCGGACCATCCCATCAATACCCCGACCCGCCGCGTCCGCTCGCGCTGCTGCGCTCGCGCCGCGAGCGGCCATGTCGCCGCTGCGCCGCCGATCGCCGCGATGAAATCGCGCCGTCGCATCCTCGGCCTCCAAGGCTGGTTCAGCGGCACAGAATAAACCATCGCCGGCCGAATGCCCATTAGAGCCGGTCCCCGAACGGAATCTAAGATGGCAGCAATCGCCCATCGCGTCAGATGCAGCGGGAACGAATTTGCGCAACGGGGGGCAAGCGGACCTGAGTGTCAGCGCCATGCTACACTTGAACTGTCGCGAACAAGGTTCTTCTTTTCGTGAGGTTCGGGCGACGGAAAAACAAAGGAAAGTGCATTCATCGCAAGCGTCCCTAGCTCCCCGCGGCCCGAATTCCTCAGAGCGCGCACTCCAATGGAAAGCCAAAAATGCCCGAAATTTCCATCACCGTTGCTTCCGGCGAATATGATCGCATCCGCCCCATCAGGGAGGGCAATGTTCCGGTCGAGGGATGCGCGATCCGCTACAGCGTCGTCGAGCCGAACCAGTTGTTTGCGCGCAACTTGAAAAATCCCGAATTCGACGTCACCGAGATGTCGTTCTCGACCTATGTCGCGTTGTGCGACCGGGACTGGGCGCAATACACCGCGATCCCGGTGTTCCTGTCCCGCGCGTTCCGCCATTCGGCGATGTTCGTGCGCGCGGGGAGTGGCATCGCTTCGCCGGCCGATCTCGCCGGAAAGCGCATCGGCGTCGCGGAATATTTCACCACGATGCTGGTGTGGATGCGCGGGCTGTTGGCCGACGAATACGGCATCGAACCATCGGCCCTCGCCTGGCGCGTCGGGCCGATGGAACGGGCCGAGCATCATGGGCCGGGTCCGGTCGGACCGGACGGCACGGAACTGGGTGTCCCCGCGGGCCTCGATATCAAGCACATCCCGGCAGGCAAGACGCTCGCCGGCATGCTCGCCGACGGCGAGATCGACGCGGTGTTTTCGGCGCGCCCGCCCTCAAACTTCCAATCGGTTCGCAAGGATGGGGCGGAGGCAAGACGGGATCGCGCAACCGGAGGCGTGGTGCGGCTATTCCCGGATTATCGGCCGGTGGAGCAGGCCTATTATCGCAAAACCGGTCTGTACCCGTTGATGCACGCAATCGGTATCCGCAACAGCCTCCTCGAACAGCAACCGTGGATTGCCGGCAGTCTTTATGCTGCGTTCAGCAAAGCCAAGGCGCTTGCCGTCGCCGAATTCGAGAAGCTGGGCGCGTTCGCACTGACCCTGCCCTGGATCGAAGCGGAATATCGCGGCACCCAGGCTGTTCTCGGCACCGATGTCTGGCCGTATGGCCTGTCCTCAAACCACAAGACGCTGGAGACGCTGTGTCGCTATCTTCATGAACAGGGCGCGACGAAGCGTTTGCACCGGCCCGAAGATCTCTTCGCCGCCGGGGTCCAGTGATCCCTCGGCCGTGTTGCGTCGGCAACTCGATCAGTGCCCGGTGGCAAATGCCGCTTGACGGGGTGCGATATCCTCATAACGGTCCGGGCCGCGGCATCGCTTGAACTTCTTCCCGGAGCCGCGAACAGGGGTGACGCAATGCTGGGCCTTCGGCTGGGCGCACCTGTGTCAGATTTTGGCGGCAGCCTCTTCTCATTCACGCGACGGTGTTATAGAAAATGCGGCGAGCTGCATCATGGAGATGTGCCGAATTCTCCATCTTTCGAAAAAGCAGCTTTTGCCTTCGGCAGGCGCCGCACTGCCAGAATTTTTTTCGGCGTATCTGAAATATGATTGACCAGCGGTCCGCCTTGTTTTGGCTTGGGTGCCAAGCCTCCGGGACAACGTCAATCAAGAAACCACGGGGGTTGCTGATGAAGAAGACACTTTTGGTAGGTGCAGCGCTGGTCGCCATGGGCGGCGCTGCGTTGGCTCACCATTCCTTCGCCATGTTCGACCAGGAGCACCCGCTCGAGCTCACCGGCGTCGTGAAGGATTGGAAATATACCGCGCCGCATGCCTTCATCATTCTCGATGTCAAGGATGCCGACGGAACGACCCAGACCTGGAGTCTCGAAGGCGGCGCTCCCAGCGGATTGATCCGTGACGGCTGGACCAGCAAGACTTTGAAGGCCGGCGACGAGCTGACTGTGAAAGTCGACCCGCTGCGCAGCGGTGCCCCGGGCGGTTCCTGGAATGTCAGCAAGGTGAAGTTCAAGAACGGCGACCCGATCGTTCCTCCAACGCACTGACAATAAGCTTCGCCAACCGGAGCAGGTGTCCGTTGCGGCTGCGCGTACCCGCCTGGCAAGCGGATCCTCGCGGCCGCTGTCTGTTTCGGTGTCAGAGCTCCCGTTGCAGGTCGCCAGCGGCGACAGCCTGCCGATGCTGACCGGAAAATGCCGGCAACGTCTCGAGCGCAAACAATTCAAAGAGGCCGGCAGTGACAGCCCCGCTGCCGTGCAAAGCTCCCTCGTTGCAAAAGCTGGCGAAATTCTCGATAGACTGGGTCCTGAACCCAGATGTCATCGATCCAGGAGGACGCCATGCCCAACCGCATTTTGATCACCGAACTGGTGCTGGCCGCGGTCCTGACGCTTCCTGCCATGAGCGCGCAAGCCTTCGACGAAAGCAAGTATCCCGACTTCACGGGCCAGTGGCGCCGTCCGTCGGGCATCGCCATTCAATGGGATCAGACCAGGCCGCTCGGACGTGGGCAGCAGGCGCCGCTGACGCCCGAATACCAAGCCGTTTTCGAGGCGAGCATGGCGGACCAGGCCGCGGGAGGCCAGGGCAACGATCCGCCGTCGCGCTGCGTCCCCTACGGGCTGCCCCGCATCATGTCGGTGATCTTCCCGATGGAAATTGTCGTCACCCCGAAGACGACGCACATCCTTTTCGATTACGCGCTGCCGCGCCGCATCTATACCGATGGGCGCGACTGGCCGAGCGAGATCGAACCGAGCTACTATGGCTATTCGATTGGCAAATGGGTCGACGATGATGGCGACGGCAAATTCGACGCCCTCGAAATCGAATCGCGCGGCTTCAAAGGTCCACAATTCTATGAAGCAACCGGCCTGCCGCTTCACCACGACAACAAATCCGTCATCAAGGAACGGCTCTACATCGATAAGGCCAATGCCGATCTCTTGCACGACCGGATCACCGTGGAAGATCACGCTTTGACGCGGCCATGGACCGTGCTCAAGACCTACAAGCGCGACCCCAACCCGATTTGGTTCCTGAACGAATGCTCGGAAGACAACCGGCACGTCGTCATCGGCAACGAGGACTATGTGATTAATGCCGCCGACGACCTGCTGATGCCCGCGAAAAAAGACCAGTCGCCCCCGGACCTGAAATATTTCAAAAAGCGCAAGTAATTTTACAGGCTGCACGACCTTGCGGGCGCAGGATGGATTGAGCGCAGATGCGCAACCCATCAATTCCGGGGTCACCCCATAGCCCCCACGGGTTTCGTTGGCGACACCATTGGGCCGCTCGAAATGGAGAGGTGCCGTGAAACGGCGCTCAATCCATGCCGCACGCTACGCGCCGCGAACTCGGTGCCGAACCGCGGGATACTCAGGCGTGGCCCGCTTCGGTCGACAGCCGGCCGACGTGAATCCCGATCTTCTGCAATGCGCGCTGGTACTTGTTGTCCACATCCGCGCCGAAGATCAGATCACGGTCGGCGCTGCAATGCAGCCAGCCATTGTCCTGAATTTCGGTTTCGAGCTGACCGGGCGCCCATCCGGCATAGCCGAGCGCAAGCAGCGCGCTGCCCGGACCGGAGCCTTTGGCGATCGCCTTGAGCACGTCGAGCGTCGCCGTGAGGCAGATGCCTTCGTCGATCGGCAGCGTGGAATTCTCAATGAAGAAATCACTCGAATGCAGCACGAAGCCGCGACCGGGCTCGACCGGGCCGCCCTTGAGCACCTGGACCGTGTCTGCACTCGGCGGCAAGGCGATGAGGTCGTCATTGGAAATCACGTCGAGTTGCACCAGCAGCTCGGAAAACCTGACGTTCGCCGCGGGCTGATTGACGACGATGCCCATCGCCCCTTCGGATGAATGCGCACACACATAGATCAGCGTGCGTGCAAAGCGCTCGTCGCGCATGCTCGGCATCGCGATCAGCATCTGCCCGTCGAGGTAGCCCCGTTCCCCGGTGGCTTTCGAACCCGTCGCCGCTGGAATTTTCTTCGTTTGTTTCATGAGGAAAAAGTAGCGTCATCCCGCCCTTGCGGCAATGCGCGATCGCTTGCTGTCGTTTCGGCCGCAGGCTAGACCACTCGAACACAAGCGGGCCGAAGCGCGTTATCGCTTTTTTGCCAGGGTTCGCATTCGAAACCGTTTGCCGCTTGCGCCGGAGGACCGGTCTTCATGATCGCCACGAGATTTCTACGTGTTGTCTCAGCCGCGGCCCTCGGTGTGGCGGCCGTTTCCGTTGCGCTGCCGGGGCGGGCGGCAGCAGCGGATGCCAGTGTGTGGGATGGCGATTCGCACTCGGCCATGCGGCTCTTGGCCGCGACCCCGGCCGGCGATACGTTTCGTGCCGGGATCGAAGTCCGACTGGCCCCGGGCTGGAAAACCTATTGGCGGTATCCTGGTGATAGCGGCGTGCCGCCCCGCTTCGATTTCTCGAAATCGGATAACGTGAAGTCGGTCGCCGTCTTGTGGCCAGCCCCGCACCGCTTCACCGACGAGAGCGGCGCCAGCATCGGCTATAAGGGCCATCTCCTGCTACCTTTGCATGTCGTCGCCGCCGACCCGAAACGTCCGGTGACGTTGCGGTTGTCAATCGATTACGCGATCTGCGAAAACCTTTGTGTGCCAGCCAAGGGCGCAGCCACGCTCGACCTTCCTCATGCCTCCTCGCCATTCGATTGGCGGTTGCCGCGGCGGAAGCCGGGGTGCCGCAATCGGTGCGGCTCGGCGACCCTGCACCGCTCGCCATTCGTTCGGTGCGAAAGGAAGAGGGCGGTTCCAAACTTCCGCGGGTGATCGTCGATGTGTCGGCTCCTCCCGCACTGCCGCTCGACCTTTTTGCCGAGGGGCCGACTGAGGAATGGGCCTTGCCGTTGCCCGAGCCAATCGACGGTGCTCAGCCCGGCTTGCGCCGCTTTTCGTTCGAACTCGACGGCTTGCCACCGGGTGCCGATGCAAAGGGCGCCATGCTGCGCTTGACATTGACCGCCGGCGATCGCGCGATCGAAGTGACGAGCCGCATCGAATAGCCTCGACGTCGTGCCCACCGTCACCACGGCACGGAAAATCGGCGGGTTTGCGCCCCGTCACTGCCAGCGCTATCTGACTTAAATGGTCCGCGTCCGCGGATCGATCCAACCCGACGAAACGAGGACAGCCATGACCATCAAGGTGGGTGACCGCATTCCCGAGGCCAAGTTCCGCGTCATGGGCACCGATGGTCCCGCCTGGAAGACATCCGACGAGATTTTCAAGGGCAAGAAAGTCGTGCTGTTCGCTGTACCGGGCGCTTTCACCCCAACGTGCCATCAAAATCACCTGCCGGGCTTTCTTCAGCATGGCGATGCCATCAAGGCCAAAGGCGTCGATACCATCGCGGTGACCGCCGTCAACGATGTCTTCGTCATGAACCATTGGAAGAATGCGTCCGGCGCGGACGGCAAGATCGAATTCCTCGCCGACGGCAATGGCGATTTCGCCAAGGCCCTCGACCTCACTTTGGATGCATCTGCCGGCGGCCTCGGCACCCGCTCGAAGCGGTACTGCATGCTGGTCGAGGACGGCGTCGTCAAACAGCTCAATGTCGAAGAAGTGGCGGGCAAAGCCGAACTGTCGGGCGCGGAGGCGCTGCTCAAGGCGCTTTGATCCCGGCTTTGAAAGCGGCAAGCGCCGTGCCGAGGCGGTTCCAGCCAAACTCGTTTCCCGGCAACCCGAAGCGCAACCATTCGGGTTTTTCAGGGAAGCGGCGCACCCATATGCCGGCGTGGCCCAGATGCTCGAACAGGCCGCTCCGGTTGTGCGCGAGCCGGAATAGCGGCGTTCCCCCGATCACTTGAAGTCCAGCGCCGGCGAGCAGCGCGTCGAGGCGCGCCGCCTGTCTGCGCAGATGCTGGTGCGTTGTCTTGATCCAATCGTCGTCGGCAAGGGCTTGCGTTCCGGCAATGATCGCGGGAACCGAGACCGGCCACGGCCCAAGCGCGGCGGTGAGCCTTGCCGCGAGCGGCGGGGCCGCGAGTGCGAAGCTGAGGCGCAGGCCGGCGAGGCCGAAGAATTTCCCGAATGACCGCAATACGACGATATTACCGCACTCGATATCGCCGGCGAGGCTCGCGGAGTTGGGAGCGGCATCCATGAACGCTTCGTCGATGATCAGGAGGCCGCCGCGACAGCGCAGAGCGCCGGCAAGGTCGAGCAACTTCGCCCTGGCGATAAGGCGGCCGTCTGGATTGTTCGGATTGGCGAGGATGACAACGTCTGCTTCGGCGAGTGCATCAAGCCGCTCGATCTCGCTGACGCGATGGCCGGCCCGCGCGGCTGCCGGTGCGAATTCCAGGTAGGTCGGACCGCGAATGGCCGCGTGCCCCGGGGCCACAGAATTCAGTGCGGGCACCAGCAATGCCTGCGTTCCCGGTGATGGGACAACGTGATGGCGCGACGGCACCCGGTAGCGGGTGGCGGCGACCGCCGCCAGCCGGTCAAGCGCTGCCGGTTCGGGCAGGCGGCCGAACGCTGCGGGATCGAGCGGCGGCATCGGATAGGGATGCGGATTGATCCCGGTCGAGAGGTCGATCAAAGGTTCCGGGGCGCCCGGAAACAAGCGCCGGGCGGCGCCGAGGTCGCCGCCATGCTGGAGCGGTATAGCGATGGGGGAGATCGCCTGGACGTCCGTCACGCTTGCCTGTCTTGCGCTGCTCATCGAAGCTGCCGTGGGTTATCCGGATTGGATTTTCCGCGCAATTGGCCATCCGGTGACATGGATCGGAGCATTGATCGGGGCTGCCGATCGCACCTTCAACCGAGCGAGTTGCGGTGAAGGCACGCGGCGGGCGGCGGGAGTTCTGGCGATCACGGTTATCGCCGCCGTTATTGCGGTCGCGGCCGCGATCACAGAAAGCGCGTTGTTGCACCTGCCTTTGGGCATTTTGTTTGCCGCGGTGCTCGGCAGCACATTGATCGCCCAGCGCAGCCTCTATGACCACGTTGCCCGCGTCGCGGTGGCGCTTGAAACAAGGGGACTTGCGGCAGGCCGCGAGGCGGTCTCGCGCATCGTCGGCCGTGACCCCACTTGCTTGGACGAGGCGGGGGTGGCGCGCGCCGCGATCGAGAGCCTTGCCGAGAATTTTTCCGACGGGATCGTTGCACCCGCTTTGTGGCTTGCGCTGGCAGGACTGGCGGGTGGCGCGACCTACAAGGCGATCAACACGGCCGACAGCATGATCGGCCATCGCACGGAGCGCCATCGCGCCTTTGGCTGGGCGGCGGCGCGGCTCGACGATCTCGTCAATCTGCCGGCGTCCCGCATTGCGGCGCTGCTGATCGTCGCCGCTGCCGCCACCGACAGCTGCGGCACGGCCTTGGCTGGGGAAGCCTGGCGAAGCGTCCTGCGCGACGCAAGGCATCACCGCTCCCCCAATGCCGGGTACCCAGAGGCCGCCTTTGCAGGTGCGCTCGGCCTCGCGCTCGCCGGATCGCGGGTCTATGGCGGCGTGAAGGTGGACGATGCGATGATGGGGCAAGGCCGGCGTGACGCGACGGCCGCGGATATCCGCGCTGCGCTCGTTCTCTACCGGCGTGCCGACGCCATCCTGCTGGGGATGGTGACGGCGGCCGCTGCCGCATTCTGGTTGTAAGACGTGGCGGGCACGAGATTTACCGTGCGAGGCCGAGCAGCGCATCAAGATTGAGGTGCGCCGCGAGATGGGCCGCGAGCCGGTCGAGCGTCGCTTCCAGAAGCGCGTCGAAGGCGACCCGCGATGGTCCGGCGCGTAGCCGCTCGAGCCAGCCGGCGCGCTGACGGTCGTCGTGGAAAAGCCCGTGCACATAAGTCCCGAATACGCGACCGTCGGCGGAGACTGCGCCCTCCGGCGAACCATCGCGCCGGCAGCCGAACGGTCGCGCGCAGTCCGGTCCCGTCGTTTGTCCGATGTGCATCTCGTAACCGAAAAAGGGGGCGCCGCAGGCCTTGCCGTCAACCGGTTCGAGCCGCTTGCTGTCCGAGAGCACCGTCTCGACGTCGAGATGGCCAAGTCCGGGCGCCGTGCCGGCCGGCCCCTCGATGCCGTTGGGATCGTGCACCTTGCGCCCGAGCATTTGGTATCCGCCGCATAGACCGATGACAGCGCCGCCGCGCCGCAGGTGTGCAGCAATGTCGATATCGAACCCCGCTTGCCGCAAGGCCGCGAGGTCCGCGATCGTTGCCTTGGATCCCGGCAGGATCACTGCCGCGGCGTCGCCCGGCAATGCCGTGCCCGGCCGTACCCGCACGAGTTCGAGGCCAGGTTCCGCCTCCAGCGGGTCGAGATCGTCGAAATTGGCGATATGCGGCAGGATCGGCACGGCGACCCTGACGCGCGCCGCTTGAGACACTGGGCGCGGCGGCTCAATGATGGTGCGGTCAAGGGCCAGCAAATCCTCAGCGGGCAACAGACGCGCCTCGGGAAAGAATGGCAGGAGGCCGAGCGGTTTCCACCCGGTCGCCGTGGCGATCCTCTCCATGCCGGACGCGAACAGCGACGGGTCGCCGCGAAACTTGTTCACCAGGAAGCCGCGGATCAGCGCCGCATCCTCCGCGTCCAGCACTGACTTGGTGCCGACAAGGCTCGCAATAACGCCACCGCGATCGATATCGCCGATCAGCACGACCGGTAAGCCGCCGCCCCGCTGCCCTCCGGCCGCCCGCGCGAAACCCATATTGGCGATATCGTTCGCGCGAAGATTGGTTTCCGCGGCGCTGCCCGCGCCTTCGATCAGTACAAGGTCGCATTCGAGGGCGAGCTTCGCGAAGCTGTCGAGCGCGAACCCGATTAAAGCAGGCTTCATCTGCTGATAAGCGGCGGCTTTGACCGCACAGCGCATGCGCCCCTGAACGACGAGTTGCGCGCCGACCTCGCTCTGCGGCTTGAGCAGGACCGGGTTCATGTGCACGCTCGGAGCGACCCGCGCGGCGCGCGCCTGCACGGCTTGAGCGCGCCCGATTTCGCCGCCATCCGCTGTGACCGCGGCATTGTTCGACATGTTCTGCGGCTTGAACGGCCGCACCGTGATGCCGCGGTCGGCGAATGCCCGCGCGAGGCCGGTGACGATCAGGGACTTGCCTACGTCCGAGCCGGTGCCCTGGAACATCAGCGCACGCGCCGGCATGTTTAGAACTCGATGCCTGGCTGCGCCTTCACGCCGGCGGCGAAATGATGCTTGACGAGCGTCATCTCGGTGACGAGGTCCGCGGCTTCGATCAGCGCCGGCTTGGCATTGCGTCCGGTGACGACGACATGCATCCCGTCGCGCCGCGCGCGCAGCGCCGCGACGACCGTCGGAACATCGAGGTAATCGTAGCGCAGCGCGATGTTCAATTCGTCGAGTATGACAAGGCCGAATGCCGGGTCGGACATCAGCTCCAGTGATTTCGTCCAGGCACGTTCGGCGGCGGCGATGTCACGCTTCAAGTCCTGCGTCTCCCAGGTGAAACCCTCGCCCATGGTCTGCCACGACACCTTGTCCCCGAACACCGCGAGGGCATCGCGCTCGGCGCTGTGCCACGCGCCTTTGATGAACTGCACGATGCCGATCCGATGGCCACGGCCGAGCATGCGCAGCGCAAGTCCGAATGCCGCCGTCGACTTGCCCTTCCCGGAGCCGGTGTGGACGATCAAGAGGCCCTTTTCGACCGTTTTTTCTGCCACTTCGGCGTCCTGCACCGCCTTGCGCTTCGCCATCTTGGCGCGATGGCGTTCGGCTTCGGCATCATCGACGGGGGTCGTCATGTCCTCTCCGATCCAGATGATGGCTTGACTCAAGAGGCAATCCGGCAACGAGCAGCACGACGCGATCGGCACGCGCTGCCATGCGCGCGTTGAGTTGGCCCTGCAAGTCGCGAAACCGGCGCGCCAGGGCATTGTCCGGGACGATGCCGGACCCGACTTCATTCGATACCAAGACGACCGCACCGCGGCGACGCGCGAGCGCCGCTTCCAGGGCGGCGATTTCGGTTTCGACATCGGCGTCCGCCAGCATGCGGTTGCTGAGCCACAAGGTCAGACAATCGACGAGCATCGCTCCTGCGGTCGCCGCGTCGAGCGCGTCGGCAAGGCCGTGCGGCGCTTCGGTAGCGATCCAGTCTTTGCCGCGGCGGGACCGATGTTGGGCGATGCGGGCCTCCATCTCGGCGTCACAGGCGACGGCGGTCGCGACATAGATCCAGGGCGGCGGCAGCAGGGTGACCAGGCTTTCCGCATAGCGGCTCTTGCCCGAGCGCGCGCCGCCGAGCACGAGTGTCAGCCTCGCCAAGTTGGTGCGGTTGGTCTCGCGTGCCAGGCGCCGTCCTCCAGACCGTGATGTTTACATTGACAAGGCGGGGCGGGCGACCGTTAACTGATTGCGATCGACGGTCTCTCGCAAGAGAGCGAAATAAGGGAATGCGGTGCGGACCCGGTCGGGTCTCATGCCGCAGCTGCCCCCGCAACTGTAAGCGGCGAGCCCTTGTCACAAGCCACTGGGATTTCCCGGGAAGGCGGCAACGGGCGGTTAAGCCGCGAGCCAGGAGACCTGCCGTCGATCCGAACGTGGCCGGGCGGGGTGCCTCGGCGGCAAGCGTTCGCCGCGGCCCAAGGAATTGCGGCCTGCACCCGAGCGGAGGGGTATGACCCCGGGGAGCGCAAGGGTGACCGCGAACGGGAATTTCACAGCAATTGCGGGCGACGCTGCGGCAGGCGCCGGGGCCGAGACCGGCTCTGCGGACATTGGCGCGGTGGCCATTTTCGTCTGTGAAACGTGCCGCGGCGGCCGTCCGCTCGACCTTACCCCGGTTCCAGGTGCGGCGCTTGCCGAGGCGACGGCACAGGCCGCCGCCGGCACCGGCATTGTCGTCCGGAGGATCCGCTGCCTCGCGAACTGCAATCGCGGGCTGAGCGCTGCCATTCGCCGCCCCGGCGCCTGGACCTATGTGTTTGGTCATCTCGATGCCGTGACCGGGCCGTTGGCCCTCGTCGAAGGCGCGCGGTTGTTCGCGCACGCGCCGGACGGGCTGATGCCGTGGCGCGGGCGGCCCGAGCCGCTCAAGCGCGGACTCGTCGCGCGCACCCCGCCTTTCGAATTTGCCGGAGAACCGGCATGACACCCGCAATCGCCCGAATCCCGTGCACCATCGTTACCGGGTTTCTCGGCGCCGGAAAGACGACGCTGATCCGTCACCTGCTCGCGCATGCCGGGGGCCGCCGGCTCGCGGTGATCGTGAACGAGTTCGGCGATGTCGGCATCGACGGCGACATTTTGAAGGCGTGCGGCGAGGCGGCATGCCCGCGGGACAACATCGTCGAACTTGCCAATGGCTGCCTGTGCTGCACCGTCGCTGATGAGTTCGTACCCGCGCTCGACACGATCCTTGCTCGCCGGCCGGCAGTCGAACACATCATCATCGAGACCTCGGGCCTCGCTTTGCCCAAGCCGCTGGTTCAGGCATTCCAATGGCCGGCGGTGCGCAGCCGTGCCACCGTCGACGGCGTCGTCGTTGTGGTCGATGGCGCCGCGCTGGCCGAAGGCCGCGTCGCCGGGGACATGGAATTGCTTGCGCGCCAGCGCGCGGCTGACGCGTCGATAGATCACGAGAATCCGATCGAGGAGCTGTTCGAGGACCAGGTCGCCTGCGCCGATCTGGTCATTGTCAACAAGCGCGATCTCATCGGTCGCGATGGCGCCGCAACCGCGCGCGCTACGATGGAGCGGGTGCTGCCGGACCGGGTTAAGGTTTTGACCGCAGCTGCGGGGCAGGTTGACCCGGCCGTGTTGCTCGGCCTGGGCATCGGCACCGAGGATGACATCGGCAACCGCCGCACCGGCCATGACGGCGAAGCCGATCACGACCACGACGACTTCGAAAGCTTCGTCGTGGCACTGCCCGAGATTGTTGATCCGGCAGCTCTCGACGAACGGCTCGCCGCCGCGGCAACGCGCCACGGCGTTCTGCGCATGAAAGGCTTCGTGGCGATCGCCAGGAAGCCGATGCGCCTGCTCGTTCAATCGGTCGGTGCGCGCGTGACCCGGCATTTCGACCGCGCCTGGGGCCCCGCCGAGCCGCGCCGCGGACACCTCGTCGTCATCGGTCTCAAAGGGCTTGACCGCGACGGCATCACGCGCGCGCTGATCGGCTAGCCAATGCACCTCCTCACGACCACGGGCGCGACCCTCGACGATCTCGTCGAACCCGTCGATCTCGGCCAGACCCCGGGCGACATCCTCGTGCTGTCTTTCGCCGACAGCGATCTCGGCGGGCTTGCCGCCGCCTGGGCGGCCGAGCGAGACGCCCTGCCGAGCGTGCGGCTCGCGCAACTGCGCGACCTGCGGCACCCGATGTCCGTCGACTTGTGGATCGATGGCGTGGCGCGCCACGCCAAGGTGATCCTGGTCCGGCTGCTGGGAGGCCTCGACTGGTGGCGTTATGGCGTCGATCAACTCGCCGCAACCGCGCGTGCCCACAACATCGAGCTTGCGCTGTTGCCGGGCGAAGACAGCGACGATCCCCGGCTGGCGCAAGCGTCGACCTTGCCGGCCGAGGAGCTTGCCGAACTGCTGTGTTATTTCCGCGAGGGAGGGCGCGAGAATCTTCGTGCGATGCTGCGCCGGCTGGCCCGCCACGCTGGCCGGCGGCTTGAGATTGCGGCGCCGCGCCCGGTCCCCCGCCTGACGGCGTGGCACCCTGGAGAGGGAACGGTTTCGCTGGAGCGCCTCGCGGCGGAGCTCCCGGCCGGACGGCCAGTCGTCGCCATCGTCTTCTACCGGGCGCTGCTTCTCGCGGCCGATACCGCGCCAATCGAAGAGCTCATCGCCACTCTCGAACGGCGCGGCCTCTCCCCCATGGCGCTTGCCGTCCCGAGCCTGAAGGACGAGGCTGCTGCTGCTTTCGTGCACGCGGCGCTGGAGCGGATACGGCCTGCCGTCATCGTGACCACGACTGCGTTCGCCGCCTGTGCCGACCGCGGCCGGACGCCGTTCGACGGCTGCGATGCCCCGGTGCTCCAGGCCGTGATTGCAACCACCGCGCGGTCGATGTGGCAGGAGAGTCCGCGTGGCCTCGGAGCGGTCGATCTCGCCATGCATGTGGTGTTGCCGGAGATCGACGGCCGTGTGCTCGCGGGCGTGCTCGCCTTCAAGGATGGGCTGCCGCCCGACGACGGCATCTGCTTCACGGCACTCGGCAATCGGCCGCAACCTGAGCGCATTGCGGCGGTCGCCGATCGCGTTGCCGCGCTCGCAAAATTGCGGGCGACTCCGCGGCGGCAGCGGCGCGTTGCCATTCTGATGCCGGATTATCCCGGCGCGCCGGGACGCGCGGGTTACGCCGTCGGCCTTGACGTTCCGGCGAGTGTCATCGCCGCGCTCAACGATCTTGCCGGCGCAGGCTATCGGGTTGCCGATGCTCCGCAGGACTCGCGCGCGTTGCTAGGTGAACTCGTCGCCGCAGCGCCCGAACTGTCGATCGCCGACTACCGGTGCCTCTCTGCAGCGCTTGGCGAGGCCGCACTGGCGCGAATCCGCGAGAGCTGGGGCGAGCCGGACGCTGATCTGGAATTGCGCGACGGCGCGTTCCGTTTCCGCGCGCGCCTCTACGGGAATGTGGTGGTCGCATTGCCGCCGGATCGCGGCCGCCCGGAGGCGCGCCGCGCCGATTATCACGATCCGGCGCTGCCGCCGCGGCACGCCCTCGTCGCGTTCTGGCTATGGCTTCGTGAGGTGGCAAAAGTCCAGGCGGTCGTTCACATGGGCGCACATGGCACGCTGGAGTGGCTGCCGGGAAAGGCCGTGGCGCTGACCCGCGACTGTTACCCGGAGGCGCTGATCGGCGCCTTGCCGGTGGTCTATCCGTTTCTCGTGAGCAATCCCGGCGAGGCCGCCCAGGCCAAGCGGCGGATTGCGGCGGTCACGATCGGCCATCTGCCCCCGCCATTGGTCGAAAACGCGCATTCCGCACCGGGGGTGGCCTGCGCCGCTGCGCCCGACGATGGCCTTCATGCGCTCGAACGCCTGGTCGACGAGTTCGTCCAGGCCGATGGTCTCGATCACAAGCGCCGCGACCGCCTCGCGCGTCTCATTGTCGAGACGGCGCGGCGCAGTGGCCTCGGTCATGAGGCCGGGCTCGATCTCGACGGCTGTGCCGATGAAGCGTTGCGCCGGATCGACACGTGGCTATGCGATCTCAAAGAACTAGCCATCAAGGACGGTCTGCATGTCTACGGCCGCGCCGAGGTGGCCGCTTGCCGTCCCGGGGATGACAGCAATTCTGCCGCGAAGCTTGACCCGTTGCGGGTTGCCAGCGCGGCGGCCGAGCGCGAGGCGCTGCTTGCCGCGCTCGACGGAGCCCGCGTTGCTCCCGGTCCGGCTGGGGCACCTTCGCGCGGACGCGCCGATGTGCTGCCGACCGGGCGCAATCTGTTCACAGCCGACCCACGCATGCTGCCGACGCCGACCGCGATGGAGCTCGGGCGCCTCGCCGCCGACGAGGTCGTCCGCGAATACATGCAGACCCATGGCGAGGTGCCGCGCGCCCTGGTGCTCGATCTGTGGGGCAGCGCCACCTTGCGCACCGGCGGCGAGGAGATCGCGCAAGGCCTTGCGCTGATGGGCTGCCAGCCGACTTGGGAGCATGCCAGCGGGCGTGTCACCGGAATCGAGGTGCTGCCGGCGGCGGCGATCGGACGGGCGCGCATCGACGTGACATGGCGCATCTCGGGGCTGTTCCGCGATCTCTTCCCGGCGCAGATCGCGCTGATCGACGCGGCGGTGCGAGCCGTCGCGGCGCGGCGGGACGAAGGGGCCGAAAACCCGCTCGCTCTCGCTTGGCGCGCTGCCGGCGCGAAGGACGCGACGACACTGGCGCGCATCTTTAGCACGGCACCGGGATCCTATGGCTCGGGCGTGGAACATCTCTTCGGCCACCACTCCGATCGCGCCGCGTTGGGGGCTGCCTACCTTGCCGCCGCCAGCCACGTGTATGGCGGGACCGATGGAGGAGCACGTCCGGCGCCCGAGGCTTTCGCCAAAAACGTCGCCGCCGCCGACCTGCTCCTGCATCCCGGCGACGATCCCGGGCGGGACCTGCTCGAAGGCGGGGAGGATGCGGCCTTTATCGGCGGCTTTGCGGCCGCCGCTGCCGCGCTCGGCCGCAGCCCCGATCTCATCACTCTCGATACCACCGACCCACAGCGTCCGCGCGCTCGGCCATTGGCCGCGGCACTCGCGCGCATCGTGCATGGGCGTGCGATCGATCCGCGGTTCATCGCCGGCCTGATGCGGCATGGCGCGCGCGGCGCCGCCGAACTTGCCGAGGCCGTCGACCGGCTCATCGACTTTGCCGAGAGCACGGACGCGGTCGCGAGTACGCTGATCGATCGCGTGCATGCGGCCTACATCGCGGACGATCGCGTGCGCGATTTCCTGCTGCGCGAAAACCCTGCCGCCGCGCGAGCAATCGCGGCGCGCCTCGACGCGGCGCGGCGCCGCGGCCTTTGGCACCCGCGCCGCAACGATGTCGAACTCGATTTCCGCGCGATGCTTGCGGGCAGTGAGGCATGAGCATGCGCGCACAGGCCGGACATGAAGCGTCGCCATTGCCGCCACGGACGCCAGAGCCGAAGCGATTTGTTCGTGGCGCTTGCCCGGGCCTTTCGACCCCGATGCCGACCGGGGATGGTCTGCTGGTCCGGCTGCTGCCGATTTCGCCGATGCCGCTCGCCGCGTTCATCGGCCTATGCAAAGCCGCGCAGCGGCATGGCAACGGCACGATGGAGATTTCCGCGCGTGGCAGCGTGCAGGTGCGCGGACTGACCGGCGCCTCGGCACCCGCTTTTGCGACCGAGATCGCGGCGCTTGAGATCGAATCCGCCCCCGGGCTCGCGATTGTCGCGGGACCGCTCGACGCAGCCGCCGATGCGCTCGTCCCAACGGCGCCCATTGCCCACGAGGTCCGCCGGGCGGCGGCCGCGGCGGGCCTCACACTCGCCCCCAAGACCTGCGTCGTGATCGATGCCGGCGGCGCCGGTTTGCATCTCGATGCGCTTTCAGCCGACGTGCGGCTGCTTGCGGTTGCGACGCCGGATGGATTGCGCTTCATCGCCGGCATCGCCGGCGATGGCGTGTGCACGACCTGGCTCGGCGCGATTGCGCCCGCCGATGCGGCCGGCGTCATCGTGGCGTTGCTCGGAATCCTCGCGGAATCCGGACCGACGGCACGCGCGGCCGATGTGCTGTCGAGCCGGGGAACGGCTGCGTTCCGCAACGCGATGATTCGCGCGGCGGAACATGGCGTGATCGCGCCGGGTGAATCGATCGTGACGCGTCGCGCCGCAATCCCGCTGGGACAACACGCGCTCCGCGACGGCGCCGTCGCGCTCGGCATCGCATTGCCCTTCGGGCATGCGCATGCCGATAAGCTTGCGAAGCTTGTCGAGCGTGCCGCCGCCCATGGCGTGCACGCGGTTGCGCCCCTGTTCGGCCGCGTGCTGATGCTGATCGGGGTCAGAGGGCAAGCCGTCGCTGAGCTTTTGCGCGCTGCCGAGTCGCTCGGCTTCGTGACGCGCGCCGACGATGTGCGCCGGCGCATCGTGGCCTGTCCCGGCGCCCCGGCCTGCGCCGCCGGAGTGATCCCGGCGCGCGCCATCGCTGAGGCGCTCGGATTCGCGCTGGAGGGTGAAGTACATCACGGCGGATTGGCAGCCGCGGGTGCCAAGTCGCCTTCAGGCGTCGCCATCCACGTTTCCGGGTGCACCAAAGGCTGCGCGCACCGCGCGTCCGCGCCGGTGACCGCGGTTGGAATCCCGCACGGCTGCGGCATCAGCCGCAATGCTTCGCCCGGAGGAATCCCACAGCGCTTCGTTCACCGCACCGACGTCGCGGGCATTGTCGCGACCACTCTCGAAGCGCTGCGCGAGGCCGGCAATGGCTGACGCGCACGCCTATCTCCGCGACGGCGGCACGATATATGCGCGCTCGTTCGCCATCATCCGGGCTGAAGCGGACCTGTCCGCTTTCTCCGCGGAAGAGGCCGAGATCGTGGTGCGCATGATCCATGCTTGCGGACTTGTCGAGGCGGCGCAGCACATCATGTTCGCTTACGGTCTGGCGGCCTCGGCGCGCGCGGCGCTGACCGCCGGTGCGCCGATCCTGTGCGATGCCGAAATGGTGGCGCACGGCATTTCTCGCGCGCGGCTCCCAGCCAATAACGAGGTTCTCTGCACTCTATCCGATCCGCGCGTTTCAGCGCTTGCGGCCCGTCTCGGCACCACCCGCTCCGCCGCCGCGCTCGATCTATGGGGAGACCGGCTCGACGGTGCGGTTGTTGCGATCGGCAACGCGCCGACCGCGCTCTTTCGACTGCTCGAACTGATCGATGCCGGATCGCCGCGGCCCGCGGCAATCCTTGGCCTGCCGGTCGGCTTCGTCGGCGCGGCGGAATCCAAGGAGGCGCTGGCTGCCAACCCGCGCGACATTCCGTTCCTCAGCGTCCGGGGCCGGATGGGGGGCAGCGCGATGACCGCAGCCGCTGTAAATGCGCTTGCGAGGAGCGGGATGTGAGCGGGGCTGCCCGGCTCGTCGGAGTCGGTGTCGGGCCGGGTGATCCCGAACTGCTGACGCTGAAGGCTGCACGCGTCTTGGGTGAAGCCGACGTGGTGGCGCATTTCGCCAAGTCCGGGCACCCGTCTCATGCACGCGCGATCGTCGCCGGCCGGCTGAGGCCGGGCGTGATCGAGCTGCCGCTGCTTTATCCGGTAACGACCGAAATTCCCCGGCATGCGCCGGCCTATTGCAACGCAATCACCGGGTTCTATGACGCGTGCGCCGCCGCTCTTGCCGCGCATCTCGACGCGCAGCGTGCGGTCGCCGTGATTTGTGAAGGCGATCCGCTCTTTTATGGGTCCTACATGCATGTTCATGTGCGACTCGCCGGGCGCTATCCGACCGAGGTGATCGCCGGCGTGAGCGGCATGTCGGGCTGCTGGTCCGCAATTGGCCGGCCGATCGCGCAGGGCGACGATGTGTTCACGGTATTGCCCGCCACCCTCGGCGAAGCCGAACTGGCGCGCCGGCTCGCTGAGACCGATGCCGCCGCGGTGATGAAGCTCGGCCGCCACCTTCAGAAAGTTCGGCGCGCGCTCGGCCGCGCCGGGAGGCTCGGTCGTGCCATTTATGTCGAACGTGGGACAATGAGGGGCGCCTGCGCCATGCCGCTCGTCGACAAGAGGGACGATTGCGCGCCCTATTTCGCCATGGTGCTGGTGCCGGGCTGGGACCCGGTGCATGAGCGGGCGCCTTGCCGTGGTCGGCCTCGGTCCCGGTGATGCGCGCTGGCTGACGGCGGAGGCGGAGGCAGAACTTGCCGCCGCCGGCGCCATCTATGGCTATGCGCGCTATCTTGATCGCGTGCCGGTCCGGCACGGGCAGGCACGCCATCCCTCCGATAATCGCGAGGAGAACGCGCGGGCCGCGGCCGCGCTCCGCGCCGCGGCTGCCGGCGGCAAGGTCGCGCTCGTCTCCGGCGGCGATCCGGGTGTCTTCGCAATGGCGGCCGCGGTATGCGCCGAGATCGAAACAGGGCCGCCGGCATTTCACGCGTTAGACCTCGCCATTGTCCCAGGCGTCACCGCGATGCTGGCCGTTGCGGCACGGGTGGGCGCGCCGCTCGGCCACGACTTCTGCGCGCTTTCGCTCTCCGACAACCTCAAACCGTGGTCGGTGATCGAGAAACGCCTCGGCGCGGCGGCAGGTGCCGGCTTCGTCATCGCGCTCTACAACCCGGTGTCGCAGTCTCGGCCGTGGCAACTCGGCGCTGCTCTGGATCTCCTTGGCCGGCATCTGGCGGCCAATACGCCGGTGATTTTCGGCCGCGCGGTCGGCCGAGACGAGGAGAGCGTCGAGGTGGCGGTGCTCGCGAATGCAAAGATGCTCCCGGCCGATATGGCGACGCTCATCATTGTCGGGTCGCCGCACACGCGTCTGTTGCCCCGCAGGGGGCGCCCGCCACTCGTTTATACGCCGCGTGGCACGGCGGACGGCTGTACCTGATCGAGCCACGCCACCGCGCCCGCGACGCTCGCGACCGCGGACATGTCGGGCAGAACCGGTCGGCGCAGCAGGATTACGGGGAGGCCGAGGGCGCGCGCGGCTGCGATCTTGCCGTAGCTTGCAATCCCGCCGCTGTTCCTGGACACCAGAATGTCGATATGATGCTGTTGCAGCAGCGCGGCTTCGTCACCTTCGGCGAACGGCCCGCGTCCGGTGATGTAGGTCGCGACAAGCCGGGCAGGCCCTTTGACGGGATCGATACTGCGCACGAGATAGCGATGCTGCGGCGCCGATACGAACGCCGCCAGCGCCTTGCCCCCGAGCGCGAGAAACACCCGGCGCGACAGGGTTCCGAGCATCTGCGCGGCCTCCGCCTCATCGGCGACCTCGCACCAGCGGTCGCCGGCGACCCCGGTCCACGGCGGACGGCGCAAGGCGACGAACGCGATCTCTGTCATCGATGCCGCGCGCGCCGCATTGGCAGAAATCACGGACGCATAAGGATGTGTCGCATCGATGAGAATGTCGAACTTCGCGTTGCGGATGTACTCGGCAAGGCCCTGCGCACCGCCGAAGCCACCGATCCGCACCGGGACCGGCTGCACCGCGGGCGCGGTGGTGCGGCCGGCAAGCGACAGCGTTACCGAGAGATCGCGGCGGGGGGCGAGCACACCAGCGAGTTGCCGTGCCTCGAATGTGCCGCCAAGGATCAGTACGCGTCGCATTTCACCTTTGATCGCCTGTCCGCAATCGCCTTCTTGCTTTGAAAGGCCAGTGAAGTCATCGCGCCCCCACCACCTCACCCTCGGAAGCGCCCGCGATGGCGTGCGCTTCCTCTTCCCTCTCCTCCCGGCAAAGCTTTGGGATTAGCTTCTGCGCCCGGCCGGGAGGGGGAGAGGGTGGAAGGGCCGAAGGCCCGACCGGGTGAGAGGGAGGGCATCACGCAATTCACCGTTCTTCTGTGATTTCCGGTAGAGGATGAATTGAGCTTCTTACCAAAGAGATCATCTTCGGTCCCATGATTGGCCCATGATGGATTTCTCCGCGCCCAACATAATCGTGCGATGCCGCGCGATTTCCGAGTGGCGTGGGCAATTCGCAATCACATGAATCACACCCATGGCGAACGGAGATCTCGGCAATTTCTTCGAAGACTTTCGCCTCGGCGAGGTGATCAGGCATGCGACGCCGCGCACCGTCACGACCGGCGATGTCGCCCTGCATATGGCACTTTATGGCAACCGGTTTGCCGTGCAGTCATCCGATCAGTTCGCCCATGCGATCGGTTATCCCCGGGCGCCGATCGACGATCTTCTCGTGTTTAACATTGTATTCGGCAAAAGCGTACCGGACGTCTCCCTCAATGCCGTGGCCAATCTCGGTTATGCCGCCGGCCGTTTCTTGAAGCCGGCATTCCCCGGCATGACACTAACAGCTTCGTCCGAAGTGATCGGCCTAAATGAAAATTCCAATCGCAAATCGGGCATCGTTTACGTGCGTACAATCGGTTTCGACACCGACGGGGCGGCGATTGTTGACTACGTGCGCTGGGTCATGGTGCGCAAGCGCGACGAGACGGCACACGTGCCCGAAAGGCACGTCCCGGTGCTGCCGAAGGCAGTAGAGGCAGCCGAGCTCGGTCGCGCCTGCCCGTTGCTGCACCGCGCGCGATACGACGAGACACTCGCCGGCAGTAAACGGCGCTTCGCGGATTACTCGCCGGGCGAACGGATCGACCATGTCGACGGCGTAACGGTCGAAGAGGCCGAGCATCAACTGGCCACGCGCCTCTATCAGAATCCCGCCCGCATTCATTTCAACCAGTATGTCGAACGTACGGGCCGGTTCGGCCGTCGGTTGGTCTATGGCGGCCACGTGATTTCGCTCGCCCGCGCGCTGAGCTTCAATGGTCTCGCCAACGCGTTCCATATCGCCGGAATCAATGCGGGACGGCACGTCGCCCCGCTGTTTGCTGGCGACACCGTTTTTGCCTGGTCCGAGGTGATCGATCGCGAGGAACTGCCCGGCCGCGACGATGTGGGTGCGCTGCGGCTCCGGCTCATCGCCACGAAGAATAGACCTTGCGCCGCCTTCCCGGAACGTTCGGGCGCCGGGCCGGATTACGATCCCGCCGTCATTCTCGACTTGGATTATTGGGCGCTGATCCCGCGCTGAAACCGGCATTCACTGCGCGACAATCTCGCCCGATATCGCTCCGCTGCCTTGACGATTTGAGGATGCCTGCTCGCCAAAGCTGCATACGACGTTGCGGCTGGCATTGACGCCTCACATATAAACTGTGGAACGGCGCGCGGGCGGAGCGCGTCCGCCGGCTTTCGGACGCGCCGGCAAAGCCGGCATTGCGCTTGTCAATTGCTTCTGCTTGAAAGAAGGCGCTCGCGATCTGGATTTTTGCTCATGGCCGAAGCCGATGGCCGTACCGTGCGGCCACTGTCGCCGCACCTCCAAATCTACCGCCCGATGTTGACGATGGCGATGTCGATCGTGCATCGCATCACCGGTGCAACGCTCTATTTCGGCACGGGGCTTCTCGCCTGGTGGCTGCTCGCCGCCGCCGCGGGACCAAATGCCTATGCCGTGTTCCAGTCGGCAGCATCGAGCGTGATTGGACGAATCGTGCTGTTCGGCTACACTTGGGCGCTGATCCATCACATGCTCGGCGGCGTGCGTTACCTTATCTGGGACGCGGGGGCGGGCTTCGGGCCGGCCGAGCGGGAATGGCTCGTCCGTGCCAATCTCGTTGGCTCCATCGCGCTGACGGTCGTGCTGTGGATCGTAGGCGGGCTGTTATTGGGCGGCCTGCGGTGAGGAGAGATTCTGTTCCCTCGCGCCTCGCGCGCCGGTTGCCTCGCCCTGCGAATGCTTCCGCCCTGGCTGCGCTCGCAGCGGACGGATTCGGGAGCCACCGGCCATGAGCATGCGCACCCCCCTCGGCCGCGTCCGCGGATACGGCTCGGCGCGATCGGGGACCGAGCATTTCATTCATCAGCGCCTGACAGCGCTCGCGAACATCCCGTTGACCATCGCGGCGGTGCTGATCGTGATCTCGCTCATCGGCCACAACCAGGCCGCCGTCGCGCAAATCCTGGGCTCGACGGTGGTTGCGATCGTGATGCTCGGATTCATCATCTCGATTTCCTATCACATGAAGATCGGCATGCAGGTCATTATCGAGGACTACGTTCACGACGAGCGCACCAAATATGCCTTGTTGATCGGCAACATCTTCTTTTCGATCGCGGTCGGATTCACGTCGGTCTACGCGATCCTGAAACTGTCGTTCGGAGTTTGACGCGATGTCCACGAACGGCGCAGGTCGCCCGAGCGCTCCCGGCATAAATGGACGTGCTTATCCGATCGAGGACCATGCTTTCGACGTCATCGTCGTCGGCGCCGGTGGGTCCGGGTTGCGCGCGGTGGTCGGCTGTAGCGAGGCGGGCCTGCGCACGGCCTGTATCACGAAGGTGTTTCCGACCCGCTCGCATACCGTTGCCGCCCAGGGCGGCATTTCCGCAGCCCTCGGCAATATGGGTGAGGATGATTGGCGCTGGCACATGTACGATACCGTCAAGGGATCGGACTGGCTCGGCGACCAGGATGCGATCGAGTACCTGTGCCGCAATGCCCCCGCCGCGGTTTACGAACTTGAGCATTGGGGCGTTCCGTTCTCGCGAACGGAGGAAGGCAAGATCTACCAGCGCCCGTTCGGCGGCATGACCACGCATTACGGCAAGGGCACGGCGCAGCGCACCTGCGCGGCGGCGGACCGCACCGGTCATGCCATGCTGCATACGCTTTACGGCGCGGCGCTCAAGCATTCCGCCGAGTTCTTCATCGAGTATTTCGTCCTCGACCTCATTATGGACGAGGGCCGCTGCCGAGGCGTGGTGGCGCTCAAACTCGATGACGGCAGTATCCATCGTTTCCGTGCTCACATGACGATTCTGGCCACCGGCGGATATGGCCGCGCCTATTTCTCCTGTACATCGGCCCATACCTGCACCGGTGACGGCAATGCAATGGTGCTGCGTTCAGGCCTGCCGCTCCAGGATATGGAGTTCGTCCAGTTCCATCCGACCGGCATCTATGGGGCCGGGTGCCTGATCACGGAAGGCGCGCGCGGGGAGGGTGGCTATCTGACGAATTCCGAGGGCGAGCGGTTCATGGAGCGATATGCCCCGTCCGCCAAGGACCTCGCATCGCGCGATGTGGTCTCGCGGGCGATGACGATCGAAATCCGCGAGGGGCGGGGCGTTGGCAACAACAAGGACCACCTGTTCCTGCACCTCGACCATCTCGACCCCGCCGTGCTCCACGAGCGGCTGCCAGGCATTTCGGAGAGCGCGCGTATCTTTGCCGGCGTCGACGTGGCGCGCGAGCCGATCCCGGTTCTTCCGACCGTCCACTACAACATGGGCGGCATTCCCACCAACCATCATGGCGAAGTGGTGACGGTGAAGAACGGCGATCCAGAAACCGTCGTGCCCGGGCTGATGGCGCTCGGGGAGGCAGCCTGTGTTTCCGTCCACGGTGCCAATCGGCTCGGCTCCAACTCGCTGATCGACCTTGTCGTGTTTGGCCGGGCTGCGGCGCTGCGCTGCGGCGAACTGATCGAAACCAGCGAAAGGCATGCCGAATTGCCGAAGGACTCCGCCGAGATGCCGCTGACGCGGCTCGATACCTTCCGCTACGCCGATGGGTCGACGCCGACCGCAGACCTGCGTCTGCAAATGCAAAAGGTGATGCAGACCAACTGCGCGGTTTTCCGCACCGGAGAGGTTCTCGACGCCGGCTCCAAGCTGATCCACGAGGTTCTCGGCGGCGTGCGCGAAGCCAAGGTGTTCGACCGCTCATTGATATGGAATTCGGATCTTGTCGAGACGCTCGAATTCGACAATTTGATCGCACAAGCGGTGGTCACGATGGATTCGGCTGTCAACCGCACCGAAAGCCGTGGCGCCCATGCGCGCGAGGATTATCCCAATCGTGACGACAAGAACTGGATGAAGCACACGCTGGCTTGGCTCGATACCTCGGCGCGCAAGGTCAAGCTCGATTACCGGCCGGTGCACACCTACACGATGACGAATGACGTTCAATATGTCGAGCCGAAGACGCGGGTCTATTGACGTGATGCGGCCCCACAGCGTCCGGCGAGGTGCCGTTCGGAGTGACCTCTAGGCAAAGCGTTCACGGGCTTGGCAGGCATTCGCCCGCGCAAGCATCAACCTTCAAGCAGAACGGAAATGGTCGAATTCACCCTCCCGAAAAACTCGCGGATCACGGCCGGAAAATCCTGGGCCGCCCCGCCTCAGGCACGCGAACTGCGGGAATATCGTATTTACCGCTGGAACCCCGACGATGGTCTCAATCCGCGCATCGACACCTATCAGGTCGATCTCGCCGATTGCGGGCCGATGGTGCTCGATGCACTGATCTGGATCAAGAACCGGGTCGATCCGACGCTGACCTTCCGCCGCTCATGCCGGGAAGGCGTGTGCGGCTCCTGCGCGATGAACATCGACGGCACCAACACCCTCGCTTGCACCAAGTTCACTGGCGACGTCAAAGGCGCGGTCAAAATCTATCCGTTGCCGCATCAGCCGGTGATCAAGGATTTGGTGCCGGACCTCACGAACTTTTACGCCCAGTACGCCTCGATCAAGCCGTGGCTGCGCACCGAGTCGCCGACGCCAGAAAAGGAATGGAATCAGAGCCACGAAGACAGAGTCAAGCTCGACGGTCTCTATGAATGCATTCTGTGCGCCTGCTGCTCGACTTCGTGCCCGAGCTATTGGTGGAACTCAGACCGCTATCTCGGCCCGGCGGCGCTGCTGCAATCCTATCGCTGGATCAATGACAGCCGGGACGAGACCGCCGGCGAACGCCTCGACGATCTCGAGGACCCGTTCCGGCTCTATCGCTGCCACACCATCATGAATTGCGCCAAGGCCTGCCCCAAGGGGTTGAACCCGGCCCAGGCAATCGCGCAAGTTCGCAAGCTGATGGTGGAACGCAAGCTTTAGCGTAGGCTCCGGAAGAGTTGCAGACTTGTCGGAGAAGGATCATGCGCAAAATCAAGGGAGCCGAGGGGGGGCCGGTTCAAGTTGAACGCGTCGCGCGCCGGAACGACACGGAAACAGTGCTTGGCCAGTGATTTGGGGTGCGCAAAGCGCGACCCGGAGCGAAAATCCTTGGGCAAAAATCAAATCACGCCGTGCCATGGTTGGCACAGATGCCAGCCCCTGGCAGCGCGATGTGGGGCTTTTCAGTTCAAGTACCCCCAATCAAATTTATAGTTGACTCCCGCCCGCGCCACGCTGCTCGTCAGGTGATTGGATGTCGTGATCGCGGATCCCTGAAAGCCGGGCGTCGTCGATGTGGCGGTGCCAAAATCCAAATAAAGGTATTCGGCTTTTACCGACCAATTGTGACTGAGCGCGTACTCCAGGCCAGCGCCGGCGGTCCAGCCGGGGCGGCCCTCCGAAACCGCTGAATTGAAAACATAACTGTTCAACAGCGGAACGGATTGATTGAAGTTTTCATGAGTGGCTGCAAACCCGCCAGTGACAAAAATCAACCAATTCTTCAGCGACCAACCCAGACGAGGCCGCGCGGTGAACAGCCAATCCGTCGAACTCGAGGTTGAAGGGGAGAAAAATAATGCCGGCGACCCGCTGCCGCCGGGAAGCGGGTATGTTCCGGTATTGGACCCACGCAGGTTGAAGGCGCCGTAATCAAGTTCCAGGCCAAGCAGCGCCGATCCGACCTGCACGTTCCAGCCCGCCTGGACGCCGCCGGTGAAGCCGCTCGAGTTGACGGTAGGCGAGGCAGCGGCAGAGATCCCACTGATGTCTTCAAGGAGACCGGCAGGCGCACCGGAAGACGGGAACGCGGGCGTCGCGCTGACCGCATCACGACCCCAGGCCCAACCGGCATTGGCTCCGATGTAGAGGCCGGACCAGCTCCACGAGAAGCCGGGCGATGGTGGCGCCTTCGCGTAAAGCGGCAAGTCGCTGGCAAATGCCGGCGGCGCGCCGAGGACGAGCAGAGAAACGGCAGCCAAAAGGCGTTTGTTCATAAGTCCCGGACATCCCGTTCCCAAAAGAGGCCGCGCAAAGCTGCCGCAGCCTAGCACAGGCAGCATAGCCAAGCTGTCACGCCAAGACCACAGCCGAATTTAGTTTTGAGGACGGCCTAACGTCAACCGGCAACAGCGCCGTACCACGACCCGCCGTGCGCGGTGGGTTGCTACCTCAGGTAGGCAAGCTACGCCTGGCGCGGCGGCGGTTTGAGGTGCCCTGGTCTTCGCGCAAGCTGCCAAGGTAGCAAGGTAACGCCAGGCCGAGCCGGCCAATTTTCGGCCGTCATAACCCTCGCTTACCGCAGTAATCCGCGACACCGGATCGGAACGTCTCCCAACCCAATTCAACAGGTATTTTATGGCGACGCACGGCGACGCTGCCGCCATCGTTCCATTGTGACGAACTGAATTTTCCTGCCCTGACGGCTTCGGCCGGGCAAAGCCCGACTCGCGGCGCTCGATAGCGCCGATTCGCGGCGCTCGACGGCTAGCGGCGCTCGACGGCGAATTGTTCACGATCCGTGTTGTTGCAGGGTCCGTTGTGGAGCGCGCCAAGAATGTCGCTGATCGACGTGGCGAGGAGAGACCCTGACGCACGCCGCAAATGCAGGCCACCCGTAGATCCAGCACAGGACCTCTCGCATTGATTGATCAAGGCGCGCCAAGTATGGTCAGATGCTCATCTTCCGGTCGCGTCCGATCGCGATTGCGCCGGCATGGTCAGCCGCGATGGGGCGTAGCCAAGTGGTAAGGCAGCGGATTTTGATTCCGCCATGCGGAGGTTCGAATCCTCCCGCCCCAGCTCCTGAAGACATTCCCCTCTCACTGCTTCGCGCCGAGTTCACAAATGTTCCTTCTTTCCATTCTGAGGGCCGTTTTGGCACGCATTCTGAATGGTTGTTCCGGAACCAATCGCCAGCCGATGGCTTTTGCGGTAGCGGCTGGGATTGGGTCAGAGGTCAGCTTCGCGTAACCCTGATAAGCCCGGGAAGTTCGGTGTCCCGACAACGCGCGCCCTTGACCATCGGTCAGGGAGGCGTCCTCAAGCTCGGTCATTCCGCCGCCAGTTAGCAATTGGTGGCGTCATCCGGCGAACAAAAGCCGGCCCCTGGCTTTGTTTCGACGATGAAAACGCTGTTCGACAACGGCACACTGTGATGACGCAAGGCAGCTGACATTGCTCATTCCACCAGATCGCGACACCAATCACCTTTCGCCCCCTCAGGAAGGCACGCGATCAAAGACGTCTAAAAACTACGAGTCGCATCGACCAGCACATCTGAATCGCTTGTGTTGAGATTCAGATGTTGCCGGATCATGAGCAAAACAGATTTATTGGGATTACTGACCGCCTTCAACAGCATAGCCCCGAAACGTCGCGTACTTGTCTCCAATTGCCTGCGCCGCCTTGTTCGATGCGGAATTCATCCAGGCTTGCGCCTTGTCCATGTTGTCGAACTGAATCACAACAACTCGTGGTGCCGGCGCTTGACCCCTATAAGCTACTGTTCTTCCTCCTCGCGCTAAAAACTTGCCACCCTGCTCTTGCACGGACTTCTCGACTGGCGGAACAAATTCTTTCATGTAGCCGTCTTGATTGGTAACCGTGTTCTCCGCAATAAAATAGGCAGGCGGTTTGGCCTGAGCATGCAAGCCCTCCACTACGCCCGCCCCTATTCCCATGCCAACCGCCAAAGCCAGTCCGATAGTTATCTGCCTGTTCATGGTCATCTCCTGTCAGTATTGCTCCAAGTCCGATGAAAGGGCCGATTCGGATCGTGCCGGTATTTGCTGCCTACTTGCCTATCGAATATTCAAGGTCCTGCTGAATCTCGACCATTCCCGTTTGGAAGTTCAGACTAGTCGCTCCTCGCAAAACGCCCTGTATCCCCAAGAATTTGCCAGTCCCGCCGGTGATATATCCAGCCGACACAAGTGAGACCTTGCCGGAATTGTTTTGAAGGACATTGGTCATTCGCCCGAAAATCTTGTCACCATTCTCCAACACGAAGATGCTGTATTGAGCGCTGCTTCCAGTTCCATCGGTCTGATCCGAAACACCACGAGACCAGCTTTCCATAAGTCGAATGCCGTTTATGGACGGAGCGTTGTTTGAAAAAGTGCTATGAACTTCGAAGATGCGCACAATATGGTTTGGAAAATCTTCAACCTCGATGTTCTGCTGCTGCGTTATTTTATTGTTCTCCGCCGAAACCTTATAGGACACCTGTTGCTTCTGCTGAGCCAGCACTTGATCGGGCATCTGAGCCATTACGCACAAAACAGCGGCTGCGATCACGAGAGTAAATCTCGATATCATAAACATCTCGTCCTCCGACCTGACTTTTGTAGAGTTCAACGGTTGGCAAAGTAGGTAGTTTGATCATTTTCGTACTGAATAGTCGACCTCGTATTGCGTTATCGCCGCACCGGCCGCGTAATCAATAGTTGCAGATGCCCACACAATTCCTTGGATTCCGTCAAGCTTTCCGGTGCCGTTTGTGATCGGACCAAACAAACTGGCGGTCCCGGTTTGGCGGGGTCCAGTTTGAGCAACGGAGGAAAGGCGCGCAAAAAACTTATCACCGTTGTCCATCGTAAAGACGACGTATTGCGTTCCGGGACCTGCTAATTCAATCGCATCGGTTATACCGCGCGCGTACAGTTCCACCGCCTTGACGCCATCAATCATCGGAGCATTGGGGCCGAAGGTCTGATGATTCTCGTACACTCGAACGATGTGATTTGGCATATCCTCTACTTCGATGTTCAATGATCGGGTGATCTTGCTGTTCTCGGCGTGGATAGTAAAAGATAGATGTTGCTTCTGTTGGGCCACCGCGCCATGAACCAACATCAGGCTTGTAACAAGGATGAGAGCCAGTCTGGTTGTGAACATGGAATCCTCCCTCTCTATTTTAGAAAAAGGACTGCGAGCAAGATCGATGTTTTTTAAGATGACATTTTTGACAAGGTTCTACTGCTTCAAACTCATCACGTAATCCAAGTAGATATCGACCGATGGTGCTCCGAACGCGCCGACGCGCCCACCGGAAAAGGTCACATCGCCCTTTGCCCCAGCGTATTTTCCTGTTCCGCTGAGGATGGTCCCCGTTCCTTTGATGTCGTTGTTCTGCAAGCCATTGCCGCTTTTCGGGGTGGTGGCGCCACTGCCCCGGAACCACAAGACTGATCCGTCGTTGAGCGTCAGATTCCCGTATGTGGTCAGAACTGGACCGTTTCCTTTCGTGAAATCCAGAGCCGCGACAAAATACGTTGTTCCGAAGGACCCATCCGGAAAGCTGGCAAGCCCGGAAAACTTGGTCAGGGCAAGGCCGTGCCCTTCGGCATCTCCCACGTCCTGTGATTGCTGTGATGCCGAGTGGAAAACCGCCCGGTACTTGATCGTGTCGTCTGCTTGTGCCGCAAACGACCAGCCAGCGCTGAGGCAAGCAAAAGCTGTCAATGCTCCGACTTGTCGGATCATCTTGTCCTCCCCTTGAAACTGCGCCGCAACAATGTTTCGCGTAGGCACTTTGAAAACTGGCACGTGCCCGATCTGCGCTTCGGGCGAATGTTACCACCGGACGATGTAGAGCAGCAACGGCTCTTGACAAACTTTTTTTTCAAGAAAGTGTCCTGTTGGACACAAGAAATACAGGCCGTGCGATATAAATAAGTGTCTGTCCGAAGAGTAGTTGAATCATATGAATCCGTTGTGATTCAAGGGGTGGTGACCTGATTCGGGGGGACCACCACCATGTGGACGACGCAGAACCGCGCGCGTTACGACCGTAGCAAGTTGCGTTACCCGAGTGATCTGACTGACGAGGAATGGAATCTGGTCGCACCCTTGATTCCGCCCGGCAAGCCGGGGGGCGACAAGCGCACCGTGAACCTGCGCGAAATCGTGAACGGGCTGATGTACGTTCTGTCGACCGGCTGTCAGTGGCGCGCGATTCCGAAGGACCTGCCGCCGAAAAGCACCGTCTACGACTATTTTGATCTATGGACCTACGATGGTACATTGGATCGGATCCACCACGCGCTCTATCAACAGTGTCGTGAGCAAGAGCAGCGCGAAGCAAGCCCCACCGCCGCCATCATCGACAGCCAGAGCGTGAAAAGCGCTGAAAAAGGGGGCGTTGCATCGATCCGCCGGGATACGATGCAGGCAAGAAGATCAAGGGCAAGAAGCGGCACATTCTCGTCGATACATTAGGCCTGCTGCTCCACGCCATCGTTCATCCGGCCGACATCCAGGATCGCGATGGCGGGGTCCTGGTCCTATCAACCCTGTTTGGCATGTTCCCGTTCTTGCAAAAGCTGTTTGCCGATGGCGGCTATCAAGGACCGCAATTCGCCAACGCCGTGGTGAAAATCCTGCCCTCGCTCGAGATCGAAATCGTCAAACGCTCCGATGCCGCGGTCGGTTTCCAGATCATGCCCAAGCGCTGGATCGTCGAACGCACCATCGCCTGGCTCAATCGCTGCCGCCGCCTTGCCAAGGATTGGGAGTGCCTCAATCGCAGGGCGCTCGCCTTCTTGCGCCTCGCCTCGATCCGCCTCATGCTTAGAAAGCTATGCAATCCAGCCTAAACTCTCCGGACAAACTCTAAGAGATGGAAAACATTTACAATAGGGGAAGAATTATGAATTGTTCTATCAAAGTAACACTTTCGATTAGTCTTTAGGTGATCTTCCCCGACCCCTAAAACCGAAGAAAAATCGCCGCCGCTGACTGGCAAATCAAGATCAAACGTCATGTGCTGAAGACGTTTGCTGAACAAATCGCCAAGACCGATGCTGAAGAACTAATTGCTTCAACGGCCAGGGCGAGAGGCGCGGCCGCCCACATAACCGCTGCTGCTGGCGGTGGTCCTCGTTTTGATCCATCCTTGACAGCAGAACAACGACGTGACGCATCGAATGGCATTTGGCCTTGTCAAGCGCACGTCAAGTTCATCGATTCCGATACCGTTCATTACACCGTTGAATTATTGCGTCGTTGGAAGAGCGCTGGCGAAGCCCGCTCACTCAGGCTGCTCGCGGGTGGCGGAAGCCTTCTTGGTCTGAGAACCATTTCACTGATCACGGATCCTGCTGTTCAGGATCTGCTTGCGAAGCTGGGTCTGCCCCCGGAGGACGACGTCGATTCGGTGACTGCACGTTTGTCCAGTGTGGCGGCAATCGACGTAGAGGCATTCAAGCGCATGCCTGGCGGGGCCCGGCATCTGGTCTCACTCAACCTTAGGATGACCGAAGACGAGAACGAACGCGCCTTTCCGCATTCGAGGCCGGACGCCTAACGGCCGCGAGAATTCGGACGCAATTCGGTCACCTCGCCCCCAAATTTGTCTGCGACGTTAACAAGCCAACATCGTTGAGGGCTGTACGATGGGTCCACGAAAGCGCCTTCAAGGCAGCAGATCGACAACGGTTCTGGTCACTTCTTTCGTGACAATTCTTATCGTGATGATAAACGCCGTGGTACAGGCAGCGGCGGCGGAGCTTGGGCCCGAAGAGGCCAAACGCCTCGTTGCCGGCGAATATTTCACGTACAGATGCTTCGATGGAACGACTGGCGGAGGGCGTATAAACGCCGATGGATCGGTTCTTGGTACCATCCAAACCGGGGCTTCTGCGCCAGTTCGTGTTGTCGCGCTGCCAAGGGGTACCATCCGGGTGCAGAGCGACTCGATTTGCGCCTCCTTGCCCGGAGCTTTGATTCAGCCCTGTTTCACGGTCACGCAGATAGATTCACAGAGCTTCCGAGGCGCGATCACTGGTCTCCCTTTGGCTTATTGCGATTTCGTCAAACAAAATTCACGTCCTGAACGACGTCCGCAGCGTCAAGCACAACCAAAGGCCAGCAGTAGCGGTTCACCATCCCGCGGGGTGGCCCAGCAGCCCCTCGCCCCACAAGCCCATTAATGCCTCCGAACGTTGCAACATGATAGGGACGCGAAGGTCATCGGTTCTAAAATGAGCCAGGAGAATCAGCCCTGCTCATCGGCGACTACTTTGAGGCCTTCCGACCAGCGACTGTTAGCGCATGATCCCGTAAAGTTGCGGACTTTTCAGACAAGATCATGCGCAAAGTCTATGGGATAATCGAGCGGGAGGTGTTTCAAACTGAACGCATCCCGCTCCAGCCAAGCGCCGATGAATCACACCTGCTGTCGCACACGTTCCGCTCTGTTCTCCGTGAACGAATCGAACCCACGACATCGCAGCGCTGTCGATTAATTGAGCAGACGTCAACTCCGATTACCTGGTAGCAGTTTCCGAGGTATCCGGGGCTACGACGCCATTCTGATCCGAAATTGTATCAGTGTGGCAGCTGGCCTGAACGATCGAAAACGATTTTCCCGCCGACCATCGTGGTTTCCGAGGCAATATCAGCGATCTGAGAATTCCTCTATCGTAAGCGGATCACCGGTCAGCACCGCGAGGTCGGCGAGCTTGCCCACCTCCAGCGTGCCCTTCTTGTCTTCATCGAAAGTCAGATAAGCGCCGTTCGCTGTGGCGCACCGCAGCGCCTCGATGCGGCTTAGCGCCTGTTTTGCTCCGACCTGCCGGTGGGACTTGAAATCGCGGCGCACGATCGTCTGCTGGACCGGGCCCCACAATGATATAGGTGCGTTGTCGGTGGCGAGAGAGACCCTCACGCCCGCTCCACGCAGCGCGTTCAATGGCACGATCTCGTCGAATCGCTCGGGCGAAAGCTTATTCGCGGTCTCATCGAGGAACTTGTAGAGAGAGGCGTTGGTGTGGGTCGTCAGGACGAGGCCCAACCGGGCGATCCGCTCAATATCCCGCGGCGAAACCACGGAAATATGGGCGAGCACCCAGCGACGACCCTTCAGCGGGATTTGGCGGTCGACTTCCTCATAGAGATCCAACATGCCGACCCCGCCCCCTCCCGCGATCGCGGTGACGCGGATGTTGTTGGCGGCGCAGTCCAGAAGCACGTCTTTGACCACTTCGCGCGGCAGGCCGGCATCGGAGTTGAATCCGGCCCAGCCGGTATAGGGCGCGGCGGATGCGCGTACCTCGTCGGCGGGGCTGCGCCCGATCGCGGCGAACAACCCGCTCATCTTCAGCCACTCGTCTCCCAAGCCGGGTTCGACCAGCCAGCCGGCCCAGGCTTCAATCAACGCGCCACGCGAAGCATTGCCCGCGGCGTTCCAATTCGGGCTGCTTGCGAGCGTCGCCCGCGCAGTCAAATTTCCGGCGCGATGGACTTGCTTGTAAGCACTGAGCAGTTCGGTGGCGACGCCGTGTCCCTCGAATACACTGGTGGTGCCGACAGAGTTGTACATCCGCGTGGACTGCGGCAGCGCGCGTACGCGGTCGGCATGTGAGAAGCGCGTCGCCTCGCGAAACCACACCAGTTCGGCAACCGGCGCGAATTCCCTCTCAACGAAAACGCCGGTCGGATCGCCGTTGCCGTCCTTCACAATGGTCACGGTCTCGACCGGCGAGACGGTATCCTTGGTAATGCCGGCGCGCTGGAGCGCCGCGGTATTTGCGCATGAAACCAGCGGGAAGGTCCCGCGCCAATAGCCCCAGATCGATCGGATGTAGACAGGGTTGTTCGGAGCGGCAGCATCGAGCTCCTGCCGCGTCGGCCATCGTTTTTCAGCAAGGCTATCCGGCAGCCCGAAGTAGAAGGGCGGATCGCCAATCGGCATCGTGACGATCCACTCGCCCGACTTCTTGGCGCGCGCGAGCTCTGCGATGCGGTCCTGGATGTCACGGATCGATCGGACCGGGCCAAGCGATGGAAAAATAAAGCGCAAGCCTTCCCGGTCCATATGAGCATGCCCATCTGCGAGACCGGGAACGACAGTCTTTCCCTTGAGATCGATGACCCGCGTGGCAGGATTCATGTGGGCCGCCATCGCCTCGTTCGGACCGACCGCGATGATACGGTCCCCGGCAATGGCTATGGCCTGAGCAATGGAGGAGGCCGCATCGATGGTAATGACCTGGCCGTTGTTGAAGACAATGTCAGCTGGCCGGACGAGCGGCGCCGCAGGAATCGCGGTCGCACTGGATTGCGCCAGCGCCTCGCGCTTGGGGCCAGATGCAGCGACCACCACGGCGCCGGCTCCAGCAATGAATTGGCGACGCGCCATCAATCGGTTTACGTAGCACCCTGGTGACCTATTCGCCATCGCCTGACCTCCAATGAACCGGCGCTCCGTTCGCATGCCCGCGCGCGATCCAGCCTACAGCGGAATGACCCATCGAAATAGCGGACGCAGCCAACATGGCCATCCTTCCTTCCACCATGGCCCCCAGGAGGGTGAATTGGCGCACGCGAATTTCTCTCGGATCGGCCGAGCACACGCGTGACGTAACGGATCAAAAGCTTTCCAGAAGCCCGATCTGGCCGGATGTCTTTGCTGGAAACCGCCGCCAGCAAGTCTCCCATGCGTTCGCAACCTAACTCGCGAACGGGCAGGCTTTCGGCGAATGACGCTCCCTCAATAGAGCGTTCCGTGCCTATCTAAATTTTAGCCTGCCGCAAGACAACTCGACTCGTTGATTGAAGCGCCCACGTGATTGTTTACAATCACTGAATTGCAATGGTGGCGTTCATTAACCCGCATCTAACCACATCTCTTAATCGCAGTTTTCGAGTTCTCGGCTAGGACGGGGCGCATCCGTTGCCAAGGCTTGCGCAAACTTTCTCGGCTGTTGTCATCAATGACGGATCCTCTCGACATCCGCACGCTGCTTGTGATGTTCGCCCTGCTTCGCATTATTCAGGCGATTGGGCTTCTCTACGTATGGCACATCCATCGCAAGTACGAGCCGGCTCGCAATTGGGCGAGCGGATCCGTCTTCCTCGCATGCGGCACGTTGCTAATCGCCGTGCGAGGGCCGATGGCGAATTGGCCGATAGTGTTTGGCAACATTTTCGTGATCGCTGGGATTGTAAGCTTCAATATCGGCATTATCCAGGCTTGCGCCAAAGAGGCACGGTGGCGCCTCGGCTCGCTGCTGATCTGCATTAGCGTATTCGGCCAAGTCTGGTTCACTGTCGGCACTCCCTCGGCACATGCGCGCATCGCGCTGCTGACGGCAGGCATTGTGTGCTGCAAGGGCTATGCGGCCCTATGCGCGTTGCGTATGCCCGCTGGCCTGCTTCGCGGCACACTACGACTGGTCGGGGTCCTGCTTGTGTCCGAGATCGCCATCTCATTGATCGCAAGCATCGCGCTGTTGGGCTCCGACGGCCCCACGTTAATGCGATCCGAGACGCCGCAAATTGCGTTCGTGCTGACGGCGACCGCACTCGGAGTTCTGCTGACGATCCTGCTTGCCATTCTGACGAGCCAGCGAACGACCGCGCTTCTGGAAGCGACGCTGAACCATATAAATCACGGCGTCGCCATGTTCGATGCCGAACAGAACCTTATTAGTTGCAACGGCCGCTACGCTGAGATTTACCGCCTGACCTCTGATCAGGTGCGCTCCTCCACAACGATCTCGCACATCGCTGCCACTTACGTCGCCAATGAAACATCAGCCGCCGGGACTTCGGAAGAGCATTGCCTGGAGACCAGTGTACCAGGCGAGACGTCGTCCAACACCATCCAGCATCTGAACGATGGTCGCACGATTGCCGTATCGCGCTGTCCGATCAGCGGCGGAGGCTGGGTGACCACCCATGAAGACGTGACGGACCGTCACCGTGCCGAGGCGCGAATTGCCTTCATGGCGCATCATGACCTGCTGACCTCACTGCCGAATCGGACGTTCTTTCTCGAAACGTTTCTGGAATCGTGCCGACGCCTGCAACAGTCTGGGGAGGCCTTCGCAATCTTGATGATCGATCTCGATTGCTTCAAGAATGTGAACAATTCGCTCGGTCATTTCGCCGGCGACGAACTCCTCAAGGAGACAGCCACGCGACTGAAGGCGTTGCTTCGAGAATCGGATATTTTGGCACGGCTGGGCGGGGACGAATTCGCAATCATCCAGGCGATCCCCGCGGATCAATTTCAAGGCACCGCAACGCTGGCCAAGCGCATTATCGATATTATCGGAGAGAGTTATGCCGTCGACGGCAACAAGGTCAGCATCGGCACCAGCATCGGCATCGCTCTGGCGCCGAGAGATGGCCAGAATCCCGACGAACTGATGAAAAATGCCGACCTCGCGCTCTATAAGGCAAAATCGAAGGGAAAAAACGGATATTACTTCTTCGATGCCGAACTGGCCGCAGATCTGCTGGCACGTCAAAACCTCGAACATGATTTACGTGCGGCCGTGCGACAAAATCAATTTGAGCTGCATTACCAGCCCGTCGTTGATGCCGCGACACGCGAAGCCTGCGGTCTCGAGGCCTTGGTCCGCTGGCGCCACCCGCAGAATGGCCTTATCCCACCCGAGCGCTTTATTAACCTTGCCGAGGAGACCGAACTCATCGTTCCGCTCGGCGCCTGGGTCCTGCGTACCGCTTGTTTCGATGCTATGGCTTGGCCGTCGCATTTGAAGGTCGCGGTAAATCTTTCAGCACTGCAATTCAGGGGCGGCAATCTCCTGGACACGATCCTCCGGGCACTGAAGGAGTCGGGCCTGCCGCCGGAACGTCTGGAAATTGAAATCACTGAAACCGTTCTTCTCGAAAACGACGCGGCGCACCTTGCGGTGATGCAGCAGTTAAGGGCACTCGGAATTTCGATTGCGCTTGACGATTTCGGAACCGGTTACTCGTCTCTGGCATATCTTACCACATTCCCGTTCAGCACGATTAAGGTCGACCGCTCCTTTATTCAGAACCTGGCCAGGCGACCCGAATGTGCGGCCATCGTATCGTCGATCGTCGCCCTCGCCGCCAATCTCGGCATCCGGACAGTGGCAGAGGGAGTGGAAACAAGGGAACAATTCGAGTCTTTGCGGCGTGCGGGAATTCATATGGTCCAGGGCTATCTGTTCGGCGAGCCGCGCCCGTCCTCGACGCTCGTTTTTAGACGAGTGGATGACCTTTGTTCTTCGGACCACCCGGCCGCAGCGTGACGCTTCGTCCGCTAAGCAAGTACACTGGGCTCGGTGGCCCTTCACATGGTTGCGAAGGGCCATGTAACTGGTGATCCAGGCATGCCCGCGTCTTGCAGGATTGGTGTCGGGGTGCCCCGTTCCGGTAATCGTGGAGTTTATGTTACGGAACATCGTGAGCTCGTCAGCGTCAAAATCGGCTGCCATACCGGCATCGCCGCCTACCTACCTCGAAGCCAGCGGTTCACTGGAAAGCCCAAGAGCCGCCGCGCTTAACGGCCAAGCGCGCCCATGTTCTCGCGGCCTAAGCGCCAACGGGACGGCTGTGTCGTTTTGCGTTCCGCGAGCAGGCCACGGGCGGTGTCCACCATCACGAGCCATCCTCCGGCGAGAATGCAGACATCCTTAATGACCAGCCGCCCGGCTCCCGACAAGTAGGGAAAACCATGCTGGGCGTCGCCGAGCGCTGTCACCCAAGCTTCCGGCGTCGTCACCAGGAATGAGAGGGTCACGAACGGCGTGGCGAACGCAAGCACTGCGCCGACCATCCCGACACGCCGGGAGACCAGCCCGGCTAACGTCATGACGCCGATCATCAGCTCCACGACCCCCAAACCGCGCGAGAAAGCGTAGGTGTGGTTGGCGATCTGCCAAGCGCGCTCCACTGGAACCAGAGCGCCTTCCCTCTGCCGCTTCGGCGAGGAATGGCGCTCCGCCCATCCGACTGAGGTGAAGAGCTGGGCCGGGTGGCTTCCATCGGCGCGCTCTCGCGTGCGACCCTGGTCCGTGCCTTCCGTCGCATCAGCGGTATGCCGCCTCAGGCCTTCCTGACAGAGGTACGGCTCGGGATCGCCCAGAACCGAATCGCACATACGGCCGACCCGCTGGCCCAGATCGCCGCCGACGTTGGCTATCAATCCGAGGCCGCACTGAGTCGCGCGTTCCACAGGCGCTTCGGTATCAGGCCCGGCGCGCTGCGTCGTGCGGAACGGTCGGGCGCTTTTGTAGCCGATCAGCAACCCGCCACCGTCCCAAATTGGTCGCAAGTTGCCCCACGCGGTACTCCCCCGGTAACCACCCCGCCATCATCCAAGTCGGCGACGCCTAAGGCAAGTTCGGCTCGACGATTACTGGGCAGCAAGCCAGGTGCATTCGACGGGTAGGACGAGAATGAATTGTAGGATCGCAAGTTCCCTTGGTGGCGGTAAGTATGGAGCAGTGTTGCAGGTGGACAGGGTAGCATCAGTGTTTTTGTCGATCATGTTGATAAAGTTGCCGGTGACGGTCCCGCTGGAGCTTTTAAATCCAAGATTGGCAAACTTCACGGTTCCAAATGCCCCAAGGGGAAATGGGGACTTCCCGCCAGGCCGCTCAATGATCCATTCGGCCGTTCCCCGGTTGCAGACAACGGCTGGGTTGCAGGTTTGCGGCTCGGGTTGAAAGCTGACGCCGCTGGTGACATCGGTCACGTTCAGCGTATAGGCGCCGTTCGAGTATGTTACTGAAGCTTGTATGAGATCGCCGGGTTTCACGTCGAACCCCTTGCCGGCACTGCTATTTGACCCAGCCTCCATTTCCCACCATACCTTGTAGGAAGTGGGGATGGGCGCAGTACCACAAACCGCGATTGTTCCGGCTTGCTCAACGGTCGAACTTGTACTGCCGGTCCAGCCGTCGAAGCCAACCCAGATCGAAACCTGGGCGTTCGGCACGCTGCAGATCACGGCGGGCTGCGTCCACATTGCTGTCACAGATGAGAAAGTGACCGGCGGTGGCGATTGGTCGAGATCGGGACCTTGGTAGATATAACCGGCCCAGGTGCTGCTTTTCTCCTGGGCTGGGGCGTCCGTCGCCAATACGAGACCGCCGAGTACACAAAGCAGCGCTTGGAGTGTGGTAGGCGCCATCGCTGATCTCCCGGTAGAGTTTTGTCTGTTCGTCGCGAACGACGAGCTGCGGTTCGAGCCGTCCTGAGCCTTTCGTGCTGCAATACTGTCATCCCAAAGGTTTAGCGGCAATCCGAACTCATCAAAGCCTTCGTAGCCGGGTGTCCAGAAGATGGCATCAAGGTGTCCGATCTGGTGCGGTTTCTGGCGGCTGCTTCGGTAGCACGCGCCGCGGCTGCAAAGATCATCGCCATCCCGATCGGGGAAGGTCGTACTAACGCATTCTGCCGGCTAACTCAAAGCGTCGCATTTTCGAGACGGTGCTGCGGAAGCCGGGCCGATCTGCAACACGTTCTCGGCGTGTTGCCTCTTCGCCGAGAGGGTGAAATGAATTTGCCGGTGATCACGTCGTGGCCATCGTCACATCACCTCGCCAATTGTTGGCCCCTGAACAGAAAGCCCGGAAGCTCCGGAGTCTCCGGAGACGAGCTGCGAACCGTGATACTGTAGTTTCCATCAAAAGAACGGGAGGCTCCGGATGAATGCGAGACGCGTATTGCTTATCGGCGCTGGTCTGTTGAGCATTTCCGCTCTGGTGCCTTCCGCGCATGGCGCGGAAGGCGTGGCTCAAAACGGCAGACCTGTGATGATCACCCGGTTCTTTACGGGTCCCGACGGGTTAACCCATGCCGAGGAGATCGAGGTCAAGTTTCCGCCAGGCGGTGGTGCGTATAACCTGCTCGCCAATACCGGCGCGCAGCTTCGCCGCACGCCTCCCGGTCGCGAGAACGGCTATCACCCGGCTTCACGTCGCCAATATGTGATCACCCTGAGCGGCCACGCCGAACTCGTGCTGTCCGGAGGACAAACAATTCAGGTGGGACCCGGCAGCATCGAACTGGCGGAGGACCTGACCGGCAAGGGTCACATCACCAGAACTGTCGGAACCGAAGATCGCGTGGTCGTTCTCATCCCGATTTCCGGTCCATAGCCGAGCGCATCGCCGTAGCTTTGACGGCCCGAGAGGGGATGGGTGCGTCGTGCATGAACCCGACGGTGACGAATGTGCGTCCGGTCCTTCCCCAGCTCCGGATGCGGCGAGGTGGCGGCCGTCGCTCCGGCTGTGGGCCAGCATAGGTGCTTCTATCCTAGGATGGGTTTATTCAATCACCTTGTCAGCGTGAGCTAGCGATTCCGAGGTCATCTTTGCCGTCTGCTCCAACCGTGTTTTCACAATCATTCTTCCACGGCACACGAGCCGATTTGAAGCCTGGGGACCTGATCGTCGTCGGCTATCAGTCCAATTTCACGGACGTTAATCCGCTATCTTGGGTTTATTTCGCGGCAACGCTGGATGCGGCAATCTGGGGAGCTGAACTGGCCGCGGGCAACGGACAACAACGAATTTATGTTGTAGAGCCAACTGGGCAGATCGTGGAAGATCCGAACCTAACGGATAAAAAGTTTCCTGGTAACCCAACGCTGTCCTATCGCTCCCGTGATCCGCTGCGAGTCATCGCGGAAGTGACAAAGTGGCAAGGGCACTCGCCTGAACGGCTACAGCAGATGAGGGAGAATGTCGCCCGCGCGAAGGCAAAGGGTACCAACATCATCGACTGAGTTGGTAGGAATCAGGCCGCAACGCCTCAGCGTCCATTCAGACATTGCCGAAGCAGTGTTCGCTATGGGTCGTTTTCGCCGGACTGTGGGTTGGGCCCACGTCGACTTGGCCTCTGATCGCCCACGAAAGTGACGGGTTGATCGTGCTCATCCAGCCGCACGATACGATTGGTCCCGCGGCTCCGAGAAGATGATGCCGCCGTTCGGCAACCAGGAGGCGTCATCCGAAGCTGGTCAGGCCCCTAATCACCAACTCCGGCATCGCACCTCCTTTGATGACGCCAGGGCTGTCGGGAGCCGGCTGAAGCTCCGTGGCACTGGGGGGCGCTGAGACTAAACTGAGGACGGGACCAGCCCTGCTGCCATCGCGAAGGTCAATATAACGAGTGTTAGATTGATCCCGCAGTTGCTTTCTAGCGTTCTGGAACCGGGCCGAAGTCGGGCGGTGGAATGCGGTGTTTTGTTGCCGTCTCATATGCCGAAGCGATCCGAATAAGCGTCGGCTCCGAAAAAGGCCGGCCGAAGAACATGATTCCAACGGGAAGCTTCGCTGGTACGGGACCGACGAGTCGCGTGCCACCATGCGCCGCGGCATCACGGACACGATCAAACACGTGGGTGGTGAAGCCTGCGGGCACCGACAACGTGGGGATACCGTGTTGTCCCAGCAGGCCCCAAACCGAATTCGTCCGGCCGGCCAATGGCGGCTCGGTCGGCGCACCAAGGATATAAGCAGGAACGTTCCCTGAGGGTGAAACCATGGCATCAAGGTTCTCTTGCGCCATGCACTGCAGTACGAATTGCTGATAAGCAAACCTGTCCTGAAAGACGTTTGCCATATCGAGGGTCATGCTGCTGTTCATGTCCTCTAATGCCGCTTTTCTATCCACGAAGCCGGCTTCCGGCCGTATATCCTGATAGAAACGCGATTTGTCGATCAAATCCCTCACTGATCTGATGTTTGCATCGCCCCGCTCTCTGAGATAGCGGTTCACCATATATTTGCTCATTCCGGCGTTGGACGCACCCGCGATGTTACGGACCGTAGACCCTGACGGCACCAGCGATGGATCGAAAAACATATCCACCAGCTCGGAGATGTCGTCCTTTGCCGGCTTTCCACTGGCATCCTTGGGAAACAGATCAGGGTGTTGTTCGAAGAACACCCGATTGCGATAGAGCGGAACATACTTGTCGAGACAGCCCTGAAGCAGTGCTCCTCCTTCTCCGGGGTCGACGATCGTGGCGCCGAGGCGATGCAAATCCTCAACGGCGCGCTCGGCCAGATCAATGGTTTCAGCGTCCGCCTCATTGAACGACTTCCGATCCATATGCTCGCGAATGACGCCGATCCGTATTCCATCCAGCCTCCGCTCATCGGCGAAGTTTCGATAAGGCTCGAACGGAAGCCTGCCGATGCTGAAAGCCGTAAGCTCGTCCCTTGGATCGTAGCCGGCGATAACCTCCAACACCCTGGCGGCATCCTTCACGGTACGGCATAGCGGTCCGACCCTAGTATTCAGTCCGGCGCCAAGCATTCCAGCGCGGCTGACCAGTTCCTGAGTCGGGGCCAGTCCGACCAGACTGTTGTTTCTGGCGGGGTGATGTATTGATCCGCCCGTTTCTTCTCCGATCGAGCACGTCACCAGGTTCGCGGAAACGGAGGCTCCCGAGCCGCCGCTGGATGTGCCGGGACTTCGTTCCGTATCGTACGGGTTGCAGAAAGGCCCGCCGAAGGAGCTGCGGGAGTTCGGCGTTCCCATTTCGCCCAGATTCGCCTTGGCGAGAATGATCGCCCCAGCTTCCCGCAGGCGCTTAACGAAAGTCGCGTCGCGCGGCGGACGATCGTTGGCATAGGCGGCATCCATGCCAGCAGTCGTGCGCATGTCAAACGTGTCGTACTGATCCTTGATCGAGAACACCACCCCGTGGAGAGGCCCGATGAGCTTGCCGGTCGATGCGAAATAGGCGTCTTGTTGGGCCGCCACTTCCAGAGCATCGGGCATCGTCAGATCGTTGTCCACGGGATCGGTCATGCTCCGCGCCTTGTGCTGATCAAACCCGAGCTTGTCCCTGCTGGCCGGTCTCAAATTCAAGGTAATCAAAGCATTGAGCTGATGCGCATTCTTGATCGGTGTGATCGGTTCACGCCCAAGCACACCGTCCGGCTGATGAACACAGGTGCCATTGTAGGCCCTGATACGGTCGAGGTAGGCCTGCGTCACCCGCGTGGATGTCACCTCACCTCGCAGGATCGCCGCTTGAATGTCCTCGATTGTCGCCTCATCGATGCGGAAACTTGCCGTCTGCGCCGAGACGAGCGATGGCACGAGCAAGATGAAAGACGCGAATGCCAGTTGACGAAACATGGATTCCCTCCCTTTTGCGTCATAGCCACGCCAGAACACTGCCAGGCTCGCTGTACGTTAACCCGCATACACCAAATTTATCGATCCATCGCACACGTGGCCTTGGCGAAAACTATTTCACGGCCGGCTTGAAATACCGCAGGTCGGGCGGTTGCTGCCCTTTCTTGACCGGCATCAGGAAGCCGTCGCCGCTGAGATAGTAGTTCTCTTTGCCGATGAAGACGTGATGATTGTTCTCGGCACAGTCATTGAAATGCCAGGTTGGCATCGGGCTGGGATCGCGCCGGTAACGCTTGACGATCGACCAGGGGCGGGTCAGAGCGTCGTCGATGGTCGTGATCTCGTCGATCAGGAAATTCTTGTCCCTGTCGAGATGGATGCGCTCCTTGATGATGGTCTGGTTATCGTCATGCAGGCGGATCCCGCTCGCCTCGTACGTGCGCGGCCCTTTGAAGCCTCGCGTCTCGACTTCGAGCGTGGTGTAGCGGCCGTTCGTGTCCTGATCGACCCAGCGCCCAATCGATAGGCCGTTGAAGGCGGGGTCAAGTTCCTCTGGCCAATCGCGGCCGTCGGTGAAGATGCGGCGCGGCACCGTGTAGTCGGTGATGATGTAGGTGGTCTTCGGCATAACGATGATTTCCATCGGGTAGACCACCGTCATGACCCGTGGCATCCCGTGCGGGATGCATTCGCCCGTCGTTTCGTCTCCCTGGCCCCCGGCCGCCTGGTCGGCGAGGTTCGCCTCGTAACGGGCCTGGTACTCGGGGGTCAGTGGCGCCTCTTGGGCGCCGAGCGGCTTCGTCGGGTCCCACTGTATCCCGCCTGTGCGATGCCACTGCCCGGCCCAGTCAGGAAATTTCGACAAGTCCGGCACTTGCGCGCCGGCACGTGTGGCAATGCCCGCCGCCAATGCCGCCACGAAGCCAATCAAAATCCGGTGCGCCATGCTGTTCTCCTGAGCGATGCCAAAAACCTTAGCAATGCACCCAACCGCAGCATCGACCCCCTCGGGCCTAATCGCAACAGCAAAGCCGAAGCGCATGTGGGTCGCCGCGATCGTCAGCTTGAATTTGGTCCGGTGACGTCCCGATGGCGCACCTATTCGATTACTTCATCCACTGTCGCGAGTAGCGGGGCTGGGATTGTTCCACTGTCCGGTAAACTGCACGCATCGCAACGTCGTTGCCCATTGATTGATACGTCGTACAATAGGTTTTTTGCCGTTCCTGTGAATCGCTGTTGAAAGGCAAGCGACCGCTTCCGATGCACCAGGAATCGATGTAGTTTTTGTTGGCGAGCTGCCAATTGGACGTGCCGAAGACCGCTCAGGTAACAGCAACCGGGTGCCCACGACGCGCACGCATTGCCGCATCACCAACATCTGTTTTGCGGGAGCAATTCGTCTCGGATGTAGTGCACGTGGTTTTTCACGTACGGCCAGAGGAGAGGACCATCATGAACACGCGAGCCACCCTATTGACGGCCGCTCTGCTAATGATAGTTGCGGTGCCCGTTCGCGGGCAAACAGTAGAGCAAGCGACCCGGCCATCCAGCGGGGGTGCGCCGGAAAACGCTGCAGCCTCTCCTGACTTCTCCGGCACTTGGGGCTATCCATTCTGTTGCACCTTCGAGCCGCCGCTGTCGGGGCCCGGGCCAGTGCTGAACAAATCTAGAGTAAAACAAGCTTTTGGTACAGACGGCCCGCTCCCGCCGGGTACCCAGGCCCCTCTCGTAAGCAATCCGAGCCTGTATCTCGGTGATTACAGCAATCCCATCTTGAAGCCTTGGGCGGCTGAAGCTGTGAAGAAGAACTACGAAGGTGAATTGAGCGGCCTCAACACCCCGCTTCCGAGCAGCCAGTGCTACCCCGAAGCCGTCCCATTCATTTTCTGGAATTTTGGAATTCAGATGCTCCAAGAGGCGGGTAGGATCACGATCATCTACCACGACGACAATCAAGTCCGTCGCATCCGCATAAATCAACCTCATCCCGCGCAGGTGACGCCGTCCTGGTACGGCGATTCCGTTGGCCATTACGAGGGTGACACTTTGGTGATAGATACCATCGGGATCAAGGCCGACCGACCGTTGGCCGTAGTGGATCAGTTTGGCACGCCATACACCGAAGCTTTGCACGTGGTGGAACGTTATCGGCTCCTCGATTACGAAGCTGCGAAAGCAGCGCAAGAACGCAACGTAAGGGAGAATTTTCGACTGCCCGGACCCGGAGGCTTTGCGCCCGATCCCAAATACAGGGGCAAAGGGCTCCAGCTCCGTTTCACCGTCGAGGATGCCGGTGCCTTCACGACGCCCTGGTCCGCGTCCATAACGTATCGGCGCCCTTTGGTGACAGATTGGGAGGAGTTTGTCTGCGCCGAGAATAGGCATGAATACTACGCCGGAAAGGACACTGAGGTCCCACACGCGGACAAACTGGACTTCTAGGCGGTGATAAAATGGGTGCGTTCGCCGCGCGTTCCTCAGACAAAGGCCTCGCGCCTGCATGCCCGTGGCGGCCCTGCCACATTGCCTAACCCGCATGACAAGGACGCTTTTTTTCCATTGAACAGCGCGAGCGCCGCGGTTTGCGTCAGCCACAGAATTCTCCAGCTGAAATCAGGGACGAGGACCGAGGCGCGCCATCCCGGGAGCACGTGGGCGGCCGCGCCGCTCCCTCCAATCAGCACCATAAGCCAGCCGCGGTGACGCGCGGGCATGGGGTCGGCCATCAGTGCATTTGCGATCGGAAGCATCCGCCGACGCCCAGGTCCATCATGAAGCACATCAGCCGGTTCCATTGATCGTCGGGCATCGCCCCGCAATCGACGTGCCGATGAAGGTAATGCCGCCGCACGGCTTTGTTGCGCGTCGCCCTATGCGATCCGGCCACATCCCGGAACCTTTGCCCGATGCAAATGTTGAATTCAACACATAGGAGGCTGTCATGGATTGGAACAGAGTTGAAGGCAACTGGAAGCAGGTCAGGGGGAAGGTCAAGGAGCAGTGGGGCAAACTCACCGACGATGATCTGAACGTGATCAGCGGGCACCGCGACCAGCTCGAAGGCAAGATCCAGGAGCGTTACGGCATCGCCCGGGACCAGGTGCGCAAGGACGTCGACAATTGGTACACCACTCAAACCTGGTGAGCACCTTGCTCGCCAAAGGCCCCGGCGTTGCTTCGGGCCTTTTTGCTGGGGTAGCTTACAACCGTTCTCCTGATCAACTGTCGGTGAAGAGGTTCGACATGCGTCGATCTTCCTGGCTGCACGCAGGCATGGATGCATGGATGCTGGGCATCGAAGCGTCCACCGTCATTGCGGCGCGCATGTGGAAGTTTGCCTCGGGCGCCGGGTCCGCTGCTGAAGCTCACCGCATGGTTAGCGAGAAAGTGAAGGCCGGCCGCGAGTTGCAAACTCTTGCATTGACCGGGGAGCTCGGATTGACGCCGGAGCGGGCAACCCGGAAAGCGCTCGCTCATCTTCGTCGCAAGGTCAGAGCCAACCGCCGCCGACTGTCCAAATCACAATAGGCGACTTTATAGTTACTGATCCTGTTTTCCGAGGCGATCATCCTTGCCCAAACTGGACCACGTGCGTGAGTTACGTGCTCCGCGGCCGGACCGTGACAAACGTTGCCGCCTGATCGCCAACGCCGGGGCAGAGATGTCAAAGGGCCGGCGAAAGGCGCCTTGCAGTCATTCCGGGATGGGCGAACTGGCGGTCCCGAAATCCAGAACGCGCACGCTGAGTGCATCCGGGACTTGAGCTTGGCCGCCGGGGGATGATCGACCAGAGGCCTTTCCGCAGTTCAAGCAGGACCGAATCGTCCGATTTTTAAAAATATAGGACAAACAAATACCCCGCCGGAAAGGCGGGGTAGTAAAACCTGATGTCACTTCATTTTTTATCTTGTTAGATGACGTGAGTGAGCATCAGGGCAATAATGACGACCACGGGGACGCCGAGCAGCCATAAAATGATAGGCATTTGTGTCTCCTCAGAACGCCTCAACAGATGCGATCACACCGACAACGTTTTCATATCGACTTGGTTTCCGTATTGCTGGATGGATTTGGCCGTGCCGTCCGGTTCGGCGCCACGGTCGGCGTGAAAATCCGCGGCAACGTTGGGCATTAAAATGGCCGCGGCGCATTTGCTGTCGACTGCCCTCTTCGGGCGCACGTGCGGTTTGATCCCAGAAACATACGCGACTGCCAAATATTCGGTGCAATCGCATTGCAATCTCTGCGCAGAACATTCGCGTCCGGTAAAAAGGCGGCGGACAATCCGGAGAAAGAGAATGCGCTTCGTATGGGGATTGGTGCTTGGAATCGTCATTGGTGCGGCCGGCATGTGGATCGCCACCCGAAACTATGATGTCGCGCTTGGGCCGCTGACGCACGACCAAGCCGACCCGGCGCAGGGAAGGCCGCAACGCTAGAGCGGGATGCATTCAGCTCGGAACGCCTCCCGCTCGGTGCTCTTTTGCGCATCCGTCGCGGACTGCGCTCGAGCGGCGGCCTCGTCACATTGGATGAACGTCCTTTGCGCCATTAACTCGTGGCGAAGTGAGACCGGCGGGCTTGGTGACATCCCTTTCCTCGTGGACACGGCGGAACCGACGCAGTGCATCGATTTGAAGCGTTATGGCCCCCTTCGCCCACTTACGCCTCCGGCTGCCTTTCGTGTATAAGCCTGCCGATCTCGCGCGGGAACCCGCGCAAACCTCCGGTCGGCGTGCCTCGCTAGTCCTCGTACGATTGGAACAGGAGTACCGCATGGCCGAGCGTTGGTCGCCCGAGAGCTGGCGCAGCAGGCCGATCCAGCAGGTACCGGATTATCCGGACCCGACCGCGCTTACCGAAGTCGAGCGGCAGCTCGCAACTTTCCCACCGCTCGTTTTTGCCGGAGAAGCGCGGCGGCTTACGCGTTCGCTCGCCCGGGTGACATCGGGCGAAGCGTTTCTTCTGCACGGCGGCGATTGCGCCGAAAGCTTTGCCGAGCACGGGGCCAACAATATCCGCGACTTTTTCCGGGTATTCCTGCAGATGGCGGTGGTGCTGACGTTCGCGGCGGCCCTGCCGGTGGTCAAGGTCGGCCGCATCGCCGGGCAGTTTGCGAAGCCGCGCACCGCGGCGACTGAGCGCCGCGACGGCATCGAACTGCCGAGCTATCGCGGCGACATCATTAACGACAATGCGTTCACCGAGGCTGCGCGCAGCCCCGATCCGCGACGGCAGATCGAGGCCTATCGGCAGTCCGCAGCGACGCTAAACCTGCTGCGCGCATTCGCCCAGGGCGGCTATGCCAATCTCGGCGAGCGTGCACCAGTGGATGCTCGGCTTTGTCAAGGACAGTCCCCAGTCACGCCGCTACGCCGAGCTCGCCGACCGCATCACCGAAACGCTCGGCTTCATGCGCGCAATCGGTCTCGACCTTGAGACCCATCCAGAACTGCGCACCACCGACATCCACACCAGTCATGAGGCGCTGCTGCTCGGCTACGAACAAGCGATGACCAGGGTCGATTCGACGAGCGGCGACTGGTACTGCACCTCCGGCCACCTGTTGTGGATCGGCGACCGCACCCGCCAACACGACCATGCCCATATCGAGTTTTGCCGCGGCATCAAGAACCCGCTCGGCCTCAAATGTGGACCGTCATTGCGCGCCGACGACCTGCTGCGCCTGATCGACATTCTCAATCCGGACAATACGCCGGGGCGACTGACCCTGATCTGCCGCATGGGCGCCGACAAGGTCGTCGACCTGCTGCCGCCGCTCGTGCGCGCGGTCAAGCGCGAAGGCCGCACCGTCGTCTGGTCATGTGACCCCATGCACGGTAATACGATAACAGCCGCCTCCGGCTACAAGACTCGCCCGTTCGAGCGCATTCTTTCGGAAGTAAGGACTTTCTTCGGCGTGCATGCGGCCGAAAGCACCTACGCCGGCGGCGTCCATCTCGAAATGACCGGCCAGAACGTCACCGAGTGCACCGGCGGCGCGCGCGCGATCAGCGATGAGGACCTCAACGACCGCTATCACACTTTCTGCGATCCGCGCCTCAATGCCGAGCAGTCGATCGAACTGGCGTTCCTGCTGGCGGAGCTGCTGAAGAAGGAGCGGCTCGGCCGCGGCCTCGAGCTGCCCGCGGTCGCGGGGCTTTGAGCAGCACGATGAACGTCGCCGACCGGCTGGCGATCGCGCTCGCTCAGCTCGATCCCATCCTGGGAGATATCGCTGGCAACGCCGAAAAGGCGCGTCGCGCACGCGCTCAAGCTGCCATCCAGGGCGCCGACCTGGTCCTGCTCTCCGAGCTTTTTATTTGCGGCTATCCGCCTGAAGACCTTGTCCTCAAGCCTGCGCTTCAGGCGGCGTGCCGAGAGACGATCGAAAACCTTGCTCGTGACACCGATGATGGCGGCCCGGCACTGCTGATCGGCACGCCATGGGTCGAGGACGGCAAGCTTTTCAATGCCATGGCACTGCTCCATCGGGGCGGTGTCGCGGCGCTGCGCTTCAAGGTCGATCTGCCGAATTACGGCGTGTTCGACGAAAAGCGCGTGTTCACGCCGGGGCCTCTGCCCGGGCCGGTGAATTTCCGTGGCGTGCGGCTGGTGTTCCGATCTGCGAGGACATTTGGGGACCGGAGCATGGTCGAGTGCATTGCGGAGACCGGCGGCGAAATCTTGCTGGTCGCGAACGGTTCGCCGTATCGGCGTGGTGTCATGGACGAGCGGCTGAGCGCGGCGGTGGCGCGCGTCAAGGAGGCGGCCTGCCGCTCGCCTATCGTCAATCAGGTCGGCGGACAGGATGAACTCGTGTTCGATGGCGCATCCTTTGTTCTGAACGCGGACCTCACGCTCGCGGCGCAATTGCCGAGTTTCCGCGAGGAGATCGCGACCGTGACTTTTACACGCGCGCCATCCGGATGGCGGGCTGCCGAGGGAGCTGTTGCCCGGCTGGCGGCGGGTGACAAAGCCGATTATGCCGGGTGCGTGCTCGGGCTGCGCGACTATGTCCACAAGAACCGGTTCCCCGGCGTCGTGCTGGGCCTCTCCGGCGGTATCGATTCCGCGCTGTGCGCCGCGATGGCCGTCGATGCGCTCGGCGCCGACCACGTCCGCGCCGTCATGCTGCCTTACCGCTTCACCTCGCAGGCGTCGCTCGACGATGCGGCTGCAATCGCCGCCGCGCTCGGCATTCGCTACGAGATCGTGCCGATCGCGCCCGCGGTCCACGGCCTGGAGCAAAGCCTCGCCCCACTCACGGCGGGGCTGCCGCGCGACGTCACCGAAGAGAACCTGCAGTCGCGCGCGCGCGGCACCATCCTGATGGCGATCTCGAACAAGTTCGGCGCTCATGGTGGTGACGACCGGCAACAAGTCCGAAATGTCGGTCGGCTACGCCACGCTCTATGGCGACATGAATGGCGGCTTCAATCCGATCAAGGATTTGTACAAGACCGAAGTGTATTGGCTGGCGCGGCCTGCGCAACGCGTGGAGCCCCGACGGCGCGCTCGGGCCGGCGGGCACGGTGATTCCCGAAAACATGCTGGTGCGCGCCGCCGACCGCCGAATTGCGCGAGGACCAGACCGACCAGGACTCGCTGCCGCCCTACGAGATGCTCGACGCGTACTGGAGCGGCTCGTTGAACGCGAGGAAACGATCGCGGCATTGTCGCGGCTGGCTTTAACCGCGACATGGTGCAGCGGATCGAGCGGCTGCTCTATCTTGCCGAGTACAAGCGCCGCCAGGCTGCGCCGGGCGTGAAGGTGACGCTGAAGAGTTTCGGCCGCGACCGGCGCTATCCGATCGTCAATCGCTTCCGCGATCCCGGCACGGCGCTGCCGCAACCCCTGGCCGCCGCTGCGCGCGGCGCTGCCGCCAGCGAAGCGGTCGATTTTTGACGCATGACCCGAAAAGTTGCGGACTTTTCGGACAAAGATCATGCGCAAATCAGAACCGCGCCGGAAGCGATTCAAGCTGAATGGGATCTGGCGAGAAGGCGTTCGTCGAAAGGCTGGGCAGCCGTTTGGTGAACGCCAGATGCGGTGCTAGATCTAATCCCGTTTAGGGAATTGGTGCCGTCGCTGCAATCCCGCGGGCAATTCCAATCCACTCAGCCAGAAAGACCTCGAACGTTTGTGCGGCGTTCCGCTTGTGGCACACCTGTGCCGCCTCAAAGCACTGGATCATGTCAAAATGAGCGTTCTGTAATATCAGCAAGCCTGGCCAGTGCGGCTGTGTTGCTAGAACGCGCCTATCATAACTCAAACTTCTCATTTAAGGTCATGAGCTCGACACTGAAGCGATCATAGTGCGATACGGAGCTGAACTGTGCATAAATGCGATCGTACCAGCCCGCTAGCTTTTCATTGGCGAGAGCGGTTTTAGCAATGGAAGGAAACTCGTCGCGCTTCTTGGCCATCGACCTAAGGTCGAGCGCAGACCATTGATCGAGATAAGCGCGCTGTTCTTTCGTCGGCATTTCCATTGCCCACGCTGGAAGAGGTCCTAGTTTATCAGCAAAGTGCTGCCTCGTCTCGACGCTTACGCTTCTGGCGAGCGAACCCATTTTTAAAAAGATGGCGCGTTCATATTTTTGGAATTCTCGTTCATCGGGATTCCGAACAAGCCAAGAAAAGCGCACGGCCTGCTCGTAGCGGTCCCGCAACAATGACATCGCGGGGTGGGTCAATCCCCAACTTGCATCGAGCCGGACCGCGCTGCTCGTAAGCTCCGCGATATACATCATCCGAAGGATGAGATATTCGCGGCTGCTGTTGCCGGAATGTTTGTACTCTCCCGCCAGATTAAGATACTGCGTCCACACGCGCTCGTTCAAACGACAGCACGCGGCCGTCAGCTCCGATCGAGCATGCGGCCCTAAATGTTCGAAGACGGCTGGCGGCTTCGTCACAGCTAATAAGAGGGTTCTGAGCGTTGGATGCGATAAAGGACATTATCACAGGGTCAAGACAAAGAAAGAACGGAACACGAGCCGGTAATACGATTGGAGGCGGACGGCCGAAGTTTCGTCACGATGGTCGGAGTCTCACGCTGTGCGCGCCACCTTCTCCCACAAGGGGAGAAGGAACTAAGCAAAGCACGTGTTCAGCCGAGGGCCTTGCCGATCTCCTCGGTCATCTTCTTGGCGTCGCCGAGCAGCATCATGGTGTTGTCGCGATAGAACAGCGGGTTGTCGATGCCGGCATAGCCGGAGGCGAGCGAGCGCTTGTTGAACATCACGGTGCCGGCCTTCCACACCTGCAGCACGGGCATGCCGTAGATCGGCGATTTCGGGTCGTCTTCCGCCGCCGGGTTGGTCACGTCGTTGGCGCCGATCACATAGGCCACATCGGCCTGGGCGAATTCCGAATTGATGTCCTCGAGCTCGAACACTTCGTCGTAGGGAACATTCGCTTCGGCAAGTAGCACGTTCATGTGCCCGGGCATGCGGCCGGCGACCGGATGGATCGCGTATTTGACCTCGACGCCTTCCGCCTTCAGCCGGTCGGCCATTTCCCGCAAGGCGTGCTGGGCCTGCGCCACCGCCATGCCGTAGCCGGGCACGATGATGACGCGGCTCGAATTCTTCATGATGAAGGCGGCGTCTTCGGCGGAGCCGAGCTTGACCGGCCTCGCTTCGGCGCCCGCCGCCGGGCCGGAAACCTCGCCGCCGAAGCCGCCGAGAATCACCGAGACGAAATTGCGATTCATGCCCTTGCACATGATGTAGGACAGGATCGCGCCGGACGAGCCGACCAGCGCCCCGGTGATGATCAGCGCCGAATTGCCGAGGGTGAAGCCGATGCCGGCGGCGGCCCAGCCGGAATACGAGTTCAACATCGAGATCACGACCGGCATGTCGGCGCCGCCGATCGGAACGATGATCAGCACCCCGAGTGCGAGCGAGACCACCGTGATCGCCCAGAAATCGATGGCGCTCTGCCCGTCGACAAAGCGGTAGATGAAGAAAATCAGCAGTAGACCGAGAACGATATTGATGTAGTGCCGCATCGGCAGCAGGATCGGCGCACCGCTCATGCGCGCGGACAATTTCAGGAAGGCGATCACCGAGCCGGTAAAGGTGATGGCGCCGATGGCGACGCCGAGCGACATTTCGACGAGGCTCGCGCCATGGATATTGCCGGGCGAACCGATGTCGAAGGCGGTTGGCGCATAGAACGCGCTCGCCGCCACCAGCACTGCGGCGAGGCCGACGAGCGAATGGAACGCGGCGACGAGTTCCGGCATCGAGGTCATCGGCACGCGGCGTGCGATCACCGCCCCGGTACCGCCGCCCGCAACGATGCCGAGCGTGACCAGCGTCCACGCGCCGACGCCGGCCGGCGGGTGCGCGCCGAGTGTCGTCAGCACGGCGATCACCATGCCGACCATGCCGAACAGGTTGCCGAGCCGGCTGGTTTCAGGGTTTGACAGCCCGCGCAATGCGAGGATGAAAAGCACGCCGGAAACCAGATACAACAGCCCGGCTAGATTGGCGTCCATGCTGGCTTATCCCGACCGCAGACGCGGTTCCGCTCGATGGCAGGCTGCTCCGGAACCGGTCACTTCTGCTTTCTGCGATACATCGACAGCATGCGCTGAGTGACCAGAAAGCCGCCGAAAATGTTCACCGAGACACAGGTGAGTGCGATAAACCCCAGCGCCCGCGCTGCGATCGGGCCGCTCTCATTGCCGATCAGCGTCACCCCGACCGCAAGCAGCGCGCCGACGACAATCACCGAGGAGATGGCGTTCGTCACCGACATCAAGGGCGTATGCAGCGCCGGCGTCACCGACCACACCACATAGTAGCCGACGAAGATCGCCATGATGAAAATCGAGAAGCGGAACACGAACGGGTCGATGCCGCCCGCGGTCGCTGCCTGCGCGGCCGCCGCAGCCACATCCGCATAGTCCTGCGCGGCGTCTGCCGCCTGGCGCATCAAGCCCGCCGCGGCGCGGGCGAGGTCGGCAGCTTGCTGAGGGCTGATTTCGGCCATCTTGCGTCCTCAAGCGGCGGGTTTCGGCAGGAAGTTGGGATGAACGACCGCACCGCCGCGGGTGAGCGCCGTCGCCTTGACGAGATCATCGTCCCAATTGATCGCCAGCATCCTTGTTTTCTTGTCGATCAAAGTCTCCAGGAAGGCGTAGACATTTCGCGCGTAAAGGCTCGATGCCGAGGCCGCGAGGCGGCCGGGGTTGCTTGATCCAACGATCTTGACGCCGTTCATCTCGACGACGCGCCCCTCCAGGGCCCCTTCGACATTGCCGCCGCGTTCGACCGCAAGGTCGACGATGACCGAACCGGGGCGCATCGAGGTCACCATGTCGCTTGAAATCAGCCGCGGCGCCGGCCGGCCCGGAATCAGGGCGGTGGTGACGATGATGTCCTGCTTCTTGATGTGCTCGGCAACCAAAGCGCGCTGCTTGGCCTGGTACTCCGGCGACATTTCCTTCGCATAGCCGGCCGCGGTTTCGGCTTGCCGGAATTCCTCGTCTTCGACCGCGATGAATTTTGCGCCCAGGCTCGCGACCTGCTCCTTGGCAGCGGGCCGCACATCGGTGGCGGTGACGACCGCTCCAAGCCGGCGCGCCGTCGCGATCGCCTGCAGACCGGCAACGCCGGCACCCATGACGAACACCCTGGTCGCAGGGACGGTGCCGGCCGCGGTCATCATCATCGGCAGCACGCGGCCATATTCGGCGGCCCCGTCGATGATTGCCCGATAGCCGGCGAGATTGGCCTGGGACGACAGCACGTCCATTGTCTGTGCCCGGGTGATGCGCGGCATCAACTCCATGGCGAAGGAGGTGACGCCGGCATGGGCCATGCCGGAGAGCGCCGCCTCATTGCCGGAAGGGTCCATCATGGCGATGACCACCGCGCCCGGCTTGAAGCGCTGATATTCTCCCTCGCCGGGACGGCGCACATTGAGCACGATATCGGCGTCGGTCACCGCGTCGGGGCCGACCGTCGCGCCCGCTGCGACATAATCCTCGTCGGTAATCCCGGACTTGGCCCCCGCGCCGGTTTCGACTGCGACATCGGCCCCCAGGGCTTTCATCTTCTTGACGGTTTCCGGGGTGGCGGCAACCCGAGGTTCGCCAAAATCCCGCTCTCGCGCAACAGCAATGCGCATCGGTGCCGTCTCCAGTCGGTCGGTGATTTTCCGCGACGGATCGTTTCAACCGTAGGCGTTAAGGAGCAGCAGCAATGCGGAAATGGCGACCATGGCGAAGCTCACGATCCGCAGCCCGGTCCAAAAGCTGATCACGGCCGCGACAACGCCGGCGAGGATGACGAAAGCGCCGGGCAACCAGTTGCCGATCACGGCGCCGATGGTCAACCCGAGCAGCACGTTCACGACCAGCGCGGTGCCAACAACGATCACCTCAAGGAATTGCTCGTAGCCGGCCTCATGGGCGGGAAGGTCGTTTCCTTCCGCCGTTGCATATTGCGCGTCCGCGTGGTCGGCCATCAAAGTCCTCCAATTGAGGTAAATTCTGCCTGATGGCTGGGGCTTAGCGCAATTGATCGTTCAGGGCAATGTTATAGGACGCGACAGGACGCGGCAGATCAGGGTACCCGCGAAAATAACGGGATCATGCCTACGGCAGTTTGCCACGCCAGTGCACCGATCTCTGCCGAGTGTCGTAGCAGTTATTTTCGCGGGTGCCCTCAGCCGTTTGGGACCGTGAGTTCTGCCGCCGTGAGTGCCGAGCGCTGCCGCGCGGCGACGGTTTCGATCGAGAAGTTTTCGATCGCCTCATTGAACAGCCGATAGAAATTGAGTTTGGCCGCGAGATGCAGAAAAACCGCGCCGAGCCCAATCGCGGCGCGATCCATGAAGACGAATTCCCGCGGCACCCGGACCGGCCCTTTTTCCCGCAGCACCCGATGCACGCGAAAAGCCTCCCGCCGGCCGTATTCCGAAGGCTTTATGCCGTCGGCGATCGTGCGCTCGCGATCCTCCAATAGCGGTCCATAGATGAACTGCGCCCAGATATTGAGCGCGTCGATCAGTTCACGCGATAGTCCGCGGAAACCCCATGTTTCATAGGCGTGCACGATGAGGTCGCGGTCGCCTCGCAGCAGGCCATGATAAAGGTCGACAACGCCGCCGACGAAGCGCGGCGGGAAAATGCGGATGCAGCCATAGTCCAGCAGATTGATGCCTTTGGGCGCCCCGTCCTGGTAAAACGCCGTGTAGTTGCCGAGATGCGGGTCGCCGTGGATGACACCGAAACGGCTGAACGGGTTCCACCACGCTTTGAACATCGCGACGCCGAGTCGATTGCGGGTCGCGAGCTCTGACCCTTTGTGGGCCAACAACCGGTCGCCTTCGAGCCAATCGAGCGTCAGCAGTCTGCGCGTGGATAGCTCCGGCCAAGACCGCGGTACGCGCACCTGCGGCGTCTCGGCGAGCATGGCGCGGTAGAGGGCCGCGTGCTTGGCCTCGCGTTGATAATCGAGTTCCTCGCGGATGCGCTCGGCAATCTCGCCTCCGACCTCGGTCGTGTCGATCGCCGGCTCCATGCGGCGATGGATCGCAAAAAGCCATTGCAGCTGACGCAGGTCGGCCTCGACCGCCGATTGCATATCGGGATATTGCAGCTTGCATGCCAACGCGTTTCCGTCATGCGACCGGGCGCGGTGGACTTGGCCGAGTGAGGCGGCGGCGGCGGGCTGATGCTCGAATTCGGCGAACTTGGCCTGCCAATCGGGGCCGAGTTCGGCGGTCATGCGCCGTTTGACGAAGGCCCAACCCATCGGCGGGGCATCGCTCTGCAATTTGCCAAGCTCGGCGACATATTCGGGCGGCAGCAGGTCGGGCACTGTCGCCATCAACTGGGCGACCTTCATGATCGGGCCTTTGAGGCCGCCGAGGGCGCCGGCAAGCTGGGCGGCACTGCGGCCGCGGTCGCGCTGGATGCCGAGCACGCGGCTCGCCGCGATCCGGGCGGCAACGCCGCCGACATTGGCGCCGACGCGCGCGTAACGCGCTGCGCGGGCGGAAAAGCGATTGGCTTCGGAATCGCGGGAGTCGCGGTCAGGCAATCGGGACCTCATCGGGCCGGCACGGCGCCGCCCCTATCCCGATCTATGCGCGACGGAACCGATTTGAAAGGCGTTTCCGCCGGCCATCGGCGGCAGAGGGCGGGCACATCCACGAGAAAAAGGCCGCACTCAAGCGGCGAGAACAACCGCGCAGCAATGACAAGAGCACGCGTCGCCATGCGATCAGCCCGCGAGCCGACGCGGCGAAACGCGGTACTCATTCTCCCCCGCATCTTTTGCGAGGGAGGACTGATCCGATCATTCCGCGGCAACGGCATGGATCGAAGGCGCGGCCTCCGCCGGGTGCTCACGCTTGCCGGAAACCCAGGCATGCAGACGCGCGAGATAGAGATAAACGACCGGCGTCGTGTAAAGCGTCAATACCTGGCTCAGAGCAAGGCCGCCGACCATAGAAAAGCCGAGGGGCCTGCGCAGCTCCGATCCGGTGCCATGGCCGAACATCATCGGCAGGCCGGCAAGCATCGCCGCCGCCGTCGTCATCAGGATCGGCCGGAAGCGGAGCAGGCAGGCTTCGCGAATCGCCTGCAGCGAGGCAAGCCCGCGTTCACGCTCGGCGGCAATGGCAAAATCCACCAGCATGATACCGTTCTTTTTGACGATGCCGATCAGCAGGATGATGCCGATGATGCCGATCACCGACAAATCCATATGCCCGAGGTTGAGGGCAAGCAGCGCGCCGATGCCGGCGGACGGCAATGTCGACAGAATGGTGAGCGGGTGGATGAAGCTCTCGTAGAGCATTCCCAGGATGATGTAGACGACGACGAGCGCCGCTGCGATCAATGCCGGTTCGCTGGACAAGGACGACTGGAAAGCCTGGGCATTGCCCTGGAAGGTCCCGATCACGGATTCAGGCATGCCGATCTCCGTCGCCGCGCGGGTAATCGCGTCGACAGCTTCACCGAGTGCCACTCCGGCACGCAGGTTGAACGTCAACGTGGCGGCCGGGAATTGCCCCTGATGGTTGATCGCAAGCGGTCCGATCTTGTGAGAATCGATGTCGACCAAGGCCGACAGCGGCACGGTTCCGCCAGTAATTGGCGACTTGACATAGATATGGTCAAGCGTCTCAAGCGTGCCAACCATGTCGGGCACGACTTCAAGAATGAGGAAATAGGTGTTGAGCTGGGTAAAATATTGGGAGATTTGCCGCTGTCCGAAGGCATCATTGAGCGTGTCGTCAATCGCCTGAGCCGTAATCCCGAATCGAGAGGCCTGATCGCGGTTGATGGTCACCTGGAGCTGCGGAGCGCTCGACAAGAGGTCGGTTCCGACGTCGACGATTTCCGGCAAGGTCCTCATCTTGGCCATCATCTTCGTCGACCACTCGGTCAACTCCTGGATGTTGGGATCCTGGAGCGTATACTGGAACGCGGCGCGCGCAATGCGGCCGCCCACAGTGATATCCTGCGAGGGCTGCAGATACGTGGTCATGCCGACGATTTTCGCGAGCTGGGGACGCAGGCGATCAATGACCTGCGAAGCATCGAGATCGCGTTCCTCGCGCGGCTTCAGAATGATGCTCAGGCGCCCGATATTGCCGGTTGAGCCGAAGCTCGCCCCGAAGCTCGTCGCCACGCCCTGAACGGCAGGATCACGCAGAATGGTTTGGTCCACTTCGCTCTGCAGCCGCAGCATCTTTTGCGGCGAAACATCCTGGGACGCTTCCGATATGCCACTCAGCAGGTCGATGTCCTGGATCGGGAAAAAGCCTTTCGGCGTCTCGTAGACCATGAAGCCGGTCAGCGCCATGGTCGCGAAGAACACGCCGAGCGTGATCGGCTGGTGGCGCAGCACGACATCGAGGGTCCGCCGATAGAAGCTCAGCAGCGCGTCGAACCCGGCTTCGATGACGCGGTAGAGACGGCCGTGGTCATGCGACTCCGGCCGCATGAAACGCGAGCACAGCATCGGGGCGAGCGTCAGCGAGACGAGCGCCGATACGGCAATCGAGGCGGTGACGGTGAGGGCGAATTCGCGAAACAGCCGGCCGATGATGCCGCCCATGAGCAGCAGCGGGATGAACACCGCGATCAATGAGCAGCTGATCGACAACACCGTGAAGCCGATTTCGCGCGCGCCATTGAGGGCCGCCTCGAACGGGGCTTCGCCATCTTCGACATGGCGGTGGATGTTCTCCACCACGACGATCGCGTCATCGACGACGAAGCCGACGGCGATCGTGAGCGCCATCAGCGACAGATTGTCGATGCTGAAGCCAAGCAGGTACATCGCCGCGGCCGAGCCGAGCAGCGCCAGCGGTACCGTGATCCCGGGAATGAGCGTTGCCCAGAAGTTGCGCAGGAACAGCAGGATCACAGCTATCACCAGCGCGATCGTCAATGCGAGGGTGTGCTCGACGTCCTTTACCGAGGCGCGGATGGTGGTGGTGCGGTCCTGCAGAACCTCGATCCGGATGGCCGGCGGAATGTTGCGCACCAGCCGCGGCAGCATCTCCTTGATCTGATCGACGGTGTCGATGACGTTGGCCCCGGGTTGCTTGTACACGACGAGCAAAACGCCGCGCTTGCCGTTCTGGAAAGCGCCGATCGTGTTGTCGGTCGGACCGGCAACTGCCTGGCCGATATCGCGAACCCTGATGGCGCCGCCATTGCGATAGGCGACGATCGTGTCGTTGAACGGCTCCGCGTCGATGATCTGGTCGTTGGCAGCGATCGCAAAACTGACATCGGGGGTGTTGACCGTGCCCTTGGAGGCGATCGTGGTCGAATTGACCAGCATCGGGCGCACGTCTTCCAGCGTCAAGCCGGTCGAAGCGAGCTTGGCGGGATCGACTTGGATGCGGATCGACGGCTTTTGCTCGCCCCAGATCTGAACCTGGGCAACCCCGCGTACTTGCGAAATCTGCTGGGCGAGGAAATTGTCGGCGTAATCGTCGACCGTGATCAGCGGAATCGTGTCGGATTGCGCGGAGAGAATGAGCACCGGCAAGTCGGCCGGATTGACCTTGCGGTAGCTCGGCGGCGCCGTCATGGTTTGCGGCAGCGTCCTGCTCGCTGCCGTGATCGCCCCTTGCACGTCCTGCGCGGCGGCATCGATATTGCGGGTCAGCTCAAACTGAATCGTGATGTTGGTCGCGTTGAGCGCGCTGACCGAAGTCAATTGCGTGATGCCGGGAATTTGCCCGAACTGGCGCTCCAGCGGCGAGGCCACCGAGGCCGCCATGGTTTCTGCGCTGGCGCCCTGCAAGGTCGCGCTCACATTGATCGTCGGAAAATCGACCTGCGGCAGCGCCGCCACCGGCAAGAATGGTAACGCCACCAGCCCGACAAACCCAATCGCCGCCATCAACAAAGATGTCGCGACCGGGCGCATGATAAACGGTTCGGAAATATTCATTGCGAGCAACTCCCGATGAGCTCGCCCAGCTCTTTGCGCAGGCAGGATAGCACTGCTGGTGCCCAATTTGTAGCGCGTTAACCCGGTTCAGGCGCTGAGTTTGCATAAATTTTGCATAAACATCGCGGGCCATGGCATTGTGTGCCATGGGCGTGCTTCCGTGCAGCATTGACCTTTGTCCCGGGAAGCGGTTCAGTTATCCTTGCACAAAATGTCATACAAGCCTGCCAACCTTTCGGGCTTTATCCCCGAAGGTTGATATGTGGAGGGAACGTGGCTCGGCGGCGAAGTCTTGTGATTTCTGCACTGGTGGTTGGCATTGCCGCCGCTGGAGCTTGGTATGGGCTCCAGCAATCCCCCCCCGCGCGGGCACGCGGCCCGGCGCTCACTCCGGTCAGCGTCGGAACCGTCAGCAAACGTGACTTGCCGATCTATCTGACCGGCCTAGGCACAGTGCAGGCTTCCTTCACGGTCGGCATCAAGAGCCAGGTCGACGGAAAGCTGGAATCGGTGCTTTTCGTCGAGGGGCAGCACGTCAAGAAGGGTGACGTGCTCGCCAAGATCGATCCGCCGCTCTACCAAGCAGCGCTCGACCAGGCCAAAGCCAAGAAGATGCAGGACGAAGCCAATTTGATTTCGGCGGAAAAGGATTCTGACCCGGGCAAAGACGCTCGTGGTCCGCAGTTTCGAAACGCAGCAGGTGGTCGATCAGACGCAGGCTAAGGTCGATGCCTCCAAGGCGACGATCAAAGCCGACGACGCGGCGATCGAGACGGCGCAGACCAATTTCAACTATACCTCGATTATCGCCCCGAGCGACGGCCGCATGGGCGTGCGACTGATCGACCCGGGCAACATCGTGCACGCTTCCGACGCCAATCCGATCGCGACCTTGACGCTGACCAAGCCTTCGGCGGTGCTGTTCACGCTGTCGTCGCGCTGGCTCTCCGACGTGCGCGACGCCCTGGCACGCGGTCCGGTGGAAGTTGAGGCCATGAGCCAGGACAATCATCGCACGCTCGGCAAAGGCAAATTGCTGCTGATCGACAATATCGTCGACCAGTCGAGCGCGACGATGCGCCTCAAGGCAATGTTCGACAACGAGGACGAGCAGCTGTGGCCGGGCGATTTCGTCAATGCGCGGGTGCTGGTCGAGGAGCGGCACGACGTTCTCACCATTCCCTCGCCCGCGATCCAGCGCGGCCCCGACGGCGTTTTCGCCTGGGTGGTGAGGAGCAATGACACCGTTGAGCCGCGCAAAGTCGTGACCGGCCCGACCACGGGCGATCAAACCATCATCACTTCCGGGCTGTCGGAGGGTGAGCGTATCGTTGTCGATGGCCAGTACAAGCTTCAGGAGAATTCGAAGGTACAGATCGTCGAAGCGGCTACGACATTGCCGGGCACGGCTTCCGCACAGCGCGATTAGAGCGGATTTGCCGACGACTGCGCGGCGCGGGATGGGCGTCTGCCTGGCCGAGTCCCTATCGTGAGCATCTCGCAGGAGGCGCATCGTGACAGGCGCGCGCCGGTTTTGCATCGCACTCGCCGCACTCGTCGCCACGGCGGGGATCGGCACCGATGCAAGCGCTGCCGATAAGCTGTCGTTTGGCCAAGTGTCGCCGACCGCCACGGTCTGGCCCGGCCTCATCGCTGCGAAGAAAGGATTTTTCGCGGCCAACAACATCGAAATGCAGACGGTGTCGATCGGCGTGTCCCCCGGCATGCAGGCGGTGGCGTCCGGATCGCTCGATATCATGCAGAATACCTGCAACGCGCCGATCGCCTTTTTTGAGGGAGGCGGTGGCAATGTGCGGATCGCAATGGTGTCGATGTCGGTCCATCCCGCCGTGCTGATCGGACGAAAAGGAATTGCCGGATTTGCCGACCTCAAGGGGCGCGTGATCGGCACCTCCTCGCTCAGGTCGGGATCGACTATCCTGCTGCGGCGGCTGCTCAAGGCCCATGGCCTCGACGAGGCGGATTATGACCTGGTCGCCGGACAAGGGTCGGCACAGATTTTCAATGGCCTGCAGGCAGGTGCCATCGACGCGGTGTGGCTGGTCCCGCCGCAGTCCTTTGTCGCCGCGAGCGCCGGTTATCCGGTGCTTGGCAGTTTTCGCGAGGTGGCGCCGAGTTTCCCGTTCGTTTGTTTCGCCACCAGCGTTGGGTTCCTGCGGGCGAAGCATGACATCGGTCGCCGCTTCGTCGGCGCGTGGGGCGCTGCTGTTGACTGGCTCCAAAACGTTTCCCATCGCAGCGAAGCCGAGGCGCTGCTTGCAGCGGAATTGAAGGTGTCGGCGGCGGCCGCGGCGAGGACCTATGACGATCTCATCGTGCAAAACCCGCAAGCCTTTCCGCGCGACGGCAGGCTCGACGCCGAGGCGCTAAGGGCCATGATCCGGGTCATGGTCGAGGGGGAAGAACTCAAGGCCATGCCGCAAGGCGACATTCGGAAATACCTCGACTTGTCACTGCTCGTCGGCAACTGAGGGCGCCCGCGAAAATAACCGGTACGATAATTGGCAGACCTCCGATTCCGGGTGAGGCGGACCGCCACAGGGATGATTTCAGCTATTTTTGCAGATACCCCGAGCGGAGGCGGAAATGCGGCGGTTCGCCATCATCATCACGACGGCGCTCATTGCTTGGATCGGCAACGGGGGCACAGAGGACGCCCGGGCGCAAAACTACCCGACGAAGCCGATCAAACTCATCGTTCCGTTTGCTCCCGGCGGTCCGGCCGACGTGATCGGCCGGCTGATCGGCCAGCAGTTGAACATCATCCTTGGTCAAAGTCTGATTATCGAGAACCGCGGCGGGGCCGGCGGCACGATTGGCGCCCGCGCCGCTGCCACCGCCGAACCCGACGGCTACACGCTGCTGTTCGCCAATACTTCGACGCTCAGCATCAACCCCGCCGTCTATACGCACCTTGACTACGATCCAGCCAAAGTTTTCGTCCCCGTCGCGCTGATCGGCACCACATCGAACCTCATGGTGCTCAACCCGTCGCTGCCGGTGACCTCGGTTCCCGAGGTCATCGCCTACGGCAAGGCGCATCGGCTCGCCTATTCCAGCCCGGGCGTCGGTACGCCCCCCTTCATGATCGGGGAGATGTTCAAGCTCCGCACCGGTCTCGACATTACTCACGTGCCGTACAAGGGCGGCGGCAACTCCACCCAGGACGTGATTTCCGGCCAGGTGCAGATGACATTCGAAAACCCCGCCATCGCGCTGCCGCTGGCGCTCGCAGGCGCGGTCCGTGCCATTGCGGTCACCAGCGAGATGCGCAATCCGCGGATTCCCGACGTGCCGACGATGAGCGAAACCATCCCCGGCTTCGTCTCGGTGTCCTTCACCGGAATGGTGGCGCCCGCGGGGGTGCCGCAAGCCGTCGTCACCCGGCTCAATGCGGCGATCAATGAAAGCCTCCAGGTCCCCGAGGTCAGGACGACGCTGGAAAAGCTGTCGGTCGATACCCGGCCCGGAACTCCGGCCGATTTCGGAAAATTCCTCGCCGAGGAACGAGGAAAATGGGCCGCGGTCGCCAAGTCGGCAAACATTCATTTGGATTAGCGTTCCGATCGCCCTCACATCATTCGCGACCGCTGCCGCCTTCGCAACCGGCTGTGGATGGCTTTTACATTCACAACGGGAGCAGTCCAGGACATGACTGTCGGCCTTCCCTCCAAGCCGTGGCATTGCTACATGCGCTGCCATGACCACCGTGCCGATCGAGAACATCCGGAACTTCGCCATCATCGCCCATATCGATCATGGCAAGTCGACGCTTGCCGACCGCCTGATCCAGATGACGGGCGGTCTCACCGAGCGCGAGATGGTGGAACAGGTGCTCGATTCGATGGATATCGAACGCGAGCGCGGCATCACCATCAAGGCGCAGACGGTGCGGCTCAACTACCGGGCTCGCGATGGCAAGGACTACGTGCTCAACCTGATCGACACGCCCGGTCACGTCGATTTCGCCTATGAGGTCAACCGCAGCCTTGCCGCCTGCGAGGGGTCGCTGCTCGTCGTCGACGCGAGCCAGGGGGTCGAAGCGCAGACGCTCGCCAATGTCTACCAGGCGCTCGACAACAATCACGAGATCGTGCCGGTCCTCAACAAAGTCGACCTGCCCGCTGCCGAACCCGACAAGGTGAAGCAGCAGATCGAGGACGTGATCGGCCTCGACGCCTCCGATGCCATCCTGATTTCTGCCAAGACGGGGTTGAACGTCGAGGGTGTGCTGGAAGCGATCGTCAAACGCCTGCCGCCGCCAAAAGGCGACCGCGACGCCGTGCTCAAGGCGCTCCTGGTCGACAGTTGGTACGACAGCTATCTCGGCGTCGTCGTGCTGCTGCGTATTGTCGATGGTGTGCTTCGCAAGGGCCAGCGCATTCGCATGATGGGCACCAATGCGACCTATGAGATCGATCGCGTCGGGGTGTTCACGCCGAAAATGCTGGAAGCGGGCACGCTCGGTCCCGGCGAAATCGGTTATCTCACGGCGTCCATCAAGGAAGTGGCGGACACCCGGGTCGGTGACACCATTACGGATGACCGCAAGCCGGCGGCGGCACCGCTGCCGGGCTTCCGGCCGGCGGTTCCGGTGGTGTTTTGCGGGCTGTTCCCGGTCGACGCCGCCCAGTTCGAGGATTTGCGCGCGGCGATGGGCCGGCTGCGCCTGAACGACGCGAGCTTTTCCTATGAGATGGAAACCAGCGCCGCGCTCGGCTTTGGCTTCCGTTGCGGCTTCCTCGGGCTGTTGCACCTCGAAATCATCCAGGAACGACTGGAACGCGAATTCAATCTCAATCTGATCGCGACGGCGCCGTCGGTCATCTACCACATCGGGCTGACGGACGGCCGCGAGCTTGAAATCCACAATCCCGTCGACATGCCGGACGTGGTCAGGATCGCCGAAATCAATGAGCCGTGGATTCGTGCAACCATTCTGACGCCGGACGAGTATCTCGGCAGCGTCCTGAAACTGTGCCAGGACCGCCGCGGCATTCAGGTCGAGCTCACCTATGTCGGCAACCGCGCGCTCGTCAAATACGATCTGCCGCTGAACGAAGTGGTGTTCGATTTCTACGACCGCCTGAAATCGGTTTCCAAGGGGTATGCATCATTTGATTACCACCTTACCGACTATAAGCCGGCCGATCTCGTTAAAATGCAAATTCTTGTCAATGGCGAACCGGTGGACGCACTCTCCATGCTGGTCCATCGCACCCGCGCCGAGAACCGCGGCCGCGCCATGGTGGAAAAACTCAAGGAGTTGATCCCGCCGCACATGTTCCAGATTCCGATCCAGGCGGCGATCGGCGGCAAGATCATTGCGCGGGAAACCGTGCGCGCCTTCCGCAAGGACGTGACGGCGAAATGCTATGGCGGCGACGTCACGCGAAAACGCAAGCTGCTTGAAAAGCAGAAAGAGGGCAAAAAGCGCATGCGCCAGTTCGGCAAGGTCGATATCCCACAGGAGGCTTTTATCGCCGCGCTCAAGGTGGATGTGTGATGAAGAAAATCGGCTAAATTAGAGTTTACCAGCGGATTCCGGTGAAATCGAACCGTCCTTCGTAGGGCGGATTAGCGCCCGTTTCCGTGAGGCGGTTAGACGTACTCGGCCCGGGCGCGTAATCCGCCAAATCACGATGGGATCGGCGGGTTGCGCGCCTTGCCTTTGTACTTGCTATTTCGTCGTCTGGGGTCGGCGCTTAACCCGCCCTACGCAATTCGATCTGACCGAAACTTGCTATAGTTGGCCGACACTATGGTCTACTCGGCTGCGGAGGTCTGTTTCAACAAACCAGTTGCTTTCATCTCATCGTGAAGTGCGATCGGGTCCCAATCATAGCCGTTCGGCCACGTCAGCGCCCCGTCCTCGATGAACACGCGCGCGAAATATAAAGCATCCTTCAGGGGATCGACCATTGTTCCGCCGCGTTGCAGAATCGACGAAAAGTCTTGCGTTCCCACGGTGCCGTCGGAGAATTCGATCTCCAATCTGTAGCCGCCTCGTCTGCGCAGCCCGACCACATCAATCATCGTCGAGACCTCCTATGCGTTGGAGCGGGCTATCGGATCGTGCCGCTTGCCAATTTTTATTAAGCGCATCTCGCCGCAGCGCTGTCCACTCCGTCACCAATTTCGTAACAGTTGGCGGCAGGCTGCCGTCGATCACACGGCCATCGGCGATACGAACTCGCGCCCTGTATCCTTGATAGCGCACGTGAAAATGCGGCGGATCATGGTCGTTGAAGAACATGCGTACGGCAATTCCGAGAAAATAGGCAATTGTCGGCACTTACCCCTCAACAAAGGTTGGCACGGAGGACGCGAGCGATGCAGCATCTCGTCTACAAGCAACATTGAACGCGCTCAAAACGCCGTCACTCCAGACGTCCGAGACCATGAGAGGGCCATCAAGGGGATACGCTCCGCCACTGATGAACCCTTATTCACGACAAAATTGTCGCGCGTCTGCCATTATTACGATAAAATCGATTCGGGAACGATGGGGACGCAATTTTGAAACCGCACGCCATGATTCTGGCGGTGCTTGCTGCTGCGAGCGCCGCACACGCGCAAGACAAAGGCACGCTGGAACCTCGCATCCTGCCCGCGCTTGCTCATCCCGACGATCCGAAAACGCCGGCCAAGGCGCTGTTCGGCCGCAAGGAGGGGCCAACCGGCGGCGAATCGCATTCTGTCGGCTTTTACGCCAACGGGTGCCTTGCGGGCGGCACGGAATTACCGATCAACGGTCCTTCCTGGCAGGTGATGCGGCTGTCCCGTAATCGCAATTGGGGCAACCCGGCGCTGGTCGGATTCTTGGAGAAGCTTGCCGTCAAGGTGCACAATGCCGGCACTTGGAACGGCCTCCTGGTCGGTGACATGTCGCAGCCGCGCGGCGGTCCGATGATCAGTGGACACGCGAGCCACCAGGTCGGCCTCGACGCCGATATTTGGCTGTCGCCGATGCCGGATCGCGAATTGAGCCGGATCGAACGCGAGGAAATATCGGCGACGGATGTCGTCGCGCAGGATCGCCGCGATGTCGATCCCTCGATCTGGACGCCCGGGCATTTCGCCGTGATCAAGGCGGCGGCACAATCGCCGGCCGTAGAGCGCATTTTTGTCAACGCCGCAATCAAAAAGGCATTGTGCCGCGAGGCCGGCGCCGATCGTGCCTGGCTGACCAAGGTACGACCGTATTGGGGCCACGACTACCATTTCCACGTTCGACTTGCCTGCCCGGCTGATAACGCCGAATGCAAGCCGCAATCGCCGCCGCCGGGGGGCGACGGCTGCGGCCACGAACTCGACTGGTGGTTCACGGATGCCGTGCTTCACCCCAAGCCGTCGCCGGTTCCGGAGAAGCCATCGGCGCCGCTGGTCATGGCCAATCTGCCGAAGGCGTGCCAAGTCGTGCTCAGCGCGCCCGAAGCTCAGAGCTATGGCGCCGCGAACCTGTCATCCCCGGCGGTCATCCCGAATCCCACTCACACACGGTGAGCACAGGAGACGAGGGATCGCCGGCAGCTGAAACTTGGGCGTTGCTTGGGAACAAGTGCCTCAATCCATGTCACCACCCGCGAAAGCGGCGCGAAAGCGGGTGGTCCAGTAACCACCGGATTTTCAATGAGTGCGCAATCTTTTGGCCAGGGGTTGCTGGATGTCCCGCTTTCGCGGGGCATGACAATAGTTGTTTCACTTATGGCGGTCGGCGCCTCAGTGTCATGCTGGTAACCGGCGCGTCTTCAACCTGTGCACGGGTCGGAACACCAAGGTTAGGGTACGCGCGAAAATAACTGAATCGGTTTGCGAGGCCGTCTGCCGCACCAGCTGCCGATTTCTGCCAAGGGTCGGAGCAGTTGTTTTCGCGGGAGCATCATCGGATCGTCTGCTAGCGCGGACGATGATAGTCGATTGAGTTGCTTCCTGACGAGCTTCCGCGATTGCGCGGAGGAGGGAACTACACGCAACGCGGTCGAGGGAACCGGTCTTTTGCGCCCGGGTCCCGCTTTCCCTGGTCTGTCTCGCCGCTCGCATGACGAGGCACTCTGTGACCCACACTCCGAAAATCGCCATCGTGACCGGCGCCGGCACTGGTGTTGGACGCGCCGCATCGCTTGCCCTGATGTCGGCGGGCCATGTTGTGGCCCTGGCCGGAAGGCGGCCGGATAAGCTGGAACAGGTCGCGGAGATTGGCACCACCTTGCCAGGCCAAGGCCTGATCGTGCCCACCGACATCGCTGACCCGAGCGCGATCAAAAGGCTTTTCACCACGGTTGAAGGGGCCTTTGGCCGTCTCGATCTGCTGTTCAACAATGCCGGCATCGGCACCCCCGCCGTGCCACTTGAAGACTTGCCGCTGGAGCGCTGGCGGGCCGTGGTCGACGTCAACCTGACCGGCGCATTCCTGTGCACCCAAGAGGCGTTTCGAATCATGAAGGCGCAGGTGCCGCGCGGCGGACGCATCATCAACAATGGCTCGATCTCGGCCCACGCGCCGCGACCGATGTCCGTGGCCTATACGGCGACCAAGCACGCGATCACCGGGCTCACCAAACAAACCGCGCTTGACGGTCGCCCGTTCGACATCTGCTGCGGCCAGATCGACATCGGCAACGCCGCGACGCCTTTGACCGAGCGGATGGCCGAAGGTGCGGGCGTCATGCAGGCCGATGGACACATGATGACGGAACCGCGCATGGATGCCGCCCATGTCGGAGATGCCATCCTTTACATGGCGAACCTGCCGCTCTCCGCCAACGTGCTGTTCATCACCGTTATGGCTACGCAGATGCCGTTTGTCGGTCGCGGATAGGACAGGCGGGCCGGCGGCGGCTGCGTACCGGTATGGCCATGCCAGAGTCGAAATCCCTGGGGTAACGATTCTTTTCCTTGGCTTGCCACAATTGCGGCTGTTTCCTGATCGTCATTGCTGGCGCATGATCCCGAACAGCTGCAAATCAAAGGGGACCGAGCGAGAAGCGATTTGGGCTGAACGCATCCCGCTCTGATCAACCGCGGCGGCACGCCGCGGCACACCGATTCCGGAGATTGTCGAATGTCGCTTGAAACGGACAATATCGTCGATCGCCGCCGCATGCGACGCAAGCTCAGCTTCTGGCGCGCAGTTGCGGTGCTGATCGCCATTGCCGCAGTGATCGGGTTTGCGCTGATCCAACGCGGAACCGGCAGTTCGATCGCAGGAGCGATCACGCCGCAGATTTCGCGCGTCACCATCCAGGGCATCATCACCGGCGACCGCGAGCGGACGGAGGCGCTCGACCAGCTTGCGCGTTCGCGCGCAACCCGTGCGGTCATCGTCCACATCGACAGCCCTGGCGGGACCACCACCGGATCGGAGGAACTTCACGAGGCTTTGCGTCGCGTCGCGGTCCAGAAGCCCATGGTCGTGGTGGTGGACGGGTTGGCGGCCTCGGGCGGCTACATTGCGGCAATGGCGGGCGACCATATCGTCACCCAGAGCACTTCGCTTGTCGGCTCGATCGGCGTGCTGTTCCAGTTTCCCAACCTGACCGACCTTCTCAAAACCATCGGCGTCACCGTGGAAGAGGTGAAATCGTCGCCGCTCAAGGCGGCCCCCAATGGACTTGAGCCGACGACCCCAGAGGCGCGCGCGGCGATCGAGTCGCTCGTGCTCGATTCCTATGCGTGGTTCAAGGGCATCGTGCAGGATCGTCGCAAGCTCCAAGGGGAGGAACTCGACCGCGTCTCGGACGGGCGCGTCTTCACCGGCAGGCAGGCGATCGATCTGAAGCTCGCCGACGAGATCGGCAGCGAACAGGAGGCGATCGACTGGCTCGCCAAGACGAACAACATCGATCCCAAGACGCCGGTGCGCGACTGGCGGCTTCATCCGCGCTTCAGCGATTTGTCCTTCCTGCATATGAGCACTGTCGTGGCACTCGAGGCTTTGGGCTTCTCCGGCCTCGCCCGTGAGATCGACCGCTCGGGCACCTTGCAGGCCGTCGAAAAGCTCAAGCTTGACGGGATGTTGGCGCTTTGGCACCCTTCGGTCGGTGAGTAGGCAATGCCACGCGGCCCGGTTGTCGGCGGAAGGCCAAACGTCCGCCAAAGCGGGCCAGACCGGTGGCTACGAGAGCGGCATCGTCATGATCAAGTCAGAACTCGTGCAGCGCATTTCCGGACAGAATCCGCACCTTTATCAACGGGACGTGGAGAACATCGTGAATGCAATCCTCGGCGAAATCGTCGGGGCGCTCGCCCGGGGCGACCGGGTCGAATTGCGCGGCTTCGGCGCATTTTCGGTCAAGAACCGGCCGGCGCGTGCGGGGCGCAACCCGAGAACCGGTGCCCACGTCGCGGTCGACCGAAAATACGTCCCGTTCTTCAAGACCGGCAAGGAGATGCGCGAGCGGCTCAATCGACCGCAATTTTAAGGCGCCACTGTGGTCTGGCGTCTGGCAGCCGCCCTTAGAAGGGGATGCGTCCAGCTTGAATCGCCTCGCCCCTGGTTCGCCTCGATTTTGCGTATGACTTTTGTCAGAAAGTGCCGCTTTTCGGGATGCCGCACTGCCAGCGCTCCCCGCGTCCGCGTCCGACAGTCGTCACTTGAGCATCGCGTTCCCGCGTTATGAAAATGCAATTCCAGGTCGCGGAAGGGCGCACTCCCGCGCCACTCCGGGTCAATCTTGCCTATGGTCTGAAAACGCCATGCTACGAAAGCTCGCATCTGCGATCATCATGTTCGCCGTCGCCATCGTCCTCGTTGGGTGGGCGGTCGCCAATCGGGAACCGGTGATGATGTGGCTCGATCCGCTTGATCGCTCGAATGGATCAATCACCATGCCGTTGTACCTATTCGGCTTCGTTTTTCTCATTGCCGGAGTGCTGATCGGCGGCACAGCCGCGTGGTTCAGGCAGGGCCGATGGCGTCGGTCCCATGCCCGACTCGCCGCGGAGGTCGCGGCATTGAAAGGCGATCTCGATTTGGCGAAGCGCTCTACCGTCGGCGGCGATCCGGGATCGGCGCGCGGTGCCCGGCGTACCGCGTGGAAACTGCCCGCTGCCTGACCCGTGCCCCTCGCTCCAGAGCCGCGCAACGGAATTGGGCACGTTCCCCAACTTGTTGTCCAATTTCGAGACAAAAATCGCGGTATGCGCAGAGCAGGATGCGTTCGCCTCCCGCCTCCCTGCCTGGTTCTTTTTGCGCATCCGTCGCGGACTGCGCTCGACGACGGATGCGCAGTGATTTTGCGCGTGATCTTGTCCGAAAACTCTGCAACTTTTCGGGATCATGCGCTAACAAGGGCCGAAACAGCCAATTCCAATTAAACATATGTCGGTCTTGATCAAAATTTGCGGTTTGCGGACGCCCGAGGCGGTCGATGTGTGCCTTCATGCCGGCGCCGACATGCTCGGCTTCGTGTTCTTTCCGGCATCGCCACGTCATCTCGATTTCACGGCCGCATCACTCCTCGGTGCACGCGTCAAAGGCCGGGCCATGAAGGCCGCATTGACGGTCGACGCTGAAGACGCGCTGCTCGCCGACATCGTCGAAGCGCTCTCTCCCGACCTGCTGCAACTCCACGGCGAGGAAACACCGAAGCGCGTGCTTGAGGTCAAGTCGCGTTTTCGCCTTCCCATCATCAAGTCGATCGCGATTGAAAGCCGGGCTGACCTCGCCTGCGTGGCAGAATATGCCGAGGTCGCCGACCGCCTCCTTTTCGATGCACGCGCGCCGCAGAATGCGTCCCGGCCGGGCGGCCTGGGCAAGGCGTTCGACTGGCGGCTCCTGAAGGACATAGACGTGCGCATTCCCTTCATGCTTTCCGGGGGCCTGACCCCCGACAATGTGAGCGAGGCCATTGCGATTACCCGCGCCGGCGGCGTCGATGTCTCGTCCGGGGTGGAGCGGACGCCCGGCGAAAAGGATCATGATCTCATCCGCGCCTTTGTGCGGGCGGCGCGCGGCGCGGGGGCGCCCAAACATGTGGCAAGCCAGCGATGAACATGCGACCGCCCAACTCATTCCGCAATGGACCGGATGAAACCGGGCACTTCGGCCTGTTCGGCGGACGATTCGTTGCCGAAACGCTGATGCCGCTGATCCTGGAACTGGAACAGGCCTACGAGGCCGCCAAGGCCGACCCTGCGTTCGATCGCGAGATCAAGTTTCATCTCGCCCATTATGTCGGTCGGCCTTCGCCGCTCTACTTTGCCGAACGGCTGACCGAATATTTGCGCGGGGAACCTGCGGCGGCCGGCAACGACGGAGGCGGAGGCGGCGCAAAGATCTATTTCAAGCGGGATGAGCTCAACCACACCGGCGCACACAAGGTCAACAATGTGCTCGGCCAGGTCATGCTGGCGCGACGCATGGGAAAGCCGCGCATCATCGCCGAGACCGGTGCCGGCCAGCATGGCGTCGCGACCGCAACGCTATGCGCCCGATTCGGGCTTGAATGCGTCGTCTACATGGGCGCCGTCGATGTCGAGCGGCAGAAGCCGAACGTGTTCCGCATGAAAATGCTGGGCGCCGAAGTGCGCCCGGTGCATTCGGGATCGAAGACCCTCAAGGATGCAATGAACGAGGCCTTGCGAGACTGGGTCACCAATGTCGCGGACACGTTCTATTGCATCGGTACCGTGGCGGGCCCGCATCCTTATCCGATGATGGTCCGCGACTTCCAGTCGGTGATCGGCCTGGAAACCCGGGAGCAGATGCTCGCCGCCGAGGGCCGGCTGCCCTCCTCGCTGATCGCCTGCATTGGTGGCGGTTCGAATGCCATGGGCCTGTTCCATCCGTTTCTCGATGATGCGGGTATAGAGATTTATGGCGTCGAAGCCGCCGGCCATGGCCTCGAATCCGGCATGCATGCCGCCTCGATCGCGGGGGGAAGGCCCGGGGTGCTGCACGGCAACCGCACCTATTTGTTGATGAACGAGGACGGCCAGATCAACGAGGCGCACTCGATTTCCGCGGGCCTTGATTACCCCGGCATCGGTCCCGAACATGCGTGGCTCAAGGATATGGGGCGGGTGCAGTACCTATCGGCAACGGATGACGAGGCACTTGACGCTTTCCAGCTCTGCTGCAAGCTCGAAGGCATCATCCCGGCGTTGGAGCCTGCTCACGCGCTTGCTCAGGTGATCAAGCTCGCGCCCAAAAAGCCGCGCGACCACCTGATGGTGATGAACATGTGCGGGCGCGGCGACAAGGATATTTTCACCGTCGCGGAGCATCTCGGAAAACGGATCGGATGACCCCCCGCATCGACCGCAAATTTGCAGCACTCGCCGCCGCTGGACGGCCTGGCCTCGTCGCCTTTGTCATGGCCGGCGATCCCGATCCGAGAACGTCGCTCGCGATCGTCAAGGCGTTGCCCGAGGCCGGCGCAGACCTCATCGAGCTCGGCATGCCCTTTACCGATCCGATGGCGGACGGTCCTGCGATCCAGGCCGCCGGGCTGCGCGCGCTTCGCGCCGGCGCGAGCATGGTCAATACGCTCGCGATCGCCCGCGCGTTCCGCGCCGGCGACGACGTGACGCCGCTCGTGCTGATGGGCTATTACAACCCGATCTACATTTACGGCGTGGCGCGATTCCTTGCCGATGCCGAGGCGGCTGGCATCGATGGGCTGATCGTCGTGGACCTGCCGCCCGAAGAGGATTCCGAGCTTTGCCTGCCGGCGCTCGCCGCCGGATTAAGCTTCATTCGCCTGGCGACGCCGACGACCGATGACGAGCGCCTCCCAGCCGTGCTCGCGAACACGTCGGGCTTTGTCTATTACGTGTCGATCACCGGGATCACCGGCGCAGCGGCTCCAGACGCGCGTCGCGTCGCCGAGGCGGTCGCGCGGATCAAGCGGCACACCAGCCTCCCGGTCGCGGTCGGGTTCGGCGTCAGGGATGCGCATAGCGCCGCCGCGATTGCACGCAATGCCGATGCGGTCGTGGTCGGCTCCGCCCTTGTCGAAAGCGTGCGCACGAGTCTCGACGCCGCAGGTGACGCCACGCCCGAGACTGTCGCCGCTGTCGCCGACCTGGTGCGCGAGCTTGCAGCCGGCGTGCGCAGCGTCGGGCAGCAAGCGGCGGAGTAACGGGCTTGAACTGGATTTCCAACGTCGTTCGACCAAAAATCCGCAGCTTTCTCGCACGTCGCGACGTGCCGGAGAACATGTGGATCAAGTGCCCGGATACCGGGCAGCTTGTGTATTACAAGGATGTCGAAGCGAACCAGTTCGTCATTCCGGGATCGAACTACCACATGCGCATGGGCGCGGTCGCGCGCCTCAAATCGATGTTCGACGGCGAAACCTGGATCGACATCGGCGTTGCCGATGTCGCGCCCGATCCGCTGCGGTTCCGCGACGAGCGCCGCTACACCGACCGGCTCAAGGACGCACGCGCCAAAACCGGCTTCAACGACGCCATCCGACTCGGCCTCGGCAAGCTCGACGGTCTCCCCGCGGTGATCGGCGTGCAGGACTTCGAGTTCATGGGCGGCTCGCTCGGCATGGCGGCCGGCGAAGCAGTCATCCGCGGCATCGACACGGCGGTCCAGAAGAACACGTCGTTCATTTTCTTTGCGGCATCGGGCGGTGCGCGCATGCAGGAGGGCATACTTGCGTTGATGCAAATGCCGCGCACGACGATCGCTGTTCAGACGCTGCGCGCGGCGCGGCTGCCTTACATCGTCGTCCTCACCAATCCCACCACAGGCGGCGTCACCGCGTCATATGCGATGCTCGGCGATATTCATATTGCCGAACCGGGCGCGCTGATCGGGTTTGCCGGTCCCCGCGTCATCGAGCAGACAATAAGGGAAAAGTTGCCGGAAGGCTTTCAGAAGGCGGAATACCTGCAGGAGCACGGCATGATCGATATGGTCGTGCACCGTCACCAATTGCGCGCTACCATCGTGCAGCTTTGTCGCATCCTGGTCAGGACGGCGGGGCCGAAAGTACGCGTGGGCAAACCACTGCCGGCATCGAGCGCCGAGTCCCTTCCGGAGCCGTCCGTCGTCGTCGAAAGTGGCGAAGTCGCATAGTCGTGGTTTGTCCCACGGAGTGGGCTGCGGCCTGACTTGATCCATCGTCCATACCGATCGTTGGCCGCCGGTCCGTTACCCCATCTACGCGATTCCGATTTGACCGAGACTTGCTTGTAGTTGACGGAAAAACTGCGCGGCTTACAAGGCAATTGTCGATGACGGAACGGTCTCACAGCCGGGAGGAAAACAATGACAACACGACGCGATATGTTGATGACCGGAATTGGCACTGCGGTGGCTGCGGCAACGGCTGCGCCGGCTACCGCGCAGCCTGTCCGCAAGACATTCGTGCTTGTGCACGGCGCATGGGGCGGCGGTTGGGTTTGGCGGCGCGCTGCCGATCTCCTGGAGGCACGTGGACACAAGGTTTTCACGCCGACAATGACCGGGCTGGGCGAGCGTTCCCATCTGCTCGATGCGAAGGTGAACCTGTCGACGCACATCACCGACATCGCGAACGTCATAAAATGGGAGCGCCTCGATAACATCGTGCTGGTCGGACATTCTTACGCCGGCATGGTGATTACCGGCGTGGCCGGTCAGGCGGAGCACGCGATCGGCTCGATCGTTTATTTGGACGCGTTCCTGCCCGATGACGGCCAGTCGCTGTCGGATCTTGGGGCACAGCAGCAAGTTGGCAGCGCCGCGGAGAAGGGCGAACTGGCGGTTGCTCCGCCCTCCGCCGCATCTTTCGCCGTGAACGAGAAAGATCGGGCCTGGGTGGACGCCATGTCCACGCCGCAGCCCGTCGCCACTCTCACCGAAAAGGTGACGGGGGCGACTGCACGCGATCGCATCGCGCACAAGACCTACGTGCAAGCTACCGGGCGGCGCGCCCCGCCCTTCACTGCCGCCCGGGCCAAAATTCAATCCGCCCCGGCCTGGCGCATCTACGAAGTGCCGAGCGGGCATTTCGTCATGATCGACATGCCCGAACGCCTCGTCGAAATCCTTCAGGAGGTGTGAGCCGAGGATCGTAGCCTGGATTGAGCACCGTTCGCGATGAGGCGACCATCAGTTCTGAGCCGGCGCGAAATCCGGGAAACCGTCAAATCCAGAACGCGAATCTCGGAAGTCGGCAACGGCCCCGGGGCATGCTCTGCCCGCGCTATGACTGCTGCAAATTTCGTGACGTTGAGGCGCAGCCGGGCGGCGCATCAAAGCTTTTCCGAAACGCCGGCCTCGGCGAAGGTCGCCATGCCCGTGTGGCAGGCCAGCGCGGCGCGCAGGACGAGCGCTGCCACGGCGGCGCCCGAGGCCTCGCCGAGCCGCATGTCGAGATCGAGCAGCGGCTTGAGACCGAGCGCGTCGAGAAGGGCGCGGTGGCCTCCCTCCGCCGAGACATGGCCGGCGACGACGTGATCGAGCGCGTTCGTGGCGAGCCGCGTCAGCGGGGCAACGGCTGCCGTACACACGTAGCCGTCGAGCAGTACCGGGATGCGCTGGTGTCGCGCGGCAAGCGTCGCGCCAAGTAGCGCGGCGAGTTCGCGTCCGCCAAGCGCGGCGGCAATCCGCAGCGGATCGCCGAGAATGCCGGCATGGCGGGCAAGCGCTGCGTCGATCGCGTCGCGCTTTCTCGCGAGGCCATCCTCGTCGACCCCGGTACCGCGCCCGGCCCAGCCAACGCCACCGCCGCCAAACAGCGCTGCCGCGATCGCGGCTGCCGCTGTTGTGTTGCCGATGCCCATCTCGCCGAGACAGACGAGGCTCGCCCGGGCGGGCACCGCGTCATAGCCGTGGGAAGCAGCAGCAAGGAACTCGCTTTCGCTCATCGCCGGCGCCGCCGTGAAATCGGCGGTCGGGCGTTCAAGGTCAAGCGGGACCACGCGCAGATTTGCCTGCACCGCGCGAGCGAGCTGGTTGATGGCGGCACCGCCGGCGGCAAAATTCGCCACCATCTCGGCGGTGACGGCCGCCGGGTACGCCGACACACCTTGCCTCGTCACGCCATGATTTCCGGCGAACACCAGCACCTCGATGCGGTCAAGATGCGGCGGATGGCGTCCCTGCCACATGGCGAGCCATGCGACAATCGTCTCGAGACGGCCCAGGCTTTTCGGCGGTTTCGTGAGAATGTCGTTGCGCCGGTCGGCGGCAGCCGCGGCATGGCCGTCGGCTTGCGGCAGGTCGCGGCAGGCGCGGCGCAGTTCATCGAAGCTGGCAAATCGCGGCATGGCAGAGGAAGGTCGTTATCCCATGGTTGACTTGGGAAGTCGCCTCTGCTCGATTGCATGTTTCTTGCGTCAGCGTGTAAGAAGGTGAGGCGGAGGCGACGCACGACCGGTGGGCACGGCCACCGATACTCATCACCAAGGCTGGTTACTCACCGGGTCTGACGTTTCCCCCGCCCCGCCCTTACCGTCCTAAACGAATCAGACATGAGCATGACCCCCGCTGGGCAAATCGAGGCCGAAGTTTGGCATCACGCTGACAATTGATTGATTCTATTATTGCCCTTGCTCCGGGTCACCCGCCGTCACACCCGCTAATCCGCCCTCAAGTGTTGTTGTTGCGCATCGCGCGCATGATGGAATCGCAGCACCCGAGTTCCGCCAAGTCTGCCGGATCAAACCGCGCGGAATTTGGCGAACTCACGTACGACTCGTTCGTAGACCTGCCGTTTGAACGGCACCACGAGGTTCGGCAGGTTCTCCATCGTTTCCCATTTCCAATCGGCAAATTCCGGCTTGTGGCCACCACCCCCGGGGGAGGAAATGTTGATCTCGCGCACGTCGCCGGTGAAGCGCAACGCGAACCATTTTTGGGTCTGGCCGCGATATTTCCCGCCCCACGCCTGGGCGAGGATTCCCCTTGGGATGTCGTAGGTAAGCCAGTCATCAATGGCGCCGAGGCGCTCTACCGAGCGGATGCTGGTCTCCTCAAACAGTTCGCGCAACGCAGCCCGCCACGGGTCTTCCCCGTCGTCGATGCCGCCCTGAGGCATCTGCCAGACATGGGTCTCGTCGATGTGCTCGGGACCGGAGGTCCGCCGGCCGATGAAAACGAGCCCGGCAGGATTGATGACGGTGAGCCCGACGCAGGGTCGGTAGGGCAGGTCTTCGAAACGGCTCATGGCATGCTCATTAGCGCATGATCCCGAAGAGTTGCAGACTTTTCGGACATAGATCAGCAGAATCAAAGAGAACCGAGCGGGATGCGATTCAAGCTGAATTGCATCGCGCACTGCGCATGATCCCGAAGAGTTGCAGACTTTTCGGACATAGATCAGCAGAATCAAAGAGAACCGAGCGGGATGCGATTCAAGCTGAATTGCATCGCGCACTGCGCATGATCCCGAAAAGTTGCAGACTTTTCGGACAAGATCATGCGCAGAATCAACCAGCATCCGTCGTCGAGCGCAGTCCGTGACGGATGCGACAAAGAGAACCGAGCGGGAGGCGTTCCAAGCTGAACGCATCCCGCTCTGCGCATGATCCCGAAAAGTTGCAGACTTTTCGGACATAGATCATGCGTAGAATCAAAGAGAACCGAGCGGGACGCGATTCAAGCTGAATCGCATCGCGCTATAGAGATCAATTCGTCCTGTTGTGCGTGGCCGCCGAGATCGCCACCAAGGCGAAGCCGCGGCTTTCCACCGTCATCGCCCAGCGGGAGATGCGCTCGATGGCAACCGGGATCGCGGCGGCAAAACCGACGGCGCTGCCGCTCTCGCGCGCAATGCCCTCGAGATGCATCAACGCACGATCGGTTTCGCTTGCGGTCGGGATCGCATCCACGGCAAGGCTTGCCCTGACGAAGGGCAGGCTGGAGCCGCCGGCGATCTGGCTCGCGAGGCTGCGCAACGAGCTGCCATCATCGACATAGATGAGGCCACGCCTGCCGATTTCCCGCAAAATCGGCGTCAAGGACAGTTCCGAGGCGGTAAATCGCGCGCCCATCTGGTTCACGATGCCGACATAGCCTTGGAATCGGCTCATTGCCCATTGCAGACGGTCGACGTTCTGTTCCGGCGTCAGCGAAGTGAGCAGGGTCTGCGGTCCCGGGTCATTGTCAGGGTAGTCGAGTGGCTCCATAGCCACCTGCAACAGCAGTTCGTGTCCGAGGCCGCGCGCCTTGTCGGCGAGACGCTCGAGGTCTGGGGCGTAAGGGGTGAATGCGAGCGTGATGGGCGCCGGCAGCTTGTTGATCGCCTCGGTCGTAGCGACCGCCGAAATACCAAGCCCGGTCACCACGATCGCGATCTGCGGCAAGGTGGGATTTGCGGAGGCGGGCTGGGCGTAGACTTGGGCCGGACGCTGACCATCGGCGCCGATCCGGGGAACCGACCCGTTGCGGGTCATTTCGAGGAGCTGGGCGGAGGCGCCGACCGGTGGTGCCGGTCCGGGTCCGGGAAGCCTCACCTGCTGGCGTGAACCGCTGCGCCCATCAATGATGGTGACCACGGGACCATCGGCTTCGGGTTCCGCAGGCCGAGGACCTTGCTGGACCAAGATTCTGCCGGTGCTCTCCGGTCTGGGCTTTTCCCGGCGTCTCCGCCCCGGTGAGAGGTTCCGCCACGCCCCCGGGCATGACTGCCGACGTCTGTTTGGCGCCCGCTCCTGCATCGCCCGTCGTCTTGGGAGCGTTGACGAACACCATCGGCTCGCCCCCTTGTCGGTCACTGCCGAAGAGGCTCCACGCTCCGAAGCTTGCAAGGACGACGGCCAGGGTGGCAGCGACGATGCGCGGCGCGAGCTGCCGAAGGCGCGAGGGACCGCCAGTCGGGTCGAGACCCAGCGGAATATTAAGATCATCGTGCGCCAAAACAGGCCTCGCGAATCAACCGACAAAGCCTAGCACGATGGCGGTGCCGCTCGCGGGCTGCGGTGCCAACAATCGGTCCGCTCGCACCGTGGTCTCTCGGCTGCCGGCACCGACGATTGTTGAAAAAAAAGGGCCGGCAAGCCGGCCCCGCAAATGGAGGTTGATCCAAATACCTACCTTAACGCTACTCAACACAAACGCTACTCAACACATCACCTGGGTCCGGCCCAAGCAAGCCCAGGGGGGCTGGGGGGCTGAGGAATCCGGACCCGCTACGAGCCGGAACCCGAGGCGCACTCTGTCTCGCAATTTAGGACGACGCGCGCACGGCTGAAATTTGGCGGTATTATGAATCGGTTAACGAATGCGTGATTGTGAGTACGTAAAATTCACAGAGGCCCGGCAGCGCGGAAGCAGCCAAAGGCTTCGTGGGCTGATCGTCGGGACAAATGAACCCCTTGCCGCCGGGTCGTGTTCGGAGCGATCATGACGCCCGGATGAAAGGAGGCGCCTATGATCGGCGAAACTGAACCGAGCCAGTCGAAGGGCGGCGAGCGCGCCGGCGGAACACCGCCTGCTCCCGCCGCCCGCGTAACCTTTGACAGAGGCGAGCTCGATCGCATTTTCGGACTTTACGGACGCAAGGTCGCCGCCGGCGAGTGGCGCGATTACGCTATTGATTTCCTCAAGGACAGGGCGGTGTTTTCCGTGTTCCGCGGCACCGCCGAAGTTCCGATCTATCGCATCGAAAAGCATCCTCGGCTGCCGCGGCGCCAGGACACCTACAGCGTGACCTCAGCGACGGGGCTGATTCTGCGCCGCGCCCAGGAGCTTGATCCGGTGCTGCGCGCCATCGACCGTTCGCTGACGGTGGTGGCGAACTAGAGCGAAACGCCGCGCGCCTCCGGAACGGTTTGGCATATGCAGCAGAGCCGCGACCCAGCCGTCGAATATGGGGAAGCCGCAATGCACCGCGTGCTTGCCAGGCCCGTCGGCGGCGCGGCCGTCGGCCGGAGCAGATGTCGGCTGCCGGCATGAGAGGGGCAGCGCATGATCCGGTAAAGTTGCGGACTTTTCGGATAAAGATCATGCGCAAAATCAAAGACAACAGTGGGCGGGCGCTTCAGGCCGAACGCATCCCGCTCCAAGCGCGCGATGGCCCGCCCGCTATCGCCCACGGAAAGAGGCGCCTGTCTGATCAGGCGCCTCTTGGGTCACTCCAACACTGCCAGGGGATCAGCGGCGGTCGCCGAACAGCCGCAGCATCATCAGGAACAGGTTGATGAAATCGAGATAGAGGCTCAGCGCACCCATCACGACCTTGCGGCCGGCGATGCTGCCGTCATCTCGCACATCGTAGAATTCCTTGATCTTTTGCGTATCCCAGGCGGTCAGGCCGGCGAAGATGACGACGCCGATCACCGAGATCGTCCACTGCAGCGCGGAACTTGCCAGGAAGATGTTGACGAGGCTCGCAATGATGATCCCGAACAGGCCCATGACGAGGAACGAGCCGACGGCATTAAGGCTGCGCGGGGTCGAGTAGCCATAGAGGCTCAGCGCTCCAAACGCCGCCGCGGATATGAAGAACACCCGGGTGATCGAAGCTCCGGTGTAGACCATGAAGATGGTCGACAAGGACAGGCCGAGGGAGGCGGCGTAAATGAAGAACAGCAGGCGTGCCGTCGACGCTTGAAGCTGTCCGATCCTGAAGCTCAGGAAGAACACCAGGCCGAGCGGGGCCAGGGCGATCACCCACATCAGCGGCGTCCCGAACAGGGCATGCCTGAACGCCGGATTGGCGAGCGCATATTGGTAGGTGAGCCAGGCGACCACACCGGTGAGCGCCACGCCGCCGGTCATGTAATTGTAGACGCGGATCATGTGGGCGCGCAGCCCCATGTCGTAGGCGACGGCGCGATCGGTCCCTACGCCGCGCAGGGTGGCATAGTTGCGGTCGAAGTCCGACATCAGAATGTCCTTTCGTACGCCCGAAATGGCCTGTGGGCGGCAGGGGCTTCGCGGCGGTCCCCGCGACAGCCGGATGGGCGAAATCTAATGCTTTTTGGCACGGCGCGGAAGATGGCCGCCCGAGATTTAGTTAGCAGGCGGTAGCGTCCTTTCGCCGCCAGTTCCGAGCGGAAGAGGCGTTTATTCCTCGCGTTCCCCGGCAACCTGCAACAGCAGAGCGAACAGGTTTACGAAATCGAGGTACAGCGACAACGCTCCCAGTATCGCGGTCCGCTCGGCGGTATCGCCATCCATCGCGCCGTAAATGTACTCGTCTTTGAGGCGCCGCGTATCCCACGCCGTCAACCCGGAAAACACCAGCACCCCGGCGATCGAGATCGTCCATTGCAGGGCAGAACTCGCCAGAAAGGCATTGGCGATGCCGGCGATGACAAGGCCGAACAGACCCATCGTCAAAAATGAGCCGAGACCCGTCAGGTCGCGTCTGGTGGTGTAGCCCCACAGCGACAGCGCGCCGAACGAAGCCGCGGTGATGAAGAAGACCCGCACGACAGAGGTATGGGAATACAGGATAAACACCGATCCAAGCGATCCGCCGATCAGCGCGGCATAAACCCAGAACACCAGCTGGGCGAGCGGTGGGTTCATTCGGTCGATGGCGAAGCTCAATCCGACGACAAGGCCAAGTGGCGCGAGGATCAGCAGCCACTTCAGCGGCGTGACGAAAACGGCATAGCCGAGCGGGGTCAAATAGAGGTTCTCGGCAATCTGCGCAGGAACTTCCGTGCCGCCATGGACCATTTTCGCCGCCGCTCCCGCATCGCCGGTCACGGACAGCGCATAGATGCCGAGCGCGGCGACTCCCGTGATGGCGAGACCAAAGCCCATGTAGTTGTAGATGCGCAGCATGTAGCCGCGCAGCCCGGCATCGATGGCCGCGACTTCGGCGCTGCTGACCGATCCGACAACGGAACGGCCCAATGTATCGCGATCAAAGTCCGCCATGCTCCGTCCGGCTGCGAGGAGGGCGACGCCCGCTCGCGCGCCCGTTGATATTTCGAAATAATGGCGGAGCTTTAAGACATCACAAGGGTGAAAGCGGGCGGCACCTTACCGCAGCGTAAGGTTTTCACCGTGGCCGATCGTCGCTGAATTGAAGCTTGACCAAGGTCATCGCCAAAACGGGCCGCCTACAGGTTGCGAAGCACCTCGGCGGGCTTGCGGCCGAGCGCCGGCCATGTGCCGATGAGGCCTAATAGGGTGGTCGTGATGACGGCGAGACCGGCCGCGCCAATCGCCGGGCCGGCGTGCCACGCAAACGGCAGCGTCATCAAGTCGACCACGATGCGCCAAGCCGCGATCGAGCCTGCCACCACGCCAACCACGGCGGTGGCCGCGCCGAGCAGGAGATATTCAAACGCATAGGCGCTGATGAGTTGGCGCCGAGTGGCACCGAGCGTCTTCAGAATGACCGCATCATAGACCCGGTGACGATGCCCCGCCGCCAGCGCCCCTCCCAGCACAAGCACGGCTGCGATGAGCGTGAGAGCGCTCGCGCCACGGACCGCCAGCACCATGTTCGCGACCACGGCCGCGATGGCTTCCAGTGCTTCTTTGACCCGGACAGCCGTCACCGCCGGAAACGTCTCGGCCACCGACTTCATCAGCGTCGTCTCCTCGACGGGTGCGGCGCCGTGCGGAAAAGTCAAGGTCGCGATGTCGGTATGCGGGGCGCCTCGGAAGCTATCGGGAGAGAAAACCAGGACGAAATTGATTCCCAGCGATTCCCAATCGAGCGTACGAAGATTGGCGATCCGGGCGCTGACATTGCGGCCGAGCACGTTCACGGTGATTTCGTCGCCGACGTTAAGACGAAGTCCCTGCGGCGACCTGCTTTTCGAGCGACACCTCCGGCGGTCCGGAATAATCCTCGCCCCACCATCGCCCAGCCGCGAGCCGCGAGCCGGCCGGCATCTCGCCCGTATAGGTAATGCCGCGGTCGCTTTGCAGTACCCAAGCGGCATCCGGCTTGGGCATGAGATCGTCGGCGGCGACCCCGCGCGCGCTGACGATGCGCCCACGCAACATCGGAACCTGTTCGAGCCGCGCCGTCGGCGCCGCGCCGTGGATGAAATCGGCAAAGCGCGTGGCCTGGGTCGAGGGGATATCGATGAAATAGAAGGAGGGTGCCTTGTCCGGCAGCGCCGCCGCGAACTGCTGGCGAAGATTTGCGTCGACTTCCAGTACCGTGACCAGGAGCGAGACGCCCAATCCGAGGGAGAGGACGACGGTCGGGGTCAGCGCGCCCGGCCGGTGAATATTGGCAATGGCAATGCGCGCGATCGTCACCCGCGGGCGCGGCACGACTCGCGCGAACGCCATCAACCCCGCCGCAGTCAGTCGAAGCACGCCGAACACGGCGACCGCCGCGCCGATGAAGATCAGCGCGATCTTGCGATCGAACGCAGCCGCGACGACGAAAAAGGCGAGTGCGAAAGCCGCGAGGCCGACAGCCACGACGTAGCGTCGGCGCGGCAACCGCCGTTGCGGTGCGACGGTGTCGCGGAACAGCATCGCGACCGGCACGTCATGGGCGCGACCGAGCGGCCATAACGCAAACACCACGGCGATCAGCATTCCGTCGAGAGCAGCGGCGGCGAGGGCGTCGGGATAGATCGACGGGGCGAGCGGCAGGGGGATCAGATCGCCGAACGCGGCCGTGACCGCAAGCGGCAGCATTGCCCCGAAGCCAACACCGATTGCTGTCCCGATTGCCGCGATCACCAGGCACTTCGATCAGATAGAGGGTGACGATGCGCGTTCCCGTCGCCCCGATCGCCTTCATCGTCGCGATCACGTCGCGCTTGCGGTCGAGGTAATGCCGCGCGGAATTGGCAACGCCGATGCCGCCGATCAGCAGCGCCGTCATTCCGACCAGCGCCATGTATTGCGTGAAGCGCTCGATGCTGCGCTCAAGCTGCGGCGCGGCATTGGCGCGGCTTCGCATCTCCCAGCCGGCCTGAGGGAACTGGTCGGTCGCCGCGTCCATCACTGCTTTCGCCTCGGCATCCTCGGAACTGCCGGCTGGCAGCCGCAGCCGGTATCGCCAGCGCACCAGGCTACCCGGCTGCAACAGGCCAGTGGCCTGCAAGGCCTCGGCACTGATCAGCAGGCGGGGGCCAAACCCGATGCCATCGGCGAGCTTGTCGGGTTCGGCGGACAACGTCGCAGTGATCGTGATCGGTGCCTCGCCGAGCGTCAGGCGTGCGCCCGGAGCGATGCCGAGTCGTGTCAGCAGCGCCGGGTCGGCCACCGCGCCGAACGCGCCGTCGCGCGATGCCAGCAGGTCGGAGAGGCTGCCGGCGGGTTCCGTCACGACCGCGCCGTATAGCGGGTAGGCGCGATCGACGGCCTTGAGTTCGACGAGCGCCGGCCGTCCCTCGCTGCCACGCACGAGCGCCCGCATCGTCGCGACGGCGGAGAGTGCGCCGCGCGAGGCCATGAAGGTGCGCTCGGACGGGGTCGCCGCGCGCTGGATCAGCGTAAAGGCCACGTCGCCGCCGAGAATTTCCCGCCCCTGATGGGCAAGCCCGTCGGCAAGGCTGCGGGAAAACGATCCCACCGCCGCAATTGCGCCGACGCCAAGGGCGATGCAGGAGATGAAGACGGCAAAGCCGCGCAAGCCGCCGCGCAGGTCGCGCAGCGCGAGGCGCAGGGTCCTCCCGTATGCCATGTCGCCATGCGCGGGACGGGCGCCCGGATCGAGGAGGACGGTCACGGCGACTCCGCCGGGATCGCGATCGGCTCGTCGAAGTGGCCGAGAGCGAAGCCGGATGACGCGGTCGCAGCGCGTCGCCAGCGAGGCGTCGTGGGTGACAAGGATGAGCGTCATCGCCCGGGAACTGAAGCGTTCAAACATGACGTCGATGATCCTGCGGCCAGTGGTTTCGTCGAGATTGCCGGTCGGCTCATCGGCGACCAGGATCGCGGGGTCTGCGACGAGCGCACGGGCGAGCGCAACGCGCTGCTGTTCGCCACCTGAAAGTTCGGCCGGGTAGTGCGACAGGCGTTCGCCGAGGCCCACCGCCTCGAGTTCCTGGGCAGCACGCGTGAAAGCATCGCGCCTCCCTGCAAGTTCGAGCGGCACGGCCACGTTTTCGAGCGCGTTCATCGTCGGAATGAGGTGAAACGACTGGAACACGATACCGATTTGACGGCCGCGGAACCGGGCGAGCGCATCCTCGTCGAGTCGGCCGATCTCGACGCCGGCAACGGTGACGATGCCGCTGTCCGGCCGCTCCAGGCCGGTGATCACCATCAAGAGGGTGGATTTGCCCGACCCCGACGGCCCAACGAGGCCGACTGCCTCACCGTGGCCGACTTCGAAGGTAATATCCCTGAGGATGTGAACGCGGCCGGCGCCATGACCGAGGGTCAGGTTGACGTTCGTAAGTGAAAGTGCGGGTATGTGCGCGCTTGCTCCAGCCGAGGTGTCATCCATGTCTTTTCTGCTTCCGGGCGCGGCACGCCGCCCGATGTTCTCGCGTTCCTACGGGAAAATCGTTCACCGGATGAAGATAAGCGGATGGATGCTGGCTGTCACAATTCTTTGCGCCATCGGCGTGTGCGGGCAATTCGCCGCATCGGCAGCGTACGGTACCGAGCGTCCGATCACCATCGTGGCCTTGGGCGATTCCCTCACCGCCGGTTTTGGCCTGCCCGCCCGCGACGCATTTCCTGCCAAGCTGCAGCGCGCGCTGACCGCGAAGGGCTTTTCGGTCGAGGTGGTGAACGCCGGCGTTTCCGGCGAGACCGCCTCGGATGGATTGGCGCGTTTCGACTGGTCGGTGCCGGACGGAACCGACGCCGTCATTCTGGAGCTTGGCGCGAATGACGCGTTGCGCGGGCTCGACCCTGCCATCACCCGCGAAGCGCTGGAGACGATGTTGCGTCGTTTGAAGGAGCGCAAAATCCCGGTGCTGCTGTGCGGCATGTTGGCACCCCCCAATCTCGGACCCGAATATGACGCGACCTTCCGGGCGATCTATCCCGAGCTTGCCGCTCGCTATGACGCGATCCTCTATCCGTTTTTTCTCACCGGCGTGGCTGCCGATTCCAGATTCAATCAGCGCGACGGCTTGCACCCGACGGCCGCGGGGGTCGACATCATCGTCAACCGCATGATGCCGAAGGTGGAACAACTGATCGCACGGGTGAAAGGCGCCGAACGAAGCTGACTACTATGATATCGTCCGCGAGCAGTAAATCACCTTTTGTCATGACCCGCGAAAGCGGGGCATCCAGTAACCCCCGGCGAAGCGATTGTGCACTCATTGCAAATCCGTTGGTTACTGGACCACCCGCTTTCGCGGGTGGTGACAAGGATTGAGGCCCTTCCGAGCACGCCTAAGGGGCTTCGGCAGTTTCGAAAACGCCGGTCTATTGCATCGACGGGAAAAATGCGCACATTCGAGGTATAGCGGATCGCCGCAGATGCCTCGCCTCTTCACCGCCATCGAGATTCCTTCCGAAATCGGGCAGTCGCTGGGCGCGTTGCGCGGCGGCCTGCCAGGCGCCCGCTGGGTCGATCCCGAAAACTATCATCTCACCTTGCGCTTCATCGGTGACATCGACGATGCCCTGGCACGTGAAATCGCGGTCCTGCTCGGCACGGTCCGGCGGCCCTCCTTCGAACTGCGTATCGACGGCCTGTCGTCCTTCGGCGGCAACCGGCCGCGCGCCGTCGTCGCATCGGTGTCGGAGGTGCCGGAACTCATCGAATTGCAATCCGAGCACGAGCGGCTGATGCAACGCGTCGGGCTCGAAGCGGAACGCAAATACAAGCCGCACGTGACATTGGCGCGACTGCGCGACAGTTCCAGTCGCCAAGTCGCCGATTATCTGTCGCTGCGGCCGTTCCGCTCGGCGCCGTTCCACGCCTCGCGCTTCGTGCTGTATTCCTCGCGCGCTTCGGTCGGCGGCGGCCCGTATATCATCGAGGCGGCCTATCCGCTCGCATCGACGCCTGGGAATGCGGCGCGCGCTCATGAGGTGCCCGCGTGAGGAACGAACTGCGCGCCTGCTGATCCCCAAAGCGCGCAAGTCTATCGGGACCCCGTGCTTATGGTCTATACCATTCGCCACGGGTTTATTGTCGGGGGACGTACAGATGCAGCGCCGGTGTTTTGCACTCGCGGCCTTATTGGTCGGGATGCTCGAAAATCCGGCCGGAGCAACAGATGTTGCCGACCCGCTGGCGCAACCCCTTCCATCGGACTGGATCATTACTCTCGGTGCAGACGCCCGTGCCGTGCCGCTTTATCCGGGATCGAACCAATTGGAAGGGGAGCCGATCCCATATTTCGACAGGCACGCTCCGGGATCGCCAGAGAAATTCCACTCCCCGCGCGATGGAGCCGGCTTCGCCCTGTTCGACAATGGATTGTTCGCGATCGGCCCCGTCGGATCGCTGATCTGGGAGCGGCTGCAGAGCGACAGCCCACACCTGAACGGGCTCGGCAATGTCGGATACACGCTTCAGCTCGGCGGCTTCGTTAACTACTGGGTCGTCGACTGGCTTCGTGCGCGTGTCGAGGGACTTCAGGCCTTCGGCGCGGCCGACGGCGTGACGGCGAATTTTGCGCTTGACGCCGTATTGCCGCTCTCTCCGGCACTCACCCTGTCGGGAGGTCCGCGGGCCGTCCTCGTCAGCAGCGGGGCAGAAAGCCCTTATTTCAGCATCACGCCGTTTCAATCATTGGCCTCGGGATTGCCCGTTTACAATGCGGGAGGCGGTTTTCAGTCCTTCGGCGCCGGCATGCAGCTGAAATATCGCTTCAACCCGGTTTGGGCGACTTACGGCTTCGTGGAGTACAACAAACTGGTGGGCTCCACGGCAGCGTCCCCGATCGTGGCCGGCCCGGGTGGCAGCCCTGATCAGTGGACCTTCGGCGTAGGTCTCACCTACTCCTTCTTGATGAGGGGACTGCCATTCTGAGGCAGTCTTGATCTGCGTCGCTGGTCTCGATCTGCATTAATGCTCATCACGGCCTGTAGCGCGTCGGATGGGTTGAACGTAAGCGAAACCATCAAAAGTTGGGAGGTGATGGGTTTCGCAAAGAGCTCAACCCATCCTAAAGCTAAGTCAGTCTCTTTGGGGCGTACACGGAGGCGATCGATGCGACGGCGAGACTTCCTGGCCGGACTCGGGAGTGCGGCCGCATGTCCGTTGGGTGCGCGGGCGCAGCAGCGGGCCACGCCGGTTGTTGGATATCTCGACCAGTATGCAGAAGAACCGACGGGAATGTTCCTGGCGGCATTTCGTAAAGGCCTGAGAGAAGTCGGCTATGTCGAAAGTCGCAACGTTTTCATCGAATTTCGATACGCAAACAATGTGAATGCGCGACTGCCTGATCTGGCGGAGGAGTTGGTTCGGCGTCGCGTTGCCGTCATCGTGACACCATTTGGCTCGGCGGCGGCGCTAGCAGCCAAAAATGCGTCCACAACCATTCCGATCGTATTTATGACCAGCTCCGACGCTGTCAAAGAACACCTCGTCACCAGCTATAGCCGGCCAGGCGGCAACGTCACCGGACTGAGCACCATGAGCGTTCAGCTCGGCGCCAAAAGGTTTGGATTGCTGCATGAGACTCCTGCCTAGCGCAAAGCGGATCGCAGCGCTCATCAATCCAACCAGCACGATCGCGGCAGCACTGATCGAGGAAGCTCGGGCATCAGCATCGGTCATCGGCTGGCAGATCGAAGTCATTTACGCCAGTTCAAACCGCGATATTGATGCGGCCTTTGCAAACTTTGTACAGAATGGGATCGATTCCGCTTATGTCAGCCCCGACGTTTTCTTCACGAGCCGTCGGGTGCAGTTTGCGACGTTGGCGTCACACTATGGCACGCCCGTCCTCTATGGCTATCGTGCTTTTACGGAAGTCGGCGAACTCATGAGCTACGGGCCGAGCCTTTCCGACCAATATCGCCAATTGGGCGTCTACACTGGCCGCATTCTCAAGGCGGAAAATACATCGTTATCAAGTAGAAATAACACAACATTCTCAATGAGATACCGTTTTGCCGCGTGAGAGTGTCCAACGTCTGGCCAATATACGTGTATGGACGTGAATGGACACAGGACCCGCCTGTAAACCCGGTAACGCAATACGAGACTTCGTCGCGAGGCTTGGCCATGCCCCTCGCCGCGTCGGCGCGCCAGGGGTTGTTGTTTCCGGCTACTTTCCAGTGGACAGCGGATACCGTAAAACGGCGAAAGCAATGCAGTGCCGACAAATCCTTGTCCACGGTGTCCCCGTTTCCGAGTGGACACTCCTCAGAGAGGGGTTACCACCGACCGAAGCAGGCCCAATCCTACAGCGCGGCGGGTCGTCTCATCGAGGTCGACCGCTGTGAACGTCGTCGGGCGCCGCTCATCGCGTCTTCAGTTTGAATTTGATCACCTGGGCATATTGGACAGGGCCGGCATCGTAAGAGCAAACGAACCAATCGATGTGGATGCCGGAAACCTCTGCCGTATGCATAAGTCTCGGGCCGCAGCTCAAACGTGAACCGTCTCGGTGGCGGGGTTTTGCCTGCTATCGGACGTGTCTCTGTAAGGTTCTGAGTTTCATTACAAACGGATATAGCAGTTCGAATCCCCCCGCCCCAGCCACGCAGTCGGTCTCCGAAACAGCGGCCCGGCGCGTTTTGGCCCGAACGTGCTCAGCCATGTATGTGTAGTCCCGGCAGGCTTGCAACGAGATCAAATTCAACGGGATCGGCGCCATTCTCAAAGACGATCGGGATCGTTGCGGTAGCCGACTTCGCCGCGAGCGCCGGAGCTATGCCGCGCTCCGCGAAAATAACTGAGACTCGACGCCGTTCCAAATCGGCGGCCATCTCAGGCAGAAGATCGTAGCGATTTCCGGCTTGATGCTCCACTATCTCGATATTTACTCCGACCATATACCCCTGCTTACCCAGGCCGCGGCGGAACGCGGTTCTGAATTGCGGGAGCGTTTCCGCAGCGATCGCCGCGCCGAGTAAGCCGATCAACCGGCACCGGCCGCCGCTGCGCACGCAAGCGACAACGGGTCCGCTGTCTGAGTGTCGGTCCGAAGAGTCTTCCCGCGTGTCGCCGCCATCCCGTTCCAGGTCCGTAATCAATTGCCGTTGTCGAACGATGAGCTTTGCCTCTTCGGCAATGGCTCCGTGCGTTTTCACCAAATGCTGCAGCAGCAGTGCTCGCCGCGATGGGGCGGTTCGATTCTCAGCCATGGTCCAGCTCAATATTCACAGGCTGATCTTCGGTGCGGCAATCGCGATAAGCAATTTCGAAAGTGGAATGGATCACGCAAGCTCATCTCGATGGACTTGATCGCCTTCGCTTGCCCGAGTGTCACACAGGCGCAACATTTTCGGCTTGTATGATGTCTCGACCAGCTGAGCAATCCCATGTCGGATTGTTAGAAAAGAGGGAGACCGACGAGTTACTCATCTGGCCCTTTTTTGTCCTCCGTAAAATTCATATCAGCGCGCCGCTGCGCTGACAGATGCGGTACCGGCAAATTCCACCGGTGCTTGATCGCCATCAATCGAATGCCGAAGCACAAGATCCCTCCTACAGGAGCCGAGATGGCATAGGAAAGGCCGAGCAGATCACCGACGACGACTGTGGAGGCGCCTGCCAGTGCTGCCACTGCATATAAATCTGAGCGCAGCACCTGCGGGATTTCGGTGAGGAGCACGTCGCGCATCATGCCGCCGCCGATACCAGTCAACATGCCGAGAAGAGCAGCCATGACCGGGCTCAATTCGAACGTGACCGCCTTTTGTGCTCCTGCGACGGCGAAGAATGCCAGTCCAACCGCGTCGAATAGAAGTACGGGAGTCTTCAGCTTGCCCACCCCCGCGTAAAAGAAGAACGTCAGGAGTCCAGCGAGGACAGAGACGAGCAGATATCGTTCATCGGACAGAGCGGCCGGCGGTATTGCGCCGATCAGCACATCGCGCGTGATCCCACCAAAATTTCCAGCGACAAAAGACAGGACAAGAATGCCGAAGATGTCGAGCCGGCGATTGACGGCTGCGACGGCGCCGCTGATTGCGAAGACGAACGTACCGCCAAGGTCAAGGATCCGAACAAAGGTTTCAATCGTAGCCATGACGAATTCGTCTAGAACCCAGGATCGAGTACATCAGGAGTTTCCTCATGCATTCCGAGTGAGCCGAAGAATAAGCCAATCGAGCAATCGAGGCAGAACTGGCGATAGAGCGGGGCATGATTGTACCCAAATCAAACACGGTACCGAAACCGTCATTTCGCGCCCAACCACGCCAGAGCACCAACGACCAGCGCCTCAATGCCAGTTTCCAAGGTCGGGTGCAGAACCGGTGCAAATTGCGGACTGTGATTGACCGGCAGCTCATTCAGTTTACCGGCTGCCTTTGCCTTTGCATAAGCCTCGGGATCATTGCCGCCCACGAACCAGAACACCGACGGCACCTGCCACGCGGTGCCAAAGCAGCCAAAGTCCTCGCTCGCAGGGGCAGGACCGGTGTGTTTCACCCGGTCAGATGAAAAATACGTGCGAAACGCCTCGGCGATACGATTGCTGGCCGTCTCGTCGTTCACATTCAGCGGGTAGCGATCGAGCGGTGTGATCTGGGGCTTGCGCGGGGCACCGGAGGCGTCGGCCTCGGCGTTGACGATCCGCTCGATTGCGGCCAGCACATGCTTGCGCACGCCGGCGTCGAAGGTCCGCACATTGAGTTTGATCATGGCGTCGTCGGGAATGACATTCTCTTTGGTGCCGGCCTGCAACACACCGACCGTGACCACAGCCGCGTCGTTTGCCGCCACCTCGCGGGACACGATGGTCTGAAGCCGTAAGACGATGGACGCAGCCATGACGACCGGATCGATGCTCGCCTGCGGCATCGAGCCATGTGCTCCGCGACCGAACAGGCGGATTTGCAGGCTGTCAGCCGCCGACGTGATTGGACCGGCGCTGCCTGAGAGCGTACCGGCGGCTCCCACCATGACGTGCTGGCCAAGTACGACGTCCGGCGTGGGGAAGCGCTTCAGTAGACCGTCGTCAATCATGGCCTGGGCGCCCTGCGCGGTTTCCTCACCTGGCTGGAAGACGGCCATCAAGGTGCCTTTCCAGGCATCCCGCGCCTGCGACAGCAACGTCGCCGCGCCCACCAGCCAAGTCACGTGCATGTCGTGGCCGCACATGTGACCAACTGGCACGGTTTTGCCTTCGGGGTCCTTCGCCGTGACCTTGCTGGCATAGGCAAGTCCGGTGGCTTCGGCGATCGGAAGCGCGTCCATGTCGGCGCGCAACATCACCGTCGGCCCCGCGCCGTTACGGAGCAGTCCGACCACGCCCGTCTCGCCCACGCCGGTCGTCACCTCGAAGCCTGCTTTCGTGAGCCTCTCGGCGGCGATGCCCGCTGTCCGCTTCTCTTGCATCGAAAGCTCGGGATGGGCGTGAATGTCCTTGTAAAGCGGCTCCAGCTCAGGGAGCAGCTTGGCCAGGTTCGTCAGCACGACGGACGCGTTGTTGTTAGAAGTCTGCTGATCCATGATGATCTCCTAACGATTGCCGATGCCTAAAGCGATTCCCCTTCGATTTGAAGCGGAGGAATTTTCGGATGATCAGCGATGAGGGATTGTTTGCGCATTGATTCTGGTACGGATCGGATGTGCTGGTGCCGAGGCTCCATTCTGGTGATCTCAGGAACGCGTGGTTCAATCTGACGAGGCAGGCATATTGAACAGCCCGGCCGGCATGGCGCGAGAAACCGTCTGCGTGACGGGATGCGCTAAATCACTGCCGGAGCTGCATGATCCCCAAGCCGCAGCTCAAACGCGAAAAGTCTCTGCGGCATGGCTTCGGCCCAAAGCGCCGAAATTATCGCGTGAACCGCACCCGGTTTTGAACCAAGCGGATATCGCAGTTCGAATCCTGCGTGGCCAGGCACGCAGACGGTCTCTGCGCCTGGCAAATCACCCTTGAGGACACCGTAAACAGCCGCAGCCGAGTCTCGGCGAGCTTCCTCGCTCTTATGGCCGCGGTCTGCAGCGATTCTGGCGCGGGCCGCCTCGTGTGCGGGAGGACTGTTGAGCTAATGAGCGGATGGGCATTGGGGCCTGTGCCGTTTCGCAGTATTGGCGAGATTGGGGTTTGCTCGCGCATCCTTTTCATTCAGCTGCATCGTCATAACCACGGTAACCATCCGATAGCGGCCGCCTTGCGGGCGTAGGCTGATTTGATCTGTCTTGGCACCGTGCAGGCAAAAGCCGTAACTTGAAGCCACCGCCTTTAGGCGGTGGAGTGTTCACACCCCTTTTGTCAGTGTAATATTCGTCCCAAAATTGCAGCGGGCATTCCCCACTTGGGGCAGGGAAATGGCAATGGAGACGCTGATGTCACAGACAGTAGCCCATACCCTTGTCGACGTGCTCGAAAAAATCGGCGTCACGCACATATTCGGCCTGATTGCCAATTCGCTAATCCGATCGGCGACGCCGTGCGCCACAGCAAGATCGAGTGGATCGGCGTGCGCCACGAGGAAGGCGCGGCACTCGCGGCCGCCGGCCAAGCGAAACTAACTGGCCGGCTCGGCGTGTGTTGCGGCAGTACGGGGCCTGGCAGCACCCATCTCGTCGCCGGCCTCTATGAAGCATGTCGCGACCACGCGCCGGTTCTTGCGCTCTCCGGACAAATGCCGCGTCAATTGCAGGGCCTCGACTATTTTCAAGCGACAGATCCCGACCTGCTGTTCCGTGATGTCTCACTCTATACCGAGACCATTTCATCACCGGCACAGGCCCCAGCCGTCATTCATCAGGCCATCGCCGCCGCCTACGCCGGCCGCGGCGTCGCGCATTTGACGCTGCCAGTCGACGTCCTCACCGCAGGGACCGAGGGCAGTGTCGCGAGTGTCGCCACGCTCAAGCCGCGCCCGGAAATCGTCGCCAGCGAGGCAGATATTGCCGAGATCGCAAATCGCATCGACGGCGCCGAGAGCATCGTGATCATGTGCGGTGCTGGATGCTACGGCGCGTCCGAGGAATTGCGTGCCCTCTCCGATTGGCTCAAGGCGCCCTTGATCCATTCGGTCAAAGGCAAAGACATCATGCCTTATGACGATCCCCGCTGGATGGGTGGCATCGGCATGATCGGAACGAAGGCGGACTATCACGCCGTCATGAACTGCGACCTGTTTCTGATGCTCGGTACCGATTACCCTTACTCGGAATTCCTGCCGCGTCAGGGCACCGTCATCCAAATAGATGAGCGGGCGCGTGATCGGCCGCCGCGCACCGACCGAGCTTGGCGTCGTCGGCTCGGTGCGGCCGACAGTCAAATCGCTGCTCCATCGGTGAAGTCGAAGCGTGACAGCAGCTTCTTCGATCACGTCACATCTCAGCGCAAAGCCTGGAATGAGATGCAGGACAAGCAGTCCGATCCGGCGCGCAGCAAGGACCGCATTCATCCGCAGGCGGTCGCGCGCGCTGTGAGCGATCTCGCCGCACGCGACGCCGTGTTCGTCATCGACACTGGGCTGAACACGCTTTGGTCGGGCAACTGGATCCGCCAAAGCGGCGCGCAGCGGATTATTGGCTCCTTCAACAATGGTGCTGTTGGCACCGCGGTTGGCCAGGCGAATGGCATTCAGGCGCTGGACCGTTCACGCCAAATCATCGCACTCTGCGGCGACGGCGGTTTCAACATGCTGATGTGTGAATTCCTCACCGCCGTGCAGCATAAACTGCCGGTAAAAGCCGTGGTCTATAACAATTCGTCCCTCGGACTGATCACGCTGGAGGCGGAAGGAATGGGCATGCCGGCTTGGAAAAAAGCCATTGACTTCCCCAACCCGGATTATGCGATGCTGGCGAGCGCCTGCGGCGCCGTGGGCTTCAAGGCCGACAAGCCCGGCGAGTTGCGCGACGCCATTCGCAAAGCGCTCAATGCCAACGGCCCGGCCATTGTCGACTGCGTGGTTTCAGCCGACGAATTGCCCAATCTCCCGCATATTGAGCTGGAAAAGGTTGCAAATTTCGCCAAAGCAAAGATCAAGGAAACGATACTCTCATTTACCGGCCAGTGACAGTACGCTATGTGACGCCGCCGCTGAGCGAGAATTTGTCGGCAGCATCGCGCATACTTTGGTGGTGAGCCGGAGCAGCCGCTCGGCGATGACGCGCTCAGTGCGATGAAGCCCCGTCGCCGGTTCCGCCATGCGCTTCTACAGCGGCGACGAACGGTTGTGTTTGGTCGCCGCCGCCGTGGCTCCAGAAACCAGGGGCAGCTTTAAGTAATTAATCGACTCGCCTATTTCGGTGGCCTCGTAACATCCTCCATCCGCTACCCAGGGCCTTGATCCAAAGAAAGCGGTTTTTGGCCGCAAAGACGGATATTCCTCTGGTGATTATTGGCGCACCGTCGTGGAAGAGCGGAAGACCGAGGATGAGCTTCGTCTTCTCAATGACCATCTCGAACCGGCGCCCGTTGCAGCCGACGACGCTGGCATCGCGTTCCGCTGGAAAGACTATCTCACCAACGGCCCAGGTCGCTGGAAGACGATGCGGCTTCACCCGCACGAGTTCATCAGGCGCTTTCTGCTGCACGTCTTGCCCAGACCCACCGGTTGTTTGGGCCATGGGTCAGGAGGAGACATTCCGGTCGGACCGGCCAGTGTAAGGCGGTTTCCTTGCAGCCTCGACCGCGTTACCCTGACGCTTACCACATCGGGCTCGGGCCGAGCAGCGCGGAGGGTCATCGATGCGACGACGAGATTTCATCGCCGCCATGGGTGGTGCAGCAGTTTGGCCGCTCACGGCACAAGCGCAGCAGCCCGAAAGACGGCGACGCGTTGGCGCTCTGATGCCGGACACCGAGAGTGATCTGATAGAGCGGCTGAAGCGGTAACGAACTGGAACCGAGATCGTGGCGCGGAATTCGCGGTTTCCCGCAATCAATTCGCGTTCGGAGTAGCAGATAAACTCGTGAGCGGCCGGTTGCGTCCGTCACCTCGATCGCTTGGGGGTGCAGCACAACTGATCCCACAGACTTGCTTCATCAACAGACTTGCTTCATCAAGCTGAACAGAACGCGGCGACCGGAGTCCCAACGGAGGGCGGCTCTTGCGCGCCCTCGCTTTCGGCCAGCGCAACGTAATGCTCAGCGAGCCTCAGGTAGTCACTCTGAGTTTTGGATGAGCCAACAATTTCCGCGAGTTGGCGACACTCCGCCGCCCGATCTTGGTAGCGCTGCACTCTGGTCATGATCCGTCCCGCCACGCCGTTTCATCCGGGACGGAATCGTTAATTTTTTGAGAAAAAGTGGTCAACTGTACAAAGGTGTAGTCTCCTGCTCCTCAAGCCCACCCCACCGCTCGCTATTTTCGAGCGAAAGTTTTGTGCGGAGGCGCTCTAACGCTCAAAGGGGTCCCTTTTGGATGCCGATAAGGGGTCCCGATTAGCTGCTGATTGACAAGCAATCGTGGTGCCGACGCTGTCATCGGGAGAGACCGTCTCGATGGACAATCTCCCCGCCCATAAGGTCGTCGGCGTGCGCGAGGCGATCGAGGCCACCGGCGCCAAGATGCGGCTACTGCCCCCTATTCGCCGGACTTCAATCCGATCGAGCCGTCCTTCAGCAAGCTCAAAGCGCATCTGCGCAAGGCCGGCGAACGCACCATTCCGGCACTATGGGATCGGATCGGATCAGTCCTCGAAACCTTCACCCCACGGGAATGCAATAACTACTTCACCCACGCCGGATACACACCAAGCTAAACGGATTCCGCTCTAATTGCCCGTTCTTAGACTTCAGCTCAGCCATTCGGCATCGCAAATGCTTTTGCTCCTGCAGACGTGCATCTTCGTTGATAGACGGCATGTGACATGGCACGGGTTTGCGCCGCCGCTCGCAACAAATCGCACTTACGGATGGCCTGATCTCGCTCACGCATGGCCTGATTCCGCTGATGAATAACCTGATTTCGCTGACGCTTGGCCCGTTGAAGCTCCTCGACCAAGTTCATTGCGGGGTCCGTGGCAAATTCAAGCGCCTCATCGATTTTCGTTACGAACTGGTCAATTGGTTTCGAAAATCTTGGATGCGAATATCTAGATCATCAGTCCGCCGGTACTGGGCCTGAACACCATCGCCTAGCGATGATCGGCTGGACTCGGCAAGATTCCGAAAAAAGTGACTGAAGTTGACCCGGTTTCGTGGACACCCGAACATTTGTGTTCAAGGAGCCCACGATGGCAAAGACGAGACCACCTTACACACCGGAATTCCGTCGCCAAATGGTCGAGCTGGTCCGCGCCGGTCGCTCGCCGGAGGAGCTGGCGCAGGAGTTTGAACCGACGGCGCAGTCGATCAGGAACTGGGTCGGCCAAGCGGAGTGTGACGCCGGCCGCGGCGGCAACGGACTGACGACGGCGGAACGCGAGGAGATCAATCAGCTCAGGCGTGAGAACCGGCAGCTCAGGCTTGAGAGGGATATCCTCTCAAAAGCCGTGGCCTGGTTTGCTCGGGAGACGAACACGATCCCATCGAAGGGTTCCGGTTCGTGAGCGAGAACCAGGCCGCCTTCCCGATTGCCACCGTGTGCCGACTACTGGGTGTCTCCCCCAGCGGCTATTACGCGTGGACGAAGCGGCAGCCGTCGCGGCGTACCCAGACCGACGCCGCGGTTGGCGCAGAGATCCGCGCCGCACACGCGGCTTCTCGCGGCATTTACGGGGCGCCGCGCATTCATGTCGATCTTGCGGCCAAAGGCATTCGCGTCGGCCGCAAGCGCGTCGCACGGCTGATGTCGGCGGCAGGTCTTGCCGGTGTGAGCCGACGCAAGTTCGTCCACACCACGGTGAAGGGCAGCGGCCGTCAGGCGCCGGACCTGGTCGATCGCAACTTCACCGCAGAGAGGCCCAATCTGCTGAGGGTGGCCGACATCACGCTACATTCCAACCTGGGCCGGCTTTCTCTATCTGGCAGTTGTGCTGGATGCGTGCAGCCGTCGAATTGTCGGCTGGTCGATGGCCACGACGCTCGCTACTCGCCTGGTGCTTGACGCCTTGAACATGGCCCTCGCGATGCGACGACCGAAGGGCGTGATACACCACTCCGACCAGGGATCGCAGTATACTCTATTGAGTTCGGCCACCGCTGCCGCGAGGCGGGCGTGCGCCCCTCGAGGCTGGGTCGGAGACGCCTACGACAATGCCATGTGCGAGAGCTTCTTCGCCACGCTGGAATGCGAAGCTTCTCGACAGGCGTCGGTTCAAGACGCAGGCCGAGGCGCGGACCGCGGTGTTCGAGTTCATCGAGGGCTTCTACAACCCGCGCCGCCGTCATTCCTCGATCGGGTATCTCTCCCCGATCGATTACGAGCGTCATCACGCGGCCAATCCCGACGCACACCAGCCTGCCGCCGTGCTCGCGGCCGTCAAGGACAAGCCCTCCGGGCGGTCCCCAAGTGGGGCCGTCCTTGACCGCCGCTGCGCGCGACGGCCGCACCCTCGTGCGGGCCGGGATGGAAGAATGGCTCCGCCGGGGGCCGAACAAAAGAATGGCACTAAACAGGAGAGCAAAATGCCGTCAGACCAAATACCCTGATCCCAAGCCCGCAACCCTCCACGAAACCGGGGCAAGTCCAGACTTCCGCTTTGAATTCGATGATCTTTTCTAAAAAAGGATGGCCAGCCCATATGCTCCTCCTCCACTCGATCCAAGGCGCCTCCCTTTGCTCGGCCGCGAGGTGCCGGCATGCATCTAATCAGCCCAGGCACCTAAAGGCGGCTAGTACCTCTGCACAGAGGATATGACGGGTTGGAGCTTTGGGAGAAGTTCTGGATCGACGCGAAGGTGGATGCTTCGCGCCTTGCCGGGGATACGCGTGATAAGGCCCTGGCGTTCGAGAGTTAGCACCATCTGGTGGACGGTGGGCGGGGTGACGGCGAAGAACCGTTGGATATCGGCTTCGGCGGGCGATCGGCCGATGACGAGGGTATAAGCGTGAATGAAGGCCAGATACTGGCCTTGCTTGTCGGTGAAGCGAGGGGGCGCGAAATCCACGCCACATAGATTGATTAAACTGGGCCTCGAATCACAAGGAGGCCCTGATGAATATCCGCTATCGCGTTGATCTGACCGGCGAGGAGCGTGAGGACCTTAAGCGGATGCTGGGCGCCGGCACATGTTCGGCTGGAAATTGAAGCGGGCGCAAATCCTTCTGGCGGCCGATGCCGGCGCCAGCGATGAGGTGATCGAACGTACGATCGTGGTGGGTGGATCGACGGTTTATCGCACCAAGCGCCGATTTGTGGAGTGTGGCCTTGAAGCCGCCTTGAGCGAGGAGCCGCGATGTGGCGCCGAGCGCAAACTCACCGGCAGGGACGAAGCGCTCTTGGTCGCAACGGCCTGCTCGAAGCCGCCGGCCGGGCGCAGTCGTTGGACGCTGGAACCCTGGCTGGCGAGATGGTCAAGCTGACGGCCCACAAGGGGCTTTCCCGCGAGACGGTTCGACGCCGCCTTGCGGAAAACGATCTCAAGCCCTGGCGCAAGGACATGTGGTGCATTCCCACGGTTGATGCCGAATATGTGGCGCGGATGGAGGATGTGCTGGACCTCTACAACGAGGAAGCGGATCCCTGGACTTGCCCCGGTTTCGTGGAGGGTTGCGGGCTTGGGATCAGGGTATTTGGTCTGACGGCATTTTGCTCTCCTGTTTAGTGCCATTCTTTTGTTCGGCCCCCGGCGGAGCCATTCTTCCATCCCGGCCCGCACGAGGGTGCGGCCGTCGCGCGCAGCGGCGGTCAAGGACGGCCCCACTTGGGGACCGCCCGGAGGGCTTGTCCTTGACGGCCGCGAGCACGGCGGCAGGCTGGTGTGCGTCGGGATTGGCCGCGTGATGACGCTCGTAATCGATCGGGGAGAGATACCGATCGAGGAATGACGGCGGCGCGGGTTGTAGAAGCCCTCGATGAACTCGAACACCGCGGTCCGCGCCTCGGCCTGCGTCTTGAACCGACGCCTGTCGAGAAGCTCGCATTCCAGCGTGGCGAAGAAGCTCTCGCACATGGCATTGTCGTAGGCGTCTCCGACCGAGCCCATCGAGGGGCGCACGCCCGCCTCGCGGCAGCGGTGGCCGAACTCAATCGAGGTATACTGCGATCCCTGGTCGGAGTGGTGTATCACGCCCTTCGGTCGTCGCATCGCGAGGGCCATGTTCAAGGCGTCAAGCACCAGGCGAGTAGCGAGCGTCGTGGCCATCGACCAGCCGACGATTCGACGGCTGCACGCATCCAGCACAACTGCCAGATAGAGAAAGCCGGCCCAGGTTGGAATGTAGGTGATGTCGGCCACCCACAGCAGATTGGGCCTCTCTGCGGTGAAGTTGCGATCGACCAGGTCCGGCGCCTGACGGCCGCTGCCCTTCACCGTGGTGTGGACGAACTTGCGTCGGCTCACACCGGCAAGACCTGCCGCCGACATCAGCCGTGCGACGCGCTTGCGGCCGACGCGAATGCCTTTGGCCGCAAGATCGACATGAATGCGCGGCGCCCCGTAAATGCCGCGAGAAGCCGCGTGTGCGGCGCGGATCTCTGCGCCAACCGCGGCGTCGGTCTGGGTACGCCGCGACGGCTGCCGCTTCGTCCACGCGTAATAGCCGCTGGGGGAGACACCCAGTAGTCGGCACACGGTGGCAATCGGGAAGGCGGCCTGGTTCTCGCTCACGAACCGGAACCCTTCGATGGGATCGTGTTCGTCTCCCGAGCAAACCAGGCCGCGGCTTTTGAGAGGATATCCCTCTCAAGCCTGAGCTGCCGGTTCTCACGCCTGAGCTGATTGATCTCCTCGCGTTCCGCCGTCGTCAGTCCGTTGCCGCCGCGGCCGGCGTCACACTCCGCTTGGCCGACCCAGTTCCTGATCGACTGCGCCGTCGGTTCAAACTCCTGCGCCAGCTCCTCCGGCGAGCGACCGGCGCGGACCAGCTCGACCATTTGGCGACGGAATTCCGGTGTGTAAGGTGGTCTCGTCTTTGCCATCGTGGGTCCTTGAACACAAATGTTCGGGTGTCCACGAAACCGGGTCAACTTCACCCCAGCGTCCGGTCGTCTGTTTTGACGAAAGTCCAACTCAGCTCATCGGCGAAGTGCGCGAGCCAATCCCGGCCAAGCCGGGACAATTGGAGCGCTTCGACTGCGAATACCGGCGCAATGGCACGGCCAATCTCTTCGTCTTCCTCGACGCCCATAAATCCTGGCGCAAGGTGAAGGTCACAGACCGACGCGCGGCAGAGGACTTCGCAAACTGCATGCGCGATCTGGTCGACGTGCACTTTCCCAAGGCCGACAAAATCCGGGTCGTGCTGGACAATTTGTCGACCCACTCTGCGAGCGCGCTCTACCAAACCTTTCCAGCGCCGGAAGCGCGGCGTATCCTACGCCGCCTCGAATTCCATCCCACCCCCAGGCACGCAAGCTGGCTCAACATGGTCGAAATCGAAATCGGCGTCCTTCGCAGCCAGTGCCTCGACCGTCGCATCGACAATCGTGAATTGCTTGCCTTCGAGATCGCCGCGTGGGAGCGCCAAAGAAACAAAAGCGGTGCACGAATAAATTGGATGTTCACGCCAGAAAAAGCGCGCGCCAAAATGGCCCGCGCCTACCCAGCCCCACTCAACGAGTCATAACCCCTGTGCAGAGGTACTAGTCGCAAGGTTCGCTTACCAGTCGCTCTCGGCGCCGCACCCCTTTACGCGACCCAGCTAATGCCTAGCGTCGTCGAGCGGCTGAGCGCAACGGCATGTCCAGGGCCATGCCTTTGCTTTTCGCGATTAAGCCATGACTTGGCTTTGGAAATCGGCCCTCCTGTGGGGATTGAAATCGATCGCGGTCCTGCCGTCGATCTCCTGCCCAACCTGCGAAGAATCGACCTCTGCCGCCGTTTCTTTGAGGAGTTCGCCCCCTAGCCATTGTACCGCGTTGCGCGTAGCCCAGCGGCGGGACTTGCGCATTGTGTCATTGGCGACGTCATACATCATGAATTGGTAGACAGTAACCGTGCTCATCTTCGCGGATACCTCAAGTGCGGTGTATGGCTGGTGCGAAATGGTGCTTTTGTTCGTGCGCCGCAAGGGCGCGTTGCGATGTAAATGGCTGCCGCTGTGAGCTGCGAGGCGATCTCGCTGGGAGCGTCCCGGCGGCGGGCCGCACCTGATGGCTTTACGAAGCTGGTTTTGGATCGAGGACCGTCTTTGAGGCGGCTTTGACATCGCTCGCCTTGGGGCGCGTGCTGCACTCAGCGAGAGAAGTAGGGCATTCAGGGCGATTAGGTGCCGAACCGATCGGTCACGCCACCTGAGCAAGGAGGTCCCCTCCAGTGCGCCAAGAGCCAAAAAGCGGCCCCTGAAGCCCAGGCAAGGATCATCGGCGGCCCCTCGCGCGATGCGTAACGGGCTACAAAATCTCCTATAAGGCTAAGCCAATGCCTAAAATAGAGTGTGCGCGAAGGTTGGTGAGGACAAATACGAACTAAGTCTTTGATTTTGGTTGGCTCCCCGGGCCGGACTGCACTGCGCAGTGAGATTTCAAGAGCTTGCGCTGTCAACCCTGGCTAACGGCGCCTATGATTTCAAAGGGGTTTTCCTGGCATTGTCAAACCGAGAGGGTCTTCAAAGCGTTGGCGGCCGATGCCGACAACGAATATGGCAATGATCGACAGCACCATCGTGCGTGCTTGTATTAGGCCCATGTAGGGAGTGATCGGTGTGGCTCAGTGGCTAATGATTGCTGTCACGCTCGCGACGATCCCCTGGCGCGTCGTGCAAGCGCAGCCGCTCAAGACGGATCCGACACCCTACGATTATGTCGAGCGAAACGGCGGCGGCGCCACTGTCGTCCCTTACGGACAGCTTACTCTCGATGGACATCGCATGATCTGCGGCGCCTATGCGACCGTCCTCGATCCCAATCTCAACGATTATGCCGCGACGCCATATCGGCAGTTCATCATTCTCAACATGCCTTACGTGGCAAAAGTGCCAACCGCGGTGAAACTCTGGATTTACGATCACGAGTGCGGGCACAAGTTCGTCGGTCTCGACGAGAACAAGGCCGATTGCTATGCCATCGGGCGGGGCCGGAAAGAAGGGTGGCTCAACGCAGCCGGCCTGGAGCAGGTGTGCCAATTCATCAGCACCGCGCGACCCGACGTTCTGCACGTTAGCGGACCGGACCGCTGCAATCTGATGCGTGAATGCTTCAAGAAAGCCTCGTTAAAACCGAGCTCGGCGCCAGCACCTGCCCAGTAGCCCCTTCTGTCCTAAATCAATAGCGGGTCCCGGGTGCAGGCGTGGAATAGAACGGGATTTTCAAATAGGCGGCGCCGCCGGCGATACTGGTATCGGCGCTCGCCTGGTAGAAGCCCTTTAGGCCCACCTTCCAGCCGCCGAGCCCACTCGCCTCAATACCAAGCTCAGCGCCGCCAAAGGTCTTTGCGGCCTGGGCGGTCAGAAGGTCGCCACTCGGCAGGGCGGCCTGAACAGGAATATTCATGTTGCTTGAATAGTCGAAGCGCTGATCGACGGTCCCGGCAACGTATGCCTTCCAAGCCAGGCCGTAGCTCGGCACCAGATCGAAAAGCTCAGCGCGCCCGCCAACGTCGCCGAATTGCGCTCGTGCCGTCCCGAAAATGAAGCCGCTGGTGTCGCTGAACCCGTCGAACTGACTTTCGAAGTAGCCGACATGCGCGCTCAGATCGAGGCCGACGATGCTGCCGCCCGCCGGTCTGGGCGGTGCCTTCGTCGGCAGCGCCCTGGAAGGAAGCGCGCCATAGGAAGCAAACAGCATGAACACTTGGCCGATCCTTGCGTCAACGCCATAACCGCTGGTGCCGAAGCTGCCGCTACTTCCGTTGAGGTCGTTGGTTTCGCTGCTGTGTCCAAAATAATAGTCGGCGATGCCACGGATGTAGCTTGATCCGCTATTGTAATCGATAATGCCGCCAAACTTATTAGTATCTCCCTGCAGCGATCCGGCATTGCCGACGACGAGCGGAGCTGCCGCCGGCGCCGCCCCGAACCGAATGCTGTCTTGCTGGTAATCGTAAAAACCTCGGAGAACCAGCGATTGGCCGCCAGCAAATCCGAAGAAACTTGACGCATCGTAGCTGCCGTATATGCCGCCATTGCCGGCGACATCGCGAAGGCTCGGACCAACTGTCCCGGGTGCCAGCACGCCTGCACTGTCGCTGATCCGGTAGCCACTGCTGCGGGTGACCGAGCCGCCACCAGCAGAGCCCCAATCGGGCGGACTTGATGCGTCGCCGGGGACATACATCCCCAAATGGGCAGAGCCGGGGGTGACAATGCGGCCCGTGAGAACGTTAACCGTGACACGAACATAAAATGGCGCAGCACCTTTTATGTTCGGGATGTACTCGTAGAGATACTCATCTAGGTTTCCGGATATGTGGGTACGGGATAGTTCGATAACATCGCATCCTTCGCACTGAAAATTGGCCGGCATATGGTCCAATGGATGATCCGGGGTGGACCCCGGCGGCCCTGGCGGCGGAGGTTCCCCGGAAGATTGGGGGAAACTCGCTGGGTCCACGATCCACCGGGCGTGGCTCTGCACGGCTGTAACGAGCGCCTCAAGCGGTGATAGCGTTGGTACATCGTGACTTATACCGCTCGCGGTTGAGCCGCCGCCACCGCTGGCGCCGCAGCCCGCCACCGCCACCGATCGTGACCGCAAAGCACGCCTCGGCGCAAGACAAGAGGAGGGCGCCCGCCAGCAACTGGCTGCGCAGTCCGAACATCCAGCCGCGACGGTGCATCCAAATCTCCCAGAAATAACAGCGCCCGGGCTGCCCGATTCAATCCAAGGAAACCACCAGCAAAATCGCACAGTAGCTAAATTAAGCCTAGCCGACTGTGGCAGTCCGGACACACAAAACGAAATTCACAATGGCAGGCGCCAATCATCGGGCGCGTCCAAAGCGCGATCGCACCTCGGTTTGGGTTTCTTTGCTGTGCGGAATAAGACCGCGAGGGGGGCCTATGGTGACGATTGCGCATCGGCCTTCGGCCGGGTCAGGTTCAATGTGGTGGGTGCGGCCTTCATAATCCCTGATAGTTCCCATTAGGGTACACCCATCCGAGTCGAGACAATGAGACACAAAACTTGTCTCAATAGGATCGACAATCCGATTATGAGACGGCATTGTCACATGGTCTGAAGCCAAACGAGACAAAAGGGCTGGGGATCGTGACCGTCATCGGGTACGCGCGGGTCAGCACGACTGACCAAGACCTTTCCATTCAACAGACCGCCCTTCGCGCCGCCGGCTGCGAGGTCATCTGAGAAGCGCAGCGGCACGACCACGCAGGGCAGGACCGAGCTGCAAACCGTGCTCGAATTCCTCCGGGCCGGCGACGTTGCTGATGGTGACCCGGATCGACCGCCTCGCTCGGAGCAGGGGCGACCTTCAGGACATCGTTCGAACGGTCCGGGCTCGCGGTGCTTCCTTGAAGGCGACCGAGCAGCCGATCGATACCAGCACGGCCGCCGGCAAGTGCTTCCTCGACATGCTTGGCGTCTTCGCCGAGTTCGAAACCAACTTGCGCCGTGAACGCCAGCTTGAAGGGATCGCCAAGGCGAAGGCGGCCGGCGTCTACAAGGGCCGCCCCGCTTCGATAAACGCGGTGCGTGTGCGGGAGTTGAAGGCGCAGGGCCTTGGAGCCACCGAGATCGCCAAGGCGCTGAGCATCGGCCCGGCGAGCGTGTATCGGTTTCTGGATGCAGATGCCGGACGGGCGAGTTGATGGAGCAGCAGCCGCGGTAACGAAACCTGCACCCGATACCGCTACGCGATCGAGCCGGGCATGCGCATGATTTCTGAGAGCTAGTGCGCGTTCCCCGCCGCGGTCAGGCCCAACACGTCACGGGCTTCGGACCGCGGCGCTTCTCGACGCACGTGCTTTGCACCCTCGCTTTCGGCGAGCGCAATGTAATGCTCCGCGAGCCGCAGGTAGTCGCTCTGAGTTTCAGATGAGCCAACAATTTCCGCAAGCTGGCGACATTCTGTCGCCCGATCTTGGTAGTGCTCCACTCTGTTCATGATCCGCACCGCCACGCCGTTTCATCCAGGAGGGCGCTTCATGATCTGTTGAAGGAAATGGGTCAACTGTACCAAAGGGCAGGCCCGGCGGGACCGCGAAGGCTGCCGCGGTCCCTCGAATGAAAAAAGGGCGCCGGCCAGAAAGCAGGCGCCCCCAAAAAGTTCTCTCAACAGAAAGGCGCTCTCTGCACTCAGCACTCGGGCCAAGATTGCCGGTTGGCCCGTTCCAGAGCTTATTTTTATGATGCTCAGATAGGCAAGCGCGCCGATCGCATCTTGCTATTCTGAGCCAAAGTTTTGTGCGTTGGCGCCGCCCCGGTGCCCTCTAAATCCCTGCTGCTCGGTACTCGCGCCAGTTCGGGCCGCACGTCAGTAACGGGCGCTCGACGTGTGCAATGGCAAGGCGAAAAAGATTCCGGTTTTCGACTGAACCTTTTCGCCGATCGGGAGTCTAACACGAGACAGAAAAAATTTGATGCTCGCCCCATCCCCCCAGCCCCCCCGCGGGCGAGCAAGACGCAAGCCTCAGCATCCGCTGGGGCTTTCTTTTTGTCATCCGTCATCCGCCGCCTGGTCTGCTGCCGTTGGCGGCAGCGCGTGCAATCCGATCTCGCATATGGGCCAACCGGGTTTGCCCCTAAGGCCAGTAGAAGCCAACGCGGCCCCCGCCCTACTATTGCAGCGCGGTTCGGCAGCAAGGGAGAGCGCTTCGCTCACACGTGAAGACCGCGCCATTCCGGAGGCAATGATCCGACGAGGCTTGTCGGCATGTGCCATCTTCGGCGCCCGGAAGCTCAAAATCCGTTCAGGAGGATCATGATGACTCGAACAGTTAGAATTTTGCGATTTGCGCTGGCGGCAGGCACCGGTTTGATGTGCTTGTTTATCAATGACAACTTGTCGGGGACGGGGCAGTCCAGCCTGGTTACGCAAGCTAATGCGGTGATCGGCCGGCCGCGGACACCAGGCAGCGTCGCTGGCGTGGCACGTCGGACGACCCGCAGAGCCGTTCGCCGTGGCGTGATCGTCGGAGCTGCCGCCGCTGGTGCCGCGGCCGTTGGAGTTGATGCCTATTATGGCGGCGCTCCCTACGATGGCGCCGCTCCTTACTATGGCATTCCGGAGGGCTACGGTTATGGTCCCGGGCCCGTGCCGGGTGCTGTAATCGTCAACCCTGTCACGGGAAGATGGTGCACCACCGAACCAAGCGGCTACCAGTGGTGCTGGACGCCATAGAGCGTTCCGTCAGCTCCCTTGCAGCGGCAGCGGTCTACAATCGATCCGGGCATGCAGCACGATATCGGCTAGTGGAGCATACCCAGCCGCGGCCCCGTCAGGCCCCTCCCAAGGATGGCGGACCGCGGCGCCTATCCCAAGGCATCGATTTGGTTCATTCCCGGAGCGTAACATAAACCCGCGACCGTCCCGCTTTGTCCGTCACCTCGATCGCTTGCGGCATGCTGTCGGGGTGGTCGCCGCCATGTTCGTGAGTGGTGAAGATCAAGCCAGAGCCATCGCCGCGGGGGTCCTGTGGACGGTCCATCGGGATGCGATCAATTCCGATCACGTTCGCCGATGGGGACGGCGCCGCTTCAGCGAAGCTCTGCAATGCGGTGGCCTCATGGGGGCTGGTGAGGGCCGGTATCAGCACGGCGTCGATATCGGCAATGCTGGCGATCTCTGTGCCGCGCTCACCCCATAAGCCGCGCAGCACTTTGGCCGCCTCCTTGTCTGCGGTGGCAATTGCCTTTTCAGCAGCTTCGCGGTCGCTCGCGCCAAATGCCGCTGCGAGATGGTTGAAGCTGCCGACGAGCAGCTTGATCGTCATCAGCGCAAGCGGGAGGTCATTATCCGCTTCGTCCGGCATCAATCGTCCTCGGGCGGAAGCTTCGACAGCAGATGAGGCCAGTTGCGCTCGACGATCCCGCGGATTTCCGGGTCGATATGCTCGATGCTGTCGAATTCCGATTCCAGCTGCATGCGGATCATTTCCAGTTCGTCATCTGTGAGCTGGCGACCGTGCAAGAATTCGATCGGCATCTCGTTCAAATCCCGGCTGCCTGGTACTCTCGCCAGTTCGGCCGCACGTCGGCGCCAACGATCCCGCAGTGGGTACAGACCAGGCGTGGCCTGAACGCCGGCACAGGCATGTCATTCGGCCACGGTGACGCATCAAGCACCGCTTCGTGATGGCACAGGTCACAGCTTACCGCGAGCGAACGCACGCCGAGCTGCCGCATGTCGGCGAGCGTCATCGGTGAGACTGACTGATCGAAGCGCGGCACGATTTAGGGGTGCTTTTCGTTCTTCGCTGCCCGAATGCCGGCATCCGCAGTATCTTTCTCGCACATGTAGGCGCCGGATTTGGTGTTCCCGTAATTCTTGTAATTACTGTAGTGATAGACCCTGGACTTGGTGTTGGCCCACACGACGGTGTCGCCGGGACAGTGAGTCTCAGCCGCTGCTGCTGTCGAGAACTCGTTGGCCCCGCTTGGCGTGACTGAGGTGGTAGTCGGGGCCGGCTTGGCGGGCGTTGGCCGCGCAGGCGCCGCAGTCGCTGGACCCGGTGCGGGTGTAGGCGTTGCCGCGGGAGCGGCAGTAGGTTCGGTAGGTGCAGCGCCGGTCCTGCATCGCGCCACATACGCCTTTTCAGTAATTCCGTTCGCCTGGTTTTCGGTCTTGTTCGCTCTCCACTCTGCGGCACAGGCTTTGGCGGTTTTCTGTTGAGCTAATGCCGATGGCGCCAGTGCCATCACCCCCAAAAGCGTGACGCAGATCGCGGCAACGTGTCGTGCATTCATTTTCAGCCTCCTGAATTGCTTGGCCGAACGCCAACGGCGGTGTTTAAGTGAGGGTTGGCCGTCTTCCTGCTGGTGACAAATTCGCGGACCTGCGCCTCGCTCCAGTCGTGCTCCTTGCCAGTAATCGAGCCGCGGAACAGCTCATAGACGAGCCAGACGCGATAGGTGTTTAGCACGTCGCTCTCGCAGTAGCGGGCTACTTCCTCGATTTGGCCGGCAAGGACCATCTCCTCGACGCGGCTGCCGTCGATCCCCTCGGGCTTCCCGGCCAGCCCCAATATCCTGCTCACCTCGTCCAGCTTTACCTTCGCTCCCGGCACGTATGAGCCGAGAATGTCGCATAGATCGAGGGAGTCCTCGGTGTAGCGGTGGAAGTAGGACCGCACTTGAAGGCCGGCCGCGGCAACGCGATTGACCATTGCTCGGTACCGAAGCACGGGCAGGTCGAAGCTGTGGCCGTTGAAGGTGATGAGCTGAGGGCGAAGCTGCCCGATCTTCTCCACAAAGGCACTGATCAGTTCCCCCTCGGTACGCTCGCCCACGTGCGGCGCGCCGAGCGCGTCCACGTGCCAACCCTCGGGTTGGCGGCTCGCGACCAAGGCGCCGATGCACACGATCTCGTGCAGCGGATGCTTGGGGAAGCCGGACCCGAGAGCTTGCCGCACCCCTTCCTCAGGCGCGTCGCCCAAGCCGAGCATCCTTGCCGCGGCTGCGAGATCGGGGACGGTCTCCAAGTCCCAGACGATGATGATTTGTTCGGACATCGTCCGCAGCTCACTAAGCGGTCTGGCGTGGTTACCCTGCGGCGAATGCCATAAGGTGGCGGATCGCAGAAGTTTCAAGGCAGACCACGAATGAGCAACGCCTTTCAATTTCTACTCGACTCCGGAATTTTGTACTTTGCGCTCGGTGCCGTGATTTGCGTTTTCCTCGGGGTCGGCGCGGCCAAGCGACTCTTTCAGGGTGCAAAGAAAGCCGAGCCAAAAGATTGAACCGAGCGTGTCCCCGATCACAGTGTTACGGTCCATTCGGCCGGCGGCTGGGACCGATGCAGCTTCGTGATCCGCGGCATCGGCGCTGAGCCGCTGCACCAAGTGCAGCGCAGGCGAGCGCTGCGTTCCAACGTTCGGTGACGGCACGCGCTTCCGCCGCGTATTCGATTGCGGGCAAGCATATCTGGGACGCGCGTGCGATCGCCCATGCGAACAGTCCCGAGATGCCCGCTGAGCATAGTGCCCAATCAGCAACACGTACCGAAAAATCGGCGGCGCATACTCCATCACTCATTGATTAGCCACGATTTCCTATAGATTGGCCCCGGTTCCGGGGGGATAGCTGGGGGGCTAGGAACCGGGGCCGTGTGCTCTCTTGGGGGAGAACACATAGCGATGCGCTCTTGGGGAGAGAACACCGCAGGCGCGATGTAATCACTCCGAGGGTAACGACAAGGCCGCCTCAGTGGGGCGGCCTTTTCATCTTCCCGATACGCGCGCCGAGAGCGATTGCGGCTCATTGGTCGGCCCGTCTGTTCATAGCGCGACCGACTCCCTTCCTGGAGCGCAAGGCGCAGCTCGCACGCCTATTGCGGCTGTCGGCGGCCGGCATTCTGCTGAACGAGCACATTGCCGAAGACGGCGCGATCGTCTTCGAACACGCCTGCCGGCTCGGCGCCGAGGGGATTATATCGGAACGGATCGACTCGCCCTACCGGTCAGGGCCGCACGCCGCATGGATGAAGGTCAAGAATCCGGCTGCGATCGAGGTCCAGCGGGTGCGGAGCGAGGCGTGGAACGGATCGATTCGCCGAGTGTCCTAATTCGGCGTAGGCTTGTGTGATCATCGGCCGCGGCTTTGCCTCAGGCGTCGGTGGCTGAGAGACGCGACCGCGCTCCCGCCTGTAACAGGAAGGGAGCGGTTATGGCCGATCTTCAATCCCGTGGTTCATCGCCACCATTCGACCTTCGCGACCCTGAAGGTCGGTGCCGCGCCCGAAAATGGTCGCTGCAAATGACGCGCGAGATGGCGGAAACCGTGGCGGCGACCAGAGAAAAGATCGCTATTACCAGAGTGCTTATGGCCGAAGCCGGTCGAGTGCTCGCTCAAAGATAATTGCCCGCGCGATCGCTCCGTTCGCGCGGCAAGATGAACCTGAACGTCCGGCAGGCTTGGGCGGCCTGGGAGAGACGCATGGACCGAAGGGAAGCCATGATGAACAAGACCTGTCCAGAATGCGAGGGTACGGGCACCGTGAATGACGATACCGACGAAGAGCGCCGGTGTCCGAACTGCGGCGGCACGGGTAGCGTCTCTGACGAAGATAACGATGATGGAGGCGTTCTGAACACCTCAGCTTCCATGGCGCCGCGACACGTCGCACATATTGGAGACCAGGGCTGACCGACGAACGCAAGGTCAGGTTCGGTATCACTTCGAGTTTCTTCTTTCCGTCTCTTGTATTCCGCCAACCGGAGCCACTGTTCATACATGCGCATCAGCATAGCCCGTTCGGTCTCGTCTTTGGTGGCGCCGGCAGCAGTCAGGCATTCCTTCGCGCTTCGGCTGTATTCCTCGGCTGAAGGCATCTCGGATTCCGATCCCGACTTAAGTCCAAATCCGCGCCTTCGGCAGTGGCTAGCCCTCGCCGGCTACTCGCGATAGAGCTGGCTTTCCCGCGCGACACGTTCATAAGGCTCGCTGACGCCTTTGATTCGATATTGTTGTTCGTCGCCTTCAAACGGCAGCAGCTGCGTGATTTTGTATTCAGCGCCATCTCCCGCCGCGCCAAACCCACCAACATAGGTTACGGTTTCGCCTATCCGAAATTTGTGATCGCTCATATGAGATTTCTGTCGAGTGCCTCGCTCTGCGGGGATCGACTGCACTTTACCGAGCCGGTTGGCATCGGGTGCGCCCCGTCTCGTGCCACGCCAACCTACCACGCGCGCCGCGAACCGATCACAAAAATTCCCACCTTGGACGCTGATGGCCATTTGGCGCGCCAACTGCTTGACCCGTTTCGAAGAGCTTCAGGTGGGCCACGTCGAAGAACGAGATCGCCTGAAGGCCGAACTCGCCAAGATACATCACAGCAGCCCCGCCCCGGCATGATCCCGGAACAAGTCGGCGTCGCGGACATAGGCCTGGAGCACATCCATCGAACGGTGCCGCGATACGTCCCGCATTTTGAAGACTGACGCGCCGCGACGGGCCGCGCTGGTCAGGAAACCGGCCCGCAACGAATGCGCCCCGAAGGCTGCCGGATCGAGACCCAGCCGGCCGGCATAGGCCTTCACGATGGTGCAGACCGATTTGTCGGTGAGCCGCTGGGCACCAAGGCGTGCGCCTTTGGCAACCGAACGGAACAGCGGGCCTTCGGTGATCCCCGAGGCTGCGAGCCATGCCTTGACCGCCTTGACCGGGCAAGTCGAGTTGCCCCTCACGATCGCGATCACCTGCCCTTGGCCTTCCTGGTCGGTCTTCGACCGTCGGATGGTGATCCGATACCCGTCTTCGGTCTCCTCCAGGTCCGCCACGTCGAGGGCGACCAGCTCAGATCGTCGAAACGCGCCAGCGAAGCCCAGCAAGAGCAATGCGCGGTCTCGAAGGCCCCGGAGGCCCTCTGGTGCTGAAAGGGCCATGGCGCGGGCCTGCTCGGCCAGGACGGGGTGTGAATCGGCGTGCAAAAAGGACCCCCTTTTCGGGGTGATCGGCATCCAATCGGGACCCCTGAAAAGAGGGGTTCACATTGGCCTCCATGATTTGCGGGGGCCGGACTGGGATGTTGATCGTGGAGACAATTGCGAGGATTTGCCGGGCATTTTTTGTACAGGGGAAGGCAATCAAGGCGATCTGCCGGGAGCTTGGCGTATCCCGGAAAGTCGTGAGGAAGGTCATCCGCTCGGGAACGACCGAGTTTCGCTATCGCCGGGAAGATCAGCCTCTACCCAAGATTGGCCACTGGCGTGACCCGCTGGATGAGTTGCTGCTGGGCAATGAAGCGAAGGCAGCCCGTGAACGTCTGACGCTGGTGCGGATTTTTGAGGAGCTGCGCGGTCGAGGTTATGACGGCAGCTACGATGCGGTGCGCCGCTACGCGAAGCGATGGGCGAAGGATCGCGGGCAAGTGACGGCGGCGGCCTATGTGCCGCTGAGTTTTGCGCCTGGAGAGGCTTACCAGTTCGACTGGAGCCACGAGATCGTCATCCTCAATGGCGTCACGGTGACCGTGAAGGTCGCCCACGTCCGACTGTGTCACAGCCGCATGTTGTTCGTGCGGGCCTATCCGCGCGAGACGCAGGAGATGGTGTTCGATGCCCATGACCGCGCCTTTGCGCTGTTCAAGGGGACCTGCAGACGCGGCATCTACGACAATATGAAGACTGCAGTGGAGACGGTCTTCGTCGGCAAGGACCGCCTCTACAATCGCCGCTTCCTGCAGATGTGCAGCCATTACCTGGTCGATCCGGTTGCCTGCACGCCGGCATCGGGCTGGGAAAAGGGGCAAGTCGAGAACCAGGTCGGCCTGGTTCGCGAACGCTTCTTCACGCCGCGGCTGCGGTTCAAAAGCTACGACGAGTTGAACGGTTGGTTGACCGACAAATGCGTTGCCTACGCCAAGGTGCATCACCATCCGGAGTTGACCGATCAAACGATCTGGGAGGTGTTCGAGGTAGAGCGGCCGAAGCTTGTCCCCTATGCCGGCCGGTTCGACGGCTTCCACGCGGTGCCCGCATCAGTCTCCAAGACCTGCCTGGTGCGCTTCGATAATAACAAATACTCGGTGGCATCGAGCGCCGTCGGCCGTCCGGTCGAGGTTCAGGCTTATGCGGATCGCATCGTGATCCGCCAGGACGGGCGGATTGTCGGCGAGCATCCCCGCGCGTGCGGCCGGGGCGAGACGATCTACGATCCCTGGCATTACGTCCCAGTGCTCGCTCGTAAACCCGGTGCCTTGCGCAACGGCGCCCCCTTCAAGGATTGGGTGCTGCCGGCCGCGATGGAGCGCATCCGACGCAAGCTCGCCGGTGCCGACGATGGCAATCGGCAAATGGTCGACATCCTCACCGCGGTGATCACCGACGGACTGCCGGCGGTCGAGGCGGCGTGCGCCGAAGCGGGCATCCAAGGTGTCCACTCCGCCGATGTCGTTCTCAACATCCTGGCCCGTCGGCGCAATCCTGATCCGCCTCCCACCATCTTCACGCCGGCCGCGCTGACATTGCGCCATGCGCCGATCGCCGATTGTGCCCGCTATGACAACCTCAGGAGACTTAACTGATGGAACGATCCGAACTGTTCGACCTCATGGGTGAGCTTCAGCTCTACGGCATGAGGGCCGCCTTCGATGAGATCATGGCGACCGCGGTCAAACGCCAGCACGAGCCGCAGCGCATCATCGGCGATCTGCTCACCGCCGAGATCAATGAGAAGCAGGCACGCTCGATCAAATACCAGCTCACCATAGCCAAGCTGCCGCTCGCCAAGGATCTCGACAACTTCCAGTTCAACGGAACGCCAATTAACGAAACCCTGGTGCGTGATCTCGCCAGCGGCGGATTCCTTGCCCAGCAGCGCAATGCTGTTCTGATTGGCGGGACCGGCACCGGCAAAACACATGTCGCCATCGCCATTGGCCGAAGCTGCATTCGATCAGGCGCTCGTGGTCGGTTCTACAATGTAGTCGATCTGGTCAACCGGCTCGAGGCCGAAACCCGCAACGCCCGTCAGGGCCGGATTGCCGATCAACTGACCCGCATGGACTTCGTCATTCTCGACGAGCTCGGCTATCTGCCTTTCGCTCAGGCTGGCGGCCAACTCCTGTTCCATCTCATCAGCCGGCTCTACGAGCGCACCTCGATCATCGTCACCACCAATCTCGCCTTCGGCGAATGGCCGACCGTCTTCACCGACGCCAAGATGACGACCGCACTGCTCGATCGTCTGACCCATCATTGCGATATCGTCGAAACCGGAAACGACAGCTGGCGCTTCAAAAGCCGAACTGACGATCAACCAACCTGCGCTCGCGCCGTCTCCGCAACCCCGACCAGCTCCGACGGCGCACGCGCTACCGTCCGGACTCGTCGCTCAAAGGGGTCCCTTTTGGATGCCGATAAGGGGCGCATTGCCTCATCAAAAATGTTACCGGACAACTTCCTCGTCGTGACTGGGGCAGTGCCACCGAATCAGTTCGGTGGACGGCATGGCGAGGAAGATCAGCATGGGCGCGCGGCGCGAGGTTTTGGCGGCGGTAGCGGAACGTTACCGAACTGCCGGGCGAGGACAGAAGGGGCGCATTCTCGACGAGTTAACGGCAACGACGGGCTGGCATCGCAAGCATGCAGTACGTGCTTTATCCGGCTGCATCGTCCAGCCTCCCAATGATAAGCCCAGCACAGCAACCGAGGCAGCAAACCGGAACAAAGTCACACTGCAGCATCGTCGGCGATGCAAGTACGGCGGCCTCCGCGACGCGCTAATCGTCCTTTGGGAGGCCTCCGATCGCGTGTGCGGCAAGCGGCTCAAGGTGATGATCCCAGTTCTGCTGCCAGCGCTTGAGCGACATGGCCGGCTGGAACTGAATCCGGACGATCCCGCGCTGATGCTGTCGATGAGCGCGGCAACGATCGACCGGATGCTTGTCGACGTGAAATCTCGGCAGCGGGCGGACGCCGGCGTCGCGTCGGCTTCTACTCTGCGATCCGGCGTGGGGTTCCGATCCGCACCTTCAACGACTGGCCGGACCCGTCGCCGGGCTTCTGCGAGATCGACATGGTGGCGCATGGCGGCACAAGCGTCGCAGGTTCGTTCATTCAGACACTGACGATGGTCGATGTCGCCACGGGCTGGACGGAATGCTTCCCCTTGGTCGCTCGTAGCGGCAGCCTCGTTGTTGAGGCGATGATGCGGGCTCAGAGCCGGTTTCCTTGGCTGATCCGCGGCGCCGATTTCGACAACGATAGCGCGTTCATGAATGACATCGTCGTGCCGTGGTGCCGTGCCCAGAAGATGGAGGTGACGCGCTCCCGCGCCTACAAAAAGAACGACCAAGCGTTCGTGGAGCAGAAAAACGGCGCCGTCGTGCGCCGGCTGGTCGGCTACGGCCGTTTCGACGGCATTGAGACCGCCGGAATTATGGCGCGTCTTTATGCAGCGGCTCGCCTGCACGTGAACTTCTTTCAACCCTCCTTCAAGCTCAAGGAGAAGCGGCGGAGGGCGCGAAAATCATTAAGCGCTATCACGCGCCGGCGACACCGTATGAGCGCGCACTGGCGCATCCGAAGCTGTCCGAGGCAATCAAGAGTCGGCTGCGTGAGACCTATCGCGGTCTCGATCGAGTGGCGTTGCTCGCGGACATCCGCGCGGCGCAGCAACAACTCGGCGAGCGTATTGGCAATCGCGGTTTCGCCACAGCTGCCGCATCTCCGGTCGATCCGCTCACTTTCGTCCGATCCCTCGGTAGCGTCACCAAAGCAGGCGAAGTGCGTGCGACGCATCGCATTGGCAAGCGGCCTTACAAGAGCGAATCCGCATGCCTTCGAAGCTCGATCCGTATCTAGCGAGGATCGAAACGTGGCTCGCAGCCGAGCCTCAGCTCACCGCGCTCGCCATTGTCCGCCGACTCGCCGAGATGGATGCCGCAACTTTCAATGAGAAGCAGCATTCAACGGTACAGCGTCTGCTTCGGTCGCTGCGAGGCAAAGCGGCCAGGATGGTCGTTGCCGCCACCACAACTCAAGCAATGACCTACCACGACAATCAACACGGGCCTGTGGACGGCGCTGCGTGTAATGGGCACTCCGCTTCGCCCACAGGCCCTTCGGCAAAGCCAGCCTCAGCGTCCTACCAGCCGCAGAACTCCACCCATATCTAAACTGCCTTGCCGGGGTAACATTCTGTCCTGAGGCAATACGAGGGGTCCCGATTAGCTGCTGATTGACACAAGACCATCGACCTCGACATTCGGCCCATCTTCCATTGGGCGACCCCGCGCGTGCGCGCCCACGTGTTCCTGTGCATGCTCGCCTATCATCTCGAATGGCACATGCGTCAGGCGCTCGCGCCCATGCTGTTCGATGATCACGATCGCGCCGCCGGCGAAGCGTTACGTCCCTCTCCGGTCGCCAAGGCGCAGCCCTCGCCCGCAGCCAGACGGAAAGCCAAGACCAAACGCACCGAGGACGGCCTGCCGGTGCACAGCTTCCGCACCTTGCTCGCCGATCTCGCAACCCTCACACGCAATCTCGCAAAACTCGCCGGCGCTCCCGTAACCGTGCTGTTCGCAAAACCGACGCCGATCCAGCAGCGCGCCTTCGATCTGCTCGGCGTCAAACCGCAATGTAGTCAGGCCTCGATAAAACAATCGAGGTCAGCCAACCACTTGCATCGCCGAAAGGGTAAAGTTCGGC
>CAWJPD010000008.1:0-638326 GCA_963844635.1 uncultured Alphaproteobacteria bacterium
GCGGCTGCCGACCGCGCGCGAACTCGACAACGTCGCGCCGAAGAATCCCGTCGTGCTGGTGCGCGGCGGCCATGACTACATCCTGAACGGCGTGGCGCTGCGCAAATGGAATATCGCGGCGGATACCAAATCGCCGCCGGGTGGCGTCATCACCTTGGGCCCGGAGGGCGAATTGACGGGCGAACTCGTCGACAATGCGCGGCGCCTCGTGTCGCTGCCGCCGCCGGCCGCGGTGACGGTCGCCGACGTGCTCACCACGCAGCGGCGGCTCAATGCCTACGGCATCACGAACGTGCGGGTGCCGGGCAGCTACAAGGGCGAGTTCTTCCAGGCCCTGGATGCGATCCTCGCGGTGCGACGCCAGGGCGCGCTCAGTTTGCGCTACAATGTCTACCTGCCCGGCATGGGCGTGCGCGACCCGGCAAGGATTCGTGAAATCATCGCAAAGTCCCCGCTCAAGCAGGACGAGGGCGACGAATGGGTGCGCATCGGCGGCGTCAAGCTGCTGGTCGACGGCGGCTTCGAGGGTGGACACATGTCGCAGCCCTTTGCCGGCGAATACGGAAAAGGGGGGACCTTCTACGGCATTACCGTGGTGCCGCCTGTCGAATACACGGCCGTAGTCAAAACCATCAACGAACTCGGCTGGCGCGCCACCACTCACGCCGTCGGCGACGCCGCGATTGACGAAGTGCTCGATGCCTACGAAGCCGCCGATGCCGAGCATTCGATCGTCGGCAAGCGGTGGGCGATCGAACATGCTTTCGTTTCCCGTCCGGACCAGCTGTCGCGCATGAAGAAACTCGGCCTCATCCTTTCCGTGCAGGATCATCTCTATCTCGCGGCGCCGGCCTTGAAGAACTATCTGGGCCCGCGCGGGCGAGCGAAGTGACACCGGTCAAGACCTATCTCGACGCGGGTTTCCTTCTGGTCGGCGGCACCAATTCACCGGTCGTGCCGTTCAACCCATTCTTCGAGATTTATCATTTCCTCACCCGCGACACGATTTCCGACGGGGTCTACGGTGCCGACCAGCGGGTCACGTCGCGAAGCGAATTGCTGCGCATGATCACCATCAATTACGCGAAACTCACCGGCGAAGCCGACATCAAGGGATCGATCGAGCCCGGCAAGCTCGCCGATTTCGCCGTACTGTCTGAAGATCTGTTGATCGTGCCGGAAGCAAAGATACCCGGGGTCACCGCCTTGCTCACTTACGTGGGCGGCCGCGAAGTTTTCCGCGAAGCGGCGATGCCGTGACCCGGGTCGCATTTCGGACGCTTGGGTGGGTCGGACGCGGAGCCGGCAAAGCGATCCCGGAGCCGGCCTTGCGGCCTGCGGGAAACCTGCTTTACGCTTGCCGCAGCCGACCGTCGCCAGTGTCGAGAGATCGTCATCGAGAATGGGAAAGGAAACCGCCGTGACCCGCAAAATCCTGCGATCGACCACGCCAGTCCGCATCGCCGCACTCGCCTGCGCCCTCGCGCCGCTTCTGGGGGCGGGCGAACTCCGCGCGCAGGCCGTGCTGACGGTACCGGCGGGCTTGCCCGACTGGGCGTTCAACATTCCCGGCAAGGAGCAGCCCAGCGCCGTACGGCCGCAAGGCATTGTAAGGGTCCCGGGCAGCGCGAAAGAATACGAGTGGGCCAAGGTCGCCGGAAATTCCAATCCGCCGGACTGGTTTCCCGATGAGCATCCGGCAGCGCCGCGGCCAGTGGCCGGCGGTGCTGGGGCAAGGTTCGCATGCGGCTCATGCCACCTGATGTCGGGCCAGGGCCACCCGGAATCGGCCGACATTGCCGGCATGTCCGCCGCGTACCTCGTCCGGCAGATGGCGGACTACAAGTCCGGTGTCCGCAAGGACGACGAGCGCATGGGACCGATTTCGAAGATCACGTCGGATGAGGACGTCCGGGCCGCCGCCGAATATTTCTCCGCGCTGCAGCCTGCCGTCTGGGTGAAAGTCATCGAGACCGCGATGCCGCCAAAGACGTTCATCGCCACTGCCGGCCGTCATCGGCAGCTTTATCCCGAGGGAGGCACCGAGCCGATCGGACATCGCATTCTGGAAATTCCCGCCGATCCGATGCTCACCGAATTGCGCGACCCCCATTCCAATTTCATCGCCTATGTGCCGCCAGGCAGCATCGCCGCCGGGGAAGCATTGGTCAAAGGGGAAGCGTCTGGCAGGACGGTAGCCTGCGCGCCCTGCCACGGCGAAACGTTGAAGGGCAAAGGCGAAATCCCGCGGCTGGCCGGACTGCAGCCGCTCTACGTCGCGCGGCAGCTTTTCGATTTTCGATACGGCTCGCGCTCCGGTCAGAGCGCTGAAACCATGAAACCGGTTGCCGCCAATCTCTCGGATGATGACATCATCGCGATCTCTTCCTACTTGGGCTCGCTGCCTCCACAATAGGAACACGTCGCTCGCCTGGGTTGAGCGGGAAGCGAAACGCAGGGTCACGTCGCCTCTTGGCGTGGCTCTTCGTTTCGTTCGCGGGCGTGTCCCGCCCGCGCGAGGCGGCGACAATCATCCGCGCGGCGAGGGTTTTTGGATGGGCTTGTCCCCAACTCCATGCGCGACCTCAACGGGCGCCCAACGGAGTGCAGCGCTTTCGCCGCGCAGGTCCTTCACCACGCCGATCGGAACCCCGATCCGCTGGATCATGGCGACGACCCTGCCGCGCAGCACCTGATCGCAGTTCATGTGCGTTGGCGCGATGAAGAAATCTGCGTGGCTCCAATCTGCCGTCCATTGGAGGCGGAGATCGGCCTCGTTTTCAAAGGCGACCCTCTCGCCGCAGACGGCGACGGTATAGCGATGGGGCCGGATCCGATCGGGATCACCCAGCGAATCGAGGTAGCGTTCAAGATCTTGGACCGCGGCCGGCATGATGTTGACCCAGTAGTCGGTCGCGTAACGGCGCGAGGCGCCCTCCAGGCCACCGACAAAAGAATTGTAGAACAGGTATTCGTAAGGGTGCAGTCGCACCAGGGTTGCCGCGTCCCAGACAAAGGCAAGACTGATGGCGGCGAAGCCCATGGCATATTGCGTCTGCCCGCGCCGACCGAGATGACGTTGGCAGGCGTCGATTCCAACTCCGGCCAGCGTTGCGAGCGGCGGCGCGACGAAGAGAAAGTGCCGCATGCCATCGAATGAAGGCCCATGGCCGATGACCTGGCAGGTGAGCGGAAAGGCGATCATGAAAAGCAGAACACCGAGCTGTTGCTGAGCTGTTCGATCGAATGGCTCAGCGGTCCCTCTGACGGCAGACCATGCGCCCAACACAATTGCGGCCGTGGCGCCGACGAGAACGGGAAGCGGCAATTTGATCGCCAGATATCCTGGCTCATACCAGCGCGGTACCTCATTCATCAGATAGACTTGGCCGGCCATCATGGTGCGGATCGGGTAATGGAATTGGGCGAAAGCAGCGATGGCCCGCACGGGATTGAACGGATCGAGAGCGGCCCACGGCCAAGCCAAGACCATGATGACGTAGGCGAGAGCAAATGCGGGGGCAAATCGCACCAGCGAATGTGTTATGGTGGATAGATACCCGCGCCAGCCCGCATTCGTGTAGGTGTACAGTATAATCACCATGGCGGCATAACAGGGCATCAGCAGACCGGTCGCGCGCAGACCAAGCGCAGCGCCGAGCATAAGTCCGAAGCCCAGAACATCCCGCCAGCGCGCGGCTGGGAGGTCACACGCGGCACGCAACAGGAAGTAAGTTGCCCCCATCATCGCGGAGGCAAAAGGCACATCCTTTGTATGGTTGTACATGCCGCCATACCACACCCCGCAAATCGCGAGCGCCACGGCGCCAAACAGCCCGGCGCGAGGCCCCGCGATCATGCGGGCGGCCGCCCAAACGGCCGCGACACCGCCAATTCCGAAGAGCGCACTCAGCACATGGCGAATGTCGTAGACGTCGAACGGCAACACGTAGGATAAAAGGACCGAAATAATGTCGAACAAACCGCCATAAAGATAGAGGTTTTCGAAACTGAATACGGATCGGTCGCTGAAACCGCTCCTATAATAAGCGATGATCAGCTCACCATAATGTTGCTGCACGCCCTCGTCATTTGAAACCGCATATTGCCTGAACGTAAGTGCGACGAGGACCAGCAGCGCCAGCAGCAATCCCGCGAAAGCGAGATCAAATGATTTGATCTTGCAAAGCGAAGGGCCGAATTGCCGACGGCTACCCGCGGTCGCGCTGGCGATGGTCGATCGCATCGTGTTGCGGATCAGTGACATGGATAAAGCCCCGGGCTCGCCCTATCCATCGGCATTGGAATACGTGCGAGCGTGTTGAGTCAATTTGATGCAAGACGATTTATTGCCGTGGGGACCCAAATCGGTGCTTCAGTCGACCACGCCACGGGGGTGCGCGCTCTGAAGCAAACGGCACGATCACGGCCAGTGGCGACCGACAGCAGAGGCCGCTCGGCACGCACGACGATCATGTCGCTTTGCGCGTGAAATGGGTTCGACATTCAACCGGTCCAAAGGCGGCGGTCGATGCAGAGCTTTGATGTCTCACGCTTGGTTCCCCCGCACGATCCGGTTTCGGGATCGTCAATGGTGCCTTCCATATGAATTGCTACCCAATTCGATGAATTGCGACCCGATTTGGAGCCGTCCGAGGTGGGCCGTCCGACTTTGGCCAACGTCGGTAACGGAAAGCCGCAATTTCTATTCCCGAAGCAACATGTACAGAGCCTGAACGCGACGTATCCAGGATCGGCAACACCGCAGACTGTGTCGGTTAAACCACGGTCTGCGGGTCCGATGCGGCGTGGCAGCAAAACAGCGTCCTGCGCCTCCCGTCACGCGAGACGTTGGCCAACAGGATGCCCGGGGCGAGCTATTGTTACAAAACCGCGTCGCCGACGCGCTCTATTGAACCGGGAAGATTTTTTCCTCGCGCCAGAGCGGGGCTGCTTCGTCCGAGCGCAGATACGCGAGCAGCGCTCGTGCCGCATTGATGTTCTTTACCCCGGTCGACAGGAAACCAGTGATATCGACCGGCGTTGCCGCCTCCGGTGGCAGGGCACCCAAAACATCGATCCCAGGGTTGCGCATGTCGTTGAGGTAAGGCCCAAAGGCGAGACTCGGTTTCGCCCCGAGCCACCGACCTCTGGACGTCGCCGCCATTGGGCACCCATTTGATCTTGGATTCGACTGCGTTGGCGATCCCCATCTTGTTCAGTGCGAGAAGCGCCGCGCCCCCCGCGCTGCCCACGGCCGGATCGACTGCAATAATGGATTTGGCGTTCAGCAGCGTCGATTTCGCGGCGTCGAGGGTGGAAATATCGCTCTTGGGAGCGCCCTTCTTCACGGCCATCGCGAGGCGAAGTCGCGCCACCACGGTTGCGCTGCCGGGGACGACGTTGCCAGTCTTGATGGCGTCGTCGAACGGCGCATACAGCAGCGTCACGTCGAGCGCGCCACCGCTTGCGACCGTTTTGCGTGTGCTGACCCCAGTGCCATAGGTCACCGCAACCTTGGTGCCGGTTTTCGCCTCGAAATTTGCAACAAGCTTGTCAAGCGTCTCCTTGATCGGATTGGGCGACAGCAGACTAAGTTCGCCCTGTGCGCGCGCCCCCTCAGAACCGGCAAGCACGACAGCGACGACAGCAAGCAGCGCAAGGATGGGTTTCACGGGCGTCCTCCCTTTTGAATTTCGAGCTCAACAGGCTGCCTCCATAGATCGAGGAGGTTGCACGCATCAAGCTCGGCAAGGTTTCCGGCGGCATCGGGCAACTTGTCCTGTCTACTATGGGGGACTTCACCCCTCAAACCGAAAAAACTTCCTTTGTTGCTCCGAGGTGACAGCCCTTCACGCCGCGGTTCGCTAAAATGGCAAACCGACTGGCTGGATCTGCGGAGTGTCGAATGTCTTCGAAGCTGCACAAGAGGCTTGTCCTGGCGGCCGCCCTGCTTTCGGCAGGCGCTTCGGCGCAAGCCGCCGACCTCCCCGCGCGTTACGCAAAAGCACAGTCAGCGCCCCTGCCTTATGATTGGACGGGGTTCTATCTCGGCGCCAATCTCGGCGGTGCGTTCAGCGACGAGAGTGCAGCGACCCCGTTTGGCTCGTTCTCGCCGAACCCGAGCGGCGTTCTCGGCGGCATCCAGTTAGGTTACAATTTTTTGCTCGCTCCCAATTGGCTGATCGGCGTTGAAGGCGAGTTCGATTGGACTTCCTCACAAGCAAATGTGATCGTTCCGAATCCCGTCGCCGCCGCGACGATCGCAAGCGACCATAACTGGTATGACACCCTTGAAGGCCGGCTTGGTTTCGTTCAAGGTCCTTGGCTGTACTATTTCAAAGGTGGCGCGGCCTGGATCAATGCCGATTATTCTGTGACCGGGAATTTCAACGGGATCGCGACGGGGTACTCGGTCAACAATACGCGATCGGGCTGGACGATCGGCGGAGGAATCGAATACATGCTGGCGCCCGGTTGGTCCGCCAAGCTGGAGTACGATTATCTGGATTTTGGCAACCAAGCGCTGGGGGTTGGGGCCTTGGGCTCGACGATTGGCATCAATACGACGGTCCAGGAAGTCAAAATTGGTGTGAACTATCACTGGTTGCCAGGGGCCTTGTTCGGGCGTTTTTGACTGGCTGCGCACGTGACTTTTCCTGATCCGGAAACCTGGCGCTGTCCGGTATTCGGCAGCGATCAGTCGATGTCCCCTGCGACTCCCAGCTCCTGAAGCAGCGGGGCGAGAAAGGCCCGGTAAGGACGCCAACGGCCGATCGAACTCTTGTAGATCGGCTGACGCACCTGCGTCGCACTGGCGGTGCGCACCGGTCGCTCGTTTTCTTGGAACGACAGGCAGCGCGGCTCCCATTCCAGTCCGCAATGTGCGACGATGCGGCGGGCCTGGGCCTCGACATCATCGACAAGCTCTTCGTAACGGACATCGAGAATGCGGTCGGCCGGCAACACGCGTTTCCAGTGATCCATCAAGGATTGGTATTGGCGATAATAACGGCCGAGCTCCGCAAGGTCGTAGGTGTGATTCTGCTCCCCCGTAAATAGTTTCGAGAAGCAGGACAGGCAGGTATCGACGGGGTCGCGGACCGTGTGAATGATCGGCGCATTCGGGAGCGACAGATGGATCATTCCTGCGAACAAGAAGTTGCTCGGCATTTTGTCGGTGACGTGGAGGGCGGTGGGTGAGCGTTCCCGCAGGCTGCTGGAGAGGTAGCGCCGGCCGAGATCGGCGAAATCGGCGCCTGTCATGGTGGACGCCGAATCCGGGTACGGCGTACCTCGTGTCGCTTCGGTTTCCCTGACGACGCTTGCAAGGTATTTTATTTCGCCGCCGCCGAAGACCTGAGGATGACTTGCAAGAATCTGTTCGACCAGCGTCGTCCCCGATCGCGGCATCCCGATGATGAAGACTGGAATTGCGGAGGGATGTCCGACGCCTTGCCGAACTTCGAACAATTCTGGCGCAAACACGTTGCAAATTTGCTCGAACCCCTCATCCACGGCCGTCGCGTCATAGGAGACCTGTTGGCGTTTGAGGGCGTTGCCTTGCAGCCATTGTTCGGCGGCTTCCGCGTGCCGGCCAAGGTCGTCATAGGCCTTGCCCAAAGCGAAATGCAGGTCGATCCGCTCGCCTGCGGCTAGCGTACCCGCTTCGCCAAGCAACTGCTCCATCTCCTTCAGAAGGCTGTCCGCGTCGCGAAATCGAATCAGCTCGCTCAGGTGCCGCCGATAAGCTGTATTGCGAGGCGCGAGCCGGACCGCCTGCTCAAGAGCGGCGCGGCCCTCCGACAACTTCCCGATTGCGCGCAACACCAGGCCGAGACTGTTGTGGGCCTCCGCCGAGCTGCCGCCGAGCAGAAGGCCATGGCGCAGGGCGTCGATCGCTTCCTGGCTTTTGCCTTGATCGTGAATTGCACGGCCGAGGTTGCAATAGGCGTCCGCATAGTCCGGCTTGAGAGCGATCGCGCGCCGATAAGCCGAGACTGCATCATCGAGTTTGCCGCCCGCCCGCAGCGCAGTTCCGAGCGCCGAATGCGCCTCGGCATAATCGGGTCTGATCTCGATCGCCTTGCGGTAAACCGCCGATGCGTGGCCAAATTTTTCCTGCGCACCAAACGCGATGCCAAGGTTGTAATAGGCTTCGGCAAAGTTCGGCTTGAGCCGGATCGCGCTTTGGCACGCCGTAACCGCCTCGTCGAGGCGGCCCTCCTCATGGAGCAGCGCCCCGAGGCACGAATGGGCTTCCGCGGACTGAGGCATGATGCGGATCACCTGGCGGTAAGCCGCAGCGGCCTCTGCGCGCTTGCCCTGCTCACGCAGCGCGTGACCCAGGTTGAAATGGGCCGTCGCCGACTCGGGATTTATCGCCAGCGCGCGCGCGAACGCGGCGGCCGCCTCCTCGAACCTGCCCTTATCGCAGAGCAGGACCCCCAGATTGACGTGCACTTCTGGGTGATTCGATCCGGTGCGCAGCGCCGTGTGGCATGATGCAATCGCCTCATCGATCTTGCCCTGCTCGCGCAACACGGACGACAGGTTGCAATGGGCTTGTGCGAGATCGGGCTTGATCGCGACGGCTTGGCGTAGCGCGGCAGCGGCTTCGTCGAGGCGGCCTTGTTGCTTCAGGACGGCGCCGAGATCGGAAAACAGGCGGGCATTCGCGCCGTCGCGCGATATCGCGCGGTGGAGCAGTTCGGCTGCCGTGTCGTGCCGGCCCGCCTGATGGCAGACGAGACTAAGCAAATGCAGAGCGCGGAGGTGATCGGGGTCGACGCTGAGCACCTCGCGATAACATTTTTCAGCCTCCATGAGGCTCCCGGCTCGATGATGCGCGAGTCCGCGGTCAAACGGCAATACCCCACCAGCCTCGTATGCGGAACGAGAGATCGCAGCATCGCCCCGACGATCACGATTTGTCATTACCGCCGCTCGCCGCGCTCGCCTGCGCAAAGCTCAACGATCACTCGCAAAAGCAATCAAGCGCGCCCAATATTCGCACTGCTTGGCGAATCACGGTGACAATTCCAAGGCCAGGCTACGCGTGATCACGGCAGCGCGAAGATTTCTGCCGAAGGCGATCGCGAAAGGGGGCAGAAGCGCGCGCCGCTTTCGCGCCGCCACCCCTCGCGACGTTCCCGTGCATGCCCGGGAGGAGCGGGTGTCTGCGTGGAATGCACCGATCTCGCCTGCTCACCACTTGAACGAAAGCGCTGTCTCATAAGTTCGCGGCGCTCCCAGATAGACCTGGCCCTGGTAGCCGGGATCGACAAAATCCGCGTAAGTCCTGTTGGTGAGATTTCGCACCCGGAAAGCGAGCCGAGTTTTTTGGACGCTCGGCAGCCAGCTCGGTCTTTCGAAATCGATGAACATATAAGCGTCGGCGACCGTGTAGGCGTCCATAATCACATCGTTATATTCAGTGATGTAGCGGCTGCCGACATGGCGGATCGAGGCACCGAGTTCCACCGGCCACGGAATTGGCCATGCGGGACCTTCGAAGCGGTATGAGGCACCGGCATTGGCAATGATCGGCGCCACGTTTGGCGGTTCGTTGCCATTGACGATCAATACCGAACCGGTTGAGGCGTCGCTTAGAATATCCGAGTCAAAACGCACATGCGTAAAGGCGATGTTGCCCCAAAGCTTCAGCCCGTCCACGGGGCGTATCGCGCCCGACAGTTCGATGCCCCTGCTCTCGATGTCGCCCGCGATCCCGAAAACCGGAGGTGGACCTTCACCGATCTGCTCCACAACATTGCGTCGATCGAGATCGAAGGCCGCAAGTGTCCATTCCGCCCTGTCGTTCCACAGCGTTTGCTTCACCCCGATCTCTTCAATCCGCGAGCTGGTCAGTGTCAAAGGAAATCCGGCGGCTGCGTTGAATCCCACTTCCTGGATCGCGCCGGAAGCGGGGTCGTACGAGGTGCCGTAGAGGCCGTAGAACACCATTTTCTCGATCGGTTCCCAAGTCACAGCGGCGCGGTAGGACACTGGCGTCCAGCTTTTCGAAACCGGATAGTTCGCTAGCTCGGCGCCCGTGGTATCAAATCCATTATTAGCGATGTGTATTTCGTCAACGCGCACGCCGCCGATGAGCGCGACAGTGGGCGTGACTTTGAGGCGGTTTTCGAACGATTCCGAAACCCAATCGAGTTGGGTGGTGAATTCTTGGGTCTGCAGCGGGCCGAAATAACCTCGCGGCGGATCGACCAATGACACCGTGTTGGTGGTGGAGGTGAAGTTCGCCTGCTGACTGAAGCGGAGGTAATTGCGGCTTGCCGCCACTTCTGCCGCGAATTTGTTCGGCAAGCCAAAAATGCTGGAGTTCCAGGTGAGGTCGGTCACGTCGCCGATCAGATTCTGATCATGCGAAACGTAGAAGGGATTCCGATCCACCATATTGCTGGAAGGGTCGAAGTTATAAAATTCGTCATCGTAAAACGTTCGCTGCGCCTTGTAGGCGTACACCTGCTCCTTCAGCAGCACGTCGGGCGTGATTTCGAGATCAAAACCGGCGCGGTACCAAAATTGTCTTGCATCGTCGTGGTTGTCGAGCGTGTTGTAGTTGGTTGCGAGGGTGCGCGAATCGATCGTGACAGGGCCGGCGCCGACGAGAAGGCTACCAGAGGCTGGCGAATATGATCCGGAAACGACGCCCGACTTGGAAAACGGACCGGAATAAGAACTCGGCACAATTGGCGTACCCCAGTACTGATTTCCCTGGTCGTTGTAATACTCGAAGGCAACCCATGTTCTTAGAATATCGGAATTCTGATAGTTCAGTCGCGCCGTGAGGGTTGATAAGTCCTTCTTGTCGTCATCAATGAAGCTGTGGAGATCGTCGAAGGACGCGGTCACGCGGTAATCGAGTCCGGCGATCGGGGTAGAGCCGCCGGAGTCGAAGCCTGACCGCAGCGAATGAAGGGAATCGAAGGAAACGAAGGCTTCGTTCTGCACCGGGCCGCTGAACGGCTGCTTGGTGACATAGTTCACGGAGCCGCCGATCGATCCCACCCCGGACTCGATCGCCGAGGCACCCTTGAGGAACTCGATGCGGTCGAAGCTGAACGTATCTTGGGTGCGGCCAGTCAGGTCCTGAACGCCTATATTGATCCCATTATAAAGGTGATTGATCTGATCGCCTGAAAAGCCGCGCATCGAAAAGCCGCCTTGCGCCCCACCCGGATCGAATGCCAATACGCCAACAGCGCCTCGGGCCGCTTCCTCATTGGTACGATAACCCTGCTCCTGCATGGTTTGCTGCGGAACAACATCAACCGATTGGGGTGTTTCCCGCACCGGCAGGTCCAGCCGCGTAGAGCTTGTCGCGATCGTGTTCAGGTTTGGACCCGGGACGCCGGGCGCAACCAGCGGCGCGTTTGACGCGCTGACCGCCGCAGCGGGAATAAGGCCGCCGAACAGCGCCTGGGTGGGCGGGGCAGCCGGCGAAGTTGTCGGCGCGGTCGGCGCCCGCGCGGGCAGCGGCCTCGGCCGTTGCGCGGTACGTTGCGCGGGCCGGCTCACGACCCCGGCTGGAGACGCTTCGCGGGTCGGTCTCGTCGGCGCCGCGCGCCTCACCGGCTTTTCGACGGTCACCGGGGGAAGGCTGGGGTTTGCCTGCCCCGCAGGAGGTTGAGGCGGCGTCCCGCCGCTCCCGGGAGGCTGGGCTGCCGGTGTCTGACCGGGGGGAGCCAGGCCCGGTGAGGCGGGAACGGGTGTGGTCGACGGGACCGACTGGTCCTGCGCCTTGGCGCCACCATAGGCGGAAAGCAGAACCGTCGCTGCAATCGTGGAGCTGAGCCAGCGTGATCGTCGGGCGCCATAGCGCCCGACCGCGAAGGAATTGTACATCGTGTGTAAAGCCCCCAGCACGCGCTACCGAAAACATCAAAACCTGCCGCCGATTTCGAGGCGCAGTGCCCCGAAGCGATTTCGATTGTGCGTGCATGTCACCGTCTAAAATAAATATGACTTATGTCAATACGACTTTCCGATAGTTATATGTCGGCACGAAACAATATTCAAAAATGTTGCAAACTGGCCACGCATCAGCAAAAGAACTGCTCAGACCACCTATAATATAATGTAGCTGGGTATATTTGATAATAATTTTATTGTCGGATCATGTTACCATCGACGATAACGACGTCAGACATGCCATAAGCGCCCATGGCAATGAGGGCGATGCTGGTTATGGCTCGATGAGTTTCAGATGTCGCGGCCTGCCGCAGCTCGCGTCAGTTCAAGCGCTTGGCACGAAACACCACCGGCAAGGTAAAGCTTAGGCCCTGTGCAACAACGACGGCCGGCGGCTTGGGCACCGGATCCGACCGTGCGATCATGGCGAGCGCGGCGTCGTCGAACGAATCATCACCTGAACCAAGAAAAATGGATGCAGAGAGGATATGGCCACTCTCATCAATCACGAGACGAACCAGTACGGTGGCATTCTGAAGCAAAGGGTTACTGGGATATCGTTTGTGTCGATCGAGGTGAGCAATCAATTCCTTTTGCCAGGTTGCGCGCACGCGCTGCCGGCTTTCGCCTATGCCCTGATCGGGGGCGATCGATCGCGCCGCCTCTTTGACGCTTTCCATGGTCGGCAATGCCGTTGCTTCGGCAGCGATCGCGGCAACTGACGGATTGGTCGGGCTGACAGGAACCGGCCGCTGCTCCTCCGGCTTTTTCGTTTCGACGGGGATCGTCACCAATTCCGGATCGTCTGTCTCAATGGGAGTATCGCGCAGCAGGACAGGCGGCTCGATCAGTTCCGCCTGTTCCACGGCCGGCGGTGTAGGACTAGACTGTTCGGTGTCGGGCCCCGGCGGCAGGTTGATCGGATCAAGCGGCGGGGCCGTCGGTTCAAACCCGATTTCCATCGCGGGCGCTCCGAGTTCCGGATCGGGATCCGCGTCTATATAATTCCATGCCAGTGCCAAGAAGCCCGCATGAACCATGACGGCGACGCTCGCGGCAAAGCCCCATGTCAACCACGACATGCGCTGCGACGAATCGAGATCGCCTATCGCGGTCATGTCGTCAGCGGGACCTTGAGGTTTCATGGTGTGGGAGTTTGGCTTTTACGAGTTGAATGGCGTTATTATAGGAGGGACCTAACAGAAAAAGCGGCAGTGCATTGCATGTCTTCGGCAGGTATTCCCTCGTGTTTGCCCGAGCTCTGGTCGGCGTCAGGGCGTGGCATAGCCGACGCCGAGATTGTGAGCAAATGTATCTGCCGAGCATCTATCTGAAAGCGAGACAAAATATCTCACTGTATAGTTTACCCCACTAGGCCATGGGTTCCCGGCTCCAATGTTGATGGTTTCTCATTTCGATCACTTAAATTGGGTTCGGCTCAAAACCGTCGGCCGCCAGCTCCCGAATCGCGGGCTGCGGCGGGAACCCGGGCAAAGCGACCGGAGTTGCCAATGCAAGGGTTGGGGACTTTGGCATGAACGCAGATCAGGAGATCACAATATGAAACCTGTCTATATCGGACTGGCGCTAGGGGCGCTGTTCGCATCAGGACCCGCCTTCGCCCACCATCCCTTCGCATCTGAATTCGATGCGCAGGCTCCCCTGACACTGTCAGGAACCGTGACCAGGTGGATTGGACCGATCCGCACGTCTATGTGCATGTCGACGCCCGCGATCCAAATGGGCAGATCAGGAATTGGAACCTGGAACTTGCGAGCACGGAGATGCTGAGCGGAAAAGGCTGGAAGAAGGACACCGTCAAACAGGGCGAGATGATCACGGTCAAAGGGTACCGCGCCAAGTCGGAACCATTTGTGGCTGCCGCCCGGGTCGTCGAAATGCCGGGTGGCAAATCGATGTCGGCGGGCGATGACAGTGATGGTGGTCCGAAGCAATAATAAAGGGTTCACGACGCCTATTGTTAATGCAAGGAACCAGTTGAGTTGTGGGCGCGCTGCACGGTATGGCAGCGCGCCGCTTTGTGTGAATTCGGTCTGCATGCGATCTGCTTGGCCGCCCTCACAGGAGGACCGCCGCCCAACCACGGGGCTTAATAGGATATGGGCATCCTTCGCAGCACGGGATGACCGAGAAGGTGGCCGAGAATGCGCTTCCAGGACATGAGAATTCCGGTGATGGCGAGGAATGAGAGACTCAGGGCGGAAAGGGCCCAGACGATCCTCATCGCCATCCCGCCGGCAGCGCCCGTATGAAGCGCATAAAGCCATTCCAGGACCGCGTCCTGGGCGGGCCCCAGAATTTGGCTCATGGCCCAGGGCATCGCGAAGCAGACGCCGGTGATCCCCCACAACAGTCCAAACATCCAGGCCGCTGCGCCAACCACGCCGTGATAGATCAGGGCGCCGCGGATCATGTTGCGACTTTTCCTGGTCGCCTTTCTTGTGTCCAGCTTTCTCGCCTCACGCTTCCCCGTCTCCCGTCGTCGGGACTTGTGATGCCTCATGAACAGGCTGCTGACCGATAGCATGATCAAGACAGCGGCTCCGGCGGCATTGACAAAACGGCCAGATTCTCCGGCCAGCACGGCGACGTGAGCACGGCGCAAAAGTTCAAGTGCGCGCAGGCTGAGGGGCTGAGCCTCGCCAAGGTCGTCCCCGGTCTGCGGGTTAACAAGACGGCGCTTGACGCCGCCTGAGCCGTCCAGCCACACCTCGATCACGATGCCACCGGACAGGCGGCGATCCCAAATACCGACCACCGCGTCCTCGGCATACCGCATTGCCAGCATAGCCTTCAACGCGGCTACATCAAGCCGACTCGCTCCCTGGAGGACGACAGGCGGATCGGGGGACAGAATGCGATAAAGCTCGTGCTCAAAGATGATGGCGCACCCGGTCAGGCTAACGAAAATGAGATAGATCATCGCCCCGGCGCCCAGCCAGAAATGAGCACGCCTGATGGCGAGCCGGCCATCGAACTGAGACGGGCGGAACCTATAAGCCGTACCGGGAACAAATCGATCTGCGACTACCACGAAAATGCCTGCCTTCTGCTCACCGCCACTTCGCAAGGCGTCAGTATAGAAAAGTTCCGAGGGCCTGCGAATAGAGATCACGTGGTGCGGCAAATCAGAGCAGGCCTCGCGACGATCAATTCCGTTAAACCCTCAAACTGACATCATACCCAGGCACGAGATTCTTAGCCGCGCTTCGCCACACGACAAGTCGGGCACTCCCGCGCATTCCCAGCGAATGCAGCCTTGCGCGACGGAACCGCAGGTTGGTTCCCATTCTTGCCGGAATGGCCGCAACCTGTATTAGACTTGAATGACTAAAATATAGAGCTGACTTCCAGCTGAACTGTTACCATTGTCAGCTTCCGTTCAGCTTGGTAATCGCCCATTTCGAGTCACGACAAAGCAGATACGCGGATTACGGGCAGTCGTGAAAGTTACCGATCATGTCAAGGCTTAGGCTTATAGCCGGCTCCAGTATAGTATAGAAAGCAGGCATCCTTTTTATTACCAGCAGTCGTGTAAAAGTGTTATAAAGCTGTGCCGACCGATACATCGGCGACTCCACCCCACTTCGACCGGTACTGATCTTCGGAGTAAGTACCGGTCTCTTTTCGGTTCATTTCACACGCGCCAAAACCCGGTTGCAAGGTCACGTTATTGAAACCAGGTGATTGAGTGCGCTTGAAGCGAAACACCCGCGTTCGCTACGCGCTTTGATCAGCCCATGTAAGGCATGAACACTTGGACATGCACGCGAGAATTGCAAACGGGTTTGGCGGGCAACGATATTGTCACTTGTCGCTATCTCGGATCGGTCGACGCCTTGACGGTTTGGTTCTTGTTCGGCACGTCATGATCTATTGAGCTTCCTTGCGTCATCAGCCAAGCGCCCGCGAAGCCTTCTGCCGATCTCGTCTCTCAATGCGGCCGGTTCAGTAGTCTGATTCGCGGCACCCGATCGGACAAGCCGCAAATGCCCGCAGAGGTCTTCGCGCGTGCCGGTTGAAGCGCGTGCGGCAAGCCTATAGAGACGGGTCGGCGCTTCCACGCCTCGTACCGTCAGGTCCATCCATGAACACATCCGTCCTCGCCCCGTCGCCTCCCAGCGCGCCCGCCGTCACACGGGCGAATGACGATATCGGCGAAGCGATGCGGCTGCGGCTCTATCGGACGCAGTTCGAATTGCGCGAAGCCGAGCAGCGCGCCTACGACCTGTTCCTGCAGAATCTGGTGAAAGGGACGAGCCATCTCTCGCTTGGCCAAGAGGCGGTTGCGGCCGGGTTCGCCGTCGCAATGAGGCCGGGCGACCTGTCGTTCTGCACCTATCGGGGTCACGCGCACACGCTCGCGCGCGGCGTGCCGGTGGAAAAGGTCCTCGGCGAACTGATGCAGCGCGACAACGGGTTGATGCGCGGCAAAGGCGGCTCGATGCACCTGACCTCGGTCGCGCACGGGGTGATGGGTTCCTATGCCATCGTCGGGGCGCATCTGCCGATCGCCTGCGGTGCCGCGCTGCGCGCCCAGTACAAGGGCCAGAACGATGTCACGGTGTGCTTTTTCGGCGACGGCACGACCAATATCGGCGCCTTCCACGAAGCGCTGAATTTCGCCGCAGTATGGAAGCTGCCCGTCGTCTTCGTCTGCGAGAACAATCTCTATATGGAATATACGCCGATCGGCGAGGTCACCGCCGTCGAGCATCCGGCGGCCGATCGCGCCGCGTCCTATCGGTTGGAACGGATCGTCGTCGATGGCAATGACGCCGATGTCGTCTTCCGCGCCGCCAATGCGGCCTATCAACGCGCCCGCGGTGGCGAGGGACCGTCTCTCATCGAGTGCATGACCTATCGCCACAGCGGCCACTCGCGTGCCGACCCGGCAAAATACCGGCCGGAGGGTGAACTCGACGCCTGGAAATCTCGCGATCCGATCAAGCTTTATCGCGAGCGGCTGAAACAGTTCGGCGTCGCCGAGGATACTATCCTCGGCATCGAGGCAGAGGTGCGGCGCGCCGTCGATGCCGCGACCGCGGCTTGCAAGGCGGCGCCACCACCGCCGGCGGACATCCTGTTCACCGACGTTTACGCCAATGGAGGTTTCGCGTGGCGGAACTGACCTATCGCGATGCGGTGGCACGCGGGATTGCGCAGGAAATGGCGCGCGATCCCGACGTGATCTTCTTCGGCGAAGACGTTGCCAAAGCGGGCGGGGTTTTCAAGGCGACCGTCGGCCTTTACGAGCAGTTCGGGCCACGCCGGGTGCGCGACACGCCGATTTCCGAGCAGGCCATTCTCGGCGCAGCCATGGGCGCCGCGATGACCGGCCTCAAGCCGATCGCCGAGATCATGTTCTCCGATTTTTTGGCGGTGTGCTTCGATTACATCGCCAACGAATTCCCAAAAAGCCGGTACATGAGCAACGGCCAGCTAAAATGTCCGTTGGTGGTGCGCACCGGTAACGGGGCCGGCTCGCGCTTCGGCGCGCAGCACAGCCAAAGCGTTGAAAACTGGTGCATGATGATTCCCGGCCTCAAGGTGGTCGCGCCCTCGACGCCGCGCGATGTCATCGGACTTTTGGCCGCCGCCGTGCGCGACCCCGATCCGGTGATTTTCTTCGAGCACAAGTCGCTTTATCCGATGAAGGGCGAAGTCCCGGACGGCGAGATCGTGGACGAGCTCGGCACCGCCGCAATTGTGCGGCCGGGGCGGGACGCCACCGTCCTGGCATTGGCGCTGATGGTGCCGCGCGCCATCGAAGCTGCCGAGCGCCTCAAGTCAGAGCACGGCATCGATTGCGAGGTAATCGACCTGCGGTCGCTGGTGCCGCTCGATACCCAGACGATCCTCGGCTCGGTCGCGCGCACCCATCGCCTGTTCACGGTCGAAGAGAACCCCCGCCTATGCGGATGGGGCGCCGAGATCGTATCCATCGTGGCCGATGAGGCGTTCTACGACTTGGACGGACCGCCGGTGCGCATCACGACTCCGCACGTGCCGCTGCCCGCCGCCGACATTCTTGAGGACATGATCCTGCCTGGACCGCAGCGGATCGCCGAAAGAATCCGGCAGGCGCTCCAATCTTAGAGCTGGATGCGTTCAGCTTGAATCGCGTCGCGCTCTCGGTTCTCTTTGATTTCGCGTATGATCTTTGTCCGAAAAGTCTGCAACTCTTCGGGTCATGCGCGCGGCGCCGCGACACGCGGCTTCTGCGTTCACGTTCAAATGCATCGACGCCGCGACGGGGCATCTGCTAGTGTTGCTGACAAACACACCGGGAGGAGTGCCATGTTTGTTCGTTTTGCCGCCGCGACCGTCGCCGTTTCCGCCGTTCTGCTTGCGAGCGCACTGCCGTCGCGCAGCGCCGCCACGCTCGACTACGATTATTTCAAGGCCAAGGTCCAGCCGATCTTCCTCGCCAAGCGGCCGGGTCACGCGCCGTGCATCGTCTGCCATTCCGAGGCCAACAACCAGCTGCATCTCCAGCGGCTGCCCGCGGGCCAGACCACGTGGGACGAGGAGGATACCCGCAAGAACTTCGACACCGTCTCGAAGATCGTGAACGCGGCGGACGATCCGCTGCAGAGCAAGATCCTCATTCATCCGCTGGCGCCCGAGGCAGGCGGCGATGCCTTCCATTCCGGCGGCCGCCAATTCGCGACCAAGAACGATCCAGCTTGGAAGACGATTGCCGCCTGGGCCGAGGGAGCCACGCTCGCTGCCGACAACGGCAAGAAGGGGAAGAAATAGGGGCAAGAAATCCCCGGTCCGTTTAGCGGAGCGTGGCCGATCGCGAAGACACTCCGCGCATCGGTCAATCTCGTTGCCGCGTCGGTTCTTTCAACTCCTGCCGAGGGCGCCTTTCAATCTTGCGAGGCGCCTTTGCTTTATCAGGCCGTATGTCGGGAGTGGCTAATGTGCCTGGTGATTGCAATCGGGATCATCTTGGCTCTGATGCCCTGGCGCGTCGTGCAAGCGCAGCCGCTCAAGACGGACCCGACACCCTACGATTATGTCGAGCGAAACGGCGGCGGCGCCACTGTCGTCCCTTACGGACAGCTTACTCTCGATGGACATCGCATGATCTGCGGCACCTATGCGACCGTCCTCGATCCCAATCTCAACGATTATGCCGCAACGCCATATCGGCAGTTCATCATTCTCAACATGCCTTACGTGGCAAAAGTGCCAACCGCGGTGAAACTCTGGATTTACGATCACGAGTGCGGGCACAAGTTCGTCGGTCTCGACGAGAACAAGGCCGATTGCTATGCCATCGGGCGGGGCCGGAAAGAAGGGTGGCTCAACGCAGCCGGCCTGGAGCAGGTGTGCCAATTCATCAGCACCGCGCGACCCGACGTTCTGCACGTTAGCGGACCGGACCGCTGCAATCTGATGCGTGAATGCTTCAAAAAAGCCTTGCCAAAACCGAGCTCGGCGCCAGCACAAGCACCTGCGGCGGCCCAGTAGCCACTTTCGCCCTAAATTAAATTAGTAGCGAGTCCCCGGTGCAAGCGTCGAATAAAACGGGATTTTCAAGTATGCGACGCCGCCGACGATACTGGTGTCCGCGCTAGCCTGATAGGAGCCTTTGACCCCAAACGTCCAACCGCCAAGACTGCGTCCTTCAATGCCCAATTCGGCACCCGCAAACGTCTTAGCCATTTGAATGCTGACAACGTCACCACTGGTCAGCGCAGCCTGAACTGGAATATTCACGTTGTTCGAGTAGTCGAACAGCTGATCGATTGTTGCCGAGACGAACGGCATCCACAGCACGTCGTGGCTTGGTATGAGCGCGAGCAGTCTGGCCCGTGCCCCGATATCTGCATCGTGCGCCTGCGCGCCGCCGAGGGTAAAGCCTGTGCTGTCGGTGAAGCCATCCAGCGCACTTGCCGCGTAACCGATGTGGCCGCTTAGATCGAGGGCAACGATACTGCCCACAATCGGTTTTGGCGGGGCTTTGGTCGGAAACGGCGCAGCGCTTGGCACGCCGGCAGTGGTCCATAGCGGGAACATATTGCCGAGACGGGCATCAACGAAATACCCATGAGCGTTGAAGCTACCCGCGCCTCCGTTGAATTGGTCGGCGGCATCGGCGTGTCCAAAAGTGTAAGCCGCAGAGCCGTCAAAATAGGTAGAGCCGACGCGCCAAAAAGCGTCACCACCGAGTGCATAACTATCTGCGTGCAATCCCGCCCCCGGTGCCGATGCGACGCTCAAGCTGTCGTATCGGTAATTGAAATATCCGGTGAGCAAGAGCGATTGACTGGCCGGGAGGCTAAGTAAATGCCTTGCGTCGAAGGTATCAAAGATGCTGCTGCCGCCGCCTACATCGCGAATGCCCGGTCCAGTCGTGCCAGGGGCCAGAACCCCGGCGGTGTCGTTAAAGCGATAGCCGCTGCTACGAAAAATGTAACCGTCGCCGGCGCCACCCCAGTCATCCCCCCAGGGGTTCGGATTCGATGGTTGCGAGACATACATCCCCAGATGGGCAGTGTGGTTAGTGTCAACAATGCGGCCAGTGTCATCGTCAATCGTGACGCGAACATAAACTGGCCCGCACCGGGGAGGTTTGGGATATACTCATAGACATACTCAGAAAGCTTTGGTGAGATTTTGGTACGGGATAGTTCGATAACGGTAGAGACGCATCCATCGCAATTAAGATAGGCTGGCAGGTAATCTAATGGATGTGTCGGAGTAGATTGTTCAGCCTGTTGCCGCTCTTGAAATCTCAGCTCTCGTACGTCGTCGACCCAGTCGTCGGGCAATCCCAGCAGCTGCCCTATCTGGTTGATGGTCGGGACTGAGAAACCGGAACCTTCGTAGCCACAGCCACAATTCTGTGGTGGAAACAACGGCGGGATACCATTAGCACCACTCACAAAGGGATTGTAGTATTCCGCGGTGTCAATAAGCTGCGCCGGGCCAATCTGAGGCTGCGGCGGAGGCGATGAGCCGCCGCTACCGCTTGAGCCGCCACCGCCACCGATGGTGACCGCGAAGCAGGCTTCGGCGCAGGATAAGAAGAGTGCGCCTGCCAGCAATTGGCTTCGCAGCCCGAACATCCTGCCACGGCGGTCCATCCGATCCCCCAGAAATGGCAGCGCCTCGGCTCCCCAATTCAATTCCAGGGACGACCGGCAAAGTGGTACAATAAGACGAATCTAGCCTCGCTGGCTGTGGCGGTTCGGACACACCAAACGAAATTCACAATGGGAGGCACTCGTCATCGGGCCTGTCCCAAGCGCAAAGCACTTCGGTTTTGAATAGCTTTATCTTGGCTGGAACGCGTCCGGAATCGGTCCCGCGGCGCAATTTTGAACGAGACCGAGATATCCGCAGCACCCAACAAGCCGACCCAAAGAAGAGGGTTTCTCTTGGGCGATGAAGAGTCGCCTCATTCGACGGTTGCGGGATGATTTTCGGGGCCGCGTGCGGCAGGCTTCCGGAAGATCATCAGCAACGGCATCGCCGCGAGCGTCGCGATCATCAGGAATTTGTAATCATCGATGTAGGCGATGATCTGCGCCTGCTGGGTGATGACGGCGTCGAGCGCCGCGCGTCCGGCAGTGGTGAGCGGATCCCACATATGCGCGACGTTCGGGTTCTCGAATGCACGATTGACCGCCGTGACGTGCTGGACGATGTCGGCATGATTGACTTGCGTGCTGCGTGTCAGCAGCGCGTTCACGATCGAGATGCCGACGCTCGACCCGACATTGCGCGACAGGCTGTAAAGGCCCGCGCCCTCGGTGCGGTCCTTGAGGGCCAAGGTCGAGAGCGTGGCCGCGCTCAGCGGCACGAACAGGAAGCCGAGGCCGGCGCCTTGGGCCATGCCGACCGCGATGATGGTTTCTTCCGATACGTCGGGCGTCCAGCCGGTCATGACGTAGAATGACCATGCCGTGAGGGCGAGGCCGATGCCAAGCAGGATGCGCGTATCGATGCGTCCGACCAGACGCCCGACGATGAGCATTGACATCATGGTGCCGACGCCTCGCGGGCCCATCACGATGCCCGCGGTCACCACCGGGTAGCCCATCAAATCCTGCAAGTAAGGCGGCTGCAGCGCCATCGAGGCATAATAGGTGAGGCCGATAATCGCGATGAAGAACATGCCGGCCGCAAAATTGCGGTCGCGAAACAGTCCGGGTCTGACGAACGGCTCATCGGCGGTGAAGGTGTGGACGAGGAAAAGATAGAACGCCGATGCGGCGATGATCGCCTCGATCCAGATTTCGCCGGAACTGAACCAGTCCTTGATCTCGCCGCGGTCGAGTGCGAGCTGAAGCGCGGCGAGCGCGATGCTCAGCGTGCCGAAGCCGAACCAATCGAGTTTCGAGCCGCCCTTCGCCTCGGAGTTCGGCAGGAAGGTCATCATGCCGAACAGCCCGAGAATGCCGATCGGCAGGTTGATGTAGAAAACGAAGCGCCAGCTGTAATTCTCCGTGAGCCATCCGCCGAGCACGGGGCCGAGCACGGGGCCGACCATGACCCCGACCCCGAACAGCGCCATCGCGAAGCCCTGGCGCTCCTTGGGGTAAGTGTTGAGCAGCACCGATTGCGAGAGCGGCACCAACGCCGCGCCGAAGGCGCCCTGCAGCAGCCGGAACAACACGATCTGCGTAAGCGATTCCGCCATGCCGCACAGCATTGAGGCCAAGGTGAAGCCTGCCATCGAGACCAGGAACAGGCGCTTCAGGCCGAAACGCGCCGCAAGAAATCCGGTCGGCGGCGTCATGATCGCGGCGGCGACGATGTAAGAGGTGAGCACCCAGGCGATCTGGTCCTGGCTCGCCGAGACCGTCCCCTGAATATAGGGCAGCGCGACGTTCGCGATCGTGGTGTCAAGCGCCTGCATCAGCGTGGCAAGGATCACGCAGATGGTGATCGCTGCGCTGTTGCTGTTGCCGGCGCTGATGCGCATCGCGGTCATGACGATGGCCGTGGGGAGCGGTCGAACAGCACTGCGAGAAAGTGTGGCAGTCCCCGCGCGTGGCCGGTATCGACGCTCACTTCGACGCTCATCCCGGCGCGCAAAGGTGGCAGGCTCTTGTCGCTCGCATCGACGCGCACGCGCATCGGAACGCGCTGAACGACCTTGACCCAGTTTCCGCTGGTGTTCTGGGCCGGCAGCAACTGGAACTCCTGCGCCGCCGCCGGACTGATGCTCTCCACGGTCCCGCGCCAGTGCCGGTCGGGATAGGTGTCGACGGAAACCGTCGCGGCTTGGCCGGCGCGAACATAGGTCAGCTCGGTCTCTTTCGGGTCTGCCTCGACCCAGACGTGATCGGTGTCGACGAGATAGAACGCGGTCGTCGAAGCCGGCAGATATTTGCCGGGCGCAATCGCGGGCACGTTGGTGACAATGCCGGAGAACGGCGCCGTCACCGTCGTATGGTCGAGTTCGCGCTGCGCTTCCTCCACCTGGGCCTGCGCCTGCCGATATTGGGGATGCTCGGTGGCGGCGATGTCCGGGTTGCCGGACAGGCGCGCAAGTTGCACCTCGGCCTGTCCGCGCAAGGCCTGGAGCTTGCTCTTGTCGGCTGCCAAGGTGAATTCCGCCTGGTCGTAGGCCGCCTTGGTCACCGCGCCCTTGCCGACCAGCATCGCGTCGCGATCAAAATTCTTCTGATCAAGATCGACCTGCGCCTGCTGGGCCGCAATGTCGCTCTGCATGCGTTGGTAGTCTCGCTTCATCGATTCAATCGTCAGGCCAATCTGGGCGAGATTGGCCTTGGCGTTATCGAGAGCGATCTGGTACTGGCGCGGACGAAGTCGATAGAGCACCTGGCCGGCGGCAACGTGCTCATTGTCGGTCACGTCGACCTCCTGGACGATGCCGGGGACATCGCTGGAAACGCCGACCTTCTCGGCTTCCACATAGGCGTCATCGGTCGACATCACCTGACCGCCGGTCACGTACCACCAGCCTCCGGCCATGAGGGCAAGCGGCAACAGCGCGAACGAGGCCCAGCGCACAGTTTTCCGCTTCCGCGGCTTGGACGGGACCGGCGCCTCGCGCGACTCCGCCTCACGTTTTGGCGGCATCGGGACGGGCGGCATTGCGCGAAGGTCCCTTGCCTCGTCCTCCGCGGCTGGAGGGACTGTTTTGAGTGCGCTCTCAGGCATAGCGCGGTTCTCCGTGCCTGCCCGCGGCCCGCTGCTGGATCGCGGCACGCAGGTTTTCTTTGATCGTGGTCAACTGGGAGATCATCGACTTGATCTGCTCCGGGGGACTTCCGCAAGCGCGGTCGCCATCAGCTCCTCGCCGAGCGCACCGAGGCGTTCGAGCAGCGGTCGCGCGGCAGCCGTAAGATAGAGCCGCTTGGCGCGACGGTCCGTGCGATCGGGACGGCGCTCGATAAGTCCATTGGCGCAGAGCCGGTCGAGGAGGCGGGTCAGCGTGATCGGCTGGACATCAAGAATTTCGGCGAGTTCGGATTGCTTCAGCCCCTCGCTCCTGTCGAGCCGTGCCAGCACCACCCATTGCGCGCGGGTCATGCCGAACTGGCTTGCCTTGTAATCCGCATAGGTCCGCAGCATGCGTCCTACATCATTGATAACAAATGCTAATTCTCTGTTGTTCGTGCTCGGCAGCATGGTGGTCTCATGCACAGGATGATTAAGGCGGATTTAATTGATGCAAGCACAATATAAGGTTGCTTACCAATTTGCGTCATGGTTCTTCCGCAATGCAGCATTGCTGACAGGGTCTGAGTGGGGTAGGCAGCGTCGACAGGCAGCGTCGACAGGCAGCGTATTGCGCAGGGCGCGCGGCAAAATCATCCGCGGCATGTCACGATGGTCCGCGACGCAAATGGATCAGCGTGAGGGCCTTGCGAGACGGCGCGCCAAAACGCGCATTCCGGGGCTCGCGCGCCTGTCTGGCGAGCTGCTTGCGGCTCGCCGCGCCTGCTTTCAAAGGGGTCTGTTAAAAAATATAACTTGGTCCCATCCCGCCGGGACCTGATCAGCCAAAAGTCAACCAACGGATGTGAATCCGAAAATCAAATCTCTGGCGGCGACGCAAACGCCTTACAAACGCATGCGCCGCCCAACGCGACAGGCCCGGCCGGAACGGCGACAGGCCGGGATCGCGATATTACGAAGCCTTGTGAATCTGCGGCTTGTGCTTGTGGCTGGAGCGATAGCACACCGCGCCGCCGGCACACGGATCCGGCACACGATCCGGATTGATGAATTGGGTGTGCACGCATTGGCCGTTCTGATAAGCGTCATGGAGGCCATTGCATGATTGCGCTTTTCGTGGCGAAGCCGCCGAAGCCGGGTCGACGGCGGAGACCGCCAGCGCCAGAGCGATGGCCGCCGCGCCGGTGAGTGCGAATGTCATGGTGCGCATAAATGTTCTCCTTGGTTGCTTTGGGTATCCCAACCTGAATGGTGTGATTAGGGGGATGTTCGAGAACTTTCGCCTGACATTGTCGGGCTCGCGGTCCCGAAGCCGGGACGTTTCCTGATAGCAACAAGCAAAATATTCAACCTGTTTTTGCAAAGGGCGTCAAGTTCCGCGAAATCCGGCTGTCGCACGCAGACGAGTTGTCCGCTCTAATTAGAATTAGTTAGCACACAAGTTGTCCTGTTTTTGCCGTCCCAATGGAGGGCAGATGAGCCGGGCAGCGTGGCGACAGGACCGCAGGATGTGGAAGTTTGTTGGCTTCGCCGGGGGCTCCTCTTGCGTGAAGACGCAGTTGCACACGGCTGGCCTGGTCCCCGCTATCTCGTGGCAGGGCCTTGACGGAAACGGCCGGGCGCCCCATTCGTCCTCTGTCAGCCGGCCGGACGGCCGCTCCGGCAACGGCCGAAAGGTCGCCGGAGAGGAAAGTCCGGCTCCACGGACATGCGGTGCCGGATAACGTCCGGCGGGGGCAACCCCAGGGAAAGTGCCACAGAAAACAAACCGCCGCGACACGTTGCGTCTCGTCGCGGCAAGGGTGAAAAGGTGCGGTAAGAGCGCACCGCGCCGGCGGCAACGCGGGCGGCATGGTAAACCCCACCGGGAGCAAGACCGAATAGGGACGGCGTGGGCCATCGTGCCGTAACTGGCGCGGTGCTCGGGATCGATGTCCGAATCCTGCCGTCCGGGTGGGTTGCTTGAAGCGCCGGGCAACCGGCGTTGCAGAGGAATGGTCGTCGCGCACCACCGTTGGTGCCCTACAGAACCCGGCTTACAGGCCGGCTGACACTTACCGGATCAGGCGAGGATTTTCGCGGCGATGTCCAGCGGGCATCACTTCGCTCGGGGGCCGATCAAGCCCGCCTCACTCCCGCGTCCCTGAGAATGTCGCGGTGTCGTGGTCGATGCCGACGCTGACCCATCCGGCATTGTCGGCGATATCGTAGACCCCGTAAGGCACTGCCCGGCCGAGTTCAGGAATGACGAAATCGTGGACGCGGACCGGATCGGGTGAACCCCTGGGCCGCCATTCGCGGCCGCCATTCTTGAAATCGCCGACCAGTTCTTTCTTCTTGGTGTCGACCGAGATCGCCGGCTCGCCCGCCGCCAGCGCCGCCTTCACCTGAGCATTGATATAAGTGAACTGAGCGTTGCGATCCGGATGGCTCGCCCCTTCGCGGGTCTTGCGATTGCTCTGCAGGCTATAGCCAAGCCTGGGCAGCAGTTCCCCGACCACCGTGCGGCCGATCTTATGGCCCATGTCGCGCAGGCCTTGCGTAATCTTGCGCAGGCTCTTGCAGGTCCACAACAGCGGCGATGCGGATCGCCGCGTGTCTCCGGCTCGACCAGCGCCCGCAAATCATCGATCAGTTTGGGATCGGTTCTAAACTAAAAGAATGCCGTTCGTTCAGCGGTATTGTGCGTTAAGGATATCCCGATGACTGATACAGTCGTTCATGCCAGCGTCGACGAGAAGGTCGAAGCGGAGGCGGCAGCCGTCCTGGCCACCGTGGCCCTGACCGTCGCCGAGTTTGAGGTCGAGGTGACGAAAGCTGCCCGGCGTGGTGACTCGTCTCCGCGGGACCACCCGGGACGTTGCTTGCACGCCTGAATACGGCGATGGCAACCTTAGATTGTACGAACAAAAAAAAACGGCTAACGCTGGGGACACCAGACAATAAGTCTATTCATAGAGGTACGCGAAACCTCCAGCAACACCAGTTAGTTGGCATTCCTCCCATGTGAATCCGAAAACGAATTCACATGGGAGCGCTGTTGCCTGCGGTTCTTCGACCGGCCTCAAACCTCTCCAGCAGCCGTTCCACCTTCGAGGTGCTCACCTCAACCTTCTTCGGCCCCCGAACCCAATGCTCGAACCGCTCCATGGTCCCAGCCTCGATCCTTCTCGGGGTATCAACCGGCAACCCCAACTTTCCCCGTATCTCCTGCGCCAATTCAGCGTGCGTCCAAGGATAAAACTGATACTGCATCACCATCGCGAAACCACCTGCCTGAACCAGCGCACTGATCCACGTTCGCGGAAGAGATCGAACGGCAAAAATCGGCGTAAGCCCGAGTTGCTTACACATTCTCACCTTGATAACGAACTCTTCAAGATCAAGGTAACCAAGCGTGTTCTTGACCTCTATTCCATAGGCCACCCCGTCTCTTTCAAAAATAAAATCGAGGTTGTGCTCCGTTTCACTCCACTCACGACCTTGATGCTGCCTTGTGGCTTCACCCGTTAATACGTAACGTCCTCGGGCAAACGCTGCGAGCACAAGATGCTCTCCCTGCAAACCAAGCGTACCGTCGCTTGCTGAACTGCTGTACCGGTTTACTAGTGGCTCGCGTCAACAAAATAGAAGGGATTGAATGATTCGCTTTCCCCGTGATTCGAGCGAGGGAGGCGAAGATGCGCAAGCAGACCCATGTAGTCAAATTGAGCGGCGCGGAACAGGCCCAACTTGAAGAGATAACGCGCAAGGGAAAGTGTTCGGCGCGTTGCCAGGTGCGGGCGAGGATTCTGCTGCATGCCGATAGTGGCAAGCGGGGTTCGGGATGGACCGACGGTCGAATTGCCGAAGCGGTGGGGTGCTGCGAACATCTGTGTTGGAGGGTACGCAAGCAGTATGTAGAACAGGGGCTTGACGCGGTTTTGACGCGCAAGCAGCGGATGACGCCGCCGGTGGCGCCGATTTTTGACGGCGAGAAGGAAGCTAAACTGATTGCGCTGGCCTGCTCATCGGCTCCCGTCGGACATGCGCGATGGACGTTGCGGCTATTGGAGGAAAAGGTCGTAGAACTCAAGATCGTGGAGGCTGCGAGCGACAACACGATCGGGCGGGTTTTAAAAAAAACGAACTCAAACCTCACCGCAAGGAGCAGTGGGTTATCCCGCCGGAGCAGAATAGCGCGTTCGTAGCCGCCATGGAGGACGTTCTGGAAGTCTACCATCGTCCGCGCGATATGGATTTTCCGCTGGTGTGCCTCGATGAATCTTCGAAGCAATTGCTGGCCGATACGCGAGAGCCAGTCCCAATGGAGAAGGGGCGTCCCGCGCGCTCCGACCACGAGTACAAACGTAACGGAACGGCCAATGTGTTCATGGTGTTCGCGCCTTTGGAAGGACGACGGCATGTCACCGTAACGGATCAACGAACCGCCATCGACTATGCCCATATGCTCAAGACAGTAGCCGACGAGCTTTTTCCCGAATCCGAAAAGATCGTGCTGGTCCAGGACAATCTTAACACCCACAAACCAGCATCGCTGTATGAAGCGTTTCCGGCCGCAGAGGCGCGCCGTCTCGTCGAGCGCTTTGAATGGCACTACACCCCAAAGCACGGCAGCTGGCTCAATATGGCCGAATCGGAGCTTGGCGTGTTGGCTCAGCAGTGCCTCGATCGCCGAATTCCCGACCGCAAAGCCCTCGCCAAGGAAATCAAGTCGTGGCAATCATATCGAAACAAACACCACGCCAAAGCTGACTGGCAGTTCACAACCAAAGATGCGCGCGTCAAGCTAAAGCGACTTTACCCTGTTCTTTAGCTGAACTCGGGCCACTAGATCAAACACCTCGCCAGCAGTTCGCTTGTAAAAACGGTACCTTCTGTTCCAACAAGAGCTTTATCTCCGATCCGAGAGCTAGCCTTCTTAATTCGCTAATAATCCGGCCTTCTTCGACCAAGCGCCGCACAGCCCTGTTTGTGACCCAGTGAAAATACTCGCGCTCAAAAAGAACTTCGAGTTGCCGACTGTAGAACACTGCCTCTGGATTATCCTCAAAATGGGCGAGAAGCCGGGCACGGGCCTTCGCTTCTTCGCTGTCGTCAACCTTCGCAACGCTTCGCATTGACAAGCGCCCAATACCTCGCTCGTCATAGCGCCTCGCCGCAGCGAACGAAATACCTCAGACCTTATGTTGTGGTACACGAGAAGCCCACGATGGGCGATTGTGAACGGCCTGATCGTGCCTTGTGTCCACCCGACATCGCATCGTGTAAGATCGCCGGCGCCTCCTGTCATCGACCAAGCGGAGCCCTCATGCGCGCGTTTCTGTCCATCCTTTTTGTCGCGTGGTCGCTGTCGGGCGCATGCGCACAGGTGACCGTTCTCAACCACGTCAATCTCATCGATGGGACCGGGACGCCGCCACAAAACGACGTTGCCATCGTGATCGAGGGAGGTCGCGTCCGCGATATCGGTCCAGCCGGAGCGGTGACGCTACCGGCCGGCGCGACCGTCCTCGACGAGGGCGGCAAATACGTGGTTCCGGGGATCATTAACGCGCATGGTCATGTCGGCCTCGCGCCGCGCGACCCACAGCTGCGCCAATATGCGCTCTACGGCGTCACCACGACGACCAGCATGTCGTTCGACCCCGACGACATCGTGGAGTTCAAGGCGCGCCAGCAAGCAGGCGAACTCAACGGCGCCCGCATCCTGACGGTCAAGTACCGCTTCATGTCGCCACCGTTTCATCCGGGGTCCGAATACAAGACGCCCGAAGAAGCGCGTGCCAAGGTGGACGAGATCGTCGCCCATGGCGCCGACTTCGTCAAAGTGTGGGTTGACGACGGAAACGGCCGTTTCAAAAAGCTCGACCGCGCCTTCTGCGCCGCCGTCTTCGATGAAGCACGCAAGTTCGGCAAGATCACCATGGCCCATATCGTCGAGTACGAGGATGCCAAGATGGTCGTCGACGAAGGGGTGAACATCCTTGCCCACAATGTCCGCGACGCCGTGATCGACGACGATTTCGTTGCCAAGCTGAAGGATCGCGGCGTGACTGTGATTTCGACGCTCGCACGCGAGGAGGCGATGTTCGTCTATGCCGACCAACCCGCTTGGATCGATACGCCCTTCTTCCAGAAAGGCCTGTCGCCGGAGCGGCTTGCCTTGCTGCGCACCAAGAAGCGTGATGAGGAGAAGAACGACCCGATGAATGCGCGCAACCGACGCGCGTTCGAGATCGACAAGATCAACCTCAAAAAGCTTGCTGATGGTGGTGTACGCATCGCGCTCGGCACCAATTCGGGCGGCGACCTCAATCGCTTCTTCATCCAGGGCTTCTTCGAGCACCACCAGATGGACCTCATGGTCGAGGCGGGTCTCACCCCGATGCAGGTCATCCAGTCCTTCTCCAAGAATGCCTCCGAGGCGCTCGGCATCGACAAGGACTTTGGCACGCTTGCCAAGGGCAAAGCCGCCGATCTTCTCATCATCGCAGGCAATCCGCTCGAAAACATCGCCAACATGCACGCGATCGATGCGGTCTATCTCGGCGGCAAGAGATTCGAATAAATGCGGCCTGCGCGAATGCGTCGGGTGCGCCGTGCAGGGCAGCGCGGTCACATTCGCAGCGCCTGCTCCGCCGGGACGAACGGCAGCTTCAGCGCATCGGCGACCGCCTTGTAGGTGACCTGCCCCTCGTGAATGTTCAGGCCCGCGCGCAGGTGCACGTCGCGCCCCAGCGCCACGCGATAGCCGCGGTCGGCAAGCGCGATGACAAACGGCAGGGTCATGTTGTTGAGCGCGAAAGTCGAGGTGCGGGCGACGGCGCCCGGCATGTTGGCGACGCAATAGTGCACCACGTCATCCACGATATAGGTCGGATGCGAGTGCGTGGTGGGGTGGGAGGTCTCGGCGCACCCGCCCTGGTCGATGGACACATCGACAATCACCGAGCCGGGCTTCATCGCCCTGACCGTTTCCGCCGAGATGAGTTTGGGTGCCGTGGCGCCGGGAATGAGTACGGTGCCGATGACAAGGTCGGCGCGGCGGCACAGCGTCTCGACGGCGTCGCGGGTCGAAAAGACGGTGTGGACCGTCCCGCCGAAAGTCGTATCGATGCGTCGCAGTACATCGGGATTGCGGTCGACCACCGTGACGCTCGCGCCCATGCCGGCCGAGATTCGCGCGGCGTGAGTGCCCGAGGTGCCGCCGCCGAGGACGACCACATCGGCAGCGGGCACACCGGGAACGCCGCCCAAAAGCACGCCGCGGCCGCCGTTTTCCTTTTCGAGGCAATGTGCGCCCGCTTGCGGCGACATCCTCCCCGCGACTTCGGACATCGGCATCAGCAGCGGGAGGCCACCCTGGGCGCTGGTCACAGTCTCATAGGCGATGGCGATGCAGCCGGAGGCGAGCAAATCCTCGGTCTGCTCGCGGTCGGGCGCGAGGTGCAGATAGGTGAACAGCACCTGCCCGCGCCGGAGCCGCTTGCGCTCGATGGCGAGTGGCTCCTTGACCTTCACGATCAATTCCGCCGCGGCATAGACCTGCTCGGCCGTTGCGGCGATCTCGGCCCCGGCAGCCTGGTAGGAATCGTCCGCAAGGCCGGCGGCGAGGCCGGCATCCTTTTCGACCAGCACGCGATGTCCCTTGGCGGTGAGTTCGCGCACCGCCGACGGTACAAGTCCGACGCGGTATTCGTTGTCTTTGATTTCTCTGGGCACCCCGATAAGCATCGCTGTCTCCCGACCGCTCCGCGCAACCACCATATGCTGGCGGTGCATTGCGACAACGAAAATTTGCCGCAAGCGGGCATCGGCAAACCATGTATGCTTGGGCTCCGCCCGGCGTGCCGCGGCGCCGGCACGCGGTTAACACGCCAAATGGAGGAGGACGCGACATGGAGGCTCTGGCCTCGCGGCGGTCTGCGCGACGGCGCCCATCCGTGTTCGACCGCATCCGGCGACGGTACGGGGCGGCGATGCTTTGTACCCTGCTTGCAGCGGTGTTGTTTGCGTCGGCAGCGAGTGCGGCTGACCGCATTCGGATTGCTGCGCAAAAGACCGGCACGTTGGCCTGGGAGCTCGACATCGTTCGCGCGCACGGCCTCGACAAGAAGGCGAACCTCGACATCCAGGCCATCGAGCTCGCTTCGACCGAAGCGGGCAAGATTGCGTTGCGCAGCGGTTCGGTTGACGTGATCGTGTCGGACTGGCTGTGGGTCGCGCGCGAACGCGCGCTTGGCGACCATCTCGTGTTCTACCCTTATTCGAGCACGCTCGGCGCCGTGATGACGCCCGCCAATTCACAAATCGCCGCTCTTGCCGATCTGAAAGGCAAGAAGCTCGCTGTCGCCGGCGGTCCGCTCGACAAAAGCTGGCTGCTGTTGCAGGCGGCTGCCCGCCGTAGCAGCCTCGACCTCGCTCACGATGCCGCCATCGTTTATGGCGCGCCGCCGCTGTTGTCGGCGAAGGCGTTGCAGCGCGAGCACGATGCCACGTTGACCTTCTGGAATTTTTGCGCCGAGCTCGAGGGCAAGGGCTTCAAGCGTGCGATCGACATGGAGGCGATCGAAAAGAGCCTCGGCGCGGAAGGTCCGGTGGCGATGATCGGCTATGCTTTCGACGCTGGCTGGGCGGCCAAGAACCGCGCGGCCGTGGGCCGCTTCCTCGAAGTCGCCGCCAGCGCGAAGGAAATCCTCGCCGGCTCTGAGGCGGAATGGCAGCGCCTCGCGCCGCGCATCGGCGTCACCGACAAGGCCGGTCTCGACATCTATCGGCAGCGCTACAGCGAGGGCATTCCGCGCCGTCCGGTTGCGCAGGAGGTGGCCGACGCGCAGGCGCTTTACCACGTGCTTGCCGCGATTGGCGGGACCGATCTTGTCGGCCCAGCCCGCGACCTCGATAAGGCCACTTTTTACGACCCAGGGAAAACCGATTGAATATCGCGGTACGGCTCTTCTCGCTCGTCCTGATGATCACTGTCTGGTATGTCGGGTCGGAGACTCGCGCAATCGCGTCTGTTTCCCGGGCCGCAAACAGTCTTTCTCGCGATTTGGAACGAGGCGCAGTCCGGCGTACTGGAACATCAGCTCGCCGTGACGCTCGCCCGGGTTGCGGTATCATTCGTCATCGCCATGGCGCTCGGGACCACACTTGGCCTATGGATGGGCCGCTCGCCGCTCATCGACCGGCTGGCTGATCCTTGGCTCGTGGCGCTGCTGAACCTGCCGGCGCTCGTCATCATTGTGCTGGCCTACGTCTGGGCCGGTCTCACCGAGACCGCCGCCATCGCCGCCGTCGCCCTCAACAAGCTGCCGACCGCAACCGTCACGGTGCGCGAGGGCGCCCGCTCGCTCGACCGCCAGCTCGACGAGATGGCGCAGGTTTTCCGCCTGAGCAGCTGGGATCGGCTTCGCCACGTCCTGCTTCCGCAGCTTGCGCCCTATCTTGCCGCGGCGACGCGATCCGGCCTATCGCTGGTCTGGAAAATCGTGCTGATCGTGGAATTGCTGGGCCGTCCCGACGGCGTCGGCTTCGAGATCGGGACCGCCTTCCAGCTGTTCGACGTGACCCGCATCCTCGCCTATTCTGTTGCCTTCGTGCTGGTCATGCTCGCCGTCGAAACATTCCTGGTGCAGCCGATTGAAAGACGTGTCTCCCGCTGGCGGCCCAGGGCAGCTTGACGTCAGCATCAAACGCAAATTCTACGCAAGGGCATCGGGCGGCCGGCTCGACGTGCTGGGCGATCTCGCATTCACCTTGCCAGCCGGCTCGGTCGGAGCGCTGGTCGGGCCGTCCGGCTGCGGTAAAACGACGTTGCTGCGCATCGTCGCCGGACTCGATCGCGACTTCACGGGCGTGGTCCGCCTGCCCGCCCATGGCCGGCTCGGAATGGTATTCCAGGAGCCGCGCCTGCTGCCCTGGCGCACCGTCGACCAGAATGTCAGGCTGGGGGCGCCCGAAGCCTCCGACGCCGATCTCGATGCGCTGTTTTCCGTGCTCGGCCTTGACGCTCATCGCACCCATTACCCAGGCGAGTTGTCGCTTGGGCAGGCGCGGCGTGTGGCACTGGCGCGCGCCTTTGCGGTCAAGCCCGATCTTCTGGTGCTCGACGAGCCTTTCGTCTCCCTCGATGTCGGCCTCGCCGCGAAGCTTCGCGACGAACTTGCGGCCCTCGTCGTGAGCCGGCGCGTGACGACGCTGCTCGTCACCCACGATTTGGACGAGGCGATCGGTCTCGCCGATCGGGTATTCCTGCTGTCGCCAAGTCCGGCGCGGGTGATCGCCGAAGTGCCGATTGCCCGGCCGCGCGGGCGTCGCAGCGCCGAGGAATTGGAGAAAATCCACAGCGAAATCGCGCGCGGCCTCGAACGGGCAGCGCATTAGAGCGGGATGCATTCGGCTTGATCGCCCCCCCGCTCAGTTCCCTTTGATTTTGCGCATGATCTTGGTCCGAAAAATCTGCGATTTCTCGGGGTCATGCGGTCGCCGATGGGGGGCCTGCCGGCTGAGAATGCGCAAATTCCGGTCAAGGCCGCAAAATTGCCGCATCGGCATGCGCCACGAGACGGGACCGGGAGCATCGCGGGGGCGTGCCCGGCGGGCCGGGCCGGCGTGAACTCTTGTGGCATCGGCCGGCGCTTTTATGCGATGCTGAAAGCGAATCCCTAGGCAGGCAGGAGTAGGGTTCATGATCGAAACGATCATGTTCTTTGCGGGCGGATTTCTGGTTGCGAGCCTGATTGCGCTCGTTTTGATCCCTTCCGTTCATCATCGTGCGATCCGATTGACCGAGCGCCGACTGGCCGACGCGATTCCGGTATCGATGGCGGAATTTCAGGCTGACAAGGACAATCTGCGCGCCGAATTCGCGATGACGGCGCGGCGAATGGAGATGAATATCGAGCAGCTCAAGGCGCGAGCGACCGCTCAGCTTGCCGATATCGCGAAGAAAACCGAGGCCATCAACCGGCTGAAGACCGAACTCGCGGACAAGACCACGATTACCGACGACCTTGACGCCAAGACCAAGGCCTTGGCCGCCAAGATGCAGGATATGCAGCAGGAATATGAGGGCAAGGCCGCCGCGATCGAGGCCAGTCAGCGCGCCATCTCTACCAAGGAGGCGGACCTTGCCACCGCCGCCAAGGAGGTCGCCGACCAGCGCCTCGCCTCCGACACCCAGCGCGTCGAGATCGCGGTGCTGAAAACGCAGCTCGATCAGTACAAGACCCAGATCGAAGAACTGCAGATCGAAGCGAAAGAGGCGGCTCGGCGCCTGTTCGACGAGCGCGTCACGGTCTCTTCTTCCTCCAAGGAGCTGGAGGAGAAGCGCCATGCGGTCGACCTGCTGCGCCCGCAGGTCGTCCAGCTCGAGCGCGAAATCGCGTTGCACGTCAAGGATCTCGATAATCGCGCCCACCGCATCCAAGAACTCGAATCCGTTTCCGGCGAGCAGCGCCAGCAGCTCGCCGAGCGCGCCGGCGAGATCAACTCGCTGCGCCAGGAAATCCAAAACAACAAGGCCGACCACAATACCGTCGCTGAGCGCCTGAATACCGAGAGGAGCGCCCTCGAGAAAATGCTGGCGACGGCGAACGCGACAATGAAATTCCATGAGGATCGCATAGGCGACCTCGATGATCGCGTCTCCGATCGCGACCGCATCCTCAACCAGCGCGATGCCGAGGTGAACGGGCTGCGTCGGGAGATCGAACGCCTGAACGGCGATGAAGGGCTCGCTCGAAAAGTCGCTCTCCTCCGCCAATACGATGCTGCAGTCGCACGCCGACCGGATTGGCGATCTCGAAGGGCGGCTCGGCGAGCGCGACCGCCGAATTCGCCAGCACGAACAGGATGCGAGCGAGCACGAGTCGCTGGTCGAGCGTCTAGTTGGCGAAAAGAGCGGACTGGAGCGGCGGCTTGGCGACGCCGGCGAAACGATCGAGTTCGCATGCCGGCCGGATCTCGCAATTGGAGAATTGGATCGGCGAGCGGGATCAGGTCATCCGCCAGCACGAGCAGGATGCGGGCGAACACGAGGCGCTGGTCGAGCGTCTGCTTGGAGAAAAGAGCGGACTGGAGCGGCGCTTCGGCGAGGCTGGCAGCACCATCGGGTCCCATGCCGCCCGCATCGCGGAGCTTGAAAGCTGGGTTGCCGATCGCGACCGCCTCATCGGGCAGCGAGATGATGAAGCGCGCGCACTCCAGCAGGACATGGCGGCGGCGCAGCAAGGACATGACGCGGCCGTCGAGCGGTTGCAAGCCGAGGTGGAGCTCGTTGCAGCGTCTGCTGCAGACGGCCACTCACACGCTCGAAACGCGCGCGAGTCGCATCGACGATCTCGAGGCGTGGTCGGTCGAACGTGACGAGTTGCTCCAACAGCGCGATGCCGAGATCAAGGATTTGATGGCGCAGTTCACGAGTTACAAGGCTTCGGCGAGCGCCGGTGAAGAGCAACTGCGGGCAGCATGGAGTGCCATGCAGAACCAGATGCAACAAGCGAATCGGGAACGCGACCAGTCGCAGGCGGAACTCGCCGCGCTCAGGCGCGAGGCGGAAGAAACCTGGATGGCCGAGCGCGATAAATCCGCGCAGCTGCGCAAGCGCATCAACGATTTTGCCGCTCAGGTCGCGCAAATGGTGATGACATCGGACAAGGCCGGACCGATCGACCGCATCCTGAGCGAATCGGCGGGCATTCATGCCGACGCCTTCGCCGGCGCCGCAGGCGAGGCGAAATCTCAGCCCGACGGAGATTTGGCCGAACGTTTGCGAAAGCTGCGCAACGGCGGTTCCCGCTTGTCCTCACCATAGGCAGGACCTATTGAAGTCGTTGCTTTGATGTCGGCAATGGCAGGAGATGTGTCCGCGCTGGGAATGTATCGTTTGCCTCCAGCGATCCGACCCAAGCGATTGCGGATTGTCACTGTCAGCTTCCGTTCAGCCCTGAGTTATAGGTGTTTCAGCCGCGCGTGAAAGGCTTCGCGACGGTTTTGCGTCGCCTGTCTCGATGCTGATGGAGGAATCGAAGAAATGACGAACGGCGTATGCGTCGGACTTCTCGCCTGCACGATGCTTGCCATCGCTGCGTACGGAGCCGAGACCGGAAGGGACGCCCAGTTTGCAGAGATCAAAGCCAAGACGGCAGTTCTTGTTTCCTCGTCCCGGGCGCGCCTCGACACGCTTGCACCGGAACGACGTCTCGCCGCCCCTCCCGTCATCTGGAAGGTGACCGAATCCCCTGTAACGTTCCTTGATTGCAGCGACTGTCCGGAAATGGTCGTCATACCCGCCGGCGAATTCACCATGGGCTCGCCTGCAGACGAGCCATTTCGCGGTGCCGAAACCGCCCACCGGGTCACCATTACCCATCCCTTTGCTGTCAGCAAATTCGAAATCACTTTCGATGAATGGGACTCGTGCGTGAACGAGGGCGGCTGCGGCGGCTACCGGCCAGACGATGAAGGTTGGGGACGCGGAAAGCGCCCTGTCGTGAATATTTCATTCGGCAATGCCAAGGCTTATGTGGCCTGGCTCAGCGGCAAGGCCGGCAAGCCTTATCGATTGCTCTCGGAAGCGCAATGGGAATACGCAGCGCGCGCTGGCAGCACGACGCCGTTTGCTTTTGGAGCAACTCTTTCGCCAAGGGTGGCGAATTTCGACAGCCGCGTCGATGGCTCAGGCGCCCCAGACCCCGATCGGCAAAAGACTGCTCCGGTTGGAACGTTTCCGGCCAACGCCTTTGGCCTTCACGACATGCACGGCAATGTCGCGGAGTGGGTCGAAGATTGCTGGAATGAGAACTACACCGCCGCAAGCCCGACGGATGGATCAGCGTGGCTCGACGGCGATTGCAATGGGCGGGTGGTGCGCGGAGGGTCGTGGGAGGAATACCAGGGCGACCTCCGTTCAGCGGCTCGCACGGCAAACGGCGTGAACGACGCGTTTTATACTGATGGCTTGCGCGTCGCGCGCGATTTCTAAAGCGGATGCGCTCGGCCTGAACCAGTTCCTGCTTGATTGCCTTTGATTGATTTTGCACACGATCTTGTTCGAAAACTCTGCAACTTTTTGGCATCGTGCTCTATTGCCGGAATTGTTGCGAGCGCATCGTATGCGTGCGTCGCTTCGCCGACGCTGATCGTCCCGGCCAATGCAATCAATGCGGCATCGGCCATGATCTGCCTCCTGCTCTGACAGCATAGCGGGGCGCTTGAGGACCGCTTGTCGGCTTCGCCTCCCCGGCGGGTCCCGTGGTAAAACGAACACGCGAACGCGAAGGACGGAATCACGCATGCGATCGACGGTCATTGGCGGGGCCATGCTGCCCCATGCGCCGCAGTTCTTCACCATGCCGGAGACCGAGGACAAGGCGAATATCGAAAAGGTCCGCAGCGTCGCGCGCCAGATCGGCGACCGGTTGAAGGCGATGAAACCCGATCTGTGGATCATCTTCTCGAATGATCATTGTGAGCAGTTCTTTCACAATGTTGCGCCCCCATTCACCATCCATGTGGGCGGTGAGGCGCGCGGCGAATTCGCCGGCCGAAAATTTCACTGGAAGGTGCCGAGCGAGATCGGGTTCGAGTTGGTGCGCGAACTTTATCGGCAGAATTTCGATCCGGCGTTCACCTCCACGGCGAAAATCGATTACGCCATCGGCATTCCGTTGACACATCTCGGCCTCGCAGACCCCGTATTGCCGATCTTCGTCAATGCCTATCTGCCGCCGCAACCCACGCCGGAGCGATGCTATGCCTTCGGCCAGGCAGTGGCCCGCAGTGTCAGCGCGCTCAATTTGCGTACCGCGGTGCTGGCGAGCGGCGGCATGTCGCATTTCCCAGGCACCAACCGCTACGCCGATCCGCAGCTCGACTGGGACAACGCGCTGCTTGCCAAGCTGGCGGCGGGAAGGCTCAAATCGCTGATCGGCTATGACGAGGCCGAGCTCGACGACACCGGCAACATCGAACTGCGGTGCTGGGCCTGCGCCGCCGGTGCGCTTGGCGAACGCAAGCCGGACATCGTTTCCATGGACCCGAGCTGGCATCACAATTACGCCTCGCTCGGCTTCACCGAGACTTCGCCCGCTTCCCAGACCGCGCATTACCCCGCGATCCGACCGGAACTCGTGGAGCTGACGCGCGCGTTGCACGCGCTCGCCCACGAACAGGACAAGCGGGAGAGCTTTCATGCAGACCCGGCAGCCTATGCCGACGAATTTGATCTCTCAGCCGATCAGCGCCGCGCGCTCATCGCGCTCGACCTCGAAACGATGGTCGCGATGGGAGCGCATCCGCTGGTCCCGTTTCTCGCGCGCATGCACATCGAGCGCATGCGTCGGACCTGACATTGCCAACGGGCTTGCGCGCCGCGCTTTGCCCCGAATCAATCGCCTGGGCTCATCTCATGCACGGATGGGCTGCAACATCTCGCAGGCCTTTCGACATATGCTGCTGCGGTGTTACGGCAAGGGTCACGTGGTAATCCGTGCCCTCCCATCGTGCTTCATCGAGGAAGTACCTGGTGAAATCGAGAACGCCCCGGCCCTGGAGCTCGGGCTGCGAAAGCCGCACCCCTTGGCCACCGAACGGCAGGGGTGACGAGGGCTTATCGACAACGTCGTGCCATCCATCGAACCCCAGATGAAGGACAAAGGGATCGAGCGCTTCGATCTGGAAATCCCGATCCACCGGGAGCGCATCAAACGGCGCATTGGTCCGCCAGTGCCATGTTCTGGGCTTCACCTGTTCGCCGCGCAAGTGGTTCTCGACGGCGGTCAGCAATTCCAGCGGGCGGCCGCTCTTCCACGCAGATAAAAGCTTCAGAAATTCCGCATGCGCCCAGACGAGGGGCATGGCGCTTCCTGTGGGCTTTCCTGGCTCCAGTCCGAGCCTCGGGCAACGGCGAAGCGTCCCACACCTGCTCGGGAATAAGACCGACGGGGCCGGTCATCCGCGTCATCATCTCAAGCCAGGGCAATGGATCGTTGCCCAGTTGCAGCTCAAAATGGGCGCGCTCGCCGGTCAGAAGCGGCCAGGCGCGCCCGATGCCATCGCCATCGTACGGACTGCCATCGGCGTGCTCGCCATAGCCGTCGTCGTTGTAACGGTGATAGGCAACCCCCAGCGGGGTTTCGACCTTGAGCAGCGCCTCCGTAACCCTGCTGGTATTCTGGATGCGCTGGTCATGGGCATCCCGCAACCCCAATCGAACGAGGTACAGATATTCCATCCCGATCAGGGCGACCGCTGGAAGGCTCTCGCCGTCCCGATTGGCGACGGAGATGCGTCCCTGCAAACCACCCTGAGTTGCCGCAGGCCCGATCCTGACGTAATAGCCGTCGACGCCGAATCGCCGCGCGAGGGGTCCATCAAGGACATACGTCCAGTCCTCGATTCGCTCGTTCCAATAATCTGCCAACGAGAGAACGAAGCCACTTTCTTCCACATCCAGAAATGCCGCGGCGGCAATAAGGGCAACAATCTCGATCCCCAATGTAAACGGGCTGATGCCGGAATTTTCTTCCCAGCGGTCCTGCGGACTCATGGGGCCGCGGTAAACAAGATACTGCGCCGCACGCCGGATCATCGTGCCGACACCACCCAAACCGCCGAGCGCGTCGTGTTCGGCAAGCTTGGCAGCGAGGATGATCGGAAAACCCACCTCGTCGAGCTGAATACCGGTCCAGAACGCCTGGCCGTCGGGATAGCAATTCTGGCTCCAGCTGCCGTCGGAATTTTGAATCGCGATAAGATAGGACAACATGGCTCGGGCATCTTCGATCTGTCCGACCGTCAGGAGCGCGAGACCCGCTTCCACGCAATCGCGCGGCCATACCAGATGATATCCGCCCGAACTGTCGCTCGAATTGCCCCACGGTACGCTAAGGCTGGCGACGATGGAGCCGGGGAAGCTGCGGTCCTGATGGACCTTCAGCATTGCCGCCGAAAGGTGGGCTTCCCGCTGAATATCGGCGGGAGCATCCGGAATAATCAGGGTTTTCCCCCACTCCTGCCATCCACCGACGAACCGTTGCCGGACCGAAGGGTATCCTTCACTGATGCTGGACCGGGCCTTTGTGCGCGCTCCAATAATGGAATCCGACAACGCCAAAGCGAGTGTGCCCTGATTTGCCCGCAGTTCGCCGAACAGCGCCACGTTCCCAGCTAAGGCCTCTGCATAGGTCCAGGCCATCCTTCCGTTCTGGGCAAAATCCTGCCAGCCGTCGGAATACCCGACATAACCGGCGCTCGTTTTCGAAAAGCCGGTATCGCTGACCAGGCAAAGCGCGCTCGCATCTTTCCACGCCACCAAATCCTGTCCGGCTCGCGCGTTATTATGTTCGCCGCTGTTGTTCAGGTGCGGGGCGAGCAGAGGGTAGAGCTTCATATTCTCGCTGGTTAGTCGAAACTTGATCAGAATCACGTCGCGACGCGGGTCCGGGACGACTTCGAGCTCCAGCTGGTAACCGTCGCCGTCATGAACGATTCGAACAAGCGGCACATTTCGTTCCGGGATCGAAATGCGGTAGCGATTGACGCGCTTGACCTCGAACCATTCGGATGGCCCCGCAACAATGAAACCGAGATCGCGAACCTGCGGTTGTCCGGTCGCCGGCCAGTAGACCTCGTTGATGATCCCGTAACCCAGGGTCACCCAAACTCGACTGGCGCCAAGCGCGGTCGTCACCGTGTCCTTGGCGCTGGAGGTCCAGGTCGGGCGAATGCCGGGTGCGCCCGGGGCGCTATTCACGCTTGCCATCTGACGTTCTCGATAGAAGTCTTGGTGCAACGATATTACCGGGACACAGGTTTTATCTGACCTCTTCGGAGTCGGTAATGAAAAATCGACGATGCGCAGCCTCTTGCAGGATCACCAATGCGGCCGCACGTTCGTGGCCTGCGTGCGCCACCATCTGCACCGTTGTCTTCACCGCGCTCGCCGGCGGCCCTCCCGCCGCGGCCCCATCGTCGCCGCCGTCAGCCGACGCATTTCAGCGAGACATCAGCAAGGTTGCGCGCTTGTTTCAAGGCAGTCCGCGATTGAGAAAACTTTCTCAAACCGCGCGCGAGGACTTGGTTAAATTCGTTATCGGCAACGTTGTTTTTGTCATGCTCCACGAATTGGCCCACGCGATGGTGGCGGACTTGGCAATCCCGATGCTCGGACCGGAGGAGGACGCGGCGGACTATTTTGCGATTGTCGAGCTGCTTCACCTCGCAACCACGTTTTCGCATCGCGTTCTCGTCGACGCGGCGGAAGGCTGGTTCTTGAGCCATCGGCGCAATCAATTCGAAAGGGAGCCTCTTTACTTTCACGATGAACACGGCCTCGACAAACAGCGCGCCTACAAGATTGTATGCATCATGGTCGGGTCCGACCCCATCAAATTCAAGGACCTCGCGCGAGATTCAAAGCTGCCGGAAGGGCGGCAGCGCAGTTGCAGGAATGATTACGACAAGGCGGTTTCAGGTTGGAACCTCGTTTTGGAAGCTCATCGCCGCAGCGCACGACAGCCGAAAGCCGAGATCGAGGTCAACTACGGCAGCGGCAACGGCAAATACGACATGCTAGCCGAAGCCATGCGATCGTTGCACCTGTTGGAAATCGCCGACGGCATTTCCGACGAACTGGCATGGCCACGGCCGCTTGCGCTGGAAATGAAGAGCTGCGGCTACATCAACGCGGCGTGGTTTGCACAGACGCGCAAGGTGATCGTTTGCTACGAGCTGGTTGACGATTTCATGCACCTTTACCGTGACTATGGCCACGCTTTGACTTTCGTAAGCCAAAAGCAAAGCTCTAAATGAAAGCAGCCCCGCCTGGAAACGGATTTGCGGACCAGGCGCAGCGATCTTCGCGAGCGAATTGGAAATCCGGCGTCAAAAATCGATTGTCGTGGCTTCCGGCATCGGGACCAATCCCTGATTGAAAAAGTCCCCGTTATTCTCATTGCATTGATAGGTCTGTATCGGCTGCTGTTCGACACGCTGCCAACGCTGGATGGCGCGCCATGGCATGGTGAAGGCGCCCGGATCCTCGACGTAGATCGACACGTCGATGGTTCGCGCATCGGCCGCGAGCTTGAAGCGCTCAATGACGTGGAGCTGGTCGGTATGGGGCGTGCGGTAATTATCGGTATAAGATTTTGACGAGATGCCGACGGTGTCGATCACCAGCGTGTCGCCGTTCTCATAATGACCGATCAATTCGCCATACCATGATGGAGTCACCTCGCTCGAATGCGGCACATCAAGATAGATGTGGCGGATCTCCGGTCCGGCCTGGGCAATCATCACCACTTCTTTGGGACGCTGGTAAAAATAGAACGACTCGATCGGCGAATAGGCGTCGAAACCGGGCACGCCGACCGGCCAACATCGTTCCCGCGCTCGGAACGGGACCTTCCCGGCGAGCACTTCATCGTTCGCCTTCTTCATCGAAGGGATCGTCCACGGCTGCAGGATCGGGTTGGAAAGGTCCGCCACGCGGTAGGTCGAGCGCGGCCCGCGGTTATTGGGATAATAGGGATGTGCTCGGTCGAAAGTGACGGGGCCTGGCCCCTCGGAGGGAGGAATGAGGTCATCCACGCCGACGGCCCGATCGAGAATCCAGCCGGTGTTGGCGGTGGTTGCGAAATCGGGGATCTTCTGCGTCTGCGACAGCTCAGCCCCCAAGGCGCCCACCGTCGGGCAAAGACCCGCGGCTACCACACATATCGAAAGAAACCGGAACCGGGCCATCGCCAGCACTCCATCGCCAAGGCACGGCGGAAACATACTGCATCGGTCACACTGCGGGAAGGACACCGAACGGCGGCCGCTGAGCGGCAGCCATGTCCGTACCTGTTCAACTGCTGCGCCGCGGATTCCTGGCACAGGATCGGCCGAACGCGTTTCCAGCTGAACGCATCCCGCCCCAAGTCAATGAAATTTATCCCGGGTCGTAGTGACTCGCGGCGCCCCTCAGTTACACTGCGCGCCAGGCTTGCAACCTTGAAAACGCGGGGACCCCATGGCCACCGAAAAGACTGACGTCGTCATCGTCGGCATGGGCGCCGCTGGCGCGATCCTCGCCGCTGAACTCGCGAGCGCTGGCATGAAGGTGATCGGGCTGGAGCGCGGACCGCGCCCGACCAACGCGGATTTTCAGGCGCGTGACGAATTGCGTTTCTTCCAGCGCCAGGACCTTCGGCCGGACCCCAAGCGCCAGCCGGTGACGTGGCGGCCCAATGCCCGCGCGCGGGCAACGCCGCTGCGCAGCCTCGCCTATGGCAACAATGCCGGCGGCGGTACCATCCATTACGGCGCGGTGTCATGGCGCTTCCACGAAGATGATTTCCGCACCCGCAGCCGCACCATCGAACGCTACGGTATCGGTGCGATCCCGGAAGGAACTTCGCTTGCCGACTGGCCGCTGGGCTATGCCGAGCTGGAGCCGTTCTACGATCGCGCCGAATATGATCTCGGCGTGTCCGGCAAGGCGGGCAACCTTCAAGGCAGCAAGGTCGAAGGCGGCAATGTCTTCGAGGCGCCGCGCCGCCGCGACTATCCGCTGCCGCCGCTCGCTGCCGACCAGTCGAGCCTGATCTTCGACGCCGCGGCGAAGAACCTTGGCTATCATCCGTTCGCGCCGCCTCACGCGATTCTGTCGAAAGCCTACAACGGCCGGCCGGGTTGTACCTATTGCGGATTCTGCCAGACTTTTGGCTGTCACAACGGCGCGAAATCGAGCACGCTGGTCACCAAGCTGCCGGAAGCCGACGCCAGCGGCAATTTCAAGCTTGTCACCGGCGCGATGTGCCATCGCGTGAGCAGCGATGATTCCGGACGCGCCACCGGCGTTTCCTATTACGGCCCAGACGGCTCCGACAACACGATCGAAGCCGACATCGTCATTCTCTCGACTTTCATCTACGACAATACGCGCCTGCTGCTGCTGTCGAAGACGGCGAAATTCTCCGACGGGCTTGCGAATTCGAGCGGACAATTGGGCAAGCACATCATGGCCCATATCTCCGCCAAGGCGTACGCGGCATTCGACGACCGTTACATCAACAATTTCATGGGGCCGAATGCGCAGAAATGGAGCTTTGACGACCTCAATGCCGACAATTTCGACCATGCCGGGCTGGGATTCATCCGCGGCACGCAGATCGCGGTCGCGACCGCCAACGCCGATGGTGGGCCGATCGGTGCCGCCCTGGCGTTAAATCCGCCTCCGGGCGTGCCGCGCTGGGGCGCGGCCTACCGCGATTTCTTTGCCAAGTATTTCGCCCGGCACGTCTCGATCATGTCGGAGACCGAGAACCTCGCCTATGCCGACAACACCATCGATCTCGACCCCGATATACGCGATGCATGGGGGCTGCCGGCGCCGCGCATCACCTATGACTGGCGACGGCCCAATGAGCGCAAGCAGCTCGAATACATGCAGCCGAAGATGGACGAGATCGGCCGCGCGATGGGCGCTGCCCATGTCTGGCGTGCGCCGCTGGGTTCCGGCGCGCCCGGGCCGCATCCCCAAGGCGGCACACGCATGGGTGACGATCCGAAGGCCTCGGTCGTCAACAAATACGGCCAGAGCTGGGACATTCCCAACCTGTTCATCGTCGGCAGCTCGACCAATCCGTCAATGAGCGGCTTCAATCCGACACTGACCATTCAGGCGCTCGCTTATATGAGTGCCGACGCGATCAAGACCCGCTATCGCAACAATCCGGGACCGCTGGCGTGACAGACAGCGGGTCGCGGTGTGAGGCGCCATGGAGATGAACGAGACGCCGCAAGCCTGTCACGCCGTTTTCCAGAATTTCGACGATCCGCCGGCGGCCGCCGTATCGGCGCCGCACGTCGCTGCCTTGCGGGAAGAACTGCAGCGACGTGGGCTTGATGGCTTCATCGTGCCCCATGCCGACCGTTTTCAGAACGAGTACCTGCCGCCGAGCGAAGCGCGGCTCGAATGGCTGACCGGCTTTTCCGGCTCGGCCGGTGTCGCCGTCATCATGGCCGACCGGGCGGCGCTTTTTGTCGACGGCCGTTACACGTTGGCGGCGAAGGAGCAGGTCGACCCAGCGCTGTTTACGATCGAGCACCTCATCGAGCGGCCGCCGGCGGCCTGGATCGAGGTCAACCTCACCGCCGGGCAGAGGCTCGGCTACGACCCGTGGCTGCATTCGGCCGAAGCGGCAGAACGCTATGTCAAGGCCTGCGCGGCAGCCGGCGTCACGCTTGTCGCGACCGAGCCGAATCCGATCGATGAAATCTGGCGCGACCGTCCCGCACCACCGCGCGGACCGGTGGTGCCGCACGACTTGCGGTTCGCCGGCGAACCGGCTGGGGCGAAGCTTGGACGCGTGCGTGCCGAGATTGCCAAGCTCAAGGCCGATGCGCTGGTGATCTCCGATCCGCATGCCGTCGCCTGGACGTTCAACATCCGCGGCGCCGATATCGCGCACACGCCTTTGCCGCTCGCCTGGGCGATCGTGCCGGCGACCGGTCTCGCCTCGCTCTACATCGATGCCGGCAAGATGACCGATGCCGCCTCGGCCGCGCTTGGCGGCCTTGCCGACATAAAACCGTCCGATGCTTTCGCCGCCGACCTTGCGGCGCTCGGCGAGCGACACCTGACTGTGCGGCTCGACCAGGCGACGGCATCGCAGGCGATCGCGCTCGCCATCACCGAGCATGGCGGCAAGGCGCCACCGGGGTCCGATCCAGTTTCCGTGATGAAGGCGGTCAAAAATGAAACCGAGATCGCCGGCAGCCGCGCCGCCCATCGTCGCGACGGCGCCGCGCTCGTCAACTTTCTCGCCTGGTTCGACAGCGAGGCGCCAAGCGGCCGGCTGACTGAGATCGATGCCGTCGAAGCGCTGGAAACCTTCCGCCGTGAAACCGGCGAGCTCAAGGATGTCTCGTTCCCGACGATTTCGGGGGCCGGGCCGAATGGCGCCATTGTGCATTATCGCGTCACCCGCAAAACCAACCGCAAAATCCTCCCGGGCGCCCCGTTCCTGATCGATTCCGGCGCCCAGTATTTGGACGCCACCACCGACGTGACGCGGACGGTCGCGGTCGGCGAGCCGACCAACGAAATGCGGGACCGTTTCACGCGCGTGCTCAAGGGGCACATCGCAATCGCCAAGGCCGTGTTTCCCGATGGCGTCACCGGAGCGCAACTCGACAGCTTCGCCCGGGCGGCGTTATGGCAGGCCGGCCTCGATTATGATCACGGCACCGGGCACGGCGTCGGCAGCTACCTGTCGGTGCATGAAGGACCGGCGCGCATCTCCAAGCTCGGCTCCGCGGCGCTGATGCGCGGCATGATCCTCTCGAATGAGCCGGGCTATTATAAGAACGGTGCCTATGGTATCCGCATCGAGAACCTGGTTCTCGTCACCGCGGCGGAGGACGTGCCGGGCGCCGAAAAGCCGCTGAACCGGTTCGAGACGCTCACGCTCGCACCGATCGATCGCCGATTGGTCCAAAGCGTTCTGTTGAGCGAGGATGAAATCGCGTGGCTGGAGTCCTACCACGCCTACGTGCGCGGGGAACTTTTGCCGCTCGTTGCGGAAAAGGCGCGCGGCTGGCTCATCGGGGCCACCGCTCCACTCGCTCGTGCGGGCTGACATTTACGTTTCCGCTTCTTCGGCATTGCAAATGGACATCGCCCAACCGCGCCTCGTCCCGGGCCGTACCTGCGGCACCTGCATGATGTGCTGCAAGGTGCCGGCGATCGCCGAGTTTGGAAAGCCGCCCGGCGTATGGTGCGCGCACGCGCGATCGCGCACCGGCTGCACGATCTATGCGGAGCGGCCGGCTTCGTGCCGGGCGTTCTATTGCTTGTGGATGCAGGACGCCCGCTTCGGGCCGGAATGGAAACCGGAAAAGGCCAAGTTCGTGGTCTATGTCCAGCGCAACGGTGCGAACCTGCAGATCGGCGTCGACCCAAGCTTTCCCAACGCGTGGACCAAGCCGCCTTATCACGCCCGCATACGGGCATGGGTCGCAGAAGGGGCACTGCGCGGCGAATTCGTTTTCGTGCGCATCGGCCCACGGGTAATTGCACTGCTGCCCGATCGCGATGTCGATCTCGGCAGCGTCGATGCCACCGACGAAATCATGGTGTCACGCCACCCGGGGCCTGCGGGACCGGTTTACGATGTGGAGGTCCGCCGTGCAGTTGCAGATGCCGCGGCAGGCACCCACGGCCTGCCGCCTTTGGACGCCCCGCCCCCCGACAGCGCATGATTCCGTAAAGTTGCAGACTTTTCGGACAAGATCATGCGCAAAATCAACGCGCATCCGTCGTCGAGCGCAGTCCGCGCCTGGTGCGCAGAACATAATCGAGCGGGAGGCGGTTCAACCTGAACGCATCCCGCTCCAGCCCATCGGGCCGGAGAAGCCTACGCGCCTTCAGTCGACGCCAACCATTACATCGGAGGCCTTGATCACCACATAGGCTTTCTGTTTCGCCACAAGCTTCAGCTCGTCGACGGCCTCATTCGTGATCGAGGCGGTGATGACCTGCCCGCCAATATCGACGCGGACATGCGCGGTGGTCTGGCCCTTCTTGACCTCGACCACGGTGCCGGCGATGACGTTTCGTGCACTCAGCTTCATATCGACCTCCAAAATCGGCGCTGGTCTAGCAATCTGACTCCAACGCTTGAATTTCCCTTTGAGTGTCATGCCCCGCGAAAGCGGGGCATCCAGTAACCCCAAGACTCGCGTTAGAGAACGAAGTCAACCAACGACTTCCGGTGGTTACTGGATCGCCCGGTCCCGGGGCACCCCATCGTTTGGCCGTCACGGCAGACGAGTGATTGATATGACAACGTCGAGTGGCCAAACGATGGGGACCCCGCGCCGGGCGATGACATTGAAAGGGACTTAAGTGTTAGAGACGGAACACTATTGGACACTTGGCGGTTGATGCGATCAATGCGGATACCAGAATGTTTGGTGGCAACCAGCGCAGACAGGCTGCATTCGATCACCTATTTCCAGCAGCAAGGCGGCATTTTGGTTGTCGCTGGCTCGCAGCGCGGACACGCCGAGATTTCGCAATGCCTGCGCAAATTCATCGAAGCTCTTGCGATTCTTTCTTACCAGCGCCTCTATCTGGGTAGGTTCCAACTCGACCCCCGGAGTCCTTGACTTGGTTCCGCTGGGAGCTGCCTCGCGATCCGGGACCATCAGCAGGTTGCCGGCCTCCATGATTCGCACTGCGGCCCGGCGCATGTCGAGCCACTCCGCCTGCGTCTTGGGGAATAGGTCGTGAATGCCCTCCCGATCAGTGATGGTTGCCACCGCTTGCCAGATTGCGTTGGCTGATGGATCGATGATCAATTCCATCATCTCTTTGATCGAGGCGTTGACGGGTAGATCTCCACCGGCATTGCCGGAACCGGCAGTGTTTTGTTGAGCGATGCCGAGCGAGGGTGGAGCGAATGCCAGTGCCGCGCACAACGTCACCGCGATATGCTTTCTCATCCGCCGCTCCTCCAAGAAGGGAAGTCACATAACGATGTTTCGCAATCGTCGGTCTGGGCCGGTTTGACACTCAGGCACTAAGGTGGATCCAGCGCCGGCATCCCCGCTGAGGGCCCATTTTGGTGCCGACCGAGCACTCCGCCGGATTGATGAACATCAGAACGACCGTACGTCTCGAATTCAGAGCCGTACATTCGATCAGTGGCCCGATCGGCTCGTGTCGATGACCGATTTCGACCAGCCGAGCTTGCCGATGAGGTAGTCGCGCGAGGCCGCGGCTTCGCGCTGCACGCGGGCAAGGTCGACGCCGGAGAGCTTGCCTCGCCGCTTCACCGCTTTGCCGGCGATGAATACGGTATCGACATTGCTGGTGTCCATGCCGGTCACGATCGCGCCATAGGCATTGTTGAAAGGCAGCGTGTTGGTGAGGTCGGTGCGCAACATGATGATATCGGCCTCCTTGCCGGGCGTCAGCGTGCCAATCTTGGCATCAAAGCCGTCGGCCCGCGCGCCCTGCAATGTTGCAAACTCGATCACGTCGCGCGCGGTCAACAACGTCGGCACTTCCTGTTCGCCCTTGATGGCGCGTTCATTGGCAAGCGCGCGCTGCAAGGTGAAGGCCGAGCGCATCTGCGTAAACATGTCGGCGGCCATCGTGGTCTCGACATCGCTCGACAGGCTCGGCCTGATGCCGGCATCGAGCGCCTGCTGGATCGGCGGCATGCCGTGGCGCATTGCCATCTCGATCGGGCAGGCGATCGACAGCGAACCCCCGGTATCCTTGACCCGACGCATCTGTTCGTCGGTCGCTTCGGTGAAATGGATATAGACATTGTCGGGGCCCATCAGACCGGCGTCGCCGAGCTTGATCACCTGGTCCGGCCCAATGCCGCGATTGGCGCCGACGACATGGGTAAAAATGCGCAGGCCGTATTTGCGCGCCGTGAGCCACTGGTCCTTGTCGATGGCGGTACCCAGCGCCAGCGTCACCAGCTGATCGGTCGAGGCGAAATGCTGTTTTTGCAGCCGTTCGACGTCGTCGGGCCATTTCTGCTCGGCACCTGAGCCGCGTGAATATGCGTAGATCGCCCGGATGCCGGAATCCTTGAGACCCTTGATCAACGCATCGCTGTGGGCCGGCGAGTTGGACACCTGGGAGAGATCGGTGATGGTGGTGATGCCCGCATCCATCGAACGCAAGGCGCCGATGAGATTGCCGATATAAGCATCTTCGGGACGATATTGTTCGGTCGCGGCGCCGGAAATGTCGCGGAAGTAGTCGGCCAGCAGGCCGTTTGCCAGCACGTTGCGCAGCTGGGCCTGATAGAAATGGTGATGTGTGTCGATAAATCCGGGCATCACGATCATCTGCGAAGCATCGATCACATTCGCCTTTGCCGTGATGTTTGGTTGCACCGCTGCGATCTTCTTGCCTTCAATCAGCACGTCGGCCTTGTCGAAATCTCCGATGCCGCGATCGAAGGTGAGGACGACACCGCCCTTGAGCAACGTGCGCTCGACGCCCCGCTGCGCGACCGCCGGCCACGTGCTTGCGGCTTGGCCGCCGACGGCTGCGACCGCTGACGCCGCCGTTGCCATGAAATCACGCCGGCTCGGCCGCGCCTGCGTTACCGGCTTCGTTCTGCTGTCAGGACGCATGTGTTCCTCCCGATTATTGTCGGCTCGCCGCCGTGATTGCGAAGCATGGCGGAAACGATGCTGGCGGGCAAGAATGCGGGCCGGACCGGCAGCCGGGACCAGGTCGAGATCACGGCTTCAAAGGGTGACGATCAGAGGTGACGGGAGAATGTCGGAGGTGAGTGCGTGTCCGATCTCGTGAGCATGCGAATGATGGCCGGCATTGCCGTCATCACCATCGACAATCCACCGGTGAATGCGCTCAAGCACGAAGTGAGGGTCGGCCTCCTCGATCATGTTGCCCGCGCCACCGGGGATGAGAGCATCGATGCCATCATCCTGATTTGCTCAGGCAGGACTTTCGTCGCCGGCGCCGACATCAACGAGTTCGGAAAGCCGCCCCAGCCTCCCATCCTGATCGAGATCATCGCGGTGCTGGAGGCGAGCCGCAAACCCGTCATTGCTGCGATGCATGGCAATGCGCTGGGCGGCGGCCTCGAGCTCGCGCTCGGCTGCCATTTCCGCATCGCCACCGCGACGACGCGCCTCGGCCTTCCCGAGATCAAGCTGGGCCTCATCCCGGGCGCCGGAGGCACGCAGCGCCTGCCGCGCCTCGTCGGCATTGAGAGGGCGATCACCATGATCCTGACCGGCGAGCCGATCACGGGGCGCGAAGCCCTCGACGCCGGGCTTGTCGACGAGGTCGCCGATGGCGACCTCGGTAGTGCGGCGCTGACCCTTGCCCGCCGCGTGCTTGCCGAACAGCACCCGCTGGTGCCCGTTCGGAACCGGGACCAAAAGCTCGCCCACGATCCGGCCGATCTGGCGCGGTTCGATCAGGCGGCGGCGCAGTTTACCCGTCGCAGCAAAGGCGAGCGCGCGCCGGCAGCAGCTGTTGAAGCGCTGCGCGGTGCGCTGACGCTCCCGGTCGCACAAGCCCTGCAACGCGAACGCGCGTTGTTCCTCGATCTCGTGGGCGGCGAACAATCGAAGGCCCGGCGACATCTTTTCTTTGCCGAACGCGAAGCCGTCAAGGTGCCGGACATCGTTGCAACGAGGCCTCGCGACGTGACGCGTGTTGCCGTGATCGGCGCCGGCACCATGGGAAGTGGCATTGCGATGTGCTTTGCCGGCGCAGGCATTCCGGTCACGGTCGTCGAGACGAACGCACAAGCACTGGAGCGCGGCCTTGACGCCATTGCCGCCAATTATCGTCGGAGCACGGCGCGCGGCGCCCTGTCAGACGGGGAGATGCGAGCGCGTCTCGCGCGGATCGACGGCGCCACCGACATCGCCGCCGCGACCGATGCCGACCTCGTGATCGAGGCAGTGTTCGAAGACGCCGCCGTCAAGCGCGATGTCTTTGCCGCTCTTGGCCAGGTCGCGTCGGCGGAAGCAGTGCTCGCCACCAACACTTCCTATCTCGATATCGACATGCTGGCGCGCGCGAGCGGTCGTCCGCAAGCTGTCGTCGGCATGCATTTCTTCAGCCCGGCGAATGTCATGCGCCTCGTCGAAGTGGTGCGCGGGGCCGCCAGTTCGCTCACCGCACTTGCGACCGCGATCGCGGTGGCGAGGCGCCTCGGCAAGGTGCCGGTCATCGTCGGCGTATGCCACGGATTTGTCGGCAACCGCATGTTGCGACTGCGTTCGGTTGAAGCGGAACGGCTGCTGCTCGAAGGCGCGTTGCCGCACGAGGTCGATGCCGCATTGACCGAGTTCGGTTTTCCGATGGGTCCCTTCGCGATGGCTGACCTTGCGGGATTGGACGTGAGCTGGCGGATGCGCAAAGCGCAGGGGCTTTCCGCGCCGATTGCCGATCGATTGTGTGAGCTTGGCCGTTTCGGGCAGAAGGCCGGACGCGGATTCTACCACTATGATCCTGGGTCACGGACGCCGCAGCCTGACGCCGAAGTCGAACAGCTGATTGCGGCAACTGCCATGCAGCGTGGCATCGCCCGGCACGCTACGAGCAGCAAGGACATCGTCGAGCGCCTGTTGTTCCCCATGATCAATGAAGGCGCCCGTATTCTCGCCGAGGGGATAGCAAGGCGGCCCGGCGACATCGACGTGATCTGGGTCTATGGCTATGGCTTTCCGGCGTGGCGCGGCGGGCCGATGCATTGCGCTGATAGCATCGGTCTCGACTATATCCGCGACCGTCTCACGAAGTTCGCCGTCGTGACCGCGGACGAGCGCCTTCGCCCGGCCCTGCTGCTCGACAAGCTTGCCGATGAGGGGAAAGGATTTGCCTCGCTGATCGCTTCGCGTTGAAGGCACGACATGCTCCGCTTTGCCACCAGTCTTGACTGCTTTGTATTGCGCAGCCTTCGACCCGCTCGACCGCCTTCGTTATCCGGGCTATGTCGGCTGCGAATACAGGCCGCGAGGGCGCCCCGCCGATCGCGATTGAGCGCCAATCGTCCGAATGCCGCGATCCAGCCGCACAAATGGACCGTTCGGGTCTTCCCCTTAGAGGCGATAGGACGGAAAAATCATGTCGCAGGACAAGAACAGTCGAACCGAAAACCCGAACAGCCCTGACGACGGCCAGAGTCTGCGCGAAGCCATTCGCGAGGCCCGCATCGAAGCCGCGGAGCGCACCGGTGTGGTCGTCGATCTGCGTGACGCCGAGATTGCCCGGCTCGAGCTGCTGAACGAAGAAATCAATCCGGTGTTTTCAGACATTCCCGCCAATGTCGAGCTGTTCGATCGTGGCATTTCGCGCGGCGACATCCCGCGGCTGTGGATCGATTCCATCGCCCATATCGAGATGGGCCGCGACAAGCGCGTCTATCGCTTTGTCCAGGATACGCGGTTCGGGCGCCGTGTTCTCGCCGAGTCAGCCGTCAGCCGTGATATCGCAAACGCCGTGACCCGCTATGTTGCCCATCGCCTGATCGATCGCGACCGCGCGCTCGCAGGCACCGAACTTGGCCGCAACGCTTCGCGGGGTCGTTGGCAACGCTCCGGTGGCTCGCTGGGTGGCTTTGTTGTTGGCGTCCTGGTGGGCGCCGCGGCACTTGCGGCGGCGGCGTGGTTGGCCGCATCACATACGTTCGGGCCATGACAGGTCGACACGGTTGAGCTCGCTCACCGCGCCCGAGGTGCGCAAGCCGCGCGAGACGATTTGGCAGGTCCACGCGCCGGCGCTGCCGCCCATCCGATAAAGGTTGTAGGCCGCGGCGTGATGCCTTTTTCCCGGCACCGCCGAGGCCGAAGGCACGCCGATCACCGGGATGCGGCCGTCGGGTCCGCTCAGCCAGGCCAGCACATTCACGTGGTCGTGCCCGTGGATCACCAGTTCTGCCCCGACCTCCGACAAAACGTGCCGCAAGGCCGAGGCATCGACGAGGCGCTTGTGAACCGAGGAACGGGGCGCATAAGGCGGATGATGAAGCATCACGAGACGGAAAAGCCCCGCGTCTCGAAGCGCCGCCAATAATTCGGCGGTTTTCGCGATCTGCGCCGCGCCGAGCCGGCCGGTCGACATCAGAAGCGATGTCGGGACGGCGGTGGTGAGGCCGATGAGCGCCAGCGGCCCGCGCCGCCGCAAGTAGGGGAACGTGGGGACCCGCGTAGCCGCACCGCCTTGACCCTCCCCGCCATCTTCGCCGTGAAGCGGATCGCCGTCGTCCCCCGTCATGTAGGCCGCCCAATGGCGATCGCGATAGGGGCCGGCAGCGCGCACATAGGCGTCGTGATTCCCGGGGACCAAACTCACGTCGCGGGCGGTGCCCAGCCTTTCGAGCCAATGGCGCGCGCGTTCGAATTCGGAGGGCAGGGCGACATTGACGAGGTCGCCGGTCACCGCGATGTGGTCGGGATGGTGGTGGCGGACATCGTGCACAATCGCTTCAAGGGGCTCGGCGCGGTGAACGGCGTGCCTACCTCGCCGCCAATTCAGGTAGCCGAGCAAGCGTTTCGATGTGAGTTCGCGCAGGCGTGGACGCGCGAGGGGCGCGATATGTGGATCGGATAGGTGGGCAAGGACGAACACGCCCGCCTAGCCTGCACAGGCAAATATGTGGGCCGAGCCGATGATTGGAATCGCCACCATCAGCGAATCGTGGTGAGATCGTGCCATTGATGACCCGCCGGTCGGGTTCGATTTCGCTATGACGCTGCAGTGCTGGTTGCGGCCAGACAAATGGCGATGGCGTCTCCGCCGCGGGTCCGCCTCGACCGGCCGCGTGCTGTCATCCGAGGTAAAGGGAAGCGTCTTCAAGCAACATTACCACAGGAGCCATGCGCTTGCCGCAAAACTCCAGGCACGTTGCTCATGCGGCCGACGCGAACCCGCGCGGCGTCGGCGAAATCCGGCCGCCACGAGCAACGGAAGCCATTCTGCGACGACTGCTCCATCTTTATTGGCGCATGTCGCGCGGATTGACGCTCGGCGTTCGCGGCCTCGTGATCGACAGCGGCAATCGCGTTTTCCTGGTGCGTCACACCTACGTGCGCGGGTGGCACCTTCCGGGCGGCGGCGTTGAAGTCGGGGAAACGCTGATCGAGGCGTTGGCGCGCGAGCTCAAGGAGGAGGGCAACATTGAGCTCATCGAGCCACCACTGCTGCACGGGGTCTTTTTCAATGCGCGCGTGTCGCGGCGCGATCATGTCGCCTTGTATGTAGTGCGGCATTTCCGCCAGCCGGCGCCTCCGACTGCCGATCGCGAAATCATGGCACACGGCTTTTTTGCTCTTGACGAACTTCCCGACGATACCGGGGCGGGCAGCCTTGCCCGCATCGCCGAGGTGATGCTGGGCGAACCTGTGGCAACGCGCTGGTAGGCCCAACTTTGCGACTGGTCCTGGTGAATTGGGACAGCGTTTCGGGTAGAAATGCCTGCGCGAGGATTTGCATGCGCAGACACATCTCATTCGCGGCCGAGCGAACAGCCACCAACGCGGGGACGTGGTGGTTCGCCCCAGCTGGAGGCTTTTTGGCCACGTTCATCATGTGGTCGTTGGGTATCCCGATTTCCTTTTCTGAATGGCTTCCAGACATCCCAGCGCTCAGATCGGGATTTGATGTTTTTGTATACGTAGTTGTCGCCTATGCTTTTCTGTTCGTGTTTTGGATCGGCTTTTCCATACTGAAGGGGAAAATTCGCTTAAATCCTTGGATCGCACTGACTTGCATCGGCTTTCTAGCTTTGCTGGTCGGCATATCCGGATATTTGTGGGACCAAGCACGCGGTCCGATAATTTGGACTTGGAATTACAATTCTCCACTTTCATTCTGGCGACAGGGAACGGACCCGCTCTTGGTCGCCAGTCTCAACATTGGAGGCCGCAATCGATCTGATGCGTCCCTGAGGATCACAAGCGCGATAATTCGAACCAAGTCTCTTGAGACAATCCCCCTATCCATCGTCCGTAAAGGGACGCCGGTGCCGGCATCCGGCGAGATATTGCGCGCAGGAGAGAGCTTCTGGTTGCATGCGCCGATGTCAGTGGTTAATCCGGAATGGACCGGGCAAGAGCCGTATGCGGAGACCCTCAAAGGGCAATTCAACCGGTTCACGTTCGTATTTGAATACGAAGGAGGCAAGCCCTACGTGGTGAATTTTTCCCCCGATGACATCGCGAAGTATATCGCTGAAGCTGACAGAAAAGTCGTCGTTGCGACCGATCACTAAATTTCTTGCAGTGAACAGCTTCCACGCTAATCGCGACCAAAGCGGCGGGGATGAATGTGGAAGGTGCCCCGCGAGAGTCTGTTGGCATCGAGACTTCCGTTTCCTCGATGCCGTGAGCTTTCAGCCATTCGGCAACTCGCGATAGCCGATCTTAGTTCGGCCTTGAGGGATCAACGAATACACCCGACAACGGGTGGACCGGCGGCCGACGCGATGGTATCGGGCTATTTCAAACATCCATGAACGATCTCTTGCTCACCGTCATCCCGGAAAGCCCGCAGGACGCGCTCGCGATCGAGCGGCTGCATGAGCGCACCTTCGGCCCCGGACGTTTTGCGCGGACTGCGTTTCGAATTCGCGAAGGGATCGGTCATTCGCTCGATCTGTCCTACACGGCGCGCATCGGCACCTTGCTGGTCGGCTCGGTGCGGTTGAGCCCGATCCGAATCGGCGAAGTCAAAGCGCTGTTGCTCGGCCCGCTGACGGTGGAGCCGCCATTTCGTCGGCGCGGCATCGGCCTCGCGCTGCTGCGGCGAGCGCTGGACGAGGCCAGAGCCGCGGGGCACCGGCTCGTCCTGCTGGTTGGCGACGAGCCGTACTACGCCAAAGCCGGGTTCGCGCGCATTCCCAAGGGGCGAGTGCGAATGCCGGGCCCCGTCGACCCGGCACGGCTTCTGGTCGCCGAACTCGCGGCCGGCGCTTTCGAGGGCGTGGCAGGGGCGATCCGCCCGGAATGGGATGCGGCTTCGGCTTAGGAAGGCAGCGAACCTGCGGCAGAAAATGCAGCGCCGTTCAACGGAAAGCAAATTCGCGGCCAGTCGCCCCGACACCAGGCTTTTGCGGTGCGCCTTCGACCAGGAAGACGGTTGCAGCGATCCCGGCCGCGGCGCCGAACATAACGTAGAACACCGGCGCGATTGGCGAACCTGTCGCCGCGATCAGGAAGGTGACGAAGGTCTGAGCAAAGCCGCCGAACAGCATCACAGCGACGTTGTAGGCAATCGCGAGGCCGGTGGAGCGGACGCTGACGGGAAACTGTTCCGCCATCGCGGTCGAGAATGGCCCCGCGAACGCGCCGAGCAGGCTGCACAGGACAATTTGCATCGCCACGAGGCGACCGAGCGAAGGATCGGCGCCAAGCCAGGAGAACAAAGGATAGGCCGCGCACAGGTAAAGCGCGAGCGAGCCGATCAGGATCGGCCTGCGCCCGACCCGGTCCGACAGCGCGCCGAACGGTGGAATCGCCGCAGTATAGAAAACGAGGCCTATCGCTTGGGCGAGAAAGGCCTGGTCCAGCGGCATCCGCAACTGCGCCGTCGCCAAAGTCGGCATGTAGAGCAGGACCACATAGACTGAAATCGTGCCTGCCGTGCTCAGTCCCGTGCACGTGATCAAGGGCTTGAAATAAGGAAAGAGGGCCGCGGCGCCGCCCGCGGGTTGGTGAGCGACATCGGGCGAGGCTGCGCGGGTCGCGAGAAAGGCTGCGGTCTCGTCCAGATGGCGGCGGATAAACAGCCCGATCGGTCCGAGGCTCAAGCCGAACAGGAACGGTACCCGCCAACCCCAGCTGTCGAGTGCAGCTGCGGACAGAAAACGGGTCAGCAGCGCAGCCAGCAACGCCCCGACCAAAAGTGCGAGGCCCTGGCCGACCATTTGCCACGACCCATAAAGACCGCGCCCGTCTTTCGGAGCGCTTTCGACCAAAAACGTCGTTGCGCCGGCGAATTCGCCGCCGGTTGCCGCGCCCTGCAGAAGCCGCGCCAGCAGCAAGGCGAGTGGGGCGGCGACGCCGATCTGCGCATAGGTGGGCGTCACGGCGATGATCGCGGTCGCCGCGGTCATCAAGCCGATGATGACGAGCAAAGCCGCCTTGCGGCCCGTGCGATCGGCCAAAACTCCCAGTAGGACGCCGCCAACCGGGCGCATGAAGAAGCCGACGCCAAACGTCGCAGTGGTGAGGATGAGCGAGGTATATTGACTGGCGACGGGAAAGAACAGTCGGGACAGGATCGGAGTGAGAAATGCAAAAATGATGAAGTCGTACCACTCCAACGCGTTTCCGATCACCGCCGCCGCAATCTGGACCAACCTTGGCGCTGAGGTGCTTGCGACCATCACATAATCCATGGATGGAGGGGGTGCGCTGCCGGACAACTCGCTACAGTTTTCGCAGCGCGACCTCCTGGATTTGATGGCTCCCGCGCTTCTTGAGGATGAGATCGGCGCGCTGGCGCGTCGGCAAGATGTTGTCGTGCAGGTTCACGAGGTTGATCCGAGTCCAGATCGAGGAAGCGGTGGTGGCAGCATCCTCGTCGGACAACTGTGCGTAGCGGTGGAAATAGGATTGCGGATCGCGGAAGGCGGTCTCCCGGAGCGTCAGGAAACGTTGCACGTACCAGCGCTTGAGCACGTCGTCATCGGCATCGAGATAGACGGAGAAGTCGAAGAAGTCGGAGACGAAAGGGATCGCCTTGCCGTCACGCGGCAGCCGCCCGGTCTGGAGCACGTTCAGCCCCTCGACAATAAGGATATCGGGCCGGTCGATCTCGATCCAGCGGTTTGGCATGACATCATAGACAAGGTGTGAATAAACCGGCGCCCGCGCCGGTCGCCGCCCGGCCTTGATGTCGGAGAGAAATCGCAACAGCGCCGGCAAATCGTAGCTCTCCGGAAAGCCCTTTCGCTCCATCAGCTTTTCGCGTTCGAGTACGGCATTGGGATAAAGGAAACCGTCGGTGGTGACGAGGTCGACCTTCGGCACATTGGGCCAGCGCGCGAGCAGGGCCTGCAAGACCCGCGCGGTGGTCGACTTGCCGACCGCCACCGAGCCGGCGACGCCGATCACATAGGGCATCTTCGCCTCGGCGGTGCCAAGGAAACGCTGTTGCGCCCGAAACAAGCGCTGCGTCGCCGCGACGTAGAGCGACAATAGGCGCGACAGCGGCAGATAGATGTCCTCGATCTCGGCGATGTCCAGGCGATCGTGAAGCGAGCGCAGCCGCGTCACCTCCTCGGGCATCAGCGTCATCGGCGTGTCCTCGCGCAGCGCCGCCCATTCGCCGCGCGAGAAGGTGTGATACGGCGAAACCGTCTCCTCGGTGCGTTGCTCCATCATGCGGGACGGCTCACCTGACTAGCTCATGATCCCGATCCGTCGCAGACTTTCGGGCCAAGCTCATGGGCAAATTCACAGCGAACTGAGCGGGAGGCCGTTTCACGCTGAACGCATCTCAACTCTAGCCGCCTTTGCGCGATGCACGCTCGGCGAGGCCGGACTGGCCGGTACGCGCGGCAAGCTCGGCTTCGACATCGGACAGCTTGACGTCGCGCGCCTTGAGGACGACGAGCAGGTGAAAAAGCAGATCGGCGAACTCTTCGATGAGCCGCTGGCGGGTTTCCGTCACCGCGGCCAGCGCGAGCTCGACCGCCTCTTCCCCCAATTTCTTGGCGCATTGGGCGACGCCGCGGTCGAGCAGCTTGCGGGTGTAGGAAATCTCGCCGCTGGCCTCCGCGCGTTCTGCGACACGACGTTCCAGGTCGTACAGGGAGAAACGGTCCATGGCGGTTCCATAGCATCTCGGGCCGTGTGACGCACAGGGATTTAAGTACTCGAGCCTCACCGCGAGGCCGGCATTCGCCATGTGCCGCTTGGCATCGCGGATCGCGAATTCGCCGAAATGAAAGATCGACGCCGCCAGCACCGCCGCGGCATGTCCGTCCCGAACCCCGGCGACGAGGTGGTCGAGTGCGCCAACTCCGCCGGAGGCAATGACCGGGACGCTCACCGCATCCGCCACCGCACGCGTGAGCGCGATGTCAAAACCCTGCCGCGTACCATCGCGATCCATCGAAGTGAGCAGGATTTCTCCGGCGCCGAGCGCCGCCACCTCGCGTGCATAGGCGACGGCATCGATCCCGGTCGGCTTGCGCCCGCCATGAGTAAAGATTTCCCAGCGCGCCGGCGTCTCGGCGACCCTCTTGGCGTCGACGGCGACGACGATGCACTGGTTGCCGAATTTTTGGGCGGCTTCTCCGACGAAGGCCGGCCGGTTCACCGCCGCGGTGTTGATGGCGACCTTGTCGGCGCCGGATTGCAGCAATGCGCGGATATCGGCAAGGTTGCGAACCCCGCCGCCGACGGTGAGCGGCATGAAGCACGCCTGCGCGGTGCGACGCACGACATCGAGGATAATGCCGCGATCCTCGTGGCTGGCGGTGATATCAAGAAAACACAATTCGTCGGCGCCTGCCGCGTCGTAGGCCACTGCCGCTTCGACCGGGTCGCCAGCGTCGCGCAAGTCGACGAAATTGACACCCTTGACGACGCGCCCGTCCTTGACGTCGAGACAGGGGATCACGCGTACCTTCAGCATCGCGGCTCTCAAGCGGCGCGCGCGGCGCGGATGAGCCGCAACGCCTCGGCGGAATTGAGCCTGCCATCATAGAGCGCGCGACCGGCGATGGCGCCGGCGAGCCGCGCAGCACGCGTTTCGACGAGCCGCCGGATGTCGTCGATCGAGGCAAGACCGCCCGAGGCGATCACTGGTATCGAGATGTTTTCGGCAAGTGCCAGCGTCGCATCAAGATTCAGTCCTCGCAGCAGACCGTCGCGCGAAATGTCTGTGTGAATGATCGCGCCGACCCCGGCATCTTCGAACCGTCGCGCTATATCCAGCACCGACAAGTCGGACGTTTCGGCCCAGCCCTTGACCGCCACCTGACCCTCGCGCGCATCGAGCGCGACGGCAATGCGTCCCGGCCACTCACGAGCCGCCTGTCGGACCAGCGCCGGATCGCGCACGGCTGCGGTGCCGATAATCACGCGATCAACCCCGGTTTCGAGCCAAGTCGCAATCGTCGCAATGTCGCGAATGCCGCCTCCGAGCTGGACCGGCAGCGGCACGCTTTCAAGGATGCGCTCGACCGCGCCTACATTGACCGGACGACCGGCGAACGCCCCGTCAAGGTCGACGACGTGGAGATACTCGAAGCCTTCGTCCTGGAAACTGACCGCCTGCGCCGCGGCATCCCGGTTGAACACGGTCGCCCGCGCCATGTCGCCCTGTTCGAGGCGTACGCACACTCCGTCCTTGAGGTCGATGGCAGGGAACAGGATCAATGGACCAACCCGTCGGGAAGGGCCGCGCGCGAGGTCACGATCAAGGACTCCACTCCAAGAAATTCCTGATCAGGGCAATCCCAAGCTGCTGGCTTTTTTCCGGGTGAAATTGGGTGCCGGCATAATTGTCGCGCGCGACCGCGGCGGTGAGCGGTCTGCCATAATCCGCGGACGCGATGCAGTCGGCTTCGCTGGCGACGCATAGCTGGTAGCTATGCACGAAATAGGCATGCAGTCCCGCGGGCCCGAGCGGGATGCCCGCGAACAAGGGGTGCAGATGATTCACATCAAGCGTGTTCCATCCCATGTGAGGAATCTTCAGCTGGGGCTCAAGCGGATCGATGCGGCAGACCTCCCCTGGAATCCAGCCCAAGCCGTCTGTGACTTCATATTCGCGGCCACGGTCCGCCATCAGCTGCATGCCGACGCAAATGCCAAGAAACGGTCGGCCACGACCGAACACCGCCTCGGTCAGCGCTGCAACCATTCCGGGCATCCGGTCGAGGCCATGCCGGCAGTCGGCAAAGGCGCCGACACCCGGGAGGACCACGCGATCGGCCACCCGGACCGTCTCCGGATCGCCGGTCACGTCAATTGTTTGCGCCGAGCCACTCTCGCGGGCGGCTCGCTCGAAGGCCTTGGCCGCCGAATGCAGGTTGCCTGAACCGTAATCGATGATGGCAATGTTCATGAGGCGCTCTTGGGCGTCGCTCCTGATCCCGGTTCCGGAAACAAGCCGGTGACTTCAGGACCGGGCCAGGAGGAGCGCGGCACCGGAGGCACGATCGTTCCCGGCAGGTCCGGCGGCTCCATTGGGCCCGGGAAGCCTCGTCTCGCAGCATGGAGCGGGTCGGCGACGCCGACGGGATCCATGAGCCGCGCATCGAAAAATCGCCGTTCAGCCATTTCGAGATCGTCCCCAACGACGATCCCGACGTCTCGCCAGCCGTGCCGCTGCAAGGTCCAGCGCCGCAGACCACCTGCTTCCGTTCCGATCAGGATCTGAACCAGAACGTAAACAGCGATCCGGGACGACAGCGGTATCCCATACTGGCGCATGGCAAACTCGGCGCCGCCGACCACAAGGACGTAAAGGATCAGCACGAGCCATTGCCGTCGCCATATCATCCACAACGGCCCGAACAGGAATGCCCAGAAGCTGAAGCTCTCGCGCAGGAACCTGACCCGGTCGGTGCGCAAATCGATGCTGCGCCGATGTGGCGGAGGTTCAAGAACGGTGTAAGCCGGCATGAGACTCTTCCCTGCGTTGTTAGGCACCCGAGAGGCTCCGCCCCTCTCCGAACAGACGGCGCTCGCCCGCGCGAGCGGAATTCAGACCCATCGAGCCGGCGGCAAACTCGTCCGCGCACGGCGCATCGGAAGGTCGCCATTTCAGATCGTGGCCACTCCGCCAGCCCGGCACGGCCAACCCCAGGCTCAGCCGCCGAGCAAGCCCTTGGTGGAGGGCACCCTGTCCTTGCTCCGCGGATCGATCGCGACCGCCGACCGCAGCGCTCGCGCGAGGCCTTTGAAGCACGATTCCGATACATGATGATCGTTGGCGCCGTAAAGGGTCTCGACGTGGAGCGTGATACCGGCATTGATAGCAAAAGCCCGGAACCATTCCTGGACCAGTTCGGTATCGAAGCTGCCGATCTTGTCGTGCGTGAAAGCCGCGTGGAAAACGAGATAAGGCCGCCCGGAAATGTCGATGGCAACGCGGGTCAATGTCTCGTCCATCGGCACATGCGCGTCGGCATAACGGGTGATCCCTTTCATGTCGCCCAGTGCCTGCTTGACGGCCTGTCCCAGCGCAATGCCGACATCTTCGGTGGTGTGATGATGATCGACATGAAGGTCTCCGGCAGCCTTGACAGTCAGATCGATCAGGGAATGGCGTGCCAACAGATCGAGCATGTGGTCGAGGAAGCCGATGCCGGTCGAGATCGATGCATGGCCGCTACCGTCGAGATCGAGTTCAATGGCAATTTCGGTTTCCTTGGTCGTCCGCGTGACCGACGCGTTGCGCATGCGCCTCTCCGAATCTGCCCGCTTCCAGCAGGCTCAAGAAAATTTCTCCGCCGTGCTTCGGGATGGCGCGGAGCAACACCTGGCCCGGAAGCGGAAACACGGTCACGGCTGACGGCTCGATTCCGGTTCGCGCCGGCACGCGACTGGGACAGGCAATTCCGCAGCCCGCGGAAGGCTCGCGGACTTTAGGAGATTCCCGCGGGCGCCGCCATGATCGAACTCCGCGGCTTTACCTCACAGCCAAAATAGACGAGCGGGACGGCCTCGCAGGTTTGAAGGCGGCCATGACCCGATTTCACATGCGGCGTTGCTTGCGCGCCATCAGGCGTCCGTAAACGACCAGGCAGATGAGGCTTGCGGCCGTGGCGACGATCCATATCGGCCGGGTCGAGATGTAGCCGAGGTAGGACAACAGCAGGTGCATCATCATCCAGCTTCCGGCACCGTCTGCTTGTAGGTGTATGGAAGCCGCGGGATCAGCGGCTAGCGCCGAGGTTCAACCAATACAATCCGTGGTTGCGTCCCAAGCGACGCTCGCTCGGTCGTTCCCGCGTGCTGGCGCGTACGGCGAGCATGTTCAGCGCTCCGTGCGCGTTCGCCTTTGCGGCGTCACTGTTAAGCAGCTTTCATTTAAACTCTTTTGTAGCTGCCGCCGTAAATCTCGGCGCATCGTTGCAGCCGCGTTTACCAAATCCTTTGTCAGTCCGCATGTCGCTTCCGAATGCGCGACTTTGGAGGTTTCGGATGCCGATCAGGCTGGCGGAAAACTTCCGTGCCGTTTTCTATGCACCGTTCTACGCGATGCTGGCGCTCGGGCTCTTCGCGGAGGAAGGCGTCGAGATCGAACTCGTCGATTCGGCAACGCCAGGTGATGGCGTCGCCGCCCTGCTCGACGGCAGCGTCGATCTCACATGGGCGGGTCCGATGCGCGTCATCAAGGCGCGCGATCTCGATCCCACCTCTCCGCTCCTCTGCTTTGGCGAGGTGGTCGGCCGCGACCCGTTCTATCTGGTCGCCCGCGCCGGGCTGGCCGCGCGGGGTTTCAAACTAGGCGATGTGGCGAAGCTGCGGTTCGCAACGGTCGCCGAGGTGCCAACTCCATGGCTGTGCCTGCAACATGATTTGCGCGAGCACGGCCTCGACCCGGACCGGCTGCCGCGGGCGCCCGACCAGCCGATGCCCGCGAATGTTGCCGCCTTGGGTGATGGACGGCTCGACGTAGCGCAATTGTTTGAGCCGTTCGTATCCGATGCCGTCCAGCATGACGGCGAGGTGGTCTATGCCGCAGCTTCGCGCGGCCCGACCACCTACACGACCTTTATTGCGACCCGGGCCGGTATCGCTCGTCACCACGAGGCGTTCACCGGTGTGATGCGCGCCCTGGTACGGATGCAAAACTGGATCGCCGGCCATGACGCGATTGATCTCGCGGATGTTGTTGGACTCTATTACCCGGAAATCGCCGGAGATCGGCTGACGCGCGCGTTGCAGCGCTACTACGCGGACGGGATATGGTCGCGAACGCCGAAAATTTCGACGCAAGGTTTTCACCGACTGTCGGCGAGCCTCGTCTCGGGCGGCTTCGTCTCGTTTGCGCCTCGCTACGAGGACTGCGTGGCGGAGCTTGCGTAATCATTCAAGCGCTAGGCGCAGGCAAAAAATTCAAGTGTAATGGCGATCGGCCGCTTTGGGCACACTCCGATAAGCGGCCGTGCCGAGCGGCAGGGAGAGGCCGATGATCACGCGACCGCAGGAACGGAAATCGGTGACCGCCCCGGAACAAAACCGGCGAACATTTTTGTCGAGAGCCGCAGCGCTTGTCGCCGGCGGCGCCGCGGCGGCGGCCGAAGTGCTGCGCCTCGGCACAGGGGAGGCGGCGGCGCAGCAGGCGCGGACCGATGCATTGCCGATGGGTGCATCGTTCTTTGTCGATTTTCGGCCAATGAAAATTCCCACGTCGGGCGCGGTCATCAATGTGCTGGTCGGCGGCAGCGGACCGCCTCTCTACGTCATGCACGGCTATCCACAGACCCATTTCGAGTGGCACCGCATGGCGCCCGAACTTGCAAAGCGATTCACGGTCGTGCTCGCCGATCTGCGCGGTTACGGCGACAGCAGCAAGCCCGCCGACGGCGACAACCATGCCAACTATTCCAAGCGCGCGATGGCGCTCGACGCCGTCGAGGTGATGGAGAAACTGGGCTTTCGGCAGTTCGCGGTGGTCGGGCATGACCGTGGCGGCCGGGTGACGCATCGCCTCGCGCTCGATCATCCCGATCGGGTGACGCGGGTCGCGGTGTTCGACATCGTGCCGACGATCCGGATGTTCCAGGCGGTCGACAAGACTTTCGCGACCACCAATTTTCATTGGTTCTTCCTCGCCCAGCCGGCGCCGTTCCCCGAGCAGATGATCCTCGGGAATGTCGACGCCTGGCTGACACGCGCCGGGCAAAAAGATTCCATGGATCATTCCTGAGGCTTATGCCGAATATCGCCGCTGCCTGAGTGATCCGGCGACTGCCCATGCCATGTGCGAGGATTATCGTGCCAACGGCACCATCGATCTCGATCACGACATCGCGGACCTCGGGCGCAAGATTGCCGCTCCGCTGCTCGTGCTGTGGGGCGAGCGTGGCGGGCTGCCGCGGTTCGATCCGATCGCGGTGTGGCGCGATTTTGCCGAAAACGTGCGTGGCAAGGCCGTGCCCAGCACGCATTGGCTGCCGGAACAGGCGCCCGCCGAGACGTTGGCGGAGTTGGTGCCGTTTTTGACGGCGTGATGCCGGGCGACATGAGGCGGGACCGGGGCCTTAGAGAGCATGTTCCGATCAGATGGAATCAAATCAATCGTAGGGTGGGCAACGCGCTTACACGACATGCCACTTGTACAACTAATAGGCGCGTTGCCCACGCTGTCGGAGCTATCAATTATTGGCCGACCGCGTGGGCAAAATCGCCACTGAAAGTCTCGGGCCGATGGAAGGGAGGCGGCTGGCGATTTTGCCCACCCTACGCGCGGCGCTTCGATATGACCGGAATCCGCCGCTCTAAGTCACTCTGTCATTGCGGGCCACTGCCAACGACGGCGGGCGAAGCAGCGCGCCTTCGGCCGAGCCAATGGCTGAACCTGTCAAGGTACAGGTAGATGACGGGGGTCGTATAGAGCGTCAGCGACTGCGAGACCAGAAGCCCGCCGACAATGGCGATCCCAAGAGGGCGCCGCAAGTCCGAACCGGCGCCGGTGCCGACGGCCAGAGGCAACCCGGCAAAAAGCGCACACATTGTCGTCATCATGATCGGCCGGAAGCGCAACAAACATGCTTGATGGATCGCCTCCAGCGGGCTCTTGCCCTGATGGCGTTCGGCCTCAAGGGCAAAGTCGATCATCATGATCGCGTTCTTTTTGACGATGCCAATCAGCAGAATGATGCCAATGAACGCAATCAGCGTCAGGTCGTAGCCGAACAGCATCAGCATCAGTAACGCGCCAACTCCGGCAGACGGCAGCGAAGACAGAATGGTGATGGGATGGATAAAGCTCTCGTAGAGCATGCCGAGAACGACGTAGATGACAGCAATCGCAGCCGCGACCAGGAACGGCGTTGTCGTGAGCGATGCTTGGAACGCTTGGGCGGTGCCTTGGAACGAGCCTTGCAACGTATCTGGCGCATTCAGTTGTGAGCGGAGCGCCGAGATCGCATCGACCGCCTGACTCAACGCGACGCCCGGTGCGAGATTGAAGGACAGGGTCACGGAAGGAAAAACGCCCTGATGATTGATCGTCAGCGGCGCGACCGAGTTTGTGTAATGAGCCACTGCCGACAGCGGGACCTGAGTGGTGGCGCCGGTGCTGCTGATGCCTGGCACGTAAATCTGCGATAGGTCGGCGCGCTGCTGCTGGTACTTGGGCTGCACCTCCAGGACGACTTTGGCTTGCTGGGTCGGCAGGTAGATGGTCGTGACCTGTTGTTGTCCAAAGGCTGCATAGAGTGCTGCATCGACGGCGGAAAGCGTTACGCCATAGGTCGACGCCGCATCGCGGTCGACTTCGACATTGAGCTGGGGCGACGCGATCAGTTGGTCGGACGCCACGTCGGTCAGAATTTTCATTGCTTGCATTTTGGTGAGCAGAATTGGCGCCCAATGGTTCAGTTCGTCGGAATTGGTGTCGGTCAGCGTGAATTGGTACAGTGCCTGCTCGAGACGGCCGCCGACCGTGATGTCCTGCCCGGCCTGCATGTAAAACTTGGCGCCGATCACTTGGGCGGCGATTTTGGGACGAAGCTGTTGCATCACCCGCTCGATTCCAACCCTTTGCGAGAACGGCTTGAGTTGGATGAACATACGGGCAGTATTCTCGCTGGAGTTGCCGCCGGTGGCGCCGGCAAACCCGACAAGTCCGGACACGGCCGGATTCTCGAGAATGATCTTGGCCGTCTGGTTTTCGAGTTTGGCCATCGCGGCGAAGGAAATATCTTCCCTGGCCTGCAGCTCCCCGAACAGAAATCCGGTATCCTCCAGGGGGATAAATCCCTTGGGGATGACGTAATACAGGTATCCAGTGAGTACGATGAGTTCGAGCGTGCTCAGCAACGTCGGGAGTTGGTGACGAAAAACCCAACTGAGTCCGCCGTCGTACTTCGCCAACATCCAGTCAAAAAAATTCTCGAAATAACGGCCGATACGTCCTTGCGTTCCTGGTTGCTCGCGAGACAGGAACAGCGAACACATGGTCGGCGTCAAGGTCAACGCAATGAAAGCGGAGACCACCACCGCGATCGAAACTGTCATCGCGAACTCATGAAACAGCCGACCGACGATCCCCGACATTAGCAGGAGCGGAATGAATACGGCAATCAGGGAAAATGTGATCGAGACTATGGTGAAGCCAATCTGTCCAGCGCCCCGCAATGAAGCTTCAAAGGCGCTTTCACCGGCTTCGATGTAGCGGACGATGTTTTCGATCATCACGATGGCGTCATCGACGACGAAGCCAATCGCGATGCTCAGTGCCATCAACGACAGGTTGTCCAGGCTGTAGCCCAGCAGGTACATCGCGCCAAAAGTGGTCACGATTGAGAGCGGCACGGTCACGCTTGGGATAGCTGTCGCCCATAGTTTGCGCAGGAACGCGAAGATGACGAGCACCACAAGGACTGCAGTAATGAACAGCGTCAATTCCACATCGCTGACGGACGAACGGATCATCTCGGAGCGATCGCTAAGCAGATCGACGTGAACGGAAGGCGGGATCGATCTTTCAAGCTGCGGCAACCGGGATTTGATCTGGTCGACAACTTGTACGGTATTGGCGTTGGCCGCGCGGAATATCAGCAACAATTCGGCAGGGCTGCTGTCATACCAAGCGCCGGTGCGGGTATTCTGGGCCGTATTAATAATAGTGGCAATGTTTTTCAGCGTAACAGGTGCGCCATTCTGGTAAGCTACAATGATATTCTGAAACTCACTGGCGTCGAGGAGCTGATCATTGCTATTGATCGTGACTTGCTGCCGCGGCCCTTCCAGGTTGCCCTTGGGTGACTCGAGAGTTGCATTGTTGAGAGCAGTGGCGACTTGCGCGAGGCTGATTCCAAGTGCGTCGAGCTGTCCGGGGTCCACCTGGACCGCCACGGCGGGCTGCTGTTGGCCGCCGATCAACACCTGACCAACCCCAGGGAGCGTCGCCAACGATTGCGCCAGCACGGTGTTGGCATAGGCGTCGAGCCGGTAAAGCGGGATTGCGTCGGAGTGAACCGCATAAATGAGGATTGGCCGGTCCGCCGGATTCGTCTCCCGATAGGTCGGGGGTGTCGGCATGTTCTTGGGCAGCAGCCCGCTCGCGGCCTGTATTTCCTGTTGAACCTGCGCGGCGGCGGCGTTGATATCGACGCTGAGATCAAACTGCAGCGTGATGGTGGTCTGCCCCAGTCCGCTGGTCGACGTCATCTGCGACAGGCCGGGAATTTGCGTAAAATCCTGTTCGAGCGGTGTTGCAACCGTTTCCGCCATCGTGGTCGGGTTCGCGCCCGGAAGCTGCCCCGTAACGACGATGGTCGGGAAGTCAACGCTGGGCAGCGCGGCTACCGGCAATAGTTCGTAGGAGATCACTCCGAACAGCAACAGCCCTACCATGAGCAGGGCTGTGGCAATGGGCCGGCGGATGAAGATTTCCGAAATATTCATTTGGCGCTAATCCGCCCGTGCTTCTGCGGCCTTCGCTGCCGGGGCCTCGCTCGTCGGCCGGATCGCGACCTTGGTCCCATTGTCCAGCAAATACTGCCCGTTGGTGACGACTGTTTCGTCGCCTGACAGCCCCTTGCCAATGACGGCGATGTCGCCCTGGCGTACCGCAACCTCTACGTTCACGCGCTTGGCCTGATCGTTGGCACCGATCACGTAGACATATGGACCATCTGGTCCCACCATGACCGCCTCGTTCGGCACAGTCACGACGTCATTGCGCATGCCGACCAGAACGTTCACGCGCACGAACGCTCCGGGCCACAGCGCTTCATCCGGGTTGGCGAATGTGGCTTGCATCGTGACACTACCAGTGTTGGTGCTGACCTGATTGTCGATGACCGTAAGCTTGCCTTTTTCGGGCAGTTTTCCCGTCTGGGAGTCGGCGTCGACCTCGAGCGGACCGGCCGCCTGGCTGGATTTGACCTCATCGAGGAGATTTTGTGGAACGGTGAAGGTCACAAATATCGGCTGCATTTGAGTGATGGTAACGAGACCACCACCCGCTGTTTGGCTGCTGCCGCTTGTGTTTGATGAAATTTGGCTGCTGCTTGTTGTGGCTGTTGAAGCGGCTGCGCTCGCGACCGCACTCAGCGGGCCGACCAGGTTGCCAAGTTGGACCAGCAGCGTACCGGCGCGGCCGTTGATCGGCGAGGTAATGTGGCAATACTCCAGATTGAGCTTGGCGGTTTCCACATTTGCTTCGTCGAGTTGCACCGTTCCCTGGTCCTGCTGGACGACAAAAGCCTGATCCTGCTCCTGCTGTACGGCAATCGCCTTGGTTTTGGCGAGCGCCTGGTAGCGGGCGAGATCGACCTGGGCTTCTTTGAGCACCGCCTGGTCGTGCGCCAATTGGCCCAGAGCCTGGTTCAGTGCGGCCTGATAGGGGCGGGGATCGATCAGGAACAGTTCCTGCCCCTGCTTCACGTCCTGACCGGGAGTGAATTCGATGTTCTGGATTTGGCCGGCCACGCGCGGCTGGATAGCGACGCTGTCGATCGACTGCACCGTGCCAATGGTGCTGACCAGGTTGGGAACGTCTTTCCGGGTTGCCATTGCCGCAGTGACCGGCACTCCGGCCGACTGGGTGCTTCCGCTTACGGCTGGCGTACCGCTGAAATGTTTTATGGCAAAGGCAACAACCGCAAGGACCAGCAGGGCGCCGATCAGGAGAACGGCGCGCAAGCGCCTTCGTGGCGGTCCGCGTTCCGCCTGACCGCCCTTTTTCAGCGGTCCCTCGCCCTGCTGCTCTTTTTTCAGAATTATCAACTGGCTCACGGATTTATCTCGCTGAAGATGGAGCCGCCAGCGGCGGCGGGTCGTCTCCGCGCCGTCACTTGTCGTGACCCGGCTGTCCCGGGCCGTATCTTCTTGTTATGACGTCGCGCGAGCTGGGCGCACCGAGCGCAACTCGCTCAGCGATAACGTTTTGCTCTGCAAACGTTTCCCACCGCCTGATTAAACTGCCGCAACCATTGGGCGTCCGGCGCGACAGATGAGCGATGCGAGTGCGCGCCCCGCCTGCGCCTCAATAGAGGGCCATTCGGCAATGTTCGGACCGTGCATTTCATCCCCGCGGGCTGTCACCAAGGAAGCGCGGCGGGCGAGAACTTTGGTGGGTCGCGTTCGATGCGAGATTTTGCGCTTGCGGGGGGGCCCGGATGACGGGCGGAGGGCAAGAAAAAAGCGACGTGGTGAACGTCGCTTGAGGGACTGCGCATGATCCCGAAAAGTTGCAGACTTTCCAGACAAAGATCGTGCGCAAAAGCAAAGAGAACCGCGCGGTGGGTGTTCAAACTGAAGGCATTCCGCTCGATGCTGCTCGCAGTTGCGGGCCGCCGCCGGCCTCACAGCTTCGGTGAAATACGCCGCAACGCGACACTGCCGATCAGAGGTTGGACAGGTAACGGGCGATTGCTTCCCGTTCTTCGGGGGAGCGTTCCTGCATCAATTTGACCATGTCCATGTTGTTGGTGCGCGTGCCGTCCGCGAAGCTGCGCATCGCCTCGACAAGATATTCGTAGCTCTGGCCGGCAAGCCGCGGGGCCGGCAAGCCGCCTTGGAATTTGTCCTGGTGGCAGATGCGGCATACGTCCGTTCCTGCCGGAGCTGCGGTCTGAGCTGTCGCGGCAGTCTGGGTGGTCGTTGCTTGTTTGGCGGGCCACTCCTTGCTGGCAAAATATTTGGCCGCGGGACGAAGCTCCTGCTGCGTCAGCGTTTGCGCCATCGCCGACATGATCTCGTTGGAACGATCGCCGGTTTTGTAATCGTGCAATTGCTTGGTGAGGAAATACTCGGTCTGGCCCCAGATGATGGGAATATTCGCACTGATCGGCTGGCCATTCGCGCCGTGACACGAGCTGCAGATTTGCAATTTTGTTTCGAGAGCTTCGGCGGCTTTGGCGGGTGCGGCCAGCGGCGCGGCCACAGCGACCAGAACGCCGACAAGCGTCGGAAAGCGATACTTGCCCATGTCTTACACTGCCTTTGTTCGAGTGCCTGGCGGTTCCGCGACCTTATGTCCTTGGAACCGGTCTAACATGCCGTACTGCGTCATGCGGTGCAAGCCGATCCGGCCCGTCGCGACGAAATTAGCCTCCGTGATTTACGAGATTCTCCAGCACCTTCCGTGATTCGCCGTTGTCTTTTTGCAAGCCGCCGCCGCACCCCGAAGGCGTGGCGGTCGCGAAGCGCGAGCGTCGGCCAGAGGCCAATCGCGGGCTGGCCCGCAGCGCCGCTGGAACTCCCGCGAAAACAACTGCTCTCACACGCGGCGGAAATCATTAGCCGGCGAGGTGAACGGCCCTGGAACGGATGCAGTTATTTTCGCGGGTCCCCCGATTGCTCGCTCATCGTCTTTCGAGGCCGGCTTCACCGAGTACCGCGCGGAACGCGGCAATGTCGCGCCGCAATGTGGCGCTGAGCTGCTCGGGGGTCGAGGTCTCGGGCGCCACGCCCTGGGGGGCGAAGCTCTCCGCGAGTGCCGCAGTGTTCAGCACGTCGCTCAGTTCGCGATTGAGTCGGGCGACGATGCCGGGAAGCGTGCCTGCCGGGGCGAACATCGCCAACCAGAACGTCGCCTCATAATCCGGAATGCCGGATTCCGCCACCGTCGGCACGTCGGACATTCCCTTCACGCGCTTGCGGCCGGCGACCGCCAGCACCTGGACTTTGCCCGATTGATAGAACGGCATCGTCGGCGGAATGGAAGCCAGCTGCACATGGATGATGCCGGCCGCAAGATCGACGATCGACTGTGCCGTGCTCTTGTACGGAATATGGGTCAGGGTGATGCCCATCTTCCTGGCGAACATGAGCATGCCGACATGAGAAATGCTGCCCTCGCCAACCGAGGAAAAGTTGAGCTGCCCGGGTTTCTGTTTGGCCAGTGCGACCAGTTGGAGAAGGTTCTTGGCCCCAAGGCCCGGATAGGAGGCAAACACATACGGCGTGCGCCCGATCAGCGAGATCGGCGCAAAATCCTTGAGCGGATCGTAAGCGAGGTTGGCGTAAAGGATCGGTGCCGCGACATAGGCGCTTGGCGTGCCGAGCGCGAGCGTGTAGCCATCGGGCATTGCCCGGGCCACCGCACGCGTGCCGATCGTCGCATCGGCACCTGGCCGGTTTTCAATGACGATTGGCTTGTCAAGGCGCGCGCTCAGGCCGTGAGCGACGATCCGCGCAATAATGTCGGTGGCGCTGCCTGCGGGGTAAGGCACGATGATGGTGACGGCGCGCACGGGCCATGCCGCATCGCCTGTGACCGGTTGTGCTGGCGCCGATCCCGGCCAGATGAATGGCAACAGCGTCAGCAATAACAGCGCGATACGGCAATTCGCATACGCCCCCGAAAAGTCGTAGGTTTTTCGGACAAAGATCATACGCAAAATCACCGCCTATCCGTCGTCGAGCGCAGTCCGCGACGGATGCGTAAAAGGGGAACCAAGTGGAAGGCGATTCAAGCTGAACGCCTCCCACTGTAGCGGAGAGCATTTGCTCCTCGTCATCGGCATTCAATCGGCAATAAAGTTGCATCGAGATGCCGGCGTGTCTACGGCTTGCGCAGCGATATTCCCTCGCCGCATTACCCAACGTTACCGGGCATCGGACCCACTCCGGCCGGATTCTATTACCGTTCTCCGCACGATTTTGAGCGGCGCGGCAAAAGCCGCATCGCCTTCCGACGCTTCGGGAGATAAGGTGTCGCACGCGAATCCAAGGATCGAACATGAAGGCATCGGCACGTTCCCGCCGCGAGCGCAGCATCGATTACTGGCCCGGCTTCGTCGACGCTCTCTCCACGCTCGTTCTCGGCATCATTTTCCTGCTCACCGTCTTCGTGGTGGTGCAGTTCTTCCTGTCGCAAGAGGTCGCCGGAAAGGATACCGCGCTGACCCAGCTCAATGCCCAGATCGCGCAGCTGACCGACCAGTTGTCGCTCGACAAGGGCGCAAAGATCGACATGGAGGAGGAGCTTGCTCGGCTCCGTGCGAGCCTCTCCGGCGCCGAGACGGAACGCGACCGGATCAAGGCGAGCGCCGAGGCGGCGGGTGCGGGAGCAGCATCGGTCCAGGCGCAACTTGCCGAACTCGCAGGGACGCATCGGCACGATGAACACCGCTCTCGACAACGAAAAAAGCATCAGCGCACGGGCGCTGGCTCAGGTCGAGGTGCTCAACCAGCAGATCGTGGCGTTGCGGCGCCAATTGTCGGCTCTGGAGCAAGCCCTCGATGCGGCGGAATCAAAGGATCGTGACGCCCAGACGCGGATCGCCGATCTCGGCCAGAGACTGAACGTCGCGCTCGCGCAACGCGTCGAGGAACTGTCGCGCTATCGTTCGGACTTTTTCGGCAAGCTCAGGGAAATCCTCGGCAACCGTCCCGATATCAGGGTGGTCGGCGATCGCTTCGTGTTCCAGGCCGAGGTGTTTTTCGATAGCGGCCAGGCGGTGCTCAATGCGGAGGGCCGCAGCGAATTGGATAAGCTCGCGGGCGCGCTGCTCGACCTCGACAAGCAGATCCCGCCGAGATTCCATGGGTCTTGCGCGTGGATGGGCACACCGACATCCGGCCGATCGCGAGCGCGCAATTCCCGTCGAACTGGGCGCTCTCGGCCGCGCGCGCCATTTCGGTGGTCCAATACCTGATCGGCAAAGGGGTGTCACCGCAGCGCCTGGTTGCCGCCGGTTTCGGCGAGTTCCAGCCGCTCGATCCCGACCGCACCGAAGAAGCCTTCCGCCGCAACCGCCGGCTCGAACTGAAACTGACTGAGCGGTGAGACGACAGTAATTCGCCCACTTGGCAGCGGCCCGACTTCGCCAGTGCTTCTGTCAAAAGCACGGGCTTTGTCGTTGTCGCGGCCGAGGTAATCCGCGTCCCAGCCCACGGACCACAGGTGAGCAGGCGGCGATGACCCACGCCCGGCCTCCTTTCAGCGAGGGAAGCCGCCGGTCTGTCGCAGCGCTTCTCCGGTCGCCATCGCGCAGGCCATCGCGACATTGAGCGAGCGCAAGCCCGGCCGCATCGGAATTCGCACCCGCGCGCTCGCCGCCGCATGCACGCTCTGAGGAACGCCGGCGGAATTCGCTGCCGAACAACAGGATGTCGCCGGGGGCAAAGACATGCTCAAGGTAAGACAAGCCCGCATGAGTGGTGAACAATATGAAGCGAAGGCCGGCATCGGCTCGCCAGCGCTCAAATTCATGCCACGAGACATGACGGGTCACGCTGACATGCTCGAGATAGTCCATGCCGGCGCGCCGGAACGCCCTGTCGCTGGTGGGGAAGCCGGCAGGCTCGATCAGGTCGACGCCAATCGCGAGGCAGGCGGCAAGGCGCAGGATCGTGCCGGTGTTCTGCGCAATATCGGGTTCAAACAAGGCGATGCGTATTGACAGTATCGTCACCCATGGTTGCGTCGCATTTCCGCGAGATGGCGGGCACAATGCGACCACAGGGGCCGAGTGCGCGGACTTGCGCTCTGCGGACAAGGATGCGAATAACCCCGGCACGGTCGGGCCGTTTCTGGCCTTGACCGCGCCGATGCGCGGCCGAAAGGATCGACAGAGTGGCAGAGATTGCTGCGGCGGAGCCGACGCGCCGCGATTTTCTGTTCGTTGCGACCGCGGCTGCGGGCGCGGTCGGCATAGCCTCGACGTTGGTTCCGCTGGTCGCGCAGATGAACCCGGACGCATCCACGATAGCAGCCGGCGCGCCGATCGATGTGGATCTGGCCCCGATCATGCCCGGCCAGATTATCAAGGTGTTCTGGCGGAGCAAGCCGATCTATATCAGCCATCTGACGCCGCAGTCCCTGGAAAAGGCAATGGCGGTGCCACTGGCGGACCTGGCGGACCGGGACCCGGACCATCAGAAACGTGTCGATCCGATGCACCAGCAATGGCTGGTGGTGATCGGCATCTGCACGCATCTCGGCTGCATTCCGCTGCCCGATCAGGGCATTTACGGCGCCGACGGCGGCTGGCTGTGCCCCTGTCATGGCTCGCAATATGATCAGCTTGGTCGTATCCGCCAAGGACCGGCTCCGTATGACTTGTTCCTTCCGCCCTATGCCTTCCTGTCCGACACCAGGATCCGGATCGGCTGATGGGGTGACGCTGCGAGAGAGACCATGAGCGGACCTTCAACCGACAAGGGGCCCCAATCCACTCCTGGCCCTATGAGCTCGAGCGCGCGGACGGCAAGGGCCGATACGAAGCACCCGTCTTCACCCCGAAGAATTCCTTTCTGCGCTGGTTCGAGTCACGGCTCCCGCTCACCACTTTCGCCTTCAATGTCGCGGTCTATTTCCCGACACCCGCAACCTGAACTATTTGTGGACCACGGGCGCGATCCTCACTTTCATGCTGGTGGTGCAGATCGTGACCGGAGTGGTCCTGGTCATGCACTATCTTCCAGACGCCGCACTCGCGTTCAATTCCGTCGAGCACATCATGCGCGACGTCAATTATGGCTGGCTGTTGCGCTACGTCCATGCCAACGGCGCGTCGATGTTTTTCCTCGCCGTCTACATCCACCTGTTCAGGGGCATGTATTACGGTTCTTACAAGGCGCCGCGCGAAATCCTATGGATCATCGGCGTGCTGACTTGGCTCGTCATGGTCGTGACCGCATTTACCGGTTACGTGCTGCCCTGGGGGCAGATGAGCTATTGGGCTGCCACCGTCATCACCAACCTGTTCTCAGCGATTCCGATCGTCGGCAACTCGGTGGTGACTTGGCTGTGGGGCGGCTATGCCGTCGGCAACCCCACCCTCACCCGGTTCTTCTCGCTGCATTACCTGTTGCCGTTCATCATCTTCGGCCTCGTCGCGCTGCACATCTGGGCGCTGCACGTCGTTGGACAGAACAATCCGGCCGGCGTCGATCCTCGAAACGAACGGGAGACCGTACCGTTCACCCCGCATGCGGCGATCAAGGACACGTTCGGGATCGCGGTCTTCTGCGTCCTGTTTGCCTGGCTCGTGTTCTATGTCCCGAACTATCTCGGCGACTCCGACAACTACATCCCGGCGAACCCCGCGGTGACGCCGGCCCATATCGTGCCGGAATGGTATCTGCTGCCGTTCTACGCCGATACTTCGAGCCATTCCGGATAAACTGCTCGGCGTGATCGCGCTGTTTTCCGCGGTGCTGATCCTGTTGTTCGTGCCGTGGCTTGACACCTCGCGCGTCAAATCGGGAAGGTATCGGCCGCTCTATCGCCAGTTCTTCTGGCTGTTCGTCATAACCTGCGTCCTGCTTGGCTGGCTCGGCTCGAAACCGCCGATCGGGGGCTATGTCACCTTGGCGCGGCTGCTGACCGCCTGGTACTTCATCCACTTCCTCATCGTGCTGCCGCTTCTCGGCTTCATTGAAAAGCCGAAGCCATTGCCGGCTTCGATAACCGAGCCGGCGATGCGGGGCGGCAAAGCCGCGACCATCCTGCTTGCCGCCGGTCTCGGCGCTTCGGCCCTCGCGCTGGCACCCGACAAAGTATCTGCCCAAGTGATCGCAGGAAGAAACGCCGCCGCGAAACACCTGGTCGTTTTCCGGGCTGTTCGGCGTCTACGACACCGCCCAATTGCAGCGCGGCTTCAAAATCTACAATGAGGTTTGCAAGGCCTGCCACAGCCTTAGCTGTTATCGTTCGGTAATCTCGGCCAGGAGGGTGGACCGGATTTCTCCGAGGCCGAGGTCGCGGCGATCGCCGCCCAATACATGGTGACCGACGGACCCAATGACGCGGGCAATATGTTCATGCGACCCGGGCCGGCCCGGCGACCACTTCCCGCCGCCTTTTGCCAACGAGCAGCAGGCGCGCGCGGCGCTTGGCGGCGCGCTGCCACCCGATATGTCGGTGCTCGCCAAGGCGCGCAGCTACGAGCGCGGCTTCCCCTGGTTCGTGCTCGATATTTTCTTTCCCTACCAGGAGCTCGGCCCCGATTACATCGTCTCGATCCTGAAAGGCTACGCGGATACGCCGAAAGGCGTCACGCTCCCGCCGAACACGTACTACAACACCTACTTCCCCGGTCACGCGATCGGCATGCCGCCGCCGTTGACCGACGGCGCCGTCGATTACACCGACGGTTCGCCGCAGACGCTCGATCAATACGCCAGGGACGTCGCCGCCTTTTTGATGTGGGCGGCCGAGCCGACGCTCGACGCGCGCAAAAAGCGTGGGATTCACGTGCTGATCTATCTCATCGTTTTGTCCGGCCTTTTGTACTTCAGCAAGCGGCGGGTCTGGCACCGCGTTGAAACGCCGAGCGAAGCGACCGCTTCTCTGCGCCAATGAACCAGCCGCCGCCAATGCGCGAACGGTTTGGTCAAGCGCGCTGATCGGGCCGCCATCATGGCCCGCGCCGTGCTCGGCATCATCGGTGGTTCCGGCATCTACGACTTGCCGGGCCTCGCAAATGTCGTCGAGCAGCATATCACGAGCCCGTGGGGCGAGCCGTCGGCGGCGGTACGGATGGGCGATGTCGCGGGGCTCCCGGTTGCCTTTCTGCCGCGCCACGACAAGGGCCACCGGCTGTCGCCGTCCGATATTTGCTACCGGGCCAATATCGATGCGCTCAAGCGCGTCGGCGTCACCGATCTGGTGTCGCTCTCGGCCTGCGGCTCGTTCAAGGAAGAGCTGTCGCCCGGCACTTTTGTGATCATCGACCAGTTCGTCGACCGCACGCACCGGCGGGAAATCCTCGTTTTTCGGCACCGGCTGCGTCGCCCATGTCTCGATGGCGCATCCGGTATCGCCACGCCTGCGCATCCATCTTGCCGCGGCTGCCGAGGCCGAAGGAATCAGCTTTGTCCGCAGCGGTACCTATGTCTGTATCGAGGGGCCGCAGTTCTCTTCGCTCGCCGAGAGTCTCACCTACAAGCAGTTCGGCTATTCCGTGATCGGGATGACCAACATGCCGGAAGCCAAGCTCGCCCGCGAAGCGGAACTGTGCTACGCGACTGTCGCCATGGTCACCGATTTCGATTGCTGGCATCCCGACCACGACGCCGTCACCGTCAGGACATCATCAAGGTGCTGAGCGCCAACAGCCGAAAAGGCGAAGCGCCTGGTGGCCAGATTGGCCGCGGATTTTCCGCGCGAGCACGAGCCATGCCCGATCGGCTCCGATCGCGCTCTCGAAACGGCGATCATTACTGCGCCGGAAGCGCGCGATCCCGCGCTGCTGGCAAAGCTCGACGCGGTGGCCGCACGGGTGCTCCGTTTTTGAAGCAATTTCCTTTACCCTCTGATGAAGGCGCGGCCGGAAAAATCATCGTTGTCGGGTGAACGACCGAGTGATCACACTCTGACGCTTGATCCCCATTGAATGTCATGCCCCGCTTTAGCGGGGCATCCAGTAACCCCGTTAAGTCTCATTGGAAACTGATACTTTCAAACGCCACTCCGGTGGTTACTGGATCGCCCGGTCCAGGGGCACCCCATCGTTTGGCCTTCGCAGGCCTTTGTTTCGGCCTTCTGAATCGAACGGCCAAACGATAGGGACCCCGCCGCCGGGCGATGACAGTACGAGGAAGCCAAGCGTCAGTGCCGGAACACTAGCGATCGGAGGAGCTCATGAAAACGTCGCCCGAACTCGAGCTGGACCTGCGCGAGGCGATCCGGACGATCCCGGACTATCCTTCGCCGGGCATCATGTTTCGCGACATCACCACCCTGCTCGGCAATGCCCGCGCGTTCCGTCGCGCGGTCGATGAACTGGTGCAGCCCTGGGCCGGGTTCAAGATCGACAAGGTGGCAGGGATCGAGGCGCGCGGCTTCATTCTCGGCGGCGCCGTCGCCCATCAGATCTCATCCGGCTTCGTGCCGATCCGCAAGAAGGGCAAGCTGCCCTACAAGCGGGTCTCGATCGGCTATTCGCTCGAATACGGCATTGACGAAATGGAAATGCATGTGGATGCGGTCACGGCCGGCGAGCGGGTGATTTTGGTCGACGACTCGATTGCCACCGGCGGCTCGGCCACGGCGGCGGTCAACTGCTTCGCAAACTGGGTGCGGACTTGCTGGCCGCATGTTTCATCATCGATCTTCCCGATCTCGGTGGCGCGCAAAAGCTGCGCGGCCTCGACGTGCCGGTCCGCACGCTTATTTCGTTCGCCGGCCACTGACGCTCGTTCGAACAAACTGAGGGATTGTGGGGCGCGACCAGCCGGCAACTGGAGCGTGATGCGGTCAACTTGAATCGTCTCCTGCTCGATGCTCTTTGATTTTGCGTGTGCTCTTTGTCTGAAAAGTCTGCGGGCGATTTTTCGGGATCTTGCACTACGGTATGGCGGCGGCGGGCGGCGGCTTTCCTCTGATCATGTCCGCCGCCTTTTCGGCCATCATCAGAACGGCTGCGTTGAGATGGCCGGAGATCAGGTCGGGCATCGCGGACGCATCGACCACGCGCAGGCGGTCGGCGCCGAGCACGCGCATTTGGTGGTCGAGCACGGCGCCGGGGCCGCGGCCCATCGGGCAAGTCGCGGCCGGGTGATGCGCCGTCAGCGCCGTGCGACGGATATAGGCCTCGATCTCGGCGTCGTTCTGCACGCCCGTCCCCGGCGCTGTCTCGGCGTCGCGGAAACGGTCAAGCGGCTTCTGGTACGCGACTTCGCGGGCGAGCCGAAATCCCTCGCGCAGCGCTGGCAGGTCGCCGCGCGCCGAGAAGAAATTGAAGACGATGCGCATCGCTTCGCGCGGATCGGCCGAGCGCAGCAGGATTTCGCCGCGGCTGTCCGGATGCAGGAGAGCCGGGCGTATGGCATAGCCGTCGGTATAGGCCGGCCGGATCAACGGAAACCACGGATGCGGGGCGACCGAGGTGCCGCGGAACATGAACTCGATGTCGGGGACCGCGAGTTCGGGGCGGGTCTTGAGGAAGGCATGGAGGCCGCCAGGCACCACCGTCCCCGGCCCTGCGCCGAAAAGATAGGCGGCGATCATGCTCGCGGCCAAGCGATCGAACCGCATCTGGCCGTGGAACGGCCCCGGATTCGCGGCGTGCGAACGACAGGAAAACGGCGATGTGGTCCTGGAGATTGCGCCCCACCGGCAGGTCGATCACCGGAGCGATGCTGATTTTGCGCAGATGCGCGGCCGGGCCGATGCCCGACAGCATCAAGATCTGCGGCGTGCTGAACGCGCCGGCGGCAACAATCACTTCGCCTTTGCAGATGGCGCGATGCGTTCGCCCGCTGCTGATATAGTCGATGCCGGCGGCAGTGGTGCCGTTCAACACGATGCGCGATGACGAGCGCGCCCGTCCTGATTTCGAGGTTTATGCGCTTTCGCGCCGGCCACAGGAAGGCGCGTGCGGCCGACGAGCGCCGCCCGTTGCGGATCGTGTACTGGCTGCGGCCAAAGCCTTCCTGAGATGCTGCCGTTGTAATCGGCCGTGCTGGGGAGGCCGGCGGTCTTGGCGGCCTCGACCCAGGCGGAATAGAGCGGGTCGGTTGTTCTCGCGAATTCGGTGCCGAGCGGGCCGCGAACCGCCACGCCAGAAATTCTCCCCGCCTGCAAAGCTTTCGCACCGTTTGAAATAGGGCAGCACGTCCCGGTACGACCAGCCGGTCGCGCCCTTCTGCGCCCAGCGGTCGTAATCGCCAGGGTTGCCGCGCGTATAGGCCATGACGTTGATCGATGAGGAGCCGCCCAAAACCTTGCCGCGCGTGGCCTCGATGGCGCGGCCGCCGAGTTCGGCTCCGGCTCGCTGGTAAAGCCCCAGTCGAACATCCGTCGCTCGTGCAACTTTCCGAGGCCGAGCGGAACGTGAATGTAGGGATGCCAGTCTCGCCCGCCGGCTTCCACCAGCAGCACCCGCGCCGCCGCGTCTTCACTCAAGCGGTTGGCGAGCACGCAACCGGCGGAACCCGCCCCAATGACGATGTAATCGTAAGCGCCGCCCGTCATCGCCGCTGCACCCAAACTCCCGGCAAAAAAGACGCAGCGCCGGAACGGGAGCGATCGATTTGAATGAGCTCCCGCTGGGTTCTCTCTGATTTGCGCATGATCTTTGTCCGAAAAGTCTGCAACCTTTCGGGATCATGGGCGATCAGGTCACGCCGATTTTCTTGAAGGCCTTGCTGATCCAGGAGCCGCTGTTCTCAGCCGGTTCAAAGCCGCTGTTTTTCACAAGTTGATAGGCATCCTTGTACCAGACGCTGTCGGGGAAATTGTGACCCAGCACGGCGGCCGCCGTCTGCGCTTCGTCGATGATGCCAAGGGTCATGTAACATTCCGTGAGGCGCATCAGCGCCTCCTCCACCTGTCGGGTGGTCTGGTATTGCGTCACCACTACCTTGAAGCGATTGATGGCACCGATGACGTTCTTCTTGTTCTGGTAATAGCGCCCGACCGCGACTTCCTTGGCGGCCAGCTGGTCGCGTCCGCCATCGATCTTGCGGCGCGCGGCTGAGGCATATTCGGACTCAGGGAATTTGCGCACGACCTCCTCAAGCGCCAAAATCGCCTTTTCGGTGCGGCCCTGGTCGCGGCCCACGTCAGGGATCTGATCGAAATAGGAAGCGCCGACGAGGTACATCGCATACGCGGCATCTGAACTTCCCGGATGCAGCGAAATATAGCGCTTGGAAGCCGCAATCAACTCCTCGTATTGCTTGGCCTGATAATAAGCAAAGGCCGACATCAGCAGCGACTTGCGGGCCCATTCGGAATAGGGGTGCTGGCGGTCGACCTCCTCGAATTTCTTTGCCGATTCCTTGTAATCCTTGGTCTCATTCAGCAGATAGACGCCTTCATTGTAGAGACGGTCGGCCGGCTCATCCGGCGCTACTGCCTCTTCCTTTTCGAACCAGCTATTCCAGGTGCTGCAGCCTGCGACGATAGGGGCGAGCGGCAGCAACAGCGCAAGCCGCAACAGAACGATTTGCAGGTTGGGGCGCCGCACAGAACCGCTTTTGCTGCCATGGCAGCGAATGCCGATGAGGCCAAGCTTGCCGTGATTCAATCTAAATCCCCCCACGCGCGGGACCACTCCGGCAGCCCTCCCGCACGCCCGATCACCGAAATAGTGTTGCTGGTGCAACAAGACAAGCTGAACCGACATTCGGCCGGGAATATGGCGGTGACCACTCCGGCATGTTACTCAGGCTCCTGGGCCGTCGCGGCCCGCTCTCGCCGCCCGCCCGCCCCCCCGGCTTGGGCGAGCGCTAGGCCGGCCCCGCTCCGTTCTCTTTCGTTTTTGCGCTGATCCTCCGAAAAGTCTGCAGCTTTTCGGATCATGCGCCGGTGCCGCCTTCGGCCCTCCCTCCCAAGTGTCTCATTGCTCGCCTAGGGGGTGCAGATCGCGAACCATGCTCTTCAAACGTTCATCGAGCACATGGGTATAGATCTGCGTGGTCGAGATGTCGGCGTGGCCAAGCAGCGTCTGCACGCTGCGCAAATCGGCGCCATTCGCCAGTAGATGGCTCGCAAAGGCATGCCGCAGTACGTGCGGGCTCACGCGCTCTCGTCGCAACCCAGCCGCCGCCGCGAGATCCTTCAACTCCCGTGCCGCGTGCTGCCGGGTCAGATGGCCAGCCTCGCCAAAGGAGGGAAACAGCCATTTTGATTGGACGATGCGACCGTCGGCGGCAAGGTGTTCCCGATATTGGCGCATCGCCAGCTTGGCGGCGCTATTTAGCGGCACCAGGCGTTCCTTGCCCCCTTTTCCGCGGACGAACAGCATGCGCTCGTCGCGCGTCGCGGCCGAGCCCGGCAATGCGACGAGTTCGGAAATCCGCACGCCGGTGGCATAGAGGAGTTCGAGCACGCAGAGCAGCCGGAGCGCGCGCAGTTTTTCTCCGGCCGGCGCGGCGGGAGCCTCGACAGCCTGGCGCGCGGCCGTGATGAGGCGGTCGACTTCATCGCAGGACAGTATTTTCGGCAATGGCCGGCCGCGCTTTGGGCCATCGAGGATCGCTGCCGGATCGTCGCGCCGGTGCCCTTCGGCAAGCAGGAAGCGGTAAAACTGGCGAACCGCAGAGAGCCGCCGTGCCACCGAGGATGCGGCGAAGCCCCGTGCGGCAAGGTCGGCGATCCATGCCCGGAGATCGGCGGTGGTCGCACGCTCGATAGAGCGCCGGCGGCGTAGAAAGGCGGTGAGGTCTTCGAGGTCGCGCCGGTAGGCGGCAAGCGTATTGACGTTGCCGCTGCGTTCCGCCGCCACCATGTCGAGGAACAGTTCGGCAGACCCCGCTTGGCCCCTCCCGATCCCGCGAGCCATTGCGATCAGTGCTGCTGCTTGACGAAATGGTCGGGCGGCACCTGGACGGTGATTTCGCGCGGTTTCGGAGCGACGAAGGTGGCAAGCGCATACAGGGTCCCGTAGCCGAACCCGAAAATCAGGCCGATGACCAGGAGGAGCCTCAGCAAGCTGGGCATGACAGGAAAACCCATGCGGCCGGCACGGCGCGCGCGATTACGACCATCTCAATGGTGCGAAGACAAGCACGTTTTTGCCTCGGTGAAATGTCATTTCGGAGGCAAATCCAGGCCGGCCCGCTTGACTGGACAGCGTCGGCGCGTCGCACCCTTCGCTGCCCCTCCGAATGGTCGGGGCGGCAGTCCGGTCCGCCTTGGTGTCCCGGCGGAAAACGGCGCGACTGCACGACCTTGACACTTCGCTGCACCAGCATTCGGCCGGTTGGGTGGTTCTCTTGGCATAGGAAATGCACACCCCGTCGTCGTGCTGGATACAGTGAACCGGAGGTCGGCGTGAAGGCTCAACGGACGCTCTTGAGTGCCATTCTGTTCGCCATCGCCATCGTGCCTACCAGGGCAGGAACGGCACAGACCCCGGGATCGGTTCCGGACCTCGCGGGGTCATGGAACCACGCAGACCTGAACGGCCTGGAACTGCCGCTCTCGGGCCCAGGTCCTGTGACCAACAGGTCCCGCCTGCGCACCGGACCGCAGACCGGCGCCGGCAACAACGCCCAGCTGGTCGGCGACTACACCAACCCGATCCTGCAACCTTGGGCCGCAGAGGTACTGAAGAAATTCGGAGAAATTTCCCTCTCGGGAAAAGGGTATCCAACTCCGCGCAACCAGTGTTGGCCTGAGCAGGTGCCCTTCGTGTTCGCAAACTATGGAATGCAGCTGCTTCAGGGCGACGGTAAGATCACGATCCTTTATCCTTATGATCATCAATATCGCCAGATTCGCATGAATGTGTCGCATCCAGCTGAATTGACGCCTTCCTGGTATGGCGATTCGGTGGGCCATTACGACGGTGATACGCTGGTGGTGGACACGGTGGGAGTGAAGGTCGGACCGTTCTCGATGATCGATTGGTATGGCACGCCCTTCACTTCAGCGCTGCACGTGGTGGAGCGATATCGGCAAGTCGACATTGAAGCGACCATGGAAGCGATACGGCGGGATGCGAAAGAGCACATCCATTTTGCCAACCCCGACAATGGACCGATCGTCGACGCCGCCTATAAGGGCGACGGCCTGCAGATCGAGCTGACGGTGGAGGATGAGAACGCTTTCACCACGCCGTGGACGGCGTTGGTGACGTTTCGCCGAGCGCTCGACGAGCGGCTCGAACTGGTCTGCGCCGAAAACCCGCAATGGCATCCGGGAACATACGCTTCGGTGCCGATCGCCGAAAATCCGGATTTCTGATTGCTGCAAATAGGCCGTCGAGGATCGGTCCCTTCAATGCCATGCGCCTGCGCATCGGCGGGTGCGCCGAAGAGCACGGCCCCGAGCGGACCAATGTGTTCGTCGCCTGGTCGCTGACCTCGATGATGTCCGCATTGACGGCCAAAGCTGCTGCGGCCACCATGCTGATTCGGGGATCACTGGGGATACGGCAATGACACTCTCAAGGAAGGCGGTGGCGTGGGGCTGCATCGGCTGGCTTGCCGCCTGCGCCTATGAGCCGATCGGCACCAATCAACGGCCGTTGGCGTTCGGCATGACGCCTGACACGTCGGCACTCGCGTTGCAGGTGCCGCTGGACAGGGTTGGAGGCGGCCGACGGTCGCGGATCTATTACGGGATGGTACCCTGGGACTATCATCGCCAAGTCTGGCTGCAGTATCGCGGCGATCGGCTGACCGGATGGAAAAACAGCTGGCCGCGGCCCGACTTCTGGTGACAAAAGGCGCGGCACGTCTGCCGCACCTTTCGATCCGCATCTTCTGGGATTGCCGTCCTCTTTGGTTGCGGCCGGATCACTCTCCGGCCGCTGCCTCGCGTCGGCCGTCGCCTTCGGCCTTCTGCTTGGCTTCAAGGTCTTCGCCGGTCGCCTGGTCGACGCTCTTCATCGACAGCCGGACCTTGCCGCGCTCGTCGAAGCCGAGCAGCTTGACCTTGACGTGGTCACCTTCTTTGACGACGTCACCGGTTTTCTGGACCCGCCGCGCCGCCAGTTGGCTGATATGGACGAGACCATCGCGCGAACCGAAGAAATTCACGAAGGCGCCGAAATCCATTACCTTGACGACGGTGCCGTCATAGACGTGGCCGACCTCAGGTTCGGAGGCGATCGACTTGATCCAGTTGATCGCCGATTTGATCGAACTCTGCCGAGGACGAGGCGACCTTGACCGTGCCGTCATCGGAAATATCGACCTTGGCGCCGGTCTTCTCGACGATCTCGCGAATCACCTTGCCGCCTGAGCCGATGACTTCGCGGATCTTGTCGGTCGGGATCGAGAACACCTCGATGCGCGGCGCGTATTCGCCGAGCTCGGCGCGCGCGGAGGTAATCGCCTTCGCCATTTCGCCGAGAATATGCAGCCGTCCATCGCGCGCCTGGCCGAGCGCAATGCGCATGATCTCTTCGGTGATGCCGGAAATCTTGATGTCCATCTGCAGCGAGGTCACGCCTTTCTCGGTGCCCGCCACCTTGAAATCCATGTCGCCGAGATGGTCCTCGTCGCCGAGGATGTCCGATAACACCGCGTAGCGCTTGTCTTCCAGGATCAGGCCCATGGCGATGCCGGCCGTCGGCGCGCGGAGCGGCACGCCGGCATCCATCAGCGCGAGCGACGTGCCGCACACGGTCGCCATCGAGGATGAGCCGTTGGATTCGGTGATCTCCGATACTGCCCGGATGGTGTAGGGAAATTCGTGGTGCAGCGGCAGCATCGGGTGAATGGCGCGCCAGGCGAGTTTGCCATGGCCGACTTCGCGGCGTCCCGGCGAGCCGAGCCGGCCGGTCTCGCCGACCGAGAATGGCGGAAAATTATAGTGCAGCAGGAAGGGCTCCTTGTAGGTCCCCTCGAGTGAATCGATGAACTGCTCGTCTTCTCCGGTACCGAGGGTCGCAACCACCAGCGCCTGGGTCTCGCCGCGCGTGAATAGCGCCGAGCCATGTGCCCGCGGCAGAACGCCGACCTCGGCGACGATCGGACGTACCGTTTTCACGTCGCGACCGTCGATGCGGCGGCCGCTATCAAGAATGTTCCAGCGGACGATCTTGGCTTCGAGTTCCTTGAAAATGCCGGCGATGCGCTGCTTGGAGTATTCGGGAGTTTCGGCCCCGGCCGGGAAGAAATGCTCGATCGCCTTCGCCTTGGCAGCATCGACGGCCTTGTGGCGTGCCATCTTGTCGGCGATGCCATAGGCGGCCCGCAAGTCGTGCTCGACGACCCCAAGCATCTGTTGCTCGAGCGCGGCATTGTCGGGCAAGACAAGCTCACGCGGTTCCTTGGCAGCTTTTTCGGCGAGCCGGATAATGGCGTCGATCACCGGCTGGAAATGGCGATGGCCGAACATCACCGCGCCGAGCATGACCTCTTCGGACAGTTCCTTGACCTCGGATTCCACCATCAGAACGGCATCCGCCGTGCCGGCGACGACGAGATCGAGTTGGCTCTCGCTCATTTCATCGATCTGCGGATTGAGCACGTATTCGTTGTTGATGAAGCCGACCCGCGCCGCGCCGATGGGCCCCATGAACGGCACGCCTGAAAGCGTGAGGGCGGCAGAGGCCGCGACCATCGCCAGAATGTCGGGGTCGGTTTCGAGGTCGTGCGACATCGTGGTGACGATGACCTGTGTGTCGCAGCGCCAACCCTCGGCGAAAAGCGGCCGAATCGGTCGGTCGATCAGGCGGGAAACCAGCACTTCGCGTTCGCTCGGCCGTCCCTCGCGTTTGAAATAGCCGCCCGGTATGCGCCCGGCGGCATAGAACTTCTCCTGGTAGTTGCAGGTGAGCGGCAGGAAATCGATGCCTTCCTTGGGCGTCTTCGTCGCCACCACGGTCGCGAGCACGGTGGTCTCGCCGTAGGTGGCAACCACGGCCCCGTCAGCCTGCCGTGCGATTTTTCCAGTTTCGAGAACGAGCTTGCGCCCAGCCCAATCGAGCTCCTCACGGTGAATATCGAACATAGTTTCCGTCTTTCATGGTTTTGCGGCTCCCGAAAGCCATGAGCAAGACGGCGAGAGGCTGCGTTGTGTTCGCGGCCAGCTCCTCGTCTCCACTGCGGAGAACGTCCGGGACTGCGGTCCCGGGAAGCGAGCGGCGACGCGCGCAGCGCCCGGCGATCCTGCCATGGCCTTCGTGCCTTCGGCTGCCGGAGTTGGCGTCCGGCGTAACGGCGGTGCATCCGCCGATCGGTAGCGGAGAGCGTCTCCGCTCAGGGGTACCCGCGAAAATAACTGGATCATTCCTGTCGCAGTTCGCCGCACCGGGCCGCGGGCTCCTGGCAACGATCGTAGCAGTTATTTTCGCGGGTGCCGTAACAGGAGTTTGAACGCACAAGCGTCAGCATTGCCGACGCGCCACCGTTGCCGGTGACGCCGTCGGCGGTTCCAGTGTGAACGATGATTGGGACGCGGGCAAAGCAGAAAATGCGACCATTAACGACGAATCCCGAGCTTCTCGATGAGACTTCGGTAACGGCCTTCGTCGCCGCGCTTGAGGTAATCGAGTAGCTGGCGACGCTGGGAGACAAGCCTCAGCAGTCCCCGTCGCGAATGATTGTCCTTCACATGCGTCTTGAAATGCTCGGTCAAGTTGGAGATGCGTTCGGAGAGGATCGCCACCTGAACTTCAGGCGATCCGGTGTCGCCCACCTTCTTGCCGTGCGTCTTGATGACTTCCGATTTGCGTTCGGCTGTAATCGACATCGTCAATGACCTTCGTGACGGCCGGCTCTGCCTTGCAGCCCGGCAAGATTGAACACGCGCTTGGGGACGATTTCGCCGCGGTCGACTTCGGCGAGCGCGATGAGGCTGCCCGACGTCGTCACATATACCGTGCCGCGGACGACGGGAGCGTCCCGTCCGCGCATCAGTACGGCTTGGCCGCGTTGCAGCCTCGCCGCATCGGCCCTGCTCACGGCCAGCCCCGGGATGTCGTCCAGCGCGGTCGCAACAGGCATCAGCGCGTCGGCGAGGGTCGCCTCGCCAGCCGCGGCTCTATGGCACAAAGCCTCAAGCCGTTCCAGCGAATTCAGGTCCGGCTCGGCGAACGGGCCGACCCCGGTGCGTCGCAGCGCGGCGACGTGACCGTAACAGCCGAGCGCGCGGCCAAGGTCGCGGGCGAGTGCCCGCACATAGGTGCCGCGGCCGCACACGGCTTCGAATTCGGCACAGGCCGGATCGGATACCATCACCAGCGCGAGGCGGTCGATTGTGACGATCCGCGGCTTGAGTTCGAACTCTTCGCCGTCGCGCGCAATGTCGTAGGCGCGCTCGCCGGCGACCTTGATCGCGGAGAAGCGCGGTGGCACCTGCTCGACCGCACCGACATAGCGCGGCAACAACGCCTCGATCGCGGCCGCGCTCGGCCGTTGTTCGCTGATCGCCACGATGCGGCCTTCGGCGTCATCGGTGTCGCGCTCCTCGCCCCAGCGTACGGTGAAGCGATAGGCCTTGCGGCCGTCCATCACGAACGGAACCGTCTTGGTGGCGTCGCCGAGCGCGATCGGCAGGCATCCCGAAGCGAGCGGGTCGAGCGTCCCGGCATGGCCGGCGCGCCTGGCAACGAAGAGCCGTTTCACCACCGCGACGGCGTGCGTCGAAGTCATGCCGACAGGCTTGTCGAGCACCACCCAGCCATGGACGTCGCGCTTGTCACGCCGGGGCTGCCGGGGTTCGCCGGAGCGTTTCGAAACCGCAGAGCTGCCGGTTCCCTCGCCGGTGAGGGGACGCGGATCGTTCAGCGTCTCGGCCGTGTCCTGCCCGAGCAGGCTCTTCGTCGTTTCCGAATTCATCATGTCTCGCCAGCATCGCCGTCGAGGTCGCGGCGGACCTCTGGGGAGCGTAAAAGTTCTTCGATCCGATCGGCCGCGGCAAACCGCTTGTCGATATCGAAGCGGAGGTCGGGCGCAAATTTGAGGCTGACGCGTTTCGCGATCGCCCCGCGCAAATAGCGCTTGTTGCGCTCCAGCGCGGCGAGCACGTCCTTTTCGTCATGGCCGCCCAGCGGCATGATGTATGCGGTGGCAACCCGCAAGTCCGGAGACATCCGCACCTCCGGCACCGTGATGCGGTGGGTTTCGATCACCGGGTCGTGCACCTCGCCGCGCGCCAGGATGTCGGCGAGGGCGTGGCGAACGAGCTCGCCGGCGCGCAAGGCGCGCTGCGATGGCCCTTTCTCGGGCGCGCGGGAATGACGGGGCGACATCCGATGCGATCCGCTAAGGCGCTTTCCGCGGCGGCGGTGGCGCGTCCATGCTCAGACGCAGCCGCACCGCGGCAATCCGCCGGAAATTGGATGAGACAAACATCAGCACCTGACAAACCGATCTGTCCGCTCAGCCGCGGACCTGTACGTACAGGCTCACTTGGTACCGCGCGATCAGGATATTCGTGACCGCCGGCAGGTCGTCGCCACCGCGCGACCCTTTTATAGCGAGCGCTGCACCGTCTCTACGCGGTAACACTCGATGGTGTCGCCGGCGCGCATGTCCTGGTAGTTCTCGAAAGCCATGCCGCATTCCTGGCCAACGGCAACTTCCCTGACATCGTCTTTGAAGCGCTTGAGTTGCGACAGCTTGCCTTCGTGAATGACAACATTGTCCCGGATCAGCCGGACATTGGCGCCGCGCTCGACGGTGCCGTCGGTGACGCGGCAGCCGGCAATCTTGCCGACTTTCGAAACATTGAAGATCTCCAGGATCGTGGCATTGCCGAGCATGGTCTCGCGCAGCGTCGGTGCGAGCAGGCCGGACATCGCCTTTTTCACGTCGTCGACGAGGTCGTAGATGATGTTGTAGTAGCGGATTTCGACGCCGTCGCGCTCCGCCATCTCGCGCGCTTCCTTGTGTGCGCGCACATTGAACCCGATCATCGAGGCGCCGGACGCCTCCGCAAGCGTGATATCGGACTCGCTGATGCCGCCGACGCCGGCAAGGATGATCCGCGCCCCCACCTCGGGCGTTCCCATCTTTTCGAGAGCACCGATAATGGCTTCGACCGAGCCTTGGACGTCGCCCTTAATGAGCAGCGGGAATTCCTTCCGTCCCGCCGATTTGAGCTGGCTCATCATCTGTTCGAGCGAGCCACGCATGCCGCTCGCGCGCGCCGCCATCTTCTCGCGCCGCTGGCGCGCACGATAGTCGGTGACCTCGCGGGCGCGGGCTTCGCTTTCCACCACGGCAAGGCGGTCGCCGGCCTCCGGCGTGCCGGCGAAGCCGAGCACTTCCACGGGGGTGGAGGGACCGGCAGCATTCACCGTCTCACCGGTATCGGAGACGAGCGCACGGACGCGGCCCCACTCGGCACCGGCCACGACAATATCGCCGCCGCGCAGAGTGCCTCTTTGAACCAGCACCGTCGCCACCGGTCCGCGGCCGCGATCAAGCTTCGCCTCGATGACGGTGCCCTCCGCCGGACGATCGGGATTGGCCTTGAGATCGAGGATTTCGGCCTGCAATCCCAGCGTATCCAGGAGCCTGTCGACGTTGATCTTCTTGGTCGCCGAGACTTCGACATCCAACACGTCGCCGCCGAGCGATTCAACCTGGACTTCGTGCTGAAGCAGCTCGGTTCGCACGCGTTCGGGCCGCGCATCCGGCCTGTCGATCTTGTTGATGGCGACGATCATCGGCACCTTCGCCGCTTTGGCGTGCTGGATCGCCTCGACCGTCTGCGGCATCACGCCGTCGTCGGCCGCGACGACCAACACAACGATGTCCGTGACCTTTGCACCGCGCGCGCGCATCGACGTAAATGCCGCGTGCCCGGGCGTATCGATGAACGTGATCTTCGACCCGTTCGGCGCGGTCACCTGATAGGCGCCGATATGCTGGGTGATGCCGCCGGCCTCGCCGCCGGCGACGTTGGTTTCACGGATGGTGTCGAGCAGAGACGTTTTGCCATGGTCGACATGTCCCATGATGGTCACCACTGGCGGCCGCGGCTGCAGCATCGCCGGGTCATCGAGGGCGTCGAACAAGCCTTCTTCAACGTCGGATTCGGCGACGCGGCGCACGCTATGCCCGAGTTCCTCGGCGATCAGCTGGGCGGTATCGGCGTCGATGCTGTCGGTGATCTTGAGCATCTGGCCTTGCTTCATCAGCAGCTTGATCACGTCGACGGCGCGCTCGGACATCCGGTTGGCGAGTTCCTGGATGGTGATCGCCTCCGGGATCGTCACTTCCCGCACCAGTTTTTCCTTCGGCTCGCTGCTCACGTGCCCGCGCAAACGCTGGGTTCGCCGCCGGAACGAAGCGACCGAACGCTCGCGCTCCTCCTCCGCGCTAAAGGCGGTGACGAGAGTGAGCCGGCCGCGACGCTTTTCGGCGCCGCCGCGCGACGGTTTCGGAGGCGGTACGGGGCGAGGAGCGCCCGGCCCTCGGCGCACTGTGCGGGGCGCCTCTTCCTCGTCCGCCTCGATGACGCGTGCACCCGGGGCGGCAGCAGTGTTCGCGACCGGCGCCGGCGTTGCCGGCTTGCGCTTGGTTTCCTCTTCTCCGAACCGCTTCTTGGCTTCGATCTCGGCCTTGCGCTTCGTCTCGTCTTCCAGACGGCGGCGCTCTTCCTCCTCGCGCTTGCGCGCCTCCCCGGCTTCGCGCTCGGTGCGCTCGCGCAACTCGCGTTCCTCGCGCTGCCGTGCGGCTGCCTCGGCGATGCGCCGCTCCTCGACCTCACGGACCCTGGAATCCGCGAGAGCGTGCGCGCGGGCGCTACGCTCCTCCTCGGTCAGGGTACGCAGCACCACCCCTGAAGGCTTGCCCGCTGGCGATGCCGCGGGCGCGCCGGCTGCCCCTTTTGCCGTGATCCCGCCGGGCGCGACAGCTCCGCGTCGTCCGGCTGGCACGGTCGTCACTTCGGCTGTTGCGGCCTCCGCGGTCCTGCCATCGGAAGGAGCGACCAGGCGCCGTTTCACCTTCTCGACCACAACCGGCTTGGTACGGCCATGGCTGAAACTTTGGCGCACCATGCCTTGCTCGACGCTCCGCTTCAGCGTGATCGTCTTGCTCGGAGTCACCGTCAAGGTCTTCTCACCGGGGTTCTTGGTTTCAGTCATTACGATCCTGAGTTTCGAACTCTGAAGTTGGACTGCCACGAGCAGATGTGGACCACTCACAGGTCCGGTTCATCGGCCCGGAAAGATTTGAAAATTCGCCAGCGCGCGAGAAATGTCTCGCTCGCCCGACCGGCGATCAGCGCTGCATGTACCACATTTAGGCGCCTGAATGCCAAATCCAATTGGGTGCGCGTGAAGTAGTTGACGATTTCGACGCCCTCTCCCTTGCACTCGCGCAGCGCTGAGACGATCTGTGCCGTTGCCGCGCCGTCAGCTTCACGGGCGCACAGCACGGCGCTCGCGTGCCACCGTCCTGATCCCTCGCTTAGAGCATTGATGATTCTATTGAATTCCGGGATCGCAAGGCCCGCTTTGCAGGCCCTGCCAAGCGCATCGAGAACCCAGCGTTCCATCAAGAAGTCGAGCCTATCGGCGAGATCGGAACGCACCATCACGTCTTTCGCGATCCCGCGCGCCAGAATCCCCCGCTTCACCGCTTGGATAACCAACGCGCGCCGCGCCGTGATCCAGGCTCCCCGGCCAGGCAATTTCCGTTCGAGGTCCGGCACCACATTTCGGTCTGGCCCGGCGACGAAGCGGACCATGTCTTGGACCGGACGCACCTTTCGCGTTGCAATGCAGAACCGGCTGCGCCCAGGCGGGGCGACCGCAGACCTTGCCACGCCACAACCAAGACCATCTGCGACGCCGCGCGGCATAGTCCGTCGCGCTCACGTCTGAGCGGCTGCCCTCACGACGCCGGCGCCGCCCCGACATCCCCATCCGGCGCGGTGGCTGGCGCGGCTGTCGTGGCGAGATCAGCCTCGGTGATCCAGCCGGCGGCGAGGCGAGCCTGCATGATGAGCGCCTCACAATCCTCTCGGCTGAGTTCGAAGCCATCGAGGATGCCAGGATTGCGAATGTTTTCGCCGTCCTTGCGTTCGCTCCAGCCGGCAAGGTCATCGGTGGCGCAGCCGGCAAGATCCTCAACCGTTTTAACCTCGTGTTCGCCCAAGGCCACAAGCATTCGTGCGGTCACGCCGGGCACGTTCTTCAGATCGTCAGAAACACCGAGCTCGCGTCGCCGCGTGTCGTACTCCGCCTCGACCTGCGCCAGATGATCGCGGGCGCGGGTCTGCAATTCGTCGGCGGTTTCCTCATCGAAGCCTTCGATCGAGGCGATGTCCTTCTGCTCGACCATGGCGAGTTCCTCGACCGAATTGAACCCCTCCGAGGCAAGCAGCTGGCCGACCACCTCGTCAACATTGAGCGCCTCCATGAACATCTTGGTGCGCTTCTCGAACTCCGCCTGGCGGCGCTCCGATTCCTCCTGCTCGGTGAGAATATCGATATCCCACCCGGTGAGTTGGGACGCGAGCCGCACATTCTGCCCGCGCCGTCCGATCGCGAGTGAAAGCTGTTGATCGGGGACCACGACGGCAATGCGCTCGCGATCCTCGTCGAGTACCACCTTGGCGACTTCGGCCGGCGCCAGCGCATTGACGACGAAAGTCGCGATGTCCGGCGACCACGGAATGATGTCGATCTTCTCTCCCTGCAGCTCATTGACCACGGCCTGGACGCGCGAGCCGCGCATGCCGACGCAGGCCCCAACCGGATCGACGGAAGAATCCCGTGAGATCACCGCAATCTTCGCGCGCGAGCCGGGATCGCGGGCAACCGCCTTCACCTCGACGATGCCGTCGTAGATTTCCGGCACCTCCTGGGCGAACAGCTTCGCCATGAACTGCGGATGGGTCCGCGACAGAAAGATCTGCGGGCCGCGCGGTTCGCGACGAACGTCGTAGATGTAGGCACGGATGCGGTCGCCGTTGCGGAAGACTTCGCGCGGCAGCAATTCGTCGCGTCTCACGATCGCCTCGCCGCGGCCGAGGTCGGCGACGACATTGCCGTATTCGACCCGCTTGACGATGCCATTCACGATATCGCCGATCCGGTCCTTGAACTCCTGATACTGGCGGTCGCGTTCGGCTTCGCGAACCTTCTGAACGATCACCTGCTTGGCGGACTGAGCGGCAATGCGCCCGTATTCAAGCGGCGGCAGCGGCTCGGCAATATAGTCGCCGACGCGGGCCGCCGGGTTGCGACGCCGCGCATCCGCAACGCTGATCTGAATGGCATTATTCTCGACCTCGTCGACGACGAGCAGCAGCCGCGACAGCCGCATCTCGCCGGTCTTTGGATTGATCTCGGCGCGAACCTCGGTCTCGCTGCCATAGCGCGAACGCGCCGCCTTCTGGATGGCGTCTTCCATGGCGGTGATCACGATGCTGCGGTCGATTGCCTTTTCGCGTGCGACCGCGTCGGCGATCTGCAACAATTCCAGCCGGTTGGCGCTGACGGCCATCGGTTATTCTCCTTCCAGTGCCGACTTCGAAGTGCGGCCGGAGTTTGGGGCGTCTCGGCGGGAAGACGGCGGATGGCCTGTCCGCCGCGCTGCCCGCTGTTCGGATTTGCCGCGGCGCAATGACGCCGCGATGAGTTCGTCTGTCACGACGAGGCGGGCATCCGCCATGTCGTCAAATCTCAAGAGAACGGGATTGTCAGGATCGAAGTCGGCCGCGAGCCGCGCCGAGTCCCCTTCGATGGCCAGGAGAGCGCCGCGAAAGCGACGCCGTCCCTCGAGCGGCATCGTCAACTCGACCTTCAATACGGCGCCGATATGTCGCGCAAAGTCGGAGCGACGTACCAGCGGCCGGTCAAGACCGGGAGAGGAGACCTCCAGGCGATAGGCGTGATCGATCGGATCGGCCGCATCGAGCAACGGGGACAAGGTTCGGGACAGAGTCTCCGCAATCCTCGATTGGCATCGAACCGTCCGGCCGCTCCGCCATCACCTGTACGGTGCCGCCGTCGAGGCCGGAAACCTTCACTCGCACCAGCCTGAACCCGCGTTCTTCCAGAACCGGCGTGATGGTGGTTGCGATGCGTGCCGCCACGCCGGTTTCGCTCACAAGCCGCGGCTCGACGGCTTCGGCTGTCGGCGTAGCCGGATCGGCTTCTTCGGTTGCGGACGAGACACTTGTCATGACTGCTTGCGGTGCGTGGTCCTTGGCCCATTCCTTCGGGGCAAAGCTAGGGGTCTTGAGCCTAATAAAAAAGAGCGGGTCCCGGGGGCCCACCCTCATGATCCGATCGAAGTCTTCGATCGCTATGAGATGTTGTTCAACAACGCCGGTATATAGCCGTTTGCCACCCCGGCGCAAGGGCATTGCAAGGCACTCGTTCGTCACCTTCGCTCCCGTGCCGTCGAACGCCGGGAAGCGATCGCGGTGCCGAGCAGGAAGAATACCAGCGCTCCCGCGGCCACGATGCCGACGCGCGCCACTTCGCCCGGGACGAATGCGGCGTCGTTGCCGGCCTCCGCGGTGAACGAGCCTCGGGTGCGATGCAACGCCGTGACTGGCCGATCCAGATTATCGGGACGGTGCGGGGGCAGTGGTGTTGCGGTCTGCTGCCCGGCGAACGCAGTGCGGGCGAGATAGCGATCGAGATAGCCGGGAAGGACGGAATTGCCGAGTATGGTCATGATCGTCTGACCGCCGAGCCAATATTCGCGCCACGAGCCGCGCGCCGCCCGCAATACGGCCTCGGCCACCACTTCCGGCTCGATCGGCACGCCCATCGGCCGCGGCGTATGCGGCATGTGCACGCGCGCCCAGTCGAATTGCGGCGTGTTGACGGCCGGCAAATGGACCATCGTCACCGAAATACCGGACCTGTTGTGGATGAGTTCCGTGCGCAAAGAATCGGTAAAACCGCGGATCGCGTGTTTGGCGCCGCAATAGGCCGACTGCAACGGGATGCCCCGGTAGGCAAGCGCCGAGCCGATCTGGACGATGCGGCCACGGTTGCGTCGCTGCATCGATTTCAGGGCCGCCATGGTGCCATGTACGAAACCCAGATAGGTGACCTCGGTGACGCGTCTGAACTCCTGCGCTGTCATATCGACGAGCTTGGAGATCACCGTCTCCATGGCATCGTTCACCCACACATCGACGGGGCCGAGTTCCCGCTCCAGGCGCGCGGTTGCCGCGAATACGGCATCTGGATTGGAGACATCGGCGGCGGCTGCGGCGGCGTTGCCGCCGGTGCCGACGATCTCCTGCCGCACCGTTTCAAGAGGTTCTTCGTCGCGCGCGATCAAACCGACACGATAGCCCGCGCGGGCAAAGCGGTGAGCGACCGCGCGGCCGACACCGGCCGTCGCTCCGGTGACGATCACGACTTGGTTCGATGCCGAGCGAAAGGACATGGCCGATACCCCGACTGTCCATTGCGAAACGGCCGTCGCGGGCATGGGTTCCGCGGTGCGGCATGCGCCTTTTCCGTCCGCCGTTGCAGTGGCCGGGGATTTTTACACGTGGCCTTGAATCACTTGGCCGGGATCGGAGCAGGCGCGAGAGCAGGCGCCTCGTCGGGCGCGGCCATCGTGCCGGCGATCTTGAGCAGCTCCGCCTCCTCGAGCGTCTCCTTTTCGAGCAGTTGCCGGGCGCCTCTTTCAAGCGGGTCGCGATGCGCCTGGAGGATAGCGATGGTGCGTTCGAACGAGGCTTCCACGATGTGCTGCACCGCCTGGTCGATGGTGTGCGCCGTTTCGTCGCTGTATCGGCGTGCGTTCCACCCTTCGGGTGTCGGCGCGCCCTGCATGAATGGCGAGCGCGGGGTCTCGTAAGACACCGGACCGAGTGTCTCGTCCATGCCGAAGCGCATGACCATGTCGCGCGCCATGTCGGTGACCTTGGCGAGATCGTCGGCGGCGCCAGTCGAGAGCTTCTTGTAGACGATCCATTCGGCGGCGCGGCCGCCGAGCAGGACCGCCATCTTGTTCTCCAGTTCCTCGCGCGTCATCAGGAAGCGATCTTCGGTGGGGCGCTGAATGGTGTAGCCCAGCGCGCCGATGCCGCGCGGGATGATCGAGACCTTGTGGACGGGATCGACGCCGGGCAGCGACATTGCGGTAAGGGCATGTCCCATTTCGTGATAGGCGACGACCTCGCGTTCCATCGGATTGAGGATACGCTTTCGCTTTTCCAGGCCGGCGATCAGCCGCTCCACCGCGCTGGTGAAATCACTCATCGTGATCTCGGCTGCATTGTGTCGTGTCGCAATCAGGGCGGCCTCGTTCACGAGATTGGCGAGGTCGGCGCCGGTAAAGCCAGGTGTGAGCGCCGCAATCTTGTCCGGCGCGACATCCTTGGCAAGGCGGTGACCTTTCAGGTGAATATTCAAAACATCAATGCGGCCGGCCTTGTCGGGCCGATCTACCAGCACCTGGCGGTCGAAGCGGCCTGCCCGCAGCAGTGCGGGATCGAGGATTTCCGGCCGGTTGGTGGCAGCGATCAGCACGAGGCCGGTGCGGGAATCGAAGCCGTCGAGCCTCGACGAGGAGCTGATTGAGCGTCTGCTCCTTTTCGTCGTGGCCGCCAAACGGGTAGGCGCCCCTGGCGCGGCCGAGCGCGTCAAGTTCATCGATGAAGATGATGGCCGGCGCCTGCTTGCGCGCCTGCTCAAACAGGTCGCGCACGCGGGCGGCGCCGACCCCGACAAACATCTCGACGAATTCCGAGCCGTTGATCGAGAAGAACGGCACACCCGCTTCGCCGGCAACCGCACGCGCCAGCAGGGTCTTGCCGGTGCCCGGCGGTCCGACGAGAAGGACACCTTTTGGTATCCGTGCGCCAAGGCGGCCATATTCCGTTGGGTTTTTCAGAAAGCGAACGATCTCGGTCAGTTCTTCCTTGGCCTCGTCAACGCCAGCAACATCTTCAAACGTCGTCTTGGTGTCGGTTTCGACATAAACCTTGGCCTTGCTGCGCCCGATCGAGAGAAGTCCGCCGCCAAAACCCTGCTTCTGCGCAAGTCCGCGGAACCAGAACATCCATAGGCCGAAGAATATCGCCGTCGGCACTACCCATGAGAGCAGCGTGGAGAGGAAGGTGTTTTGAACCTCGCCGGAGTAGCGCACATTGTATTTCTGCAACTGGTCGGCAAGGTCGGGAGCAACGCGCGTGGTCACGAAATTGCGCTTGCCGTCCTTCTCCGGCATCTTCCAATCGCCTTCGATGTAATCCCCTGAAACGCGGACTTCCTGGACCTTTCCGGCCATCAGGTCGTCGATGAACTGGCTGTAGGGGATGACATCGACCTTCTGATTCAAGGACCAAAGCTGCTGGACCAGGATCACGCCGAAGATCGCCGCGACGAAATACCAGGCGTGCCATCGTTGTTTCTTGTCCATTGCAACGTCCTCTCCGCGTCGCCCCCGCGGCCCGGCTGGCCGGCGACCCCGGTATAGGATTGTTCGCCGCTCTGCGTCGCTTGCATGCGGTCTGCGGCGTCGGATCACGGTCCGATGGGCGGAACTCGGCTCGGTCCCCAAAGGTTGCAACGCCCCGCGAACCGCAGCAAGGCCTCATTCCTTGCAAGCAAGGACCATTCCTTCGGCGTGTTCATCCGACTGTCATGAGGCCGGGGCAAAATTCCCTCCGTTCCGAGGAGGGTTTTTCATGACCGATTTTGCATTGCCGGGCCGCATCGAACCTGCGCGGAAGGGACCGAACCTCAACGAGCCGGTTCACCCGTTCACCGTCGTCATCATGATGGGCGTCGTTGCGAGCGGGATGCTTTATGTCGCCTACAGTGTCTATTTGGACGTTGCGGCGACCGGCACCCAGGTCACGACCTATCTGCCTTTTCTTCTCCTGTTCGTGGCCCTTTTGGTCGCACTTGCCTTTGAATTCGTAAATGGTTTTCACGACACGGCGAACGCCGTTGCGACCGTGATCTACACGCGATCCCTGCCGGCCAATTTCGCGGTGGTCTGGTCGGGTTTGTTCAACTTGTTCGGCGTGCTTCTGTCGTCCGGCGCCGTAGCATTCGGAATCGTGTCGCTGTTGCCGGTCGAATTGATTCTTCAGGTCGGCAGCTCCGCCGGTTTCGCCATGGTGTTCGCACTGTTGATCGCGGCGATGATCTGGAACTTGGGCACTTGGTGGTTCGGGCTGCCAGCCTCCAGCTCGCATACCCTCATCGGTTCGGTCATTGGCGTCGGCATCACCAATGCCTGGCTGCACGGCCGCGACGGAACCTCGGGCGTCGATTGGTCGAAGGCGACCGAGATCGGGTATGCGCTCGTGCTGTCGCCGCTGTTCGGCTTCGTCCTGGCGGCGGCGCTGCTGCTGGTCCTCAAAGTCGTGGTGCGCAATCCCGCGCTCTATGCCGAACCACGGGGCAACCAACCGCCTCCGTGGTGGATCCGCGGTATCCTCATTCTCACCTGCACGCTGGTCAGCTTCTTTCACGGCTCCAACGACGGTCAGAAGGGGATGGGCCTCATCATGCTCATCCTGATCGGCACCGTGCCGACCGCCTACGCGCTCAACCGCGCATTGCCCCCCGCGCAGATTGAGCAGTTCAAGATCAACTCACAGGCAACGAGCGGCGTGATCGAAGCCAAGGCCGCCGGTTATTCGGTGCTGGGCAATCCGCGGCCCGCGGTGACGGCCTATGTGTCGCAACACAAGATCAGCGAAGGAACCTATCCATCGCTTGCCGTGCTGGTGCGCGACATCGCTGCTCAGGTCGGCGAATATGGTTCGATCGCGCGCATGCCGGCCGATGCGGTGGGCAATACGCGAAATGACATGTATCTCGCTTCCGAGGCCATCCGCTTTCTGATGAAGGACAAGGAAAGCGACCTCGACGGCAACGATGTCATGATTCTGAAGGCCTACAAGGGATCACTCGATGACGCCACCCGCTTCATTCCCAGCTGGGTCAAGTTTGCGGTCGCAATTGCGCTAGGCCTCGGGACGATGGTTGGGTGGAAGCGAATCGTTGTCACCGTCGGCGAGAAGATCGGCAAGACGCATCTGACTTACGCGCAGGGCGCATCGGCCGAGATTACTGCTGCGGCCACGATCGCCGCAGCCGACGGGTTCGGCCTTCCGGTGTCGACGACCCACGTGCTGTCGTCGGGAATTGCCGGAACCATGGCGGCCAACGGGTCCGGCCTGAAACTCGCGACGGTGCGCAACATCGCGATGGCGTGGGTGCTGACGCTGCCGGCGGCGATGATCATTTCGGGCATGCTGTACTGGGCTTTCTCGAACCTGTTCTGAGTGCCAAATTCGGGGCGACAGCAGCGGCGGGGACGACGAAGTCCTCGAATGCGGCTGTCAGGAGCGAAGGAAGGGGAGCGCCGAGACGCTGCCGGGAAGCACCGACACCCGTCGCGTTTCGATGCCCGTGCCATCTCCCTTCGTCACCTCGAAACGGGTGGTTTTGCCTTCCCGCATGAAGCGGAGGTCGACCGAGCGCTTGCCGAGCCGCAGATTGCGGACTTCGAGAACGTCGAGCCAGACTGGCAGAACCGGATCAAGTGCAAGGCCGCCATGTGGCAGGTCCGGCTGGAAACCGGTCCAGGCCTGAGCGAGCGCGAAGATCGCCCCGGTCGCCCAGGCCTGCGGAACGTTGGCACCGAGATAGCGCAGCGGAAACCCGACGTCGTTTCGGTCGATTCCCGAAAACAGTTCCGGAAGTCGGCTCGCAACGAAGCAGTCGGCCGCTTCGCAAATCGCACCGCTGATTTTTCCCACTTCATCGGTGAAGCCGTAACGTTTCATGCCGATCGCGATCATGCTATTGTCGTGAGGCCACACCGATCCGTTCTGATACGAGAACGGATTGTAAGCCGGATGCTTTGCCGACAAGGTCCGGATGCCCCAGCCGCTCCACATGTCCGGCTGCATCAGCCGATCGACAACGCGGCGCGCCCGTGCGGGTGGCACGATCCCAGACCACAGGCAATGCCCCGGATTTGAGGCGATCGACATCACGCGGTTTTTGTCTCCGTCGAGCGCCAGCGCATAAAACCCAGCCTCCTCGTCCCAGAACGCTTCATTGAAGCGCCGATGGAGTTCGGCGGCCTTGCGGCGCAGCTCGCCAGCGCGGTCGCATCGGCCCAACGCGTCATACACCTCCGCCATCCGCAGCCACGCGTCGAAGACATAGCCTTGCAGTTCGCAGGTCGCCTTGGGTCCCTTTACGTGGGTGCCATCGGGATAGAGGATGGCATCGCCTGCATCCTTCCAGCTTTGGTTCTCGTAACCTGCCGACGAGCGCGTCTGGTATTCCTGGAAACCGTCGCCATCGCGGTCGCCATACTGGTCGATCCAGTTGAGGCAAGCTTGCGCAGTGTCGAGATGGCGATGAATGAGGCCGTCGTCGCCGGTACGTTTCCACGCCGAGTGGAGGAGGATGAGATAAAGCGGGGTGGCGTCGGCGGTCCCGTAATAAGGGGTGTGCGGGATTTTGTGGAAGAACGCGAGTTCGCCGTGACGCAGTTCGTGCGGGATTTTGCCCGGCTCGGCGTCGCGATAATCGTCGATTTCGCGCGCCTGCAGTTCGCCGAGCCGATCGAGCACGCCGAAGGAAAACGCGGGGTCGACGATTTCATACTGCAGCGAGGCGATGATGCTGTCGCGGCCGAACAGCGACAGGAACCACGGCACACCGGCGGCGACGATCGGCGCGCCATGCGTACCCGGCACGTGCAGTCGCAACGCCGTCATATCCTCGGCAGCCTGGCGGCTCACCTCATCGACCACGACGTGCGGACTGCGCAGTTCGGCGATCTGTCCGCCTTCCTTATCGGTCATGCCGGACCGGTCCGGCGCAGCCCCGATTTGGAAGCAAGCGTCGGGCGCAGCGATGCGGTCGTCGCCGTCACGGAAATCATAGACGAGGCAGGCATGCCAGTGCCCGCCCTTCTTCAGTTCTACAGCAAAGGAAATCCTTCCATTGGCAAAGACCGCCGGGTCGAGCTGTCGCGGAGGGCAACGATCAGCCCGCGACAAAAATCGCCATGGCGATATGTGGTGGCGAGGCTCTGGTCCTTTTCGGACCACGTGCTGACGATGCCACTCCGCTCGATTGTTTGCCGGCCCTTGACCTCGAAGAAATCAGCAAAATCGCTGCCGATCTCAAGGTTCAGATTGAACCTCGCGTCGTTCATGCCGTAATTGGCCAGATCGAGGTCCTCGTGCATGCCGCCCGCGATCGTCCGCGTGATCGTCAGCCCAAGCGAATGCTGCTTCACCTCGCCGCCCGCGGTGCGAAGCTCGGGGTTGGTCGAGACCAGCCGGGCGATGTTGTAGGCCTCGTTGGTCGAGTTCAGCAGTTTCCAGGGTTTTCCGTCGGCGGTGATTTGCCATCCGCTGATGAGTCGGGTGTCGCGGAAGAACAGGCCCTTCTCGCTCGGCGACGCCACGGTTCCGTCAGGCTCGCTGATGAGGACCGCATGGTCGTGATAAATCGTGAGATGAGGGGCGCCGACCTTGATCTCGATCGCCATCGCTGTCGCAATCCCTGTGGCACGCGCCGACGGGCCGCGTTCCGGCTACTCGACGTAACCGCCGAGGCGCCGCCGAGTTCATCACCGCGGCGGGACCGGGCACCGGAAGGCGTTGACGATTCGCAGGCGGGGCGCGTTGGCAAAATGCCGCGCCCCCGGGGGGGGACCGCAATCGCGAGCCTCAACGTCACCTGAACCGGTCAGTTCGGCAGGCTGAAGGCGATGTATTCGCCCGAATAGCCGCCGCCGCTGACGGCGACGATGATGTACTGCTTGCCATCCACCATGTAGGTCATCGGATTGCCGCTTTGGGGAGCAGGCAGGTACACGGCGCCGACCTCGGCCCCGGTCTGCTTATCGTAGGCCCGCAGCATGGCTCCGCGCGGGTGCTCCGGCGTCGTTGTGAAGGTCGGATCGCCCATCACCGCGAGCGTCTTGGTAACGAGGAGGCCGACACCCGATGTTTGCGCCTGCCCGGTCTTGGGAATGGAAAGCCCTTTGAGCAGCGGATGATTGCGCACGATGTCCGGCGTGTCGCCATGCGGCGTCTGCCATTTGAGTTCGCCTTTGTCGAGATCGATGGCGGCAAGGAGGCCGTAAGGCGGTTTCGAGATCGGCAACCCTTGCACATTGAGACCGCCGAAGCCGCCGGCGGGCGCGGGCGCATTGGCGAAAGCGGGGTCGCGCGCCAACCGTGCCCGCTCCGCGGTTTGCGGCGCGCCGGCGGCGCAGCAGTCGCCGGGACCAAGGACTTCGCGGAACGGCTGACCGGCGACGCCCTGGACGAAGCGAATGTCGGAGAAATCGCCGGGTGGTGGGACAAGCGAGCGTACGCCCGGCGTGTTGCCGGCCGGCATGAAGGCCGTGTGCGTCTCGGGGTCATAGGCGCCCCCCGGCCAGTTCGTCGCCGTGCCGTTGACGATGGCCCCAAGGATGCCATTCACATTCCCGAGTGCGCCGGGCGCAAATGGCGACTCGGCCACCTTGTAGCGCTTGAGCACGTCGAGCGCCTGCGCCCGCAGCTCCGGCGTGAAGTCGATGATGTCATCGGGTACGCGGAGAACATTTCTGGCGTAGCGCAGCCGGTCTGGCGGGAAGGGCTGCATCGCCGCCGTCTTCTCCCCCGGCACGTCGGATTGCGGGACCGGCTTCTCTTCGATCGGCCATACCGGCCGTCCGGTCACCCGATCGAATACATAGAGCCAGCCCTGCTTGGTCGGCTCGATCACCGCCTTGATTGGACGGCCGCCGACATTGATATCGGCGAGGATCGGCGCCGACGACATGTCCCAGTTCCAGATCGGATGATGGGCAAATTGGAAGTACCACTTGCACCGCGCCGGTTTTGAGGTCGACGGCGACAAGGCTTTCGGCATAGAGATTATTGCCCGGGCGGTGGCCGCCGTAATAATCGGAAGTCGGCGTCTCCACCGGAAGATAGGCGAGGCCGAGCTCCTCGTCGGCGGTGATGTGCGTCCACACGCCGGTGTTGCCGTTGTCGGCCCAGGAATTGTTTTCCCACGTCTCGTTGCCCGGTTCGCCCGGCCCCGGAATGGTGTTGAACCGCCACAGCTGCTTGCCGGTGCGCACATCGAAGGCGCGCACCACGCCCTTGGTGTTGTTGTGCGTGGGCACGGTCGCGCCCTCGCGCATCGAGGAGCCGACCAGCAGCGCGTCGCCGGCCACCGTCGGCGGCACGTGAATGCCGATTTCGCCGGAGTCGAGGTCGATCTGTTCGTTCACGCCTTTCACCACGCCGAGCTTGAGGTCGACGAGCGCCGCCATCGCCGAAGGAAGTGATCATCTGCCCGGTCTTGGCGTTGAGTTCGACAAGGCGGTAGCCCGTCGTCACATAGATGATGCGCTCGTCGCCGCGTCCGTCCGTCCAATACGAGACGCCGCGCCCCGACAATTGCCGCGCCGACACGGCCGCGCGATGACCTTCATCGATGCTGTGGGTCCACAACAGCTCGCCGGTTTTGGCATCAAGCGCGATGACGGCGCGGCGCGTCCCGGCGGTGGTGTAAAGCACGCCCTTGACCATCAGCGGCGTGCCCTCCAGCTTGTATTCCGGATAGGGACCGAAATGGTCGGTCTTGAATCGCCACGCGACCTGGAGGCGGTTGAAATTCGAGCCGTTGATCTGATCGAGCGGCACGTATCTGCTGAAGTTCTTGTCGGCCCCGTTGGTGAACCATTCGCCTTTTTGTGTCGACGGCTGTCCTTGGCCGAGAAACTGCTGTGGCGTCGGCGTGCCAATAAAAATTTGCGCGGCAGCACGATCGGTCACGGCGAAAACGCCGGCAGCCATCAGCGCCAACATAGACACGGAGAAGAACCTTTTTCGCATTGTCATTCACTCCCGGTTTTGCGCGGCCCGACTACAGCAGACCTTTCGAATAGAATGGGAATTGTAGGCCTAAACGATGGCCGCCGAAACGGCTTGAATACAGGTCGACGACGGCGCGCGGTCTTAGAAAGGCTTGCAGGGTCGCGATAGGATCGGGCTCGCCTCTGGTGAATCAAGACGCTATCGTTGGGCATGATACGGCGGCGCGAATTCATTGCAGGGTTAGGCGGGGTGGCCACGCCATGGCCGCTTGTTGCAAGCGCGCAGCCGGTCGAGCGGGTACGGCACCTCGCCGTGTTGACCGGCTTTGGGCAAAGCGATCCTGAAGCGAAGACCTACCTTTCCGTCTTCATGCAAGCCCTTGCGGAATCGGGTTGGATCGAGGGCCGCAACCTGCGGACGGATGTGCGTTGGACGGATGGCAATGCCGATCGGATCCGCCTGCTCGCAAAGGAATTGATTGACCTGCAACCCGACGCCATCCTCTCCCAATCCACCGGGGTGACCGGCGCACTTGCCCGGGAGACGCGGACGATCCCGATCGTGTTTGTACTGGTCTCCGATCCGGTAGGCGATCGTTTCGTTGCGGGCCTGCCGCGCCCGGGCGGGAACATCACCGGGTTCGGTGATGCAGAAGCCGCAATGGCGGGCAAGTGGCTCGAGTTGCTCACGGAAATAGCTCCCGGCGTAAAGCGGGCGGCAATGTTGTTCAATCCCGATTGGGCGCCGGGCGGCGGCTCTTATTATCTGCCTTCGTTCGAGGCGGCGGCGCGCTCGTTGAAAGTGATGCCGACCGCGTTGCCCGTTCGCGGCGACGACGACATTGACGCCGCCGTAAGCTCGGTGGCACAGGAACCGGGGGGCGGGCTCGTCGTGACGCCGGATGCCTTCATGCTCGGTCATCGCGCACGGATCGTAGCGGCGGCGGCTCGAAACAACTTGCCGGCGGTTTATCCGCAATCCGTGATGGCGCAAACCGGTGGCTTGCTTTCCTACGGAGCGGACTACGTGGATTTGTTTCGGCGTGCCGCCCCTTATGTCGACCGTATTCTCCGTGGCGCCAAGCCGGCGGACTTGCCGGTGCAACTGCCGGTCAAATATTTCATGGTCGTGAACGCGAGGACCGCCAAGACACTTGGCATCACCGTGCCACCATCGATTCTGGTGCGTGCCGACGAGGTGATCGAGTGAGCCGGTAGCTCGAAAAAGATCGAAATGACCGCCAGCGTGCGCGCCGATCTGCTGCTCGTCCGCCGCGGCCTGTTTGAAAGCCGGGCCAAGGCACAGGCGGCGATCGCGTCAGGAGGCGTCACGGCGGACGGCGCACGCGTGCGCAAGCCATCGGACGCAATCCCCCTCGATGCCGCGCTCGTGGCGCAACCCGCCTTTCCCTGGGTGTCGCGCGGCGGCATCAAGCTCGCCGGCGCGCTTGACCGCTGCGGCTTTGCAGTCGCAGGCCGCTTTTGCCTCGATGTCGGCGCCTCGACCGGCGGCTTTACGCAGGTCTTGGTCGCGCGCGGGGCAAGCCGTGTCTATGCCGTCGATGTCGGCCGTGGCCAGCTTCACCCGAGCCTGTCCGCACATCCGGAAATCGTCCCGATGGAGGGACAGGATATCCGGGAACTCGGTGCGGCGCGCCTCGAGCCGGCACCGGACTTTGTCGTCATCGACGTAAGCTTCATTTCGCTCAAACGCGTGCTGCCTTGCGCGGCCGCACTGGTGTCCCGACCGGCGCAAGTCCTTGCCTTGATCAAGCCGCAGTTCGAAGTGCCGCGACGCAATAACAAGAAAGGTATCGTCCGCGACAGCGCCTTGCATGAGGCGGTCTGCGCAGACATCGCGGCATTTGCCGCCACGCTCGGCGGTACTGACATCGCCACCTTTCCATCGCCGATCGACGGCGCGAACGGCAATCGCGAGTTCTTCCTCGCCGCCACACTGGTACCGGGGATCACGGAAGAATCATCCATCGCGTGATGCCCTCCTCCTCACCCGGAAAGGCTTCGCAGCGCAGTCCCGCGCGGGCAATCGCCACCTCAACGGCAGTGGCAATCCGACTTGGCGCGGACGTGCTCCGCGCGCTCTCCGGCCATGGCGACAAGCTCGCCACGGATCAACTCATAGCGCGGCTTTTCCTGGGTTCCGGCCCGAGACAAAACTTCTGCGAGGGTCATGCGCTTGGGGGCAATGGCGTCAATTTTGCCACGTTATCAAGGCAGTACTGTCGCGACGATGGCTTGCGAGCGACCGGTTCCGTCCGAGCGGCGGGAAGGCAGGAGCCTTCAGACCTCTTTCGCCATTTGACGCAACTTGAATTTCTGCACCTTTCCGGTCGACGTTTTCGGGATTTCGGTGAACACCACATGCCGCGGGCATTTGAACCTGGCGAGGTGTTCGTGGCACCAGGCGATGATGTTGGCCGCGTCGGCAGAGGTGCCGGGTTTCAATTCGATGAACGCGCAGGGGGTTTCACCCCATTTCTCGTCGGGCTTGGCAACCACGGCGGCACCAAGAACGGCGGGGTGCCTGTAGAGCGCCTCCTCGATTTCGATCGAGGAGATATTCTCGCCGCCGGAAATGATGATGTCCTTCGAGCGGTCCTTGAGCTGGATGTAACCGTCAGGATGGACGACGCCGAGATCGCCGGAATGGAACCAGCCCCCGGCGAAACACTCCTCGGTCGCCGCACGATTCTTGAGATAACCGCGCATCACGACATTGCCGCGGAACATGACCTCGCCCATGCTTTCTCCGTCGCGGGGGACCGGCACCATGGTCGCGGGATCGAGCACATCGAGATCGTGGAGCACGGTGGTCGCGACGCCCTGCCTGGCCTTGCGTTCGGCTTGTTCGGCGGCGGTCAGCTTGTCCCAATCCTCGTTCCATTCATTGAAGGCGGCCGGACCATAGGTTTCGGTGAGACCATAGACATGGCCGACACGGAAGCCGGCCGCCTTCATCGCGGCAAGCACCGCTTCTGGCGGTGGTGCGCCCCCCGAGACGAATTCGACCGTGTGCGGTAGCTGCTTCTTCTCGCTCGCCGGCGCGTTGAGCAGCGTCGACATCACGAAGGGCGCCCCGCACAGGTGCGTGACCTTGTGACGGACAATGGCATCATAGATTGCCGCTGCACGCACCTGCCGCAGACACACATGGGTACCGGCAACGATCGAAAGCGTCCACGGGAAGCACCAGCCGTTGCAGTGAAACATGGGGACAGTCCACAGATAGACCGGATGCCGTCCCATCCCGCAGGTGATGAGGTTGGTGAGCGCCATCAGGTAGGCGCCGCGATGGTGATAGACCACGCCCTTGGGATCGCCGGTGGTGCCCGAGGTGTAGTTGAGTGTAATTGCGTCCCATTCGTCGGCCGGCATCGGCCAGGCGAACTCGGCATCGCCCTCGGCGAGGAAACCCTCATATTCCATGGCGCCGAGCCGTTCGCCGGGACCTGTATGTTCAGGATCGTCATAATCGATCACCAGCGGCTTCGTGCGCGCTTGCGCCAAAGCGCGCTTCATCGTGCCGGAGAATTCGCGGTCGGTGATCAGCACCTTGGTTTCCGCATGGTCAAGCGTGAACGCGATGATTGCCGCGTCGAGGCGCGTGTTAAGCGTGTTCAGGATCGCACCCGTCATCGCGACCCCGTAATGAGCGTCGAGCATCGGCGGGGTGTTCGCGAGCATTGCCGAAACTGTATCGCCCCGCCCGATGCCTCGGCGGGAGAGCGCCGAGGCAAGACGGCGCGTGCGTGCGTAGAACTCGGCATAGGTGAAAGCGCGTGCGCCGTGAATGACGGCCGGACGATCGGGAAACGCCGCGGCCGCGCGCACAAGAAAACGCAGCGGCGTCAGGGGCTGGAAATTGGCCGAATTGCGGTCGAGACCGACGTCGAACAAGGCGCTGCTCATGAACCCTGTCCTCGCTGGATGAGCGTTTCCGATGTTCGAATCACGTCTTTAGCGCGGAGGATGGATTGAGCACAGCAAAACCCATCAAAGGAGTCCGCAGCTGACGGATTTCGCAGCGGCTCAACCCATCCTTCTGTAACGGGCCTTTGGGTGTCAATCCCTCGTTCCACTTGGAGCATCCTTTCGCCGGGTTCGTGCTTCTGTACGGGGTCGGCGCTGCGGCCGCCACCTGATGGGGTCAGATGAGGATAGGTCGGCCAATCTACGTCAGCGTGGTGTGTCCCACGGGATGGGTTGCGGCCTGACCTGATCCATCGTCCCGGCGTCGGGACCTCGCCTCGGGAAGGCTGGTGTCATGACCCACCCGAAAGCCCTCAATATCCTTTCTTCGGTTCATTCCTTTGTTCGACCGGAAACGACATTCCTTTGTCCCGACCGCAGAGTGTCACGAGCGCCGCGCGCACCGTCTGTCCAGGATGCCGCGGTGCGGCACCGGCGGAGCCGGCGCATCGCGTCCTGGACAGACGCGAGCACGGCGCTAGGCTGGCGCATTCGCGAACGTCGTGCCCTCGGCCAGCATCCGATGCATGATCACTGCGAGCCTACGCGCCAGCGCAACTTTCGCCTTCTTCTGTCCGCTGCGCCTGGCGAGCTTCATCGCCCAGCTTTTGAGCGCGGTGCAGCCTCTGAGCGGCTTGGTCACGATGAGGTGGGCCGCCTCGTAGAGCGCGGCACGCACCGCGGCGTCGCCGATTTTCGAGATGCGGCCGGTTCGGTCGGTCTCGCCCGATTGGTATTTCTTCGGCGTCAGGCCGAAAAACGCTCCGACTGTCTTCGATGACTTAAAGCGCGCGGGCTCATCGACCGCAGCAGCGAAGGTCAGCGACACGATGGGACCGACGCCCGGCACCGACATCAGCAGGCGAGAGCGCGTGTCCCGGCGGGCAAGCGCGCGCACCTGTTTCTCGAAGCGGCCGAACCCCTGCCGCAGTGCGGCACGCGCCTTCAACAGGCCTTCGGCAATCGCCTCCAGGCTCGGATGCCCGGCCACAAGTTCGCGGATGCGCCCCTCGAACCCTGCCGGCGCGACCCGCCCGACCTTGAGACCGAAGCCGCGCAGAATGCCGCGCAGGCTCATCTCGATGTCAAGCAGCTTGGCCTTCACCAGCTTGCGCGCGGTGAGCAGCGCGCGCACCTCCTGCGCCTCCATCGACTTGCAATGCACCGGCTTGAACCAGCCATGCAGCATCAGCTGCGCAATGCCGCGCGCGTCATTGCGATCCGTCTTGTTGATGACCAGCTTGAGCAGGTTGCGCACATGGCGCGTCTCGAGCAGTTCGACCGCAAGCCCAGCCGCGCGCATCGCTGCGTACAGCCATTGCGAGAGCGGCCCGGCCTCCAACCCGATGCGCGTCAGTTCCAATCCGCGCGTCACGAACCAACCGATCAGCACCTCAGGTTCACTCTCCAGCCTGCTCTCGCAAACGATCTTGCCGCCGCCATCGATAACGCACACGCTGGAGTATTCCAAAGACACGTCGATTCCGACATAATGGTTCATGGTCGTCCCTCGATGATGCTTGGAGCTGGCCTCGCCAAACTCCGTTGTTTCGACACCATCACTCTGAGGGACAACTCCTTAACCGCCGCCATACCGATCGCCGGCAGCCCGCCCGTTACCCCATCTACGAAACTAATTTTGGGTGAACGGTCGCAAGATTTCTCAGCTGAATGTCCGCGGCGGCAGTGACCCGTTCGCGGCATTGCGGATCGGCCGCCCGACTACGATGTAGTCGGCGAACGGTGGCTTGCCGTATTCAATTCGCGATCGCACGCGCCGCCTTGGCAACGATCGGCTTCGGTGTCGCATAAACCTCGGTCAAGAGCTTGTCGACCTCGGCCGCGGTGACCGGGCTGATATCGGCCTGCATCTTCTCCGCGTCTGCAAGGAAGTCCGGGTCTTTCATCGTTTGATCGAAGGCCGCGATCAACGCCCGCCGTCGATCGTCGGGTATGCCGGGCGGAGCGACGAATGGGCGGGCAACTGCCTGTCCCGTCAGAATGAGTTGAACGATCTGGGTCTGCTCGTCTCCCTTCACGAGATCGAGCACGCTGGGCACGTCGCCGACTCGGGCTCCTTGTGAAAGCCCATTTGCACCAAAACGTTGACAAGCTTTCCTTTGAGCCAATCCTGATGACGGCTCTTGAACGTGACCCACGACAGGCCGCACAGGCCGTTGATCTCGCCACGCTCCACCGCAAGCGTCACGTCATTGGTTCCAGGATAGCCGCTGACCAGCTTCAGCTTGGCGCCGAATACGTTGCGCATCATCAGCGCCAGGACATCCGGGTCGGCGCCGGCGCCGAGGCCGCCCATGGTGAACGGTTTGATCAGCATGTCGGCGAAGGTGGCCACCGGCGATGTCTTCCAGGTGACGCACATGCTGATGTCGGAGGTCATGCTCCCGATCCACGAGAATTTCGTCGCATCGAACGGTGCGTTGGCGATCAGCGGCGCGACCACCATGCTGCGCGAGAAGGTGCCGATCACGGTGCCGTCCCGCGGCGCGGCGTTGTACAGATAGAGCAGGGCGCGCTCGCTGCCGGCGCCCTCGCGGTTCTGCGGCAGCACTGTCGGCTGCCCCGGAATGTGCTTGCCGAGATGGCGCGCGAGCAGCCGCGCGTAAAGGTCGTAGCCGCCGCCAACCGAGAAACCGATCACCACGGTGACGGTGCGCCCGCGATAGAAACTCTCGACGTTTTGGGCGTGAGCCGGCCACACCGTCACTGCGGCCACAAGTGCCGCCAGCGCCAGGCCGGCCGTTACCACAAACGCGCGGGTGAGACGTCGGGCCGGATTCACCGCTGGCCTCTCCGAACAGTTACTCATCATGGCCAATCTCGTTGTGCTTGAGTGGAACAACACGCGCTCCGCTCGATGTTTACGACCGACACGAGTATCGTGAGTTCTTTCAGCGGTCTTCATCCTGCCCCGCTTCGCTGCGTTACGCGGGGGAGGATTAATCTGGGTCCCTCGCTTTTTCGGGAAATGGCACTGAAGGCCTTGATTGGCATCTGACGTCGTCACCGAACGCGCTAATGGCGCGGAAACAGCGCCGGAAACTTGTTCCGCAGCTTGGCCCGTAACTCGCCGCTCACATCGACGACGGCCGGGAAGGTCTTGTTGAGCTTCTTCTCGTAGGGAATGCAGGCATCGATCAGGATGCGATTGTTGAAATTGCCGGGCAGGTACAGCGGGTCACGCTTCGACGCCCACGCCTTCTGGATGAGATCGATATCGGTCACCGGATCGAACCGCGTGCACATCGCCCACAGCACTTGGTCGAGGTCGCCGGCATCGATGTCATCGTCGACCACGACCGTCCATTTGCCGGCATAGGCGCCGCCCTGGCAATTCGACGCGATATGCAGCGCATTGCGGGCGTGGCCGGGATAGCGCTGCCGGATCTGGATCGCGGTGAAGCGGGTCGCAGGGCCGGCTTCGTGGTTCCAGACGCCGAGCACGTCAGGGATGCCGCTGGCGTCGAGTGCGCGCCAGATTTGCGCGGCGCCGGCAATGCCCTTGAGCAGTCCGGTCTCGTCCACCGGCTTGTGCTGCGGGGCGCAGGTGAGGATCGGATCGTTGCGATGGAGGATCGTCTTCACCGTGACGTAGGGGCGCGGAACGGTGTCGTCCGAATAATAGCCCATCCATTCGCCGAACGGCCCTTCGGGCCGCACCTGGCCGGGAACCGTCTCCCCCTCGATCGCGATTTCGCAATCGGCGGGGATGGGGAAGCCGGTATAGGGGCCGCGCACGACGTCGATCGGCTCGCCGCGCAGACCGCCGGCGATATCCATCTCCCCGACATCCGGCAGCGGGCTCGACGACAACATGAACAGAAGGGGGTCCTGGCCGCACAGGATCACCACCTTCATCGGCTCGCCGCGCTCGAAGTAAGTGTCGCGGTGAATGCGGCCGTGCTTGCCCTCGGTGATCTGGCATCCGATCGTTTTCGCGTCGTAGACTTGCGAACGATAGGCGCCGAGGTTGAACCAGCCCGCATCCGGGTCCTTCGTCATGACACAGTCCGCGGTGCCGATGAAACGGGCGGTGTCGAGCTCATGATGCCGCGGCACCGGGAATTTCAACACGTCGATGGCATCGCCCTCGATGACGTTCTCGAAGATCGGCCCATCCTTGACGACGCGGGGCGGCAGCGGTTTCAGCTCGCGCATGCGTTCGTGATAGCGCTGCACCATATCGACCTTGCGGTCGTGCTCGAGCGGCAATCCGAGCGTCAGCGCAATCCGTCGGATCGACGAGAGCTGTCCATAGAGGGTGCGGTAGCCGCCGGGATATCCTGGAACATCGTCAAACAGGATCGCGGGTGCGTTGCCGCGGCTCGTTTCGGTGAGCATGTGGGTGACGGCGCCCATCTCCACGTTCCAGTGCGCGCCTTTGACGTGTCGCAACTCGCCCATCTTCTCGACCTGATCGAGCCAGCCGCGAAGGCCGTTGTACTGCAATCGTGATTCGGAATTGGCGGCCAAACTCATCGTCGTTCTTCCTCCACGGCGGGAAACCTTTGCAGCGACACGCGATCGAACGTTGCAGGCAGGATGGCGCCATCCACGGGAAAACCGATCGAGCGCACAAATACCCGGCGCATATATCGCCGACCTACTGCGGAGCGGCGGATGGCGCGCCCACTTGTTGAGCGTTGGACCGCCGATCGCGAAGGGGGCCCATTTGCCCTACGGGAATAGCGGCTCGATTTCATCGGAATCCGGTCATTTCAGCCGCTTGGCGGCCTCTTCCACGATGCCGAGATCGGCGTATTGCCGCACATCGATCTTTGCCCTGACGAAGCCGAGCTCGCGCACGAGATCGACATTGCGCTGCAAGGCTGCGAGGTCCGGCACCATGTCGGGATCGCGATAATCGTCCTTGCCGGTGAAGGCGTAGCTGAACTGCTCGGCCGGCTGCTTCGTCAATCGCGCGGCGATCTCCATGACTTGATGGTGATTGGCCGGGTCGAGATACCAGTGCGCGATGCGAAGCGTATCCTCCATGAAGTCGACGAGAGCGGCACGGTTCTTGTCGATGAAACCCTTCCGGACCACCCACATCGTGAATTGAGTCGCGCCGATGGCATCATTGTTGGTAAAAAGCGTGCGGCCGATTCGGCGCAACTCCGGGTCATAGGAGAACGGCAGTACCGCCGGAACAAGGTCCGCCTTCTTTGCCGAGAGCATTGCGCGCATGGCGGGAAGCGGCGCTTCGATGATGGTGTAATCGCGCCGGTCCTCGAGGCCGCTCTTGCGCAACATCGCACGCATGGCGACATCGACGCCGCTGCCTGCCGCATTCGTCGCCACGACCTTGCGTTTGAGATCGGCGACGCTGCGGATGGGCGTCGAATCCAACACCATGTACTCGGTGCTGTAGTAGCCGGGCTTGCCGTCCTGGAACTCGTCGGCGATGACCCGCAAGTCGGTCATCCCGGCATTTCCGATAGCGATCGGTAACGTCGGATAGGCGAGATCGGCGATGTCCAGTTCGCCCGTTGCAAGCGCCGTGATTTGCTGCGGCGTCCCTACAAATCGCGTGATTTCCAACTGGTATGACTTTCCCTCATGCGTCGCGAGATCCTTTTTCTCCGGCAGCATGGCGCCCCAGGTCGCAACCGGCACGACATAGGCGAGCCTGATCTTGAGTAGGTCGGCAGCGCTGGCAAACGACGGAAAAAGCACGGCGAGGGCGAGGGCCGCGACGAAAACCGCCCCTCCGGGCCTGATGCTTTCGCACCGCATGCACGCCTCCCGAATTCCGCAACCGGCTCTTCGCGCCGCGCTCTTGGCAGATGACACAGCTTTCAGTCCCGCAGACGTGACCGCGAGGTGCCTGTGCCGTCAATCTATACCAATGGCGCCGAAAGTTCATCCGCGTCGAAAGAAGCTGCCGACGTGGGCACGCGAGCCGTTACATTGCGCCGTCGCAGAACTCGTTCGTCCGGTGGGGGAGGGTGCGACATGATGGGACACGATCATGACAAATCCCGATTGCTGCTTTAAGTCTTCGAGCGTCAGCCGGGACTTCCGATTTCGCAGCGTACGGCTCCGGCAGGTCGGCAAGCGCAGACCGGCGCGTCGCGCGCCGGATGCCAGAAGGGCAAGGCAATCAGCCGCATGACCGAAAAGAAAAAACTCAATCCGACACTGAAGCTGGTCCTGGATATCGGGCCGTTGGTGCTGTTTTTCGCCGGCAATGCACGATTCGGCATTTACGCCGGTACCGCTGCCTTTATGGCGGCCGTGCTTGCTGCGCTGATCGCCACCTACGTGCTGACGCGGCGATGGGCGATCATGCCGGTCGTGTCCGCCGTCATCGTCATGATCTTCGGCGGCCTCACCTTGGTACTGCAGGATGAGACTTTCATCAAAATCAAGCCGACCGTGATCTATGCGCTGTTCGGCGCCGTGCTGCTCGGCGGCTATATCTTCGACAAGCCGCTGCTGACGATCGTTTTCGACAGCATGTTCCACCTCACCGAGGAGGGCTGGCGCAAACTGACGCTGCGCTGGACCGCATTCTTCTTTGTCCTCGCCGTGCTGAACGAGGCGATCTGGCGCACGCAGTCGACCAATTTCTGGGTCAATTTCAAGCTGTTCGGCTTTGTGCCGCTGACATTCATCTTCGCGGCGATGCAATACAAATTGTTGATGCGCTACGCCGCCGAGCCGGAAGGAATTGATCCGACGGCCGCTCACGCGGCGAGCGCTCGCGCCGCGACGATTGAACCGGCGGCCGCAGAGAAATGATCAGCGCATGATCCCGAAAAGTTGCAGACTTTTCGGACAAAGATCATGCGCAAAATCAAAGAAAATCAGCGCATGATCCCGATGATTCGAACTGAGAACGCATCCCGCTCTACGAGGGGGCGAGAGCCTTCTCGATCTGCGGCTTCACCACCTGATCCAGGTTTTCCGGCGTGATCGGACCCACAAGCTTGTAGGCGATCTTGCCGTCGCGGCCGACGATGAAGGTCTCGGGCACGCCGTAGACGCCCCATTCGATTGCGGCGCGACCCTTGGTGTCGGCGCCCGCCGCGGAAAACGGATTGCCGTAGCGTCCGAGGAAGCGCCGGGCGTTGTCAGGCTCATCCTTGTAATTGATCCCGACGACGCGGATGCGCGGATCGCCGGCCAGCTGGAGAAGCAGCGGCGCCTCGTCGTGGCATGGCACACACCACGACGCCCACACGTTCAGCACGGTGACGGCATCCTTGAAATCGGCGGCGGCGAGGCCCGGCACCGCCTTGCCGTCGCGCTCCAAGCCGGTCACGGCGGGCAGGTCGGTCGCCGGCGCCTCGCGCCCGATCAGCGCAGAGGGGATGCGGGAGGCATCGCCGGCGCCCAGCCTCACGAAGAACAACCCTGCCAAGGCGAGGAATCCGGCGAGCGGAAGCAACACAACGATGCGGCGGCGTCGCACCCCGGGTGCGGCAAACTCGCCGGAAGCAACGGGTTCGTCATGCGAGGTGGCGGTCATCGGGCCTGCTCCTTGAGTTTTGGTGGCCGCGGCTCGGCAGAGCGGCGGGACACGCCGCGCCGCTCAAGCTCGGCAAGCGCGCGCTTCTGCGCGACATGATCGATCGTCACCCAGGCGACAAGCAGGGCCACCACGGTAATCACCACCGCAAAGGAGGCGATGATGAAGCCGGCATGGGGTCCGAGATCCATGGCGTCCGCCGCAGCCTGGTTTGCTAAGCCCGCTCGGCGCTCATCAGCAGCATGCTCCGCACCCGGCGCCGAAGGATTTCATTGCGCATGGCGGCAAGATGCAGCGTGACGAACAGCAGCGTGAAGGCGACGGCCATGATCGCCAGCGGAATCAAGAGGCTCGGGTCGATGGTCGGGCCGCCCATCCGGAACACCGAGGCAGGCTGGTGAAGCGTATTCCACCAGTCCACCGAATATTTGATGATCGGAAGATTAACGGCGCCGACCAGCGTGAGCACCGCAGCAGCGCGACCGGCGCGCGCGGGATCATCGACGGTACGCCACAGCGCGATCACGGCAAGATACATGATGAAAAGCACAAGCACCGAGGTCAGCCGCGCGTCCCACACCCAGTAGGTCCCCCACATCGGTCGGCCCCACAGCGACCCGGTCACGAGCGCAAGAAACGTGAAGGCGGCGCCGAGCGGCGCCGCGCATTTCGCCGCGACATCGGCAAGCGGATGGCGCCATACCAGCGTGCCCAGTGCGGCAGCGCTCATCACCCCCCAGACGAACATCGACAGCCACGCATTGGGAACGTGGATATACATGATCTTGACGGTGGCGCCTTGCTGGTAGTCGTCCGGGGAGAGCCAGGTCGCCCGCAACCCGAACGCAAAGGCGATGACCGTGGCCGCGACCAGCCAGGGCAGCACCCGCTCGACAATGGCAATGAAACGCGTGGGGTTGGCAAGGTTTATCAGGGGCATGGCGCAATCCTTGGGACCGATGCAATCCTTAAGCCCAGGGATCGCGATCGGGCAATACGGCGCTAACGGCACACGGTCGCCGTGACCTATAGGTGTATTCTATATCAGATCGCCGGTCCCTTATTCCATGGCGTGTCGCAGCGTCGCGGCGGCGGCAAAAGGTCCGAAAACCAGGCTCATCAGCGTCAGCGCGCAGAGGATCGTGAACGGGGTTGCGAACGGCACCTGGCCTTCCCCTCCGGAGGCCGCGGTGGCAGCGGCGACGCCGAAGATCAGCACCGGGATCGTCAGCGGCAGCACCAGGATCGGGAGCAACAGCCCACCGCGCCGCAGCACGACGGCGAGCGCCGCCCCGATCACGCCGATAAAGGTGAGCGCCGGCGTACCGGCAAGCAAGGTCAGCGCGGTGGCGCCGAGCGCCTCGGGCTCGAGATTGAGGAAAAGCCCGAGCACCGGGGACGCGATGACGAGCGGCAGGCCGGTCGTCACCCAATGGGCAAGGGCCTTGGCGACCACTGCAAGTTCGAGCGACGGGCGCGCCATCAGCATGAGGTCGAGCGAACCATCCTCATGGTCGGTCGCAAACAGCCGATCGAGCGCCAGCAGGGAGGCGAGCAGCGCCCCGAGCCAAAGGATGGCCGGTCCGATCCGGCGCAGCAAAGCGAGGTCGGGACCGACGGCGAACGGCACCATGACGACCACGGCGAGAAAAAACAGCACGCCGATCATGGCGCCGCCGCCGACGCGGACCGCAATGCGGGCATCGCGCATGAAGAGGGCGACCAGCGCCTTCACGGGGCGGCGCCCGCGGACAGGAGGACCCCGCGAAAATAACTGCTGCGAGGCTCGACGGAAATCAAAAGTCTGGTGCTGTGAACTGCCATAGGAATAATTCAGTTGTTTTCGCGGCTACCCGAGGCATCGGACGGGGGGGCGGCGCCTTCTACGGGCCTGCCGAGCCGCAATTCGGCCGAATCGGCAAGCCCCAGCGGGCCATGGGTCGCCGCGATGATGATGCCGCCGCCCGCGAGCTGCGTCGTCATGATCTGCCGCAGCTGCTGTTGGGAGAGCGCATCAAGCGCGCTCGCCGGCTCATCAAGCAGCCAGATCGGCCGGGGGGCCGCCAGCATGCGCGCGAGCGACAGCCGCCGCCGCTGTCCGGCGGAAAGATAGCCAGCCGGCAGGTCGACGAGATCGGCGAGGCCCACCGCTTCGAGGCCGGCTTGTGCCAGCCATGCGTCGCCCGGACCGAAGCTGCCATTCAGGAAACGCGTCCAGAACATCAGGTTTTCCGTAACCGTCAGGGCCGGTTTGAGTGGATCGAGGTGGCCGAGATAATGCGCCTGCTCGCCTATGCTCAGTTCGGTGTCCCCTTCCGATAACTCGAACCGCCCGGCCGCCGGGCGGATGAGGCCGGCGATCATGCGCAGCAGCGAACTCTTGCCTGCCCCATTGGGGCCGGTCAGCAACAAGCAATGCCCCGAGCCGCAGGAGAAATTGATCCCGGACATGACGAGGCGCCCGCCGCGAATGCAGGCGAGGTCGAAACCGGAAAGCATCATCGTGAAAATTCCACATCCGGCGCGGCGCGCGCCGAACCGGCTGCGGCACCCGAATTTTTTGTCGCAAAGGCCTGTTCAAACTCATCGCGCATATGGCAGGTCCGGCAATTTGCCCTTATAAGCAAGGCGCTTGGGGATGAGGGGGAAGCGCGAGCCTGATCGCGCATCGGGCGGTCCGCCAACCTGCCGGGTCGGCGGCATCGTTGCCAGCCTCCTCGCCCGCCGGAATGGACATCACATGACCTCGCTCGACAGCTTCAAATGCGCCCGCTCGCTCAAGGTGGGCAGCAAGACCTATTTGTATTACAGCCTTCCGGCCGCAGAGAAAAACGGGCTGAAAGGGATTTCCCGCCTGCCATTCTCGATGAAGGTGCTGCTTGAGAATCTGCTGCGCAATGAAGACGGCCGCGCGGTCTCCAGAGATGACCTTTTGGCCTGCGCGCAATGGCTCAAGACCAAGACTTCGGAGCGCGAGATTGCGTTTCATCCGGCACGGGTGCTGATGCAGGATTTTACCGGCGTGCCCGCCGTCGTCGATCTTGCCGCGATGCGCGACGCCATGAAGACGCTCGGCGGCGACCCGAAGCGAATCAACCCCCTGGTCCCGGTCGACCTTGTCATCGATCATTCGGTGGCAGTCAATTTCTTCGGCGACAACTCCGCTTTCAAGAAAAACGTGGAGGAAGAATACAAACAGAACGAGGAGCGCTATCGTTTCCTGAAATGGGCGCAAAGCTCGTTTGAGGATTTCCGCGTGGTGCCGCCCGGTACCGGCATCTGCCATCAGGTCAACCTGGAATATCTCTCCCAAACCGTGTTCACGGCCAAGGGTAGCGCCAAGATCGACGGCAAAATGGTCACCGGCGAGATGGCCTACCCTGACACACTGGTCGGCACCGATTCCCACACCACGATGGTGAACGGGCTTTCTGTGTTGGGCTGGGGGGTCGGCGGCATCGAGGCCGAAGCGGCGATGCTCGGCCAGCCCTATTCGATGGTGCTGCCCGAGGTCATCGGGGTGAAGCTCACCGGCAAGCTCAAGGAGGGGGTGACCGCGACCGATCTCGTCCTCACCGTCACACAGATGCTGCGCAAGCGCGGGGTCGTCGGCAAGTTCGTCGAATATTTCGGACCGGGCCTTGCGGGCCTCTCGATCGCCGATCGGGCCACCCTCGGCAACATGTCGCCGGAATACGGCGCGACCTGCGGGTTTTTCCCGATCGATGACGATACGCTCGATTATTTACGGGGCACGGCGCGTCCGGAGCAGCGCGTCGCCCTCGTTGCCGCCTATGCCAAGGCACAAGGCATGTACCGCACCAAGAACACGCCCGATCCGGTCTTCACCGATGTCCTCAAGCTTGAACTTGCCTCGGTCGAACCGTCGCTCGCCGGGCCGAAGCGTCCGCAGGATCGCGTGGCGCTCAAGGAGGTCAAGGCCGGCTTTGCCGCCGCTTTGGACAAGGAATTCGGCAAGGCCGCCGAGGCGGGAAAACGCGTGCCGGTCGAGGGGCGCGACCATGATCTCGGTCATGGCGATGTCGTCATCGCGGCGATCACGTCCTGCACCAACACATCGAATCCGACAGTGATGGTGGGCGCGGGCCTGCTTGCGCGAAATGCGGTCGCCCGCGGGCTCACCGTCAAACCCTGGGTCAAGACCTCCCTTGCTCCTGGTTCCCAGGTGGTTGGTGAATATCTGGCGAAATCCGGCCTGCAAAAGGACCTCGACAAGCTTGGCTTCAACCTTGTCGGCTATGGCTGCACGACCTGCATCGGCAATTCCGGACCTCTGCCACCGGAAATCTCCAAAGCCATCAACGACGCCGATCTCGTTGCCGCGGCTGTGCTGTCCGGCAACCGCAATTTTGAGGGCCGGGTCAACCAGGACGTGCGCGCGAATTATCTGGCGTCGCCGCCGCTCGTGGTCGCCTACGGCATTGCAGGAACGATGAATTTCGATTTTGCCAAGATGCCGCTGGGCGTCGACAAGGCCGGCAAGAAGGTGTTTTTGAAGGATATTTGGCCGAACAGCCGCGACATCGCAGCGGTGATCAAGAAGACCATCACCAAGCAAATGTTCGTGCGCAAATATGGTCAGGTCTTCAAGGGCGATGCCAGCTGGAGCAAGGTCGCGGTGAAGGGCGGCCTCAGCTACAGCTGGGACAAGAAGTCCACCTATGTGCAGAACCCGCCTTATTTTGCCGGCATGGCGCGCACCCCGACCGTGATTGCCGATATCGTCGATGCGCGCATTGTCGGGTTGTTTCTCGAACTCCATCACCACCGATCACATCTCGCCGGCGGGGTCGATCAAGCTTGCTTCACCGGCAGGCAAGTATCTCGTGGATCACAAGGTCAAGCCGGCCGACTTCAACCAGTACGGCACGCGTCGGGGCAATCACGAGGTGATGATCCGTGGCACCTTCGCCAATATCCGCATCAAGAACCAGATGGTGGCCGGCGTCGAAGGCGGCGTCACCGTGCACTATCCTTCGCGCGAAGTGCTGCCGATCTACGATGCGGCGATGCGCTACAAGAAGGAAAACGTGCCGCTGGTGGTGATGGCCGGCAAGGAATACGGCACCGGTTCATCGCGTGACTGGGCCGCCAAGGGAACGATCCTGCTCGGCATCCGTGCGGTGATCTGCCAGTCCTTCGAGCGCATCCATCGATCCAACCTGATCGGCATGGGCGTCATCCCCCTGGTTTTCGAGGAGGGCACCTCCTGGCAGAGTCTTGGGATCAAAGGCAGCGAGCAGGTGACGATCCGCGGGCCTGCACGCCGACCTCAAGCCGCGCCAGCGCATGATCGCCGAAATCGTCGGAACCGACGGGACGCTCAAGCGCGTGCCGCTGGTGTGCCGCATCGACACGCTTGACGAGCTGGAATATTTCAAGAACGGCGGCATCCTGCAGTACGTGCTGAGGCGGCTCGCGGCGTGACTCGCGACCAAATTCAGAAACTGTCCGGGAATTGTGCATGGAGTGTGATCGTCCGCGCAAGCGGACGATCCAGTAACCCCAGTGCAGAGATTGGTGCACAATTCGATGACGGGGTGGTTACTGGATGCCCCCGCTTGAAGTGCTTAAAGCGGGGCATGACGCCAAAGGGATTCAAGCGTTGGTGTCAGATCACTAGCGCGGCGCCCACCGGCACCGCGTCCGCGGCACGATCACGTCACCGGTCGGCCGATGCTCGACGTCGTGCCAGTCGACGCATTGTCGATAGAACCCGCGCGGAACGATCTCGATCCGAAGCGGCGGCCGTCGATTGGCCCGCGGCACCTGCTGTTGCGCTCGTGCCGGAACGAGCGCGCCGGCAAGCACGAGCATCAGAACGAACACTATGCTCTTTGATCCGAGCCGATCGGGGTACCGCATGTCACTATTCCTGTGCAGCCGCGCTCAGCCATGCTTCACCTATCACGGCGCCTCGTCAACGTCGCCCGATGGCCGCGCGATGACGGCGTGACGGGTGACAATTTGCATGAGCTTCACCGATGACTGATCGCGCGGGCTCGATGGCCGATCCGCTGGCGTGGGGCGACATGAAGGCGCCCTCGCTCATCGAGATGGAAGTGATGGCAGCGGACGTTTTTCGCCGGTTGCCACGGCGGTTTCGCGATTTGTGCGAAGACCTCGTGATCCGCCTCGATGATTTCGCCAGCGATGAGGTGCTCAATCACATGGAGATCGACGACCCGTTCGACCTCCTTGGCCTATTCCAGGGCGTCGGCCTGCCTTTTCGCTACCAAAGCGCGCCGATGCAGATGCCGAACCTGATCTGGCTCTATCGTCGCCCGATCCTGGATTACTGGGCCGATCACGATGAAACTCTCGGCGCGATCGTGGCCCATGTCCTCGTTCATGAGATCGGTCATCATTTCGGGCTCTCTGACGATGACATCGAAGCGATCGAGCACGCGGCCGGTTAGCCTCACTTTCCATTGATGCTGACGCAGCTTCTTCGTAGACCCCATAGGATCTACGGATTCTATCCGTCACGGCACACGAGATGACCGATTGACAGCAATCGCAAAGCGTCTTTACACCGAGCGGCGGTGCCGAGGCGCGGCCGTTCGGAGAGTGCAATGGACAAATTCACCGTTCTCGATGGGGTGGCGGCGCCATTGCGGATGATCAATGTCGATACCGACGCCATCATTCCCAAGCAGTATCTGAAGACGATCAAGCGGACCGGCCTCGGCGCCGGCTTGTTTGCCGAAAAGCGCTATCGCGACGACGGCGGCGAGAACCCGGACTTCGTGCTGAACAAGCCCGCTTATCGTCACGCCAAGGTTTTGGTTGCCGGCGATAATTTCGGCTGCGGCTCATCGCGCGAGCATGCGCCTTGGGCCTTGATGGATTTCGGCATCACTTGCGTAATCTCGACGTCCTTCGGCGACATCTTCTACAACAACTGCTTCAAGAACGGAGTGCTGCCGATCAGGGTGACGCCCGGCGAGCTTGAAGAACTGTTCGAGGATGCCGAACGCGGGGCCAATGCGCGGCTGACCATCGATCTCGAGCGCCAGGAAATTCAACGGCCGGACGGGGGCGTGATCCGCTTTGACATCGACCCTCATCGCAAGCATTGCCTGCTGCACGGGCTTGACGATATCGGCCTCACGCTCGCCAAGAAGGATCAGATCGCGGACTTCGAGCAAAGGGCGCAGGCCGCACGTCCCTGGTCATAACCTCTGCTGGGTGCGACCTCCGTCGCCCTCGACGTGGACTACCTCGTAGAGGCACGGGTCCACGTCCTCGACCAGCTCACCGAAACGCGGCCATTTCTTGCGAAATTCGGGCGCTTGGTGCGCGGCCTCAAGCTGGTTGCGGTCCTTCCATTGTATATAGTTGATGAGGTGGCTGCCGTCGTCGCTGCGATGAAGGCTGACGGAAACAAATCCCGGTTGCGTCGCCATGAAGCGGGCCCGTTCCTTCATCAGGCTGAGCACTTCCTTCGCAGAATCGGGCTGAAGGCGGATTGTGGTAATTTGGGTGACAAGTCCGTTGTTCGGGTGAATTTCCGGCATGTTCGATCTCCGGACAGGATGTATGTCAACGCGGGACTGGGAGCCGGGTTGCGTGCGGCTTTCAGTCGGCATTCGCCTGCGCAATGGCGCCAGCGATCGCCACGGTTCGCCGGGCAATGTCGACATGCAGCCGCTCGACCATGCGTCCGCCGACCTGGATCACTCCCTTGCCCTGATTGTCTGGTGCCTCGAAAGCGGCGATGACCCTTCGCGCATCCGCGACCTCCGCTTCAGTCGGAGTGAAAACCGCATTGCAGGGAAGGATCTGAGTGGGATGGATGAGTGTCTTGCCGTCGAATCCCATATCGCGCGTTTGGCCGCATTCGCGCCGGAAACCTTCCGCGTCGCCGATGTCGCTGTACACCCCGTCCAATATGTCGAGGCCGTAAGCGTGCGCTGCGAGAACGCCATCCGCAAGCCAGGACAGCATTGGCGCACGACCGGGCACCTGCCGCACGCGCGAGGTTTTGGCGAGATCGTTGGTGCCAACGATGAAGCCGGCGAGCCGGCTTTCCGGTTCCAGCGCGGTGGCGGCAATCTGCGCCGCATTGATGATCGCGAGAGGCGTCTCGATCATCGCCCAAATACGGATTTCATGATCGGCAGCGAGGTCGAGCAGCCGCTCGCCCATCTCCAGAATGTGCCGCGGCTCGGAAATCTTGGGAACCAGGATGCCATCGGGACGGGCCTTGACGGCAGCGTCGAGGTCGCCGACGCCCCAAGCACTGTCCAGGCTGTTGATGCGAACGACGACCTCGCGGCTGCCGAACCCCCCGGCCATGACCGCGGTCATCACTTGCCGGCGGGCGGTCTCCTTCGCCTCGGGCGCCACCGCGTCTTCAAGGTCGAGAATGACGCCGTCGCAAGGCAGCGACCTCGCCTTTTCCAGCGCCCTTGCATTGGCCCCGGGCATGTAGAGCATGCTGCGGCGCGGACGAATGCTCATGGTCCCCCCGGTGACGGATTATTCTATCAATCTCAGCGCGCAGAAATTTGCAACACGCAACCAGGGCGCAATGGAAGAACCGGAAGTGAAACCGGAATGCGGCTGGGTCGCCGGAGTGGACGGATGCAGGGCGGGATGGCTCGTGGCCATGCTCGCTCCCGTCGACGCCGGTATTCGCTTTCATCTTCTGGAGCGGTTCGCCGAGATTGCGAGCCTGCCGGAGTGCCCTGCCATCATCGCTGTGGACATGCCGATCGGCCTTCCCGAACATATCGGCGCATACGGCCGCGGGCCGGAACGACTGGTGCGCCGGCTCCTCGGCAAGCGGCAGTCGGCGGTGTTCAGCGTGCCGTCGCGCGCCGCGGTCCATGCCACGGATTATCGCGACGCATGCCGGATCGCGGCGCACACCTCCGAACCGCCGAAAAAGGTCTCGCGCCAATTGTTCGGGATCGCGCCGAAAATTTGCGAACTCGACGCCTTTCTCCGCGGCCCGGCATCGCTCCTGCCGGTGTACGAGGTGCATCCCGAGGTCGCGTTCTGGCGGCTCAATGGCGAGCGCGCATTGGCGGAACCGAAGAAACGCAAGGGCCAGCCTTATGAGCCGGGCCTTGCGCTTCGCCGCGCCCTGCTCGCGGGCGAGGGTTTGAAAACGCAAGCGGCCCCGCCCAAAGGCGCGGCTGCCGACGACGTGCTTGACGCCATTGTCTGTGCCGCCATCGCGCGACGGATAGGGCTTGGAGTTGCTCGCCCGTTTCCTGATCCGCCGCTGCGCGACGCATTCGGGCTGCCCATCGCGATCTGGGCTTGATCAAGCCGATCATAACCCCTGTCCGCGTCGCTACTGTTGTTTAATGAGGGATTCGCTCCGGTCGCGACGATTCCCGCTCGGTCCCTCTTTATTCGCGCATGATCTTTGAATCGCCCTGCAACTTTTCGGGACCATGCGCTACGCCGCCCGTTTCTTCGCTTCGATCAATTTCCGATTGAGCAGGCACTCGGCGATCTGGACTGCGTTCAGCGCCGCGCCCTTGCGCAGGTTGTCGCTGACGCACCACAGCACGAGACCGTTCTCGACGGTCGAGTCTTCGCGCACCCGGCTGATATAGGTCGCGTCCTCGCCGACGCATTCATAAGGCGTGATATAGCCGCCCGGTTCGTGCCGATCGATGACGAGGCATCCAGGCGCCCTGCGCAGGATTTCACGTGCCTCATCGGCGGTGATCGGCCGTTCGAATTCCAGGTTCACCGCTTCGGAATGACCGATGAACACCGGCACCCGGACGCAGGTGGCGACGACCTTGATCTTCGGATCAAGGATCTTCTTGGTCTCGACGGTCATCTTCCATTCTTCCTTGGTGAAACCGTCCTCCATGAAGACATCGATCTGCGGAATGAGATTGAAAGCGATGCGCTTGGAAAACGACTTCACCTCGATTTCGCTTGCCGTGTAAACGGCCTTGGTCTGGCTGAAGAGCTCGTCCATCGCCTCCTTGCCGGCGCCCGAGACGGACTGGTAAGTGGAAACCACCACGCGCGTGATCCGGGCGTGGTCGTGGAGCGGCTTGAGTGCAACGACAAGCTGGGCGGTCGAACAATTGGGGTTGGCGATGATGCCTCGCTTGCGAAATCCCGCGACGGCATCGGCATTGACCTCCGGCACGACCAGCGGCACGTCGGAGTCGTAGCGCCAGCACGAGGAATTATCGATCACCACGGCGCCGTGGGCGGCGATCCGTGGCGACCACTCCTTCGATACCACCGAGCCGGCCGACATCAGGCACAGGTCGACATCCGAAAAGTCGTAGTGATCCAACGCCTTCACCTTGAGGGTCCTGTCTCCCCAGGAGACTTCGGTGCCGAGGCTCCTGCGGGACGCGAGCGCGACCACCTCGTCGGCGGGAAACTCGCGTTCGGCAAGGATCGTCAGCATTTCCCGACCGACATTGCCCGTGGCACCCACCACAGCGACCTTGTAGCCCATAGCTCCTCCAGAAACCGGCAGACCCAGCCAGCGCGGGGCCGATCGCCCGCTTGTATCGCATGACGGTAAAAGTTGCAGTCTGCGAATATTGTGCTGCGGAGCGGTGCCGCGCCCTATCTCTGCGGCCGCAAAACGGTTAGCATCACTGAGAATTGATTGACCATCAGAGGGGGTATCATGCGGGCGTTCACGGCGATGTTGTGCAGCGTTGCGACGGCCGCGGCTATAGCGCTCGTCTCGTTTCCGGCCGATGCTCAGGCGCCGCCGCCCACGGCGAAAAAGAAGACCACCCAAGTCGTGGGACGGCCCGCGACGCGCGTCGAAGTCCGCCGCCGCAGCTTCCTCGATCCGGGAACCGAAACAAAGACCCACCAAGAGCCTTACCTGAACTATGCGTTCCCGCCCGGAGAGCGCCTCAATCAAATCGGGGCCGACCCGAACGACTTCAAGCTCAACTGGACGCGGATGCCGTTCCCGAGCTGCCTCGATCTGGCGGGCTTCTGCAATCGCTAGAGCGGGATGCGTTCAGGTTGAAACGCCTCCCGCTCGATTATGTTCTGCGCACCCGTCGCGGACTGCGCTCGACGACGGATGCGTGTTGATTTGGCGCATGATCTTTGTCCGAAAAGTCTGCAACTTTACGGGATCATGCGCTAAACTAGAGCGGATCCCGGTCATATCGAAGCGCCGCGCGTAGGGTGTGCAAAATCGCCCTGTAAGGCGCTGAAATCTGGCAGCGCGTGATTGCGATTTTGCGCACGCCGTCGGCCGATTTCACAGCTCCGACAGCGTGGGCAACGCGCCTATTTGTTGTACAAGTGGCATGGGCGCGTAAGCGCGTTGCCCACCCTACCGATCGATTTGATTCCATCTGATCGGAACATGCTCTAAGCCCGGTTCCTGAACCTTTCTCATTCCGGGCATCGGCTTCCAAACCCTGATGAAGGAAGCCGGTTTGACGGTTGACCGGACCGAAACAAAGCTGCGCCGGACCGTCACCTGGGCGTGCGATTGCGATGCATTGCGTCCCGGTCAGGGCTCCCGCCAACATAACTGAAGCAGCGCTCGATCGGTTCGCCGTCCAAGGCCGCCGATTTTTGCCGGATATCGGAGCAGTCATTTTCATGGGTGCCCTCAGACCTCCGCCAGACCGGGGCCGCGCGCGCGGGCACGGCTTTTGCTAACCAGCGACGCTGTTATTACGGCGGTCGCGACGACGGCGATGAAGATCGTGCAGACCGCATTGATCTCCGGCTTCACGCCGAGCCGCACCTGCGAATAGATGCGGATCGGCAGGGTCGTCGCGCCGGGACCGGTCGTGAAGCTCGCAATGACGAGGTCGTCGAGCGAGAGGGAGAATGCCAGCAGGAAGCCGGCGACAATGGCTGGCAGGATCAGCGGCAGGGTCACGGTCAGGAAGGTACGGCCGGGCGGGCAACCGAGATCCATCGCGGCCTCCTCGAGACTGCGATCAAATCCCGCGAGCCGTGCCTGCACGATTACGGTGACGAAGCACATCGACAATGTGGTGTGCGCGATGATGACGGTCGCAAACCCGCGATCGAAATCGATAGCGACGAAGAGCAACAGCAGCGAAAGGCCGGTTATCACTTCCGGCATCACAAGCGGCGCATAGGTCATCGCGGCAAGCGGCAGCCGTCCGCGAAATCGGCCGAGCCGGCTCAACGCGACAGCAGCAAGCGTGCCGAGCATGGTTGCAAGTGCGGCCGAGATGAGCGCGATGAACAGCGAAGCAAGAGCGGCGTCGGTCATCGCGCGATCCTCGACGAGCTCGCCATACCAGCGCAGCGACCATCCCCCCCATACCGTGACGAGGCGGGAGGCGTTGAAGGAATAAATGATAAGGATCGCGATCGGGGCGTAGAGAAACGCAAATCCAAGCGTGAGCGCGACCAGGTTGGTGAACGACAGTCGCCGCATCCCTAGGGCTCCCGCGAAAATAACTGAATCGTCCATTGTGCCATCCGCCGCGCCGACCTGCTGATTTTTGTCAGTAACGTAGCAGTTATTTTCGCGGGTGCCCTTACCGTTCCTCGATCTCGCGTGCCTGAAGGTGCTGATAGGCGGCGATCGGCCCCACCAACAGCACGACGAGGACGACCGCAACCGCGGAGGCCACGGGCCAGTCCTTGTTGGCGAAGAATTCCGTCCACAAGGTCTGGCCGATCATCATCTGATCGGAGCCGCCGAGCAGGTCCGGAATCACGAACTCACCGACAATGGGAATGAAGCACAAGAGCGCCCCGGCAACGAGGCCCGGGATGGCCAGCGGCACCGTCACAAAGAGAAATGCCTTCCAGCGCGGACACCCGAGATCGGCAGCCGCCTCCAAGAGGTTTTCGTCGATTTTCTCCAGGCTCGCATAGAGAGGCAGCACCATGAAAGGCAGGTAGGAATAGACGAGGCCGATATATACGGCGGTGTCGGTGGCAAGCCAGGTCACCGGTTCTTTCACCACCCCGAGCGCCAGCAGCAGCCGATTCAAAATACCGTCATGCTGAAGAATGTTGATCCACGCATAGACGCGGATCAAAAAGGAGGTCCAAAACGGGAGCACCACCAGCGTGACGAGGAGTGCTCGCACCCGGGGCTCGGCGCGCGTCATCGCGTAGGCGAGCGGAAACCCGCATAGCACCAGGATTGCCGTGGAGATCGCAGCGACCCGCAAGCTCTTCAGGTAGGAAAACAAATAGAGGTCATCATCGGCGAGCGTGAGGTAGTTGGACAGCCTCAGCCCTGACAGGAAATCGCGCACCCCTTGCCAGCCGGCGGCGAGATCGAGCACCGGCACGTAGGGCGGTTGCGCGATCGCGGTTTCCGACAGGCTGATCTTGACCACGATGAGGAAGGGAGCGAGGAAGAACGCGACCAGCCAAACATACGGGACGACAACGGCGAATCGTGCTGCCCCCGAGCGCAGCCTTGTCCCCGAACTCACAGAAGAGTGATTCATTGAATGACACCCTCCCCCTCGCCCGGTCGGGCCTTCGGTCCTCCCAACCTTTCCCCTCCCGCCCCGGCGCACAAGTCAATCTTAGAGTCTCTGCCGGGAGAGGAGAGGGAAGAGGAAGCGCACGCGACAGCGGGCGGTTTCGCGGGTGACGGGGTGGGTGGTCTCTGGCTGGCTCACTATCCACTGATAGTCGGTACTGGGGCGCTGGATGTCTCGGTGCGTGGCGCTGCGGGCAGCTTCGTGTTCATCCGGTCACCGGGTCAGGACGAGGGCTGCGCCGGGGGCCCATGACAGCATGACTTCCTGGTCCGGCGCGATTGCCGTTTCGGTCCGGCGCGACACGTTGGCGACAGTCGCCGCCATGGTGGTGCCGTCCGCGAGCCGCACCTTGTAGGTCGACACGCCACCGAGGTAACCGACATCCCATACCCGGCCGCGAACGGTGTTTTCGGCATCGTTTGCTGGCCGCACGGCACTGATGCGCACCTTTTCCGGACGCACCGCAATCGCCACTCGCATGCCGTGCGCAAGGGCCTCTGTCGGAACTGCATCATGACCGACCCGCCAACGCCGGCCCGCGGCATCCTCGATCATCGCCTCGTTGCCGTCGACACCGACCACGCCGCCCTCAATGAGATTGATGTCGCCGATGAACTGCGCGACCCAACGCGATTGCGGCCGTTCGTAAACCTCGGCTGGCGTTGCCACCTGCACGATGCGGCCACGATCCATCACGGCGATTCGATCGGCGAGCGTCATCGCCTCGGCCTGATCATGCGTGACAATGATGAAGGTGGTGCCGAGACGCGCCTGCAATTCCATCAGCTCGAACTGGGTCTGCTCGCGCAGTTTCCGGTCCAACGCTGCCATCGGTTCATCGAGCAGGAGCACATCTGGGTTTTTTGCGAGCGCACGCGCGAGCGCCACGCGCTGGCGTTGGCCGCCCGAGAGCTGGTCGGGCCGTCGGCCACCAAGACCGTCGAGCTTGACGAGAGCCAGCATTTCTTTGACGCGCGCGGCGATGGCCGCCCTGCCGAGGCCGTCCTGGCGCAACCCGAACGCGACATTCCGGGCGACGCTCAGATGCGGAAAAAGGGCATAGTTCTGGAACATCATGTTGACCGGACGCCGGTATGGCGGCGTCGCCGCAAGGTCACGCCCATCGAGCATCACCGCGCCGCCGGCCGGAGTCTCGAAACCGGCGAGAATGCGCAGCAGCGTGGTCTTGCCGCAGCCCGAAGGTCCGAGCAGCGCGAAGAACTCGCCGCGGTAGATTTCGAGATTGACGCGATCCAAGGCGACCACATCGTTGAAGCGCTTTGCGATGTCGACAAAGCGCACCAGCGGCTGCCCGCCCGGATCCGCCCATGGCGTAAAGCCGCGTCTCATCGCGATCGGGTCCGACGGTGTCCTCGACCGTTGATGCGGACCTCGCGGACAATGATCAAGCGGGAATTTTGTTGGGCCGATGACGCGGACGCGGAGAGCCGTCGCACCGCTCGTCGCGGCTCAGTCGCGGAGTCGGACGGTAGCAGCCGTCCACCTGGACCATCGGGCGGGGGGTGATGATGACGGCGGCAATGCGTCCCAGCAGGGCATTTGCGGACACCGGCTTGATCAGGAATTCGTTGACGCCGAGGCGTTCCGCCTCGATCACGAGATCGCGCTCGCCATAGCCGCTCAGCATGATGATCGGCAGGTCGGAATAGGGGAACACGCCGGGCGTGCGCACGATCCGTACGAAGTCGAAGCCGTTCAGCAGCGGCATGTCCCAATCGAGAATGACCACATCGGGCGCGGCGCTGCGGACCGCATCAAGCGCCGTCACGCCATCGGACGCCTCGAGCGTTCGTCGCAGCCCGCATGTCGACAGCAGGTCCCTGACGATTTTTCGCATGAAAGCGTTGTCATCGACGATCAGTACCTTGAGAGATCGTAGCCGGCTCTTGATGTCCTCGTTCAGGCCGCCTCTCATCACCGAACTCCTCGCCGGGAGAACGAAATTGCCGCGATCTTCTCAGAGCGGGATGCGTTCAGCTTGAAACGCTTCCCGCTCCTCTCCCATTGATTTTGCGCATGGTCTTTGTCCGAAAAGTCTCCACTTTCGGGATCATGCGCGGGAAGCGGCGTCGGGATCATCGAGCGCGGGAATGGTTCCGCAGCCGCACGGGCCTCTTTACAATCGACGGTTTGATTCCGCGTTAAGCGCAAGAGTCGAATTGAGTTCTAATCAACTCCTCGCACCACGAGGTGCCGCGAATTGACTAGGACCATGCCACCAAGGACGCGCGGGTAACGTCGCATCCAAAAGCGTGCGGATCAGTTGTCGAGAAAGCTGCGCAGCTTTCTGCTGCGCGACGGGTGCTTGAGCTTGCGCAGCGCCTTGGCCTCGATCTGGCGGATGCGCTCGCGGGTCACCGAAAATTGCTGGCCGACCTCCTCGAGCGTGTGATCGGTGTTCATGCCGATGCCGAAGCGCATGCGCAACACGCGTTCCTCGCGCGGCGTGAGCGAGGCGAGCACGCGCGTCGTGGTCTCGCGCAGGTTCGACTGGATGGCGGCATCGATCGGCAGGATAGCGTTCTTGTCCTCGATGAAGTCGCCGAGATGGGAATCCTCCTCATCGCCGATCGGGGTTTCGAGCGAGATCGGTTCCTTGGCGATCTTGAGGACCTTGCGCACCTTCTCAAGCGGCATGCCGAGCTTTTCGGCAAGCTCCTCCGGCGTAGGCTCGCGGCCGATCTCATGCAGCATCTGCCGCGAGGTACGCACGATCTTGTTGATCGTCTCGATCATGTGCACCGGGATGCGGATGGTGCGCGCCTGGTCGGCGATGGAACGGGTGATGGCCTGCCGGATCCACCAGGTCGCATAAGTCGAGAACTTGTAGCCCCGCCGGTATTCGAACTTATCGACGGCCTTCATCAGGCCGATATTGCCTTCCTGGATCAGGTCGAGGAATTGCAGCCCGCGATTGGTGTATTTCTTGGCGATGGAAATGACGAGGCGCAGATTGGCTTCGACCATCTCCTTTTTCGCCTGCCGCGCCTCGCGCTCGCCCTTTTGCACCATCTGCACGATCTTGCGGAACTCCTGAATTTCGAGTCCCGTTTCGCCGGCCAGCTCGTGGATATGCGAGCGCAAGTCCTTGATGCGATCCTTGTCGCGGGCAACGAAATTTTTCCAACCCTTGGCGGAGAGCTTTGAGACCCGGTTCAGCCACCGCGGGTCGAGTTCAGAACCGATATAATTGCGCAAGAAATCTTCGCGCACCACGCCATGGCTCTCGGCGAGCCGCATCATGCGGCCTTCATGACTGACAAGGCGTTTGTTGATGTCGTAGAGCTGTTCGACGAGCGAATCGATGCGCGCCTGATTGAGCCGCAGCGACTTCACCTCGACGATGATCTCGTCCTTGAGCTTCTTGTACTTGCGCTCCTGCGCCGGCGAGAGCGACTGGTTCTTGAGCTTGTTCTCGATGTCCTGGTCCTGGAGCCGGCGCAGCCGCTTGTAAGCGTCGGCCACCTTGTCGAACGTGTCGAGCACCTTAGGCTTGAGCCTCGGCCTCGATCGCGGCGAGCGACATCGAGTTTTCGAGATCATCGTCGTCGAGTTCACCCTCCGGCGGCTCTCCAGGCTCGCCGTCCCGTCCTGCCGGCACCGCTTCAAAGGGCGTCGCGGTGGCGGGAGCCGTCGCGGGAGCCGCCGTCTGCGGGGGACCCGCGCCGTTGGCGCCGGCTTCGCCATTGCCGCCCATGACCGGAACCCCTTTGGCGTCCGGTCCGGCGTAAGTCGCCTCGAGATCGATGATGTCCCGCAGAAACACCTTGCCGTCGTTCAGTTCGTCGCGCCAGATGATGATCGCCTGGAAAGTCAAAGGGCTTTCGCACAGCCCGGCAATCATCGCCTCGCGACCAGCCTCGATACGCTTGGCGATGGCAATTTCGCCCTCGCGCGACAGCAACTCGACCGATCCCATTTCGCGCAGGTACATCCGCACCGGATCGTCGGTGCGCTCGCCGGGCTCTGATTTCTTGGTCTCCGCCGGCGTCTGGCGCTGCACCTCGACGAGTTCGCCGTCGCTATCCTCTTCGTCCGGTTCCTCGCGCGCCTCTTCGGCATGCTCCTCGGTCTCGACCTCCTCGGTTTCCACGACGTTGATCCCCATTTCGCTCAGCATCGCGAACACGTCCTCGATCTGATCGGACGTCACCTCCTCGGAGGGCAACACAGCGTTCACCTGATCATGAGTCACATAGCCGCGCTTCTTGGCGCTCTTGATCATCTTACGGACGGCGGCATCGGAGAGGTCGAGCAGCGGCAAAGGCGCGTCTGGCGTGTCCGGAACTTCTTTCTCCGGAGCTGCCTCGTCCTTTTTCTCCTTGACCGCCATCTTGACCCTGCTCGCCATTACGAAACACTCCTAACCGGACAATGTGCTTGTCCGAAACGTAACGTGGGAAGACGGCGCAACCCGCCTCTCAACGAATCGCGCGTCAAGTGTCGCTGTGACCGCTTAAACCGCGATTAACCTCGATTTTGCGTCTCGTTCCTAATGCAAAAGACAAACGTTCGAAACGGCCGGAGTTTCCGCCGATGACGGAAGCACCCGGCCGCGCGCCTGACAAGGCATAATCCAGCCGCGGGTCTGCCCTGGAACCCGAAGTCCAGGAGCGATCCGCTCAACTCCTGGAGCGCCAAAAACGTCACCGCCTGTGGAGGCGGACGAGGCTCTGTCCGCCGGATCCTGCTTTAGCCCGGCCGGCGACCGCGGCCCCTCATTATTTAACTCGCCCTCTCCACGATGCAAGGCGATAACATGGTTCCACCATGATTTTGACACGTTTTCTTCACGGGGAGTCAAACGCTGTCTCGCCCCCTGCGCGCGAACGTTGTTGCGACCCTCCATCCGTCTCACACGTGCAGGAAGTCCGAGGCCAAGGTGGTAAAGAGAACTCGGCAAGCGGCCGCGGTTTGCGGGGCCTTGCTCGAGGACCGAGACGTTCCTGGGCGACTCCATCTCCCGGCCGAGGATGATGCGGCAGCCTGTCCCGTAAGACCTGGCGCGTGCAAGGCGTCCCTTTTCAGCCCGCAGTCGCGAGCGCCCCATGGCGTCGTAGCTGATCCGCGGTCGGAAGGAGCTGGCCATCGAGTTGACGACGCAATTCGCGCGCGGTGTTGGCTAGGTCCTGGTCGAGCCGGGCGATTTTACCGCGCATCTCGACGAGCTCCCGCGACAGCCGCGTCACGTGATCAAGCCCATCATCGCGGCTCACGTAGGCTGGGTCCGAGCACAGATCGTCAATCTCTCGTTGGAGCTGGCGCGCCTCCAGCATGTTGAAGAACAACTCGACGCATTGCGCGACGAAATCCTGTGGTGGTTCATGCTTCAGCAAAGGAAATCGAGCAAATAAGCTCACCGGCCTTGGCGCTCCGCTCCCGTCGACGACGCCATGCACGTCAGCCAACACGGCGCGGAAATCGTCATGGATTTCCTTATAAAACGTGATCACGTTCACTTCGTCGAATTCGTCGCAAATTCGATGGACCTCGACTTTGAACCGCTCCAAAGGAGCGGTGAGCTCGGTGTTCATCAGCCGGTCGAGGTGAATTTCGAGGAGCTCCGGATACTCGATCAGGGTCCCGAGCAAAATCTTCTCGATTCCTAAAAGCGGTTCGGCGGGTTCGAGCAGCAATTCCTGCTTGAGGAAGCTCGGCCGGGTCCACTGCTGCGCCTGTTCCCAATCGAGCGCCTTGAACAGGGCAACGAGCTGGGCCCGCGCCCGCTTGCGATAGCTCTCCCGTAACAACTGATCGCCAATCGCCGCGACGAGCTCCATCAGCTTCTTCTCGAAGACCGCCTTGTGATCGGGCGTGCGCATCTCGCCCATTCCTTGAAACTCCCGCTCCCACAACATGTCCCAGAGGGGACTGGCATCGGCGAGCGAGGAGCGGAAGCGGTCAAGGCCGTTGCGTCGGATGACCTCATCAGGGTCGGCGTCTTGCAAGAACGCGTAGCGGAACGAGACGCCGGTCCGCAGCAGCGGCAGAATGCGGTCGAGCGAACGCGCGGCGGCGGCGCGGCCGGCGCGGTCACCGTCAAAGCAGATCACGGGCTCCGGCGCGAGGCGCCACAGCGACTGGACCTGCTCTTCCGTAAAGGCGGTGCCCATCAGCGCGACGACGTTCTTCATTCCCGCCTGGTATACGGTGATGGCATCGAGATAGCCTTCGACCGCCACCAGCATGGATTCCTTCTGCGCCGTCGCCCGCGCACGATGGAAATTGAAGACGGTATGGCTCTTCTGGAACAGCGGGGTTTCCGGCGAATTGAGGTACTTTGGCTGCACATCGCTCTTGAGCGTGCGTCCGCCGAACGCAATCACGCGTCCACGCTGATCGTGGATCGGAATGACGACGCGATCGCGGAACCGGTCGTAGGGGACCGCAATGTCGTCGCCGCTGACGAGCAGGCCAGCTTCGATCATGTCTGCGACGGAAACCCCCTTGCCGCCGAGAAATTCCTTGAGCGCGTAGCGTTCCGCCGGCGCGTAACCGATGCGAAACTCCCTCTGCGTAGCCGGCAGCACGCCGCGGTCGCTGAGGTAGCCGCGTGCCGTGGCTCCTACGCGGGAGGCGAGGCTTGCTTCGAAAAATCCGGTTGCGAGTTCGAGGATATCGTACAGGCTCTTCCGCCGTTCGAGGAACGCCTCGGTTTCCCTGGAGACGGTTGGAAGCGTCACGCCGGCAGTTTCGGCAATGCGTTCGACCGCTTCCGGGAAGGTGAGGCCCTCCGTCTCCATCAGGAAGGTAAAGACGTCGCCGTGCTTGCCGGAAGAGAAATCGTGATAGAAGCCCTTCTGATCGTTGACGTAAAAGGAGGGCGTCCGCTCCTTGTTGAAAGGCGAAAGACCCTTCCACTCGCGACCGGATTTTTTCAGCTTCACCTTGCGGCCGACGATGTCCGAGACCGACACCCGGCTGCGCAAGTCATCAAGGAAGGTCGCCGAGAACGCCATTGCCGTTTTCGCTGCGCCCGCCTCTCGTCGCTCCGCGAGCTCGGAACCGTTCTCTAGCGTTCAAACGGAGCAGTGGCTCACGGCTGACCTAGATAGTCTCTATTAGCCACGAATCAGGCGGCGTGCTTGTCTCCAAAGGGCGACACAGTCTGAAGAATCACCAATTGAGCACTGTAAGTTCTTTATTTGTTCTTGCAAGGGAAAAGTCTAACTCCAGGGAAAAGGATCGCACTTTTTCCAGATCACACATGCATATTCCGGCGAACTTTTCGCAGCCGCATGGCAGCGTGCCTAGGTGTATTCTGCAAAGCAAAACTTGAATGGCCCAGCACCCCATAGACGCGATCCTCGCCCGGCTGTTGACGCTGCATCCGAAGCGCATCGACCTCTCGCTCGACCGGATGTATCGCGTCCTCGACGCGCTCGGCCATCCGGAAAAGAACCTGCCGCCTGTCATCCATGTCGCCGGCACCAACGGCAAGGGATCAACCATCGCCTTCATGCGCGCCATCCTTGAAGCGGCGGGCGCGCTGGTGCACGTCTACACTTCTCCCAATCTGGTCCGCATGAACGAGCGCTTTCGGCTCGGAGGGCCCGGCGGAGGCGTGCTCGTCTCAGACGGCGAACTTGTCACGACACTCGCCGAATGCGAGCAGGCGAACGGGGCCGCCCCGATCACGGTGTTCGAGATCGAGACGGCGGCGGCCTTCCTGCTGTTCTCGCGCCACCCGGCGGACGCGTTGCTGCTCGAAGTCGGTCTCGGTGGCCGCCTCGATGCCACCAACGTGATCCCGCCCCCGCTTGCGAGCGTGATCACCCCCGTTTCGATGGATCACATGGAGTTTTTAGGCGACACATTGGAAAAGATCGCCGGGGAAAAGGCCGCAATCCTGCGCACGGGAACGCCGGCAGCGATCGGCCGGCAGACCGAGGGGCCGTTGTCGATGATCCTGCAGCGGGCCGAAGAGATCGCCGCTCCGCTTCACGTGTGCGGACAGGACTGGATCGTTGGCGAGGAACGCGGCCGGCTCGTCTACCAGGACCAGAACGGGCTGTTCGACCTTCCGGCGCCGCGGCTGTTCGGACGTCACCAGATCGACAATGCGGGGACGGCCATCGCGGCCTTGCGCGCGGCCGGCTTTAAACTCCCCACGCCGGCATATGAGCGGGGCATCGCCAAAGCGGATTGGCCGGCGCGTATGCAGCGGTTGGTCGCAGGCGACCTCGTTTCACGCGCACCGGCCGGCAGCGAGGTGTGGCTCGACGGCAGTCACAACCCGGAAGGCGGCCGCATCACGGCGGCAGCGCTTGCCGATCTCGAGGAACGGGTCCCCCGTCCCGTCGTCCTCGTCGCGGGCATGCTGGCCACCAAGGATCATGACGGCTTTTTCCGCAACTTCGTCGGCCTCGCGCGCCGGCTTATGGCCGTTCCGATCCAGGCGGAAAAGGCGCTGGCAGCGGAAACCGTCGCGGCGGCGGCGCGCGCGCTCGGGATACCAGCCGACGCGCATCACGGCCTTGCGCCGGCATTCGCTGCCATCAGAGCGCTTGGCCTGGATCCATCGCCGCGCATCCTCATCACCGGGTCTCTTTATCTCGCCGGCGAAGCGCTGGCGGCAAATGGGACGGTGCCGCAGTAGGGCGCGCCGCTGGTTTCCCATCTCGGCGATACCATCCTCGCTGGCCATGCGCCTCGAAGGTCGGTGATGCCCTTGCGCCCCGCGATGTCCTCATAGGCTCGCTCCCCGAGCGGGAGTAGGATTGCCTGCCGGCGGCCGATCCGAACTGCCATCGGCAGCATGGGGGGCGTTGCCATGAAAACGGCTGACATGCATCCGCTCACCGAACGGCACCTGCTGCTGTTTGGCACCATCGTCCAATGGTTTGCGCGGTACGAACTGCTCATTCATAAACTGATGGCCAATATCATCGGCACCGATGCCAATTCGATCATGCTGCTGACCCGAAGCCTCGATTTCAGCGCGAAGCGCCGCGCCTTGTTCGATCTGCTGCGCCGGCGCGCAATTCCACTCGACCAATTCGACAGGCTGAACGAGTTTTTCACGGTGCCGCAAACGCTCGCGGCGCTCCGCGACGAAATTGCGCATTCCGCATGGGTACCCGGACCGGCCGCGGGCTCGATCCAGCCGGACTGGATCTTGCGCACGCCGCGCAGCATCAAGCCGTTTCACGGCGGGGGTCTGCTCGAACGCGACGAGGACGGTCTCGCGTACAGCCTCAACACCCTTGAAGATGCTGTCCGAACGCTGGCGCGCAATTACGAGCGTCTCTCCGATTATCTCGTCGAGATCGCGCTGATGGGGCCGTGAGCGCGCGCTCCCGTCGCCGCATCTACGTCCCTCATTCGATGACCTCGCTCGTGAAAGTAAGCGATGCCCGGTGGCACGGTGGGGCCAAGTGTCTTGGCGGTCCTGAGATTTATTTTGAGATCGAACCCGGTTGGCACCTGCACCGGCACGTCGGCTGGAGGGATGCCCTTGAGAATACGAGATCCACATACCCCGCCGCCTGATGGAGCGAAATCAAAAGTCCGGGCCATATGAAAGCAATCCTCCGGCCTTGGCGAATTCAGGGTTGAGGTAAATCGTTGGAACCATGTTGCGGCCGGCCGCTGCATGGCGGACGCGCGGTGGTCATTGCGTGACCGCTGTCGCAGGTCACGCAACATTCGCTACCAAGCGGGCGCTACAGTGCTGTCGCATCAGATCACATCTTCGCCCCGATCGATCTCGCCGAAACGACGCATGGTCGCCGGCCGAGTCCCTTCGTAGACCTTGTCGAGCAGGGGAGCGATGCGAGCATTTTCCCGCTCGAAGAGGCTTGCCCCATCGAGATCGCTTTCGACGATGAACGGTCCGAACTGCGCGACATCGAGCACCCACACGGCCTGAGCGAGGCCGAGCTCTTCGCGCCAGTAGACGTTCGCAACCCTCCTGATGCCCCGCCCGAGCAGCGCGCCGGTGCCGTAGCCGACTGTCGTCAGATAGATCGCGTTGTTCGGGACGAAATGCGCCCGGTAGAGTTCCGACGTCATCCCGCCCTTGCCGAGGATGATGTTACAGCCGGACAGCGAGAACCACGCCCCGAGCCATTTCTTGAAGCGGAACGAAGCTGTCGCCGTGACCGCGCCGACCGTGTAGCTGCCGTCCGAATCGATCCGGGCGGCCGGCGAGCAGTGAAAATTGACCGTTCCCAACGCTTCCTTTGGGGCCGGCATGCCGGCGCCGTCGTCGATCGCGTGCTGATAGGCGCGCTCGCGCGCCGTGAAGATGCGGCCGGACAAATGAACGATGGTGCCGATCGCAAGCTTGCGCAGGTCCGCGGTCGTGGCCGGCAATTCGAGATGCGCCTTTTGCAGCGCCGGGCGCCCGCGAAAGAGGGCATCCGTGTCGCGTTTGTCGCTCATGGGACTTCCGCCCGCCGGCGCTGCGGCTCCGGCTTTCGACCCGCGGCGAACGGATGCCCCGGACCCTCCTTCGGCTCCCATTCGACGCTGTCGCGCCGCATGTAATCGGTGAACCACATCGGGTCGGTGCGGAACGCGACGCTGCCGTTGGCGTGGATGCGCGCACAGGCGCGGCGTGAAGAGAGGCAGAACATGTGGACGCTCATCGGCATGCCGCCGGTGTGGCAGTAGGCGACCTCGATGTGGCAGTCCACCACCATCGAGCCCGATAAAACCCATCGCCCCCATGCCGATGCTGTTGCCGAGCCCGATAAATTCCAGTTCGAGCGCGGCGATGCGGGGGTCCGGGTTGCGGTCGCCGACGGTGCGCAGGCAGGCGGCCTGTTTGCCGAGCACCATCGAACTGTCCTTCGAGCCGCCGAGGCCGACGCCGACGATCGCTGGCTGGCAGGCGAGGCCGCGCTTGCCGAACTGGACCAGTGTGTCGAGGTAAAAGCGCTTGATGCCCGCGATCCCGTCGGCAGGAAACAGCATGCGATAATCCGTCCCGAACAGGCCGCCCTTGTGCACGGTGACGAGATCGATCCAGTCGGCATCGGGATGGAAGGCGTATTCGATTTCCGGTGCACCGATGCCGCAGTTGTTGTCGTGATCGGTCCGCCACAGCGGGTGGACGCGGTTTGGACGCAGCGGCACGCTGTTGGTCGCATTTGCGGTGGCGCGCCGCAGCGCGGCTTCGAGCGCCACCGGGCCGCCCTCGATGCGGGCTTCGTTGCCGCATTTCACATACCAGCGCGGCACGCCGGTATCGCCGCACATCGCGCGGCGGTCCTGTTTCGCCGCCTCGTAGTTCTCAAGCATCGCCTGCAGGACGAAGGCAGCGAGGTCGCCTGTTTCGGTATCGGCGGCGCGCCGTAACCCGTCCAGGTAATCCTGTGGGATTTCGATCGCGGCCTTGGCCATCAGCGCCTCGGCGGTCTGTTGGATCGAGGATAGGAAAATCATCAAATGCCTCGCAGGGAGCCGCCATCGGCCCGGACGTCATTCTGCAGCCGCTTGTTTGAGAAGCGTTTCGCCGGGACGTACATGGGAGAAGACGACCGGCGCGTTCTCTACGCGAGGTTCGCCATCCTGCCGCGACACCAACGAAAAGCGCGAAGCGGCAAGATCGCCAGGCTGCGGGAAATCCTCGCGATAATGCGCGCCGCGGGAATTCTCGCGCCATCGCGCCGCGAGCGCAATCGCCTGGCTGGTTTCGATGAGCGAGCGCAGGTTCAACCAATCATGCCAGGCGAGATCGAAGCTGCGGTCGCGGTCGGGGACGCCGGTCCCGAGCAGAGTCCTTTCGATTTCGCCAAGCCTGGCCAGTGCACGGTCTATGCCCGGGGCGTCTCGCAAGATGCCGATATCGTCCCACATCGTGTCCATCAGCGCCTCACGCAGTTCGTTGAGATCGCCGCGCGCCTGCGCGAAGGGGTGGAGCGCACGGTCGACCTCCTCGGTGAGAATGGTCTCGTCCGGCGCTTCCCGCGCCTTCTGCTGCTCGACGAACTCCGCCATCGCTTCGCCGGCAATGCCGCCGAACACGGTGGAATTGGCAACGCCGTTGCCGCCAAGCCGGTTCGCGCCATGGACCCCACCGGCATCCTCGCCGGCGACGAACAGGCCGCGCAGCGCCGTCGCGGTGTCGGCTCCGCACACGACCCCGCCCATCAAATAGTGCGCAGTGGGCACGACCTCGACGAGGCCGCCGGCGAGATCGAAGCCGCAGTCATGGCAGCGCTTGACCATGCCTTTGAACTCTCGGGCGATACGCGCCGGCCCGAGATGGGCCATGCTGATATATACGCCGCCGTTGGGCGAACTCCGCCCGGCCCGCATCTCCGCGAATATGGCGCGGCTCACCACGTCGCGGGTCGCGCGCTCCGATTGCGGGTCGTAGCCCTGCATGAAACGACGCATCGCGCCGTCGAGCAGGTGACCGCCCGAGCCACGCAACCCCTCCTCCAACACCGTGCCGGTCATACGCGTATCGGGGCCGGCCAAGAGTCCGGTCGGATGGAACTGCACCATCTCCATATCGCGCAGCTTGAGACCTGCCGCAAAGCCATCGCGAGGCCGTCCATGCTCTTGTCCCCGGACGGCGTGTGATAGCGGTACATGGTCGGGCCGCCGCCGGTCGCGAGCAGGATGGCGCGCGCCGCGACAAAGATGAGCGTACCGCTGCGGATATCGACCAGCAGCGCGCCGGCAATGGCGCCGCCATCCCGCGCGGGCACGAGGCCGAGCGCGCGATGTTCTTCGAGGCGGGCAATGCCGGGGCGAGCCAGCACCTGTTCCATCAGCCGGTTCATGATTTCGATTCCGGTGAGGTCGCCCTTGTGCACGGTGCGGTCAAAACTTTGGCCGGCAAACGCCTTGCCGTGGAGGCTGCCGTCGGGATTGCGGTCGAAGAAGCAGCCGATCTCGTTTTCAAGTTCGCGCACGCGCTTGGGCGCCCGGCTGACGAGGGTCCAGGCGAGGCCCTGGTGCGGGAGCCAGTGGCCGCCGGTGATCGTGTCCATGAAATGCCGCTCGATGGAATCGCCGGCCTGCAGCGCGACGTTGTAGCCGCCCTGGACCATGCGGGTGCAGCCGCTCTTGCCCAACAGACCCTTGGTGGCGATCGTGACGGCGAGCGATGGATCGGCCTGATGGGCGTGCAGCGCTGCGAACAAGCCCGCCCCGCCTGAGCCGAGGATCAGGATGTCGGTGTGTGCGCGCGCGAGTGGCATGGTTTCAGCATAAGCCGCGATCCCGCACACGTCTCGCTATTGTTCCTTTCGTTACTGGCGAACTGAACGTCAGTCGATGGGGTGATCCGCAGGCGCTTGTCGTCCCCTGGTGAGCCGCATACGATCGGGCATGGAAGCCTTACAACCATCATGGTTCAAATTGCCGGAGGGCCGAAAATGCGCGCAGCTCACGTGGTGCTCACCACCGTTCTCGCGTCGATGGCCATCTTTGCTGGCGGTGCCGCGGCGCCGGCTCAGCAGACTTATCCGAAACCGACCGAACTCCCCAATCCGTACCGGCTGGTCGAAGGCTGGCCGACCCTGCCGAAGAGCATGAACAATGGGCAGTGGGGCGAAGTCATCCGCGTGCATGTCGCGGCAGACGGCAATATCTGGGTGTTTCACCGCTGCTTCAACACGGTGCCGCCCGGCCACGCGACCTGCATCAATCGCGGCGAAGCCAATCCGCCGATTCTTGAGTTCGATCCCTCCGGCAAGCTCATGAAAAGTCTGGGCGCAGGCTTGTTCGCGTATCCGCACGGCTTCACCATCGACAACGACGGCAATCTTTGGGCAAGCGACGTCAATGACGAGGCGACGGTGCTGGGCATGCCGGCGACCACACCGGACGGCGTCGACCTTGGCGAGGAAGTCGTCAAGATGGCTCCCGACGGCATGGTCTTGAAGGTGCTCGGCATGGAAGGCGTCTCGGGCACCGGGCCCGACACCTTCGATCGCCCGACCGGCGTCGCGGTGGCTGCAAACGGCGATATTTTCGTTTCCGACGGCCATCTGCCGAACCACTTCAACACCGGCCGCATCCTCAAATTCGACCGGACCGGCCGCTTCATCAAGCAATGGGGACGACGCGGATCGGCCCCTGGCGAATTCGATGAGCCGCACGATATTTTCATCGGCGGCTCGCAGGGCCGGGTCTATGTCGCCGACCGCAAGAACAACCGCATCCAAGTCTTCGACCAGGACGGCAATTTCATTGCCGCCTGGCACCAGTTCGGCCAACCAAGTTCGGTGTTCGTCGGCAAGGATGACACGATTTATGTGGGTGCCTCGTTTCCCGACCCGGCAGCAAAGAAAGGCGAACTGCGCGGCATCGTGATCGGAAATGCGCGGGACGGTTCGCTCAATGCGTTCATCCCGGACCCGGCCGACCTCGACAAGGTCGACGTCGGAACCTCGGCCTCGGGCATCGCCGCAGATGACGCGGGCAACATCTACGCCGCCGACGTCGGCGCGCATAACCTGCGAAAATACATGAAGGTGCAGTAGCCGCCGCGCCGCCCTGCAAGCATCGCTGACGTACCGAAAAACCCTCTCCCCTTGCGGGAGAGGGTGGCTGCCGAAGGCGGCCGGGTGAGGGGGTCGCGCATCGAACGACATCGGTTTTGCATGCGGGAGTCTCTGCCCCTCATCCGGCGCGGCTACCGCCGCGCCACCTTCTCCCACAAGGGGAGAAGGACTTTGACGAGATGCGTAGAAATCTTCGCTCATCCGCCGGCAGTTTATCACGCCGGCTGCAATGCGCGCCGCTTGCGCGCGGCTGTCTTCACCGCCGCGATGATTTCCGGGTAGGCCGCGCAGCGGCATAGATTGCCCGAGAGATATCGCGAATGCGCTCGTCATCGGGGTCGGGGTGTTCATCCAAAAGCTGCTTCACCATCAGGATGAAGCCCGGCGTGCAGAAGCCGCATTGAAACGCGCCATGCTCGATGAAAGCCTCCTGCACCGGGTCAAGAACGTTGTCGCGATCGAGGTTTTCGATTGTTTCGACCCGGCATCCGTCGGCGAAGGCGGCGAGAAACAGACATCCGGACACCGCCTGCCCATCGACGATCAGCGTACAGCAGCCGCACAGCCCTTGGCCGCAGCTCTCGCGCGCACCATAAAGGCTGAATTCGTTGCGGATAACCTCCAGCAGCGTGTGATGTGAGGCGATCGCTGCCGAGACCGGCTCGTCGTTCAACGTAAATGAAATCGTGCGCATCGCAGTCATGCCGGTGCTTTCATTAAGAAGCTTCGTGTTCTGTATTCCGGCCCTTCGCGGGGGATGATTGAACGATGCGCCGGCATTGTTGTGCCTTGCCGGCCCGCATCTCGCTTCGCTATTCGATCACTTCGTCGGCGCGCGCCAGGAAGCTGTCAGGTATTGCCACGCCGATCGCCTTTGCCGTCTTGAGATTAACAGTCAGCGCGAATTTGGTCGGATACTGGACCGGCAGGTCACCCGGCTTGGCACCCCGAAGAATGCGATCGACATAAGACGAAGCGCGCAAGAACAGGTCGGCGCCATCCGCTCCGTGTGACAACAGAACTCCCTCTCCGGTGATCCTGATGCCGCCGTACATCGCGGGCAACCGATGGCGGAGCGCCAGCCGTTGGATCGCCTCCACCTTGCCGGCGGAAAGTGGTGGCCCGCTCAGAAGCAAACCACCGTTCGGCTCAGCTGCGAAGGCATCTAGCCTGCGCTCGATATCAGCCGGATCGCGAATGGGCATTTCGATCGTTGTTAAGCCTAACTGGGCTGCAGCTGCAGCGACTTCGCGTCGCGCCGGACCCGAGTTCTGAAACCGATCCGGGTCAAACGCGTCCGCGATTCGGGTCAGGGAAGGTACAGCCTCCTTGAACAACTCGAGCCACTTTCCGTTCAGGGATGTGAAGGTGTTTCCAAATCCGGTCAAATTCCCCGATGGTCGTGCGATGCTGCCCACCAGATTATTTGCCTGAGGATCACCGCCGCCCACAAATACAATCGGAATGGTCTGCGTACGTGCTTGAACCGCTCGGGCGGCAGGCCCGCCGAATACGAAAATCACGTCGGGTGCGATGTTGACCAATTCCTGAGCATCGGCAGCAAGACGGCCGGGATCACCGCCGGAAAAGCGAGGTACAAGTTGCAGGTTGCGACCCTCTGTCCAGCCGAGCTTGGCGAGGCCTTCACGAAACATCGCGAGGAAGGATGGCTCCGCACGTTACTGGGGTCACCGCCACCGATCAGCACCCCGACTTGCCGAATGCGCTCGGCCGCCCGCGCCACGACGGGGCCGGCCATCGACCATGCGAGCATCCCCACGGCCGCGCTGCCGGTTGCGGCTATGAAATCACGCCTTTTGAGATCACGCCGTTCCATCGGCCCTCCTGATCTGCTCTCGCGCGGGCGCCGGGGGTGGGTGCGCTCCGCCTTCAGTCATCGATCGGGCGGCCCTCCTTGGCGCGCAGCGCCCGCAGCACGGCTTCCGGGTTGAGCGGCAATTCGGTCAGCCGCACGCCGACGGCGTCGTCGATGGCATTGCCGATCGCCGGCGAGACGCAGAAGGTCGCGACCTCGCCGACGCCCTTGCCGCCGAACGGACCGTTGCTCTGATAGGCCTCGACGGTCTCGTTTTCCAAAATCGCCGGCAGGTCGTGAATGCCCGGAATCTTGTAGTCGGCGAGCGAGGCATTGGTCACCTGGCCGCCGTCGAACTGCATCTTCTCGAACATCGTGAAGCCGAGCTGCATCATGCGCGGCGCCGGAAATCTGGGACTCGGCAGATGTCCGGATTGATCGGCCGTGCCGATGTCGCAGACATTGATCAGCCGCGCGATGCGCACATGGCCGGTTTCGGTATCGACCTCGACCTCGGCGCCGACGCCCGAGACCATCCAGAACGGCGTCACGTTCGCGGTGAGGCCGGTCTTCGGGCTCGGGCGGGATATAGTCCGGCTTGTAGACGCCGGTGCCGACGATGTTGCCGGCCTGCATGCCGTATTTCTTCTGGAACAGGTCGGCGACCGAGTAGTTGGTGCCTTCCGGCAGGCCGAGATCGCGCGCCATCGCGAGAATCTTGGCGCGCGCTTCCTCGGCCGCAAGCTTTACCGCATGGCCCATGTGGAACAGCGAGCGAGAGCCAAGCGTGCCCATGTCGTAGGGCGTCACGTCGGTGTCGCGCGGCACGACGTTGACCGCTTCGGCCGGAATGTCGAGGATTTCGCCGACCATCTGCGCCATCGCGGTATCGGAGCCTTGGCCCATGTCGATGGTGCCGCAATAGAGCGTGGTCGCTGCCGTCGGCATTGACGTTGACGATGGCGACCGAGGTGGTCGGCGAGATCACCGCCTTGATCGCGATGGCGATGCCGCGGCCGCGCCGCACCGTGCCGCCGCCGCGCGCGAACGGCCGGTCCCAGTTCATCCGCTCGGCAACACGCTCCAGCACTTCTTCGACCTGGGCGTCCTTGAGCGGGGTGCCGGTGGTGTGCTTGCCGCCTTCGCGCATGATGTTGCGGCGCCGGAACTCGACCGGATCGATCGCCAGCGCCCGCGCCATCATGTCGGTATGGCATTCATAGGCCCAGACCAGCTGCGGCACGCCGAAGCCGCGCAGCGCGCCGGACGGCGGCTGGTTGGTGTAGAGCGCGTAGGAATTGATCGAGACGTTCTCGATATCGTAAGGCCCGGAGGCGGTGAAGCCGGACTTCTGGGCCACGCGCGGCCCGATATCGGCATAGGCGCCGCCGTTCCAGAACACTTCGCAGCGGCGCGCCGTGATGCGGCCGTCGCGCGTCGACCGCGCTCTTGATGCGGAACGTCATCGGGTGGCGGGTGATGGTGTAGAACATCTCCTCCATCGGAAGCGCGACTTTTGACCGGCCGCTTGGCGATCATCGACAGCGCGGTGACCAGCGCTTCGAGCTTGATATAGAGCTTGCCGCCATAGCCGCCGCCGAGGAACGGCACCTTGACGCGCACGCGGTTCTCCGGCCAGCCGAGCAGCCGCGCGATCTCGATGCGCACGAAGGAGGGCCCCTGCGAGGCGGTGTAGAGCGTCAGCCGGTCGTTCTTGAAATCGCCGCGATCGAAACGAACGGCTCGAACGGGAGATGCAGCACCTTCTGGGTGCGGAACTCATGCTCGAAAATATGTGCGGCCTCGGCGAAGGCCTTGTCGACATCGCCTTTGCGCAGGCGGTAATCGAGCGCGATATTGGTGCCCTTGACGCCCTTGAGGTGCTTGAGATCGGCGAAAGTGCCGGCGGGCTTGAGTTCCTCATGCACCAGCACCTCGTTCTGCGCCGCTTCGACCTCGTCGAATACCGCCGGCAGTTCTTCATATTCGGCGGCGATCAGCGCCGCCGCCGCTTCCGCCACATGCGGGTCTCCGGCGAGCACCACCGCGACCGGCTCGCCGACATAATGCACCTTGTCGATGGCGAGGATCGGCTGGTCATGAAAGGCGGGGCCGTAATAGGGATGCGGGATGACCTTCACGCACGTCTTGCGCGGTGATGACGCGGTAGACGCCCGGCACGGCCGCGAGCGGCGCTGGTATCGATCGACTTGATGCGGCCATGCGCCACCGTGGAGCGAAAAATCTTGCCATGCAGCATGCCGGGCAGGCGCAGATTATGCGTGTATTCGGCGCGTCCGGTGACTTTCTCCCGCGCTTCGAGACGCGGCAGGCTGCGCCCGACCTGGCGCGTGGTGGCCGCTCTCGTCGTGATCGTGTCCGTGCTCACCGGGAAAGCCTTCCTCGAAGGCGCGGCGTACCGCGCGGCGCACATAGACCCGCAGCAATTCACGCTTGTAGGCGGCCGATCCGCGCACGTCGGAGACCGTCTCAGCCTCTTCGGCGGCGGCATCGCCCGCGCGCGCCAGCACGGCGTCTTCGATCGGCGGCGCCGGAGAGAATGTCTTCTGCGCCGTCTGAGGCGGATCGCTTTCTCGGTCGCGGCGCTGACGACGATGCGTGGCGCGCGAACCGCCTTGTCCGTCGGCTTCGAGCGACACGGCGACGCCGAGCGCCGGCCAATCGTCGGCCGAACCGGTGGTACATTTGAGATAGGCGGCGCGCCGCGCACCTTGCGGAGGGATGCGAAGCTCGGTGATGATCTCGTCCCGCGCCGAGCACGGTCTCGTAATAGCCAGCGAAAAGGTCCTCGACCTTGAGCATGCGTTCGCCGGCGCGGCCTCGTCACCGCAATCGTCGGCGTCGAGCGCCATCAGCACCGGCGGCAGGTCCATGTGCGGATCGCCATGGGCGAGATTGCCGCCGATCGTCGCGACATTGCGCACCCGCACATTGGAGAGCCGCCGCATCGTGCGCACGATGACGCCGGCGCGCTCGCGCCACTTCGGCCGAACGTTCGACATCGCGACGAGCGGCGTAAGCGCGCCGATCGCGAGGCCGCCGTCGGGCGTTGCCGTAATCGACGCGAGTGTCTTGAGTTTGCGCAGACTGACGAGGCGGGTGCGGCCGGAAAACGCCGGCCTTCATCATCAGCATCAAGCGCGGTGCCGCCACCCAACGGCCGCACGGAGGCGTCTTGTGGATCGAGCTGGCGGAGCGCCTCCTCGAGCGTCTCCGGTTCGGCGAGTTCGAAGGGACTCACGGCAGTTTCCCCGTCGCTGCAGTGGTGGCCGCGCCAGCCGTGCTTGGCACGCCAGCGGCAAAGGCCGCGCGCATGCTCTCGGCGAACTTTTGTTCCATCTCCTTGGCTTTCGCTTTGAACACCGGCTGGCCCATGCTGCCGAGCTTGCCGGTGATGCTGGCGTCGATGGAATATTTCACCAGCGTCTCGTCGCCGGCGTCGATGAGGTCGGTCGTCGAGACTGGCCGTGAAGCGGCCGACGACCCGATCGGGGTGCCTTCGATGCTTGCGCCTCGATGCGCTCAGGTGGGGTGAGCTTCGTCACCTCGACGCTCACCTTGAAGCTGAACTTCATGTAGGCGACCTTGGTCTCGAGCACCGCGTCGTAATGCGTCGGATCGATCTCCTTGAGGTCACGCACGCCCTCGACGCAGGACGCAAAAAACGGCGCATTCTGCAGCACATCGAAGACGCTCGCGCGAGGCGCCGGGAGCGTGATCTCGCCGCTCACGATCATTGCGCCGGGACCGCTTCGAGGAGCGCGCGTAACTCGGCGGCGATGCGCTCGGGGCATTCGAGCGGCGTGAGGTGGCGCGCGTTCGGGATCACCGTCAGCGTCGAGCCCGCGATACCACGATGCAGCGCCTGCGCCATCGCGACCGGGGTCGCGTAATCCTCCTCGCCAACCTCGATGCGGACGGGCATCGTCAGATTTTGGGGAGCGCTGCCGTCATGTTGCAGGCGCCCAGCATGCGGCAGGTTTCCGCATATGCCTCCCGCGTGTTGGCGAGGAAGGTCGCGACGCTGGCCTCGACCACGTCTTTGCGCTTTTCGCGGAAGGGATCGGTGAACCAGCGCGTGGTCTGAAAGCCGATCAGTGCCTCAAGCCCCTTCGATTGCGCGGCGCTGGCGCGCTCTTCCCAGGTGTCCGGGGCATCGTACCAGGCCGTGGTATCGAACAGGCCCAGCGCCTGCGTCCGCGACGGATAGGCCGCGGCAAAAGCGAGGGTGATGCAGCCCCCCATCGAGGCGCCGGCGACCGCTGCCGAGCGCCAACCGACCGCGTCCATCAAATCGGCGAGATCGTCGGCGAACTGCTCGACCCGGTACGGTCCGGCAGGCTTGTCCGAACCGCCATGGCCACGGCAGTCATAGACGAGGATTTCGGTCGCGTCGGAAAGCGGCGACGGTGACCGGGTTCCAGAAATTGCGGTCCATGCCGAGCGAATGGATCAGCACCAGCGGCGCCGCGTCGGTCTTGTGGCCGCGCAACTCGTAAACGAGCCGCGTGCCGTCCCGAAGTTCTGTGCTGGAAGCGGTCATCCGTCGCGATCCCGTCAAAGCCGATCACCGTCGCGCGAGCGGCGACAGCGGTCTGGACGCAGCGAGCATTGCCGCTGTTTCTACACGGATCGTGGCCGCGCCAACAATCCCCGGTTACTCCTGGCAGCCTTGTCATGCCTCACAGGAATAACGGCGCTTTTTGGCCCAAAACTTCACCGACCCTCTCGGCGCTCCTTGAGAAGCTCCTCAACCGCTGATGCACCGCCTTTGATACGCGGCGGTGGGGTGACAAAGAGGGTGCGAGGTGGCGTGCCTCCGAGACGTGGCGGCCGGACGACGCCGTCGCGGATCAATCGCGACAGCCTGCCATCATCTCCGCGGTTTCCGATCACTAAATTAGTTCATCGTGTGCCACAGCACCTGTCTCCCTCGGGCATTTGACGCGAGAGCGAGAACCGCTATAGGCGGCTCGCGACCGTGTAGGCAAGGTATACGAACAACGCAGCTCCCAGCGTGAAAAGCAGGCTTGCAAGGATAAGGTCGGAGCGGCCGGCATCTGGCCGAGATTCGGGACTGTCGATGTTTCGTGCGGTTCGGTGGAAGCGAACAATCGCCAAGACGATGGTTGCTGCGCCAAGAACAATGAGAAGCAATCCTGCAATATCTCCCACCAGTCGTCCACGCGGCGACAGCGTCTGTTTGGCAAGCGAGTTGCCTGCGATTTCCAAAAAAAGACCGAACCTCTCAACCAAGAAGCCGAACGCCATGATCGCAATCGCGGTGCGGACCCAAGCCAGGAAAGTTCGTTCGTTCGCCGCATGATCGCTGTATCGTTCTATCATCTCGTACCCTCTCGGAATGACGGCAGAAGGGTTTGGGGCATACGCGCACGTGTCACGCAATCGAATGTCCAAATTACCTAAGCTGGAAGGCGTTTTACCTAAGCTGGAAGGCGTTCGGCACTGGAACGCAGTTGGAACCAAGATGTCAGATAAGGCAGGTCGGCGTCCCAGATGGTGGCTTTGGGCTCTTCCGACGGGCGCGATCGGTCTGGTCACGGCCGCCGTCTTCAGTCCGGCGTACATCCCGAACCTGCTTGCCCGATGCCAGGGCTGCGACGTGGTGAGGAATATTCCCTACGCCGATGGCGAACGCCGCAGCCTGGATGTCTACCGCCCGAGCGATGCGAGACCGGCGCCAGTTCTGGTGTTCTTCTACGGTGGAAGCTGGCAGATGGGATCGAAGAACCTCTACGTGTTTCTGGCAACCACCTTGGCCTCGCACGGCTATGTGGTTGTGGTTCCCGATTATCGGGTCTACCCCGAGGTCAAGTTTCCGGCCTTTCTGCAAGATGGCGCCCAGGCCATCCGCTGGGTGCACGACAACGCGCGGATTTATGGCGGCGATCCCTCACGTATCGTCGTCATGGGTCATTCGGCTGGCGCCTACATCGCGGCGATGCTGGCGCTCGACCCGGAATGGTTGGGAGCTGTCGGCCTTGACCCGCTCCGCGATGTCGCCGGCCTGATCGGGGTCTCAGGGCCCTACGACTTTCTGCCGCTCAAGGATGAGACGCTGAAGGCTATTTTTGGCGGCGATCTTCGAACCGAGACGCAGCCCATCGCCTATGCCGAAGGCCGCAAGCCGCCCGCCCTGCTGATAACGGGGACGCGGGATACCACCGTCAGTCCGCGAAACTCCAAAAACCTCGCGGCCGCACTCCGGCGCGGCGGCAATTTGGCGACCGGCCTCGACTATGCCTGGTTCGGCCACATCTCCATACTTCTTGGCTTTGCCCCGTTGGTTTCGAAGTTCCTCCCGATCCTGGGCAAAATTGACGAATTCGTCAGTGCGGCGAAGCCGACCGGCGTTGACATTGCAACGCCCGGGGCCGCGGCGCTGAGGCCGTGACCCCGATTTCTGGGTCGCGGCGCTGTGGCCCGGTCGGCACCGTCCTTGAGGATGGCGTCCGCCGGGCCATCAGCATTCGCGAAGCTTCAGGCCAATGCCAATTCGGCACCGCGCTCGGCACCGGCGTACAATGCCGATCACTGCATCGAAATCGCCAAGCCGCTGAGGTCAAGATTGACCTGCAATCCGATCTGGCGTCCGACCAACTGCAAAACAGCGCCTTTTTCGTTTGTCAGTACGATCGCTTGTCCGCCGAGACCGACCGCGGCGCCGGCACCAGCAGCGCCGTAGACGCCTGCCACATCATAGGGACTGCGGATATTGCTCACGGAGCCGCGGAAAATCGTTGATGACGCGCCGAACACGAATCCGGCACTCAGGCCGCCGATCGAAATCGGGAATGCCTGTCCGTGGAAAAACAGGGTGCCGCTGCCGCCGGAGGCACCGATGAACCAGCCTCCCTTCAGGACGCGGAAAGTGATCGTCCCGTAATCGGCGTAAGTGGCGGAGGGTAGGCAGGCACATGCCAAGGCGACGATGAGCGCTGCAGCGGATGCACGAAATCGAAGTGGGAATCGCATGTTGTTCTTCTCCCCCTGAAGCTGGCGCGGCGCACGACGCTTCACCCTAACAGGGCGGGCGTTCCCTCCGTGCGTAGCGATCGAAGTGTGACCCATCCATCCCGAGAACGTTTGAGCAGGGCAACTCGCAGCGTCGCCACTCAAAGCGAGGTCGAGGTGGCGTACTGGTCTGCCCAGAAAGTCGTCTGCTCCCCTACCGTGGCCGGTTCGCTCCAGCCTCATGCGACCCACCGTCTACAACCTATATACTGCATCAAAAGGAAGAGCGAGTGGTTGCCTCGCGCGACCCGCCGATTCCTTGAGGCCTCTTCAGTCTGGCTCTCGCCCGCGCATGCCCCCCTTGATTAACGTGACGAAGGCCGGGGCTGTTGCCCCGGCCCGAATCTTTCTTCCCCTCTCGGCCGCGGTGGGCGGCTGGGCGCGCCAGCTACTGCACGATCTCGCCGTGAAGCGCGAGGTCGAGGCCCTCAATCTCGATTTCCTTCTTCACGCGCAAACCAATGGTGAGGTCGATGAGCTTGAGCAGGATCAGCGACACCACGGCGTCGTAGGCGAACACGATGGCGACGCCGATCACCTGATTGAGGACTTGGCCAGGATTCCCTTCGATCAGGCCCGGGGTGCCCCCATATTGCTCGATGGCGAACACGCCGGTCAGGATCGCGCCGGCCGCGCCGCCCACCGCATGGACCCCGAAGGCGTCCAGGGCGTCGTCATAGCCGAACATGTGCTTGAGCCCGGTGCAGCCCCAGTAACAGACGATGCCTGCGGCGACGCCGATCCAGATCGAACCCACCGGCCCGACAAAGCCCGACGCCGGCGTGATCGCGACGAGACCCGCGACCGCGCCGGTGCAGATGCCGACCACGGTCGGTTTGCCGCGCATGCCCCACTCGACGAACATCCACGTCAGCGCCGCGACCGCGGTTGCGATCTGCGTCACCGTCATCGCCATACCGGCTTGCAAGCCAGCCGTCACCGCCGAGCCGGCATTGAAGCCGAACCAGCCGACCCACAGCAGAGCGGCGCCAATGAAGGTCAGCACCATGTTGTGGGGCGGGCCGCTGTCCTGCCGCTTGCCGAGCATGATCGCGCACATCAGGCCGGCGGTGCCCGAATTGACGTGCACCACGGTTCCGCCGGCGAAATCGAGCACCTTCACCCAGGCGTCGGTGTTGCCGCTGGAGAAGATGCCATCCGGCCCCCACACCCAGTGTGCCACCGGAGCATAGACGCAGATGGCCCACAGGCCGATGAACCACAGCATGGCAGAGAATTTCATCCGCTCGGCGAAAGCGCCCGCGATCAGCGCCGGCGTGATGATGGCGAACGTCATCTGGAAGCACATGTAGACGACTTCCGGGATCGTCGGCGCCAGCGCGTTGGGATTGCCGATGCCTTTGGCGACGTCGCTCTCGACCCCCTGCATGAAGAGGCGACTGAGCCCGCCTATGAACGGCGTGCCGCCGGTGAACGCCAAGCTGTAGGTGAGGCAGGCAAACAGCACCGTGATCAGGCAGGTGATCGCGAAGCTCGTCATGATGGTGTCACCGACATTTTTCTTACGCACCATGCCGCCATAGAACAGGCCGAGACCGGGGATGGTCATCATCAGCACGAGCGCGACCGATGTCAGCATCCATGCGGTATCGCCGGAATTCGGCGAACAGTTCATCTGCACCTTGGCGTCGCAGGACGGCGCCGCGGCGGCTTCAGCCGGCGCAGCCTGTTCCGCAGGCGCTGCGGTCGGCTGCTGGGCATAGGAGGTCCCAACGAGCGGCGCGCTCAGAAAGGCGCCGAACAGCGCCACAATGACAAGTACCGCGACGGCGGCACGAGCGAACAAGCTTCGTGTCATACCTTCATACTCCTGTGCGGAAGGGTCGTTCGGGGCTCACAGCGCCGCCGCATCGGTCTCGCCGGTCCGTATGCGCACCGCCTGTTCCAGATCGAAAACGAAGATTTTGCCGTCGCCGATCTGCCCGGTTTTTGCTGCTGCCGAAATGGTATCGATCACCTTGTCGGCCTGCGGCTCCGCCACCGCGACTTCGACCTTGAGCTTCGGCAAAAAACTCACGGCATACTCGGTGCCGCGATAGATTTCGGTATGGCCCCGCTGACGGCCATAGCCCTTCACTTCGGTAACCGTCATGCCGTGCACGCCAATCGCGGTCAGCGAATCGCGAACCTCGTCGAGCTTGAACGGCTTGATGATGGCCATGACGATTTTCATGGGGTCCTTCCTTGTCGAATCCCGTTGACGCCGCCCCAGGAGGCGGGTTGTGACGCAGGCGCCAGTCCGGCAACTGCGGCTCGACACCACCCTTTGAATCAAAGCCCATGCCAGTTTCCCGGGAACCGTCAGGGCAGCCACAAATGGGAGGGGCGGGGGCGCACCGCCGAGCGCGGAGGCGACGCGCAATCGCACCTTTGTGCAAAACCAAGGGTCAGGATAGCTGCGGCGGTTACAACCCGCCGCGGCGCCGGAAAAATTTGGCGTGATGAAGCTCTAGGCGGCACATTGACGAAGCCTAATTCTCAAGCATAATTTTTTAGGAAACGCCTTTCTGCGCATTAATTATGCGTACGCCTAAAAAATATTCAGATTTCGCGTCGTTCCCTGATCAAGCCCTCCTGAGCCACGGAAGCTACCAAAATACCGTCCCTGCTGAAGATCAGGCCACGGGCGAACCCGCAGCCGCCCGAGGCGTTGGGACTATCCTGGGCGTAGAGCAGCCACTCGTCCGCCCTAAAGGGGCGATGAAACCACATGGCGTGATCGAGGCTCGCGGCCATGATGGTCTTTTCGAAAACGGTTCGGCCGTGCGGGATGAGCGCGGCATCGAGCAGCATCAGGTCCGAGGCATAGGCCAGCACGCACTGGTGAATGGCCGGGGCATCCGGCAGCGGCTCGGTGCTTTTGATCCAGACGTGGAAGCGGGCATCCGGATATTTTCTGCCCAAATAACGGTCGAACTCCACCGGCCGCAATTCGATTGGGCGTTCGCGGTCGTAATACCGGCGAACGGAATCCGGCATCATTGCAAGCACGCGGTCTCTGAGTTCTGCATCGCGGGGGAGCGCCTCGGGGCCGGGCACCGCCGGCATTTCGGCGCGATGGTCAAGGCCGGGTTCGGCGACATGGAACGACACCGACATCGAGAAAATAGCGTGGCCGTGCTGGATGGCGACCACGCGCCTCGTCGTGAAGCTGCGCCCATCGCGAATGCGGTCGACCTCATAGATGATTGGCACCTTGGGATCGCCCGGCAGCAGGAAATAGGCGTGCAGGGAATGGGGCGGACGCTCTGCGATCGCCTCGACAGTCCGGCATGCGGCGACCAGGGCCTGCCCAATGACCTGTCCACCGAACACGCGCTGCCATCCGACCTGCGGCGAGCGCCCGCGGAACAGATTGACCTCGATCGGCTCCAGATCGAGCAACGCGAGCAGGTGCTGGACCGCTGACGCCATCGGCGCAACCCCTGCCGAGACCGCCTAGAAGGCGCGATTGCTCTCCCTGACCGCGGCACGATCAACATAAACCTCACTGCCCATTTGCCGGAATTTTTCTGCCATTTGAGCCATGCCCTGTTCGGCGCTGAGGGCCTCGCCGCTCGGAGCGCCGCCATTCGCCGCGGCGCCGATGCCGGCGGGATCGTTCAACGCGGCGGCGTAGTCGCGCACATCCTGGGTGATCTTCATCGAGCAGAATTTCGGTCCGCACATCGAGCAGAAATGCGCGACCTTGTGAGCCTCCTTGGGAAGCGTCTCGTCGTGATATTCGCGGGCCGTGTCGGGATCGAGCGACAGATTGAACTGATCGACCCAGCGGAACTCGAACCGTGCGCGTGACAGCGCATCGTCGCGCAGCTGGGCGGCGGGATGGCCCTTGGCAAGGTCGGCGGCGTGCGCGGCAATTTTGTAGGCGATCACGCCCTCTTTGACATCGTCGCGGTCGGGCAGGCCGAGATGCTCCTTCGGCGTCACATAGCAGAGCATCGCGGTGCCGAACCACCCGATCATCGCGGCGCCGATCGCCGACGTGATGTGGTCGTAGGCCGGTGCGATATCGGTCGTCAGCGGGCCGAGCGTATAAAATGGCGCCTCGCCGCATTCCTTGAGCTGCTTGTCCATGTTGATCTTGATCTTGTGCATCGGCACATGGCCGGGGCCCTCGATCATGACCTGGCAGCCCTTGGCCCAGGCGATCTTCGTCAGTTCGCCGAGCGTCTCCAACTCGGCGAACTGGGCGCGGTCGTTGGCGTCCGCGATCGAGCCGGGTCGCAGCCCGTCGCCGAGCGAGAACGACACGTCGTAGCGGCGCATCAGGTCGCAGATCTCGTCGAAGCGCTCATAGAGGAAGCTTTCCCTGTGATGCGCGAGGCACCACTTCGCCATGATCGAGCCGCCGCGAGAGACGATGCCGGTCACCCGGTTCGCGGTCAGCGGCACGTAAGGGAGCCGCACCCCGGCATGGATCGTAAAATAGTCGATGCCCTGCTCGCATTGCTCGATCAGGGTATCCTTGTAGACCTCCCAGTCGAGCTTGACCGGGTCGCCGTTCACCTTTTCCAGCGCCTGATAGATCGGGACGGTGCCGATCGGGATCGGCGCGTTGCGGATGATCCATTCCCGCGTGGTGTGAATGTTGCGACCGGTGGAGAGGTCCATCACCGTGTCGGCGCCCCAGCGGATCGCCCACACCATCTTGTCGACCTCCTCCTCGACCGAGGACGTCACTGCGGAATTTCCGATGTTGGCATTGATCTTGGTGAGGAAGTTGCGGCCGATGATCATCGGCTCCAACTCCGCATGATTGATGTTCGAGGGAATGATTGCGCGGCCGCGCGCGACCTCGCTGCGGACGAATTCCGGCGTGACGTAAGCCGGCACCGCGGCGCCAAAGCTCTCGCCGTCGGCGAGCGAGGCCTCGGCTTGCTCCAGCATCTTTTTGCGGCCGAGATTTTCGCGCTCGGCAATGTAGATCATTTCCTTGGTGACGACGCCCGCCCGCGCCCATTCGATCTGGGTCACGGCCGGTGCGGGCGAACCGGAAACACCGCGCAGCGGCTTTGCCATAATGGCAAAGCTGCGCGCGACATGCTTGCCGCTCACGTTGCCGTTGTCGACCGGCTTGATCTCGCGCCCTTGATATTCCTCGACGCCGCCGCGCTCGCGCACCCATTCGACCCGCGTGCGCTTCAGGCCTTGCTCGACATCGATTGCGACGCTGTCGTCCGTATATGGGCCGGAAGGATCGTAGACCGGGAGCGGCGGCTCCCCAGCCGCCTCCGTCAGCATGATTTCCCGCACCGGGACCCGAAGCTCAGGCGCCGCCTCCGGGACCGCATAGGTCTTGCGCGATCCCGCGATCGGACCGGTGGTGACCTTTGGGATTGCGACGTTGCGATCGTGGAGGTTCATTGCCGAACTCCTTGTTGGGCTTATTGGGCTGTGCCGAATGGCGGCCGAAGAAAGACATGTGCGCCGCTGCGACCGTCGACCCGGCGATCAGGGGGCGCCGCTGGTGCGCCATGCGATCCGATGTTGCGCGTGGAGGGTCCGTCCCTTCGCCGGCATGACCCGGATCAGGTTCAAAGGGTCTCCGCGGGCGCCCTGCGATCAAATGCAATACATTCGACCAAAACGGCCTTGCGGTTTCTCAGCTCCGTGCCGGAGCTCCCCTCGGAACGCCGCTAATGTAGGCCGACGGCCCCGCGTGTCAATCTTGCGATAGGCAACGCAGATGCTAGGGAGCACGGGAGCGCGACGCCGCGTGTCGATGCGAGGGGGGGCGCGCGACGCGGCGTACCCGGCAAGGGCGCATGATCCCGTAAAGTTGCAGATTTTTCGGACAAGATCATGCGCAAATCCTCAACGCATCCGTTGTCGAGCGCAGTCCACGACGGATGCGCAAAAGAGATCGAGCGGGAGGCGATTCAAACCGAACGCATCCCGCGCAGGGGCAAAATGCGCCGCCCGCGCGAAGAACGAGAAAAAGTCAGGCGGGGAGCGCCGTCTTGGCCTTATCGACAATCGCCGCGAAGGCGGAAGGCTCATGGATGGCGAGGTCGGAGAGCACCTTGCGGTCCACCATCACTCCCGCCTTGCCGAGACCGTCGATGAACTTGCTATAATTCAATCCGAACGGACGAACGGCAGCATTGAGGCGCTGGATCCATAGCGCGCGGAAGGTGCGTTTGCGGCGCTTGCGGTCGCGGAAAGCGTACTGGTTGGCCTTTTCGACCGCCTGCTTGGCGATACGGATCGTGTTCTTGCGTCGGCCGAAATAACCCTTGGCCGCCTTGAGGACCTTCTTGTGCCGGGCATGGGCGGTAACGCCCCGTTTGACGCGAGCCATGGCAAGTCTCCTTGCAAATTGGTGAGAATATCGGGTCCAGCGCCGCCCACGCGTTACACACGAACGCGCAGCGGATACGCAGTGCGGCGATCAGGCGTTCGGGATCCAGTATTTCCTGATGCGCTCGCCGTCCGTCTTGAACATCACCTTGGTGCCGCGATGCTCGCGGATCTGCTTGGTGGTCCGTTTGATCATGCCATGCCGCTTGCCGGACTGGGCAAATAGCACCTTGCCCGTCCCGGTCACCTTGAAGCGCTTCTTGGCGCCCGACTTGGTCTTCAGTTTGGGCATTTGGCTCTCCTCAATCGGCGCGGACGCGGCCATTTCGACCGGCGCGCCAGCTGGCGCGGATGCGCTGGGATGCTTGCTCGATACGAAGCCGCGCGTTTGAGCGTGGCAGAGCAAAACCGCCGCCACGGCAGCCCTTGCGCCGGGCGACGGAAGGCAGCGGTTATGGCAGAGGCCGGACACGATGGCAATGAAGCGGGCGGCAATGAAGCGGGTGACAATGATTGCGACGCGGGGTCGCCCGCCTCTCCGCGCAAACGGCCCGGTCCAGAGGCACTGCCGGGCGTCGTCAATCGCCCGTCGCGGCCCGCAGGTCCGGCGGCTGCCGGGCAGACAAGAAATCAGCGGGGCGCCAGCACCATGATCATCTGCCGCCCTTCGAAACGGGCATCCATCTCGACCTTGGCGAGCTTCTCGGTGTCGCCTTTGACGCGTGCGAGCAGCCTCGCGCCAAGCTCCTGGTGAGCCATTTCGCGACCACGAAACCGCAGCGTGACCTTGACCTTGTCGCCCTCTTCGAAGAAGCGCTGCATGGCGCGCATCTTCACGTCATAGTCGTGGTCGTCGATCATCGGCCGGAACTTGACTTCCTTGACCTCGACGATCTTTTGCTTCTTACGGGCTTCCGCCTGCTTCTTCTGCTCCTGGTACTTGTACTTGCCGAAATCGAGCAGTTTGCAGACGGGGGGCGTCGCATTCGGTGAAATCTCGACAAGGTCCAGTCCGGCCTCCTTGGCGATCGCCAATGCGTCCGAAATCGCTACATTGCCGCGATTGCCGCCGTCCTTGTCGATCAGGTGAACCTCGCGAACGCGGATGTCTTCATTGATGCGCGGACCGTCCTTCGGAACGGGCGGCGCGGCTCTCATCGGTCGACGAATGGCTGTCTTCTCCTGTCTTGTTGAACTCTGCCCCGAACAGCATCAAACGGAGCCGCTAGCCGAGGCACGGCGGCGCAAATCATGTGCTCGGAAACTCATAAAGATTGGTAGAAACGACGGGGGAGTCAACGGGAATGCGCCAGATTTGCGCAAACTCTCTCAAGTCGGACCTGCGAGGCCGTTCAACCGGCCTATGCGGGCGGGCACGCAGCCTCACTTCGGGCATCGGGCGATTTCGGCGTAAATGTCGAGCATCTGATTGGGGCGCGCATAGTTGGCAAACTGGGTCAGGACACGGTCGCGGCCCCGCCGGCCCATCGCGGCCCTGGTGCTTTCCGGCACCGACAACAACCGGATCAGGCTGGTGGCAAGTTCGCCATCGTCGCCGCTGCGGAAGCGAAACCCGGTGATGCGATCTTCCGGTACGGCCGGCGGCGCGAGCACCATCTCCGGCCCTGCCGCAAGGTCGGACGCGATTACCGGCCGCGCCATGGCCATGGCTTCCAGCAGGCTTCGCTGCGGGCCTTCAAGTTGAATGGAAGCCGAGATGACCGCGACCGCGGCACCATAGGCAGCCGGGGCGTCGGCCGGCTTGCCGACGATGCGGATGACGTCGGAAGTCCGGGTGGCCAGCACGAGGTCCCATAAGTGGCCACTATAGCTGGAACGCCCATGGTCTTCGCCGACAAAGGCGAACGCAAAGTCGCGCAGGCCGATGTCCTTGAGCCGCCGCGCTGCCCGCACCACCACGTGGTGGCCTTTGCGGCGCAGGATGCGTCCGGTCACGACGATGACATGCGTCCCCTCCGCGATGCCCCAAGCCGCGCGCACCGCCTCGATGCGCTCCGGCGTCACCCGCGGCGGATCGAACCAGGTGAAATCGACATGGGGCGGGGCGACCACGATGCGAACCGCGGCGTCGCGATAGCGCTCTGTGATGGCGTCCGCAATCTGATCGCTGAGTGCGATCACTCTCTCGCCGCGCGCCATCACGCTGTTGTACAGCCGCTTGAGAAGGTTCTGATCGCGGTACGCATTGTACCACGTGGTGACGAGCGGTACGTCGGCGAGGCGGCAAGCCGGCAGCGCGCTCCAGGCCGGCGCACGCGCCAGCGCATGGACGACGCAGCAGCGCCGCTCGGCAATGATGCGCCGGAGCACCACGGCGTTGCGTGCGATCATCAGTGGATTGCGGCTCGCCAAGTCGAGCAGCACCAGTTCGGCGCCGCACGCGGTGACCTGCGGCTCCAGCGGTCCTCCGCCGGAAACAACGATGGCACGATGGCCCGCCGCCGTGAGCATGCGCGCGAGCTCGACCGCGCCCTCGTCGGCGGCGCCGGCTTCCAGGGTCGGGGCCGCTATCAGGACGGAAAGGACAACCGACGCGTTGGTCACCGGAACCAGCGTCGCCCGCGCCGCGTACGCAACCGGGACTTCCGGCTCGACCACCGAACGCGCCGCAATGAAGGATTTCCCCACACCCCGCCCCCGGACTCGCGATCTCGTCCGCCGGACTGCCGCCGGCTGTTCGGCCTCTGACCGAGTTGCGCCGCTTTTGTTCACATCCCTGAGGTCGGTGGTATAGACCGACTGCAACATCGCGGCAACGCTCGAAGTAACGAAAAATTAATCTTCCGAGCAGCGCACCGACAACGGGTTTGGATCGCAATTGTGACGGATCAGCGGAATTGCATCGAGGTCGGGCCAGGCAGCGATCGGCGGAACATTGCCGTGGCACGGCGCCTGGGCGCCGCTCCCGGCTTGATGTGGCTCGGCGGGTTCAAGTCGGACATGGGCGGGACGAAAGCGATTGCGCTCGACCTCTGGGCAGAACAGCAGGGCCGCGCCTGCGTGCGCTTCGACTATTCGGGACACGGCGCGTCCGGCGGCGCCTTCACCGATGGCACCATCAGCCGCTGGCTCGAGGAAAGCCTTGCCGTTTTCGAAGCCTGCTGTGAAGGGCCGCAGATCCTCGTTGGCTCCTCAATGGGCGGGTGGCTCGCGCTTTTGCTGTCTGCGCAAGTATTGCGACGGGGTCTTGGGGCTCCCGCCAAAATAACGGCTCCGACCCTCGGCAAAAATCAGCAGCCTGGTAAAGAGAACGGCCCCGCGACGGATTCAATTATTTTGGCGGGTACCCCTACCGGGCCGGCAACAATCGCCGCGCTGGTGCTGATCGCTCCCGCCGTCGATTTCACCGAGGAGTTGATGTGGAAGCGGTTTCCGGCGGCGGCGAAGCAAGCGATTTCGACCGCGGGAGCCTGGCTGCGACCCTCGTCCTATGCCGAGGAGCCGTACCCGATCACGCGCGCGCTGATCGAGGATGGCCGCCGTCATTTATTGTTGGGCGGGCTGATAGAAACCGGCTGCCCGGTGCGCATCCTGCAAGGTGTCCAGGACCCCGACGTGCCGTGGCGGCATGCGGTCGACCTGGTCTCACGGCTGGCTCAGGACGATGTCGTGTTGTCGCTGATCAAGGACGGGGACCACCGCCTGTCGCGGCCGGAAGACATCGAGCGTCTCATTGCCACGATCTCCGAGTTTGACGGGATCGCGGCGCCCGCATGATCCTTCAAACGCGACCTGGACGGCAGGATCCCGAAAAGTTGCAGACTTTTCGGACGAAGCTCATGCGGAAAATCAAAGAGAAACGAGTGGGAGGCGATGCAAGCTGAACGCATCCCGCTCTAAAGCATCCCGATTAGAAATCCGGCGTCGCCGCGGCCGGCATATGATAATCGAAGACGTTGACGTTGTTCTCGGCGCAGATCTTTTCGTAGGCTTCCTGCTCGACCCGGCGGTAGCGCCGCATTCCGCTCCACGGCTGATAGAAGGCCTCAGGGTCTTCGACTGTGAAGGTCACCTGCATCATCTTGCCGCCATCGATCAGCTGCCAGCGCTCGACGACATGCAACTTCTCGGAGTGCGGCGTGCGGTAGACGTCGAGCACGGTCTTGTCGTTCAGCCCGATGGTGTCGACAACGAGGATATCGCCCTCATAATGGCCGACCGACTCGCCGTACCAGGACGGCTTCGGGTTCGCGGAATGCGGCACGTCGAGATAGATACGCCGCGCCTGGTTGTCCTCGCGCCATAGGATCCAGACTTCCTTCGGCGTTTGCAAGAACACGAGCGGGTCGGGGCCGCCATAACCCATGAAGAAAGGCACGCCCGCGGGAACGCAACTCGATTGCGGGGTAAACGCGCTTTTCTTGCCGGCAAGAATTTCGTCGACGTCCGTCTTCATCCGTTCCTTCACCCACGGCATCAGGTTCGCATTGGAGAGATCGGCGAGGCGGAAGGTCGGCGGCTTGTCGAGTCCGTTGGGAACGAAGGGGTGGGCGGGGTCGCTGACCACCGGCGGCAGCCGGCCAGGGCACCGGCTCGTAGAATGGGCCGCCGCCATTCAATCCGACCCATCCGGCGAAATTGGACGAGAAATCGGGAGGCGCGGGCCTTTCCTGTGCGATGCCCGGCGCGACTGAGGCCGCAAGAAAAGCCGCTGCCGCAGCGACCAGGGTCGATGCGCCAAATGGCTCCCGCCCTCTGCAACGAGCTGGCATCATCGATTTATCCTTGGTCGTCCGGCACTCGCGTTCGCGCGCGCCATTACTTTTGCGACGCCTTGAAATACCGCAAATCCGGGGGCGGTTGATCCTTCTTGGCCGGCATCAGCAGGCCGTCGCCGTTGAGGAAATAGTTTTCCTTGCCGATCATGATCTGGCCGTTGCCTTCGCTGATGTAATATTCTGGCCACATCGGACGCGGATCCTCGCTGCGCACGTAATGTCTTGTCGACCATCCACGGCCGCGTCAAGGCGTGATCGATGGTCGTTATTTCGTCATGAATGATGGTCGGGTCGGCCTTGTCGAGGTAAATCCGCTCTTTGAAGATCGACTGATTGTCGAAATGCAGCGGCAAGCCGGCCTCGTCATAGGCGCGCGGCCCCTTGAAGCCGCGCGTCTCAACTTCGAGCACGTCGTATTTGCCGTCGCCATCCTCGTCGACCCAGCGGCCGATCGAATATCCTGCATAGGTCGGCTCGATCTCTTTCGGCCAGTCGCGCCCATCAGTAAAGATGCGGCGGTAATGGTCGTACATGCCGACGAGGATGTATGTCGTTTCCGGCGTGACCACGAATTCGAGCGGGATGAACGCCATCATCATGTGCGGCATGCCGGCGGGGCGCCCGAGCGTGGTCGGGAAATTGCCTAGGCCGCCTTTGGCCTGATCGGCGACGCTGTCGGCCAGCACCTTCTGATACTCGGGCGTGAGCGGCGCCTGCTGGCCAAAACCCCACGGCTTGGTCTGGTCATGGGATGGCTGGGTGGGCAGGCGAATAGCGGGCCGCGACCACTGCCCGCTCCAATCGGGGTACTTGCCATCCTCGGCGGCATTCGCAGTCGCGGTCCCGAGGCTCGCCGCCGCGGCGGCGAGCACGAGCACGCAAGCCGTATTTCGATAAAGCATGTCTGCTCTCCTGCATCGGACAGGTGTGCGCGATTGCAGCCGACCGCGCGTGGGATGCCGGCGAGACTACAACGCCGGCTTCCGCCATGGAATGGCGGCAAAATCCATGCCCTTGTTCGAGATGGCATGGTTCGCCTGCTTCGGACGGGAGGCCATTCTCGCCTCATGCCGAGGTTAGGGCTCCCGCGAAAATAACTGCTCCGAGAATTGGCAGAAATCAGGGCCTGATGCGGCGAACGGACCTACGACGGATTCAGTTATTTTCGCGGGTACCGTTAGTTCTGCGTGGCGGCATGCTTCCCCGCGAGGCGGCCGAACACGGCATTGCGGGTCTGCCCAGTGAACGAAGGGTAGTTGTGAAAGAACAGCCCCAAAATGTCGCCGGAGGCATAAAGTCCGCGGATCGGCTCGTGCATCGAATTGAGCACCTGCGCATTCGGGTTGACCATCACGCCGCCAAAGGTGAACGTGATCCCGCAAGTCACCGGATAGGCGCGAAACGGCGGCGCCTCGATTCGGATCGCCCAATTGGATTTCGCGATCGCGAGCCCTTGGGTCGCCTTGCCGTCCGGCCGCGTCGGGTCGAACGGCGCGTCGTCGCGGCAGGCGGCGTTGAACTGGGCGACCGTATCGACGAGCACTTCCGGAACGAGACCGATCCTGCGCGCCAGTTCGGCGATCTCCCACCCTTCTTCAAAGCTCGCTTGGTGATGCGGATATCGCCGCTGGGCGAGCCCGGTCTGGTCAAAAATCTGCCAGGCCGCGGCGCCGGGTTGGCCAAGAATGGCGCGGCCCGTCTTCGCATAAGTGTAGGAGTGCTGGGCTTCACCTTCATCGAAGAAGCGCAAGCCAAGCGCGTTCACCGTGATCCCGAACGGATAATCGTAACGGCTCTGAGTGTTGCCGCGCCCGTCTGCATGCTGGGCGGTCTCGAAATCGGGCGCATTGGCGTCGATCGGCGACATGTGCCCGGATTGCCAATGTCCACCCGTCGCGGCGCCGAGCGTGAGCAGTGCGTTCAAGACCTCGCCGGTGTCGTGCCGCGACCCTCTTACCTTGACGAAGTCGGAGTTGCCAGAGAGATACCGTGCCCGCATTTCGGCGCTCGCCTGGAAACCGCCGGCGCAAGCGATGACGGCACGGGCCGCAAGTTCGTAATCGTCTTCGGGGGTGGACACGCGCACGCCGTCGACCCGGTGCATGTTGCCGTGAACGGCGGCGACCGGGGAGGAAAACCGGATTTCGATGCCCATCCCTTCGGCGATCTCGCGCCATTGCTCCAGCAGGCCGACGCCGCCACCGGCGACATGAATGGCGATGCCGCGCTCGAAGTAGCGCTTGGCGCCGACCTTGGCGTGTTCCTTGAGCAGCTCCCAGCGGATGCCTCGCTGCTTCATCCAATGAACGGCGCCGTTGGATTGATCGACCAGCGTGCGAGCGAGCACCGGGTCCATGCGTCCCAACGTCATGCGTTCGAGGTCGGTCAGGAAATCCTGTTGCGAATAGGGGGCAATCTGCAGGCTGCTAAAATAATTCGCGTCGACATCTGGGACGAATTCGCGGATTTCTTCCGCGCCGCGGTGCCAGAAGCGAAACCCGGTGCCGGAGTAGCGGGCGTTGCCGCCATATTCCGATCGCGGTGCCTTCTCCAGCATGATCACGCGAGCGGCGCCGTGCTCCTTGGCCGCGACTGCAGCATCGAAGGCGGCGCTACCCCCGCCGATTACCACGACATCGCAGGTTTCCAAGGGATCGCTCCGCCCCCAAATTGCCCGGCGCTGTCAGTCCGGCTGAGAAACACCGACGGACAGCCACCGACAACCGCGCCGCCGTGCGAAGGCAGCGATTACCGGACCGCGTTTTTTTGCAATTCGCGCGTACGCTGGTCGCGATCGCCCTGGAACTCGGCCTCGTCGTAGCCGTGCGCAGAAACATCGAAGAGATTGCCGTCTGGGTCCATGGCGCGGTATTCGGCGAACGGGCGGTTGGCCGGCCGCATTTCCAGCGGCTCGTCGTATTTTTTTAACTTGTCTTCCGTTTCATTAATATCATCGACGTGGAAACCGAAGTGGTTGATGCCGCTCGGCGTGGCCTCGCCGCGGTTTCGCAGCAGCGCGAGGGTCAAATAGCCATCGCTCATGTAAATCGCGCCGCCTTTCTCGCTTCGAATCCGCCTCATGCCGAACACGTCCTCGTAGAACGTTGCGAGCCGTTCGGGGCTCTTGGTCTTGATCGCGAGATGTCGAATTTTTCCCATCGTTTCCTCCGGCATTGGCTGGGTCGTGTCATTGCATGCGCGGTCTCACGACTGTAGAAGCCGGTGTGCGCCGTGGGAAGAGGACGCGATCCCGGCGGGGCGCCGGACCAACCCGTAACGGCCAGCCTCCCTTCGTGGAGTAGCGCTGACCAGATGCGTCTCGATCGGCCAGGAACACGCGTTGATCCAGCCATTGTCCGAGATCAGCGGACCGACCCGCGCGCTTGCTGCTTACATCGCCGCAGCGTTCGACCAACCGCTGCCGGATCGCGTGATCGACAAGGCGCGCCAGCATGTCCTGGACGCGCTAGCGGCCATGATATCGGGAACGTCGCTTCACCCCGGTCGAACTCGCGATCGCCTTTGTCGAAAAGCTGGGCGGTGCCCCGGAATCCTCAGTTGTCGGGACGAACTTGCTGACGTCGCCGGTCCAGGCGGCGCTCGCCAACGGCATGCTGGCGCATGCCGACGAGACCGACGATTCGCATGCACCATCCCGCACGCACCCGGGGTGCGCCGTGATTCCGGCGGCACTCGCGGTCGCAGAAAGCGTGAAGGCCAGCGGCGAAAGCCTGCTGCGCGCCGTTGTTCTCGGCTACGATGTGACCGCGCGACTATCTTATGCACTCGGCGCCGATGCGTTCGCCGCAGCTTCGCGCAGCACCCATAGTTTCGGCGGTACCTTCGGCGCCGGGGCGGCGGCGGGCGCGTTGCTCCGTCTTGGCGAGCGGCAGGCACGCCATCTGCTTTCGTTCTGCGCCCAGCAGGCCTCGGGCATCGCGTGCAATGTGCGCGATTCCGAGCATGTCGAAAAGGCCTTCGACTTCGGCGGCATGCCGGCACGCAACGGGGTGACGGCAGCGCTGATGGCCGCCGCCGGATTCACCGGCGTCGACGATGTATTCAGCGGCGAGCGCAATTTCTTCGATGCCTATGCGGGCCGGCCCGAACCCGGGCGTCTTGCCGAGAGGTTCGGTCACCATTTCGAGATCATGGACACCAACATCAAGAAATGGTCCGTCGGGTCGCCGGCACAATCCGCCCTCGACGCGCTCACCGACCTGATGGAAACCGAGCGGATTGCTGCGACCGACATCAAAACGATCGAAGTGCAGCTGCCTTCGCGCTCGGCACGCACTGTCGATGCGGCCGCGATGCCGGATGTGAACGTGCAGCACCTGATGGCGATGCTGTTGAGCGACGGTCAGCTCACTTTTGCGTCGATCCACGACCTTGCGCGGATGACTGATCCGGCCATCATGGCGCTGCGAAGAAAGATCGCTGTTGTCCCGAGCGAGGAACTTGCGCTGGCGACACCGCGTCGGCAGGCTATTGTGACGATGACGACTCATGACGGCCGTCATCTCTCCCGGCGCAGCTTTGCCGTTCGTGGAAGCGCGGACAATCCGATGGCGCAGAGCGAGGTCGAAGCCAAGGCGCTCGGCCTGATCGCTCCGGTCATGGGCTTGCAGCAGGCACAGACGATCGTGGAGACGATTCGCCGGCTGGAGACAGTTGCCGACCTCACCGAGCTGCGGCACTTGTGGCAGATGCGGGCCGCAGCGGGATCGGTCGAATGACGCTCCTGTTGACAAACGAGGATGTCGAGGCCGCGCTCGGAATGGCGGATTGCCTCGAAGCAATGGAGATCGCGTACCGCGATCTCGGCCTGATGCAGGGCGCCAACGGGCTACGCTCGGAAGTCCTCTCGTCCGACGGTGCGCGAGGACGCGCTCTATTCGCTGCTGACAATGAGCGGAGTCGTCCCAAGGTTCGGGGTCGGCGCGGTCAGGATCAACTCCGATATTCTCACCTGGCCGGATTCGGGCGGTGGCACGCGGCGGGTCAAGGTTCCGGCGGCGCCCGGGCAACGTTATGCCGGTCTCGTCCTGCTGTTCAGCACTGCGACCGGAGAGCCGCTCGCGATCTACCCCGACGGCATCGTGCAGCGAATGCGGGCGGGGGCGACGAGCGGACTTGCCGCCAAGCATCTCGCGCGTTCCGACGCGAGTCGGGTCGCGTTGCTCGGGACCGGATGGCAGGCTGGTGCGCAATTGATGGCGGTGTGCGCCGTGAGGCACGTCGAACGAGCGCGGTGCTACAGTCCGCGCCCGGAGCATTGCCAGAAGTTCGCGCGAGACATGCAAGCGAAGCTCGGGATCGAGGTCACTCCTGCCGCCGATGCTCAGGAGGCGATGAAGGGAGCGGCCATTGTTCTGTGCGCGACCAACAGCATGGCGCCGGTCTTCGCTGCCGAGTGGCTGGAGCCCGGCATGCATGTCGGCAGCCTGAAGCGGCTCGAACTTTCCGCCGACGCGATCGCCGCCGCCGACGTCGTCGTAACCCATGTTCGGGAGCCCCGCGGCAGCATCGTTCGCACCGCCGGCGCCGATCTCGCGCGCGAAATGGAGAAACAGAAGGATGCGCTGAGTCACGAAATCGGCAAGTCCAATTATCCCGAGCTCACCGATCTGCTGCTCGGCAAGGCCGCCGGGAGACGGTCCGAGCGCGATATCACAGTGTTCCTCAACTATACCGGCCTCGGCTGTCAGTTCGCGGCGACCGGTCACGCAATCTATATCAAGGCGCGCGCGCGCGGGCTGGGGCGCGAACTCGATACCGACCTGCTGACCGGTGCCGTGCCTTCATAGATCGTAGACCGGGAACAGGAGCTTGCGGCGCCTCGTTATAGGGCGGTGGCGCCGGCGTCGGACGACAATCAGAGCATGATGCCGAAAAGTTGCAGACTTTTCGGACAAACATCATGCGCAAAATCAAAGGATGCGCGGGGGACGCGATTAAACTGAACGCATCCCGCTCTAATCGCGCGAACACCAATATAGAACGGGAATGAACCAGCTTATCTCCCGCACCTCGAATGCGATTGCGTTTCAGACCGGGCGACCCAGCACCTTCGCAGTCGCTATCCTGCTGATTGTGTGTTGGGTCTTGACCGGACCGCTGTTCAATTTTTCCGATGCTTGGCAGCTATTCATCAACAGCACCACCTCCGTCCTGACGTTCCTGATGGTGTTCGTGATCCAGAATACCCAAAATCGCGATTATATGGCGATCCAGGCAAAACTGGACGAGTTGATCAGGACGTCGGGGGCGCAAAACCACTTCATTGGAATCGAGCAGCTCACCGTTGAGGAGATCGAGGAGTACCGCGTCGACCTTCGGGCGCTGGCGGAAAAGGCGATCGAGAAGGCCGCCAAGCGCTCCCTTGAACAGCCCGGAAGCGTCGGTCCGACGGTCGAGTGAGGGCGCGCGGCTTCCCCACGCGTCTAAAATCCTTCTCCCCTTGTGGGAGAAGGTGGCGCGCGCAGCGCGCCGGATGAGGGGTCAGAAAAAATTCAAGCAGTATCGGCGCTCATTTCACCTGCGTTGCCGTAATCCCTCACCCGGCCGCCTTCGGCGGCCAACCCTCTCCCGCACGGGGAGAGGGCTTTTCCCTCTTGAGGCATGCGTCTATTTCCAGGCGCGATTATCGACGGTGTTTTCGTACGTGGCGCCCGGCACGGTCATGTTCCACTTGACCGTCCAGTTATAGGTGTCGTCGAAACGTTCGCGCGTGTAGGGCTGCACCGGCGCGTGGAGCAATCGCCAAGCCTGGAACTCGTGCGGCTCCAGCATGCCGCCGGTCTCGGCAATAAAGTAATGGATATAGGGCGTCGGGTCCTTCTCGATGAGTTCGACCGCGCGGTCCTGCGCGCGGAACATTTTGGCCAGCGTCGGCCCGTCGAGATCATCGCCGGCGGCTTCGCTGCGGGTCGAATGTGCCTCCATCAGGATGCGCAGGCCCTGCTTCTGGGCAACGCTGATCCACGGCTCCATCACGCTTGCGGCCGCGACCCGGCCCTCGCGTACCGCCTCGAGCCGCTTCATCATTGATCCCGCATGGGTTGTTTTCAGGTGCTCTGGCGTCACGAAACCTTCCATCATCTTCAGCGTCGTGAAATGCGAGCCGTTGTTCGGCGTGACTGCGATTTCCTTGTCCTTGAGCATTTCCGGCTCATAGAACTTGGAGTCGCGGGCGACCACGATCGCGAACATCGACATCGAGGAGCCGAGCGCCACGATCTTGCGGTCGCGGCGGCCTTCGCTCTTCGCCTCGACGGCGCGTTTCATGATGCCCCATTCGCACATGCGGTACTGATCGATGCCGCCTTCGTTGTAGACGGCGTCGAGCGGGCGATCGAAAATCGAGTCGAATTTGACGAGATGCGAGGTCGTAACCTGCGCCATTCCGGGTGTGGTGACGAATTCCACGTCCAGGCCTTCGTCCTTGAAGAAACCCTTGTCGCGCGCCACCAGCACCGGCAGGTCGTGCACGGCATTCATGATCGCGATCTGCGGCTTCTTCGATGTCTGCTGGTGGATGGTCACGACGCTTCCTCCGGGGTCGATGGAACTTGTTGCCGGCAATGAACCCCATCGCCGGCTTGACTGTCAATGGCGAGGCGCATTGGGGACGGGGGCGGTTTGTTTTGTTGCGCTCAGGGGTGAGCAGAGGGAACCGTGAGAGCCGGCGGAGTTATCCCAGCCCAATTCTGTAGCTTCGGAGCAATGGTCAATAGACCGCCGACTATCCCGAGGGCCACCACAACCACCGTGACAATGAATTCTTTGCTCGGGAGATGCTTTAACTCTGTTTCAAGGCGAACCATTCGATCTCTGAGATTCTTTTGTATCCGTGCGCATCTCCGCCAAATCACGTTTGACGTATTCACCGTCGGTCTGAATCTTGGCGATTTCGGTTAGGGTGACGTCTGCTGTTCGAGACGACCGAGGATCATTGGATGCGTAGTCCGCATCCGTCGACTCCGCTTCAGATCGAGATGGCCGCCGTACCATCAGATATCATCCTCTTTCTTTTTGATGTATGGCCAGCCACTCCCAAACCCCCGTGGGGAAACGACCGGCATAGTTGGAAATTGGGAATACAATCCCAGAACCTACTACTTTGGACGGGTCTCCTCTCACGCCCAACTTCTCAGCCACGGCGCGCGTGGTGTCATCATAGTCTACCAGCCAAGCATCGTCCGTTAGTTCGTAAACAGTTTCGTCCGGAAGTGCCTGAATCCGCTCGCGGACTTTTTCATTCCCTTGCCTCACAACAACAACAAAAACAGGCATTCGCAATCCTCAGCATGATACCATACGATCAGGTTTTCTTTATCGCACAAACAATTGGCCTTGGGCGACAGCGGATAACGCCACAATGAGGGCTATGTGTTCAGAAACCGGCAGGAGTTTTGGTGCAGCGCGCAAGCGCGGAGCGCGTTTTGGGTCGCATCGGCCGCCGCCGCGCTTTCAGGCTCGCACCGCGGCCTTGCGAGACACTGTTGCCGACTTTGCCTCCGGACGGATCATCAGGAACCGTCCGGACCATGATCCTGGCACGAGCCAGCGGCCTTCGATCTCGTTGCCATCGTCGCTCAGCGCCCCTTCGTATTGGACGATGCGATAGAAGGGATTGGAGCCGTCATAGGTCTTCGCAAAGCTGACGGCGCGGTCGCGGCGGACGCCTGTCAGCGTGGCGTAGAGCGTGCCGGGCGGTCCGACGCGGCAGGGCTCGTGGGTGGTGCCGGACAGCATGGAGCCCGTTTCGATCAGAGTGGCAACAAAGGACACACCCTTGTTGTCATGGGGATAGTTGTAAAGTCCGTGCCACACTCCGGTTAGGTTGCGCGCGTTCGACATGCGGCATTCCGTCATGCGGTGAGAGCGCGGGTGCAGGGCGGAAACAGATTATCGACCGCGACCGGCTCCGGAATGATGCCCTGCGTGACACTATTCCGGACCAGTTCGTCCAGCACGATCCGGTTCGGCTCGATGCCATACGGTAACGGGTCGCCGGTGACCTCCATCACGCGCTGGTGCAATCGGTCGATGTCGGTCGGCTTCTCGATGCTGCCATTCTTCAGTCGCTCGAGGTAGAGGCGCTTGGCCTCCGCGAATGCGCCGAACACGTCCGCCGCCAGCCCTGGGTGAGCGGCGATCAACTCGTCCTTGATCACGACGGTATGGTTGATCGGGTAATGCCCGCGCTGCCGTAGCGCCGCCAGGCCGGCGTCCAGCGCATTCGGGATCAAGGGCTTCACGTCGGGGTGGTCGACTTCGATGCCGATCGCTGCGGCCAATTCTCCGGCGGCGAGCATGTCGGCCATTTTGCGGCCCGGTTCCATCGGCACCACGTTGGCGGGCGGCCGATATTCGGCGACATGTTCGTCGCCGGACAGCACCCACGTAACCTTGCTCAGATCGACCCCGTGTTCCTCCTGAAGGACGCTGCGCGCCCACAGGCCCGTGGTGACGGTGTAGCCGCGATTGACGCCGACTTTGCGCCCCTCAAGGTCCTTCGGCGTGCGGATGCCCGCCTTTGTATTGTAAAGGATCGCGCCATGATGAAAGGCGCGCACCAGGAAAACCGGGATCGCGGTAAAACGCTTGCCGTGGGCGCGGGCACACAGGTAGGTGGTGATCGCCATCTCGCAAATATCGAATTCGAGGCCCCGCACCATCCGCCTGAACGCGTCGATCAGGATCGGCACCTCGACAAAGTCGAAGGCAAAGCCGCGCGGCTTCGCCGTCCCATCCTTGAGCGCCTGATTGTTGCCCTGCGTGCGGGTGACGGTCTTGCATTTGAGTTCGGCCATGGCGGGTCCAGCGGTGGGATTTGATGGTATTGGGCCAATCTATGCCGAAGCGGTCAGGTGCGTCGAGGACGCAGCCCCACCGGTGGTGTCACAGTTCAGCTTTTTCTCCAGTACCGTCGTCTGCACACGGACTGCGCGGACCACACTGCGTCGGCGAAGGACCCGAGCGGCTTTTTGCAGGAGGCGCGAGATGGCACTCCTCTTTCATCCCAGGGCTGGTCAAATTTTTGTTTGTGATTTCTCAGGCTTCAAAGAACCGGAGATGGTGAAGCCTCGGCCGGTGATCATCGTTTCGCCGAGACTTCCCTTTCGGTCGAACATCGCAGCCATCGTCCCGATAAGCCTCACGGAACCCAGGCACAATCTTCCGTTCTGTTATCGCTTGTCGAGAAACTATCATCCTAACGAACCAGATGATCTGCCATCCTGGGCGAAGGCGGATATGCTCCTCAATATCGGTACTTACCGGCTTTCCGCTTTCAAAATAGGAAAAAGGCAGTACGTCTATCCAACGCTTTCGGCCGAAGACTTGGCTGGTGTAAGGCACGCGGTTCTTTGCGGACTGGGGCTTGACCGCGTTGCAAAAAATCCGTGATACGCGTATATTGCGGGGTGTAGCCCGGTCGTCGGGCATTAAGACCCAGCTTGCTGGGCAGGCTCCCAATGGGTGATGACAAGCTCGGGCAAGCCTAGATATTGTCAGGTCCCAAAGCCCCGCATCGTGCGGGGCTTTGTGTTACTTGAGTTGCACGAACCCGATTCGCTCCCACCCGGGTCCGCCAGTCAGCAGCAGTCGCATTCGAAACCGTCGGCCACTGCAAGCGCTTCCATGAGCCAGGCGAACGGGAGGTCATCCGGCCGCACTTCGGCGAGCGGCTTGAAGACCTTGAAATGATGCCGCTTGGCGTCGGCGGTCCAGAACGCCACCACGGTCTCGACCGGCGGGCATCCCGGAAGGCCGCACGCAACTTCGGCGACCAGGATGGCAGCATCCTCGGCAAGCGCGAAGCGGGCACGGGTCCACTCGCGCACGCGTTCCCTCGCCTCGCCGTCTCCGCCGCCTTGCCTCGATCTGTCAAGCATGGGCCGTGAATGACAGGCCGGCGGCGCGCCGGCAAGCCTGATGAGGGAAGGCTTCGGCGCGAGCTGAAGGGCCGCCGGGAGGTGTTCGGGCGCGCTACTCGCGGGAGACCACCGAGGGCGCGGCAATCCGCGCCGGTGCGAGCGGCGGGCAACCGCGGATCAAGTCGGCCGCCTTCTCGGCAATCATCATGATCGGCGCATTGACGTTGCCGCCGACGAGGTCCGGCATCACCGAGCCATCGACCACGCGAAGGCCTTCGATCCCGTGGACGTGAAGCTCGCTGTCCACCACGGCCATGCGGTCCGACGCGATCCCCATCTTGCAGGTGCCGACGGGATGGTGGACGGTGATGGCGGTGCTGCGGATATGTGCATCGAGGTCCGCATCAGTGGAGGCCTGTTCTCCTGGCGCGATTTCGCCATCGCCGAACGGTGCCATTGCGGGCTGGCGGCACACCTCGCGGGCCAGCCGCAATCCGGCGCGCAACGCGCGCCAATCGGCATCGGCGCTAAGAAAATTCTGCCAGATGCGCAGCGGCACCGCGGGGTCACCGCTCGCAAGCTCCAGGCGGCCGCGACTTTCCGGCCGCAAAGCCACCGCGCGGCAGGCATAGCCGTCCGCATAGGCCTTCCGGAACGGCACGAAATAAGGCGATGCCGCCATGGGCGCAGCGTTGAACAGCAGTTGTACGTCCGGCAATGCCACCTCGGGGCGGCTCCGTAGGAATGCCATCTGTCCAGCCGGCAAATCGGCGGCGATGCCCTCGCCGCGCAGATAGGCTTTGGCGAGCGCCGGCAGGATGCGGTCGAATCGCATGGCGCGGTGAAGCGGGCCGCGCTGCCCGCGGCGATAGACGATGCTTGCCGAGATGTGGTCCTGCAGGTTCTTGCCGACGCCCGGCAGCGGCACCTTGACCGGAATGCCGTGCGCGCGCAGTTCGTCGGCATCGCCGATGCCGGACACCATCAGCACCTGCGGCGAGTTGATGACGCCGCCGCACAGGATGACTTCGCGATCGGCATGGGCGACGATCGTCTTGCCGTCGCGGACATATTCGACCCCGACCGTCCTGGTACCGGAAAAGATCAGCCGGGCCGCCAGCGCATTGACCTCGACCTTGAGCTTGCGGCGCCCGAGCGCCGGCCTCAGGTAAGCTGACGCGGCGCTGCAGCGGCGGCCATCGCGGATCGTCATCTGCCAGGTGCCGAAGCCTTCCTGCTGGGCGCCGTTGTAGTCCGTGGTGGCGGGATGCCCCGCCTCGCGGCCTGCGGCTGCAAAGGCGTCGACCAGCGGATCGGAAAATCGGGTTCGCTGTGTCGAAAGCGGGCCGTGGCCGCCGCGATAGAAGGTCGGGCCGTCCTGCCAGGTTTCCTGGCGGCGGAAATACGGCAGTACATGCGCGTAGGACCAGGCGGCGAGACCCGAGGCGGCCCAGCGGTCGTAATCGCCGCGATGTCCGCGCACATAGGCCATCGCGTTGATCGAGGAGGAGCCTCCGATCACCTTGCCGCGGGCGCATTCGATCGCGCGGTCATCGAGGACTGCCTCCGGCTCGGCAAAATACATCCAATCGTGCCGTCGCCTCGCCAGCAGGCGAGGCCATCCCAGCGGAATGTGGATCCAGGGGTCGCGATCCCAACCGCCCGCCTCGAGCAGCAGCACCTTGGCGTCCCTGTCTTCAGTGAGACGGCCGGCAATCGTGCACCCGGCCGAACCGGCGCCGATGATGATGATATCGTAATTCGCGCGCGCAGCCATGGCGTCGATCTCAGCTCTGCCTCGGCTCCAAGAGCCAGCCGAACTTTTCCCGCGCCTTGCGCGTCACCTCGGTGCTCGGCGCGTTGCTGGGCGGAAATTTGTCGCGCCAATGAAACGGCTTGCAGGCGTTGATGACGGCGACCGAGTGGGTGAGGTCGCCGGCGGCGCGGCGTTCCGGCGCGAGACGGGGGTCGGCCGGCGAATCCCAAGAGCCTTCAATGAACTGAATGGATTCTTTCGGATCGCTTCGCGTCAGCATCGCCCAGATCAGGTGTTCGAGGTTGGTCACGTCAACATCCTCATCGACGACGACGATGTATTTCACGGCGTAGACCGAAGCGCCGCATTGGGCGGCGACCTGTCCGGCCTGCACAGCGTGGCCGGGGAATTTCTGCTTGATCGACACGCCATGCAGCAGGCGCGAGCCGCCGACTTCGTGACACCAGACCTGCTGCACTTCGGGAACGCCGGCGCCGGTCATGTTCTGTTTGATCATCGCGGAACGCAACACCGCTCGGTAGCGCGCCATTTCGTCGGGACCGGCGCCCATTGGAGGAACGCCGAGCAGGATGGGATCGTTGCGGTGATAGATCGCCTTGATGTCCAGGACCGGCCGCGGCGCCGCCCCGCCAGCATAATGCCCGGTCCATTCTCCGAACGGCCCCTCGATTTCGGTGCGTCCCGGCGCGACATAGCCTTCGAGCACGATCTCGGCGTCGGCCGGGAACGGCAGGCCAGTGACCCGGCCCTTCACCATGCGCACCGGGCGGCCGCGCAAGCCGCCAACAATATCGATTTCGAAAACGCCGTAAGGAGCCTCGGTGCCGCCGTAGAAGAACGCGAGGGGGTCCCCGCCCAGCACCATGACGAGCGGCATCGCCGCGCCGCGCTTGAAATATTTTTCGCGGTGCAGGTAGCCGTGGTGCCCGGTCGCCATCAGTACGCCGACGGTTGTGCGGTCGAACACCTGGGCGCGATAGGCGCCGGCGTTGAGCCAATTCTCCTCGGGGTCGCGCGTGATGCTGTAGGTTCCCGTCCCGATATAGCGGCCCCCGTCGCGTTCGTGCCAGATCGGGGCGGGGAACTTCTCGACGTCGATATCGGCGCCGGTCATCACGTTCTCGAATACCGGCCCCGTGTCCACGATCTCATGCGGAATGAGGCGCATGTTCTTGAGATAGGCATCACGGCAGGCTTCGCTGAGTTCCCACTTGGTGAGATCGTCGGGAAAGCCGAAGGTCATGTTGCGGCGGCGGCCGGCAAAGACATTCATCAGCAGGCGGAAGCCCTTTGGGCAGCCCGGAATGTCTTCGAATACGACGCACGGACCCTCCTCGGCCCGTAGCACCGCCTCCGCCGCGAGCCCGATATCCTCCTGCCAGCTCGCGCCGCGCACGGTGCGAACCTCGCCAAGCGCTTCGGCGAGCGCGAGCCAGCCCCGCAGGTCTTCATAGGCGATCCCGGAGTTGAAATTGCTGCGGGCATCCATCCGCGGAAAATCCTCTTTTCGGCCCGCGCTGCCGCGCCAGCCATGGCGTCCACCGGCGATCCGCGCGATCGGTGTCGGATGGGGTCTGCTTTCGATGCGATCTCTCATTGCCGCGAACGATGAGCCGGTCAACTCTCATGTTCACCGTCCTGTTTCGCCCGCGGCGCCGGTGGTGTGACAAGGCCGCTGTGTGACCATCCGGTGCAGAGGACGAGCACGTCGCAATCCTATGCATGATGAAAAAAAGCCGCAGGGATGCCCTGCGGCTCTGTTTCGACCGCCTCCGTTGCGGCCTAGAGCGGGACGCGCTCAGCTTGAAATGCCTCCCGCTCAGCCTCTTTGATTGCGCGCATGATCTTGGTCCGAAAAGTCTACAAGTTTTCGGGATCATGCTCTACCGCGCAGCGAGTGCAGACATGCCCTTGTAGGTCAGCTTCTGCATGCCCATGCCGGTTGCGGCGACGTAGATGTTGCCTTTGGGGTCGGTCGTGATCAGGTGGCCGCCGCCGATCGATCCTGGCGGCTTGATCGCGCCAAGGTACTCCAGCGACTTGCGATCGACGACCGCGATCGAATCGCCATCGCCGACATAGAGGAACTGCTGGTCCGGATCGGGCGAGAGCGCGACCGAGCGGGCGAAGGTGGTGTTGGACTTGATCAGCTGCTTGAGGAACTTGCCATCGGTGGTGAAGGACTGGATGCGGCGATTCTCGCGGTCGGCCACATAGACGATGCCGTCCTTGGACACGCGGACCGAGTGCACGATGCTGAACTGCGGCGGTCCCGGCGGAGCGAAGTTGGTCACCCGCACGATCTCGCAATGGTCGTCGTCCTTCGGCACGTCACCGAACGCACCCCACATCCGCTTGAACGCCCCCGTATCGGCATCGAACACGATGACACGGTGATTGCCGTAGCCGTCGGCGACAAAAAGTTCGTTGGTCGGTGCATAGACATTGAAGTCGGCCGCGCGATGCACGTTTTGCGTGTCGGCGTTTCCCTTGCTCTGGTTGCTGTGACCAATCTGCAGCACGAACTTGCCTTCGGCCGTGAACTTGAGCAGTTGGTCGTCGGCCACCGGTTTCAGACGCGCAAGGCCATTGCTCGGGCAATTATTGCCACTGATCCACACGAAGCCTTTGTTGTCGACATAGATGCCGTGTTCCCGCTGGGGCCATTCATAGCCTGCAACGTCGCCGCCCCAGCCGCGGATGAAATGGCCGGCCGGATCGAACATCAGCACCGGCGGAGCGGCATGGCCGAAATCGGGGTCCTTGAGCGTGCGCGGACGATGCAGCAGGTAGATGTTGCCCGCCGCATCCGAGGCGAAGCTCGAAACATCGCCGATCTTCCACTCCGGCGGGACGCGCGGCCAGGATTTGTCGACTTCGAATTGCGGCAGGGCGCGGCCGTTCTGCGCTGACGCCGCGGGTGCAAACCATTTGCCGTGCATGGCCGCAGCCACGACCAGGGCCGCGACGGCGGCGCGGGCAAAAAGTTTCGTGTTCATCGGATCATATCCTTTTTTCCTTGGTTGCGTTCCTTAAGTTTTGCCGCTGCTTTGTTGAACGATTCCGCGCTGGAATCGTGTCCCGCTCAGTTCTCTTTCAGGCATCCGTCGCCGACTGCGCTCGACCACGGATCGCGGTGATTTTGCGCATGATCCTTGTCGGAAAAGTCTGCAACTTTTCGGGATCAAGCGCTACTGCGCGTCGGCACTACGCTGACGCGTCGCGACATAGAAATAGCCGATGCGGTTGTTGGGTGGCGAGCCGTACCAGAAGCGACCGTCCTTATCGAGGAAGAAGTCGCGCATGCCATTGTCGCTGTAGGGCATCGGGTACTCGACGACCTTGCCACTTTCGGGATCAAGTCGGCCGATCACGTCGCGGTGCTCGCCGGAGTACCAGACCTTATGGTCGGGCGCGATGCCAAGAGCATAGGGTGCGGTGTGCTGATGCGGCAGCGCGTACTCGGTAAACCTCTCCTTGACGGGGTCGAAACGCCCGATCTTGCTGTCGGTGTACTCCGCAAACCAGATGACGCCGTCGCTGTCGACCTGGATGCGCCGTGGCCGCTCGCGGGTCGGCGGGATGTACTTGGTCACTTTCAGGGTCACCGGGTCGACTTTGCCGATGGCACCGTTCTTCGTCATTTCGGTGAACCAAACGGTGCCCTTCTGGTCGAGAGCGATGCCGTAGGAGGTCGGCACATCGCCGAGATGGTTGAAGGTCTTTGTCACCGGGTCGAATCGGGTAAGGCCACCGGTCGACCAGACCGAACCGTCGGGATGAACGCGGATGGTGTGTTTGCGCCAGTCGTCCTGGAATTCCGTGATCTTCTGCGTGACCGGGTCCCAACGCCCGAGCTTCTTCGCGCCGGCCTCGGTGATCCACACCGAGCCATCGGCTGCCGGGACCGCCGAATGGATGAGCGCAGGGCCCGGGTTTGGAACAGGAAACTCCTTGATTTCGCCCGTTCTCGGATTGAGGCGCGCCAGCTTGTTGGCCTGACCGTATTCGGCGATCCAGAATTGGCCGTCCCTGTCAGGATCGGCCATCCACGGAAAGCGATTGGGGCCCGGCATTTCGAAGTCGACATAGACGATGTTGAGCGCCTCGTCGGGGAATTCCGTCAGCGTACCCTTATAGCCCGGGACATCGGCCGGCGATTTCGGCAGCGTCGAATCCTCGCCGAACGTCGTATTGAGATAATAGATCACGTCTTCCGCCTGCTGATCGGAGAAGCCCTGCCGATCGGCAAGCGAGGAGCGCATCGCCTCGCGCATGAAGGAGACTGCGTTGCGCCAGCCATCCTCGTCCCGCACCGTCGCCGCCATCCTCGACTGGAAGCCGTGACAACTCATGCAGTTGTCGAACAGCGTTTTCTTGCCGCGAGCGTCGGGAAGCAGTTGACGGCCTTGTTCGATTGAAATGTCGGTCCAGCGCACCGGGGCAGTCGCCAGCGTAAAGTCGAAGCCGGCATTCTGATCCGTTGAAAGCTTCACCCCAGTCTTGGGGTCCGCCTTGTAGCCGGTCGCGCGCACCTGGATTCGATAGTCGCCTTCCGGCAGGTTCTCGACCGCGTAATGACCCTGCTTGTCGGTCAGCACGCTCACCGTCATCTTCATGCCCGCATGCCGCGCCTGGACGAAGGCGCCGCGGAATGGTGCGCCGTCGGGCCCGATCACGGTTCCGGTAAGGGTTGCGGCGTCAGCGCCGCAGGCGCCGAATGCCGCGGCGGCAGCGAACAGAGTTGCAAACGGCGCAAATGACCGCATGGCGTTTCCTCGCAAATTCAAATTGTGACTCCCGATAGCCTAAAGCGGGATAGATTCAGCTTGAACCGCCTCCCGCTCGGTTCCCTTATGATCTTGCGCATGATCTTTGTCCGAAAAGTCTGCACTTTTCGGGACCATGCGCCAAGGGCACGGCGGTGGCCGCTCGCGCCTCGTTCGAGCTTGCGCGGGTCTATTGGGCTCCCGCTCACCAACCATGTCAAGGCAGCGCAGTCGCGGGAAGCCCGTCTCAGACCGAGCGGGGCCCGGCAGTTTCTGCCGCCGACCGTGACCGTTTTTGCCCGGCCGCGCGACGGTCGCGCCCGCGTCATCAAGTTAAGCTACTGATATAGCTGGATATTATCTTTGGCACAGGCCTTGCGGCGGAGCTTCCAAAGACGTGGGCCCTCGCCGCTGGCGTCCGCGTCAAGGAGAACGTGATGGGCATATTCGACGCGCTCAATACCGCGGTGAGCGGACTGCAAGCGCAGTCCTTTTCGCTGCAGAACATTTCTGGCGACATCGCCAATTCGCAGACGACGGCGTTCAAGGGGACGGATACCCAGTTTGAAGACCTTCTCTCCGCCCAGGCGAATGCCGGAGAGGAGACGGCAGGAAGCGTGATCGCCTCATCCAGTTCCAGCATAGACGTGCAAGGCGATATCGAATCGACGCAGGTCGGCACCAACATGGCGATCAATGGCGACGGGTTTTTTGTCGTCCAGAAGCCCACCGGTTTCAGCGATGGCATTCCCAGTTTCAGTGGCGTCAACATGTACACCCGGCAAGGTGATTTTCAGGTCCAGAACGGCTATCTCGTAAATGGCGCCGGCTACTACCTGATGGGCGTGCCGATCGATCCGACCACCGACAACCCGGAAGGCAGCGTACCGAGCCTGCTTCAGTTCCAGAACAATTTCCTGCCGGCCCAGGCCACCTCCTCGATAACCTACAGCGCCAATCTTCCGACCACTCCGAGTACTGCGGACGCCAATTCAAGCGTGCCCGGGTCCGAACTCCTCAATCCGGCCGACTTCGTGTCCAACCCGCTTGCTGCCAGCGGACAGCCGGCGGTCATGACCGGTAGCGGGGCGACCCTGCTGCCGGACGCGCTCGCGACGGTGACAGGGACTGCCGACACGAGTGGTTATGTGGTGCCGTCAGGCGGCGGCAACATCACGATCAATGGAACGAGCATCACCTTGGCCGCGGGGGACACGGCGGCCGATATCGCGACCGCAATCAGCGGCGCGGGCGTCGGCGTCACCGCGACGGTGAATGCGAGCAACGAGATCGTGCTCACCGGCGCGGACGCGGCAACGTCGGTCGACGTCCAGAGCGGGAGCACGTCGAGCATCCTGTCCTCCCTCGGACTGAGCGTCGGCGATGCAACTCCCACCAATTTGCTCACGCAGGGCGCCGTCTCACAAGGCCAAACGCTGACCGTCGCCTTCGGCAGCAATTCGACCACGCTGACTTTCGGCACCGGAACCAACCAGATTGCCACGATGGCCCAATTGAGCACGGCGCTCAGCACGCTCAACGGCGGCTCCGGCACCCTCAATACCCAAAATGGCGACATTACCCTGACCGCCTCGAACACCAGCGATCAGATCACCGTTGGCGGCACGGCGACGCCGGCCACTTTCGGCTTGCAGACGACATCGGAAATCCCGCCCGATGGCACGGTGATCGGTAGCGATCTCAACTCATTCCTGAATTCGTCGGTCGGCGGCGGCGCGATTACCGCCTATGATCAGGCCGGCTCGCCGGTAAATCTGCAATTCCGCTGGGCGAAGGTGGACAGTGCGAGCCTCGGCAGCGGACATTCCGATACGTGGGCGCTGTTCTACCAGACCAACAGCTCGCCGACATCGTCGCAGTCCGCCTGGCAAAATGTCGGAACCGACTTCACATTCGGCGCCAACGGAATGCCCTCGCCGGCGATCTCGGGCGTAACGCTTTCCGACGTGTCCGTTGACGGCGTGTCTCTCGGCAATGTGCAGCTGAGCTTCGGCGCGGGCGGCCTGACCCAGTTCGCTGCCACCAACGGTACGGTGAACGTCAATTTGCTGCAACAGAACGGATTCGCTGCAGGCACACTGCAGACGCTCTCGGTCAGCGACAAGGGACGGGTCACCGGTTCCTACTCGAACGGCCAGACCGTCGACCTCGCCCAAGTCACGCTTGCCTCCTTCAGCGGCGAGGATTTCCTGCAGAGCGTTTCCGGCAACGCCTACGCACAGACTGACGGGTCGGGCGCTCCGGTCTATGACGCCTCCGGCACCATCACGCCGTCGGCGCTGGAAGGATCGAACACCGACATCGCCGACGAGTTCACCAAGCTGATCGTCACGCAACAAGCCTACTCGGCGAATGCGCGCGTCATCACCACAGCCAACCAGATGCTCCAGGTGGTCATCAACATGGTGCAGTAAGGATTGGCCCAATGGGCAGCGAGACACAGCTTGCTCCAATTGTCATCGCCCGGCGCGGGGTCCCCATCGTTTGGCCACCTCAATGCAGCAGTCAAACAAACCGCGCTTTGAAGCGGCCAAACGATGGGGTGCCTCTGGACCGGGCGATCCAGTAATCGCCGGAGTGTCGTTTGAACGTAATGCGTTCCAATGCGAGTCGCGGGGCCACCGAATGCCCCGCTTAAAGCGGGGCATGACAACAAAAGAAGCCTTTCGAGAGCCGGCGACCATGTCACCTAGCGAATATCCTGCTCGCAGCGCAAGATGAGCCTCAGCCAATCCCTGACCGCCGCGCTAGATGGCCTGAACGCCACGCAAAGCGGAATGGCGCTCATCGCCGCCAATGTGGCGAATGCCGGAACGCCGGGCTACACCGAAAAGACGCTCGCACTCCAGACGGTCACCGCGGGTGGTTCGAATGTCGGCGTCGATGTCGCCGGCGTCAACCGCCAGCTCGATCAACTCCTAGAAACGCAACTGAGGACCGAGAGTTCGGGCGGCTCCTATGCCGACCTCGTCAATCAGGTCTATCAGCAGCTGCAGCAAGCTTATGGCGATCCCTCGTCCTCAACTTCGCTCCAGCAAACCTATGCCAACTTCACCGGTGCGCTTCAGACCTTGCAGTCCGACCCATCCGACTATTCGTCGCAAACGGGGGTGATCAGCGCCGCCGACGCGCTGACCGGGCAGCTCAATGACCTCACCTCCAGCGTGCAGGAATTGCGGTCCAATTGTGAATCCGGGCTTGCCGCTTCGGTTACCCAGGCCAATTCGCTGCTGCAAGGCATCGCCCAGATCAATGCGACCGTGCAGGGCATGCCGGGCAATGATGCCTCAACCGAATCGATGCTCGATGAGCGCGACCAGGATATCGACCAATTGGCGACGCTGATGAATGTCAGCGTCGTCAATGGCCAAAACAATCAGGTCAGCGTTTTCACGTCGACCGGAGTTGAACTCGCCGGCACCACCGCCGGCACACTGTCGTTCGACTCGCACGGCACGCTCACCGCCGCATCGCAGTGGAATTCCAATCCGAACTTGAGCGGCGCCGGCAGCATCACACTGACGAGTTCCGCAGGCGGCGCCACCGATCTCGTGGCGACGAACGCGATCAAGTCGGGCCAGATCGGCGCTTATCTGCAAATGCGCGACACCGTGCTGCCGCAGGCGCAGGCCCAGCTCGATCAGATCGCGGCATCGGTATCGGGCGCGCTCTCGGACACCACGACCGGTGGCACTGCCGTCAGTTCCGGTGCTCAGTCAGGCTTTGGCATCGATACCGACGGGATGGTACCCGGCAACACCGTGACGGTGAATTACACGACGCCGAGCGGCACGGCGCGTAAGCTGACGATCATCGACGTGAGCGACCCGACCTCGCTGCCGCTCCCGAGCCCCGACCCCAACAATCCGGTCATCGGGGTCGATTTTTCTGCCGGCATGGCGAGCGTTGCGACGACGCTCAATGCGCAGTTCGGCAATCTGCTGCAATTTTCCAATCCGTCGGGCACCACCTTGCAGGTGCTGAACGCGGGCACCGGTACGACGGTCAACTCCGTTACTGCGGTCTCGACGCAAACCAGTCTTACGGGCGGCACGAGCACGCTGCCGTTCTTTACCGACGGTACGACGCCCTACACGGGTGCGATCAACGGCGGCCAAACGGAGATGACCGGATATGCCGGCCGCATCCAAGTCAATCCGGCGCTGGCCGCCAATCCGGGTGACCTGGTGGCCTATCAGGCGGGCGTCGCCAGCGGCGACCCGACGCGGCCGACCTTTCTCACCAACCAGCTCACGTCGGCGACACTCACCTACTCGCCGCAGGCGGGGATCGGCACATCGACATCTCCGTATTCCGGAACGTTGTCGGATTACATCAGTCAGGTGCTGAGCACCCAGGGCGCCGCCGCGTCCTCCGCGCAAAACCTGAGCTCGGGCCAGGACGTCATCGTCAACTCGCTGCAACAAAGCCTGAACAACGAGAGCGGCGTCAACATCGACGACGAAATGGCCAATCTGCTGGCGCTGCAAAACGCGTATTCCGCGAATGCGCGCGTGCTCACGACGGTCAATCAGATGTTCACCACCCTGCTGCAGGCGTTTGGAACATGACGATCTCGGGGATACAGAACGGCTACTATCAGACCCAGATGGTCTCGACGATGCAATCGCAGCTGACGCAGCTCGAGACCGAGCTCGGCACCGGCGAGGTCTCGCAGAATTATGCCGGAATCGGCGACAATCGCGGCCTCGCGCTCTCGCTCCAGGCGCAGATCGCGCAGCTCGGTAATTCGAGCAACGTGATGAGCACGTTGGGCGTGCGATTGACAAGCGCGCAAAACGCGCTCACGGCGATTTCGACTTCGACCAATACAGTGCAACAATCGCTGATCAACTCGCAGTTCACGCTGGACCAGAATGGACAGACGCCCGACCAGACCACGGCGCTCGGCCAGCTCGGCGAGATCGTCGACGCGCTCAATACGCAGGTCGGCGACACCTATATTTTCTCAGGCACCGCTGCCAATACGCCGGCGGTCGCTTCGGTCAATCAAATCTTGAACGGTAACGGCGCGCAGGCGGGCCTCACGCAAGTGATTGCCGAGCGTGCCCAAGCCGATCTCGGCGCCGACGGGCTGGGCCGCCTGGTGATCCCGCCGCCCGGAGATTCTCCTGCCGAGATCGCCGGGTCTGGCGCGGCGTTGACACCTGACGCGGACGCCTCGGTCAGCGGCGCAGCGGACATTTCCTCCCTCGCCGCGACGGGCGGCACACTGGTCATCGACGGCCAATCGATCACCATCAATTCCGGCGACAATGCCGCCGCGATCGTCTCCGACATCGCAACGACGCGAGCGCGACCGCCGGGGTTTCGGCGTCGCTGGACCAGGGCGGCGAGCTCGTGTTGACCGGCGGTGATGCGGCGACCGCCATCAATATCGGCGCCGGCAGCTCGGCCTCGGAGCTCGCCGAGCTTGGCCTTTCGGTCGGCGGCACCAGCCCGACCAATCTTCTTACCCAGGGCGCCGCCGCTGCGGGACAGACGCTGACGCTCACGGTCGGCGCCAATCCTCCTCTGACCGTGACGTTCGGCTCGGGCAGCGGCGAAGTGTCGACGCTGACACAACTCCAAAGCACGTTGCAAAACCTTGCTGGAGGCACCGCGACCGTCGATCCCACGACCGGCAACATCTCGGTCACCGCATTGAACGGCACCGACCAGATCACGGTCGGAGGCACCGCGTCGCTTTCCTCGTTCGGTCTTGCGGCGGGTTCGACCGGGCCGACCGCCGGTACCCAGGTTTCGATCAGCGAGGATGCTGCCAGCTCGGTGTTCGGGCTCAAGCTTGCGAGCGCATCCTCAACGCTTACCGGCGCGAGTGTCGCGGGCCCGACCGGCTCGCCGCCCGCGCTGACGATCGACCTCGCGAACAATCCGCAGCCCGGCGAGACGCTGACCGTCAATTTCAGCCTGCCGGACGGCACCAGCCAGTCGCTGACCTTGACGGCGACCAACAGTACCCCACCCGGCTCCGGCCAGTTCACGATCGGCGCGACGGCCGCGGCCACCGCAACCAATCTGCAATCGGCACTGACGGGGGCAGTCAGCACACTGGCGTCGACATCGCTGACCGCGGCTTCTGCCGTCGAAGCTGCGAACGAATTTTTCGGTGACCCGCCGATGCGGGTCGATGGCCCGCCATTTTCGACCGCGACATCGCTTACGGCCGGCACGTCGGCGAATACGGTCCAGTGGTACACCGGCGAGGACGGCAGCACGCCGGCGCTGGCGACGGCTACCGCCCAGATCGATCCCGGGACCAGCGTTTCCTATGGCATGCGCGCCAATGAACAGGCACTGCGCACGACGGTCGAGAACGTCGCGCTGTTTGCGGCCATGTCGTTTTCAGCGAGCGACCCGAATTCCACGGCTCGGTATTCCGCGCTGACCCAGCGCGTCGCCACCAATATCGTTGGTCCGAGCGGTTCGCAGACCGTTTCCGGCATCGCCGACGACGTTGCGCAGGCGCAGACCGCAATTCAGAATGCGACAACGAACAACACGCAGACGACAACGACGTTGCAGGACATGCTGCAAAACATCGTCGGTGCCAATTCCAATGACGTGGGCGCCCAGATTCTCAGCTTGCAGTCGCAGCTTCAAGCCTCGCTGCAGGTGACCGCTCTGCTCGCCAAAACCAATCTTGTCAGCTTGCTGAGCCCGCTCGGATAGCTCCCGGCCGCGCTAGCCCTATTGTCCGGTGTCGCGGTCGGCGAGTCTTGGTCGCGTTTGCGTGTGATCACATCAGCAGACCACACCTTCTCGCTGCCAGGGCCGGCGCCCCGTCACCCCGGGTCGCTCCGGCGCGCGGCCACGGCGATCGACAGCAGCGCGCGTTGGATGACCGGATAGGCGAGGCGAGCACCCTTGCGCACTTCGAGCATGGTGCCGCCGAGCTGAATGATCAGACGCGCGAGCGGCGGGGAGCTCCACATGGACACGGCGGTCTGCACCGCTGCTGTGCGGCTGAAATGAAGTCTCGGCGTGACATTTTCGACCGCGGCGCGAACCGGGGTCCCAGCGTCGACTGTCAGGCGCAGGCGATGCAGGAACGAGGCATGCCGCAGAACCGCCGCGGCGACCGCGTTCGGGTTGGCTCCCGTGACCCTGACCTTGGCGAGGGTTGCCTCGAGTCTCGGCGGGACGTCCGGCGAATGCTGCATCAACGACGGCTTCGATCGCCGAAGTCGAGGCGTCCCCGATCACGGCTTCCACATCATCAATTTCGATCGTGCCCTGCCCTTCCGCATAGAGGGCGAGCTTGCGGATTTCCGAGCGCGACACCCCGCGATCTGCACCAATGAGCGACTGCAGCCGGGTTTTTGCGGCCGGGGAAATCTTGAGCCCGGCGCCGCGCAGCTCCTCATCGATCAGGCGCCCCAGCCCTCTGCCGTCATCGGCATAGCAAGGCAATGCCGCAACCACTGGCGCGCGTTCGCATAATGTCCGCAAGGGCGCCCCTCTCCGCAGATCGCCCGCTTCGATCACGATCCGGCAATCGGGGCTGGGCGGAACCGCGAGCAGCAATTCGATAGCGCGCGCAAAGTTTTTGCTGCCTGCCCTGACCCAGACGGCGCGGCGCCCCGCGAACAGCGGCACCGTATGCGCTTCCTCGACCAGGCGCTCCGGAAGTTCGGCAAGCGCATCACCGTCGATGCGCGCCAGCGCAAACGGATCGCTCATGTCCTTTACGGCGGAGCGAACGAGCGCATGGCTGCGCTCGTGCACCAAACCGGCATCGGGACCGAATACGAGGACAATCGGTTTCGCAGGATCCGGCCGGGCGATGAAGCCGTCGACATCCCCGGCCTTGAATGCAACCATTCCGATGACGCCGCTTAGAGCGGGATGCGTTCACCTTGAATCGCCTCCCGCTCGGTTCTCTCTGATTTTGCGCATGATCTTGTCCGAAAAGTCTGCAACTTTACGGGATCATGCTCTAAGTGCCGGCGACGAAAAAGGAGGCGAGCCGGGCTCTGATCATGTCGGCCATTTCCTTGGCCGAGCGGTTTTCGGCGTCGATCTGTCCGCGTGATTTGGCGAACCGCTGTGCCTCGCCGGGGACGTCATAGGAGACCCGGGAGAACGCGTTGCTGGTGAGGACCGTCTTGCCGCCCTTGATTTCCATGAGTGTGTAATGGACCGCAATGCCGTAGTTCTGAACTTCCGGCCTCCCGGTCGTGGTATCGACAATGACCTGCACCCGATCCGAATGCATTGTCATGACGAGCCGGTAGATTGGCTGCGCAGCCGGAGCGCCGCCCCCGGTGAGATCGAATATGACATCATTGCGCAGGGCGACGGCGACACGCGCCTCGGGGCTGCCGGTCGGCGCCGGGACCTGGGAGACATCGACGGCCGCCATGGCGGAGGCCACTCCCGGCGAACTGGTAAAGGACTGGCTGCCGTAAAGCGGCTGGAAGCACCCCGCCAAGGCAGCGCTCGCCCCTACCGCAGCGGCAAGCCCCGCGGGGCGGCCCCTGATCGCGCGTTCAAGCCACCACATTCACGATCCTTTGCGGAACGATGATCACCTTTTTCGGCGTCTTGCCGTCGAGCGCACGCCGCACCGAATCGAGCGCGAGAACCGCTGCTTCGATCTCGGCTGTCGCCGCGTCGCGCGGCACCGTGACGTCGGTGCGCTTCTTGCCGTTCACCTGCACCGGGAGCGTGACCGTATCCTCGACCAGCAGGCTTGCCTCGACCAGGGGCCAGGGCTGCTCGGCCACGAGGGTGCTATGGCCGAGAGCCTCCCAGCATTCTTCGGCAAGATGCGGCATCATCGGATGGAACAGCTGCACCAAAATGTCGGCGGCTTCGCGCACGGCAAAGGCGTGGTCCGGCGCAGCAGCACTCGACTCCTCTGCGAGCGAGACCTGCAGTGCGTTGGCGAACTCGTAAATTTGGGCGACGCAGCGATTGAAGCGCAGCTTTTCGATATCCTCGCTGGCGCGCGCAAGCGCGCGATGCGAGGCTTTGCGCAGCGCGAGCGCGTTCGCGGACCGCGCAGCCGGTACGCCTGCCGGCGCGAACTTCGCGAATTGCGCCGCCTCATTCACGAGCCGCCATAACCTCTGAACGAACCGCCACGCTCCTTGCACCCCCTCTTCGGTCCAGATGACATCGCGCTCGGGCGGGGAGTCGGACAGCATGAACCAGCGTGCCGTATCGGCTCCGAACATCCCGATGATGTCGTCCGGATCGACCGTATTACGCTTGGATTTCGACATTTTTTCGATGGGGCCGATCTCGACCGGGGCGCCGGAGGCGACCAGCGTCGCGCGCCGCACGTCGCCGGCCTGTTCGACCTTGACCTCGGCCGGGGCCGCCCAGCCGCCGTCCGCGGTGCGGTAAGTCTCATGGACCACCATCCCTTGCGTGAAGAGGCCGGCGAAAGGCTCGTCGATGCCGGCGTGGTGGGTGGTCTTCATCGCGCGGGTGAAGAAGCGGCTGTAGAGGAGGTGGAGGATGGCGTGCTCGATTCCGCCGATATACTGGTCGACCGGTAGCCAGTGATCGACAGCGGCGCGGTCTGTCGGCGCAGTGGCGATCCAGGGATCGGTGAAGCGCGCGAAATACCAAGACGAATCGACAAAGGTGTCCATCGTATCGGTCTCGCGCATCGCGGCGCCGCCACATTGCGGACAGCTGACGTATTTCCAGGTCGGATGGCGGTCGAGCGGGTTGCCCGGCCGATCGAAATCGACGTCATCGGGAAGCGCGACCGGCAGGTCCCCCACGGGGACGGGAACGATGCCGCATTTTTCGCAATGGATGATCGGTATCGGGCAGCCCCAATAGCGCTGGCGCGAAATTCCCCAGTCGCGCAGGCGGAAATTGACCTGCCGTTGCGCCACCGGCCGATTGCCGCGATTTTCGTGTTCGAGCCGCTTCGCCACTTCCTCCTTGGCCTCAGCGACCGTCATGCCGTCGAGAAATCGCGAATGGACCATGCGCCCATCGCCGTCATAGGCCTTGTCTGTGATGACGAAGCTTCCCGGGCTTTCGTCTTCGGGGCACACAACCACGGTATTGCCGAGGCGATATTTTTTGGCGAAATCGAGGTCGCGCTGATCATGGGCCGGAGTGCCGAAAATGGCGCCAGTGCCGTAATCCATCAGAATGAAATTCGCGACATAGACCGGCAGATACCAGTTCGGATCGAACGGGTGGACGGCGCGGATGCCGGTGTCAAAACCGAGCTTTTCCGCCTTGTCCACCAGCTCCTGGGCGGTGCCGGTGCGCTTGCACTCGGCAATGAAGGCCGCGAGATCGGGGTTTTTTGCCGCCGCGGCCGACGCCAACGGATGGTCGGGTGACAGCGCCAGGAACTTGACGCCGAAAATGGTATCCTGGCGCGTCGTGAAAACCTCGACCTCGGTTTCACGATCGGGAGAGGTCGCCGGATCGAGCATGAAACGGATCAACAGGCCATCCGAACGCCCGATCCAGTTGCGCTGCATCAGGCGGACTTTTTCTGGCCAGCGGTCGAGATCGTCGAGGGCCGCGAGCAGTTCCTCCGAAAACTTGGTGATGGCAAAAAACCACTGTGTGAGGTCACGTTGCTCGACGAGAGCGCCCGAACGCCAGCCGCGCCCATCGATGACCTGCTCATTGGCGAGCACCGTCCGGTCGACCGGGTCCCAGTTCACCTTGGACTGCTTGCGCTCGACGAGCCCGGCGTCCAAGAAATCGAGAAACATGCGCTGCTGATGCTTGTAATAGGCCGGATCGCAGGTCGCGATCTCCCGGCTCCAGTCAAGCGACAGGCCCATCGACTTGAGCTGCGCTCGCATGACCGCAATGTTGTCGTAGGTCCAGGCGCGCGGATGGACGCGGTTGGCCATCGCGGCGTTCTCGGCCGGCATGCCGAAAGCATCCCAGCCCATCGGATGCAGCACGTTGAAGCCCCGCGCGCGTTTGAAGCGCGCCACCACATCGCCCATCGCATAATTGCGGACGTGACCCATGTGGATGCGCCCGGATGGGTAGGGGAACATTTCCAGTACGTAGTATTTCGGACGAAGGTCGTCGTTGCGCGTGGCGAATACGTTCCGCTCGTCCCAGACACGCTGCCAGCGGGACTCCGCCGCGCGGGCGTTATATCGGGCACTGCTCATGTCGATGATCTGGATTGGCCGCAGCGATAGGCAGGCCGACTAAGGACATGATTGCCGCAGCAACGTCAACATGCGGTGAATTTCTTCATGCGACGCGTGACCGGTATCCTGGCTGGAGCCGGTGCCGGTCGTCGCCTCGCCCGTTCAGCTCGCTTTCGCCAGCGGTCTCGGCGACCACACCGAGACAATATTGCGGCCGCGGCGCTTGGCCTCGTAGAGCGCGGCGTCCGCCGCTTCGATCAGTGCCGAAGGACTCTTCGAGTCGCTGGGCCGGAAGGTTGCAATCCCGATGCTGACGCTGACTAAACCGGATTTGTCGGCGCCGTGCTGAATGCCACGTCGCTCGACCGCTCGCCTCAATCGCTCCGCCAGGCTGCAGGACTCGGCGCCGCCGACGCCCGCGAGCAGAACGACGAATTCTTCCCCGCCATATCGGGCGACGAACTCGGTTTCGCGCAGTTCCGCGGCCAGTGTGTCCCCGATCACGCGAAGGCAATTGTCGCCTTCGACATGTCCATGGGTGTCGTTAAACAGCTTGAAATGGTCGACATCCACCATCAGCAGGCTGATCGGAAGCTCGGGATCAGCGGCGTGCCAAGTCGCGGCAAGGCGCATGTCGAAGCTCCTGCGGTTGGGCAGACCGGAAAGCCCGTCGAGCAGCGCCAGTTCCTCGAGATGCTGATTGGCCGTACGGAGTTCGCGCTCGCGAGCGGCCAGCTGTTTCGCCATCTCTGCGAGCGCAGCGGCAAGGGGAGCAAATTCCGCCGTGTAAACATCCCGCGGTGGGGCGGTTTCCATGTCGCCGCGGCCGATGCTTCCGGCCGTTCGGGTGAGAGAACGGATCGGCCTGAGGAACAGCCGCTCGCCGAGGAATTGCGCAGCCAGCAGGGCGATCAGTCCGGCGACTGCCAACTCGAGATAGGCGAACGAAATGTCGCGGTCGATGCGGCCGAGGACCTCGTGCTCGTCAATGCCGACGAGAATATGGGCATTGGTGCCGGGCAACTCGTAAAATCCGTAGATGCGCCGAACTCCGTCGAGGCCGGCTCCGGTCAAGGTTCCGCTGTGTTGCGCCAAGGCGGCGCGGATCAATGGATGACCGGACGCATCTTGGCCTGCGATGCTGCCGCGGGCCGGTCTTTCCGCGACGACGACGCCGTGGCCATCGATCAGCAGCGCGGACGCCCCGGGGCGGCCTTCGATGAGATCGGCGAAATGTGACACCCACCGCAGCTCGATCGGAGCGGCGATCACGGCGAGCACCTTCCCCTCAGGACCGGTTGCGGCGTAGCTCGCCATGATTTCGGGTTCGGCACGAATCCGGCCGACGATTGACTCGCTCAGGACGAAACCGCCTGTTCGTCGCGCCTCCTGGATATATTCGCGGTCGGAGACGTCGAGACCGACCGCGGATGGTCGCGTGGAACACGAAATCCGGCTGTCGGCTCCGACGATGAAAAGCCCGGTAATCCACGGCACCTCGTGCGTGAAGCCCGACAGGAATTCGGCGCAGGCGTCCCCGCTTGGCAAAAATTTGGTGTAGGCGTGTCCGACGACCTGCAGGAGCGAACGTCCGGCATCGATGGTTCGCGATTGCGCCTCGGCACCGCGCTCTGCGAGATCGGCCACTTCGGCTACGGCGCGGGCGACGCGCTCACTGCGCGCATCTGCCAGCAAACGCACCCGGTCACCCATGAGCGGCACGATGATCATCAGCGCCAGAATCAGGATACGGTTCCGTATGCTGATCCTCGGATTTTTTGATCCGGCTGGCGGCCGGGGAACACTGGCGACTTGTGCTGACATTCGTGGACGCATCCCGAATGCAGGTGTAGCGAAGAAGGGTGAAGAGCCGCTCCGGCAAGTCGATAAAGTTTTAGGGGTGTCTCTTGCTTTCGCGGGTCTTCGCGATGGTCGCATTTTGTGACGAACCTTGTGACGCAGCAGCGCCGCCCCCTGTTCCGGCGGCGTTTGCGGCGGTGCGCGACAGGATCGCAGCCGCATGCCGGGACGCCGGGCGCGATTGCGCCGGCGTGACCCTCGTTGCGATTTCGAAGACGTTCGGTGCACAAGCCGTTAAGCCGATCATTGCGGCGGGTCAAAAAGTATTCGGTGAAAATCGCGTGAACGAGGCCGGCGCGAAATGGCCGGCACTGCGCTACCGCCATCCCGATATTGAACTCCACCTCGTCGGTCGGCTGCAATCGAACAAGGTGCGCGACGCACTCCGTCTGTTCGATGTCATACATTCGGTGGATCGACCAAGCCTCTGTGCCGCATTGGCGAAAGAGATCGGACACCGTGGACGCGCGCCCGTGCTGCTTGTTGAGATCAATACTGGGGGGGAGCCGCAAAAGGCCGGCGTGCAGCCGGAGCACGCCAATTCCTTCATCACGACATGCCGGGCCACCTATGGGCTCGAGATCGCCGGCCTGATGTGCATACCACCGCTCGACGAGCCGCCGGCGCCGCACTTTGCATTGGCGGCAAAGATTGCGCGGCGCAATGGATTGAAGCTGCTGTCAATGGGCATGAGCGCCGATTACGCGCTGGCGATCCGGTTTGGCGCCACCCATGTCCGGGTCGGCACCGCAATTTTCGGGTCACGCCGGCAGTTCGCCGCCGGCCAGCCGGCTGAGGGTTCCCGCGAAAATAACTGATTCGCCAATGCGCCGTTCGCCGCACCAGCGTGATGGTTTCTGCCAACTCCGAAGCCGTTATCTCGCGGGTTCCCCAACGCCTGATCTCCAAAAGCTGGAGACCTTGCGGACCGGTCGTGCGGAAATCAGAAGAAGCGGACCGGAAGGTGCTTCAAGATGAACGCACTGCGCTACTGTTCTGGCACTAACAAAAGGAATTCCCCGCGGCTCGGATCGGGGCGTGTGTCTGGGCATGACGACGCCGTCGCAGGTCCAACTTTCTCCCGAGGATCGGGCGGAACTGGAAGACTGGGTGGCGTGGTTGAGATGACCGTTCACGAGAAGGCGCCGGCAGGGATGTACTGGCCCACTGTGACCTTGTCAGAGGCGATACTTCGACGTGCCGGCGTGGCCGCACCGAGCGAGCGGTTAGGTTTTCTTAACTATAAATCGTTACGCCGGCTTAACACCCGTGCTCAGCCGGATTGCAGATGCGGCACTTCCGTCATTTGGTAGTTATGATTGCGGCGGCGGCGGTGTCGAGCTGCATCACCCTCCTGCCACCCGACGGGGTATTGGCGCCGGGGGCCCCTTTGGGACGCCGGTCGGGCTGATCCCGGAATCCGGTGCGGACGCTGCCTACACGCTCGATACCGGCGACCGGCTGCGTGTGGTCGTGTTCGGTCAGGACGCTCTCAGCAATATCTACGCGGTCGATCCCGCCGGCAACGTCACACTGCCGTTGATTGGACCTGTCAAGGCGCGTGAACGCACCACGACGCAGGTGTCCGAGGCCATCGTGACTCGCCTGCGGCAGGGCTTTTTGCGTGATCCCCATGTGGCCGTCGAGGTCGAAGCCTTTCGCCCCTTCTTCATCCTGGGCGAAGTGATTTTTCCAGGGCAGTATCCGTACGTGCCCAATATGACGGCTGAGACCGCGGTCGCCATTGCCGGCGGGTTTGCCCCGCGCGCCTTCCGCTACAATGTCGAGGTGAGCCGGCTGAATGACAGGACCATGGTGCGACTGACCCTGCCGCTCACATCGATGCTTCGTCCCGGCGACACCGTCACTGTATCCGAGCGCTGGTTTTGACCGAAGGCCCGCATCATTCACGCTGTCCCTCTGGTCGTTCATCCGGACATTCGAAGACTTCGAGTTGGAGCGGCAACATGGCGCCGAACCAGGCGGCGTGCGCGGTATGGTCGGTGTAGTCATTACCGGTTTCGGGATGCAGCAGAACGGTGAGACCCTCCCGAATTCAGCATCAACCAAGGCACAAACGCAGCCAACATCTGGCACGGAAAGGCGATCTGAAACATCGATTGGGGGTGCGGCCCCACAGGCGCATCGTGCCACCGTCCCAGCCGGGCAAGCGGGAATTCGGCGGCGACGCGTTTCCGCAACCGCTCGGCGTGGCCGCGGCTTGCGGCCGGATCGTAATAGATGTGGGCGTGATAGAGGGTGATCGCGTTCGCGTCCTTGGCGCCGCCTGCCGAGGCGCCCTGCGCATGGGCGGATATGGAAGAGGACATCGGGCGTCTGTCTCCATGAAGAGAGGCGCGGCCAACATGCCGTTGCCCCGGCACCAGCGCATGATCCCGAAAAGTTGCAGACTTTTCGGACAAGACCATGTGCAAAATCAAAAGCCATCGAGGGGGAGCGATTAAGGCCGAATGCATCGCTCTCGAGAGCTCAATTGCCGATCTGGTCCGCCATGCTCTTGAGCAGTGGGGCGAGACGCTCGGTGTCGCGGCGAATCTGCGCGTCGAAATCGTCAGGCCCGACATGACGCGGCTGAATTCCCTGACCGATGAGTTGTTCCACCAATTCGGGGTCATCGCCCGCGCCGGCGATTGCGGTGTCAAGAATCTGCAACACCGCCTTCGGCGTCCTTGCGGGCGCGAGAAAACCATACCAGGTGGCATATTCATAATCGATGCCCGCGGAGCGTGCCGTCGGCACCGCAACGGGACGGCGCATCGGCCGCAGCGAGGACACCGCGAGAGCAAGGAGCTTGCCGTCCTGGAGCATGGGCAGCGTGAAGGCGGCGGGGGCAAAGGTCACCTGGACCCGTCCGGCTACGAGATCGCCGATCAGCGCCGACCCCGTTTTGTAGGGCACGTGCACCATATCGATGGCCGCTTGCCTCGCGAAATAGGCGCCGGCGAGATGGGTTGCGGTCCCGATCCCCGCGGAGGCGTAGTTGATCCTGCCGGGCGCGGCCTTGGCGAGATCGACGAAGGCATCAAGACGCGATACGCCGAGCGAGCGCGGCACCACGACGAGGGCCGCCGCTTCGCCGATCTCGGATACCCCGGCGAAATCATGCACCGGATCGAACGGCACATTGCGGTTCAGCAAGCCGAGGATTTCGTGCCCCGAGTTTGCGACCAGAAGCGTGTAGCCGTCGGCGGCTGCCGTCGCTACGGCCTGCGCGGCGATGAGCCCGCCCGCACCGGGACGGTTCGAGACGATGACCTGCTGATGCAGCCGCCGCGACAGCCGCTCGCCATAGAGGCGCGCGAGAATGTCGATCGTCGTGCCGGGCGCGAGCGGCGCGATCAGCGTGATCGTGTTGGACGGGTACCGGTCCTGCGCGACGACCTCGCGAACAGACCCAATGAACACGACATGGACGGCCGCAAGCGCAAGGGCGGCAACTCGAAGGGGGCCTATGGCTTCTGCCGACATGGCGCGGTGCCATCCTGTATCATCGCTCAAAAGCAGCGAACGCCGCCGCCGGCGCAGGCGCTGCACCACCTTACCTCCCCTTCATGGCAATGCGGCGACCGGCGGCTTCCGGCATCGGCAATCGCGAATGGGACGTCTTCATATCGGCAAGGCGCGCGGCAACGGCTTCCGGGAAGGGCGCGGTTCGCTTGCAGCTCATGTCGACATGAAGGGACATGTTTTCCGAGGTTGCCGAGACCCAGCCTTCTTCGGCGTGAAACAACTGCTCGAAATAGTGAAGGCGCCTGTCGTCGTAATCGATGAGCTGAAAGGTGACGCGGACGGGATCGCCGGCATGCAGTTCACGCAGGAAACGGACATGGACTTCGGCGGTGAATACCGAATGACGGCGGGACGCCAGGTAGCTCGCACCAACACCGATCAGGTCGTAGGTTTCATCCACCGCGCGATCGAACAGCACGTTGTAGTAGGCCATGTTCAGATGGCCGTTGTAGTCGATCCATTGCGGCTCCACTTTCATGACCGAAGACACGAAAGGCGCGAAGAAAAGCGGTGCGAATTCGAAACGATCAAGCATGCGGTGCCCCGGTTCGCGCCGTTATCGCTGTCCGCGCCCATTCCGCTGCCCCAAGGCATTATGCCCACAATCCCATGGATGTCGCGCCAATTCGCTCCAGCGCGGTCAATTTGGAGGGTCGCGAAACAGAGCAGGTCCCGGCTCATCCCGGTCGCTGGTCTAAACAGCGAACCGCGCAAAAAATGCCGGGCACGTTCTCTCGCGGGCGGCTTGGCAACGCATTCGCCTCAAGTGATCGAAGTCGAGGGAACGTACGCGGAGTCATATAATTGCCGCCAAGATCAGGCCAATGGGGACCCTGCGCGCAACTGAAGGGCGGATGCCAAAGCCTGGGCCCCGTCGGCATATGATTTGCCTTTCGTGATGATGGTCTCGGCTGGCGTCTCATTGCATCTCGCGTAATGCCTGCGTCGAGTCGCAAGTCCGATGGGCGGCCGACGGGCTGCGACCGCCGATGAGGCGATGTGAGCGAACGCCATGCGACCTCGTGTGTGTTGATTCGGCGCGTTTATGCCGGCAGAACGGGTGGTTCCAAAAATGTACCAAAACGTGTCATGTTGACCCGATTCGGAGCACGTCGGTGCAGTCCACGCTTTTAACCATTGGTATTGCAATTATTTTTGCGCTGCTCGCGGCGCTGATCGGTCCCCTGTTCATTGATTGGGAGGGCTATCGCTCAACCGTTGAAGCCGAGGCAAGCCGGGTGTTCGGCGCGACGGTCAACGTGACCGGTCCGATCGAAGTCCGGCTGTTGCCGACCCCGTCGGCAAAGCTCGCCGGTGTGGAATTGCGAGGCACCGAGTTCGCGGCAGCCGGTTACGGTCCAGCAGATCGCGATGGAATTCAGTCTTGCGCATTTGTTGCGAGGCGAAATCCACGCAAATGAGGTCGCAATCGAAGGCGCCGAGCCTCAGCGCCGCATTGGACGGCGACGGCCATGTTCGGGTGCCGCTCGCGCAGCTTGGATTTTCTCCGGACCGGCTCGCCATCGATCGTCTCGCGGTGGAAAATGGGCGGGTCCGGCTTGACGATACCGCAAGCGGCAATTCCATCGTTCTGGAACACGTCACCTTCAACGGCGAGGTCCGCTCGCTCGCCGGCCCGTTCAAAGCCGAGGGCAGTTTCGTGGCGGCGGGCGAGCAGTTTGCGTTCCGCCTGGCGGCAGGCCACTTGGGCGACGATGGGGCAATGAAGCTGCGGCTCGGCATCGATCCCGAGGAGCGGGCCGTGACTCTTGAGACCGAGGGCACGCTGCGGGTCGACGAAGGTCGCCCGAGCTTTGAGGGCGATATGACCCTGTCGCGCGTGGTCGGCAAGGCGACGGGCGGCGGACGGCCGACTTACAAGGAACCGTGGAAGCTCACCGGCAAGGTCAAAGCCACCGCCGCGAGCGCCCGCGTTGCGCAATTCGATCTGCAGTATGGACCGGATGTCCGCGCGATCCACGGCACGGGATCGGCCGAAATGCATTTCGGCCGCGACCCGCGGATTGCGACAACACTTTCGGTGCGGCAGATCGATGTCGATCGCGTTTTTGGCAACCCGGGAGGAAAGCAGCTGCCGTTGGAAATGGCGAAAGCTCTCCTCGACGATAGCCGCGCCAGCTCGGCTCTGCCGGACGTCCCAGATTCATCTTGACGTCGCTCTCGACAACGTCACCTTGGCCGGCGCCACTTTGACTTCCGTTCACGCCAATGTCGAGCACACGCCGATCGGCTGGAACGTGGCTGCACTCGACCTCAGACTCCGGGCGCAACCACGCTGCATGCGGTCGGCAAAGTTGCGACGACGGGAGGCCAGCTCGGCTTCTCCGGCCCCGTGAAGATCGATTCGAGCGATCCCTCCCTTCTGTTTGGCTGGCTTGAAGGACAGAGCGGCGCCGGCCGAGTTCCCCTCGGGCGGATGAGCGGAAGCGGAACGGTGGCGCTCGGCAGCGAGCGTGTCGCGGTGGAGGAGCTTCGCGCCGAGATCGACGGCAAGACCTTGCAAGGCAAGCTGTCCTATCGTTTCGCATCGGACACCGCGCCGGCACGCATCGAGGCCGCGCTCGCTGCCAGCGAGATCGACTTTAATCGCGCCATCGCTCTCGGCAATGCGGTGTTCGGGCCGACGAATTTCACCCGCCCGGGCGAGGTCAAGCTCGCTCTCGACCTCGGCCATGCGAGCTATTCGGGCATCGAGGCAAAGAATGCCCGTGCCGTGCTCGCCTTTGATTCATCCGGATTGAAGATCGACCAGCTGTCGATTGCGAATGTCGGCGATGCGGCGATCGTGGCCAGCGGTCATGTCGAGACGATCGGGGACGCTGCGCGCGGTTCGATCAAAATGTCAGTTGCAACGCCGCGGCTTGCCCCTCTGGTGACCTTGGCCGACACCTTCTTCCCCGACGCGGTGGACCCGCTGCGCCGGCTTGGGGAGCGGGTGTCCGATGTTTCGCTGAGCGGCACGCTCGACTTCGAGCCGCGCCCCGCGAACGGGGTTGGCACGCAAACTGCTACTCTCAAGCTGTCTGGCAAGGTCGCAGGAAATGGCGTGACGCTCAAGGCCAACGCCACCGGCGAGCTGGGGTCACTTTCCAAAGCGGCGCTGCGGGTCGAAGGGCGCCTCGACGGGCCACAGGCCGGCCCGCTTGCCGCAATGTTGGGCCTCGATACGCTGGTTAACGCGGACGCTCGGCCAGCTTCCACGACGCTGTTTGCGGAAGGGCATGCGGACAGCGGGTTCCGGGTCGAGGGGCATTTCGCCGGCAGCAATGTCGATGCCTCGGCAAGCGGCAATCTGTCCGTTATGGGCGCCGGTACGCTCGACGTCACATTGCGGGCAGCCGATGCACGGCTGCCGCGTCGAGGTCCCGGTGCCTTGGTGCCGGTGGATTTGCGCGCGCACGTCGAGATCGGTGGCGAGACCGTGAACCTGATCGGCCTGTCCGGCAAGATTGCCGGTTCCGATGTCAAGGGCCAACTCCTGCTTGGCCTCGACCCGCCGCTACAGGTCAATGGCCGAATCGAAGCCGATCAGCTCGACGGCGCGGCGCTGATAGGTCTGCTGACCGGGGCGCCGGCGAACAGCGCGGCGTCGACATGGTGGTCCGCTGAGCCTTTCGGTCAACCGTCCGTGCCGGCGATGGAGGGGGCGGTCGAATTTCGTGTCGGCAATGTGAGCTGGCCCGGCATCCTCGTCGCCCGCACGTTCGCCGGGACGTTGCATCTCAAGCCGTCAGGCTTTTCTCTGACCGGCGTTACCGGAAAGGTCGCCGACGGGCAGCTCTCGCTCGACGCCCAGGTGCGGCGCGACGCGGGGGGCGTGTCGCTCGGCTCGCATGTCGAGCTCAGCAAGGCTGATATGCCGGCATTGTTCGCCAGCGCGTTACGGGTCCCGGCTTCGGGCCGCGTGACGATTGCGGCCGATCTCCAGGGCCAGGGCATGAGCCCCGCCTCGCTGATGGGGGCGCTAACCGGCGCCGGTACCATCGAAGCAGAGCGTTTCGAAATCGCCGGCCTCGACCCCAATGCGATCGATGCCACGATTGGCGCACTGGAACGCGATCACGCGCTTGCGTCCAATCCGAGCCGGCTCGCCCAGTTTGCCGGCACGGCGCTCGACGCTGGGCGGCTGAAACTTGCTGGCGCGATCGCATCGTTTACGATCTCCAGCGGACGGGCCCAGCTAATCCGATTCGCGACCCCGACACCGAATTTCGATATTGGCGGCTCGATTTCGGTCGGCCTCACAGACGGCCAAATCGACATGCGTCTCGAAATGAAAGGGCCGCAGCGCCAAAACGCCCTTTCGGGCGAACGACCGCAAATGACTGTCGCGCTGAAAGGACCGCTCGGCGCGCCGCGCCGCAGCGCCGATGTCGGTCCCCTCGTCAATTGGGTGACGATGCAACGCGTCGAGCAGGAGGCGCGTCACCTCGAAGAAGCCGAAAAAACGCGCAGTCGCATCGAAGACGCCATCGAAGCGCTGCGCCGGTAATCCGGTCCCTCGTGCGCGTCCGTTGAATGTGGCCCGCCCGAGCGGGGATGCAGCGAGGGTCAGTCGAGCTGGGGGGTTTCGAGCTGGACGGCACCGGATTGTGCCGGTGTCGGCGCGAAGGCGACAGAATCAACAAAGCGATCAGGATCGGGAGAAGCCTTGTTGCCGTTCGGCGGAACGATCGCCTCGAACGTGATCAGCTTACCTCGGTTGAAAAAGAACACGCCGGTTGCGCGGCCCTTATTTTCGGGCAGGTCCGTCACGATCTTGCGACCATAGACGGCATCCTTGCCCGATCCGACTTTGGCAACGGTGTCCGACACCGGCGCCTTTCGGTTCAAAAACATATATTCGCGTTCGCCGAGGAGGGTGGCACCTTCCGCCTGAGATTGGTGGAAGCTCATGATCGTCACCCTGTATTCGATATTGTCGTCCATGGAACGGTACGTGATGGTCTGTCGGGGTCCGGCAATCTCGCCGCGGAAGGTGCCGATGCTCGCCTTGACATCCCCCGGCGCCTGGAAGGAAATCCCCAAGTCCTTGTTCACATAGGTTTTCCACGCGGCCTGCGCCGGCATCGTCACCATCAGCATGGCGGCGCCCGCCATCGCCAGCAGTCCCGAATTGTGCATCAGATCCTCCCAGAGTTTGCTGCGCCTCTGCCGGCTGCCGGGGTGTCGGTTGCGCTTTCCACGCACGAGGCGCCACAGTCGCCGCTGTCGGCCGCCCTCAAAGGTTCGATCACTTCGAGCCTGGAGGCAGTTCGGTCGCATTGTCGTCCGCGCGAACCGTGAAGAACGTCAGCGAGTCGACGAACCGACCCATGTCAGGCGTATCATAATCGCCGTTGCCGGGGACCGAGGCCTGAAGCGAAATGACGCGCCCGTTGATGAAGTAGAAGGCCGCCGTTGCGCGCCCGCCGTTATTCGGCAGATCGATCGTGAGCTTGCGTCCCAATTGACGATCGAACCGGTCGATCCGGTCATTCAGGACTTTCTTCCCCTGGACGAAAAGATATTCAGCTTCGCCAAGCAAGTTGGCCGCGTCATTGGCCTTGTCGGTCATGTCAATGACCACGGCCTTGTATTCGATGCCATCGTCGCTGAAGCTGTAGACCAGTGTATCGCGCGGGCCCGCGATGTCGCTTCGATAGCTGCCCTTCTCGACCTTGAGTTCGCCCGGCGCCGCGAAGGCGAACCCGAAAGGATGGCTGATATAGCCGTGCCAGGCCGCCATAGCCGGCGCCGTCGTTGCCGCGAGCACCGCCCCCATCGCAGTCGCCAAAGCGGTCCAACGCATCCCTGCCTCCCGTGAAATCCTGAGAACCCTTAAGGGGCGTAACCTCGTCCGCGGCAAATGGAAGTTGACGGCGCCGCAGGTCACTTGTCGGGTTTCGTTATGTTATGTTACAATGTTAGCAGATAAAAAAACGATTAGCCAAATCATTTGAGGAGAGGCCCATGAACGTGAAAGTCATCAGCTTGGCCGCCTTCACGGTCGTCGCGTTGGCCGCACCCGCCCTTGCGCATCACTCCTTCGCAATGTTCGACGCCGAAAAAACGACCACCCTGCAAGGCACGGTGAAAGAGTTCGAGTGGGTCAATCCGCACTCGTGGCTGCGCATCTCGGTCATGGACGAAAAGTCTGGCAAGCCGGCCGTATGGGCATTCGAAATGAGCTCGACCTCGCGTCTCGTCACCATGGGCATGCACGCCGACACCGTGAGGCCCGGGGACGCCGTATCGGTGACCTTCCACCCAATGAAGGACGGGACCCGCGGCGGCCAATTCATCCAAGCCAAGCTGCCGAACGGGAAAGAGGTTATTCGCGCCAATGCGCGCGACGAAAACGCCGATCAGTAAAACTGGGCCGCCCGATCTGCCCGGAGACTTCGCTCTGCTCAGGCTGAGGAGTTTCGCTCTCGCTGCCAGATGTGCCCGGGACCGATAGGTCCCGGCGACCGCGGGCGTATCGCGCGGATGACGAAGCCGCTCGGGCTGGCCGTCAGGCGGGACACCGAGGGTGCTTGTTGCAATCCCGGTTCCGGCAAGAAAATGTCGTGGGTCGCGACCGCGGCGTCCTGTGTTGTCGCCTTGCATGCCTCCCGTCGCAGCTGATCGCGAAAGGATCGTTTACGGCTGTCCGGCGACGATGCGCCCGGCCTTGATTGCGGCCAGGAAGGCCTTCCAATCCCGTTCTGTCTGTTCGGCGTAAGCCAGTGCAAACTCTCCGATTGCGTCGTCAAACGCCGTCCCGTGGCCCAGGTAACCCGCTATGATGGCCGCATCGCCTGCCCGTGCGTGCGCGCGCGCAAGTGTACGTCCGCACAGTTTCGCGTAGAAAGGCAAGGTCGTTGCCAGTCTGGTGCCGATGTCGGCAAGCCGCCCATCCTTGAGCCGCCGCACATAGAAATGTCGATCTTGGATCGTGCTTTGGGTCCATCCGAGAAATATGTCGGTTGCGGCCTGTAGCATTCGCTGGCCCAGGACGACGCGCTGGCCTTGATTGGCGTATTCGGATGCACCCGCGAAAGGAGCAAGCACCGACTGCTGCGCTTCCTTGATCTGGAGCAGCAACGGCGCACCGCCTCCCGAAATGAGCAGCGCGATCGCGCAAAACGTACCAACGCTGCCGACGCCGACAGTTTTGAATGCCACGTCGTGCAGCGCGTAACGTTGGAGTAGTACCAGCCGATCCTCTTGCAGTGTCCCGGCATAAGAGGGCAACGCCTTGCGAGCATGCAATTCGTGCTTTTTGAGGTGCCGCACCAGCGGCAACTTCTCACGGATGCGAAAGGCTCCGTCGTGCTTCTCCACCAGCCCGTAATGTCGGGCGGCACTTTGCAGAATTTTGGCGAGGCGCGCCTTCAGCGTCTCACGCAGTTTGGCAGAATCGATCCCGGCGATGGCATGCGTAAGGTCGATGCGTCGGCTCCAGGCTTCCAAAGGCGGAAGCGGCGCGAGCTCTGCCATGTGCTCACGATAAGCGCGCGCGGCATTAAAGGCGAGTCTCTTGCATTCCTTCTTTGAGGATTGCGCCACCCGTCCGGCCACCGCCAGACTGGCGGCGAGCCGCTTGACGTCCCATTCGAAAGGTGCGGGCAAGGTTTCGTCGAAATCGTTGATATCGAAAACGGGTGTGCCTTCCGGGGTGGCGTAGGCACCGAAATTCGCCAAATGGGCGTCGCCGCAGGATTGCACCCGAATCTTGGTCTTCGCTGTTTTCGCGAGGTCCATGGCCATCACTGCCGCTGCCCCGCGTAGAAAGGCGAAAGGGTCTGCCTTCATTCGGGCGTAGCGGACCGGCAAGAGTTCCTGAATCCGGCTCTTGCCCTGCTCGATGAGGATCGCCACCGGATCCGCTCGGTCGGTCGACGGGGACCACTCGGCGTGCGCGCTACGCGGCACGCTCTCTCGCATGCTGAACCCGTCTTTCCTTCGCTCCTCGAGAGTGCGAGTTGGACGAGTCCGGCGTGCCTGGGTCGGAAACTTGTTCATGTCACTGGTCTTGCCTCATGACCATTCTGCGCCGGTCCTACTAGAGCGGGATGCGTTCAGGTTGAATCGCCTCGCGCTCGATTATCATTGATTTTGCGCATGATCTTGTCCGAAAAGTCTGCAAATTTACGGGATCATGCGCAAAGCAACCGTTTGGTCGCGCCCCGGCCTTCTCTGCCGGCGGCGCGCAGATCGTCAGCCGTGCCGTGATCGAGGAGGCGAAGTTCAACACCTCGGTGCCGCCGGGCGATCGCGCCAGCACGAACGTCGGGCGGTCGCGGCGGCCGCCGTCCTCCCAGCCTGCTCTTGGGCCGGGGCCATCACAATAATCTGTGCCGCGCGATCGGAATTACCTGTCGAGGGGCCAACTTAAGCGCCACTTGACACTTGCTTGAAGCGCGCAGCGCAAGCTCGATTATCTTGCGCGTCAGCGGCTCGGCTGCGCCTTAAACGCATGGACTTCACGGCAATGGTCGAGCGATTGCGCGCAGCCTTCGGCCGCCCCGCGGATCACCGCTTTGCACCGCGGCCTGAACGGCCACCCGCGTGCTTCGCTACTGTTTTTTCATGGTCATTCGGTCGCTTTCATTCGTCAAAATCCGCCATTCCGAATGGTCAATGTCTGGGGGTAGAACTTTAACGTAATCTTTTATGACATTGAAATTCCATCAAAAAAAATCAAAACGTGGCGGAGGGAGTGGGATTCGAACCCACGATACGGTTTCCCGTATACACGCTCTCCAGGCGTGCGCCTTCAACCACTCGGCCACCCCTCCGCAGGCCCGCGCGCGGGGCCGCTGGGCCGCGGTTATAGTCCCCGCGAGCGGCTTGGCAAAGCGCAGGCCCGTTGTCTCGCGCGCGGTGCCTCGCGCAGGCCGCGGTGCCTCGCGCAGGCCGCGGTGCCTCGCACAGGCCCGCGGTGCCCGCAAAAGAGCGGCAGCGGGACGGGCCCGGGCTGCGCCGCTCGCATTCCGGACCGCTGGCCGAAGGCAAGAGTCCCATTGTGATGGGGGCACTGCACACGGAATCACAGGAGAGAATGATTCATCCCGTGACGCCTCCTCCTCACGCGGTCAGGCCTTCGGCCCTCCGACCTCTCCCCCTCCCGCCAAAGCTCAGAGATTCGCTTTTGAAGCCTTGCGGGAAGGGGGGCGAGAGGGCGGAAGCGCACGCAACGCAGGCGCTTCCGAGGGTGAGGAGGTGGGCGCGCTCCGACTCTTTCACTCTGACCGCCGGTACGGGGCCTCCTCAACCGAGGAGTCCCGCGACACAAGCCCGGCTGGGTCCTCACACCGCCGCCTGATAAGCGTCGACGATCTCGCTGCCGGTGGTGAACCAGACCCCCTCGTGCTCCTTCATGTAAGCGACGAAGCGGCGCAGATAATTGATGCGCAGCGGCTGGCCGGAAATCATCGGGTGCAGCGGCAGGCCGAGCACCACCGGACGCTTGTGACTGTCCGAATAAAGCGTGTCGAACTGGTCCATCACCGAGCGGAGATATTCTTCGCCGGTCCAGCCTTTGCGCAGATAGACCGAGATGTCGTTCACCTCATTGCAATAAGGAATCCCGAACATTTTGCCGGACTTCACCTTCAACGGAATCGGCTGGTCGTCATTGTTCCAATCGCCGCAATAGACCACGCCCTCCTCGGCGAGGATGTCGAGCGTGTTGTAGGTTTCCAGCAGCCCCGAGCCGAGCCAGCCGCGCGGCTTCTTGCCGGTCGCCTGCTCGATGGTGGATAAAATGTTGCGGATCGTGTTGCGCTCCACGTCCGGAGCGAGGCCGGCGAGCGAGGTGGAATTCGTGGTGCCGTGCCCCATGAACTCCCAGCCGCGCTTCTTCATTTCGTCGATCGCCTTCGGGTAGACATCGCAGACCTGCGAATTGAGTGCCACCGTCGCCTTGACGCCGGCCTCGTCGAACACATCGGCGATGCGCCACAGACCGACCCGGATTCCGTATTCGCGCCAAGTCGAGTTGAAGACGTCCGGGACATATTGGGTGGGATTGGGCGTGATGCCGACGCCGGCCGCTGAGTCGTAATTCCACACCTCCACATTCGGCGCGAACCACACCGCAATCGTGTTGTTGCCCGGCCATTTGAAAGGCTTCCGGTCAAAAATGAAGGTGTCGTCGTGGCGCTCGGACCGCCGGATCGGGCGCGGCGCCGTCTGTGCGGATGCGAGGCCCGGCTGCAATCCGCCGGCGAGGCCGGCTGCGCCGGCGAGCAGCAGCGACTTGGCGAGGAATTGTCTACGGTCGTGTTCTGCTTTCATGACCCTGCCTCCTTTTGCAGTGGCTGGCGAAGAAAAAGCTGTCAATCGGGGCCGTTAGAGCAAAAAGACTATCACGATCACCGCCTTGCGAGAATGGAACGCCGCTGTTGCCGAGGCAGCGTCGCGCGCTCCTCTCTTCCACGTGGGCAGGCGATGGCGCGGCTTAAGGAGTCCGCTCTCCTGCCGACACGATCGTAGTTTGCTTCTCGCTGTCGATCGCGATCCTGCGCCCAAAAGTTTTTCGCTTGTGCTTCGCGAAAGCGATCTTTCCAGCGCTGCCTGCTTCGACGCAGGCAAGTCTCTCAAGCTCCTGCCTGCCGGGATGGGTGGCGCGCCCGATCAGCCAAAACGGCTCAGCCACGGGAACATTGTGCACGCGTTGTTCGGCACTGCGCGCATATCGCGGATTGATGTCGATCCCGACGAAGCGGCGATTCATGCGCTTGGCAACGGCGCAGGTGGTACCCGTTCCCACGAAGGGATCGAGCACGATCTCGCCCGGAAAATCACCCGCAGCGCCGAATGTATAGAGGCGGATCAGGCGCGCCGGCAGCTTCTCTGGGAAGGGGGCCGGATGATCGCCTCCGCGTTTTACATCTTGCGGGTACATGAACCAGACCTGTTGCGTGAGATCGAGCCACTCGGTGCGCGACAGCACATAAGCCGATTTCACATTAGCCGCGAATTTCGGGGGCTTGCCGGGCTTCACATACACGTTAATGAACTCGACGGTGTTGTTCTCGATGATGTTGCCGGGATGCGGATAGCTGCCGAACATCATCTTCGAGGTCTGTTTCTGCCACACGAACAGGCTGTAACGTTCAAGGTCGGTCTCTTTCAGCAGCCGCAATTCCATATCGAATGCGATGTTCTTCAGATGCCGGGTGTGTTGGGGAATGACTTGTTTGGGGATCGGCATCAGCGGCGCATTGATGCACAGCTTGCCGTTCGGCCGCAGCACCCGGGCGCATTGGGACCACACGGATTGCATATCGGCGAGGTAGGCGTTGTAGGAGGTCCAGGGATGCTGTCCGTGCTCGTATTCGACTGCGGTCCAGTAGGGCGGCGAGGTGACCACGAGATCGACGGAGCCCTCCGGAAACGCCGCAAGCTCCTTCGCCGCATGACCGGTCAGGATGCGATTGACAATATCCTCGGGAGTGCGGCGGAACTCGCCGTCGCTTGGGTTCATGGCTGTTGCCGTCGATGTCGTCTCGTGAGTTGCGACTCGATCACAATGCACGATCCTAATGCGCGCGGCCTTCCAGCGGAATCATGCTGTGCCTGATCCACAGCGGAGTACGCGCTGGCCGCCCCGCGATCCAACCCGGCTGCGGAACCTGGAGAGGCGTTTCCTTCCCGTTCCTGCCCTGCTACATCCGAGGGGTCGGCCAGATGCCGGCGGACCCCAGAGCATGATCCCGAAAAGTTGCAGACTTTTCGGACAAGATCATGCGCAAAATCAAAGGCGACCGAGTGGGAAGCGTTTCAATCTGAGCACATCCCGCTCAATGACTGCTCAAGATGGCCGGCAAGCTCCCGACGCTCACCGATTTTCGGCGTATCGTCGTCAAGGTGGGATCGTCGCTCCTGATCGACGCCGAAGCCGGCGCGGTGAAACAGGAATGGCTCGCCTCCCTGGTCGACGACCTCGCCGGGCTGCATCGCGACGGGCGCGACCTGCTCGTCGTGTCCTCCGGCGCGATTGCCCTCGGCCGCTCGGTGCTCAAGCTTGCGCCGGGGCCGCTGAAGCTCGATGACAGCCAGGCGGCTGCCGCGGTCGGCCAAATCGCGCTGGCTCGCATCTGGTCAGAGGCGCTCGATCGTCATGGCATTCGCGCCGGCCAGATTCTTGTGACGCTCGGCGATACCGAGGAGCGGCGCCGTTACTTGAATGCGCGCTCCACGCTCGCCAAGCTGCTTGAATGGCGCGCCGTTCCGGTGATCAACGAGAACGATACCGTCGCCACCAACGAGATCCGCTATGGCGACAATGACAGGCTGGCGGCACGCGTCGCCACCATGGCCAGCGCCGATCTGCTGATCCTGCTGTCGGACGTCGATGGCCTCTACGAGGCTCCGCCAGGGCGGAGCACAGACGCCAAGCTAGTGCCGGTGGTATCGCGCATCACACCGCAGATCGAGGCGATGGCCGGCGCTGCCGCTTCTGCGCTTTCGCGCGGTGGCATGCAAACCAAGATCGAGGCTGCCAAGATCGCCACCGCCGGCGGAACCCATATGGCGATCGCGTCCGGCCGGGTCGAGCACCCGTTGCAGGCGATCGCGGCGACGGCGCCGATGACCTGGTTTCTGACCCCTGGGAATCCGGTGGCCTCGCGCAAGAAGTGGATCGCCGGCTCGCTCGAGCCGAAGGGAACATTGACCGTCGACGCCGGCGCAGTCGCGGCGCTGCGCCGCGGCAACAGCCTGCTGCCTGTCGGAGTGGTCCGAGTCGAAGGTCGATTTGCCCGCGGCGACGCCGTCATCCTGCGCGGACCCGACGGCGCCGAAATCGGACGCGGCCTCATCGCCTATGATGCCGGCGACGCGGAAAAGGTGAAGGGCCGTCCCTCTGGCGATATTCCGTTCCTCCTCGGGATCGACGGGCGGGCCGAGATGATCCATCGTGACGATCTGGCGCTTGGGTGGGAATAGGCGAAGCCGTTCCGGATTGAGGGCGCCGGCCACGGCGACGCGCGCGAGCGTCTTAGCGCATGATCCCGTAAAATCGCCCGCGGACTTTTCGGACCAACACCATGCGCAAAATCAAGATAATCGAGCGGCAGGCAATTCAAACTGAACGCATCCCGCGCTAATGCGACAGCGACGGATCAGCGCCGAGCTTGCCGCAGCGCGCCAAGTCTTGAAAGGCGTGGGCCATGCCGGCCCACAACACGGGAGACGATGATGACCACGAGTCCCAAAGCGGTGGGAATGGGTATTGCGGGAGGCGCGATCGCTGCAGCGCTCGTTGACGCGCTTATCGCGAAAGGAATCCTCAGCGAGGACGAGGCGAAAAGCGTGTTCGAGGACGCGATGTACCGCGCCGCGATGCACACCGGCACTTACGAAGGCCTGGCCGCCGCCAATTTCATCGGCGACCTGCTGGGCGTCACCAAGGCTGGCGCATGATCCCGAAAAGTTGCAGACTTTTCGGAGAATGATCATGCGCAAAATCACCGCGCGCCCGTCGTCGAGCGCAGTCCGCGACGGATGCGCAAAAAGAAATCGAGCGGGGGGCGCTTCAAGATGAACGCATCCCGCTCAATAGGGGCGATTTGTCCTACGAACGCGTCACCGCAGCCGCGGATTCCGAAGAAGGCTTCCGGCGCCCTCAGTCCGAAGCGGCCGCATGGGTCTGCAGACCGCCAGAGGCGAGCCTGTTGCGCCAGCCGCCGAACAGCCAGAACACGTAGGCGCCGGCAAAGACCAGCGCCAGGCCGAACCACGTGATTGCATATTGCAGATGATTGTTGGGCAGGTTGGGCATGAGCTTCCCTGCCAAAGGAAGGCCGCCAGGCGGCTCTGGGCTCTCCAGCTCCAGGTAGAACGGGGCGACGCTGACCCCCTTGCTCGCCGCGATCGCCGCCAAATCGCGGGCGAACCACAGATTGTGCGCTGGGTCCGCGCCTGGCGTGAACAGCCCCGGGACTTCCGGCCAGCGGAGCACCCCAACGAGATGGAGCGGCTCTGACACTTGCCCATCGGTGCGCGTCGCGGGATTTTGGCGACCTTCGGGTACAAAACCTCAATTCACCATCACGCGGCTGCCATCGGCAAGGCGTGCCGGCGTGAACACCCAGTATCCGGGGCCACCGCCGGTTTCGCGCAGCGACGAGCCGGGCGTGTAGACGAGACCTTCCTTGTCGTTCTCGAAAGCGGCGATGACGTCGACGCGGCGAAATTCATCATCGGCTGGCGTGAGTTCGGCCCACTGAGCACGTGGCTGCATGGCAACCGGAGCGTCGGAAAGGCGCTGCGCCAGCGTGGCGAGCAATCCCTCTTTCCAGGCCTTTCGTTCGAGCTGCCAGTTGCCGAGACCGATCAGCACCAAAATCGCCCCCAGGACAGCGAGGCTTTGCAGCAACACGCCAGGGCGCCGCGCGGCCGCGCCGGAGGTTTGGTCGCAGCGAGGGGCCTCACTCTTATTGATCCCGGCTTCGGAGCTAGGCTCTCGCGCAGAAACGGGAGGGGGGGACAGCGCGCGGCCGCGCGTCATGGCCCCGGCCCGCGTTCGAACCTGCCTTCGGCGGCATTGTGATGATACTGGAGCGCGATCATGAGGCCCTTCATCGGACGCAACGGCCCGAGTGTGGTAAGCAGGATCAGCGGTCCCCACAATGCGGCATGAAGCCAGAATGGCGGCTGGTACGTCGCTTCAACGATGAGCGCCGCGCCGACGACGATAAAGCCGGCAAAGAAGATGACAAATACCGCAGGTCCATCGCCCGAATCGATGAACGAATAATCAAGCCCGCACGCCTCGCAACGTGGCGCGAGCGTAAGGAAGCTGCGGAACAGCCTGCCTTGCCCGCAACGTGGGCAGCGGCATGTCAGCCCGGCCCACAGCGGCGATACCGGCGCGAAGCCGCTCTGGTCCGGCATCATCGCCCCGCGATCATCGCGTTAGTGCCTCGCGCAGCTATCGCGGCGGCAGCCTTCCCAGGTTTGCTTTCGTCCAGCGTCCTCAATGCGCGCCCTACTCACCAGCAGCCCCGGAGCCCCAAACGTAAATGCAGGCAAACAGGAACAGCCACACCACGTCGACGAAATGCCAGTACCAGGCGGCAAACTCGAAGCCGAGATGTTGCTTCGGCGTGAAGGCACCGGCAAAGGCGCGGATCAGGCACACGATCAGGAAGATCGATCCGATGATGACATGGGCGCCATGGAAGCCGGTCGCCATGAAAAAGGTCGCGCCATAGATGTTGCCGGCGAAGTGGAACGGCGCGTGGTAATATTCCCAGGCTTGGACGCAAGTGAACGACAAGCCGAGCGCGATTGTCAGCATCAGGCCAAGCTTCAGGCCATTGCGATTGCCGTGCAGCAGCGAATGATGTGCCCAGGTCACGGTCGTGCCCGAGGTCAACAGGATCAGCGTGTTGAGCAGCGGCAGATGCCATGGGTTGAAGGTCTCGATACCCTTGGGCGGCCACATGTGGCCGAGAAAGTCGGCGCGCATCACCTGATGGACATCGGTCGGGAACAGGGCGCGTCGAGAAATAGGCCCAGAACCAGGCGACAAAGAACATCACCTCGGACGCGATGAACAGGATCATGCCGTAGCGATGGGAAATCTGCACCACGCGGCGTGTGAAAGCCGCCGATGCTCGAGCCTCGTTGATGACGTCGCGCCACCACGACAGCATCGTGTAGAGCACCCCGATGGCACCGGCGCCGAAGACAATAGGGCGCGCTCGCGCAAAGGAGTGATTGCATCCAGCTGATGCAGACCGACCGCCAAGACGAAAGCTGAGATCGAGCCGACGGCCGGCCAGGGGCTAGGGTCGACCAGATGGTAGTCATGATGTTTCGCGTGGGCGTCGGCCATCGTCCTCTCCGTACTGCTTCGGCGCGCGCCTTGTCACCGCGCACCCTCGACAGTCAACTCTTGCCGCGGGCCTCCGCCGCGACCGCGCTGATCCGCCAATGCCCGGCCTCGGTGGCACGCAACCGGATAGAAGGTGTAGGACAGCGTAATGGTGTTGAGGTCGTCCTGGTCGGAATCCTTGGTCGATCTCCGGATCGACATAGAACACGACCGCCATTCGCGTTTCTCGCCGCGGCGCCGAGCTGCTGCTCGCGTAAAGCAGAAGCAGTTGATCTTGTCGAAATAGGCGCCGACGGTGCCGGGCGCGACATTGTAGACCGCCTGCGCCGTCGTCGCCGAGGCGGAAGGTTCGTGACTCGGTAATAGATCGTCACCACCTCGCCGAGATGCGACAGTCGATCGAGGTCCGTTCTGGCTCGAACCGCCATGGCAGGCCGGGACCAACATTGGAATCGAACCGCACCGTCGATCCGCCGATCCGAGACTCGCGCTGGGCACGGCATGGACGATCTGCGGCGTTCCGCCGAACCCGGTCGCGCGGCAGAACCAGCTGTAGAACGGCACTGCCGCATAGGCCGCGCCGACCATCAACGCCACGAACACCCCGCAGGCGGTCGCGACAACGAGATCGGCGGACGGCCGTCGCCACCGCGGTTTCCGGTGCTCGCCGTCCGAGGTGCGGACCGGTGCCGCCGAAACGGACACGGGAGTGCCGTCGCACTCGATTTGGCAGTTCTCGTTCAACTTCTCGTTCGCCTTTTCAGCCATGGTCCTGATCCGCGACCGCCATCGCAACGGCGGCGATCCGCGCCGTCGCTTGCGCCCTACCGGTCAATGCTGCCGATTCTCATCATCTTGGCTCATAGCGGCCGCCGTAACACATCCGGGCCGAGCTTGACGATGGTGACGACATAGAACAGCAACACCAGCGCATCCGAGCGCAAGCGCGATAGCGATCGAGCGGGCGCGGCGGCGCCGCTTCTGCTCCTCGGTGAGCACGATGCCGTCTTTGCGGTCTTTGGTATCCATTGATCATCCCGCAACCCGCGAGCCGATCTCACAGCAAGCCGCGACCGGGTGCGCCGAGCCGGTCGTCGAGCAACAGCACCGCAAACAGCGCGAACAGATAAGCGATCGACAAGCCGAACAGCCGCTTGGCGGCACGCCGGCTCTGCCGGCCCGTCGCCGGCCAGCATGATGCTGACCGAAAGAGCGACGATCACCACGCCGCGGCAATCACCGAGATCGCGCCATAGATGCAGGCCGGCATAGCCGAACAGCCATGGCGAAGCCCCGACCGGCGCCAGCACCAGCGCATAGACCAGGATTTGCGCGCCGCGTTTCAGCGGAAGCCCGCGACGACCGGCAGCATCGGAATGCCGGCGCGCGCATAGTCCTGCGCCCGCCACAGCGCCAGCGCCCAGAAATGCGGCGGCGTCCAGAAGAAGATGATCAGGAACAGCAGCACCGATTCGAAGCCGATCGCGCCGCGTCGCGGCAGCCCAGCCGATCATCGGCGGGAAGGCCCCGGCGGCGCCGCCGATGACGATGTTCTGCGGCGTCGAGCGCTTGAGCCGCATCGTGTAGATCGCGACATAGAAGAAGATCGTGAAGGCGAGGAGCGCGGCGGCAAGCCAGTTGGCGACGAGACCCGAGCACCGCGACCGAGCCGAACGCCAGCGTCATGCCGAACGCCGAGCGCCTCCTGCGGCATCACCCGGCCGGCCGGGATCGGCCGGCTGCGCGGTGCGCGACATCACCGCGTCGATGTCGGCGTCGAACCACATGTTGAGCGCGCCGGCCGCGCCGGCGCCGATGGCGATGCACAGCAGCGCCGCGAAGCCGAGCACCGGATGCAGATGGCCTGGCGCGACCATGAGGCCGACCAACGCGGTGAACACCACGAGCGACATCACCCGCGGCTTCATCAGCGCGACGATAGTCGCCGACCGAGGCCTCGCTGACGGCGAATCCTGTGGACATCCGGCGGTGTCTTCGACTGCAGTCAAATCGCGTCATGGCGCGGCGCGTTCGGCATCCGGTCTTCATGGGCTCGGTATGGTCATCGAGCCGGCGCGGGATTGCTGCCGCGCCGGTACCCGCGGCGACGGCACTTCCGGTGATCCGCGGCAGCACGTCGAACTGGTGGAACGGCGGCGGCGACGGCAGCGTCCATTCCAGCGTGGTCGCGCCGGGTCCCCACGGATTGGCGGCGGCGCGCTCCTTGCGCATGAAGGCGCGCGCCATGCCGAAGAAGAAGATCAGCAGGCCGAAGCCGGAGATGTAGGAGCCGATCGAGGAGACCATGTTCCAGCCGGCGAAGGCGTCCGGATAGTCGACGTAGCGGCGCGGCATGCCGGCGAGGCCGAGGAAGTGCTGCGGGAAGAAGACCATGTTGACGCCGACGAAGGTGACCCAGAAGTGCAGCTTGCCGATCCACTCGTCGTACATGTAGCCGGTGATCTTCGGGAACCAGTAGTACCAGCCGGCGAAGATCGTGAACACGGCGCCGAGCGACAGCACGTAGTGGAAATGCGCCACCACGTAATAGGTATCCTGCAAGCACCCGGTCGATCGCGGCATTGGCGAGCACGACGCCGGTGACGCCGCCGATGGTGAACAGGAAGATGAAGCCGATCGCCCACAGCATCGGCGTCTTGAACTCGATCGAGCCGCCCCACATGGTGGCGATCCAGGAGAAGATCTTCACGCCGGTCGGCACCGCGATCACCATCGTGGCGGCGACGAAATAGGCCTGCGCGCCGCTCGACATGCCGACCGTGTACATGTGGTGCGCCCAGACGACGAAGCCGATGACGCCGATCGCCACCATGGCGTAGGCCATGCCGAGATAGCCGAACACCGGCTTGCGGCTGAAGGTGGCGACGATCTGGCTCACCATGCCGAAGCCGGGAAGGATCAGGATGTAGACTTCCGGATGGCCGAAGAACCAGAACAGGTGCTGGAACAGCACCGGGTCGCCGCCGCCCGTTCGGGTCGAAGAAAGTGGTGCCGAAATTGCGGTCCGTCAGCAGCATGGTGATCGCGCCGGCGAGCACCGGCATCGCGAGCAGCAGCAGGAACACGGTCACCAGGATCGACCACACGAACAGCGGCATCTTGTGCAGCGTCATGCCGGGCGCCCGCATGTTGAAGATGGTGGTGATGAAATTGATCGCGCCGAGGATCGAGGAGGCGCCGGCGAGATGCAGCGACAGGATGCGCGAAATCGACCGCCGGCCCGGGATGCCCGGTGACGGACGACAGCGGCGCATAGAAGGTCCAGCCGGCGCCGACGCCGTTGGAGCCGGATGGCCCTTCGACGAAGGCCGAGGTGAGCAGCAGCGCGAACGAGGCCGGCAACAGCCAGAACGAGATGTTGTTCATGCGCGGGAACGCCATGTCCGGCGCGCCGATCATCAGCGGCACGATCCAGTTGCCGAAACCGCCGATCATCGCCGGCATCACCATGAAGAAGATCATGATGAGGCCGTGCGCGGTCGTGAACACATTGAAGGTATGGGTGTTCGTGGAAGAACTGCACGCCGGGGTTCATGCAGTTCCATCCGGATCGCGATCGACATCAGCCCGCCGATCACGCCGGCGCATCATGGCGAACACGAGGTACATCGTGCCGATGTCCTTGTGGTTCGTCGAATAGACGAAACGGCGCCACCCGGTCGGATGGCCGTGATCGGCTTCGTGGGCGCCGTGCGGCGGTCGCGTGGGTATCCATTCTTGACTTTCCTTCGTCTCTACTCTCGATCACCGCTCACCATCGCCGCTCGGCGAGAACGCGGCCGGTCAACGGTGGCTTTGCGATCCTGCTCGGCAGGTCTGCGGCGGCAACGGTGACCGGCCGCCGGAACCGCGGCGAATTTCTTCTTCGCCTCCTCGACCCAGGTGGCGAACTCGCCTTCGCTGACCACGTGCACGGCGATCGGCATGAAGGCATGATCCTTGCCGCACAGTTCCGAGCATTGGCCGTAATACCAGCCTTCCTGGGTCGCCTTGAACCAGGTTTCGTTCAGCCGTCCCGGAATGGCGTCGATCTTGATGCCAAACGAAGGCACCGCAAAGGAGTGGATCACGTCAAAGCCGGTGACCTGCACGCGGATCACCTTATTGACCGGCACCACCATCTCGTTGTCGACGCTGAGCAGGCGCGGCTGATCCGGGCTTGAGGTCCTTGTCGGGCAGGATCAGCGAGTTGAACTCGAAGTCGCCGTTATCGGGATAATCGTATTTCCAGTTCCAGGTGACCCCGGTCGACCTTTACGGTGAGGTCCGCAGGCGGCGTGTTCAATTGATAGAACAGGATGCGGAACGACGGCAGGGCGATCGACAACCAGGATCAGCACCGGCAGGACCGTCCACAGCACTTCGACTATCGTGTTATGCGTCGTGCGCGACGGCGTCGGGTTCGCCCTCGCGTTGAACTTCACGATGATGATGAGCAGCAGCGCAAGCACGAAGGCGGTGATAGCGACGACGATCCACAGCACGAAGGTCGTGAAAGCCAATGACGTCGTCCATCACCGGGCTTGCCGAATCCTGCAGGCCGAGTTGCCATGGCGAGGGCTGACCCAAGCCGGCAAGCGCCGCGCTCTCGGGCATCAGCAGAAACGCGGCCACCGCCAGGATCGCTGCGATTCGAAAGAAAACCGGCATCTTTGTTTCAACTCCTTGGATCGCGGCGCGCATGGCCGGAGGGCACCGTAACGCCACCGGTGCCGTAATTCCACAAGCAAGGTGCGGTCTGACGTCGGCTGCGGCGAGCCGGCAGCGGTGTTCCAGCCACGAGAGGGCGTCACGGCCGAAAAGCCAGCGCTTTGAACCACAATTCCGCCGTACTCGCAATGTGCGCTGATAAGCGAATTCTGCATGTTGCATGGGCGCGAATGCGGGGCGAGGCGGAACCGAAAACGAGGTCTCGATGGCTTGGCGCGCCCCGCTCCATGCGAGGCGAATTTGTGAGCTTGACACGGCGCGGCGTCGAGTTACGCAAGCATCATGGCGGCTTTGAGTCCCGAACTGATTCGCCGCTGCGCGTCGCGTCGCCGGATGACCGGAGATCGGGGAAAAGCACGATGACGCTGGATGGCCTGGAGATGACGGCTGCGCCCATTGGTTGCTCAGTTGCCCTATTGCTGTTGCACGCCCGCCGCGTGGCGCGCGCTGCCTGATTGGCCGGACTTGCCTTGGCTGCGACCGTCGCGGCAGCGCAGGCGCAAGGCGCCGTGAGATCGGTGCATGGCGACTGGCAAATCCGCTGCGAAACACCGCCCGGTGCGCAAAACGAGCAATGCGCTCTGTTCCAGAGCGTCGTCGCCGAGGATCGCGCCAATGTCGGGATCACGGTGCTGGTGCTCAAGACGGCCGACCAGAAATCTCGCTTGATGCGCGTTCAGGCGCCGCTTGGTGTATTGCTGCCTGCCGGGCTTGGACTCAAGATCGACAATGTCGATGTCGGACGGGCCGGCTTCGTCCGCTGCCTGCCTCGGGGCTGCTACGCCGAGGTGGTGATGGACGATAACCTTGTCGCGAAGCTGCGGACCGGCCAGGTTGCGACCTTCTTCATTTTCCAGACTCCTGAGGAGGGCATCGGCTTTCCGATGGGCCTCAAGGGTTTTGGCGAAGGCTACGACAAGCTGCCGTAACCCGATTACGGCGCCGGCGACGCTCCGGTCGCGACCCCGTGTTTGCCGCGATGGAGATGCTTGACGGGCGTCGACTGTGGAAAACGACCGGCGTAAGGCGGATAGTCAGCGCCCATCCACGACGCCACGTTTCACCGTGATCTGCATCAGGCGCGTAATCCGCCGATCACGTCGCGGTCTTGCCCGATCTGCGGGTCGCTATGTGCGCGGACGGCGGATACCCGCGCGGCGCGGCGCCGGGCCGCGCGCCGTACCATGGGCGGGCGCTCACCCGCCCTCGCGCTGTGCACCGGACTCGCTTCAAGTCAGCTTCCATGCGGACTTGCCACTGGCGAAAACGGGGCGCGTCAGAGTGTCGCCCGCAACTCGCAGCCGCTCCTGATCGATCCCTCGGCACTTTGATCCGCGTTCTCATATTGCAATCCCGTACAAATCCGGTCGGAATGGCGGCTGTGGCTGTGCGGCCAGCTCAGACGTCGTATAGAGACCGGATCGGAGATAGGGCCATGGCCCAAGGTGGCAACGGCGCTGACGGAACTGTTGACGGAAGCGGCGTGCGACCGCTTGTACGCGAGAGCCGCGACCCGATGTCGTTTGCGGTCAATCGCGAGGTGTTCGTCTCATCCGGCGTCCTCGCACGGGAGCAGCTCGCGATTTTCGATCGCTGCTGGATCTATGTCGGCCACGCGTCCGAGCTGCGCGTACCCGGCGATTTCAAGACGCGATGGGTGGCCGGACGGCCGGTGATCTTCTGTCGCGACCGCGACGGCAGGGTGCGATGTCTCATCAATTCATGCCGCCATCGCGGCTCGCTCGTGTGCCGCGAGCGGGAAGGGAACGCGCGCAATTTCTACTGCATGTATCACGGCTGGACCTACAACACCGACGGCTCATTGCGAAACGTGCCGGGACAGGAGGCCTATCCACCAAGCTTTGACAAAGCTGCCATGGGCCTCGTCCCGGTCCCGCGGCTCGAGTCCTACCGCGATTTCTATTTTGCCAGTTTTGACCCCGGCGCTCTCGACCTCGAAAACTATCTTGCAGGGGCCAAGGACTACATCGACCTCGTCATCGATCAGTCCCCTTCGGGGCGGATGGAGATCATCTCCGGGGTCCAGGAATACGACATCAAGGCGAACTGGAAGCTGCTGGTCGAGAACAGCGTCGATGACTATCACCTCGTCGCGACCCACGCGACCTGGCTCAATTACATGCGCAACTCTGGTGTCGAGATGGCACCGCCGAAGGGATCGGGCCAGCTGTTGCGAACGCGCGGCCTCGGCAAGGACCTCGGCAATGGCCACCTCACCACCGACAATCCGAATTACCGCGGCCGCCCGGTGGCGCGCTGGATCTCCGTCTTTGGCGAGGATGCCAAGGCCGATATCGATGCGCTCCGCGCCGAGCTCGTCGTTCGGCTCGGCGAGACGCGGGCGGCGCGCGTCGCCGACACCAACCGCAATCTCGTGATTTTCCCCAATCTCGTCATCAACGACGGCTCTTCGGTGACGGTGCGCCATTTCGCGCCGCTCGCGCCCGACCTGATGCGCGTTACCGCGTGGGCGCTCGGCCCAATTGAAGAGACCGAGGCGCAGCGCGCGCGCCGACTGCATGCCTTTCTGACATTCTACGGGCCGGGTGGCTTCGCCACTCCCGATGACGTGGCGGCGCTGGAAAATGTTCAGCAAGGGTATGCGAGCTGGCGCGACGTGCCGTGGAACGATCTCTCCCGCGGCATGGGCAAGAATGAGGAGCAGACCAACACGGACGAGGAACATTTGCGGGTTTTTTGGCGTCGCTGGCGAGCGCTGATGGGTGTTGTCGCCGATGGAGAAAGCCGCCCGATCGAGTTGGGCCGGGAGGTGTTGCCGTGAACCTGCGGACCGAGCCGGCAGCCGCCGTATCACGGCAGGAAGTCGAGGATTCTCCTGTTTCGGGAGGCCGACCTCTTGGATCGCTGGCAGCTCGACGACTGGCTCGCGCTCTTGACCGAGGACGCCTCCTATTTCGTGCCTCCGAATGACAGGCCGGAGGCGGATCACCGTTTCACCTTGTTCACGATTGCCGACGATATCGTGCGGCTGCGCGAGCGCGTCATCCGACTCAAGGACCCCAACTGCCACGCCGAGTTCCCTCCTTCGCGCACGCGCCGGCTGATCACCAATGTGCGGATCACCGGGGAGGCGAGGGACCACATCCCGGTCGCCGCCAATTTTGCCGTCTATCGCTATCGCCGCAACGAGCCGGTGCGCGAATTCGTCGGTCATTATCGCCACAAGCTGCGCAGCGTGGACGGCAGGCTCAGGATCGCGGAGCGCCGCGCCATTCTCGATGCGCAGGAGCTCGGCAGCCTCGGATCGGTGAGCTTCATTCTTTGAGCCTTTTTGCGAACTGCGTGGTGCTGGAACCAGGAGCGCCAACGGAAATGGTCGCGACAGATCATTTCTGCGTGAGCGCGTTTCTCGCCTGGCGATTTCGCGTCTAACCTGAGTTCGCCGCTTGGCGCTGGCAGATTTTATCCGGCTCGTGAGCGGCAGCGCAGCCGAGGTATTCAGGTTTGTGCAGGAGATTGGAGCTCGAGATGGCCGATAGCACTTCGAAGCAAGGGACTCGGGAGCGCTTGCGCTATTTGCAGCCGGCTTTCCTCGTCCTCGCGGCGTTGCTGGCCGCGGGGTTTGGACTGAAGTCACTGCGATCAACGGCAGAAGTACCTCCGCGCACCATTCCGGCGCCGGAAATCGATCTGCCCGCGAACCCGACCGGCATGCCTGCCGTCGCGGTGTTTGCCGGGGGCTGCTTCTGGGGCGTTCAGGGCGTGTTTCAGCATGTCAAGGGCGTGCGCAATGCGGTGTCCGGATATGCAGGCGGCGACAAGAGAAGCGCGATGTACGAAATCGTAGCGACGGGCGCGACCGGCCACGCCGAAACGGTGAAAGTTTCTTACGATCCGAACCTGGTCAGTTACGGACAGCTGTTGCAGGTCTTTTTTTCGGTCGCTCACGATCCGACCTCGCTTGATCGGCAGGGCCCGGATATCGGCACTCAGTACCGCTCCGCGATTTTCTCAATTGACCCCGAGCAGGCGCGCATCGCCGCGGCTTATATCGCCCAACTCAATCGCGCGCGGGTTTTTGATGCGGCGATCGTGACCAAGATCGAGCCCAACCGGGAGTTCTACGCCGCGGAGGGCTACCACCAGGACTTCCTGACCAAGCACCCGAGCTATCCTTATATCGTGATCAACGATCTGCCCAAGGTCGAAGCCTTGAAGAATTCTTTCCCGATCTCTATCGCGACGAGCCGGTCCTCGTTGCCGCGGCGGGCGCGACGAATTGAGCAGCAGCGCCCAACCAAAGGCCACCGAGCCGGAAGCCATTCAAATTGAACGCATCCTGCTCTGGTTCTCTTTGATTTGCGCATGATCTTTGTCCGAAGAGTCTGCAACTTTTCGGGATCATGCGCTGGAACGAGGTGAAGCATGGCCCAGTTGGAGGACATCGCGCCGGCCGATCGATCTCTCCTCGCTGCAGGCTTTGCCGCGGAGGATGTCGCGGATTGGCGCGCGGCGGCGCCGACCGGCTTCAACTCCTACGCGTTCGACTGTGAAGCGAGTTCAAGGTTCTGGCAGCAATCGGCAGCGCTGGTTGAGCGGCTGCCACCGCTCGCGAGGCGCAGCCCCGCCGAACGCGCGGCCACTGACCAGATCGTCGAGGCGGCCCGCAAGGCGCGCACGCGTTTCCTGCGCGATCACGGCGAGGCTTTGTATGAGGCGCTCACAGAACGTCGCTCCCGGTTCCTGCGGGTCGAGCCGCTCCTCGCCGCAGCGGGACAGGCGGTGCCGGGACTTGTACCGACGGCAGCTGAGCTTGCGGCAGAAGACGGCCGCCTCCAGCGCGACCGCAGCGGCATCGAAATCGACCAAGGCCTGTTCCTGTCCGTTGTCCTGGCGAATGAACGCGCTGGACGGCATCTCTGTCAGGCGATGCTATTGCCGCGCCCGGACTCCCTCGACCAGCTCGGCCGTTTTCAGCGGGAGGGTACGGTCGAGCTCCCAGGCGCGTCGGTGCGGCGCCACGGCAAGGCCGGCATTGTCACTTACGTGAATCCCCGGTTTCTCAATGCCGAGGATCGCGGCACGCTTGACGGCCTGGAAACCTGCGTCGATCTCGCCTTGCTCGACGATGCCTGCGAAGTCGCGGTGCTCCGCGGGGCCCGGTTGACCACCCCAAATACAGGGGGCGTCGGGTGTTCGGGGCCGGTATCAACCTGACGCACCTCTATCACGGCCGCATTCCCTATTCGTGGTACCTCGAACGCGACCTTGGTTGCGTGAACAAGATTTTTCGCGGGCTGGCTTCGGCCGATGACGAGGCGCCGGACGAATTCGGTGGCGCAACTCTCGAAAAACCTTGGATTGCTGCGATCGAAGCATTTGCGATCGGCGGACATTGCCAGGTGGTGCTGGTCTGCGATCACGTCATCGCCGAGCGCGACGCTTTCCTGAGCTTGCCAGCGCGCAAGGAGGGAATTATCCCCGGAGCGGCAAACCTCCGCATGGCGCGTTTTTGCGGCGACCGAAATGCCCGCCAATCGATCTTGTTGGAAAAGCGCATCGACTGCGACACTGCGGAAGGACGATTATTTTGTGACGAAATCATCGCGCCCGGAGCGATGGACGCCGCGATCGAACGCGCGATCGCGGCATTGACCGGCTCGGGCGTTGTCAGTGCGGCGGGCAACCGTCGGGCTTTGCGTATTGGGGAAGAGCCGTTCGATTTGTTTCGCAGCTACATGGCGGTCTACGCCCGCGAGCAGGCGTACTGTCATTTCAGTCCGGCGCTCATCTCCAACCTCGAGCGGTTCTGGAACGCACAGGACCGCAAGCCCTGATCCGCGGCGCATGATCCCCAACAGTTGCTGACTTTTCGGACAAGGTTCATGCGAAAAATCACCGCGCGTCTGTCGTCGAGCGCAGTCCGCGACGATCCGCAAAAGAGAGCCGAGCGGGAGGCGTTTCAGCTTGAAAGCATCCCGCTCGGAGGCGAGCCTTTAACCGGAAAGTCCCGTCGAGCAGGCTGGAGGCCACCCATGAAAATGAGGCGGCCCACGGAAAAATCGAGCGATGACCGAAAACGATGCAGACCTGTAGCTGGCCGATAAGAAGCGGCGCACGGAAATGACCATCGCGGCTCCAACCGTTGTTTTCGATCTCGATGGCACGTTGGTGGACACCGCCCCTGACATCGTCGATGCACTGAATGTCGTGTTCGGTCACGAAGGACTGCCGCCGTTCGACCAGGGAACAGGGAAGACATTGATCGGCGGGGGCGCCCGCCGATTGGTCGAGCGCGGCCTGGCCCTGGCCGGCCGGCACCTTCCGGACGCGGAGGTTGAGCGCATCTGCGCGGCTTTCGTCGCCTGTTATGCCGATCACCTGACCGACCGCTCGCGGCCATTTCCGGGAGCAGATGCGGCGCTTACGGACCTCAGCGCACGCGGATATCGGCTGGCCATTTGCACGAACAAACTCGAGCGGCTCTCGGTGCGGCTGCTCGCCACCTTCGGCCTTGCCGACCGGTTTGCCGCGATCTGCGGCGAGGACACGTTTTCCGCGCAGAAGCCGGATGCCGAGGCGTTGCTCGGGACACTCCGTCTGGCAGGGGGTCAGCCCGATCGAGCCGTGATGGTCGGTGATTTGGCAACCGATATCCTAACCGCGCGCGCAGCAGGGGTCGCGGTAGTGGCCGTCGATTTTGGCTATGGGCAAGGTGAATTGCGAACTTTGATGCCAGAGACAATCATAAGTAGTTTCAATGAATTGCGGCCTACCATCGAGACGATTCTTAAAATTGGGGCGACAAGCCTGAGCGGTGCCCCAGCCGCTGACGATAAACATTAAAACTTTAGCAACTTTGCATGGTGCAGAAAATCCACAGTTGGGGTAAAAAATCCACAATTGGGCAAACAATTTGCGCAATCTCCCGCAGAATGTCTGCCAGCTCTCGACGGCATCTGCCAGCAGGTCGGGAGCCGAGCCTTTGCCTCGCCCATGCGACTAAAGGGAAGGGGCGCGACACGTGGTCCGCAGACAACCGGAAGGCGGCATTGGCTGCGGCCGGAGTATGGCTATGAGTTTCAATCGCGTCGTTGCCGTTTTGGCCTGTGGCTGCGGAGTAGCGGCATGTTCGGGCGCCGATCTGCCGGGTTTCGATGCCTTGACGCCGAAGCCGACCACCACGGTCTTGACGATTGAATCAAGCCCGCCCGGCGCTGAGGCGCGCACATCACTCGGCGCGACCTGCCGCACGCCATGCACGCTGCCGATCGCGTCGCCGAACGATTTTACCGTGAGCTATGCCTTGAACGGCTATGACCCGCAGACGCTGACGGTCCACTCCAAGTTTCCGCCCAAAAGTTTTACGTCCAGCTTTTCCTCGACGGCACCCGAGATCGATCCCAACCCGGTGTTTGCCACCTTGCAGCCGGCCTCGCCGCCGCCCAAGGTAGCAAAAGCGGCACCACCGAAGCGGCGCCCATCGCGCCCGCCGCCCGTCGCTGCGGATGCCGCGCCCGAGGCCCAGCCACCTCAGCAACCCCCACCCGCCCCGCCGCCGCCTTCGCTCGGCGGTTTCGCGCCGCCACCCGGCACTTTCACCCCGGTAAGATAAGAGCTTGATGGCACCCGTGGCAGCGACGGCATCGGAGCCGCGGGGGTAAACGTCCAGAGACTACGCCGGCCGGGCCGGCCTGAAGTCCCGCCGGGCATCGAATTCTGGCGCGCGCGAGGGAAACGGTGCCATGTGCGCGGTTGCAAATCACCCTCAAGGCCCATAAGCGGGACAACGACCGTCTGGCCTGACGAATGCGATCCCGCACTGGAGCTTACAGTCCCTTTATTGACGATCGGGTGCTCATCGGCCGGTGCCGGGCAACTCCGAGACCCGGTGGGCGTCGGCATTCCCCAGCCCGCAGGTCGGCCGACCACAGTCCCAACTCCTCGCTTGCCGCGGCGACACGTGACGCGAGAACTTGACCCGAAACATCCCTCGGTGGCCTCAAGCAACCCTTGCCTTCCGCCAGGACGGCACGTTAAGCAACGCTGCACCGGGAACAGGGCGCGTAGCTCAGCGGGAGAGCACTCCCTTCACACGGGAGGGGTCACAGGTTCAATCCCTGTCGCGCCCACCACTTAATTATCTTGTGTTATCAACATATTGCGGAAGTTGTGGTAGGGAGTTTTAGATGCCATTTATGTGTCATACCGTACCCCTCCGACGCGGGATGGCGGCCTCCTTACGCGGCGAGCTAACGCTACGACGACATCAATGAGCGCGTGTTCGGATACTGTTTCAGTCCAGGTCGTCGCTTTCTTATCCAGGTTCCGGACCGGTCGAGGCAATTTCATTTTGATCAAAGCCTCCGCGGCGGGGCCTCAAGCGCTCGCCGATATTCTTCCGGGTAGAGCCTCACCGGGTCATCGCCCACGCCGAACACGATCGGGATTGCGGCGGTCGCAGCTTTCGCCGCAAGCGCAGTGGCAGGGGCAAGTGTTGCGATCACGGCAGCGCGGCGAATCACGTCGGCAACCAAGGCCGGGGGCTCGATCGTATTCACCCTCCAGCCCGTGATACTCGACCGCGATGTTCTGGCGCTCGATGTATCCGCTCTCGGCGAGGCCTCTGCGGAGTCGGCCGGCCAACGAGCGGCATTTGAATGAGATACTCGGGCTGTTCGACGGCAATGAGCTTGAGCAGACGAAGAGCGGGCTGCGCTCCGGTACCCCAATCACCAAGGATCGCGATCTTCGCTTCCGGATGTATTTCGATCACCTTGGGGCCGACTGTGGAAGCACGTATGTATGGAATTGCCTTTCGACTGCCATCTGGGCCAAAGTAGCGCAAACACTCCTCAATCGTGCTCGCCCAAGCTGGGTCGCACGTGCCGGCGCGAAATTCGCCGTTCAATCTTGCGACCGCTGCCGTATCATTTGACAGCCTAGCTTTGAGATAGCGAGAACGGAGATCGGCGCAAACGCGACCGATCTCCGTTCTCGTCAACTCCCGTTTATTGTCGCCGATGGATGGCGGCGGCAATCCACGCTGGCGAGCAAATTCTTCCGCGGCAAAGTCGGCTGCTAGGTTTGGCAGCACATTAGCAGCAGATTATCGTAGCACTGTCCGAGCTAACAGGCCATCTTTTATCTATTTTATGCGCAACGTTACTAACGACCGATTGGTAAAGTGAAAGGAAATGATCCCTGAAAGTATCGAATTTTTCCACGTCTGCTAGCCCTGCAATTTTGAAAGCGCATCAGAAATTAGAGGCAGATATTTGCGGACCTGTTCCCTGTCGCTCTCCTTTTCTCGATCACTTAGGAGAGCATAGTGGGTGCTGATCTGTTTCCTGCTTTTTCTCTTTTGAACGTTCCGGTTCGAACGCCGGATCGAGCTTGAACTCATAACCGGCCGACGGGAAATGCGTCGCCAGGGCCCGAAGGTCCGCTAAAGGAATGGGCGGCTCTGCCTTCCGCAGTGAAACGAAGTTTTGTACGTTGGTCTTTAACACTGGGCGTTGAGCCCAAGGCCCAAGCGACTAATCGATATGCGGCGTATGCTCGCCTTATAATCGGCAATGGCTCTGCGTGAAATCTCAAAGCGCATTGTCGCGCTACTCGGAACTACCCGGATCGTTGGCACAGTCCGCCAATTCCTTTTCAAGGCGATCGCGGTCGGCTATGTGGAGCGACTGCAATCCCTCGAACTGCACAATCAAGGCACGTGCCTGTGTCGCATCGTGACCATCACGCTCTAACTCCGTGATAAGAACTCAGCTGCCGGGCAATGTTTTTCTCATCCGCCGAAACGTGCTCGCGGGCAAGCGCAAGGTGATCCTCGATCATCTTCTTTTGCATAAGGCCATATCCTACACGCGCTGGCTCTCGATAGGAAGCGGATCGGCAGCGCAGGCTATCACACTGCCATGACGCGTGATCCATCCAAAAACTGAACTCGCTTCTTTTGTCGACGCCGTTTGATAAGCGGATTGTAAATCAGACCGAACAGCATCACCAGAAGACGCAAGTTGATTATGACCGCGTTGTTCGCGCCTCGGGATCAAGGATGGGAGCGGGGCGTGAACTGTAGCATGATGTGACCGTCGAGTACCCGGACCTTCTCGGCTCACAGTCAGTAAAGATGCGGTCGAGGCGTACCTGCACGCGCCGCCGCCCGCATTTGCAGATCGCATGATTTGCCTCAACGCGAACCACTTCGACTTTCCGCCCGCGATATCGCGGATCAATGTCATACAAGACTTGTCACGGCTGGAGCATGACGCCTCCTTGTTGTAGGCACTGCGACCAATTGTAGATTAAGGCAGCATGCAATGAAAATCCCGTCGCGGTGGATGCATGCGAAGAGCGGGGAGAATGGGGAAGCGGTGTAGTCGGGCTTTTGCTGATGTATTGATGCAACAGTCAGCCAGATTCGGGTATCAAGGAGACCCCAGTTCTCCAACCACCACGCCTACCGCGCTGCCGGAGTGATAGCGCGGGTGCCGAACACGACCGGCTCCCGATCACCGCTAGCAAGGGCGAGCTTCCGGCCCGATAAGGGACAAGTGGCTCACGCGTGCCCATGCACGTTCCGTTCGGGCTCAATGTCGAGTCCAAAACGAGGTCAGAGTGTCAGGATCGTTTGCAGTCCTGCTCCCCGGAAAGTTCGAATCCGAGCTGCCCTGCATGTGGAGAAAGCCTCGTTATCGGTTCAAGGCTCTTGGAATTTCGAAAACACCAGAGACAAGCTGCCTATTTGTAGGACGGCAGCTCCCATGCGAAACTGTGCCATGCGGCAGCGAGAGCGATGGTGCGGCCGTATGACGGAGCCATGCGCCACATGATACCGCACGTTCACGGGTACGGTTGGCCGCACGTGGGGAGAAGGGGAACGCTACGCGGCAAGTCGGGCTTGTTGTTACAGGATCGTCACCGCTTGATCCCGGTGCCGTCACAGCGTTGGCACCTCATGACCTTGTCTCCTTTCTTCAGGGTGCCCCTGCCTTCGCAATTTTTACATTTCTCTTTCTTTCCGCCTGCTTTCTGCATGTTGTCCTCCAAATCCGATTGTCGATTTTAATAAAAGAAGCGCGAGGAGAGGCTCGGACGCCAAGCGATGAAATCACGCGCTAATTTATCATGGAAGGAGGCTCAATGGGCCCGGCAAAGATGACGATGCCCTGCTGTGCGGCAGCCTGTCTAATTGCGTGCTTGTCAGTACCTGCTGTGCCACGAGCCTCTCCTCCCGCGTGCAAGGACGACGCAAGCACGCCTCTCAACGCAAACGCGGCGCAGTGGAACGGCTGGAGCCGGAGTCGACCAATTCGCGTTTTCAGGATGTGGCGGCAGCCGGACTTTCGGCCGCGAGCGTGAAGAATCTGAAGCTGAAATGGTCGTTCAATCTGGGCAATGTTGGAGTTGCGCGCGCGCAGCCCGTTATTGTTGGTGGCCGCCTGTTTACGACTGCGCAGAGCGGAGCCGCCTTCGCGCTCGACGCCGCCACCGGGTGCAGGGTGTGGCGATTTCAGGCCGATGTCGGTATTCGATCGGGTGTGACTTTCGGCGATGCCAATGGAACCCCCGCCGTGTTCTTCGGCGACGCAAGGGGTACGATGTACGCGCTCGACGCCAATAACGGCCACTTGATCTGGAAGTCCAAGCTGGTCCGGCACCCCGCGAGCATCGTTACCGCTACGCCGCGCTTCTATAACGGCGTCATCTATCAACCCATCTCGTCATTCGAGGAAGCACTCGCTGCCAAGCCGGACTATCAATGCTGCACATTTCGAGGTAGCGTTGTCGCAATCGAGGCCGGCACGGGCAAGACGATCTGGCAAGGGTTCTCGATCGCGCAAGAACCCGCACCGACCCACAAGGGTGCGACAGGTGTCCAGCAGTACGGACCATCGGGTGCGGGCATATGGTCGACGGCGACGATCGACCCCGAGCGTGATGCCCTTTATGTCACGACCGGCGACAACTACTCGGACCCGCCAACGAACACGAGCGACGCCGTCCTAGCTATGGACCTGAAGACCGGGCAATTGCTGTGGTCGCAGCAATTCACGAGTGGGGACGCCTTCAACAATAGCTGCTCGACACCCGGACGAGCGAATTGCCCATCGACCGCCGGTCCGGATGCCGATTTCGGACAGCCGCCAATTCTGGTCCGCCTCGACGATGGCAATCGGGAGCTGCGTTGTCGCGCAGAAGTCTGGTATGGCCTACGCGCTCGACCCCGATCAGCAAGGCACGGTGTTGTGGCGAACGCGAGCGGGCGAGGGTGGTCCGTTTGGCGGCAGCCAATGGGGTTCGGCTTCCGACGGGCAAAACATGTACGTCGCGATCTCTGGTCAAAAGAATCCGTGGTGCAGTGCGCGATCCGCAATCGCAGCTCGGCTTCCGTTTCATTCTCGATCCCCAGCAGGGAGGCGGGCTGGTGGCGCTCGATCTGAAGACGGGAAAGATCGTTTGGGACGTTCCCCCTGCGGCCCCGCCCGCCTGCCCCGCGACCAGCACCAACTGCTCACCAGCCCAATCCGCCGCCGTCACTGTTATTCCGGGCGTAGTGTTCTCTGGGTCGGTAGACGGTCACCTTCGCGCCTACGCAACGGAGACCGGGGAAGTCATTTGGGACATGAACACTGCAGAGGCCTACCAGACCACCAACGGAGGGAACGCGCGCGGCGGCTCGATGGACGCTGCCGGACCGGCTGTTGTGAACGGAACGGTTTTCGCAAACTCCGGGTACGGTCAATGGGGCGGCATGCCGGGAAACGTTCTTCTCGCATTTTCGGCGGACCGCGAATAAGTGCACCTACCCTGGATGTCCGTCGCGATCGTCTCGTCAGTGTGCCTGCCCAAATTAAATTCCACCTATTTTCCGAGAGAGGAGGGCAGATTTAGGCGCCTTCCGGTACACCGCGCCCATTCTCAAATGCAAATCAACTCACCTTGCCGCGCGTGCCCAGCTGGGAGATCGCGGCAGTCGCCGCAGCGGGCCGCGGCGTGCGTTCACTCCCCCCCCCGAAAGTTCAGGATACCTGGTTTCTTCTCAGCCTTATGCGCCGCATGTTCCGGCGGTTCTGGGCCAAGCGAAGCCACCTTTCAGGTACTTTTCACCACATGGTCGGAGGGCGTTCGCTGGGCGCCGTTTCGGCAAGCTCTGCGCATTCTCGGGCGTACTTTCGAAATTCGTCGAATGTGCCCACAACACCAATGATAGGACATGCCGAGATCCGGATAGAGCACAACGGATCAGCTCTTCTCCACGGGGGGCACCTCAGTAATCAGTCGTGCTCCCCGCTGGAAAGTAACGTAGTCCCATAGCCAGGTGAATGCGACGATGAAGCGGTCTCGTGCCTCAATTAGAAAATAGATGTGCACCACGCTCCAGAACAGCCAGCCCAGGAAGCCCGTGAGCTCCAAAGGCCCGAGCTTGACCACCGCGGCTTGCCGACCGATGGTCGCGAGATCGCCGAGATGGCGATAACGAAACGGCGGTGGTGACGGCCAGCGCGCTGTGCGCGCGGCAATAAGTCGGCCGACATAGTGGCCCATCTGCTTCGCCGCCTGAGCAATGCCGGAATGCCGGGTTGATCTGCCACCGCCGCAGTATCGCCAACTACGAAGATCTCGGGATGACCGGGCACCGACAAATCGGCGCCGACTTCCACCCGGCCGGCGCGATCGTGCTGCGCCTCGAGCCAGCGCGCCGCCTGCGAAGCCACCACGCCGGCAGCCCAGATGATGGTATCGGCGTCCAATCGCCCATGCTCAAACTCAACTCCGTGCGCATCGCAGGAGACCACGCGCGTCGAGGTCATGACCTCAACACCCTTTTTTGCCAAGGTGCGCCGTACGTATTCCGAAAGATTCCGCGGGAGCGTCGGCATGATGCGCGGCCCGGCTTCAATCAGAGCAATACGCGCGCTCGTTGGATCTATGCGGCGAAAATCGATTGCCAAACTCTGGCGCGCCACCTCAGAAATAGCGCCGGCCATCTCGACTCCCGTAGCACCGCCGCCGACGATTGCGAACGTTAGCAGGCACCGGCGCTCGACCTCATCGGTAGCAAGCTCCGCGCGCTCAAAGGCGATGAGAATGCGCCGTCGGATTCGGGTGGCATCTTCGATGCGCTTGAGGCCGGGCGCCAACTCGGCCCATTCGTCATGGCCAAAATAGGAATGGGCCGCGCCAGTGGCCAGCACGAGATAGTCGTAGGGAACGCCTATGGAATCGATTTGCACACACCGCTTGGTTGTATCGATGCCGCGGACCTCGGCCATTAGCACCGTTGCGTTCTTCTGCTTGCGGAGAATGTGCCGAATCGGCCAGGCCACGTCGGCCGGAGAGAGCGCCGCGGTCGCGACCTGGTAGAGCAGCGGCTGGAAGCAATGGTGGTTCTCGCGGTCGATCACGGTGATCTCGACAGGCGCGCGGCGCAGAGCCTTCGTGGTTTCAATACCGCCAAAGCCGGCGCCTATAACGACGACCCTCACCCGTTCACCCGACATGTTATCCTCGCGCCGTCGAGATGTCGTTTATATGCATCTCGGCGGCTCCGTTGTAGAAGGCAAACAACCTTTGTTTTACCGCCATATTGCTTTTCAGTACGAGGGCTGGCTTGGATTATTCGCGATAGTGCCGACCGGCTCCGCCTTGCCATGTGGCAAGCTCGATGTATGCCGACAACTCGGTCGCAGTTTTGGCTAAGCGCTCACACTCAAGCGCTCTCCGCATAAACTCCGCAGCGCGGAGAGGGTTTGTCGCCGTTATCAACCTACCCGCCCGAGAACCTCCCGCATTGTCCTCAATCTCGCCAGAAGTCCTTGAACCGGTTCGGCGCCAGCGCCGTGTAGATGGATGCGCTGCTGTTCAAGCGGTGCCCGGGCCAGCCCTGGATTGCCCGGGTGTGGTGTCCCTTGTTTGCGACGATACGATCGAGGCCGGCACCTGTTTAACGATCTTCCGGTGGGGTGGACGCGGTTGTCCAGCCGCATCCTTTTCTGAAAGGAGCCGCTGATGGCAGTGCCACACTGCGATTTACAAGTGTATTCTATGATAGCTCTTCCGTATCTCGCTTAGAGTCTGTCCGGAGAGTTTAGGCTGGATTGCATAGTTTTCTGAGCATGAGGCGGATCGAGGCGAGGCGCAAGAAGGCGAGCGCTTTGCGATTGAGGCACTCCCAATCCTTGGCAAGACGGCGGCAGCGATTGAGCCAGGCAATGGTGCGTTCGACGATCCAGCGTCTGGGCATGATCTGGAAACCGACCGCGGCATCGGAGCGTTTGACGATTTCAATCTCGAGCGAAGGCAGGATTTTCACCACGGCATTGGCGAATTGCGGTCCTTGATAGCCGCCGTCGGCGAACAGCTTTTGCAAGAACGGGAACATGCCAAACAAGGTTGATAGCACCATGACTCCGCCATCGCGATCCTGGATGTCGGCCGGATGAACGATGGCGTGGAGCAGCAGGCCTACTGTATCGACGAGAATGTGCCGCTTCTTGCCCTTGATCTTCTTGCCTGCATCGTATCCCGGCGGATCGATGCAGCGCCCCCTTTTTCGGCGCTTTTCACGCTCTGGCTGTCGATGATGGCGGCGGTTGGGCTCGCTTCGCGCTGCTCTTGCTCACGACACTGTTGGTAGAGCGCGTGATGGACACGATCCAATGTGCCATCGTAGGTCCACAGATCGAAATAGTCGTAGACGGTGCTTTTCGGCGGCAGGTCCTTCGGAATCGCGCGCCACTGACAGCCGGTCGACAGAACGTACATCAGCCCATTCACAATCTCGCGCAGGTTAACAGTGCGCTTGTCACCCCTCGGCTTGCCAGGCGGAATCAAAGGTGCGACCAGATTCCATTCCTCGTCAGTCAGATCACTCGGATAACGCAACTTGCTACGGTCGTAACGCGCACGGTTCTGCGTCGTCCACATGGCGGTGATCCCCCCAAATCAGGTCACCACCTCTTAAATCACAAGAGATTCATCTGATTCAAGGTGCCGTCGCGGGGTTGGTAGGAAATGAGGGTGGCGTAGTCTCCGAGGTGATCAACCTCGAATCATCCGGCGTTGAAGCGCCGGACCGGAGACCACGCCATGACGAGCGTTACCACGAAGCCTGATTGTTCACAGCCTGCATCCGAGATGGCTGTTGATCTTTTCGACAGCTGGTTCGATCCGATCGAGAGCGAGGTCCGCGCGCGGGCACGCGCGTTCATCGAAGAGCTGATCCGCGGCGAACTCGACGATGCGCTGGCGCGGCCGCGTTACGAACGAAGCAAGAAGGCCGCCGATGAAGGCAGAACGGCCGTGACGGGTCACCGCCACGGCAGCCGGACGCGATCGTTGACCGGGACCTTCGGACCGATCGAGATCGAGGTGCCGCGAGCCAGGCTGGACACGCCCGAAGGCAAGACGACGGAATGGAAGAGCCAGGCGCTGCGGGCCTATCAGCGCCGGACGCTGGCCGCCGATGCGCTGATCGCGAGCACGTACCTCTCTGGCACCAATACGCGCCGGGTGCGGCGTGCGCTGATGGCGCTGTTTGGCGGCGCCGTTGGCAAGGACACGGTGAGCCGGACGTGGCGCAAGGTGAAGAGCGACTGGGACGCCTGGAATGGCCGCTCGCTTGCCGAGGAGCCGATTGTGCGGCTCATTCTCGACGGCACGGTGGTGCGTGTGCGGCTCGACCGCAAAGCGACCTCGATCTCGCTTCTCGTCGTCCTCGGCGTGCGGGCGGACGGCCAGAAGGTGCTGCTCGCGATCAAAAGCATGGGAGGAGAGAGCGCCGAGGCGTGGCGCACCGTCCTCGACGATCTCATCACGCGCGGACTGCGGCGGCCGGAGTTCCTCATCGTCGACGGCGCGCCGGGCCTCGACAAGGCGATTGCTGCCGTCTGGGCCGGTGTGCCCGTGCAGCGCTGCACCGTCCACAAGCACAGAAACCTGCTGGCGCACGCGCCCAAACGTCTGCATGATGAAATCACCGCCGACTACACCGATGTGATCTACGCGCCGACGCGTGAAGAGATCGAGACACGCCGCAAGGCCTTCATTCGCAAGTGGCGCCTCAAACATCGCGCCGTCGCCGACAGCCTGGAGGAAGCGGGTGAGCGCTTGTTCGCCTTCACGCGACTGCCCCCGACCCAATGGCGCAGCGTGCGCACCACGAATGCGATCGAGCGGCTGCACGAGGAGTTCAAGCGGCGGATCAAGACGCAGACCGTGCTGCCGTCAGCAGACACCGCCGCCATGTTGTTCTGGGCGCTGCTTGCATCCGGTCAGATCAACATGCGCAAGGTCGACGGCTGGCAAACGCTCGCCACCAAACCAATCGATCAGCCGATTGACCTCGCCGCCTGAGACGATACCTTCATATGATCGGAGAGCGCGCCACACCAATTCCAACCACATCCCGGACGGCACCTGATTCAACTACTTTTCGGACAGACACTTAGACCCGCGCCGGCCTGTACTCCCGCCAGTTCGGCCGCGCGTCGAGCGTGAGACGGTGCTCCTTGGCTGACCACGTGAGATTCGAACTGCAATATCCGATTTTGAATGACACCAGCTATTTTGTCGGGGACAAATCGCGCGATAGAGGCTGAAACCTCTCACTGAGACCGTTCGCGTGTGAGCTGCCGTGTGCCGAATATGCAGCTTCATCAGTGCTTTCGGGTTCTCTGAGAGCATTGGAACGAGAACGGGGCTGGCCAACATGTCCCACCAGCTGGTGGATTCGAACTGATCATGAGATCGAAAACAATTCCGAGAGCTGGCAGCCAGCATGCTTGGACTGGTTCCAGGCGTCACGATGCTTCAGCACACGGCGACCGCGCAGAATGCGATGGTCGAGTCGCCGATTTTCGAAGTCGACCCGTTGTCAACTTTCAGCCGCTCCGCCCAGGCGGCGAGGTTGGGTGGCCGATGCCTGTCGTCTGACCGCCAGCGTACGAACACGGATGCTTCGGGGTTAGCCCGCAGCTGCTCGCCATTACCGATGCGGTGATCGAGTAGGAGGCGACGCGATGCGACGGCGGGATTTTCTTGTGGCCTTCGGTATGGCTGCGGCGGTGCGGTGGAGGGCGGTGAAAAAAGGCAAACAATGTTTTCACTCCGCGCGTCACAGTCGTCGAGCCGCCAAGCCGACCGCCTCATGCCGTTCGGGAGCCCGCGGCTGCGGTGGAACCGAACATCATGCCCGAAGAGGACGTCGAGGTGACAGTCGTCCGACCGGAGAACGCCCATACGATCGAAATCGAGAAATTCCTGTCGGTTGGTCAAGTAGACAGCCGTTATTACGAGAAGCCCTACTACATCACGCCACGCGACCTGATCGGACAAGAGGTATACGCGGTGATCCGCGAAGCGATGCGCGAGAAGGGCGCCATGGGCCTTGGCCGGGTCGTGCTCGCCTCACGCGAGCGCCCGATCCTTATCGAGCCGACGGGCAAGGGCCTTCGAGGCACCACGTTACGATTTGCCCACGAGGTGCGAAGGCAATGCACCGTTCTCGCTGAACTCACGTCTATCCGGCGTGTTTCCGGCGCACCGTGCGTCGTGCAGTCAATTCACCATTTCCAGGGTGCCCGGCCGGAGACCGCGGCAGTTGTCACCGGACCCGCGGCAGAGCGTTCAGCCTCCCCGCTGAATAAGTGAGCGGCGGACACCCACCGGCTGATCGCGGCATCAGCGCCCGAAAGGTACGTCAGATCGGCACCTTCATTGGACAGTGCCGCGCTCCCATCCTATTTTTCGTTATCCTAGCCATTGGCGCGCTCGCCGAGCGGCGCTTCCTGAAGAATTTGGGAAGAGGCGACGGGAACCGTTAAGCGTTCGTAGTCGAAATAACGTGAAGCTTCTGGGATCGGGTGAGAGGGCGATTGTTTTTGCCCATGGCTTCGGCTGCGATCAGAACATGTGGCGATTCGTTTGGCCGGCCTTCGCAAACGAGTACCGCATCGTACTCTTCGATCACGTCGGCTGTGGCGGCTCCGATAAGGTCTATGACGCCGAAACATACAGCTCTCTTGCCGGCCATGCCGATGACGTCATTGCGATCTGCAGTGACCTCTCCATCACTGGAGGCGTATTTGTTTGTCATTCGGTCAGCGCCATGGTCGGCGCCATCGCCTCGGTTAAGGAGCCAGAACTATTCGACGATCTCGTCATGATTGGCCCATCGCCGCGCTACATCGACGACGCCGAATATACCGGCGGCTTCAGCGAGGCACAGGTCCACGAGCTCCTCGAATTCCTTGACGCTAATCACATGGGTTGGTCGCAGATGATGGCGCCGGTCATCATGGGCAATCCCGAGCGGCCGGAACTTACTGAAGAGCTCACCAATTCCTTCTGCAGGACGGATCCAGAAATCGCCAAGAAATTCGCGCGCGTGACCTTCCTTTCCGACAATCGCGCCGATCTTCCGCGCGTCACCGCCCGCTCGCTTGTGCTCCAGTGCTCCGAGGACGTGATCGCGCCTAAAGCAGTGGGTAAGTATCGCTGATTTCTTGTCGTAAACGCCGGCGTCGTGATGAGCCTTTGATGGAGATTAAAAGCAGCAACCTGTTCCCGTTTGGAGCACCGCGGGACGACGACGGAGATGACCGGGGGCCATCCGGCATTTACGTGTTGCTGTGCCTCTCAGGCGTGGCGCTCGCAGTAATTGGGGGCTATTTTCTCGTGATGAAGCTGATCGAAATTTCCCGTCTGGAGGATTGCCTGCTTGGTAGGTCGCAACAATTGCATGGTGATTGAACTGCCGCGTAACCAATAGGCCCAGGCACGGAATGCCGATCATCAATACGGCGGTCTAACCGCCTCAGTGCCGAACCAAAATGGGCCAATGTGTAAAGGATGACTGACTTCTGCTACCCCGCCGTGTTCTCCCGGGCACCAAACCCGGGCAATTGCCGATCAAGGCAAGTCGTGGCGGCGCAACGAGATACCTACCGATCTTGAGTTTCCACAGGGATGCAATCTCTCCGGCCGGACAACAGGCAATCCTCCTGGTGCTTCATAGCGATCAGCTTCGTGGCGAGGAAATAGCCCCCGACGAAGACGAGCAGAAGGACAACCAGGACAGTCAGAATAACGCGCGGCGATGCTCCCTCGTCATCGTTCCTTTCCGATTGTTGGGCTTGCCGTCGGCCATTGTCAGACATCAAGGAGAGCCATGAACACTGGGGGGAGGCCGTCTTTGTATATCCTTAGGGGCCGGGCCGCTCCCGCCGATTTGCGTACGTCAGTTTGGTTGGTCTGACCGTTTGCACTGTTTAGGCGGATTTTGCGGGCTTTGCCGATACCGCTGCCGGCTCCAATATTGCAACGACTGGATTGGGGTCAATCACCGGCGCCGACGCCGAAAAACCCGCAAATCCTCCCTTGGGTAGGGCAGAGTGAACGGTAAGCGTCTGTAACTCGAAACCGTTCAAGGCGTAGCTGACTGTGAAGTCGCTACCGGATGTGACCCGCAGTGTACAGGGCGTGCGGCAAGTGGCGCCGAGAGAGGTGCGGGCCTCCGCACCTTCCGGCTTCGACTGAATCGATGCACTCCGTGGTCGTCGGCTTTGGCTCGAAAAGTCAAAATTCGCATCCCGAGGATCGGGCAGCCCCAACGAACTGCAACCCGCAAGTCCGAGACCGCAGGCCAGCAAACTGACGATACAAGTCAAAATTCGCGACCCTCACTGCGCGAATACGACGCGGTGCACGCTGAAAGGTGCCGTTCCCTCTCTACTCTACCCAGAAATTTGGGCCAGAAAAAGGGAGGTGAGTTGGGTCGCGTGAAAAGCTCGCGACCCCGCTGGCGCAGTTTCCACGCGGCACTGGACTTGATTTGTCCTCCCGATTTCCGCGCCTGATCCCCACCGTAACGCCCCTTATTTGGCCGTCCTTACTGATCGTAAGAGCGCTTTCGACAAGCTGGCGAATTCCTACGAACTAAGGAGCTACTGCCTCGTGGGCCTCCCACCTGGCTGCACCCGAGACCCCAGCGCCTCCGGCCGCGACAGCAGCCGATGATTTTCGACTTACGAGCGAGACCGTCATCGTGCTGATTGTCAAGGACTTGATCGATCCCCGACGCTGCTGCAGGCCAGCACTTCTATGTCGCGAAGGACCGCCGCCGGTGCCGAAGTTCTATCAGCACAAAGCCTCCATCGAGATAGGCCTCGCCCCTCGCTAGGGCGCTTAGGCCAAGATTGCGGAGCAGAGACGGCTCGCGCATGAGCTGCGTGATGATGAATAAAGCGGCAGCAGATTCGTGCCGGATCGCTTGAGCTGCGCTCAAAAGGTCTCGACAAGTCAGGTTGGACTGACGCAACTCGCAGCCATAATCCGCTTATCATGATCTCACGTGTTAGTAGATCTCGCAACGCGGCACTCCGAACCGCGGCGCGCTCTGAGCGTGCGCGGCTCGCGCCAAAGCAAGTAGCGCTCATCTACGTATAGCCATTCCTTCATGCTCCGGTAAGCGCGCGGTGTAATGTCGAATTGGATAGCGTCCGGTTAGGTATTCACAACTTTCTCGAATGTCGTGATCTTTGCCGTAGTGGCTTTGTGGGTCACCGTACCTCATCGGTTGCAATATGGACGGTCGTACTTCAACAGAGTTGCTGATAACTTGTTCTCTTGAGAGGACGGCAACACCGAAGTCTGTCGGGTCGCGTCTGCAGCATTTTTTTCGGTGTGGTCGCGCACGACCGCCGCGATCAAGGGAGCCGGCGAGGTCTGCTTCACGGTCATGTCGATGAGCATCTCGCTGTGCGCGGTGTTCATCCCGATTCTGCTGATGGGCGGGATCGTCGGCCGCCTGTTCCGCGAATTCGCGATGACGCTATCGATCGCGATCATGATCTCGCTCGCGGTTTCGCTCGCGACGACGCCGATGATGTGCGCGCTGCTGCTCAAGCGGACGGAAAGGGAACACCAGGGGCGATTTCATCGGACTACCGAGTGGTTTTTCAACGCGATGCTGCACGGCTATGAGCGTACGCTCGCCTGGGCGCTCAATCATTCCGCCTTCGTGATGCTGATCCTGCTCACGACCATTGGCTTCAATGTGTACCTTTACGTGATCGTGCCGAAGGGGTTCTTTCCGCAACAGGACACCGGCCGCATCAACGGCTATGTGCAGGCCGACCAGAGCATCTCCTTCCAGTTGATGCGGGACAAGATGGCCGCGTTCATGACCATCCTGCGCCGCGATCCGGCGATCGATACCGTCGTCGGATTTACCGGGACCGGCCAGACCAATGGTGCCTTTTACTTCATGTCGCTCAAGCCACTGAGCGAACGCAAGGTGACGGCCGACGAGGTAATCCGGCGGTTGCGCGGTCCGCTCTCGCAGGTTGCGGAGGGAACCTGTTCTTGCAAGCCGTCCAGGATATTCGGGTGGGAGGCCGGGCCTCTAACGCGCAATACCAGTTCACGCTTCAGGCGGATACGGCCGAGGATCTCTACACCTGGGCGCCGCGCGTCTTGGCCGAATTGCAGCGCCTGCCACAGCTCGCCGACGTGAATACCGATCAGCAGAATAACGGCCTCGAAACCAACGTGACTATCGATCGCGAGACCGCGGCCCGGCTTGGCATCTCGGTCGCGCAAATCGACAACACGCTTTATGACGCCTTCGGCCAGCGTCAGGTGTCGACCATCTACAACGACCGCAACCAGTATCACGTCATCATGGAGGTGGCGCCGCAGTACTGGCAAAACCCGGAAACGTTGAACGATGTGTTCGTCAGCACGTCCGGCGGCACGGTCGGCGGGACTCAGGGCACCAATGCCGTTGCCGGGACGGTCAGCGGGCCGACGGTGGCCGCGACGGCCGCGTCGGTTGCCTCGGATGCTGCGCGCAACCTCGCGCTCAATTCCATCGGCAATACCGGCAAGGGCAGCGCCTCGACCGGTGCCGCGGTGACCACGAATGCGGAGACGATGGTCCCGCTGAGCGCGGTCACGCACTTCGCCGCCGGCAAGATCCCGCTGGTGGTCAATCACCAGGGCGTGTTCGTGGCGACGACCATCTCTTTCAACCTGCCCGGCGGCTACGTGCTGAGCGACGCGGTCAGCGCCATCAACGAAGCCATGGCCCGTATCGGCGCGCCTGCCACGCTGCACGGCAGCTTCCAGGGCACCGCGCGTGTCTACGAGCAATCGCTGCGAAATCAGCCCTATCTCATTCTGGCGGCGCTGATCGCAGTCTACATCGTTCTCGGCGTGCTCTACGAAAGCTACATCCACCCGATCACGATCCTCTCCACGTTGCCCTCAGCCGGAGTCGGCGCCGTGCTCGCATTGATGCTGTTCAAGACGGAATTCAGCATCATGGGGCTGATCGGCGTGATCCTGCTGATCGGCCTCGTCAAGAAGAACGCCATCATGATGATCGACTTCGCGCTCGATGCCAAACGCTCGCGCGGGTTGTCGTCGCAGCAGGCGATCTATGAGGCCTGTCTGCTGCGCTTCCGTCCCATCATGATGACCACGAATGCTGCGCTGTTCGGCGCCTTGCCGCTGGCAATCGGATTTGGCGAAGGAGGCGAACTTCGCCGGCCCCTCGGCATCGCCATTGTCGGCGGGTTGATCGTGAGCCAAGCCTTGACGCTTTACACCACGCCGGTCGTCTATCTCTATCTCGACCGCTTCGGTCAATGGCTGCGGGAATTGCGCCGACGCCCACGCCCGATACTTCCCGAGCAAAGCCTGGTCCCCGGCGAATAACGTCCAATATTACCGGCAGGGTTTATCACCGGACCAACAATCATTTCAGCGAGGTCGACTGCGGTGCAAAGGATTCTAACGTCAAGGTCTGGAGGGGCACTCTATTGTTTCCACGAAAGGGATCAGTGACGATACGGAACGCCGCGAAAGGAAGGCAGTATTCGGCGGCGACGCATGTCACAACATGAGACTCGTGATCGATGGCTGCCGCTCCGGTTCTTTTGTGAGGCAGCCGTTTGGCCCTTGTATAGCGATTGGAATTTCGGAGCGGGCAGTGTCACCAAAGGCGACATTGCTCGCAATGCCCGGATAGATTCGACAGCGACCTCTAGCAACACCTCGTGTCAGTCCTCCGGCTGCATTCGTAGAGCACGAATGCATCGATAAATATCGGGAAAATTTTTCGCTATATGGAAACTAAAGCCAGCACGCCGGATGGCACTTTCGATCAGGCTGAGATTGGAATGTGAGGATAGCATCACGTATAGCTGCCCGTTCGCCTTCAAACGCGCATAAGCCTGCCCAGAGTACAGGAGTTATGTCCCGATGATTCGGCCCCCCCAGTCCAGCCGCGATCCGCGATATCGCGCTAACCTGCGTGTGTTTGGGAAGATTGGGAACAATTACATCGAATGAAGGAGTTGCCGCCAGTCCCGTAGAGCAAGTCCATGGACACGGCGGATACGCGACCGCCTACTCCGTTAAGCCGCGCGTTCTCGGGCACCGATAGCGTCGCACTCGGATTGATGTCGGTGGCAATAACCCTGGCTGCTCCGGCACGGGCAGCGGCGATTGCCAGGATTCCTGCTCCGGTTCCGACGTCGATCACCTGCTTTCCCTTGAGATCCAGAGTAGAAATGAACTCGGCAAACCGCTGGCTGCTGATGCAGATCGGGGATGAAATACGGTTGGATGCACCTTGAATTGCATCCCTGCTGCTCGCGTTAACCGAGTGCTCCGCCGTCGCAGAATGAGATGGTAGTAAAAGAAATGAATTACGTCACCGAGCAGGCGAACGAAACGGTTACGCAAAGAACCCGAAGATGCATGGCCGTTGAGGTGCGCGTCCGCAATCAGTTTTCCCGGTCATCATTTTTCGTGGTCCAAAAGGACTGTCGAAGCGTTGGGGAAGGCCGCACCGCAATCAAGGATGCCCGGTTCGGAAAAACCGTTCAAGGCAAGTGGAGATTTCTATTCCGCGATCCACCGATCGAGAGAAACCGGTGACCAATGAGGCACAGGGCTACGGAGGTACGCTGGACATCGGCCCGATCGATGTAGCGATGACGAACTTCGATGCATCGAGCTCTCCAGAATTGGCGCGGCAATGGGTGAGCTTCCGATCGGCAGCCTCATCGCCCGGGGGGCCAGATCATTGCAGAGTTGACCAACGAAATCATGCGCATGACCGATGAATTGCGGCACGCCGAGATCATCGCCATCGCTCGCGCTCGCAACCTCATCGGTGATGACGCATTGAGCGAGCGTGCGCTCTACACCACGGTCGAGCCGTGCCCCATGTGCGCGTTTTGCATTCGCACCGCCGGCATCGGCCGCGTCGCGTTCGCGCTGGCCTCTCCGATCATCGGAGGCCTCTCGCGTTGGAATATCTTGGGTGATGATCGTCGATTTCCTGTTTGGGCGGGTACCGGAATTGCTTCCTGGCCTTCTTGCCGATGAGGCCCACAGGGTGTGGGGTGAGCTGCGGCCCATCACCGGGCGCGCGATTTGGCTAGCCGGGTTCCTCAGCAAGCCAAAAATGAAGGCGCCAGGCAGCGCCTCAACTCGGTCGCGTTAACGGTTTTCGCTGCGCAGGCTTATTTCCCTAATTATCCTGTTGACACCACAAACCCATGATGTAGTATGGCGCCCATCGCTGGGGGCTGGGTGCCATGGACGTTTTTTCCGCTCCGCATTTCCGCAACGACGAAGCAGCCCGCGAATTCCTTGAGGCGATCTTGTGGCCGGATGGCCCTGTTTGCCCGCACTGCGGTACGGTTAATCATGCCTACACCACCAAGCGTCCAGGCGTGTTTCGCTGCGCCGAGAAGGGCTGCCGAAAGGACTTTACCGTCACGCAGAAGACCGTCATGGAGCGCTCGCACATCGCTCTGCACAAATGGCTCCAGGCGTTTCATCTGATGTGCAGTTCAAAGAAAGGCGAAGCGCGCACCAACTTCATCGCACGCTCGACATTGCCTATCAGTCGGCATGGTTCATGGCGCATCGCATTCGCGAGTGCATGCGCGCGGGCGGCCTTGCCCCGATGGGCGGCGATGGCAAGATCGTCGAAGCCGATGAGACTTACTACGGCGATGTAGACAAGCCGCGCACCAAGACAACGCGCGGTCGTCCTTACACCAAGAGCGGAAAGGCTGGAAACAAGCGCCCGATCGTGGCGCTGGTAGAGCGCGGCGGTCGCGTTCGCACCTTTCACGTTCCGGTCGCGACGAAAGAAATCGTCACCAACATCGTTCGTGAAAACATCGCCAAAGAAAGCCGTCTGCATACCGACGAAAGCCGATTATACGGCGGTTCGGACGCTACTTTTTTGCCCACAAGAGCGTCAAGCACAGCGTTGGCGAATATGTCCGCCACGAAGACGGTGAAGCCGTTCACACCAACTCGGCTGAGGGCTATTTTTCGATCTTCAAGCGCGGCATGCGTGGCATCTATCAACATTGTGCCGAGAAACATTTGCACAGGTATCTCGCGGAATTTGATTTCCGCTACAATCACCGTGTCAAGCTTGGCTTTGACGATGGGGAACGTGCAGCCATTGCCATCACAAGAGTGCAGAGGGCAAGCGGCTGACGTACCGTCAGCCTCACCGAGCCTGATTTCAGATTTCAAGCCGCGCGTTTTCTGCGCTGGCGAAAGAAGCGCGGGCGGAAAGACTCGACTCCTTCCGCCCGCATCGCTATCCTGATGGTGCGAACCGAATCAGGGAGCGAAGCAGTGCCAGCAACCACGTTTAAGCGTCACGGCGTCGAATGCCAACATTGCCACGAGAATTTCGACCTTTCACTCGCTGGATCGGACGTAAGGAAGCCTTCGGACTTGCCTGATCCGTTTCAGGCAACGTGTCCCATCTGCGGGAAAGAGGCCACTTACCAACGATCCGCCATTGGTATCCTGGTGGCAGTCGGACCCCGATAACGGGATTGCCTTTTGACCCAAGGCGAGCGTGTTTCGCTGCCTTCACTTCAGACAGCGTCTTGTGCCCGACCTTCTGAGCGCCGCGAAGCGCAGCTGCTAAACGCTGCTGCGAACTCCTGATCAGTGTACCGGTCGTCGTTCTTAGGACTGCGAGCCATGGACGAACCGTCTTATCCGCCCGACGATTTTTACATGTGGGTCGGGAAGTGCATCAAGGAATGGGCGACCATCCAATCCCTTTTGTACGCGGTCTATGCCGCCGTTCTCAAGGCGGACCCGAAGCATCAAGCGGTCATTTATTACCGCACCCGAATTTAGACGCACGCCTCACTCTTGTGGACGAACTGTTGAAGACAATTCTGCCGCAAGATGATGTTGAAAAATGGTCGCGACTGCTCAAAAAGATTCGCGCGCTGCTGAAGATCAGGAATTTGTTAGCGCATGCCCCGGTTGGCAGCGCCTCCCTTACAGAGTGGATACAGGACGATGAAGGGAAGACCACGGCCTACACAAACCACTTCCTGCATATCTCGACCGGCAAGAACGAACAGCTCAGAGGGCGCGGCATCGAAAGGATGGACCAGCCTGACCTGCCCGACCATTTCACGGACCTCAGAAGTCATTCAAGCGCGGATCGGCGGCATCCTGAATACCGTCAGGGCTTTGCGCGCACGGAAAGCGCGGCCCGTAAAATCCTCTCCGCGTAATCCTCCGCCACGCCTGGACTGAAATCTCGGGTGAGGTCCGAACTGTCGAGCAATTCCCTCGCGCCTGCCTCGACCATTGCGGGCGTAATCTCAATCTGCGGGATGAAATTCCTCTTTGCTTTCGGGCGCGCCAGACATGGAAACATTCCGCATGGTCAGCGCGATACTAGCTGTTGATCATGTGGTGTCAACAGGATAATTAGGCTTATTTCCCTAATTATGGACCTGACTCCACAAGCCGCATCTGCTAGTGTTTCCTCGTTAAATCGAGGATTGAGCCATGTCCAACGCCTTCGCCGCCCCGCATTTTCACAGCCACGAACTGGCGCGGGAATGGCTTGAACAAATCCGTTGGCCGGATGGCCCGGTTTGCTCGCACTGCGGAACGGTCGGCCACGCCTACAAAACCAAGAAGCCCGGTTGGTACCGCTGCGCGCAGAAGGCGTGCCGGAAGGATTTCACGGTCACGACAGGGACCGTGATGGAACGCAGCCATATCGAACTGCACAAATGGCTGATAGGCTTCTATCTGATGTCGTCCAGCAAGAAAGGCGTCAGCGCCCATCAGCTCCATCGCGCCCTTGGCCTCGATTACAAGTCAGCTTGGTTCATGGCTCACCGCATTCGGGAAGCTATGCGAGCCGATGGCACATTCGGACCGCTTGGCGCGGCGAAGGCGAGATCGTCGAAGCTGACGAAACCTATTACGGCAACATCGATAAGCCGCGCACCAAGACGACGCGCGGGCGCCCTTATACGAAGGGTGGCAAGGCCGGGAATAAGCGCCCGGTCGTGGCTCTTGTCGAACGTGGCGGCAATGTCCGCACGTTCCATGTTCCGGTCGCCGACAAGGCGACTGTCACTCGCATTGTACGAGAGAACATCGCGCGGGAAAGCCGCCTTCATACCGATGAAAGCAGCCTCTATCGCGGTTCAGACGAACACTTTGCCGCTCACAAGAGCGTCAAGCACTCGGTTGGCGAGTACGCCCGCCACGAAGGCGAAGAAACGATCCACACCAACACGGCCGAAGGCTATTTCTCTGTGAATTGGCGTGCAAAAAGGACCCCCTTTTCGGGGTGATCGGCATCCAATCGGGACCCCCGAAAAGAGGGGTTCACATTGGCCTCCATGATTCGTGGGGGCCAGACTGGGATGTTGGTCGTGGAGACAATTGGGAGGATTTCGCCGGGCCTTTTTTGTCCAGGGGAAAGCAATCAAGGCGATCTGCCGGGACCTTGGGGTATCCCGGAAAGTCGTGAGGAAGGTGATTCGCTCAGGATCGACCGAGTTTCGCTATCGCCGGGAAGATCAGCCACTACCCAAGATTGGCCACTGGCGTGACGCGCTGGATGAGTTGCTGCTGGGCAATGAAACGAAGGCCGCCCGTGAACGTCTGACGCTGATCCGGATTTTTGAGGAGCTGCGCGGTCGAGGTTATGACGGCAGCTACGATGCGGTGCGCCGCTTCGCGAAGCGATGGGCGAAGGATCGCGGGCAAGTGACGGCGGCGGCCTATGTGCCGCTGAGCTTTGCCCCTGGAGAGGCTTACCAGTTCGACTGGAGCCACGAGATCGTCATCCTCAATGGCGTCACGGTGACCGTGAAGGTCGCCCACGTCCGGCTGTGTCACAGCCGCATGTTGTTCGTGCGCGCCTATCCGCGCGAAACGCAGGAGATGGTGTTCGATGCGCACGACCGCGCCTTCGCGCTATTCAAAGGGACCTGCCGACGCGGCATCTACGACAACATGAAGACGGCGGTGGAGACGGTCTTCGTCGGCAAGGACCGCCTCTACAATCGCCGCTTCCTGCAGATGTGCAGTCATTACCTGGTCGATCCGGTTGCCTGCACGCCGGCCGCGGGCTGGGAGAAGGGGCAAGTCGAGAACCAGGTCGGCCTCGTTCGCGAACGCTTCTTCACGCCGCGGCTGCGGTTCAAAAGCTATGAGGAGTTGAACGGTTGGCTGACCGATAAATGCATTGCCTACGCCAAGGCGCATCACCATCCGGAGTTGACCGATCAAACGATTTGGGAGGTGTTCGAGGCGGAGCGGCCGAAGCTTGTCCCCTATGCCGGCCGGTTCGACGGCTTCCACGCGGTGCCGGCTTCGGTCTCGAAAACCTGCCTGGTGCGCTTCGATAATAACAAATACTCGGTGGCATCGAGCGCCGTCGGCCGTCCGGTCGAGGTTCAGGCTTATGCGGATCGCATCGTAATCCGTCAGGACGGCCGGATCGTCGGCGAGCATCCCCGCACGTGCGGCCGGGGCGAGACGATCTACGATCCTTGGCATTACGTGCCAGTACTCGCTCGTAAACCCGGTGCCTTGCGCAATGGCGCCCCCTTCAAGGATTGGGTGCTGCCGGCCGCGATGGAGCGCATCCGACGCAAGCTCGCCGGTGCCGACGATGGCAATCGGCAAATGGTCGACATCCTTACCGCGGTGATCACCGACGGACTGCCGGCGGTCGAGGCGGCGTGCGCCGAAGCGAGCGTCCAAGGTGTCCACTCCGCCGATGTCGTTCTCAACATCCTCGCCCGCCGGCGCAATCCTGATCCGCCTCCCACCATCTTCACGCCGGCCGCGCTGACATTGCGCCATGCTCCGATCGCCGATTGTGCCCGCTATGACAACCTCAGGAGACTTAACTGATGGAACGATCCGAACTGTTCGACCTCATGGCTGAGCTTCAGCTCTACGGGATGAAGGCCGCCTTCGATGAGATCATGGCGACCGCGGTCAAACGCCAGCACGAGCCGCAGCGCATCATCGGCGATCTGCTCACCGCCGAGATCAATGAGAAGCAGGCACGCTCGATCAAATACCAGCTCACCATAGCCAAGCTGCCGCTCGCCAAGGATCTCGACAACTTCCAGTTCAACGGCACGCCAATTAACGAGACCCTGGTGCGCGATCTCGCCAGCGGCGGATTCCTTGCCCAGCAGCGCAATGCCGTTCTGATTGGCGGGACCGGCACCGGCAAAACACATGTCGCCATCGCCATTGGCCGAAGCTGCATTCGATCGGGCGCTCGTGGCCGGTTCTACAATGTCGTCGATCTCGTCAACCGGCTCGAGGCTGAAACTCGCAACGCCCGCCAGGGCCGGATTGCCGATCAACTGACCCGCATGGACTTCGTCATTCTCGATGAGCTCGGCTATCTGCCTTTCGCTCAGGCCGGCGGCCAACTCCTGTTCCATCTCATCAGCCGGCTCTACGAGCGCACCTCGATCATCGTCACCACCAATCTCGCCTTCGGCGAATGGCCGACCGTCTTCACCGACGCCAAGATGACGACCGCACTGCTCGATCGTTTGACCCATCACTGCGATATCGTTGAAACCGGAAACGACAGCTGGCGCTTCAAAAGCCGAACTGACGATCAACCAACCCGCGCTCGCGCCGTCTCCGCAACCCCGACCAGCTCCGACGGCGCGCGCGCTACCGCCCGAACTCGTCACTCAAAGGGGTCCCTTTTGGATGCCGATAGGGGTCCCAATTAGCTGCCGATTGACAATTTCTCGGTGTTCAAGCGCGGCATGCGCGGCATTTATCAGCATTGCGGCGAGAAGCACTTGCATCGCTATCTCGCCGAGTTCGATTTCCGCTTCAATCATCGGGTTGCGCTCGGCATCGGCGATATCGACCGAACGCTTGCGGCCATTCGCGGCGTCGAAGGCAAGCGGCTCCTGTACCGGCGTCGAAAGCGCTCTTGCGATCAGTAAGGACGACCAAACAAGGGGCCTTAGGTGGGGATCCAGGCGCGGACGCGCAGCAAGCTTCAATTTGTGAAGGCGGGCAGACGAGCGCGACCGATGTTTTGGCAATGGCCTGCGGACGTCAACGGAAGGTCATAGACTCGTGACTACCTTTATCGCACTGCTCAGAGCGGTGAACGTCGGCGGCACGGGTAAGCGAAAGTGATGCGTTCGACGAGCCCCGCTAAGACTTCCTGAAGCGTCGATGCTGCCTGCGGCTTCATCGGTCATCGAAGAATCATGGCGGAGGAGCATCCTAGACGTTAGTGCAACCGTTTTGCCATAGCGGGGGCGACCTCTCGCCAGTGTCTTCCCCTCTACAAGCTGCCCGGAGCAAGTTGCATAGGCTCGCGCGCGAAGCGGCGCGCACCCCTTTAGTTCATGGGCGTCCTTGATTGCCCTCGATAGCAATTTGAACATTTGCGCTCATACCGGGAAGAAGCGTGTGGTCTATATTCGTGGCGGAAAGGACGACGGGGTAAGTGACCACATTCTGATCCACCTCAGCAGCCAGGCGAATCTCAGGATGGTGCTTGCAAAGGTCCGCTCTGGATAAGCATCGAGGGTAAAACTTGCGGCCTGTCCCACCTTCAAGCGCCCGATATCAGCCTCCGCCACTTTCGCATATACCCGCATTTCGTGCGGATCATTAGCGATGGTGAACAGTCTTGGCGTCTGGTAACTGGCAGCGACGGTTTCGCCGGTAGCCACATTTCGTGCAATCACGATGCCATCTATCGGCGAAACAATATTGGTGTAGTCAAGATTGACCTCGGCTGCCGCGAGTTGGGCCTGTTGGAGCTGGATCGTTGCCGCATCAAGATCGATCTGCGCCCGCGCCTCCTCATATCGAACTCTTTGCGAGGTCTGCAATGTCTTGCGATACAGCCTTAGTAACCACCAGCCGAGTATTTCGTTCATAATTCACTTCGTCGTAAACCAAGACCGCTTGGTCCTTTTGAAGCTGAGCGCGCGAGACCGCCAGGTTCGCTTTGGCCTCATCGACAGCCGCCTGAAACTGACGCGGATCAATCTTCGCGCACAGCTGACCGCGACTTACAACAGTGTTGTAATCGCAGTTGACTTGCTCAATGATTCCAGAGGCATGGCTACCAACAACGACGATAGCAACCGGATTGACCGTACCTCTTGCTTTCACGACGGGTGTAGTTTGGGCTTTGATGGCAGGCGTGGTCTGCCCTGGCTGAGCGAAGGCGGCGACGACCGTTTCCTCAGACGACCCGCGAAATTGAGAGATAAGGCTGCCGCCCGCCACGATGGCCAGCACGGTGGCAACTGATGCCAATGATCCTATTCTCAACATGAATTCATCGCGCTTTCGGGCAAATCACCGGCTCTGGTGCGTGACGGGATACTGCCAGCATGGCCGCCCACACGGTACGGAACTTATGTTGGTGTTGCAATGGATGTTCGCGACTTGATCTGAGCATTCCTTCAGGGGCTTGCCGGGTGCCGTCAAGGTGCTGAGAGTCTCGGCTACCCGCAGGCTTCTCCTCGACACTCGGAAGACGAGCGACGGCCTTATCCCCGTCCTGGAGATTGGAAATACAGCCGCTCGTACACGCTGATGTCGGAAGGCCGATCGACCTCTCCCCACGTTCCCGCCAGCGGCATGGTGTCGACGACCACTCCGTCGTCGGATGGCGAGCGAAAGTAGGCTCGTGATGTCAATGCCGCGCTCGCGATGGGTCGGCACGCGGCTTGCCAGCCCGGAGAGCATCGTCCAGCCGGCGGTGGTCTAGGTACAGGGAAACGACATCGCCGAGACTGATTGCTTGGCTGAGCATAGAGGATTCGAACTTCGATATCCGGAAGGACCAAGGTCCTCCGACATTTAGCGGGTATTTTGCGCGAAGAACGCCGAAGCCACGCTGCAGAGACTTTTCTCGTTTGAGCTGCTGCTCGGGGATATGCAGCTCCGGTAGTGATTGCTACGTCCAATTACGTAAACGGCTTCGCGCCTTGCCGGTCCGATATGCCCGGCAGCTTGGATTCGAACCAAAAACGCACCGAGAAAAAGGCGGCCCTGTTTCGGCGTGCAATGTCCCTTCAGGGCTGTCAAGGCATGGTTTTCATTGGCGATTAAGCAACTGCGACTTCCGCTCCCAAAAATGATAAGCTTAGCCTTCGATTTGCATGAAGCGACGATCACACGAGCGGGAGGAAGCCCCATGGCGGTCACATTCAGGGTGAACAGTGCTGAGGTCACGGTGGACGCGCCGCCAGCGACGCCTCTGCTCTGGATTATTCGCGAGCAACTGAAACTGACTGGCACCAAGTTCGGCTGCGGGGCCGGCATGTGCGGCGCCTGCATGGTGCATATCGACGGCAATCGGGCGTTCGCCTGCCAGACCCAACTGTCGGAACTCGCAGGCCGCTCGGTGGTCACCATCGAGGGCTTGTCGCGGACATCCTCGCACCCAGTCCAGCAAGCCTGGCTGGCCGAAAACGTGCCGCAGTGCGGCTATTGCCAGTCCGGGCAGATCATGAGCGCAGCGTCCCTGCTTGCAAAAAATCCGAAGCCGACGCGGGACGAAATCGTGGAATATATGAGCACCAACATCTGCCGCTGCGGCACCTACCCACGCATTGTCCGGGCCATTCAACGCGCAGCGCAGGAGGCCTGACATGACCACGCAGGCGAAAGTTTCCACCTTCGACCAGATCAGCCGACGCGCATTCATGGTCGGCGCCGCCGGCTTGACGTTCGGCGTCGCTCTCCGCCTCGACGACATCGCCGCGTTTGCCGAGACCAGCAACGGCGTCGTCATGAACTCGTGGGTAACGATAGCTGCCGATGACACCATCGCCATCATGTCGCCTGCCACCGAGATGGGACAGGGATCGATGACCTCGGTGCCCTTAATCCTTGCCGAAGAGCTCGATGCCGACTGGGCGAAGGTGCGCATCGTTCCTGCTCCCCCGAACGACGCGATCTACGGCAATCCCGGCTTCATGCATGTCATGTATACGGCCGCGAGTATCAGCGTGACCGGCTATTACAAGGCGGTGCGCCAGTTCGGCGCGCAGGTGCGTAGGGTGCTGCTCGACAACGCCGCGCGCCATTGGAACGTCCCGGTCGCCGAACTCACGACCGAGCCCAATGTCATCGTTCATGCCAGGTCCGGACGGCGCATCGGGTATGGCGAAGTCGCGAGCTTTGCCGTGATCCCTGAGAAGGCCCCGGAGATAGGCGCCGACGACCTCAAGCAGCGCAGCGAATTCCGGCTGATCGGAAAGGACGTGATGCGGGTCGAACTGCCGCAAAAAGTCAATGGCACGGCCCAGTACTCGATCGACGTGCAGGTTCCGGGGATGCTCTACGGCGCCATGCTGCGCGCTCCCATCGAGGGCAGCGGGCCGGAACGGGTCGACGACGCGAAGGCGCGCGCGATTCCCGGCGTCCTCAAGATTGTGAGTTATCCTTTTGGCGTTGGCGTCATTGCGCAAACGCCTTGGGCGGCGTTCGATGGCAAGGAGGCGCTCAACGTAACCTGGAGCCGCACCGGAAAGGCGCAAGGCTATGACAGCGAGAGGTCGTTCGATACGCACCTCGCGGTCGCTCGCGGTACTATGACCGCTCCCGTCGAAATCGGCGAGAAGGTCGGGGATGCGATTGCGGCTTTTGACACCGCTGCGGCGATTGTCGAGCGCGAATACCGCTGTGACTACGCCTATCACGCCCAGATGGAGCCGCTGAACGCCGTCGCGTCAGTGTCGCCGGCAGGTGATGCCGCGGAAATCTGGTGCGGAACCCAGGCGCAGCCGGTTGCGGTTGAAGCGACCGCGAACGCACTCGGAATTCCGAAAAGCAAGGTCATTCTCCACGACATGCTGATGGGAGGAGGCTTCGGGCGCCGTGGCAATCGCGACCAGGAGTTCGTGATCGATGCGGTTCTGCTGTCGAAGGAGGCGAAGCGGCCGGTCAAGCTGATGTGGACGCGGGAAGACGATGTGCACAATGGTCGCTTCCGTCCCCAATCTGCGCACGTCTTGCGTGCGGGAATTGACGGCGCGGGACGGCCACTAGCCTGGCATCACCGTTATGCCACCGACAATACTTCGGCCTTTCAGGACCCGACCTACTACAACGGGCCATGGCGGCAGAAGGACGTCATCTCGCTGCGAGGTGCCGACATTCCCACTTATTCGATCCCGCATCGGCTCGCCGAACACATGCCGATCGACACCGGCGTCCGGGTCGTGGCGCTGCGCGGGATTGGCTACGTCGCCAACAAGTTCGCGACGGAGGTATTCATCGACGAGCTTGCACTCAAGCAGGGGATCGATCCGCTCGCCTATCGGCTCGATCTGCTTCGCGATGCGCCGCGCGGGCGCGCTGTCGTGGAAAGGGCCGCGAGCATGGCGCGGTGGAACGAAAAGCGCCCCGACCGCGGACTTGGCCTCGCCTATATCGACTATTCAGGCACGCAGATCGCCGGTGTAGCGGAGGCTTCGGTCGACCGCGTCACCGGAAAGGTGCGCATTCACAATTTCTGGTGCGCGATCGATTGCGGCATAGCGGTGCAGCCTAACAACGTGGTCGCACAGACCGAGAGTAGTATCGTGTACGGGTTGGGTCTTGCGCTCACCGAGCGGATCACGATCGGCGAAGGTGCAGTGCTGGAATTGAACTTTTACGACTACACCGTGATGCGAAATCGAGACGTGCCAGAGATCTTCGTCGATGTGATGGTGACCGACAATCACCCCACCGGAGCCGGACAGATGGCAACGCCTCTGGTCGGGCCGGCAGTGAGTAACGCGGTTGCGGCTCTCACTGGCGCGCGTGTACGCCACTCGCCGCTTCTGCCCGAGCGGGTGCTCGTGGCCTTGAAAGCGTAGGGGAACGAGTCGTCTTGTAAGCCTGACCTGGCGTAAAACGCTGATGCTGAGGCGGCCAAAGACAACATATACCCGCCTCACTCCGCGATGGGCGCAGCAATGCGGATAGGCTTTCGCCCACTAAAGAGGAGTCAGTCTGGCCTCTTTTGAACGCTGGGGAATAGGTCTGGATCGCATGGGAACCGGACGGGTCAGACAGCCAAGGGGATTTCCGCGAGTCGCCCATTACGACACGAGAATGGAAGGTAACTTCCGGTTCTGTGCAGGTTTTTGGACGCGGGCAATAACGAGACGCTCCGACGCTCTGCGGACCGGCGTCCAAAAAGCGCCAAGGCACGAAGTCGCGGGGCCAAGCAGGGCCGTGATCGCGGAGGATGTCCGCGACCTCCAGAGCCGGCCGAACCATGGCCGGGCGGTGCGCTACGGCGCCCCCGGAGCGATGAAGCCGACCACTGGAACGGTCCGGTGTTGTGCCTGCGCCCCAGCGGCCGGCCGGCATAGCCTTGCCAGCGACAAGAAGGGGAACATGGCTTCCCAGTGCCCACCCGGATGAGTTTTTTGCTCAGACGCGCCGCTGCGTTTATGCTAGCCAAATATGGATACTACCTTTTGCGCCTGCGCTACTGCGTCCTGGCACCCTAAATCTGCAAGGCGTTCAGCAGCGGACACGACTAACCGAGATCAACGGAATGGAAGCGGCCATGACATTCGTTCTCGACATTCTCGGCACCGTGGTCGTCCTGTATCTCCTCAGCTCGCTTCGTGTGCTGCGTCAGTACGAGCGCGGCGTTGTGTTTCTTCTGGGAAAATTCGAGGGTGTGCGCGGTCCCGGCCTCGCCTTTGTCTTCGTTCCCGTTCAACAAATGGTGCGTGTATCTTTACGCACCGTCACGATGCAAATTCCCTCGCAAAAAATCATCACGAAGGATAACGTCTCTATCGACATCGCGGCGGTTGCTTACTATCACATCTCGGATCCAGAAAAGGCGGTGATCGTGATAGAGAACGTCTACAATGCAATTAATCAGATTAGCCAGACCACTGTGCGCAATGTAGTCGGCCGGTTCAGCCTCGATCAGCTTCTCTCGGACACTGCGAGTATCAACTTGCAGATCAAGAATGTCATCGACGGACATACGGAGCCGTGGGGCACGCAGGTAACGGCCGTCGAGATCAAGGACATCCTTCTGCCGGAAAACATGCAGCGTGCAATGGCGAAGGAAGCGGAGGCCGAACGCGAGCGCCGTGCCAAGATCGTCGCTGCCGAAGGAGAATATCAAGCCGCCGTAAAGCTTGGCGAAGCGGCCGATATCATCACGCAGCATCCGGTGGCACTTCAACTCCGCACCCTCCAGACCATGGCGGAAATCTCGGTTGAAAAGAACTCGACAATCATTTTTCCTGCACAATTCATGACGACAGTTCAGGAAGCTTTCGGCCTGATGTCAAAGGATTCCGCATCAAAATAGCTTTGACTACTCTGGGTGGCAGAACGCCAGTCTCGTCCGTCACTTCGATTTGGAGACTTGTTGTGATTAAGCCGGCGATGCCGCTTTTTCCAATGCTCGGTCTCGCCGCGTCGGGGACGACGGGGACGACGGGGAAGGTTACGGTTTGCAACAATTTGGCAGAAGACCTCAACAACTTGCAATTTCTGGGCCCGGCACGTCCGTTTCGCCGGCTGGTGCCAATAGGCTGAGGCCGGGGGCCTGCGCAAGTTGGACCGGGACGCCGGACGGCGCCTATGCCATTCACTACATTCTCGGAACTGGCGACGGCGTCATGCTGTGCAGCGTCGAGGCAAAGTTCTCCGGCACTGCGAGGATCGAGATTTCATCAAGGATAGCCGCCCGCTGCCTGCGATAAGCTGGAGAAACTTACCCGATAACAACGGCAAACCCGCTGCTCAGATCGCCGAACGGAGCGTGCATGGCGATGCAAACGACTGGAGCTCAGTGGCTCGCTCCCACGCTCGAAAACACCAGACTGCATGCCTGAGCATAGAGGAATTGAACGGCGATATCAGTTTTGTTTGGAACTCTCGCCTTTTGCGGTGGCAAATCGCACGATTGGAGCCGAAACCACGTCACTGAGACAGTTCGCGTTTCAGCCGTCGACGGAGATGCAGCTGCGTTCACAGGGTTCCAGCCTTGCGGCCTTTCACTGGCGCTACGATAACATTCACCGGGTGAACATTCGGTCCGGCGGTTGCAAGCGCCTGCATGATGGGTGGGCTGGGCTTGGACGAGGATTTCCTCGCGCAATCCTGTCCGATCAGATCAGGAGTGAACAAAAACGTATTGGAAAAGACATGCGAGGATTGGAGATTGGCGCAGAAGGGCTGCACCCAACGCACGAGCAGGTCCCGGAAATGATCCGCACCGAGGGGATCGTCATTCCAGACGGAAGCGGCAAAGAATTAGGCTGTGTTGTGAAGGTGGGTCTGAAGAACCGGAAAACTGGCGGCAAAGACGCGCCATCGTTCCGCCGAGCCCGACGACGCTGGTCGTCGTTCGAGGCCAAACGAAGAAGTCAATGTCTGCAAAGCGGCTTCCCAGCTTCCTGCGAAGCTGACCAAAATCTCCTCGTAGGCTCGCTTGTCCGATCCGTTGAGTGCCGTAGAAGCTCCAATGTCAGCATCTTGCGCACTCAGTACCCAGCGTTTCGTGACCCAATCTTCAAAAGCGTTCACTTCATAAATGCCAAGGACAAGCAGCGCTTGCAGGTCTCGCGGTGAAAAATTCGCGGCATCGTCGGGAATGAGTTGCGCGGCCAGGTTGTCGAGTTTATCGATGAAGGACGTGTCAGCACCGATTTTTTCGGCTGCTGCGGAAAAAGCCCGGCGGTATTGGTGGACCCACTCGACATCCGGGCGCGTGAAGAAGCTCGCCAACCTCCGCGAGGTTGAAAGCATTGCCGCCCTCGTCCTTTGTGTTTTGCGCGGCGAGGATGAAGCTGTGATATTGAATGGCTTCTGCGAGCGCCGCCCGAAATCCGGTGGTGGCCGCTTGATCGATCTGGCGAACCGCCCTGTCGACGAGTTGCTCCAGAAAATTCTTTGGAACCGGCATATCCGCGTCGCGCGACGGGGCACGGGTGAACCTGAGGCAACGTCTTATGACCTACTTTTCGAAAGAGCCGAGCGGAACGCCGTCGGGCTTGCGTGGGCACACCGGAGGCGCCCACAAACCCGAATACGGACGGCACCTGCCACGTGGTGCCAAAGCAGCCAAAATCCTCGCTCGCAGGGGCAGGACCGGTGTGTTTCACCCGGTCAGATGAAAAATACGTGCGAAACGTAAGCCTTGGGATCATTGCCGGCGACTTTGCTGTCGGCCCAGCGCTGCAGCCATTTAATCGCCGAGGCTACGCTCACCTCGAAACGTTCGGCCGCCTCGCGCGCGCCCTTCAGGTCGAGCTAGTCTCTTCGATTTTCTTCACCTCTACATTTCCGTGCCTTCTCCATTCGTTTATCATGGCCCAAAAGTCGTCCGGATCGGCACGCACATGCCACTCAATGTTGTCATCAGCATGCCTGGTTCTATGGTGAGAACTGTGTAAAGCGGTGTTGTCATGGCCCTTTACCCGAAAAATCGCTCCTTTGTCGACAGCAAACCGGACACGTTGGGCCTCCGTATGCCTGGTAGGCTTTCCCGTCAGTCTAAGTGTCACTGTGTAGGTGCAAGGCATTCATTTACTCCCCTATGAGGAGGCCAATCTTACGTTTGCACGCGTCCCCTGCCATCGATCTCGGTGAGATTGAACGTCATGTCGAAATTTTTCGCGCGCGACCCCCGTCGTTCGCGCCCTTAGTAAGGTCGCTGTCGGCAGTTCCGAGAAAGGTTATGGCGAACAGTAAGATATTCGTTACGTCGTGTCCATTGGGCGCCGATGTGTTTGGGTCAGCTGCGGGCCTACCCAGTTGGTGCGGGCAATCCAGAGCATCTCCTCGGCAGCGAAGCAGCGATCGGGGGAGGAATTGCCAACGGATGATTGCCCACCTGTGCGCGTCAAAATTCTATCCGAGCGTCCAGTCGCGTTCCGGGGACAGCACGGACCGGTATGGCTTAATCGACGAATTCTGCGCGCACCGGAGCGCGCCTCCCTTTGGTTCGGTCGCAATGAAGAGCGCGGCTTAAGGTGCCCCTATCACGGGTGGAAATTTGATGACACCGGGCAGTCATTCGAAGTGCCATCGGAGCGGGCGGCGGCGGCGCTCGCCCCAATAGGGCCGACTGTACGGCTGGCCTCGTGAGAATCGAACTGCGATATCCGTTTAGCTTTGAACTCGCGCCTCTTTCTGGCGACAAATCTGTTAACTGGAGTTGAAACCAGGTCACTGAGACGGTTCGCGTCGGAGGTGCGATTTCCTGGATATGCAGCTTGATCAGCCGGTTACAGCTGTCTGCGAGCACTGGAATGATACTGACGCGACGTCCGATATACGCCCCAGGTCGGATTCGACCTTGGACGGGAAGATAAAAAACGATCCTGACACTCTTTCGCCATTGAAGGCGCTGGCTTGAACGCGGCGTGCCGATCCGCATCGCGATTTCGGCCGAGCGGGACAACGGCGCGAGATCGACGGCATCTGGTGGGCTCTCGGGCATTGGCGAAGTGTGTTTGAGCCTACTCATAAGTAATCTCGGTGCTTCTGCCCAGTCCGAAAACGCGCCGCTGCGACCGCACAGTATGGCTGGCCATGAAGGATTCGAACTGCGGTATCCACTAGAATGGAACTAGGGGCTTGTATGGCCGCAACCGGCGTGATCGAAGGCGAATTCACGCCTCCGAGACAGTTCGCTTTGGAGCTGTGGTTTGATCAAAATGCAGCTGCGTCAGGTACTTGAGAGTTTTGGAATGATACTGCAGCGGCGTCCGATGTGCGCCTCAGATCGGATTCGGACTGGGGAAGCAGGATTGGAACGATCCTGACACTCTGATTTCATTTAGCGTCGAAATCGGTCCCAAACGCGTGCATGGGTACGCGGTAGCCTGACGGGCTCGTTGCTTTTCCCCCGGCGCCCCTGGCGAAAGTTCGATGTGTTTGGATTTGCCTATACCGTCACGGCGTGCGCGCAAGCGCGCGTCCGCCCTGCCGATTGAACGGCCGTCTGAGTAAGTTTATTCTAGTCGGAGACGGGGCTCAGTTCGGTTGGGAAACATGTCCAGATTAAGTCTCACGTGCTTGATGGCCTTCTTGTCGACGACGGGCGCCAGCTTGGCGGCCGATGCCATTCGGAATTCGGCCATGCCGAATTTCGCCACCAACGACAGGACCGGATGGCAGCTTGACCGCACCTTTGGTGTCGACGATCTAATTGCGGTACCGGGGGGCGGGCCGGGACCCGTCACTTTCGACAAGGCCCACCCTTACGTGCCCCCAGGTCGCGGGGTTCCAACCTATCGCGTCGCCGATCTCTCAAATCCGATTCTGCAGGACTGGGTGAAGCCGGGGATGAAAAAAGCGAACGACGAGGTGCTCGCCGGCGGAGTAGCCTACCGTGCCCATGAACGTTGCTGGCCAGCCGGCGTCCCGACTTTTGATACCGACGTCGTGGGCGCGCCACTTTTCATCTATCAACGACCAAATGAGATTGTGGTCATCATGGAGAACGGGCCGGAGATGCGCCATGTCTACCTGAATGTGCCGCATTCGGCCAACGTCGAGCCCTCTTGGTACGGAGAATCAGTCGGCCATTACGAAGGCGGCGACACCCTCGTCATCGATACCATTGGTCAAACCGACCGAACCTTTGCCGACAATTACCGCACGCCGCATACCACTCAGATGCATGTGATCGAACGCTGGAAATTGTCATCCGACGGAAACTCTGTCGATGTCTCGGTGGACGTCGACGACCGGGAGGTCTTCAGAATGCCCTGGCGAGGCCTTCAGCGTTGGCGGCGTGTGCAGCGACCACTCGTGGAATCCATCTGTGCGGAGAACAACGCCCAGGATTTCGTTGGTTTTAAAGTTCCTATTCCACAAACGTCTAAGGCGGATTTCTGAATAGGACTAAGCGGCTTTGTCGCCTCCCCCCTAACTCGCAAGTCACGTCAACCGGTACTCAGTCACGCGCGTAATTCGCTTGAGCAGGTAGGTTCGGTACTCCGCGAGAAGTTCTCCGGCATCCGCTGCGGTATCGTCGCCCAGTGTTTCGTCAATCTCGCACAGGCCTGCAAGACGAGAGTTCATCTTCGAATGGCTGGACCCGCCCTCCGGATTTGGGGCGCGCGAAGGCGACATAAGGGTTCCTCACATCCGTGAGCACTGGAGATAATATGTCGGCTGTTCAAAGACTGATCGTTGCCTCGCTCGGCGTTCTGACTTGTAGTCTCGCTGCCGCGCAGGACGCCACCATCACAACAGGAACGGTCATCACTGGCGTCACTATGGTCAACACGCGTGACGGCTCGCTAACGCCCGGCATGGAAGTCGTCATCGACAGCGGCAGAATCGTCAAAATTGCCACTGCCGGTTCTGTGCGCACCGTGGGTACTGCGCAGGCGATCGACGCGTCGGGCAAGTATGGCGTGCCAGGGTACCTCGATATGCACGCGCATGTGGTCGACCGGGCAGATTCGTCTGTTAAACCATGGCCATTGATGATCGCCAACGGTATCACCGGTTTTCGTCAGATGTCAGGCTCACCCGAGCTATTGGCACATGGCCAGCGGTTACGGAGGGAGATCGCGGAAGGCACAATCGTCGCGCCTGAGCCGCTGGTGCTTGTGGGACGGCTTTTCGATTCGTCGCGCCTGAGCCGCTGGTGCTGGTGGGACGGCTTTTCGATACGGCGCCGGTCGGGGGCCGGGCCGGTATAACCACGCCCGCGCTGGCGGTCGCCGAGGTGCGTGAGCGGAAGCGCGCGGGCACCGACTTCATCAAAGTCATCAACGTCAGCCGCGACGTATTCTTGGCGACCATGGAGGAATCCAAGAAACAGGGCCTCGATGTCGTGGGGCACCTTTTTCCACCCGTCAGCGGAACCGACGCTTCTAACGCGGGCATGCGGGCCTACGAGCATCTCGGCGCGCTTCTCGGCAACATCCTGCTCGATTGCTCAACGGACGAAACAGCGGTGCGTGAAGGATTAATCGCGCAGGCCATCGCCCCCGGCCGGCAGCCAGAGTCGCCGCCAACACCTGAATTTATCCAGCGGGTTCTTACCACACCAACCATCACGTTGCGGCAAGGCGAGGTCGACCTGATCCAGCACGCCATCGACGCCTATAGCGAGGACCGATGCCGCACCCTGGCCACGCTGCTCGCAAAGAATGAGACTTGGCAGGTTGCGACCCTCATTCGGTTGAAGACGATGCTGATGCCCGATCTGCCGGAATTCCAAAACGATCCGAATTTAAAATACGTCGCCCCCGCGGTATGGAATCTTTGGCAGGATGCTCTGCAGATCTATAACCGGACGGTCGCGGACACGAAGGTGACCTACAAGGCGCTCTACGAACACGACCTCAAGATGGTGGGGCTGTTCAACCGGGCTGGCGTCAAGATCGTCGCCGGCGATGATCTTGGCGGTGGGTGGGTGGTCGACGGTTTCGGGCTCCATCAGGAGTTCCGCGAACTGGCAAAGGCCGGCCTGTCGCCGCTTGAGATTTTGCAAACGACTACGCTCAACGGCGCCGAGTTTCTGCGTCGTACGACGACCATGGGAACCATCGAGGAGGGAAAAAACGCCGATCTGGTGTTGCTTGATGCCAATCCGGTCGACAGCGTCGAGAACCTTGATCGCATCTGGGGAGTTGTTTTGAAAGGGCGTTATTTTTCCAAATCTGCCTTGGATAAGATGAAGGACGACGTTGCAGCGGCGTACAAGAACTAGTCTCCGGAATCATAGCTGAGTGATACGGCGGCCTGCGAAGCGGCGTTGGCGAACCTTCTTCTTGGTCCAGACGAAGGGCTCAGCGTTGTCGTTATAGGTGCCGATGAAGGCATCGATGTGCTCCTTCAATTGCTCAAGGCTGGTAAAGGAAGCGCTGCTGAGCGACTGGCCCTGAAGAATGGAGAACCAAATTTCGACCTGATTGAGCCAGGATGCGCTTGGCGGGGTGAAATGAAAATGCACCTTTGGGTGCTTCTTGAGCCAATGCTCATTCTTCTTGTGGGTGTTGAGGTTATCGACAATGACGTGGAGTTCGCGACCCGGAAAAGCTGCCACCACGCTGTTCATGAAACCCAGAAACTCTATGCGGCGGCGCCGTTTCGAATGTATCGCGATGATCTTGCCGGTGGCGACTTCGAGGGCGGCAAACAAAGTCGTCGTGCCATGGCGCTTGTAATCGTGGCTCTGGCCCGTCAAGGCACGGCCATTCGGCAGCTTCAGATAGCCTTGCGCCCGCTCCAAGGCCTGGATCGAAGGCTTTTCATCAACACACAGCACGATGGCCTTCTCGGGCGGGGCGATGTAGAGGCCAACAATGTCGGCGGCTTTGGCCGTAAAGTCCGGATCGTCGCTCTCGCACCACGATTTGCGAGCCGCAAGATCGATTGTGTGGTGACGCAGGAACCGCCAGACATATTGAACGTCCACATCGCAAAGCGCCGCTGCCAACAGCGGTCCGGTCCAGCGTGCAAACCCGGCCGGTGCCGGTTTATCCAGCAGGGCGAGTATCCGTCGGTCGGTCGCCCTGGTATAGACCGGCTGCTTGCCGGGCCGCGGCTTATCTTCAAGCCCTTCAAGCCCTTGGTCGGCATAGCGATGCCGCCACAGGCTGACGATCCGCGGCTGAACCCCCACTTCCTTGGCAATCGACCGCGTACTGCGCCCCGCGGCGGCGAGCAGGACAATACGCGCCCGTTTCAAATCACGTTGCAACGTCACCGGCGAGCGACAACGCGCTTCCAGCACCTTGCGATCGCCACGGCGTAGGCGAACTTCTCTTGCTTCGGGAATCATCCCGATCTTGAATCACGACTCACGTTCCATGAAAAGCGGGTACTAGTCTCGAGCGGTCACGCCTTGCCCTTGAAAGATGGCAAGGTTTACGCCGGTGCTGGCTATTACCTCAACGAGCTGACGGTTCCGGTTCGCGCGCTGATGAAGGAGGGCTACGAAATCAGCTTCGCCAATCCGAAAGGCAACACGCCGCAAATGGATGTCAATTCAGCCATAGCCCAGTTCTTCGGTGGGGATGAGGCTAAGCTTCAGGACTATCTAGCATTCCGGGACAGCCTGACTGGGCTCAAGAATCCAACTCGTATATCGGATGTCATTGCATCAGGCCTAGATCAATATGACGCTGTTTTCGTCCCCGGCGGCCACGGCCCAATGATGGACCTTCTCGATGATCCGGACGCTGGCACCGTGATGAGGCACTTTCATAACGCATCCAAGCCTACTGCAGTGCTCTGCCATGGCCCGATTTCACTACTATCGGCTCTTCCGAATTCGACGCAGGTGGTCGGGGCGCTGAAGGCGGGCGATGCCGCTGGAGCGCGGACAAAGGCTCAAGGTTGGATATATTCTGGATATAAGATGACTGTCTTTTCAACAGCGGAAGAGCAGCAGCGGGAGCCTCTTGAGATTGGTGGTAAGGTTCTCTTCTATCCGGACCTCGCCTTGCATACAGCGGGCGCTGACGTGAGTGTGGTCGCTCCATGGGGGAGCTACGTCCTTCAAGATCGCGAGTTGATCTCGGGTCAGAATCCTTTCTCTGATGAAGCGCTGCTGAAACTTCTTCTACCGGTACTCAACGAGAAGAAGAGATGAGTTGGTAAGAGCGATCGAACCAAAATGCGGATGAGACTTGCAATGCGTTCAAATGGATCAGCAGATCGTCAAGTTTGTCGGGGCCGCGAAGTCGGAGATCGTAGCCGGTGGACTATCTTTACCTGGTAGGACGAGCGCAACGATGTGCTGTCGATGGCCAGCGGTAAAGGTGTCTCCGCCCCACCACAAGGCCGCTGTTCGGCTCGCGTGCAAATGCAGCCAGTGCCTCATCTAACTCGCTGGCGTCATGGACCGCAACGGCGATCATTTCGATCATGAGCGGCGCGGCAGCGGCTTCGGCATACCGGAAGTACTCGCCGGCCTGGGGAGCGACATCCGGATCGAAAAGGTATGCCATCCGTCGCAGGCTGGGCGCCACCAGCTCGAGCAGCTGAACCCATTTTCCTGCAAAAGGCGGTTCTTCAGTTATGAACCCGGTGATATTGTCGCCGGGCCGTGCCAAGCTGTCGATAATGCCAATGCCGATCGGATCGGCAACTCGGGTGAACACGATTCGAATCGCCAAAGTCGCTCCTCGCGCGCGAGCGTGGATAGAAACGGCCAATGCACGATATCGAAGGCGAGCAGGCCAAAGTCGCTGCCCGCGCGGGAGCGTGGATAGAACGTCAGGTCAATGTGGGTGGAATCCACGACGGTGATGGTCGCTCCCCGCGCGGGAGCGTGGATAGAAACACCCTGCCGTCAACCCTTTCAGGTCTTCATGATTGTCGCTCCACGCGCGGAAGGGTAGCATAGCTGCCAATGGACTCGTAGAACACGGAACGGAGAGATCATGCTCAACCGCTTCTCAGGCTCCATTATCACCGCGGCTATCTCGGCGGCGGCTGTCGGCATTTTGATTTCGCACCCGATCGCACACACCCAGGCTCAAACGCCCGCGGCTTCCGGGCCAGTGCCGACCCTGAAAACACCCTGGGGCGAACCTGATCTGCAGGGAATCTGGACCGACGAATTTGATACTGCCCTGCAACGCCCCCCGAAATACGCAAGCCAGGAATTCTTCAGTGAGGCGCAGCGGCAAGAGCTGGACAGGGAGCGCTCGGCGCTCTACGGCGAGGAGAGACCGGCGGAACGCGGCACCGAACTTGACGTCGCCCGCGCTTATAACCACGCAGTATTCCTCTCCAACAAGCATGTCGGCCGGCGAACGTCGCTGGTCGTAAATCCGCCCGATGGTCGGATTCCGCCGCTCACGCCCCAAGCACTGAAGATGGCTGCGGCTGAGCGCGAATTCCGTCTCGCTTTACTTCAGTCGACAGAAACCTGCAAAAACCAAACGGCGCGCTGCCGCGGTGGACGATATGACCCGAAACCCTCACCGCGACGTGGCGACGCTCCGCCTCGCTACAACACCGTCCGCATGAATCGTTATGATGGTCCGGAGGACGGCGGCTTATCGGAGCGCTGCCTCACCGGCGGCCTGCCTGAGTTCGGCACCGCCTTTGGGGGTAGCTTCCGGCGAATTGTGCAAACTCCTGGCGACATCACGATGTTCTATGACGTGGGTCAGGGACAAAGCTGGCAGCGAACGATCGTGATGAACGGAAGTCCGCACCTGCCGCCCAATATCCGCCAGTGGTTTGGAGATTCACGCGGCCATTGGGAGGGCGATACACTCGTCATCGACGTGACGAATTTTAGCCCGAAAGCGGATTATCGGGGTTCTCGCGAGAACCTCCACCTTGTCGAACGCTGGACGCGGACAGGGTCGAGTACGCTCGAGTACGCCGTGGCTATTGAAGATCCGACGGTATGGACGCGACCTTGGACAGTGAAGCAGGAGTTCACCAAGCACAGCGAAGAGGAAAATAGGATTTATTACGAGCCGCGCTGTCTTGAGGGAAATTACGGTTTTCCGGGACTGCTGCGCGGCGCACGCTTGGAGGACCACGAGTTCGCGGAGGGCCGAGGTCCCGATCCGGCGACCAAGGACAAGGCCACGGCTTTCGTTGGCTTTCCCGAAGAAGATCCTCTGCTCAATGACCGTTAGGCATTGGGGTTCATAGGATTACGGGGGGGCGCGACAGGAACGGTGAGAGGTGTTTTGCTCGCCTCCCCACGCGCGGTCGCGAAGCACCAATACGGGACGCCGATGGTAGCATTGCCGTTCGCCTTATGCAGACCAGGCGAATATCGTGAGGCACTCAATTAAGCCGTTAACGCGATCGTTCGATCCACCGTGAGAGCGATCATTCAAGGGAGTCCACCATGCGAAAGATGCTTTTCGCCCTGGCGACGTTCGTCCTCACCGGGCCCGCTACAGCCGAGGAGTGGCCGGAATACGCCTATCCGGATTACGCCTTTTCCGTGCGGTTTCCCGTAGCCCCGCGCATCGAAAGCACTACATATCGTTTCGCCGACGGTCGCTCGCTCCCGGCACGCGTTTATTCAGTCAACTGGAACGACGGCGCGTTCAAGGTCACTGTGGCCGACCTCTCAAACACGAACTTGGATGAAGCTGCCGTTATCGGCGCGGCCACCCGGACGCTTTCGGAAGGCGGCAACGTGACGATTGACGTTCCGCACCGCGTCTACCATGTCTATGGCCGTCAGCTCACCATTCAGCGAGCGGATGGCAGTCGCTCTGTGACTGCGCTATTCGACTACAAAGGTCACCTCTATCAAATCGAAGGTGAGATGCTACCTAATGGAAATCCCCTCGACACGCTCTTATTCCAACAATCCTTAGTCTTCACGGATGGCGGATCGAACCGCTCCCCGGAAACGATCGAGAAATATCGCAAGGCCTGCCAGGGTCGAGCATTCGATCCTGCCGGCTTCGACGACCCGCGCTGCTCGGCAGCAAGGGTTGAGCAGTTCCCGGAACTGCAAAGGTGATTTGCCCTACAACGCGAAGTCGCGGTCACACGAGGACGACGCCAAGGCGGCCCGCGGTGGCGAATGCGTGGTGATTTGGGAGTGTCAGACGAAGGACTGCGCGCGATTGAACAGGATCCTTCGCCGCCTCTTCGGTGCGGCTCGTCCAAGCTAATCGCCGCCGCTGGCCTTAATCGCCGGTGCCGGCTTCCTCTCTTCGACCATTTTCAAGGCGCGCGCAAAGGGCGCCTCTCGAGGTAAGAGGTGTCGATCGGGAGCGTGCGGGCGCCGAGACGGCGAGACGGCTTATAAGCTTGTGTCGGCGCGCCATGGCGGGTGGATCACCACAAGCTACCGGACTGCACGCTGCTGCCCATCGACCTCGACCAGACACGGCAGCCGCATGGCGACAGACCGTTCGACGCACCGGAATTTCGGACGCATCGACGCCGCCGCCTCAACCAACGCCTGAGCCTTCGGAGCTGCATTGAGATAAGTGGAGCCCAGCGAAACTGAGCTGAACTGTTGCGACACGGCCGCTGTGGTCCTTCACGTCAATTTTCATTTTGGGCGCACTTCTTGAGACACGACGATGAAATGTCTACTGACCCGAGGAGACCTTCGGCCGGGTCTCGGTCGCGAGGGTCGGCGCAGGCAGGTGTTATTCGGGATCCGCAGGCGCGCACAATGCTCTCGACCTGCCCACCTTCCGTGCTCCGGGCTTCCCCCGTCCCGGTATCGAGTTCAAGAGTGTCGGCCTATCTCGCCCGTGTTGGAAAAGAGGGAGACCGACGAGTTACTCATCCGGCCCTTTTTTGTCCTCCGTAAAATTCATGTCAGCGCGCCGCTGCGCTGACAGATGCGGTACCGGCAAATTCCACCGGTGCTTGATCGCCATCAATCGAATGCCGAAGCACAAGATCCCTCCTACAGGAGCCGAGATGGCATAGGAAAGGCCGAGCAGATCACCGACGACGACTGTGGAGGCGCCTGCCAGTGCTGCCACTGCATATAAATCTGAGCGCAGCACCTGCGGGATTTCGGTGAGGAGCACGTCGCGCATCATGCCGCCGCCGATACCAGTCAACATGCCGAGAAGAGCAGCCATGACCGGGCTCAATTCGAACGTGACCGCCTTTTGTGCTCCTGCGACGGCGAAGAATGCCAGTCCAACCGCGTCGAATAGAAGTACGGGAGTTTTCAGCTTGCCCACCCCCGCGTAAAAGAAGAACGTCAGGAGTCCAGCGAGGACAGAGACGAGCAGATATCGTTCATCGGACAGAGCGGCCGGCGGTATTGCGCCGATCAGCACATCGCGCGTGATCCCACCAAAATTTCCAGCGACAAAAGACAGGACAAGAATGCCGAAGATGTCGAGCCGGCGATTGACGGCTGCGACGGCGCCGCTGATTGCGAAAACGAACGTACCGCCAAGGTCAAGGATCCGAACAAAGGTTTCAATCGTAGTCATGACGAATTCGTCGGGAACCCAAGGTCGAGTACATCAGGAGTTTCCTCATGCATTCCGAATGAGCCGGTGAATAAGCCAATCGAGCAATCGAGGCAGAACTGGCGATAGAGCGGGGCATGATTGTAACCAAATCAAACACGGTACCAAAACCGTCATTTCGCGCCCAACCACGCCAGAGCACCAACGACCAGCGCCTCAACGCCGGTTTCCAAGGTCGGGTGCAGAACCGGTGCGAATTGCGGACTGTGATTGACCGGCAGCTCATTGAGTTTACCGGCTGCCTTTGCCTTTGCATAAGCCTCGGGATCATTGCCGCCCACGAACCAGAACACGGACGGCACCTGCCAGGCGGTACCGAAGCAGCCAAAATCCTCGCTCGCTGGGGCGGGGCCGGTATGTTTCACACGATCAGGTGAAAAATACGTGCGAAACGCCTCGGCGATACGATTGCTGGCCGTCTCGTCGTTCACATTCAGCGGGTAGCGATCGAGCGGTGTGATCTCGGGCTTGCGCGGGGCACCGGAGGCTTCGGCCTCGGCGTTGACGATCCGCTCGATCGCGGCCAGCACGTGCATGCGCACGCCGGCGTCGAAGGTCCGCACATTGAGTTTGATAATGGCGTCGTCGGGAATGACATTCTCTTTGGTGCCGGCCTGCAACACACCGACGGTGACCACAGCCGCGTCGTTTGCTGCCACCTCGCGAGACACGATGGTCTGAAGCCGTAAGACGACGGACGCAGCCATGACGACGGGATCGATGCTCGCCTGCGGCATCGAGCCATGTGCTCCGCGACCGAACAGGCGGATTTGCAGGCTGTCGGCCGCCGACGTGATTGGGCCGGCGCTGCCTGCGAGCGTACCGGCGGCTCCCACCATGACGTGCTGGCCAAGTACGACGTCCGGCGTGGGGAAGCGCTTCAGGAGACCATCGTCGATCATGGCCTGGGCGCCCTGCGCGGTTTCCTCACCCGGCTGGAAGACGGCCATCAAGGTGCCTTTCCAGGCATCACGCGCCTGCGACAGCAACGTCGCCGCGCCCACCAGCCAAGTCACGTGCATGTCATGGCCGCACATGTGACCAACTGGCACGGTCTTGCCTTGGGGGTCCTTCGCCGTGACTTTGCTGGCATAGGCAAGCCCGGTGGCTTCGGCGATCGGAAGCGCGTCCATGTCGGCGCGCAGCATCACCGTCGACCCGGCGCCGTTACGGAGCAGTCCGACCACACCCGTCTTGCCGACACCAGTCGTCACCTCGAAGCCTGCTTTCGTGAGCCTCTCGGCGGCGATGCCCGCTGTCCGCTTCTCTTGCATCGAAAGCTCGGGATGGGCGTGAATGTCCTTGTAAAGCGGCTCCAGCTCAGGAAGCAGCTTGGCCAGGTTCGTCAGCAAGACGGACGCGTTGTTGTTAGAAGTCTGCTGATCCATGACGATCTCCTAACGATTGCCGATGCCTAAAGCGATTCCCCTCCGATTTGAAGCGGAGGAATTTTCGGATGATCAGCGATGAGGGATTGTTTGCGCATTGATTCTGTTACGGATGGGATGTGCGGTGCCGAGCTCATTCTGGTGATCTCAGGAACGCGTGGTTCGAATCCGACGAGGCAGGCATATTGAACAGCCCGGCCGGAATGGCGCGAGAAACCGTCTGCGTGACGGGATGCGCTAAATCACTGCCGGAGCCGCATGATCCCCAAGCCGCAGCTCAAACGCGAAAAGTCTCTGCTGCGGATTGAACGAACCCGCTGCGCGGGAGTAGCGGCTGGGTCGCGGTAGAGGAACTGCTGATCGGGAGTCCCCTGTCTGAGAGGATGTGGATCTTCACACCCATCCCTCTCAAGGCAGGAGTTCCCGATGGCTACGATGAGCCCTCTTCGCCGGCGCATGATCGAGGACATGACCATCCGCAATCTGTCGCAAGCGACGCAGCAATCCTACATGTATGCGGTTGCGAAGTTCAGTCGATATTTCAATTGTTCACCGGATCGACTTGGCATGGAGGACGTCCGTGCTTACCAGCTGCATCTGATCGACAAGAAGTACTCTTGGTCGCACATCAACCAGGTGGCTTGTGCGCTGCGGTTCTTTTACGGCATCACGCTCGGCCAAAAGGAGGCGCTTGAGCGCATCGTCGCCGGCAAAGAGCCGGAGAAGCTTCCGCCGGTCCTCAACCGTGAGGAGATTGCCCGTTTTCTGGATGCGGTTCCTGGTTTGCGGAATCGCGTTGCGCTGACGACGGCCTATGCGGCTGGCATGCGCGTCGGAGAGGTCGTCAGGCTGAAGATCAGCTCGATCGACAGCGAACGGATGTTGCTCCACATTGAGGGGGGCAAGGGCGGCAGGGATCGGTATGCGATGCTGTCGCCGCGGCTGCTGAACATCCTGCGTGCCTACTGGAAGCGGGCACGGCCGCATTGCTGGTTGTTTCCCGGCCAGGAGCCTGGTGAGCATGTCAGCCGCGGCGCTCTTCAGTGCGCGTGTCGCGCTGCAAGGCGGCAGGCTCGGATCGGCAAGCACGTGACGGCCCATTCGCTTCGGCACAGTTTTGCCACCCATCTTCTGGAGGGGGGCACTGACATCCGGATCATCCAGGTCTTGCTCGGTCATAGCCGGCTTGAGACGACGGCCCGTTACGCCCAGGTCGCGACCGGATTGATCGCCGGCACGGCGAGCCCCTTTGATCAGCTCGCGATCGAGGTCATCCCTCCCGAATAGCGCACTCCGATGCGCCCCGCGCTGGAGGTGGCGGACATTTTCCGCCGCCACGGCGATGCGTTTCGTGCGGCCCAAGGCGGTCGGTTGTTGCCTGACCAGCGCCGCGTCATGGCCGCCATTGAGGCGTGCCGGACCGCAACGCTCGGTGGCCATGTCGAGCAGTGCGATGACTGCGGCATGGTCCGCATCGCGTACAACAGCTGCCGTGACCGGCACTGCCCAAAGTGCCAGGGCTTGGCGCGCGCCCAATGGCTCGCTGATCGTCAGTCGGACCTGTTGCCGGTCCCGTATTTTCATGTCGTCTTCACCGTGCCGGCACCAATTGCCGCCCTCGCGCTCCAGAACAAGGCGGTCGTCTACGACATCCTGCTCAAGACCGCCGCTGAGACGATCCGCGTCATTGGCGCCGATCCAAAGCACCTCGGTGGAGACACCGGCATGATCGCTATTCTCCACACCTGGGGCCAGACCCTGATGCATCATCCGCACGCCCACTGTGTGGTGCCAGGCGGCGCCCTAGCTGCCAACGGAGGGTGGATCGGCTGCAAACCAAGCTTCTTCCTCCCCGTTCGGGTTCTATCGCGCCTGTATCGGCGGTTGTTCCTGAAGCGGCTGCAGGCGGTCTTCGACAAAGCGGAATTGAGATTTTTCGGCGATCTCGCAAATCTCGCGGAGCCGACCGCCTTCGCCCAATACCTTGAGGCACTACGCAAAGTCGAATGGAACGTCTATGCAAAGCGGCCCTTCGGAGGACCGCAGCAAGTCCTGGAGTATCTGGGCCGCTACACTCATCGTGTCGCAATCGCCAATAGTCGAGTTGTCGCCTGCGAGAACGGGAGCGTCAACTTCCGTTGGAAGGACTATCGCGCCGAGAACCAGCCCAAGGTCATGACACTTGACGCTGACGAGTTCATCCGCCGCTTTCTGCTCCACGTGCTGCCGAAAGGCTTCCGTCGCATCCGCCACTTTGGCTTTCTGGCAAACGCATGCCGTGCCGCCAAGCTTACCGCCATCCGCGCCGCACTCCAGGCACCGAAACCGGCCCCAACCGTCAAAGTGGCCGATTATCGCGACCGCTACGCAATTCTCACCGGTCATCGCATCGATCAGTGTCCCATCTGTGGAGGCCGCATGGTCGAGATCGGATACCAGCCGCGTTCAGCCCCTCCCCGAGACTCGGCAGCATGCTGGGACACCTCATGATAATTCACCTCGAACCCGGCCCTTTTGCCATCACGCGCCGACCAATGCCGACGTTTCCCGTCGAGATGCGGGTGCCCCGCCCGCAAAGCCCCACGGACGTGCTTCCTCACGCATCGACTGTCAAAACGAGGCGATAATTCTCGGCTAAATGATGCCCCAGCTCTTAATAAGCACTCGTTTTGCGTATCATTCGGCAACATGATGGCCGAATAACTCATTCAACCGTCACCGTCCGGCTTGAGTGCCCATAGGCCCCAGCCAAATAAGACGCAGCTTCGTTCAATCCGGCTTCAAATAGCTCCCGCGACGGGACTCGCTGCCATGAACGGCAACGCGGGACCTATTTGAACCCTCTGGCATTGAACGAACCCGCTGCGCGGGAGTAGCGGCTGGGTCGCGGTAGAGGAACTGCTGATCGGGAGTCCCCTGTCTGAGAGGATGTGGATCTTCACACCCATCCCTCTCAAGGCAGGAGTTCCCGATGGCTACGATCGAGCCCTCTTCGCCGGCGCATGATCGAGGACATGACCATCCGCAATCTGTCGCAAGCGACGCAGCAATCCTACATGTATGCGGTTGCGAAGTTCAGTCGATATTTCAATTGTTCACCGGATCGACTTGGCATGGAGGACGTCCGTGCTTACCAGCTGCATCTGATCGACAAGAAGTACTCTTGGTCGCACATCAACCAGGTGGCTTGTGCGCTGCGGTTCTTTTACGGCATCACGCTCGGCCAAAAGGAGGCGCTTGAGCGCATCGTCGCCGGCAAAGAGCCGGAGAAGCTTCCGCCGGTCCTCAACCGTGAGGAGATTGCCCGTTTTCTGGATGCGGTTCCTGGTTTGCGGAATCGCGTTGCGCTGACGACGGCCTATGCGGCTGGCATGCGCGTCGGAGAGGTCGTCAGGCTGAAGATCAGCTCGATCGACAGCGAACGGATGTTGCTCCACATTGAGGGGGGCAAGGGCGGCAGGGATCGGTATGCGATGCTGTCGCCGCGGCTGCTGAACATCCTGCGTGCCTACTGGAAGCGGGCACGGCCGCATTGCTGGTTGTTTCCCGGCCAGGAGCCTGGTGAGCATGTCAGCCGCGGCGCTCTTCAGTGCGCGTGTCGCGCTGCAAGGCGGCAGGCTCGGATCGGCAAGCACGTGACGGCCCATTCGCTTCGGCACAGTTTTGCCACCCATCTTCTGGAGGGGGGCACTGACATCCGGATCATCCAGGTCTTGCTCGGTCATAGCCGGCTTGAGACGACGGCCCGTTACGCCCAGGTCGCGACCGGATTGATCGCCGGCACGGCGAGCCCCTTTGATCAGCTCGCGATCGAGGTCATCCCTCCCGAATAGCGCACTCCGATGCGCCCCGCGCTGGAGGTGGCGGACATTTTCCGCCGCCACGGCGATGCGTTTCGTGCGGCCCAAGGCGGTCGGTTGTTGCCTGACCAGCGCCGCGTCATGGCCGCCATTGAGGCGTGCCGGACCGCAACGCTCGGTGGCCATGTCGAGCAGTGCGATGACTGCGGCATGGTCCGCATCGCGTACAACAGCTGCCGTGACCGGCACTGCCCAAAGTGCCAGGGCTTGGCGCGCGCCCAATGGCTCGCTGATCGTCAGTCGGACCTGTTGCCGGTCCCGTATTTTCATGTCGTCTTCACCGTGCCGGCACCAATTGCCGCCCTCGCGCTCCAGAACAAGGCGGTCGTCTACGACATCCTGCTCAAGACCGCCGCTGAGACGATCCGCGTCATTGGCGCCGATCCAAAGCACCTCGGTGGAGACACCGGCATGATCGCTATTCTCCACACCTGGGGCCAGACCCTGATGCATCATCCGCACGCCCACTGTGTGGTGCCAGGCGGCGCCCTAGCTGCCAACGGAGGGTGGATCGGCTGCAAACCAAGCTTCTTCCTCCCCGTTCGGGTTCTATCGCGCCTGTATCGGCGGTTGTTCCTGAAGCGGCTGCAGGCGGTCTTCGACAAAGCGGAATTGAGATTTTTCGGCGATCTCGCAAATCTCGCGGAGCCGACCGCCTTCGCCCAATACCTTGAGGCACTACGCAAAGTCGAATGGAACGTCTATGCAAAGCGGCCCTTCGGAGGACCGCAGCAAGTCCTGGAGTATCTGGGCCGCTACACTCATCGTGTCGCAATCGCCAATAGTCGAGTTGTCGCCTGCGAGAACGGGAGCGTCAACTTCCGTTGGAAGGACTATCGCGCCGAGAACCAGCCCAAGGTCATGACACTTGACGCTGACGAGTTCATCCGCCGCTTTCTGCTCCACGTGCTGCCGAAAGGCTTCCGTCGCATCCGCCACTTTGGCTTTCTGGCAAACGCATGCCGTGCCGCCAAGCTTACCGCCATCCGCGCCGCACTCCAGGCACCGAAACCGGCCCCAACCGTCAAAGTGGCCGATTATCGCGACCGCTACGCAATTCTCACCGGTCATCGCATCGATCAGTGTCCCATCTGTGGAGGCCGCATGGTCGAGATCGGATACCAGCCGCGTTCAGCCCCTCCCCGAGACTCGGCAGCATGCTGGGACACCTCATGATGATTCACCTCGAACCCGGCCCTTTTGCCATCACGCGCCGACCAATGCCGACGTTTCCCGTCGAGATGCGGGTGCCCCGCCCGCAAAGCCCCACGGACGTGCTTCCTCACGCATCGACTGTCAAAACGAGGCGATAATTCTCGGCTAAATGATGCCCCGAGCTCTTAATAAGCACTCGTTTTGCGTATCATTCGGCAACATGATGGCCGAATAACTCATTCAACCGTCACCGTCCGGCTTGAGTGCCCATAGGCCCCAGCCAAATAAGACGCAGCTTCGTTCAATCCGGCTTCAAATAGCTCCCGCGACGGGACTCGCTGCCATGAACGGCAACGCGGGACCTATTTGAACCCTCTGGCATTCCGACGAAGCCGGCCATGCATTCCAAATTGATGCCGGCCACCCGTTCCGATTTGAAGCCGGCCATGGTTCCGATTTGAAGCCGGCCAGTTGGCGGTGATCTCCGCGGGTCGGATCGGATGATGTTTTCGATTTTGGCTGGGGTCAAGTACGGACCGCTGGGAAGCGACCGGATGGGGGCGCCGGTGGCAGGGGCAGAGCCCGTCCCGGTAGTCAACAGGAGGGACCCGCGCCCGACGCGGCGTGCCCCACGGCTGACGCGGCGGCGCGCGCGGGAGGTGCCTGTTGATCCACCGGGGCGGGCGGTGAGTTGGGCATTATTTACGGCGGGCTTTCGTTGATGCCGAAGCGTGTACACTCGCATTCTGCGTGGCTTCCTTGGCGAGCGGCTGCGCCTCGTCAGGGGCGGTGTGCGTGTCAGCTTTGAGCTTGCGCATGCTGTCACCCGCGAGCACGATCCGGTAGGCGTTGTGGACGACGCGGTCGAGTACGGCGTCGGCGAACGTCGGATCACCGATGATCTCGTACCAACGATCGACCGGCAGCTGGCTGGTGATGATGACCGAGTGAGCGTCGTATCGGTCCTCGATGATCTCCAGGAGATCGCGGCGTTGCTCGGCACTGAGTTGCTCCGGTCCCCAATCATCGAGGATGAGGAGATCGACGCGGGCGAGCGTGCGCAGAAGCTTGGCATAGCGGCCATCGCCGCGAGCGAGCGCCAGCGCAGCAAACAGCCGTGGCGTGCGGTGATAGAGGACGGAGAAGTCTTCGCGACAGGCCTTGTGGCCGAGCGCGCAGGCGAGCCAACTCTTGCCGACGCCGCACGCCCCGGTGATCAAGAGATTACGGCGCTCGCGGATGAAGTCGCAGCTTGCGAGCTTGAGGAACAGCGTGCGGTCGAGGCCGCGAACGGCACGGTAATCAACATCCTCGATGCTGGCATTGTGGCGCAGCCGCGCGGTTCTGGCGCGGGCCTCGAAGCGCTTCTGCCGTCGCAGCGTCGCCTCGTGTTCGAGCAGCAGGCCCAGCCACTCGGCATGCTCAAGGCTCCTGGTCTCAGCACCGTGTTCGAGCGCCTTGAAGCCTTTGGCCATGCCGTGCAGGCCAAGTTCGTGCAGCAAATCGAGGGTCGGATGGGTAAGCATGCGTCATCTCCTTTCAGTGGAAGTAACCGGGGCCGCGGACGTTCTGGTGCGAGATCACGATGTCGCTCTCAGCAGCTTGTGGAGCGCGATCGAGATTGTTGTGGAGGATGGAGGCGACGCTCTTGTAGGTGAGTGCGCCGACGGCGAGCGCTCGCGCCGAGACGGCTTCCGCGCGTCTCGGATCGAGACCGCGGAACAGGCGCAGCACGCCGAGGCAGGTGCGAAAGCCTTGCTCGGGATGAGGGCGGTTGGCGAGGATGGCGAGGATGAGACCTTCGGTGTTGGGACCGATCGTGTGCGCCCAGCGCCGAAAGCGCTCCGGCGACCATGCGGCGTAACGCCGATGCGCACTCGGCATGTGCTGCGGATCGGTGCCGTGCCGCGAGCCGCCAAAACGGCGCTGATGGGCGGCAACTCGCTTTGAGCGATGGAACACCTCGATGGTGCGATTGGTGATGCGCACATCAACCTGCGCGCGGATCAACGCGTGCGGCACCGAGTAGTAGAAGCCCTCGACCTCGACATGATAGTCAGGCCCGACGCGCGCAAAGCGCCACTCGGCGAACTCGTAGTCGTTCGCTGGCAAGGAGAGCAGCGCGCCCCGCTCAATGCTCGCAAACAAATCCCGGCGGCTTGTGCCGAGACGGCGCATGACGTGGCCGTTGATGCGATCGAGCACCAATCCAATCGCGTTGTTCGCTTCAGCGAGCGAGAAGAATGTCTGGTGCCGTAGCCGTCCGAGGATGTAGGTCTGGGCGAATCTGACGCCGGCCTCGACCTTGGCCTTGTCGCGTGGGCGATACGGACGTGCTGGCAGGATACCGACGCCGTAATGCGCAGCCATCATCGCGTAGCTGCGATTGATCTCGGGATCGTAGAACGAGGCCTTATGTACGCCGCTCTTGAGATTGTCCGGCACGATGAGGCGCGGAGTGCCGCCGAAGAAGCGGAACATGCGCACATGCGCTTCGATCCAGTCTGGCAGCGATTGCGTCCAAGTCGTCTCGGCGTAGGTGTAGTTCGAAGCGCCGAGCACCGCGACGAAGATCTCGGCGTCACGCACCTCGCCGGTTGTTAAATCGACGATGGCGATCTTCTTGCCGGAATAATCGACGAACACTTTGTCGCCGGCGATATGATGCTGGCGCATCACCGGCGACAATCGACGCTCGAACTCGCGATACAGATCGCAGAAACGCGAATAGCCGTAGCCGTCCGCATGGGCCTCGCGGTACTCCTCCCACAGCACCATCAGGTTGACGCCAGGCCGCTTCAGCTCGCGCGCCAGCGTCGCCCAGTCAGGTTCGGTGCGCCGACGATGGCCACGCCTAAACCCGCTCCGGGCGAACAGCTGCTGTTCGAGAACCTCGTCCGTCCATTCAGCCGGCAGCGGCCAACCAATTCCGGCCGCCCGGGCGCGGGCGAGATTGTCCTGGATCGTGCTGCGCGCCACTCCGAGCGTGCGGGCGATCTCGCGCGCGCTCACGCCATCCTGGTGTAGCCGCAGCATTAGCCGCAATTGCCGCATGGTCAGCTCTCTTCGGGCAGGCATCCAACCCCTCCTCGCCAATGATCGAGGCAGGGCTGATCACCTGAGTCGCTGACCCGCAGGAAAAGCCGTCATCCACAACGCCAGGGTGGCCGGCTTCAAATCGGAATGGTGGCCGGATTGGTCTCGGAACGGTGGCCGGCTTCAAATCGGAATCCCGGCCGGCTTCATCTCGGAACACCCGGCCGGATCAAATCGGAATCCGCAATGGTCGCTCCCCGCGCGGGAGCGTGGATAGAAACGGGGTAGGTTCCGGGCGGGACGGCTTGCGGGTCGCTGTCGCTCCCCGCGCGGGAGCGTGGATAGAAACAATGACTGAATGAAAACATGATTGGCGTCATCGGGTCGCTCCCCGCGCGGGAGCGTGGATAGAAACATCAAACCTAATGCTATTAGCGCGGGAGATAAGAAGTCGCTCCCCGCACGGGAGCGTGGATAGAAACGGCCTGGAATAAGGTCTTGGCGGCGCCGACTAAAGCGGATTCCGGTCATATTGAAGCATAGCCTGCATGCCTGAAATAGTTGGCGCACTCTTGAGGAGCGAGCTGCGGGATGAACGAGCGAATGGCTCGATTGAGCCGCGGGACCGTTCGCGCCGCCACCGTGCGCATGAATGTCTTGAACTTGCTATAGGACATCTCGATTGGATTAAGATCGGGCGAGTACTTCGGCAGGTAGCGCAGTGTCGCCCCCACACTCTCGATTGCCTCGCGAACACCCGCAACCAGGTGGATGCGGCAGTTATCCATCACAACGATGTCATTGCGCCGACACGTGGGAACCAAGCACTGCTCGACATAGGCGAGGAACATTTCCCCGTTCATGGCGCCCTTGACTGCCATCGGCACGGTCATTTTATTGTGGCGCAGGGCGGCCACGAAGGTGATTGTCTCCCATGCTCCAAGCGGAACATCACCGATCACTCTGACGCCACGTGGAGCCCGTCCCCGGAGGCGGACCATATTCGTGCTGACCGCGGTCTCGTCGATAAACACCAGCCGGGCGGGATCAAGCATGCCTTGCTCTCGAATCCACCGTCGTCGCGCTCGCGCCACATCCGCCCGCTGTCGTTCCGCAGCTTGCAGACTTTTTTTTAAGGGTGACGCCGTGTCGATCAAGAAATCGCCAAAGCGCGCTGCGGCTAGTTTTAATGCGCCGCTTGCGCAGTGCGGTAACCATCTCAACCAAGGTCAGATCTGGCCGCTGCGCGATGAGAGCCAATATCTCGGCCGCGAATTCTTCCAGCGGCGAAATGCTTCCGCCGCGCGGTTTCGGCGCGGCGCTTTTATTGTCGGTCCAGCGCTGCAGCCACTTAATTGCCGAGGCCATACTCACCTCGAAACGTTCGGCCGCCTCGCGTCGCGACGCACCCGCCTCGACAGCTTCGATAACGCGTTCCCGCAGGTCCCCAGAATAAGCTTTCGGCACCGCGCATCCCATCCGTAAGAGAATCAATGCGCAAACAATCCCTCATCGCCGACCTTCTGGGAATCCCTCCGATTCAAATCGGAAGGGAACCGCTTTAGGGTCGCTCCCCGCGCGGGAGCGTGGATAGAAACCAGCAGCTCGCGACCAGGCGCGAGACCAATCGAGGTCGCTCCCCGCGCGGGAGCGTGGATAGAAACAACTTTGCGACTGTCGGCGTCGGGTTCCAGCTCGTGTCGCTCCCCGCGCGGGAGCGTGGATAGAAACAGCTGCTTGGCGCGAGACACCGGGCAAGACACGCGCGTCGCTCCCCGCGCGGGAGCGTGGATAGAAACTTTTCGGCGAGAGGTCTTTTAGCAGTTCCAGAAGTGTCGCTCCCCGCGCGGGAGCGTGGATAGAAACACCACTTTCGCGGCGTTGGCGCGTCTCTCCGCCAGTCGCTCCCCGCGCGGGAGCGTGGATAGAAACTCGGTCCACCACTGCAAATCCTCGGTGAGCCGCACGTCGCTCCCCGCGCGGGAGCGTGGATAGAAACCTTCGCACATGCGCGCGCGCGCGCGAAGCCTCGTCGCTCCCCGCGCGGGAGCGTGGATAGAAACGGCCAGGTTGTCGGCGTGCATCGCACCTACATTGCGTCGCTCCCCGCGCGGGAGCGTGGATAGAAACGCCTTTTTGCTGCTCTTCACGATCGCACTCGCGAGTCGCTTCCCGCGCGGGAGCGTGGATAGAAACAAGATTTCGTCGGCCGATCGTCTGTCCCGTTGCCGCGTGTCGCTCCCCGCGCGGGAGCGTGGATAGAAACAAGAAGGCTGAAGATCAGAAGCTTATCGCGTCGAGTCGCTCCCCGCGCGGGAGCGTGGATAGAAACCACTGCGCAGGCCGCGTGCTCTCTTGGGGAGAACACACAGCGGTGCTCTCTTGGGGAAGAGAACACCGCAGCCGCGATGTAATCACTTCAGCGGTAACGACAAGGCCGCCTCAATGGGGCGGCCTTTTCATGCTGCGTGTAAGCGCCCGGCGTGCTTCATCATACCGGTGCAGAGAAATGGCCGCCGATCGGCGCCAACTGGGTGCTAGATTCCATTTCGCGCCAGCCGATGGAGACGACCGATGCTCGGGGCAGAGGGCATTGTGATCGATCGGGGCCGCGCTCGGGCGTGGGTCAACGTCAAAACCGGGGATACAACGGCAGCGCAGCGAGAATTGGAACGTTCCCGATCGAGTGACTTGACGCTGGAGCATTTGCGAATGTCGCCGCGGAACCAATGTTGGAATCAACTTATTCCCGGCAAATGGTTCGACCTCTGTCAAGTGCAGGGCTTGGTCAACAGCCCCAACCTGCCGAAACTGCCCAGGGGCGGAATTTACCGCTTAGTTGCGCTGACCGAGGACGACCTTGCTCTCCGCGGCGTAAATCGCGTCTGTGGGCGGGATAATCATGGCACGCTCTATATCGGTCGAAGCCACAACTTACGAATGCGCCTGAGCACGATTGCTCGTGAACTTTGCGCCCGCCACCGCGGAGAGCGATTTTATGTTGAAGGGCATACGGTGGGATGGTTGACAAGACACGGGCTGCTCGCACGAACCTTTCCGGTGAACAGCTTGGCCCTCACATGGTCATTCAACAAGAACCCGCTCAAAGCGGAAGCGAATTTGCTACGACACTATTTCCAATCGTTTGGTGAGGGGCCGCCGCTGAATCGCGCCTCTACCATCCCGTTTAGATAGCCGTGTCACGACATGCCGTGGTTGGCGGGTTCATTGGTCCGAACGAGACATTCTTGATTGAACTCGGGAACTGCTTTCGGCTTACACGGTCGAAAACCTGCGTCTGCACTCCCTTCTTTCGCGCGACTCCAAATGCCTTCCGATAGAGCCGCGGCACCCAGTGGTGGTTGCTTGCCTCGGGGCGTCCGCCATCGGTTCTTGGTTGTTCTGTTGATGCGTTGGCGGCCATGGAACCGTGTTACCCCGGTGTTGCCCCGACAGGATTTCAAGAAAGAATTTGCCGGGCTCTCATCTAAGAATATATTATATTTCAGTATCTTACTGGTGCCGCAAGAGGGAAACCGCCATCGCCCGACTAACATTCTGAATTCAAACGAGAACTCCGAAGGGCTGGTTGCACATTTTGTAGCGCGTTCTGTAGCATTTTGACTTTTGCAGCGCCTCGGTTGCGGCCTCAACGACGCGGGGATCGGGTATCCAGATCGCGGTACGGACGCTCATTGCTGAGCGCGCCCCGCAAGAACCGAGCAGGCCCAATTTCGGGCACTCGGCTCCCACCTCGGGTGTTTGACGGTGAAACGATCGAGGGCTGACGGATGGAGATCATGCAACGCCGGCAGCGCGCCCCGGAAGCGAGCAGGTGGAGCAGGAACACCCCGGCGGCTGCCATTCCAAGGAGGGGAACCAGCGTGTAATAGGCGCTCTCGGATCACGGCATGCCACGGAGGGCGATTTTCTTCGCCGCAGCCAGATCGGCACTCGACGTCGACGGCCGAAATGGTTCGGCGCCTCATGGCTTTCGCTGGCCTGTCAAGAAGAGACAGCCGGACCAATCTCTCGCGCAGCAATAGCCGGAACGATATTGCCCATTCTCTCCGGCCGAGACCAGAGGCGACAAAACGCAGGCGACGGGTAATAGGGACAGCGATCCAGGTTCATCTCATAGGCATTCGCATTATTCGCAATTTGCCCGCTCGAACCTTCCGCTGGCACGAGCACTGCGCCAATTAATGTAAGCATAAGTGTGATGCCGAAAACCTTTTTCATATTACTCATGGCAATTCTTCCTTCTCTAGCAGCCCCTTACACCCGCTGCGATGCGCACCAAGTCAAAGAACCAATGGAATTTAAAAATCCCGAGTCCGCCAAAGCGTCTAATGCGGAGTTTAGGAGGCACCCTGAGAGGCCCAGATCAAGGTAATGGTCATTCCAATGACCGCGAAAAACACGCTCATGATAAGCACATACGGGACATAATTTGGTTCGTCAGGTCGTACTGTCGATTGGTAAGTCATTTGCTTTATCCTCACCATTATATATATGTACGCGTCCGCCTTATCGTCAGGGCCTTTGAAGCAGGAAAAGGCAATCATTTCTGTCCAAAAGAACGAATTCGGCAGGGCGTGCAGACCCGGTCGGCGAAGGGTGAACACTCCACCGCAAAGGCGGCGACTTCAATTTACGGCTAAAAGCCGGGTCAGTCCGCCGTCCGGGGGACTGAGGCACCGAACCCCGACGTCTCCGCCCAGCACTGGGCTGCGATACTTCGTTGCCCACGTCAAGTGGTCCTTGCAGTCCCAACAGTGTGGCTTCCGGGCTTGTACGCCTCCATTCAACCTTTTTATCTTGGACAACCTTTTTATCTTGGAAGCGTCGGATCCCGCGGCCTAAAGGCGTGGGGTTTCCTGATCCCCTATCGGGGAATTCTAAAAACCAGGACCATCACCGATCTGGATCTTGCAAGGATGAATTAATAAATGCGGTATTATTGCATACGCACAAATGATGATTATTTGAATTAGGCGCAGGCCATAGGGCTGCGTGATACGAAAGGTCGGGCCTAAGAGCCGACCGTTCGCATGCCCCTCGAACATGAGGTCATGCTATGCGTGCATTCGATTTTGCTCCTCTCTACCGTTCAACCGTGGGCTTTGATGGAATATTTTCAATGCTCGATTCAATGCTCGACGATCTTGGCGGGGTGGAAGCATCGGTACCCGGCTATCCGCCTTATAATATTGAGCGTGCGAGTGAGCACGCCTATCGGATTTCGGTTGCCGTCGCCGGCTTCACCGATGCTGATCTCTCGATTGAGACAAAGGAGAACAAGCTGACAATCCGCGGCAAGAAGCAGGCTAGCGCCGAGACGAAGACGGGCGAGGCGCTCTACCAGGGCATCGCCGCGCGAGCATTCGAGCGCAGCTTCCAGCTCGCCGACTACGTCAAAGTCAAAGAGGCGAGCCTGGAGAACGGGCTTCTGCACGTAGAACTCGTGCGCGAGATACCGGAGGCGATGAAGCCTCGATCAATCCCGATTGCAAGTCCCAGCAAGGTTTTGGCAGTCAATCCGACTCAGATCGCTGCCTGAAACCGTTGGCGGGAATGTTGCAGGCGCCCCGGCGTTCGGGGCGCTTTCGTTCATTAAATGTGTGCATATTGCACAGACTTGCCATGCGTGCGAGCGGTCGCACGCTCTTATGGAAACTGCAGAGGCTCTTATGGAAACAAGGGCTTACATAGAGCGTGGAAACGTTAGTGCTGGCTTATCGATTATGGCCATTTATTCACTGAGTGCGCTCGTTGCTGGGGATGCGCAGTGCATGGTTGTTCCGAGAACAGTGTCGATTTCTGTAAGATGGCAAACGAGCTTCAGCAATTATTTTCGGAGGAGAACATGCAGAAAACAGCGAAAAAGAAATTGAAGTGCAAGAACTGCGAAGGCAAAGGTACGCTGAAAAAGGGAGACGAGATCGTGAGGTGCCGACGCTCTGATGGGACCGGGATCAAGCGGTGAGCGAATTGTAGAGCCGCAGTATATGGCGCTTCAGCCGCGTTCGTGTGCCATTCCACGCAACCGCCACCACTGATTGAGCGAGCCCGGACTCGGCGCCCGTGTGGAGCAAGCCGGGCGTTATCGACAGCAGAGGAGGTTTTCTATGCCCGGAACCCCAAGTCATCCGTCACATCCCCTGCCGGAACCGCTGCACGATCCGCCAGCCTCCCCCGCCCAAGACCCACCCAACAAGCCCCTCCAGGATCCCCCGGGCGATCCGACCTATGAGCCTCCACAGCCCCTGACTGAGCCAACTCCCAATCCGGCCGGCGATCCGCCGCTCCAAAGGCCTGGTGATTCCGGATGGTAATCAGGTGCGGCCAAATGCGATCTCGCGTCTCCGGCCGTTATGCCGCAACGTTTCGCATGTCCGCGAAGGCACGCCAGACGATGCAGGCTTGGGTGCGATCACCGACGTGAGCGCTGACCTGCATTCGGTGGCTATCGAGGCATGCGCACCTGACGAGGTGTCGCGGTCGGCGCCGCGTTCCGTTCTCGGCATCAGGACAAGTTGCACCGCCGGCTGCGATCTCTCCAGCGCGGCCATCGAGGTGATCACGCCGGACGGCAGCCTGCGAGCCGGAGGAGGAGATCCCCGGTTGCAGCCATCAGGTCAACACGGTTCCACTTGCAATGGCCATGCGGCCACACGCGACAAGCCTCGCGGTCTGGGCTACACCATCGCCGGTGATCACGGGGCGAGGCTCCACGGTGAAGGCGGGCGCCCGAGCTGCCGCTTGCGACCTCATTGGCAAGTTTTCGAGATTCGTGACCAGAGCAGCGGTGATGGCGGAAGGTAGTCTCGGCGCCGAGCCGTGGCCGGGCACTGAAGCTCTATATTGGACCGAGTTTCGAAAACGCCCTCGCTCGAACACGCCGGCATGTTTTCCTGGTCAGTGAATTTCGCCGGCGCGGAAGGCGTGAGCCTCGGTTATACGCGGATTAGGTTGTTGGGCGTTTTCGGTTCGATTCCGATGACCCAGCCATATTGGACATTCCCACCGGCAAGCTGGGCAAAACCACTTACGTCAAATACGCCATAAATCCTTGCCAAAGCTGCATGTTCAGCGCGCCTCAGCTCAGGCGCGAACTGTCTCTGCTATATGGTGTCGCCTCAATCGCCCAGATTATCCCCGCAAACTCCGAAGGATTTCGGCCGAACGGATATCGCATTTCGAATCCTATATGCCCGGTAGCCAGCGCGGTCGCAAGCGCGCGATTTCCTCATGTCCGCGTAATTTTCAGTATACTGTGAAGGAGCAGTCGCAGAGCCTCCGGAGCAGGATCCTTGCACCCCGCTATCGATCTGCTTCCAGGCACGTGATTCTCACGACTGCTTGACGAACTCCGGGCACTCCGCAGCACTGGTTCGTTTCGTCCATGGAGAACAAAGCGGCACACGGAAAGGCTAGGGGAGGTCCGAATGTTAAGACCGAAGGTGTTTACCTACAGAGGACATGAGTTCGAAATTCGGGCGAGCGTGTTAGAAAAAGGTTGGGCAGTCCAGATTTTTGAAAATAATAAACCTGTATTAATGCACGCCGCGCGGAGCGACGTGGGAGAAGAACACCTTCCAGAGGTAAAGGCGCTTTTCCATCCCAATTAGGACGTGCGCTCATTGGCGTTTAATCAGGCGATCTGCTTCTCGCCAAATTTCACTGAGTTCCTTGATTAACTTGCGGCAGAGCAACGCTGTTTCGTGCATTGAACGACGCACCACTCGCATAAATAAACTGTGTTCCTCAATTCTCTCAGCGGGCCATTTTGAATCTGACGGTTCTGGCGGCATTGCCGCACTCCTCTCTGCGGGTTGAAGCGGGCCGGGCGCTCCTCCGCCCATCGCTGTGCTGGGATTGTCTATGGCGACCTCGGAACGAGACCCTCTATACGCTGCAGGCGGTCCCGGGATCGGCCGGAGGGCAATTTTCCCAGAATACGGCGCTCGGCAGCCTCTCACCGATCTTTTGGTCGCTGATTATCACCATAAATATTGTCTCGTCGTCATGCGCGCCGACAATCAGGGCGAAGGCGGCACCCTGGCCCTGATGTCCATGACGGGGGCGAACTGGTCTGGCAGCTGGCGCGTTCTGGTCGTGATGGGTTTGTTCGGAGCCGCGTTGTTTTACGGCGACGGCTTAATTACACCGGCCATCTCGGTAATGAGCGCACTTGAAGGGTTGAATGTCGCAACCGACGTGTTCAAACCGCACATTGCCACAGCGGTAGTCGGGATCCTGGTCGTTTCTTTTCGATCCACGCCAAGGCACCACACAGATCGCCAAAGCGTTCGGCCCGGTGATGCTGTTGTGGTTTGTTGGCATTGCCGCGCTCGGCGTCGCAGGTATTTTACATCATCCTGTAGTGATCTCCGCCAAGGACCCCCGTTGTTGAGATTTGGCTAGAGCGGGATCGCCGTACTTGGCGATGTCTTTTTTATCCCGAGATCGGCAAACGCCCCAAACGCTTCGACCGAGAAATCACCTTAAGATTGGGGGCCGACAGGACCGCCCAGTACCTTCCGAGACTGCTTCAGCCAGGTATGCACGGTCGGCCAGGGATCGGCATTGAGCGTTCTGAACTGCAAGAGGAGCGGACATTGAATTTGGAGGAACGTGAAGAATTGAATTGCATCAGTCCCGGAGCCTACGCCGTTACGCTCGGCGGGCAGATGTTCTGGTGCCCATTTGTTCCATTCATGGAGAATGAACTGCCGCTCGTCGTCATTGCGTGTTGCAGAGACGTCCATCGATACCCTGGAATTGTTGCCGGGCCCTCTGCTGCGATTGGCGGCTGGACCTGGTCCCATGTAACTTGACATAATCGAATCCTCTAAAGCGGGCGTGATTTCGTGAACTCCACAAAAGGGCTACTTTTCTGGGTTTTGTTTCCTAAACGCGGCATCCAGCTCATCCTTTTTAATGCGCGCCGCTGGATCGCCGCGCTCATTCAGATTCTGTTCTTCAGTGCCGTCGCCCATCATACCTGTGTGGGATACGTCAGCTTGCTTTTTGGTCGCCTCAGGTTTATTCGTCATATTAATACTCCTGCACTGGTGCACTTCATGTAACAGACAGTAGGACAGGAAGCCCGCGAATGTCTGTGCAAAATTGATCACTTGCCCAGTGAGCGCAAATTGCGCCTACACCAGGACCGCCGCGACGCACTAAGGGAAGTTAATCTTCCGGTCCAAATTCGGGGTCGGCGTCGGGCACGTGCTCGCAGTGAAGCCGATCGCGTGCCACCGTAATCTGGTGAAAACATGATCCCCCTGCGTCCTCTCGATCCCTCAATAGATCGACGCAGGACCACTAAAGTTAGCAGGCCGCTTCCGGTGACGGCGGCTAGCAGGTAGGGTGACCAACACCAGAAGGTGGGTGGCGCTCTGGGGCGCCGTAGGGGCGGTGACGGCCGGAGCGGGTGCCTTTATACGCTAAATGTTTCGCGACCGAGCCTCAAATTAGCATTCGGCCGAGTAGGGGCTTTAGCTTCTTAACAGGCAGAACATAGCTTGACCTCACGGGACCGCAACGTCACCGCACGGTCAGCACCGGAATCTTGCTGTGCGCGAGCACTTCACTCACCCGGCTGCCGAGCAGAAGGCGCCCAATCGTGCGACGTCCGTGCGAGCCCATCACGATTAGATCGGAGCCTGCTTTCTCCGCGGTCGCGATGATCCCCTCAGCGGGATGCTGGTCCGGTACATGAACAAGTTCGCAGGCAACGCCGGCGATTTCCGCCTTCTTCGCTGCAGCGTCGAGAATCTCTTTTGCTGAGGCAGCCTCCGCCTGCTCAAACCGATGAATCGGGTTGCCGACACCCGCATCGCGAACCATATCTAGCGAGGCTCTGCCTCAGACCGACGAGGCGTGTTCGGCTGCGGCTCCGATCGCCGGTTCATGACGAGCTCTGGTAGAACCAGGCTCAGATAGGACCGCTACGCGGTCTAAACGCCTTCAACAGGCAAAACCGCGACCGGAGCCTTGGCGATGATAGCACAGAGCGTGGCCGATATTCTCGATCGCCATGTCACGCTTGCGGTCGAGGGCATCGACCGGATGTACCTCAACGTTTACGTGCCGCGTCTGCAAAGCGAGGGCGGGGTTGTCGGATTCTTCCGCCAGCACCGTGGCCAGCCGCTGCCGTCGGCGGCGCTGATGAGTTCGATCAGCCGCGACTTCGTCGCCAAGCTGGAACGCATGGTGGCGCACCATGACATTCCCCTCATCCAGTTCCGCAAGGGCCAGCGCAAGGACAGCGTGATGGCGGAGTATCTGGCAAAATTCGGCAAGCCAGAAGGCATCGTGTTCGTCGGCAAGGCTCAGGAGAAGACCCCGGTCTTCCGCACCGAGAAGCGCAAGAGCCCGATCACCGGCCTGCCCTATCCGTGGATCGTGCGCTCCAGCGCGATGGTCAACCACTATTACATTTATGCGGTGGATCGCGACTTCGGCCCGTTCTTCCTCAAGTTCTGCACCTACTTTCCGTTCAATGCCAAGCTGTGCCTCAATGGCCACGAATACGCCAAGCGCCAGCTTGCCCGCAAAGGCATTGCTTTCGAAGCCCTCGACAATGGCATTCTCAGTTGTGCCGATCCGGCACGCCTGCAGCAAATCTGCGATGGTCTTTCGGCCGAGAAGATCGACAGTCTGCTGCGCAAATGGCTGCGCCTGTTGCCGCATCCCTTCACCGGCGCCGATCGCCAGGCCGGCTATCGTTACGACATTTCGATCCTCCAGGCCGAGTTCTCATTGACCCAGGTGCTCGACCGACCCGTCCATGGCCGCCTGTTCTTCGAACAGGTGATCCGCGAGAATCTCGATCTCGGCCGCCCCGAGGAGGTACGGCTGATCTTCAATCGCAAGATCACGCGCCGAACGCCCGGATCGTTCCGCACCCGCATCGTCACCCACGACGTAACCCCGTCCTTGAACGTCTATTACAAGAACACAAGGATCAAGCAGTACCACAAGGAAAACCGCGCGCTGCGCACCGAAACCACCATCAACAACACCTACGACTTCGGCATCGGCAAGCGCCTGCACAATCTTGCCAGGCTGCGCGCGGTCGGCTTTGCGGCCAACCGCCGGCTGCTCGAAATCGAGCGCCTCAGCCATGACTGCATGCTGACCGAGGAGACCTTCCAGAGCATCAACGGGGCGGTTACGGCGGGAGCGCAACGCGCTTCCGGCCTGCGCTTTGCCGATCCGCGCGCCCATCAACTCTTGCAGGCGCTCATTGTGTTCCGTCAGATCGCCGACGGCTTCCGGTGCAATGATCTACGCCGCCACCTTGCCGCCCTGTCCGGCCGCGCCCCAGAACAAATCTCCCAAGGCGCTATGTCCTATCAACTTCGCCGCCTGCGCCTCCATGGCTTCATCAAACGCCCGCCAAAAAGCTTCCGCTACCTGGTCACCGACTTCGGATGGCGCGCCGCCCTGTTCTTCACCCAAGCCTATAACCGAATCCTCCGCCCGGCATCCGCCGCCGCACTTCCAGGCCACGGCGCTATTGCCACGCCACTCAAGCGCGCCTTCGACAATGTCGATGTGCAACTCACCAAGTGGATCGACCATGCCAAACTCGCCGCATAAACTTGACACATTTACATAAAGAGTTGTGACTTAAGCTGGGCTAGCGCTGCCCAGAGCTCGGTGACGGTTACGATCGTTACTCGCGCCTTGACTTCATTCGCCAGCTTAAGACCATGTGCCACTGCGCGGTCAGCAAGCTCCGATCCGTCTGTCGCGATGAGAATTTGCTTATACATTTGCCTGCTTCCGATTGCCATTCGTAATTAGGTGCCGTAAGGCCCGACAAGTACAACGCGCAATTAAAGACAACTGGCGCTCCATCGGCGTTCGATCCCACCAGGCGAGGAAGGAAATGGTGGAGGCGAGCCTGCGCCTCGTCATCTCGATCGCTAGGAAATACACCAACGGGGGGCCTACAGTCTGTCGACCTCATCCGAGGGCAGCGTACAGGCGTCCTCTCTTGCCTCGGATGGCGATGTTACACTTGACAACCCCAAGCACTAGGGATAGTGTTGCAGCCATAGGAGATTTCCGATGGCTCATCCCGTTCTTTCGGCCCCTCATTTCCACAATGAGGAAGCGGCGTTTGCCTACGTCGAGGCGCATCTTTGGCCGAATGGCCCGGTCTGCCCGCATTGTGGCAACCATGACGACAAGCGAATCGGCCGCTTGGCTGGCAAATCTAGTCGTCCAGGCTTGCGCAAATGTTACGCCTGCCGGAAGACCTTCACGGTTCGGGTCGGCAGCATCTTCGAGGACAGCCACTTTCCGCTGCATCTTTGGTTGCAGGCGATCCAACTTATTTGCGCCAGCAAGAAGGGCATTTCGACCCGGCAAATCCAGCGGACCTTCAATTGCAGCATGAAAACCGCTTGGTTCCTCATGCACCGCGTTCGGGAAATCATGAAAGGACCAGTGGGCAGCGATGCCGCTCCAGTCGGAGGCGAAGGCGAGACTTTGGAGGTCGACATGGCATTCGTCGGCCGCAAGCCGGGAACCAAGGTGAAGCGCGGCGGCAGCAGCCACATGAACGTCGTTTTCACGCTGGTGGAGCGCAATGGCAAAGCCAGATCGCTTCATATCCCGAACGTCAAAAGCGAAAATCTTCACGCCGTTTTGGAAGCCCATGCCTCTCTGGACAGTCATCTCATGACCGATGAGGAACATGCATTCACGGCATACGGATGGAACTTCGCTTCTCATAACACCGTCAACCATGGCCGGGATGAATATGTTCGCTACGAAGGCGATAAGGTCATTACCACGAACACCGTCGAGGGCTTCTTTTCGATCCTGAAGCGCGGGATTTACGGCGTCTACCAGCATGTCAGCGAAGCCCATCTGCATCGGTATCTGACCGAGTTCGACTTCCGCTACAATAATCGAGAAAAACTCGGGGTTAACGATGTGGCGCGTGCGTCGGCAACATTGGACGGAGCCAAAGGACGGCGCCTGACCTACGAAACAACTCACTGAGCGGAACGCCAAGGACGAGCGGTATCCACGGCACCGCAAACGCCTATGGATATGGCTCAACTCCAGGCAGCTTATGCTTCCGTTTCATGATTAGGGGAGCCACGCGAGCTGAGAAGCTTAATCAAGTGTTCACAGTCTCCTTTTGAGAGAGGGAATTGCAACGTGATATCGTTCCGTCTCACAATAAGAACTGTGTTCAGCTGACCATGTTCAACGCTGATCTGCTCAACATTAGGAGGGAATCTGGTCATTCCTTTTTCAGCGTGATGGAATTGAAGGGAATCGTCCATGGCGATTTCTCATCTCGGCATAAAGAGGATTCTAGATTGGCTTAAAGAAGGGTTTCGATACGGTCAACGCTTGGCATCTCTTGAATCTAGACTTTCTGCCGTAGAGCAAGAATTGCAGAAGCATCCTCCGAACGTATGCGACAGATGCGGTGAGCGCGCGATGAGGGTGATCAAAAATTGGGGTCTGAGAGGGGAACCAGGGAAACCAAATCAGGCATGGAGAAAAGATGACTGGCAATGCGAAAAATGCGGATACGAGAAATCGGAAATCGTTCGCTTCTAAGGACGATCCCGAGCAATCGAAGCGATTCATCGAAACCGCCAAAGAGGTGGAAGCAGAAGACGAACAGGCTTTGGACAGGGCGTTCAAGAAAATTTCTCCTCGTCCTAAAGAGCAGCAAGACGGTTCATAAACACACGGACTGCATCGAACACATCTCGCGCTTGCGACGGCGTGTAAGATGTAGCTGGGTGCATCGTGTTATTACGCCAGACCGACCCCACGTGATGAAGATTGGCGCGCGCTTCTTCCCAAGCGTTTTTTTGCGTTTGTGATTGTTCGTGGTCTCCGCCATTTTCTTGATCTTATCGTCCATTTGTCCCGTCATTTGTCGCCAAGTAGCCTGCGGAGTAATTGTCACCTTCAAACGTTTTCCGAGTTGGCGGACGGCCACTTCCATGGCCCGCATAAGATGGAACACGCATGCCGTTGGTTGCCCGAGAGCGAGACAATTGCCGGCATTTTCGATGTCGCCTGAGGCGTTCTTGAATTTTTTGGTTACCACAGGACCGAACAAATCTGATTTTCCATAAAGACGGGCATTTCCCGGCGAGACGTGAAAAAAGTTTTGTGATGTTAATTCGTCTTTTAGACGCGATTGTAGATGAACAATCGCCTGTGAAATTCCAAGTCGTGGCGCGAATGTTTGGAGGCCGATCAAAATTGCAATACGGTCCAACTCTGGAATGACCGCAAATATGCCACAAGCAATGCATGCTTCTCGCGTTCGATCGAGCGCATATGCGACTGCAATTGACGATCGATTCCATGAAAGTTGTCATAACGGAGGGATTCTCCTGGGTTTTCGGATTCCTATATAGGCCGCATGAGCCCACAAGGAATGAGGTTGAGGTCATGGCGGCGTGGCGGCGGGCGATTGAATTGGCGCTCACGGATGAGGATACGGCGAAGTTGGGAACGATCGCGCAGTCGCGGACCGAGCCGGCGAGCCGGGTCGAGCGGGCGCGCATATTGCTGGCCTATCGGGAAGATCCCTCGTTTTACGCGGTCAGTCGGGCGCTGGGTCTGCATCATCAGACGGTGCAGCGTTGCGTCGAGCGCGCCGTGGTCGAAGGGGCGATGGCCGCGCTCGATGATCGCCCGCGTCCCGGCCGGGAGCCGACCATCACGCTTGAAGCCAAGGCATGGCTTGTCGCGTTGGCCTGCCGAAAGGCGAAAGATTTTGGTTATCCCCACGAACTGTGGACGACCCGGCTTCTGGCCCGCCATGCCCGTGAGCACGGACCGGGAGAAGGGCACATCTGCCTCGCCGATCTGGCGCAGGGCACGGTGTGCAAGATACTCGACCAGGACCAAGTCAAACCGCACAAAGTGCGGTACTACCTCGAACAGCGCGATCCCGACTTTGCAGAAAAAATGGCCGAAGTGCTGTGCGTCTATCGCCAGGTGCAAATCTTGAAGGAGGGTGGCGTAGCGAAAGCGAACAAGCGCAACGCGGTTGCGATCATCTCCTACGATGAGAAGCCTGGCATCCAGGCGATCGCGACCACCGCTCCCGACCTGCCGCCCAAGCCCGGCGTGCATCCGAGCTTCGCGCGTGAGCATGAATACAAGCGCCACGGCACGGTCAGCCTGCTCGCCGGCATCGATCTCGTCACCGGCAAGGTTCATGCGCTGGTCAAAGATCGCCATCGCAGCCGTGAATTCATCGAATTTCTCAAGCTTCTCGATGCCGCCTACCCGGCGCATACCGCGATCAAGGTTTTAGTCAGGCGGTTTCCGGAATCCGTAGGGCGGCGGCGCCCCGTGCTGCGCGCGCAGCTCGGCTCCCGGTGGCGGGCGAGCGCAGGGCCGACCCCGCGGATCGTGCGCGGCAGGATTATTCGTGCATTCAGAATTGGCGCCCAAGTCGATCGGCGGGCGCTCTTCATACCTGCAGTTTGATCTTTGGCTCAAAACGAATTCTGAGCAATATTGTTCACAAGGATGCACCTCTCTGGTGCATAATGTTCCCTACTTCCCAGGCGGCCTGGCCGGCTTGGACGACATCGAACGGCTGCCAGCGGTTGCGCACAAATTGATCTTCTGAAATCGTTGTTTCGCAGAGTGGAGGCGTTACTCATGCAGCCCTGCCTCGACGAGGGTTCCGACGCCGACGGCACATCGAACGAGTCGCACCTAACCCTGCTCGATGGAACGCCGGTTCTGATCCGCCGGCTTGTACCCGAGGATGCCGCCCTCTATCCCGATTTTCTAAACGACGTGTCCGCGCAGGACCTGCGGCTGCGCTTCTTCGGATCAATGCGCGAGGTGAGCCACGCGCTTCTCGACAAGCTCATCCATTACGATCCGGCCCACGCCATGGCTTTCATTGCCATCGACGAGCAAAGTCGAAAGATGCTGGGCGTGGTGCGTTTGCACGACGAGGTGAGTGGAGAGACCGCCGAATTTGCCATTCTGGTGCGCTCACGGCTTAAGGGCCACGGAATCGGTTGGCTATTGATGAAGCGCATAATCGAATTTTCGAGGCATAAGGATCTCAAGACCGTGCGAGGCCAAGTACTGGCGGAGAATACCACGATGCTTACCTTGTGCGCCGAACTCGGATTTCACATTGCCGGCGATTCAGGCGATCCCGGGGTGAAGACGGTAACACTGCCGGGGCGTAGCGCACACCCGCTTGATGCTCAGATTACCTCGGCGTTCGTGCCAGCCTCGAACAGGGCTGAAAGCGGTTTTTCAATCAACGCGGGAATTAAGCCGTTGCCACCGTTGATACCGAATTGACACGGCTTGGGGCCAGACGTGCGCGTCTTCAACAATCGGCGATAAGTACTGACATAATTTTGGGCCATTCTTGTGGCTGTAAATCTCTGCTCAAACCGCTGACGCACCGCGCGACGATCGTATGACGAGATTGCCGGCAGCGCCGCGATAGCTTCATCTTCGCTGTCAACCACATTGCCGGTGACGCCAATGTCGATGACCTCGGGAATCGACCCGCCGCGAAACGCGAGCACCGGTGTGCCACACGCCATGGCTTCGATCATGACCAATCCAAACGGCTCGGGCCAGTCGACCGGGAATACCAGAGCGGCTGCCTCGCCCAGGAATTTTGTTTTATCACGCTCGTTGATCTCCCCGATGAACTCCACGCCCGGGCCATCGATAAGCGGCAGTATATCGTTGCGGAAGTAGTCTTCGTCGGCCTTGTCGACCTTGGCGGCAATCTTCAGGGGGATGCCAGCCGCGCGCGCTATTCTGATCGCGCGGTCCGGGCGTTTTTCCGGCGAAATCCGCCCAAGGAAGGCAAGGTAACTCCCCTGCTCAAACGACGGCTCATGCAGGTCGGCCGGAATGCCATGGTGAATCGTTGCAACAAAATTGGCGTGCGGCAATGGCTTGCGCTGCTCGCTGGAAATCGAAACTAATGGCATTTCGCCGAAGCGGCAATAGAAAGGCTTGAGATCCCCCAAATCCTGTCGACCATGGAGTGTAGTCAAGGTCCGAGCTGCCAGCGATCTGAAAAGCGGGAAATGGAATAGGTCGATGTGAAAATGCAGAACGTCGAATTCCTCTGCCCGGTCGCGCACCTTATCAATCAGCAGCATGAAGTGCGGAATGACGTCGCACACGGTCGGATCAAGGCGAAGGGCGCGATTACAGCAGGGGACCAAGTCGGCGCTGGTGATTGAGTCACCGCTTGCAAAGAGAGTCACATCGTGATCAAGCCTGACAAGTTCTTCGGTCAAGTAGGAAACGATCCGCTCAGTGCCACCATAGAGACGAGGAGGGACGCTCTCAATGAGGGGGGCAATCTGTGCGATTTTCATGACATAAACGTTCCCGGGTAAGTTACCGATGCGTACAATGCAGCGACGTTGCGCGACATTGGCCTTTGCACCCGAATCAACTTTGATGCCGGAATGGTCCCACTTTGGTGAGGATTTTGATAAAGCGATTGCCGTCTTTTTCTGCTGGCGGATCGTCCCGTCATGAGAATCGCTCCATTGACGCATTCACCGAGACCGGGCGTCGTCACGATCAACTCCCGATAGGCCCGGCGAGGCTTCGTCGGATCTGGGGAACTCCCCAACTTGGCAAATCTTTTATTGCAGGTTGGGGCACTTTCATCCATCGCCAGCAGGCCATTGTCGCCGGCAACCAGCGCATTCGCCGTCTCTATTAGCTCTTGCCCGATCATTGCGGGGTGCCCCACTTCCAGTTCCGGATTTCGGGCATGTCCTCGCCGTGCATATCGATGTAGCGATTATGTTCGATGAGCTTATCCCGCACCATCTGCTTCAAATAAGCCCCCTTGAGCGCCTAAATGCGGCAGCCGATCGACCACGTCCTGCACGAGATGAAACCGGTCCAGGTCGTTCTGCACCCTCATGTCAAAGGCCGTCGTGATCGTACCTTCTTCCTTGTAACCCCGGACGTGGAGGTTGCGGTTGGTCCGGCGATAGGTCAGCCTATGGACGAGCGAGGGATAGCCGTGGAAGCCGAAGATGATGTGCTTGTCTGTGGTGAATAGCGCATCGTAATCGGTTTCGCTCAGCCCGTGCGGGTGTTCGCTCGCGGACTGCAGCCGCATCAGGTCGACGACGTTGATCACCCGTATTTTCAGATCGGGCAGATGCCGGCGAAGAATGGAAACGGCGGCCAGGATCTCCAGCGTGGGCGTATCTCCGCAACAAGCCATCACAACGTCCGGCTCGCTGGCCTGATCGTTGCTGGCCCATTGCCAGATGCCAATTCCTTCCTCGCAGTGCACAGCGGCAGCGTCCATGGTCAGCCATTGCGGAAGGGCGTGTTTGCCGGCCACCACCACGTTGACGTAATGCCGGCTGCGCAGGCAGTGATCAAAGACCGACAACAGGCAATTGGCATCGGGCGGCAGATACACCCGAACGATGTCGGCTTTCTTGTTGATCACGTGATCGAGGAACCCGGGATCCTGGTGCGTGAAGCCGTTGTGATCCTGCTGCCAGACGTGGGACGCCAGCAGATAGTTCAGCGACGCGATTTTCCGGCGCCAGGGCAGTTCCAACGTTACCTTCAGCCACTTGGCGTGCTGGCTGAACATCGAATCGACAATACGAATGAAGGCCTCGTAGCTATTGAACAGCCCGTGCCGTCCGGTCAGCAGATATCCTTCAAGCCAGCCCTCGCACTGGTGCTCGCTGAGCATCGAGTCCAGCACGCGCCCGTCGGCGCGAGAAATTCGTCATTCTTTGACTGTTTCGGGCGTCCCACTGACGGTTGGTGACTTCAAAGACCGCGCCCAAGAGATTCGAGAGCGTCTCATCGGGGCCGAAGACACGAAAATTACGCTGATCCTGATTGAGGCTGACCACGTCACGCAGGAACTTGCCCAGGACGAGCGTATCTTGGCCGTCAACGGCGCCGGGTGACGGCACGTCCACCGCATGGACGTGGAAGTCCGGCATCCGCAGGTCGCGCAGCAGAATGCCGCCGTTGGCGTGCGGATTGGCGCCCATGCGCCGATCGCCCTTCGGCGCCAGCTCGGCCAATTCCGAGATGAGACGGCCATTTTCGTCGAACAGTTCCTCCGCCTTGTAGCTCTTCATCCAGCTTTCAAGCAGCGCGACATGATCGGGATGCTCCGCATCCACGATGAGCGGAACCTGATGCGCTCGGAACGTCCCTTCGATCTGGAGGCCGTCGACGACTTTCGGTCCTGTCCAGCCCTTGGGCGACCTCAGGACGATCATCGGCCAGCGCGGTCGAATTGTCTTATTTTCGCTCCGCGCGTTCTTTTGGATCTGCCGGATGTCTTCGATGGCCTTTTCCACCGTCGTGGCCATGAGTTCATGCATCTTTTCCGGCTCGTCGCCCTCCACAAAGTAGGGCGTCCAGCCGCAGCCGCGGAAAAATTGTTCCAATTCCTCATGTTCGATGCGGGCCAGGACTGTCGGGTTGCTGATCTTGTAGCCATTGAGGTGCAGGATCGGCAGCACGGCTCCGTCGCTAATCGGGTTGAGCAATTTGTTGGACTGCCACGCGGTCGCCAGCGGCCCGGTTTCCGCTTCACCGTCGCCGATGACGCAAGCGACGATCAGACCAGGATTGTCGAACGCGGCCCCGAAAGCATGGCTGAGCGAATATCCCAGTTCGCCGCCTTCGTGAATCGAGCCCGGTGTCGTCGGCGCGACATGGCTGGAAATTCCGCCTGGAAATGAGAATTGCTTGAACAGCTTTTTCAGCCCGGCTGCGTCCTGGCTGATGTTCGGGTAAATCTCGCTCTAGGTGCCCTCGAGGTAGAGTGTTGCCGACCAGCGCCGGTCCGCCGTGACCGGGACCGGCGATGTAGAACATATCCAGGTCATACTTCTTGATGACCCGGTTCAAATGGACATAGATAAAATTCTGGCCTGGCGTCGTGCCCCAGTGTCCGACCACCAGCGGCTTCACGTGGGCCAGCTTCAACGGCTCGCGCAGGAGCGGATTGTCGTAGAGGTAAATCTGTCCCACAGACAGGTAGTTGGCGGCACGCCAATAGGCATGCATTTTGCGAAGCAGTTCCGGTGTGAGTGCGTCGGTTTTTCGTTCTGGTCTAAGTTTACTGTTTTTTCGTTCCAGAGTGAGTGCATCGGTTGTCATGATATATGTTCCATAAATGAGCCGAAATAGACGCCTTCCATTGCCACAATATCCCTCGGCGATCCTGCGAGGCAGGTTCGGAAACTACTCAGCCCTATCCCTCACAGGGCCCGATTTTCAGGTTCTCGAGCGCCTGCACTTTCGCCAGGCGGCGACGGTGGCGCAGGGCGCCGCTGAAGCGAGCGGTCAGGAAAGTCTTGATCAATTCCAAGGCGAGCGCAGACCCGATCACCTTTCCTCCCAGACAAAAGACATTCATGTCGTCGTCTTCAACGCCCTGATGGGCGGAGAAAACATCATGGATCAGCCCGGCACGCACGCCGGGAACTTTGTTCGCGGCGATGGCCGCTCCAACGCCGCTGCCGCAGAGCGCAACGCCGCGCTCAACCTCCCCCGCGGCGACGGCCTTGGCCAAGGGGATGATGAAGTCCGGGTAGTCATCCCCGGGGTTCAGTTGGTGCGCGCCGAGATCCACGACTTCGTACCCCGCGCCACGCAACGACTGCGCCAGTTCCCCTTTTAAGAGAAACCCGCCATGGTCCGCGGCAATTCCGATGCGCATCACGCCTTCTCCTTGAACCGCGGGAGCAACGAAACATGGCTAAGCGCGGTGGGGACTTACGCAATCAGTCCTGAAAATTGCTTCGAAATCCGCGGCCTTCAGGCTTGCACCACCGACCAGCGCGCCGCCAACGTCCGGAAGCACCAGAATCTCGCTCGCGTCGGACGGATTGACCGACCCGCCGTAAAGGATGCGCACTGTCTTGCCTTCAACTCCTAAACGCGCCGTAAGGCATTGGCGGATATGGGCATGCACTTCCGCGATTTGCTCTGAGGTCGGAGTGTGCCCGGTGCCGATCGCCCAGAGCGGCTCATAGCCGATGGCGATGGCGGACGACGTCATGCCATCAGGTACGCTGCCTGCGATCTGATCGCCGCACACCGATAACGCCTTGCCGTCGTGCCGCTGCGATTTCGTCTCGCCGATGCAGATGATCGCCAGAAGCCCCGCGCGCCGTCGCGGCTTTTGCCTTCGCCGCAACGATTGCATCCGTCTCGCCATGATGTTGGCGGCGTTCCGAATGTCCGACGATGACCGCCGAGGCGCCCGCATCTTTCAGCATTTCGGCGCTGATGTCTCCCGTGAACGCCCCGGCGATTTCGCTATGGCAGCCCTGCCCTCCGATGGCGATGTGGCCTGCGGCAGTCTGTACCGCGCGGGCGATCAGCGTGGCGGGCGGGCAAATCAGAACATCGGCAAACGGCGGCGCCGCTTCCACAGAGGCGGCAATCGCCGCGATCTCGCCAAGCTGTTGCAGCCAGCCCGTGCATTTTCCAGTTTCCGGCAATCAAAGGCCGCATGTTTTCCTCACCGCAGATGCTCCGCCAACAAAACCGAAGAATTCGAATAGCTCGATCCGAGCAGCGTCAGGTGACAGCCGGGTGACCGGCTCGCCAAGCTGCTTGAGGATTGCGGTGAAGAATACCGATAGACGATACCGCGACGGGTAGGTTCGGAATGTACCTACTGGCTGTCGCAGGCACGGTCGTGGCGGGAGCGAGCACCAGTTCGCATTTCCGCGACCGTTCCGGATGGATTCTCGGCTGCTGCCGGGCAACCCTTCTGCATCAACGGCGAAATGATTATGCGGCAACGGTGCGATCTGAGTAGTTTCCGAGTCTACCTTCGAGGACCCGCTGCCATCTAAAGCTCGATGGGTTCCTGACGCCAGTCTGTCGCAGGCAGCGTGAGACCAACAAATGACGCACGGCACGATGAGCGGCCAACCGGACATCCGCCTTCTGCTCGCGGACGTCGATGGCACGCTGGTCCCCAAGGACAAGGTGCTGACCGAGGCGACGAAGGAAGTAGTCCGTGAACTGCGCCGCGCCGGCGTTTTCTTCGCCATCACCAGCGGCCGACCGCCACGTGGCATGAGCATGCTGATCGAGCCTCTCGATCTGCAGTGCGCCATCGCCGGTTTCGACGGCGGCGTGTTCGTCAATCCAGACCTTTCCGTCATCGAAAGCCATACGCTCGATCCCGCAGCGGCCAAGCAGACCGTGAAGCTGATCCTCGACCAGGGGTTGGACGTTTGGGTCTACACCGAGGACGAATGGCTGATCCGCGACAAGGAGGCGCCATATGTGGCGCGCGAGACGAACACGGTGAAGTTCGACGCGAAGGTCGTGGCCTACTTCACGGACGCGCACTTGGCACACGCGGTGAAGATCACTGGAATTTCCAGCGATCTCGGCCTGGTTGCGGCCTGCGAAAAGATGGCGCAGAGCAGCCTAGGTGACAAGGCGAGCGCAGCACGCTCGCAGCCCTACTATCTCGACGTGACCAGCCCCAAGGCCACCAAGGGAACCGTCGTGGCGACCCTGTCCAAGCTTCTAATCATTCCGCCCGCCCAGATCGCCACCATGGGGGACATGCCGAATGACGTCTCCATGTTCCGCGCAAGCGGCTTTTCCATTGCCATGGGGAATTCCAGCGACGAGGTGAAGGCCCAGGCGAGCGCAATCACCGACAGCAACGAGAACGAGGGTTTCGCCAAAGCAGTGCGGAAGTTCGTTCTGCGGCAGACGCCGGCGATTGCAACGGCGGGCAGCGTCGTCATGGCCCAGAGATAGATTCCGAGCCTGTCGCGGCAGCGCGTGTATTCAACGAGACGTTCTGGAACGAAAGGGTTCTACGCCTACGCCTTCGATGGCGAGAAAAGGCCGGTTTTGTCCATCACATCCAATCCTGGGCAGTGTCTTGGTCGGGCATCGTATCTCCTGATCGGGATCGGCGGGTCGCGGATCGCCTCATGAAGCCCGAGATGTGGAGCGGCTGGGGCATCCGGATGCTCTCGGCCGATCACAGGATTGCAATCTAACGCCTGGGCGCCAGCGACACTCAAGCCCGTTCTGCACCGGCGATGCGGTTGTGAGCGGCTGCGGATTTTGGTGCTGCGCGATTGCTCCGGAGCAGCGCCTTCTCGCTGATCAAAAAATGCCTATGGGCTTTTCGCTGTCCAAGCAGCAGCAAGCGCCAGACGGGCCAGCGCCGGAAGAGATTTCGAGCCTGTTCTCTTCATGATCGCGGCGCGATGGTTCTCGACCGTGCGCTGGCTGATGCCGAGGTCCGCGGCGATGTTCTTGCTGGGGTGGCCGGCGAGGACCATCTCCATGATCTCACGTTGTCGCGGCGTGAGGCCGCCGATGTGGGTTGCCGCATTCTCCCGCCAGGCGAACAGCTTGTTCGCATCTCGCGCCTGTTCAAGGGCGCGCTCCACGCTGGCGATAAGTTCGCTGCCGCCGATCGGCTTCTCGATGAAGTCCGAGGCGCCCACCTTCATGGCTTGAACCGCCATCGGCACGTCGCCGTTGCCAGTGATCATGATGGCCGGCAGCCGATCGCCCGCATCATGGAGCCGCTGAAGCAATTCGAGACCGTTCATCCCTGGCAGGTAGGCATCGATCAGGAGGCATGCTCCGCGGCCTAGACGATAGGCTTCAAGGAATGCCTCGCAGGTCGAATAGGCTTCGACGGTCCGCCCGTTCTCCTCAAACACGGCGCGAATCGCCTCGCGTACCTGACTATCGTCGTCGACGACAAAAATGGTGCTCGGCCCGGAACCAGTTGGCGCCTCTGTCGGGAGCGGCGCCCGCGCGGTCGGTCCGGTGGGCGGAATTGCAAGAAGCCGCTGGATGACTTTTGACATCTCCTTCAGCTTCACCGGCTTGTTGAGCTGCACGCAGTCCTGGCGAGCGATATCGCGCAAGGTGTCGGTCGAGATATCACCCGTTAGAATGATGACAGGGATGTCACGATGAAGCCTCTCCCGCAGCCTCGCGGCCACCTGGAGGCCGTCCATGCCGTTTGGCAGATTGTAGTCTGCAAGGATGAGGTCGGGTCGGAGCGTCCCGCGGGCGACCAATTCCAGCGCTGCGATGCCGTCAGGCGCGGTTGCGGCGCGGTGGCCCTGGTCGTTGAGGAGGTGCTCCAACAGGTCGCGCAGGTCGGGGTCGTCCTCGACGACCAATATCGCGCCAGTGTGGCGCACGGCTTCGACAATCCCCCCATCGCCGCGGTGCCGATGATGTTCAAGCTGCGGTGCCGTTCCACCCGGTGGCAACATGACATCGATGGCGAAGACCGATCCCTTACCTGGTTGCGAGCGGACGCGGACCCGATGGCCTAGCAAATTCCCCAAGCGTTGCACGATGGAAAGACCGAGGCCAAGGCCACGGCTCCGTTCGCGCGCGGCATTGTCGAGCTGGTGGTACTCCTCGAAGATTGCGTGAATTTCCTCTTCCGGGATACCCACTCCGGTGTCCCAGATCTCGATGCTCAGCATTCCTTCACGTCGGCGACAGCCGAGCAGCACCTTGCCCCGTCTCGTGTATTTCAAGGCATTCGAAAGCAGATTGCGGATCATCTGCTCGAGCAGTCGCGGATCACTGGTGATCCAAAGGCCGCATGAGACCGCGCGCAAGGCAAGCTTGTGTGCCTGCGCATGATAGTCGAACTCATCTCTTAAGCGATCGAGCAACGCTCCGATGGGAAAACTCACCACTTCTGCACGGACGGTGCCGGCCTCGATCTGGTTTATGTCGAGCAGCGTGTTCAACATGCCCGACATGGCATCCAATGTCGGGTCCAGCCGCGCAACCAATTTCTGTGCTTTCTCCCCAGCGACGGTCTTCGCCAACAGCTCCTGAAGCAGAATAAGTGTTTGAAGCGGCTGGCGGAGATCATGGCTCGCGGCGGAGAGAAAACGCGACTTGGCGACATTCGCCAGCTCTGCTTGTCGCTTGGCCGCCTCCAGCGCGTCCGCCGCGGCCCGACGCTCGGTAATATCGGCAAAGGTGATGACAACGCCTTCGACCCCGTTTTCCTGGGTGCGGTAAGGCAATATGCGACGGATGTAGCAGGTGCCGCTCAGCCCTTTGATCTCCCGCTCGATCGGCGCAAAGGTCGCCAGCACCGCTCTGGCATCGTTCAGAAGCGCACCATCGGCGACCAGCGAGTTGAGGTCGGCAAGCGGCCGCCCCACGTCGCTCGGAATGACGCTGAAGAGTGACTTGGTGGCCGGCGTGAAGAAGCGAATATTGAGGTGGGTGTCGAGGAAAAGCGTTGCGACATCGGTGCTGTACAGGACGTTTTTCAGATCATTGGAGGTCGTTCGTTGCCGCTCCAGGGTTTCCTGGAGCTGGCCATTGAGGGCGGTCAGTTCTTCGTTGAAGGACTGCAATTCCTCCTTCGATGCCAGCAGTTCCTCGTTTGTGGATTGGTATTCCTCGTTGACGGACAATGCCTCTTCATTGATCGCTTTCTGCTCTTTGTCCGAATGCTCGAGTTCGCGGATGGCGCCCTGGAGCTCCGTCCTCGTCACTTCGAGTTCCTGCTCAAGCTCGGCGACACGCGAAGCGTCCCGCGGTGCGACCAGACCACCGCGTTTGGGCTGTCCCTTCGGCTCGTCGATGAAACAAATCAACAGCAGCGCCTCGCCCTCGCTCAGAACCGGCTGTACGGCGATGCTGAACCTGCTTGGATCGCCACCACCCTTCGTCTCGACGCCGGCAACGACAATCCGCTTATTCTCCTGACCGGCCTGCCGGATTGCCGCGCGGAGCTTGGCACGCAGGTCCTCGCGCGCCATCCCGAGCACGTCGGGTGTGGCGAGACCCGGCGCGACGTGCAGATATCGGCCGATCGGTCCCAGGTAATAGAGACACTCATGCTTGCGGTTGACGAGCACCGCCGCCGGCGCATAGGTCTCCATCAGCAGCCGTCGACATAGGTCGGCGAGAGCGGCCTGGCGCGACGGCGTTTCACTTGGTCTCGGCCGCGCTGGACTTCGTACGCCGCCGCCGTTGGTCAGAAAGCCGAATTCCCCCGGCCGGCTACGACCAATGTGCCGATAGAACTCGCTCCGGCTTCGAAATCATCTCGAAACGGCCATCGAGACTGCCGGCCGTCTCCGAACTGCCGAGAAGCAGAATGCCGCCCTCGCGTAGCGCGAAGCGAAAAAGCGAGATGACCTTCGCCTGCGCCTCGGGACGCAAGTAGATCAGAAGATTCCGGCATGAAACGAGGTCGAGGCGCGAGAATGGTGGATCGGCGAGCACGTCCTGTACCGTGAAGACCACTGACGCGCGCAGCGCGGGCGACACCCTGTAACTGCGATCCTCCTTGGTGAAGAATCGGGCAAGTCGCGCCGCTGATACGTCGGCCTCGATCGTTTCCGGGTAGAGGCCCTCTCGGGCGGTGGCTACGGCATCCGCGTCAACATCGGAGGCGAAGACCTGCAGCTTGACGTTGTACTTCGCCACCGTAATCTGCTCGTGGAACAGCATGGCAAGAGAATAAGTCTCCTCGCCCGTGCTGCACCCCGCGATCCAGATGCGAAGGGGGTGACCAGGCTGGCAGCTGCGGACCAGGTCGGGAACGATCTTCTCGGCCAAGAAATCAAATACCTGCGGATCACGGAAGAAGCTGGTGACATTGATCAGCAGGTCCTTGGCAAGAAGGTCGATCTCGTTTGTGTCGCCCTGCAGGATTTGGAGATACCGGGCAATATCATCGGTCGCGACCGCCGCCATCGCCATTCGTCGCTCGATTCGGCGCCGCAGCGTACCCGGCTTGTACTGCCGGAAATCGTACGCGGTTTTCGTGCGCACAAGTTCAATGATCTCCCTCAACCCATCCAGGGACCTGTCCTTCGGAACCGAGCTATCATTCGCTCGGGTGAGGTCCATCCGGCTGTCATATTTGATCAGCGCGTCGGGGATTTCGGCCACTGGAAGCACAAGATCCACCGCGCCCGTCATGATCGCGCTGCGGGGCATGCCGTCATAGCCGGCCTCATCGGGGTTCTGAGCGATAACGAGCCCGCCCCTTTCCTTGACGGCTTTCAGCCCGAGGCTGCCGTCTGCTCCCGTTCCCGACAGAACCACGCAGATGGCCCGCGCACCATACTCTTCGGCCAACGAGTTCAGCAGAAAGTCGAAAGGCAGGCGCGCACCATGACGCACCGGGGGGTGCGAAACGTGTAGAGCACCGTTGGCGACGGAGAGATAGGTTCCGGGCGGAATGAGATAGAGGTGCTCGCGTTCGATCAGCATCCCATCCCTCGCCTGCAGCACGCGCATAGACGTATGCCCGGCCAGGAGGTCTTCCATCATGCTTTCGTGGGTCGGATCGAGGTGTTGGACCAGGATGAATGCCATTCCGATGTCGGCGCGCAGTTCATCCACAAGCTTTCTGAAAGCATCAAGGCCCCCCGCCGAGGCGCCTATTCCGACGATCGCGAAGTCCTCACGGCCGAGGGGCCGTCCGCGGGCCGGCCGGGCACGCCGGCTCAATCGCTGCGGGGGAGGTCGCGCTCGTTGCGGGCGGCTCTCTAACATTTTACGATTTCTCTTTGATCGCTCCCCGCCCCGTCGGAATATGTGTTGACCATATCATCTCGCGGGGCGGGCACGTGAGCAAAAGTGATCATGAATTCCCGAGCCGACGAACGCCGGTGCTCACTATTTCGGCGTGTAGCGCGGTAAGCGGCGGCGTTGGCTTGCAATAAATCTGAATAAATTCCGAACTCACTCGCGGCGATCCCCTCCAGGAACGATCGAACGTGACAACGCTTCCTCCAAAGGAGCCACTCCCACTTCACTCAAGGAAACATTCAAATCCACAAGTTGTTCATCGTCTCAATTGCGGCAGCTTCGCTCATATTGTCGCAAATAGCTTCCGCTCAAGGCACGCCACCACCGCAAAAACAGCAATCCTTGCAAGCCCGGGTGAAATCCAACCTTGAACAGGCGGGGTTCACAAACGTCCAGATCATGGCGATCTCTCCCTCCCGATCCAAGCCAAGGACAAGGACGGAACCCCGGTCACGATGGTCATCACTCCGGATTCCGTGACGTCGGTTACGGAAATATCAGGGCGGCGAGCGGAGTGTCGCGGCGACGAAAGCGCGACCCCAGGCGCTGCTGCTCCGAACGAGAACCTGACCCTCACGTCCGCTCAACGCCATGATCTCTGGCAGGGCCTAAGCGAGCAGACGAAAGACGGCATCCCTGCTGGGTTCACCTGCAAAGGTCGGGGGAGGCGGTGACGAGCTCGATCAAGCTGCAATCGCTCCCCGCCAATCTGAGCAGCCAAATTCCGGCAGTAAAATCCTACAACTATGCGATGTCGCAAAGCGACCTGCTGATCGTCGATCCTGCTTCCAAGAAAATCGTCGATATCATTACCCAATAGTGACTTGTAGCGGCGAGGACCGGCTGGCCCATCTGGCCGGTCATTGCCGGCTTACCGGATGGGACAACGACGTGCAGTTGCCCAATTCAAAAGGCGGCCGCGCGGGCCCAATCAGCTGCGGGTGCGCGGTCTGAGTAATTTCCGAGTCTGCCCTCCGCGATCTCCTTGGCTATGATCGGAATTGGCCTGTCCTTGATCGGATAGTCGTGTCCGCTCGCGGCGTTTGTTCTGCGCTCGTACCGCAACGCCCGAAATCGGCGTCCGCCTCTGCCAATGCCTGGAGAATCCACCATGCAGCCGACCCATAGCACGATGTCCGAGAATATCCGGGGGCAGTCAATCGAACTCCTAAACAAGCATCTGCCGGCGGCGACCGATCTGCACGCTCAGGTGAACAGGCGCAAAGGAACGTACGCGGACCGGGATTCATCGCAATCCACGAACTGTTCGACAAGATCTCTTCGGATGTCGAAAACTATTCCGACCTTATTGCCGAGCGCGCCGACGGACTCGGCGGCACCGCGCACGGCACCATTCAAGTTGCGGCGGAGCGCTCCTTCCTCGTGCCCTATACTCTCGGCATTGCTGACGAGAAGCATCACGCATTCGCTGTTCCCGACGCGTTGGCAGCGTTCGGCCAGTCCGTCCGGGAGGCCATCGGCTAGGCGGCGACCGTGGGCGATGCGAATACCGCCGACCTGTTTACCGAGATATCCGGCGGCATCGATCAGCAGCTCTGGATCCGTCAAATCCCACATTGCCTCGAAATGAACGGCATCCGTCGTGCCTTGGCCCGATGCGAAAGCCGCGGTGATTCCGGACCGGCTCGCATACGCGTTACCGATCGGTCTCCCGCATTGGCTGGTGCAGGCAGCGCCGCATCGGATCTGCACGATCAAATCGAAACCTGGGTGAACGAAGGCGGTGCCGGAGGAGAAGATGATGAAGGCGCTCCGCGTCCTCGTGGTGGAGGACAACGGTATGATCGGCATGTTGCTCGCTGAGATGCTCGAAGCGATGGGCCACAGCGTATGCGCTATCGAGGCCACCGAGGCTGGTGCGGTGGCTGCCGCCCTTCGATACACACCGGATCTGGTGATCGTCGATGTGCTGTTGGGCGATGGATGCGGCGTCTCTGCCGTGGGCGAAATACTCCGCACGGGACACGTCCCGCACGTATTTGTCACCGGCGACACTTCAAGAGCCAAGGCTCTCGGGCTGGACGCGGTAGTGATGCAAAAGCCCTTTCGGGAAGCCGACATCGCTCGCGCCATTGAGCGTGCACTCGACACCGCGATCGCCTCTTGAGCGGTAGCCGTTTAGGTAATTTCCGAGCCTGACGCGGCACGCCAGGGTGCATTATAGTTTAGATAGCAGAGGCGGATCTTCGTCGTCGGCTTTGCGTGTTCGATCAGAGGCGACCAATTCGGTGGTTGAAATGACCCGTTCTACAGTGCTTTCTCCCCTTGGATCTCAGTTCGACAACTTTCTATTCGCGCCGATCGGCGCGGACAAAAATGGCATGCTGGTCAGCGTTGTTTCAGCGCTGGCGCGACTGGACATCGACCCTTGGCGGGAAGCCGACGAATTGGCTCGGTTGCCGCGTGAGGCCGCGATGGCAAGATTGGCCTCGTGGATTGCAGCGTTACCTGAAGGACCGTGGGCGCAGCCGGATTCCGGTAAGACTGCCGGCCGGCTGATCGCACTCCTGCCCCGCCAAGTCCGTTCGAACGTCGCGCTGCCGCACCAGACGTTACCCGGCACCGCCAACTCATTTCGCGTCCCCTCCATGCTCATAGCCCCCTACATGATCATAATCGTGATGGCTTTTACGTTAGGCGCACAGTTCATCGTGGCGAGCCTTCAACCGTAGGCGCATGTTGGCAATTCTCAGGCGGCGGCATCGAGCACAGTGGTTCCGGATATCTCGCCGCCGAGCACCGGCAAAAAATGACCAATTGGATTGAGGCAACGGGACATAGCACCTGGATCTGTTTGAATCGATAGTTGCCGGCCGAGCCGACGACTCCGGGCTGATGATCAATCGGGATCAATTGAACGCCAGCCCACCTGAAAACATGAAAGATTATTATTAACGTGATCTCGCCGCTCTCACCGGCAATTCTCGCCCAGTCCGCAAAAAGCAAAGATGAGGCCTTGGAAGATCGCCCGAGGCTGAAAATAAAGGGGCCATCGAAGCGATTCGAGTGGCATTCCTGGTGACGTCACTATCGTAGCGGTTCCACCGCGACAATGGGGGCTGGTTATAAACCGGAGCAGATGTTGTGTCTGTCGGCGAACCGCCCAATCTGTTTCCAAGTCGGCCAACGCGATTTCGTCGCAACTATTATGAAATTCATGGGCCAAGGAACGGCAATCCTCGCCTGACGTTGGGTCGGCAACAAGGAGACAAATCATATGAAACGCTCCGGTTTCGTCAGTTCTGTGGCAGCATGCCTTTGTCTTGGTCTTGCAGCACCGGCGCTCGCGACAGATTGTGAGACACCATTGACTGGCGCGCAGAACAACCCGTCTGCCAGTGAGAAGAATGTCTCTGCCACTAAGCCCCTGCCGATAACCGCCGTGCCGGTCTGGCGTCAGCAGCAGATTGCTGCCGCGCGGCCGGTCACAAGCGCGAACATCCCGCTCAGGCCGGACGAGTTGCTAGGCACCGAGGTGCGCAGCCCACAGAACGAAGCTCTCGGCAACGTCGAAAACCTCGTGAGGACTCCGGGGACAGACAAGGTCGCCTATCTGGTGATCGCCCTTGCCGGAAGTTTCGGGATCGATGATATAAACGTCCCGGTCCCATTGGAAGATTTCATGATCTCCCCGAACGCGAACCTGCTCGTGGTCGATGTCACTAAGGGCGTCTTGGCAGCCGCCCCGCGGGTGAACCCATTCTCGGGGGACGGCATCGATCTGCAGAGTCAGAAGGTGGATGCCTACTGGAAGGCGCACTTCTCGAACAAAGGGGTCAACTGTTCCAACGATTGATCTCAGTTTGAGGACCCACGGCGCGACTACTCTAACGCCCAAACTCAGCTCGGCACGTCGTCGCCGGACCCGATCCGATAGAGCTCACGCGGGTCACAGCAACTTCAGCGCCAAATCCTTGCGGATATAAGTCGGGCTACAAGTACCCCTCGCAAAGGCAAGGTCATGTTGCCTCTATGCGCGTCACTCAGGTCTTTCCACAAAGGCAGCGGAAGTTACGATTTTTCTCCCGCTCATGGTGCCGTGGATGGCCCGTTCAGTTTGCGATCCGGCGAAGACAGTTGGGTTTTGCATTGGTAAGAGGAAACAGCAAAAGCCGTCTGCGTTTCGCGAAGCGGGACAGAAACCGGGTGTTGCCTGATGATATATACGACACATGATGATATTATACGCAGGAATATAGTAGCATAATGGTTTCGGCTTGCGACCCGTAGCCACAGTTTGATGAGCGGAACGAATGGGCGGCTGGGTGTCTTGAGTTAAGCGCGTCCTAGGTATCATGCGAAAGACAACCTCTCAGGAGTCACCAATGCATAAGACCATGTTTATGTCTGCGCTAACGTTGGCCTTCGCCGTCTCGGCAACTGCCTTTGCTCAATCCCCGACTGGCACTAACAATTCGACCCCGCCAGCTGCTGCCAAACCACAAAAGGCAGATCAGCAGTCGGCGCCCACAATCGAAAAGCTCACGCAAGACTTGCAAAAAGCCGGATTCACCGAGATCAAGGTCCTGCAAGACGCCTTCTTGGTCCAGGCCAAGACCAAAGACGGCGATCCGATATTGATGACCATCGGCCCGCATGGCGTGAGCGCTTTGGAAGTTTCGATTCCGAAAACGCAGGCTCTCGCTAAGGGTTCCGACGCAAATCTGACGTTCGATACTTCGCCGAAGGATCACGCCCGGATTCGCGAAATCTTCGAAGGAAGGCAAACAACTGAAAGTTGAACACGTCCGCTTCAGCTTGTCTCCTGGCACGGTTGTGCCGACTTCGGTTCACCTCATCGCGCTTCCTCAAACGATAATTGATATCGAGCCGACATGGAGCGGAAATAAATACTTCGAGGTCGGTAACCAGATTGTCATCGTGGATCCGCAGTCAATGAAGATATTGGGGGTCCTGGACGCGTAGCATCGGCATTATTTGGCACGCAAGCGGGGCCAGGGATAATCCTGGCTTCCTGCGTAGTCTCATCAACTGGAGGGGGTTATTTCGGCGCTCGTCCAGACCTGTCCCACCAAACCCGTTACTCGTTATCACCTGCAGCGCAGGCAGACTGGGCCAGAAGCGTAGGCATTCGTTAAAGCTGAATCGTCGGTTAAAACCGCGTGTCCATGGCGCGTAGGTAGATTCCGAACCTCCCACGGCAGCATCGTTGGCTTGTTATTGCGCGCAAGAGCATCAAGTTGGAGGTATTCGACCGATTTCGGCACAAGCTGAAGACCGAGTGGCGTTCGAGTCGATCTCTCCGGCAGCTTTGTTTTGGCTGCTGTAATGAAAATCTGTCTCTGAAGGGAACAGTGCCATGTTCTTCTCGGGTGTAATTATCGGCCCAGTTCTCGTGATCTTCGCCTTCATTCTGATCGGCGCGAGCGTGAGGATCCTGCGCGAATACGAGCGCGCCGTGGTTTTCACTTTAGGCCGATTCCAGAAGGTCAAAGGGCCAGGCCTTGTGCTGTTGATTCCCTTCTTTCAGGAGATGGTGCGAGTGGATTTGCGCATCCAGGTCATCGAGATCCCGAGCCAGGACGTGATCTCCCGTGATAACGTCTCGATGAAGGTTGACGCGGTGCTCTATTTTAACGTCGTCAATCCCGAACGTGCCATCATCAAAGTTCAGTCCTACCTTCCAGCTACAAATATGCTTGCGCAGACTACCTTGCGTGCAGTGCTTGGGCAGCATGAGCTCGACGAGATGCTTTCTGAACGAAAAAAGCTCAGCAGCGACGTCCAGAGCATTCTGGACACCCAAACCGAAACCTGGGGGATCAAAGTGAGCAATGTCGAGATCAGAACTGTCGAACTCACGGACAACATGGTGCGAGCGATTGCCAAACAGGCCGAGGCAGAACGCGACCGCCGTGCCAAGATCATCCATGCCGAAGCCGAGTTCCAGGCGTCACAAACCCTTGTCAACGCCGCCCAGATCCTCTCGAGTATTCCGGCCGCCATGCAGTTACGATATCTGCAAACGCTTACTGAGATCGGCGCCGAACAGAATTCCACCGTGGTCTTCCCGATGCCGATCGACATCATCAAGCCGTTCCTCGACCTTGTTGAGAAGTCCGGCAAGCCGGCTGGCGCCAATGGCAGCGCTCTCGTGTTCCGTCGCGGCGAAAGAGAGCTCCTTTGTCCGCGTGAGGAAGACACTCAAGTGATGGGAGGTTATCACCGACCTCGGCGCTGTAGGCCGCAGCCTTCGTGCGCACCATCGAGAGACCGACGTTGGCCGATCAGACCACGCCCGCTCCGGCCAAGGCCCAGTTGGGTCATTTGTGAAGAGTTCACATGACGCTCGAGATCAAAGTCGGACCTCCCCAGCTTACTGTTCACCAGGGTTACACCGTCATGGTCAGTGACCCTGACGGCCAGATACTCACGGAAGGGCAGAAAGGTCTGTATTTTCTCGACACGCGCCTCATCAGCTTCTGGGCGATGTTCGCCGATGGCGTGCAGTGGAAGTTGCTCAACGGTGGTGCGCTGGCGGCATCCGCAGCGCAAGTCTATTGCACGAACCCACCGATCCTTACCTCCGCTGGAACGATACCGGAGAATACGCTGGGTCTAATCCTCGGCCGTCACATCGACGGCGGCATGCATGAAGACATCGACATCACCAACTACGGCTCGCAGAAGGTCTGCTTCAATCTCGAATTAGCGATCCGCAGCGATTTCGCCGACCTCTTTGAGGTCAAGGGCAAGAATGTCATTCGGCGAGGCGAGATCGCAAGCGATTGGTCCGCGGCCGCCCAGGAACTGACGACCACATACCAGCATGACGATTTTTCCCGTTCGCTGAAAGTGACGGCGAGCGGTCAACACTCGGCGATGAGCTATGCGAACGGCCGATTGAGTTTCAACATCGAGCTTCAGCCTGGCGCCTCTTGGCACACTTGTCTGCTTTACGCCTTCGCGAATGACGACAGATTGGAGCAAGGCTCCGAAAAAATGTGTCGACGATTACATGAACTCGGAGGCGGCCCGTGCCCAGAAGCTCTGGAAAAAGAGCGTCCTTAAGGTCGAAACGAACAACAATACATTTGCGACTGCCTTCGCGCAGGCTGTTGACGATATGTCGGCGCTGCGTTTGCCGATCGAGGGCACTGATCAAATGCAATTCGTGCCGGCCGCCGGACTGCCGTGGTTCGTCGCACTTTTTGGCCGGGACAGCCTCATCATCTCGCTGCAGAACGCCATCGTTCATCCCGAGTTCGCCCGCGGCGCATTGCTGGTTCTGGCCAGGTGGCAGGCGACCGAGCGGGACGATTATCGGGACGCCGAACCCGGCAAGATTCACCACGAATTGCGGCGCGGGGAGCTCGCGCATTTCAAGCTCATTCCGCACACCCCTTATTATGGCACTGCGGATGCGACGCCACTCTACCTCATCACATTGCATTCAGCCTGGATGTGCACAGGCGACCGTACGTTGCTGACAAAGCATCTGGATACTGCCGAGCGTTGCCTCGATTGGATCGACCGATATGGCGATCGGGATGGAGACGGCTTCCAGGAATATCAGACGCGATCGCCCGTCGGCTATGAAAACCAGGGTTGGAAGGATTCGGGCGACGCGGTGATGAATGTCGATGGATCTCTGGTCAAAGGTCCGAAGGCGCTCTGCGAATTGCAGGGTTATGTTTACGACGCCTGGCTGCGCATGGCTCAAATCTACGAGGCCTTGGATAACGATGACCGCGCGGCGAAGCTTCGACGCAAGGCCGGTGCGCTGTTCCAAAAATTCAACGAGACGTTCTGGAACGAGACCGAAGGGTTCTACGCTTACGCTTTGGATGGTGAGAAGAGGCCGGTCCTGTCCATCGCGTCCAATCCTGGGCAGTGTCTTTGGTCAGGCATCGTGCCGCCTGATCGCGCCCGACGGGTCGCGGATCGTCTCATGAAGCCGGACATGTGGAGCGGCTGGGGCATCCGGACGCTCTCGGCCGATCACAAGAGTTTTAATCCCTTCAATTACCAGACCGGCGCGGTCTGGCCGCACGACAATGGATTCATCGCGCAAGGCATGAAACGTTACGGCTTCCACGATGAGACATGCCGGATCGCAGAAGCGATCACGCGGGCCGCGGGCTATTTCGCCATGGATCAAATGCCGGAACTCTATGCCGGCACGCAGCGACGCGGCTCGGACTTCCCGGTCCAGTATGTTGGCGCCAACGTGCCGCAGGGTTGGGCTGCCGGATCGATCTTCTCGCTTCTGCAAGCGATGCTCGGCTTCCAGCCTGACGCGCCGAACAAGATTCTCTACGTTGATCCGGCCCTTCCCGATTGGATGCCGGAACTCACTGTCCGCGACCTCCGGGTCGCGATCCCAAACCTTCGACATACGATTTGCTCGAAAGGGTGAAGTAACAGAGTTCGAGGTGACACAAGGGCAAAGGAAGCCGTTGTCCGACGCCCTATGACGGAATGGGCTGCAGCGCTGCGCAAAGAGAAAGACGCGGTGCCGGCGAATTAAATCACAACAAGGGATTCACAAATAAGCTTTGTCATTTTTGGATCGGTCCCGCCGAGGCGAGGCGCTTCGCCATCCGACCGCCGCGCCCCGCCCTCGGCTTGCGAGTCACCGTGGGGAACCTGGGCACCTAGTACCAACTTTTCATGGAAGGTAAGTCATGATTCAAGATCGGGATGATTCCCGAAGCAAGAGAGGTTCGCCTTCGCCGCGGCGATCGCAGGGTGCTGGAAGCGCGTTTGCGTTCCCCGGTGACATTGCAGCGCGATTTTAAGCGCGCGCGGATTGTGCTGTTGGCGGCGGAGGGGCACAGCACCCGCGCCATCGCCAAGCAGGTTGATGTTCAGCCTCGGATCGTCAGCCTGTGGCGGCATCGCTATGCGGAACAAGGCCTTGATGGGCTTGAAGATAGACCGCGACCGGGCAAGCAGCCGATCTCCGGCGACGCCGTATTCTCCGATCGATCGTTAGTCGCGGAGAGATCGGTGCGCTCGTCTACCGGCTGCACGCAGACAGCGTCATAGGATCGGGCAACCAGCGTCCGCGCCTCCAGGGAGATGCTTCGAGCGTTGGCGAGGCCGCCCGGCAACAAGGGGGATGGGGTCGTCGCCATGACGCCTCACCGTTGCGAGGCGGGCCGCATCGTCGATCGTTATCGGACAGAAAACTTGGATCGGAAAAGATTGCAAGTGAGCGATTCTATACAAACCCTAATCAGCCATCGGACCTATAGCCGTGTACCGAACGCGCTTAAGCGAGAACATCTCAGCATAAGCGAGCGAGCCGTGCAGTTGATGTCCTAAGTGAAGATGAGATCTGAGTAGTTTCCGAGCGTGTCTCTGCGGACTGCTGTCAGGTATTGTCGATCTCCGCACTGGTCGGTGTTAGGCGCCGCTGGTCTCGTGCCCTGAGTGCATCAAGCTTATGACCATCACCGAACTAACGAAGATTCCGGTCCGACCATTCTGAGGGGCTGACCGCGGCCATTTTTGATGTTGATGGCGTCTTGCTCGCATCCCCTCATGAGCGAGCTTGGCGCGAAGCTCTCAAAGGTTTCGCTGACCCGGATCGCTTCACAACCGCGATGTATGAGGCCCATGTAGCGGGGAAACCACGTCTTAGCGGCGCGCGGGCTGCACTGGAGGCATTGGGTGTGCCGGATGCCGAACGGCAGGCTGTTGTCTATGCCGAGCGACAAGCAGAAGCGGCTCGAGGAACTGATACATGCCGGGAGCGTCGCTGCGTTCCCTGATGCGCTCCGCTTCGTTCAGGCGGTCGGCGCGCTGGGGTGGCCTATGGCGGTCGCATCTTCCTCGAAAAACGCCAACCAAATGATGCGGCAGATTCGGCTCGACTCCGGCCGGAGTCTCCTCGAAGTCTTCAGCGCCAATGTCTGCGGTCGCGATTTGCGGCAGGGCAAGCCAGACCCGGAAATTTTCCTGCTCGCCGCCGCGGAATTGCGGGTAGCGCCCGCACATTGCCTCGTGGTCGAGGATGCGCCCGCCGGCATCGAGGCGGCCCGCGCCGGCGGCATGACGGCGCTCGGCGTCGCCCGACTTAAGGACGCTTCCGAACTGCGGGCGGCAGGGGCGGATCTGGTGGTGACGAGCCTGGATGAAATCGCAATCGACGCACTGGCCGACGGGCGGCTATGCCGGCGGCCGACATGATGGAGCCAGGAATGATGGATCACGCCCTCGAAGCCGACCGCGGATCCCGCTTGGGTCCTTGAAGCGGAGGGCTACGATCCGCTTCGTGAGGGCAGCCTTGAGTCGCGCTTTGCGATCAGCAATGGTTTCTTAGGCGATAAGGGGCGCGCGGGCCATTACCCGTGGAGCGCGTTGGGTCGTTCCGCCGCGCACCTATGTCGCCGGGCTGTTCGACACACCCGGCACCAAGCCCGCCATCCGGAGCTCGTCCCAGCCGCCGATTGGCTGAAGGTCCGCATCTCGCTGCCTGGCGGACCTCTGGTGCATCATCCTGGTGATGCATCGTCGCATCGCATGACGCTCGACTTGAGGCGGGGCGCATTGCTTGCCGAGTCCGGCCTTGTTGAAGGCCCCCGGCGTGGGCATCCGACTGCGCTCGTTGCGCCTCGTGTCCATAAGCGAGCGCGCGGTCGGGCTGCAGCTGATCCAATTGGAGATCGAGGACGGAGAGGTCGAGGTCACGCTCGAAGCATCGTTCGAAGGGATGAATCTCGGGCTCGTACCCGAGCAGCTCGATCAGGATCTCGGCGTGTGGCGAACCCAACGTTCCGGCAAGAGCCTCGCCATGGCTACCGCATCATCGCTGCAGGTCGACGGCCATGACTTCCGGCGACCGCCATCGACCAATTGAAATGGTCCTGGAGCTGGAAATCCCGCGCCGGGCAGATTGTGTGTTTCGAGCGCACTGTCGCCGTGGCGCGGAGCGATACCCAAAGTCTGAACCCTGGCACAGGGGCGCGAGACAAGCTCGATGTTGCGCGACATCTCGGCTGGCGCGGCGTGTTGGCGGAACACGAGGCGGCCTGGGCAAGCCGCTGGCGGTGCAGCGACGTCGAAGTCGACGGCGACGCCGCCGCACAGCAGGCATTGCGGTTCGCTATCTACCATCTGAACAGCGCCGCCAACCCGGCGGACGAGCGCGTGTCGATCGGCGCCCGGGCGCTGACCGGCGACGATTATCATGGACATGTGTTCTGGGACACCGAGATATTCCTGCTGCCCTTTTATATCCTGACCTGGCCGGAAGCCGCCCGAGCGCTGCTCATGTATCGCTTCCGCACCCTCGATGCCGCGCGGGCAAAATCGGCCCGGATGGGCTGGCGTGGTGCCCTCTACGCCTGGGAGTCCGCCGATACCGGTGCGGAGACTACGCCGGAGCAGGTTATCGGTCCGGATCGTCAGAGTCATCGATATCCTTTGCGGCAAGGAGGAGCAGCACATCAGCGCGGACGTCGCCTACGCGGTCTGGCAATACTGGCAGGCCACCGGGGATGAAGGGTTTCTGCGCGACGCCGGTGCCGAGATTCTTCTCGAGACGGGTCGATTCTGGGCCAGCCGCGCTCAGTCGGAGGCGGATGGCTACTGCCATATCCGCGACGTTATTGGACCGGACGAGTATCACGAACATGTCGACGACAACGCTTTCACCAACGTCATGGCGCGCTGGAATATCCGGCGCGCGATCGAAGCGCGGCATTGTTGCGCGAGCGCTGGCCCGAGTGCTGGGCAAGCCTTTCAAGCCGCCTCGATCTGGATGACGCTGAACTAAACGCAGTGGCAGAATACCGCGGAGACGATGGCGACTGGCCTTGATCCCAAAACGGGGTTGTTCGAGCAGTTTGCGGGCTATTTCGCTCTCGAAGAAATCAATCTGGCGGACTACGCCGGCCGGTCCGTGCCAATGGACGTGGTGCTTGGGCGGGAGCGGACGCAACGATCCCAGGTGATAAAACAGGCCGATGTCGTGGCGCTTCTCGGGCTGCTGCCGGAGGAGTTTGTTGGTGACACCGGGAGAGCGAACTTCCACTACTACGAGCCTCGCTGCGGCCATGGCAGTTCGCTGAGCCGCGCCATGCATGGTCTAGTCGCTGCTCGACTAGGATACTCCGAAATGGCGCTGCGCTACTTTCGGCAGACCGCAGCGATTGATCTCGCGGATACTCATGTGGCCATTGACGGTGGCATGCACATCGCGGCTCTTGGCGGGGTCTGGCTGACGGCGGTGTTCGGTTTCGCCGGATTGTCATTGCGGAGCGACGGCATTGCCATTGATCCGCAACTGCCGGCGGGTTGGGGCAGCCTTGGCTTCAGCCTTCAGTGGCGCGGCCGACGCCTCAAGATCAGGATTGACCAGTCCAAGCAGTACCTGGAAGCAACTCTGGTAAGAAGGAGAGCCGATGACACTTGTCGTAAGCGGCAATTCGCATGAGCTACGCCGTGACCAAGTTCTCCGAGTCTCCGCCGGAAGGCGCGTTAGATCAAAGGCCCGTCGATCGTCGAGCTCGTCCGTAGAGCCGATCGCAAGACAGTCGCGCCTGTTCCGACATGGCTTGGGAACGAGCACTGACGCTGGCTAGTCGAGCGTTTCCGAAATTCGAATCATATCAGGCGGCTTTGTCGATCTTGTAGGTCCAAGTGTGAACGACCGGCTCCCGGTTGAAGAAATCGCATGGCAGCCATGATGCGATCCGAGTTCCTGTTTGGACGTGACGCGAATATGGCGCAAGACGGAGCGGGCGAGCTTGGAAAAGAAGCCCTCGATGAGGTTGAGCCAGGAACCTGCGTAGGCGGAAGGTGAATTCGAAACGATGTTCAGACTGGGTTGAAAGCCAGGCTCTGGTCTCCTCGGAAAGGTGCGCCGAATGATTGTCGAGGATCAATTTGATCGCGGTCCGCGCTGGATAGGTGGCATCGAGAAGCTTGAGAGATTCCATGAATTCGCGGCTGCGATGGCGATCTTTGACCAGCCCATGGACCTTGCCGGTGACGAGATCGATGCCAGCGAGCAAGCTGACGGTACCGTGGCGCCTATATTCATGTTCACGCGCGAAGCTCGGATGCGCGCCAGGCTTGGGCGGCGCTCGACCCGGCTCGCCGATTGCGCGATCGTTCCCAATTTCGCCGTATCCTCATCCGTGAGCGCCAATTCAACCGCAAGCCGCCACGCCGCCATAACCTCAACCTCACTCCTTATCGGCTCATGGGGCCTATATAGGAATCCGAAAACCTGGGAGGGATCCCTCCGTTATGACAACTTTCACGGAATCGCTCGTCTAGGCAGCGTCTCGTAAGTAGGCTCGTCATGTGCTTTCCAGCGGAATTTCACGCTCACAAGGTCCAGCGCCAGTCGCGGACCACTCTATCGCTGCCCAGTAACGCACTTCCGATTTCGCACCCGGTACGCCGAAAGTCTGCTGACTGATGGCGGCTTGCCCAATGGCTGCGCATGCCTGCAATCGTTCAGCTGAAAGGGGCATAAATGTGCAGCTGAAAAGGCCAGCGCTGATGAAGGGCAGCCTCCGCACCGCGAGTTCATGGTCGCAATCGGCCACGAGGAAAAACTGCATACCATCCAGCGCAGAGCTTGTTCGTGATCAACTCTCCGGACTATCCGCGGGCTGCTCTTCGCTACCGTTTGCCCCATCAACATCTACCCGACGCATCGAAGACAAGGTCGACATCCTCCAGAACGCCAAAGAGCTCGTGCACGCCTTTGGCCTGGAGCGCGCGAATGTCGCCATTCTCTCCGCGGTCGAGATCGTGCAGCCAAAAAACAAGCCCACGCTCGACGTGGCGGCTTTGTGCAAGAGGGCAGATCACTGCTTGTGCAAGACTGCAGAACACCGCAGCATCCTCGACAGACAGCTCGCCACGAAAATGCCCTCTCCGAGGAAGCTTGCAAGACAAGGGCATCGTCTCGCCGGTTGCCGGTCAGCCGGATATTTTCGTCGTGCCCGATATCGAAGCCGGCAACGTGCTGGCGAAGCAGCTCGAATATCCGCCGAGGCGCAGATTGCCGGCGTCGTGCTTGGGGCCTGCGTGCCAATCCTGGCGAGCCGCGCCGGCAAGATGCTCGCGTGGCCTGCTCACGTTCGTGCTGCTGGCGCGCCGCAAGACGGAGGTGAAGTCTTGACGTACGCTATCCTCGTCCTCAATGTCGGCTCATCGAGCATCAAGTTCTCGCTGTTCCCGGGCGAGCAACGGCCGACGCGCCGAGACCGCTTCTGTGAGGGCGAATGCGCGGACCTGGAGCACCGGGTACATTTCACCGCCAAAGACGGCGCCGGGGCGCCGCTCCTTGATGAGTTTCTCAATCAGGGCGCAACTCACGAAGATGCGCTTGCAGCGCTGCTGCGTTGGATCGGGAGCTCGGTTCCCGCAGCACCGTCTGCTCGCGGCGGGGCATCGCGTCGTACATGGCGGCGCACTCTATAAGGGACCGATACTCCTCGACGCTGAGGTCATCGCCGAACTGAGGCGGCTCGTTCCGCTCGCTCCTCTGCATCAGCCGCATCACCTCGCCGCCATTGCGGCGCTTTCAAAACTCCACCCGATCTTGCCGCAGGTCGCTGGCTTCGACACCTCCTTCCACCGCACCCAACCAGAAGTCGCCGCCGCCTTCGCACTGCCGCGCAGCCTGACCACCGATGGAGTTCGGCGCTACGGGTTCCACGGTCTGTCCTACGAATACATCGCAAGCGTCCTACCCGAGATCGTAGGCTCAGGGGCCTCGTCTACAAAGACGACAGCAAAACATCCGCCTGGGTGATTCGGACGGACGAAGATTTGATGATCGCGCGCCACACTTGGCGCCTCGCGTGGAAGCGAAAAACGCAATGCTTGACGAACCAACAGCGGTCGGCGCGGGTGTGAAAGCCAGTATGATGCAAAATCAGGTCACACCCCTGTCGTCGTACAGCGCCGGCCGAGACGACGAAACTCACTGAAGCGGAAGCGCTACATACAAGAGTCCTCATCAGATCGAAGCCCGAAATGGGTTAACACGAATGAGCGTATGTACATATGGAAAATAGAATATTAACAAATCTCGGCATCGTCGTCTCGGTGCGCGGCAGTGTCGTGGACATTCGATTCGACGAGCATTTGCCGCCAATCTACTCGATGCTGCTCACGGGACCGGAAAAGCAGATCGTGATCGAAGTGCTGGCGCATCAAAATGCGCGTCACGTGCGCGGGATTGCGTTGACGCCGACGCAAGGTCTCGCTCGCGGCATGACGGTGGAGGATACAGGCGGGCCGTTGAAAGCGCCGGTGGGCAAAGCGGTTCTCTCGCGGATGTTCGACGTATTTGGCAATACCATAGATCGCGAAGCGGCATTGTCCGACGTCGAATGGCGTTCGGTGCATCGGGCTCCCCATCGCTGGCGCGACGGTCCACCAAGTCGGAAGTCTTTGAGACGGGCATCAAAGTCATTGATGTCCTGGTGCCGCTGGAGCGCGGCGGCAAGGCAGGGCTTTTCGGCGGGGCGGGCGTCGGCAAGACGGTATTGCTGACCGAAATGATCCACAACATGATCGGTCATCACGAGGGCGTAAGTATTTTTTGCGGCATCGGCGAACGGTGTCGTGAAGGCGAAGAACTTTACGATGCGATGAAGGAAGCCGGCGTGCTGCCGAACATGGTGATGGTCTTCGGCCAGATGAACGAACCGCCGGGCGCGCGGTTCCGCGTGGGACATGCGGCGCTGACGATGGCCGAGTATTTTCGGGACGATGAGCACCGCGACGTGCTGCTGCTCGTCGACAACATTTTTCGCTTCATCCAGGCCGGCATGGAGGTCTCCGGCTTGATGGGCCAAATGCCGTCGCGGTTGGGCTATCAACCGACCATGGGCACCGAGCTGTCAGGGTTGGAAGAGCGCATTGCCAACACGGATACCGGCGCTATCACCTCGATCCAGGCGGTGTATGTGCCGGCGGATGATTTCACCGATCCGGCGGCGGTGCATACGTTCTCGCATCTCTCCGCGTCGATCGTGCTCTCGCGCAAGCGGGCGAGCGAAGGGCTTTTCCCGGCAATCGATCCTCTACAATCCATTTCCAAGATGGCCACACCGGGCATCGTCGGCGAGCGGCATTACGGCCTGGCACAGGAAATCCGGCGGACGCTCGCCCAATACGCCGAACTCAAGGACATCATTGCCATGCTGGGTTTGGAGCAGCTTTCGCCGGAGGACCGCAATGTGGTCTTCCGCGCCCGCCGGCTCGAGCGCTTTCTTACCCAGCCTTTTTTCACGACTGAACAGTTTACGGGTCTCAAAGGAAAGCTAATCAGCCTCAATGACGCATTGGATGGTTGTGAGCGCATCCTGCGCGATGAATTCAAAGATTATCCGGAAAGCGCGCTTTACATGATCGGAGCAATTGACGAAGCGAATGCCAAGGCAAAATCCGTTCCGCCCGCAGCCCAGGCCAAACTGGAGTCCAACGCTGCGAATTCGGATTCAAGAACGCCGCCGAGTTGAAAACGAAAGTCACACCCGAGCCGCAGCCGAATGCTGGGGCGAGACCTCCGCCCAAGCTCGAACATGTCGGCAGCTCCCATGAATCTTAAGGTGCTCTTGCCCTTCCAGGTTTTTGCCGACAAAACCGGCGTGTCGCGCATCGTCGCCGAAACGGGCGAGGGTTCGTTTGGGCTCCTGCCTCACCGACTCGATTGCGTGGCGGCGCTAGTTCCCGGGATTCTGACTTACGAGACAACATCAGACGGCGAAGTTTTCGTCGCCGTAGATGAAGGGGTGCTCGTCAAGACCGGCCCGGACGTACTCGTATCCGTGCGCCGCGCGATTGGCGGCACGGACCTCAGGCAGTTACGCGAAGCGGTGGAGCGGGAGTTTCTGACCTTGGACGAGCACGAACAAAGCGTGCGCTCGGTGTTGGCGAAAATGGAAGGCGATCTCATACGCCGCCTGGCGAGCCTTCGCAATGAGTGATGGACCCCAAAACGAGATCGCGAAGCCGAAGGCGTCGCTCAGTCAGGAGGTCGGCGCGAAAGCGGCGCGCAAACTCAAGGCGCGCCGCACGTCGGCACAGGGCGTCTGGTTGGGCCTCGGGATGATGGGACTGATCGGCTGGTCCGTGGTGATTCCAACGCTGCTCGGGGCGGCGCTCGGTATCTGGCTGGACCAATATTATCCGGGCAAACATGCCTGGACGCTGGCACTGATGATGGCCGGTCTCGCCATCGGTTGTTTTAATGCGTGGCATTGGGTGGCAAAGGAAGACAAGGAAATTCGGGACGAAGAGGAGGATAACAATGAATGAGTTGCTGTTTCTGGTAGCGGCATTGGCGGCGGGTCTATTGCTCGGCGCGCTTTTCTTCGGCGGCCTTTGGTGGACGGTTATCAGGGGCGTTTCGTCTCAACGGCCGGCGCTTTGGTTCTTCGGCAGCATGTTGCTGCGGATAAGCATTACACTGGCGGGATTTTATTTTGTCGGGCGCGAGAATTGGGAGCGGTGGCTGCTGTGTCTCCTCGGCCTTGTCTTAGCACGCCTCGTCGTGAAATGGCTGACCTGCCCGCCCGTCGAACACCACAACACTCGGGTGCCGGAGACCAGCTATGCGCCTTAGTCCGGATGAGATGATCTTCTGGCAGCACGGGTTCCTTAAACTTAACGGCACGATTTTGTTCACCTGGGGGCTGATGTTCGTGTTGGCAGCCGGGTCAAAGCTCATCACCCGCAATCTTTCCACGCAACTCAAACGTTCCCGCTCGCAGAACCTGCTAGAAATCGTTGTCATCGGCATCGAGAAGCAAATCGAAGATGTAGGCCTCCGCCACCCAAGGAAGTATATTGGTTTTCTGGGCACCCTTTTTCTTTTCGTCGCGTTAGCCAGCCTCTGCACCGTAATTCCCGGCTATGAGCCGCCAACGGGGTCGCTCTCTACGACCGCGGCGCTCGCACTGTGTGTGTTGGTGGCCGTGCCGCTTTTTGGCATCGAGGAGCAGGGGCTGGGCGACTACCTCAAATCCTATGCCGAACCGACAATCATTATGCTGCCGTTTAACATCATCAGCGAACTGTCTCGCACGCTGGCACTAGCGGTCCGTCTGTTCGGCAACATGATGAGCGGAACGATGATTCTTGCTATTTTGCTGACCATCACCCCTTTCATCTTCCCGATCGCCATGAGTGCGCTCGGTCTGCTTACCGGCATGGTCCAGGCCTACATCTTCAGCATCCTGGCCGCGGTTTATATTGCGGCCGCCACGCGCGGTCGTAAGCCGAGGCCTGAACCGATGCAAGACCTAAAAGCATGAACAACTACAAAAGGAGGCGACACCATGGATAACATGACGTTCATTGCCATCGCTTCAATCGTCACCGCCGGTCTGACGATTGCCCTGGGCAGTATCGGACCTGCGCTCGGCGAAGGCCGTGCGGTTGCCACGGCATTGAGTTCTCTGGCACAGCAACCCGATGCCGGAGCGACGATCACGCGCACGCTGTTTGTTGGGCTGGCCATGATCGAGTCCATTGCGATCTATTGCTTCGTGGTCTCGATGATTCTCATTTTCGCCAATCCGTTCTGGAATCACGTCATCGCCCAAGCTCCAGGGAAGTAATCCATGCTTGTCGATTGGTTTACGGTCGGTGCGCAGGCGCTCAACTTCATCATCCTGGTGTGGTTGCTGAAGCGTTTTCTTTACAAGCCGATCCTCAACGCTGTGGACGCGCGGGAGAGGCGGATCGCTGCGGAACTCGCGGATGCTGACGCAAAAAGGGCCGAAGCGCAAAAGGAGCGCGATGAGTTCCAGCACAAGAACGAAGAGTTCGACCAGGAGCGCGCCGGCCTCGTGAGCAAGGCGAGGGACGAAGCGAAAGCCGAACGTCAACGACTCCTCGACGATGCGCGAATGGCAGCCGATGCCCTGAGTGCCAGGCGACAGGAGGCGATGCAAAGCGACGCCCAAAACCTCAATCACGCCATCCGGCGCCGTACCCAGCAGGAAGTGTTCGCCATCGCGCGAAAGGCTCTGACGGATCTTGCCACGGCAAGCCTGGAAGAGTGCATGAGCGAGGCGTTCCGCCGTCGCCTGCTCACGATGGACGGCAAGGCAGAAGAGGGAATCGCCGCGGCCCTCAAGACAGCGTCCGAGCCTGCCGTCGTGCGCAGCGCGTTCGACCTGCCTGAGGCGCAACGCGCAGCAATTAAAACAGCTCTTAATGAGACTTTCTCGGCTGATAGTCCCCGTCCGGTTCGAGACCGCGCCGGACCTGATCAGCGGCATCGAGCTCACAACGAATGGACAGAAAATTGCCTGGAGCATCACGGATTATCTCGCCTCTTTGGAAAAGGCTGTGGGGGAGCTTTTGAAAGAACATTACAAACCCGAAGCGAACGCCGGGCCTGAGCCCAAACTAAAACCGAGTCCAAGTCTGAAGCGAAGCAGCCAAAGCCCAAAGCCGCGCCGAAGACCGAGGCTAACACTGCATCTAATTGTAAGCCTGAAGAACCCAATCCCGAAACGAAGCATAAATGATCACCGAGCCTGAAAGCTTGCAGAGTATCTTCGACCGCACGTTCTCTGGGATCAGCCAGGTGCGGGAAGCATTCACGCCGCAACTGACGCCGCGGGAGGTGGGCACGATCACCAGCATCGCCACCGGAATCGCCAAGGTGTCCGGGCTCCCTGCTGTGGGCCTTGAGGAATTGGTCAAATTTCCCGGCGAATTGCTCGGCATCGCATTCAACGTGGACGAGGCTGAAATCGGCGTCGTGCTGCTCGGTGAATACTGGCATCTGAACGCCGGCGATGAAGTCGAGCGCACGGGCCGTGTAATGGATGTGGTTGTGGGCGATGGATTGCTCGGGCGCGTCATCGACCCGCTTGGTCGGCCCCTCGATAGCAATGGACCGCTGGCAGCCAGCGAGCGTCGAGCCATCGAACGTACGGCTCCACACATCATGGATCGCGCGCCGGTTACTGTCCCTCTCCAGACCGGACTGAAAGTTATCGATGCGCTCATTCCGATCGGGCGCGGCCAGCGCGAATTGATTCTTGGCGACCGTCAGACCGGCAAGACCTCCATTGCGATCGATACCATCCTTAACCAGCGCGACCAGAATGTAGTGTGCGTATATTGTGCCATCGGACAGCGCGCGTCCGCCGTCGCGAAGGCCGTGGCAACTCTTCGGGAAAATGGCGCGATGGATCACGCGGTGCTCGTCGTAACCGAGGGCAATGACCCACCGGGCCTCGCCTTCATCGCACCTTACGCCGCGACCAGCATCGCGCGAGTATTTCATGGAGCAAGGCCGGGACGTGCTGGTTGTGTATGACGACCTCACACAGCATGCGCGCGCCTATCGGGAGCTGTCTCTGCTGCTGCGGCGCCCGCCCGGCCGCGAAGCTTTTCCCGGCGACATTTTTTACATTCACGCGCGACTGCTCGAACGTGCGACGCACTTGCGCAAGGAACTTGGCTGGTGGCTCCCTCACCGCGCTGCCCATCATCGAAACCGAAGCGCAGAACATTTCCGCCTACATTCCGACCAACCTGATTTCCATCACGGACGGTCAGATCTATCTCTCGCCGTCACTGTTCGAATTGGGCGTGCTGCCTGCCATCGATGTCGGCAAGTCCGTTTCGCGCGTCGGCGGCAAAGCGCAACGCGCGGCCTACCGCGCCGTGGCGGGCGACCTCAAGCTCGCCTACGCGCAGTTCGAGGAGCTTGAGACCTTCGCCCGGTTCGGTGCCCGGCTGGATGAAAACACCCGCAAAATCATTGGGCACGGACGGCGCATCCGCGCGTGCCTAAAACAGTCGGAATGCGCCCCGGTGTCCGTGCCTGCACAGATCGCTGTCTTATTAGCACTCACCGCGGAACTGTTCGATGGCGTAAATCTCGACCAGATGTCGGACGCCGAGCACGCCGTCCAGAAGGCGGCGGCGAACATCCCGGCTGAACTGTGCGCGCGATTCGAAAGCGCCCACAAATTGAGCGATGAAGATCGTAATATGATCATCGAAATCGCTCGCCAGGCGCTCACCGCTTTCCAACCCAAGCCGGTAGCCAAAGCCGGAGCCATCCCGAACCCGGAAGAAACAGCCGGGCTAAAGTCCGAACCCACGTCCGAGGCCAAGCCTAAATCCGAGTCCAGGCCGGCGTTGGAATTCAAGGCCAAGGCAGAGCATGGCGGCGGAGGTCCAGGCCGGACGTTCCAACGAAGCCGCCTGCGGAAGCCACAGATAAATCATGAGTGACACCACGGAGGGCTTGCGCCGAAAGATCAGCAGTGCCGGCGATCTCCAATCCGTTGTCCGCACGATGAAAGCTTTGGCCGCATCGAGCATCGGACAATACCAGAAATCGGGGCGCGCGTTAGCCGACTATTATCGGACCGTGGAGCTGGGGTTGGGTGCGTGCTTTCGGGAAAACATGCCGGCGACCGCGATGGTGGAACGGAAAGTACCAATCTGTGCGGGTGCGACAAGCGCGGTCGTTTTCGGGTCCGATCAGGGACTGGTGGGGCAGTTTAACGATGTAGTGGCCGATTATGCGATCAAGACCCTCGCGGCTATGCCCGGAAACCATCACGTCTGGGCGGTCGGCGTGCGCGTTCATGCGCGTCTGGCGGACGCGGGCCTGCCGCAGCTCGGACTCTTCACCGTGCCAAACTCGGTCCGGGCTATCACCCCGCTCGTCGGGCAGCTTCAAATTGAAAGCGAAAGGCATCGGAAGAGAGACAAGAATGCGCCGTTATGGGTGTTCCACAATCGACCGCTGCCTGGAGCGCTCTACGAACCGGTTAGCCAGCGGCTATTGCCGCTCGATGCGCAATGGCAACAAGGTCTGGCCAAAATCCAATGGCCGACCACCAACTTGCCCGAGGTCATGGGCGGCGGCAGTGCAAGCTTGCGCGCACTTATCCGCGAATATCTTTTTATCTCGCTCTTCCGGGCCTGCGCCGAATCCCTGGCCAGCGAGAACGCGAGCCGGCTTTCAGCAATGGAGCGCGCGGATAAAAACATCAACGATCTCCTGGAGCAGCTTCACGCCTCCTTCAACCAGTTGCGCCAGAGCAGCATCGACGAAGAACTTTTCGACGTGATCTCTGGCTTCGAGGCCCTCGTTGGATCGCGGTAGCAACCAGGTCGAAAGGCATTGAAATGAAAACAGTTCAAAGGGCTTTCGCGTGGGGGAGGGAGGTTAACCTCAAGAAAACTCACTTTGAAACGGCAGCTTCTTTACATCTACTCGCTATGTCCATCCTGCTGATAAAGTCGCCGCCATGAGCCACGTCATGTCGGGGGGACAGCAGTGGACAATCCGGTAGTCGGCCTCGCGGGCGGTAGGTGTCTTACCGACTCCGGGTGATTGATCCCTGGTTTATGTCGGATTTCCTAGCGGAATCGAAGCAGGTAAGTATCCCCCGCCAGAGCCGGGGGCTTTAATCATGGCCGTCAGAAGCGGCTCGTGGGGGTCGCTAAGGCGATCCCATGCGATGGGCCGCCTATAGGCGGCGATCAGCGCCACAAGTTGAGTTGATCCAGGCGCTTGTCCTCCTGCTCCTGATTTTGGATGTACTCCCGGATTGCCGCTTTGTCACGTCCCACAGTCGAGACAAAGTAACCTCTCGCCCAGAAGTTCTGTCCCACGAAGTTGCGCTTTTTTTCTCCATAGGTCCTGGCCAAGTGGATTGCACTCTTGCCCTTGATAAAGCCGACCACCTGGGACAGCGTATTTCGGTGGGACCGAGATCATCATGTGAACATGGTCCGGCATTAGGTGACCTTCTTCGATCCGGCTTTCCTTCTGCAATGCCAATTTGCGGAACACGTCCCCAAGATGTTTCCTCAACTCCCCGTAAAGCACCTTCCTGCGGTACTTGGGAATGAAAACGACGTGATATTTACACTCCCACTTGCTTTGGCTTCGTCCATCGCAAAACTCCTCGTGTGCTTGGCTGCTCACGAGAGGAGAGTCAAAGCGCTGGACGACCGCCGTAAATGTCAAACTGCTACTGCCACCCCGGCAGAGCCGGGGACCTCCTTTGTAGGTTAGATGGAGCGTTCATAATTCGGCGCAGCCTTGTAAGTCACGCCACGTGGGGCCATCGCCAGTCATGCACCTCCGGCAAGTCGGCACCGTGCGCGACAATGTAGCGCTCGTGCTCGATCAGTTTGTCGCGAATTGCCTGTTTGGCATAGACTGCAGCGGCGCCGAGCGTTGGCACGAAATCGATCACATCCCCAACAAGATGAAAGCGGTCGAGATGGTTACGTACGACCATGTCGAACGGCGTGGTGGTGGTGCCTTCCTCTTCAAAGCCATGGACGTGGAAATTGTCGTGATTGGCGCGCTTGTAGGTCAGGCGATGGATCAGCGCAGGATAGCCGTGATAGGCGAAAATCACCGGCTTGTCTTTGGTGAACAGCGCATCGAATTCGTTGTCCTTCAGCCCGTGCGGATGCTGCGTCTTCGGCTGCAGCGCCATCAGATCGACGACATTGACTACCCGTACCTTCACATCCGGCAAGTGCTGACGAAGGAGATCGACCGCCGCCAGTGTTTCCAGCGTCGGCACGTCGCCGCAGCAGGCCATCACCACATCGGGCTCGCCGCCTTGGTCGTTGCTGGCCCATTCCCAGATGCCGATGCCTTGGGTGCAATGCTTGATCGCCGCGTCCATATCGAGCCATTGCGGCTCGGGTTGCTTGCCGGCAACGATCACATTGATCCGGTTCCAGCTTCGCAGACAATGATCGGTGACGAAGAGCAGGGTATTGGCGTCCGGCGGAAGATAGACGCGCACCATGTCGGCCTTTTTGTTGACCACATGGTCGATGAAGCCGGGGTCTTGATGGCTGAAGCCATTGTGGTCCTGACGCCAGACATGCGAGGTCAGAAGATAATTCAGCGAGGCGATGGGACGCCGCCATGGGACTTCGCGCGACGTCTTGAGCCATTTGGCGTGCTGGTTGAACATCGAATCGATGATGTGGATGAAGGCCTCGTAGCAGTTGAACAACCCGTGCCGTCCGGTGAGGAGATAGCCTTCCAGCCAGCCTTGGCAGGTATGCTCGCTTAGGATCTCCATCACCCGGCCGTCGGCGCGAGGTGTTCATCGTCATCCGATGACGTCGGCTCTTCCCAGGTGCGGCCGGTCGCTTCGAACACCGTCTTGCAGCCGATTGGACGCTGTTTCGTCCGGGCCGAAGACGCGGAAATTGCGCGTCGCCGCATTTTTCCGCATCACGTCGCGCAGAAACGCGCCCAATACCTTGTGGCTTCGCCGTCTGACTGCGCCGGGATGTTCCACGGCCACGGCATAGGTCGGTGAAATCGCGGCAGACGTAGCGGGCGCATCAGCGCAGCCGCCATTGGCATGCGGATTGGCGCTCATGCGGCGCTTGCCTTTGGGCGCCAGCGCCGCGATTTCCGGGCGCAGCCGTCCGGTTTCGTCGAACAAGTTCTTCCGGCTCGATAGCTGTGCATCCAGTCTTCGAGCAGCCGCAGATGCTCGGGCTTGTCCAGGTGAACGGCACCTGGTGCGCGCGCCAGGAACCCTTCGGTCTTAGGCCATCGACGGTCTTCGGGCCGGTCCAGCCCTTGGGGCTGCGCAGCACGATCATCGGCCAGAGCGGCCGCTCCTGCGCTGTCCCGGCGCGCGCCTCCTGTTGGATGGCGCGAATTTCGGCGAAGGCCGGTCCAGCGCCGCGGCCATCTTCTGGTGCATCACCTCTGGATCGTCGCCCTCGACGAAGATCGGCGTCATATCCATATCCTCGATCAGCTCGCCAAGCTCCTCCTGAGCTAATCCGCGCCAGCACCGTGGGATTGGCGATCTTATAGCCGTTGAGATGCAGGATAGGCAGGACCGCGCCATCCGCCACCGGATTGAGGAATTTGTTGCCATGCCAGGAGGTGGCCAGAGGCCCGGTTTCGGCTTCGCCATCGCCGATCACGCAAGCGACGATCAGGTCGGGGTTGTCGAACACCGCGCCATAGGCATGCGATAGCGAATAGCCGAGTTCGCCGCCTTCGTGGATAGAGCCGGGGGTTTGCGGCGCCGCATGGCTCGGGATTCCGCCGGGAAAGGAGAATTGCCGGAACAGGCGGCACATGCCCGCCTCGTCTTGGGAAACGTCGGGGTAGAGTTCGCTGTAAGTGCCTTCGAGCCAGGTGTTGGCGACCACGCCCGGCGCGCCATGGCCCGGGCCGGCAATGAAGAGGATGTTCAGGTCCGCTCCTTTATGATCCGGTTGAGATGCACGTATATGAAATTCAGCCCGGGCGTCGTGCCCCAATGCCCCAGCAAGGCGCGGCTTGACGTGTTCCAGCTTCAGCGGCTCGCGCAGCAGAGGATTGGCCAGTAAATAAACTTGGCCAACCGAGAGATAGTTCGCCGCGCGCCACCAAGCGTGCATCAGGCGCAGTTGTTCTGGACCCAATGGATCAACTTGGCCCTTGTGGTCTTCTTTCATCGGCCTTGTTGGCATGCGGCATTCCTCCATATCAGGTTGTGCAATTCGCAAAGCAGGTCGAACCCTTCGTGGCGCTGAACAAAGGTAACGACAACACTGCGATCAAGGCCGAGCATTCGCCCACTGCGAAAAGCTGCGTGTTGGCGAGAGATGCCGCCATTGCGGATGTGAGAGACAATGTGGAGCTTTGCCTCGTACAGCTGCTCGATGAAGCCAAGTCAAACTCTGGTCCCCTAGGCTCCTTATTGGCCCTCGCTGCGGTGTAGTCCATTTGAACAGTGGCTGTGCCGTGGAAATGACGCACACCTTAGCGCGTTGCCATCATCTTGGAGGTGCCGTCCGGAATGTGGTTGGAATTGGTGTGGCGCGATCTCCGATCATATGAAGGTATCGTCTCAGGCTGCGAGGTCAATCGGCTGATCGATCGGTTTGGTGGCGAGCGTTTGCCAGCCGTCGACCTTGCGCATGTTGATCTGACCGGATGCCAGCAGCGCCCAGAACAGCATGGCGGCGGTGTCTGCTGACGGCAGCACGGTCTGCGTCTTGATCCGCCGCTTGAACTCCTCGTGCAGCCGCTCGATCGCATTCGTGGTGCGCGCGCTGCGCCATTGGGTCGGCGGCAGTCGCGTGAAGGCGAACAAGCGCTCACCCGCTTCCTCCAGGCTGTCGGCGACGGCGCGATGCTTGAGGCGCCATTTGCGAATGAAGGCCTTGCGGCGTGTCTCGATCTCTTCACGCGTCGGCGCGTAGATCAAATCGTTGTAGTCGGCGGTGATTTCATCGTGCAGACGTTCGGGCGCGTGCGCCAGCAGATTTCGGTGCTTGTGGACCGTGCAGCGCTGCACTGGCACACCGGCCCAGACGGCAGCAATCGCCTTGTCGAGGCCCGGCGCGCCGTCGACGATGAGGAACTCCGGCCGCCGCAGTCCGCGCCTGATGAGATCGTCGAGGACGGTGCGCCACGCCTCGGCGCTCTCTCCTCCCATGCTTTTGATCGCGAGCAGCACCTTCTGGCCGTCCGCCCGCACGCCGAGGACGACGAGAAGCGAGATGGAGGTCGCTTTGCGGTCGAGCCGCACACGCACCACCGTGCCGTCGAGAATGAGCCGCACGATCGGCTCCTCGACAAGCGAGCGGCCATTCCAGGCGTCCCAGTCGCTCTTCACCTTGCGCCACGTCCGGCTCACCGTGTCCTTGCCAACGGTGCCGCCAAACAGCGCCATGAGCGCACGCCGCACCCGGCGCGTATTGGTGCCGGCGAGGTAGGTGCTCGCGATCAGCGCATCGGCGGCCAACGTCCGGCGCTGATAGGCCCGCAGCGCCTGGCTCTTCCATTCCGTCGTCTTGCCTTCGGGCGTGTCCAGCCGGGCTCGCGGCACCGCGATCTCGATCGGTCCGAAGGTCCCGGTCAACGATGCGCGTCCGGCTGCCGTGGCGGTGGCCCGTCACGGCCGTTCTGCCTTCATCGGCGGCCTTCTGGCCTCGTTCGTAACGCGGGCGCGCCAGTGCATCGTCGAGTTCGCCGCGGATCAGCTCTTCGATGAACGCGCGTACCCGAGCGCGGACCTCGGTCTCGATCGGATCGAACCAGCTGTCGAAAAGATCAACAGCCATCTCGGATGCAGGCTGTGAACAATCAGGCTTCGTGGTAACGCTCGTCATGGCGTGGTCTCCGGTCCGGCGCTTCAACGCCGGATAATTCGAGGTTGATCACCTCGGAGACTACGCCACCCGCAATTCCTACCAACCCCGCGACGGCACCTCTTGGACGCGCAATGGTGATCGAAAGAAATGTCGGCGGTCAGACTTGCGCAACGTGCTCTGTCGGGAGTTTCCGTTTATGGGAGCTATGTGGACATTAATGGACTTTGCCGGACAAACAGGCATCCATGAACTGCTTCCAGGCGGTCGGCCCGGTACCCGGCAAGTGCCCAGCGCGCTCACCGACGATGATGCCTTTCCGGTAAGCGAGAGTGAGACATCTATCAAAATCGATTGTGTTTGAAGGCCTGAGCTGCGCGACCTGCAAGGTCGCTTCAGCGGTTTGCAGGGACCGCTTACCAGCCCCATTTGCGATGCTGGCAAAAGCCTGGCCTGAGAGATTGGTAACAACGAGCGACAGTGCCAATACAATGCTTATGTTTCTGACCATGATGAACCTCTCGTAGCGGCTCTTGAATGATATATCGATCAATCCGGGCTGGACCTTAAGTTAAATCAAGTTGCAAATGGAATCCGCGTCATGGCTGTGGAACGCGCGGCGGAGGCGGCCCCTGGTTCGCGGATGCTGTTCTTCGGAGCCTCGATCCCGAGCGGGATTGATGTGGATCAAGGCGCAAGGGTCGCGACAGCGTAGGTTATTATTGCTTGGTTTGATGGATCAAGCCGGCGGCCCGCACCGGACGAGAGGCCATTTGCTTGCCACGATTCGGGCCGCCGTTTACCTACTCCGTGTCCCCGGGCCGGAAGGCAACTGATCGGGGCTTTTTTACGTCGCCGACCCTTGAGATCGTCGGCGACGGTGTTCAACCCGTTTTGACAGGTGCCACGCGACTAATGGGGCGTGCAGGACACGGGACGGCAGGCCTTGCCGACATGACGATGCCACATGACCGTGCCGCCCCGTTCCTCAACTGGTCCTCTCTCGCATACCCGGTTGCACCCGTGCACCGGCACTATGTTTGAATCCGCTTCGGCTGCCGCCTTCACGCCGGCAGCCGCATTGCTCAGCGGCGTTGCCTGCGCGGTTCCAGTCACGATGCCGAATGCCAAGGCTCCGGCTGCCACCGACAACCCGTGTAGTCGTGTCATTTTTTTAATCTCCATGCCTCATTCGCGGATGAGTGATTGTCGGGAAGGAAACGAAAAGCCCATGGGGGGGGATGGGGGCTCGCCAGGGCTTCCCTTCGGGACGGCGGACGCAACAAGTACTAACGCTACCAGCCATCCCACAACTGCTTTTTGTGTTTTCTCTCCCCAGACTTGGGCCGCGAGCCGCCATCATAGACGCGCTCATTCGACAGAGTCTGAGCAAAATTGCTCACTTAAACGATGGTCGATCAATACGGAGCCGTTCTGTGTATTCACGCAAGTTTCTCGATCAGTTCGGCACCATGGTGCCGGGAGACGCCGGCATCAGTACGATCGATGGTGTCGTTTGCGACTGCTGGGTCGATCTCGACGGTCATTGGCGAGCAGTTCACGAAGTTCTGGACGTGAAGAAAAAGATGCGCAACCGCAGCTTGATAAAAGACTTCCGCATCTCCATATACGTAGGCGCTATAAAGAGTGGAACTACTTTAGGAGGCGACCGTGACTCACAATTTCGTTTTGGGCGATTTCGTAACAAAAATCGCATATGTGTCTCTGACTCTTGTTGCATGAGGCGCTGGATGATTTTCTACTTGGCAGTAGAGCAGAGTCAGCCCAACTCCAGAGTACGCAGGCTCGGCGTGACCTAAGGTCTTGCACGCCGTGGCTCAGTCAGACATGCAAACCGGTATCACGCGACTTTCAGGTTGCGATAGGCTGCCTCTAACACAGGAACTTCGGCAGATGCTGCCGGTGCAGCGGAGCAGCGTTTGAATCTTCGCAATATGTTGCAGCAAGCGGGCCTCGTTCACTCAGGCGTGAATGCATCAACTTCCCTCGTTTGGAAGGTCCTCCAGGAGGCATTCTGCGAGTGCTATCGAATGGCCCCGACAGGCATCCGAAATCACCGGTGACAAAAAGAATTTGCCTAAGTGAGGAACCTCACTAATGCTGGCTTGTTCCTCTTCGGAGAAGCTGGCCTAAGGAGCTGGCCGTCAACCAGCACCGCACCCCGATCGCGCAGCGGCCTCTTTTGCTCCGCAATGAGGGGCACGATGGGGTGCTTGAGGATCGATTTGCTTCCCCAGGTCGGAAAAAAATCAGACGATCTGGGAGCGACGATCGTCGCCATTTCGAGCACAAGCGGTTTTATGCCTGCGGATGGCGCGACACCTGAGTGCCGCTCAGGCGGCCGAGAATTTGCGCGCGAGCACCGCCGAATACTTCGCCAAGGCTGGCGTCATTGGAGAAGGCAACCGATCCTGTTGATTTGTCCGCTACGATCGAGCACTCTTTCGAAGAGGTCGACGGAAATGCACGTCAGAGGGCGCGCCCGGCTCTTTGGTGACTTAACGAGATGAAAAGCCCCGGCGTTTTGCGCGCTTCGACGCGCCAGGACAGGGCGGCTGTTCTCTGCGATGCGCCGCCCCGGTGCAGTAACAGAAGGTCTCTATGGCGAGAAAAATCCTGTTTGATCCCGAAAAGTTTCTGGCCCAAATGGGCAAAGGAACAGCGGTACTATCATGCCGTACAGGTCAAGTTATTTTCCGACAAGGTGAGGGTGCTGATGCGATTTTTTACATCCAAAAAGGAAAGATCAAGCTCACTGACGTTTCCGAGCAGGGCAAGGAAGCCGTGGTTGGGATTTTGGGAGCGGCTGATTTTTTTGGCGAAGGCTGTCTGAACGGCCATCCGCGGCGCATGGCAACAGCGAGCGCGATTGAAGAAAGCGTGATTACTCGTATAGAGAAGGCGGCTATGATCGCTACCATTCACAATGAGCCGACGTTTTCTGAACTTTTCATGGCATATTTATTGGCTCGAAACAGTCGAATTGAAGAGGACCTAATAGATCAATTATTCAATTCGAGTGAAAAACGCCTTGCCCAACTCCTTCTTCTTCTGGCGAATTTTGGCAAGGAAGGCAAGCCGGAGCCGATCGTGGGAAAGATCAGTCAGGAAACACTGGCTGAGATGATCGGAACGACGCGAGCCCGCGTGAGCTTCTTTATGAACAAATTCCGAAAATTGGGCTTCATCGGCTATAAGGTCATCGAGGCGCTCAATGGGGACGAAGCATTGATGGTTTTGCAAGCGCCGGACCTTCCGATTGAATTCTCGTTTAATGTGATTGAGATGCCCGGTCCACTGACGGGTTGCCGAATTATCGCCGTTGTCGTGGCCCACCCGGTACTGGCCGGCGATTCGGTTACGGCGAGCGGCTTTCGATTTCGAAAACACGACCCGTGTATCGCTGATCAGCGGGAGCGTACCCTCGTTATGCTACGCCTTGATCACGACCTTCAAAGCCCGGGTGCTTGCAGCCTTTCCGAAGGTGTCATAGGCCTCCAGGATCTGATCGAAGCTGAAGCGATGTGTGATCAGTTTCACCGGATCGATCCTATTCGACTGGACAGTTTTTAGGAGCATCGGCGTCGTCACGGTGTCCACCAGGCGGGTGGTGATAGTGATATTTCGATCCCAGAGCCTTTCGAGGTGAAGGTCCACTTTGACACCGTGCACGCCAATATTGGCGATCACACCGCCAGGCGCCACGATGTCCCCGCAGGTGATGAAGGAGGCCGGGATACCCACGGCTTCGATAGCTGTGTCGACGCCCCGTCCGCCGGTCACCTCCAGGACTGCCGTGGTTGCGTCATCCCCGGTTTTCTCGATCGTAGCAGTCGCGCCGAAGCGCTTGGCGACCTGCAGCCGGTTTGCGTCTGGATCAATCACCAGGATTTCGGCCGGAGCGTAGAATTGCGCAGTCAGCAGAGCGGCTAATCCAATCGGACCTGCACCAACAATCGCGACACTTGCGCCAGGCTGCACCTTGCCGTTCAGCACGCCGCACTCAAAGCCGGTCGGCAGAAGATCGCTCAGCATGGTCAGGGCTTCTTCACTCGCGCCCTTTGGAATTGGGTAGAGGCTCGTGTCCGCGTGTGGGATGCGGACGTATTCCGCTTGCGTGCCGTCAATGCGGTTGCCGAGGATCCAACCGCCGCTCGCGCAGTGGGAGTACATGCCGCGCCGACAATTCTCACAACGACCGCAGGCCGAAATGCAGGAGATGAGGACATGGTCGCCAGGGTGGAACGTGGTTACACCGGCTCCGATCTCGTCGATCACGCCCACCCCCTCGTGCCCAAGAATGCGGCCTGGCGTGCACGTCGGAACATCGCCCTTGAGGATGTGCAGGTCGGTTCCACAGATAGTGGTACAGGCGATTTTGACAATTGCGTCGGTTGGCGCGTGAAGCTTCGGAACCGGCCGGTCCTGAACCGTTTTCATTCCGGGACCTTGATAGACCAGCGCCTTCATCACTCACCCTTTACTGTGCGGTTTGCTCTGACGATGTTGAAAGCGCAATTAGAATCAAGCTTGATTCCGTCTGCGTGCTTACTTTTCGAGGCTCGAAGATTAGGCCGCGACGTCATCGGCGTCCAGTTGTTCGATCTGAAATTCATCCTCGGAGGCGGACACAAGCGCCGGCAACAACATACGTCAAAATCATTCTCCCTTCCGATCACCTCGAACGGCGGAACTTCAGCAACTTCGTTTCGCTGAAACGGCACCGGGAGAGATTCACGAATTCAAGTCACGAAGCCCGCTGCGATTCCGCAGCACGATGTGACGTGAGGTCGGCCGCCCGATGGCGTGATCGAAGATGATTGTCTTGGCCCGCCAGAACTAATCGGCTGACAGTTCACGTGTCCAGTTTTCCTTGTTATATGCAGCCTGCGAAGCTGAGGCGGCGAGTTGCAATTCCTCAGATTGGAACCTTGGGATTAGCAGTGGTCTCGAACAAGGCCGGAAGTGGTTTTTCAATCGACACTTGAGTTAGACCTGCGCCGCCATAGAGATCGAGATTGCGCGGCCAATTGCTATGCAATCTAGCGCTGGATGTGCGTTTCTTGAATAACTGGCGATAAGTATTAACATAATCCTTAGCCATTCTTATGGAAGTAAATCTTTCTTCAAACCGTTGCCGCACCCCGCCGCGGTCGTAAGCCAAAATTGCCGGCAGCGCCGCAACGGCTTCTTCCTCGCTATCGACAATTTTGCCGGTGACGCCATCGTCGATGACCTCGGGAATCGACCCGCAACGGAACGCGAGCACTGGTGTGCCGCACGCCATGGCTTCGATCATCACGAGGCCAAACGGCTCAGGCCAGTCCACCGGGAACAGCAGAGCGGCGGCCTCGCCCAGGAATTTTGTTTTCTCGCGCTCGTTGATCTCTCCGAGGAACTCTACGCCCGGGCCATCGATGAGCGGAAGTATATCATTGCGAAAGTAGTCCTGATCGACATTGTCGACCTTGGCGGCGATCTTCAGCGGGATGCCAGCGGCGCGCGCTATTCTGATTGCGCGGTCCGGGCGTTTCTCCTGTGAAATCCGTCCCAGGAAGGCGAGGTACGTTCCCTGCTCAAACGACACTTGATGCAGTTCAAACGGAATGCCATGGTGTATCGTCGCAACAAAATTTGCCTGCGGCAATGGCTTGCGTTGGTCGTTCGAAATTGAAACCAATGGCATTTCGCCGAAACGGCGATAAAATGGTTTGAGATCCCCTAAATCCTGCCGACCGTGAAGGGTAGTTAAGGTCCGAGCAGCCAGTGATCTGAAGAGCGGAAAATGAAAAAGATCGATGTGAAAATGAAGAACATCGAATTCCTCCGCGCGCTCTCGCACCTTATCAATCATCAGCATGAAATGCAGAAGGGTGTCGCCTGCTGCAGGATTGAGGCGGAGCGCGCGAGTACTGCAGGGAACCAACTCAGCGCCGGTGATCGAGTCCGCGCTGGCAAAGAGGGTCACGTCATGACCAAGCCTCACAAGTTCTTCGGTCAAGTAGGAAACGACCCGCTCTGTACCGCCATAGAAACGGGGAGGAACGCTCTCGATGAGGGGAGCCACCTGTGCGATCTTCATGATGTCTCTTACCTCCCGTCGAGCATAAACGCGTGCAGCGCAGCAAAGTTCCGCTCCACTCGATAAATCCCTCTTTCAACAAGGCGACCTTAAAGAAAGTGCTTCCGTTTTCGGGGCAATGTCGGATAGAAAGCCTCATTTGCGCGTTTGACCGAATCGAGTGTGTCCTCTTTTGACCGCTTTCATCTAAGGCAGATGTACAATGAGTTCGGCCGATTGTAGGAGAATCTGAGTAGTTACTAACATATATTCGCGGGACCGCTGCCTAGTATTGTCGATCTTGGTATGGGCCGGCGCTAAGTGTCCAGCTGTTCTCGTGCCCTGAGTGCATCCACCGGGACCGTGCGAACTAGCGATATCTCCGTCCGAATATCCGGCTTACGCGGGCATTTCGGCGTTGATCGCGTTTTGCTTCTCATCTCCTCATGAGCAAGCCTGGCGCGAAGCTCTCAAAAGTTTCGCTGACCCGGACCGCTTCACAAACGGCATTTATAAGTGTGATCGGACATGCCGATCGGACCAAACCGCTTCGCCCGGCGATGTGTGAGAACCATGAAATCGACTGTGAGGAATTGCGGAGCACGGCGGGCCGCGCTCTCGTTCAAGACCGTACAGGAAGCCGCAACGCCTTCCATGTCCTTGCTCGGCTGTGAAGCAGTCCGTCCTGCCGCCCGGCAAGAAAATTGCGCCTGACCCCCACCGAATTGCGGAGCATTCCGGTTCCGCGCGAACCTGCCGACGTTCGGTCACCAGCGCCAACTCCATCCCCAGCGGGCCGCCAGCGCGGCCGCCACCGCGAACGAGCCTTACGATGAGAAGGAGGATCAGCGCCCCAATCGTTGCGTTCGATCGCCGCGAGAATGCCGACCCCGAGGTGGATGTCGAGTTGAGGCATCAGCCACGCGCCGATAAATCCCCTACGATGCCGATGACGAGGTCACCAATAATCTTAAAGCCGGTGCCTCGCAGGATTTGGCCTGCCAACCATCCAGCAACGACGCCGAGTATGAGAACGACAGCAAGGCCTTCGCTCGATATGGACATGTTTCTCTTACCGGACGGGCTGACGATCCCACTTGGGTCGCTTGATCTAAGCGAAGACACCCTGGCTTTGGTGCAAGAGCGGACTTTGGTGCTGTGGAGTGCACGCTAGCCCCGTCTACCTTCGAAAACTGATCAAAATTGCTCAGATTCCACTTTGGCGGCGGTCTAGAGTGCCTTATGACTATGAGGAGCCGGAGAACCTGAGCGGGGACGATGGTCTGTTCAAACAGCTCAAGGAGGCATTGATCGAGCAGGGTCTTGGCGCAGAGCTGCCCGAGCATTTGACACTGGTCACGCGGCTCGCCATGGCGGAGTGCATCGCGTGTCGCAGCTGACAACTTACACGCTCAGCGTCAATCGGCGGCGCAACCTGATGGAGGTTGCCGAGTATCGCTATGGCCGCGGCTCAACGCTGATCACTAGCCAGCTCCCGCTGGAATGTTAACGGCGAACCGACTTCGCCGACACCGTCCTCAATCGCATCGTCCCACAACGCCTATCGGTTGGAATTAACTGCCAGCTTTGCGGCGCGGTAGTAACGAAGGATGACGGACGTTGGAGAGGACGTACGGGCGAGCGCATCGGTTTGGGCTAAAGTAGCCCCAGGAATACGCTGAGCAACGCGCTGAAGGCACTTACAGCCGGCAATTTTCTCATTTCAGGCTGCAAATAGTGGGTGGAGCATTTCAATGTCGTTATCCGATGGGCGGCGCGCGACTGAGATAGGGGCTGCGGTAGCCAATGCGGTTCGGGATCATTCAACGTTTTTTCTCGTTGAAGGAGTCATTCTCGTCATTCTCGGGCTCTTGGCAATCTTCCTGACGCCCTTTGCAACCATCGCGGTGACGATAGTCTTGGGCTGGATTTTAGTCGCAAGCGGCATCGTTGGACTGGTGACGACGTTCGGAGCGAGACGGACACCGGGTTTCTGGTGGTCGCTCCTGTCAGCGCTGATCGCAATCGGCGCGGGTCTTATTCTGCTTGTCCAACCGATCGCCGGAGCGCTGTCGCTTACGCTTGTCTTGATTGTCTTCTTTGTAGTCGAAGGTGTCGCAAGCATCATGTACGCGCTGGAGCACCGGCGGGAGTTGTCGGGGCGTTGGGAATGGATGCTCATAAGCGGTATCATTGATCTTGCGCTAGCTGGCGTTATCTTTGCGGGGTTCCCTGGGACTGCAGCCTAGGCACTCGGGCTGCTGGTAGGCATCAACATGATCTTCGGAGGCGTGGCGCTTGTGGCGATAGCGGCGCATGCCCGCTCCGTCAGTCAAGCAGGGTGAAACGCGGTACCGAAAACGAGATGACGTGGGTCAAGTGTGTGAGGAGGGTTCGCAAGGCTTGATCTTCCAGCGCCAAGCCATCAAAGCCCTGAACAACACTGACGCGGGCCCCCCAATCCTAAGATTCAGGCAATAACCGTTCACCGTGTGTTCTCAGGCGGCGGCGAGCGCATTTCCACGGTTGTAACCGCGGACGCGGAATCTCGGTGCCGATCTCATCGATTGTACTTGACGCAGGTCAGCGCTGGACGCGCTGTTCGAGATCGAGCTCGATATTGATCGTTTTTGATGAACCTGCCCATTCGCAGAGGTACGCGTCCCTGTGTACGTGCCCAGCTCCCTCGAAGCATCGGCCAGCCACTCGGGGACGACGTTGTCGGGAACCGCGAGGTCGCCGCAACGATGATTGGGGGCGTTGAGCAACCAAGAGGATATGTTGTGTAGCAAACTTTCCCGACGCAGCGTTGGGAGGCTGCTGCCAGTCCGGCCGGATCATTACGGGCCGTGCTGGGCAACGAACGGAGACCGACATGCTCGATGGGCCGTCGAAAGATACGGAAAAATCCACTCTAGCAGCCTGTCGGACTTGAATCGATTTCTGCTGGATTGAGCGGTACTGCGGCGAGATTAGCGACGATCATTGGGATGCCTGCGGTGTCGTGAGTGCTCTGGCACGGGTTTCATAAGGCCTCCTGAGCGCTCAGGCGAGGCTGAGCGCATACATCCTCTTAATGTTCCAACTCATGGTAACGAGGCTCCATTCGCCGCGAACATGGTCGACCCCGCGCAGCAGGAATTGGCGGAATCCCATCACCGATTTGATGATGCCGAATACGGGTTCCGGGGTTTGCTTGCGCACAGCATCGAGCTCTTTGCCTTGCGGTGTGCGCAGCCGCCAAGCCATGGCCTCGAGCGGAGTGGGATGTTCGGGCGCCGGTGGCGCGGCGGCAAATCGCTCCTGCCAGGAGGGATGATGTGGCTGCCGTCCGGTCGCAATCAACGGCGCGATGTGGGCCGCGGCACAGGCCATAACATTTGCCTCGCTGAAATAGCCGTTGTCGGCCAGCAGCGTGTCGGGCTGGCCGAGTTGTTCCGGCAAAGCGGCGAGCTTCTCGAGCATCGGCTCGATCTGCTGCTTGTCGTTGGGCGCCTGAACCACGTCGGCGGCAATCACGAGGAGGCTCCCAGCCGCCACCGCCGCCTGCGCGTTGTAGCATTGCTCAAACCCGCCGCCCGCCACCGGCATGATCCGCAAATCCTCATCCGTCAGGTTGATCTGGTCCTTGGGCTGTGGCCCTTCGGCGGGAGGGCTCGGTTTGCGCCCGCCTTCTTTCTTGCCGGTCGCCGCCGCCTTCTCCTCCCGCGCCGCAAGTTTGGTGCGATGCTCCGCCAGCTCCTGCTCGAAGCGGTGCTTGGCCCTCGCTTCAAGTTTGGCGCGAGCCGCCGCAAGCTTCGTCAACCGTTCCTCGCGGCGCGCCAATTCCTCCGGGATCGACATGCCGTCAACCACGGCTTCGGCTTGGTCGGCGGCTTCCGCCCGCGCCAGCAGTTCGGCCACTTCCGCCTTCAATTGGGCCTCGATCTTGGTGGCATGCTCATAGGACAGCGCACTGTGCCGGCTGGCATTGGCGTGGATTTTGGTGCCGTCGAGAGCCACCGTGCCGAGCTTGAGCAGGCCCATCTCGTGCGCCAGTTCCAGTACCCGTACGAACAGCGCTTCAATCTCCTTGAGAAAGCGCCGCCGAAACGTCGCGATGGTGTCGTGATCGGGATGATCGTTGGCGGCAATGAACCGGAAGGCGACCGAATCGTAGGTCGCGCGCTCCAACTTGCGACTCGAAAACACCCCGGTCGCATAACCATAAACCAACAGGCCCAGCAACAACGCCGGATGGTAGCCAGCCGAGCCGGTGCCCCGATAGCTCTTCACCATAGCCGAAAGGTCCAAGCCATCGATCACCTCGATGACAAACCGCGCCAGATGCCGTTCGGGTAGCCAGTCATCGACAGACGGCGGCAGCAGAAATCCCGTTGCGCGGTCAAATTCCCGGAAATGGCCCATCCTTCGGCACTCCAGCGGCGAATCAATTGCGCCACAATACTTGGTGCCGTGTGTTGTATGCTAAGTCCGACAGGCTGTTAGGTCTGCGATTCCTGAAATTGCTTGGATATGGCGAGCCCCGTGGCGCCGGGCCAGACAAAAGCAAGACGGGTAGCCGCCTGCCGAAGGAGCCGGAGGAACGCAAGCACCAGTTTGCAACCTGGTACGTTTTTGCGGCCTTCCTCGGCGTGATGCTGATCCAGTTCCTGTGGTTGCGCTTCACCCAGGTCGACACGATTCCGTACAGCCAATTCGAGCAGCTGCTCGACGGGAACAAGATCGCGGAAGTGCTGGTCGGACAGGAGACAATCCAGGGAACCCTCAAGGAGCCGTTCCCCGACGGCCGAAAAGAGTTCTACACCGTCCGCGTCGAGCCCGGACTCGCCGACAGGCTTCAAGCCCATGGCGTCGTCATCACCGGCGCCCCGTCGTCGACTTTTCTCTCCACCATCCTGTCCTGGGCGCTGCCGATCTTCATCTTCTATCTGATCTGGACCTACGGATTTCGCCGAATGGCGGAACGCCAGGGTCTCGGCGGCCTGATGTCGATCGGCAAGTCGCGTGCCAAAGTCTATGTCGAGACCGACACCAAGGTCACGTTCAAGGACGTGGCCGGCGTCGACGAGGCGAAGTTCGAGCTGCAGGAAGTGGTCGCGTTCCTGCGCGACCCAACATCGTTCGGGCGGCTCGGCGCGCGCATCCCTAAGGGTATTCTGCTAGTCGGCCCTCCGGGCACGGGCAAGACGCTCCTGGCGCGCGCAGTAGCCGGCGAGGCCGGCGTGCCGTTCTTCTCGATCTCCGGCGCCGAGTTCGTCGAGATGTTTGTGGGCTTGGGGCGGCGCGCGTGCGTGACCTGTTCGAGTAGGCGCGGAAGGCAGCGCCCTGCATTATCTTCATCGACGAGCTCGATGCGCTCGGCCGCAGCCGCGGCCCAGGTGCTGTCGGGGGCTACGACGAGAAGGAGCAGACGCTCAACCAGCTGCTCGCCGAGCTCGACGGGTTCGATCCGATGACCGGGGTGATCCTGCTCGGCGCCACTAATCGACCGGAGGTGCTCGATCCAGCCTTGCTGCGGCCCGGGCGTTTCGACCGTCAGGTGCTGGTCGACCGGCCGGATCGTTCTGGCCGGCTGAGAAATCCTCAAGGTCCACGTCGCCAAGATCCGACTGGTGATCGGCTTGGACCTCGACCAGGTCGCCGGACTGACCGCTGGCTTCACCGGCGCCGACCTTGCCAACCTGGTCAACGAGGCCGCCATCGTGGCGACCCGGCGTGGCGCCGAAGCGGTGACGCTTGCCGACTTCACCGCGGCGATTGAGCGCATTGTGGCGGGGCTGGAAAAGAAGAGCCGCGTTCTAAGCGCGGAGGAACGACGCCGCGTTTCCTATCACGAGATGGGGCATGCGCTGGTCGCTGCGAGCCTTCCGGGCATCGATCCGGTGCACAAGGTCTCGATTATCCCGCGCGGCGTCGGCGCGCTCGGCTACACCATGCAGCGGCCGACGGAGGATCGCTTCGTGCTCGCCCGCCACGATCTCGCCAATCGGATCGCTGTGTTGATGGGCGGGCGGGCTTCCGAGGCGCTGATCTTCGACGGCGAGGTTTCAACCGGCGCGGCCGATGACCTGCAGCGTGCGACCGAGATCGCGCTGCAAATGGTCACCCGGTTCGGCATGGACGAGACGGTGGGCCAGCGCACCTACTCAGCCCTGCCGCAGCCGTTTCTGGGAACTCCGGCCAGCGGCGTCGATGCCTCCGAGACGACCGAGCGTGAGATCGACGTGGCGGTGCGCGACATAATCACGACGGAGTTCGGGCGGGCAACTGCCATCCTACGCACGCGGCGCGCGGACCTCGATGAAGGCGCCCGCCTGCTGCTTGCTCAAGAGACGTTGACCGCTGATCAATTCCCGGCGATCCGGCCAATAGCGAAGCAGCCTGAAACGGTGGGCTGATACTCGTTAACATAAAAATGTTTGGAGAAGCAGGGTCTTAATCATCCCGTTCATCAATCCCGCCCGAAGTTCTTGAGCCGGTTCGGCACCAGCGCCGTGCAGATCGCCGTGCTCATAATGGACCGGTGCCCGAGCCAGCCTTGGATGGCCCGGGTGTCGTGACCTTGTTCGCGAGCGCATAGCCACAGGTATGCCGGAGCATGTGCGAGTGGACCTTCAAATCCGGCTGACACATCGGCTCAGACTGATGGGTGCGGGCAATCCACGCCTCGGCGTCAGGACGAAAAACATGGCTTGGCCGGTTCGTATCTTATTGCTCGTTGCGGGCTTGATAACAGGGATATTTATCGCCAAGGATTCACCTCAATTCGACCTGGTTGCGGCGATGGTCGGTATCATGCTCATCGTGCTGTTTGTGTTCGTAGTGGCGTTCTGGCCGACAGCGTGGTCGGGCGCGATTAACCAGATTTGGAAGTCTCTGCGCATCAGAGTGCATGCAAAATGACCCAGGATGATTGCCCTGGGACACCATCTCGATGACCAATTCTCGGTAGACCAGCTCCATCATTCGCAGCTGGGCAAAGATCGCGAGCTTCACCTGATCCAGCGCGAGCGCCAGCGCGATACAGACTAGGAAAATTCCAACCACAATCGAGATCGGCAGAGGGTCCATCAGGAGGCCGCCAACCGCCATCGTAGGAACGATCAGGCAGTCCGCCATCGAGCACAGGATCACGATGAGGCTTGGCCGCGAGGACCAGAGGCGCTTGCGCTCGCGCACGACGTAGAAAACGGCCTGGCCGCTACTAAACACCAGCGTGACCATTGTCAAAGTACGTAACGAGCCGATGTTAAGTCCCAATCTGTATTTCCCAAACGCAAGAACGGCAACGCAGAAGATGAGGTCGAAGATGCCGATGATGAGGCCAGCAAGCGTGAGGCTACCGATCCGCCACGCATTCGGTTTCGGCGAGGGACGCACGTTATCGGTCGTCGAAGACATAGCCAGAAAATCTCCAGTCACCATTGAAATCACCACCAGCATCGGCGTTAAGATCGCGTGATCGGTCATAAAAAGACCTATGCCGAGAAATAAAACTTGTCGCGTTTTGTGCACAATTGATCGCAACGTGTAAGTAAGAATCCGTTGGAATGTGATTCGACCTTCTCGCACCCCCGCGACGATGCCGGAGAGACCGGCTCGGTGAGCACAATACTCGCGGCGGAATTCGCGACGTCAGTTGCGGTGGATACCGCAATGCCCATCTGCGCCTGTCGCAACGCCGGCGCGTCATTCGCCCCGTCGCCGCACATGCCGACCACGTGGCCGGCGAAAGTCTTTGACGAGGCGATACTTGTCCTCAGGAAGCACGCCGGCGAAAACGGCGAAGTCGCGGGGGTAGACGTTCTCGGGGATAGGACCCGGGGGGCATACGGCACCATTTAGGCCAATTGCCTTGGCGACGACCTCTGCGGTTGCTGGCGCGTCGCCGGTCACCATGACCGTGTCAATTCCCATTGCGCGAAGTTCGGCCACGCACTCGGCCAATTCCGGACGTGGCGGATCACTCAGCCCGATCACGCCGGCCAGTTGCAATGCATCCGGCGCGCCGACTGCCACGCCGAGTACTCGGAATCCATGAGCTTCCAACTCGATCGCGACCGTGCTGGTAGCTGCTGGTGCTCGCGCCATAGCTTCGACGACCGCGAAGGCACCCTTGACGATGCGTACGCGGCGCCCATTTGCGTCCGCCACGGTGGCCTCGGCTATTTTCGTTGCTGGATCGAACGGCATGTATGCGATCAATGCCGGTAGATCAGCGGGCATGCCTTGTGGCGCTGCGGCACGGATTGCGGCGTCGACTGGATCCCGTCCGCCATCAGAACTCGCGAGCGCTGCCAGCCTGAGGACGTGTGCCTCATCGTAGCCCGGCATGGGGCGGACCGCACCGACCGACAACTCGTTGCAGGTGAGCGTGCCGGTCTTGTCAGCACACAAGACGTCCATCGTCGCTGCTTCATCAATCGCAGAGAGCCGCGTCGGTAGTACGCCGCGCTTTGCCAAAGCCTATGCCCCTAGCGCCGTGGCCAATGTGAACGTTGCCGGCAGTGCGACCGGGACCGTGGCGATGATGGTTACGAGGACTAATGGAAGGAACTCGGATAAGGGCATGCCGATCGCATAGGCATAACCGACGAGGATCAGAGCGGCGCAGCCGTTGACTGCAGCAAGATTGCGTACCACGTGCAGCACCGCGCTCTGCTGCGAACTCGTAACGTGGGCGGTGCGCACAAGTTCGGCGGTGCGCCCGAATTTCGTTCGAATGCCGGTTGCCGTGACCTCGGCGACCGCTTCCCCGCGCCGCACCAGCGCGCCCGCATAGGTCTCGTATCCCACGCTGGCTTCGATCGGCAGTGACTCACCGATGAGCATCGATTATGATCGAGCAGCACGTTGCCCTCGATGAGACGCGCGTCGGCGGGGACCACGCTGCCGAGGGAGAGCTTGACAACGTCACCTGGCACCACCCCTGCTGAGGGGATATTGACCCACATCTCATCCCGACGCACGGAGGCCCACAAGGCTAGGCGCGATTTGAGCGCATCGATCGTTGCTTGTGCGCGCCCTTCATGCAGCACACCCAGCGCCGCGTTAAACAAGAGCAGGACCCCGATCACAGAGGCTTCGATGTACTCGCCTAAGAGGAGCTGCAGGATGATCGCTGCTTCAAGTAGGCACGGAACTGGCGCGACGAACTTGCCGAGCAGGCGATGAATCGGGTGCACCTCCGCGTCCGGTGTCGCGTTCGGTCCAACTTCCGTCAGGCGGCGGCGCGCCTCTTCGCTGCTGAGACCTGTCGCGATCACAGGCGCCGCCTCAAGGACATCAATCATCGCGCGCATCATACGGGGGCCGCGTCTCCATTTCGAGGTCACGCGTAAAAGGCCGTGCGCCATGAACTATGCTTCGCCAAGCATATACTTCACGGCCCTGATTAAATCCTTTGATGCTGCACGGCGATGATTCGTTTAACAACGCCAGGGGACAGTCGGAGCGTTAAGGTTAGCAGTCTTAACAATTTTGTTTCGAAGATCGACCGTCGCGAGTGCATCAAGTAAAATCGATGGTCCGCGCCAACTCGCACCGCAGTAACTTACACTCACGATGTAAATCGCAGAACGCGAACCATTCAGCTGCCGAGCTGGTCGGAACGCTCGCCGCGGTGAGCGCCGCTCATGGCGTGGGACTCCCGCAGTCAAGTAACAGTTGCGCTTACATTTCGCGAGCAATTTAGACATAGCGCTTTTTTCTAAAGACCGGAACGATCACAGCTGAGATCCATCTGAATATTTGCACGATAAGCTTATCGCAATGTCTTTTCGTCGACCCACGCGCGGGTGTATGCGCACACCGCGCGCAGTGGGCTTTACAGCGTCCTCTTTATCGAGCGATTGTCAGCCGGTCGACGACCGTTTGCACGCCCGGCACCGCCCAAGCCGCCTCCTGCACCACGTCCCGCTCGTCTAAGCCCTCGACCTTCCCCTCAAGGGTAACGCAGTTGCCGTCGCGTACACTAACGCAAATTCCATCCGCTTCGATCTTCGCGTAGCGCGCTAACGCCTTTTCGATCTCTTGCTTGATATCTCCAACCTGGATGCCTTGCTTCAACTTGATGTTGTTAAAGACCCCGGTGACTCCCGATAATGTACGTACGTCATCCTCGGCCGCTTTGCGCTCATATTGCCAATCGACCTCGCCAGATAGCGTGACCCAGCCGTTCTGTACGACGATCCTGATGGCATCTGCCGGAACCATAGCGTCCCACTGGAATAGGTCGAGGGCGCGTTGGGCGATCTCGTCGTCTGCGGTCTTCTTGTCCTCCGGATAGCGGACCTGGATGTCCTGGGCGATGGCGCGGACGCCCTTCACACGGCGAGTCGCGCGCTGAGCCGCGAGCTTCTAGGCGTAACTTCGCACATGCCCACTCAATGTCACGACACCGTCCTCGACGGCGACGCCAATGCTCGCGGAATTGACGCTCGGGTCAAATTCGAGCTCATCGATAACGTTTTGCCGCAATTGGTTATCATTCATGGAAGCACTCCCGATCTAGATAGAGACTTCATAGTACGTACGTCTCAGGCGAGCGACATTGACTTGGATCAAGCGAGGCCAAGGCAATGAGGCTTTGTCAAAAGAGGAAGAACTCGACGCAGTGGCCACCGATATGTTGCGTTCGCAATCAGGTCGATCGAAACGGCGTAATAAAATGCGAGCGACTGCGAATATGCAGCGCCCGGAATGATTCCCCGCCAAGGCATGAAGGAAAGGGTTGGTCACCATAGCCTTGCGGAGCTTCAGCAGAATTTTCTTGCAAAGTGTCTCAACACACAAAAAGCAGGGCACGCAAAATCGACATGGCCGTGCGCGGCATTCGAGCGTGCGACCGCCATTCTGAAGTCGCGGCGTGGGGAACTCGACAGACTCGGCAGAGCAGCATTATTGCTCACGCGCGAAACCCTCGACGCCGAGAGGTTGGCGGCGACAATTCCCCTGTCTCGACCCTGGAACGACAAAGCAGAGACAGCCCGCAATCCCAATCATGAGTCGCGTAAGAACTGCTGTGCAGTATTGGGTCGAATCTCGCGCGCCAAAGTTCCCTTGATTTAGCTCAAGGCGACGGCACGACAGCCGGGTAGCCTCCTTTTCAAAAGTTGGATGCAAACGTTGGGTGATGGCTGCACCGCTCTGCCTAACCAACTGAACCGTACGAGGGTCGCTGTGAAAATCCAGATCGCTTCGTTTTTGATCGCGCTCGGCGCCGCTGGAATCGCGGGGTCAGTTCACGGGCAATCCACCAGTTCCGCAGATGATGTTCAGAAGGGACGGCATCTCGCCGATATCATCTGTGCAAACTGTCATGTCGTCCCGAAGGGATGTACAATCCCATGTTGCTGGATTATCAAGTCACAGAGATTTCCGCCTATTTTCTCAGCCTTCAAAATGAGAGCGTAAATCAGACTGCATTTCCGTCGCAAGACTACAGCGAATGCATGAGGGAGATCGCCCGCCTGGAAACGTCGTTTGGCGAGGCGCGCGGCAACCGCGCTCGCGTTCCTTTGGGAACGGGTGCCGAATCGACTGCGGCACGGTTGCATCGGCAGCCGACACCAAGCTCTGTAGAACGAGCGGAAAGCGAGGCCGAGGACAATCTCGAAAAGACCCTCACACTTGCTCGAAAGCTCGCGTCGGACGGCAAAGACGCGGATTGCCTCGCCGCTTTGAAGAAGGTTGCTTTGGGCGTTCGTTAAGGGCGTTGCAGGATCACGTGCCGGATGAATGCGCGGTAACGTCACTGCTTTCCCAAACGAGGGGAAAGCGATAAAGAATTGCTTCTGCCGGGTACATTCACAACTCGCGCGCGCGTAAAGGTGCAGAAAGTGGTTAACGCGGGGCTATGCGGTCATTTTTAGAAGGGGTTGGCGTTCGGATCGACCCCGTAGCACCGCGGGCTGGGGCGCGGCTGGCGACGCCGGCGGCAGGCTCCCGGTCCTTGATCGCGGCCGCGGCCCGGGCGGCCCGATCCCGGTCCTGGATATCCCGGTCCTCGCTCTCGGCGGCGGCGGGTTCTGCGGCGGCCGGGGCGGCCGGCGATGTGGCGGCACCAGACTCGATCGGCGGCACGGACTGGGTCGGCGGGGTCGCGCGCGCGTGGAGGGGTGCTGAGCGAGGGTAACGCGGGCCTATGCGGTCATTTTTAGAAGGGGTTGGCGTTCGAATCGACCCCGTAGCACCGCGGGCTGGGGCGCGGCTGGCGACGCCGGCGGCAGGCTCCCGGTCCTTGATCGCGGCCGCGGCCCGGGCGGCCCGATCCCGGTCCTGGATATCCCGGTCCTCGCTCTCGGCGGCGGCGGGTTCTGCGGCGGCCGGGGCGGCCGGCGATGTGGCGGCACCAACTCGATCGGCGGCACGGACTGGGTCGGCGGGGTCGCGCGCGCGTGGAGGGGTGCTGAGCGAGGGTAACGCGGGCCTATGCGGTCATTTTTAGAAGGGGTTGGCGTTCGGATCGACCCCGTAGCACCGCGGGCTGGGGCGCGGCTGGCGACGCCGGCGGCAGGCTCCCGGTCCTTGATCGCGGCCGCGGCCCGGGCGGCCCGATCCCGGTCCTGGATATCCCGGTCCTCGCTCTCGGCGGCGGCGGGTTCTGCGGCGGCCGGGGCGGCCGGCGATGTGGCGGCACCGACTCGATCGGCGGCACGGACTGGGTCGGCGGGGTCGCGCGCGCGTGGAGGGGTGCTGAGCGAGGGTAACGCGGGCCTATGCGGTCATTTTTAGAAGGGGTTGGCGTTCGGATCGACCCCGTAGCACCGCGGGCTGGGGCGCGGCTGGCGACGCCGGCGGCAGGCTCCCGGTCCTTGATCGCGGCCGCGGCCCGGGCGGCCCGATCCCGGTCCTGGATATCCCGGTCCTCGCTCTCGGCGGCGGCGGGTTCTGCGGCGGCCGGGGCGGCCGGCGATGTGGCGGCACCGACTCGATCGGCGGCACGGACTGGGTCGGCGGGGTCGCGCGCGCGTGGAGGGGTGCTGAGCGAGGGTAACGCGGGCCTATGCGGTCATTTTTAGAAGGGGTTGGCGTTCGGATCGACCCCGTAGCACCGCGGGCTGGGGCGCGGCTGGCGACGCCGGCGGCAGGCTCCCGGTCCTTGATCTCGGATGATGCGGCCGAAGCTCGAAGTGGCTGATATTTTCCGCCGCCACGGCGAGGCATGGCGAATTGCAAACGCTGGTCATATCAACCGTCTGCAGTTTCGCGTCATGAGAGCGATCGAAATTTGTCGCACCGCCGCGCTCGGCGGTCACATAGAAAGCTGTGTGGACTGCAAACATACGCGGATCGCGTTCAACTCCTGTCGCAACCGACACTGCCCTAAGTGTCAGTGGTCGAGCGCGGCGGCGTGGCTTGCGGCACGCGAAGCGGAGCTTCTGCCCGTACCGTACTTTCATTTCGTTTTCACGGTACCTGACGTGATCGGCAGGATTGCATATCAGAACAAAGCCAAAGTGTACGGATTGGTCTTGAAAGCTGCAGCAGAGACCCTCACAATTGTTGCTGGCGACCAAAAGCATCTTGGCGCAGAAATAGGGGTGATTACCGTTTTACATACATGGGGGAAAAACCTTTATCAGAACCCTCACTCAATATGCCCGGCATTATCATCTCCTTGATTTTCAGTGAACAAGGCAAGCTGGTCCTCCGCGCAACCCCCCTGCAAGATTAGCTTGCCGGTATGGTGGAGGTGCTCAAGAATGCTGCGAATGGGTTCGGCGACCAAATCACTGCGGCGGATTTGCCAAGGCGCACGAGGAGTGACTTGTTCGCGCTTCAACAGGCCGGCTTCAACCAGCCTTTGGATCGTGTGGTGACTGACGGCGCATATTCGCGCAGCTTCGTTCAAACTCACGCTATCCGGATCGGGCAGAGCTCGTTTTTGACCGGCAATGGAATGGTTGCGCCGGGCTGTCGCCACACGAGTCTGATTCCACCGCTTCGCTTTGCCCGTGGAGTAGCCGCGTCGGTTCAACACAGAGGCAATCTGGTCGTCCCCGTAGCTGACAGCCATACGACGGATGATCTCGAGTGCCTCCAGGGGCGTGGCCATTTCCGTTGCGGAACGCGGTCGCTCCATCGCAAGCTGCGTATGCGCACCCCCTTTCCAGTGAATCACCAACTCTAGGGTTTTTTTATCCTGGTCAGTGCGCACAATGATCTCTTCGATGGCTGTGCGGAAGATCATCTTCTTAAGTTTCGGAGGAGAGTGGCTGCTCTGCCAAACTCCAGCAAAGTGCTCGCCCATCGAACGTATTCTGATCTCCTCTTCAGGCGATAAAGAGTTGCGCATGGTTTCCAGACTGGAAAGCCGTTGCTTGAGCGCATCGATCTCTTCCAGCTTCCCATTCCACCGCCGTTCCAACTCGCCGGCTGCAAGTCAATTCCGGGCATCCGCCGCATCGTACTGTTCGAAGGCCTTCTTCGCCTCATATACCAGTTGTTCGAGCTTACGGGACAGGGCGGCACGTTGCGCGGTGTCGCCGGCACTCAGTTCTTCCAGAGCTCGTAGACTGGCTTCCACCCCCAAAGGCGCGATCACCTCCAATAGTTCTTGTCCCACGCGGCGGTCTACCGAGCTGCCGCCGAAGCCGATGCAATACTGCCCGCCATCAGCGTAATCGCCATCGCAAAAGTAGCGCGCATGGGTGCCGCGGCCGCCCCAGTACCGCACGTGCAGCTTGCGTCCACAATGTCCGCAGCGGAGGAGTCCCACCAGAAGACCCTGACCAGCGCGAATCGCCGTCATCGATGTCAATCGGCAGCTAATTGGGACCCCTATCGGCATCCAAAAGGGACCCCTTTGAGTGACGAGTCCGGGCGGTAGCGCGCGCGCCGTCGGAGCTGGTCGGGGTTGCGGAGACGGCGCGAGCGCGGGTTGGTTGATCGTCAGTTCGGCTTTTGAAGCGCCAGCTGTCGTTTCCGGTTTCAACGATATCGCAGTGATGGGTCAAACGATCGAGCAGTGCGGTCGTCATCTTGGCGTCGGTGAAGACGGTCGGCCATTCGCCGAAGGCGAGATTGGTGGTGACGATGATCGAGGTGCGCTCGTAGAGCCGGCTGATGAGATGGAACAGGAGTTGGCCGCCGGCCTGAGCGAAAGGCAGATAGCCGAGCTCATCGAGAATGACGAAGTCCATGCGGGTCAGTTGATCGGCAATCCGGCCCTGGCGGGCGTTGCGAGTTTCAGCCTCGAGCCGGTTGACGAGATCGACGACATTGTAGAACCGGCCACGAGCGCCCGATCGAATGCAGCTTCGGCCAATGGCGATGGCGACATGTGTTTTGCCGGTGCCGGTCCCGCCAATCAGAACGGCATTGCGCTGCTGGGCAAGGAATCCGCCGCTGGCGAGATCGCGCACCAGGGTCTCGTTAATTGGCGTGCCGTTGAACTGGAAGTTGTCGAGATCCTTGGCGAGCGGCAGCTTGGCTATGGTGAGCTGGTATTTGATCGAGCGTGCCTGCTTCTCATTGATCTCGGCGGTGAGCAGATCGCCGATGATGCGCTGCGGCTCGTGCTGGCGTTTGACCGCGGTCGCCATGATCTCATCGAAGGCGGCCTTCATCCCGTAGAGCTGAAGCTCAGCCATGAGGTCGAACAGTTCGGATCGTTCCATCAGTTAAGTCTCCTGAGGTTGTCATAGCGGGCACAATCGGCGATCGGAGCATGGCGCAATGTCAGCGCGGCCGGCGTGAAGATGGTGGGAGGCGGATCAGGATTGCGCCGGCGGGCGAGGATGTTGAGAACGACATCGGCGGAGTGGACACCTTGGACGCTCGCTTCGGCGCACGCCGCCTCGACCGCCGGCAGTCCGTCGGTGATCACCGCGGTAAGGATGTCGACCATTTGCCGATTGCCATCGTCGGCACCGGCGAGCTTGCGTCGGATGCGCTCCATCGCGGCCGGCAGCACCCAATCCTTGAAGGGGGCGCCATTGCGCAAGGCACCGGGTTTACGAGCGAGTACTGGCACGTAATGCCAAGGATCGTAGATCGTCTCGCCCCGGCCGCACGTGCGGGGATGCTCGCCGACGATCCGGCCGTCCTGACGGATTACGATGCGATCCGCATAAGCCTGAACCTCGACCGGACGGCCGACGGCGCTCGATGCCACCGAGTATTTGTTATTATCGAAGCGCACCAGGCAGGTTTTTGAGACCGAAGCCGGCACCGCGTGGAAGCCGTCGAACCGGCCGGCATAGGGGACAAGCTTCGGCCGCTCCGCCTCGAACACCTCCCAAATCGTTTGATCGGTCAACTCCGGATGGTGATGCGCCTTGGCGTAGGCAATGCATTTATCGGTCAGCCAACCGTTCAACTCCTCATAGCTTTTGAACCGCAGCCGCGGCGTGAAGAAGCGTTCGCGAACGAGGCCGACCTGGTTCTCGACTTGCCCCTTCTCCCAGCCCGCGGCCGGCGTGCAGGCAACCGGATCGACCAGGTAATGACTGCACATCTGCAGGAAGCGGCGATTGTAGAGGCGGTCCTTGCCGACGAAGACCGTCTCCACCGCCGTCTTCATGTTGTCGTAGATGCCGCGTCGGCAGGTCCCTTTGAATAGCGCGAAGGCGCGGTCGTGCGCATCGAACACCATCTCCTGCGTTTCGCGCGGATAGGCGCGCACGAACAACATGCGGCTGTGACACAGCCGGACGTGGGCGACCTTCACGGTCACCGTGACGCCATTGAGGATGACGATCTCGTGGCTCCAGTCGAACTGGTAAGCCTCTCCAGGGGCAAAGCTCAGCGGCACATAGGCCGCCGCCGTCACTTGCCCGCGATCCTTCGCCCATCGCTTCGCGAAGCGGCGCACCGCATCGTAGCTGCCGTCATAACCTCGACCGCGCAGCTCCTCAAAAATCCGGATCAGCGTCAGACGTTCACGGGCGGCCTTCGTTTCATTGCCCAGCAGCAACTCATCCAGCGCGTCACGCCAGTGGCCAATCTTGGGTAGTGGCTGATCTTCCCGGCGATAGCGAAACTCGGTCGATCCTGAGCAAATCACCTTCCTCACGACTTTCCGGGATACCCCAAGGTCCCGGCAGATCGCCTTGATTGCTTTCCCCTGGACAAAAAAGGCCCGGCAAATCCTCCCAATTGTCTCCACGACCAACATCCCAGTCTGGCCCCCACAAATCATGGAGGCCAATGTGAACCCCTCTTTTCGGGGGTCCCGATTGGATGCCGATCACCCCGAAAAGGGGGTCCTTTTTGCACGCCAATTCACACTTGTTGGCCAACTTGCTTTTGAACGATGTCTTCAAGCTTTCCCAACTCGCCATGTGTGGGGCAACTCAGGGTGTCGTCCGGCCCTGGCTCTAGTGCTGTGGTGGTGGGGCGCAAAGTTTGGCCGCAGTGCGGGCATTTCAGGTTTTCAAGCATTTTCACATTTTCTCCTCTGCTTGGTGGCACCTTTTATACCTATCCGCCACCTTTTGTCACCGGCCCAATCGCCGCACCTTTGTCCCGAGTTTTCCACAGCAGAGAACTCTCTTAAAATAGTTTCTGAAAATATTTTAGAAACCCTATTGACGAATAGGACACAATGTCCTATATTCACATCATCAACTGACGGGCGGCCGTCGTAGACCTCGCAGAGACCACCGCCCCGACCGAACCGAACGGCCCCCAAGGTAAGAACCGGAAAGGCCAAGTAGGGAGTGAGGAGGAAGATGCTTTGCGTTGCGACACGGCGCCCTGCGGGACGCCTTACGGAACGCATCGTTCCCGCTGTTTACGGCAGCGCCACTCACACACAGAGAGATTTCACAATGTCAGCAGTCGTTCAACTCAAGACGAAAGCGCCGCAGAGCCAGCCCCAGCGCCGTGCCAAGGGTGCTACCAAGGCACTGAGGCGGCAGACCTCAGCCGCGCTCGGGATTGGCTTCGTCGCAGTAACGCTGACCACGCTTTCGTTGAGCCATCTGGCTCACGGCATTGAGGTCGTAACCGCGTCCCCGTCCTGGGAAGCCTGGGCAATGGCCGTTGGCATCGACCTCGGGTTTGTGGCCTTGGAACTATCGCAACTCAGCGCCGCGACGGAGCGCGTCCGCAAGGCAATCACGCACTACACAAGGCCGGCAATCATCGGCACCCTGGTCGGCTCAGCAGCAATGAACGCCTTCGCCTTTGCGAGCCAGGCCGCGGGCTGGATGATGGCGCCGGCAATTGTTCTTGGGGTGGCAATCCCCGGATTGATTTACTGCCTCACGCGGATCGGCGGCGCGCTGTACATCGACTGCCACGCCAGGGCGTGAAAACAAATGTGCGGACGCAGGGTTCACGGCTCTGCGTCCGCGACTGAACCGGGCCACAGAGAGGCAACCCGATCCAGCCTCACCGGAGACCATAGCATGACTGCCGCCAAATTTCGTTCCATACTCGCCGAACTTGGCTTGACGCAGGAACGCGCTGCCGAGCTTCTCGGCCGCACCGGACGCTCCGCGCGGCGCTGGGTTGCCAATAAGCCGCCGCCCGAGGTCGCGATCATATTCGAATTGTTGCGCAGCGGCGTAATCTCAATTGATGACATAAAGACGGTCAGAGATCGTGTCTGTGACCTACCCAGTTCTAGAAAGCACAGCTAATCCATCACGGCTTCGGCTCTTGCTGCCCAGTCAATTCCACTCACTGCCGGGCTAATTCAAGCCATTGCTTGGCAAGGTCGACGTATGCGGATGGCTCGGGCGCAGTTTTAGCCAAGCGCTCACACTCAAGCGCCCGACGCATAAACTCCCTTGCGCAGAGAGGGTTTGTCGTCATCATCATTTATGCCAACCGCTCTCGCACCCGTTTCACTGCCATAGCATTCCACACGGCCCCAGTCGGGGTTGGCACGCCGCGCTTGTCCAACTCGGCCGCTGCGGCACGAGTCGACATGCCGGCAAGCTCAGCGAAGATCGGGCCTAGCGCTTTGGCGCGCTCCGCAGCGGCGTCACGGTTGCGAGTCGCCAACGCTTCATTGCCGAGCTTAACGCCGCGCGCCTTGGCCGCTGCAAGCACGGCGCGGGTGCGGTCTGCAATCATGCGCCGTTCCTGCTGTGCCAATGCGGCGTAGATGTGCAGCGTGAAAGGGTCCACGTTTGGCCCAAGCTCGGCGACAATGAACGGCACTTTGTGAACCATCAGGCCCGTGATGAAATGCACGTCTCGGCTTAACCGGTCGAGCTTTGACACGACCACTGCGCATTTGGCTTTCTTTGCGGCCTTGAGAGCTGCAGCCAGTTCCGGGCGTTTGTCGAGCGCGTCCGCGCCCTTGCCAGTCTCGATTTCCTTGAATTCGGCCGTTATCTGCATACCGTTCGCATCGGCGAACCGCCGAATCAATTCCCGTTGCGCTTCAAGTCCAAGGCCGCTCTTGCCTTGTTGTGTAGTCGAAACTCGCGTGTAGGAAATGATTCCGCACATCGTTCGATCCTTGTAACAGGCTTACGACGTCAATGTGTTACAACAACGACCTCATGTCAATTGGAATCGCAAGATTCACCATTCACCATCACGCACATCGCCCAACACGCCAGCGCCTTACCCATGCGCTCGCCGGCATTGAGGGTGTAAAGGCTAGGCCGCCAGGCTCGACGCGCCAGCGGGCTTGCTATCGAGTGGCGGCAGGGGCATGCCTGCCGCTTCAGCTTGCTCGATAAGCTTCGTAACGCCATCAAGGCCGCCAACCTTTTCGAGCATGGCGTTTACAGCGGCGACATGACGGCGGCCGAATTCAGCGGGATCGCGCATTGCGACGCGCATGTCCACCGTACTGTCATACCCAGCCGCTGCGCTGTAGCACTCGGCAACACTCTGCTCGCTGTCCGGGCGCCAGCCGCCAGCAAAGGCGACAAGGTAAAGGCCAAGCGGCGCCGGCTGCGCTGGCTTGGCATCTTCTTTAATCAACAGCGCTTCGAGCCTGGCGATCCGACGTTCAAGCTCTTTCAGACTTGCCATGGATTTCCTCAATGCGCTTCAAACGCTTTTCGATGGCGGAATCCTTAAGTACAGCACCATGCCGTTCCAGCAGCGCGCCGAGAATGGTTGCCTCCTCGGCCGTGATTTCACCATTCGAAACCGCGGCCCAAAGCCCGTCAAATGCCTTTACGATATCGTCTGCGGTATTGATTGGCGGCATGGGAAATCGCAGTCGGCGGCCTTTAGGAACCGGCACAAGTCGGTCCCATAACAGTTTGGCGGCAACCATATCGCCAGCCTTGGCAGCATTGACAATGGTATCTCGGATTTCCTTGATATCTGCGGAGCTTAGTTTCTCTGCCAGCATGGTAGCGCGAGTTCGCGTCCCAACAGGGCGTCCGGCATTACCTTTTTGGAATGGGCGCCCGCGCGGCGCTAATGGCGCGCGATTACCCAAATCGGTATCAGTCACGTTGCGATCCTTTCGTGAGTGCAAATTTAGAAAATGGTTGCGGCGCTAGGCAAAAGCGGGCCGCGGCTCGCGCGCGCATGGAAAAATTGGCAAAAGCTGAACAGCGAAAACGTTGATCCACTGGTCCTCTACAATTCCGCCCCAGCCCCAGGCAACAGCCGCAGCAATTCCCATGCCCAATGTTTTCGGCCTTTTCTTATGCTTCGGACCTTCAACCGTTGCTTTGCACGCTTCAAAGTTCGCGGCTTAATTCCGGCCTCTGAGGCCATTCGTTGCACCACCTTTTCGGCAACTGGGCCAGCACTCAGGGCCTCATGTAGCAGCGTCATCGCCTTCTCGATTTCGCTCTGTTGCGGCTGCGGCGCGGACAAAAATGGGACTGGCTGTGCGGCTGCTGATGGTGAATTGAGTTCCCGAATACGGGCATCGCGCCGCCGCATCGCCTCAACTCGCCAATCGGCAGGCTCAGGCTGTGGGGCAGTTCCCAGCAAGGTGGCGACCAGGTTCCAAAAGAGACCGCCTTTGCGCGGTGGCGCTGGCGAATAGGGACCGGCTTCGCTGTTTTCGAGCAAATGTGTGAAATCGCGCTGTTTAAACATTTATCGGTTTCCTAAAAAAAGTGGCAGCAAATGCAACCAGTCGTTGTTATTACGAATTTGAACAACGTTTGAATAACGCTTGAATAATGATGTTATTGAAATCAGTACATAAACCCAGAAATTCATCATTCTTCAAGAGAGAAGTGCCAGCTAAAGCTCCTATCAGGGTCGTCTATGGAACCAAAGTAGCAAATGGGGGGGGGGGACAACCCCCCACTTGAAGATTGAATAATGAATCTATATTTTTATTATGATGTTGATTTTATTACTCTTTTAGAAGAAATCGTTATTCAAGCGTAATTCAATCGTTCTTCAAGTCCATTGAAGAACGCTTACCTTTTTACCATGCGGTAGAAGGTGGGACACGTACCTCCGCTGTAATCTTTTGGCCTCACCACTTCCTTGTTGAGCATACCGCTCTCGATAAAGGTGGCGATGATCTCCTTCACGTCTTTCGCCTTCATTGGTTGCATCTTGCGCAACAACTCACTGTGCTCGATCCTCCCCAGCCCCTTGACGATGCGGAGCAGCTTGTTGGCCGCCTCCCCGTAGGTGGGGGTTTCCTCGACCATGCGCTCGCTGGCTTCGATAATCATTCGGTCGGCGGACGCGCGGGCAACCGCAACTCCCCACTCGACATCTGAACGATCAACGGTAAAGTCGTAGTTTCCGACCCACCTGCCAGCGGCCACGATGGTTGCAAGTCGGATTGCGATCTCGGGGGAACGGCTGATAAAGTTCTCAAGACTTGGTTCCCCATCAATGCGCGCTTCTATCTCCCTCTTAAATTCGTCATACATCTGCTTCGCCGAGCCGCTCGCCCACGGTCTAACATCCGGCTGAGGCTTCAGGTTCGGGTTCATCAATTGGGCGCCGTTCATCGGATTCCCTTGACGCCATTGGTAAAGCGTCTGCAAGTCTTGCGCGATAGGTTCCGGTACGGCGTGCAATGCTGGGTCTTGTTCACAGGCGCGTTTGTCCGACGACAGCAGCAGGAACCGATTGATGAAGCCGCCAGGTAGATCGCTAGAACGAAGGGCAGTGAAAAAGTCGTCATGCGTCGAGAGGCCAAACAAGGATAATGCTGGCGTGTACACTGTTTCCGATCGCCGCCCGGCCCATTCCGGTGTGTCATAAGCCTTGAAGCTTAACCCCCAAAGCTCCAGCAAGAACTTTCTAATTTGTGCCTCAAAGCCGGAAGCCTTCTTGTTGTTGATCCGCTTCAAGAGCGAACCAAACTCATCTTGTAGGCAGAGCAACAGCGGCATCCTCATCAGTGAATTTATCACTGCGGGACCGCTGATGAATTCGGAGGGACCAACATGCTGGCGTGCCCCAGCAACGTCGAGCAACTCCTTCGCACAATCATGGACGTGCTGCTTGCCTGCCCCTGTGCGCGCCAATCCGATAACGTACAGATGTGTCGCTGAGCGCGTCGGCCCCGCAACACGCCGGCCGATGAGAGTCCCCACAACCGTCAGCGCGGTGCCGAGCGCCAGTACCCGGTTTGGCCGCAGGGCCGAAGCCTCAATCCAGTTGACGATTTCGCCGATCAGACCCGGCGCGTGGGTCAGTTGTTCTAGTGGGTCACAAATGTGGCTAAGCCCACATTCCTGGGGCTTCGCTGGGATCGGTTCGGGCACCGTCTTATTTAGGCGATCAACAATTTCCTGCGATGGCAGATCGTACCACTCGCCGTGCGTGTTCCAGGCACGATGCGCCTCCCGATAAATCGATGCGATCTCATCAGGCGAAAACCCTAAATCGTGAGCATCTCTCAGTGCGGCAAAAAGGTCTCTGCGCGCCCATGAAAGGGTGAACTCACGCGAATCGCTCTTGTCCAGCCAGGCAAGAAAGAGCGGATCGTTTTCATCAAACCTTTCCGCTTCTTCGACCTCAGCCCGCGTCGGAGCGTGGTGGCGGCGTATGCCTTCCTGCACTTCCTCGAAACTCAGTGGGCATTCGCAGCTACATGCCGGAATTGGCGGCCGAAGTAGCCTAGAAAATTCGTCAAAGCTGAGCGCTTTGGAGTTGCCAAAGTCGCGAAAATCGCCTACATACATAGCGGCCTCATTCGGTTGCCTTCCGGTGGGGTGTCGTCGTCCAAACGATCACCTGTTGAGATTTCCGACGCCGGGCGCTGCCAACGCTCGGCGTTCGGTTTTTGCTTTTTGTGGTGCTCAGCGTTTAAACACCTCATCGGCTACGTAGCCCCCCGCTGGGTTGCTCGAATTGACGGCACCCGCATGCTGGCGCTCGACCTTGGATGTCGGAAGGGGCACGTTCGGTGCGGCGGCGGGGGTCGGATTCGCAATTCGCTCAGGGGGCAACGTGGTCTCGGGTTTATAGGTGTTGGCGCTCATATTTTAGTTTCTCCTTTTTTCAAACTGCAGGGCGAATCGCGGGCAGCGCCCGCATGTACCGGGCAAAATCTCCACGCAAAATGATGGTTCTACGTCCCGCTTTTCGTGCGATCAGTTCTCCATTCTTGATCGCCTTATATATGGATGTGCGACCCTGGCCCGATTCGGCGACAGTGTCGGTGATGCTCATTCCTTCGTTCTCATACATGCGATTCCTTTCTTGTTTCGGTTGCCGGCGTACTTTGGCGAACGCCAATAAACACGACGTTAATAGAGGTATGCGTGACCTGCATTACACTACCCTAACGTTTCCCTTTACGTTCTAAAAACAAGGGTAGTCAAAGGGCGTCTTTCGCATAGCTCACAGACTTGCGCTGCTCGCTGATATGTGGATCAATGGACCTTGGGAGTCGGGTTTGTCCCGTAGTCCACGAGGTCCAGCGCCGCGCTTCGCCCAACACGCGGCGCACTTTTCGACCTGGGGAACTGTCCGTTATGGCTGGGAAGTTGAAACGCGCGCCCGCACGGCGCGTGAACAAGAAATCTATGCCGCAGATGCCTAAATCGTTGAGTCATCTGCAAATTAGCGATTTGATCAAAAAACATAAAGCTGTCTGGCAGGCGGCATACTCGAATAATGATCTCCTCAATGACGACGAAACACATATCATCATCGAACTCTTGTTTCGGACTCCGAGGACAGAGGAAGAACAATTTCAGCAGCTTGAATACCTTTTATCGAACCCGGAAGCGTTCGACGCCTTTTTGAGTGGGCACGAATTTGTGAATCAACGAATCCAGTTTTTGGCGTGCCAGCGTGACGCGATTGCAACGCGTCTTGGAATCAAACCCACTAGACGCACTTACTGCTACGTGCATCGTCGCACCGAATTCAACGCCGTAGAAATGAGCGCGCGCGTTGTTGGAACGCCAATCATGCACAGGCATGACGACGAAAAGATTAGTTGTAATACGGACATAGCTTAGGTTCAAAGCGAGGCCGTGGCCCAACGTCACTTAAACCACGGCCTCGCGAGCGCGGCCTGGAGTTGCGCTTCTATCGACCCGCAACGGGAAGGGAAACCATCGCGGGTCGAATTACGTTTGTTGTGGAGGTTGATGCGATTTCCGCAGAACAAGAGAACGGCCGCGCGGATCGCACCTGAGACAAGACGCCTCCACTCGCCTTGATGACCGCGGCCGATTTGCTATGCCGCAACCTTGCGCGGCAGATTTAACAACCACAACACGGCCGAAACGCTCATGCGCTTCTCGTGTGCAAGCTCTCGGGCCAAGCGGTCGATCAGCATCCACCGATTGCCCGCAAATACCCGCGCTGCCGCTGTCATGTGTTGAGGAATCGGCGCGCGACCTAGTGGGGCGATTGCTTCGCTCCACTCTTGGGCTGGCTTACACTTTCGAACGGCTTCGGCGCCGATCAGAATGTTCAACATTGGATCGCGATAGGGCGTGTCTTCCTCGAAAAAGGCCGCCATGGTCCGCCGAATTTCGCCGCTGGCGCGGTCCAACACAATCGCTGGGTCTTCCACCGACATCTCGACAATTGGCTTATCCGCAAGGAGCCGATGCAGTGTGCGCGCTGAGAGCCAAAAGGCGGCGGAACTGCGAGCGTCCGTCATGGCACCCTCGGGACCAACGCGGACACGTCCGCCCGTGGATTTGAGGTGATCGCGTCCGCAACTGCCTTCCAAGTCTCGCGCGGCGATTCCACCTTCGCCGTTCGGATTTGCCACGGCAAGTTATCACCATAGGCGCGATAGTCCGCCGTCAATCGGCCCAACACTGCCTCAAGTGCCGCCAATCTGGCTTTCGTGAGCACATACGCCTGCCCCAACCCCGACGTATCCGCGATCTCGATCATAGCTCGGTTTAGGTACTCTGATTCGCGGCCGACCAGGTGCTCGAACTCGAAGCTTCTGGACTTCAAGCTCGCGCTCGATATCGGGTATGACGGATTTTGCCGCTTCAGCGCGATGATTTTGAACGGCTAACTCATCATTGAGCTTTTTGCGCTGATCTGCATCGTCGCATGACACGCGCCCCCTCAGGTAATCAATCGTTCCTTGCAGCAGTTCGCGGATACGCGAAAGCGTTTTCTCAGGTGCGTCAACCAACTCAAAGAGGCCCGCCCGCTTCTTTTCGATTACGGCCAGTTTGGCTAACTCGGCAGCAAGCCAAGCTCGATATCGAGCGAATCGTGCACGAGCGGGCGAGAGGCCGCGAACGTCGCAATCGAGATTGCTCGGAGGCTCACCACACAAATCGGCCACAGCGCGCGTTTCGAAATCTTCGCAGGCGCGTGCCTTCGCACGTTCAGCCGCTTGCTCGCGAGTCATGCCGTGCCGCTGGAAATACTCGTAATCCCCAACTGCTTTGGGGTCCGCTGGACGGCTAGCAAAGCTGGTATCGTCGCTGTCGCGTGCCATCCGCGCGAGATCATTCAACATGATCGTGTTAATCATTTTTACGTCCTCTCAGGCAAGTAGACCAGCAGCGTGAAGCTGGCTCTTGATGCGCATGCGTTCTTCGACCCGCGTGCCGGCAAGAACCTTGTCGAGCACATGGACCGGAATCGTGCCTTCCGGTACTGGCTCGCCGGCCTTGGCGAACAGCGTGGCGATTGGCGTTGGAAGCTTGGGCTTCTTGGCAACGGCGTTAAGAGACTTAATAAGTGGCATAGTATGACTTTCCTTTCTTTCAGTTTAAAATCACCCAACGGCCACGGGAACATGCGCCCAAGAGCCGTCATAATATGCGGAGCTTCGAATCGGACCACTCACCGAATCCCGCCTGATACTTGGTTGTTACTTGCGCAAGCGTTCGTCCGTCAACCGACAAATTCCAAGATTGCTTCTGCATTCCGTTGGTCGAGGGTGGTGGCGCATCAAAGCCGTGTGAGTTCAAATGATCCTTTCCCGCAATTGCACCGCCAACGAGACCGCCGCCCACGGCGCCGAAAAATGTTCCGATACCTGGAACTATCGAGCCGCCCGCACCACCTAAAAGCGCGCCAGTGCCGAAGCCTTTTAACACAGCCCACCCTTGACCACCGCCCGGTTTCGGGAGGAACGGCTGGATATTCTTTAAGTAGCCGTCAAGCTCTTTCAATGTTGCGGTGAGCGGCGGCAGCACCACGCTGCCCAGGTCCATCAAGATATTCTTCAGATCGGAGAAAGCCTCACGCGCTTTCTGGACTGGCGAACCTTCTGACAACTGCTTCAAGAAATCATCACCACCAGGCGCACTTGCCATTAGCTGAGCCAAGCGCGGGAACTGTCCGATGAACTCTGGCAAGTTTGCCAAGCCAGCTTGCCGGCCGCCCTGCTTGCCAAACACTTGATCGAGCATTTGCAGCCGTTGGGTCTCAGGTAGCGCCTGAAGGTGAGAACCAAGGATAGGCGAGAGTTTCAGGATACTCTGCATCCAATCGGTCTTGCCGTTAGCGCCCTTCACCATCCAAGTTGGGTTGTCCTTTGCATCAAGCAGCCCAAGATCGCGTAAGGACTTATTATGCTTCTCTTTGCTCTTGGTGAGATGATTGATTCCAACGTCCGGCATCAACTTGCCGAAGAACGCTTGAATTCAGGTGCCGGCCTTCGTCGAGCGAATGCCCGCCGCCTGATTCATAGCGGTCAAAAACATGATCGCTTCAGGGTCCATGCCCATGCCAGCCACTAGGGAAGGCATAGAATAAGATAGCGCATTCGTGAACTGAGGCAAACTAGCCGGCGTAATCATAGAAGCGAAATTGAACTTGCGATACAGTTCCGGCAACTTGGCTGGGTCATAGGTGCCGGTCATATGCGCGAGTCCGACCAATGACTCGGCAGACTCCTTTAGGCCAGTTTCCTTGAAGCGGCTCTCCTGCATCGCAGCGGGAAGCAGAACGTTCAAGACATCCATTCGTTTATTGAAATCGAGACCAGCAAACTGCCTCTCGCTTCCGAGTATGGCTTCGCCGACCTCTTTCGGATCGAAGCCGCCGATAGAGGCGTTGCGCTGGATAATCTCGCGAATTTTCTTGAAGGCGTCCATGTTTGTCATGCCGGCGTCAATTTTCAATTGCCCGGTCATCAGGGCGCGTGCGGCGATGTCCTCGATTTCGGCTTCTTCGTAAACGCCGTAAGCCAGGGCGCCCATGCCAGCCATTGCGACGTTGCCGCCGCTGGGCATGCGAAGGTGCGGCCTTCCAAAGTGGAACCCACCACCATGCCCGCCTCCGCCACCGGCACGGCCCGCACGATTAAGGGCAGCTGTGAGAGCGGAGGCGTTTGCCGCTGCGCGTGCGAGGCCAGCATTGAGGCCAGCAAGGCCGCTGGCGTTTAAACCGCGCATGGCGGCTGTAGCGGCCCGCAGTTCGGCCGTGAGAGCCGACAGCCCTGGGATACGGCCGAGTAAGTTGAATTCTTGGCGGATCGAGCCAATGAGCTTCGAAAGCTGCCGCATCTCAGCGGTGATGCGGCGAATCGCTGGCGTGGCATCGTCAACGACTTTGAAAATCGCGCCAACTTCGTATGATGAAATCACGGTGTTAATACCTTCATGAGCGCTCGCCCAAAGAGTGGCGCGGCAATCGGTTGCGAATGAAAAAGAGCCAACGATAAAAACGGCCGCGGCGGAATACGAGACGTACCGAGTTCCTGCCATAGCGCGACTGGCTCGGTCGAGCCGAGCACGCCCGTTAGGCCGTCAATCGATACCTCGATTGATTCGCGTAGGTGCCCGGTACGCAGCAGAGGATCGGTCTCGGAAACGTGGCCTACATAACCAAGCCGCTCTTTTTCCGCGACAGTAGAAGCCGCAAGCGGCGGCCATTCTGGCAGTTCGTGGCCGATATACGCCCTGGCCTCGACCTTCAGGGCTTCCATAGTCTCGGTGAGAGCGCCAGCAGCAGCAATGGGTGTTTCCGCCGTGGCGCGTTCCAGTAGTGCGAGAAATTGGGTTTCAGAAATCATGTGCGCTCGACCCATTTGAGAGAGCGCCAATCAAATTGATTGCCGTCCAATTCACCCAGCGTCACACAACAAGCTAGGCGCATTTCGTCATCGAGCGACCATGCTACATCCCAAGGGACGCCCCCCCTCACAAGCATCATGACGGCTTGCAGAGTTGCGTCCCGACTTAGTTTTTTGCGTTTGCTACCGAAGCATCGCGATCGGTATCGCCGACAATCTTCACATAACCCTCGGCGGCAGCGGCCAAACCCCAATCATCGAGGCGTTCAATTACGAATTCAAGTTCGCGCAAGTTGTTAGGCCGCGTCACCGGATCGCCATCAATGGAAGAAACGGCATAAGCCAGAAAGGCGATTTCCAGCCACGGCTCGTTGGCCGCTAGTTCAGGGCCGGCGAGTCTAAATAGCCGCAGCCGGTCGAGCGTCGAAAGCTTCCTCACGCCGATTTCGCGGCCAAGACTGTCCTTGGCTGTGGCGGTTTTGTTCGCCGCCTTGATGATTTGCGCGGACGGCGTGTCCTGCGGATTGATTTCGAGTTGCATTACATTTTTCTCCTTTGGCTGATCTTTGTCGTGTATGGCGGCCACGAACGTGCGGCCCACGGAACATCACGGTGCCTGGCTCGGTATAGTCTGAAAGGCCGTCAGGCAACTGGCATTTTGGCTGTTTTCTTTGAGTGATGCACTGTTCGATGATGAGTTCGAAAACGTCCGTTCGGACATTTTCTAGAAACTGAATTCCGGCAACGGTACGAATGGGAACGATCGTTTCTTTGTTGATAAATCGGCGACGCAGTTTTTCTTGAGGTGCAAGCTCTGGGTCTGCGATGCTCGCGAAGAATAAATGACGCGGCCCTATATGAAGCGGCGCGCCGTCAGGTTCAAAAATGCCCTTGTTTGAGACGGGACAGAATGAAGTGAAGCGCTCTTTTGTCTCGCTGCCTCTATACCTCTTACGATAACCCTCCAAATAAGTTTCCTCTTTTTTCGACAAACGTTTGTTTTTTATGTATTTTTTCGCGAGGCATTCAATATCATCTGCCGCGCCAAAATGCGGGAGGATTCTCACGAATGATCTGATTTTCTTATGAACGGCCGAAGCCGAGACCATCTGTTCTCGCGCAATCTGCGTTATCAACTTTCGAGAGAACCAGTAGGCTTTGAGGATCGTAGCGTTTTTGTCTTTTTGCCGGCGGCGTAATAGGTCCAAGTGTTCTTTGATCTCAGCATTTGCAGCCTCGAATGCCGGGGTCAGGCCCCAATCATCGACCGTTTGGAAGGTCGTATCGGGCCGATACCCGTTACCGTGATCGGTTGTGCCCGCGGTGCTGCCGCTCTTTAGATAATCACGGACCCCATTGCGGATGATTGCGCCAAGCCAAGCGCGCCACTTAGTGCCCTTTTCTGGTCTGAAATTGCACGCTGCCTTGTGCAACCATTTTGCAAGCAACGATTCGATGTCATCGACCCCGGTATCTTCGGGCTTGCCACCAGATGCCGGGTCAACCTCTCCATCGTCATCATATTCATCGTCAAAGGCGTCGGGATCATCTGCATAGGGGGCAAGGTACTGCCCACGATCCTTGTACCGGACAGCCCCTCCGTGACGGTAAAGTTCGTAGCGCGCGACGCGTCTGATAAACGCAAGATCGTCGCGAAAGAGCCGAGCCGCCAATGCCACATCATCCGCGCTCGCGCGGGACCAGTCTGGACCGTCTGGCGTTGGAGGAATGCGAGCGGAGGCGGCTATCGCTTCCAAAGTCGCCGCGTTCATGCCCGCGTTCCCGTCCGCCGCACCAACCATGCCCTGTGATCGCCAAGGCGAACTCCGAGTCTGCGTTCGGAGAGCCGGATCACAGGGGGTCCTGACCCTCCGGGCCGGCAGATACGCCGGCATGTCGCAATGGATAGGCCGCTATAATCCCGCGCCCACATTAGGAACGGGAGCACGCAATCGTCATCGTCACGAACGTTGGGGAAGGGCATGGGTCGAACCGAAAAACCTTGCCGCCTTCATTAGGGCGGTGCCGTTTCCCGGTATTGGCGCAATGTCGCACGGGAAGGCGGTTTTTCGGCCACGGGCGTGCGGCTCAGCCGGGCTGCGGCTGGGGCTTCGATCCGACACCAGCGATAGCACAAGATTCGCCGTGCGCGCAAGTGATAGCTAGAAAAATTTGTCTGCGTTTTCAAAAGGGTAGCCAATACCCTGTTCTTACCTGGCTTCCCAATAGCTTCCCAATGCTCTTTTCTGGGAAGCAGGCTGGCTTGAATTCTAAGTTAAGTGCTTGATTTTACTGGTGCCGCAAGAGGGATTCGAACCCCCGACCCCATCATTACGAATGATGTGCTCTACCGACTGAGCTATTGCGGCTTTTCAACGGGTTAGCGTGTTTTGTTCTCTCTGTGATGCCGCTCTCGCACCGTTTTTCATCAGCGCAGTTGCAGTCTTAGAGCAAACGTCATCTGCTTTGGCAAGTTGAGTGGCGATCTATCGACGAAAGTTGGTGACGGCATAAGTGATAAGGCGGCAGATCCGGGGGTATCGTGGCCTCCCATTTCGGCGGCATCCACGTGCAGGCTGCGCTCGGGGATGCCGCGAGGTGCCTGTGGGTCATCATCGGAGATTCGGTATGCTTATTTACCAACCGAGGCACAGTCACGTCGACGCGTAAGAAAATTAATATGTCCATCGTATTTTTGCGCCGATGCGACCGTTGCATTGGTTTATCTTCGGGCTGGCGATCGGACATTGTGCCGACACGATGCTTTACAATGGTGCCGATGCCCTCAACACCATTGTTTACCAGGTGGGACGGAGCGTTCTGCTTGGTGTACTTCAAATCGTGTAAGTGCCAAGTCTCATCCATTCTCCCACCCTGCTCTCCGTTTTTCGAGCCAAAGTTCGAGGCACGTTCGACGCAGTCTCACCAGCGGCTCCGAAAGTCGAATCGACCATTCAACGGACCCAGAAACTGATGGGTTTTCGCAAGAGCTTAACCCAGCCTGCGGAAGTGATTGGTTTCATGGGATCGCTACACTCAAGCGGATTCCGGTGAAATCGAGCCCATCCTTGGCAGGCGGATTGGCGCCCCTCCGCGGTGAACAGCGCGGCGCACTCGGCCCGCGCGTAATCCGCCAAGTCAGCAGATTGGCGGGTTGCGCGCCCTGACCTTTGTGCCTGTTCATTCGGAATAACGACAATTGGCGCTTAACCCGCCCTATGTGATCCGATTTGACCGAGACTTGCTGTGGTTAGGCCGCGATGATCCTTAAAAACCCGGAGACACCTCCGGGGCTTCCCTTTTTGGCATCTCCATGTACTGGCTCAAACCCGGTTGCGAGGAACCGCCCCACTCAGAAACCGCGATTGACGGATTGCGGTATCGGCAGCGCATCGGTATTCGGAAAGAAGGAATTCGGATTATCGGCGCAGTTCATTTCGACCAGCGGGCCTTCCGGCGCACTCGCCAATTGCGCAAGCCGCTCAATGGGGACCTTGCGCACGGCCGCCTCGTACTGCCGGAAACGCTGAATGGCGTCCCAAGGCATCGTGAAGGCGCCGGGGTCCTCGACGTGAATATCGGCTTGGAGCACCTTGCCGTCCTCGATCAGGCGGAAGCGTTCGATTACGTGGAGCTGTTTGGTATGCGGCGTGGCGAATCCGTCCACCCACGTCCGGTCGTCCATTCCGATGGTATCGACAACGAGCGTGCCGCCTTCATAATGGCCGATCGATTCGCCATACCATGATGTCTTGACGTTCGGAGAATGCTTGTCCGTCAGGTGGATGTGGCGAACTTCATTAAAGCTCGTCAATATCATCACCACTTCGTTCGGTCCTTGGATGAAATACATCGGCTGGGTCATCGGAGACAGCAGGAAGTCAGTCACGCCCTTCGGCCAGCAACTCGCAGTCGGAGTGGCAACAAGCTTTCCGGACAGCACTGCCTCGTTGCGCTTGCGGATCGCATCCCTCGCCCAGGGCTGGAGGATGGGATTGCTGATGTCGCCAACACGTTCCGTGGGTTGTCTTCCACTCACGCGGAAGTCGTCGTTCGAAACGTAGGGGTGCGCGGGGTCCTGCCGAACCGGCCCGGCGCCGTGCTCCGGCGGCATGAACTCGCGCGAATACGAATACCAGCCGATATCGCGGCTTGGGGCAAAATTGGGCGGCGTGCCCTGAGCCATTGCCGAAAAGCTCAAGCCGCCGGCCAGGCAAACTGTGGCGACGAAAGCGCCTCCCGTGAAGTTCGCTCCAAGTCCGGACATCGGGTCCTCCTCTACGACATAAGAAGTACGAACCGGACCAGCCGCGGCCAACCACGCGGCGATCCGAACGCGCGCGGCTACAGCGGGCGTGGCCGGCACAGTCAGTGACGCCAACCGGAATTGTTCGTCCCGGCCGGCGTGGAAATCCGGCGGCTGCTCAGCGATCCGAGGCCGGCCCGGCACCGGCGTTGGCACTGGGCGCTGCGTTGGGGTTGCCCATTTGTGTTCCGTCAGGAAGCGTGACGGCCATGAACTGTCCGCCGTTGCTGCCGTCGCGCAGCGGATGGATCACGGTTTTGACCTTCATGCCGGGCATGAGGGTCTTCGGTGTCCAGCCCTGTCGGACCAGGCCCTGGGGACCGCCCATTTCGATTGCCCATTGCTCCGGCCGGCCTTCGGCATTTTCTACCATCATCAAAATCCAGCTATGAGGATTGGTCCACTGGAAGTCTTTGATGGTGCCCTCCACCGTCTTCGATGATGCGGCATCGAACATGGCAAAGGAGTGATGCGCCAAAGCAGGGATCGCCGACATGGCAACGGCCAGACCGGCTAGGCCAAGTACATTGAGTTTCATCGGGCGTCTCCAGCTTATCGGACGTGCCCCCGCCAATAGGACCACAAACGACCGATCAATTTCAACGGATCGGCGGCAAAGATCGGGTGCTAGGCGCGTAGCTGAAGTCGGCTTATGCAACGACGAAGGCCGGTCTTCGTTCCGGAGGTCAGTGAGTCAGTGCGTACCCACCCCTCACTCGGAAGCGCCCGCGACGGCGTACGATTTCTCTTAACTCTCCTCCCGCCGAGGCTTCGCGTTTGGCTTCTTGCGCCCAGGCGGGCACGGGGAGAGCGCGGAAGGGCGAACGCCCGACGGACGAGGGGGAAGGCATCACTGAATGCATTCGATGGTTCGTCCTTCTGTGACCCGGGTACCAAGCAGGAACGTCGGCCGCGACCGCGTCAATCGTTAGCGCACGCCCGCTACCGAGGAGAGGTCGCGGTGAGGCTCGCCGCAGACATAATCCTCAATCCACACGTCGTCGCGTAGCTTATAAACGAAGCGCGCCTGCCAATCCCGCGTGTAGTACATCGGATCGTGGACCGTGATGACGTCCTCAAGTTCCGTCGGGCTGATGCGACGGATGCGTTCGATGGTGCGCAAGTCGCCGGTGTGAGGTGCGCCGGTCGCGTCAACGAAGGTCTTTTGATTGAAGCCCGCGGTTTCGATCACCAGCGTATCGCCCTCAAAATGACCCACCGAATGGCCGTTGTAGTACGGCAAGCTCATCAGCTCCTTCTCACTCGGCATCGGCTGGTCGAGCGCGATCACGCGAACCTGATGATTGAGGCTCGTAGACCATGGTGACCTGTTCAGGCGGCGCTTGGAAAATTTCGAACGGAAAGGGTGTGGCGAGCGCGCGCGGCAGGCCGTCCGGCACGCAGTATCTGCGAGCGGTGTCGATGATGGAGCCGTCCTTCAAGCCCGCCATATTCTTTTCATAGGCCGATTTGCCCGCTGCGGTGAATGGCAGTTCGCCGCCACCGACAATCTGGATTTTTGCGTGATATTCCGTTGCCCAGTAAGTTCCCGAGATATCCGGTGTCTCGGCATAAGCCGGAACGAAGAGCGCCGTCAGCGCAACGAGAGTGGCCGAAGCCGACCCGGCATGAACCGAGATCCTGAAGCTGTCCACGGGACCCTCCCTGGTTATGGTTTGGCGCATCAAGTGGAGCGAGAGCTATTCCGTTCATTCGCCTCGTCATGACGCTAGCACCCGATGCCGCGGAAAAAAAGTCCGCCGCAGTTTCCCTCGTGAACCAAATTCGAAAAACGCCGCGGAGCCGCGGCCCAACGGGGAGCCGCCGCCCCAGACCTCGGCGGTCCCTTCACCCATCATTTGTCCTTTCCTCTTACTCAATCTCCCCAAATGGTATATCGATAGGTCGCATATAGTTTGCCTTTTGGGGCCGATCAGTACGTGTCGATGGATTGGCAGCAGCAGCGGCCGACGGCAAAAGGATTGCAACGCATCGTCGAACGCAATCGCGGTCACTCGGATCGAAACAAGAGGGAAAGAGAGGGCGTCATGGAACGTCGCAAATTCCTGGGCGGGGCGGCGGCAGGTGTTGTCGCCGGCGCGGCCACGACCGTCAGTTTCCGGACTGGGCAAGCGCAGACGCCATCGGATGTGGCAGGGCCGAACGTGGCAAAACCGGACATCGACAATCATGATCATTCGCACGACGGAGGCAGCCCGAGCCATTCGCTTTTGCCCTCTGACCCAGCTCTTCGCGTGAAGGCAATGGAAACATTGCTGACCGAGAAAGGCCTTATCGACCCGGCTGCCGTTGATGCGATCATCGATCAGTATGAACACAAGCTGGGGCCGAAGATCGGCGCCGCGGTCGTGGCCAAGGCCTGGGCCGATCCGGCCTTCAAAACCGCCCTGATGGAGAACGCCCCCAAGGCGCTGGCTGGTCTCGGCATCGCAGGAAACGGTGTCGGACAGCTCATCGCCCTCGAGAATACCGAGAAAGTCCATAACGTCGTCGTTTGTACATTATGCTCCTGCTATCCGTGGGGCGTGCTGGGCCTGCCGCCCGTGTGGTACAAATCCGAAGCTTATCGCTCGCGCATCGTGCGCGAACCTCGCGCGGTGCTTGCCGAATTCGGCGTCAACCTGCCGGAAGACACCGAGGTTCGCGTTTGGGATTCAACCGCCGAAATGCGCTACCTCGTCGTGCCGCCTCGGCCGAGAGGCACCGAAGCCATGAGCGAAACGCAGCTCGCGGCACTCGTCACCCGCAATTCAATGATCGGCACCGGCGTTCCAGCAGCGTAGGAGATCGCATCATGGATGGCATGCACGACGTTGGCGGCATGGACGGGTTCGGCACGATTGACAATGAAAAGAACGAGCCGGTTTTCCACCATCCGTGGGAGGGCCGCGCCTATGCCATGAACATGCTCACAGGTGCCTGGCGCAAGTGGAACCTCGATCAGACTCGCTATTCAACGGAGAAATTCACCCCGCGACAGTATCTTGCGCTCACCTATTACGAGCGTTGGATCACCGGCGTCGCCGACCGCGGGATCGCGACCGGTTTGTTCACTGCTGCGGAGGTGCAAGCAGGGCACGCGGCGCCGGGCAGCCCAAAGCTCACGCCCCCGATTAGCGCCGATAAGGTTCCGGCCGTGGTGAGGGCGTTGGGCAACTTCGCCCGCACCGTCACCACCAAGCCGATGTATAAGGTGGGCGACAGGGTCCACACCGTCACCGACAGTCCGCGGGGCCACACGCGGCTGCCTCGCTATGCCCGCGGGCGCAGCGGCGAAATTGTCCTGTATCACGGCGCGGCCGTGTTTCCCGACACCAATGCCGAAGGCAACGAGAATCCGCAGCACCTTTACGCCGTCCGTTTCAGCGCCCGCGAGTTGTGGGGCCGCCAGGGCGACCCAAAGGATTCGGTGACGCTCGATCTGTTCGAACCCTATTTCCAGCATGGCTGAGCGCACATCCGTGGAGCCGGAGCGCGTCTTCAGCGAGCCTTGGCACGCGCACGTCTTCGCACTGACCGTGAGGCTCTCTGAGCTTGGCTACTTCACCTGGACCGAGTGGGGCAAGCACTTCGGCGCGCGTCTCCGAGACGCTGCGGCGGCCGACGGTTCGGCCCATGACCGCCGCCCGATGCCGGAAGTGGATAGTCCGACCTACTACATCGTATGGCTCGACGCATTGGAAGACCTGCTGATCGGCGCCGGTCTTGCCGACGCGGCGGACCTCGCCCGGATGAAAGAGAGCTGGACGGCAGCCTACCTCGACACGCCTCACGGGCAGCCGGTGGTGCTGCGCGACAATCACGACTTGGCTCAAATCGAGAACGACCACCGCGAGTGAAGGGCTTTTCGAAGGCTCAGCTCGCGCGCTCGCTACTCGAACTCAATGATCATTTCGACCTCGACCGGCGAATTACCGGGTAGCCCCGCCATTCCCACTGCCGAGCGCGCGTGCTTGCCGACGACATCGCCGAACACTTCCACTATGAGGTCGGAAAAGCCGTTGATGACGCGAGGCTGCTCGCCGAATCCGTCGGCCGAATTGACCATGCCGAGCACCTTGACGATGCGCTTGACGCGATCAAGACTTCCGAGCGCGGAACGAATTTTGCTGAGCATGATGATCGCGGCCTGACGTGCCGCCTGCTGGCCCTGTTCGACGGTCAATTCCCGGCCAAGCTTGCCTCTGCCCGCCCAGTCGGGACCACCGGTATTGCCGGAGAGGAACAGCAGCTTTCCGCTGCTGACATAGTTGACGTAATTTGCGGCCGGAGCGATCTCCGGCGGCAACATGATGTCAAGCTCTTTCAATCGCGCCTCGGCACCCCTCGCAGCTTGCGGCCCTGAACCGGAGCTCGCCATCGCTATGAGACCGATCGCGGCAGCCGCACCGGCAATGGCATCGAAAACCGCCTCGCAATAACTCCGGCGCCGCTCGGGCGGTGCCGATCGGTCGCGACCTGCGAGAAACGGCAGCGGGGACGCTTCGCGCTGTGCGGCGTGCAGGAATGCGGTCATGAAGAGGGTCCCTCGGGCTGGGCGGGAACGAGATAATCGCTTTTAGCGCATGATCCCGTAAAGTTGCAGACTTTTCGGACAAGATCATGCGCAAAATCAACGTGCATCCGTCGTCGAGCGCAGTCCGCGACGGATGCGGAAAGAGAACCGAGCGGGGGCGATTCGAACTGAACGCATCCCGCTCCAGCGCCGATCCAAGCCATTTGAAGGGTAATGGCGTAATCGGTTGCCAGGTGGTCGGGCAGCGCCGCGTCCCAATTGTGAGCAGATGCTGCAAAGGGCGTGTTGCTCAGTTCCCTAGAAACTGTTGAACGCCTGCGAAACCATCACGTCGTGCCGCCGACGGGGCCCGGTTTCGCTGCGCTCAACATCTACACCTGCTACAGTTATAGGAACCTACATTACAGGGACTCCGATGGACTCCGTCCACCAAGATGCATCGGCAAAGGCGGCGCTGCATCTCATTCCGTTGCTGATGCTATGTTTCCTCATCGCCTTTCTCGATCGCGTCAATGCTGGTTTTGCCGCGCTCACGATGAACAATGAGATCGGGCTGACGGCAGAAATGTTCGGATTCGGGGTCGGCATTTTCTTTGTCAGCTACTTCATCTTTGAGGTGCCATCCAACCTGATGCTGGAAAAATTCGGGGCGCGGCGTTGGATCGCCAGGATCATGATCTCCTGGGGGATGATTTCTGCAGCGTTTGCGTTCGTTCCGGCAACCTCCGCAGCCTTGCAGAGCGCGGGTCTCTCATTCTTCGACAATGCTCGAACATTCTATCTGATGCGCTTCATCTTGGGTGCGGCCGAGGCCGGCTTCTTTCCGGGCGTCATACTTTTTCTTACCTACTGGTTTTCCGCTGATGAGCGCGCGCGTTGGATCGGCGTCTTCATGGCGGGCAACCCGCTATCGTCCGTGGTCGGCGGCCCGATTTCAGGACTCGTCCTTGACAGGTTCGACGGCACTTTGGGTCTTGCCGGCTGGCAATGGCTTTTCCTGATCGAAGGCGTGCCGGCGATATTGGTCGGCGGACTGGTCTTGTACTGCCTGCCGGATAAGCCGAAGGATGCGGCCTGGCTTACGGTGAACGAGCGTATCGCATTGCAGACACGGCTCGATGAGGAGCGGAAGAGCCGCGAAGCCATTCGGCGCTACACGTTGGGCCAGGCGTTAAGAAGTCCTCGCGTCCTTGGGCTAGGTCTGGTGTATTTCGGCATTGTCTCCGGAAATTACGGCCTGTCCTATTGGCTTCCGCAAATCGTCAAGGGCGTTGCCGCCAACTTGAGGCTGGACAGCGTCACCGGCATCGCGATCAACACTCTGACCGGATACGTCGTGGCGATCCCGTTTGCATTCGCGGTCCTCGCCATGATCCTGTGCGCGCGGCATTCGGATGCGACGCGTGAGCGGGTTTGGCATGTCGCCGCTCCGGCCATCGCGGGCGGCGTCGCTCTGATCGCTGCGACCTACGTTGAAAGTCCCCTCTTGGCCGCCACTGCCGTTACGATCTGTGCCATGGGCGTATATTCGGCGCTTGCAACTTTCTGGGCGCTGCCGACTGCGTTTCTGACGGGCACGGCAGCCGCGGGAGGCATCGCCATGATCAACTCAATTGGCAATCTGGGGGGCTTTGGCGGCCCCTACGTCATCGGTTGGATTAAGGATGCGACGGGCGCGACGACATTGGGTCTCGTCGTATTGGCCGTCTGGCTCATCGTCGCGGGTATCCTTGCCTACGTCATCGGTCATGCCAATGACGAAAGGGCCGAAGCCGGCACCCTACCCTGAAGTCGGAAAGAGGCGGGACCACCAAGAACGGTGGCGTTACCTGAAAGGCGCCGTCGTCGGACAGTCGAACTTGATCATCGGCGCAACGAAGCCGGAGCGCCAAAACAGGGGGAGAGGCATCGCAGGCCCAGCCGCGCGACGCGATTGATGATGACAACCGACCTTGAACAGGTGCCGATGAGCACTCTGTCGGGTCCGCAGTTTGCATTCGACGGCAGGAGCCTGCGATACCCGCGGTAAACCAACCGGAGCTATCGCTATCGAGTGTCGCGCGAACGGGAATTGGAGCGCTTCGACCGGTTGGACTTGGCGTTCGATCCTCTCTGCGTTACCGATTTGGCCGGCGGCCGCGCAGCCGAGAGGCTGCGGCGAAGAGCATCCATCAAATTGATGACGTTCTCGGGCGATGGCTTTTGCTGGCCGGCTTGCAGGTGCGGCTGGCGTGCTTGTTTCTTCCGAAGAATCTCGACGAGGGCCTTGCGGTAGTGATCTTCAAGCATGGACGGATCGAAGTGCGCCGCTTTGGCCTCGATGATATGCCGGGCGAGCTTCAGCATTTCGGGTGGCAAGGTCATTTCGGGAATGTCACGGAAATAGTCCGTTTCATTGCGCACCTCGTGCGTGAAACGCAGCGTGATGCCACGCAAGCCGTTGCCCATTGGCTCAATCAGCATCGGATGTTCCCGTGAGGCGAGCACGACTCGGCCGATACCTGCGACACCTTCCTCGCGCATCGCGTCACGGATCACCGCGTAGGCCTCTTGTCCGACGAAGTCGCGCGGCGTGATGTAGTAATGCTTCTCATAATACCGGGCGTCAATTTGACCGAGCGGCAGAAACTTCTCGATTTCGATCGTATGGGTGTTTTCCGGCCTCGCGACCGTCGCCTCGCAGTCCTCGTCGGGCGGGATGTCCGGTTCCGCCGCCGTGGGAGGCTTCTTGATGGCATGCGACTTTTGAGTTGACGGCGCGACGACCGCGAGGCTGCCCGGTGGCGGCCGCGCGTGTCGGGCTTGTTCAATCACGTCGTCCTCGATTAGCAGGAAATGATTGTCCGCCGCTTCGTAGCCTCTGCCCTTTGCGGCTGGTTGGACCGTCTCACCCGTTATGGAGTTCGACAAGTTGGTGCCGCAGTCGATGGCCGGTCCGTTTGTTCACCTGCCGAAAGACGAGGCGCTCGGCCGCAGAAATGGCCGGGTACAAAGCAATGGGGCAGGACACGAAAGAGAGCTTTAGATGGCCCTTCCAGTTCGGGCGAGACGCAGCCACGCATCACTCCTACACGAGTAACCCTGGCGCATGATCCCGTAAAGTTGCAGACCTTTCGGACAAAAGGAACCGTGCATCCGGCGTCGAGCGCAGTCCGCGACGGATGCGCAAAAAAGAGAACCGACCGGGAGGCGATTCAAGGTGAACGCACCCCCTCTCTGGTCGAATCTGGGCAGGGAACCGCATGAGTCAAGCCGTGCAACGAGAATCCAAGGCCGCGGTCCGGATGAGGCCTGCAACGGGACGGAAACGTTTCGAAGCATCGACGCTGACGAAAGCGCTCTTGGCGAATGATACCGGCGGCCTTCGCCTCCTTACGCCGTTGCGGGCCACTATACGGGGAAGCGGATGACGAACTTCAGGCCGTCGTTGAAAGCTTGGTCAAACCTCTTCTTGTCCCGATAGGCCGCCTGAAACCCTTCCACCACGGATTGTCCGCGCTCTTCGGGAGTGCCGTGATGGGTGGGATTGCTGCTCAGGAAGTCGCCTTCGGCGTATTGCGCCTGGGCGATTACCGCGGCGGGAAATTCGCTCTTTTCGAGCTTTCTTCGCCCCGCGAAATAGCCGGCCAGGTAATCGGCATGAAGTTCCAGACGCTTGACTTTGCCGTTCACGACGATATCGCCGCGTTGCTTTACGTTGCGCTTGTATTGGGCAATGTGCCCGAATTCGTGGGCGCATACCCCGATGACGGCAGCCTCACCTTGCTCCTCCTGCAACAGGATGTGGAGGAGTTTTTTGCCGAAGACGACGCTCCCGTCGTCGCGGCCCAGACGTTTCGACGTCGATGCAAAGGCATTCCCCTTCAACTGGTCGGAGTCGTCAAAAAAAGCAAAGCCGGGCAAAACGCCGAACATCTCGCTTACCCTCGCAAGCCCGATTGCCAGAGCGCGATCGAAATCCTTATCTCCCGAGCCGTTCTGGACCGGATCCGAATCAATGTTGAAACCATCGAACGTGAAGCTGCGCGGCACATTGCCGACAAGGTCGCGAATTTCTGCGTCACTTTTCATGCAGCCCGGAGCGAAGGTCCGGCAGTGGGCGCATTCGGCGCCCCACCAGATCGTCAATAAGCCTCCCAAAACGACTTCCCGTCGGTGCATCATCATGATGGGTCTCGTCAACTCCGGTTAGGGGTTTGCGCGGGGCGCGATCGTGGCGCGGCAACGGCAAGCGATCGCAGGGCCTAGCAGAGAGCGGGAAACTTGCGACAGGCGTCGGAGGGCGAGGGGTTGGTCAGGCGCGGCCCCGGAGGCACGGGGGCCCCGGGCGCGGCGGCGGACCGGGCGCGGCGCGCCCGCGGGATGCGATGGCCCCCCGCAGCCGTTCGCTGTTGGCGCGTGCCTTATCCATGCCGGCGTCGAGCCGGAGCGCCTCGTTGTAATCTGCAAGGGCTCCGTCGATCTCGTTCATGGCCTCGTGCGCCACCCCGCGATTGAAAAACGCGGCGGCATATTTGGAATTGATGCGGATCGCCTGATCGTAATCGGCGATAGCAAGGGAGAAGTCGCCTTTGGCTAAATGAATATTGCCCCGATTGTTGAACGCGGCGCTATGCTGGGGATTCAATCGGATGGCTTCTCCGTAGTCGACAACGGCGCGATCGAGGTTGCGACTGTTGTGAAATGAAAGTCCGCGTTCGAAATAGGTATCGCTGAGACCCTTGCGGGCATCTGCGTTGTTGGCATCGAGCCGGATCGCCTCGTTGTAATCGCCGATCGCCCGATCGAAGTCGCTTTTGGATTTGTAAGCGGCGCCGCGGTCGAAATATGCGATGGCAGATTTGGGGTCGAGGCGGATCGCCTCGCTGTAGTCAGAAATCGCACGATCTGCGTCATGTTTGGCGAGATATCCATTGCCGCGGGTGACCAGCGAAAAGACGTGCTTCGGGTCGATCCGCAGGACCTCGCTGCAGTCGGCAATTGCGTGATCCCAGTCGACCTTGTTGGCATAGGACAAAGCGCGGCCGTAAAGGGCGGAGACACGCCTGGGTTCGAGTTGGAGCGCCGCGCTGTAGTCGGAAACGGCGAGGTCGTAATCGGCCTTCGCCCGGTAGATGTCGCCACGATTACTCAAGGCCGCTGCAAAACGCGGCTCGATTCGGAGTGCCTCGTCATAGTCCGCAAGCGCCCGCGTGCGGTCGCCCTTGGCGTTGTAAGCGAAGCCACGGTTGTTGAATGCCGCCGCAAGCTTTGGGTTGATCCGGATCGCCTCATCGAAGTCGGCGAAGGCACGGTCAAACTCCGAATTGGAATAATAGGTTTCGCCGCGTAGGTTGAGCACATTGGCATTTCGCGGATCCAGGCGCAGCGCGGCCTCGAAATCCGAAATGGCCCGGTTCATATCGTTTTTCGCGCGATAGATGCCACCGCGCATCGCCAATGCGGCCACATATTTCGGATCCAGACGCAGCGCCTCATCAAGATCGGAGATGGCACGATCAAGGTCGCCCCTGATCCGGTAGACGTCCGCGCGGTTGTGGAACGCAAGCGTATATTTGGGATCAAGCCTTATGGCTTCACTGTAATCGGCCATTGCGCGGTCATAATCGCGCCGTCCGCCATAAAGGACGCCGCGATTGTTGAAGGCGCGGGCGTAGGTCGGGTCGACTCGCACAGCATCGTCATAATCGGCGAGAGCGCGCGCACCGTCGCCCTTCTGGCTATAAAGGAAGCCGCGATTGCTTAAGGCCCGGGCCGAATTGGGATTGAGCCGGATGGCCTCATCGTAATCGGCAAGGGCGCGGTCCAAATTCTGTATGCCGGTAAATACCAGCCCGCGGGCAATGAAGGCGTCGGCGTTGTTCGGAGCGAGCCGAATCGTCTCGGTGTAGTCGGCAATGGCATGCTCGCTGTCGCCTTTGGCCCGGTAGGCCTCGCCGCGTTGCAAATAAGCCTTCGCAACTTCGCCGGCCGCAAGGGAGGTGGCCGATGCAATAAGGCGCCCGCAGGCTGCAATCGTTTCGTCACCAGCAGCCTTGGCGCAGGTGGTGCGGTCGGCTGCCGTCACATCCGGTTTCGGGGGGCTTGGTGTCGGTAACGGCGGGACCGGATTTGTTGTCCGGGGAGGAGGCGAAGTTCCAGCCGGAGGCGGCAGAGGGCCGCGCGCAGCGAGCGTGGTACGGGCCCTCTCGAGGTTCTGCCGCGCCTCGGCGTTTCTTGGGTCAAGGCGGAGCGCTTCGTTGAAGTCTGCGATTGCGCGCTCGAAATCCCCTTTGGCCTGATAGGAATTGCCGCGGTAGGCAAACGTGTTGGCGTATTTGGGGTCGAGACGGATGGCCTCGTTGTAATCGACGATGGCATGATCGTGGTAACCGCGATCGGCGTACACATGTCCGCGATTGCTGAACGCAAGGGCATATCTCGGATCGATCTGCACCGCAGCGTCGAAATCTTCGAAGGCTTTCGTCAACTCTCCCTTCTGACGATAAATGTTGCCCCGATTGTTGTGGGCAGCCGCCATCTTCGGATCAAGGCGGATCGCGTCGCTGTAATCGGCGATGGCCTGCTCGCCGTTGCGGCTGAACTGATGCGAGTAGCCGCGGGCGAAAAAGGCTGACGCATAGTTGGGATCGAGGCGGATCGCCTCGCTGAAGTCGGGGATGGCGCGTTCGTAGTCGCTCTTGGTCCGATACTTCATGCCGCGGCTGTAGAAAATTTTGGCAAGCTCGGCACCTTCGAAGCTGCCGGACGCAATCGCCCGGCCGCAGGCGGCGATCGATTTATCGCCTTCGGGCTTGTCGCAAGTCGTCCGGTCCTCGGCGAGGGCGGCAGCGTTGGCTCCGGACTTCTGGATGGTCGGGGGCAGCGGCGGCGCCGGCGGACGGCGCACGGCGAGGGCAACGCGCGCCACTTCCAGGCTCCGCCGTGCAACCGTGTCACTCGGATCGAGGCGGACCGCTTCGGTGTAATCGGCGATCGCGCGCTCCAGCATGCCCTTTACGTCATAGGCGTTGCCGCGGGCCGTGAACGCCGCAGCCAATTTGGGGTCGAGCCGGATTGCGGCGTCATAATCGGCAATTGCCTGGTCGAGATCGCCCTTCGCCCAGTATTGCACTCCGCGGCGGTGGAACACCTTGGCCAAATCACCGGTTGTAAATGTGCCGGAGGCGATCGCGCGGCTGCAAGCGGCAATTGCATCGTCGCCGGTGGAATTGGTGCAAGTCTCCAGGTCATCCGCTACCGCAGCGCTTGCAATTGCTGCGAAGACGAAAATTGCGGCTGCGGGCCCCACAGGCGATTCATCGGCCAATGCTCCGTCCGGCAAAGGTTCGAAATATAATGACGGGAGCTTAATCCGTTCGCGGATCGACGAAAAGGGCGTTGCACGCAGACGCAATGTGCGAGCTCTTTCCGAGGCGGATTGAAACGAGTTAAGGCGAGCGCCTTACGGTTGAGCCATTTCCAAGCCCCTGGGCATTCTTCGGATCGGCCAGGCCAGGCGAAGGCCGCTCGACGACCCAGGCCCGCCTCGATCGCGTTCGGCGCGATGGTGAAATGGGACGGTGCGCTTTGGGCGTCTAACCGTGAATAGAGATTTTGGTTTTGCGGCTGAGGCGGTTCAGCAGGACCTTCAGCGTCTTGGCCGGCATCGCGATGCACCCTTGAGTGGACGTGAGGCCGGGCCTCGCCACATGAATGAACACCGCGCTGCCGCGTCCCGCAACGCGAGGTCGCGTATTGTGATCGATTTCGATGATCAGATCGTACAGATGGTCGATTCGCCGCAATCGGTCGCCGGGCTGGTCGGGTTGCAGGGTCAGGGGCCGATTATAGCGACGGTGGTTCGGGTCTTCACACCAGCCGTCGCCGGTTTTGATCGGGCGCACCGGGAGTTCGGTCACCGGGCGGCATAACCGGTCGGCGCGCCACCACAGGCGGAGCGGCCGGAAGGTGCCGGCGGGCGTTGAGCCATCTCCCTCCCGCTTGAAGAGGCTGATCCCCGCGCGTCCGAGCGCCACGCGGATGTGCCAGGGACCGGCCGCGATCACGCCCTGCCGACGGTTGCCAGGGCGGGAACGGAGATCGATAATGGCGAAAGTTGATCGCTGCATGTGGGTCGATAGCCAAACGTTGTCGGTAGCGGTCGCGGGAAGCAAGGGAGAGCGCTTGCGCTTTTTCTACCGGCTGTTCTACTTGCCGGAAATGCTTTACCCGGGATCAATCCGAGGCCCTCGATGGCGACTTCCCGCAGAATCCTCATTGTCGACGACGATGCCGAGTTGCGCGAGGCCTTGATCGAGCAATTGTCGCTCCATGACGAGTTCGAAGCGACCGCGGTCGAAACCGGCGCCAAAGGCGTCCAGAGCGTCAAGTCCGGGACCGTCGATCTCGTGATCATGGATGTGGGATTGCCCGATATCGACGGCCGCGAGGCAGTGCGCATCCTGCGACGGAACGGTTTCAAGGCGCCGATCATCATGTTGACCGGTCACGACACCGATTCCGATACCATTCTCGGCCTTGAGTCCGGCGCCAATGACTACGTGGCGAAGCCCTTTCGATTTGCCGTGCTGCTCGCGCGCATTCGCGCCCAATTGCGCCAGCACGAAGCGAGCGAGGACGCCGTTTTCACCATCGGCCCATATTCGTTCCAGCCGAGTTCGAAGCTGCTGCTCAGCGCCAAGGGCGGCAAAGTCCGCCTGACCGAAAAAGAGACCGCGATTTTGCGATTTCTTTACCGCGCCGGCCAACGTCCGATTTCGCGGGAAATCCTGCTTCAGGAGGTCTGGGGGTACAATTCCGGCGTCACCACGCATACTCTGGAAACCCATATTTATCGGCTGCGACAGAAAATCGAGAAGGATGCCGCTATCCCTGAGATACTCGTGACCGAGGGAGGAGGATATAAGCTCGTCCCGTAACAAGCCGCGCCCGGTGGCGGAACTGCCTGATGGCGGGCGGGCCAGGGCGCCGGCTCTCTTCTGGTTACTTCGCACCGAAGCGCTCCCCCCGCGGCTCATTGCCGAGACGGAGAGCTCATGGCGATAGAAGACGATATCGCCTTCCTGGAACGGGTTCCAACGCTTGGGCAACTGGGTTTCGCCGCCTTGCAGATCGTCGCTATCGGCTCGGAAACCAAGCAACTCAAGGACGGTGAGGTTCTGTTCCGCGCCGGCGAAACCGCCGATGCCGGTTATGTGGTGCAGCAGGGAGCGTTGAAGCTGACGCAGCATGACGCGAGGCGGTCCGATCCCAGCATGCTTGTGGGACCGGGCGTGCTGGTCGGCGAACTCGCCTTGCTCACCGAAACGGTCCGTCCGGCGACCGCCATCGCGGCTGAGCCGACCACTGTCATCCGCATCTCGCGAAGCCTGTTTCGCAAGGTGTTGGAAGGTTTTCCAGAAGCCGCGCTGCTGATGCGCGACCGCCTCGCGAAGCGCGCCAACCAGGCAACCGAGGAAATCGTTGCCTTGCGCGGCATCATGGATCCGGGAAAGCACGACTGATTGCGTGACAAAACCTCTGCGGCGGCTTCAACCCTCGCGACAGAACGCAACGCTCCTCGGATCCTTCGCGAAAATCCATGCCTGAGACACGTGATCGGATGGCACACGCCATCGGTCTTGATGCAGCCAGGAGCGCAAACAACAGCGGCTCGCGTTCGCGGCCGGCTCAGTTCCGTGCCCATTCCATCCACCGCAAAAGGGCACGAGCTGGAACGGTTTTTGCCTTATCAAAGCCGGATTGCGATGTGAAATCGCGCGCCGTCGCGCCGAAGGGAGAGACAGAGAATGCTGATTTAACCGCTTTTCGGGATGCTGCTGACCATGACTGTTTCCACGACGGCTGCCGTTCCACCGGACGGCGCTGTTATTCATCCGTCGGTACAGACGAAAAGCGCTGCCGTGCAGCCATTGGTGAGCGCCGCGACCAGTTGCATCACAAGGGCGGTCGGCTCCGATCCGCGCCTCAAGGGGACGACGTCGGCCGGCCTCGGGGATTTGATCGTCGACGCAATGCCTCCATGCCTTACCCAGGTGCGCGCCATGATCGAGGCCTATGATCGCAGTTACGGACAGGGAACGGGAGAGACCTTTTTCTTCGGTCCCTATCTCGATGTGCTGCCGACCGCGGTCAGCAAGGCCGTCCTGGGACATGTCGATTAACGGAACACGTTTCCTCAGGCTGCGGCCCGCTCACGCCGGGTCCATGCCGTCCTTCCTGATCACCGGCGCGGCGGGTGCGGCAGCGAGGAATTTCGCCAGCGCCTTGGCGGCATCCGGCTGCTTGGCGCCAGTGGCGATGCCCGTCGCATAGATGATCGTGGTGTTGACTTCCGCCGGCAGCGCGCCAACGATGTCGATGCCCCTGACCTGCATGAGTTCGGCGACCTGATGGATGCCGATCTCGACCTCGCCCCTGGCGACCGCGGCTCCCACCGGTCCGCCACGCACGACGGTGATTTTAGGCTTGAGGGTGTCGGCGATACCGAGCTGCTGGATCAGTTTCTGCGAGAAAAAGTCGCCGCTCGGTCCGATACTGTGACCGATCGACTTTGCGGCGAGCAGGGTCTTCTTCAGCGCTTCTGCGGTGCCGATGTCCGGCTTCGGCGCGCCCGCACGCACCGCAAGTCCCACCCGCGACCGAAACGCGTCGGTGATGGTGTTGCGCTCGACCTTGCCGGCGTCGGCGAGTTCGCCCAGCGCTTGCGGGTTGAGCAGCACCATGTCGGCATAGGTACCTTGCTTGACTTTGCTGACCGCGAGCCCGGTGCCGTAGAGGCTCATCGTCACGGTGTTGCCGGTCTCACGTTCGAATGCGGGGATGAGGTCGCGCATGATCTGTCCGACAGCATCCGTGGTCACAAGCACGACCTCGGCAGCCTTCGCTTGCGTGGCGAGGCTAGCAAGCATCAAGCATGCCGCCGTTGCGGCAATTATCGTCCATCTACGCATCTGATCGCTCCTTTGGCTCGTCCACGCGCGTCACGCGTTTCCGGCAACGGATTTCCTCTGTTTTGGTGATGATGTTCCCTGGTCGGCGCCTTGGCAAGCAGAGAGGGGTGGGAAGGTGCCGCGCCGTCCTTGCGCGCGCGATCACTGCCGTTCAGCTGCAGTCCCGGTCATTTTGAGGAACGCCGCCTCGACGCTCGACGTGCCGGTGGCTGCGACAAGACGTTGCGGCGTGGTGTCGGTCGAGAATCATGCCCTTGTGCAGCACGATCACGCGGTCGGCGTCGGTGACCTCGTCGCACAGATGCGTGGCCCACAACACTGCGACGGCCCGCTCGTGGCGCATCGTGAGCATCAGCTTGACGAGATCGCTGCGGCTCGCCGGGTCGAGGCCGACGGTCGGCTTCGTCCATCAGCAGGATGCGCGGTTCATGGAGCAGCGCTCGCGCGAGTTCCACCCGCCGCCGATTGCCGCCGCTCAATTGCGCTGCCTTGTCGTGGGCCCGCTCCGCGAGACCCAGGCGAACGAGTTCGGCGTCGATGCGCCGCTGGGCGACGGCGCGCGGGATGCCGTGCAGCCCGGCATGGAACAAGAGGTTCGCCGTCACCGAGAGTTCAAGATCAAGCGTCGGCTGCTGGAAAACGATGCCAAGCCGCGCCAGCGCGGGGACCGGGTCACGCCTCATGTCGTGACCCATCACCGCGATTCGCCCGGAATCTGAAACGAACAGTCCGGAGAGCAGCTGGAACAAGGTGGATTTCCCGGCGCCGTTCGGCCCGAGCAGCACCACGAACTCGCCGGCCCGCGCGCTGAAGCTGACACCGCCAAGCGCTTTCACTGGCCCATAGGTCTTGACGACATTTTCAAGCAACAACGCGGGCGGCCCGGCGACGCCGGAGCGTTCCTCCATCAAAACTCCTCCCGAAGCCGATCGCGCGGCGGCGGCATTGCGACGCGCACGGCAGGCCGGCCTGCAGCGCACGATCCCGAAAAGTTGAAGACTTTTCGGACAAAGATCATGCGCAAAATTACACAGAACCGAGCGGGGAGGCGATTTCAAGCTGAACGCCTCCCCGCCGTTGCGCCTTGCCGCACGGCGGGGATCAGTCGTACGCTGTGGGGAACCGTGGCCGCAAGCGAAAGTGAACCCGTAATGCCCGTTCGATGATCCTAGCGCGCACCCACGCAGCCCGACTTTTTCGCGCGCGGCAAGCGCGTTTGGGGTGCCACGTCGCACCGCGCTCACGATGGGCGCCAAACTGGTGGGCGCGCTGTGTCTCGCCGGCATGCCCGAGATCGGAATGGCAAAGGAAACCGGCCTCATTTTCGTCAGCAACGAGAAATCGAACAATCTGATCATCATCGATCCGAAGACCAATAAGCTGGTGAAGGATTTGCGGACATCGCGGCGTCCGCGCGACATGCATTTCAGCGCCGATCACAGCAAGCTTTATGTCGCCTGCGGCGATGACGATGTCATTGACATCATCGATGTGGCGCGGCTCGAAGTGATCGGCAAGCTGTCGACCGGCTCGAGCCCGGAAACCTTCGGCATCGACGAGAAGCGCCGGCGCATTTATGTCTCCAACGAGGAAGGCTCCTCGCTGTCCGTCATCGATATCGACCAGAACATCATCATCCAGGAGGTGCCGACCGGAGCCGAACCGGAAGGCGTGTTCATCAGCGAGGACGGCCATTTCGTCTATGTCACATCCGAAGTCGGCGACCTCGTTCATCTCATCGATGCCGATAGCGGCAATGTGGTGCAGGATGTCGTGGTCGGAACCCGGCCGCGCCGTTTCGCAGCGACGCCCGACGGCAAGGAGCTGTGGGTCTCGACCGAGTTGTCCGGCGAGGTCTACATCATCGATCGCGACAAGTTCGTCGTCGAAACAAAAATCGAGTTCCTGCCGCCCGGCATGCGCAAGACCGATGTCACACCGGTCGATCTGCGCATTACCAAGGACGGCAAGACCGCTTACGTCACGCTGGGGCATGCCGCTCACGTCGCGGTGGTCGATGTTCCGACGCGGAAAATCCAGAGCTACATCCTGGTCGGCAAGCGATCCTGGGGCCTCGGCATGTCGCGCGACGAGCGCACGCTCTATGTCGCCAACGGGTTCGGCGACGACGTGACGGTCATCGACTTGCGAACCCGCAAGGCAACGGTGTCGATCCCGGTCGGCCGCATTCCATGGGGCGTCGTGATCGATGATTGATGTTCGGAATAAGCGCCCGAGGGCGAAGCGACAGGGCGGCAGGAAAACGTGCTTCGTCGCGACACGTGTGGCTGCAGGCATTGCCTTGTGCTGTGGCGTCGGTGCGTTTGCTGTCTCCGAAACCCAGGCGTTGGCCCAGGCCGGGCCGCCAGCGACGTCGCCGACACCAACCGCGCCGACCCTGCCTGCGCCCCGCGCACCCGTGGCCACGGCGCCGCGCCAGCAGGTCACGATCGGCTATGTCGATGTGGAGGGCGATCCGCGCTACGAGCCGATCCGCGCCTATGAGCGCGTGATCCTCAAAACACACGAGCATCCCTTCACCGGGGCCGAGGTCGGCGTCGATGAGGCGGCGGCTTTGGTGCGGGTCCTAAACGCCGAGTTCAAGCTCGAACGCATCACCGTCAAATCGGCGGCTGAAGTCGCATCTGCGGTTGCTGAAGCGGCGCAGGAGCGCAAGATCGGCTTCTTCCTGATCGACGCCCCCGCTGAAGCGTTCAAGCCGCTCGCCACGGCCATGGCCGGCAAGGACGTACTGCTCTTCAACGTGGCGGCCGAGGATGATTCCCTGCGGCGCAATCTGTGCGCCCGCGAGATTTATCCACGTCGCACCAAGCCTCGCGATGCGGATGGACGGCTTGATGCAGTATTTGGTGTCGCGCAAGTGGCGCGACATCCTTGTACTCGAAGGCCCGCTGCCAGCCGACGCCGATGCCGCGAAGGCGCTTGCCCGGTCGGCACAGAAATTCGGTGCCCGCATCGTCGCCGACCAACATTTCAAGCCGGGGACCGACCCGCGCGACCGCGAGCAGAACGACCCGCTGCTGCTCACCGCGGTGCGCGGCAATTACGATGTCGTGTTCGTCGCCGATGACGCCTTCGATTTCGCCCGCCAGGTGCCGTACCATACCTCACAGCCACGGCCGGTGGTCGGCAGCATCGACCTCGAGCCGGTCGGCTGGCATTGGACCTGGGAACACAACGGCGCGCCGCAGGTGAATTCGCGTTTCGACAAGCGCTCCGGCGGCCGCCACATGGAAGGAGCCGACTGGGCCGCTTGGCTTTCCGTGAAGATGATCGTGCAGGCGGCATTACGGACTCGCTCGCCCGATTTCAAGAAGCAGCGCGACTTCATCCTCGGCGATAACGGGTTCGACGGCGACAAGGGGCTGCCGGTCAGCGTGCGACCGTGGGATCACCAGGTGCGGCAGGCCGTTTTGCTCGCTGCGCCCTATGTGGTGGTTGCCAGCGCTCCGGTCGAGGGCTTCCTGCACCGCACCAACGAACTCGATACGCTCGGTGACGACGAGCCGGAAACGTCCTGTCACCTGAACAGGTAGACCGATGCAGATCGCCCATGTCGGCCGCGCCCTCAAGGCGCTCACGATGCGCGAGCTTACGAAGTTCGTGCGCCAGCGCGGGCGTCTGCTGTCCGCATTGGTGCGCCCGTTGATGTGGCTCGCGGTGTTCGCGGCCGGCTTCTACAACGTGTTCGGCGTCTCGATCATTCCTCCCTACAAGACCTACATCACCTACCAGGTCTATATCGTTCCGGGGCTGCTCGGCATCATCCTGCTGTTCCATGGCATGCAGTCGTCGCTGTCGATGGTCTATGACCGCGAGATGGGGGTGATGCGGCTCTTGTTGACGGCGCCGCTGCCGCGTTGGGTCCTGCTCGTCTGCAAGCTGGTCGCCGGCACCGCGCTGTCAGTCATCACCTGCTACGTCTTTCTCGCGGTCTGCATTCTGTTCGACGTAACCTTCGACCCGATCGCCTGGCTTGAGGTGCTTCCGGCGCTGATCGCCTCGGGGCTGATGCTCGGCTCGCTCTGGCTGTTTCTCTCGGTGCACATCAACCAGCTCGAGAACTTCGCCGGGGCGATGAATTTCGTGATGTTCCCGATGTTCTTCTTTTCTTCGGCGCTCTATCCGTTGTGGAAGCTGCGCGAGGGCGGCTCGGAAATCCTCTACGACGTGGCGCTCGCCAATCCGTTCACGCATGCCGTTGAACTCATCCGCTTCGCTCTCTATGGCGAGTTCGAGCCGGTCGCGGCGGCGGTCGTGGTGCTCTCGACGCTGCTGTTCTTCCTGCTCGCCGTGCTCGGTTACAACCCGCAGCGCGGCATGATCCGCCGCGCGCCGCAGCCGGCGTAGCCGCTGAAATCCCGGTACGCCGGCTCGGACGCCCCGCCACCTCTGCGCGAGGGGACGTGCATCGTGCTCAGAAATCCGGCACAATCCCGCGAGCGTTTGGCCGGATCACGTAAGGAAGGTCCGGCGGGCCATGATGATCCGCTCGGAACCAGCACCGGGAAGACCCGCCGGTCCGGCGAGCCTGGGAGGACAGGATGCGATACTCACGTTTTTTTGCCGCGATCGCCTTGGCTGCGCTCGCCATGCCGCTGAGTGCGAAGGCGTTCGACGATGCCAAGTACCCCAATTTCAAGGGCCAGTGGAACCGGCGCATCGTGCCGGGCGTCGGCGGCCAGCCTTCATTCGACCAGACCAGGTCCTGGGCCTTCGGCCAGCAGGCGCCGCTCACCGCGGAATACACAAGAGTGCTGGAGGACAGCATCGCAGACCAGGCCAAGGGCGGCCAGGGCAATTTCACCGGCTATGGCTGCCTCGCTTTTGGCATGCCACTGATGATGATCGGCTTCTATCCGCAGGAATACGTCGTCACGCCGGAGGCGACCCACATCATCATCAACAATGCCGATCACGTGCGCCGCGTCTACACGGATGGCCGGGACTGGCCGAAGCGCGAGCTTGAACCGACCTATGCCGGCTACTCGATCGGGCGATGGATCGACGAGGACGGCGACGGCAAATACGATGTTCTCGAAATCGAGACGCGCGGTCCCTTCAAAGGCCCGCGGGTTTACGACGGCAGCGGTCTGCCGCTGCACCACGACAATCAATCGATTTTCAAGGAGCGCATCTTTCTCGACAAGGCCAATCCGAACATCATGCACAATGTGACGACGGTGATCGACCATGCCTTGACGCGGCCATGGACTGTCGACCGGGAGTTCTTGCGTAACCCGAACCCGCAGCCCGCCTGGCCGGAATACAACTGCTCGGAAGACAATCAGCATGTGCAGGTCGGCGCTGAGAATTACATGCTGAGCGGTGACGGCTACCTGATGCCGGCCCACAAGGATCAGTCGCCGCCCGACCTGCGATATTTCAAGAAATCGACGACGAACTAGCGATCCAGGGGCTCCGCGCGATGCGTGTGCCACCGCACCGGCAGATTCGGGAGGAGACCATGCGGTACGAAAAAGCGATCGGAACCATTGTCGCGATCGCAGCGCTGGTGATGCCGCTCGCCGCCGCCAAGGCATTCGACGAGACGAAATATCCGGATCTCAAAGGCCAATGGAATCGCCGCGTGGTGCCAGGGGTGGCGGGTCCGCCCTCGCTCGACCAGACAAAGCCCGGCGGACCGGGCCAGGGCACGCCGTTGACCCCGGAATACGCCAAAATCCTGCAGGACAGCATGGCCGACCAGGCGAAGGGCGGGCAGGGCAATTTCACAGGCTATGGCTGCATCAATTTCGGCATGCCAATGGAGATGACGGGCTTTCAGCCGTTCGAATTTTTGGTCACGCCGGATACCACCCACATCACGATCGGCAATGTCGACCATTCACGGCGGATATTTACCGATGGCCGGAAATGGCCCGACAACCTCGATCCGACCTATGCAGGGTATTCGATCGGGCGCTGGATCGACGAGGACGGCGATGGCCGCTACGACGTGCTCGAAAGCGAAACCCGTGGACCGTTCAAGGGCCCCCGCGTCTATGACGCGACCGGCCTGCCGCTGCACTATGACAACGAGTCCGTCTTCAAGGAGCGGTTCTACCTCGACAAGGCAAACCCGAATGTCCTCCATGATGAGATCACCGTCATCGACCATGCGCTGACCCGGCCCTGGACGGTGGACAAGCAATATGTCCGCAGTCGCGACCCCGAACCGACCTGGCCCGAATACGTCTGCGCGGAAGATAATCTCCACGTCAAGGTCGGCAGCGAGGATTACATGGTCAGTGGCGATGGCTACCTGATGCCGACGCACCGCAACCAGGCGCCGCCGGACCTGCGCTACTTCCGGCGGCGGACTAGATAGCCGCGATCACGAGGAGCGTGCCATGGTTCGGAAGCTGATCGGCCTCGTCGCTCTCCTCGCGTTGGCCATGCCCGTGGTCGGCGCAAGCGCGTTCGACGAGACGAAGTACCCCGATCTGAAAGGCCAATGGAACCGGCGGCTGTTTCCTGGCGGCGGCGGCGGTTTCGATCAGGCGAAGCCGAATGGCTTTGGCCAACAGGCGCCGCTGACACCGGAATACACGAAGGTGATGCAGGACAGCCTTGCAGACCAGCGTCGCGGAGGTCAGGGCAATTTCAAAGGCTATGAATGCATCTTTTTCGGCATGCCGATGATGATGGTGGCTTTCAACCCGGTCGAATTCCTGGTCACGCCGGGAACCACCTACGTCCTGATCGGCCAGGTCGATCACGGCCGCCGCATCTTTACCGATGGGCGCGAATGGCCGCCCCGGGATCTCGATCCCACCTATCAGGGGTATTCGATCGGCCGCTGGATCGATGAGGACGGGGACGGCAAATACGACGTGCTCGAAGTGGAGACGCGCGGCCCCTTCAAGGGTCCACGCTCCTACGATACCAGCGGGTTGCCGCTGCATCACGACAACCAGTCGATCATCAAGGAACGCATCTATCTCGACAAGTCGAACTCCGACATCCTGCATGACGAGATCACCGTGATCGATCATGCTCTGACGCGGCCGTGGACGGTGGACAAGCAGTATGAGCGCGAACCGAATCCCCAGCCGGATTGGCCGGAATTCACCTGCGCGGAGTTTAATCAGCATGTGCAGGTCGGCGCCGAAAGCTACATGATCAGCGGTGATGGCTACCTGATGCCGACGCACAAGGACCAGGCACCGCCGGATTTGCGCTATTTCCAGCGGCAGACGCGATAACCCCATCACGAGGAGCCTGCCATGGTTCGGAAACTGATGGACTTCGTCGCTCTGCTGTCCGTAGCAACGCCGGTGGTCGCGCGAAGATGTTCGATAAGGCCAACTCTTCCGGTTTGAAGGCGAATGGAACTGACGGTCGTCTTCCGGAGGCGGTGGGCGCGCAAACCGAGCTCCCGTTAGCGGGCAAAGCGTCCCTGCCCAAGTTGATGCAGATCAAGGAGAAAGACGATGATTTGCCGAAGCTTGATCGGCGCGATCGCGACGCTGGCAGCGATGGGCTTGTCGATCGCCGATTGCCAAGCTTGGGATGACACGAAATACCCCAATCTGAAAGGGCAATGGTATCCGGTCGGCGGCCCGACGCGATTCGACGGCAGCAAACCATCTGGTGCAGGTCAACGGGCGCCGTTGACGCCGGAATATGAGACCCTTTTTGAGGCGAATCTGAAGGATCAGGCAGCCGGCGGTCCGGGTCTTGACCCGACCTATACCTGCCTCGACCCTGGCATGCCGCGGATCACCAACGGTTATGGGCAGATGGAAGTGGTCGTGACGCCGCGCGCCACCCACATCCTCGTCCAACATATTCACGACAATCGCCGTATTTTCACCGACGGACGCGATTGGCCCGAGGACATTGACCCGACATTCCGCGGATATTCCATCGGCAAGTGGATCGATACGGACGGCGACGGTCGTTACGATGTGCTCGAAGTGGAAACGCGCGGTTTTCGGGGTCCGCGCACTTATGACGCGAGTGGCATTCCGCTTCACAAGGACAACCAAACCGTCGTTAAGGAGCGCATCTACGCCGACAAATCCAATCCCGACATATTCCACGACGAAGTCACGGTGATCGATCACGCACTGACACGGCCGTGGACGGTGATGAAAAGCTACCGCCGCGAGCCGGACAAATATCCATATTGGCGGGAAGTCAATTGCTACGAGAACAATGATTACGTCGAAATTGGCAAAGAGACATACAAGATCAGCGATGATGGTTACCTGGTCCCGATCAAGAAAGACCAGCCGCCGCCGGATTTGCGGTTTTTCAAGCAACTTGGAAGGTAACGACCACTGATCGAGGTACCGCCCACTCCGTCCGCACCAACAGAGCTAGTACGACTATGGGAACGAATGCCATGTTGTTTCGAAGCGCGATCGGGACAATGACCATAATCGCGTCGCTGTGCATGCTCATCCCCGAGGTTCGGGCATGGGACGACGCGCTGTATCCAAATTTCCAAGGTCAGTGGCGCCCGATCGGCGGCCCTGGTCGATGGGATCCCAGCAAGCCTCCGAATGCTCAAGAGGCGCCGCTGATACCCGAGTACCAGGCGATTTACGAGGCCAACCTCAAAGACCAAGCCGCGGGGGGACAAGGCACTGCCGTGACCTACAAGTGCCTCTCGCCCGGCATGCCGCGCGTCGCCAGCGTGTACGGCCCGATGGAAATCGTGGTGACGCCAGAGACCACCTATCTTCTCATCGACCACATCCTTGATGACCGCCGGATTTTCACTGATGGGCGTCCTTGGCCCAAGGACCTCAAGTCAACTTACCTCGGCTATTCGATCGGCAAATGGATCGATACCGATGGCGACGGACGCTACGACGTTCTGGAGGCAGAGACCCGGGGCTTCAAAGGTCCGCGCACCTACGATGGCACTGGCATCCCGTTGCACGACGACAATCAAAGTGTCATCAAGGAGCGAATTTACTCTGGACAAAAACGATCCCAACGTCGCCCATGATGAAGTCACGGTGTTCGATCACGCGCTGACGCGCCCGTGGACCGTGACCAAAAATTATCGTCGGGAGCCCGATCCGCGGCCCAACTGGATCGAAGAGGCTTGCTCCGAAAACAATCATGTCCTGATCGGCCAGGAAGATTACATGCTGAGCGCGGACGGCCTATTGATGCCCCAACACAAAGGACAACTGCCGCCGGACTTGCGATATTTCAAATCGCCAAGGTAACTTCGCGGCGGCGGCGCGACAAATCGAGAAAATTGCTCTTGGTGAGCGCCGTTCGGGTATCCGCGCCGGGCCGGATCAGGGCCGCATTGTTGACAGCGGCGCCGCAAATCCCCATAAACTGGCCCTGACGCGGGCGTAGACGCCCGCGTTTGGTTGTGGCGCCAGTGGCGCCTGTGACCCGAAACGGCAATCACGATCGCAATAATCCGGGGCAAGCGCAGCGCGCGCCTGAGCACCGGCTGAACACAAGGGCGAGAACGATGTTCGCGGTCATCAAAACAGGCGGCAAGCAATATCGCGTCGCCGCAGAAGACGTGCTCCGGGTCGCCCGCGTCAATGCGGCGCCCGGCGAGGTGGTCGAATTCGGCGAGGTGCTGGTGGTCGGCGGCGAGCCGGCCGTTCTTGGCATGCCGATCGTTGCCGGCGCCACGGTTGCCGGCGAGGTGCTGGACCATGTCCGCGGGCCGAAGGTCATCGCTTTCAAGAAGCGGCGCCGCAAGAACTCGCGGCGCAAGCGCGGACATCGCCAGGAATTCTCGCTGGTGCGGATCACCGAGATCCTGACCGAGGGCAAGCGCCCGTCGCCGACCCCACCACCGCGCCCGCCCCGCGCGGCAAAAGGAGGGGCCGAGGGTGCGGGAGACGAGTCCCCGCCAGCCGATCAGCACGGTGGAACCACCGAGGAAGGTGTGTCCCCAGCCTAAGGCTTTGGCCGGTACCTAATCCATGTCACCACCCGCGAAAGCGGGTGGTCCAGTAACCACCGGATTTTCAGTGAGTGCACAATCGCATGGCCGGGGGTTTCTGGACGCCCCGCTTTCGCGGGGCATGACAATGGTGATTTACTTATTCGCGAACGGTGCCTAGCGCATGATCCCGTAAAGTTGCAGACTTTTCGGACCAGATCATGCGCAAAATCAACACGCATCCGTCGTCGAGCGCAGTCCGCGACGGGTGCCCAGAACATAATCGAGCGGGAGGCGTTTCAACCTGAACGCATCCCGCTCTAAGAGAATACGAGCAGGAGGACATCATGGCGCACAAGAAAGCAGGCGGATCGTCGCGTAACGGCCGCGACTTCCCCGGCCAGCGCCTCGGCGTGAAACTGTTCGGCGGCCAATCCTGCCTTGCCGGCAACATCATCGTGCGGCAGCACGGCACGAAATGGCATCCGGGCGCCAACGTCGGCGTCGGCAGGGACTACACCCTTTACGCGCTGGTCGATGGGCGAATCGAATTTCGCACCAAGTCCAAGGGCCGCACCTATGTTTCGGTGATCCCGGCGCAGGCCGCCGAGTAGCCATTTGGCGAAAGCTGCCGGCCCGCGGTCATAGCACGCGTGCTGAGATATTGATGCAGGGGAGATGGCGGGCGCCGCTCCCCTGCATATATTTTTACAGCCGTGACGCGGCGGTAGAACGATGAAGTTTCTTGACCAAGCTAAAATCTACATCCGCTCCGGCAATGGCGGCGCGGGCTGCGTCTCATTTCGCCGTGAAAAGTTCATCGAGTTCGGCGGCCCGGATGGCGGCGACGGTGGACGTGGCGGCGACGTGGCGGTTGAGTGCGTGGACGGCCTCAACACGCTGATCGATTATCGTTACCAACAGCACTTCAAGGCGAGAACCGGCGGCCACGGAATGGGCAAGAACCGCTCGGGTGCCGCCGGGACCGGTATCGTGCTCAAAGTTCCGAAAGGAACGCAAATTTTCGATTCCGACCACGAGACCCTGCTCGCTGACCTGACCGAGATTGGCGAGCACGCTGTGCTCGCGAGAGGCGGCAATGGCGGCTTCGGCAACGCCCATTTCAAGTCCTCGACCAACCGAGGCCCCCGCCACGCCAATCCCGGGCTGCCCGGCGAGGAGCGCTGGATCTGGCTGCGATTGAAACTGATCGCCGATGCCGGCCTTGTCGGACTACCCAATGCGGGGAAATCGACCTTCCTCGCCGCGGTGAGCGCGGCGCGCCCAAAAATTGCCGACTACCCATTCACGACGCTGCATCCGCAACTCGGCGTCTTTGCCGTCGACGGCCGCGAATTCGTCCTCGCCGATATTCCCGGCCTGATCGCCGGTGCGCATGACGGCGCCGGGCTCGGTGATCGGTTTCTCGGTCATATCGAACGTTGCCGGGTGTTGCTGCACATCGTGGACGGCACCACCGAGCATGCCGGCAAGGCCTATCGAACGGTGCGCGAGGAGCTTTGCGCCTACGGTCACGGCCTTGCCGAAAAGTCCGAAATCGTTGCGCTCAACAAGGCCGATGCGTTGGCCTCCGCCGAGTTGAAGCAGCAGGTTGCGCGTCTCAGGCGCGCAGCAAAATCATCTCCCCTCGTGATTTCGGCGGCGACCGGCGAAGGCATGACAAAGGCGCTGCGCGCCCTCGCCGGGATCATCGATGCAAACTTGCCGGCTCCGTCCTTGCCCAAGGAGGCTGCTGGCTGGCGCCCATGAGTTCAGCCGTCGCAACGTTACTTTCAGCGCACTCGCCAGTTGTGCATTGGAGCGAGATGGCGTTCGGTTGAACTCACCGCCCGCCCGTTCTCTTTGTGCATCCGTCGCGGACTGCGCTCGACGACGGATGCGTTGATGATTTGCGCATGATCTTGTCCGGAAAGTCTGCAACTTTACGGGATCATGACCTGGAGCGGGATGTGTTCAGGTTGAAGCGCCTCCCGCTCGATTTCGTTTTGCGCACCCGTCGCGGACTGCGCTCGACGACGGATGCGTGTTGGTTTTGCGCATGATCTTGTCCGAAAAGTCTGCAACTTTACGGGATCATGCGCTAATCCAGGCAACAATCTTCTACTCGCGATTGTTATTCTGACCATCCGATCAAAACTGTGAGTTTGCGCAAACATTACCTAGAGTTAATGGGCAGGTAATCTCACTGACAGAGGGATTTGATTAGTTTTTTCCCGGGGCGTCGCGACGGATGGGTGATGGGATGGGCGTTTTGCGCCCGCTAGAGGTCGGGGCCAAACAACTGCTGACAGATGCCTGCTGGATGGGAAGTCGATTTATTGCGAATTGGTCAAATCCCGTCGCAGTAAGGTTCTATGATGCGGCGTCGGCGAGCGGATTTGAATTCGACGAGTTGCTGCGTGTCATTCCAAAGCTGCGCATCATCTATGTGGCGGTTCCCAAGGCAGCGTCGACGCGCATCAAGCAGACGCTTGCGGCCGCGATCGGCCGTCGTTCGACATCGTTGTGGCAGCATCGCAGGCGACGATTTCGCGGGCCGCCGGGCCCGAAAAGCATGACGATGACCTCCTTTCATCGGCTGGCGACCAACCCCGCCACGCTGCGATTTTCGTTCGTGCGCAACCCCTATGCGCGGGTCGTCTCGTGCTGGGCCGACAAGTTTCGGGGCAAGCCGCTCGCCAGCGGCGACGAATTTATCGAGGGTTATCTTGCTCTCCGCCGCGAGATCGATGCCAGCTTGCCGACCGGCCCCGATCGCACCTTGTCATTTGCCGACTTTGTCACGTATGCGACCGCGCTCGCGAGCAGGCGGGTTGATGGCCATCTTCAACTCCAGGACGATATCCTCAATATGCCCGGCATCGATTTCAATCTGATCGGCAGGGTCGAGACATTCGGCCGAGATTTCCGCGCCGTTCTGGATCACATCGGGGCCGATGACGCCTTGCGCGACGAGGCTGTCGCGCCCATCAATCTGTCGCGACACGGGCCGTGGCAGGACTACTACGACACCGAGCTCGAGCGATCGCGTATATTGCGCCTACGAGCGCGACTTCGACCGCTTCGGCTATCCGCGCCATATGTGATTGCCCGGATAGACCGTCCGCGAGGTTCGACGACCCGGAAGAACTGTTTGATTTGCAGCCCAGGAGATTACGCGGTTCCGAGGATCCGCCGCTGCGGAACCTCGTTCATTCCGTAATCGGAACTTGACAGCGGCTGCTCGTGCGAACGACCGGCGACAGGATGATCATGAGCAATGCGCCAATGCCGATCGGGGCGAATGCCGCGGCGGGCGCCCCCGTGATGTCCCAGGCAAAACCGCTCAGCACCGGAACGAGGACGGCGCAGGAATAGCTGATGGTAAACATCCCCGCAGCCATGCGCGGTACATCCTCCTGTCTGCTGATCAGTGGGGGCAAGGCGAGGAGGAGGATGAGCACCGAAGCAGTTGCGAAGCCGATCAGCCCCGACGAGAGCACGATGATCGTCCCGTTGCCGAAAATGATTCCCGTCACGGCCGCAAAGGTGATCGCTCCGAACGCGGCATAAACAGCCGGCCGGCGCTCCAGCCGTCCCGCAAGCGCGAGCAGGAGTAGCGAGCCAGGCAATTGGCCGGTATTCAATGCAATGAGCGCATTCGCGACGAGGTCGCCGCGCCCACTCTGAGTCAAGTAATCGGGCAGGAAATGGTTGGTGGTGAAGTAGGCGGCGTTGACTCCGCCGAGCATGAACCCCAGTCGCCACAACGTTCCGCTATTCCATTGCGGCCACCACCGCGGCCGCGTGTCGCCGCCGGGGCGTGGCGCCCGCGGCGCGGCGAAGAGGATGATCGCCGCGATGACGAGGCAAGGAACCGCCCACACCGCGAGCGCGAGCCGCCAGCTGCCTCCCACCGCCGGGAGCACCAGAGGCTGCATCAGGGAGACCGGAAGGATTTCGCCGATGAGCAGGCCGTTGGCATAAATCGCCGTACCGAGACCGATACGGGTGGGCAGCCAGGCGCGGACCAATGGCGGCATCGCCGGCTGCATGACGGCTACTCCGAAGCCGGTGACGAAGGTCGCCGCATAGAGCGCCGCCACACCGGGCACGATCGCACGCAACGCCGAACCGGCGGCGGTGACAACGAGGCCGAAAAGAACGGCCGCCAACGCGCCGAAACGGGCGGTCAGCAGCGAGCCCGGAACCGCCGCGAGAGCGAACAAGAACACCGGCAATCCGGCTAGCAGGCCAACCTGGGTTTCGGACATCCGCAGATCGTCGTGGATCAACGGGATGAGCGGGGGTACGGCAAGAATCGTAAGCCTCAGGCCATTGCCGGCAAGCCACAACAAAACGACGCAAGTCGCCAAACGCGCCGTTGGCTTGTTGCCGGCCTCGAGGGACGGAGCGTGCATCAATCCGTCCTCGCCGTCTTCAAGGCGAAGGACGGCTCCGGCGATCCGCCCGGTCCGGGCCGCCTTTCGGGGTCGCTGAACATCCTACTTGCCCCATGCCCGCGTCATACTTGAAGACCAAGAGCTTCCACTGGCACCTGTCCGAGCCGCATTTTCGCGACTACCATCTTCTCCTGGACAAACAATGTGACCGGGTGTTCGCCGCCCCCCATGCCTGGGGCGTGCCGTTCGCAGGATCGGCGGCACCGCGTTACGCTCGATCGGCACATCGGCGGAAATTCCGGGAACGCACCGCCGCGGACTATGGAGACAAAGATGGGCACTGATGGGTTGACCACGGTTCAAAGTGAGTTCGGAGCGAAGGAAACGATGGACAGGCTCCAAGCCGAGGTCAAGGCCAAGGGCTTGACCGTGTTCGCGCGAGTTCGATCACGCAGCGGGCGCCGTCGAAGTCGGAATGCAGCTTCGCCCTACCGAACTCCTGATTTTCGGTAATGCTCGTGGCGGGACGCCGCTGATGCAAGCCAATCAATTGGTCGGTATCGACCTGCCCCTGAAGGCTTTGGTGTACCAGGACGCCGATAACAGAGTGTGGGTCTCCTACAACAATCCTGATTGGATCGCGAGGCGCCATGGGCTTGGCCCCGATGTCACCCCGGCAGTGCAGGCGTTGACCAAAGCGCTGGACGGCCTGGCGAAAGCCGCAGCGAAATCGAATTGAGCCGATTGCCGCGGCTCTATCGGTCCAAAAAGGGAACATTCTCGGGGTGGATCATTTCGCTTGGATCGCGCTGCCGACCGTAGTGTATGCAGAGCGCAGTGTATGCAGAGCGCAGTGCATGCAGAGCGTATCGTGCTCCCGCCATTACGTTCGATCCGAAACCTCTGTCCGCGCGGGTTCCAAACGCCATCCGCCATGACCCAGCAACAAACCGTAATCGCGCCGCCGGCCGACCGACCATCGTTTGGCACCGCAAGGATTCTCGCCTTGCTGGTGCGATGCCGCTGGCTGCTGGTGTGCGCCGGCGTGGGCTTGTTGTCGGTTGCGCTTGGTCCCGACAATTACTGGGACCTGCGCTACTATCATCTCTACGCGCCCTGGGCCTATCTGCACGGACGCTACCTTTATGACATCGGCCCAGCGCAGGAGCAGGGGTTTCTCAATCCCACGGCGGATTTCCTGTTCTACGGCCTCATTTCGTCGCCGCTGAACAGCGCGCCGCGCCTCATTGCCTTCATCATGGGCGCGGTGCATGGGCTCGAATGCCGCGTTCCTGCTGGCGATCTCGTGGCAGGTGCTGCGCCCGCCGGGGACGGCGCAGCGCCTTACGCTTCGCGCTGCGGCTTTCGCGATGGGCGTCTCGGGCGCGGGCTTCGTGGGACTTGTCGGTACCGCGACCAATGACTTGACCAGCTCGCTGTTCGTCATGGGCGCATTGTGGGACTCCTCAGAGTCGCCGAGCCCGTCAGGCAGAAACCATGGCCGGGTTTCGCCGGCGCCGGCGTTGCCGCTGGCCTTGGGATCGGGCTGAAATATACGTCATCGCCCTTTCTGCCTGCGCTGTGCCTTGTGGCGCTGCTGGCCGCGATCCGGCGCCGCTCGATCGCCGGCCTAATTGGTTTCGCGATCGCAGGAACGTTGGGTTTCCTGTCGGTGACCGCCCATCACATGATCACGCTGTGGCTCGACTACGGCAACCCGACCTTTCCCTACCTGAACCAGATTTTCCATTCGCCGTATTTCGAACCGACCGCGATCAGGGACGATCGTTTCATTCCGCACAATATTTGGCAATGGATCGCCTATCCGTTCTATTGGACGAAGGTCGACACCTACATCGTTGCCGAGCCGCCGTTCCGCGACTGGCGCGGCGCGATTGCCGAACTCGCGATGATCGCCGGCGTGATCGGCCTCGCCGCCCGGTTTTTCCGACACGGCTGCCGCCGCGACGGCCTATGGGCGCAGACGCCGGGCCTCGACCTCGTCTATTTGTTCGTCATCGTCTCGTATTTCTCATGGGCGGCGAGCTTCGGCTATTACCGATACTCGGTCCCGCTCGAGATGCTGACCGGCGTCGTCACCATGGGCGCGCTGATCTGGCTTTTCGACAGAGGCGCCGTACGCATCGTTGCGGCGATCGCGCTGCTTGCTCTCGCGGCGTCAACGACGGCGTACCTGAACTGGGGCCGCGGAAAGTTCGGCGACGAATACGTCGCCGTGCACGTTCCGCCATTGCCAGACGATGCCATTGTCCTGGTGGCCACCTGGGACCCGGTGGCGTTCTTCATCCCCTACGCCAATCCGCACGTGCAATATATCGGCATCGAGAACAACTATCTCGAAATCTCGCAAAACAATATCCTTGCCGACGACGTAAAGCGGCTCATGCGCGCGCCGGGTCGCCCGAAATTCGTCGTCAGCGTCGATGCTTTCAACCCGCAGAAGCTGAATGCCCTGCTGGGGCAGTTCGGCCAGAAGCTCGCCGACAAGCCGTGCCTGCCGATCGAGACGAACCTGACCGGCCACGATATCAGCCTGTGTCCGGTGGCCGATCCGGACAGGGCGGCGGCCGAGTGACGAGGTTGCCTTCGCGCGGTTCGACGAGCTTCTCCATTTCGGCGGCGCGGTTCCGATGGCGAACGAAAGCCGCAGCATCCTGTCCCAGCTGCCCGAAAATTGCCCGACGTTGCGCCGCGACATCCGGATCGCAGGATGCCGAAGACCGCCTGATAATGATCCCGGATCGCGCCGCATTGTGCCGCGGCGCAGACGTACCGCGGACGGCGCTTATCCGGGCTGCGGCGCTGTCACGACGGAAAGACCGGGAGCGGGCGCTTTCACCTCCGCTCAGATCGCACGCACCTCGATGACGCCCGGGACTGCCTTGATGGCGCCTGCCACCTGCGGGCTCACCTTGTAGCGCCCGGGCAGGCGCACTTCGACTTCGCCACCTCTTTCGAGCAGCACGACGAGGCTGACCTCTCCTTCGCCCTGGGGGTCGCGCTGCGCCTCCACTTTGACCGCCGGTCGGCCGCCGCCGTTCGACTTTGCGCGTGCCTTTCCAATTTCCATAACCGGATGAGCGATTGCGTCGGCTGTACCGGCCGCGCCGTGACCGCTGGAGTTCAGCCGTTTGGCGACGGCTTCGAGAGGCTGTTCGTCCCTCAGGAAGATGCGCAACCCCTTCTGAACCTTCGCCGCGGCGTGATCGAGCGCCTCGACCGTGTGGATGCGCGCGCGTACCTCGTCGCCTTGCGCCTCCGCGGCAACCCCGAGCAGCACCGGACTGCCGGGTTCGAGCAGATCGCGGTATTGGGCGAGGCCTTCCGCAAAAATGATCGCCTCGTAGTGCCCGGATGGGTCCGAGAGGCCGATAATGCCCATCTTGTTCCCGCTCTTGGTGCGTCGCTCGGCGCGCGAGACGACGGTCGCGGCGACCTTTCCGGCGGTCACGCCCGTTTTGACGGCACGGGCGAAGGCCGCCCAGGGCTGGACTTGCAGGTCCTTGAGCACGCCCGCGTAATCATCGAGCGGATGCCCGGAGAGGAAGAAGCCCACGGCGTCGAATTCGCATTGCAGCCGCTCCGCCGCGAGCCAGGCCGGCACCTCGGGCAGGCGGAGCGGTTCGGGTCCGGCGCTACCGCCGAACAATTCGCTTTGACCGCTCGCGGCGGCATCGTAAGCGCGCTGCGCGGCGGCGAGGATGAGATCAACGGCGGCGAAGGCTCGCGCCCGATTGGGCTCCAGCTGATCGAAAGCACCGGCGGCGGAGAGGCTTTCCAGCACCCGCTTGTTGACCACGCGCGGGTTGACCCGTTGCGCGAAATCGGCAAGGTCGCTGAACGGACGCTGCCCGCGCTCGGCGACGATCGCTTCCACCGCCGCCCGGCCCACCCCTTTCAGCGCCGAGAGCGCATACCGGATCGTCATGCCCGCGACTTCGAATTCGACGCCTGAACGATTGATCGAGGGCGGCTCGATGACGATTCCGAGCCGCACCGCTTCGGCGCGGAATTCGGACAGCTTGTCCGTATTTCCCATATCGAGGGTCATCGACGCGGCCATGAACTCAGCCGGGAAATGCGCCTTCAAATAGGCCGTCTGATAAGTGACGAGCGCGTAAGCCGCAGCGTGGCTCTTGTTGAAGCCGTAATCGGCAAACCGTGCCAACAATTCGAAGATCGTCTCGGCCTGCGCGCGCTCGGTGCCGCGCTCGACGGCGCCGGCGACGAAGATCGCGCGCTGCGCTTCCATTTCCTTCTTGATCTTCTTGCCCATGGCACGGCGCAAGAGATCGGCTTGGCCAAGCGAATACCCGGCCAGCACCTGCGCGATCTGCAGCACTTGTTCCTGATAGATGATGACGCCGAACGTCTCGCGCAGGATTGGTTCGATCCTGGGGTGAATGTAGTCGGCCGGTTCGGCGCCGTGCTTGCGGGTACAATAGGTCGGGATGTTGGCCATCGGCCCCGGACGATAAAGCGCATTAAGCGCGATAATGTCCTCAAACCGGTCAGGCCGCGCGTCGATCAGCGCGCGCCGCATGCCCTGACTTTCCACCTGGAACACGCCGACCGTTTCGCCGCGCGCGAGCATTTCGTACGTTGGACCGTCGTCGAGCCGCAAACGGGACAGCTCGACAGTGATGCCGCGCCCCGCGACCAGCTTCACCGCTGTTTCGAGCACAGTCAGAGTCTTGAGACCGAGAAAATCGAATTTGACGAGGCCCGCCTGCTCCACCCACTTCATGTTGAACTGGGTCACCGGCATATTGGATTTCGGATCGCGGTAGAGCGGCACCAGCTCCGCGAGCGGCCGGTCGCCGATCACGATTCCAGCCGCGTGGGTGGAGGCGTGGCGGAAAAGTCCCTCAAGCTTCTGGGCGATCGCAAATGCGCGCGCGACGATCGGCTCGCGGTCACGCTCCGCCTGCAGCCGCGGCTCCCCCTCGATCGCGCGGGCGAGCGTCACCGGCGCCGCCGGGTTGTTCGGAATGAGCTTGCACAGCCGGTCGACCTGCCCGTAGGGCATTTCCAGTACGCGGCCGACATCGCGGAGCACCGCTCGGGCTTGCAGGCTGCCGAAAGTGATGATCTGCGCGACCTGGTCCCGGCCATAACGGCCTTGCACGTAACGGATCACCTCGTCTCGCCTGTTCTGGCAAAAATCGATGTCAAAGTCCGGCATCGACACGCGTTCGGGGTTCAGAAAACGCTCGAACAACAGCCCGAAACGCAGCGGGTCCAGATCCGTGATGGTGAGCGCATAGGCGACCAGGGAGCCTGCGCCCGAACCGCGTCCGGGGCCGACCGGAATGTGTTGCGACTTCGACCACTGAATGAAGTCGGAGACGATCAGGAAATAGCCGGCATAGGCCATCCGCTCGATCACGGAGAGTTCGTAGGCGAGCCGCTCGTGGTAGGCTCCCTCGGTCGTGCCCGGCGCAATTCCGTGAGCATCGATACGCGCTTGCAGTCCCTCCAGGGCGCGGCGGCGCAGCTGCGCCGCCTCATCGACCGCGGTCCCCTCTCCCGCCGCGGAAAAGCACGGCAGGATTGGCTTGCGTGGCGACGGCCGGAACGAGCACCGTTCGGCGATCTCGACGGTAGATTCGAGCGCTTCCGGCAGGTCGGCAAACAGCGCCATCATCTCCGTACGGGTCTTGAAGCGGTGTTCGACCGTGAGATGTCGACGCTGGGTTTCCGAAATCAGGCGACCCTCGGCGATGCAGAGAAGAGCGTCATGCGCCTCATAGTCGTCCGCTCCCGCAAAAAACGGCTCGTTTGTTGCCACCAGCGGCACGGACTTTTCGTAGGCGAGGTCAATCAACACCTTTTCGACCTCGCGCTGATCGGAACTGCCGTGCCGCTGCAACTCGACATAGAAGCGGTCGTCGAAAAGACGCCGCAGCGCATCGGCGCGAACCGACGCAAGCGGATGCTGCCCCGCCCGGATCGCCGCATCTAGGGGGCCATCCGCGCCGCCGGACAGTGCGATCAAGCCATCGCAAAGCCCATCGAGCCATGCGGCCTTGATGTGCGCCGGCTCATTTGCGGGCTGGTCAAGGAACGCCCGCGACGAAAGATGCAGCAGGTTGTGGTATCCCGCTTCGCTCGCGGCAAGCAGAACGAGCCGCGGAAACGCGTGCAACACGCCCATCGGCGACTGGCTGCGCGATTGCTGCTCGCGATCCCCCCAATCGATTGACAAAGCGCAACCGATGATCGGCTGGATGCCTGCAGCGGCGAGCTTGTCGGAAAACTCCAGTGCGCCGAACATGTTGTCGGTATCGGTCAAGGCCACCGCCGGCTGCCGGTCGGCCTTTGCAAGCTCCGCAATGCGCGCAATCGGAAGGGCGCCCTCAAGCAGCGAATAGGCGGAATGAACGTGAAGATGGACAAAACCGACGGGCATGGAGCCTTCCAGATCGTAAATCGCGGCCACCATTTCGCAGCCGGCACGATTCCCTCACTATTTCGATCCTGGCGACCGCATCCCGCCTCTGTCCAGAGCGGCGAAGGCCTGCTCCCCGCCGTTCACAAGCAGGGGAACGGAAAACGGTGCGCCTTCACCGAGCGGTCGAACGGACCAAGAAAATTCCCGGGAATAGAATCCCCGCTCGCCATCACAGCGTCGAGAGCACCTGCGCCCACACCAGCACCATTCCGACAAACAAGGAAATTGACGCCAGGGCCGCTGCCTCGGCAAGAAAAGCACGGAACATGATACCCTCCTTGAGAACGGAAGGAGAATTTAGTTCACTATATGTTCTGTGTCAATCCATCGTGCCGAACGCTTGAAAACTCGATGTGGTGAGACCCCGCATTTTTGGTTCCTCTAATCCTCCTCAGATTCTCAGTCCACTTTTCCTTCTTAACCGAACCGTTCGGTCACTTGAATTCGCCAAACGAGTAGCTATTTTCTGACCGAACGGTTCAGTCATGGCGGTTCAAGGATTCTCTGGACCGCAGATGACCGTTCATCAGGATTGCAGCAGAAGGAATACGACGATGTCCCCAGTGAAATTTGCCATTCTCGCAGCCTTCGCCACGCTCGTCGCAACCCCCTCCTTTGCGGCGCAGCCGGTAAGGCATCACGGCGCGATCGCCGGGACCTATGGATTTGCAAGACCGCAAGACAGGGCGCCGTCGGGCAGAAATGCCGGATATGATCGGCAACTGGTCGGTCGGCTACCCGATACCTCGCCGTTCGATAACGGCTACTGAGAGACCAAGGAGAAATCGGCCGGCGCGGCGCCGGCCGTTTCATTTCAACGAGACCTTGGGGTGCAAACGCCCTGCTGCCGGGGAGGCAAAACGTGCGCTGACAGGAATTGGCTCTGCGTCGGCAGCGCGTTCATCAGCCGATTCGGCGGAGGTTGGCGCGGCCCTTCGGGACGGCTGCTGCCGGTACAGCGCCGTGTCTCAATCCAGTTCGATGACCTTGCCTTCACGCAGCGTGACGCGACGGTCCATGCGCGCCGCGAGATCGAGGTTGTGGGTCGCGACGATTGCGGCAAGCCCGGAGGCGGTCACGAGTTGCGTCAGCGCCGAAAAAACCCGCTCGGAGGTGCGCGGGTCGAGGTTCCCCGTCGGCTCGTCCGCGAGCAGGATGCGCGGCGCATTGGCGACCGCACGCGCGATCGCGACGCGCTGCTGTTCACCGCCGGAGAGTTCGCTTGGCCGGTGACCGAGCCGTTCCTTGAGTCCGAGATAGCCCAAAAGTTCAACCGCGCGACCACGCGCCTTCCGGCTGGGCAGGCCGCGCACCATTTGCGGCAGCATCACATTTTCGAGCGCCGTAAATTCCGGCAGCAGATGATGCGCCTGGTAGACGAAACCAACCTCGGTGCGCCGCAGCCGGGTGCGCGCGGCATCGCCAAGCTTGGAAGTCGCGGTCTGATGGAAAAAGACCTCGCCGGCATCCTGCTGCTCGAGCAGACCGGCAATGTGCAACAGCGTCGACTTGCCTGCTCCCGAAGGCGCGATCAGCGCCACCGATTGCCCGGCCCAGACCGCGAGTTCGGCGCCGCAAAGAATATCGAGCGTGGCGTCTCCCTGCCGGTAATGGCGTTCGATGCCCTTGAGATAGATCGCCGGTTTGTCGTCGGCCATTACGTTACTCGTAGCGCAGCGCTTCGACCGGATCGAGCCGCGCGGCGCGCCAGGACGGGTAAAGCGTCGCGAGGAAGGACAGCGTCAGCGCCATCACCACGACGGCGGTCGTTTCTCCAAAATCCATTTCCGCCGGCAGGCGGGACAGGAAATAAAGCTCGGGCGGGAACAGGTTGGTATCGGTCAGCCAGGACAGAAACTGGCGGATCAACTCCACATTGGTGCAGATCACCACGCCGACAAGGAAGCCAATCACCGTGCCGACGACACCGATCGAGGCCCCGGTAATCAGGAAGATGCGCATGATCGCACCCTGGGTCGCGCCCATGGTACGCATGATCGCGATGTCCGGGCCCTTGTCCTTCACCAGCATGATGAGGCCGGAGACAATGTTGAGCGCCGCCACCAGCACGATCAAGGTAAGGATCAGGAACATGACGTTGCGCTCGACTTGAAGCGCATTGAAGAAGGTGGCATTGCGCTGACGCCAGTCGATCATAAAGATCGGCCGTTGCGCGGCGTCGCTGATCGCTTGGCGATAGCGGTCGATGCGGTCCGGATTGTTCACGTAGAGCTCGATCGCAGTCACGTCGCCGGGGCGATTGAAATAGGCCTGAGCCTCCGGCAGCGGCATGTAGACGAACGCGGCATCGTACTCCGACATGCCGATCTCGAACACGGCGGCAATCTTGTAAGGCTTGATCCGGGGCGTGGTGCCCATCGGCGTCACGGCACCGCGGGGCGACACCAGCGTCACGTTGTCCCCTGCACGCAACGACAACTGCTCGGCCAGCCGGCGGCCGATCGCGACCCCCTGCCCTTGATCGAAGCCGTCAAGCGTCCCCTGCTTGATATTGCTCGCAATCGACCCAAGCCGCGCCAGATCGGCACCACGGATGCCGCGCACCAGCACGCCGTTGGCATTGAATGGCGAGGAGGCCAGCGCCTGGCCTTCAACGACCGGAGCCGCGAGGCGGACACCGGGGACCATTGCCACGCGGCTCGCGACCGCCTCCCAATCGGTGAGCGGCGAATCGAGCGGTTGAATCAGCAGGTGACCATTGAGGCCGAGGATCTTGTCGAGCAGTTCGGTCCGGAATCCGTTCATCACCGCCATCACGATGATGAGCGTCGCGACCCCGAGCATGATGCCGAGGAAAGAAAAGCCGGCGATCACCGAGATGAAGCCCTCGCGCCGCCGCGCACGCAGATACCGCAGCGACAGCATCCACTCGAACGGGGCGAACGGGGGTGTCCCCCTTGTCACGGGTTGGGCCAGGTCGGTCATTGATCCTTTTCCATGCCGCGATATCACCCGATTCTGGCAGTTCAGCGCCACCGGGATTTGCCTGCGTCGCAGCGTCGCGCACAGATTCTTGACGGCACCCGCGAAAACAACTGCTCCGGTACTTGGCAGGAATCACCACGCTGATGCGGGACACTGCCATAAGAAGGATAGTTATTTTCGCGGGAACCCTGATTGCGGGCGTGGCGATCCGCCACGGCACCCATAGGCGGCGAGGTCAGCGCGCTAGGCGCTCGACGGCATCGGGCGGCTTCATCAACATGCGACTATCATCGGCGCGGCACTTGAGCTCGACCTTGCCCTCGGCAAGCCCCTTTGGTCCGACCAGAATGTGCCAGGGAATGCCGATCAGGTCGGTGGCGGCGAATTTCGCGCCGGGCCGCTCCTCGAGATCATTGTAGAGAACCTCGACACCGCGGGCAGAAAGGTCGCGATAGAGCTGCTCGCAGACCGCGTCGGTGTCCGCGCCGCCCTGCTTGAGATTAAGGATCGCGACCTTGAACGGCGCCACCGCTTCCGGCCACTTGATACCCGCGTCGTCGTGGTGGGCCTCGATGATCGCAGCCACGAGTCGCGTTGGACCGATGCCGTAAGACCCCATGTGGACGGCATGCTCCGCGCCGTCCGGTCCGGCCACAAGCGCGCGCATCGGCACGGAATATTTGGTCCCGAAATGGAAGATATGCCCCACCTCGATACCGCGCGCCGATAATCGCGTCTCGGCGGCCAGCGTCTCGAACTGGGCCGGCTCGTGCTTGTCGGAGGTCGCGGCATAGAGCGATGTCCAGGTATCGACGATGCTCTGCAACGCGGCGACATCGTCGAAATTCACGTCCGCATCCGGAACCGCGAAGTCGAGGTAGTCGCGATGGCAAAAAACCTCGCTTTCCCCGGTCGAAGCGAGAATGATGAATTCGTGGCTCAAATTGCCGCCGATCGGGCCGGTGTCGGCGACCATGGGAATGGCACGCAAGCCGAGCCGGGCAAAGGTGCGCAGATAGGCAACGAACATCTTGTTGTAGGAGTGCCGTGCGCCGGCGTGGTCGAGGTCGAACGAATAGGCGTCTTTCATCAGGAATTCGCGCGAGCGCATGGTGCCGAAACGCGGACGCACCTCATCGCGGAATTTCCATTGCAGATGGTAGAGGTTGAGCGGCAAATCCTTGTAGGAGCGCACATAGGCACGGAAGATTTCCGTGATCATCTCCTCGTTGGTCGGGCCGTAGAGCATGTCGCGCTCATGGCGGTCGCGGATGCGCAGCATTTCCTTGCCGTAGTCGTCGTAGCGCCCGCTCTCGCGCCAGAGTTCAGCGGGCTGGATGGTCGGCATCAGCATTTCGATCGCGCCGGAGCGGTCCTGCTCCTCGCGAACGATGCGGCAGACCTTGTGGAGCACCCGCGTCCCAAGAGGAAGGAACGCGTAGATTCCGGCCGCCTCCTGTCTCGCCATCCCGGCCCGCAGCATCAGGCGATGCGAGATGATTTCGGCTTCCTTCGGGGTCTCCCGCAGGATCGGCAGGAAGTAACGAGACAGTCGCATGGGTGCCGTGCACCGGTTCACGTGGATCAGGGGGCGCAGTCAAAGCGGATTGTCCGGCAAAACACAAGGGTGGCCACTTCGACCTACACTCGGCGGAGATTTGGCAGTCGGCTGAAACGGTCTTCATGAATCCGGGACGGCGCGGCCTCCAAAACACCCACCGGAGCGAGGTCTGGAAAGAGGTTCGCGCCCGGTGCGCGCGGATTGATCGGCCAGCGGCTATTCCCGCGGCCTGCTTAGAACGGTGGGATTCGCCGTCCCGCCGCGGCAACCGATCGCGGGGGCAGTCGCGGGGTCGAGATCCTCGATTTCCCGATCCGACTTTGCCTCCAAGCATGCCGAGTGACCGCCTCACGGGACTGAGGAGCGCCCGGCAGGAAAATGGCGTTGATGGTGCACTGCACGACAACCATGGTGACAATCGGAAACAACTCCAGTACCGGTTCCAAGCCCCGTTACCTATGCGTGCGTGCGCCTCGGCGGGTGCGGTCCAAGTCTGTGGGAGGAATCCGGCGGCGCGGTCAACCGATGCCACTCCGGCCAAAATACCGGAGACGACCGGCAAAAACTTGCGGCAAAAGCAGGGCACCGGCCCTGCTTTTTTTCGTGTGCCTAGCCACCTGAAGTCCTCGCCCCAGCGCTCCCGGAGGAACGCCGGCCGCCGGGAAAGGGCAGGGTCATCTGGGTGAAGGATGCCCCAAATTTCCCTTTGCGAGCTTCCCGCATAAAAAGGATTGAGCTCGGGTTCCCGCAGTCGCCGTTTGCTCAACCCAAGCCTGGGCGGCACTATTGGTGTCCACCTGCGCCGCGGATAATGATCGTTTGGGTTGGATCATCCCGCGCAAGCGCATGATCCCGAAAAGTTGCAGACTCTTCGAACAAGATCATTCGCAAAATCGAAGGGAACCGCCGGCAGGCGATTAAGGTGAACGCCTGCCGGTTCCAGGAGCACACATGTTCTACGAGCCGCGTAAACGAAACCACGGATTGCCGCACGATCCCTTCAAGGCGATCGTCGCACCGCGCCCGATCGGCTGGATCAGTTCGATCAGCGCGAAAGGCGAGATCAACCTCGCTCCTTATTCGTTCTTCAACGCGGTTTCGGCCGATCCTCCCGTAGTGATGTTCGCGTCCGACGGCCGTAAGGACTCCGTCGTCTTTGCCGAAGAAAGCCGGGAGTTCGTCTGCAATCTCGCGACCTTCGAACTACGCGAGCACATGAACGCCACTTCGGCCACCTATCCGCGCGGCGTGAATGAGATGAGAGAGGCGGGCCTGGAGCCGGCGCCCTCGCTCCTGGTGCGTGCCCCGCGCGTCGCGGCGTCACCATGCGCGATCGAGTGCCGATGGATTCAGACGGTGCAGCTTCCCGACGCCGACGGTCAACTCACCAACCGCTATGTGGTCTTCGGCGAAGTGGTCGGAGTCCATATCGATGACCGCTACATCCGCGACGGCCTGCTGGATACGGCTGCAATGCACCCCATCGCCCGCGCCGGCTATCACGATTATTTCATGGCAACGCCGGGAACGAAATTCTCGATCCGGCGTCCTGATCGCGGTACTTACGACCGAGAAGTCGAGGCCGCAGCGGAATAACCATCCTGGCCGCGCGCGGCAAGCCTGCTGGGGTCAGCCGGTTCTCGACCGTTCATCGAGGCCCCGACCCTGCCGATCACAATCCGCTTCAACTCGTCCCACGCGCTAGTGCCGACTGCTACTTGTCACGCATCAACTGACGGCGAATGTTCTCGTCAGGGTCGTTGCCGCGATAACGCCCGTTCCGCCAAACCGTATTGTGATCGCTCGGATACCCTTTCCACTCCGGCCCATTTCCTGGTCCCGGACTGCCCCGTGCCGGGTTATATTCCAGTGTCGACCCAAAGCGGTCGTAGGGCTGAGCCGAGGCCGCGACAGGCGCCAATCCGGGGACCAGCACAAACGTCAGTGCAGCAATTGCGACGAGCTTGGTCATTTGGCTCCTCCTAACAAAGCTGTTAGGTCGGCGTAATCGCTCACCAACGATATGTATGTGAGGTGCATCACATTGCTAGCGCATGATCCCGAAAAGTTGCAGGCTTTTTCCGACGAAGATCTTGCCAGTTCGGCTTTCAGCCGCGCTGGTCAATTGGAAGTGAAATCGGCCCCGCATCACGGCCGCCAATTTGATTCCAAACACAAAAACATGAATCCTGTTCGCAGGCTCAACAGGAGACCTTTTTGCGCAGACTGCTGGATGCGATACATACACCGAAACGACGCGGATCGAAGGAGTAACCCATGGCGGATCGTGGCACGATCGAGAAGCTCATTCGTGACGCCTATGCAGCCCGCGTTCGCGGCGATCTCGAAGAGATCATGCGCAGCTTCGATCCAAACGCTCAGTTCGAGATGATCGGCGATCCTCGATCGTCGCCGCCGCGGACGATCGGGACGGAACAGTTGCGCGCGGGTTTCGCCGAGTTGATGCGCCTGTTCAAATTTGAACGCCACGAGATCATCATGTTGATCATCGATGGTGATCGAGCTGCCGTTCGCAGCCGCATTACGGTGACGGCGACGCTCACTGGCCGCACGGTCGACACCGAGCTTGCCGATTTCATCGAATTTCAGCATGGGCGGATTTCAAAATTCACCCAGTTTTGCGACACCGCGCTTGTCGCGAAGCTGTCGGCCCCCTGAAAGTCCGGCGGTGCGCCGTATTCCACCCTCGCGTGCGGTTCGCCGCAGCGGCCTCAGTCCCATTCCACGTGATGGCGGTCCAGCACCTGGCGCACAGCCTCAACGAGCTTGTCCTCGGCAACAGCGAACTGCGCCTCGGCCTGCTTTTGCAGATAGTCCTCGCGCTGTTTGCTCATCCCGGCGAGTTCTGCCCCGCGCGCCAAATCCTTGATCTGCACCACGCCTTTGGCCTTTTCGAGCCCGCCCTGGATCACCACGCATGGACTGCCGCGCCGGTCGGCGTACTTCATCTGTGCCGCGACGCGGCCGCCGCCGAGATAAAGCTCGGCACGGATGTTTGCTTCGCGCAAGGCCGCCGTCATCCGCTGATAATCGGCGACGCGATCCTGATCGAACACGGTGACGATCACCGGCCCCGGCACCGGCGTGGCGTCGATCTTGCCAAGATGCGTCAGCGCCGCCAACAGTCGCGATACGCCGATCGAGAATCCCGTCGCCGGCACCGGTTCGCCGCGAAATCGCGCGACGAGGCCGTCATAACGGCCTCCTCCGGCGACGGAGCCGAACCGCACCGACTTGCCGTCCTCGCCGCTGATCGGAAAGGTGAGTTCGACCTCGTAGACCGGGCCAGTGTAATATTCGAGGCCGCGCACGACAGCAGGATCGATGAAGATGCGCTTGCTGCCGTAACGCCCCGCGCGAGCGAGATCGTTGATTTCCGCCAATTCGCGCAGCGCCTCGTCGATTTTGGGCGCGTTGCCAAACCAGCCTTGCAGCATCGAAATCGTCCGGGCATTGTTGACCGGAATCCGGCCGAGACGAAATTCGGATGAGATTTCCCGCATCAGCCGGCCCGTGGTCAAGTCGAGTTGAGCCGCGACGAAACTGGTATCCTGCCGCTCCCACTCGGGGAGATTGTCGAGGTCCTCGCCGGCGTCTGGCGTTGCTTCAAAGACCATCATCAGATCATCGATCTGGCCCGCCGCGAGACCGGCGCCGCGGGTGAAATCTCCGCTTTCATCCTTGCGGCCCGGACCCAGCAAGGCGCGAACGCCCTGCGGTCCTAGCCGCTCGTACTTGTCGAGCGCACGCAGGACGGTGAGGCGCTGTGGGGAAGTCGGGTCTTTGGGCAGTCCGATCACGTCCATGAGGCCGTCCAACAGCTTCCTGTTGTTGACCTTCACAACATAGCTGCCGCGCGGGATACCGAGCGCTTCCATGGTATCGGCCGCCATCATGCAGATCTCGGCATCGGCCGCCATCGTGGCGCTGCCGACCGTGTCGGCATCGAATTGCATGAACTGCCGGAACCGGCCGGGGCCCGGTTTCTCGTTGCGAAATACATGGCCGGCGCGATAGCTGCGATAAGGCTTTGGCAATCGATCGAAGTTTTCAGCCACATAACGGGCGAGCGGCGCCGTCAGGTCGTAACGCAACGACAGCCACTGCTCGTCGTCGTCCTTGAAGGAGAACACGCCTTCATTGGGTCGGTCCTGGTCGGGCAGGAACTTGCCCAGCGCATCGGTGTATTCGAACGCCGGCGTTTCCACCGGCTCGAAGCCGTAGAGCTCGTACACCTTGCGAATAATGTCGGTCATTCGCCGGGTGGCGGCGATTTCCGCTGGGGCGCGATCAATGAGGCCCCGCGGCAACCGCGCCTTGAGCCTATTGGTCGGCCTCGTCTCGTCGCTCTTGGAATCGGCCATGGCGGCATTCCGGACATCTCGAGAGAAGGGGGCCTTGGTTAGCAACGCGTTCGCCGTGCGACAAGCCAGTGAACCCCACCACAGCGCGGTGCTTTGTCTCTGCGCTGCCCGAAAGGCATTTTCTCCGAAGGTCGCGCGAGGGAAGCAGTAAATTCGCGCAGCGGCGGACCGGGCGTTTCGGTGTTGTAGTACCCTCGACTAGACCTCGGCCGACCCCTCCGACGCACAACACTCACCGGCCTCCCGGCATGCGGCGGCATGGGCGGAGCAGAAAAAGCGCCTCGCACGGATGCGTCGCCTGCGAAATTGAGGTACGATGCGAGGGTGTTCGCGTTTCAAACGGGGGATCGCAATGCGTGCACGTACAGTATTGATCCTTTCTTGCGTCATGATTTCGTCGGGTACCGCCACAGCCGCCACCAAGCTGACGCCCGCCGAAATCCAGTCGACCTTCTTCACCGGGCAGGCCTTCAACGCCGCGACGCCGGGCGGCGTCAAATTCAAGATGACCTTCACCGCCGATGGCAAGGCGAGTCGCGTTCCGGCCGGAAAGGGCGGGGCGAAGAGCGAAGGCGAGTGGAAGCTAGACAACGAAGGGTACTGCACGACTTGGAAAGGCAGCCAGCCCGCCTGCTACACGGTGGTTCCCGGCGACAAGAACAAATGGTCGGTCATGCGCGGAGCCGGGGTCGTCGCGACCTGGAGCAAGTGATCAGGCGCGCAGCGCTTTGAGATCGAGCGGATGTTCGAAAAGCGCGCTCGCGACCGATAAGGCCTCATCGATCCGCTGCTGCGGCCAACCGCCGTGGCGGGCATTGGCGACGAATTTCTGCTTGAGGTCGGAACGCGTGAGCGGTTCGTGGGCGCCGCCGCGCAGGTGCGGCTGACGTTCTTCGACTATGTTGCCGTCGGCAAGCGCGGCGCGGATGTGACCGGTGAATTCGTTCGGATATGGATTGGCCGGATCGATCACGTAGCGAACCTTGGCGGCCATCGCGAGCACCGCCTGATCCCTGACTGCGGCGTCGGTGAAATCGGCGAGACCGACGTCGCCGCGCACGAAACCGGCGGCGATGCAGTACGGCGTCGAGAACTTGCCGGCATAACCGTTCGGCGGCCGCTGCTTGTCTGCGAGCGGCTCCCACAAACGATGTACGGTACCCTCGGCGGCTTCGCACACGAGTTCGACGATCTCGCCGGCGCCGATGCCGCGCGCGGCAAGCCGGCGCGCGCAATCGATATAGGGATGCGTCATCGTCCCGCACGGGTACGGCTTGAAGGCGACCGTCTCCGCGAGCCAACGCGTGCCGAAGCCGCTGACCAGGGCATCGAAATTGGCGCTTCGCGTGTGGGCAAAGCCGAAAAAGAGGCCGTGCGGGCCTTCGAAAACCGTACGAGGACCGACAAAGCCTTGGCGGGCCATCAGCGCCGCGCGCAAGCCGGACTGGGCCGCCCAGCCGGCATGCATGCGTTTGGTCCAGGCGCCTTCGGCAAGATACTCGATGATGCCTGACGCCATGCTGCCTGCTATTCCGAGCGCATCGACAATGCCGCGCCGATCCAGGCCCAGCGCTGCGGCGACCCCCGCCGCCGCGGCCGGCGCGCCGAACACGGCGGTGGGGTGAAAGCCGGCCTTGTGCACTCGCCCGGGCGCCATCACGGCGAGCCGGCACATCGTTTCCACCCCGACCGCGATACCAGCGAGCGCGGCCATACCGTCCGGCCGATGGCGCTCGCAGGCGGCCAGCACGGCGGGCACGATGACGGCGCCCGCGTGTACCGGCCCTCCCTCGAACGTATCGTCGAAATCCTCGCCATGCGCCGCGGTGCCGTTCACGAGCGCCGCGTCGGCGGCGCCGAGCCCGCGTGCATGGCCGATCGCGGTGCACGGCCCAGCCTCATCGCAGGCCGAGAGCGTCGCCTGCACATAGTCTTCGCGCCGCGCAGCAAGGCACAGCCCGACGACATCGATCACCACATCCTGGCATTTCGCCCGCATGACCAGCGGCAGGCGCGCCGGGTCGATCGCGGCGATCCCCTCGGCCAGCGCTTCGGCAACGGCAAGCGCGCGCGTGTCCTTCGACTTAGGGCGGGATGCATTCAACTTGAATAACCTCCCGCTCGGTTCTTTTTCGCCCATTCGTCGCGGACTGCGCTCGACGACGGATGCGGGGTGATTTTGCACATGACCTTGTCCGAAAGGTCTGCAACTTTTCGGCATCATGCGCTTACAACTGGTCAGGTGCCGGTGAAGACCGGCTTGCGCTTTTCCATGAACGCGCGACGGCCCTCGGTATAGTCGCCGCTCCGGAAGCACTGCTCGACCATCGCTGCGCATTTTGCGAGATCGCGCTGCCGTTCATCCTTGACCACTTCGCCGATGGCGAACTTGCTGGCGGCGAGCGTCAGCGGGGCATTTGCGGCGATCATCTGCGCGTATTTGCCGACGTAGCTCTCGAGTTCTTCTGCGGGTACGACGCGGTTGGCGAGACCCATCTGGCGCGCCTCCTCGGCATCGAACTGGCGCGCCGTGAAGAAAATCTCCTTGGCAAATGCCGGCCCCACAATGTCGACAAGTTTTTTCAGGCCGTAGAACGGATAGCCGAGGCCGAGCTTTGCGGCCGGAACGGCAAAACGCGCATCATCAGAACAGATGCGCAGGTCGCAGGAAAGCGCGAGGCCCACGCCGCCGCCAATGCAATAGCCACGGATCATCGCGATGGTCGGTTTGGGATATTCGTGAATCGCCGCATTGGCCCGTTCCACTGCTTCATTGTAGACGGTGACGGCCTGCAAGGTCGCGCGCTCATTCTCGAAACGGGAGATGTCGGCGCCGGACACGAACGCCTTGTCCCCGGCACCGGTCAGCACCACGACGCGGATGCTGTTGTCGTCGCGGAATGCGGCCAGGATTTTCGAGGTCGCTTCCCACATTTCGAGCGACACGGCATTCCGGCGCTCGGGGTTGTTGAAGATCACATAGCCGACCGGTCCATCCTTGCGCGACAGCATCCTGTCCGCCTCGACGATCGTGTCCATTGTCCCCGTCCGTTGGTTGGCGCCGGTTTCGGCCGGCTTGGGATCGCGAAGGCATCACTCGATCAATTTTTCTTCTGTGATTCCCGGTGCCAGCGCATGATCCCGTAAAGTTGCAGACTTTTCGGACAAGATCATGCGCAAAATCATCCCCCATACGTCGTCGAGTGCAGTCCGCGACGGATGGGCACAAGTAATCGAGCGGGAGGCGTTTCAACCTGAACGCATCCCCCTCTAGGCGCGGCCGGCCTTCATCCATGCGGCGATGTCTGCTGCGTGGACTTGCAGATAGTGCCGGAACCAGACCGTGTACCGATCCGGGTGCCGCGCGACATCGTCGCCTAGGTCAGCCAGCGCAATCCATTTCCACTGCGACACCTCGGCCGGATCGGGCGTGACCGGCCCGTCGTAAGTCGCACCGAACACATGCACGACCTCGTCCTCGATATAGCCGTTGGAAACGGCGGCACGATAATGCGCCGTGAATAGCGGGAGCACCGCGCAGCTTATCCCCATTTCCTCAGCGAGGCGACGCCGTGCCGCTTCGCGCGGCGTCTCATCCGGTCGCGGATGGCTGCAACAGGCATTGGCCCACAAGCCGCCGGAATGATACTTGGCCGGATTGCGTTGGTGAACCAGCATTCCGCCGGCACGGTTGCGCACCAGCACCGAGATCGCACGGTGCATCAAGCCGCGGCGATGCGCTTCTACCTTGGATGCCACCCCTTGCGGCACGTCATCAAGATCGACGAGGACAATTTGATCGCCGTCGCTGGACTGGGAAGTCAATGCGTTCGCCTCCGACGCCCTCTATCGGCATTGCGCCGGGCACCATTAAACCATGTCACCGCAGACAATGCACAGCCGAACGGCGGCCCGGTTTGCACCATCCCGCGGCCGTGGTTACCCTCTGTGCTGGACTGTCAAACACGGCCTCGCCCATCAGATGGAACACAAATCGACATCGCTCGCCCAGGAGCGCTTCGGAGCGTTCGCCCAGAGCTATGCGACGAGCCGTCCCCATGCCACCGGCGACAGTCTGAGGCGGCTTGTCGAGCTCTTGGCGCCGCAGCCCGGATGGCTCGCGCTCGATATCGCGACCGGCGCCGGTCACATGGCGATGGCGCTCGCGCCGCATGTCGGCGATGTCATCGCGTCCGACCCGACCCTGCCGATGCTGGCGGTCGCGCGCGGCCTTGCCGGTGAGCGCGGCATTGCGAACATTCACTTCGCGGGCTTGCGCGCCGAGCAGTTGCCGTTTGCCGATGCAAGCTTTGACGTCGTCACCTGCCGCATCGCACCCCATCATTTCGCGGACGTCCGCAAGTTCGTGACGGAGGCGGCCCGCGTTCTGCGCCCGAGCGGCCAATTCGGGCTTGTCGACAATGTCTCGCCCGACGCGAGCACGACGGCAGGCGACGCTGCGGCGCTCGCGGCGGCCGCCGATGAATACAACGACTTCGAGCGGTTGCGCGACCCTAGCCACATGCGCTGCCTGACGCTTGCCGAATGGCGTGGGCTCATCGCGACGGCCGGTCTCGCCGAAATTCAGGCGGAACTGATCGAAAAGGCGATGGTGTTCGGTCCGTGGGCGGATCAGCAGCAGGTTGACGACACCACACGAGCCGAACTGAGAGCGCGACTCCTCGGAGGATCGCCAACGTTCCGCGCATTCACACGCGCGGAACACCGCCCGAGCGATCTTGGATTCACACTCACCGAAGGCATCATTGTCGCACGGAAATAAGCGGCCCACGGTTTCCGGTGTTTTGACTTGAATGGACCATAAGGGCGGGATGCGTTCGGCTCGAATCGCCCACCGCTCGGCTCCCTTCGATTTTGCGCATGATCTTTGTCCACAAAGTCTGCAACTTTGCGGGATCGTGCGCAGCTCATCGCCCCTTGTGCCTCGATTCGAACCGACTCTCTCAAACCGGCGGGCTGAAATGCGATTTTGCCCAATGTCGGCCGAAACGCGGGTCAAATCAAAGGGGCGTTGTCGGGCCGGACCCCATGCACCAAGGCGCTCAGCGATTTGAGGCAATGCCCATTCTTTTCCGGTCCGTCACGACGGACCATACCCCAATCGCGTAGAGCAGGGCGGCCTTCACGGAGCTCAATGCGAAACCATGCTTTGCGTGTTCGAACCGCGCGACCCGCAACCACAATTCGCAACCCGCGCGGTCAGGCGCGTCAGCTTGCCATAAGCCGGTGATTCACAATTCATAACACTCAAACTCGGATTTGGAATTAGAATAAAGATAATTCCGGAATTTACCGGACGTCAGCGATAAAGCCGTCACCGTATCGCCTACTCAAGGTTCGCCGCGTTTGAGTTTCGACATTATTTTGAATTTGTTTATCGCGCGAGTCAGATGTCTTCTGATATAATTGCGTTTAATACCTCGCCACTGCTGACATCGCCTCTGAATTGCCGTAAAAGCTAAGCCTTTCTCGCAATATCGAGGTAGTGCTTTTTTACTATAAGGTTATAACTATCCAGAATAGGGGACCGAGATGGCGCGGACCGAGGTTATCGGTCAACGGCTCAAGTTGCAGCACCTGAAAGTTGCAATGGCAGTGGCGGAGTGGGGCAGCATGGCGAAAGCAGCCAAGCACCTCGCCATCTCGCAGCCGGTGGTCTCCAAGGTGATCGCCGATCTCGAAAGCATGCTCGGAGTCCGCGTCTTCGATCGCAACCCCCAGGGCGTGGAGCTTACGCTGTATGGCCGGGCCCTGCTCAAGCGCAGTGCAGCGATCTTTGATGATCTCAAAAGCAGCGTGGAGGAGGTCCGCTTCCTTTCCGATCCCACCGGCGGCGAATTGCGCATCGGCAGCACCGAGCCGCTGCTGGCGGGCATCGGCGCCGCCATTATCGAACGAATGTCGGAACGCTACCCCGGCGTCGTGTTCAACGTGGTCGAGGCGGACAGCGCAACGCTGCTGAGCCGCAACCTGCCGGAACGGAAGGTCGAATTCGCGATCGTGCCGCTGCTGTCCTCATTCGAAAGCGAGCATTTGGACATCACGATCCTGTTTCATGATCGTCTGCGGGTCGTGGTCGGCGCCTCAAGCCCGTGGGCACGAAAGCGCCGGACCACGCTCGCGGAGCTTGTCGACGAACCCTGGTGCGTCGCGCCGTCGTTGATCGGGTCGATGGTTTCTGATGCTTTCATTGCCAACGGCCTGAAAAGGCCGCGTATCGCGGTGTCGACGACCACGTCGCACCTGTTCCTGCAACTGCTGGAGACCGGACGATTCATCGGTCATTTCGGCGATGGGCTTTTGCATTTCTACGAGAAACGATTCGCTCTGAAGAGACTGACCATCGACCTGCAAATCCCACCCTTTGCCGTTGCCATTGTCACGCTGAAAAACCGGACCTTAAGTCCGGTGGCCAAGCTTTTCATCGAGTGCGCCAGCAAGGTGACGAAGCCGCTGCACAAGGATGCAGACCTCTGAGCGGGTTGGCCTGTGCGGGTACGACAGCTCGCGCCCTCGCCGCAGGGAACGCCCGCCGAGAGTTGATAGCGGAGATTTCCCGGCTCTCGCGGAGCAACGCTCAAGGCTCGCCGGCGAGTGGGCCAAACGCCTTCGGTGGCCGGCGATGCTTGGTGCCTGCCTCGTAGGCGGAGGCGATTTCGAACAACAGCGCCTCATCGAAGGGCCGTCCAAGGAATTCCATTGCGACGGGGATTTGATCGGGCTTCGGTCCCACAAGGCGGCTGCCGTTTGGATCGGTCGGGTCGGGCGCGCGATCGTAAACCACGCGGGTGAAGCCTGCGGGCACAACGATCGCCGGCAAGCCGCTCACCGGGCTCAGATTCACCGCCCAACTGCCGCCCGCGCTACGGAAGGTGTCGAGATCGGTTTTGAGGCTCGGCTCTCCCGGCACCAGATCGGGATCGGACATCTTCGTTCCCGCCTTGAGCACGCGCGGCTCGACCAGAGGATTGTACACGGCGGCGACCCGGCTCGGATAAACGATCGGAGCCGGGATCGTGGTGTAGGTATAGACGAGCGCGTCGAGATTGTTGTCCGCCATCACCTTGTAGATGATGCGCTGCAGGTTGGTGATGCGCAGCGTGTGACTGATTTCGTCCGCCGTGTTGAGCGTTTCCGCCGTATCGCCGAGAGCGAATCGCAACCAGTCATTCTCGCCGGCAAAGGACTTCGTGTTGTAAAGGTCCGCGACGCTGCGAAACTTCTTGTCGCCGCGCTCCTTGAGGTAGAGATCGAGAGCGTACCTCGCTTCGACGCGCGGATTCTGGGCGGCGAGCATGCGCAAATTGACGCCGCGCGCGCCGACTGGCAGCAGCTTCGGATCGCTGGCGATCGCCGCCAGGCGGTCGATCGGCTTTGTTCCGCCGGAAATCGCAGCCGGCAAGCTCTGCGCGAAGAAGCTCGGCTCGTAGGCGGTCATGATCTCGGCGACGGCCGCGCTGAAATCGACCGGATCGACGATTGTCGCGCCAAGGCTCTTCATGTCGGCGAGCGCCTCGTTGCCGATCCGGATGTTGTCGCGGTCGGCAATCGAGGCCTCGATCATGAAGTCGCGCACGACGCCGAGCCGCTTGCCGGCGAGCGACGGGCGGCCGAGGTAATTCGAATAGGCGACCGGCGGTCTCCCATGCGCAACGGCCGTGATGGCGTCGCGCGGATCGTCGCCGGTGAGCACTTCGAGCAGCGCCGCCGTGTCCTCAACATTGCGGCACATCGGGCCGCCGCGGTCGCGCGAGAACGTCAGCGGCACGATGCCGGCGCGGCTCACCAGCCCCTGCGTCGCGACCATTCCGACCAGCGCGTTGAGCGACGACGGATAGCGCACCGACCCGGACGTATCGGTACCGAGCGCGCAAATGGCGAGGTTCGCAGCAACCGCCGCCGCCGAGCCGGCGCTGGAGCCGCCGGTGATCCGCTTAGTGTCATAGGGATTGCAGGTCTGGCCGCCCAGCGTGCTGCGCCCAATGCCGGCGGGTGCATATTCGTCGAGGTTGGTCTTGCCAAGGATGATCGCGCCAGCCGCGCGCAGCTTTGCCACCATGGTGGCATCCCTCGGCGGCCTGTCGTTGGCGTAATCGGCGAGCGCACCGGCGGTCGTGCGCAGGTCGAAGGTATCGTAATTGTCCTTCACTGCAATCGGGATGCCATGCAGTGGCCCGATGAAATTCCCGGTGCGGGCGAAATACGCGTCCTGCGCCCGCGCCACTTCGAGTGCGTCAGGAATCGCCGGGTCGTTGTCGGCCGGATCGGTCTTCGAGCGCTTGCCGCGGACGTTCAGTGTCATGTAGGCGTTCACTTGGCCGGCGTTCTCGATCGGCGTTATCTCGCCGAGCATGAGGCCGGTTGCCGGATCGACTTCGCCTTTCACGCAGGTGCCGTTGTAGGCCGCGATGCGCTTGAAATAGAGCTGGACGAGTTGCTCGGCGGTGATCTCCTTGGCGCGAATCGCGCGCTGCACGTCGGCAATCGTTGCTTCTTCGAGATGGAATTTTGGCGCCGAGGCGGCTTTTGCCACGAACGCGAGATGGGCCGCCGACAGCACGCCAGCACCGATGGCGAGCATAGAAATTTTCGTGCGAAGGCTTCGCGGACGCATGGCACTCCCCTTCCTACAATGTCGTGCCCGGTATGGTATGCTGTCAGCTTTCCAAGTCAATTCGCGTTGCGGGCCAGCCGGTTTGCGTTTCTGCCAGCGAAGTAGTCGAGGAAAGGAGGAGGCCATGCGACGCCGGGATTTCATTGCTGGGCTGGGCGGCGCGGCGGCGGCAATGCCATTGATAGCACGAGCGCAACAACAATCGTTGCCTGTGATCGGGTGGTTATCTGATGCAGTCCGGAATGAGGCGTCGGTCGCAGCTTTCCGCCAGGGCCTAGGCGAAGTCGGCTTCATAGAAGGAAGAAATGTAGCGATCGAATATCGCTGGGCCGATAATCAGACCGAGCGCGTGGCGGCGCTTGCCGCCGATCTCGTCCGGCGGCGCGTGGCAGTGCTTGCGGTTTCTCCGAATCCTGCAACCATTGCGCCGGTCAAGGCTGTTACTGCGACGACGACTATCCCAATCGTGTTTTTGAGCGGCCCCGATCCGGTTGCTAGTGGCCTCGTCGCCAGCCTCAATCGGCCGGGAGGCAATCTCACCGGCGTCAGTCTTTTGACCAACGAATCGGAGACGAAGCGGTTCGGTCTGCTGCATACATTAGTACCGCAAGCCAAAACCGTTGCTTTGCTGGTGCAAAGAAGGGGTGTTCCCTCACAGGAATTGAAATCTGTCGAAGCCGCGGGACATCAAGTTGGCGTGCAAATTGTGGGTCTGGAGGTCAATAGGGACAGCGACTTCGACGCGGCGTTTGAGACTGCCCGGCGTGAAGGTGCCGGCGCGATCGAGATTGCCTCGCGGCAGCTTTTCATCGACCATCGCGGTTCATTGATAACGCTTGCCGCGAATTACAACCTTCCCGCGATATACGCGCAACCCGAATTCGTCGAGGCGGGTGGCCTAATGTCATACAGCACGAGGATTGCAGACGCTTTTCGCTGGGTCGGCGTCTACACTGGCCGCGTGCTGAACGGCGAGAAGCCGGCTGACCTGCCGGTCATGCTGCCAACGAAGTTCGAGTTCTTCGTCAACCTGCGCACGGCAAAATCTCAAAAGATTGAAATTCCGCCCCAACTGCTCGCGATCGCCGACAGAGTGATCGAATAGCAGCCCGGATAAGCGCCGTCCACCGTATAGCCACATCTAACGGACAGTGTCGGCGCGATATCCGGGGTCTCTCTCGTCGCGGCAACGGTGGCCCCGGATGTCGCGGCGTGCGCTGGGGTAGGCACAAGTTCCGTCGTGGGCGCGCCGCTCATCCGGGCTACGGTTTACTACGGTTTACTGCTCGCGATCGCCGACAGAGTGATCGAATAGTTTCGTACCCCGGATAAGCGCCGTCCACCGTATAGCCACATCTAACGGACAGTGTCGGCGCAATATCCGGGCCTGTCACGCGCTTATCACGGTCAGCATCACGCGTGCCCGACCGGCATGGCGACGAAACGGATGCCATCCGCGGTCCGCACCCGCATCAGCACCGTGCGCTTGCCGGCCTTTTCGGCGGCTTCGACGGCGGTGCGCAGATCGCCCACGTTTCCGACTTTTTTTCCGGCGACCTGGACAATGACATCGCCTGCCTGAAAACCCTGCTCCGCCGCCGCTCCGTCCGGGTCGACGGCGGTGACGATCACGCCATTGCCGCCACTGCGCGGGGCGACGGCAAGTCCGAGACGCGGAACCGCGGTGCCGCGCTGTTTGGGAACTTCCGGCGCGGCCGTGGCCTCGCGCTGGTCAGGAAGATTGCCGAGCACGACATTGACGTCGCGCTCCTGCCCCTTGCGGACCACACCAAGCATCACCGTGTTGCCGGGCGCGAGCGCGCTGACGACGCGCGCGAGCTCGCGTGAATTCGGTGATCTCCTTCCCGTTCACGGTCGTCACGACGTCGCCCGACTCGATACCGGCCTTTCCGGCCGGACCGTCCGCTTGCGGCTCGGCGACAAGTGCGCCGTGCGAAGTGCTCAGCCCAAGCTCCGCGGCGATTTCGGGCGTGACATCCTGAATTTGCACGCCGATCCACCCGCGCGTGACCTTGCCTTTGTCTTTGAGCTGCGTGATGACGCTTTTGGCGGTCTCGGCAGGAATGGCGAAGGCGATCCCGACCGATCCCCCCGAGGGCGACACGATGGCCGCATTGACACCGATGACGTTGCCATCCATGTCGAAGGTCGGACCGCCCGAATTCCCGCGATTGACCGCGGCGTCGATCTGGAGGAAGTCGTCATAGGGGCCGGCCCCGATGTCACGACCGTTCGCCGAGACGATGCCGGCGGTCACAGTTCCGCCGAGGCCGAACGGGTTGCCGACGGCGATGACCCAGTCGCCGATCCGCGGTATTGCCTCCGAGAAATTGACGAAGGGCACCGATCCCGCGGCATCTACCTTGATCAAGGCGATGTCGGACCGCTGGTCGGCGCCGATCACCTTGGCCGGGAACGTTCGCCCGTCGTCGGTGGTGACATCGACCGTCTCGCTCTTGTCGACGACGTGGAAATTGGTCACGGCGTAGCCATCGGAAGAGATGAAGAAGCCAGAGCCTTGGCCGGTGACCACGCCGCGCCCGCGCGGATTTGCTTGATCTTCAGGGCTGCTAAAGCGCTTGAAGAAGCGGTCGAGCGGCGAGTCGGAGGACCCGTCGCGCGTGCGCCGGCCGGTCGCGATGCGCACGCGGACCGAGATCACGGCGGGCTTCACCCTCGCGACGATGTCGGCAAAGCCCACCGGCCGTGCCGCCGTCTGCGCGGTTGCCTCGGTGATAAGGCCGCGGTCGCCAACGGCCGCCACGCAGCAAAAGAACAGCACCGCCATCAGCGCCGCGGCGCCCACGGAGGCGGTCCGTCGCGCCGGCGTCCCGGAACCCGCGATCGCAAACCGAGTTCGGCCACGACGTAGAACCATGTTGGTCTCCCTGGGGGCGGAGAATTGGAGAAAAGACATGTTTACGAAAATCCATGATTACGCGGCCTGTATCAAGCCCCGTGCGGCTGAACTTTTAGCAGTCCTGGCGCGCGACCCGAGGGCACAGGGCGGCCTGACAAAGGAACTCCGGCTCTCCTTGCGGCGCCCCCTTGCCTTTCCTAACTCTGATTGGAGGGCTGCAAGCTGAAAAGCCGCCTGTCAGAAAAGCGACGCGGGAGGCGAAAGCCGCCCCAGACGATCGCGCGAATATCGGAGACCCGGACATGCAAATGCCCGTTGAAATCGATTTTCAAGGGATGAAAGCCAATGACGTGCTTCGCGCCACTATCAATGAGCATCTCGACAGCCTCGAAAGGCGATGCGGCCGTCTCACCTCGTGCCGCATTTCGGTACGGGCGCCGAGCGAGCACCATCGCAACGGCGGTCTTTACGAGGTCACGATCAACCTGACGCTGCCGCAGGGCCGCTCGGTCGAGATCGGGCGCACGCCTGCAGCCGACGAACGCCACGCCGACGTGAATTTTGCCGTCAATGACGCCTTCAAGCGCGCCCGCCGCCGCCTCCAGGATCAGGCCCGCCGCATGCGCGGCGATATCAAGCAGCATGATGAGCAGCCGATCGGCACGGTCAAACGCCTCGACGGCAGCTTTGGTTTCATTGAAACGGCGGACGGGAGGGACATCTACTTCCATCGCAACAGCGTCCTGAACGAAGGCTTTTCGCAACTTGTCCCGGGGGCGCGGGTCAGCTATTTCGAGGAAATCGGCGAAAAAGGAGCTCAGGCGAGCACGGTCAGGCTGCTCGGGAAGCACGGCTTGCGCTGATTGCCCATCGTCCGCCGCCGCGCAAACGATTTCTGAGCGCACATGGCTTGTCCGACGGTCGGGGCGACCATCGACCCGATGAGATCGGGGTGTCCCGTGCCGATCGCAGGCGGCACATCGCCCGCGCCATCGCTAGACCATCAATCCCGTGCTGGAGCGGGATGCGTTCAGGTTGAATCGCCTCCCGGTTCTCTTTTCCGCATAGGTCGCGGACTGCGCTCGATGACGGATGCGCGGTGATTTTGCGCATGATGTTGTCCGAAAAGTCTGCAACTGTACGGGATCATGCGCTACGTGCCATCTGTCGCGGGTTCTGGCGTCTTTCCGGGACGCGGGAGTGAAACGCAGCCGAACTCGGGTCCCGCAGCCAATGAAGATGGGATTGCGGGTCGCCATGCGCAGCGCCCAAAATGAGGCCTGAATGTGGGTATAGGCTTTGAACGACGGAAACAGACCCATCCCCGTTCTCGAAATCACGGCGTCCGCGCTTGCAGAACATTACGGCCGACATGCAAAGGGAGCGGCGGCAAGCCTATATCGGCCGCCCACTGCCGCGTTTTGAGGACCGTCGTCTGGTCACCGGACGCGGCCGCTTTACCGATGATTTCTCATTCGAAGGACAGGCCTACGCCGCGTTCGTGCGCTCCCGGCATGCCCATGCGCGGATTGAAGCCATCGACACAAGGGCGGCCGAAGCTGCGGCGGGCGTCCTCGCTGTCTTAACGGGTGCCGATTACGAGGCGGCAGGCGGACGGGGCATCATGCATATGGCCAACCCCGCCGGCACACACGACGTGAACGTCAAGGCCTTCAGCGGCCCGGGGCGGCAGACAGCCTATGAAGCGCCGCACGCGCCGCTCGCGGTCGGGCGCGTTCGTTTCATCGGCGAGCCCGTTGCGATGATCGTGGCGGAAACATTCTCCGCAGCCCAGGAAGCCTGCGAACGCGTCGAGGCGACCTACCAGGAGTTGCCGGCCGTCACCGACGCCGCTGCGGCGCTCTCCCCGGGCGCGCCGCTCGTCGATGATGCGGTCCCCGGCAACCTCGCCGTCGGCACCGAGTTCGGAGACCGCGCCGCGGTCGAGGCGGCTTTCGCCGGCGCGCATCTCATCGTGTCGCAGACTTTCCGCAACCAGCGGATCGCGCCCGTCTACATGGAGCCGCGCGCCGCCATCGGCAGCTATGACGAAGCGCAGGACACCTACAGCTTGGTGACCGGCAGTCAGGGCGCCGTGCGTATCCGCGGCACCGTCGCCGCCTGTCTCGGGGTGCCGGCCGAGCGCGTGCGCGTCATCACCCCGGATGTCGGCGGCGCGTTTGGCCTGCGCAGCAACATCTATCCCGAGCAGGTCCTGGTCGCCTTTGCCGCCCGCCGTGTTGGGCGCCCGGTGAAATGGACAGGTGATCGCAGCGAGGCCTTTCTGACCGATTACCAAGGCCGGGACATTGTCACCGAAGGCCGGCTCGCGCTGGATGCGGACGGGCGCATCCTGGCTCTTGCCGTGACGATGACCGGCAATATCGGCGCCCACGCTGTGACCTATGTTCCGCTCTCCAACGCTTACCGCGTCACCCCAACGGTCTATGATATTCCGCTCGCGTGCGTGACCATCCGCGGCGCCCTCACCCATACGGTGCCTACCGCGCCGTTCCGCGGCGCCGGGCGACCCGAGGCAACGCTCGTCATCGAGCGCCTGATTGACATTGCGGCACGCCGGCTCGGGATGGACCGGGCGAGCCTGCGCCGGCGCAATCTCATCCGAAAAACCCAATTGCCTTACCGCTCCGCGACCGGCCTCACCTATGACAGCGGCGATTTCCGCAGCAACATGGATAATGTGCTCGCGCTCGCCGACTGGCGGGGCTTTGGCGACCGCCGCCGCGTGGCAGGAAAAAGGGGAATGCTCGCCGGCATCGCGGTTGCCAATTACGTCGAGTCGCCGGTCGGCCAGCCCAACGAATACGTACGTGTCACGGTGCGATCCGACCGCATGGTCGAAGCCATCGCCGGAACGCAGTCGAGCGGCCAAGGACATGAAACGAGCTTTGCCCAGGTGCTCGCCGACCGCCTAGGGATCCGGCCCGATGAGGTGCGGCTTGTCACCGGCGACACGGCTGTTGTGCCCGCGGGCGGCGGCACCCATTCGGACCGCTCGATGCGGCTTGCAGGCACACTTCTCGTCGAGGCCTGCGGTCGCGTGATCGACAGGGCGCGCCGCGTCTTTGCTGCCCTTGCCGCCTGCGCCGAGGCCGATACCGGGTTCGTCGATGGTTTCTTCGTCTCGCCGCGTTCAAACCTGCGGCTCGATATCTTTGATCTCGCGCAGGCGATCGAGACGGAACCTGCTCTGCCGCAGGAGTTGCGGGTCCGGCTTACCGAGGAGGCGACCTTTCGCGGGCGGATTCCGGCCTATCCGACCGGCGCGGCGGTCTGCGAGGTGGAAGTCGATCCGGTGACCGGCGCCGTCGCGCTCACCCGGTACACCTCGGTCGACGATTGCGGCCAGCCGATCAACCCGCTGATTTTGCATGGGCAGGTTCATGGCGGCATCGTGCAGGGCGCCGGCCAGGCGCTGTGCGAGTCCTTCGTGCACGATGCGGCATCGGGCGAGGTATTGAGCGGCAGCTTCATGGATTACGCCTTGATGCGCGCCGACCGTGTCCCAAATTTCACCGTCGCGCTCGCCGAAGACCCGACTGCCGGCAACCCGCTGCGGGTCAAGGGCGGCGGCGAAGCTGGGATCACGCCGGCGCTCGCCGTCATCATGAATGCCGTGGTCGATGCCTTGTCGACCTATGGCATCGAGCACCTCGACATGCCGGCATCGCCGGCGCAGGTGTGGTCGGCAATCCGGGCCGCGCGAAAGGGCGCCCGCGATCAAGGCACAGGCGCCTGCAGTTGAGGCGTGCTCTTGTCCTTGAGATGCGCCAATATGGCGTCGTGGGATGTGCGCAGACAGGGGCGAAATCATGCGCTCGGTTCGGGGTAACGTAGGGCTGCAGTGCACGGCTCTGCGCTGGGCGGCGGTGGCCGGCGTCACGTTTCTTGTGCTCGCCGTGGCGGCAGTGGGGGAGCCGGTCGCGCCGATCGCGATCGCCCAGGAACGCCTGCTTGAAGGGTCTGGGACCGCGGCGGCGCAGGTTGCGACCGGCCAGCATGCCATGGTGGCAACGCAGGAACAGCGGGCGACCGAGATCGGCCTCGACATCCTGAAGCGCGGCGGCAATGCCGTCGATGCCGCGGTGGCGATCGGGTTCGCGCTTGCGGTAACGCTGCCCAAAGCCGGCAACATCGGTGGCGGCGGTTTCATGATGATCCATCGCGCCGCGACGAACGACGATATCGCCCTCGACTATCGTGAAATGGCGCCCGCAGCGACGACGCCCGACATATTCCTCGGGGCCGACGGCCAGCCCGATGCGGAAAAATCCCGCGATTCCGGGCTGGGGGTCGGCGTGCCTGGCACGGTCGCGGGCTTAAGCGTGGCGCTCAGCCGGTACGGCTCCGGCAAATTCACGCTGGCGCAATTGATCGCGCCCGCGGTGCGCCTCGCGCGCGAGGGCGTTCCCATCAAGAATGACCTTTACGATTTGCTGCTGCTGGCGCAGCCGCGCCTCGCCCGCTGGCCGTCATCGGCGCGCATTTTTTTGAAGCCCGACGGAAGCGTACCGGCTGCCGGTGAAAAACTGGTGCAGCCCGAACTCGCGGAAACGCTGGAGACCATCGGCCGCGAGGGGCCGCGCGCATTTTATATCGGGCCGATCGCGGACAAGATCGTTGCCTCGGTACGCGGCGCCGGCGGCTTAATGGTGCGCAGCGATCTCGAAGAATACGCGCCGGTGATCCGCACCCCGCTCCGCGGAACCTATCGGGGCTACGATGTTGTCGCGATGCCGCCCCCCTCATCCGGCGGTGTCGGCCTCATCGAAATGCTCAACATCCTCGAAGGCTACCCTTCGGTGACCATCGGCAACGGCTCCGTGTCGACTTTCCATGCGGAGATCGAGGCGATGAAGCTCGCCTATGCGGACCGCGCGGAATATCTCGGCGACAGTGACCGTGTCGATGTCCCAGTCGATCGGCTGATCTCGAAAAGCTACGCGGCAACGCTCCGAAATCAGATCGATCCGCACCGCGCGCGGCCGGCGCAAGAGATCCGGCCCGAGATCGCGGTACCAAGTTCCGGCAGCAACACTACGCATTTCTCCGTCATGGACGACGCTGGCGACGTCGTGGCCAATACCTACACGCTGAACTTCAGTTATGGCGTCGGTCTCGTTGCGGATGGTACTGGCATCGTGCTCAACAATGAGCTGGACGATTTCTCCGCAAAACCGGGGGTCCCCAATGCGTTCGGCCTGATCGGCGGCGCCGCCAATGCGCCGGGTCCCGGCAAGCGCCCGCTCTCTTCGATGTCGCCGACCATCATGCTGCAAAATGGAAAGCCGGTCCTGGCAACGGGATCGCCCGGGGGCAGTCGGATCATCAACACCGTGCTTGAAGTCATTGTGAATACGCTTGACGGCCACATGGGCATCGGCAATGCCGTCGCGGCGCCGAGGTTCCACGATCAATGGCTGCCGGACGAGGTCGTGGTCGAACCGAACTTTCCGCCGGCGAAAATCCGGGGTTTGGCCGCCCTGGGCCATAATATCCAGATCAATTCGCTTTTCGGCTCGGCGCATTCGATCGAAGTCACGCCGACCGGCCTTGTCGGCGCCGCCGATCAGCGCGCGCGAGGGTCTTTCGCCGCCGGCTACTGATTATGATACGACCCGGCGCGAATCGAAAGCGCGCGCGAGGCGACGGCGAGCATCGCTGTTGCGGGCGTGCCGGACCGGCACGTTGATCGAAATGCCGTCGTCACAGGAGGGCACGAACAGCTGGGCCACGCGCCTCGTGCCGCCAACCGGCTTGGCTGCTTTTCCCAGCACCGCACTCACCCGAGCGACGACAATACGCGACATGGCAAATCCACGCTGAAGACCGCACCAACAATACATGCACCGGGTTGCTGCGGCGGACTGGAGCGGGCGAAGGGATTCGAACCCTCGACCCCAACCTTGGCAAGGTTGTGCTCTACCCCTGAGCTACACCCGCGTTCCCGGCCGGCAGTTGGCCCTGCCGACGCCTTTTTTATGCCAAATGGTCAGCTCGTTTGCAACCACCGCCGCTGCGAGCGGTGTCGCACCTGCGCGGTTGCTGGCGATATAGCTAACCAAATCTCGCGACCGGCGCGGTTCATCGACCGACTTGCCGATGAACCCTCCCCTGGTACCACGCCTGCGCCACCGGCGTATCTGTTCGCGTTGCTTGATCGCCATGGCGTCAGCCATGCCCGTGTGGATCAAAAGATGAGACCGCAACTGGATGGCGGTGCCGTGCATGCAACGCACACGCGGCCGCACGCTGCGCTGCCATCTCGGGCAACCTGGATACAGAACAGCGCTTTGTCGCAGGAGCGGCGATCCCCGTAGCCATCTGCCGCGACACATGAGCCTTGTTGATCACGTGGCCGCGGGGATAGGATGGGGTAACTCGCTTTCTTGAGGTTGCACACGGGCCACGCGGTTTCACTTATCCGCCAACCCTCCGGGCGGCGTTTCGTCCGGACGTGAAAATCTTGCGAGCTCGCCGGCTAAAGCGGGATGCGTTCAGGTTGAATTCGCTCCCGCTCGATCATGTTCTGCGCAGCCGTCGCGGACTGCGCTCGACGACGGATGCGTGTTGATTTTGCGCATGATCCTGTCCGAAAAGTCTGCAACTTTACGGGATCATGCGCTGATCTGAAGGAGAAGGCCTCATGAATTACCGAAGCTTGTCTTGTTGCGTCGCGTTGACGGGCGCGCTGTTGTCGACAGCGGCGACCGCACAGGTGTCTGATTCAGGCAAATATCCCAATTTCTCCGGACAGTGGTCTCGACCGAACGGCAATCCCAACAACTGGCGCCAAGTTGCGGGGCCGCCTCCCTATACACCCGAGGCCGAAAAGAAATTCGCGGAGATTCAGGCCATTTCCAAAGGGGGAAGCCCCGCCAACTGGCCCTCCACTTTCTGTATCCCGACCGGCATGCCGGCGATGATGAACCTTTACAACCCGATGGAGATCGTCATCACGCCGGCGACGACCTATGTCCTGATGAGTCACAATAACGATCAGATTCGACGCATTTACACCGATGGCCGCAGCTGGCCGAGCAGCGAGGTCGAGTACCCGCCGACCTATGCCGGCTACTCGATCGGCAAGTGGGTCGATGAGGATGGCGACGGCAAATACGATGAGCTCGATGTCGAGACGCGCTTCCTCAAGGATGTGCGCGCCTATGACGTGAACGGTTACCCCTTCGCCGATGACGGCAAGACAATCATCAAAGAACGTTTCTTTCTCGACAAGGCCGACCCCAACACAATCTATGACGAGATCACCGTCATCGATGACGCACTCACGCGGCCCTATACCAAGCTTGTGAAGGCGCTGCGCACCAAGGATCCGCATCCGATCTGGTATTCGGAGGTTTGCCAGGAAGGCAACCAATGGACGCAGATCGGTGACCAAGCCTATTACCTCAGTGTCGACGGCAAGCTGATGCCGACGAAGAAGGGACAGAAGCCGCCGGATCTTAGCTATTTCGGCCGCTAGCGCATGATCCCGTAAAGTTGCAGACTTTTCGGACAAGATCATGCGCAAAATCAACACGCATCCGTCGTCGAGCGCAGTCCGCGACGGGTGCGCAGAACATAATCGAGCGGGAGGCGATTCAACTTGAACGCATCCCGCTCTAGAAATCGCCGGCCGGGTCTCGCTTAGAGATCACACGTTCATCGATGATGTTCGACTTGAATGCACTTCGGATTCTCGCGCGACTATGGAGCGGGATGCGTTCAAGTTGAATCGCCTCCCGCTCGGTTCCTTTTGATTCGCGCATGGTCTTTGTCCGAAACGTCTGCAACTTTTCGGGATCATGCGCCAAGACCGGGAAGCAGGATCACTCCGCAGCCACCGCGACCGTTATGACAATGTTGCCCCATGGATCGATGGTGGCGCGATCGCCGGGTGGTACAAATGTGGTGGAATTCGCCTCCTCGATCACGGCAGGGCCGGCGATCCGCGTGCCGGCGGCAAGGCACGGCCGCCACCAAATGGTCGCCTCGATTGGTCGCGCCGGATCGTCGAACACAATGAGCCTGCGTGCGGTTGCCCCTTCGGCACTGGGGTTGTTTGCACCTTCGCCGCCATGCCTGCCGCTACCTTTCGCGCCCGTGGCGGCCCCGGTCAACGAAGTCCTTGCCTCACCGGAATTTGCTCTATCACCTGCGCCCTCCAGTGCCGAGGTTTGGCGCACAACGTCCGGTCCCCCACCCCTCCCCGCCGCGTCGGCCGTCAAAATTTCGTCCGGCACGAAGGAAGTCGCGAGCCAGCGGCCGATAACGTCGTCCACGCGCGGCACGCTGACGACAAGGCGCAGATTGACGATCTCGATCGACTGGTCGGGGGCTGCATGGCCGTAACGGCGATCGTGCTGGGCGTGAAACGCGCGCCGCGTCGCCTCGACTGAACCCGCCGCTCCCACATCGTCAGCCGCACTCCCGCGGCCGGCGGCACCCGCAACGCCGGCGGCCTCCAAATTGGTGCTCCCCACGCCGCTGTTGCCGCTCTCGCCTCCGCAGTCGGCGCCGCAATCGCCTCCCGCGCCATCGACCGCGCCCACCCCCACGAGATCGGCGGCGGATGCGACCGGGATCGGCATCGTGTGCTCCTGCCCCCGATAGCGCAGGTCCGCGGCGAACTCGAATTTCCCCACCGCGAGGCGATCGCGCGCCAGCGCTGCCTCGCCTGCCGCGCGAAGGTCGGCAAAGGCCTCTGCTACGCGATCAGGCGCAAGGCGTCCGAGTTCGCCGATCAGCGTGCGCACGAAATCCTGCCGCCATGCCGCCATCAGCATGCCGAGCGCGGAAAAATTCCCGGGCAGCTTCGGAACGACGACGCGGGGGATCGCGATTTCGCGGGCGATCGCGGCGGCATGCAGCGGCCCCGCGCCGCCGAACGCGATGATGGTGGCATCGCGTGGGTCGATGCCGCGATTGACGGAGACTGCCCGCACTGCGAGCGACATTGCGCCATCGGTGATGGCAGCGATCCCGCATGCGGCGGTGATCGCATCGAAGGCAAGCCGGTCGCCGATTTTTTCGCGGATCGCCGCCTCCGCCGCGTCGCGATCGAGCGTCATGCCGCCACCGAGAAAGCGTGCGGCGTTGAGCCGGCCGAGCACGAGGTCGGCATCGGTCACGGTCGGCGCGTCGCCGCCGCGGCGATAGCAGGCCGGCCCGGGATCGGCGCCGGCGCTGCGCGGCCCGACATGGAGGCCGCCATTGTCGTCACACCAGGCGATCGAGCCGCCGCCGGCACCCACCTCGACGATGTCGACCACCGGGAGCTGCATGGGCTGGCCGCTGAAGGCGTCGCCGATCACGTAGCCTTCCTCGATCGGCAGCACGCCGCCGACGATCAGCGCCGCCTTCGCCGTGGTGCCGCCCATGTCGAAACCGATCGCCTGCTCGATCCCGAGCTGCCGGGCGAGCGCTGCCGCGCCGATCATTCCCGCCACCGGACCCGATTCCATCATGGCTACCGGGCGCCGGCGCGCCTCGTCGACCGACATGGTGCCGCCGTTCGAGCGCATGATGGAAATTGTGCCGCCGAACCGCGCTTCGCAGGCAAAGCTTTCGAACTTTGCCAGATACCGGCTGACGCGCGGCCCGACAAAAGCGTTCAACGCCGTCGTCGAGGTGCGCTCATATTCGCGGAACTCGCGCAGGATTTCGTGACTGGTCGTCACAAAAATGCTTGGACAGGTGCGGCGCAAAACATCGCCCGCGAGACTCTCATGCGCCGGGTTCGCGTAGGCGTGCAGGAACGCGACCGCCACCGCCTCGAACTCCAAGCGTGGCGAGGTGTTCCCCCAGCGCTTCGACTTCGGCTGGATCGAGAGGCACAAGAATCTCGCCGGCGGCATTGATTCTCTCGCGAACTTCGAAGGCGCGCTCGCGCGGCACCAGCGGCCGCGGCCGATGAAAGTTCAGGTTGAAGGCGTCGGGGCGATTGCCGCGGCCGAGTTCATAGACGTCGCGAAAGCCGTACGTAGTCACGAGCGCGGTCACCGCACCCGATCGCTCCAGCACGGTGTTGATGGCGATGGTCGAGCCGTGCAGAAGCTCGGCCACGGCGCTCGCATCGCAGCCGGCAAGTTTGAGCGAAGCCGCCGCGCCTGCGGTCGGATCAGCGGGCACGGTGAGAGTCTTTGCGGTGAGGATTGCACCGTCTTGCAGGCCGACGAGATCGGTGAACGTGCCACCGATGTCGATACCGACAATGTTCATGGCCTGCCGCTCGAGCGAGATACGTTCACTTTGGATCGGTTCCCGCTCGGTTCCGTTTGGTTTGGCGCACGATCTTGTCCGAAAAGTCTGCAACTTTTCGGGATGGTGCGCTAAAACTTCACCGGCACGAACTTGTCGTTATAGAGCGCCTTGGCGTCCGGCACCGTGCTCAATGTGCCGAGTTCCTTGAGCGAGGAACGGATCACGTCGATCGCCTGCGGGTCCCATGCGCCGTCGGTCGAAAACCCTGGCATCTGCGCGTCATAGACACGTTCGGCGACGCTGCGGCGCACTTCGATGGTGCGCTGCTCGGAGGCCACGGTGAAATCGCGATTGGCCTTCATGAAAGCGACCGTTTTGAACCAGCCGCGCAAGAACCGCCGCAGCAGGTCGGGTCGCTTCTCGATGATGTCGTCGGTCGCAAAGATCACGTGCGTATAAAAATGCTGCACGATGTCGCCGAACAGCAGCAGGTTGCGGGTGCGGCCGAGTTCTTCGAGCTCGTAGCCGTTGGCTGCCTCCAATACGACGCCGTCGAGCTCGCCACGATCCATTGCAACAAGGCGCGCCTGCATCTGGCCGAGCGCCGCGATGCGGATGCCGTCGCTGCCCCAGCCCTGCTTGCGCGACAGTTCTCGCACCAGCCAATCGGTGAGCGATCCTGCGGTGGTCACGCCGATTCGCTTGCCCTTGAGGTCGGCGACGCTCTTGATCGGCGAGCGCGTCGGGATCAGCAAGGCGAGGTTGGCGGGAGGCCCATACATGGCGGCAACGCCGATCGCGGGCGCGCCCTTGACATGGAAGGCAAGGCCGGGACCAGAGCCAAGGCCGACATCGATACTGCCCGCGGTCAGCCCCTGCTGAAGCTGGGCATCTCCGCGGAAGCTCGATATCGTGACCGTGATCCCTTCCTGAGCGAAAATACCGGCTTCGTTCCCGATCTCGGCGGCGCCGAAGGCAAACGAATTCGGCACCGCCTTGCCGAGCCGCACGGTGTCGAGCGCGGCGGCCGGGGTGATCGCGCCGATCATTGCCGCGACCAAGAACCATGTCGCAGTCGAGGGCCGCGCAACGCAGCGCGGGCGAGTGGTGAGGCGGAAGGCTGTTGCGAACAGGCCAACCATGGCGTCACCGCGCGCCATCATCGGGGATCGGCGGCCGGCCCGTATAGGAGTGGCTATACACTGGCACGGTCTTTTCGCGGAGCGAATGGAGGTAGGTGAGCGCCTGCTTGTTGCTCATATATTTCGACATGTCGAATTTTTCGCGATGGACCATGTCTTCGAGGGGACGTCGCACACCCTCCTTGGGCGGCACCGCCGGATAGCCGATCGGCATGATCAGCGAAAAGGTGAGCAGGTCGGGCACGCCAAGGATGCGCTTGAACGGCTCCTGGATGTGGATCGTGACGTGCTGGCTGCCGAGGCCAAGCGCGCCGGCGGCGAGATGCATCAGCATCGCGGTGTTGGCGAGGCCGTCGGTGAGATGCGACTGGTCGCGGCCGAATGTGTGGGCGCCCTGCACCGTCGCCCATTGCCGCCGGCCGTCGCCGAGAATGACGATCAGCACCGGCGCGATCGACCAGCCGACGCTGATGCGCTGCTTCTGCAGCGCCTCGTCATGGGTCATCTGAAAAGAGGGATGCCGGAGCTTGAAATCGCGCTGCTGCTCCATCCAATAAATGAAGTCATTGTTTTCTTCGGCATAGACGTGAAACAGTTCCTTCTTGATAGCGGGATCGGTGACGACGACGAAATCCCACGGCTGCCCGTTGGCGCCGGACATCGCCCAGCGGCCGACTTCCAGAATTTGCGTGACGTATTCCTCAGGGATCGGATCGGGCTTCAGGTTGCGCACGCTGACACGCGTCTTCACCATGTCGAGAAGCGTGTCGTAGTCGCCCGTGAAATTACGCTGGTCCATCCTTGTGCCTTCTCCTGCCGTGCGCGCTTTTCTTGCTGACGCTCGCGCGAGCGCCGATGACCGAGGTCGCTCTCTCAGCCGGTCGAGCCCGTCGACATGCGGCGGAGCCGCCGCTCAACGCGCGAGTGTAGCGTAGAACAAGCGGGTTTTGCACCCGCCGCCTTACCGCCCTTTCGCCGTCGCCGCGTGCGCTGCGCTGGGACGAAGTCGCGTTCATCGGAATGGCCGTTCCCGAACCGGATCGCGCGGCGGCGAATGCTCTGGCTCACGGGCCAGTCGCGACCGGGAGGTCGGGGCGGGCACCCCATTCCGACCACGAACCGTCATAGAGCGCACGCGGTTCGCGGCCGAGCGCATCGAGCGCGAGCCAGAGAATCGCGGCCGTGACGCCGGACCCGCAGCTCGTAATGACCGGCTGTTCGAGGTTGACGCCGCCGGCCGCAAATGCCTGCCGCAGCCGATCGTGAGGGACGAGCGCGCCGTTTTCAATGACGGCCGTGCCCGGCACATTGTAGGAGCCGGGCATTCTGCCAGGGCGAACGTTTGGGCGCGGCTCGGGCGCCTCGCCGCGGAAGCGCTCAGGCGAGCGTGCATCGACAACCTGCGCGCTGCCCGCGGCCAGCGCTGCACGGACCTCGTCCAAGGTGGCGATAGGCTTGCAGGCGGGTCGCGCCACGAAGGTCTTTGCCGGCCGCATCACCGGACCCTTTTCGAGCGGGCGTCCTTCGGCCTTCCATTTCGGCAGGCCACCTTCGAGGATGAAGACATTCTCGACACCGAACACGCGGAAGGTGAACCACACCCGTGGCGACGAAAACATGCCGTGGCCATCATAAGCGACGACGCTATCGGTGTTCCCGATCCCTAACCTGCCGACAACCGCAGCAAAGTCGGCAGGCGACGGCAGCATGTGCGGCAGATCGACCGAGTGGTCGGCGATTTCGTCGATGTCGAAGCGGATGGCACCCGGAATATGCCCGGCCAGGTATTCGGCCGCAGCGTCGCGCTGCATCGCCGGCAGGTAGTAGGAGCCGTCGAGGACGACAAGATCGGGGGCGCCCAGATGGGCGGCCAGCCAGTCCGTCGTCACCAGCCATTTGGAGGTCGGATGCGTGGGAGGCGAGATCACATCGTGCTCCACAGTCGAAACATCGGCATCGGCCGTCGCAAGCAGATGCCGGAGTCAAATCCGTTACTCATGGGGCCGGCAGATAAGGCACGGCGAGGCTTGAGCGGCGCTCGAGCCATGGCGCGACCGGCAGTCCCTTGGAACGCAGGAATTCGGGACTGAACAGCCGCGTCTGGTAGCGGGTGCCATAATCGGCGAGCACGGTCACGATGATGTGGCCCGGCCCGAGTTCGCGCGCGAGGCGGATGGCGCCAGCCACATTGATGCCGGACGAGCCGCCCAGGCACAGGCCTTCATGTTCGAGTAGATCGAAAATGACTGATACCGCTTCAGCGTCAGGAATTTGGTACGCGAGGTCAACCGGCGCGCCTTCAAGGTTCTTGGTGATGCGGCCCTGTCCGATCCCCTCCGTGATTGATGTGCCCTCGGATTTGAGGACACCGGACGTGTAATAGCTGTAGAGCGCAGCGCCCATCGGGTCCGCGAGCCCGATCTTCACCGCGCTGTTGCGCTCCTTGAGGGCAATGCCGATTCCCGCGAGTGTGCCTCCGGTGCCGACCGAACAGACGAAGCCATCGACCTTGCCGTCGGTCTGGCGCCAGATTTCGGGTCCGGTGGTGCGAATATGGCCATTGCGGTTGGCGACATTGTCGAACTGGTTCGCCCACACTGCGCCGTTGGCTTCGCTCTCTGCCAAGTGCTCGGCAAGGCGGCCGGAGATTTTCACGTAATTGTTCGGATTGGCATAAGGGACGGCAGGCACCTCGACGAGCTCTGCACCGACGAGCCGTAGCGTGTCCTTCTTTTCCTTGCTCTGCGTCTCGGGAATGACGATGACGCTGCGGAAGCCGAGCGCGTTGCCGACCAGCGCGAGGCCGATGCCGGTATTCCCCGCGGTCCCTTCGACGAGCACGCCGCCGGGCCGCAACCGGCCACCGGTGATCGCATCCTGGATGATGAACAGGGCGGCCCGGTCTTTCACGGACTGCCCTGGGTTCATGAATTCCGCTTTGCCGAGAATCGTGCAGCCGGTCGCTTCCGACGCACGCCTGAGCTTGATCAGCGGAGTGTTGCCGATGGCCTCGACGATACCGTCGCGGATTTGCATGAGCAGCTCCGTCTCGCGCTTCCGGTGCCCGTTTTTTCCGAAGGGGGGTTGCGCGAACCTACCGTTTTGACGCGAACGATTGACGCTTTCTGTTGATTGGGAAACGCCCCCGATAAGGCGCGGTCAAAGTGCCGCTTGCATGCCGGCCGCCACTCGATCGACGGCTTGTTTCGCGTAATCGGAGAACACGTGGCCGATCATCACGATCACCGGCCCCTCCACGCGCGCGGTGGCAAGCCGGACCGGAAGCTCGTCAATCGTCGCCGCGACGACGCATTCATCGGCACGTGTGGCACTGGCGACGGCAAGCGCCGGGGTTGCGGCATCAATCCCGTTCGCAATGGCCGCAGAACAAAACTCGGCCAAGGTGCGCACCGGCATATAGACCGCGGTGGTCGCGCCGGGGTCGGCGAGACTTTTCCAGTCGATGTCCTCCGGCAAGCGCCCCCCGGTGCCGTGCCCGGTGACAAACTGTACGCGCCGCGCGCGCCGGCGATGGGTCAGCGAGATGCCAAGCCGGCTCGCGACGCCCTGCGCCGCGCTGATGCCCGGTACCACCTCTACAGCAATGCCGGCGGCACGGCAGGCGGCGATCTCCTCGGTGGCGCGGCCGAAAATCATCGGGTCGCCGCCCTTGAGCCGCACCACGCGCTTACCGGCAAGCGCAAGCGATACCATCAGCGCGTTGATCTCCTCCTGCTTGCATGAGGGGCCGTGGCCGGTCTTGCCGACCAGCATTTTCTTCGCTTCGCGCCGAGCGAAGTCGAGGATCGCCGGCGCGACAAGGTCATCGATCAGAATGATATCCGCGCCCTGCAAGGCGCGCACGGCGCGCAGCGTCAGCAGTTCGGGATCGCCGGGCCCCGCGCCGACAAGCGTCACTGCGCCGCCTTGTGCGCCGACGCTCCCGTTGCGGGTCGAGGCCAACAAGCCATCGAAATCCGCTTGGGTCGGCTCGCGGTCGGGATGCGTCGCGGCAAACCGGGAAAAGCTTTGCCAAAAACTTCGCCTGCCGGAAAAGCCCAGTCCCGACGAGGCCACGGCGCGGCGCCAGCGCCGTGCCGCCTCCGCCCAGCGCGCAAACCCGCGTGGGATGATCGCTTCGATCTTGGCGCGGACCGCCATCCCGAACACCGGCGCCGCGCCGTCCGTCGATATGCCGATGATCAGGGGCGAGCGGTTGACGATCGCGCCGAAAGCGAAATCGCAGAATGCCGGCCGGTCGATCACATTGACAGGAACGCGCGCAGCGCGCGCCGCCGCCGCAAACTCCGCCGCGTCGCGATCGGTCTCGGAACAGCCGACGGCTATGGCGCAGCCGGCGAAGTCGTCGTCGCTCCAGCGCCGGGGCACGAGATAAATCCTACCGCGCGGCGGGTGTGCGGAGAGCGCGTTCATCTCTTCGCCGAGCGTTTCGGCGAAGACATGCACTTCCGCGCCCGCGGCGGAGAGAAGTTCGGCCTTCCATGCTGCCTGCGGATTGCCTCCGGCGACGAGGGCACGCCTGCCGGCGAGTGCGACGAATATCGGCAGCCGCGTCAGCACATCCATGCGCGGCGGTTCGAGATCGGCGGGCGGACGCGACGGTGTCATCAATGATATTTCGGCGGCAAACCCGCGTCCCGTCAAGTTCTGCTGCGACAAGCCTTACCTGTGCCCGTAGCGGACCGAGGTCAATAGCCGGTTTGGTGTTTGACGCGAGGTTGATGGCGGCACCGCGGCCCATGTCCCGAAAAGTTGCAAACTCTTCGGACAAAGACCATGCCCAAATCAAAAGAACCGGGCGGGAGGTCATCCAAGCTGGACGCACCCCGCTCTAATCCCGCGCCACGGGCGTCCGCCACCACCGCCGGGGCCTAAAGATCGGCGACAGCGCGGCACCCTCGAGTCAATCGCCTTTGGCTGTTGCCGACCGAAATGCCTCGGCATGGCGGATCGCTGAGGAGCGCACATCAGCGATCGCCACGATTCGCGATCTGCTTCGGTTCAGAAGTCAGCTCTGTCGGCGGTCGGGATATGCGCGTTCCTGTCGGAGTAGTGCATTAGTGTCGTGTCGATCCCCACATTTTCGGCGCAGACTCGCTCGTCCCAGTCCGGCGTTGCATCGCGACCATAGGTGATGGTCGCCGACCACGGCATGGTGAAAACGCCTTCGTCTTCCACCGTGAATTCGAGTTGCAGGCCGTTGCCCTTGTAGTCGCGATCGACATTGGCGCCGACCGGGGGCCATTCCTTGGCGGCGTCCGCGAGCGCCTTCCTGGTGGTGTCGTAGTCGATGAGGCGATAGCGCTCCACAACGTGCAACGCCTTCGTGTATGGGGTACCGAAGCGGTCAACCGTGCGGTAGGGGCCGAGCTTGATGCCGACGGTATCGACGACCAGACTATCGCCTTCGTAATGGCCGACGGAGTCTCCGTGAATGGTGGGCGTGACGTCTGCCGGATGTGACTGGTTCAGGCGGATTTGGCGGAAATCGTTGTCGTGCTGGTAAACCATGACGACCTTATCCGGCAGTTGCAGTAATCGCAGACCGAAGTTCCAGAAGATATAGGGCAAGGGGTTCTGCAGGCACTGGTTATCGGGGTCCGGGAATACCACGCCTGCCGCAGAAAATTCCCCGAGCCTTTTGACCACCTCCGCGGCCTCAGGCTTCAGGATCGGATTTTTATAGTCGCCGACCACCTTGTCGAAGTCGCTCTGTCCTCTGGGGGTCCGCGATAAGTTTCGGATCGGGCCGGGTCCCGACAACTGCGGGCCGAACCCGAGGCCGGGATGCGCCCACACACCGGAAAGATTTGGGATTTGGGCGGAGCTCTGCGTCACGCTGCTCGCCGGCCCGCCCGCCGGCGTGTTGGTCTGCCCGAGCACCGGGGTCGCCGCCGCGGTTGCCAATATCGCGGTAACAAGAAAATCGCGCCGGAAATTCATGGCTCGCCTCCCTACCTGGTTTCTCGCGTGATGCCTGACTTGAAGCTACACCCTTTCAGTCTGTGCCGGAAAGAGGCATGGACTAGGGCCCGTTGACATTACTTGAGCCATATCAGGGCACTGACGAGGAATAGCATGGCGGCGAACGACAGCGCCGTTTTTTCATAGCGCGTGGCGATGCGACGAAAATGCTTGATTTTATTGATGAACCTTTCGACCAGGTTGCGGTCCCCGTAGATGTGCGTGTCGTAGGGGATTGCTTGAGCGCGCGAGCGGCTCGACGGGATCACGGCTTCGGCGCCCGTATCGGCAATGTGAGCACGGAAGCGATCGGAGTCGTAGCCCTTGTCGGCGAGCAGGTTGTCGAAGGAAAAGCCCTCGATCAGACCTTCGGCCTGGGTGATGTCATTCACTTGGCCTGCTGTCAGAATAAAACGGACGGGATTACCGAGAGCATCGACGCCAATGTGGATTTTCGTGCTCAGGCCGCCGCGCGAACGCCCGATCGCCTCATCTTCGCTTCCCCCTTTTTGGCGCCGGCGGCATGTTGGTGCGCCCGCACAATGGTGGAGTTGACGATCAGGTATTCGAAATCCGGGTCTTCACGCAAAGCCTCGAAAACACGCTTCCAAACACCTTTCTTGGCCCATCGGCGAAAGCGCTGGAACACGCTGTTCCAGTTGCCAAATTCGCGAGGCAGATCACGCCGGCGCTCCAGCCCGCATCAGCCAAAGCACCGCCTCGACAAACAACCGATTGTTCTCGCCGTGCCGTCCTGGGTCCCCCTCCTTACCTGAAAGAAGCGGCGCGATGCGCCGCCATTGCGCCTCCGTCAGTATCAGTCGAATCAAGATCGCCCTCCCCAGTTGCGATCTTGAAATCACATTCGCGAGTTGGAGGGAATCCCCGTATGTCAACGGGCCCTAGCGGATCGTTGTGGTTTGCTGATGAGGAGCGCCGCGGTCGCCGCACAAATGCCGCGGATTGCACCGACGTCCTGCCCGTGCAATTTGAGCGCTTTGGCTTATTCACTACAAGGTGTCGCTTGCTCACGAACAGGAGGGAAACATGGTGCGAGTGGTTAGTTTGACATTGCTGATCGGCGTCCTGTCATCGGCTGCTTTCGCGCAGCCGGCCAAAAGACACCTGTTCATCTTCAAGACCGAACATGAAGCGCAGCAGCACTGCAAGAGCGACGCCGTGGTCTGGGCCGATACCCGGACCCATGTGCTTTATCTGCCGAGGGACAGGCATTATGGCCACGGTCACGGCGGCTACGTCTGTGAAGCGCAGGCCCGCGCTCTTGGCTACCATCCGCCAACAGCGCACGCGTGAGGCGTCGGATCGGCAGATCCGAAGGTCGAGATGGTTAATGCCGCTGCCGGCACCCTCGACGAGCCGAGGGTGCGGGTGGGACCGGTCACGGCTTGGACGAAAGGTCCGGTTGGCCGCTGCCGAAGAGATCGACCGGCACCGAGATGTGCTCATGCTCGATCAGCCAGTTGCCCTTGACCTTGCGGTACACATCGGTGACGCGGACGGTGAGGTCGATCGGAGTGCCCTTGGCGCTCGTGCCGCTGACGTGTTGGATGCTGTGGCCGTAGCCCAACGTTCCCCCGGCGGCGACGCTGAGATCGCTGATCTCGTAAGTGATCGGCCCACTGAAAAACGCCAAAAAGCCCTCCCAATCCTTGCGATAGGCGTCGGCGCCCACGTACTGGCGCGGCGGGAACACATCGAACACGACCAGGCTCTGGCCGGGCACATAGACCTTCATCACCGCGTTCACGTCTCTGGCGATAACTGCGGTCCGCAACTGCTCTTCAAGTGCACGAATTTTCGCTTCGTCCTTGGCCTTGGTCTGAGCCGTCGCCGGCAAAGCGAAACACGCCGTGGCAACGGCGCCGGCGATCAGCAACGTCATTAATGTTTTCATGAGAATTTCCCCCGAATTTGCGGGCTTTTGAAACAAGCATCAGGCGCACTAAGCACTAAACGCGGCGCGCCAATAATCGGAAAGCCTCGCGCGAAAAAAGTACCATTTTTATGCCGTCGCGCCTACCCGCGCATCCAACACGCCGCGGCACGGCGCACGTTATTCGCGCCTGCTTCGGACGCGGCAGCGTGGCGGAAAACATCTGTAAAGCATGATCCATTGCGCGGCGGCCGCTCGCTGAACATTTACCCCTCTCTGCTAGACACATTGCAGTCCGGACCGAGAAGCCGGTCTGTTGCGGAGGCGTATCATGCGTAGATTCTTGCTCGTCGCTGCGGTTTTTGCCGCGGCCGTGTTGATGTCCGAGGCGTCGGCCGAACCATTTTCCACCTCGGCGCTTAGCCCCAGTCCGATGCCGGCGGATGGAATCATCAGCAGCAGCTATCCTCCTGGCGCGATGGAGACGAGTTACTATTTCGTCGCCGATCTCAAGGCCGGAGAACTGGCCACCCAGATCAGCTTCATGGGGCGGCCCGGCGCGGATAAATTTCTTGAACTGAACCTGATCGACCCGGCCGGGAAGCGGGCCGGCGGCCACTACATCATGAGCGGCCTCGACGCCAACCAGGAACAGGCGCGCGTGCTCCCCGTCGACATGAGCGGCCGACATGTTGTCAAGGTGACCACCAGGGGACCGGAAACGACCGCGTTCCGCATCGAACTTGGCGGCTCGGCGCTTCCTGGCATGCTGAAAAGCGCCGCCGCGGATCGGGCCTTTTCGCGCACATTCCTCGCGCCGAGCCCGGTTCCGGCGGACGGCACTATCACCGGCAGATTTCCGGCGAGCGGCGACGGCGTCAACACCTATTACTATTTCGCCGCCAACCTGAAGGCGGGGCGCCTTCTCACCCAGCTTTCTTTCGCGGGTCGCGCCAACGCCGCCAAAATGGTGGAGTTCACGGTGTTGAACGGCAAAGGTCGCGCGGTCGGCAGCTACTACATCATGGGCGGGCTCGATGCCAACCAGGACGCCACGCGCGCGATCCCGATCGATAATAGCGGCACCTATGTCCTGCGCCTGACGCTGAAGGGCGCGGAGAACACCGCGTTCAAGCTCGAAATGGGCGGCGACGCGATCGCGTCGCGCTGAGGGAGGCGGCTTATGAGAACGCTACTCTGCCGGTCCGCTGGACTTGTCCTGGCGCTCGCAGCCGGCGCCGGACCTGCAGCACAAGCGGACGAACTGTCCAAATCGGTGATGCGGCCGACCCCACTGGCATCCGGCATGGTGGCCGGCCATCTGCCCGGCGGCGAGGGATCGACAAGCTACTATGTTTCCGTCGACCTGAAACCTGGCGCGCTGATGACGCAACTCTCCGTCGCCGGGCGTGCCAACGTCAACAAGAAGCTGACGCTCGATCTCCTCAATGCCGACGCGCGCGTTGCCGCATCGGTCTATGTGTCGGCCGGCCTCGATCCGAAGAACGAAATCACGCGGAACTTTCCGATTGATTTCGGAGGCCCGCTACACCCTCCGCCTGACAGTCGAAGGCGCAGAGACGGGGACGTATTGCGTGCTGATGGGCGGCCCTGCCTTGCTTGATGCTGGCAACGCGAACTGTCCGGCGCCGGTTACCGCGACACCAGCCTTTGCTATGCCTCCCGTACCGGCGCTCGCCGCACCAATGCCGCCACCGGTTCGCGTGGCAGTGGTGGCGCCCGCAGCGCCGGCAGCTGCCTTGGAGGTGATCCAGTCGACATGCGAGGAACGCCTGCGGATCGGCTCAGATTTTTTGTTCGACTTCGATCGCGCCGAGCTGAGGCCGGAAGCGGCGCCGACGCTCGACGAAATCGCCCGTCGCCTGGCAGCAGCGAAGCAGGCGGTGATGATCGAAGGCCATACCGACGGCAAAGGCACCGATGGCTATAATCAAACATTGAGCGAGCGCCGGGCCAATGCGGTCCGCGTCACGCTGGCCACTCGCGGCCTTGCGATCGAGCGCATGGGCATCCGCGGATATGGCAAGGGCCGCCCGGTTGCGCCCAACGAAAAAGCGGACGGCTCTGACGATCCGGACGGCAGGCAGAAGAACCGGCGGGTTGAGGTCGTTCTCAATATCTGCAGCTGATGTGAGCGCCGGCCTCGAAGCCGCCCGCAGGACGTATCGAGGCTCGGCCTGTGCAGGAGCCCCGAACTCGGGCCGACCATCTGCGGCGGTTCACGGCGTCCAGCCACCCGAGAGTCCGTTGCATTTCGATGCCACGACGGCAATGTCGGTTGGCAACGCGCAAGCAGCAAGGGAAAAGTCTGGATGGTCGCCAAGATCATCGACGGATCGGCATTGGCCCGAAAAGTCCGGGAGGAATGCCGGATGCGGGTCAATGCGCTCGCCGGCGCCTTTAACCTCCAGCCGGGCCTTGCGGTGATCCTGGTCGGAGAAAATCCAGCCTCGGTAGTCTACGTCAGGAACAAGATCAGGGCATGCAAGGAGGTCGGCATCCGCTCGTTCCGGTTTCGTTATCCCGTCACGGTGCGTCCCGAGGCCGTTCTCGACAAAATCGAAGAACTCAACGGGGACCCCGCCGTTCACGGCATTCTGGTTCAGTTGCCGCTGCCGCCGTCCTTCGACCTGATCCGCATCCTTCACGCGATTTCGCGAGACAAGGATGTCGACGGCTTCCATCTTTACAATGTCGGCGGGCTGGTGCTCGGCAACACTGTTTTCCCGCCATGCACGCCTTATGGCGTGGTCAGGCTCCTGGAGAATGAAAACATCTCGCTGGAGGGAAAGAACGTTGTCGTGGTCGGAGCGAGCAATCTCGTCGGCAAGCCGATCGCGCTGATGCTGATGCAGCGGGATGCCACGGTCTGCATCTGCCATGCAAAAACCCGTGACCTGGCGCAATTCACGTTGCTGGCCGATGTTCTCGTGGTGGCGGCCGGATATCCGAAACTGATCTTGCCGCAAATGGTGAAGACCGGAGCGGTTGTCATCGACGTCGGGATCAACCGGCTCGCGGATGGCAGACTGACGGGCGACGTTGATTTCGACGGCGTCCGTGAGAAGGCGTCCTACATCACGCCCGTCCCGGGGGGCGTCGGCCCGATGACGGTCAGCATGCTGATGGTCAATACGATCACCTCGGCCGAGCGCGCGGCCGCAACTCCAGCGAGTAGAAGGACGATACCCGGCCTCCATCGGTGAGTTGATCCCAGATGCTGGCCTGGATTGAGTGCCGTCCCAACTTCGGCTGATCGAACTTCGCGGGTACCGGCGCGAAATCGAGCGGCGGTGCCTGTTTGTTGCTGCGTCGCCTGCCATTCTGCGCCAATATCGTGTCCCACGATCCGTCAGCACAGGCGGCCGCCAAAGAGATGACCGCTCATCAGCCATCACCGGGCGGCCCGCATCGCGCCAATACCCTTGTCGGTGCTCCGATTGAACGCGTCGAGGACTTGCGGTTCCTGCGCGGGCGCGGCTGCTATCTCGATGATCTGGTGCGTCCCGGGCAATGGCATGCCGCCTTCGTGCGCAGCACCCACGCGCATGGCCGGTTGCGCGGCATCGATGCCGAGGCCGCGCGCGCGATGGCCGGAGTGCATGCTGTCGTCACGGGCGGCGATCTCGGCGACGCGGTCCCGAAAATCCCGTTCCGGCGCCCCAACCCGACAATCGCTCCCTATGCGCAACCTGTGGTTGCTCATTCGGTGGTGCGCTATGTCGGCGAACCCGTCGCCATGGTGCTCGCCAATTCGCCGGCGCTCGCCGAGGATGCGGCGCATACGGTCGACCTCGACATTGTCCCGCTGCCGCCGGTCGTCGATTGGGCGGCGTCGCTTGCCGCAAACACGCTGCTGTTTCCCGACACCGACGGAAATTGTGCGACCACCTTCACGGCGCAGCGCGGAGACGTCGAAGCTGCGTTCAGGGACGCACCCTATCGACGCCGGGAGCGGTTCCGGGTGCAGCGTCATACCGCCTTCCCGATGGAAACGCGCGGGCTGTTGGCCGAATGGGACGAGGCACGGGGGCGGCTCACCATGGCGGGCGCGGCCAAGCTGCCGTTCTTCAACCGGCGCACGCTCGCGAGCCTCATGGGTCTGCCCGAACAGGCGGTGGATTATATCGAATATGATGTCGGCGGCGGCTTCGGCGCGCGCGGCGAATTCTATCCGGAAGACTTCCTGCTCGCCTTCGCGGCCCGAAAGTTCGGCCGCCCGATCAAGTGGGTCGAGGACCGGCGCGAGCACTTCATGACCATCGCCCACGCGCGCGAGGCAGAGGGCGATATCGAGATCGCGCTCGAACGCGACGGGACGATCCGCGGCATTCGCGGCGACATTTATGTCGATATCGGCGCCTATGTGCGGCCGAACGGCACCACGCCGGTGCGCAACGTCGCCCAGTTCCTCGCCGGTCCCTATCGCGTGCCTCATGTGAAGCTCGAAGGGCACGCGATGGTCAGCAACAAGACCCCGACGGGCACCTATCGCGGACCCGGCCGCTTCGAAGGCTCTTTCTTCTGCGAACGCCTGATCGACCTCGCGGCCGCCGATCTCGACCTCGATCGCCTCGAAATTCGCCGCCGCAATCTGCTGACGGCGCGCGAAATGCCGTATCGGCTGCCGCCGATCGTGCCAGACGACGGCATTGGCGGGGCTGCCTATGACAGCGGCGACAGCACCCAGACTTTCGACCGCTGTATTGCGGAATTCGGTTGGCGGGAGAAAGGGTCGTTGCAAGGGCAGCTGATCGAGGGGCGCTATCACGGCCTCGGAATAGCCTGCTTCGTCGAGGGCGGCGGCTCCGGCCCGCGCGAACATGCGCGCATGGAAATCGCGGCGGACGGCACGATCGTCGTCTATGTGGGGTCGTCGGCGATCGGCCAGGGCATCGAAACGATCATGGCGCAGATCGCGGCCGATGCGCTCGGCCTGCCCCTTGCCCGCATCAAGGTCCTGCACGCCTCTACCACCTACCTACGCGAAGGCTTTGGCTCCTATGGCTCGCGTGCAACCGTCATGGGCGGCTCCGCGGTGATCGATGGGGCAAGCAATCTGCTCAAGGCGCTGCGCACCCGCGCGGCAGTTTGGTTCGGTGTGTCCGAACACGACATCCTGCTCGCCGACGGCCACGCCCGCGCTCCCAATGGACGCACCGTCGATTGGGCGGAGCTCGCCCGCGAACCGCTTTCGGTGGAAGGCGTGTTTCGGAGCACGACGCCCACCTACAGCTACGGCACCGCGGCGGCCCACGTCGCCGTAGATGCCCGCACCGGCCATGTCGCGCTCATCTCCTATCTCGTGGTCGATGATGTCGGCCGCATCGTGAACCCGCTGACCTTGCATGGGCAGGTCATCGGCGCCGCCGTGCAGGGCTGTGGGAGCGTATTTGGCGAGCACCTCGTCTACGATGCGCAGGGACAGCTTCTGGTCGCGACGCTTGCCGACTATTTCGTACCGCTCGCCACCGACTTTCCCAACCTCCATGCGATTTCATTGCAGGATTATCCCTCGCCCAATAACCCGCTCGGTGCCAAGGGGGCTGGCGAAGGTGGAGTCATCCCGGTCGGGGGCGCCATCGCCAACGCGGTCGCGAACGCGCTCCACTCCTTCGGCGTGGACCTGCGAGAGCTGCCGCTCTCGCCACCTGCGGTGTGGACCCTTGTCGAGGAGGCGCGTGCGCGCATCGGCGCATCCGAACGCGGCTAAATCGACAAAGCCCGTGGCTTGACGGACGTATCGCCGGGATCGACGGCGCATCGACAGGAACTTGCCCGCTTGCACGCCCTTGTGGCATGGGAACGAACAAACATATTGCGTGCCAAAAGGATCGGAGGCCGCCGCGATGTATAATTTCACCTATCACCGTGCCAGCGGGCTGCGGCAGGCGACCAACATGCTAGGCAAGTTCGAAGAGCCGAAACTGCTGGCCGGCGGACAGAGCCTGCTTCCCGTGATGAAGCAGCGGCTCGCTTCGCCCGCCAACATCATCGATCTGAACAGGATCGAGGGTCTTGCGGGTGTCGAGGACAAGGGACGCAGCATCGTGATCGGGGCGATGACGCGCCACAACGATGTCGCGAACTCGCCGGTGGTGCGGGAGCGCATCCCAGCCCTCGCGACCCTCGCCGGCCACATAGGCGATCCGGCGGTGCGCCATCGCGGCACCATCGGCGGCTCGGTCGCCAACGACGATCCCAATGCGGATTATCCGGCGGCCTGCCTCGCCCTTGCCGCCACCATAATCACGACCAAACGCAAGATCGTTGCGGATGAATTTTTCAAAGGCCTGTTCGAAACCGCTTTGGAGGAAGATGAGATCATCACCAAGGTGAGTTTCCCAGTGCCGAAGAAGGCCGCCTACCAGAAGTTCAAGAATCCGGCCTCGCGCTTCGCTTTGGTTGGCGTCTTCGTGGCCAAACGCCCGTCCGAGGTGCGCGTCGCGGTCACTGGGGCCGGCGCTTCAGGCGTTTTCAGGGTGCCCGAATTCGAGGCCGCGTTGAAGAAGCGCTTTTCGCCGAAATCGCTGGAGGGGCTTTCGATCCCTGACGACGGTCTCGCCAGCGACATCCACGGCAGTGCCGAGTACCGCGCCCATCTCGTCGGCGTGCTGGCCCGCCGCGCCGTTGCCGATGCCGGTTAAGAGGTGACATCGAATTTCCGAACGAAAGGGTGCTACGACCGTGGTGACCTCGGTTTGCAACGGCACCTATGGGACGATGCCTTGGGAACGCGGCGCTTAGCTGGCTTACTGCGCCGATGGGTCTGGAACGGGAGTTGATCATGGCCGAGGAAGTTGATCTCCGGTTCCTGGGCGAACAGATCAAGCGCCTGCAAGGCGATGTGCGTCTGCTCAAATCCGATATGGCGCAGGTCCGCGCCGACAGCGTCAAGGTCGAAAGCGATGTAGCTTCGGTAAAGGCCGATATTGCTCGCGTCGAAACCAAGCTCGAAGTGTTCCGCGAGTTTGTCGACGATCGCCTCGATCGGCTGACCGAATATATGAACGGCCGCTTTGCGGCGCTGACGAACCAAATCAATTCGCACTCGGAGCAGATCAACGCCCTCTTCCAGCAGGTCGGCACGCTGACCCAGCAGGTCGGCACGCTGACCCAGCAGGTCGGCACGCTGACCCAGCAGGTCACGGCGCAGTCGGCGCAGCTCACATCGCACTCCGAGTTGCTCAACGTTATCTTAAGCGAAATCAGATCGTTGAAGCGGTCCTGAGCATGGCCTCCTACGATCTCGTTGTCATCGGCACCGGGCCGGGCGGTTACGTCTGTGCGATTCGCGCGGCGCAGCTCGGCATGCGGGTGGCGGCAGTCGAGAAGGACATCACCTTTGGGGGCACTTGCCTTAACATCGGATGCATCCCTTCGAAGGCGATGCTGCACGCGTCGGAGCTGTTTGTCGAGGCCGGCCACGATTTCGCGAAGATGGGCATCAAGATCGGCGCGCCGGCGCTCGATCTTGCAGCGATGCTAAAATTCAAGGATGAAGCCGTCGACGGCAACGTCAAGGGCGTCGCTTTCCTGTTCCGAAAGAACAAGATCGAAGCGCATCGCGGCGTCGCCCGGATCGTGGCTCCGGGTCGTGTCGAGGTGAAGGCAGCCGACGGCACCCTTACGACACTTGAGAGCAAAGCCATCGTCGTCGCCACCGGGTCGGATGTCGCCCACCTCAAAGGGATGGCGATCGACGAAAAGCGCGTCGTGTCCTCGACCGGCGCACTCGCCTTCGACCGCGTGCCGCAGCGGCTCCTCGTCATTGGCGCCGGCGTGATTGGCCTCGAGCTCGGCTCGGTGTGGCGGCGTCTCGGTTCGCGCGTCACCGTGGTGGAGTTTCTTGATCGCATCTTGCCCGGTACCGACGGTGAAGTCGCCCGCCAGTTTCACCGCATTCTCGAACGGCAGGGCATCTCGTTCAACCTGGCCAGCAAGGTGACCGCGGTCGACACGAGCGGCCCATCTCTCGTCGCGAGCATTGAACGCGCGGCGGGCGGCCGCGTGGAGCAGGTCGAGGCCGACGCCGTTCTCGTCGCAGTCGGTCGGGTGCCGTACACGACGGAACTAGGACTTCGAAGCGGCCGGCGTTGCGCTCGACGGTCGCGGCCGTGTAGACGTTGATGCCCATTACGCCACTTCGGTGTCGGGGATTTACGCCATCGGCGACGTGATCGCCGGCCCAATGCTGGCCCACAAAGCGCAGGATGAGGGCGTCGCGGTGGCAGAGATCATCGCGGGCAAGGCCGGGCACGTGAATTACGGCGTTATCCCGAACGTCGTTTACACGTTTCCTGAAGTGGCAACGGTCGGGCAGTCGGAGGAAGAACTGCGATCAGCCGGCATCACCTACAAGATCGGCAAGTTTCCCTTCACGGCCAACGGCCGCGCCAAGGCGAACCAGCAGACCGACGGTTTCGTGAAAATCCTGGCAGACGCCAAGACCGACCGGGTGCTCGGCGTTCACATGATCGGCGCCGATGTCGGGAACATGATTGCGGAAGCGGCCGTCGCGATGGAATTCGGAGCAGCGGCGGAAGACATTGCGCGTACCTGTCACCCACACCCGACCTTGTCGGAAGCGGTGAAAGAGGCAGCACTTGCGGTCGACAAGCGTGCAATTCACATCTGACGCACCGTCCATAAATAAGGGAACTACTATTGTCATGCCCTGCGAAAGCGGGGCATCCAGTAACCCCTGGCGAAGCGTTTGTGCACTGATTGCAATCCGGTGGTTACTGGACCACCCGCTTTCGCGCCGCTTTCGCGGGTGGGACATAGATTGTGGAATTGTTCCCGAACAACGCCTGCCAGCGGCTTGGCAGGGACGCCGAGCATTATTCTTCGGCCGGCTTGGCGGCGCGCAGCGCCTTGACGCCGCCACGGCGCTTCTTGCCCTCGAGCCGACGCAGCTTCGAACCGAGTGTTGGCCTTGTTGGACGTCTCGGGACCGGCGGCACCGCGGCAGCCCGGATCAGTTCGACCAACCGCAGTAGCGCATCATCGCGGTTGCGTTCCTGGGTCCGGTAGCGCTGCGCCGTGATCACCAGCACGCCGTCGCGCGTCAGCCTCCGGCCGGCGAGCCGTTCGAGCCGTGTTCGCAGCGAATTCGGGAAGCGAGGGCGACTGCCTCACATCGAAGCGAAGCTGCACCGCGGTTGCGAGCTTGTTGACGTTTTTGTCCGCCCGGTCCCGACGACCGTATGAAGCTCTCGACGAGTTCGCTTTCCTCAATGCTGATTCGGTCATTGATGCGGATCATTGCGCGTCGCCGACCGCGGCCGGTCCCGATGGAGGGTGAATGCGGTTGTCCACTACCGCAGTTCGCGGCCGCCTGCGAGCCGTCCGCGAGAAATCATGACTTCGCAGCGCAGTATCCGGAAAAGTTGCAGACTTTTCGGACAAAGATCATGCACAAAATCAACACGCATCCGTCGTCGTGCGCAGTCCGCAACGGGTGCGCAAAACAGAACCGAGCGGAAAGCGATCCAAGCTGAACGCATCCCGCCCTGATCGTCGCCGGCGCGGCCCCGCGCATTTCCGCATTTGGAGATAGCTATTCGGGTGCCGGCGCATTACATTGGACCTGCGGGGCTGTGGAGTGCGTCAGGAGCCTTATCCCCGGGGCCTTATCGATCCTGAAGGGAGCTGTCCCTGGCCGGGCTCGTGGGTCCGGACATATGGCGCCCACCTACTTTCGTAGGGAACCCGGGATCGCCGCTCCAACGGCTCACGCGGCTCCGCGCTGCCCTGTCAAGGTGACAGGGCTCTGAAATTCATGGCCGATTTCAATCCAACGAACGCGGCGTGCAAGACGAAATTGCGTGCCGCCGCGATGGCTTTGCGTGACGCGATCTCGCCCGCCGAGCGGATGGCGGCAGCCGAGGCGATCGGCACGGAGGGGTTGCAGGTAGAGCTTAAGCCGGGCCTCGTGATCTCCGCCTATGCGCCGATTCGCAGCGAGCTAAGCCCTCTGCCGCTGCTGCGTGGTTGCGCGGCTGCCGGCGCGAAGCTTGCCCTGCCCGTCGTTGTCGGCCGCGGACAGCCCCTTGTCATGAAGGAGTGGCGGCTCGGTGCGCCGGTCAAGCGCGGTGTCTGGGGCATCACCGAGCCGGCGGATGATGCTGCCGAAGTGTTCCCGGACATCGTGATCGTGCCGCTTCTTGCCTTCGATCGCAGAGGCCACCGGATCGGTTACGGCGCCGGCTATTACGACATGACGATCGCAAGACTGCGCACCATGAAGCAGGTAACGGCGATCGGCATCGCCCTTGCCGCCCAGGAGATCCCGGAGGTACCGGCGACCCCACGGGACGCGCGCCTCGACCGCGTGTTAACGGAACGTGAAGCCATCGATTGCAGGGCCTGAAGGCGTGCGCATCCTGTTCATCGGCGACATCGTTGGACGCAGCGGGCGCGCCGTCGTGGTCGCGCGTCTGCCCGGCCTCGTGGCCGACTGGAAGCTCGATTTCGTCGTCATCAATGGCGAGAACGCCGCCGGCGGCTTCGGTATTACCGAGCCGATCTACCATGATCTCATTGCCGCAGGCGCTGATGCGGTAACGCTTGGAAACCACGCCTGGGACCAGAAGGAGGCGCTGGTCTTCATCGACCGTGCGCCGCGACTGATCCGTCCAGTGAATTATCCGCCGGGAACGCCGGGTCGCGGCGCGGCGCTGATCGAGGCCCGCAGCGGCGCCCGCGTCCTCGTCGTGAACGTGATGGGCCGCGTGTTCATGGATCCGCTCGACGATCCCTTCGCAGCGCTGGAGCGCGAGGTCAGCGCCTGTCCTCTCAAATCGGCCGCCGATGCGATCGTTGTCGACATGCACGCAGAGGCTTCAAGCGAAAAACAGGCGATGGGCCATTTTCTCGATGGCAAGGCGAGCCTCGTCGTCGGCACCCATACCCACGTGCCCACGGCCGATCATCAGGTGTTGCTGGGCGGGACTGCTTTTGTCACCGATGTCGGCATGACCGGCGATTACAACTCCTGCATCGGGATGGCGAAGGATGAACCGCTGACGCGATTCCTGCGCCGCATTCCTGCCGGCAAGTTCGAACCAGCGATGGGAGAGGCCACGCTGTGCGGTCTTGCCGTCGAGACCGATGACGCGACTGGTCTTGCGCGACGCGTCGCCGCGGTCCGGCTCGGCGGCAGGCTCGAGGCTGCCCGGCCCGGCTTTTGGGATTAGCGCATGATCATTTCTGAAAAGTCTGCAACTTTTCGGGATCATGCGCTATAGGCCGATCCGGTGACTCAGCTCGTCACCGGGACGGGACCATTGATCTTCACCGCGATCGATATCGGCGGCACGTTCACGGACCTGATAGGGTTCGACGATAGCGCCGGCCATTTCATCCAGGCCAAGAGTTTGACCACGCCGCATCAGCTGGTGCAGGGGATCGTCGACTGCATCCGCAAGAGCGGCCTTGCGGCCGAGGCGATCGACGAGCTCATTCATGGATCGACGATCGCGATCAACACGTTGATCGAGCGCAACGGCGCGAAAACCGGCCTCGTCGTCACCCGCGGCACCCGCGATGTCTACATCATCGGCCGTGGCAATCGGCCGGAGGCCTACAACCTTTTCTTCCATCGCCATCGTCCGCTGGTCCCGCGCCATCTGACGCTGGAAGTCGACGAGCGCGTGATCGACTCCGGCGAGGTCCGCGAATCGTTGCGGCCTGCGAGCGTGGCCGCCGCTTGCGCGGCGCTCAAGGCGGCGGGCGTCGAGGCGGTCGCCGTCTGCTTCCTGCACGCCTATGCCAATCCGGACCATGAGCGCATCGCCGGCGACATGATCCGCAACGCGCTCCCCGATGCCTATGTGTCACTGTCGCACGAAATCCTGCGCGAGTACCGCGAGTTCGAACGGATGTCGACGACGGTCGTGAACGCCTATATCGGTCCCCGGGTCGGCGGCTACGTCAGAAGCCTGAACGGGAGCCTCGGCGCCCTCGGCTTTCGCGGCAATCTCGCCATCATGCGATCGAATGGCGGCGTCATGACGCCTCCGGTCGCGACGGAGCGGCCGGCCGCGATGATGGAATCCGGCCCGGTAGGCGGCATTATCGCGTCCGCGCAGGTGGGGCGGCAACTCGGTTTCGCCGACGTGATTTCGTTCGACATGGGCGGCACCACCGCGAAGGCGAGCCTGGTGCGCGGCGGCGAGCCGACCATGGCGCCCGGCTATTACGTCGGCGGTTATGCGAGCGGGCACCCGGTCACGCTGCCGATGATCGATGTGGTCGAAGTCGGTGCAGGCGGCGGCAGCATCGCCGTGATCGATGAAGTTGGAGCGCTGAAAGTCGGACCGCAGAGCGCGGGCGCCGACCCAGGACCGATCTGCTACGGCGGCGGCGGCACCGAACCGACCATCACCGACGCCAACGTGGTTCTCGGCCGCATCGATCCGGACGAATTTCTTGGCGGCGCAATGCGGCTCGATGCGCTCGCGGCGCGCAATGGCATCGTAGATCGCATCGCCAACCCGCTCGGCATCGGGGCGGTCGCCGCCGCCCAGGCCATCATCGAGATCGCGGTCGCCAAGATGTCGCTCGCGGTGCGCGAAGTGTCGGTCGCCAAGGGCTTCGATCCGCGCGACTTCGCGCTCGTCGCCTCCGGGGGTGCCGGCCCGCTGCACGTCGTCGCGATCGCGCGCGAACTCCACATCCCGACCGTGATTGTGCCGCCGTTCCCGTCGCATTTTTCTGCGCTCGGCATGCTCCTTGCGGATGAGCGTCATGACTTCGTCCGCACCTTCTATTCCGATCTCGCGACGGCGGATTTTGCAAAGCTCCTCGCCGTGCACGACGAGATGGCCGCAGATGCTGCCGCGGCGCTTCGCCACCACAAAGACGCGGTCCGGCGCGTCGATCTCGACATCCGCTATGTCGGCCAGGAGTTCACGTTGCCTGTACCGGTCGAGCGAGAAGCGCTCGCAGCGGTCGATCGCAGCGCCATTCGCACGGCCTTCGACGCGCTCTATGAACGGCGCTACGCGCACCATTCCCCCGACGAGCCGGTTGAGATCGTCAATGTTCGCGTCGCCGTCCTGGGCCGGCGTGCCGTGCTCAAATTCCCGCAGCTCGCACCAGGCGCCGCGGTAAACAAGCCCGTGCGGCATCGCAAGGTGTACTCCGATGATGCCGCGACACCGCTCGATTGCCCGGTGTTCTGGCGCGAGCATCTCGGCGCCGGCGCTGTCATCGAAGGCCCGGCGCTGATCCAGGAAATCGGCACCACCACGGTGCTGTTCGCTGGCAACCGCTGCACTGTCGCGCCATCCGGCGAACTCCTCATCACCGTTGGAGGCGCATGATGGAACGGCAGCCAGGGTCGACGCTCGATGCAGTAACGCTCGAAGTCATCCGAAATGCGCTGCCCGCCATCGCCAATGAGATGGCGGTCGATCTCCAGTGCACCTCCTACAACATGATGGTCTACGAAGTGCGCGACTTCTGTACCGCTCTTGTCGATCCGCAGGGCAAGTTGATTTCGCAGAATGTCGGCGGCGTGTCCCATTTCGTCGCCGATCTCGGCATCATCATTGTGGATGGGATGAGGCGCTACGGTCGGGACGGGTTCAAGCGCGGCGACGTGATCATCACCAATCATCAGGCTGTCGCCGGCCAGCACCTCAACAACATCGTGATTTACACGCCGCATTTCTACCGCGGCGAGCTTGTGCTGTTCGCGATGGTGCGGGCACATTGGATCGATGTCGGCGGTATGAGCACCGGGTTCGGCGCCGGCCCGAAGGTGGCCGATCCCTGGATGGAGGGACTGCAACTCGATCAGCTCAAGATCTACGAGGCTGGCCTACGCGACGAGACCCTCTATCGGGTGCTGAAGGACAACATCCGGTTTCCCGAATCCTCTCTCGGAGACATGAAATCGCAGATCGCCGCATGCCGGCTGGCGTCACGGCGCGTCGACGAGCTTTTGGAGAAATACGGCAGCGACACCGTCTTTCAGGCGATCTCCCGCATCTTCGACGAGACGGAAACCAAGTGCCGCAACGTCGTCGCCCGGCTTGCCGACGGCATCTATGAGGCGGAGGCCGCGATCGACGAGGACGGCCTGGTGCCGGGCGAACCGGTGCGCATCCATGCCCGGGTGACTGTCGCCGGCAGCGATATGACCATCGACCTCTCGGGCTGCTCGGGCGAACGCCGGGCCGCCATCAACTCGCGCACCTTTGCCGGTGCGCGCGTCGCCTACAAGGCGCTGACCGGCCCGCTCGATCCGGTGAACGAAGGTTCGTTTCGCGCGCTGACCGTGATCATCCCGGAAGGCAACATCATGATGGCGCGCTATCCAGCGCCGATGTCGGGTTGGAGCATCATCGTGCCGATGGTCGTTGACACCATCGTTGCCGCGCTTGCCAAGGCGATGCCGGACAAGGTGCCCGCCGGCCACCACGGTCTGCTGGGCGGCGCCGTCGTCTTCTTTGGCGTCGATCCGAAGACGAAGCGCCGTTTCGTCGTGCAAAGTCTCGAAGGCGGCGGCTGGGGCGGCCGGCCCTGCGAGGACGGCGAGTCGGCAACCGTATCGGTGTGCCAGGGCGACGTGCGCAACGGGTCGATCGAGGGGATTGAATTGAAATGCCCGGTGCTGGTCGAGGCTCGCGCCTTGCGCACCGATTCTGGCGGCGCCGGGCTTCATCGCGGCGGCCTCGGCATCGACATGCGCGTGCGCAATCTCGTCGAAGGCAAGTGGAACCTGGAACAGGCGCGCCGCCGCAACTGCCCGCCCCATGGATTGAGAGGTGGAAAGCCAGGAGCGGTCGGCGGATATCTCGTCCGGCTGCCGGCCGAGAAGGATTTCACATCGGTTGCGGCAAGCCATCATCCGGTACCGGTCGACACGCAAGTGATCGTACGGACCGGAGGCGGCGGCGGCTGGGGCGATCCGCTGGCACGTGACGCCGAGGCGGTGCGCGCCGACATCATCGACGGATTCATATCGGCGCAATCGGCGCGGGACGATTACGGTGTGATCCTGCGCGAGGACCTTTCAATCGATCGCCAAGCAACCATGCGGCGCCGCGCCGAAATGGTCGAATCTCGCTCGGCCGATTCCGCGCTGCCCGGTTGATGGCCCGGAGCTGCGCACAACTATCTCGCCCGGCGAAAAGGCGCGGCACCAAAAGTGCCGCGCCGCGCTTCGCGTCAGGTTACGAGCGGTAAGGCTGCGACGTTCAGGACAGCACGCCGTATTTCTTGAACCAGCCCGTCATTTGGTTCCAGCCGTCCTCGGCCGCTTCCTTGCGGAAGCTCGGCCGGTAATCGGCATGGAAGCCGTGCGGTGCCCCAGGATAGATCTTGAACTCCGCGGTCTTGCCGGCCTTCTGCAAGGCCGCCTTCATCTCGTTCACCTGGCTGACTGGGATGCCCTGGTCCTCGGCGCCATAAAGGCCGAGCACCGGCTCTTTCACATCGGCAGCGCTGGCAAGGGCGGTCACCGGCAATGCATCGCTCAGGCCGCCATAGAAGGCAACGCCGGCCTTGAGGTTCGGATTGTGGGTGGAATATCGCCACACAGTGCGGCCGCCGCGGCAGAAACCCATGATGCCGAGCCGGTCGGTATTGCCGCCCTGTGACTTCGCCCATGCAACCGCGCCGTCGAGATCGCCAAACAGCTCGTCGTCCTTCAGTGCGTTGACGATCGGCAGCAGCTTCGGCACCTCCTCGATCTTGGAAACATCGCCGAGCTTGAAATAGTAATCGGGCGCGATGGCGAATGCGCCCATCTTGCCGAGCCGGCGCGTGACATCCTTGATGTATTCGTGCAGACCGAAAATCTCCATGGCGACGAGGATCACGGGCGGATTGGCGACGCCGGCTGGCCGGGCGTAATAGACCGGCATCTCGCCGCCGGGCGTCATGACTTTGGCATCCCCCGCCTGCAATCCTGCCGTGTCAGTCTTGATCGCCTCCGCGCGGACCGGGCCGGCGGCAAGCGTGTACCCGGCGGCTGTCGCCGCCGATGCGGTCATGAAGCCGCGCCGCGACAGCGGCGTGGCCTTGGTCAAACCGATCGCATCCTGCATTTGCATGTGCGCATTCATGGAGACCTCCCGTTCAGCCCTGGATCAACTGTCCACGGCATCAGAAGAAAAGACAACGCCGCGCATATAGCATCCAAACGCCGCCCATGATAGCCGCGGGCGGCGCCGGCTTTCGGCGCCGATCCCGCGCCGCGCATCGACGCAGTCGTGCAACGGCAGGCTCACGCAGAACGGACGACTTATGAAGCTCGCAGTCCCCGACATGATTTCCAACTCGTACTTCCCGGCGATTGCAGCGGCGGAGCTCGGCTTGTTCCGGCAGCATGGCCTCGATGTCTCCGTCGAGCTGATCTTCCCAGTGGACAAGGCCTATGCGGCGTTGCGTGACGGAACGGTCGATCTTGTGGGCGGGTCCGCGCATTCGGCGCTTGCCGCCTTTCCCGAATGGAGCGGAGTCAAGCTCATCTGCGCGCAGGCGCAGGGCATGTACTGGTTTTTGATCATGCACAAGGATTTCGGCGCTGCGCGCGGGGATGTCGCGGCCGTCAAGGGACGCAGCATCGGCGCCGCGCCCTGGGTCGAGATGGGACTGCGCCGGCTGTTGATCGAAGCCGGCGTCGACCTGCAACGCGACGAGGTGCGCATCGCACCGGTCCCGGGATCTCTCGCTGCCGGCGTGAACTTCGGCGTCACCGCGGCAAAGGCGCTGGAGGAACGCAAGATCGACGGCTTCTGGGCAAACGGGATGGGCGCCGAAGTGGCTCTGCGTCGCGGCATCGGCACGCTGGTGCTCGACGTTCGCCGCGGCGATGGGCCGAAATCCTGCTTCAACTACACCATGGCATCGATTGCCGCCGCCGACCGATTGATCGAGTTTAAGCCCGAGATTGCTGCGGCGGCGGTGCGCGCCATCGTGGCGACGCAGGCGGCGTTGAAGCGCGACGTTTCGCTGGCGACCACGGTTGGTCGCAAGCTGTTCCCGCCCGAGGAGGCGGACCTGATCGCCGAATTGATTCGCCGCGATCTGCCCTATTACGATGCGGCGATTACGCCGCAATTCGTGGCCGGCATGAACGCGTTTGCTCGTGATCTCGGCCTACTCAAGGGCGAGGTGCCTTACGAGCGCGTTGTCGCGTCCGAATTCGCGCCGCTTTGGGCGAGCTCGTAGCCCGGAGTGAGCGCGGTCCGCGCGTTGAATGATCAGCGGTCAAAACGCCCGCGCGAAATCCGGGGTGGGCGTAGCGGTTCCCGGCTTTCGCGTGCCGCTCAAGCCGGGCTACGAGCCCACGAAAGTGAGTTTCTAGCCTGCGGCGCCGACGCGAAACCCGGGATCAACGTGGAAGCCGCTAACTTCCTACGGCAGGTCACGAGCTGCCTGCTTCTGGGGCGGATACCAGAAGGTCTGGTGGCAGCTTTCGCAGACGGCCTCCATCCGCGCGCCGATTTCGAGAAGCTGATTGCCGTCCTTGGCGTCCGCCGCCCGCAAGGCTTCTGCGCCGAGCGACTGCAGGGCGCGGGCAAATCCGTTGAACATCTTCCGCTTCTTCTTGATCAGCGCTGCAATCTGCACCGGCTCGAGCTCTACCCCCTCCGCTTCCGACTTGGTGCCGGGCGGTGCAGCCTCGCGTGGCATGATCAGAAGGTTACCCCCCTCGATGATGCGCACAGCGGCGCGGCGTACGTCATGCCACTCCTCGGCAGACTGCGGCAGCAACTCGTGATTGCCCTCCTTGTCCTGCACGGTTCCGACCGCGTTCCAGATCACATCCGCTGACGGATCGACGATCGAGTCCATGATCTCCTGGACCGAGGAAAGGATTTGTTGGTCGCGCGCCACCTTGCCCGATCCGGCCGCGAGCGTGAGGGAGGGCGCCCCCGCATCAAGCCTTTGCACGGACAGGGCGTGCGAAGATGATACCGCCGCACCCCCAATCAACACGCATATCGCCGCCACGAAATGCCTTGTCATCACTCCACTCCTTCACGGTCCATCGTCATTCTTTAGAGCGCATGATTTTCGCAGGCAAAAGACGATCCCTACCGAAACAGACTGAGGTCGATCGACTCGGCCATTGCGCGGTAGCCGGCATCGTTCGGATGCAGGTGGTCGCCGCTGTCGTAGGCGGCAGCAATCGCGGCCGGATGATTGGGATCGGCAAGTACGTGCTCGAAGTCGATAATCCCGTCGAAGATGCCGCTGCTGCGAATCCAATTATTGACCGCGATGCGTTTCGCCTCTTTGTCGGGCGTGAAATATCCCTGATTGGGGGTTCCTCCGAAAGCATGCTCGAACGGCGTCAGCGGACTGGCAATCACCTTGATCGAGCGGAGGTGAGCGCGCTCGACCAACTGCTTCAAGCCGGCGATGATTTCGTCCGCCGTGCGCACAACTCCGCGCGGCTCGAACGCGGCTCCCGGCGTGCCGATATCGTTGATCCCGAGGAAGAGCACGATATGCGAAACGCCGGGTTCGGCCAGCACGTCGCTGTCGAAGCGCGCGAGACCACTGATGCCACCGCCATCGCTGAGCACGCGGTTGCCGGCAATGCCCTCGTTTTGCACCGCGATCGGCATCCCGGCGTCATGCAAACGCTGCGCGAGAACATCTGGCCAGCGGTGATTGGCATTCACGGTCGAGTTGGTGCCGTCGGTGATCGAGTCGCCAAACGTCACGATTGCATGGGTGGGAGTTGCGGTCTCGACCATCAGGCCGGCAAGGAAGAAGCGATTCGCGAACCGGTCCGTCACTGGCAATTGAGCAGATGCGGTGAAATCTCCGGCCGCCGACACATATGCGGTTTGCAGGCCGACCTGGTGAACGGTCCCGAGGTCCGTCGTGTCGGGCAGATACAAAGTGACGGCGACGTCAGACAGCGGCGCCACGTCAAGCTCCACGGGATCGCTGAGAGCCGGAGTTCCCGGTGGGAGAATGATGGATTTTGCGCCGCCGAAGGTCGCGGGATGCAGTGTTCCGGGAACGATATCCGGACCTTTCGCAGCGGCGGCGACGCTGACCGCACCGATCAGCACCGGTTTGGTTCCAAATTCGTTCGACAAGCGGAGCCTGACCTTGTCGCCTCCGACGCTGACGTGGACCACTTGGCGCACCGTCTGGTTGGAAAAGCTGAGCGGAATTACCCCGCGCGGTGCCTGCGGGCTCGCCGTCCACGTGCTGATCCACGAACTTGCCGCGCCTTGTGCCACGGCTGGAGAGATGCCGCCGCAGACCAGTGCCAAGGCCAGCGCCACCAATGCCAGCCACCGGCACGAAGTGCAGGGCAGCGAAAGGCATGGCGGGGGATTTGAAAGCGGCGTGGACAGATTTGGCATGGTCGTCCCTCCCTAGATGTCACAGCTTATCGCGCTTGCGAATATGTGGGAACCGGCTTGCAGGCGCGCTGGACCGCGAAGCGGATTGGAGCTACGACGAGGTGGGGCGTGCGCACCGTTCCGGCCATGTGATCAGTGAACGGGCGCGATGACGGGGCTGGCGATGTTTCGTGAGACGTACCGGTGCGGTGCGGCGACACGGGGTGTTGGACTTGCGGCGATGTCGCCGCGTCTTGCGGTAGCCTGTTGCGCATTCGCACTTGGCCCATGGCTCGCTGGCTGCTCGACTTCGGGATCGCCGGTCTTCGTTGCGGTCTCCACCGCCCCCACGGTCACCTTCGAATTGATTGACGGGCCACCTGAACCAGTATTTCGCAAACTCGTCGCCGAGGCTCACGGTGGCTGCCAATGCGCGCAAGATCGCCATCGTATCGCGCGAAATGCCGGCGCAATATCGCATACGGGGTTACGTAGCCGCGCATATCCGCGGCAAGCGCACGACCCTCGCCTGGGTGTGGGACATCTACAGCGCCGACCAGCAGCGGGCGATGCGGATTTCCGGCGAGGTCCCGGGCACCTCGCATGCGTGGGCGGCCGCCGACGATCAGGCGATCGGGCGCATGGCACAGGACGGCATGGACCGGCTTGCCTCGTTTCTCGCGGCGCCATCCCTTCCCCTCGTCCCCGCGGCCCCGGGCGAACAGCAGCCGCCCGCCGATGTGCCTGGGTCAGCTGTCGCATTTGCTCCGGCACCGGGTATGGCGTCCTTCCCCGCGCCAGCACCACGACCCTGATCTCGCCCGCTGGATTGCCCTCTCCCGCGACCAGCACCCCGCGCCGCCAGCGCATGATCCCGAAAGGTTGCAGACCTTTCGGACAAAGATCACGCGCAACGTCAAGGAGAACCGAGCGGGTGGGAATTAAAACGGAACGCATCCCGCGCTAAATCGGCGGCGGACTGCATAAAAACCGGCGGGACAAGACATGGCCTTATATTGCCAGCGCCACGACGCAATTGATATGACCGCCGCGGCCGGTTCTTCGCCCGGTTCGTCGCCGACAACGAAAGGATGCGCCCTGTCCACAAGCCGGACCCCAAGGCGGAATGGCGCGCGCGGCGGTGACAGGGAGGCCCCGCGGACCGCCGGCACGAACGCGTCGATCAAGCTCGTTGCCGGAAACTCCAATCCGCGCCTCGCCGAGGCGATTGCGGCGCATCTGCGTACGCCGCTGGCAAGGGCAGTCGTCCGCCGCTTTGCCGACATGGAAATTTTCGTCGAAATCCTGGAAAACGTGCGCGGCGCCGATGTTTTCGTCGTGCAGTCGACCTCCTTCCCGGCGAATGATCACCTCATGGAGTTGCTGATCATCATCGATGCGTTGCGCCGCGCATCGGCACGCCGCATCACCGCAGTCGTCCCTTATTTCGGCTATGCCCGGCAGGACCGCAAACCGGGACCTCGCACCCCGATATCGGCCAAGCTCGTCGCCAATGTCATCACCCATGCGGGTGCCGACCGGGTTTTGACGCTCGACCTCCATGCCGGGCAGATCCAGGGCTTTTTCGACATCCCCACCGACAATCTCTACGCCGCCCCGGTGATGGTGCGCGACATACGAAGCCGCTTCGATCTTGACGACCTCATGGTGGTGTCGCCGGACGTGGGCGGGGTCGTGCGCGCGCGCGGCCTTGCCAAGCGGATCAATGCGCCGCTCGCCATCATCGACAAGCGGCGCGAGCGCGCCGGCGAGTTGGAGGTGGTGAACGTGATCGGCGAAGTTCGAAGGCCGTACCTGCATCCTCGTCGACGATATCGTTGACTCCGGCGGAACCCTGATCAACGCCGCGGATGCTTTGCTGGAGCAGGGCGCCCGTGAAGTTTACGCCTACATCACCCACGGCGTGCTTTCCGGTGGCGCGGTGGCACGAACGACCGCCTCCCAGCTCAAGGAATTGGTGATCACCGATTCCATCCAGCCGAGCGAAGCGGTGCGGGTCGCCGCCAATATTCGCGTTCTCTCGATCGCAACGCTGATTGGTGATGCGATCGGCCGCACCGCGGCGGAGGAATTGGTGTCGAGCCTGTTCGACTGAAGCCGCGCGCTAAAACGCAGGCCACCGCGCACAGCTCGTTCCACATCGTCAACGGACAGCTTAGCGACCAAGAGGCTTTGCGTTCTTTATTTGTTCTTACCTGCGCGATAATATCTTTTATAACTTACTGATTCGGAACCCGTCATGCATCTTGCTGACATCATCCCCGATCCCGAGGTTCTTCTCGCACTTGAGCCAGACGAACTCGGCTTAGACGTTCTGCGCGTACTGGATAGTTGGCCTCGGCATGCGAACTTGGAACTCGGCCATCTCCTTAACGCGACCCTTGGTCACCCGCAAACACCAGGTTCTTCTCCGTACCCAACCAACCGAAGGGGTGACATCCAAGAAGCTCTTCGCGAGACCTGGGCGTGGCTGGTAGGAGCAGCGCTGCTCGTTCCTTCGCACACGCATGGAGTTGGGGAGATTATGGTGCTCAGCCGCCGCAGCCGGCGGCTGGCGAAAGACCACGATCGGCGACGCGCGTTTGGTGCGCGTCAGCTTCCAAAGGCAGCGTTGCACGCCCGAATCCAAGAAGATGTCTGGGCGCTCTTCCATCGCGGGAAATATGACACGGCAGTGTTCGAAGCAATGAAGGCGGTCGAGGTCTCCGTACGGAACGCCGCTGGTCTAGCTGGCAAGGACATCGGGCAGGACTTAATGCGCAAAGCATTCGACGTGAGCGCGGGGCCGCTCACTGATATGCAAGCAGAGCCGGCCGAACGGCAGGCGCGTAGTGATCTTTTCGCTGGCGCGATCGGCTCTTACAAGAATCCCCATTCACATCGAAACGTCACACTCGATGACCCAGACGAAGCCGCCGAGATGATAATGCTCGCAACTCATCTTCTCCGAATCGTGGATGCGCGCGCGGCAGCGAGGGTAGCATAAATCAGCTCGTTTCCTTTTTTGGTCACGAGCTACCTAACTCGCAGCTGCCGCCGAGTGCGAATGCCAAACGCGATTTCTTCGAATTCCTCACTGCGCAAGCCCGCAGCGTGGTTTCTCCCCCCGAGTCGAACTTGTCGCAGGTGCCGTTGTGGACCCACCCGCAAGCACGGTTGCAGGACGCCCGCGAATCCTAGAACACTCTGCACGTCAATAACTTCGGGTGATTGGGTGGTGGCGGCCCTGTCGGGCCGCTGCTGATTCCGGGGGGATCGCCGAAGCTAGCCGGTCAAGCTGCCTCGCCTTCCGGGTCGTGCGGTCGCGGCGACGTGCGCCTTCATGCGTTCTCGTTTTCCTCAATTCGGGTGGGCAAATGTCGCAGATGGCTTTGGGGCAGGATCAGCAGTACAACCCGGTCGATCTCATCGAGCAACTCGCCTCGGCGCAGGACTGGTCATTCATTCGCGCCAGCGAGGACGAGCTCACCATCCATGTCGCCGGCGACTGGAGCGATTACCAGGTCTCCTTCACCTGGATGACCGATATCGAAGCCCTGCATCTCGCCTGCGCCTTCGAGTTGAAAATACCCGAGCGGCGCCGCGTCGAAGTGATCGAGCTGGCATCCCTCATCAATGAGCAGCTCTGGGTTGGTCATTTCGACATCTGGGCGAGCGACGGGATCATCATGTTCCGGCATGCCCTGATGCTGACCGGTGGCATCGAACCCTCCAACGCTCAATGCGAGGCCTTGCTTGGGATAGCCCTTGATGCCTGTGACCGGCATTATCAGGCTTTTCAGTTCGTCCTGTGGGCCGGCAAAGAGCCCGCGTGAGGCCCTTGCGTCGACGATGTTCGAGACGTCCGGAGAGGCCTGATTCTCTTCGCGGCGGCCACTCGTTGTAGCGTTTTCCCTGTAGAGGACTGGGCTGCTCCTTCGCTCGCCTGCCAACGTTCCCGTGCCAGGACATCGCGGGTTGCGGTCTCCTGATCGGTCTGCCAGCTTCAGGAGTGATCCGGGGCAGGGTAGAAAAAACGGGCGCGATCCGATCTCGAGGGGCTGGCGTATGGCGCAATTGGCGCAGTCGACCGTTCCGCAAATGCCATTGCAGATTTCCGGCACCATCGTCCTGATTGGCGCGGGGAGAATGGGCAGCGCGATGTTGAATGGCTGGATCGGCCTCGGTCTCGATCCGGCTCAAATCAATGTCATCGAGCCGCAACCTGCAGAGGGGATTTTGGGGCTGGCGCAGCGCGGATTGCGTCTCAACTCAGCCGACCTGCAGGCCAGTGCCGATGCTGTCGTACTTGCTGTAAAACCTCAAACCGCGGCCGAAGCCCTCGCCCGCTTGCCGGCCCTGCTCGGTGCCTCGACCGTGGTCATCTCGATCATGGCGGGGCGAACGCTGGGCTTTCTCACCGGTCTGCTCCCACCCGGAACGGCCATCATTCGTGCAATGCCAAATTTGCCGGCTGCGATCGGACGAGGCATTACCGTTGCCGTCCCCAACCCAGCAGTGACGCGCGCCCATCGCGGGCTCGCCGATCGGCTTCTCGCGGCAATGGGAGGGGTCGAGTGGATTGCCGATGAAAGCCTGATGGACGCGGTCACTGCCGTCTCGGGCTCGGGCCCGGCTTACGTTTTCCTGCTGGTCGAAAGCCTCGTGCAGGCTGGAGTGGCGGCGGGGCTGCCGCCGGACCTTGCGGCGCGGCTCGCTCGACAAACGGTCGTCGGCTCGGCCGAACTGCTCCACCGTTCGTCAGAGGGTGCGACCGAGTTGCGGCAAAACGTGACATCACCCGGCGGGACGACCGCGGCGGCACTTGCTGTCCTGATGGGGCCAAACGGCCTCAACTCGCTGATGGAACGGGCAATCGCCGCAGCCGCATCGCGCTCGCGCGAGTCTCGCCGGATAGCGCATGCACCCGGAACGGTGCATCGAGCCTCGTGCTATCACCCGAGCTCATTGATAAGGTAAAGGCATGGAATGATCCTGCTGATCGACAATTACGACAGCTTCACATTTAACCTCGTCCAGTACCTGGGCGAGCTCGGCGCCGAGGTCACAGTTCGTCGCAACAACAAGATCGCGGCGACAGAAGTGCTCGCGGCCGATCCTGACGCGATCGTACTCTCTCCGGGTCCCTGCACCCCGTCAGATGCTGGCATCTGCCTCGACCTCATCGCTGTTGCGGCGCCAAAAATTCCCGTGTTCGGCGTCTGCCTCGGCCATCAGGCGATCGGCCAGGCATTCGGCGGCAAGGTCGTGCCTGCCCCGGTGCCGATGCATGGGAAGCTCTCCACGGTCAATCACAATGGCGAGGGCGTGTTTCACGGTATCAACGGCACGTTCCGCGCGACCCGCTACCATTCCCTTGTGGTCGACCGCGCCTCCATCTGCGAAGACCTCGCCATTACCGCCGAGACCGACGATCGCCTCGTCATGGGGCTTTCACACCGCAGCCTCCCGGTCCACGGCGTGCAATTCCATCCCGAAAGCATCGCTTCCGAGCAGGGTCACGTGATCCTGAAGAATTTCCTCGATCTCACGGCGGATTGGAATATTTCTCAGGGGCGACGCAGCGCAGCCGCGCAGGTGCGACGTGCGCATTAACGCATGATGACGAAAAGTTGCAGACCTTTCGGACCAAGATCGTGCGCAAAATCACCGCGCATCCGTCGTTGAGCGCGGTCCGCGACGGATGCGCAAAAGGGAACAGAACGGGAGGCGCCTCAAGTTGAAGGCGTCCCGCCCTGAAGCGTCGGCCGGCCGAAGCGCGAATGACGGATTTTTCTGTTCGAACTATGATGGCGTCGAAACATGGCTTAGGGTACCCGCGAAAATAACTCAATCTGTCGTAGGACCGTTCCCCGCGCCAAAGTTGCTGATTCCTGCCGACTGTCGGAGCAGCTATTTTCGCGGGAGCTCTTAGTCGGCTCGATGAAGAGGAACGCGGCGGGGGCAGGATGGTCGAGATCAAGGCGCTGATCGGGCAGATCGCGTCCGGCGCCACGCTGTCTCGGGAAGCTGCCTGCGAGGCGTTCGACAGCATGATGTCGGGCGAGGTTACGCCGTCGCAGATCGGCGCCCTGCTGATGGGGCTGCGGGTGCGTGGCGAGACGGTGGACGAGATCACCGGCGCGGTAACCGCGATGCGCGCGCGGATGCTGGCTGTCGATGCCCCTGCCGGCGCTGTAGACGTGGTCGGCACCGGAGGCGACGCTTCCGGCTCCTATAACGTGTCAACCTGCGCGGCTTTCATCGTCGCCGGTGCCGGCGTGCCGGTGGCAAAGCACGGCAATCGCGCCCTGTCCTCGCGATCGGGGTCGGCGGATGTGCTGAGCGCGCTCGGGGTCAAGATCGATCTCGCGCCCGAAGCGATCAGCCGATGCATTCGCGAGGCCCGCATCGGCTTTATGTTCGCGCCGGCGCATCATCCCGCGATGAAGCATGTGGGGCCGACCCGCATCGAGCTCGGCACCCGCACCATCTTCAACCTGCTTGGGCCGCTCTCCAACCCGGCGAAGGTCAAGCGGCAGATGGTTGGGGTGTTCTCACGGCAATGGATCGAGCCGCTCGCCCATGTGCTGAAAAATCTCGGCTGCGAACGCGCCTATGTCGTGCATGGGTCGGACGGGCTTGATGAGATCACGACATCGGGCACGACTGCGGTGGCCGCACTCGAGGACGGCGCGGTGCGTTGCTTCGAGATTGCGCCGGAAGAGGTGGGCATCGCGCGGGTCAAGCCGGAGGCCTTGCGTGGCGGGGACGCTGCCGCCAACGCTGCAGCGCTGAAAGCAGTGCTCGAAGGCGGCAAGGGGCCATATTGCGATATCGCGTTGCTTAACGCCGCCGCCGCCCTCGTTGTTGCTACCGAGGCCAAAACACTCGCCGACGGCGTCGTTCTGGCCCGGCAGGCGATCGATTCCGGCGCCGCGGAGGCTTGCCTCGACCGGCTGATCGCGGTCTCGAACCGCAGCCCATGATCCCGAAATTTGCAGACTTTTCGGGTAGGTCATGCGCAAAGGTGATCGAGTGGTAGTGAGTCAAAGCGCCGCGCTTTGAAAACGTTCGCTCGCGGACCCGACTGCGCTGCGCTGCCCGCGACAGGCAATCGGCCTACCCGACACCCGGTCCGAAAATGGCTCCGTGACCGGCGGGCAAACGCCTCAGCGTGGCTGTGGTACGACGCGCATCCACGGCCGGGGCGCCTTCCATCCCTGCGGATAGGTTTTCTTGGCTTCCTCGTCGGAAACCGAGCCCGCGATAATCACGTCCTCGCCCTGCTTCCAGTTGGCTGGCGTCGACACCTTGTGCGTCGAGGTGAGTTGCAGCGAATCGATGACGCGGAGAATTTCGTCGAAGTTGCGTCCGGTGCTCATCGGGTAAATGAGGATCAACTTGATCTTCTTATCGGGTCCGACGATGAACACGTTGCGCACGGTCTGGTTGTCAGCAGCCGTTCGTTTAGCCGCATCGCCGCTCGCGGCGGCGGGCAGCATACCCCATGCCTTGGCGATTTTCAGATCGGTGTCGCCAATCAGCGGGTAGTTCGGCGCAAAACCCTGGATCTCCTTGATATCATTTGCCCATTTGGCGTGATCGGTGACCGGGTCAACCGACAGGCCGATGATCTTCACATTCCGCTTGTCGAATTCGGGCTTCAGCCGCGCCATCGTGCCGAGCTCGGTGGTGCAGACCGGCGTAAAGTCTTTGGGATGCGAGAACAGGACCACCCAGGAATTGCCGATCCAATCGTGAAATCGAATTCGCCCCTCGGTCGTATCCGCTTCGAAATCCGGCGCGGTATCACCAATCTGAAGAGTCATCACGTGCCTCCACGCACTGCGACCGATCACCAAGCGTGCCGGTCTCGGCTCATATAGAAGTCGGAACCTGCCTGTGGAATGACCGGCTTGCAAATGAGCATGGCGCTCTCGGCATCCCCCTGCCGGTAGAAATGGACGGTTGCCTATCGTATTGGCGGAGAGACAATCTTGCCGGCGGCCTGCCGATCGGCGCAAAAATTTCTGTCCCGAAATGAACCTCGTGCGCCTTGGCACGACTAACCATCAAGTCGGCAAGCAACCACGTCCGGGGGCACAAACCCGGCCGACGGCGAAGACGGGGACAGCATCATGGAAAGAAAGCCCCCTGAGGCCATAGTTCCCCACACGCGGGGTTTTACCGCCATGCCGCCGCAATTTCCCGTTCGGCGTGTCGCAGGACGGCCGGCAGCGCAAACCCGGTACGACGATATGGACCGGGAAATTTTGGACTGGATCATGTCCCACGTCCGCAACCCGGCCCGTCCAAAGAGATCATTGATGTAGCGGGTCGTGCGCCCACGCGAAAACAGGCAATCCCTACCTTGATGTCGCGCCTCACGCGCCGGCACGAATACAGGTGACGCCCGCAACGTTTGCAGAATAAGCCCTGCGCCAGACGATGACAGCACCCTGGTCGGGCGCCGCGTGGCGCGACTTCAAGCATTCGCCGTGGTCGGGTCGATCATCTTTCGGACTTCAGTGATCTTCGTCGCCGGGAAGCCGCTGATTTCCGCATGCTTGTGGATGATGGCCTCGTCCTTTGCGAGATAGACGCAAAAGGTCTTGTCGCCGGCGACGTAGCTCTCCACCCACTGGATGTCCGGGGCGAGTTGGACCAGCACCTCGTTCGACCGACCTGCGGCAGCGCGAAGCTGCTCCCGCTCGAACGTGCCGACATTCGGAATGTCTCTCTCGATGATGAATTTGCGCAGCGCCATCGCATTCTCCTGGGTTCAGGCGGTAGAGGTTCAGGCAGTAGAGCGGGATGCGTTCAGCTTGAATCCCTCTCGCTCGATTATCATTGATTTTGCGCATGATCTTGTCCGAAACGCCCTGCAACTTTTGGGGGTCATGCGCTATTTCCGTGCGGGCGCGATCACACGCGCCTCGTCTTCCTCGCCTGAAAGTTCGCCGAGCACGCGCTCGAAATCCTTGGCCTCCCGGAAATTACGATACACCGAGGCAAAACGCACATAGGCGACATCGTCGAGGTCGCGCAGATGCGCCATCACCGTCTCGCCGATCGTCTCGGTGGTGACTTCGCTCTCGCCAAGGCTCTCGAGCTCACGCACAATTTTCGACACCATCTGCTCGACGCGGTCCGGATCCACATTGCGCTTGCGCAACGCGATGGTCACGGACCGCGCGAGCTTGTCGCGATCGAACGGCACACGTCGACCGTTGCGTTTGATGACGACAAGCTCGCGCAACTGCACGCGCTCGAAGGTGGTGAAGCGGAACCCGCAAGCGAGGCACAGCCGTCGCCGTCGGATCGCGGCCGAATCCTCGGTGGGGCGCGAATCCTTCACCTGGGTATCGAGACTCGTACAACTCGGGCAGCGCATGTGGCGCCTTCAGTCCAGGTCAAGTTCGAAGCGGACGCAGTTCGGCAAAGCCGCTCCCGCCTTACGGATATATGGGGAAGCGCGCCAGCAGGCCTCCCGCCCGCTCGCGGATTGCGGCCTCGGTGGCGCGATCTTCCTCTACGCCCTTCTGCGCCAAACCGTCCAGGAGATCAGCGATCATTCCGCCCACCTCGCGGAACTCGGCCTCACCAAAACCGCGCGTCGTGCACGCCGGCGACCCTAGCCGGATTCCGGAGGTGACGGTCGGCCGCTCCGGGTCGAACGGGATGCCATTCTTGTTGCAGGTCAAATGGGCGCGTCCGAGCGCGGCTTCGGCGACCTTTCCGGTGAGCCGCTTGGGCCGCAGATCGACCAGCATCAGATGGGTGTCGGTGCCGCCGGAAACGATATCCAGGCCGCGCGCCTTCAACGTTTCTGCCAATGCCTTCGCGTTCTCGATCACGCTTGCAGCGTAGTGACGGAAAGACGGGCGCAGGGCCTCGCCGAACGCGACCGCCTTCGCCGCGATGACATGCATCAGCGGACCGCCCTGCAAGCCGGGAAACACCGCGGAATTGACCTTTCTTGCGAGCTCTTCCGAGTCGGTCAGAATGACGCCGCCGCGAGGTCCGCGCAGCGTCTTGTGGGTCGTGGTCGTCACCACATGGGCATGCGGGAAGGGGTTCGGATGGACGCCTCCCGCCACCAGCCCGGCGAAATGCGCCATGTCGACCATCAGCATGGCGCCCACTTCGTCAGCAATGTCACGGAAGCGCTTGAAATCGATAAAACGCGGATAAGCGGAGCCGCCGGCAATGATAACTCTGGGGCGATGGGTCCTCGCAAGTTCGGCCACCTCGCCGAGATCGATGCGGTGGTCGTCCCGACGCACATTGTAGGGAATCGCGCGAAACCACTTGCCGGAGACATTGACTGGCGAACCATGGGTGAGATGGCCGCCGGCAGCGAGGCTCAGGCCCATGAAGGAGTTGCCGGGCTGCATCAGCGCCAAGAAAGCGGCAGCATTCGCCGACGCGCCGGAATGCGGTTGCACATTGGCAAAGGCGCAGCCGAACAGTCGGGTCACGCGCTCGATCGCGATGTTCTCGGCAATGTCGACGAATTCGCAGCCACCGTAATAGCGCCGACCCGGCAGCCCCTCGGCATATTTGTTGGTAAGCACCGAGCCTTGCGCCTCGAGCACTGCCCGGCTGACGATGTTCTCCGACGCGATCAGCTCGATTTCGTCACGCTGCCGCCCAAGCTCGCCTCGAATGGCATCCGCGACGTCGGGGTCGGACTCGGCAAGTGAGGCGGTGAACAGCCGTTCTGCCTCATTCGCGGCAGCTTGATGCGATTGCTGCATGACATTTCCCCGCCAGACGCGTTACCCCGAGAGGGCCTTTTGCCGGGTCGCGACACCGGACTTGGCCCCACCGTAGACAAGACATGGTGTTTTGGCACCGCCAGTGCTGGAGTCGCGGTGGCCGGATATCACAATATATAGCATGAGCCGCTGGCTTCCCGTCCAGTCGCGATCACGTACGCGTATCCCTTCGCGGTTGACGGCGGCAACCCACGTGGGCACGTGCTCAGCTTCGAACCGCATGGGGGCCCCTGCTGATCTCCATGGATTGCTGGAGCAAGTGACGAAGTCTGCCATATTGGCGGGTGGGCGCCTCGACGCCTTTGTCCTTGCTTTCCATCGCGGATTCCCGTGATTGAAGCGCCTGTTCCCGCATGGGCTCGGGCGGGCGCCCTGGCGGTCCTTCAGGACAATGTTCTTGTGTGTCGTAAATGGAGAACGGGATGGCCGTAAACGAAGGTAGCAGGCTCGCTGCGCTCGTCAGCGGGCACGAACAGGAGATCCTCCCGGAATGGGTGGGGTTGCAGAAGCAGTCGGGTGCTCTCAGAACCGGACGGATCACCGAGGGCGAACTGAACGCCCAGTCCAAGGAATTTCTTCATCTGATGGGCGAGGCGCTGGCGCGGGGCGGGATCGACGTCGCGCATGCGGCCTTTAATCCCGTGCGCGATTATCTGAGCGGCATTTCGCGTTCGCGTGCGCTGCAAGGGTTTTCGCCGGGTGAGACCGCGACGTTCGTGTTCTCGCTGAAGCAGCCCTTGTTCAACGTCGCGAACGGGGACCGCACACTGTCCCCGGCCGATATCACATCGATGATTTGGGCAATCACGCTCCTGCTCGATCACCTCGGCCTGCATTCGTTCGAACAATTCCAGAAAAGCCGGGAGGAGGTGATCCTTCGGCAGCAGCGGGAAATCACCGAACTGTCTACGCCGGTGGTGAAATTGTGGGACGGCGTGCTGGCGCTGCCGATCATCGGCACGCTCGACAGCGCGCGCACGCAGGTCGTCATGGAGAACCTGCTCGAACGCATCGTCGCGGACGGCTCCGAAATCGCGATCATCGACATCACCGGCGTCCCCACCGTCGATACGCTTACCGCGCAGCATTTGCTGAAGACGATCTCGGCGGCGCGGCTGATGGGGGCCGACTGCATCATCAGCGGCATCCGGCCGCAGATCGCGCAGACAATCGTCCACCTCGGAGTGGAGTTGAACGTCGTTTCCAAGGCGACCCTCGCCGACGCCTTCGCCGTCGCGTTGCGACGCACCGGCCGCAGCGTCGTCGCGGCAAAGAGCGCCGGGACGGAAAAAGCGGCCAAGCAGGCAACAACCGGCGAGTGACATGGACCGCATCCCGATCCTGAAACTTGGGAACGTGCTGCTCGTCACGATCCAGGTCGACATGCACGACCGGCTGGCGACAGCGCTCGAAGAAGATCTCACGACCAAGATCGTGGATCACGGCGCCAAGGGCGTCCTCATCGATATATCGGCCCTGGAAATCGTCGACAGCTTCATCGGCCGCATGCTCGACAACATCGCCGCAGTATCGCGCATCCTCGATGCCGACACCGTGGTCGTCGGCATGCGCCCCGCCGTCGCCATCACTTTGGTCGAGCTCGGCCTGTCGCTCTCCGGGGTGAGAACCGCCCTCAATGTCGAGCGCGGCATGGCCTTGATCCAACGCCGGCTGGAGGAGGCGGATGCCGGGGCCGAAGAGTGAACGCGTCGAAATCCGGACGTCGGACGACGTCGTTAGGGTACGGCAGCAAACGCGGGGGCTTGCGACCGAGGCGGGCCTCAGTCTCGTCGATCAGACCAAGATCGTCACCGCGGCAAGCGAGTTGGCGCGCAACACGCTGGACTATGGCGGCGGCGGCTGGGTTTTCCTGACCGTTGTCGAGGATGGCGGCCGCCGCGGCTTGCGGCTGGTGTTCGAGGACCAGGGTCCCGGCATCCCTGATATTCAACAAGCCCTCAAGGATGGCTTCACCTCCGGCTCGGGCCTTGGCCTCGGTCTCGGCGGCGCGCGCCGCCTTTCCAACGAATTCGCGATCGAATCCCAGGTGGGCATCGGCACAAAAATAACGATCACGCGTTGGAAGGCCTGATGATCGCAGTTGATGTGCACGACGCGAGCGGCGTCGGTGGGGCCCGGCGCGAAGCCGCCGCCGTCGCCGAGCAAAGCGGGTTGAAAGAAGCCGATGGCGGCCGCGTGGCGCTGGTCGCGACGGAGCTTGCCACCAATCTCGTCAAGCACGGCGGCGGGGGCGAGATTCTGGTCGGAGCCTATGAGGACGGGGACGGCAGCGGCGTCGAGGTGCTGGCACTTGACCGCGGCCCCGGCATCGCGAATCTCGCCGCTTGTCTCGAGGATGGGTATTCGAGCGCCGGCACAGCGGGTAACGGTCTCGGCGCGGTGTTTCGGCAATCCGATATGGCCGAGGTCGCTTCATGGCCGGGGGTGGGCACGGCGGTGCTGACGCGCTTCAAGCCGGGCGCGCCGGGGCGCAAGCGCGAACCCTGTCGATCCCCGTACGGCGCCGTTTCCGTGGCGATGGCAGGCGAGCAAGTATGCGGGGATTCGTGGACCATCTCGACGAACGGCGACATGCATACGCTTTGCGTCGCCGACGGCCTCGGCCATGGCAGCGACGCGGCCGAAGCTGCGGTGGAAGCGGTGCGGGTTTTTCATCGTTTCAATGGCCACCAAGTGGCAACACTGCTGGATTATATTCATGGCGGGTTGCGCGCGACCCGCGGCGCGGCAGTGTCGATTGCGCGCTTCGACCCCATGAGTGCGCGGATCACCTTTGCTGGCATCGGCAATGTGGCCGGCGCCATCGTCGTTAACGGCGAGGTCAAGCGGATGGTTTCGATGCCGGGAACGGCAGGTTATGTGGCGAGGAAGATCCAGTCCTTCGAGTATGCTTTCGACAATGGCCTTGTTATTCTACATTCTGACGGATTAACGTCGAACTGGACGCTTGCCCGGTATCCGAACCTGCACGCGTTACACCCCACTTTGATTGCCGCCGTGCTCTATCGCGATTTTTGCCGGCGGCGCGATGACGCAACGGTTTTGGTCGGCAAATGGGTTTCCAATCGGTGAAGCTCGCCTCCGCGACACCAGCCGATGCTGGAATAAATAGCGATGAGAGGCCGGCGCCCGGTCGCACGGCTGCTCGATAAGGCTTCACTGCCACGGCGCACCACTGTAGACGATTTTGCTGAATGACTTGGCCCATCCAGACGCTGTCCATTGCCACCGAAAGCGACGTTGTCGCCGTTCGCCAGCGGGCACGGCTGATTGCCGAACTTCTCGGCTTCGAGCGGCAGGACCAGACCCGCATCGCTACGGCAGTCTCCGAAATTGCCCGCAATGCGTTCAGCTATGCCGGCTCTGCCAAGACGGAATTTTCGATCGAACCGAACGAAGTGCCGCAGCAGTTCCGGATCCGGGTGATCGATACCGGGCCTGGCATTCACGACCTGGAGAGTATCCTCGGCGGCCGATACCGATCCAAGAGCGGCATGGGACTCGGACTGCTCGGCGCGAAACGCCTGATGGATCATTTCAACATCGAGACCACGCCCGGCCAAGGCACGCGGGTCGATCTCGCCCAGCGTTTGTCGAAGCGCGCAGCCTCCGTCACTCCGAGCAAGCTCGCCGAGATTACCGCCGAGTTGAAGCGGGACGATACATCCGATCCGCTGGCTGCCTTGCGCGACCAGAACCGCGAACTCATGCAGAGCCTGCAGGAACTCCGGCGCCGCGAGGACGAAACCCAGCAGCTCAACCAGGAACTCGGCGATACCAATCGCGGCGTCGTTGCCCTTTATGCCGAGCTTGACGAGCGCGCCGAACAGCTGCGCAAGGCGAGCGAGCTGAAATCCCGCTTCCTGTCGAATATGAGCCACGAGTTCCGCACACCGCTGAACTCGATCCTGGCACTGTCCCGCCTGTTGCTCGACCGTATCGACGGCGGTCTCACGGCCGAACAGGACCGGCAGATCGGCTATATTCGCCGCTCGGCCGAGAGCTTGCTCGAGCTTGTGAACGACCTCCTGGACCTCTCGAAAGTGGAGGCAGGCAAGGTCGACATCAAGCCGGTCCCGTTCTCGGTACCGAGCTTGTTCGGCGCGCTACGCGGCGCGCTGAAGCCGCTGCTCACGTCGCCTTCAGTCGAATTGGTCTTCGACGCCGACGAGGACATGCCGGAACTGGTAACCGACGAAGCCAAGGTCGCACAGATCCTGCGCAACCTGATTTCCAACGCGCTGAAATTCACCGAGACCGGCGAAGTGCGGGCGCGCGCGCGCTACGATGCGCAAACCCAGACGGCGATTTTCGCCGTTCGCGACACAGGGATCGGCATCGCCCCGGAGGATCAGGTCCGCATCTTCGAGGAGTTTTCCCAAGTCGACTCCCGCTTGCAGAAGAAAGTGAAGGGAACCGGCCTCGGACTGCCGTTGTCGCGTTCGCTGGCTCAGCTTATCGGGGGTACCATCCAAGTCGAGAGCGTTCCCGGCCAGGGTTCGGTGTTTACCCTGACGATACCGGCGCGACTCGACGCTCAGGAGGACCGCGCAAACGACAAGTAGCGCCGGCGGCGCCAGGCGCGTGCTGGTCATCGATGATGACGAAACGTTCCGCTACGTGATGAAACAGATCATCCGTAACGAGCCGAGCTACGAGGTGATTGAGGCGAGCGACGGCGCCGAAGGCCTGCGACGCGCCCGCGATGAGCGCCCCGACGTGATCGTGCTCGATCTGCAGATGCCCACTGTGGACGGTTTCACGGTCTTGCAGGAGCTCAATGCCGACGAACGCACCAGCGGCATCCCGGTTATCGTTTCCACTTCGCTGGAAGTAAACGCGGAGTTGCACGCGCGCCTGCCGGCAGGGACCCGGGCGATCTCGAAGGACCTGATTTCCCGCGAGAGTGTTTCGCTGTTCCTTCGCGATGCGACAACCTCGCCGGCCGTGTCATGACGGCGGACGCGGCAGCCACCGTCCTGAACGTGGACGACCTCGAGCCGCAACGTTATGTCAAATCACGCGACCTGCACCGCGGCGGATTCAATGTCATTGACGCGAGGTCGGGCGCCGAGGCGTTGCGCCTCATCGAACAGGTGAGGCCGATCGTCGTGCTGCTGGACGTCCAGCTTCCGGATATCAGCGGCTTTGAAGTCTGCCGGTTCATCAAGGAGAAATGGCCGGAAATCATGGTGCTGATGACTTCGGCCACGTTCACGGGCTCCGAGGACCGCACACAGGGCCTCGATTCCGGGGCCGATTCTTATCTCGTGCAGCCCGCGGAGCCGCTTGAGCTTGCGGCGGCAGTCAACGCGTTGCTGCGGATCCGGCGCTCGGAGGATCGGCTGCGCCAAGTGAATGAATCTCTCGAACTGCAGGTCAAAGAGCGCACGGCGGAACTCACCCGGGCGATCACGGCACTAAGGACGAGCGCCGACAGGACGCGGACCTTGTTTGAGACCAGCTATATCTACCAGGGCTATATGGCGCCTGACGGGACCCTGTTGGATGCCAATCGTACCTCGCTTGCAGGTATAAAGGGCGAACTCGAAAACGTGGTCGGGCGCAAGTTTTGGGACACGCCGTGGTTCACCGGAACTCCGGGCATGCCCGAACTGGTCCGAACTGCCGTCGCACAGGTCTGCGCGGGCCAGGAGTTTCATCAGTCGATCGTCATCCACCTCCCGACCGGGGAGCGTGCCTTCGACATGTCGATGCGCGCCATCCGCAACGGCAGGGGCGAGGTCATCGGCATCGTGCCGGAGGCGGTCGAGACGACGCAGCGGCTCAAGGCCGAACATGCGCTCCGCCAATCGCAGAAGATGGAGGCGATTGGGCAACTCACCGGAGGGCTTGCCCACGACTTCAATAATCTCCTGACCGCCGTCGTCGGCAATCTTGACCTGATCCGCACGCGCAGCACGGAGCCGACGATACGACGCTGGGCCGAGAACGCGTTCAAGGCCGCTGAACGCGGTTCAAAGCTTACCTCGCAGCTACTGGCATTTTCGCGCACCCAAAAGCTCGCGACCGTGCCGGTAGACGTGAACCAACTCATTAACGGGATGCTGGAGCTGATCCAGCAATCGATCGGGGCCAACATCACATTGCAAATCAACCTTGGCTCCGCAGTTCCGGCCGCGATCGCCGACGTAAATCAGCTCGAGCTCGCGATCCTGAACCTGTCGATCAATGCGCGCGACGCGATGCCGGATGGCGGCACGCTCAGCATCACCACCGGAACCCTTCCGGACCAAGCCGGGGCCATCCAGATCGCCATTACCGACACCGGCATCGGGATGACACCGGAGGTGATGGTGCGCGCCTTCGATCCCTTCTACACGACCAAACCGATCGGCAAAGGGACCGGGCTTGGCCTGTCGCAGGTCTACGGCTTTGCGCGGCAGAGCGGCGGAGATGTCATGCTTGAAAGCGAGGTCGGCAGAGGCACTACGGTAAAAATGCGCCTGCCGCTGGCCACCGGTAAAACCGTTCCCGAGGGACGCATTGAAGGTAAGGCAGTTCGCTCACCCTCATACGAGAAGCTTTTGCTGGTCGACGACGATGCCGACGTTCGCGGCGTCGTCAGCGGCGTATTGTCGGAGCTCGGTTACGAAATCCGCGAAGCTGCAAACGGTGAGACCGCGCTGTCAATGCTTGGGGAGTTCAGTCCGGACCTGTTGATCGTGGATTTTGCGATGCCCGGCATGAATGGCGCGGACGTGGTAACGGCGGCCAGACAGCAGCATTCAGCCGTGAGGGTTTTGTTTTTGAGCGGGTTCGCCGATACCGACGCGCTTGAAGGGGCCGTGGGCGGCGCGCCTTTGCTGCGCAAGCCTTTTCGCCCGATCGAACTCGCTGCCGCCGTACGCTCCGCGCTCGACCGCCAAGGTCATCCCGGTTCGGCTTGATCCTACCGCGACCTGCACCGGCACGGTCGGAAAAAATTCTTCTCTGAGGCTGGAACCATTAAGCGAAGGGGATGTTTTCCGCTGTGCCCGGTCGTGCGCGACGACCGCGAACACGGGGGAGCATGCGACCTCGTTGATAGGTATGAGCGATGAGTGCGGTCGAAAACGTTCCAGGAGCAGAGACGCGCGCGGGATGCGATCAATGTTGGGGATGAGATGCGCAGATCCTGGTTCTCCCCCGATTCATCTCCTAATGAACGCACCTCACCAACTTTGCAATTCCGCTCACTTGGCGATTGCGGGCGGTTCGAAGCCGAGGTCCGAGCATCAGAGAAGGTCGTTTCAGTGAATTCCCTTGAAGGTCTTTCCACTTCATCCCCTGGCATCAAGGCAACCAGCTTAACGATCCTCGTCGTCGATGACGATCCGCTGATTGCCATGAGCACCCTCGACATGCTGGAGGATCTCGGCCATCAAGCACTCGAGGCCAATTCCGGTCGACAGGCCCTGGAAATCCTGAGCTCCGAACCGGGGATTGACCTGCTGATGACCGATCAGGCCATGCCCGGCATGAGCGGCGTCGAACTGGTGCGGCAAGCCCGGGCGTTGCGCCCCGAACTCCCGGTGCTTTTGGTCACCGGTTACGGCGACCTTCCCAATGGCGACGGTGCAAGCCTGCCACGACTTGGAAAGCCGTACCAGCGCGCCCAGCTTGAAGCAAAGATTGCTAGCCTCCTGCAGCGGTAAGCTGCTGCTCCCGGCACCTGTCTCGCACTGTGTCGCGTGCAAGGCGTTCCGCTCGGACACCGTGCCGCTACGATAGCGCATTCGAAAGCGCTTCGTTCACCCGGTTTTGCGTGCGGCGAGGCGCGCCGGCTTCACTGCGAATGCCTGATGCGTTGCACAGGCGAGCGCAACCAGCAGACCGGCGGTGAGCAATTGCCACACCGGAGCCACGCCGAAATCGAGGCTGAAATTATTCGCGAACGTTTCCGCCGGCGAATAGCCCCGCTTGGTCCAGACCAGCACCACCTCGAGCACGACGGCAAAAAGACTCGAACCGACGCCGAGCAACAGCAGCGCCTTTGGATCGGCTCCGAGCCGATAACGGTCGAGGACGCGCCACACCATCAGCCAGACGAAGGCCCCCGTCATCAGATACTGTTCCGGGAACGTGCCGCGCGACAGCAGCACGTGGGCCAGCGTCAGGGCCGTGGTCAAGTAAACGGTGTTGTGCAGCCGTTGCCAGCCTTTCGCGCCCATGCGGCGGATCGCGTCGTCGAGCGACGTGATGGTGAGCGCGAGCAGGCCGAAAGTTGCCAGCGTCGCGACGATCAGCGTCAGCCGCGTGATCATCTCGTTGGCGATGAACGACCAGTTCCAAAGCCGCAGCCCGAAATAAATGATGATATGGGCGACCGTGTACACCAGCGCTGTGACGCCGACCATGCGGCGCACGTCGATCAGCGCCTGCCACTGAAAAATTCGGATCGCCGGCGTCACCGCGAGCGCGAGCAGCAGGATCGCGGTGGCCCACACACCCGACCAGTAGACGAGACCGCCGAGCGACATCGGGTAGAACCCGAAATCATTGTCGGCGATCTGATAGATGAGCCGGCCGGCCGGCACGAACATCAGCGCGAATGCAATTGCCTTGAGGCCGGAAAACCTCCGGCTCCGGTCTTGCCATGGCCAGATCAGTGTCAATGCGGCTACTCCGAAATCCATTTCTTCAACGGCCTGGCATTGTGCGTTTGGTCGGCCGCGTCCCATTGAGCCTAGCGCATGATGCCGAAAAGTTGCAGACCTTTCGAACAGGATCATCCGCAAAATCACCGCGCATCCGTCGTCGAGCGTAGTCCGCGACGGATGCGCAAAAGAAAAACCGAGGGGGGTGGCGATTCAAGCTGAACGCATCCCGCTCTAAAGCGGATTCCGGTCATATTGAAGCATAGCCTGCATGCCTGAAATAGTTGGCGCACTCTTGAGGAGCGAGCTGCGGGATGAACGAGCGAATGGCTCGATTGAGCCGCGGGACCGTTCGCGCCGCCACCGTGCGCATGAATGTCTTGAACTTGCTATAGGACATCTCGATTGGATTAAGATCGGGCGAGTACTTCGGCAGGTAGCGCAGTGTCGCCCCCACACTCTCGATTGCCTCGCGAACACCCGCAACCAGGTGGATGCGGCAGTTATCCATCACAACGATGTCATTGCGCCGACACGTGGGAACCAAGCACTGCTCGACATAGGCGAGGAACATTTCCCCGTTCATGGCGCCCTTGACTGCCATCGGCACGGTCATTTTATTGTGGCGCAGGGCGGCCACGAAGGTGATTGTCTCCCATGCTCCAAGCGGAACATCACCGATCACTCTGACGCCACGTGGAGCCCGTCCCCGGAGGCGGACCATATTCGTGCTGACCGCGGTCTCGTCGATAAACACCAGCCGGGCGGGATCAAGCATGCCTTGCTCTCAAATCCACCGTCGTCGCGCTCGCGCCACATCCGCCCGCTGTCGTTCCGCAGCTTGCAGACTTTTTTTTAAGGGTGACGCCGTGTCGATCAAGAAATCGCCAAAGCGCGCTGCGGCTAGTTTTAATGCGCCGCTTGCGCAGTGCGGTAACCATCTCAACCAAGGTCAGATCTGGCCGCTGCGCGATGAGAGCCAATATCTCGGCCGCGAATTCTTCCAGCGGCGAAATGCTTCCGCCGCGCGGTTTCGGCGCGGCGCTTTTATTGTCGGTCCAGCGCTGCAGCCACTTAATTGCCGAGGCCATACTCACCTCGAAACGTTCGGCCGCCTCGCGTCGCGACGCACCCGCCTCGACAGCTTCGATAACGCGTTCCCGCAGGTCCCCAGAATAAGCTTTCGGCACCGCGCATCCCATCCGTAAGAGAATCAATGCGCAAACAATCCCTCATCGCCGACCTTCTGGGAATCCCTCCGATTCAAATCGGAAGGGAACCGCTTTAGCGCACGCCTTGCGCCTGATCCAGACCATGCCTCATCGCTGGACATCATCAACGCGGCAAGGAAATGTGCCGGTCGCAGGCATGCGTCGTCGATGCCGTTCCCATCGCCTGGATGCCATTGCAGTCCACAATGACAGCCTCGATAATCGACGCCGCCTTGCTGGGACGGAGTTCGTGATGAGCACGATTGCGCCTATGGATGCGCCTGCCCGGGAGCGGGAGCGCTGGACCCAGCTTGCCCTCGGCATCATCGCCATGATGGCGATCTCCAGCCCGCAATATGTGTGGACGCTGTTCACCGGTCCGCTCAACCAGGCGCTGGGAACGAGTCTTGTCCAGTTGCAATGGACCTTTTCCCTGCTGATCATTCTCCAGACTTGGTGTTCACCGCTGCAGGCCTATCTGGTCGATCGTTTCGGGCCACGCTTGCTCATTTCGATCGGGGCCGCGCTATCCGGGGCTGGTTGGGTGCTGTCAGGCTATGCCGGGAACGTTGAGACGCTCTATGTCACCTATGGCGTGATCTGCGGCCTCGGCACCGGCATTGTTTATGTCGGTACCATCGGGTTGATGGTGCGCTGGTTTCCCGACCGGCGCGGCCTTGCGACCGGGCTCGCTGCCGCGGGATATGGCTTTGGCGCTTTCTTCACCAGCCTGCCGATCGACAGCATGATCAAGAGCGAGGGCTATGCGCGCACGCTCGTCATCTGGGGCATCATCCAGGGGCTGATCGGGGTTGCCGCCGCGCAATTCCTGCGCACCCCAGCTCACATTGGGCAGGAAGAGGTGTCCCAATCGGCTGCCACACCGCAGTCCCGGCGTAGCTATGCGCCGGCCGAGATGCTGAAGACGCCGACGTTCTGGCTCATGTTCTTCATGATGAGTCTGATGTCGACCTCCGGCCTCATGGTGACATCCAATGTCGGCCCTTTTGCCAATGAATACCATGTTGCACAGGCGATGATTTTCGGCGTCGCCGCGCTGCCTTTGTCACTCACGCTGTCGCGCATCACCAATGGCCTCACGCGTCCGTTCTTCGGCTGGATTTCCGATCGCGTGGGCCGGGAAATGACGATGTTCATCGCTTTCCTGGTGGAAGCGCTGGCGATCCTCACATTGTTCGCATTCATCGACCGACCGGCTTTGTTCGTCGTGCTCACGGGAGTCGTGTTTTTCGGTTGGGGCGAAATCTTCTCGCTGTTCCCGTCGACGCTGACAGACACCTTCGGGACGAAATACGCGGCAACGAATTACGGCTTCCTCTATATCGCGCAAGGTGTAGGATCGATCCTTGGTGGGCCGGCGGCCGCCTATGTGAAGGAATTCACCGGGAGCTGGAATGCGGTATTCGTCATCGTCGCCGCGCTCGATGTCGTCACGGCTTTGCTGGCCGTCGGCGTGCTCCGCCGAATGCGCGAGAGGCAGATGAAAGCAATTCCCGCCGAACCTGAGCACGCGCGCGGGGCCGCGCCCAAGCCGCTGTTAGGCTCGTCGTGATATAGCCTGGCACGTAGGATGGGTTGTTGGGAAACCCACCACTGCCCAGCCGTTCGTGAATTTCGCTGCGCTCAACTCATCCTGCGGACCGGTGCTTCCTTCGCGATGCCCTTGCAAGCATCGCGGGGACTGGCTACGCCTCGTTGGCGCTATGTCCAATAGGAGGAACCCCCATGCGCGCGCATGTTTTTGCTGCCTCTTTTATCACCGCTTTGATGGCATCGAGCGCCTTCGCCCAGCAGGCTGCTCCACCGGCAACGCGAACATTCCTGAGCGACAAGGAAATCATGGGCCTTATCGAAAAGGCTAAGGCCGACCGCAAGAACGACGCCCCGAACGTGATCGAGCCGATCCTGACGCTCGCGCCCTACCGCGCCCAGCTTGAATACCGGCCGGGCGAGGCGCCGGCAGCTCTCCATGAAAAGGACGCGGAACTGATGGTCGTGCTGCAAGGCACCGGGAACATCATCACCGGCGGCAAGCTTGTCAACGAGAAGCGCAATAATGCCAATAATCTCGGCGGCTCGTCGATCAGCGATGGCCATACGCAGGCAGTCGTCAAGGGCGACATGCTGATCGTCCCGGCGAACACGCCGCATCAAGTGATCCCGACTGGCGGCGCACCCATCGTGCTGATGACGATGCACGTGCCATTCCCGCCGGCCAACTGGCCGCCGACCAACTGACGCATGATCCCGAAAAGTTGCAGACTTTCCGGACAAAGATCACGCGTAAAGTCAGAGAGAACCGAGCGGGAGGCGTTGCAAGCTGAACGCATCCCGCTCTGAAAGAGGCAGCTCGACACTCATCTCAGAACTTTACCAATAACAACGCCGGGGGCGGAAGAATCCGCCTCCGGCGATTTTCATGAACGAGCGTCGCCGCTTAATCGCGATTACGGAAGCCGTTATAGACGTTGCGCAGGAAGTTCGGGTTGGACGTAATGCCTTGCCCCGCCCACTTGCTGTCGAGGTCGGCAATCGGATTGGCGGCGAGCACTTCCTGCTCGCTCTTGCCTTCGTCGACGAGCTTCTTCACGCGATCGCGGACCGTGACCAGCATGTCGCGGAACTGCGTCAGCTCGGCCTTGTTGGATATCGGCCCGTGGCCGGGCACGATCTTCGTCGTGTTATTGGCTGTCTGCAGGTAACGGTTCACGGCGAGGATCATGCCGTCGATGCTGCCGCCGCTGCCCCAGTCGATATTGGGATAGTTTCGGCTGCCGTAGGTGTCACCGGTCGCGAGCACGTTGGCGTCGGGGAAGTAGACCCAGGTATCGCCGTCGGTATGAGCATCGATGACGTGCCTGAGTTCGGCGGTGCGTCCGCCGACCTGGATATTCTTTTCGCCGACCGAATACGTGTCGGTCGGGATGGCGTCGGCCTCCGATGGCGGCGTCTTGGCGCCGGTGGTCGCGTTGATCACGCCGGCGGCCATCCGCAACCTAATATTGTCATGGGCAACGATGGTGGCGCCGTCGCGGTGGAATGCCGCGTTCCCACCTACGTGGTCGAGATGATAGTGGGTGTCAATAAGATACTTGATCGGCAGCGGCGAAATCTTCTGGATCGCCGCCTTGATCTTGTCGTGCAACGGAGCGAACTGGCTGTCGACCATGATGATGCCGTCGGTGCCGACGGCCACGGTGATGTTGCCGCCCCCACCCTCAAGCATGTAGGTCTTGTCGCCGAGATCGGTGGTCTTGATCTCGACCTTCGAAAAATCCTGTTGCTGCGCATTGGCCGCGCCCACGAACATCATCGCGGTTCCCGCTGCTGCGATCGCGATCCACTTCTTCATTGTGGAAGTCCTCCCTGGTGACGAACTCATGATCGATCGAGAATGCGCCTCGGTCGCCTTGTCCGGGCTTCGCGGTCCGGTCGCTTGAAACGATGACGATGTCGAGGTGCAGGTGCGCGTCGCGCACTGCGCCAACATTACAATGCCGGTTGCTGGCGCGGAAGGCCAGAATCCCGGCCCGGATCACATCGCCGCGGCGTCCGACTTGAGCCTGGCAATCGCGCTATCGTCGTATCCGGCCTCGCGGAGAACGACATCGGTATGCTCGCCAAGCCGCGGCGCCGGCCGGCGCCACGCGCCCGGGGTGCGCGACAGGCGCGGCATGATGTTGTGCATCGGCACGGTGCCGAGTTCCGCATCTTCGACATCGACGATGATGCCGCGACCGCGGAAATGCGCGTCAGCCATGGCGTCGGCGACCGTGTAAACCGGGCCAGCCGTCACGCCCGCGCCGCGCATCGCCGCCAACGCATCATCGCGCGAGCGCGCGGCGAACCAGGCGCCGACGGCCGCGTCGACAAGCTCACGATGCTTCACCCGCGCTTCATTATTGCAGAACCGTGGGTCGTCGATCATCTCGGGCCGCCCGATCACATCGAAAATGCGCCGCGCCATCGACTGAGTTCGAGCCGGATACCGCGACGAAGGTGTCATCGCGGCTTCGATAGATATTGCGCGGCGAGGAGGTGTTGGAGCCGCTCCCTGAACGCTCCTTCACTGCGCCGGTCAGCGAATAGATCGCGGCTTCCGGCCCGAGCACGGAGAAGATCGATTCCAGCAGGGAAAGATCGATCACCTGCCCGCCATTGCCGCGATCGCGCGCGCGCAGCGCCGTCATCACCGCGAAGGCGCCGTAGAGGCCGGCGAGCATGTCGGCGAGCGCAAAGGGCGGCAGCACCGGGGCTCGGTCCGGATAGCCGGTGCGCGCCGCAAAGCCGCTCATCGCTTCGACCAGCGTACCGAAGCCGGGCAGCGGCGCATAGGGTCCGGTCTGCCCGAAGCCGGAGACCCTGACGACGACAATGCCGGGATTTGACGCGAACAGGGTTTTCGGCCCAAGCCCATCTTTTCCAATGTCCCGGGACGATAGTTCTCGATGAAAATGTCCGCCGTGGCGACGAGGCGAAGAAGGGCATCCCGAGCAGCGCCTTGGCGAAGGTCGAGCACGATCGAACGCTTGTTGCGCGCATAAGTCTTCCAATGCAGCTCGTAGCCGCCGTCGCGCCAATGGCGCAGAGGATCGCCGCCGGGCGGCTCGACCTTGACGACGTCGGCGCCGAAATCGGCAAGTTGTAACGACAGCATGTTGCCGGCGACCAGCCTCGTCAGATCGAGAACGCGCAGACCATCCAGCGGTACCTCGGCGCCACTGTCGAAGTTGACGGAATTCGGGCTTTCACCTTGGTGCATCGGTGCTGATGATCAGAATTTCGAATGTCCGGCAAGCCGCCGCCACCTTTTCGCGCTTTTTCATGTCCTAAGGGGGACCAAAATTTGCTCCTGCCCTCTACAGATCGCGCACATCGCCGAGTTGTTGCCAAGATTTTCGGGTTGAAACGCGCCCGACCACTTCGATTCGCTTGACGCAAACCCGCGGGCGTGTGCCCGCAACGTTGTGAGCTGGGCATGACCGAGAGCCGCCGAACGGTGCCGTTTTTTGCATTCGTCGCGCTGTTGTTGATCGCGATGGCAGCACTGACCCGTGCCGCCAATGCCGACGAATTCCAGCAGTGGCTCGAATCGGTGTGGCCGCTGGCCCAGGCGCAAGGCGTCTCACGTCAAACTTTCGACACCGCGACACACGGCCTCGAACCGGATACCTCCTTGCCCGATCTCGTGCTTCCGGGGCGAGCGGAGGCGCCGCCGCGAGGCCAGGCCGAATTCGTCCAGACGCCCGCCGACTATCTCAAGGAAGCCAATATCGCGCGGCTGGCGGCGCAAGGCGCGCGCCTTGCCGAACAATATCGCCCGCAGCTTGCCGAGATTGAACGGCGCTTCGGTGTCCCCGGCAACATCGTTCTGGCGATCTGGGGCCGCGAAACCGATTTTGGCAACGAAAAGCTTGGGCGCAATGCGATCCGCGTGCTCGCGACGCAGGCCTACATGGGAAAACGCAAGGAGGTCTTCCTCAAGGAATTCGTGTTCGCGCTGAAAATGCTCCAGGACGGCGTGGTGCGGCTCGCCGATATGCGCAGCTCCTGGGGCGGCGCCATGGGTCTCACCCAGTTCCTGCCCTCGGAGTACTACGAGCACGCGGTCGCTTTTGATGGCGACCGGCGCCCCGACATTTGGAATTCTGTGCCGGACGCACTCGCCTCGGCGGCGAACCAGCTTGCGCACAAGGGATGGAAACGCGGGCAACGCTGGGGCTACGAGGTACATGCGCCGCAGACGTTCGACTGCACACAGGGCGTCCCAGAGGTCAAGCGCCCGATCGGGGCATGGCTGAAGGCCGGATTCGTTCCCGCCTATGGCCGCAAGTTCACCCCCGGCGAACTTGCCGAACCGGCCTCGATCGTGCAACCGGAAGGCATTTACGGTCCGGCATTTTTGGCCACCAACAATTATTTCGTAATCAAGGAATATAATTTCTCCGATCTGTATGTGCTGTTCGTCGGCCAGGTGAGCGACCGCATCAGCGACTCGCGGCACTTGGAGACGCCGTGGACGCGCGGTGCGCAGCTGCGGACTGCCGACGTGGAATCGATGCAGAAGGGCTTGGAGGCGCGGGGTTTCTATCACGACAAGATCGACGGCAAGGCCGGCATGCTGACGCGCGCCGCGCTCGGCACCTATCAGAAGGCGAACAGCCTCAAGATCGACTGCTGGCCCACCTCGGCGGTCCTCGACCACATGCGCAGCCGTGCGCTCGCCTCGCCACCGCCACGCTAGCTCTAAAGGTGATTCCGCTCAGATGGAATCAACCGATCGCAGCGGCGGGCAACGCGCCTACAGGGCGATGCCACTCGTTCAACACAAACATCGGGAAAGGCGTGACACGCAACTCATGTTTCCGTTCTTGCCGGAAAAAAAATCCTATCTGGCCAGCATCGCTATGACCGGAACAGCCGCGTGTACTGCGTCTCATGGCGCATGCCGAAAATATCGGCGCGAAGCGTCGCCGTGCCCGCATCATCAAGCGTTGCGGCAAGCGCGCGTCGCGCGGCCCCAGACAGCGCACCTTCAAGGCTTGCGATGACGCGCTGACCGTCGGTCTGGCCGAGCGGGATCAGCCGTATTCCCGCCGACACCAGGTTGGACGCCATGGCCAGCAGAAAAGCGTGAAGTGCGGGCACGGCCGCGATGCAATGGCCGGCGCAAGCGCTTGCGACGGCCACCGGATAGGCAAGCGGACCCGACCACGCCGCCGCCAGCCGGTCGAGGGCCGCGCACGGCCACGTTGCACGCGTGACCTGCATGAAGGCGGCGCCCTGCGTTGTCGTTTCCAGGAACCGCTCCTTGCAGCCCGCAAGCGCAGCGGCGAGTTCCGCAATCTGGCCAAGGCGCTCGTCCGCTCCGGCGGCTGTCGCACGATGTCCCTCCACGAACAGCACGGCGTCGCAAAACAGGGGGCCGATATCGGCGAGCGTTTCGATCCAGCGGCAAAGGCTTGCTGCATCGCAAATTTCCCGCGCCTCGACCGCCCATTCGAGACCGCCGGAAAAGGCGAACGCCCCGACCGGATATGCAGGAGAGAGGAAATTCATCAGCCGATATAGCTCAGGATCGCCGGTCTCCTTATCCGAGGTCGCGGGTTTGCCTTGGAAATGAGGGGTCTCGTCTCCCCCGGCCCGACGAGCCGGCGTTCTCCTCGCGATGATTCCACGGCCTCACGGCTGGTTGCGTCGTCGGCATCGCGGGTTGACGCGCTCCCCGCGCCTGCAAGATGGGCGCGCGCGCCCCTCCTTGGCGCGGCTTCAGACATGGAAATCGCCGGTGACAGGATGAGCGTGGCCGTAAGCGCCGCGTTCCGGCTCGAATGGTGCCTCGATGAAGGCAATGGATGCGCCGAGGTTGAGCAGCATGTCTTCAAGCACGTGATCCCGCCGCAGGCGTAAACGGCCGCCGATGACTTCCACCTCGGCGTGGCGATTGCCGAGATGCCAGGCTAAGCGGGCCAATGTGTTGGCGTCCGCCGCGGTGACTTCGACCACAGGTTCGGGCTTCGCAATCACGGCAACGATGTGCTCGTCGTCGAGCACGAGGCCGTCGCCGGCGCGCAGCGCGAGGGCGTGCGGCAGGTCGAGCAGGAAACGGGTGCCGCCCTCACCGGCGAGCGCCACACGGCGCCGGTAGCGCTGCTCCGCGTCGAGCACGACATGGTCTACCGCTTCGGCGAGGCGCCACGCGCCAGCCGCGACGACGCGCGACGCGCGACGGACCACGCGGCCTGTTTGGCCGATGCCAAGCTCCGTCAAAACAGGAAATACCTTTGTGCCATTGGCAGTTGTGTTGCCGGCGCGCAGGTCAGCAGCTCGCCATCCGCGGTCACTTCATAGGTCTCGGGATCGACCGTGATTTTCGGAGTGGCGTCGTTGCGGACCATGCTCTTCTTGGTGATGTCGCGGGTATGTTCGACCGCGACGAACTCCTTTTCCACACCGAGCTTCTCGCGCAAGCGACCGCGCATGGCGGCCTTCGAGACGAACACGAGCGCGCCCGCGGCCACTGCCTTTCCGAATGCGCCGAACATCGGCCGATAGTGCACCGGCTGCGGGGTCGGGATCGAGGCATTGGGATCGCCCATCGGCGCAGCGACGATGGTGCCGCCCTTGATCACGACTCCGGCTTGACGCCGAAGAAAGCGGGCGACCACAGCACGAGGTCGGCAAGCTTGCCGGCTTCGACAGAGCCGATGTGTGTTGCGACCCCGTGCGCGATCGCTGGATTGATCGTGTATTTGGCGATGTAGCGCTTGGCACGCGCATTGTCGTTGTCGCCTTTGTCCCCGGGCAGCTTGCCGCGCTGCTTCTTCATCTTGTCCGCAGTTTGCCAAGTGCGGATGATCACCTCGCCGATGCGGCCCATCGCCTGGCTGTCCGACGACATCATCGAGAGCGCGCCGAGATCGTGGAGAATATCCTCCGCCGCGATGGTTTCCTTGCGGATGCGGCTTTCGGCGAAGGCAAGGTCTTCGGCGATGGCCGGGTCGAGGTGATGGCATACCATCAGCATGTCGAGATGCTCGTCGATGGTGTTGCGCGTGAACGGCCGCGTGGGGTTGGTCGAGGATGGCAGCACATTGCGCAGCCCGGCAACCTTGATGATATCCGGCGCATGGCCGCCACCGGCGCCTTCGGTGTGGAAGGCGTGAATGGTACGCCCCTTGAACGCCTTGATCGTATCTTCGACGAAGCCTGAACTCGTTCAGCGTGTCGGTGTGGATCATCACCTGGATGTCGTGATCATCGGCGACCGACAGACAGCAGTCGATCGCGGCCGGCGTCGTCCCCCAATCCTCGTGAAGCTTCAGCGCGCAGGCGCCGCCCTTCACCTGCTCCTCAAGCGCTGCCGGCAGCGACGCATTGCCCTTGCCGGCAAAGCCGAGATTCATCGGAAAGGCGTCGGCCGCCTGGATCATCCTGCCGATATGCCAGGGCCCAGGGGTGCAGGTGGTGGCGTTGGTGCCGGCCGCGGGACCGGTGCCGCCCCCCAGCATCGAGGTTATGCCCGCCATCAATGCCTCTTCGATCTGCTGCGGACAGATGAAGTGGATGTGGGTATCGAAACCGCCGGCCGTCAAAATCTTTCCCTCGCCGGCGATCACCTCGGTCCCCGGCCCGATCACGATCGTCACATCGGGCTGAATGTCGGGATTGCCGGCCTTGCCGATCCCGGCGACGCGGCCGCCCTTCAGACCGACGTCGGCTTTCACGATGCCCCAATGATCGAGGATCAGCGCATTGGTGACCACAGTGTCGACCGCTCCCTGGCGATTGGTCGTCTGGCTCTGGCCCATGCCGTCGCGGATGACCTTGCCGCCGCCGAATTTCACCTCCTCGCCATAGGTGGTGAAGTCCTTCTCCACCTCGATGATGAGATCGGTGTCGGCGAGCCGCACGCGGTCGCCGGTCGTAGGACCGAACATATCGGCATAGATGGAGCGGGGAATACGAATCGCCACCTCTTGCTCCTTCAGACTGGGAGAAGCCGGAATGCGGGATTTTTCATCACCTGATCCTCGCGTAGCGCAGTGGAGCGGGTGTGAATCCGTGTTTTCAGTCAAGCATAATTTGGCCGTTCCGGCAGCCACGTTCGAGCTTGGCTGATGAGGGCGTTGGCGGACGGCAAGCTTGCGGGCGACGGCTCCGCTAAACCATGCAACGGATGTGCCGCTGTCGCGGATGCAGCCGGCTACACCGATTGATGGGAATGCGCAGCCGCTGAGAACTTTGCGCCTTTTTTCAGGACCAGTTCCTTGAGACGCGGCCGGTCGATTTTTCCGGCAGCCGTGAGCGGAATGGCGTCAAGGATCGCGACATTGGCCGGGACGAAGGCCGCCGGCATCCGCGGCCGGCAGAAGGCCTGGATCGTTTCGACATTCATCTTTTCGAACCCAACCGTGGCCGCCCATACCTCCTCGACGCCGTGTTTGTTGGTCTCGACGAAAACGGCCGCTTCGGTGACGCCCGGGATCGAAGTCAGCAGGGCCTCCAGTTTTTCGGCAGGAAATTTGCCGCCGCCGACGTTCAAAACATCGTCAATGCGGCCGGAAATGATCAGGATGTCATCGCCAGTGAGCGAGCCAAGATCGCCCGGGTAAAACCAGCCGTCGCGAAACACCCGAGACGACAGTTCAGGATCGTCCAGATAGGAGCTGACCGCCCCCCGGTTGGCGATGCGAACAATGCCCTCCGTCCCTCTCGGCAGCGTCCGGCCGGCCTCGTCGACGATCTCCACAGTGGACCCCGGCGTGAGATAGCCGGCGGCACCCGGAATATTGGCAATCAGATGCGCCGGCGCCGCCGCGATCCCTCCCACCTCAGTGGCAGCGAAGCCATACCACAGGTTCCGGCACAAGCGCGGCCGCAATCGCTCCAACAACGCTTGCGGCAGGGCGCCTCCGCCGCTCAAAATGAGATCGAACTGATACTGGAACGAAGGAAACTGATCGTAAGTCCGGAGAAGCTGGGCGAGCACCGCCGGAAATGACCCAAGGACCTGAATTTCGTGGGTTTCGAAAGAACGCAGAGAATCCTCGATATTCTTGGCAGGGAAATAAACGGTGCCCCCGCGCCCAAGAAAGTCGATCACCGCATCTGCGCCCGCCGCCAGCGGCCAATTGAGGAAGAATCGCAAATACCTGCCCATGAAGCGGGCGTACCTGGCAATTCTTATTTCCATCAGGCTGTGCGTGAGCGCCACAGCCTTGGCATCGCCTGTGGTCCCCGATGTCAGAACGATGCGGCATAAGGCACTGCTCGCTTCCTCACCCGAGATCACCCCTTCCACCGGCTTGCCGTCACCTGCAAACCAAGTCAGGTCGAGCGGCAGGCCAGCGACCGACGGGACAAAAGAGGAAATGTTGTTGCTGATGACCGCGTCGAGTTTGAATCGAACTCTGGGTGGTCCACGCGCCACCGACAACGTGACGATGCCCACCAGCGCCAGCCCAAGCATGACAATCGTGTGAGAGATATCGTCCTCGATCGACAGGGCCACCACATCGCCCCGCTTGAGGCCGAACGACAGCGCTCGCCGCGCAACGTTGTGCATCTGAGCGGCAAGATGCCCATAGCGAATGGTTTGTCCATACACGCCGAGCGCTGGCAATTCAGGCTGAAGCCGGGCGCGAAACAGGATGGGCTCTGCAATATTCATATCGCGACCAGGATAAGGGGCGTCGATACGCCGCCCCCTCTTCGTGAAGGAAATCGACGAGAGGAGGGCAGTTGCCCGAGCGATGCACCCACTGAAGACGGGAACCGAACTCACGCGGCAAAATATCGGTAGCGCCGCTCAACGAGCGCGGGTCGCCCGGTCCGGGCGACCAACCATCTTCCAACACGGTCCCTCAATTCTGCGTCTTGGGGAAATATCGCGCGTCCGGCGGCTGCTGGCCCTTTCGGGTCGGCATCAGGTACCCGTCGGGGCTGAGCATATAATATTCCTGACCGATGGTGACCCAACTGTTGCCTTCGACGCAGCTTTCCCGGCTCCAGTTTGGATATTCTTGCGAGCTGCGCCGGAATGTCTTGTCGGCCGTCCAGGGTCGGGTCAGGGCATGATCGATCACCGTGATCACGTCGTGCAGCAGGTTGGGGTTGGTCTTATCGAGGGAAATCCGTTCCTTGAAGGTGGACTCGTTGTCGAAATCGAGCGGCAGGCCGGAGGCGTCGTAGGCGCGTGGCCCTTTGAACGGGCCCCGGGTCTCGACTTCCAGCACATCATAGACGCCATCGCCATCCTCATCGACCCAAGTGCCCATCGAAAACCCCTGATAGGTGGGTTCGAGATCGGTCGGCCACGGGCGCCCGTCGGTGAAGATGTGACGAAGGCTGTCGCCCGCCGAGATGTAGGTCGTTTGCGGCGTGACGATGAACTCGAAGGTCCCTGCCGACATCATGGTCGGCATGCCGGCCGGGATGCACGAGGAGTGATCGAGGAAATTGCCCAGCTTGCCCTCGGCCTGTTCGGCAAGATTTGCTTCGTAAATCTTCTTGTATTCTTCCGTCAACGGTGCCTGCTGTCCCTTGCCATAGGGCTTGCTGGGATCGAACCTTAATTGCTGGCCCGGCATGCGCGGAAAGACGGCAGCCCACTCGCCTTTCCAGTTCGGGAATTTCTTGTCCTGAGCCTGGGCGCCGCCAACCGTCATCACCAGAACCGCGGCCAGTGCGAGCACCTTGAACGTGCTTCGATCTATCATCGTCATCCTCCCTCTCGCAGGACCATGGGTCCGAAAGCAATGCACGCGGCATTCACGCGGATGCAGGATATATCGCCGGCACGACAAAGTGAACGGCACGTCCGTCCCGCGAAGGCGAACAGGGGAGCGCGCGGGAACCAGCCGCGGCGCGGGGACGTTTTGGAACCGGCTGCCCACGAATTGTGCGCGGCCGCTGGATCAACCAAGCCAGGGGCCCAAGCCGGAGACCGAAGTGTCGATTGCTGCTGCACCGGACCTTTTCACGGAGTCTGCGGGCCGCCGTGACAGGATTGCGGCCAAAAGCCTGCGTGAACGGCTTCGCGAAGCTACCGCGCAAGCACACGCCGGACTGGATCGGCAATTCGCGTCGCTCGATCTGCGCAATCGCGGCGAGTACCGGTGCTTTCTCGCCGCCAATGCAGGCGCCTTGCTGCCGATAGAGGACGCATTGGTTGCGGCGGGCGTTGAACGGATGTTTCCGGATTGGCCCCTTCGGTCCCGGCGGCGCGCGATCGGAGACGACCTCGCCCGGCTCGGCGGCGTTGCCTTGCCGCTGATCGAGGTGACTGCCCTCGACCAGCGCGCAGTGCTTGGCACGATGTATGTGCTGGAAGGCTCGCGCCTCGGCGCGAGATTGCTGCTCAAGACGGTCCTCACCTCACCCGACCCGGCTGTTGCCGACGCCACGAACTACTTGGCGCATGGGGCGAGAGAGCATTTCTGGAAGAGCTTTCTCCCGATCCTCGAGCATCATGGCGAAGGACTAGCCGACGACAAGGCGGCCATTGAGGGCGCTCGCGACGCGTTCGCGATATTTTCGCAGGCTGCTCAACAGGTATGCGGGCCCGGCAAGTCTCCGCCGGGCTGTCCTTCCCCCGGCTGTGGCGAGGTGAGCAACCGTTCTCTTTGAGTTTGCGCCCGAAAAGTCTGCAACTTTAGGGACATGCACGAAGCGGCCGCGTGCGGGCCGCTCCCCGACGGCGCCTTGACCTTTGAGGCGCAAACGTCGTCAAGCCCCGTGACGGCTGCGTGCCCGTCACCCCAACTCTCTTTCAGCAAGTGTGAGCCGCTTCACGGTCACAGGACGCGGTTGCGGTTATTTTTGTTGGGGATCGAAACAGCGATCCGAGCACCCGGTCACATCGAAAACCAATGATGAACAGGAGAGACACATGGCCGACAACGTAGATCTGACGAGAAGATTACCGCGCGGTGCGATCCCTTCGCCTCGCTGGCAGCTTGCGGCAGCCATGCCACATGTTCCGGACCCTAAAATATCAATTCCTCGAGCTTTCTGATGTGGCCAGCTCAGATGTCGCTCTGGAACAATTCCACCTACGGTGACTGTGTTTCCGCTGAGGAAGCCTTCGCCAAGGCAACCGCCACGCCGCAGACCTTCATTCCGGAGACCACGGTCGTCGCCTGGGCATCGGCACATGGATATCTAAACGGTGCAATCCTGACTGATGTTATGAACACGATGCAAACGGATGGATTTCCGTTCAACAACAAAACATATGACGACGGGCCCTACAACTCAGTCAACTGGACCAATGCCGCAATTCTGAATAGCGCCATCTACAGCCACGGCCCAGTGAAAATCGGTGTGGGGGCGGAGGACTTCCAAACGAATGCCAATGGCTTCGTGACGCCGAACACGAGCGGTTGGACGATGTACAATTACCCGAAGGGTCAGACGGAGGATCACTGTGTAAGCCTTTGCGGCTACGGGACATTGGAGGCGTTGGTCGCGCTATTTCACCAGCATGACGTGGTCGTCAATGTGCAGGAGGGCATGCCCACAGGCCTCTGTTATGCGATGTTCACTTGGAATTCCATCGGGATTGTCGATCAGCAGTCTTTGCTGAACATGACATACGAGGCCTGGCTTCGCAGTCCAGTTACGATTATCAAGGGGAAGAAAGGCAAGGGGGCATTTGTCTCTAATTAGGCAAAAACCTTCTCTCGCGGTAATATCACTTGGCGCCGACTGAAGACTGTGCAGCTTGCATTAAGCCTGGACCGGCCTGGTTGAGTAAATCCAGGCCGACCCGCGAATTAGTTTGTCTTCGAGGAAGAATGTGACAATGAAAATGCCGCGCGGCGCAATACCGATCCCTCGAAGTGAACTGGCGGCTTCGGAGCCCTTTCGACCCGATGCAGGCTCGGCGATCTTTGTTCCAAGCGGTGAGTTTCCGACGCCCAATCACGAACTAGCGGCGGCCCAACCCTACAAGGGCGGCCGCCCCACACCGGAAAGCTTCATTGTTTGGCCAATAAAAATCGACTGTTGGGGAAGCAAGGAGGGCAGCTATTCAAATTGGGCCGAGGAAGCTTTTGCTAAGGCATGCGCCGAACCCAAGGTGTTTATACCACCCGAAGCGGTCCTATTGACTTTGTGCGAATGCGGTTCGTCGAATTTCGCCGCGTTCATGCAAACGCACGGATTTCAACTGGACCATAGGTCCTATGTGGATGGGCCTTTCAACTCGGTCGATTGGACGAACGCGGCAGCTTTGAACGGCGCCATAGCGAATGTCGGACCGGTAAAGGTCGGTATTGCCTGGGCAACTCAGCTTTCTACCCCCCTGGGCCGAGTTTCGACGGGAGCAAGTGGCTGGGCTATCCACGGCCTATCAAGGGCCCAGATCGAAGATCACTTCGCCAGCCTCTGCGGCTACGGTTCCTTGGGCGCGTTGGTCGATCTTTTCGACCAGCACGGAGTTGGCGTGAATCTGCCGTTGGATATGCCTACGGGGCTTTGTTACGCGATGTTCATTCAGGGATCTATCGGGATCATCGACCGGCAATCGCTAATGAACATCGCCGGCGAAGCTTGGGTCCGAAATCCAACGACGATCGCCAAGAATATCAGCCCGTGATCCTCAATGAGTTGACGCTCTCACTGCCCCTTGGCGGCCGCGCTGGCAAAGCGGCCGGCTTCCTCGGCGGCGCGGAACAGGGCTTTCGCCTTGTTGATGCATTCCTGCTGCTCGCTCGCCGGATCGGAATCGGCGACGATGCCGGCGCCCGCCTGCACATACATCTTGCCGTCCTTGATGAGCGCGGTGCGCAGCACAATGCAGCTGTCCATGTCGCCGGCGGCCGAGAAATAGCCAACGCATCCGGCGTAGAGGCCGCGCTTTTCCTTCTCCAACTCATCGATGATTTCCATCGCCCGCACTTTCGGCGCCCCCGATACGGTCCCGGCGGGGAACCCTGCGGCGAGCGCGTCGAGCGCGTCGCTGCGCGGGTCGATCCGGCCCTCGACATTGGAGACGATGTGCATCACCTGGCTGTAGCGCTCGATGAAGAATTGGTCCGTGACCTTGACGCTGCCAATGGTGGCGACGCGCCCGACATCGTTGCGGCCGAGATCGAGCAGCATCAGGTGCTCGGCGCGCTCTTTGGGGTCGGCCAGCAGCTCGTCTTCCAGCGCCTTGTCCTCGTGCGGCGTGCGTCCGCGCGGCCGGGTCCCGGCGATCGGCCGGATCGTCACCGTGGGGCCGCGGGTACGAACCAGGATTTCCGGGCTCGATCCGGCGACGGCGAAGTCGGCATAATCGAGATAGAACAGGAACGGCGCCGGATTGACCCGCCGCAGCGCTCGGTAGAGCGCGAACGGCGCCAGCGCGAACGGCGCCTCGAAGCGCTGCGCCAGCACCACCTGAAAGACATCACCGGCTGCGATGTACTCCTTCGCGCGCGCAACCATCGACAGATATTCCGCCGGGCTGGTGTTCGATCGCGGGGGTATCGTGGGCGCCGCAGGGCCGCCCGCCGCTTCTCTCGCGACCGGACGGTCGAGCCTGTCGAGCACCGCGGTCAGCCGGTCGATGGCTCGGGAATGGGCGGCGCTGGCCGTGACACCGGGCGCGGGCCGCACCGGCGTCACCAGCGTCATGGCGTCAAGCACAGTGTCGAAAATAATCACGATGGTCGGACGCACCAGGATGGCGTCCGGGATCCCGATCGGATCGACGTTCGCCGAGGCAAGGTCCTCCATCAGGCGGACCATGTCGTAGCCGAGATAGCCGAACACGCCGGCGGCCATGGGCGGCAGGCCGTCCGGCAGCACAAAGCGGCTTTCCTTGATGAAGGCACGCAGTGCCTGGATCGGCGGTTCCGCGCATGGCACGAAGGCTTGAGGATCGGTGCTGGCGGAATAGTTGACGTCGGCGTGGGCGCCGCGCGCCCGCCAGACCGCGTCGGGGTCGATCCCGATGATCGAATAGCGTCCGCGCGCCGCACCGCCTTCGACCGACTCGAGCAGGAAGCTCAGGGCCCGGTCGGCACCCGTCTTGAGGAATGCCGAGACCGGCGTTTCCAAATCGGCGACCAGCGTCGTCCATACGACCTGGGCGGCGCCACGCCCATAGGCTGCCGCGAAGGCATCGGCAGAAGGCTCGATCTGCATTGATGAGGGTTCCCGCGAAATAACGGAATCGTTCGCATGGCAGTTCGCCGCACAGAGCAGGATGCCGAAAAGTTGCAAACTTTTCGGACAAACCTCATGCACAAAATCAAAGAGATGCGAGGGGGAGGCGATTCAAACTGAACGCATTCCGCCAGCGTCGTGATTCTGCCAAGTACCGGAGCAGTTATTTTCGCGGGTGCCTTTACTGATTCGAGGACGCGCGGCCGACCGCCTGGCTGAGTGCCAACTCGTTCACGCTGATGCCAAGATCTGTCTCCACGCGGGACACATACTGACCGATCAGGTTTTGATTGTAGGCGTTCTTGAGGTCGTTGTTGATCCCCTGCACCACTGAGGAGTTGGCATCGTAGGTAGGAACTTTGATATCCGTGACCCGGAAGATGATCCGGTCGGTCGGATTTTGGCCTTCCGAACTGCCAAAGCCGTCTTTGGCCGTCCGGAACACTTGAGCGACTGCACGGGCAGGCAAAGCGTCGGTGGTCTCGCGCTTCAACCCCGACTTGGTCTCGACCATGGTCTGGTCGGCCATCGCGATATCGGCAATCGATGTACCGGACTTGAGCTTATCCATGATCTCGGCAGTCTTGGCGTCAAGGCGCTTGACCGTCTCTTCTTGGCGCCAGCGCTCCTCGACCTGCTGCTTTGCCTCCTCAAGCGTGCGGTCCCGCGCCGGCGTAATGGCGAGCACGTCATACCAGACGAAGCCGCCGCCGGTAACCATCAACGGATCGTTGTCGCTGCCGATCTCGGTCGCGAAAGCGGCGCTGACCAGGTTGGCACCAGGAGGCAGGTCGGCCACCATCTTGCCATCGGGCGCATTCCCGGTGCGGTCGACGGCATCGATGGTCCGGAACGGCAGGTGCAGCTTCTGCGCGATTTCTTCCAGACCCGTGCCCCCGCCGAGTTCTTCGTCGACCTTGTCCCTGATCTCGTTCACCTCGGCCTTGGCACGATCGAGCGCGATGTCATGCTTGATCTCCAATTCCACCTCGGCAAAGGTCTTGGTCGACGCCGGCTCGATCTTGACGACGCGAAGGATCGCAGTCCCGAACCTGCCTGCCACCGGTGCACTGATCGCCCCTTCCGCCAAGCCGAATGCCGCATTGGCCACCGCCGGATCGAGGATGTCGGCCTTGGTCACCAGCCCAAGGTCGATGTCCTTGCCGGTGAGGTTGCGCTCCTTGGCGAGATCCTCGAAGGACAAGCCTTCGGCCAAGCGCTCAGACGCTTTCTTCGCCTCTTCGGCATTGGGGAAAACGATTTGCTGAACGTCCCGCCGTTCGGGGGTCGCGTACCGGTTCTGCCGCTCCATAAAGACGCGCATTGCGTCTTCGTCGCTGACTTCGATGGTACGGGCGATCTCAGCCTGGGAAATCGGCAGCAGCACAACTTTACGGTATTCGGGGGCACGAAACGCGAATTTATGGTCGTCGAAATATTTCGACAGCTGTTCCGGCGTCGGCTGCGGGATTTCGCCGGCCTTGCTGGCATCGAGAACGATGTATTCGACGCTGCGCTCTTCGTTGCGGAAGTGGTCGATGATCTCAGAGGTGGTCTTAGGGGGGCTGATGTCCGCGGCGATCGCCTCAGCGATTTGACGGCGCATGGTGCCTTGGCGCTGATCGTAGACGAAGCGCTGCTCCGTAAACCCTAGATCGCGAATGCGCTGCTGGAACAGATTGGGGTCGAACTGGCCATTGATCCCCTGAAATGCCGGATCGGAAGTGATGCGCTTGATCACCTCGGCGTCCGAAATGCCGAGGCCGAGTTGCTGTGCACGCTCGTCAAGCGCCGCCGACGCGATCATTTGCGCAAGCAGCTGCTGTTCCAGGCCGAAGGCGCGGGCCTCGTCGGGCGTCACCGGGCGTCCAAGCTGACGTCCGAGTTGCTGAAGCTCGTCCGTATACCTGATGCGGAATTGGTCCACCGAGATTTCGCTGTGGCCGACCTTGGCGACGGTGTTGACGCTGAACCCGCGGAAAATGTCGCCAATGCCCCAGATGCCGAAGCTGATGATCAAAAACCCGACCACCGCGGCCATGACGCTCTTGCCGATCCAGTTGGATGAGGCTTTTCTTAAACTCCGGAGCATGGGGCCATCGCTGGTCTGAGGGAACGGAAGCAGCCGAAATCAGGCCGGTCAGCATCTGACTATATCATCCCCTATCATAGGGGCGCTGAAAACCGCGCGCAACGTCGCCCGGCATCTCCGTTCCCGCGGGTTTTTGTCGTAGCCTCAAGGGTTGATCCTCCCCTGCATAGCGCGGCGGAACGGGGAGGAATGAAAATTACCGTGGAAAATAAAGAAGCTTGGATCCTCGCAATGTGATTCAGGGTTTGGCTTCCGCCCCACAGCCGCCGACCCATATCGGTGGCGTCTTCATCTTCATTTACGGTTCGTGCCACCAAGTCTCGAGCAGGAAGCCGGAGAGAGAGGTCCGGTCAGGGTGCCGGATCGCCGCCCACCTTGCGATCCACTGATCCGGCAGGTGGAACAGCGGGATCACATAGATGCCGGACATCAGCACGCGGTCGAGTGCCCGAACCGCCGCAACAAAATCGCCGCGTTCGCGCGCCCGCAGCAATGCCGCGATCATCGCATCGGCGGCCGGGCTTCGCATCCCCATGTAGTTGCGGCTGCCCGGCTCGACGGCCGCTTCGGACCCCCAGTAGAACGCCTGTTCGTTGCCGGGAGAAAGCGATTCATCCCACCGGTATTCGATCATGTCGAAATCGAAATTGATGCGCCGCTGGTCATATTGCACCGCGTCCACCATGCGAATCTGCAGTGTGATGCCGGCGCGGCGCAGGCTTTGCGAAAACGCGAGCGCCAATCGCTCCTGGTCGCGGTCGGTGATCAGAATTTCGAAGCTCAAGATTTCTGCGTTGTCACGCCGCCGCAACAGCGTGCCGCTCAACGCGTATCCTGCCTCCGCAAGGAGGGCGAGAGCGCGCCTTAAGGTCGGGCGGTCGCGTCCGGAGCCGTCTGTGACCGGGGGCGACCAGGTCCCGGCGAGTACGTCGGCGCGCACCGCATCGGGGAAAGGAGCGAGCAGTGCGTGCTCCTTGGCATCGGCAGGACGCGCGCGGGCCGATAGCTCGCTGTCCTCGAAGAAGCTTGCGGTGCGCCGGTAGCGCCCAAAGAAGAAGCTGCGATTGATCCATTCGAAGTCGAACAGCATCGCTATCGCTTCCCGCACCCTTGTATCGGCAAATACCGGCCGGCGCGTATTGAACACGAGTGCGTTCATGGGCTTGGGGAGGCCGTTCGAGAACGCTTCCTTGACGACCCGGCCGTCGCGAACGGCGGGGAAATCGTAGGCCGTCTCCCAGCGCCCCGGATCGATCTCGGCGCGAACGTCGTAGAGACCCTTGCGGAAACCCTCGAAATGGCTGTTGGCATCACGGTAATAGTCGTAGCGAAGCGTATCGAAATTGAAGAAGCCGCGATTGACCGCGAGGTGACGCCCCCAATAGGCGGGATTGCGCCGCAATGAGATGCTGCGGCCCGGATCGACTTCGGTCACGCGGTAAGGACCCGTGCCGAGCGGGGGCGCGAGCGTCGTCTCCTCGAACCGGTCGGGGTCGATCGCGTGTCGCGGCAGGACCGGCATCAAACCAAGGATGAGCGGCAATTCGCGATCGTCGCTGCCAGACAGGTCGAAGCGAACGGTATCGGACGCAATGACGCGGACACCTGCCACCTTCTCGTAATAGGCACGATAGTTCGGCCGACCGCGGTCGCGGAGCAGCCGCCACGAAAATACGACGTCCTCGGGGTCAACCGGGCGTCCATCGGCAAAGGCCGCCGCCGGATCGAGGGCGAAACTCACGTAAGAACGCTCGGCGTCCGTTTCGACGGATTGGGCAAGCAGGCCGTAAAGCGTGAACGGCTCGTCATAGCCGCGCACCAGGAGGCTCTCGTAGACGAGGCCACGCACCTGCGGCAGGGCGATCCCCTTCACGATCAGCGGATTGAGGCTGTCGAACGTGCCGAGTACGCCCTGCACCAACTGGCCGCCCCTCGGCGCATCGGGGTTGGCGTAGGGGAATCCGTCAAAGCCCGCCGCGAGCGCCGGTTCGCCATGCATGGCGAGGGCGTGCGCCGACGTCGCAAGTGGCGAGGACGCGCGGGCCGCGCTCAGGAATGCCGTCGGGGACGCCGCGGTGCATCCCGCGAACCACCGCAGCAAGGTGCGCCGACCGATCCGCAGGCCAGTTTGGGTTTCGGACATCGAATCGCTCGTTGCCGACCGGGTCTTCGATAACACAGCTTGTAAGTACGCAGGTAATGATGTCAGCATCGCGCGCTGCGATGCCGCGTCTTTGAAACCTCCAATATTTCCGTGGTGAACCCGGCTAGGCTGCTGCGCCGCAGGGAACCGTCACTTTGCTGCCGTATTTGCCGCCGAGAGAGCCACTGGGGGACGATAACCCGCATTGATGAAATGAACGCGCCCACCGCCAGACGTGAGGATTCCTGCATGCTTCAAAGGAAGTTGTCATCACCGGTGCCGGCGCGCCGGCTGGCGTCTCCGGCATTTGCAGCAGTGTTGATCGCGGCGGCGGGATTCGCCGCCGCTCCCGCATGGGCTCAACAACCGCCTCCTCCATCCGGCGCGCCAGCGCGCCCGGCACGCCCGGCGCCCCGGCCCGCGGCACCACCGAAAGCGGCGCCCGCCCCGGCGGCTCCTGCGGCGCCCCAAGCTGCGGCGCCCGCGCCGGGACAAGCTGAAGTGCCGCAGCTCATCTATTCGCCCTGGGCCAAGTTCTGCGGCAAGGGCAATGACCCGAATGCAAAAGAAGTGTGTTTCACGGGCAAGGATGCGCGCACCGAGGCGGGGCAGCCAGTGGTCGCTGCGGCCTTGATCGAACCGGAGGGCGAGCCGAAAAAGCTGTTCCGCGTTACGCTGCCCAGTCCGCTGCAACTTCAGTACGGCACCCGCATCATCATCGATCAGCAGCCGGCGATCAGCGGTGCGTTCTTCACCTGTTTCGCGAACGGCTGCATGGCCGATTACGAGGCAACTCCGGACCTTGTTGGCAAGCTGAAGAAAGGCCAGATGCTGGTCATCCAGGCCATTAATCTCGCCGCCACCGCGATCAGCTTCCCACTGCCGCTTACCGATAATACCGGCAACAGCTTCGTCAAGGCGAATGAAGGACCGCCCACCGACCCGAAGGTCTTCGAGGAGCAGCAGAAGAAGCTTCAGGAAGAGTTGCAGAAACGTGCCGACGAGGCGCGCAAACGGCTGGAGAGCCAGGGTGGCGCACCGCCCGTGAGATAAGTGCCGAGATTGCGCCCGCGGTGCTTCGCGGGCGCGTCCATCGAGCGGTTGCTGCCGGCATCAAGAGGTTGTCCGAACGCTACGATCGCCCGCTTCCCCTTTGATTTCGCGCATGATCTCTGTCCGAAAAGTCTGCAATTTTTTGGGATCAAGCGCCAGAGTTCCTCCGTTGCGAACTTGACATGGGCCTGGCGAAAACCCCGATCCTGATCGCGGTGTTGATTGCCGCCGGGACCCTCCCCGGGCATGCCGGTAATCTCCTCGCCCTCGGCGTCAGCAACGGCAAGGATTTCGCGGCTTTCACTACACGGAGATGGCCTGGGCTCGGCGCCCTTGCGCGCCCCGATCACAGAATCCCATCAACGACCCCGCTGAACGTGCGTGGAACGTATTGGCCCCGGCGCCCCCGCCCTTGGACGACAAGACAATCCTCATCTATTCGACCTGGGCCAAATATTGCGGCAAAACTCCTGATCGCGATGCAAAGCAACTCTGCTTCACGATGAACGACGGTCACACCGAGGACGGCTTTACCGTCATCATGGCAGGGCTTCTCGAACCGGAGGGCGAGTCAAGGAAAACGTTGCGTATCGCCGTTTCGAGTTCCGCTCCAGCTGCAATATGGCGCGCGGGTCATGATCGATCGGCGCCCGGTGATCAGTGGAGCGTTCTTCACTTGCCTGGGGACTTCCTGTGTCGCCGACTACGAGGCCACGCCCGAAGTGGTCGGCATGCTCAAAAGCGGAAAGACATTGCTGATCCAGGCGATCAGCCTTTCGGCCAAGGCCATCAATTTTTCGATGCCTTTGGCCGATAATTCACGTAACAGCTTCGGCAAGGTGAACGAAGGCGCAGCGGTCGATGCGGGCGAACCCGAATTGCAGCGGGAAAGGCTCCGCGATTATATTCAGTTCGCGCACCGCAGCCCCTCCAAAGCGCCATTCGGGCAACGGGACAGGGGTTCCGCGAAAATAACTGCTCCGACTCGCGACAGAAATCAGCAGCGTGGTGCCGCGAATGGCCCTCCGACCGATTTAGTTATGTTCGCGGATACCCCAGGTCGACCGTATCCCGTAAGGATTGAGCGTCGAATCGCGTCAGGGAACCCGCGAAAATAACTGACGCGGTCACAGGGCGGTTCGCCGTACCAAAGCTGCTGATTTCTGTCGCGAGTCGGAGCGGTTATTTTCGCGGGCGCCCTCAGTTCAGCCTGGTATTGCGCGGGCGATAGCCGCCCTCCTCGTCCCGATCGAATACTTCCGCCACTTGGGGATGCCGCACCGGCTCGCCAGAATCGTCCGGCAGCAGGTTCTGTTCGGAAACGTAGGCGACGTATTCGGTTTCGGCGTTCTCGGCAAACAAGTGATAGTAAGGCTGATCCTTGTGCGGACGTACCTCAGCCGGGATCGACTGGTACCATTCCTCCGTGTTGCTGAAGAGCGGATCGATGTCGAACACGACGCCCCGGAAGGGATAGAGGCGGTGTCGTACGACTTGGCCAATCGTGTATTTGGCCATGCAAATCCGGTTCGTGTCTTGGAGCTTGGTCGTGTCAGGGATTTTTGACATGTCGCGAGTCTCGCCTGTTTCGCAATCCTGTTACCGCTGAATTGTGGCGTGGTGCGGCCGGTCAAGTGAAGTCCCGGTTCATTATGCCCACCCGATTGAAGGCCGTAAGATGCCGCCATTTCCGGGTCTTTCGCCGCAATGAGACAGGCAAGATCGACAAGAACCTTGGCCTGCTTCCAGGTAGCGTCGTCCTGCATCTTGCCCTCGATCACGACGGCTCCGCTGCCTTCCGGCATTGATTCGAGGACCCTCTTCGCAAACGCAACGTCCGGTGCTCGAGGTGAAAAGACACGCTTGGCGATTTCGATCTGGTTCGGGTGCAAGGACCATGCCCCGGCGCAGCCCATCATAAAAGCGTTGCGGAACTGGGCCTCGCAACCGGCGGGATCGGCGAAGTCGGCAAATGGGCCGTAAAATGGCTTGATTCCGGCGGCCGCGCAGGCATCGACCATTTTCGCCAGAGTGTAATGCCATAGGTCCTGCTGGAAGCGGGCCCGCGCTTTTGTTTTTGACCCGCCATGCGGCTGGGCACCCTCCATTTCGGGGTTGTCGGCGAGGACCGCGTAGTCCGGATCGCCGCCCCCGACGCGCGTCGTCTTCATCGCGCGGGAGGCCGCAAGATCGGCAGGGCCAAGGCTGATGCCGTGCAGGCGCGGCGATGCCGCGGCGATCTCCTCGACATTGTTGACGCCTTCGGCCGTTTCCAGGATCGCGTGGATCAGGATCGGCCGGGCAATGCCGTGCTTCGCCTCAAGCTGGGCGAGCAGCCGGTCAAGATAGTGGATGTCGGCGATGCCCTCGGCCTTGGGCAGCATGACGACTTCGAGCTTGTCGCCGACCGCGCCGACAACTTCGACGATATCGTCGAGCGCCCATGGCGAATTGAGCGCATTGATGCGCACCCATAGGGCGGTCGAACCGTAATCATGAGCGCGGCCCATCTCGATGAAGCCGCGCCGCGCCGCCTCCTTTGCCTCGGTCGGGATGCCATCTTCAAGGTTGCCGAGCACGACATCGACCTGCCGGATCAGGCCGGGGACTTTGTGCCGCATCTTCTCGAGATGCGGCGGGACGAAGTGGATCATCCGTTCCAGGCGGAGCGGCAGCTCCCGCAATGGGACCGGAGCCCCGATCGCAAGCGGCGTGAAGAATTGACGCGGCTGCTTCATGCGGGACCCCGATGGTGGTTCGCCTGGTTCGTGAAATCCGCCCGGCAAAAGCGCCCGCGCGGGTATGCCGAACTTCAACGCCACTCAACCCGACCGTTGCGCGGGCCGACCCGGCCCGCCACGCCGTGGCGACCCGCTTGGTGGGCATTCGGCGCCCACCATTTCACGGCAGGTTGCAGGCTAAGGGCATTCGATGCAAATTCATCTTAGATAAGAGGTAAATAAGAACCGGCATTCGGGAGCAGCGCCGTGGCGGTCATTGAAAATATCAGCGGCTCGTTCCGAGCCGGTGCGGGTCTTCTGTCCCGCGAGCGGATCATTGGGAAACCCGGCTTCAATCGTTGGATGGTCCCGCCGGCGGCGCTCTGCATCCACCTTTGCATCGGCATGGCCTACGGATTCAGCGTGTTCTGGCTGCCGCTGTCGCGCGAACTGCCAGGGCCGCAGGCTGCAGCATGCAAGGATCTGTCCATTTTCATCGAGCTGTTCACGACGGCATGCAATTGGCGCGTGTCGAGCGTGGGCTTGGATCTTCACGCTGTTCTTCGTGGTGCTCGGTCTCGTCGGCGGCGATCTGGGGCGGATGGCTGGAGCGCGCGGGTCCGCGCAAGGCTGGAATCGTCGCCGCGCTGTGCTGGGCGGGCGGCTTCGTGCTCGGCGCGATCGGGATTCTCCTGCACCAGCTATGGATCCTGTGGCTCGGCACCGGTGTCATCGGCGGCATCGGCCTTGGCCTCGGATACATTTCCCCGGTCTCGACGCTGGTGAAATGGTTTCCGGACCGGCGTGGCATGGCCACTGGGATGGCGATCATGGGATTTGGCGGCGGCGCCATGATCGGCGCGCCGCTCGCCGACCGGCTGATGAATGCGTTCCGCACGCCGCAATCCCCCGGGGTGTGGCAGACCTTCCTCGCCCTCGGCGCGATCTATTTCATCTTCATGATGATCGGTGCGTTCGGGTATCGCCTGCCGCCCCCGGGCTGGCGGCCGGATGGCTGGACCCCGCCGAATACGGCTCAGGCGATGATCACCGCTCACCATGTTCATCTCAAAAATGCGCACAAGACGACGCAGTTCTGGCTGATCTGGGCGGTGCTGTGCCTGAATGTGAGCGCCGGCATCGGCGTGCTCGGCGATGGCTTCACCGATGCTGCAGGAGATTTTTGGCGGCTCGCTGATCGGCCGTCCGGACCTGCCGTTCCTCGATCTGAACGACGCCCAGCGCACCGCGATTGCGGCGATCGCGGCCGGTTTCACCGGCCTCTTGTCGCTGTTCAACATCGGCGGCCGTTTCTTCTGGGCATCGCTGTCCGATCATATCGGCCGCAAGAACACCTACTACACGTTCTTCGTCCTCGGCTTCGCGCTCTATGCGGCGGCGCCCTCGGCCGCGCATGCCGGCAGCATGGTGCTGTTCGTTGGCTTCTTCTGCATCATTCTGTCGATGTATGGCGGCGGGTTCGCGACCGTGCCGGCCTATCTCGCCGACGTCTTCGGGACGCAGTTCGTCGGCGCGATCCACGGGCGGCTGCTCACCGCCTGGTCCACCGCCGGCATCATCGGTCCGATGGTCGTCAATTACGTTCGTGAGGCGCAGATCGCCGCCGGCGTGCCGCGCCAGCAGGTCTACGATTTCACCATGTACATTCTCGCCGGCATGCTGGTCGCGGGCTTCATCTGCAACATGATGGTGAAGCCGCTCGCCGACCGCTGGTTCATGAAGCCGGAAGGACTTGCAAAGCTCAAGGCGGAGGACGCTGCTCCCACCATTTCGGACTCGTTTGGCATTGGCAAAGTTGGCCTCGATGCCAAGGCGGTGATGTTCTGGGCGCTGGTGGGCATTCCGTTGGCGTGGGGCGCATGGCTCACGCTCGAGGGTGCGCTCGCGATCTTTGAAGCTGGATCGTGATCGGCGTTTCCAGTCGGCGTTTCCGGGTCGCTGTTGGCCAGGGTGCGCGCTTGCGTTGGTAGCGCGAACACCTATGATCCGCGCCCCTTAATGCATGTTATCCAAGGAGGCGTTCATGGTCGCGGCGGTGCGGGTGCATAAGCCCGGCGGACCCGAAGTCTTGACTTATGAAGAGATCGACGTTCCGGCACCCGGGCCGGGGCAAATCCGGCTCCGTCAGCACGCCAGCGGGATCAACTTCATCGATGTTTATTACCGCATGGGCCTTTATCCTGCGCCTGGAGGCCTGCCCTTCGTGGCCGGCAACGAGGGCGCCGGCGAAGTGATCGCCGTCGGTCCGGGCGTGACCGACTTCAAGGTGGGTGACCGGGTCGGGTATCAGGCGCCGCTCGGCGCTTATGCGGCGGAACGGCTGCTGGCTGCCGAGCGTGCCGTCAAGCTGCCCGATGAAATAGGCTATGAGCAGGCGGCGGCGATGATGCTGAAAGGCATGACGGTCTGCTATCTCGTACGCCGCACATTTCCGGTCACCAAAGGCCATACGGTGCTGATCCATGCCGCGGCCGGCGGCATCGGCGTCATCGCCAGCCAATGGGCCAATGCTCTCGGTGCGACAGTCATCGGCACGGTCGGCAGCAAGGAAAAGGCGGAGGTCGCGAAGGCCAATGGCTGCCATCACGTCATTCTTTATCGCGACGAGGATTTCGTCGCCCGAGTGAAGGAAATTACGAAAGGTGCGCTGTGCGATGTCGTCTATGACGGCGTCGGCAAGGCAACGTTCCCGGGGTCACTCGACTGCCTGCGGCCGATTGGCATGTTTGTGAGCTTCGGCAGCGCCTCGGGCCAGATCGAGGCGTTCAACATCAACATATTGCAGGCCAAAGGTTCACTGTTCGCGACCAGGCCGACGCTCAACAGCTACGCGGCCAAACGCGAGGATCTCCTGAAGCTCGCCGCCGAGACTTTCGACGTCGTGAGCAGTGGCAAGGTCAAGATACCCGTCCATCAGAAATATGCTTTGAAGGATGCCGCCAAGGCGCACCGCGACCTCGAAGCGCGCGCCACCACCGGCGCTTCGGTGCTGCTGCCGTAATTGCGAAGCCGGGCCGTCCCTCTCTAGAGCGGTTCATGTGTTGATTGAATCGGGAGGGATTCCGTCGAATTGGGTTTTGTGATTCAAGATGCTGGCTGGGCTGGAGGCCAGCATCTGATGACCCGACCTCTTTCCAATGATCTGCGTGAGCGGGTGGTTGCGGCGGTTTTGGACGGCGAGAGCTGCCGGGCGGTGGCGGCGCGGTTCGGTGTTGCGGTGTCGTCGGTGGTGAAGTGGTCGCAGCGCTACCGTGCGACCGGCTCTTTGACGCCCGGCAAGATGGGCGGACACCGCAAGCCGGTGCTGGAGCCGCATCGGGCCTTCATCGTGGAGCGGATGAACCAGACGCCGCATCTGACGCTGCACGGCCTGAAGGACGAATTGGCGGCGCGCGGGGTCAAGGTCTCGCACAACGCGGTCTGGCTGTTCTTGCGGCGCGAGGGGCTGCGGTTCAAAAAAAACGCTGTTCGCTCTTGAGCAGGCCCGTTCCGACGTCGCCCGCAGGCGGCGGCGCTGGCGATCATGGCAGGCCCGCCTGGATCCCCGCCGCCTGGTCTTCATCGACGAGACCTGGATCAAGACCAACATGGCTCCGTTGCGCGGATGGGGAGCCAAAGGGTAAGCGTCTGCGCGGCTTCGCGCCGCACGGCCATTGGCGCACGCTGACCTTCCTCGGCGCGCTGCGCTGCGACGACTTCACGGCACCTTGCGTCTTCGACGGACCGATCAACGGCGAATGCTTCCGCGCCTATGTCGAGCAGCAACTGGTTCCAGTGCTCAAGCCCGGCGACATCGTCATCATGGACAATCTCGGCAGTCACAAGTCGGCCGCGCTCCGGCGCATCATCAGGGCCGCCGGCGCAAGGCTCTGGTACCTGCCGCCTTACTCACCCGATCTCAATCCGATCGAGCAGGCCTTCGCCAAAATCAAACACTGGATGCGAAAAGCCCAAAAACGAACCATCGAAGACACTTGGCGCCACATCGGAAGCCTCGTCGAAGCTATCGAACCCCACGAATGCAACAACTACTTCGCAAACGCGGGATATGCTTCCGTCAAAACATGAAACGCTCTAGCGCAGCGGATCGAGCTGGAGAATAAAACCGCCGATGCCGCCGATGGCGTTCCTGGTCGCGGGGTCGGGGCCGCGTCCCTGTGCAAACGCGACCTCTTCCGTGCGCCGTCCGTGCATCAGCCCGGGAAGGCCGAGATTTCCTTCGATACAGCGCGGCTCGGTATAGAACCTGTTGTCCTCCTCGCTCTGCCTTGTGAATTCCTGTTTCGCGCTCCACGACCGCGTCCACACCGTCGGATCGTCGACGGTCACCTGGTATTCAAGCGTGGTCGGGCTGGTCCGCGTCCAGCGCTCGACCAAATGCAGGTTCTCGCGCGAGCCTTGATAGTCGGTCTTCGGCGTGAAGTTTGTCACGTCGATCACGAGCGTATCGCCTTCCCAATGGCCACGCGAGTCGCCGTACCACTGACGTATGCTGGGCGGCAAATGCGGGCTTCCATTCATCACGATGTCGCGCTGCCATCCTTGACCCTGGCCAACGTCATAAGCGATCGTGACGCCGCCGGGGGTTTGCACGATGCGGCGGAAGCTGCCGACGCCCACACCAAACTCCGGCAGACCTCCGGTCAGGCAGCGCTCGGCCAACGAACTGTCTTCCGGACCATCATTGCGATTTATGCCCCCGACGCTATAGCGCGGAGGACGTTCGGCACGGCGCGGCGACAGTGTCGGATCGTATTTTCCGCCGCGACAGACCGGCGCGTTGGTCTTGCATGCGTCTGTCGCCTGCAACAAGGCGAGGCGATACTCCCGGTCGGCGGCTGCAATCTTCTGAACCTCTGGTGTCAGCGGCGGAATTCGGCCATTGGGCGGATCGACAATCAACGATGTGCGCTTGCCTGTATGCTTCCAGGTCACGAATGACGAATTATATGCGCCGGCAAGGTCGAGTCTCGGTCCCGCGTTCTCCGCGCTCATCACGGGCAAGCACCGCCGATCGCTCTTTGTCCAATTGGGCGCGCTGCGCTTCGGTGAAAAACTCCTGGTCCGCGTATTTTGGGGATCGCTGCAACAGCGTGTCGGTTTCGTCGGTCCAAATACCTTGCAGGTCCGGTTCACCCCAGGGAGTCTTCAGCACCCTTGGAGCTGGCGCACCGCCGGAGGGTGTCTGGGCCGCTGCCGGCGTGACAGGCGCCGCAACAAGCACGGCAGAGATGGCGGCCAGGATCATCGAGCTTGGCAACATCGTGCGCATGACGGGCTCCTCCAGCTATCAGAGTGCTACCGCAAGGGGATTCCTCCAGAACAAGAGAGCGAGATGCGTTCTGCTCGAATCGCCTCCCGCCCGGTTCTCTTTGATTTTGCGCATGATCTTGGTCCGAAGAGTTTGTCAACTTTGCGGGATCATGCGCTTTGTTTTGCGCATGATCTTGGTCCGAAAAGTCTGTCAACTTTGCGGGACCATGCGCTATTGGGATCGATGGTAGCGCGTTTCGCGATGGGCCGAAAGCTGGCCGCGGTTGCCAGCGGGTTGCCGGACGGATTTATGACTCAGAGAGCGAACGCGCGCCAGCCACTGCGATTCTTCCCCGAAAGCCGGAACGTTGGTGTGTTTCGCAGATTAGGCACACAGCAGGTCCGGCACGATCGGACGAGCGTTGCGTTGCGCTCACCGATCTGCCCAGCCAATTCGAACACCTACGAGATTGAGGAAAGAACGATGAGACTTCCCCTAGCACTCGCAGCGGCATGCGTTTTGATGAGTGCGTCAGCTTTTGCACAATCGCCAAGCAACCCATCCGCGTCCAAATCGGCCGTCGGATCGATCTCGGCGGGCGACCTCGTCAACAAGGTGATCATGACCGACATGTTCGATCAGCAGTTGGCGCAACTTGCTCTGCAGAACGGGAATAGCAGCGACAAAACCTTTGCTCAGCAAGATACGCCCGTCCATGCCAAGGCAACCAACGATTTGAAAATGCTGGTGATGAATGGCAAGTTGAACGCCACGCTTCCCACTGCGCTGGACAGCGAGCAGCAGCAGAAGCTGCAGTCGATCCAGAAGCTTTCGGGCAGGCAGTTCGAGGTTGCTTTCCGGACCTATGAATCCCAGAACCACGCCGAGGAAATCGCGTATGCGGAAAGATACGCCAAAACCGGGGATAACGCCGATCTGAAAAACTGGGTAAACGCCAATTTGCCCTTGCTCAAAGATCAATTGAACAAGGCGGAGGGGCTTTCGTAACTGCCGGGCTGCACATCACATCCGCGGCGCGGCAGAACCTCCGCCCTGATCGCGCCCACTTTGAGCACTCCTTCATCTCGACCGTTTTCGACAAGTCGCCAGCTTCCTACTCACAATTCTGTTAAATTCTGATCATATTGTTTCGTCGTGGGAGGCCCGCTGTGAACCGTTTGCGGGCAATTCCAATGAATGGTCCGGTGGGTCATCGAGAGCCGCCGCGGCCAGGCTCATGTTCAAACGCACGGAAGGAAGACCGGCGTTTGAATCTTCGTTCATAGCTAACCGAAGCATCGGGTCCTAGGAGGGAAAATCATGCGGATTCTGCTGTTTATCGCTCTGGCCATCGCATCGTTTGTAACAACGATGACCTACGAGCCGAACGATGCAAACGCGATTATTTGCGCACGCGGCGTTTATCGTGCGGGATGCGTTGGTGCACGTGGCGGTGTGGTGGTGCGACGTCCGTATTACCGACGACGCGGAGTTGTCATCGTCCGCTGATCAGGAATCTCCGTCGATTGACGAACGTGTAATTAGTGTTCCGTCTCTGACACTTAAGTCCCTTTCAATGTCATCGCCCGGCTTGACCGGGCGATCCAGTAACCACCTGAAGTTGTTGGTTGACTTCGTTCTCTAACGCGAGTCTTGGGGTTACTGGATGCCCCGCTTTCGCGGGGCATGACGAAAAAGGGATCAAGCGTTAGAGTCAGAACACTAGCCAGCCATGCGTTTCCCGCGTTTTGAGAGCCGCATGGCCACTACACGTGATTAAGGCGGTCCGCCGCGAGACGGCGCCCGCGATCTCTCAGCTTTCTGCCCGTCCGCGCGCCAGCGTTCGCGCAATTGCCGAGCAAGCCATCCCCAAATCGGCGGCAACTCAGTGGATTAGAAATCCGTCCCATTGGGTTACGCCCGAAAACAAGCCCGCTGCCATCTTGTCCAGCATTTTGGTAATCACGTTGCCCGATTGACCGGCCTGAAGCTGGCTCTTGAGTTCAATGAAAGCCTTGTTGGCACCCTCAAGACGCTGGGCCAACACCGCAGCAACGTATAGGGTCGCGATGGAGTATTCCACGAGCAGACTGGCGTCGGCGACGTAAAATTCAGATGTTTCCAGGGCCTGCACGTCCGCTGTATGCGGCTGATCCAGCAACGCGGAGATTTCGCCGAACACGGCGCCAGGCTCCGTCACCTTGGCGAGTTCAATGGCGTCCTTAACGATTGCGACCGCGCCCTTCCTGAGGATCAGCAATCGGCCCGTCTTCGTACCAGCGGCCAACACTGTTTGGCCCGCCTCGTAAGTTGTGAGCGGAAGGGCGGCAAGGACCTTCTGAAAGGTAGCGGGTTCGGGAATCATGGCGTCCTCGATCGATTTCCCGCGTTTCCACTCACGGCCAATCTCTTGCACTGAAATTTCGGCAAGTGTGGCTCGGCAGAGCGGCGCCTCCAGCGGTCAATATTTCCTGCAATTTGACAGGCGCGGCGACATCTGGGTTGCACCTGTCAAGCGGATTCCCTTTCACGGGCGTCGCACCGGCGCTGCACCGCCGCATAATCATTGGCGGACGGCGCGCAACCGGGCTGCCGAAGGCAACGCCACCGTGCACACGCGTTTCCTTCTCAGCTTTTCTGTTCCTCCGTCACGTCGGCCGGCGTCCAGGTCAAAATCTCGGCCTGGTTGGAGGGCAAACGGAAATCGTAGCCGTCGACCTTTGTCGCGATCTCCTTGGCCTTGTCCGGCTTGGCGTCGCCGGTCGCCTCCGTCGAAACCTGGACCCAACCCTCGGTGATGTCGCCGACACTCGTGAGCACAATACGCAGCCCGTCTTCGGTGTCGATCACCATGTGGCGCGCATCGGCAGCCGGGGGCGTCGCCTTGCGCACGTCCTGGAAGGTGAAGCTCTCGATCAGGGTACCGAGCCGGCTCACCTTGAACGTGTCGGGCGTCCGCTTTTCCGGCACGTTGTCGAGCTTGAGTTCCCCCGGCTTTTCGGCGGTTGCGGAGAGGCCGTCGCGGCCGCCACCCGAAAGTTCGATCTTCTTGATCTCGCTTCGCTTCACATCGAGATCGACGGGAACATACCAATCGGTGCGCGAGCCCGGCAGGCGGATATTTCCGCGTACCAAAAAGGTCTGCGGCTGCCCTTTGAGGCGCACGTATTCGCCGCCAACGGCGCTGCCGACGGTGTTGTCGCGATTGCCGACGATGAGATCGGCGACGTCGCTGCCGCCGGAGCGCAGGACGATTTCCTTGCCGGCGACTGCGGAGTCGACCCCCGCCGCGTCCTTGCTGGTCCCGGCGGTGCCCGGGTCGGCCAAGCCGAGATCGCCATAGCGCGCCGGATCGCTGGTGCGCGACTCCTCGTAGTTCAGCTCCGCGGCACTGGCGACGAGGTCGCGGACCGCATCGGTCTTCACCGGCCAGCCTGAATCCGCCGCAACGAACTTGTAGTCCTTCCGATCGATCGCGATTGAATCATCCCCGGCGCGCACGCTGATGGCGTCAATGTCGTTGGCCTTCGTTAGTACGGCCGGCAAGACCTTCTCCCCGCGTCGATCGGAAGCCACCGTCGGGGCACTGGTGTTCAAGACCAGGGCGGTAGCCGCGACGCTCACCGCGGCGAGGGCGGCGACCACACCGAGTTGGGCTGACCTCATGACGCACTTCCTTTTTTTTGCAACTCCTCGATCGGGTCGCGTTTGACCGGCAGCGGCCGTCGCGACCTGCGCAGGCCAAAGGCGAGCGCCAGCACGCCAACGACCACCGGCACGCCGCCGACATTGAGCGCCGTGATCCAGTTTTTGAGGCTGTCAACGTCGCGGCGAAGCGCGAACTGCACGTCACGCAACTGCGACCGGATCGACAGCAGCTGACTACGGAAGCCCTCAATGGTCTTCACCTGGTCGGGCGTGAGCACGTCGTTGGCGCCTTCGGCTGCTTTCGGCAGTTGGGCGAGTTTGTCCTGGGTGTCCTTGAGCTGCTGCGTGAGTTCCTGCTCCTTGGTTCGGAACTGGCTGTCGGCCTCCGCTTCCATGCGCTGGATCAGCTCGAAAGGACGCCAGGACACGCCACGACCGCGCAGGTCCGAGAGCGCTGCGCCGCCGGCCATCTGCTCGACCGCATTGATGACGAAATCGCCGTTATTGGCGAAGGCCTGCGCGACCTGCTGGCCGAACAGCGAGTGCTGCTGAATCCAGTTGCGGTCCATCAGCATGTCAACATCGCCAACGAGGATGACGTTGGCCGGCTTGGTCGAATGCTTGAGCACGCCGCCGCCCGCTTTATCAGCGGCCGCCTTCGAATTCTGCCGCCGCTACAGGTGCGGGATCGGTCTCGCCGGGCTTGGCGGCATCCGCCTTGACGGCTTCCGGCTTCGGCGCGTCGGCCTTCGGCTCGTCGGCCTTGGCGACTTCGGGTTTCTGCTCGTCGGCCTTGGCGACTTCCGGCTTCGGCTCGTCGGCCTTGGCGACTTCGGGCTTCTGCTCGTCCTTTTTCTCGTCCTTGGCGGCATCGGGCTGGTCGGCCTTCGGCAGCCCGTTGGGATAGGCGCTGTCGAGCATCCCCGTCAGCCGCGCGGCGATGACCGGCGGCTTCGGACTTTTGGTGAGGCCGACGAGGAGGCGTCGCGGATCGGCGGTGCGATCACCGGCCATCCGGGCATCGAGAGTGACGGCCGCGGGCGAGGCCTGCAGCAGCGGGTGCAGCATCACCCCGTCCTTGGTTGTCTCGAAGGCGCCGGCGGTCGTCACGACAATGGCGGAGAGCTGGGCGAGGATCGCATCGTCATGGGAAAGCGCGTCGCCGCGCAGCGCCATCCATGGCAAGTTCTGCGCCACCACCGGCCGTCCGGATACATTGCGTTCGGTTTGCAGCGCGTAATCGGGATCCCCGACAGCACGCGAGGTGTCGAACTTCACGCCCCAGGCCGTGAATAGGGGTTCCAGCGTCGAAGTCGAATTCGGTGGCGGGATGCCGCGTGGATCAGTCTGGTTCTCCGCGAACGGGTCGACGAAGACCATCGCGGGATTGCCCGCCAAAACCCATTGATCGATCGTGTACAGCGTCTTCTCGGACAAATCTTGCGGATGCACGACCATCAGCACCCGCGTGTCGTCAGGCAGCTTCTCGACTTCGCCGGAGAGCGGCTTCACGTCGAAGAACTGCTTCATTTGCACGAGAACCTGCTGTTCCGGCATCCGGACCATCGGATTGCCGGAGAGGCCAAGGCCGTCGATCAGCGCGACCACCGGCTTGCCGCGGCGCCCGAGATCGGAGACCAGGCGCGTCAGGTCATATTCCAGGAAGGCTTCGCGGTCTGGTGAAAACACCGGGATCGTCGAGTGCCCGGTCGTCGAATTGGTGGCCGCAAGACCGAAGAACAGGCGCTCGCCGCCGGTGCCGGCAAAGCCATCAATGCCGAACGCGACGGCGCGGTCCTCCTCCTCCGAGAATGGCTGCGGGTCGATGACTTCGAGCAGCACCTTGCCGTTGGAGGCGGCGACGTAGGAGTCGAGCAGCGAGCGCACCCGTCCGGCGAAAGCAGCAAGCTGCGGCGCCTGCTTGGTGAGGGCCGCCGACATGAACAGGCGGAAGCGCACCGGTTCCTTCAATTCGGCAAGCAGGGTTCGGGTGCCATTGCTCAAGGAATAGAGATGCTGCTGGGTGAGATCGACGCGCGCATTACGAAACACCTGCGCGCTGACCATGTTGAGGCACACGAAGACGACGGCGCCCAGCAGCACGGCGAGAAGCACCATGCGCCCGGTGGAATAGGTCTTTGGCGGCTGCGATGCCGGCGGGCCGGAATTCGCGGAGGCAGACTCGTTAACGGTCATGGCAGGCTCTCATGCAGCTTTTTTGACTTCGATGATGCGAACGTTCAGCCACAGGCAGAACGCGATCAGCGACACGAAGAAGATGATCGAGGGCAGCTCCAGCACCCCGTCGGTGATGTGTTGGAAATGACCGAAGAACGACATCGAGCGCACCGCGTCGATGACGAAATTGGGCGCCCACGGCCGCACCGCGGAAATGACGAGGTCGAAACCCGCCATTACGAAGAGAAAACTCGCCGCGGTCGCGCCGATGAAGGCCAGTACCTGGCTCTTGGTCAGCGCCGACATCGCCTCGGCGATGGCAAGGAAGGCGCCGGCCATCAGCCAGGAGCCGAGATAGGACGACAGGATCACGCCATTGTCCGGCGAGCCGAGCACGTTCACGGTAATCCACATCGGCATCGTCAGCACGAGCGCGAGCCCGGCGAAGGCCCACGCCGCGAGCCATTTGCCGAGTACGATCTGCCACGGCTGCACCGGCAGCGTCATCAACAGCTCGATGGTGCCGCTGCGCCGCTCCTCCGCCCACAGCCGCATCGCGATCGCCGGCATCAGCACCAGGAACAGCCAAGGATGCCAGAAGAAGAAGCCGGACAGATCGGCCTGTCCGCGATCGAAAAAGCCGGAGACCAGGAAGGTCATGCCGGCCGACAGCGCGAGGAATACGATCAGGAACACCGCCGCCACCGGGGTCGCGAAATAGGCGGCGAATTCGCGGCGGAAGACCAGAAGAGTCGGGCGCATGGTCAGGACCTCGGTCCGTCGATGGTGATTTGCCGAAACACGTCGTCGAGCGTGGCGCGCGGCATGTAATACTCGGTGATCTTGATGTTGGAGCGGGCAAGCAAGCCGGCGAGCTCGTCGACGGGGGGGCGCGTCTTTTGCGCATGGACAACGAGTCGCGTCACCCCGTTCATCCGATGGACGATTTCGACCCTTCCGATGCCCGGATGCTTCTCGATGACATCGATCGCCTGCTGCGGTTCGGTGGTCGCGACCGCGAGCGCAAGCGTGCCATTCACCGGCGCGCGTGCCAAAAGATCGGCTGGCGTTGCATCAGCGAGCATGCGGCCCTTGGCGATGATGATCGCGCGCGTGCAGACCGCCTCGACCTCCTCCAGTATGTGGAGTCGAAACGATGATTGCCTTGCGCGGGGCGATCGAGCGGATGAGGTCGCGCATCTCGAATTTCTGGATCGGATCGAGACCGTCGGTCGGCTCGTCGAGGATCAGCGCATCGGGGTCATGCACCAGCGCCTGCGCAATGGCGACGCGACGCTTGAAGCCTTTGGATAGCGACTCGATGCGCTGGTTCCACACCTCGGTAAGATCGATGCGGTCGATGAGTTCAGCAAGGCGGTCATTGGCCTGCGTCTTGGTCATGCCGTGCATCGCCGCGATGAAGGAGAGGAAGGCGCCCACCGTCATGTCGGCATAGGCAGGCGCGCCTTCCGGCAGGTAACCGAGACGGCGCCGCGCCGCGATCGGCTCGGCATGGCTGTCGTGGCCATTGATAAAAGCGCGGCCGGCGGTGGCTCCGAGGAAACCGCTGATGATGCGCATGGCGGTCGACTTGCCGGCTCCGTTCGGGCCCAAGAAATCCGACCACCTCGCCGCGTTCGACGGCGAATGAAATGCCATCGACGGCGGTCGAGCGAGCCGAACCGCTTGACGAGGTCGCGTGCTTCGACGAGCGCCATATGTTTCGCTCCGGCATGATGGGCCGCGGCGGCGGGTCCGGTGAGTCCCGACCAAAATGCGCCAGCGGTCTCGATTATCGGCGCCCCCATGGGAGCCTGCTTGCAAGCAGGCTGAATGACCAAATTTGGAACGGAATTCAAGCGCGCGATTGGACGCACGAGTTTGGCTTGCTGCGCTGCACAAGAGAACTCTTCGGTCAAGTTGCTTTACGGAGTAAGAAGCCTCCGTGCGACCCGGAAACCGATGAGGCTGTTCCGGTAATTTGTGGGTCCCTGCGGCGGCTGCCGGAGCGGAGGTACGCAGGTGCGTAGTTCCAAGATCCGCCGCGCAAAACACGACCGGTGCAATCGCCGCTAGTCAATGCTGTGCCGTCGGTTGCCGTGCCGAGGTAACTCGCCTTGAAACAGTCCTCTGTCCATTCCCAAACATTGCCGTGGACCTGGTAAAGTCCCCACGGATTGGGCTTAAACGAATTGACTGCCACGGTGCGTCGTCGGTATTCGCCTTTTGAACCTCCAGCCGATCATGCACGCGGCCGGCGTGCCTTGCGCTGTCCTCACGGCGATAGCTGGTGAATATCTTGCCAACCATGTTCATGGCTCGGAACCATAACGGTGCGACCTACTGCAAATCGGAGTGGCGAACCAACCGCTGCACAATCGGGTATGCCGAAGCCGAGCTTACCCGTCCCTGCACACCTTCTGGGTGAGCCCCAGCTCGTAGAGCGCAATAAATTATATTATTGCGCCCTACACGGAGAAAGTTTCCGACCGCGCGCTTACTCCTGGCGGTGGCCGTCGGGCATGATGGCCCCAGAGAAATTCGCGCCGTCCATCTGTGCGTCGGTGAGGATTGCGTTGGTGAGGTTCGCGCCCTCGAAGCTCGCCCCCCTCAGATCGGCGCCGTGAAGATTGGCGCCGTAAAGATCGACGCCCGCAAAATTCGACCCGCGCAGATCGGCGCCATAGAGGTCGGCTTCGATCATGTCCGAGGCCGTGAAATCGACACCGCGCAGATCCATTTCGCGCAGCTTCTGTTCGTCGAGTCGCGCGCCGCGGACATTGGCGCCGGAAAGGTTCGCGCCGGCAAGCCGCGCGCCGCGCAGGTCGGCGCCCGCGAGGTCCGCGCCTTCAAGGTTGGCCTGGTTGAGGCGCGCCTGGCCGAGCCGTGCATTGGTCAGCCGGGCGCCGGCAAGGTTGGCACTCGAAAAATCGGCTTCGAACAGCAACGCCCCGGTGAGGTCGGCGCCTTGCAGGTCGGCCCACTTGGCGTCGATCCGGTTGAGCTCGGCTTCGACCAGCTTGGCGCCGGGAAGCTCGGCGTGTTGCAGCGAGCCGCGAAACAGCGTTGCTCGCGTGAGGTCGGCGTCCTTGAGCACGGCGCGGTCAAGCTTCGCCCGCTTGAAGTCACGCTCCTTGAGGTCGCGGCCGGTGAGATCGCAACCGATGCAGGCCCTGTTCGTGCCGGCCAGGAACGCCTCGATATCGGCGCTGGAGCCGCCCTCTGCGGCGGCAGCAGACGGCACCGACAACCCGGCGAGCGCCGCCACCATCATCAGCGCTGCCGACGAGGCAACCGTTGCCGCGGTTCGTCTCCGCGTCCTGTCGATCATGACGGCATCTCCTCAACGCCGTGAGAATACCACGTCAGGCGTCTGATCGGCGGCGCCGCGCCGGAAGGACGCAGCGCGGCCGCCGAGAGGATTTCAAAACTTCTCCACCCAAGGCCGCACCTCGATTTCCCATGACCAGGTGCTGCGCGGTTGCGTGAGGAGGTGCAGATAGGTCGCCGCGATCGCGTCGGGATCGAGCGTGGCATCCGGCCGGTCAGCCGTCTCCAGCCGTCGTGACGAGCGGATGCCGCCATCAACGACGATATGGGCGACATGGATGCCTTGGGGCCCGAGTTCGCGTGCCATGCTTTGTGCGAGGCCGCGGAGCGCAAACTTGCCCATCGCGAACGGCGCCGATTGCGCGTACCCCTTTACGCTCGCCGAGGCGCCGGTGAAAAGGATCGCCCCGTCGCCCTTCGGCAGCATGCGGCGCGCTGCTTCTTGCGCCACCAAGAACCCGCCAAAGGCCGTCACCGCGAGCGAGGTCTCGACCTGCGCCGGATCAAGATCGACGAAGGGCCCGCGCGGGCGATAGCTCGCATTGTAGATCACGGCATAGGGGTCGCCGAGGTTTTTCGCGAGATCCGAAAACAGCCGGGCCACGGCGTCGCGCCGGCTGGCATCACAGGCAAAGGTTTGCGCTTTGGTCTCGGCGGCAAGTCCGTCGAGATCGTCGATGCTGCGTGCAGCGAGAGCGATCCTCATGCCTGCGCCCGCGAAGCTGCGCGCGATCGACGCGGACAGGCCGGAGCCCGCTCCGACGATCAGCGCCACCTTGTCTTTCAGATCGGCCATATCCTCTCGCTCCCGAGTTTACTTGAGCGCACGCCCTGCCTTGCGGCGATCCTCATCCGGCAATCTGGCGACCCCGGTTGCGCAGCACCGGCGCCGCCATCGCGGCGGCGATTCCGAGCGTCGCGAGAATGAAGGTGAGGCTCAGCGGGCGCGTGACGAACACGGCCGCGTTGCCCTTCGCCATCAGCATGGCGCGGCGCAAATTCTCTTCCATCATCGGGCCGAGCACGAAGCCGAGCAAGAGCGGCGGCGCGGGAAAACCGAGCTTCGAGCAGACAAAGCCGAATACGCCGAACAGCGCGGTCAGATAGATTTCGAAAGATGAATTGTTGACGCCATAGATGCCGATTGCGGAAAAACGCCATGATCGCCGGGAAGAGGAACCGGTACGGCACTTCGAGGAGCTTCACCCAGATCCCGATCAGCGGCAGGTTGAGCACGACGAGAAGCAGGTTTCCGATCCACATGCTGGCGATGAGGCCCCAGAACAATTCGGGGCGCTCGCTCATCACCTGCGGTCCCGGCGCAATTCCGTGCATGGTGAGCGCGCCAAGCATCATCGCCATGACGCCGCTCGCGGGAAGCCCGAGCGTCAGCATCGGAATGAACTTGCACTGCGCATCGGCATTGTTGGCGGATTCCGGTGCCGCCACGCCTTCGATGGCGCCACGGCCGAAACGCGACGGATCATCCGCGAGCTTCTTTTCGACGATGTAGGAAGCAAAGGATGCGATCGCTGGCCCGGTGCCGGGCAGCACCCCGAAGAACGCCCCGATCGCGGTTCCGCGAAGAATCGGCCCGACACAGGCCTTGAGATCGGGCAGACGCGGAAACAGGTGGGTGACCTTGGCCCTGAAAACGGTGCGCTGCTCCGGCATTCCGAGGTTGGCGATGATCTCGCCCATCGCGAACATGCCGACCGCAAGTACGATGAAATCGATTCCGTCGGTCAGTTCGGCGATGCCAAAGCTGTAGCGCTGGACGCCGGTGTTGACATCGGTGCCGACCATGCCGAGCAAAAGGCCGAGCGCTACCATGGCGAGCGATTTCATGATGTCGCCCTGCGCCAGCACGGCCGCGGCGACAAGACTCATCAGCATCAGCGAGAAATATTCGGGCGCCGCGAATTCGAGCGCAATGTCGGCGAGCGGCGGCCCGAACAATGCGATCAACAACGTGCCGACGGTGCCGGCGAAGAACGACCCGATTGCGGCAACTGCCAGCGCCGGGCCGGCGCGCCCATTGCGCGCCATCTGGTAGCCGTCGATGCAGGTCACGACCGAGGAGGTCTCGCCGGGCAGATTGACCAGTATCGCTGTGGTCGAGCCGCCATACTGCGCACCGTAGTAGATTCCCGCCAGCATGATCAGCGCACCGACCGGCGGCACATTGAACGTGATCGGCAACAGCATCGCGATGGTGCCGAGGGGTCCGATGCCCGGCAATACGCCGATCAGCGTGCCCACCGACACCCCGATCAGGCAATAGAGCAGGTTCTGCAACGAAACGGCGACGCCGAAGCCGAACACCAGATGGCCGAACCACTCCATGGCGCGGTCACAACCCGACAATCAGCGGATAGGGTAAGCCAAGTGCCCAGACGAACACGACAGCTCCGAGCGCGGTGAGCAAAAGCGATAGCACGAGCACCTCGCCGAGACTAAACTCGGACCCGGCGGCAGCCGAACCGACGATCAGCGCCAGCATGGCGGGAATAAAGCCGGCATGTTCCATCAAAAACCCGAACAACACGAAGGCAAGCGGCAGCATAATCAAGGCTCTGAGCGACCAGGTGCCCTCGATCCGCCCGGAAGACTTCAGCCCGCGCGCAATGAAGTACAGGCCGAACAGCACCAGCGCGACACCGAGGACAAGCGGGAAAAACCCTGCCCCCATGCGCGAAGCCGTCCCGAACGGATAGTTGCGCGCGATCACCACCGCGGCCGCGCCGATCGCGATCAGCATCACCCCTGACCAAAAATCCTTGCTGTCAGGGATTTTCACAAGGGCTTACCACGGGAAGCGGCCGACCAAACCGCGACATCGCGTTGGCGCCCGACAAAGCGGCTTCGCGGGAGCGGCACCGATACGAGCAACATCGCGCATCGGATCAGCCCGCACTGAAGCGCTTCGAGTGCCTGGCGCGCTTTGCCAAATCCTGTTCATGGCGCGGGTCCTTCGATCGCTGTTGATTTCGTTGCGCCCACCCGGCGCCGCCCCGGACCAAGTTCCCTCATTCCGACTTGATGCCGCTTTCCTTGACGATGACCTTCCACTTCGCCATCTCGCTGACGAAGTAGCCGCCGAACTCGGTCGGGCTCATGGCCGCGGTCTCCGCGCCCCCAAGCGCCAAATGCTTCTGCACGTCGGGCGAATTCTCTGCGGTCCGAATTTCGCTGTTCAATCGATCGACGATTCCCTTCGCCGTGCCCGCCGGGGCGAAAACGCCCCACCAGTTCACGGCTTGGTAGCCTGGAACCCCGGCTTCCGAGATGGTCGGTATGTCCGAGAGAATCGGGCTGCGGGTCGATCCGCCGGTGCCCAGCGCGCGCAGTTTTCCGGCGCGAATTTGAGGCACGGCCTGCACCATCGAACTGAACATCAGTTTGGTGTGTCCGCCGAGGATATCGACCATCGCGGGGCCACCGCCCTTGAATGGAACATGGAGGATATCAACGCCCGCCATCAGCTTGAACAACTCGCCGCCAAGCTGCTGAAAACTGCCGACTCCGGCGGACGCGTATTGCAATTCACCCGGATGCTTTTTCGCCAGTGCGATCAGGTCCTGCACGGAATGCACCGGCAGCGACGGGTGCGCGACAAGCACGTTGGGTCCCCTGGCGAACAGGCCGACCGCGGTAAAATCCTTCACCGGATCGTAGGTGAGTTTGAAGAGCCACGGGTTAATGCAGTGCGCGAGCGAAACCAGCAGCAGCGTGTAACCGTCCGGAGGCGATCGCGCCGCGATCTCGGCGCCGATCACCCCGGCGGCGCCGCCGCGGTTGTCAACGACGACCTGCTTGCCAAGGCGTTCACCCAGACTGGTCGCCATCAGCCGGCCGATGACGTCATTTCCTCCTCCGGGCGGGAAAGGGACGACGAGCCTGATCGGCCGCATCGGGTATTCGCCAGCGACGACGCAAGCGACGTCTCCACGTGCAGCAAGTGCGAGCGCAAACGTCGCCATCACCAGGCGCGCAACCCGCCCTCGCTCCATCGTCTCCTCCTATTTCGTTTCTTATTAGGCGCTATCGCGCCAGCATATTACGAAAGACGGCGCCGCCTCAATGTAAAGGCGCGGCTCGGTTCATTACGCGCGATTGTCGGTGAACCGCACTACGATTTGTGCGGCAAATGCTCGCGTAACGAGCAGAACCGATGCCGTGGCCGTGCGCGGGCGGTCTGTCGTGGAACGCTATGCCATGACCGCCGACGTTGGCCGCCGGTCCATGCTCCTAAAGGGCCGCACCTCACCCTCTGGCTTGCGCTGCAATCGGCAGTCGAAGAAGGACGACGGTTCCTTTGTTCACGGTGGAGCGGATACGCATGGCGCCGCCATGCAGATCGGCGAGCGACTTGGCGATCGCGAGGCCCAGGCCCGAACCCTGGTGAGTCTTGGTGAGCAAGCTCTCCACCTGTTCGAACGGGCGGCCGAGCTTGTTGAGAGCGTCCTTCGGAATGCCGATGCCGGTGTCTTCGAAGGCAACCGCGACGCAGCCCGCACACAGCCGCGCCCGCACTCGCACCCGGCCCCCCTCGGGGGTGAACTTCACGGCGTTGGACAAAAGGTTGATCGCAATCTGCATGATCGCGCGGCGGTCCGCCTGCAACCGCGTCCTTGGCGCGACATCGGTCACCAAGGTCAGCCGCTTCTGCGACGCGCGGCCCGCGATCACGCGCATGGCGTCGGTTACGATTTCATTGATGTCGATCTCTTCGAAATCCAGCTTGATACGGCCGGCCTCGATTTTCGCCATATCGAGGACATCGTTGATGACATCGAGCAGGAACTCGCCGCTGCGTTTGATGTCCCCGCAATATTCGTCGTATTTCGCCGAGCCGAGCGGGCCGAACATGCGCGCTTCCATGATCTCGGAAAAGCCGATGATGGCGTTTAGCGGTGTGCGCAGTTCGTGGCTCATGCTGGCGAGGAACGTCGATTTGGCCCGGTTGGCCTCCTCGGCGCGCGTCTTTTCCTCGGCGCAACGGTCGGCGAGGTCAGCGAGTTGGTGTGCCTGGGTTTCCAGCGCCTGCTGCGATCGGCGCAGGTCGTCGACGGTTGCCATCAGCTGTTGCTCGCTGGCGGCGAGCCGGGCGGCGTGCTGCTTGATCGCGGTTACGTCGGTGCCGACTGAGACATAACCACCGTCCTTGGTGCGTCGCTCGCTGATATGCAGCCACCGCCCGTCCTCGAGCTTCGCTTCGAAGGTGCGCGCGCCCGGACCATCGAGCTGGTGGGTCGTCTCCACGGCGTCGTCATTTGTCGTCCGGCCGCGGATGGTCGGCTTGCGCTCCGCGGCCAGAATGCGGTCATAAGGCATGCCCGCCACGACCGCCTCGTCGGGCAGGTTATGGAGCGCCTGAAAATTCGAATTGCAGAGCACCAGCCGGTTCTCCGCGTCCCACAGCACGAAGGCCTCCGGTATCGTCTCGATGGCGTCGCGCAGCCGGATGTCGGCGGCAGCAGTTTGCTCGGCGAGGCGCTTCTGCTCGGATACGTCGACCGCAATTCCGATCAGGTGGAAGCCAGGCTCATCGGGTTGGCGGGTGATGTCGCAGCGAACCCGCAGCCAAACCCAGCCGCCCTGGGCATGGCGCATGCGGAATTCGCGATCGATCGCCGTTGTCCTGCCTTCCGCTACCTGTGCGGCGAGATCGTAAAGGGTCACGTCCGCGGGATGGACGAGGTCGTTCACCTCGCCGAAAGTGAGCAGCTGATCGCGCGGCTCGCGTCCAAGGATCTCGAACATCGAATACGACCAGAAGATGCGGCCGCGGCCGAGGTCCCAGTCCCATAATCCGCAACGCCCGCGGTTGAGCGCGGTGTCGACCCTGCGGCGGACCATTTCGTGGATTACGTCGGCCTCACGCGCCCGTGTCGATTGCCAATGAAACGCGAAGCCAAGGATCAGCACCACGAAGCCCGTGGTCGCCGACAAGGTGGCCGTCAGCACGGCGTCCGCGCGCCATGGCGCCAGGGTCGGCGACTTGGCGGCAACGAGCGCGAGCTGCCCCAGCGGAGCCAGCAGGTGGCGTACCGTGACCGTCGCGGCGGTGCCGTCGGGCAGCGGCATCTCCATGGCACCTGCGCTGGCGCCCAGCGTCGTGAGCGGCTGATCGGGGCCGAGCACGTCGATGAGAGCCTGCCCGATCGCGGATCGCTCCGGCTCGGCGACGATGACAACGCCATTGGCATCGGAAACAAGGAAAGTCCCATGGCCGCCGTAACGCGCGATGGCGCCGAGAACGATCTCATGCACCTGGCGCGCGATTTCGTCCGGACCTGCGATTTCGCGATCGAGGCGGCCCGCGAGCGTGTCGGCCGCCATCTCGATATCTGCGGTAATCGCGACCAGCGCATCGCGGCGGCGGTCGTAAACTTGGGTCCCGGTCCCGATCGCCATCGTCATCAGGAACGTGATGATCAGGATCGGCACGGCGCGGCGCAGCGCCGCCTCACCGACGAGCAGGCGCCGATAGGCAGGCTTCGCGATCGATTGCGCCAATCCCTTGATCGAGTCAGTACTTGTCGACGCGCGCGCAACATCGGCTGGCGCCATCGCTCGGTCCCCCCACCACCGATAAAGGCATCGGTCCCCGGTCCGGAAGGGGCGGCTCGTCTCTCCCAAATCACCAGCATAAGAATCAAATCGCAATTCCTTGTCGAGAGTTCGGGATTCCAAATTCAAAAAAAAGTCTTAACAGCCCGCCGTCGCAAACTGCGGTGCTTCAGGCATTACTTTACTTATCCACAATGCAGGCGCGACGGCGCGGGCTAGCTTGACTCGATTTCGGCCGCGCTCCGGGAAACCACCTCCGGCGCTCATCGAGCGCGCGCCGGCGCTCACGCCCCGCCGAGCGTGCGGGTGACGATGTCATTCACGTCGCGGGACAGCGAGGGTGCGGCCGCGATCCTCCTCAATTCCGCCTCGGCACGATCGCGTCGCTGCGGTTCGAGCGCGCGCCACGAGCGAAACGCCGTCATCAACCGCGCCGCGACCTGCGGATTGGCCGCGTCCAGCCCCAGCATGGTATCGGCATGGAAAGCATACCCCGCGCCATCGGGCCGGTTGAACTGGGTCTGGTTGGCCTGGGCGAAATTGCCGATCAGCGCGCGCACGCGATTGGGATTGGACATCGAGAAGGCCGGATGGGTGGTGAGGCGCTTGACGCGGTCGAGCGTGTCGACCTCCGGGATGACAGCCTGCAGCGCGAACCATTTGTCGATGATGAGCGCGTCGCCTTCATAACGCCGATAGAAGTCATCAAAGGCCGCCTGCCGCTCGGGAACGGCATGGTATGACAGCGTCGCCAATGCGGCGATGCGGTCGGTCATGTTGTCGGCACTTCGATACTGGGTGGCGGCACGGGCAATGCCCGCGCTGCTGCCGTCGGCCGCCAGCAAGTCGAGGCATACGTTCTTCACCGCACGTCGTCCGGCGCTGGCGGCATCAGGGCTGAACGGCCCGCTCTCGGCCATCTGCTGATAGGCTTCGAGGAGCGCCGCCTCGAGCGCCGCGCCGATCTCGGCGCGCAGCGCGCGCCGAGAGGCAAAAATCGCGTCGGGATCGACATCGCGGCCGATCTCGCGCGCGATATCGCCTTCCGAAGGCAAGGCCAGCGCCTGGGCAATGAACGCCGGCTCCAATGACTTGTCCGCGAGGATGGCGGCGAGCGCGCCCACAAGCTCATTGGATCGGCGCGCCGCTCCGGCGGCGCCGCGCTGCGCTGCCACATTGGTGATCAACAGCGCTGTCGCCAGCGTCTGAACCGCCTGCCAGCGGTTGAACGGATCGCTGTCATGGGCAGCGAGGAAAGCAAGGTCGCCATCGCGCAGATTGGCGGTGAGCCGCACCGGCGCCGAAAAGCCGCGATTGAGCGAGGCGACGGGAGGCGCAGCGACGCCGGTGAAGACGAAGCTCTCCTTTGCTTTCGTGAGCGTGAGCACGCCACGTTCGAGCTTGCGGCCATCGGCGAGAACGAGCGGAAGCTCTCGGCCGTCCGCGCCCAGCAAGCCGATGGCGAATGGCATCGCCATCGGTTCTTTCACCGGCTGGCCCGGCGTCGCGGGCAGCACTTGGCTGATTTCGAGCGTATAGGTTTTGGCGCCCGCTTCGTGGTTCCCTTGTACGACGAGTTCGGGCGTGCCGGACTGGCTGTACCAGAGCATGAACTGCGACAGGTCGTGTTGCGCGGCCTCTGCAAAGCAGGCGACGAATTCGTCGACCGTGGCAGCGCGCCCGTCGTTGCGGCGAAAATACAAATCCATGCCGGCGCGAAAGCGATCGGTCCCCAACAGCGTTTTCAACATCCGCACCAGTTCCGCGCCTTTCTCGTAGACGGTCGCGGTATAGAAATTGCTGATCTCGCGATAGGCCTCCGGGCGCACCGGATGGGCGAGAGGGCCTGCGTCCTCGACAAACTGATGGGCGCGCAGCGCGCGCACGTCCGCGATGCGCTTGACCGGGCGCGAGCGCATGTCGGAGGTAAACTCCTGGTCGCGGAAGACGGTGAGGCCCTCCTTCAAGCAGAGCTGGAACCAGTCGCGGCAGGTGATGCGGTTGCCGGTCCAGTTGTGGAAATATTCATGCGCGATGATCGCTTCGACGGAGCCAAAATCCTGATCGGTCGCGGTTTCCGGCGAGGCCAGCACGTTCTTGTCGTTGAAGATGTTGAGGCCCTTGTTTTCCATTGCCCCCATGTTGAAATAGGAGACAGCGACGATCATGAAAATGTCGAGGTCGTACTCGCGTCCGAACGCCTGCTCGTCCCAGCGCATCGAACGCTTGAGCGCACCCATCGCGTAGTCGGCCCGCGGCTCCTTTCCGGGTTCGACATAGATTCTCAGGGCGACCTGTCGTCCCGACATTGTGGTGAAGGAGTCCTCGACAACACCAAGGGCGCCGCCGACCAGCGCGAAGAGGTAACAAGGCTTTGGGAAGGGATCGTTCCACACCGCGAAATGGCGCGGCGTCCCTGCAACGTCGCCCGACTGGATCAAATTTCCATTCGACAACAGGATCGGCGTGTCGGCTTTGTCTGCCTCGAGGCGCGTGGTGAACACCGCCATTACGTCCGGGCGATCGGGGAAATAGGTAATGCGGCGGAAGCCCTCCGCCTCGCACTGGGTGGTATAGGCGCTGCCTGAGCGATATAGGCCCATCAGCTTGGTGTTGGCGGAGGGGTCAAGTTCGGTCTCCGTCTCCAGCACGAAGGCGCGCGGCGGCGGTTGCAAAATGGTGAGCTTCTCGGGACTTGCGACAAAAGCGTCCGCAGCGAGTTCCTCTCCGTCGAGCTTGACGGAGGTGAGCCGCAATTCATCGCCGTCGAGCACGACAGGCGCGGGCGCCGCCGCCTGCGGATTGGGCCTGAGCCTCAGACGGGCGCGAACGCGCGTGTGTGTCGGATCGAGCGAAACATCGAGGTCCACGGTGTCGACGAGCCAGTCCGGCGGGCGATAATCGGCAAGGCGGACGGGAACGGCTTGTTCTGTGCGCATGCGGGCCACCGGATGGGATGAATTTGATCGAGTGGTCTAAGCCGTCTGCCCGGATTTTCCTAGAGTGGGATGCGTTCGGCTTGAACGACTCCCGTTCGGTTCTCTTTGCGCACCGTCGCGGACTGCGCTCGACGACGATGCGTGGTGATTTTGCGCATGATCTTCGTCCGAAAAGTCTGCAACTTTTCGGGATCATGCGCTACGGCCGTCCCGACCCGAACGAGCCTGCGCTGGCAAAGGAGTTTCACATCGGAACGGCGGAAGCGAGCAACCGACATGAGCACGATGCGAGCGATGGTTCTCAACCGGCCCGGCGCGCCACTGGCGATGCGCGAGCGCCCAATTCCGCAGCCTGGCGCCGGCGATATCCTCGTTGAGGTTTCCACCTGCGGCGTGTGCCGGACCGATCTTCACGTGGTCGATGGCGAGCTGACCCACCCCAAGCTGCCGATCGTCCCCGGCCATGAAATTGTCGGTCGCGTTGCCGCTTGCGGCGATGGCGTGACCGGTCTTGCGATCGGTGCGCGCGTTGGCATTCCGTGGCTTGGCGCGACCTGCGGCGTCTGTCCCTATTGCCGCAGTGCGCGCGAGAACCTGTGCGATGCGCCGACCTTTACCGGCTATACACGCGACGGCGGCTACGCCACTCACGTGCTCGCCGATGCGCGCTATTGCTTTCCCCTCCCCGAGGCGCTCGACGATGTCGCCGCTGCGCCGCTTCTGTGCGCCGGTCTGATCGGCTGGCGCTGTTATCGGACGGCGGGAGAAGGCGCGGCGCTGGGGCTTTACGGCTTCGGGGCCGCGGCGCACATCCTGTGTCAGGTGGCGGTGTGGCAGGGACGACGTGTTTATGCGTTTACGCGGCCTGGCGACGAGGCCGGGCAGGCCTTTGCACGCTCTCTCGGGGCAAATTGGGCGGCCGGCTCCGACGAAATGCCGCCCGAACCGCTCGACGCTGCGATCATCTTCGCCCCGGTCGGGGCGCTGGTTCCGGCTGCGCTGCGCGCGGTAAAAAAGGGCGGCCGGGTCGTCTGCGGCGGCATTCACATGTCGGACATCCCGAGCTTTCCCTACGACATCCTGTGGGAGGAGCGGCAACTCATGTCCGTCGCGAACCTCACCCGCCTTGACGCGCGCGAGTTTCTCGATGTCGCGCGCAGGATCTTGCAGCAAGGCGCACTCATGATCGAGACCGTCCGCTATCCGCTCGATAAGGCCAATACCGCGCTCGATGATCTGCGCGGCGGCAGGCTGCAAGGGGCCGCCGTCCTCTGCAATAGGCTGTAGGGTGGGCGCGGCCGAACGTAGGTGCGACGTTGACCAATTCTACGGTGTCATCGCCCCAACTGACAGGCGTATCATTTCGAAATCGCCGAAATGTTCAACTACGGCACCGCCGCGTCGACGGCCTGCGCCAACGCGCAGGTCGCGGGGCCGACCACGATCCTAGGTCTCAGCAGCCGTGCATCGGGACCGGCCGCGGCGAGGGCCGCCGCTTCCGCGAGCGAGGGCACGCCGGCGGCGGCGATTGACCGTTCCGATTTCGTGAGTGTGCGTGGTGCCGCCGCTTCGAGGTCGGCTTGGCCGACGGCGACGAGCGGCACGCCAATGGCAGCCGCGGCCGCTCTCGCAGCTTCACTCGCCTTGACTTCCGATGTCGCGACCGCCGACAGCGCCGCTACCGAAAGGCCGGCGTGGTCCAATGCGGTCGTGATTGCAGCCACCATATCGTCGGCTTTCGCGTTGCGGCGGAACCCGATGCCGGCCACGATCACGGCTTTACCCAAGTCCATTGCGTCACCGGGAGCGCGGGCCGCCATCCGGTGCAATTGCCGAGCCCATCCGCGCGCGCGAGCGCGATGCGCAGAAGTTCGCCGCCGCAGACGGCACGGCGGGCGAGCAACAGCCCCTCGGTTTCCAAGGTCACGGCATTGACGACGAGGCGTCCGCCGCAAGCGAGCGCCGCTATCGCCTGATCGAGGACACCTTCGTCCGCGGCGCCGCCGCCGATGAAAACCGCATCCGGTCGCCGCAGTCCGGCGAGTGCCGCGGGCGCCGTGCCGGTGACGATCTCGAGTCCCGGTACGCCGAGTGCAGCGGCATTGCGGGCGATGCGGGCGGCGCGATTCGGCCGTGCCTCGATCGCGATCGCGCGCTGCATCGGGTCGGTCAACATCCATTCGACTGCGACCGAGCCGGCGCCGGCACCGATATCCCAAAGCAACTCGCCCCGTCGCGGCGCCAGCGCCGACAGCGTCATGGCGCGGATTTCCCGCTTGGTGAGCTGGCCGTCATGCTCGAACAGATGGTCGGGCAAGCCGCTGGCACGCGAAATAATTCTTGCGTCAGCGGCGGCCCAGATCTCGATCGCGACGGTATTGAGTTCGCAAATCCCGGCAAGGTCGAATGCCGCGGCGGTCGCCTGGCGGATGCGCTCACGCGGACCGCCGAGCGCTTCCATTACGATAAATCGCGAGTCGCCAAAGCCGGAGTCTTCGAGCAGCCGCGCCAGCAGGCGTGGCGCCTCGCCGTCCGCAGTCAGGGCCAGCACCCGGCGGCCGGGCTGCAAATGCGGCCGCACCAGGTCGAGTGCGCGCCCGTTCAGCGCGATCTGCGCAGTCTCGGGAAGCGCCCAGCCGAGCCGGGCCGCGGCCAGGCTGAAGGCCGAAGGGGCCGGCACGGTCACGCGCTCGGGTGCAGCGACATGCCGGGCAAGCAGTGAGCCGACGCCGTACATGAAGGGATCGCCCGACGCGAGGACGCAAACCGGCTGGCCACGTTCCGCGAGCACGGTATCGACGGCGCGGTCGAACGGCGAGGGCCACAGGCGGGTTGCGCCCCGGATCAGCGGCGCAGCAAGCGCAAGATGCCGCTTCCCGCCGAACACGACCGCGGCACCCGCGACCAGCGCGCGGGCGACTGGAACGAGGCCCTCGATCCCATCTTCGCCGATACCAACGATAGAGAGCCAGCGCTGCGCCCCGGCGTCCTGCAACGGCTTCAGTGTCATCTCCGGAAAAAGGGCCGGGACCTCAGGTTCCGCTTCGCACATCAATGGACGATCTTTCAGCCGACCTCATATGGTAAGAGGAGGCCATGACACCCGCGATCACGGCCAACTCCGCGACAGGCCTAAAGGCAGCATCCACTCCCGCAAGCCCGATCATCCATCCATGGTGGGTGCGCGTCACCCACTGGATCAATGTCCTGGCAATGGTTGTGATGATCACTTCGGGCTGGCGCATCTATAACGCTTCGCCGCTGTTCCCATTTGTGTTCCCGCCCGCGATCACCATCGGCGACGGCCTCGACGGGTTGCCGGGCGCGTTGCTGTGGCACTTTGCGGCCATGTGGCTGCTGGTCGTGAACGGCATCTTCTATGTCGCCCTCGGGATCGCAAGCGGCCGCTTCCGTCGAAAGCTGCTTCCGATCCGCCCGCGCGCGGTCCTCCAGGACGTTACGGCAGCTCTGACTCTCAAGCTCTCCCATGCCGATCTTTCCGTCTACAACGCGGTGCAGCGGCTGCTGTATCTCGGAATCATCGGGGTCGGGATCGTCGCCGTGCTGTCCGGCCTGTCGATCTGGAAGCCGGTCCAAGTGCAGGAACTCACGTCATTTTTCGGCGGCTACGACACCGCACGCTATGTTCACTTTTTCGCGATGACGGCGATTGTCGGCTTCCTCGCGATCCATATTATTCTTGCGATCATCGTCCCAAAGAGCCTGCGCGCCATCATCGTCGGGCGCTAGCGCCCGATCCTGAAAAGTTGCAGAGTTTTGGGACAAGATCATGCGCAAAATCGAAGGAAACGGCGCGGGTGGCGATTGTAGCTGAACGCATCCCGCTCTACGAGCAAGAGAACCCCATGCCAAAGCTGCGCAAACAGGTGCCCGGCGTCGACCCGGCGCTCCTCGTCAAGGACGCTGCGAAACTGTTGCCCGGGCCTTCGCGGCGGCTGTTCCTGCGCGGGGCAACGAGCCTCGGGGCGATCACCATGTTGACCGGCTGTGACATTGTCGATGAGGACACCGCCTCCAAGGCGTTGCTTGCGATGTCGCGTTTCAACGATCGCGTCCAGGCCCTCATTTTCAATCCTGCGAAGCTCGCGCCGACCTATCCCGAGAGCGCCATCACGCGGCCATTTCCGTTCAATGCCTATTATGACGAAGACGATGCGCCCGATGTCGATGGCGACACCTACATGTTCGAGGTCGGCGGCCTCGTCGAGAACAAGAAGCCGTGGACCCTGGATGAGCTTTATGCGCTGCCCCAGGAGAAGCAGATCACCCGGCACGTCTGCGTCGAAGGCTGGAGCGCGATCGGCTCCTGGACCGGCACTCCCTTGCGGGACTTCCTCAAGCGCGTGGGCGCCGACCTCACCGCAAAATACGTCTGGTTCCAGTGCGCGGAAGGCTACTCGAACACGATCGACATGCCGACGGCGCTGCATCCGCAGTCCCAGATGAGCTTCAAGTTCGATAACGAAATTTTGCCCCGCAAGTACGGCTTCCCGATGAAAATCCGCATTCCGACCAAGCTCGGTTTCAAGAATCCGAAATACGTCACTGCCATGTACGTCACCAACAAGGATCTCGGCGGCTACTGGGAAGACCGCGGCTACAATTGGTTCAGCGGCAGCTGACGCTCGGAATAAGCTGGCCCAGGATCGGTTGCTCGGCAGGCCGCGACACCTTGCCAAGCTGCGCGGCGTCCTTGGGGCGGATGCGTTCAGTTGAACCGCTTGCTGCCCGGTCGCCTTTGATTTGCACGTGATCTTGTCCGAAAAGTCTGCGGGTTTTTGGGATCATGCGCTACTAATGCCGCCGGGTCGCCCGCCCCCCCGCCACCGCGATTTCCAACCCCAAGGCTTTTTTCCATGTCGGTGTACAAGCTTCTTCTGCTGCCGGGTGACGGCATCGGCCCCGAGGTAATGGACGAGGTCAAGCGGCTGATCGCGTTCGTGAACGAAGACGGCGAGGACCGCTTCGAGACCGAGGATGGGCTTGTCGGCGGTGCCGCCTACGACGCCCACAAGGTCGCGATCACCGACGCCACCATGGAACTCGCCAAAGCAGCCGATGCGGTGCTTTTCGGCGCGGTCGGCGGTCCGAAATGGGACGCGGTGCCGTTCGACGTACGGCCCGAAGCCGGACTGTTGCGGCTGCGCAAGGAGCTCGGCCTGTTCGCCAATCTGCGCCCGGCCGTCTGCTATCCCGCGCTTGCGGATTCTTCGAGCCTTAAGCGCGAGATTGTCGACGGCCTCGACATCGTCATCGTTCGTGAGTTGACGGGCGGCGTCTATTTCGGCGAGCCGAAGACGATCACCGACCTCGGCAACGGCCAGAAGCGCGCGATCGACACCCAGGCGTACGATACCTATGAGATCGAGCGCATCGCCCGCGTGAGCTTCGAGCTTGCGCGCCGGCGGCGCAACAAGCTGACCTCGATGGAGAAGCGCAACGTCATGAAGACGGGCGTGCTCTGGCACGAGGTGGTCAACCAGGTTCATGCACGCGAATTCAAGGATGTGACGCTCGAACACCAACTGGCGGATGCCGGCGCCATGCAACTGGTACGGCGGCCGAAACAGTTCGACGTCATTGTCACCGACAATTTGTTCGGCGACGTATTGTCCGACATTTCGGCGATGCTGACCGGCTCGATGGGCATGCTGCCTTCCGCCTCGCTCGGCGAAGGCGATCCCCGCAGCGGAAAGCGCAGGGCGCTTTATGAACCGGTGCACGGCTCGGCACCGGACATCGCCGGCCGCGGTATCGCGAACCCGCTCGCGATGCTGGCCTCATTCGCGATGGCGTTGCGCTATTCCTTCGGCATGGGAAGCAAGGCCGACCGGATCGAGCAGGCGATCGCCGCCGTGCTGGCGCAAGGATTGCGCACCGAGGACATCAAATCGGACGACACCAAGTTGGTCGGCACCGCTGAAATGGGCGAAGCCGTGATCCGCGAAATGCAGCGCCCAGGGTGATCGCCGTCGTTTCGTAACCGCCTATCCGAAACGGCAAGGGTCGATCAACCGAGCCGATATCTCCGCAAGTTGGGTCGCAGGCCATGACGCCCTTTTCCGCAAAGGGACGGCGGTATAGGTTTTTGCGTCGATCGCCCAGTCATGTCGGGAGCCCGCGATGAACCGTGAGCGCCGCAGATTGCTGCACCTCGCCGCGGGCATCGGCGCGATGCTGGTGTTCTCGTTCCCGCCCAAGCGCAAACATATCCCAGCAGGCCGGTGCGCCTTGTCGTTGGCTTCCCTGCCGCCGGCGTCGGCGACATCATCGCGCGATTGATTGGCCAATGGCTCTCGGAGCGGCTCGGACAAGCGTTCGTCATCGAAAATCGTCCAGGCGCCGGCAGCACGCTTGCCGCTGAGACGGTGGTGCGCGCGCCGGCCGACGGGTACACACTGTTGTGGGTCAGTTCCGCGAACCCGATCAGCGCGTCCCTTTACGATAATCTGACTTTCGACCTCAATCGCGATATCGCTCCGATATCGGGCATTGCCGAAGTGCCATTGGTGATCGAGGTCAATCCCAAAGTTCCGGCCAAGACGGTTCCCGAACTCATCGCCCACGCCAAGAGCCACCCGGGCAAAGTCGTCTGGGCTACCGGCGGCAACGGGACCACGAACCAGCTCTCTGGAGGATCTGTTTCAGACGATGACCGGGACCAAAATGCTCGAAGTGCCGTATCGCGGCACATCGCTGGCCTTGACGGACCTTCTCGGCGGCCAAGTCGAGGTGCTGTTCGACAACCTGCCCTCATCGCTTGAATACATCCGTTCGGGAAGGCTGCGCCCGCTTGCCGTAACGACGAGAAGGCGCTCGCCGGTGCTGCCGGATGTGCCCGCGGTCGCCGATTACGTGACCGGCTACGAGACGAGCACCTGGGTCGGCATTGGCGCGCCGAAAAGAGTACCGGCTTCGATCGTGTCGCTGCTGAACAGGGAGATCGATGCCGGTCTCACCGACCCCCAAATGCAGAAGCGGCTCGCGGATTTGGGCGCGACGCCGATCGCGGGCAGTCCGGAGGACCTTGCGAAACGCCTTGCCGAGGATACGGCGAAATGGGCCTCCCTGGTCAAGCTGACCGGCATGAAACCCCAATGAGCCGCCGATCTCAAGCGCGTGTGGCTTGCGGTCGTCGGGCTAAAACTGGATGCGTTCAGTTTGAGCCGCCTCCCGCTCGGATTCCTTTGCGCGCATCCGTCGCGAACCGCGCTCGACGATGGACGCGTGGCGATTTTTTGCGCATCCATCGCGGACTGCGCTCGACGACGGATGCGTGGTGATTTTTTGCGCCTCAGTCGCGGATTGCGCTCGACGATGGACGCGTGGTGATTTTTGCGCATGATCTTTGTGGGAAGAGTTTGCAACCTTTCGGGATCATGCGCTGTGAAAACGCGATCGGGGATGCGAGATGCCACCGCGGGACCCTTGGCCTAGCGTTTTCCTTGATGTTGTGCGAGCCGCTCTCTTTCTGACGCGCCTGCCAGTGGCGCCTGCACGCTTCGCTGGCAATGGCAACCTTGCCAGCGCGAGCTGGGCATTCCCGCTGATCGGTGTGGTGGTCGGCGCGACCGGCGCGCTCGTCTACTGGGTCGCCTGGCAGGCCGGCCTTCGCGCGCCGCCGGCAGCGGCGCTCGCCTTGGCCGCAACAATGGCGACGACCGGTTGCCTGCACGAAGACGGGCTTGCCGACACCGCCGACGCTTTCGGCGGCGGCAGCGACCGCACCCGCAAGCTCGAAATCATGCGCGACAGCCGTATCGGTGCGTTTGGCGCCTGCGCGCTTGTCATGTCGCTGTTGCTGCGCTGGAGCGCGCTGGAGACCATCGCGTCGCCGGCCGCGGCGGCAACGGCACTGGTCGCGGTCCATGCCGCAGCGCGCGCGGCACTGCCTTTATTCATGAGACTCGTTCCACCCGCCCGCGCCGACGGGCTTGCCAAGGGTGCGGGATGTCCGTCCTGGCCGCAGGTTGCGATCGCCGGGGTTGTCGGCACCGTTATCCTGGAAATCGCGCTCGGTCCGCTGCGCGGCGCGAGCGCTGCCATCCTCATCGTGGCGTCCTGCTGGTTAATGGCGCAGCTCACTCTACGCCAGATCGGCGGACAGACTGGAGACGTCATCGGTACCCTCGAACAGGTGAACGAGATCGTGGCGCTGATGGCTGCCGCCGCGGTGCCGGGCATTCGGCTATGAAGCCTACATTTGATGCCGTGTTTCGGCAGCAGCTGCGCGACCTGTTCGCATGGCGCCGCGACGTGAGGAAGTTTCGCACCGAGCCGCTGCCGCAGGGCGCGCTGGAGCGATTGATCGAGATGGCGTGCCTTGCGCCTTCAGTTGGTCTCAGCCAGCCATGGCGCTTCGTCATCGTCGAGGATGCGGGGCGTCGCGCCGCCGTGCGCGAAACCTTCAGAGCGTGCAATGCGCGCGCGCTCGCCGCCTATGCCGGCGAGCGGGAAGCGCTTTACGCGACCCTGAAACTCTCCGGTCTGGACGAAGCGCCAGCGCAGTTCGCCGTGTTCGCCGACCCGGCACCGCCGCAGGGACACGGTCTCGGACGCCAAACCATGCCGGAGACCGCCGAATATTCCGCCGTGACCGCACTCGCCTTGATGTGGCTCGCCGCCCGCGCCGAAGGGATCGGCATGGGCTGGGTATCGATCCTCGATCCGAAGTGCATGAACGCGATCCTCGATGTTCCGGCGCCGTGGCGGCTGATCGGCTATTTCTGCGCCGGTTATCCGAAGACGGAGAGCGACAGCCCCGAGTTGGAACGCGTCGGCTGGGAACGGCGCCGCGATGCCGGCGCGTGTGTGCTGCGACGGTGAAGGGGGCCAAACAACGAAGGTCACCATAGCCGCTCAGTTGTCCCGGTAAATTGTTGTATTGTCATTGCCCGGCCGGAGACCCGGCTGCACTTGCAGCGGGTCTCCGTGACCGGGCAATCCAGTACTCCCGGACTTTCGAGAGCGACTCTGGCCGGGCCACCTTTCGATGTCGGTGGTTACTGGATCGCCCGGTCACGGAATTCACGCTGAAGAGCAGCGTGAACTCCGGCCGGGCGATGACAGGCTTTTGTTGGTCCGGCGATTCGAAAAAGCGGAAGCGTCAGCGCGCCTTGAGCCAGCGTTCCACCGCGTCGAGCACCAACTGAAATACCTGCTCCTGCGTGCGCGCAGCGCGCTTGAGAACCTTGTACGAGTGGTCGGCTTCGTCGACGACAACCAGCTCGGCAGGCGCGTGCAGACCCTGGAGGAAAGGCTGCAACTCCTCGGGCGTTCCAAACGCGTCGCGCGATCCCTGAACGAACAGCATCGGCACTCGGATCGCAGGCAGATGTCTGACGCGCAGCTGTTCCGGGCGACCGGGCGGATGCAGCGGATATCCGAGCAGTGCCAGGCCGGCGATGTCGTCACGGCCGTCGGCCAGGATTTGGGACGCAATCCGGCCACCCATCGACTTGCCGCCAATGGCGAGTTTTTTGGCATTGATGGTCCTGCTGAAGAGACCGTCGTAATAGGCCGCGACCACTTGGCGGTAGCATCGCTCCTGCGCGTCGTTGCGGTCCGGGGCGCCGCGACCCTGCTCGCTGTAGAGGAAATTGAACGTGATCGCGTCCACGCCCCGCGCGGCAAGCTCACCGGCGATGCGCACCATGAAGGCGCTGGTCTGGCTGCCGCCCGCTCCATGGGCGAGCATCAGGCAGATGCCGACGCGATCCGTGGCCGTTGCCGGATAGGTGATGGCCGTGACAATCTCTGACGACGTGATATTGACCGCATAGTGCTCCGGCATCCGAACTCCCAATTCCTTTGGACCCTGAGACCGACATTCTCGACGATCTACCCGAAGACGACCCGCGGGCGGAAATCGCACGCCTCGAATTCCAGATCGACGACCTCGCAGAGTCCATTGCCCGCTGCCGCAAGATCATTCTCGCTTCGCGGATTGCGATCGCTGCGGGCGCGGCCTGGGCGCTCGCCGTCATCTTCGGCGCGATCGAATTCGATGCCGTCGCGATGCTTGCCGCGATCGCGGCCATGCTCGGCGGCATCGCCATGTACGGCTCGAACACGACGACGCTGCGGCAGATGTCAGCCGCGATGAAAGAGGCCGAGGGCCGTCGCGCCGGCCTGATCGGCAGGCTTCGGCTCAAGGTTATCGGCAACGAGTAAGGCAAAACCCGGCTTGGGCCATATACTCCCGGAATTCAACGTGAACCTAGGTATGCCGCAATGCAGCAATTAAACCAAGGGCCGCAGCGGAATTTTGGCAGGAGAACTATTATTGGGACGGTATGTAGGGGTCTGGTGTGCCGGCTTTGATCGGCGGATATTTTCTGAGGCTGGCCTCGAATTCCCCAATGATCTTGAGCATAGGGTCTGCAAGCCAAGTGTTGTAGGGACCTACGTCGCGCTCCTCTTTCAGGTCGGTCAAAAGATTGAATATTCTAGGCAGGGCAAGCTTCTGCGGGATGTCATACATCGTGTCTTGTTTGATGAGGTGCATCTTCCAGTTTCGCCATTTGACCGCAGTCAGTCGATCTGCGACATAGGCCGGGAAACCCTCACGGTCTGACGTTTCCTTTTTGCCGAGGAAGAAGTCCATTTGATCCACGCCATCAATCGGGCGATCCTTTGGGACTTCGGCGCCGCCGGCATGCGCGAGCGTCGTGTAAAGGTCAACGATGTGAACGATCCCGTTGTTGACGCGGCCAGCCGGCACTTTACCAAGCCAACGTATAATAAACGGCACTCGTAGCGAGGCTTCCATCGCCGTAAAGTATGTGCCCCGCCATGGTCCAGCATCTCCCTGCCAGGGATTGGTGGCTTCCGGGCCGTTGTCGCTGGTGAAAATGACTATGGTGTTGTCTTCAATGCCCGCTTCTTTGATAGCATCAAGGATTTGTCCTGTTCGGTAGTCCATCTCGGCGAGGCAATCGGCCCAATCTCCGTTGCCGGTTCTGCCAATGAACTCCGGATTGGGCAGGGTCGGCATGTGCATCAATGAAAACGATACATAAGCAAAAGAATGGGTTGTTTGCCCTGGCGGTGTGTTTTATGAAGTCCACTGCGTGTTTTGTTATTTCCGCCTCCATCGTGCGGCGATTATCGATATCAAGCGTTCCGATTTGTCGTGGCGGCTCGCCCTTATGGGCATCATAAATTGGTTCGGGCGGAACAATCGCCGCATTCCAGCCCTGCTTATTTCCAACCGATGGCCACATGCCGCCGGTCTCATTCAGAGACGGCCATTCTGCTTCGTCGTAGGTGCGAGGAATGCCATACCATTCGTCGAAGCCCCGGTTTGAGGGAAGCCGGGCCTCTGCGCTGCCGAGGTGCCACTTGCCCCACATGCCGGTGGCGTATCCTTGTTGCGACAACAACTGAGCAATGGTGATCTCCCACCGCGTCAACCCGTCGGGCACACCACCAATTGGAACTTCATAAGTCCCGGAACGGATCGAGAAGCGGCCAGTCATGAACGCCGATCGCGACGGCGTACACTGCGCCTCGACGTTGAAGTTGAGCAAGCGCATTCCTTCGCTGGCTAGTTTGTCGATGACCGGGGTCGGTGCGCCGCGAAGGATGCCACCGCCATAGACGCCCAACTCGCCGTAACCTAGTACCCGCTTTTCATGGAACGTGAGTCGTGATTCAAGATCGGGATGATTCCCGAAGCAAGAGAAGTTCGCCTACGCCGTGGCGATCGCAAGGTGCTGGAAGCGCGTTGTCGCTCGCCGGTGACGTTGCAACGTGATTTGAAACGGGCGCGTATTGTCCTGCTCGCCGCCGCGGGGCGCAGTACGCGGTCGATTGCCAAGGAAGTGGGGGTTCAGCCGCGGATCGTCAGCCTGTGGCGGCATCGCTATGCCGACCAAGGGCTTGAAGGGCTTGAAGATAAGCCGCGGCCCGGCAAGCAGCCGGTCTATACCAGGGCGACCGACCGACGGATACTCGCCCTGTTGGATAAACCGGCACCGGCCGGGTTTGCACGCTGGACCGGACCGCTGTTGGCAGCGGCGCTTTGCGATGTGGACGTTCAATATGTCTGGCGGTTCCTGCGTCACCACACAATCGATCTTGCGGCTCGCAAATCGTGGTGCGAGAGCGACGATCCGGACTTTACGGCCAAAGCCGCCGACATTGTTGGCCTCTACATCGCCCCGCCCGAGAAGGCCATCGTGCTGTGTGTTGATGAAAAGCCTTCGATCCAGGCCTTGGAGCGGGCGCAAGGCTATCTGAAGCTGCCGAATGGCCGTGCCTTGACGGGCCAGAGCCACGATTACAAGCGCCATGGCACGACGACTTTGTTTGCCGCCCTCGAAGTCGCCACCGGCAAGATCATCGCGATACATTCGAAACGGCGCCGCCGTATAGAGTTTCTGGGTTTCATGAACAGCGTGGTGGCAGCTTTTCCGGGTCGCGAACTCCACGTCATTGTCGATAACCTCAACACCCACAAGAAGAATGAGCATTGGCTCAAGAAGCACCCAAAGGTGCATTTTCATTTCACCCCGACAAGCGCATCCTGGCTCAATCAGGTCGAAATTTGGTTCTCCATTCTTCAGGGCCAGTCGCTCAGCAGCGCTTCCTTTACCAGCCTTGAGCAATTGAAGGAGCACATCGATGCCTTCATCGGCACCTATAACGACAACGCTGAGCCCTTCGTCTGGACCAAGAAGAAGGTTCGCCAACGCCGCTTCGCAGGCCGCCGTATCACTCAGCTATGATTCCGGGGACTAAGTACCTCTGCACAGAGGATATGACGGGTTGGAGCTTTGGGAGAAGTTCTGGATCGACGCGAAGGTGGATGCTTCGCGCCTTGCCGGGGATACGCGTGATAAGGCCCTGGCGTTCGAGAGTTAGCACCATCTGGTGGACGGTGGGCGGGGTGACGGCGAAGAACCGTTGGATATCGGCTTCGGCGGGCGATCGGCCGATGACGAGGGTATAAGCGTGAATGAAGGCCAGATACTGGCCTTGCTTGTCGGTGAAGCGAGGGGGCGCGGAATCCACGCCACATAGATTGATTCAACTGGGCCTCGAATCACAAGGAGGCCCTGATGAATATCCGCTATCGCGTTGATCTGACCGGCGAGGAGCGTGAGGACCTTAAGCGGATGCTGGGCGCCGGCACATGTTCGGCTCGGAAATTGAAGCGGGCGCAAATCCTTCTGGCGGCCGATGCCGGCGCCAGCGATGAGGTGATCGAACGTACGATCGTGGTGGGTGGATCGACGGTTTATCGCACCAAGCGCCGATTTGTGGAGTGTGGCCTTGAAGCCGCCTTGAGCGAGGAGCCGCGATGTGGCGCCGAGCGCAAACTCACCGGCAGGGACGAAGCGCTCTTGGTCGCAACGGCCTGCTCGAAGCCGCCGGCCGGGCGCAGTCGTTGGACGCTGGAACTTCTGGCTGGCGAGATGGTCAAGCTGACGGCCCACAAGGGGCTTTCCCGCGAGACGGTTCGACGCCGCCTTGCGGAAAACGATCTCAAGCCCTGGCGCAAGGACATGTGGTGCATTCCCACGGTTGATGCCGAATATGTGGCGCGGATGGAGGATGTGCTGGACCTCTACAACGAGGAAGCGGATCCCAAGCGTCCGGTCGTCTGTTTTGACGAAAGTCCAACTCAGCTCATCGGCGAAGTGCGCGAGCCAATCCCGGCCAAGCCGGGACAATTGGAGCGCTTCGACTGCGAATACCGGCGCAATGGCACGGCCAATCTCTTCGTCTTCCTCGACGCCCATAAATCCTGGCGCAAGGTGAAGGTCACAGACCGACGCGCGGCAGAGGACTTCGCAAACTGCATGCGCGATCTGGTCGACGTGCACTTTCCCAAGGCCGACAAAATCCGGGTCGTGCTGGACAATTTGTCGACCCACTCTGCGAGCGCGCTCTACCAAACCTTTCCAGCGCCGGAAGCGCGGCGTATCCTACGCCGCCTCGAATTCCATCCCACCCCCAGGCACGCAAGCTGGCTCAACATGGTCGAAATCGAAATCGGCGTCCTTCGCAGCCAGTGCCTCGACCGTCGCATCGACAATCGTGAATTGCTTGCCTTCGAGATCGCCGCGTGGGAGCGCCAAAGAAACAAAAGCGGTGCACGAATAAATTGGATGTTCACGCCAGAAAAAGCGCGCGCCAAAATGGCCCGCGCCTACCCAGCCCCACTCAACGAGTCATAACCCCTGTGCAGAGGTACTAGTTGTTAGAACCGAGCGGTAGCAGCCAGTTCGGCGAGAAAAGATCATTTTGGCCCCTTTGGGTTCCACCGAGCACACCGCTTGGGTCGGTCGAGAAACTATCGAGCGGTGGGAATTCGTTTTCAGTGCCTAGAGGGCCGCCAAAGCTGGAGCCCATTTCAAATTTTTTCCAAGCGTAAAGAAGCTGTGGGGTCGATACCGCGGCGTACGGTGTATTGAGGTCAGCAGCATGCAAAGGAACGACGAATGGAACCGTGGCTGCCCAAACGGTCATGACACTAACCAAAGCCAATTTGGCGTCCATGTGGTCTCCGCCCAGTCTAACCCTCCGCCCATCTATTCCCGACAAGGCATTCTCACAAGAGCGTGCGAGGCGATCAAGTCGCCAACGTGCCAGCTGCGCTGACGCCATGCCCAACTGGGGACGGCCGCAAAATACCAAGTGAGCGTGCGGGTTGCTGCCCCTTTCCGGGACGAATAGGAGCCGATCGTTGTCGATCAAGTTGCAGAAGGTATCAAATTGATTGGCTGGGAAGAAGGAAAGCACGGGGGTCTTCGAAAGCGATAATCAAGAGGCCCCCGGAAGCAAAAGCTGTCTCCGCAAGCACGGGACACTCCACCTGGAGTCACGCCGACGTTGCTTCACCGGGGGAGGGCGCTCACTCACCGCATCTTCAGAACGATGACGCGATCACTGCTTGGGTCAGTCACCGGACGCAGCTTCTTGACCTCGTCCGTCGTCACCGGCGCAGCGTCGTTTCCCCAGGCGCTGCGTACAAAGCTCAACGCCTGAGCGATTTCATCATCGTTCAATTGGATCCGGTATTGCGGCATGCGATAGGCGTCGGGAATTCCCTTTGCCACCAGCGGCTCGGACCCATTCAGAACGAGATTGATGAGCGATGACGGGTTGGCGTCAAGCACGGCCGGATTGCCGGCCAACGGCGGCATGAACGGCGCCTGGCCCTTGCCGTCCATCCCGTGGCACGCGGCGCAAAAGCCGAGATACACCGCGGCACCCGCTTGCTTCGGCTTGCCACTTTGCAGTTCCTGTGTCGGCGCGTCGCGATAGACGAAGGCGCTTTGCTGCGCCGTCGCCGGCAACGACTTTAGGAACAGTGCCACCGCGCCGATATCGTCATCGGCCAGATACGGCGTGCTGTTATTCACGACGTCGAGCATGGATCCGAACGCGGTCCCTTTCTCGCTGTGGCCGCTCTTCAGGAACGCCGCGATATCGTCCTGTGACCATCCACCAAGACCGGTGCGCAGGTCACCGCGCAGATTTGGCGCGGACCAGGCATCGAGCTCTGCACCTTGGAGATAGGCGCCACTGCTCTCGTCGTATGCTTTTTCCTGCAAAGCCCAACCTCGCGGGGTGTGGCAGGCACCGCAATGGCCCAGTCCTTCCACGAGATAAGCGCCGCGATTCCAGGTGGCGTCATGGCCCTGCTGGGCGACATAGGCGCGGTTCGGCGCGAACAGTGTGTTCCAGATCGCGAGCGGCCAACGCCAACTGAGATATCCAGGGATTTCGTTTTTCTTGTTCGGCTGGTTGACCGCCGGCACCTCTTTCATGAAGAAGGTGTAGAGCGCCTGGATATCCTCGTCGCTGATCTTCGCGTAGGACGGATAGGGCATGGCGGGATAAAGGTGATGGCCGTCCTTGGCGACACCCGACCGTACCGCGCGATCGAAATCCTGCAGTGAATAAGTGCCAATGCCGGTGTCGGGATCGGGCGTGATATTGGTCGAGTAGATCACGCCCATCGGCGTTCCCATGCGCAAGCCGCCGGCGAACGCCTTGCCGCCCCGCACGGAGTGGCAGGCAATGCAATCGCCCGCACGGGCGAGATACTCGCCTTTGCTGGGCGTCGCGTTCTGCTGTGCGCTCGCGGCCCCGCCCGCGCCGAGGACGAAAAGCGCGGCAGCAAGCAGCCTCATTCGCTTCATGAATCCGTTCAGCGATGCCTATTCCGCAGCTGAGGACGATGCCGCAACTTCGGCCCCGGTTCTCCGCCAAGCAAAAAACGGCGAATCGAGGCGCCGCAGCATCGTCCGGCGACGAGCCCCTTGCTCAAACTGCCCCGTAGGACAGGTCATTGTCGATGATCGGCAGCGTGCGAATGCGCTTGCCGGTCGCGGCGAAGATCGCGTTGGCCACCGCCGCGCCGATGGGCGGCGTTGAGGCTTCGCCCGCACCGCCCCAGACTTTGCCGCCGCTCGGGACCAGGTGGACGTCGATTTTCGGCGCCTCCGCGAGACGCACCATGCGGTAGGTGTCGAAATTGCCTTGCACCGGGACGCCGTCCTTCACCGTGATCTTGCCATAGAGTGCGGCGCTCAAGCCGAAAATCACGCCGCCTTCGGCCTGTTCGGCGATGGTCTGCGGGTTGACCATGTAGCGGGTATCGAGCGCGACGGTAACGCGGTCGACCTTCACGCTGCCGTTCGGCCGGACCGTGACCTCGGCAACCTGCGCGCAGAGGCTGTTCGTATCCTCGCATATGGCGATACCGCGGCCACGGCCCTTCGGCAGCGGCTTGCCCCAATCGCCTTTCTCGGCCGCCGTATCCAGCACCTTCAGCCAGTCGGGTTTGCCTTCGAGCAGCTTGCGCCGCATTTGGTATGGATCGAGACCGCCGGCCGACGCCATTTCATCGAGGAAACTCTCGATCGCGAAGACGTGTTGGTTCGCGCCCGGCGCACGCCAGAACCACACAGGCATATGGGTGTTCTTGATCGCCGCCTCGACGCGCATGTTCGGCACGTTGTAGCCGTTGTCGGCCAATCCGGCGACGGCCATCGGCTCGACCCTGTTGGCAGGGAACGGCCTGCCGGTCGTCGCGAGGATCGACGATGTCACGACGCGCATCGACCAGGCTGTCGGCATTCCGTCGGAGCCGACGCCGGCTTTGAACGCGACCACGGCATGCGGACGGAACTTGTCCTGGCGGGTATCCTCCTCGCGCGTCCAGACCAGCTTCACCGGTCGCTGCACGGCTTTGGCGATGGCGATGGCCTGGGCGACCTCATCGTTCGCGTCGCGGCGGCCGAAACCACCACCAACGAAACCATTGTGGATGTAGACCTGCTCCGGCTTCAAGCCGGAGAACCGCGCCGCCGCATGGAGCGCGTCTTCCGAGTCCTGCGTTCCGACCCACACATCGAGCCGGTCGGGCTGCAAGTGCACGGTCGCATTCATCGGCTCCATCGGCGAATGCGACAGGTAAGGCGTCTCGTAGATGGCCTCGAATGTCTTGGCCGCGCCGGGCAGGGCCTGATCGACATTGCCCTCGTTGCGCGCGGTCTGCATGGGTTCGCTTAGCGCGGCGCGGAACGTTTTGGAAAGCTGCGCGCTGTCGACGCTGCCTGCCTCGCCCGCATCCCATTCGGGTTGCAGTCGTGCGAGCGCCTGTTTCGCGCGCCAGAAACTGCCGGTCGCCACTACAGCGACTGCATTGTCGAGCCGCACCATCTGAATGACGCCGGGCGCGCCGGCAAGCACCGACTCGTCGACGCTCTTGAGCTTGCCGCCAGGGACCGGGCAGGCATTGATCGCGGCGAAAACCATGTCCGGGAGCTGCGCGTCAATGCCGAATTTTGCCGATCCGTCGATCTTGTGGACCACGTCGACGCGCGGCATCGATTTGGGGATGAAGGTGAACTGATCCGGCGTCTTGATCTCCGGCTCCGTGGCGAGCTTGACCTTCGCCGCATCGCCGGCCGCCTCGCCAAAACGCAGCGTGCGCCCCGAAGCGGCATGCGTCACCACGCTGGAGGCTGCCGAGCACTCCGATGCCGGTACGTTCCATCGGGTGGCGGCAGCAGCGATAAGGCGTTCGCGCGCGCTGGCGCCAACCTGCTGCATCTTCTTCTGAGACTGCCTCACCGAGACGCTGCCATGCGAGAACATGTCGCCATAGACTCTGTTCTCACGGATGCTGCGGTTGGGCGAGGCATATTCGATCCGCACCTTCGACCAGTCGCACTGCAATTCCTCGGCGATGATCATCGGCAGCGCGGTCATGCTGCCCTGGCCCATTTCCGACCGCTGATAACGGATCAGGATGGAATCATCGGGATCGATCGCGATCCACGCATCGATATCGTGTTCGTTGTAGGCGCTCTTATCGTAAGGCTGCGTCTCGACGGTGGCGGCCCGGGCGCGGCGCGGTGGGACGCCGATGCCGATCAGGAGGCCACCGGCGGCGGTCGCGGCCGTGACGATGAAGTGACGGCGGGTGAGAGTCGAAGCGGTGTGGCTGGCGTTCATCGCATCCTCCCTCAGGCTTTCATCAGGTCGGCGGCGCGATGGATGGCGCGGCGAAGCCGTTCATAGGTCCCGCAACGGCATATGTTCGTAATGTTCGCGTCGATATCCGCGTCGGTCGGGTTGGAGTTTTGCTTGAGGAACGCCGCCGTGGCCATGATCTGGCCGGACTGGCAGTAGCCGCATTGCGGTACGTCCTCGGCAAGCCAAGCTTGCTGCACCGGGTGCTTGGCGTCGGGCGAAAGCCCTTCGATGGTGGTGACGCTGGCACCGTTCAGCGCCCCGATGGGTACCGAGCAAGATCGCATCGCCACCCCGCCGATGTGGACGGTGCATGCGCCGCACTGGGCGATGCCGCATCCGAATTTCGTTCCGGTGAGGCCGATTGCGTCGCGCAACGCCCAAAGAAGAGGGGTATCAGGCTCAAGATCGACCTGATGCTGGGTCCCGTTGACTGTAAGCGTGATCATCGTCAGGGCACTCGCATTGCTTGTAATCCCCGAATCTTAGCACAATCCCGTACTCGGGCAATGTGGAGCGGCCGCGATCACGGCTTCGTGCACATGCGATGCGAAGTTGATCCAATTTTCATCGCCCTTCGCACCAGAGCGATGAATCGCGATACACCTGTTCCCAGTCTTTTTCCCGCTTCGACGAGGCGGAGCGGCTGGTATGAGCCGGGCACCCATCGACGTTCGACGATCCTTGCGCAGGCGCCAAAGGTCCTCATTCCGAAACGCGATTATCCTCGGCGGAAGAAAATTATTAAAAACAAAGTCTTAGACGACGAACCGCGCGCCGTCCAACTTCGTCAGCTTTGGGTCCTTTGATCCTGGTTTGTCCAAGGTTGCGGAGCGCGCGGTCGCGCCCAACAAAACCCCGGTCGGGGGCGATGCGACTTAATGCTTTTCCGGAACGGTCTTTTTTTACGGATCGACGGCTGGACGATCGAAAGGCGCTGGGCGATCGAAAAAGGTCACCGCGTCAGCGGAACCAACGCAGGCTCGCCGACGGGCTTACCGGTCGCGCGCTGGACGATGAGCGCCATTGAGGCAATGTCGTAATAGCCGATGATGCCGATCAGATCCATGATGCCGCGCTCGCCGAATTTGTCTCGCACCGCGGCAAAGGCCGCATCGCTGACATCCTTGTCGCGGTACACCTGCGTGCAGAAGTCATACAGCGCCGCTTCGTCCTCCTTCATGTTCTGCGGCCGCTTGCCGGCTGCGAGGTCCGCGACAATCTGCTGATCGAGCCCCCCTTGATGGCCAACGGGTAATGCGCCCGCCACTCGTAAGGCTGCGACCATTGCCGCGCGGCGATCATGATCGCGAATTCGCTGAGGCGAGGCGGCAGCGAGCTGTTGAAGCGGACATAGTCACTGACCTGCAGGAGCAGAATTCCAAGGCCTGCGCTGCGCGCATAGGCGTTGAACGGGCCTGTGTTGATCTGGCTGTTGCGCGGCGGCGTCGTCAGCATCGTGACCATCTTCTGCTGGTCGGGAGTGAGTTGGTCGAGCCGCAGTTCGGAAAAGCGCTCCTCCGCTTGGGCCGCGATGCTCAGCATCGCGAGAGCCGCGCCGCCACGGGCGACATGTGACAGCATCTGCAAGAAACGCGACATTCTCTCCTCCCTCTCTGCAACCGTTGATAACTCGATCATGTCAGCGTTGACGCAGTGGTCACGCAAAACCTATCGCGCTGACATTGAACAGACTGACGCATTCATGGCAAAATTTCACGATTGTTTCACGCCGGCGAATGTCGAAACAGGCGAGTTGATTGAGCACGAGCTATTCAGGACATTACCCGATCGAAGACCGCGTCGGCGAGATCCAGCGGTTGCGGTTGCAGTCGTCCGCAATGGTGCCCGACGCCAATGCCATGCTGGATCGGTTCGGGCCAATGGGCGGCTGGACTTGCCTCGACATCGGCTGCGGACCGGGCGGAATCACCGATCTGCTCAGCGAGCGCGTCGGACCGGCCGGTCGTGTCGTCGGCCTCGACATGAATGCGGCTTTTCTGGAGAGCGCGCGCAAGGATGCGCCTCCTAACGTCGAATTCCGGCTCGGCGACGCCTACGCAGCGGACCTGCCCGCCGGCACTTTTGATCTCGTTCACATGCGCTTCGTCGCAAGTACGGCAGGACATCCCGAGGGTCTGCTCGAGGAGGCGATGCGCCTCGCCCGCAAGGGCGGCATCGTGGCGCTGCAAGAGCCGGACGGCTCGACGCTCAATTGCTATCCTCCACATCGGGCCTGGAAAAAATTGAAACGCGCGGAGTTGGGTGCCTTCAAGGGGGTGGGCGCCGATCTCGAACTTGCACGAAAGCTTTATTTTCTGGCCCGGAAGTCTGGCCTTCGCGAGGTCGAGTACCGCACCGGCCTGCTTGCCGTGCGGTCCGGTGATCCGATGGTCGACTACCTGCCCGCGGTCATTGAATCGCTACGCGGGACCATTCTCGAACTCGGCCTGATGACAGCGGGCGATCTTAACTCGGCCCTCGCCGAGTGTCGAAAGCACCTCGGACAACCGGACACCAGCTTCACGATGTTTACACTGGCACAGGTGTGGGGCCGAAGCAGTTGACGGATAAGCAGCGCCTACTCCGATTGCCGGAGATTCCAGTCGTCGCAACGGCCTCTCCCAGTCTCGGTCAAGTCGAAGAATAGGCGCATGATCCCGAAGAGTTGCAGACTGTTCAGACAAAGATCATGCGCAAGATCAAAATAAGCCGACCGGAAGGAGGCGGCGAGCATTCTGATAGTCATCAGGGCGAGGTCAAAATCGCGGTCCTTGTTCTTTTCTTTTGCGATGCGGTGCCTCCATCGCTGCATCGCCAACATGCTTCCGTCCACGAGCAAGCGAGGTTTGGCTAAAAAAAGGGCGTGACCGAACGGAAACATTGGGACAATATACCTGCCGGAAGCATGGGGTGGGCAAGTAGGCGGAAGCTGGCGGAGCTTTCGCTTTGGAGGAGGCCACACCCATGGCGCTCTACAGCGTCCGCGACCGCGCGTTCAATCCTCAAACGAGAAACAAATCTCCCCTCAATTGGCGGCGAGGTTTCTTCCGGATTTGGCTTCTCCTGTCGGCCGCCTGGATGATGGCCTGGGCCATTGATTTGGTGCTGTGGCATCTGAGGTTCGGAATCGAAATGCAGGAATTCGCCAGGATACCGGTACTGCTCTTCGGTCCCCCGCCGGCTCTCCTTATTTTCGGTCTCGGGATAAGGTGGGCGTTTCGAAGCTTCAAGGATGATGGCGCCTGCGCCGGTAATGTTTCCACTCTTCCACGACCTCCGCGTCGTCGGGCTTGGTGATCGTGCGCATCAGATCGCCGAGGAGCCGATGCGTCTGAAAAATTTGTCTGGATGAGGACTATTTTACACGCCTAGCACATGATCCCGTAAAGTCGCGGACTTTCGGACAAGATCATGCGCAAAATCAACACGCATCCATCGTCGAGCGTAGTCCGCGACGGGTGCGCAGAACATAATCGAGCGGGAGCCTACTCAAACTGAACGCATCCCGCTAAAGCAAAATACCCGCTTTAAGCGCGTCCGGCGAGCTGGCGGCCCTTTTCCAGTGCCGCGAAACTGCGCACCGGTGCCGCCATCAGGAAGGTGTAGCCTTGCGCGAGCACCCGCTCGACATTTTGGGCGTCCACATGGGGATGACCGACCGCAACCTTGTGCTCGCGGCAAGTCTTCACGATATGCGCCATGGCATCGAGCACCTGCGGATGTTCGTACTGGCGTGGATAGCCGAGTTCCTGCGAAAGATCGCCTTCCCCGATCAGAACGAGGCCGATCCCGGGCACGCTCTTGAGGATGTCGGCGAGATTGTCGATCCCCAGTGTATCCTCGATCATGAGCATGACAAGGATCTCGCCCTTCGAAGCGAGCGGCCAGACATCGGCGCGTGAATAATATTCGGCCTGAGTCAGTCCCCAGTACCGGACCGCGGTGGTCGGACCGTCGCCGCGGATGCCCGCGGGGTCATAGAGCGGCGCGGTTTTGAGCCTTGGATAGCGACAGGCGGCGACCGCGTTGCGCGCCTGGTCGACGGTGGAAATGTGCGGCCACAGCACGCCGTAGACGCCGAGGTCGAGCGCCTGCTTTGCAAGCCACTGATTGTGCTCGCCACCATTAGGCGGGATGCGCACCATCGGCGTCACCGCCGGCGCCAGCGTGCCTCTCTCGGCGATCTGGCGCCTGTTGAGCATGTATTGCATCGCGTCGCGCAGCGCCCGCGCATCCCAGAAATTGTGCTCCATCTCGTAGACAACGCCGTCGAACTTCGACGTGCTCATCGCGATGGCCGTCTCGATCTCGGCCTGCGCGAAGCTTGTGAATGCCGGCTGGCCCGCTTCGAAAGCGCGGATCACGTTGTTGAGGCGCGGAAGCTCGGCCATGTTTTCCTCGAACGCACGCAATGCGGATGGGCGCCCGAACATATGGCATGCCGGCGACGGCGCAATCGGAATTTTGCCGTCGATCGCGGGGTCCATTGTCGGACAGTCGCACGCGCAAGCGTGCGCCGCGCAATCCTGTTTGACGGCTTCCGGCGCGCTCCCTACCATCGCTGCGAACAGCCGGGGCACGTCCGGTCCGGCTCGCTGCGCATGATCCCGAAAAGTTGCAGACTTTTCGGACAAAGATCATCCGCAAAATTAAAGGGAACCGAGAGGGAAGCGATTCGAGCTGACCGCATCCCGCTCAAGCGAGGCCGCCTCATGATCATTGACTGCCACGGCCATTACACCACCGAGCCGCAGAAGCTGCATGATTTCCGTAAAAAGCAGGTCGCAGCCATCAGCGACCCGGCGCAGAAACCGTCGGTGGCAGCGATCACCATTTCCGATGACGAATTGCGTCAAAGCGTCGAGGGCGCGCAGCTCAAGTTTCAGCGCGAGCGCGGCACCAACCTGACGATCTTCTCCCCTCGCGCCTCCGGCATGTCCCATCACATCGGCGATGCCGGCGTGAGCCTCGAATGGTCACAGGTCTCGAACGAGCTGATCTACCGGCTCACCAAACTTTTCCCGGAGAATTTCATCGGCGTCTGTCAGTTGCCGCAATCGCCCGGCGTCGAACCGAAAAGCTGCATCGGCGAGCTCGAGCGCTGCATCAACGAGTTCGGCTTCGTCGGCTGTAATCTCAACCCGGACCCCTCCGGCGGCAGCTGGAACGCGCCTCCGATATCGGACCGCTGGTGGTACCCCCTCTACGAAAAGATGGTCGAGCTCGACATACCGGCCATGATCCATGTCAGCGCATCATGCAACCCGGCCTTCCATACGACCGGGGCGCATTACATCAACGGCGACACCACGGCCTTCATGCAGCTCATCACCTCGGACCTGTTCAAGGATTTTCCAACCCTGAAACTCATCATACCGCATGGCGGTGGCGCGGTCCCCTATCATTGGGGCCGCTACCGCGGCATCGCCCAGGACATGAAGCGGCCGCCCCTCGAAGAGCACCTGCTGCGCAACGTCTTCTTCGATACCTGTGTCTATCATCTTCCGGGCATCGAACTGCTCACCAAGGTCATCCCGGTCGACAACATCCTGTTCGCATCCGAAATGGTTGGCGCGGTGAAGGGCATCGATCCCCGTACGGGTCACTACTATGACGACACCAAGCGCTATATCGACCAGGTCGACTGGCTCACGGACGAGGACCGGCACAAGATCTTCGAGGGCAATGCGCGCAGGGTGTACAGTCGGCTCGGAAAACGCCTGCCGGCGATCTCGAGGGCGTAGCAATACCGGGACGCCCGGATGATGATAACGGCCACAGGTTTTCGCGGTGAAGCATGAGCTTTGTGTGAGAAACCTGGCCGCGTGACCGCGCGCCAGCGCATGATGCCGAAAAGTTGCAGCCTTTTCGGACCATCATCATGCGCAAAATCAAAGATATACTGAACGCATCCCGCTCTCGCGGGAGCGCGTCAACACCCCTTGCAGATGCGCAGTCTGTCGTCGAATTCCTTGTCGTCGTCCCGCCGCTCGACGTGAGTTTGCGGCCCCTCCGTTCGCCTCGGCTGAAGATGCCGGACCGGAGCCGCCGGGGGGGCGGAGCCCGGGGCGGGCGCCGTCGGTTGCGATTGCGTCGTCATCAGAGATGGATGCAATTCGAGAGGACTGATGTTCTGCGCGAGGGCGCCGGTTGCGAGTACGGCAGCGGTCAACGCGACAGCGCATGATCCCGAAAAGTTGCCGACTTTTCGGACCCAGATCAGGCGCAAAATCAGCACGCATCCGTCGTCGAGCGCAGTCCGCGACGGGTGCGCAAAACAGAACCGAGCGGGAGATGATTCAAGCTGAACGCACGCCGCTCGGGCGCCTTGAATTGCTGATGTCTGATGTCTCATCTCATACGTTCCGAAGCCGCATGACCCCGAACAGCTGCCGGCTTTTTGGACAAGGATCATACGCAAAATCAAAGAGCGTCGAACGAAAGGCGCTTCAAATTGAACGCATCCCGCGGTGAGCTGCTCACCACCGGTGACCTGATCGGGACGGTGGAGGACGCGGCAAAGCGGCAGGCGTGACATTCGCCGCCTCTACGGAGCATTGATGATGCACGCACGATGGTGGCAGCGTCCCGTCACTGGATCGGTGGCCCGCTTTTCGGCGGCCAGCCACCGCCAAGCGCCTGGAACAGCCCGACCGCGGCCAGCAGTCGCGAGAGCTGATCCTGAGCCAACAGGTCCTCGGCCGTGAACAGCGTCTGTTCGACCTGAAGCAACGTCACCATGTTAACGGTGCCAGCGGTCATCTGCTGTTCGGACAGGACAAAGGCCCGACGCGAAGCCTTGACGACATTCTCCTGAATGCGCTCCTGCTCGGTGGTCTCCTGGATCGCCACCAGAGCCTGGTCGACATTCGAGAAGGCAGAGAGGAGCGTCTGCCGATAGTTCTGTAGGTACTGGAGTTGCAGCCCCTTCTGCTGCTCCAATTGGCCAAGAAGGAGCCCGCCGTCGAACAGCGGTTGAGAGAGGCTTGCGAGGGCGGTGTAATACCACGCACCCGGCCCGAACAGCGACCTAAGGGCGACACTCTCGAACCCGAGCTCTCCGGTCAGCTGAAGGGTCGGGAAGAACGCCGCCTTCGCGGATTGCACGCTGAAATTCGCCGAAGCGAGCTGCTGCTCCGCAAGCCGCACGTCCGGGCGCTGGTTGATCACGTCGGATGGTAGCCCCGGCGTGATACGAGGAATCGTGACGCCCGGCAAGGATGTCCCGCGGACTCTGAGCTGCTCGGGAGCCCTGCCGATCAGCACCGCCAGCGCGTCAAAATTCTGGCGCTCGATTTCCTGCAGCGGCGGGATCGATGCGCGCACCAATTCGACGAGGCTCTCCTGTTGCGCGACATTCAGATCGGACGCGGTGCCGGCGCCGAACTGCTGCTGGATCAGGAACAGGATGCGGCTTGCATCGGCGAGATCCCGCCGCGCGATCCGCAGTCGCTCCTGGGCGGCGATGATCTGAAAATAGGTGTCGGCAACCGTCGCCAGCGTCGTCAGCGTGACGACCTCGCGGTTGTAGCGGCTGCCGATCGCGGTCTCCATCGCGGCGTTGAGAGCCGCTTTGTTTTTGCCCCAGAAATCGACGATGTAGCTCGCACTGAGATTTGTGGTGTAAAGCCGTGAGTACAGCGAGCGCGCCCCACCAGCACCACCGCTCGCCCCGCTGCCGCCAAGTTGCGCCGACGCCTTCTCGGCTTCGTCGCTCCCGTTCAAGCCGATTGTCGGCAGCAACGAGGCGCCGACAATGCGCACCTGGGCATCGGCCTGAAGAATCTGCGCGATGGCAATGGCGATAGTGAAATTGTTGGTCATCGCCTGCTGGACGAGCGTCGTCAGCTCGGGCGAGCGGAACGTGCGCCACCAGTCGAGTGGCGGCAGCGCGGTATCGGGCGTGCCGCCCCGGGCCTCGCGATAACTCGGCGGCGCCGCAAGTTCGAGATCTGGCTTTTCAAGATCGAGAATGCAGCCGGAAAGCGCAAGAACAAGGCCGGCAGCGCGCGCGACTTGAGCAAAGCCGCGCAACAAACCTCGTGGGAGAACGCCCTTGCGGGCGGCCCCATGTCTCGCGACCATACCTAATTCCTCACCCAGCGCGGCCGCAAATCATCCCCATCACGCGGCCACGTCCCCGAAATCATACTTACGCGCAGACGGCATCGCTGTCGCCCTGGACAAAATATTTTTTGTTCGATGTTGTAGGAGGGCAACAACTGCTCTGAAATCCTACGTTTCAGGCAGTTTTCCACGATTTAAAAAAAACTGCCCGGCATGTAATACCAGTTTCAGAAATCCTGCCCGGCACGCAATACCGGTTTGATAAACCCTGCCGGTAATATTGGACGTTATTCGCCGGGGACCAGGCTTTGCTCGGGAAGTATCGGGCGTGGGCGTCGGCGCAATTCCCGCAGCCATTGACCGAAGCGGTCGAGATAGAGATAGACGACCGGCGTGGTGTAAAGCGTCAAGGCTTGGCTCACGATCAACCCGCCAACAATGGCGATGCCGAGGGGCCGGCGAAGTTCGCCTCCTTCGCCAAATCCGATTGCCAGCGGCAAGGCGCCGAACAGCGCAGCATTCGTGGTCATCATGATGGGACGGAAGCGCAGCAGACAGGCCTCATAGATCGCCTGCTGCGACGACAACCCGCGCGAGCGTTTGGCATCGAGCGCGAAGTCGATCATCATGATGGCGTTCTTCTTGACGAGGCCGATCAGCAGGATCACGCCGATCAGCCCCATGATGCTGAATTCCGTCTTGAACAGCATCAATGCGAGCACGGCGCCGACTCCGGCTGAGGGCAACGTGGAGAGGATCGTGATCGGGTGGATGTAGCTTTCGTAGAGCACGCCGAGAACGATGTAGACTGCGATCAGCGCCGCCAGAATGAGATAGGGCTGATTTCGCAGCGATTGTTCGTAGACACGCGCGGTGCCCTGGAAGCTGCCGTGCAGCGTGGCAGGCGCGCCGATACGGGCCATGGCTTCGTTGATGGCGCTGACCGCGTCGCTCAGCACGTAGCCGCCGGGCAGGTTGAAAGAGATGGTCGTCGCCACGAACACGCCCTGGTGATTGACCACCAGCGGGATCTTGCCGGCGGCGAAGTGCGTGACCGCGCTCAGCGGGACCATCGTCTCCGCATTCGTGGTCACCGCGGCACCGGTCGAGGCGCTGCCCTTGCCGGTATTGCCGATGGAATTGAGCGCGAGGTTGCGCGCAGCATCCGAGGCAACCGACGCGGCCGTCGCGGCCACCGTCGGCCCGCTGACCGTCCCGGCAACGGCATTGGTGCCCTGAGTCCCGCCGACCGTGCCGCCGGACGTGCTGACGAACACATCGTTCAACGTTTCCGGGTTTTGCCAGTACTGCGGCGCCACCTCCATGATGACGTGATACTGGTTGCGGTCGTTGTAGATGGTCGACACCTGACGCTGGCCGAAGGCGTCATAAAGCGTGTTGTCGATCTGCGCGACCGAGATGCCGAGCCGGGCCGCGGTCTCGCGATCGATAGTCACGTTGGTTTCGAGGCCGTTATTCTGCTGATCGGTATTCACGTCGGCGAGCTGTGGCAGGCGCTGCAATTCGGCCAAGACGCGCGGCGCCCAGGTGTAGAGATCCTCGGCCGTATCCGCCTGAAGCGTGAACTGGTATTGCGCGTTAGAGGCCCGGCCTCCCACCCGAATATCCTGGACGGCTTGCAAGAACAGGTTCCCTCCCGCAACCTGCGAGAGCGGACCGCGCAACCGCCGGATTACCTCGTCGGCCGTCACCTTGCGTTCGCTCAGTGGCTTGAGCGACATGAAGTAAAAGGCACCATTGGTCTGGCCGGTCCCGGTAAATCCGACGACGGTATCGATCGCCGGATCGCGGCGCAGGATGGTCATGAACGCGGCCATCTTGTCCCGCATCAACTGGAAGGAGATGCTCTGGTCGGCCTGCACATAGCCGTTGATGCGGCCGGTGTCCTGTTGCGGAAAGAACCCCTTCGGCACGATCACGTAAAGGTACACATTGAAGCCAATGGTCGTGAGCAGGATCAGCATCACGAAGGCGGAATGATTGAGCGCCCAGGCGAGCGTACGCTCATAGCCGTGCAGCATCGCGTTGAAAAACCACTCGGTAGTCCGATGAAATCGCCCCTGGTGTTCCCTTTCCGTCCGCTTGAGCAGCAGCGCGCACATCATCGGCGTCGTCGCGAGCGAAACCGCGAGCGAGATCATGATCGCGATCGATAGCGTCATCGCGAATTCGCGGAACAGGCGGCCGACGATCCCGCCCATCAGCAGAATCGGGATGAACACCGCGCACAGCGAGATGCTCATCGACATGACCGTGAAGCAGACCTCGCCGGCTCCCTTGATCGCGGCGGTCGTGCGCGACATGCCGGCTTCGACGTGGCGCGAAATGTTCTCGACGACCACGATGGCGTCGTCGACGACGAACCCTGTCGCAACCGTCATCGCCATCAGCGATAGATTGTCGATGCTGTAATCCAACAGGTACATCACGCCGAAGGTGCCGATCAGCGAAACCGGCACGGCAACGCTCGGCACCAGGGTCGCCCGGCCGCTGCGCAGGAACAGAAAGACCACCGCGATCACGAGCAGCACCGAAATCATCAGCGTCTGTTCAACGTCGTGCAGCGACGCGCGGATCGTGGTCGAACGGTCAACCGCCGGGGCGACCTCGATCGCGGTCGGGATCGACGCCTGCAACTCCGGCATGATCGCCATCACCCGATCGACAGTGGCGATGATGTTTGCCCCCGGCGATCGATAGAGCGTCACCAGCACCGAGGGCTTGTTGTTGGCCATGCCGGCGTTACGGATATTCTCGACCGCATCGGTGATCTCGCCGAGGTCGGACAGGCGCACCGCAGCACCGTTGCGGTAGGCGACAATGAGAGAGCGATATTCTGCGGCAACCGTCGCCTGGTCATTGTCGTAGATCTGGAAATGGCGGTCGCTAACCTCGATATCGCCCTTCGGGCTGTGCGCATTGGCAGACGCCAGCGCCGCGCGAACGTCTTCGAGGCCGATGCCGTACTTGAACAGGGCGTTGGGATTGAGTTCGACGCGCACCGCGGGGAGCGAACTGCCGCCGACCACCACCTCGCCAATCCCGTCCACCTGGGACAGGCGCTGCGACATGATCGTCGAAGCCGCATCGTAGATTTCGCCCTGGCGCAGGGTATCGGAGGTCAGCGCCAGGATGAGGATCGGGGAGTCGGCAGGATTGACTTTCTTGTAGACCGGATTGGAACGAAGGTTGGTCGGCAGGTCGACGCGCGCGGCTTGGATCGCCGCTTCGACATCCCGCGCGGCGCCGTTGATGTCGCGGTCAAGACCGAACTGCAGGTTGATGCGTACGCGTCCGACGGTGCTTTGCGAGGTAATTTCGCTGACGTCGGCGATCTGGCCGAGATGCCGCTCGAGCGGGGTCGCCACCGTGGTCGCGACCACGTCGGGACTGGCGCCGGGCAAATTGGCAGTCACCGAAATGGTCGGGAAATCGACCTGGGGCAGCGGTGCCACCGGGAGTTGGAAAAACGCGACGGCGCCGGCGGCCGCGATGCCGAAGGTCAAGAGGATGGTCGCGACCGGACGCCTGATGAAGGGAGTCGACAGGCTCATCGCGCCGCGCTCCCCTCGCCCGCCGGCTCATCATCCGGAGCAACGTTGAAGCGCGCCTGGAGCCGGTCGAACCACAGGTAGATGACAGGCGTGGTGTAGAGGGTCAGCACTTGGCTGACCAGCAGGCCGCCGACGATCGAAATGCCGAGCGGATGTCGCAGTTCCGATCCTGCCCCGGTGCCAACCATCAAAGGCACGGCGCCGAGCACCGCCGCCATGGTGGTCATCAGGATGGGGCGGAAGCGCAGCAGGCAGGCCTGGTAGATGGCCTCGCGCGGCGCCCTGTTTTCATTGCGCTGGGCATCGAGCGCGAAGTCGATCATCATGATCGCGTTCTTCTTGACGATGCCGATCAGCAGAATGATGCCGATGATGGCGATGACGGTGAGATCGTTGCCGGCGGCGATCAGAGCGAGCAGCGCGCCTATGCCCGCCGAGGGCAGGGTCGACAGAATTGTGACCGGATGCACGAAGCTCTCGTACAGCACGCCGAGCACGATGTAGACGGTCACGATCGCCGCCAGGATAAGCCACAATTCATTGGCAAGCGAACGCTGGAAGGCAAGCGCGGCGCCCTGCAACCTGATGATGGCGCTGCGCGGCAGGTTGAGTTCCTCGGTTGCCTGACGAATGCCTTCGACCGCTGCGCCGAGCGACGACCCCGGGCCCAGGTTGAACGAAATGGCCGCCGACGGGAACTGGCCAAGATGGTCGACCCGCAGCGGCGCCGTCGTTTCGCGCACATGCGCCAGCACCGACAGCGGCACCTGCCCGGTGCCGGTCGAAGTCGGCAGGTAGATCGAAGACAACGTATCGAGTGAAGACTGCTGCCGCGGATCGGCTTCCAGAATGACTCGGTACTGGTTGGAGTTGGTGAAGATCGTCGATACGATGCGCTGGCCGAAGGCATCGTAGAGCGCGTTGTCGATGGTCGCCGGGGTGATGCCGAACCGGCCGGCAGTGTCGCGGTCGATCTCGATGAACGCGGATAGCCCGGAGGCGGCGATGTCGCTCGAAACATCGGCGAACTCCGGCATTGAATTGAGCTTGTCGACTAGGCGCGGCACCAGTTCGGCGAGCTCGGTCGGATTGGCATCCTCGACCGCGAACTGGTACTGGGTCCGGCTCACCGCATCGTCGATGGTGAGGTCCTGCACGGGTTGCATGAACAGCGAAACGCCCTCGACCGAAGAGACCGCCTGATTGAGACGCCGGATGATGTCGCTCGCAGTCGCGCCGCGCTCATCGTGAGGCTTGAGGTTGATCAGGAACCGGCCACTGTTGAGCGTGATGTTGGTACCGTCGACCCCTATGAAAGACGACAGGCTCTCCACGTCGGGGTCCTTCAGAATCACGGCGGCGAGGGCCTGCTGGCGTTCCGCCATCGCTTGGAACGAGATCGACTGCGGCGCTTCGGTGATGCCCTGGATCAGGCCGGTGTCCTGCACCGGGAAGAACCCTTTCGGGATCACCACATAGAGCAGCGCGGTGAGTGCGAGCGTGCCGAGCGCGACGACGAGCGTCGCGCCCTGCCGGTCGAGCACCCAGGTCAGCGTGCTTCCATAGCCGCCGATCAGGCGGTCGAACCATTCCCGGGTGTGGCGCTGGAAGGCGTTCTCGTGCAGGTGCTCCATCGGCTTAAGCAGCTTGGCACACGCCATCGGCACCAGTGTCAGCGACACCACCGCGGAGATCAGGATGGTGACCGCGAGCGTGATCGCGAATTCACGAAACAGCCGTCCGACCACGTCGCCCATGAACAGCAGCGGGATCAACACCGCAATCAGCGAGATCGTCAGCGAGATGATGGTGAAGCCGATCTGCTCCGAGCCGCGCAATGCGGCTTGCAACGGAGAATCCCCCTCTTCGATGTAGCGGGAAATGTTCTCGATGACGACGATGGCGTCATCGACGACAAAGCCGGATGAAATCGTCAGGGCCATCAGCGACAGGTTATTGAGGCTGAAGCCCGCAAGGTACATGACGCCGAAGGTGCCAACGAGCGACAGCGGCACCGAAAGGCTCGGGATGATCGTTGCCCGCGCGCTGCGCAGAAACACGAAGATCACCAGGACCACGAGCACGACGGCCAGTATCAGCTCGAATTCGACATCCTCGACCGAGGCGCGGATGGTGACGGTGCGGTCGCTGAGGATCGACAGGTCGATGGTCGCCGGCAGTGCCGCCTGCAATTGCGGCAGCATGCTCTTGATGTTGTCGACCACCTCGATAACGTTGGCGGCGGGCTGCCGCTGCACGTTGAGCACGACCGCGGGGGCGAGGTTCATCCAGGCGGCGAGCTTGGTGTTTTGCGCGTCATCGACCGCATTGGCAACGTCGCTAAGCAGGACCGGCGAGCCGTTATGGTAGGCGATGACGAGCTTGCTATAGCCATCTGCGCTAAGGAGCTGATCGTTGGCGTTGATCGTACTCGCCCGCATCGGCCCGTCGAAATTGCCCTTCGGGGTGTTGACGTTGGCGTTGCCAAGCGTGGTGCGCAGGTCGTCGATATTGAGACCGTAGGCGGCGAGCTTGCGGATATCCGCCTGGATGCGGACGGCCGGACGTTGGCCGCCGCTGATAAAGACCAGCCCGACGCCAGGAAGCTGGGAAATTTTCTGCGCGATCCGGGTGTCGGCGAGGTCCTCGACTTGCGGCAGCGGCAGCGTGTCGGAGCGCAAGCCAAGCGTCAGGATAGGGGCATCGGCAGGATTGACCTTGGCATAGATCGGCGGCGCCGGCAGGTCGGACGGCAACAGGTTCCCCGCGGCATTGATTGCCGCCTGGACCTCTTGTTCGGCGACATCAAGCGAAAGCTTAAGGCTGAATTGCAGCGTGATGATCGAGGATCCCGCCGAAGACGCCGAGCTCATCTGGTTGAGGGCCGGCATCTGCCCGAGTTGCACTTCGAGCGGCGCTGTCACGGAAGACGTCATCACGTCCGGACTTGCGCCGGGATAGAAGGTCTGCACCTGAATGGTCGGGTAATCGACCTCGGGCAGCGCCGCCAATGGCAGGAACCGGAAAGCGACCATGCCCGACAACATGATCGCAATCATCAGCAGCGTGGTCGCAACCGGCCGCAGGATGAAAGGTCGTGACGGGCTCATCGGGTGAGGCGCTCAGGCGGAGACGGGGCAGCGCTCATTGCGCATTGCGCCGCGGCCGCCGGTTGGGATCGCGGCCATTCGGCGCAGTGACGGTTTGGGGTGTGTTGACGGTTTGGGGTGTGTTGCTGCCCGAGGCCGGTGATGAAGCGCGCGGGGATGTTTCAGCGGGCGCCGTGCCGACCTCGCCGTCAGCCGCAGGCGGAGCGGCAGGATTGTCGGCGATGGCCGGCCCGGCGGCCGCGGGCGCGGGCGCTCCGGTGTCGGCAGCGGCTGCGGCTCCAATGGCGGCGGCATCTGCTGCAGACTGCCGCAGCACCACTTTGGAGCCGCTACGCAGCCGGTCGGCCCCATCGATCACCATGCGGTCCCCCGGCGCCAACCCGGATTTCACCGCAACGCGCTCGCCGCTCGAAGGCCCAAGCACAACAGGCCGCACCGAGACCGTACTATCGGGGTTTACCAGGTAGACGAATGTGCCAGGCGCCCCGCGCTGAACCGCGCTGGTCGGGATCACCGTGGCGTCGTGCACGACATCGACGAGGAGCTTCACGTTCACGAACTGGTTGGGAAAGAGCGTTTCGTCTCCATTGGCGAAAATCGCGCGCATCTTCAGCGTGCCGGTCGTGGTGTCGATCTGGTTGTCGAGCGTCTTCAATTCGCCTTCGGCAAGCTTCTGGGTGCCGCTGCGGTTGTAGGCCGTGACCGGAAGTGTGCCGACGGCGCGCATGCGCGTCGCGATCTGCACGAGATTGTCCTCCGGGACCGGAAAGATCACGCTGATCGGCTCGAGCTGCGTGATGACCACCAGACCGGAGGCCGCACTGCTGTTCGAACTCGCGGTCACGTAATTGCCCGCATCGACCAATCGCAAACCAAGGCGGCCGGTCACCGGCGCGGTGATATGGCAATAGAGGATGTTGAGTTTCTGGGTGTCGATCTGGGCTTGGTCCGACAGCACATTGCCGCGGTCCTGCGCCACCAGCGCCACCTGCTGATCGAGTTGCTGACGCGGGATGGCGTTGGTCTTGGCGAGGTCCTGATAGCGCTTCAGGTCGAGTTCGGCGGACTGCAACATCGCCTGGTCGCGTTCGAGCGCGCCCTGGGCGTTGGTGAGCGCCAACTGGTAAGGGCGATCGTCGATGTCCACCAGCGGATCGCCCTTCTTGACCATCTGGCCTTCGGTGAAGCGCACGTCTTGAAGATAACCCGAGAATCGGGAGACCACGGTCACGGTCGCGAGGGGCGTCACGGTACCAAGCGCGTCCAGCGTAAGGTCGATATCACCCTTCACCGCCGTGGCAGCCACCACCGGCATGGTGAAATTGTCGCCTCGGCGTCCGCCCGCCGGCTGCGAAGCGGGGCGCGTATAGAGCCAATAACCCAGACCGACCGCGACGAGGAGAAGAACGATCACGCCATAGGGGCGACGCTTGCGCCGCTTGACTGGCTTCAGAGTCGTCGGCGCCTCAAGCGAATGAGTTCTCAGAAGCTCTGTTGAAGTACGATCGTCCATATTTGCCCAATAGGTACGGTGACCCACAAAATCCCACTATGGCACAGATCACGACCATTTGACCAGATTGTGGTTGCCTCTTCGCACGATATCCAAATCGACATTACGGCGCCATTACCGCGGCATGAACGAAAAGCTATACCCCTCGGGCGTTGCTTGCCATGGCGTAATCCACACGCTTGGGATGCAGGGGGAAGAAGTCAGCCTTGTCACCTTCCGGCAGCGCCGCGTTCGGACCGTTCGCTCGGCCGGGAATGGTTGTCTCTGTGCAGAGAAAGCCATTGCGCGAGTTCGGCCTCAGCAGATAACTGGGAATGCGATTTTTCGATCGCCGTGTTTGGGAGGGCATGCGGTGGTTCTCTCAAAGTCAGAGCGGCAATTATCAGCGCAGCCGAGGAATGAAACCGACTATCTTCACCATCTGGCCTTGCATCTCGGATAAAGTGACAAGCGCATGATTAATTGCCAGCATTCCCGGTGTGATTACGCCATTCGATCCGCCCTTTCCGGCCTCTCATGATCGACCTGTCGGAACTTGCCGTCGGCATGACGGGATCGGCCGAGCTCCTAGTCGGCATGGAACACACCGCTCCAAGTATCGGCAGCGGCCTCGTCCCGGTGCTCGCAACTCCGGTAATGATCAATGTGATCGAGGCGGCGGCGCTCGCGGCGGTGGAGCACCTCTTGCCGAAAGGGCATCAGAGTTCTCGGCATCCACCTGAACATTCGGCATTTTGCCGCGACACCGGTCGGAATGCGGGTTCGCGCGGCAGCTGAACTTATCGGTGTAGACGGCCGGACGCTGTCATTCCGGGTCGAGGCACGCGACGATAAGGAAACGATCGGAGACGGATCGCATCAGCGCGTGATCGTGGACGTTGCTCGATTCGATGTGCGGGTGCAGAGAAAACTTGCCTCCGCCGTGGCCGAAAAGGGGGTGCCGTGAGCCGCATGCCCCCGCTACTAACCGTCAGAGCGAACCGCCGGGTCCTTCCGGCCGTGCTGTATTCGCCGCCTGATCGACGGAGCGAGAATGCCGAACCTCAAACTCACCTTTGCCTGCTGGGATTATGACCGCACCCGCCCGCTGATCGACGGTCGCGTCAAGCCGGACGGCATCGATCTCGACGTGCGCGTGATGCGACCGCGCGAGATCTTCCCCCGCATGCTGGAAAATCAGGAGTTTCACGCTTCGGAGCTTTCGCTTGCCTCTTATGTGGGCCTGTTGGCGCGGGGCGCATGCCCATTCGTCGCCCTGCCGGTGCCATTGTCAAAAATCTTTCGCCACTCCGGGATTTATGTGCGGCCGGGGGCCAACATTCGCACGCCCGCCGATTTGCGCGGCAAACGCGTGGGAACGACCCAATATGGCGCCAGTGCCGTCGTGTTCATGCGCGGGATGATGCAGCATGACCATGGCGTCAGGCCTCAGGACGTTCATTGGTTCATGGGCGGCCTCGACACGCCGCCGCAACGTCCGCTGATTCCGCTCAACCTGCCGGCGGACATTCGGCTCGATTACCTCACCGGCGAGCAGACGCTCGAAGCCATGGTGATGAATGGCGAGCTTGACGCGCTGTTTTCGGTTTACATCCCATCGATTTTTCTAAAAGGGTCGCGGTCGATCGCGCGGCTTTGGCCGAATTTCAAGGAGATCGAGGCCGATTATTACCGGCGCACCGGGATTTTTCCGGTCATGCACCTTGTCGCAGTCCGCAAGGATGTCCATCGCGACCATCCCTTCGTCGCGGCGAGCTTATACCGGGCCTTATGCGGCGCGCGCGACATCGCGGTCGAGGGCCTCTATGACAGCGACGCGTTGCGGCTGTCGCTGCCCTTCCTGCTCGACCACGTCGAGGAGAGCGTTCGGGTGTTCGGCCGCGACTTCTGGGCCTATGGCATCGAAGCCAACCGGCCGGCATTCGCGGCAATGACCGGCTACGTCGTCGAACAGGGATTAGCGCCCCGGGTGATCGCGGTCGAAGACATGTTCGTGCCGGGTCTTTAGAACGGGACGCGTTCGGCTTAAATCGTCCCCGGCTCGTTCTCTTTAAGTCTGTGCATGATCTTTAGGCAAACAACGTCTGCAACCTTTCGGGACCATGCGCAGCATCATCCCCGCGCCCCGCCACGGCCGCGCTGCCCGCCTCCAACATCCAATGGCCGCTTCGTCAAGACACCTGGGCGGCCTTCTGTATTTCAGGCGGGAAGTCGGATAGCTCGAAAACCTGCCGAACCTCGATGATATCGCCGTCGCGCGCCGGGCATTTCGCGGCCCACTCCAGCGCTTCCGCCTTGGAGTCGACGTTGATCATCCAATATCCTCCGATGATCTCCCTGCGTTCGGCCGAGGGCGGATCGGAAACGCCGGCCTTCCCGTTCACGAACTTCACGCGCGCGCCTTTCGCGGGTGGCTGCAGCCCATCGAGCGAAAGCAGCACGCCGGCCCTGTTGAGCTGCTCGTTGTACCTGCTCATGGCGGCGACGGCCTCCGCGCTCGGCATCCATTCCTCTTCGCTAATGTTCGGGATCATCAACATCATGAATCGCATCGAAATTCCTTCCGCTCCGTCGTCCTGGGTAGCCGGCGGCGGGTCATCGGCGGGGCACAGGGACTCCCATATTGGCATCCGTCGTTCAGGGGCCCACGATCATGCCGCCGCGCCCGGCGGGTCACCGCAGGGAAAGGCTGATGCGGGTCACAACCGGGTCCCAGAATTGCTTTTCACTCTGCCGGTAGCTGATGTCGACGCAGTGAATGGGACCACTCGCGCCGTCAGGGAAATTGCATCGGCTGTAATAGACGCGGCCGCCACGAACCCCTGAGACGACGACAAAGCGGTCGGTGACCCGGGTATAATCGATTTGCGTTTTCCGCGCCGCAAGGCGTGCCCTCAGGAACGACCGCGGAGTTTCATGCCGCTGATTGGATTCGACATGAAACATCAGTCCCGCCGCTCCGTCCGCGGAACTGAGCTTGCGATCCGCCCCTGTTTTCGAGCCTCCAAGATCGACGCTAAAGATCGACGACGGGTACTCGACCTCGAAGTCCTTGCTCACGGCTCGTCGCCCACGCCTGCGGCTCTCCAACGGACCGGCTCTGTACAGCCATCGCAACATTCGTCGCGAGCAGGAGCATAGCCGCAATCATTGAACCTCGCGTCATTCGCGAGACCTCCGAAGCCGCACCGGCTCAACGGCTCAACGGGCTCGTGTTGCCACCGTTCCCTACGCGCGCGATCGACCGGAGCGCGCGGGACGGGGTCAGGTCATCGCGCGATTGCCAGCGATCGCGTGATACAGGACGAGGACCACGATCGCACCAATGATCGCGACGACCATGCTGTAAAGATTGAAGCCCGTCACGCCGTCTGCGCCGAAGAAGCTGAAAATCCAGCCACCGACAACCGCGCCGATAACGCCGAGCACGATATCGAGGAGAAAGCCCTCGCCGCGCCGGTTCACCATCTTACTGGCGATGAACCCGGCGATGAGGCCCAAAATGATCCAACCGATGATCGACATATCAGAACTCCGCTTGGCCGCTCGAAGGCCGGGTTCCGCTGAAGTCGTTCGCATTACGCTCGGCTTGTTATTGGGCGAAAACGGCAAACCAATTCTGCCGTGGCGTCGCCAGTTGTGCCGATCGCGCCCGACTGCTTGCGGCGACCAGAATACGCCATCTCACCTGCCGCCAAAAGCGGCGACCTTTTTGTTCCGTGCCGCCCCGGAATTTCGTTTGATTCACCAGAGGGATGCCCTGTGATTGGCCTGACGGCGCGTCGACGCGCTGCCTTGCGGCCCATACAGACTAAACTCAGCCAAGCCGTTTCATCCCCTGCTTCTCGGGTGGCGCCTTAGATTGCGACGTGACGCGATTTGCGTACGGGCGACCAGCGCGCGCAGGGCGGATCGGACGCGTTTTCGGTTCGAGCATTTTCATCAGGACAGTGGCGTCTTTCGGGGCGGCGCTCTTCTGGTCATTGTCGAAGTAGACATAAATCACATGGCCATGCCGCCGCAGGGCGTCGAGCCTTGCCGACCAGACAGCGAGGACGCCGTCCGGGTATCGGCCGCGGTAACGCCCGCCGGGGCCGTGACCCCTCACATAAACATGGCTGGCGGTCGCGACCCACGGCGAAGGCGCCTGATGGTGGTCGGAGATACACAAGGCGATCCCGTGATCGCGCAGGAGATCGAGAATGTCATCCTCATACCAGCTCGGATGCCGGAACTCGAATGCATAGCGCCGACGCGGCAGCAGCAGCTTCATGAATGACGCGAGGCGGTCGCGATTTTTCTCGAACCGGGGCGGCAATTGGAACAGCACCGGCCCCGCCTTTTTGCCCAACAGGATCAGCCGGCTTTCCAACAATTCAAGGCTGTTGCGGCAGGTGTCGTTCAAACGCTTCCAATGGGTGATGAATTTCGATGCCTTCCAGGCGAACAGAAAATGGTCGGGCGTGCCGCCGGCCCACCCGCGAACCGCCTCTTCCGTCGGCGTACGATAAAAAACGCCGTTCAGTTCCGTGGTCGGAAACCGGCCGGCATAGAATTCGAGGTGACGCCGCGCCGGGAGATCACGAGGGAAGAACGGGCCGCGCCAGGACGCGTAGCTCCAACCGGAGGTCCCAATCCAAGTATTGCGGGCGCAGGCCTCGTAAGACCTGTGATCGCGGGTCGCATGAATGACACCGGTACCTGAGTTCGCCTATAGCGGCGACATCATTTGGAACAGCATCAGTCGCGGTTTCGATTGGCAAACAGGACATTTCCAAGCCCCGTTCCGATCGTGAAGGCCGCCCAGCGTTTCACATCCTGCATCGCCGGTACTTCGCTGAGACCCTGCACGACCGCATCGTTGTGCATAAGGACCATGGTGTCGAAGCCGCCGATCGCCGGAATGGCGGCCGCAATGATCGCAGGTAGATTGAAACGGCTGCTTTCCCAATTGCCAGGCAAGTTCTGCGCACCACGCTCGATCGAGCCATCGGGGTCGATCTTTCCGGGACAGCCAATGCCGACGAACGGCGCCAGATGCAACCCCTCCTTTTCGGCGCGCCAATCAGGCGCTCCAGCATCTGGACAAGTCCTTCCACGGCATCGCTGCGGGCAATCTTTTCATCGCCATGGCGCCACAGCTCGAACTTCCAGACCTTGGCTTTGGAAAGATCGGCCGCACGCTTTAGGTTGAGTTCGACGATGCCGGCACGAATGTTGGTGCCGCCGATGTCGACGGCGAGGATGGCATCATGGGCCTGAAACATCCAAGGGGGCGCAAGCTGCACGGCGCCGATCAACCCCGCTTCATCAGGTGGGTTGCGGATGATTGCGATGTCGATGTCGATTTTTTCGGCTTTGAGGATCACCGAGGCGCGACCGATGGCGAGTTCACCGACGCGGCTGCCGCTGAACCCGCCGCCGATGACGAGGCGCTCGGCATCCTTCCACCCCTTCACTTTCAGGAACCGGCGGGTGACCAGCGCCAATTCCTGGGCAAAGCTTTCGATCGCGCCCTGGACGATTCCCGCCGCCTCGCGGTCGCCGCTGACGAGAAGCGTGTCGAGATGCTTCTTGGTGAGCGTCTCGCTTTGCTCCTCACCGAACGGGTCCTGGCCCAGGTCACGCAACGGCTTGCGCCATCCTTCGATGAACTGGCGGAATGCGCCCTTGCTGGCGCGGTCCCCGACAAACCCGTCCTCGTCCTTGAGTTCGACGTTGTAGCTTTCGACGTTCACGGCCGGCAACCGCGACGCACCGTGGGCGGGGATTGCGGGACGAACTCCGACTTCCTCAGCCATGCGCAAATCCCCATGAAACCCGACGATAACCGCGGCAGCCCGGAAAAGTTTCTGTTCCGGCTCTCGCCGACCTCTCGCCGACCGGCCGGCGCAGCAGCGCATTTTCAGTGACGGCTCTGAAAACGGGACGGGCCACGACGAACGAGTTGATCGCGAGAAACTCGTGTTCCATCATGGCGGCGATGCGCGCCTGCGAAGAGCACCGATCATCGGGCGGGTCGCGACCTGAGGGAGCAGACACATGGGTGAATTCAAACCATACACGGGCATATTTGCGGTCGGCGCCGTAGCCGCGCTCCTCTGCGCCAGTGCGGCGCCACGACTTGCCGCCCAACAAGGCGAGCCGCGGCCCGATTTCTCCTCAAACGACACCTCTTGGGTTTTTGGCAACAATGACTTCGTCGCAATTCCCGGCGGACCGATTCCGACGCGAGGCGACCCCGCTCACCCGAGCATCACCAACAACGAATTCCGCGCTACCGGAGCGCAGCCGACCTACCGCATCGCCGACCTCAGCAATCCCAACATCATGCCCTGGGCGAAGGCGATCATGAAACGGGAGAACGACAAGGCGCTCTCCGGTGGGATGCCGTATGCGGCGCGGTCGAGCTGCATGCCGATGGGCGTGCCGGCCTTCGACCAGAATGCCGTCGAACCCATCCATTTCCTGCAAACCCCGAAGCAGGTCACGATGATTTTTTCGGGTGATGCCCAGGTTCGACGCGTTTACCTCGACGTGCCGCATTCCGCCGATCCCAAGCCGTCCTGGTACGGCGAGTCGGTCGGCCACTACGAAGGGGACACACTCGTTGTCGACACTGTCGGGATGAATGACAAGACGTTTCTCGACAATTATCGCACGCCGCATTCGGAGAAGCTGCATGTAGTCGAGCGCTTTCAGATGGTCGATAACGGGAGAGCGCTTCAGGTCAGCATTCGGGTCGAAGACCCCGACACTTTTTACCAACCTTGGTCGGCCATGGGAAAGATGCGCCGGGTGAATATGGGCATGCACGAAGAAGCTTGCGCGGAGAACAACCAGAACCTGTTCGACTATCACATTCCCGTCGCACAAAAAGCGGACTTTTAGAAAGCTATCCGGGACACGTTTCCGGCGCTGCACAGGACCAGGGGGCGTGACAGCGCCGGAGAGTGACGAACGGCATGAGCCGTGATGTCCGGATCAATACGTCCTGACGTCCTGCCGCCTGCCGCCCAAACCGCGTTCCTTATCAACGTGAATGAGGTCGCGTCCATAGGATGAAAGGTGACTTGGTGGCCTTACGCGCCACGCGTGCGCGCGGTCGGTCCTGGTTTGCGCAGCAGCAGGGGACGCTCCCGTTGACAATACCAGCCCTGCCATAGCGGCTATCATAATGAGAAGTCTTGGTCATCATTGCTTTCCTTTATGTCCCGTAAAATGGACGCCGACAGGCGTTCACCCTTATTGCGGCGTTCCGCTAGTTGGTCCTGGGGTTGCTGGCGGGGCCACCGGTGACGCGGAAGGGGGCGCTGCCGTATCGGTGGTCTGCGAGGGGATATTGTTGGCCGTGCGGGTGCGATCGCTCGTCCAGCCGCCGGTCCAGGCGATGGCCATGTAAACGCCAATGACCACTACGAAAATAAGCCCGATCAGCCAGCCCACGGCGGGCTTGCGAATTGCATTTCTGCCCTGTGCCACTGTGCACTCCTTGTATTATGCGAATGTCTGACATCAGAACTCTCCGCGGGGACTCTCGTTCCTTCAGCGGCACCGGCTTGTTCAATCAATGACCTAAAAGCTGCATGTTGCAGGTGCGAAGGGATGGCCCAGATTTCTTTCGAAACTTCGCCCCTCCGCAGATAAATCAGACGCGGCGCGGGTTTATCGCGGGATTCCCGCCGTGCTTCGTTCGAATTGAACGCATCCCGCTCTCGTTGCCTGCTGGAGCGGGATGCGCTCACCTTGAATCGCTTCCCCCCTCGCCTCTCTTTGATTTTGATGTTTGTCCGAAAAGTCTGCAACTTTTCGGCATCATGCTCTAATGCGCGGTAGACGAGATACGCGCCCGCCCTGTTGTCGCAAAGTGGTGATCGACCCGCGTCCGTCTGGAGGACCTTTGGAATTCACGTTCAATATCAACGTGTACAGCGACGCTCTCGTCGTCCTTGGCGCCGCCGGCATCGTGGTGCCGATTCTGCATCGATTGGGGGTGAACGCCGTTCTCGCTTATCTCGGTGCCGGCGCTGTTCTCGGCCCGTTGGGGCTGGGTTCGTTCATCAAGTCGTTTCCGTTTCTCTACTGGGTCACGATCGTAGACGCAGGAAACGTGGCGGGGGTCGCCGAACTGGGCGTCGTTTTCCTGCTGTTCATGATCGGACTTGAACTCTCCCTCACTCGGCTGCTCACCATGCGCCGACTGGTGTTCGGCATGGGCGGTTTGCAGGTGGTCGCGACGACGCTGCTGGCTGCCGGCGCGCTGATTTTGGCGGGACAGAACCCGGGCGCCGCGGTGATCGTCGGAGCCAGCCTGTCCCTCTCTTCCACGGCGATCGTTCTTGAACTCTTGTCCGAACAGGGGCGCCTGACCACGGGGACCGGCCGTGCAAGCTTCTCGGTGCTCCTGGCCCAGGACCTCGCGGTCATTCCCGTCCTGGTCTTTGTTTCCGTGCTCTCCCAGGGGACCAGCCACTCGGTCATCGGCGGCCTCGTCGCCGCTCTCGTTCAAGCCGCCATTGCGGTGACGGTTCTTGTTCTTTTTGGCCGTTTGCTGCTGCGTCCGCTGTTCCAGCTGGTTGCCGGCACAGGTTCAACCGAATTGTTCGTCGCGGCCGTCCTGTTCGTCATCGTCAGCACCGCCGTCGTCGCGCACGAAGCCGGACTGTCGATGGCACTTGGCGCGTTCATTGCCGGGGTGATGCTGGCGGAAACGGAATATCGCAAATCGATCGAAGCCACGATCAAGCCATTCAAAGGCCTGCTGCTCGGCATCTTCTTTTTCACCGTCGGGATGAGCATCGATGTCCGCGTGCTGATCGGCGCGCCGCTGTGGCTACCTGCGGCAGCACTCGGTCTCATTGTCGCGAAGTCGCTGGTCCTGATCGGTCTCGGCAGCCTGTTCCGACTTGGATGGCCTGCCAGCATCGAAACCGCCCTGCTGCTCGGTCCGGGCGGGGAATTCGCTTTCGTCATCGTAGGTATGGCCTCGGCGGCGGCCCTGATCGATGCCCCGCTGTCGGGCTTTACGCTCGCTGTCACGTCCTTGACGATGGTGTTGACACCCCTGCTGTCGATCGCAGGACGGCGCTTGGCGCGGGTGGGGACAACCCGACGAACCGCCCCCGAATTGAATGTGCTGCCGCCCGTCGGGAAACACGCGATCGTGGTTGGCCACGGCCGCGTCGGCAAGGTGGTCGGCGCGCTTCTCCGCCAGCATCGCATCGAATATATCGCTGTCGATTCGGATGCATCGAGTGTCGCCCGCGATCGGCGGGATGGGTTTCCGGTCTATTATGGGACTGCGGCCGATCCGGCGTTCCTCGAAGCCTGCGGTCTCGGGCAGACGACCGGCGTGATCATTACAACCGGGCCCGGGATGTCATCGACGCGGTGGTGAGCACCGCACGCAAAAAGCGTCCCGAAATGCTCATCGTTTCGCGCGCCCGGGACGCCGACCATGCCCGTCACCTCTACGAAATGGGCGCAACCGACGTCGTCCCGGAAACGATCGAAGCCAGCCTTCAATTATCCGAGGCGGCGCTGGTCGGCCTTGGCGTCGCTCCCGGCCCGGCCATCGCTTCGATCCATGAGAAGAGAGACGAGTTTCGTCACGCGTTGCAGCAGGCGGTCCGCGACGCCGGACACGGGCCGCGCCCCAAATTGCGGCGCAAGATTTTGTAGTACCAAAAGATATAGGATGGGTTGAGCGACAGCGAGAACTTCCCCAACCCATCCAACGAGGCTACTCGATCACCTCGTCGGCAATTGCGAGTACCATCGGCGGCACCTCGATACCAAGCAACCTCGCAGTCTGCAGGTTTATGACGAACTCGAATTTGACCGACTGAACCACCGGCAGGTCGGCGGGTTTCGTCCCTTTGAGAATGGTGCCTGTATAAATACCGACTTGGCGGTGCGTGTCTGCGAAATTCGTTCCATAGCTCATCAACGCGCCGGCCGCCGCGGTAAACCTATCCGCAGAAGCGACCGGAATCTTGGCACGTGCCGCCAAGGCGACAAGTTGCGACCGGCGGCCGCCGAAAAAGGCGTCGGCGGGGACGAGGAGAGCGTCGGGGCGCGCACGTTCAAACGAACCATATCACTTCATCGATTTCGCCGCTGGTGCTGGCTTTCAGGACTTGTATTTGCAGCCCCAGCGCGGGGGCAGCGTCCTGTACTTGGCGCAATGCGGTTTCGGAGTTTGTTACCTCGGCTGGATTGATCAGCACAGCGACGCAAACGGCTCCAGGCAAGAGCTGATGCAAGAGTCCCAGCTGTTTGGTCACGACCTCCTGAGACAGGAAATTGATTCCGGTCAGATTGCCCCCCGGACGGGCTAGGCTGGCAACAAGGCCAAGCTTGACGGGGTCTTGATTGGCGGCGAACACGATCGGGATCGTTGCGGTAGCGGCTTTGGCAACAGCTGCTATCTGGTCATCGATCGAGGCGATCACCGCCACGCGACGGCGAACGAGGTCGGACAGCAGCGCCGGCACGCGATCGAGCCGGCCCTCAAGCCAATAGTACTCAACCGCTACGTTTTGCCGCTCGACGTAGCCCGTTTGGCTGAGCCCTCTGCGGAAGGCGACCTCGAGATGCGCCAAGGCGTCGCCAGACCCAGGGTGAATAAACGCGACAACGGGTAGGGGCTTTTGCTGCGCAACCGCGGCCATCGGACAGGCTGTGGCGCCGGCGACCGCCGCGATGAAGTCACGCCGACGCATCAGCCTCTCCTGTTCCGATCGCTTGGGCGAGGCACATTAGCGTGGCCGGCCGACCACTGGAAAGCGAATTACGGCTAACCTAAACTCGCTCGACCGCACGGATTTGCGTCACGCAGCAGATTGCCCACGGCGCCCCTGGGCGGAACACAAGGACGGTCATCATGAAGAAGGTGCTTTTTCGCGGGTCACTCGTTTCGGCCCTAGCCCTGATCGCAGCGGCGGGTCTCGACCGCAGCGACGCGCAGCAGCAGCAGGCGTTGGTCATTCAAGGCGGCACCTTGATTGACGGCAATGGCGGCGCGCCGCTCGCGAATTCTGTCGTCGTCATTCAGGGCAACCGCATCACTGCGGTCGGAACGGCCGGGCAGGTGCAAATCCCCGCGGGCGCCACCGTCATCAACGCGGCCGGCAAATGGGTGACTCCCGGCCTCATCGACGCGAAATCGAATTGGAACTGGCCTTACGGGGAAGCCTATCTCCGCTATGGCGTAACCTCGGCCATGGTCACCGGCACCCGCAACGATACTGGGATCGCCGACCGCGATGCGGTCGAGCACGGCGTTTTCCCGGGGCCGCGCCTCTACCAGGGCGTCGTCAACCTTCAGGGTCCGGGCGTCGACGGCAAGAGGCGCGACAATTACAGGCCCGGGGCAGGCGCGCGGGTGGTACGCGATCCGCAGGATGCGCGTGAAAAAGTCCGCATGAACATCGAGGGCGGCGCGGATTTCATCGGCGTTGCCGATGGCGACGGCGTCCCAGAAATTTTCGACGCCATCGTGGACGAGGCGCACAAGGCCGGCAAGGCCGCGATCCTGCGCTGCGTCGGGCCAGGCACACGAGGCCAGCGCTGCATCGAAACCGGCACCGATGTCATGATTCATACCGGCGAGATCGGCGTCGATATGAACAAGGACTACGACAAGTGGAAGAACTACATCGCGCTGCCGCCGGACGCCTATTGCGAGATGGACCCGGCCAAGGAGGCGGCGATGGTCGCTTTCATCGCCAGTCACAACACCGCGCTCGAACCCGACATGATGGCGACCGACCGCGGCTTCCCGTCGATGTGGGAGCGGGTTCAGAAGGAGGACCGCGAGCTTTTCAGCGACCCGGTACTGCGCAGCTATTATCCCCAATACATGATCGAGCACACGCTCGAGAACGTTCAATCCGCCAAGGAGCGGCTGACGCCCGAGCAATATGAACACCGCATGTGCGGCTACAAGAATCACGCCAAATTCCTGCACGATGTCGTCGAGGCTGGCGGCCATATCGTGGCGGCGTCCGATATCTATCAATCGCCGCCCGGACTGGGCCTGTTGCAGGAAATGGAGGTGTACGACAAGGATGTGAAGATGCCGCGGATGAAGATCATCCAATCGGCAACCAAGTGGGTGGCGGACCATTTCAAAATGAAGGACATCGGCACGGTCGAACCCGGCAAGCTTGCCGATATCGACATCGTCAATGCCGATCCGCTTGCGGACATCATGAACATGCGCAAGCTCGACGCTGTCATCAAGGACGGCAAGGTCGTCGATCGCGAGTATCATCCCTGGTACAAGGGCTGGCTGTTCGCCGGTTCGCGCGACGAGGAAGGCAGTTCGGTCGTCGAGCGGGAAGGTTGGGTGGCGGCGCTCAAGCAGGCGACTTGGCGGCCCAACGCCGGTCCGACCAATCTCAATATTCAGGGTCCGGCCGCGCCCTACGCGCCGGTGCCCGACATGTGGGCTTCGCCGACGCCGGCGATCGAGTCGATCGGCCCCCATACGGTGATCCAGGGCAGCCCGACCCAGACGCTCGACATCAAGGGCTTCAATTTCGTCAAACGTTCGCAGGTCTATGTCGACGACCAGCCGGTCCCGACCGAGGTGGTCAACCGGACCGAAATCCGAGCGACCATTGATTCCAACCTTCTCGCCGATGCCGGAAATCGCACCGTCGTGGTGAACAATCCACTCCCCGTCGATGCCACGGCGTGGGGCAACACATCGAACAAGGCGCACATCCTGGTGCCGTTCTCGTTCACCAAGGCATACTCGCATAACAAGTATTGAGGCGGAGGAGGGGACGGCGGGCAATGCCCGTCGTCTTGCGAACACGCGCAATTCAGATGGAGGAAGGCACGAGCGCGTAGGGTGGGCAAAGGCGGCCATCGAAGCCGCAGTCGATGCACGGTATCGCTGCCGCCGTGCCCACCGGGAAAGAATTGCACCGAAGCCACGCCGGTCAGCTGGACCGCGTGGGCATGGCGGAATTCGCGCCGAGGTGACACTGTGAGACCTCGGCCGCCTTTGCCCACCCTACGCGATGTGTCAAGCTGATCGGAATAGGGTTCAGATGGAGGAAGGCATGAGCTTGCAGCAGCAAAATTTGTTTTTGATCGTGACCTTGGCCGCGGCAATTGCGACCCCCGCCCTCGCTCAGACAGCGGCGGTCCACGGGGGCGTCGGCAATGGCAGCGGCGAAAGCGCAGGGCCGGTTCCGAAATTCTCCGGCATCTGGGCGCATGCGCTTCCAGGCTTCGAGCCGCTGGCCTCGGGTCCTACTGCGCTCATCAATCAGGCGCGACGTCCGAACGGGACGGGCGACATTTTCAAGCTTGTCGGCGACTACGGCAACCCGATCTTGAAGCCCGAGGCGGCGGAAATCGTGAAAAAGCATGCCGCGCTCGGGCGCGATGGCATCGGCGATCCGAATCCGCGCAACCAATGTTGGCCCGGAGGGCCGCCGTTCGACTTCTCTGAAGGCCCGATCCAGTTCCTGCAACAGCCGGACAAGGTCACCGTCCTTTACAGCTACGATCACCACGTCCGTCAGGTGCGGCTCAATCAAGCTCATCCCGCCGAGGTGACGCCGTCCTGGTATGGCAATTCCGTGGGCCACTACGAGGGCGACACGCTGGTCATCGACACCGTCGGCATCAAGGTTGGACCCTATGCGATGGTGGATTGGTACGGCACGCCGCACACCAAGGCTCTGCATGTCGTCGAACGCTATCGGATGCTTCCCTATGAAGCCGCGAAGGACGGGTTCGCGCGGGACGCGAAGGAACATAATGGCGCTCAGGGCATGGGGGACCTGGATCCGCGGAGCAAATACCTGCAGCTCGAATTCACCGTCGACGATCCAGGCGTCTTCACGACACCGTGGACCGCGACCATGACTTATCGACCGGGTCCCGCCGAGTGGGCGGAACAGGTTTGCGCCGAAAACATCCAGTGGTACTCGGGAAAGGATGCCGACGCGCCGCGGGCGGACAAGGCGGATTTCTGAGCGCACGATCTGCCGCTAAATTAGTGTTCCATCTCTAACAATTAAGTCCCTTTCAATGTCATCGCCCGGCTTGACCGGGCGATCCAGTAACCACCGGAAGTCGTTGGTTGACTTCGTCCTCTAATGCGAGTCTTGGGGTTACTGGATGCCCTGCTTTCGCGGACATGACGAAAAAGGGATCAAGCGTTAGTGTCAGAACACTAATTTAGCATCGCGGCTCGCGGGGAGACGGGGTGCGGGCGCGCCGCTTCTTGCGCCATGCTGGCGACTGCGGCATGGTTGGCGCGGCTCCCGCGGAAGATCGGATCACAGGGACGGGAGCACTCGAACAGTGACGGCGTGCAACATGACCAACACTCTCAGATCATCCTTTTTCGGCGTTGTGATCGTTCTGGCTGCGCTCGCCGCGCCGGTCAATGCGGCCGAGAATGCCCCGAATACAAGCGACGAGCGAGAATTCGGTGCCACTTTGCTGGTCTGCAACACCTGCCACGGCCAGGCCGGCATGCCCCGAAACGGAACCATTCCGATCATCTGGGGTCAGCAGGAGAATTACCTCGTCAAGCAGCTGCATGACTTCCAGAGCGGCGACCGCAATTTCGAAGTGATGGCGTGGATGGCCAAAACGCTTGCGCCGGCAGAATTGGGGCCAGCCGCAGACTTTTACGCGAAGACCAACTGGCCGGTGCGGCCGTCCACCGCCGCCTCCGCGACACCGCCGAACGGAGTTGCGATCTGCGAGGTTTGTCATCAGCAGAATTTGGTCGGCGGCCCCATCGCGCCGCGGCTAGCCGGCCAAAACTATGAATATCTGGTGGAGACGATGCGCCGCTTCGCAGATGGCGAGCGAGCCAACAGCCCCGACATGACGAGAATCATGGGGGCGATTCCGCCCAGCGATCGCGAGGCGATGGCGCGTTACATCTCCAGCCGCTGACCGTCGGCTCGAAGCTTTGGCGCGGCGGCGCCGGTGCCGTCCCCCGTCTTGTTCGGACGGGAATGGGGCAGTTCGATCTTCCGATCGCGTCACGCTGCGCCCTTTGTTGACACGCCATCGGTTTTGCCGGACCATGCAATATGAACCAAGTGAAATAGGCCGATGAGGGAATTTCGCGCCGAAGGCACGGCGATATCGGCAAGCCTCAAACCGACATTTCGGAATTACGGGAGACAATCATGGGTTCCACGGGAATTGGCCGAAGGCGTTTCCTGAAACAGGCGGCGGCACTGACAGGCGCAGCCGCCGGTGCCGGCGCCGGCGCGGAATGGGCCGCAAACGGTCAGACCGTGAAGCCCGACCTTGCCAAGTCGGAGGCAACCGCCAAGGAGACGCGTGTCCACCTCGAACCGCGTCGAGGGGCGAGGTTCAGCATCGATCACATGACGTACTACACCCCGCTTCAGGATTATGCAGGGATCATCACACCGGCCTCGTTGCACTTCATGCAGTATCACGCTTCCCATCTGCCGGACATTGATGCGGAGAAACACCGCCTGACGATTCACGGCTTGGTGGACCGGCCGTTAAGCTTCAGCATGGATGACCTGAAGAGCCTGCCGTCGGTGTCGAGAATTCATTTCCTCGAGTGCCATGCCAACTCATCGCCGATGATCCATGGCAACGGCAACCAGAACATGGGGCCGCCGGTCCAGTTCGTTCACGGAATGACGAGCTGCAACGAGTGGGCCGGCGTGCCGCTGTCCGTGCTGCTGAACATTGTCGGGGTAAAAAAAGAGGCGAGCTGGCTTGTTTCGGAAGGCGGGGACCCCGGAAAGTTCACCCACACGCTGCCATTGGCAAAGGCAATGGACGACGTGATCGTGGCCTATGGCCAGAACGGCGAACCGCTGCGTAACGAGCAGGGTTACCCGATAAGGCTCGTGGTGCCCGGTTGGGAGGGGCCCTTCAGCGTAAAATTCCTGAGCCACGTCAAGCTGACGGACGAGCCCTACCATACCTGGAATGAGAGCATGAACCATTCCATCCCGAGAGCCGATCTTGGTGGCAAGGCGCGTTGGTATCATTTCCAATTCGGTCCGAAATCGGTGATCACACGGCCATCGGGGGGCTTGCGATTGCCCGCCGCGGCTACGTCCAGATCACCGGATTGGCGTGGTCGGGTGGCGGCGTGGTCCGCAAAATCGAGGTCTCCACCGACGGTGGCAAGAGCTGGAAGGAAGCGCAGCTTCAGGCCCCTGTGCTGCCGAAGGCGCATACCCGCTTCACTTTCGATTGGGCTTGGGACGGGCAGGAAGCGACGCTGCTGTCTCGCTGCACGGATGAAACGGACGAGGTTCAGCCCTCACGTGAGGAGCTGTATGCCCACTGGGGCATCACTGGCGAGGCGGCGCAAAAACCCGAGCCGCGCCATTCATTTCAATGCCATGCAGCCGTGGTTCGTGGCGCGAGATGGGAGTGTACACGATGCGATGTATCGCCTAAGTTGCTCGTTGCGGCATCAATCCTGGTGACGGCCTCCGTCGTCGGGCATGCTCAATCTGCGAAATTCAATGTCGGCACCCCGCTGAGCCAGGACGAAATCAAACGCTTCGACTTTATGATCGGGAAGGAGGGGCAGCAACTGCCCGACGGGCACGGCGACGCCAAGACGGGCGCGGCGATCTTCGCCACGCGCTGTGCCGTCTGTCACGGGCAGAACGGCGAAGGGGGGATCGTCCGCACGCTGGTGCTGGGCAGCCCCGGCCATCCTCATCGCGGTCCATTCAAGGACACGGAAAAGGACGGTCCGAGCTATTATCCCTATCCGACGATCGCATGGGATTACATCAACCGCGCGATGCCGGCCAGCAATCCGGGGTCACTGACGCACGATGAAGTCTATGCGCTGGTCGCGTTCCTCTATTACCGCAACGGCATCATCCAAGAGAACGAGGTGATGGACGCGAAGACGCTGCCGAAGGTCGAAATGCCGAACAAGGACGGCTTCGTTCCCGCGGTGCCGGTCTATCCCCCGGATCCGAAGCGGCCCAGTTGGTGGTGACCGCAATCTCCATCGGGCGGCAGCGTCGTCGACCGCTGCCGCGATAGGCGAAGTCGCTGCGATCAGGGCTTGAACACTCCAGGCAAGTGCGGTCGCCTCCTGCGCGTTCTGCGCTTTGGGTTGGAGGACGGATGTGCCTATCATCGCCGCCCCGGGGGGCCTACCAGTCTCGCGGACGCAGGCCCTGAACCGCTCGGCAACCTGTTGCAGCAATGCATCGCCGGCCGAATTCCTGGGCTGGAAGGCAGGCGACGCCATGCCTCGGCTGCATTTGACCGTGGCCGTTCATGCCGTGCTACCGAGCGCCTGACATTGCCGCTGGCGGCACCGGAAGCGAGAAGGGATAACCGCGCGATCTGCTTGTGGTCCGCGCGCGTCAGGGGCACAGCGAGCAAGTGCCCGCAGCGACAAGCGCTCGGCAGCAATCATTGTTTGCGGCTCTGCTTGAAATATCGCAGATCGGGAGGCGCCTGATCCTTTTTGGCAGGCATCAGAAACCCGTCACCGCTCAACCAATAATTCTCCTTGCCGATGAGGATATTCGCATTGCCTTCGACACAGTCTTGCTCGGCCCAGTTCGGATGCGCATCTGGATTCCGACGAAATGTCTTGTCGACGCTCCACGGCCGCGTCAATGCGTGATCAATGGTGGTGATCTCATCGTGAAGAAGATTGCGGTCGTTTCCATCGAGATGGAACCTTTCCTTGAAAATCGACTGATTATCGATATGCAACGGGAGGCCGGTATGATCGTAAGCGCGCGGTCCCTTGAAAGGGCCACGCGTCTCAACCTCGAGCACGTCGTATCGACCGTCGCCATCCTCATCCATCCACCGGCCGATCGAGTAACCGATATAGCTCGGCTCGACTTCGCCGTTCTTCGGCCAGTCGCGCCCGTCGGTAAAGATCCGACGAACATCAAGAACGTCGGCGCCGCCGATGATGTAGGTCGTCTCGGGCGTGACAATGTATTCCTGTCTTGGTGCAGCCATCGTTCGTGGCATGCCACCTAGTTCACAATGGGCTGTCGGATAGTTGCCCAGCCCACCATTGGCCTGATCGGCCATGCTATCTTCCAGAATCTTCTGGTACTCAGGAGTCAACGGAGCCAACTGGGCGAGTCCCGAGTGTTTGGTCGGATCATATTTGATGATCTGGCCGCCGAAGCCGGGGTTGATGGCCTGCCACTGGCCCTTCCAGTCGGGATATTTTGCGTCATCCGAGGCCTGTGCGCCGATGGTCGCGACCTGCACCACGATCATCGCTGCAAACCACTCAACAAACCCCGGATAAGACATTATCATTTCCCTCCGCATCGGATCGATCAGTTAGGGCGCCGCCGGCGGCATGGGACCCAAAGCCCGCGTCCGGCGATTGCGTGTCAGAAACGCTAGTCAAAATCGGTTAATCCGCGTAGGAGGCGCGAATCACTTTCGTGTTTGCTTGAAATATCGCAGGTCTGGCGGCGGCTGATCCTTGCGGGCTGGCATCAAAAATCCATCGCCGCTGATGAAATAATTCTCCCTGCCGACTTCAATCTCGGCGCTGTTTTCACTGCAATAGAATTCCCCCCATCTCGGTTGCGGACTCGGGTTGTGAACGTATCGTTTGTCGACGGTCCATGGGCGGGTCAACGCGTGATCAATCACCGTGATGACGTCATGAAATATGCCGGGATTAATCTTGTCCCGATATAATCTTTCAAGAAACACAGATTCATTGTCAAAGTGCAGCGGCAGACCGGACGCGTCATAGGCGCGGGGCCCCTTGAAGGGACCGCGTGTTTCAACCTCGAGGAGGTCGAAGCGGCCGTCGCCGTCCTCATCGATCCATTTGCCGATCGAGTAGCCCTGATAGGTTGGCTCAAGGTCGGTCGGCCATTCGCGTCCATCGGTATAAATGCGGCGATAATGGTCTTGTTCGCCGATCAGGATGTAGGTGATGTCGGACGTGATAACATATTCCATGGGTTCAAACGCCACCATCATCCGCGGCATGCCGCCGGGCAGACAACGGGCAGTCGAGTAGTTGCCGAGCCCGCCGCTCTGTTGGTCGGCCATGCTCTGTTCTAAAATCTTTTGATATTCCGGTGTTAGCGGCGCTTCCTGGTAAGGGCCCCATCCCTTGGTCTGGTCAAATGAAGGTTGGCCGGGGAGCCCGGACACGCCGTATCGGGCCCATGGCCCCTTCCAGTCAGGATATTTCGTTTCATCAAATGGCTCGGCGCTGGCCGCTGGCATCGCCAAGGCCGCCAATACGATCGCACCAGTCAAGTAACAGCGGATCATGGCAACCTCCCTTGCGGAGTCCGCCCCTTTTTGGCGGCTTTCCTCCAAAACGAAGCAACATTCATGCCAGCTGGGCACTATTCTCGCTTCGTCACGGGATTTTGGGCTCCGACGGTCGCCAGCGCCGTCGCTTCCTTTCGCTCACCAGCTTCAACGGATTTTTGACCACGCCGAAGCCATCAATGCCAGTCTCGACGCCGGCGAGCTGCCGGACCGTGACCGTCCGCGCGAGGCGTTCAAGCCTCCGGGTTCGCTCCGCCGACGCTGCGGGCAACGGCGCATATTCGAGCGATTACCGTTTCACCACTGCACCGCCGTCGCCAAGCTTGCCCTTCGCCAGCGGTGGGACGAGGAAACGCGTTCCAGCCTGTGGAGACCGGAGGCCCCAAATGGCGTGCGCCACCTGTTCACTCCCTAACAGGGACCGACGACATGCGCGAAAGCCCGCCACTTCGGGGCTTTTCAGTTCATAACAGGCATCTCCGGCGACCTCGGACTGCGTGGTGGTGGACGCATTCTGCCGCAACCGTTCTCAAGCCAAAATTCCCTGCTAGCAGGGAATTAGCAGGGAATTTTTCGGGAAAATGGCCGCAATCGGCGATTCTCGTTGTAAAAACGAACGCTGCATCAAGTGCTTACAACCAAATTCCCTACGCGCGGGAGCAGGGAATTTTTGTGCCGGAGCAGGGAATTTTTTCGATGGAGCAGGGAATTCGGGAATTCGGGAATTCGGCTCGTAAACTCGACACTGCGATACTGCAAAGGTTGAAGGCCGCGATTTGGCGAATCGGCGTATGATATTCGTTCAGTCAATTGAAAGAGTTGGTCGATGTGCGAACTTCGGCGAAAGCGATACGAAACGCGGATCGCCAAGCCACGCTGAAGCCGCTCAAGGCTGCGGCGAAGCTGTACGACTGTGTGTCCGACCGGTTTGCGCGGCTGTCTGAGGCTCGTCGGCGTTTGGAAGCGACTTGCACGCGCGCGCCGATTCTGCCGGATTGATCGCTCCCCGCGCTTTTGATCGTCCGCACGCCAACAGCAGATGCCGCGACATGAACCTGCCATTTGGGAGTCTGGCGTGACGCATTCGATCGGCGTGCCAGAATTGAGCAAGGCCTACGCCAAGCTTCGTGGCGCCGTTTCCATGGCGTTCGACCAAGAGCCTCATTATGAGCGCACTCCCGTCAATGAACGTGAGCGCCTTGTCGCCGCTGTGATTGCAATCGCGCAGTTCTTTACCGAAGTCGGCGACAAGCAGGTCAGCAATCGATTGTTTGAACTTGGTTCCGCGATCGCCGATCTCAACAGTGGCACGCCACATCCGCTTCTGCGACCGGTACGGTCCGACAATCGGCGCGCCCATCCTTCCCGGCTTTGGCGCGCCCGGGCGCGTAGCGCAATCGGCCTTGAAGCTCTCGTTCGATCGGGCCTCGGCGTGAGCGCCGCGGCAGAAAAAATCAGCAAGGACTATCCGCGGCTTACCCATCTAGGGACCCCCAGGGCAGCGAAGTCGCGATTGCCGAAGCTCCTCATTGGCTGGCGGAGGGAATTCCGATCGGCTCGCATCAAAAACTTTGAGGCTGCCGAATTGTTTTCGGAAGGCCTGCGCAGGCTCGACCTCGTATCGGGCAAAGCTTCTCGCCTTCATGAGCTGGCGACCGACCAACTGGCCAAGGCAGTCAGTGATGTCGGTGTGTTTTCCCCCCACTCTTAACACACGGCCTTCGGTGCCAAGTTTCCTGAGAAGCCGGCGCGTTTCGGCAGACCGGAGTGGCACCCATGAAGACACACGCTCACGATCCGCAGTCGATGGGCATCGAGGCGATGGCCGTCAGCGGCCTTCGTCCCTATGCGGGAAATCCCCGCACCCACAGCAAGAAGCAGGTCCGGCAGATTGCCGAGAGCATCCGGCAGTTCGGGTTCACCAATCCGGTCCTGATCGGGGACAACAACGAGATCATCGCCGGCCACGGCCGGGTGGAAGCGGCAAAGCTCCTTGGCCTGGAAAGCGTGCCCACCCTGAGGCTCGCTCATCTCAACGCGGAACAGCGACGCGCCTATGTGCTGGCCGACAACAAGCTTGCCCTCAATGCGGGCTGGGACCAGGAGCTGCTGGCGATCGAGCTGCATGGGCTGATCGCGGCTGATTTCGATATTGAGCTGACCGGCTTCTCGGCGGCCGAGATCGACCTGGTGCTCGACGCGGCAGCCGAAGCTGCCCCCGGCGACGGACCGGTCGATGCCGAGGACCAGATCCCATCGTCTGATGGCGATCCGGCCTGTGCCGTGACCCGGCCAGGCGACCTCTGGTTGCTTGGGCGCCATCGTCTGATCTGCGGCGATGCCCGCGACCGTGACGTTTTTGAGCGGCTCATGGGTGACGAGCGAAGCGATCTCGTCTTCACCGATCCGCCCTACAATGTGCCGATCGATGGTCATGCGACCGGGCTGGGCCGCATCCGGCACCGCGAGTTCGCGATGGGCGTCGGCGAGATGTCGTCGGCGACCTTCACAGGCTTTCTCCAGCAGACGCTCGGGAATGCCGCCACCCTATCGAAAAGCGGTGCCATCGCCTTCGTCTGCATGGACTGGCGTCATATGGGCGAACTACTCAAGGCCGGACAGGCGGTGTTTACCGAGCTCAAGAATCTCTGCGTGTGGAACAAGACCAACGGTGGAATGGGGAGCTTCTATCGAAGCAAGCACGAGCTGGTCTTCGTTTTCAAGGTCGGCAGGGCTGATCACACCAATACCTTCGGCCTTGGTGAGAGCGGACGCTACCGGACCAATGTCTGGGATTACGCGGGCGTCAATTGCGGGCGCCGCGAAGACCTCGCGATGCATCCGACGGTCAAGCCGGTAGCGCTGGTCGCGGAGGCGATCAAGGACTGCTCGCGGCGCGGCGAGATCGTGCTCGATCCGTTTGGCGGTTCCGGCACGACACTGATCGCAGCACAGAAGACCGGGCGCCTGGCGCGCCTGATCGAGTGTGACCCGCTCTATTGCGACACCATCCTGCGCCGCTTCGAGCGGGTCACGGGCAAGGAGGCCACTCATGCAGCGCGCGGCATGAGCTTCGAGGAGGTCTCGCAGGAGCGGCTCACGGCTCTGGTCGAGGAGGCGGATCGATGAGCGTGGACGATGATCCTCCCGAAAAGAACGCAGACGTCGGTTACGGAAAGCCGCCGGTCCATAGCCGCTTCCGCAAGGGTCACTCCGGCAATCCGAAAGGCAGGCTTCGTCACGATGATCCAGAGCGCGTGTCCAGCTTGTTCTGGCGGGAGGCCGGACGCCTGCTGACGATTCGAGAGGGCGACAAGACCACCAAAATGCCGGCACTTCGAGCCGTCGTTCGCAGCCAGGTCGCCTCCGCCGTGAAGGGTAACGTGACAGCCCAGCGCGCCCTCGTCGCCACGGCACGCGAGCTTGCCGCTGACTCGCATAAGCCTCGAAGTGGAAGGGCGGCAAGGTCGGAGTTTACTCGGAAGCCGGATGAGATGAGCGACGAGGAGCTGATGGCTTTTCTGCAAAGCCCTGCAAAATGAACGCTCACCCGGTTTTTGGCCAGATGAGGCGATGTTGATGACGGAGCAGTCGCACGCCATGGCGACGGAAGTTCTGCTCAAGAGGCGACGCATCCGTCGCAGCTTGATCGACTGGTGCCGGCACTGCGGCTATGAGCCCGCGGCCCACCATCGCTTGCTAATCGATCATCTTGAGCGCGTCGGGCGCGGCGAGATCAGACGGCTCGCGGTGTTCATGCCGCCGGGTTCGGCCAAATCCACCTATGGGTCGATCCTGTTTCCGCCTTACTTCATGGCAAAGGCCAATGGCCGATCCCTCCTGGCAGCGTCGCACACCACCGAACTTGCCGAGAAATGGGGCCGCCGGGTCCGCAACCTGATCGCGCAAAGCGGCCCCACCTTGGGCATCAGGCTCTCGGATGACAATCACGCCGCCGGGCGCTGGGAGCTTCGAAGCGGTGGAGAGTATTATGCGGCCGGTGTCGGCACCGGCATTGCGGGCTTCCGCGCCGATGGTGCCGTGATCGACGACCCGATCCGCTCGCGCGAGGACGCTGATTCCGAGCGGGTTCGAGACCGCATCTGGGATTGGTACAAATCCGACCTGCTGACGCGATTGCGCCCGGGCGGCTGGGTGATCCTGATCCAGACCCGCTGGCACGAGGACGATCTGGCGGGCCGCATCATCGCCGAAGCGCAGAGTGGCGGAGAGCCATGGGAGGTTGTCTCGCTGCCGGCGGAGGCGGAAGCCGGCGATCCGCTCGGCCGCCAACCCGGCGAATGGCTGTGGGATGATGATTACGGCTATGGGTCCTTCCTGCGCCATGAGAAGGCGACCCAGCTGCCGCGCAACTGGTCGGCGCTGTACCAGCAACGCCCTGCGCCTGAGACCGGAGATTACTTCAAGGCCGAGTGGCTGCGCAGCTACGCCAGCGAGCCGCCGCGCGAAACGCTCAATGTCTATGGCGCATCAGATTACGCGGTCACCTCGCGCGGCGGCGACTACACGGTCCATGTCGTGATCGGGGTCGACCCGGAGAACCGGATGTACCTGCTCGACCTCTGGCGTGGCCAGACCACGTCGGACGTTTGGATCGAGGCATGGTGCGATCTGGTCCGCAAGTGGAAGCCTTCCTTTTGGGCCGAAGAGCAGGGCCAGATCATCTCGGGCGTTGGCCCGTTCCTCCAACGCCGCGCGATCGAGCGGCAGGCCTATACCTGCCGCGAGCAGTTTGCGAGCCGCGGCGACAAGGCGGTCCGCGCCCAATCGATCCGCGGCCGCATGGCGATGCTCGGCCTCCATGTGCCGCAGTGCGCCTCTTGGCTGGCCGACCTGCGCTCGGAATTGTTGAGCTTCCCGGCCGGTGGCCACGACGATCAGGTCGATGCGCTCGGATTGGTCGGCCAGCTGCTCGACCGCATCAATGCCGGCCCCAGGCCCAAGGTGCTGGCTGTGCCCCGACCCCAGGCTTATCAGCCGCTCGCCTCGGAATTCATCTCGAACGACAGCTGGAAGACACTGTGAGGGTGCAAAGACGTAACTGGCTCCTGGCAGCGTTTGTGGTGCGCCCCTACTGACCTGGAAGGCCGAGCAGTTCATGCTGGCGCGACCACTCGGCAGGCAAGTCAGACAGGCGGGTCGCCCCCATGCGATGGGGAAGACGGCCTTCGATGGCGGCCTTGACGAGGTCCGGCGCCAGGAAGGCCAGCGAGATCGTCATGTTGACCTTGCGGGCGCTGCAGCCTTCGCGCTTGGCAATGGTCTCGGCGGTGGCGGTGGGGTCCGCCATCAGCTCACGGACCCAGCCGCGTCCCCGCGCAATCGCGGCGACCAGGGTGGCGCGATTCTCAGCCCGGATCGGCCGAACGCGCGTTTGCGAAGAAACCCCCTCCGGCAAAAGGATCTCGCGCCGGCATCGCGACGGCGGTTTCTGCCAAGGGATGTGAATGCTGCGGTCGGAACTTTCGATGCCGGCATCATCGATCTCCGCGAGGCGAACGATCAACTTCTGTGGCTGAATCTCGACCCGTGCAAGATGCCTTGCGATCATCGTCGGATCGTCGATCGGCTCCGAGGACTTGATGTGCTCGCGAACCGCGGCGGTGACCGCCGCCTCGATTTCGGCAGCCGGCACGCGCCGCACCGAACCTGCACCCTCGGCTGCGCCATGAAGCAGGGCGGAGGAGATGTAGTAGCGGTATCTGACCCCGCCCTTGCGGCAATGGGTGGGGCTCATCAGATTACCGCGATCGTCATAGAGGCGCCCCGTCAACAGCGCTTCGGATTTGACCCTCTTCCTCTTCTGGTTCGCGGCCTGTGCATCGAGCTTGGCCTGCACGGCTTCAAAAAGGTCACGGTCAACAATGGCGGGTTGCTCGCCGTCCAACACCTTGCCCTTGAAGACCGCCTCTCCGATGTAGAAGCGATTGCGGAGCAGGTAGGCGAGCGGTCCGCGCGTGAATGGAATGCCGCCGATCGTCTTGCCGGTTCTCAAGGTGCGCACCTTGGTGACGATCCCCCGCTTGCGCAGCTCCGCCATCAGGAGGTTGAGGCTGCCGACGTCAAGGTAGGTGCGGAAGATCGTGCGAAGCCGCTCGGCTTCATCTTGGTTGACCGTGATCTTGCAATCCTTGGTGTCATAGCCGAGCGGGACCATGCCGCCGACCCAAATCCCCTTGCGCTTGGAGGCGGCGATCTTGTCGCGGATACGCTCGGAGGTGACCTCGCGTTCGAACTGGGCAAAGGACAGCAGCACGTTCAAGGTCAGCCGTCCCATCGAGGTGGTGGTATTGAATTGCTGCGTCACCGAGACGAATGACACATGATGCTGGTCGAAGAGTTCGACAAGCTTGGCGAAATCCGCAAGCGATCGGGTCAGGCGGTCGACCTTGTAGACCACGATGACGTCGATCCTGCCGGCTCTCACGTCGCCGAGAAGGCGCTGCAGCGCGGGCCGGTCGGTGTTGCCTCCTGAGAACCCGCCATCATCATATTTACCGCGAAACAGCGTCCAGCCGGCATGGGCTTGACTGCGAATGTAAGCCTGGGCGGCATCGTACTGGGCATCGAGCGAATTGAACTCCTGTTCGAGACCCTGGTCGGTTGAGACCCGCGTGTAAATCGCACAGCGCACTGGCTTGGTGGACGCCGCTGTCATGACCGTGCCTCCTTGTCGCGCAGCCCGAAGAAGCGCGGTCCGTTCCACCGCGTGCCGGTGATCGCCAGCGCGACCTTGGTCAGACTTGGATAAGTGTTGCCATTCCAGGCGAACCCGTCGGCGAGCACCGCGACCCGGTGCATCTGCCCGTTCCATTCACGGCCGAGCACGGTCCCGGGCCGCAGGCTTGCGACTTGCCTCTTGCGTTGAATAGCCGCCTTCTCGGGAGCCGCGCCATCGAGCAGGCGCTGGCTGTCCTGGTCGAGGTCGCCGAACCGGTCGGCCTGGAGCCGATAAGCCACCGTCCGGAGCAAAAGGTGGCGCGGCACGTGAGCCGGCGCCGGCCTGCCGAACATGGCAAGCCAGCGCCCCCGCAGGCCACCGAGGTCAAGACCGCGCAGTTGCGCAATCTCGGCATCAAGCGCCTGCCGGTCCGGCAAGGCCGGACCGATCGTCACGCGCGGCATCAGACCGAGGCCCGCTTGGAGCGCCGGTCCGTGGTCTTGCCGGCCTTCCCGGACGCGATCTGGTAAATGCGGTCTCCATCCACCTTCTTCGAATTTAACTTCAGCTTGAGGCGGTTGCGCACAACCCCGGCCAGAAAGCCCCGCACCGAATGCTGCTGCCAGCCGGTCACCTTCATCATGGCGCCGATCGTTGCGCCCGCAGGCGATTGCAGCATCGCGATGACCCGGGATTGCTTGGAGCCGGACTTCGCCCTCTCAGGCTTGGGACTGATTTTGGCTGGCTGCGTCTTTTGGGGCTTCGCCGTGTGCGCCGGCCCCTTTGGCGCCGCTGAGGACGTGGTGGGTTTCTTGGCTGCCTTTGACATCGAGATCCTCCGTTCGGTGATTGCGGCCTCGCCGCACCACCGAAGCCCCGCCTCGGCGCTCACGCCGGCGGGGCAGGATCTCGCAAGGCGCCATCAGCGCCCGAACCCAACCGCACTACCGCTCCATTCGCAGCGGAATGCCAGTCCTTTCTGACAACGAGATTGCTCTCTGAACAGGCTCTGATCGGTAGGAAACGCCGGCAAGATGGTCCTCAGGGCAGGGGTCTCCGATTGTGCCCTTTCTGGCGGCTGGAATCGCTCAGTTGAGGAGCATTGATCACGGAACGCCGGGCATGATGGTTCTGCGTTGTGCATCTCTCCAGCTCATGGTTAGCAGCATCGACCAAAGCACCGATCATAATCGGCTGTCTGCAGGTTCGAGTCCTGCGAGCTCCACCACCCAGTCCGAGGTCGGCGGAGATGCCTGTTATGAACTGAAAAGCCCCAAAGTGGCGGGCTTTCGCGCATGTCGTCGGTCCCTGTTAGGGAGTGAACAGGTGGCGCACGCCATTTGGAGCCTCCGGTCTCCACAGGCTGGAACGCGTTTCCTCGTCCCACCGCTGGCGAAGGGGCAAGCTTGGCGACGGCGGTGCAGTGGTGAAACGGTAATCGCTCGAATATGCGCCGTTGCCCGCAGCCCGTGACACGATTACGAGACTCGATGGGATGGTGGTGAGGAGCGTCGCCACCCGCATTTCCTACCAACCCCGCGACGGCACCTTCCAAAATTCGTGCATCCGTTTTTCAGTTCGCGTGATCCGAACTTTCACCTCTCTTTCCCTTTGGTAAAGAATCCGGTCCGTAGCTGGTAGCTTGAATCTGGAATTGAGGTGAAAGCGAGCTCTCACCATGTTGTCGCCGGCCGCTTTGCGTTGAGAGGGGCTCGGATGCTGTCCGGAGACCAACTGCTTGCCTGCCTTGGCCGGATTCGAACTCCGATATCCGATTCGATGAAAAACCGCAGCGGTTCACGCGGCAATCTCGGCACTTTGGGCCGAAGCGATGCCGCAGAGACTTTTCGCGTTTGAGCTGCGGCATGAGAGAATTATACAGCTGTGACAGAGACTACCGCATTCGCATCTATAGGCTTTTGCCCCGGTGGACGATGGCCTTGACCAATATGCTCGGGTGATCGGATTCGAACCGAAACGCGCAACACAAAATCGTGGCGTAAATTGGCGCTCGACTTTGCTCGTAGATCGAGGGGGAACCGCTTTACTAACCCGGATTATGCATGACGAGGGGCGTTTTTCCACGTTTGTTGGCGAATCGCATACGTTCGCTCCGACCGGCTGGATCGATTTTGGAGCAACTCGCGGTGAGACGCGTTGGTGTTGATCTGCGGTGAGCGGCGGCGACAGCTGGCATCATCGAGCTATCTTCAGGAATGAGTGAGATGCTTCTTCAGGCAGAAGCGCCCGCTGCGTCCCTGGGGTTCGCGGGAGAAGTAGGCAATGGTGGTGAACAAGAAGGCGATCACCCATAGAACAGGCCCCACAAGGCCCGGCCACCAAGGTATGAGCCCGGGCACCAATACGAATAGCACGAAGGGAATATCGGCAAACGCCATGAGTAATCCGTTCATCCAGTAACCCTGTTTGTCATTGCGCCAATTCAGGATCACGGCCATTAGGATGCCGGCAACTGCGAAAAACAAAAGATAAAAGGCGTCCTGCAGAAGCCGGGCGTGCACCATGTCGGTCGACTGCTCCGCCAATGCGTAAACCGCGTTTGCTGCAGCCAGGTGAAAGACACCCCATGAAACATAAGACACAGCGCCAATCCTAGCCAATCCAATGTTCCAAGACATATGGTCCTCTTGGCTAGCCTGGTTGTTCAGTTAGGGGCGTCTCGGAGCTGCTCTCAGCAGGACTGAAGCGGTGCGGGCAATACGGCGGCGTACAAAGTGATTTTTATTTTGACGTGACCTTACGCGCGGCCCTACCGCTGAACGCTAAATTTAGTCGACGCGCAGAGCGTTGACGATCTGTTGGCAATGACTGAAGGTCCATACGTCCACGCCTGCTAACCGAGCCTTCCAGTTTTCAACTGTGGCATCGGCGCATTTCTGCGCAACGTCGTTAAGGTACGTATCGAACAAAAGCGCCAGATTTTGGGTGCCGATCCGGCCGGCAACCCCGTAGAAGTCCACAGATTTCAGCGCCGTTACGGCATTGCGCTCGATGTCATGGATGTAGTCGCGTTGCGCCTCGACATCCGAGCGCGTTGCGTATCGGTTCCAATGTCCGGTGACCATCTTGTCGAACGGAAAGGACAGGATCTCGTCGTGCGCTTTGATATATCCCGTAACATCTTCGGCGATGGCTAAATCCTTGAATGGCGTCCAACCGGGGAAAATGATGTCGACCAGCATGAGCACCCGCTGCCGCGGGGCGTAGATGTAGATATTTCCAGGTTCGTGGTTGTTGCCACGATAAGACAAGGTCAAAGACTGACTGCCTACCTTCAACTCATATTGATCATCGAAGGTCACAGTGGGCAGGGGTACGGCTTGGCCTCCGACAAAAACTCCGTATGGCGCGATGCGGCCTGAATCGTTTGTCCGTCGCAGCCGCGCCAATGTCTCCTTTTGGGCAATGTACGTGGCATCTTTCGGGTACATGCCGGCGGCGCCAATGTGATCAGCATGGCTGTGGCTGTAAACGATCCACCTGATCGGTTCATTGGTGACATCCCGAATCGCTCGCAGCATCTTGTCGCCTAGCGAAGGCGGTGCATCGACGACAATTGTTCCCATTCCGGTCGTCATGAACATCGTGGTGTAGAAGCCGTCTGTTACGAAGTAAGCCCCTCTCCGATCTGCTCGACGGCGTATCCTTTGTCTGCCCGAATGGCGATCCCGCGCGCCACATCAGGCAACAAATCCTGGGCCATGGCAGAATGGCTGATCACAGCCGCCAGCGTGGCGCCCCAAATTGCAGACCGCATGACATCCTCCGTTCGATTGTGCGACAACATGTGTTTGTTGAGGCCAATTTCGGATGTCGGGACCTTGCGCGGAAGTGCCGAGCGCGCGAACGCCTGGTTCGGTAATATCGAACGATGCGCTACAAGCTTGAGGACATCCTCACCTTCCTGACGGTGATTGAAGCGGGCGGCCTGACCGCCGCGGCACGCCGTCTCGGGGTTGCCAAATCGGTGGTGAGCAAGCGCATTTCCGATCTTGAAAGCGCGTTAGGCGCGACGCTGTTGCGTCGCTCTGCGCGCGGCGTGGCGCCCACCGACGCGGGCGCCGCGTTCTATCGCCGCACCCGCGATATCCTGGCGGAACTCGATGACGCAGCCGCCTCCGCCGCCGGTGCAGGCGAGTTGAGCGGTTTAATTCGTGTGGCGGGGCCGTTGAGCTTCGGCACGCTTCACCTTGCACCCGTCCTGGTGGACTTTTTGGCTTGTCATCCCCACGTGGAGTTGGCCCTTCATCTTAACGATCGGGTTGTCGATATCGTGCGCGAAGGTTACGACTTGGCTGTACGGATAGGCAGGCTGAAGGATTCAAGCCTGGTCGCAAAGAAGCTCGCGGAGTGCAAACGCGTCCTGTGCTGCAGCCCCACTTACGCTAGGCGCGCCGGCCTTCCGAGCAGTCTCGACGAACTGAAAGATCACGCATGCATCGGATATTCAAACGCACCAATCGGTGAGCGTTGGCTTTTTGAGGTGAAAGAGCTAGGCAAACAACGTTCTGTCCTGGTTCGGCCGCGTTTGACCGTGGACAATGGAGAAGCCATTCGTGATGCCGCCATCGCCGGCTTGGGATTGACCGTCTTGCCCATATTCATCGTGGCCGACGCCTTGCGCGCCGGGAGGTTGCTTCCAGTATTGCGGGATACACCGGTAGTATCGGACGGGATATTTGTCGTTTATCCGCCGGACAGACACCTTTCAACCAAGGTTCGGGCGTTGATCGAACATTTGACGGCAGCCTTCAAGCGGCCGCTTCGGTGGGAGGCTTGAAGAGCAGCGTCCTGACGCTCTGTCGCCGCCGGAATCACCTCGCGGGTTCAGAGTGAACCTATCCAGCCAGAGACCGAATTTAACCGCGTTATGGTGGGCAGTTTCGTCGGCACCTGGCCCGAAGCGCCAGAACCCGGCTGACCAGCATTCTGTAGCGATCAGGGGGGACCGCGGACATGCCGCCCGGATCAAATCGTCGAGTTTGACCTGCTGCGGACATTCGGTCAGAATAAAACTGAATTGCAAGAATATATCATTGCAACCTTAAATATATCCATCATCTCGCCGCTTCACTCGATCACGTGAGCGGTCAGAGCACAAGCCGACATTGGGCACGTCTATGCGGGAGCGTTTTACGGTTTTACAACTGGGCCGCTACTCGTTGCCACTGGGCGATGGCCACGAACGATCGGCTCTGATGCCGACCTCCAGAGGTAGGAGACGAGCGCATGGGAACGATTATCACGCCCAATGAAGTGCCAAAATATGTTCCCGGGGCAGTAACGGCGGCGAGCGATGATCTCGGCTGGAAAGGAGTTTGGTTGCGCGGCTATCGCTATACGGGCCTCGACGTGCTCGTGCCGCCGGTAAGGGACTTCACAATCGTATCGTACTGCCGCGGCAACACGTTTATGGAGCGACGCTACGAAGGTGTATGGACGAAGACGCATTGCGGACCCGGCGATGTCTCACTATTGAGCAGGTCGCAGCAATCGCATTGGCACTGGACCGACGCGATCGACGTTAGCCATGTCTATTTGAGCGAAATTTTTATGTCCCGGATTTGTGAAGAGGTGACGGAGCGCTGCGTCGCCGATGTTCGATTGCACGACATATTGAATTCGCACGACCCGATCGTGACGGCGGCGGTGGCGGCCATCACGCGCGAGGCCCAGCACCACGCGTTAGGGAGTGCCTTGTATGTCGAGGCTTTGGCGACGCAGCTCACGGTGCACCTTTTGCGCAAATACGCCGCCTTGACGTTCCGCGAACCAAGCGGCAAAGGCATGCTGTCGCCGGCACAAGTTCGCCGGCTGACGGAGTACATTGACGGCAGACTGCACGAACAGGTCAATCTTGAAACTCTCGCGGCAGTGGCGGGGATGGGCATATGGACCTTTACGCGCCACTTCCGTGAATCCTTTGGCCGAACCCCGCATGCTTACATTATCGAGCGGCGCATCTACCGGGCCCAGCGTTTGCTGGCTCAGAGCGGTTTGCCGATCAAGGAAATCGCATCGACTTGCGGCTTTGCCGATCAGGCCCACATGACCCGCGTATTCCAGACGCACTTGCACATTACGCCGGCGGCGGTGCGCTCTTAGCACCACTGCGGCACCGTTTCTTTCAAGATATTGCCGTTTTCCTTCAAGACGGGCGCGTGCACGCTGCCGATATTCAGGCACAGGACGCTAGAGGGCAGAGGTCCGCCCAATCGACGAAGTCAGCAAAGTGAAAAGGAGGATGCCATGAATAACCCAGTTCGACAGTCCGACTCGTCGTCAGCAACCGTAAAGGCGATCAGCGTCGCCGATTACATCGTCGACCGCCTCGCCGCAGAAGGGATCGACCACTGCTTTGGCGTTGCCGGAGATTATCTCTTTCCAATCTGCGATGCAGTTGACAGTAGCACGAAGGTGAAGTGGACCGGTTGCTCCAATGAGTTGAATGCGTCTTACGCTGCCGATGGCTATGCGCGCATCCGGGGCGCAGCGATGTTGGCGACGACCTATGGCGTCGGCGAGCTCTCGGCCATAAACGGCGTCATGGGCGCCAAGTCGGAGCGATCACTGGTTTTTCACGTCGTCGGAATGCCGTCCTATCAGAATCAGCGCGTAAACAAGATCGCCCATCACACGCTCGGGGACGGCGTGTTCGGCAATTTCGTTGCGCTGTCCGCCGCCGCGGCGTGCGTTCACGCGGTCATCAATCCGGAGAACTGCGTCGTCGAAATGGAGCGCGTCATCGCGGAGGCGCGCCGCAACAATCAGCCGGCGTATATCGCCGTGCCGTCGGACTACGCACAGTCCCCGGTGGCGTCGGCTAACGTTAAGCCCATTGTACCACAATCAAACCAAGCAGCGCTGCAAAAGGCGATGGCGGTGATCACCGGGCATATCAACAAAGCGAAATCCATCGTCGCATTCCCAGCCTTCACGGTTTCGCGGCTCGGCTTGCAAAAGCAGGCGCAGAAGGCGATCGAAGCGTTGGGCTGTCCTTTTGTCACGACGCTCATGGAAAAATGCATGATCGACGAGGGGCATCCGCAGTTTGGCGGCATGTATGTCGGCGCGACGTCAGAGCCAAAGACGCGGCAAATCGTCGAAGGCGCCGATCTCGTCCTCGATCTCGGTGGTGTCAACTTGAACGACATCACCACGGCCGCCTATTCCGGCCGCCTCGATCTGTCCCGGTTTATCACCGTCGGACTCAACGACGTTAGGATCGGAGACGAAGTCATCGGCAATGTCAGGCTTGAGGACATTCTGTCCGAGCTTGCCAAGCTCAAACCATCAGCGGCGCCCTACCGGGGAAAGCCGTGGGGGCTTGCGCCGGTAAACGGCGAGCCATCCGACAAGATCACGATGGCGGCGCTTTATCCGCGCTATGCAGCATTCCTGCGCGCCGGAGACACGGTCGTTCTCGAGACCGGCAGTTCAAGCCTCGGCATAACGCCAACGATCCTTCCGGACGGCGTGCAGGTGCAAGCACAAGTCCTGTGGGGTTCGATCGGTTGGGCGACGCCGGCCGCCTTCGGCGTTGCGCTCGCCGACCCGAGCCGGCGAACAATCCTGATCACGGGCGAAGGCTCGCATCAATTGACGGCGAACGACATCGGCGCCATGGGACGGTTCGGAGCAAGCGTGATTGTCTTCGTGCTCAACAACAGTGGTTACCTTATCGAGCGGGCACTGGAGCCAAATCCGAACTGGACCTATAACGATCTGGCGCCTTGGAATTACGCCGAATTACCCAAGACGCTTGGTTGCGCCGACTGGTTCACTGCTCGTGTGAGCACGCTCGGCGAACTCGATGAAGCGATGAAATCGGCCCGCGCCAGCAAATCCGGCGCCTATATCGAAATCATGGGCGGCAAGATGGATATGCCGCCGGCTCTCGCCTTCGCCCATGGCCAGCTGAAAGCCATGTACGGCGACACGCCATAATACGCACTGACCGACAGAAGAGGGCGAGAGCAGCAGTGCTCTCGCCCATCAGTGAGTTCGATGTCTGCTTTGGGTGTGCGCCGTGACAAGGCGGCGCTTTCCAGTGGGTGAGAGGCCCACCCGGCAACCGCTCCGGCCGGAAGCAACCGGAGCAGGTATGGAGGAAACGAAGCGGTTGAAGCCTTCGGATAGCTGGTCACGATATACGGTGACGGCGCGAGTGTGCAGGCCGTAACGCGAGTGAACGCCGAGCAAACCTCGAAAAGGACAATGCGCAGGCCGACCCAACAGCCATATTGGGGAAGGCTGACACGGCTGGGTTACGAGCGAAACCAATACGCCCAGACGCTGCGCCGGGGTAGTGGCGGCGGCATGTACACAAGGAAAGCGTACAGAACCAACGATAGGCCAAGTGCAACTCGACTTCCTGCGTCAACCTACGCTCCGAGCGAAGCCCGTAGCAGTACCCAACAATTAACATCCGCATCATCAGTTCGGGGTCAATCGAGGGCCGGCCAATCTCACTATAGTAGGGATTAAGCGCTCATGAATATCTGCAAGCGCCCCTGTCACAAACCGGTCGATGCGTCTAAGCAGATGATCCTTCGGAACGCGCTCATCAAGCCGAAATTGATAGAACAGACTCCCTTGCTCGCCCCGCCGTCCCATCATCGCGGCTCCCCAAGCCCGTGATCCTGGAGTCGCCGGAATCACTGTTCGGCGATCTTATCAAGCCTTTTTTCGACAGCATCGACCGAAATCGTCGGAATGGACGACACGGTGACCTTCCGGTCAACCCTTTGGAGCAGAAATCCCGGAATGGCTTCAGGCAATTTGGTCGGGGGCAGGTGCGTGAAAGCAACGACGTCCCAAGCCGGATAGCCGAAACGCACGCTTGCGCCGAGTACGATTGTCTTCAAAACTACTTATGGAGATTTGATGCGCTGATGTTACGCGTGGAGATGCTGCGTCAGCCATCATCTCCGTCAAAAGTTAACTCCAGACCGGGGACAGCAGTCCAGTCATTGAGACTGAAATTGAACTAACGGGAAGAAATCTCCAAATCGAGTACAACGCAAATAGCAATTTCAGTCCGGCAAACTCACGACTGCACATAGCGGCTCGATAGCGCAGAGTGTTCGCTTTATTCTGGGAAGAAATTCAGCACTTTGTGAAGGGGCCACGCAAACTCTAAGGCTACAAAGCATCGAGTCGGCGAACATGGTACGGCCGGGAGAGCGGTCCTGCGAAAGTGCCGGTGATGTTCATACGGCCACCACAGCATGGGCACCGAAATGGCTCGTTGTCGGGAGCGTGCGGTTCTTTCTCGTCATCCCGCTGAGACTCCTCCGGCGCGTGCGGCGCATTGAGTAATCGTCGGCACAGTAAGAGCTTTTCGGCTCGATGCCCGTTGGAAAAGAGGCCGTAATACCGAATACGATGAAAGCCATCAGGAAGAAAGTGGAGCAGAAAACGGCGGATGAACTCGGCAATCCCAATTCGTTTCACTTTACCCTTGTTCCGACCGTTGGTCCGGCCTTGTCATCGGCACAGTCCTCACGCCCGCTCGCGCGTAGAAGCGCCCTTGCGTGTCGCAACGGCAGGTGGCTTCTTGTCTTCCGCGATGCTCTGGCGCAACGCCGCCATGAGGTTGATCACCCGTCGCGGTTTGGCCACGGCCGGCTTGTTCTCGCGCAGCAGACCAGCCTGTTTGGCCTTGAGATGGACGAGCAGCGCTTCCTCGTAGCGGTCGCGGAAGGTGGCTGGATCGAACTCACCGGTTGTCAATCGGCAGCTAATTGGGACCCCTATCGGCATCCAAAAGGGACCCCTTTGAGTGACGAGTCCGGGCGGTAGCGCGCGCGCCGTCGGAGCTGGTCGGGGTTGCGGAGACGGCGCGAGCGCGGGTTGGTTGATCGTCAGTTCGGCTTTTGAAGCGCCAGCTGTCGTTTCCGGTTTCAACGATATCGCAGTGATGGGTCAAACGATCGAGCAGTGCGGTCGTCATCTTGGCGTCGGTGAAGACGGTCGGCCATTCGCCGAAGGCGAGATTGGTGGTGACGATGATCGAGGTGCGCTCGTAGAGCCGGCTGATGAGATGGAACAGGAGTTGGCCGCCGGCCTGAGCGAAAGGCAGATAGCCGAGCTCATCGAGAATGACGAAGTCCATGCGGGTCAGTTGATCGGCAATCCGGCCCTGGCGGGCGTTGCGAGTTTCAGCCTCGAGCCGGTTGACGAGATCGACGACATTGTAGAACCGGCCACGAGCGCCCGATCGAATGCAGCTTCGGCCAATGGCGATGGCGACATGTGTTTTGCCGGTGCCGGTCCCGCCAATCAGAACGGCATTGCGCTGCTGGGCAAGGAATCCGCCGCTGGCGAGATCGCGCACCAGGGTCTCGTTAATTGGCGTGCCGTTGAACTGGAAGTTGTCGAGATCCTTGGCGAGCGGCAGCTTGGCTATGGTGAGCTGGTATTTGATCGAGCGTGCCTGCTTCTCATTGATCTCGGCGGTGAGCAGATCGCCGATGATGCGCTGCGGCTCGTGCTGGCGTTTGACCGCGGTCGCCATGATCTCATCGAAGGCGGCCTTCATCCCGTAGAGCTGAAGCTCAGCCATGAGGTCGAACAGTTCGGATCGTTCCATCAGTTAAGTCTCCTGAGGTTGTCATAGCGGGCACAATCGGCGATCGGAGCATGGCGCAATGTCAGCGCGGCCGGCGTGAAGATGGTGGGAGGCGGATCAGGATTGCGCCGGCGGGCGAGGATGTTGAGAACGACATCGGCGGAGTGGACACCTTGGACGCTCGCTTCGGCGCACGCCGCCTCGACCGCCGGCAGTCCGTCGGTGATCACCGCGGTAAGGATGTCGACCATTTGCCGATTGCCATCGTCGGCACCGGCGAGCTTGCGTCGGATGCGCTCCATCGCGGCCGGCAGCACCCAATCCTTGAAGGGGGCGCCATTGCGCAAGGCACCGGGTTTACGAGCGAGTACTGGCACGTAATGCCAAGGATCGTAGATCGTCTCGCCCCGGCCGCACGTGCGGGGATGCTCGCCGACGATCCGGCCGTCCTGACGGATTACGATGCGATCCGCATAAGCCTGAACCTCGACCGGACGGCCGACGGCGCTCGATGCCACCGAGTATTTGTTATTATCGAAGCGCACCAGGCAGGTTTTTGAGACCGAAGCCGGCACCGCGTGGAAGCCGTCGAACCGGCCGGCATAGGGGACAAGCTTCGGCCGCTCCGCCTCGAACACCTCCCAAATCGTTTGATCGGTCAACTCCGGATGGTGATGCGCCTTGGCGTAGGCAATGCATTTATCGGTCAGCCAACCGTTCAACTCCTCATAGCTTTTGAACCGCAGCCGCGGCGTGAAGAAGCGTTCGCGAACGAGGCCGACCTGGTTCTCGACTTGCCCCTTCTCCCAGCCCGCGGCCGGCGTGCAGGCAACCGGATCGACCAGGTAATGACTGCACATCTGCAGGAAGCGGCGATTGTAGAGGCGGTCCTTGCCGACGAAGACCGTCTCCACCGCCGTCTTCATGTTGTCGTAGATGCCGCGTCGGCAGGTCCCTTTGAATAGCGCGAAGGCGCGGTCGTGCGCATCGAACACCATCTCCTGCGTTTCGCGCGGATAGGCGCGCACGAACAACATGCGGCTGTGACACAGCCGGACGTGGGCGACCTTCACGGTCACCGTGACGCCATTGAGGATGACGATCTCGTGGCTCCAGTCGAACTGGTAAGCCTCTCCAGGGGCAAAGCTCAGCGGCACATAGGCCGCCGCCGTCACTTGCCCGCGATCCTTCGCCCATCGCTTCGCGAAGCGGCGCACCGCATCGTAGCTGCCGTCATAACCTCGACCGCGCAGCTCCTCAAAAATCCGGATCAGCGTCAGACGTTCACGGGCGGCCTTCGTTTCATTGCCCAGCAGCAACTCATCCAGCGCGTCACGCCAGTGGCCAATCTTGGGTAGTGGCTGATCTTCCCGGCGATAGCGAAACTCGGTCGATCCTGAGCGAATCACCTTCCTCACGACTTTCCGGGATACCCCAAGGTCCCGGCAGATCGCCTTGATTGCTTTCCCCTGGACAAAAAAGGCCCGGCGAATCCTCCCAATTGTCTCCACGACCAACATCCCAGTCTGGCCCCCACGAATCATGGAGGCCAATGTGAACCCCTCTTTTCGGGGGTCCCGATTGGATGCCGATCACCCCGAAAAGGGGGTCCTTTTTGCACGCCGATTCACACCGGGGCGGCAGTGCCGCCCAGCGCCACGTCCTCGATCGCAGCCTCGACAACCGGGTCGGGTTCAAGATCGGTCAGTGGATGATCGGCAAGCAGCGTAATCCCGGCGATAGCCGCCTCGAGCTGGGCCGTGGTGATTGGAATCGTGGTCCGACGCCCTGCGGGAACCAGCGGATTGAGCCGAGCGTGGATGGGCCCATCCGTTGCCACCGCAATCAAAACAACATCTACTTCAGCTGGCGCCGGATCGCCGCGGAATCGCAGAAGGACCAGATCGCCCGGCGCCAGCGGATGAAAGCGGTCCGGCAGCGCCGGATCGTCGGGGACGGTGCCGCCGTCCAGCCGCCAGTTCTTGGAATTGTTGTAGGTGATCGGGCGCCGATGATCACCCGGCGGCGCATATGCCGGCGCGGCACCCGGGCCGAAGATCGTCACCAGCACCGGCCAGCGCGCGCCCATCATGGCGTGTGCCTGTGGATAGAACTGATCGACGAACACATCCGTATTGAGGTTGATCCCCTTCTGCCGGTGATCGCCGTAGGTCTCGTTTTGGAAGTGGAAATCGAAGAACGACAGATCGGAACCAGCCAGTCGTTTCAGTGCAAGCTTGTCCGCCATCGAAACCCCCGACTAGCCCAGCTTAAGTCACAACTCTTTATGTAAATGTGTCAAGTTTATGCGGCGAGTTTGGCATGGTCGATCCACTTGGTGAGTTGCACATCGACATTGTCGAAGGCGCGCTTGAGTGGCGTGGCAATAGCGCCGTGGCCTGGAAGTGCGGCGGCGGATGCCGGGCGGAGGATTCGGTTATAGGCTTGGGTGAAGAACAGGGCGGCGCGCCATCCGAAGTCGGTGACCAGGTAGCGGAAGCTTTTTGGCGGGCGTTTGATGAAGCCATGGAGGCGCAGGCGGCGAAGTTGATAGGACATAGCGCCTTGGGAGATTTGTTCTGGGGCGCGGCCGGACAGGGCGGCAAGGTGGCGGCGTAGATCATTGCACCGGAAGCCGTCGGCGATCTGACGGAACACAATGAGCGCCTGCAAGAGTTGATGGGCGCGCGGATCGGCAAAGCGCAGGCCGGAAGCGCGTTGCGCTCCCGCCGTAACCGCCCCGTTGATGCTCTGGAAGGTCTCCTCGGTCAGCATGCAGTCATGGCTGAGGCGCTCGATTTCGAGCAGCCGGCGGTTGGCCGCAAAGCCGACCGCGCGCAGCCTGGCAAGATTGTGCAGGCGCTTGCCGATGCCGAAGTCGTAGGTGTTGTTGATGGTGGTTTCGGTGCGCAGCGCGCGGTTTTCCTTGTGGTACTGCTTGATCCTTGTGTTCTTGTAATAGACGTTCAAGGACGGGGTTACGTCGTGGGTGACGATGCGGGTGCGGAACGATCCGGGCGTTCGGCGCGTGATCTTGCGATTGAAGATCAGCCGTACCTCCTCGGGGCGGCCGAGATCGAGATTCTCGCGGATCACCTGTTCGAAGAACAGGCGGCCATGGACGGGTCGGTCGAGCACCTGGGTCAATGAGAACTCGGCCTGGAGGATCGAAATGTCGTAACGATAGCCGGCCTGGCGATCGGCGCCGGTGAAGGGATGCGGCAACAGGCGCAGCCATTTGCGCAGCAGACTGTCGATCTTCTCGGCCGAAAGACCATCGCAGATTTGCTGCAGGCGTGCCGGATCGGCACAACTGAGAATGCCATTGTCGAGGGCTTCGAAAGCAATGCCTTTGCGGGCAAGCTGGCGCTTGGCGTATTCGTGGCCATTGAGGCACAGCTTGGCATTGAACGGAAAGTAGGTGCAGAACTTGAGGAAGAACGGGCCGAAGTCGCGATCCACCGCATAAATGTAATAGTGGTTGACCATCGCGCTGGAGCGCACGATCCACGGATAGGGCAGGCCGGTGATCGGGCTCTTGCGCTTCTCGGTGCGGAAGACCGGGGTCTTCTCCTGAGCCTTGCCGACGAACACGATGCCTTCTGGCTTGCCGAATTTTGCCAGATACTCCGCCATCACGCTGTCCTTGCGCTGGCCCTTGCGGAACTGGATGAGGGGAATGTCATGGTGCGCCACCATGCGTTCCAGCTTGGCGACGAAGTCGCGGCTGATCGGACTCATCAGCGCCGCCGACGGCAGCGGCTGGCCACGGTGCTGGCGGAAGAATCCGACAACCCCGCCCTCGCTTTGCAGACGCGGCACGTAAACGTTGAGGTACATCCGGTCGATGCCCTCGACCGCAAGCGTGACATGGCGATCGAGAATATCGGCCACGCTCTGTGCTATCATCGCCAAGGCTCCGGTCGCGGTTTTGCCTGTTGAAGGCGTTTAGACCGCGTAGCGGTCCTATCTGAGCCTGGTTCTACCAGAGCTCGTCATGAACCGGCGATCGGAGCCGCAGCCGAACACGCCTCGTCGGTCTGAGGCAGAGCCTCGCTAGATGTTCTCCGTGGGGATTCCTACTCAGCGGGCCCAGCCGGCCACAACCCGAAGAAGAAGGAGGACGATCTTTTGCCGCCGTGCGCCAACGAAAATCGAGCGGGATCGGTGAACCGATACGGCGCCCCGTGGACGACCTCGGCAACCATGGCCAAGCTTGGACGGTTCGCGCGCCCATTCCCGGCGTCAAAAGCTGTTCGGGAAAATCGGCCGGCCCGCGGTCCGCCGCTGCGGCCAAATTGCCATGGAGAGGCGAGTGATGACATCGCTTCTCCGGACATCGTGATGCGACGGCATGGCTAGATGCTGCGGTATGGCGGAGGTTGAGCGTATTCAGATTCCCGATCAGGCCTGCGCTGCATGGCGCTCTGCAATGAAAGCGCGGATCTTTTGGTGCTCTGCTTGGACCACGACGGGATCGCGCAAACTCCAGATGACGTCTCCAGCGTCCGCAATCGCGTAGGCGTAAAGCGGGTCGCGCTCCACGATGTCCCCGCTGAAGATGTGTTCCGTTTGGGCGACAAGCTTCCTGCGTCCCGCGACGGCGGCTTCGAGCCGCGCTTCCCAACCTTGGCTCGCTCCTCCGCCGGCCGGCTCCGCTTCGTTTCGGGCCACGGTAATCGCCTCCAGCATCTTCGCCGCCTGTACGGCGGCCTGTTGCGCCTCGCGCAAGAATCCGCGCAGCCCGCGCACGAACTAGGCAAGGTTTCAGATAAGTCGCATAGGCTCTGATCGGATCGCCGCGGCCGCCAAGGACCCGGCCCGCCTCGTTGAGGAAACTGAGGAAGGTTCGCTCCGAACAGCCATATCGAAGCAGGTCCAGATGAACAGCGTCCAGGATGACTTCCGCGGTATCCAGACGGTTTGCCCGCCTGTACCAGCGCGCAATCGCGATGCGAAATCCCATCGCTTGGTGGTGTAGCCCGTTAGATTGTGCGTGAAGCATTTCCCGCATGCACATGTTAAGTCCCGCCACATCCTCATTGAATGTAGCCGCGCGTCGGTCAATCTCAGCCCTCCGGTCTGGTTCAGCGCGCAAGAGCTGCCGGTTTTTCCGCCATTGTCTTAACCGCGGATGCGTTGGGGGCCGGTCAAAGCGATGATTATATCGCGCTCGGCCGGCCGCGCGACCCCGCTCTCACTTTGGGCAATCACGACCCGGCTCTTGGCGGCCACGGCAATTTCACTGATCAGAAACGAAATCTGAGTTTCAGCGACATCACATTCCTGCGTGAAGCGTCAGGCCTGCCGGTCCTCGTCAAAGGTCGACAATGTTCATCGTTTGCGACGCAACAACACACATATTTCCGACTCGGCGCGGGGTGCCGACGCCGTGCCTGTGTAGGAACCCCATGATCTCGCGCACCACCTTCTGCTCGGCCCAGGCAGCAACGATGCCGTTCGCGCGCACCGGCCCCATCCCGTCCACTTCGCGCAGGCGGCCGGGTTGCGTCTCGATCACGTCAAAGACTTTGTCACCAAAGAGCCGGACCAGCTTTTTGGCGTAGACCGGGCCGATGCCGCGGATCATGCCGGAGGAGGTGATCACGACCGCTGCAATCAGTGATCACGATCGCATGGCACGCGCAACCGCCGGGTCTTCGGATTCGAACCGGCGTTTGTTTGGCCACTGCGACCGAAGCGTTAGGGGCGCTAGACCGCGATCGGGTTGATATAAGAACGCAAATAATTGCTTTCAATGATACAAATGCAATTGGAGTTTGCACCAGTAATTCATCTTTTCCGCTTAGATTGTTGTGACTAGGGAAAAGAAGATTGTGCCATGCGCGCGTTGCGAGTTGTTGGAGCTGGATTTCTATTCGCTTTCTCGAGTTGTTGCCTCACTGGGTGCAAGCCCGGCGACACTCCGGGACCGACCGCGGTCAAGACCGAACCGGCAGGGGACAGCCAGCGGCTCCAAGGAACATGGAAGCTTATCTCGGCCACATGGAACGGCGAGCCGCAGGCGGGCGACATGCAGTGGGTCGTGGAGGGCGACCACTACACCATCCGCCTCAATGGGCAACAGCATGTCGATCCCTACTTCTTCAAGCTAGACACCGACCAGAAACGGATCGACGTGTTCCACCATGAGACCCCCAAGGGGAGTTCCGGTGGCAGTCTGAAAGGAATCTACGAGGTAAAAGGGGACCGGTTGAGGGTGACCTACGATCCGACGGCACGCCGATATCCCACATTGTTCGAGTCAGGTGCTGGCTCCAGGCTGATCTCCTACGAGTTCCGGCGCAACAGTCCGTAGCGCCTGGTTCACTGCGATTTCATATCTGGTCGGGTTGCGGCTCAGCTTCGGGAAATCCGTCAACCCAGCAGCGCTGCTCGCGTCCTGCAGAGAGATCGCATCACAGAGGCGATACGACCTATTGCGCCGCCAATTGTTCTAGCAGCCTGTCGGACTTAGCCTACAACACACGGCACCAAGTATTGTGGCGCAATTGATTTGCCGCTGGAGTGCCGAAGGATGAGCCATTTCCGAGAATTTGACCGCGCAACGGGATTTCTGCTGCCGCCGTCTGTCGATGACTGGCTTCCCGAACGGCATCTGGCGCGGTTTGTCATCGAGGTGATCGATGGCTTGGACCTTTCGGCCATGGTGAAGAGCTATCGGGGCACCGGCTCGGCTGGCTACCATCCGGCGTTGCTGACGAAGCCGTCCACCTTCGATCGCCGCGAGACTCGCTGCAAACGCTCCGAACAGCATCGCTGCGGTGAGCCAGAAGGAGAGCTTTGCGGCGTCTGCGCGGGCTTCGTCGGCGGCAGCTTTAGCCTGAGTGATGATGTCGTTGACACGCTTCTCAGCATCTGTCTGGCTCAAGCCGGTACGGGACGCGACAACGCTTGCCACGTACATTCGATCTGCCGGTGTCAAATCCTGGTGCTCTTGAAAGCTCCCGGCCCGCCTCGATAGACGCGGGACGGGTGCGAAAGTTGAAAGCGCTGGGCTTGGGCGCGACAACGCGCGGACTGGCGCGGGTCAAGAACCCGGATGGGCTGATCCTCGCCTATGCGACTTAATATCTTTCGGCAGCGGCCGACGGCGACCCGCACATGGACAGCCCCTTCACCGCTGCCCTGCTCAACAACATCGCCACGCCTGGCCTTGACATAAAGGACATGTTCTTTCGTGTCGGCCGCGAAGTCATTGCGACGACGCGAGGCGCGCAGCGTCCGGAGATTTCGGTGTCGTTTTACGACTCCTACGCGCTGGCACCAGCCTCGCCGCCGGCCGTGATCACGCCACCAGTCGCCTCTGCGCCGCCGAACTCCGCCGCACCGACAAAGGAACGTTGTCTGGTGGCCGATCCGACCGGCACGCCTTTGAATCGAGTAGGAGGCCGACCATGCGACGGCGGGATTTCAGTGTGGGCGGTTCCCGCACACTCGGAAAACGTTGCCGCAGAATAAAGTAAGGCCGCGATTACTGTATACAAAATTACATACAAAACGAAAGATTTGCCTATGATTTAATCAGGCTCGATCCAACCAGCTTTGCGTACCAACTGGATTACGCGAGCAGAATAAAAGACGGGGGACCCTCCATAAGGCGGTGGCATGGTGCTTGCGGTTTGAGGCTGTTTTTTAATCGTCCGGCCGATCGTGTTGTCGCTGACGCGTTTGACAATGTGCAGTTCGACGACCTTCTCCTCGAGCAAGCGAAGGCTCCATCGGGCGAAGCCATCCGGGGCCGGAGAGAGGGGCTTCGATATCCGGCCGATGCATCCCGAACGGCGCAGGAACCGCTCGGAATGATATCGCGGAGACGGACCGCCTGGCTGGGGCGGTGAGATTCGAACTGCGATATCCGTTTCACTTGGGACTCGGGTCTCTTGCGGCGCCAAATCGTGTGAATGAGGCCGAAAACAGGCAACAGAGACAATTCGCGTTGGAGCTGCCCCCTTTCACAAATGCAGCTGCCGCAGTGTTTTCCGGCATTTCGTGAGCGTTGAACGGATGGCGCGGTCCCGTCCAACATGCCTCGCATGCCGGATTCGAACTGGCAAGCGGAATGAAATCATCAACGTCTTTCTGGCGGTTTTCAATCTGCTGCCACTGCCACCGCTCGACGGCGGACGGATTGCCGTTGGGTTGCTTCCGAAAGCCCTTGCCTCCCCACTGGTCAGCCTGGAACACTACGGGATGGTGATCCTGATCGGGGTGCTCTTCATTCTGCCGGTGATCGGAGCGCAAATGGGCATCGATTTGAGCTTCGTATCCTATGTGGCTGCCAAGGTTACCAACGACGTTGTCAACGTTATTCTGCGGGTGACCGGCCATACCTAACCAGGTCACAACCTTCACTGCGTCGACAGCGAGAACGAGGAGAAACGAAATGAGCGGCAAGAGCGTAAAGCAGTACATGGAGGTGATCGGCGCCGACGGTGTTCATATCGGAACCGTCAATTGCGTCGAGAACGGCAGGATCAAGCTCACCAAAGCGGACAGCGGCGAAGGGCGCCACAAAGGTCATCATCATTTCATTGATCTGGGGCTGGTCGCGGATGTCGAAGGGCAGACGGTGCGCCTGTCGGCAAACGCCGCGGTCGCCGTCACACTGGAAGAGGAGAAATCCGGCACGCCCACCTGAGCACTCTCTCAGCGATATGGCGGGCTAATCAGCACCGCGCGCGGCGCGCACTCGCCGGCGCCGAGGCGGTTAACCAACCCGATCTGGTTGCACGGGCATCCGCGCGGCAACGATCGGGACGATCGCGAACCGCAGCAAAGGATGCGCGACCGAGCGCACCAAGCGGCCCCAAGAGTACCTGTGCATGATCTGAATCAGCGCGCAAGTGTAAGTGACGTATATCTCCCACCCTTAAAACGTGATACTGGGCAATTGATGTAGGCTTATAGGAGCCGAGATGGTCGGTGGAGGTTTAAAATGTCCTTACTTGATCGGACACAGGCGACAGCGGTCGGAAACGCAGCCGCGAATGCGGTCCGGGAGCATTCAACATTCTTCCTCGTTGAGGGATTTGTTCTGGTTATTCTCGGCGCCCTCGCGATCTTTCTGACGCCTTTCGCGACTATCGCGGTGACAATAATTTTGGGCTGGATTTTTTTCGTCAGCGGCATCGTTGGATTGGTTTCGACCTTCGGGGCAAGGCGGGCACCGGGGTTTTGGTGGTCGCTGGTGTCAGCGCTGATTGCCATCGGCGTAGGTATTGTCCTGCTTGCCCAGCCGATTGCCGGAGCACTGTCGCTTACCCTGGTCTTGATCGTGTTCTTTGTAGTCGAGGGTCTCGCAAGCATCATGTATGCACTGGAGCATCGGCGGGAATTATCGGGACGTTGGGAATGGATGCTGATCAGCGGCATCATTGACCTTCTGCTCGCTGCCATTATCTTCGCAGGATTTCCCGGTACTGCTGCTTGGGCGCTCGGGCTGCTGGTTGGCATCAACATGATTTTTGGTGGCATGGCGCTTGTGGCGATAGCCACGCATGCTCGCGTCCGCTAGTCGGGCATCATCAAGGGCGGCATGCGAGTGGTCCGTAGCGCCCGCCGATGATCGGACTTGCGACGACTTCCCGAGCTGCCTTTCGACTAAGATGGGGCGTCATCATGTATAAGTAGAGGAATTGATTGAGATATAACTGAGATCATCTGAGATATTTGAGAGATCTCACGGAAGAGGAGTGGACAGTTATTGCGCGGCTGATTACGTAGCTGCGGTTTGGTGGTGGTAAGAGCAGCACGGACATGAGTGTGGTGGTCAAATGGTTTGATGTACATATTGAGCACTGGCTGTCAGTGGAGTGCTCTTTTGAAGGATTTTTTGTTGCACAGCACGGTGTACAACTATTTAGTCTGGTGGAGATGTGACAGCGTGCTCGATCGCATTCATCACGCGCTGTAAGTGGAATGTAGCGAACGGGCGGAACGTGAAGATAGCTTCACAGCAGATATCATAGACAGTCAGAGAGTGAAAAGCGCGGAAAAAGGGGGGTTAACATAGATCTGCACGGCTTTGATGCGGGCAAGCTGATCAAGGGCAAGAAACGGCATATTCTCGTAGACACGCTCGGTCTGTTGGTGCACGTAGTAGTATACGCGGCGGACGTATAGGATCGCGATAGTGGTTTGCGGCTGCTGGCTACGCTGTTTGGTAAGTTTCTATTTCTTCAGAAGCTGTTTGCTGACAGCGCCTATCAAGGTCTGATTTTTGCCGATGGACTCGCTAAAATGCTGCCTTATCTCAAGACCGAGATCGTCAAACGATCGGATCGCGCTTCAGGATTAGTGCCGTTACCCAAGCGGTGGATCGTCGAGCGCACCATTGCTTGGCTCAACCGTTGCCGCCGTCTCGCCAAGGACTGGGAAAATCTCAACTCCAGCGGCCTCGCGTTCTTGAAAATCGCCTCCATCAGCCTAGCTCAGAACCAAATCGAACGCGAGCGTGGCACCAACGAGGCCCAGCAGGCACTGACGATCCTGCGAGAGAGATGGCCGCTCGCGTTTCCAATCAACCATCGCGACATTCGGCCGTTGGCAGTGCACAGGTCATGGCCTTGGGCACCCGCGAGCTGTTGCGCGCGGGTAGCCTGATCGAACTCTTCCCCGACTGGCCGGACGAGCTTTTTCCGCTGTACGCGGTATTCCCCTCTCGTCATCATCGCTCTGCAAAGGTGCAGGTATTCACTGAGTTCTGCCTCCGGCTGCTCGGCGCTTAGCGCACGATCCTGAAAAGGCGGAGCCTTTTCAGACACATGAGTTATTCCTGATTTTTAGTCACGGTTGTTTTGATCTATTGGCGCTGGGATCAATACGCCGGCGTGCCACATGGCGAGAGGCTGCCGCGGTGATCGTCGAACCACGGGTAGGGAACGTACTATGTTTGCCGTAACCGGAATCACCGGCAAGGTCGGCGGCGCCGTCGCGCGCGCCCTGCTTGACGCTGGCCTCCCCGTTCGCGCGGTGGTGCGCGATGCAGCCAAGGGTGCGCCATGGGTGGCCTGTGGTTGCGACATCGCTGTCGCCGATTTCGATAATTCTGCCGCGCTCGCCGCGGCGTTCGCGGACGTCCAGGGCGCCTTCGCGATGCTGCCGCCCATCTTCGATCCCGCGCCAGGATTTCCGGAGGCCAAGGCTATGATCGGAACGCTGCGCGCGGCACTCGCGGAAGCGCTGCCACCGAAAGTCGTGGTGCTCTCGACTGTCGGAGCTGACGCGGCGCAACCCAACCTGCTCAACCAACTCGGCTTGTTGGAACGGGCGCTGGACGATTTGCCAATCCGGATTAGCTTCCTGCGGGCCGGCTGGTTCATGGAGAACGCCGCGGCAGACCTCGTGTCGGCCTCTGAAACCGGTGTGATCCGCAGTTATCTTCAACCGCTCGACCACGCAGTCCCGATGATCGCGGCCGAGGATGTCGGTTGGACCGCAGCCGCGCTGTTGCAAGAGGACTGGGCCGGCCTCCGCATCGTCGAGCTCCAGGGCGAGAGGGTGACACCAAACGCAATCGCGTCCGCCTTCGCGAAGGCTCTCGGCCGATCGGTCCGTGCCGAAGCTGTGCCCCGCGCCCGCTGGGAGGACATTTTCCGCGGCGAAGGCATGCGCAACCCGCTTCCCCGCATACAGATGGTCGACGGGTTCAACGAGGGCTGGATCGACTTTCCAAACCGAGGCGCCGGAGCGCGCGCGGGTCGGATCGGTGTCGACAGCGCCATCGCGGCTTTGGTGAGGAAAAAGGTGAACCGATGACGCGCTGCTTAAAGACGCTCGGCCGGGCTCTCACGTGGGCGTGAATCGCAGCCCTCACCTGCAGCCTAGCCGCACGCGACAACGCCTACCCGATCTCCTACGACCGGCGAAATCAGTAGCGCCGGTGTGAAGCGCCGATCGCGATCAAATCCGATCGACCTCCCCCGCATCAGCTGCATTGACAACTCCAGCTATTCGCCTTGTTCTGCGAGCGCTTTGCGGCCTGTGTCGTAGTCAGCATTCGCAGGAGCGCTTCTGCCGTGTGACTGAGATGGCGTTCTCGATAAGTCAGTCCGAAGAACTTGCGTTCGGGCAGATGAAACGATTTGCTCCAGAAGTCCGGCCAATCGCATTCATTGAAGCTATGTTGCGTGAGCCGAGGGCACGGATTCTGGGACGGTCTGGCCTGGAGATTCGGATCGTGAAGCCGTTCGGGGATTTATGCGGCACGGGCGTCATTAACGCGCAGCCGTGTCCACGGCAATTGCGTCGCGAAATCCCGGTGCCGCGCCGTCGAGTCGTCCTCACGGCCTGTGTGCTTGCATCCTCGATGGCGTTCATCGACAGCTCCGTACTCACGGTCGCTCTGCCGAGTCTGCGTGCGGCACTTGGGGCTGACCTTGCCACGGTCCAATGGGTAATGAACGCGTACCTGTTGACGCTTGCAGCTTTGACGCTGATCGGCGGGGCGTTGGCCGACGCGTACGGGAAGGCCCGCATGCTGGTGATCGGCTGTCTTATGTTCGGCACCGTATCGGCTGCCCTCGCTCTGGCGCCGACAGCCGGCTGGCTGATCATTGGCCGTATCATCCAGGGTACTGCGGCGGCTTTGCTGACCCCGTCGAGCCTCGCGCTGATCGGTGCCACTTATCCGAAGGACGAACGAGTGGGTGCGATCGGCGTGTGGGCGGCAGCGTCAGCGCTCACCTCCGCCGCTGGACCCGTTGTCGGCGGTTGGTTGACCACTCAATTCGGCTGGCACTCGATTTTCTGGATCAATCCGCCGATCGCCGCGATGGCCGTTGCCCTGCTCTGGTTCGCAGCGCCCGTGGACCAGATCGAGCCGCACCGCTTCGACATTGTAGGCGCAAGCCTGATCGGCCTTTCGCTTGGCTTGCTGGCGTGGAGCTTGAGCCAGATCGGCAGCGACGCGCATCGTGCAATCAATGCGGACATGCGAATGCTCGGCGCCGGCGTGATCGGCCTCGCCGGATTAGGCGCTTACGTTATTTGGGAGCGCATGAGTACGCATCCGATGACCCCGCCCCGCCTTGCCAAGAACCGTGCCTTTGTCGGATTGAATGCGGCAACGCTACTGATCTATTGCGGGGCTCGCGATCGTGTTCTTCTTGCTGCCGTTCGAACTTGTTGATCACCGTGCTCTGTCGCCAGCCTCAGCAGGATTGGCTTTTCTCCCGTTCACACTCGGTGTCGGCCTGCTGTCCCGATTCTTCGGTGGCCTTGCCGATTTATTCGGGGTCCGCCGCATGCTGTTTGCGGGAGCGATCGGCGCGGCTGTCGCCTATGTCTGGATGGCGCTCGCAGAGGGCGCCGCGCTGATCCCCGGAGTGATCGTGCCGCAGGCCATGCTGGGGATTTCGTTCGCCATCTTGGTGGCGCCACTCACCGCCGCGGTGCTTTCGAGCGTAACAACATCTGACCAGGGTCTGGCGTCTGGCATCAACAACGCGATAACTCGCGTCGCGCAGCTTTCCGGCGTGGCGCTGGGCGCCGGCCTCGGGACGCTGAGTTCCGGATGGCAGTGGGGATTAATCGCCGCCGCTGCGTTCTCGGCGGCCGGAGCCGTGATGACCGCCCTTGAAGTGCCGCCGGCCCAGTGAGATCGTCCATTGATCGACCCTTATCCAAACCACGCTAGGTAGTGGGTCGACTACGTCGAATCAGTTCTTAGGCAGGAGCCAAGTGGGAGCATGGACAAATCACGTTGCTATGTCGGCCCAGCTTTTTGCGGCTGCGCCCCGCCGTGTGCTTTTGGGGTCCCGCAACTGGCCACTGCACCGGCTGCATCGAACCCTGGTGATGCTGCCGCCGGGGCCGCCGTTGCGGTCGAGCACCGTGAGCCTGCCGTCCGCGCCGCCAGCCCCCGGGCCCTGCCGCCGGCGTCGAAAGCCGGGACCCAGCCCGCTGAGGTACGGGGTCGATCCAAACCCCAAGCCCTTCTAAAAATGACCGCATAGCCCCGCGTTACCCTCGCTCAGCATCCCTCCACGCGCGCGCGACCCCCGGGACCCGAGTCTCTGCATCGCACCTGGCTTGATCCTTCGGGCAACGGCAAGGCTCCTGTTGAGACGCCGCGGCGCGCAATGGGTCTCCTGCTTGGAAATGCCGTGCGCTTTCCTGCGGGCTCCACTCTTGGCAGGCCGGACATCCTGACAGCCGGGGAAGGCATCGAGACCATCCTATCCCTCCGCATGGCCCTGCCCGCCATGCCGATGATCGCTGCATTATCGGCCAATCACCTTGCTGCTTTGACAGTGCAGAGTTTGCGCCGTCTCTACATCGCCCGCGACAGCGATCCGGCGGGCCACAGGGTGGCCGGCGTCTTAACCGAGCGCGCCCGCGCAGCCGGCATTGAGGTGTTCGTCCTTTCGGCGGTGCTCGGCGACTTCAACGATGACCTCCGCCGCTACGGCACCGACCACCTTCGCGCCGGCCTCGCCCGGCAGCTCGCGCGTGGTGACGCGCGGTTCCTGATCCCGGCGTCGGGAAAGGAATGATGATGATGGCGTCGCCTGTTCGCGGATCATCCTCTGACCCCCGGGTTCGCGTTTTACCTGGCGCCACGCCAGATTATTGCCCAGCTTTTTAAAGCTGTGTTAGAGTTCAGTGGAGGACTGAACCAACATCTGGCCGGTGCCCCGCTAGCCGCCGACCTGACCATTACTCCACAATGCTATACGTTGATATGACCGAAGCCCTCCCAAAGTTGAATAGCAAAGAAAGGAGCAAGCTTGCAAACGGGGCTTGGTCCATTCTTCGAAGGATTGCGAGAGAACGGGTGAGTCATGTTCCAGCATACAAAAACGGCAATCATATCGGTTTTGATCGTCTCAACTATCTCAATAAGCTGCATCGGCATCGCGAGCGCTGAGCCGAAGCTACCCGACCCGGTGACAGCCGGTTTCGCGCAAAGGCTTTATCGATTGGACTGCGGCCGCTCCGTTGCCAACGACGAGTCGGTATGGACGCCAGGGGAAAATGTCGGGCGGAGCATCGAATTCTCGTCGACTTGCTGGCTCATAAGGCGGGGACGCGAATGGATACTCTGGGACACCGGCGTTCCTGAGTCCACGTTAAACGACCCAAAAGGCTGGTCAACTTTGCCAAAGTTAATCGTCTATCATTTGGATAAGACGATAACGGTGCAACTGGCGGCGATCGGACTTAACCCGGGCGATATCACTTATGTTGCGGTGTCCCATACTCATGGCGACCACATCGGCAACATAGATTTGTTCCCAGGTTCAGTTATTCTGATGCAACAATCGGAGTATTCGTGGATCAGTTCTCCGGATGGAGCGAACGAGAACGTGAATCAGCTGAAGGCTCTGGCGCGCGGTCCTGGGCACTCCCAAGCGGCTTCATTTACTCGACGGCGATACGGACGTATTTGGGGACGGTAGCGTCGTGCTGATTTCGACCCCAGGGCATACTCCTGGACATCAATCTTTGTTGGTTCATTTAAATAATTCCGGTTTCATCATCTTATCCGGTGACGTCGTTCACTCGGAGGAAAATCTCGACGAAGACATAGTGCCCTCTCTAAATACGGACAGGATCGCGTCAATAGCCTCCATGGACCGAGTCAGGGGGATCATCGCGACGCACCGGGCGAAGCTTTTTATCAACCATGATAAGGCGCAATCTGATACGCTGAGATTGCTTCCAGAATTTTACGACTAATGCCTTTGCGTCTGTTGCTGAGGTTCAGCTCCCATTTCGGCTGTGAACTGTTCGGCGCGACGGAAAGAGAATCTGGGAACGGTGACTTTTTTCTCTAAGGCGGTTCAGGGGCCGGCCGGAAGGCGTTTTTTCACGGCACGCGAATGCTGAGGGAGCAGAAAGGGCGGCTGAGGGCCACTGACGCCCTCGCGGCCGACTTTCGCCGACTGGCATTTCAATTGCGTTCCGCCCGACATGGATGACCGACAGTGGCCGGGGTCTAAGCGGTGGACTCGTACTAGGCGCGGAAGCGCGACGAAAGGCTTAATGGTCGTTGCAATCCTGCTCATCACCCTTCGGCGGCAGTGTCTTAGTAAAACTCAACGCAAACTGGGAAGCCAGAAGGAGACCAGCGAATGACCATGACCGACAGGATTGGACGGCCATTTTACCGTTCTTCAATCAACAAGTTGAGTGTCGCCGGCGCGATCTGCGCCGGCGAACAAGAAGCGTTTGACGGTCCGGCGCGTACCTGGTGCCGCCGACTTCGGGTTTATTGAACTCATCCTTAGGTACAATGGTTTGGCGCCTTGGACTGTGGCGTCAAGAGGTGGTAAGGTTCTCGGTGAGCTCCAGAGCTTCGGTCTTCCGTTTGTCGGTACCGATTGGATCAGCCGCTACCTCGGCGGGACGGAGCATCGCCCGCAAACGCCGACAAGTTTGGGCGCTGCGTGACTAATCTTGAGACCTCGGCCGATAAACACCATGAAGAGGCCCTGAAGCGCGCCCCTGCCGGGATCACGCACCTGCCGCGGTGAAATTCGTTTCAAGGGATGGGCTCGATCCGAGCAACGTCATATCGACACCGGTGAACGCGATGAGCCTCTCAATTGACATCAATGGATCGAAGCACAGCGTCGACGTCGATGGCGATACTCCACTGCTCTGGGTGTTGCGCGATGTGCTTGGCATAACGGGCACCAAATACGGCTGTGGCATCGCCCAGTGTGGCGCCTGCACCGTGCATATCGACGGAAATCCCGTGCGCTCGTGCCTTCTTCCGGTCGAGACGGTTGGCAATCGAGCCGTCACCACAATCGAGGGCATCGGCGCGACCGAGGCGGGCGCCAAGGTGCAAAAGGCCTGGCTCGATCTCGAAGTCATCCAATGCGGTTATTGCCAGTCGGGGCAAATAATGTCGGCGGCGGCTTTGCTCGCCAACAATCCGCACCCCAATGACGCCGACATCGACGCAGCGATGGCAGGCAATATCTGCCGCTGTGGCACCTATGTCCGTATCCGGGAAGCCATCAAAAGCGCCGCGGGTGCGGCATAGGAGGGTGTCATGTCGTCAAAGCACGCCGTCCCTTCGCGCCGGACTGTCCTGCAAAGCGGCATTGCTGGCGGCCTGGTCCTGGGCTTCCATTGGCCACTGCGCGCAGCCCCGGTCAATGAGCCAGAGCAGCCTCCCGATCTTCCCGAGGCGCAGTTTGCACCGAACGCCTTCATCCGCATCAACAGTACTGGCAAAACCACATTAGTGCTTCCGCAGGCCGAGATGGGTCAGGGCGTCTACACCGCGATCGCCATGATCCTTGCCGAAGAACTGGACGCCGACTTCGCACAGGTTGCGATCGAGCACGGGCCGCCAAGTGACAAATTATATGGCAATCCCCTTTTTGGTATTCAGGTAACCGGGAATTCCAACTCGATCCGCGCCTTCTGGAACAAACTTCGTGAGGCGGGCGCGGCCGCGCGCGCGATGCTGATTGCGGCCGCAGCCGCGCAATGGCAGGTCGATCCGGACAGCTGCAGCGCCTCAAATGGTAAGGTCACCCATACAGCGAGCAATCGCACGCTGACTTACGGAGAACTTGGTGATGCCGCCGGTAGGATGCCGGTGCCGGAGAAGCCGAAGCTTAAAGACCCGAATGATTTTACATTGATCGGCAAGCCGCTGAAACGCCTCGACACGCCTAACAAATCCGATGGCAAGACCATCTACGGCATCGACGTCATGGTGCCGGACATGAAGTTCGCCACCCTCGCCCAGTGTCCTGTGCTTGGCGGCAAGGTAAAACATGTCGACGACAGCGCGGCGAAAAAGCTGCCCGGTGTGCAGCAGGTCATTGTGCTCGATGATCTCGTAGCGGTCGTTGGCGATCATATGTGGGCCGCGTGGCAGGGGCTCAACGCCCTCAAGGTGACCTGGAATGAAGGGCAAAACGCAAAGATCAATTCGGCTGATGTCTGGAACGAACTCCGCGCGGCAAGCCAAAAGGGCGGTGTTGTTGCCAAATCCGAGGGTGACGTCGACAAAGGGCTAACCGGAGGCGAACGCCTCGATGCCGCTTACGAGGTGCCGTTTCTCGCCCACGCCACCATGGAGCCACAGAACTGCACGGTGCGCCTGACGCCGGATGGTTGCGAGATTTGGACCGGCACGCAGGTGCAGACTCGGCCGCAGGAATATGCGGCGAAGGCCGCTGGCCTGCCGATCGACAAGGTGAAAGTCTACAACCATTACCTCGGCGGCGGTTTCGGCCGCCGGCTGGAAGCTGACATGGTCGCGAGCGCAGTGCGCATCGCCAAGGAAGTTCCGACACCCATCAAGGTGGTATGGACGCGCGAAGAGGATATGCGGCACGATGTCTATCGCCCCGCTTATCGCGACACGATTTCGGCATCCCTTTCGAACGGCAGGATCGTCGCGTGGAAATACAGGGTCAGCGGGTCGTCGGTGATGGCGCGCTGGTTTCCGGCCGCTTTCCAGAATGGCATCGACATCGACGCCGTCGATAGTGCCGTGGACATGCCCTATGACATTCCGAACAAGCGCGTCGAGTATGCGCGCGTGGAGCCGCCGGCGGTGACGACCGGCTTCTGGCGCGGCGTTGGACCGAACAACAATGTTTTCGCAATCGAAAGCTTCATCGATGAGCTCGCGCGTAAGGCGAACATGGACCCGATCGCCTTCCGCTTAGGCATGCTGGAAGGCACGCCGCGGCTTAAGGCTGCGCTCAAGCTGGTCGCCGAGAAGTCCGGCTGGGGCTTGCCGCTACCGGCTCGCGCCGGTCGAGGCGTCTGCGCGCAACCGTCTTTTGGCAGCTTCATTGCCACCGTGGTTGAGGCCGAGGTCGACGATGCCGGCGCCGTGCATCTGCGCCGCGTCACGTGCGCCGTCGATACCGGTATCGCTGTCAATCCCGATACCATCATGGCGCAACTCCAGGGCGGATTAATCTTCGGCCTGACGGCGGCGCTTTGGGGCGAGGTCACGATCGAGAAGGGCCGCGTGCAGCAGTCGAATTTCAACAACTACCGAATGTTGCGCATCGACGAGACGCCGCCGATCGACGTCCACGTGATCAAGAGCGCCGAGCATCCCGGCGGTATAGGTGAGACAGGCACTACCGCCGGCCCGCCAGCTTTGCGCAACGCAATTTATGCGGCAACCGGCGTTCCCCTGCGGCGGCTGCCGATCGATCGTGCCGCTATTGCGACGAAGAAGGCATAGCCGCCATGCGTCGCATCGCCGTTGTCGCAGTCGTTGCTATCGTCATCGTCGCCATCGGTGTCTTGGCTTGGCGCACCTTGAGTCCCGGGCCGCTCGCGTTTGCCGGCGATTCGACAGTTCTGCTTGCTGATTATCACGAAGCCAATCCGACCGGCGCTCCCGCAGATCTCGCCAACGCCGACGCCGTTAGGCGCGGCGAATACCTCGCCAAGGCGGCTGACTGCGTCGTTTGTCATACTGCGCCAGGCGACGAGGCTTTTGCCGGTGGCCTCGCTTTCCCACTGCCATTCGGCACGCTTTATTCGACCAACATCACGCCCGACAAAGAAACCGGCGTCGGCAATTACACTGATGAAGACTTCCTCGACGCCGTACAGCGGGGCATCCGCAAGGACGGCGCACGGCTTTATCCAGCCATGCCCTACACATCGTACACCTTCATGACGGATGCTGATGCGCTGGCCATCAAGGCCTACCTATTCAGCCTGCCCGCTGTGCGTAAGCAGAATCAGCGTGACACGCTGCAATTTCCCTTTAATCAGCGTTGGACGATGATCTTTTGGTCATGGGCGTTCAATCCCGACGCGCGCTTTGCGCCGAATACCGCCAAGAGCGCGGAGTGGAATCGGGGCGCCTATATCGCCGAAGCGCTGGCGCATTGCGGCGAATGTCACACGCCGCGCAACCTTGCTTTTGCGCTGGACAACCGGCGGAAATTCGCGGGTGCCGTTGCCGCCGGTTGGCGGGCCTATAACATCACTTCTGACAAAGGCACGGGCATCGGCTCATGGAGCGATGATGAGGTGATTGCCTATCTCACCAAGGGTCATGCGATGGGGCGCGGGACGGCATCCGGGCCCATGGGCGAGGCGGTCGATCACAGCCTTGACCAGATGGAGCCAACGGACATCCGGATGCTCGCGACTTATCTAGGGAGCATTCCTGCGGTCGCGTCATCTGAGCCTGCAACGCTCGCACCGTCGGCGCCGGCATCGCCGAAACAGGGCGGCGCACTCGCGGAAACGCTCGGCCGCAAGGTGTTCGAGCAGGCCTGTGCCAGCTGTCACAGCTGGACCGGCGTAAGCGTGCTCTCGCCATTTGCCACGATTTCGGGCAGCCGCGCAGTTAATGACCCGACCGCGACAAATGTGGCGCAGATTGTCATTTCCGGCGCGCAACGCTTCACGCCGGGCGCGATGTCGATGCCTGCGTTTGGCAGCATTTATACGGACACCGAGATCGCGGCGGTGGCCAATTACGTTACCGGCCGATTTGGCAGTGCCGCCTCAAAGCTCACGGCAAAGGACGTAACGGACCTCCGGGGACAGACCGCTCGCTAGGCATCCGGGTCGTGGTGCCTATTGATGGCCCGTTTCCGACTGGGCGCACGATGCCGATTGTACGCGGACCGAAGACGTTAAGAGACCTTAACGAAGGTTTTCGAAACCCTACAAATTTTCGAGCCGCGTACAGGGAGGCCGGCCAACGCTCCTCAGTCCAAGGTACCGGGGGGCAAAAAAACTGATCGCCCGACGGTATCCCCGGTAGGATAAACCCACTTTAACCCGGTTGGAGTCATCCATGAGTAAAGTACAAGTCGGCCAGAGGAGCTACGAGATGCCACCGCGCTAGGGGTTTACCGTCGCGCATTTTCTCACCGTCGCCGACGTAGAGCGATCGCTTCGATTTTACGAAACGGTCTTCGGAGGTCGCATTCTGAGCAGGGGCGACGGCAGTGGAGCGCCAGGGTACATCCAGATTGCGAACACCTGGCTCCTTGTTAACCCTGGCGGCGGTCCGACACCTGACAAGCCATCGGTAACGCTTAGGGCTTGTTAGGAAATAACTAAGTCAATTTTATCACACTCTGTAAGAATTTTTGCTTGGGGATTCCCTAAAGAAAATCAGCGGCGATAGAATCGCCGGGTGATAAGCGCTTCTGACATCAGAACTCTTCGGAAACGTTGGAAGGCGATGGCTCCTTTGCTGGATGAGCGGAGCCGACGACGCTGGGCGGCGTCGGAAGCACATATGATTGGCCACGGCGGCGTGAGCGCCGTGGCTGAGGCGACGGGGCTGGCCCGGCGGACAATATATCGAGGGCTTGAAGATCTCCAAGATCGTGCCTCAGTGGGAGATGACCGAATACGCCGGCAGGGTGGCGGACGTAAATCGAGGATATCCGAAGACCCAACCCTTGTTGCCGACCTTAAATCGCTGCTCGAACCGGCGACGCGAGGCGACCCGATGCGGCAGCAGTTGTGGACGTCGCTCAGCTTGCGGAAGCTATGTGTGGAGCTGAAAGGCAAGGGGCACGAGATCAGCTATCCGGTCGTTGGGGATTGCCTGCACAAGTTGCACTATAGCTTACAGGCCAACCGAAAATCCCGCGAAGGAAGCGAGCATATGGACCGGAATGGTCAGTTCGAATACATCAACAAGAAGGCTGGCAGTTTTTTGACAGATGGCCAACCGGTCATCTCAGTCGATACGAAAAAGAAGGAATTGATCGGCAATTTCAAGAATGCGGGCCGCGAATGGAGACCGAAAGGCAAACCCGAAGAGGTCAATGTACATGACTTCATTGATCCCAAGCTGAAACGCGCCGTACCGTACGGCGTTTATGACATCAACAACAATACTGGCTGGGTCAGTGTAGGAACGGATCACGACACTGCCGCTTTTGCGGTAAACGCCATCCGCCGCTGGTGGAAGGCCATGGGAAAGAAGCGCTATCCGAAACCCAAGGGCCTATTGGTGACCGCTGATGGCGGTGGATCGAATGGCTACCGCGTCCGTTTGTGGAAAATCGAACTACAGAAACTGGCTGACGAACTCAAGTTTCCGATCACGGTGTGCCACTTGCCCCCTGGAACGAGCAAGTGGAATAAAATCGAACACCGGCTTTTTTCCTTCATCAGCATCAATTGGCGAGGCAAACCCTTGCGCAGCTTCCGCACAATCGTCGAGCTCATCGCCGCTACGACTACCGAGACGGGCCTGACCGTACGCGCTGAACTCGACGAAAAGAAATACCCCAAGGGCCTCAAGGTCTCAGATGCGCAACTCGCTGCCGTCAATATGTTTCCTCATGACTTTCATGGCGAATGGAACTACACCATAGCTCCGAACAGGAAGCGCGCCCACAAAAGTGACTAAGTTATTTCTTAACGCGCCCTCTGTGGCGTCAAGAGGTGGTAAGGTTCTCGGTGAGCTCCAGAGCTTCGGTCTTCCGTTTGTCGGTACCGATTGGATCAGCCGCTACCTCGGCGGGACGGAGCATCGCCCGCAAACGCCGACAAGTTTGGGCGCTGCGTGACTGATCTTGAGACCTCGGCCGATAAACACCATGAAGAGGCCCTGAAGCGCGCCCCTGCCGGGATCACGCACCTGCCGCGGTGAAATTCGTTTCAAGGGATGGGCTCGATCCGAGCAACGTCATATCGACACCGGTGAACGCGATGAGCCTCTCAATTGACATCAATGGATCGAAGCACAGCGTCGACGTCGATGGCGATACTCCACTGCTCTGGGTGTTGCGCGATGTGCTTGGCATAACGGGCACCAAATACGGCTGTGGCATCGCCCAGTGTGGCGCCTGCACCGTGCATATCGACGGAAATCCCGTGCGCTCGTGCCTTCTTCCGGTCGAGACGGTTGGCAATCGAGCCGTCACCACAATCGAGGGCATCGGCGCGACCGAGGCGGGCGCCAAGGTGCAAAAGGCCTGGCTCGATCTCGAAGTCATCCAATGCGGTTATTGCCAGTCGGGGCAAATAATGTCGGCGGCGGCTTTGCTCGCCAACAATCCGCACCCCAATGACGCCGACATCGACGCAGCGATGGCAGGCAATATCTGCCGCTGTGGCACCTATGTCCGTATCCGGGAAGCCATCAAAAGCGCCGCGGGTGCGGCATAGGAGGGTGTCATGTCGTAGAAAGCACGCCGTCCCTTCGCGCCGGACTGTCCTGCAAAGCGGCATTGCTGGCGGCCTGGTCCTGGGCTTCCATTGGCCACTGCGCGCAGCCCCGGTCAATGAGCGAGAGCAGCCTCCCGATCTTCCCGAGGCGCAGTTTGCACCGAACGCCTTCATCCGCATCAACAGTACTGGCAAAACCGCATGTCGTGCTTCCGCAGGCCGAGATGGGTCAGGGCGTTCTACACCGCGATCGCCATGATCCTTGCCGAAGAACTGGACGCCGAGACTCGCACAGGTTGCGATCGAGCACGGGCCGCCAAGTGACGAATTTGTACTGGCAATCCCCTTTTTGGTATTCAGGTAACCGGGAATTCCAACTCGATCCGCGCCTTCTGGAACGAACTTCGTGAGGCGGGCGCGGCCGCGCGCGCGATGCTCTGCCGTGCGGCCGCAGCCGCGCAATGGCAGGTCGATCCGGACAGCTGCAGCGCCTCAAATGGTAAGGTCACCATACAGCGAGCAATCGCACGCTGACTTACGGAGAACTTGGTGATGCCGCCGGTAGGATGCCGGTGCCGGAGAAGCCGAAGCTTAAAGACCCGAATGATTTTACATTGATCGGCAAGCCGCTGAAACGCCTCGACACGCCTAACAAATCCGATGGCAAGACCATCTACGGCATCGACGTCATGGTGCCGGACATGAAGTTCGCCACCCTCGCCCAGTGTCCTGTGCTTGGCGGCAAGGTAAAACATGTCGACGACAGCGCGGCGAAAAAGCTGCCCGGTGTGCGGCGGGTCTTGTCTCGATGATCTCGTAGCGGTCGTTGGCGATCATATGTGGGCCGCGTGGCAGGGGCTCAACGCCCTCAAGGTGACCTGGAATGAAGGGCAAAACGCAAAGATCAATTCGGCTGATGTCTGGAACGAACTCCGCGCGGCAAGCCAAAAGGGCGGTGTTGTTGCCAAATCCGAGGGTGACGTCGACAAAGGGCTAACCGGAGGCGAACGCCTCGATGCCGCTTACGAGGTGCCGTTTCTCGCCCACGCCACCATGGAGCCACAGAACTGCACGGTGCGCCTGACGCCGGATGGTTGCGAGATTTGGACCGGCACGCAGGTGCGGACTCGGCCCAGGAATATGCGGCGAAGGCCGCTGGCCTGCCGATCGACAAGGTGAAAGTCTACAACCATTACCTCGGCGGCGGTTTCGGCCGCCGGCTGGAAGCTGACATGGTCGCGAGCGCAGTGCGCATCGCCAAGGAAGTTCCGACACCCATCAAGGTGGTATGGACGCGCGAAGAGGATATGCGGCACGATGTCTATCGCCCCGCTTATCGCGACACGATTTCGGCATCCCTTTCGAACGGCAGGATCGTCGCGTGGAAATACAGGGTCAGCGGGTCGTCGGTGATGGCGCGCTGGTTTCCGGCCGCTTCCAGAATGGCATCGACATCGACGCCGTCGATAGTGCCGTGGACATGCCCTATGACATTCCGAACAAGCGCGTCGAGTATGCGCGCGTGGAGCCGCCGGCGGTGACGACCGGCTTCTGGCGCGGCGTTGGACCGAACAACAATGTTTTCGCAATCGAAAGCTTCATCGATCAGCTCGCGCGTAAGGCGAACATGGACCCGATCGCCTTCCGCTTAGGCATGCTGGAAGGCACGCCGCGGCTTAAGGCTGCGCTCAAGCTGGTCGCCGAGAAGTCCGGCTGGGGCTTGCCGCTACCGGCTCGCGCCGGTCGAGGCGTCTGCGCGCAACCGTCTTTTGGCAGCTTCATTGCCACCGTGGTTGAGGCCGAGGTCGACGATGCCGGCGCCGTGCATCTGCGCCGCGTCACGTGCGCCGTCGATACCGGTATCGCTGTCAATCCCGATACCATCATGGCGCAACTCCAGGGCGGATTAATCTTCGGCCTGACGGCGGCGCTTTGGGGCGAGGTCACGATCGAGAAGGGCCGCGTGCAGCAGTCGAATTTCAACAACTACCGAATGTTGCGCATCGACGAGACGCCGCCGATCGACGTCCACGTGATCAAGAGCGCCGAGCATCCCGGCGGTATCGGTGAGACAGGCACTACCGCCGGCCCGCCAGCTTTGCGCAACGCAATTTATGCGGCAACCGGCGTTCCCCTGCGGCGGCTGCCGATGGATCGTGCCGCTATTGCGACGAAGAAGGCATAGCCGCCATGCGTCGCATCGCCGTTGTCGCAGTCGTTGCTATCGTCATCGTCGCCATCGGTGTCTTGGCTTGGCGCACCTTAAGTCCCGGGCCGCTCGCGTTTGCCGGCAATTCGACAGTTATGCTTGCTGATTATCACGAAGCCAATCCGACCGGCGCTCCCGCAGATCTCGCCAACGCCGACGCCGTTAGGCGCGGCGAATACCTCGCCAAGGCGGCTGACTGCGTCGTTTGTCATACTGCGCCAGGCGACGAGGCTTTTGCCGGTGGCCTCGCTTTCCCACTGCCATTCGGCACGCTTTATTCGACCAACATCACGCCCGACAAAGAAACCGGCGTCGGCAATTACACTGATGAAGACTTCCTCGACGCCGTACAGCGGGGCATCCGCAAGGACGGCGCACGGCTTTATCCAGCCATGCCCTACACATCGTACACCTTCATGACGGATGCTGATGCGCTGGCCATCAAGGCCTACCTATTCAGCCTGCCCGCTGTGCGTAAGCAAAATCAGCGTGACACGCTGCAATTTCCCTTTAATCAGCGTTGGACGATGATCTTTTGGTCATGGGCGTTCAATCCCGACGCGCGCTTTGCGCCGAATACCGCCAAGAGCGCGGAGTGAAATCGGGGCGCCTATATCGCCGAAGCGCTGGCGCATTGCGGCGAATGTCACACGCCGCGCAACCTTGCTTTTGCGCTGGACAACCGGCGGAAATTCGCGGGTGCCGTTGCCGCCGGTTGGCGGGCCTATAACATCACTTCTGACAAAGGCACGGGCATCGGCTCATGGAGCGATGATGAGGTGATTGCCTATCTCACCAAGGGTCATGCGATGGGGCGCGGGACGGCATCGGGCCCATGGGCGAGGCGGTCGATCACAGCCTTGACCAGATGGAGCCAACGGACATCCGGATGCTCGCGACTTATCTAGGGAGCATTCCTGCGGTCGCGTCATCTGAGCCTGCAACGCTCGCACCGTCGGCGCCGGCATCGCCGAAACAGGGCGGCGCACTCGCGGAAACGCTCGGCCGCAAGGTGTTCGAGCAGGCCTGTGCCAGCTGTCACAGCTGGACCGGCGTAAGCGTGCTCTCGCCATTTGCCACGATTTCGGGCAGCCGCGCAGTTAATGACCCGACCGCGACAAATGTGGCGCAGATTGTCATTTCCGGCGCGCAACGCTTCACGCCGGGCGCGATGTCGATGCCTGCGTTTGGCAGCATTTATACGGACACCGAGATCGCGGCGGTGGCCAATTACGTTACCGGCCGATTTGGCAGTGCCGCCTCAAAGCTCACGGCAAAGGACGTAACGGACCTCCGGGGACAGACCGCTCGCTAGGCATCCGGGTCGTGGTGCCTATTGATGGCCCGTTTCCGACTGGGCGCACGATGCCGATTGTACGCGGACCAAAAGCGTAAGAGACCTTACCGAAGGTTTTCGGAACCCTACAAATTTTCGAGCCGCGTACAGGGAGGCTGGCCAACGCTCCTCAGTCCAAGGTACCGGGGGGCAAAAAAACTGATCGCCCGACAGTATCCCAGGTAGGATAAACCCATTTCAACCCGGTTGAAGTCATCCATGAGTAAAGTACAAGTCGGCAGAGGAGCTACGAGATGCCACCGCGCTAGGGGTTTCCGTCGCGCATTTTTCACCGTCGCCGACGTAGAGCGATCGCTTCGATTTTACGAAACGGTCTTCGGAGGTCGCATTCTGAGCAGGGGCGACGGCAGTGGAGCGCCAGGGTACATCCAGATTGCGAACACGGCTCCTTGTTAACCCTGGCGGCGGTCCGACACCTGACAAGCCTTCGGTAACGCTTAGGGCTTGTTAGGAAATAACTAAGTCAATTTTATCACACTCTGTAAGAATTTTTGCTTGGGGATTCCCTGAAGAGAATCAGCGGCGATAGAATCGCCGGGTGATAAGCGCTTCTGACATCAGAACTCTTCGGAAACGTTGGAAGGCGATGGCTCCTTTGCTGGATGAGCGGAGCCGACGACGCTGGGCGGCGTCGGAAGCACATATGATTGGCCACGGCGGCGTGAGCGCCGTGGCTGAGGCGACGGGGCTGGCCCGGCGGACAATATATCGAGGGCTTGAAGATCTCCAAGATCGTGCCTCAGTGGGAGATGACCGAATACGCCGGCAGGGTGGCGGACGTAAATCGAGGATATCCGAAGACCCAACCCTTGTTGCCGACCTTAAATCGCTGCTCGAACCGGCGACGCGAGGCGACCCGATGCGGCAGCAGTTGTGGACGTCGCTCAGCTTGCGGAAGCTATGTGTGGAGCTGAAAGGCAAGGGGCACGAGATCAGCTATCCGGTCGTTGGGGATTGCCTGCACAAGTTGCACTATAGCTTACAGGCCAACCGAAAATCCCGCGAAGGAAGCGAGCATATGGACCGGAATGGTCAGTTCGAATACATCAACAAGAAGGCTGGCAGTTTTTTGACAGATGGCCAACCGGTCATCTCAGTCGATACGAAAAAGAAGGAATTGATCGGCAATTTCAAGAATGCGGGCCGCGAATGGAGACCGAAAGGCAAACCCGAAGAGGTCAATGTACATGACTTCATTGATCCCAAGCTGAAACGCGCCGTACCGTACGGCGTTTATGACATCAACAACAATACTGGCTGGGTCAGTGTAGGAACGGATCACGACACTGCCGCTTTTGCGGTAAACGCCATCCGCCGCTGGTGGAAGGCCATGGGAAAGAAGCGCTATCCGAAACCCAAGGGCCTATTGGTGACCGCTGATGGCGGTGGATCGAATGGCTACCGCGTCCGTTTGTGGAAAATCGAACTACAGAAACTGGCTGACGAACTCAAGTTTCCGATCACGGTGTGCCACTTGCCCCCTGGAACGAGCAAGTGGAATAAAATCGAACACCGGCTTTTTTCCTTCATCAGCATCAATTGGCGAGGCAAACCCTTGCGCAGCTTCCGCACAATCGTCGAGCTCATCGCCGCTACGACTACCGAGACGGGCCTGACCGTACGCGCTGAACTCGACGAAAAGAAATACCCCAAGGGCCTCAAGGTCTCAGATGCGCAACTCGCTGCCGTCAATATGTTTCCTCATGACTTTCA
>CAWJPD010000009.1:0-93512 GCA_963844635.1 uncultured Alphaproteobacteria bacterium
TGCTTTCGATGTAGAGCTTGTCGCACGTTGCGGGGTCGCTGTATTTCCGGTGCGTTGTGTTTCCTGCATAAGCTTGCAGGTAAAGTATAACCGCCGCCGACCGTTGCACTGCGGTCAGTGTGTGGACATCGCGTCGGTTCCGGGCGTCGTCGAATTTGCGCGTGTATCTGGTCCCTGGCCGTTGCTCAGGCGAGCCGAGCAACGGAGACAGCATGCGCTGGAGCCCGGCGATCAAATGGTTTGTTTCTCTCGCGCGTTCCGTGAGGTCCTTGATCTGGTCGTTTTTGACAGTGATCTCCGCACGCAAGAAATCCGATCTCGCCGTCCTTTTCCGAAAGGCGCTGTTGCAGCTGCTGCACGAATTGTTCTGAAGTCGGCGTCCGGCCGCGGCTGTTCGCGTCCGGCCGCGAACTGTTCGTCGCTCCGTTGCTTTGATTTCGGCAGACGAACGGACGCGTCCGGCCGCGGCTGTTCGCGAACGTTCGTTTGGCTTCGTTCCATGATCATCGCAATGTGCCGATCGATCGAAGCCGGCGTAATAAGATACCGCTCGCCGTAAGTCGTCTCGACTTTCTGGCATTCGAGATCGCCGCGACCGCAGTACTTCTGGATCGCGCGAATTGTTCGCGGGTGGCCGGCCGCGGCGTACCGGTCGGCGGCTTCTTCGACGGAAAGGAGGAAAGAGTGTTCGTCGGTGGACGCGTCCGGCCGCGGCTGTTCGCTCATGTTCGCATGGTAGCACCCGGCCCGTTCCACGCCTCGCCGGTTATCCCCAGCGGAAAGTGCGGATCACGCAAACTGAAAAAAGGATGCATGAATTTAGCAACTCGAAAATCACCGATATCGAAAGGAGCGCGCACGGATATCGTGCGCATCGTAGCTCACGGATTTCCTGAGCGGCCTGATTGTCGGAGCAGTTTGCTGCGCCGCGATTGCGATTTCTGTCCGAGGGCGCAAGAAGTCGATTTTGGACTGAGGCGTGTCCACTCAGGTGATGAACGACTTCCCGGCCACAGCAGAGCGAAGCTGGTCACCGCGGACGCTGTTTCGCTTCGAAAGAGGAGGTCGCATGGACAAGCAAACGCCTGCGGGTCTGTCACCGAGCGGCTTTGCCGCTACCGGCTTGATGTCGGTCTTCGGAGATGGCAACCTCATGTTCAAACGCACAGGGTGGCTCTTTTTGTTGTGACTTAATGCGAAGGAGGAAACGCCAATGGATTCCATGATTGATTCATTATTCGATCAGTATGAACGCGGCCGTATGACGCGACGGCATCTTGTCGAAGCGCTGGCCGTATTGGTCCTGCCAGAGAGGGCCCTGGCGCAGGATGCCGCCCCGGCTCCCACTCCGATTGTTCGCGGCTTGAGCGTCAACCACGTCGCGCTCACGGTTAGCGATATTGAGCGTTCCTTCGTTTTTTATGAAAAATTATTCGGGGTCACAAAAGGCTGGCCGGCCACGGACGCCGGTACGGGTATCCATATGGACTTGCCTGACGGGTACATCAGCGTCGATTCAGTCGCCGAAAAAAAGGGCGTGATCACGCATTTCGCAGTGGCAGTCGACCATATGGATCGGGTTGCTGCTAAACGCCTCGCTGACAAAATCAACAGCGAGTTTCCGGACGCCAAAGCGAGAGATGCGTATCAGGCCAATACCGGCGGCTCGACGGTCAATCTCAGGGATCCCGACGGCTTCTTCGTGCAAATCTCGTCGAAAGACGGGCGCTGAACGGACTTAGGAATAATTCAGTCACATTCTGTCTGAGAGGTTTCTCGCCCGTCAGAAATGTGGGTTGTTCGCCCGCGGAACGTCAGCCTTCTTGCCGGAATACCATTGGATGTTTTCGGCGCATACCTGCTGCGTCCAGTTGGCCGGCTGAATCCATACGTCATGGTCGCCGTCTGTCCACAGACCACGGAACAGGTCGATGAAGCTTACTCAGACGGTATGATCGTGGATTGGGCGAGATCAAAAGTCTCAAGGAATTCTCTGCGTTCTCGCAACGAAAGCTTGTTTAACTCGCTCGGCGTGGGATTTCCCTTCAACATTGCTTTAAGAATGGCGATTGCGGTCGTGGACAAATGCTTTGCGTTGATTTGGGATTTCAAGAAACGCCTCGAAGCAGATCGGGACCCATTTCATCATGATCTGCATGATCGCTTCGGCATAAACCCGTATTTCCAATTGTGCGCTTGGGTCCGCGCGCAGCTGTACAAAATGCATCAGATTGTGCAAATCCACTTTCCAGTACCATTGGGTATACGTGTTTAGCGGCAGCGTAACTCTAGCCAGTTCACGAGAAATTACAGGCCTAGATTGGTCCTTTTCTTCGTTTAGCATCCATAGATAATGTTGGTAGTTCCGCTGACAATCATCCCGCATAACATCGACAATAGATTCTGCATGAGGCGTCTCCACGGCTTGGCCTCGTCCCTGGCGATTATCCTTTGACTGTTCCCCGACACTTCCTGCCGTAGGAAAATAAAATTCTCTATCAAGAATAGAGTAGCGCGCTGAATATTCGTTGACGCTCGCCGTTCGGTGTCTAATCCATTGGCGAGCTACAAAGATGGGGAGTTGCACGCGAAGTTTAATCTCAGCCATTTCAAACGGAGTAGTATGTCCGTGCCGCATAAGATATCTAATAAGTGTTCGATCGTCGCTTGACGCTCTCGTACCCGTTCCGTATGACACCCTAGCTGCCTGTACAACGGCCGCGTCATTGCCCATGTAATCAATGACCCGAATAAAACCATGATCAAGCACCGGTATTATCTGATAAAGAATGTCTTCTAATGCAGCCACAGTCGCACGGCGCGTGTCGTTACGAACGGAGCGCATGGACTCAATTTGATTTTGTTCATCGGTGCTGACTGACATGGATCTTATCTCGCCACTATTCTTGAGGGAACAGGGTCTTTATTTAGGCAACTCTCGACCTCTGCCGAGATGCCTATTTGGAGCAATGCTGCTCGCAGGTTTGATAGAGTTGGTATCTCGCACAGGTTCCGACATACATCCTTTCGATCAACGGCCACTTGGCCTGGATTAGGCTAAAGACGACCCTAGTCTCCTCGAAGGTTCCGGCTTGTATTGCGATCACGCAATCTGAGAGAACTGCCGGCTCATTCGGCGAATACATGGCCAACTTTGTCCTATCCGGCCTACCAACTCTAGGAATCAAAACGGCTGCGTCCCGGAGTTTAGACTTTGCGCGGACCTTGATAGACGAAGGTTGAACTCGGTTATTGCTCAACTGGCTGGTGTGAATTAATTGAACTGCTTGGGAGACTTTGACTTAATCACATCAGGCATCGAAAGCCGTCCTCTGTAAAGTCTTACGCCAGAAACGATAATTTCACGTCTAAACTGCTGAATGATTTCGCCGCCCACGCGACGAGAGTGCGTCCTTTTCTGAAGACATACACATCTGACTTCAACTTCACACCCAGAAAAACCCAACTTATGAGGCACGGCGATTTCAGAGAGTTGAAACTGCCCTAAAATTGCATTCAAGGTCGCTTTATCGCGATCGCTCGTCATACAAGAGGATGGAAGCAGCGCAACCAAAATGCCTTCCGGGCCTAAATATTGCAGACTTTCCGTAACAAAGGCGAGCGCTTTGCCACATGTGAACTGTTCGCCTTCCACAGTAACATCGAATTTGGTGCCACCACGGCAAGAAAAGGGCGGATTTAAAAATATTAGAGACAAGCGGCCTCTCAGCAATCGTAAGAACCCAGCACTGTGATGTCGTGGATTTAGAAAATTACACGTATAGGCAGATATTTTGTTAAATCTCCGACGCAAGCGACGCACTGACATCTTATCAACATCCGTTGCATACAATTGAGTACCAGGCCATCGATTGCGAACTGCCGCAAGCAGCGAACCTTCACCGGCCGCAAAGTCCGCTGCACTCCGGGGGTCGTTGCAGACGAGCGAACCAATAATATACTCGGCCAGTTCAGCAGGCGTAAAATACTGGTCCATCTTAGGCTGACGTCCGCACGCTAGGCAAAAAGTCTGATACTGAGTATTCCAAGAGATGTGCCTCCCCAGTGGTCCGTTGCTGCTTACGTCGAGGATGGTCGTAGATGAGCTCAATCTTTCGACTGGCTGCTATGCAGAGCAGCACAGCCCCAAGAGAATGCGGTTTAGTACCTATAGGAGCCACTTTAATATGATCGTGGGGAAACGCCCGAAGAACGTCTTCAAGCACATAGAACAGGCTAAATGGACAGTTCGCGCGAGCGAATCTCAGCGTTCCTCCACGCCTTAGTTGCTTCCAACTGCGGCTGATTACCTAGATATGTATAAAATGGATATTCGGCTTGGAACCCTGGCACTCCAATGATTGGCACGATTTTACCTCCAGGAGGTTCGACCTGCTCGATCATGTAGGCGAATTGAGTTCCCTCGAATCCGAGCAACGGGATAAAGCAGACCTTCTCAGATCTTAACGTCAGCGAGGGTGGTGAATAGCGGAAGAGGGGAAATACCTTCAATCCGTTCGCTGAGGTCAAAAATCTCTCCTTTGCGGGGATTATCACTGGATCGGTATGTTTGAGGTTCAACGTAAACTACCTCTGTTCGAAAACTATTCTCTAGAGCGACGCGAATCAAGGGTGCCCAAACGTGATGGCCTAATCCTGTGATGTCAATGTAAAGATGCTTGACGCCTAGCGTTCTAATAAACTGTTCAAGCGCGCCTCGATTTCGCAAAGAGATCTCTTCGCCGTAGCGGTCAGTTCTTATTGCATTGGACCCAACATCATCGATCCTTAGTTTTTGTACTTCGGGGTCATCTGCCCATTTTGTAAGATGTTCGCTTCTCTGTTCGAATACTCCATACAAGTAGACCGAGTGCTTCGCCGGCGTAAACTCACTTGGATTATTGTATGTTCTCGTAAAGAGCGGACGTTCACGCAGCGCTTCCATAATACGCCTCAAAAAGTTGCAGTTGTTCAGGGAGAGGAACATCTTCAGGCGCCGAATTGTTCTTTAAGATGTCGCGAATTGCCTCGCGCGAGTTCCGAACTAATCCGAGAATTTGTGTTGGCGTGAGAGTTAATTTCCGCTTTCTCCTATAGCTGAAAACGAAAAATGGTGCGTAAATAGGATGTAGTGAATAGTCGTACGCTCTGACATCGGCCTCCTCGAGCTTTGTCCCGCTGTCACGCACAAGTGCTAGGTGCATCACAGCAGCCGTGATCAGTTGGATTAATTCCGGTGGTGAGCCTGCCGACCTGAGAAATATGGAACTGGTTTTTATCTCCGGGCGTCGCCCTTCGGACCGTTGCGCAAGAACTTGAAAGACCCTACCAAGGCCAAGTGCAAGTTTCGTCAAATTTGCGCCGGAAACTGACAGGCCTTCGAGTCAGAGAGGTTCTTTTTTCCTACATATTGAGCGGCCAAGGCTTGGACATCAACACACCGCCTCGTTGAGACGACCGCTCCGCCTGCGGTGGAAAGCAAGAGTTCGGTCAACCAACTCAAGAAAATCCGACATCGAATCTCCATAATTGGACAAAGGCGCTCGACCCGGCGTAATATTTGCGAATGCCAGATCTCCCTTTTCTAATGGTAAATAATATGGCTGTTTTAGTTGTTGTAGTGATTTAGCCATTGTTGAGGATTTTGCCTTCTTTGAGACGAGAACATCACGCAGTGGCTCATTTTTACTCTCTGCCAATTTAATATCGCATAAAATTCAAGTGGGGCGATATCGGTCTGATCGGCGAGGATCGTGTCGTCGGCGGGAAGCTTGTCTAGAATGGCTGAAATGGCCTTGTTAACGCCGAGTAACTGTGCCTCTTCGTCGTCGCTCAATTCGGGAAGGAGGGAGTCAATCGGCGGCACCTTCGCGCCGCTCTCCAGGATTAACTGCGAAAAGACGCTGGTTGCAGATCGTTGATGCAAACTGCTCGAACCCGGATTCCGAAGCTAGCGGCGATGTTGATACGAACATAATCAGCTGGACTGTTCAGTTGTTCATTGGCGTTGAGTGTAGCTCGCATTCTCCAACCGAGCTCCTGAACTCCTATTTTGAAACTATAATTGGATCCAGAGTGCTTGATAAGAAGTGTTTATTACGACCTGCTGCTCATCAGTAAAGTTTTCGTACTCATCGATCAAAAAGAAAAAATGCTTCGATCGAAACTGAGGTAATGCTTTTACCTCAGAAATTAATTCGTCTATCGGCACACCTTGCATCGACAATTGCGGATGTTCTCCTCCGAAAGGTTGTTGAAGAAAAGATTCGAACTGAAGCTTAGCGAAACTCAGTTGCTCGTGAAGGGCAGCACAAAGTTCTACATTTTTCATGCAAAGGCTACGCAAACGCGATTGCACGCGTACGGAGATAAAACGCTATCATTCGGAAACAGTAAGATAGACCAGTCGAGAAATGTGATAACTTGACCGCATAGAAGTGGAGCATCGATGTAGTGTCCAAATAATTTTGTCCAGCGTGCAGCCGGTAATTCTGGGCCTTGAAATGCAGTTACCCGGTTTGTGTCTACACGATAGTAAAAGCCAAAATACGGCCAAGATGGGACCGCGGCGGTGTTCTGTTTGGAAAGGGCGAATTGTCCTTTCGTACTGACAACGACCGGAGCGCGGTCGCTTTCCTGTACCGCGGCCACCCATTAATACGCAAGGTCGATGGTCTTCCAAATCTGGAAGATAAGAGGGTGTCGGAATAACTGACATATCTTCTGCAGCCACTCTGCTTTATAGTTTCCGAAGAGTTCCGATAGCTGCTGTTTAGCCGGTGTAGTTTGGGAGTTAGGAGTTATGGTCGCCTCACAAGGGGTTGCCAACCATTTTGGTTCCAATACAACAATGGGATTGTCGCGTCAGGCGTTTTATGGTGGAAGGCAAAGACATAGTCCAAGACGATGGTATCCGTGCCAATCATCCGCGCCTCCAGTATCGGGAATGCCAGCGCGTTTGCTCGGCTTTCTCTCAGAGCGGCGATATGGGTCTTAGAAGAATTCGGCGGCCATATTATGGAATTTGGATGAAAGCAGCCGTAGTTAGATGTGAGGAAATTTCCTGGGCTGGAGGATCACCCCTGGACAATAGTTGGAGATTTCATCAGCTCCGTACTGAGTGCAGATTGCTGGGCAATAAAAGAATCCAGTAATGTTTCGGCGCGCAGCCAGCTGTTGGAAAGTTGCTGAGGCGCCTGCACCGATAGGGTACGGTCGGGTCCAAGTCGTTATGAATTGCTGCCCTGAACCAACGAAATCATCGACGAAGAGAACTGGGCGGGTTGGAGTGCGACCATACTTCTCACCGCCACATCCGGTTCGACAATATGGTTCTCCGGGATGCCGAGTTGGTCTCGTGCGCATCCTCGCAAAAATGTAACCACTGTCGGCTGGGCTTGCACCTCCGGTGACACGGGTCACGATCAAGGTGTCGAAGAAATTCTGCCAAGCAGACCTTGCTGGAAGAAAAAGAGGCACCCTTCGCCCTACCTAGCGCGCTGAAGTTCTGAAACGCTGCCAAAAATAATTGTCCGACCAGCGGTTCCAGACAAACAAAAATGAATTGAGGACGTGCAAAGCGGTGTCTGTTTCGTCCGCGGCGAGTTTGCTGCGAGCCAGGGGTTCGATCCGGCTTTCCATCGCAGGCGGCCATAGCTGAAATTCTACGAGGCTCTTGCACCGATCGATGACTAATGCTCGATCCATAGCCGGTCCAGAGGATGTGCTGGCGTTAATGAGGTGAAAAACGGATTATGACATAAGAGTTGAGCTGACAAACAGAGTCGCTGTCCCTTAGTAGGCACAATATGCAAATCGAAGTCTGCTATCCCTCGATCGCCGTATCGTTGGCTGGGGATTTCCGAGCTACGGGTCTGCATCCGCCGCCGCTATGGATTTATTCGCGTGTTTACAGTCGGAGCTGACCCTGCGGCCTCAGCACGCTCCAGTGCTCATCCTACCGGCATCGCAATTCATATTGCGGATCCCGATTGGTGCGCAATCATTATTCCAAGATCAGGATTAGGACATAATCAAGGTTTAGTTCTCGGGAACACACTGGGACTTATTGATGCAGACTATACAGGCGGATGTTTTGTTTCTGCCTGGAACCGCAATAAGACCGCGCAAAGTGGTGATGTATCCAGCAGTGTTATTTGTATTAAGCCGGGCGAGCGGATCGCGCAGATGTTGGTCGTTCGCGTTAATCGTCCCTCCTGGCGAGTTGTGGATAGCTTCTCCCAGAATACCGGTCGTGGTGCATTAGGATTTGGTTCGACAAACAAGTAGTAATTGGCCGGCGAGCAGAGAGCTTTGCTGCTAAGGCGCTGCGATAGATAGGATGAACTGACACCGAATGAGGGTCATTTCTGTTCAGGAGCTGAATTCCGGTCATGTGCTTCTTGCAGTGGCATGATTTGAATGGGTGTTCTCGAACGGCAGATTGGGGCTTAGTTGTCTTGTTGCGCAGCAATCGATGGTTCTCACCAGCAGCGCGGTAATGAATTCATTCCACTTCTTCATCGCGGCCCGTTTCTCCGGCATGTAGTTCCAGCGATCGTAGCTCTTCGAGCTGACGTCCTGAAGCGTGTGGTTTTGCAGCCGGTCGCGGATTTCCTTCGACAGGCCGGCCTGTCCAGCAAGCGTTTTCCAGGTCCTGCGCAGGTCGCGGTTGGTCACGAACGGGATTACCTCGCGCTCGCGCTGACGCCACATAAACGAGTAAAGCGTGCCGTGGCTGACCGGGTTTCGGGTCGGTCGCGGAGGGAAAGAACCAGCCGTGCGCGTTGGGCTTGATGGACTCGATCAGCTCCGCCGCGAGTTCGGGACAGGAATGGCGTGCGGTTTGCCGTTCTTGGTCTTCGACCAGTCGATGATCCGTTCCTTCGCGTCCCACTGATCGACATGCAGGCGGGCGATCTCCTCGACGCGCTGCCCCGTGAGCATGAGGATGCGGACGGCCCGCGTGTAGGGCGGATGAACCGGCGCGTCCGGACATTCCAGCCAGCGATACAGGCGCAGGAACTCTTCTTCATCAAGCCAGCGAGTGCCGACTTTCTTGGGCTCCGTGGGGATGCCGGCGGCGGGATTGTAGGCGAGGCGGAAGCGTCGCTGCGACGCGCTACGATAGTCGTGCTCCGATTTGAGCGCCCAGCTATACGCGGATCGGATGTAGCTGCGGACGTGATCCGCCATCGAGCGCTTGCCGCGGTCATAGATTGGCCGGATGAGATCCGAGATTTCGTCGGGCTCGATGTCGCGGGCAGGGCGATTGCGCCCGAGCGTATCGGCGATCTTGTTGAGGCCTTTCTCCGCTTCCTTCCAGGACGACTTCCCGACGCCTTCAGATGGGGACGTAGGCCTCGAAAAGATCGGCGACGGTGCCGGGGCGGGTGTCGCCGGCGATCTTGATGCTCGCGACCCTTCTGGATGATGTCGGCGAAATCGCGGTTGAAAATTTCGCGCGCACTTGCGAGCGACATCGGCGGATAGAGCCGAGCTTCATTTTGTGCGCGCTTCCGTCGCGCCACTGCTGCGCCATCCAGTCGGCCGTGACGCGAGTGGGCATCGGCTTCATGACCAGGACCAGACGGCCGGTGCCGTGCCCCTCGCCATCGTCAGGCAGCTGTTTGCCGGCGCGATCTGCTCCACCTGTTTCATAGCGCGGCGTATCTCTCCGTCGGTAAGGCTTGGCATGCTACTCCCATCGGTTCTCTACTGGGGACGGTAGTGGGGTCGGCGATTGGGGGCGGTAGCGTGCTCCGCTACCCCGACATCGAATATGCCATAACGTCCGTCCTACGAAAAGCCAGAAAATCAGAGTGATTCAACAGTGATTAGGCGTGATCAAGCATGACCGAAATGGGTTGAGTGGGATGGTTGTGGACGAGGATCACGGCGGTAGCGGAGAGTTCGAGCGCGCGTCTCACAACCTCGCGCGGATAGACCGGCGTGTGATCGACGGTGCCGACCTGCTGGACCTCGTCGGCGATCAGCTGATTGCGTTTGTCGAGAAACAACAGCCGGAACTGTTCGCGATCGGCGAAGGCCATCGCGGCACGACAATAATCGAGCACGGCCGACCACGATGACAGCACCGGGCGCCGCTTGACCTCGCCAAGCGCAAGAGACGGCGTGCGGCCGCTTCGATCACCTTGAAATCCGTGATTGTCGTTTCGCCAAGGCCGCTCACTTCCATCAAACGCTGCGGTGAGGCGGCGATCACCTCGGCGAAGGAGCCGAATTTCGCAATGAGTGCCTTGGCAAGCGGCTTCACGTCGCGCCGCGGGAGCGCCCGGAACAGCACCAGCTCGAGCAGCTCATAATCGCACAATGCCTCGCTGCCCGCCTCGCGGAAGCGGGACCGCAGGCGCTCGCGATGGCCGTGATAATGCGGCGCGGCATCGCTCAGGCCGGGACCCGGTTTCGTTTCGTCGCGCATCACATTGCGCTTATCGGCCATCGCCTGCTCCGCCCGCACGCCGGCAACGAAGCTTGCCCGCACCCGGGTCCGTTTGGCAATCGCTATCAGGACAGATTGCGAACGGACCGGTGGAACGTCTACGAGGCTCGGTAGGGTGGCCGGTCGAGGTGTCGCGGCGACAGCGTGAAGATCTCGACCCCGGTCTGGGTCACCCCGACGGTGTGCTCGAACTGGGCCGACAGTGAACGGTCGCGGGTGACGGCCGTCCAGCCGTCCGACAAGACCTTCACGTGTGGGCGGCCGAGATTGATCATCGGCTCGACCGTAAACAGCATACCCGGCCGGAACACCATTCCGTCGCCCGGCCGGCCGACATGAACAATGTTAGGCTCGTCGTGAAACAGCCGGCCGAGTCCGTGGCCGCAGAAGTCCCGCACCACGCTCATATGCTGGCCTTCCACAAAACTCTGGATCGCGGCACCGATGTCGCCGGTGGCGTTGCCGGGCCGAATCACGTCGATGCCCCGCATCATCGCCTCGTAGGTGACCTCGATCAGCCGCTCGGCGCGACGCGGGATGTTTCCGATCGGATACATGCGGCTCGAATCGCCGTGCCAGCCGTCGAGAATCAGAGTCACGTCGACATTAACGATGTCGCCCTCTTTCAGCGGGCGGTCGTTCGGAATGCCGTGACAGACGACGTGATTGATCGAGGTGCACGTCGACTTGGTGTAGCCGCGATACATCAGCGTGGCGGGCCTGGCGCGATGGTCCATCGCGAATTCGAATACCAGCCTATCGATATGGTCGGTGGAAACGCCGGGGTCGATTTCCCCCACCAGCATGTCCAGGCATTCGGCCACCAGCTGTCCAGCCTTGCGCATGCCGGCGAAGGCTTCCGGTCCGTGAAGTTTGATCTGGCCGGTCTTGCGCAGCGGCGCGGTTGCCGCGTCGACGTAATTCATTGTTGTGTGCAGTCTGCTGAGATAGCCATCCGCGCTCGAACCGTCCCGAATGTAAGCGGTCGCTTGTCCGGTGCAAGCTGCAAATTGTCATCGGCAGCTTTGTCCGGGGGGACCGCCGAAAGCGGGAGTACCGGGATGCCCTAAGCCGCAGCAACCGGCTGCGCATGACCTCGAAAAGTTGCAGACTTCGGACAAAGATCATGCGCGAACCACCTGCATCCGTCGTCGAGCGCAGTCCGCGACGGATGCGCAAAAGAACCAAGCGGCAGGCGTTTCAAGCTGAACGAATCCCGGCAGTACCCGGAATCGCGGAAGAATGACCCGAGAGATGCCCTCCCCCTCACTCGGTCCGGCCTTCGGCCCTTCCAGCCTCTCCCCCTCCCACCACAGCCTATGAAACAAATCTCTGACCTTCGGCGGAAGAGGGAAAAGGAAACGAACGCGATCGCGGGCGCTTCCGAGGGTGAGGGGGTGGGCACTCTCTGAATCACTCTTCGCCGACAGTCAGTACCAGGCATCGCGGCGGTTCGGTTGACCGCACATTCGGGGGGGTGCTACGAGGCGCGCATGCCTGCGCGAGGTTTTCGCGACGCCGTGGCGTGCCGATGAAGCTGCCTGCGTTCGAATATGCCTGTCCCGATACGCTCGAAGAGGCGGTGGCGCTGCTTGCGGCGGGGCACGGCGAAGCCAAGCCGCTGGCTGGTGGCCAGAGTCTCGTGCCGATGATGGCATTCCGCGTCGCCCAGCCGGCGCTTCTCATCGATCTTCGCAAGCTGTCGCAACTCCGCCGGATCGATATCACCGCGGATGGCGTGCGGCTTGGCGCGATGACGCGCTGGCGCGACATTTTGGATGACGCACGGCTCGATACCGCTCATCCGCTGCTCAAGGCTGCGGTCGCCCAGGTCGCCCATTACCAGATCCGCAACCGCGGCACCGTCGGCGGCAGCGTGGTTCATGCCGATCCGGCGGCGGAGATGCCTGGCATCGCCGTCACCTGCGATGCCGAGTTTATGGTGCTCGGCAGCGGCGGTGCTCGCGTGATCAGCGCCGCGGATTTCTTCATCGCGCCACTCACGACCACGCTCGCCGCGGACGAGATTTTGGTTGAAATCCACCTCCCGGCGTGGCCGCCGCAAAGGCGCTGGGGCTTTCAGGAATTCTCGCGGCGCCGCGGCGATTTCGCCATGGCTGCCGCGGCTGTATTCTACGATCTGGATGACGAGGGCAGCGCCATGAACGCCCGTGTCGGTGCCATCGGCGTTGCCGACCGCCCACTGCGACTCGCGGCCGCCGAGGCCGAGGTCAACGGCCACGTCGTCGGCGATATCGTGGCCGAGCGTGCTTGCGCCGCGGCTTCCGCGTCGGTCGATCCGCCGGCCGATATTCATGCGAGCAGCGCCTATCGGCGCGCGCTGATCGGGACGATGGTCGAGCGCGCGTTGCAAGATGCGTTTCGGTGAACGCTCCCCAGCTGCGTCTCGGCGGGGACAGACGAGGATCGAGTGGCAATGGCAACGCGCTTCGAAGTCAACGGCAAGGAGGTGAGCGTCGAAGTCGAGCCGCGCATGACCCTTGCCGATTGCCTGCGCCATGTGCTGCGGCTCACCGGGACGCATGTCGGCTGCGAGCATGGCGTCTGCGGCGCCTGCACGATCCTCGTCGATGGCGCCGCCGTACGCGCCTGCCTGATCCTCGCCGTGCAGGCGGAAGGGTCGCGCGTGGTGACGATCGAGGGTCTGTCCAATGACGACGCGCTGACGCCGCTGCAGGCATCGTTCCGCCGTCACCATGCGCTGCAATGTGGCTTCTGCACGCCGGGCATGATCACCACCGCCCATGCGCTGCTGAGCGAGGAGCCGGACGCCGATGCCGACCGCGTCCGCGAGGTGCTGTCGGGGAATATCTGCCGCTGTACCGGCTACATATCCATCGTCGAGGCGGTGCTCGATGCCCGCGCCGCCTACAAGAGGCCCGACGCGGAATCATGAGGAACACGTTCATCGGCAGCCCGGTCGAGCGGCGGGAAGACCTGCGCTTCGTCCGCGGCCGCGGCCAGTATGTCGACGACCTCCAGCCCGGCCGGCCTGCTCATCGCGGTGATTCTCCGCAGCGCCGTCGCCCACGGGCGCATTGTGTCGATCGATGCGGCGGCGGCGCTGCGGATCGCGGGCGTGCACGCGGTCGATCACCGCGCGCGACATGCCGGGCGGCCCGCCGCTGATCCCGATGCGGCTGCAGCCGATGCCGGAGTTCTAGCCGTTCGAGCAGCCGGTGATCGCCGACCGGAAAAGGTCCGCTATGTCGGCGAGCCGGTCGCGGTGGTGCTCGCCGACAGCGTGGCGATCGGCGAGGATGCGCTCGAACGGATCGCGGTCGACATCGAGCCGCTTGCTCCGGTCACCGGCTGCGCGGCGGCGCGCGCAGGGCGACCGACTGTTGTTCGAGGCGCAGGGCACCAACCGCGCCGATGCACCTTCACGGCCGCATGCGGCGATGCCGATGCCGCTTTCGCGCCGCCCCCTATGTGCGGCGCGAGAGATTTCGCACCCAGCGCCATTACGGCCTGACCATGGAGCCGCGCGGCGTTCTCGCGCAATGGGATCAGGCGACGGGCGCCTCACCGTCTCGGGTGCCGCCAAGGTGCCGTTCTTCAATCGGCGCATCCTGGCGAAGCAGATCGGCCTTGCCGACGATGCGATCGAGCATGGTCGAGAACGACGTCGGCGGCGGCTTCGGCGCCCGCGGCGAATTCTATCCGGAGGATTTTCTGATTCCGTTCGCGGCCCGGCACATCGGCCGGCCGGTGAAATGGATCGAGGACCGCCGCGAGAATTTGATGGCGATGAACCATGCCCGCGAGGCCGAAGTCGATGTCGAGATCGCCTGCGCGCGTGACGGCACCATCCTCGGCGTTGCGCGGCCATGCCGATGTCGACATGGGCGCTTACATGCGCACCAACGGCGCGGTCGGCGCCCGCAACATCGCGCAGTTCATGTCGGGCCCCTATCGTATTCCCAATATCAAGCTGCAGGCGTCGCTGTGGCTCACCAACAAGACGCCGGTCGGCACCTATCGCGGGCCGGGCCGGTTCGAGACCGATTTCTTCCGTGAGCGGCTGATCGACATGGCGGCCGCCGATCTCGGCATCGACCGGGTCGAATTGCGCCGCCGCAACCTCGTTCCGGCATCCGCGATGCCCTATCCGATGCCGTCCATCACGCCGTTCGAAGTCGAAGGATGAAGCTCGACAGCGGCGACTACCGCCAGGCGCTCACCGCTGCCTGGAGGAAATCCGCTGGGAAGAGAAATCCGCGTCTGCAGGGCCGGCTGATCGACGGCCGCCATCACGGTCTCGCGATCGGCTGCTTCATCGAAGGCGGCGCCTGCCGGCCCGAAGGAGACCGCGCGGCTCGAGATCAATGCCGACGGCACGCGTCGCCGTTTTCATCGGTTCCTCGGCGGTCGGCCAGGGCGTCGAGACGGTGTTTGCCCAGATCGCGGCCGATGCGCTCGAAATGCCGATGGATCGCATTCGCGAGCGTCCGGCACGGCTCGACGGCTTATGTGAGCGACGGCTATGGCGCCTATCATTCGCGTTCGATCGTCATGGGCGGCTCGGCATTGCTGGATGCGGCCAGCAACTTGCAGGCGTTGGTCCGCGCCACGGCGGCGTCGCGGCTTGGCTGCGCCGAGCAAGCGATCATGATCGATGCCGAGCGAGTAGCAGGCCCCGCCGGCAAAGCCCTGAGTTTGAGCCAGTTCGCCGGCCTCACCGCAGAGGGTATTCTTCACCAACAAGAAGCACACCTACACTTACGGCACCCATGCGGCCCACATCACGGTGGACGCGCGGACCGGGGCCATCGCGATTGTCGACTATGTGGCCGTGGTCGATTGCGGCCGCATCATCAACCCGATGACGCTGCGCGGTCAGGTGATCGGCTCGCTGGTGCAGGGCCTCGGCGGCGCCATGCTGGAGCATCTCGCCTATGACGACGAGGGCCAGCTTCTGACCGGCTCGCTTGCCGATTACCTGTTGCCGACCGCGAGCGACTTTCCGAATTTGCGCGCCGTCGATGACGGAGCTGTTCCCCTCGCCGATCAATCCGCTCGGCGCCAAAGGCGCGGGCGAAGGCGGCATCATCGCCGCCGGAGGCATTATGGCCAATGCGGTCGCCAACGCGCTGCGCACGTTCCAAGTCGAGCCGCGCGAATTGCCGCTGACGCCGTCCCGGATCTGGGAGATGGTCGAGGCCGGGCGCCGTGCCGCGCCCGCGCAACCCTCATTGATCGAGGCCGGGGGCGCGCCCTGATTGTTCCCGCGTTTCGTTGTGTTCGGAAAAGCCATAGACGTCCCGCGCCGCGCGCAGCGAGACATAGCCCTCCGCAACATCGCGGGCGATGGCGGCACGGTCGCGCCGGCGCGGGTCGCCATATCCGCCGCCTCCCGCGGATTGCACCAGGAAGCGTTCGCCGGCCGCGCATTTCGTAGCGGCCCGAGGCGGTGCGCCTCGAATTCGTCCACCGCGCCAAGGCGGACCACGAAGCGACTGCGCCCTCCCGGCTTGCCGCCGTCGAGGCCCTGCGGCGGAAACCGCGATTTGTCGAACCGCCGGACCACGGTGGCGTTCTCCAGCAACTCGTATTCGCGCCGCATGCTGAGCGCCGCCGCGCCACCGCCCTGCGCCGCCGGAATCGGCAGCGAGGTCGAATCGCGTGACCCGGCACGGATACTCCGCTTCGAGAATTTCGATCGGGGTGATGCGCAGATTGCTCAAATGCGTCGCCGTCGCCGAGGCGCCGTCATGTCCCATGCCGCCGCCATAGGCGGAGCCGATGATCTCGTATTGCATGCTCGATTGGCCGGGGCGGCCGTGCCGCCACGCGATGCCGAGCGCGCTCGACGAGCCGGCATTGGCGATGGCGCGCGGCGGGGTTGAATTGCGATAGCGCCTCCAGGATGACGTCGACCAGCTTGAGGTTGACCATCTGGTAGTTGGAGACCGCGGCCGGCGGCTCCGCATTGGTGACGGTACGCGGCGCAAAGACAAACCGCACCGACATCGCGCATGCCGTCGTTGAAGGCGAGCGCCGGATCGAGGCAGCCGATCAGGCAATAGAACACGCAGGCCTCGACCATGGAGGGACGCAGATTGACCGGGCCGCTGGCCTGGCGATCGCAGGCGGAGAAATCGAACTCGACGATGCCGTTGCTCACCGCGACCGTCACCGCGAGCTTGATCGGCCGGTCGACCACGACGCCGTCGCTGTCGAGCAGGCCTTGCGCCGACGCCGTCGCATCCGTCGGCAGCCCGGCGATCGCGGCGCGCAGTCCGTCGGCGGCAGCCTTCAGGATGGCGGCGAAGCCCGCGCACAGTGTCTCGGCGCCGAACCGTGCGCACAATTGACCGACCCGGGCGGCGCCCATTCGCGTGACGGCGATCTGCGCATGCATGTCGCCGCGCACCAGCGCCGGCTGGCGGCTGTTGCCGAGGATCAGGCGCTCGATGTCCGGCAGAGGCCGGCCTGCATCCCAGAATCTTGATCGGCGGGATCAGCAGCCCTTCGTGATACATCTCGGTGGCGTTGGCGGAGGTCGATCCGGCGACTGTGCCGCCGAGATCGGCCTTGTGCGCGATCGAGCCGGCAAAGGCGACGATCCTGCCGCCGGCAAACACCGGCGCGACGAACGCCATGTCGGAGACGTGGGGCAGGCCGCCTTCATACGGGTGATTGGAGACGAACACGTCGCCGTCGCGGATGCCGTCGTCCGCGTCCGCGCCGTAAAGCGCAAGGATGCGCCCGACCAGATGGCGATAGACCGGGGCATGGAAAAACATCGGCGGCGCGATGATCAGCCTGCCGTCGCGGTCGAGAATCACGCAGGAAAAATCCCGCGATTCGCGGATGATCGTGGAATAGCCGGACCGGTAGAAATGGTAATGCATTTCTTCCACCAGGCTCGCGACCTTGTTGCGCAGCATCTCGACGGTGACGGCGTCCAAACCGGCGTCCATCTTCTACGCCCCCGGTTTCGTCAGGATCAGGTTGCGGAAGGCGATCGACGGCGGCGACCCAGCCCGGCGGGATCGCGGTCGTGGCGTCGAACTGCTCGATGATGGCGGGGCCGGCCGGTGATGCCCGGATCGAGCCGGTCACGCTCATAAAGCGTCGCCGCCGTCGCCCGCGCGCCATCGAAGCAGACGGCGCGCTCGCCTTTGCGGGCATCTGCGGCCGGGCGGGGTGCTGACTTATTGCTCTTCGCGCTGCTCGAATTTGGGCACCTCGACGCGCAGGCGCAGGCGATAGCTGACGACTTCGACCGGCCGGTCACCGGCGCTGTGGCCGTGAATCTGCGCGTGGCGCTCATCGAAACGGATCCCGCGCGCGCGCGAGCGTGCCGCCGTGACCCGCGCGGCAAACAGGCCATCGACAGGCGTGCGCAGCTCATAGCCCTGGCCGGCATAGCGCAGGTCGAGTTCGCGCCGAATAACGGGCCTCGCCGGCGGCCATGCCCTCGATTTGCAAGTTCGTCCAGCGCTTTTCGTTCGAGAGCCGTGAAAACGGCTTCGGCATGTTCGGCCGTGACCGCATCGAGAGGCCTGAATTCGGAGCGGACATGATCGTGCACCACGTCGGTGCACAACAGGCCGAGCGCGGAAAAGGCGCCCGGGCGCGACGGCACCAGGATGCGCGCCATGCCGAGTTCGTCCGCGACCGCCGCGGCATGCACGGCGCCGGCGCCGCCGAACGGCAGCAGCGTGAAGGCGGACAGATCGACGCCGCGTTTGGCGGCGAAGACGCGAATTTCGTCGGCCATGCGCATATCGACGATCCTGCGGATGCCGGCGGCAGCTTCGAGCACGCCGATCTTCAAAGGCTCGGCAATTGCCGGCGCAGAGCCGCTTGCGCTGCGGCGGCATCGAGCATCTGCAGACCGCCGAGGAAATATTCCGGATTGAGAAAGCCGCATGCGAGGTCGGCATCCGTCACGGTCGGGCGCGTGCCGCCGCGCCCGTAGCAGGCCGGACCGGGACGGCACCCGGCGCTTTGCGGGCCGACGGTCAGGAATGCGCCGCCCTCGACCGAGGCGATCGAGCCGCCGCCCGCGGAGATCGTCGCCATATCGAGCGCGGGCACGTCGATCTGCCGGCGCGCAATCACGCCCTCCGTCACCTCCAGCGGCGCGCCGCCCTCGATGAAGGCGATGTCGGCACTGGTGCCGCCCATGTCGAGGGTGACGAGGCCTCGGTACGCCTCATCGCGCGCGAGGTGGGCGCTCGGCCTGCGCGCCCGCGGCTGGACCGGACAGCAAGCGTATGCACGGTCCGGCCGCCGGCGATCGCCGCCGAGAACGGCATGACGCCGCCGTTCGATTGCATCAGGAAACGCTGATGGTGAGAAGCCCAGCCGCGTCGAGGCCGCCGTCGAGGTGAGCGATATAGCCGACCAGCACCGGCTCGAGATAGGCGTTCACCAGCGTCGTCGACAGGCGCGGCCATTCTCGCAGCCGTGGCAACACCTCGGACGATAGCGAGACTGGCACGCCGGGAAGCTCGGCTTCGATCAGCCGCTTCGTCTCGTGTTCGTGGGCGGGGTTGGCGAACGAAAACAGGTAGCAGACCGCAATCGATTGAACGCCCGCGGCGATGAGTTCGCGCGTCGCCGCGCCGCACCGCCTCGTGATCGAGCGGGACCAGCGTGTTGCCGCCGATAATCGGAGCGCTCGGCGAATTTCCCGCGTCAGGCTTTGCGGCGCGATCGGCGGCGGCTTCTGGTAGAAATAGTCGAACAAATTGCCGTCGCGCGCCTGGTTCTGGATTTCCTGGACCGCGCGATAGCCCTTTGTGATCAGCAGCCCGACCTTGGCCCCGCGCATTTCGAGGAGCGCATTGGTGGCAATCGTGGTGCCGTGCGAGAAGAAATCGATCTCGCGGGCGGCGACGCCGCGGCGGAGGAAATTCGCGATCCCGTTCAGCACGCCGATCGCGGGGTTCTCGGGCGTGCTTGCCACCTTTTCGATCAACAGGGCGCCGGTCGCGGGATCGAGCAGCACGAGGTCGGTGTGCGTGCCGCCGACATCGACGCCAAGCCGGTAGCGGGGTGCCGCGTAGCGGCATGCGGCGGCCTCCGCATCACGGCAACTTGTCTCCGACCATCATGGCGCTGACGCCGCCATCGACGAACAGCATGGTCCCGGCAACGAAGTCGGACTCCTCGGAAACAAGGAAGAGTACCGCGCGCCCCATGTCGCGCGGCACGCCCGGCCGGCCGCACAGGTTGACGACCGGACGGCCCGGGTCGAACTCCTCCTTGCCGACCGGTGAACCGATCTTGTTCGGCACCACACCGTTCACGCGTATCCGATAGGGCGCGAGCTGGATCGCCATCGAGCGGGTGAGATTGATGACGCCGCCCTTGGCGGCAGTGTAGGCAATCGCCCGCGAACGGCCGAGAAACCCCGATGTCGATCCGACATTGACGATCTTGCCGCCGGTTCCTTGCGCCACCATCTGCCGCGCGACTTGGCGGCCGACCAGGAATGGTCCGGTCAGGGTCACAGCGATCACCGCGTCCCATTGCTCCTTGGTGATGTCGAGGATGGTCCTGTTGTCCGAAATCGCGGCATTGTTGACCAGGATGTCGATGCGGCCCCAGCGTGCCGCGACCTGCTCAACCATCGCGGCGACATCGGCTTCGGAGGAGACATCGGCGACGAACACGGCCGCCTCCCCTCCGGCCTTGCCGATCGCGGATGCAACCGTGTCGCCGCGTTCCCTATCCATGTCGACGACCGCGACCTTGGCCCCTTCGGAGGCCAACATGGTAGCGATGCTCTCGCCGATATTGCGGCCGGCGCCGGTCACGATCGCGACCTGATTGGACAGCTTCATCCCAAAAAACCCCGCGCGGAGTCCCAGCGCCTTGCACGCGCTGCGGCCGGGCCGCCAGCATCACGTCATCATGCGGCATAACATGCAGTGAAAACCAGCCCAAAGGCGCCACGAAGCGGCTTCGGCGCGAAGGCAGTGCTTGCGCGCGCGCGAACTCAAGCCTTCAATCAGTGGCTGTCATCGCTCGTGTGGCCGCCTGGTTCCTAGGCCGTGCCTTTCGTCTGCACAGCTTCGAGGCACTTCCTGTCGGCGGGTGCGGGTATTGGCCGGGGGAGACGATTTGGTTGAAATGCGGTTAAATTTTTCTGGGATCGATTTGAACCTTCTTAGGCCCCGATCGACTAACTAAACGAAGCTTGCGTGCCCACCCACCCCCCACGCCCCCCATCCCCCATGGGTGGACACCGAGCAAGCCCCGGCCTTGGCTGGGGCTTTTTCTTTTGGCTTGCCGCCACCCGCGCCGACTTGGACGCCGAGGCCTCTGATAAGTGTCTGAAGCGTTGGCGCCAAAGGAGAGCGTTGCACCCGCGACTCCGCCAATGGGTGGGCTCGGCCGGCGAGACGGCAGGATATTGCGCGGCGCGGAACCACCGTGCCCACCATCTTCCGCCGGTGTCGACGATTCTAGAGCGGGATGCCGCGCCCGTCGTGCGAGAGGGCTGAATTATTCGAATGTCGCAGCCTGCCGCTTCGAATCACCATCGCGGGCTTCAATCGGTCCGCGCCAAGACCTGATCCAGCTTTGCGAAGAACTGCTGCCAACCGCCTTGAGCGCCCTGATAGGCCTGCTGCTGGTCCGCGCGGAAGCCGGACTGCTCCATGCGCAGATGCGTTCCCGTGCTCGTGGGCGTCAGAGTCCAGGTGACCACACTTTCGAGACCGTAGGCTGCCCAGCTGTAAGACAGCGCTTTGTTCGGCTCGATCGCCAGGACCTTGCAGTCGACCCCGCCCCAGTCGGCGCGAAAATTGAATTGGTGGCCTACGACCGGGTGGAAATCGTTCTTCATCAGCCACTCCTCGATCAGGTGTGGCTGGGTGAGTGCGCGCCAGATTTTTTCCGGCGGATAAGGCACATCCCGTTCAACAATGACGGAGCGCGTTCCGGTCGATGTTTCGTTCACTGGTCCATCCTTTTCAGCAGGTTTTCGAGGTGGTTGAACCGGCTCTGCCAAAAGCCCGACAGCTCGCTTGTCCAGTCGATCAGAGCGGCGAGCGCGCCGAGCTGCGCGCTGTAGTGGGTCTGGCGCCCTTCGTGACGGTCGCGGACCAGCCCGGCCCGCTTCAGAAGGCCGAGATGCTTTGACACGGCAGGTTGCGAGACCCCGGCCTGGGCTGTCAACGCCCGCACGGTCTGTTCTCCTTCTCGGCAGAGGTGCTCGAAGATCGCCCGACGGGTCGGGTCGGCGAGTGATCTGAAGAGAATGTCAGACGGCTCTCGCTTCATGATCAATAACCTGTTGGTTATTGATAAGTTCAATAGCCGTTTGGAAGTTCTAGTCAAGAGGTAGTTGGGAGTTCGAACCTTCAAGATGCAGGGCGTGGCGCGTAAACGCGGGGGCCTGGAACAGAAAGGCGGATCGCCCGCAGCGGATTTCGCTTGCGGCCGATCGCGGCTACATTCTGCTGCGGATCGCGCGGCGACTGGAAACGGACGCCCAGGGACTGGGAGGAACATGATGGAATTTCTGCACGGCTTTCGGCGGCCCGGCATATCGCGCCAGGCTCCAGCGCCCAGTCGCATCTCGCGACGCAAGCTGCTCGCCGCGGCGGCCGGCGTCGCGGCGGGCGGCCTCGCGACCGGACAACACGCCACTGCCCAGGTCGCGACGGCACAGGTCGTGAAGCGGATCGACAAATACGCGCCGGAGCTCGACGCCGTCATTTCCACCGCAGAGCCGATCGTCGAGCTGGGCAGCGGCTTCGGCGGCAGCGGCAACACCGAGGGGCCGGTCTGGTGGCAAGAGGGCAACTACCTGCTGTTCAGCTCGATCGGCGAGAACCGACGCATCAAATATGTGCCGGGCAAAGGCACGAGTGTCGACAAGGAGCCGACCAACGGTGCGAACGGCCTCACCCGCGATCCCCAGGGCCGGCTCGTGATGTGCGAAGGCCTCACCCGCCGCGTCACCCGAGAGGAACGCGACGGCAGCATCACCGTGATCGCCAGCAGCTTCCAGGGCTTTCCTCTCAACAAGCCGAACGACGTCGTCGTGAAGTCCGACGGTGCCGTCTATTTCACCGATCCGTGGAACATCCTGCCGGTCCCAAACCAATGGGACCTGCAGTTCAATGGCGTCTTCCGCGTCTCGCCCGATCTCGGCGCCATTACGCTGCTGATCGATCATTTGGTGCTGCCCAACGGGCTTGCCTTTTCGCCGGACGAAAGCGTGCTCTACATCAATAATTCGCGGCGGCGGCAGATCAGGGCCTTTGACCTCCTTCCCAACGGCACGCTGGCCAAGCAGACCGAACGGGTGTTCGTGCAGTTCAAGGGCGATGAACCGGGTGGTCCCGACGGCATGAAGGTCGATACCGCCGGCAACGTTTATTGCGGCGGACCCGGCGGCATCCACATCATGGACCCGAGCGGAAAGACGCTCGGTCGCATCGTCCATGGACAACCGCAGACCACCAATCTAGCTTTTGGCGGCGAGGATTGGCGCACGCTCTTCTATACCACCCGCCGAACTTTTGGTTCGGTCCGGGCGAAGATTCCCGGTGTGCCCGTCCCCGCCGTGAAACGTGCTTAGACGCCTAATGCATTTGGTGGCGTTCGCGTCAAAGTCATCCCAAATCCGCATGTCGGAGGCGGGACGAGGATTTCGCATTGTTCGCGAAAATCCTTCTCCCCTTGTGGGAGAAGGTGGCGCGCGCAACGCGCCGGATGAGGGGTCGGCATACTCACAGCGGCATCGAAATCCTAGTTTCACCTGCGTTGCCGCCCCCCCTCACCCGCCTCGCGCCTTTGGCGCTCGGCACCTTCTCCCGCAAGGGGAGAGGGAATTGCGCTTCAGCGCTGAAATGCCCAACCAAAATCCTGCCAGCCGATACGCGTGACATGCCGGTGGAGATCGCTGATTCCACGATCGCCCGCATCGTCGATTATGCGCTGGCGCTCGATTTCGCGCGCCTGCCGCCTGCCGTCGTGCATGAGTGCAAGCGGCGGCTCATCGACACCTTCGGCTGCGCGATCGCGGGCTTCGACGAAGCGCCGAGTGGGATTGCGCGTGCGGTGGCGCTACGATCGGCTTCATCTCGCGGCGCGCTTGTTCTCGGCACGCGCTACCGCGCCTTGCCGGAACTGGCCTGTTTCGCCAATGGCGTGATGGCGCGCTGCCTCGATGGCAATGACTGCTTCCCCGGTGGCGGCGGACATCCGAGCAGCGTCATCCCCGCCGTGTTCGCGGCGGCCGCGCTGAAAGTCGCCGGGGCGCGCGAGATCATCGCCGCCATCGTGCTTGGCTATGACGTGCATTACCGGCTGTGGAAGGCGTGCAATGCGATCCGCAAGGGCTTTGACCATGCCCTTTATGCAGGCATCGCCGCGGCCGCCAGCACGGCAAAAGTGCTTCGCCTCGACCGCGTCAGCTTCGGCCATGCGCTGGCGCTCGCGATCACCCTAGGCCCACCGCTGGCGGTGACGCGGCGCGGCGAACTGTCGATGTGGAAAGGCTGCGCCGAGGCGCAGGCAGCGCATAACGGGCTTTTCGCCGCCATTCTGGCCCAGCGCGGAATGGTCGGACCGGCACGTGCCATCAATGGCGCGATGGGGCTCGGTGAGCTGTTCGCACCATTCGAACTTGCGCCTTTCCCGGGCGAAGACAGCGGGGGCGCCGGGTACGCGATCCTGCGCGCCGATATCAAGCAATATGTCACCGAATACCATTCGCAGGGGCCGCTCGTCGCCGCGCTCAAGTTGAGGGACGGCATCGACCTCGCCGAGATTACGCGGATCGCTATCGACACCTACGATTTCGCTTATCGTGAGATCGGCTCCGGGCCCGAGAAATGGCGTCCGGTGAACCGCGAGACGGCCGACCACAGCATACCCTATGTCGTTGCCGCGGCACTTCACGAGGGCAAATTCAGCGACGCAGCGTTCGCCCCCGAGCGCTTCACCGACCCCGCGGTCCTCGCGATCGCGGACAAGATCACGATCCGCGAAGATGATGCATTCAACCGCGATTTCCCCGACAAGCTGCGTTGTCGCGTCGAAATCACCACACGAAACGGCGCTGTTCGCAGCGCGAGTCTCGATTATCCGCACGGCCATCATCTCGATCCGCTGACCGATCATGAAGTCGAGGACAAGTTCCGCGAGCTTGCCGCACGCAAGCTGCCGGGCGAGGCCGTCGAGGCCACACTCGAGGCCCTGTGGAATTTCGAGACGGCACCGCAAGCTGACGCCGTCCTCGATCTTTTCACCGTCGAATAGGATGGAGCGAAGCTCCGACGTCCTTGAATACAAACGCCCGTTTCGCACGACATGTCGGAAATCCTTGCGAGAACGGCCCTAGAGCGGGATGCGTTCAGTGTGAATCGCCTCCCGCTCGATTATGTTCTGCGCACCCGTCGCGGACTGCGCTCGACGACGGATGCGTGTTGATATTGCGCATGATCTTGTCCGAAAAGTCTGCAACTTTACGGGATCATGCGCTAGCAGCCGCTCGACGGCGGGCGGCGGGGTTTGATAGATTGCCTGTCCCCGAGCGGGATGCATTCAGCTCGAAACGTCTCCCGCTCGGTTCTGTTTGATTTGCGCATGATCTTTGTCCGAAAAGTCTGCAACTTTTCGGGATCACGCGTGAGGAGGAGGAAACCATGAAACACAGTTCCCGTCGGATACCGCTTGCCGCGATCGTTCCGCTCGCCGCGATCGCTGCGGTCGTCGTTGCCGGCCCGGCCTCGGCTCAGTCGCTCGTCCGCGAGCAGAAAGTCATCTCCACCGCGGGCGCGCGCGCCCTGGTGGATGCTTGCACGTCCTGGGCCGAGCGCAATCACCTGACCGTCGCGATGGCGGTGTTGGATTGGGGCGGAAATGAAATCGAATCCCACGCCATGGAGGGAGCCGCTGCCAACGCCATCGATACCGCGCTGCTGAAGGCGAAGTCGGCGCTGCGGTGGCGTCAGCCGACCTCCGCGGTAAACGAGATGGTGCGCAGCGGGCGGAACCTGGCGCCCACCTTCATGCGCGATTTCCCGCAACCCGGCGCAGTGCCGATCAAGGTGGACGGCGATGTGATCGGATCGATGGGAGTTTCCAGCGCCGACGGTGAAAAATGCGCGCAGGCGGCCATCGACGCAGTGTTCAAGGAAAAAAAGGCCTCGGCCACGCCGTAGAACTTGATCGCCGGCAGCGCAACCAAAGCGCAAGTCCCTCGTTCAAGCTGCTCGCCGCTCTTTGCGGTGAGCAGCGTTTTGCCCTGGGCTGGGGCCGTTGCTGCAAACCGACCAAACGATTTTCGGAGCGTCCATGAAAAGCGCCGTCTGCCTCCTGGCCTTGGTTCTCGTACCCGCCGTCGCGACCGCGGCCGAAAAGCCGGAGTGGGCTTTCCCCGTCACCGAAAAGGATCAGCCGAAGCCGCGCATCGAGGGCACTCGGATACGCACCGTCCCGGGCAGCCCGGTGACGATCTCGCGTGCCACGGCTGACGATTTTTACAATGCACCGGACTGGCGTCCGGACCTGCATCCGCCGATGCCGAAGGTCGTGCAGTTTGGCGACAAGGAAAGGCAGGTGCGCGCGTGCGGCTCTTGCCATCTGCCGACCGGCAATGGTCACGACGAGTCTGCCTACGTTGCGGGATTGCCGGTTCCATACTTCTTGCGCCAGATGGCCGACTGGAAAAGCGGTGAGCGCAAATACGCCGGCATCATGGTCCAGATCGCAAAGGCGGCGACCGACGATGAGCTGCGCGCCGCTGCCGAATATTTCGCCTCGGTCAAGCCGCGTCCGTGGATCCGGGTGGTGGAGACCGACACGGTACCGAAAAGCTTTGTCGGCCCGGGCAACAAGCGGCTGGAGTCGGCCTCGGGCGGCAGCGAACCGCTTGGCAACCAGATCATCGAAGTGCCGGAGGACGAGGAAGCGGTGGTCTACCGCGATCCGATTTCCGGCTTTGTCGCTTACGTGCCGAAGGGGAGCATCGCCAAAGGCGAGGCGCTGGTGACGACCGGCGGCGGGAAGACGATCGCCTGCGGCACCTGTCATGGGCAGACCTTGCAGGGCCTTGGCGACGTTCCGGCGATTGCCGGCCGTCACCCGAACTACATCGTGCGCCAGCTCTGGAATATCCAGAACGGCGATCGCGGCGGACCGTCCGCGACGCTGATGAAGCCGGTGGTGGAAAAGCTCAGCAACGACGACATGCTGGCGATTGCTGCCTACGTCGCCTCGCGCGCGCCGTAGCAAGCGGATTCAGATCATACCGAAGCGCCGTGCGTAGGGTGGGCAAAATCGCGCGCCGTCACCCATCCAACGGTTCGACTCTCAGGGCGATTTTGCCCACGCGGTCGGCCAATTTCATAGCCCGACAGCGTTGGCAACACGCCTGCCTATTGTGCCAGCGGTATGGCTCGTGTGGGCGCGTTGTCTACCTTACGGTCGATGCCGTTGAACGAAGAACGGCGACTTTCGTCGCCGTTCTTTAAAGAGCAAATCGGGGGCATCGGTCGGATGCCCCACGATCGGTGAAGGCTTACGGTGTCAGCGACCCGATATACGCAACCGCGTTCAGGATGTCGCTGGAGTCGAGCTTGCTGACCACGGGGGCCATCAGCGGCGTCCAATTTCCGGTACGGTTGCCGTGCTGCATGTCATAGAGCTGCCGGGCAAGATAGCTCGGCGAGCGACCCGCGATCGAGGGCACCGGCCCGAGCCCGCGCAGGTCGGGGCCATGGCACGCCGTGCAGGCCGTCACCTTGCCATCGCCGGTCGTGACCAATTGCTCGCCCTTCTTGATGCTGCCGGGCGGAACATAGGCGATGAAGCCGGAGTGGTCGTCGCGCAGGAATTCGGAGGCCCGCGTATTGACCGGGGTTTCGATGATGCGGTCGCCGATCGGCTCGGTACCGGCCTGCTCGCCTTCGAGTGTCAGGAACAAACCGGCCTGCGGCCGCGTCTTCGGCACCGTCTCGCTCTCGACCACCTTCACCCACGGCTTGAAGCTGATGGAGGAGAAATATTTGGCGGCTTCCTTGATCTCGTCTTCGCTCATGTTCTTGGCGAAGCCGGCCATCGCATTGGTATTGTTCTTGCGCGGATCGGAGGACTTCCTGGCGCCGTTCTTGAAGTCGTGGAGCTGTTCGACGATGTAGTCGTAAGACAGGCCGGCAACGTTGGCGTTTTCAGGCCGCCCGAAGCCGTTCGGGTAATGGCACAGACTGCAGGCAAAGACGGGCGGCTTCGCGTCTTCCTTGCCGTGAGCAACAATGTTCGGCATCTGCCCATGGTCCTGCGGGAACCAATCCCCCGGACCGAACCGATTTGCAACCTGGGCTCGCGTGAAATGGAGGTCGGACCCCGGCACGCTGAGCTCGGTGGTGTTGTCGGGCGCGGGCGCCTGAGCGGCAGGCGCAGCCGGAGGTGGCGGCGTTGCCGGCGGCGGCGTTGTGAAGCCATAAGCCCAAGTCGGCGGAGCGTCGGCAGCTTGCACCGCGGCAAGGCCTGCCGCAGTTCCGATCGCCACCGCGGCGGTGGTCAGGAGCAACCTTGTCATCATTTCCCCCTTATGTTTTGGGATCTGGTTGTGAACGGACCTTAGAAATTCGCAACGCATGCCGTCGGGTAGCCGTGACGGCTTGCCGCACTGGACATTGCAATAATTCTAAGTCCCGGGCAAGCCCGCGCGCTACCCGAATCGGGCGGGCACCAAGCACATCGTTCCGGGACACAGTCCGTGATGGATCGGCCGCGGATGCCGCAACGAGGTAATCGCAATGTTATCGCGCCGGCCGTCCTGCGTCGCCATTCGCCATGTCCGATTTGAGGACCTCGGCACTTTGCGGCCACTGCTGGATGAGGCGGGATGGAACGTCTCCTATCGCGATGCGCCGACCGCCGATCTCGATAATCCCGAGGTCGAAGACGCCGATCTTCTGATCGTTCTTGGCGGTCCGATCGGCGTTTATGACACTCCAGCCTTCCCGTTCCTCGGCAAGGAGATCGCCCTCATCGAGCGACGCCTGAAGCTGTCCCGCCCTACGCTCGGAATTTGTTTAGGCTGCCAGTTGATGGCGGCTGCACTCGGCGCCCGTGTTTACGGCGGGCCAGCCAAGGAGATCGGCTGGGGGCCGATCACCCTGACCAAGGCGGGACGCGCATCATGTCTCAGCCTCCTCGGCGACAACACGCCCGTGCTGCATTGGCACGGCGACACCTTCGATCTTCCAGATGGCGCAGTGCTACTGGCGAAAACGTCGGTCTATGAAAACCAGGCTTTTTCCTATGGCCGAAGCGCGCTCGGGCTGCAGTTCCATATCGAGGCTGACGTTCACGGGCTTGAGGAATGGTACGTCGGCCATGTCATGGAACTGGGGGCGGCGGGGATTGAAGTTCCGACGCTCCGTGCGGCTACGAAGCAAATGGCGCAACAGCTTCGCGAAAAGGCGCAGAGCTTCTTTTCGGAATGGCTAAAACATTCGATCGAAGGGGTCGCTCCCGCCGAGAAAGGCGCGGTCGGAGCGTTGCCATGAGCAAGCAATCTTGTCGCGTGTCACCGGCCAGCTCTGCGCCACCCCATGGGCGCGAGCTCGAACGCGCAAGTTGCCATGTCACGAAGGTCGCAGCGACAGCCGTTGTCTTCCGACCAGGCAACCAGGACTCCCGCACGCGACCGCGCTAAATCGCTAGCTCAATATGGCCTGACCACCTGCCGCCGGGCTCCTAGTCCCCGCTCCTTGTCGACATGGACCAAGTCTCTGTTTCTCGCCGAAAGATGCGGCGGCGGACGCCGAAAAGCGCGAGCGTCGTGGGGCTTTTCTGAACTCTGGCAATTGGGCCCGCTGCAGTTGGAGGCTTGAGCGAGCGCCTCGTTGGAGGTGAGAACCGTGAATCCGCAGGCGAGCGCCAGCGCGAACGCACAAGCAACGACGATTTTGGCCATGATCGTTCATCCGCGCGCAGAATTGCGCCGCACGGAAGGTAGCAGACCTAACCTGCCGCTGAGAACGAAGGCGGATACAATCCTGTGCATGAATCGCGTGACCCTCAATCAGAGGTAAACGATCCGGGGATGGTCAATCGCTCGGAAGGGGGCGCGATTTCAGTGACCAGGTCGCGCACCAGCCTCTTGTTCGCCAACGGCTTCACGATCATGTCGCCTGCGTACAGGCGCGTTGTGCAGGCGTAGCTGACGGCGCCGTCGATCTCCATCATGCATTCCTTGCAGGCATTGGCATTGATGCAGGAGAACCGGAACCCGAGCGACGGGTCGCGGTTTGCCCTGATCCAACGCAGGGCATCCAGCACCGATTGCCCGGGTTCAAAGGGCACGTCGTAGCGCTCGCTGTGTCCGGTCTCCCCCACTTCTCCGCGCCACACGGCGAGACGCGCGACCGCGGTCATGGGGCGCCTGCCGGGATTGCGTCCGGCCGTTGACCGACCACCGCCGCAGCAGCGTTGACGCCGTCCGCAGCGTTGGCGGGATGCGCCTGCAAGGCGCTCGGCACAACGGAGTTCAAGCTGATTTCGCCCGCCTCCCAGCGCGCCACCTGGTTCACCTGCCACTCTTGGAGCATTCCAGGATGATCCTCGCGCTGATGTGCCCCCCGGCTCTCGGTGCGCCGCAGGGCGGCGCAAGCTACGACGCGAGCGACCAGCAGCATGTTTCGCAGATCGAACCAGTCGACGCGGCACATGTCGAACGGGCTCGCTTTCCCGAACGGAACTTCACCGAGTTCCCGGCCGAGGTCGTCGATTTCGGCAATCGCGCGTTGGAGTTTCGCTCCTGTTCGGATCGCACCAACATGCGCCGTCATCACCTCCTGGAGAGCGATGAGCATCGCGGCCGAATTGCTTTTTTCGCCCGCTGCGACCGTCGCTCCCTGTGCGCTCGCAAGTTCGAGTGGAACCTGCGCCGCCGCCCGCCGGAAGGGCTGCGACCGCAGTCGGGTCACGCGTTCAGCCGCGCTGCGCCCGGCGCGGCGGCCAAACACCAGAGCCTCGGTCACCGCGTTGCCGGAGAGACGGTTGGCGCCATTGGCGCCACCCGCCGCCTCGCCAGCAACCAAGAGTCCCGGAACCTCGGTTTCCATGCGCGCACCCGCCGCGACGCCGCCCATGTGGTAATGGGCGATCGGCGCCACCTCGACCGGCATTTTGGTCAGATCAATGCCGTTGTTCGCCAAGCGATCGATCACCGGGCCAAAGGCGGCCCGCAACGCCGTCTCCGAACAATGCTGGAAGCTCAACCACGCGCCGCCGTGGGGCGATCCGCGGCCTGCCTCCACCTCCTTCACGATGGCGTAGGTCGCAAGGTCGCGCGTGAGCACATAGGCGCCGTCCTCCGTCGACCCATAACGCGACGTGAACTCCTGCAAGGACCCGTTCAGCAGACGCCCGCCCAGCTTGTAACGGAACGGGTCCCACATAATTGGGTCCATGCCGATCAGCCGGGGCGCCAAATGGCCGATCGGGAAGAATTGCACGAATTCCATGTCGATCAGCGGCGCACCGGCGCGAAGGGCGAGGGCATAGCCGTCGCCGCCCATGTTGGCCGAGGCACTGTTGCGGCGATAGAGCCTCGTCAACCCGCCGCAGGCGATGATCGTCGCCTTGGCGGCGATGGTCACGGCGGCACCGCTTGCGACATGAAGCGCCACCGCGCCCACGACTTCGTCCCCGACGTGGATAAGGTCGGTCACGAGGAGGTCGCCGGCCTTGCGGATGCCGGCGGTCCGATTGACGACGGTGCGCAGGGTCTTCGAGACCGCCGGGCCGGTGTTGAGGAAATCCACATAGACGCAACGCGGCCGATCGTGCCCGGGAGCCGAGGTCGCAGCGATGCGGCCATCGCGACGCGCCCAGCCGACGCCCCATTGATCCATTTCGCGGATGCAGTCGGGCCCTTCTTCGCAAAGAAGCCGGGACAGGCGCACGTCGCACAATCCGCGCCCAGCCCGCAGCGTATCGCGCAGGTGGAGCGACCAGTCATCGGGAACCTGCGATCCCAGCGCGGCCGCCACCGTCATCTGTGCCATCACGGTTGCGCCGCCGCGTCCGATCAGGCTGCGGTCAGCCAGAAACACCTCCGCCCCACCCCGCACCGCCTCGATCGCCGCATACATTCCCGCGCCGCCCGCACCAATCACGAGCACGTCGGTTTCCACATGCATGGAATCGGTCATTCTCGGCGCCCGATGCATCCGTCGCCCGGCATGCCGAGCTTCGGCGAACTCAGTGCCAGCGTGCCATCGCCTGGCCGAGCGGCGATTCGGGTGGCAGTTCGATCAATTCCACGCGGGTGCCATTCAGGTCGGTGAGATCGGCGATCGCGGTCTTGTTGCCGGTCACAGTGATGTCGCCGACCTTCGCTCCCCTCTGCTTGAACATCGCCGTTACCGCCGGCATGTTCTCCACCTGCAAGGCGAGGTGCGAAATACCCGCCGGACGCTGCGCGTTGGCCGGTTGTATTTCGATGAACGTGTTCTTGCTGGCCTGCACCATCACGAATTGCAGTTCGCCCGCCGGGTTGGACAGGCGGAACGCTTCTGGGAAGCCCATCGTCTTGGTGTAGTACTCCACCGCCTTATTCATGTCGGGCACGCTCAACCCAACGTGGTTGATCCCGACCACACCGTGGTTCGGCGACAGGCTTTGAGCGCCTGCGGTAACGCCGATTCCGATCACGGTGCCGACAACCAAAAATGCCAGGGCGCGCATGGTAACCTCCTTCGGTTCGAAACCTGCCCGATACGGCAGCTTATGGAACAAGCACAACTGCATTATCATGGGTTTGCCTCGCTTCGCGCAAGGTTATGGCGGTCCCGAGTCGCTTTGCCGTCGTTTCGGCAAGCGATTGCTCCATCGGTGTGAACCCGCATTGCGCGCTCAGCAGCGGATTTTGAAGAAAGCACGGCGATAAGGTGCGCGGCGGGAAGAATCACTTATCAACTTCGCTGAAAATGCGTTACTTTGGCCGTCGGCTCGCGCCCGGGTGGGGGTGCGCGCCCGGAGGGTGGCATGAACGTTCACTTGCGTCTCGCTGCGTGGCTGTCCGCGGTGATGATGTTGGCAGCGGCGACCACGGCACGCGCCGCCGAGGAAGTCGATCTGCTTCTCGTCCTTTCATCGGATGTATCGCGCAGCATCGATGCCCCCAAGTTCAAGCTCCAGCGCGACGGATATGCGGCGGCGATTGTCAATCCGCGGGTGGTGCAGGCGATCCAGTCCGGGGCGCTCGGAAAAATCGCCGTCAGCATGGTCGAATGGTCAGGCATCGGCGCGCAGAAGATTGTCATCGACTGGACCGTGGTCCGCGACGAGGCGACGGCAAAGGACTTCTCCGCGCAGGTCCTCGAGGCGCCGCGCGCCTTCGCCGACCGCACCTCGATCAGCGGCGGCATCGACTTTGCCATGATGCAGCTTGCCCGCGCGCCCTATCAGTCGAACCGCCACACAATCGATATTTCGGGTGACGGGACCAATAATTCCGGCCGCGACGTGGGGGCTGCGCGCGACCAGGCGCTGGCCCAGGGTGTCACCATCAATGGTCTCGTGATTTTGAGCCAACCGCTGTCGTTCAACGCCGATCACACCAATCCGCCTGGCGGCCTCGACAACTACTACAAGAACAATGTGGTCGGGGGGCCTGGCGCCTTCGTGATGGTGGCCCAGGACTTCGAATTTTTTGGCCAGGCAATCCTCGCCAAGCTGATCGCCGAAATCGCCTCGGTCCAGCAGAACCGCGACGCCCGGCTGCGCTGATACGCAAGCCGGATCGGCTGCCGCAGACCTACATAACGGCGGCAAGGGATCCGCGCCGAGCGCTTGGCGCTCAAGAATGCCGCTCATCCAGTCTTCTTGCGTTTGCCGGATCAGCCGGTGAACGCTTCGAAGGGGATGCGTCCGCCGTGATCGCCTCCCGCTCGGCTCCCTTTGATTTTACGCATGATATTCGTCCGAAAAGTCTGCAACTTTTCGGCATCATGCGCTGGCCTCCCGTCCAACGAACCTATCCCTCGATCAGCGCCCTCAGCCGCGCCAGCGCCTCATCCCAGTGCTGCGACACCTCTTCGAGGTATTTGCGGGCCGCATCGAGAGGCTCGCGTTCCAGCGCAAACAAGCTTTGACGGCCGACGCGAACAGAGCGCACCACACCTGCGTTTTCGAGCACATGAAGGTGCTTCGTCACGGCTTGGCGGGTCATCCGGGTGCCCGCGGCCAGTCGCATGATCGACTGCTGCTCGCCGCCGGCGAGCTTCGCAAGAACGGAAAGGCGCGTTTCGTCGCCCAAGGCGGCGAACACCGCGGCGCGGGTCCTTGTCTCCGCGCTTCTGCTCGAGCGGGATGCGTTCAAATTGAATTGCCTCCTGCTCGGTTCAACGTGATTTTGCGCATGATTCTTGGCCGAAAAGTCTGCAGCTTTTCGGGTTCATGCACTGTCCGGTTGTTCGATATGCCGTGCAATGTTGTCCGATTGGGTGGTCCAGCCGCGGTCGTTCATTCGCAATGCGTCACTGCGGCGCCATTCCGGCAGCTTATCGAAGCCGCTCTCCACGATGCGCAGCCGTGTTCCGGTTGCCGTCGGTTCCAAAGTGAACTCGACCAGCGTCGACGGCTCGCCGCTGTAATCCTGGTTGGGATCGACGGCGTACGGATGCCACGTGAACGAGAACAAGCGCTCCGGCTCCATCGCCTGTACCACCGCTTCCCATCGCAAATGTTCGTAGCCGGGATAGGTGATGTGACCGCGCGAAACCTGCCCCGGCACGAATGGACCTTCGAGGCGCACCCGGAACCAGGTGCCGAACTCCCGGTAATCCGTCAGCGCACGCCAGACGCGGGATATGGGCGCGTTCAACTCCACGACCTTCTGGATGCGATCGTCCATGGGCAACCTCCTGGTTGCCTGTCCTTAGGACGAGCCGCGGCATCGCGCAACCTTATTGTTGCGTGTTGAAAGCCGGTGCGAAGAGCTGCGGTGCCGACGCAACGGGGCCTCGAGGATCAGCGTCACCCAGCCGTCGCGGACGATGCGGCGCTCGAGAACGAGGCCGAAGGCACGATAGGCGGCGAGTGCCGCGCCGCTTTGCGCCGGCAGCAGGCCCGAGAGCACGACGCGACCACCCGCGGCGACCGCGGCCGCGATCGGCTGGGCAAGGCGTTTCAGCGGTTCCAGCAGGATATTCGCAAACACGAGGTCGAAGGGTGCGCGAGCCGCGATCCGCCGATCGGACGCGCCGCGTGCCCGCATCGTCATTACGAAGCGGCTGGCGCGATTGCGGCGCGCATTGTCCTTGGCAGCGCGCACGCTCGTGGGATCAATGTCGCTCGCCAATGCTGGCCGGCGGGTTGCCCTCGCGGCGGCGATCGCCAGCACGCCGGAGCCGGCCCCGATATCGAGGGTTTGGCGAGGCCGCCACCGCTTCAACAAACGATCGAGTGCATACAAGCAGCCGTGGGTCGAGCCGTGGTGGCCGGTGCCGAACGCGAGCGCGGCTTCGATTTCGATGCCGATGCGGTTCGGTGTCACGCGGCTGCGGTCATGCGCGCCATGCACCACGAATCGGCCCGCTTCGACCGGCGGCAGTCCCGTAAGACTTGCCGCGACCCAGTCTCGCTCGGGGACCTTGGAAAAAAGCAGGCGCTCTGCGACAGTCGTGCCGCCCAGTTCCTTGACGAGAGCGCGAACGGAACGCGCGTCCGGCTCGTGGCGAAACCAGATTTCCAATATCCAGTCTTCGTTCGCCTCGAACTGGGCAACGGCCGCATCATCAGGCGAGAGCGTCTCGGCAAGCCGGTCTCCGAGGGATTGCACCGTCTGTGCATCGGCCGAAATCCGGGCAACGACGGAACCCCGCTCGACCGAGCCGCTGCATACCGGATTGCGCATCAAATCCCCAACGATCCGGTGAAGGCTTCGGCTGGCTTGCCGAACCGATCGCCATCGCATCCGCGAGCGACCGGACTTCCGTGGCGAAGCGGCCTCCTTCGACGGGCGCCCGCGCGCAATTGTGCTTACGCCACGCGCGCGCCCGCGACCCGCACCTCGGAATTATTATAACGGTCGTGCTCCATCCATTCGACCCTGTTGCGCCCGCGTTCCTTGGCGAGGTAGAGCGCCTGGTCGGCCTTTCCCAAAAGTTCGGAGATCGCAACCGGGGGGCCTTTGTGCAAAACCACGCCGATCGACACGGTGGCCCCGATCGGCACGCCGTCGATTACCGCCGCGCGCTCGGCAAAGGCCGTCCTGATGCGCTCGGCGATCGCCAGTGCGTTCTTATAGTCCGCGCCGTGGAGCACGGCCGCGAATTCCTCGCCGCCCAGCCGCCCCATGAAATCGCTCGAGCGGACGACGGACTTCGCCGTGGCGACGAACAGCTGCAGGATGTGATCGCCCACGGCATGGCCGCAGCGGTCATTGATGATCTTGAAATTATCGAGGTCGATGAACAGCACCGCGCGCTGCTGTTCCTTGGCGGACCCTTCCTGCCGCCGGTCGCTTTCGGACATGAACCCGCGCCGGTTCCACACCCCGGTGAGTGGATCGATCAGCGCTGCCTCCTTGTGCATGTGGGCGGTGCGTTCCTTTGCCATCGCCATCAGGATGAAGGCGATCGCGATCGTGAACAGCAGCGCCTCGGAGCTCAGCACGGTCAGCCATATGCTGCCGAACACTGGCTCAGTTCCGGAGATGCGCGGCAGCAGCAATGCGAGCGGTGTGCGCGACAGGAACAAGGCGCCGTGCGCGAACAGCAGGAAGCAGGCGGGAAGACGCGATATGAGTTGATCTTGCCGGTCACGCCACAGCTCGGCGGCCGCAAGCCAGGTATAAGTGGCGATGACCAGCGCGCTCAGCGCAGTCCGCAAGGCGACGGAACTCGCGATTTCCGGCATGCGGCTCGCGATGAGCCAGATCACAGCGCCTTCGAACACGAAGACAAGGTTGGTCGTCTTGCCGCGAAATGCCCGCGTGCCGGTCCAGGTGATGGCGAACGACGTGAGCAGGATCGCGTTGGCAAGGTCGATCGTGATCAGGTCGGGCAGGCGGCCATAAGCACCGAACAAGCCGATCGATCCGGCGCGCAGGAGGTGGGCGCCTCCCCACCAGGCGACGGCTTCGATCTCGGTGTTCTGGACCCAGGTGAACAGCATCAAGAGCCCGAGCATCGACTCGACATAGACCGATACGGTGAACAGGGCGCTGACATCTTCCGGCATTTGCCACAATCCATCCCGCTAAATTGAATTTCGTTCCGCCTCGCACGTGTGGGGAACTCCTTACCCTGCGGCCTAATAGAATCTCTCAATGGCGGCCCGGCCGGTCACCACGATGAGCGGTGACGGTTCACGACTGGCTGCTGCTCTCGCGCCAATTTTAGCGAAGGTTCCCGGGGACGATCGGGCGGGCGCCGAGCGCGTCGACTGGGGCTTCGGCGCTCAGCTGGTTCACATTAGAGCGGGATGCGTTCAGTAGAGCGGGGTGCGTTCAGTAGAGCGGGGCGCGTTCAGTAGAGCGGGGCGCGTTCAGTAGAGCGGGGTGCGTTCAGTTTGAGTCGTCCCGCTCGATTATCATTGCTTTTGCGCGGGATCTTGTCCGAAAAGTCTGCAACTTTACAGGAGCATGCGCGAGAGTCTTCGACAAAATCCTTCTCCCCTGTTCGCGCCTCCAGCGGCGGGGCGGCTGTCACCGTTTCATTGTTGCATCGTGCCCGTTGCCCCCCGATTGGCCATCGGATAATGACAAGGCGAGCGCGCCCGTAGCTCAGCTGGATAGAGCGTTGCCCTCCGAAGGCAAAGGTCAGAGGTTCGAATCCCCTCGGGCGCGCCAGCACTTCAATGACGTAGATGAATTTATCTTCACCTATCCCGCCTCGGGAGCACCTGGGTAGCACGCACTTGCCGGTCTCGGGACCGTTTACCGGCGTTGCAGGCAAAATAGATCATGCCGAATGCGTGACCTGGGAACCTAGTTCAATCGAGTGTGTTCATGTCTTTGCCGCTGGCTCGGACTTTTCCGGGCGCAGTGTGTCTTGAGGATAGGCGGAGGCAATGATGCGTGTTGCAATATTGGCGGGAATTGTCGCGGTGGCCCTGGCTGCTCCTGGAAGTTCTGCAGCTTTTGCGGCGCCCGCGGGCGGGCCAGGAGACGCGGACGCCCCGGTCATCGCACCAAAGTCCCGCGTTCGCCATCACCCTTATACTACTCACGGACGAGCCTTGACCCGCGTCGACAAGGAGCGGGGACTTAATGGCAGGCGTCAGGTGGTGAGGCCTTATTGATCGGATATCACCGGAGCGGGGAGCCTACGAACACCCGGATCGGCCCGCTGCTCCGTGACTTGGACGGCTGGCGGCATGCCGTCCGGATACTCCCCGGTGAGGTCAGCGATCCTGGGTTCGCGATCGTGGTTGGCATTGCCCGCGTGCTTGATGGCTCGCTCGATGAGCTTGCCTGGCTTTGCACCCGGTGACGTTGGCCATCTGCGCGTGACCCCTGCCGAGGGTTGGTGGCTGACATGCCTGATCTCGCAGCGCCCGACCGCGACTTGATGGTCCGCAAGGGTCTGCGGCGAGGGTAGAGCGGGATGCGTTCAGTTTGAATTGCCCCCCGCTCGATCATTATTCATTTTGCGCATGACCTTGGCCGAAAAGTCTGCAACTTTGCGGGATCATTGCTGGGGATCAATCCAACCTTGGCAAGACCGCTGGTGCGCGATGTAGCCGATCATCGCGCGGCCAGGACGCCATTGCCGACCGTGTGATCTAGACGTTCGTTGCGCACTCGTTGCTTCCGATAAGAGGGGCGTCACATGCGGCGCTGCGACGAACGCCGCGGCCCATGGCCGCGGATTGTGCGGCATCCGGTCACTTTGCGCCACGCAGGCACCACCCCAATTACTGCGACAGAAGCTGATGCGGTGCGTGCATTTCCCTCCCCCCAGCCGCGCGTACAGCAAGCTTCGGCTCCGCCCCGGCCGCCCCCCCGGCCGGGGCTTTCCTTGTGTGCACAGTGCGGCGCATGAGCCGAAGTGGTCCGCCTGTACTGCGACCGCTACGCGATGGCTGCCTGGCGCTCTCGAAGATGATATAGCGCGTTCCGAACTGGCAGGCGCCAAGTCGCCGCCGATGGCGGGGGAGCGTCGATGCAGCAGCAGGTCGAAAGTCGGAGGCCGGACGGGGCGCTTTCCGGCAGCGCCCTCATTGCCGCCATCAGGTCTAGCGGGATCGACTTCGTCATCTCGGTTCCCGACATTACGACGAGCGAAGGCCTCCTCCGCCCTCTCACGCAGCAGGCGACGCCGCGGCTCATCCGCATTTGCAAGGAGGACGAAGGCGTCGGCATCTGCGCCGGCCTCGCCAACGCGGGTCGCCGTGGACTGCTGCTCATCCAGCAGACCGGCCTCCTCGATTCGATCAATGCGCTGCGCGGCGTTGCCGTGGAATACGAGCTGCCGATCTGCATGATGGTCGGCCTGCTGGGCAAGGAGCCAGGCGTTGCACCGCGGCAATCGAAGCGTTACGGCATCCGCATCGTCGAGCCAATTCTCGAGGCGATGGGCATCACCTATCACGAGATCGAAACGGATGAGGATGTCGGCAAGGTCAGGCCGGCGATCGACGAGGCTTATGCCCGCTCGCGGCCGGTCGTGTTGTTGATCGGGCGGAGCCCGTCATGATGAAACGCGACGATTGCCTCAAAGCGCTGGCTCGCCATCTCACCGCCACCGACATCGTGCTGCCGGTCTATTCGACCGCGTTCGACTGGCTCGAAATCCGCCCGCATCCGCTGAACTACCTTGCCCACGGCGCCATGGGCCTCGCCTCCTCTCACGGACTGGGCCTTGCGCTCGGACGTCCGGACCAGCGGGTCATCGTTCTCGATGGCGACGGCAGCCTGCTGATGAATCTCGGCAGCCTCGTCACCATCGCCGCGGTCGCACCGCCCAATCTTTTTCACTTGGTTTGCGAGAACGGCACCTACGAAGCCAACGGCGGCCACCCGATCCCCGGCCGCGAGCAGGTGGACTTTGCCGGGTTTGCGCGCGCCGCCGGGTACCCGATCGTGCACACATTTTCCGATCTCGGCGTTTTCGGGCAGCAGATCGGAAATCTCATGTCCGCGCGCGGGCCGGCGTTCGCCAACCTGAAAATCATCTCCAGCGGTCCGCAAGAACGCGACTATAGCCGGCTGCACGGCGCGCCCGTGCGCAAAGGCTTCCGCGACGCGCTCGCGGCGGTGTCTTAGCGGAGGAAAACATGGTGCGGCTTCAAGGAGCCTTTCCAGCCGCCGTGATCGCAGCGGCGATCGCGTTGGGCTTTTCTGCTGAGGGCGCAGGCGCACAGGCGGCGAATTATCCGGCGCGTACGATCAATTTCGTGGTCGGCTTTGCACCGGGCGGCGGCATCGACACCTTCGCCCGCGTCGTTGCGCAAGGACTCGGCGAACAAGGCTATTCCGTCGTGATCGAAAACCGCCCTGGCGCCGGCTCGAACATTGCCGCGAAAGTCGTGGCCGCGGCGTCGCCCGATGGCTACACGCTGCTGTTCACCGGCAACAGCTACGCCATCAACCAGACGCTCTACCGCAATCCGGGCTATGGCACGAGCGATCTGCGGCCGGTCGTTTTCGCTGCGATCGACAGCATGGCGCTCGCCGTCAATGCGGTGAACCCCGCCCATACGCTCGACGATTTCCTCATGGCCGGAAAAACGCGGCCGTTCAATTTCGGCTACGGCGGTTCGTCGGCGCGCATCGGCGCCGAATTCGTGTTTAACGTCGCCACCAGGGCGAACGCGACCGGCGTGCCGTTCCAGAGCGGGGCGCCGGCGCTGAACGCACTGCTCGGCAAGCACGTCGACATCATCGCCGCCCCAATCGCCGAGGTGAACCCGCTCATCGAGCAAGGCGCCGTGCGGGCCCTTGCGGTCACCGGCCCGCGCCGCGCCGCCGCCTTGCCAAACGTTCCGACGCTCGACGAACTCGGCATTCCCGGCCTCGGAATCAATGGCTGGATCGGCATTTTGGCGCCGGCGCGGACGCCACCGGACATCTGCGAAAAGCTGAACGCCGCGGTGAACCGGATCGTCGCCATGCCGAATGTCGACAAGCGGCTGCGCAGCCTCGGCTACGAGCCTTACATTGGCTCGTTTGCCGAGGCGCCCGCCTTTCTCAAGCGGCAGATCGACACTTGGGGCAACATGATCCGCGCCACCGGTTTGTCCGCCGATTGACCGACCTGTCGACTAACGCCAACGAACGTGCGTTTCACGAAAGAAACCGCTCGGGGAGGAATGCCATGCAGATGACGCGCCGCCACATCCTCGCCACCGGCAGCGCCGCCGCGGCGAGTGCCGCGCTCATGCCAGAATCCTGGGCCGCCGCATTCGAGCCGAGTGACCGCTATCCCGACCCTGCCGTCAAGGTGCTCGATCCGAGTTTCAACAAATATCGCATCTTCAATGCCAGCGTGGAGCGGCTTGCGACCGGCATGCGCTGGAGCGAAGGGCCCGTGTGGTTCGGCGATGCGCGCTGCGTATTGTGGAGCGATATTCCCAACAATCGCATCATGCGCTGGGACGAGGAAACGCGCCGCGTCAGCATTTACCGCAAACCTTCGAATTACGCGAACGGGAACACCCGCGACCGGCAGGGCCGCCTCGTCACCTGCGAGCATGATGCGCGGCGAGTGACGCGAACCGAGTATGACGGCACCGTCACGGTGCTGATCGACAAGTTCGACGGCAAGCCGCTGAACTCGCCGAACGATGTCGTCGTCAAGTCCGACAATTCGATCTGGTTCACCGATCCGCCGTTCGGCATTGGCGGCAATTACGAGGGGCATGTGGCCACGAAGGAACTGCCCACCAACGTCTATCGGCTCGACCAGGCGAGCGGGCAGGCGAGCGTCGTCATCGGCGACCGCGTGCCGAACGGCCTCTGTTTTTCCCCTGATGAGACGAAGCTCTATCTCGCCGACTACAGCGCGACGCCGTTCGCCATCCGCGTCTATGACGTGACCGGGGATGGTTCGCGCGTCACCAATGGCAGGGCGTTCGTGACCTGCGCGCCGGGCGAAGCGCCGGATGGCTTCCGTTGCGACACCGACGGCAACCTTTGGTGCGGCTGGGGCGGCGGCGAGGATCGCGACGGCGTTGCCGTTTTCGATCCGCAGGGGAAACGCATCGGCGCAATCTCGCTGCCGGAGCGCTGCGCCAACCTCTGTTTCGGCGGTCTGAAACGCAACCGCCTGTTCATGGCCGCGAGCCACTCGCTCTATTCGCTTTATGTGGGGACGCAAGGCGCGCTCGGCGGCTGACCTCACGATCAAGAATTCCGTCGGGCGCGTCGCGGTCGGCAGCTACCTGATCAGGAAATCGAGGAAGAAATTCTTTGGTGGCGGAGGAGGCTGCGTAGCTGGCGGGGTGCGTGGCCGGCCCGAATCCAGTGGCGAGGCCAGAAGATTGCCGCCTTCTTCGCCGAGCGCGGGACGCTGGACCACTGGCTGACCGCTGGCGGATGCCTGGTTATCGGTCAGCGCCGACGGTGGCGGGTCGAGCGGTCCCTTGCGGCCACAGCCAGATACGCCCAGCGCTGCGATCAGCGCCGTGATCAGTGCGAGCCGGTCGGCCCGGACTGCGAATTGTCCCCGTACCCGCAAATGCTCGGCCCTTCCCCAATTGCCGGACATCATAGCAGAATTTCGCCCCAACGCGAGCGCTGCCGCCGCCGAAAACCCTTTGCTTTGCAAAAATCACGACTTTGCCGCGCCTCCGAGTTGCGAAAGCCACTCCTTTGCCTCGATGCGGACATTGTCCGGCGCGGTCCCGCCAAAACTGGTGCGGCTCGCGACCGAATGCTCGACCGAGAGCACCTTGAATACGTCGGCCGTGATCCGCGGTTCGACGACCTGCATGGCCGCGAGCGGCAGCCGTTCGAGCGAAACGCCCGCTTTGTCCGCCGCGGCAACGAGACGCCCGGTGACATGGTGGGCATCGCGGAATGGCATGCCGAGATGCCGCACCAGCCAATCGGCGAGGTCGGTCGCGGTGGCATGGCCCTCCCCGGCGGCGGCGCGCATGCGAGCGGCGTCAGGCATCATGTCGCCGACCATCCCCGTCATTGCGGCAAGGCAGAGTGCGAGCGCCGATAATGCGTCGATGGCGCCTTCCTTGTCCTCCTGCATGTCCTTCTGATAGGCGAGCGGCAGGCCCTTCATCACGACCAGGAGCGCATTAAGCGCGCCGATGATCCGGCCGGTCTTGGCCCGTACCAGTTCGGCCGCGTCGGGATTGCGCTTTTGCGGCATGATCGACGAGCCGGTGGTGAAACGATCGCTGAGCCTCAGGAAGCCGACCAGCGGCGACGTCCAGATCACGATCTCCTCGGCAAACCGAGACAGGTGCATGGCGGTGATCGCGGCAGCAGCCAAAGCTTCCAGCACGAAGTCGCGGTCGGAGACGGCATCGAGCGAATTCGCTGCGGGCCGATCGAAACCAAGCGCGCGAGCCGTCATGGCGCGGTCGAGCGGGAACGAGGTCCCGGCCAGCGCCGCGCTCCCGAGCGGACATTCATTGGCGCGCCGCCGGGCATCGGCAAAGCGGCCGCGATCGCGCGCCGCCATTTCCACATAGGCGAGCAGGTGGTGGCCGAAGGTAACCGGCTGGGCGGTCTGCAAGTGGGTGAAGCCCGGCATCACCGTGCCGTCATGGACGAGCGCTTTCTCGGCGAGCGCAAGCTGGTAGCGCGCGAGACTCTTATCGAGGTCATCGATGGCGTCGCGCACCCAGAGCCGGAAATCGGTGGCGACCTGGTCATTGCGGGAGCGGGCCGTATGCAGCCGCCCCGCGGCCGGTCCGATCAGTTCGCCAAGGCGCGCCTCGACATTCATATGGATGTCCTCGAGCGCGCGCTTGAATTCGAAGCGACCCGCCTCGATTTCTGACAGGATCGTGTCTAGACCGTGAACGATGCTTTGCGCATCTTCGGCCGAGATGATGCCTTGCGCGTTAAGCATTTCGGCATGCGCACGGCTCGCCGCGATATCCTGGCGATAGAGCTTGCAGTCGATGTCGATCGAACTATTGATTTCCGCCATGATGGCGTCGGGCTCGGCTTCGTACCGGCCGCCCCACATTTTGTTGCTCATCACCAAACCCTGCGGGCCAATCGAAAAACGGTGCGCGCCAGGCGGGCTGCCTTTAGCACAGCGGCAACGGCGAAGGACGGAGAGGTTGGCATAATGGCGCCTGAAACCAAGCCGGTGCGGAATCCTTGGCTCAAGAGGACGCGAGTTGCGCTGTCCGCTGTTGCCACAGTGGTCGCTGTCGCCGCGGTATACGTTGCGACGGCCTCGGTGCGCAATGCGGGCGACCCGATGTGTCGCGATGCCCTCGCTCATGCCCATCGCATCGCGACGCTCGCCCATGGCGAGGTCGCCGCGGTCCGGGTCGCCGAAGATGCGCGTCGCGTGCCGGCGCTGGCCTTTCGCGATGCCGCCGGACAAACGAAATCGCTCGCCGATTGGACGGGGCGTACCGTCCTCCTGAATCTATGGGCGACCTGGTGCATCCCGTGCCGCAAGGAAATGCCTGCTCTTGACAAATTGGAAGCGCAACTCGGCGGCCCGGATTTCGAGGTCGTCGCTGTCAACATCGATACCCGAGACCCCGAGAAGCCGCGGTCCTGGCTGCACGACAATAGGATCACGCATCTCGCCTATTATTCCGATTCCGATGCCAAGGTGTTTCAGGACCTCAAATCGGTCGGCAGAGCGGTCGGTATGCCGACGTCGCTCATCGTCGATCCCAAGGGCTGCGAAATCGCGTACCTCGCTGGGCCCGCCGAATGGGCGAGTGCGGACGGCGAAAATCTTGTCAGTGCGGCGATGAAGCCCTGATATTTGCCAGGCGGTCTCACTCAGGGTGTATTCGGGATAGTTGCCTCAAGTGTCATCGTCCGCGCAAGCGGACGATCCAGTAACCCCAGTGTAGTGATTGGTGCACGGGTTGATTGCGCGGGGGTTACTGGATGCCCCGCTTTCGCGGAGCATGACAGACGTGCTTCTCTACCGAGAGCCTAGGCGACCACATTGAGGGGGGGCGGCGCGGCAAGCACGGCATCGACCTGCTGCAGTGCATCTACACCGGCTGGCGTCGGGGTGGTTCCGGTGCTCGACGTGTTTATGGTGATGTTGTCGAGCGAATTCATCAGGTTCTGGACGGCGCTGTAACCGCTTGCCGCCTGCGAACTCGAGACGGAGGAAGCGGGCGCCGACCCATTGTTGATCGTGATGTCGTCGAGGCTCGACATCAGGTTCTGCACCGCCGTGAAGCCGGTGGTCCCGCTCGTCGAACCGGTCGAACTCGATGTCGCCGCGGAAGACTGCTGTTGCGAAATCTGATTCTCGACACGGGCCAGGGCCTGCTGCCCCACCAGCGTGCCTTCGCCCTGAATTTGACTGGTCAGAGCATTTGCAAAGTCGTTGCCCAGCGCCTGATCGAGCGAAATTTCCTGACTGGCGTCGGAACTACTCGAGCTCGACGGGTCCATCCAGCTATCAGACGACGAGCCGCCGCCCAAGGCCGAAAGCCATGACGACGCGGCTGATGCAGTCGACGCCAACACGCTCGTCGTGACCGCTGACGGAGACGACGAAGTAGAAGACGCGGATGACGTCGAAGACGCGGACGACGTCGAGGAGGCCTGCGACCCCGAAGAGGCTCGTCGGTGCGATATAAGATGAAAGCCCGGAGATGGACGACACCGACGACATGGACCCCTCGCTCGCCGGTTAGGGCGCCCGCGAAAACATCTGCTTCGACTCCCCACGGACATCAGCGGCCTGGTGCGTTCGAAAGGCCATGGGAGGTTCAGTTATTTTCGCGGGTACCCTTGAATGCCCCATCGGGGACAGTAGCAGCGCCAGGTAAAGGGAATCTTGCCGAAACGGCATCGGAGTCGGGTTCGGCTCAGGCCTGGCTACCCGGTGCGGGCGAACGCTTCGCGTGCACCCATCCGTTCAAGGCGCGGCAGCACCTCCGCGCAGAAAAACGGCAGTTCGCCAAGATAGTCGATCAGAGAAAAAGCGATTCCGCGCACCCCGGCGGCCGAGAGGCCGGCAAGCTCGGTCGCGATCTTGTCAGGCGTTCCGACAAAGGGATAGCCGCCGATCGCATTGGCGGCGAAGTACATGCGCTTGGCTGCATATTCCTCCGGTGCGTAAGTCTGCGGCGTGATGTTGCGCAGCTCCATCATCCGCTCGATCGCGGCCCAATCGGCATTGTCGGTGATGACGTAGCGATAGTAATCGTCGGCCTCCTGCTGGGTCGGGCGGCACACCACCTGTCCCACGGTGTAAATCTCGATATCGCGGCCATAGACGCGGGCCTTGCTCTTGATATCGGCGACGCGCATCGCATTGGCTTCGAGCGAGGTCCGCGAGCCGGCGGTCGCGGTGAAGAAGGCTTCGCAGTTGCGCAGCGCGAACGCCTGGCCCACTGCCGACGAGCCTGCATTCATCAGGATGGGCCGCGCGCCGCCGAACGGTTTTGGAAAGGCGCGCGCCTTCGTGAGCTTGAAATACCGTCCTTCGACGTTGAAATCGCCCGGTTCCGACCACGCGCGCAGGACCGCATCGAGCCACTCCTGGGCGAAGTCGTAGCGCAGGTCGTGCTCGCGTTGGGCGACGCCGAACATTTCAAATTCACCCTCGTTCCAGCCTACCACCAGGTTGACGCCGAGGCGGCCCTCGCCGATGAGATCCGCGGTGGCGAGCGCCTTCGCTGCGACCAGGGGATGAAACAGCGGCGCGTGGACCGTGCCGAAAACGGTGAGATGCCGGGTCGCGGCGAGAAGCCCGGTTGCCCAGGTGATGGTTTCGAGCGACGCGCCATGAAAATCGGTGTCGCCGCCATAGCCCTTCCAGCGGGCGACGGGCAGCAGGAAATCAATGCCGGCCGCGTCGGCCATCCGCGCGAGCCGCAGGCAGTCCGGCCAGCCCGGAGGGACCTTGGTCGCCGAGCGGCCCGATGAGCAGTTGGCGCCGAACAGGCCGATTTTCAGCCGATTGCCATTGTACATCGCGGCGCGCTCGCTCATCGATGCCATACGCGACACGGCTCACGCCCCCCTGATGGCGCAGCGTCGTCGAGCACAGTCCGCGACGCTTCGCCGACTCAAAATCATTTTGGCGCAGCGTCGTCGAGCACAGTCCGCGACGCTTCGCCAACTCAAAATCATTTTGGCGGAGCGTCGTCGAACACAGTCCGCGATGCTTCGCCGGCTCAAAGTCATTTTGGCGCAGCGTCGTCGAACACGGTCCGCGACGCTTCGCCAACTCAAAATCATGCGGATCAGCGCTTGTTGCGCAGCGCCTGCGAGTGCTTGCCGGTTGCCCCGGGCAGGTCGGCCGCAATGCGGGCAATGACGTCGTCCCATTCGCCGGGCTTGGTTTGGCGATAAAGGCGTGCCGTCGGGTACCAGATCGAGGCGCTCCGTTCGAGCAGCCAACGCCAGTGCGGGGTGAAAGGCAGCAATACCCACACCGGTTTTCCGAGCGCGCCGGCAAGATGCGCGATCGCGGTGTCGACGGAAATCACAAGGTCGAGCCGCGAGATCAGGGCGGCCGCATCGCACAGGTCTGTCGCGGTCGCGGTCGGGTCGTAGATCTCGGGCCGGGAGGCGAGCAGCGCCTCGTCACCCGGACGCAGGTCCTTCTGAAGCCGCATCCAGGTCGCATCGGCGCCGACGAGCGGCAGCAGGGTCTTCAGAGCGATGGAACGATCGCGATCGCTTTCGCTTTTTAGATGGCCCGCCCACGCGAAGCCGATCCGCGGCCGCCGCAATTCGCCGAGACGGCCCTCCCAATCAAGCAGCGCCTCGGTGGGCGGCCGGAAATACGGCACCCCCGAGGGAATGGTGTCGAGCCGCGTCCCGAATGCCGCCGGCAGATCAGGGAGCGGACAATGGAAATCGAAGTAAGGCGGCGTTTCGCCCTCGGTCATCAGCCGCGCCCCTCCGGTCAGCGAACGGGCAAGCGAGTGCAACTCCTCCGGAACCTGGAGGATGATCTTGGCGCCGCGTGCAGCTACAAGCGGCACATAGCGGCAGAACTGGATGGTGTCGCTGAACCGGTTCTCGCCGTAGAGCAGGATCGTCTTGTCATAGAGCGAAGTCAGTCCATCCCAGGGCGCCTGGGTCCCGACGCTGGGGCGGATGCCGGAACGGCTGCGTTTGTTGCGCCACCCATATTTGGCGAAGCCGCGGGACAGATCGCCGGTGAGAAGCCGCAACAGTGCCTCGTGATAGAATCCCTGGGCGTCCTGCGGCGCCAGTTCCTGCGCCTTTCCGAAGCTCGCGAACGCCTCGTCGAAGCGGCGTAACTCCTTGAGGATGAGACCGCGCGACACATGCGCCTCGGCGAGGTCGCCGCGAATAGAGAAGGCCTGATCGCAACTCGCAAGCGCTTCCTCGAAGCGATAGAGGCGGCGCAGCGCGTCGGCGCGTCGGCGCAGCGCATCGGCGAAATCGGGCCGCAGTTTGAGCGCGCGATCATGGCTCGCGAGTGCCTCCTCGGGACGGCCCAACTGTTCGAGGGCGATGCCGCGGTGATAATGCGCGTTGGCGTAAGCGGGCCTCATGTCGAGTGCCTGCTCGAGGCTCGCCAGCGCCTTTTCCGGCTGCTTCAGTTCGAGGTAGAGACTGCCGCGATTGTTGTAGGCTTCCGCATAGTCGCCGCGGATCGCAATCGCCCGGTCGTAGCTTGCGAGCGCGTCGTCGAGCCGGTTGAGGCGTACGAGGACAACGCCGCGATTGTTATGGGCCGCGGCGTATTCCTGGCGAAACACCAGCGCCCGGTCGTAGCTTTCCAGTGCTTCCCTGAAGCGCTTGAGATCGAACAGCACGACGCCGCGGCTGTTGTGCGCTTCGGCGTGATCGGGGCGGATCCCGACCATGCGCTCGCAGGTGGCCAGCGCATCCTGGAGTTCGCCGAGCCGATATTGCGCGAAGGCAAGAAGCTGCGTGGCCTCAAAGTCCTTCGGTTCCAGCTTGAGGGCCGCAAGGCACAAGCGGCGCGTCTCATCAAGCTCGCCGGCTTCGTAGGTTGTCATCGCCTGCCGGACAAGGTCACTGGCTGATCCGGCTTGGGATATCAGCCCCCCCGTCTCCGCTGTGGTGGCGGGCGCGGACGGAGATTTGAGATCGACCTCCGGATTACCCGATGATGCCGGCGTCGCTGTTTGGGTTGTCGCCGTTCCCTGCTCCGCGGCTTCCCCACTTGCGGCGGACGGTGAGGCGGGAGCGTAGGCCTTGCGGGGTTCCATCGGCACTGATTTCATCGCGATTTTCGCGCGGGTTTGGCTGCGGGTTTTGCGTGCCGGCGCGAGCTGCAGGAATCGCCCCCGGCAAGCTCGCCAAGCACCTTGTCCACCGCGCGTGTGACCGACGCGCGACTGCGTGTCTTGGGAATTTGTCCGCCTTCGACCGCGCGCATCATCCGATGCAGCAGGTCGACGTCGTGCTCGTCCCGATAGGGCTTGGTGTCGAGGTCGGCGGGCACGCGGGAGAGCCGTTCATCGCCGGCGCGCTTGACGTATTTCTGCATGAAGCGGTCATAAGCCCGCCAGGAGACTCCCGCCGCGCGCACCGCCGCCTGCTCGGCGCGTGTCGCGATCTGGTGCGCATGCAGGTAATGCAAGCCCAGCCGGTCGATCAAAGTTTTCTCGACTTCCTCGTGGAGGATGAGGAAACGGTCGGTCTCGATGTCGCGGCCGCGATACTTGAAGGATTGCGGCATGTGACGGTCGATGTAGATGGTCTTGCCGTCGCGGCTGTATCCGGCAAGGTAGGGGATGTCGTGGCTGCGATCGAACTTGCCGACCCGCCGCAGGACCGCATCGAGCGCGCGATCCATCATCAGGTTCGAGACATACCACTCCGGCATCCGCAATTTCCGATGCGGGGCAGCCGGGTGGCAACAACCGAGCGGCATCATCCTCTCCGCGAATCCCGGAACCCAAGCGTAACCGGAAATTGCCATCATGGAAATCGGCGGATTTCCTTGATCTTGCCGGAGTCGCATAAGGCTTGCACCACGGTTTGCGCGGTGCAAGCAATGAGGCGCGGCATCGGCCGGATCGCCGGTAAGACAATGTCGCCGCCGGCGGCGCGCAGAGCTTCGATCAGGGCCCTTGCAAGGCGACAGGCGGAGATATTGATCGCCACTTGGGGTGGGGGCCGTGTCGGTTGCGATCATATCCGGCGGTTCGAGGCCGCGCCCACCCTGCTCATGATCGGTTTCATGGCAGCGCTTGTCTATTTCCGCGACGACCGATCGCTCCTATATCAGGGCAGTCTCGGAGACCTCCCATGACCGAAGCTGCGCCCACTGAAAAAGTCCCTGTGACCGTGCTGACCGGCTATCTCGGCGCCGGCAAGACGACGTTGCTCAATCGCATCCTGTCGGAGCCGCACGGGCAGAAATACGCGGTCATCGTCAACGAATTCGGCGAGATCGGCATTGACGGCGACCTCATCGTCGGCGCCGACGAGGAAATCTTCGAGATGAACAATGGCTGCGTCTGCTGCACCGTGCGCGGCGACCTTATTCGCATCGTCCAGGGGCTGATGCGCCGCAAGGGCAAGTTCGACGCCATCATAGTCGAGACCACCGGCCTCGCCGATCCGGCACCCGTCGCTCAGACCTTCTTCGTCGATGACGAAATCGGCCGCAAGGCGCGGCTCGACGCCGTGGTCACCGTCGCCGACGCCAAATGGCTGAAGGACCGGCTTCGCGACGCACCCGAAGCCAAGAACCAGATCGCCTTCGCCGACGTGATCTTGATCAACAAGACGGACCTTGTCAGCGCCGCGGAGCTGCGTGAGATCGAGGCCCGCATCCGTGCCATCAATCCGTATGCGACCTTCCATTTGACGCAGCGCTGCGCGGTGCCGCTTGATGCCGTGCTTCACCGCAACGCTTTCGACCTTGACCGCATTCTTGATATCGAGACCAAATTCCTGGACGACGCCGATCATGGCCATGATCACGACCACGATCATCCGCATGGCGAGCATGAGCACCACCATGATCACGGCGATCACGCCGGCCTCGTCCATTATCATGACGAGGACATGCAGTCGCTCGCGCTGTCGACCGACAAGGCGCTCGACCCTGACAGGTTTTTCCCGTGGATCCAGAACCTCGTTGCGCAGGAAGGTCCGAATATCCTGCGGAGCAAGGGCATCCTCGCCTTCAAGGACGATCCGCAGCGTTTCGCCTTCCAGGGCGTCCACATGATGCTGGACGGCGACCATCAGCGGAACTGGCGCGAGGATGAAAAGCGCGAGAGCCGGATCGTATTCATCGGCCGCAAGCTGCCGGAAGACATGATCCGCCTGGGCTTCGAGGAATGCGCCGCGAAATGACCGCGGCCGAAATCCCCTCGATCGAGCAACATGCCAGGCCGGTCACTGCCGGCGCTCCCGTGGTGGGAGCGCATTTTTTGGGCGCCGACGCCGTCTTCGTTCTCGGCGACGAGGCGCTGTTGTTCGTCCCTCCTGACGCGGAGCCTGCGCGGTTTGCGGTTCACGCCGGCGCCATTCTGGCAAGCGCTTGCGACGGCGCGCGCGTGCTCACCGCCGGTGACGACGGCAAGATCGTAGCCACCGGGCTCGATCGCGACTCGGACGTGGTCGCGAGCGATCCAAAGGGTCGCTGGATCGATCATCTTGCCCTCGGGCCAGACGGCGCGCTCGCCTGGTCTGCCGGCAAGGAAGCGCATGTGCGGACCGGCAAAGGCGCGCAGCGCATGCTGGATGCGGCGTCAACCGTCGGCGGCGTTGCCTTCGCTCCCAAGGGCCTGCGGCTGGCGATTGCGCATTATCATGGCGTGACCTTATGGTTTCCCAATGCCACCGGAAGCGCGCCCGAACGCCTGGAATGGAAAGGGTCGCACCTCCTCGTCGCCTTCAGCCCGGATAACCGCTTTGTCGTCACCGCGATGCAGGAGCCGGCGCTGCATGGCTGGCGGCTTGCCGACGGCAACAATATGCGCATGTCCGGCTACCCGGCGAAGGTTCGCTCGATGTCCTGGAGCGCAGACGGGAAGGCGCTGGCAACATCCGGGGCAAACGAACTCATCATCTGGTCCTTCCAGGGCAAGGATGGCCCGATGGGCAAGGACCCGCGCACGTTGGCCCACTACGCCAATCGCGTCGCGGTTGTGGACTGTCATCCGCGCCAGGATATAGCCGCGCTCGGCTATGAAGACGGCCTCGTCGTACTGGTACGGCTCACCGACGGCGCCCGGGTGCTGGTGCGGCGCCCGGAAGGCGTGCCGATCACGGCCTTGGGCTGGGACGCGGCCGGGGGCACGCTCGCCTTCGGGACCGAAGATGGCAAAGCCGGTGTCTTGCGCATGCCGTCCTGACCAGCGCGAACCGGCTGTCCGCAATCAATGCGGCGGGTTGGCCCGCGCCTTCATCCAGGCCTCGATCGCGGGCAGCTGCTGGGCGGCGAAATCGGCATCCGTCAGGATGCGCTCCTGCGTCCGCGCGGCAACGAGGCGGCCGCCGGAGGTCTCGTGCGCAGGTGCGAAATTCGCAAGTTCGGCGGCGTGCGCCGCGTCGCTGAAATTTCCCATCACATTGGCGACGAAGTTGGTGCGGAAGGTCGGTCCCTGCTTCTGCGCCAGCGCAGCGAAATTCTCCTGGAGAAAGCTCCAGGCGAGTTCGGGATGCTCTGACGCGACATCGGAGATCAGGGTACCGACGATGCTGGACGTGATCTCGTCGGTGAGCGCGACTCCAAGCGTCTGTCGGGCGAGATCCGGATCGAGCGCGCTTGCCGCGGCGGCATAGTAGCGGACCCGTTCGCCGGTGTCGGTGCTATTGCGCGCGAGGCCGAGCAGCGTGTCGTAGGTGGCGCGGTCGGCGTTGCGGCCGATCAGCCGAATCACGGTATCGCGCAAGTTGACCGAGAGCTTATCTGGCTCCTGGAGGAACAGGTCGAAGCGCCGCTTCGCTTCGGTAAGGATGGCCTCGTCTCCGAAGTTGCCGAGTGTGCTGATGAGGCGTGCGCGCAATGTCGCGCGGTCGGCCTCCTCCCCCGGCGATGCATCCCAGCCCAGTCGCTCGAACACAGGCCGCAGCACGGCGCGCCCATAGGCCTGAAACGCGGCCCGCTCCGGCCGCCCCCGCTCCAGGTGATCGATGTGCGTGAAGGCGCGGATGACCTGGTCCCAGACCAGCCGGCTGTCGTCGGCGCCGAGACGGTCGACCAGTCCGAAGAACGCCGCCGGCGGCGCCCGCCCGGCTTCGACCGTGGCCCAGCTGTCGGCGAGCAGATTGACGCGGTCGGGGAGCGGCATGTCGGCAATCGAGGCGGCAAGTGCCGCCAGCATGCCGGCGTCATATTGAACACGGTAATAGCCGACATCGCCCAAGTTGAGCTTGACCGGCGCGCCGCATGGGCCGGCCGTGATCTCGGCGGTGCCGTCGAGCAGCACGAGTTCGTCGCGTTCTCCGGCGCGCAGACTGCCGAACCCCACCGGCACTTGCCAATGCAGCGGCTTCGGATCGGGATCATGAATGGCGAAGCGGTCCTGGCGCAAAGTGATGCGCTGGCGGCCGTCGGCGCATGTGCTTTCTGCGACAACGAGCGGCACGCCGGGTTGCTCGGTGTAGGCTCCCGCAAGCGCGGCCACCGGTTTGCCGGAGGCTTCGGCCAGTGCGGTCCACAGGTCGGCCGTGGTCGCATTGCTGAACTCGCGCTGTTTCATGTAGGCACGAATGCCGGCGCGAAAGGTGTCGTCGCCGAGATAGCTTTCCAGCATGCGGATGAACGCCTGGCCCTTGTTGTAAGTGATGGTATCGAACGCGGCGTTGGCTTCAGTCTCGTTGGCGATCTGGTGCTGGATCGGGTGGCTGGTGCGGCGCGCGTCCTCGGCCATCGCCGCCTGCTTGGCGCCGACGCTGTTGAGCCAGGTCCGCCATTCCGGGTGAAGCTGTTCGGCCGCCTTCGCCTGCATCCAGCTCGCAAAGCCTTCATTGAGCCAAATATTGTCCCACCAGGCGGTGGTCACGAGGTCACCGAACCACTGATGCGCCATCTCATGGGCAATGATGCTGAAGATGCCGCGCCGCGAATCGGCGGAATTCTTTTGCGGGTCGAACAGCAGGCGGCTTTCGAAGAAGGTGATGCCGCCCCAGTTCTCCATCGCGCCGCCAAACCCGCCCGGCACCGCAATCAGGTCGAGCTTGGGCAGCGGGTAGCGGACGCCGAAATACTCATTGTAGTAGCGCAATAGTTCGGCCGCGCTGTCGAGCGCATAGCGGCCGTTGGCGGCCTTGCCCTGGACCGCGACCACGCCGACATCGGTGCCGTCGACTGTTTCGCTGACGCGCTCAAGGTCGCCAACCGCCAGAACGAACAGGTAACTCGACATGCGCGGGGTCGGCTGGAAGGTGACGCGCTTTTCCTCGTTGCCGAGCACCTGCTCGCTTGCGACCGGCATATTGGAAACCGCGCGGAGCTTTTCGGGGACGGTCACGTCCAGCGCGAAACTCGCCTTGAAGGAAGGCTCGTCCCAGCTCGGGAAGATGCGCCGCGCGTCGGCGGGCTCGAGCTGGGAGGAAAGCATCCGCTTGCGGCCGCTCTCGACGGGATAATCCACGTAGAACAGCCCGCGACCGAACCGATTGATCTTTCCATTGTAAGTGAGCGACAGCGTGTGGTGGCCGGCAGCCAGCGCGTGAGTCACACCGATCGACATCGTCTGCGCCGAAGCGTCCGACGTGATCGCATCGGCAGCAATCACTTCACCGTCGATCGAGGCAGCGGAGGCCGTAAGATCGACCGCATTCAGGACCAGGCGGTCAGTCGGTTCCAAAACATCGACGTCGACGGTTTCCGACCCTGCAATGGTCAACTTGTCTAGGTCGGGTTTGAGATCGATCGCATAGCGAACGGGAACGACAGTCTTCGGCAGCTTTCCCGGCGTCGCAGCGAACGAAAACGGTGCCTCCGCGAAAGCCCGTTCGGTCCAAGCCGTGATGGTCAGAAAGGTAAATCCGGCGAGGACGAGCGCAGACCTCGTAATGGCAGACCGGGCTGCCGATCGGAGAAGATGGGGCGATATCATGGGATAACCAAGGTTGGCGCAAAGAAGCGCGATGTTGGAGATTTGCCGTGATTTTATTGGCTGGAAGCGCTGGAGTTGAGCCGACCGGCGAGCCGGTGGCCAGCGGCCCCTCGCCACGTCGAGCCACTCTGCAGCAGATCTGCCCAAGAGATCGGCTAACGGCTTTCCCCCTCTGCTCACCCTCGAGCGGGATGCGTTCAGCGTAAATCGCCTCCCAATCGGTTCCCTTTGATTTTGCGCATCACATTTGTCCGAAAAGTCTGCAACTTTTCGGCATCATGCGCTAAAGCGCGGATCGCCAGCGCGGCTGCAAGCGATCCATCCCACGTTTGCTACGTCCCGAAATGGGCGGCGAGATAACTCGTGATGGTCTGGGCCTCATCGGGCGTCACCGGCGCGCCGCGGCCGATCATGCTGGTCACGAGGCCCGCCCATTCCTGCCGCTGCCGCTTCGCCGCGGTGACCCGTTCGAGGTCGTGGCAGAGGACGCAGCGCGTCTCCACCAAATCCTTTCCGGTGCCGTCCGGAAGCGTGACCTGCGCGTTTGCGGGTACTGCGCCGGGACCGAACGCCGAGGCGAGATAGGCGACCACGGTGTCGGCCTCAGTCGGCGAGAGCTGGGCGCCGCGCATCACCATGTTTTCGACATGGCGCTTCCAGCCGGCGACGCCGTTGCGCATCGACGTGATCACGTTCAGGCCATGGCATTGCGTGCATGCCGTCGCCAGCAGGTCGCGGCCCGCGCCGGGCGGCAGCCCGCCCTGTCCGAACGCCGGCGCGGCGGCGGTGTAAACGAATGCGGCTGCGAGTGCCGCGAGCGCTCGGCGCATCAGACCCTCCTGGTGCGGCGGTCGGCGATCGAGAACGCCGGGTGCCACGTGGAGGCTGCCCCGATGCCGTCGCGCAAGGTTTCGATCTCGATCAAATAGGGCCGGCCGTCGGCGACCACCTGCTGCGCCCGCAGGAGAGCCGGCTTGAGCTTGTCCGGCTCCTTCACCGCCTCGCCTTCGACACCATAGGCGCTCGCCGCCTTTACGTAATCCACGTCCGGGCTGCCATTGTAGCAGGTCATGTCGCGGCCGGTCTTGAACTGGCGTCCGCCGCCCGCCCAGATGCGATTGCGCTCGTTATTGTAGCTGCGGTTGTTGAGCACGATCGTCGCGATCGGCGCCTTGTAGCGCGCCATGCTCCACAGCGGCTGCGGGCCGGAGAAGCAGAAGCTGCCGTCGCCGACCACCGCGACCACCGGCTTGTCGGGGCGTGCCAGCTTGACGCCGAAGGCGCCTGCCATTCCCCAGCCGAGAATGTTCGGGCTGACGGAGAAATACTGCTTGTCGGAGCCGCCGAACGAGATCAGCGGGTCCATCGCCTTGCCGGAATCGACGTCGGTCACGTAGCAGGTGTCCGGCGCCAACGTGCTCTCAAGATCGAGGCCGATGCGCGACAGGCTGAGCGGCGTCGCGTTGGCGTTCTCCCGCGCGATCTTCATGCGGAATTGCGCCATTTCATGCGAATAGGCGGCGACGCGGGCGCCGCGTTCCTCCGCGATCTCCTTGAGCCGCGCCGGAGTGGCGAGCGACCGGATCGCGGCGATGAGATCGGCCGTCCCGAGCCGCAGATCGGCGACGATCGGCAGATCGACCGGCGCATTGCGCGCAAGACTCGTCGGGTCGCTGCGGATGGAGATCAGCGTCGTGCCCGGCGCGGCGCGCTCGCCGAAGCGGCCGCCGAGATTGAGGAGCACGTCGGGCTTGCCGGGGAAGCGCATGTCGCGCAACTGGGTGCCGACATAGAGCGGATGGCGGGTGGGGAATGGCTTCGACCAGAAGCCCAGTCCGCTTGCCTGGGCCGATACCGGCAGGCCCAAAAGCTCCGCGAGTTCGAGCGCTTCACTTTCGCCGCGGGACCACGTGATCTCGTCGCCGACATTCATCAGCGGGTTCTTGGACTCGAGCAACAAGCGCGCCGCCTTTTCGATGTCTTCCTTGTCGGGGCGGATGTGCATCGGCACGTCGAACTTCGCCTGGTCCCAGATCGCGGCCTTGCCCTGGTCGCGCAGCAGGTTGTCGGGCAATGACAGGAACACCGGTCCGCCCGGCGGGGTCGATGCGAATTTCAAGGCACGCCGCAGCGTCTCTGGAATGGTCGAGGTCGAGTGCGCCGACCAATTCCATTTCGTGATCGGCACCGTCATATTGTCCTGGAAGTCGGTTTCCTGGGTCTGCTCCCGGCCGAGCGCATCTTGGCCGACCGAGGCGACCGCGACCAGCAGCGGCACCTGGTCCTTCCAGCTGTTCACCATCTGCGTCATGGCATTTGGCAAGCCGACATTGGCCACGATGACGATCCCGGTCTGCCCGGAAGCCCGCGCATAGCCGTCGGCCATGGCAACGACGGCGCCTTCGTGGATGCCCTTGATGACCTGAATGTCGGGTTCATCCACAAGCGCATCGAAGATCGGGTAATCGCCGGTCGACGGATTGAAAAACACGTATTTGACGCCGGCCGCCTTGAGTTGTGCGACGAACAAAGCCCCTCCGGTCCCTTGCACCTCGCGCATGGCCGACGGGCTTGCGGTAACGACCGGCGTCAGCGATTGCGCGACCGACCGCACCGCGACCGTGCTCATCCCGAGTGCGCTCAGGCCGGTCATCAGCCGCCGGCGCGACATTCCTTCATCGAGATATTGCTTGATCAGCTCTTTCATCGAGATTGCCTCCTCGGGGCATCCGGCTCATCGGTTCGCACGGTTTGCTTCGTGGTGCGTTGACCGGCGCCGGTTGCTCCGTCCAACCGATCGCCGTCGCAGGGTCGTCCATCGATGCCATGCTGAGACCAGATTCCGGGCGGGTTGAACCGTTGACGGCGCCCGCGTCTCGGACTGACAGGGACCAGCCGCTTGGATTTTCGTCCCGCGGTTGGGACCGGCAATCGGCGACCGGCGATGCGGGCTTCTGCGTGCCCCTGCTTTCGCGACTGCTAACGACCGCCGCGGACGTCAAAGCCAGATTTTGCTTAACACAGCGTTTCGAGCCTGTTCAAAAATCCGAGGTCGGAACCAACCGATTCCCAATCTCGCTGAGTGACAACGTCGCAATTGAGCGATGTTCCTGCCATCCGGTTCACCATGCGATGCGGGAAAGGCCGTCGGGACTGCGCCGCGGATGCGATCCGGCGTTTTGCAATCGACAGCGCCGGTGTCGGATCGGATCAAAACTTCTTCAAGCAGTTTGCTCTACAACGTCGGCATCGGAGCAGATGACATGTTTGGAACAAAAGCAGACACGGCGGGCGGCGGTGCCGCCCCGTTCCGGCTGGCGAAGAGTTTCGTCCGCTGCCCGAACGGCACGTCGATGGTCGAGTTCGCCCTTGTACTCGCGCCCTTCCTGGCACTGCTCGCCGCCATTCTGGAAACGGCCTTGGTGTTTTTCGCCGGCCGACTGCTTGACGAAACGGTTGAACAGGCGAGCCGTGCCATCCTCACCGGCCAAGCGCAATCTCAAGGCCTCACCCAGACAGGCTTCGCCAATCTGGTATGCGCGAATAGTTTCGCCCTGTTCACTTGCGGCAATTTCATGATTAACGTTCAAAACTATAGCTCGTTTTCATCCGCGAGCACCGCTACGCCGACGCTGACCTTCAACGCTCAAGGCCAGGTCACCAACAATTGGAGCTATAACGCCGGGAACCCCAATGACATCGTCGTGATTCAGGTGATGTATCAGTGGCCGCTCATACTTGGTCCGCTGGGCTTTAACATGTCCAATTTGTCCAACGGCAATCGACTGCTGGTTTCGACCGCCGTGTTCAAGAACGAGCCGTACTGATGGCGATCATCCGCTTTCGTCAAATTCTGCGTCGGTTTGTTCGTGAAGGCGACGGCGTGTCGGCAGTCGAATTCGCGCTGCTCGTGCCAGTGATGCTGATCCTGTACATCGGCACCGCTGAAGTCGGCAACGCGATTTCTCTCCAGTTCAAGGTCACCCAGGCCACCCGCACTCTGGCGGACCTGGCCTCGCGCTACGATAATGCCAATAACCCGATTACCACCACGATCATGAGCAACATCCTGAATGCGGCGTTCACCGTGGTGGCGCCATATTCTTCAACCGGCATGGCGGTCACTGTCTCGGAAGTCGGCACCAATTCCAGCGGCAACGCCACCATCAGCTGGAGCTGTGCGCTGCAAGGCACTGCCCACAGTTTCGGCGCTTCCGTCACCCTGCCGAGCAACGTTAATTCCCCAAGTATCTATATTATCATGGGAGAGGCGACCTATTCCTATACGCCGCCCATCGGGTATGTGTTGACCGGAACGATCACGATTTCGCAGAAAATGTATTTTTATCCTCGTTCGACGACGTCGGTGACCGGGCCCTCGTCATCGTCAAACTGCCCGACATCGTGACCACAGCCAGTCGAATCCGGATACCGCAGCGATCTCAAAATTTTGCGCCGGGAATTTTCACGAGTCCCGCACTTCGTGCCGAGGCTACCGGTGTTGCGCGGGCCGGGGACGGTGCAACCCGGCTATGGTCCGATCGGTCGCCTTGGCGCCTTCGGTAACCCGGGTGGGCCAAGCCATACGCGGCGACCTGCGGCACGCGATGTTATCCGCGCATTAACAAATTACTCCTGAACTCATTTTACCCGTTTTTCATCTGCGGCATTTAATATCGTGGCCACGGAATAGAAAAAATGGCGAAACTCATGTTCAAATCGATGCTTTCACACCTGTCCGGAGTTGCGCGTCGTCTCGGCTGGGACCGTCGCGCCAATGTCGCGGTCACCTTCGCGCTCGCGTCAATCCCCATTGTCGGCCTCGTCGGGGCTGCGATCGATTACGGCCATGCCATGTCGGTCAAGGCCACCATGCAGGCGGCGCTCAATTCCACGGCGTTGATGGTGTCGAAATCGGCATCGTCGCTGACCACTACCCAGTTGCAGACCAGTGCGCAGAATTACTTCAACGGACTGTTCAGCCCGCCAGACGCAAGCGGGGTCAGCGTCAATGCCTCCTACACGACGACCGGCGGCAACCAGGTGACGGTCAATGCTTCGGCATCGGTCGGTACCAATTTCATGAAGCTTCTCGGCTACAACAATATCACCATCAATAGTTCCACGACGACAAGTTGGGGATCGTCCCGGCTGCGCGTCGCGCTGGTGCTCGACAATACCGGCTCGATGGCTCAGAGCAGCAAGATGACCGAGCTCAAGGCCGCGACCGCCAACCTGCTCACGCAACTGCAAAATGCCGCCACGACGGCTGGCGATGTCTATGTCTCGATCGTCCCGTTCGTGAAGGATGTCGATCTCGGCTCGAGCAATTACAACGGGAGCTGGATCTACTGGGGAAATTCAACGCAAGACGCGTCGCAGACCGACACCACCTCCTGGGACGCCAATAACGGGAGCTGCAGCAAATCCGGCTCTTCGACGCGGAGTGCCTGCACGTCCACAGGAACGTGCAGCGTTTCCGGTAATAACTCCCAGAGTTCCTGCACATCGTCGGGGACCTGCAGCATCTCGGGCGAATCCTCCCAAAGCAGCTGCCAGGCTGCCGGCCAATGCTCCAATTCCCGTTACACGAGCAGCAGCCAGTGCTCCAGCCACCGCGACACCTGGACGAACGGCCAGTGGACGGCCGGAGTGTGGACGCCAGCTACTTGGACGGCGGCCAACCACAGCACCTGGAACGGGTGCGTGATGGACCGGGGCTATCCGATGTCGCCCGCCAATCTCAACGGAAACAGCGGACCAGACACGACCAACAACTACGATACCAATGTTACGGCGCCGAGTTCGTCTGTGATGTCGTCCCTGTTTGCCGCGGAGCAATATTCCTACTGCCCGCAAGCGGCGATGGGCCTGAGTTACAACTGGTCATCGATGTCGACGCTCGTCAGCAACATGTCGCCGAACGGCAGCACGAACCAGGCGATCGGCCTCGAGCTGGGTTGGATGTCGCTCACGGGCGGCGGGCCGTTCACGGCGCCGGCGATGGCCTCCGGTTATACCTATAACCAGGTCATCGTCATCCTGACCGACGGCTTGAACACCCAGGACCGCTGGTATGGCGACGGCGTGGATACTTCGACCCAGGTCGATGCGCGCCAGACCTTGACCTGCAACAACATCAAAAGCGCAGGCATCACCATATATGCGGTCCAGGTAAGCACCGACGGCACTCCGCTTTCGACTCTGCTCCAGGGCTGTGCCGGTACCCAGCCGAACGTTGGTGATTCGTCCAAGTTCTTCTTTCTCACCTCGTCCAGTCAGATCATCACCACCTTCAACTCGATCGGTACCTCGCTCAGCCAACTCTACCTCGCTAAGTGAGGTCCTGATCGGCGCTGAAATGAAGGGGCGTCGCGCTGGCAGGGTCTGCGCCACGACCACACACCAAAGCGGGTGAGAACCCCGCGCTTGATCCGGATCACCGAGGCGCGGCCCAAACAGGCCGCGCCTTTGTACGTCTGTCAGGCACGGGCCCCGCCTATCTCAGCGGTTTGACCGGGGCTGCGAAAGGCGCCCGTGACGAACGTCCCTTGACGGAGTGGGCGGCGATGATCATTGTGGCGCCATGAACGGCCGTTTCGCGATTCCCGGCATTTGCCGAAAGATTTCCGGCTAGCTTGGCGCTGGCTGCGGCCGTCGTTCCTCGTTCCCGAGATGAATGGACGCCCGGCCGGCCCCGGCCCGGGTCGCAAGCATCTTTGGACATGGGATCGCATTGGTGCGAGCTCGATCGATGGTACTCAGGCTTTATGACACCCTTGCGCGCGAGAAGCGCATTTTTGCGCCGCTCGATCCGGCCCGGGTGCGCATCTATGTCTGCGGGCCCACGGTCTATGACTTTGCCCACATCGGCAACGCACGGCCGGTCATTGTCTTCGATGTGCTGTTTCGGCTGCTTCGGCGGCTTGCGAGAGCGGGCTTCTGGGACGGCGGCAAGGGCGCGACGCAGGTCGCCTATGTCCGCAATATCACCGACGTGGACGACAAGATCAACGCGCGTGCGGCGCAGGAATATCCCGATCTGCCGCTGAACGAGGCCATCCGCAAGGTCACCGACGTGACCGATCACCAGTTCCACGAGGATGTCGGCGCGCTTGGCTGCCTGCCGCCGACAGTCGAGCCGCGGGCGACCGAACACATCGGCGAAATGAAAGCACTGATCGAACGGCTGGTTGCGGCCGGCAACGCCTATATTGCTGACGACAATGTGCTGTTCAGCGTGCCGTCGATGCCGGATTACGGGCGGCTCGCGCGACGCTCGCTCGACGAGATGGTTGCTGGCGCGCGCATCGACGTTGCCCCCTACAAACGCGACCCAATGGACTTCGTGCTGTGGAAGCCGTCAAAGCCGGGCGAACCGTCATGGCCGTCGCCGTGCGGCATCGGCGTTCCGGGGCGTCCCGGCTGGCATATCGAATGCTCGGCGATGTCGTGGAAGCATCTCGGCGAGATATTCGACATCCATGGCGGCGGCATCGATCTTGTTTTCCCCCATCATGAGAACGAGATCGCGCAATCGCGTTCGGCCTTCGATACGCCGGTGATGGCGAATTTCTGGATGCATAATGGCTTCCTCCAGGTCGAAGGCGGGAAGATGAGCAAGAGCCTGGGGAATTTCGTCACGATCCACGAATTGCTGCGGGATTGGCCGGGCGAAGTGCTGCGATTGAACATGCTGCGCACGCATTACCGTCAGCCGATCGATTGGACCGAGCGATCGCTCGAAGAAAGCCGAAAAATCCTCGATCACTGGTACGACGTTGCAGGTGATGCGGAAATGGCGGCGGACGGCCATACAGATCATGACATGACGCGGCCTGATCGCGGACTTTCGCCATCTGACGGCGAGTTTGCCCAGCCCGATCCGGAGTTCCTGGATGCGATCTGCGATGATCTGAACACGCCGGGAGCGATCGCGCGGCTCCACGCGTTGGTCGCGGAAATTCGCGGCGCCGCGTCCGAGCAACGGGCCGACGATCTCAAACGCACGCTGAAAGGCTCCGCCACGCTGATGGGCCTCCTGGCGCAGACCCGGCGCGCCTATCTGAACGGCGACCCGCGCCGCTTGACGATCGACGAGGAGAAGATTGCCGCGATGATCGACGCGAGAATGGACGCGCGCCGCAGCCGCGATTTTGCAGCGGCCGATCGAATCCGGGATCAGCTCGCCGATATGGGCGTGGTGCTGAAGGATTCGAAGGATGGAACCACCTGGGAGGTGGCGCGATGATCCCGGGCGCCCCCCCTCACCCGGCGCCTTCGGCACCACCCTCTCCCAGGAGCGGAGGGGGTATAGTGATATCTGCAAAAGTAGGCCACTTGGACGGCATAGCGCGAGGAAGTACCCGCGCCACCGGGCCTACGCAAGTCGCACCGACTCGGGTTGTGCGACTGAGGTTGTGCACGCGTCATTGTGCTGCCCTGACGGTCGGGGACGATTGGCCTGTCTAAGCCACAATTTTGACCGCATGCTACCTAGGCTCCTTCCGGGGCCCACGTGTTCGATCGAGCACCGGGGGGAAGTGGCATGGCTGAAATTGTCCCAATTTAAGTACCGCGCTTTCCTGAGCTACAGTCATCGCGACCAAACCTGGGCCAAGTGGCTCCATTCTTCCCTTGAGCGTTACCGCATCGATAAAAGCCTTGTAGGTCGCTCCACGCCAGTTGGCCTAATTCCGAAGACGCTTCGTCCGATATTCCGTGATCGCGAGGACTTTTCCGCGGGCCACTCGTTGAATGAGCGGACACTCGAAGCCCTCCAGGCCTCTGAATTCCTTGTTGTTTTGTGTTCGGAAAACGCGTGCAAAAGTCCTTATGTCGATGAGGAGGTCCGTCAGTTCAAACTGTTAAGCCGGAGCGACCGGATCATTCCAGTCATCATTGGGGGCGAGCCGAACGATCCCGAACGGCAGTGCTTCCCTCCTTCACTGCGTTTTAAGGTTCGATCGGACGGTAGCCTCACGAACCAGCTCGATGAACCAATCGCAGCAGACGCCCGATCCAGTGGCGACGGCAGAGAAGTCGCAAGGTTGAAAGTCGTTTCCGGTCTTTTAGGCCTGAATTTAGATGAAATCGTTCAGCGCGCCGACCGTGCGCGCAGGCGAAAAACTACTTTGTGGACCTCGCTGGCAGCTACCTTTGTGCTTCTAACAGCCATTTCCACCGTAACTGCTATCTATGCTTATAAGAATTTGCTTAAATCAGAAGAGCGGCTTGATCAGGCAATTGAAATCGCATATGGCTTTGTTAGCGAAGCCAGTTCACTATCAGATCGATTTGGTGTTCCGACAGACCTAGTTATCAATCTTCTCAGAAGGGCCGATGGCGCCTTAACCGAACTGATCTCCCGTGGAGCGCAATCCCAAGCTCTCCAACTCCGAAAAGCACTAATGTTGATTAGCTTTTCAGAAAGCTATTTTAACCTAGGGCAAACTCAAGACGCATCCAATCGCGCCCTAGAAGCGAGTCAAATACTTCAGATGATGATTACCGCCAATCCTAATAACAATACCGAGTGGAAAGCCACTCTACAACGAGTACAGAATGAGTTGGGATTTATAGCGGAGGCGCAGCGGGACGTCCCCAGCGCCGCTGGATTCTTTCAGTCAAGTTTGAGGACTGGGCAGGGTTTGATCGATGAGCGCGCCGAAAACATTGGTATAATCAGTCAGTTTATTACCACTCGCATTAACTTGGGTGACTTGCTCGTAACGCATTCCACGGCAGAAGGTACAGAACAGTACCAACGTTCGATCGACGAAATTATTAAATTTACCAAGATAGAAGACACCGGCAACAAGTTGGTTGATCTTACTACTGCAATAACAACTCAACCGTCTTTTCAACCTTTGGCCTTTGAAGCAACAAAACGATTGTCGTTTATAAAAATCACTCAGGGCTTGTTTGCAGATGCTATAAACTACAGCAAGGCGATACTTGCCTTCCGCGAGGGCGCGTCTTTATCCAATCCGGACTCTATTCGGCTTCAAGAAGGTCTCGCGGATTCTTACATCGAATTAGGAAACGCTTATTTAGAGGCCGGTTTGATTGACTTTGCAATGGAGAGCTTTACGAAAAGCGCTTCTATTGCCGGCAAGCTATCTCAAACCGATTCAAAGAATGTCATCTATAAACGGATAGCTGCTCTCGCAAAGGATGGCATAGGACGCGCCATGCTTTCTAAGGGGGCCGTCGACGATGCGCTAGATGTATTCACCGCCAATGTGGAATATGCCAAGCCTTTCGTATTGGCAGACAAAACTAACAAGCTTTGGGCAGCAGTTCTCGGCATCGGCCATGAACGTGTAGGCGACGCGTTGATGCTTCAAGAAAAATTCTTAGATGCCGCTCAGCAATATCAAATAGAGCATGATTTAGTATCAAGTGCTGTTAGTGCTAATCCAGACGAGGATACTACATGGCAAATGAGACTTGCCATTGCCGATTTTAAATTTGCTAAAGCTTTGATAGGGGAAGGAAAGCGCACAGCCGCGATTCCCCTACTTTCAAAAAAGTGCTCTGATGTTTGAGGAACAGTCCAATCGTAACAAAGATGTTATAGCGTACCAAGCGGACGTCCATCAAGCGCGTTGGCGCCTGGCAGAGCTTGCGGACGACATGCCTTCCTTGGAAAATGAGCGGTGGGATCTGAAACGAATTAAAATTTCAGGCCGGCTTGGCGATGAGCAGTCAAGGTGGCTAATTCGTTCAGAAATGAGCCTGAGCGCTAAAGGTATCTCATTTCCGGAACTCGCCAACCCAGAATCGTGCAGTTCGGAACACGCAACGAGCGGAGCGGCTGCTACTAACTGCGATGTCACCATTGACACCCCAGGTCGGAAGGCAGCAGCTTTAGCTATTGGTTATCAGGTGCGGGGTAACGCTTATCGGGCCAAAGGTGAGTTTGATAAAGCTATTGAGGATTACAATGAAGCTATTAAAGTTGATCCCAATGACGCAAGTTCATATAATTTTCGTGGGCTGGCATTTCAAAGCAAAGGCTTAATTGACGAGTCAATTGCCGATTTCAATGAAGCAATTAGGCTCAGGCCAACTTTTGCGTTCGCGCACTCGAACCGTGGGCTGTCTCACACGCTTAGGGCTGATCTCGTCTCAGCTTTGTCGGACTTTAACGAGATGCTGCGGTTAGCGCCGGACAACGCCGTTGCGCATAGACTTCGGGGCGACGTATATCGCTCGATGAAGCAAACCGCAGCAGCAATCGCTGATTACGATGCGGCTATAAAGATCGATGGTAGCAATCCGGAGTATTTCAATGGGCGTGGCATGGCCTACCAGGACCTGGGGCAGATTGATCGTTCAATTGACAGTTTTGATGAAGCCGTACGTTTGAATCCGAACTTTGCGGCTGCTTTTTCTAACCGAGGTATTTCATACGGTCGGAAAGGTGAAGTTGATATAGCTATTAGAGACCTTACCACGGCGATTGAACTTCAACCGAAGAATCCGGTTTCTCATTTTGTTCGCGGCGAAATCCGTCGTGAGCATGGAGAAATCAATAGTGCGATTGAAGATTACGATCAAGCTATAGATTTAAATGGTAAAAACGCTATATACTATAATTCCCGCGCGTTAGCTTTGCAGGTAGTTGGACGACTCGATAAGTCGATAACAGACCTTAATGAAGCGATTCGCCTCGATCCACGATTTGGAGCAGCTTATTCAAATCGCGGGCTCGCTCTCGCAATTAAAGCTCAATGGGAGGAGGCGATCAATGACTATAACAAAGCAATAGCGCTTATGCCGACTAGTGACATTGTCTATGCTCATCGTGCTGAAGTATATAGATCCCTTAAAGACTTTGATCGAGCTATCAATGGATTCGAAACTGCAATTAAACTTTCCCCACAAGCCAATTACTACAATCAACGCGCTCTTGTCTACCAAGATAAGGGTGAATTTCAGCTGTCGGTTAACGATTTAAATGAGGCCATTCGTTTGGCGCCTCATTCTGCGGTGGCCTACTCTAATCGTGCTCTTGGTTTTGGAGGGCTCGGCCAACTTGAAAGGGCCATTGACAATTAAAATGAAGCAATTCGTCTTGACCCAAATAACGGGACATCTCACGCGGTTCGGGCGGATTTGCTGCGTATGAAAGGAGATTTTGATGGCGCTATAAGGGATTATGATCGTGCCGTAGCGCTTAAGAGCAGAGATGATGCTACTGTTTACAATAGACGCGCATTAGCTTATCAAGGTAAGGGAGAGTTCGAGAAGTCGATTATTGACTTAAATGAAGCGATTAGTTTGGATCATAACTTTGTCGCTGCTTACTTGAAATTGTGGACTGTCTTATTCTCGACTAAATCGCACTAATGAGGCGATTAATGATTACAATAAGGCGCTATCGATTGATCCTAACAATGCTGTCGGACATGTTTGGCGAGCAGAACTCCTTAGTTGGTCAGGGAGACATTGCTAATGCAATAGTCGATTACGATCAGGCAATCGGGACGGCGCCGGCTTATGCTCCTGCCTATAATGGTAGGGGAATAGCGAGGCAGAGAATTCGGTGCGCTTGAGCTTGCCATCGCCGATTTTAATGAAGCAATACGGTTGGAGCCAAAATTTGCGAACGCGTACTCCAACAGGGCGTCTCTCTATGTAAGCCGAGGACAACTGGATCAAGCTATTGCAGACTCTGAATTTAGCTATCATCTTAAATCCCGAACAGGCAGACGCTTACAATTTGAGAGGAGTGGCGTATTTGAGATTACAGCAATACGATAAGGCCTATGCCGATTTCAGCGAAGCAATTCATCATAACCCCCGAAATGCAATCGCATATACCAATCGAGGTCGCGTATTTGAGCTTCAACATAAATTTGATCAAGCCCTAACGGAGCACGATGCAGCTCTTAGAATTGATCCAAAACTTGCAATTGCACACGCAAACCGCGGCCTTGCATATGAGGGAAAAGGGGATCGCGATAGGGCCTCAACAGAATTTGATCTCGCGCTGTCCATAGACCCTACGCTCCAAAGGGCGATCGAGGGACGGTCTCGTGTCAACGTGACACCCTGATTATGCAGCCGTTGTTAGGCTGTAAATCCAAAGCCACTATGAGCAACTCGCCTCACCCTCTCCAGACATAGCCTGCACCCCGTCGCTCCAAGTCTTAAAATCCGGCCGATTGGACGTGTGAGCTTGCATGAATTCCAGTATTTTAGTATTTTGCTACTTGGCTTCCGATACCGCATATGCATAGTTGAGCATCGCATTTTACGTGGGCGCGGAAGTCATTACTTAGAGCTGAATAACAACAGCGGATTGTTTGGCTACGATCATGCCATCGGCCCCACGAATGACAGCATCAGTGCGATGCGGTTCGAGTAGTGGAGGGGCGGCTTCACTAGGTTCTCTTAGATTCTCAATTACATCAGATTGAATTCCTATAAACATTTGTTCAAAATTAATTGAATTGACAACGTCACCAGCATTCAAGTTAAAGAAGCGTCCCATAGCTCGTACGTCACCTAATTCGGGAACGGAAACTATTTCAGGAGGCAAGGAATGCTCTGGCAAAGCGGAGAATGTTTCTGAAAACGGATCAGTTTCAATTATGGATAATGACTGTATAAGGCTATACAATTCCAGTCCGCGAAGTAAACCTACTACGTGTTGACGCGCGACCGACCTTATTAGGATTGGAATGTCATTGGGTAAAAGTTCTTCGCCATTGGTTTCAGGATCAGCCACATATAGCCACGGATAGACTACGTTTGACGATTGAAAACACCACTGATTGTAAACGCACCACCCCTTCGTTCTTCTTCCGACCCAGGTCCGGTTGTTTCGATCATAAACTGACACCTGACAATTCTCAAGCTGTCTGACGCCCTGTCGCACGGCCGAAGGCTGGGAGTAATGCGTAAGCCGGCTCCGCCCTCTCGCACCCTTTGCTTCGCCTAAAGCGAGATGACGTTGACCAGCACATATCCAGTCGGGAAGGTCTTGCCGACCAGTCGAGCGTACACGTAAGCGTGCTCCTATGAACTGAGTTGGACCGTCAAGAGGAGCAAACCAGACGAACCCGTGGCAATCGCTCAGGTAGGCTCGCGCGAAGAAGCGACCAAAAAGAGCAGAAAATGTTCTTCTCATTTCTCGCCCAATACCTGGCCCATCGCCAAGCCAAACAAGCCAATCGCTATAGGGTGCTAGAAAGCGTCTTATAAAGCTAGAGAAAGGATTAGCCCCTAGGGCGGTTTGAAGAACTTCACGTAACGCTGAAAGCTCAACTTGATCTAAGTTGAAATCGTAGACATCGGTATATGCGCGACTGTGTACCTTGGCCGGTCGTGCGCTTGCTGGCCTAATGGTATAATGAACTTGCTTCAATAGCGTAGGTGATGCAAACATGAGCTTGTTGGATGAAGGGTGTCTCTGTGTTTTCGATATGTGCAAAATAATGGGAGTGCCATTCCTCTAGGAGAGTTAGAGTGTGCGCGAGATATTTTCTACTATGCAACTTGCCATCTCGGGATTCAGCCTGCACACCCCATCGCTCCGAGTCGTAAAATCCGCTGGATGGAACGTGTGCGCCTGCACGAATTCCAGCACCTTTCGATCTACGACAGGGCGCTGCGGCTCCATCATGTCCAGCACAAGTGCTTGCCGTTCGGGAGTTGATGAATGCAGGTAGCCGATCGTCGGGTCGTACCCGTCGGCCACAATCTGCATCCGAACTTGGCTTTCGAGCACGGCATAGGCGTAATTCAGGATCGCGTTCACCGGGTGCGAGGCACGTTTGTTCTTGCCCAGCTTGCCGCCAAGGGCTGACTGGCGCGGGCCTATGTGATGCCAATCGTTCGGAATCGCCCTTCGGGTGAGTCCCTTCCAACGCAGGGGCACCGATTGCCATGCGGCGAAGTAGGCCTGCGCGGTCCGGCCCTCAATCCCTAACAGCGCGCTTATGGACTTGGGCACGGCGACGGACAGCTGGTTCCGGTCTCGTTGATGCTTGGTGATGGCCAGCTTTCGAGCTGGCGAAGAAGGGGTCGCAGCTTCCAAAGTCTCAATCGCATTCTCTAGCTTCTCCCGAACCAAGCCGGCAGCAATCGCGAGTGCCTGACCGGTCCGCTTCGCCTCAAGCTGAGTGGCAACGCGTTCCGGGTCCGTGAACTGCCCGCCGCCCAATACGGAAATAGCGTTACCCTGCCAATCGATACGGATCAGCGGGATTTGCTGTTCGGATAGCCAGCTCATCACGTCGAAGGACAGGCCGCCGCTGCCATCAATCACTATGATTCTGGACGGCAAATCCCGGCTGCCGGGGAATAGGCGGCTCTCGTCCGCTGCCTGTGGATAATGGGTAAAGCCGTCGCGCACTACGAGGGCGCCGTGATCGACCCTTAGCCGGATACCGTGTCCGGTCAGGATCAGGGGCGCCCGGGTCGGGTTGGTACGTGATCGACGGTGTTTAAGCCTCGGTTTCGCCGGCTCGATCTGCCAGTACGCACAGCGCTCGGCCCAGGCGAGGTCGTCCGCTGGGATGGCAACATTCTGTGGCCGATTTTCCAAAGTTAAGTCCCCTCAAATGGACCTGAGGACCACGTTACTAGACAGGCAATTTTTTAGCAAGGTCATGCACTTAAACCGGACGATTTTTTTTCAAACACTTTAAGCCGGGAAATGCTTTTTGACCCGATTTTCTCGTCCCAAAAAATGCAATTTTGCCAGCCGAAAATTTCATTAATCGATTTTACTCCGGTCTAGGACAGGGACATCACCTGTCTACTCCACAATTTCCTCTTGCAGTCTATGACGTGGACGCGGTGGCACGCATAAAAGGTCGATTATTATGAAACGGTCAATTCGCGTATCCGCCGCTCTCTGATCGCATGCTTAACGATGGCCAAGCGCCTCACATTAAGGCGTCCAATTCCGCTCGACGAGGCCGTTTTGCGCTTTGCGAAGCCAGCGGCGAGGGAAGAATTTGCTCGCGCTGAATCTCAACCGTGGCCTGACTTCAAAACTGAAGCTCCAATGGATAAGGCTGTCGCATTTAAGAAATTGCAGGAAATATTAGGTGCCGTCATTGACCACTCGAAGATTAAAGGCGAACCAATTTGGGCAATGCAAAAATGTTTGCTTGAGCGCCTGCTCGAAGGTCGGCTCGAGGCATTCGGCGTTAAGACTAAGCCAGAAATAGGACACGGACCTCAGAAAATTCCACAATTTATTTTTGAGAAGCCAAAGGTGCGGTGGGCCGCAAGAATAATTGAGAATTATGGATATAAATTCGAGGGCGTCACTGTCCGTCGGGCCTTTGCCGCTGCGACTTCGGCCACACTTCCTATCAGGAATGAACAAAGTCCAAACGGGCCGCCCGTCAAAAGCGAACGAAATTGAAAAGATTATTCACCTTTTGACTAAACGGGGTGTTGATTTAGCCAATATGCCGCGTAAAGCGGCCTGCGACGAAATACGAGACTTTGCTAAAGCAGAATTGAAGGCAAATATCACCATAGGCTATTCCTCGCCGGTCATTCAGCGGTGTCCTCCTCAGAACCTTAGGTAAGCGTATGTGATCCGGCGCTTTACAAACATCTTTTCGTTTAGACAATTAGACCTTTCGACTCTGGCGGTCCGAATCCGGGAAATTCCGGCGAGCAGCGAGACAAGCCTGTCTTGCCTAAACCGGGACCGTTTTCGATGCACCACCACCGCTCGAAGCACACAAGATCGCGTGACTACGTAGCCGAATACCGCCGTCGCATTGAGCGCGGTTCAAAACGGGGCTGGTCACGCTCCAAGGCGCGCGGTCACGGGAAAAAGGCAAAGCGCCAGAGCCAGGCTTCCTCGCTGGCTTACGGGATTTAATACGAGAAGGCTTTGAAGGCTCTTCGCGTCCTGAAGAATGAACGCATAGCTGCGGAAAGCGACGGTTCTCGCTCTGTCGATTCCGGAAATTCCTTCGAGAAAAACGCCTTGCCATTTTCCGCAAAGGAAAATGGCAATTTACCGATCGGCGTATTCGAGAAATCGTGGCCATTACGACAGAAGGCGAAAGGAAGTTCAAAGCCGGGAATCAACGCGTCATCTTCGGCAATGTCGCACCGAGCGGCAGTCAAATTCCTATCGGATCCGGACCAACCCTGCTTAAGCCCTTCGAGGGCAAATCCATAAAAGACATCTTAGGTCGCGAGCACCACCTCGAAACGCGACCGAACGTGCTCCACCGCCTCTTGGCAGCCGGCACCGAGAGCTACGAAGAAATTTACCGGCTCACAATTTAATCAAGGAGACCACCATGGACGATCGCGAATTTAATCGCGAGAGACAAGCAACGTCGGTTAGGGCAGATCGGCACCAATGCTCCGCGCTGCCAATTGCGGTGAAACGGATTGGCGCTGTTTCGAAACAACGTCGATGCCTCATTGCGCAATTGCAAATCAGATTGGAACAACCAAAGGACGATCGCTCCGGCTAAAGCGACTGAAGCAACTCGGCACCGACCGTCCGATCTGCGCATGTGCGGGGAGAGGGACTGGCGTTGCATCGAGGAACATCACGTTGCCGGCCGCGAGCGTGATGCTGCTACCGTTCTCCTTTGCGCAACGATCACCTTCGAATGACCGACAACCAACAGGATCACCTGTGTCAATGAATAGCGATGACAGCTGCTTGACAAGATCGGTCATTTCCTCCTCGGGCTTGCCGGCATGCTCCGCCTCGTAGCCCAACGACTTATGGAATTCGGCCTCACATTAATTGCTCGCGCACAAGCCCCATTTTAAAAGGCAACCATCATGAATAATCCATCTTTGCCCAACGGGACAACTATCGATGAATTGACGATCTCCTTGCGTGCCTTCGCGCAAACAACTGCACGCGCGCGCTCGCAACGAAGAGGTATCAGACGCAATTCGAATAGCAAGCCAGCGCTGAAGGCATCCACCTGGGCAGTGATTTTTGATACCGAAACTACAACTGATCCAAGCCAGCACCTGCGCTTGGGCACGTATCAGATCCGAGACGGAGACAGTCTGCATGAAGCGGGCGTCTTCTGTGACGCAAAATCTGTTACAAAACGCGACTACCAGGTCATTGCCAAATATACCGAGAGACATGGATTGAAGCTGATTTGGTCACACATTTGTCGATAAAGTGCTGTACCGATACGGCTATGAACTGCGCGCCACCATCGTCGGCTTCAACCTGCCCTTCGACATCTCTTCGCGTGGCAGCCAGGCACGCTCCCGCACGTGGGACCATGCGTGGCGGCTTCTCGTTCATGTTGTCCGGTGACAAAAGAAGGCCGGCAATACAGGTCAAGCACCTCTCCCGACGAGCATCGTTGATGAGGTTTGCAGCTCCGTTTCGACAAACGAAAGCTCGGAGGTACGAAGACGGGGCGACTATTCAGTTCACCGTGGCTTTTTTGTAGACATCGGAACGCTTGCGGCGGCGTTGTTCTCGCGAACGTTCAGCCTGGAAAGCTTGTCCAAGTTCCTTGACATAAAGCATAAGAAGCTTGCCGCGGATGAGCATGGCGGTCCGATCACTGCCGAATATCTCGAATACGCTGTGTGTGATGTTCAGGCGACTTGGGAGTGCTTCGAAGAACTCTCCCGACGTTACAACGCGCTTCAACTGACCGGCACCCCGGTGTCCAAAATTTTTAGCGAGGCCAGCATTGGAAAAGCATATTTTACGGCTATGAACATAAGACCATGGCGGGAAGTGCAGCCCGATGTTCCACCAGCTGTGCTGGCGATGATCATGGGAGCCTACTTCGGCGGACGATCCGAGGTGCGCGTCCGCCGCGAATTACGACAGGTGGTGCTCTGCGACTTTCTGTGGATGCTCCCCGCTGTCTCACTCTGATGCGTCTTTGGCCATTCGTCGTAGCGGAAGGCATGACGTGGCCGCGACCACTCAAGAAACGCAACAGCTTCTCGGACAAGTGACCCTCCGTGATCTCAAGCGTTCGGAGACTTGGAAAAGCTTGCATACGATCGTGCGGGTCGATCCTGATTGGGATATTTTTCCAGTGCGCACCACATACGGCGAGGATGGGCCGGCGACGATCGCAGAAAATCACCTAAGGGCTGATCGGCCACTGTGGTTTACGCTTGCCGATTGCATCGCGTCCAAGCTTCTGACCGGTAGAGCGCCAAAAGTTGTTGAAGCGTGGACTTTTAGACCTCGTGAACCGCAAGCCGGACTCGATCAGCTGCCATCGGAGGCGATCGGGATATATCGTTCATCCTCTGCAGGATGATCTACAAGCGCCTTATCGAGTTGCGGAACAATGTGAAAATCACGCGCGACAGCGCAGTGGCGTCAGAGCGTACCACCCTCGACACAGAGCAAAATGCGATCAAGATCGCCACCAATGCGACCAGCTACGGCATCTTTGTCGAGGTCAACGTCAACCAGCAAGCCAAACCGGAGAACGTGAGAATTACCAGCGCCGTAGGGCGGTCCTACACAGTCGAGACGGACAAGGCCGAAATGCCTGGGCGGTATTTTCATCCACTCTTGGCGACGCTGATCACGGGCGCTGCACGGTTGATGTTGGCGATCACTGAGCGCCTTGTTCTCGATCAGGGATTGGAGTGGGCCTTCTGCGACACCGATAGCATGGCAATTGCGAAGCCGCCAAACATAGGCATCGAGGATTTCTATTCCCAAGTCGACCAGGTGGTTAGCTGGTTCAGAGACCTGAACCCGTACTCCTTTCCACGCACAATTCTAAAGGTTGAGGACGTGAATTTCAGCCTGCTCGACGGCAAGAAGCGGCATCCGTTATTTTGTTGGGCGGTCTCGGCCAAGCGCTACGCTCTCTTCAATCTCAATTCGAGTGGACAGCCATTTCTCAGAAAGGCTTCAGCTTCATGGGCTTGGTCACCTTCGGCCGCCATACGACGACAAAATCCGGCTGAATGCATTCCCCGACCCATCGTCCCTCCGGAAAAGCTTGGGGTCGACCTGTGGCGGCATGATCTGTCGTGGAAAATTTTATCGGCTGCTGTCACCGGAGAGCCGGATCGTGTCGATTACGGTTGTCACCCAGCTCTCAATGGACCCGCAGTCATTGGTACGCTGCGACCACGCCGAAGTTGCTGCGATGGTTGAATATTTTCAATGAAGGACGGCCCTACAGCCGCCAAGTGAAGCCGTTGGATTTGTTGTCACTTTTCGCGAAGGGTTTCGTAGACAGTGCCAACTCTGCTGAAAAATCACACCAAAAGAAAGAGGACCACAGACGGTTCTGGCGGGATATGCAGACCAGTGGCCCCATACGACAAAGATCATAGAAAGGCCTTGAGGCAGGCATTCGACCGTGAAACGAGCGCGCCTGTTTCTCGCAGTGCGCTAAAGTCCTACAGGGAAGTCGTCGCTCTTTATCGCCTCCATCCAGAATCAAAATTCATGAACGGTGATGCATTTGATCACGGCGTTACTGAGCGGCGATACGTCCATGCAATTGCCTTTCGAAACATCGGCAAGGAGGCTAACGAGTGGGAAGAGATGTTCTATCTTGGTTTCGATGAAGATGAACAGATCGACTACGGATTAGGACCAAAGGGCGCAAAGGATTTTGCGGACGGCCTGAGAGCCGGCGTCAAATCCATCGGCCTGAGAGAGGTATCTCGAAGCAGTGGCGTTGCGCGACGAACGATTGAACGGCTGATGCAGGGCCAGGCCGTTCGAAGCAAGGTGGTGTCGAAAATTATTAAAGTGCTCAGCCGTACCGCCTAAGGTTGTGCCAAGGCTCTGTTGTCTTGCATGCGGACCGTTCGCAGGACAGCCGTCAACTCAGATGCACGGGAGCCGAAATGCATCCGCGGTGGTTGCGCAGGACACAGACACGCGACATTTTCCAATGTGTCCTCACCACCCTCAGATAGTGGTTTAATGTGATGCACCTCGGTATAGGGTATGCCGCCTTGATCCAGAAAAATCGGATGATTGCAGCCCGGCGTCTCACAACGATAACCTGCACGCAGTCTCGCGATGGCGATAACAACCGCGCTGCGATCATACAGTCTGATGTTCGTCGGCGTCGTATTGGGACGGGCGGCCCAATTTCCTTCTCCCGTTCGTACCTGGCCAACAGCTTTGGAAGTCCGTCCTCCGCAAGAACCTTTGCTTCAGCTTGAAGATCACTATCATCTTCCGAAGGCTCGGAAGCGGGAAGCTCAACTCTCGCAGCTTGCCATAGGCGATTAAACTCGGATTCCAACTCGGCGAGATTAAGCTCCTTTGTGTTCGGATCGTAGAACTCGTTCCAGATGCGACGATCCACGGCGCCTGCACCGCTCAGCCCGGCACGATCATCTCTGGGATCAATGGCCCGGAAGTTCAGCACCTTGTTATACACACCACTTACCGCGCGACCGATCAGCAGAGCAACTTTGGCAACCGGAGAGCCTGGAAGACGCGAAACCGGTTGACCGTAAGTTTGAGCATAGGCCCACAGCCCAGCCACGCTCTCATTTCAGTCCAATCGAGACCCGTGCGGTTCCAAAGTGCGTTCGTCGAGTGGCTTGCTCCTCCTTCACAGGATAGTTGGTGCCGGCCGCCATTTTTAGGTTCGGAAGCTCTTTGAGGATCGGGTCCTCAAGGAGCCAATCGCGTCGCAGGATTTCGCGGCTGCTGGCGCTCCTTATCAAACGCAATAAAGCTCGCTGGCGCAGCTCACCGGCTTCCGCCGCGGTGGTCCCGCGCCAGAACGACACCGCATCGGGCTGTTCTGCGCGAAGTTCCGGCAGACCGACAATTTCAGCTTCTGCAATGATCCCGGCCCTCGATGGTTTATCGCCACCGACGCGGTATAAAAATACCCGATCCCCGACCCTCATTTCTTCCGCGTACCTGGTCACGAGCCATACAAATTGAACCGGTCGAGAACCCAGGTAAGCCTCGATGTCGAACCGATAGGGATTGCCTTGAAATATCCATGTGCCCATAATCCGTGCTCTTTTTGCTTCGCGAATTCCTGCATTGTGCACGGGGTTGGGGTCAGGCCAAAGGACGTTGGGCAGCTAACTCAGCCGCGAGGGCACAAAAAATTCGCTCCCGATGCGAGCGTCGATAACGACATTGTCGGCCCGGGCGTCGTCCGCTTCACAGCGGCTGGGGCGGCGGTGATCCCTTGCGCGGTTCCCGGAAAAACTCAACAAGCGGCAGGCGTGGAGGTGCCGCCTGGGGTCTCCGTGGATGAAGGCGTCGCGGTGATGACTTGCCTAGGGATCGGGCATCTTGGGAAGTGTTTTCGTTTACGCTGGACTCTCGAAACAACCGTGATCGACCGTCTTGAATTTTCGACGGAGTCATGGACAGTCACCGCTGCCACAATTTCGGCTAGAACCTGCGGTTCACTAATACCCCCTAAAAGGGGACAAGGGGGGCATTACCCAATCAGACCGTCGTGACTAATCCGCGACAATACTCATTGACCGAATTCTTGTTCGGCGCCTCCTCAGCAATGGGCTGAGCGAGGAGACAAGCCGTTTTTGGGGCAAGGCGTTTAACATGAGCGTTTCCCGCGTCAATTCAGTGAGGCAATCCGCCGATCTCCGTGTTGTGGACGAGGGGAGTGCGAACTCCACTTACCCCAGATCGTTCGCGCAAACCAAAGCTGGCTCACGTGCAGAGAAGGCTGCATTGCGCCTAGAACGTGACCGGGTAAGAGGCTATACTATTAACGTAAAGCAGGTTGTTCACGCCTTTATTGTCGAATTCTGGATCATTAGCTTGATTATTATTGGCACTTATCTCTTGATCGCAGAAAGCGATCATGATCAGGCGCCTCGCGATGCTATCTTTAGTGCGCTACTACCTTCCAGCGGCGCTAGCAATGGTTGAGTTAGCTCGTGTGCCTCTTGCGATAGCTGTAAGAACGCAGGATGCATGGCACATAAAGCTTCTCGCAACCTTAGGTGTTCTTGCGGCAATTACGAATTTAAATTATTTTCGCTATCCCAAATAGCGCGGAAGTCTTTTTCGATATTCGTATAGATGAAGCGACACGCGCGGAGGGCCGCTTTCTCAGGCTAAAGTGCGAAAAGATAATATTAAAGATCAGCGTCAGCAGATGCAGCTTGCCCTTGATCAAAAACTTAAATTCAGAGACGATTCTGAATGAATCGTCTGACAAGCCTTGGAAGCCAAATACAGTTTATGAAAAGCGCTCAGACCACTACGCGACGTTGCACCGCAGTGCCAGGACCTGACGGTCATCCGGTAGAAAATTGCCTTACAAATACCGGCGTGAACCAAGCACAGCTAAACGCCCTTAATGCCCAGATGGCAAACACCAGAAAGCGACCTTGACAGCGCCAATGCTGCAGTCGAGGAGACAGAGAGCCGACTTAAGGACTTTCAAACTCGCCAGCTGGTAGATAAGTCATTGGCCGAGGCTGAGGCTGCGTACCGAGACGCAGTTAATCGATCGCAGCTCCACTGGTTCGCAGCTATGTTTTACGGCAAAGCCGCATCCGAGGTCACTGAAGCTGAGGTCAAAAGCTTGGAAAAGTACTTGGTGATTGTACCTTCGATCGCTGCGGCATTTGCATCGACATTGATCGCGATAACAGCGGTACGTAGGATAAAACCAGAGGAACGCATTAGCGTCCACATCTCTCCCGGACGAAGCGGCGGCGTATCTCTTTGGACCTTTGCTGGAGGCGGTCAGGGCGGAAGCTAAAGCCGCTGTAGCGGCTGCCGTTAACGGGCGAACGAAAACAAACGCCTGAGCACCTATTCGGAAAATCGTAAGATGAAACTCATTTATAGCGAGCTGAATGAACGATTGGCGAGTGCTGTTCGCTGTTCGGTTGCCGCTGATCGCTTTTATATTGGTGCAAAGGCCGGTTTTTGGCGCCTTGTTGGCGCCGGCCTCTTTGTATTTGGTTTAGCCGGTGCCCTCGGAATAGGATTTTACGGATACTCTTACGTATCACGGAACTCGGACAACCTCGGCACCTTATCTTCGATTCTCACGAAAGCTCTTAATGAGGCCCAGCTGCGCGCGGTAGCCAAAGGAACTGTGACGATCGATCCCCACGAGATAACCCTTGCTAAAGGCCAAACGGTCGCAATTGATCCGAACTCGCGTTTGCTCCTCGACCCCTCCGCAAAGGTCCTTGCAGAGGGAGAGTTGCAGGTCCAGGTGCCATCCATATCCGTCCCGAGGATGAGTAGACCACAAAGTGGTCCCATCGTCCCCACGATAACGAATTTCGAGGTGTTCAAATCCGTGCCCTTTGATAAGGGAGTCGTAATGACCGGATGGTTGTTCCTTACCAGCACACAAAGATCACCAACGGCTCAACATTGCTATTACACTGAAAGAGCTGAAACGCCCGAAGCATACATCGATCTCGACATTGGAAAAGACGGACAACGAGACGCGCCCAAGACTAAGCCGAAGGATTTTGATTTTGATGCGGCGTTCGATCGGTGCGTCTGGTTCAAGAGTGAGTAAAAATGGTCAATGATCGTACGGAAGATGTTGCCGGCCTAGCCGCAATGATCAACTCGCGGGTCGCAGCGGAAGCCCGAGTGGCGAGAGCGATAGGGTTTGCTTGGCTTTGCGGGGGCGCGCTGATTGCGTCCAGTCTCGCGGGCGCAGGCACGGCTATCGCGTTCTACGGATACAGCTACATGATTTCGGTCGGGCCGGCCGCTGAGCAGGTTGCAAACGCGCTAGTCGAGTCCTTGGAGCGCGCCCAGTTGAATGCATCGGTTTCCGGAACGATGTCGTTAGCTCCGAATTCTGAGCTTATGCTGAATGGCAAACAAGTCGTAAAGCTCGATGACGGCGCGATCGTAAAGCTTGATCCAAAATCCTCAGTTCGGGTAGTGGGGGACCTTAAGCTCGATGTACCGCAACCGTCGAGGCAGCAACTCCAACTCGACACCATGAGCCGCAGCGACGAATTGCCCTTCACCAATTACACAATCTTTAAGAACGTTCATTTCGGCGGAGGCGAGGTCGTCTCGGGGTGGAACTTCGACCTGTCAGACACGACACGTCCGAAATACCAGTTTTGCTACTATAACCAATCGGTCGAGCGAGGGCTCGGATTCCGACAGATCATCGCAGCCAATAGGACTCCACTGCGTTCACCGGCTCCGGCGAAAACCAGGTTTGATTTTGATGCTGCCTTCTTGAACTGCATCTGGTTCTCCGGTGCGTGAACCGCAGTTTCAAGATGACTGCCCATCCTCAATATATCGGTCTATTATTTGAACCAGAAAAGGCGTCGCATCGAAGACCTGATTTAACTGCGAGCGTGGGTCACCTCGGCCTGGTTAGTAGATGTGTGCCCGGAATTTCAGCAATGACCCGCCTCTACTCGGCGAGACACATTGGTCCGATGGCTGCGGAGTACTTTCCGGAGAACATCGGGCAGCATGCGAACAAAAATGCGCGCGATTTAGCTCATGTGCCGTGGGTAGGCACAATTCCAGACTAGGAATTTGATGGTTTGCAGCTGCCGCGCGGGGCGCTCGCGCTCGGATTGTTCTCGTCACGGAGACCCACTTGGCCTTTTTCCATCCGCGCGACGGCGTTCAGTGACACTATTGCTTTATCCGCGAGCTGTTGCTGAGATCAGCCCAAGAATGCCCGAGCGGCTCGAATTTCCCGAGGTCGGAGAAGCTGAAAAGCATCCTAATTCGAACAAGTGTTCGATTGAAGAAAATACGTCGTCCCTCGGCAACTCAAACAATTTTACAAGAATTTATTGCAGCTGTGCTCCCGCTGGGATACTAAATCTCAAGCGATCAAAGAATGTATTGTCACTGCGGACGATCTCGACGAAAAAACTTAAGTCCGTTTTAAGAAAGAAATCTTTTTGTTTTTGCACCAACTTAACAACACGATCGACGATCTGGCCGAACGTCATAAAAGTGGTAATTTCAAATCTCTACTTTGTCGTTAACTTTCAATTTGGTGATGCTGAAATTATTGCCAAGGTATGTCTTTAGTAAGTCGCAAACAGTGTTCAGGTCCGACATAACTTTTTCAACCTTTAGTTCGCTGCGCTTTCTTCAAGCCTATCAGCCGGCTTACAGCTGTATTTAACTCGGCTTCGTCCTTAAGAGCTTGACCGATGCGCTCTGCCAATTCTACAAGTAGCACGCGAACGTCATGGGCAAGTTCCAGGCAGTGTTCGTCAGTCTGCTCATGAACTCCAATGCTAAGTGCAGAATGAAGCAGAGCTAGAGGGTTCTGACCGTTGATCAACAGGGCTTGCGGAACGGCATCTTTGACAGACTCTAGCGCCTTCGAGAATTGAATTTCATTGATTGCAGCTTCAAGCTGCCGCAGCATATCATCTGGCGCCCCGATGGTTTGGGCGACTTTCAAAATCTCGCCAACTATTTTATTTTTCTGATTCTCTACTACCCGTCGATAATAGACGAACGCCCCTATTCCAAGGCCGTGATTTTCACATTGTCGTCCTTTAAGGAAAATATCACGATCTTTTCCGAAGAGCCTAATAAGGCGAGCAGGCGTCGGAGGACCAAAAGGCGGATGTTCTCCAAACTTGTACGCAGTGGCCGATCCGTTATCCTTACGTAATAGTAGAAGAGAGTATTTCTTTTTCGTTATCTGACAGTTTGAACACCGATAAGTAATATACGTCTCCAATGTGCCGTCGCTATCGAAAAACCTGTCACCGTTTAAGTATCGGAAAAATCGCAAACCATTACATGAGTTGGTCGTGCAATGAAGCTGCAGTTGGAATTTCTGTATTGCGGGATATTTTGATGTCCCTCTCGATTCGTTGTCCCAAGCTTCAGCAGTCTCAACTGTCTGCGACGGTGGGAACCCCTCCAAGAATTCAGCGAACGTAGTCGTAGGCGTGGGGGGTTGATCGGCAAGACCCTGACGGTTTTCAGTTGGCGTGTTCATTTGCGTCTTTCGATCGGAGCCGATAAGTTGCCGTTCGTCATTTGCTAACACTCTCTTTTTGTCTCTCCTCATAGTCAATTTGTTGCAAGCTTTGAAGGGTATATGCCATCAAAAGACAAATCGCCCTTTTCTCTACTCCGAACTTGCGCCTTAAATTGATCGCGTTTTCGATACTAGCCCAAGTGTCGGCAAGAACTGTCCAGTCCCCAGGCTCGAACATACTGAAATCAAAGTTGGGAAAGCGATCGACAAGAAAAGCAGGCATCGTCCCAGCATTGGCGTGGCGGCGCACCTCTTCAATATCCAGCGAGTCGTACTTACCGCTGTCTAGTGCCGCAACGAGTTCCCAAAGAAGCAAGCGGTATTGGGTACACTGTCAGCGGTCCTTATTGTTCACGGCCGTGCGGCGCAGCCCGCCAGCCGTCAATGAGCAGTCGTGCGGGCACCACAGCACATCACCTTTGCCGCGCAAGCCACGTTTTCCGATTGCTTCGCGTGTTCCGGTACCGGCCCAGACAGTCATAATCGATACTGCTCAAGTTGGAGGCAAAGGCTTGAAAAACAGGTGTGTCGTTTCATTGTGTGTCCGTTCCTTGATAGCGAATCATTTAAATCGACAATGCTAACGCGCTTTCCTCTTCGAGACGAGTTCATGTTGTGTTCTATTGCGCACGCCCGCAGGGTTCCTAAGTCTTGCCAATCTTTAGTTGTAGCAGGCTGCATGCCTTGGCGTTCGCTGGTGACTGCTTTTGCTGTCGTTCTAGGGGCCGTCATCGCCGGTGCGCTCGCGTTTTATTTGACGCTAGGCACGTTTGCGCTGTTTTGACTGGGCCTTGACTTGGACAGATTTCGCGTTCGTTGGCCAACGTTGGTAGAAATCAGAAATCACGAATTTCCGTAGCAGAATGAATGCGGATTGGCGGACTCCGTCGCATTCCATGATCCCTCGTGCGGTCAGACGGAGGCTTATCGCGGTCAGGTGGAGTTGGAACTGGGCCGGCCGGCAGCTGCCGTGCCTACTTTTGTGATACGGGCGAAATGCCTCGTAAGGTCTACCGTTTAGGATATCACCGCATCCGCGGGCCCGTTTGGATAGTAGTTCATCGCGTGCACAACTTAGCTAGCACAACCAGATTTCCGGCGACTTGCATAAACGCTGTGGCGCGGCTACTTCCGCGCGATATGCCGTCCAAGTGGCCTACTTTTGCAGATATCACTATACCCCCTCCCAGGAGCGGAGAGGGTAAGTCGGGGCGGGCGTCATGACCTTGGCTGCGAAACTGCCGGCCGGCTTGCGTCCCTTTCTCCCGGCCGATGCGTCCCTGCTCGCCGAGATTTTTCGCGCCAGCATCGCGGAATTGGCGGCCGATGATTACAGCGAGGCTCAACAGGCGGCCTGGGCCGCCACCGCCGACGACGAGCAGGCGTTTGCGGGGCGGCTCGCCGGTGCGCTTACCCTGGTTGCGACGCTCGAAGGTGCCGCGGTCGGTTTCGCCACCCTTCACGGCAGTGATATCGACATGCTGTACGTCCATCCGGCCGTCGCCAGGCAGGGGGTCGGCTCCATGCTCTGCGACGCGGTCGAGAAGCTCGCGGCGGCGCGCGGCGTCACACGGCTGACCGCCGATGCGAGCGACACCGCGCTCGGCTTTTTCACTCATCGCGGCTTTGTCGCCGAGCGCCGCAACAGCGTTTCGCGAAACGGCGAATGGCTCGCCAATACGACGGTCGCAAAGACCCTGGAAACCAAGCACACCGGCCGGGGCGAAGGCCGTCCGCGTTCATCCGCCGATGCGGATGGAACCGACCATCCACAGGGATTGCCGGGCACCAAACCGGCCAACGGAAATGATCCCGCGGCAAGGGGGAAGGCACGATGACTGGTCCCGAAACGCCGTTTCCGCGGCACTGGCTCTATTATCTGGTCCTCAAATACGGCGTGCTCGTTTTTGCGGTCATCGTGGCGCTTTACGCCGTCTATCGCCTGTATTCGGGTTGATTGAGAGCCGTCATGTCGCGCGAGCGTCTTTATCTTTTCGACACCACGCTGCGCGACGGCGCGCAGACGGACGGCGTCGATTTTACGCTGCACGACAAGCTTGCCGTTGCCGCGCTTCTCGACGAGCTCGGCATCGATTACATCGAGGCCGGCTATCCCGGAGCGAACCCGACCGATACCGAGCTGTTTTCCCGTGACCGCGGCATGCGCGCGACCTTCACCGCCTTCGGCATGACGCGGCGGCCCGGACGCTCGGCCTCCAACGATCCCGGACTTGCCGCCCTGCTCGACGCGCAGGCCGACGCGATCTGTTTCGTCGCCAAATCGTGGGACTACCATGTGCGCGTCGCGCTCGGGACAACGCTCGAAGACAATCTCGCCGCGATAGGCGATAGCGTGCGCGCGGCACGCGCGCGCGGCCGCGAAGTGCTGGTCGACTGCGAGCATTTCTTCGACGGCTTCAAGGCCAATCCGGACTATGCGGTCGCCTGCGCGACCGCCGCCCACCGCGAAGGTGCCCGATGGGTGGTGCTGTGCGATACCAATGGCGGCACGCTGCCTCATGAAATCGAGGCCGTCATTGCCGCAACGACGGCCGCCGTGCCGGGAGACCATCTCGGCATCCATGCCCACAACGACACCGAGCAGGCGGTGGCGAATTCGCTGGCGGCCGTGCGCGCCGGCGTGCGCCAGATTCAGGGCACGCTGAATGGCCTGGGCGAGCGCTGCGGCAATGCCAATCTCGTGTCGCTGATCGGCACGCTCAAGCTCAAGTCGGATTACGCGGACCGCTTCGAGATCGGCGTTGCCGATGACCGGCTTGCCGGCCTGACGCGCGCGTCCCATGCGCTCGACGAGACCCTCAACCGGGCATCCAACCGTCACGCGCCTTATGTCGGCGCCAGCGCCTTTGCCACCAAGGCCGGCATTCACGCCTCGGCGATCGTCAAGGACCCGGCCACCTATGAGCATGTGCGGCCGGACAGCGTCGGCAACCAACGCAAGCTCCTTGTTTCAGATCAGGCGGGACGGTCCAACCTGCTATCGGAGCTCGAGCGCATCGGCATCGCCGCACAACGAGACGACGAGCGCGTGGGCCGTCTTCTCGACGAGGTCAAGGAGCGCGAGGCCAAGGGTTACGCCTATGAATCGGCGAGCGCCTCGTTCGAACTGCTGGCGCGGCGCATGCTCGGCAAGGTGCCGCAATATTTCGATGTCACTCAGTTCGACGTCAGCGTCGAGCAGCGGGTTGGCCCCGGCGGCGAACGCACCACAGTGAGCCTTGCCGTCGTCAAGGTAACGGTCGATGGTGACCGGCTCATTTCTGCCGCCGAAGGCGACGGTCCCGTGCATGCGCTCGACCTTGCTTTGCGCAAGGATCTCGGCAAGTACCAGCGCTACATCAACGGCCTCGACCTCACCGACTATCGCGTGCGCATCCTCGATGCCGGCACCGAAGCGGTGACCCGTGTGCTGATCGAGAGCGAAGACGAAAACGGAGACCGCTGGACCACGATTGGCGTGTCCCCGAATATCATCGATGCGTCGTTTCAGGCGCTGATGGATTCGATCGTCTACAAGCTTGTCAAATCGGGCGCGCCGGCGTGATGCTGGCACCCGGTGCGCCGTGCGCCGATCTAATTCAAAAATGCGGCCATGACTCCCGCTGGCCGTCTCGCCCTGGCGCACGATCCCGAAAAGTTGCAGACTTTTCGGACAAGAACCTGCGCAAAATCAAAGGCGATTGCGCGGGAAGCGGTTCAAGCTGAACGCATCCCGCTCCAAGGAGGTGCCCATGAAACAGATGTTTGCCGCGGTCAGCGTCATGCTGGCGCTCGCCTGTCCAGCGCATGCCCAAAATCCATCCGGCAATCTCGACATCTACTGGGTCGATGTCGAGGGAGGCGCCGCGACATTGATCGTGTCGCCGACAAAGGAATCGCTGCTGATCGATACCGGTTACGCGGTTGGCGACCGCGACGCGAAGCGCATCCACGCCGTGACGCAACTCGCCGGCCTCGACAAGATCGACCATTTGGTGATCAGTCATTTCCATGCCGATCACGTCGGCGGCGTTGCGGCGCTCGCGAAGATGATCCCGATCGGGCGGTTTTACGATCATGGCGACACCGTCGATGCGGCGGACAAGGAGCGGCTCGATGGGTACAGGGCGGTGGCAGACGGCCGGCGCACCATCGTCAAGCCCGGCGATGAAATTGCGCTCTCCGGCGCAAAGGCACTCATTGTGGCATCGGACGAAAAATTCATCCCGCAACCCGCCAATGGCGGCGGTCCCAATCCGCTTTGCGCCAACGCGGTGGAGATGGCGCCGGCGGCGGGTGAGAACCGGCGGATGGTGGGGCTGCTGCTCACCTATGACAAGTTCAAGTTCCTCGACCTCATCGATCTCGACTGGCAGATGGAACTGGAGCTCGTCTGCCCGGTCAACAGGGTTGGCACCGTGAGTGTGTACCAGTCGAGCCGGCACGGCTCGTTTGATGATGCTGGTGCGCCCGCCTTTCTCGGCGCCATCCGCCCGCAGGTCGTCATCGTCAACAATGGTCCGCGCAAGGGACTTGGCCAGACGGACGATCGCGTGAAGCCGATCGCGGTGCCCGGCCGCGAGACGGCGCCCTATGAGCGGAATTCCTACCTCAGGATGGCGCGGCTGCCGGGCATCGAAGGGATATGGCAGGACCACCTGTCATTCCTCGACAAGGATCCGAACCACAACACCGCGCCGGATATGATCGCGAACCTCGAAGATAGCGGCGACCACGAGGGGCACTGGATCAAGGCATCGGTCGCGCCGGATGGCAGGTTCACCATCACCAACGGGCGCAATGGCTTCAGCAAGACCTACCAGGCGCACTGAACCAGCCGCGACGCGCGGCCCGCTTAGTTGGACATGCTCGCGAGGGCGGAGACGATCTGTCCGTAGAGCGTGTCCCTGATGGCCTGTCCCGTCGCGCTGACGGCGCCGATGATCGTCAGCGAGATAAGCGCGATCATCAGGCCATATTCGATCGCGGTGGTCGCGGTCTCGTCATCGAGAAACCGGTGCAACGTCGTCGCGCGGCTCTCTCTTTCGGCACCTTTGGGCATCATGTCATATCTCGCTGCGGAAGCTTTCCGAGTATCGCTTTCAGATGTGGCAAGAGCGGCAGATCGGCATCCGGCATCTTGTAGCTGTCTATCTCGTCGGGCCCGACCCAGGCGACCCTCTGGCCTTCTTTGGGGTCCACGGCGCCGCTCCAGCGGCGGCACGCATAAAGCGGCATCAGCAGGTGAAAGGCCGAATAGGTGTGGCTCGCGAAGGCGAGTGGCGAGAGCCAAGGCTCCTCGACCCCAATTCCGAGTTCCTCCCTGAGCTCGCGGATCAGCGTCTGCTCCGGCCTTTCGCCTTCCTCGACTTTGCCGCCGGGGAATTCCCAGAGACCCGCCATTGGCCGGCCAGTTGGGCGTTCCGCTAGCAGCACGCGGGCCTCGGAATCGATCAGCGCGCAGGCCACAACCAGGACAAGCTTCACCTTGTTCGACCTTCGAGCGGCAGGATGAACGGGGAGGGTTAATGCGGCCGAAATCGATGCGCAGCTATTCCGGCAAAATGGGGGCATTCTCCGTCGCAGTTAACGCGAGCTTTTACCAACGAACGAGCGGCGCACTGTTTTGTCTCGGCTCGTTCAGTTTGAAATGCTCGACCCTCTTTGATCTTGCGCACGATCTGGCCGAGAAATCTGAAATCTTTCCGGATTATGCGCCGGCGGCTAAAAAATGCCTACACTTCGAGGGTCGCCGTAATCGGGACGTGGTCGGACGGCCGCGTCCAGCCCCGCGCTTGCCGCGCGATCGACATGGCGGAAACGCGATCGGCAAGGCTGCCGCTCACCCAAATATGATCGAGCCGCCGCCCCCGGTCGGCCGCTTGCCAGTCCTGCGCGCGATAGCTCCACCAAGTGTAGAGCTTGGCCGGCTCCGGCACGAAGGCGCGCAGCACATCGAACCAGCTGCCGGCACGCTGGACCGCGGTGAGCTTCTCGCATTCGATCGGCGTGTGCGACACCACCTTCAATAATTGCTTGTGGCTCCAGACGTCGTGCTCGAGCGGGGCCACGTTCAGGTCGCCGACGAGGATTGCGCGATCGCCGCTGCGAGGTCGCAGCGCCGGAGTGCCCAGCATTTCGTCGAGAAAGGCGAGCTTGTGGGCAAATTTCACATTGATGTCGGGATCGGGCTCGTCTCCGCCGGCGGGAACGTAGAAATTATGCACCACCGTCGGCTCCCGCAATCCGGCGCGTTCTCCAAACGTGACTGCGATGTGCCGGCTGTCTGCCTTGCCGCAATAATTGGAGATGTCGATCGCATCGAATGGCAAGCGCGACAGGATAGCGACGCCATGGTAGCCCTTTTGCCCGTTAATGGCGGCATGGACATAGCCCAGGCGCGCAAAGCGCTTGAGCGGGAACTTGTCATCCGGGCACTTGGTCTCCTGCAGGCAAATAACGTCGGGTTGCGCGATGCGCAGGAACTTTGTCACCAGGTTGATGCGCAATCGTACCGAGTTGATGTTCCACGTCGTGACGGAAAGGCGCGCCGGCGATCCGGCGCCGGCACCTGCGGTCACTGGAACCAGCTTCCCGACGTGATCCGGAACAGGTTCGGGTCCGGCTTGTGGATCGTGTCGAGATTGTAGATCGCGACAGTGGTCTCGTAGCCTTGCGGATCGGTGACCGTCCACTGACGCAACGTCAAATCCTTGGCGTTGAACATCAGCATCAGGCGGTGGGTGCCGATCAGGATCTGCCTTTCGTCGATTGTCACGGTGACGAAATCCTTGTCGCGGGAGACACCGACAAGGTTGGTATCGCGGACGAGATCGATCTGGTCGGCGAGGAGGAACCGCAACGGGGTCTGCGACAGCGGATAGAGGTCCTGGGTCGAGAGCCGGCGATCGCGGACGGCGACCGACGAGCCGTCGGCAACGATATCGAGCGGGCTCGGCGGTTCGTATTCGAAGCGGATGCGGCCAGGCTTTTGCAGGTAGAATTTGCCCACCGTTCGGCTGCCGTCGGGCCCGACCTGGACGAAATCCCCGATCAGCGTCTGGACGCTGGAGAGATAGGCACTGACGCGGTCGACCAGCGCGCGCTGCGACCCGTCATAGGGCGAGGAGTCCGCGGGCCGAACCGGGATCGGACGCGCCGAATCGAGCTGCATCGGCGCCGAAGGGCGAGCATTTGCGGCCGGCGCGCTTGGAGCGGGGATGCTTCCGGTGGGAACATTCGCCGGCGGTCGTTTCGGCGCTGCAGGCGCGGGTGGCGCGCCTTGCGCCATCGCCCCGCCGATGGGTACCGCAGCAACCCCGCCCAACATGACTGCGCCGACGATTACGGCCAGACCGGCCCGTCCCATATGTTACCTCCGCGTCCTGTTCCGGCCTCGAACATGACCACGCCTGATGGCGTTTTGGCGGCCCATTCGCTAATCTTGGAATAACTACTCGTCCTCGTCATCGCCGCCAACCAGGATTTCGCGTTTTCCGGAATGGTTGGGCTTCCCGACGATGCCCTCCTTCTCCATCCGCTCGATCAGCGAGGCGGCCCTATTATAGCCGATCTGCAACCGCCGCTGGACATAGCTCGTCGAAGCCTTGCGGTCGCGCGTCACGATCTCCACAGCCTGCTGATAGAGGTCGCCGCCACCGTCCTCCGCCCCCATCGCGGTCGCGTCGAAAACGGCGCCTTGCTCGCCCTCGTCGCTGGCGTCCTCGGCGGTGACCGCCTCGAGATATTGCGGCTGACCCTGCGACTTGAGGTGGCGGACGACTTCTCCACCTCCTCATCGGAGACGAAGGGGCCGTGAACGCGGGTGATTCGCCCGCCTCCGGCCATATAGAGCATGTCGCCCTGGCCGAGCAGTTGTTCAGCGCCTTGCTCGCCCAAAATGGTGCGACTGTCGATCTTGGAGGTAACCTGGAAGGAAATCCGGGTGGGGAAATTGGCCTTGATCGTGCCGGTGATGACATCGACCGAGGGACGCTGCGTCGCCAGCACGACATGAATGCCGGCGGCGCGCGCCATTTGCGCCAGCCGCTGGATGGCGCCCTCAATGTCCTTGCCGGCGACCATCATCAGGTCGGCCATTTCGTCGACGATCACGACGAGGAAGGGCAGCGGCTCCTGGTCGAATTCTTCCGTCTCGTAAAGCGCTTCACCGCTGTCCTCGTCATAGCCGGTATGGACAGTGCGCGACAGAACGTCGCCGCGCCCCCGCGCCTCGGCAAGCCGCGCGTTATAGCCATCGATGTTGCGCACCCCAAGCTTCGCCATCTTCTTGTAGCGGTCCTCCATTTCGCGGACCGCCCATTTCAACGCCACGACTGCCTTCTTCGGGTCCGTGACCACCGGCGTCAGCAGGTGCGGAATGCCATCATAGACGGACAGTTCCAGCATTTTTGGATCGACCATGATAAGGCGGCACTGATCGGGGCGCAGCTGGTAGAGCAGGCTCAGGATCATGGTGTTGATCGCGACCGACTTGCCCGACCCGGTGGTGCCGGCGATCAGAAGGTGCGGCATGCGCGCAAGGTCGACGATAACCGGCTCGCCGCCGATGGTCTTGCCAAGGCAGAGGGCAAGCTTGGCGCCGCTGCCGGTATATTCCTGCGCCGCGAGAAGTTCGCGCAGATAGACCCGCTCGCGATTGGGATTGGGCAGTTCGATGCCGATCACATTACGTCCCGACACCACGGCGACGCGCGCCGAGGCGGCGCACATCGAGCGCGCAATATCGTCTGAAAGGCCGATCACGCGTGACGATTTGATGCCCGGCGCGGGTTCGAGCTCGTAAAGCGTGACCACCGGCCCCGGACGGGCGTGAATGATTTCCCCGCGCACGCCGAAATCGGCGAGCACGGTTTCGAGCGCGGCGGCATTCTCGCGGATCGTGTCGACGCTTTCAGTGGAGCGCTCCGAAGTTTTCGCCGCGGCAAGCAGGTTGAGCGCGGGGAGGGTGTAGCCGTCGGTCGACCGGCTCGGGCTGCGGGCCGCTGCGGGGCCGGCTTTTTTTTGCGGGCGCCGCGCCTTTGGCGTCGCCTCCTCCTCCTCCTCGTCATCTTCTTCCGTCTCGGTCACGGGGAAGGGAGCGAACGGGTCGTCACCCTCACCCGTGCGGGAATCCAGCCGGGCTCGACGCGCGCACCTCGCCCGAGCGCCGGTCGGCGCAACAGCGCCGCTATCGTCACGCCGGCTTCGCCGAGGCACCGCTTTGCCGCAAGGCCCGCACGGGCACGCAGGCTCAGGAAACCATGGATGAGCCAGCCGAGCGAAACGGAGCCAATGTCTTCATCCGCCTCCTGCACGCTGGCGGTGTTGCGCCGACCCTTCTGGTCTCCGCCGTCGCCGGACGCGGATGTCGCGGAGGCGCCGGCATCGCGGTGGAAGCCAAAACCTGCAGCAGTGACGATTGCGGCGAGGCCGAGCGAACCGAACACGACTTCGGCGACGGTATGGCCTACCCCGTGCAGCGGGCCGCCGGCAATGGCGACAATGACGCGCAGCAACGCATCGCCGACCACCCCGCCGATTCCGGTCGGTAGCGGCCAGTGGGCGGTGCGCGGCAGGCATGAAGCATATCCGGCAGCGAATACGCCGCCGCCGATCCAGGTGGCGAAGCGCCAGCCGATCCGATCGAGCGGGCGATGCGTGAAAAGGCGCCAGCCCCAGAACGCGGCCGGCACGATCATGGCGAGGGTGGCGAGGCCGAGCAACTGCATCGCGAGATCGGCAGTGATCGCGCCCGGGGCGCCAAGGAGGTTGCGGATCGGGGCCCGCGTCGCATGGCTGAAACTCGGGTCGTTGATCGACCAGGTCGCGAGCGCGGCAGCCGCCGTGCCTACCGCAGCGATCACCGCAAGACCGCCGAGCTCGCGCAATCGGCGCTTGATCGCGCCGCGAATATCCATCGCAAGGAACAATTCACCATCGTAATGGCGCTCGGCCGTCATCATGGCCACAGGTCAGGCTCCATCCAGGGGTCGTGGGCCACAGCTCCAACTCTCGTCAAAGCCAACATCACCCGAGCGCGGCGACAATCCGGCGCAACGCCTCCGCGGTGGTCGCCTCGTCATGCACCATGGCGACGCGGACAAAGCCTTCGCCGGGATTGCGGCCGTCGGGCTGTTCGCGCGCGGCGTAGCAGCCGGGCAGGACGCGAACGCCGGCTTCGCGCCAGAGTGTCAACGTTGCCGCCTCGCTGCCGCCGAACGCGGCAACGTCGAGCCACAGGAAGAATCCGCCCGCCGGACGACGGTAACCGTAGCGGGCGCCGATCATCTCGTCGGCAAGATCATATTTCCGGCGGTAGAGCGCGCGGTTCGCCTCCACGTGGGCCTCGTCGCCATAGGCGGCGATCGCGACACGCTGTGCCGGGAGCGGCACCTGCGGCGCAGCGACGCTGCGCAATTCCAGGAAGCGGGCGATAAATCGCCGATCGCCGACGACAAAGCCGATGCGCAGGCCCGGCAGGTTGGAACGTTTCGATAGCGACTGAAAGACGACGGTGTTTTCGAACTGCTCGCCAGCGGCTTCCAGCATGCCGTTAGGCCGCGCCTGTGTATAGATTTCCGAGTAGCACTCGTCGCTGAACACCATGAAGCCGAAGCGGCGCGCCATCGTGGTCACCCGCTGCAGATACGCAAGCCCGGCAACGGCGCCCTGCGGGTTCGATGGCGAGGCGAGGAACATCGCGACCGTGCGCCGGAGCAGCGTTTCATCGAGCGCGTCCAGATCGGGCAGGAAGCCGGTGCGTTCCGTCGCGGGAAGATAGACTGTCTCGCAATCCCCGGCCTCGGCGCCTGCCGCATAGGCGGCGTAAAACGGATTGGGGATCAGAATGGCGGGACGGCCGGCGCGACCGCCGACATGACGCTTCGCTGCGATCGCGCCAAGAAACAAGCCTTCGCGCGAGCCATTGAGCACCAGCACCTCGCGATCGGGATCGGGGACACGCGCGAGTTCGTAGCGCCGCGCCGTCCATTCCGCGCAGGCGCGGCGAAACTGCGGAAGGCCCTCGTTGCGCGGGTAACGACCGAACTCGTCGATGTGAGCGGCGATCACCGATGCGACAAAGGAGGGCACCGGATGTCTGGGTTCGCCAACGCCTAGATCGATAGCCGGCTTGCCGGGCTTGGTTTCCCCCAGCAGCTCGGCAAGCCGCACAAACGGCGAACGCGTATCGACCGGCGGGGCGGCCTGACGTTCGCGTTTACTGGTGGGGGCAGTTATCATCACAAACTCGGCCAAACCTTGCCGCGGCCTTTGCCGACCATAGCGGCTTCGAGGTTACCGCGCGATTAAGGTTAAGTGGGCACCAGGGTTGCGGGCGACGCAACCACGTTGCCGGAGATGTCCTTGAACTCCGTCCGAGGTCGATCGGAAAGGGCTTGCCGCACTTGCCCAGCTGCCCATCCCACCCTGACCAAAATCGGTGATAGCCTCAGGTTCGCGCAAGCAACGAGCCGGGTACTCCGGACCTCGGCCGCCCAGACCTTGGAGAATATGATGCTGCGTTCCACCAGCCTGATCTCCTGCCTCGCCCTGATTGCTGCGGTGACCGGCGATCTCGCGCCCGGCTCCGCCATAGCCCAGGTCGCGGACCTCGTCGCCTTGAACGGCAGGGTCTTCACGGCGCGCGACGATCTCCCGCTGGCGGAGGGCTTTGCCGTCAAGGACGGCCGTTTCGTGGCCGTGGGATCAAGCGGCGAGATGCGCACCCATGTCGGCGCGCAGACGCGCGTCATCGATCTCCACGGGCGGTTCGTCACTCCAGGCCTCGCAGACGGCCATTTTCACAATGAGGGCGGCGGGTCGGGCATCGATCTCGCCAGTACCCGCTCGATGGCCGAGCTGCTGGCTGCGATCGGGGCCGCGGCGGCACACGCCCAGCCTGGCGATCTGATTGTCAGCAATTCCGACTGGCACGAGGCGCAACTCAAGGAGCA
>CAWJPD010000010.1:0-147933 GCA_963844635.1 uncultured Alphaproteobacteria bacterium
CGCAAGTCCTGCGAATAAGGCCCGGCTTGCCGGGTGGAATCAAAGGTGCGACCAATTCCATTCCTCGTCAGTCAGATCACTCGGATAACGCAACTTGCTACGGTCGTAACGCGCGCGGTTCTGCGTCGTCCACATGGTGGTGATCCCCCCGAATCAGGTCACCACCCCTTGAATCACAACAGATTCATCTGATTCAACTACTCTTCGGACAGACACTCATATTTCTAGCGCTGTTTGATGGAAGCGTGGCTACATTCGACGACACCACGCTCGAGCAGGTTTGGAAATTCAATGTGGGATCGGGTTTCACGGCGCCCCCGATGACTTTCGAGGTCAACGGCAAGCAATATCTGGCGATTGCATCGGGACCCAGTCCTCCCATGCTGCGCATCTATCCCCAAGTACCTGAACTCAAAGAGATGCGGCACGCGACGGTACTCTACGTCTTCGGGCTTTAAATTCCGGACGGGCCGCTGGAGGTCGCGCAACACGCCGCCGGCTTCAACCAGACGACCAAAACGGTGTCGATGTTCGCGCGTGTACAGGCAGCGTTAGCGCCGGCGACTGGACGCGCGGATCACGATCGGCCCGAAATCGCACGATGAATTGGCAGATCGAGATCGCTTGAAAAGCCGAACTCGCCAAGCTGCATCATGCGGAAACGGAATTGGCTCGAGTGCTCAGGCTTTGTTGATCTCCAAGTGATTAAGCGCTGTTAGGACGAGTTCAAGAAAGTCGATCTTCCGCCGCGACGTACTCGAAAGACATCAACTGCCCGTCGCTCGCGCCGATCCCCCGGAGTTTGCCGACACGTCAGGGCTGGTCTGCGACCATGAAGATTTTACCGCGCGGAGCGCCAAGTAACGAAGCACGTCTGCCTACAAATCGCTGAGCGGCTCGTCCTTAATCCGAGATTGATGATTCACGATCCCCAGGTCGGATGACAACACAACGGCGACACTTTGATGCCTTGATCTTGTGCCACAGCGTCAGCGGCTGGAGGGCAGAGTAATCATTCTAACATCTGAAAGAGGTGTCCATGCCAAGGTTGCGCCGGGGATCGATCCTCTTTGTCCTTGTGGTGCTGACGATCACATCCGTTATTAACGGCTCGGCAGCACAACGCCGTAATGTTGCGATCCGCCACGATGATTCGTCCAAGCTTGTTTGGCAGTTCGATACGAAGAGTCTTCGTCCGGAGCATGAAGTCGGTCGGCAGCACGCAGTCACCGACGCGTTGGGCGTGGATCCTGTCATCGAACCATTAAAGATTCCAGACGCGTCGCTTGAACCGGTCACGTGGGAGGAACTCGACGGCTGGATAAACGAAGATCACGCCCGCGCATTCGCCACATTCCAGGCAAGCTGCCACCCGATCGTAAATTCGAGTCCCGATGTGGATGCCCGGCCGATTCATATTGCGCTACACACCGTATGCGCTCGCGCTCTCGGAGGCTCGAAAGCTCGATGCGGCGGCCGCGCGGACGTTTTTCGAAGCCAACTTCCGACCGGTTCGGATCAGCAAGCTCGGCGATCACGCCGGTTTTCTGACTGGCTATTACGAACCGGTTGTCGATGGGTCGCGGTTTCCGACACAAGAATTTAATACCCCTCTATACCGCCGCCCTTCCGATTTATGGGCGGCTGGTGCGACCCGACAGGATGGCCCGTTTCCAAACAAGGGCGGGGCGTTTCGTAGGACATTGGACGGGCAATTCGTACCATACTTCGATCGTGGCGAGATCGAAGATGGGGCGCTCGACGGGCGCCATCTGGAAATCTGCTGGCTCCGCAGCGCCGCGGACGCCCTTTCTATACAGATCGAAGGATCCGCCAGGATTCGGCTAGAGGATGGCACTCTGCTGCGTGTCAATTACGACGCGCATAATGGGTACCCCTTCGTTCCGGCCGAACACATTCTCGTCGAGCAAAATCTTCTAGCGCGCGGGGACATCTCAGCGCAGCGTATCCGTGAGTGGATGGAGGCCCATCCGGATGAAGCCAAGGAGGTCCGCCGCCAGAACCGATTGGTGGTGTTTTTCCGCCTCGTCGGACTAAACGATGAAACGGAGCCGTCTGGCGCCCAGGGCATCCCGCTGTCGGCGGGCCGATCGATGGCGGTTGACAAGTCGTTGCACGTGTACGGGACGCCATTCTTCATTGAAGCCGATCTGCCGCTCGAGGACGCCCATGTTCCAAGTCGGTTCCGCCGCATCATGATCGCGCAAGACACTGGTTCTGCGATCGTTGGCCCGGCGCGGGCCGATCTCTATTTCGGCTTTGGTGAGGAGGCCCGCCGCGTTGCAGGCCATATCCGACAGCGGGGTCGCTTTACCATGCTGCTGCCACGCGAGCTCGATCCGGTGGCCGCTGGGCACAACATGCCTCTGCCGCTCCCTAAAAAGCCAGTTCCGGAGTTGCGGGAGGCCGGACGTATCCGACAGCAGGGTCATTTCACCATGCTGCTGCCGCGCGAGATCGATCCGGTGGCCACTGGGGCCAACGTGCCTTTACCGCTGCCTGAAAAGCCACTCCGCGTGGGGCGGTCGCGGCCCCTCGTTCAGGCAGCGCCCAGATACGACCCAGTGCGGCGATTTTATTGGACCGGCGGCTACGCTGCCGATTATCGCCGATAGGTCGGCTCGGCTGGCGGGGTCACCGCTATGACAGGCCGATGCGGGTTACGACGGGAATTCCAGAACTGCTTTTCACTTTGCCGGTGCATGATAGCAATGAATCGGACCGCTTGCGCCGTCAGGGAAATTGCATCGGCTGTAATATTATGCGGCCGTCGCGGATGGCCGACACTACGACAAAGCGGTCTGTGACGCGCGTGTAATCGATCTGCGTTTTCCGCGCCGCAATTGGTCGTGGTTCAAGCGAAGCGATGGCTCGGCCGGCGCGGAGGGATGCCCGGTGGGGGGCAGCCGATGAAGCCGTTCCGGTGAGGGCGGATTCTAATTTGGGGAAGCCGACCAATTCGTCGGATCAATTTGCTCAGGCGTGACGACGATTTACAGGTTTTATTTTCACTCGACATTCCAGGAGAGGACATCGCCTCCCTCGGAACCCAGCTCTCGAACACTTATGACGAGGCCCAGGCGCTGGCAATTGGGCCCGCCGAACCAAAGCCAAGCGGATCATCGTACCTACCGAGATCTTTCCGAGCCGAAGAGTTCGCTGGATTTTTAATCGCGAGCTCAATTCCGTGGGCACTCAAGTCATCGTCGAAGCGGTCCCCTCCCCTGCCTATGGCATTGACGACTGGTGGCAGCACAGTTCCGGCATCTCGGCCTTCCGAAGCGAAGTCATGAAATACCTCTATTATCGGCTCAGATATTGAGATGCTTCGCTGCCGGTGCGCGCCCCTGAAGTTGATCCGTGTCTCGAACGCACCGCAGGGCTGAGCCATAGCCCACGCGCGCCACGCCGCTGGCGGAAGATGGGCTTTTGTACATTACCGACTCGTCGGGCACGCTCTACAAGATCGACGCCACCTCAGGCGATGCCGGACGCATCGTGTGGTCCCTGGATCCCCACCCCGGCGCAGCGTCCGGGCGTATTGGTTTCGCTCGTAACCCAGCCGGGTCAGCCTTGCCCGATATGGCTGTCGGGTCGGCCTGCGCATTGTCCTTTTCGAGGCTTGCTCGGCGTTCACTCGCGTTACGGCCTGCACACTCGCGCCGTCACCGTATATCGTGACCAGCTATCCGAAGGCTTCAGCCACTTCGTTTCCTCCATAGCTGCTCCGGTTGCTTCCGGCTGGAGCGGTTGCCGGGTGGGCCTTTCACCCACTGGAAAGCGCCGCCTTGTCACGGCGCACGCCATAGGCAGCCACGGCAGCCGACGATCTGTCCGAGCAAATCCATTTTGTTGCCCATCGAGACGTGGTAACTTTCAGTCTCTTGATGCCTTCCTATAGGAGGAACTCATGGCCAACTTCATTCGGCGACGCCATGGCAACTGGCGCGAGATTGCTGCCGATGTTGCCGTTCGCGGTGCGCGACTCTGCCAGTGATGGGGTTCCTGAGTGGCACAACGGAAACCGGTCTCCCAGAACTTACCGCATTCGTCCATCGTGGATCGCATCTGAAAACGTCACCTAAGACCTCTCGATTTAGAGCAATGACTGGAACGACCCCGTGTGCGCTCCCGTAGTTTCGGCCCGCCTGATTTCAAAGTCCTATCGCATTCCACACCGGACGCCGGCGCCGGCCGCGGATGGCTGGCGCCGCTTTCTGTCCAGAAGACTCAAGGGCACCAGTGAGACCATTTTTGTGCTCGACAAGGTCAGCTTCGATGTCGCGCCAGGTGAAGTCGTCGGCATCATCGGTCGCAATGGATCGGGCAAGAGCACGCTGCTCAAGGTGCTGTCACGTATCGTACGGCCGACTTGCGGCACGGCGACCGTGCGGGGGCGGGTCGGCACGCTGCTCGAAGTTGGCACCGGCTTTCATCCCGATCTCACCGGCCGCGATAACATCTTCCTCAATGGCTCGCTGCTCGGGATGACAACGCCTGAAATCCGCGCCCGCTTTGACGAAATCATAGCTTTCTCGGAAGTTGAAAAATTTCTCGATCTGCCGGTGAAATTCTATTCGAGCGGCATGTATGCGCGGCTGGCATTCGCGGTCGCCGCCCACCTCGATCCAGAAATACTGATTGTGGACGAGGTACTGTCGATTGGCGACATCGAGTTCCAGAAGAAATGCCTGGGCAAGATGGGCAGCATGATGAAGAGCGGCCGCACCATCTTCTTCGTCAGTCATAACCTCGCGTCCATCGCTTCCCTGTGCACGCGCTGCCTCCTTCTCAAAAGCGGCCGTCTGATCGTCGATGGCTTGCCGGCAACTGCGATTGCTAAATATGTCGATAGCGGGGAACGTTCTGCTGACGGAGAAATCATTCTGGCGCGCCCAACGGGTAACCCCGGCGCCTATGTCTCGCGGGCAGCTATAAAGACTTTAGCCGGCAACGTTGCGGGCCGACTTGGCATGCGCGAGCCGGCTGTGCTCGAAATCGAGTACGTGATCGAGCATCCGCAGCGCGACATGATCATTGCGATCGCGTTGAATCGCAACGGCACACCCCTGCTCGATAGCTTCGACACCGATACACAAGAGGAATTACGCGAGCACCGCGAGCCTGGCCGGTATCGCGCGCGTCTCGACTTGCCCCTCGCCATGTTCAAAGAAGGTAATTACACGGTCGATTTCCACATTCGTGCAGATAAACAATGGCAAAGCGATATCGCAGCCTTGTCTTTCGAAATCTGCAACTACGGTGAGGATCTGACTTATCGAAGCTGTCGCGCCGACCATCTCGGCCAGTACGCACTCGATATTCCTTGGAATACTACAAGGGTATGATCGATTGAGGCGCCAGTATGATGTTACGGCGCCCACTGAACGATCTTGCGAAATGTTCAAGTCTACCGTGCCCGGAAATACTTCGCCGCCGAAGCGTATCATCACTTTCAATCCCGAGGAATTGAGCTGAGGTGAGTAATGGCTCCGCGACCATTGCGTGAAGTCCTCCGGTACTACGTGACATCCATCGGGGGTAGAGTCGGGTTTTCCCGCATTCAACCTGACACAGTTAAAAATCGCGAGCTTTCCCACATTCAATATGTCTCAATGCGCTCCAGTCTGGAAACCTACGGCAACAGTGCCTATCTAGCCCAATTCCGTCTGGAGCGCGCAAAGTTGTTGAGAGATAGCATTCCACCACTAAAGGCGGTTGAACAGAGCGTGCTTTTACTGCTGGCTGCTATGGCGGCATATGGTAAGCCCGCTCGCGTCCTCGACTTCGGCGGTGGTGCTATCACTATTTTCAAGTTAGATGTTTCGCTCCGCACCTGTTAGCTCAATACGTCGTGATCGAATTGCCCGAGCTTGTCAGCGCAGCGAAAAAGGCGGGTCTAAATGAACCCCAAATGACAGCTGAAATACCTGGGGGGCCATTTGACATCGTCTTCACCGCCGGGGCCCTGCAGTACACAGATAAACCCTTTCAGCACCTCGATCGTCTGCTCGCCTTAGAGGCGCCATACTTGGTGCCGACCCGCAATTTCTTGTCCGACGAACAACGCTATTTCGGCCATGAAGCAAATTTATTCGGTAATGGGATCGGGCCAGTGCCCGAGGAGTTTACGGATCGCCCCTTACAATTCTTCTTACAAACTTTGCCACTAAATTTAGTTAGGACGCGGATCATCGAAAAATACGAAATTCTATTTGAGTTCAATAACGAGAGCGGTATGGCGCGGACCGGGGCGGGGCTCTATGACATTGATTATCTATGCCGGTTGAGAGAGATCAAAGGGACGGGAGCACCGAGCGCCGGGGCAATATGGTCCAGAAAAAGCGAGCACGAGTCGGACGCCGGTCAGCACTGAGGTAATTGGATGCGTATTGCGGTGGTACTCGCTTCATTCAATGCTATCGCTCCGGCTTCCGCGAGACTTCTCGGCGAAGACTTCGACGCCCCCTTCGCCCGCCTCGACTGGATCGCCCGCAACCGCTTCGACATCCAGTGGCACCGTCACACTGGAGAATGGTTCTGCCTGCATCGCGGCCTCACTCTCGCCGAAGCGATCGACACGTTAAGTTCGAGGATTGCTCCATTCCCTTTGAATACCGCAAGTCAGCTATCCCGCGGTGCCCACCGGTGCCCACCGGATGGATACGAACAGTCTACGATCATCACTAATGCGCTGACGGAACCGCAACGATCTGGCATCGAACATGCAACGAACTACCGCCGAAATTAACTGTCAGTTACAGCCTGTTTTTAGGCAGGTGGCGGCGCGTAGTAGGTCGCGGTGCGCCAAAATATCAGGTAGTGCAAAGAACTTCTTTTTTCCCGCGGTCCAGGGAAATGCACTGGCGTCCATCACGCATCGAGGCTCAACGTTGAGCCCAGCGAGGCAGTTTCATTCGTGACCCTCAACGGAGCAGCTGAACAAATTGGATTGCTGTACCAACTTATTTTCTTACGCCGCCTTGCGCGTGGCCTCAAACGGCAATGTATTCACTCCCCCAACAGCGCCGGATCGCCTCGAACTCCGTTAACAATTCATCTATTTTAGAAACATATCTATCTGAACTCCGGGTTGCACCGATCTTTGCACCTTCTTCGATTAGCCGGCTCCGCAAACCGGCATCAGAATGTACCTTCATAATTTTACTCGCAATATCATGTGGGTCTTTTGGATCAAACAGCAGCGCTCCATCTCTCAGTTGTTCCTCAGCCCCTGGAATACGCGACGCCAGCACGGGGCATCCCAATGAAAATGCTTCCAACGGAGGGATATTGTCGGGTCCAAAAAAACTGGGAAAAACAAGCGCAAGCGCGTGTTTGTATAAAGTGCTTAGCTCCTCCCGCGACACGAATCCCAGCTCGAAAACTTCTTCTGCAAGGTTTTCGTGCAAAATGCAATCCTGCAAATAGGATCCATTGCCCCTGTCGCTACCAGTGATGACCAAGCGAAGACGAACCCCATGATGTTCTTTGATGATTTTTAACGCGCGGAACAAGTTAACATGGTTCTTGTGCGGCCAATATTGAGCAGGATAGAATATGAAATCATCGCAAATGCCGTATCTCTCATTTAACGCGCGGCGATTTAGCGGTGTTGGCAGAAGGTCAAGTTCAGGAACGGGATAAGGAACTACCTTCACGTTTTCCGGATTGACTCGATAATAGTGCACGATTTCATTTTTTCCTGCTTCGGTGCCGGTTATTATAAAGGAGGCTAACGGTAAGTTATTTATAAAATATTGCTCTCGGTCCCGCCAAGACCACCCAGTGACATTTACCTCAGGAAAGTAAGGCTGTTTGCGATGTTCAAGGTCCCACACTGTTGCAATGAATGGAACGGATGGGAACACCGGTGTTGGCGGCACCACCCACGAAGGGCTCATCAACCAAATCACGTCAATTTGAAATCGTTGGATCAATGCGTTTAATTTGTTCGTGATACTTTCACCTCGATCCGTTCGATATTCAATTATCGTTTTAATTAGCCGCCTGGCCGACCGATCGACTGGCGGAACCAACTGCATAAAGAGTCGATCGACTGGTGGCCACCTTCTGGCGAAACGAGTCGCTGACCGGATGGGGGAAATGAAGGAACTCTTACCATCGCTCGATGCTTCTGTACCGACAGCCGGCTGTGGCTTTTCCTCGAGAAACTCATCCAGGAGCAAGAAGTGGTTCCGCGTGTTACCGGATTTCAGCTCTGTCACAACCGAGCTAGTGAACGTCCACGCACCTCCGCTTGTCTTATCCGACTTACCCTCAATCACACCTATCCGCATAATTTACCTCCTAAATATCTTTATCAATGGCACGACGCAGCGCTTGTCCAAGCGTTTGATAACAAAGTACGTGAAAAAGCGCTAGTACAACGTCGTACGTCTGTTTGCTCCGATAATTGCTGGTGTCACCTTCTTCCAGTCTCACGCGCTCTTGCACATGCTTAGATCCGTTTTTCAATCTGGTTTCCGATGTTTGAGCATCTTTGAACTTCTGTCGACGCTTTGTGAACCGGCGATTTGCGAGATCGACCGCGTATCGCGCGGTGCCGCAACCACGGGCTCCGTTGCCCAGTTCCAACTAACGCATTTTCGCCGCCTCGCCCATCCAATCAAGCTGAGAATTTCTTGGAGTGTTGCTTGGAGGCAACGGTTTCGGCAACCGCCATCTGGTATCCTTGGAAGGATCAGTGTAGGTGGGTAGATTAGATGAGGAGGTTGAGGCAGAACGAAGCCGAAATAGATACACCAAAACATCGAATGAAGGCAGCAGCATCAATGCGGCCACAACGGTAGTCGGCCACAGGAGTGCCGGAAGCGGCTTCTCTGATTTGGCGTAGCTGTAGATCGCCCAAAGCAGAACGAAAACCAGATAGGCTCCGATGACGCCATAGAAAGCGCGCACTTCTGCCGTGGTGAACAGCGCAAACAACAATAGGCTGGCCCCGATGGTGATCTATCGGCGATTGCGCCAGCCAGCCTGAACTGTCTTCCGCCAGAGTAGTTCGCGGGAACAATTGGACTTGGCCCGCGCACAGATATCCACGCTGCTGGGGCTCCACTCTATCGCGTCCTGGTTGGAAGGGGCCCCGAGCGTCGCCGTCCGCCGTCTGGGGCAATTCGCTTCGGCGATAAAGATCCCGACGATGGATGGTCGATCCCAGGCCGTAGTCTTCTCAATCCGGTGAGCTGCTCCGACGGACGAAGTAAATGCATGATGGTGTACTCGGTGCTCCGCCCGAGTTCACGCTCGCGAAGTGACCTATTCACGGACTGGCTGAAGCGTGCGGCTGTGTGTCTACAGTGCGAGACGGTGCCGAGCCAAGAGACCAGACGACCCCCTCAGCCCAGACCAATCAGTCGACGTAAGTCGCGACACCGCAACCGGATTCAGAGATCTGTCAGTAATCACCTGATAAAATGATATATGCTATTTATCCCCACAAGGCCGATCACAATGAGATACACAGCAATCACGTAATTCAACAATCGTGGGACTAACAGGATCAACAACCCCGCAATGAGCGCGACAATAGGCGATATATGTGCGGCCGTGAGATGAACTCCAGGAAAATGCATGAGACCTCTTTGTAAGTACTGGTTTCGCGCCGTGCCTCAATCTTCGAAGACGAAACGCTGTTCGGAAGTGCTATCATCATCGAATTGAAACGTCTGGTGGTGGCGCAGCGACCAGGGCAGGATGCCCGATCTTGCCGCAAGGCTAATCTTTTTGCGCGCAGCCAAGGCTGAGAAGCTTGGCGGCTCCAGTTCTTCTCTGGACCGATCAAACAGAGCGGCGCCCACACTTGCACCAGCTCGGACGAGATCTGCCCTGCTGCTAACCGCGGCGAGGGCAAGGGCTAGGTCGTAAAGATGGGTCCGTCGGAAACAGAACAACGCCAGCATCGCTCTTAGATGCGGGTCCAATGACGCCGTGACGGAGGTCAGGCCAGCCTTCCCTGCTTTGTAGACTTCACAAAGCAACACGTCGTCAACGGGGCAGACATCCTCATCGGGCGCGCGTAGGTCGGACCTCATTGCCGGCTCCAAGTAACGGGATTCGGGAGCATGCCGCTCAAGCTGTTAACGGACGGCTAACCCGCATTTCTCACGAAATTGTTCTTCGTCGTCCTCGACGAGGACGCGCTCCACGCCACCGCCTCGACAAAAATCCGCAAGCGATGCGTGTGCGCCGCAGACGGTCGAGCTTCCATTCGCCACGCTGAAGATGCGGATGGGCGCGACACACTTTCTGATGAAGCGACTGAAGAATGTCGCCGCAGAAATGGCGCTGAACGTACTCGGCTAAACCTCACGCGCGTGATGACTAGCGTCGGCGTCAAGCCGCTGCTGGCCGCCATGCGGGCCTGAGGCCGCGTCTTGGCGCGACCAAATCAGCCCGTGCAGATGACCTCAGGACGCCTTACTAAACCTCGCTGGGCTCGATTCTCGAAATTCCGCAGGTCGATCAGTTAAATCTTCGCCCACATCATTGCGCACGCAAGCTGGCCGCCGGGTCCCAAGCGGGAGTGTCAGGGGTCTCGACAGGCTGCCTCACACACAGCAGGTGTACCTCATTAAGCGGCCCACCCGGGACATTGCTCTACTGGCTCCATTCCCCAGTGGACTGCGTTCGCAACAATCCCACCCCGGCATGTTCCGGAAAGCTATTGCCTTTAAGCGCCTGACGATACCTGTACCCAGGGCGCAACCGGCGGCATCGTTTTGTTCCTCAACTGAGAGAATCATAAGAAATCCGGGACGACGGCCTCCGGTATGGGCTGGACGGACTGACCCGGAAAGAAGGAGTTCGGATTAGCAGCACAGATTTGCTCCGTCAGTGGACCTTCGGGTGCGCTCGCCAACTGCGACAGCCGCTCGATCGGAAGCTGATGCACAGCCGCTTCATATTGCCGGAACCGCTGGATTCCGTTCCATGGCGTTGTAAAGGCGCCCGGATCCTCGACCTGAACACTCGCCTCCAGCACCTTGCCATCCTCGATCAGGTGAAAACGTTCGATCACATGCAGCTGCTTCGTGTGCGGTGTCCCGAATCCGTCCACCCATGTCCGCTCATCAATTCCAATGGTGTCGACGACCAGCGTATCGCCTTCGTAATGACCGATAAATTCGCCATACCAGGACGGCTTGACGTACAGGGAATGCTTGTCCGTCATGCGGATGTGGCGAACCTCCTGCTTGCTGGACAAGATCATCACGACGACCTTCGGCGTCTGAATGAAATACATCGCCTGGGTCATGGGTCTGAGCAGGAATGCAGGAACGCCGACGGGCCAGCAGCTCGCCCACGGCGGATTGGCCGGCTTCCCAGCAAGGACCAGCTCGTTACGCTTGCGCACGACATCCCTTGCCCAGGCCTGCAAGATCGGACTGCTGAGATCGGCCAGCTGATCAGTCGGCTGCCTCCCGGTCACTCGGAACTCGTCATTGGTGACATAATGGTGCGCGGGGTCCTGCTGCACCGGGCCGGGACCATTCGCAGGCGGAATGAACTGCCGATTGTAGGCATACCACCCGATTTTAGCAGAAGGGGCGAAATCGGGTGGCGCAACTTGGGCCATCGTCGAAAAGCTCACGCTACTGGCCAGGCACACCAGATAGGTGATAGCACCCCAGGCGGACCTTCCCGCACGTTTACGCATGAGCATCATCCTCCGCGACACAATTTGGTTGATCAATTCCCAGATTAGCAATTTCCTGAGCGGTCACGAAGTGGCCATCGCCCCGGACGCAAGACGGGCGAACCGGCTCAACTTACTCGGCATGCACTCGTTTTTCCAACAGGTTCATAGGTCACCCTCGGCGGAATCAGTGATCGGCCTATTTCTTGGCTGACCGCCGGAGTCTCCTGTGTCAGAGAAGCGGGCTTGTTCGGATGGAAAAGGGCAAGCGCGTTGCGGACCAGCCTGTGATGTCAGCCATGACCGTCCCCGCCGTGCTCGCAGCCATGCGGTGGCTGGACGTGGTGCCCTCCTACCCAACCTTGGCCAAGCGGCGTCCTACGCGGCAGCTCCGATACGAGGGTTGGCGGATGGGAGGTGCGGAAGGGTTTTACTCCGTCCGTAAGCGCGGACAGGCTCATCCTGATTGGGCCTGCCGCAATAAGTCTGCGCGGGTGACGAGCTCACTGAGCCAGGCTTGTGCCCAGCGCAGGTCCTCCTTCCCGAGCGGAAGCGACCGGATGCGCTTCCCCGTGACCTTAAAGACAGCCTGGGCAATGGCCGGCGCGATCTGCGGGATCGCCACTTCGCCGACGCCGGAAATCCACTTGTTGTCGGTCTTGAGGAAGCGGATGTTGACCTGCAGCGGATAATCGGCCATGCGCGCTACCTGGTACTCGTCGAAATTACCCTCGCCAACGCACCCGTCCTTGACCGTGATCTCCTGCCACATCGCATCGCTGAGCGCCCAGGCGATCTGCCCTTCGATCTGCTTGCTCACCGAGAGCGGATTGACGAACGAGAAGCCTTCATCAAAGACCACGTCGACGCGCTCGATCCGCAGCAGCCCACCCCCGCTCACAGACACGGTCACCACCTCGGCGCACAGCGCAACGGTCGCGCGAGTCGGCCGGCGGCGGTCGTCGATCGCGATGCCTTGGGCCCAGCACTCCGGCAATGGGCCGCCCCAGCCGGACATTTCCGCCACCATGTCCAGTGCCTTGAGCCAGTCTTCACGGTCACGGAGACCGGCGTTCCGGGAGATCGGCTCACGTCGGTATATTGCTGGGCGAGCCGCTGCGTCGCGGCTAGGAGCAACCGGCGGCGCTGGCTAAATTTAGTCTTTGTCTCAGGTCTTTTCTTTAGATCGGAGGGGCCGATGTCACAGCCGTCTGCGGACAGCTTATCGTTCGAATGGAACATCCGATGACCGCTGATGAATTGAGGAAACTTAAGGGGAAGAATCGGGTGTGCTGGCGAGGCAATGCCAATGATGGCGGGACCGTCAGCGCACCAAGTTGGTATGCGGTCACGATCGAGTGGGACAATGAGCATGTGGCCACCGTGCACCATGGCGGCATGCACGAAGTTCACCCTGCTTCCGTGAAGCCAAGACGCGTAAAGTGACAAACGTTGCCATTGTGATACGTGCCCGCGTCTGTCCGTTGCGGAATGGTTGTCGGACTTGGCGATGAACACCGAGAAAAAATATGGCGCTCTCGAAGCCCTCCTCTCCACAGCCTACGGCAGTGCCGACGCGCGCCAGCACCGTGCCGGCCTCTCGGCGTTTGAGAGCGAAGCCATGAAATTATGTGTTTTATCGCTCAGATATCGAGATTCTTCGCTTCCGCTGGAGGCTCCCGAGCTGCCTTGGTCGTCAGGCATGGGATTCCAGTGCCGGCCAAGGCAGGCGCGCATCCTTATCAAGGACGCGAATGGCTCGTTGCCGCTTGACTGGCAATGGCGATTTTCCGCGTTCGCCATTCATCGACGATTGATCAAATCCAAGACGCTCGGCAAGAAAATGGACGACAATGCTGGACGATTCTTCGAGTTCCAGCAGCAGTTCCTTGGCGCGTTGTGAAAGTTTTTCGACTCTCGCTGCAATAATGATCCTGTCGACGATCACGCCGTGAACCTCGAGGCGCGCCAGAATTGCGGGAAGCTCCTCCGCCCCGCCGAGGATTTCGTTTTGCTGAACGCAGCGGCGCCCCTGCATTGAATCTTCTGACAGCACCCCAGCAATGCGGATCTTGTGCGGCGCGACTTCCTGAATCGAGCGCAGGAACAGGTCGGCGATGGCGTTGACCCCGATAACAAGAATGCTCTCGACGGCATCGGTCGCATAAAACTCAGGGCCGCCGACAACCGACCTCCTCAAATGCGAGAGGCGAACGCAAATCCGCGCTGAAACGAGAGCACCGACGATCAGCACGCCTTGCAGAAGAGGTAGCGCGCGAGGCACGCCGTCAAGTCGGCTATAAGCAAAAATGGCTCCGACGGCCAATAAGACGATGACGGTCGTCAGTGCGACAATGCGCAGATAATCAACAACCGAACTGTAGCGCCAAAAGCTTTGGCTGACCCCGCCGCCAAGGAATACGGCCCCGGACGTGACCAGCGATACGGTGAAATACGGAAACAGAGCCACCCAGTGGTCCGTGACAAACTCGAAATTGTCGCGGACCAAAAGCGCCAACGCCGTTGCAAAAGCCACCAGAACGACATCGATCGCGAGCAGGATTCCCCGCCTCATTGCACACCCCCCTACAATCCCCGCTCTAGGACTAAAGCCCACAGAATGGCGAGACTGTGGCAGCTTAGATTGCTGCTTTCTGTTTCCTCGCCATTTCGGAGAGAATGCCGTCACGCGGTTTGGGCATTTCGGTTTGAGGCCGATGGAAGATCGCCGGAAAGCGGCTAAGCTGCCACAACTAAGTGCGGCTAAAGGCTTCCCCGATATCCCGGCTATCCCCGACAGTTCGGCGACGATTTCGTGACGATTTCGGAGGCCTGCATATTACTGAGATGGTTTGGCGATTGCGTCTGATCCCCCTTGCGCGAGGACCGCGCAACAACGAAGACGCGCCCATCGGCAGATGTGCCGTGGTCTCCCAGCGCTGCCTCTCTCCTGCGCTACGCCAGCAGGGTCAGCAGCCCGGCAAAGAAAAAGCCGCTGAAAAGCAGCAGCCAGTCCCCTCTATCAAAACCCAGCACGCGTCCCTCTGCCGCGATCTGCGCAAACATAGCCACCTCTGTTTTTACTTGTCGGGCAGTATAGCAGGCAAATCTCGGGAGCATGTTGCGCCAGGACAACAGAGCGCAACAAAAGCGTTTCAATCGGCGTCGGAGAATAGCGAACTGCCTTTGCTTTCAGTCCATTGGAAATTTGGGGGATCAAATTGCCCCACAATCCCGCCGAGTGTTGCTTCGCCGCATCAGCCGATTGTGCGGGGCAGGAACCCGCGGATCATCGCAGCCACTCAATTTTCTCGAGCGATAAGATCCTTCGATCTTCACCGCAAAGTGGCGGCGCTTGGCACCCAGGTCATGGTCGAAGCGGTGCCCTCCCTACCCACCGAGCACGGCCGAAACAAACTTTAGAGGCCGACCGCCAAATATTGGAAAACTCTGGAGACGGCATGTCCGTCAGGACGCTTTTCAAGGCGAAGTTTACCGGCTCGTGCGAGGCTCGACGCCCTGTCACGCACCTGTCGCAGGATCAAGCCATACTTTGGAGCGCCATCGCTCTCGCATCGCTCGATGTCGTGCTCGAAATTGCCTCGATAATAGACAAACCAGTCGCCCCGCTTGAGCGCGTTCAGTCGTTCGATCGTGAAATGATCCATCCTTCATGACCCTCCGCCAATCATCGCTTTAGCGTCTATCAAGCCGCGAGATCGTGGACGCCAACTGCAAAGGGCCAGCACACGGCAAGCGTCTCGTGAATGCAGCGCTGCAGCGCTCCGCCCATGCCGAGAATCACCGGCTTGGATGCGCTCGCCGTGGCTGATATTCGTCTGACAGAAGAAAGTACATCGACTCCAATAGCCGTAATGCCTTCCGGTTAGCGACTTGCTACGTCATATCATTGTACGAGAAATCTGGGCCGCAAATGCGACCCAGATGACCAAATCAAGCCGCCTACGTGGGCTTGGTGCGCCGGAAATCCGACCCACCGCTCCTACCAGAACTTGTAGTTCACGCCCACGCGAACAATGTCACCCTCGAAATTAGCCGTCGCCGTCGTCGATGTGGTCACCGTGTGTGTGGTTAGAGTGCGGATGCCGATGCTCGGGAAAGTGAGCACGGACGGGCTCAGAGCATAGTTCAGTGAGCCAAGGTCGTAATGGAGCCATTCCGTCTTCAGGCTCCAGCCCGGCGCAAAGGCGTATTCCACGCCAGCACCTGCGGTCCAACCGGTCCGAACCGATGAAGCGGAACCGCTGGCGCCCGTGGGACCGGTGACGATTTGGTTGATGCCAGGGGAATTGGAGCAAGCCAAGCCGCCCAACACGCATGCTGTGAGGGAGTAATTTGCGTTGGACTCGGCTTCGCCATAGGCAAATCCGCCCGTTCCGTAGACCAGGAGGTGCGGATCCCACAAGGTGAAGCCCAGTCGGGCGCGCAGGGTACCAAACCAGTCAAGTTTCTGCTCGGCGAAGGCGGAGGCGGTGCTATTGAACGGAATCCCAAAGCCCGGGGCGATTGGTATGGAGCCCACGCCCGCGCCCGTCGCCGAATTCGACCCCTTAATGTTCGCGCCCTGGAAGTCCGTTTCGATACCGTAGACCGCCCAGCCCCATTGCCAGTTATAACCAGCCTGGGCGCCGCCGATGAAGCCGTGCGGGTCGGTCACGATCGAGGAGGGAACCGCACCAGCCATCGCCGTGCCGATAGCGGTCCCGATGGTGTTACCAAACGTTGTCCCCCCAGCTTGGCTGCTCGTTGTACCCAGATCAACCGACTCGGTGCTCCACGAATAACCGGCGTTTCCGCCGATATAAAAGCCGCCCCACGTGAACGCCGGAGCCAACAGTGGCGGCGCTTTGTAATACGGTACCGGCAGGTCCGCAGCCATGGCGCCGGGAGCGAATGCGGTGAACGCAACGCCTGCAAGCAATAGTCTTTTCATCACTGTGCCACTCCCTTAAACAGTTCGAAAAGTACCGTATATCACGTAGAACTAGAAATGCTGTTGCCGATCCGCCACACTTTCAAAGAATCGGACCATCTTTAAAGATCCTTTAGATTTTATGTCGCGCTGCTTGAAACAGCTGGCAGCCTAAACGACGAAAAGCCAGGAGACGTATGTTCCGCGGTCGCCACCGGAGTATCTGGCGAACGCGATTTCACGCTTGCGCTGTTGAGCGGCAGCTTGGCTTGCTGCCTATTTCGTCGCCAAGATGGGGTTGGCGCCTCTGACATCGGCCCATGTGATCCAGCGGAACGACTTGAGACACGTCGTAAATGATGATTACGGCATTTTCCCCCGGCGGCAGACGGTTCCTCATCGATCGAATTGGAACATCAGATGACGGCCGATGAATTCGAGGAAACTTAGGCGAGGGAATTGGGTGTGTTGGCGAGGCAATGCCAGCGATGGCGGGACCGTCAGCGCGACAAGTTGGGATGCGGTCACGATCGAGTGGGACAATGGCCATGTGGCCACGGTGCACCATGGCGACATGCGCGAAATCCACCCTGGTTCCGCGAATCCAAAGAGCGTAGAGTGAGCATCGTTGCCATTGGCTGCCATTGCGATGCGTGGCCCCGCGCTATTCGTTGCCGGAGTGGTTGTCCGAGTTGGCGATGAACGTCGAGAGAAGATGGGTCGTATGTGATCAAGCCAGCCCAGTTTCACACTGATCGGCCACAAGGATAATCGGGATCGAACATAACTACGCTGGCCCGCCGGTCTGGTGACGTTGCACGGCGCTCGGCCAGACGAGATCAGCACAGCACCTCATTAAGAAGCCGGCTGTCGAACACTTAATAGCCGACCCGCGCTCAGGCGAATGGGCGCACTGTACCAACGTGCCGAAATTATTGTACCTGCTGATCTTTAGAGTCGAAGAGCGCGCTGGATTCGCGAGCTAGGCACCCTTCCCTAGTCACGGCGGAAAATGACCTAACGGTCATTCGTTGATAAGTCGCAGCGAGGGCTTCATGTTGCGGGCCGGAACCTGTCGAGCCGCCGGCGCGCGCGTCTCACGTTTGCGCCTGCGCGGCCTGGCCGTCGCCAAAAAGCGCCTTGGTTGCGACCGCTGCGCGAGCCTCGACCTCTTTTGCCGCGATTTCGGCGCGTAAGATCAATGACTCAATTACGTTTTCGGCGCGCAATTGAAAGTCACTCGATGCCGTTTCGAATCTTCTCTGCAAGATTTCCGTCAGTGCCGAGGTCCGGGTCTCGATCTCCTTCACCGCGGTCTCGGAATGCTCGACCATATGGGCTGCCGCCGCTGCCGTGCGGGTTTCGATTTCGCGCGTGACGACTTCGGTGTGGTCAGACAGCAGCTCGGTGGCTCTGGTGGCGCGCGTTTCGAGGTCACGAACGGCGGCATCGACGTCACGGGCGGCGGCATCGCCGTTGCGTGTGAGTGACTTCGGTGGCCTTCGCAACACGCGCCCCCAGCTCGTGTGCGACGGCCTCGGCAAGACCATCAAGGCGCTCGGCTACTTGTCTGGTGCGCGTTTCGAGCGCGTTGGTCGCAGCATCGGCTTGGCCGAGCAGCAGGTCCTCGATCTGGCCGATCCGATGATCAAGCTTCTCCGACAATTGGTTGGCGCTCTGCGACAATTCGTTAGCCCGCACGTCGAGGGTCTCGCTGGTCGCGCCGATCGTGGCGGCCAACGTGCTCACGAGCGCGTTGCCGTGCGTTGTCACCGTCGACGAAATGCTCTCTTCGAATTCCCTGGTGACGTCTTTTCCGCTGTCCGTCATCGCGCGCACGACATCGAGGATATTTTGCCGGAAATTCTCGTTGAGGCTCAAGCAGCGATTGTTCATCACGTCTTGGAAGCGCGTGAATTGCCGGTCGAGCGACGTCGTAATATCCGTCGCTGCTTTCACCACCTGCGAGTTGAAGCCGTTAAGGTCATTCATCAGCGACTGGAGGTCGGATGTCTGCTGCCGCAGATTGTCGATAAGGTCGCTGCCTTGGGTTTTGAGGGTGAGGTCGAATTCGCCGAGGTGACGCGTAAACACATCGCACAGGGTCGAGGCATCGCGACCGATCCGATCGACAAGCTCGCGGCCGATGCGGGTGAACATGCTCTCCGCCAACGTCCCGGCATTGTTGCCGAATTGTTGAGCGACGCAGTCGCTGTGAGCGATGATCTCCTCGGTGATCTTGGTCCCGATGTCCTCGATTTTCGAAACCAACGCGTTGCCGCGCATGCCCAGTTCGATCACGATCGACTCGCCAACGGATTTAAGGACGCTGTTCACCTCCTCGCCCCGTAAGCCAACGGTTTCGGCGAGACGCCCAGCGTTGCCGAGGAAGTCCTGCGATACCGCCTCGAACTGCCCGGACATCGTCTTCGTCATATCGCGGACCCGCTCGTCCACTTTCTCCAACAGGGTTGAGCTCTGCTCGGAGAAGACGCCCATGGCTTTATCAAAGCGCTGCGTGATCGACTGCTCCAGGCTGGCTGAAGCAAGATTGACCTGCTCGCTCAGGTGATCACTCTTGGATGTGAGGGTCGCGGTCAGTCGGTTGCCAGCTCCCTCCATCGCTCGGATGGTACCGGTGCCCGTGCGTCCGAGCCGATTTAGGAGTTCGGTTCCGCATTTGGCGAGCTTCTCGATCACACGATCGACGGCGGCAGCGAGGGCGATTGTCATCTGCTCGCTTTTTTTGTTGAGCGATCGGGTTATGTTCTGCGCTACCTCAAAAGAGATCAGCTCACTTGTCGCCGCAATGTCGTGCGAAAAATCGAGATGGACACTTGAGATTGCATTGCAGGTCCTTTCGGCCTGGTCGACCAGCGTTTCGCGCTGTCGAGCGAGGCCATCCAGAAGACGGTGGAAACGCACTTCGTTTTCGTCATAAGCCCGCTCGATCGCCGACACCTCATGGGCGACCAGGGTCTCGAGCTCAGCGCCGCGCGCCACCGCGCGTTCGATGCCATCGGCCATCGCAGCCACCTCGCTGCGAATCGCTTGCCCCACGGAAATGATGGCATCGCCGGCCGTGGTCTCCGGTTGAGCGAAGCGCCGCGCCGCCTCGGCCATCGCATTGGCGACGTTGCGCAATTCCTGCGTTCGCGCGGTCATGTTTGCCACCGCATAAAAGAATGCGATCGGTGCGCCCACAGCTCCCGCCACACAAATGGCAACTGGCAGAAGGCCCGCGGCGGCGACGGCATTCCGCAGCGCGCCGCCGAACCCGTATGCCAGTCCGAGGGTGCCAACTACCCAGATCGTTGCGAGCAGGGTCGCGACGATAAATGGCGTTTTGGCTGGAGGCCGATGCAGCCATTCGAGCATGTGGCCGGCCGTTTGCCGGTCATCGTTAGCGGCCCGCACAACGTTTGCGTCTACCTGTCGTGATGGTGAGACAAAGGAAGCATCGGCGGGCCGCGAACCTCCGTGCAAGCCGTATCGGCCGGTCTCTATATCGCGTCTCGGCTGGACATCAGATAGAACATCGTCGGACCGCGGACCTCCGCGCACAGCACGTGGACCGCCTCCGATATCGCGTCTCAGCGGGACATCCGATTGAACATCGCCCGCCCACGGGCCTCGATGCAAACCGCGTTGGCCTGCATTCTTCCCGCTATTTTTCTCGAGCGCAGCCGGATCAGCCGTGGTCGCACCTGTTTTGGTTCGGTCGCGCGTGTTTAGCGCTTCCTGGATCGCTAACAGTGCCTGCCCTGTCAGATCCTCGTTCTTTTTCCGAAAGATTGCCATGATCTTGCCGCCCTCGCAAATTCCCAGTTCCCTTCCTAGCTCGAATCCAGACCGAAGCGAAGGTATCAATGTGCGGCGATCACAGTCTGTTTCGACTGACGGCGCTCACGGCTGACGGTCCTGAAGGTGCTGACGGATCTGACGGTGCTGGCGGTTGCTCGAAATGAAGGTTCGAGTGCCTGCTGTGGACAAATGCTTCAGCGTCCGCGAAAGCGCTTGAGAGCCTGGGGCGATCGGGGCTGGGCGCTGAAGCGGTCCATGGGTTCATCGGAGAAGGAGACCGACACTCGCCTTACGCGGCCGCCGATTTGCGGAAGCTGCCCCGGTACGCCAGCACCGCTCCGGTATCTCGGCTTTTCTGAGTGAAGCCGTAAAATACCTTTATTGGCGGCTTAGATATTGAGATAGTTGCGTTCAAGCGGACGCGAGCGTTCAAGCGTGGCAAACAAAGCTGCCCGTCGTCCCAGCCTGTCTGACAACGAAGGCAAAGTAGACCGCGAAGCAAAGTAGAAGAAGGAGGAGCGTTTTCATTTTACATGATTATCTTAGGTCTCAATGCGTATCATGCTGACTCCGCGGCTTGTATCGTTCGCGACGGTGTTCTTCTCGCTGCCGCCGAAGAAGAGCGGTTCCGCCGCATCAAACATTGGGCCGGCTTCCCGTCCCATGCCGTCCGCTATTGCCTTAAAGAAGCAAAAATCGACTTGGCGGATGTGACCTGCGTTGCCGTCAATCGCAGCAGCCGCGCCAATCTCTTCGCCAAGCTCTCCTACGTCCTCGCCCGCCGGCCAAGTCCTGCCTTGCTGTTGGCCCGGTTGCGCAATCGCAGAGAGGTCGCAAGCATTTCGCAAGAGCTGGAAAGTTTGGCGCCAACGGGCCGACCGTTCTCCGGATCGATCGAATATGTTGAACACCACCTCGCCCATCTCGCCTCGGCGTTTTTTGCCTCGCCGTTTCGCGATGCGGCGGCGGTTTCTGTCGATGGCTTTGGCGATTTCGCCAGCGCTGCCTGGGGGCGCGGCGACGACCGCTCCTTGGCGGTCGAAGGACGAATCCTGTTCCCACATTCACTCGGCGTTTTCTACCAAGCGATGACGCAATATCTTGGGTTTCCGCATTACGGCGACGAATACAAGGTGATGGGGCTTGCAGCCTACGGCAACTCTCAGTGCTACAGCGAGCTTCGAGATCTCGTCTCTTGCGGCAATGACGGCAAGTTCCGTCTCAATCTGAAATTCTTTCGCCACCACCGCGAGGATATCGCCTACGAATGGCAGGGCGGCGAGCCGACTTGCGGAGGGGCTCGTACTCGCAAAACCTCGTTGAAACCTTGGGACCGGCTCGCCGCCCCGACGAGCCGCTCACCGATCGTCACCGCAATCTCGCCCGGGCCACGCAAGCGGTCTATGAAGACGCCTTCTTCAATCTGTTGACGGCGTTGCAACGACGCTCTGGCCAGAGATCGATCGCGCTTGCCGGCGGCTGCGCCTACAATTCGGTTGCGAACGGCAAGATACGCGATCGCACCCTGTTCCAGCACGCTTATCTGCAATCCGCGGCGGGGGATGCCGGCGGTGCGATCGGCGCTGCTTTTGTGGTCTGGCACCGCCATGGCAAACGCGCCGGCGAAATGACCCACGCCTATTGGGGGCCTTGGTTCACCGAAGCCGAGATTGAACGCTTGTTGTCCGGATGCGGCACGGGGATTGCCTCGCAGGGCTGCACGATCCGCCGTTTTGATGATGACAGGGAGCTGCTGGAGACCGTCGCACGCGCGATCGCCGATGGCTTGGTCGTCGGCTGGTTCCAGGGCCGGATGGAATGGGGACCGCGCGCGCTCGGCAACCGCTCCATCCTCGGCGATCCGCGCCGCGACAATATGAAAGACATCCTCAATCTAAAGATCAAACGCCGCGAATTGTTTCGGCCATTTGCCCCCTCGGTGCTGCGGGAGTCCGTGTCTGATTGGTTCGAACGTGATGAGGATGTTCCCTTCATGCTCCAAGTGTTGCCGAATTCGACCCGAGCGGCGCAGCCAAATTCCGGCAGTCACCCACGTCGATGGAACCGGCAGATTGCAGACGGTGAGCCGCGACACCAATCCCCGCTACTACGCCCTCATCCAAGCATTTTTTCGTCTCACCGGGGTTCCGATGGTGCTCAATACATCGTTCAATGAAAACGAACCCGTTGTCTGCCGCCCAGAGGAAGCCTTGGACTGCTTTCTGCGCACCAAAATGGATGTTTTGGTCCTGGGCGACCACCTGGTCTCTCGCTTCCCACAAGCGACGGCCGAATTCCCAAATGCCGCCTGATAAGTCTGATTTGTGATCCGCTGTAAGTTGAAAGTACTCCGATGCGGCGCGTCGTTTTTGTCAATCGGTTCTTCTTCCCTGATCATTCGGCAACCAGCCAGCTCGTTTCGGATCTCGCTTTTCACCTCACCGAGTCCGGATGCCAGGTCCTGGCGTTGACAAGCTCGCAAGTCTACGACGATCCGAAAGCCGAGCTGCCGAGCAAGGAAAACATCAAAGGTGTGCAGGTACGCCGCCTGCCATCGACACGATTTGGACGCACCGGTCTGCCAGGGCGCGCCATTGATTATTTCTCTTTCTATCGTTCGGTTTTGCGATACCTGCGTGGCGTTCTTCGTCGTGATGACATTCTCATCGCGAAGACGGATCCGCCCCTCCTTTGCCTCGCCGTCTGGCCGGCCGCCCACCAAAGCGGGGCGCCCCTCGTCAACTGGTCACAAGACCTTTATCCGGAAATTGCCGTCGAACTGGGGGTGCCGCTGGTTCGCGGACCGCCAGCTAGGATGCTGACGCGCTTGCGCAACCGCTGCTTCAAGTCGGCCGCCGCAAACGTCGTTGTTGGCGAGCTGATGCGCGAGAAGGTGGTCGCGCTCGGCGTTCCCGCCAGGAAGATTCATTTCATTCCGAACTGGTGCGACGACGAACAGCTCATCCCCGTTCCTCATGTTGAGAATCCGTTGCGCCGGGAATGGGTGCTGGAGGAAAGGTTCGTCGTCGGCTACTCCGGGAATTTGGGACGCGCACACGAGTTCCGAACGATCCTCGCCGCCGCCGAACAGCTTCGCGACCAATCGCACATCCTTTTCCTGATGATCGGGGGCGGTCAAGGCTTCGATGAGTTGTCGAGGGAGGTTTCAAATCGGCAACTGCAGAACCTTTTTCGCTTTTTGCCCTACCAGGCCCAAGCGCATCTGAAATACTCCTTGAGTGCGCCGGACGTCCATTGGCTTTCACTGCGCCCCGAAGTTGAGGGCCTGATTGTTCCCAGCAAGTTTTACGGCATTGCCGCCGCAGGTCGGCCCACAATCGCCATTGGCGCGCAGGACGGCGAAATCGCGCACTTGGTGCGAGAGAATCGGTGCGGGTTGGCAATCGCGACGGACGATTCTGTCAACTCTTGCTCGGAGCCTTGTGGCGCTCTCGTCAGACCGCGAGACCGTTGAATTGATGGGTGTCCGCGCTCGCCAAATGTTGGAAGCGCAGTTCTCGCGCAAACAAGCTCTGGATCGGTGGCACGATCTACTAAGCCATTTCGATCGCGACGGTAAACGATAATTCGCCGATTAGGCAGCGATCGCTGAGTTGACAACCGTGTGGCAGACTGGCGTCTCATCGCTGAAAAACTGAAAACCGGCGGGCATTGAGCCCGCCGGTATGATGCCGCCCTTGAGTTGTCTGCTGGAAGATCAGAGGCGGTCGATCAACTCGATATCACCAAAACTTCCAATTCACTCCAGCCTTAATGACATGGATGGATTCATCGATCGCGATCGGAATACCGGGAACGCCGGTTGTTGCAGGAACGGTGGTGAAATTGAAGTTGTACGAGTTTTTCGCGATGTCGATGAAATTATACTCGATCTTTGCCGACCAATTCGGAAGGAAGGCATACTCGATGCCTGTCCCCAACAGACCGCCGGTTCGGGTCGCGCTCTGACTTGCGTTCGCAGCGATCGTGGTCGACCCAACTCCGGTGAACCCGATTGTGGCACTATTCCCAATGCTGTAGTCGCTATCGACCCAGGCAACACCGCCCTTCAGATAAAGCAAGGCTCTATCATATGCAATGACCCCCAGGCGGCCTGTAACATCTGCGATGTTTTTGTGTTGAACGTTGCAGTTGAATAGCAGCACGCATGGAGCATTACCCTGCAGCCCGGACCAATCAAAATCGCCTTCGATGCCCACAAGGAACGTGCTGAATTGCCAATTATAGCCTCCTTGGACGCCACCAAGGAATCCATTGAACGTCTGCGAGGTCACCGGCAAGACAGCAGAAAGCGTCGTACCGGGACCACCAATAAGCGGGCCTAAGACACTCAGATCAGCGGCAACTCGTTCGTACCCCAACCGGATCCTACGTTTCCACCAATATAGAAGCCAGTCCACGAATATGCCGGCGCTGCCATGGGCAAAGCTTTGTAAGTCCCCAAATCTGCCGCAGAAGCGGGCGCGGCCGCAAGCAGCGCCACCCACGCAGCCGAAGTGACAAACAGTAACCGATTCATCGATTTCATCCCCCGCTTGTTGGCACGAATCCAATTGACTAAACGTAATCCAAAACTAACCTCCAGTCTGTTGTCGCTGAGCAACACTCAAGGACTTTTTCGGCGATGTTTTGGGGTAATGGTTGCGTCCGACACTTGCGCTTGTGCTGAGGCAACTCAGCGGTGCCGAACAGTGTCCCGGCGCAGTCCGTCACGAGCAATACCCCGTGGGGCTTTTCAATGCGGGTCGACACAATGATACCCGTTGCCGCTCGACGGCTACCCGTGCGAAGACGGTTCACAAAAATGCGGGGAGCCTTACACACGCACCCGCGTGCTGGAGCTTTCGGCCAATCTGTCGAGGAGCCTTGATCGCGACCCACTATGCGCCTCCGTCTTCCTTTGCCCAATCGGCGCGAGCGAGCACCTCCCGATAGGTGCTGGGGACGTCGACCTCGAAGCCGACGATCGCGTCGGTAGGGACTTCAAGCTTCAACAAAGTGTCTCGAAGAAGGTGGGGGCGCCCGAGAACGATCCCTTGTTCCTCGATGAGACTGAGTTTGACATTGGCGAGAGGATTTAATTGGCAAGCCCTTTTTTAAGAGATTCTGCGGCCACGAACGGCCGGAGATTCTCGCCCCCGCTCAATACCGCGATGGCATCAGCCGCTTGAGGAAGGTCTTGGGTAACCCAAGCCGTGCAGCCTCGGTCAAAAGCAGGGACCCTTCAACCGAGACAAGTAAAGCAAGAGGAACCGTCAAGATTACGAGAAGCGGATATTTGACGGATCGATGCATGGAACTGGCCTATGTAATCGTGTGTGTGCAGAAACCAAGAGATATCTTTAGCGAAGCGAATACCGTTACTTTAACAACTTTGCCTATTTGATTGCTTCTTTAGCCCCCGCCACCGCGATGCCGCCATAATCGGAGGTACAAGGTGACCCCCGGGGCGGGGTATTTTTTCCTTTCTTCAACAGCCGCCGAGGTGTTCATGTCCAACCGATGGTACGCGGTACATGCCAAGCCGTCCCGCGAGCAGCTGGCGAAAGAGCAACTTAAAGCACAAGAATTCGAGACGTTTCTTCCTTCGCGCCTCAAGACCGTCACCCGGCGGCGGAAACTGACGACCGTCGTCGCTCCTTTTTTCTCTCGCTATTTGTTCGTCCGACTGAACCTGACGCGCGATCGGTGGCGCAGTGTCAATGGCACGATCGGCGTCAACAGCCTTGTCATGTTCGGAGATCAGCCGCAGCCCTTGCCTTTCGGCGTGGTGGAAGCAATGATCGCATCGGCCGATTCAACCGGCCTGGTGCATCTGGAACAGAGTCTTGCCGTCGGATCGCGGGTGCGCTTATTGGCCGGCCCGTTTGCCGATCAGCTCGGAATTCTGGACCGTGTGGACGATTCCGGCCGGGTTCGCGTTTTGCTGAAAATCATGAATTCGCAGGTCCCGGTGCAGGTATCGCGAAAGCTGGTTATGGCGGTTCTCTCTCCGACGCTCGCGGACGAACCTGTCTTTGCCAACCCTTGATCCAAAAGCTGACTGCTGTAACCACGTACAAAATGCCCTCGATATGCCTGCCGCTACCGCCGATGTCGCCCTTCGGCAATGAATCCAGTCCTTCTGACTTCCAAGCGCGGTCAGGGGGGATTGCGGCGGACGTCACCGCTCCGGCCCGCATCTGCTATTGCACCAGCGATGTGTTTTTGTGGACGTCGAGGCCCACATAGGCCTGCAGGAGCCGCCCCTGCTGCGGGAATACTTGGGCACTCACGAGTCACCGGCCTTGGGGGGCGGAACGGATGCAGGCGGCGTTTTCCATTCAGTCGTTCAGATATCGCGCGCTCGTCGATCGCCGGAACGCACACATCATGCAGCCGTAGGCGCGTCCGGGAATAAGGTGCGGTTGGCTCACGGGTGCTGTCCGCTCATGATTTCCATATGATACATTGTGAAAGCGGAAATTATCATCCCCGGTGCAAGGTGCCACACTCCTCTCGCGCCGATCAGGGCGCCCCGTCGAAAGGCGGGAAAGCGGGCGCAGCAAGCTCTGTCATTATGAGGCGGTTCCAAATGCGTCGGATCATTGCAGCAACAGGCTTCGCTGTCGCGATCGCGCTACACGCGCCACTCGCGATATCCGGGCACGCAGCGGCGCAGGACAAGCAGCGGGAACTCGAGGGCAAAGCGGCATTCGCCGACTGGCATGCCGACGCCCCGGGCGTCGTTCGCCACATCCGGCCGGGCGACCTTCCGTCACCTGACCTTGCAGCGGCGGAAGGTAACGGCCTGCGCGTGGTCCGGCGCAACGGTGCAATGCCCGCGGTCCCTCCCGGATTCGTCGTGACATTGTTGGCCGAAGGCCTGCAACAGCCGCGCATCATCCGCGCCGCTCCAAATGGCGACATCTTCATCGCCGAGAGCGTCGCCGGGCGCATCCGCGTGCTGCGGCCCGGCGGAAACGGGGCGACGCAGAGCGAAGTCTTCGCTGCCGGATTGCGCGCCCCGTACGGCATTGCATTCTACCCCGTGGGGGATGCTCCCGAATGGGTCTACGTCGCCGATACCAATGCGGTCGTCCGATTTCCTTATCGCGCCGGCGACCTCAAGGCGCGCGGCGGGCCCGAGACCGTGGTGCCGCGCCTTCCGGCCGGCGGCCACGGGACGCGCGACGTTGCCTTCTCGCCGGACGGATCGCGCATGTATGTCTCGGTCGGCTCGGCGTCGAACGCCGGCGAAGAGATCGGCACGCTCGATGCGGCCGCGCTCGCGAACTGGACCAGACAGCAGCCGCTCGGCGCTGCCTGGGGCCCCGAAACCGGGCGCGCTGCGGTGTTGAGCTTCGATCCCAACGGCGGCAATGGCCGGATTTATGCGACCGGCATCCGCAATTGCTCGGGCCTGGCGGTCGCCGCAAATGGCGGCCTATGGTGCTCGACCAATGAACGCGACAGCCTCGGCGACGATGTTCCCCCTGACTACATCACGCGCGTCAAGGAAGGCGCGTTCTACGGCTGGCCGTGGTACTATATCGGCGCCAATGAAGATCCGCGGCATCGCGGCGAACGGCTCGACCTCAAAGACCGGATTACAATTCCCGACGTGCTCTTGGAGGCGCACTCCGCTTCTCTCGGCGTTGCGGTCTATGACGGGCGGCAGTTTCCGCCGCAATATCGCGGCAGCCTGTTCGCCGCCGAACACGGCTCGTGGCTCCGCACCCGGCGAACGGGATCCAAGGTGATCCGGGCGATCGTCAACGACGGCGTGCCGACCGGCGCCTATGAGGACTTCGCCACCGGCTTCGGCGTTGACGATGCTTCAGTGTGGGGGCGCCGGTCGGCGTGACCGTCGGGGCCGATGGCGCACTGCTCGTCTCGGAAGATGCCGGTGGCACGATCTGGCGCATCAGCTATGGCCGGCCCTAGACTAGTTTCTGTCGCGAAGGGCAAGATAGTACGGCAGAATGGGCATTTCCATCGTTTTTGGCGACAAGTTTTTCTTGCCATTGCGACGCGCGATGTCTCTCATTTGAGAGATGATTCGCCGTCACACAGAACAGCGCTGCAATGTCCGCTGCCGGAGGAGCCGCGGAGCGGTTGGCCTGGAGCTGGCGGTTCTCGGCTGGATGAGTTGAGCTGTGCGGCCGGCGGCGCGGCAGATGAGTTTTGCCGATCTCGAACTGCTGCGGCAGGGCGTGCAGCTTGAGCCGTTGCTGCAGGTGATCTGTGATTTTCTCGATCAGCAGCCGGCGCTGATCGAGCGGGTGCGCCGCGACCTGATGCGCGGTCTGAATGAGCCGGGCAAGGGCCGCCGCGGCCTCACCGCATCGCAGACGTTGCGTGCACTGGTTTTGATGCGGGTGAAGAACTGGGATTATCGCGAGCTGCGCGAACGCATCGCCGATGGAATAACGCTGCGAGCGTTCACCGAGTTCTACTGCGAGAAGGTGCCCAAGCATGACGCTTTCAACCGCAGCTTCAACCGGCTGACGCCGGCGACGCTCAAGGCCGTCAACGACCTCGTCGTCGAAGCCGCCGTGAAGCTCGGCCTGGAGGACGGCAGCAAGCTGCGGGTCGACACCACGGTGGTGGAGACCGACATTCATCATCCGACCGACAACACCTTGCTGTGGGACGTGGTGCGCGTCCTCACGCGGCTCCTCGGTCGGCTTGCCAAGGCGCTGGAACTGCGGTGCATCGCCGGTTTTCGTAATCGCTCGCGCGCTGCGCATCGGCGCATGTACGAGATCCAACGGATGACGACGCGGCAGCGTCAGGGCGAAGGATCGCAGCAGACTTCGACTTATCAGGCGCTGATCGGCATTGCCGAGGAAGTGGTGGCAGGTGCCAGGAAGGCGCTTGATGACACTGCCGCGATGTGCGGCAAGGACCTGCTCACCTCCCTGAAGATCAAGGCCCTGCGCGAGGAGATCGCGCATTATTGCGCGCTCGGCGCGCGCGTCATCGACCAGGCGCGCCGCCGCGTGCTCGATGGCGAACAGGTGCCCACGTCGGAGAAGATTTATTCGATCTTCGAGCCGCATACCGATCTCATCAAGCGTGGCAAGGTGCGCACGCCCGTCGAATTCGGCCACAAGGTGTTTCTCGCCGAAAGTGCCAGAGGATTGATCACCCAGTACGAGGTGCTCAGGGGCAATCCGGCGGACGAAGTCCATGTGGCACTGTCGCTCAAGCGTCACCGCCGCATTTTCCGCCGTTCACCCGCCCTCTACGGCGCCGATCGCGGCTTCTTCAGCGAAAACAACCTCGTCGTCTGCGCGCGCGGCGGCGTCGCCATGGTCTCGATCCCGCAGCGTGGCGGCAGCAAGACGCCGCAACGCCGGGCCGACGAACGATCGCCGGCGTTCAAACAAGGCCAGCGTTTCCGTGCTGGAATCGAGGGACGCATTTCGGTGCTGATGCGTGGCCGCGGCATGAAGCGTTGTCGCGCCCAAGGGGCCGAGCGCTTCTCTTTGTTCGTTGCCGCCGCTGTGCTCGCCAACAATCTCATGATCATCGGCGAACTATTGACCAAACGCTCCACACGCCGCCGCAAAACCAACCGATAAGTCTTCAGCCGACCAAGGACATGGTGGAACAAACCGCCGCCCTTATCGCGACGCTCAGCACAACCGCACCTCGCATAACCAGCCCGTAACGAAAATGGCGCGAGAAACGCTCGCAAATGCACCCGCACCGTCGTACAGTTATGCCAATGGAACAGGCATAACTGACCTCTCCCCGCGCAGAATTCCCCAATTTCGCGACAGAAACTAGACTAGCTCACGCGGACACGCAAGCAGCTTGAATATGCCTGCGTGCCGGCGCGGTTTGCCCGCGCCGCGACCGCGACCTTCAGGCTCGAAGTCGAGGTGCTCGCGTGGCAGAACGGTGACCGCAGCCCCATACGGCTTCAACCTCATCTGCGCGGCCACCGCATCGCTCGCGGCCGCGGAAGGATTGGCTTCGGGCGCCCGACAGCGCTCGCCCGGCGGATGCTGAGGGGGCAGGTGCCATTCCCGGGGCCACGGCACAAGGGACGGCCCTCAATTACCGAGTCAACCGGCACGATGCACGGATATTGGACAGATGAGGCGCCGGGGTAGCCGTGCACGCGGAGGGGCAATCATGGGTGTGAGGATCGTCGCGGGGCTGATTGCACATCGCCATAATGTCCGGCCACTGACGCGCGGGCGCCGCTTCGCGGTCGGCGAGATACCTGCCCCTGCGGACCAGGCTCGCAAAGGTCTCTTGGACCGCAATGTAGCGCAGCGGCAGACCACGCGCGTCAACGAACACCGGATCAGCTTCGAAATGGGGCCCGCGCCACGCCAAACAGCCATGGCTGGGCTATAACCCCGCCGTTTGAGCGCCGCTGCGAAGTCCTCGAGGTATGGCTCGCTTGGTCCACTGCGCAGATGTCCCGGCATCCTGGATGTTGAGAAGTCGAGTCTCCAGCATGTTCGTCCCCGTTTGTGATCGGCCGTCCATGGCCGAGCCGACGGGGACGCAGCGACACGGTTTATGGAGACAAGGAGCGCTGCAATTCACAGGAAAGTGCCAGCATCGACACGTTTACTCACCATTACTGAATTTGCCCATAAGGCAGCTATTGGAAGAGGGGTAGGCGATTGGGAGCATTGGTGGGGTTCCCGACGTTATACTGGACCAAGTTGCCGAACCCCTTGTCCGCTGATCGGGTGCGGCCCAACTCAGCTCGCACCGAATGTTGATCGCCGAGATCGCGAGAAGCCTACCGCGAACCCATGCCGCGCACCCAGCTTTCACTAGCCGCGCCCCGTTCCTGCACGACCTCACATTCCATACGCTACAGTGCCATACGCTATCCACAATGGAGAAGCAGAGTCTGTGTCATTCTTCAAGCAATTGGTTTATATCATTGCGTCGAGGTTATAGGTCGGCCGCGACGTCAGCCGCGTAAAGGCACCTGCCGCGGCGTCGATCTGATCCTTGTAGCGAGAGTTTGGGAAACACTCAGCTTCCTCAAGGAAGGCCCGTACCCAGGGACCGTTGACCAACCTGACATTTCCAGCCTGAACTTGCGCCGCGAATGGATCGGCGCGGACCTGCTTTGATCCCGTCACCCGATCGGCGAAGCACACAAAACCGGCCAACATTCTCAAGGTACTTTCTGCACTTTCACGCCCACCGCTACCCGGCTCCTGTTCAACCACGACTACATATGGCGCGCGCCGCCCATAGGTTGCGTGGTCCGCCTCCACGCACGCCTTGATCCTCCGCTCTCGAACTAAAGCAGACCATTGGCCTCGCTCAATATGCGAGATCACGAACGTGCCGTCATCCATCAGATGCATCAAGACCATTGCAGTGTAGGCACCGCCGCCTTCGGTACCGGCTTTATCAATGTATCGCACCGATTTCTTGACGCGTGTAATGTCCCAGAGAGGGATCATCGTGAAACGTTCAATAGGGAAGATGCCGCCGCCGACCACAATCGGTGTCTGCTGATAAACGCTTTCCCACGATGCCGCGGACATAACGCGTTTTCGCGACAGCAAAAAATCAAGTGGCTTCCATTCTGGGAATAATGCTTCGCCCTTGCGACGATGTACTTCATCCTGCGTCGCAATCGCAGCGTAGCGATAAACCTTCAAACCGGGGAGTAGAATTTCTCCATCTTCGCCTTCGCCCAACGCTCTTCCAAGCAGATCGTCGATATGCCACCGCGTCATCACGCATATAAGCCCGGCATCCTTGTCGAAGCGTGACAAAAAATCGTCAACGAACCAAGCCCAAATTCGATCCCGCGAGGCCTTGCTCTGCGCTTCTTGTCGGCCCTTCAATGGGTCGTCGATGATCCCCAAATTCAATGCCAGACCGTTCACTGGCCCGGCGACGGTCGTGTTACGGAAGCTCCCGTCATGACCGCAGAACTCGATCAACTCGTTGTTGCATGTCCAGCCATTTTCGCCGATCTTGGTCTGCCTGAACACCTGCTGGTACATGGGGTAATTCATAATCCGCTGCACGTCGTTGCTGGTGCGCACACCGAGCGCTTCGGAGAACGACCCGAAGATTATCTTGATGTTGGGATTCTTGCCAGCTACCCATGTCACGAAATCGGTGACAGCAGTACTCTTGCCATGCTGCGGAGGGGCCATGATCGCGATCATCGGCCTCCGCCCAGCCACCAAATCGGCATAGAACTGATCAAGCACATCGGCGATCTCCTGGGGCCACCAACCCCAGATCATGCGGTCTCTCCGCAATCAAGCGCCGATAGTTGCCGAACTTTTCACGCGCCGCCGAGTACCATAAATTGCGGTATTTATCCGCCTCCTCTCTGGTCCGAATGTTTTCGATCAGTGGATTTTTGATCGACTTGAAATCGCCCATGGGTCCAAACTCCGATTAGTCTTTCGGGAGTTTGTGCCACCAATGGCTCCAATTTACAGGGCAGCGCAATTATCAATTTGCCAAGAAAAAAATGCCCGCCCACCGATGAACAGATTAAGTTATTTTCTTGTCCGTCACTATCGGGCTTCCTTGGTGGTCCGAACTTTTTTGATCAATGACCTGTTGATCGGCCGACAAGTTGTCGGCAGTACGTTCGATTACCAAGCCAGTGAGGTCCGGCAGCTCCAGGGGAATGCCGCTCTTTCTGAGATCCGCGACAACGTCTGCCAATCTTTGGTAGACGACCTCGTGCTTCACGTCGCCCTGGAGCAGCACCGCCGCGGGCGGCCTGCCATAGCCCCTGTCCAGAATCGCAGTGGCCGCCGCGAGCCGCATCGAGTCGAACTCCGAGTCCCGCATGATTTGCACAATGGTGTTGAGCGCCTCCTCGGTGTAATTGCGCGCGAGCTCGCTGACGCTCAGCCCTTGCAGCAGCAGCGTGGCCTTGGTGATCTTGTTCCTGCCACCCTTCTTGCGGCCGGCGCCCTGACGTGCGCCACCCATCAGTTTGCCCGTTTTCTTCTGCTTATTTTTTTGGGAGCGTCCTTTCGCCCCGCCGTGTTTCACATTGCCCATTCGTTGAAAAATCCGTCCAATTCACCGGCGTAGTCCCGAGCAGTACAAAAAGGTCTCATCGTCTCCATGGCATCCGCGATCAAGTTGACCAGCGCGTGGAACCGGGGATCGCGCGGCGCGGTCAGCTGCCTCATTCATAATGCGCTCGGTCTCCCGCATGCGCATAGAGGCCAACATCGGCGAATGACGAACCTTCATTGTACGGATCCAAATTCCGGGTTGGCAGTGTGGTCCATCAATCGCAAAGATGCAGGACGGTGCAATTCTCAATTCGTGAACAAAAAATTACCCAAGGCGCCGTCCGGAAATAATCGAACCGCTGGATTTGTTTGGCGAGGGATTCCCTGTCGGCTGCTGGCAGGATACCAGTTCGGGATGATTGACAAACAGGCAATTCGGCGGCGCTTTGAGGCGCTTGCTCCGATGCTCAACGAGCAAAACGGCGGCGCTTTGCGGCCGCCAAGGCGTTGGCGGCCGGCCCTGGTGGTGTCACGGCGGTCATGCGTGCAACCGGAATGGCTCGAAGTGCGATCCGCCGCGGCCTCGCGCGATCGCATGGAACGGCGCCGGCGGCTGCGCGATCGTCTCGCATGACCGGCAGCTGAACTTCTCACGCACATGCTCGGTCACGAACCATTGCCGCGGCACCACGTCGAGCGTTTCGGTGATGTCCTCGCCGATCTTGGAGAGCTTGCTGCCACCACAACACGGACAGCACGTAGGCGCCCGATGAATGATGCGGCGGCGCGGCAGATCGGCAGGAAAGTTGCGCCGCGTCGCCTGCCGCCGCGTAAAGCCTTGCACCTCGACGGGCTTCGTCCCGGCCTTCGAGTCATCCTCGGCGGCAGCCGCAGCTAGTTCCTCAAGCTGCAATTCCAATTGATCAATGAGCCGCTGGCTACGCTCGGAGCGCGGACCAAACTTCTCGCGCTGCATCTTGGCAATCACCAATTGCAGGTGCTCGATCAGTGCCTGCGCGCCAGACAGCTTGGCGCGCGTCTCGATCAGCGCCGCTTTCAGCGCATTGGTGTCGTTGGGGAGGTGATGATCAGCCCCGGCCATGGCTGCGACATCAGCACAATCACGCTGATTCGGGCGATCATGCGCACCATGAGTCAACGGGTCGCGGGCTTATCCAGCGTTCAGGCTTTCAAGCGCACCCGCGCAGACCGCAACAAGCTCAGCCGGCCGCCGTGGGTCGCCAGGTGTGCTGGGGATTGCGCCAATCAATTCCGTCCAGCATGTAGGCGAGCTGCGATGTCGAGATCGAGACCACGCCGGAATCGGCTGACGGCCAGATGAACCGGCCGCGCTCCAGCCGCTTGGCATAAAGCGACATGCCGATGCCGTCATGCCAGAGAATTTTGATCAATGAGCCGCTGCGTCCGCGAAACACGTAGAGATCACCAGCATGAGGGTTGCGCCTGAGCCGCTCTTGCACCTGGAGTGCCAGGCTCTGCATGCCGCGCCGCATGTCAGTATGGCCGGCCGCGACCCACACCCGAACGCCGGTTGGAAGGCCAATCATCGCGCCGCCAAAGCTTTGATAACCGCCGCCACCAGTGCCGCGGGCGCCGTCGCCGCAATGCGCACGCAAATCTCGCGGCCGAGTTCGATCGTGAGCGCCGGCCCCTCCGTTCCCGATCGCTCGCGCCCATCCGGCGCAACCACGACCTCCGCAAACCCCGTCGCAGCGCTCCGCAGATCGCGCCGCCACCGATAAATCTGCCCAGGGACCACATCCCGCACCCGGGCCACCTCGCGAACCGAAGCGCCCGGCGCAAAGGCCTCCGCGACGATCAAACGCTTCTGCTCCGCGCTCCAGCGCCGCCGTCGTTCCGGACCCGACAACACTTCAACCCGGCTCATCGCACCGTCTCTTGCACCGGCGCAAGCGACAGTGCCTGCACGGTGCCAAGACAGATCGAATCAGCCTACGCCCACAAGGCGGCCGCTATCGGATGGTTACGCCAAATATGTCGATAGCGGGGAACGTTCCGTTGACGGAGAAATCATTCTCTCGCGCCCAACGGGTAGCCCGGTCGCCCATATCTCACGGGCAGCTATAAAGACTTTGGCCGACAAGGTTGCGGACCGACTTGGCATGCGCGAGCCGGCTGTGCTCGAAATCGAATACGTGATCGAGCGTTCGCAGCGCGACATGATCATCGCGATCGTGTTGAATCGCAACGGCACGGTCGTGCTCCAGAGTTTCGACACCGATGCACAAGAGGAATTACGCGGGCGTCGCGAGCCTGGCCGCTATCGCGCGTGCCTCGACCTGCCCCTCGCCATCTGTAAGGAGGGCAATTACACGGTCGACTTCTATATTCAAACAGACAAACAATGGCAAAGCGATCCCGTTCTTGGAGCCTTGTCTTTCGAAATCTGCAACTACCGTGAGGATCTCGACTCATCGAACCTATCACGCCGAGAATCTCGGCGAGTACGCGCCTGATATCCCTTGGAACACCACAAGGTTGTGATCGGCAGCGAATATGTCGCGCTGGTTCTGCTGGAGACGGCGGAGCCGCGGCAGGAGCAATCACAGCGATCGGGCATACGCGTAAGCGTCGCCTTAGCGCATGATCCCGTAAAGTTGCAGACTTTTCGGACAAGATCATGCGCAAAATCAATGATAATGGAGCGGAAGGCGTTTCAACCTGAACGCATCCCGCTCTAGCGCATGGTGCTCAAGCAGAAATGCGTGGATATTTTGTTTTCTCGCAGTTACGGCATAATGGATTAGTAGCGTGACCGCTTAGCAATTCAGCTCTTAGAGATTGCATTCGGTCGCCTTGCCAAATGGCGCTGAGGGATTGCTCTCCGATGTTTCCAAGAACATACTTTGCGTTGTAATCGTTGCAGCACGGAAGTACATCTCCGTTCCAAGCAATGGTGAGATAGCTCCATGGATCGTTACACCAGACAAGATCGTTCTGTCGCGTTGAATCGTATTTTTCAGAGAAATGGTTGACTGCGTCGACGCTTCCATCGAATGTAACGTATTGTTTCGAGATGAACCCGTCGATTCCGGGATAATTTGACCACCGATCAGACGCAAGCTTTATGCTTTCTTTGTTTTCTGAGAAATTGACGACTGTCATGTAGACCTTAGTCTTTGATCTGCTCCTGATTTTTCGATCTAGAAAGCGCTTAAGGTTATCAACGGAGCGATCATAGCTATTTGCGAGCCCGCGAATTTTCTCGAATGTTTCATCGTTATGCCCATCGAGGGAGATCCAAAGCTGTGACAGCACATGACCATCAAGAATCTGATCGATCACCCTGTCTTTTAAGAGAATAGGATTGATTGAGTTCTGATGTATAAACGCCGCTCTCGGTGGCGTACCGAACCAACTTGCCGTAGTTCGGATGCATCAGACTGTCGCCAAAGTGGTGCATATCGCAGGTTCGCGTTGCCGCCGCTTGAGGATTTACTTGTATGTATTCGTCAATGATCTTTTTGAACAAATCGAATGTCATGAGTTCCCTGTTGCCGGTCCATGTCGTAGGTGCGCGGACACATCACGCATTTTAGCGGGCATCTGTTCGTCAATTCGATGTTTCGGATAGCAAAAGGATGGTCAACTTCGAGTCGACGCCGAGACAATAGCTCTCGGAAGCTCTCAATTGATCGGTTGGCTTCTTCACATGGCGCCGGTCGACGCTGAGGAGACTTCTGAGAAGCAGATCTAAGCAGCTGCGTGAGAGCTGAAAACATGCGCGTACCTCCAAACCCCCTCACAGGCGGGCGCGAGGCCCTGGCGTCAAAATTTGACGCCGGAGCAATTCTAAACCCTATACGATCTGCCGAAACTATTCCTTCGTCCAACGTATCGCGCACAGCCGCTCGATAATCCGCGTCAACCAAGCCATCGCGCGTTGCCTTAAGGGAAATGCGAACTGAACCGCTTTCTAAATGTGATCCGGTCAGTTGGAAGTGACTGCATCGGTTCCGAACAGGCAGCCGTTGTCCCGTTAGGCTGCCCTGTGGATTCTGAAGGTTAAGGTCATCATTCGCAGCGCTTATGCACTGCGGTCCACGTCCCCCACGCGATATTGGCCCATGACGGAATTAGGCGCAGGGTGCTTTAGGCGAACATCATACGAGTGTCAACAGTTCGTTATCAAGCGAACGCGGATCAGTATCGCCGGGTGCCCACAAGAGCTATCGCCGTTTTTTGGTGATGGCCTGATCGGCCTGGCGGCGGCGGTTGCGGGCTGAGGATTGGCCAGCTTGGCGATGACCTCAAGCCCATTGGTGAATTTCACACCGGGAATGAGTTTTTGGCAACTGGTTGTTGCCGTCGAGGCGTCGCCAAATGTTTTGCGCCGCTTCGACAAGTTTGAAGACCAGGGCAAGCGCGGTACGGTTCGAAAGACATCCCTTCGAACGGACGGTTCGGTGACGCACGGTCGCAAACGTGCTTTCGATTGGGTTGGTGGTTCTTAAATGTTTCCAATGCTCGGCAGGGAAGTCGTAGAAAGTCAGCAGCACATCACGATGCTTATTCAGGCATTCGCTGCTCACGCTCGGCGGCCAGACTTCGCCGGCGCACGCGGCGGCGCGCCAGTCGACGACGCGCACGCCGAGCGCGCAATAATGCGCGATCTCCTCGCGCAGAACCTTGATCTTCAGGGAGGTGAGCAGGTCCTTGCCACGCATCGCGGCGGTGTCATCAAGCGCCTTCCTGGCACCTGCCACAATTTCCTCGGCAATGCCGATCAGCGCTTGATAGGTCGAAGTCTGCCGCGATACGATGCCGCGTCGTCATCCGTTGGATCTCGTACATGCGACGATGCGCAGCACGCGAGCGATTACGAAAACCGGCGATGTGCTGCAGTTCCAACGCCTTGGCAAGCCGACCGAGGAGCTGCGTGAGGACGCGCTGTCGGTCGGATGATAAATGTCGGTCTCCACCACCGGGTGTCGACCCGCAGCTTGCTGCCGTCCTCCAGGCCAAGCTTCACGGCAGCTTCGACCACCAGGTCGTTGACCGCCTTGTGCGTCGCCGGCGTCAGCCGGTTGAAGCTTCGGTTGAAGGCATCGTGCTTGGGCACCTTCTCGCAATAGAAATCGGTGAACTGGCGTAGAGTGATTCCATCGGCGATTCGTTCGCGCAGCTCGCGATAATCCCAGTTCTTCACCCGCATCAGAACCAGCGCGTGCAACGTCTGCGATGCGGTGAGGCCGCGGCGGCCCTTGTCCGGTTCATTCAGGCCGCGCACCAGGTCGCGGCGCACCGCTCGATCAGCGCCGGCTGCTTATCGAGAAAATCACGGAGCGCCTGCGGTAAAAGTTCAAGCCGCACACCCTGCCGCAGCAGTTCAAGATCAGCAAAACTCATCTGTCGCGCCGCCGCCCGCGCCACGGCTAAACTCATACAGGCGAAAGCCGCCAGCTCCAGGCCAACCGCTCCGCTGTTTCTCCAGCAGCGGACATCGCAAGGCTGTTCGGTGTGACGGCGAATCATCCATCAAATGAGAGACATCGCGCGCCGCAATGGCAAGCAAAACCTGCCGCCAAAACGGTGGAAATGCCTATTCTGCGGCACTATTTTGCTCTTCGCGACAGAAACTAGCTAGATGAAGGCGGTTGCACTCGGTGCCGGCGGCTTCACAAACAGTGGGCCAAACAATTGCTCCCCTTATGCTCACATCAGGCACGACAATATAGGATTTTCGAAGAACAAGTTTTACCTTCCACGAGGATCAATCTGCTTCCTGATCAACCAAATTCAATTAAGCAGAGTAGCCAACGGCCATCAGGGTCGAGGGTCGTACCAGATCAGCGCGTCGCCACTTCTGGTAGGATAACCACAATGCAAGATCTCGCCCTCGCCTATGAGGTGAAGACTTTGGCGATATCGTTCAGACATCCGAGTAAAAAGCGCTTTCTTGCTTATGTACGTGATTGGGTACCGAACCTCGCGATCGACGAAGTCATTCGATGGCGGTCCGCGGCCGTTGTCCCGCAACCTTGTTCGCTGAATAGCCACAAAGGTTTCGTCGACTAAGGATAGCGCACATCGATGAAGCGCGAACACTGGTGCTCGCGTGTCCAGGAGCTTGCTCAAGTAGACAAATGGGTCCGGCGTGTATTGGATGGCGCCGCTCGACGTAAGCAGGTCTACTGAGCCGAGCCAGAAGACGGCTTCCTCTACGTCGGAGAAGAATTTCAGCCGATCACCAGATAGCTCAGACGCTCGGGCCACCATCTCAGCTGTCTCAACCACTGCCCATTTTCCCACAGACACTGAAGGATAAGCCTTAATCGTCAGCAAGAAATGGATGCCGACCGATCCTCCGAAGTCAAGGACACGGAGTGGCGCCCCGTTGAAGGCCAATGGTAGAGCGGCAAAGAGCCCGGCCGTCAAATACCAAGGACAATCCGGAAACGGTCCGGCATTGTGAAAAAAGGCTTTCTGGCTCGGGTACATAAAATCCACAACATCAGAGCTCGTATAGCCACCGCCGGCGCAGTCCTTCAGAGCGGCCTGATAAGAGGAGTACGGTTCGAAGCCCGCTTCTGCCCTGCTCAAAACAGCAGAGCTGCGGTCCCTCTTCGCTCGCAGCCAACGTCGCATGTTTCCCGCGCCAGTGCCCGTCCTTCGCACTTAAAGAGGGTTCATTGCAAAAATGCAACCCGCCATGACGAGGGTGAGTCGCGCGGTGGAATTTCACCGCCGCGCGCTCGCAGAACCGGACGTGAGGCTCGCGCCTCATCCGGCTCCCATTGTTCGGCTGCGTCCATGTCGTCAGCAAAGCGGGCCATCTCATTGCAACCGTCGAGGTTTTCCCCGGGCGTGAGCTTTCTCGCGGTGTTGACCGGTCTGGTTTTTGCCTGCTTCTCCTGGTTAGTCTAGTTTCTGTCGCGAAGGGCAAGATAGTACGGCAAAATGGGCATTTCCATCGTTTTTGGCGACAAGTTTTGCTTGCCATTGCGACGCGCGATGTCTCTCATTTGAGGGATGATTCGCCGCCACACCGAGCCGCCCGCGCACCAGGTCGCGGCGCACCCGCTCCGATCAGCGCCGGCTGCTGATCGAGAAAATCACAGGGCGCCTGCAGCAACGGTTCAAGCCGCACGCCCTGCCGCAGCAGTTCGAGATCGGCAAAGCTCATCTGTCGCGCCGCCGCCCGTGCCACGGGCCAGCTCAGCGAGCCGAAAACCGCGGCCGCAGGCCAGCCGCTCCGCTGCCCATCCAGCAGCGGACGACATCGGCAGGCTTGCAGGTTCGGTGCGGCGGCGAATCATCCCTCAAATGAGAGCCTTCGCCTCACACCGGCAAACAAAACTTGCCGCCGAAAAGCGCTGGAAATGCGGCTTCTGCCGTACTATCTCGCCTTTTGCGGCAAAAACTAGCTGGACGTCCATAGTTGAAAAATCGCAAGCCGCACGGAACCATTCGCACCGGCAAACATTTGTCTGGCGGCTACTCTGCTACGCTCCACCTGTCGGGCATGAGGGCGTCTTGATTAATTGAGCAGCGCCACAGTACTTCGTGGCGCTGCACATTCTTATCGATCCCGACTTTGTACGACAGCACTCGCGTTATCACTTGCGCAAAGTAGGATTTCATCAGCATGACGATCGAAGCCTCGTCGGGGAAAATCTGCAGGTGGTCTGTGGCAGCTTCAGTTGTTCCGAGACTCTCCGCACCGACAAATACACCCCGCGCGTTCAGAGACGCCTGAACTTTGGTAAGAACGACACTGACATCGTTTTTGGCGAAATGCCCGATGGCTCCATTCCAAATGACGGCATCGTAGGACTTGGAGGGGAAATCGTCAGTCACGGCATCAAGCTTGAAGTAGGCGATCCTGGAATTAGCGTTTTTGGTCCGCGCATATGTGATGGCGTCGCTCTCCACGTCGATCGCGTCGATGTGAGATGCTCTTTCCGCATAGAACCGCTTGGTGAGAAAGCCGTCGCCGCAGCCAATATCCAGCACGCAGCTTCCTGGCGGGATGACGTCCCTCGCAACCGCAGCGCGGTCGAAGATGAATGAGGATTGAGGATCGTCTCCGAAGACGAAATCGACCATCATGCTGCGAAAGTTAGTGAAATGCGGGTGCTCCGCCGATAATTCCCATGCCAGCCGATTTTTGGCCTTATAGTGAGCCGTCACCCCTCGAACAAGGGGGCTTTCCAATCCCGAGCTGCCCTTGATGGCTGTCACGTAGTACCGTAAGGCTTCACGTAATGATCGCGGAGCCATTCCTCACCTCGCCTCACCTCACCTCCGCTTAGCAGCTCTCCTTCGACAGAGTCACAAAAAGGAACCGCTGACGAGGTGCGGCGCCTACTTACGTGGACGCCGGTCTTCCGAACAGAGGTCGAATTCTGGTATCCCAGTTCGCCCCCGAAAACGCCGTCGCGGATCGCCCCAAATTGGCCTGCCGGCGGGAACCCAAAACATGCGAGGGGATCAAAGCCTTGTCAAGAGGCCGAGCCTTCGCTTCCATGCTTGCAAAAATGAGCGCCCGGCCGTGAGTTGCCGATCGGGCGTGTTTGCGCGAGTGTCGCCGGCAGTTGCTATAATAGGCAGCTAGGGCTTACGTTCGAAAGAGAAATACAGTAGACCCTGATCATTTCAGGAATTGAGGAATAGCCTTCATGGAAGAGTCCGAAGTTCAATATCATCCACAAAGCTACGCAGACCCTAGAGGACGTGTATTCTTCAGAGATGGCCGCTGTTTCCGCCGAATTTATCCGGAGTGGGAAGATTTTTATCGCAAGTTCATCCTGTCGGATTGTTTTCGCTCCCTTGTCCAGGACGGCCTACTTATCGACACGTGGATCGCGCAAGATGGGGGCCGACCGACAGGTCTCGTTTTGGAGCACAAACATCTCTCCGTAGCTTCCTATCCCTACGAATGGTGCTTTGAGGCCCTGAAAGATTGCGCGCTTCTGATCCTTGATCTGCAAGAGCGTCTTATTTTAAATGGTCTTAGTTTACATGATGGCCATCCATTCAATGTCATGTTTGATGCCTGCCGACCGGTCTTCATCGATTTTAGCTCTATTAATTACAAGGCCGCAGACGGTGGGGCGTGGAGCGCGTTGAATGAGTTCAAAGTGAATCTGCTGAATCCATTGAGATTGATGGCCCATGGCCAAACGAAAATTCCTCGCGCGATCCTGTGTAGAGACCAAGTTCTCACAGACGAAGAAACGGAGCCTCTCCTGGCTCGCCCAAGGGCCCGCTGGAATATATTCCGTAAATCCAACGGCGACGCCGTCCGCGAAAATTCACGAGTGCTGTCCAATCGATCGCTGTCCGAGCGGTCGGCACAAACAACCGCGACATTAAGACGACGCATCGAGGAGTTGGAGTATTCGGCGGCTGCCACCGAATGGTCTGACTACTACGCGGATGAATTTCTCCCCTTGGACCTTCGGCATTATGATCGGGCCAAGATGCAAGGGGTGAGGGATGTGCTGATAAAGCACAAGCCCCGACAAGTCCTTGACGTGGCGTCAAATCGCGGGTGGTTCGCACAACTCGCGGCCAGTCTGGGCGCGCAAGTCGTGGCGTTTGACCTCGACGAGATGTCGATGAATCTTTGCTACAGCGACTGTAAGAAAAATGGAGCCAACGTACACCCACTTGTGATGAACCTGACTAATCCGTCGCCCGGTATTGGGATCATGAATAAGGGATTCCCCTCCGCGCTCGTTCGCTTCCGCTCAGAGATGGTTCTGGCTTTAGCCATTGTCCACCATCTTGTCTTCACGTCGCAGTTACGGTTTGAGCAAATTGTTGGAACACTTAACGAGCTAACGAAAAACCTTCTGTTGGTTGAATTCATTCCCAAAGACGATGTCCATATCAATCAACGTTGGACGCCTGACAGAGAGTGGTACACGTTGGATAATTTCAAAGCAGAACTAAAAAGGCACTTCAGGAGCATCGTGGAGATGGAAAGTGATCCTCATCCGCGAATGCTTCTACTTTGCGAACGGTAGGATCGGCTAACTAAGCAGCCTCCCGTGGAAGCAGGAAAATTCCTTTTTCGTCTGTCGTCAACTTTCCTTGCCCACGAGCGTGCTGCGCATTGGGAGGCAAGTTAAGCGCGGCGCGGCGTATCCGCTCTCGTGTGACGAGGTCCTTGACCGCGCCACCACCAAGTGCACCATCCACGATGTGACCATCCGGCAGCTCGCGGGTCAGCACGCGACCAGTCAGCTCAGACAAAAAATTCACAAACGGACCAGTCTCGGATCTTGGCATCTGGCCTTTGCCCGGCCCCGTCCACGCAGCTGAAAAAATGGCCAAAAGTTGCCGACGCCTATTGCGTGGCAAACAAGCCCCGGCTCGGACCTCCGCGATTTTGGCAACCCTGGCGAGATCGTCAGCGATGCCCCACAAATATTCGACGTCGGGATCGACCGGAAACCGCGGGAGTTGACGGATCGTGCGGCAGATTTTTGCCACGCTCTTGCTACCTGCTTGTTTTTTGAGGTTTCGCCACAATTGACAACGCTGCCTCTTTGCATCTTCGTCCGCGACATACTGCTCCACGGCCGTCTCGACCATGGCGCGGACAGCACGGCGGTCAGCGTTGGGCGGCAATCCCCTCAGGATTTCGCGCCAACCCTGCTCCGACGGCGGCCAGTTCACCCTCATACTCCGCTCCGTGGTTCTCACTCGCGGCCGTAAGATAGTGCCGCTCCCGTCGTTGTCGCCAATCACATCATCGCCCGCCAGAGGGGCGTAATCTTTCTTTCAGTATCGGCAGTTTCGTGCCCACGTAGCCTGTATCGCGCCGGCCGGAAGCGACGCAGCCATGCGAGCGAATTGGCAAAGAGTGGTCAACCTCACCATTGTTCAAACGCCGGAGTCCGAAATTTGGTCCAAAAAACAAAAAAATGCAGGGGCAGGCAAGTTTTGCTTTTCTTGCAGAAAAAATACCCTGTTTTCCCTATTTTAGTTTACGCAAGCAGAGGTTGCAATATGATTTAAACACACGCGCAGCACCATTCATCTGCTTGAAAAAATTTCAAACAGCTGGAGAAAATCCAATGGCCTGGTGAATCCCGCCGTGCCGCTCGCCAGCAGGTTGCCGAAGCGACCAGTATGTGGACTAAGTTGATGCGAGGGTCGTAGTTGGTGAAGGGCTTGCCGGTCTTTGCATTCGCAACTGCGCTCAGCGAGTTCCTCCTTGAGAACGCTACGCTCGCCTCTTAAAATGGCGCAACTGTCGCTTATGGCGGTATGGCAGGCGCGCGAAACGGAGCCACGAAATCATGGCTGAGACCACACGCCCGTATTGGACGATCGGCGCCGCGTTGGCCCTCGTTGCCGCCGCCGTTGCCACCGCCGTTGCCGCCGAGCCCATGGGGCAAGCGACGCGCCACGTCAGTACGGCGGGGGGCCGCGCGCGAACTTTCATTGAATATGTTCCGAAGACCTTGAGGCCCGGCGCACCGTTATTGTTCGTGCTGCATCCTTCCGGGGGTGATGGTGCGGGCATGCGCCAATATTCCAATTACGAATTCGACGAGCTAGCGGACAAACATGGTTTCCTGGTCGTTTACCCGGATGGGTTCGACGACACCTGGAACGATTGTCGCGGCGGGTCCCCATTTTCGTCCAAGCGGCTGAAGATCGACGACGCCGGGTTCATCAAAAGCCTGGTCAACCTTGAAATAACGGCCCACGCGATCGACAGAAAGCGGGTATTTGCCGCCGGCTGGTCCAATGGCGCGCAACTCGCCTACCGCCTGGCGCTGGAATATCCCGAGGATTTCGCCGGTGTCGCCGCGATCTCGGCGAGCGTGCCGGTGAAGGAAAATCTCGATTGCGGCCAAGTCGACAAGCCAATTCCCGTGATGATCGTGAACGGCACCGCCGACCCTATCAATCCGTTTGGCGGCGGCATGGTGAATTTGGGCGAAGCGAAGCTCGGCAACGTGCTCTCCAGCGAAGACACTGCGAAATATTGGGCGAAGCTGTTGGGCGTAACGGCCCCGCCGCAGAATGCGACGCTGCCGCATAAGGGCGGCCGTACCTCAGTCGACAGCATGACCTGGGTGAAAGACGGCACCCCCGTGGTCATTTTGTATTCGGTGCAGAATGGCGGGCACGCAATGCCCCTCGAGGGCGAGGACTTGGATTCGCCCATCGCGATCTGGGATTTTTTCTCCAAATTGCCGAGCCGCTGACGTGGCGTGATCGCGAGGATACTTATCGTGCATTCGGTCGCGCGGCTTAATCTAGCGTGTATTACCGGGATCGTTACAAGCGCAGCAGCGACCGGCGCCCGTCAATGCATGCTTGCACTGGCACTGGAATATCTGCGTTGAGGCGGGCGTAATCGCGCGCTTGGTGATAAAGCGCCGCTACGACGCCGCAACCGTTCCGCTCAGGTCCCACACATAGATCAATTTGTCGCGACTACCTGTGACGGCCGTGCGCCCGTTCGGCGCAATTGCTACCGCTTCCACCTCTGCGCCATGATCGAAACTCTGTAACAGGTGACCTGTCGAGATGTCCCAAAGCTTGGCAGTTTTGTCTTCGCTGACCGACAGCGCCGCATGGCCATTCGGGGACGCAGCGACGGCCGAGACTTTTCCGGTGTGTCCCCGGAACTGACGAAGCTCATGCTCTGTTGAGAGGTCCCATAACCGCACAGTCTGATCGTCACCAGCTGAAATGATTTGCGGTCCGTTTGGCCTGCCAACGACGCTCTTGACGTCACCCTCATGTCCCACGAACTGGCGGATTTGTTCACCGGTATCGGGGTTCCATGACTGCAGCACGTCTTTCATCGCCGAGACGACAACGTTCCCTCTGTCTGCAACGCCGACTGACAAGGCCCTGGAGTCACAGTTCATCGTGCGTATGACCTGTGCCGTCGAGATGTCCCACAGCTTGACGGTTGCATCAAGGCTTGCCGAAAGCACCCTATTTCGGTCCGGCAGGATCGCGATCGACCATATGGGTCCATGATGATCCTTGAACCTACGTATCTGTCGTCCTGCTGTGAAGTCCCACAGCCACAAGGTCCCATCCTCGCCGCCGGATAGCAATTGGTCGCCCGTTACGGCCGCCACGCACCATACGACCCCTTGATGGCTGTCGAACTGGCGAATTGCGCTTGCATTGCCGAGGTCCCATAAACGCAGCGTCTGGTCCCAGCTTCCCGACACCAGTTTGTGGCCATCGGGGATGTAGGCGATGGCGGTCACCGAATCGCCGTGGCCTGGAATCGTGCGGAGCGGTGTATCCGAAAGCGCCGCATGTGGCCGGTTTTGCCATGCGACCCCGCCAGCGCCACTCGCCGCGACCATTGCTGCGCCAAGCCAACGAAAGATGCCGCGGCGTGAAACCGGTTCTGATCGTAACGAGGCGGGTTCGGCTGGAACGCCGGACGGGGCGATACCCATCTTGTCCAGCGCCCCGGTGATTGCGGCCCTATCGGTAACGAGCGCGGTGTGAAGAACGCCGAAGGGTGGCGGAATATCGTCAGTTTTCAAATCCGCGGAACGCAGAGCGATCAGCACGTTGCGCTTCTGTGCAATATCGGCTTCCGCATAGACCCAATCGGACTTTACCGAGGCTGGAGTCCATATCACGATTGCCGCGTGCGCTTTCGCAATCTCCTCGGTAATGGTTTTCTGAAATCTGTCGCCCGGCAACAAGTCGGTGTCCCACCACACCGTGTAGCCTTTGCTCTTGAGATCGGCGGCGAGCTCGATGGTCTCCGCTGGCCGAGCCTTCGAATAACTGATGAAAATGTCAGCCACTTTGACTATTCCGAGCGAGAATATCAGTTCGAATTGAAGCTGCGAAGGACGCGATCGGCGCCGCGCAACCAGGTGTCGTTTGCGGCGAACAGGTGTCGATATAATTCCAGCAACTGGCTCGCCTCCCTGGCGTGTGCCTTGCGCGAATCGCGGGGGCCGGGCCTCCCGGCGGTGTCGATGTTCGCCATGACCAGAGCCTGAACGGCAAACAGCGAGAATGGGTCCTGCTTGTGCGCAGCCTCGAGCGCATCGGTGCCTTTTCCACGTCTGAACTGCGAGATTGCGGCGAGCAGCGCTGCATCGCTGCGCACCTGGCTTTCGGCCTTGGAGTCCCTGACGCGTCCAAAAAAGGTTTTGGCCTGCTCGAAATCCCCGCGCAAGTAGGATATCAGCGCCGCCGTGAAATCGATGAACTTCGCCCTCAGCCGATGAGAGGTCAGGCAAGAACACCCATCCAGCAGCACCGTTTGCCTGCCGGACAAGGACGTAGTCTCCCTCGATCCGGATCGAACGAAACGGATTGCCTAGCCTCGCACCATCGCATTCCGTGATTTTTTCCTTGCAGACACGAATCTGATCTGGGGCCGAATTACTTCGCAACCACGTCGTTGCTGATGATCAAAGGCGAGAATTGATAGCTGATCGACGGCAGATCAAGCTCGAGCTTTAGGTGGCCCTCCACGACCGTCCATTTCCGCCGCTCGGCATTAATGGTCGGCTTCGGCGGGATCACAAGTTTTACCGTCACGATGACGTGCGACCCGTATTCCTCGACAGCGCCCCAAAGAGCGACATCGCTCTTGGACTCTCTCGCAGCCAGGGTTGCGGCTTCAGGTGAATCTTCGGTGACACGACGCGACCATTCGATCTGTCCAAACCCGAAATACAGGCCTTCTGGGTTTGGATTGGGACGGGGCCGCAGCGTCGTCCACAGCCGCAGTGCCAGAATGGCCGACACATTCGCCGACAAGCCGGCCGGCCCCATGAAAGTCGGCACCAGCGCCCTCACCGTCAGCTGTTGGGCCGCAAATGAGGGGCGCACGCAAACGAACAGATAGACCACCGCCAGTGCGCAGCATCCTATTTTTTGCCGCCGCATGTGCGTGACTCCAACTCAGTGGAGATCGCCTTGAAAAGCCCGTCAAGCGAGGCCTCCATCTCGGCGCCCATGCTCTGGTTCTTGTATCGGTTCGCACGTGCGAGAACCCTGCAGACGAGAATCCGGTTGCCGTCTTCCGGCAACATCTTCGCGATCGCCATGGCATAGGCATAAAGCGTGACAGCCGCGAGCGCCTCCCGGGTGATCGCGTACATCTCAGGCGTGATTTCGCGTGAGATGTAGACGTAGGGGTCGGACAAGCTACCCTTGAAGTCACCGAGATAAACATCGTTTTTGACGATGGTCCATTGCCCGGCATAGAGGCCGAGCGTGCTGAGCACTTCGAGATGAGAACTGCTCTCGAAGGAATTCTTGAGGACATCCGGGTCGATGACATCGTCCACCTGCTTCGAGGTGAGAACGACCTTGATTGACAGAGAGGCGTCCGAAGCTGCCGTCGCAAAGTCGGACATTAGATAGCGAAGACCGATCTGGAAGGATTTGATCCAAGAATCCACCCCGTCCTTCGCCTTTTCGGATGGATTTGTGACGAACAGCAATATCGTGCGGACCGCGGGCTTGGTATCGGCCAGGGCAGGAACAGACATCGACAATGCAAAAGCGAACACCAGCCCGATTGTCTTTAATCGTTGCATATTTGCCCGGGGCCTATGTTGTTCCAAGTGACCGAAAAATTATCGAAACTGCAAGGTCTTGGCAAGAAGGTCGGCGCTATTCGCGGCCCAATCTGAACGGTCACGCGACCGCCGTTGAACCGCTTCGGCATTGTCGGAGGGTTGGCGGAATTCGGATCGCGTCGCGGCTTCGGCGAACCTTGCTCCACCTCGCGGCCTGAGATAATTTGCTGCAGGGTTTCGAGCGTGCGACGGACTGGATTGCGTCCGCGCTGTTCAGAAAGCCGAGCAGTCATCCTGATGCGAAAATCTCCTGATACTAGACGAGTCCGCCTTGCGGTGGCCGTCGCCGTGCCTCTCCTGTCAACCGCCGCCATCGCGGCAGAGGGCGGCTGGAAGGAAAGGACGGAAGTCGTCTGGAGTAAGGAATCCCGCACCCTGATCCGGAAGAGCTTTCGGGTCTGGGATCCGCAGCCGGAGCTCGGCCTTGAGTTTCTGTGGGAGCCGCGCGGTGCCGTTCAACCAGAAGACGATTTTGCCAATGGCGCCGGAACGCTAACTTGGCACGCGAGAGGCGCTCCCGATTACGACCACAGATTTGCCTATAGCATCTTCAAAGGGACATTGAAGGACGGGCGGCCCGACGGCGAAGGTACGCTGGTCGTTTTGCGCAGCGGCATGTCGTACACGGGTAGATGGGCTGATGGTCTCATGCAGGGCCGCGGCGTTCTGCGGCTCGTGAACGGCGATACCTATGACGGGGATTTCGCCAACGGAAAGATGCACGGTAACGGCAAATACATGTCAGCGGACGGCACCGTCTTTACCGGTGAATTCCGCGACGGCCTGAGAGATGGGACGGGAATATTGAGACTTGATGCAGGTTCCTTCCGCACGGTGTGGCGCTCCGGCAAGGAAATAGAGCGTCAGGCAATTCCTGAACCGACTTCCCGGCCGTCAGCGCTGCGGGTTCAGAAGGTCGCAATATCGAACCTCGTCAAGTTGAGGCTGGTGCTCGACCCCGATCACAATGTCGTCCTGTCGCCGGATTACCGGGCGGATGTGTCTCCCGGACTGATCACGATCGGACCTGCCTCCGACGCTCTGTTGAATGCGTGGAAGAAGAGTGGTCCGCTCGCTTCCGGCGCCGATAATGCCCCCGAACGTCTCGAGTCCGGCGAGAGCTTCGCAACAGTCGTTTTGAGAGTCGAAGTCGAGAACCAGAGCGCCAGTGTCGCTCAGATTGCGGACGCCTCACTCGTCGTCGCTGCGAGCACCCTCGATCCCGCGCCGTACATCGAACTTGAGCACGTTGCCGGAACCTCCGTCTGCGATCAGAACAGCGACACGTACTCGCCAAACGTGCAATTTGACAATCTCGGTTGGGGCAGTGTCAGAGACGCACAGAATCTCTTATTCGCTGGGCAACATGCAAAGGCACACCGACGAAACAACCATTCAGTTGGGGACGTTCGATACCACGAAACGCGCGTCCGTCGTCGATTACCTTCGTAAACTTGGGGTCGATACCGAGCGACTTAAAAAAGCCGCGACCGACGCAGTCAAAAATAGAAATTCCTCAAGGGTAAGGGCGCAGGACCCGTTTCGGTGCGAGCCCAAGAGATATGGGGAAAGCGAGTCGGACGAAGATTATGAGGCTAGGCTCAATGCATGTTTTGCGCGCCTCAAGAATACCGGCGTGCTCGGAAACCTGAAGGATAATACCTACTCATCGGCCGGCGTGATCTATACAACGATGGCAGGATCCCTCAAATATCAATGGGTCGGGAGCGATACAAAGGTCAATACGCACGTTTCGCCGTTTTCAATCGAGATACCGCTGGTGACGTTTCAGGTCGAATTGGGTGAGGGTGGCTGCGAAGAATCTGGGGGCCGAGAGAAGAAATCGGCGCCGCAATACACGTTTTTACTCGATCACAGCAATTACCAGGTTCACTTGCCAAAGAAATGGCACGCGCGGCTAGCTCCAGGCGCGACGACCGAATTCGAGCTCGATCTTTCGGCGCCAAAATCATCCGAGCACAAATTTCAGCTGGTAATTCAACTCGCTGACGGCAGCCAAGTAACTTCGCCGATGGTGGACCTTTTATATTTCCGGCCGCGGATTCCAAAGGGGCGCTGAGCCGTTCACTCCCGAGCCCGTTGTCGAAGATGTTCGGGAGGGGCACGAGCCGCGCGAAATACGTTCCCTCATCGAACACCCGGACCTCGAGAACACTGCCGGACGCGATACGCGAATTCTGGTCGAAGATGAAGTTGCCAAGCGAATAGATGCCGATCCCCTGGCCGTCGTCGGTGAGATCCAGCTTGGCAGCCGCCACGTGCGGGTGAACGCCGATGATCAAGGAAGAGGCGGCATTGAACAATGATTTGGTGAGGTCCAGTTCGCGTGTGCCCGGCTTGAACTCATAGTCCAACCCCCAATTGACCAATACAAAGAGCGGTGGTTTCGCGGTGGAGCGGGCGATCTGCTCGATGTCGTCTGGTCCGATCACGCCCTCAAGCCGACCGGTGCGGTTGTCGATATCGGTAAGCGCTGCAAGGCGAAACGACCCGAGATCGATGATGTCGCCGTGCTTGAGCACCTTCATCCCGGCTCCTGACAGCATCTCCACCATGGCATCGAACGGTTCGCGGCCGAGGTCCTGGGTGTGATTGTTGGCGAGGTCGACGGCCACGACGTTGAGCGCTTTTAGCCATTCGAGCGTGGGCTGCGACGGCATAGCCAAAATAAGTCTATCGAGATTGACAGGCAGTTCGGGAACAATGACGCCGGTGAGATTGACGATGAGCCGGCAGCCATTCAGAGCCGATTGCAGCTCGTGCCGCACTCGCTCAGCCCGGGCCTTATTGATCAGAACAGGCAGCATACCGCGACCGAAGAACGTATCCCCTGCGAAGCAATAGACTTTCGATCCCGGTTGGTCGCTGCCGATCCGGGCTTCCGTCTGCGAAGCGAAAATCTGGACAACATAGCTCGTTGTTTGGGCGCTGGAGTGCCGGAGATAAGCCTCCGCGTTTGAATTGAACAAGGCAATTGGGCGCGCGTGGAAAACGTCACGTTGCAACCGCATTTGCAAGTATTGCGAGCCACGCAAATCCGTCTGCTGTAGCTGGCGTAATCGTGCAACGCTTTCGAGGCTGTCGGCAGCAAGAATATTGAGGACTTCCTGGTCGCGCTGCACGGCTTGAAAGGGCGCTAAATAATGAGAAAAATCCGTCGATTGGATTATGAATGTTCCTGTGTCGACCATCCGCCGCAGTCGAGCCGCCAATGCGTCCCATTGGTCCCGCCGTGAATCGATTGAGATGGCGATCGGAACGATCGGCACCGACGGCAGGAAATGCTTGATGAACGGCAACACTGCTCCGATGCCGTGATCACTTCCAAACAAGTCCAACTCTTCCACGAGATTGCGTGTCCGTAAAAGAAATTCCACATCCGGCTCGCTCACCATGACTTCGCCGAATACGGTTTCGAAGGCGCGTCGCGTTGTGGCAAAGGGTAACTTGGATTTCTTGAAGTGATCGGGGAACAACAAGATCACTTTGTCGATCCGGCTCGCGTCGGCCATCGCGAAGGCCCGCGCTATAAGATCCGCGGCGAGGAGATGGTGAGGCACGGTAATTCCGGACAGACGTCGCGGTACGACCCTCGAGTGCTCCGCCTGAATGATTGCGGTTGAAAACAGAGACCGATCACCGAATTGCGCAGGAAATGGATTCCGCGATATGGCCCTTCCGACCCCACGATCGGATAGGCCGAGAACGCAACATGCCGATAGTAGCGAAAGCAGGAGAATGCGAGCGGGTCGCAGGCAGGTTGCTCGGATGATCCGGACAAGCCTCAGGAGCACGTTCTCGCGTTCGCCAACTTTTCGTAACACTGTATTGTAGCTTTAAAACGGAATTGGTGGCCAGCGTGCTTTGTGGCACCTCCACTCGCGGCAGGCAATTGGCGTCAGGAGTTTCCGCTTGCGGACCAGCGAATTGAAGAAGTAGGATAATGAGCGAGGTGGTTCATGGGCAACATTTCCACGCGCCGAGCATTTCTTGCCAACGCAGCAAGGGCAGCTGCGGGCGCGACGGTATTGGGCCTCCCGCAGACGGCGTTCGCTGGTCTATACGACGTAGACGGTATGCCGCCGACCGACGACCGTGACAAATTCATCACCTGGATGCAGGCTGTTCGCGGTGAACAGCCGGTTTTTTTGGTACAGCGCTGGAACCGCTTCGTGGAATTGCGCAAAACGCAGGAATTGCCGGATGTCCGGAACGCGCGCGCATTCCTGATGACACCACGCGAGGAATTCGTTCTGAAACGGGACGTGGGCTTGGCCTACGAGGCTCGGTACCTGGACATCGGCTTTGGTTCCACGATTTCAGGACCGCAGATCGTTGCCCGAATGACAGGTGCCCTTGACGTGAAGGAATGCGACAAGGTGCTCGAAATCGGGACTGGGGCTGGCTACCAGTCAGCCTACCTGGCGGCTTTGACCGGGAATGTCTTCACTGTCGAACTCGTGAAGGAACTGGCGGAGCGCACCCACATGCTTTACGCCTCTCTTATCGACAGAGGTTATAACGAATACAAATCTGTCAGCATCATGCACGCTGATGGATATTTCGGATGGCAGGAGGCAGCGCCGTTCGACAAGATCATTGTGACCTGCGGTATCGACCACATCCCACCTGCGCTTCTAGATCAATTGACGCCCGAAGGCACGATGGTGATTCCGGTCGGCAGCGCCAACGCTCAGCATGTCTTGAAAGTCCAGAAGAAGAGGATGCAAGGTCGGGACCGGCTGGTGCGGTCCGATATTTTCCACGGCAGGATGGTCCGATTTGTCCCGTTGAAGCGATCGAGCGACGAGGCCAATACGGGCTATGGAGTGTAAGTGTTCCCGCGAAAACAACTGAAACATTCCTCGGGCTGTTCCCTGCGTCAGACTGCTGAATTTACCGAGTACCGGTGCAGTTATTTTTCGCGGGCGCCCTAAGCCGCAGAGCAAGGGGCCAGCGGGGCCGCCTCACGGGCGCGCGCAAGGGGGTGCTCGATCGGCTCCCGACGGTCCAGGCCGCGGCTCAAATTTTTCCGGCTTGCGTGACCAATTTCGCGTGGCAGCATGAACCCGGGCGGAGCAGTGCACGACTACTCCACGAACAGACACCCTGGAGACAAATCATGCACCCGACCGCCAGCGAAATCGAAGCGCACGCCTGGTCCACGCTCGGCGCGACAGACGCCGATGCGACCAATCTTTTCGCTGCCGCGCTTGCAAAAATGCGTCGCGTCATCCGCAATTGGCTCACCTTGTCCCGTACGCCCGTCGTACGACCGCTCCGCTTGGGTTAGGCGCCCCCACGTCGACCTCTGCGTTGTCGACAAACCCTTCAAGCCCTAATAGTAAAGGTCGGTGTGCATTTGCGAGGAGCCATCATGATTAGAGCCGGCGCGGCGAGTTTGCTCTTATTAATGGCCATGCCGTCCGTGGCCCCGGCGCAGAGTTGCGTCGGCAATTCGGTGGCCGTCCAGGTCCTTGGCTCCGGCGGACCGCAGATCAACCCCGAGCGCGCGTCGGCTTCATATTTGTTGTGGGTCGACGGCCAATCGAAGCTCCTCGTCGATGCCGGCGGCGGCGCTTTCCTGCGGTTTGGCCAGGCCCGAGGCAGTCTCAACGATCTGGCGATGATCGCGATCAGCCACCTTCATCCGGACCATGTATCCGATCTGCCCGCCATTTTGTGGCTCAGCGCCCAGGCCCGCAAGGCGCCGCTCCCGATTTCCGGGCCATCCGGCAATGATGTGGCGCCGGACTTCGTGACTTTTCTCGCCCGCTTGTTCGACGCCAAGACTGGCGCGTTCGAGGTACTCGGTGGGGCATTAGGGACCCCCGGCCGCAATGGTGTGCTACTGGAGCCAACCGTCATCGATACGGCGAAAGCGCAACCGTCGATGGTGTTTGACGGCCAGGGAATGAAGGTGACGGCGTCGGGGATACCTCACGGTAACATGCCGGCGCTTGCTTATCGGGTCGAGACGCACGGCATGTCGATCGTGTTCAGCACCGACCAGAACGGGACCGACCCGCGCTTCGTCGATTTCGCAAAAGGGGCAAACGTTCTCATCATGCACCTCGCCATTGCCGCCGGTGCTACCAGTCCACTCCATGCCGCCCCTGCGGTGGTCGGCCGCATTGCTCAACAGGCGGGCGTCGGGCGCTTGATCGTCAGCCACATCGGACAGTTTAATCTTGAAGCAGCCATCGCCGATTTGAAGAAGTCCTATTCCGGCCCCTTGACCGTGGGCGCCGACCTGCAATGCACGCCGGTGCAGTGATTGTAATCGCCACTTTCGAGGGCCGACCGAATAAGGTCTCGCATCGGGCGGTCACGGTGGCCTATACCGTAGCCTGAAAATGGCGCCCCCTTTCGTTCCCTTTGTGAGCGCGGCCCATTTCTCCGCATCCGGAGACTTTTGGCCCAGGCATCTGGATCATGGCGCCAGTTTGGACTAGGCTTGTTCCGATCACACAGAGCTATTGATTGCGACGGCGATAATGACTTTGCAAATGATTTGGCCCTGGCAGGACAGAAGCAGGCGGTTTTCCCGGCTCAAGGCGAGCACGTTCGTACTTATGCTATATCCTGCGCTCCGCACCGCCTATCTGGTCGGCACCGGGGACTATGGAAGCCTTGCCGTTGCGTTCGGCAGCCTGACCTACTGGTCCGGCGTCTGGGCGACTGTTGTTCTGCTGATGGCGCTTGCGATCACGCCGGCCGCCAGAATATTCCGGTGGCCGGCCCTCATCGACGTCCGCCGGATGGTCGGGGTGGCGGCGCTCGTCTACACGCTTGCCCACGTCATCATGTATTTCGCAATGCGCCGTTGGGAGTTCACCTCGATCTTCAACGATATGGCGGCACGGCTGACACTGATTGTGGCAACGCTCTCGACCATCGGGCTTATTGTGCTCGGCGCGACCTCTGTGGATGCCGCGATCAGATACCTGGGAGCGAGGAACTGGCAGCGGCTGCATACCACGAATTATGTGATCAGCGGCCTCGCGATCCTTCATATCGTGCTGGCGCGCGGCACTTATCCGGAACAGTACACGCTGACCGCGCTGTTCGTCTGGCTGATGCTGTGGAGAGTTCTTGACCGACGTGGCCTTGGGACGAATGCCAAGGCGCTGGCGGTGCTCGCGTTCACATCGTGCCTCGTCGCGGCGTTTCTCGAGGCGGGCTTCCTGTGGTCGCGGCGTGGTTTCGACGCCGTGGAAACGCTTGGCTATAATTTCTCGATTGCTATCCTCGACGTGGGATACCCTCCGGCATGGCAGGTGCTTGCGTTAGGATTTGTCGCTGTGATCGGTGCCGCCGCCTGCAAAACTTTTGGCCGCAAAGCTCCGCGGCGATCCGGGCACGCCCTGCCGCTAAAGGGCGAACGCCGCTCCGCGCCGGCTTCTTCGTAAACGTGCGCTGCCGCATTCGCGGCTCCGCGCGGCGCTGGATGTCGAAAAAACAGCAAGGGAGGAGTATATGAACAGGGCACTCGTTGTTTCTGCAGTCGCTGCGGCGCTTCTCGGATCGGCCGCCTTGTTGGCAGAGGCCCAGCAGGGGCCGGTGCCGCTACCCACCTGTCAAGAGTGTGGCATCAGCTTTTTCATTGCCGACAATCCAACGGGGTCAGGCAATCTCGGCGGCCTCGCTGGCGCTGACCAGATTTGCCAGAATGCCGCGCAGGCGCTCGGCGGGCGAGAGGCGGGTCGAACATGGCACGCCTATCTCAGCCAGGAACAGAAGGGCGCCATCCCGCGCATCAACGCGCGCGACCGCATCGGTACCGGGCCGTGGTATAATGTCAAACATGAGTTGATTGCCAGCAGTGTTGCCGACCTGCATGGCGATCAGCAGCGCGACCGCAACGACATCCGGCGCGAAACCGCATTGAGTGTCCGTGGCGAACAGATTCCCGGCAATCAGCACGACATTCTGACGGGCTCGGATCCCGATGGCCGGGCGTATACCGATGGATACGACCACACCTGCAACAACTGGTCTTCGGATGCGATGGCGTACCCGCAAACAAATACGAACGTGCCGGCGGATCGTGCACGAGCGATGATCGGTCACTCGGACCGCGGTGGCCAGAACACATCCTGGATCGCGTCACATCTTACCCAGGGATGCACCAAACAATCGTTGATCAACACCGGCGGCGCCGGGCACCTCTATTGCTTCGCCATCAACTGACGGCGAAGCTGCCCACACCGATTGATCGATTCGCGTAAGGCGAATGAGCGCTTCTGTATGGGCGCCAATTCAGCATGCGAATGGGATGCGTCACTCGCCATTTCGCAGGCGATTGACAGGAGCCGCGCCGAACGTCCCGCTTGTTCTTCGCGTGGCGTGGTCGGCGCGATCTCATGAGGCATTTCATTCGGCCGGTACTTTTAAGGTGGGATCCGGCTCCGGAAGCAGGGATGGAGCCCGCGCAATCAGGGCCGGAAACAGCTCCTGTCGCAGATTGCGCCTGAAATCGCGGATCAGGTTTGGAATTTCGATTGCGGGCCGAGGCTTGCTGACCAGATATCCCTGAATTTCCGTGCATCGCTCCGCTTGCAGCAGGTTCAGTTGCTGGGTCGTTTCGACTCCTTCAGCCGTCGCCGTGATCCCGAGGCTCTCGCACATGCCGGTGACGGCACGGATGATCGCCTTGCAGTCCGACTTGTTTCCAAGCTCTCTGACGAAGCTCTGATCGATCTTGATCTTGTCGAACGGAAAGCTGCGCAGATAGCTGAGCGATGAATAGCCGGTACCGAAATCGTCCATCGAAATGCTCACGCCGAGATTCTTGAGTTGATGGAGCACCGAGAGCGCGGAGTCGAAATCATGGATCATGACCGACTCGGTGATTTCAAGCTCCAGCCGTGCCGGATCGAGGCCGGATTCCTGCAACGCACGGGTCACCGCCTGGATCAGGTGGCGCCCCTTGAATTGAACCGCCGATATGTTGACCGCCACCTTGAGAGGCTCGGGCCACGAGACGGCGAGCTGGCACGCCTTGTGCAGCACCCATTCGCCGATCTGGACGATCAATCCGATCTCTTCGGCGAGAGGTATGAAATCCGCGGGCGAAACAATGCCGCGCTTCGCACTGCGCCACCGCAACAGCGCCTCGAACCCGGTGATGCGCTCTTGCTCCAGGTTGACGAGGGGTTGAAAGAACAGCTCGAATTCCTCGGCCAGCATCGCCTTGCGCAGGTCGAGCTCGAGTTCGCGCCGCTCCTGCATCAGAACGTCCATTCCCGCTTCGAAAAAGCGATAACGATTACGACCATCCTTTTTCGCTTGGTAGAGCGCGATGTCAGCTGCCTTGAGTAGCAGATCTCGGATCGAGCCCGTCGCCCGGCGCGACCGCGATGCCGATGCTGGTGCCGACCACCACCTGGTGACCCGCGACATCGATAGGGGCGCAAAGCTCGCGCATCAGGCGCGTCGCCATGACGTCGGCATCGTTGACGCTGTCGATGCCGCTTTGCACGACGGCGAATTCATCGCCGCCAAGGCGGGCGACGGTATCATTTTGCCTTACGATGTGGCGCAGCCTCTCGCTTACGACCTTGAGAAGGGCGTCCCCCACCGGATGACCGAGCGTGTCATTGATGCCCTTGAACTGGTCGAGATCGAGGCAGTGCACAGCGCAATAGCCGCCGCGCATCACGTCGTGAATCGCTGCGTCCAGACGCTGGCGGAACAGGACGCGGTTGGGCATGTCGGTCAGAGGGTCGTGCAGCGCCATATGGGCGATCCGCGCTTCCGCCATCCGCTGTTCCGTCACGTCGGTGAAAGTGTCGACGAAGCCCCCGCCGGGCATCGGTTCGTGGTTGATGGTGATGACGCGGCCGTCGGCCCGTTCCTGCGTGATCACGGCACTATCGCGTCTGGAGGCGAGGGTGAGGTGTTCCGCAAGCGCCATGGCCTCTTTCGGGCCACCGGCCGCAAACAGCGGACTTGCTCCCAAGACCTGAGCCATTGACTGCCCCGTTGCCGCGGCAGCGGCAGTCAAGTGATAAAGATCCCGGAAGCGTTGATTGGCGACGATCAACCGGCCGTCGGGGCCGATCATGCACAGGCCTTGCGACATGTTGCCGAGCGCCGCCTCGAAACGTTCGTTCTGCTCACGCTCAAGTTCCTGCGCCAGGCGAAGACGATGCTGGTTTTGGCGTAGTTCCTTGAAGTCTCCCGCTCCCCGCAGCATGTAGCGGATGCGGTGATTTAGAATCAGCCAGTTGATCGGCTTGACGATAAAATCGGTGGCCCCCGATTCATAGGCCTTGGTGATCGAATGGTGATCCTCGAGCCCGGTTGCCATCAGGATCGGCACGTACTGGGTCGCCGCAGCCTTGCGCAGTTTGCGGCACAGCTCGAAGCCGTCCATGTTCGGCATTACAGCGTCAACGATCAAAAGCGACGGCACCGAGCGGCTGCAAAGCTGGAAAGCGTCGACCCCATCCTCTGCCTCGACGACCGCAAATCCTACGTCTTCGAGCGAATCGCGCATGAGCGAGCGGCCCACCGGATCATCGTCGACGATCAGGATTTGGGCAGCCGAGGGTGTGAGGCCAGGGAGATGGCACGTGATATCCGCCGCGCCCTGTTCAAACGCTTTTTCGATCAATCTAAGCGGCATGCATGTCTCCGATCAGGGCTTGCAGGCCGCGGATCGCCGCCGCCAGGTTATCGTCGAGTTTTTCGACGAGCGGCCTCGCCGCCTCCGACCCTGAGGCGCGGGCACGCATTTCGATGTCTCTGCAGAGCTGCGACAACTGTTTGGCACCCAGCGCGCCCGCGCTGGATTTCAGGCTGTGCGCGGCCTGCCACAATGCCTCGGCATCGCTGGTCTCGCAGGTCTTGCGAATGGTCGCCGCAATTGGAGGGGCAATTTCGGTAAAGCGGCAAATGGCTCGTCCGAGCCGCGAAGGGCCGCCTTTGCGGTCGAGCACCCGCAACCCGTCGATCACCTGTGCGTCGATAACGGCGTTCTTGCGCGCCGTGTCAGCGGCCGGAGCCGCGGCATCCATCGTGGGCTGGTCCGGCGGCGCGTCAACGGGCGTCAGCCACCGCGACAGGATTGCAGCCAACTGATGACTTTCAAATGGCTTCACCAGGAAGTCGTCCATGCCGGCCGCGAGGCATTTGTCGCGAACGTCGTTCAGCGCATGGGCAGTGAGCGCCACGATCGGTGTGTGCCTGGTCCCTTCGCCGTCGGGAAGCCCCTGGATCATCGTCTCGTACTGGCGGATGCGCCGCGTCGCCTCGATGCCGTCCATTACCGGCATTTCGCAATCCATCAGAACGACGTCGAATTTCTCTTCCGAGAAGCGGCGGAATGCGGCGCGCCCATTCGGTGCGGTGATTACGCTGCAGCCCAGCGTCTCGAGAATGCCGGTGACGACCTCCTGGTTAACCGCATTGTCTTCGGCGACAAGGATGCGGGCGGCGAAAGTGCGGCAGTTCCTTCTGTTCCTTGCGACGCAGGAAATGCGAGGACAGGTTTCGCTGGCCGCCGTCCGATGCAATTGAAACCAACGCATTGAACAGTTCCGATGCCCGAACCGGCTTTGGCACGACGATCGCGTCGAGCGTTTCCAGGCTCGGATCGGTCATGTAGCTCTCAATGCCGACCAGGACTACCGGTTCGGTGCGGTGAGCGCTCGATGCGACACAGGCTTTCGCGAAATCCACCGCCTTTGCACCAAACCCCTTGACGTCGAGAATTGCGACGTCGAACGGCTCCCCCCGCTCCGCGGCCGCCAGCTGCTCGGATTGCGCTTCTTCGATGCTCGAAACGACGGTGGCATCGACTTGCCAGCTGGCCAAATAAAGCGAAATGACGTGCGCGCTCACCGCGTTCGCGTCGGCGAGCACGGCCCGCAGCGCATGTGGCAAGTGCCTCGGTTCGCTCTGGTCGTCGCTCTCGCTTTTCTGCGGCGCGCGCCGGAAGCACGCGCTGAAAGAGAAGCGCGAGCCGCGGCCGAGTTCGCTTTCGACGGAGATCTTGCCTCCCATCATTTCGACGATCTGACGGGTAATCGAAAGGCCCAGTCCCGAGCCGCCACGCGCCCGGGTCATCGAGCCGTCGACCTGATGAAACGACTCGAAGATACGGGCGCAGTGCTCCGGGGGGATGCCGATACCGGTGTCCTCCACGACGAAGTTCAGGACGACGCCGTCAGCATCGCCGCGCGCGAGCGAAACCTCGACGAGGATCTCGCCTCTCTCCGTGAATTTGATGGAGTTGCCGACCAGATTGACGAGAATTTGGCGCAGCCGCACCGGGTCGCCGACAACCCGGGTGGGGATGTCCTGGGCGACGAAATAGATGAATTCGATGCCCTTCTTGGCGCACCGCTCGGAAAACAGGTCGGTTAGCTCGGCGATCGCCTCATGGATGTCGAACGTCAATGCCGACAGCTCGAACTTGCCGGCCTCGATCTTCGCGAAGTCGAGAATGTCGTTGATGATCCCGAGCAGGGCCTGTCCAGATCGCGACACGTTCTCGACCAGCCGGCGCTGGCGATCGTTCAGCGAAGTCGCGGCGAGAAGGTTGGCCATGCCGAGAACGCCGTTCATCGGCGTTCGGATTTCATGGCTCATGGTTGCGAGGAACTGAGACTTGGCAAGATTGGCCGCTTCGGCCTCCTCGCGGGCCCGCACAAGCTCGTTCTCGGCGCGCTTGCGCTCCGTGATGTCACGCAGGATCCCAGTGAAAAAGATCTCCTCGTTGCTGCGGACCTCGCTGACGGTGAGTTCGGCTGGAAATTCTGTGCCGTCTTTGCGGGTGCCGGTCAGTTCCCGCCGGCTGCCGACGGTCTTCGCCTCGCCGGTCGTCAGAAATGAGGCCGCGTCCACCGAATTCTCGGAATGTTGCGGATCGAGAATTGGCAGCTCGCGACCGAGAACCTCATCGGCGGCATAGCCAAAAATGCGTTCGGCGCCCGAACTCCATTGCGCGATACGGCCGTTCTGGTCGGTGGTGATGATGGCATCCACCGCGGCATCGAAGATCGACTGAAGACGGGTGCGCTCGCGTTGCGCTTCGTGTTCGAGGGCTTGGCGGCGCGCCACTTCGTCCGTCAGCACCGCCGCGAGGTCCGACTGGCGTCCGGCAATGGAAGCGATCATGGCGACGGCGGCAACGAGTACCGAGATCAGCGTGATCAGTACTGCCATCGGGGTTGTCGCGATTGCGGCGACGATCGGGCTGTTCGACCGCAGTCGGAAAGAAGACCGACGCCTGCATCGCGGTGTAATGCATGCCGGCGACCGCGGCGCCCATGATCGTCGCGGCGAGCGCCGTGGAGATCGCGGCCGACACCTGATAGCGCCGCAGCTCGAACCGAGCCTCCAGCGCGATAAAGGCAAGTGCAACAGCGACGAAAGCAGAAACGAGGACGAGGGCCGGCTGAAAGCGCATGACCGCATCCGGCCGCATCGCTGCCATCCCGGAGTAATGCATTGCCGCGATGCCGGCGCCCATGAGGACGGCGCCTACGATCAGGCGTAGCCGCCCGGGCTCGCTTCACGCGGCCAATGACATGCAGAGCGACGCCGCTCGCAAGGATTCCCGGGATCATCGACAGCAGGGTACCAAGCGGATCGTAGCTCACCCCGCATGGCAGCGAGAACGCCAGCATCCCGATAAAGTGCATGCCCCAGATGCCGGCACCCATGCTGCACGCACCGACGCTCGCCCACGCCCAACGAGCCTGCCACGATGTCGAGGCCGCCATGCGCGACGAGATCGAGAACGCACCAAATGCCGCCATGATCGCGATCATGACTGACGCACCGACCAGCCATGGATCGTAAAGTCCCTGGTAGGGCATGGCCGTCTCGATCATTTTGAAGACATCGAGCATCAAAAAGACTTCTTTCAATGCATCTTCGTGATACGAATAAACGCAGAAATTACTGAAATATTGCTTAATCGGATACCGGCAAAGCCACATCGGCTTTAACTTGCAAAAGGGATTTTCTCTTATTTTATTCGTGGTTTAAAATAATGGTTTTGCGACCTCGTTATTAAAGCTAACAAGTGGTTTCCTCGCAGATTTATCGGCGGCAAACGAACTTCCGTCAGCCTTGTTCAGCGTGTTTTCATTCGGGATCTCGATGTGCCCGGTGGTTTGATCCGCGATTGGAAACATGCTAGTTCTCGTAAGCGAATCAAGTGCATCCGCCGGAGGACTGATGGCGAATCTGCTTTGGCTCCAGGGCGGCGCCTGTTCCGGCAACACGATGTCCTTCTTCAATGCCGAGGAACCAAGCGTCTGCGATCTCGTCACCGACTTCGGCATCAACATTCTTTGGCATCCTTCTCTCGGCATGGAATTGGGCGACGGGTTGCGGGCACTGCTGCGAGCGCTCGTGGTCTGGCGAATTGCCGCTCGATATTTTCGTTTTCGAGGGGACTGTGGTGAACGCGCCGAAGGGGACCGGTCAGTGGAATCGGTTCGCCGGCCGTCCGATGAAGGATTGGGTCAGGGAGCTTTCCAAGGTCGCGACCTATCTCGTCGGTATCGGCGACTGCGCGACCTGGGGCGGCATCCCGGCGACCTCGCCGAACCCCACCGAAAGCACCGGCCTGCAATTTCTCAAAAGCAGCCACGGCGGATTTCTGGGCGCCGATTATCGCTCGAAGGGCGGGTTGCCGGTAATCAACATTCCCGGCTGTCCGGCGCATCCCGACTGGATATCGCAGATCGTCGTCGCGCTCGCCACCGGCCGGGCGGCGGATATTTCACTCGATGTTTTCCAGCGGCCGAAGACTTTCTTCACCAGCTTCACGCAGATCGGCTGCACCCGCAACATGCATTTTGCCTACAAGGTTTCGGCCACCGAGTTCGGCCAACGCAAGGGCTGCCTGTTCTACGATCTCGGCTGCCGCGGACCGATGACCCATTCGCCGTGCAACCGCATCCTGTGGAATCGGCAGTCTTCGAAGACGCGGGCCGGGATGCCGTGCCTCGGCTGCACCGAGCCGGAATTCCCGTTCCACGATCTCGCGCCCGGCACCGTTTTCAAGACGCAGACGGTGATGGGCGTGCCGAAGTCGATGCCGACCGGCATCGACAGGATCGCCTACATCAAGCTCGCCGCGACCGCCAAGGCGGTCGTCGCCGCGCTGGGCCGAAGACGACATCTTCGTCGTCTGAAACCAAGGTTGTGTGCGTGATGGCCGGGGGCTTCCCGCTCGACAATGGCAAAGACAGACGCAATGTCAGTTGCACGTGCAGACCCTCGACATCTCACCGGTCGGCCGCGTCGAAGGCGACCTCGACGTTCGCGTCGATATTCGACGATGGCGAGGTCGTCAACGCCTGGACGCAGGCCGAGCTTTTCCGCGGCTTCGAAGTCATCCTGCGCGACAAGGATCCGCAGGCCGGGCTGGTCGTCACGCCGCGCGCCTGCGGCATCTGCGGCGCATCGCACCTGACCTGCGCCGCCTGGGCGCTCGACACCGCTTGGCAGACCGAGGTGCCGCGCAACGCGATCCTTGCTCGCAACCTCGGCCAGATCGCGGAAAGCCTGCAGAGCCTGCCGCGACACCACTACGGCCTGTTCATGATCGACTACACGAACAGGAAATACGCGAGTTCGAAGTTTTACGACGAGGCGGTGCGATCGCTGGGCACCATATACCGGCAAGACCTACGAAATCGGCGTCACCATTTCGGGGCGGCCGGTCGAGATCTATGCCCTGTTCGGCGGACAATGGCCGCATTCGAGCTACATGGTGCCGGGCGGCGTGATGTGCGCGCCAACCTTGACCGACGTGACCCGCGCGCTGGTCGATCCTCGAATATTTCCGCACGCAATTGGATCGAGCCGGTCTGGCTCGGCTGCTCGATCGAGCGTTACGAGGAGATTCGTAGCTACGACGATTTCCTGGCCTGGCTCGACGAACGTCCTGAGCACGCCAATTCCGATCTCGGCCTGTTTTGGCGGATGAGCGAGGATATCGGCCTCGATCGTTATGGCAGCGGCATCGGCCGCTATGTTTCGTGGGGCTATCTGCCGCACGAGGACAGATACAACCGCCCGACCATCGCTCGCGCGCCAGGCCGCCGTGATCATGAAAGGGCGGCGTCTACGATGGACACGCCGATACTCATCAGATGATGGACGAGGCCGCTACGCGAGAGGACACAGCCCACTGCCTGGTACGACGAGGCCGGGGGCGCGCATCCCTACGATCGCGTCACCACGCCCGACGCATGACAATCGCCACCGATTTCGAGGGCCGGTATTCATGGTCGACGGCCGTGCGCCACGAGAGCGCGGGCCGGCTCGAGGCCGGGCCGCTTGCGCGGCAGCTTATCGCCGGCGGCCCGGCACGGCGAGTCGTGGCAGCACCACGACCCGCTCATTCTCGACATGTATCGCAGGCTCGGCGGCGCGAGCGTCATGCTGCGCCATTTCGCCCGCATGCACGAGGTCGTCAAACTTTACCGCGAGGCGGAGCGATGTCTGCGCGAGTTCCGTCTGAAAGACCCGTGGTACATCAAGCCGATCGAGCGCGACGGGCGCGGCTGGGGCGCAACCGAGGCGATCCGCGGCGCGCTATGCCATTGGATCGACGTGCAGGGCGGCAAGATCAAGAACTACCAGATCGTCGCGCCGACGACATGGAATGTCGGCCCGCGATCGGCCAATGGCGACCGCGGCCCGATCGAGGAAGCGTTGATCGGGACGCCGATCGCGGACCCGCCCGATCCGGTCGAAGTCGGTCACGTCTGCCGCTCATATCGATTCCTGCCTCGTCTGTACCGTGCACGCGCACGATGCCTGCACCGGCGATGAACTTGCCCGCTTCCGCACCGCGTGAACGCGTTTGCGATCGCCATTCCGACCAATTGCGCAGGCGCGATAAATGAACCCAGGCGACAGGCGGATTTGCTCGAGCACGATCGCCGAAATGCTGGCGGACGGGCTCAAAACGCAGGTCGAGCCGTTTCCGGAGACCGAGAAGGAATTCGACGAGATTCTCGTCGAGTTGCGCGCCTCGCTCCGAACGACCTCAAGGGCAAGCTGGTGATCGGCGGCTTCCTCGATCACCCCTACGGTCCCGACAAGATGCGCTGCATGGAATGCATGAACTTCCTGGTGAACCGCAAATGGTGCGACCTGCCCGAACTGGCCGTGCCGGTCGAACCCGATTGGTGGTGCCGGCTGTGGCGGATTTGAACGCAGTTGACCCGATTTCGTGCCGTTGTCCCGCAGTGAAGCCGGAACGATCGCCGACGGCGACATCGGTCCGGCGTGTCGGCGTTATCGGCTGCGGCAATTCCAACCGCAGCGACGACGGCGTCGGGCCTGCGGTCATTCGTGCGTTGGCGATGAGCTCGGCGTCGCCAGCGATGTCCTGCTGCTCGATGCCGGGACCGACGGCATGGCGGTGATGTTTGCCGCCCGCGGTTGCGAGACGCTGGTCATCGTCGATGCTTGCCGCTCCGGCGCTCCAGCCGGGCGCGATTTTCGAGGTTCCGGGCGCCGCACTGGAGCGGCGCCATCGCCCGCTCGATCACGACGCACGATTTTCGCTGGAGCGACGCGCTCCACGCCGGCCGCATGATGTTCCAGGCGAGCATTTCCGGCCGACGTCACTGTGTTCCTCATCGAAGCAAAATCGCTGGAGTACGGAATCGGACTCTCCGACGCCGGTCGCGGCTTCCGTTGTCGCGGTCGCCCGAGCGTATTGATAGGCTGATCGCCACACAGAAAGGGCGCCGAGCGTCATGACCGATGACGTGCCGCCCCGCGCTCGACCCGCGTCGAGAGCCTCGTTCGCGCTGCATTGACGGCGGCGCAGGACGAGACCGCGAGCACGGCCGAGCGCGCCGAAATGCTGATGGAACTGGCGATGGGGCTGCAGCAGCGGCCGAAGACGCCGGACCATCTGCATGCAGCGGTTGCCCTTTATGACCATGCCATCGAGTCTATGCCCACCAGACGACCGTCTCCTCCGCGCGCGCATCACCGCGCGCCGCGCAACGGCGCTCCAGGCGCTGCCGGAGGAAGGGATCGCGGCGCTGGAACGCGGCGCGCGCGGCCTTTGCCGACGCAATTCCTGTCCTCGCCGAGACATCGGCCGCCCCGAGGAGATTGCCGAGGCCGAGATGAACCTCGGACTCGTCATTCAAACCCTCGCCGGCGCCGGCCGCGCCCGCTTGACCGACGCGATCGCTGCCTATCAGCGAGCCTTGCGCACCTTCGACCGCCGACGTTTTCCTGTCGAATTCGCGATCCTGCAGAACAACCTTGCGACCGCGTTTCTCGCCATCCCGCCTCACCGACGAGCGCGCGAAGATGCGCGAGGCGCTCGCCGTGCAGGCGTTCGAGGAAGGGCTCAAAGTCGTCAACCTGATCGACCATCCCCTCGAATACGCGATGCTGCAGAACAATCTCGGCAACGCGTTGCAATATGCCTCATCGAGCCATGCGTTCGAAAACAATCTGCGCGCCATCGAGGCTTATGACGAAGCGTTGAAAGTGCGCTGCCGCGAACGCACGCCGCTCGAATATGCCAACACGATCGCCAACAAGGCGAATTGCCTATGCAATCTGCGCCCCGATCCGTCCGAGGGACATCGCTCTGACCATCTCGAGACGGCTCGGTCCTACTACCAGGAGGCGCACGAGCTTTTCAACGAGCATGGTGAGATCGAAAAGGCGCATATCGTGGAAGAGGCACTGCGCGAGCTCGCAGCAGACACATCGGCATTGGTTGGTTCGTCGAACTCGATGCCTCGCAACCTGAGGATTCGCGATGCTGGGGAACCTGTCGCCAGCTGACATCGCCATCGCGATCGCTGCCGGCATTATCGCGACCGCCGCGGGAGGTGCCGTCGGCGGGGTCATCCGTGGAGGCAATGCCTTGGGCTTTCATACATCCGCGATCATGGGGATGCTCTACGGCTTGCTCGGCGGGGCGGCAGGCGTGACCATTGGCGTCCTCTTGGTCGCAGGGATGCGTTACGGCGCGCCATGATCGATCTTGCCAAACATGCGGTCGAGTTGCTGTTGACCGGCAAGTTGTTTCGTGACCCCGGATATTTCTACAGGCGGCTGGCCATTGGCATCTGCCTCACCGCGGTTGCGACTGTCCTGGCATCCTGGGCTGCAAACTCGCTGGTGGTGGTGGCGGTGGTGGGCGGCTTCCTCGGCGGCGCTGTCCAGCCCTATCTGTTTGAAAACGTGAAATACAAGTGACCCACGCGACTGAAAAGGCCTGGTCGGATCGTGAAGGCGATCAACTCATCGAGTTGGTTGCTGAAATCGAGCGAGTGCAACGGGTCGTCGCTGGCTGGGATGATCGAACGCGTGACACCATAGACGACTACCGCCGTGCGCTCGATGCCTTGCATCACGCCGCTTTGCGACGGCTTATCAAGGCATTGCGCGAAGAACCCCATGCGCTTGCCGCCTTGAAGACAGCCGCCGAGGACAGGGTCGTCCATGCGGTCCTGCGCTATCACGGGCTGGTCAAGGCCAGTCTCGGCGAGCGCGTGGAGGCGGCTCTATTGAGCGTGCGCCCGATCTTGGCTTCGCACGGTGGCGATGTCGAACTGGTGGCACTCGACCCGCCTCGAATCGAGGTCCGGTTCACTGGGACCTGCGACAGTTGTGCGGCATCGGCTCTCACGTTCCATGCCGGCGTCAAGAAGGCGGTGCAGGAGGCATGCCCCGAAATTACGGAAGTCGTGCATGTTCGCAGCGCGACCACAAAGTCTGCGGCGTTTGCAAGCCCGTTCGCCATCGAAAGCAACGGCCGGTGGCACCCTGCCGGCGCGATCGTGGACATCCCCGATCCAGGGGCGAAGCCGCTCCAACTCGACGGCACTCGGGTGCTGTTGTTCCGTCACGGGAGCGCGGTGGCATGCTTTCGTGACGCTTGTGCGCATCTTGGCGCGCCGTTGAGCCACGGAACCGTCGATGCGGGAATCTTGACCTGCCCGCATCACGGCTTTCGTTATGACCTCGCAACCGGCATCTGTCTGACCGCACCCGACTTGGCCTTGCAGCCGTATGCGGTGCGTATACTTGCAGGTCGGATCGAAGTGCGGATCGCGCGGTGAAAGTTTCGCTCGCGCAGCGTCGCCCCCATGAATCCGTGCGCTGCGACCGCGTACCTGCCTTGCTTGATCCACGCGGCGCCCGCGTCGTCCTCGGCTGCCGCGGGCCGGCGTCGCCGATCGTCGCTGCGGCTGACACGCTGTTTGGACCGCGCGGCACATGCCTTGCGAGTTTGGCCGGGCCACTCGCGATATGCGACACCGGTCATCACCGGGTAATGATCTGGAACGAGACGCCGGATGTCGACGGCGCGCCGGCCGACCTGCTCATCGGTCAGCCCGATTTCACGCGCGAAGGTCGTAACGCCGCCGGCTTCATCGCTGCAGACACGCTGAACGTTCCAACCGGCATCGCTTACGGGAATGGCGTTTTGGCTGTCGCCGATGCCTGGAATCATCGCGTGCTGTTATGGCAAGGCTTTCCCATTCGGTCGAATACCCCGGCCGATATTGTGGTCGGGCAGGCCGACTTTCATTCCGGCAATGCCAATCGCGGCCTGCCGCAGCCGGGAGCCGACACGTTGAACTGGTGCTACGGAGTCCTTATCCACGATGACCGGCTGGTCGTTGCCGATACAGGAAACCGCAGGGTGCTCGTCTGGAACCGCATCCCATCCGTGCACGGACAGCCAGCCGACCTGGTGCTCGGCCAAGCGGATTTTTTGACGCGCGACGACAGCATCGATCGGTTCAGTGGCGCCGCGGGCATGCGCTGGCCCCACGGCGTCGCAGCCAGCGGCACCGGGTTATTCGTTGCCGATGCCGGGCTCAATCGTGTGATGGTCTGGAATGCACTGCCGCGATACGATGGCGCGCCATGCGATGCCGTGCTGGGCCAGATGGAATTCACAGCCCGCGACCATAACCGCGGCGGCTATCATCCGACCGCGGCGACCCTCAACATGCCTTATGGGATGGCCGTGAAAGATGGCCTCGTGGTCGTCGCCGACACGGCGAATTCACGCCTCATGGGTTTCGACGCAACGATGATTGAAAGTGGCCGGGCGGCCGTCCGGCTCGCCGGCCAGATGGATTTCGACCGCAAAGGGGATAATCGCTGGGCGTCGGTCACGCGCGACAGCTTATGCTGGCCCTATGCCGTTTCCGGGTCAGACGGGACGTTCGTCATCGCGGATTCCGGAAATAATCGCGTTCTTCTCTGGGACGCCGTCGATGTTGCCCGGCACACAGCTTCCAAGGAACGGTCGGGCAGGACTTGCCATGCATGAACTTGGAATTTGCCGGAACATCGTCGCCATCGCCGTCGAAGCGGCGCGCGGTCGCCGGGTGGTTCGTGTCACGCTCGAGGTCGGAAAATTGTCCGGCGTGTTGAGCGAGGCCCTGCAATTCTGCTTCCCTATCGCTGCGGCCGACACCGTCCTCGCCGGAGCCATCCTCGACATTATCGAAATTCCTGGGCGCGCACGCTGTAGTGCCTGTGGCGCCGAGATTGGAATCGCGACATTCGTCGCCTCCTGTTCGTGCGGATGTCGCCGGCTTGCGCGGCTGGCTGGCGAAGAACTCTCCGTCAAATCGATCGCAATGGAAGAGGCAACTCGGTTCCCGTCATCGGCGCGCGACCGTCGATGCCGCGATATTCGCGTTTAGAGTAAAAAGCCAAATCAACATCGAGTGGCGCATGTTGTGCTGACAGGCCAGACAAAGTCGGTCAATTCCGGCTTTTGTCGACGAGCGCGCGCTGCTTGATCCATGGCATCATCTCGCGGAGCTTGGCGCCGATCTGCTCGATCGGATGCTCGGCGAGTTTCGCCCGGGTCGCCTTGAACGAGGTCTGGTTCACCCGGTTCTCCAGCATCCAGTCCTTGACGAAGCGGCCGGACTGGATGTCCGCAAGGATGCGTTTCATCTCGACCTTGGTCTGCGGCGTCACGACGCGCGGGCCGGAGACATATTCGCCGTATTCGGCGGTATTGGAGATCGAATAGTTCATGGTGGCGATGCCGCCCTCATAGATGAGGTCGACGATGAGCTTCACCTCGTGAACGCATTCAAAATAAGCCATTTCCGGGGCGTAGCCGGCCTCCACCAGCGTTTCGTAGCCCGCCTTCATCAACTCGACGAGGCCCCCACACAGCACCGACTGCTCACCGAACAGATCGGTCTCGCATTCCTCCTTGAAGGTGGTCTCGATGATGCCGGCGCGGCCACCGCCAATCGCGGCGCCATAGGACAGCGCGAGATCATGGGCGTTTCCGGAACTGTCGCGATGAACCGCCAGCAGGCAGGGAACGCCGGCACCGCGCTGATATTCCGAGCGCACCGTGTGGCCGGGCCCCTTCGGCGCGATCATCAGCACGTCGAGATCGGGCCGTGGCTCGATCAGATTGAAATGCACGTTGAGGCCGTGGGCAAACATCAGCGCCGCGCCTTCTTTCAAGTTGGCGGCGAGATGGTCCCGGTAGATGTCGCCCTGCAATTCGTCCGGTGTCAGCATCATCACGACATCCGCCCACTGGGCGGCTTCGGCGACCTCGAACACCTGGAAGCTCTCGCTCTGCGCCTTCGTCACTCCTTGCGAGCCTTTGCGCAAAGCGACCGCCACGTCCTTCACGCCGGACTCACGAAGGTTCAAGGCATGAGCATGGCCCTGGCTGCCATAACCAACGATCGCGACCTTCCTGCCCTTGATGAGGTTGAGGTCGGCGTCGCGGTCGTAATATACGCGCATGTCTTGTTCCTTCTCGATGGAGTTAAGCAGGTTATCGGCTGCGCAAGAGAGGCTCCGACCGCTTTGCCGAAAGATGGCGGCGGTTCACTTGGGCAGGTCGCCAAAAGTAATATCGATGCCCAACAAAGCCGCAAGCTTCGTGCGCACCTCGACAAGTACCGGCATAGGCACCCGTTCGACAACCGCAAACATTTGCTGGGTTCGATCAATGACGCGCAGTCGGTCCACAAGAACGCTTCCCGCGGTTCGCAACCCCTGCGGAAGGCGAATATTGAAAGGCCAGCGCCCGGTATGGGCTGTGATCGGACATACCAAGGCGCGCCGAGATTGCTCGTGATAGCTGCGCGGCGTGATGACGAGAGCGGGCCGGCGCCCGGCTTGTTCCGAACCTTTCACGGGGTCGAAGTCGATTCAGGCGATGTCACCGGCGTCGGGCAACATCGCGATGCTTGTCTGATTTGGAGTTCTTGCGCGATTTGTCGGCCGACTTTCGTTTCAGGATGTCTTGCAGGGTGACCTCGCCACGCGAATAGGCGCCTTCGATAACCTCGGTGCCAACGTCCGGTCCCCAATCGACGCTCGAAGGCTCGTTTTCAGGGCCGAGACGTTTCATTTCCTCAACCATTTCACGGAGCAGATCGGCCGATGACTTTGCGGGCCGGTGCAGGTGGATTCCCCGGTCCGCGACGAACAGGTCAAGCTGCGTGCCCGGACCAAAGCCGAGATCGGCGGCGACGCTTCTCGGCAGGCGAACTGCGAGGCTGTTCCCCCATTTCGCAACGGTTACCTTCATCATATTCCCCTTGAGATATACAATGTATATCTGCGCCGATCCTGGTCGTTAGTCGCCGCGATGCCCACATGAGCCAGGGGCCGTGTTCACCCCCTGAGCGCAGCGAGACCGAGGTTGCAACGAGGGTAGGCGGTTAGCTATGCCGATCCTGGATGTCGCGCCAGCGCCTTGAAACCGTCTGGCCAAACCACGGACGGCGTTCAATCCCCTACTTCCCGGGCAAGGCGGTTACATCGCGTCCGCGCCGCGCGAAATGGCGACGATGCCGGTGCGGGACACTTCGACAAGGCCGAGCGGCAAGAGCCGGCTCACGAACTGGTCGATCTCGTCCGCGCTTCCCGTGATCTCCAGAACGAAGCTCTCCTCGCCGGTATCGATCATGCGCGCCTTGAACTTTTCGGCGAGACGCAATGCCTCGGCGCGATCATTGCCAACGCCGCGCACCTTGACCATCGCGAGTTCGCGCTCGAGGGCGGGGCCGGCGATCGTCATGTCGACGACGCGATGCACCGGCACCATGCGATCGAGCTGGTTCTTGATCTGCTCGATCACCATCGGGGTGCCGCGGGTCACGATGGTGATGCGCGAGAGGTGCTTCTCGTGTTCGGTCTCGGAGACGGTGAGACTCTCGATATTGTAGCCGCGCCCGGAAAACAGTCCGATGACGCGGGCGAGCACTCCCGGCTCGTTATCGACGATGACCGCCAGCGTGTGACCCTCGATCGCCTGCGCTGCGATCCCGGCTGGGTAATGGGACGTGCTCACGCCGATGTCCAGCACGAACGGCTGTCCAGCACCGGGCACGAAGACGCGCGCAAGCTGGGGAAGAGACTGCTGCGTGCCGTCGGAGCATCCGCAAATCCTCCTCCGCTTCCACGGAGGACGATAAACCGGCCGCCGGTGCGAGGCGAAGAGATGCGATGCGCCATTACACCATCACCTTGCCTTCCGCGGTGACGGCGCCCTCAAGGCTCTCCGCAGTGTCGCCGAGAATCATCTCATTATGGGCCCGCCCGGATGGAATCATCGGGAAACAGTTTTCCGCCGGGTCGACAACGCAATCAAAGATCACCGGCCGGGGCGTGTCGATCATCTCGTGGATCGCCTCGTCCAGCTCGTCCGGCTTTTCGCAGCGGATGCCCACTGCGTGATAGGCTTCGGCAAGCTTGACGAAATCCGGCAGCGCGGCGGTGTAGCTTTCCGAGTACCGCCCGCCATGCAGCAGTTCCTGCCACTGCCGGACCATCCCCATGTACTGATTGTTGAGAATGAAGACCTTGATCGGCAGGCGATATTGCGCCGCAGTCGACATTTCCTGCATCGTCATCAGCACCGAAGCTTCCCCGGCGATGTCGATGACGAGAGAGTCGGGATGAGCAAGTTGCACGCCGATGGCGGCGGGGAGACCGTAACCCATGGTGCCGAGGCCGCCGGACGTCATCCAGCGGTTCGGCTCGGAGAAGCCGAAGAACTGCGCCGCCCACATCTGGTGCTGGCCGACTTCGGTCGTGATGTAGATGTCGCGCCCGCGCGTCACCGCGAACAGCCGCTCGATGGCATATTGCGGCTTGATGATCGACGCCGAACGCTTGTAGGAGAGGGATTTGCGCCCGCGCCAGCCTTCGATCTCGCGCCACCACGGGCCGAGCGTGGTGCGATCGGGTGCGCTGACGCCCAGCTTGTTGCCGGCCAGCGCGCGCCACAGCCGCACCATCTCGTCGAGCACATGGGCGCAGTCGCCGACGACGCCGATATCCGCCTTGACGTTCTTGTTGATTGAGGAGGGATCGACGTCGACGTGAATCTTTCGCGATCCCGGCGAGAACGCATCGAGCCGTCCGGTGATCCGATCGTCGAACCGGGCGCCGATGCAGATCATCACATCGCAATCGTGCATGGCCAGGTTGGCTTCGTAGGTGCCGTGCATGCCGAGCATGCCAAGCCATTGCGGGTCGTCGGCGGGCACCGCGCCGAGGCCCATCAGCGTCGAGGTCACCGGGAAGCCGGTGAGTTTCAGCAATTCCCGCAACAGGCGGGTCGCCCTTGGACCGGAATTGATGATCCCGCCGCCGGTGTAAAACAACGGACGTCTGGCAGTCGCCATGAGCGCGATCGCTGCCGCGACCCGGCCAGGGTCACCCTTGAGCTTCGGACGATAGCCGCGGTGCGGGAATTCGTTCGGCCGGGTGTAAGTCCCGGTCGCGAACTGGATGTCCTTCGGGATGTCGACGACCACCGGCCCGGGCCGTCCGCTCGAAGCGACGTAGAAGGCCTCGTGCAGCGTGCGCGGCAGGTCGGCAACATTCTTAACGAGGTAATTGTATTTCGTGCAGGGCCGCGTGATGCCGACCGTATCGCATTCCTGGAACGCGTCGGTGCCGATCATGTGGGTCGGCACCTGGCCGGAGATGCAGACGAGAGGGATCGAGTTCGCATAAAGCGTCGGTGAGGCCCGTCACCGCGTTGGTTGCGCCCGGTCCGGAGGTGACGAGCACGCAGCCGACCTTTCCGGTCGAGCGCGCATAACCTTCTGCAGCATGCACCGCGCCCTGTTCATGGCGCACCAGGATATGGCGCACTTTCTCCTGATGGAACAGGGCATCATAGATCGGCAACACTGCGCCGCCGGGGTAGCCGAAAATATGCTCCACCCCCTGGTCGGCGAGCGCGCGCACCACCATTTCGGCGCCGGTCATTGCGATGCCGCGTATCGGTACGGCCATGTCCTCGGAAGCGTGTGCGTTAGCCGCGTCTGGTTGGACGGGTGGGGCGCCGGCAACGTCAGAGACCTGCCGAGGGACTGCAGCGCCGGCTTCGTTCATTTGCGACTGCGTCGTCTGCGTGGCCATACGCCGCTCCATTTCATCGGCCGCTTTCATCTCAGTCACGCGCATATAAGCGCGACAGTGGCCCAAAGGACCAGGCATTAAAAAAGGGCCTCAAAGGCCCTTATGCGCATCGCCGACTGATGACGGGATTACCCGCCACAGGCGATGCGCCTCCTAAGTACCACGGTAATAGAATTGCACAAAGGCCGGCCCCATCAACACAAAATTATGCCTACCTCCCTGATATAAGTGCCGATATCACAAGTCAAGTGGGCAATCGGCCAGCCGTGGCGCTCGGCTGCCGTCGCGCCGCCGCGTCTTTTCGCCCGCTGCTCCTGCGAGATTGCTATACCCCTTTGATGTCCGCGGTAAGAAGGTTCCGGCCCGGTTCAGCGGGCAGCCCGCAAGAGCGTATGGGCACCCTGCTGCTTGTCGCGGTCGCAGCGGCGTGCGCAATCGTGATGTTCGTCGTGGCCAACTCCTACCCCGATGCTCTGTGGCACGGCGTCTATCATGACCGGAACGGGCATTATGCGTTCGGACAGGAACTTGCGCTCGCGGTTCGGACCGGCGACCCGGTGTGGTTTTTCCGCGCATTGGAAAGCGCGAAAGTGTGGCCCCCGTTACACGGACTCGTGCTTGCGGTGGTGCTCCTCCTCGGCGGCATCGACCATCGCCTGGGGATCATACCAAGTCTTATCGGTTGGGGGCTGACGGTCGTCTTCGCGAGCGCCATCGCGCGACGTTTGTTTTTCGATCGGGCGAGCGGCCTCGCGGCCGCCGCGTTGACGGCGACACTCACCATCGTGAGTCCTGCGTTTCGCCTGCTTGCCTGCGATGTGATGCTGGAATGTCTCGGCTCCGCGCTCACCGCAGCCGCGCTGTGGGCCTATCTCCGCGCCAAGGAACAGCAGGCGATACACGACGCTGCCACCGCTAATGCGCAGGAAGATCCTGAGCGCGAGCTTGCGAGCTGCTGGCGTCTGCTCGCCATCATCTTGACGCTGCTCTTCTTCGAGAAAGGAAACTACTGGGGCCTTACGGTCGGTTCGCTCGCCATCGCCGCGGTCGCAGAGGCGCCAGAGCGGTGGATCGCTGGGGCCCGCGAAATCGCGCAGCGTCTCGATTTTCGCTTCGCGCGTCGCCTGGTATGCGATCCATGGGTCCTGGCAGCTGCTGGGCTCGGCGCGATCATCATCGCTATTTATCAGGGCGGCCCCAGCAAGGTGACTTTGTTCGGGCAGGTGGTTTCGCTCTATCCGCCCGAAAATCTGGTGACCGTCGCTTACGCGATTGTGTTCGTCCGCATCGCAGTGGGATGGCGCTCGATGCGCGGGGACCTCGACCGATCGCTGAGGCCGGCCGGTCGGGCGCTGCTCTATTGGCATGCGGTCCCCGTCGCAGTCTCGTTCCTGTTGCCGAAGCGGCTCACAAGCTTTCTTTGGTTTGTTGGTCCGTCGAATGCCTCGCCCGGTACCGCGTTCGATCTGCTTGGCGGCGTCCGCGTTTACTGGCAGGCCTTTGTCGATGGTTTCTGCCCGGCCCCGTGGGTGGGGTCGCTCGCGATCGCATTGTTCGTGTTCGCCCTGGTGAGGGTGCGCAGCATGCGACCGGGGGCCATAGCCGTGTTCGCACTCGCGCTCATGTCTTTCGTCGCGGTGATCGCGCATCCACAGCACCAGCCGCGCTTTCTCGCCTCCTGGGTATTCGCCGTCTGGATCGGGGCAGGCGCCGGTGCGGCAATGTTGATCAGCCGCCTCATGCGGGCGCAACCCCGCCTGATCGTAGCCGCCGCGACCGCGATCGTGGCAGCTTTGGCGTTCACGGGTTGGCGACCGCCCTCGCCGACTGCCTATGCCGCTGCCATCCATCCGAGGGGGGGTGAAAGCGATCTCGACTTCGTCCGACCGCTGTTGCCCGATCTTCTGTCAAGCTTCCCGCCAAATTCGGGGCGCGCGAGCCACCTTGCTTATGCGGCGACCTTCGGCGAAAGCGAGCTTTTCCGCTGGTTCATTCGCGAGCAATGCCACTGCAAGGTCGAGATCGACAAGCCCTGGATCAGCGGTCTCGCCACGCGGGAACAGGTGCGGGAGGCCATGCATTCCCGTCTGGCCTCGTCCGACGCGCCGGTCTTCCTCGTCGTCGACGCGCCCGACAAAGTCGGTGAACTGGCAGCGCTGGGTTGGACCCATGACCGCATGGCCGGAATCATGGATGCCATGCTTTCCCAGGACCGCTATGTCCGCGTCGCTGCGCATGCGATCGAGGGAGGCGAGGTGAGCGTGTGGCGGTTGCGCTTGCCGGCGCGTCGGGACATCCACGCTTCCTGGACAGGCCAAGGTGGCGCCGCTAAATAGAAGCCACCGGAATTGCCAACAAAACCGCCGCTTTTCGCCGATTTGCGGCAGCGACGCAGGCATCGGCAGGGTCTTATGAGCGGCGTAAACGACATCAGAGCGGCTTTCCTCAATTATTTCGCGGCAAACGATCATCAGATCGTGCCGTCCTCGCCGCTCGTGCCGCGCAACGATCCGACATTGATGTTCACCAATGCCGGCATGGTCCAGTTCAAGAACGTCTTCACCGGCCTCGAAAAACGGCCGTACCAGCGCGCGGTGACGGCACAGAAATGCGTGCGCGCGGGCGGCAAGCACAACGACCTCGACAACGTCGGCTATACCGCGCGTCATCACACGTTTTTCGAGATGCTCGGCAATTTCTCGTTCGGCGATTATTTCAAGGAACGTGCGATCGAGCTCGCCTGGAATCTGGTCACCAAGGAATTCGGGCTGCCTCAGGAGCGGCTCACGATTACTGTTATTTCGGAAGACGACCAGGCCTTCGACGCTGTGGAAAAAGATCGCCGGCCTCCCCGATGCAGCGGCATCATCCGCATCGCCACGTCGGACAATTTCTGGGCGATGGGCGACACCGGCCCTTGCGGACCATGCTCGGAAATTTTTTACGATCATGGCGACCACATATTCGGCGGACCGCCTGGTTCGGCCGATGCCGACGGCGACCGCTTCATCGAGATTTGGAACCTGGTGTTCATGCAATATGAGCAGCTCGCCGGCCGCGCGCGGCTCGACCTGCCGAGGCCCTCGATCGACACCGGGATGGGGCTGGAGCGGATCGCGGCCGTGCATGCAGGGCACGCACGACAATTACAAGATCGACCTGTTCGGCGCGCTGATCCAGGCGGTGGCGGACCGCACCGGCGTCGATCCCGATGGTCCGCAGAAAGCCTCTCACCGCGTCATCGCCGATCACCTGCGCGCCACCTCGTTCCTGATCGCCGATGGCGTGCTGCCATCGAATGAGGGCCGCGGCTATGTGCTCCGCCGCATCATGCGTCGCGCGATGCGCCACGCCGAGCTGCTCGGCGCCAAGGAGCCGCTGATGTTTCGCCTGGTGCCGGTCCTGGTGCGTGAAATGGGCCAGGCCTATCCGGAGCTGGTGCGCGCCGAGGCTCTGATCACTGAGACGCTGCGGCTTGAGGAAACGCGCTTCCGCAGGACGCTGGAGCGCGGGCTTGCAATCCTGGAGGAAGAAACGGCCAGCTTGAAGCGCGGCGACATGCTCAACGGCGAAACCGCATTCACGCTTTACGACACTTATGGTTTTCCCCTCGATCTGACGCAGGACGCGCTCAAATCCCGCGGCATCGAAGTCGATCTCGCCGGCGTTGAAACGTGCGATGGAGCGCCAGCGCGCCAAGGCGCGGGCCTCCTGGGCGGGGTCCGGCGAAGCCGCCACCGAAGAGGTGTGGTTCACGCTGCGCGAGAAAGATCGGCGCCACCGAGTTTCTCGGCTACGAGACGGAAAGCGCGAGGGCGTGGTTACGGCGCTGCTGCGCGAGGGCCGCGAAGTCGAAGCGCTGGGCCGAGGGGAAACTGGCGCCGTCGTCCTCAACCAGACTCCGTTCTATGCCGAATCCGGCGGCCAGGTCGGCGATACCGGGACCATGAATGCGGAGGGTGTCCGATTCCGCGTTACCGATACGCAGAAGAGCGCCGGCGATCTTTTCGTTCACTTTGGCGAAGTCGAGAAGGCACGCTCAGGGTTGGCCTCGCGCTCACGCTTGATGTCGATCACGCGCGACGCGAGCGCGATCCGCGCCAACCATTCGGCGACCCATCTGCTGCACGAAGCGCTGCGCCAGGTGCTGGGCGACCATGTCGCCCAGAAGGGATCGCTGGTCGCGCCCGACCGGCTGCGCTTCGATTTTTCACATCCGAAGCCGATGACGTCGGAAGAGATCGAGCGCGTCGAAGACATCGCCAATGATGTCGTGCTGCAGAACGCGCCGGTGACGACGCGGCTGATGGCGGTCGACGACGCGATCGCTTCCGGCGCCCGCGCACTGTTCGGCGAGAAGTATGGCGACGAGGTGCGCGTTGTGGCGATGGGCGGACGTGAGGGCGAGAACGCGCTCGGCTGGTCGGTCGAATTGTGCGGTGGCACGCATGTCCGGCGCACCGGGGACATCGGCCTTGTCTCGGTAACGGGTGAGAGCGGCGTGGCTGCGGGCGTGCGCCGCATCGAGGCACTCACGGCCCGCGCGGCGCGCAAGCACGCCAATGCCGGAATTGCGCTGGCAAAATCCGGCGCCGCCGAGCTGAAAGTTCAGCTGGAGGACATGCCGGAGCGCATCGCCTCGTTGCTCGAAGATCGCAAGCGGCTGGAGCGGGAACTCGCTGAGGCGCGGCGCAAGCTTGCGATGGGAGGGGGCGCCCGCACCGGCAATGACGGGGTGCGCCAGCTTGGCGACGTGAAACTGCTGGCCCGCGCGATCTCCGGCATCGAGATCAAAGACCTGCGCAGTCTGGCCGACGAGGGAAAGCGGCAGGTCGGCTCCGGAGTTGTCGCGATCGTCGGCGTCACGGGCGAAGGCAAGGCCGGCATCGTGGTCGGCGTCACCGCCGACCTCGTCCCGCGCTTCAACGCTGTCGATCTGGTTCGCCGTGGCGCCGAGGCGCTGGGCGGCAAGGGCGGCGGCGGCCGCCCCGACATGGCGCAGGCCGGCGGCCCGGATGGCGGCAACGCGGAAGCCGCGCTTGAGGCCGTCGCTGCGGCCATTGGTGCAGGGTGATAGTCGCCGCGCCACCTTCGAGACGAATATGTAAATCCGGGTGCGTCGTCCTGCGAGACCCGATGCTGCCCGCGGGTGATTGACAATCTGCATCGTTGGGCGGAGAGCCTCCGGCCTCGTGCTCCAGCCCATGGACGATCTTACCGGATGTTGAAACGGACCGGCACCACGATCGACAGTTGACCGTCCGAAACATTCGCGGGCGGTCGGGGCATCGGCTGCGCCCGTTCCAGCATGGCGAGCGTCTCCTGGTCGAGGACCGCCGATCCCGAACTTCGAACGATACGGCTTGTCAGTACGTGCCCCTCCTTGTCGATGCGGAAGAACACCTCCACGATCCCCTGTTCGCCATTGATCCGCGCTTCCACCGGATAGCGCTTGAAGCGCTCGATACGGGCGGCGAGGAGGCTTTCCCACCGGGTCACCGCCGCCTGTGGAGCGCGGGACGCCTGTGGCGCCGTCGCCAGCTTCTCCACCGCGGGAGGCTGCGGCTTGGGCGGTTCTGGCTCGGGCAGGGCAATCTCAGCTTCCGTTTCCGGAGGTTTGCTTTCCTCCTTGGGCGGCGGTATCGGCTCGCTCTCCTCCTCGACCAGCGGCCCCGGTGCGAGGTCTCGCTGCGGAGCACTTACAGGAGCAAGCGATTCGGGAAGGTCGAGCATGACGACCGGCTCGTCGACACCGAAATCCGCCTGCTCCGGTGTTTTCAGCAGCGCGAAAGCCGCGGTCCCGTGCGCGATGAGAACGACGGCAAAACACGTGCCCCAGCGCGCGACTTCCGCGCGCCGCTCTGAAACCATTCGCGCAACCGACGTCATCGCGGGGCGTCCGATTCAAGTCCGACCAGCGCCACCTTGCGGTAACCGTCGGTGCGCAGTTCGTTCATCGCGTCCATCAGGCTGCCGTACGGCACCGATTTGTCGGCGCGGACGTAGACGCGCTGGTTGCGGTCCCCCTTGGAGAGCGCGTCGAGCGAACTTTGCAGGGCATCGCGGGCAACAGGCGTGTCGCCGAGCGCCCAGCTCAGGTCGGACTTGATGGTCAGAAAGATCGGCTGGTCTGGCCGCGGCTGGCGCTCCGCATTCGAGGTCGGAAGATCGACGGCGACGTCGACCGTCGCCAGTGGCGCCGCGATCATGAAGATGATCAGCAGCACCAGCATCACGTCGATGAACGGGGTGACGTTGATCTCGTGCACCACGTCGGCGGTCTCGCCATGATCGAGCCGGACGCTCATCGGCCTACTCCGCGCCGCGCACGGCGGCGGCAAAGCGACGCTCGTCCATCACCTGCGGCGGCTGACTGAGGTCGCGGCTGACGATGTTGATGATGTCGACGCTCGCATCGGCAAACAGCGCGCGATAATGCGCGATTGACCGCGCGAACAGGTTGTAGATGACGACCGCGGGAATGGCGGCGGCAAGGCCGAACGCGGTGGCGAGCAGCGCTTCGGCGATGCCGGGCGCCACCACGGCGAGGTTGGTAGTGTGCAGCTTCGAAATGCCGATGAAGCTGTTCATGATGCCCCACACGGTGCCGAACAGGCCGACAAAGGGCGCGGTCGCGCCAATGGTGGCGAGAATGCCGGTGGCGCGCATCATCCGCCGACCGACGGCGGCCTCGATGCGCTCGAAACGCGCGCCAATGCGCTCCTTGATGCCGGCAATGTCGTGGCGATCGGGCGAGCGCCGGAGTTCCGTTTCGGCGGCATCGGTCAGCTCGGCCACGGCGCGAACTCGTGGCGTCGAGCCCCCGTGCGGCTTCGGCAAACGAACGCGCCGCCGTGAGCAGGCGCTGCGCCCGCGCGAGGCTTCTTCGCGCCATCAGCAGCTCCAAGCTCTTGGCGAGCCAGATCGTCCAGGTCAGTACCGACGCAAACATCAGTCCGATCATCACCGCTTTGACGATGATATCGGCCGACGTGAACATGCCAAGCGGCGATAGATCGCGGGGCAGCAACGCCGACCCGGCCTCATCCGGCGCAGGGAATGCGGTCGCGACCGGTGGTGCGCCGGCTTCGGCAGGGATCGGCGGTGTGGCCGGCACGTCGCCGGCGGCTGAGGCCGGCGGCGCTGTTGCAGGCGATGCGGGAGCAGCTGGGTCTCCCGGCACAGCGACGGACGGCGGCGGCATCGCACTTGCCGGGCGCGGCGGAGCAGACGGCGTGCTTTGGGGCGCCGGCGAGAGCTGTTGCGGCGGCGTGGGTTGCGGCGCAGGCGTGCCCCGCGGCACCGGCGCTTGCGCGGTGTGTGTCATCGCCGCAATGGACCGCTCGCCTTGCCCACCCTGCCGAGCGAGGGCCCCGATGGGCATCAACACTGTACAGGCGACAACCACGACTGCCACGGCCGCCAACCCTACAGACCCGTTGCGGTACAGTGGACCCACTCTCGATGACATACCACTCGCCTTCTCGTTCTTGCCTCACGCCAATGACGGACAACGCTCGGCGCGCGACACACTCGAAGTCCAACGAATGTTGGTCTTCAGCCTCTGGCGGCCGAACGGGCCGATTTCGCTTCCACCGTCTCATGCATCAAAGCGACCAACGGGGCAATGTTTTGCAGAATATATCTAATCCGACTCGCTGGAGTTTCTAAATTCAATGCTTATTAACATAATATTAAGCACGAAGCTGCTGCGAAAATTGCCGCAGGTCAATTAGCCTTTCACCGGCAAAACGCCTCCACGCACCGACCACGTACCCCTTGGATACGATAACCGCCGAAGACAAAAAACAGAGTTATTCGTCAAACGCTCGTCCGCTGTGATATCCGTTCCGTCTCCCTCCCTTGTTTTGTATGCCACCGAAAAGGTTTCTTCAGTCCAGCGATAAGTCACTCCGAGTCGAATTTGCCGTGAAGAACTGCTCAAAGCCCGCCAAAAGGATTTCCGAGTTGCCAATGATAATTCACCCCAAACTTGACTTCATGCACTTGCGTCGCAACACCCAGCGAAGGTCCGACCGAGGGCGTGCCGAAGTTCAAATTTGTATTGGCAAAGTCGAGATAGTCATATTCGACTTTGACAGACCAATATCGTGACAGCAGGTATTCGATTCCGGCGCCGATATTCCATCCGGGTCGCGTGGTGTTGATGCTGGCGGTGGTATTAAAGGCAAGCCCCGCGCCGTTTCCGACCAGCTGATAGTTCGCAGCCCTCCAAGCGGCACCACCCTTGGCGAAGAACAGCCATGAGCCCAGCACATAACCAAGCCGGGCATCAAAGTTGTCATAAAACTCGTGCTGGCTCGTAAACGAGGCCACGTTCACGCTATTAGAGTAGTTCGCGATGCCTTGCGCAGCCGTCCAGTCGAATTCGCCTTCGACACCAATCAGCCAATTGGGTGAGAGTTCATAATTATACCCGGCCTGGACGCCGCCCATGACCCCGCTCGGATCGCTCGGATAATTACCGAGCGGCGTGGATATGTTCTCGGCGCTGAATGCGCCGCCGATATTGGCGCCAAGGTAAAAGTCCGTCCAATCATAGAGCAGCGGAGTGGAGGCTTTGCCAAAACTTGCTCCGAGATCGGCGGCTTGCGACGGCGTGCCGACTGCAATTGCGCCCATTATTAGTGTCGTGATGCTTCCAAGCGTCAGTTTTCGGTTCATGGGAGTGCTCCCTCAGAAAGCGCAGGTCCTCAGAGTTTCTGCTCGATGCCGATGAAATAGCCGCGCCGCGGTCCATATTGCGGAGCGAATACGCCGATGCCGGTGCCGCTGCGAATCAGATAACTGGTATCAGCTACATTGACGACGTCGAACCGCACGGTCAGCGGCTTGCCATCCCAACCCGACGCCGGAAACTCATGTACGGCGCCGACATTGACCTGGGTATAAGCCGGTACGTGGTCGGTATTATCAAACCCCTGCCTCAGGCCACTGCCATAGATCATGGTGGACACCAGCTTGGTGCCATCGACCCAGGTGCCGGTTCCAGTCAGCAGGTACGAGGCGCCCGCAGATCCGGTCAGCAATTGAGTGTGGTCGGTGTAGATCCAATGGGTGTCCGCGTAGGCCAATTCATCCGCCCCGAAGAACGATTCATTGGAAACGGGGGTCGTCGCTTTTTCAAACCCACTCGCCCAATTTGTATAAAGGGTGAAGTTACCAATGGAAAACTTCCCCTTGAATTCGATCCCTTCAACGATGCCTTGGGCATAATTGAAGGCACTGAGCAGGTATGCTTGCCCAAACTGCCCGTCATCGATGAGGTCGTGCGCATATTTGTAATAGGCGTCGACGCCGACTTCGAGGGCCGGACAGTTCGTGGTCACCGTCGGTGCTTTGGTCAGCATTCCCCCAGTGCCGGACGGACATTGTGGCAGCAATTGCTGGACAATACCGACATCGAAAACATCGGACCGCTCGGGGAGAATTGGGTTTCCGGAATTTAGGACGCTTCCGGGCGCAAGTCCGGTGGTATTGACAAGCAGCTGAGGCTGCGAGAGACGGCCAAGCGCCTGGTCCGGAGGCGTGAAATTCCGGGCATACCCGGCATGGATGACGGTAGCCCACCACGGCTGGAATTGCAGACTGGCGCGTGGACTCAGCTGGTTTTTATCAACGTATTGCCATATCTGATCAAAGCGAAGGCCGGAGAACAGCGTTAGCCATGGCGTAAGCTTCCACTCGTCCGCGATATAAGTACCGACCTGCGCCCCGAACTTATTGGCGTCGGGCGCGGCATTGTCGTTGATATTGTACGGGGCATCGATTGCATTGCCAAACTGATCGAGACCCTCGACCGTATACAGAGTGCGAACCCGCGTCTGCTCGCCCTGGGCAATGAAGCCAGCGCGGAACGTGTTCACGTCACTCAGCTTGAACGAAGAATCACCCTGAACCCCGTTCACGAAGCTGCTGCGGAACACATCGGTATCAAGGTTGTTGATCAGCAGATCGCCGATCGGATCGGGTACGAAGTGGAGCTCGCTGTAGCGGTCGTAATAGGAGAGCTGCATGTCGACATTTTCGTACTGACTTCTGCAGTGCAACGACGGCAAAGGAGTTCTTCTCGTATTGATTTTCGTTGAGCGCCGACGAGTTATAATTGCCGACACCCCACGCCGTATACGGGCCTCCAGCCGGAGTGCCGTTCGCGCCCGCAAAGCCGTTCGTGTTAATCGGCTGTCCTGGATTGTTGGGAATTTGGTATCTCTGCTCAGACAGGCCGGTGAATGTGACCAGCCGGGTGGAATTGTCGAGCAGTGTCGAGGTATAGCCGAAGAAGCGGCCCAGGTCGGTATGATCGTGAATGGCGTTGATCGAGCCGGTCGGGTTCTCCAGGCCAAGATCGCTGCCGAAATAGCGGCCGGTGAAGAAATATTCGGTCTGGCCGGTCACGCCGCCATATTCGAACTTCGGCGTGATCGTCTGGTTGCTGCCGCCGTAAACGCCGATACTGCCACCCGATAGCGCCGCACCGGTTTTCGTTGTCACGTCAAGGACGCCGACCGTATGCAGGCCGTACTGGGCGGGCAGCGCGCCGGTGATCAGCGAAAAACTCGAGAACAGGCCGGTATCAAGGAACTGCGAGAAGCCGGAAACACCGTCCGGCATCTGGATGCCGTTGACTCGGTATTGCACGTTGGCGTGATCGTTGCGGACGTGAAAGTCGCCCGAGCTGGTGGAGTCCTGGCTCACGCCGGGAAACTGATAGACGAGATCGCTGACCGAGACGTTGCCGCCTTGCGGTACGTTTTCGATATCTTTCTGGGTCAAGGTGGTGTGCGCGGTTCCCGTGGTGGGTACGAGCAGATCTTGTCGTTTGGTATCCAACGTGGTTGTCGTGCCGGCGACCTGCTGTGCCGCAGTCTGTGCGGGAGTTTGCGCCGCGGGCGGAGCGGGAGTGCGAGCAGGCGCAGCAGGCGCGGCTGTCCTTGGGCCGGGTGTCGGCCGCGCGGTCGCCGGCACTGCCGTCCTCCTGGGCGCCGCTTTGGGGGCGGTCACGTTGACCTGGGGGATCGTCGTCGACCCGGGCACGTTTGCGCCGGGAGCTTGCGGTGCGGCGGCTGGAGGCGTTGCCTCCTGCCCGCCCGCAGGTGGTGTTTCACCGGGTGATGGTGCCGGAGCGGGAGCCGCCGGTTGCTGAGATGGCGCCGGTGTCTGATCCTGCTGCTGCGCCAGCAATCCGCCACCGCGCGAGAAGGAAGGCCGCAAACCGGGGTCCTGGGCCGCTCCCATCCCCGTGGCAGCAATGAGCGCCGCTGTCGAAGTGCCAAAGACGATCGAACCGCGTATTGACCTGGTCATAATTCCCCCAAAGCCCCTCACCTGGGCCAAGTAAAAGAGAGTCTCAGAAGCGATATCGCGCTCGCGCGCGAATTCGATTGCGCACCGGCCACAGCGCGGACAAATCCGGCTCGGGCCGGTCGTGTCAGACTTGGGGAGGACCGCGGGCGTCGAAAAACAGGTGCCGGAACGCAGCCGATTCAAGACCGGCATAGTTCCAGGTCGCGGCGCGTTGAGGTGAATGTGGCGGCGCGACCGTCGGAGCGGAGGGGACCACCAGAGAATTGGCCAGATTGATGCTGGCGCACAGCGCACAATAATCGTCGCCGAAACCAAATCGTTTTTTTTGCGGAGCTTGGAGCGGCGCCGGAGGCAAGCCGGCAGAATCCTCGCCGGAATTGACGGCGATTGCGGCATTCGCCGTCATCGGGGCCCCTGCCACGCCGATCTTGCCGACGTGGATGTGCCCGAAAGACAGCACCAGTTGACAGGTCAGCGCGAAGAGCGCCAGCCACGTCACCTTGCCGCGATTTGATCTGAACCAGCCCACGATAGCCTCGGCATATCCCGAACCAGCCTGACTCGCGCGATCGGATGTCGCCGGAGCGTGAACCCGGTCGCGTAATTGCTCCCGAGCTCGGCCATGGGCCGGCTCAGGCAATCATGTCAGACGTGGGGAGGACCGCGAGCTTCAAAAAACAGGCGCCGGAACATCGCCGGCGCAAGACCGGCAAAGGTCCAGGTCAGAGGCCGATAGAATGAATTCGGCGCCCATACGCTCGGAATGGATGGCAATACCAGCGCGCCTGCAAGATTGAGGCTCGCGCAGATCGCGCAGAAATCATCGCCAAAACCGAAGGAATTTTTCTTCGGAGCTTGCGGCGGCGCCCTGGACAGCGCAACAGCACCTTCGCCGGAACCGACAGCGACTGCGGCACTGGCTGTGATCGGGACCGACGCAATGCGGGCTTTGCCGAGATGGACATGGCCGAACGACAGCACAAGCTGACAGGTCAGCGCAAACAGCGCCAACCACGCAACTCTGCCGCGATTAGCCCTGAACCAACTCACGACGGCCTCGATGTCTCGGCACGCACAGGGTAGCAAACCGGCACCGCTTGTAAAGTGGCCGCTCCCGTACCCTCATGGCGGGCCAGGGCAGACATGTCGCAAGCGGCGTAACGGCCAAGGCGACTGAGACAGAGGCGAAGTCAAAAGTCACGTTCAGTAGACCTGTTCGGATCGCCGAATAAGGCGGCGCTATTTGGGTCAAGCGCGCCATGAAGGCCGACAAAGCGCGCGTCCGCAGACAACTTGACCGGAGCCTACCCACAACATGACTGAAGATGGAGAAATTATGGCTGATTCGGCCTTGCAAATCGAGCACAAATTATCTTCCAATTCGAGAATGGTATTTACGGCTGTAATGCGTATTTCGTATGCGAACCATTTCGACCGAATTTCCTGAATCAGCGCACAATGATTTGCATAGGGATGGCCAAGGGGGGGGATTTCACAATTAAAAGAATACCGACTGCCAGTAAGATGGCCCACGCACTGAACCGCCAGTACGACCATTTCTCCAAAGTTAATTTTATATTAACGCGGCCTCGTTTCGCGTGGTGTAATTCGACCGATGCCAAAGCCATCCAAATCAGGCCGGATACGAGCAGAACAGCGCCAATGCCAGCGCCAGGGTTATAAATGTCGGTTGGCATCGGGCGCTCCCTACCCGTTTATTCGCGAGCGGTTCACGCTGCCAAATCGGGAGCTCGGCGTGATTGCGTTGTTGCTGCCGCAGCGGGGGCCAATGCTGCCCCTCGAAAACGCCGTGGCAGTCTTCGATTGTGTGCCGAGGACGCCCGTTGTGTGCAAGAAAATCGACGTGGACATAGGTCCCCCTTTTTTGATCTGAACCGACCGCGTGATCGCAACGATCGACTGTTCGCTTCCGCGCGAACCCGATTGCGCAATGGCCTCAAGCTCGGGAAATCCGGCTCAGGCCGGTCGTGTCAGACTTGGGGGGGACCGCGGGCGTCGAAAAACAGGTGCCGGAATGCTGCAGGTGTAAGACCGGCATAGTTCCAGGTCGGAGCACGGTGAATTGAAATTGGCGGCGCTGCCGTCGGAGCGGAGGGGACCACCAGAGAACCGGCCAGATTGATACCGGCACACAACGCACAATAATCGTCGCCGAAACCAAATCGCTTTTTTTGCGGAGCTTGCGGTGGGTCCGGAGGCAGGCCGGCAGAACCCTCGCTGGAATTGACGGCGATGGCCGCATTGGCCGTCATCGGGACCAGCGACACGCCAATCTTGCCGACGTGAATGTGCCCGAACGACAGCACCAACTGGCAGGTCAGCGCGAATAACGCCAGCCATGCGAGTTTGCCGCGATTTGATCTGTACCAACCCACGACAGCCTCGGCATACCCCGAACCAGCCTGACCCGTGCGATCGGATATCGCTTCCGCGCGAAACCGGTCGCGCACTCTCCCCAAAATTCGGCCCGTGGGCCGGTTTGGGCAGTAATGTCAGGCGTAGGGAGGACCGCGGGCGTCGAAAAACAGGTGCCGGACCGAAGCCAGCACAAGAGCGACATCGGTCCAGGTCAAACTCCGAGGAAATGAAACCGGGGGCGCCATCGCGGGAGCGGATGGCACCACCAGAGCACCGGCAAGATGAATGCTGGCACACAGCGCGCAAAAATCGTCGCCTAAACCGAGGGGGCCCTTTTTTGGGGCTTGCGGCGGTGCGTGCGGCAGCGCAGCAGAATCCTGGCCGGAATTGACCGCGATTGCGACGCTGGCCGTGCCCGGAAACGGCGCGATAAGGACTTTGCCAAGATGGATGTGCCCGAACGAAAGCACGAGCTGAGCGGTCAGCGCAAAAAGCGCCAGCCACATTACTCTGCCGTGATTCGACCTGAACCAACTCACGACGGCCTCGATGTCTCGGCGCACACAGGGTAGCAAACCGGCATCGCTTGTAAAGTAACGGAATCCCTGCGCCCTCTGCGGATTTTGTTCACCCGTTTGTCAAAACAGCGGAGGTGAACAAACCCTCAAAAGCTGGTCTGCGACAACGGCTGTGTGCGCGATCGCATGTGGGCTACAAGCCTGACGGCCCGCTGTTTCGTTACCTGATCGAGCGTGCCGGCTGCGAAAGGGAAGAAATTCTGCATGCCGGGCAGTCGGAGTTTACGGATCCGGTTAGTGGCAAGCCGCTTGGCTTGACCATAGCCTGATCAACCGGCGCCGAATGGCGCTTGCACGGAACTTTTGCGTAGGGGTTTCCGTGAAGACCGGTTCATGAGGCTGGCGCTCTTTTTCAGGGACACATGGTCCGAAAACCCACATAGGTCGGTGCGCCTCGATCACCCTGGAGTCACACCTACCTCCTGTGCAGCCCCAATGACTCGGACTATGTTGAGGGGCAGGAGGAAATTCGCAAAGGCGCGTCCAGATGCTCCACGGCAGGTTCGCATCGCTCGGTGGTGTCGGCACGCGCGAGGCACTCGTTGCCCTGCAAACCGGCGCAGCGTTCCGGCCGGCCAGCTACAAGCCCGATCTGGTTGTCTTGGCAGGCTGACGAATGAACAGCGCATTGATAAATGCCGGCGTGCCGGACTTCGTGACCGCGCGTACCCGCCGACAGATGACGCGCGCCGCGGGCCTCGATCCAAACCATTGGTATGCCGTGGCGTATGCTGCCGATGTTCCGGCAGACGCGGTCTTTGAAACCCGGTTCCTCGGCCGGTCCATCGCGGTATTCCGAGGCTCGGACCGGATGCTGGGTGCGATCGAGAATCGCTGTGCACATCGACGGATCAAACTTTCACTGGGGCAGGTCAAGGACTGCACGCTCGTGTGCGGCTACCATGGGTGGGCGTACGACGTGTCGGGTAGGCTCGTTTCGGTTGCACATGAAACATTCGGCCGGTCGATCGCCGATATCCGGGTCGCAAGTTTCCCGGTGCGAGAGCGTTACGGTCTGATCTGGATCTTCCCGGGTGACCGCGCGCGGGCAGATTCGACGGCCATGCCGGAAATACCTGAGCTGGAAGGGCCCAGGCCCTGGGCCTCGGTCACGGTTGATTTCACCTGGGTCGCGCATCATTCGCTGATCGTCGAGAACGTCAGCGATTTCACCCACGCCCATCTGCATCGCAAATACCGGCCGTTCACCGACGCCAAACTGACCCATCTGGAAACCCTCGGCTCGCAGGTGCGGTTGAGGTACGACGTGCTGGTCGGTGACGGCAGGTTCAGCAAACATTTCGTCGATCGCGCACGGGTCGGGGTAGACCATATGGAGCTGTGCTTCGACTATCCATACCAGCGCTCCGACACCGGCGGGCACATCAAGCATTGGTGCTTCCTACTGCCGCTGGATCTGCGCACGACACGCGCGTTCTTCATCTTTTATTTCGATGCCGTGCAGATTCCGCTGCTCCGTCGCCCAATGCCGCGCCGCCTGCAAGGCGTGCTGATGCTGGCGGCACGCCGCGTGCTGATCAGGCCGCTGCTGGCGCAGGATGGCCTCATGGTTGAGGCGGAACAGGACGCGTACGAACGGGATCCCTATGGGGCCGGGCATGAGTTGAATCCGGCTGTCGGCGCGTTCCAAAAGCTGATCATTGAGCGATGGCGCGCCCATCTCGAACCACAGACGGACATGGCCCGTGAACCGGCCTGATCTGTTCTTGGAGGGAACCGTCCTGGTGACCGGCGCCGGGGGCCATCTCGGTGCCAACCTGGTTAGGCAGTTGCTTGCCTGCGGCCAGCCGGTGCGCGCCCTGCTACATTCGGAAAGTGAGCAACCAAGCGTCGCAGGCCTGCGGGCGGAAGTGATGGTGGGCGATCTGCGGGATCCAACGATCGCGGCAGCCGCCGTTCGCGGTTGCCGCTACGTCTATCATTGCGCCGCTCGTATCTCGACCCTGCCGCACCCGCATTCGGATCTGTTCACATGCAACGTGCTCGCGACGCGGCACATGCTCGACGCGGCGCGACATGCCGGCGTGGCCAAAGTCGTCGTCACCAGTTCGTTCAGCGCGGTCGGTCAGCGCGGCGATGGCGCGCCCAGCGACGAGCGCGAACCGTTCAACCCGCTGGAACAACATCTGCCGTATGAGCAAACCAAGGCAGCGAGCGAGCATGAGTGCTTGAAGGCGTGCGCCGAAGGATTGCCCGTGGTGATCGCGACGTCCACCGCCATTCTGGGGCCGCATGATTTCAAGCCGTCGCGCATGGGCCGCGTTCTGCTGCGGTACGCGAGCGGCCGTCTGCCGGCCTATATTGCCGGAGGTTTCGAATTCGTCGCGGCACGGGATATCGCCCATGGTCATCGCCTCGCGATGGCGCTCGGCCGCGCCGGCCATAAGTACATTTTCTCCAGTGGCTTTCGCACCATGGACGAGATCATGGCGGCGTTCCAGCGCGTCACGCGACAGAGACGACGCCCGATCCGTCTGCCCGCGAGTGCGATGCGCGGCTTCGCCGAAATCAGCCTCCGCCTTGGCGCGCTGCTTGCGCCGCAGAGCGAACCGCTGCTGACGCCGGCGGCACTGCGACTGTTGCGCCTCAGCCGCCACGCCGATACGCGGAAGGCGCGTGAGGAACTGGGCTTCCTGCCGACTTCCACGGAGCAAGCCATCGAGGACGCGTGGCGCGACTTCGTGGCCCGCGGTGCGGCCGCGGCATGAACTTCCATGCATCCGAACCACCGGCGCCATCGAATGGCCGATCCGCCTCCGGCGACCGGCAGCCCCGCGCCTCCAGTGGCCATGCAAGGCCGGGATTGCTCCGGGCTGCCAGAGGCTTGGTTCCCGGCGCCCGCCCTGCGAAGGGCGTGGACCATTACCAGGCCTACTACGCGGATAACGAGCGTGGGCGGCGGCACGACTATGAGGATGTCGTCAATACGTACTACGACCTCGTAACCGACTTCTATGAGTACGGCTGGGGCGAGTCGTTCCACTTCGCGCCCCGCGTGCGCGGTGAAACGTTCCGCGAATCGATCCTGCGTCACGAGCAATGGCTGGCACTTCGATTGCAGCTTTCACCCGATAACCTGGTCCTGGACGTCGGTTGCGGAGTCGGCGGCCCGATGCGGACCATTGCCCGTTTCGCCGGCTGTGCTGTCACGGGCCTAAACAACAACGCTTACCAGCTCGAGCGCGCCATGGTGCACAACGCACGCGTCGGCTTGGATAAACGGTGCGGAGTCATCAAAGGCGACTTCATGGCTATGCCGTTCGCCGACGCCAGCTTTGATGCGGCCTATGCCATCGAGGCCACGGTACACGCTCCCAGCCTGGCCGGCGCGTATGCCGAGATCGCCCGAGTGCTGAAATCGGGCGCATTGCTCGCCAGCTACGAATGGGCCTTGACTCCGACCTTCCAGGCCTCCGATCGCGGCCACCAGCGGATTCGAGGGAGGCTCGAGGCGACCAACGGCCTCGTTCATCTCTCAACCGCGGCGGAAGTTGCCGCCGCTGTCGCTGCATCGGGGCTCGAGTTGCTCCAGGTCGAGGACCGCTGCGCCGGCAGCGAGGTTCCCTGGTGGGAAAGACTGGCTCCCGCGAGCAATTCTTTTGCGTTACGGCGGACATCGGGCATCGGCAAGCAGTTCACCAATATCTCGGTACAATTCCTGGAGGCTTTGCACATCGCCCCGCCCGGGACGACGAAGGTAGCGCGCATGTTGGACGAGGGTGGGCAGGTCCTGGTCGAAGCGGGCAAGCAGGGCATCTTCACGCCGGGCATGCTGATTGTTGCCCGCAAGCCGCATGGGTGAAAAACCCGCCCCACGGGCCGGCCTGGCAGCGGGCCGGCAGGACGAAGGCGCCGCGCGAGGCTGTGAGGCCACGTGGCGCCTCGCCGCGGAACGTGGAGCCGCCCGGCTCGCCAACCTGCAGCATGCGTCCGGATACTGGGAGGGGGAAGTCGTCTGGTGCCCGGTTATTACGGCTCAGGTCGTCCTTGCCTATGCAATCATGCGCCGTCCCATCGCGCCGAAGCGGAGGCACGGCTCATCGTGCGGCATTTCGAGCGTACAAGCGTCCCGACGGTGGGTGGGGCCTTCACCCGGAATCCCATTCGTATCTGTTCGTCACGACCCTGGTCTATGTCGCTGCCCGGCTGCTCGGCGAGCCGCCAGATTCCGCGCATTGCTGCAGGAGCCGGCCGCGTGGTTGAAACGTCATCCCGAAGGCCTCGGCGCGCTTCCGACCTGGGGCCGTTTCTGGCTTTCGCTGCTCGGCCTTTACGATCGCGACCGGCTCACACTCTGTCCACCGGAATTGTTCCTGCTGCCTGGCTGGCTGCCGCTTGCCGCCGATCGGCTCTATTGCCACACGCGCATACATCTATCTTGGCATGGCGTATTTGTCGGGTATCGGGCTGCAGCCGATCTCGGAAACATGGCCGACGCTAAGGCGGGAGCTGGCCGGCCTTCACGCGACCAGACCCGCTTCCGGCGCGCCATGTTGCCGCCACTGATGTTTATGTCCCGCCTGGCCGGGGCTTGCGCCTGGCATACGTCGTCATGGCGATGCTTGGCCCCGTCTGGCGCCGAATGCCCGGCGCCGCGGTACTCCGGCGCCGCGCCCTCGATCGTTGCCTGCGCCGCATCCGGGCCGAACAATGTGCATCCGCGTTTTCGGGCATTGTCACCGGTAAACGGCGTCCTCAATACGTTGGCGCTCTGGGCGCATGATCGCTACGCACCCGAGGTCGAGGCCAGCATAGCGCGGGCTGGAAACGTGGTGCTGGCAGGACGAGACGGATGGGCTGCGTTACGCCGGAGCGCGTTCGACAACCTGGGATACCGCCTTCGCCTTGCAAGCGCTGCTGGAGGGGCCGGAGCTTCCCGCCGCGCACGTAACTGCCATCCGCGCGGGCTGCCGCGCCCTGGCTTCGTTGCAGGTGATCGCGGCGCCGGCCAAGCTCGATGAGGGCGGCAGGATCCGACCGGCGGATGGTGCTTCGGCGCGCCCGCGCATGGCTGGCCGGTCAGCGACTGCACCGCCGAGGCGATCAGCGCGCTGATGCTGTGCGCACGCGCTGCGCCCCGGCTGGTGCCGGCAGCGGACTGGGTCGCGCCCGTACGCCTGGGCCAAGGGTTCCGCTTTCTACTGGCACGGCAGAACCCCGATGGCGGCTTCGCCACCTATGAGGCCCGGCGCGGCGGCAAGCGGCTCGAACACCTGAACCCGTCGGAAATGTTTGGCCAGTGCATGACGGAACGTTCCTACGTCGAGTGTACGGCCTCCGCCATCCGAGCCCTGCGGCATGTCCCGGGACTGCCCGACGGCAGCCTGGACCTCGCCGAGCGCGGCACCTGTCTGGCCGCCATTGATCGGGCGAGCGCCTTTCTCCAAGCGAGCCAGCGCCCGGACGGCTCCTGGCCGGGGTTCTGGGGCATCAACTTCATTTACGCGACCGGCTTCGCCATGGCGGCGCTGCGTGATGCCGGCCTGCCGCCCGATCATCCAGTGCTGCGCCGCGCGGCCGACTGGCTCGTTGGCGTGCAGCATCCGGACGGGGGTTGGGGCGAGCACTTCTCTGGATGTCTCACCGGCAACTATGTCCCGAGTGACACCAGCCTGGTCATCATGACGAGCTGGGCCTTGCTGGCGTTGTTGCGGACACGTAATTCACTTTCGCACGCCGCCCGCCGCGGGCTGGACTGGCTGGCGGCGCGCCAATTGCCGGATGGCGACTGGCCGCGGGATTCGTGCAATGGCGTGTTCTTCGGAACAGCGATGCTCGACTATCGCCTGTACAATTCATATTTCCCCGCCTGGGCCCTCAACCTGGCTGGCTCATGTTGCAACGACAGGCGCGGGTTCATATCATAACTCATGCCCACCGACCCCGCCCCGGCGCAGATCGCAGCAAACCGGATACGGCCACTGCAGGCAATTCGAGCGCTGCGAGCCCTGGCACGAAGCGGCGGCCAGGACCGTCCGCAGGGTGTGGCCTTCTTGCGGGCCACCGCGGGCAATTCGGCGCGGATCGCGTTTGAACGCTTCTGCTCCGCCCCGGGTGGCCCAACGGTCCTGCGGCGACAAATATCATTGCGCGATCACTTGCTGGACCGTGACGGGTTGGCGCGAATGCCCGCCGGAAGCCTCGGCTGCGCCTACCTGGCGTTCATGCGGTCCGAGAGCATTTCAATGGAGCACCTACTTGAGCTGGCCGCCAGCCATCCGGAAGCCGCAGTCTCCTCCGAGGAGTGCCGGTTCGCCGAACGCACGCACGCCATGCACGACCTGTGGCATGTGGTGACCGGCTATGGGACAGACGGGGCCGGTGAGGTCTGCCTCCTTGCGATGCGCGGCGCGCAGATGCGGCATATCGGGGTCTGGATGCTGGTCCTCTTCGGAATGATGAAGATCGGGCGCGAGCTGGGCCGTCTGCGCATCTACCTGGCGGTGAGGGAGGCTTATGCGCGCGGCCGTTGCGCGGAATGGCTATACGGTGTCGATTGGGAAGCAATGTTGCCGCGGCGGCTCGAGCAGGTAAGGGAGACGCTGCGACTGGCCCCGCCCCAACATTATCCGATCATGACTTCATGGCGGCGCATGGCACCTCCACAGAAGGCATGACGGAAGTTGCGCTGGTCGGTGAACAACGGCCGGGACCGAGGCCGAGAAATGGTGTGTCGACCGCATGAATGCGCTGCACGACATAAGGAACGTCGTTCCCGGCTACGGCCAGGAACCGCTCGGGGAGCTACGCTTGTTCGGGTTCCGCCACGCCCAGGCGCGGCATCCCGGCATTGCGTTTTTGGCTCTGGCCTGGGGCCTCAAGCTGGCACGCGAGCAGCGCGGACAGCCGGTCCTGGCAGCTCTTCGCGACGGTTATCGGCGTGGAAAAGCCGCCGTCTGGATCGACGAACCTGGACCGGGGGGCCATGATGGTCGAAGCCCTCCTGACGGTTCGCGCCCGGTTGGGGCTTGCGCCACCCGTCATCTATGACCGGATTTGCCGTGCCGGCGCCAGTCTCACCCGCGGCACCGCTTGAGCGTGCCACATGACGGTCGACGTCGATGCCGTGATAGCGGGCGGAGGCGTCGCCGGTACCGCCACGGCCGCCGCGCTTTCCGCGCTTGGGTGGTCGGTCTTGATCGTCGAGCCCGGCCATCATCTCGAGCGGCGACTGGCGGGCGAGTGGATCCACCCCATTGGCGTTGCCGGGCTGGCCAGACTTGGCTTGCTGTTTCCCGCTTTGGATCGTGGCGCGCGGCTGGATGGCTTCGCGGTATATCCGGGCAGCGACACGCGGGACCGCATCGAGCTGATGTACTCGCGGTCCCTCCCAGAGCAATCTGCCCTGGCCCTCGATCACGCATCGATCTATCGAGGCCTGCTGCAGACCGTAGAGATGCGTTCGGGAGTCGGCATTGCACGTGGCTGGCGTGTGACCGGTCTTGGCGCTAACCCGGCCGAGCCGGTCGTGCAAATCCGCCAGGCCGGCGTCACTGAGACGGTGACCTGCCGCTTGGTGGTCGGCGCCGACGGGGCATGCTCGCCGACCCGCGGCCATATCGGGATCGGGTATCGGCGCAAGCGCACTTCGGTCCTGACCGGCTACCTGGTTGGGGCTGGTGCATTGCCGGTTCCCGGGCGTGGTCACGTTTTCACCGGGACGGCCGGCGCCGTGCTGGCCTATCCGATCGGTGGTGAGCGGGCACGGGTGCTCTTCAACCAGCCGCTGTCGTCCGGCTCTGTCAAAAGCGCGATCGAGGCTCCCTGCATCGCACTGCCCAGCCGCCTTCAGGCCCAGGTCGCGGGTGCGGTCGCCGCGGGAACCGGTCAGCGCTTCGTTAGCAGTGATATTACGGTATCTGACGTCACGCGGGGACGCCTCGTCCTGGTTGGCGATGCCGCCGGGAGCTGCCATCCGATTAGCGCCAGCGGGATGACGATGGGGATCGACGATGCCCTGCGGCTGCAATCGGCGTTGTGCCGTTGCGACGGCGAACCGGCGAAGGCGCTATTGCTTTATGCCACCGAACGGCGCTCGCGCCAGCGCGCTCGTGCCCTGATGGCAACGCTCCTGCATGAAGTCCTGGCAGGCGTCAATCCTGACATGGGGTTGCTGCGTGCCGGCATGCACCGGTACTGGTCCCACAGTGCTCGTCACCGCGCGGCTTCCATGTTGCTGTTGAGTATGGAGGACCTCCGCGTGCGATCGGTGCTGATCGAGTTCCTGCGCGTGGTGGCTGCCAGCCTGTTCGAGAGTCGTGGCGAGGCGGTGGACACACTGCGGCTCGCCCGGCTGATGGCGCAGCTATCGCTGCCGCTGATGCGGCAGGTGGTTTGGTCGATGCATGCGTAGCGCTTGCCAGACAGGTTCCGCGTCGTGAGCAGTGACCCGACTCTCTCTGTTCATGATGTCGCCATAGTGGGGGCGGGTCCGGGTGGCGCAACGTGCGCATGGTATCTCGCGCGCGCCGGCGTACGGGTGGCGCTGTTGGAGCGGCAGGCGTTTCCGCGCGACAAAGTGTGTGGTGACGCGATCTGCGGCCGCGCGCAATTGCACCTGTCGCGAATGGGCGTGCTGCGGGACATCATGGCCAACAACGAGGGAAAGCCGGCCGCGATCGGTGGCATGGTGAGCCCATGCGGCGTCGTGGCGATCGGCGATTCCACCAGCCATATCAATTCTGGGCCAGTGATTGCGATCCGCCGCATCCACATGGACCATCGCGTTGCCCGCGCGGCGGAGGCAGCGGGCGCCAGGCTGATCGAGCACTTCGAAGTTGACGGCGCCTGCCTTGATCGTGCCACGGGGTGCTGGACCATCACGTCATCCGGGGGCCGGGAGGTGCGGGCACGCGCGCTGGTCGCTGCGGACGGTGCCAACTCGCGGCTGGCGCGGCGGCTTGGAATTCTCCACGATCCGGCGGACGGGGTGTGCAGCCGCGCGTACATCGATGCCGACAGCAGCGACTTTGCATTCGACGGCGTGGCATTCTACCGGCGCGATCTGTTGCCGGGCTATTGCGCCGTGTTCCGGGAGTCGCGCAGCCAGCTCAATTTCTGCCTCTACATCATTCCGGGCGGCGCGTGCACGCCGCGCGACCTGCGTCGGATGCACGAGGAAGTGCTGCGGCGGGATCCATTCGTCAGCCGCGCGCTTGGCCGGCAGGCGGTGATCGGCGCGATGAAGGGCGCGCCGTTGCGGCTTGGAGGTGTGGCGCGCAGCAGTGACGACCACCTGATCCTGCTGGGGGATGCCGCCGGTCAGATCGATCCGCTCACCGGGGAAGGCATCCAATACGCGATGGACGCCGCCGAAATCGCAGCCGGCATCCTGGTCCAGGCGTTAGCGGATGGAGAGCTGGGTGCAGCCCGCCTACAGCAGTACCACCGTGCATGGTATCGCGCCTTCGGCGTGGATTTCGCGTGGAGCGCACGCATCGCCGCACTATGCGGACGTCACCCCGGATTGCTGGATGCGGGCGCCCGTGCCTTGCGTGAGGGTGGGGCGCCATTACTGGCGAAATGGGCAGAAGTGATGACCGGCGCCAGACCGAAGCGGGATTTTCTGAAGCCCGGGCTGGTTCTGCCCATGCTGCGTTCGGCCCTGCGCCACATTGTTGCCGGCGGGGGCGAGCCCGACTACGCCGCCATCCTGCGGCGTACCGTATAGGGCGGGCACCGATGCCGTCCTCCGTCGCCCGAGACGCGCTACGCTTGACCGGTGAATCGCTGGTGAGTGGGATTCGCCATTGGGTCCTGACCCGGGGCCAACGCCTGCCTCCCTCACCGCCGATCAGCAACCAGTGGCTCGGGCATCTGCACGACATTCGTAGGGAAGGCTTTGTACGCTTTCATGCCCGATGTGTCGCGGCACACGGTCGGCTGGTGCTGCTGCGCTTCGGACCGCCACTATTGGGATGGCGCTTTCTGCTCGTGGCCGACCCGGAGGTGGCGCTCCAGACTCTTACGCAAGACCTGCAGCGTGGCTTTCCTCCGGGTACCGGGCCAAGGCTGGCATTCGGCGAGGATGCTGTCTTCTGTACCGCCGCGCACGATCCCATCCATGCGAGCCGGCAGCATTTGATTTTACGCCATGTCACGCGGGAGATGCTGCGATTGCACGCGGCCGCCATGGCCCCGATCTGGCGGGGGGCTATCGACAGCCTGGTGGCCATGCCCGCCGGACATCGGACCGTGGAACATTCCGACATCAACCCGGATATCCTGTACACCACCCAGCAGGTGGCACTGCGCTGCTGGATGGGGATTGATCCGTCGCCCGCGGAAATTGCCGCCACGCTGCGGCGGTATCTCGACACAGGCAACCTGCTGATCGAGGTCCTGTTCAATAGCTGGTATTTTCTGGATGCGCGGCGACGTGTCGCGAAGCTTCGCGACGACTACGCGCCCTTGCTGGCCCGCAGTCTGGAGCAGGTCCTCGGCGGTGGCGACACGGTGCCGCCCGAGGCCCGCTTCGTAGCCGAATCCCTCGACGAACTCGGCTGGGACAGAGGTCGTCTCGCCGCGGACGAAACGTACCGAGCACGACTATTGGCGGACCTGCACGTCTATCAGCATCTTTTCACTGTCATGCTGCCGTCGGCGGGTTCGACCGGCGGAACGATCCTGTTCCTCATCCGCCAACTGGCGGCCGATTCCGGCATACAGAGTCAGTTACGTGACGAACTGCTTGCCGCCGATCTGGTGTCGGAGCCCCGACCGCCACCACACACCGCGAGCGCGATACGCGAATGTCTGAGGCTCTACCCGCAGGCTGCCGGCATTACCCGGCAGCTCGCCACATCGCGCCATTATGGCGGCTGGTTCGTGCCAAAGGGTGCCTACACTTTCACCCAACTGCACACGCTGCATCGAGATCGCTGTAGCTATCCAGATCCGGAGACGTTCGATGCCTCCCGCCCGGCCGGACAGCCCGGGAGCTGGGCTGGGTTCTCGCTGGGGCCCATGGCGTGTACGGGCCGCGGCTTCGCCGAGTTGCAGATCGCGACCGCGCTGAAGGCTTTGCTCAGTCGCTATAGGATTTCCGGTGACGCCTGCGACCCCGCCGCGCACAACGATTACCAGGGCCCGGTCACGCTGCAGCCCGCCCCATTCGCGCTCCGCTTCAGTATGCTTTGACCTATGTCGTTGTTTCAGGCCATGGGAGGGGGGCGGTATTTTGGGGTCATCGTGCCGCAAGCACGGCCGCCCGGCCGGCGCGGTTGGGGTTTGGTGATGGCCGCAGCCGCGGTGTCACCAGCCGAGATAGTGCAATGTGTTAGCCAGGTTTGTTTCCCGACCGGCCGTAAGCGGCGGAGGCCGATGGGCTGCCGTGAAGGAATGCGCGCACTTCCACCGCGACGCGGTCGGCGAATTCCTCATGGATGCCGAGCTTGCCTTCTGGCAGCAGCGCGCTCTGCACGTTTGGCAGAGCAGCGAGCGCCTCCATTTCGGCTTTCGACTTGGGTGGCGTATCGGCTCCGTAGATGACAAGGACTGGGTCGCTCACTTTACGCGCGGTGTTGAGCCATTCCTCGCGGCTGGCCATGGGGTCGAGTTCGCCGCAGACGAAGCGAATCCCGGCATGCCGCGCACCTGGCGCACGGGTGACCGCCATCTTTTCCGTAATCAGCGCTTCGGGGAATGCAGCGGGATCGACGAATACATGGCCGAGCACCATTTTTCGCACCATGAACGGATTGACATTCAGTCGATAAAGCGCGGTGCCGATATAAGGCAGGTCGCCCGTAGTGGCGATTGCTGCAAATGTGCCGCGAGGTTTGTTGGTCATCGTCGGCAACGGCCCGCGCCAGGTCGGAGCGACGAGGCAAAGCCGCCCGGCGCAGCCCGGTCGCGCCCGCGCTGCGGCGAGGAGGTAGCCGGCGGCGTGTCCGGCGGCGATCGTCGCGTAAGGGCGTACATTGGTGTCTGCAAGCAAGTCATCGAGATAGTCGCGGTAGGTTTGCGGCCCCCAGGCCACGGCAGGGCGCGGCATGTCGCCGAAACCCGGCCAGTCGATCGCAACTGTGGCGTAATCGCGCGACAAGCGATCCTGAAGCGGCCGCATTTCACCACGCGTTGAAATCGAGCTGAGGGCGGGAAGCATCAGCACGGTCGGACCGGCACCGGACCACGTCAGTGCGGTTTGAACGAAATGGCCTTTCCAGTTCCAGGCGATGCGATCGTGCTGTTGCAGCTGCATTACGTTTACATTTTATCATGGACCCGCCATCGCGCATTGGCGGCCATCCACCCGCATATACGGACCACGCGCTCGCGTCATTTCAAGCCGTCGGGCGACGATCGCGGCGTCGAGAAATCGAACGATTTGTCCTGGGAGGTTGGCAGCTCGAGCCAAGGCCGCCTCACGACCTGTTCTCACCTTCCGAATGCAAGAAACGGGCGAACGCCTTCAGCGTCGTTTCCGAGACATGGTGCTCGATACCCTCGGCGTCCGCTTCAGCTGCTTCCGCCGGTACGCCGAGCGCGCAGAGCACGTCGACGACCAGACGATGCCGCGCCCTTACCCGGTGCGCGAGCGCCGTCCCCGCTTCGGTGAGGAACACGCCGCGGTAGGGCCGCGCGGTCGCCATGCCTGCCCGCTTCAGGCGCGAAATCGTCTTGATCGCCGTGGCGTGAGAGACGCCGAGCCGACGGGCGATATCGGTCGGGCGCGCTTCTCCAGCGCTCGCCAAGAGGTCGGCAATCAGCTCGACATAGTCTTCGAGCAGCGCCGAGGACTGCGCCGAACGCGTCTTACCGAACCGGCGCGCTTGGGTGAGTTCCGCCGGGAGTCCGCGATCGAGGCCGGCAGATTTCGTCTTGCGCGGCTTTTCCAATGCGCTCGTGACCATGGGCATCACCCGCCTTCACTGCGGGGACGGTGAGCACATTCGCGCGCTCGCGTCAAAGTGTTGTTCACATTATAAAGTGTGGCCTAGATTGACAATTGCCGCATCGCACATAGGGTGTTGCCGATGCTACAAACTGCGGACGATGGCCGATGACGGGCACTAGCGACGACAAGCCGATCGCGGATGCCTCCGTTCCGGCGCCAAGGGCCGCGGCGCAGGCATCGACGCTCCGCGAACCGCCCGAGCCGCCGGCCACGTATGCACCGCGCTCGGCGGCGGCAACGGTCTTGGCGCCGGCGGCGCCCGCGCGGCCCGGACTGACCGCGCGCACAATCGCCACGGCCCTCGAGGTGTTATCGGGCGAGCGACGCGGGGGCTCGTGGCTACACCGCATTCTTCGGCCCCGCCGTGGTTGCCTCGATTGCTTACGTCGACCCGGGCAATTTCGCTACCAACATCCAGGCGGGCGCGAAATATGGCTACGGCCTGTTATGGGTGGTGCTGCTCGCAAACCTGATCGCGATGATGTTCCAGGCGTTATCGGCCAAGCTTGGGATCGCCACCGGCCGCAATCTCGCGGAGCTGTGCAAACAACATTTCTCCTGGCCGGTGGTGTTGACGATGTGGGTGATCAGCGAGATCGCCGCCATGGCGACCGATGTCGCCGAATTTTTAGGCGGTGCCATCGCGCTGTCCCTGCTGCTCGGCCTTCCCCTGTTCGCCGGCATGGTCGCGACCGGCTTCATCGTCTACGGTCTATTGATGTTCGAGCGCTTCGGGTTTCGGCCGGTCGAACTCATCATCGGCACTCTGGTGGCCTTCATCGCGCTCTGTTACGTCATCGAGATGTTCATCGCGCCGGTCGATTGGCGCGCGGCGGCCCTCCATCTCGTGCTGCCGCAATTGGACGGCGCCGAGGCGCTGTTGCTAGCGGTCGGCATTGTCGGCGCCACCGTGATGCCGCACGCGGTTTATCTACATTCCGGCCTGACCCAGGCACGGATCCCGACCCGCGATGACAACGACCGGCGCTTGCTCGTGCGTCTGTCCAACACCGAGGTCATCATCGCACTCGCGATCGCCGGCGCGGTCAATATCTCGATGGTCATGATGGCCTCGGGCGCGTTCCACGCCGGGCACAACGACGTCGCCGAGATCGAAACCGCCTACCACACGCTGACGCCGCTGCTGGGCATGGCTGCAGCCAGCATTTTCCTTTTTTCGCTGCTTGCCTCCGGTATATCCAGCTCGACCGTTGGCACACTGGCCGGTCAGCTGATCATGCAAGGGTTCGTCGGATTTCGTATTCCCATCTGGGTCCGCCGGCTGATCACGATGATTCCCGCCTTCGCGGTTGTCGGCTTCGGCGTAAACGCGACCACTGCGCTGGTGATGAGCCAGGTTGTACTCAGCATCGCTTTGCCGTTCCCAATGATCGCGCTCCTGTTGTTCACGCGGCGGCCTGACATCATGGGTCCGCTTGCCAACAACTTGCTGACGAACGTCCTGGCGGCCGTGGGCGCGGCCATCGTGCTCGTGCTCAATCTCGTCCTGATCGTGCAGGCACTCGTCACCATTTCATGACTTTCAATTCACGCTGCTCGTCAAATAAGCGAGTCATGGACGTTCCCGCGGGCGAATTGGCGATCCACACCGCATGACCCGAAAAGTTGCGGACTTTTCGGACGAAGACCATGCGCAAAATCAAAGGGAACCGAGCCGGAGGTGATTTAAGATGAACGCATCCGCGCTGATTGCCAGCGCGGCGGGAACTCCGAACGGCGATAGACTTTGATACTGCCCCGAAGATCGTGGTGGGCGGTGACGGCCCGCGCGAATTCTATTGAATCAGCGGCTTGGCGAAAAGAGGGGCAATTTCTGACCCGCAGAAACCGCGGAGAACCGCTGCAAGTGCCCCACCAGTCTGCGGAACGGCGCAGCACGAAAGGCCGAGCAGAACGGCGTCACCACTCGTATCCGGAATCCGTCCGATTCCGGATAGTTATTGTCGACCAAGGCGACTACTGCAAGGTCGTTAATCTTCGTCCGGAGAGTTTAGGCTGAATTGCATAGTTTTCTGAGCATGAGGCGGATCGAGGCGAGCTGCAAGAAGGCAAGCGCTTTGCGATTGAGGCACTCCCAATCCTTGGCAAGGCGGCGGCGATTGAGCCAAGCGATGGTGCGTTCGACGAGCCGGCTCGCAGTTACGCCATCAAACCGAGCCGGCTATAATTCAGAGTGTGGCTTCGTTCGCCTGCATCAACTTTGCAAGTCCGACCGAAGTGGTCAGCGGAGGTACCCAGCCGAGACTTAGCAGCGCTGCGGGATTGGCGACCAGCGAACCGGTTAGCCGGAGGTGGAGTTGTTGTCGGCCGAGGGAGCGGAGCGCAAGCCCAACCAAGGGCACAGGCAAAGGGAGAAGGTTCGGCCGACGCCCAATACCGGCCCGCATCGAGGTGATCATTTCTGCAACTGTCAACGGGTCAGGGTCGGCGGCGATCAGAATTCTCCGCAGTGTTCCTGGTGCTGACAGCACCACGTCGATTGCCGCCGCAAGATTATCCAATGCAAGCAGGGAGCGACGCGCTTTGAGGCTCCCGAACGGAATGGGCCAGGGCGATCTAGCGAGCCGCATCAGGTGCGCCATGTTGCCTCTTACTCCAGGGCCGTACAGCAAAGCCGCGCGGAGTGACACCCAATCGAGGTCCAGTTCCGCCAGACCACGCTCCGCCGCCAATTTTGACCTTCCGTAAGCGTCCGTTGGCCTCGGTTCATCTGTCTCAGTTAAGACGGAATCTCTGCGTTGGCCCACATTGGGCGCGAATTGAGGAAAGGAAAACGAAGCGCTTGACGCCCGCCCGGTGCGCGGCGCGAGCAAGACCGATCGTTGCCTCCGTATTCAGTGTTCTGTAATCGTCCTCCGGAATTCCGGACATGCCCTCGGCGATCCCAGCCGAGTGAACCACCGCATCCACTCCCTGCAAAGCCGCCGACATATTTTGCGGCCGGGAAATATCTCCGATCACAGCGCTCGCGATGGCGATCGGGATCGAAGCTGGCCGACGAAGCAATACGCGTAGCCGGTAGCCACGCCTCGGCAACCCCTCCAACAAGTGCTTCCCGACGAAGCCGGTCGCGCCGGTCAGCGCAAGCAGCATTTGTTTCACCTCTCTCAGCAGCCAACTGCATCAGCGACCTTGAATAACTTTACTCGGTTCGGAGAAATCTTGAAGCGGTTAGGCCGAAAATCAACGTTAATGGCAACCTGGCCGAGGTGTACTTTTCATGAGCGAATGTGAAGTGCTTCACTTACGCTCAGGATTTGTCGGTCCATCTTCGTTGCGTTGAGGCTCTTACACGACGCCCTCGCAAGGAGCAAAGACCATGTCCTCGCAGATCAAAATAGCCGCCTTGGCCATCGTCGCCGCCACTCTCGCGATTTCGGCAACAATTACCCCGTCCGGGGCGCAAACGCGGGTTACTCGCAGTGACCAGTCGCAATACAGCACATTGCTACAGCGTATCGACAAAGAGCGGGGGTTTGCTGGAGAACGCCAAATGGCGAGAACCTATTAGGGACTCGCGAGAAAGGGGGGCGGCCTTGGCAGCGCCCCGTTCCGCTCGGTTAATCCGAGCGGTCCGAATCAGCGCGATCCCTTTTGCCGCAGCACGATCGCGCCGCGCTGGTCGAGGCCAACGACGTGGAATGAGTTCTTGCCGATGTCGATACCTATCGTCGCGACGGTCGAAGTTGACTTGTTGGACATGCGGGTGCTCCTTCGTGACCCCCGGTGTCACTCGTCGGACAGTGTAGGAGCACGGCGGGACCATTCCATTAGCAGACGACAGCGAGTGGTCGGGCGCCATGCCGAGGCGCTATTTCGCGAAATGTTTTCCGACTTTTCAAATTGTTAGTTCGAGGTCTTGATCATCGGCGGCGGGAAATAGGTGCCATTCGCGGCGCCGTCGATCGGTCCGCAGAACCGGAAGGTCAGCCGGTAAATCGAAGGGATGATGGGGGGGGGAATTGCCTTCAACAGCGAGGTGGGACGTCAATTGAGACGGCTATATCAGAGGGTCGCGTGAACCGGTCCGGAAGATTGAAGGCGTTGCCCGCATGCCATTAGGTGTCGGGCGAAAAATCCACTGCCTCGCTTGTCGACGCGATTTGATCTCCCGCGGCGCTGCGGACAGCTAGACCAGCCTTCGCCAATTCGTCGATCGCAGCCTTAGCCTCAGCTTCATTATCGTCGAAAATCGGAAGGAGGGCCGCTGTAAAAACATGGGAATCAGGGAAGTCACCGTACTCGGCTTTGAGGAACTGAATTATCGCATTCGCCCCATCACTGATTTTTTTCATAGCTTCCTCGACTCCGGCATATCCCTTTTTTGGAAGATCTCACGTTTCCTTTGCTGCTCCCACTCAGGCGAGATCGTCACTTTGCCTAACGAATACCGAAAAGCGACCGGCGATATCCGCTTCTTTTTGCCTCTGAGCGACAGACGAATGTGGCGGTTCCTCCTCGCCCATATAGCGACTGACCAGAAAGGTAGTATTTCTTTTTTTGAAAATCGAGCCAAACCACACCATCCTTCGGACAGCGCTGCTGTGCTTCAGCTTCAGTCCGATATAGGACGAGGCCTGCCTTCGCATCCCCCGACACGGCCGCGATTACGAACCCTGACGCGATATAGGTCGCTATAATGAAAGTGACTGGATTTGACTGCCGCATCTGTCCCCGGCCTTCGTTATGTTTAATGCGTGTCTCCACAATCTGCCATCCCAAATTGCTGCAAATCGTTTCCAGCAAATCACGATCATGCAGTCGCAAAAGCGTTTCACCTGATTTCATATCTTTCGCAATCCAGCGACGCTGAACCTCCGGCTGTTCGTCTATCTCAATCTTCCGCATACAACACTCCACGCATACGCTACGCTGCCGCTCCATATCACCATACTTGAGGGGCGACAACAGACCCCCTCTGTGTTGTTGCCCAATTCATTACCGGCGTGTTTCCGTACCGAAAGCAATCTGCGACAAACTTTAAGGCATTAGAGATAGGGAGGGGATGAGTTAGCAAGGGAACGGATCGCAATCACCGTGCGCCGGAATTGGAATTCTTATTCGGTTCAGCAGGACGACGTGTCGTCTGGTTTGTACTGATCTCCTGGTTGCGAGATTGGTTTCTCGAACAAGCCGAGAGCGTTATCCTGGCCTACCTCCGCGAAGACTTTAGCCGGTCGGCGGTGAACATGAAATTGACGCTGTCTCCGTTCTTGTGACAAGCGAAACAGCTATCAAGATTGACGGTTGTGTCGACCTCTCCAGTTGGTTGAAACGCTTGGTATTCCCACTCACCATTGCGTTTGCTGGCGGGGTATTCGCTTCCCCAGCCGGTGCGTTTCTCCATCACCCGGAAGGCTTTAATCCCGGTCTTTATGAAGCGGCTCTCCGTATCGGCTAGCGGCTTACCGTTGGCATCGAGCTGCACATTGTAGCGGACCAACGTGATCACTGTTCCGCTGGGAAACGGTTCACCCTTCTTTGCAGCGGCAAGTCCTTCCGGCGTGATATAAAATTCTCGAAATTCCTTTTCGCCAGGCCGATTTTCATAGGTGTACATCACGCCTTTGGCGTAATTCACCGGGAAAACGATCTTACCGCCGGCCCCTAAGGCGGTTCCTATCGTGATGACGCCAAGGACGCAGAAAGCAGCCGCAATTGGTGACACTCGGCCTGCCATGTTTTTTCTCCGTTTCCGTGATCTTACTTTGTTAGGGATTAACCACCGTAAAACACGTTTTCTCCAAGGTCTTTCATCTCGCTGTGGCCGACCTGTGGCTCTTGTCGGCGTCGGTCAAGCGCCTCCCTGTATAGAATTTTAGGGTAGCCTTACGGGTCAGTTGCGATCGGAACCGATCAGTCGTGATCAGAGGGCAAGCGGACGAGGCATAGACATCGACGATCCGTCGATGATGACCCAGAGCTGCCCTTGCGACCCGCGCCGAGTTGTAAGCGTCGGAGCTACAACCCATGTTTCTGCGGCGGCTATTCGATAATCTTGTCGGCGCGCACCAGGAACGTTTCTGGTATCGTCAGGCCGATTGCCTTGGCGGCTTTCAGGTTGACGACAAGTTCAAACCGGACCGGCGCTTGCACTGGAAGATCACCTGGCTTCGCTCCTTTGAGGATACGATCGATATAGTCTGCCGCGCGCCGGTAGCCGTCGAGCAAATCATCTCCGTAGGAGATCAAGCCACCAGCATCCACGAAAAAGCGATGGGCGGAGATGGCGGGCAAGCGGTGCCGGATCGCCAAAGCGATGATCTGTTCGCGATGGCCCATGGTAAAAGCCTCGGGCAGCAGGATGAGGCCGCCACCTGGCTCGCGTGCGAGCGCGTCCAGGACGTCTTCGATCTCAGTTTCGTTGTGAATTGGGGCTGCGCTAAGTTCTACCGAATGAGCAGCGGCGGCACTCTCAGCGAAGCGGAAGAACTCTCCCCCGTAGGAAGCGGTCGCCGGATTAAACAGAAATGCCACGCGTTTGACCTGGGGTGCTACCTCCTTTAACAGCTCGATCCATTTACCAGCCAGTGGTGACTCGACCGTGGTGAACCCGGTGATGTTGCCGCCCGGCCGTGCAAAGCTTGCGACGAAGCCCCCGCCGATTGGATCGCCAACTAAGGACGAATACAATCGGTATTGAGCTTGTTACCTCATGCAAAGCTGCCAATTCCGGGGTGGCGCCGGCAAGGAGCACGTCCGGTTCCAGGCCCACAAGCTCAGTTGCAAAGCTGCGATCACGACCGATATCGCCGGCGGCCCAGCGCCAGTCAATTCTCACATTGCGGCCGTCGGTCCATCCCAGGTTCTGGAGCCCCTGCTCAAACGCTCTCCTTCGCAATTGTGCATCCGGATCGTTCTCGGCGGTCGGCATCAGGGCGCCGATGCGTCGCATGCGGTTGGATTGCTGCGCCCGCGCCCCGGGCGGCCAAGCCGCTGCGACCCCCAGCGCCGCGATGAAGTCGCGCCGTTTCATTCGATCACCTCGTCAGCGCGAATCAGGATTGATGGTGGCAGGGCAAGGCCGAGGACCTTGGCGGCTCGAAGATTCACGACAGTCTCGAATTGGGTCGATTGCTGCACGGGGAGGTCACCCGGTTTATCGCCTTTGAGGATGCGTGCGACGTAGTTACCCTCCAAACGGTAGGCGGCGCTAAAACTTGCACCATAACTCATGAGACCGCCGGCTGCCGAGAATTCTCGGAAGCCAAAGATCGTCGGAATGGCATAACGCGTCGTAAAAAGAACCAGCTGCTGGCGACGGCTCAGCATGAAAGCCTCGCCCTCTACGATGAGTTCGCCGACACGCTGCTCCAACATGAGTTCAAATGCAGCATCGAGATCGCGGTCGTTGCTTACGTTGAAAACGCGCAGCCGCCGTCCCAGCCGGTTAGCCGCGGTCTGCACGATCCGAGGTTCTTTCTCCGCACCGGTCGGATTGTGCAGAAGGACGATTTCTGCCGTCGGCGGGACGAGCTCGTGCAGCAATTCCAGTCGCTTCGCTCCCAAAAGATTGCTCATAATGGCCACGCCGGTCACATTCGCTTCCGGCCTGCTGAGGCTCGTGACGAGGCCGTCATCGACCGGATCAGCCCCGGCATTGAATACGATCGGAATCGTCGTGGTTGCTGCCTTCGCCGCGAGCGCCGTTATCGGGCCCCCCGCGGTGGCGATAACCGACACCCCGCGGCGAACGAGATCGGCTGCGAGGTCCGGCAGCCGGTCATTTTGCAAATTGGCCCAGCGATATTCGATGGTCACATTGCGGCGATCGATGAAGCCACCATCGTTCAGACCTTGATTGAAAGCAGCGACGAGGCCCAGTTGCGTCCACTCTGCTGACGCACCATTGTGCAGAAACCCAACGACCGGCATCGTCTGCTGTTGCGCCAGTGCGGCCAGCGGCCACACCGCTGCGCTACCTAGGCCCGCGATGAATTCCCGCCGCCGCATGTGCCCTTCCGCGCTGGGATTGCCGGAGCCTATCGCTGTCTTGGTGCCATTGGAACCGGGTTCAACCGGCCCCGTTTTGTGTAGCCAGTTTCGTCCGGTAATGCCCCATAGGAGAGAACAATCCTTCTCAGAAATATTTCCTCCGGTTATTGGGGGGCTGCGGCAATCAGGAGCACTCTCGTAATCGTGCTGATGAAGCGGTTTTTTCGATATTGCGAAGGCATCGAAGCCATTTTCCGTAATAGACCCCTATGGACTACGAGCAGTCCCCGGGATTGATTCGATGTTTTGAAATAGGACAATGCCTTCGATGCCTTCGGTCCCCTCGCATGGTCTCAGGGATAGGGTCGGATGGGCTGTGAAGGGGGCCGGTTCGGGCAGCCTGCCTTCATCGGGCCCTCTCGCCGGAAGACCAGCAACACCGGGCCGCAGCCCGTCCCAAATCCCTCGTCCCTACGCTCCGGGACGGCGGGACAGGCTCAAAATCACCGCGTCGTGCCCGCCTGCTGGCTTCTCGCCCTCCTCAACCCCTTCTTCGGTTCCCTCGTCCACAAGGCCCTCCTGGACGGCCCGCTGGCGTAGGCTGCCGGCTTCGGACCGCGAGACCCCAATCAGGGCGGCAACCTCCCGCACCGTACCCCCTCCCCGAAGAGTTCGGCAGCCTGCTCCAGGAGGACCGGATGGAGGTCCCGGCTCACCCACCGGATGCCCGGCTTGACGGAATCCAGGGGACTGGACTCGGCGGCGGCCTCGAACGGCAACCCTCCCTGCCCGGCGAATTGCCTCAACTTCTCGAAATGCACCTCGAAACGGCAGCCCTTCTCGAGGCTGCAATCATGGGGGCGACGAAGGGCGATGACCGTATCAAGCGCATCCTCCCGCCGACTCGTCCCCCTCTTCTTTCCGTTCACCCCGGCATGGTGGATCAGGAGAATGGCGATGCCTCTTCTCCGAAGACTGAGCAGCCAATTCTGAATGGGGAGCCATCCCTCCCCCGCACTCTCGCTCACTTGTGGTCGAGGTCGACAGATTGTCGAGGATGAGCAGATCGAGGCCGGTGAGGTGGGGTCCAAGGCTCGTTGCCCCTCCGGGCTGCCGAGATTGATGCCTCCCTCCGCGGCGTCGGCGGCGAGGAGACGGAAGATCCCATCATGAATTGGTTTGAACCCCGCAGAGAGCAATTCCAATCGAGCCTTTTAGGTCGGAGAGCGGCATTTCGCCATCCACGTACAAAACTCGCCTCGGCTTCGGGCAGGACCATCTCAGGATTGAAGTGCCGCTGGCCACCGCCAACCCGATGGAAAGCCCCAGGCAAGATTTTCCCAATCCTCGGGGGGCATAAATCATCGCGAGACTTTTCTCCCGTAGAATCGGATTCAACAGCATTTCCCGGGGCGGAATATCTAGATTGAGAAAATCCCGTAATTCAGAGTGAATCCGATAGATCGTTGCCGACAAGAGCTCCAGCGCCCTCGCGACGGTGCTCACAGAGTTCCCTTGCAGCAGAAGTTCTCGGGCACTTTCGAATTGTTCGGGGGTGAAGGTCGGCTTCCTCCCCGATATTTGGTCCCATCATCATGTTCCTGGGCATGAGCAATCCCGGCCTTCGGTGACTCCCGGGTTGCCCCGCTTGGCAGACAGCATGTCGCGAGGGTGTAATCCGGTTCGTGCCACTCAAAACGCGGCACAAGAAAATCCCCGCCATCGAAATTCCGATCGTGCCTGAGCTGGCAAACATCATCGATGCAAGCCCCACGGGCAATCTCACGTTCTTGGTGACAGAATGGGGGATGCCTTTTACAGCAAACGGTTTCAGTGGATGGTTTCGAGATCGCTGCAATAAGGCTGGGTTACCTCATTGCAGCGCTCATGAATTGCGCAAAGCTGGGGCGACGATGCTGCAGAGCGCGGCGCCACCGATCGATAGCTCGTGCCAAGGTATGGGTGGGAGAGTGCTCGGCAGGCGACCTACACGACGGCGGCGGACCGAAAACGGCTCGACGCAAATGCCGCACGATTGCTCTCGAACGATCAGACCGCGAACAAAGATTGCCCCACCGAATTGCCCCACCGTGGAAAAGCTTGAAATTACAATCAATTGCAAAGGTGTTGGTGGGCGGTGACGGACTCGAACCGCCGACATCCTGCGTGTAAAGCAGGCGCTCTACCGACTGAGCTAACCGCCCCTCCGCAGATTTAGCAAAATCTCGCGGCCCGGCAAGGTGCTGCAGAGGCTATCCGCCAATAGACTAGCGAGGCTGCGCCCCAGACCGACGAGGTGTGTTTCGGCTGCGGCTCCGATCGCCGGTTCATGACGAGCTCTGGTGGAACCAGGCGCAGATAGGACCGCTACGCGGTCTAAGCGCCTTCAAGAGGTAAAACCGCGACCGGAGCCGGGGGGATGTAGCACAGAGCGTTGCCGCCGGTTCAGTGAGCTGTCAGGTTGGCGCTGTTGGTTCCGGAAACAAAGGATAATTTTAAGGAGCGGGAGCAACGCTGGGCAATGCTGGCCAATAACTCGGGATGATGTCCAATGAATATAGCGGGTCTTCGCGGAATCGAGTGGGTGAACGGCGGGGCCAGATGTCGAAGTAGGCCAAGTCTATCAGGGACTTTTTGAGGTTACCGGGGGGCTAAAAACCTGTCACGTTTTCGGGCATGACAGCACGGCCTGACAAGACCCCGACCAAGAGCTTGCGCGACGCTTACAAAGTGTCTGGCTTTCGTGTCCGGGCGAGGATCGACAGCTACGATGAACTCGATCATCCGGCATTTGTCGTCACGCTCGATCGGCGCTCAAAAAAACGGTATGCGGCGGGTGCGGGAAGGTTTGCCGCAGCGGTTACGACAAGCGCTGGCGACGGGCGCGCGATCTTGGCTGCGGCGATCGGGAAGTCTATCTCGATTTTCACATGCACCGGGTTACCTGCGCGGACTGTGGCGTGAAGAACGAAAAGCTGGCCTTTCTGTCGGACAACACCAAATACACGTTGCGGTTTGCGATGCAGATCGGCGGCTTGTGTCGTGCCATGACGATCACCGATGTGGCGCGGCGGATGCATCTCGATTGGCACACCGTCAAGGAGCTCGACAAGCTCTACATGCGCGAGCAGCTCGCGCGTACCGGGCCTCCGACGCCGAACGTCATTGGCGTCGACGAAATATCGATCGAAAAGCGACACGTCTACCGGATCGTCGTCAGCGATCTGGAACGAAAGCGTGCGATTTGGTTCGGCGGGGACGGCCGCGGCGAACGGGACATGGACATGTTTTATGCGTCTTTAGGCAAGGAAAGCACGGAAAAGATACGCTTGGCGGTCATGGATATGTGGAAGCCGTTTCGTCAGTCGACGCAGCGCAATGCTCCGAAAGCGGCCATTCTGTTCGACAAGTTCCACATCCTTCGCCATCTCGGCGAGGCCCTCGATAAAATCCGCAAGGCCGAATATGGCCGCGTCACGGGGCCGCCGCGCAAGTTCATCAAGGGACAAAAATATGTCCTGCTGTCGCACAAAGAGAACCTGACGAACGAAGGCAGAAAAAGCCTTCGGCTCCTACTGAAGGCCAACAAGCGCTTGCATGCGGCTTATATCCTTCGAGAGTCCTTCGATCAGTTGTGGGATTACAAATCGGAGGCCTGGGCACGTCGCTTCTTTGACAACTGGAAAGCACAACTGCGCTGGCAGCGCCTCAAGCCATACGAAAAGTTCGCCGAAATGATCGAGCGTCATTGGGACGGGATCGCCGCCTATTGCAGGCCGGAAAACAAGGTCGCCCTCGGCTTCGTCGAAGGCCTCAACAACAAAATCCGCGTCCTCCAGCGCAGAGCCTACGGCCTGCGCGACGAAGAATATCTCAAGCTGAAAATCCTAACGGCGAGTTTGCCAGAGCTATGAAAAATGCTCAAATCCACCCACCAAAAAACGCGAAGAGCCAATATAGCTTCTGCTGCCTCTGACCATTGCACCTTTCGGAAAGCCAATAATGGTCACTTGCGTCATATAGGCCGGAATGGTCGTGCGTGATGCCAGTGGTCAGGCGCTCGTTTGCGCAAAACTCACGCCGCGGCGCGCTGTTCTGCGTCGCGCTGCCATAATCAAACAGATTCGGCTGCTCAGGCCGGCCGGGCCTCAACGGCTTTGAGGACGGTGGACGCCTTGGAATTTCGTTCCGGGACCTGTCCGTTTGCTTGGGGGGAAATTGCCGAACCGCTTATTTGCGTGTTCGTTGCGGGCATGGTTTCCGCGGTACCGCGCACGATTTCCGCCGTAGCTGGCATGGTTTCCACCGTGGCGGAGTAAAGAGCAAGCACCGTGCGCACCGCCTCCAGCCTTCTGTAGAGATCAGTTTTCATGATCTCATCCAAAAGCCGCGGTTCCTCATTCTTTGCAGCGCGCAACAGATCATCGGCTGACATGACGGGCCTTTCCCGGAGTGTGTGCCTTTTTCCAAAGCAACATGATGTTCTTTGGTTACGAAGAAGTTTAAGGCACAACAGTTCCTCTCCGGACCGCACTGGAAAGTATTCACCGACAATCAATCCTTAACCATGGCGCCGCACCATGGCACGCAGCATTCCCTGCAAGGATACGCAATGCCATGCCTTACACTCTCACCACGGCCGCACAAGCAACCGGTTTGAACCGGACCACGATCCTGAGAGCCATCAAGTCCGGCAAGATTTCCGGCGCCAAAGATGAACACGGCGAATGGCATATCGAGCCAGCCGAACTGCACCGGGTCTACCCGCCCGTTGCACGCACGGAGTCACAACTCGATGCAACGCCACGATACGCACCGGGCGATGACCCCGAGCTACGGATGCGCGCAACGCTCGCGGAGGCTAGGTTGGCCGATTTGAAGGAAGCGATCGAGGACATGCGCTCCCAGCGGGACCACTGGCAAACCATGGCGCAACGTTTGGCGATCACCGATCAGCGGCCGACCGTGCAGCCGCCGCCGCAACAGCTGCCGGGGCATCGGCAATGGTGGAGGCGCTTGGTCGGGTAGCTCGGGCTAAGATATGCGGCTGGCAAAAAGAAAGCCCCAGCGACTGCTGAGGCTTGCGTCTTGTCCGCCCGTTGGGGATGGGGCTGGGGGGTAGGGCGGACACCAATTTGTTCTGTCTGACCCATTGGTGTCCCATCCAGCAAATAGGTTCAATGGGAAAGGTAAAGCATCTTAAGTCGCGGTTAACGTCCTCGGGAAATGCGGACCGTGAGCGAGGACCGATTCAGCCCGATCGATGGCCAGAATGAACCCAAATCGGTTGGCACCTCTTGCGCAAGTTAAGTCGGAACATCGCGCGAACGCTTTCCCCAATTTTCCCCCTGTTTTTGGGGGAATTCGCGATCCGTTCAGGGTCGAAGGACGAGGGAAAGGGGAGTGCTCCCTCTCGAAAGTACCGAATTTCATTGGTTGATGGGGTGGGGGCGACGCGCCAGATCGCCGCCGCGCTCCGCATGACGCCGAAGCCACTGGGCAAGGATGAACTGGTGTTCCAAGCTGCCGCAAGTCGAGCCAAAAGGATAAGCTGCTCAAAGGCCATGCGCTGCGCCACACCTACCGTGCGGTCGCCGCCGAACTCGGAATAGACGAACTGCTCGTGCGGCCATTGATGGGCCACCGCCTCGTTGGCGCGTCACAAGGCTGCGTTTCGGTTCCGTCGAATCACGGACGGCAGACAGCCGCGCGCCAGTCGTCGCGAACTGCCTTGGTAATGATCACTGCTTCAGTGAAGAACCAAGGAAGTGTGACTATTTCAGCCGATCGCGAATCTTATCCAGTCCAGCCCGTGCGCAGCCATCATCCAGCTTCGCGCCCGGCGCGCCACTGGCTCCAATAGCACCGATAACTTCATTTCCGATCTTCATCACAACGCCGCCGCCGAAAAACAGCACATGCGGTAGCTTTTGCAACGCTCCGACCTCCCCTTTTGCCAAATCCGCCAGGGCGAGCGTGTCATTCTTGAATGATGCGCTGGTGTAAGCCTTGTCGTGCGCGCTATCGAGCGTGTGAATGCCAGCACCGTCACCTCGCAAGGCCGCAATGGTCGCCCCGTCCGCATCGATCACGACGGCAGTTTCCTGATAGCCTTGCCGCGCACAAGTGGACACCGCTTCGCTCACCGCTTCAGCGGCGAGCGCAGCGGGAATGCGATGCATTTGCAAGGCATCTGCATAGCTGCTCGGTCCATCGAAAGCAGTGCTCACCAACGCCAACATGAACGTGATGTATCGCCGATTCATTTCTTTCCTCCGTCGTAAGCCCTAGATGTGGAACTCAGGTTTCTTTTCCCCTGACGTGCGCATTCCGATGATGGATCGCGAGCGCCGTTCCGGCCGGCGAAACGACGACCGTCTTTTCGATTGGGACATCCATTTCGCCCAACCAGGCGAACGCAATCGCTGTTTCGACGTGCGCCTCGTGGGATTCCATAGCCGTCCAACGCTGTCGCGAAGCGCACACTGTTCATGGTTTTGCGAAACGCGAATGCAAGCAAGTCGGTTCACTGCTCGAGAAAGATTGATTTTGGGATCATGCCGTGGATGCCCTTTGTGCCATCCACCACCTGCGTCACGTGGTAATCAACCGCGACGCTCGCAATCATGTAAGCCTCCTCGCGCGACAGCTTGGGGAAACGCTGAGTGATAAAAAGGATGGTCTCGCGTACCGCGATCTTCATTGCCTCCTCCAGATTCGGATTAAGCCCCATCACAATCCAATGGGTGGGCGTTTCAGCGCGCGGCCAGGTGAGTTTCAAATCCTTGCGCAGGATGAACTGGAACGTGCCGCGGTTGCCGGTCTCGATGGCGGAGAGATCGACCTCGCCCTGACCCTGGGCGGCATGACCGTCGCCGACCGAGAACAGTGCACCCGTCGCGTATACCGGCATGAATAGTGTAGTCCCCGCCACCAAGTCCTTGTTATCGATGTTGCCGGTATGAACGCCCGGCGGGCCAGTGCTGATACGTCCCATGCCGGGAAGCGGAGCAACCCCCATCACGCCGAAAAACGGATGGTCGACCGGCACCACCACTCCAGGGGCGACCTGTGCAGTTTTGGCCTTGCGATCGATTGGGATGATACGCTGGAACGTACCAGGGAATTCCTCCGGCAACGCGCCCGCGTAAGGCCGCTGACGGTTGTAGCCATAGTCGACCGCGAGATCGATCCCCAGAATGCGAACCTCCAGGGTGTCTCCGGGCTGCGCGCCGTTAACAAAGATCGGCCCGGTGAGGACATGTCCCGAAGGACCCCGATCCTTGACCTCGCGGTGAATGGCACGTTGGTATTCCGGCACGACGCTCGGCTGGACGGCGCCGGACCGGTCGATCTCTACCGGATCCAATGAGGTTGCCGTTTCGATGGTGACGATGTCGCCGGAATTGATCGTCAGCACCGGTTTGAGCGCCGCGCTGAAATAACCAATATGTACCGTCTGCGGGCTCGGCATCAGCGCGTATTCTGCGCCCAACGCATTGCGCGGTGAAAATTCTGTTGCGGCGGTGACGGTGCCGACGATAAGAAGGGCAGCCGCAATCATCCCTCTGCCTTCGGCTCGTAAGTACAACATTTATCCTCCAATCTCTCTCTGAGGGCGACATTAACATTGGTCAGCAAGGCGATCCATCTTTGCTCGCCACGAACCCGGCCCGGGACAGGCGATCGTTAGTGAACAAGCAACGCCAGCGCGTGATCGCGTTCATCTTCGCCTTAGCGCCTCGGTCTCGAAACGTGTAGACTCAGTCGCTTGCGACCTGAAAGAAGGCTGGCGGTCAATCGACCGCGTCAGAAGAGCCTCATCCGTTGGGTGCAGCGCTCCGTCCGTTGCAAGCTCGCGAGCAATGGCGATTTTTCCAGACCGCGCCAACGTACCGGCGACCATGACGTAAAGAAGGCTTTTGAATGCGTTGGCGGCTTAGCGAACATCCTTGCTGGCAACCTCACGGGTTACCGGTCCGGCCACATCTGCTATTGTCAGAGCGATGATGCTCTTGTGCACGTCGAGGCCACGGAGGCGCAAAAATCCATACGGTCCGTCTGCTGTGCATGAGGACGGGTACCGTATCAGAGCAACCCTCGATCAATGATTTGCACGTCTTGAGGCGGACCACTCTCTATCCGCGGCACAGGCCCAGGTCATATTGTCTGAGCGGTTGACCGAGCGGATGGACTGCTCGCAGCTCGACATGCTTTTGAGTATAAAACCAAGCTCGGCGAACATTAAATGTGAGTCCAATGCCAGTTCGAAATCAAGCATGAATAATCCCGGTTTTGAAAAGGCGACGGCGCTGCTGATGGGCTTCAGGGAAGCTCAGACGCGTGGCGACGAGGTGGAACGGCTTGCGGGTCTGGCCGCCGACCTGATCGGCAACGATGTGGAGATCGTCGGTCCGTTCGGGGCAAAGAAGCTTGTTTATGCGGACTACGTCGCGTCGGGCCGGCCGCTCCACACAATCGAGCGCTTCGTCATCCAGAAGGTCCTGCCGTATTACGCCAACAGCCATACCGAGGCGTCTTACTGCGGCGCATACATGACGAATCTGCGGCATGCTGCCCGCAAAATCGTTGCCGACCGGTGTGGGGCAGACGAGCGCTATGCCGTTATTTTCGCTGGCTCGGGCGCCACGGCCGGCCTCAACCGACTTGTTCACCTGTTCGGCGCCAACGCGCCGGGCACAGTACCGACCCGCGTGATCGTTGGCCCGTACGAGCACCATTCCAACATCCTGCCGTGGCGTGAAAGCGGCGCCGAGGTGATCTCCATCGGCGAGGCGCCGGCCGGGGGACCTGACTTGGCCCAGCTCGATAGAGCGCTCGTGGGCGCCACCGAGCGCGCCACGATCTGCGCCTTTTCCGCCGCATCGAACGTGACAGGGATCACGACCAACGTCGTCGAGGTCACCCGGCGCGCCAAGGCAGCCGGTGCCAAGGTGATCTGGGATTATGCGGGTGGCGGGCCTTATCTGCCGATCCGTATGGAGCCAGCGCGTGGAGCGACAATCGATGCCATAGTCGTGTCGCCGCACAAATTCATCGGTGGCCCGGGTGCATCCGGCGTCCTGGTCGTGCGTCGCGATGCCGTCACCGTCAACAAGCCCACCGTTCCGGGCGGCGGCACCGTCAAGTTCGTCTCACGGCGCGCACACGATTATTCGGACAGGCTGGAACTCCGCGAGGAAGGCGGCACGCCCAACGTCGTCGGCGATATCCGCGCAGCTCTCGCTTTCATGGTCAAGGACGTCATTGGCGAGGACGCGTTCGCGCGGATCAATGCCGGGCTGGCCGCGCGGGCGATCACGGCCTGGCGTCCGGTTGAGCGCATCGAACTTCTCGGCAATCTCGAGGCGGCGCGCTTGCCCATTCTGTCGTTTCGAGTCCGCGACGGCGAGGGCGGCTACGTTCACCATCAGCTGGTGACGCGCATGCTGAGCGACCGCTTCGGCATCCAGGGGCGCGGCGGCTGCGCCTGCGCGGGTCCCTATGTCCATGACTTGCTCGACATTGACGACGCGGAGTCGGAAGGAATCCGCACGGCTATTGCTGCCGGCGATGAGCTTCAAAAGCCGGGTTTCGTGCGCCTGAACCTCAGCGTGCTGCTATCCGATGAGAAGGTGGATTTCATCCTCAAATCAGTGATGCAACTAGCGGTGGACGCAGCAATTTTCGCGGACCGCTACGAGGTCGACGCGCGGCGAGCGATCTTCATGCCACGAAGCATCACCAGCGTTGCCACATTCGCCAGCGAACGCAAGTTTGGTTCTCCACAATAACCACCGTGCCACCGCTTGACGCGCTTCAAGGGGATATTCAGCGGGCGGTTATGCCCAACATCATCCGGTCGCGCCTTTCCCTTGTCGTACAGCCTAAGGCGCCGCACGAAGCCATTTAAAGCCGGGGACCTCATCGATCCCGCCCAAAAAAGGAAGATAGTGTAGCCGGACTGCTCGGCCGCTCACTTGTGTAACAGCAATGCTGAACTGCGCGGGCGCGGCAACGGATCAAATGCGCAGAAATAACGACGCTGCCGACCCTTCCGCTCACCGCCAATTACCGGATATATGGTGCCGCGTTGCAGGCGACCGACGGCTGCCAGAGCTGGTTTTTGTAAGAGGAGGCGAACATGACGTTTACTGCGTTGTCCCCGGTTTCAATATGCACGGCTGCCGCGATGCTTTTGTTTGGTGGCTCTGTCGCGCTCCAAGCGAAGGACTACGTTAAAGGAGAACGTCCGCAGCAGAGCGGCTACTCCCTCGCTGTTGTCACCGAGGGGGGCAAGACGGTGTGGCTCGCCGGCCAGACCGCGTCAGTAGACGGCCAAGGTCGGTCGCTGGCGGGTGACTTCGATGGACAGGTCCGACAATTGTTCAGGCAAATCGATGCCACGCTGCAGAAGGCCGGCGGCAAGCTCAGCGACATGGTTCAGATGACGGTTTTTATCACCGATGTCCGCAACGGCAGTCGCTTCACCCAGATCCGCAGAGAAGTCCTTGGCGATAATTTCCCTGGCAGCGCAATGATCACGATCACCGCATTGGCAGATCCCAATGCAAAGCTAGAAATTCAGGGATACGCGGTGATCGGCAGCAAGTGACATTGCCGAGCAGGCGATCCGGCGACGCAACTGCCTGCCCCGCGAGCGTCAAGGCAAATCGAAAGCTCCGGCGCTCGCACCGGCACTCTTTGCTCTCTCGAAAGACGTTTACGCCGCCGGAACCAGTGGCGTGGCGGTACCCGACGTCAAGCCGCAAGGCCCGGCTGCTGAACGCACAATGAGATCGAACTCATGCCGCGTGGAGCTCCCTAGCATCAGTCCGCCTTGATGCCGATCGATTGTATCACTTTGGCCCATTTCTCAGCTTCGTCCGCCACAAGCTTTCCAAAATCTGCCGGCGAGCCAGGAAGCGCCCTGCCACCAACCTCAGTAAGGGCGCCCCTGAACTTGAGGTCGACGAGGCCTGCATTGACCGCCCTGTTGAGCGTCTCGATGATCGAGGGCGGCGTTGTTCTGGGCGCGCCAATGCCTTCCCAGGTACTCGCCTCATAACCCGGCAGGAACTCGCTCAGGGCCGGGAGACCCGGCAACGAGTTCCAGCGGTTCGAGGTCGTCACCGCGAGTGCGCGAAGCTCGCCGGCGCGGACGTGTTCGATCACAGGGGGCATCGGAGCAAAAGAGACGTCGACTTGCCCGGCGATGATGTCGGTAAGCGCAGCCGGCTGACCCCGATAGGGCACGTGGACCAGATTGACGCCGGCCATCGTCTTAAATAATTCGCCGGCCAAATGGCTTGACGAGCCATTGCCGGCCGAGGCCATGTTGAGCTTGCCGGGATTCGCCTTGGCGTACGCGATGAATTCCGGAACGGAGGCCGCCGGAACCGATGGATTGACGACCATCAGGTTCGGCACACTCACGACGCCCGCAACCGGTACGATGTCACCGAGAAAATTGAATCTCACATTGCTGTAAAGCGTCGCGTTGATAGCCTGGGCAGTGCCCACCACGAGGAGCGTATATCCGTCCGGGGCGGCACGTATCACCGCCTCGGTGCCGATCGTGCCGCCGGCGCCCGGGCGGTTCTCGATCACGAAGGAGCGGCCGAGTTGCGTCTCCAGCCACTGCCCGATCAGGCGGGCGACAATGTCCGTTGTGCTGCCGGCCGGAAACGCAGCAACGAGCCGCACCAGCCGCGAAGGATAGGACTGCGCGCCGGCGGCGCGAGGCGAGGCCGGGGCGGCGGCACCCACCAGGGCCTGCAGGAATTGGCGCCGTGGAAGTCTGATCATCGTTGTCCTTCGCAGAGGCGATTTCCCGAGCAATGCTCAGGCAAGCTGCTGCATCACAAGCGCAGCATAGACCTTTGCGGCTTCCACCGTGCGATCGACCGAAGCCATGTCGAGGTCGGTGTGGGCAAACTTTTCTTCGCCCGGTCCGTAAGTACAGGCCTCGATCCCGATATGATTGAGAAAGCCCTGATCGAAGGCGTTGCTCGCGTAATAAGTTTCAGGAGCCTGCCCGAGCGCCGTCCGGGAAGCCTGCGCGATTGCGCGTACAACGCCTGAATCCTGGGCCACGAGCGAAGGATACATGACTGCTCCCGGCGCTACGTCCACGCGCCAGGGTCTTCCGCTGGCGGGATCGCAAGCCGTCTCGACAGTCTTTGCCACTGCCGCGATGTCCGCGATCGCCGATTCAGGATCCTCGCCAGGCAACAGCCGCCGATCAATCCCGATGTCACAACGATCCTGGATTGTGTGAGTGCTTTCCGGAAAGCTGCGGATTCGCGTGGTTGTCAGAGTGGGCCGCCCCAGTTGCGGGTGAGCCGATGCAAGCGGCAAATCTTCCAGGCGACGAATGACCTCGACCGCCCCCGTAATCGCATTGCAGCCCTCGCTTGGGCGGCTGCTGTGACACGGGCTGCCGTGCACCGTGACTGTCAAATCGACGCGACCGCGATTGCCGAGACTGATCCGATTGCCGGTCCCGTTCAGAAGAGCCATGTCGGCACGGACTCCCGTCGACTCCAGTATGCTGCGAATGGCGTCGTGCCGGCCGGTCTCACCCGACACACAGCACAGGAACACCAAACGCCCTGAGATATCGACAGCACTTGCATGGAGTGCCTCCAATGCGGCGAGAATGGCTGCCAATGGTGCCTTCTGCTCGCTCAAGCCCTTGCCAAGAACAACCTCGCCGGGCAGCCCGTATAGAGCGCCGTCGCGCACTTCGCCGCCGTAGGGATTTGGCATGGTTGCAGCCGGCTGGTTCATCGCATTCGTCACCAGCATCAGCGACCGGCCGCTTTCTCCCCGGCCGCATGTTGCCAGCAGGTTGCCCATCGAATCGCGATGGATGTCGGCGACGCCTCGCTCCCGCAGTCGTGGCTCGATCGCCGTATCGATGAACTGGCGCAGCTGGGGTTCAGCCTCAAGCCGCTCCGTGAGCGGAACTCGGGAGGCCTGCGAGTGCGATCATCAGCGACTTCACATTTTCCGCAGTGATCCTCGAGAGCACGCGGGAAAGCGCCTGTTCCTGGTCCGCCACGACGAGCCCCCCGCCCTTACTCTCGCGGTCGCGCCGCCGGCAACGAGATGCCACGCCCGGTTTGCCTTGCCTGTACGTAAAGATGATGTGCACAGGCGATATCATGTGCGACGAGGCCCGTAGTGTGGAGAAGAATCCGCTCGTCCGGATTCGTACGTCCAGGCTTTGAGCCTGCGACCAGTTCCTGAATTTCCGCGTACACCTTGTCCCGGCTGAACTGGCCCTTTTCGATCATAGAAGCGAATACCGGCATCCGCATGTTCATTTCCCAGCTGTCGAGCACGACCTTGTCCATCCGAACCCAACTATCCGGATCAAGCTCGCGTCGGGCCAGCGAGATGAACAGTGATCCCGATTTGAGCCATTCCTCCCGCGCCATGATGTCGGAGGAGGTGGTACCTCCGACCGTTATATCGGCTCCGCGAACGACCTCCTCGATCGTATCGCAGGGCCGTACCACTGTCCCAAGCTTGGGAGCCCGTTCGGACGCGAAGGCCTCGCGGGTTTCACGGCGACGCGAGGTGCAACGGATTTCTTCAAACCGGTAAAAGCGGGCGAGGCATCGCAGGACATTCGTTCCCATCGAGCCGACGCCGACTAGGCCGAGAACCCGCGGGCTGACGGGGCCAAGCCATTTGCAGGCAACGGTCGCTGCGGCAGCGCTGCGGATGCCATACGTCCAGTGCTCGTCGACGATCGCGAGACCATGACCAGTTTTCGGATCGCACAGGACAATGTACCGGCCGCATTCAAGCGACCCGACGGTGTTGCGTATCCCATCGTCGAAATAATTATAGAGACGTACGCCGGTCGTCGGGATTTCCTTGAGCAAAGCTGCCTTGACATGCCAGTGATTGTTGAAATCTTCGGCCAGGTCGAGCTTGAAACTGGGCGGGCGGGAATGAACGACCGTTCCGCGCGAGAGCATGAGGTAGACGTCCTCGCAGATACGCATCGCATCCTCGACGCTCAGCAGATCGAGCGAGTTCTGATATGAGACGAAGAGCAGATCGGGATAATTCATGAGCTCGGTCCTGACGACCGCGTCCTTCGCGGCCAGTGACCCCGGGTCAGTGTCAATCGACCACAACGAAATCGAATTCGCGCCCGGCCGGTGCATAGATTTCAAAAATTTCCAGAACATCATCGGACAGATTGCTGAGCGAATGAGGCATGCCGGCCGGTATGAAAACGATCTGGTCAGCGCGGATCACGTAGGATGTGCCGTTGGCCGTCAACGTACCTTGCCCTCGACGCACGATGTAGACGTTGTCGGATTGTGAGTGCCGATGCAGCCGCCCTCGCTGCCCTCCAGAAAATAGACGATTAAGGTGCACATCGATCTTTTCTGTTCCAGCGCTCGCGTTGATCAACCGAATGGTTTCGCCACGCCCGTTATCCATCGGCGCCGTTGGGCACGCGCTCAAATCGATGATCTTCAGCACGGACGTCCTCCTGACCAGTGGTGACGTGCCCTTGAAATGGACGCCTCGCTGCGCAAGCAAGCTTGACAACGTTGCCAGGGTCCATCAACGCACCTGGCGGGTCGTTAGGTCAAGACCGCACTCGCATGAATGCAGTTGGTCTCGGCGATCCGGCTCAGGGGCGCATTTCGAATGAATGAAGGTGATCGCCAAAGCGCATCGCGGCAGGACTTCGCGCGGAGGCGGTCAATGGCCTCCTCTCGACCTTTCATCGGTTTATAATATGTGGAGAATGTGAAGGGCACTCGCTCGCCGGTCCGAACATTACAACGACTTCCAGGCGCGTTTGAGCTCGTGGACAGCGGTTCGGGCCGCGGCCCCGGGAAGCGAGCCGCATATGCGAACTTACCGGCTTCTTGTAACTTGCTAAGATGAGCACCATTGATGTTGGCTGGGCGTGCTCGCATCAGTGTCTACTGCCGATGGTGAACCAGTGATGATCTGCGAGAGCGCGAATGCCAATCGGCGGCGCAATCTCGGTTTCTTTTTTGACGCGGCCGTGGAACGCTATCCCGACAAGGCGGCGATCATCGATCTTTTCGGCGGCCAGGAGCGGTCACTATCCTATCGAACGCTCGATGCTCAGATGGATCAGGTGGCCGCGACCCTCGCGCGACTCGGAATCGTTCCCGGCGAACGGGTGGGCATGCTGGTCGGCAACCGGGTGGAATTTGTCACGTTCTTCTTTGGCGCCATGCGCGCCGGCGCCATTCCGGTCCCGCTGAACACCCGGCTCGCCAGCCATACACTCGCTCATATCTTCCGCGATGCAGGCTGCGTCGCCGCGCTGATCGACCCGCGCTGCAATCCAGTAGCGGCCGAGCCTCGCCCAGGACCTGCCGTTGCGCTTCCGTCTTATTCTCGACGGGGCGCATCCCGGATTCCTCGATTTCGAAGACGAAATAAATCGCCCGGCTGCTGCGGTAACCCCGCCGCCGATCGCCGACAACACTCAGGCCTTTCAACCCTACACGTCTGGTTCGACCGGCCGCCCCAAAGGGGCAATCATGACCCACCGCGGCATGCTTTGGTATGTCGCCCATAATCAACGTTATTGGCCCGCGACGCCGCAAGACCGCGGGTGCGTAGCGCTGCCGCTGTTCCACAAGAACGCGCTGCGTGGCACGGTGAAGCCGATGCTCTATGCTGGCGGCTCTTTCATCCTCATGCCGCGGTTCGATCCGGTCGCCTATTTGCAGTGCTTGGCAAAATATCGCTGCACCTATTCACGCGGTGTTGCCGCGGTCTTTACCCTCGTGCTGCAGCACAGCGATCTCATCGGCAATCTCGATCTCGGTGCGCTGCGCGAATTGACGATCGGCTCCGCCGTGGTGACGCCAGAGCTGCTCGACGCAGTCGAGCGCGCCTTGCCGGGCGTCAAGACGTCGGAAAGTTACGGTCTCACCGAGGGCGGCAGCCCGTTCCGCCCGCCAATTGACGGCCGCAAGGTGCCGCGCGGCAGTGTCGGTGCACTTGCGCCCGACATCGAGGTGAAGCTCATCGACGGGCAAGGCCATGAGCGGGACGATTTCGGCGAACTTTTCATTCGGAGCCCTTATGTCTGCCTCGGATACCACAACCAGCCCGAGGTCACCGGCGCCAAGATCACTGACGGATGGCTACACACAGGCGATGTCTTCCGCAAAGATGCCGATGGCTTCTATTATTTCAAAAGCCGGGTGGATGACATGTTTGTCTGCGGCGGCGAAAACATTTATCCCAAGGAGGTCGAGAATCTGCTGTTTCGTCATCCTGACGTGATCGATGCCGTGGTGGCCCCGGTTCCGCACCCTGTGAAGGGATCGACCCCCGCCGCAATGGTTGTGCTGCGCCATGGCGCCTGGGTAACCGGCGACGATCTCAAAGCTTTCTGCATCGAGCACGGCCCCATCTATTCCCATCCACGCCATGTTGCGATCGTAGCCGCGCTGCCCCTCAACGGCGCTGGCAAGATCGATCGTGCCATCGTGCGGTCGCGGTTGTCGGCCGCGTGGCATCAGCTTCGATCCGACCGCCGCCCGGGCTAGGAAGCCTCGCGCGAAAGCTGCGGGCCGCCGGTGGTGTTATGTTGCGGCGATCGTTTACCCGTCGTGGACCTTAGCATCGCAACGGGTTAGCTGTTGGGGTTAACCGAGGTGCGCTCGCGCGGACCGTTTATGTAGCGCGGATGCCCGATGCTGCGAGCTGGAATTGGTAAACTCCTCGCCGGACACCGTCGGTGGGGGGTACGCTCTTGACCGATGTCGCGCCACCACAGGGAGGGACCAAATGTCGGAACAGCATGAATCCAGTCCCGGGATCGCCGGCACATCGCGTCGCGAATTTCTGAAGTCGGGTGCCGGCCTCGTTGCGGGCAGTGCTGCCGCGCAGACGTTCCCGAGCGCCGCAAGCGCGCAGGGCGCCGGAGATGCCGAACTCGTGCGGCTGCAAAGCGCGCCCCGAATCCTCATCAAGGGTGCGACCCTCCTTACCCTCGATGCTCAGGTCGGCGACTTCGCAAAGGCCGACATGTTGATCGAGGACGGCAAGATTCGCGAGATACGCCCCGACATCGCGGCAGGGGGGGATATCGCGGTGGTCGATGGCGGCAACCGGATCGTCATTCCGGGGTTTATCGACACCCATAACCACTCCTATCAAGGCTTAATGCGCAGCATCCTGCCGAATGGCGCGCTTGATCCCGATTACAACCGCGATGTCCAGGCGAAGCTTTCGCCAGCCTTTGGGCCGCCCGAAGTCCATGCCGGCGTCTTGATGACCGCGCTGGGCATGATCGACATGGGCATCACCACGATCGTGGACCTGTCACAGATCAGCCATACGCCGGAGCACAGCGACGCTTGCGTCCGCGCGCTTCAGGACTCCGGCATTCGCGCGGTGTTCGCCTATTCGCGCGGCAACCCGGCAACGACGCAATATCCCCAGGATATCGGCCGACTGGCCCGGACTTATTTCAACTCGAAGGATCAGCTGCTCACCCTTGCGATGGGCGCCGGGCTTGATCCGAAGATATTTGCCGCCGCGCGCGAGGCCGGCGTGCCGGCCGTCCTCCACCTTGTGGTCGCCGGCACAAGTCCGACGTTCCTGGAGCTCGGCCGTACTGGGCTGCTCCGGCCGGGCGATGAATTCATTCACTGCCTCAATCTTACCGATGACGCTTGGAGACTCATCAGGGACAGCGGCGGAAATATCTCGCAATGTGCTCAGATCGATATGGCGATGGGCCATGGCACGCCGAGCATCCAGAAGGCACTCGACCTCGGGCTGCGGCCGAGCTTGAGTCTCCGACCACCCCGTCACGATTGCGCAGGACTTCTTCACCGTCATGCGCCATACCTTCACCTTCCAGCGCTCGCAGATCTTCGCCCGTGCCCGCGAAGGCGAACGCAACCTGCCTGCGCTCATGACCTGCCGCGATGCACTTGAGTTCGCCACCGTCTCGGGCGCGCGCTGCGCGAATCTTGACCACAAGATCGGAACGCTCACACCCGGTAAGGAGGCCGACCTCGTTTTGCTGCGCACCGACGACCCGACCTTGTGGCCCGTCAACAACGCGCCAGGTGCGGTCGTCAACATGATAAATCCGGGTCACATTGATGCCGTCTTCATCGCCGGTAAGGTGCGAAAATGGCATGGTAAGCTTGTCGGCGTCGATATGGCGCGTGTCATGCGCCTCGTCACCGAATCGCGCGATTCCCTATGGCGCCGGACCGGCTACTCGGTGAACTTCATGGCTTAATCCGAAGCACAACACCAACAGCCTGCGCATTGCGCGACAATCGCGGGATTATATCGCACTCCCGCGCCTCGCGCATGATCCGGAATCACCGTTCGTACGTTTTCAAGGCTTTTTCGACAGCATCGACCCGTACCGGAGGGGGCGATCAACCGCCGTTCGCGGCAGCCCGTTCGAATGCCGCTCAGAAATCCGGCTTTGCCGCCTGGGGTAGCTGCCTCACCCATTGGCCGGATTCCCGCGTGTTCTCGGCACACACAAATTCTCGCTGTTCGTCCAGCCCGCGCCAGTAAGTGATGGTCGCCGACCAAGGCATCGTGAAAACGCCTTCATCCTCAACGGTGAATTGGAGCTGCAATACCTTGCCCCTATAGGTAGGATCGACTTCCGGTCCAACATCAATTGCGGGGACACGGAAATGCTCCATTGCGTTCCGTGCCCAATATTTTTTAGCAGCTTCGTATTCAAGCAGCCGATAACGCTCCACCACATGCAGAGCCTCAGTATGCGGCGTGCCGAAATCGTCAACCATGGCAAATGGGCCTACTTTTACTCCAATCGTGTCTATGACCAGCGTATCGCTTTCATAATGACCGACGAAATCCCCATTCCAGGACGGCGTCACCGGCGCCGGATGAGGCTGATTCAAATGTATCTGTCGGAATTCATAGTCGGGATAAAGTATAGTGATTCGGTCCGCTTGTTGGAGCAACTGCATTCCGAAATTGCGAAAAACATAGGGCACGCCTCCGGGCCAACACTCGCTGAACGGCGTCGCAAACGCCACTCCGAATAAAGAGATTTCGCCATACTTTTTCACAATTTCCGCCGCCTCGGGCTTCAAGATCGGATTGGCGTAATCACCAACCATTTGGATCCCATTACTTACGCGCACGTTATTCGTCGCCGGCAAAGGCCGGCCCTCGTCGCTGAAAACCTGCCGCACGCGCGATTTGTTCAGCACCGGGCCGGGACCCGATATGGGCGGTTCGAAGTTGGGGAAGAAGGGGTGGGACCATTTGCCCGAGAAATCGGGTTTGGAGGAGACGCTCTGTGCGCCAGGATTGGCCGGCCCGATGGCGGGCCCGTCTGTTTGCCCCCAAGCAGGCAGCGATGCCGCGAGAGCGCCGGCCAGCATCAAGGTAGTGCGTCGATCCATAATGATGGTCCCCCTCTCGGAAATTTGCGTCAACTAGGTGCACTCCCGCAGAAGCCTGCGTTCCATGAAATGGCAATAGTGCGCACGTTTCGGGAGTTGCGCTGGCAACTCAGAATTGAAACTTTTATCCAGTTTTCCGGACATCCGAAAGACCGCTTATGTGTGTTGATGTGCAGGTTCTTGGACAACGCAAGGTCGGCGCTGGCGAAGACTCCGTAATGGCGGATGCGGTGGAAGCTCTTGGGCATTCAAACGCGAGCATTGCTGATTGCTGTCATTACAGGAGTGTGATTTGCTCATCGTTCACAGGGAGCGTTGGACCAAGCACCGATAGGTGTGACTGTTCGGCCTCGGTGTTCTTCAATCGTAGCGGACCGGCAGGCACGGCACCTGGAGCGACGAGAATGCGCACCCAAAAATATCAGGTTCAATATCGATCCTTGATAGCCCTGGTCGCGCTGGGTGGCCTGTTGGCATCGCCATCGGCATTGGCGCAGTCGGCAAGGTTCGAGGTGGTGGAGGCAACCATCGATGGAATTCACACGGCAATGCGCGCCGGCAGGCTGAGTTGCACGGGACTGGTCAAATCCTATCTCGACCGGATCGCGGCATTCGATCAAGCTGGTCCCAAGTTGAATGCCGTTCAGAATGTTAATCCGCGCGCCCTTGAACAGGCCGCCAACCTGGATGCCAAATTCGCCTCATCCGGACGAATGGCATTGCTTCATTGCATTCCGGTTCTGGTGAAGGACCAACTGGAAACCGATTTCATGAGGACGACCTACGGGTCAGCAATGTTCAAGAATTTCATGCCCAAGCGCAATGCCACGGTAGTGGAACGCCTGCTCGCCGCTGACGCGATCGTTGTGGCGAAGACCAACATGGGAGAATTCGCTGCCGGCGGCTCGGGATCGGCGTTCGGCGACTGCCACAACGCCTATAACCCAGCCTATTTCGCCAGCGGCTCGTCCTGTGGCACCGGGGTCGGCGTGGCCGCAAGCTTCGGCACCGTCGGCATCGGCGAAGACACCGCCGGTTCCGTGCGTGGACCGGCTTCGCACGGCAGCCTGGTCGGACTGCGACCGACGCTGGGCCTGGTCAGCCGCTTCGGCGTGATGCCGCAGGGGCCATCCCGCGATACGATCGGACCGATCGCGCGCACGGTTCGTGATGCGGCGATCCTGCTCGATGCGATCGCCGGCTATGACCCAAAGGACCCGGCCACCGCCGCCAGCTATCGGCGGACTCCCAATTCGTATGTCGGTTTTCTCCAACAGAACGGATTGAGCGGTATGCGCCTGGCGGTCATTCGCCAGCCAATGGACCGGGAAACGGACACCAATGCGTCAGACTATCAGGAGGTCCGCGCGATGGTCGATCAAGCCGTGCGCGATCTCAGGGCCAGGGGTGCGGAAGTCATTGACCCAATCGAAATACCGAACCTGATGCAGTTGCTTGAGGGCAGCGGCAGCGTCCCGAGCACATATAGAATCGGAGCAGGCCATCAATGCCTATCTCGCGCAGCTCCCCGATCCGCCCGTTCGCACGTTCAAGGCGATGGCCGAATCGCCGCTGCTGGTCGAGTTCCGGCGCAAGGGAATGCTCGAGAGCGTCGGGAAGTTGCCCGATGACCCTGTCTTTCTGCTTCAGTTGCAAACACGGAACGCTTTGCGAACTCAGATTTTGAAAGTTATGGCTGATCATCGTCTTGATGGCTTCGTCTATGCCACTTTCGACCATGCGCCGGCACGATTGCCGCGTGCGACGAGGGGTAATAACCGTCAGCTTGCGACCATGCTCGGATATCCGGCCCTGGCGGTTCCTGGCGGCTTCTCCAGCGACGGGCTGCCACTGGCGTTGGAATTTCTTGGTCTTCCATTCGGGGAAGGGACCTTGTTCAAGGCCGCTTACGATTTCGAGCAGTCCACGAATCACCGTCGCCCCCCTCGGACTACTCCCGCATTGTCGAACTGAGGCTGCGTACAGTTGGTGGATGAGGCATGCAGGGCAGGACCGGTTTGCGGCGCGCTCACAAGCACCCATTCCAGTTGCAGTGTAGCGAGTTACGAACCTCCAGCTCGCTTGGCGTTTCAAGATACTTCCAGTGATAGAGAGGCGCTATGAGGATTTCACGCCGCAACCTTGTCGCAGCAGCGGCAGGCGCCGTGGTGTTGCCCGCTTCGCGCTCTCTCGCGGTGGCGCAGGCCTTTCCGACTCGGCCGGTGACGATTGTGGTCTCGTTCGTGGCGGGCGGATCGGGCGATACGATTGCACAAATCCTGGGCGAACGGATGCGCATCTCGCTCGGTCAGCCGGTCATTATCGAGAATGTGTCGGGTGCGTCCGGCAGTCTCGGAGCGGGTCGGGTCGCGCACGCGATGCCGGACGGCTACACCCTGAGCTTTGGCAATTGGGCCACTCACGTCTTGAACGGCGCAATCCTCGGGCTCCCGTATGATGTTTTGAAAGACTTCGATCCCATATCGCTGCTGGTCACGGAGTCGCTGCTCATCGTCGGAAGGAAAACTTTGCCGTCGAGCAATCTCACCCAGCTGATCGCCTGGCTGAAGGCTAATCCTGACAAGGTGACAGTCGGCACCAATGGCATTGGCAGCGTGCCCCATGTCGTCGGCGTGTTTTTTCAAAAGCAAATCGGTACGCGCTTTCAATTCGTTCCGTATCGCGGCGCGGCAGCCGCGATGCAGGATCTTGTTGCCGGGCAGATCGACTTTATGATTGATCTCTCTGCGAATTCGCTCCCGCAGACGCGCGCCGGCACGATCAAGACTTTCGCTGTCACGGCGAGCCACCGGATTCCGACTGCGCCCGAAATTCCGACCGTGGATGAAGCCGGCCTGCCTGGCTTCTATGCTTCGAGCTGGCGAGGACTTTGGGCACCGAAAGGAACGCCACTTGCCTTCATTGCCAAGCTCAATGGTGCTGTCATGGATGCGCTCGCCGATCCGGCCGTGCGGCGACGCCTTGCCGACCTCGGCCAGGAAATCCCTACACCCGAGCAACAGACGCCACAGGCGCTCGGCGCCTTGCAAAAGGCCGAAATCGAGAAATGGTGGCCCATCATCAAGGCAGCAAACATCAACTGATCGAGCGCGACCACGCTGGCCGGAACTAAGGGGGCTTCGCCGGCTTGCGATCATCTGTCCTACCCCGGATTTCACGCCGGCGCAGATTGTGTACTCGCGATGGCCGTGGACGGCGCTCAATTCAGGCCACTGGTCATTCGCGCATCACCTGTCCCTCGCAAGACAACAGCGGTAAAACCAGGGCAATTTGATCCGCGCAATTTTCCGGCGATACTCGGCCCGACAGGAGAGCGCCATGCTGCAAAAGACGCCGGCCGGACAACTCTCAGGTCTCGATTATGACTGGGATGAACTCGTTCAGCCGGATAAGGCCCACCGGCTCATCTACACCGATCCGGCGATCTTCGCCGCGGAAATGACGCATATCTTCGGCGCCGTATGGGTCTTTCTCGCACATGAGAGCCAGATTCCGCGGAACGACGACTTCGTCACAGCCCGGCTTGGCCTGCGCCCGATCATCGTGCTGCGCGATTCCCATGGGACCATCCGAGCACTTTACAACCGGTGCACCCATCGCGGCACCACGCTGTGCCGTCTCGACAAAGGCTCGGCCAATGTCTTTCGCTGCCCCTATCACGGCTGGACTTTCAACAATACGGGCAAGCTGCGGACGGTGCCGTGGCCCGACGGCTACGCCTGCGATTTCAGTGATCCGAAATACAATGTGGCGCAGGTGCCGCGCGTCGAAAGTTATCGCGGCTTCATCTTCGGCACCCTCAATCTCGATGCGCCGGCGCTCGTCGACTATCTCGGACCGGTGGCCGGCCCGATCGACGAATGGCTCGATCGTCATCCCGGCAGCCAGGTCGCCTTTTGCGAAGCGAACCGCCTGAATTATCGTGGCAACTGGAAGCTCGCCTACGACAACTCCTGCGACGGCTATCACGTGCTGTTCTCGCACCGCTCGCTGCTCGACATGGAGAACCGGCTCGCCGACGAGACCGACAAGGGCATGTCGTTCTACAAAGGACGGCCGGACGATGCGCCGATGTACATGAAGTATTTCGGCAACGGACATCATTTCAAGGACAAGCGCCCGAACATCCAGAAGCGGCCGGGCGCGCTGTGGGAGATCGAAGGCGCGGCCCCCGGTATGGAACATTACGAGGGAGAGCTGCGCCGGCTGCTCGGCAGCCGCGCCGACGACGCGCTCGACCTTGCCTCCTCCGAACCGGTCAACATCAATGTGTTCCCCAACCTGTCGATCCTCGGCAACCATATCCAGGTGATCGAGCCGATTTCGGTCACCGAGACCAACGCGATCTGGTATGCGACCGCCGTCGTCGACGAAGCCCGCATCTGGGGCGACGCGCTCGGCGCGATCAATGCGCTGCGCATGCGTACCCAGGAGGAATTCCCGAATTTCGGCGAAGTCGACGATCTCGCCAATTTCGAGGAAATCCAGCGCGGCCTTGCCGCGCCGGAGGACGAGTGGGTGTACATGCATCGTGGATTGGACGTTCCCGGCCGCATCCATACCGATGAGCACGGCATCATCACCGCGCCGGCAACCGACGAGATGTTCATGCGCGAATACATCAAGGAATGGAAACGCCTGATGCAGACCCAGCCGAACATCATGGTGAAGCGGGACCCGGCACAATGACGGCACCGCGCCAAGCCGGCCCGACTACGGCGGCCGACCCGGCAAGAACCTCGTTCTATGTGAACGATGCCTTGTATGACGGCCTCGTGGCCGAATTTTCCGACTGGCAGCGCGAAGATCGCGAGATCGCGGATATAGCCGAGCGTGACGGCTTCCGCCGGCTGGTCGAACGCGAGGCCCGGCTGCTCGATCAGGATCGCCTCGAAGATTGGCTCGCGATGTTCGCGCCGGAATGTATTTACTGGGTGCCGGCGACCCCGACGGGCGGCGACCCGCGCCGCGAAGTGGCGATCTCCTTCGATGACCGACGCCGTCTCGAAGACCGGATTTTTCGCTTGCGCACCGGCTTCGCGTGGTCGCAGAAGCCGAAATCGCGCACCGTGCGCATGGTCTCGAATGTCGAGGTGTTTTCGGCACGGCGATCGGGCGTCCGCATGGTGCGGTCAAATTTCATGATCAACGAATTCCGCGGCCTCGAGACGCGCGTGCTTTCCGGCTGGTGCGCCCACCAATTCGTCGCATCCGACGCGCAATGGCACATCAGGGTACGACAGGTAAACCTGATCGACTGCGATCAGTGCCTGCGCAACCCGAGCATCGTATTGTAGGGCGCAATCGCTTGATTGTGCCGCTTTGGGGTGGGGCAATGCGCTCCGCTTAATGCGCCCTACCTCACACCTTGGTACGGTTGCGGATCAGGAACGTGTCGTAGGTATATTCGGCCACCTGCCACCACAAATACTGGTCGCCGCGGAACGCGATCATCGCTTCATAGATTTTCTTGAAATCCGGGTTGCTGGCAGAGAAATCGTGTGCAAGCTCGAGCGCAGCCGCAAGGCAGGCTTCCATCACTGGCGTCGAGAACGGCATCAGCTTGGCGCCGCCCATCAGCAGTCGCCGCATTGCGGCGGGATTTCCGGTGTCGTATTTCGCCTGCATCCAGCTGTTGGCCATCTCGGACGCGCCGCGCACCGCAGCTTTGTATGAGGCCGGTAGCGCATTCCATTTGTCCAGGTTGATGAAATTGTGCAGCATGGCGGTCCCTTCCCACCACGCCGGGTAGTAATAGAACGGTGCCACCTTCTGCAGCCCGAGCTTCTCGTCGTCATAAGGACCGACCCATTCGGCGGCATCGATGGTGCCCTTCTCCAGCGCCGAATAGATGTCACCCCCGGCGATCGGCTGCGGCACGGAACCGAGCTTCTGCAGGACGAGACCCGCATAGCCACCGATGCGGAACTTCAAGCCGTTGAAATCCGCAGCCTCCCTGATCTCCTTGCGGAACCATCCCGCCATCCGGCACCCGGTATTGCCGCAGGGAAGCGCATAGATGTTGGTCTTTTTGTAGAACTCGTTCATCAACTCGATGCCACCGCCGGAATACATCCAGGCATTCTGCATGCGGCTGTTGAGACCGAACGGCATCGCAGTCGCGACAGCGTAGGTGGGGTCCTTGCCGACATAGTAATACGAGGCGGTTTGGCACATCTCGACCGTCCCGGCCGTGACGGCGTCGGCCGCGGCCAATCCGGGCACGATCTCGCCGGCAGGTGATACCTGGATCTGGAATTTGTTGTCCGTTACCTCCCCGACCGTCTTGGCGAAAAGCTCGGCTCCGCCATAGATGAGATCGAGCGATTTCGGAAAACTGGAGGTCAGGCGCCATTTGAGAGTCGGCTGCGACTGCGCAATCGCGGGCGTCGCCACCACGGCTGCCGCGCTTGCCGCTCCGGCGAGACCGGCAGACTTGAGAAATTCGCGACGCTTCATGAGTTCGTCCTCCGCAAATCTCCGCCGATGATCCTGGCCTTGCCGCACAGTCCATCTTATTGGGAACCGCCGCAGAACCGCCGGGCGGGTCCTGTTCTGGCCGACTCACGTTGCCGTGCTGCAGCATGAACCCGCACGACAAGCCAAGGCAAGCCAGCAACCGGCTCGACCTGTCGCCCAAGTTCGTTTTGATCACTCGGATGCGGGCTTTTTCGTGGTCATGAGGTCGTCACGCAGCCGGCAAACCGTGGCGGCGTCGCAACTCGCGAACCGCGACGCAGCCCGCCCGCGCCGTTCCGCTCACGCCTCAATGACGATCTTAGGCGCGGCACGCGGCGTGGTACCGGCAATCCGGTCGCGTAATCGGACGGCGATGGCGTGGAATGCCGCAGCATGGGAAGTCGTCGGCGCGGTCGCAACGATCGGCAGTCCGGCATCCGACTTCTCGCGGATTTCCATGTGCAACGGGACCTCTCCGAGGAAAGGGACGCCCAGACGCTCGGCTTCGTGCCGGGCGCCGCCATGGCCGAAGATGTCGGAGCGCGTGCCGCATTCCGGGCACAGGAAATAGCTCATGTTTTCGACGACGCCGAGCACCGGCACATTCACCCGCTTGAACATCGCAATGGCGCGCCGCACGTCGATCAAGGCGAGGTCCTGTGGCGTGGAGACGATCACGGCACCGCGCAGCGGCACCTGCTGCGCCATGGTGAGCTGCGCATCGCCGGTGCCCGGCGGCATGTCCACCACCATCACGTCGAGGGTGCCCCATTCGACTTCGCGCAGCATCTGCGTCAGCGCCGACATTACCATCGGCCCGCGCCAGATCAGCGGCGTTTCCTCCTCGACCAGGAAGCCGATCGACATCACTTTGAGGCCGTAGCCGTCCATTGGAATGAGGCGCCGGCCGCCGATGGTCTGCGGCTTGCCCCTTAGAGCGAGCAGTTTCGGAATCGAAGGCCCATAAATATCGGCGTCAAGCACGCCGACCTTGAGGCCGAGGTCGCGCAGCCCGAGTGCGACGTTCACGGCTGTCGTCGATTTGCCGACCCCGCCCTTGCCGGACGCGACCGCGATGATCGCCTCGACCCCCGGCACCCCGGTGACACCGTGCGCGCGCTGTGCCGCCGCGGCGGCCGCCGGCGAGGTCGGACCGGCGCCCGGGGCCCGTGCCGTCCCGGCGGCTCGTTCCGCCGTCAGCGCCACCATGGCTGAGGCGACGCCGGGAATGGCCTTGACCGCGGCCTCGGCACGCTCGCGCACCGGTTGCCACGCCTGCACTGAAGCTGCGTCCACGGTGATGGAAAAGAACACCTTGCCCTCCGACACGATAATGTCGGAGAGCACGCCGGCCTTCGGCAACGGCTGGCCCTGCGGCGACGGCACCGCGTCGAGGCTCGCGAGAACCTCGCTCTTGGTTACGGACATTTCGGTCTCCATGCCTGTCGCCGGAAGCGGTCGGCTGCGCGGATCGCATCAGCCCCGGCGCGGCGAATGAAAGAGGGGCGATACACACATAGAACGGCGGCGGGCCTGGTCAACCTGACAGGACACGACAAGACACACGACATGACCGATCCCAGGTTGACGACGCAAGCGGCACCGGCGCATCAACGCAGCCGTCCGCAATGCAGCGCGGGCGCGGGAGGATGGCTGATGGCGCAAGTGGCGTTCCTGGGACTCGGCGTAATGGGCTACCCGATGGCCGGGCATCTGCAGGTAAAGGGCAGGCACGACGTCACCGTCTACAACCGCACCGCGGCCAAGTCCGAGAAATGGGTGGCCCAATTCGGCGGACGCTGCGCGTCGACCCCCCGTGAGGCTGCTCAAGACCAGGATTTCGTCTTCGCTTGCGTCGGCAATGACGACGATGTGCGCGAGGTCACGCGCGGAAAGGACGGCGCGTTTCACACCATGAAGGCCGGCGCGGTGTTCGTCGATCACACCACCGCCTCAGCGGAGATCGCGCGCGAGCTTCATTCGGCGGCGACGGAGCGTGGTTTCGATTTCATTGACGCGCCGGTTTCTGGAGGTCAGGCCGGCGCCGAGAACGCTGTCCTCACGGTGATGTGCGGCGGCGATGCCACGCCTTTCGCCCACGCGGAAAAGGTCATCGCTGCTTACGCGCGGGCCTGTAACCTGATCGGCCCCGTCGGCAGCGGCCAGCTTGCCAAAATGTGCAACCAGATTTGCATCGCGGGAATCGTGCAGGGTCTTGCGGAAGCTCTGCATTTCGCGCGCTGCGCCGACATTGACGTCGAGCGGCTGATCGCCACCATTTCCAAGGGCGCGGCACAGTCCTGGCAGATGGAGAACCGCTACAAGACGATGGTAGCCGGCAAGTTCGATTTCGGTTTTGCCGTCGACTGGATGCGCAAGGACCTCAACATCACTCTGGCCGAGGCGCGGCGCAATGGCGCCCGGCTTCCGGTCACGGCTCTGGTCGACCAGTTCTACGCCTCGGTGCAGAAGATGGGTGGGAGGCGCTGGGACACCTCGAGCCTGATCGCGTTGTTGGACAGCTAACGCTCAAAGGCCCTGCACGGCGAGCCGTAGCCCCGGTTGAGCGCCAACGAAACCGGGGGCTCCAGCCGCGAGCGGCATCATGCGCCAGCACTGGGCCGGGCCGCCACTTCGGCCCGCCAGCGTGCGATATTGGCGAAGCCGGCGGCCAGTTCCAACCGCGCCGGCTTCATGAAGTCGATTGCCACCAGGGCGCTGATATCGGCAATTGAATAGGCGCTGCCGGCGATGAACGGATGCTCGGCCAGCCGGTCGTCCAGGATCGCAAGGAACGCGATAACGCGCGCCTTGTTGGCTTCCCCCCATGCCGCGATTTGCGGAACCTCATATTTCGCCATTGCCGGGTGCAGGTGCCGAAACGCTTGCGTCACGGGAAACAGCAGGTTGTGCTCCACGCGCAGGTTCCACATTTCGACCTGCGCCTGTTCAAGGGCGGTGGCCCCGAACAGCACGGGCCGAGGCTGCACGACTTCGAAATATCGGCAGATCGCGATCAATTCCGTGACCACGGCCCCATCGTCCAGCACGAGGACGGGAACCCGTTGGAGCGGGTTGAGTGCTTTGAACGCGGGCGATCTGTGCGCCATCGACCCAAGGTCGACCGCTTCCGTGGGCACCGAGATGCCTTTCTCGGCAAGGAAAATCCGCACCCGCCGCGGATTGGGAGCGCGACCACCGTCATAAAGCTTCACGTTGCCTCCTCCGCTGCGCCGCTGCGCCGGTCGATTTCACCGCAAAGCGTTGGCGGCAAGCGCAGGCGTTACGCGCGAGCGTCCCTTGCCGGCAGGGCGGCAGCCTCCGCGAAACGCCCGCATTAATCATAATAGCTAAAGGTTTCAATGATCGGCTAAGCATGGCCTTAAGCTTTTTGCGCGAGATTGAACGCTACGCTTAACCACCTCAGCGCAACATGAGCGTCGCCACCACCGGCCCCATTGCAGCAACTGCGGGTTCCGAGACCGCCACGGCGCGACACCGCAGGGTCGCAGCGTTGCGGGTGCGCGAAGCACGTGATCGCCTGACCTCGACCTCCGGCACCCGCCCGGCCTTCGACTACGAGCTGCTTCGCCAATATGCCCGCAATCGCCTGTCCGGCGCGCTGGGCATGATCCTGCTCGCCTGCGCGGTCGGCCTGATCTCGACCTTCTGGTCGAGCACGACCTGGGCGGCGTTGTCGGTCGCCATGCTGGTATTGATCCAGCTGACGAGCATGGTGACGTGCCGCGACTTCCTTGCCCGCGCCGCAAACGAAGTCTCGGTCAGGCGGGCAAGACTGACCTTCATCGTCCTAGATCTTTTATTCGGGCTGGCCTGGACCATCAATCTGATCCATCCCTCCGAAGACACGCCCAGCACCGACATCATCAATGTCTTCGTCATGCTGCTGGTGGTGGCTGTTTCCAGCATGCTGGGATCGAGCCTCCCGATCGCGGTATTCGCGACAACGGCGCCGCTCACCATCGCGGTCGCCGCGACCTATCTCTTGGTCGGCTCGGTCGATGGTTATGTGCTCGCCGGCCTCGCGCTGACCGCGCTCTGCTATTTCGGGGTGCTCGCGCATCGGCTCTACGCCTCCAATCTTGCAATGCTCGAGGCGCGGGCGGAGACCGACGCACTGATCGGAGAACTGGAACAGGCCAAGGCAAAGTCCGACGAGGCCCGGCGTCACGCCGAAGCTGCCAATATCGCGAAATCGCGTTTTCTTGCGCAGATGAGCCACGAGCTGCGCACGCCGCTCAATGCCATCCTCGGCTTCTCGGAGGTGATGAAGAACGAATTGTTCGGCGTCCATACCGTGCCGGCCTACAAGGACTATGCAAGCGACATCCATAATTCCGGCGTGCACCTGCTTGGCCTTATCAATGAAATTCTCGATCTGTCGCGCATCGAAGCGGGCCGCTACGAGCTGAACGAGGAAGCGGTGCAGCTTGTTCAGGTCGCCGAGGAATGCCGTCATCTGCTGAAGCTGCGCGCCGCCAACCGCAACATCGCGATCCATGACCTGTTCGAACCCGACATGCCGCGCCTATGGGCGGACGAGCGTGCCGCCCGGCAGATTTGCCTGAATTTGTTGTCCAATGCGATCAAGTTCACACCGCAGGGAGGAGAAATTTGGTTGAAAGTCGGTTGGACCGCCGCCAGCGGCCAGTATCTCAGCGTCACCGATAACGGTCCGGGCATTCCAGAGCACGAAATTCCCATTGTCCTCGATACGTTCGGCCAGGGGAGCAACGCGATCAAATCGGCCGAACAAGGCGCGGGGCTTGGCCTTCCGATCGTCAAGAGCCTGATCGAGCTGCATGGGGGCACCTTCTCGCTCAAGTCGAAATTGCGCGAGGGCACCGAGGTGATCGTCACATTCCCGCCCGAGCGGGTTATGGCCGCGCTGGAGCCGATCAAGGAACGGCCGGCGACCACGCTTTTCGATCTCGCCCCGCCCTATCAGGAGCCGGACCGAACAGCACAAGGTGCGATCGGAGGCTTTTTTGCCTCTATCAATTTTGGCGGTGTACGGCGGATGAGAGCGTCCCGCCGGCCGGCGCATCAGCTTGTCGTCATCCCTTCGACGGCCGCACCTCTCAAGACGCCCCCTGATAAATCCGAGACCATCGCTCGCCCGTAAGGCTCTTCGTCGCCCTCCGCTCCGCCGCGCTACGCGAGGGAGGATTTCTTCGCTATGGTCCGGTGGAGCGGGAGAACGCCTGACGGAGCGAGGACATGAGGATCGCGCGACGCACCTTGATTACCGGCTTGGCCGCCTTCGCCGGGGCTTGCGCCGCACCGCCTGCGAACGCCCAATCCTACCCCAATCGGCCGCTCCGGATCATCGTGCCGACGCCGGCCGGCGGACCGGTCGACGTGATGGCGCGGCTTCTCGCCAACGCACTGCCGCCGCTGCTCGGGCAGAACGTGATCATCGAGAACCGCGCCGGGGCCGGCAACACGCTCGGCTCCAGGGTAGCTGTCGCTGCCGATCCCGACGGCTACACACTGATCGTCAGCGCCGCGAGCGGCCTCGTCATCAGCCCGATGGTCTATCGCAATCCCGGCTATGACGAGACAAGCTTCACGCCGATTGCCCTGATCGCCGAAACTCCCCAGGTACTGGTTGCCTACCCCGGAGCTCCGTTCAAGACCGTGGCGGAGCTCGTGGCCTATGCCAAGGCGCATCCGGGCGCTCTCAATTACTCCACCGGGGGTACGGGCACGCTTCCGCATTTGACCGCCGAGCTGTTCAAGAAGCTGAGCGGCACGGACATCGTCCACGTGCCCTACAAGGGTGGCGGTCCGGCCTTGGCCGACGTTGTCGGCGGTCAGGTGCAGATGACCTTTGACACGATCGGAACGTCACTGCAGTTTGTGCGCGACGGCCGCCTGCGCGCGCTCGCGATCAGCAATCCGACCCGCCTTCCCGAGCTGCCCGACATTCCAACCATGCCGGAGCTCGGCTATGCCGGGATCAACAGCGGCGCCTGGTTCGCGCTGCTTGGTCCGCCCCGCCTCCCTGCTGCAATCGTCGCGCGGCTCAATCAAGCGACCAACGATGCGCTGAAAGCTCCGGCCATGCTCGAAGCTCTCGCGCGACTTGGCTCGCAGCCTCGCGGCGGTTCGCCAGCCGACCTCGCGCGCCACATGAAGTCGGAGCACGAAAAATGGGGACCGGTGGTCGCTGCGCTTGGCATTCGCGAGGATTGAGTTCGCAATCATCATGACCCGCCCTCGCCTCGCGCTCAGCATCGCGCTCTCCGACAATCCGAATACCCGTCCTTTGATCGACGGCCGCATCGCGCCCGAGGGCATCAGCCTGACACCGACGGCACTGCATCCTTCTGAGATGTTTTGGCGGCAGTTGCGGTTCGCCGAGTTCGACGTTTCAGAAATGTCGATGTCGTCGCTGCTGATCGCCACCGCGCGCGCGCCGACGCCGTGGCTGGCGCTGCCGGTGTTCACCACGCGCGAATTCTTTCACACCCGCATCCTGGTACGCGCCGATGCCGGAATTGCGAGACCTCGCGACCTCAAGGGCAAGCGGGTTGGCGTTCCCGAATATCAACAGACGGCGGCGATCTGGGGACGCGGCATTTTGGAGCACGAATTCGGCGTGCCTCCACGCGACATGGAATTCTTCATGGAGCGCGTCGCCGACCGGAGCCATGGCGGCGCGACGGGCTTCAAACCACCGCCCGGCGTCACCGTCCGCCAGATTCCATTGGAACAGAATATCGGCGAGATGCTGGTGAATGGCGGAGCTCGACGCCACGCTTTTGTATTTGACCGACCGTAACCTGGTCGACCGCAGCCGCATCGATCTCACCGCCGATCCTCGTGTTCGCCCGTTGTTTGCGGACCGCGGCGCCGAGGGCCGCCGCTATTTTGCGAAGACCGCCATCTATCCTGTCAATCACACGGTTGTGGTGCGGCGGAGCCTCGTCGAGCAGCATCCTTGGATCGCGCTGAACCTCTACGCCGCCTTTGCGGCAGCTCGTGCCGAAGTCTTGCGTGCGGGTGCGGTGGCGCTCGCTTCGCATTTCGAAACGGGTCTCGTCGACGAGCAAGTCCGGCGCGCGCTCGCGGCCGATCCGATGGCCTACGGCATCAGGGCGACCCGAAAGGTACTGGAGACGATCGCCGAGTATGTGCACGGGCAGGGATTGACCGATCGCCGCGTCAAGATCGAAGAGCTGTTTGCGCCGAGCACAATCGATTTGTAAGGAACGCGTGCTCCCGCGCTTCCTGGGAACAGGGAGCGCACGCCATGACGGGCGCTTCAGAGGGTAAGGGGGTGGGCACGCTCCGAACTCACCGCCCTTTGAAAGTGGGAACTGGACCGGCCGCCCTGCACTTCCCTCCGGCGCCCCGGAAGGGCCTGCGATAGGGAACACCGGCCCCGGTCCCGAATCGCATATGATACGGTTATGGATGGGGTTCCAAGCAAGGCGCGGACGCTCTCGCCAATCTACCTCGACCAAGGAAGCGCGGACGAAAAGGCGCCGATCCTGCCACGATCGCCCGCGAAGCGGATCGCCTTCGGCTGGTATGGGGGCAAGTTCAGTCATCTCGACTGGCTGCTGCCGCTGTTACCGACGGCGCGGCACTATTGCGAGCCTTATGCAGGATCGGCGGCCGTGCTTTTGAACCGGGCGCCGTCGCCGGTCGAGACCTATAACGACATCGACGGTGAGGTCGTAAATTTCTTCCGTGTGCTGCGGACCGATGCCGAAGCGCTGATGCGCGCCATCGCGCTCACCCCGTTTTCGCGCGAGGAATTTCATTCGGCAATCGCCGATGCAGCCGAATCGCTGAGTGGCCTCGAACGGGCGCGGCGGTTCTACGTACGGGCGCGGCAAGCGCGCACCGGGCTCGCACAAACCGCAACGCTTGGACGGTGGGCCAATTGCAAGGACACGAGCCGGGCCGGCATGTCGGGCGTGGTCTCGCGCTGGTTCGGTGGCATCGAAGCCTTGGGCGACATTGCTGGCCGCTTGCTCCAGGTGCAGATCGAAAACCGCCCGGCGCTCGACGTGATCAGGCTTTACGACGGGCCAGGCACGTTGTTCTACTGCGATCCGCCTTACGTTCATTCGACGCGCGGCGACCGCAAAGCCTACCGGTTCGAGATGGATGAGGATCAGCACCGGGCGCTTGCCGCCACGCTCAATAGCATTGCCGGCAAGGCCGCCCTCTCGGGATATCGCTGCGAACTCATGGACCGGCTGTACACGGGCTGGCGGCGCTTCGATGCACCGGCAAAGCGCTGCCATTCGACCAAGACGATGCGACAGGAATGCCTCTGGATGAACTTTTCGCTCTCCTGAATCGACAGACGCCGCACAAGGCTCGCAACACAACAGCTCGCCCATCTGGGATGCGACAACTCTCCCTTCCCCTTTCATCCCGTGCCGAAATCATTAGGATTCGCGCGTTCGGACGCGCAGCCATGCGCGACGGCATACAGGGAGCACCAATATGAGGCGGCGCGATGTACTGGGTTGCGGCCTTTCCGCAATGGCAATGGCCGGACTTGCCGTCACGGATGCACCAGCGCAGGCAAAATATCCGGAGCGACCGATCAAGCTGGTCGTGCCATTCGTCGCCGGCGGGATCAACGATACCGTGGCGCGGCTGTGGGCGGATCGCGTGCGAACCTCGCTCGGCAGCGTCTTCATCGAAAACCAGGGCGGCGCCGGCGGCGCGGTCGGCGGGGCGGCCGTCGCCCACGCCCAGCCCGACGGGTATACGCTCCTGCTCGGCGGCGCCGGATCGCAGGTTCTCAATCCGCTCGGCATGTCGCGCCCGCTCTATGATCCGATCAAGGATTTCGAGCCGATCGCCGTGCTCGCCTTCAGCGAACTGACGCTCGCGGTGCACCCGAGCCTGCCGGTGCACTCGCTCAAGGAGCTGATCGATTATGCCAAGGCGAACCCAGGCAAGCTGATCTACGGCTCCGCCGGTCCCGGCACCATGACCCATCTCGCAGGCGAATTGTTCAAGTCGCTGGCCGGTACTCCCGACATCGTCCACGTCCCTTACAAGGGGTCCGGCGCCTCGTTGACCGATGCCATCAGCGGACAGCTGCCGCTGGTCGTCGCCAACATCACCGGGCAGGTGCTCGAACTCGGCCACTCCGGCAAGCTGCGCCTGCTCGTCGTGACCGGGCCAGAGCGCCTGGTCGCTGACCCCACGATCCCAACCGCGATCGAGTCCGGCCTGCCCGGCATGATTGCGGTCAATTTCACCGGCCTTTTCGCCCCAGCAAAGACGCCGAAGGCCATCATCGAGCGAATCGCAGCGGCGACACGCAATGCGCTCGCTGACCCCGATGTGCGCCAGAACCTGATCGATCAGGGCATGGAGCCCTACAGCGATCCGACGCCGGAGAAGACACTGCACTTCGTCGAAGACGACATCGCCCGCTGGCGGCCGGTGGTCCGCGCGATCGGCCTCAAGCTGAATTAAACGACGTTCGTTCTCGCGGTATAAGGAGCGTCGCAAGGAGGTGCCGACGACCGCCCCCTCGGAGCCGTCCGGAGCATCAGGGATCGGCCCAAACCCGACGAAACTGCGGATACCAAGAAAACGACGGTTTGAACTCGGTTCCTATTCCGCCCAGATCGCGATAGCCTCTCAGCATAAAATCTCGGAAGCCCTAAATGCGACGGCGCGACTTCATCGCGGGCCTTGGTGGCGCGGCGGCGTGGCCCATAGCGGCTCCGGCGCAACAACGGGCGATGCCGGCGATTGGGTATCTCGACCTTGTCGGACCTAACGGTATTGGCCTTACGCAAATGGAAGCCTTTCGCAAAGGGCTAAGCGAGACCGGCTTTGTCGAAGGCCGAAACGTTACCATAGTCTATCGGGCGATCGATGGACTGTACGAGCGATATCCCGCCATGGCGACCGAAATGGTCCGGCTGGGTATTGCCGTAATTTTTGCCAACGGGCCGGTCGGCGTGCGGGCCGCTATGGCAGTAACGAAAGCGATCCCGATTGTCTTCTTCATGGGAGAGGACCCCGTCGCAGAGGAGGTAGTCGCCAGTTTGAACCGGCCGGGCGGCAACGTCACAGGCTTCACCGATTTTGGCAATCAACTGGATACCAAGCGGCTGGGACTCTTGTGCGATGTGGTACCGCCGCCTGCTGTACTTGCCGTGCTGGCAAATCCGACCCATCCGAACGCATCTGCGGAGATAATGGATGCGCAAACGGTCGCAAGGGCGCGCGGACGAAACCTGATTGTTGCAATGGCCCGCACTGAAACGGAATTAGACCCAGCCTTTGCGGCGATGTCCCGACAGCAGGCGGGGGCGTTGATCGTCCTCACCGACCCATTTTTCAATTCCCGCCACGAACAAATCGTCGCGCTGGCCGCGCGCTACGCCATACCGGCAATCTACGACCGGCGGGAGATTCCCGTGTCTGGTGGGCTGATGAGTTACGGTGTCGATCGGGTGGGCGCGTATCGACAAGGAGGAACGTATGTTGGTCGTATCCTTAAAGGAGAGAAGCCAGCAGATTTGCCGGTTCAGCGGGCCACCAAGTTCGAGTTTGTCATCAATCTCAAGACCGCCAAAGCGCTTGGCCTTGATTTTCCGCCGGGCATCCTGGCGATCGCAGACGAGGTGATCGAATAGGAGACGATATAATGCGACGGCGCGATTTTGTTGCGGGACTTGGCGCGGCGGCGTGGCCTCTCGCGGCCGGCGCCCAGCCGCGCCAGTTGCCGGTTGTTGGATACCTCAGTGGATTAACAGAGGAAGCAGATCGGCCGGTCGTCGCCGGCTATCACCGCGGACTCGGCGAACAAGGCTACGTTGAAGGGCGCAACGTTGAAATTCTATATCGCCATGCAGACAGGCAACTCGATCACTTTCAGAGTCTGGCAGAAGATTTGGTGCGCAATCGCGTCTCCGTGATTTGTGTGGGTGGCGTGCCCCCTCGGTCGCTGGAAGCCGCAAAGGCAGCGAGCGCGATGACGCCATTCGTATTCTTGACCGGTGTCGATCCGGTTCAAAGTGGCCTCGTCGCGAGCCTCAATCGTCCCGGTGGCAGTGCCACTGGCGCGACCTTCCTCACAGTGGAGCTGGCCGCAAAGCGCCTTGAGCTGCTGCACGAAGTGGCGCCCGCGGTGACATCGATTGGCATTCTCACCTTGCCGGGGGCCGCCCCTGTCATCGCCCAAGCCGAAGCGCAGCGCGTACCCTTGGGGTTCGTCTGGCGGTGGCAACTCCAGCCATACCGGGCGAGATCGATGGCGCTATTGCAAGCCTTATCGCACAAGGGGTCGGTGCGCTCGACATCGGTGGAGGGCCGCTTTTTTTCATGACGGCGCCCCAACTCGTCGCCTTGGCGGCACGCCACAAGCTGCCTTCAATTTATGCCTTCC
>CAWJPD010000011.1:0-135000 GCA_963844635.1 uncultured Alphaproteobacteria bacterium
TGCGCCTAGCCCGAACTTTACCCTTGCGGCGATGCAAGTGGTTGGCTGACCTCGATTGTTTTATCGAGGCCTGACTACATTTGCGGTTTGACGCCGAGCAGATCGAAGGCGCGCTGCTGGATCGGCGTCGGTTTTGCGAACAGCACGGTTACGGGAGCGCCGGCGAGTTTTGCGAGATTGCGTGTGAGGGTTGCGAGATCGGCGAGCAAGGTGCGGAAGCTGTGCACCGGCAGGCCGTCCTCGGTGCGTTTGGTCTTGGCTTTCCGTCTGGCTGCGGGCGAGGGCTGCGCCTTGGCGACCGGAGAGGGACGTAACGCTTCGCCGGCGGCGCGATCGTGATCATCGAACAGCATGGGCGCGAGCGCCTGACGCATGTGCCATTCGAGATGATAGGCGAGCATGCACAGGAACACGTGGGCGCGCACGCGCGGGGTCGCCCAATGGAAGATGGGCCGAATGTCGAGGTCGATGGTCTTGAGGCTGCGGAAGGCGCGCTCGACATTGGCGAGGCTCTTATAGGCGCGCACCGTGTCGGCGGCATTGAGCGCGTTGGCCGGAACACTGGTGCGCAGCACGTAGAAGCCATCGAGCGCGGCTTCCGCGGCGATCGCGGCCTGATGGCGCGTGAAGCTCAGCGCACCGTCGGTGATCTCGATTTGAAAGTGTTTGGCGACCTTGCGACGGTGCAGCACGGCGCCGACCTTGAGGCCGATATTGGCGGCGTCGCGCAGCGGCGATCGCCGTCGCGCGATGCGTGCTTGAATGTCCTTGAGGTCCTGCTCGGTGGCATCGAGCAGTTCGTTGCGCTTGCGGGCGCGTTCCTCGGCCAGCGCCGGGTTCTTGCAGACGATGAGGCGCTCGCCCGGGAACTCCGGGCTTTCGATCTCCGCGAGGTCGCGCTCGTCGAACAATGACAGCTGCAGCGGCCCGCCCTCGGCGGCAAGCTGCTGGATCGCCGGCGCGCGCAGCGCAGTGATCCAGTCGAGGCCGGCCGGCACAAGATCGTGTTCGATGCGCGCCTGCGTGATCATTCCGCGGTCGCCGACCAGGATGACGCGTTTGAGGCCGAAGCGCTCCTTGAGCTTGGCAATCTGATTGCCGAGCGTTGCGGGATCGCCGGTATTGCCTTCGAAGACCTCGATCGCAACCGGACATCCGTCGGCGGAACACAACAGCCCGAACACGATCTGCATCTTGTCGTGACGGCCATCCCGCGAATGACCAAAGCGCGCCAACGCGCAGCAGCGCCCCTCGACGTAGCTCGAACTCACATCGTAGAGCACCAGCGTCCCGTCGCGCAGGTGGCGGCGCGCCAAGGCCGTCTCGATCGTCGGCTGCGCCGCGCCCAGCCAGTCGAGGGCCGCATAGACTTGCTTGGCGCTGACCGCGCCGAGCCCCAGCGTCGCGCCAAGCGAATGGATCGCCGTCGTCTCATCGAGCGCGCGGGCGGTGGCAAGCTTGGCGGCCGGATCGATCAGCCGCGCCACGATCAGCGCCAGCGCCAATTGCCGCTGCCGCTCCGGCCCGTCCGGCAACCGCGCATCGAGACCGATTTGCCGCGCCATACCCAACGCCGCCGCCACGTGTCCGTGCGGCAACGCACGGACGATCTCAAAGCCGCCAAGCGGGACCAACTTGTCGCCGCGCAACGCCGCCCGCAGCGCCTCGATGCGCTCTGTCGGCCAATCCGACAGGTTCGCGAGCGTGCGGTTCTTCACCTTGGCGCCGTCGCGAAAACTCTCCCGCAGCAGGATGGCGGGGCGGGAGCGCCGGTTCGGCACGACAGCGACGTACATGTGCAGCTTGAATTAAGCCGCACGTGCCATGTCAAGCGTTATTTACCATATGTTATGACTACATATCTGGCGCGCCATCAATGAAAACAATGGCTTAACTCAACGTTGGGTAAAGTTCGGCCTAGGTATCCCGGCCACGTCGCGGTGACCGAGCAATCCAGGTGTTTCGGGCGAACATTGATAATGGCAGGCCAACGTCAGCGGTTACCGAATTGGCCGGTCGCGGGTTTACGTCCAACGAGCAGTGCGAACTTCGGCCCGGGCGACGTCGGGCATGGCTCGGTCAACCCGATCGAAATTACTCCTGGTAGGGTCGCCCCCGCTCAGGGTTGAAATTCCTGATCGGGATAATTGTTTGCTTCCGGCACCTTGATCTTAAGGAACGGATGCTCCATGCCCGCATGGCAGGCATTGCACGCCCCTGTCATCTCTCCATAAGCCTTGGTGAATTGGGTCTGGTCGCCAGCCTTGATCGCCGCGTCGACCGCTTTCGCCGAGTTGGCAAAAATCGAAGAGACCGCAGTGTCAACACCGATATTACGGTAGGTCGGGATGGTGCGTCCGATGCGCGCCAGCGCCTGACGTAATTCGTTGAGTTCAAAGCCCGCCAACATCCAATTCTTCGCCTGTCCTGCGTAGTAGAGCTTGAGGTGGCGCGGCTGCACCAGCATGGTCATGAGATCGTCCATCGCCGGCTTGAATTCGAGAATGGTGAGACCGCCTCCCGGTCTTGCAGGCGGCGCGGCCCCGGCAGGATTGCTTGGCGCGGGAACATTCTGCGCCGGAGCCGGCACCATCCCGGCAGGGCTGACTGCCAGCATTCCCGCGAGCGCGGCCGCAGCGAAATGACTTTTTTCATCATCAGTCTCCAACGAGTTTTCGACGCACCATCTCGATCAGCCTGCGCCACGATCCGAACGCACAACCGATGTCTCGTGCCTGTCGCGGAGGGTCACGTTTCCAACTCAGTTCGCCATCTCATGAGAGTTAGCGCATGATCCCGTAAAGTTGCAGACTTTTCGGACAAGTTCATACGCAAAATCAACACGCATCCGTCGTCGAGCGCAGTCCGCGACGGATGCGCAAAAGGGACCGAGCGGGAGGCGGTTCAAACTGAACGCATCCCGCCCTGGCAGCACGAATAGTCGGCGCGGCGTTAGACACTCCAATATTTTGCTTATTCCACTTGGCTATTGCCCTATAGAATAAAAGCAGTAACCGAGTATATCAGAATTGGCGCAACATACGAGGCCGTTGGAGAATAGGGACGGAATGTCATCAATAAATTCTGCGTGACGTGTGCGATTTGCGTACCTCGCCGATGAAGCACAAGCTGCGGCTCCGATTCAAACGGCGCGTTCGCTCAATGCCCGCGATCCAACGGAGTGCACGGTACCTTGCCGCGTTGCGCTCGACGGCGACCGGTCAGCGCGACACGCCCGCGCGTGTCGCCCAGCGTTCTCGCGTTCGGCTCCCGATTGCCAGTGGCTTACAACCCCTCTATGAGGCTGAGCAGCACCGCGGCTCGTGAATGCGACCCTTGAGAATTGCGGTCGCGGGTGAAAAAGTTTGCACGGGATCGCGGTGTCCGTAGGTCCAGGAGTTCAGCGTTTTCAGGTTGAAGCGTGATCGGATCGCCGTCGCGTCCATCGTGGCGTTCGACGATACCAAGATACAAGGAGCATCGACATGCGTAAGGCACTTTCGAGTTCGGTCCTATTCATCGTACTGGCGCTTGCGGGTCCGGTCGCCGCAGCGGAGGCGACCTTCATCACACCCGACCGGCTCGACTTGACGAAAATCCTGGCGCCGGCGCCGGCATCCGATTCCGAGCAGCAGAAGCGCGATGTCGCCGCGGTTCTCGACGTGCAGAAGACGCGGACCGAGGCGGAATCGCAACGCGCGCTCGCGGATGCGAGCGCAAGCACCTTCATTTTCGCCGACGTGCTTGGGCCCAATTTCAATGCCGAGCGCGTGCCGGCGGTGGCCGCGCTGTTCAATAAAATTCGTGGCGATGCGGTGGTGGCATTCTCGGCCGGAAAAGGCGTCTGGAACAGGCCGCGGCCTTTCGTGGTGAGCGGGGAGGTGCATTCGTTGGGCGAGCAACCCCAGGGCAGTTCCTATCCGAGCGGTTCGTCGACCGTCGGCTATCTGACGGCAATCATTCTCGCCGACATGGTGCCGGAGAAGGCTGCCGCGTTATATGCGCGCGGTCGCGAACTCGGCGATGACCGTGTCATCCTGGGCGTTCATTTCCCCAGCGATATCGAAGCGGGGCGGCTCGCCGCCACCGGCCTTGCCGCAGCGCTGATGCTGGACTTGGCGTTCCTGAAGGAGTTCACCGCAGCCAAAGCGGAACTGCGGCAAGCGCTCGCGCTGTAGCGCATGGTCCCGAAAGGTTGCCGACCTTTTGGATAAGGCCCTATGTCCCGATCTTCATTTTTCGTCATGCCCCGCTTTAAGCTGCTTTAAGCGGGGCATCCAGTCACCCCTTGCCTATCCGGCTGCAAGACGGGCAATAAGCGCGTCGAGGATTTGGCGCTGCCCTTTGAGGAGCTTTCGCGCGGCCAGCTCGAAGCTGAACCAGCCGGCGCGGTCGGCCTCCGGGAATTGCAGTTGCCGTCCCGATCGCGGCGGCCATTCCAGTGTAAAAAGATTGCTGCGGAACGCGTTCAAATCAAAATTACCTTCGAAGGCCCAAACCGAAATGAGCTTGCCGCCAGGCTGCCTGAACTCGCCGAGCGCCACGAACGCGCCGCTCGGTTGGCAGCCGGTTTCCTCCTCGAATTCGCGCTTGGCGGCGCCGAGCGCTTCTTCGCTCGCGTCATAGATCCCTTTCGGTATCGACCACGCGCCATCGTCCTTTTTGCGCCAATAGGGACCACCGGGGTGCACGAGCAGGACTTCGACTTTCCCGCACCGACGATACATTAGCAGCCCGGCGCTGCGCACTCCCCTCGCCATCCAGACCTCGAAAGTGCGCCGGAGCCGGGTCAGCCGAACTGCGGCAGCCACTTCGCCATCAGCGGCCCGATATGCGTTTCGAAGAAATGGGTGATGGCCCCGATCAGTGTACCGATGGGAAATCGGTTCGAGGCACCATCGATGAAAATCAAGGACTGCTGGAATTGAATGGCGTTTCCGGTACCGCCCTCTTCGGCGGCGAGCGCCTTGCCTTCGAGCTGATAAAGCCTGCGCTTGTGATAGAAAAGCGCGATCAGCGAACGGCTGCCATCAGCGCCGACGACGCTCAATTGCCGGCCATAGACCTGGCTGACGCGATGCGGGATGTCTACCTTGATCTCGCCGTTCTGCGACAGCGCCTTAACCGCATGGTCGATGACAGCCTTCTCCTCCAGGCTGCTGTCCGAGAGGTCGGCGATCGTCATCCTGAATAGGCTGTTGTCCTGGGTCAGCGAATAGACCCGCGCCGCGACGGTGCGGCCATCGGCTGCAACGTAGGTCGTCGTTTCGATCGCCGGATCGGCGGGAAACGAGACGCCGAAAGCGTCGGCGGGGTAGGTGTATTCCTTCCAGCCCTCGGCCAGCGCCGGAACGGCGGCGGCGACGACGAACAGGGCAACAACAAGCGCAATCAGACGCATCCGGCTCTCGCGTTAATCAGTGCTCGCCCTTTCGAGCGGAATTGAATTTAGAGGTGTTTTCACGGATTTGGAAGCGAACGACCTTTTGCCTACTCTGCCGTCGCATCGTCGGCCTCGCCTCGCAGCGCATTCGGTTGCGGCATCGAAATGACGTTGTAGCCGGCATCGACGAAATGGATTTCGCCGGTCACGCCGGCGGACAGATCGGACAAGAGATAAACCCCCGCCCCGCCGAGGTCGTCGAGTGTCACGCCCCGCCGCAGCGGAGAATGGCGATGCTGGAACCCGAACATGAAGCGCGCGTCGGCAATTCCGGCGCCGGCCAGCGTGCGGATCGGTCCGGCGGAAATGGCGTTGACGCGAATGCCGTCCGCGCCGAAATCGACGGCGAGATAGCGCACAGAGGCTTCGAGCGCCGCCTTGGCAACTCCCATCGCGTTGTAATTGGGCATCGCGCGCTGGCCGCCATTGTAGGTGAGCGTCACCATGGCACCCCCGCGTGGCATCAGCGCGGCGGCGTGCCGCGCCACTTCGGTAAAGGAAAAGCAGGAAATCAACATCGTGCGCAAAAAATTGTCCCGCGACGTATCCGCGTAGCGGCCCTTCAGCTGGCTCTTGTCGGAATAGGCGATGGCATGCACGAGAAAGTCGATGCTGCCCCATTTGTCTTTCAGATCGGCAAATACCGCATCGACCGAAGCGATGTCCTCGACATCGCAAGGCATCAACAGGTCGGACCCCGCCGACTGCGCAAGCGGCCTGACCCGTTTGGCGAGTGCCTCGCCCTGATAGGTAAATGCCAATGCGGCGCCCTGTGCGGCGAGGCCACGCGCAATCCCCCACGCGATCGAATGATCGTTGGCGACGCCCATCACGATTCCGCGCTTGCCCTTCATCAACATGGGGCAGGCTCCGGCTGTCCCTGGTAGCGAAATCGCGCGCGTGAGGCTCGGTCATCAAGGAGCAAGACAGTCAGGCATCCAGCCGCTTGAGGACGATGGACGCGTTGGTGCCGCCGAAGCCGAATGAGTTCGATAACACACAGGCAAGCGCGACATTGTCGCGCCGTTCACGCATTATCGGCATGTCCGCGAAAACCGGGTCGAGAGTCTCGATGTTCGCGCTCTCGCAGATGAAGCCGTTCTTCATCATCAACAGGCAGTAGATCGCCTCTTGCACCCCAGAGGCGCCGAGGGAATGACCGGTCAGCGACTTCGTCGCCGCGATCGGTGGGCAATTGTTTCCGAATACAGCGCGCACCGCCTCGATTTCCTTGACATCGCCGATCGGGGTCGCGGTGGCATGCGGATTGATGTAGTCGACCGGCGCCTTGACGGTGGCCAGCGCCATTTTCATGCAGCGCTCCGCCCCTTCCCCCGACGGGGCTACCATGTCGAAGCCGTCCGAAGTAGCGCCGTATCCCGCGACTTCGGCATAGATGGGTGCGCCGCGCGCCGTGGCGTGCTCCAGCTCTTCAAGGACGAGGACCCCGGCGCCACCGGCGATGACGAAGCCATCGCGTCCCACGTCATAGGCGCGCGAGGCCTTGTGCGGCGTGTCGTTGTATTTCGATGCCATTGCGCCCATGGCGTCGAACAGCACCGACAAGGTCCAATCGAGCTCTTCGCAGCCGCCGGCGAAGATTATGTCCTGCTTGCCCATCTGGATAGTCTCGGCGGCGTTGCCAATGCAATGATTGGACGTGGCGCAGGCCGATGAGATCGAATAGTTGACGCCCTTGATCTTGAACCAGGTGGCGAGCGTCGCCGAAGCGGTGCTCGACATCGACTTCGGCACCGCAAACGGGCCGACGCGTTTCGGCCCCTTGGTTCTCGTCGTGTCGGCGGCTTCCACCACGGCGCGCGTCGACGGCCCACCGGACCCCATGATGATCCCGGTGCGCGGGTTGGAAATTTCGTTCGGCTCGAGGCCGGCATCGCGAATGGCCTGCTCCATGGCGACGTGATTCCAAGCCGCGCCGAGACCGAGAAAACGCATCGCTCGGCGATCGACGCGTTCGGCTGGATCAAGCGTCGGGGCGCCATGGACCTGGCAGCGAAACCCGAGCTCGACGTATTTCTCCGCCCGGGAAATGCCCGAGCGCGCTTCCCGCAGGCTAGCGAGCACTTCCTCCGTGTTGTTGCCGATCGATGAGACGATGCCCATCCCGGTAACGACGACCCGCCTCATGATGAGCCTTCCCGCCTCCAAGCGCGGTGCTTCTTGTCGCCGGCCGCCGGTCAGGTGGCAGCCGGTGCGAGCGCTGCAATGTCGCGGAACAAACCGACTTTCAAATCAAATGCGCGATAGATGATCGAGCCATCGGCCGACAGCCAGCCATCGGCGATCCCGAGCACGAGCTTCGAGCGCATCACCCGCTTGATGTCGATGCCGTAGACGAGCTTCTTCACGGTCGGCAGGACCTGGCCCGAAAATTTCACCTCGCCGAGGCCGAGTGCGCGTCCGCGACCTTCGAATCCCGCCCAGCCGAGAAAGAATCCCGCCAATTGCCATAAGGCGTCCAGTCCCAGGCAACCCGGCATCACCGGATCGCCTTTGAAGTGGCACGGGAAAAACCATAAGTCGGGTTTGACCTCGAGCTCGGCGCGGACAAGGCCGCGACCATGTTCGCCGCCGGACTCCGAGATCTCACTGATCCGCTCGAACATCAGCATCGGCGGGAGCGGCAATTGCGGGCCGCCCGCAAACATCTCGCCGCGGCCGCATGCCAGCAAATCTTCAAATTCGAAACTCGACCGCCGATTTTGCATCCCAACACGCTCCAGCGGGACCTGCTGGCTGATATGGGGTGTCTCCCTAACATACGCCACGGTCAGGGCAAAGCGGCGTTCAACGAACTGGTGCCGCGTCCTCTCCGAGGGACCTCATCGACAGAGTGTCGTTGGTCGTGACCGGCTCGATCCGCTGGGACTGCTGGCCGCACCGACCTTCACCGTCGTCGCCGACAGAAAGCCCGGGCAGATTGGTGCCCGGGCTCCCTTCCTCTCGAGATGCGGCTGATCGGACGCGGCTTAGAAATCCATTCCGCCACCCGGAGGCATGGCGGGGGCCGCACTCGGCTTCTTCGGCAGCTCGGCGACCATTGCCTCGGTCGTGATCAACAGTCCGGCGATCGAGGCTGCGTCCTGCAAAGCGCAGCGCACCACCTTGGTAGGGTCAATGATGCCCTTGCTGACGAGATTGCCATACTCGCCGCTCTGGGCGTCGAAGCCAAAATTGTATTGGTCGCGATCGAGGATCTTGCCAACCACGACGGAACCATCCGCGCCGGCATTGAGCGCGATCTGCCGTGCCGGCCACGACAAGGCCTTGCGGACGATCTCGACGCCGGTTTTCTGGTCGTCATTGCCAACCTTGACCTTCTCGATCGCCTTGATGGCGCGCAGCAGCGCGATGCCGCCGCCGGGTAGAATGCCTTCTTCGACTGCGGCGCGGGTCGCATGCATGGCATCGTCGACGCGATCCTTGCGCTCCTTGACTTCGACTTCCGTCGCGCCGCCGACCCTAATCACGGCGACGCCGCCGGCGAGCTTGGCGAGGCGCTCCTGGAGCTTCTCGCGATCGTAGTCGGAGGTGGTTTCCTCGATCTGCGCCTTGATCTGGGCGATGCGGCCCTCGATGTCGGCCTTCTTGCCGACGCCGTTCACGATCGTGGTGTTTTCCTTCTCGATCATGACCTTCTTGGCGCGGCCGAGCATCTAAATCGTGACGTTCTCCAGCTTGATCCCAAGATCTTCGGAAATCGCCTGGCCACCGGTGAGAATGGCGATGTCCTGCAGCATGGCCTTGCGGCGATCGCCGAAACCGGGCGCCTTGACAGCGGCAACCTTGAGGCCGCCGCGCAGCTTGTTGACCACAAGCGTCGCCAGCGCCTCGCCTTCGACGTCTTCGGCGACGATCACGAGCGGCTTGCCGGTCTGCACCACCGCTTCCAACAAGGGCAGCAGTTCCTGCAAGCCGGACAGCTTCTTCTCGTTGATCAGGATGTAGGCATCGTCCATTTCCACCCGCATCTTGTCGGCATTGGTGACGAAATAGGGGGAGATATAGCCGCGATCAAACTGCATGCCCTCGACCACGTCGAGTTCGGTCTCCAGCGACTTCGCCTCTTCGACCGTGATCACACCCTCATTGCCGACCTTCTTCATCGCCTCGGCGAGGAAGCGGCCGATCTCGGCATCGCCGTTGGCGGAGATGGTGGCGACCTGGGCGATCTCGTCGTTCGAGGTCACCTTCTTCGAATTGTTCTGAAGGTCCTTGACCACGGCCTCGACCGCAAGATCGACGCCGCGCTTGAGGTCCATCGGGTTCATGCCGGCGGCCACCGCCTTCGAGCCTTCTTTGACGATAGCCTGGGCGAGCACGGTGGCGGTCGTGGTGCCGTCGCCGGCGAGATCGGAGGTCTTGCTCGCGACCTCGCGTACCATCTGGGCGCCCATATTTTCGAACTTGTCCTCAAGTTCGATCTCCTTCGCAACGGTGACGCCGTCCTTGGTCACGCGGGGCGCGCCGAACGATTTGTCGAGCACGACATTGCGGCCCTTCGGACCGAGCGTCACCTTCACCGCATTGGCAAGAATATCGACGCCGCGCAGCATCTTGTCGCGTGCATCAACGGCAAACCTGACTTCCTTCGCAGCCATGTTGATTCCTCCTGTTGCGACGGTCACGCCGCCTTTTTCTTTGCCTGGGTCTCTTCAAGAATCCCCATGACATCGCTTTCCTTCATGATCAGGTACTCGATGCCGTCGATCTTGACTTCGGTGCCCGACCACTTCCCGAAGAGAATGCGGTCGCCGACCTTGACATCGAGCGGGGTCAGCTTGCCTTGCTCATCGCGACCTCCCGGACCCGCCGCAATCACTTCGCCCTGCGAGGGTTTTTCCTTCGCGGTGTCCGGGATGATGATGCCGCCGGCAGACTTCTCCTCGGCATCAATGCGCTTGACGACGACGCGGTCGTGAAGCGGACGGAAATTCATGCTGTCCTCCTAATCTATTGATCATGTGACGGTTTTTGCTCGGGCGAGCGCCACCCCGCGTGCCGCCAACGCCCTCGCCGCGCGATTTAATGACCTTCAAGGAAAGGCACAAGGGGGCGGCGCAAAAAAAATTAGCACTCAATCATTCAGATTGCTAGCAGAGGTCGATCCGGTTCCCGGGTCATCTCCACCTCCTGCAACAACAACGGGCTGGCAAACAAGGCAGCGCCGGCCCGGGGCTCCCGGACCGGCGTTAAGCAATGACAACAACAAGGCACTAAAACTTGGTTACGCTACTGACAACTCCAGTTACCGACAACTCTACTAGCCGCGGGTGCCGGAAGCGCCGGACGCCCGGTATTCCAACGGCAAAACGACCACCTTGGTACCCACATTCACGCGACTATAGAGATCGACGATGTCGTCATTGACGAGGCGGATGCAGCCCGAGGAGACGCGTCCGCCGATCGTCCCTGGGGCGTTGGTCCCATGAATGCGATATTCGGTGCCGCCGAGATAGAGCGCGCGGGCGCCAAGCGGGTTTTCCGGTCCGCCGGCCATAAAGCGCGGCAAGTATGGTTGCCGCTGGATCATTTCCTGCGGCGGAGTCCAGTCCGGCCATTCGGCCTTGCGCGAAATCGTCTGCGTGCCGGCCCAGGTAAAGCCTTCGCGGCCGACGCCAATTCCATAGCGGATGGCTCGCCCATTGCCGAGCACAAAGTACAGGTAAGTGTGCGGCGTATCGACGATGATCGTGCCGGGCGCTTCGTTGGTGCGATAGTCTACCACTTGCCGCTTGAAGCGGTCCGCGCGATCCATCTGGTCCTGCGGCAGAGCATTGTAAGACATCGCCGACTGCGGAATGCTCTGCTGGCCGAACAAGGGCGGGAACAGTTGCAACGGACCGGCCGAAGCCGCGGTGGCGAACGTGCCCGCGAATGCGGCTGCGATGGCGAACGCAAGGATGGATTTGACGCGAAACATGACGACCCCCTTGGAAAACTTGCCCATTAGTCATCTAATCAATGCAGAAGGTTCGAAAACGCCCATTCGCCTTTGAAATAAATTTTCGGTGATCCCGCCTATCCCCGTCGCGGAGCGAGCGGGGATGCGACGAAAAGTATTGATTTTGTTGAGCACTACCCACCGCCGCGATGTTTCTTTCGCGGCAAGCTTTCGTAAACCGCGAGTGATTTCTGTTTCAAAGCGAGGCGGTCCTTGGCTTCCCGAAGGGATCTACGGACAGGACCGCGAACCAATCCGGTTCCTCGGAAACCTGCGGCTGGCGAGGTGGCACATACAGCGTCTTCGTTGCGAAGGCCGGGTTGATCGCCGCTCGTGCCTGTACACCACAGGAAATTCGCAAATCGCCGATTGCGGCAACACCCGTCGAAATTTCTTGCATAAAGATATCTTTATCTCTATTTTCAGTGATGTGTGGCTCTGGAAATTTGATGATGCCCTTCCCGATCGCTTTCGACGAACTGAATGCAACGCTGAAAGCGGCAGGCGAGGATACCCGTCTGCGCATCCTCGTCCTTTTGGCCGAAGCCCAGCTCACGGTGTCGGAGCTGACGGAAATCCTGCGGCAGTCGCAGCCGCGTATTTCCCGTCATCTCAAGCTGCTGGTCGATGCCGGTCTGATCGAGCGGTTTCGCGAAGGCTCATGGGCATTTTTCCGCCACGCCGACCACGGTCCGGCGGCCGACATCGTGCGGCAGCTTGTGGGTGCGCTCGACACCAATGACCCCATTGTCTCGCGCGACCGCGACCGGCTCGCCGACGTGCGGGCGTCGCGAGTCAAGGCAGCCCAGGACTATTTCAGTCGCCATGCCGCGGAGTGGGACCGCATTCGTCGCCTGCATGCTGCCGATGATGCGGTCGAGGCGGAAATCCTCCGGCTGTTGAGCGATCGCCCGTTCCGCTCGGTGCTCGATCTCGGCACCGGCACTGGACGCATCCTGGAACTGCTCGCCCCCGAGGTCGAACGCGGCCTCGGAATCGATTTGTCCCACGAGATGCTCGCCTTGGCCCGCAGCCGGCTCGATCATGCCGGCATCAAAAACTGCAGTGTGCGTCAAGGCGATATTTTCAACCTCGTTTTGCCACGCAATTCCTTCGATGTCGTGATCATCCATCAGGTGCTTCATTTTCTCGACGATGGAGCGCGTGCGATCCGCGCGGCGGCGCGGGTGCTGCGCCCGCAGGGTCGGCTGCTGATCGTCGACCTTGCGCCGCATGAATTCGAGTTCTTGCGCGACGAGCATGCGCATCGCCGCCTCGGTTTTCCTGCTGATGCGGTCGTGCAGTGGATGACGGAAGCTGGTCTCGAAGGCGTGGCGCACCACAGCCTGCTCCCCGACCCTGGTTCTGATGCGAAAATTGCAGTGTCGCTGTGGCTTGCGCACGATCCGCGCATCATGCTTGCAGGCCGGAGGGAGGTCGCATGATGCCGCCTGCCGTGGAACTGCGCGCCAGTCGCTTTGCCCAGCACCGACGGCGCCCCAGTGTTTCGTTCGAGTTCTTTCCGCCGAAGACCGCGGAGATGGAGGCGACATTATGGGAGTCGATCGAACGACTCGCGCCGTTGGCCCCCTCCTTCGTGTCCGTGACGTACGGCGCTGGCGGAACCACGCGTGAGCGCACCCATGCGACGGTGAAGCGGATGATCGCGGAGACCCGGCTTGCACCAGCGGCGCACCTGACCTGTGTCGCTGCCGCACGCGACGAGGTCGACGACGTGGTGCGGTCCTATGTCGAGGCGGGGGTTCGCCACGTGGTGGCGCTGCGTGGCGACCCGGCCGGGGGCGTTGGCGCATGCTATGCGCCGCATCCCGGCGGTTATCACAATGCCGCCGATCTCGTCGGAGGCATCAGGCGGATCGCCAATATCGAGGTTTCGGTCGCGGCCTATCCGGAAAAGCATCCCGAGAGTCCATCCGTCGAGGCCGATCTCGACATGCTCGGGGCCAAGGTCGATGCCGGGGCGAGCCGTGCCATTACTCAGTTCTTTTTCGATAATGACCTTTATTTTCGCTATGTCGAACGCGTCCGCCGGCGCGGCATCGCCGTCCCGATCGTGCCCGGAATCCTGCCGGTGCAAAATTTCAATCAAATGTGCAGCTTCGCGCAACGTTGCGGCGCAAGCGTGCCCGCTTGGCTGGCCGACCGTTTCGCTGGTCTCGACAACGATGCGGCGACGCGCCGGCTGATCGCCGCCACAGTCGCCGCCGAGCAGGTTTTCGACCTGCTCGATCGCGGCGTCACCAGTTTTCACTTTTACACGATGAACCGAGCCGATCTCGTCTATGCGATCTGCCACCTTCTCGGGCTGCGCGCCCAGGAGGCGATCGCTTGATCCCGTGAGCGTGCTCGTTTCATCGAGCGATTGCAGCACGAGGCGGCCAGGTCGCTGTGATTGAGCCAACAGAAGTGACGTGGTCCGTTGCGATAGGGTCGAGTTTCGATGACGTTGCTTACAACTGCCGCCATCTCGCCAGCTGCCGTTGCGCAGGAACTTCGGCGCCGTGCCGCGGAAAGCATCTTGGTGCTTGACGGCGCCATGGGTACCGAAATCCAGGCGCTCAAGCTAGGCGAAGCGGGCTACCGCGGTGCGAGGTTTGCGGACTGGCAGTGCGACCTTCGCGGCAACAACGACATTCTGGTGCTGTCGCAGCCCGACATCGTGCGCGACCTGCACCTGCAGTATTTCCGCGCCGGCGCCGACATCGTGTCCACCAACACATTTTCTTCGACCCGGATCGGCCAGGCCGAATACGGCACGGAGATGCTGATCGGCGAACTCAACCGCGATGGCGCGCGCCTCGCCCGCGAAGCGGCGGCGATTGCGACCGCGGAGGATGGGATGCCGCATTTCGTCGCCGGCGCCATCGGTCCGACCAACCGCACCGCATCGATCTCCCCCGATGTCTCCAACCCGGGATTCCGCGCCGTCAGCTTCGATGAACTGCGCGCCGCCTATGGCGAGCAGGCACGCGGCCTGATCGAGGGTGGTGCCGACATCCTGCTCGTCGAGACGGTGTTCGACACGCTCAACGCCAAGGCGGCGCTCTATGCGATCGCGGAACTGGCCGAGGAGCGCGGCATCGACATTCCGGTGATGATATCCGGCACCATCACCGATCGCTCCGGACGCATGTTGTCGGGCCAGACGCCGGAAGCATTCTGGATTTCGGTGCGGCATGCGATGCCGTTCTCGATTGGGCTTAATTGCGCGCTCGGGGCGCAGGAGATGCGCGCCCACATCGCCGATCTCGCGCGCGTCGATACGCTCGTCTGCGCCTATCCGAATGCGGGCCTGCCCAACGAGTTCGGCTTCTACGACGAGACGCCCGAATACATGGCGTCGCTGCTGGAGGAATTCGCGACTGCCGGCCTCGTCAACATCGTCGGCGGATGCTGCGGCACCACGCCTGCTCATATTCGCGCGATTGCTGAGGCCGTGCGCCGCAAACCGCCCCGCCAAATCCCGGAACGGCCGCCCCTCTTGGAGTTGTCCGGTCTCGAACCTTTTCGCCTCACGACAGAAATCCCGTTCGTCAATGTCGGTGAGCGCACCAACGTCACCGGGTCGGCACGATTTCGCAAGCTCGTCACCGCCGGCGACTATGCTGGCGCGCTCGTCGTCTCGCGCGACCAGGTCGAGAACGGCGCACAGGTGATCGACGTCAACATGGACGAAGGGCTGCTCGATTCCGAGCGCGCCATGGTGACTTTCCTCAACCTTATCGCCGCCGAGCCCGATATTGCGCGCGTGCCGGTGATGGTGGATTCGTCAAAGTTCAATGTCATCGAGGCCGGCCTAAAATGCCTTCAGGGCAAGCCCATCGTGAACTCGATTTCCCTGAAGGAAGGTGAGGACGAATTCATTCGGCAGGCCCGGATCGTGCGCCGCTACGGTGCCGCCGTGGTGGTGATGGCGTTCGACGAGCAGGGTCAGGCCGATACGCTGGCGCGCAAGACCGCGGTCTGCGCGCGCGCTTACCGATTGCTGACGGGCACCGTCGGTTTCGCGCCCGAGGATATCATTTTCGACCCCAATATTTTTGCCATCGCGACCGGCATCGAGGAGCACAGCGGCTACGGCCTTGCCTACATCGAGGCGGCGCGCTGGATCCGGGCCAACTTGCCGGTCACGCACGTCTCCGGGGGCGTCTCCAATCTCTCTTTCGCCTTCCGCGGCAATGAAGAAGTGCGTCAGGCGATGCACTCCGTCTTCCTGTGGCACGCGATCAAGGCGGGCATGGACATGGGCATCGTCAATGCCGGCCAGACCGCGCTCTATGACGATCTCGATCCCGAGCTTCGCGACGCCTGCGAGGATGTCGTGCTCGATCGCCGGCCCGATGCCGCCGACCGCCTGCTCGCCATCGCCGACCGCTATCGAGGCCAGACCCGCGACACCAAGGGGATCGAGCTTGCCTGGCGCGAAGCACCCGTAGAACAGCGGCTCGCCCACGCGCTCGTTCACGGCATTTCCGATTTTATCGTGGCGGATACCGAGCTGGCGCGGCAATCCGCAGCACGCCCGCTGGACGTGATCGAAGGTCCGCTGATGGCGGGCATGAACACCGTCGGCGACCTGTTCGGCTCGGGCAAGATGTTCCTGCCCCAAGTCGTCAAGTCCGCCCGCGTGATGAAGCAGGCGGTGGCCTGCTTGTTGCCTTATATGGAAAATGCAGGCGACGGCTCCGGACGCGGCCGCAGCGCCGGCAAAGTCGTGCTCGCAACGGTGAAGGGCGACGTTCACGACATCGGCAAGAACATCGTCGGCGTCGTGCTCCAGTGCAACAACTATGAGGTGATCGACCTGGGCGTCATGGTGCCGGCGGCGAAAATTCTTGAAACCGCAAGGTCCGAGCGCGCCGACCTCGTCGGCCTTTCAGGCCTGATCACGCCGTCGCTCGACGAGATGTGCCACGTCGCGACGGAAATGGAGCGGCAGGGCTTTGCGACGCCGTTGCTGATCGGGGGAGCGACGACGAGCCGCGTTCATACCGCGGTCAAGATTCATCCGAATTACCGCCGCGGCCAGGCAGTCTATGTCAATGATGCAAGTCGGGCGGTCGGCGTCGCCTCGGCACTGCTGTCGCCGGCACAGCGCGACGGCTATGTCGCCGGTATCCGTACCGATTATGCGCGCATTGCCGAGACGCATGCGCGGGCGGAGGAACAGAAGCGACGCGTCACGCTCGCGGCGGCGCGCGCCAACGCCCTCAAACTCGACTGGAGCGGCGCCTATGTGCCGCCACGGCCACGTGTTGTTGGAAGGCCGGTCGCGATTTCGTTCTCGGCGGCCGAGCTCGTGCCCTACATCGATTGGTCGCCGTTCTTCGGCGCCTGGGAACTCACCGGCCGATATCCGGCGATCTTGAACGATGACAAATACGGCGTTGCTGCACGCGCGCTATTTGCTGACGCGCAGGCGATGCTCAAGCGCATAATCGACCACAACTGGATCGCGACGCGAGGGGTCGCCGGCTTTTGGCCGGCCAACCGGGAAGGCGACGACATCCTCATCTACGCCGACGAGGCTCGTGCGGTGCCGATCGCGACCCTGCACACGCTACGCCAGCAACTCGCGCGCCGGGAGGGGCGCGCCAATGTTGCGCTTGCCGATTTCGTGGCGCCCACCGCGAGCGGTCTTTCCGACTATATCGGCTCCTTCGTCGTTACCGCAGGTATTGGCGAGGAGGAGCTTGCAAACCGGTTCAAACACGCAAATGACGATTACTCAGCCATCATGGTCAAAGCCTTGGCGGACCGGCTGGCAGAGGCCTTTGCCGAACGCCTTCACGCGGCGGTCCGCCGCGACTTGTGGGCCTATGCCACCGACGAAACGCTCGCGCCGCTGGAGCTCATCGCGGAAACCTATCGCGGCATTCGTCCGGCGCCCGGCTATCCGGCGCAGCCAGATCACACCGAAAAGGTGGTGCTGTTCGGACTGCTGGACGGAGAGTCCGCGACCGGGGTGAAGTTGACCGACAGTTTCGCCATGTGGCCGGGCGCGTCCGTCTGTGGCCTGTATTTCAGTCACCCGGACAGCCACTATTTCGGTGTCGGCAAGATCGAGCGCGACCAGGTAGAGGATTACGCCGACCGCAAGGGCTGGACCCTTGAGGAGGCGGAACGGTGGCTTGCCCCGGTGCTCAACTACGATCCGCGGCCTATTATGGGTGCGGCCCGCGCGGCGGAGTGACCGCGGGCTGGCGGGTTTTTCAGCTTCGCTTTCAACCTTCCTTGCGGAGCAGGTACGTTCACGGATGCAGGGCGCAGTTGCTTCATTGCGCCTCACGAATCAGGGCAATGCGCTGCGCTTGTTGTGCCCCACATCGGTGTTTCGCCGGATTGACCGTTCCGCTTCACGTCACTTCGTCGCGCGCTGTTCGTCCAGCCACGCATACATGCGTCGAATGCCGCGGATGTCGGCGCCGGGACCGGTGATTTGCGGAAAGTCTTTGGCGTGTACGGTGAGAATGACACGCTTTGCGGCGTCCTCCGGCGAAACGCCATCGGCCTTGAGCTTGGTTACTTGATTGATCAAATCAATGAGATACGCTTGGTAAGCCGTAATCAGGCTCTTATTGGTGAAAGGGGTGCCATGCCCGGGCAGGTCCACCGCGAAGTCCAGTTTCTTCAGCTGTTCGAGCGTCGTGACCCATTCGTCGAAGAAGGCGTCTCCCATGTAAGCGAGTCGGCTCTCCATCAGATCGCCGGTGGCGACGATATGCTCCTTTGGAAGGAAGACGACGGTATCGCCGCCGGTATGCCCGCGGCCCAGAAACATCAGGTCGATCTCGCGGCCGCCCCGGTTAAGCACCATCTTCGTGGAGTAATGGATGTTCGGCGGGGTCACCGTGATCTCGCTATTCGCCCGCTGAAGGCGCTGGGCGGTCGCCAAGTCCTGCTGCAGGGCTGCTTTCTGCTGCGGGCTTCCTTCCGCCGCGATTTGTTTGTTCAGGGTTTCGACCCGCGCGGATAATGCGGTCACTTGCGAGGTCAAGAACGGTTCACGATGGAGCACGTCGACCGTCGCAAGCATTTGATACAGATAATCGGTGGCAATAATTTGTACGTCCGGCCCGAAGACCTGATTGCCCGCGGTGTGATCGTAATGCCAATGTGTGTTGACGACATAGCGCACGGGCTTGTCGGTGAGCTTCTTGATGTCTTCGACAAAGGCTCGCGCCGCCGCCGGCGAAGTCCCCGTATCAACGATCACAACATCCGCATCATTGACGATGACGACGTTGTTGCTGCCGAGCCCCGGTACGCTGCCCGTCGCGTAATAGACACCTTCAGCGATTTTCTCGAACTTGTACGAGCTGCCCTGCACCACGGGATAGCTTTGCGTCACCGGCTGCGCTTGCGCCGGAAGCCAGAACACCGCGCACAATCCGACGATCGATGCCAAGACGCCCAGTCTCATGACAATTCCTCCCATTCCGTCACCAATGCACCGTTCGGCTTGGAACCTTTCTATCAGGAACCTCTATTTGATGCGAGGCGGAGGTGCGAGGCGGAGGTGCGAGGCGGAGGTGCGAGGCGGAGGTGCGAGGCTGAGGTGCGAGGCGGAGGTGCGAGGCTGAGGTGCGAGGCGGAGGAGTTGAGACGGGCGCCGATCGGGAATGAACGCACATTCCACCTACGTGCGTTCGCTCCAATGATGTCATTCGCGTCGTTCCGAAAGGCACCGAACGCCGATGCCCGCCGAGAAGACACGAAGATCGTGCCAGGAGCTACACTGCTCCCAGGACCACCAGGATCAGCACGATGACCAGAACCGCGCCAAGACCGCCCGAAGGATAATAACCCCACCCGGCACTGTACGGCCACGTCGGCAGTGCACCGAGAATCAAAAGCACGATGACTACGAGAAGGAGGACGCGCAGCATAAGAACGCTCCCGGCAAAGAACCATCTACAAACGTTTTGCTTGGCCCAAAGTTCCTGCCGAAAATAGTTAATACCGACGAATTTCGGATCGCCGTGCAAGTTGATAAAAGCCTGCGGAGATGCTCGTAATTAACAAAACTCGTACCTACTCTAATCCAGAGATAAGTATAATATTGCAGCATCGTTCTATTTTACCCGGGAAGACGAGAAATGGCCCGTGAACTCGTTTCAATCCGAGCTCGTGTTGCGTTTCGCTCGTTGCAACGCCTGCCAGATGCGCTCCGATGTCACCGGCATTTCGAGATGCATCACGCCGTAGTCCGCCAGCGCATCGACAACCGCATTGACGACAACGGCGAGGCTTGGCGTGGTGCCGCCCTCGCCGCCGGCGCGCACGCCGAGCGGATTGCCGGGCGCCGGCGTCTCGCTCAACTCGCTGACAAAGGATGGCAGCATCGGCGCTCGCGGCATCGCGTAGTCCATGAACGAAGCTGACAGCAATTGTCCGCTTTCGGGGTCATAGCTGCACTGTTCCCACAGCGCCTGCCCCACACCTTGGACGATCGCACCATGGGTCTGCCCGTGCAGGATCAGCGGATTGACCGCCCTGCCGACGTCGTCAACCGCCACATATGACACGATCTCGACCGCGCCCGTTTCGGGGTCGATTTCGACCTCGCAGACGTGGCTGCCGAACGGGAACGCGGCCACTTTGATCGTCTGGTCGCTTTCCGCCCACAGCGGCCCGCGCAGCTCTTCCGGCAAATCCTTACGCTCGCAGGCGGCCGCGGCAACGGCAAACAATCCGACCGCGCGATCGGTGCCCCGCACGGTGAATGTTCCATCGGCGAATTCGATATCTGCGGTATCGGTCTCCAGGACGTGCGCGGCCATCCTCTTCGCCTTGACGATGACCAGTTCCGAAGCCTTTCCCATGACCATGCCGGCCATGCGCATGGAGCGTCCCGAGTGCGACCCGCCGCCGACCGGCACGATGTCCGTGTCGCCCTGGATCAGGTGCACGCTCTCCATCGGCACGCCGAGCCACTCGGCCACGCATTGCGCAAAACTTGTCTCGTGGCCTTGACCACTCGATAGCGTTCCGACGACGACGTCGACGCGACGCTCGGGACTTATGATGATCCGGGCGTATTCTCGTGGCGAGCCGCTGGTCGCCTCGATGTAATTGGCAATCCCTATTCCGCGCAGCCGATTTCGACGACGAGCTTCGCGGCGGCGCTTGGAAAAGCCCTGCCAGTCCGCGAGCGCGAGCACGCGATCCATGCAGTTTTCGTAATCGCCGCTGTCGTAGGTCATGCCGAGCGGGTTGGCGTAGGGCAGCGCCGACGGCGGAATGAGGTTCGCGCGCCTGAGTTCAATGCGGTCATAGCTGAACTGGCGCGCGGCGATATCGATAAGCCGCTCGATGATGAACATCGCCTCCGGTCTGCCGGCGCTGCGATAGGGCGTGGTCGGCGGCGTCGTGCTGAGCACGGCGCGAGCGCGTATATCTGCCGCCGGCACGCGATACACCGAGGTGAGCAATTCGGTGCATTTGACTAAGGGGACGTACATCACGCTGTGCGCCCCGGCGTTGCAGGTCACGCAGCCGCGCAATGCCAAAAACCGCCCGTCTGCGTCGAGTGCGAGCTCCATTTGGAGAGCCTGATCGCGGCCTTGGTAATCGCTGGCAAACGCTTCGGTCCGCTCGCAGGTCCATTTGATTGGCCGACCGATCCGCTTTGCCGCCCACACGACCAGCGCGAATTCCGGGTAGAAGGCGTTGCGGGTCCCATAATTGCCGCCGACATCGCCCGAGACCACGCGGACGGCAGCTTCCGGCACGCCAAGGATGCCGGCAAGCTCGCGCTTTTGACGCACCGCCCCGCCGCTGCCCGCAAACAGCGTGTAGCGTCCGCTGTTGATGTCGTGGACACCAAGTGCCGCGCGGGCGTCGAGCGGGACGCCGGTGACACGCTGGACCCAGGTGTCGAGCTTCGCGACATGGACCGCCTGCGCGAACGCCGCGGCAGTTGCCGCCGGATCGCCGACATCGGCATCCACGCAGACATTCGCTATATCGTCGTACAGGCGAATGGCATCGGGTGCTGTCGCCGCCATGCCGGCGACGAGCGGGGCCAGCGGCTCGTAATCGATCACGACCTGCTCGGCCGCGTCGCGCGCTGCGGCGACTGTCTCGGCAACGATCATGACGACCTGTTCGCCGACATAGCGCACGCGATCCGTGGCGAGCAGCGGGTGGGGCGCAATGCCGGGCGGCGACCCGTCACGATTCTTGAGCGCGATATCGGCCGGCGGCCCGAGCGACATCGGCGTATGCGGGATCGTCGCCAGTCCATCGGCGATGGTGTCGAAACCGGTCAGCGTTGCAAGAACGCCCGGCATCGTCTGCGCGCGAGAAGTGTCGATCGCGCGGATGCGCGCATGGGCGTGCGGCGAGCGGACGAAAGCGGCATAGGCCTGGTTCGGTAAGCAGATGTCGTCGCCATAGCGGCCATTGCCGGTGAGCAGGCGCAGGTCCTCTTTGCGGGTCAGCGCTTGTCCGATGATGGCGGGCATGGCGGGAGAATGGGACCTTTCGAGTGATCGGGCAGCTCGAGCGGGATGCGTTCAGGTTGAATCGCCTCCCGCTCGATCTCTTTTGCGCATCCGTCGCGGACTGCGCTCGACGACGGATGCGTTGATGATTTGCGCATGATCTTGTCCGAAAAGTCTGCAACTTTACGGGATCATGCCCTAAGGGTCCCCGCGAAAATAACTAATGGGTGCTTTGGGAGTTCGTCGCAATAGCGTGCCGATTCCTGCCACCACCGGAGCAGTTATTTTCGCGGGCGCCTAACCGGCAGCTCCCCGCACGGTGTCGATGACCTCCAGCGGATCGGCTGGGGCCACATCGCCGCGCCAGGCGACATGACCGTCAGGCCGCACCAGCACCAGGCGCCTCCCGTAGAGGGCGGCGATCGCCTTATCCTCCACATTGTAGGTCCGGAGCGGGACGGCACGATCCGCCGCGGCGGCTTCCAAGCCAGGCGTGTCGGGTGGCGTGGCGCCGAAACGAAGCAATGTGAAGCCGCGCCCGAACAGGTCGAGCGTCGAGCGGCCAGGCGCGAGCCACGCATGCGGTGCGCGGTGGCCCGGACGTGCCATTGGCGTATAGGTCGCGACCTCGTCCGGCGGTGAAGGCGTGCCATCGGGGATGCAGATCGGCGAATGCTCATATCGATAGCCGAGTTGGATGCCGAGGGTGAACCACTCGTGCCGCATGATCTCGGTGAATTTGGCGCCGAAGTCGCGCCGCGCCGCGTCTCCGGCACCCCCGGGCACGAAAATTTCAGGCGGCGGACGCCGATCGCGGGGAGACAACATGCGGGCGAGATTGCGCGCGGCCTCGGCGACATTGCGGGCCGCCACCGGACGCCGCTCGATTTCATAGGAGTCGATCAGTTTCGGTCCGCCCCAGCCCTCGATTCGCGCCGCAAGCTTCCACGACAGGTCGACCGCTTCCTGAATGCCGGTGTTCATGCCGAAACCGCCGGTGGGGGACAATTGGTGCGCCGAATCGCCCGCCAACAGCACGCGGGCGCTGCCATAGCTCTCGGCCATCAGCTCTCGGCGTGTCCACGGCATCACCGACGTGATCTCGAATTCGAACTGGCAGCCGACGGCCCGTTCGATCGCGGCGCGCAGCTCGGCCTCATCAAGCTGGCGATGCTCGCGACTGCCGACATAGGAAAAGCGCCAATGGTCGCGGCCGTCGATCGCAACGAGGGTCGCAAACGTTCCCTCCGGGCCGATGAAAATGAAGCGATAGGCAGGGCGGATGCGATGCAGCCTTTCCAGGTCCCTGCATCGGAAGATGGCGTTGGTGGTGTAGGTCAGCACGGGGTTGCCTTTGAGGGCAACGCCAAGACGCTCCCTGATCGAACTGCCGGCACCGTCGCATGCCACCATGTACTGGGCTTCGATGGTCTCCGACTTGCCTGCGGCATGATCGAAGACGGTCGCCGTCACACCTCGATCATGCTCCACGAAGTCCACGAGTTCAGTCCGATACCCTCGCGTGACATGCGCAAAGCTGCCCGCAAAGCGCGCCAGCACCGGGTCAAAGAAATTCTGCGGGCAACGCTCGCGCTTCTGCGGACTTTGCGGCGGCGGCTTATCGTTCCGCGGCGTCGGAAACGGCTCGCGACCGAGCTCGTATCCACCGACGAGGCTCGTCAGCCACACGTTATCCTGCGGGTAATCGCGATTATATCCGGCGTCCTCCACCCAGCCGACAATGCCCCACCGGCGGCAGAATTCCATTGTGCGGACATGAACCATGTCCATGCGCGGCTGAACGATCCGACCGTCCGTCTTCTCGACCAGTGTGCAGGCAACGCCGCGCCAGCCGAGATCGCCCGCTACGGCCAACCCCACCGGTCCGCCGCCGACGATCAGCACCGGAGTGTTTGTAGGCGCACGCCTTTCATTTGCGAGGGTCATCGGCGTTTGCGGTCTCTGGTTCTACCGATGTTTCGCCACTGCGCCGCTCTGCATCCGATCGCGAAGAGAAGCTGCCGACAGTGCGGATTGAGGAACGACAAGCAAAATCAGCGATTACTGGTTTCACGACACGTTGGCAAGCTTGCAACGGGAGCCGGTTGGCTCGATACGATGAGGTGCGGTCCGCGCAGTACGGCACCGCAGCATCCCCGCTCCATGCGCTTCGTTGCGCCCCGGAGCCTCTTCAAGTGAGAAGCGACTTGAAATAGAATCCGGCGATCAGGGAGGCACGCCATGCAACGCCGGCGCTTTCTGCAACTCGCGGCCGCAACCGTTTCTGCCCCGGCTGTTTCAACAATCGCGAGCGCGCAAGCCTATCCGACACGGCCGGTGCGATTGATCGTCAGCGTTGCGGCTGGCGGAGGCGCCGACATCGTGGCGCGCCTCATTGCCCAAAGACTGTCGGAACGATTAGGCGAACCCTTTATCGTCGAGAACCGGCCTGGTGCCGGAGGCAACCTCGGAACCGAGGCGGTCGTCCGTGCTCCCGCGGACGGCTACACGCTTCTCGTCGTCGTCGCCGCCAATGCGATCAATGTGACGCTGTACGACAAGCTCAGCTTCAATTTCATTCGCGACATCGCGCCCGTTGGGGAGATTTACCGCACTCCATTGTTCATGGTCGTCAATCCCACCTTTTCGTCCAAAACGCTCCCCGAGTTTATTGCGTACGCAAAGGCGAACCCGGGCAAGATCAACATGGCCTCGGCCGGCAATGGAACGGTGCAGCATGTCGCCGGCGAGCTCTTCAAGTTGATGACCGGAATCAACATGATTCACGTGCCCTATCGCGAGGGCGTGGCATCGATCACCGATTTGATAGGCGGGCAGGTGCAGGTTCTGTTTCACACTGCCGGCGCCTCGATCAGCTATATCAGGTCCGGCAAGTTGCGCGCGCTCGCGGTCACCACGACGACGCGTCAGGAGGTTTTGCCGGATATTCCCACAGTTGCCGAATTCGTGCCGGGTTACGAAGCGAGCGGATGGATCGGCATCGGCGCGCCGAGAAATACGCCTCGCGAAATCGTCGAAAGGCTCAACAAGGAAATCAATGCGGCGCTCGCCGATCCGAAGATCAGGGAGCGAATCGTTAACCTCGGGAACACCGTTTCCGAAGGCTCACCCGCTGATTTCGGGCAATTCATTGCGGATGAGACTGAGAAATGGGCCAAAGTCGTGAAGTTTGCCGGTGCGAAAGCGGATTGATGCGGTTGCCCTCGTGATCACATTTGCCGCAGCAGCGGCCAGAAATCCGCGAACGAAGGCTCCTCGTCGATACGACTGAGGAAAGCGAACAGTTTCTTCGCCGACGTGAAGTCGGCCGCGCGCTCCGTGCAGGAGAAGAATTTCTCCTCAACCTGCTCGCCGGTCAGCGGGACCTGGGGCGTGCCGATGGCATGATGACAGACGCGTTCAAGGACCCGGCCATCGGCGAGCGTCACTGCCACCCGCGACGGACTGTCTTCAAGGATATCGGCGAATTCTTGATCGACCGCGACACTCACCTTGCTGGCGAGCGCCCTTGTCGCCTCGTCCTGGATCGCCTCTTCGGTGAAAGCCTCGATCAGTGGTGCGCCATATAGTGCCGCGTAGGCGGCAACGTAGGGCATGCTGAATTTCGCGCTCTCGACCGAGGTCGGATAGGCTGCGCCGATGTGGGAAGCGGCGTGTTTGGTGATGCCGGTCCCGATCGCGACCACGGTGGCCTCCTTGATCTCCTCCAGCAGCGCCAGCGTCGCATCGATCGCCGTGTGGCCGAGGCCGCCGCACGGATAGCGCTTCAGCTTGAAACCGCGCTCGACGATGTCGAAGCTGCGGCCAAGGTCGGAGAACGGCTCGAAGGATACGGCAAGATGGCGATCGAATGCGTAAAAATACCCTGATACGGGGTTCTCCAACACTGTTGGGCTCGCGGTAAAGCCAGCGCGGCCGAGTGAGGTCGCGAGAATGGCATTGCGAGCGCTGACGCCTGAATGCAGCGGTTTCGTCATCGTGCCGAAATTGACTGACAGCCCCGCGGACAATGATGCGGCGATGCCGAGAATGTCCGGGATGTTTTGGCGCGGGACCTTGACAAGGTACGCACAGGCCATGGCGGCGCTGATCGTGCCGATCGTTCCGACGGCATGCCAGCTGCCGACAGACGAATGCTCCGGGGCGGCACGGGCAAGGCGCATCGCCACTTCGAAGCCGACCAGGAAGGCTGCGATGACCTCTGCCGGCGGTGCCGCAATGCTTTCGGCAAGCGGCAGCAGCGCGGGGATGATCGCAGAGGTCGGCTGGCCGAGCCGCGAGGACAGGTCATAGTCCATGATGTGCGCGGCGACACCGTTGGCGAGCGCGGCCAATTGCGGCGAGGTGCGGAACGGTTGGCCAACCACCGTGACCTTCGGCGCCGCACCCTCCCCGCGCACCATGTCGCAAACGATTTCCGAGCCCGGTTCGCGGCTGCCGGCAAGCATCACCGCGAGCGTGTCGAGAAAGGCAAGGCGAGCTCGCTCGCGCGCTAGCGGCGGGACTTTGTCGAGAACAAAGCCGGCGACGAAATCGGCGATCATGTCGCTTAGCGCATGATCCCGTAAAGTTGCAGACTTTTCGGACAAGATCACGCGCAAAATCAATGATAGTCGAGCGGGAGGCAATTCAAACTGAACGCATCCCGCTGTAGTTTCGCGGCGGCGCGAGTGGCCGTCTCGCTTTGCGCTGTCATTGGAGGATCCCTACCGTCCTTCTCCCCCCGTGGGAGAAGGTGGCACGAGCAGCGCGCCGGATGATGAGCCACAAAATTCAGGCAACGATGGGCGACTTTTGAAGCAGTTCGTCGGCCCGGAGACCCATCACCCGCTGGCGCCATTGGGGCCTCTCCCACCAGGGGAGCGGGGTCATAGCTAAGCTCCTTCATTGGGGTCGTGGTATAGCTCGCCCACGATCCCCGTCGTTCCCCGCTTGAACGAGCCGAGATGATAGCGGCCGTCGCGGTCCCGTCCGACCCGTCCAGCCTGGCGCAGCCCGTCAAGGCTACACGCGATTTCGCGTCCGTCGTCGCTGCCGAGCGCCTCGACGAGGTCGCAGAAGAACATCGACCCCGATGCAAGCGCTTGCTCTACGGTCTGAAAACGGGGGGGACCGGCAAACGATTTGGCGGCGCATCGCGTGAAGACAATCTCGTCTTTGCGGCCGAACGGCCGCGTCGCATCGAAACCGCATTTCGCGCCGGTGCGCCGTCCGTTCAAGGAGGGGTCCATCGTCATCCCCATCATGCCCTCCAACAAAACCAGGTCTTGGTCGGCCTGGAAACGCGTGCCCATGGCCCATTCCACCTGGCGGTCGTCCCTTATTTCGATGTCGTCGTCGAACACGTAGATGTGCTTCAGCCGCGTGATTCCACCGAACAATGCGACAATCGCGGCGCGCGCGTCGCCGGGACCGCGCTGCCGGATCGCGACCCGCAGCGTTGCACCACCCCCCGACGTCATTCGGGAATGGACGGCCACGGGGTCTTTGCCGCTCTTGCGGAGAATTTCCATCGCGGTCGCTTCATTGCGGAGCGCCGTAATATTGGCACTGTCGCTCTCGTCGAGCACGAACGCGGAGCCGTGCAGCACGGTGTGATGCAGCGCGTCGCGACGCATTGTGATCGCAGTGCAGTGAAAGACCGGATCCCGGTGGATGGCACCGTAATAACCCATGTATTCGCCATACGGCCCCTCCGGCTCCACATAACCGCGCTCGTCGAAATAGCCTTCGAGCGTCATTTCAGCGTCAGCCGGCACGCGTATGTCGTTCGTCAGGCTCTTCACCACCGGTGCCGGCTCGCCACGAAAGCGGGCGATCAATTCCAGCTCGTTGCCGCCCTGGCGGGTCGTCGCCGCAAAAAAATCGAGCGGATGCGCTCCGACCGTGAACGTAACCGGCAGTTTCTGTCCGCGAGCGACGCAGGCCATGTAGATGCGTTTGAGGTCCGAGGGCGCCGTCACATTCGTCCCGGCTTCGTAGCGGTTGCGCAAGCTCAACCGTCGGCATCCGACATTGGTTCGTCCCGTCGCCGGATCAACCGTGTAGTCGATCGCCGAACTGATGTAGGAGCTGCCGTCGAAGGCATGTTGTGGATGAAAGGGGAGTTTCGACAGATCGACATCCCCCCCGGTGACGACCACCTCGTGGACCGGCGCTTCGTCGCTCGCAATCTCGATGACCGGCTGCGGATTGGCGAGACGCGAGAAATATTCCGTGTACAGGTCGCGCTCCGTGGTGGCGAAAGCGGCAGCGAGCCGCTTCCGGCTGCCGGCGGTTTTGGCAACAAGCTCCACCTGCTGGGGGCCGGCCTTCCTGAACAGATGGGCCCGATGCGATCCCTCAATGATCTCGCTCAGCGCTGTCAGAGGCACGGGATGGTCGTGCACCTCGACCTCGCCCATGTCGATCAGTCTGTTTGCGAAGCGTCGCAACCTGTATTTCTCGAGGTCGATGCCTGACCTGCTGTGGATTCGGGTGCTCATGGTTGCCCGCAACGTATTGGGAAGGGTGTGGTGACGGAGGCGGCGCCGGGCTCGCCGTAGAACTTTTAACGCATGATCCCGAAAATTGCAGATTTTTCGGACCAAGACCATGCGCAAAATGAAAGCGAATTGAGCGGGAAGGGATTCAACCCGGGCGCATCCCGCTTTGGCAGAATGCGGCCATGTTCAATATGTGCGGCCGCTCGGTCGCTGCGTCACAAACCATATTGTTGGACGCAGGCTCTGCGCCGGCACGAGATGTGCGCTACCGCGAACTGCAACATGGCAGGTTTTCTTATAGGCTGTACGGAAACAGGAGGACGCGATGGATCAGCCGAATAAAGGGAGTTCCGCGAACAACGACATGCCGGACGCCAACAACGTGACAGCTCCTCCGATGACGCTCTCGTCACGCCGCGGTTTTCTTAAAGGGGGTGGCCAATTGGCGGTTGGCGGAGCCGCGACCCAGCTGCTGCCGGATCTTGCTTTGGCACAGGCCGCCGGCGCCGCGGGACCTGACGCCCAGTTGGACCAGCTGCAGGCTCGGCGCCGCATTCTCCTCAAAGGCGGCATCGTGTTGACCCTCGACCGCCAGGTCGGCGACTTCGCCCAGGCCGACGTATTGATCGAGGACGGCGTGATCCGGGAAATTCGGCCCAACATCGCCGTATCCGGGGAAGCGGCCGCAGTGGTCGATGCGTCGAACCGAATCGTCATGCCGGGGTTCATCGACACGCACCACCATTTTTATCAGGGCATCCTGCGGAACATACTCACCAATGGATTGCTCAATCCCGACTATAACCGGGACATCAGCAACACGCTGACGGCGGCCTACCGCCCTCCCGACGTATACGCCGGGGTGCTGGCGACCGCGCTCGGCATGATCGATGCGGGCACGACGACGGCCGTCGACACCTCTCAAGTCCAGCACACACCGGAACACACCGATGCCGGCATTCGCGCTCTCCAGGAATGCGGGCTGCGCGTTGTCTATGCCTATTCGCGCGGAACCGGCCCAGCTTCGCAATACCCGCAGGATATTACCCGGCTGCAACGGACAACCTTCAGCGCGACAGACCAGCTGCTGACGCTGGCGCTCGGCGGGACGCTCGATGCGAACGTCTTTGCCTTCGCGCGCGAGGTCGGCGTCCGCACCGTCTCGCATGGCGTCAACAACAACACCGAGGCGGCATTATTCGATCTCGCCAGTCGCGGTCTGTTGCGGCCGGGCGACGAATATATCCATTGCACTCACCTGAGCGATGCGGCGTGGCGATTGATCCGGGACACCGGGGGCTGCGTCTCGCTTGCCGCTCCAATCGAGATGGCGATGGGGCACGGAATGCCGGGCATCCAGGATGCGCTCGACCACGGTATCCGTCCGAGTCTGAGTTCCGATGTCGACGTGACGATGGCGCAAGACCCCTTTACCGTCATGCGCTCGACTTTCACCTTGCAGCGCCTGCTTCTGCTGCAACGCGCACGCAATGGCGAGAAAAATCTGCCGCCGCTGCTCACCTGTCGCGAAGTGCTGGAGTTCGCGACGGTCGAAGGGGCGCGCTGTGCCCTGCTCGATCGCAAGGTCGGCACGTTAACCCCAGGCAAGGAAGCCGATGTTGTCCTCTTGAGCGCCGATCGGCTCAATGTCTGGCCGCTGAACAACGCACCTGGCGCCGTCGTCAACCTGATGAACCCCGGCAATGTCGAGACCGTCTTCATCGCGGGTAACGTCAAAAAATGGCGTGGCACGCTGGTCGGCGTCGATCGGCCGCGCGTGCTGCGGCTCATCCAGGAGGCACGCGATGCCGTCGTTCGGCGAACCGGCTTTCAGATCGACTTGTTCGCATGATATCGGCTGCAATGGTCTTGATGTCTACGGCGTTTGAAACTCATTGCGACGAAAGCCCTGTACGTAGAGCAGGGCGGTCAGGTCGAAGTGGTCGATGCGGGCAGGGGCAGCTTCCGCGACGATGGGCTTTGCGTGATAGGCGACGCCGAGGCCTGCTTCGCAAATCATCAGCAGATCGTTGGCGCCGTCGCCGGCGACCAGCGTGTCCTCGCGGCGAAGGCCGAAACGTTCCCGCAACTCGCGTAACGCCAAAAGTTTGGCATCTCGACCGAGGATCGGTTCGGCGACGGCGCCGATGAAACGGCCGCCCTCGACCAGCAGGCGGTTGCCGCGATGCTCGTTAAACCCGATCCGCTTGGCAATCGGTTCGGTGAAGGCGGTGAAGCCACCGGACACCAGGCAGGTGTGCGCACCGGCGCGCCGCATCGTGCGCACCAGCGTCTGCGCCCCTGGCGACAGCGTAATTCGCGTCGCGATCACTTCGTCGACCACGCTCGCCGGCAGGCCGGCAAGCAACGCAACGCGTTCCCGCAGTGCCGGTGCGAATTCGATCTCGCCGCGCATCGCGCGCTCGGTGATCGCCGCCACCCGCGCTTTCTCCCCGACGAAATCGGCGAGTTCGTCGACGCACTCCTGCGCGATCATGGTGGAATCCATGTCGGCGACAAAAAGCCGCTTGCGCCGTCCTTGCGCCTTCTGCACCACGACATCGACCGGGGCTGAGCCGACCGCGGCGCGGATGTCGGCCGCGAGCCGCCGCGGATCCGCATCGTCCGCCGCCTCAAACGCAATGTCTGCCGCAATGCCGGGATCAAGCCATACCAGGCCGGAGCTGTGCGGCGCCACGGCGGCGGCGCGCCCGACAAGTTCATCCGGCATCGGGTGCGCCGAACTTGCGATCAGGGTGGCGACGTGAGTTCATGCGGAGGATGGAGCGCGGCAGCCGACGGCGGTGCTTATTGCAGGACCGACGGCGAGCGGCAAGTCGACGCTGGCGATTGCTGTCGCCGAGCGCATCGGTGGCACGGTTATCAACACGGATTCGATGCAGGTCTATCGCGACCTCAACATTTTGACAGCGCGGCCCGATGCGGCCGCGCTCGCGCGCGCGACGCATCGCCTCTATGGCCATGTCGATGCCGCCGAAAACTATTCGGTCGGCCGGTTCGTCGCCGAGGCGGGCGTGGTCCTCGCCGCCATCGAGCGGCAGCGCGGCACCGCGATCTTCACCGGTGGGACCGGTCTCTATTTCAAGGCGCTGACGACGGGGCTCGCGGCAATTCCGCCGGTGCCGGCGGAGATCCGCGCCTCCGTGCGGGCACGCCTCGAAGCGCACGGAGTGGCGGCGCTCCACGCCGAGCTTGCACGCCGCGATCCGGCGACGGCGCACCGCCTGCGCCCGACTGACCGGACCCGCGTCGTCCGCGCACTCGAAGTTTTCGAGGCCACCGGCCGCTCTTTAAGGGGGTGGCAGAGCGATCGGCGACCCCGCCGCTGGCCGGCTGGCGCCTCACCAAGCTTTTCCTGGCGCCGGAGCGGGCGGCGCTCTACCGGCGCATCGATGCCCGGTTCGACATCATGCTGGGTGCGGGCGCGCTCGACGAGGTGCGCGCGCTCGCGACGCGCCGCCTCGATCCGCTGCTGCCCGCCATGAAGGCGCACGGCGTCCCGTGGCTCATCCGCCATCTCGCCGGCGAGATCGCGCTCACGGCTGCCGCCGAAGCGGCGAAGGCGGATGTGCGGCATTACGCGAAACGCCAGTTCACCTGGTTTCGCCATCAACTCGCGGATTGGCCCTGCGCCACTCCCGATGCAGCCTTCGACACGCTGATGCGGGCCATCGAGCGCTGAGGCGCCGTGCCCCAGCGCCAGTTCGCAAGTGCTGCGCCCGCGCCGGCGAGCAGCACCCACCATGCCGGACGGATCCCATAGCCAAAATCGACATTGGAGGCGAGTACCCGCCACGGATCGATGCCGGTCTCGGCGGCATACCAACCCGTCTCGATGGCGGCCGTCAACACTGCGCAAAGCAGCGCCAGCGTGAACAGCTGCCCCGTCGAGGGCGTGCCGGTCGATCGCTGCATCAGTCGGTAACCAAGGAGCCAAGCGAGCAGCCCGATCATCAGCATCGCCTCCGTGGTGTCGGTCCGCGACCGCAACAGGAAATGAACAATCGATAGCGCGGCGATGACATAGACCGTCGCATGCAGCCCGTTCCAGCGGAGGCTGCCGAGTCGTGTAATTGCACCGTCGGTCGAGGTTGCCGCGAGCGCAGCCATCCCGACGGTGGCGGTCAATCCGATGGTGAGGTAGGTACGCAGCACCAGCTCCTTGACGATCTGGCCCCACGCGGGGCTGAGATCGAGGAGATAAAGGCCGATATGCACGAGGGTCAGTCCGAACGTGGCGACGCCGAGAATGCGGCGCGCGCGGATCAGCCGCGGGGCCGCAACAATGCGACGCGCCGGGCTGACAAGGAGCGTGAGCCAGAACAGTCGCAGCGCCCAGTCGCCGCTGGTCTTGACCGCCTCGTGGACCGCGCGCACGCCGAATGCGCCATCGAAGGCGAGCGCCGCCATCCACACGGCAGGCGCTATTCCGAGGGCATAGGCCAGCACCTTCTCCGGATAAAGCCGATGCGGCCGCGCATGTGTTCCGCCCATCAGCGGCCTATTTCGGAATGCGGAAAAACAGGTCGTAGAACGCAATCAGCACTTCGACGACAATGAGCAGCACGATCGCTCCTTCGAGGCGGACGCTGCGTTCGGTGTCGATGATGTCGGTAAGCGCCCGCGTCGTCTCCTGGACGATATCGAGCTTGTGACGCAGCGCGTTGGCGCGCTCCTTGAGCTCGTATTCGTCTTCGAGCCGCGCGAAGAGCCGCTCGAGGTCGCCGCGGTCCCACAGCACGTCGGGCTTTTCATCGACCGCGATGCGGCCGGAAATCCGGTGGTGCACCAGCAGAGCCTGCCCGACGAGGCGCAACATGTTGCGCCGGTTGGCGGGTGCCCGACCGGTCGTGGCGAGCCGGGTGGCGAACGGTTCGATGAGTTCCAGCCCGCGGCTGACCTCGCGCTCGTCGCGAACCAGGGCGACATTCTTCGCCAGCACGTCGGCAACCACGAGGAGGCGTGGCGCGGTGAGGTCCTTCACGGAAATCGGTCCCCCGGTCACCACCTGATCATCGCGGTCGGGCGCGATCTCGACGGTGGCCACTTCGTCCTCGATCTTCGCGTAGGCGCCTACGATGCGAGGCTGAATGCCGCGGAGCAGTTCGTCTTCTTCAATCGGCGACAGGCCGAGAAGCACCACCACGCCATAGCGAAACAACACCGCGTACCCGTCGGCGCCGACGCGGAACGCCAACGGGGAGGTCGAAATGACATCGCTCCGCTCCAGTCCCGAGGTGTCGATGCGCTCGCCGAGCAGCAAGGCGCGCGCTGTCACACGGGTCGCGGGCATTGGGAGCGGGGTCGGTTCCGGCATGCCGCACGTTAGATCATTCCCGCGCCCGCTTTAACCCGCGCTGATTGTCGGACGGGGATCGCGCGCGGCATCAGTGTTCGCACATCGCCAGGTGCGGGAATGGCGAGGCTATTTCGCAGCCAAAATCTGCGCCGCCTTTTTAGCGATTTCGGGCGGGGTCTGATAGATTTCGGCGACGAGCTTCTGCACCTCCTCGCCATCGACAGGGTTGACTTCGAGCTGAGCTTTTTCGGCGTCGGCGAGGAATGCAGGATCCTTCATGGTGTCCATGAAGGCCTTGCGCAAGGTCGCGGCGCGATCCGGCGCGAGGCCAGGCGGCGCCAGGAATGGCCGGCCGATGACCTGGCGGGCGAAGATCAGTTTCAGGATCTGCCGTTGTTCATCGTTCTTTGCGAGGTCGACGACGAGCGGAACGTCCGGCAATTCGGGGTGCTTCTGCAGCGACAACTGCACCAGCACATTCAGCCGCTTTTCCGCGATCCAGGCGCCGTGAGTCGATTTGACGCTCGACCACGACCAGCCGCAACGCCCTTGCAGTTCGCCGCGCTCCATCGCGAGCACGATGTCATTGCCACCGGGATAGCCGCTGACGATCTTCATCTTGGTGCCGAGCACGCCGTTCACCACCCGGGGGAACTGGTCGGTGTCGGCGCTCGGGCCGGTGCCACCCACCGTCATTTCCTTGGTCAGAAGGTCATCGAACTTGGTTACCGGAGCATGGTCACCATACGAGACGCAGACGCTGACCTCGTGATTGCCGCTGCCGATCCAGGTGAATTTGGTGCCATCGAACTGTACCCCTTGCTGACCGAGCAGCGGGTCGAAGCCGGTCCCACGCCCGATGGTGCCGAACGTGGTGCCGTCCTTGGGGGCGACGCGATAAAGCCAATTGGCGAGACGCAGGCTGCCGGCCCCCTCCATGTTCTTGACCACGACCGTCGGATTGCCGGGAATATTGTGACCGATGTGGCGCGCAAGCACGCGAGCGTAGAGGTCGTAGCCGCCCCCGACGCTGTAACCGATGTAAAGTTCGACCGTCTTGCCCTTGTAGAATTCTGCCGAAGGTTGCGCGCGGGAGGGCACCGCAAAGGCTGTTGCAGCTACACTGAGCGCCGCCGCGAGACGCGCGAGCATGCCGAACCTCATTGCGTTGTCCTCCGCCGCCCTACTTCTGTTTCGATCACAGTGCGCGGCAATTCCGATCCCGATTTTGGCTCGCGTTCGATGCGCCGGCGTGGCGCGTGCGGTCTTCCACTCGCCTGCCGCCAGCCGGCGGCTCTCAGCCGGCGTAGCCAGCTTCGCAAGCTAGCATCTCTCCACCGAACTCGCCACGCGCCCTGACCGAACTCGCGACCACTTGACGCTGCCGGGCCTTTTCGTTCTATGCATGGGAGGGGCGGCGCGAGCCGCCCTATGCTGTATAAGAGAGCGAATTTTTCGCCGGCGGCGCGCGCCTGTGCTCGCGACGGCGCGAGGCGCAAAGTACAGGGCGAAGGAAACGCGGTATGCCGGCTGACATGGCCTCGATGGCGTGGCACGCCCTGACGCTGCTGCTCGAACCGGCGCGGCTTGGCATCTTGTTTGTCGGTGTGATCATCGGCCTGTCGATCGGCGTGCTGCCGGGACTGAACGGCATTGTCGGTCTGGCGATGCTGATCCCTTTTACCTACAACATGGACGCGCACACCGCGATGGCGCTGCTGCTTGGCATGGCCGCCGTCATCACGTCCTCGGATTTCATCAGCGCGGTGTTGTTCGGGGTACCGGGCCATGTCGGCGCCGCCGCCACGGTGATCGATGGCCACGCCATGGCGCGCAATGGCGAGGCTGGCCGGGCCTTCGGCGCGGGCTTTGCGGCGTCTCTCGCCGGTGGCCTCGTCGGCGCGGTCGTGCTCGCGCTCAGCATCCCGATCCTGCGCCCATTCCTGCTCTCGATCGGGTCGCCAGAACTGTTGGCCTGCACACTGTTCGGACTGTCCATGGTGGCGACGCTGTCGGGCCGCGCGCCGCTGAAAGGACTGACCGCCGCTGGCATCGGCCTGATGATCTCGATGATCGGTTCGCGCTCGGAGAGCGGGACTCTGCGCTGGACCTTCGATACGTTGTATCTTTACGATCAGGTGCCGCTGGTGCCGGTGTTTCTCGGGCTGTTCGCAATGCCCGAGCTGTGCGAACTCGCGGTCGCGCGCCAGAAGATCGCCGGATCGCATGCCGGCAATATCAATCTCTCCAATCAGTGGGAAGGCGTGCGCGACGTTGGCAAGCACTGGTGGCTGGTGATCCGCTGCAGCATTCTCGGCACCGGGCTCGGCGCCATTCCGGGTATCGGTTCCGCAGTGATCGATTGGATCGCCTATGGCTATGCCCAGCGCACCGAGAAAAACCCGGAGACTTTTGGCCTCGGCGACGTGCGCGGTGTGATCGCGCCGGAAAGCTCGAACAACGCCAAGGAAGGTGGCCATCTGGTCCCGACCATTGCCTTCGGCGTGCCGGCCGGCGCCTCGATGGCGATCCTGCTCGGCGCTTTCCTGATGCACGGGCTGACGCCCGGTCCCGACATGCTGACAAAACAGCTCGACGTGACCTACACGATCGTGTGGAGCCTCACGCTCGCGCATGTGATCGGCGCGCTGATCTGCCTGTCGTGCAGCCAATGGCTCGCCCGCATCTCGACGGTGCGCCCCGAAATCCTGCTGCCAATCGTGCTGTCGCTCGTCTTCGTCGCCGCCTTCGAGGGATCGCACGATTGGGGCGACCTCTATTCGCTGATGATCTTCGGCATTGTCGGCTGGATCATGAAACGGCTGGGCTGGCCGCGCCCGCCGATGGTGCTCGGCATCGTCATCGGCGGTATCTTCGAGCGCTATCTTTATATTTCCGTCAAGCTGTGCGGCAGCGGCGGCACCTTCGGGCGCCTGATCGACGTTCCCAACTCGCTGTGCGGCATTGGCTGGCTGACCCGCCCGATCGTCATCATCATCCTGATGCTGGTGGCGTGGGCGCTGTTCCGGCCGCTTTCCGAAATCGTGCGCAATGTCGTCACCGAACTCAAGCAGGTCGGCTCGCATCCGCTGCGCTTTTCGGCGTCGGCGGCGTTCACGGTCGCGATCATCGTATTCATTCTCACCGCGGTTGCGCTCGCCAGCGACTGGCCGGCGGCGGCGAAGCCGGTGCCGCTTACAGCCTGCTTCATGGCCCTCACCGCGGCGGTGCTCAACCTCGTGAACGAACTGTTCGGCAAGGAGCCGGTGGTCCGAGGCAATGTCGATGGCGGGGTCGCGACCGGCGGCCATGGTCCGATCGACGCCAATTACGGCATGTCCGCCGCCGCAATTCGCCGGCAGGCGACCACCTACTTCGGGTGGCTCGCCGGTCTCATTCTGCTCATCTATCTCATCGGCTTCATCCCGGCCATTGCGGTATTCATCCTCGTGTATATGCATTTCGGCTTCAAGGAGCCGGCCACTCATGCGGCCATTTATGCGCTCGGGACGGCACTGTTGTGCTGGGTCCTGTTCCACAAGTTGTTGGCTGTGGCCTGGCCGCAATCGCTGTTGGGCGATCTGTTTCCGGCGCTCCGCGCCGAACTGGGCTTCATCTGAATAGCGGACGGCAAGGAGGGGAAATGACGGGGCTTTACGAGCAAACGCCGGGACAGGGGCACAACCGTCCCCCTGTCGAGGATAAGGAAGGCAAGTGGGAGCGCTGGTCGAAGAGGCGCGTGTTCGTGCGCGAACTCGCCGGCACCTACAGCGACGTTTACAAGTCCCTGCTGGAACAGCCGCGCGTCTACGCCTCGCGCAACCTGCCGTGGAAAGGCGGGCCCGCGCTCTTTGGCAAGCATGTCGTCAGTCCGCACTCCGCCAATGTGGTGCAGTCGATCGAAACGCACATCGAATGCTACGCGCCCGGCGCCTATGGCCAGAAACACGGGCATCTCAACAGTGCGGTGTTCTACGTGCTCCGCGGCCGCGGCCACGACGTTCACGACGGGCGGCGTATCGAATGGAAGGCGGGCGACGTGATGATCGTCGAGTGCGGCTGCGTGCACCAGCATTTCAACGACGATCCCGACAACGAGGCCATCCTGCTGGTGTTCAAGGCGAAGCCCTTGTTTTTGTTCATGCACCTGCTGTTCCAGAAGATCGTCTCCTATCCGCCCAACGAAGCTGCGCCCGGCCACGAGGATTTTCGTCCACCCAAGGATTTGTGACCGCGCCCGCGCATCATCGTGGCGGCTGGGAGACTTGCAGTGACCGACAACATAGACGAAAGCGACTTCGCTCACGAAGGCGACAAGACTACGACCCTGCGGGCGGAGGACGTGCTTGCCTCCGCGGAATTCCGCCGCTTTTACGAGACGCTGCCCAATGTGATCAGCGCCACTGACATGCCGTTCGAGCGCTCGGCGGACGGGCTCATCAAGCACCTTATTCACCACAAGATGAACACGCGCGAGCGCTGCGTCGAAGCCTATATGCAGTTCCTCAAGCCGGGCGACCGCTCCGGCAAGCACCGCCACATGTGGGAGGAGGTGTTGTTCTGCGTCGAGGGCTCGGGCTACGACCTGCACTGGGACTTGAAGTTCGACTGCCTCGACGCCTTCGAATGGGAGTGGTCGGAGGAACCGAAGCGCTTCGAGTGGCAGCGCGGCGATTTCATTTATGTGCCACCGTTCACCATCCATCAGCACTTCAACAACTCCGCTGAGAAGTCGCGGCTGATCGTGATCTCGAACCGCATCGTCAAGGAGATGGGGTTCGACTGGTTCGACCAGATCGAGCGCGCCCCCGGCTTTTGAGGCATGATCTTGGTCGAAAAGTCTGCAACTTTACGGGATCATGCGCTAAGATCGTGATCTGCGGGCGGAAACAGATAGTACCACGTGATCACAGACGAGGGAGGGAAGTGCGCGACCCGAGCCAAGATGCGGGTGTGTGCGCACGAAACAACGGAGATCGAACATGTCCATATTCGGTGCGAGAAGAGACGTGTTTATCGCCAGCACCATTGCAGGGTTGGTTTCTGTCGCGCTGATGGGAGCGGCGGCAGCGCAGCAGTCTTCCGTGCCGGATTTCTCGTCGAACAATGTCGGATGGCTTCACTTCAATGTGGATTTTTCCATCGTTCCCGGCGGAACGAGCCCCTTGCACAACGACCCAGCCCATCCGCGGATCAGCAATCAGGAGGCAGCCCGCACCGGCAAGCAGCCGAACTATTTCGTCGCCGATCTCAGCGATGCGGGCATTCTGAAGCCGTGGGTGATCGAGCGCATGAAGAAGGACAATGCGGAGGTGCTGGCAGGGAAATATGCCTTCACCCCACATTCGTTCTGCACCGAGGCAGGCGTTCCAGGGTTCCATCTTTATGGCTTTCAGCCGCTCTACTTCGTGCAGACGGCGAAGGAAGTCGTGATGATCTATTCAAATGACGAGCAGGTCCGGCATGTCTATCTGAACGTGTCGCATTCGGCCAACCCGCAGCCGTCCTGGTATGGCAAGTCGGTCGGCCACTATGAAGGCGACACCCTGGTCGTCGACACGATCGGCTTGAACGACAAGACCTTCGTCGACAATTTCCGCACCCCGCACACCGAAAAGCTGCACGTCATCGAGCGTTTCCACCTCGTCGATGGCGGCAAGGTGCTGGAGGTGAACATCACCTTCGACGATCCGGATGCATTCAACGCGCCGTGGTCGGTAAAGCAGCGCTACGACCGCATTTCCCAGCCGATGGACGAGATGGTCTGCGCCGAAAACAACAATCAGTTCTTCGCGGTCCCGGCTGCAAACAGAGCGGATTTTTAGAGCGCTACCGGGAGTTCGTGGCAGCGAGACCCGCCGCCCCACGATTTTGCACTCCGAGCATGCGCAGCTGCCCACTATTCCATAGCGGCGCGGCTGTCCTATGGCGGCTCGGCTGTTCGGTGCCGTCGGCTCGGCGCTCTGCCATTCTGTGCCGTCTCTGCTCGACTGTTCCATGTCCTGCTGGCAGCCGATCACTCAGCCGGGGCTATGCAAATTCCGGCTGCCTTGTTATATGCCGCGCGTCCACCGCCTGTCGCGCCGTTCCCCGGTAGCTCAGCGGTAGAGCAACCGGCTGTTAACCGGTTGGTCGCTGGTTCAAATCCGGCCCGGGGAGCCAAATCAAGTCAACGACTTAGCGCGCATGATCCCGTAAAGTTGCAGACTTTTCGGACGAGATCATGCGCAAAATCAAAGAGAACCGAGCGGGAGGCAATTCAAGGTGAACGCATCCCGCTCTCGTCATCCGGCTGGTCCAGAGACCTTCGACAGATGCCATCGATCGATCCGGAGTTTTGCCGTGGCTGAGGGATTATCGCGCAAGCTTGCCGCAACCCTGGCGGCCGACATCGCCGGCTACAGCGCCCTGATGGGGACGGACGATGAGCGTACCGTGCGGGACCTCAAGGCCATCGGGCGGTCGTTCTGCCAATGATTGGCGAGTTTGGCGGGCGTATCATCGATATCGCAGGTGACGAAATCCTTGCCGAGTTTGCGAGCGTCGTGAAGGCGATGGAGTGCGCGGTCGGCATCCAGTTCATCATGGCGGACCGCAATCGCGACGTAGATCGCGATCGGCGCATGCAGTTTCGCATCGGCGGTAACATCGGCGACGTCATCTATGACGAGAGCCGCATTTTTGGCGATGGCATCAACATCGCCGCACGTCTTGAAAATATTGCAGAACCGGGCGGCATTTGCATCTCCAGCAAGGTGTATGAAGAAGTCCGCGGTCGCAGCGACGTTGCGTTCCAAAACATCGGCGAGCAGAAGCTGAAAATTATCGCTCTGCCGGTCGTCACCTATCGCGTAAAAATTCCCGCACGTCACGACGCAGCAGGCGAACTCGTCCCAACGAAAATCGGGCTACCGGAAACGGAGAAGCCGTCCATCATCGTCCTGCCATTCGTCGTAGCCGAAGACTGTCCGGAAGATCAACGCATTGCCGACGATATGGCAAAGAACATCGTTCAGGCTCTTTCGAAGGTCCGCTGGATTCTGGTGATTTCAAGCAATTCTGGCATTGCCGAAGCGAAAACATATGGGAATCTCAAGCGGGCGGGGCGCGATCTCGGCGCCGGCTACGCCCTGGAAGGCGACCTGCGCAGATCGGCCAACCGTGTCCAAGTCAGGGCGAAGCTTGTTCATGCCCCGTCCGACAGCGAAATTTGGACGAACCGCTATGACCGGGACCTCGCCGATCTCGATGCGTTGCACGATGAAATCACCCGACAGGTGATCGCGGTCGTCGAAACGGAATTGGGTGCTCCCAAAGGGGACCCGCCGCCAGTACCACATCATCCGCCAGGGACGTTGCCTGCGATCAAGGGCGACCCGTTACGGCCACAAACCATACGTGCTGACAATGTCCTCAACAAGTCTTGCAGACCCAACTGCAGTCGTTTCTCAATTTCGTTATAATTCCCGCGGCCGCATTCTGGTAGGACATTATATCATTGTCATGAAATTCGATATGGATACGGGATATCTGCGCGTATACTCGGCGGTAACCGGGCTGCTACTTGGATTCGTGCTATCCTGGCATTCCGGTCGAGGACTGGGCGCGGCGTTTTTCCTCGGATCCGCTACCGGAATGATATCAGTCATCGGGATGCTTACGGTCGTCGGGTTTGTGGACGGTGTCGCAGTCATCCCATCAACGGTCTTCGAATGGCAGGAGTCGAATCGACTACGCCTTCGAGATAGCGCTTGCAGCTTTAGTCGGTAACGCGACCGCGCGGGTAACCGAAAGCATTCGAACCAACATGCGCTGCGGAATCTTCGGGAATTGCCGCCGAACCGGCGTCAGCGCGCGCCGCTGGTCGGGTTTGGCGATCCTTATTTCGATGCCAACCAGCTGATCGACGGCAATGAAACGACTTCGTTGCCGTCCGGAGCGACGAGAGGCGGCAGTTCCGGACCAAACCAGGCAGAGGTCGATACTGCCAGCCTGAACGTCCGTCCGGTCGGCAATATGAGGCGTCGACAGTTCCGAATTGGCGCTTCTACCACCGCTGCCAGATACGTCGGAGGAACTGAAATCCATCGCCGCGGCACTCAAGACCGATCCTGACACGGCCCTCCATCTCGGCAGAGACGCAAACGAACGAACGGTGAAGACGCTCAATCTGGCACCATCGCGTTCGCCACGCATGGCTTGTTGCCCGGCGACATCAATGGTTTGACCCAACCGGCATTGGCGCTGACCTTGCCAATTCTCGGAGGCATCGATGGCGACGGCCTTTTGACGATGGACGAGATCCTCTCGCTCAAACTCGATGCAGATTGGGTCGTATTATCGGTTGCAATAGCGGTGCCGGCTCCTCCGCAGGTGCCGAGGCGGCTTCCGGTTTGGCGCGCGCGTTTTTCTATGCCGGCACGCGCGCGGTCCTCGCCACTAACTGGCTGGTGCATTCTGCATCGGCGCGCCAACTTGTGAGCGGCGTGTTTCAACGGCAGGGCGCCGAGGCGAAGCTGTCGAGAGCCGAGGCCCAGCGGCAGGCGATGGTCGCAATGATCGACACCGAAGGGTTTGCCGATGCATCGGGCAATCTGGCCTTCTCTTACGCCCATCCGATGTTCTGGGCAGCCTATAGTCTGATCGGCGACGGTGGCGGGAACTGAGGCCGTAGCTGAGATAAGGACGCCATCCTTACCGGCGAGCGCGGAGAAAGGCAAGAAAGCACGCCTGCGTTCAGCCTCCTTTCAGACGGTCTGTTGCGAATTGCAAGATTATGTGACGGCCAGTTCGGCAAGCAAAGGGCCGAGGAATGGCTCGTACGCGCGCCACCGTCCGACCGCGCTCTTATAGATCGGCTGGCGCACCTGGCTGGCGCTCGCGGTCCGCACCGGCCGCTCGGTTCGGTGGAAGGCGAGACACCGATCGTCCCAGGCGAGGTCGCATTGGGCGATGATGCGGCGCGCCTCGGATTCAAAGTCGGCCACGACGTTTTCATACGTGAACTTCCACGATCCTGCCCGGGGGAAGCACGCCGCCAGTGCGCCATCAGGCGCCGGTAGCTTCGGTAGTAACGGCCGATCTCGCCGAGGCCGTAGGTGTGAAGTTGCTCGGCGGCGAAAAGCTTCGAGAAAAACGACAGGCACGTGTCGACCGGATCGCGAGCGGTATGGATGATGGTCGCATTCGGCAAGGCAAGATGGATCAAGCCGGCGAAATAATAGTTCGACGGCATCTTGTCAGTCACCCTCTCGCCCTGCGGCGCCAGTTGGCGCAACGCGGCGAGATAGCGCGCGCCAATCTGCACGAACGCCGTCGAATCAAGCGCCGGGATGAATTCAGGATAAGGGATGACGTTGCCGTCTGTCCCCTTGACGGTCAGAACAACGTCGTTGAGCGTTTGTAACTCGCCCGCGCCGTGAACGCGCGGATGGCTGGCGATGATCTGCTCGACGAGCGTCGTGCCGGATCGCGGCATGCCGATGATGAAGATTGGCCGTTGCGAAGGATCGCCAGCGCCTGATTTTGCGGCGATCAGTTGGGGCGTGAACGCCGCTATGATCCGCTCGAACAAACCAAGGGCTGACGCTTCGTCGTAGGGAATGGTTGCGCGCTTGCCGGCGTTGCCGGCCAACAGGTGCCGCGCCGAGCGCCGATAGTCCTTGACGTCGGGATAGGCTTTGCCGAGCGCAAAATCGAGCTGGTAGCGATCGGCCTTGGAAAGACCGTCGCGCTTGGCCGCAAGTGCTTCCATCGCGACGAGATGCGTATCGCCGGGCGCGAATGTCTTCGAAGTCGGCGAGGTTGACGTAAACACCGGTTACCTTCGGATCGATTTCGATGGCCCTGATGTAAGATTGCCGGGCTTCATCAAGTCGGCCGAGTTCCTTGAGCGCGTTGCCCATATTGTTGTAGGCGTCGGCAAGGTCCGGCTTGATCGCCAGTGCCCGGCGGAACAGGCCGAGCGCTCCCTCGAGATCGCCGTGCTCGAAAGCAAGCCGCCCCTTCAGATTGACGGCATCATGATTGTCTTGGCTGAGCGCCAGCGCACGTTCGATCGCGGCACCGGCCTCCGCAAGCTTGTGCTGATCGAGCAGCACGGAGGCGTGATGCACGTAAATCTTGTCGCTGCGCGGTTCGACCGTGATGGCGCGGCGCAGCAACTCCGCTGCTTCGTCGAGGTGATCGAGGTCCTTCAAGGCGAGCGCGAGGTTGTCGAGCGTATCCGGGTTGTTGGGGCCTAAACCCAGCGCCCGGCGATAAACAGTCTCGGCTTCCTCCGATCGCTTCAGTTCGCGCAGGCAGGTGCCCAGATTGTTCCACGCATCGGCAAAATCGGGCAGCAGTTCGAGCGCGCGGCGATAAGCCGGCTCCGCCTCATCGAAGCGCTTCAGCCGCTGCAGGGCATTGCCCCTGTTGCTGTGGGCTTGCGCGAAGTTTTCCTGCAGCGCGATCGCGCGGTCGAAATGGGCGAGTGCCTCTCCGAACTTGCCTTGATCGAACAAGGCAATCCCAAGGTTGCTCAACGCACCGGGATAGTCCGGATTGATCTTCAGCGCGCAGTTTCCTGCCGCGATTGCTTCCTTCGTGCGGCCGGCGAGCCGGCACATCTCGCCCAGATTGGCATGGTAGAGCGCGACATCGGGCTTGATTGCGATCGCGCGTTGGACATGCTCGATCGCTTCGCCGAGCTTGCCGGATTGATGCGCGATGATGCCCAGCATGTGCGCGGCTTCGGCGTTGTCCGGTTCGGCGCCGATGGCTTGGCGTCCAAGCTCGGCGGCATCGCCGAGAAAGCCGTGGCGACGTTTCTGTTCCGCGAGAATGAGCGCCTGGCCTGGTGTTATGATCTGCCCGGGGACCGGCACCGCAGACGCTGCCCGTGCGCAATCGGCCGCAATGATCGCGGCGGCCTGCGCGGCCCGGCGCTCGCCTTCGGCTTTGAACGGCATCAGCGGAGCCGGGTCGCCGGACACCGCGGCGCGCAATTCCTCGGCGAGATGTGCGATCACGCAATTCCAATCTTCGTTCCTCTTCTGACGAAAGAGGCGCATCGTCGGATACCACGGACAATCCTCGCGGTTGAGCATCCAGCGCCAGTCGGTCACGCACACGGCAGCGGGACCCAGACCGGCTTGCCGAGGGCGCCTGCGAGATGCACGACGGAGGTGTCGACGGTGATCACGAGGTCGAGCGCGGCGACCGCCGCCGCGGTGTCGGTAAATTCCACCAGTTCCGAGGACAGGTCATCAATCGAGGCTGCAGCTTGGCGGCGTTCAAGTCGTTTGAGATCGGCTGCGCGGGGGCCGACCTGCAGGCTTACAAACGAGATGCCTTGCACCGCCAACAGCGGCGCCAGAAACAATAAATCGAGCGAGCGGCGGTTGTCATTCACGTGTTCGGGATTTCCGGCCCAGGCCAACCCGACCTTGAAGCCGCCCATTTTGCCGAGGCGCCGCCGCCAGCGCAGCGATGACTCCTGCGGAATTTGCAGATAGGGCACGTCGCCCGGAATCGTTTCGAGGCGTGTTTTGAGCACGCAGGGCAGACTGAGCAGCGCGATGTCGTACTGATAGGATGCCGGGTCGCCGCGATCACCGAGAACGGTGATGCCAGGCAGGCTTTCGCGCAGCAGCGTCGCGAGTTGCTGGTGCACCCGCAAACTCACTTTTCCAGCGCGTGCAGTGAGCAGCGGGATGTAGCGGACGAACTGCAGCGTATCGCCGAATCCCTGCTCGGCCTGGACATAGATGTGCCTGCCTTTGAGGCTTTCGCCGCGCCACGGGTTCTCCGGAAAACGCGGCCCCTTTCGCTCGGTCGAGCGCAGCCGCCATTCATATTCATCCCAGCCTTCGGCGAGATCGCCGCGCATCAACAGCAGAATGCCGAGTCCCGAATGGGCGTTGGCGTGGTCGGGCGCAAGCGCGATCGCGCGGCGCAACGTGACCACGGCGTTGTCGAAGTCCCCGCTGTGGTGCAGCGTCGTGCCAAGGTTCGCCCAGGCATCGGCGTAGTCCGGTCTCAACTCGATGGCGCGAAGATAGGCGCCGATCAACTCGTCGAACCGCTTGAGGCTGTACAGCGCGTTGCCGAGATTGGTGTGGGCTTCAGCGAAATTCGGGTTTGCCGCGATGGCCTTGCGTTGCGCGCTGGCCGCTTCCTCATAATCGCGCAACTCGTAGAGCGCGGCAGCGGGACACCGCCGGTATTTGCTCAGCAATGCTCAACCAATATCACCGGCTCCGTATCAGGCTGCACCAACAGCGCGACTATCACCCGCATCGATGTTAACAGCGCCACCGTCAGCGGCAGCATTGTCAATTCGGGCACCATCAGCCCGAACGGCATCTCCATCAACACCAACAGCACGGTGAACGGAGCGATCGCGGACACCGGCACCATCATTGGCGGGCTCGCGATCGACAGCACGAGCAAGATCACGTCAGGCACGCCCGCCATCAAAATTACTGGCCCGACATTCACGGGTGGCATCGCCAACGCGGGTACCATCTCGGCCGGTAATTTCGGCGTCAATATCACCAATGTTGCGCAGTCTGGCAGCGGCGGATCGGGCGGCATTACCAACAGCGGCACCATATCGGCCGCGCAGTTCGGCATCAGCGCCTCTAACGTCTCCACCTTCTCCGGCGGCATCGTCAATACGGGCACGATCTCGGCGGGTAGCGCCGGTATTTACGTCAGCAACCTCACGGCTTTTTCCGGCAACATCAGCAACGCCGGCGTGATCACGGCGAAAACCGGCATTGTTATCGGCATTGGCAATGGGGTGACCTTCGTTTCCGGGAGTGCCATCGTCAACAGCGGCACCATCACAGGCACGGGCGGCACGGCTATCGATGTTCGCGGCGCCTCGAATGCGGTCACGATCGACCAGAACGCCCGCAGCATTATCGGGAATATTCTGCTGTCGTCGAACGCCGACACTCTCAATGTCGCCGGCGGCACGATCAGTGGCAACGTTATCGGCAGCGGTTCGAGCGACACGATCAACATCGCGCCTGTCGGGACGTTCACCGATGCCAGTCCGTACGGCTTCAGTAATATCAACCAAGTCAACGTCAATTCCGGCAGCGTCGTACTGAACGGCGTCAACAGCGCGACAAACCTCACCGTTGCCGGCGGCACGCTCGCTGGCACCGGGATGGTGAACGGAGCGGTCACCATTGCGAGCGGCGGCACGTTGCAGCCCGGCGTGCCCGGCTCGGTCGGAAATTTCACCGTTGCAGGCAATCTGACGCTCGCTTCTGGCGCGAACTATGCAGACACGATCGATGGTGCGAGCGCGAGTCAAACCAACGTAAGTGGTACGGCGACACTTGGCGGCGCCACCGTGACGATTCCGTTGGGCAGCCTCGTCAATCCCAACACGACATATACGATCCTGAATGACACCGGGAGCAGCGTGGTCGGCACGTTCAATCCCACGGTCAAGTATGAAGGGATGACCGGCACCCTCAGCCATGCCGGGGGCGTCGTCGACTTGACCTCCCGCAATTCGGCCTGCTTCACCGGACCATTCCCTCATACCAATTCTGTCGGGCACACCATTGCCTGCATCCTGGTCCAAAACACGAGTTTCAGCGGCAATGTCAGCAATGCCGGCACGATCAGTCCGAGCGGCATCTTCGTCAACCACGCCACCATCGCGGGATCGATCGTCAACAGCGGCAATCTCGCCGGTGGTATCTCGATCGACAGCACAAGCAGAATTTCCTCGGCCAACACGGCGATCAAAATCACAGGTCCGACCTTCTCCGGAGAGCTTACAAACGCCGGCGCGATATCGACTACCGGCAATGACAGACCCGGTATTTTTATTGGTGGAGTCACGAACTTTTCAGGCTCCATCGTTAACGGCACCAGCGGCACAATATCGGCGGCCGCCGCAGGCGGCATGATTGTCGCGAACGTTTCGACCTTTGCGGGGGCCATTTCCAACGCAGGCGTGATCTCGGTAAGCCCTCTCGGCATCCTCGTCGGCATAAGTGGAAGCGGTATTGCGCCTGTTGTGGACTTCACCGGTGGTATTGCAAACAGCGGTACGATATCGGCTGGCGAAGGCGGCATCGATTTGTCGAATGTCTCCACCTTCGCAGGCGGTATCTTCAATTTCGGCACAATTGCCGCCATCACAAAACCGGGCATCGTCGTTGGCGGTACCACGACCGCGCAACCTGTCTCGATTTTCACCGGAGGTATCACCAACACCGGGACGATCTCGTCCGCTCGGGATGGCGTGCTCATAGACTATGTTTCGACCTTCACGGGAGGGATTTCAAACAGCGGGACGATTTCGGCTGGCATCGAGGGCGTGATCGTCGTCAATGTCTCGACCTTTTCGAACGGTATCTACAACAGCGGGTTGATTTCCGCCGGGTTTCTCGACGCAGCCATTGCTATAACCAATGTTTCCAGCTTCGGAGCCGGCATTTCCAACACGGGCACGGAGTGACCGTTGCCGCCGGCAGCGGCATCGTCAACAGCGGCATCATAACGGGGACCGGCGGTACGGCGATCGATGTCAGTGGGGCAACGAGCGCGGTCACGATCGATCAGAACGCCGGCACCATCACGGGCGCGATCAAGCTGTCGTCCAACGCCGACATTCTCAACATTACCGGGGGCACGATCAACGGCAACATCATTGGCAGCGGATCGAGCAACACGATCAACTTTGCGCCCGGCGGTACCTTGACCTATGCGAGCCCCTACGGCTTCGGCAATATCAACCAGGTCAACATCAATTCCGGTACGGTCGTTCTCAATGGTGTCGACGGCGCCACCAATCTTGCGGTTAATAGCGGCGCGACGCTTGCGGGCACTGGCACGATCACAGCCTCGCTGAGCGTCAACAGCGGGGGCACCCTGCAGCCGGGCGTGCCCGGCTCCGTGGGAACACTAAATGTCACCGGAAATGTCAGCTTTGCATCGACAGCCGATTACCTTGACACGATCAGCGGATCAAATGCGGCGAAAACCACCATCACCGGGAACGTGACGCTTGGCGACGCAACGGTCACGGTCGCACCGGGCAGTGTGGTGAATGCGGGCACCCGTTACACGATCGTAGCGGATACCGACGCCGGAATCGGCGGCACCAACACGTTCAACCCGACCGTGATGTATCACGGTATGGTGGGAACCATCAGCTATGACGCCGACGACGTCTACCTGACGTTCAGTCTGTCGATGACCTGTTATACCGGGCCATACCCCTCCGTGAATCCGGTGGGGAGTACCATTCCCTGCATCCTGGTCCAGAGCACCAGTTTCACTGGGAATGTGGTCAACAATGGTACTATTAGTCCGAGCGGGATCAGCGTAACCCAAAGCATTACCAACATCGGCACGATTTCGGCCGGAAAGACCGGCATTTACGTCGCCGCCGTCTCGACCTTCTCCGGCAATATCAGCAATGCCGGATCGATTACCGGAAAAACTGGCATCGTGATCGGCAGCGGGGCCTCGCCGCCGGTGGTGCAATCCAGAACAGCGGCAATATCACGGGCACGGGCGGGACGGCCATTAATGTAAGCGCTGCCTCGCAAGCCGTCACGATCAATCAGCAGGGCGGCACCGTCAGCGGCCAGATCGTGCTCTCGGCCCATGCCGACCAGCTCAATATCAGCGGCGGCGCAATCAACGGCAACATTGTCGGATAGGGGCTGAGCAATCTGAGCTTTACGCTCGGCGGAAATACATTTACCTGCGGTGCCTCCTATACGATCTCCGGAATGAACGATGTCGAGTTCAACTCCGGCACCGCTTTGATCAACGGAACGCTCGATCCCAACGTCGTGAATGTCAACTCGGGCGCCATACTCGGCGGGGTCGGAACCGTGATCGGGCCGGTAAACATCAATGCCGGCGGCGCGCTCGCGCCCGGTACGCCGGGTAGTCCGGGTACCTTGCACATAAACGGCAGCCTCGTTCTCGCCTCGGCCTCCGCCTATCTGATCACGATCAATGGCACGAACGCGAGTTCGACGGCCGTGAGCGGGAACACGACGTTGAACAGCGCGACGGTCAGGGTGGCGAGCGGAAGCGTTCTCCAGACAAACCATCAGTACACGATCTTGACGACGCAAGGGACCCTGACCGGGACGTTCAATTCAACAGTCAGCGGCGTCTCCAATGCGACGCTCAGCTACGACGCGCATGACGTAGTCCTGACGACGAGTGTGGCTTTGCCGTCGCATACGACGGTCGCGCAGTCCTTCTCCAACAATGCTTCGGTGATCGGAACGACCAGCACCTTGACCGGAGCCTCCATGGCCTCCTTCACCGTCCTGCTAAATCAATTTGGGGCGGGGTCGGCCACCTCGACCGGAGCCGGAGGTGGCGCGGGCGGCGGAGGTGGTGGTGGTGGTGGTGGTGGTGGTGGTGGTGGTGGCGCGGGCGGAGGTGGGGGTGCAGGCGGAGGGGGCGGCGGCAATACGAATGGCGGCCCCGGCACGGCATCACCCTCGAGCACCCCGCCACCCCCGACCAATCCGACGATCATCTCGCCAAATGGCGTCAACGCCCCGACGACAACACCTTCCGACGGAATCAACGGAGGGGGTGGGAACGGAGGCAACGGCGGGGGCGGGAACGGCGGGAATGGCCCCGGCGGGAACGGCGGGTCCGACCTGGGCAGCGGCGGGTTTGATCCCGAAGGCTACGGCGTCGGCAGCGGCCTGTCCCGATACGCGGCGGATCAACGCTTTTCGGACGTTTTCAATGCGATGCCGGGTGCTCATCCGGCACGAGATGAATTTGACGCGCGCTGGTCCGTCTTCCTGGCAGGAGTCGCCAGCTCCGACCCCTACGGTGGAGGCCAGCTAGGGATCAAGCGCTTGGCTTGGCCGGGGTTGAGGCCGGGGTTCTCTTGAGTGCAACCAGCTCTCAAATCCAGACTGCCTATTCCGCATCGACCTCCACGAACACCGGTTCGGCCGCGCTCTTCCTCGATCACCTGCCGAGCACCGGTCCACAATGGATGGTGATCGCTTCCTGGGTCTACTCCGAGCTGAACATTTTTCGTGGCTACCTCGACGGCGACGATACGACCGCTGTCTCGTCGGGCAAAACGAGCTCCGAGGGATTGGGCTTCATGGGCAGGTTTGGTTGGAATTGAGGCCATTAACGGACTGGCTCTTTACCCCATTTACCTCGTATGTGCTGGTACGTTTCCGAAATCAGCGCCAAAGGCCACCGCGGGTATCCAACAACTGGCCACAGCCGCGCAAAAGACGGTCCGGAAGTGGCGCATGACGATCCCGCCTCATTTTTCGACCCACCACGCAACAAGATCACCACTCTTCGGATCGAATTCCAACAACTCCCGACCCGACCAGGCAATCAAGATGCTGCACGCGGTGCCCACGCATTGCTCACCGTCGTCGAATGAAACGTCCTCTTGCGACAGAGTGAGCGGGCTCACGGCGTCGCGCTCCGTCGCCGACTTGTATGTATAGAGATAATGATACTGTTTGTTGGGCAGGCCGAGGTTATAAACCACGAAGGAACGCCCAGCCAGCGCATCCCCAGAAACGATGCGTTTCTGGGCGGCATCGGTCACGGCCGAAATTCGGAATATCGAGCGAAAATCCTCATTGGAAAGGGGTGGCGGCGTGCAGGTGACCGGAGCCGGTCTTTCCAGGAAGTCGCGGATGCATTTGCCATAGGCATAATCGTAGATCGGAAGCCATCCGGCAAAATGCCCGACGAGCCGGCGGGCTTGTCGACAATCAGGAATGGCAGCTTGTCGTGTTCGAAATGCTTTTGAAACAGCGGTTCCCGTCCTCCAGGCTCCCATTTGTCTTGTGCGAAGGTGTTCAGGATGGACGGGGTATGCATCGCCGGAAGCAGCTTCGCAAAATTAGCGTAATTGAGTTGGAACAGCGGGGTGGTCGCGCCGTTGTCGAAGTTCCTAGGGCCGTAAATGTTGGGAACCACCAGCCATAGCGCATCCGCCGGGAGTTCCTGGCTGCTGGTCGGCCGCCATTTCGACCCAGCTTCCCCATGACTGTCCACCAAGAATCACACGCTTATATCCCTGCGCTCTCAGGGCGGCGGTGCGTTCACGCACGAACGGCGCCGCAGCGGAGACGCTGGTGTATCGGAATTGCTGGTCGACCTCGCCTTGTGGATACTTCGCGACGACAACATCCCAGCCATTCTCCCCCAGTGTTTTGGTGAGATATGGAGCCAGATGGAACTCGTCCAAGCCGAGCCCTTCGCTCCACCCGCGGATATAATAGAGAATGCCTTTGGCGACGTCCGGTCCGTGATTGACGACCAGCCACGGGGTGAATTCAATGAGTTGAATGGGTCTGATGCGACCCGCTGCGAGGAGTCTCTTCGCAGCAGCAATGCCGGTCAGAAAGGCGAGGATGGTTGCGAGCGTTGCCACCTTTCCCGAACAGATCATAATGGTCCCCAGGCTTCAGTCTGATTTTGCCAGATAGGCGAATGCCAGTCCACAAAACCCCCATTTTCCCATGTTGCCGAGCGGACGAATTCGAACAGCGGTTCGGAAACCGGCCATCGCTGCGCCGCAGATATCGGACGCCCCCTAAGGGCGCGTTAAGAAATAACTTAGTCACTTTTGTGGGCGCGCTTCCTGTTCGGAGCTATGGTGTAGTTCCATTCGCCATGAAAGTCATGAGGAAACATATTGACGGCAGCGAGTTGCGCATCTGAGACCTTGAGGCCCTTGGGGTATTTCTTTTCGTCGAGTTCAGCGCGTACGGTCAGGCCCGTCTCGGTAGTCGTAGCGGCGATGAGCTCGACGATTGTGCGGAAGCTGCGCAAGGGTTTGCCTCGCCAATTGATGCTGATGAAGGAAAAAAGCCGGTGTTCGATTTTATTCCACTTGCTCGTTCCAGGGGGCAAGTGGCACACCGTGATCGGAAACTTGAGTTCGTCAGCCAGTTTCTGTAGTTCGATTTTCCACAAACGGACGCGGTAGCCATTCGATCCACCGCCATCAGCGGTCACCAATAGGCCCTTGGGTTTCGGATAGCGCTTCTTTCCCATGGCCTTCCACCAGCGGCGGATGGCGTTTACCGCAAAAGCGGCAGTGTCGTGATCCGTTCCTACACTGACCCAGCCAGTATTGTTGTTGATGTCATAAACGCCGTACGGTACGGCGCGTTTCAGCTTGGGATCAATGAATTCATGTACATTGACCTCTTCGGGTTTGCCTTTCGGTCTCCATTCGCGGCCCGCATTCTTGAAATTGCCGATCAATTCCTTCTTTTTCGTATCGACTGAGATGACCGGTTGGCCATCTGTCAAAAAACTGCCAGCCTTCTTGTTGATGTATTCGAACTGACCATTCCGGTCCATATGCTCGCTTCCTTCGCGGGATTTTCGGTTGGCCTGTAAGCTATAGTGCAACTTGTGCAGGCAATCCCCAACGACCGGATAGCTGATCTCGTGCCCCTTGCCTTTCAGCTCCACACATAGCTTCCGCAAGCTGAGCGACGTCCACAACTGCTGCCGCATCGGGTCGCCTCGCGTCGCCGGTTCGAGCAGCGATTTAAGGTCGGCAACAAGGGTTGGGTCTTCGGATATCCTCGATTTACGTCCGCCACCCTGCCGGCGTATTCGGTCATCTCCCACTGAGGCACGATCTTGGAGATCTTCAAGCCCTCGATATATTGTCCGCCGGGCCAGCCCCGTCGCCTCAGCCACGGCGCTCACGCCGCCGTGGCCAATCATATGTGCTTCCGACGCCGCCCAGCGTCGTCGGCTCCGCTCATCCAGCAAAGGAGCCATCGCCTTCCAACGTTTCCGAAGAGTTCTGATGTCAGAAGCGCTTATCACCCGGCGATTCTATCGCCGCTGATTCTCTTCAGGGAATCCCCAAGCAAAAATTCTTACAGAGTGTGATAAAATTAACTTAGTTATTTCCTAACAAGCCCTAAGTTTTTAAAATATGACTTTCGAGGAGTTTCGGCTTACTTTCCTGTTGCCCAAGAGATTGAAAAACCGGGAGAGATTTGGCAAGATGCGTCCATACCGCCAGAAAAGCTTTAAAGCATTGGGAGGCATCGAATATCGGGGCTGGAACAGCATAGGTTACCCTCGTGAAAATGCGGCTTGCCAAAGCGGTTCTCTCGCGAGATGAGGGCATTGCCTGCCTCGAATTTAAAGCGTGGGGGTGAGAGCGTGCGCGCAACACACTGGATCCTGATATCGGCAATCGGCGGCGTGCTGGTCAGCGGTGCTGGCATCCTGCTCGGGATGCCGCGTCTGGCGGGCGGCGAACCGCGCATCAGCCTTGACTTTGCGCCTTTCCAGCAGGCGCAAGTGCGCCAAAGTCCTGCGTCCGCGGCTGCACGTCCCATCGCGCCACCTCCTGCCGGGGGCGCTCCTGTGAGTGCGCCTCCGGCGGCGCCGGCCGCTACCGCGCCCACGGCCCCTGCGGCACCGCAACACATCGAGACCACCGCCTACGATTCCTGGGTCGTCACCTGCGAAGACACCCTTGTTGCGGGCAACGAAGAGGGCGTGCGTCGTCTCGCTTCGCGTCATGAACCAGAATCAGGCCCTGCTGCTGAATTGGCAGATCGGCTTCAATGAAGAAGGCCATCTCGTCACGGCAGTCCACATTCCGTCCGGGCTGGCGGTCAAACAAGGCGACCAGACCGTGGGCGGCGCGATCTCCATTCCCAATGGCGTCGAACTCAAATTTGGCAATGGCGCGGTGCGGCGCCTGAGCTACGTGTTATGCGGTCCACAGCAGTGTTTCGCGGAAGCGCCAATCGACGAAGCGTTCGGGAAGGAGGCGGTGGCAAGCGCGAACGCGACGATTACGGTTCACACCAGCGGCGGAGCAATTCCTTTCGATCTCGCCATCAAGGGAATTGACAAGGCAATAACGATCGCCTCTGCACGCAAATAATTGCGGCGGTCGGCTCGGCCAGCACGGCCGGGGCCAGGTCGCCGACCGGAACGGCAACCGAGATGTCACTCCGCCGGAATGGCCGAGCCCACAGAAACCTTGTTTTCCGCCGAACTGCGCCGGAACACGATCACGGCAAAGAGCATCATGTCTGCCAGCAGGATGACCGAACCGATGCCGGCCAACGGCTCACCGATACTCGGATTTCCAGCGGTGACTAGACCGATGCCAATGGTGGCAATAACGGTCGCAACAATCCAGATCCAGCAATGCAGGAGTGCCGTTCGACTGCGGTCCAGCACCGGGTGGAGATGATAGAAAATACCGAACAGGAATAATGATACCCAGCCGAGCAAATTAAGATGAGCATGCGCCGGCATGGCCGAATGATCATCGGTACCGGCCATCACGATCCCCCAGCCCATGCCGGCAATGACGAACAGCACCGCGGCGCGAAAACTTAAAGATGATGCCTTCATGTCCTCCCCCATATAATGGCCCGGCCTCACCGGACCCGCCGTCAGCGAAGCTCTACAGGCTTCGGCCGGAAAGATCGAGCCGCACAGCGGCTCCGATAACGGTTTCACTTTGTTCGTATTTTGATGCCGGCGAATAATGGCCGTGGCCGAAACTGGTGCTGCGATGCCACCCCCGCACTGCAAAGTGGCGACGGCCCACGAACACGCTCCCCGGCAGCCAAGCAGGCCTGCAGCCGGAAGATTGGCAACAACATTGGGCTGAAAGCGAAGAAAGCGCGCCCGGCCTCTCCGGGCCCCGCGCGCCCTTGTGTGAACAGCTTAACATACGGCGGACGAGCGGCGGCCTAGTTTTTGTGGGTGTACCGTAACTGTGAGGTCCGCCATGCAACTCGGAAATTATTTGGCAACACAACGTCGCGCAAAGAGACTGACCCTCGCTGATCTCGCCCAGCAGACCGGTGTCTCCCGTTCGCACTTGTCCAAAATCGAAACCGGTCGGGTTCAAGACCCCGGCTTCGCGGCCGTAGTCAAGATCGCGCAGGCGCTCGGCGTGCAAATTGCCCAGCTTGCCGCGATCTGTGAAACGTATCCGGGAGCTACGCCGGCATCGACGCCGACCGGAACCGAGGGGCTGCACGCGCCCTGACGTCTCATCCCGCAGAGGGAGGGCATGAAGCCGATCGAGCCCCGCCGTTCCGGCGGCGGGGCTACCTCACTTGAATCGGCCATCCAGTGATGTAGCGGCGATGAAAGGCGCAGCATCAAGCGCCGCTTGGACACCGGCGTCCGACGCCAAGCCAAGCTACCCAAATTGGCGCCGGGGGAGCGGCGGCGCAGGGTGGCGCCCCAGTTTATACTGGCGTCGGCTGGAACTTCGCTTCGTATGAAACCGTTGTCCATAGCGACAAAGAATATGTTCGCGGCGATGTTTATACTAACACCATTGAGGGTTACTTTTCAATCTTGAAACGAGGTATTTAAGGCGTCTATGAGCATGTCTCAGAGGCTCACTAGAAGCGATATTTGTGTGAGTTTGATTTTCGTTATTCTCACCGCGTCAAGCTTGGCTTTGACGACGTTCAGCGCGCCGATTTTGCCTTGCTTGGCGTTAATGGCAAGCGGCTTACTTATGAAACAACTTGTAGCCAATGGGCAGCGCACTAGGCCCAAGCGGCCACGTGTATGGCGGATAAGTATGCCACGAAAACAGCCGCGACTAAGCCAAAATCAAAGCTGGAGCCGCTCACGGATATTGAGCGACATCGGCGCTTTGTAGACATAGCGCGCGAAGTAGAAGCTTCGGATGATCAGAATGATTTCGATAAGGCGTTTAATAAAGTCGTTTCCACGAAACCAACGCTAGCCAAGAAATGATAGGTTATAGACAGTTGCCTGCCTCACGCGCACATCGACAACAATCGTCAACCGAACATAATCTCTCGGATGATCTTGATCCGTTAACAGCCGTTCGCTCTCCACATCCAATCCAGACACAAGAGAGTCGTCTTCAAGAAGGCAGAAGGTCGGCTGCCTTTGAGTTCCGGTCTTTTCTATAACCTGTTCAGTATGCTGCGGTATGGTCAAGGCATCAAGCAGCGTTTTAATTCGGCCGTCGATATCACCACCCTGATAAACCTTCCCTGGCTGTTCCCGCCGCAAAAACAAAATTTTTAGCCCACAGTGCAGCGCATAGGACTCTCTAACGAGGGCGAAACCATGCGCCGTGTTTTTCGATGGGTTCGCACAAGTCCAATATTTCGTGTGGTGGATTTGGGCCAACTCCAGGAATCGCGGTCCGGACTGGATGGACGGGACCGGGGTACAAGTGATGAACCTGCGTAAGTGACGCCCCGCCGTACTTCGGAAAATGCCTGTTATCTTCTATTTGGCGCAAAGCCGGATGACTGGCCCAAAGGTCCACAAACTCCGGGTGCAATTCTTTTCTTATCCGCCACTTATCGCCGTTCTTCGGTTTATTTCCGGAGGCCGGCAATGAACCGTCATAGGTCAGCGTGAACTTCACGAATGGAATCCCAAAAAAGTCCGGAGCCAATTCGAAAGGCCAGCGCGCTCGTCACGCGCCCTCGCCGGAATCATGATATACTAGTCGAGCGTTTCCGAATTTCAAATCATATCGCGCAATGCGTAGATGGGGTAACGGGCGGGCTGCCGGCGATCGGTATGGCGGCGGTTAAGGAGTCGTCCCTCAGAGTGATGGTGTCGAAACAACGGAGTTTGGCGAGGCCAGCTCCAAGCATCATCGAGGGACGACCATGAACCATTATGTCGGAATCGACGTGTCTTTGGAATACTCCAGCGTGTGCGTTATCGATGGCGGCGGCAAGATCGTTTGCGAGAGCAGGCTGGAGAGTGAACCTGAGGTGCTGATCGGTTGGTTCGTGACGCGCGGATTGGAACTGACGCGCATCGGGTTGGAGGCCGGGCCGCTCTCGCAATGGCTGTACGAAGCGATGCGCGCGGCTGGGCTTGCGGTCGAACTGCTCGAGACGCGCCATGTGCGCAACCTGCTCAAGCTGGTCATCAACAAGACGGATCGCAATGACGCGCGCGGCATTGCGCAGCTGATGCTGCATGGCTGGTTCAAGCCGGTGCATTGCAAGTCGATGGAGGCGCAGGAGGTGCGCGCGCTGCTCACCGCGCGCAAGCTGGTGAAGGCCAAGCTGCTTGACATCGAGATGAGCCTGCGCGGCATTCTGCGCGGCTTCGGTCTCAAGGTCGGGCGGGTCGCGCCGGCAGGGTTCGAGGGGCGCATCCGCGAACTTGTGGCCGGGCATCCGAGCCTGGAGGCGATTGCCGAAGGCCTGTTGAAGGCGCGTGCCGCACTGCGGCAGGGGTTCGGCCGCTTCGAGAAACAGGTGCGCGCGCTTGCCCGCCGGGACACGCGCTCTCGCCTGCTGATGTCGGTGCCGGGCGTCGGTCCCATCGTGTCGCTGACCTTCGCTGCTGCGGTCGATGAGCCCGCGCGCTTTAAGTCATCGAAGACAGTCGGAGCGTTTTTCGGCCTGACGCCGAAGAAATACCAATCGGGCGAGACCGACCGAACCGGCCGCATCTCGAAAATCGGCGACGCCGCGGTGCGTGCCGCGCTCTACGAGGCGGCCCACCTCATCGTGACCAAGCCGCTCAGAGGCTGCACCGCGCTCAAAAGCTGGGCGATGAAGCTCGCCAGGCGCAGCGGACAGAAGAAGGCGAAAGTTGCGCTGGCGCGTAGGCTCGCAGTGATCATGCATCGGATGCTGGCCGAGGGCACGACGTTCGCGAATGCGCCAGCCTAGCGCCGTGCTCGCGTCTGTCCAGGACGCGATGCGCCGGCTCCGCCGGTGCCGCACCGCGGCATCCTGGACAGACGGTGCGCGCGGCGCTCGTGACACTCTGCGGTCGGGACAAAGGAATGTCGTTTCCGGTCGAACAAAGGAATGAACCGAAGAAAGGATATTGAGGGCTTTCGGGTGGGTCATGACACCAGCCTTCCCGAGGCGAGGTCCCGACGCCGGGACGATGGATCAGGTCAGGCCGCAACCCATCCCGTGGGACACACCACGCTGACGTAGATTGGCCGACCTATCCTCATCTGACCCCATCAGGTGGCGGCCGCAGCGCCGACCCCGTACAGAAGCACGAACCCGGCGAAAGGATGCTCCAAGTGGAACGAGGGATTGACACCCAAAGGCCCGTTACAGAAGGATGGGTTGAGCGCAGCGAAACCCATCGGGGCCGTGAAATGATGGGTTTCGCAAGAGCTCAACCCATCCTACGAAACTGACAGGTTTTATGGAATCGCTCGTCTAGCTCTAGTACCTCTGCACAGAGGATATGACGGGTTGGAGCTTTGGGAGAAGTTCTGGATCGACGCGAAGGTGGATGCTTCGCGCCTTGCCGGGGATACGCGTGATAAGGCCCTGGCGTTCGAGAGTTAGCACCATCTGGTGGACGGTGGGCGGGGTGACGGCGAAGAACCGTTGGATATCGGCTTCGGCGGGCGATCGGCCGATGACGAGGGTATAAGCGTGAATGAAGGCCAGATACTGGCCTTGCTTGTCGGTGAAGCGAGGGGGCGCGGAATCCACGCCACATAGATTGATTCAACTGGGCCTCGAATCACAAGGAGGCCCTGATGAATATCCGCTATCGCTTTGATCTGACCGGCGAGGAGCGTGAGGACCTTAAGCGGATGCTGGGCGCCGGCACATGTTCGGCTCGGAAATTGAAGCGGGCGCAAATCCTTCTGGCGGCCGATGCCGGCGCCAGCGATGAGGTGATCGAACGTACGATCGTGGTGGGTGGATCGACGGTTTATCGCACCAAGCGCCGATTTGTGGAGTGTGGCCTTGAAGCCGCCTTGAGCGAGGAGCCGCGATGTGGCGCCGAGCGCAAACTCACCGGCAGGGACGAAGCGCTCTTGGTCGCAACGGCCTGCTCGAAGCCGCCGGCCGGGCGCAGTCGTTGGACGCTGGAACTTCTGGCTGGCGAGATGGTCAAGCTGACGGCCCACAAGGGGCTTTCCCGCGAGACGGTTCGACGCCGCCTTGCGGAAAACGATCTCAAGCCCTGGCGCAAGGACATGTGGTGCATTCCCACGGTTGATGCCGAATATGTGGCGCGGATGGAGGATGTGCTGGACCTCTACAACGAGGAAGCGGATCCCCAGCGTCCGGTCGTCTGTTTTGACGAAAGTCCAACTCAGCTCATCGGCGAAGTGCGCGAGCCAATCCCGGCCAAGCCGGGACAATTGGAGCGCTTCGACTGCGAATACCGGCGCAATGGCACGGCCAATCTCTTCGTCTTCCTCGACGCCCATAAATCCTGGCGCAAGGTGAAGGTCACAGACCGACGCGCGGCAGAGGACTTCGCAAACTGCATGCGCGATCTGGTCGACGTGCACTTTCCCAAGGCCGACAAAATCCGGGTCGTGCTGGACAATTTGTCGACCCACTCTGCGAGCGCGCTCTACCAAACCTTTCCAGCGCCGGAAGCGCGGCGTATCCTACGCCGCCTCGAATTCCATCCCACCCCCAGGCACGCAAGCTGGCTCAACATGGTCGAAATCGAAATCGGCGTCCTTCGCAGCCAGTGCCTCGACCGTCGCATCGACAATCGTGAATTGCTTGCCTTCGAGATCGCCGCGTGGGAGCGCCAAAGAAACAAAAGCGGTGCACGAATAAATTGGATGTTCACGCCAGAAAAAGCGCGCGCCAAAATGGCCCGCGCCTACCCAGCCCCACTCAACGAGTCATAACCCCTGTGCAGAGGTACTAGGTTGTCCATGAGCATTACGACAATGTTGGGCTTTTTCGGCTCTTGAGCAAAACTTGGCGAGCTTACTGCAACGATGAGTGCGGCTACGACGCCCAACAGATGGCGGCGGGATAACTTCATCGCATCCTCCCGGATAACGGTGGTCTCACGCGAATTGTTGGCTTCGAGCTCAGGGTCCGCAACTGCCCAATGGGGCTGTTCCTCCCTGGTATTCATTCGCGGCGAGCGCGCATTCGCTCTATGCCGGTTGCCGCGACTGGGGAATCCTTGCGTCGCCGCATCGCAGCAAGCGTAGCCCGGATTGAGCGATAGCGAAATCCGGCGCCTTACCTTCCCGGCCTTCCCTGGGTTTCGCTGACAGCTCAACCCAGGCTACGAGTTCATGTCCGCACCTGGCCCGGAGCTGGATTGAGCCGGCCCCGGCTCTGGTCCAAAGCTGCGGGTGCCGCAGCGCACATCACGCAGCGCTGCGGCCGCGCGCGAGGCCGGCGAGATGCGCGATCACTTCATCGACATGCATTACGTCGGCATATTTGTGATGCAGGTCGAACAGGTTCACCTTGTGACTGAGCGGCGACCGATCGAAGGTGCATTCTTCGACGACGACATTGTGGAAGCCGTAGGAATAAGCGTCGACTGTCGATGCGCGCACGCAACCGGATGTGCTTTCTCCACAGATGATCAGGCTTGCGACCCCCAGCATATGCAGATGCGCGATGAGAGCCGTGCCGAAGAACGCTGACGCGCGCTCCTTGTAGATCACGAGGTCGCCGGCCGCCGGCGCGACTTCCTCCTTGATGGCGTAAATCTCGTCGCTTTCACGGCCAATCCGGCGATTGGTCGAATGGACGCCTGCGGTGTCGGCGTGGCGCGTCGTGTAGATCACCGGGATGCCGGCCGCGCGCGCGGCGGCGAAAAGCTGCTTTGTCGGTTCCAGCGCGGCGAAGGCATATTGGCCGCAAGACCCGGAGAACTGCCGGTTCACCTCACGCACCGGGCGGCTGCCGCCCTGGTACGCCTTGTTATAGAGGTCGATCGCGAGCACGGCTGGGCTGCGGCCGACAAAAATTTCGCGCCGGTAGGGCTCGTAGATTTCGAGAGTTGCCTCGTCGACAATGTCTTTCCAGCAATGATCCTCGAAGTCGCGCGGCATGTCCGGCTCCTTTTTGCACTGTTGCCGCATGATCCCGAAAAGTTGCGGACTTTTCGGACAAAGATCATGCGCAGAATCAAGAGAATTAAGCCTCATTCCTTGCGCACATTGCGATAGAAATCGTAATCGGCCGCGAACTCGGCGGCGTAACGCTGGAAGCGGCTAGAGCGGTCGTAATCGGGCGCAAACACCCTTTCAAGGAAGGCGCGCTGGCAAGCCCAAGCCGCTTGCGCCTCCGCGGGTCGGTATCGCCCTGGCATGGTGTCATTCAGGAAGCCGTGCGGACTGTCGCGATACACGTGAATGCTGAAGGATTTGCGGTGGCGCTCCAGGCACTCGCGAAACCGCCTCACATCATCGAGCGAAATCAGGTGGTCGGTCTCGCCGAAAATACCGAGTACGGGACAATCAGCCGCTGCGATGATGTCGTCGAGCGGCCGCGGATATTTGCTGTCGACCATCCATTCGCGCGGCTGCGCGGCACCATACCAGACGAGCGCCGCACCGATCGGCCGTGCGGCGGCGAGCGCCAACGGATAGCGGGCGGTCTGGCAGACTCCCATTACGGCAATTTTCGAGGTGTCGGCCTGGGCTACGCCGTCGAGAGCCGTGATCGCCGCCTCGAGCGCGCTGACCGCTTCGGGATCGCCGATCTCGTAGCCCACTTTGCCGCGATGCAGCGCTTCCTGATCCGGATGCCGATAGTAGAAATCGGGGGCGATGGCGACGAAGCCATCCACCGCAAAGCGGTCGGCAACGTCGCGGGTGTGCGGAACGAAGCCGTAGCGCTCGTGCATGACGATGACGCAGGGCGCCTTGTCGGCCGTGGCCGGCACCGCGACGTGAGCGGGCATTCCCGCGCAAGACACCGCGAAGGTTACGATCTCCGCGCTCATCGGTTCGCCGATGACCGTCATTGCAACCTGCTTACCGTTGAAAGATCGCCTTCGGCAACATGCCGTGCACGCCCTTGGTGCCATCCACGATCTGCGTCACATGCAGGTCGAGGGCAGCGCTCATCAGCATCAGCACATCTTCGCGCGGCAATCCCTTGGTGGCGACGATGAAATTGAGCATTTCGCGGGTCGCGATCTGGGCCGCCTTGTTGAGGTCCGGGTCGAAGCCCATGCTGATGTAGTGGGTCGCGGTCTCGGCCCTTGGCCAGTTGGTGTGCATCCCCTTGTGCAGCACCACCTGGATTTCGCCTTTCAGCGAAGTCTCAACCGCCGACATGCCGACCTCGCCGTCGCCCTGCACGGCGTGGCCGTCGCCGATCGAAATCAGTGCGCCGGGAGCGTGAACGGGCAGAAACAGGCTGGTCCCCGGCTGGAGGTCGTGGTTGTCCATGTTGCCGCCGTAGACGCTTGGCGGGCCGCTCGCCACCCGGCCCATCGAGGGTGGCGGCGCGACCGCGATGACGCCCCAGAACGGCTTGGCCGGTACCACCACTCCAGGCGTGATCTCGATGCGTTTCTGCGCGGGATCGAAGAACAGCACCTTGTCGCGTGAATAAGGGAAGTCCTCGGGAAGCGAGCCGCGGGTGGCGCGGATGCCCATGCCGGCGATGGGGAGCCACAGATCGATCGAGCGGATCCTGATCTCGACGGTGTCGCCGATCTCTGCGCCGCGCACGGCGATCGGCCCGTCAAGCGTGTGGTCGTCACGCCCGGCGCCCGGCGCGCCTTCGAAGGCGGCGTAAAGTTCTGGCGGTATCTTGTCTTTCGGAACGCCAAGGCTTTCGAAGTAACGCGGATTGCCGGTGGTGGTCCACAGCCGGACGATGTCGCCGGAGTCAATCGTCAGCACCGGTGGCAGGGTTGCATCGAAAAAGCCGCGGTGCACAGTCGAGGGCGACGCCCTCAATTCGTGGACCTGTTCCTCGGCGTTCGCCTGAGCGGCTGCCGCAACGAACGCGAGGAACTCCGATGAACAGCGCCACAGACTTTAGCCTCATCTTCGCTCCCCTTGATGCTGCGGCTTGGGACGCGGCAGCCTGTTTTCCAAGTCTGCCATAGCTTCGGGAGGGCGATAAGATATTTTGCCGTGCGGTCCGCCTGGTTTGCATCCCATCCGGGTCGGGCCAGGGGCAGCGTCCGCCGACAAGGTCTGATATTTTCGTGCGAGGAGAGATGCATGCAGGCGCAGCGGTTGATGTCGGCGATGGGCTGCTTTGTGGTCGCCATCGCTTTGGGCCCGACGCAGATGGCAGCGCAGGCGCAAAGCGCCTCCGTGGGCGATCCAATCAAGGCTTTGGTCGGGCGGCTCGATCTTGAGCGCTACAAGGCGACCATCAAAGGGCTGACGCAATTCGGCGACCGCACCCAAGGCACCGACCGCAATCGCTCCGCGGTGGAGTGGATCGCCGCGCAATTGCGCGGCTACGGGTGCAACCCGGAGCGCATCCACTACGTCTACGATCAACCGATTGCCCGACCACCGAGCGGCGCACAGCCCGAGCGACGCGGCATCATCACCAGCGGTGAATTCCGCCCCGGCGCAGGCGGCTCACGATTGCGCGGCATGACGATGCCGGCGACGCCGAATACCAATCCCGACGCGCAGACCGACCTCGCGCTGCGCGCCCTGAACGCGCAGCAGCCAGGCCCGGGGCCGCGCGAAGAAGTTTTCTGCACCAAGGTCGGAACAACTCATCCTGAGGAGATGTACATCATCGGCGCTCACATGGACGGGCGCGGCTTCGGGGAAGCCGCCGACGACGACGGCTCCGGCACCGCTTTGGTGATGGAAGCGGCGCGCATTTTCAGTGCGTCGGATGTTCAGACCGATCGATCGATCCGATTTGTACTATGGAACAACGAAGAGACCGGCCACAACGGCGCCCACGCCTATGTCGAGCAGCGCGCGGCCCTTCAGGGCAAACAGGAGCCTCCGGGGTCGGGCGTGTATCCCGAACCAAAATGGCTTGGCATGATCCAGCACGACATGATGCTGTGGGATCACGGCATGCCGCGCGCGGACGGCACCGTCAGCCCCGAGCAGCGTCCCGAAGCCGACATCAATATTGAATTCCAATCGCGGGCGAGGCTCGCCGACCAGGCGATGAAGCTCGCTTTCTTTTTCCGCGACGCCAACGAAAAATATGCCACCGACTACCCGGCCGCTGTCGGCAATCACATGACCAACACCGATTCCAACGATTTCATGGACCTCGTTCCCGCGATCAGCCTGCGCGAAAATGAACGCGGTCGCAAGAGATTGGTGCCGGATGGAATCCGCAATATCATCAACCCAGCGATCGTTTTGCTGCATATTTGGACAAGGACTTTCGCCTGGGCCTCAATGCCGTGCAAACGACGCTGGCAGCGGTCGCCCAGCTTGCCGGTGCGAGCGTGAAGAAATAGTCGCGAGGGCGGGGTGACACCGACGTCATCTGTTGATTGTAACATTGGGGTGGCCGCGCCCTACGCAACCGGTTCGATTGAATCGAATCTGCGAAATGCTTAACGACGAGCGTCTGATCCCGTAAAGTTGCAGACTTTTCGGAGCAGATCATGCGCAAAATCGATGATAATCGAACGAGAGGCGATCGAAGCTGAACGCATCCTGTTCTAGGCCCAAAGCTCCTGGGTGGCGAGGCGTGCCCCTTCTGCCAGCGCCTCGAGCTTCGCCCACATGATGCTGGGATGGACGCGGCGGTACGTCGGGCTTTGCGCAAATCCGCAATCGGTACTGGCGATCACGTTCTCTCGCCCGACCAGCCGGGCGAGCCGGACGATCCGTTCGCACACAAGCTGCGGATGCTCGACGATGTTGGTCGCGTGGCTGATGACGCCGGGGATCAAAACCTTCCCGGACGGCAGCTTGACGTCGCGCCACACCGTCCACTCGTGCTCGTGGCGGGGATTGGCTCCTTCAATCACATAACCGCCGGCACGAACTTTCAGTATCAGATCGACGATGTCCTTGAGCGGTACGTCGCTCGTATGTGGCCCCGGCCAGCTTCCCCAGCACACATGGTAGCGCACGCGGTGCTCGGGAATGCCGTCGAGCGCGTGGTTGAGAACCTCGATATAGCGCTCCGACCCAATGCCGATAGTCGGCAGAAACTCGCCGGCGGCACCATGCGATCGTAGGTCACCGCGGTGCGGGCATCGTCGAGCTGCAGCAGGAAACCGGAAGTCGACGATGAGCCGGTATTCGGTGCGCATCGCGTCCGCGATCGCGGCAAGGCACTCCTCGTCGTCGCGAAAGAATTCGTTCTTGCGGTCGGGGATGACGCTTGCAGGCGCGGCGACCGGCAGGAAGGCATCGACGACCTCCGTTCCCGCAAGCGCCGCGCGCAGATTGTCGATGTCGCGCTTGACCGCCGCCTCGCCGGTATAGGCGATCGGCACCGACGCAGTGCAGCCTCCCATTGTGAGGCCGGCGTATCGCGCGCATCGAGCTCGGCATAGAACTCCGCGAACCTGGTGCGGTCGGCGCCGCGGGTGAACGGGTTTGCACCCGCCTCGAAGCGGTCGCCGTTGAAATCCGCGAGAGGCGCTCCAGCGCATATTGCGACCAGCTGATCGTCTTTCCGAACTCTCCGTCGCTGACCACGTCGATGCCGACCTCGCGCCTGGTGCCGCACGATTTCGGCGACCGAATCTGTCAGGCACGCGCCGAATGCGGCCTCGTCCACCGGCTCGCCGTTCTGGGCAGTGCGCAGGAAGGCGATCAGCTCCGGCGGCCGGATCAGACTGCCGACATGCGTGGTCAGGATGCGCTCGGTGCTGCGTTTCACGACGATGCTCGCGAAGGGAGTTTACGGGCTTCGCTTAGGCGCTCGCAGCCGCTATGACAAGCGGGCGTGTATCCCCGCAATCTCCACAGGATGGGTTGTGCGCAGTGCTAGTGTTCTGACTCTGACACTTGATCCCCTTTTTGTCATGCCCCGCTTCAAGCGGGGCATCCAGTACCCCATGACTCGCATTAGAGAACGAGTTTTCCAACGAACTCCGGTGGTTACTGGATCGCCCGGTCAAGCCGGGCGATGACAATGAAAGTGGATTAAGTGTTAGACACGGAAGCACTCAGCCTGATCCCCTGCCTGCGCCACGACGAGCGATCAACGATGGCCGGTTCATGCACGAACTCGACTTCTACCACGAACATCGCGCCGACCTCCGATCAGGAGCGCGCCGCGATTGCGCAATTCATCTGGAGCCAGGAGAATGTCGAGCTTTCGACGGTCGGCATCGATATCGGCAGCTCGACCTCGCATCTGCTGTTCGCCAAGGTGCTGCTGCAGCGCCAAAGCCAGGGCCTGTCGAGCCGCTTCGTCGCCGTGCATCGGCAGGTGACTTGGCGCTCGCCGATCATGCTGACGCCGTTCCTGGCCGACGGCACCATCGATGCGGGCAGCGCTCGGCGCCTTCATCGCGCAGCTGCTACCGCGATGCCGGCATGGCGCGCAGCGACGTCGACAGCGGCGCCGTGATCCTGACCGGGCGAAGCGATCAAACGCAAAAACGCGCTGGCGATCGACGAGCTGTTCGCCGCGGAGGCCGGCAAGTTCGTCTGCGCCACCGCCGGCCACAAGCTCGAATGCACGCTCGCCGCACATGGCTCGGGCGCGGTCAAGCTCTCGCAGGAGCGCGGCGAATGCCTGCTCCATGTCGATATCGGCGGCGGCACGACGAAGCTCGCGCTGATCGACAACGGGGCACATCCTCGGCGTTGCCGCCTTTGCCGCGGGCGGCCGGCTTGATCGCCGCCGACGAACGGGGCGAGTGGACGCGCGTCGACGATTCGGCGCCGTCTCGTCGCCGAAGCAGCTCGGCGTCGCGACCGATCCGGCAACGCTCGCGCAGATGCCAGCTCCGCGCGAGGCGATCGCGCGCCCGGCTCGCAGCGGTCGCCGCCGACCACATACTCGGCGTCGCGCCGTCGATCGCTCGGACAGTCGCTGCTGCTGACCGCAGCCGCTTGCGGCGCATGCCGACGCCGGCGGCGCTCACCTTTTCGGGCGGCGTCTCGGAATATATGTTTCGGCCACGAGGAGCGCGAATACGGCGACATCGCCAAGCTGCTTGCGCGCGCGAACTGCGCGCCGAGCTCGGCCGCCGCACGGCAGCTCCGCTCGATCGATCCCGGCCAGCGCATCCGCGCGACCGTGATCGGCGCGTCGCAATTCACGGTGCAGGTGAGCGGCAAGACGATCCATCTGCCGAAGCCCGGCGTGTTGCCGGTGCATAGCGTCCCGTCGTCCATGGTCGGGCGCGAGGTCATCGAAGCTGAGCGTCGATCGACGTCGCGGCGCTTGCTGGCGGCGATCAGCGATGCCCTTGGGCGGCACGACCTGGACCCGGCGGCGCGCCTCGCGATGGCGTTCTCCTGGGCAAGGCGATCCCGATTACGCCGCCTCGCCGCCGCCGGACGCGCCATCATGGCGGCGGTCGCGCCCGGAAGGAACGCGCACGCAGCCGCTGCTGTCTGATGATCGACGGCGATATCGGCAAGTACGCTCGGCCGGATCCTCGCCGAGGAACTCGGGCTCGACGGTCGATCTCGTCGTCGATCGACGGCGTGCAGCTCCAGGACCTCGATTACGTCGATGTCGGCGAACCGATCTCGCCGCCCGGCGTGGTGCCCGTCGTGATCAAGTCGCTGTTGTTTTCCTGAGCCGCAAGCCTTTGCACGTCTCGGCTCCGGGAGCGGGATGCGTTCAGTTTGAAGCGCTCTCGCCAATTCTTCTTGCGCATCCGTCGCGGACTGCGCTCGACGACGGATGCGTGGTGATTTTGCCCATGATCTTTGTCCGAAAAGTCTGCAACTTTTCGGGATCATGCGCAGTCACGCGGTCTGGATGTAGTCCCGCAGGGCCTCATGCTCCTGCTGGAATTCGCCAAGCCGCGCTTTCACCACGTCCCCGATGGAGATAATGCCGACAAGGCGGCCACTTTCGACCACCGGCACATGCCGAAACTTGCGCGCGGTCATCAATTCCATGATTTCGGCAATCGTTTCGTTCTCCGTGCAGGTCACGACCTTGCGCGTCATGACCTCCCCTACCGCGATCGAAAGCGATGCTGTCCCGTTCTCGTGAAGCAGCCGCACAATATCGCGCTCCGAAATGATCCCCAGAAGGCGGCGACCGGCATCGGCGACGACAAGCGCACCGATGCGATGTTGCGCCAACATGGCAACGACCTCCCCCAGCGTCGCATCCGGCTCGATCGTGACAACCCTGCTACCCTTCGCTGACAAAATGGCCCTGACGGTCATGGCAGCCTCCTTGATCAACTCTGCATCAGGCGTGCTTAACTCTGACCAACGCATTCCATCTGCTCCGTCATTGTTGCACTGCCCGACATTCACAACAACCAGGTGCAAAGGATGTGATCGTGCACCGCACAATCGATGGAGGGCTTGTCGACCATGGGGACATGACAGAACCCGAAATGACGGGCATATAGGGAATAACCGACGCGCTTCGCCGGTCAGTCCCTCATCGGCCGGCGCTCTCCATGGCCGCGCAAGGAATGAGTTCATGAACGATCTGACGCCGCGCTATGGCATCGACTCCTATCTCGACTGGATCCAAGGAAGGCGTGCCCGTCGATGAGGATTTCGGCTGCGACCTGTTCGCGGTGGAGACCGCGCCGTGGCCGCGTTCGGCGTCAAAGCGGCGGCGATGCCATCTCAAGGGCCGCGGCGATTTCGCCAGCATGTTCCTGTTCGAGATCCCGCCCGGCGGCCCATCGCGCCGCAGCGCCATCTCTATGAGGAGGTGATCTACGTGCTCGAAGGCACCGGCTCGACGCAGCTCGATTCGCCGACGGCGCCAAGCGCAGCTTCGAATGGGGCCGCGCAGCCTGTTCGCGATCCCGCTCAATGCCAGCATCGCCATTTCAACGGCAGCGGCCGAGAAGCGCGCGCTGATCGCGTCAGCACCACGAACATGCCGCTCGTCATGAATATCTTCCACAACGAGCGCTTCATCTTCGACACCGAATGCGAGTTCGCCGACCGCATGGGCAAGGACGAGTATTACAACGGCGAAGGCGATCTCATCATGGTCCGGCACGGCAACCACATGTGGGAGACGAATTTCGTCCCCGATCTCGCCGCGACTCGAGCTGCAATCGTGGGACGATCGCGGCGGCGGGGGCACCAACATCATGTTCGTGCTCGCCGACTGGAGCATGCACGCGCACATCTCGGAAATGCCGCCCGGCACCTACAAGAAGGCGCACCGCCACGGCCCCGGCGCCCATGTGATGTGCGTCGTCGGCACCGGCTATTCGCTGCTATGGTATCGAGGGCGAGAAGGATTTCCTGCGCCTCGACTGGAAGCACGGCGTGGTGTTTCCGCCGGCCGACCGGCAGCTCCATCAGCATTTCAACACCAGCAACGCTCCCGGCGCGCTATCTCGCGACCAGCATCGGCGGCATCCGCTATCCGCTCACCGCGGCGGCGCGCCGCTCGCGGCGGCGGCGGCAAGCCGGCGAAGAAGCAGGCCGTGTCGCTCAGCATCAAGGAAGGCGGCGACCAGATCGAATACGAGGACCAGGATCCGCGCATCCATCCGCTCTGGCTCGAGGAAATGAAGAAGAACGGCGTCACGCCGCGAATGCAGAAATACTTTCCGGAGGATGGTGCGCCGGCGACGGAGGCAGCCGAGTAAGAAGCATTTTTCTGCATGCCGTCCGGATCGATCTGGATCGACATTACCGAGCTGTTCGATCACTTCCGCATAACCTCACATCCGACCGGCGTGAGCCGGACAGTGCTTTCGGTTGCCGATGCGCTGATTGCCGAGCCGGGACTTGCTTTTCGCGACATCCGGCCGCTGTTCTGGCATCCATTGCACAACTGCCCGTTGACGATCACGGATCGGCAATTGCTGCCGCTCTCCGAATTCTTCCCGAAGCTCGCGGCTTATTATGCGGAAGCAGGTTTTGCGTTCCGTACGCGGTCGCGCGCGGCAAAGGTCTTTGCAACCTCGATGCCGAGATCGCTACGCTACCGGCTGTTTCCCGGAGACAATGGCGTCGTTCAGTTTGCGCGATGGGCGCAGCGGCACAAGGTGGGGCTTGCTCCCGTGAGTCTCGGCCGCGGAGACTGCCTGTTCCTTCCAGGTTCCTTCTGGCTGGGACGGTACCTTCATCGCCTGCTGGCGCATGCACGCACGGCAGACGTACAAGTGACCGCGTTCATCCACGATGTGCTGCCGCTATCGCATCCCGAGTGGCTGCCCCGTCGTCATAGCGAGCAGTTCCGCCGCGGCTACGAAACGCTGCTGCCGAATTGCGCGGCAATCATCTGCAATTCGCAATATACGCGCGCAGAGCTTCCCCGATATTTGGCGCTGCCCGAACATTTGGCGATCCAGACTTGTCGGCTCGCCGATGCAGTCCCGGCGAGGCCCGCGGGCCCGCATGCGGGCCGCCTTTCGGAGTACCTCCACCAGCGTTACGTCCTGTTCGTTTCGACTCTGATTCCGCGCAAGAATCACCGGCTGCTGGTCAAGGCCTGGGAGCTGTTGCGGGCCCGGCACGGTTCGGCCACCCCCCTCCTGCTGTTTGCGGGGTTCGGCGCGCCGGACCACATACTCGCCCACATGGTGGAACGGCAGAACGCTAATTTCTGTCGGATCGTGATACTCGGCAGCGTCGACGAGGCGAGCCTTGAAACCCTCTACCGGCACGCTTGGATCACGGCCTATCCGAGCCTCGCCGAGGGTTTTGGCCTGCCCGTCGCCGAGGCGCTCAGTCGCGGGAAAGCGTGCCTTGCGGCGCCGAGCGGCGGAATTCGTGAAATCGCGCCGGACCTGATCGATTTCATCGACCCGCACGACCCGGCGAGCATCGCTGACAAAGTCAGCGTCTATCTCGCCGATCAGGCGCAGCTCGCGGCGCGCGAAGCGGAAATCAAGCGGCGCTATCGTTCGACCGGTTGGCCCGACTGCGCCCGCGCCATTCGCAGGGTGATCGAGAATACCGTCAGTCGATCGCCCCTGCCGGACGGAGAAGGGCACGAAAACACCGCACCGTGAAGGAGCCGTGCACCGCCTTGGGCCGTTCTCCATCTCTGACAATCCGCAGCATCGGCGCGCCCGCGCGCGGCGCCCGGTCCGCGGTGTTCAATGCGGCCTGATCACCTTATAGAGCTGGAAACGGCCGCCATCATAGACAGGCGCAAGGAATTGCGGCGCCGGGTTGCGAGCCTCGTCGTCGGTGAACAGAACATAGACATAATCGAAGCGGTCCTGCCACGAGCTCCAGTAGCGAGGATTGTCCTGGTGCTTCGGCGTCTCGATCGCGTCCATGAGTTCGGCAACGGTCGGAGGCTGCCCATCCTCGGTGTCGACCTGATCGCGATATTTTTTTCGCACATGCATGATCTGCTTGCCGGGGACCGTGAACGCGGTGGTGACCAGCGCCGACCGCTCGATCATCGCGAGGCAGGCAGCGTGGACGAGGCCGAGATCGGCGACGTCATCGCCGCCGCTCGGGTCGGCATAGGCGACGAGGATTTTCGAACCGGGGCTGATCCGCTTGATCGAATTGCGGAACTCGAGCGTGACCGGCGACAGCTCCGCCCAGGCAACATCCACTTCGATCACCCGCATCAGCACAAGCGCCAGTGTCAACGCCAGGAAGGCGCGTCGCACCAACTGGTTGCCGGGCTCCATATGCGAACAGGCGATCGCCATGAAGGCAAGTGCGATGGGCAGGCGCTGGTCGGCCATGTAAACGGCGAACAGGGTCCGCGGCATGGCGAGATAAACGACGGCACCCACGCTCAGGAGCGACAAGCCGATCGGGTGAAACCGAAACAGCCTGTGGCGCACCGACCAGATCAGGGCGCAGGACATGACCGCCACCAGCGCGAAGGCGGCCATATCGGAGTAGACCTGGATGACGTAGATGAGACCATCGATCTTGCCGCGCGGCTCCCAGCCATAATCCCACAGTCCAAGTGTCGGGCTGAGCAGCAGTAGCGGGACGACCGGCAGGAATGGCAGGCCGGCGGAGAAGAACTCGGTCGCTTGCCGGCCCGCGGGCGCTCCCCGCTTGCTCCACAGGCGCCACAGCGCAACGCCAGCACTTCGATGCCGTAAATGCCAACGGCATAGAGATGGCAGAAGAACAGCGCAATCACGAAGGCCGTCGAGACCGCGAGCCGGAGAATCAAAGGCCGATCGAGCAGAGCCAGCCAGGCTGCAAGCGCCCACAAGGCAAGACCCACGCCAAACAAGTAATTCATAATTCCGACAAGGAAGACGAAATTGTACAGCAACGGGCACACGATCAGCGGCAGCGCCGACCAGCGCCCGAACAGCACCCGGTTGACCGCAAGCGTTCCCGACACGATCAGCGCAAAGGTCGAAATCGTAAATATCTGGCCGGCCATATAGATGTTGACGAACCGCGCCAGCGGCGGCAGCAGGATGTCCATCACCAGGTTGGGAACGATCTGCCAGTCGATCTCGTAATACTCAGCGAGATTGGGAACATGCCCGATCGCGGCGATGACGTGCATGCGCGCGAGGTGGTTCATGTAGTCTTCGATCGGCGGCAGCGGATGCGTAATGATCGGGATCGAGGCGATCACCGTGAACAAGGTGCAGAGAACAAAGATTCTGAAGCCCGGAAAAGTCGCCTACTTGGTGCAGGCCTTGACTCGACTCGGTTCTCGCCAACATATTTTGCGCCCATTACCACGTCAGCAGAAATTGGGGTCGAGCGGCACAGCGGGGGAATGCGCGCCATGACACCGTTCAGCGCAGCCTTTGCCGCGCCGATGCACGCAAGTCGAATTGCGGGAACCAACCGCTCACAACCGACGAACTGATCGTGACGCCCCCGCTCCGCCACGGAGAAAGCCACGCTATGCTGGGGACATAGCAGAGCTATTACACCGCGTTCACACTTGGGTATCTTGTCGAGTGTCTTTGCCGGAAAGAATGCGACCGAAAATCCGGTACCCCGTCCCCTCGCCGGGTATAAACCGCGCCGGCCACCCTTTGAGTGCTACCGCAGAACGAGGTACATAGCAACATATTCTTGTTCAAAATTCACTTGTAATTCATTGTGTTTAACAGTCGTTCATCTATCTCTTAACGATGGTTCACCTTGATCATCGGCTGGAAAGCCACCGAACGGCGCCGTGCTTATTGCAAAGGCAGCCGGTCCACTGGCCGCTTGCAACAACCGAGATTCGGCGGCGGTGGCACGGGGCGGGATTGACCGCTTATGAGGGGGATGCGTTCCGCATGAATCGCCTCCGCTCGGTTCTCCTTTGCGCATCCGCCGCGGACTGCGCTCGACGACGAATGCGGGTGGATTTGCCCATGATGTTGTCCGAAAAGTCTGCAATTTTTCGGGATCATGCGCTAATGGCTCAAGCTACCAACCCCGCCGGGGTCAACTCCGATGTCCCACAATACTTTCGGCCATTTATTCCGGGTCACGACGTTCGGCGAGAGTCATGGCGCCGCGATTGGCTGCGTCATCGATGGGTGCCCACCTCGCATTCCGCTCGCCGTGGTGGACATTCAGCACGACCTCGACCGCCGGCGTCCCGGGCAGTCCCGCTTTACCACCCAGCGACAGGAGCCGGACCAGGTGAAAATCCTGTCCGGCGTGATCGCCGATGATGCCACCGGAGAACCGGTGACAACGGGGACGCCGATCGCGCTGGTGATCGACAATGTCGACCAGCGCTCGAAGGACTATTCCGATATCCGCGATCTTTATCGTCCAGGCCATGCCGATTATGCCTACGACGCCAAATATGGCGTGCGGGACTACCGCGGCGGCGGTCGCGCCTCCGCGCGAGAGACGGCGGCCCGGGTCGCCGCAGGGGCGGTGGCGCGCAAAATCGTGCCCGGCGTGACAGTCCGGGCAGCACTGATCGCGATGGGACCGCACTCGGTCGATCGCGGCAAATGGGACTGGGACGAGGTCCCCCGCAATCCGTTCTTCTGTCCGGACCGCGCGCTCGCGGCACAGTTCGCGCCGTATCTGGACGGCATTCGCAAGCAGGGATCCTCAATTGGCGCCATCATCGAGGTGGTCGCGGAGGGGGTGCCGGCAGGCCTTGGCGCACCCGTATATGGCAAGCTCGATGCCGATATTGCCGCAGCGCTGATGGGCATCAATGCGGTGAAGGGCGTCGAGATTGGCGCCGGGTTCGCCGCCGCGACACTGAGCGGCGAAGCCAATGCCGATGAGATGCGCATGGGGCCGGATGCGCGGCCGCATTTCCTGTCGAACCATGCCGGCGGCATTCTTGGCGGCATTTCCACCGGGCAACCAATCGTGGCGCGCTTTGCCGTGAAGCCCACTTCTTCGATTCTGACCCCGCGTCGGACCGTCGATCGCTATGGCCGCGAGACCGAGATCGCCACCAAGGGGCGCCACGACCCGTGCGTCGGCATCCGTGCCGTCCCCGTCGCAGAGGCCATGATGGCTTGCGTGCTGGCCGATCACTATCTTCGCCAGCGCGCACAGGTCGGCGATACTCCGCAGTGGCCCCGCACGGACCGCGTGGGGCCGGGCGACGCGCGGCAACGATGACCAGAGAGTAATTGAAATGGCGGCGACGCAGCACCCCCAAGCGATCGTGCAGTCCGCGATCGCCGCATTCGGTCGCGGCGAGATCGTCGTCGTCGCCGACGACGACGATCGGGAGAACGAAGGCGACCTTTTCGTCGCGGCGGCAAAGTGCACGCCGGAGAAGATGGCGTTCATCATCCGCCATACCTCCGGGATCGTCTGCGCGCCGCTTGCTGTCGAGGAGGCGAAGCGTCTGCATCTGGAACCTATGGTGGCCCGCAACGACGCGCCGCTCGGCACCGCGTTCACCGTTTCGGTCGATGTTCGCCACGGCCTCACCACCGGCATTTCCGCCGAGGAGCGCACCAACACGGTGCGCGCGCTCGCCAACGGCAACAGTGGTGCCGCCGATTTCGTGCGGCCCGGCCATGTGTTCCCGCTGATCGGGCGCGCAGGGGGCGTGCTGATGCGGTCTGGCCACACCGAGGCTTGCGTTGACCTTTGCCGGCTCGCGGGTTTGCCCGCGGTCGGCGTGCTGGCGGAATTGATGAATGATGACGGCACCGTGATGCGGGGACCGGAGGTCGCCGGTTTTGCCGAGCGGCACGGCTTGATGCGCATCTCCATCGCCGACCTCATCGCCTATCGGCAGGCCCGCGAAAGGCTCGTCGAACGGGTGAGCGAGTTTACCGTGGCGACCGAGATCGGCACGTTAAAGGGCTATTCCTATGTGACACCGTTCGACGCCGTCTACCACATGGCGCTGGTGCACGGACGCATTGGCGACGGCCGCGACATTCCGACGAGGCTGCATCGCGCCAACATTCTGCGCGACATTTTCGGCGGCGCGACCGACGTTCATAGTGCCTTGCAGCGCTTCGCAAAAGAGGGGCGCGGCGTCATCGTGTTCCTGCGCGACGGCTCGGCCGGCGTTCCTGTTTCCGCTCCGCCCCTGGATGATGGCACCGAGGCGGCGCGACAAAGGCAATGGCGGGAGGTCGGTCTCGGCGCGCAGATTTTGAAAGATCTCGGCATTTCGTCGATCCGTCTCCTGACCTCATCCACGCACCGTTACGTCGGTCTCGCCGGTTTCGGCATCGAGATCGCCGCCAGCGAGCCGACCGACTGACGCGGCGATCGAGCTGCACATTCCGATGTCTCTAAATCATTTTTGTCATTGCCCGGCCGGAGACCCTGCCGCGGTTGCGGCGGCTCTCCGTAGACCGGGCAATCCAGTACTCCCCGACATCCAAAGACGATCGACGGGCGAGCCACATTTCGAGACTGGTGGTTACTGGATCGCCCGGTCACGGAGTTCACGCTGATAGAGCAGCGTGAACTCCGGCCGGGCGATGACAGTGATGTGTAAGTCAACCAGACCAGAAATTGCTTCGAACGCGCGCAAATACGCGAGCTCCTACATCAGGACAGCGGCTGTGGGGCATGCATCTGCAGACCTGCTTTCCTTGGCTCCGCAAGCGTGCCAACATGTTCATGCACGATGGAGAAGGCGATGAGTGCATTCGTGACCGGATGGGTCAGGGCGGCGATCGGCGGATTGGCGCTTGCGCTTGCCGTATTCGCGGCGCCTCGCAGAGCGGACGCTCAGGCCCTGTCGCCCCCTGTCGCGACGAGCGACGTCGACGTTGCGCTGGTCATCGCCGTCGACATCTCCTTTTCGATGGACCCGGACGAGCAGGCGCTGCAACGCGAGGGCTATATTCTCGGCCTGACCTCGCCGGACTTCCTCAATGCGCTTCAACAGGGTCTGCACGGCAAGGTGGCGATCACCTATTTCGAGTGGGCGGGATCGGCCGATCAGCGCGTCGTCGTGCCCTGGCGGGTGATCGATGGTCCGGCGTCGGCCAAGGCATTCGCCGACGCGATCGCTGCCGCTCCTTACCGCCGCGCGTTCCGCACCTCGATTTCCGGCGCGCTGGAGTTCGCGATGCCCCTGCTCGAAAATTCTGGCTTTCGGGCCATTCGCCGGGTCATCGATGTCTCGGGCGACGGCGTCAATAATCAGGGCACGCCGGTGACGATCCTGCGCGACGAAGTGCTGGAGAAAGGCATTACCATCAACGGCCTGCCGATCATGCTCAAGCGGCCGGAGCCGGGATCGATCGATATCGAGAACCTTGACGTGTACTACGAGGATTGCGTCATGGGCGGGCCCGGGTCCTTCGTCATCCCGATCCGCGAGCGGGCCCAGTTCCGCGAAGCGACGCGCACCAAGCTGATCCAGGAAATCGCTAAACGCGACACGGCGCCGCGTGTGGTCCGGGTGTCAGCCGCGGCACCGCGCATTTCCTGTACAATCGGCGAACGCATGTGGCAGCAACGCTGGGGCGGCTTCGACTTTCGCTGATCGGTCCCAGGGGACCACGTAAGCGCATGGTCCTGAAAAGGTGCGGACTTTTCGGACAAGGATCATGCGCAAAATTACCGTGCATCCGTCGTCGAGCGCAGTCCGCGACGGGTGCGCAAATTACCGTGCATCCGTCGTCGAGCGCAGTCCGCGACGGGTGCGCGAAATTACCGTGCATCCGTCGTCGAGCGCAGTCCGCGACGGGTGCGCAAAATTACCGTGCATCCGTCGTCGAGCGCAGTCCGCGACGGGTGGGCAAAGGGACCCAGCGGGAGGCTTTCCAGGCTTAACGCATCCCGCTCTACCTGTGGCAAAGCGGCCGTGTACGCTGATGCGTTCAGCCCGCGGTCCGACATCGGGAGGGAGCCGCATGATGACGAGGCGGGTGCTTCTGTTCACCGCAGCCTTGGCCGCCCTCAACTCACGCGCCGCGAGGCTTGCAGCCGCAGAGACCTACCCGACGCGCCCGATCACGATCATTGTGCCGGTGCCGCCGGGAGGCGTTGCCGACCCGATCGCGAGAATCCTGGCCGATCGCATGACGGTCTTCCTCGGCCAGCCGGTGATCATCGAGAACGTCACCGGCGCCGGCGGCAGTATCGGCGTCGCGCGCGCGGCGCGGGCGGCGCCTGACGGCTACACGCTCAGTATTGGCAATTGGCTGAGCCATGTCGGTGCAAGCGCGGCCTTTCCGGTGCAATACGACGTGCTGAGGGATTTCGAGCCGATCGCGCTCCTGACGACGAGCCCGATCCTGCTCGTCGCCAGGCCGGACTTTCCCGCCAACGATCTGGGCGAACTCGTCGCGTGGCTCAAGGCCAATCCCGACAAGGCCACGGCGGCAACCGTCGGCGCCGGCAGCGCCGCTCACATCAGCGCCGTCTATTTCCAGAGGGGCACCGGCACGCGTTTCAACTTTGTGCCTTATCGCGGCGGCGGTCCCGCCAATCAGGACGTGGTGGCCGGCCATGTCGACATCATGTTCGCGGAGGCGACGGGCGCGCTCGGCTTCGTGCGCAGCCACCAGGTGAAGACCTATGCGGCGCTGTCGAAAACGCGCTGGTTCGCCGCCCCCGAATTGCCGACCGTGGATGAGCTCGGAGTGCCCGGCCTGCATATCGCCTTCTGGAATGGTCTTTGGGTCCCCAAAGACACGCCCAAGGAGATCGTGACAAAACTCAATGCCGCCGTCGTGGATGCGCTCGCCGATGCCGCCGTGCGTCGGCGGCTCACCGATATCGGCCAGGAGATCATGCCCCGCGATCAACAGACGCCAGAGGCGCTTGCCGCCTATCACAAGGCGGAAACCGAAAAATGGTGGCCGCTGATCAGGGCCTCCAATATCAGGGGCGAATGAGGGTCAGGCACGGCCCGTCGGCACCATCCACGTTGCGCCGTCTTACCGCCGAGCGCCGCCCATCCTCATTCACAGATATTCGCGCAACGGCCCGTTGAAGCGGGATGCCTTAAACTTGAATTGAATCGCCTCCCGCTCAGGTTTCCCCTGCGTGTCCGTCGCGGATTGTGCTCGACGACGGATGGGCGGTGAGTTTGCGCAGGGCCTTGGTCCGAAAATCTGCACTTTTCGGGACTTTGCGCTCGCCGCCGACCGCGGCTGTTGCGCAGCTACTCTTCGCCTTCCTCCTCGGCGGCCTCTCCTGCCAAAATCTGCTCGGCAATCAGCCCGGAATTCTGGCGGATGGTCGCCTCGATCCGGCCCGCGATATCGGGATTGTTGCGCAAAAACGCCTTCGCGTTTTCCCGGCCCTGGCCGATGCGCTGGCTGTCATAGGAAAACCAGGAGCCGGATTTTTCGACGATCCCCGCCTTGACGCCGAGGTCGATGATCTCGCCGGTTTTCGACACCCCCTCGCCATACATGATGTCGAACTCGACCTGCTTGAACGGCGGCGCGAGCTTGTTCTTCACCACTTTGACGCGGGTCTGGTTGCCCACGACCTCATCGCGTTCCTTGATCGAGCCGATGCGGCGGATGTCGAGGCGCACCGAGGCATAGAACTTCAGCGCATTGCCGCCGGTCGTCGTCTCCGGGCTGCCATACATCACGCCGATCTTCATGCGGATCTGGTTGATGAAGACCACCATGGTGTTGGAGCGGCTGATCGAGGCGGTGAGTTTGCGCAGCGCCTGGCTCATCAGGCGCGCCTGCATGCCAGGATTGCTGTCGCCCATTTCGCCTTCGAGTTCGGCGCGCGGCACCAGGGCCGCGACCGAATCGATGACCAGCACTTCGACGGCCCCGGAGCGCACCAGCGTATCGGCGATTTCCAGCGCCTGCTCGCCGGTATCCGGCTGCGAAATCAACAGGTCGTCGATATTGACGCCGAGCTTTCGCGCATAAATGGGATCGAGCGCATGCTCGGCATCGATGAAGGCGCAGATGCCGCCGCGCTTTTGCGCCTCGGCGACGCAGTGCAGCGCGAGCGTGGTCTTGCCGGAGGAACTCTGGCCCGTAAATCTCGACCACGCGTCCGCGCGGCAGGCCGCCGATGCCGAGTGCGATGTCGAGGCCGAGCGATCCGGTCGAAATGGTCTCGATCTCGATCGGCTTCGACCCCTTGCCGAGCCGCATGATCGAACCTTTGCCAAAGGCGCGTTCGATCTGGGACAAGGCGGCGTCGAGCGCCTTGGTTTTGTCCATCGTGCCACCTTCGACCACGCGCAAAACGTTGTGCGCCATACGGCTCTCCTTATGACCGGATTCGGCAGACCGGCAAACCCTGCCCGACCGACCGACTCAATGACGGAGACGCACCGTACCCTATCTGTTCTCAGTTCGCAATATGTTCCATGAAGGGTCACCACGACCTCACGAAGATTGAGCGGTCCAATGCCCCCGAGGCCCGCAATCAAAGCGGGCCAGTGTTTAACGCAAAACGGGCCACTCGCGGCCAGAGGGGCCAGTACCAGGGCCAGTACCATCGCGCCGGGGCACACCGCAAAAGGTCCATGATCAGTCGCAGCGCAAAATCGTCCTTATGCTATTGATGCACCAATCTCTATCGGGTAGGGGTCGCCGTCACGCTCTTGTCTCTCCTGCTCCCTGATTTCACGCCCCAACAGCCGACTTGGGCTATGTTTAGCCGTGACGCGTATTGATTCGGGGAGGGGGAAGGCAATGCATGGGACCGACCTGCCACGAAACTCAATTGTTGGGCAAAAAGCTATGCGTGAGATTCCGGCTAACATGGCCGAAAGATTGATAGTTGCGTTGGATGTATCCACACCGGAAGAAGCCGAGCTATTGGTCGAAAAGCTCGATGGAGTGGTGTCTTTTTACAAAATCGGGCTATGGCTCCTGTTTGCCGAAGGAACCGATCGTCTTATCGACTTGCTGATCAGAAAGAAAAAGAATGTCTTTCTTGATTACAAAATGTTCGATATCGGAGAGACGGTATTTCGTGGCGTCGAGCGTGCTAAAAATCGCGGGATAAAATTTGTCACGGTTCATGGAGATAATGAAATCATCCAATCAGCTGTGGCAGCAAAGGGAGGTTCTGATTTTTTGAAGATTTTTACGATCACCGTGTTGACGAGCATGGATGACAAGGACTTACACGACATGGGCTATCGTCTCACGGTGAAGCAGCTTATTGAACTGAGGGTCAGAAAATCACTGGAGTATGGTAGCGATGGAATTATCGCTTCAGCGGCCGACAATCCAAACGACATTAGAAGACTTGTTGCTAACCAGGGTTTGCTGATTGCAACCCCTGGCGTGCGTCCGGTTGGGACCAATTCCGACGATCATAAACGGGTCGCTTCCCCCGCAGACGCAATTCGGGGCGGCGCAGATTATGTGATCATCGGTCGCCCCATTCTGGAGCACCCTGACCCCAGGTTCCAAGCGGAACAAGTTATTAAACAAATGGAACTTGGAACAGCCCCGCTTAGCTGAAATAAAAACAGGTTCGGCTCAACCGACGTGCGTTACGTGGAACTGCCGTCGCGCTCTGGCGCGCTTTCGGCAAGTATGGGCGGCATAGTAGGCGCCTTAGAGCGGGTCAACCATCTCTTTCCCCCGAATCGCGCATTGTAGACGATCCCGGAGGAAAGTTGAGGTGAGGTAATAAGGTCTCACTCGTCGCACGGAGGGTAGGTCCCCACCGATTTCCGCCATCTTGCTGATGGATGCTCCCCTCTCCGGGGGAAACGCCATGCCGATCACCGACAAGGATATCGCTGAGTTGTGTCTCGGGATTTACACCTATCCGGGGACCATCACCTGGGACCATTATGACAGCGGCGCCGACAGCGACCAGATCTGCTGGGGCGTCAAGACGGTCGAGGGCACCGACGTCCTCGTGTTTCGCGGTTCGATCACGTTCGAAGACTGGCGCCGCGATTTCGATGTGTGGACGAACCCGTTCGGACATTTGCAACTTGGGCCGGTGCATCCCGGCTTCCTGCTCGGGGTCGATCAGGTCCTTGCCGAGTACCGGCAGGCAGCCAAGGGACCGTTGTTCGTCGCCGGCCATTCGCTCGGGGCCGGGCGGGCTTCGGTGCTGTGCGGCCTTGCCATCGTAGCCGGAATGACGCCGATCGGACGCGTGGTGTTCGGCGAGCCGCGGCCCGGATTTGCGCAGCTTGCGGACCTGATCAAGCCGATCAGCCATAGCCTGAGCTATCGAAACGGCAAGCCGGGGACATTCGAACACGACCTCGTCACCGATGTGCCGTACTATCTCGGACTGTACAAGTACGTTCACCCGACGGCGCTGGTCGATGTTTCCGCCCTCCCCCCGCTTCTCGATGAGTGGGGGATTTTTTCATACCATCACATGCAATTGTACCTTCAGGCGATCAGCGCGCAGGGGTTGCCCGCGAGCTGACCAAACGTGTTCGTTGCCCATGACAATGCAACAATGACGATGCAACAATGACGATGCAACAATGACACTGCAACAATGGCGACATAAGAAGCGCGGGTCGGTCTACGAGGTGCTGACGGACAATGCTTCCTTGCAATGCGCGTCGGCACCCGAATTCGAACAGAGGTTCGACCGCTGGACCGTTTACCGGGACGTTTTGACCGGCGCGATGTATTTGCGACCGACCCCGGAATTCAAAGATGGCCGATTTGAGCTGATCGATCGCGAGCCGCAGGCGTGACGAACGCAGCGCATCATCCGAAAAATTGCAAACTTTTCGGACCAACATCATGCGACAAATCAAAGAGATGCGAGGGGAGGCGATGCAAACTGAAGGCGTCCCGCTCTAGCACTCGGAATCGAAGAAGAATGATCCATCGAGGGACGCCCTCCCCCCCCTCCCCCTCACCCGATCGGGCCTTCGGCCCTCCCACCCTCTCCCCCTCCCGCCCGGATGTAGAAGTCAATCTCAGAGCCTTGGCGGGAGGGGGAGAGGGAAGAGGAAGTGCACGCCGTTGCGGGCGCTTCCGAGGGTGAGGGGTGGGCATGCGCTGACTCATAGACCTCTGAAAGGAGGTACTGGAAACGGTGCTGCGGTACCCGTCTCTCGGAACATAATCGACAGCCCGGCCAAGATTTCTCATCGCGTCCGGAAAGGCGAATCAGACGATCACGGCAGATCAGCGCTTGTGTTCGCCGTCAAGGAATTCTTCACCCGGGTGCACCCGAGTGCCTTGAATGGTCTAACCGCATTATCGAACTTGTGAAACTGCCGTGGCTGAGGCATAGTCCGTCGATCGTCGTCGGGGCATGGGAAGGGGGAGACGGACACGCAATCTTCCTGGTCAGGCAGAGCGGTCGCTGTCGCGGCGAGGCCGCCTTTTGCCGCATGTGACCGGCGAACGTGCCGTGCTATCCTCTGAACTTAGGTCTGGATCCATCGCTGGGGGGTGGTTGCCTGAGCCTCGCATCCGCAACTTTTGATTCTCCGTTACGGGAAGGTCGCCGGATCGGCCGGCATGACGGCCAGCGCCTGTTCAGGGCGGCGGCGCGGCATAGCCGGTTGGTCAAATTCCTGCGGCGTGCGATCCCGGCGGCCATCGGCTGCGTCGGCGTGTTCCTCGTCGTCGCCATGTTCTTCAATCCGTTTCGCCTGGTGGCGGCGTTCCCGATCGACCCCGGCAAGCTGTCGCTGTCGGGAACCAAGATCGTCATGGAACTGCCGCGCGTCACCGGGTTCACGCGCGAACTCGCGGCCCTATGAGCTGAACGCCCGCGCTGCCGCCCAGGACATCACCAAGCCGGAGCTGCTCGAACTCAAGGACATCGATGCGCGCGTCGACCTGAAGGACGGGGAGCACGTCAACATCAAGTCCGTGAACGGTCTCTATGACACTAAGGCGGAACTGCTCAAACTCTAACGATCATATCCTGTTGACGACAACTTCCGGATATGAAGGCAGGCTCTCGGAAGCAACCGTCGAGATCGCCACCAGTCATGTCGTGTCCGAACAGCCGGTCGAGGTGAAGCTGATCAACGGGCTGCTGAACGCCAATCGTCTTGAGATCCTTGAAAGCGGGGACGTCATTCGCTTCGAGGGGGGTGTCGAGTTGCTCCTCAACCAGCAGCAGCCCGCGTCATCCGACGTAACGTCGTCTATTCCGAGCAAGGTGGTGGCCGCGTCCCCGTCTGCGCCCTCATCGCGAAGGCTGCCCGCCCCATGAGGATGCCGCTCGCGTTATGCCGCGCCGGAATCGCCGCCATGTTTTTGGCTGCGGTTTCTATTTTGCCACTTTATGCCCAGAACGCGCCCAGCGGCCCCCCGAACGCGTTGCAGGGATTCTCGCAAAATCGCGACAAGCCGCTTAAGATCAGCTCCGCCTCGCTCGAAGTGCGCGACAAGGAAAAAATGGCGACTTTCTCCGGAGATGTGCACCTCGTCCAGGGCGACACCACGTTGCGAACCAAGACCCTGGTCGTGTTTTACGATGATGAGGCGCCGGCCCAGGGAAAACCGCCGCCTCCGGCAAATGCCGGGACGGCATCGACACCGTCCAATCAGCAGATTAAGCGCGTCGAAGCGAAGGGCGGTGTCATCGTTGTGCAGAAGGACCAGACCGCCACCGGGGAGAATGGCATTTTCGACATGCGCGCCAACACCGTGACGCTGCTCGGTAACGTCGTCATCTCGCAGGGCCAGAACGTCGTGAAAGGCGATCGGTTGACTGTCGACATGACGAGCGGCGTCTCGCGGGTGGAGTGCGGCAAGAATCCGGGGACGTGCCGGGTCCAGGCTTTGCTTCAGCCAGGCAGCATGAAGCAGCAGGAAAACAAGCCGGAAGGTCGCGGTGGCGAGGCTCTTCCCGGTCGCGATGTTGCACGGCAACGTATACAACAGCCATCGGGTCTATACTGAAACGGTGCGGGGGCACGATCGAAGGCCGCGGACACGCGGTTCGGAGTGATTATCCGCTTGAGGCCCGTGTGGTCGACTTGCTCGGTCTCGTCAAACGCTGGAGCGTGCGGCAAGGCAAGGAGCGCTCGCGGCTGGGCGCCCCCGTGAAGGCGCAGCCAGCACCCAAGCGCGCACCATCCGCTTCTGCAGGCGGACCACGCCAAGGCAGCGGTAGCCGGCACGCGTCGGAGACGCGGCAGACGCCGCGCGATTACCTCGCCGTGCACGGCGTTGAAAAGAGCTTTGCCGGCCGCAAGGTCGTGCGCGGCGTCAGCCTTTACGTCCGGCGTGGCGAGGCGGTCGGATTGCTAGGCCCTAACGGTGCCGGCAAGACCACCGTGTTTTACATGATCACCGGACTGATCCGGGCCGATCGCGGGCGCATCCATCTCGACGGTTATGACGTCACCAGCCTGCCGATGTACCAGCGCGCGCGCCTCGGTGTCGGCTATCTGCCGCAAGAGGCCTCGATCTTCCGCGGCCTCAATGTCGAGGAGAATATCCGCGCCGTGCTGGAAATGATCGAACCCTCGCGGCGGCGCCGGGAGGCCGAACTCGACAGTCTGCTCGACGAATTCAACATCACGCGGTTGCGCAAGACACCGACCATTGCGCTGTCGGGAGGCGAGCGGCGCCGGGTCGAGATCGCCCGAGCGCTCGCGACGCGGCCCAACTACATGCTGCTCGATGAACCTTTCGCCGGCATCGATCCGATCGCGGTCGGCGATATTCAGGCACTCGTCCGCCATTTGACGGAGCGCGGGATCGGCGTGCTGATCACCGACCATAACGTGCGAGAGACGCTTGGCCTCACCGATCGCGCCTATATCATCTATTCAGGTGAGGTGCTGATGGAGGGCGACCCCGACGAGATCGTCAGCAATCCCGATGTTCGCCGGCTTTACCTCGGCGAGGAGTTTCGGATGTGAGACGTCGAAAGACGGCCGGCCCCTAGTCTCGCCAACAACGGAAGGGGGTATACACCGAGCCCGAACAACGGTAAGCAGGAGCTTCGACAAGCAAAAACTGGACCACTTGGCGACGGTTATGGCCCTTTCTCAAAAGCTCCTACTTCGCCAAAGCCAGACCCTCGTGATGACGCCGCAGCTGCTGCAGGCGATCAAGCTGCTGCAGCTGTCCCATCTCGATCTTGCCAGCTATGTCGAGGGGGAACTGGAACGCAATCCGTTGCTCGAGCGGCCGGCCGAAACGGATTCCGGCCCCGACATCGACGAGGTGGGGGAAGGGGGGGCCGCGGAGCGCCCGGCATCGGAGGGCGACTGGATTGAGGACCATCTCGCAGCGGGCCGGCTTTCGCTCGAAGAGCGGGTCGACCCCGACCTGAACAATGTCTTTCCGGACGATGCGCCCGCAGCGCCGGCGCGCGCCGCAGACCCCGACATGTCGGACTATTCGCAATGGGCATCGGTCGGTTCCGGTGGCCGCAGCGAGGGCGAATACAATCTGGAGGCGTTCGTTTCAGCAGAAACGACGCTCGCAGGGTACTTGGCCGAACAGGTATCGCTGACCTTCGGCGAGGCTGCCGACCGGATGATCGCGCAGTACCTTATCGATCTCGTCGATGAAGCGGGTTATTTGGCCGGCGAGGTCGATGAGATCGCGGAAAAGCTTGGCGCACCGCCCTTACGCGTTGCGCAGATCCTTGCCCGGTTGCAGACCTTCGACCCGCCAGGCGTCTGCGCGCGAAACCTCACCGAGTGCCTCGCGATTCAGCTGCGGGCGCAGGATCGGCTCGACCCTGCGATGGAGGCTCTGCTCGCACATCTCGAACTCGTCGCACGCCGCGATTTTGGCGCCCTGCGAAAGGTTTGCGGCGTCGACGAGGACGATATTGTGGAGATGATCGCCGAAATCAGGCGACTCAACCCCAAGCCGGGCTTGGCGTTCGGATCGGCGATCGTACAGCCGATCGTGCCGGACGTGTTCGTGCGCCAAAGCGCCGACGGAGGGTGGCTCGTCGAGCTCAACCCCGACACGTTGCCGAAGGTGCTCGTCAACCAGTCCTATTACGCCAAGGTGGTCAAGACGGCGACCAAGGACAAGGAGAAGTCCTATCTCGCAGACCGCTTTCAGAACGCGACCTGGCTGATGCGCGCACTTGACCAGCGCGCCAAGACGATTCTTAAGGTCGCGAGCGAGATTGCGCGCCAACAGGACGCCTTTCTCATCCATGGCGTCGAGCACTTGCGACCGCTCAACCTGAAAATTGTTGCCGAAGCGATCGGGATGCACGAGTCCACCGTCTCCCGGGTCACCGCAAACAAATACATGGCGACGCGACGCGGCACGTACGAGATGAAGTTCTTCTTCACTTCGGCGATTGCTTCCGCGGTCGGGGGGCAAGCGCATTCGGCCGAAGCAGTGCGTCACCGCATCAAACAGATGGTCGACGCGGAGACCCACGAGGCGATCCTCTCCGATGATGCTATCGTGATCGAATTGCGCCATGCCGGCATCGACATTGCGCGACGCACGGTCGCCAAATATCGGGAAGCCATGCGGATTCCGTCTTCGGTCCAGCGTCGCCGCGAGAAGCGCAACGGCTCGGGCTCGCCCGATTATGCGAGCTGATAAATCAATCAACGGTTGCTTTGATTTCGCACGTGATCTTTCCCCGACCAGCCCGCACCCTTTCGGGATCATGCGCCAAGTGAGGACGTGGCGGCGGACCGGCATGCCGCCGTCATCAGCGCGACGTTGCGCGCGCGCTCCAATCAGCAAAGCGGGCTGATACGACAGGCTTGCAGATCAAGTCCAAAGCTGCGCCTTCTATCGGCGGCGCCCAAAGCAACACTGCCCGCCGCGAGCCGCAGACGCTCAAACGTCGAAGTTGGCAGGCGATACCGAAAAAGTCCGGCGCGGGTGCCGCGTCGGACGCTCATCGTTATTTCGAGGAGGCCACGCCGATGTCCGATGAAGACTTGAAAGCGGAGCTTGAACGTCTCCGTAATGAAAACGCCGCTCTCAAGAAAGGGGCATCCTCCACTCTTCGGATGAAGATCAGCGAGAAGGGTGCGGTCTCGATTTACGGGTTGGGTCGCTTTCCCGTCACGCTCTACAAAGAACAATGGGCGAAGTTGCTGGACGGGGCAGACGATATCCGCGCCTTCATCAAAGCCAATGACACCCAGCTGAAGGCGAAAGATTAGGGAGTGCCGTAGCTCTCGCCGGCCGCGGGCCGCCTTTCTTCGTGCACACGAGCGAACGGAGCCGGACCTCGGAGCTGGATGCAACGAATTCTTACAGCACGCGTTATAGCGAACACGTGATCTAGGCACATCATCCCAAAGTGGCAGATTTCTGCGGACAGGGTAATGCGCCGGTTCACAGCCACCGAGCAGGAAACGTTTCAAATTGAACGAATTCCGCTCTCGTGGGAGTCCGTCGTGCGTGGAGCGTTAAATGAGTACGGCCGCGCTACATCGAATTATTGCGATGATGCTCGTGGGGCCCATTGCGGCAACCAACCTCGCCTTGGCAGCGTGGCGGTTCGGCTTTCTTGATGCACACACTGTAGCGCTGATCGCTTTTGTCGGCGCCGGAGTTGGCGGTATGGCCGTCATTGGCGTTCTCATGCTTGCTCGGCAAAAGGCCTTCATTGCCCGATCGAGGCAATTGGCGCTAGAGCGGGATGCGTTCAGCTTGAATCGCCTCCCGCTCGATTATCATTGATTTTGCGCATGATCTTGTCCGAAAAGTCTGCAACTTTACGGGATCATGCGCTGAGTGGACCGTCCAGCCAGGCCTTTTGCGAAAACGCCGCCTGGTCAGGCCTTTTAATCTAGTACCTCTGCACAGAGGATATGACGGGTTGGAGCTTTGGGAGAAGTTCTGGATCGACGCGAAGGTGGATGCTTCGCGCCTTGCCGGGGATACGCGTGATAAGGCCCTGGCGTTCGAGAGTTAGCACCATCTGGTGGACGGTGGGCGGGGTGACGGTGAAGAACCGTTGGATATCGGCTTCGGCGGGCGATCGGCCGATGACGAGGGTATAAGCGTGAATGAAGGCCAGATACTGGCCTTGCTTGTCGGTGAAGCGAGGGGGCGCGGAATCCACGCCACATAGATTGATTTAACTGGGCCTCGAATCACAAGGAGGCCCTGATGAATATCCGCTATCGCGTTGATCTGACCGGCGAGGAGCGTGAGGACCTTAAGCGGATGCTGGGCGCCGGCACATGTTCGGCTCGGAAATTGAAGCGGGCGCAAATCCTTCTGGCGGCCGATGCCGGCGCCAGCGATGAGGTGATCGAACGTACGATCGTGGTGGGTGGATCGACGGTTTATCGCACCAAGCGCCGATTTGTGGAGTGTGGCCTTGAAGCCGCCTTGAGCGAGGAGCCGCGATGTGGCGCCGAGCGCAAACTCACCGGCAGGGACGAAGCGCTCTTGGTCGCAACGGCCTGCTCGAAGCCGCCGGCCGGGCGCAGTCGTTGGACGCTGGAACTTCTGGCTGGCGAGATGGTCAAGCTGACGGCCCACAAGGGGCTTTCCCGCGAGACGGTTCGACGCCGCCTTGCGGAAAACGATCTCAAGCCCTGGCGCAAGGACATGTGGTGCATTCCCACGGTTGATGCCGAATATGTGGCGCGGATGGAGGATGTGCTGGACCTCTACAACGAGGAAGCGGATCCCCAGCGTCCGGTCGTCTGTTTTGACGAAAGTCCAACTCAGCTCATCGGCGAAGTGCGCGAGCCAATCCCGGCCAAGCCGGGACAATTGGAGCGCTTCGACTGCGAATACCGGCGCAATGGCACGGCCAATCTCTTCGTCTTCCTCGACGCCCATAAATCCTGGCGCAAGGTGAAGGTCACAGACCGACGCGCGGCAGAGGACTTCGCAAACTGCATGCGCGATCTGGTCGACGTGCACTTTCCCAAGGCCGACAAAATCCGGGTCGTGCTGGACAATTTGTCGACCCACTCTGCGAGCGCGCTCTACCAAACCTTTCCAGCGCCGGAAGCGCGGCGTATCCTACGCCGCCTCGAATTCCATCCCACCCCCAGGCACGCAAGCTGGCTCAACATGGTCGAAATCGAAATCGGCGTCCTTCGCAGCCAGTGCCTCGACCGTCGCATCGACAATCGTGAATTGCTTGCCTTCGAGATCGCCGCGTGGGAGCGCCAAAGAAACAAAAGCGGTGCACGAATAAATTGGATGTTCACGCCAGAAAAAGCGCGCGCCAAAATGGCCCGCGCCTACCCAGCCCCACTCAACGAGTCATAACCCCTGTGCAGAGGTACTAGTGGGTGGGTATGGGAAGTGTAATGTCACCCAGCTACCACTTAGGAAACACCACAGGCGCATCGGAAGGGAGTTTACTTAAGATGGGAAAGCGGTCGGTGGCGACGTTCGCTCGAACGGCGCGCAAAATCCTCAAACATTGCTCTGCTCCGCTCCATTGACCCAAGTCGCCAGAACATCGAGCTCCGCCGTCAGGGCGACCATGTCGGCGCGGGCACCGGGGATGAGGACACCGCGCTCACCCGCAAGGCCAAGGAATTCTGCCGGCGTGCGCGAAGCGGCACGAAGTGCGTCCCCAAGTGGGAGCTTCGCCAGGTTGACAGCATTGCGGACCGCTTCGGCCATGGTGAGATGCGCGCCCGCGAGCGTGCCGTCGTCGGCACACAGGCGACCCTGGCGTCGCGCAATGGTGCGTCCCATCAGCTGGAATTCGTCGATGTCGGTGCCGACGGTCGGCATCGCGTCAGTCACGAGCGCGATCCGGTCGGCTCCCTTGGCGGCAAAGGCGGCGCGCAGTGCGGTCGGGTAGACGTGAATGCCGTCGGCGATGATTCCCGCCGTCAACCGGCGCTCGGCAAGTGCCGCGCCGACAATGCCGGGCTGGCGGGCGGCAAGCGGCGGCATCGCATTGAAGAGGTGCGTCACGCCCGAAACACCGTCCGCGATCGCTTGCAGCACGGTTTCGGCACTGGCTTCGCTGTGGCCGACCGCGATGCGAACGCCGGTTTCCGCCAGCCGCCTGAGAAAGCCGTCGGGGAGCCGCTCGGGCGCCAGCGTGATCATTGAAGCGCCGGCGCCGGCAAGGTCGCCGAGCCAGTCGAGGTCGCTCCATGTGGCGGTGGCGATGAGGTCGGCGCGGTGGACGCCCGGTCGTGCTGGGCTGATGAACGGTCCCTCGAGATGGACGCCGAGCACGCCGTCCATGCCGGCTGCGGCGCGCGCTGCCGCGACCGCGGCCAGTGTCACCTGCCGGGGAGCGGTGATCAGGGTCGGCAGGCACGCGGTGGTGCCGAATCGGCGATGGGCACGCGCAATCGCCTGCATCGCTTGTGGCGTCGGATCATCATTGAGCAGAATCCCACCGCCGCCATTCACTTGCAGGTCGATGAAACCCGGGGCCAGCAACACGTTTGGCGGCAGGCGCCGCCTTGGCCACCCCTCCGGGATGTCGCCATCGCCCGCTACCGCGGCGATGCAGCCATCCCTGATCAGCACGGCGGCATCGCGTTTCCAGCCGTAGCCGTCAAAAATGCGGTCGGCGACAACGACTTGGCAGAGAGACCGGGCAGGATCGTCCGTGGGCATGTAAACTGCGTCCAAATGCGAATTAGGGGTACCCGCGAAAGTAACTGAATCGTTCCCTTGGCAGTTCGCCACGCCCGGCGGCTGATTTCCGCCGCAGTTATTTTCGCCGGTGCCCTTAGATGTTCACGCCGGTTCCTATGTAACGAAAACCGGCGGTGAAGGGATGGCGATGGACCGACTGGTCATCCACGGCGGCAACCGGCTTGAGGGCTCGGTGCAGATTCACGGCGCCAAGAATGCGGCGTTGCCACAGATCGCCGCGTCGCTGCTCAGTGCCGAGCCGCTCGCAATCGGGAATGTTCCGGACCTCCTCGATGTCGGCACGATGCTTCGGCTGATGACCGAGTTCGGCGTCACAGTGGAGCGCCGGTCCGCCGGAGTTGTCGTGCTGGATGCCGGCGACGCCCGTAATACGCAGGCGCCCTACGACATTGTGCGCCGCATGCGCGCGACCGTGCTGGTGCTCGGTCCGCTGCTGGCGCGCTTCGGCTCCGCGCGGGTGTCGTTGCCCGGCGGCTGTGCCATCGGCGCACGGCCGGTGGACCTGCATCTCAAGGCGCTGGCAGCCCTCGGAGCCGCGGTCGGCATTGAAGGCGGCTACATCACCGCAGAGGCCGAGCAAGGTCGCTTGCAGGGCGGCCGCATCATCCTGACCTCCCCGTCGGTCGGGGCCACCGAGACTGCACTGATGGCGGCCACTCTCGCGCGCGGCGAAACGGAAATCGTGAACGCCGCCCGCGACCCCGAGGTGTGCGACCTTGCGCTGTGCCTCGTGGCGATGGGCGCGCGGATCGAGGGGGTCGGCACGCACCGCATCCTGATCGAGGGCGTTTCCGAACTGCACGGTGCCCGCCATCAGCTGATCGCGGATCGCATCGAGGCCGGCACGTACGCGATTGCCGCAGCGATCACCGGGGGCCATCTCGAATTGCTCGACGCGCATCTCGATCATCTCGCGACCGTCGGCGCGGCGCTGGAACAGGCAGGAGTTGCGATCTGGCCGACCGATCGCGGCCTGATGATCTCGCGCAGCGCGTCGCTCCGCCCGGTGGATGTGCTTACCGAGCCCTATCCCGGTTTTCCCACCGACCTTCAGGCGCAATTCATGGCGCTGATGGCGATAACCCCGGGCGCCTGCGTGATCCGCGAAACCGTATTCGAGAGCCGCTTCATGCACGTGCCGGAACTAGGCCGGCTGGGCGCCAATATCCTCCTCCAGGGCACGACGGCGCTGGTGCGCGGGGTCGAGCAACTGCACGGCGCCGAGGTGATGGCGACGGACCTGCGCGCTTCGGTGGCGCTGGTGCTGGCGGGGTTGGCCGCGCAAGGCGAGACCGAGGTTCGCCGCATCTACCACCTCGATCGCGGTTACCAGGAGCTCGACCGCAAGTTGGTGCAATGCGGCGCCGACATCCGGCGTGTCGCGGAATGAGCGGTCCTCCCCGTCCCAACGATGCTCGCCTCTACATCGGCGTGGATGGCGGCGGCACGGGATGCCGCGCCCGCATCGAGGACACGGAAGGCCAGGTGTTGGGCACTGGGATCGCCGGACCCGCGGCGCTGCGGCTCGGCGTCGATCGATCCCTGGCAGCGCTTGAAACGGCATGCCGGACGGCGGCGGCCGAAGCCGGCCTGCAACCCGATGCTCTGGCGGAGATGGACGCCGGGGTCGGCCTCTCCGGAATTGGGCGCAAGGGCGTGCTTGACGACCTGGTCGCCCATCCGCACCCTTTCCGCTCGGTCGTCTATGTGAACGACGCCACCATCGCCTGCATTGGTGCGCATGGCGGGCACGACGGCGGCATCGTCATCATTGGGACGGGGAGCGTGGGCCTTGCCCTGGTGCGGGGTCGGGAATTGCGCGTCGGCGGTTACGGGTTTCCGATCTCCGACGAGGGTAGCGGCGCCGATCTCGGCCTGCACGCAATCCGACTTGCGTTGCGCGCAAGTGACGGCCGCGCCATCGCCACCAGCCTCACCCGCGAGGTGATGGCTCGGTTCCATGATGACCCGTTCGAGGCGGTCGCCTGGATGGACCGCGCGACGGCAACCGACTATGCCACTCTGGCGCCCCTTGTCATGCGCAATGCGGATGCCGGAGACCCTGTCGGCCGGCATATCGTGCGCGATGCCGCCGAACAGATCGATGAACTGGTGCGGCGGCTCGTCGAGCTCGGCGCGACGCGTATCGCGCTGTTGGGCGGACTAGCCTCGCCAATGGAGCCCTGGCTCGCCCCCGACGTACAGCGCCGGTTGTCCCCCATCCAAGGCGACGCGGTTGCCGGCGCCTTATATCTCGCGCGTCACCACCTCAAAGCGCCGCGGTGCTGAAAAGGCGCGCGGTTTGGCTACCGCAAAGATTGGCACGCAGGGCGAAGCAAAAATGCCAACGGAAGAGATCAGCGCGCGTTACCGGGACCTGGATAGCTGGTCCTCGGCCGAGATGGTGGCGGCGCTCTATGAGAGTCAACTTGCCGCCGCGGCAGCCGTCCGACCGGCGCTCGCCGCGATTGCGGCGGCGGTCGAAGATGCGGTGCCGTCGCTGCGGCGGGGCGGCCGCATCGTGTATGTCGGCGCCGGCACCTCGGGCCGTATCGGTGTGCAGGACGGATCCGAACTGCCTCCGACCTTTGATTGGCCGAGCGAGCGCGTGGTCTTCGCCATGGCGGGCGGCTTCGGGGCCCTGGTGAAGAGTGCAGAGAATGCCGAGGATGACGAGGAGACCGGCGCGCGGGCGATGAAGGAGGCGAAAATCGGCGCCGATGACGTGGTGATCGGGATTGCCGCGAGCGGGACGACGCCCTACACGATCGGGGCCTTGCGCGCCGCATCCGCCGCCGGCGCCATCACCATCGCATTGAGCGGCAATGCGAACGTGCCGCTGCTCGACGTTGCGCACCACCGCATCCTCGTGGAAACCGGCGCTGAGGTGATCGCCGGGTCGACCCGGATGAAGGCCGGCACGGCTCACAAGATCGTGCTGAACCTGTTCTCGACTGCGGTCATGGTTCGGCTCGGCCGGGTCTATCGCGGATTGATGGTCGATATGCGGGCGCGCAATGCCAAGTTGCGACGGCGCGCCGAGACCATTGTCGCCGCGATCCTCGGCTGCTCCGGACCGCAGGCAGTCGAACTCCTTGATCAGGCGGACGGTGACGTGAAGATGGCCGTCCTTCTCGGTTTCGGGGCGAAGCCAGGCCATGCGAGCGAAATCTTGAAACGCCACGAGGGTAACCTTCGGGCGGCAATCGCCGAGGTTGTCGATGGCAGGGGCTGAGTGCAATCCACCGACCGCCATGGCGCGGGAGATCGCCGAAATCCCCGCAGCCGCCGAGCGGCTGCTCGCGCAGGGCGATGCTGTTGCCACCATCGTCGACCGCGTCGGCAGCGCCGCACCGAAGATGGTCATCGTCTGTGGCCGCGGCAGTTCCGGCCACGTCGGCGTCTTCCTGCGATACCTGTTCGAGGCACGCGTCGGCCTGCTCGTCTCGGCCGCGGCGCCGTCTGTCGTCACCGCCTACCGGCGTTACCCCGACATGCGCAACGCGCTGTTCGTACTGGTCTCGCAGTCCGGGCGCAGCCCCGATCTTGTTGCAGCGACACGCCACGCGCGCCAATCCGGTGCGCTCACGCTTGCGATCGTGAATGACGCGGCGTCCCCGGCGGCCGGCGCCGCCGATCTCATCCTGCCGATCGGCGCCGGGACTGAGCACTCGGTCGCAGCCACCAAGACAGTCCTCCTCTCGATGTTGGCCGGCGCCCGACTTGTCGCAGCGCTCACCCGCGACCGTGAACTGGCGGACAGCCTTCGCCGACTGCCCGGCCGTCTCTCCCGCGCTCTCGATTGCGACTGGTCGGCATGGAGCAATCGCCTTGCGCTGGCGCGGGCCGCTTTCGTTGCGGCGCGGGGATATGGGTTCGCCACCGCGCGTGAGGTCGCGCTGAAGCTGAACGAGACCTTGCGGCTGCCTGCGTACGGATACAGCGCCGCCGAATTGCGTCATGGTCCACGAGGAGCGGTCTCGTCCGACACGCCGGTCCTGCTGCTGCGCCAGAATGATGAAGCGGCGGCGACGGTCGACGCGTTGATGAGCGACCTCGCCAGGGCGGGCGAAACCGTCTTTTCCGTTGGAGGACCGAACGGCACGCTGCCCTGGATCGGTGATGATCACCCGATCTGCGACGCAATGACGATGCTCGTTCCCGGTTATCTGGCGATCGAGGCGGAGGCTCGCCGCGCGGGACTGGACCCCGATCATCCGCGCCACCTCAGCAAGGTCACTCAAACATTATGACGCGGGGCCAGGGCGCTGAAGACGTAGCAACCTTGCGATCCCTGGCGAGCAGCGCCGCTTGAGCACTCTAAAGCGATGGGTTCAGCGCATCCCTCCTGGCGAATTGCCGCGAGCGTTGGTGGGTTTTGCGGCTGCTGACCGCGGCCCGTCGAGAACGAAATAGGAAGATCGACCTGAAATCGTGCTCTATTTGCAACAGCAGAAAATAATCGTGGGCAGCCGCATTTCTGCCCGCGGAATTGCCACGATTCACGTCGCTTTTAAGGGGGTCGGCCCCGACCTCTTTGGGGATGGGCTGGGGGGAGAGATCGGGGCCATGCTCTTGGGGTTAGAGCGGGAGTATCTTACTACTTTCCGAGCCAGCAACAAACATTAAACTTTCGTGAAGACGGGGCTGCCGCTGGGGGGTAGCCCCGTCTCTTTTTCTTTTGAATTCGGATGTTGGATGGGGGGCGACGCTTCTTGCGAAATCCCGGGACGCACCCGACGGGAGAGGGCGGGCCAAAGAAATTTTGCCCGCCATTATAGCAGGTTACGTCCGACAACTCTCCACATCTTACCCGGCATTAACCATAGCGGCAACCGCGAAAATGCACCGACATTTCGGCCGCGGGATGGGCCGGTGTTCTGGATTTCTGCCTCGACCTGCCTGCTTCGAAATGCCGCTGATCACGGAAAAGTGCGCGGGCACTTTCGGCAACATTTCCCGAATGGCCGAAGAGGTGGCCGATTTTTCCGGAAAATCTCTAAATTCTCAGAAGGGGATTGTCCGTCGCGCAGCTCGTGGGCAGGCCGGACTTGCGGCGATGCAAGTGGTTGGCTGACTCGATTGTATGAGGCCTGACTCATTTGCAGTTGACGCCGAGCAGATAGAAGGCGCGCTGCTGGATAGGCGTAGGTTTTGCGAACAGCACGGTTACGGGAGCGCAGGCGAGTTTTGCGAGATTGCGTGTGAGGGTTGCGAGATAGGCGAGCAAGGTGCGGGAGCTGTGCACAGGCAGGCCGTCTGGGTGCGTTTGGTCTTGGCTTTAAGTCTGGCTGCGGGCGAGGGCTGCGCTTTGGCGACAGGAGAGGGACGTAACGCTACGCGGGCGGCGCGATAGTAATCATCGAACAGCATGGGCGCGAGCGCCTGACGCATGTGCGATTAGAGATGATAGGCGAGCATGCACAGGAACAAGTGGGCGCGCACGCGCGGGGTAGCACAATGGAAGATGGGCAGAATGTAGAGGTAGATGGTCTTGAGGCTGGGAAGGCGCGCTAGACATTGGCGAGGCTCTTATAGGCGCGCACCGTGTAGGCGGCATTGAGCGCGTTGGCAGGAACACTGGTGCGCAGCACGTAGAAGCCATCGAGCGCGGCTTCCGCGGCGATAGCGGCCTGATGGCGCGTGAAGCTCAGCGCACAGTAGGTGATGTCGATTTGAAAGTGTTTGGCGACCTTGCGACGGTGCAGCACGGCGCGGACCTTGAGGCAGATATTGGCGGCGTAGCGCGGCGGCGAACGAAGTAGCGCGATGCGTGCTTGAATGTCCTTGAGGTACTGCTCGGTGGCATAGAGCGGTTCGTTGCGCTTGCGGGCGCGTTACTCGGCCAGCGCAGGGTTCTTGCAGACGATGAGGCGCTCGCGCGGGAACTCAGGGCTTTCGATCTCCGCGAGGTAGCGCTCGTAGAACAATGACAGCTGCAGCGGCGAGCTCTCGGCGGCAAGCTGCTGGATAGCAGGCGCGCGCAGCGCGGTGATACAGTAGAGGCAGGCAGGCACAAGATAGTGTTCGATGCGCGCCTGCGTGATCATTCCGCGGTAGCAGACCAGGATGACGCGTTTGAGGCAGAAGCGCTCCTTGAGCTTGGCAATCTGATTGCCGAGCGTTGCGGGATAGCCGGTATTGCCTTCGAAGACCTCGATCGCAACCGGACATCCGTCGGCGGAACACAACAGCCCGAACACGATCTGCATCTTGTCGTGACGGCCATCCCGCGAATGACCAAAGCGCGCGAACGCGCAGCAGCGCCCCTCGACGTAGCTCGAACTCACATCGTAGAGCACCAGCGTCCCGTCGCGCAGGTGGCGGCGCGCCAAGGCCGTCTCGATCGTCGGCTGCGCCGCGCCCAGCCAGTCGAGGGCCGCATAGACTTGCTTGGCGCTGACCGCGCCGAGACCCAGCGTCGCGCCAAGCGAATGGATCGCCGTCGTCTCATCGAGCGCGCGGGCGGTGGCAAGCTTGGCGGATGGATCGATCAGCCGCGCCACGATCAGCGCCAGCGCCAATTGCCGCTGCCGCTCCGGCCGGTCCGGCAACCGCGCATCGAGACCGATTTGCCGCGCCATACCCAACGCCGCCGCCACGTGTGCGTGCGGCAACGCACGGACGATCTCAAAGCCGCCAAGCGGGACCAACTTGTGGCCGCGCAACGCCGCCCGCAGCGCCTCGATGCGCTCTGTCGGCCAATCCGACAGGTTCGCGAGCGTGCGGTTCTTCACCTTGGCGCCGTCGCGAAAACTCTCCCGCAGCAGGATGGCGGGGCAGGATCTCCGGTTCGGCACGACAGCGACGTACATGTGCAGCTTAAATCAAGCCGCACGTGCCATGTCAAGCGTTATTTACCATATGTTATGACTACATATCTGGCGCGCCACGGTTTAGCTAAGCCAACGCCTCAGCGGAATCGGGTGCCAAATTATTGACGATAGGTACGGACGAGAGCGGAATGCGTTCACCTTGGATCGCCTCCCACTCGGTTCTCTTTGATTTTGCGCATGATCTTGCCCGCAAAGTCCGCAACTTTACGGGATCTTGCGTTAGTGGGCGATGCCCACCCGTCATGCGGCATTCATCGCCCTTACGCCTTGGACAGGATCGGCAACGGCGCAGACGTCCCGCCTTCGGCCGGGATGCTGCGCGCCATCGGAGGTACGAGGATCGGCAGCGGCAGCGCCAACTCAGATGGGATTGGGGCGCGCACCAAGAACGTTTCAGCGCTGGGTCGCGCCGATGCGCTGATCCAATTCGTCGAGCAGCGGAACAGCGCGGCCGCCGAGAAGCGCGCTGGCGCGGGCGCTATAGGCGGCAAAGGCCTCGCTCGCCGGGTGAGCCGTCGCCATGCTGGCGATCGCATCCTTCTTTTCGATCAGGTAATTCCTGCTCGGGGGCAACAGCTGGGAACGGATCACGTTCAGGACCAGAGCCTGGTCGGCCGGCAAGTCCATGTAGATTGAGACTGCCACCTGCATGAAAATATTGTTCAATCTTTCATGAGCGGCTTCGAGGTTCAGCTTTACATAGGAGTAGGAAGCAAGCTGCTCGAGATCGTCGCGCGGCACCGAATGGATCGCGGAGACGATATCGTCCTCGAAACTCTGCAGCGCTTCGTCTATTGCGGCGAGCCGCGTGGTGTCGCGCTCGTCCAAGACCGCCGCGCCCAGAGGCGAGATTGCGAGTAAGACGGCTGCGAGGACCGCGAGCCGATGGGCCGCGGCACACCCACAAACTCGCGCCGCGGCACTTAAAACCGGGTGCAAACGTGCCAACTTGACCTCCTTCGAAGCGCGTTCGGCGCGACTGCCGTGATCTTTGTCCGAAACATCTGCAAATTTGCGGGGCCATGCGCCAGAGCGGGATGCGTTCACCTTGAATCGCCTCCCGCTCGATTGTGTTCTGCGCACCCGTCGCGGACTGCTCTCGACGACGGATGCGTGTTGATTTTGCGCATGATCTTGTCCGAAAAGTCTGCAACTTCGCGGGATCATGCGCAAATCTAGAAATCGGCCCGGTTCGCGACCGGGATATGATAGTCGAACAGGTGCTGGTTGTTCTCCGCGCAGATGTCTTCCATGGGTTCCTGCAGCACGCGACGATAAAGTCTTCGGCCCGACCACGGCGCGAAGAACGTTTCCGGATCTTCGACGGTAAACGTCGCTTCCATCGCTTGGCCGTTCTCGACCTTGCGCCAGCGCTCGACGACGTGGAGCTTTTCCGTGTGCGGTGTCCGGTAGGGATCGAGCACCGTCTTGTTATTTTGCCCGATGGTGTCGATCACCAGAGTGTCGCCTTCATAATGGCCGACCAACTCGCCGTACCAGGACGGTTTCGGCTCGGCCGAGTGCGCCACATCAAGATAGACGCGGCGTACCTCCTCGTTGCCGGTGAAGATCATCCAGACTTGCTTCGGGGTCTGCAGAAACACCAGTGGGGTTGCCCCGCCATAGGCGATGAAGCCGGGTACGCCAGCCGGCAGACAGCTGGATCGCGCGGTGAAGGCAACCTTGCCGGCAAGCACCTCGTCGTTGTCTTTCTTCATGTGCTCCTTGACCCAGGGCCTGAGATTCGGATTGGCCAAGTCGGCGATGCGGTAGGTCGGCTGGGCGCGGGTGCCGTTCGGAACGAACGGATGTGCCGGATCTTGGGAAACAGGCGGCACGTCGCCCGGAACGGCCGCGAAACCCGGGCCGCCGCCATTGACGCCCACCCATCCAATATTGTTGGACGAGAAATCGGGCGGCGCTGCCTTGTCCTGCGCGATCACGTGGGAAAGCGGCGCAGCGCAAAAAAGCCCGGCCAAGGTAGTTCCGATGAGCCACTTCCTGACTGTCAGCAGCGACATGGCCGTTTCCTCCCGCGATGATGTTGCAGCGGCTCTTTTCGACGAAGTCACTCGTCGTATTCCCGGGAAATGTCTTTGCCGGTGTAGTCGGGCATCAGCGCCGCGGCGACCAGGCTGATGATCGAACAGAGGGCGATGTAAACCGCGATCGCAAACCCGGAATGGAATTTGGCGATCAGCGCGGTGGCGATAAGTGGGGCCGGACCGCCGGCGATGATCGAGGCGAGCTGATAGCCCAGCGACGCGCCGCTGTAACGCAGCCGCGGCGTGAACGCTTCAGCGATCAGGGCCGCCTGCGGACCGTACTGCATATCGTGCGGGATCAGCGACACCACGACGGCGATGAAGACGAGAGCCGGGATCGCGGTGTCGACCATGCCGTAATAGATGAAACCGTACAGGCCGACGGTCGCCGCCCCGATCAGGTACATCCTCTTGCGGCCGATGCGGTCGGAGATATGCCCCGACAGCGGAATCGAAATGAAGGACACGCAGGCGGCGACCAGGACCGCCGAGACAAGGAAATTGCGCGACAGGTGCAGCGTGCCGACGCCATAAGCGAGGATGAAGGCCGTGAAGATGTAGAACGGCGCCTGTTCGGACATCCGCAGCAGCGCCGAGAGCATGATCTCCCTCGGCTGCTTCCTGATCACTTCGAGGGTCGGCGTGCGTTCGATCCGGTTGGTGTCGACCAATTTCTGAAACACCGGGGTCTCGAGAATGCCGAGCCGGATCCACAGCCCGATGCCGACGAGGACGATCGAAAGCAGAAACGGGACGCGCCAGCCATAGGTGGCGTAGTCGTCGCCGAACCAACTGCTGAACAGCAAAATCACGAGATTGGCCAGGAACAGGCCGCAGGGAACGCCGAACTGCGGCCATGACGCGACAAGGCCGCGCTGGCCGTGATGCCGCGACCATTCCATCGCGAGCAGGACCGAGCCGCCCCATTCACCGCCAACCCCGATGCCCTGAATCAACTGCAAGGCAGTCAATATGATGGCACCCCAGATACCGATGGCATCATAGGTCGGTACGAAGGCCACCAGGAACGTGGCGATACCCATCAGCAACAGCGTGATGATCAGCGTCGCCTTGCGGCCGATGCGGTCGCCGTAATGACCAAAGATCGCAGCCCCGATCGGGCGGCCGAGAAAGCCGACGAAATAGGTCCCGAATGCTCCGAGCGTTGCGGTAAGAGGGTCCGCGTTGGGGAAAAAGAGCCTTCCGAAGATGAGGCCGGCGGTGGCGCCGTAGACGAAGAAGCCGTACCACTCGATGGTGGTGCCGATGGTCGAGGCCACAACCGCCCTGCGAAGTTGCGAACTGTGTTCGGATGCCGACAGCGCGCCCGTATCGGCGATGGTGACCATGGGTCCCTCCTTGCCGGCCCGTCTTGATTGCGGGTTGCGCGGACCGGCTGCCTAGCGCAACGATAGTCAAGCGGGTCTGTCGTTCCAAGTCTTTCCTTGGCCTCCCCGCACCCGCGACAGCCTCCAGCAATTCGGCTCGCCGGCAGGCCCACTTCGGTTTGGGTTCCCGCGAAAATAACTGAATCCTTGCCGGCAGTTCGCCGCACCGACTTGGTGATTCGTGCCAAGCACCGGAACGGTTATTTCCGCGGCGGGCCTTCCTCTGCCGCGGGCGCTTCGGCTGGTTCGCCTTCTTCGGCTTGTTGGGGCTGCTCGAAAAAATCGTCCACCGCCTCTCCGGTTTGGATGACAATACGCTCTTCGCGCCTCGCGATGACATCCTCGCCGCGCGCGATCCGCTCGGCCTCATCGGCGCTGCGGGCGACGTTGATGGTGACCGTCACCTCGACTTCGGGATGCAGCGCGATCGGCACCTTGTGAAGACCGATCGTCTTGATCGGGACATTGAGCACGACCTGCCCCCGCGACACCTCGAAGCCGCCGGTCGAAAGGATGGCGACGAGGTCGCGCGGCGACACCGATCCATAGAGCTGGCCGGTTTCCGAGGCCTGCCGGATCACGACGAAACTCTCGCCGTCGAGCTTTTCGGCAACTTTTTCGGCATCGCCCTTGCGCTCAAGGTTGCGCGTTTCGAGATGCGCCTTCATCTGTTCGAACTTGGCCCGGCTTTCGCTGGTGGCGCGGAGCGCCTTCCCTTGGGGAAGCAGAAAATTACGGGCGTAGCCGTCCTTGACGCGGACGACTTCTCCCATCTGGCCGAGCTTCGCGACGCGTTCGAGTAGAATGACTTCCATTTCGGCTCTCCTTGTGCAGCGAGGGTTTTGGATCGGTGATGATCAGGTCGGCGGCAGGGCCGGCGGCCCGCGCTGACCCGCCCGGCCGCGCAAGCCAAAAAGTGCTTCGGCAAGACCGATCAAGGCGAGGATCAGCGCGGGCCAACCAAGAAAGGCGAGGCTCGCATAGGTGCAGGTGAGGATCAGCCCCCGGCCGCTGCGGTTGCGTGTCAGCGAATGGATGACAGCGAGACCGAGCATCGCGAACGCGACCCCGAGCGTTGCCGCCGCTAAACCAGCGAACAGCCCGACCATGCCGGGCAGCAAAGCCGCGGCGATGACCGCAACAAGGAGTGGCACGCACTCCGCGGGAAAGACGATCGCCGCGAGGTCCGGCCACGGGCGTGCCAAGCGGCGTGACAATCGCACCACCCGGCCGGCGATCCAAAGATTGAAGCAGTGCACGACGGTTGCCGTGGCAGCAGCAGCCGGGGGCAAGGCAATGGCCAACAGCCCGATCAGACGATCGGATTCCCGTGGCGCTTCGACGGGCGGGGACGGCGACGGGGAGACACCCGGTTCCCCTTCGATCAGCCGATCGAGAGCAGTTCGCAGGCCAGACCGGATCGTCTCTTCGTCGGTACCGAGGCTGGCAAGGCCCGCAGCAACGGCAATGGCGCCGAGCGCCGCCGCCCAAAGGACGAGTCGCCCGAGCGGATACCACTCAGCATCGCCGCAGGCGTCGTGTGCGGGGCGCTGCTAGAGTCGCGAGATATCCGAGCCACCACGCCGGGACGCCTACGGCGGCCAGGAACGAGAAGAACAGCATCGTATCCGAGAGCATCCCGAGGCAGCCAGCACCAACAAGCGCCGCCGCGAGGCCCGACCAGTGACTCCAGCCAAGCGCCGCAATGAGGATCGGCAATGGGGCGAGGTAGAACAAGAAGATCGACAGGACCGCGCCCGAGATTACCGACGCGAATAGCAGCGCCGCGGCGATGCCGGCCCCGATGCCGATCAGGAGGATCTGCGCCATTGACAAGCTGTCCCGCTCTCCGACCGAGCGGTTAGAGACGGATCAACCGTCCGCCCCAACCGGAATACGACGACACTGCGAAGGCGGCGTGCCGTTTATGCGCAACCGCGATCGCGCGTCAGGGTACCGCGAAAACAACCGAATTGGTCTCAAGGCCGTTCGCCGCATCGGGCTGCTGGTTTCTGCCGAGCGTCGGAGCAGTTATTTTCGCGGAGCCCTTATTGGATGACGTAAGGCAGAAGCCCGAGAAACCGGGCGCGCTTGATCGCGCGCGCGAGTTCGCGCTGCTTGAGCGCTGACACCGCCGTAATGCGGCTCGGCACGATCTTGCCGCGTTCCGAGATGTAGCGCTGCAACAAGCGTACATCCTTGTAGTCGATCTTGGGCGCATTTGCGCCGGAGAACGGGCAGGTCTTGCGTCGGCGGAAGAATGGTCGCCGCGCCCCGCCGCCACCAAACCCCGAGCCGCCTTCACTGAAACTCATGTCATTGCTCCGTCACGCCGGTGTCGTCGCTGTCGCCGCGCTCCTCACGGGGAGGACGTGGGCCATCGCGGTCGCGCCGGCGTTCGCCACGACGCTCATCGCGATCGCGGTCGCGATCGGCTTTGCGCATCATCGCCGAGGGGCCCGCTTCGTGCTCGTCGACGCGTACTGTCATCGCCCGCAGCACCTCTTCATTGATGCGCTGCTGCCGCTCGACCTCGGCAATTGCGGCGGCCGGCGCCTCGACATTCATCAAGGTGAAATGCGCCTTCCGGTTCTTGCGGATGCGGTAGGTCAGGGTCTTGACGCCCCAATATTCCATCTTGGAGACATTGCCGCCCATTTGCGCAATGATTCCCTTGTATTGGTTGGTCAATTCATCGACCTGCTGCTGCGACAGGTCCTGCCGCGCGAGGTACACGTGTTCGTATAAGGGCATGCTGATGCCTCTCCTCTGCTCACACTGATCCGGCGCCTAGCCCCTCGGGCCTCTCGGGAAAGGCTCGAATGCACTGAAGGCGGAAACACCGGACGCCGGACCATTTGGCCCTGCCGCCGCACGCGGCGGTCGTCCGTTCAGCTCCCGGCCGGATCGGTCGGAAGCAGGGGTTATAGTGGTTCCGCGGCGCATTGCAACGGGCGCGATCGCGTCCGGGTCGTTGATTTGCGAGAGCGGACGCGGGGTACCGCAGCGGCGCTGCGGTCTAGACGGTAGGCGTTCTTACAATGACGGGACGCCCCGGTCGCCGAGGTGACCCGGAGAGAGCAGAGTGAGGCGTTGCCCGCGGCCCGGCTTTCTCCTTGACTTCGTCCTAACGACAGGGCTGCCTGCTACTCCACAAGCATGCGCCGCCGGAGTCTCGCGGGATGAATATCGTGTTCGCGTCGAATAGCGGCATGTCGAGGCAGCGCGTGCTTTCCTATCTCAGCGAGCTGAAGGCCAACGATTCGAACTTCTCGGTGGTCGATATCGGAGGCGCGATCAACCCCTGGAGCGCCGCCGTTGCCGATTGCTATGTTGATATGAATGAGACCACCGGGCACGAAACCATTCGAGGCGACATCCACGACCCGGCGGTATGGCGCGAAATCCGCGGCCGCAACTTCGATTTCGTAATCTGCAGTCATTTGCTCGAAGACATCCGCGATCCGCTGTTCGTTCTGTCGCGCATGCGCGAGACGTTTACGCACGGCTATATCGCGATGCCGAGCAAGCATGTCGAATTCGGCCATATCGAATCCCGGCACTATATCGGCTATGGTCACCATCGCTGGATCTACACGCTGGCGGGCGACGAACTGCGCCTGATCGCCAAGCTGCCGCTCGCCGCAGTGTACTCACCGAAGCGTTCGAGATATTTGCGCCTGCTCGCGAGTTCCGCCGCTGGCCGCCATGCGCAGCGCCTTGAGAATTGCGCCTCGGATCCGTCATCAAGGTCCGTTGCCCTGGTGGAACGAGAGCCTCGCCGGTCCGGACAACGAACTTGCCTTCGTCTGGCGCGGAACGCTGCAATTCCAGGCGATCAACGCGGATTTTGCGGGGATGTCGACCGGCGATCTCGCTCGACTTTATCGTGAGGAATTGGCGCCGGGCCTTTAGAGCGGGATGCGTTCAGCTTGAAACGCCTCCCGCTCGGTTCTCTTTGACTTTGCCCATCATCTTCCTCCGAAAAGTCTGCAACTTTCCGGCATCATGCGCTTCACTCCGTGAAATAAATAACGGCTACGACACTCGGCAGAAATCAGCACCCTGGTGCGGCAAACTGCCAGACGAACGTCTCAATTTTTTTCGTGGGTACCTTTGCGCGCGGTCTCGCCGCCCCCATTGTGCAACAGCTCGGTGAGCTGCACGGCAAGGCGAGCGCCCTCCTGCAACTGACGGATCGTCTCAGGGTCGGCATTGGCTCGCTTGCGCGCTTGGCCCATCGCGATCATCAGCAGGTCAAGATGCCGGGACAGCAAGCGGCGGCGAAGTCTGCGATCGCTGCGCGAGCGTTCGATCATCTCGTCACTGACGGGAACGAAACCGGCCATGACCAACCAGTGCGGCAGAATGATACCGTGCGGTGCCACCGTATCACGCAATCCTTTTGGCATCGTTTACATCGCGGGGGCCGCGCACCTGCCGTCCGACGCTTGTCAGGTTGGCCTATACGGCTCGCTGCGGTACGGGAGCCTCCGCGCACTTGACTTAGGCCCGCCGGCCGTGTCCAGCCATCCCCATCGAGGGACACCGCCAAAATGACCGTTGCATTCCTATTTCCCGGGCAGGGCAGTCAGGCGGTCGGCATGGGCAGGCTGCTGGCAGGAACCTACCCGGTGGCACGGGCGGTGTTCGCGGAGGTTGATGATGCGCTGGGACAGCACCTGTCGGAGGTGATCTGGAACGGTCCGGCAGACCTTTTGACGCTGACCGAGAATGCCCAGCCGGCGTTGATGGCCGTATCGCTCGCAGCGATGCGGGCGCTGGAGACGGAAGCAGGCATCGTCGCCGGGCGAGACATCAAGTTCGTCGCAGGTCATTCGCTTGGCGAATATTCAGCGCTTGCCGCCGCCGGCGCGCTCTCCGTCGGCGATGCCGCCCGGCTGCTCAGGCTTCGCGGCCTGGCGATGCAGAAAGCAGTCCCGGTCGGCGCAGGGGCTATGGCGGCACTGGTTGGCCTCGAATTCGATATGGTCGCGGACGTCGCCGCCCAGGCGGCCCAGGGCCAAGTCTGCGAGGCGGCGAACGACAATGGCGCCGGACAAGTCGTGGTCTCCGGCGACAAAGCGGCGGTCGTGCGGGCGATCGAGATTGCCCGCAGCCGTGGCGCGCAGCGCGCGATGATGCTGCCGGTGTCCGCTCCGTTCCATTGCGCACTGATGCAGCCCGCCGCCGAGGCGATGGCGGCGGCGCTGCGGAAAGTCGCCATCCACGCGCCGTCGCCTCCGCTGGTCGCCAACGTGACCGCGCGCCCGACGATCGACCCCGGCGCAATCGCAAGCGGCCTCGTCCGCCAAGTCACCGGAACCGTGCGTTGGCGGGAATCGGTAGCTTACATGGCCGCTCAAGGTGTCGGCCGCTTCTACGAGATCGGGGCCGGCAGGGTGCTGACCAGCCTCACGAAGCGCATCGCGGCCGGGGCCATCGCAGGAGCAGTCGGCACGCCCGAGGACATCCAGGCCTTCCTCGCTGCTTCGCGTTAAGGGCATCCGCGAAAACAACTGTTCCGGGAAACATCACCGCCGTACGGCGAACTGCCATAGAACGATTCGTTTTTCTCGCGAGAACCCCAATCTGCACACTTGGAGCAGACCCATGTTCGATCTCACCGGTAGAACGGCGCTTGTGACCGGCGCGACCGGCGGCATTGGCGGCGCCATTGCCCGCACGCTGCATGCGAGCGGCGCCGTCGTCGCGATTTCGGGAAGGCGCACCGATCTCCTCGACTCGCTCGCCGGACAACTTGGCGGCCGAGTCCATGTGCTGCCGTGCAACCTTGCCGAACGCGCCGAGGTGGACAACCTCGTTCCCGGCGCCGAGGCGGCGATGGGTCATGTCGACGTTCTGGTAAACAATGCCGGTGTCACCCGAGACAATATTTTGGTGCGCATGCAAGACGAGGAATGGGACCAGGTGCTCGCTGTAGATCTCACCTCCGCATTCCGCCTCGCGCGCGCAGCCATGCGCGGAATGATGCGCCGCAGATTCGGCCGCATCATCGGCATCGCGTCAGTGGTCGGTGTGACCGGCAATGCCGGGCAGGCGAACTACGCGGCCGCCAAGGCCGGCATGATCGCGATGACGAAGTCGCTGGCGAAGGAAGTCGCGTCACGCGGCATCACCGCGAACGTGATCGCGCCCGGTTTTATCGAAACGGCGATGACCCAGGCGCTCACTGAGAAGCAGAAGGACGCGATCCTGGCGCTGGTGCCCGCCAGCAGGCTTGGCGCGCCGGAAGATGTTGCCGCCGCTGCGGTCTATCTGGCCTCCAATGAGGGCGCCTATGTCACCGGCCAGACGCTGCATGTCAATGGCGGAATGGCAATGATCTGAGGACTTTGACGGCCCCCCGCGGGGCTGAGGGCGCGTCCCGGCGGGGCCGCCACGATGCTGGTCAAGCCAATTGAAGTATGATAACCCCCGGCGGGCTGGACGAAGGGTGTGGGGCTGGGTTCACCGTCAATAACCGAAGGCTGGGGTTTGTCCCGCCGCCGTCGAGCGCGACAAGGCTGTGGCTTGCTGTTCTCGCCGCGCGTGCAACGGGAGCGAGATCGGGCAGGCGGTCGAGTTCGACCCACGGGCGCACGAGGTTCGAAATGAGCGACATTGGCGAGCGGGTTAAGAAGATTGTCGTAGAACATCTCGGAGTCGAACCCGACAAGGTCACCGATTCTGCGAGCTTCATCGACGACCTCGGTGCGGACAGCCTCGATACCGTCGAGCTCGTCATGGCCTTTGAAGAGGAATTCGGCTGTGAGATTCCCGATGATGCCGCGGAGACCATTTTGACCGTCGGCGACGCCGTCAAATTTCTCGAGAACAACGCGAAGTCCTGAATTTTCGAGTTTCAGCCGGTCGGCCACTTGCCGGGGGCCACGTGATTCCGGCCCCCTCTAAATCTTCGGCATTGCCATTCGCGTGCTGGCGCAAAGGAAGGGCTGCGCCTTCGACGCGCGCTATGGGGGTGGCATGGTCGATGCGCGGCGGCAGCTCGCGCCTAGTCCCGAAGAGGTGCACACTTTTCCGACGAATGTCGGGCGCAAAATCAAACGGCATTGAGCGGAATGCGATTCAGGCCGACGCGTCCCGCCTAATCCGGGGCGATGAGCTCCGCGCTCCTTGTGGACGGTGATTGTTCGGCGCAAGCCGCCTTTGCGGCGCAACAGGATGCGAGGGCGACGCCTTGCCACCGTCCCATGCTGACTGCGCCGGGCTTTAGGACGCGAAACCCGGACCCCGCCAATGCGCGAGAAGGCTTCGGAGAGGCGCCCATCCGCGTCCGGTGCAAGCAACGGCAGGCCGAGCACGCGCCCCCAGAGCCGCCATTCGGCGAGAACGTCCGTTGCGTCGATGGCGGCGAATAGCGGAACGGTCAGCTCCGGATCGCGATGTTCCAGAAAGACCCCAACCGCGCCGGTGTTGCGTTGGAGAGAAACGAGCCTCATGGCAACGCCGAGAAAGGACGAGACCGGGACCGACACCGAGATGCGCACGCCGCGCACGAAACGCAGCAAGAGAACACTCTTGCCGTTCAGCATGACCAGCCGCTCGCGTCCGTCGGCGCCGGAATCGGCAACGCGAAAGCGCAACGGCAATGCAAGGGGGTCGAGCCGCGAGATGCGGCCCGACCCGGCAGGTTGGCCCCCGCCGGCACTCATTCAACGCCTCACAAGTCCCTGTCGCCGTGGCTCTGTGACCCGGTCGATCGCTGCCGACCTTAGCTGGACACCGTCGAAACCCGCTTAAAAAGCCTGGTTAATCGCTGGTTGGTGCCGCGCCTTCGGATGTCATGCTTGATAAGATGTTGCCGCACCGCTTCAAATGGGCAGCGGCGGCAAGCCGATGTTGCCATGGCCGCTGCCGGCGCCGCACGTGTTGCGAAACGGGCTTCAACGGGTTTGCGGAAATGGGGTTCATCACTGCGATCTCCGGGTTCACGCGAATGCCCACATTTCGTCCCCCATATCCGACGCCCGTTGCTGGCGCAGCACTTGCAGCGATGACGGCGGATGATGCGGCCGCCGGCAGTCGGTGCGGATGACAGAGCCAAGTTCCAGACGCGATGAGGCTCACGTGCCTGGGCAAGTGCACCCATTGGCTGCACAGCTCGCAGCCGTGGTTCGCGAAGCCGGGGAACTCGCCCGCGCGGCGTTTGGCAAGCCGATGAAGACTTGGCTGAAGGACAAGTCCTCGCCCGTATCGGAAACGGATATCGCGGTCGACGGCTTCCTCAAGGGGCGACTCGCGCATGTCGCACCGGATGTCGGCTGGCTCTCCGAAGAAACCGCAGACTCGCCCGCACGGCTCGCCGCGACCCGGGTTTGGGTCGTCGATCCGATCGACGGAACGAGGGCGTTCATCGCAGGCCGCCCGGATTGGACGGTGTCGGTTGCCCTCGTCGAGAAGGAAAGGCCGGTTCTGGGTGCGCTTTATGCCCCCATGAGCGACGAGTTCTTCCTCGCATCGGCTGGCGCCGGCGTGACGTGCAACGGCCGGCCGCTCGCCGTTACTCTTGGTGATTCTGTTGCTGGCGCGTGGATTGGCGGCCCGAAAGGGCTGACGGAGCGTTTGGCCAGGATAGCGCCCGCTATTCGTGTCGCACCGCTCGTGCACTCGGTCGCGCTCCGCTTCGCCCGTGTCACCGCGGGAACTTTCGACGCTGCATTCGCGAGCCGGAATTGCCGCGATTGGGACCTTGCCGCTGCCGACCTTTTGGTGCACGAAGCCGGCGGGGCGCTTACCACCACCGCCGGGGCGGGCTCATCTACAACGGCATCACCGGAGTTCACGAAGCGCTTGTCGCTGCGGGGCGTCCGCGCCACCGCGCGCTGTGCGCGCTGCTGGAACAGCACCAGGGGCTCTTTTCGCTGACGCACCGCTTGAGGGCACCCGCGAAAATAACTGCAAGATACCTGGGAAAGACCAGCAGCCTGGCATCGCCAATCGGACGAGGATGATTCAGTTATTTTGCAGGCGAGGAACCTTCATGAACGGCGAGGGAGGCGCGAAACAACTGCTCCATCTGGTGTTTGGCGGTGAGCTTGCCCGGATCGACGGCACCGATTTCGCCGATACCGACAAACTCGACATCGTCGGCATCTACCCCGAATTACGCCACCGCCTATGCGGCTTGGCGGGCGAAGGCCCAGCTAACCGTTGACAATGCGCAGATGCGGTATTTCATCGTGCATCTGCACCGGCTGTTGGATCCTGGCGCCACCTCTCACGCCGCGCGTTGAGCGCAGTCGTCATGCTGTCCTCACGCCGCATTGCGCGCTCACCCGCCCTTCAGAAAACACTTGGTTTCATAGCTGCCGGATATCTACGGCTCGTGTGGCGCACGAACCTGCTCACGATTGATCCGGCCGACGCCTATGATCGCATCGAACCCGACCAACCGGTGATCCTTGCCCTGTGGCATGGTCAGCATTTCATGGCGCCGTTTGTCCGCCGCAAACACCGTGTCAAAGTGCTGATCTCGCGACACCGCGATGGGGAGATCAATGCCTACGCGGCGCAGCGGCTCGGCGTCATTCCGTTGCGCGGTTCAGGCGATCATGGCGGCCGGTTCGACCTCAAGGGCGGTGTCGGAGCGTATCAGGGCATGCTGGACGCGCTGCGAGAAGGCTATAACATGGCGTTGACCGCCGACGTTCCGAAGGTGGCGCGGGTCGCCGGGATGGGCATCGTGATGTTCGGGCGTGATTCGGGACGTCCGATCTACGCTGCCGCAATTGCCACCAGCAGGCGAATCGTGCTCGACAACTGGGACCGGTCGGCGGTGAACCTGCCATTCGGCCGCATTGCGATGGTCGCTGGCGAGCCGGTCCGGGTGCCGATGGACGCCGACAAAGCTGCCATGGAGGAATGCCGCGCGACGTTGCAACAGCGGCTTCAGGAGGCGACCCGGCGCGCCTACGCGATTGTCGATCGCAAGGTTCCCGATGCCGATGGCGCCTGAACGGACCCCGCTGCCGATCGCCGCCTATCGAATGGCCACCAGCGTGGCCACCCCCTTTGCGCCCCCGTATCTCGAGCGCCGTCGTCGGCGCGGCAAGGAAAATCCCGATCGGATGGCGGAACGGCGGGGCCTGCCAAGCGCACCGCGCCCGCCCGGTCCCCTGGTATGGGTGCATGGGGCGAGTGTCGGCGAATTCGCGGCAATGCTGCCGCTTGTCGCCGGCATCCGTTCCCGCGATTTTACCGTCCTTGTCACCACCGGAACCGTGACCTCGGCGGCACTCGCGGCTAAGCGGCTGCCACCCGGTGCATTCCATCAATTCATCCCGCTCGACATGCCGGCCTTCGTCAACCGTTTCCTGGACTATTGGCACCCGGATCTCGTCGCTCTTCGTCGAATTGGAATTGTGGCCCAATCTGATCGTATCCATCGCGAACCGCGGCGTGCCTTTGATCCTCATCAACGGACGCATGTCGGAACGATCGTTTGCCCGTTGGCGCTGGTTCCCGAAAACGATCGAGACGTTGCTGCGACGGTTCGATCTTTGCTTGGCGCGCTCCCCGCAGGACGGCCAGCGTTTTGCCGCGCTTGGCGCGCCGCGTGTCGGCGTCAGTGGCAATCTCAAGCTCGACGTTCCGATCACCCCGCCCGACCCGCACAACCTCGCGGCCCTGACCGAAGCTACCCAGGGCCGAAGGTCGTGGTTGCCGCCTCGACGCATCCCGGCGAGGAAAGTATCGTGGCCGATGTTCACCGCCGGCTGCAGTATTACCTTCCCGGCGCTGCTCACCATCATCGCCCCGCGACATCCGCATCGTGGTGCCGAGGTCGCCAAAATTGCCGCCGAAGCGCGGCCTCTCTTGGTGTCAAAGGTCACAGGGGGCGCTGCCGGACCCACTCACTGATATCTACATCTTCGATACACTCGGCGAACTTGGCCTCATATATGGGATTGCGCCCATTGTGTTCATGGGTGGCTCGCTGGTCCGGCACGGCGGTCAAAACCCGATCGAGGCGATCAAGCTCGGCGCCGCCGTCCTGCATGGTCCCCATATCGGGAATTTCGACGAACTCTATGACGAGCTTGACCGTTGCGAGGGGACGAGAATGGTCACCGACGCCGCCGCCCTGACGCTGCGGATAGGCGCCTGGATCAAGGACGGCTTGGCGCGCGATCGGGCAGCGGCGGCAGCACGACATTGCGTCGAGCAACTTAGCGGCGCGCTCGAGCGCACCCTTGCCGCGATCGAACCCTATTTCCTGCAGCTTCGGATCGAAAACCGGGCCATCAATGCGTGATCCCGCCTTCTGGCGCCGGCAACCCGGCGCGGCGGCGACGCTGCTCGCGACCGGCGGCGGCCTGCTACGGCGCGATCGCGGCCTGGCGGATGGCGCAGCCCGGTCGCGCGCGCGCGCGTTCCCGTCATCTGCATCGGCAATTTCACGCTTGGTGGCGCTGGCAAGACGCCCGCCGCCATTGCCATCGCGAAGCTGATGATTGCGGCGGGACGGCATCCGTTCTTCCTTTCGCGCGGCTATGGCGGTCGGCTCCGCGGCCCGCTACGGGTCGATGGTCACTCGGCGGCGAAGAGCTTGGCGACGAGCCGCTGCTGCTCGCCGCCGTCGCGCCGACAATCGTTTCACGCGATCGCCCGGCGGGGGCGGACGCGGCCGTGAGGGCGGGCGCCGACCTTGTCATCATGGACGACGGTCTGCAGAACCCCTCACTTGCGAAGGACTACGCGATCGCCGTGATCGATCGCCATGGCGGCTTGGGAAACGGCCGGGTGTTTCCGGCAGGACCGCTCCGAGCCGCGATCACGATGCAACTCGCGCATATCGACGCCGTACTGCTCGTCGAGGCCGCGCGGCCGCCGGGAACGCACCCAGCTTGGGACGGCGTCAAGGCGGCAGAGGCGGCTATTTCGTTCGCAAGGCAGCGCGGCCTCCTTATTCTTTCAGGGGAAGTGCGGCCGGATCCCGGCGGTGGCGGCAGCGCTTGCGGGCAAGCCGGTGCTCGCCTTCGCCGGCATTGGCCGTCCGTCCAAATTCTTTGCGACGCTGGAGGGGTGTGGGATCCCCGTCGTGGTGCGCAAAAGCTTTTCAGACCACCACCGCTACCGAGCGGCCGAGATCGCCGATCTTGTCAGGCGGGCCGAAAGCGAGGCGCTGCTCCTCGTCACAACGGAAAAGGATTTCGCACGGATGCGTGGCGATCCTGTCGCCGCGGACCTCCTTGCGCGGACCACCCCGTTCCCGATCGCTCTGACCATCCGGCACGAGGCAGAGTTGAGGGCGACACTGCTCGCCAGCGCATGATCGAAAAGTTGCAGGGCGATACAAAGATCATGGGCACAATCAAAGCGAACCGAGCGGGAGAATGCAAAATGAACGCATCCCGGTCTAAAGCTTCGCTTGCAGCGAGCGGACGAAGCCGGACAGCCCGACCTGGCGCTCGCGCTTGAGCCGCTCGGCGGAAAGGATCGCGCCGATCGCTTCAAAAGCCTGGGTGATGTCGCGATTGATGACGACATAGTCGTATTCCGCCCAGTGGCTCATCTCGTCGGCGGCCTTGGCCATCCGCGCATGGATTACGTCGTCACTATCCTGCGCGCGCGTGCGCAGCCGCGCTTCGAGGTCCGGAATCGATGGCGGCAGCACGAAAATGCTGACGAGATCGGCGCGGCCATTTTCGCGCAGCTGCTGCGTGCCCTGCCAGTCGATGTCGAACAGAACGTCGCGGCCTTCGGCGAGGACGTGCTCGACTGGTGCGCGCGGTGTGCCGTAGCAGTTGCCGAAAACTTCCGCCCATTCGAGCAGGTCGCCGCGCGTGACCATCGCGTCAAAACGATTGTGATCGATGAAATGATAATCGACGCCTTCGGTCTCGCCCGGGCGCGGCGGGCGGGTCGTCACCGAGACCGACATCGCGACATTGGCAAACCGGTCCAGCAACAGTCGCGACAATGTGGTCTTGCCGGCCCCGGAGGGCGACGACAGAACGAGCATGATGCCGCGGCGCGCGACCTCAACGGGATCAGCAGGCCTTTGGGGTGGCGTTACCGGGTCCAACATGACTGGTTGTGGATCATCTGCGCGCAGCCAGTCTATCCCGCAAACCCGGCATTCGCATGTGTCCGTCGACCTGTCCGAATGGCGCGGCCGGCGCATGGTCCCGAAAAGTTGCGGACTTTTCGGACCGGGTCATGCGCAAAATCAGAGGAACATGATCCCGAAAAGCTGCAGACTTTTCGGACCAGGTCATGCGCAAAATCAAACCCGACCGAGGGGGAAGCGAACCAAGCTGAAAGCATCCCGCCCTATTCGAGGTTCTGCACCTGTTCCCGGAACTGTTCGACGACGTTCTTGAGTTCGAGGCCGATTTTGGTGAGGTCGATATCATTGGCCTTGGCGCATAGGGTATTCGATTCGCGGTTGAGTTCCTGCGACAGGAAATCGAGTCGGCGGCCAACCGCGCCGCCCGTCTTCATCATGCCCTGCGCCTGCTCGACATGGGCCGCGAGGCGATCCAGCTCTTCGCGCACGTCAGCGCGGGCCGCGATCAGTACCGCCTCTTGATGCAGGCGGTCGGGATCGAACCGATCCGACGCTTCCAGCAGCGCCGAAACCTGCTCGGCAATCCGCTGCCGGATGACGTCGGGCCGGCTGTTGGCGGCGGCTTCAGCGCGCGCGGCAAGCGCTGCGATCTCCCGGAGGCGCGACGCGAGGATACGGGCGATGGCGTCGCCCTCATGCCGGCGCATCTCGGCGAGTTGGTCGAGCGCGGCTGCAAAGCCGTCCATGACCGCAGCTTCGGCGGACTGCCGCTCGTCCTCGGACTCCTCCGCCTCGGCAACCTCGACGACTCCCTTGATAGCGAGAATGCCGTCGAGACGCGGGCGCTCGGCATCGACCCTGGCCATGCAGCCCCTTGATCGCGCCCAGAACTGCCTCGAGCACCGCCTCATTGACCCGGACGACCGGCGCCTTGCCGTGCCGCTCGACGGTCAGCGTGGCATAGACCGTGCCGCGCGACAGCACGGCGGGGACCTTTGTGCGCGCGGCAGCCTCGATGACGTCCCAACCTGGTGGCAGGCGCAGGCGGACCTCAAGTCCCTTGGCATTGACCGACTTGATTTCCCAGGCCCAGCCATAAGCGCCGCAGACCCCGTGGCCGCGCGCGAATCCCGTCATGCTCGACAGCGCCATCGCTCAACCTCGAGCGCCGCGACCACGCCGAACCCAGCGCATCGAGGCGCGTTGGAAAGCCGCTCCGAGACGGGGCACGCTCGTCGGGTGGTTTAGCCAGCGCAGACCGCTATCTTGCTGGTTGCGTTTGTTGCGAAGACCGTGCTCGTCACTGGCCCCGATCGCCGATTGCCAGGTACGGCATTGGCCGGAGTGACGGGCGCGGGCGCGGCAGCAGGGATGGCCGCCGTCGGTTGCGTCTGAGTTCCGTCACGCTGGGCCTGCTCAAGCGCCCGCAGCTTGGCCACGTTCTTCTGATGTTGGTCGAGCGTTTCGGAGAAGGCGTGCCCGCCGGTGCCGTCTGCGACGAAATAGAGTTCTTTCGTGCGCGCTGGATTAGCGACCGCCTCAAGCGCGGCGCGCCCTGGATTGGCAATCGGTCCTGGCGGTAAGCCATCGATCACATAAGTGTTGTAGGGCGTGGACTGCTCGATTTCGCTGCGCAGGATGGGACGGCCGAGCGTGCCTTTGCCGCCTACAAGTCCGTAGATGATGGTCGGGTCCGACTGCAGCTTCATATGCTGCTTGAGACGGTTCACGAATACCGCAGCGACGCGGCTTCGTTCGTCGGCTCGTCCCGTCTCCTTCTCGACGATCGAGGCGAGCGTCACCAGTTGATCGGGCGAGCGCAGCGGCAGGTCGGGCACTCGCCGGTCCCAGATCTCCTGGACGAGGCGGCGCTGCGCTTGTTGCATGCGCTGAATCACTTGGTCGCGCGGGGTCCCACGGGTGTAGCGATAGGTCTCGGGGAGCAGGGACCCTTCGCGCGGGATTTCCTTGATATTGCCGGTCAGCACGTCGGCTTCGAGGACCCGTTGAACAATCTGCTCGGAGGTGAGGCCCTCCGCGAAAGTGACCGGATGGGTTTCGACCTTGCCGTCGACCAGCTTATTGATGACGTCGTGCAGACTCGCCTGGCGCGGGAACAGATATTCGCCGAACTTCAACTCATCCCGCGTCTTGGCGAGCGTCGCGCTCAAAATGAAGGTCATCGGATGCTCGATGACGCCTTCCTTGAGCAGCAGGTCCGCGATTTCGCGAATGCCCTGTCGCGGCGGGATGTTGACGATCTTATCCTCGGCGTAGCGGCCCCGGGGCGTCGAAACGCTGCTTGGCGACAGCAAAGACGATGCCTCCAATCAGCGCGATCAAAATCAGCACGGTGAACACCGCGTTGCCGGCGATGACCACGGGATGGCGTGCGCCTTTGGACCACCGGGTCGGAATCGTCACGCGCTCTGGCTCGAGTGCAGCGCGCGGACTCCGCGGCGCGATGCGCCGCAACTCGCCGCCTGCGCTGCCGCTACTATTGTCGCCGACACGCGCGAGGGGGGCGCTGGTCGCGCCGGTTCCCGGAGGCAGCAAGGAGGAACCTAGCGTCATCGGGTACGGCCATTATATAACCCGCTGGAATCGATTGTATTTTCAACTCATCATATCGGCGCTTGCAACATGTTATTATGTCTTTTTGGCGTCGCATCATGAGTGCCGCAACGTATGAGGTTGCCCTCGGCATCAACCGGCGCAGCGCCGAAACACAAGTGATGCGTTGGTGCCGCCGAACCCGAAAGAGTTGGACAATACGACGTCGATGGTTCGGGGCTTGGCGTGCAGCGGCACGAGGTCGATGGCAGTTTCAATGGATGGGTTGTCCAAATTGATGGTGGGCGGCGCGATGCCATCGCGCATGGCGAGAATCGAGAAGATGGCCTCGACGGCGCCTGCGGCCCCGAGAAGGTGGCCGGTGGAGGACTTGGTCGACGACATTGAAATGCGCCCGGCCGCGTTGCCGACCAGGCGATGCACCGCGTGACAATTCGATCTCGTCCCCGACCGGCGTCGAGGTTCCGTGGCCGTTGATATAATCAATCTCGGCCGGGGTAATGCCGGCACGTCGTAGCGCCGCCGCCATGCAACGATAGGCGCCGTCTCCATCCGGCGGCGGGGCGGTGACATGGGACGCGTCCCCCGACATGCCATACCCCGACGAGCTCGGCATAAATATTGCGCATTTCGCCCGCGCGCATGTTCGAGTTCTTCGAGCACGACGACGCCGGCGCCTTCGGCAATGACGAAGCCGTCACGATCGCGGTCGTAGGGTCGCGACCCACGCGGCGGGTCGTCGTTGAACCCGGTCGACAGCGCCCGGCATGCCGCGAATCCTGCCATCGATAGGCGATTGATTGGCGATTCGGCACCGCCCGCGACCATCAGTTCGGCATCGCCGAGCGCGATCAGACGGGCCGCGTCGCCGATCGCATGGGCACCGGTCGAGCAGGCGGTCACGACCGCGTGGTTCGGCCCCTTGAGGCCATGGGCGATCGAGACATAGCCGGAGGCGAGATTGATGAGCCGGCCTGGAATGAAGAACGGAGATACCCGTCGCGGGCCCCTCTCCTTGAGCACGATTGCGGTTTCGGCAATGCCGCCGATGCCGCCAATACCCGAGCCGATCAGCACGCCGATCGCGATCTGCTCATCATGGGTCTTCGGGGCGCAACCGCTATCCTCGATCGCCTGGCGGGCCGCGCACATGGCGTAAACGATGAAGTCGTCAACCTTGCGCTGTTCCTTCGGCTCCATCCAGCGGTCGGGGTTGTAACGTGCCATCGTTGCCGTCACCGCGCGGGACCATGCAGGCGATCCGGCTCGGCAGGTCGGATACGTCAAAGTATCGACCTTGCGGGCGCCACTCTCCCCGGCGAGGAGCCGCCGCCACGACGGCTCGACGCCGCAGCCGAGCGGCGTGACCATGCCCATGCCGGTGACGACGACACGTCTCATCAGGCGACCTGCATTGCGAAGATGGTCCCGGCGGTTGCCGTCCCGTCAGCATCCCTGGAACGGGATGCGTTCAGCTTGAATCGCATTCCGCTCAAATTCCCTTTGATCTTGTCCCTTTGATTTCACGCAAGATATTTGTCCGAAAAGTCTGCAACTTCTCGGGATCAGGCGCCAGGGCCCATTGACATTACCCGAGCCATGTCAGGGTGACGACCAAGAATAGCATGGACGCGGAGCAGAGCGCGGTCTTCTAATAGCGCTTGGCGATGCGCCGAAAATGCTTGATTTTATTGATGAACCTTTCGACCAGGTTGCGGTCCCCGCAGATGTGCATGTGGTAGGGGAATACTTGAGAGCGCGAGCGGCTCGGCGGGATCGCGGCTTGAGCGGCAGTGCCAGCAATGCGAGCATGAAAGCGAGCGGAGTCGTACCCCTTATCGGCGATCAGGTTGTCGACGGACATTCGCGAGTTGGAGGGATCCCTCTACGTTGCAACGGGGCCGGAGGGTTCGACCGCGCGCCTCGTCATGAAGGGAATTTTGAAACGAGGGCATCGCTGAACTCCACCGCCCACGAGCACCATTCCTTCATCGAAGGGCTATCCCCGAGAAGATTACCGCCGATTGAGGCGATCAATAATACAGCTGAAGATAGCGTTAACTGAACGGACAGTGAATCCGTCACCACTTCACTTGTATCTCCTCCATGGAATGCGAGAATATCTTGATCTTCAGGCGGCGCGCCGCCGCGCGCCCGACGCTCGAACTGTCGAGGGTCTCGATCCGACACCCCGATGGTATCCAACTGCGACGCCATACGCGTTCTCCATGTTACTCCCGCCATATTCGGGTCGGCGGGGTATTTCGGAGGCGGGGAACGTTATGTCCATAATATCGCGCATGCCGTCAAGGAGGTGTTCGGATCGCAATTTCAAATCTCGATTGTCGGGTTTGCCAACGGGCCGGAGCGAATGCTGACCGAAGGGCAGGTCGGGATCCGAATACTAACGACCGAAAGTTTTGGCACAAATTACCTCGGCTATTATTCCGGGGCGCTATGGTCGGTGGCGGACGCCAGCGAACTCATGCATATCCATCAGCCCTTCACCCCGTCAGGCGAGTTTGCGATGATGGTGGGCGCGCAACTTGGCAAGCCGATGGTGACGACGGACCTCGGCGGCGGTGAATTGCGGGGACCGGCCGGAGATCATCCGATCGCGTGGACGACCCGGGTGGTGGCGCTTTCGAAATTCGCCGCGTCGATGGTCGGCGAACTCGATATTCCCATCGAGGTCGTCCTCGGGCCGGTCGATAAGAAATTTCTTCGGGCGCCGCTCAATCTTCGTACCCGGCACGGTGCGTTATACGTTGGACGGATTTTGCCTCACAAGGGCATCGATCGCATCGTACGCGCGCTGCCTCGCGGGTTGCGCCTGACCATTGCCGGTACCGAAGTCGATCACGCCTACCTCCAACATTTGCGCGATCTTTCGCGAAATAAGCAGGTCGAGTTTCTCTTCAATCCGACCGACGAGACCATTATCGAACTTTATTCGGCCGCGCGCGTCCATATCTGCGCCTCGACGTTCGTAGACTGGCAAGGCCGCTATCATGCCAAAGCGGAGCTGATGGGAATTACCGCATTGGAGGCGCTCGCCTCCGGGACTCCGATCCTGGTCTCGGCGACCGGTTCACTCCCCGAGCTTGTCGACGGTGCCGACGTCGGCCGGGTGTTCAACAATGAAACCGAGTTGCGTGAGCTGCTCGACGAAGTCGCCGAAGAAGGCTGGCCGGCGCCCGATACGTCTCGCAGGTGTCGAGACTATTGTGACCGGCGCTTTGGCCCGGAGCGTGTCGGCCGCCGCATCGGCGCTTGCTATCATCGCGCACTGCGAATGTCGCGGTCATGAGAATTCTCGTCATTACCAATCTCTATCCGCCTCACATCCTTGGCGGATACGAGCTCGGCTGCGAGCAGATCGTGAATGATTTGCGGAGGAGGGGCCATGAGGTCGCGGTATTGACCAGTCGTAGCCCCGAATTATTTAACCGGGACGATGCTCCATTCGTACGCAGATCACTTACCCTGTGGGACATGTTTCTGGGTCATTCGACGGGCACCGCCTTTGCTGCGGCAAAAGATTTTCATGCCCGAGTCATCGATATCAACAATGTCGGCGAGTTGCTGCGCATTCAGACGGAAACTGCATTCGACCTCGTCTATTGCTTCAACCTGCTTGGGCTGGGTGGATTGGCCATTATCGATGCATTGAACGCAACCGGGGTTCCATGGGCATGGCACTTGATGGATCGGGTGCCGCTTTCCCTGTTGGATGAAGTAAAGCGAGAGGTTGGCGTTTATTTCCGGATGTTCGCGGACCGCACCGTGCGGGCGCAGCAAACCTTCGTCATGAGCGGCAATCTTGCTCAAGAACTCAGGCAAGGGCGCATTGCATTTTCATCGCCCTTGGCAATCGTTCCGGGATGGGCGCCTGACATCCAGGATTGTGCCGGACCTGTCAATCAAGCTCGCTCTCGCCGCTTCGTGTTCGTCGGTACGCTATGCAAGGAAAAGGGTGTCGATCTTATTCTCGAGGCGCTCGCCAGCATGAAGAGCGGCAACGAATTAGCTTCTGTTGATTTTTATGGACGGGGCATGATTGAAGCCTACAAAAACATGGCGCGTCGGCTGGGGGTTGCCAGGGAAGTTCATTTTTTCGGAGCCGTTCCCCATCGCGAGCTGATGCAGAAATTGCCGAACTATGCCGCACTGCTGTTTCCGACCTGGGAACGGGAGCCGTTTGGCTTCGTCGCTTTCGAAGCGGCGGCGGCAGGTATTGTCCCCATCATCACCCGGGGCTGCGGCGCGTCCGAGCTGCTAAAGGATGGCGTGCATTGTCTGAAAATCCGCCGTTCGGCCGAAGGGATCAGGAACGCCATGCTCAAGCTGGCGCGGTCTCCGGTGCAGTCTAGCGATATCGGCCTGCGCGCCCGGGTCTATGTACGCGAAAAGTACCTGCTGCAATCGGTTGTCGACGAGATTGAAGCGCGACTCAGCCGCATAAGGATTTGCGGTGAACGTCTCAGTAAGACGAAGGCCGATCAGCAAATGTCACTCGCGCGCGCAAAATACCTGGCGTGCCTCCCGCATATCGGTTCGGGGCAGCCGAGCGGGGCGCGAGAGGGACATGTTGGCGAAATCGACATGAGTTATCGGCAGGTCAAGCACGCCACTCGCGGCTATTCGCGCAACTGGCTCACCCGGTTGTTGCGGTCGGGCTTCATGAAGCTGTTCAAGCCAGCCGGAATCGAACTGCTCGCACGGCACGCCCAGCTGGAGCGCCGGCTGGCGGTCGTCGAGCAGCGACTGGCTAGCCTTTTTGCTTCTTCGGAACCTGCCGGCGAGGTCGGACGCCCGAGCGGCGCGGATCGCCACGTTGACGGCGGTGCGGCTGTTCCGTTTGGCGAGCTGCGGGTGGTCGCTATGCGCTCGGATGATACGGACGAGGTGCCGGAAAGAACCCCACGCTCCGTCCCGTGAGTCGGTAGGCGAGGAGCCCCATCCATTCCCGTGCGGCTGTATCGGTTCTCCGCAAGCCGGCCGCGGCATCGAGGAAGGGCCTCAGTAGGTCCGAGCGGCCGGAGGTCCGGTAATCGACCGGATACGGCTCGACATCGAATCCGGCCTCGCGAAAGGCGCCGACCGCCCTCGGCATATGATAGGCGGAGGTGATGAGGAGCCAGCGCTCCCCGGGCTTGGGCGATGCAATCCGCTTGGAGAACACGGCGTTTTCCGCGGTGTTGCGGGATTGGCTTTCAAGGCTCAGCCGGTCCTTGGCGAGCCCCAAGCTTTCTAGCAATTGGCCGGCGAATTGCGCCTCGTTGGCGCCGCCGACAAGCCGCCCGTTGCCGCCGCTGTAGATGATCCGCGCGTTCGGATATTGCCGCGCGAGTGCCGGTACTGCGGTGAGGCGCTCGGCCGCCTCGTTGATATCGGCCGTTCCGCGCGTTGCCACAAGCTCCGGATCGATGGCGCCCCCGAGCACGACCATGCCATCGGGGGCGGGCCGGTTTGCTTCCAACTCGGCGTTCCAACGCGGAAACCGGTCCTCGAGCGGGACCATCAACAGGTTGCCAAGCGGCGACAAGCCAGCGAGCGCAAACAGGAAAACAGCCGCGGCGGCGAGCCGGCGTCCGGCCCGGTGAAAATCGGTCCCGGTCAGTCCGAGACCAATGAGGCCGAGCATGACCATGAGGTTTGAGGGCAGGGCGAAAAATCCGAGGGTTTTCGAGGCGACAAAGAACACCGGCAACTACCCCGGCCGTATCAGCGCAAGTCGCTACAGCGGGATGCGTTCAGCCTAAATCGCTTCCCGCTTGGTTCCCTTCGATTTTGCGCATGACCCTCTTTCCGGAAAGTCTGCAACTCTTCGGGGCCATGCGTTAGAGCATGATGCCGAAAAGTTGGAGACTTTTCGGACAAAAATCATGCGCAAAATCAAAGATATGCGAGGGGGGCAATTCAAACTGAACGCATCCCGCTCTAGTCGCGCCGTCGGCGCCAATCTGCGTACCGTGCCTTGGCATCCTCATTGGGCGGATAAAGGCCCGGCAGTGTTACTCCTTTTTCCACCTCGGAGTAGACCCAGCTCTCATAAAGCTCGTGCTCGGCGCCTTCGTGGGCAGCGAATTCGACGAGGTCCTTCGGGATCACCACGGCACCATCGTCGTCAGCCACGATCACATCCTCGGGGAAAACGGCGCAGCCGCCACAGCCGATCGGTTCATTCCAGCCGACGAATGTCAAGCCATTGACCGAAGCCGGCGCCGCAATCCCGGCGCACCAAGTGACGAGCCGCTCATTTGAACGCCGGCGCGATCGCGCAGCACCCCATCGGTAACCAAGGCGGCAACGCCGCGCTTTCGCATACGGGCGCACAGAATGTCGCCGAATATGCCGGCGGTCTGCAGCCCCATCGCGTCGGCGACGGCGATGACGCCCTCCGGCATCGCCTCGATGGCGGCACGCGTCGAGATCGGCTTGCCCCAGCTCTCGACGGTGGCGATGTCCTCGCGCGCCGGAACGAAGCGCAGCGTGAAAGCGGGTCCGATCACCCGTTCGCCACCGAAAACGAGCGGCCGCGGCCCGTTCATCCAACAACGCCGGATGCCCTTTCTGAGCAGCATCGTTGTGATGGTGGCCGTGGGGACCTTGCGCAGAACGTCGTAGGTGGCAGAACTCATGGCAAGCCTCTTTTGATCGCGTCCTCATTGAAGGCGCGGACCCGGAATGAATGCTCCTGCGCGACCAGACCCTCAATCCCAGGTCGGTGAACCTGGCCAGTCGACAATGCGGCCGCGCGGGTTTGCGAGCTCGCGGATTTGGGCGATTTCGGAGGCATCGAGCACGAAGTCGAAGATGGCCATGTTCTCGGCCAGGCGCTCGAGCTTGGAGGTGCGCGGAATCACAACAGCGCCTTCCTGGATCAGGAAGCGCAGGCTGACCTGCGCCGCGCTCTTGCGATGGTGCATGCCGATCAGCCGCAGGACATTGTCGTCGCCGGCGCGGCCGCGCGCGATCGGACTGTAGGCGGTGACAGCCAAGCCGCGGCGCCGGCAGGCCGCCATCACTTTCGACTGGTCAAGGTAAGGATGCCATTCGATCTGGTTGGTGACGAGCGGTTCGGACGCCACCCGGACCGCGTCCTCCAGGAGCGGGACGGTGAAGTTCGACACGCCGATATGTCGCGCGAAGCCCTCCCGTTTCATGCGGCACAAGGCTCCGATCGTCTCGGCCAAAGGGACGCGCGAATTCGGCCAATGAATCAGCAGCAGGTCGACCTCGGAGAGGCGCAGTCTCGCCAGGCTCTCCTTGGTCGCACGTTCGAACTCGCGCGGCGCGAGGTGCTCCTGCCATACCTTTGTCGTGACGAAAACCCTTTCCCGAGGAATGCCGCTGGCGCGCAAGCCTTCGCCGATCTCGCGTTCATTGCCATAGATTTCCGCGGTATCGATGTGGCGATAGCCGAGCCGCAGCGCCTGCTCGACCATGCGCATGCAGGTCCGGCCACGCAGCTCCCAAGTTCCGAGGCCCAGTGTCGGAATAGCAGCGCCGTTCGCCTCCACGATATCGATAGCCGATGAATTCCGGATCGATGTGGTCAATGCGCGATGGTCCTCAGTTGCGCGGATGCAACGCTCCGTGTCGTCTGCCGTTCCCCGCTCCCCGGCCTGAAAGGGCCGTCCTGCGTGCAATCGTCTGACGCTCAAAACCCGTCTGGCGGCTCGACGCGCGCAGCCGGCGCAGGACGTCGACGATTTCCGTCCGGCAGCACGGGCGGGCGCCGAGCGCAATCGCGCGCGCCCGTTCGAACGGTGTGAGATCGTAATGAGCGTCCCGTGTTTTCGGCGGCCCCTGGTAGGATAAGTGCCGGATTCCCAGCTGTGCTGCAAACCGGTGCAGCTCGTCGAGATCGTCGGCGAGCAGGTGACACCAGTTCAGGCCTTGCCAGGGCCAGATCGCATCATCGACATAAACAGCCATGCGTCCCGAATACGATCGCCTGATCTCAGGCGCCATGGCCGAAGGCATAGAACCACCGCCGGCCGAACATGGCAGCGATACTGCCGCCATAGACAACGCCGCCCAGCGCGGCAAGCGCCGCAAGCGCGCCGAGGAAACGCAGGGTCCCAAGTGATTCGCATTGCCGGATGACGGGGCCAGCCGTCGCCAGCAGTGTCGCCGCAAGCACAAGGCCCGCGGTCGCGAGCCGCACGGTCGAGGCGCGCAGCCGTACATCAACGGCGATCAGCTTCGAGCGCAAGGCGAACCACGTGAGCAGCAAGAAATTGACCCAGACCCCGATCGAAGTCGCGAAAGCGAGGCCGACCTGTGCATAACGGCCCATCAACAGAACCTTCAGGGCGACGTTTACGACAACGGAGACCAGCAGCGCCTTGACTGGCGTTGCGGTGTCGCCGCGGGCGAGAAAGCTCGAAGACACCGCGCGCAGCAGCACGAAGGGCAGCAATCCGATCGCATAGGCAGAAAGTGTCGCGGCCGCCGCTGCCGCATCGGCCGCGGTGAAGGCGCCGCGGGTAAACAAGGCCCGCATGATGAGATCGGGCACCAAGGCGAAGGCTACGACGCAAGGAATTGCCAGCAGCAACGCAAATTCGATGGCCCGGTTCTGCGCCTGCCGCGAGCCGGCTTCATCGCCGGCCACGATACGGTGCGCCATTTCCGGAAGCAGTACGGTGCCGACAGCGATCCCGATCACCCCAATCGGCAATTGATTGAGCCGGTCGGCATAATAGAGGGCAGAAACCGCGCCGGCGGGCAAGAAACTCGCGATGATGGTGTCGGCAAACAGCGCGATCTGGGTGCCGGCCGAGCCAAGTGTTGCGGGACCGAGGGCACGGAAGAAGCGGCGAACATCGTCGTCGAGTTGGAGCGCGCGGAACGTGGGCAGCCGGTCGACGCGCCAGAGGTCGCCCGCGACCAGTACCGCTTCGAGGCATCCGGCGATGAACACACCCCAGGCCGCCGCGTGCCCGGCGCTCGGGAAAAAGGCGGCGAGCGCGAGCGTCGCCATCATTGAAAAATTGAGAAGGATGGGCGCCGCCGCGGGCGCGGCAAAATGGGCAAGCGCGTTCAGGATACCGCCGTAAAGCGTCACCAACGTCACCAAGAGCAGATACGGAAAGGTAATCCGGGTGAGTTCGACGGCAATCGCAAAACGTTCGGGATCTTCGTTGAACCCCGGTGCGAGTAACGCGATGACGCCGGGAGTAAACAACAGCGCTGCGGCGAGGAGCGGGGTTTCCGCGACGAGCAGCATGGTGAACACCCGGTCCGCAAACAGCTGGGCCGGAGCCGCTCCGCGGGCGCCCCGTATTCGTGCATAGGCCGGCACGAAGGCCGCATTAAATGCACCCTCCGCGAAAATGGCGCGGAAATGATTGGGCAGACGCAACGCGATGAAAAACGCGTCCGCAACCGGGCCGGCGCCGAGGATGGCCGCAAGCATGATGTCGCGGAGAAAGCCGGTGAGGCGAGATACGAGCGTCAGTCCGCCGACGGTCAAAATACGGCGCAGCATATCAGTGACTAGACCCAGGTTTCGGCTCGGCGACGCCGAATTTAGGGAACCCACGAAAATAACTGCTCTGATACTCAGCAGAAATCGGCGGCCTGATGCGGCAAGCCGCCATTAGCGCCGACTCGGTTATTTTCGTGGGTACCCTTATGGGATCATCCGCCGACCGCCTGCGCTACTGCCGCGATGATCCGGTCCTGGGTCGCCTCGTCGAGATAGGCATGCATCGGCAGGCTGATCACCTCTTCCGCCAGTTGCTCCGAAATCGGCAACCCGCCCTCGGCACACGGGAAATGCTGGTATGGCGGCTGACGATGCAGCGGCTTCGGGTAATAGACCGCGGTCGGAATGCCCCGGGCGCTCAGCGTCGCAGCGAAGCGCGACCGCGAGCCTGCGGCGATGCGGATCGTGTATTGCGCCCACACCGAACTAAAGCCCGGCGGCACCGCTGGGACCGCCACCAACGGTCCGAGCGCATCCGAATAGCGGTCCGCAATGCGATTGCGTCGTTCGATCTCGTCGGGGAAGATTTTCAATTTTTCGATGAGGATCGCCGCCTGAATCGTATCCAGCCGCGCGGTGAGACCGATCCGCGCATGGTCGTATCGATCGGTTCCCTGGCCGTGCACGCGCAGGCTGGCGAGGACATCGCGCATATGATCGTCGTCGGTGAACACTGCCCCGCCGTCGCCATAGCAGCCGAGCGGCTTGGCCGGAAAAAAGCTGGTCACCGTCGCATCCGCGAGCGTGCCGACCTTGCGGTTTCTGACTTCACCACCGAACCCCTGAGCGGCATCGGCGAGAACGAACATATTTTCAGCCGCGGCGCATTCGTTGATCGCGTCGTAATCCGCAGGCAGTCCGAACAGGTCGACCGGGATCACCATTTTGGGCTTGAGGCCGGCGCGGTGGGCCGTCGCGAGCGCGCGCTCGACGTTCGCCCGAGCCACATTGAAGGTCACGGCGTCAACATCGGCGAATACCGGGGTTGCGCCCACCAGGACGACCGCTTCCGCGGTGGCGCAGAACGTGAAGGAGGGGCAGATCACCGCGTCGCCGGGGCCGATGCCCTGCGCCATCAACACCATGATCAGCGCATCGGTGCCGCTGGCGCAGGTGACGGCATGCCTGGCGCCGCAGAAATCCGCCAACGCCGCTTCGAGGCCGCGCACCTCGGGACCGAGAATGAACTGACAATGCTCAAGTACGCGGGCGACCGCCGAATCGATCGCGTCGCCAAGCCGCCGCCGCTGAGCGGCGACGTCAATGAACGGTATCGGCGCGAGGTCGCCCCGAATATGTTGATTCATGGTTGCGCCAGAGCCGAGTGAACGCGCCACTGCGAGGAGCGGGCGCCGGCGAAAGCTCCCAGGGCTGCCTCGCCATCAACGCGATCGGACCGGCTGGCGAGACACTGGATCGCAATCTCCAGGCTGGCGACCCCGTCTTCGCCGGTCACCGGCGGTGCCTTGTCTTCCTTGATAGACTTGACGAACGCCATCAGCTCGGCGCGCAACGGCTCGTCATGGCCGACCGACAAATGTCGCATCGAATAGCTGCCGTCTGGCTGGAAGCCATAACATTCGGTCACCTGGCGCGTCAGGAGATCGCCGATCACATACTTTCCCTTGGTGGCGACATGCACGGTCCGCGCCTTAAATGGCGTCAACCAATTCGTATTGATGTGGGCGAGCACGCCCAACTCGGTCCGGAACTGGAGCAGCGCGATGTCCTCGCGCTCGGCCATCACATTGGAAAGTTGCGGCTGCACCTCGCTGATTTGCGAACGTGTGAACCAGCAGATCAGGTCAATGTCATGAACGGCGAGATCGATCACCACACCGACGTTCGACATGCGCGGCGGAAACGGTCCCACCCGCGTAATCGCGATGGAAAGGATGTGCTCCTGGCGGATGGCTTCGGCGATAGCCTGCACGGCCGGATTGAAACGTTCGACATGGCCGATCATCAGTCTCACATTGGCGCGGCGCGCCGCGGCGATGATCTCCTGGCCCTCGGCCACGGTCGAAGCGATCGGCTTTTCGACCAGCACGTGCACGCCGCGCGCGATGCAGGCGAGCGCAATCTCGCGATGCAGGTGGGTCGGCGCGGCAATCGAGACCGCGTCAACCCCGCGCGCGAGAAGCTCTTCCACCGAGGCAAGCGCCGGGCACCCGAGGGTCGAGCCGACAAAATGCGACTGCTTGCGGTCGGGATCGACCACTCCTGCAAGCTCGACGCCAGGAAATTCCGCCAGCACGCGCGCATGGTTCGAACCCATGACGCCGACCCCGACGACACCCACGCGCAGTGCCGGACCGCCACTGACTTTCGCGGTTTGCAGCATGGACCCCAGCCCCCCTCAACAGCCAGCGCGGATCGAAACCAAGTTGAAAGGAATCACATCCGCGCGCCCCATCAGTTTACCTAGCATGGGTCAAGGCTGCGCGGAACATATTGTGGGGCATAATTCAAACACTTTTGGACTCAAGAGGTTACAATGGTTCAAGGGCCAGATATCCACAGCTGCCGGCGAGGTTCCGCTCACAAGCCCGCATCGAATCACGCGCAAGGCGCTACCGAACCGCGCGCCCCGGACTGAGAAGCGCGCCCTTGGCGCAGCGCGTGAAGACGGCGCCCGGCGATTTTCGGCCAGGGAACCAGTGGAAATCTATGGGCCGGCCCATGAAAATCCTGCACGCCGTTTTCGGGCAGCAGCTTTATGGCAGCGAGCGCTATTGCATTGAACTCGCGACCCTTCAGGCGGGCCGTGGTCATGAGGTTGCAATTCTGATCCACGACGGCGGGAGCCCGTGTGCCGGAGCGTTTCGTCAGGCGATCGCCGCAGCGCGGCTCGCCGGCAACGGGCCGGGAAGATTGAGGCTTTTGGTCATTCCGCGTTGGACGCCGGCGGCGCTGCATCGGCCCTTGGCGTTTGCGTTTCTCAAGACTTTCGCGCCCGACGTGGTGCATACGCACCTCAATACGGCGGCGCGGCGGGTAGGACGGGCGGCGCAGTCGCTTGGAATCCCACATGTCGCGACGCTCCATATCCGTTACGACGATCGCGAACACGGGCGCTGCGATGGACTGATCTGCGCCGCGACCTGGCAGCGCGACACGATCCCACAAGGGTTTCGCGGGCTTGCCACAACCGTGTGGGCGTGGCTGCCAGTCGAAGTCCGCGGCGCGCTGGCGCGCCTCCTTCCGGACGAGGTTGACGCGCTGCGACGCGAATGGTCAGCCGACGCGCGCACCATCGTGTTCGGCAGCATCGGCCGGGTGGTTGCGGAAAAAGGTATGGATGTGCTGGTCGACGCGTTCCGAGGGGCTTTCCCGGACGCAAACCAGCGTGTCGTCCTCGTGGTCGTCGGCGACGGGCTGCAACTGGAACAATTGGGTCGTGCCGCCGCAGGGGACCCGAGGATTCTGTTGCTCGGGCACCGGTCCGAGATCGCGAAGTTCTATCGCGCATTCGACGTCTATGTCAGCGCGGCGCGCTTCGAGCCCTATGGATTGACCCTCATCGAAGCGATGGCGGCAAGCTGTCCCCTGGTGGTGACACGCACCGAAGGTCCGCGCGAATTTCTGAGCGACAAGCGGGTGCTGTGGGCAGAGGCGGGCGACGTGCCGTCATTGTCTCGATCGTTATTGGCTGCAACAGAGCGCGGCAGAGAACGCGTCAGCTATGATCTCACGCCGTTCCTTCCAGATCGTTCGGCCGCAGCGATAGAGCAATTCTATTGGCAGGTGGTGAACCGGAAGACGCTCGCGTCTGCGGGATCGGCCCGGTGATGCCGCTCCAGCCCGCCCGTTCAGGGGCCCCGTCCAAAAACTTCAGCGACCCGCGTTCATTGCAGGGTGGCGGGCCTATGTAGCAAACCTATCGTTGCCCGATGCGCCGGCTCGACAAGGTTGCCATCACTGCGGCGTGCCCGGGAGGAGCCAGCCATACCGATTTGAGAAGTGGGGTCATCGCCGCGATCGGCCCCTGCAGCTTGTGGCGGGCGGCGGCCGTCTCGAAGGCGAGGGCGGCTTCGAACCGGCGCCGGACAGACCGCGGCAGGGTAGCGAGGTGCTTGGTTCTCAGCGTGTCGACCGCATCGAGCGTCTGCCGATGGTTCGCAAAAGCCGAGGGCACCCGGCGCGCCAGCGGTTCCGCAAGATAGGCGAGGTTGATTCGCGAGGTCAGCCGCAGCAACCAGTCCCAATCTTCGTGACGCTGCAAGCTGATATCGAACCCGCCGGTCTCCGCCAGCACCGATCGCTGACAGATCATCGTCGTGCCGGGGCTCAGAATGCAGCCCGACGCGATATCGCTCAGCTGCAACACGCCGGTCGGGTAATGCGGCCATATGACCTGCGATTCGCTTGATCGGATCAATTCGCAGGCCGTACAGCTCACTGCGTACCCGCAGCTCTGCATGAACCCGAGCTGAGCCGCGATTTTATTCGGCAGCCAGACGTCGTCGGAATCGAGAAAGGCGACGTAATCGCCGTGGGCCGCCGCTATGCCGGTATTGCGCGCCGCGGCGGCGCCGGCATTGCGATGGTGGCGAACCAGCGTCACCAGGGAGCCAAAGCGGCCGATCGCGCCGCCGAGATCGTCAGTTGAACCATCATCGACAACGAGGATTTCGATCGACCACTCCTTTCCGGGAAGCTTCTGCGTGACCGCGCTTTCGACCGCCCGGCCGATCACATGCGCGCGGTTCCAGACTGGTACGACCACATTGATGATGGGCACCGTTAGTCGCCTCTCTTCGTCGAGAGCGGGATGCGTTCAGCCTGAAACGCCTCCCGCTCGGTTCTTTTGCGCATCCGTCGCGGACTGCGCTCGACGACGGATGCGATTGGTTTGCGCATGATCTTTATCCGAAAAGTCTGCAACTTTTCCGGATCATCGCCAACTCAGGGCAGCCAGTATTCTGGCGATGGGCGATGAGACGCCAGGCTCATCCGCAGCGCGAGCATCGGTGCAATATTCCGCATCGACATATGTGCAGCGATCATCGCGGTAGCGACATCCGCCGCCCAATATGGCGGGCCGTTTCGCAAGCGAGCGTCAGCGGCCAACCAGGGGCCCGACGACTGCTCTCGGCGAGAGTCGTGGCGAGCTTGCCGAACGCGGCATGGCGCGCGAGGTGCCAGGCCAGCATGCCGGTTTCGGCGGCATGCCATCTCAACATGGCTCCGCGCAGGCCCGGTACCGCCGGCATATCGACGAGGTGGCGAGCAATAATGTCCAGATGCTCGCGCCGTATCACAGCGTAGTTGCGGCGCGGTGGGTCCATCGTGCTCGATCCAGCGTGAAAGGTGTAGCGGTATACCGGATGCCCGACCTCGACGATGGCGACGCCGGCTGCATAAGCACGCAAAACCCATTCACGGTCCGCGGCGAAACGATATCTCGCATCAAACCGGCCGATCCGTTCGAAAACCGAGCGCCGAATGCACAGGCTGTTGATCAAGGCGCCGCCTCGCAACACGACATCAAGCGTGAGTGGGCGGGCGGCCAACCTGTCATGCAACGTCAATGACCTCGCATGTCCCGCAGCATCGATCTCGACGAAAGTTCGCTGTCCCAGCGCAATTTCAGCCTCAGGCGCCCGCGCGAATGCGTCGCTCCACGCCGTGAGCGCTCCTGGCAGCAAAACATCGTCTGCATTCAATAATACGATTGTGGGGGCAAGCGTCTCCTTGATACCTCGGTTGAGCGCTTCGTATATCGACGATCCCGGCGCTGGAACAACTCGCAACCCTGGAAAGGCGTTTGCTATGGCAATGGTGTCGTCACGCGAGCCGCCGTCCACCAGAACCGCCTCGAAATCCACCCCTTGATCGAGAAGCGACATCAAGGCCCGGCGCAACCAGCCAGCGGCATTCAAGGTCGGCAAGATCACTGCAACGGGCGCAACGGCTGACATGACTGAGTTCGTTCGATCAACTGCCTCCCGCGCGGCTTACAGGTGATAGAACGCCGCTACGGGCACGAAGGCCGCGAGGGAATTTCCTCTTGTACGGGACCTCATCGCTGACAGTCTGGCCCGCCTCCTCTACAAAACTTTGTCACGGCCCCTCGTCCTGCACCATCGATCTGCATGTCCCTTGACGATCGTCCATTGCTCGCGCGCCCGTAAGAACCTCCGCAACATGCCTCGCGCAGGCGCATCAAGTCCAACAGACCGTATTATTGCTACCGCCCTGCGGTATGCGTTTCGTCCGAATATAACGAACAGATTTGGCTCCTGCGCCGTCCGTAATACCTCGCGAAAATCTTGCCAGACCAAACTTGGGCGCGGCAACTCGCGGCGATCGAGGCGACGATGTGTCTCGATCAGCGCATGCGCCGCGCTCGCGGCCATTTCTTTGAAACTGAAGAGACTTCGAACGGCGAAAGCCCTCCGCTATCAGCCTCTCGCGCACTGACGGTTTCCCGACCTCCACAATTGCCTGCGCAACTCCACTTGGGTCATCCTCTCCCACGAAAAGAGCGGCGCCGTCGGCAATCTCGGCCAGAGAAGAATTTCGGCACGTCACCACCGGCGACCCACACGCCATTGCCTCAATGACCGGCAGCCCGAAACCTTCGTAACGGGATGGGTAGATAAGCGCGTGCGCTCCACCATAGGCCGCGCGTAAATCATCATCATCCAGATCCAAACGAAGCGCTCGCACCCTCTTCGCAGCCTGTAACAAAGGCGGCTCGATGTAGGGCGCGCCTCCGACGCAAATAATGGTGAACTCGGATGGTTTTTTTAGTTGCCTGACACCATTGAACACGAGGTCTCCGTTCTTGTACCCTCCCGCTCCAATTCGCTCGCCCACCATGAGCAGGTATGGACCGTCGCCAACCGCAAACTTCTTCCGAAAGTTAGTAATCTCATGGATTCCCGGCTTGTAGAATTTTTCCAGCAGCCCGCAATAGGCCACATAAGTACTCCCAGGGCGAAACTGATACAGCTCCTCCAGATCACGTGCCGAACTTTTGGAAATCATCAAGTGAGCTGCCGCATGCAAAATAGCACGTTTCTTCTCTCGCCATCCTTCATGGCCTAAATCCACACCCTTCACTTCCGGTATCATATCGTAGCCAAAGAAAAGGGATGGCGTCAGCGTCGGGGTGGTATAGAATGTCGAGACGAATAAATCGGCTTTTACTTTTAGGCAAATCTCCTCAAGCGCCAGAGAATCCGAACCTGTGCGCGTAAAATCGTGTTTCTTGATGCGTTCCACACGCATATCATGATTGCCTTGATCGAGCTCGCTCTGATAGGTGCCTCCCCGATCAAGGAACACGACGTTGCGTGCGAAGCCTGATTTTTTCCATTCCCGCAAAAGGGCGGCCCAGACGCGCGCTATCCCCGACAAGCGGTATTGAAAAATGACGCCGTCGACCACAAGGCATCGGAACTCGCTCATTTGAAGTCACTTTGGCTCAAGCGACGCGAGGTGCCGACAGTCGAGACCGATCATGTTATTTGGCAGCATGGTTGGATGGAACAACAAGCTTCCTTAACCTTCCAACCTCTCTTTTTGCTTTTTTCATTGCAACAAACGCCGACCATAGTGGCTTGGGCAAAGGCGTCAAAAGGTTTGGAGAATTGAGATATCTGATTTCGAATTCGTCCGCCGCCTTGCATCGTTCAACTCTAGACGGGTGCCTGAGCGGAAACGGCATCTGGCCGCGAGGCACAACGAGGACGTCATTGGAACTTACGGTGTGCGTTGCGGCGGAATTGCCAAAGCCGATATTTTTCACAAGGTTCACATTAGGAACAGCCGATAAAGCATTCCGTGACAGCATGCAATAAACCCACTGGTAATCCCATGTATCAACCGCTCGACTTGAGATATCATCAAAGCATTTGCTCCACTTGTGTACAACAAAATCATCTTGCAAAGCGGACCGTAGCCAATCAGCGCCACGGATGCGCCAATCATGTATCGCGAAATCATAATGCCGCCATGCTCGACGCCATGTAGCCCAACCCCAGATATGGGGAAGCTGCGAAAAATAATAGCTGTCGGATGTACGCTGCCGCCCATTCTGGAAATTGTTGCCGGAAACCATCATCACACGTTCATCATCCCTGTAACGTTCGAGCAATTCGGCGCAATACGGAAAAAAGCTTAAATCCGGCAAGCAATCGTCTTCCAGTATGATCGCTCCTTCGACCTGCGCGAAAGCCCAGTCAAGTCCACTCGATACCCTTTTTCCGCAGCCCATGTTTTCATCTGAGAAATTGCGCCGCA
>CAWJPD010000011.1:140000-412448 GCA_963844635.1 uncultured Alphaproteobacteria bacterium
CCCATTCGGAAATCCGCGGCTCAAAGCTTCTTCGCAGCTCCTCGCGGCTTATCGCAGCGTAGCACGTCCTTCATCGCCTCTCAGCGCCAAGGCATCCACCGAATGCCCTTAAGTCACTTGATCGTTCTCATTATCAATACCCACCCCGAAATCGGCGACCGGACGCCGGCGACCGGTTTCCCGATGCCAAGGCCGACAGCTCTCATCCATTGATGCGCATTGATTTCTTCCTTCCAGATTCCGGGGACAGCCCAATCTTGCGATCAAAGCTGCCTCTGGTCCTGGAATGGAAAGACCAGCTTGCTTCGAGATCGTTCCAACGACGCGCGCGGTCAGGCGGCGTCGGCAAGGGCACCCACACAACCATTCGTGCATGCTGCAACCCACTTCGGCTGCGCAGTGACGAACGAGGCAGATGCCTAGAGAATGCGAACCGGCCTCGATTTTCATCGAGCCGGACTCGGAGCGATCTCCTCTTCACGATGTCAGAGAACACGCACCGCCAGTATAACCCGAGGGTGCGAAATTCAAAATGCAGCTTGCAGTCCAAAAGGGCTGCAAGGATGGACGAGCCAAAAATAGACCGCAGCTCTAGCGGTCAAGAGACCGCAACCGCAATCCACTAGGTCAGACTGACTTGGCCAGCAAAGTCCGCCAGCAAAGTCCGCCAGCAAAGAAGGCCTGCCCTTGCCAGTGGCAAGGGGCGCCCCCAACGGAAACACCAATTGGCGCGCGGAGCGGCACAACGCGAGAAATGCGTCCAGCCGCGAAACCGTGCCGTCTGGTGGAGCCAGACGGGATCGAACCGACGACCTCCTGCTTGCAAAGCAGGCGCTCTCCCAACTGAGCTATGGCCCCGATCAGAGGACAGAGAACGGATGACCAAAAAGACCCGGATCGGGTCACTCTATCCGTTGTCTGTCGTCTGACTGTGTCATCAAGCATATGCTTTGTCATTGAGCATATGGTGTCGTCCAGCGTTTGGTGGGCCTGGGAAGACTTGAACTTCCGACCTCACGCTTATCAAGCGCGCGCTCTAACCAACTGAGCTACAAGCCCCGCCAGCAAACAGACGACGGATGACGGGGCCAGATGATCGGCACTTGCCGCCTTTCACCTGTCGTCCGTGGTCCGCCCTCTGTCGTCCGCACTGGGCTCGTCCAAGAAGAAAGAGAAACGTAGACGGCGGCGTCCCGCCATCAGGGATCAGGCGTCTAACCGACAATTGGAAACTGCCGGCAAACGACTGCCCTGTGTGTGTTTCTAAGCGCCTGGTAAGAGCGACATCGGGTCTTGGGCTTCCCGCCTTGCGGCGTTCGACCCTCGACACCCAGGTCCGACCTCTGAATACCGGGCATCCTTAGAAAGGAGGTGATCCAGCCGCAGGTTCCCCTACGGCTACCTTGTTACGACTTCACCCCAGTCACTGACCCTACCGTGGCCGGCTGCCTCCTTGCGGTTAGCGCACCGTCTTCAGGTAAAGCCAACTCCCATGGTGTGACGGGCGGTGTGTACAAGGCCCGGGAACGTATTCACCGCAGCGTGCTGATCTGCGATTACTAGCGATTCCAACTTCATGTGCTCGAGTTGCAGAGCACAATCCGAACTGAGACGGCTTTTTGAGATTTGCGCAGGGTTACCCCATTGCATCCCACTGTCACCGCCATTGTAGCACGTGTGTAGCCCAGCCCGTAAGGGCCATGAGGACTTGACGTCATCCCCACCTTCCTCGCGGCTTATCACCGGCAGTCCCCTTAGAGGGCCCAACTGAATGATGGCAACTAAGGGCGAGGGTTGCGCTCGTTGCGGGACTTAACCCAACATCTCACGACACGAGCTGACGACAGCCATGCAGCACCTGTCTCCGGTCCAGCCGAACTGAAGGGATCGATCTCTCGTTCCCGCGACCGGGATGTCAAGGGCTGGTAAGGTTCTTCGCGTTGCTTCGAATTGAACCACATGCTCCACCGCTTGTGCGGGCCCCCGTCAATTCCTTTGAGTTTTAATCTTGCGACCGTACTCCCCAGGCGGGATGCTTATTGCGTTAGCTGCGCCACTGACGGGTAAACCCGCCAACGGCTAGCATCCATCGTTTACGGCGTGGACTACCAGGGTATCTAATCCTGTTTGCTCCCCACGCTTTCGCACCTCAGCGTCAGTATCGGGCCAGTGAGCCGCCTTCGCCACTGGTGTTCTTGCGAATATCTACGAATTTCACCTCTACACTCGCAGTTCCACTCACCTCTCCCGAACTCGAGATCCTCAGTATCAAAGGCAGTTCTGGAGTTGAGCTCCAGGCTTTCACCCCTGACTTAAGGACCCGCCTACGTGCGCTTTACGCCCAGTGATTCCGAGCAACGCTAGCCCCCTTCGTATTACCGCGGCTGCTGGCACGAAGTTAGCCGGGGCTTCTTCTGCGGGTACCGTCATTATCTTCCCCGCCGAAAGGGCTTTACAACCCTAAGGCCTTCATCACCCACGCGGCATGGCTGGATCAGGCTTGCGCCCATTGTCCAATATTCCCCACTGCTGCCTCCCGTAGGAGTCTGGGCCGTGTCTCAGTCCCAGTGAGGCTGATCATCCTCTCAGACCAGCTACCGATCGTCGCCTTGGTGGGCCATTACCCCACCAACTAGCTAATCGGACGCGGGCCGATCCCTCGGCAATAAATCTTTCTCCTTACGGACGTATCCGGTATTAGCCCAAGTTTCCCTGGGTTATTCCGAACCGAAGGGTACGTTCCCACGTGTTACTCTCCCGTCTGCCGCTCCCGTATTGCTACGAGCGCTCGACTTGCATGTGTTAGGCCTGCCGCCAGCGTTCGCTCTGAGCCAGGATCAAACTCTCAAGTTGGAGAGAACTTGTTCCGGCTGATCACAACGTTTGACGAGGTCCCACCTTCTCCGTGTCGAAAAGCAAATCCGAGTTCCAAGTGACTTGCGCCACCTGTCATCCGGTGCCCCGGCACGAAACTGGTGTTGACCTGAAACGTGTACCGCCGAAGTCTCGTCCAGCCGCCCTTTCCAAGAAAGCTCCGCGATGGTTGATCGCGTCGCAATCCCGTTCCGGGCGGCGCGCAAGGACTCCGCCGTCCACGTTTCTCTTTCTTCCGATTCACATTTCAAACAGCCGGAGGGTGATGCACCCTCGATCTCTCCAGTTGCCCTAGAGAGCCGCCGAAGCCTTGCCCCCGACAACTGGCCGGAAGCAGGTCACCGCTATCAGTGAGGAGCTTCGAAGGCGCGCCATCGCGCCGAGCGGCGGCGCGCCATGTGAGGCGGTATATAGGCCCCGACCTCACCCGTTGTCAACCATGTCCGTCGGGTGTTTGACGCTTTTTTGAAGGACAGAAGGAAGGGCAACAACCGCTGTTACACCAAGATGGGGACGCCGACGTGCACTTCAAGGCACGGCTTGCCGCGGCCTCATCTCCGCCGCCCTATCCGCCAGCACTCGCGCAAAAGGTCGGCACCTATTTCGCCGGGACGAGGCTCGCCGCTTCAAGACTGCGACGGATCGCGCGTTCCTTGTCGTTTTCCGCGAACACGGCCGAGATATGTTCTGTTCGCCCATCCCAAAGCTCGACCTCGACCAGCGAATTGGCGCCGGCCAGCGAATGGGTGGAGCGCGTCTGCGTCCGTTCCGGCGTCAGCAGGTTGAGGCAGCCGCCGCGATCGACCGACTTGCCCGGCTCGCCCATTGGGTCGTAGACGGCGGACGACTCGTAGCCGTGGCAGACGCCCCGCGCCAAGCGTTCGGTCGGGAGCGCCGCACAAATGACGGCGCCGCGTTCATTGTAGACCTTGACGAGGTCGTTCTTCCTGATACCGCGCGCAGCGGCGTCCACGGTATTGAGCCGCAGCACCCAATAGTAATAGCCGCCGACATTGACGCGGTGGTCGGCGATGTTGAGGAGGAACGAATCCTTGCCGTCGCCCTGGGTGTGAAACGAGTACTTGGAATGGGGCGTGAGAAGCTGGAGCGGGAACCGCGTAAACAGCGACCCTGAATGCGGTCCCTCCCAGGACGGCTCGTATTTCACGATCGGCGGACGCTCCGGGTCATGGAAGCGTTTGAGGCTGTTGCACTCGAATTCGAGCTTGCCCGATTGCGTCTGCAGCCCGTGCTGAAAGTCTTTGGCGTAATCGGAAGGCAGCGGGTGCGCCTCCGGCACATCTTTCTTGCGCTTCTCGAAGAACCAGCGGAATGACACCGGCGCGCGCAGCTTTTCCTTCTCCGAGGGCACGACATAGTAGCCTTTGCGGAGGAAATCCTTCCACTTGATGGACTTGGGCAGGTCGGAGGCATCGAACAGCCGTTTCACCCAGTCGATCTCGTTCATGCCCTCATTGAAATAGTTTGCGAGACCGAGCCGTTTGCAGATTTCCGTGAAAATCCAGTAGTCCGAGCGCGATTCCCCGAGCGGCGCGATCGCCGGCGCCTGGAACACGATGACCCGGTGATTGAGCTGCTGCTGGCCGTGATGGCCATAGCCGCCAAGGCCCGCCCATTCGCTGATGTCGACGCGTTCGAAATTGGTGCAGGCCGGCAGGATCACGTCGGCGAACTTGGCCTCGCCCTCGAACCAGATCGACTGGTTGACGACGAATTCGAGGTTGTCGGACTGGTACATCCGCACATGGCGGTTGGTGTTGTTCATCGTCGACAGGATCGAGCCGCCGTATTTGTACAGCATGCGCACCGGCGCGTGGCCCGGCGCCGGATAGGAGAACTTCGCGAACTGGTGCTCGATCGATTTGCCGACCCAGGCATAGCCTTCCGCTTTGCCGTCGGCGATCGCCTCCGGCATGAAAATGCGCGGGATGCGCTGATAGGTCGAGGCCAGCGTCGGCAGCTGCGGCATGCGCTGATAGAGCTCGACCGGCATCGAGGTGTTTTCGAGGTCGCCCGACATGCCGCCATCGGCATAACCCGGGAAATAGAAATTGAAGTCGATCGGGCAGCCCCATTGCAGATTGCCCATGTTGACGCCGGGCTTGCCAAGCCCCTGCATGGCGACAAGGCACACCATCACCCGCGCCCACTGGATGCCGGTCTGGTTGCGGCAGGCGCCGCCATGGCCGTTGCCCCAGCCGCCCGGCGCCAGATAGACGCGCTTCCTGCCCCATTCGCGGGCGAGCGCGCGCACGTCCTTGGCCGGGACGCCGGTCTCGCTCTCCTGCCATTCGGGCGATTTGGCGATGCCGTCCTCGACGCCGAGCAGATAATCCTTCCACTTGTCGAAGCCGACGGTGTGACTTGCGACATAGTCCTTGTCGTAAAGACCCTCATCGATCCACACGTAGGCGATCGCCATCGCCGTCGCGACCGATGTGGTCGGGCGCGGCGCAAACCACTTTCCCGGCAAAAACTGCGCGGAGGCGTTGTAGTAGGGATCGACGTGGACCACCTTGATGCCGAGTTTTTTGTTCTTGAGCCACTGGCGGCGGATCGTGCCTTCCTGGGCGCCGTAGGAGCCGCTGGTGGTCTCCGGGTCGGCTGCCCAGAACACGATCATGTCGCAGTTCTGCAGGCAGTCCTCGACCGTGCCATAGGTCTCCGACTGCCCGACCCGCAGCGTGTGGCCCCAATGGTGCACGGCGCCCCAGTACCAGCCTTCCCAGCTGTCGGGATTGTGGTGCACCTGGGTATAGCCGACGGCGTTGCGGAAGCGGTGCAGCGCCGAAAGATAGTAGCCGATGTTGCCCCAGGTATGATGCGAGCCGTGCGACACCGCCATCACGCCGGGACCGTAGGTGCTCTTGAGCCGCTTGATTTCGCCGGCAACGAGGTCGAGGGCTTCGTCCCAGGAAATGCGCACATAGCCTGACTTGCCGCGGTTCCCCGGATTGCGCGCGCCGCCGGGGTCGAAATCGACGCGCTTCATCGGATGGAGCAGGCGGTCCGGCGAATAGACGATCGACTTCGCGTTCTGGCCGTGGGGCGCGAGCGTGGTGTGGCGCGGCGGCGTCAGTTCGAGGCCGCGGGCGCGTATCGTCCACGGCGCCGGATCGCCGTCGTCGAATTCGATCGGCGTCATCCGCACGATTTTGCCGTTCTTGACATAGACGAAGACCGGCCCGCCATTGGTCATGTTGCAGGTGCGGACGGTGCCGTCGGCGAGCTTCGTGCCGAACCGCCAGCCCGCAGTGAGCGTCGCCATCATGACCTGCGCCCACCAGTTGGTCAGGTCCTCCGGTCCATCGACGGTGAGCTTGAAATCCTTCTGCGCGTTGATCTGATCGAGCCAGTTGATCGGCGGGGTCAGCAGTTCGGCGCCGAGCGCCGCATTCTTGAAAGCCAGCGTGATGTCGGGATTGGCATGCAGCCCGGCGCCCGACCGCAGCGCGCCATTGCGCAGTTCGAACCAGCGGCCGACCTCCTCGTCACGCGCCTTGATCTGGGCGACAAGATTGCGCTCGGCGAGGCGCTCGCGGAAGCTCGGGTGACGGCGCGCGGCGCGCTTCATCAGCTGCGCCAACCCCCACAACACGGCCGAGAACTTTTTGGTCGCGATGCTCATGGCCGTTCCTTACATCAACCATTCAACTCTAGCACCAGTTTCAGAGTTCAAGGGGTCAGCGCGTGCCCACCCCCTCACCCTCGGAAGCGCTCGCTGTCGCGTGCGCTTCCACGGGGTCCCCGAAAAATTCGCACGGCGAATTTTCGGGGTGCCCCGCTTCCCTCTCCCCCTCCCGGCAAAGCGCTGAGATCGACCCGCTGAGCCCTGGCGGGAGGGGGAGAGGGCGGGAGGGCCGAAGGCCCGACCGGGTGAGGGGTGGACATCACTCGGCAAATTGTTCTTTTGCGATTCTGGGTACTGCGGTCAGGCGGCATAGACAGGCTCCGCCCCGCTCAAAATATGCCGCTTGCGGATATAGTTTCGGCTGGTTTCGATTGCCTTGCGATCGAAAAGATCGACGTGCCGCCCCAGCAAGGCTTCCAGCGCACGCTTGAATTCGAGAAAGCGCGCGAGATCGTCCTCTTCGGCTGCGAACTCCACCAGGAGATCGACGTCGCTTGCCGCCACGTCAAAATCGGCGCCGCCGGCGGCGGAGCCGAACATGTCAAGCCGTGTGACGCCAAACCTGCGGCATAGGCCCCTCAGTGCATCTTGCTGCTCGGCAATTGTCGCGTGCATCGGCAGCTCCTTTGCTTGGTCGTTCTCCGATGGCTCCGTTCCATCGATGGATTGAGATGAAATAGCACGTGGAAATACGTCAGCCGCCAAACCCCGAGATGATCAAGCATCAGGATTGATCACAAGATGGATTTTTCAGGGCAGGCGCGTTAGTGACTCGCTTGGTCGTTGAGCGGATTGTTCTGAGCTGGGCGTCCCGAACATAGGACAGGCCGTTGCTGAACGGTGGACTCTTCACACGCGACTTCCTGATGGAAGGAATTGGCGGCACGGATGCATGGGCCGGCATCGATGATAGCGCCATTTCAAGCCTCCATACTCGGCTGCACGGGTTGTTGGCCGGCTTTGCAAAGATCAGGAATCCGACCGAAGCAGAGACTGAGAAAGAACTCATATGGCCGGTCCTGGAAGCCATTGGCTGGTCCGATATGTCGGTCCAACAGAACCTCTCGGCCACCGCACGCGACGACGTGCCGGACGCGCTCCTGTTCGGAGACGCCGCCGCCAAAGCCAAGGCTGCCTCACTTGCAGCTTGGCAGCGGTTCAAACACGGCCTTTGCGTCGTTGAGGCGAAGCGCTGGAACCGAGTTCTTGATCGCGAGGACGCAAGGCGCCGAGGCGAGGACGGCGTCCCATCAACACAGATGCTTCGCTATCTCCGCCGCGTTGACGATGTAACCCAAGGCGGCCTTCGATGGGGCATGCTCACCAATGGTCGGCATTGGCGACTGTATTTTCGTGGTGCGTTATCGGTCGCCGAGGATTTTCTCGAAATCGATCTCGGCAAGGTGTTTAACCTGCCAGGCTGCGAAACCGACCTGCTGGACAGGCGTCCAGACGCTTTCAGCACGGATGAAGTTTGGCGCGCTCACGGCCTCAAGCTTTTCATTCTACTGTTCGGACCAGCGGCCTTTATTGCCGATCATCGCGGCGAGACTTTCCATCAGCTTGCGCTCCGTCAGGGGAAGCAGTGGGAGGCGCGCGTCGCCCGCGATCTCTCGGACACGGTGTTCGATTACGTGTTTCCCGCCCTTGGTCAGGCGCTCGCGGGGGCAGTATCCGCGGCATCCGCCTCCTTCAATGGTTCCGCTCTCAAAGAGGTGCGCGAAGGTGCCTTGATTTTCCTCTATCGCCTTCTGTTCGTTCTCTACGCGGAAGATCGCAACTTATTGCCCGACGAGAGTGGCCCTTACGCGGACTACTCTTTGACCAAACTGCGCAACGAGGTGGCGGACAGGAAGGCCCGTGGTGCGTCGTTCTCGGATCGGATGAAGGCGTATTGGTCACGCATTGACGGAGTGTTTCAGGCGATCGCGCACGGTGATGATGAACTCGGCATTCCCCCTTACAACGGGGGCTTGTTCGATCCAGCGGCCGCGCCGATCCTGGCGCGTGTGCAGCTATCTGACGCCGTTGTGGCGGATATCGTATTTCGCCTCTCCCACATCGACGTGGGCGACGGCCGCCCGCTCAAATACATCAACTATCGCGACCTTTCGGTGCAGCAGCTCGGTTCGGTCTATGAGCGCATCCTCGAGCACGGGCTGCAGGTCGAAGATGGCCGCATTGTCGTGGCGGAGAACCCGGCCGCTAGAAAGAGCTCGGGCAGCTATTACACACCCGAGGAATTGGTTGCGCTCATCATAGAGCGTGCCGTGGGTCCGTTCGTCGCGGAGCACGTGGGCGCTTTCGAGAAAAAGGCCGGCGTGCTTGCCGGCGATACTCGGGGAAAGGAGACCCGTCTTGCAGAACTGTTACCACTCGATCCTGCAAGCCGCCTTCTCGACCTCAAGATTTGCGACCCTGCGATGGGCTCGGGCCATTTCCTGGTGAGCCTGGTTGATTGGCTCTCCGACCGCGTGCTCGATGCCATGGCCGAAGCCTCTGCGGCCGTCCCTTTCGCTCCCTATGTTTCGCCTCTGGCCGATCGCATCGAAGCGATCCGGGCCAGGATACTTTCGGAAGCGAAAATTCACGGCTGGCCGATTGCTGAGTCCCAGTTGGACGATCGGCACATCGTCCGCCGCATGGTGCTCAAGCGCGTTGTCTATGGCGTCGACAAAAACCCCATGGCCGTCGAGTTGGCCAAGGTGGCGCTCTGGCTGCACTCGTTCACAGTCGGCGCCCCGTTGTCCTTCCTTGATCATCATCTGCGCTGCGGCGACAGCATCATGGGGGCGTGGTCGAGGCCCACGATCGACAATCTTAAAGCGCGCGGCGCGCTCTTCAATACTCGGCGCCATCGCCGGTGTGGAGAGTGTCGCGCGTGTCATGGAGAGCATCGAGGAGAAGACGGACAGCGACATCGCAGAGGTGAAGGCGTCCCAGACCGCGTTTACGGTGATCGAGGACGCGACCGCTCCGATCGGCGCTCTGTTTTCACTGCTCACGGCCGAACGCCTGATGGGCATTTTCGAGGGAGCACCCAAGAAGGCTCCTCCAGCGCCAGAAAAGATGGCAGGCAAGTCTGCCAAGCAGCTTGCGGCATGGCGTGCCCAGGTTCGAGCCTTCGAAGATGCATCTGCATTCGGGCTTGCGCTTGAGGGCGCCTTCGGCGATCCGGTGAAAATCGCAACCGGCGAAACGCAAATCGCACCGGAAGAACTTGTTCAACAACTGGCGCTCATTCCAACGGAAGAAGCCGACCCACAATCAAGCCTGTTTCCGAAAATCAGTATCGACGATCGCCGACGCCTGCGCGCCGACCGTTTGGTGGCCGAGGCTCGCTCGCGAGCGGCTGAGCATCGCTTCTTTCACTGGGAAATCGGCTTCCCGAACGTCTGGTCGAGCCTGCTTTCCGCCGAGCCGAAAGGCGGGTTTGACGCAGTGATTGGCAATCCGCCCTATGTGCGTCAGGAGCTTCTCGGAGATGAAGCCAAGCGTGCGCTGAAGGCTGAGTATTCCGTCTTCGACGGCATGGCCGAACTCTACGTCTATTTTTATGAGCAGGGCCTGCGCCTGCTGCGTCCCGGTGGGCGGTTGAGCTTCGTCGTGACAAACAAATGGCTAAAGGCGGGCTACGCCGAAGCGCTGCGCGATCTGTTCGCGAGCAAAGAGCAGGTCGAGTTCGTTGCTGACTTCGGTCATGCCAAACACTTGTTTCCGGATGCAGACGTGTTCCCTTCAGTAGTCGTCGTGCGGAAGCCGGTGGCCGGTGAACCAAAAGCGCACGAAGCCCAGGTCTGCGTCATTCCTCGCGACGCCGTTCCAGAGAAGGGCCTTTCGGCTGCGGTTGCCGCGGCAACGTATCCGTTGCCGCGTGTGCATTTCACGAAGGGGAGCTGGACACTCGAACCGCCTGATGTGATGGCGCTGCTCGATAAGATCAGGCGTAACGGTGTGCCGCTCGCCGAATATGCGGGCGTGAAGCCGCTCTACGGCATTAAAACGGGACTCAACGAAGCATTTTTAATTAACAAGGCCACGCGCGACCAGTTGGTGAACGATGATCCAGGTTGCGCCGAGGTCATCAAACCTTATCTACGCGGACAAGACATCGAACGGTGGTGGTCGCCGCCCTCGGGCCTTTATATGATCCTGCTTAAATCAAGCGGCGATCATCACTGGCCGTGGACGGATGCACCAGATGACGCTGAGGCCGAGAAGCGCTTCAAGGCAGCCTATCCATCACTGTACGCGTACATGAAGCGGTGGGGAATCGTTCGTCGATCCAGAGACAGGTGAAACGCGGGGGTTGCGACACATCGTGAGGACCATGGGCGCTATTGGTGGGAGCTTCGCTCGTGCGCCTACTACGATGCCTTCAAAAAGCCGAAAATCTTGTATGTCGACATTACTTGGTCGGCATCTTTCTCTCATGATGCGAGCGGCCGGTTTACAAGCAACACCAGCTATTTTGTCCCAAACGGCGACCCGTGGATCGCCTGTGCTCTTAATGCGCCGATTGGATGGTGGTTCGCGTGGCGGCGAGCGCAACATGGCAAAGACGAGGCTCTTCGTTATTTCACGAGCTTTGTTGACGACTATCCTATACCCGTTCGTCAGGACGCGTCTGACCACGTGGATCGGCTTGCGTGCGAGAAACCTGTCGTCCGAAACACAATTGGCGCGGTTCACGATTGGCTGCGCCATGAGTTCGGCCTCGACAAATCCGGACGCGCTTTGGCACAAGCTCACCTGCTCGACGCTGATGGCTTCGTTGCCGCCGTTCGTGGCGCACTACCGAAGAGCCGCAAATGGTCGGTCGCGGAAATCGCCCGATTAAAGCAGGAACATGCGGATACGCTCACTCCGGCCCGCCATGCGGCAACCGAAATCCTCACTGTCGAACGGAAGCTGTCCGATCTGGTCAACGCTGCCTATGGCCTCACATCCGACGAAGTCGCGCTGATGCGGCGAACCGCGCCACCGCGAATGCCGCTCGATCCAGTGGACGAGCTTCGACGCCTTGGGTTGAAGCCGGTCGGTGATAGCGTTGGGCAATCCGAACGTTTGGCTATAGTCGAAATTGATGTACCGACACCCCCAAAAGGATTCGAAACCCTGACCCCAAATTCAGGCGAGGCTTGGCCGACTTGAAAACTTCAGCGGCATCAATTTCGTTCCGCGGCCGGGACAACGTGGTGAAATTCGACTTCACGTCCGGCTCAATGCACTGCCCCGGCCGTCGCTGAAGATTTTCAAATACTCGCCTACTCTAGGCAGCGCGTAGGGTGGGCAAAATCGCCCGCCGCCTTCCTGCCATTGGCATAGACTCTTGGTGGCGATTTTGCCCACGCGGTCGGCCGATTTTTCATAGCTCCGACAGCGTGGGCAACGCGCCTATTTGGTGTACAAGTGGCAGGGTCGTGTAAGCGCGTTGCCCACCCTACGATGGATTTGATACCATCTGATCGGAACGTGCTCTAGGCAGCGCGGGGCGTGACTTCCCGCTCGATTTGGCGGCGAGTTTTCGATCCGCCGCGTCCAAGTCGTATCGGGCTTGAAGGTTGATCCAGAAATCCGGAGAGGTCCCGAAATAGCGGGCCAGACGAAATGCAGTATCCGCGGTAATGCCACGTCGACCGAGCACGATGTCATTGATCCGCGAGCGTGGCACCTTGATCGCCTGAGCCAGCGTGTAAACGCTGATCTTCATCGGCCTCAAAAAATCGTCGCGCAGAATATCGCCCGGATGAATAAGAGGGAGTTCTCTTGCCGCTACTGACATCGCCAAAATTGACCCGCCCGGCATCCAGATCTTCGCGCTTGATGCTCATCGCGTCATCCTCTGTGGTAGTCCACGATCTCGACGTTCCATGCCGCACCTTCCCGCCATTCGAAGCAGATCCGCCATTGATCGTTGATACGGATGCTGTGTTGCCCGACCCGATCGCCGTGTAATGCTTCGAGGTGATTGCCTGGCGGCGCGCGCAGATCGTCAAGCCGCCTTGCCGCATCGACGGCGAGTACTTTCGCTCTTGCACGGCGCTGAATTTGGTTCGGTAAAGCTCTGACCGAATGCCCGGCGAACACGGCCGCCGTGCACATGTCGGCAAAGCTCTTGATCACAATAAAGCAGCGTATCGGAAAACGGTACGTTCGTCAATTTATCGGAGCAACCGCGACAAATCGGCGTGACCCTATCGTCGAAGGCTGGTTATAACAGTGTCTACCCGATTTCATATAAAACTGTCCTCCGAAACCGGCAGACCGCCCGCGTGACGCCCACCCTGCTGCCGCCGGCGATGTTTTAGGTTCCCGGATCGCCCATGAAGAAACCGCCGCGGCAAGGCTCGTTGATCGCGCTCCTCGTCGCCGGCGCGCTGTTCATGGAGCAGCTCGACGGCACCGTGATCGCGACCGCGCTGCCGCAGATGGCAGCGTCTTTCGGAGTGGCTGCCGTCGATCTCAATGTCGGCATCTCGGCCTACTGCTCACGGTCGCGGTGTTCATCCCGGCGAGCGGCTGGGTCACCGACCGGTTCGGGGCCCGCACCGTATTCGCCTCGGCGATCGTCACATTCACACTGGCCTCGGTGCTGTGCGCCGCGAGCAGCGCGCTGTGGCCGTTCACCCTCGCGCGCGTGCTGCAAGGCATTGGCGGCGCGATGATGGTGCCGGTCGGCCGCCTGATCGTGCTGCGCAATACCGAGAAGGAGCATCTGGTCCGGGCGATCGCGCTGCTCACCTGGCCGGCGCTCTCCGCGCCGGTGCTCGGGACCGCCGCTCGGCGGCTTCATCACCACCTACAGCTCGTGGCACTGGATTTTTCTGCTCAATGTGCCGCTGGGACTGCTCGGCCTCGCCTTCGCGCTGAGCCTGATCCCGAATGTGCGCAGTCCGACGCCCGGCGGCTTCGACTGGACCGGTTTTGCGATGACTGGTGCCGCAAGCCTCGGTCTCATCTACAGCCTGGAGGCGATGGCGCGGAACGCGGCAGCTTGGCCGACGAGTATCGCGCTGCTCATCGCGAGCCTCGCGCTTGGGGTCTATGCCGTCCATCATGCGATGCGCGTCGCGCATCCCCTGCTCGACCTCGTCCCGTTTCGCGTGCCGAGCTTTGCCATCACGGTCGGCGGCGGCCTGTTGTTCCGCGCCGCTATCAGCGCGACGCCGTTCCTGCTGCCGCTGATGTTCCAGCTCGGTTTCGGCCTCGACCCGTTCCGCTCCGGCCTGCTGCTGCTCGCCGTCTTCGCCGGCAACCTCGGCATGAAGCCCGCAACCGGCCCAGTGCTGGCGCGATTCGGCTTCCGCCCGACGCTGATCTGGAACGGGACGCTGGCGATGGCAATGATCGTTGCTTGCGCGCTCTTCAGCGCGGACACGCCGACGCCGATCGTCGTCGCCATTCTGTTCATCGGCGGCCTGTCCCGCTCGATGGAATTCACCACCATCAATGCACTGAGCTTCTCCGACCTCGATCATGCCCGCATGAGCGGCGCCAACACGCTGTTCAGCATGCTCCAGCAGATGGGAAATGCGCTGGGCGTCGCCGGCGCGGCCGTGCTGCTGCGGATTGCCGCGGCCGTCAATCATTCGGGTGACGCGCAGGTGACAGTCACCGATTTTCGCCTCGCCTTTGTGGGTGTGGGACTTGCAGGCCTGCTCGGCGTGTTTCAGTTCCGCCGTCTCGCACCGGGAGCAGGCGCGGCCTTGCGGACCCGCCCGTCCGGAGGCAAAGGGTGAGGACGTACCCGGTGGCTGCGATCCGTGGCGCTCGGCATCCTCTCCCACCGCGGACCGCAAGCGGGGCGAGGGAGATGAAGCGGCTACAAAGGTGATCGGAACATGGAGTAAATTCGCGAGCCAGTCCGTTGTGTCGTTTGCTTCGTCCGCTGCAGGGCGGCGCCCACCAAACCCACCCGACAAGCCATAACGAGAGATCAGCGATGTCGATGCAAGTTCCTGCGCCGCGTACAGTTTTCGAGGTGCCGCTCGATGACGGCGCGCGCATAAAAGTGCGCCGGCACGGCAATCCCGATGGGGCACGCCTGTTCCTGAGCCATGGCAACGGCTATGCCATCGACGGCTACCTGCCTTATTGGCAGCATTTCCTCGCCGATTTCGATGTCGTGCTGTTCGATTTCCGCAACCATGGCCAGAATGCCCCGGTCACGCCGGCCAATCACACCTATGCGCAGCTCTGCCTCGACCTCGAACGCGTTTTTCAGGAGACCACGGCGCGGCTCGGTCCGCGCAAATGCGCCGGCATCTTTCATTCCATGTCAGGCCGCACCGCGATGAAGCACGCAATCGAGATCGGCCGCCGTTTCGACGCGCTGGTCCTATTCGACCCGCCCAACGTGCCGCCGCCGGGCCACGCCACTTTCGCAGCGATGGAGCTGTTCGAAGCGAAGCTCACCGATTGGGCCACCAACCGGCGGCGCCATTTCCCCGATCCGGGCGAGCTCGCGACGGATTTCGCGGAGTCGCGCGTCGGCACGGCCTGGGTCGCTGGCGTTCACGAACTGATGGCGCGCGCGGTGTTGCGGCCCGAGACAGATGGCGACGGTTTCGTGCTGGTCTGCGACCCCGCAAATGAAGCCGGCATCTATGCCGAGGCGATGCGGCTCGATTTGTGGCCGACCGCGGCTGCGCTCGGCGGGCCGGTCAAGCTCATCGGCGCCGATCCCGAGATGAACGGTGGTCCGCCGACCGGGCGCGCCAATCAGGCGCTCGGCACCGAGAACGGCTACGACTACAGCTTCGTGCCCGGCACCGGCCACATGCTCCAGCTTGAAAAGCCGCAGCAATGCGTGGAGGTGACGCGCGCCTTCCTGCGCACATGCGCGCTCGCATGAGGCATCACAAAAGAATTATTCATCGAGGGATCCCCTCCCCCTCACCCGGTCGGGCCTTCGGCCCTCCCACCCTCTCCCCCTCCCGCCAAGACCTGGGGCTTGATCTCTGAGCTGCGGCGGGAGGGGGAGAGGGAAAGGAAGCGCTCGCGACCGCGGGCGCTTCCGAGGGTGAGGGGGTGGGGCTCGCGTTAACTCAAACAATCTCTGAAATTTGGTACGTCAACGCCGTTCCCAATGCGGTCATTTCTTCGAGGGAGAAAGTGATGCAGTTCGGCGATTTGCGCGGATGGATCGCGCATCTTCGAAAGGAAGGCGAACTGCACGAGATCGAAACGCAGGTCGACTGGGACTGCGAACTCGGCACCGTGACGCGGCGTGCGTTCGGCAACGGCGACGGGCCGGCGCTGTTGTTCCGCAACATCAAAGGCTACGGCGAGGGCGCGCGCTGCCGCCGGCTGTTCACTGGGGGCCTGTCGAATTACTCGCGGGTGGCGCTCATGTTCGGGCTTCCCAAGACAGCGCCCATCACCGATCTCGTGCAGGCCGCCCGAAAGGCCTATTCGGGGCGCGTGCCGCCAGTCAAAGTCGCAACCGGGCCGGTGAAGGAGAACATCATTACCGGCGCCGACATCGACCTTTACGACTTCCCGGCGCCGCGCTGGCACCGCCTCGACGGCGGACGCTACATCAACACCATGCAGGGCACGGTCACGCGCGACCCGGTGTCCGGCCGCATGAATGTCGGCATCTACCGCGGCATGATCGGCAAGAAGAACACGATCCCGGTGCTGCTGTGGCGCCCGCAGAATTGGGGGCAGGATTTTGCCAAATACACCGGCAAGGGCGAGGAAATGCCGGTTGCATTCATTTATGGCTGGGAGCCGGCGCTGCCGTTCTGCGCATCCTCGCCGGTGCCGCCCGATGTTTCGGAGTACGACGTGATGGGGGCCCTGCGCGGGGCGCCGGTCGAGGTCGTCGACTGCGAGACGGTGCCGCTGCAGGTGCCGGCGAGCGCCGAGATCGTGATCGAAGGCTTCATCTCGCCCGATCCGGCGACGTTCGAAATGGAGGGGCCGTTCGGCGAATACACCGGCTATTTCGGCGGCGAGCAGTGTCCCAAGCACACCGTGCGCGTCACCGCCATCACCCATCGCAACGACCCGATCTTTCGCGGCACGCTGGAAGGCACGCTGCCGAAGATGCTGAACGAGAACAGCATCATGAGCTCGGTGCAGCGCGCCGCGCTCGCCTGGAACATCCTCGATCGCTCGGGCGTTCCCGGCGTCGCCGACGTGCACTGCCCGCCAGCGAATAACGGCACCACCTTGATCATTGCGCTCAAGCAGGCCTATCGCGGCCAGGCCAAGCAGGCGGCGGCGGCGATCTGGGGCTCGAATGCCGCCCATTTGCGCTACAAGAATATCTGGGTCGTGAACGATGACATCGACATCCATGACTATGGCGCGCTCGACTGGGCCTTCGCCTACCGGGTCAATGCCGCGGAGGATGACATCGTGTTCTTCCCCTCGACCTTCGGTTCCGCGCTCGACCCGAGCACGCGGCTCAAGCTGCGCGATGTCAACCTCTACGGCACCGGCAAATGGTGCCGCGTGCTGATCGACGCCACCATCAATCTCGATTTCGATCCCGAGGAGAATTACGGTGGCGACCGTTATCCGCGCAGCGTGAGGCCGGCGGAACAGGATTGGGATTTGGTGGAGCGGCGCTGGCGCGACTACGGTTTCAAGGACAGCTAGAGCGGGATGCGTTCAGATTGACCCGCTTGCCGCTCGGTTCTGTTTTGCGCACCGTCGCGCACTGCGCTCGACGACGGATGCATGGTGATTTTGCGCATGATCTTGTCCGAAAAGTCTGCAATTTTTCGGGATCATGCGTGGTGATTTTGCGCATGATCTTGTCCGAAAAGTCTGCAACTTTTCGGGATCATGCGGTGAGCACGGGGCGAATTCATAAGGACGCTGACAAATGATTGACCTCTACTACTGGACGACGCCTAACGGACACAAGATCACGATCTTCCTTGAAGAGGCGGGGCTCGCCTACAAGATCTTTCCCATTAACATCGGCAAGGGTGAGCAATTCGAGCGCAAGTTCCTGACGATTTCTCCCAACAACCGAATTCCAGCAATCGTCGATCACGAGCCGGAGGATCGCGACGACCCGGTCGCGGTGTTTGAATCGGGCGCGATCCTGCTCTATCTCGCCGAAAAAACCGGCAAGTTCATTGCGCCCGGTCTGCGCGGCCGCGTCGCGACGCTCGAATGGCTTTTTTGGCAGATGGGCAACCTCGGACCGATGGCCGGGCAGAACAACCATTTCAGCCATTACGCGCCCGACAAGCTGCCTTATGCGATGGACCGCTATCGCAATGAAGTGAACAGGCTCTACGGCGTGCTCGACCGCCAGCTGGCGGAGCGGGCCTATCTCGCCGGCGAATATTCGGTCGCCGACATGGCGAGCTACCCTTGGATCGTGCCGCACGAGCGGCAGGGCCAAATCATCGCCGACTTTCCGCACCTGAAACGCTGGCTCGATGACATCGCGGTCCGCCCCGCGGTGGTGCGTGCCTATGCACGCGCCAAGGAGGTCAATCCGGGTCAGGGCGGCATCCGCACCGCCGAGGAGCGTGCCATCCTGTTTGGGCAGACGGCGGCCTCGGTGCGGTCGGCGACCCGTTAGCGCGCGATCCCGAAGAGTTGCAGACTTTTCGGACCAAGACGATCCGCAAAAATCAACGGGAATGGAGCGGAGGCGTCACAAGCCGAACGTATCCCGCTCCAGGTGGTTTGTTTCACGGCACGATCGACCGGGCCAGCCCCTGGCGCGGCTCGTCGGCAACATATTGCTTTTGAACTGCTCGTTCACGCGGACACCTCCACGATTTTGATGAATGACATGCAGCCGGGCCATGCGTGCGAGCGAGCGTGACTCTGGGACATCGTTCAGGCCGGCTTGGATAGCTTTCATTTCCTATCAGGACCGCTCTTCGGAACCAGATTCGTTCAGCGGAAAGGAAAATTGCGCACCCTAGAGCGGGATGCGTTCACCGTGAATCGCCTCCCGCTCGGTTCTTTTTTGCGCAACCGCCGCGGACTGCGCTCGACGACGGATGCGCGGTGATTTTGCGCATGATCTTGTCCGAAAAGTCTGCAAATTCACGGGATCATGCGCTAAATGCTGCAAACTATGGTGCCACGATAGGGTTCTTGATCCTGCTTTGTTCTTAAACTGTTTTTGCCGGCATGGTGACTTACTTATACTTTCTTGTTTCGTTCTTACAGATCGTGTCGAACGGGGCCGCCACCGTGGCAATCCTGCAAGGATGCTGAAAAAAGTGGTTTCACGGAGCAACCGTTAAATAACAAAACGATCGAAGCTTACCAAGATTTCACGAAGATTTAATGCAGGATGAACGTTCCTAAAGTATTTTGCCAAACTCTTGACGTCAGTATTGCGAAACTATCGGCCACGAAAACAAAACTGATTTCGGCTTCGGCCGTTTCGCGGAGACGCGACATGGTAGCTGATCCCAAGCTGGCAGCGCTTGCGCTGCATCGTTTCGGCTTCGGCCCGCGCGCCGGAACGATTGCTGCAATCGCGGGCGACCCGCGCGGCGCGCTGCTCGCCGAGCTGGACCGACCGGCCGGCGCGCATCTCGCGAATGCCGCCCTGCCGACGAGCGGTGAAGCCGCTCGCGACGCCTTCGAATTCCAGTTCAAGCAACGCGAAGCACGCCGCGCGGCGCGCGCGGCGGCAACGGCTGCGGCGCCTGGCGGGACGCCCTCTCCCGCTCCGCCGCAGGCCCAGGCCGCTCGCGCCCCGCAGCCGCAGGCCGCGCCCGCCGATCCGTCTCAGCCGCGGCCGGTTCCGCTGCCCCAAAAGCTCTATCGCGACGATGCCAAGGCGCGCCTCGCCGCCGCACTACATGCCGAGACCGGGTTCGTCGAGCGACTCACCTGGTTCTGGTCGAATCATTTCTGCGTGTCGATCGAAAAGCGTGGTGTCCTGCCGATCGCCGGCGCCTACGAGCGTGAGGCGATTCGCCCGCATGTGCTTGGCCGCTTCGGCGACATGCTGATGGCCGTGGAAACGCATCCGGCGATGCTGCTCTATCTCGACAATGCGCGATCGATTGGCCCGGATTCGCCCGCCGGGCTGCGCGGCGGCAAGGGCATCAACGAGAATCTGGCCCGCGAAATCCTTGAACTGCATACGCTCGGCGTGCGCACCGTCTACACTCAAGCCGATGTCACGAACTTCGCCAACGTGATTACCGGTTGGACGGTGACCCCGGCACGCCAGGAGCATGGTGGGGAATTCACCTTCAATCCCAACATGCACGAGCCGGGCACGCAGACGCTGATCGGCAAGGACCTCCCGGCGGAGGAGTTCGAGCAAGGACGCGCCGCACTCGCGATGCTGGCCCGCCATCCGGCGACGGCTCGCCATGTCGCCGCAAAGCTCGTGAAGCATTTTGTCAGCGACCAGCCAGTCCCGAAACTCGCCGACAAGCTTGCCGACCGTTTCATTGCCACGCAGGGCGACCTCAAGGAAATGGCGAGGGCGCTGGTCGAAGCCCCGGAGGCCTGGGACGACTCCGAACGCAAACTCAAGCGCCCGGGCGAATGGATGGTGGCTACGTTGCGCGCGAGTGGAGCGTCTCCCCCCGAGATTGCCCCAGTTTTGCAAGCGCAAAACCTGCTCGGCGAGCCGCTCTGGCGTCCGGCGGCGCCGGCGGGCTTCACCGACAATTCCGCGGCGTGGCTCGACGGCATGGCACAACGCCTCGATGTCGCAAATGGGATCGCGCGCATCGCGGGAGCTGTCGACCCCGATGCCGCGCTTGAGGCCGGCCTCGGGCCGCTCGCTTCAGACGATACGCGAATTGCGGTCAAGCGGGCCGGCAGCCGCCCGCAAGCTTTGACGCTGCTGTTCATGGCCCCCGAATTCCAGCGGAGATGATCATGTTTGCTCCTCATGCCGCCTCGCGCCGCGAATTGCTGCAAGCTTCCGGCGTGCTGTTCGCCTGGGCGTTCCTGCCCAAAATGGCCCGCGCGGAGGGCCGCGACCCGCGGTTCCTCGCCATCGTGTTGCGCGGCGCGCTCGATGGCCTTGCCGCCGTCGCACCGGTCGGCGACCCGCATTGGGAGGCGCTGCGCGGCGACAAGATTTTGCGGCTCGACGGGCCGACGCCAGCCTTGCCGCTCGACGATATGTTCGCGCTCAATCCGGCGATGCCCAACTTGTATCGGCTTTATAAGGCCGGCGAGGCGAGTGTGGTGCATGCCGTCGCGACGCCCTATCGTGAGCGCTCTCATTTCGACGGCCAGGACGTGCTCGAAAGCGGCCTCACCTCTCCGGGCGCCGCCGACAGCGGCTGGCTCAACCGAGCCCTTGCCGCGACCGCGCCGGACGGCCGCGTCGATATTGGCCGCCAACCCGAGCGTGAGGCCGGTCATAAGGCCTTTGCCATCGGGCCGATCGCGCCGTTGGTCGTGCGCGGACCAGCCCCGGTGCTGTCATGGACCCCGCCACGGCTCGAACCGGCCAGCGACGATACATTGATGCGGCTGCTCGACCTTTATCGGCACACCGATGTCGCGATGGCGGCGGCGCTGGAAGAACGGATAGGCCTTGCCGCGATCGCGCGGGCCGGCGGCATGGACGGCGACATGGGCAAGGCGCCCCCCGCTGCCCAGGTGCGCGCCTACTTCGCCGATTCCGCCGGCAGCGCCGCACGATTCATGGCAAGGCCGGACGGGCCGCGAGTCGGCGCGCTCGCCTTCGACGGTTGGGACACCCACGCCAATGAGGGCGCCGTGAACGGCCGCCTGGCGGCATTGCTCGGCGCGCTCGATGGCGCCATCGCGGCGATTGAGACGCAGATGGGACCGGCGTGGCGGGACACCGTCGTTGCTGTCATGACCGAGTTCGGACGAACGGCGCGCATCAACGGTACCGACGGCACCGATCACGGCACCGCGACGATCGCGCTGCTCGCCGGCGGCGCAGTCAAGGGCGGCCGCGTCATTGCCGAGTGGCCGGGGCTGCGGGAGGCGGATCTGCTTCAGAAGCGCGACCTCAAGCCGACGGCGGATTTGCGCGCCGTGCTCAAGGGCGTCCTGCGCGACCACTTGCGCGTGCCCGATGTCGCGCTCGCCGGCAATGTGTTCCCGGGCAGCGCCGGCGTAAGCCCAATGGCGGGCCTCGTCGCGTCGGCCTGACACGAGGCGTGCGTCCGTTTCGGCGATTCGCCCGCGCTGCCTCTCGCCAAAATCCTTCTCCCCTCGCGGGAGAAGGTGGCGCGCGCAGCGCGCCCGATGAGGGCCGGAGGGTTCACTGCCGAGCGGGGGCTGGGGGCTTTCAACTCACCTGCGTTGCCGCAGCCCTCACCAGCCCGCCCCCACCCGACTGCTCTCGGCGGCCACCCTTTTCCGACCCGGGGGAGAGAGTTTTCGGCGCAAACTCGTCCATCATCCCGCGTCAGGCGCGTTTCAGATCAACGCGTAGCTGATCACGGAACCATCGCTGCCGACGATCTTTACTTGAACGAGCCGCTGGCCATCAAACCATACGTCCTGGGAATATTTGCTCTTCAAAGTGTAATGATGGGCTTTGACGGGATGGCCGCCCACGGTCAGGTCGTCCTGTCCATCGTCGATGACGGTGAGCGGGAGCATCTGCCCGTCCTGCGCGTCGAGCATCTGCATATGATGCAGGATGTCGGCATTCCAAAGGCTGCCGGTGACGACGTTGCGATCGAGTGGGCCGGTCTTGCCGTCGGCCTCGACCTCGAGACCCGACGGCTTTGTCACGACACTGACGTTGTGCTTGGTGCCGTTATTGTCGGTCGATGACTTCAAGGAAACAAGATGGCCGTTGGACCAGTGTTCGGTATCCGTGTGCTGGAAATGATAAGCCGTGATGAAGAGGACCTTGACCTCCAAATGGGTGTTGAGGCTCACCATCGTGTCTGCGCCACTGCGGGTGATATCGACCATGTGGGTACCGATCTGCTCGCCATTGCGCATGATGGCGTAGCGCAATGTCTCGGCACGGGCGGGAGTTGCGGCAACGACCGCGAGCAGGGTGAGGATTCCGGCGACTTTTCTCATGCGCGCTCCATCCAGCAGTGTAGACACGAACGCCCCCGGCCACCCATCGCCCAGGAGCGGCCGTTCCCTCCCCTGCGGTCCTCTCTATCGCTTGTCGTGCGGCGGTTGGCAAGAACGTGCGGGCCGCCGTCGCCGATGCGTGGTCGACCCGGGTTATTGACGTCAAATCCGGCGCGGATTGGGCGGCAATAGAGCAGCGCCAAAGGCGGAGCTCGACTTTGGGCGCGCAACTTGGCAACCATGGCGACGCAAGGGGAAAGAGGATGCCGCCGCGCAGTTCGGCGTGCCTGATTCCCGACAGGAATCAGCCCGCGAACTTGATGTCTGCGTCCGTTGCGCTTATCGGGAGCGGGGGAGACCACCCAATGGCCGGACGATGGTGAAATCGGCGATCATCAATGTTGTAGATTTCTGCACGCGGTACGCATGGTTGATCATCGCGGTGACGGTCGTGCTGAGCGCCGGCTCCGCCGTCTATTCGGCGCGCAATTTCGCCATCAAGACCGACGTCAATGATCTCATTTCGCCCGACCTGCCGTGGGCGAAGCGCGCGTCGCAATACATGCACCACTTCCCCCAGCGCGGCATCCTTGTCGTCGTCGATGCGTCGACCCCGGAGAATGCCGAGCGCGCGACGGACAGGCTCGCTGCCGCGTTGCGCGCTCATCCCGAACGCTTCCGCTCCGTGAGCCAGCCGGGGAGCGGCGGCTTCTTCGAGCAGAACGGCCTCTTGTTCCTGCCCACCAAACAGGTTGAGCAGCTGACCACCGGGTTGACCCGCGGCGATGCGCTGCTCGGCAGTTTGGCGTCGGACCCCAGCCTGCGCGGCATCCTGGATGCGCTATCGCTGACGCTCATCGGCGTGCAGCGCGGCGACCTCAAGCTCGATGACATGACGCGTATCCTCGACATGGCATCGGATACGCTATCGGACGTGCTCGCCGCCAAGCCGGCAAGCTTTTCGTGGCAGCTGCTGGCGAGCGGTCAGCCGCCGCAGCCGCGCGACCTGCGGCGGTTCCTCCAGGTCGAACCGGTGCTCGACTTCAGCGCACTGGAGCCGGGGCGCGTCGCCACCGACGCCATCGCCAAGATCGCCTCCGACCTCAACCTTGCCGGCGAATTTCAAGCGCGGGTGCGCCAGACCGGGCGTATCCCGATCGACGACGACGAATTCGCGACGATCCGGGAGAATGCGGGTTTCAACACCATGCTGATGATCGGGGCGGTGCTGGTCATCCTGTGGCTTGCGCTCCACTCGTTCCGCATCATCTTCGCGGTTGTCGTCAGCCTTGTCGTCGGTTTGGCCGTATCGACGGCGACGGGGCTTCTGATGGTCGGCGCCCTGAACGTGATCTCGGTGGCCTTCTTCGTGCTGTTCATCGGCCTTGGCGTGGATTTCGGCATCCAGTTCAGCGTGCGTTATCGGGCCGAACGCCACGATTATCCGGACTTGCGCACGGCATTGCGGAGCGCCGCGATGAAAGCCGGGGGACCGCTTGCGCTTGCCGCCATCGCTACCGCGGTCGGTTTCGCATCGTTCCTGCCGACGGACTACAAGGGCGTGTCGGAACTGGGCCAGATCGCGGGCGCTGGCATGCTGATCGCCTTCTTCGCCAGCATCACGCTGCTGCCCGCGTTGCTCACAGCGTTGAATCCGCCGGGCGAGGTGCATGCGGTCGGGTTCTCCTGGCTGGCTCCGGTCGATCGCTTTCTGGAGCGCCATCGTATTCCGGTGGTGGTGACCACGATCCTCGTCGTCCTCGTTGCTTCACCCTTGCTGTATTATCTGCCGTTCGACTTCAATCCGCTCCATCTGCAAAACCCGGAGGTCGAATTCGGCGAAGGCCTTCCTGGAACTGAGGCGGGACCCGCAGACCGGAGCCAATGCCGTCGAGATCGAGAAGCCGAGCCTTCAGGAAGCGAATGCCGTCGCACAACGGCTGGCCGCGCTCCCCCAAGTGTCGCGGACGATGACGCTGAGCGATTTCGTTCCGCCCGACCAGGGCGAGAAGCTCAAGCTGATCCAGGACGCTGCCAAAAAGACCCACGCCTCGCTTAATCCCGACGAGGTCGAACCACCGCCTACGGATGCGGAAATCATCGAAGCCCTGAACATGGGCGCGGACGACCTCACCAAAGCGGCTGCAAACAAGGAGGATCCGGGAGCGCAATCCGCCACCCGACTTGCCGGCCTGCTGTCGCAGCTTGCAAAGGCTGACCCGTCGGCGCGCATACGCGCCACCGTAGCGATCGTCGAACCGCTGCAGTTCTCGCTGACCCAGCTCCGCGACGAGCTGATGGCGCAGCACGTCTCGATCGACAATATCCCGCCCGACCTCACTAGCGAATGGAAGAGCGCCGATGGCCATTACCGCGCCCAGATCCTTCCCAAGGGCGACCCGGACGACACCGCCAATGTCCGCAATTTCGTGAACGCCGTGCTTGCTGCCGAGCCGGACGCGACCGGCCCGGCGATCGTTCTTTTCGAGGCTGGCAACACCGTGGTGCATGCATTCGTTCAGTCGGGCATCTATGCGCTCACCGCAATCGCGCTGCTGCTGCTGATTGCGCTGCGGAGAATCGGCGACGTGCTGTTGACGCTGGTGCCGCTGCTGCTCGCCGGTGTGGTGACGCTGGAGCTGTGCGTCATTCTCGACCTGCCGCTCAATTTCGCCAACATTATCGCGTTACCGGTGCTGCTTGGCGTCGGTGTGGCGTTCAAGATCTACTACATCGTGGCGTGGCGCGCCGGGAAGCGCGCGCTGCTCCAATCGAGCCTCACCCGCGCGGTGGTGTTCAGCGCGATGACGACGGCGACGGCGTTTGGCAGCCTTTGGTTGTCGAACGACCCCGGGCTGTCGAGCATGGGCAAGATGATGGCGTTGGCGCTCGCCTGCACGATGGCCGCAGCGGTTTTGTTCCAGCCTGCCCTGATGGGGCCGCCGCGGGAGAAAGCATGACATTCGGCACTTCGGCGCCGGCCGGGAAGACGAACAGCGGTCCGGCTGGCACCAGCTTGGCGCTGCATAACTTGCGGACCTTCGTGATCTTCATCGTGTTGGCGTTTCATTCCTTCCTTGCCTATCTCGGCTCCTCGCCGCCGACGCCCCCCGCTTTCGACGCGCCGCCATTCGGTTGGCGCAGCATTCCGATCATCGACAACGAGCGCTGGTTTGGCTTCGACTTGTTCTGTGCTCACCAGGACGTTTATCTGATCTCCCTGTTGTTCCTGTTGTCGGGGTTGTTCGTGTGGCCAAGCCTCAGGCGCAAGGGGACCCGCGTGTTCGTACGCGAGCGCTTCGTGAGGATCGGTCTGCCTTTCCTGTTCGCGGTGGTGCTGGTGATGCCTCCGGCGATCTATCCGGTCTATCTGGTGACGGCTCAGGACCCGAGCATTTCCGCCTATTGGGAGCATCTGCTGGCTTTGCCGTTCTGGCCCAGCGGACCGCCCTGGTTCCTGTGGGTGCTGCTGGTATTCGATCTCGTCGCAGCGGCGCTGTTCCAATTCGCCCGCCGATGGGGCGATGCCCTGGGCCGGATCACGGCCGACCCTGCCCTGTTCACGGTGTGCCTGATGGCCGCCTCTGCCGTCGCCTATATCCCGCTGGCGCTCATTTTCACGCCTTGGGACTGGTGGCAGGTTGGGCCGTTCGCGATCCAGTACAGTCGGCCGCTGCACTACGCCGTCTACTTCTTCGCAGGGGTTGCCATTGGCGCCTACGGAATTGACCGCGGCCTATTAGCGAAGGACGGCTGGCTCTACCGGCACTGGGCGGCTTGGCTCGGCGCGGCCGTCGCCATGTTCGCGTTATGGCTCGGCATGACCGCACTTGCGGTGATGGGCGGCGGCGATCCCCCACTCGTCCTCAGTCTCGCGCAGGCGCTCGCTTTCGTGCTGGCCTGCGGCACGAGCTGCCTTTTCGTCATCGCCGCATTCCTGCGCTTTGGCAGCGGCCGGCTCCGCCCGCTCGCGGCGGCTCGCGACAGCGCATATGGGATGTACCTGATCCACTATGTCTTCGTGATGTGGCTGCAGTACCTGCTGCTGGGTGCGGCCATTTTTGCGATCTTGAAGGGCATGTTGGTCTTTGCGGGAACACTGGCGCTGAGCTGGGGCGTGACGGCCGCGATGCTGCGCATTCCTACTGCCGCCCGGCTGATCGGCAGCGACACACCCGCGCCGCCCTCCGTGCAGCCAACGGCGCTATAGCCGCGGCAGTACCGGTTCACGCGGTTGCGGTGGCCGGTTGTGGTCCCGCCTGCCTCCACAGCAACGTCGTCACGATCACAAGATGGACCGAATTGGCGGCTATCGCCGCCATAAAGGCAGGCGCGTAATAACCAAACAGGTCATAGAGCGCGCCGCCCATGAAGGCGCCTGCTCCCATTCCCACCCCGCTGAACATCAGCAGTACCGGGACACGCCAGCTCGCTTCCCCCACGGGGTAAAACTCGCGGAGCGCGAGCACATAGGCCGGCACCAGGCCGGAAAAGCCGACGCCGAACAGCGCCGACACGGTAAACAGACCGATTTCGTCCTGGGTCAGCAGAAAGCCGCAGAGCGTGCTCAACTGGAATGCCGACCCGACCGTAAGCGTGACCAGCCCGCCGGTGCGATCGGAAAACCAGCCCCAGGCCTGCCTGCTGACAAAGCCGCAGCCGAGCACGACCGACAGCATCGCCGCGCCATGCGCCGGCGGGATGCCGAGATCGGCACAGAACGCGACGAGATGCGCCTGCGGCACTGACATCGGCATGCAGCAGAGAAACGCCGCCGCGCACAGCATGCCGTAGACGAGATTGGGGGGCCAGCCGAGCACCTGTCCGGGCCGCGGGTCGGCACAGTCGCCGGCAACGACGCGCGACGGCAGCGGCGGAGGCCGCAGGAACACCGCGGCCAGCGGCAGGATCACCGCCAGTTCCACAAGCCCGTACATCCACATCGTGCGCTGCCAGCCAGCGACCGCGATCACCCGTTCGAAGATCGGCGGCCAGATCGCGCCGGCGACATAGGCGCCGCTGGAAATCAGCGCCAGCGCGGAGCCGCGGCGCCGGTCGAACCATTTGCTGACATAGACGTAAAGCGGCGCGTTGATGCCGCCATTGCCGAGCAAGCCGATAAAGAGGCCGTGGCCGAGAAAAAGCTCCCAGGGCCGGCCGAACGAAGAAATGACCATGCCGGCGCACACCATGGCGCAGCCGAACATCACGGTCCAACGCACCCCGATCCGCTCGGCGATGTGGCCCATCAGGATGCCGCCGGCACCGACGCCGAACCACACCAGCGATCCGGCGAGCGCAGGGGTCGATCGTTCGCCGCCGAACTCCGCCGCGATCGCCTTGAGCGCCACCACCGTGACCCATGGGGCGCCGAACGCGAAAGCGAGAATGACGACAGCGATGGTGGCAACCAGCCATGACCTGCGGGTCTCGATCGATCCGCCCGCAACCGGGTGGCGAAGTTTCAGGACTCCGCTTCGTCGCCTGCCCCGCGTCGCGATTCGTCGGTAGGCGCGTGCGCGACCGTGATGCCGCCAGCCGGGACGGCTGTACTGTTGCGGCCCGAGATCGGCTCTGACCTCGTCTCCGCGATATTGCCTGACGATTGCTGCACAGCGGCTCCGCACGCGGCCGATGGGATGCGAACGCCGCGATGCGCCGGTACTATAGAGCGGCGCCGGCATCGTTCAAATGCAAGGCGAGAGGGACCGCATGCCGCCTGCGCATTGTCGCATAGCGAAACCGAAGTGGATCACCTTCTGTCATACTCCGCGAAGGCCGCGCATCCAATCACCCCCAAACAAGCGATCGCGCACTCATTTTCAATTCAGGGATTACTGGATCGCCCGCTTTCGCGCATAGTTTTCGCGGGTAATGACATGAAATGTTTATTTTCCGGGCTGCCTTATCCGCCCCCGATCAGGTCAAGCCACGCCTGCTCGCTCAGGACCGCGATCCCCGCGGCCTGCGCCTCTTTCAGCTTCGATCCGGCGCCCGGCCCCGCCACAACGTAATCGGTCTTCTTCGAGACGCTGCCTGCAACCTTGGCGCCGAGCCGCTCGGCCATCGCCTTGGCTTCATCGCGGGTCATGCGTTCGAGGGTGCCGGTAAAGACCACGGTCTTGCCTGCGACAGTGGAAACAAGACGCCGCCGCTCGGCGTCCCTGATGTGCACCTCCCCGGCGAGCCGCTCGATGCGCCGCAGATTATGCGCCTCGCCGAAATATTCGCGCAGGCTCTCGATCACCGCGTCGCCGATCTGGTCGAGCGCGTCCATTTCCGCCCGAGCCTCTTCGTCGCCGGTAGCGAGTTTGACGCAGGCGGCGTAAAAGGCGCTCCATGACCCATAACTCCGCGCAAGCACCGCAGCCGTCGTCTCGCCGACGTGGCGGATGCCAAGCGCGTAAACGAAACGCTCCAGCGCAACCTCGCGGCGCGCTGCGATCGCGCCGAATAGATTTTTGACCGAGGTTTCCCGAACCCTTCGACCTCTTCGAGTTGGATGGCGCCGTTGCGCTGCTCAAGCGTGAAAATATCAGCCGGCTCCATGACCCAGCCATTGGCGTAGAACAGCTCGATCTGCTTCTCGCCGAGCCCGTCGATGTCGAAGGCGCGACGGGACACGAAGTGCTTGAAATGCTCGACGGCCTGGAACGGGCAGGCGAACTCGCCGCTGCAGCGCGTGATCGCGCCCTCCTCGCCCCCGGCGGTCTTCTCGCGGACCACCTCGGTGTGGAGCGGACAGGGACAATAGTGGGGGAACGCGTAGGGCTGCGCGTCGGACGGCCGACGATCAAGAACAACGTCGAGAACCTGCGGAATGACGTCGCCGGCGCGCTGGATCGTCACCGTATCGCCGATCCTCACTCCCAGCCGCTCGATCTCGTCGGCATTGTGCAGGGTCGCGTTCTGCACCACGACACCGCCCACCGTGACCGGAGCGAGCTTGGCGACCGGCGTCAGCGCCCCGGTGCGGCCGACCTGAATTTCGATGTCGTTCACGACCGTCATCGCCTTTTCCGCCGGGAACTTATGCGCGATCGCCCAGCGCGGGCTGCGCGACACGAAACCGAGGCGCTCCTGCCAATCGAGGCGGTCGACCTTGTACACAACCCCGTCGATGTCATAGTCGAGTGCGCTGCGCTCGGCCTCGATCTCGCGATGGAACGCGATCAGCGCCTCGGCCGACCGGCACATTTTTGTCAACGGGTTGGTCTTGAAGTCGCAGGATGCGAACCACTTGATCATGCCGGACTGTGTCTCGGCCGGCATCCTGATCATCTCGCCCCAGCCATAGGCAAAGAAGCCGAGCGGGCGCGACGCCGTGATCGTGGCATCCTTCTGCCGCAGCGATCCCGCGGCGGAATTGCGCGCGTTTGCGAACACTTGGCCGCCGATCTCGGCCTGGCGCCGGTTGAGGCCGAGGAATGCAGACTTTGTCATGTAGATTTCACCACGGATTTCGCAGATGTCCGGCACGCCCTTTCCTGAGAGCCGGTGCGGGATTTCGTGGACCGTCCTGACGTTTGCGGTCACGTCCTCGCCGATGCTGCCGTCGCCGCGCGTCGCCCCGCTAACCAGCGCACCTTCTTCGTAGCGGAGCGACATCGATAGGCCGTCGATCTTCGGCTCGGCGCTGAACGCAATCTCCTCGCCCTCGCCAAGCCGGAGAAAGCGGCGGATGCGTGCGATGAATTCGAGAACGTCTTGTTCGGCAAACGCGTTGTCGAGCGAAAGCATCGGCACGGCGTGGCGGACCTTGGCAAACCGCGCCGCCGGGGCCGCGCCGACGCGCTGCGCCGGCGAATCGATCCGGACCAGGGCGGTGAACCGAGCCTCGATGGCGGCATTGCGCCGCCGCAAGGCATCGTATTCGGCATCGCTGACGGTGGGCGCGTCGTCCTGGTAATAACGCCGGTCGTGGCTCGCGATTTCGGCGGCAAGCCGCGCAAGCTCGGCTTTGGCCTGTGCCGCGGTCAAGGCATCGGGCGGGATCTCCGCAGCATTGCTGGTCCGACTGCGCTTCAAAATTGCGACCCTCGACACTGCGTTGCGCCGGCTGCTCCGCGCGATGCATTATCTGCCACGAGGCTGCCGGAGGAATATCGCGCGCAGGCGTTCGGGGAAGTCTGCGTGTTCGGCCGACACCGAGGTCCCGCAAGCGGGTCCAACAAGCATTAACCCTGCTTTGGCCCTTGTCTAGCCAGGTGCCGCCGCGTACCTTGAATCGATTTCACCCGACCGAGCCAAGGAGCCGGAATCCATGTCGCGATCAAACATGCTCAAATATTTGGTGGCCGCGGCCGCGCTGGCGTATGTCTCGCTGCCTGCTTCGGCCGAAACCGTGCGCATCTACATCACCAACAGCGCCGGCGACAGCCTTCACGTCATCGATCCGGCGACCAACAAGGTGGTGCAGGAGATCAAGAATTATGTCGGTGCGCATGGCGTCGATTTCTCGCCGGACGGCTCGCGCGTCTATGTCACCAATGAAGAGACCTCGACGCTGGACGTGCTCGACCGCAAGACCGGAAAGCTGATCAAGAAGGTTCAGCTCAGCGATCATCCCAATCTCCCCGCGGTATCGAAGAACGGCGACCGCATCTTCGTCGCGATCGCGCGCGGCAAGGGCGGCCTCGATGTCGTCGATGCAGCGACGCTGACGCTGAAAAAGACGATCCCGACCGGCACCCGCCTTCACGACGTCTATACGACGCCGGACGGCAAATATGTGGTCGGCGGCTCGCCCTCGGCGCGCATGTTCTACACCTTCGACCTCGACAAGGAAGAAGTGGCCTGGTCGTTCAAGATGGATGCCGGTGTGCGCTGCATGGCCTTCGAGACCAACCCGGACGGCTCGACAAAATACGTGTTCACGCAGCTTTCGCTGCTGAACGGCTTCTCGATCGTCGACTTCGCCCAGCGGAAGGAAATCACCAAAGTGTCTCTGCCGGGTGTGCCGAAGGATTATGACGAGGGCGGTTATCGCACCGATGCGCCGTCCCACGGGCTTGCCGTCTCACCCGACAACAAGACCCTGTGGGTGACCAGCATTCCCGACAACGCGGTCTACGCCTATTCGCTCGACAATCTGAAGGTGATCGGCAAGGTCGATCTGCCGTCGTTGAAGATCCCCGGCCGCGAACCGATTTCCGCGGTGCCGGAGTGGGTGACTTTCACGCCGGATGGAAAGTATCTTTATGTCTCCAATGCGAGCGAAAAATCCGTTTCGGTCGTCGATACGGCGGCAATGAAGATCGCCAAGGTGATCCCGGTCGGCGAAGTGCCGAAACGCAGCAATACGCTGGTGATCCCGGATGCCGGCCACGTCAATGCGGACGCGCCCGGCAAGCGTGCCTCGCTGCACTGACGGCAAACGGCGGTGCCGAACCCGGCGCCGCCCATCAAAATCCGGCGACGCTCCGCCCCCCATGAGGTGCGGGCGTCGCTTTGATTTTCGGCTTCCGGCACGCTGCGTGGAGGGTCCTGCCCGAATCAGGGAACCGATCGAGGAGTCGCCCGTTTCGTCCGGGGTCGGCGTGGAGGCGCGTAGCCCATTCCTTCGATGAAGCTGGCAGCTGCGCAACGCGGGCCGCGACTTTGATGACCTCGCGCCCTCGGCCCTTGTACCTTTCGGTGTTCGGCGCAGCTGCGGGAGTGATGGCGCTCGCGGCCCTCCCGGTCTCTGCTGCCGCCGCCGAAGCCAACGCCGGATCGGAACTCGATCGCGTCGTGTTGGGGTGGCCCTGGGCGCTGCCTTTCATTGGGCTGCTGCTGTCAATTGCAATCGGGCCGACACTGGCGCCGCGGATATGGCACGCCCATTACGGCAAGGTGGCGTTCGTCTGGAGCGCCCTCGCCATTGCGCCGCTGGCGGCGATCAGCGGGCTGCCGATTGCGCTCGCTGCGCTGGCCCAGGCCATCCTCGGCCAATATGTCAGCTTTATTGCTTTGCTGGCGGCGCTTTATGTCGTCGCGGGCGGCATTCTGGTGACCGGCGCGATGCGCGGCACGCCTTTGATCAACACCGCGGCCCTGCTGTTCGGCACAGCGATCGCGAGCATCGTCGGCAGCGTCGGGGCGGCGATGATCCTGATCAGGCCGCTGCTGCGCGCCAACGCGGCGCGGCTCCGCAACCGCCATGTCGTCGTATTTTTCATCATCCTCATCGGCAACATCGGCGGCGCCGGGACGCCGCTTGGCAACCCGCCGCTGTTCGTCGGCTTCCTGCAAGGCGTAGATTTCTTCTGGGCCGCAACTCATCTCCTCGCGCCGACCGCGACTGCGGCCGCGCTTGTGCTCGCAATTTTCCTCGCCGTCAATTCCTGGCTTTATCGGCATGATCGCCGCGTCGCCATCGTCGGCGAGGTTTTGACGCGCGAGCCGATCCGGGTTCGCGGTCTTGGCAATCTCGTGCTGTTTGGCCTGATCGTCGGCTTAATGCTGATATCCGTGTTATGGCGGCCCGGCATCGTCTTCACCGTGTACGGCACCCGCCTCGAATTGCAGGACATCATTCGCGACACGATGCTGCTGTCGGTCGGGGTCGCCTCGGTCGCGTTCACGCCCGACGAACATCGCGAACGGAACGGGTTTTCGTGGGAACCGATTGTCGAGGTGGCCAAACTGTTCGCCGGAATTTTTGTCTGCATCATCCCGGTCATGGCGATGCTTCGCGCCGGGCCTGCGGGACCGTTCGGCTGGCTGCTGGCGTTGATGACTGCGCCGGATGGCACGCCCCGCGACGTCGCCTATTTCTGGGTCTCCGGGATGCTATCCGCCTTCCTCGACAACGCCCCGACTTTCCTGGTCTTTTTCGAGCTTGCAGGCGGCAACGCGCAGCGGCTGATGGGCGAACTTGCGCCAACGCTTGCCGCGATCACCATGGGCTCGGTCTACATGGGTGCGCTGACTTATATCGGGAACGCCCCAAACCTGATGATCCAGGCCATTGCGGAAGAGCGCGGCATAAGGATGCCGAGCTTCTTCGGCTTTCTCGCCTGGTCGGCCGCGATCCTGCTGCCGGTGTTCGCCATCATCACGTTCGTTTTTGTCCTCCGGTCTCATTAGAGCGGGATGCGTTCAGATTGAATCGCCTCCCGCTCGGTTATCATTGATTTTGCGCATGATCTTGTCCGAAAAGTCTGCACTTTACGGGATCATGCGCTAGTCCTCGCGCGAGGGTTTGCCGGCACCGCGGCTTCGCTTGCTGCGGCGCGTCAGGGTTTTCGCCCGCGCGGCGATCGTGCGATGCGGAACGATGGCGACGGCCTCGATTTCGATGAGCGCGCCGGCACGCGCCAGGGCGGAAATCGCGATGGTGGTGCTCGCCGGCGGCGCGGCCGTATCGACATGGCGCTCACGGACGTCACGCAACACGGAAAGATGAGAAATGTCGGTCAGGTAAGTGTTGAGCTTGACCACGTGCTCGAAGCGCGCGCCGACGGCGGCAAGCGCGCTTTGAAGATTGACGAACGTCTGCTCCGCTTGGGCGCGGAAGTCCCCGGCCGCGCCGACCAGACGGTTATCTCGGTCGAGGCCGAGCTGGCCCGAAATGTAGACGATCCGGCCTGGGCCCACCGCTTCGACCACATGCGTGTAGCCGCCGGGCTTGCCGATGTTTTCAGGATTGAGATGGCGGTGAATGGGCATCGTTCCGCTCCATCTGTCGGTGAACGAGGTTACCGGATCATAGCGGTCCGATGCAGAAGCACAGGGCGCCCGCGAAAATAAACCGCATCATATCGCAGCAGCTATTTTCGTGGTTGCCCCTGCGAGAGTGCCCGCGGTGGACGGACTTGGTTCAGGAGTTCACGGCCTGTTCCTTGACCAGTTCGGCGGCTTCCGGGTTCAGCGCCGTCGATGCGCCAAGCGGGGCGGACAATGGCTCCGGCCTGACGCGTCGCGCAAAGGCAAGGTCGCGTCCCGCGGTGATGCCGGCCGCCTGTTGCAATGCGAGCCGCTCCAGGTCGCGGTCGCGAATGTAATCCGCGACTTCGACGGCACGCTCATGGGCCATTCCCAGGCCCTCGAGCGTCGCCCGCCCGAATTCGACCGCCGACTTCGAACGTTTCCCGCAACTCGAAGTCGACACCCTTGGCAAGCAGCTCGAGAGTGTGACGACGATCATAGGAACGCACGAACAGTTTCATGGCGGGGAATTCGGAGCGGATCAGGTCGACGATGCGGTCGGCGGCGGCGCGTTTGTCGACGCAGACAGCGACGAGCCGCACATCCGCGGCGATTGCCACCCGCAGCACGTCCAGACGCGTGCCGTCTCCATAATAGACCTTGAACCCGAACCGGCCGGCATTGGCGATCATGTCCGGGTCGTTGTCGATGGTGATGACGTCGATCGCCTCCGAAAGCAGGCATTGCGAGACGATCTGGCCGAAGCGCCCGAAGCCGATGATCAGCGCCGCTCCGGCAACGCCGTCGAAATTGTCGGGATCAGGGCGACGCCGTTGCGACAAGCGATCGAGCACCTTGTCGGCCGCGGCAGCGACCGCCGGCCCGAGCAGCATCGTGACCGCGGCGATCGCCGTAAACAAGCTGGCTTGGCGCGGAGCCAGTGCGCCGAGCGAGGCGCCGAACGGGATCAGCACGAAGGCGAATTCTCCCGCCGCGGTGAGCACCGAACCGGCGCGCAGCCCATCGCCGCGATTTGGGCATGTGGCGCGAAACAGCACATCGACAATGGCGGCTTTGAGCAGGGTGATAAGGACGGCCGCCCCGATCACCAGCCCGAGATCGCAGAGGACGACGCCGAGGTCGATCGACATGCCGACAGCCATGAAAAATAGCGCCAGCAGAAGGCCACGGAACGGTTCGATGTCAGCCTCGAGTTCATGCCGATAGCTCGAGCCCGCCAGCATCACCCCGGCGAGAAATGCCCCGAGCGCCATCGACATCCCGGCCGATTGCATCAGCGCCGCCGCCCCCAGCACCACCAGCAGCGCCGCCGCCGTCATCACCTCGCGCGCTCCGGTGCCGGCAAGAAGCGCCAGGGCCGGGTTGAGCAGATAGCGACCGGCGATCACGATCACGGCAATGTAGAGCGCGATCTGGGCGACGGCGAGCACGGCGTCGTCAAAGCCGCCGAGACGGTCGGTACCGCCCGGTCCAAGCAGCGGCAACAGCGCGAGCAGCGGCACGACCGACATGTCCTGAAACAGCAGGATCGAAAACGCACGCTGGCCGTAGGCCTGCTGGCGCTCGCCGCGCTCCTCGAGGATTTTCAGCGCAATCGCGGTCGACGACATCGCGAGCGCAAGGCCGGCAATCACGGCGCCACGCCAGGAGGCGAGCTTGAGCGCCCCGGCAAGGCCGGCGAGCACGGCCGCGGTCGCGATCAGCTGGACGGCGCCGAGACCGAAGATGGCGCGGCGCAGCGCCAACAGCCGGGAGAACTCGATCTCGAGGCCGATCAGGAACAACAGCAACACGACGCCGAGTTGTGACAGCGCGACGATGGTGTCGGGGGTTCGTACCAGCCCAAATCCGAACGGGCCGGTGGCGATGCCGGCGGCGAGATAGGCGACGATCGGCGACAGCCGCAGCAGGCGCCCGAGCGGAACGCTGATCACCGCCACCGCGAGCAGCAGCAAGGGCAGGAACAGGAGGCCGAGGCCGTCATGAGATTGGTCCATCGCCAGTTACCTAGCGTATGATCCGAAAAGTTGCAGACTTTTCGGACCAATATCATACGCAAAATCAAAGAGAACCGGGCGGGCGGCCGTTCAAGCTGAACGCATCCCGCTCTGATTGGTCCCGCGTTTCCAAAAGTGAGAATGATATAGTCTCATTCGTCGTCCGGGGCGCCATGCGGTCGGGAACCCGGAATCCGGGAATCCCGGAGGTGAACAAGGCGGCGCCGTTCGCGCCCCATTGTTCGGGTGCGTAACTCTGGTGAATTGCGCGGCGCCGACCCTCGCGGCGCCGCTCCCAATTCACTAGCATTGCGCCGATCGGGGCGAGCGAAAACAAGCGGGGGATTCAATGCCTGGCCCGCATCGGTCTACCATTGCGCTGACCTCGATGATGGTTGCTTGCGTCCTCCTCCCGCTGGCCGCGCGCGCCCAGGTCGGCTTCGATCGGCGCGGCGGTGATTACCTGAGCTTTGCGGTGCGATCGGCAGATCCTGCGATTTGCGCGTCCCGGTGCGACCGCGATATGCGTTGCCGCGCCTGGAGCTTCAGCTATCCGGCCGGCGAACGCGCGGCGACCTGCTGGCTCAAAAACCAGGTGCCGCCTCGAGTTGAGGACAATGCAAGTGCATCGGGCGTTCGCGGTGCCGGAGTCATCGAACCGCGGCGCGCCAATCGCGAATTCGGGATCGATCGGGTGGGCGGCGATTACCGCGGCTTCGAAGTGCCGGCGAGTCCGATCGGCGAAGATTGCAAGACGGCGTGCGATGCCGAGGCGCAGTGCCGGGCCTGGACCTATGCTCGTCCGGGCTATTTGGGGCCGGAGGCCCGCTGTTTCCTCAAAGACCGGTTGATGCCGCCGCACCGCAAGCCGTGCTGCATTTCCGGCGTCGTACGATAGAGCATGATGCCGAAATGTTGCAGACCTTCAGGCAAAGATCATGCGCAAATCAAAAGAGAACCGAGCGGGACGCGATTGAAGCTGAATGCATCCCGCTCTATGCCGGCGGTGGGCGCCAGCGCTCGATCAGAATGTCGATGCCTTCGGCAATGGCGCGCCAGTCGCCAATCCATTCGCGCGGGAATCGGAAAATCAGCGTGGCCTCGCCGATTGAGCGTTCGTACAGGCAGGTCGCCTGCGTCGTATCGCTTCCGGCGCGCTCGCAGCGCGCGAGAAAACGCTCGGGAGCGGCCGCGTCATAGATGACATCCTCGCCCTGATAGGGGCTGCCGTCACGGAACGCCATCATGACGAGGCCGGCTTCGAATGGTGACGGCCCCTGCGCGTAACGCGGATAGATCGTGCGCAAACGATCGAGCGCCGGCAGTGCGCCCTGCGGCGGCTCGATGGTGATGAAGAGCTTTCCCCCCGCCACCCCGTCCTCAGTGTCGCGCCCAAGATTGCCAGCGCGCGCATCTCCAGGACTGAGATCGGGCCAGTCATATACCAGGTCGAGCCGCTCCTGCGGGCCAGCGCGGCGTTGCAGGGGGATGCGAATAGCCGTGGGCGGAATGTTGAAAACGGCACCGGCAACCGTGATCGGCAGAGGCGGCACGTCCGCCTCGACCTCGGCCTGCGCCCAGCGCGGCTCCAGCAGGTAGGCAATCGATCCAAAGGCGAGCGTTGCGACGCCAGCGCAAATCACGGCAACGATGAAGATAAAGCCGCCGCCGCGCCGCCAACTTCTTGGTACCTGAAGGCATCCCCGCCAACCTACCCGCCTCGCGCATGGTCCCGAGAAGTTGCAGAGTTTCCGGACAAGCCCATGGGCAAATCAAACGGCAAGCGGTCAAGCTGAACGCATCCCGCTCCAAGCGAATCGGGTTAAACTATCCCACATCCGCGCTCGAAGCGCACGCACACGGCGCACGGGGTAACGCCTCACTTTAAATTTTTGGCTGGTGCGTTACCCAGCCAGAGCCGCAAACAGGCGAACGCCAATAGCCCGGCGAGGGCGCCGTGTATTCCCCACACGTGGGGGATCGCCGTGATCGGGGGCCAGTCTAGCTCCGATTAGTCCACCAGCGATGCCGCTGGCGAGCAGACCAGAAATCCAAATTCCAACGATGCGGATCACGCAAGGCGACGCCTCCTGTACGGGTTTTCTGGAAACCTGTCCTGCAGGGGACGTTAATCGCGTATAAATTCGGGCTTGCGGGACGTTCCATTCGACGGAGCAAGGTACGAGGATGAGCATTCGGCTGTTGTTCGGCCCATTCGCCTTGTTGGCGCTCGCGATTGCGGTACCTGTCAGGGCGCAAACCACGACGTCAGTGCCGAATTTTTCCGGATGGTGGAACCATTCTTCGCTCAATGGCCTGGAGCGGCCGCTCACGGGGCCTGGTCCATTGAAAAACCGTTCGCGATTGCGCACGGGTCCGCAAGCCGGCGTCGGCAACGTTTCCGAACTGGTCGGGGATTACAGCGATCCGATTCTGCAGCCCTGGGCGGCCGACGTAGTGAAGAAATTCGGCGAACTCTCACTCGCCGGCAAGGTCTACCCACCCCGCGGAACCAATGTTGGCCTGAACAGGTTCCCTCCGTCTTCCTGAATTATGGAATGCAACTCCTTCAGCAGCCGGGCAAGGTCACGATTATTTACCCGTACGACCATCAATTTCGCCAGGTGCGCTTGAATGAGCCGCATCGCACGCCGGTAGCGCCATCATGGTATGGCAATTCCATCGGCCACTACGAAGGGAACTCGTTGGTGATCGACACCATCGGCATCAAAATCGGCCCTTTTCGATGGTCGACTGGTACGGGACGCCCTTTACCGGCGCGCTGCATATCGTGGAGCGCTATCGGCTTCTCGGTTACGAGGCCACGCGCGTGGCCATCGCACGAGATGCAGAAGAGAATTTCCAGCAATCCAATCCCGACAATGGGCCACGCGCCGACCCGGATTACAAAGGCAACGGATTGCAAATCGACGTGACGATCGAAGATCGCGGCGCTTTCACGACGCCATGGTCGGCGACGGTCACCCTGCGCAAAGCGATCGACCAATGGCTGGAAGTCTTCTGCGCCGAAAACAACACGCAGTGGCACCCCGCCACGTATTCGAGGGTGCCCACTGCACCGCTGCCCGATTTTTGACCCGGCGGTTTTGGGCTGGGTTACGCCGCCTCGGCGTTTGCTACGTAAGCAACCTATAAGCGAAGGCGTGAGCGCCGCGCCTGTTTTGTTTATGCCCCGGGTGAAATCAGCGCCAGCGGGCCATCGCTTGCCCGAGTGGCGATTCCGGGGGCTGCTCAATCAATTCGATTCGGGCGCCATTCAGGTCGAAGAGATCGGCTCTGTTCATCTTCGTGGTGTTGTTGACGATAACGTCGCCCACGTTCGCCCCCCGCTGCTTGAACATCGCGGTCACCGCCGCGATATTCTCCACTTGCAGTGCGAGATGCGAAATGCCGGGTGGACGCTGCGCGGTGGCCGGTTGCAGCTCGATGAATGTGTCCTTGCTGACCTGGACGATGACGAATTGCAGTTGTCCAGTCGCGGTGAACTGCCGGTATGCTTCAGGGAAACCCATCGTCTTGGTGTAATACTCGACGGCCTTTTCAAGATCGGGCACACTCAACCCGACATGATTGAGGCCGACGACCCCGTGATTGGGCGACAAACTCTGAGCCGCGGCAGTGACCCCCAATCCAACGACGGTACCGGCAACAAAGAATGCAAAACTGCGCATAAATACCTCCCTTTCGTTTCGAAGCGTTGGCGTAACTGTCGATCTCGTCCGCGACGATGACGCAGTTCTCGATGCCCGACCAGTTTGCCGCCAATTCGCCGCCTCGGGAAGGGATGTTATCGCTTAAGTCGCAAGCCTCCTGGCGAGCGTGATTGGCCGATGATCACTTTTGCAGCAGTTGCCCCTGATCGCCTGGATCGCCCGGTCACAACGTTTATCCTGCTCGCTCTGCGCTTCGCAGATGGCACGGCGCGCCCAAGAGGCCGTCGCGACCCTCCCTTCGGTGTGCTACCATCGGGCAAAGCGCCAGGTACGAGGAGAAAAGCGATGCGAATTCTGACGAGACATTATTTCCATCGCGCAGCCTTTGGTTTGCTCTCGGCCGCAACATTCGCCTGGCCTGCTTTGGCGGCCGAGACCGCAGTTCCCAATTTGTCAGGCATATGGGGACGCTGGTTCAATTTCGAACCGCCGTCGTCAGGACCAGGTCCAATTGTCAGCAAGCTCCGGAGACCTGACGGGACCATCATCCAGAGCGTGGTTGGCGATTTCGCCAATCCCATCTTGAAACCGAGTGCCGCTCAAGTCGTGAAGAAGAATGGCGACCTGGAGCAGAACGGCATTGTTGTACCTAATCCCCATAACCAGTGTCGGCCGGAACCGACTCCGTTTGCTTCCCAAATTGAACTCGGCATGGAAATCATCCAGCACGAGGATGAAGTCGTTCTGCTGTATCTCAGTGATCATCAGGTTCGCCATGTGCGCCTGAACGTACCCCATTCCGATCATCTGACACCCGCCTGGTATGGCAAGTCCGTCGGCCATTATGAGGACGATACATTGGTGATCGACACGATCGGCCAAAAAATTGGGCCTCTCTCGATGGTCGATCGGTTCGGCACGCCGTTCAGCTCCGCGCTACACGTCATCGAGCGCTACAGGCTGATCGACGGCGGAACGGCACGCGATCTGCAGCTGAAGCACGAAAGCGCCTATGTCGGCGCCGGAAGATTGGCCGCGATCGGGAGCCCCTACGGAAGGGGCGACATCGACCTCGACGCGACAAAGCCTGGATTGCAGGGCGAGGTCACTGTTGAAGACCCCGTCGTGTTTACAACGCCGTGGTCGGCCATCGTGACCTATCGCCATGTGAAGGGCGAGTGGCCCGAAGCCGTGTGCGCCGAGAACACCCATATGTCAGGGACACCGGAAGGCACTTCATCCTCCTCGACCTGCATTTTCAGCAGTTGCTCGGTGCCCGAAGCTGATCGGTCCGATTTTTAGCGCGGATTCCGGTCATGTCGAATCGCGCGCGTAGGGTGTGCAAAATCGCGCGCCGTCGCGCTTCAAACGGTTCGACTTCTCAGTGGCGATTTTGCGCACGCGGTCCGCCAATTGTTCATAGCTCCGACCGCGTGGGCAACGCGTCAGCGTGTTGTGCAAGTGGCATGGCCCGTGTAGGCGCGTTGCCCACCCTACGAGCTTGTGAAGCTTTCCCGGTTTCGGCATTTCCAACAGCCGTAAGTGCTCGATTTAACTCTTGTCGAGAATAGCCAAAATCGAAAGATTTACAGGCTCTACGATCGATTTGATTCGATCTGGTCGGATCATGCGTTAAAACCCTTGTTTTCAGCCGCGCCCTCGCGCCGGTACGCTGAATGTCCCGGCGTGCCCCGCGCATCCTGAACAGCCTCAACTCCAGGTCAGGTCGTGGTTGCGCAGCGGCAGGTCCCGATAGCGCTTCCCGGTGATCTGGAAAATGGCATCGGCGATGCCGGATTGAACCGATGTGGCGCGGTCGTGGCCCATGCCGCGCAGCCAATGTCCCGTCTTGAAGAAGGTGATGTTGATTTCGGGCGGGTTCTCGTCGATGCGCGACAGCGGGAACCTGTCGAAGTTGTTCTCGACAATGCGGCCTTCCGCGACGTTGCACTCTTGGTGCATCGTATCGTTGTAAAACCAGGTGATCTGGCCTTCGATCTGTTTGCGCACCGATAGCGGATTGACGAGGCCAAAGCCCTCTTCGTGCGCAACGTCGACGCGCAGCAGGCGCAGTTCGCCTTGCTTGCTGATCGAGACGGTGTGGACCTGCGCGCTGATGGTGGCATTGCTGTGCCCCTCGGCGCCGCGCTCCTCGAGCGCGATGGCTCGCGCCATCCCTTGCGGCAGCGGCTTGCCCCAGCCTGACATTTCGGCCGCGGTGTCCAGCGCCTTGATCATGTCGGCCTTGTAGGGAAGTTTGGTGCGCGCGATCAGCTCGCGGCGATAGAGATACGGGTCCTTGCCGGCCGCGCGCGCAAGCTCATCCATGAAGCTCTCGCGATAAAAATCGTTGGCCGGCTCGCCGACGCCGCGCCGCGTGCCCACCGGAATGTGGAAGCCGACATTGTGTGTCGAGAAGCGGTAATTGGGCGTGTAGTAGCGCGACGCCTTGTCGAAGGCGGCGTGGCCCCGGGGGCGGTTTCGTCCATGGCCGTCCTGACTTCGATCGCAAGCGGCCAGCCATCGGCATCGAGGGCGGCGCGCAGGCGCGCAACGCCCATGGACCGATAGGTCGTGCCGACGAAGTCTTCCTCGCGCGTCCACAGCAAGTGGATGGGGGTGCCGCGGTTCTGGTTGGCGATGTAGATCGCCTGTTCGGCTTGCGGGCCGTTGCCATTGCGGCCGAAGCCGCCGCCGAGATGGCACATGTGGAGATAGACGTTCTGTTCCGGAATGCCGGTGATCTGGGACGCCGAGTAGCGCGTCTCCTGCGGACTCTGGTCGCCGATCCAGATATCGACCCGGTCGTCGGTGACCAGCACGGTCGCGTTTCCGGGCTCCATCCGGGCACGCGGCAGATAGGGGGTCGAGTAGGTCGCTTCGACGATCTTGGCCGCGCCGGCAAAGGCGCTGTCGCAGTCTCCGATGGTCGACACGGACATTGCCGGGCTCGTCGAGGGCCGCCATCAGGTCGGCGTGGATGTTGGCACGTGTTGCGCGCGGCGTGCTCGGGCGGCACATCCCATTCGATCGGCATCTTATCGAGTGCGGTCTTGGCCTGGTACCAACGCTCGGCGATGACGGCGACGCCGCCGCTGAAAACGCGGTCCCGGATCAACGCCGGATCGGGAATCGGGAACTCGAGCGCCGAGATGACGCCGGGCTCGTTGCGGATGCGCTCGAAATCAAAACTCTTCACCGTGCCGCCATAGACCGGGCAGGACCTGACGGCCGCCCATTTCATGCCGGGCAGTTTCACGTCGATGCCGTAAATCGGTCTTGCCGGTGACTTTCAGCGGGACATCGAGATTCTTCTGCTCGGTCCCCATCAGCGTCCATTCCCACGGCGCCTTGATGCGGATCCGCTCGGGATGGGGATGGGGCGTCTGCGCCGCCAGTGGCGCGATCTGACCGTAGGTGGTGGTCCGCCCGGTCGGCGAGATGGGTGATGACGCCGTTCGCCGAACGCACCTCTTCGACCGGCACGCCCCACGACTTCGCCGCCGCCAGCAGCAGCCGCTCGCGCGCTTCCGCGCCGGCAAGCTGAAGATAATAGCGGCCGTCCTTCACCGACGAAGCGGCGTTGGTCCGCATGCGCCGGTAAAGGCTGTTCGGGATACCCTCGATGCCGGTCCGGCTGCGCTTGCCGAACTCAGGTTCACCGCCGCCCGTCGGGTCCGTGGCGCCCTTGCCCATGCACCTCGAGCGTCCATTCCGGCGCCATTTCTCGGCCGTCGCGATTGACGGAGGCATATTGCGGCCGGACCTTGCTCCAGTCGCATTGCAACTCCTCGCACACCATCATGGCGTTGGAGGTCCAGACACCCTGGCCGAGCTCGGTCTGCGCGATGCGGATCGTCACGGTCTCGTCGGGCGCGACGACAACCCAGGCGTTGATCTCCTTGACCGCCGGCTCGCTGGCCCATGCGGCGCCTTCCGGATTGATGATTTGCGCCGCCGCGCGCTGCGGCATCCAGAACCCGACAACGAGCGCGCCCGTTGCGGCGGCGGCGGTGGACAGAAGCTCGCGGCGAGACAGGCCCGGCTGATCGTGATCGCGACTGGTCATCAGAGCGCCCTCCCTCCTGACATCTTCGTGGCGGCAAGCCGGATCGCCTGGCGGATGCGGTGGTAGGTGCTGCACCGGCACGCGTTGGTGACCTCGGCATTGATTTCCGCGTCGGTCGGATTTGGGTGCTTCTCGAGCAGCGCCGCCACGCTCATGATCATGCCTGACTGGCAGTAGCCGCATTGCGGCACATCAAACTCGATCCAGGCGAGCTGCACGGGATGGGTCCCATCCGGCGACAAGCCTTCGATCGTGGTCACCTGCTTGCCAGCCGCAGCTGAGACCGGAAAGCTGCAGGACCTGACCGGTCGGCCATCGATGTGAACGGTACAGGCTCCGCATTGCGCGATTCCGCAGCTGAACTTGGTGCCGGTGAGCCCGAGTTGATCGCGAATCACCCAGAGCAGCGGCGTTTCCGGCGCTACATCGACTGAATGCATGACCCCGTTCACCGTCAGGTCTGTTGGCATGGCGTCTCCTCGCAAAACGAACATTTTGCTTCATCGGCCGTCGCGTTGTTTGTAGCAGACATCGCACGATGGATTCCATCGGCCCGATCCCCTTGCGGCCACCGCGCGGTTATCGGCGCACTTCTTTCGTTGGCGCTGGACGGGACGCGTTCACCTTGAATCGCCTCCCGCTCAATTCCTTTTGATCTTGCGCATGATCTTCGTTCGAAAAGTCTGCAACTTTTCGGGATCATGCGCCACGAAGTTCAAATCGTCATACTCCATCGAGATATCCTGGCCGGTATGATCGGGTATGAACATTGCAGCGGATAAGCCGACCAGGGCGCACGCGGCGATGTAACAGGCAATCGCGAAGCCGGAATGATATGCGGCATAGAGAGCGGTCGCGATAATCGGTGCAGGCCCTCCGGCAATGACCGAGGCCAACTGAAAGCCCAATGAAGCGCCGCTGTACCGCAGCCGGGGCGTGAACGCCTCGGCAATCAACGCGGCCTGTGGTCCAAACTGCATGTCATGTGGGATGAGCGAGACGACGATGACGGCGAACACAAGCAGCGGGATTGTCGTGTCCAAAATCGCGAAATACAAAAATCCAAATACACTCATGACAGCCGCACCGATCACATACATCCTCCTGCGTCCGATGCGATCGGATAAGTGACCGCAAAGCGGGATCGTGATCAAGGAACCGCACGACGCGGCCAAAACTGCTGACAATATGAAATTACGTGACATGTGAAATTGTATCGATCGCGTAGGTAAACACGAAGGTGGTGAAGATGTAATAGGGAGCCATGTGCGACATCCTTGAAAGCGTCGCGAGCATGATTTCCCTGGGTTGTTTCTTCACAACTTCGATCAAAGGCGCTTGTTCGATTTTGTTGTTGTCGAGGAGCTGCCGGAACACAGGCGTTTCGAGTATCCCGAGGCGGATCCACAGGCCGAAGCCGACCAGAACGATCGACAGTGCGAAGGGGACACGCCAGCCCCACGTCGCGAACTGGTCTCCGGACCATGCGCTGAATGCGAGGATCGAAAGATTTGCGAGGAACAAGCCGCAGGGCGCTCCGAATTGAGGCCACGATGCGACCAAGCCGCGTTCGCCATTGTGTCTTGACCATTCCATCGCCAGCAGGACCGATCCACCCCATTCCCCGCCAACGCCAATTCCCTGAATCATTCGCAGGACGGTCAAGATAACCGCGCCCCCAATGCCGATTGTCTCGTATGTCGGTACAAACGCGATCAGAAAGGTCGCGATGCCCATGCATAAAAGGGTGACAATGAGCGTCGCCTTGCGACCGATACGATCGCCATAATGGCCAAAAATGGCAGCGCCGACAGGACGGCCAAGGAAGCCAATGAAAAAGGTGCTGAATGAAGCCAACGTCGCGGTTAAGGGTTCCTCGTTAGGAAAGTACAACTTGCCAAAAACAACTCCCGCCGCGATACCGTAGATAAAGAAGTCGTACCATTCGATGGCGGTACCGATCGTGGAAGCCACTACGGCTTTGCGCAGCTGGATGCTGTGATCGAATGCCGGGTTCATTGCAAGCTCAGGCGCAAGCGTGGACAGGAATAGATGCCGGATCGCTGCGCGAACTGTCCACCGGGGGCGAATGCCCAGCATGCACATGTCGATCGGGCTCATGTCCGCAACCTGCGATCGGTCGGTTGGCCCCCATCGTTTCCATCAGCCTCCTCGCGAACGCCAATTTTCGGACTGCGCCGAAACGTGCGTCTCGTCCACGCGTCGACACTATTCTCGTTGAAGGCCGTGGTCACGATATAGTGACGGCAACGCATTGTGCTGGCGCACAAGTGTTCCTGCACCCAGCCGGTACCCAACGACGGGGCCGCTGCTGTTTCCGCTGCCACTGATTTGGGCTATGGTCGCGCGCGGCGAAGTCTGCGGATCATGCCGCCGACGCACTGCCGAATAATCCGTCATATCAGGAGGAGAATTCCATGAAGCTTGGATTGACCGTTGCCGCTTTGGGCGCCCTGTTGGCGACCACAGCACTTGCGCAGCAGCAGGACTTCTCGAAAGTTCAGATCAAGACCACCGACCTTGGCGATCACACCTACATGCTGGAAGGCCAGGGCGGGAACATTACCATCGCCTGCGGCAGCGACGCCGTGATTCAGGTGGACACCGAATTCGCCCCGCTGCACGACAAGATCAAGGCGGCCATCGACCAGGCCTGCGGCGGCAAGCCGATCAAGTACGTCGTCAACACCCATTTCCACGGCGATCATACGGGTGGCAATGGCGAGTTTGCGACCAAGGACAAGGCGACCGTGGTCGCTCATAAGAATCTCGCGCTTCGTCTGGAGCACGGCTCGACCAACGGACTCTCGGGCCAGAAGACTGCGCCGGTGGCGAAGGAAGCGGTCCCGGCACAAACTTACGATTCCAACTACGGACCGGTTCTCGAAGCGGGCGGCCGTACCGCGGTGGTCGGACATCCGAACAGCGCGCATACCGATACCGATTCGTGGGTTCTCTTCCCGGATGCCAATGTGCTCGCGATGGGTGACACGACGAGTCTCGGCAACCGCTATCCGACCATAGACTATGCCAATGGCGGCAGCATTAACGGTATCATCGCCACCGAGTCAACACCTATCTCGCGATGACCAACCGCAAACCAAATACGTGCCCGGCCATGGACCTCTGGCGGCCCGGGCCGATATCGTGCGTTATCGCGACATGCTGACCGCCGTCCGCTATCTCGTCAGGTCCGAGATCCAGGCCGACAAGACAGAGGAGCAGGCCGTCGCCGACAAGCCGCTTGCGCCGATCGGCAAACTCCTTGGGACCAACCAGCAGGCCGACGATAACATGGTGAAAATGGTCTATCGGTCCTTGAAGAACACGCCAGCAAATCCGGCGTAGTCGCTTTTGGGTTCGTAGAGTGCGGGCCGGGACGATCCCTTCGTCCCGGCCTTTTAGCAGTTATTTTGCATCGCCCGGGAACGGCGGCAATTTGCCGATGTCGCGCTCGTCGTGCTGGATGATGACCGTCGCCTTGAGGTTGGCCGCAATCTTTTTGAAGCGGTCGAGCGACGCCAATGTCTGCGCGCGATCCGTGTTGAACGTCGGTACGCCGTTCATCTCATAGTTTTCGTGGAAGTGCGCGAGATCGCCGCTGAGCAGCACGTTGCCGGTCTGACGTAGTCTGACGAGAAGGCTGTGGTGACCCGGCGTATGACCTGGCGTGTTGAGCATCACGACAGTGCCGTCGCCAAAGACATCCTGGTCCCGCAACGCCGGCTCGACCTTGCCGCCGCCGCTGATCCAGTGCGTAAACGGCTCTCGGGCCGGCGGATTCGGACCGGTCAGCACGTCCCAATCGCCTTTTCCGATCAACAGCGTCGCCTGCGGAAATGAACCGACTTGTCCGATGTGGTCGCCATGTGAATGGCTGATGCCGACAAATTTCACTTGATCGGGCTTCACCTTCAACTGCGCCAGCAAATCCACCAGGCTTGCCTTGGGTGCCACGGCGCCGGCTCCGGGACCGAAGCCGGTATCCCATATCATATAGTCGTCGCCATGTTTGATGAGATAACAACTGAATACCAGCTGGAGTTTGAGATCATTATAAGCAAAGGTGTCGGAAAACCCGGCCGCGACATTTGGCGGCGCAGCTTGCGGGGTGCCGCATTCGAGACGCGTAAGCGTCACCTCCGGTGTCGCTTGTGGTGCCCCCTGAGGTGCTCCTTGCGCGCTTGCGGCCATGCTGGCGAAGGCGTTGGCGCAGGCGCCAAGTATCAACAATGTTAGAGTACGGCGCATCTGCTTGCCTCCCGAAAACTCCCGGTGAAACGGGCCGAGGCAAGGCTATACGCCGCGGAGGGATCAATCAATGCGCCGCCGATGTCCTCACGCTTGGTCAAAGCAGCACCATTGAGCCGCTTGCGGTGAGCTGCAGCGTTGAAAGCCCCGCATTCAATGAGCAGCGGAAGGCGCCAGGGCTCGCCGCATCAGCGCCTGTCTACGGCGTCATTGCCGCTATGTTGAAGACAGCAACCGCACTCCCTAGGCTGCCAATCCGGCCCGTGCTAAATTTCAACTTATCTGCAGGCGGTTCGGTTTTGCGCCGGCCGACCGCCGAGGGACGGGCGCGCGGAACTACATCATGGTCACCATCAAGGTCAATGGGACTGCGCATCAGCTCGATGTCGAGGGCGAAACGCCGCTTCTCTGGGTCTTGCGGGAGGAGATCGGGCTTACCGGAACCAAATTCGGCTGCGGCATCGCCGCAATGCGGCGCCTGCACCGTGCACGTCAACGGAGAGGCGATGCGCTCCTGCTCGGTCCCAATCGACACGCGTCGATGGCGCCGAGATCACCACCATCGAGGGGCTTTCGCCCGACAGCACGCATCCGGTGCAACAGGCTTGGCTGACCGAGCAGGTGCCGCAATGCGGTTACTGCCAGTCCGGCCAGATCATGGCGACGGCGGCCTACCTGAAGACCAACCCGAACCCGACCGACGCCGACATCGACGCCAATCTCACCAACATCTGCCGTTGCGGTACATACGAGCGGCTTCGCCGCGCCGTACATCGTGCGGCAGCCCTGATGCGCGCTTGAGCGGGAGGGCAGCACAATGACCGATACAACTCTCTCCCGTCGCCAGTTCATCACCACCGCACTCACCGCTGCCGGCGGCTTTGCGCTCGGCGTCGGGGGTCGGCTCCGGCAGAGGCGGCGAGCTTAAACGTACGCCCGTGGGGCGATGAGGCAAAACGCTATGCCGGCGAGATCAACGCCTGGGTCGTGATCGAACCTGACGACACCGTGATCATTCGCTACGGCCGCGCCGAGATGGGGCAGGGGAGCTTTACGGCCCTGCCGCAAATTGTCGCCGAGGAGCTCGAATGCGATTGGGCTTTCGTCAAGCCGGAATACGCTTCGGCCAACCGCAATTTCAGGGAGAACAAGGTCTACGGGAGTCTTAGCACCGGCGGCAGTCGCGCGGTGCGCGAGACCGGCGATGTTGGTCCAGCAGGCGGGCGCGAGCGCGCGCGAACGCCTGATCGCTGCGGCAGCGAAGCGCTGGAACGTTCCGGCTTCCGAGTGCGTCGGCGGCCATGAGCAAGGTCACGCACAAGTCGACCGGGCGCACGTTCCGCTTTGGCGAGTTGGCGGCGGAGGCGGCCGCGATCAAGCTCGACAAGGAGCCGGCGCTCAAGCGTCCGGATGCAGTTCAAGTTCATCGGCAGGCGGCTCGCGCGATTGGACGTGCCGCTCAAGATCAACGGCTCGGCGAAATACGGCATCGACCTCGACGGTGCCCGGACATGGTGCATGCCGCGATCATCAAGTGCCCGGTGTTCGGCGGCACGGTGAAATCGGTCGATGAAGCGCGCGATCGCCGGACGCCGCGGCATCTTCAGAGTGGTCAAGCTCAAGGACGCAGTCGCGGTCATCGCGGACCGTTACTTCCGCGCGCAGACCGCGCTCAATGCCTGCCGATCGAGTGGGAGGTCGGCGCCGCCGGTCACGACCGACAGCGCGCAGTTCCGCAAGGACTATCTCGATGCGCTCGACCAGAAGGGCGTCGAGGCTCGTCACGACGGCAACGTTGATGCGGCGATGCCGACCGCCGCCAAGGTGATCGAGGCGACCTACGACGTGCCGATCATCGCTCACGCGCCGATGGAGCCGCTCAACGCCATCGCGCATGTGCAAGCGGATCGCGTCGACGTTTGGGTCGGCACGCAGAACGCCGACCTGGCGTTGACATTTGCCGCGCAGGCTTCCGGCATGAAGCCCGAGAACGTGTACATCCACAACACGTTCTCTGGCGGCGGCTTCGGCCGGCGGCTGGGTCCCGACGAAGTCGCCCAGGCGGTCGCGGTCTCCAAGGCGGTCGGCAAGCCGGTCAAGCTGATCTGGACGCGCGAGGAGGAAATTCGGCAGGGTCGTTACCGCACGCAGGCCGCAATCCGCTTCAAGGCCGGCTTTGCAGCCGACGGAAACGCCGATCGCGCTCGACATGCGCAATTCGGCGGGCAGCTCGAACCCCGGCGCGGTGCGTAACGGCCTCGACCCGCAGACGACGCAAGGCTTGATCAACACGGCTTACAAGCTGCCGAACTACCGGGTCGTCTCGATCCTGAAGAACACGCACGTGCCGCTCGGCCCGTGGCGCGCGCCCGGGCATTCCCAAAACGTGTTCTTCATGGAAAGCTTCATCGACGAGATGGCGCACGCCGACCGGCAAGGACCCGGTGGCATTTCGGCGCGAACTGCTTGCCGCAGCGGCCGGACTTCCAGCAGGTCCTCGACCTGCTGGTCGAAAAGGGCGACTGGGGCAAGCCGATGCCGCGTGGCAAGGGGCGCGGCGTTGCCATCCACGAGAGCTATGATTCGATCGTCGGCATGATTGCCGAGGTTGCGGTGACCAACGACGACGTCAAGGTGGATCGTGTGGTCATCGCCTGCGATTGCGGCGTCGTCGTCAACCCGCGCGGAGTCGAGACGCAGCTCGAGGGCGGCATGATCTATGGTCTCTCGGCGGTGCTGTTCGGCGAGATCACGGTCAAGAACGGCCGTGTCGAGCAGGGCAACTTCGACACTTATCCCGGTGGTCCGCTACAAGGACGCGCCCAAGACGGAGGTCTACATTTCCCCGACGCCCGGCAAACGATGGGGAGGCATCGGCGAGCCAGGCGCGACCATGATCCAGCCCGCCGTGACCAACGCGATCTTTGCCGCCACCGGCAAGCGCCTGCGCATCGCTGCCGATCCGCGGACAGGATTTGAGCAGCGGGGCGTAAGCGAGCGCCGCCACGCCATGCGAGCGGCCGGGCTTGGACCCGGCCGTTTATTCCTTCGTCCGACCGAATACGGATGTCGCCGGGTCGAAAAAACCGCCGCCGTTCTACACGCCGACGAACTTTTGAACGTGGGCGATCAGACCCAGCGGGTCCTGGTCGGGAACGTCGTGCTGGGAATCCACCGTCACGATCGGAATTTTGGAATAATCGCTGTTGAGGCGTGGGAGAATCGTTGGGTTGGCCCAGCGCGACGAGCGCAGCCCGCGCACGATGATCGCTGGCGGCTTGATGGCGCCGAGATCGGCCCACACATCGGTCGGCGGCCGCCGCGGCAATTCGGCGCCCTCGCCGATGGGGCGGGTGTTGCCGCTGTCAGGGTCGCGCTTGAGCATGAAGCCGCCTTCATGCTTGATCAGCCCGTTCTCCGCGCGTTCGCGATCATGGCCAAATCGCGGAGGGTTATCGAGCTTGGCGAAGTTCGCCATCGCTGCGTCGACAGAGGGGAACATGGTCGGCGGATTGCCGACGGTGGGTCGCGGGGTCGCGCCCGGCACAGGTGCGTCGGCAACCAGCATGGGATCGACGATAACGATGTTGGCGGCCTTGTTCGGGAAATGCGCACCGAGGCCGATGACCACTCGGGCCGAAGCCGAATGTCCCATGAAAATGACCGGATCCGAGCCGGTCAGAGCTGCAACCGCAAGCGCATCACTCATATGGGCGTCTTGCGAGTAGTCCTTGCTCGGGCTCCAGGTCGATTCGCCCCAGCCACGCCGATCGAAGGCGATGACGAGACGGTCAGCCGCAAGCGCGCCGGCAACTCCGATCCAATCGTAGGAGTCGAAATAATTGGCCCCATGCATGATGAGAATCGGAGCGCGGCCGCGGGCGCCAAAGACACGACAGAAGATCGAAACATCGCCGGAACTCACGCGCGTGGTCTGATGCGGCACGTTCGGTAGAGCCATTACTTTCCTCCCAAATTGCAATCCTGAGATTACATCCAACGTTACACCGGTCAGGGTACCCGCGAAAATAACTGAATTGATCGCGGCGCCGTTCGCCACACCAAGCTGCTGATTTTCTGCCGAGCGTCGGCACAATTATTTTCGCGGGAGCCCTTAGAGCATGATGCCGAAAAGTTGCAGACTTTTCGGACAAACATCATGGTCAAAATCAAAGAGATGCGAGGGGAAGCGATTCAAAATGAACGCATCCCGCTCTAGTCAGCGCAAGCCACGGTTCGCATTAACCGTTTGTTAAGGAAGCCGTGGCGCTCGGCGGAACAATGCGGCAAATGAGTGCTTACGAGGGCAGGATGGGAGCCGCCACATGTCGCCCGAAACCGTCCAGTCATTCCTGGTGATCGCCGTCGGCTTCGCCGTCGCGGGACTGATGTCGGCCGCCTATCAGCTGATGACGCGGCAGCCGGCCTCGTTCCGACTGCTCGACGGCGGCGCCGGACCGCGGACTCTTGCGGCGGTGCCGTTTCTCGCGCTCGCCGCTCCCTTCATCATCATGCGCAACACCCTGCGCGGCCAGCGTATCGAGCGCCGACGCTTCGAATTTGTGATGATCGCGACGGTGCTGGCAAGTTTCTGGAGCATGATGTCGGGGACCGTCATCATCATGACGCTCGAAGGGCTGGGGATGTTGAGCTGAGCCGATTGGATCGCAGGGAGCGACCGGCCGCAGACCGGCCCGGTGCGCCGCCTGTGCTGCGCTCGACGGCTCGCCAGCAGGACGGCTCGCTAGCACGACGGTGACGTGGCATGAGCGCATGGTCCCGAAAAGTTGCAGACTTTTCGGACAACATCATGCGCAAAATCATCGCGCATCCGCCGTCGAGTGAAGTCCGCGACGGTCCGCAAAGAGACCCGAGCGGCGGCGTTCGAGCTGAACGCATCCCGCTGTGAAAGTCGCGAACAGGAGCGCCATATGCCGATCTTCGCGCTGGCCGGCATTGCGCCGGAATTGCCCGCCGACGGACAATACTGGATCGCCGAAACCGCGGTCGTGATCGGCAGCGTGCGGCTGCGCTCCGAGGCGAGCGTGTGGTGGGGCGCGGTGTTGCGCGGCGACAATGAATGGATCGAGCTCGGCGAGCGCACGCAGATTCAGGACAATGCGACGCTGCATACCGACCCTGGTTTTCCGCTGACGATCGGGCGCGGCTGCGTGATCGGCCATAATGCTGTGCTGCATGGCTGCGTCATCGGCGACAACAGCCTGATCGGCATGGGGGCGATTCTGCTCAACGGGGCGCGGATCGGCGCTCATTCGGTCGTCGGCGCGGGCGCCGTGGTGACGGAAAAGAAGGTGTTCCCGGATAACGCGCTCATTATCGGGGCGCCTGCACGCGTCATTCGCACGCTCGATGATACGGCAAAACAGATGATCGCGGCGGGAGCCGATGTTTATGTCAGGCGCTGGCGCCATTACGCCGAGGCGCTGAAGCGGATCGGGTGATCGGGATAGAGGCGATTATCTGGTTGACATTGATCTCGGCGACCACGAAATCCGGGTACACCTGCCCCGGCCCGAGTCAAACCAGCGGGTCTAATATCGCCTTCGCCTCCCGCTTTGACCCTGAAGACCTCATAGGCGCCGTACGCGAATAAGTGAATCACCCATTGTCATGCCCCGCGAAAGCGTCGCAGCGCAGCATTGCTATCATGCGCCTCAATTGCGGCTTTCGTCTGGGGAAACCCGGTTCGGAACCGACGTCTCCGCGGCCTTGAATTGCCGCTATCTCTCATGAGCGGCCCCGATGGACACCAGCGCGGTTTTGTTGGCCAATGGCAATGTGCGGATCAAGCGGACCCGCCACGGGCTCATGGCCTACAACGTCAATGACAGATATGTCGGCCGTTCGCTCGACTGCTACGGCGAATATTCGCCGGGCGAGGCCTTGCTGTTCGCTCAATTGGCGCGGCCCGGATCGCTGGCTCTCGATGTCGGGACCAATATCGGCGCACTGACCCTTCCGCTCGCGGCAAGCGTCGGCCCGCGCGGACTCGTCATCGCCATAGAGCCGCAAGGCGGCGTCTATCGGCTGCTGTGCGCGAATCTTGCGCTCAACGAAATCGTGAATGTACGTGCACTTCACGCCGCCGCGGGCCGCACCCCCGGGCCGAACCTTCGTGGCCATGCCCGGCCACGCCCAGCCGGACAATTCCGGTGCGGCTGAAGTCAACGACCGGGAAGGTGAGGCCGTAAGCATGTTGAGCATCGACAGCCTGCAACTGCCGACTTGCCATTTCATAAAATCGATGTCGAGGGCTTTGAGCAGTCGGTGATCGCCGGAGCGGCCGACACGATCGAGCGCTTCCGGCCGGTGCTTTATGTCGAGAACGACCGCCGGCATCTATCCGCCGACCTCATCCGGCAAATTCACGCGATCGATTATGTGCCCTATTGGCATCTGCCGCCGCTGTACAGCCCGGACAAATTGTATCGCAACCAGACCAACGTGTTTCCCGGCATCGTCTCGATCGACATGTTGTGCCTGCCCAGGAGCGATTCGCGGAGCGTCCAAGGCATGAAGCCGGTCGCCGGCCCGGATGTTTGGCCGCTCCAGAATTGACGCGGGCTGCTCGTTTATTGGCGCGCAATCCTATTATCGCGGCGGCCTCAGCTCATTGCTCAGCGCATCAGGCAGCCTCCACCCGTCGGTGAAGTCGAATGATTGCTGGAATCGGATGGCGTCTGCGGTCGCGCCGCCAGCAGGCGCCGTCCCCTCGATCTGATAGAGCCGCCGATTGTGAAAGAAAACGGAAGCAAAGGTCTGGCTGCCGTCTGCCCCATCGATGCTGGTTTGCCGGCCGATGATCCGACGCGTGCTATGGGGAATGTCGATTTTTATCTCACCCCGGCGTGAGAGCATCAATAACGCATAAGCCATGACGTTGCCGTCTGACAGCTCGGTTTGCGACAGATCGGCGACCGTGACCTTGAGCTCGCCGCCGTCCTGCACAACGGAATAGACACGCGCTTCGACCAGGCGGCCGCCGGAGGCTTGGTAAGACGTGGTTTCGACCTTGGGCTCGGCGGGAAAGGCGACAATAAAGCCCTCGCTCGGGTATTCGTATTCCTTCCAGCCCTGCGCAACGGCTGGGGCGCAGGCGGCAATGATGGCGACGATGAGGGCTATGAGGCGCATTTTTGATGTACTCAGGCGAGATCGGCAGCTTGCAGCCGCGAACTCGTATGCAGTTGTCCGGACGATTGGAAGCAGGGAGCATCATGCTTTAGGCTCCCGCGAAAATAACTGCTCCAACAGTCGGCAAAATCGGGAGCCTGGTCGGCCCTCCAACGGATTGGGCTGCTTTTGCGGATATCCTTTGGCACCCATCAAAAGGGTGCGGCCGGCCTTGGGGAGAGGCCGGCCGCGCGCGAGCCGATCTGGGGACGGGGAGGGGTGGGGACGTGACCGGCTCGCGTAGACTGTCCTGTGCGCCGCGGCTCAGCGCGGCTCGTTTCGTTCGCTCAGACGATCGGGACTACCTCAAACACTGTTGCGCCTAGTGATGCTGGCGCGCGGCGGATGTCGGCGGCGTCGACCTCGGCTCGCCAAGCGATACCCAGACGTTCGGATCCTGTTGCGACTGCCGCTTGACGAAGCGGTAGCCGGTTTCCGTCCACGGCATGATTTCATCGACCTGGTTGTCGAGAATGAACTCGCCGCGATCGGTCTTGACGGTGAGCACGGCGTGGCCCTCGTCCTTGCGATCGCGCACCACCGTGATCAGCAGCGCCTCGCGCGGCCACCCCGCCTTGAGCAGGAGCTTGCGCTTGAGCAGGACATAGTCTTCGCAGTCGCCATAGCCGTCGTCCGGATACGACCAGCGCTCGATCACGCCCCAGTGTTCGAGGTCGGTCATCGGCTTGACCGTCTCGTTCACCCAATGGTTGACGCTGACGAGGTCCCGGTACGCCTTGGATGTCAGCACGACATCGCGCGGCTTCGACGGCATGGCAACGCATTCTCCGGGATACGATAGGCAAAAGTCGACCCATCCGACCGGCGGGCGCGTCACCTCGCCTACAGTGGCATAGAGGGCCGCGTCGTCGGCGCTTGCGGCCATTCCGTGCGGCGCGCCCGCGCTTGCGAGCACCAGCGCCATGAGGCAGGCCACTCCCCAATGCTGTTTCGAAACGGTCATTGACGCCCCTCCGAATTTGTGGGACATCATTGCCACTAAACATTTGTATTTCCGAGAATTTCGGCGTTTGTCTTTAAGGCAAATGCGATTCAAAATCGATGCAAATCAAGCGCAGTTTTGAGATGAATTTGGATAAAATTCGACTGAAAATGCGTGGATTCAAATAAGGCTGTTGATCGCGTCCGCGAAACCCTCGATCGCAGGTTTTGCCGCAAGGGGTGAGACGGCCAGCTGGCACGCAGGTACACCGTCCGCCGGACGTAGAAGCGGAAAGCCCAGAGCCTCCGCGGGCCGCAGGTCGCCGGACTGCGGGGCTTACATTTCGCTGATCGCGTCCCTTAACACGTCCGCGTTCTGGATGCGGGTGAACTCGACCGCGAAGCCGCTGTCCAGGTGACGGACCACGCGGCCCGGCGCCTTGCCGACCCGGACAGAGGAGCCGATCGGGGGCCGATTCTCGCTGATCACCGCCACGCCCGAGACCGAAAGGTCGACCACGCGGCAATGCTCCTGGCCGCCATCCTCCATCACCAAGGTCGCTGTCTGATCGCGCATCGCCACGCGTTGGTGGCGCCGGTCCTCGGGCAGGTCGAGAATATGTCGGTTGGCAAGCCAGGTGAGCTGAGCGGCAAGTTTGTCGCGCTTGCGCTGCGAGGCGGCGATTGTCATCGAAAACCCGCTCGGAAAGATGCGCGAGATGATCCCCTCGAGCCGGCCGATCAGGTCGATATAGGCGACCACCCGCTCGCCAAGCCGACCGCATTGCGGCGCGATCAGAGCCATCCCCCCAGGCGACATGTCGATCACCTGGCACGGAAATTCGCGCCGGTCCTCCAGCATATAGCGGCCGAGCAAATCGACCTTGACGCGCTGATAGCGTCGGTTGTCGGCTGCGAGCGTCGAGCCAGCATCTGATTCCAACGAGGCCATTCCACTCGGGCGTTGTCCGACTGCTCAAGCGTGGAAACCTAGGCCACGGAAGTTAATGGCGCGTTAGGGATGTTTCAGAAACCTGACCCCATTGAGGTAGCGTTCCACCGACACGGTACGACGGAATCCGCTCCGCACTGGCTTCGGCGTCCCCTTGAATGACGAAAAGGCCATGTCGTGGGATTGGTCGGCGCGCCGTCAGTCGGGTCGGGCTTCGAAATTCGGAAGCCTCGCTGACAAAACGGATGGCGCCGAGGCGCAATGGCCTCGCCGCGGCGGCGCCGAGCCATGCCGGCGGCTCCAGCGGCGCCAGGACTCCGATCAAGCGCGCCCCCCTTCGGCCCTCATGTTCCAGCGGCAGCAATAGCATTTCGAGGTTGCAGCGAAGCTCTCCTCCCGCAATGGCGACCGCTCCTGCGGCAACGCCGACAGCCTCCGCGGCTATGATGGGAACGATCTCGCTCACAAGCTCGGCGCTCTCGGCATCCCAGATGGATGAAAACTCCTGTTCGCGGAGTTCCCTGCCAAACAGTGCGCAGAGCCTGGTGCCGGCGAGCCGGAAGCGGGGCTCCGCCCCTGCCAACATGAAAGAGTCGCCGAGCATCGGGCGCAAGGCGCCCGGCTCGACCTCACCACGTGCCGGCATCTCACGCGTGCCCCGGCACGCGTTCCAATAGGCGTGAAGTTCACGGCTGAACGGATGTTTCATTTTGTACAAACCCGGGGTGCGCGACTTCGACGATTGTCACGATTTGACACGAAGCCCGGCTGCCCGGGCCCGCACCCCCAGCACGGTGCACGGAGCGTGCCTGTCGCGGCTCCAACTCGGCGCGCCGGCGCTCGGCGCCGCTTGATCCCGAGCGACGAACTGGCTTGACGACCCGGACGGCCGGCCCCTTGGTTACCCCCGAAGCGGGTCCGCAAGCGGCGCGCCGGCAACTTGCCCGCGCCGAACGGAGGGCCTATTGCTGCGCGCCGTCCGACGGGGTGGTTGCGCTTAGATCGCACCGCTAGCTTCGCTTTGAATTTGCGCATGTCTTCGCCCGAACGGTCCGCAACTTTCGGGACATGCGCTGGGAGCCCGTGTGACCTCATCCCGCGAACCGCTGTTCAATGTTCCCGCGGTTGTCATGGCGCTGATCGCAGTGATGGCGCTCGTCTACGCCGGAGAAGTGCTGCTGCTGCCAAGTGAAGCCGCGCAGGACGACTTTGTGCGCGAGTTCGGCTTCATTCCGGCCCGCTATGCGTCGCAGTTCGCTGCAGAAGACTTTCCCGGGGGCGTTGGCGCAGACCTGTGGAGCTTTGTCACTTATGCATTTCTCCACGGCAGTATTTTCCACCTTGGAATGAATACGATCTGGTTTCTTCCGTTCGGGAGCGCCGTGGCGCGCCGGTTTGGCGGGGTGCGTTTTCTCGGCCTTTTCCTGGTGACGAGCGTCGCTGGAGCGCTCGCCCATCTCGTCACGCATCGCGGGGATACCGTTGCGATGATCGGAGCTTCGGCCGCCGTGTCTGGCTGCATGGCGGCGGCGACCCGATTCGTGTTCCAAAGCGATGGGCCGATTGCGATGTTTCGCGACGATGACGGTTCGGCCTATCGGGTCCCGGCCGCGCCGCTTGCCGTGGCGCTGCGCGACCGGCGGATCGTCGCCTTCCTGGTGGCGTGGTTCGGACTGAACCTGCTGTTTGGCATCAGCTCGCTCGACATCTTCGGTATGCAGCAAAGCGTCGCTTGGCAGGCCCACATCGGCGGCTTCCTTGCCGGCCTGCTTTTGTTCTCGACCTTCGATCCGGTGCGGACGCCGGTCAATCCGCCGGCCGAGCCGACGGTGTGATATTGGCGCGGGATGCGTTCAGCCTGAATCGCTTCCCGCGCGATCGTCTTTGATCTGCCTATGATCTATCTGAAAAGTCTGCAACTTTTCGGGATCATGCGCTTATCGCCGGGAACAGCGGGCGGCGGGGTCAGGCAAACCGTGTCACGATATCGGAAAGCGCCGGGCGCTTGCGGTCGTCGGGGACCTGGACGGGGCGTCCGACATGGACGAATCCGGCGATCTTCTCGTGCGGACCGAGGCCGAGCGCATCGAGCAGAGGCCGGTCATAGGCGTACCATTCCGTGATCCAGGTCGCCGCAAAACCGAGCGCATGGGCGGCAATGACGAGGTTCATTGCGGCGGCCCCGGCCGAGAGCACCTGTTCCCATTCCGGGATTTTCACGTGAGGAGTTGCCCGACTTACCACCGCGACGACCAAGGGAGCGCGCGCGAGACGCCCGCGTTCGTATTCCACCTGCTCGGGCTTGGCGTCGGGGTAGCGGGCGAGAAAGGCTGCCGCGATGTGCTCGCCGGCTTTTCGGCGTCCCTCGCCTTCAAACACGATGAACCGCCATGGCGTCAATTTGCCGTGATCGGGCACCCGCGATGCGATCGTCAGCAGCGTCTCAAGCTCGGCCGGGGAAGGTCCTGGAGCGGTCAGCTCCACGGGCTTGAGTGACCGCCGCGTTCGCAGCAGCTCGATCGAATCTTCGAGTGGGTATCAAGATCTTGGTCCTTCGCCGCTCGGTCGTTTCCGGTTCGCTTTGCCGCAAGTCCGCCGACACTCAGTCCCCTTCGAGCGCCATGCCCTTTTTGGCAAGTTCATTTTTGGCGTTCTCGTTCTTCCTCAGGTGCGTCAAGCCCATCCCGCGGAGCACATTCGGCGCCTTGGTGAACTGGATATTGTCATAGCCGACGATCTCGATCCGGTTGCCCCAGGGGTCGCGGAAATCGAGGAAAGGGCCGTCAATCAGGGTGACGCCTGCGTCTTTGAGGGCAGCGCGCGCCGCCTCCTTGTCGTCGACCACGAGACCGAAATGGCGGCCGTCATCGGCGGGCTGGCTGCGCCCCTTCTGCAAGGCAATGAACTGGTCGCCGAGGTCTATGAAGGCCATATCATCGTGCTTGCCGCGCAATTCGAACGTGAACAGCCGGCCATAGAACGCCAGAGCCTCATCGATGTCGCCGACCTCGAGTGCAATGTGATTGAAGCCGACCACACGCGGCTTTGCGGCTTGCACCATCGGACATTTCCTCCTCTGCCGGCGGAACCAACGGGCCGCCGGAATTCCGCAGCCATATGTGGATGCGAGCTTCCCTGAAATCCAGCTCCGCGCGTCGAGGTCGCTTCCCGGAAACGCCTGCGCGGTCAGCGTGACAGCAGCGCCCAGGCGAGCAGCAGCACAATCAGCCACAGCGCGACGGTCTGCCAGCGGGTGCGACGCGCTTCGGCCGCGGCGATGGCTTTGATCGTCTCCGGTGCCAGCGCGATGCCTTCGCATCGTTCCAAGGCGCTCTGTTCGGCGATGCGAGCGGCGCGCGCCAGCAGGTTCGGAACACGCGCCAGTACATGTCCAAGCTCGCCCGCGCCCCGCGTGACCGCTTCGAGCTGCCCGGCCGGTCCGAGATTGCGCCCGATCCACTCGCGCACCACGGGTTCTGCGGTCGTCCACATATCGAGGCGCGAGTCGAGCGTTCGCGCCACGCCTTCGACCACGACCATGGTCTTCTGCAATAGCAGCAGTTCCGGCCGCGTGCGCATGTCGAACAATCCCGTCACTTCGAACAGCAGCGTCAGCAGTTTTGCCATCGAGATATCTTCGGCTGTGCGGTTGTGTATCGGCTCGCCGATCGCCCGGATCGCCTGGGCGAAGCTTTCGACTGAGTGATGCGCCGGTACGTAGCCGGCCTCGAAGTGCACTTCGGCCGTGCGCAGATAATCGCGGGTGATGAAGCCGAGCAGGATTTCGGCAAGGAAACGCCGCTCCTTGAGCCCGAGCCTTCCCATGATGCCGAAATCGACCGCCACCAGCCGCCCCTCGGCATCGACGAACAGATTGCCGGGATGCATGTCGGCATGGAAGAAGCCGTCGCGCAGCGCGTGACGCAGAAAATGCTGGATTACGTTGCGGCCGAGAAGCACCAGGTCGAAGCCACGGGTCAGAAGGGCAGCGCGATCGCTGAGCGGCGTGCCGTCGATCCAGGCGAGCGTCAGTACGTCCCGCGCGGTGAGGTCCCACTCCACTGCGGGCACCCGGAAATCCGGGTCATCTCGGGTGTTCTCCGCCATTTCCGACAGCGCCGCCGCTTCGAGGCGCAAATCCATCTCCATCGTCACCGAGCGCGCCAGCGTCTCGACAACCTCGACCAGCCGCAGCCGGCGCGCTTCCGCCGACAGCGCCTCGGCCCTGCGCGCGATAAAGCGGAACGCCGCAAGGTCGCGGCCAAACCGCCGCTCGATGCCGGGCCGCAGCACCTTCACCGCGACGGCGCGCCGCCCGGCCGGTGTCTCGATCTCGGCGCGATGGACCTGCGCGATCGAGGCCGCAGCGACGGCCGGACCGAACGAGCAAAACAGGTCAGCGAGCCTCGCGTCGAACGCCGCGGCGATGACAGCCTCCGCTTCGGCTTGAGGAAACGGCAGCATCCGGTCTTGAAGGCTCGCGAGGTCACGGGCGAGGGCGGTACCGACGACGTCGGGACGCGTTGCCAGGAACTGGCCAAGCTTGACGTAGGTCGGCCCGAGCGAACTGAGCGCCCTCGACAGCCGATTGGGGGATGCCGAAGCATCGCGGCGCTCGATCAGCCGCGCGGCGCGTACTCCGAGCCGGGCGTGCGGCGGCAGCAACACCGGATCAATCGCGCCGAACACGCCCTCGCGGGCGAAGACGAATCCGGCGCGGCCGAGTCGGACGAAATGAAAGAACGCCGATATCACGAAGCGCGCCAGCTCACAGCCGCCACCCGGAATGCAAGGCGACCACACCGCCACTGAGGACGCGATGGCCGACGCGGCGAAACCCTGCCGCCGCGATCATCTCGGCAAAGGGCTGCGGCTTCGGAAAGCGCCGGATCGATTCCACAAGGTAGCGGTAGGGCTCGCTTTCGCCGGCCACGAGCAGGCCCAGCATCGGGATGACGTTAAAGGAATAGAAATCATAGAGCGCACCGAGGCCGGGCACATCGAGGGTCGCGAATTCGAGGCAGATGAAATGGCCCCCGGTCCGCAGCACGCGGTAGAACTCGCGCAGCGCGTCTGCCATCCGCGGCACGTTGCGGATTCCGAAGGCGATCGTGCAGGCATCGAAGCTGCGGTCGGCAAAGGGCAGGCTTTCGGCATTGCCGCTCGCGAATGTCACCTTCGCTTCGAGCCCGCGCGCATGAGCGCGCTCGAAGCCGATCGCGAGCATCGCCGGATTGATGTCGTAGGCGACGACACGGGTGCCGGCGCCGCCCGCCCGCGCGATCCGGAACGCCACATCCCCGGTGCCGCCAGCCACATCGAGGACCGAAAAGGGCTGCGCGTCTCTCGGCGGATTGACCGCGGTCACCACGATCTCTTTCCACAGCCGGTGCAGCCCACCCGACATCAGGTCGTTCATCACATCGTAACGACGCGCGACCTTGCGGAAGACATCGTCCACCAGGACCTGCTTGTCGTCGAGGGAGACGGTTCGGAAACCGAAATGGGTGTTTTGGCCGCTCTCGGCAGTCAAACCTGCGTGCTCGTTCTCACTGGCCGGCATGATCTCTCCCGCGGAGCGATGACTTCCGCCCGGATAACGGGGCAAACCATAGCGTGAGTGCCTCCAAGGCGCTATCAGCACCCCCAAGAGTAAAGTTAACAGGCAGCGGCACCGTGCCAGAACTCCCCGAGGTCGAAACCGTGCGTGCGGGGCTTGCGCCCGTGATGGAAGGGCGGCGGATCACGCGCGTCGAAGCGCGCCGTCCGGACCTGCGCCGGCCGCTGCCCGCCGATTTTGCCAAGCGCCTCGAAGGCCAGACCGTGACCGCAGTCCGCCGCCGCGCCAAGTACCTCAAAGTGGGGATCTCGGCTCCGGCGACGTGCTGTTGATGCATCTCGGCATGTCCGGCTCGTTCCGCGTGCGTGATGAAACGCTGACGACCGGCCGCGCCCATCGCCAGCCAATGGCGGTGCCGCACGACCACGTCGTCTTTCACCTGTCTTCGGGAACGGCCGTCACCTTCAACGATCCGCGCCGCTTCGGCCTCATGCTGATTATTCCGGGGTGTGAGGTCGAGGCGCACCCGCTGATGCGCGATGTCGGCCCGGAACCGCTCGGCCGCGCCTTTGACGCAAACCTGCTCGCCGCCGCCTGCGCAGGCAAGAAGACCAGCCTGAAGGCCGCGCTGCTCGACCAGACCGTCGTTGCCGGCCTCGGCAATATCTACGTCTGCGAAGCCTTGCATTGCGCGCGGCTGTCGCCGAAACGGGGGGCGGCAACGATCGCAACGGCGGGAGGCAAGCCGAACGCGCGCGCCAAGGTCCTCGTTGATGCGATCAAGGCGGTGCTGAAGGAGGCGATCCGCGCCGGCGGCTCGTCGCTGCGCGACCATCGTCGACCCGACGGGGAACTCGGCGAGTTCCAGCACCATTTCCGCGTCTATGGGCGCGAAGGCAAGCCCTGCCCCCGGCACGACTGCGGCACCGTCAAGCGGATCGTGCAGAACGGCCGATCCACCTTCTACTGCCCAACCTGCCAGAAATGAATTTGCCCGGCCGTCGCCAATTTTGCGGCCAGCGCGGGCGCGCGTTAGCGAACAGCAATTTTCGCAGAACGAAGGCGCCCGAAACAGCTGCCGGTAACCGATTGGTAAGCAGAACTGCTTAGCAATTGATAAGGGTACCCGCGAAATAACTAAATCCGTCGCAGGGCCGTTCGCTGCATCACGCTGCTGATTTCTGCCGCGTGTCAAAGCAGTTATTTTAGTTTCGCGGGCGCCTAACCGCCGGAGCGTGCCATGAGCGAGTTTCCCGACCCCAAACAAAACGATTTACCTGGCGCCGCCGGCCGCGACCCGCAGGCCGCCGACCTGCCCCACGTGGAATCTTCCCGACTTGGCACCGCAACAGGAGATACCCGCGAACGAAGGGGAGAAGGCGGAGGGCGATCCCACGGCCCACGCCACCGCCGAGATCATTCCGCCGAAGCGTGCTGGCAAGGCGCTGGTGCGCGCGCCAGCGCACATCGAAGCACAAACGAACGCGCCGAAAGCCGAGCCGGAGATGAAGGCAGAGCCTGATCGCTCCACGCCGCGCGTCCGGCGGACGATGCGCTTGCGCGCTGTCGCGGGCATCGTCGTTGTGGCGGCGCTGCTCGGCGGCGTCGTCGGGTCGCTGGCGACGACGGGTATTGCGCAATGGATGAAGCCGCCCCCCGCGCCCCCGCCGCGTGATCCTGCACTCACCAGCGCCGTCGAGCGGCTCAACCATGACCTCGCCACGCTCAAGACGTCCGTCGATGGCGTTGCGGCGCGTGCGCCTGCTCCCCAGGTCGCCAAAATTGCCGAGCGGGTCGAGCGCGTCGAAAAAGCCCAGACCGACAACAGCGGGAAACTCAATAAGGCGCTGGATGCGCTCGATCGCGTGGAGCGCCGCCTAGCCGCTGCTCCTCCGGCTGCCGGGCCGGCGCCGCCCTCGCCATCGGGGGCCCGGCCGCGCAAGCTGAAATCACAGGGTCGACACCGGATGCCACGCTCGCGCCGGGTCCGGGCCTTCGCGCCCAGGAAGCGAAGCAGCCGGCGACCGGGCCGATCGTCGACGGCTGGGTCCTGCACGATGTCTATCGCGGCGCTGCGATGATCCAGGGCCGCAATGGCATTCTCGAGGTGTTGCCCGGAGAGTTCATCCCCGGCCTGGGTCGTATCGAGGCGATCAGGCGCCAGGACGGGCATTGGGTGGTCATGACGAGTCGCGGCCTTATCGTCGAGCGCTGATCAGCGAGAGCGCTTCAGGCTGAGACGGTCCGGAGTCCGGAACGCTTGCAAACTCCGCCAATTTGCTTGCCAGGCCGGTGCCCCTCTTGCGGACTTGTGGGCTCTCGCCTCCGACTCCCGAGCGCAGCTCTTGCGAGATAATCCGGCAGCCGGGGTTGGTGACAAGCAGATCGCGCCGTCTCACGCTGATGCGGTCACCCGGAGCGGCGCAAGACGGAACCGCAAACATGGCCTTTGCACAAATACCGGAAAAAGCGTTCCCGGTATCCTGGGACCAGTTCCATCGCGACGCCCGCGCGCTGGCTTGGCGCCTGAATGATGCTGGGCCGTTCCATGCCATTGTCGCGATCACGCGCGGCGGCCTCGTCCCTGCCGCGATCGTTGCGCGCGAACTCGATGTACGGGTGATCGAGACGGTCTCGATTGCGAGCTACGGGCATACCAGTCAGGGCGCGTTACGTGTGCTCAAAGGCATCGCGGCCGACGTGGCGTCACTCGGGGGTACGCAAGGTGCCGCCGGCAAGGGCGTGCTGATCGTCGATGACCTCGTCGACACCGGAAGGACCGCAAAACTGGTCCGTGATCTGCTGCCGCGGGCGCATTTCGCCACCGTTTACGCCAAGCCAATGGGGCGGCCGCTGGTTGACACCTTCATCACCGAGGTCTCGCAGGACACATGGATCTTTTTTCCCTGGGACACCGGCCTCGCGTTCCAGCCCCCGATCCGTCCTGAACAGGGATGAGGGCGGCGGTCCGGCCGGGGGTTGGGTGATCGCCTTCTGGACTTCAAGGTTAAGGCCGGCCTAATAGCACTCTGGACGCTGGAGCGGGATGCGTTCAGCTTGGATCGCTTCCCGTTCGGTTGCTTTTGATTCTGCGCGTGATCTTGTCCGAAAACTCTTCAACTTTTCGGGGCTCAGGCGCTGAGCGAACCTCCTGCGGCGCAATGTTCGCGGGGCTTGCAAAAGTGGAGTGGAGGCATGGGTTACAAAATTTTGATCATGGGCGCGTCTTACGGCTCGTTGCTGGCTTCAAAGATTCTGTTTGGCGGACATTCGGTCCATCTTGTCTGCCTGCCGGCCGAGGCAGACCTCATCAATTCCGAAGGTTTTCGCGTGCGGCTGCCGATCCGCGGACGTAAGGACCCGGTCGAGATCGATTCGCGCAGGCTGCCGGGCAAGGTTACTGCCGGCGGTACCGCGAACGTCAACCCAAGAGATTACGACCTGGTCGGCCTTGCGATGCAGGAACCGCAATACCGATCGCCTGGCGTGCGTGAACTGCTCGATGCCGTCGCGACCTCGCGCGTGCCCTGCATGTCGATCATGAACATGCCGCCTTTGCCATATCTGAAGCGGATTCCGGGGTTGGATTATAACGCACTCAAGCCGGCCTACACCGACCCGAGCGTGTGGGACCATTTCGAACCGGGCCTGATGACTCTGTGCAGCCCTGACCCGCAGGCGATCCGGCCGCCGGACGAAAAGGTCAATGTGCTGATGGTCACGTTGCCCACCAATTTCAAGGTCGCCAAGTTCGACGACCCCAAGCACACTGCGATCCTGCGCCAGCTCGAGAAGGACATCGATGCGGTCCGCTACGCGTCGCCCGAGGGCGACATCGAATTGCCGGTGAAGCTGCGGGTGCACGACTCGATCTTCGTGCCGCTTGCCAAATGGGCGATGCTGCTTGCCGGCAACTATCGCTGCATCACGCGGGATGGCATGCGCACGGCGCAAGAGGCCGTACACAGCAACCTTGCCGAAGCGCGCGCGGTCTATGATTTCGTATTCGACCTATGCGTGAAGCTTGGTGCCAATCCGAGCGACTTGGTCCCGTTCGAGAAATATGCCGCCGCGGCGGAAAGCCTGACGCGGCCGGCTTCGGCGGCGCGCGCTTTGCAGAATGGGGCGCCCAATATCGAGCGCGCCGACAAGCTGGTGCAGTTGATCGCCCGGCAGAAAGGCCTCAGCCTTGCGGCGCTCGATGCGCAGGTGGCTCTCGTCGATGCGCGGCTCGAGGCGAACAGGAAAAAAGCGGCGGCGTGAACACCGTCTCACCGCCGAGCGCTGTCATTTCGCGCTCGGCGCCCAATTCCGCGCGGGATATTTACTTCGCGCCGTGCCCGGCGGGGATGCTACGAACCGCTATGACCGTCATTCTCCGCGCCGTGGTTAGAGCCGCCGTGGCTTGCTCCGGGTCCCTCCGCCGTGGGTCGTTCCGCTCGTCGCCGCGTGACCTGGTCCGCTCTGGCCGGAACCGCCGCCGGCTGATCCGCCTTGGCTTGTTCCACTATGGCTCGAGCCACCGGGGGATGACCCGGTGTGGCTCGAGCCGCTGTGACTTGAGCCACCGGTCTCGGACCCATGGGCTTTGTCGTGGTCGTGGTCGCGTTCGTGACTGGAACTGGCGGCGTGACCCTGGCTCGTCCCGTGGCTGTGGCTCGTGCCGGCCTGTCCCGAGGAACTCGTGCTCGCTCCTCGCACCGCCTGACGATGCCGGAGATACGGGCTTGGGCGCTGCCGCCGCGGGAGCGGGCTTGGGCGCTGTCGCCGCGGGAGCGGGCTTGGGCGCTGTCGCCGCGGGAGCGGGCTTCGGCTGTGTCGCGATCGGTTTCGGCGCCGCGGCTGGTTGCGGCGCCTGCTTCGCGACACTCGCAGAAGACTTGGCCGTCTCAGCAGCAGTCGATGGCGTGGCTGGCTTTGCCGCGCCAGCTGCATTGCCGGCATGCGAAGCGGACGCTGGTTTTGGAGAGGCCGCCTTCGTTGCGGCAGCCTTGCTTCCGGCCGGCTTCATCGCCGGATTTTTCGCAGGCTTCGCCGCCGATGCAGCGCGGGATGCTCCGGCGGCCGCCGGTTTCGCCGCCGCTTTTCGGGCGGTGGATTTCGGCGCCGCGGCCTTTCTCGCGGTCGGTGTCATGGTGCGCGAACGCGGCGCAGCCGCCGCGAACCTGCCTGGGGAGGTCTTGCCACCGGCGGCCGGCTTTCGAGCCGAAGACGTCGCGGCGGCGCGCGCTTTCGTTGCGCCGCGGGTCGCGCGCGCGGGTGCTTTCAGCGTTTTCATGGCCGGCGAACGCTTGGCTGCGCCTTTCTTGGCCGGCTTCTTGGCCGAAGCAGCTTTCGCGCTCTTCTTGGCCGGTGCCAGCATCCTTGCCGCCTTTTTCGTCTTCTTGTCCTTCTCTGACTTCTTCATCTTTTTCGCCATTGATCGTCCTCCGATCGTTGCGGCTAATGCGATAATGCCTGGGCGATGAACTCGATGTGCCAAAAGCTACGATGGAACAACCGGCATCACGCACTCGGCTGGCGCATGATCCCGAAAGCTGCGGACTTTTCGGACAAGATCACGCGCAAAATCAAAGGCAACCGAGCGGAAAGCACTTCACCTGAACGCGTCCCGCTCTAAGCGGCGCTCCCGGACTGCCGCATGCTTTTCAGCGCTCTGGGCGCCGATCCACCGGTCGCCCAGTCGATCAATTCGATCGGGTGCACGACCGGAATGTTTGTGCCTGCCGCAATCTGCATGATGCAGCCGATATTTCCAGCCGCAATCACGTCGGGCTCCGTTCTCTCGATATAAGCGATTTTGCGATCGCGCAACCGATTTGCCAAATCCGGCTGCAATATGTTGTAGGTACCGGCCGAGCCGCAGCACAAATGCGCATCGGGCACCTCTTTGACCTCGAAACCGGCTCTCGCCAGCATCTCTTTCGGCCCCGAACTCACGCGCTGCCCATGCGCAAGCGAGCAGGGCGGCTGATAGGCGACCTTGGCGGCAGGTCGCATTACGTGCTTCAAATACCTGATATTGCAAATAAACTCCGAAATATCCTGGGTGATTCGCGATATCGCTGCGGCCTTGGCCGCATAAGCGGGGTCGCTCCGCAACATGTAACCGTAATCCTTCACGGTGGTCCCGCAGCCTGCCGCAGTCGTGAGGATCGCGTCGAGGCCCTCGCGTTCGATCTCGACGGTCCAGGCATCGATGTTGCGGCGCGCTGCCGTGCGGGCATCCGTCTCCTGTCCCATGTGGTGGGCGAAAGCGCCGCAACAGCCTTCACCCGGCGCCACCACGACGTCGTAGCCGTGACGCGTCAGCACCCGGATCGCAGCGGCATTGACATGCGGCGAGAGCACGCTCGCCACGCACCCGGACAGCAGCCCAACCCGTCCGCGCCGCGGACCCTGCCGGGCGGCCGGCGCCGACTTGACCGCAGCGTTGCGCGGCGACCGCAGCGGAGCCAGCCGGATCATGGCGGCGATCGGCTTGAGACCGACGAGATCGAAGAGCGGCGCGATCGGCTTCGCCAGCACGCTGGCGAGCAGTGCGCGGCGAAACCAGCCGGGGTCGGTCATGACCCGCAGCAGGGCGGAGCGGATCTGCCGGTCGAGCCACGGTCGGGTGTAGGTCGCCTCGATATGCGCGCGCGCATGATCGACGAGATGCATGTAATTGACGCCGGACGGGCATGTGGTCATGCAGGAGAGGCAGGACAGGCATCGGTCGATATGCTTGACCACCTCGCGCCGCGCCGGCTCGCCGGCCTCCAGCATGTCCTTGATCAACTGAATCCTTCCGCGCGGCGAATCGTCTTCGTCGCCGAGCAGCACGTAGGTCGGACAGGTCGCGGTACAGAAGCCGCAATGGACGCAGGCGCGCAGAATTTTGTCTGCTTCCGCAATGTTGGGGTCCGCCAGTTGGGCAAGAGTGAATGAAGTCTGCATGATTATGATACCAGCGAAAATAACCGACTTTGTCGTAGGACCGTTCCCCGCACCAAAGCTACCGATACCTGCCGAGTGTCGGAGCAGTTATCTTCGCGGGAGCCGTTAAACGCTTGCCCACATGCGCCCAGGGTTGAGCACGCCTTTGGGATCGAAACTCTGTTTCACACGCTTCGTCAACGCCGCGAGTGGTGCGGGTTCGGGTTGGAATGGATCGATGCCGGCACGCAACGAGGCGGGCGCGCGCACCAGCGTGGCATGTCCGCCGGCGCCGGCGACCACGGTGCGAATTTCAGCGGTGCCGCCGTCGCTCGCCGCCCACGGCGCGATCCAAATGAGTCCGCCAGCCCAATCATAATAGAGCTGCGCGGATGGCGATATTTTGGCGGCGACCTCGTAGCCTTTGCTGGGCGCCGTCGATACCCGCCACAAAGCCCGGTCGCCGAGGTCGCTGCCGACCCAGAAGGGCTGGGCGTCGCGGATGGCGCGCCACAACACGCGCGACTGGCCCTGATCCAGAAGTTGGCAGTCTCCGAAGGGCTTCAGCCTGCGCCTGAGTTCGTCGACACAATGGGTGACGGCGGCGGTAACCCCTTCGATTCGCAAGACCGTGGCCGGCTCGTTCGCGCTGAGGCCATCGAAGCGGGGCGCAAGGTAGCCCGGCAGGTGCGCGGCTCCGGTCACGCCGAATGCGGATCCTACCGCCATAGCCATGACGCGGAAGGCGGCCTCGTCGGTGAGGCGCAAGGCGACGAGCGTGGCCTCGGTCGGCGCCCGCGGCATCACCTTGAGCGTCACCTCGCTCAGCACGGCGAGCGTGCCCCAGGAGCCGGCAAGCAACTTGCACAGATCGTAGCCGGTGACATTCTTCACCACGCGGCCGCCCGACCGGAAGGTCTCGCCTCGGCCGGACACCGCCATGACGCCGAGAAAATGATCGCGCGCCGCGCCCGCTCGGACCCGCCGCGGTCCCGAGACATTGGCAGCGAGCGCGCCGCCAATGGTGCCAAGGCCTGGTTTGTGGCCGAGCAGCGGGCCATAGTCCATCGGTTCGAATGCCAGCTCCTGGCCGTTCGAGGACAGGAGTGCCGTAATTTCGGCAAGCGGCGTTCCGGCGCGTGCGGACAGAATCAGTTCCTCGGGCTCGTAAAGGATGACGCCCGTATAGGCCGACATGTCGAGTCGCGCATCCGACCGCGGCTGCCGTCCGAGCGCCGATTTCGAACCGTGGCCGAGAACCTCGAACGACTTCGCTTCCGCAACCGCCCATTGCACGGCGGTCTCGACATCCTTGTGGTGGCTCGGCTTGAGAACAATCGACATGGTCCGACGATCAGAATCGTGGAATGTCGGGATAGGCAAGCTCGCCGCCGCTGACGTGCATGCGGCCGAGCTCCGCACACCGATGCAGCGTGGGGAACACCTTGCCCGGGTTGAGGAGGCCCTTGTCGTCAAACGCGCATTTCAGACGCTGCTGATGATGGAGATCGATTTCGGAGAACATCGCCGACATCAGGTCGCGCTTCTCCACCCCGACGCCGTGTTCGCCGGTGAGGACGCCGCCCACTTCAACGCAAAGTCTCAGGATTTCGGCGCCGAGCTTCTCGGCGTGTTCGAGTTCGCCCTGACGGCTCGCATCATAGAGGATGAGCGGATGCAGGTTGCCGTCGCCGGCGTGAAAAACATTGGCCACACGCAGCCCAAACTGCTCGGACAATTCGCGCATCCGATTGAGGACGCGCGGCAACATGGCGCGCGGGATGGTGCCGTCCACGCAGTAGTAATCCGGCGACATGCGGCCCATGGCCGGGAAAGCCGCCTTGCGGCCTGCCCATAAAAGTGCCCGCTCGGCCTCCGAATTCGATACCCGCAACGTCGTCGCGCCGCAGCCGGTCGCGATCTTGCCGACGCGTCGGATCAGGTGATCGACCTCGACGCGCGTACCGTCAAGCTCGACGATCAGGATCGCCTCGACGTCGAGGGGATACCCGGCATGGACAAAATCCTCCGCGGCATGGATCGCGAGGCGGTCCATCATCTCGATTCCGGCCGGAATAATGCCGGCGGCGATGATGCGGCCGACGCAGACGCCGGCCTGTTCCGAACTGGCGAACCCGGTGAGCAGCGCCCGGGCGCATTCTGGCTTGGCGAGCAGACGCACCGTGACCTCGGTGACGACGCCGAGCAGCCCCTCGGAGCCGGTGATGACGCCGAGCAGGTCATAGCCGGAAGCATCGAGGTGCTTGCCGCCGAAGCGGACCACCTCGCCGGTCATCAGCACGAGTTCGCAGCCGAGCACATTGTTGGTGGTCATGCCGTATTTGAGGCAATGCACGCCGCCGGAATTCTCGGCGACATTGCCGCCAATGGTGCAGGCGATCTGTGACGAGGGGTCGGGCGCATAGTAGAAGCCGTCCTGCTCCACGGCCTTGGTGACGGCCAGGTTGGTCACGCCCGGTTCAACCACCGCCGCCCGGTTGGCGAGGTCGATTTCGCGGATGCGGTTGAACTTGGCCATCCCGAGCAGCACCCCGTCGCCGAGCGGCAAGGCCCCGCCGGAGAGCGAGGTTCCGGCGCCGCGGGGCACCACCTTGATGCCGTTCTGGTGGCAATAGTGCAGGACGCGCGAGACCTGATCGGTGGTTTCCGGCAGCACGACCACCAGCGGAAGCTGGCGATAGGCGGTGAGCGCATCCGACTGATAGGGTTTCATTTCGCGCTCGGTCGCGATGACCGCGTCGGTCGATACGATCGACCTCAGATTTCGAACGATGTCGCGCCGCCGCGTGAACACGTCGCGATCGATGTCGGGCATCTGCACCGGCATGTCTGTTCTCCATGGATCGGCCTCCTTGTAGCGCGGTATTTCGGTTATCGTAAACGCAGCGACAGGGGCGCCCATTTTTGTGCACGGTGCCGGTGCGGGGCGCCGGTGAACCTGCGAGGCCGACAAGCCTCACGCACGCGATCAGCTACTCCACGCCGGTGACTGAACCGGGAAACCAGGCCAACGCGGGTGGCATTTGCGGTCGCAGCTACCGTTTTCATCGTTGACACAACGGCGTAAGCACGCCATTCGAACCCTCCGTGGAGGCGCCTTTGCCATCGTGCGCCTGCGGGCGCCGTCGCGGAGGCCCGAAACCAAAGGAGGGTAAAAAAATGAAACGACTTGCGTGTGTTGCTGTTGGCCTTGCCCTGTCGGCCAGCTCTGCGCTGGCCCAAGACGTGGCTGCCGGCGAGATGTCCTTCCGGAAATGTGCGCCTTGCCATTCGATCGGGCCGGACGCCATGAACAAGGTCGGCCCGGTCCTCAATGGGCTCGACGGGCGCCATTCCGGCATCGTCGAGGGCTTCAACTACAGCGACGCCAACAAGAACTCCGGCATCGTCTGGGGCGAGGCGGTTTTCAAGGAATACATCAAGGATCCGCGCGCGAAGGTCCCGGGGACGAAGATGGTTTTCGCCGGCATCAAGAGCACGAAGGAACTGGACGATCTGTGGTCCTACGTGTCGCAGTTCGACAAGGACGGCAACGTCAAGGGCAAGTGATCGGCGCCGCGGGATGGGCACGCCCATCCCGCGCCTGCGTGTCCATTGTCCGCTGAGGATGGGTTGCCAGACCGTATCGCGGCCACATGAGGCTTTGGATCCCTGGCTTTCCGATCCAGGCAGGCCATGATCTCGGGACGGCCATGATTCTCCGGGGAGCATGATCAAGGACCTCGTCGTCACTTTGAGCACCGATGGCGGGCGTGATGTTGCGGCGCGGTTCGCAATCTCGATCGCCGCGACGTTCAAGGCCCACCTCTTCGGTATTGCCTTCGCGTTCGACCCGGTGATCGCCCCGACAGTTATGGACGGGCTTTCGGCGGAATGGATTGACGCGCGACGCAATGAAAACTATGCGGCGGCACAAGCTGCCATCCATAGCTTCGAGACGGCGGCTGGCGCGCAGGGCGTGTCCGTTGCTCATGACCTGACCGATGCGAGCCTCGGCGGCGCCGCCGGCATTTTCGGCCGGCTCGCCCGCAGAATTCGACCTCGTCGTCGTCGGCCAGGGCGAGTGCGGTCGGACCACGCCGGATGACCTGTTTATCGAAGCCGCCCTGTTCGATTCCGGTCGCCCGGTCATCGTGGTGCCCTACATCCAGGACCGCGGCTTGAAGCTCGATCGCATTCTCGTCTGCTGGGACGCGAGCCGCAGCGCCACCCGCGCGATCGGGGATGCGCTGCCATTTCTGCGCCGCGCCAAGATCATCGAGATTGTCACCGTGTCCGGGCATGGCAATGGCGCCGATGAGTTCCCTCATGTTGATCTCGCCGCCCATCTGGCGCGTCACGATCTAGCGGTCGAGACCAGTACGCTGGTTGCGGATCACGTCGATGTGGCGAACGTCATTCTCGCCCACGCCGTCGACTGTGCGGCCGATTTCATCGTCATGGGGGGCTACGGCCACTCCCGTATGCGCGAATTCATTTTCGGTGGCGCGACGCGCGGCATGCTGGAGCAGATGACGGTGCCGACCCTGATGTCGCACTGACGGAAGAGGTTCGACCGCCTCTCTGTCCAATACGACCTCAGCCCGAGCCCGCCTGCAGCGCGAGGCCGCGGGCACGCGCATCGGGCACGCCCAGCGCGCGCAGGGCAAACAGCGCGAGCGCGGGCGCTTGCTGTGCCTTGCCCGGTTCGTCGCCGGCCCGCGGGCGGAGCGAGCCTTCCAGCACCGTCCCGATGATCGCAGCCGCCGCGAAGCGGGCATCTTGACGCGGCAGACCACCGGAGGTGATCGCGGTCCCGATCAGTCCAGCGAATTCGTCGGTAAGACCACGCCGGAGTGACAATCGGCCTGCGTCCGCCGCTTCGTCCTCGCCAGCCGACAGCAACGCCAAAGCGAGCCGCGGTTCGCGCAAGGCCCTTCCGGCAAAGGCGAGAACGGCGGCGGCGACGGCAGACAGCGGACCGGGTGCGCCGGCGGCGGCGTGGCGCACGGCTTCAAGCTCTTGCGCCGCCAGCGCCCCGAGGAGGCGGTCAACCAGGTCTTCCTTGGAAGGAAAGTAGCGGTAGACGGTGCCGACCGCGATGCCGGCCCGCTCCGCAACCGGAATGATCTGCACGGCCGATGTTCCACTCTCGGCCGTCAGTGCCCGCGCTGCCGACAGGATCGCCTCCTGCCGGGCGTTCAAGTGCGCCAGAACGCGATCGGTGCGGCGGTACGCCATGGGCGGGATGGGGGCGGCCGCAACTAACGATGTGCCAGGGCCGCTTCACGGATTTTCGTGAGCGTCGTGGTCGGCGTGATCGCCTCGGGGTCAATCTTCAGATGAATGATGGCCGGCTGGCCCGAAGATTGTGCGGCACGGAACGCGTCTGGAAACTCAACGGTCTTCTCGACCGTGACGCCGAAACCGCCGAAGGCGCGGGCGTAGGCAGCAAAATCCGGGTTGCGCAAGCTCGTCGCCGACACGCGGCCGGGATAATGGCGTTCCTGGTGCATGCGAATGGTTCCATAGATCCCGTTGTCGGCAAGGACAATGATGACCGCGGCACCGAATTGAACAGCCGTCGCGAACTCCTGGCCGGTTACCATGAAGTCGCCGTCGCCGCTGATCGCGACCACGGTTCGCTCGGGGAACAGCCGTTTCACGCCGATGGCGGCGGGGACGCCATAGCCCATCGAGCCGGCGGTCGGGGCGAACTGGGTGGCGAATTTGCGGAACCGATAAAATCGGTGCGTGAACGCGGCAAAGTTGCCGGCGCCGTTGCACAGCATGGCGTCGGGGGGAAGGTTTTCCCGGAGCCAGACCAGGATCGCGCCGAGATTCACGCCGCCGGGGACCTCGGTCGGCACCTCTGAGAAAGCCAGGTACTCCTGGTGCGCCTCCGCCGCCTGGGTCCGCCAGGAAGGCTTCGCCGGCACATCAAGCGCCGCCGCCGCGATCGCGAACGCGGCCGGGGTAGCATTGATGGCGAGCTGCGGACGATAGACGCGGCCGAGTTCGTCGGGGTCGGGATGGACGTGCACGAACGGCATCTGCGGCGAGGGGATATCGATCAGCGTATAGCCCTGCGAGGGAATTTCGTTCAGCCGCCCTCCAATCAGCACGACGAGGTCCGCGGCCTTGATCCGTGCGACCAGTTTTGGATTGGCGCCGATTCCGAGGTCGCCGGCGTAATCGGGATGCAGCGCATCGATGAGGTGGGCACGCCGAAACGAGGTCGCGACCGTAACGCCGGTTCGCTGCGCGAACTGTGCGATCGCGGCGGCACTGGCCTCGCTCCATCGGCTGCCGCCGAGCAGCAGGATCGGCCGTTCGGCCTTGGCGAGGAGCGCAGCAAACCCGTCCATCGCCTCGCGGCCGGGCGAGGCCGAAACCGCCACGTAAGGCGGCGCATCGGCGACGGCGAGCCGTTCCGTCAGCATGTCTTCGGGCAGCGCGACGACGACCGGACCCGGTCGCCCATTGGCGGCATGATGAAAGGCCCGGGAGACGATCTCGGGCACCCGCGCGGCGTCGTCGATTTCCGTCGCCCATTTGGCGATCGGCCCGAAGGCGGCGCGATAATCGATCTCCTGAAACGCCTCCCGCTCGCGCATCTGTCGCGCCACCTGGCCGACGAACATGATCATTGGCGTCGAATCCTGGCGCGCGATGTGGATGCCGGCGGACGCATTGGTGGCTCCCGGCCCACGGGTGACGAAACAGATGCCAGGTCGCCCGGTCGCCTTGCCGACCGCCTCCGCCATGATCGCGGCGCCGCCCTCGTTGCGGCAGACGGTGACCTCGATGTCGCGATCATGAAAAGCATCAAGCACGGCGAGATAGCTTTCGCCCGGCACGCAGAAAACATGCCGGATACCGTTTGCGATCAATTGATCCACCAAGACTTCGGCGGCGCTTCGCGTGTTGTCCTTGGGAGGCATGACATCCGGATCGCGGCAGGAGGGAAACAGCCGATCCTTATAGAGGCAACGGTGCCGACCGTCATCGGCGGCGCTGCCCCCCTCGCCTCCGCCTCGTCAAGGAGGCGAGCAGCGGACGTGCTGGCGCGCGATCAATCCCGTCGGGTTACGCGGCAGAAATCGGCCGGGGAACCTCTACCGCACTGCAAAGCGGCTAACCACATCCTGTCTGAGCGGCGGCGGAAAGGTCGTCACAGCCCATGGCAGCGGCAGCGGCGATCATGCCGACGTTGCTTGCTGCCATGACCCAATGACGATGTCCCGGCCGTGCCTCAGGGGCGACCGGGACAGGCTGAGGGAGACAATTGGAATGAATTTCGAAAAATACACCGAGCGCGCCCGTGGCTTCGTGCAATCGGCGCAGGCGCTTGCGTTGCGCGAAGGCCATCAGCAGTTTGGCGCGGACCACCTGCTCAAGGTACTGCTCGACGATCCCGAAGGCATGGCCTCGGGGCTGATCAGCCGCGCCGGCGGCGATCCACGCGAGGCGTTGTCCTTGACCGAGGCGGCGCTCGCCAAACGGCCCAAGGTTGGCGGCGGCGGTGCCGGGCAGCTTTATCTGGAGCCGGCGCTCGCGCGCGTCTTCGAGACCGCCGAAAAGGCGGCCCAGAAGGCCGGCGATTTATTCGTCACTGTGGAGCGGCTGCTGCTCGCGCTGGCGATCGAAAAGGAAAGCGAAGCCGGTAAAGTCCTAAGCCGCGCCGGGGTCAGTCCGCAAAATCTCAACGCGGCAATCGAGGCGCTGCGACAGGGACGCACGGCCGATTTCGGCCTCGGCCGAGAACGCCTATGACGCGCTGAAGAAATACGCCCGCGACCTCACGCAGGCGGCCCGCGACGGCAAGCTCGACCCGGTGATCGGCCGCGACGAGGAAATCCGCCGCACCATCCAGGTGCTGTCGCGACGGACCAAGAACAATCCGGTGCTGATCGGCGAGCCAGGCGTCGGCAAGACCGCGATCGTCGAAGGTCTTGCATTGCGCATCGTCAATGGCGACGTGCCGGAAAGCCTTTCCGACAAGAAACTGCTCGCGCTCGACATGGGCGCCCTGATCGCGGGCGCGAAATATCGCGGCGAATTCGAGGAACGGCTGAAGGCGGTGCTTTCCGAGGTGACCGCATCCAATGGCGGCATCATCCTGTTCATTGACGAGATGCACACGCTGGTGGGCGCCGGCAAGGCGGAAGGCGCGATGGATGCCTCGAACCTGCTCAAACCGGCGCTGGCGCGCGGCGAACTGCACTGCATCGGTGCGACGACGCTCGACGAGTACAAGAAGCACGTCGAGAAGGATGCCGCGCTGGCGCGCCGCTTCCAGCCGGTCTACGTGAACGAACCGAGCGTCGAGGACACCATCTCGATCCTGCGCGGCCTCAAGGAAAAATACGAGCTGCACCACGGCGTGCGGATCACCGATTCGGCGCTGGTCGCGGCGGCGACCTTGTCGCATCGCTACATCAGCGACCGTTTCCTGCCCGACAAGGCGATCGACCTCATCGACGAAGCGGCGGCACGGCTGAAGATGCAGGTCGATTCCAAGCCCGAAGAGCTCGACTCCATCGACCGCGAGGTGATCCGGCTGAAGATCGAGCAGGAGGCTCTCAAGAAAGAGCATGACGCCGGCTCGCGAGAGCGGCTCAAGAATTTGGAACTGGAACTCGACGCGCTGGAGAAGCGGTCTGCCGATCTGACCAGCCGCTGGAAGGCGGAAAAGGAAAAGCTCTCGGAAGCGCAGAAGCTGAAGACGCAGCTCGAGCAGTTGCGCAACGAGCTCGCCGTGGCACAGCGAAAGGGCGACTATCAGCGGGCCGGGGAACTTGCCTATGGCCGAATTCCCGAGCTCGAAAAGCGGCTGCACGACACCGAGGAGGCAAGCAAGGCGGCGATGGTCGAGGAGGCGGTGACGGCGAACCACGTCGCCCAGGTGGTGTCACGATGGACCGGGGTGCCGGTTGATCGCATGCTGGAAGGCGAGCGCGAGAAGCTGCTGCAAATGGAGAAGCAGCTGTCCTCGCGCGTGATCGGACAGGCCGAAGCCGTCAAGGCGGTCTCGACCGCCGTGCGGCGCTCCCGCGCCGGACTGCAAGACCCCAATCGGCCGATCGGTTCGTTCATGTTCCTGGGGCCGACAGGTGTCGGCAAGACCGAGCTCACCAAGGCGCTGGCCGCGTTCCTGTTCGATGACGAGACCGCGATGATCCGGCTCGATATGTCGGAATACATGGAGAAGCATTCGGTCGCCCGCCTGATCGGCGCACCCCCAGGCTATGTCGGCTACGAAGAGGGCGGCGCGCTCACCGAGGCAGTGCGGCGGCGGCCCTATCAGGTGGTGCTGTTCGATGAGATCGAGAAGGCGCATCCGGATGTGTTCAACGTGTTGCTGCAGGTTCTCGACGACGGCCGCCTGACGGATGGCCAGGGGCACACGGTCGATTTCCGCAACACCTTGATCGTGATGACGTCCAATATCGGCGCTGAATATCTGGTCGCCCAGCCCGAGGGCGAGGACACCGATGCGGTCCGTGACCACGTGATGGCGCTGGTGCGCACGAGCTTCCGGCCGGAATTCCTCAACCGCGTCGACGAAATCATCCTGTTCCACCGGCTCCGGCGCGACCAGATGGCTGGCATCGTCGATATCCAGATTGCGCGATTGGATAAGCTTTTGGAGCCGCGCAAGGTCACGCTCGCGCTCGACGCCAAGGCCCGCGACTGGCTCGCCGAGAAGGGTTACGACCCGGCCTATGGCGCCCGTCCGCTCAAGCGGGTCATCCAGAAATATCTTCAGGACCCGCTGGCCGAACTCATCCTGTCCGGCCGCGTGCGGGATGGCGACCATGTGGCGGTCTCGGCAACCCGGTTCGGCCTGACCTTCAACGGCAAGGTCGCGGCGGCCGCTGCCTAGCGGAAGCGCCTCCCGCTCGGTTCCTTTTGATTTTGCGCATGATGTTCGTCCGAAAAGTCTGCAACCTTTCGGCATCATGCGTAGAGCGGGATGCGTTCAGCTTGAAACGCCACCCGCTCGGTTCCGTTTGATTTTGCGCATGATTTTCGTACGAAAAGTCTGCAACCTTTCGGCATCATGCGTAGAGCGGGATGCGTTCAGCTTGAAACGCCACCCGCTTGATTCCCTTTGATTTTGCGCATGATTTTCGTCCGAAAAGTCTGCTACCTTTCGGCATCTCTTGAAGGTACTTTGCGCCGCAAGTCAAAAACCACACACCGCAGAAAGGCGCTTCGACGGCGGCCCGCCGATGCGGCACGCTGCGGCCTCCTCCGACCAGGGGACCACCGAAGTAGAAGTCCTTGGAGCGTCACGCCCAGAGACGCTCGCCCTTCAAACTCTTGTAGATATCGGCGACGTATTCGCCGTATCCATTGAACAGCAAGGTCGGGCGGCGCTCATTGGTACCGATCACCTGCTCGGTGGCTTGGCTCCAGCGCGGATGCGGCACCTGCGGGTTGACATTGGCCCAGAAGCCATATTCCGAAGCCTGCAAGGCTTCCCAAAACGTCTTCGGCCGTTGATCGGTGAAATTGACGCGCACGATCGACTTGACCGATTTGAAGCCATATTTCCACGGCAGGGCCAAACGCAGCGGAGCGCCCTGTGACTTGGAGACGGGCTTGCCGTAAGCGCCAGTGACCAGGAACGCCAATTCATTCTTGGCCTCCTCCATGGTCACGCCTTCCACGTAGGGCCACGGATACCAGCTGGCGCGCTGCCCGCTGGCCATGGCCGGATTGTGGAAGGTCTCCATGCGCACGTATTTCGCACCGGACATCGGCTTTGCGAACTCGACGAGCTTGGCGAGGGGAAAGCCCGTCCATGGGATCGCCATGCCCCACGCTTCGACGCAGCGGTGGCGATAAAGCCGTTCCTCCAGCGGCATCTTGCGGATGAGGTCGTCGATTCCGATTTCCATCGGCTTTTCGACCATGCCGTCGATTTTGACCGTCCAAGGCCGCAGCTTCAGCGCCTGGGCCGCCCGAAAGATCGATTTTGACGTGCCGAATTCGTAGAAATTATTGTAGCTGACGTTGATCGCCTCATCGGTCACTGGCCGGTCAAGCTTGTATTTGTCATTGCGCTTGGCCGGATAAAGATCGCTGGTCGGGTCGGGCAAGTCGCTGACCCGTTGCGCAAGCGCGGGAACTGGGCCGAATGCGACGGCGGCGGCGCCTGCCGCCTGCAGCAGCGCCCGGCGATTGAAGAACAGATGCTCCGGTGTTGCTTCGCGCTCCGGCAGCTCCCATCCGCGACGGCGCATCACGTGCATGATGTTCTCCTCGAAGTATTTGTCCCCACACTTCAATTACGATTGGAACCGTTCACCGGCAAGTCACACTTACGGGAGCCGCTCGGTTGTCCTGACCCTTTGCGGGCACAGGAATTTCCGCGGCGCGCGTAAATCCTGCTCAAGCATTTCGTGAACGCTCTTAGGTCGATTGACCCCTCGGTGATGCGATATGTCCGGCATGGCGGTGCGTTGGGGAAGCGAATCGGTGGACGGTTCGGTCGCAACCTGCCTGCAAATCACAGAGGCTCCGGCGCGTACCAGCCGGAATGCTCTGCTCCAAGACCGCAAGGCTGATAACTGAGAGTTGGGCCTTTTGACATAACCCGAGGTTTGGATTGGAGAAGATCATGCGCAAAATCATATGATAATCGAGCGGGAGGCAATTAGCCTGAACGCGTCCCGCTTTAGAAGCTGAAAGCATCCCGATGTAGGGCGTTCGCAGGCGCTGCATTGCCTGGCAAACGATCGCGAGGGTTGCTCCCTCCTGGCTCACCCGTGCCCGGCGTCAATTCAGACATTCATCCAGGCGCGCACTTGGGTGACGAAGCGGCTTGCCGCCCCTTTGCGTAGACCCTCGACGGTGAGCGGATTGAGGCCGCCACTGCTCTCGATCGAAATCGAATCCCAGATCAGGCCGCGCTTGATGGGTCACCTCGGCGAGGTGCGACATCGGCAGGTGCTCGTCCTGACGCATCCACGGGGTCAGCCAGGATTCCACCTTGACGAGAGTGATGCCGAGCCGGTCGGCTGACAGGTGGCTTGGGAACAGGAGCTTGGTAAACCTGAAATGGATGAGCGCCCAGACCCGGCTCGAGCGGATCATGATGGTCGGACCGCCGGCGCCGGCGCTAGCGGTCGGAACATTGCTCATGGAGCCGACACCCGCTCCGCTCTCAGCGCGCAACGGCGGCGACGGCGGCGCGGCCTGCCGGCTGCGTCATCATCGAATCGAGATGGTCACGCTCATGTTCGAAGGCCGCGAGCATCGCGCCTTCAAGTACCCTGCCGCGAGGCAGTTTGATGCGCATCGGGTCCACAAAGCGTCCGTTGACCAGGATTTCGTAATGCACATGGGGACCGGTGGACTGTCCGGTCGAGCCGACAAAGCCGATAAGTTGACCCTGCCGTACGTGCACGCCCGGCTCCATGCCGCGGGCGAACGCGGTCATGTGGCCATAGGCCGTTTCGTAACCGTAATTGTGCCGGAGGCGGATGTATTTCCCGTAGCCGGACTCCCAACCGGCCTTTTCGATGGTCCCGTTGCCGGCCGCGTAAATCGGGGTACCGAGCGGCGCGGCCCAGTCAACGCCGGTGTGCATCTTGGTGTAGCCCAGGATCGGGTGCCGTCGAGACCCGAAGCCCGACGCATGATGGCCTCGTTCACCGGCTTGCGAACCAGAAAATTCTTCGCGCTCTTGCCGGTCTCGTCATAGAAATCGACAACGCCGTCATCCGGCGACACGTACCGATAATATTTCTTGTCCTCCCCGCCGACGGTCAGCGACGCGAACAGCACGTCCGGCTTGGCGTCTGTGCTCTCCTCGTCGCCGCTGTAGAGGACCTCGAACGCGTCGCCCGGGCGCGCCCGCCGCTGGAAATCGACGTCGTAGGAATAAACGCGGACCAGTTCGTCAATCACCGATCGCGGAACATGGTTGCGCAGGGCTGTTTCATAGACACTCTGGTAAAGTCGCACTCCGGTGCCGTCGTCTTCCTCATCGTCGGCGTCGGTCACTGTCGACTTCCGCGCTTTGCACATCGACGGCGACATAACGGCCAAGGTCGGACAGCGCCGCTACGGCCTCGATCGCCGTCTCTCCGAGCACGCTCACGCGGACCGGCTGCAGCCGCTGCGTCCCGGCAAGCGGCGACAAAAGCACCCTGACCTTCTGCCCGTCCTTCAAAGAGCCATCGCGTCCGCGTTGGCCGAGCGCGGCGGCGATCGCCTTGATCTCCTCCGGCGTCGCCCCGAGATCGTGCAGCACCGAGACGAGCGTGTCGCCTTTTTTCATCGCCACGGTGCGTTCGTTCCAGCCGTTGCCGCCGGTGACCTGCGTTGCGGTTTTTGCCACCGAGGTAATGTTTTCCGGAACGATGCGCGCCTCGAAACCTGCATAGGGATCGACCGGCGCATCCGTCGGAGCATAGGCCATCCGGCCCGGGGCCACGCTGGCAAGGGCGAATTTCGACGGCACCGAGCCGGTCCAGTTCGCCGCGTCGCGCACCCGGTTCAGGACGTCATCCATCGGCACCATGGCGGCGAGCCGCACCTTCGGCAGCATCGGCGCAAGCTCGCGGGTGACAAAGGAAACTTCGGCATCGGGACCGACATCGGGACGTTCCTCGTCGGCGACCGTCTCTTCATCGTCAAAGCTGACTGCGCGCTGTGGATTGAAGCGTGGGATGTTGGCCGAAACCTCGGTGAGCGCCAGCGCGAGATTGCTGGACACGCGAACGAACGGCTTGATCCGCGGCACTTCGCGTTCACCGATCCGGGTCATGCTGGTGGTCCGGATCACTTGACGGGCGCTCGTGACCTCGTTCACGGGGGCGAGGCGGTCACCCTTGTGTGAGGGGACCCGTGCGGCAGCCGGGTTACGCAACTCGGCACGCTCGGGCGTGGCCGCAAGGTGCGTTTCCCCGTCGAGCGCAGCAAAAACGGCGCCTCCCATCAGGGCGGCGCCGCTCAATCCGGTGAGGATCGTGCCGGCAAGCCAGCGAACCGAGACGCGCCGACGGTCAAGGTCCTTGCGCCGACCGCCATCAACCGACATCGGCGGCTCATTGCCAAGCTCGACAGCAACGGACCCGACATCGTGCGAGTCGCGCGTTGGCCCGTGGTCCAATCCCATCCCCCGCCCCTCGTGCGATCCACGCATGGACCGCCGCCCCAAGCCCCCGTACAGCCGCTTCGGCGCCCTGCAAGCCCACCCTGAGGTGCAAGCGCCGAACGTTCTGCCCGGCGCCAGGAGTACCCGAGCGCCGTGCAGTCTAAAGGCAGCTTTTGCCGTCGATACAAAACGAAACCGAACGGTGCGTCCGGCGTATCCCCAGAATGGAAGTTGGTCCGAAAAATGTGGCTAGAGTACGGCGCGGGCGAAGCATGGTATGGTTCGACCGCTCGGAAAGGGTTTTGGCGGCAGGCGCTTCAACATGGTTTCCAACGGCCGGTCCAATTCCCGCGATGACCCTCGCCCTCCTGGCGAACGTCCGGAAGGAGAGGATGACCAGGGAACGCCCGGGTTCATCATTCTGCTCTCCTTTGCCGTCATCGCGGTCGTGTGCGTCGGCGGCTATCTATTGCTGAACAAGCTCATCGACATTTCGCGGCAGGAGGATTGCGTGTTGGCCGGTCGCCGGAATTGCGCTCCAATCGTGCTTCCTTCGGGGCAGTAAGGCGCAGGCATGTTGATTCTTTGGCGGGGCTTGCAATGGGTGAGTTCGATCTGTGCTGGGGAGCGGACTCCTCCGCTTCCCTCGTCGCTTTTTAGTCAGTTAGAGCATGTTCCGATCAGATGGAATCCAATCGATCGATAGGGTGGGCAACGCGCTTACGCGACCATGCCGCTTGTATAACATAGGCACGTTGCCCACGCTGTCGGAGCTGTGAAATTGGCCGACCGCGTGCGCAAAATCGCGATCCCGCGCTGCCAGGTTGCAGCGCCTTCCGAGCGGAGGCGATTGAAGCGGGAGGGCATCCCATTCCAATCGCCCTTCAACCTCTGAGCGCAACCGACTGGCCGCCATCGACCACGAAGGTCGCGCCGGCGATGAAGCGGCCGGCATCCGACGCGAGCAGCAGCAGTGCGCCGTCGAGGTCGCCGTCCTCGCCGAAGCGGCCGACCGGAATTTCCCTGGTGATCTGTCGGCCCTCCTCGCTGGTCAGGAATTTGCGATTGAGATCGGTGACAAACCAGCCCGGCGCGATCGCATTCACGCGAATGCCTTTGAATGCCAGTTCGAGGCCGAGCGCTTTCGTCATCTGAACGACGCCGGCCTTGGCGGTCGCATAGGCGACCACGCCCTTGGAGACCCCGATGCCCAGCACCGAGGCGATATTGACGATCGCCCCGGGCTTGCCCGCGGCCAGCATGCGCCTTGCACCTTCCTGCGCCCAGGCGAACACGGCGTCGAGGTCGGTTGCCAGCGTGCGCCGCCATTCCGCATAGGGCATTTCGATCGCCCGGGTGGAATGTGCAATGCCGGCGTTGTTGACGAGGATGGTGACGGTGCCGAATGCCGCCTCCACGGCATCGAAGCTGTGGCCGATCGCGTCGATATCGGTGACGTCGGCAGCGACGGCGAGCGCGCGTCCGCCTGCCGCCTCGATCCGCGCCCGCACCGCCGCGAGCCGCTCCTCACGACGCGCCAGCACTGCGACCGCGGCCCCGTTCGCGGCGAGCACCTCGGCAAAGCGCGCCCCCAGCCCGGTGGAGGCGCCGGTGACAAGCGCCACCCGGCCGGTGAGGTCGAACAGCTCGCCCGCCTTCATGCGGCGCGCTCGCGCCGCAACGCGGCTGTGGCCGCCTCATCAATTTCGAACGTCTCCGGATCGATGACGACGCCATAATATTCCGCTGCCGCGGCGACCGAGACGTAACCCTGGCGTACGTCGCTCTGTACAGCGGAGACCGGGCGTTCGAGCGGGGAGCCATAACCCCCGCCTCCTCCCGAGCGCAGGCGAAAGGCGTCGCCCGACTTGATCCTCGCCACCAAAACCTTGGCGTTGGGAAAATCGGTCTTCCAACCGCCGTCGATCCGCAGCGCCACGGCATTGCCGGTGCCGTCAAGGCCATCACCGAGGCCCCATGGCCGGCAATGCGCGCGCTCGATCTGCGAGTTGAGAGTGAGGTCGGTGCGTGCGCGCACCACCCGCTCCACACCGAGACCGCCACGGTGCCGCCCCGCGCCGCCGGAATCCGGCACCAACGCGTAGCGCTCGATGACGAGCGGAAACTTGGCCTCGAGCTGCTCGTTTGGGCTGTTGTGAGTGTCGCCGTCATTGATGGCAACGGTGCCGGAAACGCCATCTTCGTTTTGCTTGGCGCCCCATCCGCCCCCCAGCGGGCCGAAATTGCCGAGGAAGAATTCTTGGCTGCGCGGATTGATGCCGTGAAACTGGGCGATCAGAAGATCGGCATGATGTCCGGCGATGACCCGGTCCGGGATCGCCGGCGCCAGCGCCTTGAATACGGTATCAACAATGGTCATCGGGAACGTCATCCATAAGCGCATCGGCGCCGGCCGGGTCGCACTGACGACGCGGCCGGGCGGCACCACCGTGGTCAGGCCGCGGAACGAGCCGTCGTTGATCGGATAATCGGTGGGGGAGGTCAGGCATTTGTAGGCGACCTGCGCACAAGCATGGCCGGTGGTGATGCCGGAATTGTAGAAGCCCCGCACCTGACCGGCGACATCGGTGAGGTCGATGGTCATCGCATCGCCGTTTACCTCGACGCGGACGCGGATCGGGATCGGCTTGCCGACGGTGACGCCGTCATCGTCCATGAAGGAGGCGGCTTCGTAGACGCCGTCGGGAATGCTGCGCGTGCGCTCCCGCGCGGCGGCTTCCGAGCGGTCCATGATGGCAAGGATGGCAGCTGCGACGGGAGCGCGACCATAGCGATCGATCAACTCGAGGAAACGCCGCTCGCCCGTCTTCACCGCCGTGACCTGGGCGCGCAAATCCCCGACCGCGCGGCTCGGCATGCGCACGTTCTGCCGGATGATGTCGACGAGGTCGTCATTGACCTTGCCGCCGTCCTGATATCTCAGGATCGGGATTTGCAGCCCTTCGGCGAAGATGTCGTGGGTCATGCCGCCGAGTGCGCCGCCGATATCGATCCAATGCGCCATGCAGCATGAAAAGCCGACCAGGTCCTGCCCGTGGAAAATCGGCAATGTCAGCGTGACATGATTGAGGTGGCTGCCGGTAATGTAGGCATCGTTGGTTACATAGATGTCGCCTGGCCGCATCGCGTCCAGGCCAAAGTGCCGTATTTTCGCCTTCACCGTTTCGGCCATGCCGCGGATGAACATCGGCAGGCCGATGCCGATCGACACGGTCTCGCCGGCAGGCGTGAACAGGCCGACCGTGAAGTCGAGCGCCTCGTAGATGATCATATTGTAAGCTGTGCGCATCAGATTGGTCTTCATCTCCTCGGTCGTCGCGATGACGCCGTTGCGCACGATTTCCGTAACCACCGGGTCTAGCCGGGGCGCCTTGCGCGCCGTCTTGCTGAGCCTTGCCTTGCCATGCCGCTCCAGCCGTCGCGCCCAACCGCGATGTTGAGATTGCCGAAGCGATCGATCGTGAGCGCATCGCCGGGCATCAGCACGGTCGTCGAGGCATGCTCCTCGATCAGCGCGGGGCCGCGAATGCGGTTGCCGGCGAGCAGCCCTGAACGCGCGAAGGTCCGCGTTTCGACAAAGCCGTGACCGTCGAAATAGACCGGGCGCTTGCCGGTGAACGCCGCCTTGGGCGGGGTGGCTTCGCCTTCGGCCAGCGCGGCGAGCTTCGGTTTGCGCATGATGCCGGTGACGGTGGTGCGCAGGCTGACGATCTCGGCGCGCTCGGCGGGCGCGCTCGTCCCATAGCGAACAAGGTGCAATTCGTCGAAATGGCGCTTGATGGCGGCGCGGGCCTTGCGCGCAAAAATCGCCATTGGCAGGTCGACGGTGACAGCGTGCTCCTGGCCGACATAGCGCATGTCGGCGGCGCGTTGGACCGTGACACGCAGCGGCTCGACGGTTGCCGCGGCAATGGCACGTCGCCCATGCGCCTCAAGCTCGGCGTAGATGTTCACCATGTCGGCGAACGGCGCGTCGTCGAGCCGCGTCGGCCAGGTGCGCGCGAAATCGTAGCGCAGGTCCGAAAACAGCATGCCAAAGGCGGAAAACACGCCAGGCGCGATCGGGACGATCACCTTGCGAATGCCGAGTTCGCGCGCCACCGCGGTGGCATGGAGCGGCCCCGCGCCGCCATAGGCGACGAGGGCGAAACTGCCGGCATCGAGACCGCGCGCGATCGTCACCGCCTTGACGGCATGGGACATCGCGGTGGCGGCAATCCGCAAAATGCCGTCGGCGGCAGCCGTGAGGCTGATGCCGAGCGGGGCTGCGACCTCCGCCAGAAGCGCGCGTTTGGCGGCTTCGGTATCGAGCCGCAATTCGCCGCCGAGAAAGCGGTCTGCGCCCAATCGGCCGAGTGCCAGATTGGCATCTGTGACGGTGGCTGCGGTGCCGCCGCGGCCGTAGCAGGCGGGTCCCGGCTCCGCCCCGGCGCTCTGCGGTCCAACGCGCAACGCCCCCCCGCTCACCCGCGCGATCGAGCCGCCACCGGTGCCGACCTCGAAAATGTCCATCATCGCGATCTGGATCGGCAGTGCCTGCTCATAGCCGCCGATCAGCGCCGCTCCGGTAGTGAGGGTCTCGCCATCGTGAATGACGCCGGCCTTGGCAGTGGTGCCCCCCATGTCGAAGGCGATGGCATCCTTGATCCCGACCGCGCGGCAAAGCGCCTGCGTGCCGATGACGCCCGCCGCGGCCCCGGATTCCAACATGCGAATGCATTGCGACTTTGCCTGCCGGGCCTCGTAGAGACCGCCGGTCGATTGCACGATGAGGAAGGAGCCGCGAAAGCCCGCGTCGCGGACATGCGCTTCGATCTCGCCGAGGTAACGCCGCACCCGCGGGCCGACATAGGCATTGGCGACGACGGTCGAGCAGCGTTCGAACTCGCGGTATTCCTGCGACAATTCATGCGAGGCGGAGACGAACATATCCTTGTGGGCGGCCTCGATCAGCGCCTTGGCGCGGGCCTCGTGGGCGGCATTGCGATAGCAGTTGAGAAAAAGGATGGCGATGGCCTCCACGCCGGCGGCTGCTAGCCGGCGGCCGAGCGGAACAATGTCATTGTCCTCGAGCGCGATATCGATCGTCCCGTCGGCGAGCACGCGTTCGCGCACCTCGAAGCGCAGCGCGCGCTCGACCAGCGGTTCGTGCTTGCGAAAAAACAGGTTGTAGGCATCCGGACGGTTGATGCGACCGATTTCATATATGTCACGAAAACCTTGCGTGATGATCAGCGCGGTGCGCGCGCCGCTCCGCTCCAGGATCGTGTTGATGGTGATTGTCGAGCCGTGAAGGAACAGGTTTGCGGCGGAATAGGGCACGCCGGCTTTCTCGACGCCGGCGGTAATGCCCTCGACGAGATGGTGCGGCGTCGACAACGCTTTGCCAAAACGCAGCTTGCCAGATCGCTCTTCGAAAGCCGCGACATCGGTAAACGTGCCGCCGATATCGGCGGCCAAGCGAACCGGCGAAGCTTGTCGTCGGGCTGGCGTTCGGCGGGAAGGCTGCATTGGAGCGGGCGCAGATGAGCGGACATCGCGTCGCCATCCGGCGCGCGTCCGCCCCTATCTTGATTTCGGCGCGGGGGCAAGAGGCGATGCGCGGCCACAGGGTCGAGCGCGATGGCCGTGAGAGGGATCGGCTCGTGTCCTCTCGCTTTTCCTCGGACCGGCAGATCACAAACGCGTTAATGCCTCGGTCACGCGTATAAAAAACACATTGACATATCCATAGCCAATTGATATCGAATTTATGTGACGTTAATTCTAGCGGCGGTAGAAATACCAGCCTGAACACAACCAGGCAGAAAGGTTTTAGGACATGCGTCGATCGACGATTTCGGTGGCGGCAGTGGCGGCCTTTGCAGCTCTGTGCCTATCAATTCCGGCCCAGGCCGAACACCTTGCGGGCGGTCCGATTCAAAAGAACGGACAGTGCTTTACTTATTCTCGTGGCAATCCCGATGACGGCCGTTTTGGATATTGGGGCGCGTGCCCGCAAGCAGCGAGCAACACCGCGACGACAACCGCTCCGGCAAATCGCGCTCGCCGCACACCGACAACGGCTTCTCGTTAACCCCCGGGGTGATCGAAAGCGACGAATAACAGTGGCCAGTTAGGGGTTGGACGGCACTTCCCGGCGGGCAGCGTCCCGCAGGAAAAGGAATAAGGGACGCGCAGCGGCATCGGGCCGGCAATATGTAACCGGTGAGGAAATTTGGCGATTTCCGGAGTCCCGTTGACATAGCGGAACCAGTTTTCGAGGCAATGCAAGTGGCCTCCTTCAAGCCCTGCAGTCCGCTGTAGGGCTTCTTTTTTTGCTGATTTCGGAAGACAAGGCCCCCCTTAGCGGTCCTCCCTTGTCGGTCGACGCAACGGGCCGAGCCCGGAAAGAGCCGTGCTGCACTGCATTAACCACGCCATTGCACTGAAATTCTTGTGAAATCGAATTGATGAAATTTTAATTGCCATTCGCATTTCGAAGCGATAATTTCTTTATCGTGCATTTATGCCGCCGACGAGGGCAGCATACAAAACAGAGAAACCAAAAACTCCAGGAGACCACGCATGCATAAGTTCACGATTTCTGTCGCTGCGGCGAGCGCCTTGGCCGCTTTGCTGGCGGCCGCACCGGCCAACGCGGAACGCAATCCCGGCGCCGTCAAGAACGGCGGCGGTCAGTGCTGGACCAATTCCCGTGGCAGCAATGGCGAATTCGGGTTTTGGGCCTCTTGTCCGCAGCCGGCCAGCACCACGGCAACGACGCGGCAGCGCCGCCCTGCCACCAACGCCTCCCGCTGAGGCGGACTGCATTTATCCGCGCTCGTCATTGCCGCTCGATCTGAACGGCTCGATGGCGAGGCCGAATAGGCGGGCGCCGAGAGATACACAGGCTTTCAAGAAAGCCTCCTTAGCCCTGCATTGCAGGGCTTCTTTTTGTCTGCCAGACTGAGCGTCGTGGGATACGAGTCAAATAGGCGAGGATTGAATAGCTTCGGGGCGGATCGAGAGCGTCGTCGTTCGGCGGCGCATCGTGGTCGCGCCCAGCAAACAGCAGCGCAGGCGACCGGTTCTGCCCCTCGATGCGAGCGCCTTTTAGCGATTTGCGATGAAAAGCCACGGTAAGGGAGTTTGGCATGAAAAAGCAGCGAGCCTTCCTTCTGGTCGCCGCATTGGCAGCAGCAATTGCTACGCCTGCGCTGGCGCAGACCGTCGCATCAGGGCCGGCCACCGGCGCAACGGACGCCGCCGCAGCGGTCCCTCAGTTTACCGGAACCTGGAATCACCCGGCGTTTCCCTGGTTTGAGCCGCCGGCCTCCGGTCCCGGCCCAGTCACGAACCTGTCGCGATGGCCGCAACGGGCCATGGACGCTTCGGGCACGCTGGCGCTCCCCCCGCTTCCTCCGGGAGTAGAAGGCATAAGCGACTACGACCAGCTGGTCGGTGATTATCGCAATCCGATTTTGCAGCCGTGGGCCGCGGAAGTCGTGAAAAAATTCGGCGAAATGTCGAAAGCGGGCATTACCTACGGCAACTCTTCAAACCAATGTTGGCCGATGCCAATGTTGTTCATCTACAAACAGTTCCTGGTGCGCGTTATCCAGCAGCCGGACGTAGTCCTGCTCATCTACAATAGTTCGGATATCCGCCGCGTTCGTTTGAACGCCCGCCATCCCGAGCCGCTCACGCCGTCATGGTACGGGGATTCGGTTGGCCATTATGAGGGCGACACGCTGGTGATCGACACGGTCGGCGTCAAGGTTGATCGGCCCTATGCGATGATTGATCTGTTTGGCACGCCGTACTCGAAATCATTGCATGTCGTCGAACGCTATCGGGTGCGTGAATATGACGATGTGAAGGACGCCATCGAGAGAAACAAAAAGGAGAATTGGCTGTTCACCGGCGATGTCTTCAGCAATCATCGCGGCAAGTTCCTGCAAGTGCATCTGACAGTCGAAGACCCGGGCGTCTTCACGACGCCGTGGACCGCGACCATGACCTATGTAACGGGACCTGAAGGTGGGGGGGAAGGCGTCTGCGCCGAAAACCCTCATCAGTATTATTACGACGGCAGCGACGCCAACTTGCCACACTCGGACAGGGCAGACTTCTGACACGAGGACGAGTTCTCTTTGCCGCCCGTGCCGCCTGTGAATCGTCCGGCGACGAGAGGGGGATGCGTTCAGTTTGAGTAGCCTCCCGCTCGATACTCATTGATTTTGCGCATGATCTTGTCCGAAAAGTCTGCAACTTTACGGGATCATCCGCCAAGGTTTGCCGCGAAAATAATTGAACTGGTGGCCGTTCGCTGCACCAGCGCGATGATTGCTGCCAAGTACCCGGCGCGGTTGTTTTCGCGGGTGCCCTACGCCAGGCTGGAGACGAAACGGCACATACCGGGAGGCGGCGGCAAGAGGCCTTTCATCACGGCCATGCCCAGCATGGCAATGTGCGGCCCATGGTCGAATTCTCCTTGAAATGCCAAGTCGTATAATTCATCAACAGCGACCGTCAGGCATTCAATTCCTTCTTCCGGTTGCCAGCCCGGAATCGGAGTGGCCCCGGAGGCGAAGAACGTCCACATGCGGTTGCTGAGGCGTCCCGAGTCGGGATTGAAAAAGGCCAATGGTTCGGCGCAACGCACCGCCAGTCCGGTTTCTTCGGCAATCTCCCGTATCGCGCAGTCGAGCGGTTCTTCGCCGCTGTCGCGCAGGCCGCCCGGGAATTCGAGCGTCAGGCGATCAAGCGCTGGGCGGAATTGACGGACCAAGGGAACGCGTTCGGCCGCTGTCAAAACCAAGATGGAAACATAGTCCGCGGTTAGGATGGAGTGATAGGTCGCGCCGGCGGCGTGCGCCGCCCCGATGACGTGGTTCTCGACCAGGGTCGCCCATTCCGACAGCCGGGTTTGTGTCGACGACACGATCCGCGGATAACGATCGGCAGCCGCCCCATTCATCTGAAGCCTTGTCCCACGCAGCCGTAATGCCGAGACACGATGCAGATAAAGCAACGATTGAAAAATGTAGCCATCGCTCATCCCTCGCGCGTCGCCGGTTTAGCGCATGATGCCGAAAAGTTGCGGACTTTTCGGACAAACATCGTGCGCAAAATCAACACGCATCCGTCGTCGAGCGCAGTCCGCGACGGGTGCGCAGAACATAATCGAGCGGGATGCAATTCAACCTGAACGCATCCCGCTCTGGGTCAGCCAAATTTTCGCGCACTGTGGCGGAGCTTCACGAACCCGGAGCGGAGCGTGCATGAGGCGCGTCAAGCCGCGTCCAAGGCTTCCGCGCCAAGTGTGACCTTCACCTTGCGTCCCAGAAGCTCGATCAGAACGGTCACGCGGTCGTGGTCCGTCATTTCCTGGAACAGACCGAAGCAATCCGCGAACGCTCCGCCGATCACGCGGACCGTGTCGCCAGGCGCAAACCGCGGCGCGGGATCGAGGCGTACAAAGCCGCGTTCGTCCTCGCGCAGCCGGATCTGTTCGATGACCGGAGCAGGCACGACTGCCGGTTCATCGCCATTGCAGACAAGGTGCGCAACTCCGACCGTTCAGCAGATCGAACGCCAACGTTGCACCATGCGATCGATGTGGACGAAGCAATAACGCGGAAACAATGGCGCGCTGATGGTTTCGACCTTTCGGGCATGGCGTCGGTGCCTGAGGTAACGCGGCAGGTAGACGTCGAAACCCTGGCGCGTCAAATGCGCGGCGGCCTTCGCTTCGGCATGGATATGCGTATGAACGACGTGCCAGGCGGCGGCGGTCATGAATTCCTCCGGCGCTGTTTGGGCAAGGCTCCGAGCAGCGCCGGCATGAAAACCCGGTCCGGGCCCAGCCGCGCGACCGCCGCTCTCGCGGTTTCGGTGCCATTGCGCATATCGGTGACCAAGGCGGCATCGATCAGAATCCGCCACCTCGTCGAGACTGGCGGCAACAGGAACGCCCGCCAGGGGCGGCCCGGCAACGACGGAATCGATCACGGCAACGATGCTCATGCCGGTATCGAGCGCGCAAATCATGGCAATTTCGGCGAGATCGGAACGGCCGAGCAGTGCCATCCGGGCATGTCCGTGCTCGCGTGCCGCAGCAAAGGCCGCAGTGCAGTCTGCTTTGGCGCGGCGGAACAACGAGAGCGAATGCGACATGTATTCGACGGTCAGCCGCGATTTTTCGGCGAAGCCTTGCGGCGTAAGGTAATAAGCGTAACGCCGCGCCGGCGCGTGACGCACCTTGACCAGCCCCTTGTGCATGCAGCGCCTGACATACAGGTTGACCAATCCGAGCGCGACGCCAAGTTCTGAGGCGAGCCGACGCTGCGACTGTTCACCCCCACGTTCGACGTATTCGAGCAAGCCGAGCACGATCCGGGTCTGTTCGACCTCGGTGGATTTTGTTGCCTGATCCATGAAACCGCTCATCCCCAGGCATCGAGACTAGGCTGTTCAAGGCGTGAACGTCAAGCGGTTCATCATGACGACCTTTCTACGGCGGCGTCCGAAACGGCGAAGCCGACGCTTCCCCACCAAGGGTTCACCAAGGCTTGGCGCCCAGGAATGATGGCGGGTTGCGACCCTCCCCTCGTCCGAACAGGTGATCTTAAAAATCGGGCCCGGAGACGTTCGGCGTAAGGGAACTCACCGGCTTGAGGTGCGCTCGAGTTCGGGCAAGACACCCAAATCCTTCGTCCCATATCGCACGGCTGGCTGCCGCGCCTTGCTGCATCGCCATCTTTCGCGGAAGGCGGCGAGTCTGTATGGTCGCGCCGCGGACGCAGCCATTCGTCCGCGAGCTGCCGTCGGCGCAATGCCGGACGGTCCATCAGTCGCCGGTCCTGGCGGCAGCCAAGCGCATCATAAACAGGAGGAATGCCATGAACAGGATCGCATTGGCCGCGCTTGCGGCGACGGCCGTTATCGTTTCAACGGCCGCCAGCGCACAGCAGCAGGACTTCTCGAAGGTCGAGATCAAGACAACCAATCTCGGCAACAACACCTACATGCTGGAAGGCGCCGGCGGCAACATCACCCTCGCGGTCGGTACCGACGGCATCATCATGGTCGACACTCAGTTTGCGCCGCTCCACGACAAGATCATGGCCGCGATCCGGGCGATCACGCCGCTGCCGATCAAATATATCGTCAACACGCACTTCCACGGCGATCATACCGGTGGCGATGCCGGCTTCCAGAAGGACGGGGCCACTGTGATCGCGCAAGACAATATCCGCACCCGCCTCATCGCCGGGACCACCAACGGCACCTCGGGTGCCAAGATGGCGCCGCTGTCCGGCGACGCGATTCCGAAAGAAACCTATGTCGGCGGCGAGAAGACGATCGAGGTCGGCGGCCGCAAGGCAATCCTGCACCACACCTACAATGCGCATACCGACGGCGACACGTGGGTCTACTTCCCGGATGCCAACGTGATCTGCACCGGCGACATCATGAACAACAACCACACCTACCAGCAGGTGGATTTCGCCAATGGCGGCGATATTCGCGGCATGGTCCGAGCCACCAATGACTGGCTGAAGCTCGCCAATGCCCAGACCAAGGTCGTGGTCGGCCATGGTCCGCTGGCGAATAAGCAGAGTGTCGCCGATTATAACGAGATGGTGAAGACGGCGCGCGAGCGCGTCGAAAAGCTGTTCCAGGAAGGAAAGAGCGAACAGGACGTCGTAGCCGCGAAGCCGCTCGCTGACCTCGACGCCAAATGGGCGCGCACGCCGCAGGCCGCCGAAAACTTCCTGAGGCAGGTCTATCACTCGTTCGAGCGTTCGTAACCAAGGGACCCCGACCGCGAGCAAGGACAGAACATTCCTCGCCTGAGATCGCGTGCCCTCAAAATCGGGCGCTGTCGATCCGAACTGGATCGATGGCGCCCGTCGGCTACGGGTACCCCGCGAATAACTGTATCGCTCCTGCAGCCGTTCGCCGAGCCAGACTGCTGATTTCCGCCGCGTATCGCAGCAGTTGCTTTTGCGGGTGCCTCATGTTGCCTTTGGTTTTGCGCGCCGAAGCGCATGATCCCGAAAAGTTGCAGACTTTTCGGATAACGATCATGCGCAAAATCAGGGCGAACCGAGCGGGAAGGCGTTTCAATTTGAACGCATCCCGCTCCAGGAGCGAAATGATCCATCCCGTCGCACGCAAGCTGCTCTCCCGCGCCGCTCGCGCAATTCTCGCCGGCGGACATGCTGCTGTGGGCAAGCTCGGCCATTTCAACTCGCCATGGCCGGATCGCGCGGAGGCTTCCGCGGCAATAAAACGGGCGGAACATGCTTCGGGCGAGACCATTCCTGGCATGGACATCGACGAGATGGCGATGCTCCAGTTATGGAGCAGGCTCGGCCCGCTCATCAAGGCGGCTCCATTTCCTGCTCAAAAGAGTGAAAGCACAAGATATTATTATGATAATAGTTTCTTCACTTTTTTCGACGGGCAAATCTATTTTGCAATGATCGGCTATTTCAAGCCGAAAAGCATCGTGGAAATCGGATCCGGTTTTTCGTCTGCGGTGGCGCTGGATGCGCGCGACCATTTCGGTATCCAAACGAGACTCACTTTTGTCGAGCCGGATGCGCGACGCTTGCGCAGCCTGCTGAAGGAGGGCGACGCCACATCGGCAAGCCTGTATGAATGCAAGGTGCAGGATGTCGATCTGAGAATATTTGCCGGCCTCGAAGCAGGCGACATCCTTTTCATCAACTCGTCGCATGTCGTTAAAACCGGCAGCGATGTCTGCTTTGAGCTGTTCGAAATTCTGCCTCTATTGCGGCCGGGAGTGATCATTCACTTTCATGACATTTCCGCCGCCTTCGAATATCCGCGACAATGGATTCTCGACGACAGGTGTGCTTGGAACGAGGCTTATGCCTTGCGCGCCTTTCTGATGTACAATTCGGCTTTCAAAATCATCTTTTTCAATGACTACTTTGGAAACAAATTTCCTGTCCAATCGAACTCGCCAAGCGGGCGCGGGATCTTCAAGCTGGGTGGGAGCTTGTGGCTGCAGCGGCAGTAGCGCTGCCGGCCGCGTCCCGTCGCGTGGCGAAGCCGCGCTTTCGCAGCAGCGCCTCCGCGGTCGGCAGGCGGCCGCGAAAGCCTATATAAGCTTCGCCAGGTTCGGTGCGGTTGCCGGCGGCGAGTACGTGGTCGCGCAGCCGTGCCGCGGTGTCCGGATCGAAAACATCGCCGGTCTCGCGGAATGCCTCGAAAGCGTCGGCATCGAGCACCTCGGACCACATGTAGCTATAATAGCCCGAGGCATAGCCGCCGCCGGCAAACACATGCAGGAAATGGGGAAGGCGATGACGCATGCCGATCTCTGTCGGCATGTCGATCCGCGCCAGAATCTCTTGTTCGAAGGCGGTCGGATCGAGGTCCTCGGCGCCGGGCCGAAGATGAAGTTCAAGGTCGACCAGTGCGGAGCTGACATATTCGACGGTGGCAAATCCCTGGTTGAAGCTGCGCGCCGCAGTCAGGCGTCGCAGCAGATCGTCTGGAATGGCTGTGCCGGTCTGGCAGTGGCGGGCAAAGCGGCGCAGCACGGCGGGTTCTTCCAGCCAATGCTCGAACAACTGGGAGGGCAGTTCAACGAAATCCGTGGCGACGCGGGTGCAGGCGATGAGCGGGAAGCCGACATCGGACAACAGCCCATGAAGGGCGTGGCCGAATTCATGAAACAGCGTGCGTGCATCGTCAAACGAGAGCAGGACCGGTTCGCCGGCGCCTGCCTTGGAGAAATTGGTCACGTTCACGACCAGGGGGCGGACATCGCCGTCCAGCCTGTGCTGGCCGCGCAGCGTCGTCATCCAGGCACCGCTGCGCTTGGACGGCCGGGCAAAGTAGTCGCCGAAGAAGAGGCCCTGGAAGCGTCCGTCCGGAGCCGTCACCTCCCAGACCCGGACGTCCTTGTGCCAGACCGGCACGTCGTTGCGCTCACGGAATGACAACCCGAACAGGCGTTGCGCCGTGTCGAACGCGGCCGCAATCATGTTGTCGAGCAGGAAATAGGGAGCGATCTCGGCGGCGTCGATATCGCAGCGCACCTTGCGAAGCTTCTCGGCATAGTAGCGCCAATCCGAGGCGGCGAGCTTGAAATTGCCGCCTTCCTCGCGCACCAGCGCCTGCAGCGCATCACGATCCTCGAGCGCGCGGGCGCGCGCTCTGTCCCAGACCTCGCCCAAAAGATTGGAGACCGCGCCCGGCGTCTTCGCCATCGCATCGTCGAGCCGGTAATCCGCGAAAGTCGGATAGCCAAGCAGGCGGGCCCGTTCGTCACGCAACCGGATGGTTTCGGCGATGATCTCCTTGTTGTCGGTCTTGCCGCCTCCGTCGCCGCGCGCGATCCAGGCGGCGTGTGCCTTTTCCCGCAAGTCGCGGCGCGCCGAGCATTGCAGGAACGGCTCGACGCTCGAACGCGCGAGCGTGATGGCGTGTTTGCCGGCGAGGCCGCGTTCTTCTGCGGCCGCGCGCGCCTGCGCTTTCGCCTCCTCGCTGAGCCCGGCGAGGTCCTCCGGGCGCTCGAGAACGAGCAGATAGGCCTGCTCGTCGGCCAGCACATTCTGGCTGAACGTCGTCCCGAGTGCGGCCAGTCGCTCGCCGATCTCGGCGAGGCGTGCACGTGCCGCGGCCGGCAACCCCGCCCCGGCTCGCCGGAACGTCACGTCATATCGCTCAAGCACGCGGGACTGCTCGGGCGTGAGGCCGAGCCGGCCGCGGTCATCCCATAATGCCTTGATGCGGACGTAAAGCGCCTCGTCGAGATAGATGCGGTTTCGGTGCGCGGCGAGGCGGGGCGATATCTCACGCTCGATCGCCATAAGCGCTTCGCCGGTGTCGGCACCGGCCAGCAAATGGAAAACGGAACCGACCCGGTCGAGCGCGCGTCCGCTGCGCTCGAGAGCCGCAATCGTATTTTCGAAGCTCGGCGCTTCGGCCGACGACGTGATCGCCGCGACCTGCGCCAAATGCTCGGCCATACTTCGCGCGAAAGCCGGAAGGAAATGTTCCGGCTTGATGGCGCCGAATGGTGGCGTCTCGTGCGGCCAGGCCGCCAGAAGGGGATTGGCAGAGTCCGGTGTGGCATCGGGCCGCGTGGTGTCGGAGGTCATGATGCGTCCTATATCCTTTGACCGTCGCCGGTCGGTCGATCTGATATGGCTTGCCGATATGGCTTGAACAGCCCGTTGTTTTTGTGGACATTGGCGACGACGGGTCCGAAACAGGGTCAGAAATGCAGCAGTCAGCCTCTTCCGCGCCCCGGCGGATCGTGTGGCGAAGCGTCATTACAGTGCTCAGCGCCGCGGTGCTGATCAGCGCCGAGGTTTTCGGTGCTGCTTTTGCCGGCGGCTGGGCGTTCGCGAACCTGCTCGAGCTTGGTGACTGGGGCGTCTATGCGTTGCAGATCCTGTTTTTCGTTCTAGGCGTCGCCGTGATGATCGGTTTCGTGCGGAACGCGATGACGGTCGAACCTTTTACAACGACCAAGTAGCGCCTCGGGTCGGCGCCGGCCAGGGTCGCCGAAATTATTTTCGCCGGCAGCACGAAAACTGACGGTGAAACTCTTGCACCAACCCACCGTTTGAATTACGTAGGCGTTGCCCAATTTCGCACGTGCCTGTGGCCGTGTGTCGGTCGGTGGGCATCCGGACAAGAGGCCGGACAGCCGCCCGGAGCCAGGTCAGACGACGGCGAGAGTGCCGGATCGGCTGACCGCTAAAGCTCCGAACACTTGATCGGCAGCCGGAGGCGAAACCGGCGCACCCCGTTCTCCACGGGGGACGCGGCTTAAAGCAACGACGGAGCGGGCTTTTTTGGTCTCTGCCGGTCCTCCACCCACCGGCGCGGGCTACCGAAGAGGCTTGTTCATCATTGCCGGCCGTGCGGATCGGGACATCCCCAATCCAATCCAAGGCAGCACCCGAAGCTTGAGACATCTCTCGTCGGCGCGTCCCCATCGCGCGTCGCCGGGACCTCGAAAGCCGACGTCATGTCGGGCGGCTTGCCGCCCGTGCAGCCTGTTGGGGTACTCCCATGACGGAGCGTATCCACGCCTTTCTGCGCGACCGCACCGAGGACGGGCCGTGCCTCGTCGTCGACCTGGACGTCGTTCGCAGCAATTACAACGCGTTTGCCAAGTCGCTGCCCGACACGCGGGTGTTCTATGCCGTCAAAGCGAACCCGTCACCGCAAGTACTGTCACTGCTCGCCGGCCTTGGCTCCTGCTTCGACACCGCCTCCGTCGCCGAGATCGACATGGCGCTCGCGGCCGGAGCGACGCCCGACCGCATCTCCTACGGCAACACCATCAAAAAGGAGCGCGATATTGCGCACGCCTTCGCGATGGGCGTGCGCCTCTTCGCGGTCGACTGCAAGGCGGAAGTCGACAAGATCGCCCGCGCGGCGCCCGGCGCGCAGGTTTTTTGCCGCTTCCTGTTCGACTGTGCCGGCGCCGAATGGCCGCTGTCGCGCAAATTCGGCTGCGACGTGGCGATGGCGATCGACGTACTGGAACATGCCCATCGGCTCGGCCTCGTCGCGCATGGCGTGTCATTCCACGTCGGCTCGCAACAGCGGCGCACCCAGGCCTGGGACCAGGCGCTCAAATCGGCGGCGGCAATCTTCCGCGGCTGCGCCGAGCGCGGCATCTCGCTCGCCATGGTCAATCTGGGCGGCGGCTTCCCGACCCGCTATCTCAAGGAGGTTCCGGCTGTGGAAGCCTATGGGCGGTCGATATTCCGCGCCTTGCGCAAGCATTTTGGCAATGCGATTCCGGAAACGATCATCGAGCCGGGTCGCGGCATGGTCGGCAATGCCGGCGTCATTGCGGCGGAAGTGGTGCTGGTGTCGCGGAAGAGCGAGGCCGAAAGGGTGCGCTGGGTCTATCTCGATATCGGCAAGTTCGGCGGCCTCGCCGAAACGATGGACGAATCGATTCGCTATCCGATCCGCACGCCACACGACGGAGAGGAAGCCGGCCCCTGCGTCATCGCCGGGCCGACCTGCGATTCGATGGACGTACTTTACGAGAAGGAAACATATGAGCTGCCGATCAGCCTTGAGATCGGCGATCGGGTCCTGATCGAAGGCACCGGCGCCTATACAGCGACCTATGCGTCGGTCGGCTTCAATGGCTTTGCGCCGCTGAAGGCCTATCACATTTAAGCGAAGCGTGCGCGGGCGGCCAAGGGCTTGCAGTCGCGCTGGGCCTGTCGCCCCGTCCTCCCGACGCAGCCCGTTTCATTCTTCGCGCACCCGCCAAAGGGCGGCTGTCATCACGTGATCCAAATCGCGAGTGACGGTCGCCTCGCAGAACGTTAGGAGCGGGATGCGTTCAGCTTGAATCGCGTCCCGCTCGGTTCTCTTTGAGTCTGCGTATGATCTTTGTCCTGAAACTCTGCAACTTGTGGATCATGCGCTAAAGGCCGTCGCCGGCGAGGCTGCCCGCAGTCGTTATCGATCTGTCGGGTTCACATTTTCCATTCACCCGTTTTCGGAGTTCCCGCCTCATGACCGAATGGCCCGTTCATGGCCGGATCGAAGGGCGCGTCGTCATGATCGGGTTCGGCTCGATCGGCAAAGGCACGCTGCCGCTGATCGAGCGCCATTTCAGCTATGATCGGGAACGCTTCATCGTCATCGATCCGGACGACAGCGACCGCAAAATCCTCGACGCCCGTGGCATTCGCTTTATCCACGAGGCGGTCACCCGCGAGAATTACCGCGACCTCCTGGTCCCGCTACTTACGGCAGCAACAGCCGGGGGACGTGGACGCGGCTTCTGTGTCAACCTCTCCGTCGACACGAGTTCGGTCGCGATCATGGAGCTGGCGCGAGAACTCGGCGCCTTCTACATCGACACCGTGGTCGAGCCTTGGGCCGGCTTCTATTTCGACCCCTCCCTCGGCCCCGAGGCGCGCTCCAACTACACGCTGCGGGAAACCATGTTGGAAGCGCGGCGGCGCAATCCCGGCGGCATCACGGCGGTGTCCTGCTGTGGGGCCAATCCGGGCATGGTGTCGTGGTTCGTAAAGCAGGCGCTTGTCAATATTGCCGGCGATCTCGGGGTCGCCGCGGAGCCACAAAGCCGCGACGGGTGGGCGCGCCTTGCGATGACGCTTGGTATCAAGGGCATCCATATCGCCGAACGGGACACCCAGCGCGCCCGCAGCCCGAAGCGGATGAACACCTTCGTCAATACATGGTCCGTCGAGGGGTTCTTGTCCGAAGGGATGCAACCCGCCGAGTTGGGCTGGGGGACCCATGAAACCTGGATGCCGGGGAATGCGCGCCGGCATCCGACGGGCTGCGGCGCCGCGATCTACCTGTTGCAGCCCGGCGCCAATACGCGGGTGCGGTCATGGACGCCAACCCCGCAGGCGCAATACGGTTTTCTTGTCACCCACAATGAATTGATCTCGATTGCCGATTATTTCACGCTGCGTGACGGCGATCGGGTGGTCTATCGGCCGACCTGCCATTATGCCTATCATCCGTGCAACGATGCGGTGCTTTCCCTGCACGAACTGTTCGGACACGCGGGCGTCATTCAGGACGAACATCACATCCTCGACGAGCATGAAATCGCGGACGGTATCGATGAGCTCGGGGTGCTCCTCTATGGCCATGCCAGGAATGCCTATTGGTATGGCTCGCAGCTTTCCGTCGAAGAAACGCGTCAGCTCGCGCCGTACCAGAATGCGACCGGCCTGCAAGTCACCTCGGCGGTCCTTGCCGGCATGGTCTGGGCCTTGGAGAACCCGGAGCGCGGCATCGTCGAGGCGGACGAGATGGATTTCCGCCGCTGCCTGGAGATCCAGCGCCCGTATCTCGGTCCCGGTCATTGGCACCTATACCGACTGGACGCCGCTGACCGGACGACCCGGCCTGTTTCCGGAAAACATCGACACCAGCGACCCGTGGCAGTTTCGCAATGTGCTGGTGTGAGGGCACCCGCGAAATAACTGCTTCAATGCTCGGCAAAAATCGGCAGCCTGATGCGACGACCTGCCAAAGGAATGATTTAGTTATTTTCGCGAGTACCCTGAGCCGGAGGCGTTCGTTGACGAGGTCGGCAGTGCGGACCAGCGCGCAAGACATGCGGCGCAGCCTTTTCCCGATTACGGACAAAAATCATGGAGCTTGGCTTCTATACGTTTGGCGAACTGACGCCGTTTGCAGGAACGCCGGTTCCGGCGACGCAGCGGTTGCGCGAAGTCCTCGACGCAGCCAAGCTCGCGGACGACGCCGGCTTCGACGTCTTTGCCGTTGGCGAGCACCACCGGCTCGATTTTACCGTCGCGGCGACGCCGGTCGTGCTCGGAGCGATCGCGCAGGCGACAAGCAGGATCCGCCTGGCCAGCGCGGTGACAATTCTCAGCACGGCGGACCCGGTCAGGGTGTTCGAGGATTTTTCGACCGTGGACCTGCTCTCATCCGGTCGCGCCGAGATCATCGCCGGCCGCGGAATATTCACAGAGTCCTTTCCGCTGTTCGGCTATGACCTTGCGGAATCCGACACACTTTTTGATGAGAAAATCAGGCTTCTGATGCAGCTCAATGCGGCTGACCACGTCACCTGGAAAGGCCGTTTCCGTCCGCCGCTCCATGACGCCCCGATTCCACCGCGCCCGGCGCAACAACAATTGCCGATCTGGGTTGGCACCGGCGGCACCCCGGACAGCGTCAACCGGGCGGCCGAATTGGGCTTGCCGCTGGCGCTTGCCAATATCAGCGTGCCACCGGCGCGTTTCGCGCCGCTGATCGAACAATACCGCGATTGCGGCATCAAGGCGGGCCACCCTGCTGCCGCCCTCAAGGTGAGTGTCGCGACCCACCTCCATTTAGCGAAAAATTCGCAAGACGCCAGGAACAGGTTTTATCCACACTATGCCGCCTATTTTCGCACTCACGTGCCGACCCAGTTTCGCCCGCGCGAAATCTCGATTGCCGACTTTGACGCGCTCGCGGCGCCCGAGGGGGCGCTGTTCGTCGGCAGCCCGCAGCAGATCGTCGATAAGATCATGTACGAATACAGACTGTTCAAGCATCAGCGGTTCATGGCGCAAATCGATGTCGGCGGCCTGCCATATCCCGCGGTCTCGGAAGTCATCGAGCTGTTGGCGAGCGACGTCCTGCCGGTGATCCGCCGCGAAATGCCAGTCAGGGTACCCGCCAGAATAACTGAATCCGTTGCAGGGCCCTTCTCCGCACCAGGCTGCTGATTTCCGCCGAGTCTCGGAGCCGTTATTTTGGCGGGACCTCTCAGTTGACATCGCACGACTGGCGACAGCCGTTTGCCTTCGAAGGCCAACAGCCGGCTGGCGGCGATGCGGACTGGGCATCGTTCATGCCACGAACCGACGGTAATCGGCCGCGACCTTGACCGTGGCCTTGACGTTCATCGTCTGAACGGCCTATCGTCCTGGGGGATGAGGCGCCGGGCCGGCGCGGACGGCGGGCACGGCACCAGCGAAATGCTCGGCACGCTCAAGATGCGCTTCTGGCTGAAGCACTGCTGCGGGTGATCCCTGTTCACCCGCGTGGCGGTAGCATTGTTGCCGGCGCTTGTGGTGTCGGTGGCGGTCCCTCCACAGAAGCCCACGTCGATCATGGTCCTGCGGCCCATTGCCAGGACCGGAGCCCTTAGCAATGACGGAAGTGCGAATCGAGGAAGGGGCCTCCCTCCCACATCACTCGTTTTCGCGAGCCGGGATCGACCCGGCGCCGAGCACCAACCGGCCTTATGATGCGTACGTCTACCAAATCGCACCACCGGCAATCGGCGATTGTTGGAATGTGCTGCTCAGCGTCCCCGCCTATGTCGGTCTGTTCCGGATATTCGTTTTTCGGCAGGTTTCGCTTCGCTATCGGCAAAGCATTCTTGGCATTTTCTGGATCGTGCTCCAGCCGCTCGCGACCACGATGATCGTACTTTTCATGTTCCAGATCATCGGTGCCAATACATCGCAAAACCTCCCTGCTGGAGTGTTTCTCTTTCTCGGTATTATGACATGGCAGTTCTTTTCGCGTGGCGTGCAGGACGGCACGATGAGCCTGCACGTCAACAGCTACATCCTGACGAAGATCTACTTTCCACGTATTATTCTGCCGGCGTCCGGCGTCCTCACCGCCTGGTTCGAGTTTGCCGTGACATTCTCCTTGCTGCTTGGAATTTGCCTGGTGCAAGGCGTCCCGATATCGTCGCGCATCGTCCTCGTCCCGGTGTTTGCGGTCATTATCTCGCTGGCGGCACTGGCAGTTTCCTTGTGGCTGGCGCCGATCAACGCGCTCAAGCGGGATATCACCTTCATCCTGCCGTTCCTGCTGCAATTCGGCATGTACGCGTCGCCAGTGCTCTATAGCGGCAATTCCGTCCCCGAGCGTTGGAAACCGATCTTCTACCTTAATCCGATGGCCACGCCGATCGAGGGTTTGCGCTGGGCGATCCTGCGCGACCAGTCGCCGCCCGATCTCACCTATTTTACACTGAACATGATCGGCATCATGGCATTGCTGATCGGCGGACTGATCGCATTTCAGAAACTCGAGTCTTCCGTCGTCGATCGCATCTAGAGCGGGATGCGTTCAGGTTGAATTGCCTCCCGCTCGATCTCTTTTGCGCATTCTTCGCGGACTGCGCTCGACGACGGATGCGCGGTGATTCTGCGCATGATCTTGTCCGAAAAGTCTGCAACTTTACGGGATCATGCGCTAGGCTAAAATATCGGAACCGTCGATTTAATGTGTTGATTGGAACTACCCTGTGTCCACTCCCGTAGTTTCAGCCCGCTCGATTTCAAAGTCCTATCGCATTCCGCACCGGACGCCGGCACCAGCTGCGGATGGCTGGCACCGCTTTCTGTCCAGAGAACTCAAGGGCACCAGCGAGACCATTTTTGTGCTCGACAAGGTCAGCTTCGATGTCGCGCCGGGTGAAGTCGTCGGCATCATCGGTCGCAATGGATCGGGCAAAAGCACGCTGCTGAAGGTGCTGTCACGTATCGTGCGGCCGACTTGCGGCACGGCGACGGTGCGGGGGCGGGTCGGCACGCTGCTCGAAGTCGGCACCGGCTTTCATCCCGATCTCACCGGGCGCGAGAACATTTATCTCAACGGCTCGCTGCTCGGGATGACAACGCCTGAAATCCGGCTCGCTTCGACGAAATCGTGGACTTCTCCGAGATCGAGAAATTCCTTGATCTGCCGGTGAAATTCTATTCGAGCGGCATGTATGCGCGGCTGGCATTCGCGGTCGCCGCCCACCTCGAACTCCGAGATACTGATCGTGGACGAGGTGCTGTCGGTCGGCGACACCGAGTTCCAGAAGAAATGTCTTGACAAGATAAGCGGCATGACGATGAGCGGCCGCACCGTGTTCTTCGTCAGCCATAATCTCGCGTCCGTGGCTTCCCTGTGCACGCGCTGCCTGCTTCTCAAAACCGGCCGCCTGATCGTCGACGGTTTGCCAGCAACTGCGATTGCCAAATACGCCGAGACCGGGGGACGTTCCGCTGACGGAGAAATCATTCTGGGGCGCCCGGCGGGCGATCCCGGCGCCTATTTCTCTCGCGCCGCTCTCAAGACCTCGGACGGCGAGGTCGGCGCCCGAATTGGCATGGGCGAGCCGGCTGCGCTCGAAATCGAGTACGTGATCGAGCATCCGCAGCGCGATATGATCATAGCGATCGTGTTGTATCGCAATGGCACACCCGTGGTCGCGAGCTTCGATACCGATATGCAAGAGGAGTTGTTGGAGCGCCGCGAGCCTGGCAGCTACCGCGCACACCTCGACCTGCCGCTCGCGCTGTTCAAGGAAGGGAACTACACAATCGAGTTGCAGATTCGTGCAGATAAACAATGGCAAAGCGATCCTGCAGCCTTGTCTTTTGAAATCTGCAACTACCGTGAGGATTCTAACTCATCGAAGCTATCGCTCCGAGTATCTCGGCCAATGCGCGATCGATATCCCTTGGAACACGACGAGGTCGTAATCGGCAGCGAAGATGTCACGTCTGGTTCTGCTGGAGACGGCGGAGCCGCGGCAGGAGGGATCACAGCCGTCGGGCGACACGCGTAAGCGTCGCCTTAGCGCATGATCCCGTAAAGTTGCAGACTTTTCGGACAAGATCATCGGCAAAATCAATGATAATCGAGCGGGAGGAGTTTCAACCTGAACGCATCCCCCTCTGGCGCATGGTGCTCATAAAGAAATGCGTGGATATTTTGCCTTCTTGCAGTCACGCCATAAGGGATGAGTGGCGTGACCGTTTAGCAATTCAGCTCTTGGGGATCGCGTTCCGTCGCCTTACCAAACGGTGCTCAGGGATTGGACTCCGACGGGTGCATTGCCTGCGCGCCGAAGCGGACGCGATGCCACGCCCACGCATCGGCGACGGTGGCGTTCAAGTCGGAACGCACCGCCCGCCAGCCCAGAAGCTCCTGCGCTTTCCGGGGATCTGCGACGAGACAAGGAGCGTCGCCGGCCCGCCTTGGCTCGCTGGTCGTGTGGATGTCACGCCCAACCGCCCGTTTCGCCGCCGTGATGACTTCAGCAACGGATGCGCCCTGTCCCGTCCCGAGATTTACGGCAAGCGTCTCGCCGCCGCCGAGAAGGTAGTGCAACGCGCGAATGTGGGCGTCGGCCAAATCGACGACGTGGACGTAATCGCGAATGGCAGTGCCATCGGGAGTCGGATAGTCCGTTCCGAAAATGCCTATCGATGCGCGACGCTTGAGTGCAGCGTCAAAGATTAGCGGAATAAGATGGGTTTCGATGGCGCGATCCTCGCCGATCTCCTTCGCTCGATCTGCGCCAGCGGCGTTGAAGTACCGCAATCGAACCGATTTCAAAGCATGAGCGCGGTCAAAATCATCCATCATACGTTCGGCTGCAAGTTTGGATGCGCCGTACGGATTTAGTGGGTTTTTCGGAACGTCCTCGCTTATGGGGACGATGTCCGGCTCGCCATACACTGCGCAGGTCGAAGAGAACACGAGCTTGTCGACGCAGCTGCGACGCATGGCTTGCAGCAGCGCCAAGACTTCCGAGACATTCACGTCCCAATATTTCCCGGGATGGCTCATGGACTCGCCAACCAGGGCGAGGGCCGCGAAATGCAGCACCGCGGTTGGTCGATGGTGCTCAATTGTCGAAAAAAGCCGGGCCTCGTCTCGCACGTCACCTTCGACGAGCGGTCCCCATTTCACGAAGTCGCGATGACCCGTCGATAGATTGTCGTATACGATCGGTTGAAATCCCGCCTCCGCTAGCGCCTTGCAGCAATGACTGCCGATGTAGCCCGCGCCACCGGTGACAAGCACAACTTTCGCAGCTTTCGCGGGCATCCCACATCCGTCTTCAAGCGTCTGAGCCAAAGCAAAATCAGCGTCGTGCGATCGCAATGACATGGAGATGTACAATGGCGACATCACATTGAGAACTGTTTGCAGTGACCCAAGGAGTTCCGGCGCCCGTTACGAGAAAATGGAGACAAGCTTCACGGTCGTCTCCCGCGCTGCCGCCGCTTGCATCGCATCCCGATGAAAGACCACCGACTTGGCCCGAGTGGCGCACCGTGCGAAAACCCGACACGCCTCGGCTCATTGCGGCGTAACGATTGCACCGGATGCATATTTTTGCCAGCCGGACGGCAGGTACTCATCCCAATAAGTGGGTTTTAGCACCCATGACAAAAGCTGCGCGTCATTGTGGACAGCCGTCTGATGGAATTGAAAGCCGGCATCGAAGCTTTGATGCGCCAGGTCCTTGGCATGTGCGCGCTGATCTCTCCTGTTTCGATTCCACCACAACCTTAATTTCTCCGCCGCTGTGACGCCCTTGTTTCCAGCGCTTACGGGGAGAATGCCGCCAGCGCGGATTCTGCGTGAAGGATACGGAAACACCCTCATAGAAAAACCTTTGTTCAAGATAGTGGAGTGTCAGCCGTTGACGGGAGATTTCGTGTTGAACGCGGATACCGGGATGATAAAGCGCCACCGCTCCCGCTCGGCGCAAACTCATGTTGAGCCCCGTTTCGCCGTCCCCTTGAAATCTTTGCAACGATTTCGGAACGCAATGGGGATGAAAACCCCCATGCTCCAAGAGGGCGCCCCTCCGGATCACATAATTCAAACCAAAAATGTAACAGGCCTCTACTCTCTTGATCTCATTGCCTCGATCATTGAGACTCAAACAGAGGCAGAACCGCCCCTTGTCGTTCTCATCATAAAAGACTTCCAGCCAATCCGGCGGCTGCGCCTCGAACAATGGGCTGGAGGGACCGCTGGCAAGTGACACCGCCGGATCGCGAAACGCGTCCTGGATTGCTAACAGCCATTGACGGTCCAAGCGCACGTCATCGTCGATGAAAGCGCATATTTCCCCTTCGGACTCGTGGAATCCGCGATGACGGCCCGCCAAAAGCCCGGGCACCGGCTCATAGATATAGCGAATTCTCCGGTTGCGGCCAGCCGCTTGCCGCGCCAATTGTTCGGCCTCACCGCGTGCGCCATTTTCAATCACCAGAATCTCGTAGTCCTCTGGGTCGCCAGCCAAAGAGCAGATTGATTCGAGCGTCCTTTTCAGTTGTTCGCCGCGGCCCGCTGTAGGTATGATAATGCTAACACCCATAGAACCTACTCGGTGCGCTTTTCACGCGTTTACGGAGGATCGCCGCCGCTCGCGCGAAATGGGGGGGCTGAGGTTCTTAGCACATTCTCCTTCGCCTTGACTTACCTGTCAAAAGGAAGGGCGGTTGACGTGCAGAGCTCACATCACGAACGCATCCAACGTGCTCGCCGCGCAATCTCCTCTGCTCCAGTTGACTTAAGAAAAACCGTGGTCGAGAAGGTCCCAGCATGACGGCATGAGGGCGAGCTTGCGTCGCATTTCCGAAGGATGCGTCCCCGGAGCATTTGATATGGTCGAGTCCTCGTCTGCCAAATTGCATCCAGCTGTCGACAACGCGGCGAGCGCGGATGTTCTGGTCCCGCTGATAATGGATTTGGTCGCGCCGAACAGCGTGGTGGACGTCGGGTGCAATACGGGGGGGTGGCTGGCCCGCTTCAAGCAGGAGGGCATTGAGGACATACGAGGCCTGGATGGCGAATACGTGCTTTCGGAGGACATGCTCATCGCCCGCGATGAGTTCCTTGCCGTCGATTTCGAACGCGATGGACCGATTGATCTTGGGCGGCGCTTCGATTTGGCGTTATGCCTGGAGTGCATCGAGCATTTGGATGCCAAATCGGGAAAACGTTTGATAAACTCCCTCTGTGCGCTTTCCGACCAGATTGTGTTCTCGGCTGCGATCCCTGGACAACTCGGCGTCGGTCACAAAAACGAACAATATCCGGATTATTGGAAGGGGATATTCGAGCAGCACGATTACACCATGTTCGATCCCTTTCGTCCGACGATCTGGGACGATGATCGCGTCGATTTCTGGTATCGCCAGAACATCTTCCTGATGAGTTGCAACCCCGGTCGCTTGCGGATCCGGCCGCCGAAGTGGAATGGCAAGATATACATAGCGAAAGAGCCTCTTGGAGCTTTATGTCAACGAACTTGGCAGCCGGAATCAGCAGAATCGGTTACCGAACTCGGTAGCCACTGAGAGCTATCTGAGGGCTGCCGCTAAACGAGCTGGGTTTACACTTGTGCGTCCCTCGCCGACGATCCTTCAACGTCTCGCATATCTTTTCACCCGCGTTTGGCCTTAGCTCGGCGATAACGAAGACAGGGCGACTCCGCCACAACTTGCGTCGCCGGCGCCTTCAAACGCGCTCCTCTTCGTCGTAGCCAGGCTCAATTCTAGGCGTAATAATTTCTATCTCGAACGGCATTTGCCCGTTGAGCACTTTTGATGGAACGAAGCGCTTGCGCGCGCGACGGAGGAATTGAATTTTGATTCTCCTGGCTTCAGAGAATGAAAAAAACATATCTTTATCGTCTTCCTGCCCTAAATAGTCTTTTATGTTTTTTTGGCGATAATTGCCAAGGATCAATGCAGACATTTCCGATCCGTGGCACTTAAAGAAAGTATATCCCACGTTGACGCTTTCAAGATAAATAAAGCTGAGCTTGAGTGCTTTGTATATCAAGACGCTATCATGAAAGATCATGATCGAATTCGGGTTCATAAGCCGGAACATCCAGATGAAGTTCCCGAAAGCACGCTTCGTCGGTGTGCTCGCCGTCAATTAAAGATAGATCGAACGAAGCTCCATTGTCGATTTTAATTGCGTTAATCGACCGGTCAAAGGTCTTCATCTTTTGCGTATCTATGCCACTTTGATGCAGTTCATCCAACATCATCTGGGTGGTAATGCCCCTGTAATCGTAGCTGATCCCGCGCTCGTCCGGTTGGACGCGCTCCCGATCGTCGATCGAAATCACCGCTTCACATGCCGGGTCCATTAAGAACGGCGTAAGGCTCCCGCCTCGATACGATCCTATTTCCGCGTATCTGTAAGCACCGACCTGGCGGACGAGGCGCATTGCACCTAGTAGGAAGAGCTTATCCGAAGCTGAGGTTTGAGAATGTATCGGAAAGAAGTGCTTGAGATCGGCCTCCGTATGAGCAACGTCAAAGCGAGTGGGCATGATTTGTCTTCCTCTCGTCGGGCGCCGAAGTTGGTTGACAGCGTCCATGAGTCCGTTCACCTCGCTTTCGACAGAGGCACAAAAGGGAACCGCTGGCAAGGTGCGGCGTCTATTGACGTCGTCCAACCCCGCGTGGCCTTGCTAAAGGACGCGTCGGCTTTACTCTCAATCGCGCCGCGTCCTTCACCGCTCAGGGGCGATAACGATTGCGAGACGTGTTCGTCGGGGGATAGAGAGGGGACATGGACATGATCGCATCCACCGCGCGCGATCTCATCGCCGTTGCGGCATTTCCAAAGTCGGGGGTGACCTATCTGAGCTCGATGCTTTTCTACTCACTTTTCCCTGGGACCGAACCAGCATTGATCGAGAAACAGTGCATCGTAGACGTTCACGCCCATCCCTTGGCCGGGGCGCGCGAGGCGTTCGGCAAACGCTTCATCAAAACTCATTTTTTGTTCGGCACAAAGCCGGACTTGGATGCCGGAACAGAGAAGGCGATCTACCTTGTTCGTGATCCGATCGACGTCGCAAATTCGGCCTACGACTTTCTGCGCCTTGTCTCTCCCAACGCCTCGGTCAAGTACGGCGATTTCATCGATCATTGGATCGAAACAGGTGGCGCGCATTTCGAATTTGCAGGCACTTGGAAAGAGCACGTCGCTTCGTGGATGTATCAGCGTACTGTGCCGGTTCTGACGGTCACTTACACCGATCTCGTCGATCGACCCTCTGAACAGCTCAATCGCATTTTTGTGTTTCTAGACATCTCTCCGGCGCCAAAGGACGTCGAGCGTGCGTTGAAATACAGTTCGATGGAAGCGATGCGGTCACGCGAAGAAGATGAATTTAGCAATAGGAGGGAGGGCATCTTTTATTCTAAAAGCGTGGAAGAAGGCATGAGCAAGGGAGCGCGGTTCATTAACAAGGGATATCGAAATTCCTATGACGCTCTCGATGCGGACCAGAAGGCCCGAGTTCAACGCGCAATTCGGTGATTTCTCCACCTTTCCGGGCCGCTGAGGGCGCGCGTCCAGCTCATGCCAAGTATCTTTCAACTCGAGTTCTGGCGGGGAGTAACGGTCAGATATCTTCGCAACTTCCGCGGCATTCGACGTTGGCTGCGGGCGAAGAGGGACCTCAACTCCGCTTCTTTGAGTTGAGCGGGCGCGGGTTACGGACCCTACCCTTCTTATCAAGCCGCTCTAAAGGACTGTGCCGATAGGCCTACGAGCTCAGATGTTCTTGATTCCGATATTCTTGATTTTTTTTACTCGAACCAGAAAGCATTTTTTCACAATGTCGGACCCTTCCCGGAATGTCCCTGGTATATGACGGCCGGGATTTTTGCCGCTCTGCCTCTCGCCTTCAAGGGCGCGCCACTTCGTGTCCTTGACTTTGGAGGATCGGTCGGCAACCATTTCTTGCTGACAGTCAAGACTTATCCTTCTGCGCTTGTCGGAAAGTGGGCAGTAGTTGAGACAGCGGAGATGGTGGCGCGAGCGTCTGAGCTGGCTAGCGATAGGCTGAAATTCTTCTCCGACGTTGAGGAAGCGGCTTTCTGGCTCGGCCCAGTAGACTTACTTACATCCAGCGGTGCCATCCAGTACACGCGAGATCCGTTCGCCTACTTGAGCAAGCTTCTGGACAGGCGAGCACCCGTGTTCGCGCTTCATCGATGTGCGCTTTCCTTGATCGACGAAACCTTTGTGACTATTCAGCGAACAAGGTTGCGGGACAGCTGCCGCGGACCGCTACCTAATGGGTTCGTCGATCGCGAAGTTTCGGTACCCGATCACGTTCATGAGCGAGAAAGCGCTTCTTACTCGCATGTCTGAGCGATACCGGCAAGAATCTTCGTATCATCGGCGAAGGCGAAGTTTTGCACTGCGGTCGACCCACCAGGAGTGGTGACGCGCTGATCTGGCACGACCCTCGACCCTGAAATCCGTGCCCACTCAGACGCGGCGGTCAGGCCAACGCCGTTGCCTGGCACTGGCCGGACCCACCCCATCGCTCCTCAGGCGCGGCGCACCATTGCGGGCGTCAGATGCTTCACCGAAGGCGCGCCGACTTGCTGCATGATCGCGAACAACTCGGTGCGCAGCAGTTCGAGCGCACGCTCGACGCCGGGCTGGCCGAAGGCGCCGAGGCCCCAGATATACGGTCGCCCGACACCGACTGCGGTCGCGCCCATGCACAGCGCCTTGCAAATGTCGGTGCCGCGACGGAAGCCGGAATCGACCAGCACCGGGATGCGGCCGTTCACCGCCTCGATGATTTCCGGCAGTGCATCGATGGTGCCGCGGCCGGAATCCTCGCTGCGCGCGCCGTGGTTCGAGACGATAATGGCGTCATAGCCGTTGTCGGCCGCCAGCTTGGCGTCTTCCCAGGCCAGCAGGCCCTTGACGATGACCTTCATCTTGGTCGCATCGCGAATGCGCTTGAGATAATCCCACGTCATCGCCGATGACTGGATGTTGCGCAGGCCCGATAGATCGACGCCGCGATACATCGGCTTGCTGCCCGCGTCGGCGGCAAGGCTCGAGCGGTCGTGGCAGGCTTGGCAGTCGCGCAAGTCTGCCTTCTGCATCCGGAACAAGGTTTCCTGGTTGCGGCCGCCCGAGCGGTCCACGGTCACGGCAAGGCCGGTGCAGCCGGCATTTTCGGCGCGCCGCACATGGTCGAGCGCGACCTCGAGCTTGTTGGTGGCATAGAGCTGCATCCAGATCGGGGCGCCGCGCGCTTTCGCCACGTCCTCGACATCGGTCGAGGTCTGCGTCGACAGGATCATCAGGTGATCGCCGCCCTTCGCCGCGCGGGCGACGCCGAGTTCCCCGTCGGGATGGTAGCCGAGGTGTCCGCCTACCGGGCACAGCATAATCGGCGAGGAATATCTCGTGCCGAGAATGTTGGTGCTCATGTCGACCTTGCTGACATCGACGAGACGCCGCGGCCGCAACTGGAATTTGAGAAATGCCTCGCGATTGGCGCGCAAGGTCACCTCGTCGTCGATCCCGGAGGCCATGTAGCCGAAATGCGCCGGCGGCACGTTCTGGCGCATCACCGGTTCGAAATCGAACACATTGATCGCTTCTTTCGGACTTTTGATCAGGTTGTTGGCATCGAGCGGCGCCCAGATCATCGGGTCGGGCAGCTTGGATTTGGGCAACAGCGTCTCGGCAAAGGCGAGCGCATCGGTGTAGGTCAGCGCCGTGCTTGCGGCGATGAACTGTAAAAATTTACGGCGGCTTGCGGCCTGATCGATCTGGTTCGGCATTCATCCCTCCATGTCCGGGCCGTTTTCGGCTCCGGGCGCGTGCGCATCCTATACGCCGGCGCGGGCGGGGAAAACCGGGCACCGTCGGGCAATGTCGTCACAGTGGAGAGGATCAGTCCGTCATCGCCATTGCGCGCAAGGCGATGCGCTCGCGCGCCGAGAGCTTTTCGGTCGCACTCTTGAGCTGGCCGCAGGCGGCGAGGATGTCGCGCCCCCGAGGGGTGCGCACCGGCGCTGAATAGCCGGCACGGAAGACGACTTCCGAAAACTTTTCGATGCGGTCCCAGTCCGAGCACGCATAGGCGGTGCCCGGCCACGGATTGAACGGGATCAGGTTGATTTTCGCCGGAATGCCCTTGAGCAGGCGCACCAGCGCCTTGGCGTCGGCCAGAGAATCGTTCACGTCGGCAAGCATCACATATTCGAACGTGATGCGCCGCGCATTGCTCAAGCCCGGATAGTCGCGGCACGCTGCCAGCAATTCTTCGATCGGATATTTGCGGTTGAGCGGCACCAACCCATCGCGCAAGTCGTTGTTGGCGGCATGCAGCGACACTGCCAACATCACGCCGATTTCCGCGCCGGTGCGTGCAATGTTCGGCACCACGCCCGAAGTCGAGACCGTGATCTTGCGTTTGGAGATCGCGATGCCCTCATTGTCGGCGACGACCAGCAGGGCATCACGAACCGCCTCGAAATTGTAGAGCGGCTCGCCCATGCCCATCATCACGATATTGGTGATCAGGCGTGCGCCTTCTTTTTGTTCCGCGGCCTTGTCCAAAGCCGCCGGCCAGTCGCCGAGCCGATCGCGCGCCACCATGACCTGGCCGACGATCTCCTCGGCGGTCAGATTGCGGACCAGTCGTTGGGTACCGGTGTGGCAGAAGGTGCAGTTAAGCGTGCAGCCAACCTGGCTGGAAATGCACAGCGTGCCGCGCCCGGTTTCCGGGATGTAGACGCATTCCACCTCGTGGGGCGGGCCGCCCGAAGTTTCGCCAGGCAAGCACAGCAGCCATTTTCGCGTACCGTCGACCGAAATCTGCTCGGCTGCAACCTCCGGTCGAGCTAGCGTGAAGCAGGATTCGAGCTCTGCGCGCAGCCCCTTGGAAAGGCTCGTCATTGCCGCAAAGCTTTGCGCGCCGCGAACATATATCCAATGCCACAGCTGCCGGGCCCGCATCGCCCGCTGCGCGGGCGGTACCTCGGTCTTGCCGAGCGCGGCCATCAAGGCCGACCGCGACAAGCCGACGAGCGTCGGCTTCGCCGGAGGCGTCCAGCCATCAAGCGGAAGCTTCTCGGCGAAGCCGGGAATGTCAGCGGTGACGTCCACCTGTGCCATCTGCATTGCATCGGCGGCCGGCGCACGGACGGCCGCACCGAACCGATCGACAGAAAGTAGGATCAGGGCGTGCGAAATGCCACGGCAGGCTCGCCGGGGCGACGCGCGAAGCTGCCCGCCACCAAGACGAGGCCCCATCGACCAAACCTGCACGATCAGCCGTCGTCAAAGGAATTATCGCGAAGTCGTCAGCCGCGCAACTCGCCTCATCGGCACTCCTGACCGACGCGATCGAGCGCCTGCGGCAATCCTTTGAGCGAATACACATCCGCGCTCGAGGTGCCTTTCGCCGAAGTTCCCTTGACCGTGAGATCCTGTCCCTTGCGCATCGCATCGACGAGGCGCGACTCCTCGGCGGCATTCTTTATCCAGGCACCATCAGCCTGGGTATACATGGCGTAGCTCGCCCCGGAAATTTCGATATTGGCGTCGGCATTGGGCTTGAGGCCATAGCCGAAGATCACGGACACCTCGTCCTTCACGCGCTCGGACGGCCGCGACGCCACAAAGAAATAGGCCGGATCGCGCGGCCGGTTAGGCGGCGTGGTCTTTGAGTTCGCCGGCTTGGCGAGGACGAAACAAACCTTCTTCCCCCCAGGGGCCGCCGTATAGGCGCCCCACTCGCCGAACTGACCAAGCAGGGTTGGTTGCGCGGTTACCGCCGCAGGCTTCGCCTGCTGGGCGATGGCCTCCATCCCGCCGCTTGACCAAGCCGCCAGCGCGACTGCCAATGCAAGCCGGAGGCGAAGGGTCAGGGTTGCATCGTAGAGCATGAGCAGAACACCCGATTTGGTTGGCAGCCAATGCGGAGCACCGACAGATTAAATAATCGCGTTTATGCCGCAAAGTGGCAATTCCAGGGCAACACGGGAACACATTGCCGCGGTTCTTTTCCCCGGCGCTGCCCGTCTACGACATGGCACCTGCCGTACCGTGACTTTCCGTCTCCGTGGCTGTGGCGCTTTCAGCATCGCGGGCGAGTCCGCGCCTGAACCGCGCCAGCACGTCTTTTGCCGCCTCGCGGTGCTGCGGGCGGATGTGAGTGGCGACCAGCCGGATCGCGGTCGCCAGCACCGCGGCATCGTCGGTAAAGCCAACCAGCGGCAGCAGGTCGGGGATTGCGTCGAAAGGCAGCACGAAATAGGCGATCGCACCGAGTAGGGCTGCCTGGACGTGCCGGGGCGTGTTGCGATCGAAGGCGCAGAAATACGCGGCGACGAGGTCTTCCGCAAACGGCAGGTTCGCTGCGAACCGGCGGAATTTCGGCCAGAAATCGCGCTGCAATCGAGCCTTGTCCCGCTCGGTGCGGTCGTTCTCGCCGAGCTCGGCGCCCGCGGGTGCGAAAGTGGGGCCGATCATTTCTTCTCTCCGTTGTTTTGCGTCAGATAGTGGGAACCACGAAGCCCTTCGGCAAGGTCTTGGCTAGCCGGCGGCAATCCGGTCCATCGCCTGTGCAAGCGCCACATCCAGTTCGGTGACGCCGCCGGCGTCATGGGTCGAGAGCGTGACCTGCACGGTCTTGTAGACATTGAACCATTCGGGATGGTGGTCCATCTTTTCGGCGATCAGCGCGGCCCGCGTCATAAAGCCAAAGGCCGCATTGAAATCCGCAAAGACAAAAATCTTCGTAATCGCGTTGCGGCCGCTCGCCTCTTGCCATCCGGCGAGCCCTGCGAGCGCGGCGCTGCGCGCCTCGGTATCAAGTTTCACGGCCATGTCGATCCTTCAATGACGGCTGCCAATAGGCACTTGGCGCCGAGGGACGCAAGTCGATCGGCGGATCGTCCACCGCCTCGCTCACCCTGGTGATCACCGGTGCGGCGCCATATTTTCCGGGGGTGCGACCAGCGGAGGTCCTTATGTCGTGGTCGGTGAACATCGGCTCGATCGCCGGCACGGCGATCCGCATTCACATCACCTTCCTGTTGTTCCTGATCTGGATTTTCGCGGCCGGCTGGGCATCTGGAGGCATCGAGGCGGCGTGGTACAGCCTTGCCTTCATGATGCTGCTGTTCGCCTGCGTCGTCGCGCATGAGTTCGGCCATATTTTCACTGCGCGTGCCTTCGGCGTCGCGACGCCCGACGTAACCTTGCTCCCGATCGGGGGCGTAGCGCGTCTCGAGCGCATCCCGGAGACGCCAAGCGAGGAATTCTTGATCGCGATCGCCGGCCCGCTCGTGAACGTGGCGATCGCCGTCGTGCTGCTCATTGCGGTCCCGACCAATCTTAATGTGGCGCACTTTGCCTCCCTGGAGAATACCCACGTTTCGATGGTCGACAGATTGATCGAGGCCAACCTGTTCCTCGCGGTTTTCAACCTCATTCCCGCCTTCCCGATGGATGGGGGACGCGTGTTGCGCGCGCTGCTCGCGATCCGCCTCGGCCATCTGAGGGCGACCGAAATCGCCGCAGTGATCGGGCAATGGACGGCCTTCGCGCTCGGCTTTTACGGCCTGTTCCAGAACCCGCTGCTGATCTTCATCGCCATCTTCGTCTATCTCGCTGCCGCCTCCGAAGCGCAAATGGTGGCGCTGCGGGCCATGTCGCGCGATGTACCGATCAGCGCCGCGATGATGACCGAGTTCACGACCCTTACCCCCGATGAACACATCGACGCGGCCGTCGAGACCCTGCTGCGGACCAGCCAGACCGCGTTCCCGGTCGTCGACGCGGGCCAGCATCTCGTCGGCCTCATCGGACGCGCCGAAATCATCAAGGCACTGCGCGAACTCGGCCCCAATGCTCCGGTCGCCGAAACCATGGCCAAGGAGATTCCGACCGTGGAAGGCCGCCGCCGGCTGGAAGATGCGTTCCGCATCCTCCAGGAGAAACAGGCACCTGCCGTCGGGGTGACCGATGCCGCGGGACGCCTGATCGGCCTCGTGACCTCGGAGACCGTCGGTGAAATGCTGATGGTGCGGCAGGCGTTGCCGAAGGGTACGCGGCTCGGGCCATGGAGCCGGATCGCGGGCGCCTGAATCTTTTTTGACCCCGCTCGCTCAGCGCGCGCACCCGCTCGCCTGGCGAGTTTTGAGGTGAGGTTCGCCGACCCGAACAATACTTCCGCAATCATCTTCGGCATTGCACAAACGGGCCGGAACACTATATTCCGCGCGAATTTGCCCATTGTGCAAAAGCGCTTCGTCGGGGCGTGCACGCTTGTCACGCACGTCCCGGAGCCGGAACCCTTTGCGATGAAAGCCTCCCGGAGACAGCCGCGTTTGACCGCTGCTCTCCGCGCGGTATTCGTCCCGCCATTCTGAGCCCTCAATGAACCTGCGAAACATCGCGATCATCGCCCACGTCGACCATGGCAAGACCACCTTGGTCGACCGGCTGCTCCAGCAATCCGGCTCGTTTCGCGAGAACCAGCGTGTCGCCGAACGCGCGCTCGACAGCAACGACCTCGAACGCGAGCGCGGCATCACCATCCTCGCCAAGGCGACCTCGGTCGTCTGGAAAAAGACTCGCATCAACATCGTCGATACGCCGGGCCACGCCGATTTCGGCGGCGAGGTCGAGCGCATCCTGAACATGGTCGACGGTGCGATCGTTCTCGTCGATGCCGCCGAGGGGCCGCTGCCGCAGACCAAGTTCGTGGTCTCGAAAGCGCTCCAGATCGGGCTGAGGCCGATCGTCGCAATCAACAAGGTCGATCGTCACGATGCGCGTCCGTCCGTGGTGGCGGGCGAAGTGTTCGACTTGTTCGCGGCGCTCGATGCGGACGAGGACCAGCTCGATTTCCCGGTCCTCTACGGCTCCGCCAAGGAAGGCTGGATGGCGCCGAGCGTCGAGGGTCCGAAGCTGTCGATGGCGCCGCTATTCGACCTCATTCTCTCCCATGTGGCGGCGCCGGAGGTCGAGGCGGGGTCGTTCCGGATGCTGGCGACGATCCTCGAGGCCAATCCCTATCTCGGCCGCGTCGTGACAGGACGCATCCGTTCCGGCTCGGTCCGGCCCGGCCACACGGTCAAGGTCCTGGACCGGAACGGCAGGTTCATCGAGCAGGGCCGGGTCTCAAAGGTGCTGGCGTTTCGCGGCCTCGAACGGCAGGGCATCGCGGAGGGCACCGCCGGCGATATCGTCTCGATTGCCGGGCTGCCGCAAGCGACCGTCGCCCACACGCTGTGTGCGCCCGAGGTCACCGAGCCGTTGCCGGCGCAGCCGATCGATCCGCCAACCCTGTCCATGATGTTCCGGGTGAACGATTCTCCCCTCGCCGGCACCGAGGGCGACAAGGTCACCGGCCGCATGATCCGCGACCGCCTGCTGCGGGAAGCGGAAGGAAACGTCGCGCTGCGGGTCACGGAATCCAACGAGCGCGACGCGATGGAGGTGGCCGGGCGCGGCGAACTGCAGCTCGGCATTTTGATCGAAACGATGCGGCGCGAAGGCTACGAGCTCAGCGTCTCGCGCCCGAAAGTGCTGCTGCAGTTCGATCCCATGACCGGGGAAATGACCGAACCGATCGAGGAAGTCGTCATCGACCTCGACGAGGAGCATTCCGGCATCGTCGTGCAGAAAATGTCGGAGCGCAAAGCCGAGCTCGTCGAGATGCGGCCCTCCGGGGGCGGCCGGCTACGGCTCGTGTTTCACGCCCCGACGCGCGGCCTCATCGGCTATCAAGGCGAGCTGTTGACCGACACGCGCGGCACCGCCGTATTGAACCGGTTGTTCCATGGTTATGCGCCTTACAAGGGCGCGATCCAGGGCCGTCGCAACGGCGTCCTGATCTCGACGGACGCGGGCGAGGCGGTCGCTTACGCGCTGTGGAACCTGGAGGATCGCGGTCCGATGGTGATCGAGCCGGGCTGGAAAGTCTATCGCGGCATGATCGTCGGCGAGCACAGCCGGGGCAACGATCTCGAAGTGAACGTGCTGAAGGGCAAGAAGCTCACCAATATTCGCACCACGGCGAAGGACGAAGCGGTGCGCCTGACGCCGCCGATCCGGATGACGCTGGAAAAGGCACTTGCCTACATCGCCGATGACGAGCTCGTCGAAGTGACGCCGAAATCGATCCGGCTGCGCAAGCGCCTGCTCGATCCCAATGAGCGGAAGCGCGAGGAGCGTCGCAGAGAAGCCGAGCCGGTCTAGCCGACCTCCCGGTGAGAAGCGGGGACGGAGCGTCGCCTCGCGATGCTCCGCGGCGGCTCTGCGGTGGCGGATAACCACTGCATCTGTGTTGCGCAGGCGCCACGTCCGTTGTCGCGATTGCCGCGGGCGGAAGGCGGGAGTTGATTTTGCCGCGGTTCGAACGATAATCCTTGCTGTTAACGCTTGGTTAACGACGCCACGCAAAAGGGGCGGCCTCACCGGCTCAACTGACACATGCACACCGTCCTGATCGAGATTCGACGTGCCAGACTATCGGACGCCGCAACGCTTGCGGATACGCATGATGAAGCTTGGCGTGCCGCCTACCGCGGCATCATTCCGGGCCCAGAACTTGATAAACTGGTGAATCGGCGCGGTGCGGAGTGGTGGCGGGGCGCGATCCGCAAAGGCAGCCGAATTTCGATTCTGGCATTCGCGGACACCATTGCAGGTTATGCCAACTACGGCCGCAACCGCGCGCGCAGCCTGACTTATGACGGCGAGATCTACGAGCTTTACCTGCGCCCGGAATTCCAGGGTCTTGGTTTCGGACGGCGGCTTTTCACGGCGGCGCGGCGCGACCTGGCCCAGAGCGGGATCCGCAGCCTCGTGGTGTGGGCGTTGTCGGAAAACGAACAAGCGGTCGAATTTTATCGCGCGCTCGGCGGCAGGGCGGTTGCCCGTTCCTGCGAGAAGTTCGGCGGCAAGACCTTGGACAAGGTCGCCTATGCGTGGCAGGCCTGATCCGGGTCACAGCGCCGGGGCAGGCAGACCGGCTGCCGCGCAAGCCGCCCTGATGGTGTTGGCGAGAAGGCAAGCGATCGTCATCGGACCGACCCCGCCCGGGACCGGGGTAATGGCGCCGGCAACCTCGACCGTTTCCGCAAAGGCCACGTCGCCGACAATGCGATGGTGGCCGTCCTTCTCGACGCGGCTGATGCCGGCGTCGATGACGGTCGCGCCGGACTTGATCCAGCTGCCTCGCACCATTTCGGGGCGTCCTGTCGCCGCGATCACGAGGTCGGCCTGACGGCACAGTGCCGGCAGGTCGCGGCTTTTGGAGTGCCCGACGGTGACGGTTGCATTTGCGCCCATCAACAGCCGAGCTAAAGGCTTGCCGACAATATTCGAACGCCCGATGACGAGCGCTTCGACGCCGGCAAGTTGCGGGTGCACCGTGGCTATGAGCGCCATGCAACCGAGCGGCGTGCAAGGGACGAGGGTCGGCATCCCGAGCGCGAGCCGGCCGACATTCATCGGGTGCAATCCATCGACATCCTTGCCCGGGTGAATTGCAGCCATCACCTTGTATGGATCGATCTGATCGGGCAGCGGCAGTTGCACCAATATGCCATGCACCGAAGGGGCATCGTTCAGCTTGGCGATCAACGCCAAAACTTCGGCTTCGCTTGCAGTTGCGGGCAGGCGATGATCGAAGGAGCGCATGCCGGCGGCGGCCGACATGGTTCGCTTGTTGGCGACATAGGCTTGGCTCGCCGGATCGTCGCCGACCACAAGCGTCGCCAATCCGGGCACCAGACCATGCTCCGCGGCGAGGCGGCGCACCTCTGCCGCGCAGTTGGCGCGCAGCTTGGCCGCCAAGGCTTTGCCGTCGATGAGAAGTGCGGTCATCCTGCCGGGGCCTCTGCAAGGCGCTCGAGGACACCCGCCGCGACAGCGTCGTCGCACTGCACGCGGTGCCGCTTCAGGCCGAATTTCGCTCCGCCGATCAGCGTGACCTCGCCGGGAGCGACATCCAGTGTGTGGGCGACAAGCTGCATCACCGCCTTGTTCGCCTCGCCGTCGGTCGCGGCAGCACGTACGCGTGCCTTGAGCGCGCTCTCTCCACCGGTAAGTAGCGTAATGTCGTCGATCCCCGGGCGGTCCCCAATTGGCGACAGGCGCGCCGTCAATAAGAGATCGCTACGGCAAATGGCCCATGGCTTGCCGTTGCCGGACGGCGCACGATCCCGAAAAGTTGCAGACTTTTCGGACAAGATCATGCGCCAAATCGATGATAACCCAGTCGGACGCGTTTCAAGTTGAAGGCGTCCCGCACTAAATCAACGCCGCGCGAAGATTGCCGATGATGACGAACTGAATGAAATAGATGACGAGGATGGCGACAACAGGTGAAATGTCGATTGAGCCGAAATTCGGCATCATATTGCGGATCGGCTGGAGCACGGGTTCAGTAATGCGGTAGAGGAATTCGCCGACCATGGCGACCACCGGGTGGCGGGCATTCAGAACGTTGAAGGCCACAAGCCAGCTCAGAACCGCCGCAGCTATCAGGACGACAACATAGAGGTAAAGGATATAGTCAATGAAATCCAGGAGTTGGAGCATTGCCTGTCGTTCCTCTTATTCGGACACAGGCGCGCGTTCCGCCAGCACGAAGCAGCGCCTATTTTGCAGGAGCTGCCATCGCCTGGCGTGATCGCGCGCTCCAGTAGCCCGCAGAGCGGCAGTGTACTGGGTTCCGTCAAGCCTGTGCGGCGATTAGCAATCGCGGCCTTAATGACACGACCGATCTCGCCTCCCCGCAATCCGCGCTAACATCTAACGAGCCGCGGTGCCCTCGGCAAGGGTGACTGGATGGCGCCGCGTCGGCTTTTCGGCCTGGCGCTGGCCTGCGGCCAGCCCGTTTTTGCCGAGCGTGTTCATCGAGACCACGGGCCCTGTCCGCGAGGGATGGCGCCAGCGCTTTCGCGGCCTTGTGCGTTGTCCTGCGGGCTGGTTGGGATGGAGATCATTGGGGATGCTTGGCGATGCCACGAGAGCGCTCACCCAGATGTTCACGCCGCCGCTGTGGAATGTCCTCATGAAAACCGTCGTGCTCGCGATTGCGCTGCTCGCGGTCCTGGTCGTGGTCCTGTTTCGGCTGCTGGCGTGGCTTTCAGCAAACGGGTTGCACTGGGCCGAAGGTATTTTTGGTGCTGCCGCGCATATCCCGCTGGCGGTATTGGGATGGCTTCTTGCAATCGCACTCGGGTTCGGCCTTTTTGCCGGAGCGATCCTGCTGATGCCCGCGGTCACCTCGCTGATCGGCAGCTTTTTTGCCGATGAGATCGCCGAGCGGGTGGAGCGCGCCTATTATCCGGCGGACCCGCCTGGCACCCGGGTGCCCCTGTGGCGTGCCGTTGCCGAAGGCACCAAGACAGCGGTGTTCGCGATCGGCGTCTATCTTCTCGCCACGCCGTTTCTGCTGCTCGCGGGGGCGGGGGCTGTGATCTTCTTTATCGCCACGGCATGGCTCCTCGGACGGATCTGATTCGAGCTCGCCGCCTGGCGCTTCCATCCCCCGGCCGAGGTGCGGGCGCTGTGGCATGCCCATCAGGCAAGTCTGTTCACCGCCGGCCTCTTCATTGCGGCTTTCGTCTCGATCCCGATCCTTAACCTTGCAACTCCCTTGTTCGGGACAGCGCTGATGGTGCACGTCCACAAGCGGCTGGTCATGGACAGAGCGCCGTGGCGGGCCGGGCCAAACCTCATCGAACCCCCACCTCCGAACCGGGCTTCATGAAATTCGTCTTGTCAGGCCACCGGCACAGATCGTTGATCAGGCATTTTCCGCAGAGCGGACGCCGCGCCTTGCAGATGTACCGGCCATGCAAAATCAGCCAGTGATGGGCATGACGCCGATAAAGCGGGGGCACCCGTTTCACGAGGCCGCTTTCGACCTCGAACGGCGTCTTGCCGGGTGCGAGGCCGGTGCGATTGGCGACGCGGAAAATATGCGTATCGACCGCGATCGTGTCGTTGCCGAAGGCGACGTTCAGCACGACGTTCGCCGTCTTGCGGCCGACGCCGGGCAGCGCCTCCAGCGCCTCGCGCGAGGGCGGCACCACACCCCCGTGTTCCGCCACCAGCCGCTCGGAGAGCGCAACCAGGTTTTTGGCCTTGGTGCGAAAAAGACCGATGCTCTTGATGAGGTCGCGTACGCGCTCCTCGCCAATGGCGACCATCTTTTCCGGGGTGTTCGCAACGGCGAACAAGGCGGGAGTTGCGCGGTTCACACCGGCGTCGGTCGCTTGCGCCGACAGCACTACGGCGACCAGGAGCGTGAATGGGTCGACATGCTGGAGCTCACCACGCGGCTCCGGATTAGCCGCCTGGAAGCGACGAAAAGCTTCCTCGATCTCTCTGGCAGTCCACGGTTTGACGGCCCGATCCGTGCCTTGCTGCGGTGCTTCCGGCGGTACCTTGGCCGATTTCGGGCTTGCGGGGACGAGATGCCCTGCTGGCGGGCGCTCCCGCTCCAGGCTTGGGATCGCGATCCCGCGGCGGCTTGGAACCCGGCTTGAGTCCCGGAGTTTTTACCGGATTATGCTCGGGTTCCTGCCCACGCGCCGGCGCTTCGGACCGGCGGACCCGGGAAATAGGTTTGCGAATGGCTTTGCGCCCCATGCGGCCGGTATAGTCATGACCGTGTCTTGCGACAACGACGCAGACTCCGCCCCCGTCGAACCGACTCTCTTTTCGGCGATCGTGACGCCGCATCGGTCCTTGGGCACGCTCGGTTTCGTGGTCGTCATGGTGGCGGTCGGTCTCGTGAGTTTCGCCGCGGGCCTTGCTTTCCTGTTGATGGGAGCCTGGCCGGTGTTTGGTTTTTTTGGTCTCGACGTGCTGCTCGTCTACCTGGCCTTTCGCGCCAATTACCGCGCCGCGGCGGCCTACGAGGAAGTCGACGGTGACGCCCTCCGAGCTCAAGATACGCAAGGTCAGTCATCGCGGCACCGTATCGGAATGGAAGCTCAATCCGGTGTGGGTGAAGCTCGACTGCGTCACGCATGAGGAATTCGGCATCGAGAAGTCTTTTCCTGGTGTCGCACGGCCGGCGGTTGCCGGTCGCGGCCTTTCTTGGACCGCGCGAAAAGGAGAGCTTCGCCGCGGCGCTCCGAGCGGCGATCGGAGAGGCGAAACGCGGCCCGACGCTCACCGTCTTGGAGTAGCGCGGTTTTCAGGAATCGGGTGGTGCGCGCTCATCGTTACGACTAGATGAGTTCGCCATGAGCACAGCAATCTCCCCCCGACACGCGACACGCGCTTCTGGCGAGCACGCCGCCACGAAGGTCTCCCGCCCGCGTTGCCACGACGATTACTCAGTGGTTCGCCGCGCCATCATGTTCATTTCGGAACGTTGGCGATCCCAGCCGGAAATCGAGGAAATCGCCGCTGCCTGTTCCGTTACGGCGACCGAACTGCATCAGCTGTTCAAACGCTGGGCCGGCCTGACGCCGAAGGCCTTCGTGGCGGCGCTCACCCTCAACCATGCTCGGCAATTGCTCCGAGATCAGGCCAGCGTGCTCGACACCGCCTATGCCGTGGGCCTGTCCGGTCCCGGCCGACTGCACGACCTTTTCGTAACGCATGAAGCGATGTCGCCGGGCGAATGGAAGAGCGGCGGCGACGGCATCGATCTTGCCTACGGCTTCCATCCGTCGCCGTTCGGACGGGCCCTGGTGGTCGCAACCCCGCGCGGTCTCGCGGGCCTCGCTTTCGCGGACCCGGGCGACGAAGCGGAAACGCTGTCAGACATGAAACGCCGTTGGCCGAACGGCCGCTTCCGCCCCGATGAAGCATCCACCGCGCCTTTCGCGTCTCGGGTGTTCGATCCATCCGAGTGGCGTCGTAACCGCCCGCTGCGGCTTGTCCTGATCGGCACCGATTTCGAGGTGCGGGTCTGGGAAACGCTGATGAAAATCCCATTCGGACGTGCCAAAACCTATTCGGACATCGCCGCGCAGCTAAACGCGCCGAAGGCCGCGCGCGCGGTCGGCGCCGCCGTCGGCAAAAATCCAATTGCCTTCGTTGTGCCCTGCCATCGCGTCATTGGCAAAAGCGGCGAATTGACGGGCTATCACTGGGGCCTCACCCGCAAACGGGCGATGCTCGGCTGGGAGGCCGGGTGGGCCGCGCAAGCGGCCACGTGACGAAGCGCAGCGCATGCTCCCGAAAAGTTGCAGCGCGATTCAAGGATCATGCGCAAATCAAAAAGACCCGAGCGGCAGGCGCTTCAAGTTGAACGCATCGCGCTCTGAGCAGTATGGCTGACCGCAGCGCCGGCGCACGGAATTCCCCGTGCCCGGTTGTAAGCGAGAGCGACCCGCGCCGCTCCGGGGCGGCGGGTTTTCGCAATTCCCGTTGCCGCAAAGCTGAGCGCATACACGAGGACGACGGCCTCCGCTCGAGGACCGGAGAAACTCTTGTGCCAGCATTTGTGCCGACGCATGATCCTTCCCCGCCTTGATTTCCTGAAAGGACATTTCATGAAGCTCGTGCGTTACGGCACGCCCGGCCGCGAAAAGCCGGGAATTATCGACAGCGAAGGCCGGCTTCGCGATCTCTCCGGCGAGGTCGATGATATTTCCGGCGACACGCTATCACCGAAAGGACTGGCGAAGCTCGGACGGCTAAAACCTGAGAAACTGCCGCCGGTGCGTGGCAACCCGCGGCTCGGCCCCTGCGTCGGCGATGTCGGCAATTACATTGCCATTGGCTTGAATTATGCCGATCACGCCGCCGAGGCCGGCCTCGAAGTGCCGAAAGAACCGATCATCTTCAATAAGGCGCCGAGCTGCATCTGCGGCCCCAACGACGACACCATGACGCCGAAAGGATCGACCAAGCTCGATTACGAGGTCGAGGCTCGCGGTGGTGATCGGCAGCCGTGCCCGTTACCTCGGCAAGAGCAACGCAATGGACGCCGTCGCCGGCTATTGCATCGCCAACGACGTCTCTGAGCGCAACTTTCAGATCGAGCGCGCCGGGCAGTGGACCAAGGGCAAGGGTTCGGAAACATTCGGTCCCCTCGGACCATGGCTCGTCACCAGGGACGAGATTGCCAACCCGCAGAAGCTTGACATGTGGCTGAGCGTGAACGGCGAGACGCGCCAGCACGGATCGACCAAGACGATGGTGTTCGGCGTCGCCCACCTCGTGTGGTACTGCTCGCAATTCATGGTGCTGGAGCCGGGCGACGTGATCGCAACCGGCACCCCGCCAGGAGTTGCGCTCGGCATGAAGCCGGAGCCGAAATTCCTTAAGCCTGGTGATCTCGTGCGTCTCGGCATCGCAGGTCTTGGCGAGCAGACCCAGAAAGTGGTGCGATTCCGCAATTAGCGCATGATCCCGCAAAGTTGCAGACTTTTCGGACAAGATCATGCGCAAATCATCAACGCATCCGTCGTCGAGCGCTGTCCGTGACGGATGCGCAAAGGAGATCGAGCGGGAGGCGTTTCAACCTGAACGCATCCCGCTCTAGGCAGCCATCATCATTTCGCGCGAGGACGCCTGAGGGGAACACGGCGATGCTGACCAAACCGGACAAGGTGAAGCTTTACACATTGATGGGCAGCTATCCGAATGCGATCGCGCTGAAGGACGGCCGTATCACCTCCGACCTGGTGGAATTCGAATTCGCCGACGTGAAAGTGTCGAACACCGCGTTCAAGCCGCTGGTACGCGATGCCAGGTTCGACCTTGCCGAGGTGGCGATCGTCACTTTTTTGCAGGCGAAGCATTTCGGCAAGCCGTATGTTCTGATCCCGGCGACTGTGGTCGGCCGCGGCCAATTGCATACCATCGCCTATAACCCCGAGCGTGGGCACCTCGTGCCCGGCGACCTGAACGGCAAAACCCTCGGGGTGCGCGCCTATACCCAGACGACCGGCGCCTGGGTGCGTGGCATTCTTGCCGAGGACTACGGTGTCGACCTCGACAGCCTCGAATGGGTGACCTTCGAGGACAGCCATGTCGCCGAATACCATGACCCGCCGAACGTGCGCCGCGCCCCTGCGGGGAAGACGTTGCTACAGATGCTGCTCGACGGCGAGATCGCGGCCGGCATTGTCGGCGACACGCTTCCCGATGCGCGCCTGAAACCGCTGATCCCCGACCCCGAGACTGCCAACCGCAAATGGGCCGAAAGGCACGGCGGCGTCCCGATCAACCACATGCTGGTGATCCGCGAACAGCTCGCAAAGACGCGGCCCGACGTCGCGCGCGAGGTCTATCGGCTGTTCGGTGAAGCGAAAGCCGCCGCATTTGCCGCGACCGGCGTTCCCCCGCTCGACCCGTTGCGCTTCGGCATCGAGCCAAACCGCAGCTCGCTCGAAACCATCATCGCTTTCGCGGTCAAGCAGAAGCTGCTGCCGGGCCCGCTCTCGGTCGATGACCTGTTCGACGACACCATGCGGTCGCTTGGTTGAGGCCTGCCGCCCGGAATTAACCTTCGCTTAACCAAGTTAGCCAACGATTTCCTTTTCGATCGGTTTACTTCCGGGAAGGAATCGTCATGCCCCTCAAGGTCGAACTCAAGCCCGGCGAACGTATTCTGATCGGCGACTGCGTCATCACCAACGCCGATCAACGTACCCGTCTGATCATCGAAGGCGAAGCGCCGATCCTGCGCGAAAGGGACATCCTGACTTCCAAAACCGCGGACACGCCGGCGAAACGCATCTACCTTGCCGTGCAGCTCATGTACACGTCGCGCGACGCGACCGCGCATCACCAGATCTATTTTCAGCTGCTTCGCGATATTGTGCGCGCTGCGCCGAGCACATGGGCATTCATCGAAACCATCAATAATCATATCTTAACAGGCGAACTATACAAAGCATTGAAGCACGCGAAGAAACTCGTTGCGTACGAATTGGAGCTGTTGAAGCATGCGGAGCGCGGTGCAGGCCTATCGAGCGGTCGCCAGGCAGGTCGCAAGTCCGCGTGAACTCGAAGCCGATCTCCTGTTGAAGGCGGCATCACGTTTGCAGGCGGCGCAGGACAGCTGGGCAGCGGGCAAGCCGGTCCAACTCGATGACGCCCTGATGTTTAATCGTAAGCTGTGGACGATCTTCGTCACCTCGATCACCACCCCGCAACATCCATTGCCGACCGAAATCAGGCAGAACGTGGTGCAGCTCGGATTGTTCGTGCTGCATCAGACCATTTCAATCCTGGCTCAGCCGCGACGCGAAGAGTTGAGCTCGCTGATCCGAATCAATCGGGAAGTGGCAGCCGGCCTGCGCGGCGCCTGACGCTTGCTCCGTCTTCTTGGCGCATGATCCAGTAAAGTTGCAGGGCGATTCAAAAATCCTCGGGCTTCGATCACGTTTGACCGGGTGTCGCCGCCGCATCATTTCATGATGGCCCGATCGTGATGACTTGGTCATGGTGACTCGGCGTCGGCGCAACCACACGGCGCGAGCTCGGAGGTGAGGATGATTGCCATCCAGCGCGGGATCGAAACGGCGATCTTCAGCATGCGCTGGCTGCTGGCGCCGTTCTTTCTCGGCCTGTTCATCGCGATCCTGGCCCTCCTGTATAAATTCATCATCCAGCTCTATCAGCTGCTGATGCAACTCGCGGATGCGAGCACGAACCAGACCGTTGTTGGCGTGCTCAAGCTCGTTGATTTCGCTCTGATCGCCAACCTGCTCCTGATGGCGGTGTTCGCCGCTCATGCAAATCTCATCCATAAGGTCGAACCAGAAGAACATCCCGATTGGCCCGATGAGCTGACCCGCCACGACATCGGCGGCCTCAGACAGAAGCTGCTTGGATCGATCGTCGCCATTGCCACGATCGAGACGCTGGAGTGGTATTTCGATCTCAATTCTTATTCCGATCTATCCAAGCTGCCCTGGGTCATCGGTTTTCAGCTTGCCTTCATCGCCTCCGCGCTGATGCTCGCCGCCGCCGATCGGCTGACCAGAGACGCGGCCCATCGCTGACGCTAAGGCCGCTGGCATGGCGCGGCCGCGGAGGCGCCTACTTTGCCCCTTCCCCGATGATCGCCTTCACCTCGGCAATGATCTCGGGCGGCGTGGCGTAGAGCGTAGCGAGCATCTTGTCGATCTCGGCGCCCTTCACCGGATTGACCTCAAGGCTGCGCATCGTCGCTTCGGCGATGTATTCGGGGTCGGCAAGCGTGGCATCGAAGGCCGCGCGCAGTGCCTGTTTGCGGTCTTCGGGAATGCCGGGCGGCCCGATCAGCGGCCGGCCGACCTGCTGGCGGCTCAGGATCATCGCCACGATCCGGCGCTGCCGCTCGGTGGTCGCAAGATCCATGATCAGTGGCACGTCAGGCAGTTCGGCGCTCTTTTTCATCGCAAGCTGCACCAGCACGTTCAGCTTGGATGTGCCGATCCAGTCGGGCCGCTGCAGGCGCACGCTCGACCACGTCCAGCCGCATCGGCCATCGATCTCGCCGCGTTCCAGCGCCAGCGTGATGTCGGCACCGCCCGCATAGCCCGAAACCAGGCGCAGCTTGGTGCCGAACACGTTCCGCAGCATGATGGCGAAGATATCGGGATCGGTCGCCGAGCCTTCACCGCCGACCGTGAACGGGATTCGCAACGCGTCGTCCCAGGTCTTCACCTTGGAGTGCTCGGACGTCGCGCAGATGCTGACCTCATCGGTGGTGCTGCCGATCCACGTGAACTTGCGCGAATCGAATTTGGCGTTGCTGGCGCCGACCAGCGGCTCCATTTCCATGCCGCGCGCGATGATGCCGAGCGTCGCGCCGTCGCGCGGCGCCGCATTGTACAAATAGAGCGCCGTGCGCAGACTGCCGGCGCCCAGCATGTTCTGCGGAATGACGGTCGGGTTGCCCGGGATGTACTTGCCAAGATAACGCGCCAGGAGCCGGCCCAACGCATCATAGCCGCCGCCAACACCGAAGCCGATCTCGATGGTCACGGTGCGCCCGCGATAGAAGGCCTCGACGGGGTCCGCACGGGCCCGTTCGGCCCCGGCACCGAGCAAGGCAATGATGAGCGCGCCCGCTGCGATGGTGTTCCGCCGGATCATGGTTTGCGCTCTCCCTGTCGTCCACGCGCCGTCTTGGCGCTGCGCGGTCCCGCCCATGTTACGTCGGCTCGGTCGGTGAGGGCAGCCTTTATCGTCGTACAATTTGCCGCTGCCTGCTTCTGCCGGCCGGCGCATTTCAGCGGCGGTCGCGATCGCGTTTCGTAGGACGGGTGAGCCGCACGCTCGGCCCATCCTACGCGTTGTGCGATTGCGCCAGCCGGGGCTACGCGGCTTCGGCCGTGAGTCTGCGCCCTCGTGTCTCGGGAAGCAGCAGCGCAGCGATCGCGAGCAGCCCATAGGCCACTATGGCGAAGACCCCGATCGACTGACCGAGCGACAGCGTCGCACTCAACATGCCAACCAGGAACGGGTTGAGGGCGGCAATGCCGCGGCCGAAATTGTACGCGAACCCCTGACCCGAACCGCGCATCCGGGTCGGGAAAAGCTCGGTGAGAAAAGCGCCGATCCCCGAATAGACGCCCTGCGAAAAGAACCCGAGCGGGAAGCCGAGGAACAACATCAGCGCATCATTCACGGGAATCTGCGTGTAGGCGATCACGGTCACGATCGAGCAGGCTGCAAAGAGGAGGAGATTGGACCGGCGGCCGAGCCGGTCGGTCAGCCAGGCGCCTACCGTGCCGCCGATCAGCGACCCCAGAATGATGACGGCGAGATACCCCCCCGTCCCCAGCACCGTGAGCTGGCGCTCGGTGCGCAAATAGGTCGGCAGCCAAGTCGTGATGGCATAGTAGCCGCCCTGTGCACCGGTCGAGAGCAGGCAGGTCAGCGCCGTCGTGCGCAAGATCGGCGGCGAGAAGATCTCCAGGAAATTCGCTCTCCTGCCGGCGGCGGCAAGCTTCTGCTGGGTTTCGGAAAAGACCGGCGGTTCCTTGACGAAACGCCGCAGGAAAAGCACCAGCAGAGCTGGTGAAAGGCCGACCCAGAACAGAGCCCGCCAAGCCGCTTCCTGAGGGAATACACTAAAGAGCAGCGTCGCCAACAAGGCGGCGATCCCCCAACCGATCGGCCACGCCGATTGCAAGGTGCCTACCGCCTTGCCGCGATGTTCGGCCCGGATCACCTCGCCCATCAACACGGCGCCCGCCGCCCACTCGCCGCCAAAACCAAAGCCCATCAGCGCGCGGAAAATCAACAGCTCGGCATAGCTCTGCGCAAAGCCGCAGAGGAACGTGAACACCGCAAACCAGGCGATCGTGATTTGCAGCGTGCGCACGCGTCCGAGGCGGTCCGAAACGGCGCCGGCAATCCAGCCGCCAATTGCGGACGACACCAGCGTCGCAGTGCCAATCAATCCAGCATCTGCATTGTTGATGCCGAAGGCTGCGACGATCGCCGGAATGGCGAAGCTGAACATCTGGACGTCCATGGCGTCGAGCATCCAGCCGCCAACGCATGCCCAGAACGTGTTCCGTTCGAGCGAACTCATTTCCGCATACCAGGCTGTCGGATGATGGTCGCTGGAGGTGATCGCGGTCGTTTGCATCTCGCACCCCGCATGGCGGCCCGGGCCTGCCACACACGTTCCATATGTGGTGCCGCTGCCGCCTATATGTGCTGCGGCGGCCCGGAGACGAGGACTGAGGCTACGTCTGCCGCGGCCCGCCCTGCACCCTGCGCGATTTGGCCACGCGGGCCTGCGGCCAAAGAACTGGCCGGGACGAGCCCGGCCATTCGAGGAGCGCGGCGGCCATCGGGCTTGCGCAGGCGTGTCGCGCCTCTGCGCGGACCGCCGATCGAGAACGCGTCAATTGAGCGGTTCGACCCGCACGATCGAGGCGCCGTGATTGCTGCCGACCCAGAGCACGCTCTTGCCGCCGGTGTCCTGCACGAAGACGCGACGTATATTGGTCCGACGCGGCAGCAGGTAATCGGTGATCTCGCCGGTCTTGGTGTCGAGCCGGGAGACGTGGTCGTTCATCATCGAACCGGTCCACACCTCCGAGGCGTCCTTGTTCGGCACCACGTCGTAAGGCGCGGCGAACTTGCTCGGCAGCGGATATTCCTTGATTGCCGCCGTGTTCGGATCGAACAGCGCGATGGCATTGCCGCCATATTCGGCAAACCACAGCCGGTTCTGGGCGTCGACGCGGCCGCGGCGGGGCCGCGAATTCTTGATCGGCGTCTCGAAAATCGTGGTCTCGCCGGTCTTGGCATCGCGCAGGCCAATGCTGGTGCCGCCGAATTCCAACTGATAGACGTTGTTGTACTGATCGGTCGGCATGCCGTAGGCCGAAATCTGCTTGCCGCGCAAATCCTTCGATTCGCCGAGATTCTCGTACTCGCCGGTCTTGACGTCCAGGCGGTACATCGCGTGGATATCCTGATTGTTGCTCCACACCTTGCCGTCGATATCGTCGTGCTGTGGCGACACCATCGAGGCCTGCGCCGAGGTCGACTGCCACTCCTTCGGATAAGGATAAGTGGTCACCTGGTGTGTCGTCCGATCGATCTTCGCCAGGCCGGCCTGATACATCAACGCCAGCCAGACATTCTGCTGCTTGCCGTCAAGTTCGATTTCGAGACTGCCCTTCGGCTCTTCGGGCTTGAGGGCGGGGATCGGGATGTCGGTCACCTTGCCCGTCTTAGGGTCCAACACGCCGGCGTATTCGCTGCCGAAGTCGGAGTACCAGACCATGCCGTCGCGATCGACGATCACGTCGTGGGGCTGCGCTTCCTTGCGCGGCAAATCGTACTCGGTGATGATCACCTTGGTGGAGGCGCCCTTCGGGCGCGGCAGCGTCTGCAACTCGTAATTGCGATCGCCGGTGGCGCTAAGGTCGACGCCCGCGAGCCACGCCGAGGTCGCCTCGAATTGCGACGGCGGCATCGGCGAGCGGTCGCTGCGTGGTCCGGGCAGCAGCACCTGCGGACGCGTCGGCATGCTGCCCGGCGCATAGCGGCCCATCCGCTTGAAAATCTGCTTGAACTCGTCGGCGTCGTGGACCGAGTTGAAGACGCGCTGCAACGTGTGGCAGCTCACGCAGTTCGTCATGTTGCGCTTGAGATTGTCAGGCCCGGGCGCGCTGAGGAGCCACTCCGCATTGGAGAGTTGCTCGATCGTGTCGGTGGCTTTGACCAGCTTGAGGTCGGCATTCGCGCTTCCCACGGCGATATCCACCGACGAAGGGGCGGCGAGGCCGTAACCGCCGGCGCGGATCGTGAGATAATAATGGCCGGGGTCAAGTCGACCTGCGGGGAAGCTGTATTGACCCTTGGCATCGGTCACCACCGTGAGCGTGATCGGCGATCCCGCCTTTTGCGCGCTCACCAGCACGCCTTCCATCGCGCCTTCCTCGGCCGAACTGACGTGGCCGGTCAATGCCGCGCCTTGCGCCAGCGCGCCTTCGGAGAGGCCCGCCTGCATCAGGAGACCGAACAGGCTGGCGCTCGCCAACAGCGAAACATGTTTCATCTGCATGGTGTATCTCCCGAGGCTTGGCTGAGCCAATTGACGCAGCCGATATAGGCGTTCTTGAAGCACGCCGGGGGCTGCCTAAAAAGGCGCGGCTGCTCGCGATCCGAGATGCGCATCGAAGCTGCTCAATCCCGGCGGTCAGCGCAACGATGAACAGGCCGCGGAGTCGCGTTCCAATCGAACGCCGCAGTATCGACGGGAACCAGGCGAACCGGCAAGCGAAATCAACGCGGGCAGCCGCTGCCGACGGCCGCAACACGGTTAAGGTTTGTGAACTGCCCCGGCGCTATCGCCTGTTGCAAGCGACGCCGCCGGGAGAAGGAGCGAGCACCGGCTCCAGAACCGGCTTGAAAGTGGGCATCAGCTTCTTCTTATGGGCCGGGATGGCCCGATAGACCTGCTTCGTTGCCTCGACAAGGTGGACCCCCGCGAAGGGCGCTGAAACCGTGGCGCCGGTGCGCTCCCAGGCCACCGCCGAACGCAGGAACCAACGCCGGTCGATGGGGGGGATGTAAAGGGCATCACCCCAGGCGGTCGGCGTGAACCAGCTCTCGCGTAACAGATGCGTGATCTGCGAGCGAGAATACGGGCGGCCTTGACCGAATGGCGTCGTATCCATTCGCGCCCAAAGCCCGCGCCGGTTCGGCACCACCGCAAGGATGCGGCCTCCGGCCGCGAGGACCCGCCAAACCTGACGAAGCAATGCCGTCACGTCCGGGCTGTTTTCTAGCGCATGCACCAGGAGGATGCGGTCGATCGAGGAATCCGGCAGGGGCAGTTCGCATTCCTCCACGAGAGCGGCAAGCGTCGGGCGCGCCGAAGGCCATTTCACCACCCCTTGCGCGGCCGGCATGAAGGCAAGGCAACGCTCTGCCTCCTCACGAAAAAGTCCGAGATAAGGAGTGGCATAGCCGATCCCGAGCAGGCTTTGGCCGGCGTTCCCGGTCCACAATCGGCGGATGCCGCGGCCGATGAACCGCCGAGCCACCGTGCCGAGCGGGTGCGCATAGAAATCGCGAAGGTCGACGACGTCCATGGCCTAGGCTATCACGGTGCATGGCCGCGCCGCGATGCGGCAACCGGCGGCGTTCCGCGCCGGATTGGCCGGTCGAGCTACAGATTTCCCGAACCGATGTGGCAAATCCATGAATTCCCAGGCTGCTCCACAATCCATCGCCGAAACGCGGCTGTTTCTCTGCCTGAAGGACAATTACGGCGTGCTCGTGCACGACCCGGCGACCGGCGCGACGGCTGCGATCGACGCGCCTGAAGCTCCTCCGGTCGAACGGGCGCTGGCGGCCTCGGGCTGGAAGCTCACCGAGATCCTGGTCACCCATCACCACGGCGACCACACGGCGGGCATTCCCGAACTTAAACGCAAGCATCGGTGCCGTGTTGTCGCCCCGCGCCAGGAGGCCTCGAAAATTCCCGATGTGGACGTCACTGTGGGTGAAGGCGACACCGTGACGGTGGGGGGCCTTTCCGCCCGCGTCATCGAGACGCCGGGACATACCCTCGGCCAGATCAACTATTTCTTCCCCGCCGCAAAGCTGTTGTTCGCCGGCGACACTCTGTTTTCGATCGGCTGCGGCCGCGTGATCGAAGGCACGCCGGAACTGATGTGGCAATCGCTGCTGAAATTGCGGGCGCTGCCGGACGATACTCGCCTCTATTGCGGCCACGAATACACTGAGGCCAATATCCGTTTCGCCATGACAATCGAGCCGGGCAACGCCGCGCTGAAAGCACGCGCTGAAGCGGTCCAACAGCAAGTCGCAGCCGGCTCTCCGACAATCCCGACCCTGATGGGCGAGGAGAAGCGCGCCAACGTCTTTCTACGCGCCGACGATCCAACGGTCGCCGCCGCGGTAGGCCTCGCGGGCAGGCCGGCCGCCGAGGTTTTTGCCGACGTGCGCGCGCGCAAGAACAGGTTTTGATCGCCTCCTCCCCGCCGATTGTCAGAGGTCAGTGAGTGAGAAGCACGCCCACCCCCTCACCCTCGGAAATGCCCGCGGTCGCGTGCGCTTGCTCTTCCCTCTCACTCTCCCCTCCCGCCAAGGCTTTGAGGTTAACTGCTGCGCCCGGGCGGGAGGGGAAGAGGGTGGGAGGGCCGAAGGCCCGACCGGACGAGGGGAAGGGCATCACGCGATGAAAAGCCACTCCACCATCTTCGAGCCGGACGCGCCGGCAACTACAATGACAAGGGAGGACAACAATGATCGATCAGGTCAGACGCAACATCCTGGCGACGGGCGCGGCGGCGACCGCGATGGCCGCGACGTCGGGCGTATTTGCTCAACAGGCCGGCCAGGGCGCCTACTCATTCTACGAGAAGGGCAACGTCCGCATCCGTTACCAGGAGGTCGGGTCCGGCTTTCCGCTGCTCGTTACGCCCGGCGGCGGCTTGAACTCGCGGATCAGCAATTGGCAGAACGCGGTCATCAACGCGATGGAGGAGTTCAAGAACGATTTCCATTGCATCACGATGGACCAGCGCAATGCCACAGGTGGCGAGTCCACCGGTCCAGTCCCGGTCGATGACCCCTGGGATGCCTTTGCCGACGATCAACTGGGGCTGATGGACCACCTCGGCATTCGCCAGTTCTTCTTTTTCGGCAACTGCATCGGCGGATCGTTTGCGCTGAAGCTGATGCAGCGGGCGCCCGATCGCATTGTTGCCGGGGTGCTCAGCCAGCCGATCGGGCACCGGCCGGAGAAACCCGACGTGATGTACGATTCCGGCATCGATCCCTGGGCCAAGGAACTCCGTGCCCGTCGGCCTGATGTCTCAATGGCAACTATTGAGAAATATCTGCACGACCTTTACCGCGTACGACCCGACTTCGTTTACAGCGTGTCGCGCGATTTCGTGCGCTCCTGTCAGACACCGATGCTCGTCCTGCCCGACGACACCCCGGCGCACTCCTACCAGGTCGCCGTCGATGTCGCTTCTCTCGCGCCGAATGCCGAGATCACGGTTTATCCGTGGAAAGAGCCTCCGGAGCTCGAAAGCCCGGACCATCAACCGGGTGCGCAATTTCCTGAAAGCGCATTTGCCGGCGACGGCAAACCGCTGAGCATGATGCCGAAAGTTGCAGACTTTCGGACAAACATCACGCGCAAAATCGAAGAGATGCGAGGGGGAAGCGATTCAAAGTGAACGCATCCCGCGCTGGTCTGGAATGCGGTGACTTCCCACGAGAGGCTTACCGTTCTCAACAGAAGAACGAGGGAAAGACCCTCTCCGCGCTGCGGATGCAAAGGCGCGGGGAGGCCGGCCGGCCGATCGAGCGTTCGCGAATGCTCCGCTGGGAGAACGGTGTGCGGGTGAGTTTGCCCGCGCCCGCTTCCGGTCTTACGTGGCGTCACAGTTTGCCCATAACTTGCTGGCGAAAGCCGTAGACGGCCTGCTTGCCGGCGAGCGCGACCAGCCGAACCTCGCGGCTCTGCCCCGGTTCGAAGCGAACCGCGGTGCCTGCGGCAATGTCGAGACGCATGCCGCGCGCCTTTTTGCGGTCGAACTTGAGCGAGGGGTTTGTTTCGAAAAAATGGTAGTGACTGCCGACCTGGATCGGACGGTCTCCGGTGTTGGCGACCTCGAGCGTCACGGTGCGGCGGCCTTTGTTGATCTCGATGTCGCCGGCAAGCGTGAAGATTTCGCCTGGGATCATTTGATGTCTCCTCCGCCTGTTCGCCGGCCCCCATCGGCGGGTTGGATCGCCTCACGCGCTTCCGCCGCCGCCGCATCGAACAGGTGCTCCAGTTGAGGGTTCAATCCGCGACAGCCGGCAACCACCGCTTCTGCCCATTCGATGTATTCGAGCTTGCGGGAAATTTCCCAGTGGGCGGGTGGGCTGGTGGCGAGAGACCGTAGATTACTGGTCTTGTCGGCGAGCTTCAGGCACCGCGCCCGCACGCTCTTCTTCGGCGCATGCTCGACCTGAAGACGCTTGCGCTCTGCCTTCGGCAAGCGCTTGTCGTCGGTCACGGCGGCGACGACATCGGCGACGTCGGTTCCGAAAAGGCTCGCCAGCTCCTCGTATTCGGTCGGAGTGTCTTCCAGCGTATCGTGCAGGAACCCGGCGGCGACCAGCGTCGGATCGCTTCCGCCTGTTGCCGCGGCAAGCAGCATTGCCACTTCAGTGAGGTGGTTGATGTAGGGTTCGCCGGCCGCTCCTTTGCGGCGCTGATTGACGTGGCGCTGCGCTGCGAAATGCGCCGCGTTCACCACAAGCACCAGACCCGGATCGTTCATCGGATCGGCTCGTGTACCGTCACCAGCTTGGTGCCGTCAGGGAATGTCGCCTCGACCTGGATTTCCGGGATCATTTCGGCGATGCCATCCATCACCTGATCGCGCCTGAGCACGCCGGCGCCGGCCTCCATCAGCTCAGCGACGGTGCGGCCGTCGCGGGCGCCTTCCATGATGAAATCCGCGATCAGCGCGACCGCCTCGGGATGGTTGAGCTTGACGCCGCGATCGAGACGGCGGCGCGCCACGATCGCGGCCATCGCGGTCAACAGCTTGTCCTTTTCGCGCGGAGTGAGATGCATGGCGGCAAAGATTTCCGGATGTGATCGGTCAGGTCGGCCATAGGCGCGGCACCCCGGATCGGCCAAGCGCTGCGAGCGCGCGCACAAGATCGTGCCGCAGGCAGGCGCCGCCGGGTGTGAGCAGGCGGGCAAGCGCGATGCCGTTCCAGGCCGAAATTCCGATCTCGCCACCGAGGTCCGACGCAGCGTCTCGTACGGCCGCCAGTTCGGCCTCTTTTCCCGGGACCACCAGCACAGTTGCCGCCGCGACCCGGCCGGCAGCCACGGCGCGTTCCCCGAGGCGAGCGGCGACCGCGCCTTCAAGATGAAGATTTTCGGCGAACACCAGCCGTCCGTCGAGGCGCACGCGCCAGCGGTCGGAAAATGCGCCTGTGGTGATGGATTCTCCCATCGCAGTGCGCCCGAACACGATCGCCTCGACGCAGACGAGCCGCGCCGAGGCCGCCAGCTCGATGGTCATGCGTCGGGCAAGCCGCGCGCGATCGAACATGATGGTTTCCTGGGGCAACCAGAACAGCTCCGCACCGTCGCCGAGCCGCATCGAAACCTCGATGTCGGCGTCGGCCCCCAGCGAGCGATAGACCTTTTCCGCCGACGCGGTGGTCGCGACAAGTCGCGCGCCCGGGTCGAGGTCGAGGTCGATGCGCAGGCGGTCGCCCCCGGCAATGCCGCCGGCCGTGTTGACGAGGACGGCCTCCGGCAGGGCTGCCGAAGCGTGCGGGAAGCGAACACGCAAAGAGCCTTCTTCGCGGGTGCGGATGCACCGCGTGCCGCCCGCCGTCGCGGCGAGCGTCAGTCCGACGCTGCCTTGCGCGCGATTTCGCATCGAAGATGTCTCGGCTGTCGGGCGCGGCCGCGCCGGCGCATTCGTGTTCCGGGAGTAATTGCCCCGTGACAACTGGCATGGCAGGCGCAGCCTCATCCCGATCGTTCGACCCATCTGGTCCGCTCTCCGGGCAGACCCGCCGCCGAATCAGTCCCCTCTAGCGGGATGCGTTCACGTTGAATGCCTCCCGTTCGGTTCCCTTTGATTTCGCGCATGATCTTTGTCCGAAAAGTCTGTAGCTTTTCGGGATCATGCGCCTAGATCGCCATGGCCTTCTTCAGGGCGACTTCGTCGAGTTCTGCGCGCGTACCGGTATAGACGAACTGGCCGCGATCCATCACCGCAAAATGATCGCCGAGTCTCACGGGCGAAGTCGAGATACTGCTCGACAAGGACGATCGCCATTTCGCCAAGGCCGCGCAGATAGGTGATGGCACGCCCGATATCCTTGATGATCGACGGCTGGATGCCCTCGGTCGGTTCGTCGAGCAGCAGCAGGCGTGGCCGCATCACCAGCGCGCGCCCGATCGCGAGTTGCTGCTGCTGGCCGCCGGAGAGGTCACCGCCGCGACGGCGCAGCATGTCGCCCAGCACCGGGAACAGCGAAAACACGACATCCGGAACGCTGCGATCGTCGCGCTTGAGGGGAGCGAAGCCAGTCTTGAGATTCTCCTCGACTGTGAGCAGTGGAAAAATCTCGCGGCCTTGCGGCACATAGGCGATGCCGCGCCTTGCTCTTTCATACGGCTCCAGTGGGGTGATGTCCTCGGCTTCCCAGACGATGCCGCCGCGGCTCACCGGATGCTCGCCGATGAGCGCGCGCAGAAGACTGCTCTTGCCGACACCATTGCGCCCGAGCACGCAGGTCACAGTGCCAGGCACCGCGCGCAGCGAGACCTTGCGCAGCGCTTGTGCGGCCCCATAATGCAGGTCGATCGCATTGACTTCGAGCATGGGTCACCTGGTACGTTGGCGAGCCGTCAGCGGCCGAGATAGACTTCGATCACCCGCTCATTGGCGGAAACCTGGTCGATCGTCCCCTCGGCAATGACCGCCCCTTCGTGCAATACCGTGACCTTGACGCCCAGTTCGCGAACGAAGGCCATGTCGTGCTCCACGACCACGACGGTGCGATCGCGATTGATGTTCTTGAGCAACTCCGCCGTCTCGCGGGTCTCGGCATCGGTCATGCCGGCGACCGGCTCGTCGACGAGCAGCAGCTTGGGCTCCTGCGCAAGCAGCATGCCGATCTCCAGCCACTGCTTCTGGCCATGCGAGAGGCTGCCGGCGGCGCGGCTCCGCACACGTTCAAGGCGGACGGTGTGGAGTATGTCGTCGATGCGTTCCGTGTCTGCAGCCGTGCCCCGCGCCATCAGCGAAGCGCGCGCGCGGCGGTCGGCCTTGAGGGCGAGCAGGATATTGTCTTCGACCGTGTGGCTTTCGAACACCGTTGGTTTTTGAAATTTGCGGCCGATGCCGAGTTCGGCAATGTCGTTTTCATAAAGGTCGGTCAGGCGATAAGTGCCGTCGAAGAGGACGTCGCCCTTGTCCGGCCGGGTTTTGCCGGTGATGACGTCCATCATCGTTGTCTTGCCGGCGCCATTGGGACCGATGATGGCGCGCATCTCGCCCGCATCCACCGTAAACGACAGCCCGTTCAACGCGCGAAACCCCTCAAACGAGACGGTGACGTTATCGAGATAGAGCAACGCCGAAGTGACACGCGAATCCATGGCTGTCACTCCGCCGGCAGCGGCTCGCCGACCCGTCGCGGGTCGGCTTCGGCGGTACCCGGTGTGCGGCGCTTGAACCCGTAGCGGAGGGTGCCGACAATGCCTCGGGGCATTAGCAGCGTGACGCCGACGAACAGGCCGCCGAGCGCGAACAGCCAATAGGGTGCGAGCGGAAGGGTCTCGAACGGCGTCGCCGCGAACGCCACGAGCAGCGCTCCGAACAGCGCGCCGACCGGGTAGCTGTGCCAGCTCGTCGCCAGCGTCGCAACGATCAGGATACCGAAAACAGCATAATTCCAGTACGGCGCGACCTCGACACCGACGCCGCTGCGGCCGAGCACATAATCGATGACGAGCCCCAGAGCGAGCGCAGCCGCGCCCACGAGAGCGCCGATGATGGTGTCGCGGCGTATCCAGGCGACCCCGGCAAACGCGGCGAGCGTAAAGATCGCAAGAGTCCAATAGGGCAGCAGGCTGCCGCTGGTGAAATAGTTTTTGGCGTAACTCACGATCACCGCGCCGAGGATGGCTCCCGCCAAGGTGCCGCGGCCCCCGACGGCGACCCAGATCACCGCCTCGATCGAATTGCCGGGAGCGAACTCGCTCGGATTGATGATGCCGACCTGGGGCACATAGAACGCGCCGGCAATGCCGGCCATACAGGCCGACAGCGTGAAAACGAGGAGCTTATAGGATTCGACCTTGTAGCCGAGAAAGCGTGTGCGCGATTCGGCGTCGCGAATTGCGATCAAAACCTTGCCGAACTTGGACGTGACGATGCTGCGGCACATCAGCAGCATCAATGCGAGTACGATTGCGGATAAAGCGAACAGCGCACAACGTGTCGGCGCCGCCTGGACGTTGAAGCCAAGAATATCCTTGAAATCGGTGAGGCCGTTATTGCCGCCGAAACCGAAATTGTTGCGGAAGAAGCCGAGCATCAATGCGAAGGTCAAAGCTTGGGTGATGATCGACAAATACACGCCGGTGACGCGGCTGCGGAAAGCAAACCATCCGAACACGAAAGCAAGAACGCCGGGCACCAGGACCACCATCAGGGCGGCGTAGCCGAACCAGTTGAAGCCGTACCAGTAGACCGGCAATTCCGGCCAGTTCAGGAACACCATGAAGTCGGGCCGGATCGGGTCCGCATAGACGCCGCGGGTGCCGATCTGGCGCATCAGGTACATCCCCATCGCGTAGCCGCCGAGGGCAAAAAACGCGCCGTGGCCGAGGGAGAGGATGCCGCAATAGCCCCAGATCAAATCGATCGCGAGGGCCAGCATCGCGTAGCAAAGAAACTTGCCCCACAGCGAAACGAGATAGGTCGGCACCTGGAATGGCGAGCTGGGCGGCAAGGCAAGGTTCGAAAACGGCACCAGGACAGCGAGCGCAAGAAGGGCGACGACGAAAACAAGCGTGGTGCGGTCGAAGCCGCGGTTCACAAGGCCGGTCATGCTTCCACTGCCCGGCCCTTGAGCGCGAACATGCCGCGCGGCCGTTTTTGGATGAACAGGATGATGAGCACGAGAATGGCGATCTTGCCAAGCACAGCGCCGGCAAACGGTTCGAGGAATTTGTTGGCGATGCCGAGCGTCATCGCGCCGACCAGCGTCCCCCACAGGTTGCCGACGCCCCCAAATACCACGACCATGAACAAATCGACGATGTAGCCTTGGCCGAGATTGGGGCTGACATTGTCGATCTGCGACAGCGCGACGCCGGCCATGCCGGCAATTCCGGAGCCAAGGCCGAAGGTCAGCGCGTCGATCCGCTGGGTGCGAATTCCCATGGCGGACGCCATGGCGCGGTTCTGGGTGACGGCGCGGACCTCGAGACCGAGCCGCGTCAAACGAAGCATCCCAAGGAGCGCGACGAAGACGACCATCGCGAAGCAGATGATCCACAGCCGATTATAGGTGATCGTGAGGTGCCCGACCTCGAAGGCCCCGCTCATCCAGGACGGCGCCGAGACTTCACGATTGGTGGGGCCGAAAGCCGTGCGCACCGCCTGCTGGATGATGAGCGACAGCCCCCAGGTGGCGAGCAGGGTTTCAAGCGGGCGCCCGTACAAGAAGCGGATGACACCGCGTTCGATCAATATGCCGACGAACCCGGCGATGATGAAGGCAAGCGGGACGGCGATCACCAGCGAGTATTCAAGCAGGCCTGGATAACGGGCCCGCGCCACTTCCTGGATGACGAAGGTCACATAGGCGCCGATCATGACCATCTCGCCATGGGCCATGTTGATGACGCCCATCACGCCGAACGTGATGGCCAAGCCGATCGCGGCAAGCAGCAGTACCGAGCCGAGCGAAAGCCCGTACCACAGGTTCTGAACGGTCTCCCAGATTGCGAGGCTGCTATTGATGGCGGTCACGGCGCTTGCGGCCGCGTTCGCGACGGCGGGCGGCGTTTCGGGGGGAAGCGCGGATAGCATCGCGAGCGCCTCCTGGTCGCCGCGCGCCCGGATCGTCGCGACGGCGGCGAGCTTGTCCTCTTCGCTCGCGTCGTCCGAATTGAGCAGGATGGCGGCACGGGCCTCGCGCAGCGCCTCTCTGACGCGAGGATTGGTTTCCTTTTCCAGGGCCGCCTCGACGGCGGGGAGGACATTGGCTTCATGAGACTTGAAGACGGCCGCCGCGGCATCGAGCCGCCGCGCAGGGTCCAGTGCCATCAGGGTCAGACCGCCCAGCGCGGCGCCGATCGCCCGCCGCAGCCGGTTATTGATCCCGACGGTGTCGAGATCGGCCGGCCCCGAACCAACGACCGGCGCCCCGGTCGCGGCATCCACCAGCTTGTCATCGGCGTCTCGGTAAAATATTTTTTTCTGCTCGGCACTGTAGAGCAGTCGGCCGTCCTGCAACGCTTCAAGAATCGTCGTGGCCCGCGCATCTCCGCTCGCAGTGACGGCGTTGATGCCCTCCTCGGTTTCGCTGAAATCGTCCTGAGTGAAATGGGCGAGCGCCTCGTCGAGGGGCGCGGCCTGAGACGGGATCCCAATCAACGATATTGCGACAGCCAGGAGGAAAGCGGCAAGTCCGCGCTTGAAAACATGCATTCCAGGCCACTTTCCTCGACAGCACCTGCGTCAGGCGCACCTCGTGGTCACAAGGGGGCTCGTGGTCACAAGGTACAGGGCTCGTGGTCACAAGGGGATAAGACGCAAACGCCATGCCGGGCGGCGTGCGGTATCCCACGCTCCCCGTTAGTGTGTTTTCACCATTCCAAATGTGATCGTTTGGCAACAGCACGATAATATTTTCAAGCCCCTGATTGAAAGCGCAAAAGTGTGGCACAGCTGGTTTCCACCGCGGATGCCTACACGAACGGCGAAGGCAGCACAAATAGGGGTTCTGGCCGCGTTTCCTGCCTATTCTAAATGCCTTAAAAAGCTAAAAACTAGGCAATTCTGCCGGTGCGTGCATCAGGTTGCGATTGCGTCCGAAATAAGTCCTCCGATTGACATAACGAAAGGAACATAGCAACACGGCCACACCTGCCGACGCGCAGCGACTCGCAAGTGGGGGAGAATTTCGAAGATGTCCGGTCTCACGTCTATCCGCGCTTTGTGCGTGGGCGGCCTCGGATTGGGGCTTGCCTGCGGCACTGCGAGCGCAGCCGATATGTCCGTCAAAGCGCCGTCGATGGCGCCGCTCGATCAGCTCGACGTCCACGGTTATCTCGACGAGTCGATTATGAACGCTTACGTCACCGGAAACGGCCTTCTTGTGCATACCGGCGGCGTCACCAACCATTATGCCACCGGCCTGATCTTCGACCTCTACAAGAACAAGATGGGCTTCATCAATGACATCTCCGTCGAGGTGGGCGGATTTACCGACCTCTGGAGCCGCCAGAACGACATCCACGTGCAAACCTTGAACGAATTCGACTGGTGGGTAACAGGATCAGTCAAGTTCGCCCAGAACTGGCTGTTTTCTGCCCAATACATCCAGTTCGTTTTCCCAGCCTACGATCAGTCCAACACCAATCCCCCATCTTCTGAGTTCAACGCCCAGTTCTCGTTGAGCTACGACGACTCGTGGACGGGCTATTGGATCACCTTCAATCCCTACATAAAGTTGTGGGATCATGTCGCCGGACCTTCTAACGTCGTGCTCGGTCAGACCCACGACGCGCTCGAAGGGTTTCTCGGCATGACGCCGACCGTCAACCTGATGAAATACTGGGGGATTCCCATCACCTTGACGGCACCGACGTGGTTCACGTTTGGCCCGTCGACGTTCTGGAACAGCCCGGGCGATAATGGAGCTTCCTTCGTCGACGTTTGCGGCCCCCAAACCACGTCGGTCTGTTCTTCGGGCAACTTTGGATATTTCACGACCGGCCTGACCGGAACCACTGTACTCGATCCTTGGGTGCCGAAGCGCCTTGGCTCCTGGTACGTGAAGTACGGTTTCCAGTACTATGATTTCATCAACCAATCACTGCAGGCAGCCCAGCACTATACGGACGCCAGTGGTATTCCTAACTTCAACGAACCGTTCCCAGCGACCAAGAAAGACTATTTCGTCTATTTTGCCGGAATTGGAATGACGTTCTGATCGATGAAGGCGCGGCGAGGCTCACAGGGCAGGCCTCGTCCGCCACCGAGTTGCGATCGGCTATCAGAGCGGGCGTCGCCGCGCATCGCTTGGTGTTTAGTAATTTGCTGGCGTCCTGCCGAAACGTCATTGCACGCCCTGATAATATGATATGACATCTGTCCAATGTACTTGAAAAAGCAAAAGGCCGCCGAATGGCGGCCTTTTCGTGGGAACGGATCGCGTCCGTCAGCAGGGCACGCACCGGTGCCGGTATCGGCTCCAAATCCATCCCGGCCCGCATCCGTACCCGCCGGTTGTGCCGTTGCAAGCGATCGTATCGATCGGAATGGCATCCTTTATTTGGGCCTTTAGCTGTTTTGCGCCATAAGATTGGGACTGCGCGTCCGCGGCGACCGCCATCGCAGTGAACGCGAACGCTGCGGCAACCAGAGTCAAAGTAATATTTTTCATGGGAGCCCCTTGTGTTGAAGTGAGTAAATTGCCCTCCCCCGGCTAACGCCGAAATTATAGCTGCGCGGAGAGAACGCGTCCAGCGCTTCAGGCCCCGATCCTTCAGCGTAAGCGGGCGAAGGGGTTTTCGACAGCGGACCGAAGTGCCAGCAGTCGGCGGTCGTCGCCGCTGATCGAATTCGTGTACAAGGGACCGTCATTTCAACAGGGAGAGCAAACCATGAAGATCGTTTTGGCCATTTCGTTCGCTCTGTGCACCGTGGGCCTGGCGCACGCGCAGACAAATACGGCTCGGCCTTCAGGCACCGCCGTGGATATCAGCAACGCTGAAATCCTCGCGACCGTGCAGAAAACCGCTTCCGCTTCGGTGAGCGACCAGCAGATCCGCGTCGTCAGCATCAATGGCGAGTACAATGTCGGGGTCGGCGTGGTGCACCGGGCCAAGACCGAGGGCCGCGACATCGGTTTTGGCGTCGAACACAGCGAAATCACCGAGGTATATCACGTGCTGTCCGGCAACGGCACGTTGGTTACCGGCGGCAACATCGAGAACGCCCAAAATATCCCGGCAAACAGCCCCGTGGTGACGACTTTGAATGGCCCGAGTTCAGGCGGCGGCAAGGTCGTCGGCGGCGTGAGCCGCAAGATCGGTCCAGGCGACGTCGTCATCATTCCGCCCAACACGCCGCATTGGTTCACCGAAATTACAGCGGACCAGATCGTCTACCTGGTCGTGAGGATGGACCCGCACAAAGTCCTCCCGGCGGGATATGGGGCCAAGTGATCCGCTCGGGATCAGTGACCCGAATTCCGTGGGACGGGGCGAGCCTTTGCCAAATCCATCACTTCCCGGTCCTTTCGGAGGGTTTCGCTTGCGCTCAACCCTCCGCTGAGCGGGATGCGTTCAGCTTGGAACGTCTACCCGCTCGGTTCTCTTTGATTTTGCGTAGGATTTTTGTCCGCAAAGTCAGCAGCCTTTTGGGGGCATGCGCTGAATTAGCCAAACGGTTGTTCGCCGCAAAAGGGTGCTGGTTTCTGCCAACGATCGCGGCAATTATTGTCGCGAGTGCCTTGAGTTCAGAGCGCCTGGACGCGTCGCGCGAGATAATTGAAATTGATCACGAACTGCTCGGGTTGCGACGTCTGTTTCTTGAGAACCAGAATGTCGTCCTCGGAAAAATCGGGCGCGGTGTCCCCGGCCGCCTCGGCGACGAGTTAAATCTTTGCCGCGTTCTCCAGCATAATGACGCCAATCACCGCCTCGTCGATGCTGTCGCCGGTCACGGCAACGCCGTGGTTTTTCAGGAGCACGCCGCGATGCGGCCCGAGCGCCTCGGCGACGCGCGCTCCCATCGCCTTGGTACGGATGAGTGCGCTCGAGTCGGTATAGATGCCGAGCGATCGATAAAACAGCGCCGCCGGCTGGCTGAGGCACCGCAGCGGCCGGCCGCTCGCCGACAAAGCCACCGCATAGGGCGGATGCGTGTGGATGACGCAGTTCACGTCGGGACGGACTTTGTAAATTTCTGAATGAATGAACACTTCGCTGTGGCGCCGTGCACTCCCGGCCTTCACATTCCCTTCGAGATCGATGGTCAGGATGTTCTCCATCGTGATCTCGTCGAGGCCGACGCTGTGCGGCTTCATAAAAAACAGCGACGCATCGTTCGGCAGCCGTACCGAAATGTGACCGCGGGTAAAGTCATCCTGCCCCTCGGCGACCAGCACCTTGCCGGCAGCAGCCAGCTTGCGCTGAAGGTCGTCATGCGCCATTTCGATTCCCTTGGTCGCTCGATGTGTGATCGCCGTCGGGCCACTCCGTAGGCTACCCGCGCAAACAACAGCATCGGTCGCGGAGGCGTTCCGCGCACCAGGCTGCTGAATTCCTGCCGAGCGTCGGAGCATTTATTTTCGCGGGAGCCCTTACTGGGAGGACGGCGGCTTTCGGGACCGCGCAGTCCGCGTGGTGCCCTCGGCGCCACAGCGCACCAACACCATGTTGCCGTAGCGCCCGGCGATTTCCGGATCCACCCATCTCAGGATCAGCACGCGGCCATCAAACGACACCACCTCCCGATCGTCGGCTCCACCAGGCGACGGCCCGGGGCCGATATAGTTTTTGCCGTCCGCGCTGCCCTTGAGGTTCATGTCCTGGACCTGTGGGTTGTCATGCCCCAGCATCGCGACGCCGCCGGTCGGAGAACGGTCGATCACATAGGGTTGCGGTGAGCATTGCCCGCGTGCCGCAGCTTCGGTGCGCGCGCGATCCTGTTCGCGATGGTAGGATGCCAGTCCCCACCGCCCGACGATCTCTTCGGCGCGGATGCTCGCGGGCAAGGCGACCGGCGCCGGCGCCGGCGGGGGCGAAGAATCGCCAAACGGCGAATTGAACGATCCGAGACTGAAAGACGCGCAGCCGCCGAGCATCGCCGACCCCGCGGCAATGATGACCGCGCAGTAAACGTTGCGACGCCTATGCATCATAGGATGGCCTCCCAATACCTGCCCCAAGTCTGCGCGGCCTTGATGTCAACCGCAAGGCGGAAAGCGGCACCCTACACGCGTCCCGCCGCGCGCGCGAGTGCGACATCCGCTGCCGTCAGTAACTGTCGTCGGAGCGCAGAGTATCAAAGTACCGCGCCTCGGGAGCATTGCGTCCGAGCGATTCGCGACGGTGATTGTCGCCTCCGGCCCCTATCAACCTGTTAAGCCGGGAATTGGGCGGACCCGGAAGCGGCTGCCGAAGGCGCGCATAGATTTCTTTGAACCTCCCCGAAAGGTCGCGTCACCAACGAATTGCGACACGGCATCAACGCACACAGAGCAGGAGCCCAAACGCCTGATCGTCTGATCGATGCTGTGCCCCCATCCACCCTGCATCGATCTGATGGACCCGCCCGGGCACCCCCTGCCCGGGCGGGCGCGCTGTGCTCTATTGAGCAGGCAATACCGATCGCGCAATCTGGCATCGCGGTGAGGGTGGGAGCGGCGAGATGAAAAAGGGGTTGCGTTCGCGGCTCGTACAATATGGGGACGAGGAATTCGCGCTGTTTCTAAGGCGCGGGTTCCTGAAAAGCGCGGGGTTCACCGACGAGTCGCTGGAACGTCCGATCGTCGGCATTCTGTCGACCGCATCGGATTTCAACCCGTGTCACGCGACGGCGGCGCGTCTCGCTCAAGCGGTAGCACGGGGCGTCGAGCTCGCAGGCGCCCTGCCGTTCGTCTTCCCGACCATTTCCCTTCACGAGGCCTTTGTTTTTCCGACCTCGATGCTGCTGCGCAACTTGATGGCAATGGACGTCGAGGAGATGGTGCGGGCACTCCCGCTCGACGCTGTGGTGCTGATCGGCGGCTGCGATAAGACCATTCCGGCCGAGTTGATGGGTGCAATCAGCGCTGATATGCCGGCGATCATGCTGCCGGTCGGCGCGATGCTGGCCGGCCGCCACGAGGGCGCGCGGCTTGGCGCCTGCACCGACTGTCGGCGGTTATGGGCCGCTTACCGCGCCGGCGACGCTCGCCGGCCCCGATCTCGACCGCGCCCATGACGAGCTGATGCCCACCGCGGGAACCTGCATGGTGATGGGCACCGCCTCGACGATGGCGATCATCGCCGAGACGCTCGGCTTCACTCTGGCAGGCGCAGCGACCGCGCCCGCGGTGTCATCCGATCGCCTCCGCATCGCCGAGGCGACCGGGCGGCGCGCCGCGGAGATGGCGGTCATCGGCGGTCCCTCGCCGCGCGACATCGTCAGCCACGCGGCACTGCGGAACGCCTCCGTCGTGCTGCAGGCGATCGGCGGGTCGACAAATGCGATCGTGCATCTCGCCGCGGTCGCCGGTCGCGCCGGTCTCGCCTACGACCTCGCTGAGCTCGACCGCATCGGCCGCGAAACGCCGGTGCTGCTGAACCTGAAGCCGGCGGGCCGGTTTTTCATGGAAGATTTCCATGCCGGCGGCGGCTTGCCGGCGCTGTGGCGGCGACTGCAGGACTATCTCGATCTTTCGGCTCCCACCGTCGGCGGCGAAACCCTTGGCGACGTGGTGGCGCGCTGGCCGGCCTACCTGAATCCTGAGGTGATCCGGCCGCTCGATCGCCCCGTCTGCGCCGGGCGAGGCGATCGCCATCCTCGGCGGCAATCTCGCGCCGCAGGGTGCCGCGATCAAGCTTGCCGCGGCGACGGGCGCGCTGTGCACTTTCCAAGGACCGGCCCTGGTGTTCGACTCGCTCGAAGACCTTGCGGCGCGCATCGACGATCCCAACCTACCGGTCACCCCGCAGCACTGCCTGGTGCTGCGCAATGCCGGCCCGATCGGCGCGCCCGGCATGCCGGAAGCGGGCGCCCTGCCGATTCCGAAAAAGCTCGCCGTCGCCGGGCGTGACCGACATGGTGCGGATTTCCGATGCCCGCATGAGCGGCACCGCGTTCGGCACCGTGGTGCTGCATGTGTCGCCCGAAGCCGCGGCCGGTGGCACCATCGCGCTGGTGCGCGACGGCGATATCGTCACGCTCGATACCAGCCGGCGCCGGATCGATGTGAAGCTTGACGTCGTTGAAATCGGCAGGCGCCGCGCCGCCTGGAAACGCCCCGCGCTGCCGGCGCGCGGCTATGCGCGGCTCTATGCCGAGCACGTCACGCAGGCCGACAAGGGCTGCGATTTCGATTTTCTCGCCGGGTAGAGCATGCTCCCAAAAAGTTGCAGACCTTTCGGATAAGACCACAATCAAGGCCGACCGCGCGGGAAGCGATTCAATTGAACGCATGGCGCTATACGGAGGGCTGGCAGCCGGGACACGACCGCATGCTTCCGGTGCGACCGTCATTTGATGTAGCCTGCGCGTCGGTCAGGTCCGACTTTCCCCTGGAGGACGCGGCGATGTTCAAGTTCGTTTCGGCATGCTTCGGAATTGTTGGGGCAACGGTGATGGCAGTCGCGGCGGAAGGACCCAAGAACGAGGTCGTTCCGAACTTCGCGCCGACCACCAATACCGGCTGGGTGCTCGACCACGCCGTGGGCGTCGACGATCTCCTGGCTTCACCGAACGGCGGCCCGGGACCGGTCACCTTCGACAAAGCGCATCCTTATGTGCCCAACGGCTTCGGCCGGCAGTCGACCTATCGCGTCGCCGACCTCAGCAACCCGATCCTGCAGCCCTGGACGTTGCCTTCGATGAAGAAGGCGAATGATGCAGTCATCGCGGGGAAGGTCCCATTCCGTGCGCGCGAACGCTGTTGGCCGGTCGGCGTGCCGAACTTTGACACTTATTCGCTGGTCGAACCGTTCTTCTTCTATCCGATGGGCGACAAAATCGCGGTCATCAATCAGGGCGGCCCGGAGGTTCGCCATATCTACCTGAACGTGCCGCATTCGAACGACGTGAAACCATCCTGGTACGGCGAATCCGTTGGCCACTACGAGGACGGCAACACGCTGGTGATCGACACCATCGGGATTTCGCCCAAATCGTACGTGGACAATTATCGCACCCCGCATACAGACCAGTTGCACGTCATCGAACGCTGGACGCTCGCCCCCGACGCCAAGACCGTCGATGTGTCCGTCTATGTCGAGGACCCCGGGGCATTCACGAAGCCGTGGACGGCGGTGCAGCGCTGGCGGCGCGTCGATACTGAGCCGATCCTGATGACCACGTGCAACGAGAACAATTCCGATTTCTTCAGCGCCGGCCTGGTGCCGTTGCCCGGAGCGACACACCCGGATTTCTGATTCTTTTCGCGCCACGCAAGACCCAGAATGCGAGCGCCATGTGCGCTCACCGCGCGTGTAGGGTAGGCAAAATCGCGCGCCGTAGCTCTTCCATCGATTGACTTTTCATAGCGATTTTGCCCACGCGGTCGTTGGGTGCTTCATAGCTCCGACAGCGTGGGCAACGCGCCTGCGTGCTGTGCAAGCGGTGTGACCTTTATGCGCGTTGCCACCCTGCGATCGATTTGATGCGGTCTGATCGGATCACGCACTAGATTGTGCCGCCGCGGTAAATCGCTGCCTGATCGCGTGGCCGTCACGCATGGGCAGCACCCGCGGCGCGTCGCCTCCCGCGATGATGGCCTGGATCAGCAGCGGCCCGCGGCGAACATGCACGATGTCGCGCAGGTCGTGCGCTTCGTGAATCTGCGTCACTCGGAGCGCATCGGAGAAGCCGCACGCCTTGGCAATGTCGACGAGGTCGACTCCTGCCGCGGTGTGGCTCGGCTGCCTGCCGGTTTCCCCATATTCACGATTGTCGAGGACGACGATGACGAGGTTTTTCGGTTTCTTGACGCCGATGGTGGCGAGGCTGCCTAAGCCCATCAGCGCTTCACCGTCGCCGGTCAGTACCAGGACGCGACGATTTGGCTTGGCGAGCGCGAGGCCGAGCCCGATCATGCCGGCCCCGCCCATCGCGCCCCACAGGTAGAAATTCAGCGGATGGTCGCCGCAGGCGGCAACATCATAGGTCGGCGTGCCGAGACCCGACACCACCAGCAGGTCCTGGCGATCGGCCAATAGCTTTGCCACAAAGGCGCGGCGGTCCAGCATTACCTGGTCCAAATCTTGCGGCCGATCAGGCGCTGCGACAGCAGCACGGCGACCGGCAGATCGCCGGCAAAGGCCATGTCGCAGCCCGCACCGACGATATCGCGGACATCTTCAGCCGCGTCTACTCGGTAGGTCAAAAAACCGCAAAGCCGCAAGGTCGCCTCGGTGATCGATCCCATCGGCACCTGCCATGGATTGAACTCGGCAAACTCGCCGCGCATCGTGACAAGAATGAAGCAGGGAAACCCGCATGTCTTGATCAGCGAGAACATGTTGATGCAGTTGCCAACGCCACTGCTCTGCATCAGCAAGGCGCCGTACTGCCCCCCGAGCGCCGCCCCGGCAATCAGCGCCACCCCCTCCTCCTCGGTCGTCAGCAGGACATCGTGAATCTCGGGATCGGAGACGCAAAGCTCGATTAACCGGCTGTGCCCGGCATCGGGCACATAGCCGACCTGGCGCATGCCGACCCGCCGGAACTCGGCATGGATCGAGTCCGCCCAGCGCAATCTGCCTTCCGCTTCGATGTCCAAGCGGTCCTCCGGTGGCGACCGGCCAAGCCAGTGGGCGGCGCCAGGGAGCATAGGCGAAGCTGAAATCGATGAACAAGGCCGGCAGGGTCATCGCCGCGCAGCGGCGGCATGACGGGCGACCGAGAATTCGCCATTTCCGCTTTGTCCGTCATCCGTAAACCGGTCGGCTATCTTGTTGCGATGCAACATAATATCCGAGTAGGTCGCAAATATCGTGGGCATCCGCACGCGGCAGATTGGGCCTCGCGTTTTCCCGTTGACAGAAAGACATTGTGACGAGAATTTCGGGCAGAACTACTCCCGGCGGGGTTCGTTTCGATGTGCTGGTTCCGGCAGAACATGCGTTTGGCAGCGTCATTCGCGCTATTTGCGATGGCAATGCATGTGATGCTGACCTTCGGCCACACGCATCCTGGAGACCTTTCCAGGGGCGATTTCAATGGCTTCTCCGGCAGTTGTGACGGCATCGTCGAACGCTGCTTGGCCTGAGCGCCCCGGCGGTCCGTCAGGATCTGCGAACCTCGTCGACTGCGCCATTTGCGCAAATATTCACCTCGCCAGTTCGTTGGTTGGCAGCGCGGCACCCGTGCTCACGGTTCCGATGGATTTCGGCGCCGCGCCACGGGGCAAAGCTCTTGAATACCAGCCAACGCGCCCTGAACGCATCGCCTTCGACGCGCGCGGTCCGCCGCGCCTCTGATTTTCTACGTTTGCGGGCGGGATCGTCGGCAAGCGTACAACCTGGAGGAAAACGCCCGTGAGGACTGATTCCCATGCCAGGTTGTCGCGCCGACGTTCTGTTATCTTCATCCTCATTATCCTCGCCATCGTCGGTGGCAGCGCATTTTCCTGGCAGTACCTGACGCGGGAACCAGGCAGTGCCCGCGCCGCGCTTCCCGCGGCCCGCGGACCCGCGGCAGTGCCGGTGCGGGTCGCAACCGCCAGCCGGCAGGACCTCCCGATCTACGCAACGGGGCTTGGCACCGTCCAGGCGTCCTTCACCATCGGCATCCATTCCCAGCTCGATGGCATCATGCAGGAGGTGCTGTTCACCGAGGGGCAGCATGTCAAAAAAGGCGACGTGCTGGCGCAGATAGATCGGCGTCCGTTCCAGGCAGTCTTCGATGCGGCCGTGGCAAAGAAGGCCCAGGACGCGGCCATGCTGGTTTCGGCCGAAAAGGACCTTACGCGCGCCAAGACACTGGTCATCAGAAGCTTCGAAACTCAACAGGTCGTCGATCAAGGACAGGCCAAGGTCGATCAGCTCAAGGCAGCGATCGATGCCGACGAAGCATCGATCGAAGCGGCCCGGACCAATCTTGATTTCACATCGATCAAGGCGCCGAGCGAAGGACGTGTCGGGGTACGCCAAATCGATCCTGGCAACCTCGTTCACGCCTCCGACCCGCGCGCGATTGCGAGTTTGGTTCTGACCCAGCCGTCAGCCGTTCTGTTCACGTTGCCGGCCCAGGTGCTCGACGATGTCCGCGACGCGATGCGACGCGGTCCCGTGGAGGTGACGGCGCTCGACCAGGACAACAAACGGGTGCTGAGCACGGGAAGCCTGCTCCTGATCGACAATGCCATCGACCAGTCGACCGCAACCCTGCGCCTCAAGGCGATGTTCGCCAACAAGGACGAGCGGCTGTGGCCGGGGGAGTTCGTGAATGCGCGCGTTCTCCTGGACACACGACGTGATGTGGTAGCGGTCCCGACCGAGGCGATCCAGCGCGGCGAGCCGGGTCTCTACGTATGGGTGGTCAATGCCGATGATATTGCCGAGCCGCGCCCCGTCTCGCTCGGCCCGGCATCGGGTGATCTGACGCTGATCGAGAACGGCATCGCTGCGGGCGATCGCGTGGTGACCGACGGCCAGTACAAATTGCAGACCCATGCGCGAGTCAGGATTTTGCCGTCGGCGTCGGCGACGGAACTGGAGACGGCGAAATGAATTTGTCCGAACCTTTCATCCGCCGGCCGGTTGCGACTTCGCTGATCACAGCGTCAATTGCGATGGTGGGCATTGTCGCGTTCCCATTCCTGCCGGTCGCGCCCCTGCCGCACGTCGACTTTCCGACCATCAATGTCACTGCGACGCTTGCCGGCGCCAGCCCAGAGACAATGGCGTCATCGGTCGCCGCGCCGTTGGAGCGCCAGTTCGGCCAAATCCCCGGAGTGACGCAACTAACCTCGACGAGTACGCTCGGAGTCGCGAACGTCGTCATTCAGTTCGATCTGAACCGCAACATCGATCTCGCCGGCCAGGACGTTCAGGCCGCGATCACCGCTGCAAGCCGATTCCTGCCCCAGGCGATGACCATTCCGCCGGTGTACCGGAAGGTCAATCCGGCGGACGCGCCGATCATGATGCTGTGGGCGCACTCTGAACGTTGCCGATTTCGACGGTCGACGACTACATCGACAATGTCTTTCTTCAAGCAATATCGCAGCTTCCCGGCGTCGCGCAGGCCTCGATTTACGGCGATCAGAAGCCGTCGATTCGCATCCAGGTCGACCCGATGAAGCTTGCCGCGATCGGCCTGACGCTCGAGGAGATCAGGACGAGCCTCGTCAACGCAACGACCAATGCCGCCAAGGGCACCATCTACACCTCCACGGTCGGCTACACGATCAACACAAACGACCAGATCACGGATGCCGAGCCGTTCAACGACATCATCCTGACCTATCGCAACGGTGCGGCGCTCCGGGTGCGTGACATCGGCCGGGCGGCCGTCGAGCCCACAAATCGTTATGTCCGTGGTTTTCCGAACAACAAGCCGGGCATCATTTTGGCGATCAAAAAGCTGCCCGACGCCAACACGATCGAGACGGTCAATCTCATCAAGGCGCGGCTGCCGCAACTCGCTGCCAACGTTCCCGCGGCGATCAAGGTCGAAACGATGCTCGACCGCACCGTGACGATCCGCGCCTCCGTGAATGACGTGGAATTCACGCTGGTCCTGACCATCGGGCTGGTGGTGATGGTCGTGCTGCTGTTCCTGCGCGACTTCTGGGCGACGTTCATCCCCGGCCTCACGGTGCCGCTGGCGCTGCTCGGCTCGTTTGCGGCGATGTATATGCTCAATTTCAGCATCGATAACATTTCGCTGATGGCACTGACGATCGCGGTCGGGTTCGTGGTGGACGATGCCATTGTCGAAGTCGAAAATGTCTATCGGCACGTCGAAAATGGCACCCCGCCATTCGATGCGGCACTGGTCGGGTCGGGCGAAATCCGCTTCACCGTGCTGTCGATCAGCCTGTCGCTGGTTGCCGTATTCATCCCGTTGCTGCTGATGGGCGGAATCATCGGTCGGGTGTTTCGCGAATTCGCGCTCACCGTCACCGCTGCGATCGTGGTGTCCGCGTTCGTTTCGCTCACTTTGGCGCCGATGCTGTGCTCGCGCTTCATGCGGCTGGAGGCAAAACAGCATGGCCGGCTTTATCGGTTCGTCGAAGCCGGCTTCGAAGGGATGCTGTCAGGTTATCGCCGTTCCCTCGATATCGTATTGCGCCATCAGCCGGTCGTGCTCGGCGTTTTCTTCGCCACCCTGGGCCTCACCGTCGTATCTCGCGATCGAGGCGCCGAAAGGTTTCTTCCCAATCCAGGATACCGGGCTGATCTCGGGCGTTTCGCAAGCGTCCCAGGAGGTGTCTCCGCAGCGCATGATGCGGCTGCAACAGGAGCTCGGTGCCATCATCCTGCATGATCCCGACGTCGCGAGCATGACATCGCAGGTCGGCAGCACCGACACGCCCTACCCGGCGAATACCGGGAGCTTCACGATCGTGCTGAAGCCTCACGAGCAAAGGACGGCGACGGCACGCCAGATCATCGACCGGTTGCGGCCGCAGTTCGCCCAGGTCCCTGGCGCGAATGTTTTCCTGACCGCGGTTCAGGACATCAATGTCGGCGCCCGGATCGGCCGCGGCGCATACCAGTACACATTGCAGGATGCCAACATCGACGAGCTGGTCGAATGGTCGCAAAAAATGCTGCAGAAAATGCGCACGCTGCCGCAGCTTGCCGATGCCACCAGTGACCTGCTGGCCAATGCGCCTCAGCTCAAGATCACCATCAACCGCGATCAGGCATCGCGCTTCGGCATCTTGCCGCAGCTGATCGACGACACCCTGAACGACGCCTATGGGCAAAGACAGATCACGCAATTCTACACGCAGCTCAATACCTATTTCGTCGTTCTTGAAATTCTCCCAGAACTCCAGGCAAACCTCACCTCGCTCGACCGGCTCTATGTCAAGTCACCGCTGACCGGCGGCGTGGTCCCGCTGTCGACCTTTGTCGACATCGACTCGAGCAAGGCGGGACCGCTCCAGGTCACCCATCAGGCCCAGTTTCCCTCGGTCACACTGACCTTCAACTTGCGTCCGGGTATCGCGCTCGGCCAAGCTGTCAATGCGGTCAACGCCGCGGCGGCCGAGCTTGGCATGCCGCCGCAGATTTGTCGTCCTTCCAGGGCGACGCTCAGGCTTTCCAGCAATCGCTCTCGAACACTCCGGTGCTGATCCTGGCGTCGCTTGTCGTGGTCTATGTCATCCTTGGCATCCTCTACGAGAGCTTCATCCACCCCCTCACGATTTTTGTCGACATTGCCATCGGCTGGCGTCGGCGCGCTGCTCGCGCTGCGTCTGGGGCAGATGGAGCTGTCGGTGATCGGCATCGTCGGCATCATTTTGCTGATCGGCATTGTCAAGAAGAACGGGATCATCCTGGTCGACTTTGCGATCGCCGCCGAACGCGACCGCAACCTGGCGCCGATCGCGGCCATCCGCGAGGCCTGCCTGCTGCGGTTCCGGCCGATCATCATGACGACAGCGGCGGCAATGCTTGCGGGCGTGCCGCTCGCGCTCGGCAATGGCACCGGTTCGGAACTGCGTCAGCCGCTCGGCTACGCCATGGTCGGCGGCCTCGCTTTCAGCCAGCTCCTCACGCTCTACACGACGCCGGTCATCTATCTCTATCTCGATCGGTTGCAGCTTTGGCTGCGCGGCGCGGAACGGCCGCATGCCGAGAGCACTGAGATCAGTGCCGTTGCCGCGGAGTGAAGGGATCAGAACCTATCGCGATTTAAGCTGAACGCATCCGCCCGGAGCGCGGCCGCACGGCCGGGTCTCGCGCCGCGCCAATATCCCGGCGTGTTGGCGCATGATCCCGTAAAGTTGCAGACTTTTCGGACAAGATCATGCGCAAAGTCAACACGCATCCGTCGTCGAGCGCAGTCCGCGACGGGTGCGCAGAACAGAACCGGGCGGGAGGCGATTCAAGGTGAACGCATCCCGCTTTAGCCGGCGCACCCCCGCTTCGCAGAATCTCGCGGCGCGCGTGCCGCCATCTCTGCGACGCGCCCTGGCCTATCCGCCGTCGGGATCGGCCGCGGCCGAATACAGATAACGCAGCAGATTGACGCGATCGTCATGAGGGAGTGCGAGCACCGCTTCGTAGAACGCGATGACCAGCGCGCAATAAGGCAAGAATTCCGCCGGCGCGAGTTTTCCTCGGCCAAGCAGTTCGCTTTGCACCGACTGCTGGCGCAAGCTATTGAACACCGCTTCAAGATAGGGCCGCGCCTGCTCCGCGGTCGGCGCGACCGCCGCCGGCGGCGGATCGGCTGCGGCGACGCGCTCGATGATCGCCATATCGCGCGAAAATAGCGACGGGAGTTCCTTGGGAAGATTGGAGGTGAGCGTTGCTCCTTTGCTCTCATCGCTCAAAGCGACGCAGCTTTCCGGACTGGTGAACTGCAGAGCCTGCATATAGCCGAGATAAGTATCGGTGATATCGAGCAGCGCCTCCGAAGGCGCATTGGCGAGCAAAGGCTTGATGCTCCTGCGCAATGCCGCACGCGCCAGCGAGAGATACTGATCTTCCGGCGCATTGGCCGCAATCTCGGTGAACCGCTTGACGAAGCGATCATAGGCCATGGGATGGATGCGCTTAAGCGACGCTACCGCTGGCAAATCGGCAACGATTTGGGGAAGAGCGCCGCCAGCCGCCTTGTCGCCCGCTCCGGCAATCGATCCCGTGACAGTGTCGCTCGAAGTCGTTGAAGGCCCTTGTGCCGGCGTCGGGGCCTCCGCAATGCGCTCACGAGGACGCGGCACCACGGCGCGGTCGAACGGATGCTGGTCGACGACCACGATCAGACCCGCGGCAAACAAGCCCCATCCCACCGCGACCAGGAGCAAGAGGACACAGATCCCGACCGCGGCGCGCAACGCGAAGCCCCACCGACGGCGAGCGGCTGGAGGCGGCGATCCCGTGGGCGGCCGGTCGAGCGACGGATCGATATCCGGGGCGCGTGCCGACGCCGATGCCACCGCCTCGTCGCCGGAAACAGCGTCCGTCAGGTCTTCATGGGTCGTTTCGGCGGCGACTTGTTCACGGGCCTTGACGGCGACAGCCGTGTCGCCCCTTCCCCGCCGGGCTTGCTTCGCACGCTGAGGATCTTCGAAATAGGTGCGCCAAGCCTCGTCGAGATCGGCAGCCCCGGGTGCCGCCGCGCGCTGCGGCACGATTTCGCTGACCAGAGCCAGCGAGCCGACGGTGCCGCGTCGCGCCTGTCCGTAATCCGTCGACTTGCGGGGCGCGGCATCCTTTTCATCCACGTCGGCCGCAAGGTCGGTCGCGTTGGCTGCCGCGCCGGTCCGGCCGGACGGGCGGTAGTTGGCGAGATCGCCTCTCGGCCCGCGATCTCTCGCCGTACTCTGCCTGACCACACGCTCGGTGGCGCCGCGCCGTGCGGGGCCGGTATCGCGCCCCGGCGCAACGGCCGCAGTTTGCGCAGTCGCCGCCGCGGCCGCGGCGTCTTCGTCGATGGTGGCGTCCTCGAGCGTGGCGTTTTCGGTCACCATCGAGGCTCGCCGGCCGCCATCTGCGGCCCGCCGCCTAGGCGCGGCCTCATGGTCGTTAAAACGTCCCCCGGCGATCTCTGCCGCCTCTGCCGCAAACGCATGTCCCTGGTGGTCCGCTTCCTGGTCGAACGCATCTTCAGCGGCAAGCTCCGCCTCGTCTTCGAAAGCGCCTTTGCCGCCGTCCTGACTGGGAGCCGCTGCTCCTTCGAATGGGTGCTCGTCCACTGTCTCATGATGAAGGGCACGGTCCGTTTCTTCTCAAAGGTGCTTTCCCGGACCGCCGCCGGGGCGAATGCCAGTTCTTTCGAGAGGCCTCGCGCCGCTGTGCGCGGAAACATCTTCTTCTCCGCCGCTGGCGGCGCGATCCCGGCTTCCGCGTCCTCCTGCTCCTCGGTGATGATTCCGGGTTCGTGCCGCTCACGCAATTGCGGCCCGGCGACGTACCGGTCGGCTTCATCGCGGTCGGCGTCGAGTTCCTCCTTCTGCGCGAACTCCTCGGCCGTAAGCTCGAGCTCCTCGGCCGTAAGCTCCTCGGCCGTAAGCTCCTCGGCCGTAAGCTCCTCGGCCGGAGACGTCTCGACCTCCACATCCTCTGCGGCAAGTTCCTCGGCGGTCAACAGAGGGTGCCCCTCGCTGTCGTCGCCAATTGGCAGGCCGTCTTCGTAGGCCGCCTTTCCCAGTTCATGATCGATTGGCGCATCGGAGGCCACGACTTGCGCGGACACATGCTCCGGGTCTTTGTCGTGTTCGCCTTCGCCCTCGAAGATCTCCGCCTCGGCCTCATCGAGGTCAGCCGCCTCTTCCTCGGGGCTGTCGATGAGTTCGGGGTACCTGCTGCGCCGGATGCCAATTGACCCACCCAGTCGCCAAACCAAGGTTTCGGAGTTGATCACGCCCCGTGAGGCAGCCTCGGTCAGCGCGGCGTGCGTATAGGGGCCATATCGCTTGCCGTTAAGCGAGATGAACCAGTGCTGGTCAGCCGGCTGTGCTAACATCGATGCCACGCATGCTCGCCCGCGTCCGCCCGGTCGGGCGGACCGCTCCACCATTGAATCACGTTCCGCGCCACGCAAGCAGGTGGCGCGCGTGCCCCCCAAAAGCCGTCCCCCCGATTATTCGCGGATACTCGGTGAAAGCAACCCTTTTCGCCGGTCGGGTTCCCGACCGGCGGGGCCCGATCATGCGGCCTTGGCGCGTTCGGCGAGGGCGACGAGGCGTCGCAGGATTTGGGTCACACCGACGAGGCGTTTGGCAGGTTGCTCCCACTCGGCCAGCAGGACCAGCTTCATGTCGGGACGAACGCGTGCGGCAGCGCCCTGCCCGCGAATGAAGGCGACCAGCGCTTCGGGGTTCGCGAAACGATCGTCGCGGAACGACACCACCGCTCCCTTCGGCCCCGCCTCGATCTTCGCAACATTGGCGCGGCGACACAGCGCCTTGATGGAGACCGTTGCAAGCAGATGCTCGACCTCGGATGGGATCGGCCCGAAGCGGTCCGCCAGTTCCGCGGCAAACGCATCGATATCGCGCTCCTCGTCGAGCTCTGCCAATCGGCGATAGAGGCTGAGCCGCACCGCGAGGTCGGCGACGTAATCTTCGGGAATGAGGACGGGTGTGCCGAGCGCGATCTGCGGCGACCAGCGGTCCGCCGTGGGCTCGACGACCCCTGCCTTGAGGCTCTCCACCGCCTCCTCGAGCATCTGCTGATAAAGCTCGAACCCGACCTCCTTGATGTGTCCTGACTGCTCCTCGCCGAGGAGATTGCCGGCGCCGCGAATATCGAGGTCATGCGATGCGAGCTGAAAGCCCGCGCCCAGCGTGTCGAGGGATTGCAGCACCTTGAGCCGGCGCTCGGCCTGGGGCGTGAGCTTGCGCCCAGCCGGCAGCGTCAGCAGGGCAAAGGCACGGGACTTGGAACGGCCGACCCGACCGCGCAGCTGGTAGAGCTGGGCAAGGCCGAACATGTCGGCACGATCGACGACCAGCGTATTCGCCGTCGGGATGTCGAGACCGGATTCGACGATGGTGGTCGAAAGCAGCACGTCGTATTTGCCGTCGTAGAAGGCCGACATGACATCCTCGAGCACAGCGGACGGCATCTGGCCGTGAGCCACGGTGACACGCACCTCCGGCACATGGGCATCGAGAAAAGCCTTGGCCTCGCCGAGGTGCTCGATACGGGGGCAGACATAGAAGGATTGGCCGCCGCGGTAGCGTTCGCGCAGCAGCGCCTCGCGCACGATCAAGGCGTCGAACGGTGCGACCGTCGTGCGCACCGCGAGCCGGTCGACTGGCGGCGAGGCGATGACCGAGAGTTCCCGCACCCCCGTCAAGGCGAGTTGCAAGGTGCGCGGGATCGGTGTCGCCGTAAGCGTGAGCACATGCACCTCCGAGCGGAGCTTCTTGAGCCGCTCCTTATGGGAAACGCCAAAGTGCTGCTCCTCGTCGACGACGATGAGGCCAAGGTCCTTGAACTTGATGCTCTTGCCGAGCAGCGCATGGGTCCCGATGACGATGTCGACGGTGCCGGCGGCGAGGCCGGCTTTGACCTTCGCGAGCTCGCCGCTGCCGACGAGGCGTGAGGCATGCGCGACTTGAACCGGAAACGCGCGAAACCGGTCGGAGAACGTCTTGAAGTGCTGCCGCGCGAGCAACGTCGTCGGCACCACGACAGCGACTTGTTTGCCGGACATCACGGCAACGAAGGCGGCGCGCAGCGCCACCTCCGTCTTGCCGAACCCCACGTCGCCGCAGATCAGTCGATCCATCGGCCGACCGGAAGCGAGGTCGTCAAGCACGGCATCAATGGCGCCGCGCTGGTCGTCGGTCTCGTTATACGGGAAATTGGCGCAGAACTCGTCATAAAGGCCGTGCTCTGTCGTGAAACGCGGCGCTTCCCGCAAGTGCCGCTGCGCAGCGATGGCGATGAGTTCGGCCGCCATTTCGCGGATGCGGCTTTTCAGCCGTGCCTTGCGGGCCTGCCAGGCGGCGCCGCCAAGCCGGTCGAGTTCGACGGTGGTTTCCGCCGACCCATAGCGCGACAGCAATTCCACGTTCTCGACGGGAAGAAACAGCTTGTCGTTGCCGGCGTAGTGGATTTCCAGGCAGTCGTGCGGTGCGCCTGCCGCCTGGATCGTTTTCAGGCCAATGAAACGGCCGATGCCGTGATCGACGTGAACGACGAGATCGTCGGCGGCGAGCGCCGAGACCTCGGCAATGAAATTCTCCGGGCGGCGTGCGGCCCGGCGCGGCCGCGCCAGGCGATCGCCGAGAATATCCTGTTCGCCGATGACGGCGAGGTCCGCGGCCTCGAATCCCGACTCAAGGCCAAGCACGGCCAGCGCGATTTCATGGGCCGGGCGCGCCAGCGCCGCGGGCCAGTCCGGCACATTCACGAGGTTCAACAGACCATGATCCGCAAGCACGTGACTCATGCGGTCGCGCGCGCCCTCGCTCCACAGCGCCACTACGACTTGCTTGCGTTCGGATTGCAGCGCATCGACATGGGTCTTGACCACTTCGAAGACATTGGCGCCGGGCTGCGCCCGCTCGGGAGTGAAACTGCGCCCTGGCCGGGTACCGGCATCGACAACACCGGTGCCGGGCGGCGCCGCAAAGGGCAGCAGGCGGACGAGCTTGGTGCTGTCGAGATGCTGCCGCCATTCGCCGTCGCCCAAATAAAGGCGCTCCGGCGGCAGCGGCTTGTACGGTACCCCGCCCCGGGCGGCATCCGAACCCTTCTCCGACGCCACAGCCTGCCGGCGCGCCTCGTAATAGTCGGCGATCTGCGCGAAGCGCTCACGGACCGCGTCCTCGACCAGCGGCTCGAGAGCGACCGGCGTTCCATCGAGATAGTCGAACAACGTGTCCAGGCGATCGTGAAACAGCGGCAGCCAATGCTCCATGCCGGGATAGCGGCGGCCTTCACTGATCGCTTCGTAAAGCGGATCGTCGCGGGTCGCAGCGCCAAAACTCTGCACATAGCCGGTGCGGAAGCGGCTGATGCTCTCGCTGGTGAGCTGGAATTCGGAAACCGGAACAAGGTCGATCGCGCGCAACTGGTCGGTGGTGCGCTGGCTTTCCGGGTCGAAGGTGCGGATCGATTCCAGCGCATCGCCGAAAAAGTCTAGCCGCACCGGCTCCTGCGAGCCGGGCGGAAACAGATCGATGATGCCGCCGCGGACCGCATATTCGCCTGCCTCGCGAACCGTCGAAGCACGCAGGAAGCCGTTGAGTTCGAGCCAGCGGACGATGCCGTCCATCGCGAGCACGTTGCCCGGAACCGCCGACAAGGCCTGTCCGGCCACAAGCTTTTTTGCCGGGACCCGCTGGACCACCGCATTCGCGGTTGCGAGCAGGACGGTCGGCGCCGCGCGGTCCGCCGTTTGCGTCTTGCTCCAGGTGAGGCGCGACACCGTCGCCATCCGCTGGGCGACAATTCCCGCGTGGGGCGACGCGCGGTCATAGGGTTGGCAATCCCACGCCGGAAATTCCAGCGTGTGGAGGTCCGGTGCGAAGAAGCCGATGGCACGCGCGAGCTGCGCCATCCGCGCGCCGTCGCGGCATATGACCAGCAGACTGATGTCCGGCGCCTTGGGCTGCGCCGCAATGGCGCGCGCAAGGTCGGAGAGTATGAGGCCCTCGGCGCCATCCGCCACATTCTCAAGCGTGAGCGGCCGGCCCGTTTGCAACCGCGCCGCCGGTGACAAGACCTTCATTTCCGTGCGTATCATTCGCGCGCTTTCGACGTATGGAAGTCGCGCAGCCGACCCAAAACGGCCCCTTCGCTCTCCGCTGGGGCGGGTTCGCCGCCGACAATCCAGCCATAGAGGATGGGGTCCGGCATGTCGGCAATGCGCTCCAGCTCGGTGATGTCGGCTTCGTTCATGTCGGCGATATGGGCGTCAGCGAAGCGGCCCAGGATCAGGTCCATTTCACGGGTGCCGCGGTGCCACATGCGGTAGTTCAGTTTGCGCCGCCTTTCATCAAGAGCACCTGGTCCAGTTTCGGTCATCGGAGGTCCCTTCGGCTTGCAAGCAGAGGTCAAACGGCGAAAGCCCGGACGGTGCCGGGCGCCAACGGATATAGGAATGAAGAGCGCGACCGTCACCGGGATATTGATGACGATCGACGGCCGGCGAAGAGTATGCGCCAGTCTCGCTTCCCGAACGGAATGTCTGTGCGGCTGAAAACTTTGCCCCCGTCATCCGGCCCGACTGCGTCGGGCCACCTTCTCGCACCAGGGGAGAAGGTCCTTGGCGTGCGTGCATTTTGCCCTCTCCTCCTGCGGGAGGGGGCGGTCGCCGCAGGCGGCCAAGTGAGGGGTGCTCGCCACCTGCTCCCGCGACAGCAAGGAGAGAAAAGCTCGAACGCGCTTAGTTGGGGAACTCCTTGCAGGGCTCGGCGTCCGAACCCCAAAATTCGATGCAGCGCGCGTGGTTCATCGGCCCTTTGCCGACCACCTTCGCCTCGAGGAAATCGACGATGTACCCGATTTCCCGGTTCTGCAGCGTTTCCGGCGGGTCGCCGACCGTCTGGCCGGACTTGCGCAGATCGGCGGCCTTGATCCCGTAGCAGCGGCCGTCAGAGTACGCGAATTTGTCGAAGGCCGGCATGCCGGTGCCGGGCAGCCCGCATTTGATCGTCATCACGATGGCGTCGCGATCGAGATGGGTCTCCCGCAGATTGGCCCCGTCCGGCATCTGGCTGTCCATCTTGCGGCCGTCCCCTGCCCAGCCATGGCACGCCTGACAATTGGCCTTTTGGCGAAACAGCCGCGCGCCCTCCGCGATATCGCTCGGGTCGGGCGTCTGCGCCGCAAGACCCGCCGTAGAAAAAACAGCTATCGCAGCACCAAGAGCGGCGACCGTCCGCACAGCAGATTTCGCTTTGCGCCGCCGCGGCAATTCTGCGCACCCGTGGCTCACCATCATTGCCTCATTCCTGTCGCCAGCCGCGCCGGTTCTAACGCATGATCCCGAAAAATTGCAGACCTTTCGGATAAGATCATGCGTAAGATCAATGGCAAACGAGCGGGAAGCCGTTCAAGCCGAACGCGTCCCGCTCCGCGCATGATGCCGGGCCGTTGCAGCTTTTTCCGCGGGTACTGCAGCGCGAGGAGATTTCCGTGAGCGGGCATCATTTGGCTCTCACCCTTGGCGCCTGGTGCGCGATGGCTTTGCCGGTTTTGCCGGCCACGGCCGAGATGCCCAGCCGCCCAACCATCTGGGATCTCAAGATCGGGGCGCCGATCGCGGACCAACCTCCGCCGGGCGAGTTCCGCGGCTTTGCTTGCGGATCGAACGGCGGACCTCCCCGTGCGCCGCTTTCTGGCTGGAGCGATTTCAGGCGTTGTCCGGCGGAGGTGGATGGACTGCACGAAGTGTATTTCGAGTATGACGACGAGAACGAATACATCGCGCGCGCCCACGACGATGACCGCGAGATTTCGCGCTGGGCCGGCACGCACGAAGTGACCTTCCCGGTGATCGTGAGTGCGCTGTTCAATGATGCGGGCACCCTCAAGGGCATTCGCATGGTTACCGATCCTCGGCCCGAGCATCGCAACGACATCACCGAGGCCGATCGGCGCCCGCGCGAGGAGGCCTATCTGCTAGGCGGCGTCATGGCGGCGCGCTTCGATATCGACGCTGGGCGCGATTGCATGTCCCTGTCCCGGAGCGAAGGCGAAAGCCCGGTCGGCACGCTGTTCATCAAGCAGGTCTGCGAGCGCAGCGACCAGGCTGCCGGGCGCCGCTACATTCTCCACATCAACCTGTTCCGCAAACCGGGACAAAGCGCCTATAACCCGCAACTGCCGACCCAGCTCACCCAGGGGCAGTTCGAAAGCTCCGCCCGCATCGAGGTTTATGCATTGACGCAATGACGCCGAGGCATCCAGCCCAGCGGGGATCCTGGCCTGATCGAGAATTCGCGCCGGAATGGGAGCAGCCGGTCCGTCTGGCCGGGGCATTTGTCCTGTGCCGCAACTGGGGCTTGAACTTTGCGGGGTTTGCGGCAAGACACACGGTTACGGGGGCTGGAGGGGATCGTGTCACAGTCAGTTTCGGGGCCGGCCGCGGCATCCGCGGTCACTGCGGCCACGGTTTTAGGCGCATCGGCGGCGGTCGACGCCCGGACCGCGCGACGGGAGGCGACATCCCGCCCCGCCACCACCGCCCGCCCCGGTGATGACCGGCGGCGCCTCGTCCTCGGGACGGCCATCAGTTTTGGCGTGCCGCAGCTTCGCGTCTTTGTCGAATCGCTGCGGGAGAACTACTCCGGCGACGCGATGATCCTGGTCCGTTGGCCCGGCATTGGCCCGGCGCGCTACCTCGCGCGGCATCGGATCGACGTGGCGCGCGTTTTCCAGACCCGTTCGTTCAGCCGCTCAATTCATGCGCGGCGCTACGCCGTCTATCACGACTATCTGCGCGCCCGCGCAGACCGCTATGACGAGGTGATGCTCTCGGACGTCCGCGATGTGCTGTTCCAGGACAATCCCTTCAACGGCGTCGACGAAACGGGCTGTCATTTTTACTTGGAGAGCGCCGCGCGGACGATCGGAGAAGACCCGACGAATTCGCGCTGGGTGCGCGGCTGCTTCTCGCCCGAACAGGCGGCAGCGCTCGCGGAGTGCCGTATCAGTTGCAGCGGCATCACGATCGGCGGAACGGCAGCCATGCTCGCCTATCTCGAAAAAATGGCGACGCTGGTCGGCGGCGTGCCGCAACGGATCTATCGCGCCATCGGCCACGGCTATGACCAGGCGATCCACAACTTCCTCGTCCATCTCGATCCCGCAATCGATGGCGTTGCCGTCGAGAACAATGGCCACCTCGCGACAATGGCGCTGGAGCCACGGGCGCTCTATCGCCTCGATCGCGCCGGCCGCATCTGCGACGCCCGCGATCGCCCCTTTGCGATTTGCCATCAATACGACCGCTTTCCGGACCTTCGCGACGCCATCGAGGCGAGATATGGCGTGAGCCGGGCCCGCGGCCGCCGCGACAATGTCGTAGGCAGACGAGTTGTCCGGGTCGAGTAGCACACGGCGCCTTGGACCGGGATGCGTTCAGTTTGAAACGCCTCCCGCTCGATCATGTTATGCGCACCCGTCGCGGACTGCGCTCGACGACGGATGCGTGTTGATTTTACGCATGATCTTGTCCGAAAAGTCTGCAACTTTTCGGGATCATGCGCTGGTCTTCTGGAATGGCTTGAGCTTGAATTCGCCCCAGCGCTTCTCCACTGCGGCGATGTCGGCGTCCTCCGGCCAGACCTTTGGCGGAAAGCGCGCGCCACCCAGATCGGGATCGGGATCGTAATCGAGGTTCATCGTTGCATCGATCAGCACCCGATTCCACTTGCCGGTGCCGAACAGCGCGGGGTTGCGGTCGCGCCGCCGCGTCGAGGGGTCAAGTCCCGCACCGAAAGTCGACGGCATGATGATGATGTCATCCTCGCCGGCATTGACCCGATAGGCGATCGCCCAGTCGACCGCCGCATAGTCGTGGATGTCGATGTCGTCATCGACCACGGTGATGTGCTTGTAGCGCACGTGGGCGGCGGACGACCCCCAGATCGCGTTCGCCGCCTGCTTCGCCTGGCCGCGATAGCTCTGCTTCATCTGGACCAGCAAGTTGATGCCGGCATGAACGGGCGGGCACCAAACATCGGTGATGCCGGGCACGCCGGCGCGTTCCAGCACGCTCCACGCCGTCGCCGCGCGCATGATCGAGGAGCAGATCGCGTTCTCGGAAAAACTGCCCGGCAGCGACCCCTCGATGGTGCCGCGCAGGATCGGATCATGGCGGTGGGTGATTGCCGTCACGCGGATGGTGGGCTTGGGCGATTTGTCGCCGGCAAGATAGCCGGTGAATTCCGCGAACGGCCCTTCCATGCGGTATTTCGCAGGATCGAGCTGGAGATAGCCTTCGATGACGATCTCGGAGCTTGCCGGCACGTGGAGATCGACCGTTTCGCATTTGACGAGATCGACCGGTGCGCCACGGATCGACCCCATCACGTCGTACTCGCACATGCCCTTGGGCACCGGCGCTCCGCCGGTGAAGCCGAGTGACGGCTCCCAACCGATCGCAACTGCGATCGGCATTTCGTCGTGTCCGCTGCGTTCCCATGAGGTCGCATGCTGGCCGACATGCTGGGCGCGCCACATCAGGATCGGGATTTCGTTCCGGCTCGCCACCATGCCGCGATAGATGCCGACATTCATCACGCCGGTATCGTGGTCCTTGGTGACGCAGCCGCCATAGGTCAGGAGATAGCGCCCGCCATCGAGCCGGTTCCACCATGGCGACGGCAGCTCATATAGATCGATATCGTCCCCGGTGACGATGTTTTCCTTCACCGGGCCGGTGTCGACAATGCGCGGCGGAATGCTGCCTGCAAGGACGCTGCGGCCGAGCCGGACCAGTTCGCGCGGATGGGTATCGGGCGGGACGCCAAGCATCATGGCGACACGGCGATAGCTCGACAGCCCGCACCCGAAAATGCGCCGGCATCGGCTATTGGCGCCATAATCCTTGATGTTGTTGAACATCAGCGCCGGACCGTCGCCGGTACCCTGGGCGAGCCGCATCACCGTGCCGAGTTCGATGTTCCAATCCACCTCGGCGTCAATTTCTTTGATCTCGCCGGCGGCTTCGAGCGCCTTGACCCAGCCGCGCAGGTCGCCATAGGCGACCGGCTTGCGTTCGATGTTCATTCCGTCTTCCTTGGCCGTCGCTGCGGCCAGTGCCGCGGTCGCGGAGTTAGGGCTGCCGCGAAAGTAACCGCCCCGACACTCGGAAGAAATCAGCAGCTTGGCGGCTGACCGCTTTGCAACTGATTCAGTTATTTTCGCGGGTACCCTTATGCCCGTGCCGCATCGGCGCTTCAACATGCCGGCCGCTCGGAATGGCAGCTTTGCACCTTGTCCTCCCTCGTGAAGCGCAGCGGAGCGGGGGAGGGGGACCGCGCGCAGCGCGGTGGAGGGGGCTGCCCGGCGGGACGACGCGAAAGTGAGCATGCAATACGGAGGGATGCTTCCTGCGTTGGAGTTGCGTATCGATATAAGACTAGCGGCTGGAACCATTGATTTGTGGGCCTGTCGCGTACAAATGACGGCCGATGGTTTGACGTGCCGCCCGACGCCCCCTCCACCATGCTTTGCATGGTCCCCCCTCCCCCGCAAAGATGCGGGGAGGATGAACCACTGACTGAACTCGCTACCCGATCCGGACTTTTGCGGCTCGGCCGACCTCTACCCAAGCGAGATGGTGCACGGATGACGGTGATCGGCGTTCCGCTTCCCCGCAAGGAGGATCCGGCGCTGCTGTCCGGCCGCGGACGTTATGCCGACGACCTGTCGACGCCGGCCGGGACGCTGCACGCCCACGCAATCCGCTCCCCCCACGCGCATGCACGGATTCTGCGCATCGACGCCCGCCGCGCGCTGGCGCTTCCCGGCGTCGCCGCCGTCATCACCGGCGAGGACATTCGCCGCTTCACCGATCCGTTCCTGATCGCGCTGAAAGCGCCGGTTCATCAGTGGTCGCTTGCCGTCGAGCGCGTGCGGTTTGCCGGTGAGGCGGTCGCGCTGGTGTTGGCGCGCAGCCGGTACATTGCGGAAGACGCCGCCGGTCTCGTCGAGATCGACTACGATCCCCTCGAACCGGTCATCGATCCGGTGGCGGCCTGCGGCGAACACGCGCCGCTGCTGCACCCCGAGTGCAAGTCCAACGAGATTTCGGTGCGCCACTTCACGTATGGCGACACGGCAGGAGCATTCGCCGGGGCCGATCGGGTCGTTGCGCTGACGGTGGAATACCCGCGCCTCTCCTTCACGCCGCTGGAGTGCTACGTCGTCGTGGCCGAGCATCGGCCGACCGACGGCAGCTATGACGTGCTGGCGAATTTCCAGGGGCCCTTCAGCACGCACCCGGTCATGGCGAAGGCGTTGCGGGTGCCCGGCAACAAGCTGCGGCTGCGCATCCCGCCGGATTCGGGTGGCAGCTTCGGCATCAAGCTTTCGGTATTCCCTTATATCGTGCTGGCCGCCGTTGCGGCGCGGATCGCCGGACGCCCGGTGAAATGGGTCGAGGACCGCGCCGAGCATCTCATCGCCGCGAGCTCCGGCCCGAACCGGGTCACTCGGATCGAGGCGGCGGTGACGCAGGAGGGCAAGATTCTCGGGCTGCGGCTCGACCAGCTTGAAGATTACGGCGCCTATCTGCGTGCCCCGATGCCGGGACCGCTCTACCGCATGCACGGCGCTGTCACCGGTGCCTACGACATCGCCCATGTCGAGGTCACGAACCGCATCGTGCTCACCAACAAAGCGCCGGCGAGCCTGATCCGTGGTTTCGGCGGCCCGCAGCTCTATCTGGCTCTGGAGCGGCTGGTGCAGCGCATCGCCATCGAGCTCGGCCTCGACCCGCTCGACGTGATCCGCCGCAACCTGGTGCCGGCCAAGAGCTTCCCGTATCGCGCCGCCGCCGGCGCCCTTTACGATTCTGGTGATTTCGCGCGCGCGATAAAGACCGCGATCGGCGAAGGCCGGCTCGACGATCTCCAGCGCCGACGCGAGCGCGCGCGCGCCGCCGGCCGGCTCTACGGCATCGGCTTTGCAGCCGTGGTCGAGCCCGGAATGTCCAACATGGGCTACCTGTCGACCCTGTTGAGTGCACAGGCCCGGGAGCGCGCCGGACCGAAGAACGGCGCCGTCAGCATGGTCAGCATCAACATCGATCCGCTCGGCGCGGTCTCGGTAACCGCCGACGTGACCGTCCAGGGCCAGGGCCACGAAACCGTGCTGGCGCAGATCGTCGCCGATCGGCTCGGTCTCGATCCGTCCGAGATCGAGGTCACGCTGGAAATGGATACCGCGCGCGGTCCCTGGTCGATCGCGGCGGGCACTTATTCGTGCCGCTTTTCCCCCGGGACCGCGGTCGCGGCGCACATCGCGGCCGAGCGCCTGCGCGACAAGCTCGCGGCGATTGCGGCGAGGCAGCTCAATGTCCTCCCCGCCGATATCGAATTCGCCGATGGCAAGATTCGCAGCCGTTCCAATCCGGACAATGCCCTGGCTTTCGCGCGCGTCGCCGGCACCGCGCACTGGTCTCCGGCGATGCTGCCCGACGGGATGGCGCCGGGCCTCGCCGAAACCGGCATCTGGTCGCCGCCGCAACTCGACCCGCCGACCGCGCGACGATCGTATCAACACGTCGCTGACCTACGGCTTCGTGTTCGACATGTGCGGCGTCGAGGTCGATCCACAGACCTGCGCGGTGCGCATCGACCGCTATGTGTCGATGCACGATGCCGGCCGGCTTTTGAATCCGCTCCTCGCCGACGGCCAGATCTACGGAGCTTTCACGCAGGGGGTCGCGGCAGCGCTTTACGAGGAATTCCTCTACGACACGGCCGGGAATTTCCTCTCCGGCAGCTTCGCGGATTATCTGGTGCCGACGGCAAAAGAAATTCCTCCGCTTGAAATCCTGCACCAGGAGACGCCGTCGCCCTTCACGCCGCTTGGCGCCAAGGGATTGGCCGAAGGCAATTGCATGAGCACGCCCGCCTGCATCGCCAATGCCATCGCCGATGCGCTGGGCGTCACCGATGTCACGCTGCCGGCAACGCCGAGCCGCCTGCATCGCTTGATCCGGGCCAACGGGTCCGATTTGCCGGCCGAATGATCCGGATTGCAGACGGCGCCGCTATTGAGCGCCCTTTGCCGCATGATGCGTTTCGCGCAGCCCCGGCATACAGTGCGCGTTTTGCCATCGCCTTGCGCGTGACGCTCATCCGGCCGAAGATCGTTCCGCACCGCGCTACGCCCGTCATCATCGAACGGCGGCCGTCACGCGGCAGGGCGGCGCATCGCGGAAGCCGCCAGTTGGAGCTGAGGATGAGCAAAGCCGTCTCGAGCACAAGCAAATCGGTCTATCGCGAATTGGTGACGATCAACGGAAAGAACGTCGTGCTCGCCCACAACGAGCCGCCGGTCATCAATGCCGGCGTTCTCGAAAACGCCGATATCTTCCGCATGATCAACATTTTTGCCGAAAAATTCAGTCCGACCAACATCGACAAGGCCGACGGCACGCCGCTGCGCCTTTATACATCCGACCACGTCAAGATCGACGTTTCCAAGCGGCGCAAGCACGACATGGGCTTCTGGCACCGCAATATCGACGCCCACGAGATCATCTTCTGCGTCAAGGGAGCGCTGAAATGGGAAACCGAGATGGGCGTGAAGATCATGCACCCGGGCGACATGCTGTTGATCCCGAAGGGGATCGGCCATCGTTCAATGCTGTGCGAGGATTCGACGGACGAAAACGTGCTGATCGAGCTGAAGATCGCCGATGACCTCACCTATGTCGGCGAAACCAAGCCATAAGCGTAAGTAGTCGTGCAATCGGTCGATCTCATTATCGAAAATATCGGCTGGCTGATCACCATCGATCCGCGCCGGCGCGTGATCCGCGATGCGGCAATCGCCATAGATAGCGGCAAGATTGTCGCGGTCGGAAAATCCGCCGATCTGACGGCCCGCCTTGAGGCGCGTCGTCGCATCGACGGCCGCGGCACGGTGGCGACCCCGGGTTTCGTCGATTGCCACCTGCATTCTTCGTTCCAGCTGTCGCGCGGCCTTGCCGACGAATCGAACGCGCAGTCGTTCCTGTTCGAGCGCATGTATCCTTATGAGGCGGCGCTCGATGCGCAGGATGTTCGCGTCGCGGCGACGCTCGCTGCCGCCGAACTCTTGAAGCACGGCGTTACCTGCTTCATCGATCCCGGCAATTACCATCCCGAGGCGACGGTCGCGGGAGTGCTGTCGACCGGCATCCGGATGCTGGTGTCGCGCTCCTCATTCGATCTGACAAAATCGGTGCTCGGCATTCTCCCGGAGCGCATGATCGAGAGCACCAGCGCCGCTTTGGAGCGGGCGGAGGCGGTGCTGGCGAGCCATGCCGCCAGTCCAAAATCCAAAGCTCGGCGCCAGCGCCTCGTTCCGTGGTCTCAACAATGCGTCCGACGAGTTGATCGTCGGCCTGAAGCGGCTCGCCGACCGGTACGGCACACTGCTCCAGACCCACGCCTGTTTTTCGTATTCGACGCATGATTCAAGCGTCGCCCGTTGCGGCAAGGCGGAGATCGAGCGGCTGGAATCGCTGGGCGTGATCGATCGAGCGTATGCTGATCGTGCATTCGGGCTGGCTCGAGCCGGAGGAGGTCGCGATCCTCGCCCGACGAAAGCCCTCGCTCGTGTGTGCGCCCAGTTCGAGCCTGCACAACGGCTACGGCAACTTCCTGTTCGGCCGGCTGCCGGAACTTTTGGCCCTTGGCGTCAACGTCGCGCTGGGCTCCGATCACGCAAGTTCCGGCATAGTCGATATGAGCCAGGAAATCCGGCTCGCCTGCTGCTGCTACAAGGAAACGCGGATCAATCCGCGCGTGATGCCGCCGGAGACGGGCCTCGAAATGGCGACCGTGAATGGCGCCAAAGCAGCGCTGATGGACACACGTATCGGCAGCATCGAACCGGGCAAGGAGGCCGACATCGTGCTGTTCGACAGCGAGCGGCCGGAATGGCAGCCGCTGATCAACCCGGTCTCGAACCTCGTTTACAGCGCGACCGGCGATTCCATACGCGATGTTTTCGTCATGGGCGAACAGGTGGTGGCCGGGGGGAAGCTCACGATGATTGACGAATCGGAGCTGCTTGCCGGGCTGCCGGCGACGGTGGCTCGTTTCGGCAAGCACCTCGACTTCGGCCGGATGGTGCAGCTCAAATGGCCGGTGGAATGATCCGCATTGCGCGCCATACGCAAGCGGCATTGCGCGGCGGCCATTGCGATCGCCCGCAAAGGCCGCCCCGCGCTGCACGCCTCTGACGCCGCGGCGTGCGTTCCGGCCTTTGCGTCGAACCGACTTCCCGACCTAGCAGGGTCGGCATAAGCAGGCCCCACGATGGCCGTCCATTTCATCGGTGCCGGTCCCGGTGCCGCCGACCTGATTACTTTGCGCGGGCGCGACCTCATCGCCCGCTGTCCGGTTTGTCTTTACGCAGGCTCGCTGGTGCCGCGCGATCTCTTGGCCCTGTGCCCCGCCAATGCGCGCATCATCGACACTGCGCCGATGACGCTTGACGAAATCGAGGCCGAGTTCGTTACTGCGCATGCAGCCGGCCACGACGTGGCGCGGCTTCACTCCGGCGACCTCTCGATCTACAGCGCGCTCGCGGAGCAGTTGCGCCGCCTCAATCGGCACGCGATCCCCTTTACGCTGACGCCGGGCGTGCCCGCCTTCGCCGCCGCGGCTGCCGCACTCGGTTGCGAACTTACGGTGCCTGAAGTCGCTCAAAGCTTGGTCCTGACGCGAATGCCGGGCCGCGCCTCGGCGATGCCGGACGGGGAGCGGCTCAAAAGCTTCGCAGCAACCGGGGCGACGCTCGCGATCCATCTCGCTGCAACCGCGATCGATACCATTATCGCCGAACTTGAGCCGCTCTACGGGGGGACTGTCCGGTCGCTATCGTCGTGCGGGCGAGTTGGCCGCAGCAGCGGATCGTGCGCGGAACGCTTTCCGATATCGCGGCAAAGCTCGTGACCGAGCCGGTCGAGCGGACCGCGCTCGTTCTTGTTGGCCGCGCGCTCGCCGCGACAGAGTTCCGGGACAGCGCGCTCTACGATCCCGATTACCGGCGCCGGTTCCGCGGTGGAGGGTCGCCGTGAGTGATCGCGAATGGAGCGTGGCCGACGCGTTGTCCGTCGCGATCGAAGATCAGGACTTCGACCGCAATGCCGCTGCCGGCGACGACCTCGCAGGCGCTCTCGCGCGCGGCAATGGCGATGGCGTCGCCGAGCGCGATGTTTTCCGCTGCCGCGTGGTCAAACGCTTCCGCGGCGGTGTTCGATTGTGCGATGCGGGCAGCGAGGCCAGGGGAGCCGCCGGCGCCCGCCGCGTGCTGCGCCAGCTGGACGAGATCGACTGTGCCGCGTTTCGAATGCAGGTCGAGCAAGCCTTGCGACAGCTTCGTGATCTTGGCGATCCCGCCTGCAATCGTCACGCGCGCGATCCGGTGGCGGCGGAGATATTTCAGCATGCCGCCAACGAAGTCTCCCATGTCGATCAGCGCGATCTCGGGCAGCCCGTAAAGCCTCTCCACGGCGGCTTCCGAGCTCGCTCCGGTCGCGGCAGCGATGTGATCGATCCCGGCAGCTCGCGCGACATCGATGCCGCGATGGATCGAAGCGATCCATGCCGAGCAGGAATAGGGCACGACGATGCCGGTGGTGCCAAGGATGGACAGGCCTCCAACGATGCCGAGCCGGCCGTTCAGCGTTTTTGCCGCCAGCTGCTCGCCATTGGCGACGCCGACCGTCACGCAGACGTCGCCGCTCGCTTGCCCGCCAGCGGCCACCTCGGCGATGGCGGCGGCAATCATTTGGCGCGGTACCGGGTTGATCGCAGGCTCGCCGGGAGGCACCGCGAGACCGGGCCGGGTCACCGTGCCTACGCCGGCGCCGGCAAGAAAGGTGACACCGCTCCCTGGCATTCCCTTGCGCACCGTCGCCAGGACGAGGGCGCCATGCGTCACGTCGGGATCGTCGCCGGCGTCCTTGACGACGCCGGCGGTTGCCGAACCCGGTTCCAGCCGGCTGATTGCAAGCGCGAAAGCGACGCGCTCGCCGCGCGGCAGCGTGACCGTCACCGGATCGGGAAACGCACCTGTCAGCAAGGCTGCATAGGCCGCCTTTGCCGCGGCGGTGGCGCACGTGCCTGTTGTCCAGCCGCGGCGCAGTTCGCGCGGGTCCTCATGCGAGGCCATATGCGTGTCTATAATGCGCGCCGTGGCAGGACCGCAACGTCGCGCGGCATGGCATTATGACTGCGCCTGCCCTCATCATTGCGGCGCCGCGGTCGGGATCGGGCAAGACCACGGTGACGCTGGCGGTCATCGCGGCGCTCAGGCGCCGCGGCATCGCGGTCCGCGCAGCCAAGGCCGGACCCGATTACATCGACACCGCCTTCCACGCGGCAACGACCGGAAAGCCGTGCATCAATCTCGACAGCTGGTCGATGCCGCCGGCGTTGCTCGATACGCTGCTCGGCAGCGCGACCGCGGATGCCGCGCTCGTCATCATCGAAGGGGTCATGGGCCTGTTCGACGGCCTCGGCGGCCTCGGCGGGCGCACCGGCGCAACCGCCGATCTCGCCGCGCGCTTCGGTTTGCCGGTGCTGCTCGTGATCGATGTGGCCGGACAGTCGCAAACCGCGGCAGCCGTGGTGCGTGGCCTCGCGACCCATCACGCCGGGGTCCGCATTGCCGGCGTCGTGTTGAACCGGGTCGGCAGCGAACGCCATCGCAGCCTCGTCATCGACGCAATGAAGGCCTTGGACATTCCGGTGTTCGGCGCAATGCCGCGCGATGCCACTCTTGAACTGCCTCAGCGGCATTTGGGACTGGTGCAAGCCAGAGAACATGGCGATCTTTCCGGACGGCTCGACCGCCTTGCCGATGCGGCCGATCGCTACCTCGACATCGACCGGATCGTCGCCGCCGCGGTAACTTCCGTCGCGGCAGAGCCCGCGGCGTTCACCAAAGCGGCGGACGGGCTCGCACCGCCCGGCCAGCGCATCGCGCTTGCCTGCGATGCCGCCTTCGCCTTCGTCTACGAGCACATCCTTGCCGGCTGGCGCCGCGCCGGTGCCGAGGTTTTTCCGTTCTCCCCGCTAGCCGACGAACCGCCGCCGGCGGCGTGCGATGCCTGCTGGCTGCCCGGCGGCTACCCCGAGCTCTTCGCCGAAAAACTTGCGGGCGCGCAGCGTTTCCGCGACGGTCTCAGGCGTTTCGCGACGACACGGGCGGTGCATGGCGAGTGCGGCGGCTACATGGTCCTCGGAGAGGGGATCGAAGACGCTGACGGCGCCCGCCATGCCATGACCGGCCTGCTCGGGCATGCGACGAGCTTTGCGAAACGCAAACTTCATCTCGGCTATCGGGAGGCGCGCCTGCGCAGCGACGGCCCGCTCGGACGGCGTGGTGCGGTGATCCGGGGCCATGAGTTCCATTACGCCACGCTGAACACGCCGGGCCACGACGACAGCCTGGTCGATCTTTTCGATGGCGAAGGGAATTCGCTGGGTGCCGCCGGGGGGCGACGTGGCCAGGTCTCCGGCGCGTTCTTTCACGTCATCGCGATGGCACGGAGCGGCGCTTGATGAGAGGTCGTTGGCTTGGGTCAGCCGTCGCGCCGCCGCGGGCGCGACGGGGATTGGGATAACAGCAGCCGGACGAGGTCGGCCGAGTTCTTGGCGCCCAGTTTTCGGGTGATGCGCCAACGATGGTTGGCAGCGCTATGCCGGCTTATCCCCAGCATTTCGGCAATCTCGCCGTTGGCGGCGCCGGCGACGATGTGGGCGAGCACGTCACGCTCGGTGCGCGACAAGCTGGCGCCGTGCTCGGATTGCAGGAACGGGAGATCGACTGTCATCGCCTTGGCGGCGCGGCGGCTCCAGTGTTCGACCGCCTCGCGCACCCTGAGGACCGCGGTATAGGGGTCGAACGGCTTCTCGATAAAATCATGGGCGCCGTTTTTGATTGCTTCGACGACCGCCGGACTGTCACGACGCGCAGAGATCAAGAAGATAGGCGCGGCATAACCTGCGCCATTGAGTTCTTTGAGAACCTCAAGGCCTGAAAGTCCGGGCATGACCACATCGAGAAAGACGCAGAGCGGGACCCGCGCCGGCGCGGTGCGCAGAAATGACGGACCGTCGGAAAACCCGGTCACTTGAAAGCCTTCAAGCGCGAGTATGGTCGACAGCAGCTCCCGGAATTCCGCGTTGTCGTCGACGATGAAAATCTCGTCCGCGCGCCTGAAGTCATGCGCCGTCACGCCCTGACCACACCACCCTTCCATGTTGTACTCCCTGGTCGCGGCCTGTATCCGGCACGCAAACCGGCATTGGCGTGAGCTGCGAGCGCGCACCCTGCGCCCCGAGCGCGAGACTCCCGCGCGCGCGAAAGTGGCGTGGCGACCGCTGCGTCGAGCATGACGCCGAGCGAAGACTCCGGGCGACGCCCGGTATCGTTCACACCTATCTTATACGGCCTGAGATTGCCAAATTATTAAATACAACCTTTAGTGGGATGCCCGTGGCCCCTGGGCACCGCTAGTCCACTCGGGCATTCCTGCCGCCCCGATCCCCTTTGATTTTGTGGATGATTTTTGCCCGAAGAGTATGTTTTTCGGGAATAGGCAGGGCGAGCCGGAGGCGACGCCCCTGCGGCCTCACAACACTCTTTTCTTGTTTCGTGCGACGCAAAGCAAAAAAAAGCGCCGCAACGGAACCTTCAGCGCAGCCGTACGTTGTTTCTGCCGGACCAAAGTCAGTGGAACCAAAGAGGGCGGGAGTGGCCGCGGGATCGCTTTCCAGGAAGGCGACAATTTAAATTTTGATTCGCTTGATTGACTGAGCGTTTGCCCTGAGCGGAAGCAGCGCCTTTGTGTTGACGGCGAATTAGCGCCCGCGGGGCTAGGACCGACGAATAGTCGTTTGCGTGGTGAGAGTTGATGCATTGAGGAGTAGCGGTCATGGTTGTCGCTGCAATTGTGCTGTCGGTCCTGGGTATCGTCATCGGCGTCGGGTTGATGATAATGAACTTCCGCAAGAAGAAGTCGGCGGCCTATTTCGCCGACATCGACGGCGTGCTGAAACAGGATTGGTCGCGGACGGGAAACATCGATTTCCACATCACGGAATTCGACAGCGCGTCTCCCCAATACCTCGTGCTGCGGGTCGAGGAGCAGAAGGTCACCGAAAACGTGATGGGTCAGGACGTGGTCCAGTTGCGCTGGCGTCTTGCAACTGTGGACGAGGCGAAGGACATCGTGGTCTACTGGAACGCGGGCAAGGCGGAGCGAACCCCCAACCCGGATCGGCGAAATTTCGTTTTGAAGAGCGCGTGACCGGCGGCAGGCCGCGGTGTCGGCTCGTCTCGGCGCCACCCGACGAAGTTTGTCAGAAGATTACTGCTCGCTCACCAATAGCAGCCATCTTCGACACGCTTGAACCCACTCGGCGTTTCCTCCGGGCTCGGCCGGCACCAATTGTCATTGGAGAGGGCGGCATGTTCCCAGCGCCGCCCGAGAATCCCAAACAATACCTGGGTGGTGCCACCGAGATGGACACCGACTTTGCCTCGCGACTTCGCATGGACAACCAAGGGCAATGAGAACGCGCCGGCACCGACCAACGCCACGTCATAGTCAAGCGCGTCCATTCTTCCCTTCATATGGCCCAACGCCTCGAACCAATCGCGACTTTCGGGAGCCACGAGGCCCGCACTCAGCGGCGCACGGACGGTGAGAAGGCCGAATTCCGGCAACATCTCAGCATTCGTCCATAGCAAGCGGCGCTTCGCGTATTGTTGCTCGATCGTGGTGGCGAACGGTGAAATGACAAGAACGCGCTTTCCTTGCAATTTGCGCGACCAGGGACGTGTCGAGAAACACGGATCAAGGCTCTCGAACCTCACAAGCGTCCCTTGCGGACAATGGGTGCGGAGGATTTTGCCCTGAACCGCGACATCCCACCAGGCAAGGGCATCACAGGCCTTCAGGGCCTCCAGATAAACCCCGCTGAAACGATCGAAGACACCCTCATCCGAGGGAAAAACTCCAGCATTGAGGTACAGCGCGTCGAGGGCCCACGCAGAATAACGTAACGGGACATGTCCTCGCGCCAGCGCACGGGACCGCCTTAGAAACATCCTGATGACGGCTGCTTCAACCGCTCCCATCTTTCCGGCAGCGTAGGGACGCCCCTCGACGATTGCTGCCTCGAGCAACGGCGCCGCGCTCACGATCGGATGGATGAGAAGCCAATGCTCTTTCAGCTCAGAAAATCGGCGGTGGATATTCCGGAGCGAGTCCGGCAACCGCGGGAACCGTTCTCGAATAGCGGCGCCCACGAACTTGCGAAGCCGAGGTTGAGCGTGGCTCAATGAGCACTCCGGCGGGAAGCAATGGTCTCACGCATCGAAACTACAATGGACGGCACACGCAAGCTAACGAGAAGCCATTCGCCGTGAACTCAAGCTGCTCCCAACTTTGCATTGACGACGCACCCTGCTCGGCGTTGCGGTCAGAGAAGCGGCGCTGGCGGTCGCCTTACTGGAACTGGAAACGCTGCCGGGGTGGACGGGCCTCGTGATGCGGTTGCCAAGTTACGCTACGCGAACCCGGATGAAGCTTCGCGTCAGCTCGGCGACCCGCCAACGTGCTTGAGGTTCGATTTTAAGCAACGCTCCGCTTCATACACCCCAAATTAAGGGGTTGCGGAACACATATGGAACGGATAGCTTCCGTTCATGATTTGTTTTAAGGCCGCGTCATGAGTCACGGCGATACGGTCGCGCTGCGGAAATCGCTCGCGGGTGATGCAAACGTAGGCAGTGTCCGGCGGTCCCGGGCAGCCGGGGGAGAAAGAGCGAATGTTGACACGCAAGCAGTACGAGCTTCTGCGCTTCATCCATGAGCGATTGAAGGAGGCCGGTGTACCGCCCTCCTTCGACGAGATGAAGGAGGCGCTCGACCTGCGCTCCAAGTCCGGCATTCATCGCCTGATTACCGCATTGGAAGAGCGTGGTTTCATTCGCCGGATGCCTAACCGGGCTCGCGCCATCGAAGTGATAAAGCTGCCGGAATTGGTCGCGCACGGGGTCGGCAGCACGCGCACCCGTGGCTTTGTTCCCAATGTGATCGAGGGAAACCTCGGTCGTGTGCGCGCGCCGTCCGGGGATGACGATTTCGGCCGGCCGGTCGCCGTTCCGGTGATGGGCCGCATTGCAGCCGGCACGCCGATCGAGGCGATCCAGAGCAAGAGCAGCGTCATCAACATGCCTGCCGACCTTCTGTCGACGGGCGAACATTTTGCCCTCGAAGTGCGCGGCGATTCGATGATCGAGGCCGGCATCCTCGACGGCGACATCGCACTGATCAAGAAAAGCGAGGCGGCCGATACCGGCGACATCGTCGTCGCTTTGATCGATGAAGAAGAAGCCACTTTGAAGCGGTTCCGTCGCCGCGGCGCCTCAATCGCTCTCGAGCCGGCCAACACCTCGTATGAAGTCCGCATCCTGCCGCCAAATCGCGTTCGCATCCAAGGCAAGCTTGTCGGCCTGTTCAGGCGGTATTGATTGCCTCGACCGAGAGCAAGATGGAAAGTGCATGTACCTCCATGCTCAGGGCATGCCCGTCAGGTTCGGCCCAAACCATCTGCCGAGCAGAAAGCAGAGGACGGCAATGACCGCCCCCGCAATGAGGTTCGGTAGCGAGATCAGCCTCGTTAGTGGTCGCTGGTGCAATCCGCTCAGTGAAAACAAGCAAGCCGCGGTGATCGCTGTGAAGATGATCAGAGGGTGACCGAACAGGCCGCCTCCGAATGGGCGCCGGTCGGCGTAGACTCCTAATCCGATACCGCCCAGCGCCATCAGCCCGAACCACCAGGTCAGAAGGTGAGGCGACACCGGGATCGGAGGCGCCTCGCGAGGGGCGGTCGCCGAAAGGTGCCGAACGATTTTGGCGTTGGAGTCTTCCTCCCGGCGCTGCTCCTTCGTGGCGCCCTGCTTTGCTTCGGCCTGCCGCTTTTCGTTCGTCATCGCTCCGGCCCGCTCGTATCGGTGGTCCCAACTCAGGACTTCCACCAAATCAGTCTAACTGCCACGATGCTCGGCAGGAATCAGCAGCATGGTGCGGCGAACGGCCGGCGACTGACGCAGTCATTCCCGCTGGGAACCCAGATCGCCACGGAGCACGCCACCTGCTTTCCTCCGGGTCCGCGGCGAAAAGCTTGTAGCAGCGATGGCGCGCGGCGGCGACAGTCCGCCGATGTGATACATTGAGGCACGGGATCGGCGCGCGCCGAGCCTGACCGGATCGCGAGGCCATGAACGATCGATGAAACTCCTGAGCGTGAGCGTTGCCCTGTTCGGCATTCTTGTGATCGCACAGGCTGCCGGGAGTGCGCAGTGGTCAGGTGCACCGCTTGGCCTCGTTGCCCTTGTATCCGCCGTGGCTACCTATCGCGCCACCGACATATCTAGCTTCCTCAAGATCTTCATCGCAATCTTTTCGACTGAGACGATCGTGTTCGGCCTCGTGGTCCTCGCCGGCCGCATCGGCGCGTGGCCCAATGCGTACGCTGATTATCTGCCGCCTGAATCGCTGCCCCTTACGGTCGCGATCTTCTCGATCCTGGTCTACGTGATCGCCCACTTATCGACGGTCCGGCAAATCATGCGAATCGCCGACCGCTATTTCAATGCCGACGAGATATCGCGCGCCCGCATCTGGCCGCTGCCACCTTTCTCCGCCCACGAACGGCGCATTGCCGTCGCCATGGTGATTTTTCTTGTGCTGATCAACCAGGCGCAGGTCGGAATCATGGTGCGGCTGAACTTCTTCAACCGCGACTGGTATGACGCCATCCAAAAGCGCGACGAGGCCACCTTTTGGCATCAGCTCCTGTTCGTTTTTACGCCATGGGCCTTCACCTATGTTTCGTCGACAGTCATCGAGTTCTTCACCCAATCGATGCTGGTGATCCGCTGGCGGCGCTGGCTCAGCGATCATTTCATTTCGCGATGGCTGGCGCAGCATAACCATTATCGGATCAGCCTCGTCGCGGGGCAGACCGATAACCCCGATCAGCGCATCGCCGAGGACATCTATCGTTTCATCAATGGGGGCACCGATGGATCGACCACCTCCTATGGCCTCTATGAATTTTCGATTTTGCTGATCTCAACGATGTCCTCGCTCGTCTCCTTTGGTATCGTGCTGTGGGACCTTTCGGCGAATTTCACTTTTCCCGGGACCAATATTCCGGTGCCCGGTTTCCTGTTCTGGGTCGCCCTGCTTTACGCGGCGACCGGGACCCTGGTCACGCACCTGATCGGACGCCCGCTGATCGGCCTCTACTTCCAGCGCCAGCATATGGAAGCGGACTTCCGCTTTTCCCTTGCGAGACTGCGCGAGTACACCGAGCAGGTTGCGCTTCTGAGCGGCGAAGGCGCGGAACAAGAGATGGTAGACCGGCGCTTCGGCGCACTGATCGCGAACTTCATCGACCTCGTGTTCCGGCGCATGCGGGTCGCGGCGTTCACGCAGGTCTTTGCCCAGCTCTCGCCGATCATTCCGTTCGTCTTCACGGCGCCCTTCTATTTCGCGCGCAAGATCGAACTCGGAGCAATGACACAGACAGCGAGCGCCTTCTCGCAGGTGTCGCAGGCGCTGACCTTCTTCGTGAATTACTACACCTATCTCGCCGGCTTCAAATCGGTGGTCGACCGCCTGAACTCGTTCGACGCCGCGATCGAACACGCCCAGGAACTCGCCGAGTCCGGGCCGGCGCACCTTGTCGGCACCGGCGCGCCGCGGATCGGACTGGATGATGTCGGCGTGTCGTTGCCCGATGGTCGACATATTATCGAGACCGGACACCTCGTGCTCAGGAGTGGCGAAAGCGTCGCCGTGTCCGGTCCCTCGGGGGTCGGCAAATCGACCCTGTTCCGGGCCATTGCGGGCATTTGGCCCTATGGCGAGGGCCGGGTCCAAACTCCGGAGGGCGGCAGTGTCATGGTGGTGCCGCAGAAGCCCTATGTCCCGATCGCCAGCTTGCGTGCTGCCGTCAGCTACCCGGCGATGCCGGGCACCTATTCGGATGACGACATCCGCACGGCGCTCGTCGATGCGCAGATCGGCAAACTCGCTGACCAGCTCGATCACGAAGACGTATGGTCGCAGCGTCTGTCGGGCGGCGAACTGCAGCGCCTCGCACTGGCGCGCGCCCTGCTGATGAAGCCGGACTGGCTGTTCCTCGATGAAGCGACCTCCGCGGTCGACGAAAAGCAGGAGGCCGATCTCTACGGCGTTCTGGCGCGGCGGCTGCCGCACACGACGGTCATCTCGATCGGACACCGGTCTTCGGTCGTCGCTCTCCATCACCGCCACATCGAGATCATTCCCGAGGGCGATCGCTTCGTGTTGCGCGACGCCCCCAAGGCTGCGGCCGCCGAGTGACGCCGCGAATTATGGTGATCGCGCGTGTATCAACCGGCGTGGATGGGCCTTTTGGCCACACCAAATCGGCGACGAGGGTGACGCGAAAGGCAAGTTCGGCTGATGCACGACCCCACGGAATTCGGCAGCTGCTGCAAATCCATGGCTGCCGCGATGTCATTCCCCGGCGAGCGGCATTTTTTCGTGGAAAATGGCGTGTTCAGGATTATCGCTGGGCAAGCAAAAATGACCGATGGGAGAGTGGCGACCTACGCGGACAACATGTACTTCTGCCCCTTCTGCGGCGTGTCTTTGCAAACCCTTGACGAGGTAAAGGCTCGCCTCGGTGGGCGATTTCCCGACCTTTCCCAAAAGGGATGAACGACGATAGATTGAACGATCGTCGCCAAGAGTTGCGGGGTAATTCAGTGGATTCTTTCCATTCTCGTCCCTGCGCATGCTCGTCTGATGATGGTGCGGGCGAGGAGGTTGGAGAATGAGCGCATTGGGATGGATAAAAACGGTCTTCGCCGTTGCAGGCCGGGTCGCGATCCTTGCCGTCCCGGCTCTCGCGGCCGGCTGGATCAATCCGGCGGCGGCGCAGGTGCCCGATTTCGCGATCGACAGCAATACCGCCTGGCTCATGGTCGGCGACGAATTGCTGCCGGCTGCGAGCGGACCCGTCCCGGTGACGAACGACAAGCGCTATCCTTATGTCGACAATCGCGACGCGCGACGCTCCGGGACGCAACCGACCTATCGCGTCGCGGATCTCAGCAATCCCATCCTGCTGCCCTGGGCCGGGAAGAGATGCGCAAGGCCAACGAGGACGTTCTGGCAGGCAAGATTCCGTTCCGCGCCCGCGAGCGCTGCTATCCCGCGGGCGTTCCCGCCTTCGTGGTCTATACGCTGGCCGAGCCGATCGTCTTTCTGCAGACCGCAACGGAAGTGACGATGATCGACATGGGCGGTCCGGAAATGCGGCGCGTTTATCTCGACGTGCCGCATTCGGCGCATGTCACCCCGTCATGGTATGGTGAGTCGGTCGGGCACTACGAGGGCGGGGATACGCTGGTCGTCGACACCATCGGCCTGTCGCCCAAAAGCTTCGTCGATAATTACCGCACGCCGCATACCGACCGGCTGCACGTCGTCGAGCGCTTCACGCTCTCGGCGGACAGGAAATCCCTCACCGTCGCGATCGATGTCGACGATCCCGGCGCCTTCACCACGCCGTGGTCCGCGGTGCAAAAATTCCGACGCGTCGCGCGCGCGTTCACGGAAGATGTTTGCGCCGAGAACAACAACGATTTTTTCAACTACGAACTGGTGCCGCTGCCGCAGGCCAACCCCGCCGATTTTTGAAACACGCGAACGCCATCGTGCGACCGCGCCGAGTGGGCAAGCATGGCTGGGATCGACGAAAGCAGGATGTTTGTGCCGCTTAAGATTGCCGTGCTGACGGTGTCGGACACGCGCTCGGTCGACGATGACGTATCCGGCGCGACGCTCGCCGAGCGTATTGCAGCCGCAGGTCACGCGGTCGCCGCTCGGGCCATCGTCAGCGACGATGTCGACAAGATCGGCGCCGAGGTGAAGGCCTGGATCGCCGATGCATCGATTGATGTGATCATCACCACCGGCGGAACCGGCTTCACCGGGCGCGACGTGACGCCGGAAGCGGTCGAGCCGCTGTTCGAAAAGCGCATGGACGCGTTCGCAACGCTGTTCCTGATCGTGAGCCATGGCAAGATCGGTACCTCCGCGATCCAGACGCGCGCCACTGCGGGAGTCGCAGGCACCACCTTCATCTTCTGTCTTCCCGGGTCGCCGGGCGCCTGCCGCGATGCCTGGGACGGCATTCTCCTGCACCAGCTCGACTACCGTTATCGCCCCTGCAATTTCGTCGAGATCATGCCGCGGCTGGACGAGCATCTGCGCCGTGCCAAGGCACAGGGCGCGACAATTTGAGTCCTCCCTCGCGTAGCGCAGCGGAGCGGGGGAGGGGGACCGCGCGCAGCGCGGTGGAGGGGGCACCCTTGAACGGATGGCATGCAGGATACCCACGCGATATGACGCGCGCTTTCTGGTTTCGAGTGATATGCTGAGAGCAAATCTGCTTCAGGTTACCGATGCTTTCGGGTCAGTCGCCTGAAAGGGAGATAATTTTCAGGCGGCGATCCGTCGTTCGCGCCCCCTCCACCATGCTCCGCATGGTCCCCCTCCCCCGCAAAGATGCGGGGGAGGATGGAAGTGTTATGCCAGCCGATGCAGGACGCTTGCCGGCAAGAAGACGCTACTCGGCTAGGGCTGCACGGGACCAGAAACGGCGAAACTGCGAGGATGAGATTTCGCCGCGGATGAATGGAAAACGTTAATGCCCGATCTTTTGCTGGAACTATTTTCGGAGGAGATTCCGGCACGCATGCAGGCGCGCGCGGTGGACGATCTGCGCCGCATGGTGACGGATCGCCTCGTCGACGCGGGACTGGTCTATGAAGCGGCTGCCGCCTTCGCAACACCACGCCGGCTCGCGCTCGCGGTGCGCGGCATCCCTCTGCGCCAGCCTGACCTCACCGAGGAGAAGAAGGGGCCGCGGGTCGGCGCTCCCGACAATGCGGTGCAGGGTTTCCTGAAGAGCGCAGGACTGTCCTCGCTCGCTGAGGCCAAGATCCAGAAGGACCCGAAAAAGGGCGACTTCTATGTGGCGCTGATCGAAAAACCCGGACGCGAAGCCATCGACGTGCTTGCGGAAATGCTGCCGCTCGTCATCCGCACGTTTCCGTGGCCGAAATCGATGCGCTGGGGCGAGCGCTCGGCGCGTCCGGGCGCACTCGCCTGGGTGCGGCCGCTGCATGGCATCGTCGCGACCTTCGGCCCCGAGAGCGAGGAACCCGAAATGGTGCCGTTCTCGGTCGAGAGCATCGCGGCGGGGGACGCCACCCACGGCCACCGTTTCATGGCGCCGGCCGCGATCCGCGTCCGCCGCTTCGAGGATTACGCAGCGAAGCTTGAACAGCGCCAAAGTCGTGATCGACCCGGCGCGCCGCCGCGACATCATCCTCACCGATGCGCGGAACCTCGCCTTCGCGCAGGGTTTTGCGCTTGTCGAGGACGAGGGATTGCTCGATGAAGTGGCCGGGCTCGTCGAGTGGCCGGTCGTGCTGATGGGCTCGTTCGATGCCGCCTTCCTCGACATGCCGCCCGAGGCGATCCGGGCCACCATCCGCGCCAACCAGAAGTGCTTCGTGGTGCGCGGGGCCGATACCGCGCTGGTGAACAAGTTTATTCTGGTCGCCAACATAGAAGCTGCCGATGGCGGTGCGGCGATCGTCGCCGGCAACGAGCGCGTCATCCGCGCGCGGCTTGCCGACGCCAAGTTCTTTTACGAGACCGACCTGAAGACCCCACTGGAAGCGCGGCTGCCAAAATTCAAGGACATCGTTTTCCACGAAAAGTTCGGCACGCAATGGGAGCGCATCGAACGCATCGAGCGGCTCGCGGCCGCGATTGCCGGGCGCGTTGGCGCCGACCCTGAAAAAGCAAAGCGCGCCGCGCGGCTGTGCAAGGCCGATCTGCTCACCGAAATGGTCGGCGAATTTCCCGAGCTGCAAGGCCTGATGGGGAAATATTATGCGCAGGCGCAAGGCGAGGAGGAGGCCATCGCTCGCGCCTGCGAGGATCATTACAAGCCGAAAGGCCCGGACGACCTCGTGCCCGCCGATCCGGTGTCGATTGCCGTTGCGCTCGCCGACAAGCTCGATACGCTCGTCGGGTTTTGGGCGATCGATGAAAAGCCGACCGGGAGCAAGGACCCTTATGCGCTGCGCCGCGCGGCGCTGGGCGTCATCCGCATCTGCCTCGACAATGCGTTGCGGCTTCGCCTCGCCGACACCGCGTCGCGTCATTTCGAGGAGGTGGATCGCGCAGTTGTCGCGGCGGAGACCCGAAAGGCGCAAGCCGCGAGCCGCGGCTTCACTGGCGGTGCCGCATCGGGGCGGTTGACGCGCGATTTCGGCGGCCGACGGGTCGATAGCCGCGCGGTCGATCTTCTCGCGTTCTTCGCCGACCGGCTGAAAGTTCAGCTCCGCGAGCAGGGAGCGCGGCATGACCTTGTCGACGCGGTGTTCGCGCTCGAAGGCGAGGACGATCTGGTCGTCATCGTGCGGCGCGTCGAGGCGCTGGGACAATTCCTCGACACCGAAGATGGCAAGAACCTTCTCGCCGGCTACAAGCGCGCAACCAACATCATCCGCATCGAGGAAAAGCGCGACAAGGCGGAATACACCCGCGAACCCTCGGCTGAACTGTTTCGGCAGGCGGAAGAGTGGGAGCTCGCCGCCGCGATCGACGCCGCGTCGGCAGAGGCCGGCGACGCGGTGGCGCGCGAGGATTTCGCCGCCGCCATGACCGCGATGGCAAAGCTTCGCCCGCATGTCGACGCCTTCTTCGACAAGGTGACGGTGAACGTGGACGAGGCGGATTTGCGCGCGAACCGGCTGAGGCTGCTCAACCGCATCCGTGCTGCCACCCGCGCGGTCGCCGACTTTTCGCGGATTGAAGGCTGAACCGAAATCATCCCTCGGCACTGCGCGTTCGTTAAGGCATCCGTGGATGAATATTCCTTATCCTCCCCCGCTCCGCTTTGCTTCGCGAGGGAGGATAATCACCGACCGTGCGTGACCGACCGACGCGATCTCGCCCTGCGTGATATGAGTACGTATCATCCGGCTGGCTTGCCGCACGCGCGGAGGTGTCGCTATGCTCAACAGACGTTCGCTGATCGGCCAAGTGGCCGCGGCTGCCGTTGTTTCGCCAGGCCGCGAAGCCGTCGCCCAACCCCCCGGGACCACATTGCTCAAGCGCACGCGCACGCCGACGCTGGAGATCGCCTACGAGGAAAGTGGGCCGGAAACCGGGCTTCCCGTGCTGTTGATGCACGGGTTCCCCTATGACCCGCGCGCCTATGACGACGTGGTGCCACCGCTTGTTGCGTCCGGCTGCCGCACCATCGTGCCGTATCTGCGTGGTTATGGCGAAACGCAATTCCTTTCTGCGGAAACCCCGCGTTCCGGTCAGCAGGCAGCGCTCGGGCGCGATCTCCTCGATCTGATGGATGCGCTGCACGTGCCGAATGCGGTACTCGTCGGCTATGACTGGGGCGGACGCGCAGCCTGCATTGTCGCGGCGCTATGGCCGGAACGGGTCCGCGGCCTCGTCACCGCGAATGGCTACAACATCCAGGACATCGCGGCCTCGAACAATCCGGCGCCGCCGGCGCAGGAGCATCGGCTGTGGTATCAGTACTATTTCCACACCGAGCGCGGCCGTGCCGGATTGGCGGCGAACCGGCGGGACTTCTGCAAACTGCTGTGGCAATTGTGGTCGCCGAACTGGAAATTCGATGACGCAACTTACCAGCGAACCGCAAAATCCTTCGACAATCCCGATTTTGTCGACGTTGTCATTCACTCCTATCGGCATCGTTACGGCTATGCGCCGAGCGATCCATCATACGACGGGGTCGAGCAGCGGCTTGCCGCACGGCCGCTGATCTCGGTGCCGACGATCGCACTTCAAGGTGAAGGCGACGGGGTCGGACTGCCGGCGGCGTCGGCAACACACGCGCGCTTCTTTACCGGCTCATACCAACGCCGGCTGATTCCGGTGATCGGGCACAATGTCCCGCAGGAAGCGCCGAAGGAGGTCGCTGCCGCAGTGCTCGAATTGCGCGCGGCTTGACAAGGCCATCAATGGACGTCGGTCGCCCGTGCAGTGCCGGCGCCTAGGCCGAGCGCCGTCGCCATAACGCGGAACACCGCGGTGTTGTCGATGCGGCCGTGAAAGAGGTCAGCGCCTGGGCCGCTTGCGGTCAGCACCACGTCGTCGGCGGCATGGACGTCGGCGCCAACCGCGAAAGGCAGGTTGCCGGTGCGGCGCGCCGCCCCCGGCACGCAATTCTTCTCGTTGGCAACGAAGCCCCCCGGCGCGGGGGCGGCGGGCACATTCTCGCCGTCGAGAGAGGGATGGCCTGTGTCGCAATAGTCGGGGAACGCTCCGAACACGAAGGCGAGACGCCGCGATACGTCGACGGTGGGCGGATAGCCATTGGTATTGGGCGGAGGATAGTTTGGCGGTTTCGACAACTGGTAGACGCCAAGCTTGTCGCGAAGCTGCTGCCCCGGCCGATCGTCGTCATAGGTGCCGACGATAGAGACGGGATGAGCATGGTCGGCGACCACGATGATCAGCGTATCGTTGCGGGAAGTCGCAAAATCCTTTGCCAGCCGCACGGCATTGTCGAGCATGATGGTGTCGTAGACTGCGCGCTCCCAGTCGAGCGAGTGGGTGTATTTGTCGATGCGGCCGGACTCCACCATCAGCACGAACCCGTTCGCGTTCCTTGACAGGATGTTCAGGGCGACGCGGACCTGATCCGTGAGGTCCGGCTGATCGGGGAAGCTCGCCACCGTGCCTTTCTTGAGAAAGAAGCGGTCGAGCGCGCCGTCAATGTTCCCGGTATTGAACAGGCCAAGCAGCTTGTCCGCATTACCGGCGCCTTCGAGCCTCGGTCCTTGTCGTGACGAGACGATAACCGGCTGCCTGGAACTTGCCGAGGTAATCGTCATCATCCCTGCGCTTCGAGCCGCTCGCGGAGCGCGGCAGAAAATTCGGCGAGCCGCCGCCCATCATGACTTCGGGCCGTACGTCGAAGAACATTTTCACGATATCGTTGTAGTCGGCGCGCTGACGGACATGGGCCACCATGCCGGCCGGCGTCGCATCCTCGATTTCCGCGGTGGTCACGACCCCGACCGCCATGGACCGCAGCCGCTTGACCAGTTCCGAGATCGTCTCGACCTTCGGATGCGCAAGCGGGTCCCGATTCTGCGCGCAATAGACCCCCATCGCATTGACGCAGGTCTTGTGGCCGGTCGTATAGGCACTCATGCTGTTGGCGCTGTCGGTTACCACCGAGTCCGTTCCCGAGGTCGAGACCAGCGCCATTGCGGGCATGTCATCCATCGCGAGATCGCCACCGTAGCGCCCTTCGACCAAACCCTTGGACAGGATGCGCGCCGCCGTGCGGTGCGCGATCGACATGCCGTCGCCGATGAACAGGATGACATTTTTCGCTCGGCTCGGCGGAGTGTCATAGACCTCCCACGTCACCGCCGCGTGCTGATTGCCCGAAGACGCCTCCACCCGATAACGTCCCGGTTTCGGCAGCATCGCGTTGCGGACCCAGAAGGCTGAACGGTCAGCGCCGTCTTCATGCGCGATGAAGGTTGCACCGCTGCCCAGCACCGCTTCCGCAGGCGCGCCGTCGATGGTGACGCGCACGGTTTCCTGCACCGGCGCGTCCGGGAACTCGACCTTCAAGTCGAACCGCGTGCCGGCGAGGATTTCGGCGCGGTCGATCGGATAAATGGTCTGCGCTTTCAGCGCGGCGGGCGCCATCAGGAAAACAGCAAGGCATAGGGGGATCGCGGCTCGCTTGATCATGAGTCCCACTTGAGCACCTCAAGAGCAAAGTCCTGCCGCCGACCGACAATGTCACGCGGCGTCGGGTGAAACGGAGTCCGGTAGCAAAGCTGTGTGACGGCGCAAAGCGGCGACGCTCTGCCTAACCTAACCGGGGCTTTTCGTCGCCCCGAGCTTCGTGACCGATGCGCGCCAAAACGGGATGCGCTTAGGGTTCCCGCAACTTTTCGGGAACACGCTAAGGCGCGACGCCGAGGCCGCGCATGATCAATCGATTGAGCCGCGAGGTGAAGGCCGCCGGATCGGCAGGCGTTTCGCCGTCGAGGATTTGCGCCTCCTCCAGAAGGATTTGGGACAAATCCGTGACATCGATCTCGCGGCCATCCGCCTTTGCCTGAGCCAGAGCCTTCAGCAGCGGATGCCGCAGGTTCAGTTCGAGGATCGGCTTCGCCGTCGGGGCAACCTGGTGGCGGGCTAGCATCCGTTCGAGCTCGCGGTCGGGTCCGCTCCCGCCGGCGACGAGGCAGGCCGGGCTGTCGGTGAGGCGCTGGGATACGCGCACGTCGCTGACGCGCTCGCCGAGCGCGAGCTTGATTGCCGCGACGATCATGGCCTCATCGAGAGCGCCGGCCGCTGCCGCGTCCTGCGGCTTGTCATTGGAGTCGAGCAGCGGCACGAGACGGAAATCGATCTCGCCCTGGCTCAGCGATTTGAGCGGCTTGCCATCGAAATCGAGCGATGCGGCGGTCCAGAACGCGTCGATCGGATCGGTGAGCAACAGCACTTCGATGCCGCGGGCGCGCGCCGCCTCGAGCTTCGGGTTCGCCTTCAGGCGCTCGATACTGTCACCGACCAAGTAGTAGATTTCCGTCTGATTGAGCTTGAGATCGGCGACATACTGTTTGAGCGAGCGCATCTCGCCCGCGGTGGTGGAGAAGCGCGCGAGTCGCAGGAGTTGGTCCCGGCGCTCGTGGTCCTCGTAGAGACCTTCCTTCAGGACGCGTCCAAACGCCTTCCAGATTTTTGCAAAAGGCTTTTCGTCCTTGGCATCAGGCTCCTTGCCGGTTTCCTCCGCGGTTTTCTCCGGCTTGGCGTGCTGCGTGGCGCTGTCGCCCGATGGGACCGAGGCATCGGCGGCGTTGGCGTCGGCCGCCTCGCCGCGCTCGGCCTTGGCCGCGAGCTGCTCCAGCTCCGCGATCACGCGGCCCGTCAATGCTTTTCGGATCTGCGCAACCTGCGGATTGTTCTGCAACATCTCGCGCGAAATGTTGAGCGGCAGGTCCTCGCTGTCGACCACGCCCCGCATGAAGCGCAGATAGGGCGGAAGCAGCACGGCCTCCAGGGTGATGAACACGCGGCGGACATAGAGTTTCACGCGTCCTTTGCGCTCCGCCTCAAAGAGGTCGTAAGGCGGTATCGACGGCGCGAACAGCAGCGCCGCGTAGGATTGCCGCCCCTCGGCCCGGAAATGCAGCGTCATCGCCGGCGCGTCGAAGCCGCCGGTGATGGTGCGGTAGGCCTCGATCTGGTCCTGCGGCTTGAGTTCGGATTTTTGGCGCTGCCAAGGCGCGCTCGCCGCATTGATCTGGCGCGTCGTCGTCGACTGGTTGTCCTCCTTGGTGACGAGCTCGATCGGGAACAGGATATGGTCGGAGTAGGTCCGCACGATCCGCTCGATCTCGTAAGGCTCGAGGTAGCGCTTGGCCTCCTCTTTCAGGTGCAGCACGATCTCGGTGCCGCGCGAAACGCGGGCGGCGGCTTCGGCGCTGGCAGGCGCGATCTCGAACCCCACGCCGCCTGACGACGTCCAGGTGAAGGCCTCGGCGGTTCCCGCCCGGCGACTGGTCACCTCGATCCGGTCCGCCACCATGAAGGCCGAATAAAAGCCGACCCCGAATTGCCCGATGAGGCCGGCGCCGTCCTTGGACTCGGCGAGGCGGGCCATGAAGGCGCGCGTCCCGGAACGGGCGACCGTGCCCAGATGATCGATCAGCTCCTGGCGCTCCATGCCGATGCCGTTGTCGGACACCGTCACCGTCCCGGCCGCCTTGTCCGGCGTGATGCGGATCGCGAGCGGGCTGCCGTCAGTGATCAGCTCCGGCGCGGAGATCGCCTCGTAGCGCAGCCGGTCAAGAGCATCGGAGGCATTCGAAATCAACTCGCGCAAAAAAATGTCGGTCTCGGAATAGACCGAATGCACCATCAGCCGCAGGAGTTCTGCGACTTCGGCCTGGAAGGGATGGCTTTCGGCGCCGCTCGCGGGCGGGGCCACGTCGGTCTGCTCGGTGCTCATGCCGCCGATCTCGCTCAGCTCGCGCATGATTCCGAAAAGGTGCGGACTTTTCGGACGAAGATCATGCGCCAAATCAAACACAACCGAGCGGGAGGCGGTTCAAGCTGAAACGCAGCCCGCTCCGCGCATGATTCCGAAAAGGTGCGGACTTTTCGGACGAAGATCACGCGCCAAATAGGGAGGCGATTCCAATTGAACGCATCCCGCTCCGGTGGGACAGGTGGGATATAGCGGACGATGGCGCCCGCGCAAGGCCGGGGCCGCAATGCAATTCGGCAGGAAAAGGCGAGGCGGGCGTTTTCGCGCCCGCCCCGTCCACGTCACGTGATTTGGAGAGATTACTCGCCGTTGAAGACTTCCTTGAGGAAGCGCGGCAGTGCGGCCTTGTATTCGCGGTCGGCCCGCTGTTCATCGGCGTTCTGCGGGTTGGTGAAGGCGTGCTGCGCGCCGCTGTAGACTTCGACTCCCATTTCACCTTGGCGGCGCGAAGCTGGTCGACCAGCAGATTGACCTCGGCGAGCGGCGCGACCGGGTCCTCGGCCCCGTGCAGAATGAGGACACGGCCCTTGATGTTCTTCGCCCGCTCGGGCTGGAAGTCGCGGAACGAGCCGTGCACGGAAACGATGCCGGCGACAGGCACACCGGTTTCGGCGAGCTCGACGGCAACGGTACCGCCGAAGCAGTAGCCGACGATGGCGAGCTTTGTCGGATCGACCATTGGGTTGGCCTTGAGCACGTCGAAGCCGGCGACGGAGCGCGCCCGCATCAGCGGCCGATCCTTGTTGTAGATCACGGTCTGGGCCTGCATCTCCGGAACATCCTTCGGCACCACGCCCTTGCCAAAAATGTCTTCGGCGAACACGACGTAACCCATCTTTGCGACCATGTCGGAGTCGTTCATGATCTCCTCGGCCATGCCGGCGCGGCTGTGCGCCATCAGCACGCCGGGCCGCTTGCCCGAGAACGCGTCGTCATAGACGAGATAGCCGGATAGCGCCGTATTGCCCTCCTTGTAGTCGACCCGCTGCTTCTTCAGCTCCGCATGGGCGGCCCCGGCGCCGAATGCGACTGCGAGCGCGGAGCTGCAAAGAACCGTGAGGACACGCGATGCTTTCATTTGATCCCTCCTCGTCGTGCTAAATGGTTATGCTTGGCATGAGGCCGACCCGGCCGCGGGGAAAGGCCACGCGCTTCCCTCGACGGCGCCATCCTACGGCAGCGGCGCGGGTGAGGGAACCCGGTCCCGGGCCGGGGCCCAGCGCGTTTGAACCGGTGGTGCGGTCCGACGGTCTGCCCAGCGAGGCTCCTCTCCTCGCGCCCCCCAACCGAGTAACGCATCACCGCATGTGGATCGTGCCGCGCCGCGGTGCCGACGCAATCCGGCCCTATTGCCCTTAACTGTTCTGTCGCCAACCCCGACCCTCGATTGTCATCGCCCGGCTCGACCGGGCGATCCAGGAACCACCGGAATGTCATTTGAAACCAATGTTTCCCAATGCCACTCATGGGGTTGCTGGATGCCCCGCTTGAAGCGGGGCATGACAGCAAAGGGATGGAGCGTTCGTGCCAGAAAACGAAGTGTTCCGAATCGACATATCTGGAGAGGTTAGATGCGCGCTCCCCTTTTCTCCCGTTCGGCCATCATCCTCGCCGCCGGTCTTGGCTTGGCGCTGACCTCCTCGTTCGCCACGGCGCAGACGCCGGGTCCGGACGGACCAAAACAGTCCGGCGAGGCGCGGCCCGCAATTACCCTCCCGATCTTTCCCGCGCCGAAACCCTATGACCTCGTTCCGGTGACGTTGCCGCCTGCCTACAACGACCCGAGCTTTGAGGTATTCCGCAAGCAGCTTGGCGATGTGGCGCGGCGCAAGGACCGCCGTGCGCTCGGAAATCTCGTGGTCGCGCGCAACTTCTTCTGGGTCGGCGAGCAGGGCGATCGTGCCAACCGGCGAAAGAGCGGCATCGACAATCTCGCTGCTGCCCTCGAACTCGACGCCAAGGATGGCGGCGGATGGCAGGCGCTTGAGGAAGCCGCCCGCGATCCCACGCTGGAACAGTTCACCGACCGCAAGGGCGTGTTGTGCGCGCCGGCAAACCCCACCTATGACGAACGCGCCGCCGACCAGGTCGCCAAGCAGACCGATACCGAACCCGACGACTGGGGGTATCCGAACAAGGCCGGCATCGAGGTGCGCGAGGCGCCGCGGCCCGACGCGGCGATCATCGAAAAGCTTGGTTTGAACCTCGTTCGCGTGATTTCCGACGACGCCCCACCCGGCGCGTCACCTCGCGACTCCGACTACCTTCGCATCGTGACGCCATCCGGCAAGGTCGGCTACATCAACGAATCCGACCTGTCCTCACTCAACCCCGAACAAGTCTGCTACGCCAAAGAGGGCACCAGCTGGAAGATTGCCGGCTTCATCGGCGAGCAGTAAGCCGGCGCCGGTTCAATCAGCAAAGGTGTTTCCGGCGGCCCGAATCTCGTGCGCTCGAAGCCGGCTGCGATCCGACATCGCGGGCTGGAACCAGACCGCGAGGAGACACGTTGAGCGGAGGCTCAAAGGGAGTTCCGCTCATGAAGCAGTTGTTTGGGTGCGCCGTCATTGTGGCGGCAATCATTGGCGCTTCCGCGCCCGCCGAGGCGAAAGGATGTATCAAAGGCGCCATAATCGGTGGCATTGCTGGCCACTTTGCCGGCCATCATGGCACTGCGGGCGCCGCCGCCGGATGCGTTATTGGCCACCATGAAGCCAACAAGCCCCGCCCGAATACATCCCAGAATACGTCGGGCCGCAGCTGAACCGTCCGCACAAGTCGAAGCGTCGTAAATACCTCGCCCTGCTGACGTTCGAACGCGAGAACCGGCACCCCCGTGAATAAGTAGATTGTGATGCCCCGCGAAAGCGGGGCATCGAATAACCCCTGGCGTGACGATTGTGCACTCATTGAAAACACGGTGTTTACTGGACCATCCGCTTGCGCGTCGCTTGCGCGGGTGGTGACTCGGATTGAGACATTTGTTTCCGAACAACGCCTGAGTTGGTGCTTCGCTGTTACGCAGCATCTGGCGCATGATCCCGTAAAGTTGCAGACTTTTCGGACAAGATCATGCACAAAATCAAAGAGAACCGAGCGGGAGGCGATTCAAGCTGAACGCATCCCGCTCCGATAGTTATTTCGCGCCGCCGCATAAGAGGGGTGAGACCTGTGGCGCGGCGCGGTGCAACCGCCGGCCTCGCGACTTTGCGCCGCCGGTCCCGCTCTTGATCGCGGCAATTCCGACCACGATGTGATGCGCATGCACCCTTGCCGGTTACGTTGCGGGATGCGCACGGATCTTGTCGGCGCGGCACCAGTCCGGCGTGAGATGTCGGTGGTGCTGTTTCTGCCGCGGAGGCGGCCGAGCCGGGCAACCGCGACAACAGGCATCAGTCACGGCGCCGCCGCCGCTTGATTTTGTTCCCCGCCCGCAGTAGGAGACTCTGAACGCTTGCGGCCCGGTTTCGGACTCCCGCAGCGATGGCATCCCCACAAAGTCCGGGATCTGGCCGCGTCCATGAGATGGACGAACAATGGGCTTGCCCGGTTTCGGCGGCCCCGCCTTTTAAGCAACCGTCCGCAGTGCAGTTCGGACGAACACCTGGAACGACACCATGGCCAAGGTCAGTCCCTTCAAATTCTTGCAAGAAGTCCGTCAGGAGACGGCAAAGATCACTTGGCCGAGCCGGCGCGAGACCTTGATCACGACGATCATGGTCTTCGTCATGTCTGCGCTCGCCGGTGCGTTCTTCCTGTTGGCTGATCAGGTCATTCGCGTGCTGGTCACCCTCGTCCTTGGGATTGGTAGTTGAACGGACGTTGCCATGGCAAAACGCTGGTACATCGTTCACGCCTATTCGAATTTCGAAAACAAGGTCGCCGATTCGATTCGCGAGCAGGCCAAGCAGCGTGGCCTGTCCGATCTTTTCGAAGAGGTGCTGGTGCCGAAGGAAAAGGTCGTCGAGGTGCACCGCGGCCGCAAGGTCGATGCCGAGCGCAAGTTCTTCCCGGGCTATGTACTGGTGAAGATGGAACTGACTGACCAAGCTTTCCACCTCATCAAGAACACCCCGAAAGTGACAGGCTTCCTCGGCGCCGATAACAAGCCCATGCCGATCTCGGACGCCGAGGCCGCGCGCATCCTGCACCAGGTGCAGGAGGGCATCGAACGACCCAAGCCTTCGGTCACTTTCGAAGTCGGCGAACAGGTGCGCGTTTCCGACGGTCCCTTCGCCTCGTTCAACGGCACTGTCGAGGAGGTCGACGAAGCCCGTTCGCGCGTCAAGGTTGCGGTCTCGATCTTCGGCCGCGCGACGCCGGTCGAACTGGAGTTTGGCCAAGTCGAGAAAAGCTGAGATTGCCCGCGCCTCTACGCGTTTGGGGCTTCTCGTCCGCTCCGGTTCTGGAGTATGGAACGGTCCCGCCGCACCTCGCATGCGCGGCATTGTGGGAGGCAGGGCCGCCTGCCGCGGCCTTCCCGGACCACGAACCCGGCGCGCCAAAGGGCTCGCCGCAAGGAGTAGTTCATGGCGAAGAAAATCACCGGCTATTTGAAGCTGCAGGTGCCGGCAGGCTCGGCAAACCCGTCGCCACCGATCGGGCCGGCGCTGGGTCAGCGCGGCCTCAACATCATGGAGTTCTGCAAGAACTTCAATGCCCAGACGCAGAAGCTGGAAAAAGGCACCCCTATTCCGGTCGTCATCACGATCTATGGGGACCGCTCCTTCTCGTTCGAGATGAAGACGCCGCCGGTCTCCTTTTTCCTCAAGAAAGCAGCGCAAATCCAGTCCGGCGCCAAGGCACCCGGCCGCGACCGCGCCGGTGCCGTGACCAAGGCGCAGGTCAAGGAAATCGCGGAGCAGAAGATGAAGGACTTGAACTGCGACACCGTCGAATCGGCGATGCGCATGGTCGAAGGCTCCGCCCGTTCGATGGGCATCGAAGTGAGGGAATGAGATGGCGAGCCACGGAAAACGCGTGGTCAAGTCCCGCGAGGGCATCGACCGCACAAAGCTTTATCCCATCGCCGACGCCGTCGGTTTGGTTAAGGAGCGCGCCAGCGCGAAATTCGACGAGACCGTCGAGATTGCCATGAATCTCGGTGTCGACCCCCGCCATGCCGATCAGATGGTGCGCGGCGTCGTTGCGTTGCCGAACGGCACCGGCCGCACCCAGCGGGTTGCCGTTTTTGCCAGAGGCGCCAAGGCGGACGAAGCGCGGGCAGCGGGCGCCGACGTCGTCGGTGCCGAAGACCTCGTCGAGCAGATCAATGCCGGCAACATCAATTTTGACCGCTGCATCGCGACGCCCGACCTGATGCCGCTGGTCGGCCGCCTCGGCAAGGTTTTGGGCCCGCGCGGACTGATGCCGAACCCGAAGGTCGGCACCGTGACGATGGACGTGACCGGGGCCGTGAAAGCCTCGAAGGGCGGCTCGGTCGAATTCCGCGTTGAAAAGGCTGGCATCATCCATGCCGGGGTCGGCAAGGCCTCGTTTCCCGCCGACAAGCTGGTCGAGAACATCAAGGCGTTTGCCGACGCCGTGCAGAAAGCAAAGCCGCCCGGCGCCAAAGGACACTATATCAATCGCGTCGCCATCTCATCGACCATGGGACCCGGAGTGAAGGTCGAACTTGCAAGCGTCGTCAGCCCCTCGACGGCGCTCCAGTAGCACTGATCCCATCAGCTCTTTTCATCCTCCCCCGCTGCTCTGTGCGAGGGAGGATCGGAGCTACTGTTACTCTGAAAACAGCTGAACTGGTCAGCGAGGACGGCGTCGTGTCAATTCGCTTCCACCGGCGCGATGCGGTCGACGATGCGTAACAGGCCCTGGCAGACGCGCCAGATGCAGCCAGTACTGAGGTAGAGGTCGGTTGGCTCGGTCATGTCGCCGATTTGGAGGTGATAGCCATTCGCCACCACATTGATCGCGATGCGCATGCCGTCCGAGATCGCGAGCTGCGTGCGTGCCTGGTAGACGGCATCAACGAGCCGCCGCCCGAGTTCCCGCGCATCCTCCAAGCCGAGGGTCACCAGGCGCGGTGGCGTGTGCGTCTCATTGAACGGATAGACCACCTCTAAATGGATCAACCGCCCTTCTGTCGCAAAGGCGATCTGGGAGACCGATTTGCCGGCGGGGAAGACGAAGGCGCGTTCGTCGAGGTCGACTTTGATGATGTAGTCGGGTCTGATTTTGAGCCTGGGGACTGGCTGGAACTCCGCCATGACGCGCATCCTGTCCAACGGACCGCGCCGGCAACGCTGCCGGCGTCCTTCCTGGCTTGTTAGGCCAATTGCGGCGCCGGCGGAACCAAGTTGCTTCCGGTGCATTGCAAAAAATTGCTTGGCAATGCTTCGAGCAGTCATTAAATAGTCGTGACGGGCGTGCTGGCCCCTGTGGCGTCGGCGCGCTTCTGCGTGCTTTTAAGAAAACCGGATCAGAAGGAGAACGTTCGCGCAAAAGCTAGTCGCAAGTTGCGAATGGCGGGGGTTTGGAAAACGACAAAAAACAAAAGACGGGCCAATCGGTTTCTGCGGCACGGTCGGAGCTCAGATCGGATGGGCCGCAGACGGGCGTCGGGCACTGCGAAATGCTTTGAATTCTGACGGCAGGTGCCTGCACGGGCCAGGAGCTAGACTTGCCCGTCGGGAGACGTTTGGCAGTCGATTGTGTCGATCGCGGGTCAGGATGACGGGTTGCGATCCGGCGGTTTGATGCACAAAGCGGCTGAGATCTCGGTGGAGTAAGCAAGTGGATCGAGCGGAAAAAAAAGCGGCGGTCAGTGAGCTGAACGCGGTGTTCAAGGGTTCGGGCGTGGTGGTGGTCGCGCATTATTCGGGCCTCACCGTCTCCGACATGCAGAAACTGCGGCAACAGATGAAGCAGGTAGGCGCCGAGGTGAAGGTCGCCAAGAACCAACTCGCCAAAATTGCCTTGGATGGAACCGACGCGGCCGTGATCGCTCCGTTGCTCAAGGGGCCGACTTTGATTGCCTATTCCGGCGATCCGGTGGCAGCACCGAAGGTCGCCAGCGATTTCGCCAAGACGAAAGACAAATTCATCATTCTCGGCGGAGCGATGGGGCGCACCGTGCTCAATCCGGAAGGCGTCCGGGCGCTCGCCGCGCTGCCCTCGCTTGACGAGCTGCGGGCGAAGCTTGTGGGCCTCATCCAGGCCCCGGCCACGAAGATCGCGCGGGTGGTCAACGCCCCCGCTTCCAAGCTTGCCCGCGTCATGCAGGCATACGCAGACAAGGACAATGCCGCCGCTGGCGCTTAACCCTCTTGGCTGAAGGTCGAACCTGAAGGAAGTCGATGTCATGACTGATTTGTCGAAACTTGTGGACGAGCTGTCCGGCCTCACTGTTCTCGAGGCCGCCGAACTGGCCAAGCTCCTTGAGGACAAGTGGGGCGTGTCGGCTGCCGCAGCGGTGGCGATCGCCGCTCCCGGCGCCGGCGCCGCCGCCGCGCCGGTCGAGGAGAAGACCGAGTTCACGGTGGTGCTGGCCGCGGCCGGCGAGAAGAAGATCGAGGTCATCAAGGAGGTACGTGCACTCACCGGGCTCGGCCTCAAGGAAGCCAAGGATCTGGTCGAGGGCGCCCCGAAGAACGTAAAGGAAAGCGTGTCGAAGGACGAAGCCGAGAAGGTCAAGGCCCAGCTCGAAAAGGCCGGCGCCAAGGTCGAACTCAAATAGAGCCGGAGACGACGCACATTGCGCGCGTCGCGCGGCCGAAGCCGCGCCTGGTGCCGCGGGGCGGGGGTTATGTGCGGGCATGTCCGGCGTCGCCTGGAGAAGGCGACGGCGGATGCTCGTTAGTGGCAATTCGCAATTGGGCACCTATATGTTGGTTCTATTGTTCCGATCGCCACAAAACACATGCTGTGCGAAATCCCGGACTGCGGGACTCCGCGCAGCGTGTCGCATCCGCGCGACGGCGGATGGGTCGCTTCCGCCTTCCTTTAGATAAGCTTCCGGCGCCGCCGTTCCGAGCCGCCGGAACACCCCTCCGCTGCCACAGGCGGCCGGAGGCAGAAGAGGCCACGATGGCACAAACGTTCACCGGTCGAAAACGGGTCCGTAAGTTTTTTGGCAAAATCGAAGAAATCGCGGAGATGCCCAACCTCATCGAGGTTCAGAAGGCGTCCTACGACCAGTTTCTGCTTGTCAAGGAGCCGCCGGGCGGCCGTCCCGATGAGGGGCTGCAGGCAGTTTTCAAGTCCGTTTTCCCGATTTCCGACTTTTCCAACACCGCCCAGCTCGAATTCGTGCGCTACGAGTTTGAGCCGCCCAAGTACGATGTCGATGAATGCCGCCAGCGCGGCATGACCTATGCGGCGCCGCTCAAGGTGACGCTGCGGCTCATCGTGTTCGATATCGATGAGGACACCGGCGCGCGCTCGGTCAAGGATATCAAGGAGCAGGATGTCTACATGGGCGACATCCCGCTCATGACCAATAACGGCACCTTCATCGTGAACGGTACCGAACGGGTGATCGTGTCGCAGATGCACCGGTCCCCCGGCGTGTTCTTCGATCACGACAAAGGCAAGACCCACTCTTCAGGCAAGCTGCTGTTTGCTGCCCGCATCATTCCCTATCGTGGTTCCTGGCTGGACATCGAGTTCGACGCCAAGGACATCGTCTATGCGCGCATCGACCGCCGCCGCAAGATCCCGGTGACCTCGCTCTTGTTCGCGCTCGGCCTCGACGGCGAGGAAATCCTGGACACCTTCTACAAGAAGGTCGTCTACAAGCGCTTCAAAGACGGCTGGCGGGTGCCGTTCGACGGCAATCGCCTGCGCGGTTATAAGGCAGTAAACGACCTCATCGATGCTGACAGCGGCAAGGTCGTCGTCGAAGCCGGCAAGAAGGTGACGGTGCGCCAGGCCCGGCAGCTTGCCGAAAAAGGCCTGCGCGCCTTGCGCATGACCGACGAGGAACTGATCGGTCATTACGTCGCTGAAGACTTCGTCAACACGAAGACCGGCGAGATCTATGTGGAGGCCGGCGGCGAAATCACCGAGAAGATGCTCAAACTGTTGAACGAGGCGGGATACAAGGAGATCCCGGTTCTCGACATCGATCATGTCAATGTCGGCGCCTACATCAGGAATACGCTGAACGTCGACAAGAACATGACGCGTGAAGACGCGCTGTTCGACATTTACCGGGTCATGCGCCCGGGAGAACCGCCGACGGTGGAGACGGCCGAGGCGATGTTCCGATCGCTGTTCTTCGATTCCGAACGCTATGACCTCTCCGCGGTCGGCCGCGTCAAGATGAACATGCGCCTCGATCTTCAGGCCGACGACACGCTGCGGGTGTTGCGCCGCGAAGACGTGATCGGGGTCATTCGCACGCTCGTCGATCTGCGCGACGGCAAGGGCGAAATCGACGACATCGACCATCTCGGCAATCGGCGCGTCCGCTCGGTCGGCGAACTGATGGAGAACCAGTACCGCATCGGCCTCTTGCGCATGGAGCGCGCCATCAAGGAACGCATGTCGTCGGTCGACATCGACACCGTGATGCCGCAGGACCTCATCAATGCCAAGCCGGCGGCAGCGGCGGTGCGCGAGTTCTTCGGCTCTTCGCAGCTGTCGCAGTTCATGGACCAGACCAATCCGCTGTCGGAGATCACGCACAAGCGGCGCCTGTCGGCGCTCGGGCCGGGCGGTCTCACCCGCGAACGCGCCGGCTTCGAAGTGCGCGACGTCCACCCGACCCATTACGGCCGCATCTGCCCGATCGAAACGCCGGAAGGCCCGAATATCGGTCTCATCAACTCGCTCGCGACCTATGCGCGCGTCAACAAATACGGCTTCGTCGAGACGCCCTACCGCAAGGTGAAGGACGGCCGCGTCGCCGATGAGGTGATCTACCTTTCCGCGATGGAGGAGGGCCGCTATTACGTCGCCCAGGCCAACGTGCCGCTCGACAATCGAGGTCGCTTCACCGAGGACCTGGTGGTGTGCCGGCATGCCGGCGACGTGCTGATGGTCTCTCCCGATCGCGTCGACTACATGGACGTGTCGCCCAAGCAGCTCGTCTCAGTCGCGGCGGCGCTGATCCCGTTCCTTGAGAACGACGATGCCAACCGGGCGTTGATGGGGTCGAACATGCAGCGCCAGGCCGTTCCGCTGGTGCGCGCCGAGGCACCGTTCGTCGGTACCGGGATGGAGGGCGTCGTCGCCCGCAATTCCGGCGCCGCCATTGCGGCGCGGCGGACCGGGATCGTCGATCAGGTCGACGCCACCCGCATCGTCGTGCGCGCGACCGAGGACCTCGACCCCACCAAGTCCGGGGTCGACATCTACCGGCTGATGAAGTTCCAGCGCTCCAACCAGAACACCTGCATCAACCAGCGCCCGCTGGTGAAGGTCGGCGATGCGGTGAAGAAGGGCGATATCATCGCTGACGGTCCCTCGACCGACCTCGGCGAACTTGCGCTTGGCCGCAACGTGCTCGTCGCCTTCATGCCTTGGAATGGCTACAACTTCGAGGACTCGATTCTGCTCTCCGAGCGCATCGTCAAGGATGACGTTTTCACTTCGATCCATATTGAGGAGTTCGAGGTGATGGCACGGGACACCAAGCTCGGTCCCGAGGAGATCACGCGCGACATTCCGAACGTCTCCGAAGAGGCACTCAAGAACCTCGACGAGGCCGGCATCGTCTATATCGGCGCCGAGGTCCATGCCGGCGACATTCTGGTCGGCAAGATCACGCCCAAGGGCGAAAGCCCGATGACGCCCGAAGAAAAGCTGCTGCGCGCGATCTTCGGCGAAAAGGCCTCCGATGTGCGCGATACCTCGCTGCGGGTACCGCCGGGCGTCCAGGGCACCGTCGTCGAGGTGCGCGTCTTCAACCGCCACGGCGTCGAGAAGGATGAGCGTGCGCTCGCCATCGAACGCGAGGAGATCGAGCGCCTTGCCAAGGACCGCGACGACGAACAGGCGATCCTCGACCGCAACGTCTATGGCCGGCTCGCCGAGCTGCTGGATGGCCGCCAGGGCATTGCCGGGCCGAAAGGCTTCAAGAAGGAATCGAAGATCACCCGCGCGGTGCTGGAGGAATACCCGCGTTCGCAGTGGTGGCTGTTCGCCTCGCCCAACGACAAGGTGATGGCGGAGATCGAAGCCATTCGCAAGCAGTACGACGAGTCCAAGAAGGGGCTGGAGCAGCGCTTCCTCGACAAGGTCGAGAAGCTGCAGCGCGGCGACGAACTGCCGCCCGGCGTGATGAAGATGGTCAAGGTCTTCGTCGCGGTGAAGCGCAAGATCCAGCCCGGCGACAAGATGGCGGGACGCCACGGCAACAAGGGCGTGGTGTCCAAGATCGTGCCGCTCGAAGACATGCCGTTCCTTGGGGATGGCCAGCCGGTCGATATCGTGCTCAACCCGCTCGGCGTGCCGAGCCGGATGAATGTCGGCCAGATTCTCGAAACGCATCTTGGCTGGGCCTGTGCCGGCCTCGGCCAGCGCATCGGCCAGGCGGTGAATGCCTATTTGCAGCGGCGCGACCTCAAGCCGCTCAAGGAGACACTGAAGAAGGTCTATGGCGACGACGAGACGATCAAGTCGCTCGACGAGACCGGATTGATCGAACTCGGCACCAACCTTCAGCACGGCGTGCCGATCGCTACTCCGGTGTTCGACGGCGCCAAGGAAGCCGACATCGAGCATATGCTCGACCTTGCCGGACTTGATCATTCCGGCCAGGTCACGCTGCACGACGGCCGCACCGGCGAGCCGTTCGACCGCAAGGTCACGGTGGGTTTCATCTATATGTTGAAGCTGCACCACCTTGTCGACGACAAGATCCATGCGCGCTCGATCGGTCCCTACAGCCTCGTCACCCAGCAGCCGTTGGGCGGCAAGGCGCAGTTCGGCGGCCAGCGGTTCGGCGAAATGGAGGTGTGGGCGCTCGAAGCCTACGGCGCCGCCTATACGCTCCAGGAGATGCTGACCGTGAAGTCCGACGACGTTGCCGGCCGCACCAAGGTCTACGAGGCGATCGTGCGCGGCGACGACACCTTCGAGGCCGGCATCCCGGAAAGCTTCAACGTGCTGGTCAAGGAAATGCGCTCGCTCGGATTGAACGTCGATCTGCACAATTCCAAGCAGCCGCCGCGCGGTGCGGAGGGGACCGCGGAGGCTGCCGAGTAACGCGACCGCCTAGCCCAAGGCATCCCGCGCTCCCGGCTTGCTCGCCGGAGCGCGCCCGCCGGCCGCCGCGCCGGACCCGGGAGACAAGCGAGCCGGCCCCGGCCGGCGTACCGCTCCAGACGGAGACCGTCATGAATCAAGACGTCATCAATCTTTTCACCCCCCAGACCCCGGCCCAGGTCTTCGACCAGATCAGGATCTCGATCGCCAGCCCCGAGAAGATCTTGTCGTGGTCCTATGGCGAGATCAAGAAGCCGGAAACCATCAATTACCGCACTTTCAAGCCGGAGCGCGACGGCCTGTTCTGTGCCCGCATCTTCGGCCCGATCAAGGACTATGAGTGCTTGTGCGGCAAGTACAAGCGGATGAAGTACAAAGGGATCATCTGCGAAAAATGCGGCGTGGAAGTGACGCTGTCGCGCGTGCGCCGCGAGCGCATGGGCCACATCGAGCTCGCTGCCCCGGTCGCTCACATCTGGTTCCTCAAGTCGCTGCCGAGCCGCATTGGCCTGCTGCTCGACATGACGCTCAAGGAACTCGAGCGCATCCTTTATTTCGAATACTACGTAGTGCTCGAGCCTGGCCTCACCTCGCTGGGTGACCGACAGCTGTTGTCGGAGGATGAGTATCTCAAGGCGCAGGAGCAGTTCGGACCAGACAGCTTCACCGCGGCGATCGGCGCCGAGGCGATCCGCGAAATGCTCAAGGGCCTCGATCTTGAAAAGCTCGCGGCGGAACTGCGCATCGAGATCGCCGAGTCGAAGTCCGACCTAAAGCCGAAGAAACTCGCCAAGCGCCTCAAGCTGATCGAATCCTTCATCCAATCGCGCAACAAGCCGGAATGGATGATCCTCACCGTCGTGCCGGTGATACCGCCCGATCTGCGCCCCCTCGTTCCGCTCGACGGTGGACGCTTCGCGACCTCCGACCTCAACGACCTCTATCGCCGCGTCATCAACCGCAACAATCGTCTGAAGCGGCTTATCGAGCTGCGCGCGCCCGACATCATCATCCGCAACGAGAAGCGGATGCTTCAAGAGGCGGTCGATGCGCTGTTCGACAATGGCCGGCGCGGCCGGGTGATCACGGGGGCCAACAAGCGTCCGCTCAAGTCGCTCGCCGATATGCTCAAGGGCAAGCAGGGCCGGTTCCGGCAGAACCTGCTCGGGAAGCGCGTCGATTATTCGGGCCGCTCGGTTATCGTGGTCGGCCCCGAGCTGAAGCTGCATCAGTGCGGTCTGCCCAAGAAAATGGCGCTCGAGCTGTTCAAGCCGTTCATCTATGCGCGGCTCGACGCCAAGGGTCTTTCGACCACGGTAAAGCAGGCGAAGAAGCTCGTCGAAAAGGAGAAGTCGGAGGTCTGGGACATCCTTGACGAAGTCATCCGCGAGCACCCGGTGCTGCTCAATCGCGCTCCCACGCTGCATCGGCTGGGCATCCAGGCCTTCGAGCCGGTGCTCATCGAGGGCAAGGCGATCCAGCTGCACCCGCTGGTGTGCGCCGCCTTCAACGCCGATTTCGACGGCGACCAGATGGCCGTTCACGTGCCGCTGTCGCTCGAAGCGCAGCTCGAAGCGCGCGTGCTGATGATGTCGACCAACAACATCCTGCACCCGGCCAACGGCTCGCCGATCATCGTGCCGAGCCAGGACATCGTGCTCGGCCTCTATTATCTCACGCTGTTGCGCGAGGGCGAGCCGGGCGAAGGCAAGATCTTCGGCGAGATGGCCGACATCGAGCACGCGCTGTCGGAGCGCGCCGTTACGTTGCACAGCAAGATCAAATACCGCTGGCGAGGCGTCGACGAGAACGGCAAGGCCTTCCAGCGCTGGTACGACACGACGCCGGGACGCGTGAAGCTCGGCGAAGTCATTCCGCGCAATCACAAGGTGCCGTTCGACGCCGTCAACAAGCTGATGACGAAGCGCGAGATTTCGAAGCTGATCGACACCGTCTATCGGCACTGCGGCCAGAAGGATACCGTGATCTTTTGCGACCGCATCATGTCGCTCGGCTTCTATCACGCGTTCAAGGCCGGCATCTCGTTCGGCAAGGACGACATGGTGGTGCCGTCGTCCAAGTGGAAGATCGTCGAGTCGACCCGGGTGGCGGCCAAGGAGTTTGAGCAGCAGTTCAATGAAGGCCTGATCACCCAGGGCGAGAAATACAACAAGGTGGTCGACGCCTGGTCGAAGTGCACCGACAAGATCGCCGAAGAGATGATGCGGGAAATTTCCGCGGTCAAGAAGGACAAGGAGTCCGGCCGCGAACAGCCGATCAACTCGATCTACATGATGGCGGATTCCGGCGCGCGCGGCTCGGCGGCGCAGATGAAGCAGCTCGCCGGCATGCGTGGCCTGATGGCGAAACCTTCCGGCGAGATCATCGAGAGCCCGATCATCTCGAATTTCAAGGAAGGCCTCACCGTTCTCGAGTACTTCAACTCGACCCACGGGGCGCGCAAGGGCCTCGCCGACACCGCCCTCAAGACCGCCAACTCCGGCTATCTCACCCGGCGGCTGGTCGACGTTGCCCAGGACTCGATCATCACTGCGGCGGACTGCGGCTCGACAGGGGGCATCAAGGTGCGCGCCATTATCGACGCCGGCCAGGTGGTGGCGTCGCTGGCGAGCCGCATCCTCGGACGCACCACCGCCGAGGACCTGCGCGACCCCGCCGGCACCGAGGTGATCGTCAAGCGCGGCACGCTGCTCGGCGAGGTCGAAGTCGACAGGATCGTGCAGGCCGGCATCCAGGAAGTCCGCATCCGCTCGGTCCTCACCTGCGAGTCCGACAACGGCGTGTGCGCGGCCTGTTACGGCCGAGACCTCGCCCGCGGCACCCCGGTCAATATGGGCGAAGCGGTGGGCGTCATTGCCGCCCAATCGATCGGCGAGCCGGGCACGCAACTCACGATGCGCACCTTCCATATCGGCGGTGCGGCGCAGATTTCCGAGCAGTCCTTCATCGAATCGAATTTCGAAGGGACGATCCGAATCAAGAACCGCAACGTGGTGCGCAATTCGGATGGCGAACTGATCTGCATGACGCGCAACATGGCGATGATCGTGGTGGACCAGGACGGCACCGAACGCGCCGTCCACCGCATCCCGTATGGCGCCCGCCTCAAGGTCGATGAAGGCGACCATATTGGACGAGGCCAACGCATGGCGGAATGGGACCCCTATATGCGGCCGATCCTCACCGAAGTGGAAGGCACGATCGGCTTCGAAGATCTCGTCGAGGGTCAGTCGATGTCGGAGACGCTCGACAAGTCGACCGGCATCGCCAAGCGCGTGGTGATCGATTGGCGCTCCGGCGCCGCCCGCGGACAGTCCGACTTGCGGCCGGCCATCGTGATCAAGGGGCGCGATGACCGCATCCTCAAACTCGCCCGCGGCGGCGACGCCCGCTACCTGCTTGCGGTCGATGCGATCCTGTCGGTCGATCCGGGCGGTCACGTCAAAGCCGGCGATGTCATCGCGCGCATGCCGACAGAGAGCGCCAAGACGCGCGACATTACCGGCGGTCTGCCGCGTGTCGCGGAACTGTTCGAGGCACGCCGTCCGAAGGAGGCCGCGGTGATCGCGGAAATTTCCGGCACGGTGCGATTCGGCCGCGACTACAAGAACAAGCGTCGCCTGACCATCGAGCCCAATGTCGACGGCGAGGAGGCGAGGGAGTACCTGATCCCGAAGGGCAAGCACATCCACCTTCAGGATGGCGACGTCATCGAGAAGGGCGACTACATCGTCGAAGGCAATCCTGCGCCGCACGACATTCTTGCGGTCAAGGGCGTCGAGGAGCTTGCCGCCTATCTGGTGAACGAAATCCAGGACGTCTATCGGCTGCAGGGCGTCGCCATCAACGACAAGCACATCGAGGTGATCGTCCGACAGATGCTGCAGAAGGTCGAGATCGACGACCCTGGCGAGACCGAATTGATCCAGGGCGAGCAGCTCGATCGGACCGAACTCGACGAGGTGAACGCCAGGGCGGCGGAGGAGGGCAAGAAGCCCGCGCATGGCTATCCGGTCCTGCTCGGCATCACCAAGGCATCGCTGCAGACCCGTTCGTTCATCTCGGCGGCCTCCTTCCAGGAGACCACCCGCGTGCTCACCGAGGCGGCGGTGAACGGCAAGATCGACACGCTCGACGGACTGAAGGAGAACGTCATCGTCGGCCGTCTGATCCCGGCCGGCACCGGCGCGATGATGAACGAGCTGCGCGAAGTCGCGACGCAGCGCGATCAGCTGATTCTCGATCAGCGCGAGCGCGAGGCCGCTCTGAAAGCCGCCGAAGAGCAGGCGCAGCTGCCGGCTGCGGAATAGAGAGACGCGCGCGGAGCGGAGGCGACGGAGTTACGTCCGTGCCTCCCCCGCGAAGCGGTCGCGGATAGGCATTTGGCTTTTTAGGCGGCCGGCGGCGCAGCCGGTGTTCGGCCGAAAAGGTCCGCTCCTTTCAAGATTGCGGGTCGTCGTGCCGGGGAAAGTCCCGGTGCAGTACTGGCGCCCGCTCTTGATTCTTGTTGTCTTTCGCGCATCCTTGGCGGTCGTCCTCTACCACGTCGGTTCTTGCAGCGTTGCAGGTTGCCTCGCGTGGCCAGGAGGGAAGATGCGGCGGAGAAGGTCATGTTCGGATTATTCGGTCGCGGCTCGGTTCAGGAATTGACGCCGGAGGAAGTGGCGGAAGGGCTTTCTGCCAACAAGGTCCTTCTGATTGACGTGCGCGAGCCCAATGAGATAGCGCGAGAGCGCATCGCCGGCGCGGTGCTTGCGCCGCTTTCGCAGTTCGATCCCGTGGAACTGCCCGATCCGGAGGGCCGGACCGTGGTATTTACCTGCGCGTCCGGCGTTCGCTCCGTGAAGGCGGCCGAGATCGCCCAGGCGGCAGGACTGGCCTTCAATTCGCATCTCGCGGGCGGCATCCAGGCATGGAAAGCTGCAGGATTGCCGCTGGAGGCCAGCGCATGATCGCGAAAAGTTGCAGACTTTTCGGACAACATCATGCGCAAAATCACCCCGCATCCGTCGTCGAGCGCAGTCCGCGACGGATGCGCAAAAGAACCGAGCGGGGAGTGATTTCGAGCTGAACGCCCAGTCCCGTCCTCAATTGTTATCGTCCACGCACAAAAGCGGACAATCCGGTAGATACTAAAAACGGGATGCATTGCGCTTGAGGGGTCCCGCCCCACTCTATGATTTTGTGGCATGTCTGTCTGAAGAGACTGCACCTTTTCGGGGAACATGCACCGGCATTCAAAGGAAACGACGCTGCAGCACCCCTCCGCCGTGGTGATCGGAGGCGGGCCGGCCGGCCTCGTCGCCGCGCTCGCCCTCGTCGATAATGGCGTGCCGACTGCGCTCGTCGCGCGCAGAACTGCGACCGACAATCGCACCAGCGCACTCGTCGGCTCGTCGGTCGCTGCACTCGATGCCCTCGGGGTGTGGGCGCGCTGCCGCGCCCGCGCGGCGCCGCTACGGGTGTTGCGGATCGCCGACGATACCGGGCGGCTTTGGCGATCGCCGGAAACTCGCTTCGCGGCGGCCGAGATCGGCCATCACGCGTTCGGCTGGAATATCGAGAACACGCACCTGTTGGCGGCGCTGTGGGAGCGCGTGGCGGCGACGCCGTTGCTGGCCCATGTTGACGGACAAGCGCAAGCGATCATGGCCGGTGCGGACCGCGCAACTGTCACGCTCGACGACGGGGCCGCCCTCCATTGTCCTCTGATCGTCGGTGCCGACGGGCGCAACTCGCTGTGCCGCGCCGCGGCCGGTATTGCCGTCACGACGCGCCGATATCCGCAGACCGCACTCACCTACATCTTGCACCACGCGCGGCCGCATGACGACACCTCGACCGAGTTCCATACCGTCGAAGGGCCGTTCACGCTGGTGCCGCTGCCGGGACGGCGGTCGAGCGTGGTCTGTGTGGCCGGCAACATCGCGGCCGAGCGCCTCGCTGGGCTCTCCGGCGCGGCGCTCGACATCGAGATCGAGCGGCGCTCGCATTCGATACTGGGGAAGCTGCGCGTCGACCCCGTCCACGGGATTTTCCCACTCGCAACAGCAACACCCGCGCGGATGGCGGCCAACCGCATCGCGCTGGTCGGCGAGGCCGGGCACCTGCTGCCACCGATCGGCGCCCAGGGCCTCAATCTCGGCTTGCGCGATGCTGCGAGCGTTGCCGAGGTCGCGGGTGAGATTTACCGGTCCGGCGGCGATATCGGTGGGACCGCGGCGACCGACGAATATCACCGTCGCCGCCACGCCGACGTGACGAACCGGACCGTGTCGGTCGACCTTCTCAACCGCTCTCTGCTTGCGGATGTCGTCGCGCTGCAGGGCCTGCGCGGCTTTGGCCTTTACGCCCTCACCCGCCTCGCGCCATTGCGCCGCGCGGTCATGCGCGAGGGCGTCGCGCCGGCAACAGCGCTGCCCGGCCTGATGCGCATGCCGTGGCCGGACGAGACCCCTTCGGGCTGATGCATGATCCCGAAAAGTTGCAGGTTTTTCGGACAACGATCATGCGCAAAATCACCACGCATCCGTCGTCAAGCGCAATCCGCGACGGATGCGTAAAGGAACCGAGCGAGAGGCGTTTCAAGCCGAACACATTTTGCTCTCACGCAATTGCCGGACCTCATTGCGGAGGAATGATCGCCCATCCGATCGACATCACTCGCTTGCCGAGCCGCATCGGGAAGGTGAGCGGCGCCTGCATGACGGCGCGACCGGCAACACTCGCATATTGGGCCGGCATGTTGTCCGCGTCACCGACCCAGACCACGGCGGCGCCGTTGCGCCTAAGATCGGCAACGTCGATCCACGGCGCGCGCGCCGGATCGCCATCGATCAAGGTGCGCGGGTGATCGGCGCCATAATGTCCGATATTGCCGCCGAGCCACATGCTGCCGACCACGTAATGAAGCCGTCGGCTGGTCGCCGCATGGAAGCGGTCCGAAATCTCCGCCGCGAGGCGATCGCCAGGAAACAGCTCGGCGCGATATTGTCGATCGAACCGCGGCAGCACGTCCCAATGCAAGAAAAAGCTCAGTGCATAAAGGGCCGTCACCGCGCCCCACACCCCGATCACCTGCCTTAGACAAGTCCGGTCGATCCGCGAACCTACCGCAACCACGAGCCAAGCCCCGAAATAGAGCCACAGTGGATATCCCCACATGCTCACCAGTTCGCGCCCACTCACGGCCGAAGCGGCGATGAGGGTCGCGGCCGGCCCGAAGGCGAGCAGCGCCAGGATGCGTCGGTCGTAATCGTCCGCGGTGCTCACGCATGATCCCGAAAGGTTGCAGACCTTTCGGACAAAGATCATGCGCAAAATCAAGGAGAACCGAGCGGGAGGCGGTTCAAGTTGAACGCATCCCGCTCGACCCTGCGGGTCGCGGGGGCGGCTGAACAGGGGCAGCGAGATCGCCAGCGCCGGGAGCAGCCAGAACAACTGGCCCGCCGCGAAAAGCGCAGGTGCCGTTAAGCGACCCGCCAGTCCCGCGACCGGCCGCGCCCGGGCCTCGGCATATTGGAATGGCAGGAAATCGTGTCCGACGAGCCACACGAGGTGCGGCGCCATGGTTGCCAGCGCGACCGCGAGCGCAACATAGGGACCCGGCGTGGCGAAGCTTCGACGCGCCCTGGCGTCGACGAGCATGAACACCGCGAGAGGCAGTCCCAGAATGACAACAAAATACTTCGCCCAGAAGGCCAACCCGAGCGCGGCGCCGAGCACGGCCCAATATCCCGTCCGCCCGGTCCGCAACGCGCGATGGAAGGCGAGGCCGGCGAGCGCCCAGAACGGCAGCTGCACGACATCATGATTGAATTTCGGCGCGGTGAAATTGAAATAGTGCAAGCCGTCGATGATCAGGATCGCGGTGAGCGCGGCCGCAGCCCCTGCGAGCCGCAGCACCAGCGCCCAAACGCCGGCGAAGGCTGCGATCACGCTGAGTTGCGCCAGCGCGTAATAGGCAAGGTCGCGGCCGGCCGCGCGGTTTGCGAGTTCGACCAGCCACCAAGGGAGCGGCGGCAGCTTGTCGTAGCCGAGTTGCCATTCCGGTCCGTAAGTGAGCGCCTCGATGAGATCGAGCGGCAGGTTTGGATAGGACGCGGACGGCAGGATGATCCAGATCGCCGCGTGGGCCGCGGCAAACAGGGCGAACCAAGTCCACGGCCGCTGCTCGACCGCACGCCGGGCGTCGGCCGCGAAGGTCGGCGCACTCTCGATCGCGGAGGCACGTGTCAGCAAAAGGCAGAAACCCCCAGTCTGCGACCGCTTCGCGGCGCCTTTCTGAAATTAGCGCACGATCCCGTAAAGTTGCAGACTTTTCGGACAAGATCATGCCCAAAATCAACACGCATCCGTCGTCGAGCGCAGTCCGCGACGGGTGCGCAGAACATAATCGAGCGGGAGGCAATTCAAGGTGAACGCATCCCGCTGTGGCACGCGGCGGCGCGCGGGCCGCCTGTCCTGCGAACAGCTTAACCAAACGGGACGAGAATGGGAGTGGCCCCGCTCATCGCCTGCATTGCGCATGCCGATCCTGGTCGGCACGCGTCCAATCTAGAATCGATCGAAGCGGCAGGTTGACTTGCACGAGGGGTGGCCCTGGCGCATGATACCGAAGTTGCAGACTTTTCGGACCAACATCATGCGCAAAATCAAGGAGATGCGAGGGGCAAGCAATTCAAACTGAACGCCTCCCGCGCTGGCTGCTGCCGCAGCCGCCTTACATGCTGCCGCGCGCGATCAAGCGCCCGACCATCGACCTCACCGCAATGCGCGCCGGTTCTTTCGAGCTCATCGATTCATTTTCCGAGATCGCATCCCGCTACGATCTCGTCCTTTGCGACATCTGGGGTGTCGTGCATAACGGGGTCGCAGCGTATTGCGATGCCTGTGAGGCGCTGACGCAGTTCCGCGCAACCGGCGGGACGGTGATCCTGATCACCAATGCGCCGCGGCCCACCCCTTGGGTGGCGCGACAGCTCGACCACCTCCACGTGCCGCATGAGGCGTATGATGGCGTGATGACGTCCGGCGACGTCAGTCGAGAGGTTGTATCGGCGCGCGGCGGCGCCGTTTACCACATCGGCCCGGAGCGGGACCTGTCGATCTTCGACGGTATCGACATCCGTTTCACCGGCATCGACACTGCCGATTACGTTGTCTGCACCGGCCTGTTCGACGACGTGACCGAGACCCCTGACGACTACGACGGCTTGCTGGCGAGCATGCATTCTCGCGCCCTCTTCATGCTGTGCGCCAATCCGGACCTTGTCGTCGCCCGCGGTGACGATCTCGTCTACTGCGCGGGAGCGGTTGCCGATCGCTATGCCGCCAAGGGCGGGGACGTGCTTTACGCTGGTAAGCCGCATCGGCCGATCTACGACGCGGCCCTTGCCAAGGCGGCTGCGGCGCGCGGCGCCTTGACCGCGGGGCAGCGGACGCTCGCGATCGGAGATTCGTTGCGCACCGACATCTCCGGCGCGCTGGCGCTTGGAATTGACGCCCTGTTCGTCGCCGGCGGCATCCACGCTGAAGAACTGGGTCGTGTCGGCAAAATTTCCGCTCCCGCGCTCGCCGACGCATTCGCCACGGCGGGAGTGACGCCCGATGCGGTGACGATGCGGCTCAAATGGTGAACCGAGGGTGCGCGGCGAACCGGTATCGGGGGCGCTGCTCCCGGGCGGGCGTCCGGGACTCAGTCGCCGAACACTGCCTGGATCTTGCTCAGCAAGGTCAGCGCATTGAAGGGCTTGACGATGTAGTTGCTGACGCCGGCCTTTTTGGCCGCGATGACATTCTCCGTCTTCGACTCTGCGGTCACCATGATGAACGGCGTCCGCGCGAGGCCCGGGTCGACCCGCACTTCCTTGAGCAACTCGTAACCGGTCATCGGATCCATGTTCCAGTCCGAGATCACGAGGCCGTAGCGGCGGCCGCGCATCTTGCCGAGCGCCGTTGCCCCATCGGTCGCGTCATCAACGTCCGTGAAGCCGATCTGCCTGAGCAGATTGCGGATGATCCGGACCATCGTACTGTAGTCATCGACCACCAGGACCGGCATGGTCAGATCGAGCGCCATAGCCATTCCCGTTAGGCTGCCAGGACCACCGCACCCCGAACCTGCAAGGCGCCGGATCACACCGGCGTGGCCCAGAATTGCTGTCTCTCTGCGCGGGGAAATTATCACCGCGCCTTGAACATCGAGTTAATCCCGGCGCAGAATCATCGCCTGTGGCCGGCGGGCGGGCGGGTCGGGGCGGCCTGCGGTCGTGCTTTTCCCGATCCGGGGGTGGCCCGCACTAGAGCGGGGCGCGTTCAGCTTGAATCGCCTCAAGCTCGATTATGTTCTGCGCACCCGTCGCGGACTGCGCTCGACGACGGATGCGTGTTGATTTTGCGCATGATTGTTCGAAAAGTCTGCAACCTTACGGGATCATGCGCTACGCGGATTCGATGGCTGGTCGTCGTCTGCTGGTCGATGCCGCGCGAGCTTGACTCGCGTCGATGCTGCCCGGCACCGTCCCGCCGATTTGGTCGATCACGGGTGGACAAGGATGCAGACCGGGCCGCCACGTTTCGTGGCCGTGCACGAGGTACTCGAAGCGCCGCCCCACGCCGGACCCTTGCGCGGCAGCGTCATGGCGATGGGCAATTTCGAAGGCGTGCACCGCGGCCACCGCGCCGTGATTGCGGCTGCCGTCAGCCGCGCGCGTGCGCTGGGCCGGCCCGCCGCGGCGGTCACGTTCGAGCCGCATCCCCGCGCATTTTTTCATCCGGATGAGCCGCTGTTCCGCCTCACCGACACCCCTGCGAAGCTGCGTCTCCTCGCGACGACCGGTCTCGATGGCGCGATCGTGATGAAGTTCGATGCCGCGCTTGCGGCTCTCGCGCCCCAGGAGTTCGTCGCCCGCGTGCTGATGGAGCGGCTCGCCGTGGCAGGAATAGCTGTCGGCTTCGACTTTCGGTTCGGCGCCGCCCGGGGCGGTTCCGCGGCCGATCTCAAGGAGGCCGGCGCGCGGCTGGGGTTCGAGGTGGACGTTGTTCCGCCGCTCACGGATGGCGGACAGCGCATCTCATCGGGCGCCATCCGCGCAGCGCTTGCCGCCGGCCACCCGGACCAGGCGGCCGACTGGCTTGGCTATCCCTGGTTCGTCACTGGCACCGTCGTGCATGGCGACCGCCGTGGGCGTGAACTCGGCTATCCGACCGCAAATCTGCGGCTGGACCCGGGGTGCGACCTGCGCCACGGCGTCTATGCCGTGCGCGTGGCACTCGACGGGCGCCGGATCGATGGCGTCGCCAATTTCGGGCGGCGCCCGATGTTCGACGCCGGAATCGTGCTGCTCGAAGTCCACCTGTTCGATTTCTCCGGAGACCTTTACGGGCGAAGCCTCGATGTCGCGGTGATTTCCTGGATCCGGCCGGAATTCAGGTTCGATACCATCGACGGGCTCGATTCATCGAATGGACGAGGATTCGCGGATCGCCCGCATGGCGCTCGCGCGCGCAGGCGACGCCTTCCCCGTACTCGGCGCGGTAACGCCGCTCGCCGCCGGCGCCGATGCGAGCGGAGCGACATGACAGCTTTTCGCGCCGTCATCCCTATGATACGAACGCCGACATGGACTCATGCGATCGCCTCGCACGCCGGCTCGCCTCGGGCATACGGCTGATTAGAAGCCCGGCCTCCGCTACCTGATTTCGGGTGGGCGGAGGGCCGGGATCAGCCGTGTTTCCCAATTCTCAGGTTGAGCCGCCATGACCGAAACCACCCGCGACTACAGCGAGACGCTGTTTTTGCCGAAAACCGATTTTCCGATGCGCGCCGGGCTGCCGCAGAAGGAGCCTGAGATCCTTGCCTATTGGCAGCAGATCGGCCTTTACGCGCGTTTGCGACAAGCGGCGGCCGGACGGCGCAAATTCGTGCTGCACGACGGGCCACCCTATGCCAATGGCAATATCCACATCGGCCACGCGCTTAATAAGATTCTCAAGGACGTGGTGACAAAATCCCAGCAAATGTTGGGCTTCGATTCGAATTATGTCCCCGGCTGGGACTGCCACGGCCTGCCGATCGAATGGAAGATCGAGGAGGAGAACTATCGCGCCAAAGGACGGATGAAGCCCAATTTCGCCGATCCCGCGGCCATGGTGGCGTTCCGGCGCGAATGCCGCGCCTATGCGGAACACTGGCTTGGCGTGCAACGCGATGAGTTCCGCCGCCTCGGCGTGGAAGGCGACTGGGCCCATCCCTACACCACGATGGACTTCGCGGCCGAGGCGCAGATTGCCGCCGAGCTGATGAAATTCGCGGCCAACGGCACGCTTTATCGCGGCTCCAAGCCGGTCATGTGGTCGGTGGTGGAAAAGACCGCGCTCGCCGAAGCCGAGGTCGAATACGAGGATTTCGTCAGCGATACCGTGTGGGTGAAGTTTCCGGTGCGTCGCTCAGCTACCGACGAAAGCGGCGACGCGCACCGGCTCGCGGGCGCCTGCGTCGTGATCTGGACCACGACGCCGTGGACGCTTCCGGGCAATCGCGCCATCAGCTATTCGGACCGCATCTCCTATGGAGTGTACGAGGTGACGGAGGCGCCCGACGGCAATTGGGCAAAGCCTGGCGACCAATTCCTGCTCGCCGATGCCCTGGCTGACACGGTGATGAAGCAGGCCAAGATAGTGGACACCGTGCTCGCTCCAGGCTTCACGCGCCTTGCCGACGTGCGGCCTGACACGCTTGCCAATTTGGTGTGCGACCATCCGCTGAAATCGCTGGGCTATGCGTTCCAGGTGCCGCTGCTCGCCGGCGAGCATGTCACCGAGGATGTCGGCACCGGCTTCGTCCACACCGCGCCGGGCCACGGCCGTGAAGACTTCGACCTGTGGACGGCCAGCAGCCGGGAACTGGAGGCGCGCGGCATAGCGACCGCGATCCCTTACACGGTCGATGGTGACGGTTTCTTTACCGACCAGGCGCCCGGTTTCGGCCCGCGCGACACCGGCGGCAAGCCCAAGCGCGTCATCACCGACAAGGGCGACAAGGGCGACGCCAACGAAGCGGTGATCAAGGCTTTGATCGCGGCCGGGATGCTGGTCGCGCGCGGCCGGCTCAAGCATCAATACCCGCACTCCTGGCGCTCCAAAAAGCCGGTGATCTTCCGCAACACGCCGCAATGGTTCATCGCCATGGACCAGCCGATCGCCGGCGTGGACGGCACGGCCCTGCCAGGAGATACCCTGCGCGCCCGCGCGCTCGCCGCGATCAAGATGACACGCTGGGTTCCGCCCCAGGGCGAGAACCGCATCACCGGCATGATCGCGAGCCGCCCCGACTGGGTGATCTCGCGCCAGCGTGCCTGGGGCGTGCCGATCGCGGTCTTTGTCCGCGAGCGCGCGGACGGCACCGCCGAACTCCTCAGGGACGCGCGGGTCGATGCCCGCATTCTCGCGGCCTTCGCACAGGAAGGTGCCGACGCCTGGTATGCAGCCGGTGCCCGCGAGCGCTTCCTTGGCGAACTCGCGAACGAGGACTGGCGCAAGGTCGATGACATCCTCGATGTCTGGTTCGATTCGGGTTCGACCCATGCCTTTGTTCTGGAGGACCACATCCACTTTCCGGGATTCGCCGGCCTCCGCCGCCCGGTGAACGGCGGCACGGATACTGTGATGTATCTCGAAGGGTCGGACCAGCACCGCGGCTGGTTCCACTCCTCGCTGCTGGAAAGCTGCGGTACGCGCGGCGTGGCACCCTATGATGTCGTGCTCACGCACGGCTTCGTGCTTGACGAGAACGGCCGCAAAATGTCGAAGTCGCTCGGCAATGTCGTGGCGCCCCAGGACGTGATCAAAGCCTCGGGTGCCGACATCCTGCGGCTCTGGGTGTGCGCCTCCGACTATGCCGACGACCTGCGCATCGGGCCGGAAATCCTAAAAACCACGATCGAGACCTACCGCAAGCTGCGCAACACGTTGCGTTGGATGCTCGGAAACTTGGCGCATTTTCGCAGCGAGGACCGCGTCGACCCCACGGCCATGCCCGCCCTTGAGCGCTATATGCTGCACCGGCTCGCCGAGCTCGATGAGAGCATCCGCAAGAGCTACGCGGAATTCGACTTCAAGCGGGTATTCGCTGTCGTGAACCAGTTCATGACGGTCGATCTTTCGGCCTTCTATTTCGATATCCGCAAGGACGCGCTCTACTGCGAGCCGATCTCGTCAGTTACCCGCAAAGCGGCGCTGACGCTCATCGATCAATTGTTCCGTGCGAGCATTGCCTGGCTTGCGCCGATGCTGTGCTTCACCGCCGAGGAGGCCTGGCTGTCGCGACATCCGGGGACCGCGGACTCGGTCCATCTTGAAATATTTCCGGCCATCCCGCTGACTTGGCGCGACGACGCTTTGGCGCGAGCATGGAGCGAAATCCGGCGGGCCCGCCGCGTCGTGACCGGTGCGCTTGAGATCGCGCGGGCGGAAAAACGGATCGGCGCCAGCCTGGAAGCATCGCCAACCTTGCATATTTCCGACCCGCAACTGCTCGAGCTCATCGCCGCGGAACTCGAAGGACGGCGCGGTGAGATCGGGATGGCGGAGATTGCCATCACCTCGGCGGCAAGGATTGAACCGGGAGCGGGCCCGGACACCGCGTTTCGGCTCGCCGACGTGCCGGGGGTGGCGGTGACCGTCGGTCGCGCCAGCGGCCGCAAATGCGCGCGATCATGGAAAATTTCGCCTGATGTCGGGACCGATCCCGAGTACCCCGATGTGACGCCGCGCGATGCGCAGGCATTGCGCGAATGGGAGGCCGCCCATGCCGCGGCGTTGTGAATGACGGTCCTTGAGCGCCCCGCCCCGCGCGCCATCACGCCGCTGCGCCTCGGTATTGCTGCAGCGGTCGCCGCGGTCACCCTCGATCAAGCCGTAAAGCTTTGGCTACTCTATAGTTTCGACCTTCCGGGCCGCGGGCGAGTGGCGCTCGCGCCCTTCCTTGACCTCGTGCTCGCCTGGAATACCGGGATCAGCTACGGGCTGTTCCAGCAGGTCGGCCCATTCGGACAATGGGCCTTGTTCGCGCTCAAAGTGGTTGCCGTCGTGCTGATGGGCCTGTGGCTAGCGCGGACCGGCTCGCGCTTGTCCGGTCTAGCGCTAGGCCTGATCATCGGGGGCGCCGTTGGCAATGCGATCGACCGGCTTGTGCACGGCGCTGTGATGGATTTTGTGCTGTTTCATATCAGCGCAGCGTCCTGGACGTTACAGTGGTATGTCTTTAATCTGGCTGACGCGGCGATCGTAGCCGGGGTCGCCGGACTGTTGATCGAGTCCTTGCTCACGCGTGACGCCGTAAAAGCGCCCTGAAGTGTTCAGATAAGATCAACTAGTAAAAGGCATTTTCCCGATGAGCACCGGTCGGGCACAGGAATGCCGCTGTCGCCACCGTTGCAATGGGATGGGATGGGGGAACGGCCATGCCGCAGAATCGAAAAGGGGTCTATGCAAGGAACGCAATCGGCGCGGTGATCGGCGCGCTGTTGATCGTCGCCACGGGCATCAATGTTGTCCGGGCAGCCGATGACGACGACGATGCCCTTCCGGACGTGAAATTGATGCGCCGCTTTATGCATGCGCTCGGCCTCAACAATGGATCTGAGGGACTGGAAAGCTACAAGGAGCGCCCTCCGCTTGTCGTCCCGCCCACCCGCGACCTGCCGCCGCCGGCTTCGGGCAATTCCCTCATTCAGAACAACCCCGCTTGGCCTGTTGATCCCGACGTCAAGAAAGTCGAATCACAAAAGAAGGCCAAGATGGAACAGCGCCGCCTCAACAATCCAAATCCGATGATTAACGAGGAAGGCCGTTCGCTCACGCCGGCAGAATTGCAGGCCGGCAAGACTGCCACGCCGCCGACCACCACGCCTTTCAATCAAAATGCCGCCGCCGGTATTGGTCAGGATCAGTCGTCGCCGAGCGAGCTTGGTTTTACCGCCAGCATGTGGAAGGGACTGGTTGGCATCGAAAAGTCGATCAGCAAGGAACCGGAAATCGCGAAATTCGACCGCGAACCGGCCCGCGCCTCGCTGACCGATCCGCCACCCGGGTACCGCACGCCATCCCCGGCGCAACCTTATGGAACCAATCTCTCGAAGCTGAAGCCCGCCGCGACCCCAGGCGATCGGCAAACGGAAGGCACGCAAGGCAATCCGGTCGGAGTACAAACCGGCCGATAATAAAGACAATAAATCGGAGTGGACAACAGATGACGGGAGCATTCAGGCCGCGCCGCGGTGCTGATGATCGGCGCCACGCAGGGGCCCCTGAGACGCAATCGGGTGAGACGCAAAAGGGGAACGAGCGTAAGACGGGCCGGATCGGCCGGACTGGATGGATAACAGGCCTCTCGATCGCGGTGGCGTTCGCGTTTTTTCAGGGCGCTGGGCCGGCCGCCGCGGAAGGCATCGATATCGCCCATTTCACCCTCAAGAACGGCCTCGAGGTCGTGGTCATCCCCGACCACCGCACCCCTGTCGTCACCCATATGATCTGGTACAAGGTGGGCTCCGCCGACGAGACGCCCGGCAAATCCGGACTTGCGCATTTCCTCGAACATTTGATGTTCAAGGGCACGTCGAAGAACCCGGAAGGCCGTTTTTCCCAGACCCTCGCGACCATTGGCGGACAGGAAAACGCTTTCACCACATTGGACTACACCGCCTATTTTCAGCGGATCGCCAAGGAATACCTTCCTTTGGTGATGGATTTCGAAGCCGATCGGATGACCGGTCTCGTCCTCACCGACGCCAATGTGTTGTCGGAACGGGATGTCGTGCTCGAAGAATTCAATATGCGTGTCGCCAACAGTCCGGAGGCGCGGATCGGTGAGCAGGTCTCCGCGGCGCTCTATCTCAATCATCCCTACGGACGGCCCGTGATCGGCTGGCACTCGGAAATCGAGAAGCTGAATCGGGAAGACGCGCTTGCCTTTTATCGCCGCTTCTACACCCCGAACAATGCGATTTTGGTGATTGCCGGCGACGTGACCGGCGATGAGGTCAAGCCGCTTGCCGAGAAGACCTACGGCAAGGTGGAGCGCGTCGCCGAGGTGCCGCCGCGCGTGCGGCCGCAGGAGCCTGAGCCCGTTGCGGTGCGCCAGCTCACCATGGCGGATGGGCGCGTTGCCCAGCCTTCGCTCCAGCGCAGCTATCTGGTTCCGTCCGCTCATTCGGCAAAGTCCGGCGAGGCCGAAGCACTTGAAGTGCTCGCCCATATTCTGGGATCGGGCGAGACCAGCCGCATCTATCGCGACCTCGTCGTCGACCAGCATGTTGCGACAGTCGCGGGGGGCTATTACGACGACACCGCTCTTGACGAAACGCGCTTCGGCCTTTTCGCGAGCCCGTTGCCGGGCGTCTCCTTTTCGACGGTCGAAACGGCGCTCGACGGGGTCATCGCCAAGCTCGTCGACGAAGGCATCACACAAAGCGAACTTGACCGTGCCAAGACGCGCCTGATTGCCGACGCTGTGTATGCGCGAGGATAACCAGGCGACCATGGCGCGCTGGTATGGTGCGGCACTCGCGTCCGGCGGCACCGTTGCGGAGGTCACCTCTTGGGCCGATCGTATTCGCGGCGTGACGGCGCAGGCGGTGCGTGATGCGGCACGGACATGGCTCGACAAGCGCCGCTCGGTCACCGGCTATCTCGTCAAAGATCTTTCCTCGGCCAAGGAGCAAAACCCGTGAACGCACACCCTCCAACGTCGCCGTTGTCTTTGCTCCGCATCGTGTCGTCCGCTTTTGTCCTTGCTGCCGCGTTGGCTGCTGCACCTTCCGTCGCCGATGCAACCACGATCGAACGGATCGTCAGCCCCGGTGGAATTGAGGCTTGGCTGGTACATGAATTCGTCGGTGCCTCTGATCGCGATCGATTTCGCGTTTCGCGGCGGGGCAACGCAAGATCCGGTCAACAAACCGGGCGTCGCAACGATGACGGCGGGCTTGCTTGACGAAGGGGCTGGTGACATCGAGTCCAATGAATTCCACGAGCGACTTGAGAACAAGGCGATCGAGGTCAGCTTTACCGCCACCCGCGACTATATGGCCGGTTCCTTGCGCACGCTGAGCGAGAACAAGGACGAAGCTGCCAACCTGCTGCGGCTTTCGCTCACGGCGCCGCGCTTCGATCCCGAAGATGTCGAGCGCATCCGCGAACAGATGCTGTCCGGGATTCGTCGTGCCAGCACGAGCCCGAACGAGCTCGCGACCGAGCGCTGGTGGTCAACGGCCTTTCCTGGTCATCCCTATGGCCGGCCGATGCGCGGCTCCCTCCAGTCCGTGCCGACCATCACGGGCCAGGACCTCAGGACATTCATGCACAACGTGTTCGCGCGGGACACGCTCAAAATCGGCATCGTCGGCAACATCGATGCCGCCGACGCGAGCGCCCTCGTCGATAAGGTATTCGGCGGCTTGCCGGCCCATGGCGCCCTGGTACCGGTTGAAACGGCGGCCCCGAGCGGTCTTGGCCAGAAGATTTCGATCGATCTCGACGTCCCGCAGTCGGTGATGATGATCGGTGGCGCCGGCATCCCTCGCAAGGACCCGGATTTCATGGCCGCCTTCGTTCTCAACCACGTTCTTGGCGGCAGCTCGTTTTCCTCCCGGCTCTACAAGGAGGTGCGGGAGTCGCGCGGCCTTGCCTATTCCGTCTATAGCGCCGTGTTCCCGCTCGACTATGCCGCGCTTTTCGTCAGCGGCACTGCGACGCGCGCCGATCGCACGGCCCAGACCCTCGACGTGATGGAGTCGGAAATTGCCAAGCTTGCCAAGACCGGCCCGACCGAGGAAGAACTGACCAAGGCGAAGTCGTTCCTGGAAGGTTCCTACGCCTTGCGGTTCGACACCTCGGCCAAAGTCGCCGAACAGCTCGTGCAGATTCAGCTCGAAGACCTTGGGATGGATTACATCGACAAACGCAACGGCCTCGTCGAGGCGGTGACGCTCGCCGATGTGCAACGAGTCGCCAAGCGCCTGCTGAATGGCGGTATGCTCGTCACCGTCGTTGGCCGGCCTGCGCAGCAATCGATCTCGGCCAAAGGCGGCTGACGGACGGTTGCTCAAGCCGTCAGGCTCGCTGCTGCAACACTGGCTTCGCTCGCGCGAGATGATGCGAATCATCTCGCGTTTGCATTCGTGACCTTGAGCGGGATGCGTTCAGCTTGAAAAGCCTCCCGCTCTAGCGTGTGATCTCTATCCGAAAAATCTGACTTTTCGCGATCACGTGCCAACCCGCGCAACGATAACCCCGCGCCGCGCTGCCCCAATTGGCGCATGATCCCGTAAAGTTGCAGACTTTTCGGACAAGATCATGCGCAACATCAATGATAATCGAGCGGCAGGCTTTTCAAGCTGAACGCATCCCGCTCTAAAATATCACCTATCTGTTCAGGAGGTTTGCACGATGAAACTCTATTATTCGCCCGGCTCGTGTTCGTTGTCGCCGCACATCGTGTTGCGCGAAAGCGGCGCAGATTTCGAACTCGAGCAGGTCAACAACCGCGAAAAGAAGACGGCGAGCGGCAAGGACTATTGGACCGTGAATCCGAAGGGCCAGGTGCCGTGCCTCGAACTCGACAATGGCGACAAGCTCACCGAGGGACCGGTGATCGTGCAATATCTTGCCGACCAGAAACCGGCCGCCGGCCTCGCCGGGAGCCGGGCTCGCTCGAACGTTACCGTGTCCAGGAATGGCTGAACTTCACCGCATCGGAACTGCACAAGACCTTCGGCCCGCTGTTCCGGCCGACGACGCCCGACGCCTACAAGGAAATTTCGCGCGAAAACCTGAGCAAACGCCTCGATTGGGTCAACAAGGAACTCGGCGGAAGGGAGTATCTGCTCGGCGATAAGTTCTCGGTCGCCGATGCCTATATGTTTGCGGTCCTCCGATGGTTGAGCCGGGTCGACATGGACGCTGCCAAATGGCCGAACGTGAAAGCCTATATTGAGCGCATTGCGTCCCGGCCCAAGGTGCAGGAGGCGATGAAGGTGGAAGGACTGGCGAAATAGCGACAATCGTCGATCCGCGAGCGATCCTCGCGCGGCATCACGGTGCCGAGCCCGATGATGCTTAGAGCGGGAGGCGATTGAAGCGCAAGGCATCCCGCTCTGTCTAACGGGCAGGCGGACCGATCGTCACGGCAAGCCGGCCAACCCCCTCGATCTCGCAGTCGAGCCGATCGCCCGCGACCGTAGCCGCTACCCCTGACGGCGTCCCCGTCATAATGATGTCCCCCGGCGCCAGCGCCACCATTTCCGACAGCTTTTCGATCACCTCGGGAACATTCCAGATCATCTGGCTGAGATCGCCGTCCTGGCGGGTCTTGCCGTTGCAGCGAAGCGTGATCCGGCCTTTTTTGGGGTGCCCGATGGCCGACGACGGCTTGAGCGGGCCGCACGGTGCGGAGGCATCGAACGCCTTGCCGACCTCCCACGGTCGCTTGATGTCGCGCGAGGCGATCTGCAGGTCGCGGCGGGTGAGGTCGATGCCGACACCGTAGCCCCAGATCAAGTTCTCGGCCTTCGCTGCGGCGACGTTGCGGCCACCGCTCTTGAGTGCAACCACGAGCTCGACCTCATGATGCAGATCATGGGTGAGCGGCGGATACGGTATGGTTCCGCCGTCCGGCACGATGGCGTCCGCGGGCTTGGCGAAGAAGAACGGCGGCTCGCGCGCATCCTGGCCCATCTCCTTGATGTGCTCCAGATAGTTGCGGCCGACGCACCAGATGCGGCGCACCGGAAACAACTTTTCGCTGCCGTCAATGTCGAGCATGGGCCGCGGCGGCGGCGGGATCACGAAACGAGATTCCTCGATGTTCATGCGATGTCTTCTGTTTGGATCAGGGGGGCCTGCCTGCCCGGTCCCGCCGAATAGACGGAAGGAGTTGCGGGGTCAATGATCGCCGCAATCGTTTGGACAGGTGCCGGGCTTTCCGGTCCTCTCGCGCGCTAAACCGCCGCCCCGAATGGACGCTCATCCGCTCTGCGCGCCGGGTGAAAGACCGCCGTTTGCCTGGATGAACTCCGCGACGGCCGAAACTCCTTCCCCGGCGCGCAAATTAGCGAAAATGAACGGGCGGGGGCCGCGCATGCGTTTCGCATCCCGCTCCATGACCTCGAGCGAGGCGCCGACATGGGGGGCGAGGTCGATTTTGTTGATGACCAGCAGGTCGGAGCGGGTGATGCCGGGGCCGCCTTTCGATGGGATCTTGTCACCGGCGGCGACATCGATCACGTAGATGGTGAGGTCGGCGAGCTCCGGAGAGAACGTTGCCGCGAGATTGTCGCCGCCCGATTCGATGAGGATAAGGTCAAGCCCGGGAAACTTCGCTTGCATCGCCGCCACGGCGGCGAGGTTCATCGAGGCGTCCTCGCGGATAGCCGTGTGCGGGCACCCGCCGGTCTCGACGCCGACGATGCGTTCCGCCGACAGCGCGCCTGAGCGGACAAGATAATCGGCGTCCCACCGGGTGTAGATGTCATTGGTGACCGCGGCCAGCTCATAGCGGTCCCGCAGGCGCTTGCACAACGCATCCATCAGCGAGGTCTTGCCGGAGCCGACCGGGCCGCCAACGCCGACACGAAGCGGGCCATTGTGATAACTCATGACGTGATCATGTCCCTGCCGCTCGCCTCATTCGTTCAGGTTGAGTTGCCACGACACGCCATAGCGATCCGTGAGCCAGGTGAACAGTCGGCTGAACCCGTAACTGCCGATGGGCATCAGCACCGCGCCGCCATCGCCAAGCGCGCCGGCGAGCCGCGTCACTTCCGCTTCGGCGGTGCAAGCTATGAAGAAGCAGAATGCCGGCGTGAAAGTGAAATCATGCTTTGCGGGGCTGTCAATGCAGATCACCGCCTGGTTCGCGAGCGTAAAGCCTGCCCGCATGATCGAACCCTCCTTGCCGGCCATGCCGGGCCATAGCGAACGATGTTGCCGATCGTGCTGTCAGGGAATAGCGACACGTAGAAGTTCATCGCTTCTTCCGCTTTGCCCTCAAACATCAGGAATGGCGTGACGCGCAAATTCATGTTTTCCTGCCGAAAAATTCCTGCCTCGCCGGGCGTCGGCGCGATCGGCGTGGTCGCATTTTGCATCCGATGTCTCCGATGGTTCGAGTTGGACGACCCAAACCTGTCGGATGCACACCCGTCGTCCCATGGTATTTACGCGCGGCGCTCGATGTGATGGAACCCGCTTTCGCCCGACTTTCTCTACTGGAGAACAAAGCTGGAGAGAATCAAGAAGGGAAGGCTACAGAAGGTCGTCACGACATCGCAGGGATCACGAGGCGCGGCACGGCTTGTGTGGCGGTAAGGGTACCCGCCAAAATAACGCAAGCCGTCGCAGGGCCCTTCTCCACACCAGGCTGCTGATTTCTGCCGAGTCTCGGAGTCGTTATTTTGGCGGGAGCCCTATCCGCGGCGGCGGTTGCGTTGGCAGGGTGAGTTGTTTTTTTGCGAACCCGGCGTCATTCCGACTTGGCATTCGCAAACTTGATCACCCTCGCCCATTTCTCGGTTTCCGCGTCGACGAAGGTACCAAACTCAGCGGGGGTGAAAATCAGCGGCGTCGTGCCGAGCTCGGCAAGACGTCGCCGGACCTTTGGATCGGCGAGCCCCGCGTTGACGGCCTCATTGAGACGCTGCACGACGTCCGGCGCCGTATGGACCGGCGCGCCGATGCCCCACCAGCTGCCCGCCTCGAAGCCGGGCACGAACTCGCCGATGGTGGGCACGTCGGGCAATGCGTCCGAGCGGGTGGTCGTTGTCACGCCAAGCGCGCGCAGCTTTCCCATCCGGATATATTCGATCGACTGCGGGATGGTGTCGAACATGACCTGCACCTGTCCGCTGAGCAGGTCGATCATGGCCGGCGCACCGCCGCGATAGGGCACGTGCAGCATGTCGATGCCGGCCATCATCTTGAAAAGCTCACCGACCACGTGCAGCGAACTGCCCCGGCCGCTCGAAGCAAAGCTTAGCCGGCTCGGATTCGCCCTGGCATAGGCAATGAATTCCGGAATTGTCGCCGCCGGTACCGAAGGGTTGACCTCCATCACATTAGCGGCGCGGACCATGCCGGCGACCAGCGCGATGTCTCGGATCGGGTCGAAGTTGAGCCGATCGTAGAGCGTCGCGTTGATGGCATTGGCAGCGAGAACGACGAGCAGCGTGTAGCCGTCGGCGGGCGCGCGGACTACGGCTTCGGTCGCGATATTGCTCGCGGCTCCCGGCCGGTTCTCCACCACAAAGGGTTGGCCCAGCCGGTGGGTCAGCCACTGCGCCATGAGGCGGGTAACGATGTCGACCGAGCCGCCAGGCGAAAGACCCACGATGATGCGTACCGGGCGTGTCGGATAGTTGGCGGCTGGTCCGGCCTGGGACCACGCCGCCGGCGCGCTCAGCGCCATGAAGGCGAGCAGCGCCGCCACCGCCAAGCGCCCACCGTCCCGAAACGGCGCGCGAAAAGCCGCACGCAGCCAGCCTCGGCCGGTACGGCCGAACGGCAAGCCCCGAGGGCGGGAGGAAAACCAGCACGCTCGCATGCCGCGAGCTGTCATGGCCGTGGACCAGCCGACAAGCATCAGCCCTACTCCAAGGGGCCAGGGAGCCGTGCCTTCGGCTTTGGAGACATCAGCACCGATCAGTGAATTCATATATCAGCTATCAGCAAAGGGAAACCGCGGCCCGCGACGCCCTGCCATGTCGCTGCAATACCGCCGCCTTGAGCGGGTGGCGTTCAGGTTAAATCGGCCTCCCGCTCGTTCTCATTTGCGCATCCGCCGCGGACTGCGCTCGCCGACGGATGCGCGGTGATTTTGCGCATCCGTCGCGGACTGGGCTCGACGACGGATGCGCGGTGATTTTGCGCATCCGTCGCGGACTGCGCCCGACGACCGATGCGTTGATCATTTGCATAGGATCTTTGTCCGAAAAGTCTGCAACTTTTCGGGATCATGCGCCGACAGCGTCACCCATCGACTCCGCCCATCTTGCAGATCGTCTTCCATTCCGCTGCGGTTACGGGCTGCACCGACAGGCGCGACAGCTTGATCAGCGCCATATCCTTGAGCTTCGGCTCCGCCTTGACGGCGGCCAGTGTCACCGGACTGGCAAGGGGCGCCAGCGCCCTCACGTCGACCGACACCCACGGATCGCCGGGGCTTGCGGTCGGGTCCGGATAGCTCTCCCGGATGACCTCGACAGTGCCGACCACCGACCTGCTTTCCCCCGAATGATAGAAGAACGCGCGGTCGCCCTTCTTCATCTTCGCCAGGTTTAGCTTGGCCGTGTGGTTGCGCACGCCGGTCCAGGCGTCGCCTTTGTCGCCCTTTTTCACCTGATCGTCCCACGACCAGGCGTCTGGTTCGGACTTGACCAGCCAATAATTCATCTCATCCCTCCGCACGAAACGGCCGTGTCAGCAGCATGTCGATCGCAGCGTCGATGCTCAACGTGCCGTCGAGCACGGCGGCGACCGCACTGGCAATCGGCATCTCGACGGATCGGGCGCGGGCCATCCCGACCAGCACCGCTGCGGTGAACGCGCCTTCGACCAATTCTCCGCTGCGCCGAGCCTCATCGGGCGTCTGCCCGTTCCCTAGCGCGAAGCCGAGGGAAAAGTTCCGCGACTGCGGATTCGAGCAAGTCAGGATCAGGTCGCCGAGACCCGAAAGGCCCGTCAATGTTTCCGACTGCGCGCCAAAAGCTTTGCCGAAGCGCATCAGTTCGGCAAAGCCACGCGTCGTCAAGGCAGCCGCGGAGCTGGCACCAAGCTTGCGCCCGACCACGATTCCGGCGGCGATGGCGAGCACGTTCTTTGCCGCTCCGCCGATCTCGACGCCGCGGATATCGGCCGAATGATAGGGGCGGAAGGTTGCCGATCCGAGCGCGAGGGCAAGCGCCTTTGCAATGCCTTCGTCACGCGCGGCCAGCGTGACCGCGGTCGGCCGGCCCCGCGCGACATCGGCGGCGAAGCTCGGCCCCGACAGGATCGCCGGCGCCGCTTGCGGTAGGCACTCGCTGATGATCTCCGTCATGAAGCGCCCGGTGCCGCGCTCAATGCCCTTGGCGCAAGCGATGACGGCCGCTCCCGCCCGTATCGTGGCGTAGAGGCTGCCGGCAGCTTCGCGCAACCGTTGCGCCGGGACCACGACCAACACGGCATCCTGGTCGATTTGGCGCTCCGAAGGCGTTGCGACCGCAACGCGCTCGTCGAGGCGCAGCCCAGGGAGCCGGTCTGTCTCGCGTCGTTGCGCGATGGCAGTCGCCGCGGCTGCCTCGCGGGGCCACAAGGTCACCTGCCGTCCGGCACGAGCAATCGCGTTGGCTAGCGCGGTCCCCCAGGCGCCCGCACCAAGCACGGCAATGCGCTCGGCAACCGCATCCACCTATGGTTCCCCCGCCGCGGGCATTGGCTCTTGCGCTGTCGGCGCCGCGGGGAGAAGGGGGCCGGCGACATCGTCCAGCGGCCATCGTGCGCGGGGCGACGTATCGAGCGGGTCGCGCAGGCCGCAGGCAAGCCGCTCCGCGCCCGCCCACGCGATGATCGCCGCATTGTCGGTGCACAGCCGCGGCGGCGGCACCAGCAGGGGCAGCTGATCCTGCAGGGCTACGTCGAGCAGCGCGTCGCGCACCTCCTGGTTGGCGATGACCCCCCCGGCCGCGACCAGCGCGGTCGGCACCCCGAAGCGTTGCCGAAATATGCGCAGTCCCTGGCGCAGGCGGTCGGTCACCATTTCGACAATCGCGAGCTGGAACGAGGCGCACAGGTCGGCGACGTCCTGATCGGACAAGGGCGCGATCTTTTCGGCTTCGAGCCGCACCGCGGTCTTCAGTCCGGATAATGAAAAATCCGCATCGGCGCGGCCGATCATCGGCCGCGGCAGCGCGAAGCGGCCGCGGTCGCCGCGTGTCGCCTCCTGTTCCACCCGCGGGCCGCCCGGATACCCAAGGCCGAGCAGCTTCGCCGTCTTATCGAAGGCTTCGCCGATGGCATCGTCGCGGGTGGTGCCGAAGCGCACATAATCGCCGACCCCGCGCACGGCGATCACCTGAGTATGTCCGCCCGAAGCCAGGAACATGCAGTAGGGAAACGCGGCGCCATCGGTGAGCCGGGCAGTCAGCGCGTGCGCTTCAAGATGGTTGACGGCAATCAGCGGTTTCTCGTGGACGAGGGCGATCGCCTTCGCGGTGGTGAGGCCGACAATGACGCCGCCAATCAGGCCCGGACCGGCCGCCACCGCAATGCCGTCGAGCGCCGCGAACTCCCGGCCGGCGTCGGTCATCGCTGCCGCGATCACGCGATCGAGCGCTTCGACGTGGCCGCGCGCGGCGATCTCCGGCACCACGCCGCCAAAAGCCGCGTGCTCCGAGACCTGCGACAGCACGACATTGGACTCGATAACCGCGCGCCCTTCATCAAGCCGCTGCACGACGGCCGCCGCCGTTTCATCGCAAGTCGTTTCGATGCCGAGAACAAGCATTGGTCGCCAACGCGGTCTCCCGCGGCTCCCTATATGTCGCTGCGCGGCCGCGTGCAGCACGCGAAGCGCCATCATCGCGTGAAAACCGCCCGGCGCGCATTGCGAGGCCGGCGCGACTTGCCCCCACCTCGGCACTGGGCAGCGGAACCCAGCAATTTGCATTTATGCGAACGGGGCTTAACTACATTCGGCATCGAGCGGGACGCAATCTTGCGGCTCGACGAACCCGGTAGCATTGCGGGGGTGCATGACGCAATCGGTACCAACTTTTCTGCGCATCGGCACCCGCGGCAGTCCGCTTGCGCTATGGCAGGCACACGAAGTGCAGGCGCGGCTCGCTGCCGCTCACGGCGTACCGAAGGAAGCGATCGCGATCATGCCGATCCGGACCAGCGGCGACATGATCCAGGACCGCCCACTCTCCGAGGTCGGCGGCAAGGGACTGTTCACCAAGGAACTCGAGCAGGCGCTGGGTGATGGCGCTATCGATCTCGCCGTACATTCGAGCAAGGACATGGCGACGGTTTTGCCGGACGGTCTTGTGCTTACCGCCTGTCTCATGCGCGAGGATGTGCGCGACGCTTTTATCAGCCGAAAGGCGAGCAGCATTGGCGACCTGCCGTCGGGGGCCGTGATCGGCACCGCCTCGCTGCGGCGGCAGGCGCTGGTCAGGCGCCGGCGCCCCGATATTTCCACCGTCAACTTCCGCGGCAATGTCGAGACGCGCCTGAAGAAGCTCGACCAGGGCCTTGTCGATGGCACTTTGCTCGCGGTTGCCGGGCTGAAGCGGCTGGGTTGCCTCGATGCGGCAACGGCGGTTCTCGATCTCGATGAATTTCTTCCCGCCGTCGGCCAGGGCGCGATCGGCATCGAGACGCGAGCGGGGGATGGCCGCACGCGTGAACTCGCGGGCGCGATCGGCGATGCTGACACGCTGACCGCCATCGTCACCGAACGGGCCTTTCTCGCGATCCTCGATGGATCGTGCCGGACCCCGATTGCCGGTCACGCGCTTGTCTCGGCCGGCAAGATCGCGTTCCGAGGATTGATCCTGCGGCCGGACGGCAGCGAAGCGCACGAGACGGAGCGCTCGGGGCCGCTCGCCGACGCCGTTCGATTGGGGACGGATGCCGGGAAGGAACTTAAGAGCAGAGCGTCGCCGGATTTCTTTGCCGCCCTTGCCGGTTGACGGCGTGCGGCTTCTCGTGACCAGGCCCGACCCGGATGGCGAGCGGAGCGCGGCGCTGCTGCGTGCGCGCGGCCACCAAGTCATGGTCGCGCCGCTGCTGCGCGTCATGATGCTCGACAATCCCGAATTGGGTGCCGGCCCGTGGTCCGCGGTCGCATTCACCTCCACGAACGCCGTTCGTGCAGCCGAACGGCACCGGCGCTTCGCCGAACTCGTCCGGCTGCCGGCGTATACGGTGGGCGCACGGACCCGGTCGGCGGCGCTCGGTGTCGGTTTCAGCGCGGTCCGGTCGGCCGAGGGCGACGCGAGAGACCTTGTGCGGCTGATCGTGGAGCATCGCCAGCCCGGTGCCTTGCCGCTCCTCTACCTCGCCGGAGAAGCGCGCTCGGGCGACCTCGGCCTTGCCCTGTCATCCCAGCGGGTGCGGGCGGAAACCGTCATTGTCTATTGCGCCGAGCCGGCAATGGAATTCGCCGAAAGCGTGCAGTTGGCCTTGGCGCAGGAACGTATCGACGCAGTATTGCATTACTCGGCGCGCAGCGCCGCGTCATTCGTCAGTGCCGCCACGGCTGCGGGAATGGAAGACTTGTTAAGGCAAACCAGGCATTTGTGTCTGTCCGCGCAGGTGGCGGCACCGCTTGTCGCGGCCGGCGCGCAGCGGGTGGAGGTGGCCCGCCAGGCGAACGAAGCCGCGCTATTTGAACGTGTCGGGCCAGCCTGACGGTTGAAGAGCCGCCAGCCTTCGCGGAGGCGTGCGGCGCGACAAGGAGAAGGGATGATGACGCCGAACGACGACGCGGATGCGCGCACCCGGCCGGGCGCAGACGCCTCCGCCCAGGCGTCCCGCGGAGCCGGCGACGCGACAGCGCAGACTGCTTTGGACCATCCTCCGGTGACGGCGGACGGCGCCGGCGAGACCCTCGTCTATGCGCGACGCAAGCGCGAACGCGCCTGGCAGGGTGTCGCCCTTGGCTCGCTGGCCGCGCTCTCCGCATTGGCCGCGTTTGCGCTTTGGAGTTTTGCCGAATCAGACCCTCGCGGCAGCATCGCCGACCTCGCGGCGCGCTTGGCCCGGCTCGAAGCTCTACAGAGCGGCCCGCCTGGTGCGGCAACGCCGGCCGCTGTCGACCAGTTGGCGGATTTGTCTGCGCGTCTCGCCCGGCTCGAAGCGGGAGCGGGGCCGCCAGCCATTGCGCCGCCCGATCGCGAGGCCGTAGATCGACTGGCCGCGGTCGAACGGGCAACCGCGCGGGTTGGCGACGTGGACAATGCGGCTGCTGCCGAGAGCCTGAAAAGGCTTGCGGACGATCAGAACGCGGCCGGGCAGAATGTGCGCGCGGCTCTCGACGCCGTTGCCGCCCGGCTCGATTCCGTCGAAACGAAACTGACCGCCGTGCAACAGGAAGCGGAGAAAGCGGCCGCCGCAGAATCGATGCCGGTCGATCGGCCGCTTCGCGCCGTCGTCGTCGCCGATGGGTTGCGCGCGGCGGTCGAACGCGGTTCGCCGTTCGGGGCTGAGTATGCGGCCGCGGCGATGATGGACTTTGAACCGGCCGACCTCGACACACTGAAGCCATTCTCAGACACCGGCGTCGCGAGCGAAAACGAACTATTTCGCGAGCTTTCGGCGCTGATGCCGGAACTGGTCCGCGTATTCCAGGCGCCCGCGCCGGAGGGCGGCTACCTCGATCGGCTGCAGGCGGAGGCGCGGCAACTGGTTCGCATTCGACCGGTGCGTCCGGCTTCAGGTCGCGATCCCGCAAGCGTGATCAGTCGAATCGACGGTGATGTCGCGCGCTTGGATCTCGCTGAGGCGCTGGCCGATGTCGAGAAGCTGCCGGGGCCGGCACGGGGCTTGGCAGCGCCGTGGCAGAAGAAGGCGCAGGCCCGCGTACAGGCGATCGCCGCGGCGAGGCAGTTGGCGACGGCTGCACTGGCGGGCCTCGGAGGGGCGCCGGACACCCCGCCGCGATGATTCGGCTCGCACTGTTTCTCTTGTTCACCGCGGCATGCGCCGTTGTTGCGGCATGGCTCGCCGACAGGCCCGGCGAGGTCGCAATCACCTGGCTCGGCTACCACGTCGACACCTCGGTCGCAGTCTTGATCGGCGTGACCGCCACGGCGTTCTGCGTCCTGGCGCTGACCGGCCTGGTTTTGAGCCTCGCGTTCCATGCGCCGCGACGGGTGGCGCTGCGATGGCGACAGCGCCGCGCCCTGCGCGGAGAGGCCGCCATTTCTCAGGGCCTTATCGCGGTGGGAGCAGGAGATGTGCGGCTCGCGCGCCACTTCGCCGCCGAGGCGACCCGATGGTCGGGCGGCCGGCCGTTGCAGCTGTTGCTGCAGGCGCAATGCGCTCAACTGATCGGCGACCGCGATGCGGCTGAGGCGGCATTCCGCGCCATGGCCCAGAATGGCGACACAAGGCTGTTCGGCCTGCACGGCCTGTTCGTTGAAGCGCGACGTCGCGGCGATAGTGTGCTCGCCCGCGAATATGCCGAGGCCGCGGCGCAGGCGCAGCCTTCGCTTGGCTGGGCTGGACAGGCGGCCCTCGAACTGCGCTGCATCGAAGGCGATTGGGCGGGCGCTCTTGAAGCTTTGGAGCGCAACCGGCGCGGAGGCCTCGTCGAGGCGGCGACATACAGGCGCCAGCGCGCAGTGCTGTTGACCGCCCGCGCCTTGTCGGTCGCCGAAGAGGACCGCGGCGCGCTGCTGCCGGGTGAACGCCAATCCGCTCTGGGCTTTGCACTGGAAGCGACCAAGCTGAGCCCCGGTTTTGTCCCCGCTGCCGTGCTTGCGGGGCGCTTGCTGGCGCGGGGCGGCGATAGGCACAGGGCCGAGCGCATCCTCGAGGCTGCCTGGCAGTCAAACCCGCATCCGGAGATTGCCGCCATCTATGCGGACTTGCCGCAAGGAACCTCGGCCCGCGAACGGCTGACCCGCTTGCGCGCATTGGCCCGGCTCGCGCCACAACACCGTGAAACCGCGATCGCACTCGCACGCGCGAGTCTCGACGCCCATGAGTTCGCACAAGCTCGTGAACTGCTCTTACCCATCCTCGCAGCGCCGACGCGGCGCACCGCGCTGTTGATGGCGCGCCTCGAAGAGGCTGAGCGTGGGGACGTCGGGCGGGCTCGCGAATGGATGGCCCGCGCGGTCACTGCCGGCCTCGACCCGATCTGGACGGCCGACGGCCTCGTCGCCGAGCAGTGGTTGCCGGTTTCCCCCCTGACCGGAAAACTCGATGCGTTTCAATGGCGCGTCCCCGTGGCTGAACTGGCGGGGCATGGCCCCTTGATCGAAGCCCAGGTTCCTGCCTATCGCCGCCCGGACCCGAACTGGCGCGCTACCGCCGCATCAAGGAGCGAGGTCGAAGCTGGACAAAACCCGGTGCCGGATACGGCGTTGTCCGAAGGCGCGGCAAGTCCCGTCTCCGCTCCGGCAGCCGGCACGTCAAACATTGCCGGAGAACCCTTGCGCGCGCCCGACGATCCCGGTCCCGCTCCCGATCTTGCCCCCGAACCGGAGCCGAAACCCAAGCCGCCCGAAGCAGCGGGATGGCCGGCGTGGTTCCTGCCAAAACAGACTTGGTTCCAGCCAAAGAAGAAATGACGCGCACGCCCCTGATCCTGGCGGCCTTTTGGCCCTTGCAACGTGAGATCAGGCCGAACGATTAGGCATTGTTCCACCACCCGCGAAAGCGGGTGGTCCAGTAACCACTAGACTCTCGATCAAGTGCACAATGGCTTCGCCAGGGATTACTGGATGCCCCGCATAACAATGGGTGCCTCACGTATTCGCGCATGCCGACCTCATGTGATCTGCTCCCGATTGACTCCAAAGCGGGAACGATGCCATCGCCGGTCGACAAGCCGGGCATTAACAGAACGCAGGCGCGGGTATGCGTCACCATGCGCGACGTTTTTTCAGGGGAGCAATCCAGTTGGCCAGCAGCGACGTGAAGAAGGTCGTACTCGCCTATTCGGGCGGTCTTGACACCTCCATCATCCTGAAATGGCTGCAGACGACCTACGGTTGCGAGGTGGTCACCTTCACTGCCGATCTCGGCCAAGGCGAGGAGATTGGCCCGGCGCGCGACAAGGCGCTGCTGCTCGGCATCCGGCCGGAAAGCGTGTTCATCGCCGATCTGCGCGAGGAATTCGTCCGCGACTTCGTGTTTCCGATGTTTCGCGCCAATGCCGTTTATGAAGGCCAATACCTGCTCGGCACCTCGATCGCCCGGCCGTTGATCGCAAAAAAGCAGATCGAGATCGCCGATCAAGTCGGTGCGGACGCCGTCGCGCACGGTGCGACCGGCAAAGGCAACGACCAGGTGCGCTTCGAGCTCGCCTATTACGCGCTCAAGCCCGATGTGAAAGTGATCGCGCCATGGCGCGAATGGGACCTCACCTCGCGCGGCAGCCTCATTGCTTTCGCCGAGCAGCATCAGATTCCGATCGCGCGCGACAAGCGGGGCGAGGCGCCGTTCTCGGTCGACGCCAACCTCCTGCATGCCTCCTCGGAGGGTAAGGTGCTTGAAGATCCAGCGCAGGAAGTGCCGGATTACGTCTATTCGCGCACCGTTGACCCGGAAAACGCACCGGACCGACCGACCTACATCACTATTGCGTTCGAACGCGGCGACCCTGTTGCCATCGACGGGCGCAAGATGTCGCCAGCGACGCTGCTCGCGCACCTGAACGAACTTGGGCGTGCCAACGGCGTCGGCAGGCTCGACCTCGTCGAGAACCGTTTTGTCGGGATGAAGTCGCGCGGCATGTACGAGACGCCCGGCGGCACCATACTGCATGCTGCGCACCGCGGCATCGAGCAGATCACGCTCGACAGCGGCGCGATGCACCTCAAGGACGAGCTGATGCCGAAATATGCAAAGCTCGTGTACAACGGCTTCTGGTTCGCGCCCGAGCGGGAGATGCTGCAGGCGGCGATCGACCGCAGCCAGGAGTTCGTGACCGGCGAGGTGCGGCTCAAGCTCTACAAAGGCGGGGTGGGGGTGATCGGCCGCACCAGCCCCTGGTCTCTCTACGACCAGGACCTCGTCACCTTCGAAGAAGGCTCGGTCGCCTACGACCACCGCGATGCTGCGGGTTTCATCAAGCTGAACGCGCTGCGCTTGCGCACGCTCGGCCGCCGGCGCAAGAAACTTGGCCTGTGACGGCTGGCGCGCTTAGGGCGGGATGCGCTCAGTTCGAAGCGCCTGCCCCTCGGATCTCCTTGCTTTTGCGCATGATCTTGTCCGGAAAGTCTGCAACTTTTCGGCATCATGCGCGGGCATCCGCGAAAATAACTGCTTCGACGCTCGGCAAAAATCAACCTCCTGACGCGGCGAACTGACGTAGGAATGTTTCAGTTATTTTCGTCGGTACGCTTGCCGCATCCGGACGGCGACGGCTATTTCGCCTCGACGAGCTCGATGGCCTCACGGCTCGGGCCTTCGATCATGGCCGCGCGGGTATCGCCCATCTGATGGGCTCGGTGAGAACGGCCACCCCTTCGCGGCGCAACTTTGCCATCCACGCATCGAGGTTCGTGACGCCCAGCGCGATATGGTCGTAGAGGTGCCCACGGGTACTTTCGAGCGGCCGCGCGCCCCGACGCATATACCAAGTAAGGGCGACGTCGCCGAAGGTGACCGCGGCGCCCGGCGTGCGGAACATGCCCTCCTGTTCGAGCGCAGGCCAAGTGCGGTCCGGTCCACGCGCCACCTTGCAGTCAGCGGCGCTGCGTGGGACGCGCGTGGCAGGGTTTTCAACCAAGGTGGCGCCGAGGTGATCGCGGTACCACACCTGCGCGCAGAACGGGTCTTCCTGATACATGTGGACGTGGTTGAACCGCTCCGCGGGGAAATTGCCCTGGTATTCGACGAGGGCACCGTCCGGCGCCTCCAGATACGCAAACCCGGCACCACCGCGTGGCTTGGTCCCTTGCGCGCGCGCCAAGGCGATCTGCGCCGCAGTCAAACCGAGGACCCCGCCGGTGCCGGGCCAGGTGTCGCTGCTTACAAGGACCGAGCCGCCCTCGGCGGAGGTGAACAGCGGCAGCAACTTGACCTCAGGACGCGCCTTGTAGGTCGCGAGGGTCTCGCGCTCGTCGACGACATGCCAGCCGAAATGCCAGATCGCTGTCTGTGGAAGAATTGGTGGCGCGGTGGCGACCTTGTTGAACACGATCAATACGTCGTTGGGCGACCGCAACGCCGGCAAACCCTCCCAGCTCGCTTTGGACGTGCTGGGAAACTGCCTCGCGTAGAACGCGATTGCGACCTCCGGATCGAGCGAATTGAGACCAAGATGATGGAATCGCGGCGGCGGCAGTTCCTGACCGCTGGCCGGAAGCGAGGCGACTGCTGCGACCGCGGCAAAGAGGGCCGCGACGCGCGTTGATGTGACGACGCGCGAAGGAATGAAATCGGTGGTACCGCTCATGTCGAGTTCCCAAAATTCCCGAACTGCGCTGCGACACGAGAGCGGGATGGGTTCAGCGCAAACCGCGTCCCGCTCGGTACTTCTGCGCATCCGTCGCGGACTGCGCTCGACGACGGATGCTGGTGATTTCGTGCATGATCCGGTCCGAAAAGTCTGCAACTTTTCGGGATCAGGCGCTTGCGCCAGAGCCGACGCCTGGGCTCCGCAGCGGTCGCCGTGGGTTCTCGCGGAATGGCTCAGAGCAGATCAGGGCGTGACGCGTCCGCGGCGGACGAGGAGCGGCAATTGGACGGCCAGCAAGTTCACCGCCGGTCGAGAATTCGACGGCGCGAATTCGCGGACGCTGCGCCTACTCCCCTTCACTATAATGCAGAATCCGCTACTGCGCCTATTTCGCGCGGGTCGCAACATCTTGGCAGTGCGTGCGCAGAAGTGATAAAGCTGTGACGGGGATGTGGTCGGTTTGCGGTGGGAGATGAACGCGGCAGCAACACAGTCCTGCGGGGAGGCAGGTTGATGAGGCGCAACCCGTCCGCGCTCGAACCTTGTCCCGTATTTGCAAGTGGCCCCGCGGTTGCGCGTGGTCTCCCAACCGCGTTGATCGAGACCATCTCGCTCGGTACCGGCACCGTTCGTCGCATCCCACGACACATCGATGCGCTGCTCCCAAGAGGGTCAACCCGGTGCGGCGGAACGCCGCCTTTGGCCGGTCGGCGCCTGGGGTCGTGGAGAGTCGCGTCACGCAATGCCGACACCGCGCATCTGCGCCGTCATTCATGCTTTGGCAAATCTCTCGTTGACGTGCTGGAAACGGGAAGATATTGGCCTGCAATAACATACCCGTGAGATGGGAATCCGGGAAAGGGAGGCGTAGATGATGCATCTAATCCCACAGTCATGGTCGCATTTTCATATACTTGTGGTGGTATTCCCGTCTGTGGGCCTTTTATTTGTAGTGGGTTTGTATATTGGCGCAATGGTCAAGCAAAGCGAGGTTATGAAGCGAACCTTGCTTGTGTTCCTGGGGCTGATGGGCCTGATCGCGATTCCGACCTACATCAGCGGCAACGCGTCGATGGATGCACTGACGGGGGACAAGCGCTTTTCCGAGGATTTGATGATGGTGCATCAGGAGTGGGGCATCGCTGCCCTGCTGATGCTCGGCGTTACCGGCCTTGCGGCCTGGGTCGCGCTGGTGCGCTATTGGCGGTCCGAGCGGATCAACAACAACGCGATTCATCTCGTGCTGGGCATGTCGTTCGTCACGCTCGGGCTGATGGCCGTGACCGGTGAGGGCGGCTGGGAACTCAATCACTTCGAACTGCACCTGCCGCCGAAAGTCGGTCCCTACCTTTCGCCCGGGACGACGCCGGAAATCTGGTCGCACGTGCATATGATCCTGAACCACTTCCCGAGCGTCGGTCTAACAGTGGCCCTCGGCTTCTACATCGTCGCGCTTATTCTCAATAACGACGTGATGAAACGCAGCGGGCTGATCCTGTTCGTGATCTGCGGGGTTCTCGGCGTGCCGACCTATGTCACCGGGGCGGCCTCGATGTGGGCGCTGACCGATCCGCCGTTGCCGCAGATCTCCAAGGCACTGATCAACGAGCACCGCGACATGGCGCTGTTGACGCTGTTCGGCCTCGCCTTCACCGGGGTAACGGCCTGGGTGGAGCTGTTCCGGTATCGCCATCTCGGGCGTTTCTCGACTTTGTCGCTCTATCTCGTTCTCGCCTTCGCCATCATCACCTTCGGAATTATCGCGGAGACGGGTCATCGCGGCGGCCAGATCAACCATCCGGAAATTCGGGCGGCGACCGACATCCTGCCGACCGACCCGAAAGCCGGCTGGTCTCCCGCTATCGAAATGCTGATCAATAATGTGACATGGTTTGTGCCGTGGCAGACCGTCCATTTCTTCGGCTATTCGTTGATATTCTCTACGGCACTCGCGGTGTCGCTCCGGGTTCTCGGCTTCTGGAAATCGGTGCCGTTTTCGGCCGTGCACCGGTTACTCCCGCTCGGAGTATTCGGAGTGGTGATGAACGTATTCAGCGGCATGTTGATGCTGCTCGCCGATACGTTCCGCTACCTGAACGAAATCACCTTTGTGCCCAAACTCGCTTTCATCACGATTGGAGGTATTGCGGTTTTATATTATTCCGCATCCGAACGGCTTTGGACGGTCAAGGCAGGCGAGGATGCCCCGATGAGCGCCAAGTGGGTCGCCGCCTTGGTCCTGATATCCTGGATCGGGGTCATCATGGGCGGCCGGCTGTTGCCCTACGTGTGATGGGAGGATAGCCTATGGAGCTGCTGTTCAATGTGATCTGGGTCGGCCTCGTGGTCCTGACCGTCGCGTTCATCTCGCTCTATTTTTTGAACAGGTCCGTGGATCAAAAGAGCGACCCCAAAAAGGGCTTCGGAGGCGAATGAGCACGGCTCCGTCGCCCGCAACGGGAAAGCGCCAAGATCGAGGAGGATGAACAGTGCTTGAATTTTTTAATTACCTTGAGGACACATCCTATGCAGAATGGGTGCGCAAGTCGCTCTGGGGATGGCCGGTGGCGCTCACGGTTCACGCGTTCGGCAATGGCACGGTGATCGGTCTCAGCATCATCATCACCTTGCGCCTGCTCGGGTTCTTCCGCACCATCCCATATACCTCGCTGCGGTACCTGTTCCCGATTGTGTGGTTCGCCGTGATCTGCCAAGTGCTCAGTGGCATTTCGCTGTGGATGACCAAACCCGCGAAATACGTATCGGCGGGCATGTTCGACGCCAAGTTCTCCTTCGTCGTCATCGGCGCAATCGTGTTCTGGTTCTTGCATCGTACCGTCAGGGCAGAGGCGCCGTCGTGGCAGGAAAAAGGCTCAGCGTCGACGCGTGGCCTTCGAATCGCGATCCTGAGTACGGTGGTGTGGGCGGCGGTGTTGACGACAGGACGGCTCACGGCCTACCTCGGAACGCTGTACTCCTGACATAAGGCGCGCCGTCTCCGGGCGCCTGCCCTCCTCCTCTGAGTTTTGATGCGCCGCGCCATCACGCGCGGCGTATCAACTTATACAATAGAGTTAGCTGCCTCCCTCGAGCATTTTCGTCCCGGCGGCGCGCCCGCGACGATTGTCTGAGGGCGTGAAGTTTGCGCTGAGGTGATCGCGAGTTGGGAGGCAATGCGGAGCCATCGTCAGCGAGTCGGTCTGATGCATTGGCACCGCAGACCCAGGGTCTCGCAAACGCATCCGCCCCCGCGAAGCGGGGGAGAAAAGAAAATCTGACGCCTCGATATCCCGAAGCCGCACTCAAACCAAGTACACGGCGGCGACGATTCCGACCAGAAACACGCCGACGCTTACCGTGAACCAGAAGCCAAGCCGTTCCTCGATGATCCCGCGCGCCTTGGCCCCGTAGCGGTTGAGCAGAAACGCCTCGATGTAGAACCGCATGCCGCGGGTAATCGCCGCAAATATAACAAAAAGCCACAGGTTGTAGCCGGCAAATCCGAGCGTGATGGTGACGAACTTGAAGGGAATCGGAGTGAAGCCCTTAACCAAGATAAGCAGTGCCCCCCAGTAAGCGAGATCCTGGCGGATCTTCTCCACTGTTTGGCCACCGCCGTAGGCAGAAATCACCCAATGGCCTCAGCGAGTTCATAGAGAAAGGCGCCAATCGCATAACCTAGGATGCCGCCTGCGACTGAGGTCACGGTACAAATTGTCGCAAAGAACCAAGCCCTCTTCGGCTGCGCGAGCGACATTGGAATCAGCATCGCGTCGGGCGGGATTGGAAAGAAGGAGCTTTCCATGAAGGACACGAGGCCCATCAGCCAAGCCGCATAAGGCTTGTCGGCGGCGGCGACGCACCAGTTATAGGCAGGCCTCAACATGCCGCCGTGCATACAGATCGCGATGAAGGTTGTCCATGTCGAGACGGTGCGAAGTGGGGGGCAATATAAATCCTCCCTCGCGGAGCGGGGGAGGATTTAGCTGCTCGGGAACTGCTCACGATTGTTCGGAGAGCAGGCTTGCATTGCCGCCCACCGCGGCGGTGTTGACGCTGACGCTCTGTTCGGTCGCGAAACGGGGAAGGTAATGCGGTCCGCCGGCCTTGGGGCCGGTGCCAGAGAGGCCGAAGCCGCCGAACGGTTGGCTGCCGACCACGGCGCCGATGATGTTGCGATTGACATAGACATTGCCGACCGCCAGCCGATCGATGATGTGGCTCACCGTCGCTTCGATGCGCGACTGGATACCCAATGTCAGGCCATAGCCGGAGGCTGCGATGTCATCGAGCACCGTGTCGAGCGCATCCGCGTCATAGCGCACGATATGCAGGATCGGCCCGAACACCTCCTCCTTGAGGTCGCTCGCGTGGTCGAGTTCGATGATCGCCGGCGCAACATAATGACCGCGCGCGGGCCGCTCACCGTTCAGCGGATGGCGGAACAGGACTTGCTTGTCGTGCTCGGCCACCCAGCGCTCCAGCTTATCCTTTGCTTCCGCATCGATGATCGGGCCGACATGGGTTGCCGGGTCGCGTGGATCGCCGACCTTGAGTTCGCGCGCGGCCCCGGCGATCATCTCGATAATCCTGTCCGCCACGTCTTTCTGAACACAGAGCAGGCGCAGCGCCGAGCAGCGCTGGCCAGCGGAGCGGAAGGCCGAGGCAATCACGTCATCGGTCACTTGCTCCGGCAGCGCCGTGGCATCGACGATCATGGCGTTGATTCCGCCCGTCTCCGCGATCAGCGGAACGATCGGGCCGTCCTTCGCCGCGAGCGCCCGGTTGATGCTGCGTCCCACCTCCGTCGAGCCGGTGAAGGCGACGCCGGCGACCGAAGGATGCGCCGTGAGCGCGGCCCCGACGTCGCCATCCCCGGGAACGAGGTGGAGCGCGGTTGGCGGAACGCCCGCGCGATGCAAAAGCCGCACGGCCTCCGCCGCGACCAGCGGCGTCTGCTCGGCCGGCTTGGCGACGACCGTGTTGCCGGCGACCAGGGCTGCCACCACTTGGCCGGTGAAAATGGCGAGCGGAAAGTTCCACGGGCTGATGCACACGAACACGCCACGGCCGCGCATCCGCAATTCATTGCTTTCGCCGGTCGGCCCAGGCATTTGCTCCGGCACCAGGCGGCGCCGCGCTTCGGCGGCGTAATAGCGGCATAGATCGGCCGCCTCCCGCAATTCGGCGACGGCGTCGTCGAGCGTCTTGCCGCCTTCCGATTGCAACAGCGCGATCAGCCGGCCGCGCGTCCCTTCGATCAGGTCGGCGGTGCGATCGAGCGCCGCCGCGCGCCGCGTCACCGGGGTCAAGTTCCATTCGGCAAAGCCTGCAATTGCGGCGGATACCGCTGAACGCGCAACGGCGGTATCGCCCTCCGCAACCGTGCCGATGACGGCGCCGTTGATCGGCGACGCCACTGGCCTCGCGTGGCCAGCCGCAGCGATGCCGTCGATCACGGGTCCTGCCGGGGGATGGCTCGGTGTCCCCTCGCGGACCTCTTTCAACAGACCATCCAGACTTTGCCGGTGCCCGAACTCGACCCCGGCCGAGTTCTTTCGCTCGGGCAGGTAGATGTCGCGCGGCAACGGTATCTTCGGATGGCGCGCGCCGGGTGGCCGTCCGATCATCGCCTGCGGCCGTTCCAGAATGACCGACAACGGCACTTTCGGGTCGGCGGCGGCATAGACGAAGGAGGAGTTGGCGCCGTTCTCCAACAACCGTCGCACCAGATAGGCGAGCAGGTCGCGATGCCCACCGACCGGCGCATAAACCCGGCAGGCCGCCTCCGGCTCCTCGCCCCGCAGTTCCTCGTAGAGCGCCTCGCCCATCCCGTAGAGACGCTGGAACTCATATCCTTGGACGCCGCCCGCCGCTTCGATGACGCTCGCGACGGTCAGGGCATTGTGGGTGGCGATCTGCGGGTAGACGAGAGGTCGGGCGGCCAGCAGCTTGCGCGCGCAGGTCATGTAACAGAGGTCGGTCATGGCCTTGCGCGAAAACACCGGGTAATCGGCGAGGCCACGTTCCTGCGCGCGCTTGACCTCGGTATCCCAATAGGCCCCTTTGACCAGCCGGACCATGATTGGGCGATCGGCCGCGTCGGCCGCAGCGACGAGCCAATCGATGACGGCAGGTGCCCGCTTTTGATAGGCCTGCACGGCGAGGCCGAAGCCGCTCCAATCCGCGAGGGCTGGGGCGGCGAGCAATTTGGCCACGATGTCGAGCGACAGCTCCAGCCGATCGGCCTCTTCGGCATCGATTGTCAGATTGAGGTCTTGATCCCGTGCGGCACGCGCAAGCGCAATGACACGCGGCGTAAGCTCGGCGATAACCCGCGCGCGCGAAATCGCCTCATAGCGTGGATGTAGAGCAGACAATTTGACGGAAATGCCGGGACGCTGCGGCAGGCCTTCGGCTTTGGCCGCGCTGCCGATTGCAGTAATCGCGCGCGCATAGGACTTCGAAATAGCGCTCGGCGTCGGCCATGGTCCGCGCGCCCTCGCCCAGCATATCGAAGGAGTAGCGGAATTCGGGATGCGCGCCGCCGCGCGCGAGCGCCTCCTCAATGGTTTGTCCGAGTACGAAATGCGAGCCGAGGAGCCGCATCGCCTGGCGCGCCGCAACACGCACCGCCGGACGGCCAAGCCAACTCACCATTTCGTGCAGAATGCCCTCCGGTGTCTCATGGCTCCCAATCACGCGCGCCGAAATGCCCAGCGCCCAGGCGGAGGCGGAGACGAGGAGGGCGCCGGATCGTGCCGCATGCCCGGCAAAGTCGCCCGCAGCAAGCTTGTCCTCGATCAGGCGATCGGCCGTCGCCGCATCGGGAACGCGCAGCAGCGCTTCGGCAAGCACCATCAACGCCAGGCCCTCCCGCGTCGACAGCGAATATTCGCGCAGAAAATCTTCAATCCCGCCAATGCCGCGGATTCCCGCGCCGACGCCCCCGGCCCTGGCGCGGATTGCCGCGACCAATTGCCCGGCACGTGCGTCGATGCGGGCTTCCTCTCGGGGTGAGAATGGCGCGACGGCGAGGAATTGGGTCGCGAGGTCGCCGTCCGATGGTGCATAGGGGGCGCGGAACGGAACAAGGCCAGCGGCCCCGGGCGAGGCGATTTCGGCGGTCATCGGCGGCACTCGTCGCTGCGCCCCTAATATAGGCATTGATCTTGCGGCCGCAGCGTTTTGCTGCGGCACGCGCCTCATTGAGCCGGCTGGTGTCGCTCTACTCCATCAACAACTCAGTGCTTCGATCACCCTCGTCGCGCCTACAAATGTGATGTATCTGGACAAACGGGGGCTTCCAATCACGCTTGCGAAACCCTGCACCGGACCGCCAGAGTCGGGCCGCCGTGTGCATAGAATGACGGGGAAGTTCGCGCACGAGCCTTCCACAACAGTCGCGAGTAAGAGCACCCCGTTCGATCGGACGATGTACATGAGCCTATTGCAGCTCTATCTGCGGGCCCTTGGCCAGCTCAGCCCGGAAAAAGGTCTTGCGGTTACGCTGGTGGCCGCCAACGTCGCGCTTGCGGCGGCGCAATTCGCCGAGCCGGTCCTGTTCGGACGGATTATCGACGCGCTCGCAGGGGATCAAACTCGAGGCGGGACCGCCAGCTGGGCAGACCTGCTCGGCCTCATTGCCGCCTGGGTCGGGTTTGGTGTGTTCACCATTTTCTGCGGCGTCATCGTCGCGCTCTACGCCGACCGGCTGGCGCACCGGCGACGGCAAGCGGCACTGACCGATTATTTCGATCATGTGCTGCAGTTGCCGATGAGCTTCCACAGCAACTCCCATTCCGGGCGACTGATCAAGGTCATGCTGGCCGGTACCGACGCGCTGTGGGGATTGTGGCTCGACTTCTTCCGCGAAACCTTGGCGGCGGCGGTGTCGCTCATCATCGTTTTACCGCTGTCCATGCTGTTCAACTGGGTGCTCGGCCTGGTGCTGATCGCGATTTGCATCGTGTTTGCGTTCCTGACCGCGCTCGTCGTCATCAAGACCGAGACCTTGCAGCGATCGGTCGAAGGCCACTTCACCAATATCGCCGAGCGTGCATCGGACACGCTCGGCAATGTGGCGCTGGTGCAGGGCTTCGCCCGCGTCGAGGCTGAAGTTATCGGGCTGCGCAACCTCGCTGACCAGCTGCTCGCGGCGCAAATGCCGGTGCTGTCGTGGTGGGCGGTCGTTGCCGTGCTGACCCGCGCGTCGACGACGCTGACGCTGCTTGCGATCTTCCTTGTCGGGGTATGGCTGCACTTCGAGGGCCGCGCCACGATCGGCGATATCGTGATGTTCATGAATTTCGCCGGCGCGCTGATCGGCCAGCTCGAAAAGTTCACCCGCTTCGTCAATCGCATCTTCATGGACGCGCCCCGGCTCAGGGAGTTCTTCAACGTCCTCGACACGGAGTCGGCGGTGCGCGAGCGGCCGGACGCGATCGATCCCGGCCGCGTCCGTGGCCTCGTCGAATTCAAGAACGTCACGTTTTCCTATGACGGCAAACGCCCGGCCGTCGCCGACCTGAGCTTTGTCGCATTGCCGGGCGACACGGTTGCCATGGTCGGCGCGACAGGCGCCGGCAAATCGACGGCGCTGACCCTGTTGCATCGCGTGTTCGACCCGCAAAGCGGCACCATCGAAATCGACGGCATCGACTTGCGCGATATGAAGCTCCTGGCGCTGCGCCACAATATCGGGGTCGTGTTCCAGGAGGCGCTGCTGCTCAATCGCTCCATCGCCGACAATCTGCGCGTCGGCAAGCCGGATGCCACACTCGAGGAAATGCGCCTCGCTGCGGCGCGCGCGCAGGCGCTCGATTTTATCGAGCGCGCGGCGGAGGGCTTCGACGCCGCCGTTGGCGAACGCGGGCGCGCGCTGTCAGGCGGCGAGCGCCAGCGCCTTTCCATCGCCCGCGCCCTGCTCAAGGACCCGCCCATCTTGATTCTCGACGAAGCGACGAGTGCGCTCGACGCGGCGACCGAATTGAAACTGCAAGCCGCGCTCGATGAGGTGATGAAGGATCGCACCACCTTCGTCATCGCCCATCGGCTGTCGACCGTTCGCAACGCCACCCGCATCCTCGTCTTCGATAATGGCCGCATTGTCGAAAACGGCACGTTTGATGAATTGCTGCGCATTGGCGGCCTGTTTGCAAATCTCGCCAAGGCGCAGTTCACGGCGATCGAGCGCGCAGCCCAGCGCGAGGAAGCGCAGCCGGTCGAAACTTAAGTCGCGCCGGGAGGTTGCAGCCCCAGCGTCTGGTGTAGCGATTCCATGAAACCAATCACCTGCGTAGGATGGGTTTCGCTGTCCCTCAACCCACCCTTCTGTAACGGGCCTTTGGGTGTCAATCCCTCGTTCCACTTGGAGCATCCTTTCGCCGGGTTCGTGCTTCTGTACGGGGTCGGCGCAGGTCGGCCAATCTACGTCAGCGTGGTGTGTCCCACGGGATGGGTTGCGGCCTGACCTGATCCATCGTCCCGGCGTCGGGACCTCGCCTCGGGAAGGCTGGTGTCATGACCCACCCGAAAGCCCTCAATATCCTTTCTTCGGTTCATTCCTTTGTTCGACCGGAAACGACATTCCTTTGTCCCGACCGCAGAGTGTCACGAGCGCCGCGCGCACCGTCTGTCCAGGATGCCGCGGTGCGGCACCGGCGGAGCCGGCGCATCGCGTCCTGGACAGACGCGAGCACGGCGCTAGGCTGGCGCATTCGCGAACGTCGTGCCCTCGGCCAGCATCCGATGCATGATCACTGCGAGCCTACGCGCCAGCGCAACTTTCGCCTTCTTCTGTCCGCTGCGCCTGGCGAGCTTCATCGCCCAGCTTTTGAGCGCGGTGCAGCCTCTGAGCGGCTTGGTCACGATGAGGTGGGCCGCCTCGTAGAGCGCGGCACGCACCGCGGCGTCGCCGATTTTCGAGATGCGGCCGGTTCGGTCGGTCTCGCCCGATTGGTATTTCTTCGGCGTCAGGCCGAAAAACGCTCCGACTGTCTTCGATGACTTAAAGCGCGCGGGCTCATCGACCGCAGCAGCGAAGGTCAGCGACACGATGGGACCGACGCCCGGCACCGACATCAGCAGGCGAGAGCGCGTGTCCCGGCGGGCAAGCGCGCGCACCTGTTTCTCGAAGCGGCCGAACCCCTGCCGCAGTGCGGCACGCGCCTTCAACAGGCCTTCGGCAATCGCCTCCAGGCTCGGATGCCCGGCCACAAGTTCGCGGATGCGCCCCTCGAACCCTGCCGGCGCGACCCGCCCGACCTTGAGACCGAAGCCGCGCAGAATGCCGCGCAGGCTCATCTCGATGTCAAGCAGCTTGGCCTTCACCAGCTTGCGCGCGGTGAGCAGCGCGCGCACCTCCTGCGCCTCCATCGACTTGCAATGCACCGGCTTGAACCAGCCATGCAGCATCAGCTGCGCAATGCCGCGCGCGTCATTGCGATCCGTCTTGTTGATGACCAGCTTGAGCAGGTTGCGCACATGGCGCGTCTCGAGCAGTTCGACCGCAAGCCCAGCCGCGCGCATCGCTGCGTACAGCCATTGCGAGAGCGGCCCGGCCTCCAACCCGATGCGCGTCAGTTCCAATCCGCGCGTCACGAACCAACCGATCAGCACCTCAGGTTCACTCTCCAGCCTGCTCTCGCAAACGATCTTGCCGCCGCCATCGATAACGCACACGCTGGAGTATTCCAAAGACACGTCGATTCCGACATAATGGTTCATGGTCGTCCCTCGATGATGCTTGGAGCTGGCCTCGCCAAACTCCGTTGTTTCGACACCATCACTCTGAGGGACGACTCCTTAACCGCCGCCATACCGATCGCCGGCAGCCCGCCCGTTACCCCATCTACGCTCTGTGCGATATGATTCGATCAGGCGGCTTTTGGCGGCAGGTTCGGGATTTCCGCCGCATAGACCTCATCCATGCGCGGCGTCAGTGCGTGCGTCGCCAGCGCCTCGGCGAACATGCGGCGGATTTCTGAATTTTCGTCGGCATAATCGATCTGGGTGCCGCCGAGACGCTGGCTGATCCACGACATCGGGACGCCCTGGGCGTTGCGGGGCGAAGAGTGCTTGAAGGCAAGGTAGCGTGCCGGCGTCGGCCCGCTGTTGAAATGCTGGTGGAACCAGGCATTGGGCGGCACGATCATCGTGCCGACCTGCCAGTCGTAGCGCCGCGGCGCGTCACCTTCCGGCCACATCAGCGAATAGCCTTCGCCGCTGAGCACGATGACGTGCGCACCCGGCCCATGGGCATGCGCCTTCTTGTAGGTCCCGACCGGGAATTGCGAGATGTGGCTCGCAATCGTCCCCCGCGCCATGTTGAAGCGGATATGACCACCACCAGCGCCGCGCTCGCGCGCCGAAATCAATGGCAGGTTGACCGCGTCGGGGACGAAATTGGTGGTCAGCAGAAAGCCTTTCTGCTCGCCCTTGGCGCTGAAATAGTCCGGCTCGCCGGCGAACCGGTTCTTGAAGTCGAAGTTTGAATTGAAGACGAAATCGACATCGTCATAGAGGTTGACGACCGACGGACAATTGGTCACCGCGACATAGCGCGCCGGCGCCGTGCCCGAGCCGTTGAAATGCTGATGCCAAGTGTTGAGCGGGATCGCAAATATGGCGCCCGCTTTCCACTCGAAGGCGATGCGGTCGCCGGCATCGTTCCATACCGTGGTCGAGCCGCGGCCGTCGAGCACCAGGACCATTTCCTCGAACAGCTGGCGCTGTGGCGCGAGCTCCTTCGCCGACGGTATCTCGCACACATAGCAGTCGTTCGAGGTGCGAGATGCCTCATGATTGATGAAGACGCCGCTGCCGCCGCGCCGTGGCCACGGCTTCAACTCGGCGGTGCGCAGGTTCGGAACGAACTGCGCGCTGATGATATCGAGGCCCTCGCCACGCACCCAGCGGCGGTACGGCGTATCCTTCTCGGTCGCGAATTTGCTCGCCAACTCCTCGGAGGCGATCGCGGTCTTGGCCATCATTGCTCCTGTGTTTCCTTCCGCGGCGAAGCCCGTTTCTATCGGCGAAGCGTCGTCGAGCGCAGTCCGCGGCGCTTAGCCCACCCAAAACATCATCCGGCCGCTCCCGCTTTGGGGACAGCGATGCATTTGTCGGCGCGCAGCCGCGCGTGGATGCGCTCGCCCACCGCTGTCCGCAGCGAGGGGTGCGCCCGCGCCAACACGGAAAAATCGCCGATCCTGACGTGAAAATCCAGGTACTCGCCGAGGAACGCTTTCGCCTCCACGATGCCGATACAGATATTGTCTTGCTGGAACGCAGGCGGCGCTTGCTCCGAGAGCTCGATATCTTCGGGCCGCACCGAGATCAGCAGAGCGTCATTCGCCGCCGGGCGATCGGCACACTGCACCGTGAGGTCGCCGAGCGGTGTGCGCACCCTGCAGCGTCCCTCATCGTCAAGCCCGAGGACCGCCGCCTCGACGAAATTCGTGGTGCCGACGAAGTCCGCGACGAACCGATCGGCCGGCCGCTGGTAAATCTCGCGCGGCGAACCCGTCTGCACGATTCGACCTTCGTTCATCACGGCGATCCGGTGCGACAGCGCCAACGCCTCGCTCTGGTCGTGGGTGACGTAGATTGTCGTCAGGCCGCGTTCGCGCTGCAGGCGCTTGAGTTCGAAGCGCATGCGCGCGCGCAGCTTGGCATCGAGGTTCGACAGCGGCTCGTCAAGCAGCAGCAACTGTGGCTCCATGACGAGAGCGCGCGCCAAAGCGAGCCGCTGCTGCTGGCCGCCCGACAATTTTGTCGCGGCGCGCCCGGCAAGGTCATCGAGGGCGACAGCGTGCAGGACGCTCATCACCTTTTCAGCAATATCGCGGCGGCTCAACTTGCGCCCGCACACTTGGAGCGGAAACGCCGCGTTCTGGAACACGCTCATATGTGGCCAGATCGCGTAGGACTGAAAAACCATGCCGAAGTTCCGCCGGTTCGGCGCGACGAAGATGCCCCGCGCGGAGGAATAGATCACCCGGCCGCCGATTGCGATCTCGCCGCAGAGCGGCCGTTCCAGCCCGGCGATCGAGCGCAGCGTCGTCGTCTTGCCGCAGCCGCTCGGACCGAGCAGCGTGAACAGCCGGCCTTGTGGCACTTCGAAAGATATGTCGTGAGCCGCCCTGATCGCTTCGCCGCGCTCCGCCCGGTACTCGGTACATAGCGAAACAACATTCAACACGTTCCCGCTCCGCGGTTCGTCGCTAAAGTGGGATGCGTTCTGCTCGAAACGGCGCCCGCTCCGATTCGTTTGCAGTCGCGCATGATCTTGGCCAAAAAGTCTGCAACTTTCGGGATCGAGCTATCTGCCGGGATCGGCTATTCCGAAGCGGCGGCCGACAAGCTGGGCCGCCAGCACGAATGCGAACAACGCGACGATCAACATCACGCCGAGCGCGGACAGTTCCACATATTGTCCGTTCTGCCAGTATTCCCAGATCATGATCGATATCACCTCCGATCCCGGCGTGTAGAGCAGAATCGAGCTGGACAACTCCCGCATCGAAACGATCACGATGTAGATCCAGCCGGCGATCAGGCCAGGCTTCAGCAGCGGGAGGATGATGCGCCGGAATGTCATTCCCCATTGGGCGCCGCTCATCGCTGCCGATTCCTCGAGCTCCTTGTGGAGCGCCAGCATCGAGGTCGTGTTGTAACGCATGCCATAGGGCAGAAAGCGCGTGACATAGGCGATCAGCATGATCCACGGCGTGCCATAGACGCCGATGTCGAGGGTGAGATAGCAGATCATGATCGCCAGTCCCAGCACCAGCCCGGGAATGACCAGCGGCAGCGAGACCAGTGCATCGAGAAGCCAGCGCCCCGGCCATTTGGTTCGCACCACGATCCAGCACAGCACCGAGGTCAGCAGCATGACGATTGTCGCGCTGCCGGCCGCCAGGGTCACGCTGTTCCTGACCACCGTGCCGAAAGCGGGGTGACTGAACACCGCGCGATAAGCATCGAAACTGAGCATCCGAAATGCGGCGAGCGAGGGCGCACTGTAGAAACGCTGGAGCGAGCTCCACGCCAGCACAAGAAAGGGCAGCACGACGATGGCCGCGAGATAGGCAACGAAGACCGCCGCCGTGACATAGCGCCATTTGCCGATGTTCATTCGGCGCGGCCGGTACCCCTTGCCCGTCACCGTCGCGAACCGGCTGGCATCGACCGCAAGGCGCGATTGCGCGAAGACACACAGCGCGGCGATGACGAGCAGCGTCAAGCCGTACGCGCAGGCCAGTCCAAGTTCGGATGGATAAGCCTGGATCGCCTGATAAATCGAGGATGTATAAACCTCGATGCCGACGGGGAGCCCGAGCAGGGCCGGCACCTCGAAAAACTCGATCGCGCGAACGAACAAGATCAGCACGGTTGCGACCGCTGCCGGCGAGACCAGACGCAGCGTCAGCCGCCAGACGATTTGCGGCAGGCTCGCGCCGCTCATCAACGCCTGCTCCTCGAGCGAGGGGTCCATGGCGCGAAATGCCGTCGTCATCAGCAAGAAGGCCAGCGGCGACTGGTGCAGGCCATCGACAAAGATCATCCCGCCCATCGAATAGACGTTCACAAAAACTTGGTCGGTGCCGAACATATCCTGAAAGACGAGGTTGATGAGGCCGATTTTCGGACTGGCGAGCAGGATCCAGGAGACGGTGAACAGGATCGCCGGGATCACTAGAGGAATGAGGGACAACACGAAGAATGCCGATTTGAACGGCGTATCCGTTCTTTCATTGGTCCAGGCAAAAAATGTCCCGATGACGAAGGCCAACACTGACGATCCCGTCGCGAAAGCAACCGAGTTGCCGAACAGGCGCAATGTGTCTGCGCTGGAGTAGGCCGAAAGGTAATTTTCGATCGTGAACCGCGCCGGGGCATCGGCCGTGTCAGGCGAAAAGAAGCTCTGCCAGACGAGGAATGCGACAGGGACCAGCGTGAGCCATGCCGCAAGCATCACGCAAGCAGCGAGCACCAGCCATTTCGCATCGAACGGGGCAGACCGCAGACCGGCGCCGCCCTGCGCTATCACCGAGCTCATGTCGCGCCATCAGAGGAAGCCGCGACAGCATTCGCCGCCGGGGCGGCAAATGCAATGGCTCGTGAAAGAGCTAGTGTTCCGTGTCTAACACTTAGTCCCATTTCATTGTCATCGCCCGGCGCGGGGTCCCCATCGTTTGGCCACCTCAATGCAACAGTCAAACAAACCGCACTTTGAAGCGGCCAAACGATGGGGTGCCCCTGGACCGGGCGATCCAGTAACCACCGGAGTTCGTTTGAAATCTCGTTCTCTAATGCGAGTCATGGGGTTACTGGATGCCCCGCTTAAAGCGGGGCATGACAAAAAGGGGATCAAGTGTCAGAGTCAGAACACTAGAGCGGGATGCGTTCAATCGCCTCCCGCTCGATTATGTTCTGCGCACCCATCGCGGACTGCGCTCGACGACGGATGCGTTTTAATTTTGCGCATGATCTTGTCCGAAAAGTCTGCAACTTTACGGGATCATGCGCCAAGCGAGACCGCGAGAATTTCCGACGAATGCTCACCCAGAAGTCACCGGCGCAACGCACGTGCTCCGGTCAGGGTACCCGCGAAAATAACTTAGTCGGTCGCAGGAGCGTTCGCCGCACATCTGCTGATTCCGCCACGTGTCGGAGCAGTTGTTTTCGCGGGAGCCCCTTAGTTTAGCTGCTGGCGACGGTGCGAAGGAACCGTCGCCATGCCGCCATAGATAACGTCTTCAGACAGCGGCTCCAGAAACACAGATATGCTCCGTGCCACGCATCCCGATCGCCCGCGCGGCACCTCGGCTCAGGTCCAGGCTCACTCCACGCACATAAGGGCCGCGATCATTGATGACGACGGTCACCGACTGCCCGGTCCGCGGGTTCATCACGGTAAGGCGGGTGCCGAACGGCAGGGTACGATGCGCGGCGGTGAGGCCGTCCGGCCGGAACGCTTCGCCGGTCGCGGTTCGACGGCTTTCCCAGTAATAGGACACTTTGGCGATCTGGCCGCACCCCGTCGTTTGCCGAGCCCGCGGCGCGGTCGCCGGCTCGCCCCCGTCGAGCTGAGAAAGCTGATCGCCTAGCTCATCGGCGTCCGACCGAAATTCAGGCGCCGTGGGCGATTCGGTCCAGGCCGGCCGAACCGACCTTCGCCTGCCAAGCTGCGGCTCGGGTCGCGTCCGCAACTCGGGAGCGATCTCCGTCGATTCCGGCGCCGTCAATACCTGGTCAGTACCGGGAAGCTGTCGCGCCGAACGAAGATCCTCGTGTGGGGAAAATCGTCTGGCCGAATGAATCCTCGCGTGGTGAATTACCCGCTCTGCCACTCTTGTGTGGAAGTGGATTCGTGCCGTCCTTGTGTGAAGGTGATGCCTGTGCGACCATGCATGATGCTGGCGGGTGACGCTCGGCCGCGAATTGAATCCGCCGAACCAACGATCAAGAAAGGTCGACTCAGGTCTGGTCGTCGCTGCGGCTACATCTACGAATACAGTTGCCGTCACGAGAACGGCGAGATGCCATCGTCGCATTGCATATCCCCCAACCCGAATCCAATTTTGGCACAACAGCAGCGAAAGAACAACTGCGCGCCTGCGATCCGGTCAGGGCGGTTTGACGAAAGTCCATAATTTCAGATACTTGGTGACATTTCGCCGGCGCGTTCTGAGCCGGCAGACCAGGGTTAACGAAAGCCAAATCCGGGGCGAGGGAAAGACGAATCATGGCCATCCGTATCCATCGCGGTGACTTGCCCGATCTGTCGCGGTATCACGATAGTGCGGCTGTGGACACGGAAACGATGGGTCTCAACCATCACCGTGACCGGCTGTGCGTCGTACAGCTTTCGCCCGGCGACGGCACCGCCGACGTTGTCCAGATTCCCGCTGGCGCCGACAAGGCGCCCAACCTTGTGAACCTGCTGAATGACCCGAGCATTTTGAAAATCTTCCATTTCGCGCGATTCGATCTCGCCGTGTTGGCGCAAACCTTCGGCGTCATGCCCGGTCCGGTGTTCTGCACCAAGATCGCCTCTCGTCTCGCCCGGACCTACACCGACAAGCACGGCCTCAAGGACCTCACGCGGGAGTTGCTCGGAATCGAGGTATCAAAGCAGCAGCAGCTCAGCGATTGGGGGGCAGACACGCTCACCGATGCTCAGATCGCTTATGCTGCGGCCGACGTTCTGCATCTGCACGCACTCAAAAGCAGACTCGACGCGCTGCTCGCCCGCGAAGGCAGGAGTGCCCTCGCGCAAGCCTGTTTCCGCTTTCTGCCGGACCGCGTGCACCTCGACCTTGCCGGTTGGGCGGCCGAAGATATTTTTTCGCATAGCTGAGCGCGTGATCCCGAAAAGTTGCGGAAGATCATGCTGCGCGAAACCGAAACGGCGGTATCGGTAATGGCTCCATGGCCCGGTCGAGCCGGGCCATGCGTGGTCAGGTCGGGGTGGAGTGATTTCAACTCCCGAAACTTGCTCCAGCCCTCAGTAAAAATAGCGATGGTGCGGATAGCAGACATTGACGCGGTGCAGGCGCCAGCCGAACGGGGTCAGCACGCGACGCCAGCGGTAACAGCCGAGTCCATACCCGCCGCGGTAAAAGTAGTGCCGGTGATAGCCGTAGCCGAAGCGCGGTCCAACTCGGCCGAAGCGGTGGACGGCGAAACCGCGATGCCCGCGGAAAGCCATGTGGCCAAATCCTCGGCCCCCGTGTCCGACATGGACCGCGCCCATGTGAACGCCGCCGTGGCCGCCATGTCCGCCGTGGCCTCCATGACCACCGTGGCCGCCGCGGGCGAGTGCCTCCGTCGAAAGGCCGCCGAGCGCCAGCATCGCGGCCACTGCAAAGATCGGTATGCGTTTCACCTTGTCGTTCCTCCGTTGGTTATCGGTGCCGACAACGTAGAAGCGATGCGATGAACTGCACATGAAGCGTACATTCAGGTGTAGGTGGACAAATCACAGGTGGAGGTGAACAAATCACAGCGCGCTGACACGCGCTTTTCGCGCACCGCTGCGAAGCGCAGGGCGCCAGGCCTGCGCAACCGTCCCTTTCCGTCACGCGGCCTGGTTCTGCACCGCCGGTGCGAAGCGGCCGTAGAACGTCTCCCCGCGCGCTGCCATTTCGCGCAGCAGCGGAGAGGGCGTAAAGCGCGGGCCATGCTTTGCCGCCAGCGCGTCGCACAAGGCGACGAACTGCCCAGTGCCCATCATGTCGATGTAGGAGAGCGTCCCGCCGGTAAACGGCGCGAAGCCAAAGCCCAGGATGGAACCAACATCGGCCTCGCGCACGTCGGTCAGTACGCGTTCTTCGAAGCAGCGCGCCGTTTCCAGCGCCTGGACGACAAGAAAACGCTGCTTGATTTCCTGCCGGTCGAGGCTGTCAGGGTCGAGCTTCGCCGATTGCAGTTCGGCAAGGCCTTGCCATAATCGCTTCTGCCCGCGCTCCGGATAATCGTAAAAGCCCTTGCGGTTCTTGCGACCTTGGCGTCCGCGCTTCTCGACCATCTCCGACAACAGGGCCTTCTGCCCCGCATCGATCGCGCCGGGACCGAGATCGGTCTCGGTGGCGATGAGGATTTTCCAGGCAAGGTCGACTGCGACCTCGTCATTGAGCGCCAGCGGTCCGACCGGCATCCCCGCCATGCGGCCGAGGTTCTCGATCATCGCGGGCGGGATGCCTTCGGTCAGCATCAAATGCCCCTCGCGGATATAGGTCCCGACCACGCGCGACGTGTAGAAGCCGCGGGAGTCGTTCACCACGATCGGCGTCTTGCGCAACGCGCGCACGTAGTCGAGCGCGGCCGCGAGCGCCGCCTTTCCGGTCTCGCGCCCGACGATGACCTCGACCAGCAACATTCGTTCCACCGGCGAAAAGAAATGGATGCCGATGAATCGGGATGGGTCTTTCATTTCACCGGCCAGCGAGGTGATCGGCAGCGTCGATGTATTCGAGGCGAAAATGACGCCCTGCGCCGCTTCCGGACCGAGCGCTACTTGGGCGCGTGCGTAAGCTTCCGCCTTGGCGCGGCGATCCTCGAACACCGCTTCGATGACGAGGTCGCAGCCCGCGAGCATCGCGTAATCGGCGCCGGCGCCGATGCGGGCAAGCAGCGCGTCGCGCTCGGCCGCGGTGGCGCGCCCCTTGTTGACCTGGTCGGTGATCAGGCGCGCGACCTGCGCCTTGCCTTTGTCGGCGGCTTCCTGGTCGCGATCGATCAGAATGACATCGATCCCAGCAAGCGCGGTGACGTAGGCGATCCCGGCGCCCATGAAACCGGCGCCGACGATGCCGACCCGACGGGGTGGCCGCGGCGGCACATCGGCCGGGCGACGGGCGCCCTTGTTGAGGTCCTGCATCGACACGAACAGCGAGCGCATCATCGCCGCCGCTTCCGGCGAGCGCAGGATCTTTGCAAACCAACGCAATTCGACCCGCAGCGCGAGGTCGGTCGGCAGTTGCAGCCCCTCATAGACCACCTGCAGGATCGCGCGCGCGGCAGGATAGTTGTCGCAGGTCTCGCGCCGGTAGAGGGCGTTCGCCGCCGAAAAGGTCATCATGCCGGCTTTGGAATAAATTGTGCCCCCCGGCAGCCGGAAGCCGTCGGCATCCCACGGGTTCTTCGCCTTGCCGCCGGCCCTGATCCACGCCTTGGCGGTGCTGACGAGTTCGCTCTGCGGAACCACCGCATCGACGAGCTTCATCGCCTTGGCGCGGCCGACGCTCACCTGTTCTCCCTTGAGGAGGAACTGCAAGGCGTCGGCGGGCGCGAGCATGCGCGAGATGCGGGTCGTGCCGCCGGCGCCGGGAAACAGCCCGACCTTGACCTCGGGAAGGCCAAGACGCGCCTTCTCGTTTGTCGCCGCGACGCGATGATGGCACGCGAGGGCAAGCTCGAAACCGCCGCCCAGCGCAGTGCCGGCGATCGCCGCCACGAAGGGCTTGCCGCAGGTCTCGAGCCGCCGATAGAGCAGCGACAGCGTGCGGCTTTCCTCGAACAGGCGCGCGGTTGCCGCCTCTTCGCCCGCGGACCGCGTAAGCTCGGCGTAAGTGCGGCTCAAGGTTTCGAGCAGCGTCAGGTCGACGCCGGCGCAGAAACTCTCCTTTGCCGACGTGATGACGACACCTTTCACCTGCGCATCGCCAACGAGCCTTTCGACGATCCCCGCGAGTTCTGCGATGCCATCGAGCGTGATGACATTCATGCTGCGGCCCGGTACGTCCCACGTCATCAGCGCAATGCCGTCTTGATCTACGTCGACGGTGAAGTTCTTCTCGCTCATCGCTGCCTCCCAATGGCCTGCGCGGAGGGAGGATCATACACGCTCGATGATGGTCGCAGTGCCCATGCCGGCGCCGATGCATAGCGTCACCAGCGCGGTCGCGATATCGCGGCGTTCCATTTCATCGATCGCGGTCCCCAGGATCATCGCTCCCGTCGCGCCGAGCGGATGGCCGAGGGCGATGGCGCCGCCATTGACGTTGACCTTGGCGTCATCGAGAGCTCGAAGACCTGCAGATAGCGCAGCACCACCGAGGCGAAGGCTTCGTTCACCTCGAACAACTCGATGTCGCCGAGTGCCATCCCTGCCCGCTGCAGAACCTTCCGGGTGACCTCGATCGGTCCCGTCAGCATGATCGCGGGCTCGGAGCCGATATTGGCGAACGCACGAATGCGCACCCGCGGCTTAAGTCCGGCGCGGCGCCCGGCCTCGGCATTCCCGATCAGCACCGCGGCCGCGCCGTCGACGATACCCGACGAATTGCCCGCGTGGTGGACGTGGTTGATGGCTTCGATCTCCGGGTGGGCCTGGATGGCGACGGCGTCGAAACCGCCAAGCTCCCCCATCTCGACGAAGGACGGCTTGAGCTGCGCCAGCGTTTGCATGGTGGTATTCGGCCGCAAATGTTCGTCCTTGGCGAGAATGGTGAGATGATTGGGATCTTTCACGGCGATCACCGATTTGCCGAAGCGGCCCTCGTCCCACGCCGCCGCGGCGCGTTGCTGGCTTTGCATCGCATAGGCATCGACGTCATCGCGCGAAAACCCGTATTTGGTCGCGATCAGGTCGGCGGAAATGCCCTGCGGCATGAAATAGGATCGCAGCGCGATCGACGGGTCGACGGGCCAAGCGCCGCCGGACGCGCCGATGCCGACGCGGCTCATTGATTCGACACCGCCGCCGATTGCCATGTCCTGCTGTCCAGCCATGACCTGCGCGGCGGCGAAATTGACCGCATCGAGACCCGAGGCGCAGAACCGGTTGATCTGGACGCCGGGCACGCCATCACCGTAGCCGGCGCAGATTGCGGCCATGCGCGCAATGTCGCCGCCGGCCTCGCCGACCGGATCGACGCAGCCCATCACCACGTCATCCACCAGGACGGGATCGAGCGTGTTGCGCTCCCGGAGCGCGGCCAGCGTCTGGGTGGCGAGATTGAGCGCGGTGACCTCGTGCAGCGCGCCGTCCGCCTTGCCGCGGCCGCGCGGGGTGCGCACATGGTCGTAGATGAATGCGTCGGCCATAAGGATCGTCCCTGCGCTGATTGCACCGCTTGCCGCCCTTCGAACAGGAGGTGGCGGGAGGCACTAGAACATGTCCGCCGCGAGCGCCATGAGGCTGTCCGCGCCGGCTTCGATGCGAGAAAGGCGGGTTGCGGTCTCCGGCAACATCCGGTCCATGAAGAAGCGAGCGGTCACGAGTTTTGCCTGCATGCGGCCAGACCCATCGCCGGCGAGGCTCGCCTGTGCCGCTGCCGCGATCCGGCCCCACATGTAGCCGAGCGCGACAAGACCCATAAGATGCATATAGTCGGTCGCGCCGGCCCCGGCATGGTCGGGTTTCGCGATCGCGTTCTGCATGAACCACATCGTCGCCTGGCGCAAATGGTCGAGGGCGCGCCGGAGCAATTCTGCGAGCGGTTTCATCGTGGCATTGCCCACCTGTTCGGACAGCCAGCTTTGCACCTCGCCGAAAAATGCCATCACGGCACGGCCGCCATCCTTCGCGAGCTTGCGGCCGACAAGGTCGAGCGCCTGAATGCCGTTGGTGCCTTCATAAATCATCGGGATGCGCGCATCGCGCACCACCTGCTCGATGCCGAGTTCGCGCACATAACCGTGACCGCCAAATACCTGCTGCGCCGTGACCGCATTGGCAAAGCCAAGATCGGTCAGCACGCCTTTGATCACCGGGATCAAGAGGCCCACATGGTCCTGCGCGGCGAGTCGCTCCTGCTGATTTTCAGAACGCCGGCCGACATCCTCCTGGATGGCGGTCCACATCACGAGCGCGCGCGCCCCCTCATTGAAGGCGCGGATGGTCATCAGCATGCGCCGCACGTCCGGGTGCACGATGATCGGATCGGCCGGGCTGCCCGGAAGCTTTGCGCCGGTCAGCGCCCGGCCCTGGTACCGCTCCTTGGCGTATTGCGCTGCGTTCTGATAGGCCACCTCCGAAAGGGCGAGGCCTTGAACCCCGACGCCGAGCCGCGCCTCGTTCATCATGACGAACATGGCTTGCAGGCCGTGGTGCTCTTGCGAAATCAGCCACCCGGTGGCGCCGTCGTAATTCATCACGCAGGTGGCATTGCCGTGAATGCCCATCTTCTCCTCGATTGCGCCGCATGACACCGCGTTTCGCCCCGCCAACGAGCCGTCGGGATTGGGAATGACCTTGGGCACGACGAACAGCGAAAGCCCGTGCGTGCCTTCCGGCGCACCCTCGATGCGCGCAAGAACGAGATGAACGATGTTTTCGGCGAGGTCGTGTTCGCCGGAGGAAATGAATATCTTGGTCCCGGTAATTCGGTAACTGGCGTCCGCCTGCCGCACTGCCCTGGTACGGATGAGGCCGAGATCGGTGCCGCACTGCGGCTCGGTCAGGTTCATGGTGCCAGTCCACTCGCCGGCAAGCAGCTTCGGCAGGTACAGAGCCTTCTGCTCAGGAGTTCCATGGGCCAACAGCGCCGCAATCGCTCCTTGGCTAAGTGTCGGGTACATGGCGAAGGCCATGTTGGCCGATGCCAAAAACTCGTTAATGACTTGGGTCAGCGCGCCCGGCAATCCGAGGCCGCCGAACTCCTCAGGCACTGAGACACCGATAAATCCCGCCTCGACATATTTGCGATAGGCGTCCTTGAACCCGTTCGGCGTGGTAACGCGACCATCCTCTCCGCGGCGGCACCCCTCCCGATCCCCGATCGCGTTGATCGGCAGCAGCACCCGTTCGCAGAATTCGGCGGAGGCCGAGATGATCGCTTCGAGGACATCGGACGAAGTGTCGGCAAACCCCGGCAGGTTGCCGAGCCGGTTGATGTGGAAGACGTCATTGAGCAGAAACAGCACGTCATCTACGGGCGCCTTGTAGACGGGCATGAGGTCTCCTTCGATCGCCGACCGGTCGCAGCGCTGGCGCGGCGTCAAAGACCGCTCTCAGGGCTCCCGCGAAAATAACTGCTCCGGTACTTGGGAGAAATAGTAGCTTTGGCGCGGCGAACGGCTCTGCGACCGATTCGGTTATTTTCGCGGGTACTCTCACCCACAAGTTCCTGTTGATTCCCGGCGCATCGTCCACTAATCGGCCTGTGGGCTGGCAAATTGAGAGTCCCTGATTCGGGCCGGGCCGACCCTGGCGCGTCCGGCGTGTTAACTCGGCTTTTACCTTATTTCGCCGAAAGTTCTTAGGGACTTTGTAAGTCTTCGTTCGGGTGCAGGCGTCATCAACGTGCCGGGGCCGCGTTTAAGGGTACCCGCGAAAATAACCAAATCGGTCGCATGGTGTTCGCCCACCAAAAGCTGCTGATTTCTGCTGAATGTCGGAGCAGTTATTTTCGCGAGATCCCTAACCGCCCGGCACTCCGCGTTGCTTCCGTCTTGGAAATGCCGGAGCCAGTATGAAGCCCGTGCCTTGGCATGTCGAAGGGGTTCACCCCAATGCACGAGATGCCGCGCGCGATGCCGCGCGCCGACGCGGCGTTTCGGTCGGCCAATGGCTGAACTCGCTGATCATCGAGAGTGCCGCCGAGGGGGGGAGATCGTCGGTTGCCGCGCCCCATCCTGAGGCCACGGTCCCACTGCCCGGCGATTCCAGCCCCGGCGGCGAGGATCGCCGTCTTGGCTCGGCGATGAGAGAAGGCGAACTGCCACAGTCGAAACTCGATCGTCCCGGACACCGCACCGGCTCGGAGGGCGGTCTTCCGGCCGAGGCTGCGCAAAGTGCGCGCCTTGCGAAATCAATCGTTCAGAACGACCGGCAACTGTTGGGCGGCCCGGGATCGGGTCAGGCGAGCCGGCCGGGCGACATTGACCAAGCGCTCGCCGAAATTACCGCCCGTCAACAAGCGCTCGACCTCGAAACAGCCGATGCCGTCCCGCGGGCAGGCCGGAGCGGCGGGGAACCGCGGCCCGGCACTGCGGCCATCGAGCAGCAGCTTTCCGAAATCGCGGCGCAGATCAAGACGCTGCGCGAGTCCAGCCAGATTCAACGCTTGGAAGGCGAGCTTTCCCGCGCGATGGCGAATGGGAAGGAGGCGGCGGGCGGCCAGAAGCAGCGTCCGGCGGATAAGCCGCGTGATGGCTCGCGCCTGCCTGCCGCCAACCGGCTTGACCAGCGGCCGGTCCCCGGCAACAGCACTGCGCCCGGCCGTAACATCGATCCTGCTCCGCCCGGCGATACGCCGATGGCGGAGGAGATCAGCTCGTTACAGCACCAGATCGCGGGCCCGACGCTGCGTGCTGAGGACGTTGCCGAAGCTCTGCGGGTCGATCTGAACGAATTGCGTGCCGAGATCAGGAACGCGATTCCAATGACCGGCGGACTGGCCCCGCTGGAGCAGCAGCTTCGTACGTTGGCGACAGAAGTCGCCAAGCTGGTGCCGCGGCTTCGCGCGGATGATATCGCGCAGGCGCTGCGGCGCGATTTCGACGAATTGGGCGCCACGCTGCACAATACAAGGCAGCAATACGATGTGGCTCCGATTGCCGAGCAGATGCGCGTGCTCACCAGCGAAGTCACGCGTTTTGAACCACGTATCGAGGCGGTGCACGAGGACTTGCGGCGAGAGCTCGCCGCGGTCGGTGCGACGATGCGCGAAGCGCTGCCAACCAACGCGTTCGCTACCCTCGAGCAGGAGGTGCGAAGGCTTGGCGCACGCATCGAGGCCGCCGAAATCGGAGATCCTGGCCGCTCGTCCTCCGAAACCGGGTTTATGGCGTCCCTGGACAAGCGCCTGGCCGAAATCACGGACGCCTTGAGTTCGAAGCCGACCGCCCGAACCGGCGATCGCCGTCTCGGCTTATGCTCCGTCCGAGGGTGTCATCACGCCGGACCTCAATGCGGTGCTCCAGAAGCTGGCCAGCCGCCTGGAACGAATCGAGGTGCCTGTCGTCGACACCACTGCGCTCAGGGATTTGGAGCGGCGCGTCACCAGTCTCGACGGCAAGCTCGACGTATCGGAAGCCCGGCTCGGCCGCCTCGACGGAGTTGAGCGCGGCATTGAAGTCCTGCTGCTGCAGGTCAAGGAACTGCGCTCGCAGAACGAGAAAAAACTGCAAACCATCCAGCAGCAGCTTGCCGGCGGCGCGTCGGGCCGCCAGGGGGGCGAGGTGATCCGGCGTGACGTTGCCACGCTGAAGGAAATACAAAGCCTCGCCGATCGGCGCACGCAGGATACTTTCGAGGCCGTGTACGGGACCATCGAACGCGTGGTTGATCGGTTAACATTTGTCGAACAGCGTTTGCAGGAACGTCGTGCCGCCGGAGTACTCGGTACGGAAAGTCCCGACCATCCGGCGGCGGGAGAGACCCACACTGCCGATGTGCCACCAACCGCGCCGGAATCTGCGTCCGGTTCGGACGCGGGGGACCCGGCAGCTGACGGAACGATTGCGCGACTGCGGCCGGAGCGGCCGCAGCCGGCTCTCGCGGCCAATTCGGCCAAGGCCGACTCAGCCATGACCGTTGCGCACGGCGCGACGCCGGAGCTTGCCCCCGATGCGCCGCTCGAACCGGGGTCAGGGCGGCGGCGCAAGATGGTGCTGAGCGCTATCGAGCGAATTGCCGCCTCCGAGGCCGCGAATGCCGGCAGCCCGGAGCTCGTGAAATCCGGTGAACCCGCCCCGCTCGCGCGGGCCCAATTCGTTGCGGCGGCCCGTCGCGCGGCTGCGGCCGTCACCAATGGGCAGACAAATCCGCCTCGTGCCGGTCAGGGGACGGCGGACGAAGCCGAACCGGGGCGCCGCAGTTTCATTCAAAGGTTGAGACCGCGCATCAAGTCGTTCTTTATCGGCGCCAGCATGATCCTCTTGGTGCTGGGCGCGTTGCGCCTCGCCGTGAACTTTTTCTCGGGACTCGAAAGCGCGGCGCCGACACGCATCGGCGAGGTCGCGCCGCCCGTCGGTGCCCCCTCATCCCGGTCGTCGACGGTGTCGCAGCCCTCTACGGGCTCTGCAGCAAACTCCGGCCGTGGCGCTGCGCTCAAAGCGGAACCGATGCAGCTTGCCGGCCGCACCCCGGCGGTATCCCCGTCCCCATTGGCGGCGGCTCCATTCGAACAAGCACCGAAATCAGCCTCCCCGAGCAGCCCGGCCTTTCTCGCGATGGTTACCCGTCCGACGGTGCCGCAGCCCTTGGCGCCGGTTTTGCCGGCTGCGACATCGACCGCTGTGCCTGCTACCCCCACCCCGCCAGCGGCCTCCGCCGAAAAGCCGACGCAGAATGTGGAAACTCTCCAGGGCACCGGCATCGCGCGGGAGTTGCAACCACCTCCGCTCCCGGCGGCGTTCGGCAGCAAGGGACTGATCGCCGCCGCGGTCGCTGGCGATCCCGGCGCAAGTTACGAGATCGCGACCCGGCTGGCGGAAGGCCGCAATGTTCCGGTCGATCTGCCCGCCTCCGCCGCCTGGTTCGATCGTGCGGCGCGCGGAGGTCTTGCGCCGGCCCTGTTTCGGCTCGGGAGCATGTACGAAAAGGGGCTTGGCGTAACCAAGGACCTGCAAGAGGCGCGTCGCCTGTATCTCGCGGCGGCCGATAAGGGGCACGCGAAGGCCATGCACAACCTCGCGGTGCTCTATGCGGAAGGCTTGGACGGAAAGCCGGACTTTTCCATCGCGTCCCATTGGTTCCGCATGGCCGCGGGCTACGGCATCGTGGACAGCCAGTACAACCTTGCGATCATGTATGCGCGCGGTATAGGCATCCCTGCGAACCTCGCCGAAGCCTACAAGTGGTTTGCACTCGCCGCCAAGGGCGGCGACAAGGATGCCGCCCGCAAGCGCGACGAACTCGCATCGAAGCTCGATGCGCGCGACCTTGAAGCGGCCAAGCAGGCGGTCGAAAGCTTCGTGGTGGATCGCCAGCCCGACGAGGCGATCACCGTCAAAGCGCCCGCCGGAGGTTGGGACCAAATGGCCGCGGCGACTGCGGGCAAGAACAAGACGGCGCGCTGAAGACGCGTCGCCAAGCTTCGGCCCTTCGCGCGCTGGCGCAACCCCGATTTGCGTCATCCCGGGATTTTCGCGATCGCCGGCAAAAACGCCTTGCCTTTGGCTCATAACGAGCTACCGGTTCAAAGGTCACCCGGCGCCAGCGGCCCGCCGTCCCTAATCCGTCCGGTGCCGATCGCACCGTCCTGGGATCGAACCCGTGGACATCTACCTTCCGATCGCCGATCTCCCCGTCAACATATTGCTGCTGCTGGCCATGGGATTGGGGGTCGGTTTCATTTCCGGGATGTTTGGAATCGGCGGCGGCTTCCTGATGACGCCGCTGCTGATCTTCATTGGCGTTCCGCCCGCGGTGGCCGTTGCAACCGTGTCCAGTCATGTGGCCGCCTCCTCCTTGTCGGGTGCGATCGCCTACTGGCGGCGTCGCGCGCTCGATCTTGCTTTGGCGTTGATGCTGCTCGCCGGGGGCATATTCGGCACCATTGGCGGCGTGCTGCTGTTCACGCTGCTACGGCTCCTCGGGCAGCTCGATCTGACCATTGGGCTGACCTATGTGCTGCTTCTCGGCTCGGTCGGCACCGCCATGGTCGCGGAAGGCGTGCTGGCGATGCTTCGCGCCCGCAAAGGCGGCCCGGTCGATATGCGGCGGCCGGGCAGCCACACCTGGGTCCATGGGCTTCCGCTCAAGGTCAGGTTCAAGCAGTCGCGCATTTACGTCTCAGCGATCCCGGTGTGCGGCATCGGCTTCCTGATGGGATTCATCGGTGCGCTGATGGGAATCGGCGGCGGGTTCCTGTTGGTGCCGATGCTGATCTATTTCCTGCGCGTACCTACCAACGTCGTCATCGGCACCTCGATGGTGCTGACCCTCGTCACCATGACGACGGCAACGCTTCTGCATGCCGCCACCAATCACCTGGTCGATGCCGTGCTGGCGCTGATCCTGATGATCGGAGGCGTGAGCGGGGCGCAATTCGGTGCACGCGCCGGGCAGAAGATGCGAGGGGAGCGCCTGCGTTTGATGCTCGGCCTGCTCGTGCTCGGCGTCGGCCTGCGCTTTGCGTTCGACCTCGTTGTCGCTCCCCAGGACCTCTTCACAATCCGTCCCGTCGAGGGGCTGCGATGAAGCCGGCTTGGGCCGCCGGCGCGCTGTGCCTCTGGGTCATGACGGCGGCTGCGCCGGCGTCGGCCGAACGCCTGATCGCCTCGCTCTCGAGCCGCACCGTCGAGATCACGTCGAGTTTTTCCGGCGTCGAGCTTGTCCTGTTCGGGACCATCGAGGGGGACGAGACGGCCGAGCCGCCGCGGCGCAGCTACGAAATCGTCGCTACCGCGAGGGGGCCGCGTCAAACACTGGTGACTTGGCGCAAGCGCCGTTTGTTCGGCATCTGGGTCAACGCCGATGCTCGCATCTTACCGGATGTGCCGTCCTATCTCGCGGTCCTGTCAACGCGGCCGTTCGACGAAATTGCCAATCCGCCGACGCTGCGTCGCGAGCAGATTGGCCTCGCCAATGCCGTGCTGTCGCAGAAAATCGGCGGGCGTGTTGTGCAAGTACCGCCCGATGACCCGTTCCGCCAGGCGTTTCTGCGCATCGAGGGCGAGCACGAGCTTTACACGGAATTCCCGGCGCGGTGACGTTTCTCACCCCGACGCTGTACCGGTCGTCGATCGTCGTGCCTGCCGAAGCGCAGGTCGGGACTTACAACGTCGATGTCAAATTGTTTGCAGACGGCGTGGCGATCGCGCAGACCGCGGAGCAGTTCAAAATCGTGACTGTCGGCTTTGAGCATTTCATCGCTGACGCCGCGATCGAGCACGGCATTCTGTATGGCTTCGTGACGGCGGCGATGGCGGCGATGACCGGATGGTTTGCATCGGTGGTATTCCGGCGCGACTGAGATTTTATGATTTCCCGAAGCGCGCCGTCTTCGAAGCGGAATGCGTTCAATTTGAAACGCCTCCCGCTCGTCTCCCTTTGTTTTTGCGCATGATCTTGTCTGAAGAGTTTGCGAACTCTCGGGATCACGCGTGAGCGGGAAGCGTTCAACGGGAATTGCCCTCCCGCTCGGCTCTGCTTCATTTGCGTATGATCTCGTCCGAAAAGCTCGGCGACTTTTCCGGATTATGCGCTAAGCGCA
>CAWJPD010000012.1:0-83116 GCA_963844635.1 uncultured Alphaproteobacteria bacterium
CAGCGGATCGCAACGGATTTCGTCCACGTATTGAAACTCCCCGACGTCGAAGCCAAGTTCCGGGAGCCCGGCGCAGTGCCGGTGGGGACGACGCCGGCCGAAACCGCAGCCTTCATCAAGGACGAGACGGCCCGTTGGCGTAGCGTGATCTTGATGAACGATATCCACGTCGAGTAGGCCTGCGCCAGATTTCCTTGCGCTGGAACACGTCAGGCATGGAACAACTCGACCTCAGGCTCTACGCGATCATCGACCCGGAACATGCCGGGGGACACGATCCTCTCGCACTCGCCCGCGCGGTCGCGGCGGGAGGCGCAACCGCGGTGCAGTTGCGTGACAAGGTGCATGACGATGCCACGATGATTGCTCAGGCGCGCGCGCTCAAGGCCGCGTTGGCCCCGTTCCGGGTACCGCTGATCGTCAACGATCAAATCGATGTGGCGAAGGCTGCGGAAGCTGACGGCCTTCATCTCGGACAGGACGACATCAGCGTGGCCGTGGCGCGGGAGCGGCTGGGGCCTTGCCCGTTCATCGGCCTTTCGATACGCACACCCGAGCAGGCCGCCCTGGCGCCGTTGGCCCTGCTTGATTACGCCGGAATTGGCGGGGTCTATGCCACCACCTCAAAAGCCGGAGCCAAGCCGCCGGTGGGCCTTGACGGGCTGCATCGCGTGGTCCGGGTGTTTCGGCAACGGATCGGCAATTTTCCCGCCTGCGGTATCGCCGGCATCACGATCGACAATGCCGAGCCGGTGATTGCAGCAGGCGCCGATGGCGTCTGCGTCATTTCGGCATTGTCGCAGGCAGCTGACCCCGAGAAGGCCGCGCGCAGGCTGCGCGCCATCGTTGATGCCGCGCTCATCCGATATGCCCCCAAGGTACCCGCTGTCGGAGTAAGCAGCGAAGAGCACGAACTCGGTTCGCCGCCATGAGCAAGACGGGCGCTCCGACGCCGATCGCGGTCAGCATTGCCGGGTCGGACTCGGGTGCTGGCGCGGGAATCCAGGCCGACCTCAAGACGTTTTCTGCTCTCGGCGTGTACGGGGCTACCGTCGTCACCGCGCTGACGGCCCAGAACAGCGGTGGCATTGCCGCAGTGTTCGAACTCCCGGCCGATTTTGTGACGGCCCAGATCGACGCCGTCTTCTCAGGATTCGAGATCGGCGCGGTCAAAATCGGAATGCTTGCGAACGCGGCCATTGTCGAGGCCGTTGCCGCTGCCCTCGCGCGACACCGGCGGACGCCGATCGTGCTCGACCCCGTGATTGTCGCGAGTTCGGGCGAGCGCCTGCTGCGGCCAGATGCGATCGAGCTGTTGCGATCCCGGTTGCTGCCGCATGCCCTGCTGCTGACGCCAAATCTTCCCGAAGCCGCGGCCTTGCTCGACGCGCCGGTCGCATCGAGCGAATCCCAGATAATCGAGCAGGCGCGGCGGCTGCTGGCGCTCACTGACGGCGAGGCCGTATGTGACGCCATTCTGATGAAGGGCGGCCACGCTACGGGCGCGCAGAGCGTCGATATGCTCGTCACCGCGTCGGGCGTCAGACGGTTTGTTGCGGACCGCATTGCGACCGACAACACCCACGGCACCGGCTGCACGCTTTCTGCGGCTATTACGGCTGGTCTTGCGAAAGGCGCCGAGCTTGCCGACGCGGTCGCAGCCGCGAAGGCCTATGTGACCGCGGCAATCGCAGCCGCAGACCGGCTCGCGGTCAGTGCCGAGCACGGGCCGTTGCACCATTTCCACCGATATTGGTGACGTGGCGGTTCGAACTCGGCGGGAAGCTCGGGACGCGGCTGCCGTTGCGGGAGTTATTCCGCGGCAACCTGCTGCTCCAGGAGGAAAGGCAGTACTTCCGCCGGGCGCCCCGCCAATGCCAGGACCATGTGGCCCGGCGGAACCGGTTTCCAGCGCTCGCGCTCCGCGTCGAGCGGCTCGGAGACGATGACGACGTCATTGCCGCACGTCCGATAGTAGAGCGTATTGGCGCGGTCGTTGGCCGCGTATCGAAAGGCATAAAGATTGTGGCCGTCGGCGAGAGCGGCGGTGAAACGCAGCGGCTCGCCCTCTTCGTTCACGATCGCCGTTAGCGTCGCGATGACGCGCGAAACCGCGCCGATCGGGTCTCGTTCCCCGCCCGCACCCATGATGGCGAGAAAGACCGCCTCGGAGTCGGTTGTGCCGACGCGCGATCCATAAAGTCCGTCCGGGATCAGAGCCTCGACTCGGCGCCGTACCCGCGACCATTCTCCGATCACCCCATTATGCATGAACAGCCACCGGCCGGAGGCAAAGGGATGACAGTTCGGCCGCGTCACCGGCGTACCGGTGGACGAGCGCACATGGGCGAAAAACAGGTGGGATTGGATGTGCCGGCAAAGGTAGCGCAGGTTGTCATCGGACCAGGCGGGCCGGACCTCGCGATAAAGCCCGGGCTCCGGATGAGTCCCGTACCAGCCGAGGCCGAAACCGTCGCCATTCGTGCTCGCCGTCAATTCAAGGGCACTGATGCTCTGCGCGATCAAAGAATGCGCAGGGGATGTCACGTAACGTTCAAGCGGAATGGTCTCACCGCGATAGGCGATCCAGCGGCACATAGGGCTCATCCCTTGAAGTCGGCCCGGCGACTCAGGCGCGGAACCGATCGCCATTATCGCACAGGAATCGGCGGCAGGTTTGGTGATTTTGTGCAGTTCACAAACTCATTTCAAGGGCACGATCCACTGTCAGCGGGCGCGCCACACGAAGGCGGCGCTGACGGCGTAATTCCATACCGCGCCCATCAGGGCGCCGCCGAAGCCAGCGAGCCGCCACCCTGCATTGTAATCATAGATGAAGCTTGCGGCGCCGATGTTAGAGATGGCGCCGACCAGGCAAACCATTTGAAACCGCATGAGCCCGGTGAAAAAGCGCCGGCCCGTGAGCCGCTGGTTGCGATAGGTCAGCATGTTATTGAGCGTGAAATTCCAGGTGATCGCCGACACCACGGCCATGGTCTGCGCTGCGCCGAAGCGCAGCGCGAGGCTTTCCACGCCGACCTGCAACGCCGCCATATGGACGGCAATACCGGTCATGCCGACGAAGCAGAACATCAGAAACCGGAACGAAACCGCGTCGCCGGTCAGCTTGGCAATTAGCAAGGCGAGGAAATCGAGCGCAATCCGGACGTCGAGCTTGCTTTGCCCATGTTGCCGCGCGCGAAACTCATAGGGCAATTCGGCGATGCGGAACGGGCCGCTGGAGGCCACGATATCCAGCAGGATCTTGAAGCCCTGCTGCGACAGCGAGGGGGCGACGGCCTCCAGCATGTCGCGCCGGAGCATGAAGAAGCCGCTCATCGGGTCGGTCAGTTTCACGCCCAGCAGCCGCTGCGCCAGGACCCCGGCGAAGCGGCTCAACCTGGAACGCAGAGGCGAGAGGCCATGATCCGAGCCGTCACCGGTGCGCCGGCTCGCGGCCACGAGATCGGCCTTGCCATCGCGCAACAGCAGTAGCATCCGTGGCAGCAATCTTTCATCGTGCTGCAGGTCGGCATCGAGCACGGCAACGTATTTGGCTTCGCTCGCGAGCATCCCCTCCAAGCATGCGCCGGCAAGACCACGCCGGCCGAGCCGGCGGATGCAACGGACGCGCCGGTCGGAAATCCCGAGCGTGTGCACGGCAGAGGCTGTTCCGTCAGGAGAATTGTCGTCGACGAAAATGACTTCCCATGAAGCGCCGCCAAGCGCCTGTCGCAATAAATCGACGAGCAGCGGAATGTTCTGCCGCTCGTTATAGGTCGGCACAACGACGCTGAGTTCCGGCGCCGGCTCAACGGTATCCGCCTGCGAGTTCTCGCGCGCTGCGACCAGCTGGTCCATGGCTTGACGGTCCCCCAGCCCGCGCTTCTCCTGCATGGTCGCGCGACGAACCCCTGGGCCCGTTTTTATTGCAGGTGAAGCCGCGGGACGCAACGCTTGCCGGTCGTATGACTGGTTGGCCCGTCATCGAATCGGGGCGATGTGTCGGTCCCTGCCTACAACATCCGACGATCCGTCGCACCGGCCGGTAGCATCATAAGCCGGTGTCAAACCGTGAGCTCGGATGACCTGCCGTCGGCGGAATCAATGGAGACACGGTTGGCTTGAATAATTCAATGTCCGGTTCGTTTTCTTTGCTGCTCAGGCGGCGTTCAGCCAGCCGAAATGGATCGGAAAGCCCTCGCCGGACAGCAACGACACGGTCTCGAACAGCGGCAGGCCCACCACATTGGTGTACGAGCCGACCAGCTTGACGATGAAGGTACCGGCGAGCCCTTGGGCGGCATAGCCGCCCGCCTTGCCGCGCCACTCGCCGGAGCCGAGATAGGAATCGATGTCCTGGGCGGAGAGGCGCTTGAACCGCAGCCGCGTCTCCACCACGCGTTGGCGGAATTTCTGTTTTGGTGTCACGAGGCACAGCGCCGTATACACGCGGTGATTGCGGCCGGACAGCAGGCGCAGACACTGCGCCGCTTCGTCGATCAGTTCGGCTTTCGGCAAGATGCGCCGCCCCACCGCCACAACCGTATCGGCGGCCAGAATATAGGACCCGTATACGTCTTCATCCGCGCCAATCCCGGCGAGCGCGACCTCCGCCTTGGAACGGGCGATGCGGTTGGCGCAGACCCGCGGCAGTTCCCCGCGTCGCGGCGTCTCGTCGATGTCGGCGGGCCGCAGCGCGTCAGGCTCGATGCCGGCCTGATTGATAAGGCTCAGACGACGAGGCGAAGCGGAGGCGAGGATGAGCTTGGGCCGGCCGATCATTGGAACACGGGATCATGTGGTTGTTAAATCATCTGCCGCATTTGCATTCGAGACATTGGCGACAGATGCGAACCCAAACGGCGTGCGTTCGCTCCGACCAAGTACCGTATTCGCCAGCAGGACGTAAGAGGCGAATCCAAGTCTGCCCCGCGCCGCTCGCCGCTCCGCGCCGGCAACGCTACGCATTTCCGCGCGGCAGACCGGAGACACCGAAGCGCTCCCGGATGCGAACCATCAGCTGGTCGCGAACGTCCCGGTATGACTGAAGTTGCTGGTCGCGGCTGCCTTCGGTGATCGTCGGGTCGGGCGTCGCCCAGTATTCGACCTCGGCAGCAATCGTGCGCGTCAGTTCGAGCGCCCTGTGATGGGCATCGGGTGCCAGCGTGACGATCAGATCGAAATTGAGTCCCTCCCAGTCTTCGAGCTCCTCGAAGGTCATCGGCTGATGGCCGCCGATATCGAGGCCGATCTCCTCCATCGCCGCAACGGCAAATGCATCGAGCTCGCCCTTTCGCACCCCGGCCGATCCCGCATAGATCGAGCGTCCGAACAGGTGCTTCATCAACCCCGCCGCCATCGGCGAGCGGACCGCGTTCAGTCCGCAGGCGAACAGCACCGCCTGCGGGCGTCCGACGTGAACGAACCCCGTCACGTCTCACCCCTTCCAGTGCAGCACGGCGATCAAGTGTGAACAGCCGCCGCGCGGTATCGAAATCGACGGCGATCTTGTCCTTCAGCCGCTCCATCAGGAGCTCCGATGCCGTCGTTGTGAAGGCCGCGCCGGCCCATGTCGATCGCTTCGATCTGCTCCGGCGTCGCCGTGCGGATCGCCTGGTAGTAGCTGCTCGCAGACAGGATAGTAATCCTTGACGATGCGCCGGAACGGCGTCAGCGACAGATGGTGCGCGACGACCGCTTCGCCACTCTCGCGTTCGCATGTCGAACACCAGACGGTTGCCGGCGACCTGCAGGGCGAGGCACCACGGGCCGCCGTCATGGCCTGCGGGAGCAAAGCTGTTTTCCTCGACGAGATCGTAGATGGCGATGGCGCGCTCGTGCTCGGCATCGCGGCTGCACCGCCGATAGAGTTCTTCGTCGAGCGTGACCTTGATCAGGCGCTGGTTGCCGGCCCGCGGCGAGCGTCATGGCCGATTGAGCCTGATCGCGATCGAACGGGCGTGGGCGCCGAGACCTTCCGCCTCGCCAAGCGCGATCGCGGCGCGGCCGAGGGCGCGCAGCTGCTCCGGCCCGCAATGCAGGACCGAGGTTCGCTTCATGAAATCGAGGACGCCGAGGCCGGAGGAGAACCGGGCCGAGCGCGCGGTCGGCAGCACGTGGTTGGAGCCGGCGACATAGTCGCCGATCGCTTCGGGCGTATAGGGGCCGAGGAAGATCGCGCCGGCATTGCGGATCCGTCGCGGCGAGCGCTTTCGGCATCGGCGGCGATGATCTCGAGATGCTCCGGCGCGAGCGCATCGACCAGCGGTACCGCGGCGGCGAGCTCGGGCACCAGGATGATCGCGCCGAAATCGCCGCCACGAGGCTGCCGCGCACCTCGCTCCGCGGCAGCGTCGCAAGCTGCGCGTCGACTGCGCGCTCCGACCTCGATCGCCAAGCGCGGCGTCGTCGGTGACCAGGATCGACTGCGCGGCGGCATCGTGCTCGGCCTGGGCCAGCAGGTCGGCGGCGATCCAGTCCGGATTGGCGTCGCGGCCGGCGAGGATCAGCACCTCGGAAGGACCGGCGATCATGTCGATGCCGACCTTGCCGAAGACCAGCCGCTTGGCCGCCGCCACATAGGCGTTGCCGGGGCCGACGATCTTGTCCACCGGCGCGATCGTCGCGGTGCCGTAGGCGAGCGCGGCCACCGCCTGCGCGCCGCCGATGCGATAGATCTCGTCGACGCCGGCGAGCCTGGCCGCCGCCAGCACCAGCGGGTTGAGCTTGCCGTCGGGGGACGGCACCACCATCACGAGCCGCGGCACGCCGGCAACCTTGGCCGGCACGGCGTTCATCAGCACCGAGGATGGATAGGCTGCGGTGCCGCCCGGCACATAGAGGCCGACCGCCGCGATCGCGGTCCAGCGCCAGCCGAGTTCGACCCCAAGCGCATCGGTGAAGCGCTCGTCTCGCGGCAGCTGGCGGCGGTGATAGGCGTCGATGCGGTCGCGTGCGAAGGTCGAGCGCATCGATCGCGGCGCGGTCGCAGGCGGCGGCGGCGTCGTCGATTTCGGCCTGCGAGATGCGCAGGTCGTCGGCACGGAGTCGAGCGGTCGAATTTCCTGGTGAACTCGATCAGGGCCGCGTCGCCGCGTTCAACGACCTCGGCGATAATGGCCGCGACCGCCGACTGAACATCCGCGGCAGCTTCCCGCTTGGCGCAAGGAAGGCGGCAAAGCTCGCGGCGAATTCCTCGTTACGGCAATCGAGACGGAGCGGCATGGTGGACCTTGTGCCGACCGGGGAGTGCGGGCAGGCGTACTGCCCGCCAGCACGCAGTGCCGGGAGTTTGCGCGCGTCGATTGCGCGCGGGGCCAGCGCCCGGCAGTTGCAGTCTAGTCGCCCAGGGTACCCCGAAAGTCACCGAATCATGCCGATGCAGTTCGCCGCATCGAGTTGCTGATTTCTGCCGAGGGTCGAAGCAGTTGTTTTTCGGCTCAGGCCGTTTTAGCTTCAGATCCTCGACATGCGCCGGACAGCAGGTCGTTGTCCAAACCGGGCCGAGATCGACCAGTTCGCACTCCAGGCATTCGACGGAAAGCCGCAGCACAGCGCCGCCCGAAAAGGTTAGCGTAACGGGCCGGCCGGCGGATCGGCTTTTCGAATTCGACGCCGCCAACAGGTTGAGCATCGCCTGCTTGTTGCAGCAATCCACATCGCGGCATTTGAACGAATTTACGCGCTCGAAGCGCAGCGCGGTACTGCCGGCGCTGATAATCCTCCGCCTTGGTGACCGCGCGCCGCTTCCCAGTCGAAGCGGGCGAGACCGATCACCAGCCGCTTTTCGCCCGGCCGCCAGTGCACATCACCGACGCAAACCACCGCGTCCTGCAGATGGGTTGAAACGACCTCGAGGTCATCCTGATCCAGGGCTACGAGCTTGAGGAGTTCCATCAATGTCCTCCCTCGCACAACGTTGTCCTGCAGCGTAATTAAGATGGGCGCCAATGGTCCGCAAGCGGGACATCACAGATTATGTTCCAAAATAGACGCGACAATGCCAATGCCGGTTCGACAGTCGCTTTCGATCCCAATTCGAAGCTTGTCACCGCCTCGCGCAACTCCCCCAATCACAATGAGCGACGAGCCGGGATCGACATCCTGCTCCTCCATTACACCGGCATGACAGCGACTGCGGCGGCCGTCGAGCGGCTGTGCGATCCGGCCGCCCAAGTCTCGTCCCATTATGTGGTCGCCGAGAATGGCGACATCCTGCAACTCGTGCCGGAAGGGCGACGTGCCTGGCATGCCGGGGCGTCGTGGTGGCAGGGGGCAACGGACATCAACTCGCATTCCATCGGCATCGAGATCGGAAATCCAGGCCACGACTCGGCTATCCGGATTTTCCCGACGCCCAGATCGAGGCCGTGATTGCGCTGTGCCGGGATATTCTGCTCCGGCATCGCATCCCGGCGGATCGCGTGCTGGCCCACTCCGACGTGGCGCCGGTCCGCAGGAGCGATCCCGGGGAAAAATTCCCATGGCGGCGGTTGTATCGGGCTGGCATCGGCGCCTGGGTCGAGGCGGCGCCTCCAGCGGATACCGACGCGTTCGCCCCCAGTGTCGCGGGAGTGGAAGTCGCGGCCTTGCAGGAGGCGCTCGGGCGTTACGGTTACGGCATTGATCCGACCGGCGCCTATGATGGCCACACGGCACAGGTCGTCGCAGCCTTCCAACGCCATTTCCGTCCGGCGCGGGTCGATGGCCGGGCCGACCGGTCGACCCGCGACACGCTGAACACCCTGTTACGTGATCGCGACACGTCTTCCGCCGTAGGCGGTCCCGATGCAGGGCAGGGTGGGGCACGCTAACCCATGAGTTTTGGCCGCCACCGCATCGCCTTCGTCACCAGCGCGACGCCGGAAGCCGAAGCAGCCCGGGACGCGCTGGCACGGCGTTATGGCAACGTTCCGCCGGGGGACGCTGACGTGATCGTCGCGCTTGGCGGCGACGGCCTCATGCTCTCGACCCTGCACAAGTTCATGCAATCCGGCAAACCGATCTACGGCATGCACCGCGGCACGGTCGGCTTCCTGATGAACGAATATCGCGAGGATCGTCTCAAGGAGCGCCTCGCTGCCGCCGAAGAAACCATCATCCACCCCCTCGCCATGCGTGCCGTCGACAGCGATGGCGCCGTCCATGAAGCGCAGGCGATCAACGAAATCTCGCTGTTCCGCCAAACCTACCAGGTCGCGAATTCCGCATCCTGGTCGACGGCAAGGAGAGGCTGCCGCAACTTGACGCCGACGGCATCATGGTCGCGACCCCCGCCGGTTCTACAGCCTATAACCTCTCCGCCCAGGGACCAATTCTCCCCATCGGGGCCGCGCTGTTGGCGCTCACCCCGATCAGCCCGTTCCGGCCACGCCGATGGCACGGCGCGCTGCTGCCGGACACGGCCATTGTCACAATCGAAGTGCTCGAAGCCGACAAGCGGCCGGTTGCCGCGGTTGCCGATCACGATGAGGTCCGCTTCGTGCACCGGGTGGAAACGCGGATGGACCGAACGGTCGCAATGCAGATGCTGTTCGACCCGGGGCACAATCTCGATGAACGCATTTTGCGCGAGCAGTTCGGGATGTAATGCTCTCTGCCCGCTACGGTGAGTTCCCAAGAAGATGGGCCTGCATGGCTGCCAATGCTTCCTGATAGCTGAAGACTTCGCAGCGGTTCTGCGCAACTCTGAACACGGCATAGACATCTGCGCGAAGAAGCGTTGCAGGGTCCACATTGGCAAGCGGACCGGTCGGCTTAGCGCCTGGCCGTAAGCGGCAAGTGAAATACCAGCGGACGCATGAAGGCGATTGATTTGCCTGCTGTTCCGTCATTGCGCAAAGGTTCTGAGCGTCAGCCTGGGAGAGCCATGCAATAAGGCATATCATGATCATCGGTATGATCTTCATCTCAGCACCTTGCTCTTTTTCCGGCGGATCTACACGCGATGCTCTCTCGCGGTCCACCCTGTCGACAACGGTTCCCGCGTAAAAAAGGCACCCGGCAAGGCCGGGTGCCGCGAAACACATCGGTTTCGGCAGTGCGCGACTACTGGGTCGCGACGACGGCCTCGAGATCGGACTGCTTGCCGTTGGTGCCGTGGCCGCCGGCGAGCGTCGCGCCGGTGATGCCGATCTTCTTCAGCGCCGCGGCAAACGCTTCGTCATTCTCGTTCTTGCCTGGATTGGTGCCCGGGTTCCAGAGGTCGGTCACCCACACGATGTTGTCCTTCACGACTTGACCGATCAGCATGCCGTCGACATGGGGATTAGGGATCCGATACAGCTTGATTTCAGCCTCGCCTTTCGGCGGCAACTGCATCTGGTCCTTGACCTCCATGACCTGGACCTTACGCGGATGCATCTGCAGTGCATCCGGCACCACCGTGTGCGGGTTCCGCAGGTCCTTTTCAAAATAGGCCTTGTCCGGTGCCGGCACGATCACCGTTGCCCCCTCGGCGGCGTAAGTACGCATGCCGCCGGTGTGATCCATGTGATGATGGGTGAGGATCAAATATTTGATAGGTCGCCCCGGGTATTTCGCCTTGGCCATGTCGATGACGGCCTTGGATTGAATTTCTCCGAGCGGCGCATCGAAGATCGCAAGCCCGTCCTTCAGGTTGACGATCAGGTTGTTGGCCCCCGTGATCGACTGCTGGACGTCGGGCGCCAGTTCGACGAGCTTGGGCGGCGCATTCGGCGGATAGAAGATCGTGTCCAAATCGTTGAAGCGGGCCAATGCGATGCGCCGGATCACCCACTGGTAGGGGACGTTGCCGGTGGCTGGCCCCTTGGCGGCCGACTTTACTGCATCGGATGGCGTAAAGTCCTGCTCCGCAACCTGCGCATTGGGCGCGACGTCGGTCAGCGTGATCTTGGCGACGGTGACGCCGTTCAGGTCGTAGGTCAGCGAATAGGGCACCTGCACGCCGGCAACGGCCTTCCAATCGCCGAGCACGAGATCGTAGTTTGAAATCGCCATCGATATTGTCGTCGTCGCGGGTGCGGATGGCGGCCGGGAGATGCGTCTTCGGATTGAACAGGATCGTGAACTTGGTCCCGTTCTCGACAAAGTTCACGGCCGGCAGCGATGCCTTGCCAAGCTTTTGATTTCCGGCCGCAGAGACGTCCTTCTCGTCCGCGAGCGCCCTTGCGAGAATCATCGGCGGCAGCCGCTCAAGCTCGCGCAACTGGGTGGCGACGCGGATGCCGGAAGCCGGCCGGCTGCCCTTGTCGTCGGTGACGAAGCCCAGCGTCGGCGTAATCACCTCGCTGTACTTCACCGTTTCCGTTGCCGGATATTTCATCTGCCGGACGAAATCCAATTTGTAGCGGCTGTTGGCGATATCGATCGTCCCGGAAAACGTGGTGTCACCAAGGAAGCGCGGCTCGCCGCCCGCCTTGAGCGACTGGCCCGGCTCCCAGTGCTTTGCCTCGCCCTTGACCGAAACGCTCTTCAATGCGTTGAGGGCGTCGGCGCCGCCCTCCGCCATTACCGCCGCTTTGACGAGATCGAACGGGCCCTTCTTTCGCAACCGCGAAATGGATCGGCGCAGAACTGACAAGCAGCGCCGCCGACAAGCCCAGCAGGTGTCTCATGGGGACCTCCCTTGGTTTTTTCGCCCCGCATGTACTTACCCGGATTCGACCAAGTCAAGGTGACATGTACCAGCGCTGCCGATCGGATTCACGAAATCGTGAAAGCATGGCGGGGCGCTGACACAACCGCCGGACCGACGGCACGGACATGGACGGCTGTCCGCGTCGAGGGCGTTGCGCACGCGTGGCGAAACCGGTTCACGGCACGCTTAATCGATCCTTTACGTGGCCATGAGAACGTGCGTGGCGCCTATGCGCTACGCAAATGCAGCCGCATGATCCGGGTCGACTTCAATCGCCTGCGCTTTCTTGTGATCGAGGACAATGCGCATATGCGACGGATTTTGCGGACCTTGCTGCACGGATTTGGCTCCCGCGAGGTCTATGAAGCCGAAGACGGGGCGGCGGGGCTCGAAATTTTTTGTGCATTACGGGCCCGATATCGTCCTCACCGACTGGGCGATGCCGATTTTCGATGGTCTCGAACTTACCCAGATGATCCGCCAGCCCAATGCCAATGCCAATCCCTATGTGCCAATCATCATGTTGACCGGCCATTCGGAAAGGAAACGTGTCATCGCCGCGCGGGACGCCGGCATCACCGAATTCCTCGCCAAGCCGATTTCAGCCAAGGCGCTCTATCAACGCATCCTCAATGTCGTCATCAATCCGCGGCCATTCATCAAATCGAAAAGCTATTTCGGCCCCGATCGTCGCCGTAACACGGTCGCGAATTACACCGGTCCCGAGCGCCGCAAGAACAGTCACAGCAATGTCGATGCAAGCGAGCAGACTTCGCTGCTGGAAAAGATGAAAGCCTGAACGGCATCAGCGCAGGATAGATCGCCATGAACAAGAACACGACGCCGGGGACGACCAAATTCAGCGATCATGAAGTCATCGTGGTGCCGAATCGACTGCGCAAGGCCATCAAGCAGACCAGCAGCAACGAGCATGACCCGATCGTCGATGCGGAAGTGGCGCTTTCCGATCTTTCGGCGCAGTTCGGCAACTGGATGGTCGACGAGTGCGCGCAGTTGGAAACGGCGCGGCAACGCTTGCACACCAAATCGCTGTCTCCCGCGAGCCGGGCGCAGCTGTTTCGCGCCGCCCATGACATCAGAGGGCATGGCGGGACCTTCGGCTACCCGATGGCAGCCGATGTCGCAGACAGCCTGTGCCGCTTGATCGAGCGCATGGAGGACGGCATCCCCGCGCCGCTCGCGCTGATCGATCAATGCGTCGATGCGGTCAGGGCCATCATCCGGGAACGCCATGTGGCCAACGCGGAGCGCACCGCAGCCGAACTGGCCAAAGGGCTGCGCGCGCTGACCGACGAGTTTCTCGGCAAGTGCGCCGCAATTCGCGGCGCCGACGCGCCTGCGACAACGCTTGGCTTGGCGCCCGAACAGGACGCGGCTCAGGCGGCGACGCGAGCTTCCTCGACATACGCCAAGTCCTGATCCGTGGCGACGAGGCGCTCGCAATAAAGGCGGGCATCTTCGCGCGCCGCCTCGGCGGCGAAGCGGCGCAGCAGGATCAGCAGCGGTTCAACGTCTCCGATCTCCGCCTGCTCGCAGCTGGTCAGCACTCGCTCCACCATCCGCCGCTTCAGCCGGCTCGTCCGCAGCAGCGCTCCCGGGTCGGCACCAGGCTCGCCGGCGCTCTCCGCCTCGCGAACGGCGCCAAGCGCCGCACCGAATGCGACATAGGTCGACGGCGGCAGCCCGGCCTTGCCGAAGACGGCGCGAAAACCCGAGCCGCGCCAATCATGAATGAGTGCCTGCACGCGCGCCAGCGGCAGCCGCGAAAGCTCGGCCAGCGCATCCTCGAACATCGCCAGATTTCCCGACAGGAGGGCCCGCAGGATCAGCCCGGCCGTCAATTGCCCGCTGACGCGAAGATGGCGGACCAGCGGCCGCGTCTCTTCGACATCTGACGCTGCGATCGCGACCGTAGCCCTCTCGCAAGCTTCTCGCGCGACCTCGTCGGCCCGGTCTCGTTGGAGCCACGCACGCTCGACGACGAAATCGGCGAGCCTGCCGGACAAGACCTTCAGCAGCGCCTGGCGCGCGGTGAGCGGCAGGTCCGCCCGTGCGAATAGCGCCTCGCGAATGGCGCCGAGATGACTGAAGCGTTCCACGATTCGACCGATGGAGGGGGGAGCAATATCGGCACCAGGGTTTTCCAACATCACCAAGCAGACTGCGGGGGCGCCCACTTCGGCGATCGCGGCAGCGACTGCGCATTGCAGCGGCGCTCGCGAGGCGATCGCCAACTGGCGTGCGCAATCGCCGGTCGCCACGAGGTCGACCAGCTCCGCATCGATGAATAACGGCGACCGCGCCAGCACCGCGGCGGCAATGTCGCGACGATCGAACGCAAGTGCGTGAATGATCGCGTGCGGTGCATCCGGACTGGCGGCGAGTGCTTCCGCCAAGGCGAGGCGAACCAAAGGCGAGGGATCGTCGAGCAGCGTGAGCATGGCACCCTCGACGGCCACCCGATCAGCGTTCGAGAGGTCGGAGTACAGGTAGGCGCGCGCCAAAGCCCCGCTTGCCTCGGCCCGTCGGCCCGCCGGCGCCGTGCGCATCCACTCAAGGAATCGCCGAACGATCATCTTGGAGCCACTGCCTTTCGCCCCGCGTGCAGGTCTCGCGCCCACTGTCCCGAGGTTCGGAGTGGAACGCGGTCCCTCCCTTGACGGTCATTCCCCGCTTCGAGCGAGGTGGGCCAAGCGCGTCGGCGATCGATGATTAAAGGCGACGCCTTAACAAAGCGTTCACCATGAATGCTCACCAGGCGTTAACGATCGGGTCGCCGAACGGAAGGACACCCGTGCGTCATGCAGCAATCAGGGCACCCGTTGAAACCGTGGATCATCGCTGAGGCGCTGTTCGGAATTGCCTAAAGTCCATGTCCCCACCCGCGACAGCGTCGCCAAAGCGGGCGGTCCAGAACCACCGGATTTGAATGAGCGCACAATCGCTTCGAGCGGGGTTACTGGACGTCCGGCTTTCGCGGGGCAGGACGAGAAGGGATGCAGTTCAGTGCAATAATGGGCTTATTTTTGCCAAAAAACTCAGCCGTTGCTTTTCGCGGAAGCGCTATGCAGCGGTGCGCGCAACACGTGGCGGTCCCAATTGGCGGACATCCTCCGCGGGCGCAGTCTCGGCATCGAGGGCTCGCCCAAAAAGGTCGAGTGCGAGCGTCGCAAACCGCGCTGCATCGCCGGCGGTCGCGGCCGCGTTGGCCAGTCGCACGCACAACTCCGCCTGTCGCCGATAATATTTCGCACTCAACATGGGTCCACCCGCAATCGAGCAATGAGTCCGGCCGTGTAAATGTTCCAGGTTTGACGAAAATCGGAAGCAAATCCGCCTCACGCGGTTAACGCTTGTTGAACCGGTGACGATAAGCAATTCCTTCTACTGCCCGAACAGGGTGCCCACACCTGGTGCAGGTTTCGGGATCGCATTCGCGCCGGAAGGCATATTCGATCCGCCGCTCGCGGTGGGACTGGCTTCGCCTGCCACATCTGACGGGAGCGGCGCCGCGCGCGTAGGCGGATCGCTCCACAGATTGCGCAGGCTGGGTGCGGTTTCATCGCCGCGATCACTGAAAAGGCGAGAGAATAACGGAGCGGCAGGTGCGCGGGCTGCACCGTTTGTCGAATAGGCAGCGGCGGCGGCGCCGCCGCTCGATATCTGGCCGGCCGCGTTGTCAACAACCGGCGCCGCGAGGTTGATCGGAGCGGTTGCGGCCGATCCTGGCGCCGTCGAAGCCGGCGCCGCGCCGGAACGCGCGCGTGCGCCGTCATAGCGCCGGAGCACAAGGGCATAGACGTCGGCGACACTTCGCGGTCGGCCCTGCGGGTCGTAGAAGATCGCTCGGTTGGCGGCAGCCGCGGCGGGAAACACCGCGTTCGCCGGTAGCGCCGGAGTGAAGGATGCGAGGTTGGTGAGCCTCGCCGCGCCGGCCGCACCGAGAACATGGGCGAGGTAGACTTCCCCGTCCGACGGCGCGCGGCCAAGGCGTTCCGACAGGATCGCCGCATTGTCCCGCGTCAATGCGCCGGCGAGCGCCGCATTCGCGGCAGGGTCATCGCGCAGCGCCAAGATTTCGCGGCGCAACGCCGGATCGGGAACGTCGTAGCGCCCGGGCGCGGTTTCGACGATGGCATCGGCGTAGCGCGCATAGCCAAGCCTCGCGCCCGCGCGCTTCATCGTCTCGAACCAGGTCTGGTCTACGAATTGGTAAAGGCCACGCGCCGAAGAGGTCGCAGCCCCGGCCTGCGGATCAAGCCCGGACTCGGCCCGCGCGGCCGCAAGCAAATATTCGAAACTCGCTCCGGTGGCCGCAGCAGCGCCTTTGATCGCGTCGGAGATGCTCTGGGCAGTGCGATCGAAAATGCCGCTGATGTCCATGCCGGGAACGCTTCGGGCGAAGCCTGTCCGCCGGTTCTCAGCATTGGCCGTTGTGGTAAACGATCAGTTAAGAACGCGGCCGGCGACATGGCCGGCAAGCAGGAGAGCATCATGGCTGGAGAGATCGCGGCGCAGCGGCACAAGCGCGGCGGCCTGTATTTCGACGATTTCGCCGCCGGCCAGCTGTTCGAGCACCGCTACTACCGGACCGTGACGCAGATGGACAACATGCTGTTCTCGAACATGACACTCAACCCGCAGCCGCTGCATATCGACCGCCATTTCTGCGAGCAGGAGACCGAATGGGGCCGGCCGCTGATGAATTCGCTGTTCACGCTCGGGCTGATGATCGGCATGTCGGTCGCCGACATCACGACCGGCACGACGATTGCCAATCTCGGCATGACCGAGGTCAAATTTCCGCATCCGGTGTTCGAGGGCGATACGCTCCACGCCACCACCGAAGTGCTCGGCAAGCGGGTTTCGAAGTCGCGGCCGAATGCCGGTATCGTCGAGTTGCTGCACCGTTGTTTCAATCACGACAACGCGTTGGTTGCGGAGTGCCGGCGCAGCGCCTTCATCCGCATGAGGCCGGCGTGAGACTGCGAGATGCGCTCGTTGCTGTTCGTTCCGGCCGACAGCGGCAAAAAGCTCGACAAGGCGCAGGGCTGCGGGGCCGACGCGCTCATCATCGACCTTGAGGATTCTATCGCACCTGAACGCAAGCGCGAGGCGCGTGAGGGCGCGGCGCGTTTCCTCGCTGCGGCGTCAAGGTCGCAGCGCTCGCCGCGCCTCCTCGTGCGCATCAACGCACTCGACACCGGACTTGCCGACGCCGATCTCGCTGCCATCGTGCCGGGCCGGCCGGACGCAATCGTGCTGCCCAAGGCCGCAGGCGGCGCGTCGGTCGTCCACGCCGACGCCAAGCTCACCGCACGCGAGGCGATTTGCGGCCTCGCCGAAGGATCGATCGGGATCCTGCCGATCGCGACCGAGACCGCGCAAGCGCTGTTCCTGGCCGGCACCTACCGCGGCGCGAGCCCGCGCCTCACGGCTCTGACCTGGGGTGCCGAGGACCTTTCCGCCGAAATCGGCGCCGAGGTGAACCGCGATAATGACGGGAATTTTCTAGACCCGTACCGGTTGGCCCGAACGTTATGCCTTGCCGCGGCAACCGCGGCGCAAGTCGAGGCGATCGATACCGTGTTCGTCGACTTCCGCGATGCGGCCGGGTTGCGCCGCGAATGCGAAATCGCCCGCCGCGACGGCTTTACCGGCAAGCTTGCGATTCACCCGGCGCAGGTCGCGGCAATCAATGACGTGTTCACACCGACGCCTGAGGCGATTGCACGCGCTCAGGCCGTGGTCGAGGCCTTTGCTGCGGCACCCGGGGCCGGCGTCGTCGCCATTGAGGGGGTCATGTACGACCGGCCGCATCTGGTGAAAGCCCAGCGCCTGCTTGCGCGCGTGACCCCAAGCGGTTTCCCAGCAAATGATTGACGAGCTCGGTAGGGTGGGCAACGCGCCTACACGGGCCACGCCATTTGCACAACGCGCCGGCGCGTTGCCCACGCTGTCGGAGCTATGAAATGGGCGACCGCGTGCGCAAAATCGCGGTCACGCCGTGCCAAATTGCACCGCCCTGAGGGGCGATTTTGCACACCCTACGCGCGGCGCTCTGTACGGGCATTGGACGCTTGCGTAGCGCCAACGTCAGAAGCCGCCGACTCCGAAATACAGGCGCTGCGTCACGTCATAGGGCGCTTTGCTGATCGGGTAGGCGTAATCGACGCGCAGTTGCCCGAAGGGAGAATCCCAGATCAAGCCGGAGCCGATCGAGGCCCGGATCGCCTTGGTATCCGCAACCGTCAGCGATTGCGACAGGGCAGGGAACGAAGTTTGCCCGCGATAGGCCCAAAGGCTGCCGGCGTCGGCGAACACCTCCGCCTTCAAGGCGACTTCCGGGGGCAGTCCGGGTATCGCCGCCTGCAGCGACGACGAGTTCGCCCAATAGGCCGAGCCACCAATGTTGTCCATCGTGGTGCCGGGCGTCACATCGCGCGGCCCGAAGCCGTTCACTGCGAAGCCTCGCACCAGCGTCGGGCCACCAAAAATCCGCTCAACAGCGGCAGAGTCTGCCCGCCGAACGGTGTGACATATCCGCCTTGCAGCCGGTCGACGGCAACGATGTCGTCGTTCAGGCTCTGATAATAGCGCACATCGCCCGTCGTCTTGAGATAGTCGACATCGCCGCCAAGACCGGCAACGTCCTGCCGCAGCTCGGCGTGAATCCCGTCGTGGGGATGTTTTGGATCGTCAAGCGTATCGTAGGCAATCGTTGTCCCAGCCGACGACACGAGCAACGGGCCATTCAGCGCTGCCTGCTTGGCCGCGGCGCCCGCGCAGGCGACGCCGGCCGCATTTCCCGGGATGCAGTCCATCAAGGTCGGCGCGACCGAGACGCTCTGGTCGATGAGGGAGTAGCGCGCCTGCGTGCTCAGCCCGTCGGCGATTGGCGCGCCCAGCTTGAGGTCTCCGCCGTAGCTTGTACTTCCATAGGATTGCGTCGCGTTCGTCAGAGTTTCATTGTAGAACACGTCGGTTCCCAGCGAGAGGTGAGTGCCGAGCAAATAAGGTTCGACAAAACTCACTTTCCCGCCGAGGACGTATTGCCCGATCGTCGCCGAGATTTTGGCGTACTGGCCCAGGCCGAGGAAATTCTGTTCCGAAAGGGTTACCTCGCCGACGAAACCGGCGGTTGTCGAGTAGCCGCCGGAAATGCCGAAATCGCCGGTGCGATCTTCCTGTACCTCAACATTGACGATCATCCGCTCCGGCGTGGTGCCGGGAGTGGTTGTGATCTTGACCGATTTGAAAAGTCCGAGCTTCTTCAGCCTTTTTTCGGCCCGATCGAGCAGCGCGCGCTGATAGGGATCGCCCTCGGCAATCTCGAACTCGCGCCGGATCACCTCCTCCCGCGTGTCGGTGTTGCCATGGATTACGATCCGTTCGACATAGGAGGGCGACGCCTCGTCGACGACGAAGGCGAGGTCCACGGATTTCGCGGCGGGGTCGCGCGTGGATCGCGGGCGCACCGTCACGAAGGGATGCCCCGCCTTTCCGGCCGCCGCGGTGATATCGCCGACCGCTTTATCGACAGCATCGCCGTCATAAATGTCGCCGGCGGCGAGATGCAGGGCCGTGCGAAGCGTGTCGGGCTTTACGGCGCCCACATGGGAGACGATATCGACGTTGTGCAGCTTGTAACGATCTCCTTCGTCGAGGGCGAAGCGGATCGCAAAACCCCTCAGCGCCGGGTCGTAGGCTGCCGACACGCTGACGCCGGCGTCCGTATAACCGTTTTTGCGATAGAATCGGAGCAGCGCGTCACGATCCGCCTCGATGCGGTCTGGATCGTAGACGTCGCTCGAGCGAAGGAAGGAGAACCAGTCGGACTGCGTCGTCGAGATCACCTTTTTGAGGCGCCAGTCTGCAAAGGCGCGATTGCCACTGAAGGCAAGGCTCGCCACGCCGGTCTTGGCTCCTTCCTTGATTTCGAAGATGAGATCGACCTTCTCGCCATGTGCGACCGTCTTCGGTTCGACGCGCGCATCGTAGCGGCCGCTGTGCCGATAGATTTCGGCAATCCGGGCGACATCGCCCTGTACCGCGGCCTTGGTCAGGGAGCCGCCGGCCTTCAAGGCGATCTCCTTTTGGGAATCCTTGTCCTTGAACTGCTTGTTGCCTTCGAATTGCAGCTTGCCGATCACCGGCGCTTCGACGACGGTCACGACGACCCGCCCGCCGGAATCTCGCGACCTTCACGTCAGCGAACAGGCCGGTGGCATAGATCTCCTTCAGCGCGGCATCGAGACTCGGCAGCACCAAGCGCCCCATGCGAGGCGTGGAAATGGTTACGAATGACCTGCGGATCGATGCGGCGATTGCCATGGACCTCGATCGCGTCGTCAAAAGCGTCGGCGCGGCCAAGTGTCAGACACGTCAGCAAGGCCGCGCACAGCGCGACGAAGCCGCGACGGCGCATGCCGTCCCGAAACGATGCAATATTCGGCCGCATTCCCGCCCTCCGAGGCTCCACACTGCTCTCGGCTCCAGGCGGAAGCGTGATGGATTTCGGCATGTGAGGGGGCAATCTCGCGGCGCGATGATGATCGTGCGAACACCCGCCCAGCGATCGATCTCGCCGAGCAACCGGTTCCCGGACAGGCGAAGTGCGGCATCTTCGGCCATCCACGGCGACCCAGTCACCAAGGCGTGGCAAATTTATTCGCAACGGGATACGGTGTAGTTGGGCCGATCGCATCCCGGGAAAATCAGATGAAAGCGCTCATACTCTACATCGTATTTGTCATTGTCGGTGCGAGCATCGCGATCGGGATCGGATATGTCCTTGAGCGTGAAATTTCGGCCACCGTCAGCCTCATCGCCTTCCTGACAATGTTTTTTGCCAACCTGTTCTTCTCGTGGCTCGCCGTGATCTATGTCATGGACGGGTCATTTGGCGATGCGCAGGGCAGACAGGCCCAGCTTGAGATCGAGAAATCGGGGCGGGCCGCACTGAACGCGCGCGGGGCCACGGATTAGCGCACGATCCCGAAGAGTTGCAGACTTATCGGACAGAGATCATGCGCAAAGTCAAAGAGAGCTGAGCGGGAGGCTGTTCAAACTGAACGCAACCCGCTCGAGCGCCGTTAGTAAATCACCATTGTCATGCCCCGCGAAAGCGGGGCATCCAGTACCCCCCAGCGAAGCGATTGTGCACTCATCAAAATCCGGTGGTTACTGGACCATCCGCTTTCGCGGGTGGTGACACTGATTGAGGCACTTATTTCCGAACAATGCCTAAGGCGTCGCGTAGATGTCTCCCGAGTTTGCTCGATCGGGAAGCGCCATCAACCAAGCCATTATTTCCTCCGCCGATACCGGCCGTTCATGCACGAAGGCGGAACTCTCGCCGAGGCTCGCCCTGAAACCCGAATAGCCGATCGCGGCGCAGCGCTCGATGGCGGTGCGGGCGACACCTCGCTGGATCGTCGTGAACTCGAACGATAAGGCCGGCACCGTTCGCGACAGCCCGGCAAGCACCTCGGCTTCGTAACCTTCCACATCGATCTTGATGAAGCGCGGCACACCGTAACGTGCAATCAAGGCATCGACCGTGGTCAGCGGCACCTCGACCGTCCGGGTCCAGCGCTGGTTCTCCCAGCCTGGCGCGCCGCTGGCGGCAGCGACAAAATCCGCCGACGCCGTCGACACTGTCGGGTTTGCCAGATTGAGCCGCAGCGCAACTGTGCCGCTGCAACCGCCGACGGCAACCCCTTCCAGCGTCACCGATTTGTCTCTGCCGTAGAGCAGCCGCAATGCCGACGCGAGCGCCGGCTGCGGTTCGACCGCGATGACACGCGCGCCCAGCCGCCGAAACGTGCCGATGCGGTCTCCGACATGGCTGCCGATGTCGAAAACAAGATCGCCGGCGGCAACGAAGCCGCGGTAATGCCGATCGAGCGCGTCGCGTCTCGCCTTGTTGCCATGATAGATGGCGAGAGAGCGTAAGACGCCGCGTGCGGCCCTCACTGCGTCGACGATCCCGCGAGGCCCCCCAGCGGTCTGCGCGGGGGCGAGTGCGGGCGCCGCCCGCCTTCTCGTGAGCGCCGGCAAGTCCAATCCATCGAGCGGTGAGGCAAGTGTCTCTTCCGGCAGTTGGCCGATGCCGTGGCGCAGCAACGCGGACCCGACCGCCGCGTTGGCCGTGACCACACAGAGCGGCACTGCGAAGGCGAGACCGCCCGCAATCAGCAACGCATAAGGAATGGCAGCCGGTGCCGCGAGTGCAAGCGTCGCGAGGCAGATGCAGCCAAGCGCGGTCTGCGGCCATAATCTTGCGAGTGCGAGCGAGATCGGCACCGCATGATCGTCGCGAGCCTGGCTGCCCCATCCCATCTTCCCGCCAAACGGCAGCGAGGCGAGGAAGATCGTGTGGGCGAGCCACATGATCGGCGACAGCATCAGGAAGAACACGGTCTCGATCAAAACATTGACCAGGAAACGCCGGCCGCCGCCGTAGCGCTTGCGCGCCGTCAATCGCGTCATCGCATCGACGACCGTCGCGATCTTCGGCGCGAACCACATGATCAGAACGAGGACGAGTACTGCGATCCCGGCTCCAGGAGCGATGAAGGCGGACGGGCTTTCCGCCCGAGTTACGCCAAAAGTTCCGAGCACGAGCAGCGCGATCCACGCCGGCGAACCGAGGAACATCAGGATCGCGAAGGCGAGCTGATATCGGCTCACGAATTGCAGGCCGGGCAGGCGCAAGAAGTGCCAGTACTGCATGTTGCCCTGGCACCACCTGATGTCGCGGCGAATGAATTCGACGAGCGTCGGCGGGTTTTCCTCCCAGCCGAGATATTCTTCGGGCAACACCCGCACTTCATAGCCGGCACGTCGCATCAGCACCGCTTCGATCTGGTCGTGGCTGAGAATGTGACCGCCGAGGCGGCGTCCCCAGAAACCGGTCTTCGGCAATGGCGGAATGTGGCAATGTTCGATGAAAGGCTTCAGCCGCAACACCGAATTGTGCCCCCAATGGGGACCGCAATCACTTTGCCACCACGCGCTGCCGGTGGTGTAGGACCACATGCCGAGGCGCATCCCGAACTGGAAAATGCGCGCGAAAGCGCTGGTGGACGGCATCCCGACCACAAGGCCTTGCAGGATGCCGATCTCCGGCGCCGCCTGCATGATGCGCACCATGCGCAGGATCGCCGCCGCGGGGACGAAGCTGTCGGCATCGAGCGTTAAGGCAAAATCGTGCCGGTCGCCCCAGCGCAGGCAGAAATCGCGGAGGTTGCCGGCCTTGAAACCGCTGTTGTCGTCGCGACGCCGATAGGTGATGGCGAGGCGGCCGCGCCAGTGTGCCGCAAAGGCGCCAATCTGTTCCGCCTCGAGATCGGCTGCCGCTCCCGCGCTCGAAATCGCTGAGCACGTAAAGGTGGAACTTTTCGCCAACCCCGGCGGAGCCAAGACCTTCCAGCACCGGCGCCAGATTGCGGATCACACGTCCCGGGTCTTCATGACGGATGCAGACGATGAGCGCGACCGAAGCCGTGATCGGCTCGTCGCCGCGAACGCGCGCGGCTGCCGGTGTCACCGCGGTGACCGGATTGGCGGCAAAGCGCAGGATCAGGAATCCGATCGCCGCATTCCAGAACCCGATCACTGTCCATGGCAAGGTAACGAGGAACAGGCCAAGCAGGATAAGATCGAGCCAGTCCAGCCCGTCCGGCGACAGCGCAACGGCGCTCAGCCCCATCACCGCGACCATGGTTGCGATGACCAGGCCAGCAAACAACGCCCGGCGCGGACCAATCCGCGAGAGTCCCGCAGCAAGGTCGGATGCGGGCGGCGAGCCGGCGCAAGAAGGCAGCATGGAGGAAACTTCGCAACGGTCCCCGGATGCCGGTATATAGCGCATGATCCCGAAAAGTTGACAGACTTTTCGGACAAAAGATCATGCGCAAAATCAAAGCGCATGATCCCGAAAAGTTGACAGACTTTTCGGACAATCATGCGCAAAAGGCAAAGGGAGCCGAGCGCGAGGCGATCAATCCGAACGCATTGCGCTCATATTTTCGAAATCGCAGAAGAATGATCATTGGGTGATGCTTTCCGGATACCCTCCCGCTCACCCGGGCGGGCCTTCGGCCCTCCCACCCTCTCCCTTTCCCCCTCCCGCCCGGATGCAGCCGACCAGTCTCAAAGCTTCGGAGGGAGGGAAGAGGAAGGGCGCGCCTCCGCGGGCGCTTCCGAGGGTGAGGGGGGCACACTCTGCTCACTGCCTCGAAAGTCATTACTTACAGGCGGGCGAAGCTCATGCAGAAGCAGCAGATCGACCCCGGCGAGCCATCGGCGCTGTGGTACGTCGCCCCCGGCGAGGCCGAAATCCGCCGCGAGGCCATCGGCCGGCCCTCGTCCGGAGACGTCACGGTGGCTTCGCTATACGGCGGAATCAGCCGTGGCACCGAGCGCCTGGTGTTTTCCGGGCGTGTGCCGCCGAGCGAATTTTTGCGCATGCGGGCGCCGTTCATGGCGGGCAGCTTTCCGTTCCCGGTCAAATATGGCTATGCCACGATCGGCCGCGTCGTCGGCGGGGAAGGCGACCTCCTTGGGCGCACGGTGTTCGCCCTCCATCCGCACCAAACCCTGTTCAATGTGCCCGCGGACCGGGTCACGCCGGTGCCGGATCGGGTGCCACCATCGCGGGCCGTGCTCGCCGCCAACATGGAAACCGCGCTCAATGCCATTTGGGATGGCGCACCCGGTCCCGCCGACCGTATCGCGGTGGTCGGCGCCGGCGTGGTCGGCTGCCTGTGCGCCTGGCTCGCCGGCCGAATGCCGGGTGCCGAAGTAACGTTGATCGATGTCGATCCAGCCCGCGCAGCGATCGCGGCTGCCCTTGGCGTTGGCTTTGCGCTGCCTGAGGTTGCGCCCGGCGAATGCGATGTCGTCTATCACGCCAGCGCGACCGCTGATGGCTTGGCGACGGCGCTTCGCCTTGCCGGCAACGAGGCGCGGGTCATCGAGCTGAGCTGGTATGGGACGGGGGCCGTCGCGGCGCCCCTCGGTGAGGCCTTCCATAGCCGGCGCCTCCAGCTCGTGTGCAGCCAAGTCGGGCAGGTCGCCCCCTCGCATCGCCCTCGCTGGCCGCATGCGCGACGGCTCGCGGCGGCGCTCGCTTTGCTGGCGGACCCGGCACTCGACACCCTGCTCGCGCCCGCTGTCGACTTTGACGACTTGCCGGCGCGATTGTCAGAAATCCTGGCCGACGGAAGCGGGGTGCTGTGCCAGCTCGTGCGGTATTCAGATGCGGCGACCTGAGGAAATAATTAAATCAAGCCGCGCGAATCGGCGCAGCGTGCGAACCCCGAGATGCTCAATTCGAATAATCGCGGGTGTAATTCCGGGGCGCCGGAGCAAAGCGATGGCGAAATCATTTTAGCAAAAGAGCCATAAACCGGCTGGCTGATCGGAATACGTCTCAGAACCTTCCGCGAAGAAGCGGGGGATTTCTCTGAAGTGTAACAGGAACGACACAGCCAGTGCCGGCAAATCATGTAAATATTGACATGCATGACATTGATGACATGCGGTGGGGGACACCGATGAAGAAGCTATTGCTGGCTGTGGTGGTTGGGTTGGCCTTGCCGAGTGCCGCATTTGCCGCTGATCTCTATGCCAAGGCAGCCCCGACCGGCTACGCCGCGTACGACTGGACCGGTTTCTATATTGGCGGCCATGTCGGCGGGGCCCGGCAGAACACGCAGATGACGGATCCGACTCCTGCAACGCGATCGCCGGGTTCTTTTATGGTTACTATGGATGCACTGGTGGTTACGTCGCCTACGATGACGATGTGCCATTTACCGGCAACATACCAACCCAGACCATGAATGACACATCCTTCCTGGGTGGCCTTCAGGCTGGCGCGAACTACCAGATCGGGCGGTTGGTGCTCGGCACTGAATTTGATTTCTCATGGACCGGCTTGAATTCTTCTGCGACTGCCGGGATGCCATTAACGCCTTACTTCGGTCCCTACTTAAACTCATACTACCCCAATAATCCTACTTATGATAACGAGTCATTCAACAGTCGTACCAACTGGATCGCAACCTCGACAACTCGTATCGGGGTGGCTGCCGATAACTGGTTGCTTTACGGCAAGGCTGGCGCTGCATGGGAAAACGCGAAATACATGCTGAGTCACGCCGGATGCGTTGAGTGCGGCCTTACTTCTGATTACCAGCCGTTCTCGTGGTCAGGTACGACGAGCGACACGCGACTTGGCTGGACCGTAGGCGTCGGCCTGGAATGGGCTTTTGCGAGGAACTGGACAGCGAAGCTCGAATACGACTACATGAACTTCGGTGCAAAGATGGAGTTTTTTAGCGGTGTAGCAACCGGCGGCTACTACGGTAGTACCTACAACTGCTATTACGGCCCCTGCGCTGCGACCAATATTTCTGCCAGCGTATTCCAGCAGGTGTCGGAGCTTAAAGCCGGCATCAACTATAAGTTCGATCCGGGCTCGTTCCTGTTCTGGTGACCGGCATCGGCGAAATGCGAATGTCACAAGAAAATTGCGAAATCCTGCTGGGGAATGCTGAAATGACGAAAGTTTTGCGAGCTGCGCGAGCTGCGGTGATCGGTCTGGCAGTGCCGGCTGCCGTCTTTGCTGGTGGCCTCCAGGCCAAAGCGCAGCCAGTGCCGCCTGTCGGCGGATTTAACTGGACCGGCTTCTACATTGGCGGTCATGTTGGAGGCGCCCGGCAGAACACGCAGATGACGGATACGACCTCCTGCGGCGAGATCGCCGGTTTCTTCTATAGTTACTATGGGTGCGCTGCTGGCTACGTCGCTTACGACACTTCTTATTACCAAGTATTGTCTGGCAACATACCAACTCAGAACTCGAACGACACCTCCTTTCTCGGCGGGGGGCAAATCGGCGCGAACTATCAGGTCGGGCGGCTGGTGTTTGGAACGGAATTCGATTTTTCATGGACTGGCTTGAATTCCTCCTCGACCGCAGCGCTGCCGCTCACAAGTTACGGCCAATACTTAAATTCATATTATGCTAACTACGGCGGCGTCTATGACAACAAGTCATTCAGCGCGCATACCAGCTGGATCGCAACCGCGACGACCCGCCTCGGTGTTGCTGCCAATAACTGGCTCCTCTACGGCAAGGCGGGGGCAGCATGGGAAAACGCTGAATATACGCTCAGTCACGCCGGCTGCCTATTCTGCACCAATGAGGGTTCGTCCGGTTACGAGTATCCGCCATTCTCGTGGTCAGGCATGACGAACGACACGCGCATTGGCTGGACCGTCGGTGTCGGCTTGGAGTGGGCGTTCTCGAGGAACTGGACAGCGAAACTCGAATACGACTACATGAACTTCGGCACAAAGATGGAGTCCTTCAGCGGCATAGGTACTGGCGGTACATACGGGTACTATGACTGCTATTATGGTCCGTGCAATGCTACTAATATATCTACCAGCATATTCCAGCAGGTCTCGGAGGTTAAGGCCGGCATCAACTACAAGTTCGAGCCGGGCAATCTGGTCTTCTGGTGACCGAATAGGCTCGTTCACCTGATCCACTACCGCAGTCCCGCCCGACTGTGTCGGGCGGGTCGAACGTTTTTCGGCTCGTCAGGCGTATGGAGGGCTCGTCCGCGATCAGCGGTTTCAACCCACATAAGGCGGGCGCATCATCCGCCGCTCTGCCGTGGATCGGCGGGATGCGCGCCTGACGTGTTGCCAACTTCTCCCGCGTACCGAGGTTCGACGCGATCCCACCCTACGCGTCTGACCGCTTCTCTCCCTGCCGCTGCCGGCGGCCTTGCGCGATCAGCTCCAGCAGCAACGGCGGCGTTATCGGGAACCGGGTGATCCGCACCCCGAGCGGCCACAGCGCATCCTCGATCGCGTTTGCCACCGCTGCGGCAGCCGGGATGGTGCCGACCTCGCCCGCCCCCTTGGCGCCGAGCGGATTGAGCGGCGACGGCGTCATCTTGTACTGCGTCTCGAACATCGGCAGCGACGTCGCGATGGGGAGCAGGTATTCGGCAAAATTCGTGGTCAGTGGCTGGCCGGCTTCGTCGTAGTCCATGCGCTCGAACAGCGCGTTGCCGATGCCATGGGCAATGCCGCCATGGACCTGGCCGTCAACGATCACCGGATTGACCAAAATGCCGGAATCCTGGAGCGCCACGTAGCGCCGGATCAAAACTTCGCCGGTTTCGATATCGACCTCGACCTCGGCGGCATGGCAGGCATTGGCATAGGTCAGCGCGTCAGTGCGGAAATGCGACGAGTCCTGGAGGCCAGGGTCGATTCCCTCCGGGAACGGATAGCCGGGGGCGCCGCGCAGGATGCGCGCGAGCTCGCCGAGCGGCACGGCCATTTCATGCGCGCCGACAACGCGCAACGCGCCATCGGCAAGTTCGAGGTCGTCCTCCGCGACCTCGAGAATCTGGCTGGCGAGTTTCTTCGCCTTTCTCGCCACCCCGCGCGAGGCGAGGAGCACCGAGTTGCCTGCGGTCACGAGCTGCCGGCTGGCGAAGCCGCCGAGACCGAGCGGCACCGCCTGGGTGTCGCCCGCGATCACCTGCACATCGGTGGGACGGACCCCGAGCTCCGCCGCGCAGATTTGCGCCAGCGCGGTCTTCACGCCCTGTCCCATGGCCGCGGCGCCGGTGAACACCGAGACGCGCCCGGACGGCGACACGCGCACCAGGCCCGATTCGAAGGGGCCGCGCCCGGTGCCCTTGAGCGCATGCGCAAGCCCGATCCCGATCCAGCGGCCATATTGCCGCGCCTGTTGCTGCCGGGCGGCAAAACCGTCCCAGCCGATCGCGGCGGCGACTGCCGCCTGGCAGGCCGGGTAGTCGCCGCTGTCATAAACGATGGTTGCGCCCGCCCGCGTCTTCAGCGGTTTGGTGTACGGCATCTTCGCCGACGGGATCAGATTGCGGCGTCGCAGTTCCGCCCGGTCAAGGCCGAGTTCGCGCGCCACGCGGTCCATCAGGCGCTCCATCACGAAGGAGGCCTGCGGATACCCGGCGCCGCGCACGGAAGAGACCGGCACCTTGTTGGTCAAGGCGATGGTCACTTCCATCGAGAAGGCCGGGACCGCGTAGGGACCGCTCAGCGTCGAAGCGGAGTTGTAGGGCAGGTTCACGTCTTGGAGCGCATAGGCGCCGAGGTCGTGCAGCAGGCGGCCGCGAATGCCGAGAATGCGGCCTACGCTATCGACTGCGATTTCCATCGACCAGTGCTGGTCGCGCTCCTGCGCGGCGCCGAGAAAATGCTCGCGGCGGTCCTCGATCCATTTCACCGAGCGGCCGAGCAGGTTCGCGGCAGCGGCGACCGCGACATCTTCGGCGTAGACGCACAGCTTTGGGCCAAAGCCGCCGCCGACCTCCGGTGTCACCACGCGCAGCCGATATTCGTCGATGCCCAACAGCGAGGTGAGCGTGTTGAACAGGTCGTGCGCCTTCTGAGTCGAAGCGTAGACGGTAAGCGAGCCGTCGGCGGCACGGCTTTCGACCGCAATGCCACGTCCTTCGATCGAATGGCCGGCGCCGCGGTGCGGCCAAAAGCTTTCGCGCAGCACCTGGGCCGCGGCGCGAAACGCGGCATCGACGTCGCCGTAACCCAAGCGGTAGCTGGCGACGACGTTGGAGCTGAGTTCGCGCCGCACCGTCGGAGCGCCGGGGCGTATCGCCCCGCGGCAATCGCCCGCCGCGGGCAACACTTCGTAATCGACATCGACGAGTCCAGCGCCGTCCTCCGCCGTATAGCGGTTGTTGGCGAGCACCAGCGCTACCGGCTCGCCGACATAGGACACCTCGCCGTCGGCGAGCGCGAACGCCCAGCAGCGGTCCAGCGGCATGCCGGAATTGGAGGTGCGCATCATCCGCCGCTTGGCCATCGCCCGCGCAATGTCATCGAGCGTCAGCACGGCAAAAACGCCCGGCAGGGCCCGCGCCCGAGTGCCATCAATCGCGCGGATCAACGCGTGCGGATGCGGACTGCGGACGAACGCGGCGTGCAGCGCATCGGAGAGACGGATGTCATCGACATAGCGGCCGCTGCCCGTCAGCAGCGCATGGTCTTCGATCCGCGGCAGCCCTGCGCCGATCACTGCATCGCCGCCATGCGACGGTGGAAACGTCCACGATGCTGCCGGTCCGCCGAATCGAGGGTGGACAACCGGGCGAAATGCTGAAACTTGCTGAATCTCAGGTCTTTGCTGCACCGGCATGCCGCGCCAACGGGACCGATCACGCATGAGGCGGGCGCGCCCTCAATGTCATCGTTTCAACTCATGCTGAGCTCATCCATCGCATCGTCTGGACGCAATTGCGCTTTCGCGTTAACCTCGCGAATACCGCAGACTGCAGGGATTAGTACCGGGATCGAGCCGTGCTGAACGCCATTGTCCATCCGCCCGTGGTTGCCGAAGTCTCCATCACGCATGAGCTTTTGCGGCGCCCATGTCCCGCGCCGGATTATTTGCGTGAAAAGCTCGCGCTTCAAGAGCTTGCGTGGGAAATGGCTGACCATCCCGAGGGATTGCTGCCTCGGCTGGTGAAGCAGGCCCTCGAAATCTGCGATGCGGCGTCAGCGGGTATCAGCGTCCTTGAAGGGAATGTCTTCCGCTGGCTCGCGCTCGCGGGGGAACTCGCGGTCTTCGAGGGGACAACAACGCCGCGGGATTACAGCCCGTGCGGCGTTTGCATCAATAATCGCAGCGCGGTCCTGATGGAGCGCCCAGAGCGAATCTATCAATGGATTGCAGACGCCAACATAGTGGTACCGGAAGTCTTGCTGGTCCCGCTGTTGGTCAATCGCGGTGATCCGATCGGCACGCTCTGGATCGTTTCCCGAGAGGAACAGCACTTCAACGGCGGCCACGAACGGGTGATGACGGAACTCGCGACCTTTACCGGGATCGCGCTCCGCATGGTTCAATCGGATCTCCAGCTGAAGAAGGCGCTCGAGGTGCAGGAGACCTTAACCAAGGAGATGAGCCACCGGATCAAGAATGTATTTGCCGTTACCGACAGCATGTTGCACCTGACGGCGCGGAATTCGCGCAGCAAGGAGGAAATGACTGAGAGCTTGGCAGGCAGACTGCGCGCCTTGTCTGAGGCGCACGGTTTGGTGCGCAAATCCTTCAACCCGAATGTAAAACCAGACGGCGTCGAGCTTCGCGAATTGGTCGAAGCGATTTTACGACCCTACCGCTCGCCCGATCTCCAAGGCCCTGAAATTCATCTTGGCGAACGTGCCGCCAACAGCATTGCGCTGATCTTCCACGAGCTGGCGACGAATGCCGCGAAATATGGGGCGCTGAGCGTTGATCGCGGCTCCGTGAGCGTCGCATGGGACGTTGTCGATGGAACGCTGGTTTTGCAGTGGCAGGAATTGAACGGACCTGAAATCGCGCCGCCTATCAAGAAAGGCTTCGGGTCGGCGCTGGTGGAAAACACCATCGCTGGACACGGGGGGACCCTGAACCGTGCCTGGTCTGAGCAAGGGCTGAAGGTCCATATCGCCATTCCGATGGACGGGCTCGCGCATTGATCCGGCGCTTGCCTCCGCCACCAGAGCGGGATGCGTCCAGCTTGAACCGCCTCCCCCTCCCATCTCTTTGATGTTGCGCATGATGTTTGTCCGAAAAGTCTGCAATTTTTCGGCATCATGCGCCAGCTGCAAGCGCTTTTCCGATATGTGCCCTGTGCTCACCGGCGCTGCACGAAGCTGTCCACCACCTTCTTTTCGCCGGCGCGATCGAAGGCAATGGTGAGCTTGTTGCCCTCGACCTGAACGACATCACCGTTGCCGAATTTTTGATGAAAAACGCGGTCCCCGATCGCGAAAGCCGACGCGGTTCCCGTCGATTTCGCCACCAGTTCGCCCTCGATCGTGATCGGACCGGATCGACGCAGCGTCTCGCTTCGATCGGAGAAGGTGCGTTTCCCCGTCGCCGCGCCGGACATCGTGGCTTGGCCAGACCCGGGTGGTTGCGCAAAGCCTGCCGATTGACCCGCACCCGACGTCGCCCGCTCTCGTCCTGCTGCGCCTGGCCCTGATCCGCCGTCGCGTGCCGCATCGTCCCGCCGGCCAAAGCCGGGCGTTGCGCGGGCCCGCTGCCAGCCTGGCGTCGCGTAGCTGGAGCCAAAAGTCTCCATGCGGTCGAATCGCGAGCCGCCGACATTGCCGTATCCGGTAAAGCCGCCGAAACCTTCGGCCTCCACAATCTCGACATGCGCCTCAGGCAGTTCGTCGATGAAGCGCGACGGCGAATTCGATGTCCAGCTGCCGCGCATGCGCCGGTTGGAAACGAAGTAGATTTTTGCGCGCCATCGCGCCCGCGTCATGCCGACATGGGCAAGGCGGCGCTCTTCTTCGAGGCCGGCACGTCCCTGTTCGTCGAGCGAGCGCTGGTGCGGCAGCAGCCCCTCTTCCCAGCCCGGAAGGAACACGGTGTCGAATTCGAGCCCCTTGGCGGAATGCAGCGTCATCACCGAGACTGCTTCGGCATCGCCGGACTTATCGGTGTCCATCACCAATGAAATGTGTTCGAGGAAGCCTTGCAGGTTCTCGAACTCCTCCATCGAACGGACCAGCTCCTTGAGATTCTCGAGACGGCCGGCGGCATCGGCGGAGCGGTCCTTCTGCCACATTTCGGTGTAGCCGGATTCGTCGAGCACGATCTCGGCGAGCTCGGTGTGGGAAAGGCCGTCGCGCGACCGCCAGCGATCGAATGCGGCGATGAGGTCGCGCAAGGCCTGGCGCGGCTTTGCTTTGAGCTCATCCGTCGCGATCACGACGCGTGTCGCCGCCATCAGGGAAACATTTTCGGCGCGCGCGCGGTCGTGCAGCGCCTTGATCGTCGCATCACCGAGGCCGCGCTTCGGCACATTGACGATGCGCTCGAATGCAAGGTCGTCGGTTTCCGAGTTGACGCAGCGCAGATAGGCGAGCGCGTCGCGGATTTCCATTCGCTCATAGAAGCGGGGCCCGCCGATCACCCGGTAGGGCAGGCCGAGGGTGACGAATCGATCCTCGAATTCGCGCATCTGAAACGATGCTCGCACCAGGATCGCGATTTCGTCGAGCGAATGGCCGCCACGCTGGAGCGCCTCGATCTCCTCGCCGATCAGGCGGGCTTCCTCCTCGGAATCAAAGCCGCAAGCGACGGTGACCTTTTCGCCGGCTTCACCCTCGCTGCGCAGCGTCTTGCCGAGCCGCCCTTCATTGTGAGCGATGAGATGAGCGGCTGCCGCCAGGATGTGGCCGGTCGAGCGGTAATTGCGCTCCAGGCGGATCACCTTGGCGCCGGGAAAGTCGTGCTCGAAACGCAGGATGTTGTCGACCTCGGCACCGCGCCAGCCATAGATCGACTGGTCATCGTCGCCGACGCAGCAGACGTTCTTCAGCGGACGGGCGCGCTCGCTTCGCTGCGCCGGGGCCGCCGTGACGGAGGGCGGGGCGATACCATCATCCCGCCCAGCGATTAGCTCCAACTCGGGGGCGGGCAGGGGGTGCGCACTGGGTGTGGCGGTGTTCTGGGCAAGGAGGCGCAGCCACAAATATTGAGCAACGTTGGTGTCCTGATATTCGTCCACCAGGATGAAATGGAAGCGGTGCTGGTATAGCCGCAGCACTTCGGTGTGCTCGCGAAACAACCGGATATTTTCCAACAGCAGGTCGCCGAAGTCGACCGCGTTTAAAGTCTTCAGGCGTTCCTGGTAGGCGGCATAAAGCTTGAGGCCGAGCCCGTTGGCGAACGACGAGGCCTCGCCCGGCTTGACCTGAGCCGGCACCAGGCCGCGGTTCTTCCAGCCATCGATGATGCCGGCGAGGATGCGCGCCGGCCAGCGCTTCTCGTCGATATCCTCAGCTTCGAGGAGCTGTTTGAGCAATCTGATCTGGTCGTCGGTATCGAGGATCGTGAAATTGGACTTGAGGCCGACAAGCTCGGCATGACGACGCAGAATTTTCACCCCCATCGAATGAAAGGTGCCAAGCCATGGCATGCCCTCCACGACCTCGCCGACCATCTGGCCGACGCGAAGCTTCATCTCCCGCGCCGCCTTGTTGGTGAACGTCACCGCGAGAATCTCGGAGGGCCGCGCCCGGCCGAGACTCAAAATATGCGCGATGCGCGTGGTGAGCACCCGCGTTTTGCCGGTGCCGGCGCCGGCGAGGACCAGCACCGGTCCGTCGAGCGTCTCGACGGCTTCGCGCTGTTCCGGATTAAGTCCGGCGAGATACGGCGCTCCCGCGCCGGCGCGTGCACGCGCCGCAATTCCGGGCGCCGGTCCGGTCCGTTCGAAGTGTCCTCGGGATTCGCTCACGCGCAATGTTCCCTGCCGACGGTGATTCGCTTAGCCCCAGTCTACCCGTTAGATGGCATTGGCGGAGGCCTTTGGGGAGGCCAAACCATTCATCGGCCGAAGCTCCATGGGTCAAAGATCGGTCACGCCGGCCCGGCGGCGGTCGGCCGCGGAGTTGCCGCGGCTTTGGCCGCGACCTAATCTTGCCACTGGAAGGCCGGCATCAGTTCGAACAAGGATGTTTCCCCGATGATGAAATCTCGTTTCCGCCACGGCGACCGCCTCTTCGTCTTCGGCACTGCCGCCGCTGTATTTGGCGCCGCGATCGCTGCGGTCACCGGCACGGCGTCCTACGGGCAGGGCAGTGCAGGGCAAACTCAGGCGACATCACCTTCCGCACAGCCAGGCGGAGATAAAATTCCTGCGCTCGGCTCGATCAGCTTTGCCTGGCTTGCCGTCGGCGCGAATTGGCTCGAACCGCCGGCCGGCTCCGGTCACGGCCCGATCGGGCGCGATCCGGATTTTCCGGTACACAACAATAATGACGGTCCCGGACAGGTGCAGCCGGCTTACGGCAACTACAAGGATCCGGTGTTGAAACCCTGGGTTGCCGCGGAGATGCACGACTCCAATCTCGAAGTGCAGGAGGGACGGCGCGGCCTTCCGTTTTCAGCGCAGGGACGCTGCTGGCCGGGCGGCGTGCCCGCGCAGCTGCTCTATCCGGCCGAGCCGTTCTATTTCATCCAGACACCGAGGGAAGTGTGGATGATCTGGCAGCGCGACCACATGGTGCGCCGCGTCTATCTTACCGACAAGCATTCCGAAAACGTCAAGCCGTCCTGGTTCGGCGAATCGATCGGTCATTACGAGGGTGACGGCACGCTCGTCGTCGATACGATCGGCTTGTCGACGCATTACAGTTACGTCGACACTGTGCGCACGCCGCATTCGGAAAAAGAGCACGTTGTCGAGCGCTATGCGATTGCGGCGGATGGCAGGACGCTGCAGGCTGCGGTGACGGTTGAGGATCCTGAAGCCTTCAATGAGCCGCTGCACATGGTCCAGCGCTGGCGCAGGGTCCCCAATCTGCTCCAGGAAACGGCCTGCGCAGAAAACAACGCCGACCATTTCCTGAAAAACCTGTTCCCGATGCCGGTGGCGCAGACGAGCGACTTCTGAACGGACGCGGCAAGGAACTCACGCTTCGAGAGAACGTTCGAAGGATGTGGACTGAAATTGTCAAAGAGGCGTCTGGATGGCTCGGGATGATTTCAGTTCAACCATCCGGGTCGACCGACGACCTCTTTATTTGCTGCTGGCAGCGCTCGCAGTTTCGTGTTTTCTGGGCGCACTCGCGACCGACCTCGCCTATTGGCGGACAGCCGACATAATATGGGCGGACTTCTCCGACTGGCTCCTGACAGTCGGCGTGATTGTCGGTTACATCACACTCATTGTCGCGATAATCGAGTCCATCTTCAGCCGCTATCGGCGACCTACGGCCGCTTACGCCATCGGAATGATCGTGGCTTTGGTCCTCGCCACATTGGACATGCTGGTCCACACCCGCGACGCTTGGACTTCAGTCGTCCCGTGGGGCCTCATTCTATCCGTGGCAGTGGTCGTCGTCATTCTGCTTACCAGTTCGATCACGACCGCGAGGTATGGTCCCGCGGTCGTGAAGGTGACGTCCTGATGCTTCGATATCGGTTTCTCCGAGGCGCCGGCCACATCGCCGCGCTCGCGCTGGCTTGCATATCGACGGGGCCAACCGCGCGCGCCGCAGACGACTTCGACCCGATGACGCAGGTCGGCCCTGATCCGGTGCTGCCCGAACCTCAGCAATATTTGTTTCCGCCGATGCATCTGGCAAAAGTGGTCGGCTGGAAGGAAGGAGAGGCGCCCACCGTCGCGCCGGGACTGAAGATCGAAGCGCTCGCCGAGAACCTTCAGCATCCACGCTCGCTGTACGTTCTGCCCAACGGTGATGTCCTGGTCGTGGAATCCAAGTCGCCCGATGTCCAGCCGATCCAGCGGCCGAAGGATATTGTCATGGGCTTGATCGAAGCCTTGGTAACGTCCGGCGGCAAGGCCGGCGAGAGCAATCGCATTACGCTGCTTCGCGACGAGAACGGCGACGGCAAACCGAAAGCACGGAGTGTTTTCCTCGACCACTTGGCCTCCCCGTTCGGAGTAGCGCTCGTGGGTTCGGATCTCTATGTGGCCAATACGGACGCGATCGTTCGCTATCCCTACACGCCGGGCGCAACCCGGATGACGGCGCCCGGCACGGTGTTGACGCCGCTGCCCGGCGGCCCGATCGATCATCACTGGACCAAGAGCCTGGTGGCCAGCCGCGACGGCTCGCTGCTCTATGTCGGGGTGGGATCAAACAGCAACATCACCGAAAACGGGATGGAGGCGGAAGTGAACCGCGCTGCCATCTGGGAGGTCGATCGTGCCACCGGGCGTTGGCGCATCTTCGCGAGCGGGCTGCGCAATCCGAACGGACTGAGTTTCGAGCCGGAGACCAACGCGCTATGGGCGGTCGTCAACGAGCGCGACGAGCTCGGTCCGGATCTTGTCCCCGATTATATGACGTCGGTGAAAGAAGGCGCCTTTTATGGGTGGCCCTACAGCTATTACGGGCAGCACCTCGATCCGCGCGTAAAACCTCAGCGCCCCGATCTGGTGGAAAAGGCCATCGCTCCCGACTACGCATTGAGCTCTCACGTCGCGCCCCTGGGACTTACCTTCTATACGGGAGACAGTCTGCCGCAAAAATACCGGGGGGGAGCCTTTGTCGGCGAACATGGGAGCTGGGACCGTCCGCAGTTCAACGGGTACAAGGTCGTGTTCGTGCCGTTCAGCGGGGGCCATCCGAAGGGCAAAGCGGAGGATGTGGTGACCGGGTTTCTGAACGCCGAAGGTCAGGCGCGGGGGCGGCCCGTCGGCGTGGCGATCGACAAGACCGGAGCCTTATTGATTGCGGATGACGTTGGCAACGTCGTCTGGCGGGTAACATCCGCTCCCCAGTAGCGTTCTCCCCGATCATGTCCGTTTTAGCTCATGGTCCCGTAATGTTGCAGACTTTTCGGCCAAGATCACGCGCAAAATCAATAATGATCGGGCGGGGAGCGATTCAAACTGAACGCATCCCGCTCTAAGTTAGGTCAGGTCGGCCGCTGACAATTTGCCGGCATACAAACGTTAGTGGCGACACACCAGGTGATGTCAAAAATGCCCGTAGGGCGTGCAAAAAGGCCCGTAGGGTGTGCAAAATCGCCGATGCGAGATGCTAAAACCGGCTTCGGCGTCAGGGGCGATTTTGCGCACGCGGTTGGCCGTTCGATCGATTACTCCCGGAAACGGCCCTCGCCATCGGCCAGCAGCGTGAAAAAGAACATGCCGCCTTGGTTTGGTAGGCCCGCTATCGCAACATCGCCAGCTGATCGCACGAGAGTCGGACCGCGTGCGAAAAAATCGTCCTTGATGCCGTGCTCTTTTGCTGCGCCTCGCTAGTGTTCCGTGTCTAACACTTAATCCACTTCCATTGTCATCGCCCGGCTTGACCGGGCGATCCAGTAACCACCGGAGTTCGTTGGAAAACTCGTTCTCTAATGCGAGTCATGGGGTTACTGGATGCCCCGCTTGAAGCGGGGCATGACAAAAAGGGGATCAAGTGTCAGAGTTCAGAACACTAGGCGATTTTGCACACCCTACCGGTTCAAATAGATGCACATTGTCGGCATTGTGCATTCGGGCGGCCATCTGTCTTATCCGCGGCGCAATTGTGGAAATGATTGGTAAAGCTCTGGATGGCCGGCGGTGTGGTTCGCCATCCCGGGCCGCGTCAAGCAGCCTCGCGGCTTGATAAAGCTGTCAATCCGCCGCCGCGGCCGTTCACGCCAGCCGATGTTGAAGGCGGCGAGTTTGGGGAAGAACTGCAGCTCGCTGTACGGCAAGTGGTCGTGGATCCACCACGCCATGGCGCGCCAGTCGGCGCCGGCTGCATAGCGATCGGCAAACCATGGCACCACGACCGAGGCCATCGCGCCAGCGCAGCCTTCGCTGTCGCGGCGGTCCCAAATGTGCCGGGCATAGTCGCGTTCGTTTGCGGCGCAGCTCAGTCCGAGGCGGTTGCCGAGCGCATTCACCTCTGGAGCGCGATAGGCGGACCGGATCGCGATTCTGCCGAACGTGGTTTGCAGCGGCTCGATGAGTTCCTCGCACAGGCGCCGGCCCATTGCGGTGGCGAGGTCGGGGTCTTCGGGAAAATTCTGCACCCCGTAAAAGTTCGCGATCTCGCTATGAAGAAAATCGCGCATGTAAAAGGAGGCCGACAGCCTCACGCGGCCAAGCGCTTCAAGGCTGCGGACCGAAATCGGCTTGCGCATCTCTCGCCCCGTCAACAAAAAGCCCCGGAGCCGCGTTATCGCATCATGGCCGGCCCCGATGGCGCCGGATCGACGCCGCACAGGCGACCCGACCGTCGGCAGTGTCGAAAATCATCGGGGAGGAAACAGGGGATTTCATGCGCCACCTCTTGGTCATCGCCGCCGCGGCTGCGCTCGCGACGGGAACGTTTGCCGGCCGCGTCGCCGCGGCGGACGTGGCTCCATTGCCGCCCGATTATGGGCCGCCACCTGGTTACGAAGCGCCGCCACAGGCCTATGCGCCACCGTCCGCCTATTATGCACCGCCACAGGCCTACGCGCCGCCGGTCTACGTCGTTCCGGGTTGCGGATGGCCGGGCTGCTATGGTGGCGGCTACTACTATGGGCGACCCTACGCCTATGGGCGGCCTTACGTTTATGCGAGGCCCTACGGTCGCTATTACCGCCGTTATTGATTGCATTCTTACCCCGCCGCTGATTTGCACAGTGGAGCCGGCCGTCGCACGGCCGGCGTCTGCTTGCGAGCAGAATGTACTGTCATGATCGGGGCGCGTTACAAGGCTGCGCTCGAATTCGCGCCTGCGGAGCGCCCGACCTGGCATCAACGAGCGAGATCGAAAGCCCTGCGCTCACAAGGCGACTGCGCCGGAGCGCTCACCTCGAGCTGATGCGGTCGGATGGTTGATATTCCTCGAGAAAGTGGGATGTCCGCCCGTTCGCGGTATTCTTGTTAATACGGTCTTTGCGTTCCCCCCAAGGCTCAACATCGTTGCTCTTGTCCGCTCCGACGGCATTCGGAGACGGGGTAAGACGTTTATGTTATCATAGCTTTGTTGAGGCCTCCGGGGCGCGATGGACCGTGGCGATCCCGTGGAATACAAGCCGAAAGCGGTCCGGGCCACGACGAACGAGGTCTGCCGATGTCGGTTGCCGGCTTTGCGCTGAGCCGCCCGTACACAGTCATTTCCGCAATCCTGCTGGTTTGCCTATTGGCCGTCGGCGCCATTTTGCGAATGCCGATGGACATTTTTCCGGAAATCGACATTCCCGTCGTCAGCGTCGTCTGGACCTACAATGGCATGAGCGCCCCGGACATGCAGAACCGGATTTTGCAGTTTCATGAACGGCAGCTCGCCTCGCTTGTCGACGACATCAGCCGGATCGAAGCCAACGCCTATCAAGGTGTCGGCGTCATCAAGGTCTATCTGCACGAAGGCGCCAATGTGAGCCGCGCCGTTTCCCAACTCGCGAGCAGTGCGCTCGTGGTGCTCAAATATATGCCCCCCAACATCACGCCGCCGCTGATCCTTCGCTACGGGGCCACCGACGTCCCAATCATCCAGATCAGCGTTGCGAGCCATGCATTGTCAGACACCCAACTCAACGATCTCGGGCAGAACATCATCCGGCCAGACCTTGCGGTGGTGCGCGGCGCCTCGGTGCCTTACCCTTACGGAGGCAAGCCCCGGGTCATCATGGTCGACCTCAATCAGGAGGCCTTGCAGGCCCGCGGCCTTGCTCCGGCCGACATCTCCGCCGCGCTGCTCGAACAGAACGTCATCCTGCCGTCGGGGGACGTGAAGATCGGCAGCAAGGATTACACGGTGGCGATGAACAACAGTCCTGACCTCATCGCCACGATCAACGCATTTCCGATCAAGCCGATCGACGGCAAGATGGTGCTGTTGGCCGACGTCGCCCATGTCCATGACGGCTTTCAGGTTCAGACCAATTCCGTCAGCATCGACGGCAATCCCGGCGGCCTCATGCTGGTGCGCAAGACGGGCGGGATTTCGACGCTCTCGGTCATCGAGGGCATCAAGGACGTGCTGCCCGATATCCAGCGTCTGATGCCGTCGGGCGTCACGCTGAAGCCTATTTTCGACCAGTCGATCTTCGTGAAGGCGGCGCTCAACAGCGTGCTGATGGGCGGCATGATGGCGGCCGGCCTGACCGGGTTGATGATCCTGCTGTTTCTGGGAAACTGGCGGCTGACCGTGATCATTCTGGTCTCGATCCCGCTCTCGGTCGTAACCGCGCTGCTGTTCATGTACCTGTTCAAGCAGACGCTGAACACGATGACGCTCGGCGGGTTCGCGCTTGCGACCGGCATCCTCGTCGACGATGCGACCGTCGTGATCGAGAACATCGAGCGTCATGTCGGCTTGGGCAAGAGGATCGAAGCCGCGATCATTGACGGCGTGACGGAAATCCTGCTGCCGACGTTCCTGTCCACCCTCTCGATCTGCATCGTCTTCATCCCGGTGTTCCTGCTGAACGGCACCGCCAAGTATTTGTTCTCGCCATTTTCGCTGTCCGTGGTGCTGTCGCTGCTCGCAAGCCTCGTACTGTCACGCAGCCTGGTGCCGGTGATGTTCCTGTATTTGATGCGCTCCTCGGTCGAGCGCGGGCTTCATCACGATGCCGCCGAGGCCTTGCCGCCCCCGCGATTTCGCTACGTGCCTCGCTTTTCGGCGATCCACCAATTGTTCGAGAGGGGTTTTCACAATCTTCGCGAAGTCTATCGAGGGGCACTCGCTTTCGTGTGCAACCGGCCGATGCCGGCCGTCGTATTTTTCCTATTGCTGATGGGCCTTTCCTTCGCGCTGTTTCCGATGCTCGGCATGGATTTCTTCCCACAAGTCGATGCCGGCCAGATGCGGCTGCATGTCCGTGCGCCGCCAGGAACCCGGATCGAGCAGACCCAGAAATACTTCACCGATGTGGAGGCCGCGATCCGCCGCATCGTCGGCAATGACGAGATCGACGTCATCCTCGACAATATCGGGCTGCCTTATAGCGGCATCAATGTCGCGCTGAGCAACTCCGCGACGGTCGGCCCGATGGATGGTGAGGTCCTTATTTCGCTCAAGGAAAAGCACTCCTCGACGCCCGCCCACGTCGCTGACCTGCGCCGCGAACTGCCGAAGCTGTTTCCGCGTCTCGAGTTCTTTTTTCAGCCTGCAGATATTGTTAACCAGGTCTTGAACTTCGGTCAGCCGGCGCCCATCGATGTCCGCGTCTCCGGACCGAATCCAGACGAAACCTACGCGCTTGCGGCGAAGCTCACCCGTGACCTGCAGCGCGTGCCCGGCGTGGTGGACGCGCATGTTTTCCAGGTGCCGGACGCACCTTCGCTGAACGTCGACGTCGACCGCGCACTCGCCTTTGACGTCGGCATGGACCAGCGCAACGCGGCCGACAACCTGCTCGTCACGCTGAATTCGAGCGCGCAGATTTCGCCCAATTTCTGGGTCAATCCGCAATCCGGCATCAGCTATCCGCTGATCGTGCAAGTTCCGACTTATCGGATCGATTCCACGCAAAGTCTGCAGTCACTGCCGCTCGCATCGCTGGAAGGGGCGGGCCAGTTGTTGATGAATGTTGCCAAGTTCGGCCGCGGCAAGGTGCCGCTGGTCGTATCCCAGCTCAACCTCCGCTCGGTGTTTGACGTTAATGCGGACGTGCAGGGCCGCGACCTGAATTCGGCGGCAAAGGCCATCGATGCGGTCATCGCAGCCAACCGACCGGATCCCCTCCAAGTCGATCTCGGTCACGCTGAGCGGTCAGGTCGAGACCATGCGAGAGAGTTATTCTGGACTGTTTACCGGAATGGCACTCGCAGTCGTTCTTGTGTTTCTGTTGCAGGTGATCAACTTCCAGAGCTGGATCGATCCTGTGATCGTTCTCCTCGCGGTGCCCTTCGCTCTGGGCGGAGTGATGTGGATGTTGTTCCTGACGCAGACGCATCTCAGCGTTCCCGCGCTAATGGGGACGTTGATGTGCATCGGGGTGGCGACCGCAAACAGCATTCTCGTCGTCACCTTCGCGAACCAGTGCCTGGGACAGGGCCTCGATGCCATGCAGGCAGCGGTTGCCGCCGGTGCGACGCGGCTGCGACCGGTCCTGATGACGGCAGGCGCCATGGTGCTCGGCATGATCCCGATGTCGCTCGGGGTTGGCGAAGGCGGCGAGCAGAACGCACCGCTCGCGCGAGCGGTGATAGGGGGGCTGTTGTTCGCCACTTTTGCCACATTGATTTTCGTTCCTGCTATGTACACTCTGTTGCGTCGGCGCTCGTACATTTCGGACGCCGCAGGAGAGGTCGCGCGTGCTCGTGTGACGAGCGGCTCTCGCCATGATCGCCCAGCGGCAGCCGAGCACGCCTCCAGGGAGCCGGTCTGATGTCGCTCGCAGCTTTCGCGTTGAGGCGGCCCTACACCGTCGTGTCGATGCTGATCCTCGTCTGCCTCTTGGGGGCGGGCGCGTTCTTTCGCATGCCGACCGACATCTTCCCGGAAATCGACATTCCGGTCGTCAGCGTGGTGTGGACCTATAATGGCATGAGCGCCGAGGACATGCAGAACCGGATTTTGCAGTTCCACGAGCGCCAGCTTGCCTCGCTGGTCGACGATATCGCGCGGATCGAGGCCAATTCCTACGAGGGCGTCGGCGTCATCAAGGTCTACCTCCACGAAGGGGCCGATGTCAGCCGGGCAGTTTCGCAGCTCGCCAGCAGTGCGCTGGTGGTGCTCAAATACATGCCGCCGAACATCACGCCGCCCCTGATCCTGCGCTACGGCGCCACCGACGTGCCCATCATCCAGATCAGCATGTCGAGCAACACGCTGTCCGACACGGCGCTGAACGATCTCGGCCAAAACATCATCCGGCCGGACCTGGCGGTAGTCCGCGGTGCTCAGGTCCCGTACCCCTATGGCGGCAAGCCGCGCGTGATCATGGCCGATCTCGACCAGGATGCCCTGCAGGCGCGCGGCCTTACTCCCGCCGATGTCACCGACGCGCTGCAGCGCCAGAATGTGATCCTGCCATCCGGCGACGTGAAGATCGGGAGCAACGACTACACCGTTGCGATGAACAACAGTCCGGACCTGATCGCCACCATTAACGGGTTTCCGATCAAGCAGATCGACGGGAAAACGATATTCGTGCGCGACGTCGCCCACGTTCATGACGGGTACCAAGTCCAAACCAACTCGGTGAGCCAGAACGGATTGCCGGGGACACTGATGCTGGTCCGCAAGACCGGAGGCATCTCCACTCTTTCGGTGATCGACGGCATCAAGGAAGCGCTCCCGGAAATCCGCAAGCTCATCCCCAGCAGCGTCAAGCTGACGCCGATTTTCGATCAGTCGATCTTCGTCAAGGCGGCGCTCAACAGCGTCATCATGGGCGGCATGATGGCGGCCGGCCTCACGGCGCTGATGATCCTCTTGTTCCTGGGAAATTGGCGCCTGACCCTGATCATTCTCGCCTCGATTCCGCTCTCCATCATTACCGCGATACTCGTCCTCTATGTCGGAGGTCAGACACTCAACACGATGACGCTCGGCGGATTTGCCCTGGCGGTCGGCATCCTGGTCGACAACGCGACGGTGGTGATCGAAAACATCGAACGGCACCTGCAATCGGGCGAACCGCTCGAGCGCGCAATTCTCGACGGTGCCGCCGAGGTCGGCATACCGACGTTCCTTGCGACCCTGTCGATCTGCGTCGTGTTCGTGCCGGTGTTCCTGCTCACAGGAACCGCAAAATATCTGTTTTCGCCGCTCTCCCTGTCGGTGATCGTCTCGCTCGCGGCGAGCCTGCTGCTTTCGTTCACGCTGGTGCCGGTGCTGTTCAAGTATCTGATGCGGTCTCAGGTGGCGGCGCACGCGGCCGCGGAAGGAAACATTGAGGCCCTTGGGCACGACACAGCCTTGCCCGCGCCTCGGCGCGAACGCGGAAACCCGTTCACCGGCGCCCATTTGTTATTCGAGCGAGGCTTCAATCGATTTCGCGAATCCATCGTAGCGCGCTGGCTTTCACGGTCGAGCGCCCGCTGATCACGGCCGGCTCGTTCCTTGTCCTTATTGTTGCTTCATCGCTGCTGTTTCCGCTGCTTGGGATGGGACTTCTTCCCGCAGATCGACGCCGGCCAGATGCGGCTTCATGTGCGCGCACCGCCGGGCACGCGGCTCGAGGAGACGCAGAAATATTTGCCGAGGTCGAAGCGGCGATCCGCCAGATCGTCGGCAAGGACCAGATCGAAGTCATGCTCGACAATATCGGTCTGCCCTATAGCGGCATCAACATTGCCCTCAGCGATACGGCGACCGTCGGGCCGATGGACGGCGAAATCCTGATGTCGCTCAAGGAGAAACACACTCCGACGCCTGCTCATATCGCCGATTTGCGCCGCGAGTTGCCGAAGCGTTTTCCGGAGCTGACAGTTTTTCTTCCAGCCGGCGGACATCGTCAATCAGGTGCTCAACTTCGGCCAGCCGGCGCCAATCGACATCCGCGTCTCCGGCCCGAACAGCGACGAAGCCTATGCGGTGGCCTCCCAACTCGTCCACGACCTGTCGCGGGTCCCGGGCATCGTCGATGCCATGTATTCCAGGTTCCCGACGCGCCCGCGCTCACGGTTCAATGTCGATCGCACCCTCGCGCGCGAGGTGGGCCTCGGCCAGCGCGCACTCGGCGGACAATCTTCTGGTTTCGCTGAACTCGAGCGCGCAGGTGGCGCCGAATTTCTGGGTCGATCCGCGCAATAGCGTCAGCTACCCGCTGGTGGTTCAGCTGCCGACATATCGTATCAATTCGACGCAGGAGCTGTGGACGGTGCCGGTGACGGCGCCGCAGAAGAGCGACCCCGCAAGTGCTGATGAACGTCGCGAAATTCGGCCGCGACAAGGTGCCGATGGTCGTGTCGCAGCTCAACATCAGGCCGGTGTTCGACGTCCAAGCCGACGTTCAGGGGCGCGACCTCGAATTCCGCGGCCGCAGGCAATCGACAAGGTCATCGCCGCCGATCGGCCGGACCCGTCCACGGCGATCGCCGTAACGCTTGGCGGCCAGGTCGAGACCATGCGGGAGAGCTATTCGGGGTTGTTCTCCGGCATGGCGCTGGCGGTCGTCTCTGGTGTTCTTGTTGCTGGTGATCAACTTCCAGAGCTGGCTCGACCCGCTGATCGTGCTGGTCGCGGTGCCATTCGCGCTCGGCGGCGTCATATGGATGTTGTTTTTGACGCAGACACATATCAGCGTGCCGGCGCTGATGGGAACGCTGATGTGCATCGGCCTGACCACCGCCAACAGCATTCTGGTGGTCACCTTTGCCAATCAGCGAATGGAGATGGGGGTCGGCCCGCGAAGCGCGGCCATCGAGGCGGGTTATACCCGGCTTCGTCCCGTTCTGATGACGGCGGGCGCCATGATCCTCGGCATGATCCCGATGGCGCTCGGCGTCGGCGAGGGCGGCGAGCAGAACGCGCCGCTTGCCCGCGCCGTGATCGGCGGCCTGTTGTTCGCGACCGTGGCGACATTGGTGTTCGTGCCGACGATGTACAGCCTGCTGCGACGGTCCCCAAGGCGCCGGCTGAATGAGGGAGACACGCGCCCTTGCCTAAACCCACCCAGCCGGAGCCGCACCGCGATCACGTCGACGGTAAGCCTCCGTCTGCGAGGCGCGCCATCATGACGCGATACGGTGCTGCCGGAATGTCTTCCGGCACCGGCCGCCGGCTGCGGATCATTGCGGCGGCAATCGCCATCGTGCTGGTCGCAGGCTTTGTTTTCGTCCAGCACGTCAAGGGGCGCCAGGAAGAGACACTCGCCTCGACGACCGCGGAAAGAGCAGGCGAACCGCCGCCGGTCGAAGTCATCAAGGTCGAGATGGCGCCTCCGACCCAAGGCCTGACCCTGCCTGGGGAAACCCGTGGCTGGTACAGTTCCACCATCTATGCGCGCGTCAGCGGTTACGTCGCCAGCTGGGTGGCCGATATCGGCGATCGCGTCAAAAAGGATCAGGTGCTGGCGATCATCGATACCCCGGATCTCGATGCCCAGCTCGACGCAGCGCAGGCCCAGCTGAAGGCGTCCGAAGCGGAGGTGAACGTCAGGGAGGCCGATGTCGAATTCGCCAAAACCACTTCGAGCGCTGGCAGGGATCGCCGAAGGGCGTCGTCTCCGAACAGGAACGCGAGGACAAGAAAGCGCAGTACGCGGTGGCCGTCGCCCAGCTCAATGCGGCACGTGCCAAAGTCAACCTCGACCAGGCCAACGTCAACCGCCTCACTTACCTGACGCAGTTCAAGCGGGTGACCGCGCCTTATGACGGGGTGATCACCGACGCGTCGTGTCGATATCGGCGATCTCGTGACAGCCGGCAGCACCGCTGGCAATACCTCGCTTTATGGGATTGCGCAGCCGGAAAAGATCAGCGTCTTTGCCAATGTTCCGCAGGCGCGAGCGCCGACCTCAACGAGTCGGCGCGATGGCGCGGGTGACGACCAGCGAATCAATCTGGCCGCATATTCGAGGGCAAGATCGCGCGGACGAGCAAGTCCATCGATCCGCGAGCGCGCACCATGCGGGTCGAGGTGGACCTGGCAAACCCACGACCTGAAGCTGGTTCCCGGCATGTATGTGCAGGTCGAGTTCCCGCTCAAGCCGGCGGCTTTCGTCCAAGTGCCCGCAAGTGCGATGCTGTTCCGCGCCGGCGGTCCGCAGGTCGCCGTCATCGGAGACGATAGCCGCGTCAAATTTCAGGATGTCACGATCGCTCGCGACAATGGCAACTTCGTAGAGATCGGCTCGGGACTGAACGAGGGTCAGAAGGTCGCTCTCAATATCAGCAATCAGCTTGCCAATGGCGACCAGGTAACCGTCCGGGAAGAGGAAAGGACCGCAACGAGGTAAACGCTTCGTTTTCGGGTAACGCTTCATTAAGCCGAAGCACGGCAGCACAGGGGCGGCTGCGTAGAATCATGGCCATCAATCGAGCCGGTGGGTGACCGCGTTTCGGTCCACTGGCAAACGATGGGCCGTCCGTCATGGGAGCGGGATGCCGCCTGTGGTTGGCCGTAGCCGCGGCGGCCTCGCTGACCGCATGTGCCGTGGGTCCGGATTACCAGACGCCCCTGATCGATCTGCCGACCCACTATGGCGGTGTGGCGCAAACCGCCGCGACGCCCAACGCGGCAGCTGGCCACAAGCTGGAACGGTGGTGGCGCACCCTTGGCGACCGCGAGCTGAATTCTCTGATCGATCGCGCCGTCGCGTCGAACCTCGACATCGAGATCGCGCTGGCCCGCGTCCAACAAGCGCGCACGCAAGAGGTCGCGATCGTCGGGCTGATGCTGCCGACCGTAGCAGGCAGCGCCGGCGGAGCGCTCGGCTCCGGCACCGACACGACCAAGGGGCGGGTAGCACAGTCGATCCGGGCCGGGGATTCTGCATCGGGCTTGAAGCAGGTGAACCGCATCGCCGGCTTCGACGCCGGTTGGGAACTCGACTTTTTCGGCAAGTATCTGCGCCAGCTGGAAGCTGCCAAGTACGATGCGGACGCACAATGGGCCTTGCGCAATGCGGTGACGATCACCGTGATCGCCGATGTCGTCCGCAATTACATCAATTTGCGCGGCTTCCAGTTTCGCCTCCAGATCGCCCGCAACGACATTGCGGCGGCGCAGAAGACGCTCGATGTGGTCATGACCCGCTTTATGCGTGGCCTCACCAATGAGCTCGATGTCGCCCTTGCCAAGCGCCAGCTCGCGACACAGCAGGCACGGGTGCCCGATATCGAGGGGGCGATTTCGGCCGCCGAAAGCAATCTCGCCGTGCTGCTCGGCACCTATGCGAGCGAGCTCGCGCCGGAGCTGAAATGGACCGGCTCTTTCCCTCGCATCCCGGCTCGCCTGCGACTTGGGCTCCCTGTTGACCTGCTGCGGAGCCGCCCCGACATTCAGGCCGCCGAGCGCACGCTTGCAGCAGCGAATGCACGGATTGGCATGGCGACCGCCGACCTGTTCCCGTCGATCGCGCTCTCGGCCGGCCTGGGCGCCCAGGGCGGCACCCACTCGGGTACCGCCACGCCAATTCACAATCCAATCTGGTCGTTCGGCCCCGGCGCCTATTGGCCGCTGCTCGATTTCGGACGCCTCGACGCACTGATCGATATCGAGGAATTGCGAACGCGCGAGCAACTCGCAAATTACAAAAAGACGATCATCGTTGCCGTCGAGGAAGTCGATCAGGCCGTCAAGCAATATCGTGCCCAGACCCAACGCGAGCAGGATCTCACCGAGGCGCTGGCAGACAGCCGCCGCGCCGTCGACCTTGCCAACGAACGCTACGAGCGCGGCGTCACCGACTTCCTCAATGTCCTTGATGCACAGCGGCAGGAATATGAGCTGGAAGATGAGCAAGCGGTCGCGGAAGGGACCGTCGCCCTGCAATATGTCGTCTTCTACAAGGCGCTCGGAAACGGCTGGGAGCCATGATGCGTTGCCGCCGATCAAAGAGGTGCAACCCGCGCTGATCGCATCGATCCGCCGGCTCGTGGACGGCTGGTATTGATCAGCACGCGGTCAGGATCGCCTCCCGCTCGGTTCTCTTTTGCGCATCGGTCGCGGACTGCGCTCGACGACGAATGCACGGTGATTTTGCGCATGATCTTGTCCGAAAGTCTGCAACTTTACGGAATGATGCGCTTAGTCCCCTTTCATTGTCATCGCCCCTTTCATTGTCATCGCCCGGCGCGGGGTCCCCATCGTTTGGCCACCTCAATGCAACAGTCAAACAAACCGCACTTTGAAGCGGCCAAACGATGGGGTGCCCCTGGACCGGGCGATCCAGTAACCACCGGAGTTCGTTTGAAATCTCGTTCTCTAATGCGAGTCATGGGGTTACTGGATGCCCCGCTTAAAGCGGGGCATGACAAAAAGGGGATCGAGTGTCAGAGTCAGAACACTAGACGCCGTCCGCCTTCTTTGCCTCGACATCCTTGATATCAGTGAACATGATGTCGCGCGCGCGCTCGCGGGTATAGTCGAGGTAGAACGGATTGCGGGCGAGATAGACGAGGTCGCCGTCGAGGTCTTCTGCGATGCCGGAACGGTTCGCGGCGACGAACTGGTCAAGTGTGTTGCGGTCACGCGACGAAATCCAGCGCGCGAGCTGGAACTCGCAAGGATCGAACTCCACCGGCAGGGCATATTCGCTGGCCAGCCGATCCTTGAGCACGTCGAGTTGCAGCGGCCCGACAACGCCGATCAGCGCCGGCGAGCCGTCCGTCGGACGAAACACCTGCACCACGCCCTCTTCCGCCATTTCCTGGAGCGCCTGCTTGAGCTTCTTCGCTTTCATCGCATCGGTGAGCCGGACGCGGCGCAGGATTTCCGGCGCGAAACTCGGCACGCCGACGAAGTTCAGCGTTCCCCCTCGCGTCAGCGTATCGCCGATGCGCAAGCTGCCGTGATTGGGAATGCCGACGACGTCGCCGGCAAAAGCCTCGTCGGCGATGGCGCGGTCCTGGGCGAAGAAGAAATGCGGCGCGTGCAGGCCGACCGTCTTGCCGGTGCGCACATGCTTCCGCCTTCATGCCGCGCGCCAGCTTGCCGGAGCACAGCCGCGCAAAGGCGATGCGGTCGCGGTGATTGGGATCCATGTTGGCCTGGATTTTGAACACGAAGGCGGTCATTCGGCGGCTCGTCCGCCTCGACGCGGCGGATATCGGCTGTCTGGGCGCGCGGCGGCGGCGCGTAAGCCGCCAAAGCCGTCGAGCAGGTCGCCGACGCCGAAATTCTTCAGCGCGCTGCCGAAATAGACCGGCGTCAGATGGCCCTCGCGAAAGGAGGCGAGGTCGAAACTGCCGGCAGGCCTCGCGCACCAGCGCGAATTCTTCGGCCAGCGCCGCGGCATCGAGATTTGCATTGCGGGCGGCGAGCGCGGCAGGGTCGATGGCGCGCGGCGGTCTCCGTGCCGGCGGTCGGCGAATCGAGCAGCCGCACGCCGCCGGAAGCGAGTCGCAGACGTGCCGAGGAAATCGCGGCCGCGGCCGATCGGCCAGGTCATCGGGCGCGGTGTCGAGCGCCAGCGTCTTTTCGATCTCGTCAAGCAGATCGAACGGATCGCGGCTTTCGCGGTCCATCTTGTTGATGAAGGTGATGATCGGAATGTCGCGCAGCCGGCACACCTCGAACAGCTTGCGGGTCCGCGCCTCGATGCCTTTGGCGGCATCGATCACCATCACGGCGGAATCGACCGCCGTCAGCGTGCGATAGGTATCTTCGGAAAAATCCTCGTGGCCGGGCGTGTCCAGCAGGTTGAAGACCAGGCCGCGATATTCGAAGGTCATCACCGAGGTGACGACGGAAATCCCGCGCTCGCGCTCGATCTTCATCCAGTCGGAGCGGGTGTTGCGCCGTTCGCCCTTGGCCCGGACCTGGCCCGCCATGTTGATCGCGCCGCCGAACAGCAGGAGCTTTTCCGTCAGCGTGGTCTTGCCGGCATCGGGATGGGAGATGATGGCAAAGGTGCGCCGGCGCTCCACCTCGGTTGCGAGCAGCGAGGGTGCCTGCTCGTGGGGCGGAATGGTTTCAACGGTATCGGCAGTTGCGGCGAATGGCGTGTCCATCTGGCGCATGTCGCACTTGGAACGGGGGAATACAAGCATCGCGCAGGGCGCATTCGGCCGCCAGGATCATCAAAAACGATACTTGGCAAATTTCGCGTCTGGGGTCACCACAACCCGCGTCATCGCCCGGCCGGAGTTCACGCTGTTCTTGTAGCGTGAACCCGTGACCGGGCGATCCAGTACCCACCAGCGTCGAAATTTGGCACGATCATCGATCCGTTTCAGATGTTCGTGGTTACTGGATTGCCCGGTCACGGAGACCCGCCGCAAGCGCGGCAGGGTCTCCGGCCGGGCAATGACAATAAGCGATTCGGGAAAATCTTGCCGGCAGTCAAAGCGGCAGGTTGTCGTGCTTGCGAGCTGGCAGTTCGATTCTCTTCCGCCGCAGCAAGTCGAGCGCGCGCGCGACGCGGCGGCGCGTCGATCGCGGCAGGATCACGTCGTCGATATAGCCGCGTTCGGCGGCCGCGAACGGCGACAGGAAGTGTTCCTCGTACGCCTTCGTGCGGGCGGAGATCTTTTCGGCGTCGCCGAGATCGGAACGAAAGATGATCTCGACGGCCCCCCTTGCGCCCATGACGGCGATCTGGGCCGTCGGCCACGCATAGTTCACGTCGCCGCCAATGTGCTTCGACGCCATCACGTCATAGGCGCCCCCGAACGCCTTTCGCGTGATCACGGTCACGAGCGGCACCGTGCACTGGCTATACGCAAAAAGCAGCTTGGCGCCGTGCTTGATGAGGCCGCCATATTCCTGGGCGGTGCCGGGCAGGAAGCCGGGCACGTCGACGAACGTGACGATGGGGATGTCGAAAGCATCGCAGAAACGCACGAAACGGGCCGCCTTGCGGCTCGCATCCGCGTCGAGCACGCCGGCGAGCATCATCGGCTGATTGGCAACGATACCGATGGTGCGGCCGGCCATGCGGCCGAATCCGGTGACGATGTTGCGGGCAAAAGTCTCGCTGATCTCGAAGAAATCGCCCTCGTCGACGGTCTTCAGGATCAGTTCCTTGATGTCGTAAGGCGTGTTGGGGCTCGCTGGCACCAGCGTGTCGAGCGAAGCATCTTCGCGCTCGACGTCGTCGAAAGAAGGCCATTCCGGCGGGCCGTGGGTCGCGTTCGCGGGCAGGAAATCGAGGAGCCGGCGCATCTGCAGCAGGCATTCGAGATCGTTGTCGTAGGCGCCGTCCGCCACCGAGGACCGGGTGGTGTGCACCATCGCGCCGCCGAGTTCCTCTGCCGTTACCGCCTCGTTGGTAACCGTCTTCACGACATCGGGACCGGTCACGAACATGTAGCTCGTGTCCCTCACCATGAACACGAAATCCGTCATCGCCGGCGAATAGACGTCACCACCCGCGCACGGCCCCATGATGACCGAAATCTGCGGGATCACGCCCGACGCGATGACGTTGCGCTTGAAAACCTCGCCATAGCCGCCGAGTGCGGCGACGCCCTCCTGGATGCGCGCGCCGCCGGCATCGAACAGGCCGACGATCGGGGCCCGCGTCCGCATCGCCATGTCCTGGACCTTGATGATCTTCTGGGCATGACTCTCCGACAGCGAGCCGCCGAAAACGGTGAAATCCTTGGCGAAGGCGAACACGGCGCGGCCGTTCACGGTACCCCAGCCGGTTACGACGCCATCGCCCGCAATCTTCGTCTTCTCCATCCCGAAGGCGGTGGAGCGGTGCTCGACAAACATGTCGAACTCTTCGAAGGAGTCTTTGTCCATCAACAGTTCGACACGTTCTCGCGCGGTGAGCTTGCCGCGGCGATGTTGCGCCTCGATGCGCCGCGGTCCCCCGCCAATGCGCGCGCGCTCACGCCGGCTTTCGAGGTTTTCCTGGATGTCCTTCATCGAGGAGAACGGCTCTCGGACAACAACACGCCAAAGGCGCGGAGAATTGCGAGGGCCCGAACAGGTTCCGGCAGTCATCTCCGCCGGGCTTCCCTCCTCCAGAACTTCGGCGGCAGGAGGCCCGATCGCTTGATGCTGTTTCGCCCGTCGCCCCGTCACGGGGGAACCGGAGCGGAATGTCCGTTCCGGGATCCGCGGCTTTCCTTCGTTACTGGATGTTCCTGTTCACCAGTTCGGAGCCGTAGATCACGATGATCCAGACCACCGCCATCACCACCAAGCCAATCAGCAATTGCATCTCGACTGCCCTTTGCTCTGCGCGTCCCGTGGCTTACTCGCCGGGACACGCCATCAAACAGCATTCGAACGCCGCCTGCGTAGAGTCAAGCTGCGGCATCGCCTATTCGAACCCGCATCCGCGTCGTCGAACTCTTTCGCTGCATCAAAGTCTCTGAAAAAAGTGCCTGTCGGCCGCCGGAACCGCGGCCGCGAATTTGATCAAGAGAACCACGGCGAAGCACGCGTTTATTTTTTGTGCAGCGCAACCGCAAAGATGGCCTAGCCTCGCGTGAAGTCTTGGGCAGCGCGGCATAAATTCCACATAAATCTGTTATTTTTGCACGTCGAATTCTTTTTCGAACCCCTACCTTGTTTTCTGGTGCAATGCACAAATCTCAGCTGAGATTCGGATTGAGCGGCGACGCGGCCCAAGCGTAATCGGGAATTAAGGTCCCGGTGCTTGAGTCCGGCACCTGCCGGGCAAGCGGGTGAGTACCGATTGCGGAAAACACCGGCCAGGTTTGCTAGGCGCGAGGACAAGATGAAGCGGTTCGCAATCACGGCTGCCTTGGCTGCGGCATTGGCGGTCGGCGGGACGAATGTGGGCCTCGGCCAGCGTGCCGCTGCCCTTGATCGAGCAGGTGACCGGGACTCCGACCCTCGCCCCCGTTCTCAAAAAGATCACGCCCTCCGTCGTCAGCATCTCCGTGAAAGGACCGGTCGCGGAGGCAGCCGGCCGGCCCAAACGGACTGTCAAGCGCGCCGACAGCGCGGGTCTCCGTATCAGCGGTTCAGGCGTAGTCATCGACGCACTTCAGGGCCTCATCATCACCAACAACCACGTCGTCGAGCACAGCGCGGAGATCAGCGTCGCCCTCGTTGACGGGCGCGAATTCCGGGCCAAGCTTGTGGGCGGCGACCCCGATACCGATATCGCCGTGCTCAAGATCGCGGTCGAGAACCTGACCGCGATCCCTTTGGGCAATTCGGACCAGGTCGAAGTCGGGGACTTTGTGCTGGCGATTGGCAATCCTTTCGCGTTCGGCCAGACCGTGACCTCCGGCATCGTCAGCGGCATCAACCGCAACAATGTCGGCATCCTGGATGTCGAGAATTTCATCCAGACCGATGCTGGCATCTACCCCGGCAACTCCGGAGGCGCTCTCGTCAATTTGAGCGGAGAGCTGATCGGCATCAATACCGCCTTTGCGGCAACCAAGAATAATCCGGGCATGGGGTTTGCAATCCCAATCAACATGGCGCGAACGGTCGTCGACCGCATCGTCGAGTCCGGCGACATGCGCCGCGGCAAGCTCGGCATCACCTTCGAGGACATGTCCTCGGCGTTGGCGCGCGAGTTCAAGCTTCCGGCTTCGACGCCCGCCAATGCCGTCATCATCACTCGCATTGAGCCGGGGTCGCCTGCGGATCGCGCCGGGCTGAAGGCAGGCGATATCGTTGCCGATCTCGGCCCCGTGCCAGTGCGCGACACCAGCGACCTCCACACCCGTCTCGGATTACTGTGGATCGGCGACGTCGCCGAGTTCCGGGTCGTACGTGACAGCAAGGTTATCGATCTGCGCGCAACAATCATTGATATGTCCCACCCCGAGCACGCCCACGCGAAATAACATCGTTTTTGCCTTGCCAGCGACCTGACAAAAAGGACTGGGCGGCTCCGCGCGCAAATTGCGATATACTGCATTGATACCGGTCTGCCCGCATTGCGATGCGGCAGGTTTCGTGCAGTGAATCGGGGAGGGCCATCGCGGGTGCTTCGGAGGGTGAGGGGTGGGCCCGGATCGACTTGCCGGCCTGTGAGAGTCGGACCAGCTCAGCATGCCACCGTAATGACCATCGACGAAACCCACGACCCCGGCTTGAGAAGCTTCATTCCCGGCGCCAACGCTCCGGGTAGCGATTTCCCGATCCAGAATCTGCCCTATGCGGCATTTGCCCGGCGCGGATCATCGGAGCCGCCGCAAATCGGCGTGGCGATCGGGGATGCGATTCTGGAGGTTTCCGGGGTCGCCGACCTGTTGGAAGGTGCTGCGCAGCACGCCGCAATAGCATGCGCCACGCCACACCTGAACGCGCTGATGGAACTCGGACCCGGCGCCTGGGAGGCACTGCGGACCGCGCTGTCGCGGCTTCTTCGCGAGGGAGCGGCGGAGCGGCGCAGCGTCGAGGAGCATCTGGTCGCGCTTGCCTCCGTCGGATCTGACCGTGCCTGTTCGGATCGGGAATTTCACCGACTTTTTCGCCTCGATTTTCCATGCCACCAATACCGGGCGGATGTTCCGGCCCGACAACCCGCTGCTCCCCAATTACAAGCACGTCCCCGTCGCCTATCACGGCCGCACTTCATCCATCCGCCCCAGCGGAACTCCGGTGCGCAGACCGCTCGGCCAGACCAAGCGCGCGGACGAGGCCGAGCCGGTCTTTCGCGCGTCGCGCAGCCTCGATTACGAACTGGAGCTCGGCTTCTATGTCGGCCATGCCTCCGCGCTCGGCGTCCCGGTGCCGGTCGCGGAGGCGGGCGCTCATGTGTTCGGGTCCTGCCTGCTGAACGACTGGTCGGCACGCGACATCCAGGCCTTCGAAGCGCAGCCGCTCGGCCCCTTCCTGGCGAAGAATTTCGCCACTACGGTGTCGCCCTTCGTGGTGACCATGGCGGCCCTGGCGCCGTTCCGCACCAAGGCCTTTGTCCGGCCGGCCGGCGATCCAGCGGCGCCCCCGCATCTCGCCTGCGACAAAGACCAACGGGCCGGCGGCTTCGACATCATGCTCGAAGCCTACCTCCTGACCGCGAAGATGCGGGACCGGGGCGATCCGCCATTCCGGCTCAGTCACGGCTCGTTCGCCAATGTCTACTGGACGGTGGCGCAGATGGTCGCCCATCACGCCAGCAACGGCTGCAACCTGGAAATCGGCGATTTGATGGGCTCCGGTACCGTATCCGGGCCGGAGCGGGAAAGCTGGGCAAGCCTGCTCGAACTCAGCCAGGGCGCGCGGCAGCCGGTCGCCCTTCCGGGGGGCGAAAATCGCGCTTTCCTCGACGATGGCGACGAAGTCATTTTCCGCGCTCATTGCGAGCGGGAGGGATTTGCCCGCATCGGCTTCGGCGAGTGTCGCGGGGTCATCGCACCGGCAATCGCGATGTAACAGGCAGCGCGCACGCCGCCGCCTCCGCCTGCCGGAGCCAGCATAAGACAATTCAGGCCAAGCTTATGGCGATGTGCCGGCCGGATTTGCGGACTGTGCCGGTTGTCGCGATGAGGGCGGCTCCGTTGTCGAAAGGCCCGGCTCATGGTCCGGGCCGGGCGGCCGCGCCTCGTGGCCCGGGAACGGGATCTTGATCCCCGCCTCGCCGAATTGGCGCATCACCTCGACCTGCAATTCGCTCTTGATCGCCAGTGCCAGCTCGACATTGCCGAGAAGGCACCGCAATTCGAAGTCGATGCCGATATCTCCAAAGCCGATCAGGTAGACCGCCGGCTGCGGGGTCGCCAGCACGTAGGCATGGTCGGCGGCGCAGGACGCGAGAATGGCCCGCACCTTGTCGAGGTCGCTGTCATAGCTGACGCGGACCTTGATGATGATGCGGCCCATCGTGTTGCCGTGAGTTCCAGTTCTTCACCACGCCGGTGATGAAGTCCTGGTTGGGGATGATGACGCTTGCGCGGTCGAAGGTCTCGATCTCGGTGGCCCGCACGGAGATGCGCCGCACCCATCCCTCCTCGTTCTTGACGACCACCCAGTCGCCGACCCGGATCGGGCGCTCGGCGAGCAGGATGAGGCCGCAGACGAAATTGGATACGACGGATTGCAGGCCGAAGCCGATGCCGACCGACAGCGCGCCCGCAATCAGCGCGATCTTCTGCAGGTCGATGCCGAGCACGCCGAGTGCAAGTGCAACGATGCCGACCAGCACCGCATAGCCGAACAGCGCCGAAATCGAATTCTGCAGCCCGGCATCGAGGCCGGTGCGTGGCAGGAAACTCACCTGCAGCCAGCGCTGGGCGGCGCGCAAGGCGATGATCCCGCCGGCCAGCAGGGCCACGGCGGCAATCAGTGCTGCCGGGGACAGGCTGATCTCGCCGAGGGCGAAACCCGAACCGAAACGGCGAAAGCGCCCGAAAATGCCGTCATCGGTAATATCGAATGAGCTGAACACCAGCATTGCCGCGAGCACGACGATGACGATGCGCAGCCCCATCGCGACCAGCAACTCGACGAGATCGAGGCCACGCGGCGTCAGCCCGAACAGCACCGCGACGCGCTGGCCCGCCGGCGTATTGGAGGCAAGGCGATCGGTCAGTGCGGCATCAATAAAAATCACGAGGACGGCCGCCGTTCCACCGAGCGCGAACGCGGCCACCGTCCGGCCGGCAAGGACCGTCGCAAACCCCGCATAACCGGTCGCGAGCGCAATCCCGAGCGCGGCCGTGACGACCCAGAGGACGGCACGCACCCATGTGAGTGCGTCACCCCGGGCGCCCCCCGCGCTGGCGGCAACGCCGAACGCGTCCTGCGCCGAGCGCCACAGGAAATGCACAATGATGCCGAGCACGGCGAGCGCCATCAACGCTCCCGTCGCCAGGATCGGGGCGGCGGGCGCGTCCAATACCTGGTGTCCAACGTCCAGAAATACGGCCGCCCCGCAGGCGCGCGCCGCCCAGGCAAGATGCGCCGCATAGCTCCGCGCCGGGCGATCGGATACTCCCACGATCCGTCGTTCCGGCTCCCCCGGGGCGAACAGCGCGACCCCGACGCCGCGCCCAAAGTTTGCCGCGGCAATGCCAATCGCGAGGCCGAGGCCGATTTCGGCGACCGGGTCAGTCATCAGGCCAAAATTGCGCAGCGCCAGCACGGTCGCGGCGACGATGAACGGCAACGTCGCGGTTACGGTCACCAGTACGATGAGGGCGGCCACAGCCCTCTCGAAACGCCGCGGCGTCGGCATGCGGGTGACGCGCCGTCGCAACAAGCGCCGCAACATCAAAGCCACCGCTGCAATCAGCAATGCCAATAGGCCTGCTGCGGCGGCCCCGGCGCCGGTGGCATTGATGCTTGCATCCGCCCACCAGTTCCGCAGCAGCGCATTGAGGCCGGCGAGTTCGGCGGGCGCCGCTGCCGCGAGATCGCTCCAAAAGGCGGGATCGAGGAGGTTGCCGCCGATGTCATCGACCCTCCCGAACCGATCGCGGCTGGCGGGCGCCCGGGCGCTTCCCGGCTGCGGCGCAGCCGGAGTGGGCGCCAATGCGGGGGGCGTGGTTTGCGTTGGTGCTGGAGCGGCTTCAACCGTGGATGCCGATGGCTGCTGCGAGACAGGCGTTTGGGCGCCGACCGTGATGCCGGCCATCGCGAACACCATCGCCAGCACGCAGCAAATCCAGCGCACCCGCACAAAAGCGCGAGCAATCCGACGGAGAATCATGTCGGAAATTCTATCAGAGCCGGCCGCACGCCGAACGCGCGACCGCAAGGCTTGCCCACCTGCTCGCGGGGCCTTGGTCCATGTCTTCTTGCCCGGATAATGCCAGCCCAAGTGCCGCGCCAACGACGAGACATGCTGGCGTTTTCTCCGCAATCTCCGACCGCGGGCCCGGGTCAGATCACGCATGGCGTCGTGACGCGAACCGGGAACCCACGCGCCCTGATTGCTGGGGCTCTGGCAAGGCCCCTAGGCTATTCGATCACTGTGTCGGCGCGCACCAGGATCGATGGCGGCACGGTCAGGCCAAGCGCCTTCGCGGTCTTCGCATTCAAAGCCATTTCGAATTTGACGGGAAGCTGAACCGGCAGTTCAGACAGCTTTGCGCCGCGGAGAATCCGATCGATATAGGACGCCGAGCGGCGATACTCTTCGACTACATCAGGGCCATAGGAAAGCAAACCACCATCTCTCACGAAGCCATTGTCCCACCATATTGTGGGTACGCTGTTTTGAGCGGCCAGCGATCTTATCACCGCGCCGTGTGTGGCGACGAAAACGTCAGGCATTGCGACGATCCCGCCTCCCTTCTCTCGGCCAAGCGATGTCAAGACCATTTCGATTTCGGTATCGCTATGAACGGGAGCCAAAACCGGTGTCAATTTGAACGAGCGAGCGGCCGTCTCGAATTGAGGCACGTAATATGGTTCTATGTATCGGGCGGTTTCCGGATTGTAGACGGCCATCACCCGCTTGATGCCAGGCGTGATTTCGGTGAGCAGTTCCACCCACTTGCTTGCCATTGAGGCTTCCATTTGCATGAAGCCGGTGATGTTGCCTCCTGGCCGCGGCAGACCGTTCACGAAACCAAACCCAATCGGGTCGGAAACCAGTACGAAGATGATCGGGATCGTTTTTGTCTCTCGCTGTATCGCGGCGACCGCCGGAGTCGTGCTTGCAAGGATGACATCGGGTTGCAGATCGACCAATTCTTTGGCGAGTTTCGAGAACTCATCGATGCTGGTGGCGTTGTCGCGAACGTCCTGACGCAGATTGCGGCCGTCGATCCAGCCCAACTCCGCAAGGCTCCGTGTGAGCTCGGAGAGCCAATGCTTCCGGTCGGGATCAACTCCGCCGCCCATAAGAATTCCGAGCCGCCGTACCCTGCCGCCCTGCTGCGCTTGCGCAACGAGGGGCCAGGCCGCCGCGCCTGCCGCAAGCGTGATGACATCGCGCCGTCTGATGCAGTTCGCCATCTGCGTACCCCGCGAACACGCATCAGGAACGATAGCACGAATTCCAAAGCCAAGGCGTCTGCAGCGTTCGTCGACCGGCCGCGGGGAACGATCATTGGGTCGCGTGCGTCTGCGACAAATGCAAATCCACATCAGAATTCACAATCGAGCAGAGACCTCGCCCAGCCTACGCCAATTTTAATCGGCACTTGCGGGCTGCGGACGCCCTGCTAGGGTGGGCAGCATAGGTATTCGCGGGATTGAAACGGCAGCAGCGAACGACGATGCTTCTGCAGTAAATGGCGGCGATCCACGGTTGTGGGCCGACGCTGTCTGCCGTGCAGCCGGATGGCTCCGTCCAGCGCCGTCGCGCAAGCTGTCCTGATAGGAGCGGGCCGTCATTGGTCTGGAGCGCGGGCCTGCCCGCCGCAGCGAGGGAGCAAGTTCGGGGTGAAAACCGACCTGATCGACCGTTCATACCTGACCACCCACGGCGATGCACCGCAGCCGCGCCGCTGGCTCGGGCGGCTCATTGCCCTTGGCATTCTGATGACGCTTGCGGCGGCTTATGTCTTCTTTTACGCCCCTCAATATCTGCCCGCCTCGGTTGCCCGGTTTGCGCCTGCGCGCCAACCCCCACCACGGGTGCCGCGAGATGACGGTCCCGTGCCGGTCCTCGCTGCCGTCGCATCGCGCGCGGATGTTCCCCTCTATTTCGACGGAGTCGGCTCGAGCCGCGCGCTCAACACCGTCACCGTGCGCGCCCAGGTCGACGGCAAGTTGATGAGCGTCAATTTCAAGGAAGGCCAGGACGTCGACCAAGGACGTCGTCCTCGCCGAAATCGAGCCGACCGTCTATCAGGCCCAATTCGATCAGGCGGTTGCCAAGAAGGCGCAGGACGAAGCCCTGCTCGCCAACGCGCGGCTCGATCTCGATCGCTACGCCCGGCTCGCTGCGACCAATTCCGCGACCCGCCAGCAATACGATACGCAAAAGGCGCTGGTGGCGCAGCTCGAAGCGCAGGTGCAGGCCGACCAGGGCGCGATCGATAACGCGAAGGCGGTCCTCTCCTACACCAAGATCGTCGCCCCGCTCGCGGGCCGCACCGGCCTGCGCCTTGTCGAGCCAGGCAATATCGTCCATGCGGGCGACACCACCGGCATTGTGGTGATTACGCAGATCAAGCCGATCGCGGTGATTTTCACGCTGCCGCAGCAGCAATTGGCGCAGGTCAACAAGGCCATTGTGCCAAGGGGTCGCTCAGCGTCCAGGCGCTCGGCGACGATAATCGCACGGTGGTCGATCGCGGCACGCTCGACGGTGGTCGACAACCAGGTCGATCCGACCACCGGCACCGTCAAGCTGAAGGCCGAGTTCCCAATGCCGACCTGCAGCTGTGGCCGGGCCAATTCGTCAACGTCAAGCTCCTGGTCGATACCCTCGAAGCAGGTGATCACGATCCCGACCGCCGCTGTTCAGCGCGGCCCCAACGGCACCTTCGTGTACGTGGCCAATGGCGACGAACACGGTAGCGGTCCACCCCGTCACCGTGGCCCAGCAGGACGAAGACCGAGGCGGTGATCGCATCCGGCGTCGAGCAGGGCGAAGAGGTCGTGACGACCGGCTTTGCCCAGCTCACCGACGGCAGTCGAATCGCGATTGGCCAGCAGGAAGACCTGGATCGCCCCGCCGGCAGGAGCGAACGCCGCCGCCGGCCACGCAAGGCGCGATCCGGTCGCCGACCGTCGCCGGCGCCGGTGCCCGCCGCACGCCGTCAGCCGGCGGTGGCGCAGCCGGCTTCGTCCGCGCCGATCATTGCGCCCCGCCTCCGCGCAGCCCGGCGCAAGCGCCCGCGGTCGAGCCCGCACCGCGGGTCGCAAGACGCCATCCGAGGCGGCGGGAGCGCAGAGCACGATCTCCGTCCGTCCGGCCCCGCGACCCGGCGCGGACGAACCCTCAATTGCGGCGAGGCAGCCTCCAAGCGGGCCCGCAGCCTGGTCGATCGGCCACCGCGGCGCCATGAGCGTCTCGTCGCCGTTCATCCACCGGCCGATCGCAACGTCCCTGCTGGCGTCGCGGTGATGCTTGGCGGCATTCTCGGCTATGCGCTGCTGCCGGTCGCGTCGCTGCCGCAGGTCGATTTCCCGACCATTCAGGTCACGACCCAGCTCCCGGCGCCAATGCCGAGACGATCGCCTCGCTGGTCACGGCGCCGCTCGAACGTCAGTTCGGCCAGATCCCGGCGCTGGCGACGATGACATCGTCGAGTTCCTTCGGGATCAGCCAGATCACGCTGCAATTCGATCTCGAACCGCGACATCGATGCGCGCCGCGCAGGACGTGCAGTCCGCGATCAATGCGGCGGGCGTCGACGCTGCCACGCAATCTTCCCTATCCGCCGGTCTACTCCAAGGTGAATCCGGCCGACGCGCCGGTCGTCACGCTCGCGCTGACCTCGCCGACCATTTCGCTGCGGCAGATGAGCGACCTCGCCGACACCATGCATCGCCCAGCGGCTCAGCGAGGTGACCGGCGTCGGCCATGTCTCGGTGCAGGGCGGCTTGAAGCCGGCGATCCGCATCCAGGCCGATCTGGCGCGGCTCGCCGCCTACGGCATCGCGCTCGAGGATTTGCGCGCCGCGATCGTCGCGCGCCAATGTCGCCGGGCCCAAAGGGCTCGCTCGACGGCTCCCAGCAATCCTACACGATCGCCGCCAACGACCAGATCACCGGCGTCGACAGCCTATCGCGACCCTGATCATCGCCTACCGCAACGGCGCGCCGGTGATGCTCGGCGATGTCGCCAACGTCATCGACGGGCTGGAGAACAGCAAGGTCGGCGGCTGGTACCAGGATCGGCCGGCCGTCATCATCGACATCCAGCGCCAGCCCGGCGCCAATGTGATCGAGACGGTGCGGCGGATCGGCAACGAACTGCCGCGCTTGCAGCGCGCCATGCCGAGCGGCGATCAGCCTTGTCCGTCGTGCAGGACCGCACCGGGACGATCCGCGCCTCGGTGCACGACGTGCAGTTCACGCTGTTGCTCAGCGTCGTCCTGGTCGTGCTGGTGGTGTTCATATTCCTGCGCACCATGCGCGCCACGATCATCGCCGGCGTCGCGCTGCCGCTGTCGCTGATCGCGACGTTCGGCGGTGATGTGGTTCTGCGGCTTCTGCCTCGACAACCTCTCGCTGATGGCGCTGACCATCGGCACCGGCTTCGTCGTCGACGATGCCATCGTCATGATCGAGAACATCGTCCGCCACATCGAGGACGGCGAAGAGCCGTTCGCGGCGGCGCTGCGGCGGCGCCAAGGAGATCGGCTTCACGGTGATTTCGCTGACGGTGTCGCTGATCGCGGTGTTCATTCCGCTGCTGTTCATGACCGGCATTGTCGGCCGCATGTTCCGCGAATTCGCGCTGACGCTCGACCATCGCGGTGGTCGCCTCGGCAGCGGTTTCGCTGACGCTGACGCCGATGATGTGCAGCCGACTGCTGCGCCCCGAGGTCGCGGCCGGCAGCAGTAACCGGCTGACCCGCTGGCTCAACGGCATGGTCGATCGCGCCGTCGATGGCTACCAGACGAGCCTGGAATGGGTGCTGCGCCATGACCGCTGCGACGCTTGCGGCGACGCTCGCGACGCTTGCGGCGACGATCTGGCTCTACGTCATCGTGCCCAAGGGATTTCTGCCGGTCCAGGACACCGGCCTGATCACCGCGGTGACCGAAGCCGGCCCGGAAGTGTCCTTTGCCGAGATGCAGCGCTTGCAGCAAAGCGTGGTCGACTGCGATCCGCGCCGATCCCGATGTGATCGGCGTCGTCTCGGTGGTCGGCGTGACCCCGATCGAATCCGACGCCCAATGCCGGCCGCCTCGCGATCACGCTGCAAGTCCGCGCGACGAGCGCGCGAGCTTCGTCACCGGCGTCATCGAGCGGCTGAAGCGGGCGGTCGCGCGGCATCCCGGGCATGACGTTTATTTCCAGCCGGTGCAGGACATCCAGATCGGCACCCGTTCGGCGCGCGCGCTGTATCAGTACACGCTCTCCGGCACCGAGGCGGCCGTGGTCGACCGCTGGGCCGATGCACTGGTCGAGCGGCTGCGCAGCGAGCCGCTGCTGCGCGAAGTCGCCTCCGAAGCGCAGGACGGCGGACTGCGGGTCGACATCAACGTCGACCGCGAAAAGGCCGGCCGGCTCGGCGTCTCGATGCAGGCGGTCAGCGACACGCTGAACGATGCCTTCGGCCAGCGCCAGATTTCGACGATCTTCGGCCAGGCCAACCAGTACCGCGTCATTCTCGAAGCGATGCCGGAATATCAGCGCGACCCCAGCACGCTGTCCAAGCTCTATCTGCCCGGCCGGCAGTTCGACGTTGCAGGCAACTTTATCCAGTTCGACATCAAGCAGCGCGTTCCTGCCCACCAGTTCGAGCAATCTCGTCCCGCTCAGCGTCGGTCGCCTCTGTCGCGCGCACCACGGCGCCGCTCGCCATCATGCACCAGGACCAGTTCCCGGCGGTGACGATCAGCTTCAATCTCGCGCCCGACGCATCGCTGGGCGAAGCGGTCGCCGCCATTGCCGCCGCCGAGGCCGACATCGACATGCCGGCATCGGTGAGCGGGAGCTTATGCTGGCGACGCCGCCGAGTTCGCGAACTCGCTTGCCGGCGAGCCGTGGCTGATCCTTGCCGCGGTGGTGACCATCTACATCGTGCTCGGCATGCTCTATGAAAGCTTCATCCACCCACTGACCATCCTGTCGACGCTGCCCTCCGCCGGTGTCGGCGCGCTTGCCGCGCTGATGCTGTTCGGCCAGGACCTTTCGATCATCGCACTGATCGGCATCGTGCTGCTGATGGGCATCGTCAAAAAGAATGCGATCATGATGATCGACTTTGCGCTCGATGCCGAACGCAGCGAAGGATTGTCCCCGCGCGATGCCATCATCGACGCTTGCCTGCTGCGCTTTCGACCGATCATGATGACGACGCTCGCCGCGCTGTTCGGCGCGTTGCCGCTCGCGATCGAGCGCGGCACCGGCTCCGAGCTGCGCTTTCCTCTCGGCATCACCATCGTCGGCGGGCTGCTGCTCAGCCAGCTTCTGACGCTCTACACGACGCCGGTCATCTATCTGTTTCTGGATCGGCTGCATCACCGGATGGCAGGACCCGCGCGACCGCGCGAGCCCCCTGGGTGTCGGAGCCGACTGAACGAATGCGCACAGTCGCTTCGCCGCTTCGCCGCGACGCGCGATGCGGCGACCGTACACGGCTCACACGGGAGATCGCCATGGCAGGTTTCGCATTGTCACGTCGGGTTCGGGCGGCCTGCCTTTTCACGGCCGCGATATTCTTTGGCGCAGCCGGGCACCCGGCGGCCCAGAGCGGTTCGGCCGGCAGCTATCCAGTCAAGCCGGTCAAGATCGTGGTCGGCTTCGCGGCGGGTGGCGGCAATGACATCATCGCGCGGATTGTCGGCCAAAAGCTTCAGGACGATCTCGGCCAGCCAGTGATCATCGAGAACCGCGTTGGCGCCGGCGGCAGTGTTGCGGCCCTCGCCGTGATGGCAGCGCCCGCGGATGGCTATACGCTATTGATCGGGGCGAGCGGCGCGATGAGCATCATTCCGGCGATCTCGGTCAAGCCGCCCTACGACACGCTCAGAGAGTTTGCGCCAGTGTCTGAGCTTGCCTCTTTCCCGCTGATCCTGTCGGTCAATCCCGCGAGCCCCGCGCATAACGTACAGGAGCTCGTCGGCTGGCTGAAAGCAAATCCCGACAAGGCGAACTACGCCACCGCCTCCTTCGCCTTCACGCTGGCGACGGAGCTTTTCAAGCTGCGCAGCGGAGCGCCCGGCACCGCGATCCCCTACAAGAGCAGCAACGAGTCCCTTGTCAGCGTAATCGGCAAGCAATCGGTATTTGCGATCGCCGATCCGCCGCCGACGACACCGCAGGTCAAGGGCGGGCAGCTTCGCGCCCTCGCGGTGACGGCCGATCAGCGGCTCGAAGAATTGCCCGATGTGCCGACCATGGCCGAAGCCGGCGTGCCCGGGGTCGTCGTCGGCCTGTGGAGCGGGGTCTTCGTGCGCGCCGGGACGGCACCCGCCATCATCGGCCGACTGGAGGGCGAACTTCGCAAGATCATGCAGATGGCCGACGTGAAGGACAAGTTCAAGCAGATGGCGACCCCGACGGTCGGCAGTACCGCCGCGGAATTCGCCCGCCACATCGAAGCGGAAACCAGGATGTGGGCCGAGGTGGGGCGCGCCGCCAATGTGCGGATCGAGTAGGTCTGCCTCGCCAAAGGGTGCTGCTGGTTCGTCGCATACGTCTGTCTCACATGCTGTCATCGCCCGGCTTGACCGGGCGATCCAGTAACCACCGAATTCGCGTTTCGCCGGGGGGGATAGCGATCCCTAAGACGGCTTATCGCTCTCAATTCCATGCCGGGGAGTACTGGACCGCCCGGTCAAGCCGGGCGGTGACAGGTGGGTGGGAAGCGCGTCGTTCCGAACAGCCAATTACCTATGGCGGCAGCCGCTGCAAGACATCCGCGAATTTTGCGCTGACCTTGGCGATGAGTTCGGGCGTCGCGCGCGCCACGGTCGGGAAATCCTTGAGCCGTTCGAACGGCCGGCACGCATCGATGATGGCGCGCGAATTGGTCGAGCTCGCCGTGTCGAGCAGCGGATCGAGCGGCGTCGACCAGGCGCGGCGGAAAAACTCGATGTCCTCGGCGGGATCGCAACGGGTGCAAACCGCCCACATCACGTCGAAAATGTCGGTCGGGTCGATGTCATCGTCGACCACCGCGACGAAGCGGCCAAGATAGGACCCCGACTGGCTCGATGCGGCGAGCATCGCCGCCTGCCGCGCATGGCCCGGATAGGCTTGGCGGATCGCGATAACGTTGAACATGCGGGCGCCGCCGAATTCGTGGCACCACACCCCAGCCACGCCTGAAAGGCCGGCGCGCTCGACTTCGTCCCAGATCATGCCCGCTTTCATCACGCATTTGCTGAATGAGAAATCGGACGGCGGCCGCATCGGCGACGCGATCGCAAGGATGGGATCATTGCGGTGATAGACGCGGCGCACGCGCACCACCGGCTGCTCGCTCGGGCTCGAAGCATAGTATCCGGTGAATTCGCCGAACGGCCCTTCGCGCGCGGTATCGTCGGCGGTCATGTCCCCTTCGATGACGATCTCGGCGCCGGCGGGCATCGGCAGCCCGAACAGTTCGCTTTCGACCACATCGCAGGGCACGCCGCGATGGCCACCCGCATACTCATATTCCGACAGGCCGAATTTCAATTCGTTGCCGCCGGCAAGGAAAAGCAGCGGATCGTGACCGCAGCTGATCAGCACCGGGCACGGTTTCCCTGCGCGAAAGTATTTTTCCCGGATCTGGCGTCCGTGTTTGCCGGGCGACATCCATAAGCTGACCCGGTCTTTACTCTGCACCATGGCGCGATAGGTCGCGGCGTTGACCCAGTTCTCTTCGGGATCGCGCATGATGACGAGGTCGTCGGTTCCGATGTAGCGGCCGCCGTCGAGCTCGTGCAAGCGCGGCACCGGGAACTTGAACAGGTCGATGGCGTCACCACGGTCGATGTTTTCCGTGACGGCGCCGCTGTTGACGACGCGCGGCGGCAGCCCGCGATGCGTCTTCATGCGGTCGCGATAGGAGCGCACCACATCGAGCGGGTGCTTCGGCTCGGGAAGGCCGAGCGTGATGGCAAGCCGCTTGGAGGAATTCGTTGCGCCGGACAACAGGCGCATGGCGGCCGGGTAACCAGGCACGGCGTCGAACAGGACCGCCGGCGGCTCAGGACGCGAATGACAGACGATCTCGGCGAGGGTCCCGATTTCGAGGTCCCACGCGGCGCCGCTGATGCGGAAAAGTTCCCCGGCGGCTTCGATGCGATCAACGAACTCGCGCAGATCGTTGTGGGGTCGATCGCCGCCGTCGCGGATACGGGGGGGATCGGGTTGCGTGGAATCGAGCATGAGCATCCCTCAGCGCATGATCCCGAAAACTTGCAGACTTCTCGGACAAGATCATACGCAAATCAAAGGCAAACGGGCAGAAAGCGACTTAATCCGAACGCATCCGCTCTAAGGGCCCTCGCCAAAATAACGGCTCCGAGACTCGTCAGAACCGGCAGCCCGGTAAGGAGAAGGGACCTGCAACGGATTCAATTATTTTGGCGGTTACCCTATGTCTGAACCCGCCCATGTCTATCGCGGAATCGTGGGTTCGACCAGAAAACCGTCCGCAAGGCTCTCGGCCTGAGCTGAAGACATGCGTCGCCTTGTTCAAACCGATCCGCCGATTGACCCGGCAGCATTATCCGGTACGGTAAAGCCACTCGCGCCGATAACGAGAATTGCGGTGCGGCCAAGTCATAAAACAGGGAAGCGCCCAATGGACGAGCTTTCGCCCCGCCCGCTTGGAGAACCGCGCGCCGGCTGGAGTTGGTGGAACCTGCTGTTGATCCTTCCCTTTATCGCCCTGCTCTGGGTTCCTTTCTATAATTTTGTCGATCCGATGCTTTGGGGCATTCCGTTCTTCTACTGGTATCAGTTCCTGTGGGTTTTCCTGACGTCCGGTCTGATCATCTTTGTCCATCATCGGACCAATTCGAATCGGTCCGGATTCTAAGCGCGACTTGCGGCTTCATGGGGCGAGGGAGCGGGAGGTCGACATGAACTGGACTGCGATCATTGTATTCGTCGTCCTGTTTGGCGGGGTGACGGTGCTCGGTTTTCTCGCGGCGCGCTGGCGCCGCGGCGATCTTGACGAACTGAACGAATGGGGCCTCGCCGGCCGTCGGTTTGGCACGATCATCGTCTGGTTCCTGCTCGGCGGCGATGCCTATACCGCGTATACCTTCATTGCGGTGCCGGCGCTCGTATACGGCCAAGGTGCAATCGGTTTCTTTGCCCTCCCTTACGCCACCATCATGTATCCGATGGTGTTTTTGGTCATCCCCCGCCTATGGTCGGTGGCCCACCGTCATAACTATATCACCGCCGGCGATTTCGTCGCCGGGCGTTATGGCAGCAAAGCGCTTGCGCTCGCCATCGCGGTTACCGGTATTCTGGCGACCATGCCTTATATCGCGCTGCAGCTTGTCGGCCTTCAGGTGGTCATCGGCGCGATGGGCGTGGGGACCACCGGCATTTACAGCTACCTGCCGCTCATCATCGCTTTCCTCATTCTGGCGGCCTTCACGCATACCAGCGGCCTGCGAGCGCCCGCGATCATCGCGGTGGTCAAGGACATCCTGATCTACATTACGGTGATCGCGATGGTCATCGTCATTCCGATCGAAATCGGCGGCTACGGCAAACTGTTTGAGGCGGTACCAAAGGCGAAGCTGCTGCTGACGCCGCCGACGGCGACCAGTCTTGGCCAGTATTCGGCCTTTGCGAGCCTCGCGCTCGGCTCGGCTTTCGCGCTGTTCCTATATCCGCATACGCTCACTGGCGTTCTCAGCTCCAGCAGCCGCAATGTGATTCGGCGCAACGCCGCCTATCTGCCGGCCTATTCGTTCCTGCTCGGCCTTTTGGCGATGACAGGCTACATGGCGATCGCGATTGGCGTGGAAAAGCTTCCCGAGTTTGCGCCGCAATTCGCGCAGTATCATGCCAACTTTGCCGTGCCGGCGCTCATCCTGCATTCATTCCCCGACTGGTTTGCCGGAGTTGCCTTTGCCGCGATCGGCATCGGCGGTCTGGTGCCGGCGGCGATCATGTCGATCGCGGCCTCCAACCTGTTCACCCGCAACATCTACGCGCACTACATTCGACCGGACTGCTCGCCGAGACAGGAGGCGCGGAACGCCAAGCTGGCGTCCCGGCTGGTGATGCTGGGTGCTCTGTTGTTCGTGCTTCTGCTGCCGCTCGAATATGCCATTCAGCTGCAGCTGCTCGGCGGCATCTGGATCAGCCAGACGATTCCAGCCGTGGTTGTCGGTTTGTATACCGGCTGGTTCAACCCGTGGGCACTGATGGCGGGCTGGGCCGTCGGTCTTGCGGCCGGGACCGGCATGGTGGTGGCGACCGATTTCCAGGCCGTGTACCCGCTCTCTGTCAATGGCCTGACAGTTTCGGGATATGCTGCACTTTACGCGCTCGGGCTCAACTTTGCGGCAAGCATCGTCTTGACGCCGGTGTTCAACATGATGCGCCAGAGTCGCGGCAAGGATGAGACCCTGGCCTCTGATTATCATTTCGATCCCGCGAAGCCCGAACCTGAGAGGCTCGTCCCCGAGGCCGCGGTGGTGGTCGGAATGGCCGGTGAATAGCGTCCTGCAAGCTTGCAGGGCGGAGGCCTTGGTCTACAGCAAGTTTCGGTCAGATCGAATCGCGTAGGGCGGGTTAAGCGCCGATCCCTAGACTGCGAAATAGCAGGTACAGTGGCAAGGCACGCAACCCGCCGATCCCATCCTGATTTGGCGGATTACGCGCCGAGGCCGAGTACGTCGAACCGCCTCACGCAGACGGTCGCTAATCCGCCCTACGAAGGACGGTTCGATTTCACCGGAATTCTGCTGTAGTATCGACTATCAGAGGATAGTGCGTCAGAGGCTACCCACCCCCTCACCCTCGAAAGCGCCCGCGTCGCGCGCGCTTCCTCTTTCCCTCTCCCCCTCCCGCAAAGCTTTGAGATTGTGCCGCTGGGCCCTGGCGGGAGGGGGAGAGGGTGGGAGGGCCGAAGGCCCGACCGGGTGAGGGGGAGGGCATTACTCGATGGACCATTCTTCTATGATTCCAGGTACTAAACGCTTCAGCCGGCGATCGCACTCCAGTTCGATGCCAAATGCTCGGCGCCGCGCAGCGAAAGCGCGAAGATCGTGTAGGTCGGGTTCGACGCGCCCGCGGTCGGGAACAGGCCGGGACCAGCGACATAAAGATTGGTGATTTCGTGGGTCTGACCAAAACTGTTGGTCACCGAGTTGTCGGTGCCTCTCCCCATGATGGTCCCGCCCATCAGATGGATGGTCGGCATCCCTTGTCCCTGCCAGACTTCCTGCGCGGCCGCCGCGTTCGCGATCTTGAGCTGCTCGTCGAGATTGGCCTTCCAGAGCGCTGCCTCGTTGTCGTCATAGCTGTGGATGATGCGCCCGAGCGGCATCCCGAACTCGTCCTTTTCGCTTCCGAGCTCGACGCGGTTCTCGATCTTGGGCTGCTCCTCACCGAACGCAGTGATGCGGGTGATGCCGCGCACTGCCCGCTTCATGAAGGCGGCCAGCTCCGGTCCGAACAGAATCCTGGCGCGCATTGGCGATGCCGCCGAGACCGCTCAGCTTCGATGCCGAGCCGGCGGTGATGAATGTCGAACCGAACGCGCCCCGATGAGAGGTCTTGCCATAGCGCTCATAGGACATGAACTGGGCGCCGGTGGTGCCCATGTGACTTTCCACGTCCTCGTCGAAAATCGCGTTCGTGCCCGACGCAAAGTGCGTCATGATGTATTTGCCGACGAGGCCATTTGAATTGGCAAGGCCGTTCGGATGGCGATCGGTCGCCGAGTTGAGGAGCAGCCGCGGGTTCTGCGCCGCCCAGGCGGCGAGCACGACGACGGCTGCCGGCTGGACCTGCTTTTCCCCTTCGCGGTCGTAATACTCGACACCGGTGACGCGGGAACCAGCTTGATTGGTGAGTACGCGGGTCACCGTGCTCCATCCACGCACCTCAGCCCCCGCCTTGCGCGCTTCGGCAAGGAAGGTGACGAGCGGGTTCGCGAGCGCGCCGATGGGACAGCCGACATGGCACCAGCCGTCATAGATGCAGGCGGCGCGGCCCTTGAACTCAACCGAATTCATGCCGACCGCGGCCGGCACCAGGCGGATGCCGTTCGCCTCGAAACCTTTGAGCCAGACCGTGCCGTTGCGGAACGTCTTCATCGGCGGCATCGGATAAGGCTTGCCCGAGGGGCGCCAAATTTCCTCGGCCGTGGCATCTCCGGAAACACCGATCTCCTCGGCGACGCGATCGTAGAACGGCGCCACGTCCTCATAGGAGATCGGCCAGTCATGGGCGCGGCCGTGCTCGCTGCGGATGCGGTAATCGTTCGGCAGCAGGCGAGGGAAATTGGCGTAGTAGTGCAACGCCGCGCCGCCGACGCCCCAGCCGCCCTGCGCGCCCATGCTGACGAGGTTCTTGCCTTCCAGGATGAAGGGAGCGCCCGCCGGCTTGATCCGCCGGCCCCAGATATCCGACGAGATGAGATCGGACGTGTGCCAGTCCGGGCCGTTGTCGAGCAGCGCAACCTTCTTGCCGGCTTTCGCCAGCACCGCAGCATAGGTCGATCCCGACGCGCCGGCGCCGACGATCACGACATCGAGTTTTTCTTGCGTAGCCATGTCACCACCTCGCCACCGGCGGGATGTGTGGCATGTAAGGCACGCCGAGCTGGGCGTATCCATCCATTGTGCCGTAGACCACGTCGACCGCGTCGCTGCGGAATACGGTGTAGACGAACGCGCCGGGCGGCCCCTGCCAACCGTCGATCCTGTTCTGGCGCACCTCGTTCACGAAATCGTGCTGGTCGGCGGCTGACAGCGCCGCGAAGCGTTTGCCGGCACGCGCCATGCTGGCGCGATCGATTGCGCCGATGGCAGCGCGATAGAAGTTGATGAAAGGCGGCCGCACATTGAGCTGTCGCGCTTCGAGCAATGCTTCGCCCGGAGGGACCGAAACCTGCTGATCGACAAAGTGAGCGACGCCAGAGTGTCGCGCGCCCGGAACCAGCGTCTCGCCGACCCCTTCGATGGCCTCCGCTTCAGCTTCCTTGAGGAGCCGGAACGGCACGCCCTGCGCGCGCGCTTCGCGCGGCGTCATCAACACCTCGACATCACCCACGGTGAAGGCAAGTGCGCCCAACCCGGCGCCTTTCAGAAAGACGCGCCGCTCCATGGCGACCATGGCTTTCTCCCTCTCCGGCGCTTTCGTCGCGCCGATGCGATCGATCATTTTGTGTGATCGAGTAGAACGCCAAAGAGGAGGTGAATCAAGCCGCGGAGGCTGCCCAATGCGGCGCAACGCTCGCATCCCGCCTACGGCAGGTTCAGGCGGATGTGCAATTCGCGGAGCTGTTTTGCGGTGACCTCGGAGGGCGCGCCCATCAGCAAATCCTCGGCGCGCTGGTTCATCGGAAACAGCACGACTTCGCGAAGGTTCTCTTCGCCGCACAACAGCATGACGATGCGGTCGACACCGGGTGCGATGCCGCCATGGGGCGGCGCGCCCAATGAAAGCGCGTGCAGCATGCCGCCGAATTTTTGCTCCAGCACCGCCTCCTCGTAGCCGGCGATCGCGAAAGCCTTCTTCATCACGTCCGGGCGGTGATTGCGGATGGCACCCGATGAGAGTTCGATGCCGTTGCACACGATGTCGTACTGGATCGCCTTGAGTTCGGAGAATCTTTTCATGGTCAGTGGGATCGAGCGCCTGAAACTCCTCGGGCCGGAGATTGGGCATCGAAAACGGGTTATGGGAGAAATCGATCCGCTTCTCCTCTTCGTTCCACTCGTACATCGGGAAATCGACGATCCAGCAGAGTTCGAAGCGATCGCGATTGACCAAAGACAGTTCCGTTCCGATGCGGTTGCGGACCGGCCCCGCGAATTTGACGAAATCGCGTGGCCTGCCGGCGACAAAGAACACCGCATCACCGACGCCGAGTCCGAGCTGCGCGCGCAACGCCTCGGCGCGCTCGACACCGATATTTCGAGCGATCGGTCCCGCGCCGCCCTCCTCGCCTTCGCGCCAAAAGATGTAGCCCAGGCCCGGCTGGCCTTCGCCTTGCGCCCACGAATTCATGCGGTCGCAGAACGCGCGGTTACCAGCCTTGGGCGCGGGAATGGCCCACACCTCGACGGACGGGTCGGCGGCGATCATCCCGGCAAACACCTTGAACCCGGAGCCTCTGAAGTGCGCCGTGACATCGGCCATCTCGATCGGGTTGCGCAAATCGGGCTTGTCGGTGCCGTATTTGCGGATAGCGTCGGCATAAGGGATTAGGGGAAATTTCGGCGTCACCGGCTTGCCGTCGCCGAATTCTTCGAACACGCCGCGCAGCACCGGCTCCACCGCGGCGAACACGTCTTCCTGGGTGACGAAACTCATCTCGATGTCGAGCTGGTAGAACTCGCCGGGCGAGCGGTCGGCCCGCGCATCCTCGTCGCGAAAGCATGGCGCGATCTGGAAATAGCGGTCGAAGCCGGACACCATGATGAGCTGCTTGAACTGCTGCGGCGCCTGCGGCAGCGCATAGAACTTTCCCGGATGCAGGCGCGACGGCACCAGAAAATCGCGGGCGCCTTCTGGACTCGATGCCGTGAGGATCGGGGTCTGGAATTCGAAAAAGCCCTGCTCCCTCATGCGACGCCGCAGCGAGTCGATGATGGCGCCCCGTTTCATGATGTTGCGGTGGAGCCGCTCCCGCCGCAGGTCGAGGAAGCGATATTTGAGCCGGATGTCTTCCGGGTATTCCTGGTCGCCAAACACCGGCATCGGCAGGTCGTCAGCCCGGCCCAAAACTTCGATATCTTGCGCGAACACTTCGACGGCGCCGGTTGGCAGTTCGGGATTTTCCGTGCCGGCCGGGCGAGTGCGCACCCGCCCGTCGACCCTGATGACCCACTCGGAGCGCAGCTTTTCAGCCGTCCGGAACGCAGGCAAATCAGGGTCGGCGACCACCTGGGTGAGGCCGTAATGGTCGCGCAGGTCGATGAACAGCAGTCCGCCATGATCGCGGATGCGATTGCACCAGCCCGAAAGGCGGGCGGTGGTGCCGATGTCTTCGGCGCGCAGCGCGCCACAGGTGTGGGAACGGTATCGATGCATCGTCATCCTCGGGCGGAACGGCTGCTGGCATAGCCGAGACGTGCCGCAATGGAAACACCCGGCGGCGCGGGCCGTCCCTGGCATCGGCAATCAGCTGGATGCAACCCGCGCGTCGCTGACGCCGTCCTACGCGACTCGATCGGGCCAATGGATGGTATGCTCTCCATCGGCCCGACCAAGGCTTAGCGGGACAGGGTTGCCCTGTCTCGACGACACCTTAGTCCACGCCTCTGTTCAATGACGCGATGGGAGGATCGACATGAGTATCCGAAGTGGTGGCATTTTTGGCGTTATTGCGTGTGCGGCCATGTACGTTGCTTCGGTTCAGGCAGCGCAATATCTTGAACCGACGAGTGCCGCGCGTTCCTACGGCGCCGGCGTCGTCACCGAAGGTGGACGTATCGTCTGGCTCGCCGGAATGGGCGGCACGACTACACCGGACGGCAAAAAGATCACCGATATTGCGGGTCAGACCCGCCAGGCATTTCGCAACATCGAGGCAGCGCTGAAGCGTGCCGGAGGTTCCCTCGACAACCTCGTTTCGATGACGGTGATGATCCGCGATCAGGCGGACGGCGATGAATTCGTGAAAATTCGTGGTGAGTTTTTCAAAAGCAAGTTTCCGGCGAGCATGCTGATCACGGCAAAGGACTTCGCAAATCCTGACCTTCTCGTCGAAATACAGTCGGTCGCGGTGATCGGCGATCAGGCCAAGTGACGCCCGTGCCTGGTTGCGGGAGCGGCCCCGCGCTCAGACAGCAAACACGGAGGTTGGACTGATCGGCAGACGCTTCGTTTGACCAGTACAGCCCAAGTGCGCGATGTGCCGGTGTGTCCCGGTGCTTCCGATCCGATCATGATCATACAACCTGAAGCGGACAATGGTTCAGTGCCAGGCGGAACTTGCGAGAAGACAAATGGCGTGATCGATAAATTGAGGGCGCTAGACACTCTGGTACCCTGTTTCGGCGAGACGTGAGTTGTCGGTCACCATGCGATGTCAGGAGGACCTCGACTGCCGCGTATCAATCCGCGTCGATTCCGGGTACTAGATCCACTTCATTAGTTCGCTAACCATAAACATACAATTTTGATGACACAGCATAATTTTGTCACCTAACATTGTTTTAATACGATTTTGATCTTGATTTCCTATACCAATTGCTGTTGCAAACATTCTGTTTCTGTCCAAATGGGCCATCTTAAGACGGGTAACGTTAGTACGATTAAATCCAAATCCCATGATGATAAGTTTCTCAGCATTTGCCATAAGGCTTATGGCCTCTCGAAAATCGGCGTCTCGGCCGTCTGAAATATCTTCATGAACGATTTTTATACCATCCGCCGCGATGGACAGTGCCTCACTATTCAGCTCCCCTTTGAAGGAGCGACAGCGTCCGAGTTGCCAAGGTAGACTGCCGAGCTTGCCGTGCAGGTGAATTATTGGAATTCTACTTCATCTTATCGGAACACTCTTGGTCTGATTTGCAGAATGTGTTCTGGAGGCTTGTGAATAGAAAGTGCTCAACGGTTCGATCGTAGTTAAAAGTGATGATCGATAGATTTTTACCACTACCAAACGAAGAAAAATCAGTTGCGAGGTTGTTATAAACGTACCGTAGCCAGCTGTCGTCATATGAGAACAGTCGATCTTGGCTCTCATAGCTTATTAATTTCGCCGCAATCATACATTTTCCGATCTTTATGAATTCGGAACGTCGTTCTAAGAAAGCATCGATGGAGTTCATTCCGGAGTGAAAGAACGCGTCGCGAAATTCGGTAATTTCAGCATCAGAAAAATCGGTTATCTCTTTGATTCGAGAAAAGGTGGAAACATTAGGCCGTAGTTCTCGTACCAATTGCTTAGACAGCTCAAGTCCAGTAGGAAAGCCATACGGGCTGCTCGCCCCGGCACCGAGCAACAGGACCGTTTTTTGAGCTAGCATCAGGGTCAAACCGTTACGGCAGATGGTCCGCCCATTTGGCGCGGATTTCCGCGTCGAGGCTCGTGGCTTGAGCGCGCGATCTGGGGGAAGCTTTCTCGCCGGGCGAATGGCCTGCAGGCGTTGATGACAACGCGCGCGTTGCGACGATCGGTTTCGGCGTCATAGCACATCGGATCGAGATGCGTGCTCCAACAGCCGCGAACGATGTCAACATCCTCGCGCGGATCGCAACGGGTGCACATCGCCCAGATCACGTCGTTGGTGTTGGTCGGGTCGATGTCGTCATCGACGACCACGGTCCACCGATTGGAATAGGCACCGGCGTGACACTGCGAGGCGATAAAGCCCGCCTGCTTGGCATGGCCGCCATAGAGTTGGCGGATCGATACGGTGAGCCAGAAGCGACTGCCGCCCGCCTCATGCGCCCACACGCCTTTCACCTCCGGCACGCCGGCCGCTTCGAGCTGATTCCAGACAGCGCCGCAGCGATACGTACCGAGATAGAAGGTATTGTCGTTCGGCGGCACCGCCGGGATCGCGCCGAGCAGGATCGGATGGTCGCGGTGCATGAACGTGGCGATGCGGATGGCGGGCTCCGGTCGTGTGCCGCCTGCATAGTAGCCGGTCCATTCGCCAAGCGGTCCCTCCTGGATCACGTCGTCGGGATGGATGAAGCCTTCGAACGCGATCTCCGCATTGGCCGGCACGGGAAGCCCGGTCTTGGGCATGCGCAGAACGTCGATGGGTTCGCCGAGAATGCCACCGGCCGCCTCGAACTCGCTCCGGCCATACGGAATCTCCAGACCGGCGAGCATGAACAGGGCAGGGTGCATGCCGGCCACCACGGCGACCGGGCAGGGCAGGCCGCGATCATGGTATTTCGTCATGATGATGCGGCCATGTTTACCGGGAGACATCATCACCGTGGCCACCGCGGGACCCTGGCTCTGGATGCGGTAGGCGCCGTAATTGACCCAGCCGGAATCGGGATCCTGCATCACCACCATGCAGGCAGTGCCAATGAACGGGCCGCCATCGTGCTCGTGCCAGACCGGGGTGGGGATGACGCCGATGTCGACGTCCCGATCGGCACGGACGTTTTCCAGCAGCGGGCCGCCATTGACCTCGCGCGGCGAAAAAGCCGGCGCCTCGCGCATGTAATCGCGCCACCAGCGGATCAGGTCCATCTCAGAACCTTGCGGCGGCAGGCCCAGCGCGATGTTGATCCGCGGCACCGAGGTCAGGATGTTGGCAAGCACGCGATGACCGCGCGGAAACCCAGGCACATCGTCGAACAGCACCGCAGGATTGCCCATGCGGCGTTGATAGATATCGACGATCCCGCCGATTTCGCGCTGCGGTCCCGCCCCTTTGATGACCTTGAGTTGGCCCGCTGCTGCCACCGCGGCGACCCAGTCGCGCAAATCCTTATTCGCCACGTCACCCTCCGGTGCGCCGTTGCATCTGCGCACGGCGTAGCACTGAACCCGAAGAGTTGCAAACTCCGCGGGTAAAGATCATACGCAATATCAAAGGGAACCGAGCGGGAGCAATTCAAATCGAACCCATCTCGTCGATAGGAAAGAAGCTTGCAATCGCGCGACAAGGCTGGCGCAGCGACCCATCGGCCGCTGCGGCCCCCGACGTGGTGACAGGTTACCACACGGTAATGTTGATGGAGGGGTCGTTGCAAAGATCGACATTGTCGATCGAAAGCGCCGAACCATCGGTGAACTGGCCGCGTATGTTGTAAACGCAGCCGCCCTTGGGCAGCGCTGCAGATGCGCTTTTGAAGCCCTCAAGGTTTTCGATGAGGCTGTGCGCTGCGCCACCGCCCTTCGGCACGATCGACAGCGACTTCACTTTGCCGCCGGTGTTGTTGGTGATGTGGATTTGTTGGCCATTATTGACGGATGCGCCAGGCTTACCCGGCGCGGCTGCATTCACTTGGACGGGCGCATCGCCCGCCGGTGCACTGGGAGGCGAGGCGGACACAGGGACCAGCGCCATCGGGGCGAGCGTCTGCAGGGCCGGTTGTGCTGGCGGGGCAGTCCCCAGTCCGCCACCGGCGAGAAACGCCGAGGCTTGAGGAGAGATTGCCGGAATGGGGACATCGTGCGCGGGAAGCGCACCTGTCGGGGGCTCCTCGGCAGCCGACGAAGCGGTCGGCGTCGCAGACGGGGGCGGCACTGCCAGGACTTGCGGAACCGAAGCTGTCGCGAATCCCGCACCGGCAAGGAACGCTCGCGATGAGCTAGCTGCTGTCGGAGGATTCGTCCCGCTTGCCGGCATTTCTGCTTGGGATGGTTCGGAATCGATTGTCGCGGGCGCGGCCAGCACGATGGGCATCATTACTCCCGTATCGTGCCGTGGCTTCGGATCAGCGGAAGACGAAGGCCTTGCGGACGATTGCGTCGAGGGGAACAGGCCCGCCAGGCCCTGAACAGGAAGTGGCATCGCGCCAGGCGAAGATGGGGCCGAGGCGGCCCATGCCGGGGTACCGACAGAGCCCGCGACCGACGGAGCTTCCTCGGTGCGAGCGGGGCTTGTGGCCGAACCGGGGACAGGGGCCTGGGACACGGTCGCGGCGACATACGGCGCTCCGCTGGACGCGTGATTCTGAGGGATGCCCGCCGACGCAAGCGCCGTTGCTCCTGGACGACCTTGCGGGCCCCTTGAGTGCAATCGTCGAATTCGATCGGCGCGCCGGCGCCGGGCCCCTCTGCGGCACGCAAGCTTCGCGGACGCGACCGCGGCAACGGAACGGATTCCACGGCTGGCAGTTCCGCGCGCCTCACATCCTCGACGGGGGGCGGTGGCGCCTGGGGCTCCGGAGCAGCTTCGACAGGGGCTTCCTCATGCTTTTGCCACGGCCACTGAAACAATTGCGCATTGGCGGGTGCAGCCGCCGTGTTCAAGACGCCTGCAAACACCAGGGCGGCAGCGACCCATTTCAATTCAGATTTCATTGCGAACGCCCCAGCCACAACCAGCAGATATTGTAGCGCCAACTTGCGTTATCGGAAAGGGGCGCGTCAGATTTCCGTAACGATGTCGCGCCCTTACTCTATTGCCGCCGCGATGGCCTTTCCGCAGGTCGTGGTATCCGCTTCCCCGCCAAGGTCGCGCGTGCGCAGACGCGGTTCTGCGAGCACCCGTTCGATCGCGGCGGTGACGGCATCGCCCGCTTTTGCTTCGCCGAGATGTTCCAACATCATCGCCGCCGACCAGACTTGACCGATCGGGTTGGCGATGCCCTGACCGGCAATGTCAGGCGCGGAGCCGTGTACCGGTTCGAACAGCGAAGGAAACCTGCCCTCCGGATTGATGTTGCCGCTCGGGGCAATGCCGATCGTCCCGGTGCAGGCCGGGCCGAGATCGGAAAGAATGTCGCCGAACAAGTTCGAACCGACGACCACATCGAACCAGTCGGGATGCAGGACGAAATTGGCGGCGAGAATGTCGATGTGAAACTTGTCCCAGCGTACGTCCGGGAATTTTGCAGCAACCGCCTCGACCCGCTCGTCCCAGTAAGGCATCGTGATCGAAATGCCGTTCGACTTGGTCGCCGAGGTGAGATGCTTGCGCGGTCGGCGTCGCGCCAGCTCGAACGCGAATTTCACCACCCGGTCGACGCCGATCCGGGTCATGCAGGTCTCCTGCATCACGATCTCGCGGTCGGTGCCGGCAAAAAGCCGGCCGCCGACATTGGAATATTCGCCCTCGGTATTTTCGCGGACGACGAAGAAGTCGATGTCGCCGGGTTTGCGGTTTGCGAGCGGGCAGGGGACGCCGGGCATCAGGCGGACCGGTCGCAAGTTTACATATTGATCGAATTCGCGTCGCCAGGTGACCAGCGAACCCCACAACGAAACATGGTCGGGAATCTTGGCGGGCCAGCCGACGGCGCCGAAGAAGATCGCGTCATGGCCGCCGATCTGCTGCTTCCAATCTTCCGGCATCATGCGGCCATGCTTTTCGTAGTACTCGACATTTGCGAAATCGAACCAGTCGAGCCGCACCGCGAAGCCGTAACGCTGCGCCGCCTGTTCCAGGGCGCGGACGCCCTCAGGCATCACTTCCTTTCCGATGCCGTCGCCGGCGATGACGGCAATGCGATAAGTCTTCGCCATTCAAGTTCCCTTGTTCACCGCCGTGATAGCAGACGCACTGCCGACGCGGAACCGACGCGGTCCGCTATCGCGGGCAACGACCCGTCACCCGAGGGTCACTGAGCGCTGTCAAAGAGGGGTTGAAGCCGCTACGATGCTGTTGACACGCCCCACGTGTCCGAGTGCGCGCGATACGGCTGGCGCCTGATCCCGAAAAGTTGCAGACTTTTCGGACCAGATCATGCGCAAAATCAAAACAACCGATGCGTTTCCAGCTGAACGCATCCGCTCTGAAGAGAAGCCCTGGTAAAAGAATTGGTCCAAAGGCGGCCGTGTCGACCGTCCCAAGAGGAGGAGAAGAATCATGCATCGTTGGTTGATTGGTCTGTCCGTGGCGCTGTTTGCGCCCATGGCTGCGCCGGCACTGGCGCAGGATAGCGTGCCGCAAATCCCGTATGATTCGGTGCCGAACGTTTTGAAGATGCCCAAGGACATGTATCTCGGCGAGGCCGCCGGCGTCGCGGTGAACTCGAAAGGGCACATCTTCGTCTATTCGCGCAGCGGCTCGAGTCTCGGCCCGGCCTATGGAAATGCGGCTTCGCAGCTCCTCGAATTCGAACCCAACGGCAAGTTCATCCGGGAGATCGGCCGGAATCTGTATGCCTGGTCATTCGCGCACACCGTGCGTATCGACAAGGACGATAACATCTGGGCCACCGACAAGGGCTCGGACATGATCATCAAGTTCGACGGCAAGGATGGCCACGTGATGATGGTGTTCGGGCGAAAATCCGAATCCTCGGACGAAAACGCCCATCCGTTGGAGCATCCGAAGCCGCCCCTGCCGGCGCAGGATGGCCGCTTCCGGCAACCGACCGATGTGGCTTGGGACGCCGAAGGCAATGCTTACATCGCCGACGGCTACATCAATTCGCGCGTGGCCAAGGTCGACAAGAATGGAAACTGGCTGAAATCGTGGGGCGAACCGGGCAATGGACCGAGCCAGTTCAATACGGTTCACTCGATCGCATCGGATAACAAGGGCAACATCTATGTTGCCGATCGTGCCAACCGCCGCATCCAGGTGTTCGACGGCGACGGCAAGCTTGAGCGCATGATCAAGATCGAGGTGCCGTTCGACACCAACGTCCAGCCCGCCATCGGCAACAAACCGAACCTTGCGCAGTGCGACAGCCAGGGTGGCACCTTCTGCGAAGGCGCGCCGTGGGCGGTGTGCGTCACCCCGGGAGCCAACCAGGTCCTCTATGCTGCCGACGCCTATCCCGGCCGCATCTACAAGCTGTCGCTCGAAGGCAAGGTGCTCGGCGTGCTAGGCGAATCAGGCAAGCAGTTGAAGCAGTTCGGCTGGGTGCATGAGATCGCCTGCCCATCCGAGAACACGCTTTATGTCGCCGAGATTTTGAACTGGCGCATTCAGAAGCTGATGCTGCACCCCGACCAGGCGAAATCGGCAAGCCGTTAAAGCACGCGCCGATCCAAAGAACCGCCGGAGACGGTCCGGCGGTTTTTTCGCGCGGGGTCGCCTCGGACATCGATGCATCGATGACGTGAGAGGCTTGATGATTTCGCAGGGCGCGTACCGGCCGTGAACCAGGGGCGGTGCGCGACCCAGGCCACGAACTCCGCGGCAGAGGCGGGCTGTCCGACGAACGTCGGCACCACGTAACGCGGCGGCGCGTTCGCGGCGTGCCACGGAGATGGACGAATCCGGCGCCGGCTGTTACCAACTGTGGCCGGAACGGGACGGCTGCGTCGCATGCTGGCGCTTATGGGGTAAGGGCAATCATGGTCACGATGCGCTTCGATGCCGGTTGGACCGGCAAGGCTCTGGCGTGTTGGGGAATTGCGGCAGGCGTGTCGCTCGCTGTCGCGCCAGCATCGCGTTCCGCCATCGCGGCCGAGGCGCACCCGTTTTCAGCGTTGGCCGGCGCCTGGACTGGCAACGGCACCGTCAAGAGGTCCAATGGAGGGACCGAGCGCATCCGCTGCCGCGCCAATTACGACCCCAAAGGCGCGAACCAGCTCCAGTTGCGACTCCGCTGTGCGAGCGACAGCTACAATTTCGATCTGAGCAGCAACGTTGCTTATGACAGGGGCAACTTCACCGGCACCTGGGCCGAGGCGACACGCAGCGCCAACGGCACCATCCAGGGCCAGTCCTCCAACAATGGTCGCCAGGTCCAGGCCGTCGCCAAGGGGATCGTGTTCACCGCGAACCTGACTGTGAATACCCGCGGCAATAGTCAGGCGATCACGATCACATCGCCAGGGAGCGAAGTCTCCGAGGTCGATATCATGTTGGACAAGCAATAGCGGGCGACGCTGCCCGCGGGTGGCTTTATTCGATGACTTCGGTCGCACGCAGCAGCGTCGCGGTTGGCACCTCGATGCCGAGCGCCTTCGCGGTCCTGAGATTAAGGACCATCTCAATGCGGGTGGACTGCTGTACCGGGAGGTCTGATGGCTTTTCGCCCTTGAGAATAAGACCGGTGTAGTTCCCAGCAATACGAGCTGCGTCCGCAATATTCGCGCCGTAGCTCATCAGACCGCCGACCTGGACGGCCTGTCGGCCGC
>CAWJPD010000013.1:0-211304 GCA_963844635.1 uncultured Alphaproteobacteria bacterium
TGGTAGCCCCGGTCGCCGTCAAAGACTTCGCCACCAATTCCGTCGAGGGCCAGCGCGCCCGCCCGTCGGGCGTGATGCGTTTGGACTTGTTGAACGTGGTCGGATCGAGGCCCGCGCGTTTTGCAAGCCCAGACGGAGACAGCCCTGCCCGTGCGGCAAGCCGATCCAAAGCGGTCCATATTTGAGCATGTGTCAGCGTTGCCGCCCCCGCGAGACGACACGCCTCACCCGCGCCAGTGAGACAATTAATAACGATAGGAATAGTGACCTGAAATTCTTGACGCGGTTAAAGAACAACGCGCAGCTTATTCAGAAAAAGTGGCAACACAACTGCGGAAAATCCGTCACCACTTGTGTCCAGCACCGTTTATTAGGCGGACGAGAACCCAGATCGGCAGCACGAGGACGGCGCCGAGCAAGAAATAACCCCACAACCAGCGCAGCGCGTCGAAACCCCTTTCCCAGAGGGCCTGGATCAAATTCTGTATGCTTTGCAGGACGTTGGTCGGATCGATCCCGATCACGGAGAGGATGACGCCGACCAGGATGGAAAGCAGGATCAGCCGCGCCAGGACCGCGAGCGGCGGTCCGCCAAGAAAGCGGTTGACAACGTCGTGAGCCATGCGGCCATCCTTGTGCTGCCGATCATCCGGTTGCCGGGGCGGCGGCGCGATTGCGCGTTGCGTGTGCGCGTTCGGCGGCTGTGTCGAATCGGGACTTGTCATTTTACCACAGTCCGATTTAGGAGATCGAACGCGCCCCGCGTGTCGGCGCCGCTTCTTCCCTTCGGCTCGCGATTGACTTGCGCAGGCGCCGCGCGCCGCCCCAGTAGCGCTTCAAGCGTCTCCAGCCGGTCGGCGTCGCGCGGCTGCTTGTCCCAACGCAAGCGGCTGATCCGAGGAAAGCGCATTGCGATGCCGGATTTATGGCGGGTGGATTTCTGGAGGCCTTCAAACGCCACTTCGAATACGAGGCCGCGATCGCGTTCGTGGATGACTTCGCGAATCGGTCCGAAGCGGTTGACCGTGTTGGCGCGCACGTAGCGATCGAGGCTCGGCATCTCCGTATCGGTGAACCCGAAATAAGCCTTCCCGACCGGCACCAATTGTTCGCCCGACACGCCCGCCGTCCACACGCCGAACGTGTAGTCCGAGTAGAAGGAGGAACGTTTGCCGTGTCCGTGCTGAGCATACATCAGCACGGCATCGATGGTGAACGGGTCGCGCTTCCATTTCCACCACATGCCTTTTGGCCGTCCCGGCAAATAAAGCGAATTGCAGCGCTTGATCATCACGCCTTCGATCGCCTCTGCATCGAGGCCTGCCCCGGCGGCCCCCGGATCGGCCCGCGCCGCAGCGAGCTCGCCCCAATTGGCAAACGGCACCAGCGGCGACAGCGAGATGCGCTCGCCGCCATGCGAAGCGACCAGCGCTTCGAGCCGCGCCGCCGTGCCGCAAATGCCTCGTCGCGCAGGTCGGTCGCGCCTTCGACCAGCAGGTCATAGGCGCGCACATGAGCCGGGAATTCGGCGAGCAGCTTTGGGGTCACGGTCTTTCGGTTCAGGCGCTGCTGGAGGACATTGAACGATTGCACGCGCCGGTCCCGCACGATCAAGAGTTCGCCGTCGATCGCACCGTCGAACCGGAGCGCATCGACAAGGTCGGGAAAGCTCGCGGAAATGTCCTCGCCCGTGCGCGAATAGAGGCGGGCGACGCGCCGCCCTTCGGCAATCCTGGCTGCAACCGCCTGGACCCGGATGCCGTCCCATTTCCATTCTGCGAGGAATGCCGCGGGATCGAGCGCAGCGAGCTCCGCTTCCTCGATGGCATGGGACAGCATCGGCGGATGGAACGGCGCCGGATCGCCGCCGGCGGGTCGCCCGGCGCGTCCTTCCACCCACGCGAAAAGGTCGCCGTAAGGAGGCCTCGAGCTGGGCCAGGCGATCTCGATGTCGTTTGCATCGAGCCTGCCAAGTGCGGCCACCGCAGTCTTGGCAAGTCGCGCCGACACGCCGATCCGCATTGCCCCGGTAATCAGCTTCAGCAGCGCCCAGCGCCCGGTCTCGTCGAGCAGGTCCAGCCAGTACGCGAGTCGAGCCGGCAATCCGGTCTTGCCGAGCGTTTGGAGCGTCGTGACGACCTCGGACAGCGTCAGGGCTTCGACGCTTTGAGACAGGTGCCGCGCCGGCCACATCAGCGATACCGTTTCGGACAGGTCGCCAACGTAGTCATAAGACATCCCAAAGAGGGCGGGATCGGTGCGGTCGGCAATCAGCGCGCGGATCAGTCCGGGCTTGGCATGGCGAAACGACAGCGCGCCGGTGATCGCCGCGAGCGCGTAGCCGCGGTCCGGATCGGGCGTGTTGCGGAAATAGTCGGTGAGGAGACGCAGCTTGGCATTGCGGCTGTCCTCGAACGCCAGCCGGTCGAGGAGCATCGCGAACCGTTTCATGACGCCTCTGGCTCGGCGGTGGCGTCCTCCTCGCCATAGCCGAGGAGATGAGCGGTCGGGCGGCTAATCCACGCGTCGTGCACCAATGCACCAAGGCGTCCTCGGTACCGTGGGTGACCCAGATTTCAGACGCGCCGGTCGCGGGAATGGTCGCTGTGAGGCCGTCCCAATCGCAATGATCGGAGATCACGAGCGGCAGTGCGACGCGGCGCTGGCGGGCGCGCGCCCGCACCCGCATCCACCCCGAGGCGAAGGCGCAGACAGGATCGGGAAACCGCCGCGACCACCGGTCGTGCAAGGCCGATGGCGGGCAGATCACGATCGCGCCGGCAAGCTCGGCTTTGTCCGCGTCGCGCGCCAACCGGAGATCGCCGAGTTCGATACGGCTCGCGTAATAGCGCGTGATCGCCTCGATGGCGCCATGCATGTAGATCGGCCGCTCGTAGCCGGCCTCGCGAAGCAGCGCGATCAGGCGTTGCGCCTTGCCGAGGCCGTAGGCCCCACAAGATGCGTCCGCTCCGGGAACAGCGCCAAAGACGCGAGCAGCTTCGCAATCTCGCCACCCGGATCGCCATGCCGAAAAACCGGGAGTCCGAACGTTGCTTCGGTGATGAAAACGTCACACGCAACTGGTGCAAAGGGCGTGCACGTGGGGTCGGCCACATCCTTGTAGTCGCCGGAACAGACGACACGGAGGTTCGTGGTCTCGATCAGGATTTGCGCTGCGCCGAGCACGTGGCCGGAGGGATGGAAACTCGCCTCGACGCCACCGACGCGGGTTCGTTCACCGTAATCGACAGGCTGCGTGCTGCCGGCGAAATTTTCGCCATAGCGCAGACGCATCAGGTCGAGCGTCTCCGGGGTTGCCAACACCGCGCCATGGCCGGGCCGGGCGTGGTCGGAGTGCGCATGGGTAATCAGCGCGCGGGCAACCGGCCTCGTCGGATCGACATGGAACCCACCCTGCGGGCAGCATAAGCCGGCGGCCGTCGGCACCAGGATTTCTTCCGCACGCATGAAGTGAGAAATAAGCGGCGGGCGGCGGTATTGCGAGGTCTCTGCTGGCGCAGCTAACCATTGCGCAAGTGTGCGCAGGGCCCCTTTTCCTACCCAGCGCGACTAACGGTATCTTGCTCAGAAGAATGCCAGGGCGGCGGATTTCGATGCTTTCGCGCGGACGCGCATTCGCGGGAGAAGTCGGGTTGGCAAAGGCGGTGTGCGCGGTCCAGCGCGCGCGGCCATCGTCAAGCGACTCGTAAGTCTTGAAGATCAGCGCCTCGTCGCGCCGCATCTGAGGAAACCAGTACCACGCGTGCTGCGGATCGTAGGTGATGGCATAGGTCTGGCCAATGCGATCAGAATAACGCCGTTCCGAAATCACCAGATTTTTCGGCGACAAGCTTCGGGCATCGCAGATCGCCAGCGGGAAGCTCTCGACCGGGTGCCGGATCGGCCGCCAAACCTGGATGATGGCGAAACGGCGACGCAGCAGCGCTTCTGCTTCTTCGGGCAGAAGATCGCGGACGCGCTGCGGTCCCGACCATTCGGTGTAGTCGTTGTGCACGCGCGCGACGACTTCGCGGATTTTTCGCGATTCGCGCATGGCATCGTCCGCGGTGCGCAGCGTGTGATCGAAAACGAGCACGCGCAAAGCCCCGCCCTCAGCCGCGATCAGCTTCTCCATCTCCGGGTAATAGAGCTGCCGGACCTGCGCCTCGTCGTAGAAATCGGCGACACCGGTGTCGTGATGGAGAAAACGGAACCCGGCGCTTTCAAGGGCAAAGCTTTCAGCAAAGAGCCGCCCGTTGCGGAGTGTGACCCGGTGCGGGTCGGGCTTGCCCCCGGTGCGCACATCGGTGCCGCCCGGCCCCGCACTTTCGGTGAACAGCTTGGTGCCGTCATCGACGATGTAGTTCAGCGTCGCTTCGATGGTGTCGGGCGCCGTCACGCGTTCCAAAACCTCATCCATGTTCAGCTCCTTGCGGTCACATCGCAGTTCGGCGGAGCAACGGGATCGCCAGGATCATATCACCACGCGCTCCCCTTCCTATTCGATGACCGTGTCCGCGCGCAGCAGGAACGATTCCGCAATCGCGCGCCCGATCGCTTTCGCGGTCTTGAGATTGACGGCAAGCTTGAACCGGGCCGGAAATTCGACCGGCAACTCGCCCGGCTTTGCACCGCGGAGGATGCGATCGACATGGATGCCGAGCGACGGATCACCTCGATCTCATCCGTGTCGTAAGCGATCAGGCAGCCTTCGGGGATGAGAGCCGCAAATCCGCAAATCGTCGGCAACCGGTGAGTTGTCGCCAGCTGAAAAATGGTTTGGCGATTCTCCGGAGTCGGTGGCGGATTGAGAACGCAAAGGCCGCCGTTCGGCTGCGCCGCGAATCCGTCGACCCCATGCACCAGGTCCACGGCATTGCGGAACGGAATCCTGACCGCTTCAAGCCCATAAACCCGCGCCGCCTCCTCGCTTGAGCCGAATTGAGGACTGTCTTCATTGGTCAATTGGCTGGTAAATGGGCCCGATCCTTTGGAGCGGCGGCACCGCCTCCTTCAGCAGTTCAACCAGTTTGCCAACTATTGACGCGTACCGATTTGTGACTCCCGTCGTATTTCCCTCAGGATGCGCAACATTCTTGACAATGCCACTCTCAAAAACGTCGCCTGCCGGCCCGAAAACGATTGGAACAATCTGCGTCTGCTGTTGGGTGACCCGCGTCGACGCGGCACCGAGTGTAAGGATCACGTCGGGCTTTAGGCTGACGAGTTCCGCCGCATGACTCCGCATGAGACCTATATCGGCCCCAACGAAGCGAAGGTCGAGCCACAGGTTGCGCCCCTCGACCCAGCCGAGCCTCGCCATTTCGTCCCGAAATGCTCCGATAAGTGTCCGTATTTCCGGATCATTCTCGCTGCCGCCGATGAGTGCACCGACCCGCCGAACCCGATCGGCCCTTTGCGCCAGTGCTGCGAGTCGCGGCATGACCAGCGAACCTGCTGTGCCCCCGATCGTTGCAATGAACTCCCGCCGTCGCATTCGTCAGCCCTCTCGTGCTGGCTGAGCGGAGCCTAGCGGGGTTAACGGCCCGTGGGAACCGGGTCAGTCGAATGGCGACGGTCCCGGCAGCCCTTTGCCCGTCGCCGAAAAAAAAGCCTGACCGCTGAAGTCCAGAAACCGTCCGTTCAGCGGAGACGCTGCGGCTGTCGCGGCGACATGTACGGACTCGCCTGGGAAGACATGGGCGTTCGTGATCTGCGAACAGTTGAAACCGGATTATCGATGAAAATCGCTCATCTGTTTATCGCAATCCGCTCGCCTCACGCCTATTTAACGTGAAAGGAAAACCGGCGTCGCTTTACGTTCCGACCGCATCGCTCACGCATTTGCGCGTGAAGCTGGTCTTGGCGGCGCCGCCAAGCTTCTTGTCGGCGGCCTGTGAATTCGCAGGAAGTCTTCGCATCCTTCTCGCATTTGGTAAGGAAGCTTTTTTCGGCGGCGCCGTGCAGGTTCTTGTCGGCGGCTTGACCCTTGCACGTCGACGTTGCGGCCGCGGGCGGGCTTTGCGCCTGCGCGGTTGCGGCAAATGTGAAAGCGACCGCGATCAACAGAAGCTTTTTCATGCTCTCCTCCTGATGCCACGATGATCTTCATCGTCCGCGAAATAAGGAAATCACCTTTTGTCATGCCCGCGAAAGCGGGGCATCCAGTAACCCCCGGCGAAGCCATTGTGCACTCATTGCAAATCCAGTGGTTACTGGACCACCCGCTTTCGCGGGTGGTCCATGGATTAAGACCCTGGCGTTTCTTGATTGCTCAGTCGTAATACGCGGGGGCGATCTTCCGCTTAATTCCCGCGCCGGTAATCGTGCTGGATCCACAATTGCGCGTGGTTCTGTTTCACGAATTCTTCGATCGTCTCGCGGCTCTTGGCGGTCTGCTCCTTGTTCGGGTCGAAGGACGGAACTTTCTTGTACGTGATCTCTTCCGGATAGTGATAGAGATCGCCCGACAACAGGACGTTCCCGGTGTTGGCGAGCTTGAGAAACAGGGACTGGTGTCCGGGCGTATGACCCGGGGTGGACTTGATGACCACGGTGCCGTCGCCAAACACATCATGATCCTCGCCGTTCAGCACAATCGTTTTGCTGTTGGCGAGGCCATCAAAAAATTTCGGGTCCGGCACGCGGCCGTTCCGGCGGGTTGGCCGGCCGCGGCGCCAGGATCGGGTCCCGGTCGCCCTTCTGCACGATCCAGTTCGAATTGGCGAATAGGCTGGCGTTGGCGACGTGATCGCCATGGTAGTGGGAGAGCGCGAGATAAGTGATGTCGGCCGGAGTGTAACCGATCGCAGCGAGTTGCGGGAGCAGCGGGCGATCGACCGACGAAGGCATTGAGCTTCTGGGGCGAGACGCCGTCCTTGAATGCGCTATCGGGAATTTCGCCGGTGTCCCACATCAGGCTCCCGCGCGGGTGAACGACCAGGAAGCACGGCGTGATCATCCTTGTGTCGGCGACTTCGCTGACCTTCAAGCCATAGGCGTCGACGTTGGCAGGAACGATGATCCCGCAGTCGAGAACATAGAGACGCAGCGATGGCGGGGGCTGCGGCTTCTGAGGCTGTTGGGCATTGGCGGAGGCAAAACCGAACGCCATCAACACAGCCGAAGCCAGGACGCAGGACAGGGTACGAATTGACATGAAATCCTCCCCAACACACGAGTTTCACGAAAAGCGTATTGGCCGGCGCAGCTGCCAGTCGAACCATGGCGTGCCTTCCCGGCTCGGCACAATCTAAGCCATGCAGCAGGTGCTGTCAGCCTTGTTGTCGTCCGGCGGCGAAAGCGCTTTTCGGTTTTGCTGGATACGCGCATGCCCGCTTGAAGTGCGTTCTTCGCGCTGCGTGCGATCCTCCAAGGCCGACAATCGCACATCGAATTGGTACGATCGGCAGCCCATGCCAAAAGCAGCAGGGCCAATTCCGATTTCCGCAGCGGCCTGAACGGTTCATCCGGGCCACCGTTTTGTTGTAGGATGGGTTCGAACCCGGAACTAAAGGGAGGATTTATGAGGTACGTCGTTTCTGCGTCCATCGCTATTTTGGCAGCCGCACTGGCAAGCCCTGCGTTCGCACAGCTCGAAGACAAACCGGTGCCGATGGACAAAGCACCGTTCCACATTCCGGTGTTCCAGAACGACCATCTGATCATTCTGAACGTCAACATTCCGCCCGGGCGCAACACCGGCTACCACACCCATTACGCCGATTCCGTTTCCGTGAACCTGATGCCCGCCTCGCAGACGAACCAGAATTACGGATCGAACGAGGTCGGCCCGCCGGGTACCGGCGGCGAGGGCGCACCCGGCCGCACCACCTTCACCGATGTCACCAAGAATGGTCCACGCACGCACAAGGCCACCAATGTCGGCCCGACGCCGTTCCATAACATCTCGTTCATCTTCAGGAAGGCCGGCCCGGAGGGGAACCCGGTTTCAGACCGGACCGGTGCTTCCGGCTTCACCCGGATCATGGATAACGCGCGGGTGCGCGCCTGGCGCGTGATCCTGGAGCCCGGCCAATCGACCGGACAAATCACACAAAGCGCACCTGGTTTGCGCGTGTACGTGCATGGCGGCGTTCTCGCGGAAGTCGTTCCGGGCAATGCAGATCGCGGAATGGCCCCCTATGACGGTGACTTCATCTGGAAGGATGCCGGGGAAACGCGCAGCATCAAGAACACCGGTACGACGCGGCTCGAATTCGTCGAATTCGAGTTGAAGTGACCCGCGTCAGCACCGGCACGCGTCTATCAGCTCCGTCCGCGAATAGTGTCATGCCCCGCTTTAAGCCGGGCACCAGCAACCCTGGAGAAGCGATTGTGCCCTCATTGAAAATCCAGTGGTTACTGGACCACCCGCTTTCGCGGGTGCTGACATGGATTGAGGCACTGTTTCCAAACAACGCCTAACAGCAAATGGGGCGGCCGCATGAACGAACGCGGCGCCATAAGGAGGAGGAATTCATGAAACTTGCTCGCACACTTGTACTCGCTGGCGTCACCGCGTTCGTGCTCATGGGCACGGCTGCGGTCGCACAGCAGGCGCCGAAATTCGAGATCGATACGAGCTGGCCCAAGCCGCTGCCCAACAATTGGATTTTCGGACAGATCGGCGGCATCTTTGTCGACAAGGACGACAATGTCTGGATCAGCCAGCGTCCCCGTACCGTGAACGATCGCGACAAGCGCGCCGAGCGGGGTGACAAATCGATCTGCTGCTACACCGCGCCCTCGGTCGTCGAGTTCAACCAGGCGGGAGACGTGGTCAAGGCGTGGGGCGGACCGAAATCCGCCCAGGGCTATGACTGGCCGCAGAACGAGCACGGCATGTTCATCGACTACAAAGGGAATGTCTGGCTCGGCGGCAACGGCGAGAACGATGGCATGGTGCTGAAGTTCACCAATGACGGCAAATTCCTCATGTCGATCGGCAAGTCTGCCAAGCAGACCAACAGTCTCGATCAGGCGCGCGTCGGCCGCGCCGCCGACATGGTGGTCGATCCGGCGACAAACGAGCTCTACGTGGCCGATGGCTACTTCAATCACCGCGTCGTCGTATTCGACGCCGATAGCGGTGCGTTCAAGCGCACCTGGGGTGCTTACGGTAAGCCGCCGACGGACGAGAAGATCAACTATGATCCGAACGTTCTGCCGCAGCAGTTCAACAATCCGGTGCACGGCGTCAGGATCACCGCCGATGGGCAGGTGGTGGTTTCCGATCGTGGCAACAACCGCATCCAGGTGTTCCAGAAGGATGGCACCTTTTTGCGCGAAATCCCGGTTTTGCGCGACTCAACGGCGCCTGGCGTGACCGGCTCGACCGTGTTCTGGCCGGACAATGGCCAGACCTACTGGTTCACCTCGGACGATCCCAATGGCCAAATCCATGTGATCCGCCGCAGCGACGGGCAGGTGGTCGGCAGCTTCGGACGCGTGGGACGTGGTCCCGGTGAGTTCGAAAACCTTCACAACATCGCCATCGACAGCAAGGGCAACATCTACACCGCCGAAGTACAGGGCCAGCGCGTGCAGCGCTTCCTTTACAAGGGCGGCCTGCCTCCGGTCGGTCAATAAACAGTGGTTTGCACACGCAAAAGGGGGCGCCCGTCAGCCGGCGCCTTCGATCCGGCGTGTTTTCTTCAGCAAGCGTAGCCCGGACGAGTGGCGCATCCCGCGATTGTGTTTGCGTACAGGCAAGTGTGCGCCGCTACATCCGGTTGGACGTGCGCAGGACGAGCGCGTCCCGGATATCGCGCTTAGAGCGGGAGGCGATTCAAACTGAACGCATCCCGCTCTAGGCGGCGTCAGCGACGACGCGGTTGCGGCCGTCCCGCTTGGCGCGATACAGCGCCTGGTCGGCGCGCCTGACGATATCGGCCGGCCTGTCCTCGCACGATAGCATCGCGGCGATGCCGATCGAAATGGTGGCCTGGACGGTGCGGGTATTCTGGCAAATCGGGAACGGCTCAGACGCAATGCGCCGGCGGAGCCGCTCTGCCACGATCGCGGCGACGCCGATCTCGGTATCGGGCATGACGACGACAAACTCTTCGCCGCCGTAGCGGCATGCAAGGTCAATGCCACGCACGGCCTTGCGCAGGCGTCGAGAAAATTCCTTCAGCACCTCGTCGCCGGCGGAATGGCCGTATGTGTCATTGATCGCCTTGAAGAAGTCGATGTCGAGAACGAGGATGCTGATCGGCCGGTTGCGCGCGGCGGCCTGCTCGACCAGCGTGCCGAGGTGGATTTCCATGTAGCGGCGATTGTGCAGCCCGGTGAGCGCATCGGTGATCGCCGCTTCGATCGAAAGCTGCACATTATCGCGCAGGTTCTCGGCGTAGCGCCTCTTGCTGCACCTGGGTGCGCACGCGGGCCAGCAAGCTCCTGCCGGTCGACGGGCCTGATCAGGTAATCGTTGACGCCGATCTCGAGGCCACGCATCAGCCTTGCATTGTCGTCGGCCTCGGCGACCGCCAGCAGCGGCAAGTTGCGCGTGCGCTCGAGCGAGCGAAGATGGCTGCAAAGCCGCAACCCGTCGTAGTGTTCCAGTCCGAGCGACACGATGGCGAGATCATAATTGCCCTCCGCGGCCTGGAACATGGCCTGGCGGGGATCGACCTCGACATCGACGGTGTGCTCGCTTGCAAGGGTCTGCGCCATGCGGTCATAAGATGCCTGACGGTCGTCGACAATGAGGATGTGGCCGCCGGCGGCCGTCGTCGGCCGCAGCCTCGAGGTTCGGGTGCTCGAGACCGATCTCCTTCGATGTGACCGCGCGCATGCGCAACTCGTCGGTCATCATCTTCATGCCGCGCGAGCGAACGTACGCGTGCGACCAGCACGAGGTCCGACACCGGCTTGGTCAGGAAATCATCGGCGCCTGCATCGAGGCCAGCGACGCGGTCAGACGGCTGGTCAAGCGCGGTCACCATCACCACCGGGATGTGCTGGGTGGCCGGGTTCTTCTTGACCCGGCGGCACACCTCGAAACCGTCCATGTCCGGCATCATCACGTCAAGCAGCACGAGGTCGCATTCGGCGCGCTCGCAAATCGCGAGCGCCTCGGCGCCGCTGCTCGCCGTGACGCACGTCGAAATATTCGGCCGTCAGCCGCGCTTCGAGCAGCTTGACGTTGGCCGGGACGTCGTCGACAACGAGGATGCGGGCGGTCATCGACACTCTCCCTCGGTGCAGGTCCGCGGCGCCGAGAAAACGGCGGATCGGTTTCGATGAACTTGGCGACCGAAATCGGCTTCGACAGATAGGCCTCGCAGCCGCCTTGGCGGATGCGTTCCTCGTCGCCCTTCATGGCGAAGGCGGTGACGGCAACGACCGGGATGGCATGGAGTTCGGGATCGTCCTTGATCCACTTGGTGACTTCGAGGCCGGAGACCTCCGGAAGCTGGATATCCATCAGGATGAGATCGGGACGATGGCTGCGCGCGAGCTCGATCGCTTCGACGCCGTTGCGCGTGCCGACGATCTTGTAGCCGTGAGCCTCCAACAGGTCGTGGAATAGCTTCATGTTGAGCTCGTTGTCCTCCACGATCAGGACGGTCTTGACCACCTTGCGCCCTTTCGTTGTCTTGACGCCGTCCGCGCCCGCACACCGCGCGCGCCCCGCAATTGCGAACCGTCAAGCACGCGCCGACCCTAGAGCGGATTCCTTTCAGAAACGCAAATTCCACGCATTTGTGAACGAGATGTTAATCGGTGAAACGGCCGGCGAGACGCCGCCGGTTCCGGCAAAAACGCCGCATATTTTCATCGATTTGACAGCGAATTGCGGGATCGCCCGCGCGCGGCGCAGGCGTACTCCCGATGCCGTTTCGCCCGCCGCTTGATCGGCCCATTCCCGGAGCGTAGGATTTCGTTGCTTCCGTGGTTAGCATTCGATCACCACCGCCCGCTGTATAGTGCGCGATTGGCGGCCGCCGACGAGCTCTCGGAAGGCGCTTGCGAGCTTTGTTCCTGGAGGCGCGATGAGCTTGCCCGTAACGTCATCCCGCCCCATCGAAACTTTGGCCGTTTACCGCCGAGCCCGTTTACGTCCGGCCGCACGGACCACCTGCCTGTTGATGGTCTTTGCCATGCTGGCTATCGGCGTGACCCCGATGCGCGCAGCGGAATCCGCGTCGCCATTCTATGCCGGCAAGACAGTGCGTATCGTCGTCGGCTTCGGCCCGGGCGGCGGCTACGACCTTTACGCGCGCGAGGTCGGGCGCTTCCTCGGAAAACACCTACCCGGCAATCCCACGGTCGTGGTTCAGAACATGGTGGGCGCCGGCAGCCTTAAATCGGTGAACTTCCTCTACAACGCGGCGCCGCGCGACGGCACGGTGCTGGCGAGTTTTGCTCGCGGCATCGTCTTCGAGCCCCTGATCGGTCATCCGGACGGCGCACAGTTCGATGCACCGAAACTCAATTGGATCGGAAGCGTATCGAACGAGGTCGGCGTCTGCGCGATCATGGCTTCCCGCGGCGTCGCTTCGTGGGAGGACATGAAGGTCAAGAAGACGCTGATCGGTGCATCCGGCGCCGGCGCCGACAGCGACGCGTTCTCGGTCGTGCTGCGCAACCTGTTTCACCTGCCGATGCGCATCGTGACCGGCTATCCGGACGGCGCCAGCATGAATCTCGCGATGGAGCGCGGCGAAATCGACGGCCGGTGTGGCTGGTCGTGGGGCAGCATCGTCAGCGGCAACCGCGACCTGCTCGCGAACAAGCAGATCGACATCATCGTGCAGATCGCGCTCGCAAAGCACGAGGACCTGCCCAACGTCCCGCTGATCTTGGACCTCGTGGTTGATCCCGGCAAGCTTGCGGCATTGAAGCTGATCGTGGCGCGGCAGAGCTTTGCGAGGCCGTTCGCGGCTCCGCCTGAGCTTCCCGCCGAACGCGTGGATGCCTTGCGGAACGCCTTCGATGCGACGATGGCCGATCCGGATTTCCTTGCCGAGATGCGCAAGCTCATGCTCGAAGTGCGCCCGGTCGGCGGCACCGAGGTACAGAAATTGATCCGCGACCTTTATGCCTCGCCGCCGCAGGTGGTGAAACTCGCGCGCGAACTGCTGGCCGACGCGCCGTAGTTTTGGGCCTATTCAGTTGGCTCGCCGTGGACGCAGGCCAAATTCCCTTGGTGCCTGGTACCGAGCAAAACATGGAAAGAAATCGCCGGACAGGAGTGCAGGACCCGCAGACACGTCGGGATGCTGCCTGCGCGCTTGCTGCCGACGCGCTCGGTTATGTCGCGGGCGATCCGGAACTGCTGTCGCGCTTTCTCGCGCTAACGGGGATCGATCCGACAATGATCCGCAAAGCGGCCGAAGCGCCGGATTTCCTCGTCGGCGTACTCGAATATTTGAACGCGGATGAGAGCCTGTTGATCGCGTTCGCGGCCCATGCGGAGATCGATCCCGCAGAGGTCGGGATGGCGAGACAGGTTCTTGCCGGCCTCAATTGGGAACGCGACATCCCGTGACTGCGGATTTCACCGCAGATTCGCGGAGAGTACGACGCGCCAACGGCCCTGTGTTCATCGGGCTTGATGACCGACATGGAGGCCGCACCCTTTCGCGCTGTCCCGTTCCCACCACCAGCGGCCGGCCCGCTCGGGTTCGCCGGAGCCGATCGAGCGCCGGTCTGCCCTCAAGCGATGTTGGAAAATCGATGCCGCGGGGTACCGTCTGAACAGCAAACTCTTGCACGAACGAACTCCCAAATAGCAGAATTATTTTCTATTTGTTCCGCTGATTTCATTACTATATGAAACGTCATTCTAAGCAAGCAGGGAATGACGGCATGTACCTCACCCCGACGCCGAGGCCGCTTGGATCCCCGCACTGCGTTCGGAACCATCTGCGATGACATCCCCTCTTGAACAGAAGAAACTGAAAATCACCGGACCGGTCATCGTCACTGCCAACCGGCTCGATGACGGTGCGGTCGTGTACCGGACCCGCAACGGCAACTGGTCCATTTCGCTCGAAGCTGCCGCCGTCGTTACAACCGCGCCCGCAGCCAGCGAATTGCTGGCCGGGGCCGCTGCCGATGACATCACCGCGGTCGGGCCTATGTCGCTCCGGTGCGGCTCGACCCCGAGGGCCGGCCGCAGCCCGGAAACTTGCGCGAACATATTCGCCACGCCGGTCCCACCATTACGTTGCCGGCCGGCGCGGGAACTCGACATGTACCTTTATGATGAGTTGGACCGTACGCTGGTCGCGGAACGCGTCGCCGAGTTTCGCGATCAGGTCGGCCGGCGCTTGTCGGGCGCATTGACCGAGGACGAATTCAAGCCACTTCGGCTGATGAATGGCGTCTACCTACAGCTCCATGCCTATATGCTGCGGATCGCGATCCCATACGGCACGCTGGCATCGCGGCAGCTGCGCATGCTGGCTCACGTCGGCCGGCGCTATGATCGCGGCTACGGCCATTTCACGACGCGGCAGAACATTCAGTTCCACTGGATCAGGCTGGCCGACCTTCCTGACGCGATGGCGGACCTCGCCAGCGCCGGCCTGCACGGCATGCAGACCAGCGGCAATTGCGTGCGCAACATCACCACCGACCAGTGGGCCGGCGTCGCGCCCGACGAAATCGAGGACCCCCGCATCTGGGCGGAGTTGCTGCGCCAGCACACCACGATGCATCCGGAATTCTCGTTCCTGCCGCGCAAGTTCAAGATCGCCGTGACTGCGGCCGATGACGACCGCGCGGCGGTCAGGGTCCACGACCTTGGGCTGCGGCTTTACCGCAACGAGGCCGGCGAAGCGGGGTTCGAGGTCATGGTCGGCGGCGGCCTTGGCCGCACGCCGTTCATCGCCAAGACGATCAAGCCGTTCCTCCCGAAGCGCGATATTCTGAGCTATGTCGAGGCGGTACTGCGCGTCTACAACCAGTTCGCGCGCCGAGACAACATCTACAAGGCCCGTATCAAGATCCTCGTCGCACGAGCTCGGCGTCGAGGCATTCGCCCGCGAGGTCGAGGCCGAATGGCAGCCCGTCAAGGATGGCCCGCTCGCCATCGATGAGGCGATCGTCGCCGATGTCTCCGGTCGGTTCCGCTACCCGGATTATCCGAACCTTGAAGACGATCCGCCAGAAATTGACCGGCAACGTCGAGTGCAATCCGTTGCTTCGACATCTGGTTCACCAATTCCGTGTCCCGTCACAAAATTCCAGGTCATGCCATCGTCACGCTATCGCTGAAGCCGGAAGGTGGCACGCCGGGCGACGCCACATCGGTCCAGATGGATGCGATTGCCGACCTCGCGGACCAATATTCCTTCGGAGAAATCCGCGTCGGCCACGAGCAGAACCTGGTCCTGCCGCATGTTGCGCAACGGGACCTGCCGAAGCTGTGGCAGGCGCTCGACAATCTTGGTGTTGCGACGCCAAATGTGGGGCTGGTCTCCGACATCATCTCGTGCCCCGGCCTCGATTACTGCAGCCTCGCCAATGCCCGCTCAATTCCGATTGCACAGGAGCTGACGCGCCGGTTCCGCGATCTCGACCTCGCGCGCGATCTTGGTCCGCTTCACATCAATATTTCCGGGTGCATCAACGCCTGCGGCCACCATCACGTCGGCAATATCGGCATCCTCGGCGTCGAGAAGAACGGCGAGGAAGTGTACCAAGTTACGATCGGCGGCCGTGCCGACGAAAAGGCCGAGCTCGGCGCGCTGCTTGGGCCGTCGGTGCCCTACGGGCAGGTCGCCGATGTGGTCGAAGAAGTCGTAGCAGCCTATCTCGAATTGCGAGAGCGGCCCGGCGAGACGTTCGTCGAGAGCGTGAAGCGACTCGGGGTCGAGCCATTCAGGGATCGCGTCTATGCCGCTCATCCGCAACGGTGAGATTGTCGCCGACAGCTATGTCCGCGTTGCCGACGACGCGCCGATTCCGGACGGCGTGCCGGTCATCGTGTCGGCCTCACGGCTGTTGGGGGCTGCTGAGGAATCCCTTGATCGGGGCGCGCCGACAGGCGTTGCGTGGCCGAATGATCGCAGAGTTGCGGAACTCGCGCCGGACCTCGACCGCCTCGCACTCATTGCGCTGAATTTTCCAACCTTCAAGGATGGACGCGGCTATAGTCAAGCGCGACTGCTGCGCGAGCGTTATGGCTATCGTGGCGAATTGCGCGCCACCGGGCAGATCCTGCGCGACCAGTTCCTGTTCCTGGTGCGCGCCGGCTTCGATTTGCTCGAGGTTGCGAAAGCCGTCGACGTCGAGGCATTTGCGGCCGCGCTGGCGCGCTACAGCGTTTTCTATCAGTTAAGCGAAAAGCGCCGTCCGTCCGCGGCGCGGCACCGCTTGCAGCGCCAGTCAGCCCAGGCGAAAGGCGAAGCAGTGCCGAACTGAACTCCAGGGCGGCCGAGCGCTCTCCGCAGCATTCAAAAAGCGAGAGCGACGGGGCGATTTGCTCACCGACGCCGATCGATCTGGCCATCGGAGAGCACCGCCGCGATCCGAGGCCGACTGGTTTCTTGGGTCGATGCAGGGTAAATCGCAACGCAGCGCCTGCTTTGGCAGGTCCCCCTCATGTCGAGGCATGTGCAATGAGCATTGGTTGTGGGCGGGAGCCGCAATGACGAGGACGAGCGGGATTGCTGTCATCTGCGGCGCAATGTTAATCGCCCTTCCACCGATAAGCGCACGGGAGGCGTCCAGCGGGCAGATGCTGCGCGCAGACGGGATCATCTCGCCGCGATCTCAAGCCGGTCCGGCAGCGGAAGCGCTACCGGGTAGAGACCAATCTCCGCAACACCTTGCACAGAATAATCCCGTCGTGCGCGTCCAACGCCCGCCGGCAGCGGCGCCGCAGCCGGTGCAACCTTCTAGCCCGGTGGGCACGATCATACCCCCCGAAGAGAGCCGGACGCCTGCGGGCGCGCCAGCCAACCAGCTGGCTCCGCCGCAAATTCCAACGCGCACTGAAATACTAAATTTCGATAGCTGGGTTGTGACCTGCAACGAATTCGCGGAGGGAGCGCGTAAGCGCGTGTGCCAGGCCGTGCTGCAAATCGTGCAGCAAAACACCAATCAGATCGTATTCAACTGGACCATTGTGATCGACACCAACAAGCAACTCGTCACCATCATGCAGACGCCCACCGGGGTTGCCATTGCGCCGGGCGTCGAGCTGCAGGTCGGCAAGTCGCCAGCGCGCAAAATTCAGTTCGCAAGCTGCGAAACCGCCAGATGCATCGCAACACTCGCCATGGACAGCACGCTCCTGCAAGAGATGTCCGCGGCGACCACCGCCGAAGCGGTGATCCAGGGATCGCAGGGCAATACGGTACAATTCAATATCCAATTGAAGGGTTTTGACCGAGCCTACGAGGCTCTTACCCGTCCCTGAACTGGCACTTCACAATGTTTGAGTAGGCTACGGGTCACGCGGCGTCAGCGCGAGCGCAAGGCTCGCCGGCCTGTTCGACGCTTGCGGCGCAATGAGTTGAAGCGCCTTCAGCGGGTCGACCAAGCCGGCCCCGAACAGCGGGTCGACGCCTTTTGGTCCCAAGTCTTTCGCCGTCGAGGTCAGGATAGAGCGGATGTCCTCGGGCGTCCGCGATGGCTTCTGCGCCAGGAGGAGCGCCGCCACGCCGCTGACATGCGCGGTCGCGACCGAAGTCCCCGTGGTCAGCTGGAACCCCTGATTTGGAGCCGGCACCAACACGTCGACGCCCGGTGCCGCCACGCCGATATATTTGCCGCGATTGGCCCCCACGAACAGGCGATCATGGTCGTCGGTCGCGGTGACTGCGAGCACGTTCGGATCGGCCCCAGGATAGAGCGGCGGTGACTTGGGTCCGGCATTGCCGGCAGCCGCGACCAGCAGCACGCCTTTTTCGCGTGCGATCTGCAAGGCTTGGGCAAGCGCCGGATCGCGCGGCCCGGCGAAGCTCATATTGACGATGCGGGCGCCCTGCTTGATCGCGTAATCGAGGCCCTTGATGATCTTGATTGAGGTGGATTTGCCCGCCGCCTCACCGCCGAAAGCGCAAATCGCGATCAGCTTGATGTTGGGCGCGACGCCCAACAGCCGCTGGCGGGAGGCGATCGCTCCGGTCATCCCGGTCCCGTGAGCGTCCGCGGCCGCGGTGCCGCAGCCTGCATCGTAGCGTTCGGAGATGATCCCGGCGAGATCCGGATGGTTGAGGTCGATCCCAGAATCGATCACCGCGATAATGATGTCGTCGCCCTTGGTAATCCGCTGCACGTCGCGCAGGCGCAACTTGCCGATCACATATTGCGCCGGGTCGCCCGCACTCGCGCTCGGCTCGCTTGCCTTTCCGGCGAGTGCAGGCGGGGCGGTCGTGTCAGGCGCGGCTTCTTTCGGCGCGGGGTCCTGGCTTGTATTGTAGACGTACACCGGCTGCGCGACCGCCGCGATCTTGTTCGAACTCGATCTCACGGATGACCTGCCGGACCGATCTGCCTGGAGCAATCCGGAACGTATAGACCGTGCGGCCAAGGATTCCGATCGGCTCCGAGGACACGATGGTCAGCCCGAAGCGCTGCGCGATCTCCTGGACCTGCTGCGGAGTCACGGTATTGGCGAACTGAAATTCCAACTCGTTGGCATGAAAGCGCGTCTCGCCCGGCGGCGGCATGCCTGATCCCGGCGGCAACGGAATAAACGGCATATCGACGAGCCGCGTGCCCAACGGCGCACCGTTGCCGCCCCATTGGCCGCTGGCGAGGCTACCTTGATTGCCGCTGAAACTATTGCTGGGTGGGATACTTCCAGTCGCAATATTGCCGGGCGTGGGATTGCCGGTGCCGGGTTCATTGTTTCCGCTCTTGTTGGTGCGCCGTTGTTCCCAGCGTTGCCGCCGTTATTGCCGGCATTGCCGCCGTTGCCGGTACCGCCGTTTCCACCCGTTCCGGTCGTATTGAGGTTCAAAGTAAATACAGGCTGGTTCGGGTTGCTCGTATTGGATGGCGGGGGCGTCAGTTGCTGGGTCTGTTGGGTCGTCGCGAAGTCACTTGCCGTCACGACCGGCTGGGACGGCGGTGGCGTCGGCGACGTCGCCGGATCGATCGTCAACGCGGTCGCATTGCCCGACGCTTGCACGAAGACATAGTTTTGTGCAGTGAGACCGCCTCCATCCACCGCGTATGTTCCAGGACCGGAGACTCGACGTCGCCGGCGTCGTGAAAGCCGCATTACCAGAGGTTGCCGATGAGAGAGTGTCGTTGTTGACAAAGCCCGTCACCGTGCCGGTGAGTAGTGGAATGGATCCCACCGTCGCGGTGACTGGAGTGGCGACATAGCTCAGGGTCGCCGGAGTGATGGTCAGCGCAGTCGCGTTGGCCGATGCCTGAGCCAGCATGTAATTACTGCTGTTGAGCGTGACGCCGCCGCCGGTGATGGCATAGCTTCCGACATTCGAGGCCGAGGTGGCTGTGGTGGTGAAGGCCGGGGTGCCGGAGATCACCGAGGACGGATTATCATTGTTGACGAAGCCGCTCACCGTTCCGGTCAGCGTCGGAAGCGTCGCGCCGTAAACGCTGGTCGCCGGAGTGGCGACATAGTTCAGGGTCGCCGGGGTGATGGTCAGCGCAGTCGCGTTGGCCGGCGCCTGAGCCAGCATGTAATTATTGCTGTTGAGCGTGACGCCGCTGCCGGTGATGGCATAGCTTCCGACATTCGAGGCCGAGGTGGCCGTGGTGGCGAAGGCGGGCGTGCCGGAGATCACCGAGGACGGATTATCGTTGTTGACGAAGCCGCTCACCGTTCCGGTCAGCGTCGGAAGCGTCGCGCCGTAAACGCTGGTCGCCGGAGTGGCGACATAGTTCAGGGTCGCCGGAGTGATGGTGAGCGCAGTCGCGTTGGCCGATGCCTGAGCCAGCATGTAATTATTGCTGTTGAGCGTGACGCCGCTGCCGGTGATGGCATAGCTTCCGACATTCGAGGCCGAGGTGGCCGTGGTGGCGAAGGCCGGCGTGCCGGAGATCACCGAGGACGGATTATCATTGTTGACGAAGCCGCTCACCGTTCCGGTCAGCGTCGGAAGCGTCGCGCCGTAAACGCTGGTCGCCGGAGTGGCGACGTAGCTCAGGGTCGCCGGGGTGATGGTCAACGTGCCGGCAGCGGTGCTAACGACCCGGTAGGTGACGCTGCCGGCACTGACCGCGGAACTCGGTGCGATGATGCCATAGGAACCGACATTTGAGCCTTGTGCCGCCGTGGTGGAGAGCGCCGGCGACAGGTTCAGCGTATCTCCGGGCGCCCCGAACACGTACTGGGAGGGACCGCCATAGCTCGAAGCAGTGAAGCTCGGATTTGCGCTTCCGTAGGTCCGTGTTGCGTTGTCGACTGTCGCCCAGACGACGGGGGTCAGCGCGTAGAGCTGCGGGAAATTCGCACTACTCTGTCCGCCCTGGCCGGCCTGATTGGGGGGCGCCCAGACGGTTTGGAAGTTCCATCCGGAATACGTCGTCTGGAATGACGAAAGGTTCTGCAGATCTGTCGTGCTCAACCCTTGGACGCCGCTGGGGGTGTTGAAGGAACTACCGATCGCGTATCCGAGCGGGTTGGTCTGGATGTCCCAGTAGGACGACGTAATCGTTCCGCCGTCGCTGAAATCCTACCAGCGCGCCCACGCGCTCGCCGCTGCCGACGACAGTGACGAGACCGGTCTCGTAGGTCTGCGTGACGGTGCCCGAATTGTCCCCGATTAGGCCGCCAACGCTTAGCGTCCCGGTGACTGGGCCGGTCGCGTAAGCATTTTGGACTGTGCCGTAATTGTGCCCGACCAAGCCGCCGAGGGTATCGGGGGCACTGACATTGCCGCTGGCATAGGACAGCGTGATCGTGCCCGGGTTCCAACCGACCAGGCCGCCGACATTGATACCGCCACTGACGTTGCCGCTGGCATAGGAGGACGTGACCATGCCGCCGTTGTAACCCGCAAGTCCACCGATCCCGCTTTGATAATCGTTTTGTTGCACATTGCCGGTGGGACCGGTGACCTTTGCCGTCGAATAGGATTGCGTGACAGTGGCGCCGCTGTCGTTCCATCCGACCAGGCCGCCAACGGACCCGGAGCCGCTCACGGTTCCGGCCGCAGACGATCCGACGATGGTACCGCCGTTCCAGCCGGCGACGCCCCCAACGAAACAACCGCCGCCGTTCGTACAATTGGTCGCCGAGGTCGCTGTCGGTCCAGTGATAGTACCGCTGACGCTCGCTTGGCTGATCGTGCCCATACTCTGGCCGGCAATCCCGCCGACATAATTGTTGCCGCTGACCGCGGCGCCGGTCACGTTCGACATTCTGGACGGCGCCTCCGCTTCCGATGTACCCGAAAAGCCCGACATGATTCACACTCGGGAGATTGACTTTCAGGTTTGAAATCGTGTTGCCGAGGCCCTGGAACGTGCCGGTAAATCCGTTCCCACTATTCGAGACATTTCCTGCACCGTCCGTCCCGATCGGGATCCAGCTTGCCAACCCAGTTGCATCAAGCGGTTTGGCCAGCGCGTAAAATTCAGTGAGACTGGCGCTGCTATTGTTGATGCCTTGCACACCGCTCATGGAATAGAGCAGCGTGTAGCTCTGATTGTTGATCGACAGTGTCTGCCCGCTGTTCGGCGTGCCCGTGAACTGGATGGAACCGGCGCTGCCGAAGCTCAGAGCGGTTGGCGCCGTAATGGCGACAGTTCCGGCGCCGGTGATGCCGACAATTGAATTCACCGCGACGGTATTGCCAGCCGCAAGTGTGAGCGAGCCGTTCGAAAACGTAATCGTCGCGTTGACATCGATATTGTTTACGGCGGTAAGCGTCAGGCCGGTCGAGCCGGTCCACGAGATCGGCGCGCTGACGATGATGTCGCCCGGACCGCTGCTGGGGGCGCCCAGACTAGTCGGACTGGTCGATCCATCAACATTCGTCTGCACGATAACGCTTGTGGTTGCGAGTTGCGACTTCGATCGTCGCAGCGGCCAAAGCATCGATGGTCAAATTGGTCGGATCGATGAGCCAGGTACCGGTGTTGCCATTTGGCGCGGACGTATCGACAACGATGTTGGTGAAATTGACAGAGCCGCCCGAGGTCTCGACCGTGCCGCCGTTGCCGGCAGTTGGCCCACCCCTGGCAGCGATCTGCCCGGCGAAGGTCGTCAGCTGATCGGCCCAGACAACGACCCTCCCACCATTTCCGTTCTGGGTCGCCGAGGCGTTGATGACCGTCGCTGCATCCGCGGTGATGTTGGTCGCCGTAGCAGGGGTGCCTTTGCCGCCAATCTGCACGGTGCCGCCCCCCGCCGCGCCGGAGACATCGATCGTGGCACCGGTCAGCGCGATCGCTTCGCCGTTGATCTGAACCGTCCCCCCGGTCGTCGCGGCGTCCTTGCCAGCAGCCGAAATGACGCCGGACACATCGACGGTCTGCACCGGAGCACCGTCGGGTTTGGTCGCCGCGGTCGCCGCGCTGATAATAACGGTCCCGTTGCTGCTGCCAACCGAGTTTGCCTCGATCACCCCCGCCGCATTGATGACGGAGGCGACATCCACATTCGCGGCCGCCGCCGTGAGCTGCACCGTTCCGCCATCGGCCTTGATCGTCCCGGTGTTGCTGACGAGCGCCGAGAGCGGTTGTCCCGTGGCGACGTTGTCCACCTGCGACGAGACGCTGTCATTGGCAGCGAGCGCGACCCGTTTGTCGGCGCCGAGGCTAAAGCCGGAACCGGATGCCGCCAGCGCCACCGTCCCAAGCCTTGCAGTGAGAGTGCCGGAGTTGCTCACCCCCGGCGCAACCAGCGCCAAGAATCCGCCAGGCGATGCCGTGATCGCGCCCATATTGACGATCGATGCCGACGGATTTCCTGGGACGTTGAAATTGTAATTGCCCGCCAGCAAATTCGTCTTTGAGATGCCGTAGGTGGATGCGACGAAGCCCGCGACGTTGACCGTCGATCCGGGAGCGAACAGGATTCCGTTCGGATTGACCAGGAACACGGTGCCGTTCGAAACCAGGGACCCCATGATCTGAGATGCGCCGAGGCCACCCGTGACACGGTCGACCTCCACCGCCGATGCGCTCGGCATGTCAATGACCACATGGTCGCCGGCGGGGATGTTGAACGCGCCCCAGTTAATGATTGCGCTGCTCGATGTCTGATCGATCGTTACGGTCGTTCCGGAGACCGAGATCGTCACGTCGCCGGACACCACGTGAGGAGCTCGCGGCAACGAGGCGACCGTGGTGGCGCTGTCGCCGTTCGAGTTGTGCTTACTCCAAGTGCTCCCGCTTCCCTTCCCGGTCCCCGTGCTGCTGCTCGCAAGGGCGCCAGCGGGTTTGAACTTCGACGACGCATTGCTCGCGAATGTCGTGGAGGTGCCAGACGCCGGACCGAGCCTCACCATCCCATTGTGCTGCGTGATGGAATTGGCCTCCACCATGCCTGATGTCTTGACCACCGAGTCGACGACCACCTTGGTCTCTGCTGCCGTCAGCTCGACCTGGTGATTGCCGTGGTGCCTTCCCATTTGGGACGCGACCGACGACAAGGACTGGCCGCTCGCTCCGTCGAACAGCTTCGACCCGACTGCGTGAGTGACGCCGAGCGTGATCAGCTTGTCACCATAGAAGTCGAGACTGAATCCCGAACCCCGCGAGGACTGGCCCACGGTCCCCATCGTCGCTGTGAGAGTAGTGGATTGACGGGCGCCAGGGGCGACCAATCCCGCGAAACCGCCGGTCGTCGCCGTCATGCCGCCGTTAGCCCGCAAGGAAGGCCGATTGCCGACCACGCCTGCATTGAAGCGACCGATCGCGAGACTGTGCTTGCCTGACAGGGAATTCCCGATGTGGACCCGGCCGCCGCTCACCGAAAATCCCGCACCGGAGGACCCGCCGCGATTCGCCGAAAAATTGGAACTACCGACCTGCAGCTGCGGGCCGGGGCCCGGAGCAGAATTCGCGGCAACGGGCACGCCGATCGGCATTAAGGCCGTAGTGGCCAGCAGCATCGCAGAACGGTAACGCATTCGGAATATTCCTAGTGCCTAGCCGATCGTCTGAGGAATTCGAATCATAATCGAACCGATTTCCCTGGGGGGCGCGCGGCGACCCTCCCCCGTGAGTCAGTACCGACGTGAGTTCCGCCGCACCCACCAGCGGCGGAAACGGTGGACACAGCGCCCCCGCGCGGTGCAAATATCTCAACGTCTCGGCCGCCGTGCGCCGCCCTACGAACGATCGATTTCATCGCATCAGTCGACTAGTACTTGGCGGATACGGCAAAGAAAAATCGCGTATCGTCGCGCGGACCGTCAATGGCCTTGGCGACAGTCAGATCCGCATTCATGGAGGTGAGCCAGCCGAGCCGCACTCCTCCGCCCGCCGAGGCCGCATGCACCCAGGACGGATACCCCGGGACAGGGGCGGGGACGCGGTCGAACAACTCGGCCCCGTCGGTGAACGCATAGAGCTGCGCCTGCGAAATCTGCCCGAAGGGAGGGAAATCGTAGCGGAGCTCGGCAGTCGCCATGTAGCAGGTATCACTCAGGATTTCCGAAGGATCATAGGCGCGACCAAAAAACCTCCCCCCATAGCTGCACTGCTCAGGAATCAGCAACGGCGTCCCGGCATATTGGACGTAACCCGAAATAAAGGCGGAGAATGGATCGAAGAGGGGCTGCGTGCGGCTCGCGAGAACCTCTACCTTCGTGAAATCGACCCGGCCATCAAGGCGCGATGCGAGCGGATTGTTGTTCGGTGTCGAGCCGAGACCATCGATGCCTTGGCTGAAGGTGATATTGAGCTGGTTGATGCCCTTCCATTGATCGGCCTTGTCCGCATCGAGCTTGACCCTAACGCCACGCAGACGGTCGTCGTTGAACGGCAGGTTGAACACGTCGCTCGTGTTGTCGCTGGCAAAGAACAGCGCGGTAAACGAGAGGTTCTGCTCGCGGGTGCGGATCCACGGGAAGGTCAATCCCGAATCGAGATAAAGTGTCTTGGTCTTATAATTAAGTTCGTCAAGCTGGGCGGTTCCAGGCTTGCCGAACCCGTCGCTCGCATTGACGAAGGCAACGAGACCCTCGGCGGTCAGCACCTGCCGATAGTTCGCCGCCGCGAAAATCAGTTCGCGGCTCGGAACCGTGTCGGCATAGGTGACGGTCAGCGCGTCGTGCTCGCCGAACAGGTTGTTGATGGTCGCGGTCCCGATGTATTCGAGCGGCCCCCGTTGCGGGGTTCCGCGATTGTCGATCCGGGCGAAGGCATCGAACGGCTTGTATTCGAACTCCACATTGAGCGTCGCCGCATTGGTGTTCGTCTTCGACGCGTTCAGGCTGGATGAGAATTTGAGGCCAGGAAGATCGCCCGCCAGCAACAGATAGCGCTCGATGGTGTGCACATTGACGGGGCGGTCGGCAGCGATCCTCGCTCCATAATAGCTGAAGAAATCGCGATATGCGGATAGAGAGGCCGGCCACACCACCTTGTCAACATAGCCCTCGATCACTTGGATATGAACGATCGCACCCTGCCGCGCGAAATCCTGCTCCGGAATGATGGCGCGCGACAGCACATAGCCATCGGCGCCGTACTTCTCTGTAATTTTTTGGGCGACATCGTAGATGGCCTTGAGCGTTACTTCGCGTCCGATCAGGTTGGCGTAAAGCGGGCGAAGCTGCGCAAGCGAATAGACGGTGGCGCCTTCGATGCGGATGTCGCGGATAAGCAGAACCACCTTGTCGGCGCCTGGAGGGGCCGCAACATCGGGCAATTTGACGCCCGGTCCTGCCGGGCGGGCCAACGGCGCCTGTGGCTGAGAAAACTGAGACCGCTCCGTGCCCGGCTGCGCGGTCGACGGAATCACCACATTGGACACCGTCTGAGCCACGGCCACACCCGCCGCTACCCACAGCCACGTCGCGAGAGCGGCCAAGCGCAGGCCGCAATAACGGATACGGAACTCGCGCAGCACGCCCGCCTCATCCTTTTAGGGCTTCTGTTTAGCGCGAGGCCAGGACAAATGGAAGAATTCTCAAACCAAATTCGTGGCTTGTGACACGATTTTACATTCCTGTCATAATGCGACCAGCGGGTCCGCATGGGCCGCGACAATTGCGGGACAGCGCGATATCCTGCCGATTTGCATCTTGCCAATTCCTTCGGTCCGCGACGGCCAGCCCCCGAATGACGCTCCCGCTTCCGTGTGATTTGCGCATGTTGAGCGAAAGGTCTGCAAGCTGTCGGGATCAGGCGCCAAGTGCAGCGCTCAGATAGGCTCAGAAGCTCAAAGAGCTCGGCCGTTCTTTATGAGATTCGGTCTGCCGTTTTGCTATTGCGTGGGATGTTCCACACTCGCTGAAGGCAGCTCTGGCCGCTCGCACTGTCCGGCGACAAGTGTCGCAAGTTTCTGTTGCCGATCCTGCAGACGGGTTGCCTCTGAGTTTTCCTCCCGTGCGAAATCCGTCGCGATCACGACCGGCCATACGTAGAGGCCACTCATAGTCTCACCGGCCTGAGCCATGTCCCAGCCATTTTGAGCCGCAAGTTCCGCGACCCGTCGATTATTCGCTAGGATTTCAGCCTGCAAATCAGCACACGCCATGCCATGTCCTTGAGACACGGGCGCCTGGACCTCATCGTCAGCCATCCCCGTTCCCCTCTTGCGATGCTCGAGCGCCGCGGAGCGTCCGACGGCGTACCAGCATTTGATGCCCGCGTGACCAGGCGCTCGCAATGTCCATCGCGGCCAAGCGTCCGGATTTTGGTCCCGAACCGCTGCGGCCGACGGCAGGCAGTCCTGGGCGCGTCCGATCGCAGGAGCGGCTAACAGCATCAGCGATGCGATCAAGCCATTCCGCGCGAATCCGCAATTCGGAAGGCCGCCCAATGCGCGGTATCTGTGTCGGGAAAAATACGGATAGAGAGTGTTCATGCGGCAGGTCCTGGGTGTCATCTCGTTTCTATCGCGTGAGTCCCCCTTGTAATAAGCGCGCGCTTGGCCGAGGTTCCGTGGATAATTCGGTTTCATTGCGTTATGTCGCGAGATTCCCATTGCGGTCATTGCCGCTCTCGTAGGCATGCGGCGCCTTGCGGCCAAGCTTCGCGCCGTTCGGCAGGAACGGAAACATCTGATCCCGTTCCTTATGCCAGATCGGAGCGCTTGGCCTTGGTCTCAATACCGGCCATGCGGCTGTAATTCGCTAAGTTCGACAATCCTGGCTTAAATCACGTTGCATCGCCTCGCACAATCCCATTCTCAAACGGGATCTAGACCAGCATCTCCGAAAATTCAAATCATATCGCACTAGCAGCCTGTCGGACTTAGCATACACCACACGGCACCAAGTATTCTGGCGCAATTGATTCGCCGCTGGAGTGCCGAAGGATGGGCCATTTTCGAGAATTTGACCGGGCAACGGGATTTCTGCTGCCGCCGTCTGTCGATGACTGGCTTCCCGAACGGCATCTGGCGCGGTTTGTCGTCGAGGTGATCGATGGCTTGGACCTTTCGGCCATGGTGAAGAGCTATCGGGGCACCGGCTCGGCTGGCTACCATCCGGCGTTGCTGCTCGGCCTCTTGGTTTATGGTTATGCGACGGGAGTGTTTTCGAGCCGCAAGCTGGAGCGCGCGACCTACGATTCGGTCGCCTTCCGGTTCATTGCTGCCAACGATCATCCCGATCACGACACCATCGCGACGTTTCGGCGGCGCTTTCTCAAGGAGATTGAAGCGCTGTTCGTACGGGTGCTGGAACTGGCGCAGGAGATGGGGCTGCTCAAGCTCGGCACGGTGGCTCTCGACGGCACGAAAATCCACGCCAATGCCAGCCGGCACAGTGCGCTGTCCTATGAGCATGCCACCAAGATCGAGGCCCAATTGAAGGCGGAAGTGGCCGAACTGCTGGCGCGGGCGGAAGCTGCGGACCAGGCCGAAGCCGTGGTTGACGGCATGTCGATCCCGGAGGAATTGGCGCGCCGCGAGGAACGGTTGACGAAGCTTGCGGCGGCCCGCGCCAAACTTGAAGCGAGAGCCAAGCACCGCTTCGAGCAGGAGATGGCTGAGCATCGCGCCAAACTTGCGGCGCGGGAGGAGAAGGCGGCGGCGACCGGCAAGAAAGAAGGCGGGCGCAAACCAAGCCCTCCCGCCGAAGGGCCACGGCCCAAGGACCAGATCAACCTGACGGATGAGGATTCGCGGATCATGCCGGTGGCGGGCGGCGGGTTTGAGCAATGCTACAACGCGCAGGCGGTGGTGGCGGCTGGGAGCCTCCTGGTGATTGCCGCCGACGTGGTTCAGGCGCCCAACGACAAGCAGCAGATCGAGCCGATGCTCGAGAAGCTCGCCGCTTTGCCGGAACAACTCGGCCAACCCGACACGTTGTTGGCCGACAACGGCTATTTCAGCGAGGCGAATGTTGTGGCCTGTGCCGCGGCCAACATCGCGCCGTTGATTGCGACCGGACGGCAGCCGCATCATCCCTCCTGGCAGGAGCGATTTGCCGCCGCGCCGCCGGCGCCGGAGAATTCTACTCCGGTCGAGGCCATGGCTTGGCGGCTGCGCACACCGCAAGGCAAAGAAGCTCTATGCTGTGCGCAAGCAAACCCCGGAACCGGTGTTCGGCATCATCAAATCGGTGATGGGATTCCGCCAATTCCTGCTGCGCGGGATCGACCGCGTTCGTGGCGAATGGAGCCTCGTCACCATGAGTTGGAACATCAAACGGATGCACGCGCTCAGCCGCGCCTGAGCGCTCTGAAGGCCTTATGAAACCCGTGCCAGAGCACTTACGACACCGCAGGCATCCGCTGATCGTCGCTGATCTCGCCGCAGTACCGCTCAATCCAGCAGAAATCGATTCAAGTCCGACAGGCTGCTAGGCGTGCGGCCAATGGCGGTCGCGAAACCAGGCGCGGTATTCCGCCATTTTTCCACGCTGCGCCCCCGGCGCATGCCGCTTGCAGGTTGACGCCTCGTTGCCGCTCTCCACCGCACCCCACCGCAGCTCCACGCAGTCGTTCGGATTGTAGGCCATTTCGAGGTCCCCCGCCCGGTCTATCACGTCCTTGAGGGAAAGCGACCAAGGGGAACCGTCACTGCGCGTATAGGAAAATGTACGCGCCGCGAGCCTCCTTCGCAAGCACGCTCTGCAAATCGGCCTTCACGGCCTCGGGGGTGCTTCCCTTTTGCATCGCGTACCGTTCAGGCCGCCGCGTCACGCGATCGGGGAAATTGCGCACGACATCGATCGCGATCAAAAGACGGAGGTCGCGGGCGGGGGTGGAATAGTCTTCCCAGGCGCCGCTGGTCTCGAAAATCGATGGCCCGTCCGGCATGGCCGTATCCCCACGCGCGCTGCTCTGATACTTGCGCCCGTTTTCGACGGCCGTGACCCGCGTCTTCACCTGCTCCTCGAGTGCTTCGACCGCCGCTGCCAAAGCACCCCGCGGATCGAGCGGATCGGGCGACATGACCTCATCCATGCGATCGTAAAAATCCTCGGCATCAAGCTGCGCCTGCTGAAGCGAAAAATCGCCGTATTGCGGATTCTTCGCAATTTCGGCATTGGTCAGCTGCCTCAAACCGCTCTTCTCGCGCACGATTGGTCGGAAGTGCTTGAAGCCAGGGCCGCCCAGTGCCGGATCATGCACGAATAGGAAATTGCCGCGCCAAAAGCGCTTGCGCGTTACCGTCCCGTCCGGCTCGGCGTCGACCGCCAGATAGACACCCGCCGTGCCGTTCAACTCCGGGACCCGCTGCACGATCATCAGAACGTGCCCATATGGATCGGCGTAGACGGTCCCCGGGCGTAGCGCTTCCTGGGTTAGCGGAACGGGATAGAAATCACTTTTGTCACTGTTTGCCGCGGTTCGCGCCGAGCCGGAATGGACGACGTCGCTCACCGCCCTCAAATATTCGCCGAAGTTGCCGACCAGGCCCAGATGCTTGGGTGCGGGCGGCTTGGGTGGCGCGAGCGGCTGGAGCGGCGCAACGGGCTGCGAGCGAGAAAACCACCCCTGAAAGAGGGTAACGGGAGCCGGAGGCGGCGGAACGAGAGAGGCAACATTTTGCTCCGGCGGCGGTGCCGGCCGGATGATGTCCGGATGCAGCGTGTCAAACCACTCATAGCATTTCGGCGGGGCGCCGCCGGTGCCGCGCGAGCAATTCGAATACCCGAACGGCAGTCCCATCTTGAACGCAAAATAGGCGCGCAAGAAATAGACGAAGTCGGCGCAATCGGGGCGCAGGGACTGCGAAACCTTGTCTTCGCCTAGACCAAAATAGTTGAACAGGACATTGCGCGACTGGTCGCGGAGGACTTCGTGCCAGGCCCGCCATGATGGCTGCGCATCGAGTGGTGCATCAAAAAGCTTGGCGATCCATGCGGAATACAAATTCTCCGTCGCCCGGTTCCAGCTGCCGTGCAACGGCCACACGCTGCCCTCGATCGCTTGCGGCCCCGACGGCTTGGAAGCCCTGACGCCGATCTCGCGGGTGATGGCGCCGCACGGACCGGATACATCGGCCCGCGTGAGGGTCGCACGCCAGGTCCCGGCGGCCGGCACGGCGACCTCGGCGAACCAGTAATAAGGCGGTCCGTCATGCCGCTCGCGCGATTTGATCGCGACGCTCCCATCTGGCGCGATCAGTGAAAGCTCGCCATCGACCGGCTTCTCCGCAGCGACGAGAACGCGCAAGGGCGCGCCTTTCCAGGGTGCCATCGGCGACGGCAAGACCGCGACTTCGGACCCGTCTTCGCAGGTGCTCCCTGAACTTGCCGCGCGTGCTTCGAACGGCAAAAACAAGACAAAAGATGCAGCCGCGATCAGCAATGACGCTGCAGCCAACCGGCGCGTCGGAAACATCTGATCCCCCCGTCTTGAGTTAGTCGGTCCCCACGGTCAGGGCAGCTTTAAGCCCTCACTTGGGCACGAATCGGTCAACGAAAGAGTAACGATCATCCGAACCCGTTATCGGGCGGTACCACCAAAACCGCGGGCCCAAGGATGGCTTGAGCCGCAAGCCCTATCGCCGGCAGCGAGAGGAACCTCATCAGCCGGGCAAGAGGCCTGTCCCGAACTCTGGCGCCGCCTCCCTTTTGTCGTCATGCTCCGCTTTTTGGGGCTTCCGGTATTCTCGTAAGTCGCATCAGATAATGATGCTTGATTGGAGACTTCGGTGGTTTCGGACAAGGATCAGGCGCAAATCAAGGGGAATTAAGCGGAATGCAATTCAAGCTGGCCGCTCCCCGCTCTAACCAGGCCATGCCGTGACCGCCTATTGGATCGGCGTCGCGAGCCGTGATCACGTTCGAAAGGGTGTCGCCGGAGGATTTTGCCAATTGAGCCATGGCAAAGCGTCGCCGCTGCAGCGCCTCAAAGCAGGAGACCGGATTGTCTATTATTCCCCGCGGGAGCACATGGGGGAAGGCGATCCGGTTCAGGCTTTCACGGCAATCGGCGAGGTTGCGGAAGGTGAGCCTGAATCGTTTGATATGGGCGGCCCTTTCGTGCCTTATCGCCGGGCGGTGAGGTTCCACGTCTCCTCCGATGCCCCGATCCGACCGCTCCTGCCTCTATTGTCGTTTACGCGAGGTCGAGCGAATTGGGGGATGGTTTTCCGCCGTGGCATATTCGCGATCGACAAGACGGATTACGAAATCATCACGGAAGCGATGAGGGGGTGAGGCACCCCGGCTCGTCATTCCGAGGCGGCGGCGCTTTTGAACCAGGCGTCACACCTTTCGCGTGTTCGCCCGCCTGTCTTTGATGCCATGAACTACCGCCACGCCTTTCACGCCGGTAATTTTGCCGATGTCGTCAAGCACGCGCTCTTCGTTCGCGTGCTTTTGCACCTGCGCGAAAAGGAAACCGCATTCCGGGTGATCGATACGCATGCCGGCGCCGGCCTTTACGACCTGCTCGGGCCGCAGGCGATGCGCACCGCCGAATGGCGGGACGGCATCGGGCGGCTTGCTGGCGCGGTGCTGCCAGGGGAGGCCGCGGCGCTGATTGACCCCTACCTTGCCATCGTTCGACGCTTCAATTCGGGCAACGACCTGAAGATTCTATCCGGGCTCGCCGCTGATCGCCGCCAGCCTGCTGCGCCCAAGAGATCGCCTGATCGTCAGCGAAAGCGAGGCCGAGATCGCTGCAGCGCTCGCCGGCCACCTCCGCCGTCTCGCAGCGGCGCCGCCGGCCGCTGCGGCCCCTTCGGGTCCGGTCGGAGTCCGCCAGCCGGGAAGCGGAAGCGGCCTCCCATCCGGTGCGCGCGCAAAGGTGCTGCGTTTCGACGGCTGGACAGCGCTCAATGCCAGCGTGCCTCCAAAGGAAAGGCGCGGCGTTGCCATCATCGATCCGTCCTTCGAGGAGACCGCGGATTTCGAGCGCCTGCGCGAAGCGCTGCTGGGGGCCTACAGAAAATGGCCCACCGGAATTTACCTGGCCTGGTATCCAACGACGACCAGGGTCGGTCCGCAGCGTCTGGCCACGGCCTTGCGGCACGCGGAGGTGGACAAGGTGCTGCAGCTCGAATTCGACCTCGGCGCGACCCGGGCGGGCCTGCGGTCATGCGGCATCATAGCGATCAACCCGCCCTGGAGACTCGCGACGGAAGTCAGGATGATGCTCCCCGCTTTGGCGGAGTGCCTGGGCAATGGTGCCGCCAGCTTCGAGATGGATGAGGGGGCACCCTGAGGGCCGCATCGTTCGGCAGTGGGCAAATCTTCCTTGCTTCGGGCGGTCCGCCGCAGCACAACTTCGCATAACGCCGGGAGCAACACTGGGTTCCAACGGGTTTGTCAAAAAAATCCCATCCATTGGATCGGCCTTTCGCTACAACACCTGTTGTCTTGAGGATCAGGTTTTGTCCAAACCTTCGGATCGAGTTGTGCTCGATACGTCGGATGCACGCGATGGCCGGCCGCATCCCGATGACGCAAACGAAGCCCCGGGAGTGCACTCCGCGAGCGCAGCCCAGCTCGATCGGCTGGTTGATGAGATCGTCCGACTACAAGAACGGGTCGCCGAACTCGAGGCGGCCGTCGCTGCGCGCGACGATTTTCTCGCTGTTGCGGCGCACGAACTGCGCAACCCAATCACTCCGATCCTTGGACAGATCGACCGGCTGCAGCGGATGGTCGCCGAGGATTCATTCTCGCCCGACCAGAATCCGCTCGACGGTCGGCCTTACCGAACAGCTCGTTCGTTTGTTCATCAAACGCGCCACGATCTTGCTCGATGTGTCGCGGATGACGAGCGGAAAGCTGAAGCTCCGTGTCGACGACTTCGATGTCGGAGAACTGGTGCGACGCGTCGTCAAGGCTCACGAGCCCGCGGCGGCGCATGTCGGCTCCGAGCTCACCTATGTTGAACGCGGCGTGCTGCAGGTTTCCCTCGATCCGCTCGCAGTGGAGCAAATCCTGGACAACCTGCTTCTAAACGCCCTGCGGTACGGTGGCGGCCGGCCGGTCATCATTACCGCCGATGGCAAGGACCGGCATGTAACGCTTGTCGTCAGGGACCACGGCGCCGGCATTTCCCAATCGGACCGCGAAAGAATTTTTGCCCGCTTCGAACAGGCGGTTTCGTCGCCAAGCCAGGGTGGCTTTGGTATAGGCCTGTGGGTGGTGGGGCAATTGGTGCAGGCAATGGGGGGCGAGATCGAGGTGGACACCGCCTTGAACGAAGGCAGCTCGTTCAAGGTGACACTTCCACGGGTCATTTCGCAGGACAGATGATCGAACGCTCGCCCAATCCGGGCCGTATTGCCACCGGCATTCCCGGCCTCGATGAGGTTCTCAAGGGGGGTGTGTTCGAAGGCGGCATCTATATCGTCCAGGGACATCCCGGCGCCGGCAAGACGATTTTCGGGAATCAGGTTTGCTTCACGCAGGCGGCACGCGGCGCAAGAGCGCTTTACATCACGCTGCTCGCGGAAAATCACTCCCGTATGATCCAGCATCTCCGTGAGATGCGATTTTTCGACGAAACCCTGATCCCCGATAAACTGTCGTTTCTCGGCGCTTTTCAGGTTCTCGAGGAGGAGGGGCTCGAAGGGCTCCTGGACCTCGTCCGGCGTGAAGTGCGTGCGCGCAAAGCACAGTTCCTGGTGCTTGATGGCCTGATCACGATTCATGAGAAGGCCGCCTCCGACCTGGAGCTGAAGAAGTTCGTTCATGAATTGCAAACGCAGGCGGTCTTCAGCGGCTGCACCATGTTCCTGCTGACCAGCGCCTTCGATGCATCGCACAATTTCCCCCCAGAACACACGATGGTCGATGGTCTGCTGGAACTGCACACGCGAATGCGTGGGCGGCGGGCCGAACGCCAGTTGCAGGTCCACAAGCTGAGGGGCGGAGGGTACCTGAACGGCACGCACACCTTTCGCATCGACGATCGCGGCCTTGTGGTCTTCCCCCGCCTGGAGTGCCTATTGGCTGAACCCTCCGTCCCGGACATCTCCAATGGCGTGGCCGTCTCGACCGGGAGCACCGTGCTCGACAGCTTGTTGAATGGCGGCGTCGATCGACACTCGGTGACCGTGGTGCTCGGGCCTGCCGGAAGCGGCAAAACCACCCTCGGCCTGCAATTTCTCTCTACGCTCAAGGAGGGCGAGCGCGGCCTGTGGTTCGGCTTCCACGAGAATGCCGCGGCACTGCATCTCAAAAGCAATGCCCTTCAACTCAGGTTCCAGGAATTGCAACGGAGCGACGCGCTCGACATCATCTGGCGTCCCGAGACCGAGGCTCTGATCGATGAAGTGGCGCTCGAACTCTTGAGCGCGGCGCGAGCCAAACGGGTGACTCGCCTTTTCCTCGACGGCATCGACGCGTTCCGGATGCTGACCGATGAGCCCGACCGGACTGGCGGTTTCCTGAGTGCTTTATGCAACGAACTCAGGGCGCTCGGTGTTACCACGCTAGTGTCAGCTGAAACCAGCATAACGGGAGCGCTCTCGTGGTTGACAGGTGGCCACAGCCCTACGGGCCTTTCCTCGATTGCGGAAAATATCATCGTTCTCCGTCAAGTCACTCTCCATTCGCAGACCCATCGACTGCTCACGGTGCTCAAGGCACGGCACCGCAACATTGATTTGAAAATGCACAGCTTTGATTTCGCCGCGGGCGGCATCCGGATCGATCCAGAACACAAAGGCGCGGAAGCGATCCTTCGCGAGATCGCGAATTCGTTCGGCCCGGGGCCATTCATCCTTCCGGGATCCGATGCGGATCGCTAGCCGTGCCTACCGTCCTGGTGGTCGATGACGAATGGGCGATCGCCGATTGGCTGAAAGCGGTGATCAGCGACGTTGGCTGTCGGGTTCTTGTTGCCAGCAATGGAAAGGCGGCGTTGCTCCAGCTGGAGAACGAGCCGGTCGATCTCGTGATCGCCGATTACATGATGCCTGCGATGGATGGGCCCGCCCTTGTCGCGGCCATGCGTGAGAAGGCGGACACGGCGGCCATCCCGGTCATCGTCATGACCGCATTGCCGGAAAGCAGTGTTCGCGAGCGGCTGCGGGATTACATTGCATATCTGCGCAAACCGTTCCGCGAAACTGACTTGCTGGCTGCGCTGAGCAAGGCCCTTCCGTCGCTCGATCCGTGACCGCACCAGACGCGGGGAAACCGGACGATTAGCGCATGTTCCCGTAAAGTTGCAGAATTTTCGGACAAGATCATGCGCAAAATCACCGCGCATCTATCGTCGAGCCCAGTCCGCGACGGGTGCGCAGAACATAATCGAGCGGGAGGCGATTCAAATTGAACGCATCTCGATCGAGGCGCGCCGGCGGCTCTCGCAATTTCGGGGAACGGTTTCCCCGGGTCGGCGGCACGTCAGAGCCGTGCACCCATTCAACTCGGGGCCACAGGCGTAGCCGAGGGAGCGCCGGTGACGCCAAGCTTCTTTTGCAGGCTGGTGGAGGAAGTCGTGTACTGGAACACGAGGCGCTTGTCGGGGAAGATGTAGTGGTAAGCCTTCTGTGCCATCAACGCAGCTTCATGAAAGCCGCACAGGATGAGCTTGAGCTTCCCCGGATAGGTGCTGATGTCGCCGATCGCGAAAATCCCAGGCATCTCGGTTTCGAAAGCCGCGGTGTCGACCGGAATCAAGTCCTCGTCCAGGTTGAGGCCCCAATTGGCCACCGGCCCGAGCTTCATCGTCAGGCCGAAAAACGGCAGCATGGCCTCGCACTCGACGCGGAACGGGTCGCCCTTGTCGGGCCGCGCAACGGCAGCGCGCAGCACCCCGCTCTCGCCCTCGAGCGCCGTGACTTGGCCGAGCTTGAGATCGATCTTCCCCGCGGCAAGCAACGCGCGCATCTTGTTGACGCTGTCGGGCGCGGCGCGGAACTGGTCGCGGCGATGCATCAATGTGACGTGGCTTGCCACCGGAGCCAGATTGAGCGTCCAGTCGAGCGCCGAATCGCCGCCTCCGACGATCAGCAGGCGCTTGCCGCGAAAGCGCTCGATTTGCCGCACCGCATAGAAGACCGAACTGCCTTCATAAGCCTCGATGCCCGGGACCGGCGGGCGCTTGGGCTGGAACGAGCCGCCGCCTGCTGCGACCACGATCAGCTTGGTCTCGAACACCTTGCCCTGGTCGGTGCTGACGCGGAACTCCGGCTCGCCAATGCGTTCGATCGTCTCGATCATCTCGCCGAGATGGAAGGTCGGCTTGAACGGCTCGATCTGGCGCATCAGCGCGTCGGTCAGCCCCTGGCCGGAGACCACCGGCAGGGCCGGAATGTCATAGATTGGCTTTTCCGGATAAAGCTCGGCGCATTGGCCGCCGACCTTGTCGAGAATATCGACAAGGTGTGCCTTGATGTCGAGAAGGCCGAGCTCGAATACGGCGAACAGTCCGCACGGACCCGCGCCGATGATGAGTACGTCAGTCTTGATGGGTTCAGGCATGCCGTGATCGCAGGTTCAAAAAGCCGTCACGCGGTATCCCGCCCGCCGGCGGCTGCGGAAAAAGCGCGTTTGGTGTCAAAATGCAAGCCACGGCGGCATGAGACGCTCCGGCGGGTTGTCACGCTTGCCGCTCAGGCGTCGTCACGACCAAGCCCTCGAGTTGCGCGGTGACCTTGATCTGGCAGGAGAGCCGCGAATTCGGCCGCACGTCGTAGCCGAAATCAAGCATGTCCTCCTCCATCGGAGAGGGCGGCCCGGTTCTCTCGCGCCACTCCTCGGCGACATAGACGTGACAAGTCGCGCAGGCGCAGGCGCCTCCACATTCGGCCTCGATGCCCGGAACGCCGTTCTTGATCGCCGTCTCCATGACGGTCGACCCGAGATCGGCATCGACGGTGCGGCCCGCCCCGGAATTGTCGACGTAAGTTATGCTGACCATGCGCGCCCGAAGACAGGACCCGGCCGGCCGCCGAGCGCACCCCTATAACCGCTCAAAACCGGGCGCGCCAGTGCGCGACGGCTCGGAGTCCGATTGCGTCAGCGCGGATCGCAACAGATGTGCGACGGGAACACGACGGCAAGGAACGGCAGGCGCAGGCCACCACCTAGCTGGCAAGCCTTGGGTGACGCCAGCGGCGAATTGCAAGTTGCGTTTCCGCAACCGCCACCGCAAGCCGTTTGAGTTCCGGCGTCAGCCGCACGGAGTCGCCGGCCGCGCTTTCAACCGCTTCCGCAGCCGCCGCGACCCGCCACGCCCCGATTCCCCGGGCCGAACCTGCCAGCGTATGGGCAAGACCGACGACGCCGGCCGCGGAGGCCTGCTGCATCCGCGTCAGCAGCAATCCGGCCTGCCGATCGAACAGTTCCAGCACCTCGGCCTCGAGTGCGTGGTCGCCGGCTGTCATCGCGGCAAGGTGGCCGATGTCGATGACCGCCTGATCTTCTGCTGCCTGCCGTTCCGCTGCGACCTTGGCCAGATCGGCAATTTCACTCACCTGCTTCTCCGCTGATGCCGGCGTGGTTCGGCGCGACCATGCGGGCGGAGTTCGCAACATCCGGTAAAGACCGTCCGATGTTTGGAACTTGACTGTATCCGAGTTAATCCGGCCTTGCGGTGTTGTTGAGGCGAGGCGGCGTTGGTTTTGCGGATTCGCCATGTCGAGACCACGCATGTCGACACCACGCATGTCGACACCCACGCAAGTCGTCGGCCACGCCTGCCCGATACTGGTCGCGTCGACCGCGAACCTGGTACCGACTTTCAGAGAGCCGTGAGTCAGTGCGCACCCACCCCCTCACCCTCGAAAGCGCCCGCGGTCGCGTGCGCTTCCTCTTCCCTCTTCCTTCCCTCCCCCCTCCCGCCGAAGCTCTGAGATTGGCCTCTTGCGCCTGAGCGGGAGGGGGAGAGCAGCACGCGATGGTCATTCTTCTGTAATTCCGGATACAGCTCCAACCCGCGTCAATCCGCTTCTTGAAAACTGTCGTTACGTCCAGTCCGGCCGCAACCTTGCCGCAATGACTGCCTCAGTTTCTATCCGGGCGGTCACGCGCGTTCCCGCAGCATTTAAGGCATTTCTTGGCTAATTGAGGCAGGCCCGTGTCCGCTTTGTGACCGCCCGCCGCAATCAATGTTAAGGATGTTTTAACGGGCGTTACGATTTAGTTTCATTAATTCTCATTAACCGGCTAAAATGCCTGACAATGGGGTGGGTTGCGGGGCACGTTTTCCACCTTCGCTGGACGGGCAACGATCACTCAAGCAGGGCGGCATGGCAGCCGGTCTGCGACCGAGTTGCGTAGTTTGCGAGGCAAACAACCATGGCGATCTATTCGAAGAAGAGCAAAGACCCGACCGAGGTGGCGCTTTCGGCGATCCAGGATGCGTTGAACATTCGCGACGCTGACACCAAGCCCACGCCGGCTCATTCGGCCGCGCAACCGCCGACCGATTTCGACGCCGACTCGCGACGGCGCGGTTTTCGCGGCGCTCCCGCCGATCTGTCGTTCGAGGCGCCGGCACCGGGTCGCGATGATCGTGATCTCGTGCGCGCCGCCAATGACGACCAGGAAGCGATCGGCCAAATCCTGCAATCGCTGCAGCGGCGCCCCTCGAACACGCCGTTCGTGATTGCGAGCCTGTTTGCGGCGACCTGGGCGATCAGCGTGCTGGGCCTGATCTTCGGTTTCAGCGGCGGCCTGCGCGGCATGATCTCCGAAGCCGGCCTGTTGCCGGTGATGATCGGCCTGTTGGCGGCGTTCTGCGCGCCGATCGTATTCTTTTATGCGCTGGCCAACATGGTGGCGCGGTCGCAGGAACTGCGCATCGTTGCCAACTCGATGGCGGAAGCGGCGCTGCGCTTTGCCGAACCGGAAAGCGTGGCGAGCGATTCGATCGTCACGGTGGGCCAGGCGATCCGGCGCGAAGTGGCCGCAATGGGCGACGGCGTCGAACGTGCGCTCGCGCGTGCCGCCGAACTTGAAACGCTCGTCAACAACGAGGTGTCCGCCCTCGAGCGCGCCTACAACGATAACGAAGTGCGCATCCGTAACCTGCTCGACGGTCTCGCCCAGCAGCGCGAGACGCTGGTCGGACAGGCCGAGCAGGTCCGCAACGCCATTACCAACGTCCATCTCGATTTGTCGCACGACATCACCACGGTAAGCGAACTCATCGCCGAGCGCGTGAACGAGGCGGCGCAGCGCATCACCCGCTCGCTCGCGGAAAAAGGCGAACAGATCACGGTCGCCCTCGGGACTGCCGGCGATACCATGATCGAGCAGCTCGGCGAACGCGGCACCGACCTGCTCGAACGGCTCGAACGCACGAGCGACGACACTACGCAGGCAATCGATATCGGCCAGCGACCGCCTGACCTCGAGCCTGAATTTCAAAAGCCGACCATCTGAACGAGCAGTTCCTGGTGATCGCCAATAACCTGCAGCAGTCGATGGCGACCCGGCTTGACGAGGTGGTGGACGGGTTCTCGCAGAAGAGCATCCGGCGTGATGGAGACGGTAGAGACGCGCACACGCGAGATGACGGAAGCAATTTCCGAACGCTCGGAGCAAGTGTCGCGGGCCCTGATCGACACCACCGGCCGGCTCGCCGAAACGATTGCGTTGCGTGCCGACGAAGTCAACAATTCGCTGAAGACCACCGGCAAATCGATCGTGCTCGATCTCAGCCTGCGTGGCGGCGACATGGTCTCGAAGCTTGAGGAGACCGGCAACAAGATCACCGAGACGATCATCGCGCGCAGCGATTACGTCACCCAGCATTTCGGCAACAATGCCGAGACCCTCGCGGAATCGATCACCTCGCGAAGCGACATGATGCGCGACATGCTGGCGCAACGCTTGCAGACGTTCGAGGAGATGTTCACCCGCAACGGCACCGATCTCGCCGATCGCATCGGCCGTGATTCGTCTACGCTTGGCGACCTCATCACCCGACACCTCGGCCGAATTCGATCGCACCGTCAAAACACATGGCGGCGAACTGGTGGAGAATCTGAGCCAGCGCACCTCCGATATTCAGCTCCTGATGAAGGACTATCTCGACGGCTTCGATTCGCGGGTCTCGAGCAAGGCGATGGAGATCACCACCTCGCTCGATCAGCGCCTGACGCGCTTCCAGGACGTGATGGACAACCGGTCTTCAAGCCTGACCGAGAATTTCCAGCAGCATATTGTCGATATCGCTCGCGTCGTCGCCGAGGGCGGCGACGAAGTGGTCAAGTCGATCGAAGACCGCATCGGCGGCATCTCCACCACCGTGACCACCCACGGCAACGCGGTCGTCACCTCGCTCGCCGCCAAGATCGACGCCGCCAACGACACGCTTGCGCAGCGCGCCCGCGACGTCGCCGATAACCTCGACCACCGCATCCACCGTTTCGAGGAGCTGCTGATCGGTCGCGCCGAAGCCGCCACCAACAATCTGGAGGCGCGCACCAGCCAGGTCACCGAGCAACTCGTCAGCCGCGCGCAGGCGGTGACACGCGACCTGGAATCGCGGTCCGGAAAGGCCGCCGAGCTCCTGACGAAGGAGACGGAGGCCGCCACGCGTGCGGTCGAAGCGCGCACTGCATCCGCTTCGTCGGCATTTGCCGAACAGATCGAGGCTGCCACCCGCGAGATCGAGACACGCAGCGCTTCGGCGGCCTCGGCAATGCTCGGCCACGCCGAGTTCGGCTACGCGCCAGATCGAGACGCGTACCGACGCCGCAACCTCGAGACTGGTCGACCACATCGACGCCGTTGCCGGCGAAGTCGAGACGCGCGTCTCCTCGGCGGCACAGGCCTTGGTTGGCCAGGCGGAGTCCGCGACGCGTGAGATCGAGACCCGCACGGCCGCGGTCACGGCCTCCCTCGTCGGCCGCGTCGATGCAGCCACTTCGTCGCTGGTCGGCCACACCGAGGCGGCGACGCAGGAGATCGAAACCCGTGCCGCCGCCGCCTCCGCGGCGTTGGTCGGCCAATCCGAGGCCGCGATCGACGATGTCGAGACGCGCACGGCGGCCGTGACCGAGACGCTGCGCCATCGCATCGAGACCGCGGCAACCGACCTTGAATTGCGGGCCTCGGGCGCAGTCGAATTCGCTGTTCGAACGGACTGATAACGTGGCGGGCGAGGTCGAAGCCCGTGCGGTCGCGGCAACGAAGTCGCTGATCGGCCACGCCGATGCGGCGACTCGCGACCTCGAAACGCGCGCCGGCGATGCCACCGCAAATCTCGTCGGCCGCATCGCGGACGTGACGCGCGACATCGAGACCCGCGCCGGCGACGCCACGGCGACCCTGCTCGGCCGGATCGCCGATATGACCCGCGACGTCGAAATGCGCACGTCGAGCGCAACCGAGACCCTGCTCGGCCATGCCGCCGAAGTGATCGGCGATGTCGAGATTCGTGCGACCGGCGCGACCGAGGCACTGCTGGGACGCGCTTCCGAGGTCGCGCGCGACATCGAGATGCGCGCCACCGGCGCGACCGAAGCCTTGCTCGGCCGTGCGGTGGAGATTACCCGCGAGTTCGAGGTGCTGATTACCGGCTCGACGGAGACGTTGGTCAGTCGTACCGAGGCGGTGTCCCGCGATGTCGAGACGCGCACGACCGCGGCGGCGGAATTTTTGGCCAATCGCGTCGGTGGCGTCTCGCACGAGGTGGAAACGCGCACCACCACCGCCGCGGAGTTCGTGGCCCAACGTATTGAGAAACTGGCGCTCGAGGTTGAATCCCGCACCAGCGCCGCCGCCGAATATGCGACCAATGCGATCGAACGGGTCACGCACGAGATCGGCGGCCGTACCAGCACCGCCGTCCAGCTTGCGACGGTAGCGGTCGGGAAGGCGACCGAGGAGATCGAGACCCGCACTGCCGCCGCGGCACAGGCCGCCGCCGCCCATCTCGCCAACGCGAGCGGCGAGGTGGAGACGCGTGCCGCCGCCGCCGCCAGGAGCGCGGTGGGCCGCCTCGATGACGCGAGCGACGCCCTCGAGACGCGCACGGCCGGTGCTGCCGAGTTCGCCGTCACGCGTCTCGCCGACGCGAGCAGCGAGGTTGAACTGCGCGCCGGGACCGCCGCTTCGTCCATCGTCGCGCGCCTTGTCGAGGCGAGCGGCGAGATGGAGTCTCGCGCCGCTGGCGCCGCATCGTCCGCAGTCGCACGTTTGGCCACGGCTGGCGGGGATTTGGAAAGCCGTGCCGCCGCCGCTGCCGAGTTCGCGCTCACGCGCCTTGCCGATGCCAGCGGCGACATCGAGACCCGCGCCGCGGCTGCAGCCAAGTTTGTGGCGGCGCGCCTCGGCGCCGCGAGCGGCGATGTCGAGACGCGTGCCGCCAGTGCGGTGGAGTTCGCGGTTCTGCGTCTCGCCGATGCGACGGGAAGCTTCGAAACCCGTGCCGCCGCTGCTTCGGAGCAGGCGGTTACGCGTCTTGCCAACGCCAGCGGCGATATCGAACTGCGTGCCGCCGCCGCCGCTGATTTCGCACTCAGCCGGCTCAGCGGTGCCGGTGGCGAAATCGAGACCCGCACCTTGACGGTCACCGATTCCGCCGTCACGCGCCTGGTCGGCGCCAGCGCGCAGTTCGAGAGCCGCACGCATGCGGCGGCCGAGGACGCCGCGACCCGGCTCGGCGGTGTCAGCGCCGCGATCGAGACGCGCACCCATGCGGCGGCCGAGAACGCCGTCTCGCGCCTTGGCGCTGCCGGGTCCGATATCGAGACGCGGACCGTTGCCGCTGCCGATCTCGCGGTGTCGCGCCTTGGAGGAGCTATTGCGGAACTCGAAACCCGGGCCACGGCCGCCACCGACGAGGCGATGACCCGGGTTCAGAACGTTACCCAGCACATTGGCGCGCGTGCCACCGAGGCGGCCGACCTGCTGCTCGAGCGCACGCGGACTGTTTCCGACGAAGTGGAGACGCGCACCCGGTCCGCCGCGGAGTTCGTGGTCGGCACGGTTTCTTCCGTCGCCAATTCCGTCGAGCAGGAGAGCCGAAAGGCCGCCGAACTGATGCAGACGCGGGGCGGGGAGCTCAGTGAAGCGATCAGGACCAACAGCACGGAAGCCGGTCGCGCGCTTGGCGAGCTCACCGTATCCACCGCGGCCTCGGTGCGATCGACCGCCTCCGAGATCGAGCGAACGCTGATCACCTTGTCGTCGAGCGCGAGCTCCACGCTCAAGCAGAACGCCACCGAAGTGGAACGGACACTGCTCGGGGTCAGCTCCGAGGTTGCGCGTAATTTCGTCGGCAAGGCCGATGAAATCACGACATCGGTTCGCCAACGCTCGACGGAGCTGACGAGCCTGCTCGACGAAAAGAGCAGCGGTCTCATCAACGCGATCGCCACCAAAGGCGGACAGTTCTCCGTCGAGATCGAGCGGGCGGCCGAAAACGCGACAAAAGCGATCGACGTGAAGGCCTTCGCCTTCGCCCAGTCGATGATGGAAAACAGCAGCGAACTTGCCCGCATCATCAACGACGCCGAGCTCCAGTGCGACGAGCATCGTCAGCCGCACGCTCAAGGAGCTTCAGGACTCGACGCGAGCATCGGTGTCGCAGGCAACCGTGACCGTCTCGCAAAGCCTCAGGGAGCTCCAGCAGACCGCTGCCGGCGCCGTGGAGCAATCGAAGCAGACGACCGAATCGACGGTTTCCGAACTGCTCGAAACCCATAGCATGCTGCGCGCCGACACGACGGCGCTGCTCGAACGTATGCGCGACGCCAACGGCATGATTCAGGAAGTGCTCGGCAGCGCGCAGACAAATCTCGGCTCGATCGAGCAGGTCCTGACGACGCGCATCGGCGAATTCGTCTCATCGACCAGCCGGTTGCTGGAAGACGCCAACTCCACCACCGGCAAAATGGACCAGCATGTCCAGAGTTCTGGCACCTTCTATGGAATGTCGTCCAAGGTGATGGGCGAGTTCGGCGACCTTGCCGCCCGCTTCGACGGCCACGGCCGGGCGCTTGCGGACGCCGTCGAGCTGCTCGAAAGGAGCAACGCGTCGAGCACGACCGCGGTCGAGGAGCGCAAGGCCGCCATCGAATCGCTCGTCGCTGCCGTGTCGGGCCGCACCGAGGACCTCGACGAGCGGTTGAAGCGGTTCTCTACGCTGCTCGACGATTCGCTGCGCGCGGCGGAAGAGCGTGCCCGCGACGTCGCCCGCCTGGTCGCCGAAGCGACTTCGGAAGGCGCCCGTTCGATCGCTGAGCAGCATGCCGCGCTCCGTTCCGCCACCGAGGGGCAGACGCAGCGCACGCGGGAAGCCCTGCGCGAGCTTTATGAGCAGGCGTCAGGCGACAGCAAGGGCTTGTTCGAGCAGAACGTGATCGAGGCGCAGCAGCTGCTGCAGCAGTCCACCGACCGCTTCGCCGAGATCATGCACGCGATGAAGCAGATGTCGGGCGACATGCAGCGGGAACTCGATGGGACGCGCGAGGAGTTGCGCCGCGGCGTCCTCAAGCTGCCGGAGGAAACCGCCGAAAGCGCGGCTCAGATGCGTCGCGTGATCGTCGACCAGATGGAGGCGCTCGCCGAACTCAACCGCATCGTCGCCCGTCACGGCCGCGGTCTCGATACTGCCACGGCCGAGGTGCCGGCGCGGCGCGGCTATCGCGAGGAGGCGAGCGTCGCCAGCGCGGCATCGCGGCAGGATGGAGCGAGGCACACCGCGGCACGGTCCGAGGCTGTCAGCGTGCCCGCAGCTCCGCCGGCCGCCGCCTCCCGCAGTCGGGTCGAGGCGCCCTCGGTGGCGCCGGCCGGTCAGAACGGCAGCGCCCCGGGTCGCAGCGGCTGGCTTTCGGAGCTGCTGACCCGCGCCTCGCGCGAGGGCGAGGATGCGGGCCGAACGGAGGAACGTCAGGAACGTCAAGGTCAAGGCTTCGCGCAACCGCGCCACGACGAGCGCGGTGGGCGACCGGAGGAACGTAACGCCCGCCACACCATCGAATCACTCGATTCGCTGTCGGTCGACATTGCGCGGATGATCGATCATGACGCTGCCGCAGAGCTGTGGGAACGCTACAATCGTGGGGAGCGCAACGTCTTCACGCGCAGGCTCTACACGATGCAGGGCCAGAAGGCCTTCGAGGAGGTCCGGCGGCGCTACAAGTCCGACCGTGAGTTCCACACGACCGTCGATCGATATATCGGCGAGTTCGAGCGTCTTCTGAACGAGGTGTCACGGGATGATCGCGGTCAGGTGCTGGCGCGCAACTATCTGACCTCGGAGACCGGCAAGGTCTACACCATGCTCGCCCATGCGGCCGGGCGATTCGAGTAGGTGTTCACACAAGGCCGTGCGCGATCTTGCGCGCACGGCCGCCGCCACCCGCGTCAGTGACGACGGTCGGGACCTGCCATGGCTGTCGCCCTCGTCATGCGCAGCGAGCGTTGGCCCATTGCCGGCGCCTTCACCATCAGTCGCGGTGCAAAAACCGTGGCCGAAGTGGTCGTCGTCGAACTCTCGGAGGGGCGCTTCGTCGGCCGCGGCGAATGCACGCCCTACGCACGTTATGGCGAATCGGTCCCAGGCGTCGCCGCGGCCCTCTCCGCCCTGACCGATGACATTGGCCGCGGCCTTGATCGCACCGAGCTGCAAAGCGTGCTGCCCGCCGGCGCCGCGCGCAACGCGCTCGATTGTGCCTTCATCGATCTCGAGGCCAAACGAAGCGCGCGGCCGGCCCACCGGATTTTGGGGCTTCCCTCTCCGCGCCCTTGCGTCACGGCCTATACAATTTCGCTCGGCACGCCAGGACAGATGGCCGCAGCCGCAGCCAGGGCGGCGGCGCGCCCGCTTTTGAAGGTAAAGCTCGGTGGCGAGGGCGACCCGGAACGCATCGCAGCGGTGCGTGAGGCGGCTCCCGGCGCCGAATTGATTGTCGACGCCAACGAGTGATGGCGACCAGCCGATCTGGAACGCAATTTCGCGGCCTGCGCAGCCGCGGGCGTCACGCTGATCGAGCAGCCCCTGCCGGCGGGCCAGGATGCGTCGCTCGCCATGACCAAGCGGCCGATCCCCGTCTGTGCCGACGAAAGCGTGCATGATCGCGCGTCTCTTGCGCAACTGGTAGGCAAATATGACGCCGTGAACATCAAGCTCGACAAGGCCGGCGGACTGACCGAGGCGATTGCGCTTGTGGAAGCCTCCAAGGCGGCGGGAATGGCCGTCATGGTTGGCTGCATGGTCGCGACGTCGCTTGCGATCGCACCTGCTCTGCTGCTCGCCACGCGAGCGCGCGTCGTCGACCTCGACGGTCCCCTGCTGCTCGCGCGCGATCGCAGCAATGGCGTACGCTACGAGGGCAGCGTCGTGCACCCGATCTCGCGCGAGCTGTGGGGATAAGGACTTGCGAAAATGACGGAATCGGTCGCAGGGCGTTCGCCGCAGTGAGCTGCTGATTTCTGCCGAGCGTTGCACGCTCTCCACAATGCGTGGATTTCCGTCTCCCAAGGAAAGAAATTGGTGGCCTCGCCATAAATCCTCCGCTTTACCTGTGATGTTGTCGCGCTGTATGCGGAGGAGGGTCTATGCGCCGACTTGCGGTTCTCGCTGCCTGCACTGTTGCCACCGTGCTTTCGACCTCGTTTGCCCACGCCACCATACGAATCACCGCCGACCGCGGCGGCCGAATCATCGACTACGCCGAGCGCTTCATCCGGGCGCGGGCCGCCGGCGAACAGGTCGTCATCGACGGCGCGTGCCTGTCGGCCTGCACGCTGGTCGTTGGCATGCTGCCGCACGACAAGGTGTGCGCGACGTCGAGAGCTGTGCTCGGCTTCCACGCGGCATGGCGGCCAACGGCGCATGGCGGCAGGCGGTCGAGCGCTCCGGCGACGCGCGCGATGATGGACGTTTATCCGGCGAATTTGCGCGAATGGATCGATCAGCGCGGCGGTCTTACGCCTCGGATGATTTTTTTGCGCGGCCGCGAACTCGCGGCTATCGTCCCGACCTGTGGTTCGACGACCACAGCCTCCGCGAGCGCCGGTACTGCGACGGCCGCCATTCATGATACTCCGGCGCTCAGGGCCGATCCCGCCCGCGCGGATCTCGAATCACAAACGCAATGACGTAGCGGACGATCCGAAAAGCCGCAGACAATTCGGATCAAGATGATGCGCAAAACCAAGCCTCTACCGCGGCGCGCAGCGCGGCGACGGCAACTCGACGGTGACGCCGTACTCTGCGCATTACGCGACAAGTCGCGCAAACAGTTCGGGATCGACGTTCCCGCCAGAGAGCACAACCACGACGGTCTTGCCGGCGGCATCGAGCTTGCCGGCAAGCAGTGCTGCCAGCGCGACCGCTCCGCCCGGTTCGACGACGAGCTTGAGCTCGCGGAAAGCAAACCCTACGGCCTGTCGCACCTCCTCGTCGGTCGCCGCAACACCGTTGCCGACCAGCGTGCGATTGATCTCGAAGGTGAGCTTTCCAGGCGTCTGCGCCATCAGCGAGTCGCAGATCGTCCCGGTGAGGCTTGCGTTTGCCTCGCGCCGGCCGGTTCGGAACGAGCGCGCGTGATCGTCGAAACCCACGGGTTCGGCGGTGTAGATGCGCGCTGACGGCGCCCGTGCCTTGACCGCGAGAGCAATTCCGGCCGTCAGCCCGCCTCCCGACGCATTCACCACGACGCAATCGAGCGAGTGCCCGAGGCGGAAGATGTCCTCGGCGATCTCGCGCCCGGCGGTGCCCTGGCCGGCGATCACCAACGGGTCGTCGTATGGAGGCACCAGCACGGCACCGCGCGCCTCGGCAATGCGGCGGGAGATGGCTTCGCGATCCTCGCGCTCGCGGTCATAAAGGATGACTTCGGCGCCAAAAGCGGCTGTGCGTTCGCGCTTCGGCCGCGGCGCATCGCGCGGCATCACGATCACCGCTGGCATATCGAGGAGCCGTGCGGCGGCGGCGACGCCCTGGGCGTGGTTACCCGACGAGAACGCGACCACGCCGCTGCGCCTGCTGTGCGCCGGCAACGAACACAGCTTGTTGTAGGCGCCGCGGAACTTGAATGAGCCGGTCCGCTGAAGCGTCTCCGGTTTCAGGAACACGCGCGCGCCAGTGAGGGCATCGAGTGCGGGCGACGAAATAAGCGGGGTGCGTAACGCGACCCCGTTTAGCCGTTCGGCCGCGGCATCGACATCGGCGGCCGTGGGCAACAATGGCGGCTCGTCTTTGCGCTCCATGGACGAACGGTAGCGCCCGAGGCCGTTGCCGCGCAAGACGGGTCAAAGTGACGCCCGAGCATTGTCGGTCCCCGATGAGGCTCTGCTTTGCCCTATGCGATCCTTCAATCGAGGCCAGGATCGCTTGAATGAGGCGTAGACGACGCTGAGGAAGTTGGTGGCAGCCTGGTCGTTTGCCGCGCCGATGCCGCATCGAGGTCCTTTCGACGGAGGGGCAGCGATCAGTTCCGCCTCGGTTGTAGCCTTCGACAAACATCGGCCGGATCGGCCGCTATCGGTGGATCAACGTCCCGGCGCCGTGATTGGTCAACAGTTCAAGCAGGACGGCGTGATCGACCTTGCCGTCGAGAATGACGACACCCTCGACGCCCCGCGTCCAACGCATAGATGCAGGTTTCGACCTTCGGGATCATGCCGCCGGAAATGGTGCCGTCGGCAATCAGCGCGCGCGCCTCATCCACCGCGAGCTGCTTGACAAGATTCTTGGATTTGTCGAGCACGCCGGGCACATCGGTCAGCAGCAGCAGCCGCTTGGCCTTCAGTGCGCCGGCGATCGCGCCGGCAAAGGTATCAGCATTGACGTTGTAGGTGCCGCCGCCAGTGCGAGGTCGCGACCGGCGCCAGCACCGGGAATCAGGTCACGGCCGAGAATCTGGTTGAGCACCATGGTGTCGACGCTTTTCCGGCTCGCCGACAAAACCGAGATCGACGATCTTTTCGATATGCGAGCCCGGATCGACCACGGTGCGGGTCACTTTGCGCGCGGTGACCATGTTGCCGTCCTTGCCGCACAGGCCGACGGCTTTGCCGCCGGCCTCGTTGATGAAGCCGACGATCTGCTTGTTGATCGAGCCGGCGAGCACCATCTCGACGATCTCGATGGTCGCCGCGTCGGTGACCCGCAGGCCGGCGGCAAATTCGGACTTGATGCCGAGCCGCTTCAGCATGTCGCCGATCTGCGGGCCGCCGCCATGCACCACCACGGGATTGATGGCGGTCTGCTCCAGCAGCACGATGTCGCGCGCGAAGCTTCGCGCGGCCGTCTCCTCGCCCATGGCATGGCCGCCATATTTCACGACGACGATTTCGTCGTCGTATTGCTGCATGTGCGGCAGCGCCTCGGACAAGATGCGGGCGATCTCGAACGGCGATACGGTCATGATGCGGCCCCGGCTCCAGTGACGGGCTATTTAGCCCGGTTTAGCGCGGGGCCCGTCGCATGTCGCGACCGAAACGCATTTCAAATTGCGGACCCGCAACTCGTCGATGACAGGAGTGGCTGCCGTTGCATCCGCGGTCAGGAGAATGGGATGCGGGCAGCTTGAAGCGACTTTGCTCGATCGCCTTCGATTTTTGCGCAGGGTCTATCCGAAAGGTCCGCAACCTTTCGAGGTCATGCGTCAGGGTTGCGAAAGCCTGCAATCACCCATGCGGCGAAACGGACCGCTCCCCAGCCGAGGGCGCCCGCCACCGCCATGGCAAGCGGCAGCGCGATGAAGTCGAAGTCCCGCGGTCCAGGTTTCTCCGCGACCAGGTAGCTCGCCAGGACACCGCCCGCAGCGAGCACACCGACGACGATCGCAAGACGGCGCACGCTGTGCGTTCGGTGCATGATACTCCGGTCTTTTCGCCCGTTTCGTGGGACGACCGCCACGAAACCCACATGCAAGAGCGCGATGCGTTCAAGTTGAAACGCCTCCGCCCGGCTACTTTGATTTGCGCATGAGCTTTGTCCGAAAAGTTCGGGATCATGCGCCGAGCAATCGTCCGTTCGATTTAGCGCATGATCCCGTAAAGTTGCAGACTTTTCGGACAAGATCATGCGCGAAATCAATGACAATCGAGCGGGAGGCGGTACAAATTGAACGCATCCCGCTCACGGCTCCCGCGAAAATAACTGCTCCCACGCTCGGCAGAAATCCTGAGCCCGATGCGGCGAACGGCCTTGAGACCGATTCAGTTATTTTCGCGCGCGTACCCTTAGCGCATGATCCCGTAAAGTTGCAGACTTTTCGGACAAGATCATGCGCAAAATCAATGACAATCGAGCGGGAGGCGATTTCAACCTGAACGCATCCCGCTCTAGCCAAGCGGACGCACAAAGCAAAGGGCCGAGCCTTTTTCCAAAAACTCGGCCCCTGGCTCGAAGAGGGCTTGACCGAAGCGGGCCGCCCAACGGTTCGTGGTGCGGCCCCCTCGTGCCTCAGGCTTTATTTCACCTGAGCCTTGAGCGCCGCGATGTCCGCCTCGCTGCGCAGCGTCATTGCACCCATCTTGCTATCGCGGTAGAGCGGCACGATCACTTTGGTGACGCCGTTGCGCTCCAGCAGCGAGACGTGACGGATTTCGGTGCCGCGGGTCGGCGTGTCGAAGAACGTCCACTCGCCTTTGGACGGGTCGTATTTGGCGATCCGGTCCGTCGTCCACATGTTGGCCCAGACATTGTGATTCTGGTCGACCGCAATGTGATAGGGCTGGTAGCTCGGGTCCGGGAACGGAATAATCGTTGCCTGCAACGTCTTGGTGTCGATGCGGGCGAGCGACGAGCCCCAGGAATTGCCGACCCAGAGCACATCGGCGTTCTTGTCGGTGCCCATGCGGCGTGGCCCCTCCGACCACGGCAGCGGGTTGCCGTTGGAGAGATCGGTCACGCTGTCGTAGAAAGCCTTGGCCGCCGGCGGAACGCGGGCGAGCTCATCCTTGAGCGACGGCAGGGTGACTTCGGACACCTTTCCGGTCGTCATATCGGCCTTGCCGATGGTGTCGAAGGCCATCTGCGCCCACCAGCCGTTGCCGTCGCGGTCGCCGGCGGCGCCATAGGTGCTGTTGGTCCCTTTGGCGTTCTTGAACGGCAAGGTCGATTTGAAGTCGGTGAATTTCTCCGTCTTCGGATCGAATGAGACGACGCCGTCTGGCGCTGACGCCCAGATGTGCCCCTTGCCGTCGACGTCCATGGTCACGGCGCCACCGAGCGGCGACATGGGTGGCGGCGTCTCGTAGATGCTGATCTTCTCGGTCTTGGTTTCGAGCTTGCCGAGGCTGCGCCGGCCGGGATTGATGTCGAACCAGAAATTGCCGTCGGCATCGCGTGTGAGGCCGTGGGCGGTCGCGGCACCCGAGCTGTCGCGCTTTTCCACTTTGAGGTACTTCACCTGACCGGTCTTGCCGTCGACCTTGCCGACGGTGACGATGCGGTTCGGTGCGTTCACCGTGTAGTAGAGGTTGCCGTCGAAATCCATCCCGCCGTCATGCGGGAGCTGGCCGAGCCGCGAGGTGGTGCCGAGGCTCCAGTCGGAGCCGTCGTTCGGATTGTGGTCGGTGAGAACGCCGATGCCGACATTGGGATTGAGCGGCAGGTCATAGGTCTTCCACATCACGCGCGCCGCTTCGCCGGTCGGCCGCGGACGGTCCTTGAATTTCATCGAAGTCTCGCCGGGGCCGCGGGCGCGGGCGAGGTAGGCCGCGAGTTGCTTCTGGTTATAGTTGATGATGCCGTTCACCTTGGCATTGGGGCCGGGAAGGTTCGGAATTGTCTTCATATAGGTTGATGACTTTGTTCCAGCCGGCCTCGTCGAACTTGAACTGCAGCGGATAGCCCGGCGTGTGGCAGCCGGTGCACTGATTGTGGAAGATGCGCTTGATGTTGGCATCCGCTTCGGTGTCTTCCGGGAGCGCCGCAGCGAGCATTTCCGGCGGCAGTTGACGAATGCGTTCCTCGGAATCGGTGATCGTCGCGAAGGCAAAATCCTGATGCCGTGTTGCGCTCAGATCGACGTTGTTGTTCGCCGTCTGGAAGCCGAGGGCCTGCGCCCACACGCGATATTTGCCGTCCGGCAGGGCCGGGAAGAAATATTCGCCATTCTGGTCGGTATAGACCGTGGTGGTCACCGGCGAACCGTCCTGTCGCGCTGACACCAGCACGCCTTCCAGCTTCTGGCCGGAGGCGGACGAAATCGCGCCGGTCAGCAACTGGTCGGCGCTGGCGGCGGTGGGCGCGAAGCCCAGCATTCCCGCAATGGCAAGACTGGCAGCGCTCGCCAATAACTGTGCTCGGACTGCTGTCATTGTGTGTCTCCAAAATTGCGCGTCTCTCCCGGCGCGACTGCCTGCGACACTACGCCCGGCAAGGAACCTTGGGAAGGGGTATAGCCAGGCCGAAACACGATCCGCGACTACGTGGCCACGGATAGATGGCCCCCTCTGCCCTGCTCGAAGAAGCAGGCCGTGCGAAGCTCCGCGAAACCGCAATACGAAAATTCGATCTGGTTTACCCGTCAGAACCAATTTCAGAATTTTGCAATGTTGTGACCGAAGTCCTCAAAACAGGATATCGTGCTCCGTCTGTAGGCTGAAGGTCAAAATATTATAACCGCGAGATGCGGAAATTCATGTGCACAACACCAACAAGAGCTTGAACCTGTTTTGATCATCGGCGAACACGCATCCCATCCGCGATTCGCAGGATCGCACGGTTCGACCACTGTGTTCGACGCGCAACACTCGGTGTGCCAAGCTGAACTGTCACGCGACTGTCACCTACCAGTCATACGCGGACCTTACGGATTTCCGGCGAGGGGTAGCCTCATTCGTAAAGGCGGGGGAGCGTTATGACAATAAAATATATGCTAAACGTTTTAGCGGTGATCGGTTTTACTGAAGCCGCTTATGTCCCGGCGCATGCAGCTGATGATGTCGCGGATACCGAACGCTTGCAGCGCCAGCTTGATTCTTTGCAACGGCAGATGCAAACCCTGCAGCGGCAACTAGCTGACACCAAGAAGACAGCGAAGCAGGCGCCCGGCTCGGGGGCGTCGGCGCCAATGACGGGGTCAGCGGAGCCGCAAACCGTCGCTGTCGCGCCAGTTGCTCCGGCGGACGCGTTCGATCAGGCCACGACCGCCGCTGTGCGTCCCCCCGCGAAGGCACCTTGGGCGGCATTGCCTCCAAGCATCAAACTGACCTGGGGAGGCTACATTGAAGCCGCCGCCATTTGGCGCGACCGTAATGAGGTTGCGGATGTCAATTCCGACTTCAACAACGTCCCTTATCCATTGTCACCACTCAATCACGAACACGAGCTGCGTTTCAGCGCGCGCCAGAGTCGCCTGTTTTTCGATATCGATGGAAAGATTTCGACCAGTCAGTTGATCAAAGCGTATTTCGAAATGGATTTCCTTGGCGCTTCTACCACGGCCAATTCGATCGAAAGCAACAGTTATACGCCAAGAATACGTCACGCTTTCATGAGTTATGATGACACGTTCAATGGCTGGCATTTATTAGCTGGCCAAACCTGGAGCCTGCTCGTTCAGAACAAGATCGGCATCGTTCCCCGCGAGGAAAACCGTCCGGACATCATCGACGCGCAGTATGTGGTCGGCTTCAACTGGACACGCAATCCTCAGTTCCGTGTCGTCAAGGATTTTGACAACGTGGTCTGGGTTGGCGTGTCAGCAGAAAGCCCGCAGGCGAGATTCCAGACGCCTGGTTCCGGGACGCCAAACGGATTGTTCATCAACAGCAGCAACACAGGAACGCAGTCCGGGTTATTGGATACGCTGCAATCCTATTCCACCGACACCATTCCGGATTTTGTCGAAAAGATCGCGGTCGATCCGGGCTGGGGCCATTACGAAGTTGTGGGACTCCAACGCTTCTTCACGGATCGGGTTCAACAGTGCACCATCGCGACAACTGCTTGCGCCATAGGAACAAGTAATGCCCCCACGGGGCCGACATCCAATGACACGACATTCGGCTGGGGCGTCGGAGGTTCGGCCATCCTGCCCGTGATACCGAAGTTCCTCGATCTTCAGGGCAGCGTGCTCTACGGCCAAGGAATCGGCCGATATGGGTCAGCTCAGTTGCCCGACGTGACCTTTGCGCGGGACGGCTCGCTTGCCCCGATCACCGCGTTCCAAGCGTTGGTCGGCGCGCTCTTCCACCTCAATCCGGATCTCGATGTCTATACCTTTGCCGGGATCGAACAGGACAAGGCCAATTTCTCCACCGTCGGCACCAATGCCATCGGCCTCGGAAATCCGTTTTATGCCGATGGACTCTGCTTTACGGAAAACTCGGTTGCAGCACCTAGCGCGCCATCAAGCCCTGTCAGCGGCATCCTTAGCAACACCGGGTGTTCGGTCGACGTCAAACAGGTCGAAGAAATCACGGTCGGGTTCTGGCAGAATCTGTATAGAGGTCCAATCGGCCGTCTGGTTGCCGGCATGGAGTTCGAGTATCTCCATCGCACCGCGTTTTCCGGCTTGAACTTTATCGGATCCGCCTCCGCCACTACAAAGGCTCCAGTGGTAACCCCGGCCGTCGACGAAGCCACCGTGATGCAGCTCGCTACGCTTCTATTTCTAACCGTGCCGCCTTAAGAAGCGGCCGCTCGAAAATGATACATCTGGGCCATGCCAGCCGCAGCCCCGATGATGCTTTCAGTATGCCGAAGGTTTTGATGCCCGGCGGATCGAGGCGATAACCGCAGGCTCCGGTGCCGGGATCGGAGGAAGGTCCTGGTACAGCTCCCAACCGCCACCCAAGGCGTTATATAGCGCGATATAGGCGAGCACCACTTCCAACTGAGCGATTTCGTATTGCTCCTCGAGCGCATATTCCTGGCGGGCCGCATCGAGAACGTTGAGAAAGTCGGTGATTCCCTGCTGATAGCGTCCGCTGTTGAACTCCAAAGCGCGCTTGCTGGCATCCACTGCCCTGCTGAGATGCCGGACGGCTTCTTGATTTGAACGATACCGGATCAGGGCGTTGTTCACTTCTTCGACGGCGGTGATGACAATTCGGCGATAATCGGTAAACAGCTCCCGCGCTCGGAACTCGGTTTCGAAGACAGCGGCATCGAGCCGCCCGAAATCCAACAGCGGCCAGTAAGCACCCGGACCGACCGACCAGATGAGTCCTGACACAGGACGTGTCCCGCTCGTGGCCGCGCGGCCGCCTTGGACCCCCGCGCCCGCATTGACGACAAGTCGGGGAAACAGGTCGGCGGTTGCCACGCCGATCTGCGCGGTTGCAGAGGCAAGGTTATATTCGGCGCGTTGGATGTCGGGACGGCGCCGAAGGAGATCCACCGGACGTCCCGGTCGGAGCCGCTCGGGCGTTAACGGAAGCTTCCGAACCTGCTGGAGTTCGCCGATAATGTTCCCGGAAAATGTGCCGAGCAGCAGCGCGATGTGGCTTTCGGCTTCAAAAAGTCCGGTGTTCAAAGCCGGCAGCGCGGCGTTCAAAGCCTCGACCTCGCGCCGGGCCAACAGCACGTCGCCTTCGTTGGTCAGCCCCTGATTGAACCGGTTGACTGTTGTGTTCAGCACCTGCTCCGCATTCGCGATATTCTGCCGAACTATGCGGATGCGCTCCTGCAAGCCGCGTAAAATGACGTAGTTGCGCGCCACTTCAGAAACGACGATAATAACGGCGGCGTTTCTCGCATTGATCAAAGCTTGAGTATCATACTGCGCAGCCTCGAGTTCGCGTCGGTATTTCCCGAACAGATCGACTTCCCACACCGCATCAAAACCGGCGACTCCGGTAATCTCCTTGTATCCGGTGGTATTGATCGCAGAGTCGAGCGAATCGGGAATTCGCGGCGGCTTGGGCGATTGCGTTCCGGTTCCCTTGCCAGCACCTGCGGCGGCGCCGAGCGTCGGCAATGCCGCACCGAGCACGACGATTTCGTGCTCTCTCGCGCGCTGGATGCGGTCGAGGGCAATCTCGATTTCGGGGTTGGCAATGACGGCACGTTCGACGAGCAAATCCAACTCGGCATCGTGGAGCGTCGTCCACCAGCTGACGAGCTTTGTGGCTTGACCCTGGTCCGGGACTTCACGGTCGGATCGCGACGGCTTCCAGAATTCGAATGCCTGCGGGACGGCTATCTCCGGCGTCGCAAAATCAGGCCCCACGGTGCATGCGGAAACAGTGGCGCCAATGAACATGGCAACCACTAAACGACACAACGGCATCAGGTGGCCCCTCCTCGGCCGTCTCCTGGTCCCGATTGCCGCCTGCCCTTTTTGACGCCTACTTGGCGGACGCCGACGCGTTCTCCGCGTTTTCTCTGATAGCCACCTTCTCGCCCTCCGCGATCTGGTTGCTGATATTCACCGCGACACGGTCACCTTTTGCAAGTCCCGATGCAATCTCGACAAACTTTCCATTGTCTCGCGCGATGCTGACGTCCTGAAACTTCACCACACCGTCGGCCGTGATCAGCGCAACCTGCGGACCGCCACCACGAAATACCATCGCGCTCGCAGGCACCTCGACGGCGCCCCGCGACTTCATCGCGAACGCCACCTGCACATAGATGCCTGGGACGAGCGCACCGTCATCATTGGGAAGATCAACTTCGACGCGTACGGTACGAGCCCGCGGAATCCGCCGATTGGCTGGTTCTGGTCACCGTGCCTTCAAAAACCCGGTCCGCCAGCTCCGCGGAGGTAACCTGAATTGGCTGTCCCACGCGCAAATCGACTCGCGCACTCTGTGGAACGTTGGTGAATACCCTGATTTTTCCGTATTGTGCAAGCCCGAATAACGATGTGGTATTGGTGCTGCCCGCGGTGACCAGATCGCCAATATCGATCCGTCGCTCCGTAATCACGCCGTCATAGGGAGCGGTGACCTCTTTGAATTTCGTCAAAAAGGTAAGTCGGTCCACGTTGGCGCGATCCAGATTGATGCGGGCACGCGCGGCATTGAGCTGGGCAATGCTGCCTTGGTATTGCGCTTTCTTGTCTTCGCGCTCCTGCTCGGAAACGAGTCCCTTCGGCGACGTCTGCCACCGTACATAGGTGGTCTTCGCCAAATCCGCGTCCGAACTCCTTGACCGCTGCCTCGGCGTCGGAAACCTGAAGCTGTGCGCGGGCAGCCTGCAATTGAGCATCAAGCTCGGGCGTGTCGATGACAGCCATCACCTGATCTTTCCTGACGAAATCGCCGATGTCGACAAGCCACTTGGCAACATAGCCGGTGACGCGGGCGTAAATGGTGGAACTGTACCAGCCGCGCGTCTCGCCGGGCAGCACAAGGGTCTGAGTGGCTGGCGCCTCGCCAACGATGGCGATCTCGACCGGGGGCGCCTCATGCACGCGCAGGGCAGCATCGTCGCGCAGACTTGCCGCTTCACCGTTCTTCAAATGCTGCACGGTGAAGAACCCGATCACCAGGACCGTCGCAAGCAGCCCGACAAAAACGCCGAGTCGATGTCCGGTGGTGTTTGCGTAGCCCGTCGGGATCGGAACATGCCCGTGCTCGTCGTGCGGCGCCTTAGGATCGACGACGGGCTGAATATCGGGCTGCTGTGCTTCCTCATCGAAAGAGTCGAATGCGGCGTCGCTGGCGTTGTCGGTCGTGCGCGGGCCGCGCGAATTAAGTTGCTGCACCGGAAAGACTCCTCTCCTTGGAAGGCCGTTGCCGTCGCAACAGGGCATACATGGTGGGTACGAAAATCAGTGTTGCGCAGGTCGCGAACAGCAATCCGCCGATCACGGCGCGGGCGAGCGGCGCGTTCTGCTCGCCACCCTCGCCGACCCCCAACGCCATCGGGATCATGCCGAGGATCATGGCGCCTGCCGTCATCAGCACCGGCCGTAGCCGTGTGAACCCGGCCTCGATCGCTGCCGCGCGCGCATCGATGCCCTTCGCTTGGCGCTGATTGGCGAAAGTGACGACCAGAATGCTGTTGGCCGTGGTCAAGCCGATGCACATCAGGGTGCCCATCAATGCCGGCACGCTGATGTGCGTCTGCGACAGGAAGAGCATCCACAGCACGCCGCCGAGCGCGAACGGAACCGCCATCAGCACGATGAGAGGATCGATCCAGCTTTGGAAATTGATGACCAGCAGCAGGAAAACCAGCATGACGGCGAGTGCCATTCCGGAAAACAGGCCGGAATAGCTTTCCCGCATGGTTTCGATCTGGCCGCTCAGCGTGATCGACATGCCCTGTCGGCGCCAGCTTCTTGTTGGCAGCAATGACTTCGTCGATCTCGTTGGCAGCCGAATTGAGATCCCGCCCTTGGACGTCCGCATGCACGTCAAACACCGGGCGGATATTGAGTTGCGAGACGACCAACGGCACTTTGGCGCGCCCGAATTTGGCAACGTTCATCAGCACCTGAGGGTCGGCATTTTGCGACGTCGACTCCGCCGTCACCGGAAGCGTCCACAAATCCTGAGTGCTGTCGATGTGATAGGTCGGCGTTTGCACCACCAGCGGGTAACTCACGCTGTTGTGCCGATCGAGCCAGAAATTCGGCGAGATTTGCGGGCTGTTGTTGAGGGACTAGCGAGATTGCCGGCAACGTTCTGTTGTCCGAGGCCAAATTCCAAAGCCTGGGCGCGATCCATATCGACGCGTGATCGCCGGCGCGTCAGGCACCTGATAAACATGGGAATCGACGATGCCGGGAACGCCATTGAGGTCGCGGCAATCTTCGAGGCCACGGCATAGGCGGCATCGTCGTCAGAGCTCGAAATACGAATATCGATCGGAGCCGGCTGGCCGAAATTGAGCACCTGATTGACGATGTCGGCGGGCTGGAAGAAGAATTGCAGCTCCGGAAAGCGTTTCGGCAATTCGCGCCGCAGCTCGCGCCATGTGCGCGGCGGTCGACGTATGGTGCTTCCTTCAGCGAGATCAGAATTTCGCCATCCATCGGGCCGACGGTCGCCGAGTCGGTCAGCGCCGATGTTGAGCCACTGTAGGGCAGGCCGATATTGTCGAGAATGACGTCGATCTGATTGTCGCCGATGATCTCGCGGAGCGCCGTTTCACACTGCGGCAAAATACTCTTGCGTATCCTCGATCCGCGTTCCCGGAGGGGCGCGCACATGAAGCCGCATCTGACCGGCGTCGATCTGCGGAAAGAAATCCATCCCCAGCAGCGGGAACAGCAGACACGAGACGCCGATGAGCACGCCGAAAGAACGCGACCGTCAGCCCGGCCGGTCAGACGCGTCCATCCGAGCACGTTGCGGTAGATTTCGCGAAATTGCTCAAACCCCGTTTCGAAATCTCCGATGAACGACGCTGAAGGGATTGAGCTGCGTCCGTTGTGGCGCTTCGGAGCCGCACGGGCCAAGCATGCTGCATGCCGATGCGCGGCGACATGTGATGCCATCAGATAATTGAACAGCACCGGGACAAGCGTGAATGACAGCAACAGGCTCGCGGCGAGCGAGATGATCACCGACAGCGACAGCGGCGAAAACAGATATTTGGCAGTTCCCGTCAGCAGGAACACCGGAACAAAGACGACGCTGATCGAGAGCGTCGCAAGAAAGGTCGGAAGGCCGACCTCCGCGGCCCCGTAATGATCGATTTGCGGAGCGGCTCGCCGAGACCGACATGGCGCTCGATGTTTTCGATCACGACCGTGCGCGTTATCGACCAGGATTCCGACCGCCAGCGCGAAGCCGCCAAGCGTCATCGTGTTCAGGGTCTGGCCGGTCAGGTAAAGGACCAAAACAGCCGCGATGATCGAAAGCGGAATGGAGGCAAGGATGATCAAAGTCAGCCGCCAGTTGCCGAGGAACAGCAGGATCATCAGCGCGGTCAGGCCGGCCGCCATCAGGCCGCCCATGACGACGCTGTTCAGCGCCGCCTTGACGAAGATCGATTGATCGAACAGCGGCGTTAAAGTCACGCCGCTCGGGAGCAGGCCGCGGATTTCCGGCAGAACGTCGCTGGTGCCATTGATCACGGCAAGCGTCGAGTTGCCGCCGCTTTTCCGGATGACGATCAGCACCCCGGCGAGGCCGTTGCGGGTGACGGCGTTGGTCTGCACCTGATAGCCGTCATGCACATGGGCGATATCGCGGACGAAGACCGTTTTGCCGTTGACCTGCTTGATCGGGAAAGCGTTGATGTCGTCGATGGCGGAGGGACTGTTGTTCAACGCGACCGTATAGTCCTTGCTTCCGATCTTCACGTCACCCGAGGGCATGATCACGTTCTGTCGCAGCAACGCCTCGGCGACATCGGCTGGCGTCAAACCGCGGGATTGCAGAGCTTGTTGGTCGAGATCGGCCATCACCACGCGGGGCTTGCCGCCATAAGGTGTGGTCACCGAGGCTCCGCGCACGACCGCGAGGCTCGGCCGGATGATGTTTGCCGCGAGGTCGTTCAGCGCCGTGTCGGAGAGCGAGTTGCTGGACAGCGCCAATTGAATGATCGGAACATCGGTGGCGCTGTACGGGAGGATCGAAGGCGGCGTGATGTTGCGCGGCATGTATTTGAGGACGGCAAGCGCGCTGCTCGCCAGTTCCGTCGCCGCAAGCGCGGTGCTCGCCCCCTCGTGAAGGAAGACTCGCACGACACTGACACCCGTGTAGCTCGTCGCCTCGATACGGGCGACGTTATCGACTTCCTGCGCCACCTGGCGCTCGTAAATGGTCTGCGATGCGATCCCGCATCTCCGGCGCGCTCATGCCGCTGTAGTTCCAAACAACGGCGACGACCGGAATGTCGATTTCGGGAAAAATATCCATTGCCATCCGCGACACCGCACCGGCCGCGAGCAGACACACCAAAATGATGCCTGCCGCGACCGTGAACGGCCGCTTCAACGAGAACTCAGCCAAAGACATGTATCAGCCCTAATTGACCTGCCGGGGTGCGCCGGCCGAGCTGTTATCGATCAGATCGCACTCCCTTCCGCGCCCGTAAGCACCAAACCGAAAATGATGCCAAGGGACCGCGAATGCGCTTTGTGGTACGCCCGCTGGTCTCTCCAGTATCCAGAACGACGGCTGGAAAACGGCGAGCGCGCGCACGCGGACAGAAGGCCTGCGACACGCCCCGACCCAGCGCATGATCCGTAAAGTTGCAGACTTTTCGGACAAGATCATGCGCAAAATCAACACGCATCCGTCGTCGAGCGCAGTCCGCGACGGGTGCGCAGAACATAATCGAGCGGGAGGCTACTCAAGCTGAACGCATCCCGCCCTAGGTAGTTTAGTCGAAATTGCGCTCGTTATTCGGGCACGCGCTGGAGGGCAAGCCGCATGCCGGGTCATACGTCCAGACCGATCCGGGGTAAGCGAAAGCGGGCCGAGGCCCATTAACCCAATTGCCCCATGCCCAGGGAACGCTTGAGCGAGCGAACTGGTGGTGGGCCGGTGCCAGGCGATGTCTTTGAATATGGGACGAACTCGACGCGGCTGAGGCAGCGGGAGCGGCCACGGCCACGGACAGCACGGCCAGGAGACCTGTTAGCATCAAGGAATTTTTGGACATTTTAGCCATCCTTGCTGACTGCATGACATCTGCACGACATGAAGATGAAGGCCAGATGAAGTCCATATGACACGACTGTGACATTTCTGACAAGCATTCCAGCAATGACGAATTGCCGCTCTGCCGCGCGATAATTGGCTTCCGCCGGCGCCGTTTCGGCCGCCACCGCAGCGTCTCTCAGGACCCGCCCCGTTAAAAGGGTGCGGGAATTGCTCCCGGTTTCCCCGCGAGCGCAACCGCGGTAACGTGATGGCAAATGGGAGGCGTCGCGGAGCGGCGGCCGCCGAAATCACCGATGGGCAACGCACAGATGGCCAAATACCCGGCCGGCAAGCAGCAAACGGCCCTGGGTTGTCACCAATATTTGCCGGTAATCGAAGGAGGATATCAGATGAAACGCCACGCCCTGTTCTTTGGCGCCTTGTCGGCGGCAATCCTCACCGTCCCGGCGTTTGCGGCCGATGGTGCGTCCGGAATGTTCGAAATTCGGTGGGGCAAGAACGCGTTCAATTTCGAAGGCATGCCGACCGGTCCGCAGCCTTTGAAGAACCTGAGCCGGCTGCCAAGCGGCAAGGCCAATGCCGGCAGGCTGGTCGGCGATTATCGCAATCCCATCCTCACGCCAGAGGCGGCAGCGGTCGTCAAACAGAAGGGCGAACTCGCCATCGCGGGGAAAGGCTTTCGGAACGCGCAGGACCAGTGCCGGACGATGGCGCCCGCCTTCGCCTTCGCCATGCAGCTTGGCTTGGAAATGTTGCCGACCAAAGAGGGCGACATCGCCATCGTCTACGACCAGAATATGAACGTCCGTCATATCCGCATGAACGCGGCGCATCCGGCGAACCCAATTCCTTCCTCGATGGGGGATTCGGTCGGCCATTGGGAGGGCGACGCGCTGGTGATCGACACCGTCGCGATCAAGACCGACGCTTTCACCGCGGTCGACCGGTTCGGCACCCCGCAAAGCGAAATGATGCATACGGTCGAACGCTATCGCCTGATCGACGGCGCCATCGCCAAGGCGCAGATCGACCAATATGAGACCAGCGAGGGCACGGTCGGCGGCGGTGGCCGTATCGCCGGCTACAATCCCGATACGCGCCTGAAGGGCCTGCAGCTTGAAGTGACCATGGAAGACCCGAAGGTGTTCACGGCGCCCTTGACCGCACGCGTCACCTACCGACCGGTGGTGACGCAATGGCAGGAATCGGGTCTGTGCTGAAAATCCCGTCGAGCATTACGAGGGCGAGTGGGCGGGCCTGCCGGTGGCAGACCACTTCGATTTCTGACCATTCGCTCGGCCGCGCGGAAATATTTGGTCTGATGAATGCGGGAGTGCCCATATCCTCCTGTCGATGGCGCGATTCCCGAACGTTACAGACTGTTCGGACAAAGATCGTGCGCAAAATGCAATGGTGCCGGGCGGGACTCGATTTGATCTGAACGCATCGCGCTTTCAGGAGAGAAAGCGGTGATCACGTTTGCGCAGGCGCGTGATTTTCTCTTAAAGCATCGCGAGGACTACGAACGCGCTCGTGCGGGTTTCCGATGGCCCGACCCCGTTCCGTTCAACTGGGCAATCGACTGGTTCGACAACCAACTCGCCTCCGATCCCGGAACACGGGACCGCCTCGCCTTATGGATTGTTGATTCGGCCGCGAAAACCGAAATCAGGGTGACCTTCGCCGAGTTGTCTCGGCAATCGAATCAGGCGGCCAACTGGTTGCGCGCGATCGGGGTGACACGGGGCGATCGCATCCTCCTCGCGCTCGGGAACGTGGTGGCGCTGTGGGAAATCATGCTCGCCGCGATGAAACTCGGCGCTGTCGTCATTCCCGCGACGACGCTGCTTCCACCGGCAGAGCTCGCCGAGCGCAATCGTCGGGCCGGTACCCGTTTTGTCATCACCAGCGCAGACCGGACGAGCAAATTCGTTGCAGTGCCGGGCATTCGCCGGATCGTTGTCGGTGCACAGCAGGACATTGCGGAATGGGATCGGTATGATCCTCGCTCGGCAATGCCGACATTCGCGGTAATCGGCCAAACCCAGCCCGATGATCCGCTGCTCCTTTATTTCACCTCCGGAACGACGGCCAAGCCGAAGCTGGTGCGACACACGCATCGTAGCTACCCGGTCGGCCACCTTTCGACGATGTATGCACTCGGGCTCAGGCCCGGTGACATTCACCTGAATGTCTCCTCGCCGGGCTGGGCCAAGCATGCCTGGAGCTGCTTTTTCGCCCCCTGGAATGCCGGCGCGACGGTGTTGCTGTGCAATCAGCCCAAGTTCGATGGTCGCGAAATGCTCGACGGGATGCAACGTTGCGGTGTCACCACTTTTTGCGCCCCACCGACGGTCTGGCGAATGCTGGTGCAACTCGATCTGTCAGCATGGAATTTGCCGCTGCGCGAGGCGGTGAGCGCCGGCGAACCGCTCAATCCGGAGATCCTCGATCACGTGCGGGGGATATGGGGAATGGTGATCCGCGAGGTTTACGGTCAAACCGAAACCACGTGCCAAGTCGGCAATTCTCCGGGACAGGGCGTCAAGCCGGGGTCGATGGGGAGGCCGATGCCAGGGTGTAAACTCGCGGTCCTCGACGGTGACGGCAAGCCGACAACGGATGGCGAGATCAGTATCCCGACCGGCGTCGATCGGCCTGCCGGTTTGATGTCCGGTTATGAAATCGACGGTCTGCTGGAAGCGCTCGGGCCATATTACGGTACCAAGGACGTTGTGACGGTGGATAAGGATGGGTATTTTAGTTTCGTCGGCCGAACCGACGATGTCTTCAAATCGTCAGATTATCGCATCAGTCCTTTCGAACTGGAAAGCGCGCTCATCGAACACCCCGCCATTGCCGAGGCCGCGGTTATCCCCTCGCCGGACCAACAGCGCCTTGTCGTACCGAAGGCCTTTATTGCGCTGACTTCCGGCTTTCGCCGGTAACCGCGCGACGGCGCTGTCGATCTTCCGGCATATGCAGCAGCGAGTCGGCCCGTTCATGCGGGTGCGGCGCATCGAGTTTGTTGCCGATCTGCCTAAAACGATTTCCGGCAAGATCCGTCGCGCGCATCTGCGCGCGGTGGAGCGAAAAACCGATGACGGCTCGTGGGAGCGGGGCGTGGAATTCATTGAATCGGATTTCGCCGAACTGAAATAGATCAAATCATATGGGAGGCACGGATGACGAAGTCTTTCCGCTGTCGGTGGTGCGCTATCGTGCTTTCCGCCCTTGCTGGTGTTCTGGCTTTGCCAGGCGATCACGCAGCACGGTCACAAACCGCGACGATCAAGATCGTGGTCCCTTATCCGCCGGGCGGCGGCATCGATGCCACGGCGCGCTTGTTCGCGGAACACATCGGCAAGGGGCAAGGCCCGAAAATGATCATCGAGAACCGCCCCGGGGCGGCCTCGATCATCGGAACGGAGTCGGTCGATCATGCGCCCGCGGACGGAAGCACCGTCCTGTTCGCGACGAACACCCTAGTCGTCCTTCCGCAGCTTCGGACACTGAGCTACGACCCGCGAACCGCATTCGACGCGATTTGCAGCGTCGCCAGCACGCCGATCGTCGTCGTCGTCAACAGCGCTTCGCCCTACCGGACGCTCGATGGTCTGATCGGCGCTGCGCGGAAAAATCCCGGAGCCTTGACTCTTGCCATCGTGCCCGCAGGCGTCTTGCACGTCGCCTACGAAATGCTCGCGGCGGCCGCCAATATAAATATGACGCTGGTCCCATTTACCGGGACCGTTGCCGAAATCACTTCCGTCCTCGGAGGGCACGTCACCGCGACGCTGGCTGATTACCCTTCCGCAGCCCCCCAAATTCAGGCAGGCAAACTGCGGGCACTTGCGATCGGCTCAAAGAGCCGCATCGATGGGCTGCCGGGCGTGCCCACGATCGCCGAGTCCGGTTATCCGTCATATGCAGCCGATCTCTGGTATGGCGTCTTCGCGCCGTCGAAGACACCAAAGGAAAAGCTTGCGCAACTTGCCGACTGGTTTGCCGCTGCGAGCCGCGACCCGGAAATCAAGGAAAAGCTCTCCTTGCTGGGGCTTTATCCGACGACGCTCTGCAACGCCCAATTCGCAGATTTTATTCGCACGCAGTATGCTGAATACGGGCGCGTCATTCGCGCTGCGAATATGAAGGTGGAATGAGTTATCGCATGATCCCGAAAAGTTGCAGACTTTTCGGACCAAGGTTATGCGCAAAATCAGAGAGAACCGAGACCGGAGGCGTTTCAAGCTGAACGCATCCCGCTCCGGAGTGATGACGATCGGCTCGAAGCGCCATATTTCGATGCGGGAGAAATCCGATGTGGGACGATTTCAAGAAGTTCTTGATGCGCGGCAATGTCGTCGATCTTGCCATCGCGGTGGTGATCGGCGCAGCTTTTGGGGCGGTGGTGTCATCCCTGGTTGCCGATATCATCATGCCTGTCGTCGGCGCAATCACCGGCGGCCTGGATTTTTCCAATTATTACCTGCCGCTTTCCTCAAAGGTCCATCAGGGCATCGCTTATGCTGATGCGAAGAAGGAAGGCGCGGTGTTCGGCTATGGTCAATTCATCACCATCGCGATCAACTTTCTGATCATCGCGGCGATCCTCTTCATCATTGTACGGATGATGAACACTCTGCTTCGAAAGGAGGAGAAGAAAGTAGAGGCGGGCAAGCCAGCCGAAGTGCCTGCGGACGTGAAGCTCCTGGCCGAGATACGCGATCATCTGTCGGTGATTGCGGCGAGAGTGCCCCGATCCGAGAGCGGAATTGGCGGGGAGCCGTAGGCTCCCCGTGAAAATGACTGCTCGCAAGTCAGGCCGTTCGAACGATATCGAGGTCCCAAGCACAAGCAGGTGCGATCCAGTTGTCTCGGGGGGTGTGCCTGTAGCCGCGTCGGGGTGGTCCACGACATGCTATAGCCGTGGTGCGCCGCCGGTGCGGACCAAACCAACGACAAGGACCGTCTGATCGTGATCGACCTCTACACTTGGACCACTCCGAACGGCCGAAAGGCCTCTATCGCCCTCGAAGAGCTTGGACTGCCCTACGAGCCGCACGCCATCGACATCAGCAAGGGTGACCAGTTCAAGCCGGAATTCCTCAAGATCAGCCCCAACAACAAGATCCCCGCAATGGTCGACCGCGACAATGATTTCGCGTTGATGGAATCGGGCGCGATCCTGATTTATCTCGCCGACAAAGCGGGCAAGCTGTTGCCCACCGACCGCCTCCAGCGCTATCGCGCGATCGAGTGGCTGATGTGGCAGATGGGCGGTCCCGGCCCGATGTTCGGCCAGGTCCATCACTTCGTGAAGTATAACAAGGGCAAGGCGCCCTACGCGGAAGAGCGCTTCCTGCAGGAAGCGCTGCGTCTCTACGGGGTCCTTGACCGCCGCCTCGCCGACCATGAATTCGTCGCGGGCGACTATTCGATCGCCGATATCGCGATCTGGCCGTGGGTGTCTCGCTACGAATGGCAGACCGTCGACCTCAACCAATTCCCGAACGTGAAGAGATGGTATGTCGCGATCGCCAACCGGCCGGCGGTTCGCAAGGGCTATGACGTGCCGAAAAAGGTCGGGGAGATTCCGATGCCGTGAGCTTGTGAGCCGTTTGCGGCCTGTCTGAGCGCGGTGCTCGCGTCGTTTCTTAGCGCATGATTCCGCAAGGTCGCAAACTCTTGGACAAGAATCCCGCTGTAAAGCCAAGGGCGCCTGCGGAAAGCCTTCGTTTCTACGAGCTGCGGATCACGTCGCGGCAGACGCCTTCCGGCTCACGTGACGGCTCAGAACAACGACCCCTGATCCGGATGATCGCCGCGGCGCGGCCTTCTCGCGGCCGCATCGGTACCGGCCACGGCGCGCCGCAGACGGGCCGGGCCGTCAGCCGTCGCGCCGACATGCCCGTCAGCGAACTCGATCCCGAGCCGGGTGCCAGCGCGGACCGCCGCCGCACTGCGGAGCGGACGACCGCCCTCGCCGCGGATCAGCGCAAAGCCGCGCGCCAACACGCCATGATAGGACAATGCGCCAAGCAGATTGCCGAAATGCTCGAGCCGCGCCTCTCGGCGCTCAAGGCCGGCACGAACTGCGACCGCCGCCCGTGCCCGCAGGCTCTCATTGCGCTCACGCGCCCGCTGGATGCGACCGCGCTGGGCATCGACGTGGGCGCGCAGGCAGGCGGCGAGCCGCACCACGTCGGTGAGGAAGCGATCGCGCCGCCGTTCGCCGGAAACCTGCATGCAGCGGGAGGCCCGCGCCGCCAAGCCGACCAGCCGCTCCCGATTGCGGGCAATCGGGATGCGCAACAGTTGCGGCGCGAACCGCGCCACAATGCGCGAGAAATCCCGGTGATGAAGGGAAGCATTGGCAATGAGCGCACGCGGCAAGCGGTCGGCGGCGCCGTCCAGGCGCTGTCGCGGCATGGCCAGCAGCATCTCGGCGGATGGCAGCGCGCGGGCCGCTGCCCGCAACTCGGCACGGCGATGCTCGATGCCACGCGACCAGCACAGCAGCATGCGGCGGCCGACGCCGTCGAGGCGCCCGATCAGCTCGATGCGGACCGGCACGGCCATCTCTGCCGCAGCCGTGGGCGTTGGCGCGCGGCGGTCGGCGGCGAAGTCGATCAGGGTCACGTCGGTCTCGTGCCCAACCGCGGAAATCAAAGGCACGCCGCTGGCAGCGGCGGCTCGCACCACGATCTCCTCGTTAAAGGACCACAAATCCTCGATCGATCCACCGCCCCGCGCGACGATCAGCACATCGGGACGCACAAGAGCACCTGAGCCGGGCAGCTCGTTGAAGCCCTTGATGGCTGCTGCAATTTCCTCCGCGGCGCCTTCGCCTTGCACCCGCACGGGCCACACCAACACGTGGCGCGGAAACCGGTCGGCGAGCCGATGCAGGATGTCGCGAATAACGGCGCCACTCGGCGAGGTGATGACGCCGATCGTCCGGGGCAAATAGGGCAACGGCCGCTTGCGCGCTTCCGCAAACAAGCCTTCGGCGGCAAGCGCCCGCTTGCGCTGCTCCAGCAAAGCCATCAGGGCGCCGACGCCGGCAGGTTCGAGCGTCTCAATCACGATCTGATAGCTGGAACGGCCGGGATAGGTGGTCAGCCGGCCGGTAGCGATGATTTCGAGGCCCTCCTCCGGCTTCATGCGCATCCGGATGAATGCGCTTCGCCAGATCACGGCGTCGATGCGGGCGCCCTCGTCTTTGAGCGCGAAATAGGCATGGCCCGACGCGTGCGGTCCGCGATAGCCGGAGATTTCGCCGCGTACCCGGACGTGGGAATAACCGTCCTCGACGGTGCGCTTGAGCGCTGCCGAAAGTTCGGAGACCGTCCATTCCGGGATGTTGATGCGCGGCTCGTTCATGCGGGATGGTCTTTCACGCGGGCGTTATCGGCCTTCATGCCGGCCATGTCCAGGCGACCACGCGTTCATGCTGCAGGAGATAGCCACGGAGGAGCCGCCGCCGGTGTGCTTGGGTCTCCTTGGCGAAGTGCCGAACCAGGCGCGGGAGGCTTGAGGTCTCACGCAAGATGTGATTTCAAAGCGCTGGTCGCCGTTTCGTTGATAGCGTGCCGGGTTCTGCAAAGGATTCCGGCGCCAAAAAAAGTGAGGATAGGCGCGGAGCCGTCGGGTCCGCGTCGATTAAATGCGGAACCGCCGGCCCGGGTGAGCGGGCGGGAAATTTATCTGGGAGACGGCAAAAAGGGGCCATAGCTCAGTTGGGAGAGCGCTTGAATGGCATTCAAGAGGTCGGCGGTTCGAACTCCGCCTGGCTCCACCAGCAAAATCAAAGAAGTTATGCGATCGTCATAAAATCTTAGCCACGTCTCAGTCATAGAGTTCCCTCGAACACATAGCGAACAAAGAGCCGGATGAAGAAAAAACGACAATATAGCTCCATAATTAAACAGATATCTTGTTTTTTGGTGGATGACGATGTAGAAACCAGATATGCAAGTGATTTCGGCCACTGAGCCTGAGGAGAAGCAGTTGAGTCCCGCCATGAAGAAGTGGGGCGAGGCTGCGCGTGGTGGCTTTCAGCTGGTGCCAGATTTGCTGCTGAAGAACCAAAGCGAGCTAGGGCTGAATGCTTGTATCCATCCGGTGGGTACCGCGGGGTAGCCGACTTGCGGTGTTCAAAGGGGATGGAGCAATCCGTCGGACTTTAACGTGTCGATCGCTTCGGCGAGCGTAAGGCCGCGATGCAGGCAGAACCATTCTCCGGTGTGCCGGTGCCACTGGATGTCGAAGCGGTTGCGGCTGATCCAGTCGAGGCGGGCGAAGGGGGCGTCGAACTCTTCGCCGAGAAGTCTCTCGGAATCCGGAGCGGTAGCGTTGCATGAAGCGATACTTGGTGCCGTGCCACTTTCCCAGAATATCGATTGGATAGTTGAACTGCGTCGGTCGGATGGCGGGCAGGAAGCGGGGCTTCAGGAAGTCGTCGATCAGGTTCTGGCAGGCGGAAGTCACCGCCGATTTTTCTGCCGCGGAGAGGCCGGTCGATCTCACGCCGCCTCTCGGTTCATGCCGCTTCGGCGCGGCTTGGCGTCGGCTTTCGCCAATTCCACGGCAGCAGCGCAGCGAGGTCGGTGATCTTGTGATCGTTGATGCTGGCGAGCACATCGGCGAGCCACGCCTGCGGATCGATGTCATTGAGCTTGGCGGTTTGAATGAGCGTCAGCATGACCGCGGCGCGCTCACCGCCGCGGTCGGAGCCGGCGAATAACCAAGACTTCCGCCCAAGAGCAATGCCGCGCAGCCCGCGTTCGGCGGCATTGTTGGTCATACAGATGCGACCGTCATCGAGGAAGCGCGTGAAGACAGCGATGCGCTTGAGCATGTAATCAAATGCCTTGGCGACTTCGTTGTGGCGCGAGAGTTTGCTGCGCTCCCGCTTCATCCATTCAATGAGATCATCGACCACCGGCGCAATATCCTTGCGGCGCCCGGCCACGCGCTGTGCGGGCGAGGAGCCATTGATCGCACGCTCCAGCGCGAAGATGGCGTCAAACTTTTGCACCGCCTCGAAAGCGATCGGCGAGATCGTGGTCGGTTTGCCTGTACGTGCCTTCGATGCAATGTCGGCAAGCTCGAACAGCTTGCGTCGCGCATGCACCCAGCAGCCCGCTTCCGTGATCGGCCCTCCTTTTCGATCCGGCGCGTAAAGCGCTTTAAACCCCGCATAGGCATCGGCCTGGAGAATCCCGCAATAGCCGGCAAGATGCTGCTCGGGATGGATGGCAGTGCGATCCGGCGAGTAGAAGAACACGGCAGCCGGCGGCGCTTCCCCAGCGAACGGACGATCATCACGCACATAGGTCCAGATTCGGCAGGTACGGGTCTTTCCTTTCGCCAGCACCGGCACTGTGGTGTCGTCGCCATGAATACGCTCGGCGGCAAATACGTGCGCCTTGATAAGCTCGTGAAGCGGCATCAATGTCGCCGCGCAGGTCCCGACATGATCCGCCATGGTTGACACTGACAGCTCGATGCCTTCGCGCGCATAGTGTTCGCTCTGTCGATTGAGCGGCTGATGATTGGCGTATTTTTCCACCAACATCATCGCCAGCAGACTTGGGCCGGCAAAGCCGCGTGTGATCGCATGGAATGGCGCCGGCGGCTGCGCGATCGTCTCACATGACCGGCAGCTGAACTTCTCACGCACATGCTCGGTCACGAACCATTGCCGCGGCACCACGTCGAGCGTTTCGGTGATGTCCTCGCCGATCTTGGAGAGCTTGCTGCCGCCACAACACGGACAGCACGTTGGCGCCGGATGAACGATGCGGCGGCGCGGCAGATCGGCAGGAAAGCTGCGCCGTGTCGCCTGCCGCCGCGTGAAGCCTTGCACCTCCACGCGCGCCGCTTCGGCCTTGGCCTGATCCTCTCCGGCCGTCGCGGCCAGCTCTTCGAGCTGCAATTCCAATTGATCAATGATCCGCTGGCTGCGCTCGGAGCGCGGACCAAACTTCTCGCGCTGCATCTTGGCGATCACCAATTGCAGGTGTTCGATCAGCGCCTGCGCGCCAGAGAGTTTGGCGCGCGTCTCGATCAGCGCTGCCTTCAGCGCATCGGTGTCGTCGGGAAGGTGATGATCAGTCCCGGCCATGGCTGCGACATCAGCACAATCACGCTGATTCGGGTGGTCAATTGCGCACCATAAGTCAACGGGTCGCGGGCTTATCCAGCGTTCAGGCTTTCAAGCGCAGACCGCAACAACCTCAGCCGGCCGCCGTGGGTCGCCAGGTGTGCTGGGGATTGCGCCAATCGATCCCGTCCAGCATGTAGGCGAGCTGCGATGTCGAGATCGAGACCACGCCGGAATCGGCCGAGGGCCAAATGAACCGGCCGCGCTCCAGCCGCTTGGCATAGAGCGACATGCCGATGCCGTCATGCCAGAGAATTTTTATCAATGAGCCGCTGCGTCCGCGAAACACGTAGAGATCGCCGGCATGCGGGTCGCGCTTAAGTCCCTCTTGCACCTGGAGCGCCAGGCTCTGCATGCCGCGCCGCATGTCAGTATGGCCGGCCGCGATCCACACCCGAACGCCGGTTGGAAGTCCAATCATCGCGGCGCCAAAGCTTTGATAACTGCCGTCACCAGTGCCACCGGCGCCGTCACCGCAATGCGCACGCGAATGTCGCGGCCGAGTTCGATCGTGAGCACTGGTACATCGGTTCCCGATCGCTCGCTCCGATCCGGCGCAACCACGACCTCGGCAAATCCCGTCACAGCGCTCCGCAGATCGCGCCGCCACCGATAAATCTGCCCGGGAACCACATCCCGCAGCCGCGCCACCTCGCGAACCGAAGCGCCCGGCGCAAATGCCTCCGCGACGATCGATCGCTTCTGCTCCGCGCTCCAGCGCCGGCGTCGTTCCGGACCCGACAACACTTCAACCCGGCTCATCGCACCGTCTCTTGCACCGGTGCAAGCGACAGTGCCTGCACGGTGCCAAGACAGATCGGATCAGCCTACGCCCGCAAGGCGGCCGCTATCGGATGGTTACGAATGCTTCGGAGTTAGTTGTACCTCTGAACGTGCTCATGCACTGGTGGTATCGGGATCAGAAGCCATTCCCTCGCCCAACGACTATAGCGCGGCGGATGGGCGTGAATGTCAGGAGTGTCCAGCGGGCCCTTGCCAATCTGCAAGAGATGAAGTTGCTGGTTCGGGAGAAGGGACCGAAGGAGATAATCTGGCTCGATCCGGCTCCGCTTGTGGAGCGACTAGCTCAGCTGGCGGAGACGGATCGAGACTACTTGATCAGGAAGGGATTGTCTTAGTGGCGTAGCTTAACGGAAGAGACCCCGCGTTTCGACGAACCCCTCGGTGCTTGCCAGCACCATGGACAGTAGGCGCGGTGAGGTGCAGGTTCAAGTCCTGCCGCCACTCCCATCTTCAAGCTTCTGCGAATAGAATCTTGTAAGCCTCAGTTGACAACCCATGCTTCCAGGCCATGCAAGCGTCGGCATCTTTTGTCCCTCCCATTTGAGGTGGTACACCTGATATATACAGGCGACCGGTAGACGGGCATTTGTATTTTAGGTAATAGGCGTCTGTGCTGAATAGCCCCGCTTTTTGCGAGATGAGGTAAAGTTCATTGCCGCGTTCGCTCGCGTGTACAAACTCAGCGTTTGCGTCGTGCAATAGCTTTTCGACACCGTACCTTTTGAGAGCAACCATACGCTGTTCGATATCTCGTATTTGCAGAATATCTTTGAACTTTAGCTCATCTCGCGCGATCCGTATCCATGTCGCCATTCCATAGAAAAACTGATCGATAAGAACTTCGCGACCATATGTTCATGGTATCGATACTGGCTATCAATGTTTTTGAAACGCATTGCGTCTTCGTAGTTTCCCATCAGGGTAGCCCGAAATGAGCTGATAGCTGGATGATCAACGCCCATCATGTACCGTTGTGCGAACTGTCTCAAATCTTCGTCGATTTCTAAAAAGAAATGCTTCTCAAGGGCATGAAAAAACATTTCATCATGGTAACCGGTTTTGAAGCTGACTGCGTGGTGGTCAGAACCCGGCGCATTGTCAATGGAGGCTTCAGTCGGGGACTTTTCGTTCTTTTGAGACTTCTGCGGTGATTGGCTGGAGTGACCCAGCATAGAGTAGAAGGTCGCTTTCGGCTGATCCCGATTACCGCTGCATCAGCGCACGATCCCGTCTCAAGGCATTCCTCGCAGCCGCGCGCGCTCGGGGTGACGACGCGAATGGCATCTTCGTGCGTGCAGGTTTTCGCCATCAGGCACTCTCTCTTTGCCGAACCTCGCCCGGCTTCTTCTCCGTCTCGGCGAGGAACGCGTGCAGCGTCGCCACGACCTGCGCGCCTTCACCAACCGCGGCGGCTACACGCTTGGTCGAGCCGGCGCGCACGTCGCCGATCGCGAATACGCCGCGTACGCTCGTCTCCAGCGGCCGGCTTCGTGCGTCGGCTTCGCTCCCCGTGAGTAGGAAGCCTTTGCGATCGAGTGCCACGGCCGCGCTCTTGAGCCAGTCGGTGTTCGGATCGGCGCCAATGAACAGGAACACGTGTCGCATCGGGCACCGGGTTTCTTCGCCCGACGCGGCGCGCCAACGCACCGCTTCGAGTATGCCACCGCTGCCTTCGAACGCGGTTAGGTTCGTCTGCGTGAGCACTTCGACATTCGCCAGTCCGGTGATGCGGTCAACCAGATAGCGCGACATTTTCGCGGCCAAGCTCGGCCCGCGCACAAGCAGCCAGACCTTTTTCACCTGGCTCGCCAGATAAACCACCGCCTGGCCGGCCGAATTCCCGGCGCCGACCAGCGCCACCTCCTGGCCCGCGCACAGTTTTGCCTCGAGCGGGGAGGCCCAATAGTGCGCGCTGGTGCCTTCGAATGCCGCGAGGCCTTCGATCGCAGGCCGCCGGTAGCGTACGCCGCTGGCGATCACCAGCGCGCGCGCTCTGAGGCTCTCGCCATTCGCCAGTTCAAGCCGAAAGCAACCGTCGTGAGCGAAGACGGTCGGATCAAGCGCGATCGCCTCGTCCGGGATCGCCGCCTCGACCCCGAACTTCTGCGCCTGACTGTAGGCGCGAGCCATCAACGCCATACCGCTGATGCCGGTTGGAAATCCGAGGTAGTTCTCGATGCGTGCCGAGGCGCCGGCCTGCCCGCCAAATGCGCGGCAATCGAGAATGAGCGTGCGCAGTCCTTCCGAGCCGGCGTAGACCGCGGCCGCGAGCCCCGCAGGGCCTGCGCCAACGATCGCCACGTCAAAGATGCGGTCGGGGTCGATCGGGCCGACAAGTCCGATGCAGCGCGCGAGTTGGTCCTCGGCCGGATTGCGCAGCAGCTGGCCACCCGGGCACAGCACGATCGGCAGTTGGTCGGGATCGACATGAAATCGCTCGATCAGCGCCTTGGCTTCTGCGTCGGTTTCGGGATCGAGCTGTAGATTCGGATGCCCATTTCTGCGCAGAAATTCCTGCAATCGCAGCACGTCGCCATTGTCGGCCCGGCCGACGATCACGGGTCCGCCGGCGCCGGTCTCGAGCAGTCGGACGCGGCGCAGAATGAGCGCACGCATGATGCGTTCGCCGAGCTCCGCTTCACCGATAAGGAGAGCGCGCAGCTGATCCGGCGGGATGAGCAGCGCTTCGACAGGTCCGACCGCCTTGGCGTCTACCAGCGCCGGCCGACCAGCGAGCTGCGCCAGTTCGCCCAGGAACGCGCCGGGGCCGTGCACGACAATCGGGGCGGGCCGGCCGGACAAGTTGTAGCGAGTGACCTCGATCTCGCCGGACAGGACGATGCTCAGGGTACTGCCGCGCTCGCCGACCCTGGCGAGCGCCTCGCCCGGTGCGAACGTGCGCAGCTGGCCGAAGCGCCGGACGCGCTCGATTTCCGATGCTTCGAGCGTCGGGAACATCTGATCATGGCGCGTGTCGGCGATCGACAGAGTCGGTACGGACGGCATGGTTCCCTCCCCCTGCATGGTAACGCGTCCCACCATGATAAGGGAGTCGTGCCTGCGCTCGCGGATAACTGTGATGTAAAACGGGAGGCGAGAGCCTCGGCTCCGGTTAACCGGGGAGATGGCGGGTGATGCTCACGGCGCCCCGATGCTTAAGCGTGCCCACGCAAACACGGATAGCCCAGCCATCAACGAACGCAGCGCCAATGAGCCGCGAACGGCATCGTCGACAAACGGCAAACACAGTGTGGGCTGTCAATGCTGCTCGGCCTCTGCGCCGAGGATGATGCGCCGCGGCAGCGACGGATCAAAGAGCTTTCCTTCCAGCCGGCCTTGGATGATCTCGCAATGATTTTTCACCACTCGGAAAGGGGCGCAAGGGGCATAGGCCCTACGCAAAAAGATTCGTCGATAGAACTTGGAACCGCGATCACTACAATTGCAACTCGAGGGGATGAACGGAATCCTTGAATGGACGATATCGAAACACGAGACCTGGACGTGCGCAAGGCGCGGTCGCGTGCCTGGTTCGAAGCGCTGCGGGACAACATTTGCGCCGCGTTCGAACGTCTGGAAGATGAGGCGCCTGCTTCGCTCTTCGGCGACGTCGTCGGGCGGTTTGCGCGCAAACCGTGGTTGCGCACCGATCATGCTGGTGATGCGGGCGGCGGCGGCGTGATGTCGATGATGAAGGGACGTTTGTTCGAAAAGGTCGGCGTCCATGTCTCGACCGTGTTCGGGGAGTTCGCACCAGAATTCCGCAAGGACATCCCCGGTGCCGAGGCCGATCCGCGTTTCTGGGCATCGGGCATTTCGCTGATCGCCCATCTGTGGACCCCGCACATTCCCGCCGTGCACCTCAACACGCGGTTTGTCGTGACCACAAAAGCCTGGTTCGGCGGCGGCGCCGACCTCACCCCGCTGCTGGAGCGGCGGCGCACGCAGGACGACCCCGACACGAGGGCTTTTCACGCGGCCATGAAACAGGCCTGCGATGCGCACGCGACAGTCGCGCCTTACGAGAAATACAAGAAATGGTGCGATGAGTATTTCTTCCTCAAGCACCGCAACGAAATGCGCGGCATCGGCGGGATTTTTTACGATTACCTGGCGAGCGGCAGCTGGGAGGAGGACTTCGCGTTTACCCAGGATGTCGGCAGCGGCTTCCTCGCGATTTATCCCGAACTGGTGCGGCGTAACCTTTCAAAACCCTGGACCGAGGCCGAACGCGAGGAGCAATTGGTGCGCCGCGGCCGCTACGTCGAGTTCAACCTGCTCTATGATCGCGGCACCGTGTTCGGCCTGCGCACCGGCGGCAATGTCGAGTCGATCCTTTCGTCTCTGCCGCCGGTGGTGAAATGGCCGTAAAGTCCCGAGGGCGCAATAAGCGGAGCGCATTGCGCCTGTTCGCTTCAGCCGCGCCAAAGTTCCCACCGTGCCCGCATTCGAATTGGTTCACGCGGCAAGGTCGGCCCGGTCGGCGACGGTAGAATCCGCATTCAGGCGATAGACCATCGGCTCGCCGGTCGCGATTTCGCGCGCCACGATCTCCTGAGGCCCCAGCCCATCAAGGACCATCACCAGTGCGCGGAGCGAGTTGCCATGTGCCGCGACGATGATCCGCTCGCCGCGAAGCACGCAAGGAAGTATTTCACGCAAATAATAGGGCAGCACCCGCGCCGCGGTGTCGCGCAGACTTTCTCCTCCCGGCGGCGCCACGTCGTAAGAGCGGCGCCAGAGATGCACCTGTTCATCGCCCCAGCGCTTGCGCGCGTCGTCCTTGTTGAGGCCCGACAGGTCGCCGTAGTCGCGTTCGTTCAAAGCCAAGTCCTTGACGATCGGAATGCCGGATAGCCCCATCTCCTCCAGCAGGATTGTCATGCTGTCCTGCGCGCGCCGAAGCGCCGAGGTGAAGCCGCGGTCGAAGCCGATCCGCTGCGCCTTCAGCTTGCGCCCCGCCGCCCGCGCTTCGACGATGCCGACATCGGTCAGCCCGACATCCTTCCAGCCGGTGAAGAGGTTTTTCAAATTCCATTCGCTTTGCCCGTGACGCACGAGCACCAGCAAGCGATCCATCCTCGCTTCCTTTCAACCGCAGTTCATATGTCGGAAAGACCGAGCACATCGGCCATGCCATAGAGGCCTGGCTTGCGCGCGCTGGCCCAGAGCGCCGCGGCAACTGCGCCGCGCGCAAAAATCATGCGGTCCTCGGCCTTGTGCGCCAGCTCGACCCGTTCATGTGGTCCCGCAAAGATGACGTGGTGCTCACCCACCACGGAGCCGCCGCGCAAACTCGCGAAACCGATATCGCCCGGCCGCCGCGCGCCGGTTGCTCCGTCGCGCGCGCGCACCGACCGGGACGACAGGTCGATACCACGTCCCCGGGCTGCCGCCGCACCGAGCAGCAGCGCCGTTCCCGATGGAGCATCCACCTTGCCGCGGTGATGCATTTCCACGATTTCGACATCGAAATCCGGGCCGAGCGTTGCGGCCACACGCCTGACCAGTGCCGCCAGCAGGTTGACGCCGAGGCTCATATTCCCCGACTTGACGATGCGCGCGCCCGCTGCCGCTGCGGCGGCGATGTTGTGCTCGTGTTCAGGCGCAAGCCCGGTGGTGCCGATGACATGGACGAGCCCGTGCCGCGCGGCCAGTGCAGCGAGTTCGCTGGTTGCGGCGGGGGTCGAAAAGTCGATGAAGCCATCAGCGCGCGTTGCCTGCGCCTGTGGGTCGGCGCTGATGATCAGCCCGTTGCGGCCGAGACCTGCAAGCTCGCCGGCATCGCGACCGATGAAGTCGCTGCCCGGTGCTTCGAGTGCGCCCACCAGCTCAAATTTCGGGTTGGCGGCAATCGCCTGGACCAAGGTCCGGCCCATCCGGCCGCCGGCGCCGGTCACGACCAGTCGCATGCGGTCATCTCCCATTTCACGGCCGTATAGCCGGGAGGGTCAGCTTTGGGAAGTTTCCGGATTGGCGTGATTCAGAGCGTGCCCACCCCCACCCTCGGAAGCACCCGCGGTCGCGTGCGCTTCCTCTTCCTCTCCCCCTCCCCCTCCCGCCGAAGCTCAGAAATTGACGCCTTAGGCTGTGGCGGGATTGGAAGAGGGTGGGACGGCTGAAGGCCCGACCGGGTGAGGGGGTGGGTATCACGCGATGGATCATTATCTGCGATTTGGGATATCAGCGCATGATCCCGTAAAGTTGCAGACTTTTCGGACAAGATCATGCGCAAAATCAACACGCATCCGTCGTCGAGCGCAGTCCGCGACGGGTGCACAGAACATAATCGCGCGGAAGGCAATTCAACCTGAACGCATACCGCTCTATGGCTGCGCCCCGTCATAGCCTTCGACAACGGCGATGTCGGCAATCGCATGTCCCTCACGCAATGCGATCGCCGCGCGGTATTCGGGCGAGCGATAGCACGCCAGTGCGGTCGCGTAGTCCTTGAACTCGAGCATCACCAGGCGTGATCGACAGCGGCCTTCGACCGCTTCGCAGCGGCCGCCACGGACGAGATAGCGCGCGCCATATTTGCGGAACGCCGCCTGGTTCGCCTCGACATAGGCCTTGAACCGCTCCGCATCGGTCACGTCGACCTGCGCAAGCCAATATCCCCTTGCCATACCGTCCCTCCCGCTTATTCAGGCGAACAGACGCGCCTGTTCGACGAACTTGCTGAGCACGGTGCGCAGCCGCGTGGCCAGGCGTTCCTCTCTCAGGTTGCCGGACTCCTCGAACGCGCTCGAGGCCGCGCTCACCGCGATCTGGTCGGGCAGGACCAAAGCGCCGCAGCCGAGCTCAAGGACATGGCGCAACGCGATGAGCGAACGGTAGCCGCCATAGGGACCGTCCGAGGCGGCACCAAGCGCAAAGACGCGGTCTCGATAGGCTGCAAGCGGCGGCTCCTCCGGCTCGCGCACGCGCGAAATCCAGTCCAGCGTGTTTTTGAGCAAGGGCGTGATTGAGGCATTGTATTCGGGGCTTGCGATAAAGATTCCCTGATGCGCCATGAATAATCGCTTGAGCTGGAGGGCGTTCTGAGGTGCGCCTTGCTCTTGTTCGATGTCCCCATGGTAGAGCGGCAAGGGATAATCCAGCAGCGAAATGAAAGTTACGTCGACCTTGAGAAGCAGCAACTCGCGGGCGGCAAGCGTCGCGAGGCGCGCATTGAACGAGGCGGTGCGGATCGAGCCGGCAAAAACCAGGAATTTCGCGCTGCGCATATGGCCATTTTTCCGAGGACGGAGCGCGAGTGCAACATCGCTTGGCCGCGCGATCCGCAGAGCCGAAGCCGGCCCTGGCGGAGGAGGCTAGAGCGGGTGCGTTCAGCTTTCATCGCCTCCCGCTCGGTTCTCTTCGATTTTGCTTGTCACCCTTGTCAGAAAAGTCTGCAACCTTTCGGATCACGCGCTGGGCTCCCGCGAAAATAACTGCTCCACCACTCGGCAGAAATCGGCAGCTTTGGTGCGGCGAACGGCCCTGCAACCAATTCAGCTATTTTCGCGGGTACCCTAAGCTTTACGATAAACCCATACCCGGGCGGGCGGCAGATTGAACCAGATGCGCTTCGATGTCTCCGCACTTGCCCCGCTGTAGGAGCGGGGAATCGGTGACGTCACGGCGTAGGTGAACTGCACGAAGGGCGCCCCGGGCGCGAGCAGCGAAAATGCCTCCGTGAGCAGGCGCAAACGGAACCTGAGCGGCTTCGTGAACAGCGGCAGGCCCGAGACGACCGCGGCAGCCGGCTGGCGCAGCAAGCTGTCGAGCAGTCGCCGCAGCCGATAGGCGTCGCCTTGCACGACGATGGCTTCCGGATAGCGTGTACGCAACAGGCGACAGAAGGCCGGATTGAACTCAACCAGGACCAAGCGGGAGGGATGAACCCCGCGCTCGACCAGGGCAGCGGTCACCGCTCCGGTCCCGGGACCGAGCTCGACCACCAGGCCCGGTTCGCCTGGATGGACGAATTGCGCCATGGCGCGGGCCAACGCCCTGCCTGACGGCATCACGGCGCCGGTCGCCAGCGGCTTTTCCATCCAGGAACGGATGAAGCGCACCTCATCGTCGATGCGCAGGCTTTTCCTTGCAACGTTCAGGGCGGAATGAAACGGCATACGTTAAGTCACAATCGCCTTAGCCCTAAAATCGGCGGCCCAGCTTTGCCACGACTATAGGGCGCCACCCCCAGGGTCAAGGCTGCCCGCCGGTAAGGCGTTTTACCGCCGGCCAAATAAAGGATCAGGCCGACCCCGCCCGAGTTCCGAAAAACTCTTTGACCCGGCCGAAGAACCCGGATGTCTCGGGGTGCGTGTCGTTAGACGATAGTTTCTGGAACTCGATCAGCAGTTCGCGCTGCCGCTTGGTCAGAATTCTGCGGCGTCTCCACGACAACCTGCACGTACATGTCGCCGACCTGCTTCGAGCGGAGCACCGGCATGCCCTTCGCTTGGAGCCGGAAGCGGCGGCCCGACTGCGTCCCTTCAGGGACCTTGATCCGTGATTTGCTGCCGTCGATGGTTGGCACTTCAAATTCGCCGCCGAGCGCGGCGGTGGTCATCGAAATGGGCGCGCGGCAGTGCAGGTCGGCACCGTCCCGCTGGAAGAAATCGTGAGTCGCGAGCGAAAGAAAAATATAGAGATCGCCCGCGGCACCGCCGCGCAATCCCGCCTCGCCCTCGCCGGATAGACGGATGCGTGTGCCGTCCTCGACACCGGGCGGGATGTTCACTGAGAGGGTGCGTTCGCGGTTAACGCGCCCGGAACCGGCGCAGGACGCACAAGGGGTGTCGATCACCTGGCCGCGCCCGTGGCAGGACGGGCAGGTGCGTTCCAAGGTAAAGAAGCCCTGGGCATGGCGGATCTTGCCTTGACCGCCGCACGTCGAGCACGTCTTCGGTTTGGTTCCTGCCTTCGCGCCCGTGCCGGAGCAGGCCTCACAGGTGACCGAAGCCGGAATCCTGATTTGGGCGCCCTTGCCGGCATAGGCTTCCTCAAGCGTGATTTCCATGTTGTAGCGCAGATCGGCGCCGCGCTCGCGACCCGAGCCGCGGCCGCGTCGACCGCCGCCCATGCCGAAAAAGTCGTCGAAAATATCGGCGAAAGACGAGGCGAATTCCGCGCCGAACCCATGTCCACCGCCCCCCTGTTCGAAGGCAGCATGGCCGAACCGATCATAGGCAGCCCGCTTGTCGCCATCCTTGAGAATCTCGTAGGCTTCGTTCACTTCCTTGAAGTCATGCTCGGCCTTGCCGTCTCCCGGATTGCGATCGGGATGGTCCTTCATGGCAAGCCGGCGAAACGCCGACTTGATGTCAACCTCGGTCGCGCTGCGCTCGATGCCGAGAATTTCATAATAATCGCGCTTGGCCATCGCCGCTCACCGTCGTCGCGTGGTGCGAAAAGCCCCCTCCCGATGCGGGAGAGGGCGATGAGCGGCTGCGGGGACGATGGGGGCGGTCCACATTCTCAAGCGCAGTCAGGTCTGGCATCCCGCGGTCCCACGTGTGACCGGACCGCCTCCACGCGATCGCGTTCAGGCCGATTTCTTGTTCTTCTTGTCGTCGTCGACTTCGGTGAACTCCGCATCGACGACATCGTCCTTCTTGGCACCGCCTGGGCCGCCATCCGCGCCGCCGGCCGGAGCCCCTTCCGCCTGTTGCTTGTACATCGCCTCGCCGAGCTTCATCGAAGCCTGCGCCAGCGCGTTCATTTTCGCCGTGATCGCTTCGGAATCATCGCCCTTGAGGGCTTCCTTGAGGTCGGCAAGCGCGGTTTCGATGACGCGACGCTCATTCTCGCTCACCTTGCTGCCATGTTCGGCGAGCGCCTTCTCGGTGGAATGCACGAGCGCATCGGCGTGGTTCTTGGCCTCCACGGCGGCCTTGCGCTTCTTGTCATCCTCGGCATGCGCCTCGGCGTCCTTGACCATCTTCTGGATTTCGAACTCCGAGAGGCCCCCGGACGCCTGGATGCGGATCTGCTGCTCTTTGCCGGTCGCCTTGTCCTTGGCCTGGACGTTCACGATGCCGTTCGCATCGATATCGAACGACACCTCGATCTGCGGCACGCCGCGCGGCGCCGGGGGAATGCCCACAAGATCGAACTGGCCGAGCATCTTGTTGTCCGCCGCCATCTCGCGCTCGCCCTGAAAGACCCGGATGGTGACAGCGTTCTGGTTGTCCTCCGCGGTCGAGAACACCTGGCTCTTCTTGGTCGGGATCGTCGTGTTGCGATCGATGATGCGCGTGAAGACGCCACCGAGCGTCTCGATGCCGAGCGACAGCGGGGTCACGTCGAGCAGCAGCACGTCCTTGACGTCGCCCTGCAGCACGCCGGCCTGGATGGCGGCTCCCACCGCCACGACTTCGTCGGGATTGACGCCCTTGTGAGGCTCCTTGCCGAAGAATTGCCGAACGACTTCCTGCACCTTGGGCATGCGCGTCATGCCGCCGACAAGGACCACCTCGTTGATGGCGCCTGCGGTGAGGCTGGCGTCTTTGAGCGCCAGCCGGCACGGCTCGACCGTCTTTTGGATGAGGTCGTCGACCAGGGCCTCGAACTTGGCTCGCGTGAGCTTCAGCGTCAGGTGCTTGGGGCCGGTCTGGTCGGCGGTGATGTAGGGCAGATTGATTTCGGTCTGCGTGGTCGAGGATAGCTCGATCTTGGCGGCTTCGGCGGCCTCTTTGAGGCGTTGCAGCGCGAGCTTGTCGCGTCGCAGGTCGATGCCCTGCTCCTTCTGGAACTCGTCGGCCAGATAATTGACGAGCCGCATGTCGAAGTCTTCGCCGCCCAGGAAGGTATCGCCGTTCGTCGACTTCACCTCGAACACGCCGTCGCCGATCTCCAGGATCGAGATATCGAAGGTGCCGCCGCCGAGGTCATAGACCGCGATGGTGCCGGTCTTCTGTTTGTCGAGACCGTAGGCGAGCGCCGCGGCTGTCGGCTCGTTGATGATGCGCAGCACTTCGAGGCCGGCGATCTTGCCGGCGTCCTTGGTCGCCTGCCGCTGTGCGTCATTGAAATAAGCGGGGACGGTGATCACCGCCTGGGTGACCTTTTGGCCGAGATTGGCCTCAGCGGTTTCCTTCATCTTTTGCAGGACGAAGGCGGAAATCTGGGACGGCGAATAGGTCTTGCCGTCCGCCTCCACCCAGGCATCGCCATTACCCGCCCGAACGATCTTGTAGGGAACGAGCTTCTTGTCCTTCTCCACCATCGGATCATCGTAGCGGCGTCCGATCAGGCGCTTGACGGCGAAGAAGGTGCGCTCCGGATTGGTGACGGCCTGGCGCTTGGCCGGCTGCCCGACGAGGCGCTCGCCATCGTCGGTGAATGCAACAATGGAAGGCGTCGTGTTGCGGCCTTCCGAATTCTCGATGACTTTCGAACTCTTGCCCTCCATCACGGCGACGCAGGAATTCGTCGTGCCGAGGTCGATGCCGATGACCTTGCCCATGTTATAAATCCTCTCTTGTCAGCAGGTCGGCCGGGCCCATGCGGCACCCGGAAGAAGCGTCTTGCAGGCCTCCCGCCTGCATGGACCGCCCCTGGTCCGACCCCTTGCCAGCCGCCGCCCCCGGCGGGGTTCTAGCGTCATATAGGAGGCCAGCATGGGGCTGCAAGGCAGCGACGCGCGAAAATCGGCAGCATTAACAAGCTTGAAAGGGTCGCGGCGCGCTTGCCGCTGGAACGGATAAAAGCAGTGTCAGACGGCTTGCTCAAGCCCGGAAGAGCCTTCTGCTTGAAACGAGTAAGGGCGGCGTCAAGATGGCGTGCCAGGGATTGGAAAAGGACGTGCTCAGAACCTGACCCGATAGATGGAAAGCGGCTCCTCCGGCCCTCGCGGCAGCGGCTGGAGCCAATCCGGAACCTCGCCCACTTGGAGGCGTCCCCACAGGCTCGCCGCGCGCTCCGCACCGTCGATGCCGCCGAGCGTGTGCCGCTCGCAGGTAACGAGGTAGTTGGCTCCGGTCTTCGCCACGATAGTCTTCACGGTGCCCGGCGGCAGGGCAAAAATCAAATGTGCAGCGATAATCGGCGCTCCCAAAAGGTGATAGGGCGCCGACAGCACCGCGTGCGGGGTCAGCGCCAAGATGAAGGGTCCCTGGTCGATGTCGGTGGCCACGAGCCCGGGCGCAAGCTGAGCGAGTGGCGCGAAGTTTTCGCTGCGCAAACAGGGCAGCCGCGAATCGGCAGGTTCGACCGGCTGGCCCGCCGCCGCCCGCGCGGCCGCATAGGCCATGGCGGAGGTCGCGGTCGGGGACAGCACGATCGCGACGAGGACGCGCGCAAGCACGCCGCGCAGCCGCAGCATCGAGGCAAGGTGCAGCACGCCGGCCGCAACCAGTGGGATCGAGAGCCACATGGCATGGCTGAAGGCTCGCACCATGATGCACATGATGACGAACGCGACGGCGAGCGCCACCGTCGCGACCAGAGAGCCGAAATCGCGACGCGTCTCAGCGGTTGCGGCAAGCGACAGGCGCACATGAGGCCGACCGCGGGAATGCGGCGACCGCTGCCGCCATTGGCAGCGAGTGCCGCGCCACCGCCCATAGCGGCTGCATTTCCGAGACATGGACGAACCAGATCGAGCGCACCAGCGGGTCCATCATGGCGAACGGACCCTCGAGGCATTGCGGCTCGATAGCGATGAATACGCCCGCGGCAGCCGCGAGTACGCCGGCCGCTCGGGCAATCGCCGTACTGTCACGGAACACCCGGGCGACGATCGCGAGGCCGAGGGGGGAGACGATCGCCGTCGCAGCGGAGTTGATTGCAATCGCGTCGCAGGCCGTGCGGCCCCAGTGCTCGGGGCCGACGCTCACGACAAAGACTGTCGCGACGCTCATCGTTGCGGAGATGCCGTAATGAGCCAGCGCCCGGCGCCCATCGCGGGTCGTGACGAACCGCAGCGCCATCGTGCCACCGGCGAGCGCGCGGGCCCTCAAAGCCGATCGCCATCGCAGCGCCTGTCAAAATTCCCGCGGCGGCGGCCCTATGGATGCGGTCCGACCACACCGTCGCATTGACGCGCAGGACCGCAAGGGCGATCTGGACGTTGTGATGATCGATTCGCCCCGGAATGAAGTGCTGGAACGCGGGCAGGGCCACGGCGGCAAGAATCGGCGCGATCGCGCCGGCTCGGCGGCCAGCGACCCGCAAAGTTATCGCGGCGGCGCCTGCCGTGGCAGGGATGAGCCACAGCATTGGCCAAACGGCACGGACGAGATGTTCGGCAAAGGCAGCGTCGGTGAATCGATTGAACAGAAGGAAGAGACTGCCAAGTCCCAATTCGATCAGCCGCGACCAATGGGTGTCATACCGCCATCGGCGGAAGCAAGCCTGGGTTCATGCAGGTCGCGCCAGCCGCGCCCCGCGAGATAAGCGCGCATCTCGACGAGGCGCATGGAGTCATCCATATCGGACAGCGTTGTCGCGGTTTCGCTCCAATGATCGGCGAGAAGCTGGGCGACAATGACGAGCCAGGCAAGGCGGAGAAGGATAACGGGATGAGACCATCGCCCGGCACGCGCCGCATCGGGAGCATCGTAAAACGTTATCGCAACCTCGCACGCCCGTTTTGCGTGATGGCGATTGCGTTTCCCTCAATGTCCCTTAGTCATCAGACGGCGGGTCGTGATTCGCGTGACAACTCCGTCATGATTGCGTGCGATTGGCACGTCATAAACAACTCAGTCATTCACGCTTCCCGCGCAACCGAGCGATGACAAACCATTCCTGCGAATCCTCCGATCCGCCACCGTCCCTCGCGACGAAATGTCCGCCGCGGCGAACGCCCTTCCGCGCTGCGGCAGAGCCGGGATACAATTTTCCGGTGACAACGTCCGGAGCCGGCATGGCAGGGGGCCTTTATTCGTTCGCCAGGTCGTTTGACGAAAAAGTAGGTTGGAGCCGGTTCGGCATTCTCCTGAGCCTCACCATCATCACCGTGGCGACGGTGGTGCTTTACACCATGGTGAAAGAGATCAACTTCACCGAAGTGATCGATGCCATTGCGGCAGTCGAAAAGCACGACGTCGCCACGGCGGCGGTCTTCGTCGCGGCCGGCTATTTCGCGCTGACCTTCTACGACTTGTTCGCACTGCGCACGATCGGCCGCGACGATATCCCGTACCGGATCGCTGCGCTGGCGGGATTCACGAGCTATGCGATCGGACATAATGTCGGCGCCAGCGCGTTTTCCGCCGCCGCAGTGCGCTATCGCATCTATTCAGCACATGGCCTGTCGGGTATCGATGTCGCCAAGCTGTGCTTCGTCACCGGGCTGACCTTCTGGCTCGGGAATGCGACCGTGCTGGGTCTCGGCGTTGCCATCGACCCGCAGGCGGCGACGGCGATCGACCGGCTGCCGCCGGCCTTCAATCGCGCCACCGCCTTCGTCATTCTCGCGATTCTCGTCGCCTATCTGGTCTGGGTGTGGCGAACGCCGCGCGTCGTCGGACGGCAGAACTGGATCGTGACGCTGCCCAACGGCCCGTTGACGCTGCTTCAGATCATCATCGGGATTTTCGACCTCGGCTGCTGCGCGGCGGCCATGTACATGCTGGTGCCGGACGAGCCCAATATCGGCTTCGTCACCCTCGCGGTGATCTTCGTGGCTTCGACTCTGCTCGGTTTCGCCAGTCATTCGCCGGGCGGGCTCGGCGTCTTCGACGCCGCCATGCTGGTGGCGCTCTGGCAGTTCGACACCGAAGACCTGATTGCCGGCCTGCTGCTGTTCCGCCTGCTTTATTATTTGGTGCCGTTTGCGATCTCGCTTGCAATTCATGGCACGCGCGAAGCCTGGATCAGCATGGCGGCTGCAGTCGACGCCAAGCCGCACAAGCCCGGCAGTGCAGGGGACCCGCCCTCGTCCCTCGCCTGAACCGGCTCGCCCTTCCGCGCGTTGCCAGGATGGTCCGATATACGGCGGACCATGCACCTTTGATTTCGCGCATGGCCTTCGTCCGAAAAGTCTGCAACTTTTCGGGATCATGCCCGTTTGATTTCGCGCCTGGCCTTCGTCCGAAAAGTCTGCAACTTTTCGGGATCATGCCCGTTTGATTTCGCGCCTGGCCTTCGTCCGAAAAGTCTGCAACTTTTCGGGGCCAGCCACCTTTGATTTCGCGCCTGACCTTCGTCCGAAAAGTCTGCAACTTTTCGGGACCAGCCACCTTTGATTTCGCGCCTGACCTTCGTCCGAAAAGTCTGCAACTTTTCGGGATCATGCCCTTTTGATTTCGCGCATGGCCTTCGTCCGAAAAGTCTGCAACTTTTCGGGATCATGCGCTAAAGCACTCCCCGAGGCCGCCGGCGCCCGCGAGCTCCACGAACCGCCGCACGGCGGCTCGCGTCGGAAGCCGGGATCATGCAACGTTTCGCTCGCGCGCGTCCGGCGCTGCTGGTCACCGCCGCCGTTTTTGCCGTGCTTGCGCAAGCGGCGGGGCTCGCGATGCTGCCGGCATTGATCGGGTTCGCGTTGATCTCCACCATGGTGCTGCTGCGCGAATGGAAATCGTCCGTCGACCGAGAAGCGCCGGACGGCAACAGCCCGGACGGCATTGCTGCCGATCCCGTGGTCGAAGCTCTGATTGAGGCACTCCCGGAACCTGCGATCGTCCTCACACCGGACAGCCTGATCGTGGCCTTCAATACCGGCGCGCAGCAGGTTTCGCCCGAGGTTTCGCGCGGCGAGCCGATTTCCTTCGCGTTGCGCGCTCCCGACGTGCTCGAAGCCGTGCGCGTGGCCACCGGCCGGCGGGAGTTGCAGCGCGCCGAATTCCTCCAACGGGTGCCGGCTGACCGGTGGTGGCAGGCAACCATTGCGCCGCTGGCCCTGCCTGGGCCGGCGGCCCAACGGGAGAGCAACCTCGTTCTGGTGACCTTTCGCGACCTCACGCCGCTGCGCCGGGCCGAGGAGATGCGCTCGGATTTCGTCGCCAATGCCAGCCATGAGTTGCGCACCCCGCTCGCCTCCTTGTCGGGCTTCATCGAAACACTGCAAGGACCGGCGCGCAACGACGCCGCCGCTCGCGATAGATTCCTTGCCATCATGAAGGAACAGGCGACACGGATGGCGCGTCTCATCCAGGACCTGCTGTCGCTGTCGCGGATTGAGCAGAAGGCCCATATTCACCCAGACCTTCCCGTGGAGATCGAGACGATCGTGCGCGAGGTCGCCGACGGCTTGGGCCCGCTGGCGCAGGAGCGTGGCGTCAAAATCACCATTGCCGATGGCACTTCTCCGCTCACCGTTCTTGGCGATCGCGATGAACTGATCGGCGTATTCCAGAACCTGATCGAAAACGCGCTGAAATATGGCGCGCCAGGCAAACGCGTCGACATCTCGCTTGCCCGCGAGCCCACAAACGAGCCCGCCGATGCCGTCATCAGCGTGCGCGACTACGGCCCCGGCATCGCTCCCGAGCACCTGCCGCGCCTGACCGAACGCTTTTACCGGGTCGATATCGGCGAGAGCCGCGCCCAGGGCGGAACCGGGCTCGGACTGGCGCTGGTAAAGCATATCCTCACGCGTCACCGCGGCCGGCTCGCGATCGAGAGCACCCCGGGCCAAGGAGCCAATTTCATTGTTCGGCTGCCGCTGGCGGCCCGTAAGTCGAAGTGATTTCAATATGTAAAATCCATATCTTAGTCCTTCATTCCGGTGTCACTATCCTGTCATAGGCTGGTGGCGTCGAGATTATAGATATTGATCGTCAGCTCGCTGGCCGCCGGCTTCGTCCCTCAACCGTAAGGGGAGCATTTCCTTAGGTTGGCGCTGTTCGGCAGTGGTTCGGAAAGCGGCCCGGGCGAGTCGCGCGTTGCCAGATGGCCATGAGCCCTTCTGGGGGCTGCGAGGAGCGGCAAGGCTGCTGTACCGCCGAATCGTTGTGTGGAGGATCCCAATGAAGATATCTCGGATCATTGTCGAGGTCGTTGCGGCTGTTGCAGGCATTGCCATTGCGGCAAGCTGGCCGGCCACCGCTGTTGAAATATCGGGTGCGGGTGCGACCTTCCCCTATCCGATCTACGCAAAGTGGGCTGATACCTATAAGAAGGAGACCGGGATCGGATTGAATTATCAGTCGATCGGCTCCGGCGGCGGCATCAAGCAGATCGAGGCCAAGACGGTGACGTTCGGCGCCTCCGACATGCCACTGACGCCGGAAGAATTGACCAAGGCCGGTCTCGTCCAGTTTCCGACCGTGATTGGTGGCGATGTTCCCGTGATCAATCTCGAAGGCCTCAAACCAGGCGACCTCGAGCTCGACGGGCCGACGCTTGCGAAGATCTTCCTCGGTCAGATCAAGCGATGGAACGACCCGGCGATCCAGATGCTCAACCCATCGCTCAAACTCCCGGCTCGGGCGATCGTAGTCGTTCACCGCTCGGACGGCTCGGGCACGACCTTCATCTTTACCGATTATCTGTCCAAGGTCAGCGCCGATTGGAAATCCAAAGTCGGGGCCAATACGGCGGTCGAATGGCCGGTCGGCCTCGGCGCCAAGGGTAACGAGGGGGTCGCGAACAACGTCTCCAAGTCCCAAGGGTCGATCGGTTATGTCGAATACGCCTACGCCAAACAGAACAGGATGGATACAGTCAGATTGGTCAACAAGGATGGCCAGGTCGTCTCGCCTGATGCGCAGGCGTTCCAGGCCGCGGCCGCGAGCGCGGACTGGGAAGCGTCGCGTGACTTCTACATGATTCTCACTGATCAGCCGGGCGCACAATCCTGGCCGATCGCCGGTGCCACCTTCATCCTGATGCCGAAGCAGCCGAAAGAGCCGGAGGCGGCCGCCGAGGTGCTGAAGTTTTTCAAATGGGCCTACGCCAAGGGTGGCCAAATGGCGGAGGACCTCGATTACGTTCCCATGCCGCCCAATGTCGTGAACGCTATCGCGGCCCTCTGGTCGAAGGACATAAAGGACGGAAGCGGCAAGCCCATATTTGCAGCGAGCCACTGAGGAGCGAGTCAAGGGCGGGCAATGCGGCGCATTGCACTTCGGCCTGACCGCGCTTCATGCCCTGAGCGGATGCCCGCGGTTCTCCGATCCGTAGGGGCCGCGAGCTTGGCGCAAACGAATGGTCCCGGCAGCGCGTGCAAAGCACCGGACGATCGGCGGGCGTGTCAACAGGAGGGCAGCGGATTGGTAGATGCTGTGATTTCCCCCGGGGCGGTGGCCAGACCGGTCACCGCCATGCGGGCGCGCGTCCTCTTCCGATTGCGGCTGTCGGATACATTTTTCCATTATCTGACCCGGGTGGCCGCCGTACTGGTACTGACGATCCTTGCCACGATCATCATTTCGCTGGTCATCGGTTCGCTGCCGGCGCTGCGGGCGTTCGGATTAGGCTTCCTGATCAACCAGAGCTGGAATCCGGTCACCAACAATTTCGGCGCACTCCCGGCGATCTATGGCACCGTGATGACCTCGTTCATCGCCATGGTCATTGCGGTGCCGCTCGGTCTTTTGATCGCGCTGTTCCTCACCGAACTTTGCCCGATGTGGCTGCGCCGGCCGATCGGCATCGCCATCGAACTGCTCGCCGGCATTCCGAGCATCATTTACGGCATCTGGGGCCTGTTTGTTTTTGCGCCCTTCCTTCAGGATACCCTGCAGCCATTTTTGATCGACACATTCGACGGCATCCCGGTCCTGATGTCCCTGTTCGAAGGCCCTCCGTTCGGCATCGGCTTGCTGACCGCAGGCCTGATCCTCGCCATCATGGTACTTCCCTTCGTCACGTCGATCACCCGGGACGTTTTCGAAGCGGTGCCGCCGGTCCTCAAGGAGGCCGCCTATGGCGTCGGATGCACCACACATGAGGTGGTCCGCCACGTGGTGCTGCCTTATGCCCGGGTCGGCGTTATCGGCGGCGTCATGCTGGGCCTTGGGCGCGCGCTCGGCGAGACGATGGCGGTGACCTTCGTCATCGGCAACGCCCACAAGATCTCTGCTTCCATTCTCGCCCCGGGGACGACGATCTCGGCGACTATCGCCAACGAGTTCACCGAGGCGGTTGGCGATCTCTATACTTCGTCGCTGATCGCGCTTGGCCTCATCCTGTTCGTGATCACGTTCATCGTGCTCGCCGCCGCGCGCTACATGCTGCTGCGCATCGAGCGGCGGATCGGGTGACGCCATGGACCGTTACGCCCGGCGCCGTCTCACCAACAAAATCGTCGTCGCGCTGTCGATCGGCGCCACCTTGGTCGGCTTGGGCTGGTTGGTCCTCATCCTGGGCACGCTGCTTTACAATGGCGCAAGCGGCCTTTCCCTGGCGGCGTTTACACAGATGACGCCGCCGCCGGGGTCGGAGGGCGGCCTGCTCAATCCAATCGTCGGCAGCTTGCTCCTGACAGTGCTCGCCGTCGTCATCGGCACGCCGATCGGCGTGCTCGCCGGGACCTACATGGCCGAATACGGCCGTTACGCCAAACTGACCATCCTGGTGCGGTTCATCAACGACATCCTGCTGAGCGCGCCGTCAATCGTCATCGGCCTGTTCATCTATGAGGTCGTGGTTGCCCCGATGGGACACTTCTCCGGATGGGCCGGCGCGGTGGCGCTCGCGGTCATCGTCATACCGGTCGTCGTGCGCACGACGGAAGACATGCTGATCCTGGTGCCGAAGGAAATCCGCGAGGCGGCGAGCGCACTCGGCATGCCGCGGTCTCATGTCATTCGTTTCGTCTGCTATCGCGCCGCGCAGGCAGGCATCGTCACTGGCATCCTGCTGGCGGTGGCACGCATCAGTGGCGAAACCGCGCCGCTGCTGTTCACATCGCTCAACAATCAGTTCTTCTCGGTCAATCTCAACGCACCGATTGCGAGCCTGCCGATCGTCATCTTTCAATTTGCGCTCAGTCCCTATGAGGGATGGCAGAAGCTGGCCTGGGCCGGCGCCTTGATCATCACTTTTGCAGTGCTGGCGCTCAGCATCACGGCTCGCGTGCTGGTGTCGTCGAGGAAGTCGTCATGAAGCCAGTCACCATGGCTACCAATATTGATCCCGCTCCAATCTCGACGGCGCTTCCGCGCAAGAACGAGATGCCGATGCCGAGCGGCGAGAAGGTCCTGGTGCGGAATCTGAGTTTCTTCTACGGAGGAAACCAGGCCTTGAAGGCCATCAATGTGGCGCTCTACAGGAACAAGGTCACCGCTTTCATTGGTCCGTCCGGGTGCGGGAAGTCGACCCTGCTTCGCATTCTCAATCGTATCTATGATCTTTATCCCCATCAGCGCGCCGAAGGAGAAGTGCTGCTTGACGGCGATAATATTCTGAGCGCCGGACAGGATCTCAACCTACTGCGGGCACGCATTGGCATGGTATTCCAAAAACCGACGCCGTTTCCGATGTCGATCTATGAGAACATCGCCTTTGGGGTCCGCCTCTTCGAGAACCTTCGCCGCGACGAGATCGAGACGCGCGTCGAATCTGCCTTACGGCGCTCCGCTCTGTGGGACGAAGTCAAGGACAAGCTCAGTGCCAATGGGCTGAGCCTGTCTGGCGGCCAACAGCAGCGATTGTGCATCGCCCGCACCGTGGCCTTAAGGCCGGAAGTCATCCTGCTCGACGAGCCATGCTCGGCGCTCGATCCGATCTCGACCGCCAAGATCGAAGAGCTGATCGACGAGTTGAAGGATGACTACACGATCGCAATAGTGACTCACAACATGCAGCAGGCGGCGCGCGTGTCCGATTTCACCGCCTTCATGTATCTCGGCGAACTCGTCGAATTCGACACCACAAGCCGTATCTTCACGTCGCCGCGCGAGCGCCGCACCCAGGACTACATCACCGGCCGGTTCGGTTAACTGCGAAGGCGGGTAGTGCCTCGTTCGATGTCGACGGGCCGGAAGCGGGCCGGAAAGGAAAAAGACCGATGGCTTTCCAGACGGACCACACCATGAAGGCCTTCGATGCCGATCTGCAGCAGCTGACGCGGCTGATCGCGGAGATGGGCGGCCTCGCCGAGCGGCAGATCGGAGATGCGGTTGACGCGCTAAGTCGTCGCGACGTTGCGCTCGCGCAACACGTGATTGCCGAGGACGGCAAGATCGACACATTGCAGCGTGAGATCGAAGAAAAAACCATCCTCACCATTGCGCGCCGGCAGCCAATGGCGGTCGACCTTCGCGAAGTGGTCGGCGCACTGCGGGTCTCGAACGACCTCGAGCGGATCGGAGACCTCGCCAAGAACATTGCCAAGCGCGTGGAGGGACTCGACAGCGACCTCAACCTGCAGAAGATCATGCGGGGGGTCGAGCACATGACGGAGCTCGTTCTGACGCAGATCAAGGACGTGCTCGACAGCTACGCCCACCGCGACGTGGAGAAGGCGCTCCAGGTCTGGCGCGGCGACGAGGAAGTCGATGCCGTCAACAACTCCTTGTTCCGCGAACTTTTGACCTACATGATGGAAGACCCCCGCAATATCAGCGTGTGCATCCACCTGCTGTTCTGCGCCAAGAACATTGAGCGCATGGGCGACCACGCCACCAATATTGCCGAGACCGTCTATTACATGGCGGAGGGCCGCGCGCTGCCGGACGAGCGCCCGAAGGGCGACACCACCGCTACCACCAACGTTGCGTACCGCGCATAACCGACCAAGGATCGAGTTTCGACAGCCATGACCGCGAGAATCCTGATCGTTGAGGACGAAGAACCGCTGACGCTTCTGCTCCGGTATAACCTCGAAGCGGAAGGCTATGCCGTTGAAAACGCCGTGCGCGGCGACGAGGCCGATCTCAAGCTCAAGGAGAACGCCCCCGACCTCGCCGTGATCGACTGGATGCTGCCCGGCTTGTCAGGCATGGAGCTCATTCGCCGGCTGCGCGCGCGTTCGGAAACGCAAGGTTTGCCGATCATCATGTTGACCGCGCGCGGAGAAGAGGCCGAGCGGATCAGGGGGCTTGCCACCGGCGCCGACGACTACATCGTCAAGCCGTTTTCAGTGCCGGAGTTGATTGCGCGCATCCGCGCCCTATTGCGGCGCGCCAAGCCCGAGCGGGTCGCCGGCCTGCTCGCGGCGGGCGACATCGAACTCGACCGCGAAAAGAAACGCGTGGCACGTGCCGGCCGCGACATTGCCTTGGGACCGACCGAGTTTCGGTTGCTCGAGTTTTTGATGGAGAACCCCGGCCGTGTTTTCTCGCGCGAGCAGCTGCTCGACCGAGTATGGGGTCGCGACGTGTACATCGACGAGCGCACCGTTGACGTCCATGTGGGCAGGCTGCGCAAGGCGCTAAATCGCGGCCGCTCGCCCGACCCAATTCGTACCGTGCGCGGCGCCGGCTATGCGCTGAACGATCGCTTCGTCAAAAGTAATTGACCCCCCGGCATGCCGGGGGGCCAATTCTGTGCGAAACGCCTTGAGTGTTACACGCCCCAGAATGGGGGAACATGGTAGTAGTCGTCGATGGCTTGGCCACGGCGGGTCCAGTCCCAATTTTCGTGGGCGGTATATTTGGGCGCACCCCTGAGCTGGTCCTCACTCACATTGACCTCATACCCCTCAAGTCGAGGGTTGTAGGTCAGGAGCGACCACGGGAGCGGATAATAATCGGAGCCGATCCCCATGAAGCCGCCAAAACTCATGACGGCATAAGCCACCTTTCCACTCAGCTTGTCGATCATCACCCGCTCGACGTTTCCGACTTTCTCGCCGTTCGAGCGATAGACAGCTGTACCCTCAACCTTGTCACTGCCGATCAACGAATGCGTTTCCCTCGTGTCGAGGGTTGTTTGCATAGCCATCTGCATCTCCTTCTTGTTGTTGAAGCTTGCCGGTTCAACACCTGCGTCCAAAGTTTGGTTCCCGCCCTTCGCGTGCCTGCCGGCGGTTCTCGCCGGTGACACGTGACACCTCATCCCCGCGTTCGGTTGGCCGGTTTCGCCGCATTCGGTTGAGCCGGTCGAAACGGCGAGCCCGCTCGGGAACCACAACCGCCCAAGTTGCACCGTCGATGCCCAAGCTTGCGATGCACCTGAAAAAATGCACAAGGATGTGACCGGCTTGTGCCGCTTTGCCTGAACGTGATGGCAATCCTGGCTGACGGGAACCCGATTTCGGGCTAGGGGTTAAGCTCTATTGGGGCGTTTTCGTGCCAGCGTCGGCGCGGGCTGGCCTGAGCTTAATCCGCATCGGTGCAACCCGCATTGGTTCACGTTCAGATAAGGCCCATTGATGCCCGTCGAACCCAAGACGATCGAACGCGTCGCGGCTCGCCGTGATGGTAGCGGCGATCCCGCCTTAGAGACTTTATGCATCAACACTATCCGCACGCTCGCAATGGATGCCGTGCAGCAGGCCAATTCAGGGCATCCGGGCACGCCAATGGCCCTGGCTCCAGTGGGTTACACGCTGTGGCAGGAGTTCCTTCGGTTCGACCCCGATGATCCGGCATGGCCCAATCGCGACCGTTTCGTGCTTTCGAACGGCCACGCCTCCATGCTGCTTTATGCGATGCTGCATCTCACCGGAGTGAAATCCGGTGCAGATCGGCCGGATGCCGGCGCGCCAGCAGTGACCCTCGAAGATATCAGGCGTTTCCGGCAGCTCGGCAGCAAGTGCCCTGGTCATCCGGAATACCGACACACAGCGGGCGTCGAGACAACGACAGGCCCGCTCGGGCAGGGTTGCGGAAACAGCGTCGGTATGGCCCTTACTGCGCGCTGGCTCGCGGCCCAATTCAACCGGCCCGGACATATCCTGTTCGATTACGACGTGTGGGCGCTGTGCAGTGACGGTGACATGATGGAGGGAGTCGCGAGCGAAGCCGCTTCGTTCGCCGGTCATCAGAAACTGGGCAATCTCTGCTGGATCTACGACGACAACAGCATCACGATCGAAGGCAATACCGAGCTTGCTTTTAACGAAAACGTGGGGGCACGCTTCGCCGCCTATGGCTGGCACGTGCACCATGTCGCGGACGCCAACGACACGCGGCGATTGGCGCAGGCGTTCGAGGCCGCACGTAAATTAAATGATGCACCGACCTTGATCGTGGTCAAAAGCCATATTGGATATGGCGCGCCCCACAAGCAGGACACCGCCGCGGCGCATGGGGAGCCGCTGGGTGAGGAAGAGGTTCGGCTCGCCAAGCGAAGCTATGGCTGGCCCGAAGACGCGAAATTCCTTGTCCCTGACGGCGTGCGCGAAAATTTCGATGAACGTTTTGGCAAGCGCGGCCGCAGCCTGCATCAGGAATGGAACGGGCGTTTCGAAGCTTATCGGCGCGAGTACCCCGATGCTGCGGAGCGGCTCATGCAGATGGGCCGCCAGGCGATTCCGGACGGCTGGGATGCAGACCTGCCGAGCTTCAAGGCGGACGCGAAAGGGATGGCCACGCGCGAGTCCTCAGGCAAGGTGTTGAACGGCATCGGGCCGCGCTGCCCGTGGCTCGTCGGCGGCGCTGCCGATCTCGCACCATCCACGAAGACGTTGCTGACATTTTCGGGCGCCGACGATCTCGAACCTGATCATCCGGGGGGCCGCAACCTGCATTTCGGCATTCGCGAACATGCGATGGGCGCGATTCTGAATGGCGCCGCGGTATCGAATCTGCGCGTCTACGGCTCGAGTTTCCTGATTTTTTCCGACTACATGCGACCTCCGATCCGGCTGTCGGCGCTGATGGAGCTGCCGGTCATCTACATTTACACGCACAATTCGATAGGCCTTGGCGAGGATGGCCCAACTCATCAGCCGATCGAGCAGCTTGCGGGATTGCGCAGCGTTCCCGGCCTCATCGTGCTGCGACCAGCAGATGCCAACGAGGTGGTCGAAGCCTGGCGCGTCATCATCGGCCTCACGCGCAATCCGGCGTGCCTCGTCCTTTCTCGCCAGCCGCTCCCGACCCTCGACCGCTCCCGGTATGCGGCAGCCGCCGGCGCGGACGGGGTGAGCCGGGGCGCGTATGTCCTGGCTGATGCCGCCGACGGCAAACCCTCAGTGATCCTGATCGGAACCGGCAGCGAGGTTACGTTGTGCATCGAGGCCTATGAGCAGCTCAAGCGCGAAAACGTCCCGGCGCGCGTCGTCAGCATGCCGTCATGGGAGCTGTTCGACCGCCAGGATCAATCCTATCGCGATCGCGTTTTCCCGCCCGACCTGCGGGCGCGGGTCTCCGTGGAGGCCGCATCAGTCATGGGGTGGGAGCGCTATGTCGGTCAGGACGGCGCGATGATCGGCATGAAAACATTCGGCGCGTCGGCGCCCCTCAAGGACCTGTTCGCGCATTTCGGCTTCACCGCTGCCAAGGTGGCAGAGGCGGCAAAGCAGCAGATCGCGCGGCATCCGAAGAAATAGGTTTTGGCATGACTGTCCAACTCCAGACCAAGCCCGCCGCGAATGCGCTGGCGCGGCTGCACGAGTTCGATCAAGCCGTATGGATCGACTTCCTGGCGCGGCGTTTCCTCGCCGACGGCGATCTCCAGCGGCTCATCACCGAGGACGGAGTTACCGGCGTAACCTCCAACCCGTCGATTTTCGAGAAGGCCATTGGGCATGGCACCGACTATGACGATCAGCTCAAGACCGTCGAGACCGAAGGCGATCGCGACCCGATGCTGCTCTATGAGCGGCTCGCGATCGCCGACATTCGCGAGGCGGCCGATCAACTGCGCCCGGTTTACGACGCGACCGAGGGACGGGATGGTTTCGTCAGCCTCGAAGTCTCGCCCTACCTCGCTCTCGACACGAAAGCCACGATCGACGAAGCACGCCGGCTCTGGAACGAAGTCGATCGCCGCAACCTGATGATCAAGGTGCCGGGAACGAAACAGGGCCTGCCGGCAATTCGCCAACTGCTCGGCGAAGGCATCAACGTCAACATCACGCTGTTGTTCTCGCAGAAAGTCTACGAGGAGGTGGTCGAGGCGTATCTTTCCGGTCTGGAACGTCTCGTGGATGCCGGAGGCGATCCGCGGCATGTCGCGAGTGTCGCGAGCTTCTTCGTCAGCCGCATCGATGTCGCGGTCGACAAGCTCATTGAAGAGGTTGGCCGCAACCCGGAACAGGCCGGCAATCGCGAAATGCTGGCCGGCTTGCGTGGCAAGATCGCGATCGCCAATGCAAAGCTCGCCTATCAACATTTCAAGCGGCTTTTCAGCGGCCCGCGCTGGGAAAAATTGCGCGGGCGCGGCGCGCGGGTGCAACGCCTGCTGTGGGCCAGCACCGGGACCAAGAACCCCGCCTATTCCGATGTGCTTTATGTCGACGAGCTGATCGGCGCGGAAACAGTCAATACGATGCCGCCGTCGACCCTCGACGCGTTCCGCGATCACGGCAAGCCGCGGCCCTCTCTTGAACAGAATGTCGCAACCGCGGCCCATGTCATGGCGGACCTCGAACGGTGCGGTATTTCCATCGATGGGGTGACGGACAAGCTCGTCGAAGAAGCCGTCGAGCTGTTTGCCGATGCGTTCGACAAGCTGCTCGGGGCGGTTGCCCGCAAGCGCGCGCTGCGGCTCGGCAAAGAGCTCGACGGTGTTGACGCGAAGTTGCCGCCGCCGCTCGAGAGCGCCGTCGGCGCCGAGCTCGAAAACTGGCGACGGAATGGCACAGTTCGCCGTCTGTGGGCGGGCGATGCGGGAGTATGGACGTCCTCCGACGAGGCGAACTGGCTCGGCTGGCTGCACATCGTCAAGCAGCAACAGAGCGAGCTTGCCACGCTGGTCCGTCTCGCCGACCCGATCCGCAAGCCTGATTTCACCCACATCCTGCTGCTCGGGATGGGAGGGTCGAGCCTTGGTCCCGAAGTGTTCGCGGAAACGTTTGGTCGTCAGGACGGCCGTCCCGAGCTTCTCGTGCTCGAATTCGACCGATCCCGCCCAAATCCGCGCGTTTGCGAGCAGGATCGATCCTGTGCGCACGCTGTTCCTGGTATCGAGCAAGTCCGGCAGCACACTCGAACCAAACATCTTGAAGGATCATTTCTTCGAATGCGTGACGCGTGAGGTCGGCCCGGAGAAGGCCGCGACGCAGTTCATTGCCATCACCGACCCGGGTTCCTCTTTGCGGTCGATGGCGGAGCGTGATCGTTTCCGCGCCGTGATGTCTGGGATGCCGAGCATCGGCGGTCGCTATTCGGTGCTGTCGAATTTCGGCCTCGTGCCCGCCGCCCTTATGGGCCTGGACGTTGGCCGCCTGCTTGCCGAGACGGAAAAAATGGTCCGCTCCTGCAGCCCGAATGTGCCGCCGGTCGATAATCCGGGCGTGGCGCTCGGCGCGGTCCTCGGCGTGCTCGGAAAGTCGGGGCGCGACAAGGTGACGATCGTAGCGTCTCCGGGTATCGCGGATTTCGGCGCCTGGCTCGAACAGTTGCTCGCGGAATCGACCGGCAAGCACGGCAAGGGTCTGATTCCAGTCGACGACGAGCCCCTGGGATCGCCGGATGTCTACGGTGCCGATCGGCTGTTCGTGTATTTGCGGCTCGCCGAAGGCGCCGATGCCGGCACCGATGACGCCATTGCCAGGATCGAAGGCGCCGGTCACCCCGTCGTGCGGATCGAGGTCAGTGATCGCTATCACCTTGGGCAGGAGTTCTTTCGCTGGGAAATGGCGACCGCGGTCGCGGGTTCGATTCTCGGCATCAACCCGTTCGACCAGCCGGACGTGGAGGCGAGCAAAGAGAAGACCCGCGAGCTTACCGCCTCGTTCGAACGGTCGGGGCAGTTGCCGGAGGAAACACCCGTCCTCGAAGAGGGCGTTCTGAAGGTGTTCGCCGACGGGAAGAACCGCGAAGCCATCGCCGCGGTCCGATCGGTTGCGGACTGCCTCGCCGCACATTTCGGCCGCATCCGCGATGGCGACTATTGCGCGCTGCTCGCCTATGTCGAGCGCAATGCCGCCCACCGCGAGGCCTTGCAGAAGATGCGGCGGCTGATCCGGGACCGCAAGCGTGTTGCCACCTGTGTTGGCTTCGGGCCGCGCTTCCTGCATTCAACGGGACAGGCCTACAAGGGCGGCCCCAATACCGGTGTGTTTCTGCAACTCACCTGTGACGATGCCGTGGACCTGCCGATTCCCGGGCGGAAATTTACCTTCGGTATCGTCAAGGCGGCGCAGGCGCGGGGCGATCTTGACGTGCTGGTCGCCCGCGGGCGCAGGGTGCTGCGCATTCATCTCGGCTCCCATGTCTCGGCCGGGCTGACGGCGCTGCACGAGGCGCTGCGGCAGGCGCTGGATTGAACGAGCAAGGAAGACGCGCATGCAGCTCGGCGTGATCGGTCTCGGCCGCATGGGGGGAAACATCGTGCGCCGGCTGGTGCGGGATGGGCATCGCTGCGTCGTGTTCGACCGCAATGCCGCGGCCACCAAGGCACTCGCCAACGATAGCGTCGCCGGCAGCAGCGATCTCACCGATCTCGTGGCTCAGCTCGAAAAACCGCGCGCGGTGTGGGTGATGCTGCCGGCGGGTGAGATCACCGAAGCAACGGTGGTCGAACTTGGCGGCCTCCTGGAGGCCGGTGACGTCATCATCGACGGCGGCAACGCCTTCTACAAGGATGACATTCGGCGCGCAAATACATTGCAGCCAAAGGGCATTCATTACGTCGATTGCGGCACCAGCGGCGGTGTGTGGGGCTTCGATCGAGGCTACTGCCTGATGATCGGGGGGGAACGCGATGTCGTGCAGCGTCTCGATCCGATCTTCGCAACGCTTGCGCCGGGCAGCGGCGATGTCCCGGCGACGCCCGGACGATCGGGACGCGATCCGCGCGTCGAGCGCGGCTACATGTACTGCGGTCCGATCGGGGCCGGCCGCTTCGTCAAGATGATCCACAATGGCATCGAATATGGGCTGATGCAGGCCTATGCCGAGGGTTTCGACATTCTGCGCGGTGCAGCGTCGGAAGATGTGCCGGAAGACCGGCGCTACCGCTTCGACCTCCCCGACATCGCCGAAGTCTGGCGCCGCGGCAGCGTCATCGGTTCCTGGCTTCTCGACCTCACCGCAATGGCATTGGCGGAGGATCCGAAACTGGCGCGCTTCTCCGGCTTCGTCGAGGATTCGGGGGAAGGCCGCTGGACGCTGATGGCGGCGATCGAGGAGGCGGTGCCGGCCGAGGTGCTCTCAAGTGCCCTTTATGCCCGCTTCCGATCGCGCGAGAAGACAGCCTTCTCCGACCAACTGCTCTCGGCGATGCGCAACAAGTTCGGCGGCCACGTCGAGCCGAAAGCGGATGAATGAGATGGAACCGCAGGCGCGGCCGGCGGACCCGTGCATCATCGTGATCTTTGGTGCGGCCGGCGATCTCACCCACCGCCTGCTCGCTCCAGCGCTGCACAATCTGCGGACCGCAAACCTGCTGCCCGAAGAGTTCGCCGTGATCGGTGTCTCCAGGAACGATCTGGGCGACGAGGGCTTCCGTAAGGATTTCCGCGATAGTCTGCGCGAAAATGGCGATGAGGCGGGCGCGGACTGGATTGCCGAACGTCTCTACCATCTGGCGGGCGAGTTCCAGGATCCCGCCACGTACAAAAAGCTGGCGCGGCGCATCGATGAAGTCGGCAAAGCGCACGAGACACGCGGCAATTGCCTCATCTATCTCGCGACCCCGCCACAGGTGTTCGCTCCCATCGTCAAATGCCTTGGCGCGGCGGGTCTCGTTCGCGAGGAGGACGGGCATTGGCGCCGGGTCATCATCGAAAAACCGTTCGGCTCCGATCTGCCTTCCGCCGAGGCGCTCGACCGCGAGCTTTTGACCGTACTGTCCGAGCAACAGATCTTCCGCATCGACCACTATCTCGGCAAGGAGACGGTGCAGAACATCCTCGTGTTCCGCTTTGCCAATGGCATCTTCGAGCCGGTATGGAATCGCAACCACATCGATCACGTCCAGATCACCGTCGCGGAAAACCTCGACATCGAGGGGCGAGGGAAATTCTACGACGCCACCGGCGCGCTTCGCGACATGGTGCCGAACCACCTGTTCCAGCTGCTCACGCTGACCGCCATGGAGCCGCCCACCTGCTTTGCGGCGGATGTCGTGCGTACCGAAAAATCCAAGGTTTTGGACGGCGTCCGCCCGCTCACGGCGGAGGATGCGCGGCGCAATGTTGCGCGCGCGCAGTATCGCGCCGGCATGGTCGACGGCAAGAAGATCGAGGCCTATCGCGGCTCGCCGAACGTTGCTCCCGATTCCGTCACGGAAACCTTTGTCGCGATGAAGCTCATGATCGACACTTGGCGATGGGCGGGCGTGCCGTTCTACTTGCGGACTGGCAAGGCGCTCGCCGCGCGCCGCAGCGAGATTGCGATCCAGTTCAAGCAGGCGCCATACGCTCTCTTTCGTGATACCCCCGTCGACCGTCTGACCCCGAACGATCTCCTCCTCCAGATTCAACCGGAGGAGGGTATGATGCTGCACTTCAGCGCCAAGCGGCCGGGACCGAGTGTGCGGATGGACGGGGTATGGATGCGCTTCAATTATGCCGACCATTTCCATGAACGACCGAGCACCGGGTACGAGACGCTGATCTACGATTGCATGATCGGAGACGCGACGTTGTTCCAGCGCGCCGACAACATCGAGGCCGGATGGCGGGTGGTGCAGCCGATCCTCGAGGCCTGGTCCAAGGATGGCCACACGACCGAGTTGCCCACTTATGCGGCGGGAACTGCGGGACCGGCCGAGGCCGACAACCTGCTGGTGCGCGACGGCAGACGATGGCGTCCGATGAACGATCCCGGCCACGGAAAATCGTGATGGCCTCACCCCGGCAGGCTTCCGCCGTCAAGATCGCGGCCGTCGTGTCGGATGTCGACGGCACGCTGGTCACCGATGATAAGACGCTGACGACGCCGACGCGGGAGGCAGTTGCCGAATTAAACGCACGCGGAATTTTGTTCACGACCATCAGCAGCCGCCCGCCTCGCGGCCAGCGCATGCTTGTCGATGGGCTGAGGGTCACGCAGCCGTTCGGTGGTTTCAATGGCGGCATCATCGCACGCCCCGATCTCTCCGAGCTGCGGACGCATTTGCTTGCGCCCGACGTGGCACGTCGCGCCGTAGAAATGCTTGATAAGCTTGGTGTGGAGGTGTGGGTCTACGCACACGGGGAGTGGTTGCTGCGCGACCCTGACGGCGCTCACGTCTCGCATGAGCAGCACACCATCGGCTTTGCGCCGACGGTGGTTCGCGATTTCGCGCCTCACCTCGATGCTGTCGGCAAGATCGTCGGCGTCAGCGATGACTACGCATTCCTCGAACGCTGCGAGAGCAAGATGCGCGATGCGCTCGGCGCAGGTGCGACTGTTGCCCGCTCGCAGAACTATTATCTCGATATGACGCACCCCGACGCTAACAAGGGAACCGCGTTGCTGGAGCTTGCCGAATTGCTGGGTGTACCGTTGGAGCATATCGCGGTGATCGGCGATGGCCGCAACGATGTCGCCATGTTCGAGCGCAGCGGCTTCGCCATCGCCATGGGAAATGCCAGCGACAGCGTGAAGGGCGCCGCCGACGCCGTGACCACCGGCAATAACGAAAACGGCGTCGCCCACGCCATCCGAGACATCATTTTGAACGCCGAACCGGTTTCGCGGTCGGATGCCCGATGACGGAGATCGTTGTCGCCGCCTCCATCCTGTCGGCCGACCTGCGGCGGCTCGGCGAACAGGTGCGTGCGGTCGACCTCGCCGGCGCGGACTGGATTCACGTCGACATCATGGACGGCAGGTTCGTACCGAACATCACCTTCGGTCCGGCCATCGTGGACGCAGTGCGCCGCTCTACCGCAAAGCCGCTAAATGTCCACCTGATGATCGTCGAACCGGAGCGCTACATTGCCGATTTCGTCAAGGCGGGCGCCGATCACCTTCTGGTCCAGGCGGAACCGTCCTCGACGATCCATTTGCACCGCGTGCTGTCACGAATCCGCGAACTCGGGAAAAAGGCAGGCGTCGTGCTCGACCCGGCCAGTCCCATCGCTTTCGTCGAGCACGTCCTGCACCTGTGTGATGTCGTGATGATCATGACCGTTAATCCCGGTTTTGGCGGCCAGCATTTCCTGCCAGAAATGCTGCCGAAAATCCGCGACGTGCGCCTGCTCTGCCGCGGCAGGGGCCTCGATCCGTGGATCGAGGTCGATGGCGGACAGAATGGCGACAGCGCGCCGCTTGCCGTCGAGGCCGGCGCCAACGCGATCGTCGCCGGTTCGGCGATCTTCGGAGCTACCGATTATGCTGCCGCGATCGCGCGTATTCGGCGCGCCGCGGCGCTGACACGCGTTGCCGCGCAATGACCGGTGCCGCGCGCATGGAGAGCCGGTCGTTCCCGAACCCGGACGCGCTGGCACGGCATGTCGCCGAGTGGCTCTGCGCGCTCGCTGCTGAGAGCGATCGCGATTTCTCCGTCTGCCTTTCGGGCGGCTCAACCCCTCGCCGACTCTACGAGACGCTCGCAAGCCCGGAAATGGCGCGGCTTTTCCCATGGCAGCGGGTGCACTGGTTCTGGGGCGACGAGCGTTTCGTGCCGCCGGATCATCCCGACAGCAACTTCCGCATGGTGCGCGAGGCGATGCTGTCCCGTGTTCCGGTCCCGCAGAGCCACGTCCACCCTATTCCAACAGTTGGCATGCTTCCCGAGGAAGCGGCCGTCGCCTACGAAGCGGAGCTGAAGCGCTGCTATGGGGCGGTCGCGCTGGCTCCCGAACGGCCGCTCTTCGACGTGACGCTGCTCGGCATCGGCGAGGACGGGCACACCGCCTCGCTGTTTCCCGGGACCGCCGCTTTGCAGGAGGAGCGGAGCTGGGTGACCGCCGTTGTCGGGCCACATAAACAGCCGCGGATCACGTTGACCTTTCCGGCGCTCGACAGCAGCCGCGCGATCGCTTTCCTCGCGACTGGAGAAGACAAGCGCGAGATGGTTACGCGCGCGCAGGCCGGTGACCCAACTCTGCCAGCAGCAAGGGTGCGGACGCTCGGAGAACTTGTGTGGTTTACCGATGAAGCCGCCACACCCAAAGGGGATGCTGATGGCGAGTGACATGCAAGCAACGGCAACGCAGGAACCGAAGCCGCCGACAAGTCCGGGGACGCCTGCCGTGCTAATCGTGATGGGCGTGTCGGGCAGCGGCAAATCGACCATCGGGGCGCTTCTGGCGATGCGCCTCGGTTGGGAGTTCGAGGATGGCGACTGGTTTCACCCCAAGGCGAACATCGACAAGATGCACAGCGGGGTCGCCCTCACCGACGAGGATCGCGGCCCCTGGCTTGACGCGATCGCCGCCTGGATTGACAAGACCCGGCTGTCGGGCAGCCATGCCGCGATCGCTTGCTCGGCGCTGAAAAAGCGTTACCGCGATGTGCTGATCGGCGACCGCAAGGACGTTCGCCTCGTCTATCTCGATGGCGACGAGGAGCTGATCGCAAGACGCATTGCCACCCGTCATGAACATTTCATGCCGCGGAGCCTGCTGCACAGCCAGTTCGAAACCCTCGAAGTGCCCGGAGCGGACGAGGACCCGATCGTCGTCTCGATCGAACCGCGGCCGCGCGAAATCGTGACACGCATCATTGGGGCGCTGCATCTCGTCAAGACGGCAACGCCGGCCGAGTAGCCCGGCCGCACCGTTAGCGCAGGCTCCCGAAAAGCCGCAGACCCTTCGGACAACATCACGCGCAACATCAACAAAGCTTCCCGCCCATCCCGCCTGCACGCCCGCAAACTGGCCGGACTGCCAAAATCGCGGTAGTAACGACAACTCGCTGTGCGTGGAGCGTCGGCCCGGCCGGTACGCTGCGCGCCAAGACTGCGTGTCCCATAGAAAACCTTCCGGGAGGAATCCATGAACCGACGGCGTTTTCTCTGCGCAGCCGCTGCAAGCGCAACGATGCTCGCCCGCATCCCGCGCGTGCGCGCCGCGACCTACGACCTCCTCATCAAAGGCGGCCGCGTCATCGACCCTTCGCTGGGAATCGACGTCGTTCGTGATGTCGCGATCTCGGCGGGACGCATCGCAGCCGTAGATGCCAACATCACGGCAGATGCCGCCGATACGCTCGACGCCCGCGGCAAGGTCGTGACACCGGGTCTCATCGACATTCATACCCATGCTGCGCGGAGCAAGGACGGGCCTCCGCTGGCGCTGCTCGACGGCGTGACCGGCTGGGTCGATGCCGGGTCGTTCGGGGCCGACGGCATCGATGAGGGGGCGACGAATGCCAAGGCAGGGCCGAACCGCGGCCGTCTGTTGGTCAACATCTCGCGCACCGGCGTGCAGCCCGGCGGCGAGCTGATGGACCTTTCTCATGCCGATGTCGATCTCGCCCGCGGCGCCATCGCACGTAATCGCGACGTGGTCGTCGGGGTCAAGGCGAGGCTCTCCAACAATGTCGCCGGCGCGAACGATCTCGAGGCGCTGCGGCGCGCCCAGCAAGCGGCGGCCCCGTTCGGACTGCCGGTCATGATCCATATCGGTCAGACCTACTCGCCGATGCGGGCGATCCTGGCGCTGCTCAAACGCGGCGACATCGTCACCCACATGTACGCGCCGGCGCCGAACGGCATTCTCGATGACAATGGCCGCGTATTCCCGGAAGTGACGGCCGCGCGTCGTCGCGGCGTCTGGTTTGATTTCGGCAATGGCGTTGCCGATCACTTCAATTGGGATGTTGTCGAGCGCGGCATGCGCCAGGGTTTTGAGCCGGACACCTTCTCGACCGATTGGAACACGCAGTCACGCACCTCCGGCGTCGTCGATTTTCCCAATGTGATGTCGAAATTCTTGATGTTCGGCATGCCGCTTGACCAGGTGATCGCCCGCGCGACCGTGAACGCGGCGCGTATCTTCCCCGCGTTCGATGATTGCGGCACCCTCAATGTCGGTGCGCCGGCCGACATCGCCGTGCTCGAATTGCGCGAAGGCACGTTCGACTTCGTTGACAACTACAAGAATGTCCGCAGCGGACGACAGCGGCTATTCCCGATCGCGACCGTGATCGGCGGCAAGCGCGCGCCGCCCCGCGCCTGAAAGGCTTTGGCGACCGCCGCTCCATACCGACAAGGGCCGGCCAGGGATCCCAACCAGATTTGTGCTGGGCCTCGTGCTGCTCAGCACATTTATGGCTTGTCCGACGAAGGCGTTTGCGAGCGCCGGCTCTGCAACCCCTATTTCCGATATTTCACTGGCGAGTACAGATTTGGCGTATCGGCAAATAGGCGCCGAGCATTGCCGTCTGATCGGCCCGTCTGTCCTTCCTCACTCCACTGACGCATGATCCCGCAAAGTTGCAGACTTTTCCGACAAGATCATGCGCAAATTCGACACGCATCCGTCGTCGAGCGCAGTCCGCGACGGGTGCGCAGAACAGAACCGAGCGGGAGGCGGTTCAACCTGAACGCATCCCGCTCTAACCGAACGCCTTCTGGTTTCGGCGTCTTGGCGACGGAAACCACGATCGATCACGCGCCACTGCCGACGGCGTAACAGCGAATTTTCACCGCGCGCTGCCCATTGCCGGAAACGAAATCGTAATACCACCAGACCACCGGCGCGCCGTTCCGATTCGGGTCCTTGATCACGACATCGTCCGGCACCTGCATCCACTCTCCATTCGATTGTGGAAACCTCGTCCAATAATGCCCGTCGCGGATGTCTTCTTCCGCATAGGTGCCGTCGGCTTCACTGCAGCAGTGAATTCCGGTCTTGGGCGATGTCTGCGAGCGAAACCACTGACGAATTCTCAGGACTGGATTGAGCAAACTGGCCGTTATCACGAGCGAGTACGGGTGACGCGACCAACATGAGCAGCGTAATGCCAACGAGCTTCATGATGCGAGCCTCCATGATGTCGGGGAGACTTCTCAGTGCAAGGAATGATGCCCTTTCCATCCGTCTTCCCCAGAACAGCCCTGGACCTTGCTAAGCAAGTCCCGTACCAGTGCAGGGGCCGTACACTGCCGTGGCATGCGAACGAGATTTCTCCTCCAAAATTTTGGCCGTTGCACGCTTCGCTGCGCGGCTTTGCTTTGAGCGTAACGTGATGTGCCGTCGACTACGCAATCAGCCGAGAGTACGCGTATGTAAGCGCGAATGACGCATCGCTGCGAATGTTCGGGCGCTTTGGAATGTAACTTCGCCCTCGGAGCCGTCGTGTGAACCAGCGCAAAAAAACGACGCCTGCCCGCGTCTTGGCACTCAGGACTTTCGCGAGGCGGGCTTTTTCCGGACTAACAATTCCGGATACGCGCAAATCGCCGACTGCATACGCAATGCCACGTGAGTTCGAGCGCCGCTGTCAAGGATGACAAACGTGTGACGCACATGAAATGCGGGGCAGGCCGCCTTCGAAACCGGCGCGATTTTGCGCAGCGGGGCCAATCAAGAAGGTCGTCAGAACTTCATCGGGCAAAGAGCAGGATGCGTTCAGCTTGAAACGCCTCCCGCTTGGTTCTCTTTGATCTTCATCCGAAAAGTCTGTACCGCTTCCGGATCATACACAGCTAAATCGCACGCACGCAAAAATTTGGGGGGCGAAGCCTATGCTCCGCCCCTCAATCTTCTTAGCCATTTATAACTCGGCTGCTGCGTTAACACCGCTTGAACCGTGGCAGCCCCAGGGCCAGAGCGCTCGGCCCGGCACCGCTAGGATCAAGGCTGCGACGGTGCCGAGGCGGCCTGCTTCTGGTTCGGCGGATAGGCCGGATTGGTCTCGGTACCGCGGATCAGTGCAATCGCCTTCTGAAGCGCTTTGTCGTCCTTCTCATCCTTGGGCACGAAGGCCTGCGATCCCGACTGCTCCTCGCCCTCGGCCTTGAGATGGTTCGGCAAGCTTGCTTCTCCGCGAACCTGCGATTGACCCGAGAACTCTTTCGGCACGTCTTGCAGAACCTCGATGTCGGGGGCGATGCCCTGTGCCTGGAGAGAGTGGCCGGACGGCGTGTAATACCGCGCGGTTGTCAAGCGTAGCGCCCCATTGCCTTGGCCGAGCGGGATGATGGTCTGCACTGAGGCCTTCCCGAACGTCCGCGAACCGAGAATGGTCGCGCGCTTTTGGTCCTGAAGGGCGCCCGCCACGATTTCCGATGCCGAGGCCGAACCGCCATTGATCAAAACAATCAGGGGCTTGCCATCGATTGCGTCGCCCGGGGCGGCGGTGAAGCGCTGCACCTGGTCGGGCTCGCGCCCGCGGATGGACACGATCTCGCCGCTCGTCAGGAACGCGCCGGCGACACGGACGGCCTGGTCGAGCAAGCCGCCCGGGTTATTGCGAAGATCGAGGATATATCCCTTGATCTGCTCGGGCGGCACCTGGGCCGTCAGCTTCGAAATCGCTTCCTTGAGTTCGTCGGCGGCGCGCGCATTGAACTGGGTGAGCCGGATATACCCGACGTCGCTGCCTTCCAGTTCCTGGCGAACCGTACTCACCTTGATGATCTGCCGGGTGAGTGTCAGCTGGATCGGCTCCGACTGGTCCTTGCGGACGATCTCCAGCTTGACCTCGCTGCCGGGCGCGCCGCGCATTTTCTCCACGGCCTGATTGAGGTTCATATCCTTGGTCGGGGTATCGTCGACCTTGCTGATGACGTCGCCGGCCAGGATTCCGGCCTTGGCGGCAGGCGTATCGTCGATCGGCGAGACCACCTTGAGCAGCCCGTCCTCCATGTTGACCTGCATGCCGAGGCCGCCAAACTGGCCGCTGGTCGTCGCCCGCATGTCGCGATAGGCCTTGGCGTCCATGTAGCTGGAGTGCGGATCAAGCGCGCCAATGATGCCGTTGATGGCCGCGGTGATCAGCTTTTGGTCATCAATCTTGTCGACATAGTCGCCCCGCACCATGTCCATGACTTTGCCGAGCACCTCAAGCTGCCGATACGTTTCCGCGCTGGGCAGCGTGGTCCCGTGCGGCGACGGCTGAGCTTGCGGATATCCCGGGATGACGCCGAGCATGAACAGGGCGACGCCCGCCGTTGCCCCGGTCAGTAATTTGGGAAGCCTCAACATCGCATTCTCCTTGAGCAAGATGCGTTCAGCTTGAATTGCCTCCCGCCCGGTTCTCTTGATCTGGCGCATGACCTTTGTCCGAAAAGTCTGCAACTTTTCGGGATCATGCGCTAGCGTGCATGCGCTAGCGTGCAAGAAACGTGCGTTCGCAGTCCATCGCCCGTGGCGCGATCCGGCGCCCTTGCACCCCGTTACATTATGGCGCGCGTTTCGATTTATGCAAATTTTGTCGTCGCGGCGAATTGTTGCGCATGTTGACAGCCGGCCCGGGCTGTATCCCCGCTGTATCGCGCCAAAATGATGCGGCACCAGGGCACCGGCGGCGGCGGAGAGCCAGCGCATGATCCTGAAAAGTTGCAGGCTTTTCGGACAAGATCATGCGCAAATGATCAACGCATCCGTCGTCGAGCGCAGTCCGCGACGGATGCGCAAAAGAGATCGAGCGGGGGGTGATTTCAAGCTCAACGAATTCCGCTCTAAGCTTAATCGACGGTCGTCTCATGCAGCCTTTTTCTCCAGCTCCGCCTGCCATTGGCCAAGCGTGGCGAGGCTGTTCATCCGCGCGCGGTGGGCGAAGGCGCGTTGTGCCGCCGGCGCGTTGTCAGACTTTCCCGACCATGTCGTCTGCGGCGCGTGCTGGAGCGCCCGGCCATAGGAAAACGTGAGTTTCCAGGGCAGCGGTCCCAACCGGTTCATCGCGTCGAGATGGGCGGTGGCTTCTTCGTCCGATTGCCCTCCGGACAAGAAGGCGATGCCCGGAACGGCGGCGGGCGCGCAAGCCTTCAAAACCCGCAGCGTGCGCTCGGCGACCTGTTCGACGCCGACCTGCTTTGCCGATGTCTTGCCGGGCACGATCATGTTCGGCTTGAGGATCATGCCTTCAAGCGCAACCCGGCTGTAAAACAACTCCTGAAAGGTCTCCTTGAGCACCCACTCCGTTACCGCAGCGCAGCGGTCGATGTCGTGGCCACCGTCCATCAGAACTTCCGGCTCGACGATCGGGACCAACCCAGCAGCTTGGCACAAGGCGGCGTAGCGGGCGAGCGCATGGGAATTGGCGTGGAGTGCGGTGTAGGATGGGATGCCTTCACCGATATCGATCACGGCGCGCCACTTTGCGAACCGCGCGCCCTGCGCAAAGTACTTGGGCAGCCGCTCGGCGAGCCGGTCAAGGCCGATGGTGACGACCTCCTTCGAACAGCCGGGCAACGGCTGTGTGCCTTCATCGACCTTGATCCCGGGGATCGATCCCGCCTGCTCGATCAGCTTGACGAGCGGTGTGCCGTCCCGCGCCTTTTGCCAAATGGTCTCGTCATAAAGGATGACGCCCGAGATGCAGTTGCGCATGGCGTCGGTCGAGCGGAACAGCAGTTCGCGGTAATCCCGCCTGTTCTCCTCGGTGTTGCCGACCCCGATGGCATCGAACCGCCGCTTGATCGTGCCTGTGGATTCATCGGCTGCCAGGAGGCCCTTGCCGGGGGCGACCATCGCGTTCGCAATCCTGTTCAATTCAGCAAGGTCCATGGCGATCCTCGTTGCGCAGAGCCGGCGCGCCTTTGTGTTCCGGCGGTCCCGTATCTTGCATCGGAGCCGCTCCATCCTTGCGACAAGCCATCATTTTGGTCGATTTTGTTGCAGCCGCAAGACCTCGACTCCCGGCAGCGGCCGGCCTTCCATCCATTCGAGAAAGGCGCCACCTGCCGCCGAGACGTAGGTGAAACGATCGACCACGCCGGCGGCGTCGAGCGCGGCCACGGTATCGCCGCCTCCCGCAACCGAAAGCAGCCGGCCGTCCTGCGTCAGTTCCGCCGCCGCTTCGGCGACCTCGATCGTGCCGATGTCGAACGGTTCCATCTCGAACGCGCCGAATGGGCCGTTCCAGATCAAGGTTTTCGTTCGCGCCAGGACGGAAACGACGTGCTCGACAGTCATCGACCCGATGTCGAGAATCATGTCGTCGGCGGCGACCGCCTCGACCGCGACCGTGCGCGACATCGCATGCGCTTTGAACGCCCGGGCAACGACCACATCGACCGGCAGTACGACTTCACAATGCCTCGCTTGGGCCTTTTGAAGGATGTCGCGTGCGGCATCGGCGAGGTCGTGCTCGCAAAGCGATTTCCCGACCGGCTTTCCCTGGGCGGCGAGAAACGTGTTGGCCATGCCGCCGCCAATGATCAGCACGTCCACCTTCTCGATGAGGTTGCTCAGGAGGCCGAGCTTGGAGGAAACCTTGGCGCCGCCGACGATGGCGGCGAGCGGCCGTTCGGGCGATGACAGAGCCTTTTCCAAGGCGTCGAGCTCGGCCGCCATGGCGCGCCCCGCATAGGCTGGGAGTTTGTGGCCAAGTCCTTCAGTGGAAGCATGGGCGCGGTGTGCGGCCGAGAAGGCATCATTTACCCAAACGTCGCCGAGCTCCGCGAGTGCCGCGACGAATGCCCGATCGTTGCGCTCTTCACCCTCATGGAAGCGGGTGTTTTCAAGGCACAGAATGTCTCCCGGCTTCATCGCCGCAACCGCGGCTGCGGCGACCGGCCCGACACAGTCCTCGGCAAAGGCGACCGGCCGCTTCATGAAGGAGGCCAGCACCGCCGCGACCGGTCGCAGCGACAGCTTCGGATCGCGTCCCTTCGGTCGTCCGAAATGCGACAGCAGAATCGCTTTGCCGCCCTTTTCGGCAATCTCCGCCAAGGTCGGCGCGACACGGGCGATCCGCGTCATGTCGCCAACTTTCCCGCCGTCTTCCATCGGCACGTTCAAGTCGACGCGCACCAGCACGCGTTTGTTGCGCACATCGACGGCGTCAAGGGTCGGGAACCGGTTCACGGAGGGCTGTGCCGTGCCGTCAGAGCAGCTTGCCCATCGCCACCGCGGTGTCGATCATGCGGTTGGAGAAGCCCCACTCGTTGTCATACCAGGACATGACGCGCACCAGCGTGCCGTCCACCACCTTGGTCTGGTCCATGTGGAAGATCGAGGAACGGGGATCGTGGTTGAAATCGATCGAGACGTTCGGCCGCTCGGTATAGCCGAGGATGCCTTTGAGCTGCTGTTCGGCAGCCCGTTTCACCGCTGCATTGATTTCTTGCTTGTCCGTTTTGCGTGCAGAGACGAAATTGAGATCGACGACGGAAACATTCGGCACCGGGACCCGGATGGCGACACCGTCGAGCTTGCCGTCCAGTTCGGGCAGCACCAGCCCGATGGCCTTGGCGGCACCGGTCGAGGTCGGGATCATGGAGAGCGCCGCCGCCCGCCCACGATAGAGGTCCTTGTGGACCTGATCCAGGGTGGGCTGATCGTTGGTATAGGCATGAACCGTGGTCATGAAGCCGCGCTCGATGCCCACCGCGTCGTTCATCACCTTGGCCAACGGCGCAAGACAGTTGGTGGTGCAGGAGCCGTTCGAAACCACAAGGTGTTCGCGACCGAGCCGATCGTGGTTGACGCCGTACACCACAGTCAGGTCAGCATCCTCGGCGGGCGCGGAGACGAGGACGCGTTTCGCCCCCGCGGTAAGATGTGCCTTCGCCTTGTCCTTCGTGGTGAAGTGCCCGGTGCACTCCATCGCGATATCGACCCTCAACTCCTTCCACGGCAGTTCCGCCGGATTTTTGATCGCCGTGACCTTGATCGGGCCGGTGCCGCAATCGATGGAGTCGCCATTGACGTGGACCTCGCCGGGGAAGCGGCCATGAACGGAGTCGAAGCGGAGCAGGTGCGCATTGGTCTCTGCCGGCGCGAGATCGTTCAGCGCCACCACTTCGATGTCGTCGCGCCCGCGCTCGACAATCGCCCGTAAAACATTGCGGCCGATGCGGCCAAAACCGTTAATGGCGACGCGAATCGACATTCAGAGCTCCCGGCGAATTCTTGAAGCAAAAAAGGCGGGCAGCTTATAGCCCGTTGTCCCGCCTTCGGCAACTCCCGGTGAAGCAACGCACGCGTTTTTCCGCCAATATAGTTGCAAAGTCATCGCGCTGCACGCTCTTGCGTCGGATGGAGAGCCGGGCCGCTTGCATAATCCCTCTCCCCTGTGGGAGAAGGTGGCGCGCGCAGCGCGCCGGATGACGGGTGAGAAGAATTCTCCGCAGAATTACGCTCCTCACTTCATCCGCTTTGGCGCAACCCCTCATTCGGCCGTCTTCGGCGGCCACCCTCTCCCGCGCGGGGAGAGGGTTTTTCCCCTCGAGCCTCTCTCGGCAACACTTGTGTTCCGACCTGGCGGCGGCGGAGCGCGAGGATGTCCCGCCAGAGATAGCGCTTGCCGCCGATCTCGATGGTTGGGGCAAGACTGACGCCCGCACGGCCCTTTGTTCGCGGTCCGCCTGATCGCTGTGCCAGGCGGGACTCCTGCCGCCGCGTGGCGCGGCCGCTGCGGTACGAGGACCGCGGCACCGCCGGCTTGCTGACAGCATCCTTTGTGTTTTCCGCCAGCACGTCGCCGTAATCGCGGTAGAGATCGGCGAAATCGGCCGCCAATTCGTAGCAAAGCGTGAGCTTGCGATTAATGCGGTCCCACCGCGCATTGATGAATCCGCAGCTTTGCATTTCCAGCGCGAATGGCTCCGGCCACTTGATGAGCTCCGCCGAGCGTTGCGCCACCAATTCGAGCAATTTGACCGACCTGAACACCTGAGCTGCGATGCCCAGCCTGCCCTCGGCATCTCCATACGTGACTTCGATTTTCGTTTGCGGGTCTTCGATGGCGCGCAGATGCGGCTGGAGCACCGCATTCCATGAGTTCAACGCCCGCTTGTAGTCCTGGGCGCAGCTGTCCTGGCGACCTTCCGGCAACTTGGTTTCGGTTGAGAGATCCTTGAACTTCTGCTTGTCGGAGCCGACCAGGAAACACACGATCTGATAGGCGCGCACCTGGTTGAGGCCATGCTCGTCGTAATAGGGGATCATTTCCCCTTCCGCCTTGTCGCGGCGGTCGGCCATGAACCAGCCCTTGGCCGCCTCAATGACGACCCGGTTCGTGACGTCCGACCCCATCCTGATCAGACGCGTGGACGCGAACGCGTCGGCAGCATCTTCTTCCTTGCCCAGCACCGGCAGGTTCATTTCGCTGATCGCGGCATGACCGAGTTCGTGCAGCAGGACGAACAGCATGTTGCCGGAAACGAATTCCACAATCTGCCGTCGGCGTTCTGCGGAGAGTCCTTTGAACCGCGGATTGCCTGCGAGCGCCTCCGCGGCATCGTCGACCTTTTCCTGGAAATCAACCAGACGCAATGACGCCTGCGCCGAGGCTGGAGGCGCCGGCAGCCCAAGCAAGCAAGGAACGACAGTCAAAAACAGGCAGCGCAGTAACAGCCGCAGTTTCATTCTTCACCTGTGAAAACTTCACCTGGGAACGCGTGCGATCCCGTTGTGCTTATGAAAAAGGGCTTTCGAGCGACAACCGGCGGACGCGAAGGCGCGACGAATTTTGCCACTGCGCGCGGCGACCGCTCAACACCTTTCGTACGGAGAGCCGGTCGTCTTCGGATGCCAAAGCGTCGCGGCGCGGTGACCGAGGAACGTATTCCCCGCGGCTGCACCGGCCCCATTCGCGGACGTCAACGAATGATTTGAGCTGTCCAAAACTCCCTCGTTCTTTGCTTCACAGCCAGCACTGGAAAGCTCGCCGTAGTCATTCATAGTCGGCGTGGAGCGCCGCACCCGAAGCCAGAAACATGGTATCGCGCGTGAAATTCTGGAATTTGGGTTCGCGCTTGGGGCGCCCCGGAATGACAGCGGGAAGCTCTCCCGAACTCGTTAGCGCGACATTTCCCACGTAGCGGCGGTATCGAGATGCTCACGCGATCTCGCTGCGCCTTGTCCGCAACAGCGACGGCCCGCCGGCAAAACACCACGCCGCGATCACCGGGTCGCAAATCGCGCAGCCCAGCGAAGAGGCAGCATAGAACGGAATGATGGGATGGCCGTGCACATGATGCACAAAATCCCATCCGGAATGCATGAGCCAGCCGATGCCGATGTAGCGATATGAATTCAGCCCGCGATAGGCGCAGAACGTCAGCGCCGTCGTGAACACGAATTCCGATGACCCGAGACCGCCATTCAGATAGGCCGCGCCGGCGCCAGCGAGCATGATGGCATTGAACTGCCGCCGCTGCGGTTCCTGGAACAAGGAGCACAGGCAAATATAGACGAGCGCCACCAGCACCGGCATCGCGAAACTCATCAATCCAAACGTGACCTCGCCGAGATGCAGTCCCGCGATCATTCCGGCCTCCGTATACCTGGGCGTTTGCGCTTTTCAGGGTTCTTCGATGTCGCCGGCGGCGTTTGCAAACGCGAGCGCGAGCGCGCGATCAAGCCTTCGACCGCGACACTGGCGCGCTCGTCCGCGCGAGGATCGCGGATGAAGCGGGACGACGCGTGATGGCTGAGATAAATGCCGCACAGCTCCCAGACGAACTGCGCAACATCGAGGTCGCGGCGCAAGTGCCCGCGGGCGACCGCCTGTTGAACCAACTGCTCAAGCAAACCGCGCCACCGCTGCTCCATGGCGGCAACCTCGTCGCGGACCGGACCGGCGGCATCGTCGAGTTCGAACAGCCCAGCCGCGACCGGACAGCCGCCGCCGAGGCCGGCGCGCGCCGCCCAGCCGAGCCAATTGCGGATAAGCGCTTGCAGGCGCGGCAACCCTTCTTCCGCGGCCATCGTGGGCGCCACCACATGTGCGTTGGCAAATTGCGCGGCGTAACGCAGCAGGCTGACCTGCACCTCCTCCTTGGAACCGAAATGCGCAAACACGCCGCTTTTCGACATGCCGGCCGTTTCCGCCAGCAACCCGAGCGACACCCCGGACAGGCCCGCTCGGCTGACCAGCCGCAGGCCGTGTTCAAGGAGCCGTTCGCGCGAGGAAGGCGCGGGCGATGACGGTGGCGCCGACCGGGGCGGCGGTGATGGCGAGGGGGATGGCGGCAACCGCGACATCAGGAAGCGATAGCACGACCGGTCGTGCTATTCAATCCTTTGACTTTCGATCAACCGAACCTGGTGGGCGCGGCAGGTGCGCAACTTCGAGGCCGCGGCTGTCGTTCTCGCAATTCCTGGAACTCACCGCCGGCACATCTCGTGAGAATGCAATCGCTCCGCGGCGCAAAGAACCTGTTTGCTGAGCCGCATCCCGCGCCTGCAAAGTCGGGCGGCCGCTCGCAAGTCGCCCCGGCCCTGCGCGCTCTACTCCGGTTAAGCTGAACTGCTGTAACCTGGCCGGTGCAACCAGGCGCACACGCTCAGACCGATGGCGTGCCACCTCGGCCATTTCACCGTATGATCGCCCTCGCAAAGTGCATAGCGCGCTCCGCTATGACCAGGTTCAGGTAGCGAAGCGGAGCGCCCGGTGTCACAATCGCTGACATCCACCGGATGCATGGAAAACGCCCTCGGAGACCCCAAGTTCGAGGCGTGGCCGCCTGTGAACGTATGGAGGATGAAGATGCAACCACGAGCCAGCTATCAAAAGGCCGCTCCGGACGTCGTACAAGGGATGCTCGCCTTGTCGGCGGTGGTTAGAAAGTCCGGCCTGCCTCCGGCGCTTATCGACCTCATTGACTACCGTGTATCGCAAATCAATGGATGTGCCTTCTGCCTCGACATGCACGCGAAGGATTTGCGCGCGCGCGGAGAGACGGAGCAGCGTATTTACATGCTCTCAGCCTGGCGTGAGGTCCCTGACCTTTATAATGCCCGCGAACGCGCCGCGCTTGCCTGGGCCGAAGCTGTAACTCGCCTTGAAAACCAAGAAGTTCCTGATGAGGTTTATACCCAGGCTCGCGAAGAATTCAGCGAAACGGAGCTCGCCCAACTTACGCTGGGCGTCGTTGTCATCAACGGGTGGAACCGGCTCAATGTCGCGTTCCGCACACCCGCCGGCAACTACAAATCCACCGTCAAACAATCAGCGGCCTGAGTGAACTCGGTTATCATCTATCCAGATTGCGATAGGCTCGCTTGAGGAGTCGCGAGGGATCAACGATGCGACGGCGCGAATTCCTTGCCGGGATTGGCAGCGCGGCGGCTTGGCCGCTCGCGGCACGGGCGCAGCAGCGGGCGGCGCCGGTGATCGGGTATCTCACCGACGCGAGTGAAAGCGAGGTTACCCCCTATGTCGTCGCATTCCGTCTGGGCCTCCGCGAACAAGGCTATATCGAGGGACGCAATATCGAGGTTCTCTATCGCTGGGCCGAAACGCACAATGAACGACTCCCGGCGTTTGTGGCCGACCTTGTACGCCGTAACGTCGCCGTCATTGCGGCTGCGGGCGCGCCTAACGTGGCGCTGGCCGCAAAATCGGCGACGGCGACCATTCCCATCGTATTTACGACCGGCGGTGACCCGGTTGCGACTGGCCTCGTGGCAAGCCTCAGCCGACCTGGCGGAAACGCCACCGGCACGACCCCCCTTGTGCAGGAGTTGAGTGCCAAACGGCTGGAGCTGTTGCATGAACTGGCGCCAAATGTCACTTCAATCGGTCACATCCAAGACCCACGATTGCCCGGAACTGAAAACCGTAACAAAGAACTGGAAACCGCCGCCCGCATTCTGGGCGTGCGTTTGCTGATCATCGATGCGACAACGGCGGCGGAAATCGACACCGTTTTTGAAAGACTTGTCCAGCAGGGCATCGGAGCGCTTGCCGTCGGCGGCAGCTCTTTTGCTTTGAACCAGCACAACCAACTCGTCGCATTGGCGTCCCGCCATCGCCTGCCCGCGATCTACTTCGCCCGCGAATTTGTCGATGCCGGTGGGCTTGTCAGCTATGGGGCGAGCATTGCGGATGCGACTCGCTTGGCCGGAGTCTATGTCGGCCGCATCCTCAAAGGCGAGAAGCCGGCCGATCTCCCGGTGCAACGGTCCACCCGTATCGAAATGGTCCTCAACCTCAAGACCGCCAAAGCGCTCGGCATCGAGGTGCCGACGCAGACCCTGCTGCGGGCCGACGAAGTGATCGAAGCGGATCGCTGATTTCCCGACTCGGATTATTCTCGCACCACGCTTTCGTCCGCGTCACATTTGGGGTGAATTGAGAGAGTGGCGCACCGCCTCTCGCGCTGCCAGGGCCATTACGGGGAGCCGCATGAATCTTCTACAGCAAGATTTTGCTTTGCTCCCAGTGTTGAGGGCAGCGGCTGTGGTCCGGTTGCCTTCGCGCAGAACACGTAGGAACATTTAGCTTTGTTAGCCCCAAACGACGAGCTTGTGGCAAGGCTCACGACCCTGCGCCCTGGCAAGAGCTTGACGGTGATTGGTCTTGGCCAAGCTCAGTTTTGTGAGCTCTTGTCTGCCGCACCATCCGTACCCCAGATTCTGCGATTGCACTTGGCTGGCGTTGCCATTTCGGGCGTGGTGATCAATCGGATTCTTGATGATCTGGCGGACCTCGCCCTGACCAGATGGCCAGATTGGGTGGACTCCGATTTACCGAAGCCGCCTTCGCGATTGCTGCCAGTGTGGCGTCGCGCCGCCACTCGGCTTGCGTCGGCGGGTCGCCGGCCCAGGTTTCCACGCCTTCCGCACGAAACGGAATTTCCTCATCTGCTGTCCGTTATTCCGAGTCTTGTACTTCTTGCCGAAGTGGATGCGTTCCGAGGCGTGCGCGCCGCTCCAATCATCGCGGCGCTCGAATGGTGTAGTCGCCACGGCGCTGCTGTCGTGTTTTTGTTTGGCGAGGCTCCTTCGTCAGTAGCGCCTTGGGACCGCCTGCTTTATGACATTCTCATAGTCGAGCCTCCGCCCGTCGAGCCTGCCGCAAGCCGCCTAATCCTGCCTTCCTCCGAAGTCGCTTCACGAGGTAGCGCTATTGAGCGGCGGATGCGCGAGGCGCTTCGCGCCGCACCTGACCTCGGCGGCTTGTTCGAGGACGAGGTCACGTTGCACCTTGGCCCGCTTGGACCAACGCCACGTGTCGATCTGCTATGGCGCGACGGTAAGGTCGTTGTGGAGATCGATGGGCCCGAGCACGAGCGAGACCCCAATTATGGTGCAGACCGTCACAGGGACTACGAATTACTCGTGGCAGGGTATCTTGTGTTGCGGCTTACCAACGTTGAGGTGGAGCTTGACCTGAGCCGCTCGCTGGAGAAGGTGCGCCGCGTCGTTAATTTAAGGAGGGGAGGGCTTGATTTACGATCCGACGCCATCGCAAGCGCTGCTGCTGTTCAGCATCCTCGCCCGCCACGGCACGTGCAAGCAGGCCGAAGTGATGCCAAAAGTGAAGAAGCCCGACCGCGAAGCACTTGAGAAGGCGAAGCTCATTATCGTCTGCAACGTGGATCGCGGTCGGGGATTCAAGCTAACTCTTAGCGACAACGGTTGGGCGTGGGTCGCCGACCACCTTGCGGCCGCGCTTCCTCCTGCACAGCGGACGCTTTCGGATTTTCTGGCGCGCCTTGGCGAGTATCTGACGAAAAGCAATGGGACGCTGGCGGACTTTATAGGCACGAGGTCAGAAGAGATTCCGGCAGCTCCGCGGAGCCGCCCCCGACCGCTTTCTCCGGTTGCATTGCGCAAGCGCATCGAGGCGGCCTATCTCACTCTCACTCATGGCCGCAAAAACCAGTCCGTGCGCCTCGCACGTTTACGGGCCGAGTTATCCGACCTTGATCGCGCGACGGTAGACGCCGGCCTCGGCCGTATCCTTAAGGGCGACAAAAAGGCGTCGCTGATGCGACACGACGATCCCCACCAGCTCGATCAAGCCGATCATGATGCGGCGTTCAGTCCGGCAGGCGAGCCTTATCACGTGATTTGGATTTCCTCATGAAACCCGAACTGCAGGCCTTGAACGATGCCGATTTCGGCTGGGTGCGGTCTCTCGACAGCGTGTGGAGCGACGAAGCAACAGATGCTGGCCCGAATGAGGATTTGGCTGACGACGTTGTCACTGAGCTTGCGAAGCTGACGCAATCGCCTAATCCGCCAGGTCGCGTGTTCCTTGGCCAAGCCGGCATCGGCAAAACGCATCTAATGGGCGTGCTGCGCCGTAAGGCCTGGGCCAAAGATTGTTGGTTCGTGATGCTCGACGTGGTCGGCATCACCGATTTTTGGAGAAGCGCGGCGCTGAGTTTCGTTACCTCCCTTTTGCAGGCGATGCCGAACGGCGAGCGCCAATACAAAGCGGTGATCGGGGGTTTCGCACGACGCTTTAACGCCGAAGTCGAAAAAGAGGTAAATATTGCATTCGCGGATCCGAAGGTCGAACCGAAACGCATCGTCGACCTGCTCATCGAGGAATTGGTCAAAAGCGACCCTGCAAACACGTTGAGGTACCAGTATGTATTTCGTGCCTTGGCGTTATTAAGGTCTCACGATCTCGCAACGGTTGGCATCGCGCACGCCTGGTTGCAGGGCTACGATGTTGATGAGGGGTTGCGAAGAAGCCTTGGGTTTTTGACGCCTCCGCCATCTCCTAAAGAAATCGTTCACGGACTTATGTGGGTTATGGCGCTCGCGGGGCCGACGTTAATCGCTGTGGATCAAATTGACGGGGTGCTCAACTCGGGCGGACGCGTCTCGGAGTTCAGTGATGTGCCGGATTTCACCGAGCTACTAACCGGGGGCCTTCTGGACCTGGCGAGAGGGGTGAAACGGGCGATGCTCGTTGTAACTTGCCTCTTGAGTTCATGGGATATCATCAAGGGGCCGACGCCCCTAGCTCAAAGCTTTTCGACAGCCGTTCCTTTGCGGCCGATGCAGAATGAGTTTATAGTCCGTAAGCTGATCGCCGAGCGCTTAGCGCCTGCCTACACCAAGGCTGGCGTTGCTTCGCCCAGTGCCACGTGGCCCTTCACGGACAAGGCAATCCGGACTGCTGCTGGCGGGATGACGCCGCGCGCCATCTTGATGCGATGCGACGAACACCGAAAACGGTGTCTCGTCGATGGTAAGGTCGTGCCTTGCGACACACTCGACAAAAGCACAGGCGATGACGGCCCCGGCGATCTGCCTGACACCACCGAACTCGACGCTGAATTCACGGCGGCGACTGAGGCAGCGGACCTCGGCGGCCTTCTGGACGACAAGAACGACGGCGAGCTGGGGGCCTTGCTTCGCGACACTTTCGAGCTCTACGCCAAGCAAATACCGCGTCAAGATGATTATGAGGTCTTCAGCAAACCCGATCCGGCGCAGAAAACGCCGCCGCTCCACGGTCGCCTTACCTTCATCGATCACCGCACCAATGACCGCGAACGGCACTTTTGTTTCCGGGCTCTCCAGCACAGTAACGCCGTCGCGCTCTGCGCACGCTTTCGGGCAGCTCTGACCGCTTCAGGTGTTGCCGCCAAAGTCCCCGAACGCAAGCTGATCATCGTACGGCGTGGCTCGCTGCCGCGCGGCCCAAAAACGCAACAATTGTTCGAGGCTTTTCGCGCCGCCGGCGGCCTGGAGGTTTCGCCGAGCGATGATGACTTGAGTCAATTCGTAGCCCTGCGCCAGATGCGCGACGCCGGACTGGCGGCGAGAGATTTCGAGCGTTTTGAGCGCTGGCTGATCGTGCGAAAGCCGCTTTGCGGCACTGATTTCTTCAAGGCGGCTCGGTTATGTCCCCCGCCGCTGCCACCATGGGAAAGCGGACTGGGGGAGGACCGCCACACTCGCACTGAACGCCGGCAAACACCAGCCGATCGCGAGAAAAATGAGAACGTTTCGACTTCATCGTCATCACCGTCCAGGCCGGCGGAACCAAAGGGAGGGATCGGTGATGATTCACCTCCGACCACCGCGATTCCCATCGGGCACCGCGTAGCCGGAGGCGACATCGTCGAGCTTGCGACCGCGTTATTGCCTCGGCACACGGCCATTATAGCCGGCGCCGGGTCGGGCAAGACCGTACTCCTGCGCAGAATTGTGGAGGAGGCCGCGCTGGCAGGCATTCCAGCCATCGTGATCGATCCCAACAATGATCTGTCTCGACTGGGCGATGCTTGGCCGGAGCGGCCGGCCAGCTTCACAGACGAGGACGAATCAAAGGCCAAGCGCTACGCCGTCAAAATCGAAGTGGTGGTTTGGACACCGGGCGTCCACGGCGGGAATCCGCTGTTCCTCTCCGTGCTCCCTGACTTTGCCGCGGTCGGGGACGACCCCGACGAACGCGCGCAGGCAGTGACTATGGCCGCAGACACGGTGGGGCCGTTGGCCGGCGCGAAAACCAATCTGCAAAAGGGGGTTCTCGCCGACGCGCTTCGCGCGTTCGCGAACAAAGGAGGCGGTGACCTCAAGACCCTGACGGCGCTGCTCGCCGACTTGCCCGATGATGTCAGCGAGATTGGTAAAGCCAGCAAGCTTGCCGCTAAGATGGCCGACGAGCTGAAGGCTGCCGTCGCAACGAATCCTCTTCTAAAAGCGACGGGACCGGTCCTTGACCCCAAGCTCCTGTTCTTTGGGAAGGATTCATCGAAGACACGCGTCTCGGTTATCAATCTTTCCGGCTTGGCGTCAGACGAGGCCAAGGAGGATTTCGTTAACCGATTGCAAATGACGCTGTTCGGTTGGATCAAAAAACATCCCTCGCCTCGAGGACGGCTTTATGTGATTGACGAGGCGCAGGTGTTTATCCCATCGGGCGGAAGCGCACTCTCGAAGACCAGCGGGGTACAGCTCGTCGCGCAAGCGCGAAAGTATGGGCTCGGCATGATCGCGGTAACCCAGGCACCCAAGGGAATTGACAACAAGGTCGTCTCGAATTGTACGACGCAATTTTTGGGCAAACAGAATTCACCCACTGATCAGCAGTCTGTAAAAAATATGATTGCCGCAACCGGCGGGTCTGCCGATGATATTGGCAAGCTCACGGCGGGCGAATTCTATTTCAAAACGGAGAAGAGTGGCAAACCGTTTAAAGTTAAAACACCGATCTGCCTTTCCTTTCATCCGCCGAACCCACCAACACCGGAAGAGGTCATTTCGCGAGCGAAGAGGTCGGCCCCAGTGAATTAAGAACGCGATGTTTTAAGCCCGTAGGCTGATTACGAGCACTGCTAACGCACTCAGTGCGCCTCGGCCCGGACCTGCGCGCGCAGTTGATCGATAACGGTGAGGCTGCCCTTGCGCTCCACGTGCCAAAAGGTCCAGCCGTTGCAGGCGTCGAGGCCTTGCGCCAGCGCGCCGATGCGGTGGATCGAACCGACCGTGTCGCCGAGCGCAATTGCGCCATCGGCCCGAACCAAAGCCTTGTGACGACGCTTGGCATCGAACAGGCCGGCGCCGGGGGCGATCATGCCGCGCTCGACGAGAGCGGAAAACGGCACGCGCGGAGCCTCGCGTGCGGTTTGAAATGTTGCGAGCGAGGCTTCCGGCAATTGGTCGACGGCGGCGATGCGGTTGGCGGCGGCATCGCAATAGGAGCTGTGGCGTTCGATGCCAATGAAGCTGCGGCCGAGGCGCTTGGCGACAGCGCCGGTGGTGCCGGTGCCGCAGAACGGGTCGAGGATGAGATCGCCGGGCCGCGACGTGGCGAGAATGACGCGCGCCAAAAGCGCTTCCGGCTTCTGGGTCGGATGCAGCTTTTTGCCGCCCGTGCCCTTCAGACGCTCTTCGCCGGTGCACAGCGCGAGGGTCCAGTCGGAGCGCACCTGAATGTCCTCGTTGCCGGCCTTGAGCGCCTCGTAATTGAACGTGTAGCGCCGGCCATCGGCGTCACGCGACGCCCAGATCAACGTCTCGTGCGCGTTGGTGAAGCGGCGGCCACGAAAATTCGGCATCGGGTTCGACTTGCGCCAGATCACATCGTTCAGGATCCAGAACCCGAGGTCTTGCAGGATCGTGCCGACGCGAAAAATGTTGTGATAGGACCCGATCGCCCACAGCGTCGCGTTCGGCTTCATCGCCCGGCGGCAGGCCATCAGCCACGCGCGGGTGAAGTCGTCATAGGCCGAAAAATTCGAGAACTTGTCCCAGTCCTCGGAAACGGCATCGACGCGCGAGTCGTCTGGCCGCTTCAGCTCGCTCCTGAGCTGGAGATTGTACGGCGGATCGGCGAAGACGAGATCGACGGATGCGGCCGGGAGCTGTTCGAGCACGGCAACGCAATCGCCGTTTACGACCCGATGTGTCGCGGTCTCGCTGTCTGAAACCAAGCGGGGCGTCCTCGAGGACGCCCCGCGGCGCGGCATACCCATAACTCAGAACTCTGAACTCTGACTCTGGCGACGCGGTCGGCGACGCGGAACCTGCAACCGACAAACAGGATGATGCACCTCCAAAGTAAAAATCGACTTAACCCGGACACATGCAGACTGGCGCCGCGCATCACGAACGCCCATATTCCCAACGTTTGTGCGCCGCGACGCAACCGCGCGCGCGTTTTAAATTCTTCGCACCGTTGCCCGGCAGATTTTGCCGACCAGCGATGCGTCAGGCGGAACGGAACGAGGGAGCCGGCCATGCGATTGGACAATTCTGAACAGAGCAGCAACATCGAGGATCGGCGTGGTGATTCCGGCGGCTTCGGTGGCGGTGGGTTCGGCTTGCCGATTGGCGGCGGACTTGGCATTGGCACGATCGTGGTGCTCGGCGTCATCGGTTGGGCGCTTGGCATCGATCCACGCCTGCTGATCAACGGGGGCGAAATTCTCTCCGGCAATGGCGGCCAGGTTCAGACCAGCGGCGGAAGCGAGGGACGCCGCGGCGCGCCGAGCGACGACATGGGTCGCTTCGTGTCGACCGTGCTCGGAAATATCGACGCGGAATGGACCGACATTTTCAAGCAGGACGGCCAGACCTACAGCAAGCCTACCCTTGTTCTGTTTCAAAATGTGACACAGGGAGGTTGCGGAACGGCGCAGAGCGCGATGGGTCCTTTCTACTGCCCTAACGATCGGAAGGTGTATCTCGACACGACGTTCTTCCGTCAGATCGAGACGCGCTTCCAGGGCTGCGAAGGCAAAGCCTGCCAGTTCTCGCAGGCCTACGTCATCGCTCACGAGGTCGGCCATCACGTGCAGAACCTGCTCGGCATCCTGCCCAAGGTGCAAGCCCAACAGCGCGGCATGGATCGCGCAGATTCCAACCGCCTTCAGGTTCAGGTCGAGCTTCAGGCCGACTGCTTTGCCGGCATCTGGGCCAACCACGAAAACAATCGTCTGTTAAAGGCCGGGCGACCGTCGCTGGTCGAACCCGGAGATGTGGACGCGGCGCTGCAAACCGCTTCCGCCATCGGCGACGACACTTTGCAGCGCAAGGCAACCGGCCGCGTCGTACCGAACTCGTTCACGCACGGAACCTCGGCGCAGCGCCAACGCTGGTTCGAGAATGGTTTTCAGAAGGGGACCGTGGCCGCCTGCAATACGTTCCGGGCCGCGGATTTGTAGCTCTGCCGCATTTCGGGAGTTCCTGCCAGCGTTGCGCCGCTCCGGCTTGCCCTTTCTGATTGTCGTGAGGGTCACCGGCTGTCGCCTTCGCTGCGCCACAAAGTTTTAAGGCGACTGGCGGCGAGAGTTGGCTCTTGCCGCTGCCACAATTGCGCCATCGCCCGAACATCTTGGTGGCCGAGTTTTGGCTTTCCCGTGCAATATGGATCAGCATTGCCTTGCAACGAGGCATGGACGAGTGTTGCTCAGTTCGAAGGCCCGTTGCTCGTGCAAAACGGCACACGCCAGGAGCCGAGAGGAAACTCGCTGACGCGATCACGGAATCTTTTTTAAAAAATTATTAAAATAATTCGATTCGGTATTGAAACATTTCGTGCCATCGGGATTAGTATGTAGCTGGGGAGGGCATCACTTCTACCTTCTGGTTCGCGGGCCCCATTCGGGCGCGGGAGGGGAGTATGCATAGTTCTGAAACGGCGCTGACAATGCGCCCTGACACCTTTCCTGCACGCCTTTCTCTTCCCGATCCTGAGCTGATAGCGGCTGTCGCCAGCGGCGACCCGCAAGCGATGCGTGCGTTGTTTCAGCGCCATAAGGTGCGGGTTTTCAGGTTCGTGCTTCGGCTGGTCGGCGAAGAGGCCGTCGCCGAAGAGATCGTCGCCGACGTCTTCCTTGAAGTATGGCGGCAGGCCGGCCGGTTCGGGGGACGTTCTCGTGTCTCGACTTGGATGCTGGCGATCGCTCGGTACAAGGCTCTATCGGCGCGGCGCCATGTGCGTGCAACGGTCGACGAGGCCGCTGCCGAGGTGATTGCCGATGAAGCCGATACCCCGGAAGATGCCGTTCTGCGGGCGGACCAGTCCGCCCATCTGCGAGCATGTCTCCAGCAGTTGTCCCCCGAGCACCGCGAAATCATCGACCTCGTCTATTACCATGGGCGAAGTGTCGAGGAAGTTTCCGAGATCACCAAGGCGCCGAAGAACACTGTGAAAACGCGGATGTTCTACGCGCGCAAACAACTTGGCCGTTTGCTCGCCGACGCGGAAAGGCCAGCGGCGACGGCAGCGGCATAACCGAAGCTTGGTATCGACCGTTCTTAAGGCGCCGTCCGGAAATAAGTGCCTCAGTCAATGTCACCACCCGCGAAAGCGGGTGGTCCAGTAACCACCGGGTTTTCGATGAGTGCGCAATCGCTTCACCAGGGGTTACTGGATGCCCCGCTTTCGCGGGGCATGACAATGGTGATTCACTCAATCTCGGACAGCGCCTTAGCCAAGATGGCAGACATTTGGGTTGTGGAGTTTAACGCGTTTTTGTCAGTGTAGAGGTCGAACCGACCTCGTATTTCGCGATCCCGCGGTCCTTCACCCCAGACTGCCGACCTCATCCTCCAACAAGCGCCAAGCCTTGCTGCCAAGCTTGTCTTTCCAGGCCGCATAGACCGGACCAAGCCGCGCCCTGAATGGCGCCTGGTCGACATCGTTGAAAACCAGCCCGGCAGCCTTCAAGCGGCCCTGCAGGCCCGCATTGACGTTATCTTGTTCGATGCGCTGCATGCGGACGAATTTGGTGACGTTGCGGGTGATCGTCTCCTTGATGTCATCCGGCAATGCCTGCCACGTCGCGAGATGCGCCATCTCGTTGAAGCCCGACCACATATGATTGGTCATGCTGACGTATTTCACGACCTCGTAGAGCCTGAAGTTCTCCAATATGGCGAGCGGGTTCTCTTGCGCCCCGACCTTCCCGCTCTTGATCGCATCATAGATGAGGTTGGCCGAAGTCGTTATCGGCTCGGCGCCGAAAGCCTGGAAGGTGTCGAAGATCATCTGGCCGGGCGGGACGCGAATCTTCAGTCCGGCGAGGTCGTCCGGCTGCATGATGGGACGTGCGACGGTTGTCACTTGGCGCATACCATTATCGAAGCCCGCGACAGGGAAGAGGTGCATCCCCTTCGCCGCCATCTCCCGCCCCATGTAATCGCCGAGCGGACCATCGATCGTCTTGTGAGCCGCGGCCGCGGAGGCGAACGCAAATGGCGCCTGCTGGATTTCGGCCATCGGCACGACCGTGCCGATGATCCCGCCCATCAGCGTGAAGAACTGGATTTCGCCTGCAAGCAGCATCTTCAGGGCGCCCGGGTCACCGGCCGCAAGCCTGTTATTCTCGGGATAGACGATCGTTTCGACACGGCCGCCGGTCTCGTCGTGGATTGCCCTCCACATCGCGGCCAGGTTCTTGTGCAGCGTGCTGCCCGCGGACTGGTTGTGGTATTGCACGAACTTAAAATCGGCAGCCCGCGCCCGTGAGACCATCGCAGCCGTTCCGGCGACCGCGCCTCCCAAAAGTGTGGCCCGCCGGGTCCAGTGTCTCTTCATCGTCTCGCCTCGCCACAATCTCAATACCGATCGCAGATCCGTATGGGCAGCCGCGTTGCTGTACCGCGCCCGGCCCATCATCTCGCGGAACGCCAAGCGGCCGGGGATTAGCCCGACCGCCTCATCAAGTCACTCGGAAGCCGTGGCGAACGAACATCAAACCCTGCGATGTCGCCCACCCACTGGATTATGGCTGCTTGGTCGCTAAATAGGCGGCGATCGACAGCATGTCCTCGTCGGTCAGCTTGGCGACGACGCCCTTCATCAGTGGCGTCCACTCGCCGTTGCGGGTGCCGATCTTGATGTCGTTCAGCTGGCGGAAGATGTACATCGGCGACCGGCCGACGATCGGCGGAATGTTGTCGATCGCTCCGCCGAGGTCCTCGCCATGGCAGGCCGCGCAGGCCACGGTCTTTCCGCCGCCACCGGTCGTCACCAGCTCTTCGCCATGCTTGATGCTGCCCGGCGGGACGTGAGCGACGAAGCCGGTGCGCGGATCGCGGCTTTCGGCGCTCTCATCACTCTGCGGCAGTTCGATGATGCGACTGCCGATCGGCTCGGTGCCGCCATTCTCGACGGGGAAGCGCATTGCGCCATTGCCGAGATAGGACTTCGGCACTTCCGCGCCTTCAACGACCTTGTACCAGACCGGGTATTTCATCGACCCGAAATACTCGGCTGCCGCCTTGATGTCGTCGTCGGACAAGCCTTTGGCGATCTGGTTCATGACACCGCCGCGCATGCCATGGCGTGTGCCGGCTTTGAAGTCTTCCATCTGGCGCATGAAATAGGACACCGGAAGACCGGAAATGCCGGCTGATTCCGGATGGCCGCCGCCGCTCGTGAGATGGCAGAGCGCGCAGGCAAAGTTGGTGGGCGGCCGTCCGTGGGCGACCACGTCCGGCAACGGCGGATGGTCTTGGGGATACCAATCGGGCGGATTGTTGCGGGTATCGATCTCTTGCATGGTGTATTGCTTCGTACTGCCAGGCAAAGACCTTTTGACCGTGGCATCGACCGGCTTGGCGGGTGGACCGACAGGATATGCCCATTCGGGCAACTCCGCGGCCTGTGCCGGCAGCGTGAACAGGCCTAATACGGCCAGAGAAACCAAAACCTTCATGGAGATTTCCCCCTTTTTTTCGCGTTTGAGATGTTACGCTGCTTGACGCGAGGCACAGCCATTGTGGTTGGGCACGTGCGCCAGCGGGAACATTGTAGCGCATCATCCCGAAAAGTTGCAGACTTTTCGGGCAAGATCATCCGCAAAATCAAAGGCCGCCGAGCGGCACGCAATTCAAGCTGAACGCATCCCGCTCAGCGCATGATCCGGAAAGTTGCATCCTTTCCGGGCAAGATCATCGCAAAATCGAAGGCGACCGCGGGAGGTAATTCAAGCAGAACGCACCTCGCTCGAGCGAACCGCGCAACAGTTGACGATAGGCTCGAAACCGTCCTCACTCACTTTGGGGGGACGCACGCCGCCATCACGGCGCTTGAGCGGAGGTCATCATGCGGGTCAGCGGCGCGAGCGAAACCGATTCCGATCGAGCCTCCGTCTCCACCATGTGCCCATCCGTAACGGAAGGACGGGAGCCGTCGCGGCGGGGCTTTCTCAAATCGGGAGCCGGGCTCCTCGCCGGCATTGCCGCGGCCGAAACCTATGGTGGAGATGCCGCCGGCCAAAGCGCGGACAGCGCGGCCACTGCCCCGGAAACGGGCACCGAGGCCGAACTGCGCCGTGTTGCCGACCAACGCCGGTTGCTGATCAGGGGTGCAACGGTGCTGACGCAGGATGCGAGCCTCGGTGATTTTGCCCAGGCTGACATCCTGATCGAGGACGGGATCATCAGCGATGTGCGGCCCGGCATCGTTGCCGATGAGGCCGCCACGATCGATGCAAGCCGGCGTATCATCGTTCCCGGCTTCGTGGACACCCACAGCCATTCCTATCAGGGCGTGCTGCGCAGCATCATGCCGAATGGCACGCTTGACCCCGATTACAATCGCGATGTGCAGGCCCGGCTTAGTCCGGCGTTCGCGCCGCCGGACGTCTATGCCGGCGTCCTGACGACCGCGCTCGGTATGATCGATGCCGGCACGACGGCGATGGTCGATCTGTCGCAGATCAATCACACGCCCGAGCACAGCGATGCCTTGATTGCGGCTCTGCGCAATTCCGGCATCCGCGCCGTATGCGGCTATTCGCGCGGCAGTGGCCCGCAGTCGCAATATCCGCAGGATATCGCCCGATTGCAGCGATCCTATTTCAGTTCGCGCGACCAGCTTTTGACGCTGGCGCTTGGCGTGGGGCTTGACCCAAAGCTGTTCATGGCGGCGCGCCAGGCAGGAGTCCATGCCGTGCTGCACTTGCGCAATAACAGCGACGCGCTGCTGACGCTCGGACGTGCCGGGCTGCTGCGCGCCGGCGACGAATTCATCCATTGCACCAATCTGCGCGATGAGGCGTGGCGAATGATTGCAGGCAACGGGGGGCACTTCGCCTCTTGCCCGCAGATCGAGATGGCAATGGGGCACGGGACGCCGGCCATCCAGGCGGCGCTCGACCACGGCTTGCGACCGAGCCTCTCATCGGATCACAGCGTCGAAATCGCGCCGGATTTCTTCACCATCATGCGCACGACATTCACGTTCCAGCGGATGGAGATTTTTGCCCGTCGCCGTAACGGCGAGGCGGCCGTGCCGCCGCTCCTGACCTGCCGCGACGTGCTCGAATTCGCGACGCTTCAAGGGGCGCGCTGCGCCAATCTAGACGGCAGGATCGGCAGCATCAGCCCCGGCAAAGAGGCCGACTTGGTGGTGCTGCGCGCCGATGGAATCACGCTACAGCCGGTCAACAATGCCGTCGGGACGGTGGTGAACCTGATGAATCCGGGCGATGTCGAAACAGTGTTGATCCGCGGCAAGCCGCGCAAATGGCGAGGGAACCTGGTCGGGGTCGACGTCTCCCGCGTGACGCGGCTGGCGCAGGAAGCCCGCGACGCGGTGATGCGACGCGCCGGATTCTCGGTGGATTATCTTGGTTAAATGCGCTCTCGGGTGGGCCGGCTCCGGTGGTGACACCGGCCGCCCGAGTGACGCCGGGGGCGGTTTGATGCCTCAGGGGCTTGAAATCACCCAAAAAATTTCCCAAATCCGCGCCTGCCGGAACCTGCGCCGGCACGTTCGGCCCCAAGTCGTCCATCTCGTCGCACCATCGCGTGGTGGGCGGCCCCGCACCGGCTGGACTTTCAACCACAGCAACTGCGCTTGAATTCTAGGGAGATCACCATGCTGAGGAAGTTCCTGACGGTCTCGACTGTCGCACTGGTCGCCGCCATCGCCGTTCCGGGCCAAAGCTTTGCGCAGGGCGCCGCGGGCAATCTTGCCGGGACTTATCGCTGCCAGCCCGAGCCGGCCAAATGCCAAAACCCCAGCTACATGCTCACGCAGATGGGAAACAACCTGGAGATCAAGGACGACAAAGGTGGTCTCGTCGCCGCTGCAAAGCTCACGAGCGACATCACGATCAGTGCCGGTCCGACCTGGAATTCGCTTGGCAGGATTTTGCCCGATCGCTCGATCGAATGGACCAACGGAACCCACTGGATCAAGCAGTAACCGCAAGTTCTCCCTGACGCCAGCTTTTGAAATGCGGGCGAGGCGGCGCGGCGGATCGCCCCCACCTCGCTTGCCAAAACCGATGCCTCGCGCGGCAGGTTTGTCCGACTGACGCCGTTTGCCTTATCCGCTATGATTTCCGGCCAGCGCCCGCAGCCATGGATCTATCTGGCGTGCAGCCTTGACCGAAGGCGGTGCGATCGGAGGCGCTTTTGAAATATCCGCGCCGGAAAGTGTTGCAAGCCGCGGCGGCCACGGTGGCAATGCCGGCGCTGTCTCGAGTTGCTAAAGCGCAGAATTATCCCTTGCACCCAATCACCATCATCGTCCCGAACCCGCCGGGCGGTCCGACCGATGTGCTCGCGCGCATCCTCGCCGAGGAAATGCGAGCACCGCTCGGCCAGCCACTGATCATCGAAAATGTCGGTGGGGCGGAAGGCAGCGTCGGGACGGGACGCGCCGCTCGCGCCAAGCCGGACGGCTATACGATCAACATCGGCGGATTGAGCACCACGCTTAACGGCGCGTTCTACTCGCTTTCCTACGACGTCATCACTGATTTCGCCCCGCTTGCCCTTCTCGCCGGCAGCGCCGACGTGATGTTTGCAAGACAAACACTGCCGGCCAACGACATGAAAGAATTGATCGCTTGGCTGAAGGACAATCCAACCAAGGGAACGACGGGAATTGGCGCCGCAATCTCTCACCTCTGCGCAGCCTTGTTCCAGAGGGCAACGGGCACCGAACTTACCCTCGTGCCTTACCGTACCGCGAATGTGGCCCTGCAAGACCTGGTGGCCGGCCAAATCGATCTGGTATTCACGACTTCGGATCGGCTGGTGTTGATGCAGAGCGGGTCTGTGAAGGCACTGGCCGTGACAAGCGCGAGCCGCCTCGCGCTCGCGCCCGAGGTTCCGACGTTTGCCGAACTAGGTCTACCCCTCCTTTCGCTTTCCATCTGGTATGGCGCCTTCGCGCCAAAGGATACGCCGGCAGACATTCTTCGCAGGCTGAGCAGCGCCGCTGCTGACGCACTCGACGATGCCGCGGTGCGCTCGCGGCTTGAGGGTCTCGGGTTCGTGGTGTTTCCGCACGAGCAGCGGACGCCGAAGGCGCTCGGCGCGTTGGTGAAAGCTGAGGCCGAAAAGTGGTGGCCGATCATCAAAGATTTGGGGATCAGGGCGCAGTAGGCCGAAACGGCTCTGCGCCCACCGAGTTTCAATCGCCGACACACGCCGTCAGGGCAGGTGGAACATGATCACCTGATCGGTCGCCTGCTGGGCCAGCGGCTTCAACGAGCCGCCGACAAAATAGGCGTTATCGCCGATCGTATCGCCGCCGAAGCCATGTCTCCCCGCGGGCATCGGCGCAAGCGCGATCCACTTGCCGGTCTTGAGATCGTAGCCCTCATTTTCGGCGAAGGTGTTGGGGAACAGTTCGCCGCCGAGCACCAAAATCATGCCGTGATAGAGCGCCGTCGCAACGGCGCTGCGCGGGGTCGGCAATGGCGCTGCCGAACTCCACGAATTGGTGGCGGGATCGTAGACATCGTGCTGGCCGGTGCGATCGACCGGCTGGTTCAGTCGTCCACCGATCACATGGATTTTCCCTTCGGCCGCGACGACGCCGAGATGATCCCGCGCGAGAGGCAGCGGCGCCGCATCGCTCCAGCTGTCGCTTGCCGGGTCGTAGACCGCGTGCATCGTCGTCGTCTTGCCATCGAGGCTGCGCCCGCCGATCACGTGAATCTTGCCGTCGAGCTCGGCGGCCCCGGCGCCGCCGATCGGCAGCTTGAGCGAAGCACGGCGCCGCCAGATGTTGGCCGCAGGATCATATTCGAACACGTCGGTGCTGGCGCCCTGGTGAACGGCATGGGTGAAGCCACCAAACGTGTAGATTTTTCCGTTCACGGCGGCGAGGCCGATATGGTCGCGCGCGAGCGGCATCGGCACCAGGTTGCGCCATTTGTCAGCCACCGGGTCGTATTCCTGGGCGTGCGGAATGGCGGCTGCGGCAAGAGCGCCGCCGATGGCGTAAAGCTTGCCGTTCACGGCCACCGCCGAGACTTCGTCCCGCATCACCGGCATCGGTGCTTTCAGCGTCCAGGTGCCCTGACCCACCTGTGGAGCAGCCACTTGGCCGGCCACCTGGTTCCCGGCCGCAGCCACCGCCGCGACGGCGACAATGGCGACCCCGATCATCGGATGAAAGAACGCGTGCTTCATGTTTCCTCCCGCTTTCCGCCCTCTGCGCGAGCATTCTGCCTGCGCCGGTTGTCAGCCTTGTACCGCGGCTATCTTTGCCGCGCGCTCGCAATTGATCGTGACCGCGGAAATCGCGCGAGTTCAATTTTGAATTCCCGCTGCCCGCTGCGGTCGGGCGAGTACCGTCTGGCGCGATTACAGGATGAAGCGGCTCAGATCGGCGTTCTTGGCGAGATCGGCGACACGGCTTCTCACGAAATCGCCGTCGATGTTCACCTCCTCGCCCGAGCGGTCCGGGGCGGCAAAAGAGATGTCGTCGAGCACGCGTTCGATCACCGTCTGGAGGCGTCGCGCCCCGATGTTCTCGACGGTCGAATTGACCGCCACCGCCATGTCCGCGATCGCGTCGATGGCGTCATCGGCGAAGGCGAGCGTAACGCCCTCAGTCGCGATCAGCGCCACATACTGCTTGATGAGCGAAGCCTCGGGCTCGGTCAGGATGCGCCGGAAATCCTCTCGCGTGAGCGGCTTGAGCTCGACCCGGATTGGTAGTCGGCCCTGCAGTTCCGGCAGCAGGTCGGAAGGCTTCGCCAGGTGGAACGCTCCCGAGGCGATGAACAGGATATGATCGGTCTTTACGACGCCGTGCTTGGTCGACACGCTCGTGCCTTCGATCAGTGGCAGCAGGTCCCGCTGCACGCCTTCGCGCGAGACATCAGCGCCAACGCGCCCATCGCGGGCACAAATCTTGTCGATCTCGTCGAGAAAGACGATGCCGTTGTTCTCGACCGCCCGGATCGCTTCCTGCACCAGTTGGTCCTGGTCCAACAGCTTGTCCGATTCCTCGTTGATCAAGAGTTCATAGGATTCCTTGACGGTCACGCGCCGCGTCTTGGTGCGGGCGCCGCCGAGCTTGCCGAAAATGTCGCCGATCGAGATCGCGCCCATCTGCGCACCGGGCATGCCGGGAATCTCGAACATCGGCAGCCCGCTGTTGCCGGCCTGCACCTCGATCTCGATCTCCTTGTCGTCAAGTTCGCCGGTGCGCAGCTTCTTGCGGAAGGTGTCCTTGGTCGAAGTGCTCGATGAAGCGCCGACCAACGCATCGACGACGCGGTCCTCGGCGGCGAGATGGGCACGCGCCTGCACGTCCTTGCGCTTGCGCTCGCGGGTGAGGCCGATCGCGATCTCGACGAGATCGCGCACGATCTGCTCGACATCGCGGCCGACATAGCCGACCTCGGTGAACTTGGTCGCTTCCACCTTGATGAAGGGAGCCCCCGCGAGCCGCGCCAGCCGTCGTGAAATCTCGGTCTTGCCAACTCCGGTCGGGCCGATCATCAGGATGTTCTTCGGCATCACCTCTTCGCGCATTTTCTCGTCGAGCTGAAGCCTCCGCCATCGATTGCGCAGCGCAATCGCGACCGCGCGCTTGGCGTCACCCTGGCCGATGATGTAGCGGTCGAGCTCGGAAACAATTTCGCGCGGCGAGAAATCGGTCATGTCTTCCTTCTTCCTGCCGGCTGCAAAAACATTGCCGGGCAGGAGCCTTTTTCAACTCTTGAGCGTCTCGATCACGACGCTGCGATTGGTATAGACGCAAATGTCGGCGGCAATCGCCATCGCCTTGCGCACGATGGCCTCGGCATCGAGCTCTCCGTCGACCAGCGCCCGCGCCGCCGCCAACGCATAATTGCCGCCGGAGCCGATACCCATGATGCCGGCCTCCGGCTCCAGCACATCGCCGGTCCCGGTCAACACCAGTGACACTTGTGGATCGGCGACGATCATCATCGCTTCCAGCCGGCGGAGATAGCGATCGGTGCGCCAGTCCTTCGCGAGCTCGACGGCGGCGCGCATCAACTGCCCGGGATATTGTTCAAGCTTGCCTTCGAGACGCTCGAACAGCGTGAAGGCGTCGGCGGTCGCTCCGGCAAAGCCGCCGATCACATCGCCTTTGGCGAGACGGCGCACCTTCTTCGCGTTCGCCTTGACGATGGTCTGGCCGATCGACACCTGCCCGTCGCCGCCGATGGCGACCACTCCGCCTTTGCGAACGGTCAGAATCGTGGTGCCGTGCCATTTTTCGTTCTGGAGCTCTGGCAACGCAAACGACATTGACACCACCCGGTTAAGCTGGCGCCTGATTTAGGCACTCGGCGCCAACAACGCAAACCGTCGCCGCTGGCCGGCTTGCGCGATGCGCGAGTGCCCGTGAATGCGCCGGACGTGGCCTCACCTTGTGTTACCGAATTGTGCTACCGAACCGGGCAACCGATCCCCCATCCGGCTCGCGACCACGTGCATGTCCGCGCTCATCCATCCCGACGGCCTCACGCGCTGCCCCTGGGCGGGGAAGGAACCGCTCTATGTTGCCTATCACGATGAGGAATGGGGCGAGCCCGAACGCGACGACCGCGCGCTGTTCGAAAAACTTGTGCTTGATGGTTTTCAGGCTGGGTTGTCGTGGATCACGATCCTACGCAAGCGGGATAATTTCCGCCGCGCCTTCGATGGCTTCGCCCCGGAGCTCATCGCCAGTTATGGCAAGCGCAAGGTCGAGGCGCTGATGAAGGACGCCGGGATCGTGCGCAACCGCGCCAAGATCGAAGGGGCGGTGCTCTCCGCACGCGGCTACGTCGAGGTGATGGAAAAGGGCCCGGGCTTCTCGGCGCTGTTGTGGGATTTCGTCGACGGCGCACCTAAAATCAACCACCGCCGCAGCATCAAGGAGGTGCCGGCGCAGACACCCCTGTCGATCGCTATCTCCAAGGAACTCACCGCGCGCGGTTTCAAGTTCGTCGGCCCCACGATCGTCTATGCCTTCATGCAGGCCGTCGGCATCGTGAACGATCATCTGGTGGCGTGCTATCGCCACCCGGGCCACGTCGCCGCCCCGCGAAACCGCTCCACACAAAATTGAAGCTGCCGCGCGTCGCGCTCAGTCCTCGGACTGATCATCTAGTGCTGACGGCGACGCGTTGACGTGCCGCCGCGATCACGTCGACGATGGCGGCATCATTGCCGGGCGCCATCACATGGGCGCCGGCAATGCCCGGAATTCGCGCGAGCTCGGCGATCGTTTCGATGCAAATGCGGCGTCCCTCGGCGGCAGGGTCACGCGCCTGTTCCAGTCGTGCAACGATGGCATCGGAAAAGACCGTTCCCGGAAGATGGTGGCGCATCCATCGCACCGATCGCGCCGACCGCGGAGGGGTCACGCCGACCAGCAGAAAAACGCGCCTCGGGACGCGGCCAGGGCGGTTCGCGCTCACGACCCCGGCTGCGACGAGGCGCGACGTATACCGCCGCAGCATTTCGACATCCATGCAGATCTGGGTTTGCACAAAGTCGGTGCCGGCTGCGATTTTGGCTTGCAGGCTTTCAGGCCGCCAACCAGGGGGAGGATCGATCGGCATGTCGGCAGCGCCGATGAAAAATGGCGCGGCGCCTCCGACCCTTGTTCCCGGAGGCAGCCGTCCCTCGTCGCGGATCGCGCGGGCGGTCTCGATCAACCGACGCGAATCGAGGTCGAACACGGCGCGCGTTTCTGGCTGATCGCCGGCGCTCGGGTCATCACCGCGGAGCAACAGCAAATTGCGCACGCCCAGCGCCGCGGCTCCCATCAGTTCGGCTTGCAACGCAATGCGATTGCGGTCGCGGCAGGCGAGTTGGAGGATTGGCTCGATCCCTGCGCCGATCAGGAGCGCTGCAGCGGCCGTGACCCCCATATGAGCGTGCGCTCCCGCGCCATCCGTCAGGTTCACGGCATCGGCAAGGCCGCGCAGCGGCACGGCCGTGGCGAGGAGGTCTTCGGGATCGCACGAGACCGGCGGCACGATTTCCGCGGTCAGCGCGAACGTCCCCGCCGCAAGCCGCTCGGCAAAGTGTCCGGCCGGCGGCGCGGCAGGTTTCATGCGGCCCCGAGCGGCGAAGATCAATGCGCCGGGATGAATGTCGGTCCGACCGGTCGCACCGCACGCTTGTTCGGGTCGGTATCCCCCGACGGCGCGGTCTGATCGGGGGCATCCCCCTGAGTCGAGGCCGCGGTGTTGCCGCCGGTGGGCTTGCGGGCATCGGTGCGCTGGGACGATGCAGGAGTGCGGCCCTGGGCATCCCGCGGCTGCGATAGCGCTTTTGCGCGCTCCTGGTCCACCACGATGTCGCCGCGCTCGATGGTAGAATCACGGGTCTGCCCGAGCGCATCCGCCCAACTCTGTCCCGGCGCCCGGCAGCTGCAGGACGCGTTGAATTCCTTGCGATAGCGGAACGCGTTCGGCAGGTCGCGATAGAGGCGCCCATTGCCCGCGACCGCTTGCGACACGTCCTCCGAATTGCGGTGGGAGAACAGGATGGCCTCAGTGGCCGGGCACTGCTTCTGGCAGGTCGCCTCGTCGTCCGCAAAATGCGACGCATTGGTCGAGTACGAAATCGGGAAATAATAGCCGTCGCAGGTCCGCACGCACAAAGTGCGATAGCCGCTGCCGCCGATTTGCGGATAGTCGCCGGGCGGTGTGACCACGGTGCCACCGCCGGCCCCGCCGCCGCTCGGTATGCCGAACAGGGTCTCGAAGAACCCGCGTTGCTGCGGTGGCTGCGCCGCGGCGCGATATTGCGGTCCGCAGGCATTCTGGGCGAGCGCATTCACCACCGACTGACGTTGCATTTCATCATCGCCGCCGTGGCGCGTACGCTGCAGGTCGCTCATCGTGCGATCGATGGTGGCACGCATCTGCTGGATCTGGTTGCCGAGCGGCGCGCATTGAGGCGATTGCTGCGAAAACAGCGAGAACAGGCTGGGCGGCTGGCAGGCGAGGCGCTGCCATTGCGCCTGCGTGCGTTCGAGATCGGCCTGTTGCCGACCCAAATTGTCCTCGAGCCGGCGTACCTGATCGGCCCGAGCGGGGTCTCCGCCGCCGCGATCGATGGCGGCGAGCTGTGACTCGAGGCGTCCGCAGACCGGATTGGCAGATGGCCCGCCCGGCGCGCTGCCGGTCTGGCCGCCCTGCGGGGGCGGATAGGGAACCTGCGCCGCGGCGACAGCCGCGATCGCGACGGTCAGACCTGCAGCCGCTGCAATCCTGCGCGAAACACTCGCCGTCATGGGCGCTCCGAGGGTCCGTGCCGCCAATGCGGCGAGAGTTGTTAGGAATGGGGGAAAGATGACGGAAATATGGGCTTCATCGCCGCCGAAGCGGCAAACGCGCCGAAGCGCCGAATTGGGCTGATAATTATTGCCTGGGGAAGAATGCAAAGCCGTTAATGATAATGGAGGGTAATCGGCGAGATCGGGCCGGTGCCTCCCCTATTCGGCATCGGGCTGACGTTCCGGCCTGGCAGCGTCGAACGCTGGAAGCTGCAACGCAGCCGCATCGACTGCGACGATTTTCGGAAAACGGTCGAGCGGCACGTCGAAGCGGCGGGCATTGGCGACCTGAGGCACGATGCAGATGTCGGCAAGACCGACGGCGGCTCCGAATGCATAGGGGCCGGGTCTGAGCAGTGCCTCGACTGCCTCGAAGCCGATCTCGATCCAATGTCGATACCAAGCCTGCACCGCCGCTTTCTCCGCGGCAAGCTGGTGGCGCAAATAATTCAGTGGCCCGACATTGTTGAGCGGATGGATGTCACAGGCGATGATTTCGGCGACCGCGCGCGCGCGCGCCCGTTCCAGCGGCGGTTTGGGCAGCAGCGCCGGTTCGGGATAGACCTCATCGAGGTACTCGATGAGGGCAAGCGACTGCAGCAACACCTCGCCGCTCGGCAATTCCAGCACCGGGACGCGCCGCTGCGGGTTCACGGTACGAAACCGCTCGCCATGCTGTTCGCCGCCGTCCTTGAGGAGATGGATCGGTATGGTGTCGAAGGGCAGCCCTTTGAGATTGAGCGCGATGCGTGCGCGATACGCGGCCGATGAGCGGAAATAGGAATAAAGCTTCAAAGTCTTTTCCTTTACACCTTTTGTAGCCCGCATTGAACGCCGTGCGTGGTCGAGCCTATCGAATTCCGTGACATCGGCGCGAAATGCGGGGTCAAACGCTAATTCACCGGGCAGCGGTGGGCACTCGACCTTCCTCGGTTTCGCTGCGCTCAACCGAGGCTACGAATGCTTGACAATTTCCGGCGAGACGCGCTTCCGACAGATCATTCTGTGTTGGGCTCGATCTCGCGGGTCAATAGCCGCGCTTCGTGGATCAGGGACGCCATGGCCCGCTCGAAGGCGGCACGATCTTCGGGCGCAATCGTTTCGAAAAGCTGGCGGGCGAATTCGAGCGCGCCGGGGGCGAGCTCATGGTAGATCGCACGTCCCGCCGACGTCAGCGACAAGAAGGACTCGCGGCGGTCGGCATTATTCTCACGCCGCACCACAAGTTTGCGGCGCTCCAGGACACGCACGGCGCGCGATACTTTGGTCTTGTGCATGTGGCTGTGGGTGCCGATCGCTTTGGCGGTCATGGTCTGAAACTCGCCCAGTGTGACCAGGATGCGCCACTCGGGCACCCCGATGCCGTAGCGGTCGACATAAATTCGCGACAGCGCTTGCGAGGTCAGGCTGGCTATCACCATCAGCTGATAGGGGAGGAATTCATCGAGTTTTAAAGGCGCATCGTGAAGTTCGGGCGCATTGGACTTTTCAACTCTGGCCGCTCTGCTGCTCATTGTTGCTCGCCCGATGTGGGCCGCAAGATGGCGGAACTTCATTCGCAGCGCAACGACATCTCTGCTGGTACGACCCAAACCCGCCGGGTTCGCCGACCGCGCGGCTGATGTCGGCGGGGCGCGGGGTTCACCGCTCGCCGACGAGACCAGTGCTCCAGCGCCCGATTTCAGGCGCGCCGGCGCGTGCGCTCGGCCTCGCTCAGGCTGTAGTGCCCATGCGCCTGCGCCGAAAGCTTTCCCGCTCGCACCATGCGGTGAAGCCTTACCACAAGCGTCTTCCTTTTGATTTCGAGGTGCGCCTGGTCGAGGCTATCGACAAGGTCCTGCACCGAAAGCCCGGGCGGGTTCTCCGCCAAGATCTCGAGGATGAAATCCTCGATTTCATCAGCGCCGCCGCGGGCCGCCACCAACACGGCCGCTGGCCGTCGCGGTTCCGCATGAGGCGGCACGGTTTCTTTTGCCGCTGCATCGACGCCCTCGCTGGCGGCAGCGGCAAGGCGAGCGCCAATGGCGTCCACCAGTTCCGCGGCGCGCTCCGGAGCCGCGGCCTTCAGCCCCTTGATGCCGAGGGCCAGCAGGTCGGCCTTCTGCAGCAGTTCCTGCTCGTAGGCCCGCACCGCATCAGGCGAAATCATCATCGATGCCTCCGCGAATTACGCCACGGTTCAGCAGCAAATGCCTTGGTAAGCAGGATTGCCCGCATGATATCGAAAGTTACCGCCTACACAAGGCGACCGGTCAAAATTTTAAAAAATTATTGAGGCGGGGTCGATTCGGTTAATTTTCCTTTAGCGCATTTGACAGGGCGAGTGTTCTCTGTAATCTTAGATTACAGACGGCTTGTGTTGGTCCATGGAGTGCTCGATGTCATTCGCCCTATCGCTGCCGATCTGCGCTTTGTCCGGGATCATCCTTGTTGCGGCCGTGGGATACATTGGATGGCCCAAAATTCGTGTCCGCACCTATAACAAAGCGGTAGGCGCGACGCGCATCATGGAAATCGGGCTGATGCTTTCCCGGCCCGTCCTCGCGAAGCCGGCCGAGGCGGTTCGCCGGCTGAATCGGGCGGCCGAACTCGTGGTTTATGTCACGCTGAAATATGGTAGTCATTAATTGCAGGCTTGGAAAAAGCTGTAGTCTGCGGGCAGGCGCAGCGCGGTCTGACTAGCAAAGCCGATTGACCGTCCCGGGGACCGGCACCTCACAGCTCTTCGCTGGCTCCAGCAAGCTCCCCGGCGACGATATCGCCGCGCGGCGAGATTACATCGCGACCGACGCGTTCACGCACGACTTCGTGGACTCGTTCCGCTATGCGCGGGTCCTGCTCCATCAGCAGATGGAAGTCGGTGGCATCGAGCAGCAGCAGATTGGTACGGGTCGTCGCGGTCACCGTGGCCGAGCGGCGCGCGCGGCGCAGCACGGCGATCTCACCAAAAAATTGACCGACGCCAAGCCGGACCCGCCTTCCGGCAAAATCGATCTCCACCGCCCCACCAGCAACGAAATACATCGACCGGGCATGGTCGCCGCGGCGAACGATGACCTCACCGGCGCCAACCGTTTGGGCCCGAAGCAAGCGCATGATGTCGGCGATGGCGCTGGCGTCGAGGCCAGCGAACAGCGGCACCCGCGCTACCATGCCCCACGTCACGACGAAGTCGCGGCGGTAAATCTGTTCGGAGAACGCGTTGGCGACGATGCCGACGGGAAGCGCGATCATCACGATACCGCACACGATGGTCACGGCACCGATCACCTTGCCGAGAGGCGTTACCGGCACGATGTCGCCGTAACCGATGGTGCCGAGCGTGACGATCGACCACCACATCGCCTCGGGGATCGTGCCGAATTTGTCCGGCTGCACGCCGCGTTCGGCAAGGTGAACCAAGGTGGCGGTGATCAGCGTCGTTCCGGCGAGGATGACGAGGCAGCCGAACAGTGCCCGGCGCTCGGCATTAAGCGATTCGAGGAGCGACCGCAGCGCCGGCGAATAGCGCGCCAGCTTCAGGAAACGCACGATCCGGAATAACACGATGATGCGCAGTTCCTGCGGCAGCACGAAGACAAGCCAGAACGGCAGCACCGAGGCGAGGTCAATTAGGCCGGCGAGCGACCGCGCATAACGGAGCCGCGCTGCCCCTAAATCAAGGCCGCGATAGGCCGCGTGCTCGGTCGCCGTCCATATCCGCAGCGCGTATTCGAGCGTGAAAACGACGAGCGACACGATCTCGATCGTTGCGAATTCCGCGCCATAAGCCGCCTCATATTGCGGCACCAACTCGAGCACCACCGCAACGATGTTGACCAGGACCAGGACGATGATACAGCGGCTGACAATCGGCGCTGCGCCGTAACCGGTCGGACCATGGTCGAGCGCCTCGTAAGCGCGATGGCGCCATCGTGCGAGACGTTTGCTGAGTTGCTCCATCTGGTCCCGGCCGCGATTCGGCTACCCAGTCACTCTTACGGCTTATCGGCAGATAAGGGAATTCTCACCCACGAAAAATCGCGCCCTTATTCTCCGATATGACGAGCCTTTGCAGCGAGCCCGCTACCCCGGTACGAACTCATAGCTTTGTTGATCGTTCGGTAATGCGCGTAGCGCCGCGCCTACCTGGGCCGGATCGAAATTTTCGGGGAACGGGCGCACGTAGCGCCCCCGGCAGGTCAGTGTCAGCCGATCGCCGGCGAACGGGAAAGGGGCAAGGCTGTAAACCCGCTCATCCACCTTTCTCAGCTTGATTGATGCATCTTCCTCGGCATTCATCGGGACATGCACATAGGTCTCCTCGCCGCGCTCGCTAGCGTGGCGCAAATGGAAATAGATCGACAGCGTATCGAAGAACTGGAGCTGCTTGTAATTCGCAAACAGATGCGGCTCCTCGATCCAGCCTTGCGTCGCCGGTTCGACGGCGAGCGTCGACTTGAGCCGCTCTTGGCGTGCGAGTTCGTCGGCGATCATCCCGTCAATGCGCTGCCGGTTTTCATCGGCAACATGGATCGAGGTGGTTTTCTGCGTCCGGATCACAAATTGGCTGAACCCGTACCGACCATTGTAAAGGCCGACGCTGTGCATGCTGGACAGCAGTCCGCAATAGGGGTGATGGGCCTCGTTGAAATCCGGCGAGCCGCGGTTGGTCTTCACCGCGTCGGGCGCAGGCGTGCGCGCCATGATGTAGGGCAGGCGCGTTTCCGGGTCGATGCCCGGGTTCGTGTCATAGGCGTCCCAGCCGCGATCATGGTTGGCGACGACGTATACGGTTTCCGCAAAGGGCCGCAGCGCTTCGAAAAGACTATTGCCGAAAGCGCGCGCCATCTGACCGCAAACATCGGTGTGCTCCGCCATCGTGACGACGAAATGCGGCTCGCCTGCGGGAGCGGTCTGGGTCATCATGATGCGACTCCCTTCTTAAAATTTGCACGCCGCGATGGCGTGCCCAAAACCTGCCCAGGAGATAGGACGCCGCCATCCCGCCCGCAAAGGGGGATTCCGTTTGGGCATGGCGTCCGTTAAGGTCCAAATCGTACGATCAATGACGGGCGACCACGATCCGCTTGTGTCCGACGACATTCCCTTCAACAGAAAGCTCGACCTCGATCCGGGAGCCGTTCACCAGGTAGCACCCGGCGTGCGGCGCATTCTCGCCGACAATCCCGGCCCCTTCACTTTCAAAGGCACGATCAGCTACATCGTCGGTACCGGAAAGGTGGCGATCATCGATCCGGGGCCTGCCGATGAGCGGCATATTGCGGCACTGCTCGATGCGGTGCGCGGCGAAACCGTCACGCACATTCTCGTGACGCACACGCACCGCGACCATTCGTCGGCGGCGCCACTCGTCAAGGCAGCGACCGGCGCAGCCATGCTCGCCGAAGGACCGCACCGCCCGGCGCGGCCTCTCGTTGTCGGCGACGCACCGCGGCTCGATGCCGGCGGTGATACAACTTTCCTCCCCGACCGCCGCCTCGTCGATGGCGAGATCATCGAGGGTGGCGGGTTCAGCCTGGAAGCGATCGCGACGCCGGGCCACACGGCGAACCATATGGCGTTCGCCCTGCGGGGCAGCGACATGATATTTTGCGGTGATCACGTGATGGCGTGGTCGACCTCGATCGTCGCGCCGCCGGACGGCGCCATGCGGGACTACATGGCGTCATTGCACCGGCTCGCGGCGCGGCCGGAAAGCGTTTACCTCCCCGGCCATGGCGACGTGATCGGCAACGCGCAGGCTTTCGTTGCCGCCTATATCCGGCACCGGCTGGCGCGCGAAGCGGCGATCCTGCGCCGGCTTGGCGCAGGAGAAGCCGACATCCCGAGCCTTGTCCGCTCGATCTATGTCGGGATCGATCCGCGCCTCGCCGGGGCCGCGGGCCTGTCGACGCTCGCTCACCTCGAAGATCTGATAACACGTGGCATCGTCGCGGCCGAAGGCGGTGCGCCCGCGCTCGATGCCCGCTATCGCCTCGCACCGCGCTGAACCGGCTTCGCGGCAACCGCTGCAGGCGCCGGCTTTTGCGGGCGCGGCGGCTGCTCCGGTTTTTCGGCAGATGCCGCGTCGTCGATGTCGTCGATCAGCGCGAGCACGCGTTTGGCGTTGTCGCCGAGGTCGCCGCGGCCGAAGCGCGCGGCCGAGCGTATATCCACCGTCGCGCCTTGGCGCCCCGGACGGATGCGCACCACGACGTCGTCGCGGAAACCCATGATCAGCGAGCGCGCAATCGCTTCGATGTGGCCGTCACGCCCCGGTTCCGGCGGACGCTGATCGACAACGCGCCACTTGCGCTTGGTGATCACGTTCATGGCGCCGTCATACGCCGCCTTTGGCGTCGCGTTGACAACCAGCGGCTCGATATCGGGCCAGGCCTCCTTCTGCAGTTCGGCGGTCGCGAGGCCTGGATAGACGCTGCTGTTCGGCGGCCGTAGCCGTGCCACGATATCGAAACGCGGCGGATCGATCGGATCGGTGGTGATGTCGTGGATGGCGGGCAGTGTATAGGCGAGATAGGCGAGATAGGCCGGGTAGGCGATGAGCGCCATGCCGATCAGCATGGCGCTGGCGGCCTGCATGAAACCGCGGCCGCCATTGCACCACAGCACCACCAACGCAGCTACGGCGACGAGGATCGCAAACCCCGCGAGCGCCAGCGCCGCGCCAAACGTCACCAGCACCGGAATTACTTCGAGCAGGTCGGCCCGTGCGATGATGATCGCAAGCAGCGCGACCATCAGCGAAAAGACCGCGACCCGGCGCGACCAGGTGGCGAGCTGGGATGGCGGCGGATCGAAGCTACGGCGGCGGGCCAGGGCAATTACCCATGGGATCACCCTGCGCAGATGTTCTTGAGCGCAGCCCATTGCTGCGGCGCCAATAGCGGCTTGACCGGCGAAGGCGTCGCAACGCGGTCGATGGCGACCGCGCGCTGGGCTGCTTCCGGGTGGTCGAGCAGGAAATGCGGACCGGAACTCTGCTTTCCGGCAATGCGGACCAGGAACGCGCCGAGGGCATGTGGATCGCCACCCACTTTGGCGACGAGGTGGGCGCCAAAATCGTCGGCCGCGGCTTCCAAATCGCGCGAATAGGTCGACCGCAGCACGGTTCGCGCCGCGAGGACGACCGCGCCGCCGCCGGTGAAATCGCCGAGCAGCATCCCAAACAGCAGGGAGAGACTGCCGCCCTCCAACGCCGTTTTGGTGCCATCGCGGTGGGCGACATGACCCATTTCGTGTCCGATCACACCGGCGAGTTCATCGACTGAATTGGATTTGTCCAGAAGTCCTTGGAAAACGTAAATGTGGCCGCCCGGCAGCGTGATCGCGTTCACCTGGCTGTTGCGGACGACGCTCACCGCGAGCGGCACCGGCAAACCCGCGGCCTGCTCGAGTTTCGTCGTCAGCTCATTGAAGGCGGCACGACCGCCGACTGCGGCGATCCCCCCGCCGACGCCGCATTCGAAAGGCTGCGTTCCGTGACCGACATCCAGGCTTTGCCGCACCTCCATGTCGATCGCCGCGCCGAGCCGCATCTCGACCGAGATCGGAACATAGGGGGTCATCTCCTCGGCAAGCAGCGGAACGCCCCAGATCGCCGCGCCTGTCAGGGCGGCAATCGCGGCGATGCTGAAGACCACCACCTTGGCGCGGGTGCGCCGATCCGTGAGGCCGGTGCGGTCATAGGCAGCGCCGGTTCTCTGGAGCAGCGCCGCTGCGAGCGCGGGGTCGTGGATTTCAAGCCGCGCCTCGGCCTTGCCGCGCGACGGTCCGACCCGCAGTACGCCTTGTGGCGTCGCCAGCGGGGCAATATCGGCAAAACGCCATCGTGCCAGCATGTTGCCCCGTGGCGCGCTGATCTGCACGGCATCGCCGCCGAGCTCGACTGCCACCTCGTGACGAGCGCTGGTCACGCCGTCGTAGAAAATCCCAGACCCTGCCGTCATGTCCATCGATCAGATCGCGCCGCCGCCCAGCGCGTCGGCAAGACCTTCCCCCAAAGCAGATGACACTGTAGGATCGCTATGCGCATCATCGAGCGCTGCGGCCCCCGCAATCGTCAACAACTCGACTGCCGCCTGCCACAGCCGGAATTTCACCACGACCTGGTAGACCGTCGAGCAGGCAAGAATATACACCACATAGAGGCCAATCGCGCCGACGGCCATCCCCGCATCCCGCAGTATCAATTCCTTCTTAAAGTCGAAGGCGACACCGAATGACGCCCGCAAAAGGGCGATACCGATGCCGACCATGCCGACAAAGGCAATGGTCAGCAGCAGGACGGAAACGATGTAACGCAGATACGCGCCGTAATAAAGGCGGATGCGCAGCTTCGACGAGGCGCTCGCGGCGCCCAACCTGAGCCCGCCAAGCCACCAGCGCATGGTGATTGCCTGGAATGCGGGGAACGCGACGATGGCCGCGAGGAACGAGCCGGCAACCCCGACAAGGATGGCAACGCCTTGCACCGCAATGACACCAGGCAGCGCGAGTTGCACCTTTGCCCAAAAAGAATGAGCGCTCCACAATGACCAGACGGCGAGCGGCGTGGGCGCAACGAGCAGCAGCCACAACGGGATGCCGCGAGCGAAGAGCTGCGCTCCGGTGGCCGCGAAACTGCCGCCGAGATCGCCGTAAAACGTGTTGCGCATCTTGTAGCGCTCAAGGCTCGCCTTCATCCACGGATAGGCGAGACCGAATGTCGCCGCGACGGTCACCCACCAGAGCGCCGCAAAGAAGGCGTAGCGAAAGGCCGACCCGGTCTGGTGAAAGCGCAGGCCGCGCCAAATGGTGCGGCTCAAGCGATAGCGCCGGGCGCGATAGGCCGCATATTGGCCGAACACCGCGAGCACCAGAAAGGCGAACACGCCGGACAATTGGCTCAACGCGCCCATTTCGAGCGACGCGACGAACAGCAGCACGTAGACCGGGACCAGGATCGCGACCCCTACCAGGAACCCGAGCAGCAACTCAATCGCCGTGCCGGCATATTCGAAGCTGTCGCCGCCGATCTCGGTGTTGGCCCATAGAAAACGGCGCATATCGGTAAACAGCCAAAAGCGATAAAGTCCGAGCGTGACCGCTTGAAGCACCGCGCCACGGATCATCAACCGCCAATAATCGCGGCGACCGCCGGCGAAGTGGAGGGAGTCGGCGGATGGGGCCGCCGCCATGACCCGCGCTTCGGAGGCAGGCAGGTCGTTTGACGAAAGAGCGAGGGTCAGGTCGCTTGCCATGATCTTTCAGCTTGCGCGGGTCGGAAGGCCAGATTCGATCCGCCCACACCGATGACGTCCAGCTACTCTGTCTGCCGCCGCAAAAGAAAAGTTCAAGGCTTCGCGGGCAACCTGGCACTCCGACCTTGCACTCGGCGGCGCCGCAGGCGCTGTCGGGCTCTGCCGGCCTCGCACATCGGCGCGTCGCTCGATGAAATCCATCCCGTCGTCGTCCAGAGTAGCAGAACAGCGCCACTCAGGGAGCAGAAAAAATGTGTTCCTTGAACGTGTCGCGCAGCGCCGCTTTCTGAACCTTGCCGGTCGCGGTATGCGGAATGGCTTTCACGAACACGACATCGTCGGGCAGCCACCAATCGGGTATCCTTCCGCGCAGGAAGGTCTGCAGTTCGGACTTGTCGACCTTTTCACCTGGTTTTGCCACCGCCACCAGCAACGGCCGTTCGCCCCATCTCGCATGTCTGATCCCGATCACCGCGGCCTCGGCGAGCTTGGGATGGCCCATCGCGACGTTTTCAATCTCGATCGACGAAATCCATTCGCCGCCCGATTTGATCACGTCTTTGGCGCGGTCGGTGATCTGCATGTAGCCGACCCGGTCGATGGTCGCGATATCGCCGGTATCGAAGAAGCCCTCCGGGTCGAGAATCCCGTCGTGATCCGCCTTGAAATATGATTGGGCCACGGCCGGACCGCGCACCATCAGTCGGCCGAACGTGCTGCCGTCCCACGGCGACGCATTGCCGGCATCGTCTCTGATCTTCATCTCGACCCCGAATGGCGGATGTCCCTGTTTCTGCTGGACGTCGAGCCTTTCCCCACCGGCGAGAGAAGCATATTCGGGCTTGAGCGTGCACACGGTTCCGAGCGGAGACATCTCGGTCATCCCCCAGGCGTGAATCACCTCGACGCCATAGTCGTTCTGGAACCTGTCGATGAGCGCGCGCGGACAGGCAGAGCCGCCGATAATGACGCGCCGGAGATGCGGCAAGCCGACGCCATGCGCGTCGAGATGCTGCAACAGCGTCAGCCAGAGGGTCGGCACTGCGGCGCTGCAGGTGGCTTTGGTCTGCGTCAGCAGTTCGTAAATCGCGGCTCCGTCCAGCTTGTTGCCCGGCATCACCATGCTGGCGCCCATCATCGGCGCCGAAAACGCGAGCGACCAGGCATTGGCGTGGAAGAGCGGCACCACGACCATGACGGTATCGTGCGCGCTCAGGCAGAACATGTCGGCCTGGCTTGCGATCAAGGCGAGCAGGATGTTGGACCGGTGCGAATAGACGACGCCTTTAGGATTTCCGGTCGTACCGGACGTGTAGCACATGCCGGCGGCGGTGTTCTCGTCGAACGACTTCCAGGCGAAGTCGCCGTCCGCTTCAGCAAGCCAGCTTTCATAGGGGACGGCGCTCCGCAGGTTGGTGTGCGGCATGTGATCCGCATCGGTCAGCACGATGTAGCGCTCGATGGTCGGGAGACGGTCGGCGAGTTGTTCCAGCAGCGGCACGAAGGTCAGGTCGGCGAAGACCAACCGGTCTTCGGCATGGTTGATGATCCAGGCGATCTGGTCGGGGAACAGACGCGGATTGACGGTGTGGTACACGGCGCCAAGGCCAAGAATGCCGTACCAGGCTTCGAGGTGCCGCCACGTGTTCCAGGCGAGTGTTGCCACGCGGTCGCCGAGCTTGATGCCGTCGCGCTCGAGCCGTTGTGCCGCCTTGAGCGCACGCGCGCGGATCGCGGCATAGGTCGTCCCGTGCACCGGCCCCTCGACCGAGCGTGAAATGACGGCGCGATCGGGATGGAGAGCTGCGGCGTGATCGATGACCTTGTGGCAGAGCAGCGGCCAGTTCTGCATCAGTCCGCGCATGCGACCACTCCTAAGACCCCTCCGGTGGTCGCCCGAGAGCTACCCCAAAATCGCGCAGCGATTTTGGGAAGCGGGGCGAGGGGTCCTGGCAAAGCAGGTGGAATTGGCGCGTGATCCCGTAAAGTTGCAGACTTTTCGGACAAGATCATCCGCAATATCAACACGCATCCGTCGTCGAGCGCAGTCCGCGACGGGTGCGCAGAACATAAGCGAGCGGGAGGCTACTCAACCTGAACGCATCCCGCTCCAGGGCGGCGCTTCCGCGGTAAATGCTCCGCCCCTCATCCGGCGCGCGACGCGCCACCTTCTCCCACACGGGGCGAAGGATATCAGCGATCGTCGGTTTTGCGGAACTGCGGGCCGTCCGCGACATAGACATCGACCGGGGCGAAGTCATCGGTCAGCGTTTCACCCGGTCCTACATCCATTTCAGTGCGATAGCTCAGCAGCTCGGGCAGCGGATAACGGAAATCATGCGCCGCTTGCAATTCGGCGGCGCGCTTTGCCAAATGCTCCGGGTCGCGCGGCGCGTCGGTCGCGAGCACGGCGACTTCGCCAAGGCCCGACGGATAGAGTTCGACATTGGCGAACACGGTCTGCAGCGTGCGCACCGACACCGGAAACAACCGGTTTGGCTCGTGGATGTTGAATATCGCCGCACCGCCCGGGGCGAGATGACGCTTCAACAGGGTGTAAAATTCCTTGGTCATCAGGTGAAAAGGCACGGAGCCGCCGATATAGGCGTCGATCAACGCCACGTCATAAAGTTTGCGGCTGCGGTTCAGGAACACGCGGCCATCGCTTTCGATGACGTGGCTGCGCTCGGTCTCCTTCAGGCTGAACCAGGTGTTTGCGGTGTCGACCACCTTTGGATCAATCTCGACGCTGTCGATCTGCGCGTCGGGCAGGTAATGCGAGATGTAGCTGGTGAGCACACCGCCGCCGAGGCCAACGAGGAGGATGTTGTCGAGTTGCGGGGGATAGGCGAGGACGGTCGTCATCCTGCGCAGGTACATGGCCGGGATTTCGTCCGGGTCGAGAAGGCTGATGCGCGATTCGGTATAGTTCCAGCCCTTGAGCCGCGCCGTCATCAAGAGCTCGGTGCCACGCTTGATCACGAAAATCTCGTTGTAGAGACCTTCGACATGGGCGAGTTGGCCGTCGGCGCGCGCGAGTACGCTCACGCGATCGAAGATTTCCGCGCTGCGTGCCGGCGCGACCGAGGCGGCAAGGCCCGCGAGTTCCGCGAAACCGGCCAGCGTGGCCGCGATCGCGGCGCGCCAGCGCGGCCTGACGACAATCAATGCGAAGCCGGTGACGAGCCCGGCCGCGCCAAGCGTGAACGTGATGGCGCGGGTCCCGATGGTGGGAATGAGGAAGAACGTGGTCCCAAGCGTGCCGACGATGCTTCCGGCGGTGGAGATTGCATAAACGGCACCGGACATTCCGCCCGAAGACTGGGTGCTGCGCAACAGCAGCCTGATCGCGAACGGCGAGTAGGCGCCATAGAAAGCGACCGGGAAGAACATGATGACGAATGCCGAGATCAGGCTGCCGATCTTGATGTCGTCGATGGCGTCGAGCAGCGCCTCCAGCATCGCGGTCGCAAATCCGGGCAGCGCCACGATGAAGGCCGATCCGATCAGGACCGCAATTCCGAGCACGCGCGGGGACGGCCGCCGGTCGGCCACCATGCCGCCGGCGAAATAGCCGACGGTGAGCGCCGCGAGCACGGTCGAGATCAACGCCGCCCAGGTGTAGATGCCGCTGCCGAAATAGGGATTGAGGTAGCGCGAGCCCAGCATTTCGAAGCTCATCACGATCGCGCCGGTGACGAACGAGCCGCAATAAAGGATGATGCGAAACAGCGCCCCGCCGTTCTCTTCGGTTCGAGCTTCGCCGGCTTTCGACCGGGAAATCGATCCCTCCATCGGAACTCCCTTCAGGCGCATTGGTCTTTTTGCGCCCCGACCGGTGAACGGCGCGCGAAAAGCGAGCCGATCGCGTGCGCGGCTTGCTGCAGCTCAATCTAACCTAACGCATGATCCCGTAAAGTTGCAGACTTTTCGGACGAAGATCATGCGCAAAATCAAGGGAAGCCAAGCGGGAGGCGCCTCAAGCTGAACGCATCCCGCTCCATGCAGCCGGTGTTGCCAGTCCAATCCGCGTCCGCGACCGTTCACTCGCGGATGCGCGAGGCGTTCACGGCGTCCGGCGCATCGCCCACGATACGGCATTGCGCAGCATCTCGCGAAACCGGGGATCGCGCCACACGCCCTCCTCGTGGCCGAGCGCTGTGTAGAATACCCGGCCTTCCCCGTATGGGCGCGTCCAGGCGAGCGGCCACCCATAGGGGTGCCGGGCGACGCCTTCCCGGGTGAGATCGACGGAGTTGGGGGTCGAGACGCAGCAAGACGCGTGAACTTCTCTCGTCGAAATCGCGAATTTGATAGATTTCATCATCGATGTCGAAGGAAGGCGGGAGAAACGCGACCAGCGGATTCTTTGGGTCGGCGACATCGATGCGCACGCGCTGATGCCACGGATGCTCGTTGAACCAGCCGCCGATCAGTTTTCCATATTCCGGCCATTGGTAGAACGTGTCGGTTGCCGAATGCACGCCGAGGAAGCTGCCGCCAGAGCGGACAAAGCCGGTCAGCGCCTCCTTCTGCTCTTCGGTCATCGGCAGTTCGCCGGTCGTGAAGAACATCACCGCTCCATAGCGGCGCAGGTTCGCCGGCGTGAAGACCGAGACCTCCTCGCTCCTCGTCACCTCAAAGCGCGGCGAGGCCGCGCTGCCGATCTCCGCAAGAACCTGCGCCGAGAGCGGGATCGATTCATGGCGGTAGCCGGCGGACAGCGTGAAATAGAGGAGGCGGCCGACTTGTTGATCGGCCTCCGGCGCTTGGGCCGAAATCAGCGAAGCCGTATTCACGACAATTGCCATGGCGCCGGCAAGCGCCGCGAGGGCAATCGACACAGGTTTCCAGATTGGGCCGATTTTCATCCGCGGCGTCCGTACTGCCCGTTGGTCAAGCCCGGTGAACCGGCTTTGGCCCTTCGGGAAGGCGACCGGGGCACGGAAAATCGATGCGCCGATCGCCCCTCTTTTTGATGTGTCTATGCGCTATGCGTTTTGTGTCAGCGTTCACTGCACGGCGAAGCAATAGAACAGGCCGTTGCCACCGGTCGCAACGAGGTCGGGCTGGCTGCAGGCGCGGGACATATGCGCCGCATTCCAGGAGCTGTTGTTGCTCTTGTCCTCATGACCCAGCATGGCCGAGCCGAAGGTGCTGCTGGTCCAGTTGTTGCACGTCAGGTTGAGATAGGGCGGGAACGCGCGACCCTCAGGCGTCGAGCCGGTGAGAACGTCGTGATAGTTTGGGTCCATGCCCGCGTGTGAAACGATGGTGCCGCGTTCGGTGATAGCGGTGTCCTGATTGAGGTTATTGTTGGCGCCGTGGAGTTCATCGACATCCTTGGCGACAACCACTCCCTTGGAATTCTGCCATGGCCCCTTTCCGATCCGGTCGCGGGCGTTTACGGGGCCGCCCTGGGCATTGGCGGTCGAGCTCAAATAGGCGTGCCAAGTCTTGTTGCCGGCGCCGATGGTCGCCGCCAACTGCTGGCAATGGGCGTCGGCGCCGGCAATGCCGCCAAGATCGCCGCCCTTGCCTGAACCGACGCTGGTCAAGAAAAACGTTGTATTGGGCGCCTGTTGAAGCTGTTGCGCCTGGGCACCGAAAGACGCCAGCACGGCTGCTGCCGCGAGGACGGACAGATGCAGTTGTGTTTTCATGGATACTCCCTCCCGTGACGATCGCTTGCGATGCGGCGTGTCACGCTTGCCATTGCAAGACGACGGCAGTTTAGCTAAGGCCCGCGGGCTCCGCCAGCATGCTTGCCGTGCCCGGCGCCTTGCCGGCCATGCCAGTCTCGCTTCCCCGAGACCGCCGATCACCTCAGTCGAAGTAAACAGCACATGACCTCGCGAACCATCGACATTCATCCACACGTCATCGCCGAGGACCACGCCCGTTATCCGCTGGCGCCGGTCGGCGGCCATCAATCCGATTGGTCGCGGGAGCGGCCGGTCAGCGTTGAAGCGATGATCCGGGCGATGGATGAGGCCGGCATCGACAAATCCGCGCTGGTGCAGGCGTCGACCTGTTACGGCCATGACAACTCCTATGTCGCCGACGCGGTCGCCGCTTATGCGCAGCGGTTCACCGGTGTGTTCTCGGTCGATGTGCTTAGCCCCGACGCGCCGGAGCGAATGCGTCATTGGCGCGGCAAGGGGCTGACCGGCCTGCGGTTGTTCACGTTCGGCTCAACCATGCACGCCCAGGCGGACTGGATCGACGATCCACGCTCCTACCCGGCATGGCAGGCCGCGGGCGATCTCCGATTGCCAATCTGCATGCAGATGTCTCAGGCAGGACTGCCGCAACTCGTCTCCATGGTGAAACGCTTTCCTGCGGTGAAGGTGATCCTTGATCACCTGGCCCGCCCGGTGCTCGCCGACGGGCCGCCTTATGCCGCTGCGGCCGGCTTGTTCGCGATGGCGCAATATCCGAATGTCTATCTCAAGCTGACGCCGCGGGTGTTTTCCGAGTGCCGCAACGGCAAGGCGACGCCGGAATCGTTTTTTCCAAGGCTGGTCGGAGAATTCGGCGCCTCACGAATGGCTTGGGGGTCTAACTTCCCAGCAACCGAGGGCGCGCTCAAGAATCTCTTGGCGACGGCGCGCCACTGCCTCGCCACGCTCACTGCCGCGGACCAGGAATGGATTTTTGCAAAGACGGCGCAATCGCTTTACCCCGCTCTTGCCGACATCTAATTTCACACGACTTTCGATCCGCCGACTGCCGGCGGTCACTGCGTGGCACACAGCTCCGAATGTGGCCGATGAGCCGGCAAGCTGCCGCCGACGTGAAAACTGAGGAGAGTTCCATGAGCCGCAGTCGCAGGAATGCTTTGAAAACTCTGGTTCACGCGAGCGCGGGCGTCGTGATCCTCGGCGCGTTGCTGTCTTCGTCCGCGGACGCGCAAACTCAATCCGGCCCCCTCACAATCGCAAAACAGGGCTGGTTCTTCGTCGGCGGCAAGATCGATCCCAAGCTTCCAGGTTCGCCGTTCGTCGATCAGATGTACATCGAATACCAGGTGCCGCAGAACCAGACGCGTCCGTTTCCCGTAGTGATGATCCATGGCGGCGGCCAGACCGGCACCAATTTCACCGGCACACCAGATGGGCGCGAAGGCTGGGCGCAGTATTTCCTGCGCCGCGGCTACGCCGTCTATGTCGTCGACCAGGTCGCGCGCGGGCGCTCCGCGGAGTGGTCGCAGGCGAACGGCCCCGTCACGGCGGCCAATCTCGAACGGTTGGAGGAACGCTTCGTCGCGCCGGAGCGCTTCAAGCTGTGGCCGCAGGCGCATCTGCATACGCAGTGGCCGGGCAACGGACAGCCGGGCGACCCCGCCTTCGACCAGTTTTATGCGAGCCAGGTTCCCTCGCTCGCGAACTTCACCACGCAGCAGGTCCTCAACACCGATGCCGGCGTTGCGCTGCTCGACCGGATCGGCCCCGCGGTGGTGATGATCCATTCGCAGTCCGGCGCTTTCGTATGGCCGATTGCCGACCGGCGGCCCAACCTCGTCAAGGCGATCATCGCGGTCGAGCCTAACGGCCCGCCCGTGCACGACCTCGATTTCAAGGGCGCGCCGGACTGGTTTGTCGACAATCCGCACACCAAGCCTTTTGGCCTTGGCGAGGTGTCTTTAACCTACGAGCCGCCAGTCACGGATGCCGCCCCGCTCAATGTCGTGCATGAGGAGGCCGAGAACCCCGACCTGGCGCGGTGCTGGATGCAACGGGAGCCCGCGCGCAAGCTCGTCAAGCTGGAAAACATCCCGTTGCTGATCGTGACTTCGGAAGCCTCCTATCATGCCTCCTACGATCACTGCACGGCGCGCTACCTCGCTCAGGCCGGAGTCAAGAGCACCCATCTGCGCCTTCCCGACGCCGGCATTCACGGCAACGGGCACATGATGATGCTGGAAAAGAACAGCGACGCGATCGCCAAGGCGATGGTGGACTGGCTCGACGGCGCGCTGCCGGGGGTGACGAAGTAAATTTGTCGTAGGATGGGTTGAGGGACAGCGAAACCCATCATGGCTGCCCTTTTGATGGGTTTCGCGGCGCCAACGCAGGTTGACTCGCTTGAACTCTTCCCGGTCGCCGCTCAACCCGTCCTACAGTCATCCCGCGTAGATCCAGAAATCGGCGAGCGCCGAGGCGCCGGTGGCCGGCAGCGGCGCGGGCACCTGGACGCAAGCAAACGGATGCGGCTCTTCTCCGTAGCGATCCGCCCATGCCGCAGCGATGCCGGCAAAGTTGCGAATATCGGTTAGGAAATACTGTGCACGGACGAGGTTCGCGATCGGTACGCCGACCGCTTTGCAGATTGCGTCCGCGTAGGAGAGCAGCAGGTCGCCCTGCAAGCTGCCGCCAAGGCAGAGCGCGTCGAATGCGGCGGCCTGGTCCGCTCCGGGCACCCGGCCATCGCGGTCGACCGCGATCAGGCCGGACGGGAACACGAGTTCGCCCGCACGCACGCAGGGGCCGAAGGTCGCCGCCGCGGGGATGCCGGTCTCGACCACCTGCTTGCGCCGCGAAGCGCCGCTCTTGAGCGCGATCAGGTTGATCTCGATCATGCCCTGGGTGTTGGCGTAGTCCTTGGCCGGCACCGGCGTCACCGCGCAGGGAATGCCGCGGAAATGCTGTGACCACACATCGAGGAAATCGGGAAAATTCTCGACGCCGCGAATATAGGCCTGCGCCTTCAGGCTGTGCTCCAGCGCCGAACCTGCCGCCTTTAGCGACGGCGCGAGCCGTTCGGTGATGACGGTGTGGACCTGGCGGCGGAAGGCGGTCTCGCCGCCCCAGTTGCGGTCCGGACCGACATAGACTTTGGGATCGAGCGTGCCGTCGGGACGGAATGCCATGTTGCCGGCAACGAAGACAAAATCATTTGCCGCCACCGCGGGATTGTAACCGGACGCCGAGATTTCCTGCCCAGGCAGCAGGAACTTGTCGACGCTCCAGCCGTCGCCGGGAACGATCGCAATCATCGAGGTATGGGTGTTGGTGCGCCCGGTGAAGCAGCGCTCCATGATGATCGACGTGCTCGGCGGAATGTAGCTGCCGAAGGCGGCGAAACGCGCGAGGTGATAGGCCGAGACCGCCGCCCCCTTCGTATAGTACTGGTCGACGCGAACGGCATTTGGGAGGTCGGTGCCGAAATCGTTGAGAATGGTACGCATGCGGGCGAGCAGGTAGTCGGCCTCGCGCCGCAATGGCGGTCGTCCGCTCAGCGGATAGCCGGCCGGTCCCTCGACTTCCGGTGCGATCCCGTGATCGAAGTCATAGGCCTCGTGGCCATTGAGGAAGACCCACGGTCCCGCCTTGACGGCATAGGCATAGTGGATCGAACTGCCGGCTAGCCCGAACTTTACCCAACGTTGAGTTAAGCCATTGTTTTCATTGATGGCGCGCCAGATATGTAGTCATAACATATGGTAAATAACGCTTGACATGGCACGTGCGGCTTGATTCAAGCTGCACATGTACGTCGCTGTCGTGCCGAACCGGCGCTCCCGCCCCGCCATCCTGCTGCGGGAGAGTTTTCGCGACGGCGCCAAGGTGAAGAACCGCACGCTGGCGAACCTGTCGGATTGGCCGACAGAGCGCATCGAGGCGCTGCGGGCGGCGTTGCGCGGCGACAAGTTGGTCCCGCTTGGCGGCTTTGAGATCGTCCGTGCGTTGCCGCACGGACACGTGGCGGCGGCGTTGGGTATGGCGCGGCAAATCGGTCTCGATGCGCGGTTGCCGGACGGGCCGGAGCGGCAGCGGCAATTGGCGCTGGCGCTGATCGTGGCGCGGCTGATCGATCCGGCCGCCAAGCTTGCCACCGCCCGCGCGCTCGATGAGACGACGGCGATCCATTCGCTTGGCGCGACGCTGGGGCTCGGCGCGGTCAGCGCCAAGCAAGTCTATGCGGCCCTCGACTGGCTGGGCGCGGCGCAGCCGACGATCGAGACGGCCTTGGCGCGCCGCCACCTGCGCGACGGGACGCTGGTGCTCTACGATGTGAGTTCGAGCTACGTCGAGGGGCGCTGCTGCGCGTTGGCGCGCTTTGGTCATTCGCGGGATGGCCGTCACGACAAGATGCAGATCGTGTTCGGGCTGTTGTGTTCCGCCGACGGATGTCCGGTTGCGATCGAGGTCTTCGAAGGCAATACCGGCGATCCCGCAACGCTCGGCAATCAGATTGCCAAGCTCAAGGAGCGCTTCGGCCTCAAACGCGTCATCCTGGTCGGCGACCGCGGAATGATCACGCAGGCGCGCATCGAACACGATCTTGTGCCGGCCGGCCTCGACTGGATCACTGCGCTGCGCGCGCCGGCGATCCAGCAGCTTGCCGCCGAGGGCGGGCCGCTGCAGCTGTCATTGTTCGACGAGCGCGACCTCGCGGAGATCGAAAGCCCGGAGTTCCCGGGCGAGCGCCTCATCGTCTGCAAGAACCCGGCGCTGGCCGAGGAACGCGCCCGCAAGCGCAACGAACTGCTCGATGCCACCGAGCAGGACCTCAAGGACATTCAAGCACGCATCGCGCGACGGCGATCGCCGCTGCGCGACGCCGCCAATATCGGCCTCAAGGTCGGCGCCGTGCTGCACCGTCGCAAGGTCGCCAAACACTTTCAAATCGAGATCACCGACGGTGCGCTGAGCTTCACGCGCCATCAGGCCGCGATCGCCGCGGAAGCCGCGCTCGATGGCTTCTACGTGCTGCGCACCAGTGTTGCGGCCAACGCGCTCGATGCCGCCGACACGGTGCGCGCCTATAAGAGCCTCGCCAATGTCGAGCGCGCCTTCCGCAGCCTCAAGACCATCGACCTCGACATTCGGCCCATCTTCCATTGGGCGACCCCGCGCGTGCGCGCCCACGTGTTCCTGTGCATGCTCGCCTATCATCTCGAATGGCACATGCGTCAGGCGCTCGCGCCCATGCTGTTCGATGATCACGATCGCGCCGCCGGCGAAGCGTTACGTCCCTCTCCGGTCGCCAAGGCGCAGCCCTCGCCCGCAGCCAGACGGAAAGCCAAGACCAAACGCACCGAGGACGGCCTGCCGGTGCACAGCTTCCGCACCTTGCTCGCCGATCTCGCAACCCTCACACGCAATCTCGCAAAACTCGCCGGCGCTCCCGTAACCGTGCTGTTCGCAAAACCGACGCCGATCCAGCAGCGCGCCTTCGATCTGCTCGGCGTCAAACCGCAAATGTAGTCAGGCCTCGATAAAACAATCGAGGTCAGCCAACCACTTGCATCGCCGCAAGGGTAAAGTTCGGGCTAGCCGAGCCACCGACTTCACCGCGAGTGGCGACGCGCCTCGCGCGGCCGCCCGCGAACCCGGCACACCCGCCTGCGCGAGGCGGACTGCGCCCCCGCTGCCCTGAGCTGCCGCCTCGGGGTTCGATGCGGCCGAGGCCGCGGGTCCCATCATGCAGGGCATGAACGCAGCCGCACCGGCGAGCTGCGCGCCACTGACGAGAATGCTGCGTCGATTGGCGACGGCTCCGCCTGCGGTGGTGATGTTGGCGGCATTGTGCGGACGTGCGAGCGGCATGTGCGCCTCCGATCGGTTTGTTGCGGCAGATGCCGGCGGACATAGTGATATCGCGGGCACTGCGTCACGCGCAATGCGTCCGAAAAAACCCTCACGCCCCGCGACTTTTTACGCGGCAATCCTATCCGATCGGTAATTGGACGAGGGGTATCGTGTCGTATAAATTGCATTGGAAATTGCGTTTGAGAGGCTTCATGACCATGCCGACGACCTGTCACCTGCTCGCGGGCACTGCTCTCGCGGCAACTCTTGCACTCGCCGGCACCGCTTTTTCCGCTGAGCGCACGGATCTTACCCAGCTGCCCGAAGGCGCGGCAACGACGCCGCATACCGCTGCCGCCCAAGAGTTTGCCGGCGCCGCCGCACCGGTTCATTTCGGCGCCTGGGGCTTCGACATGACCGGTGTCGATCAGAAGGCGAAGCCTGGCGACAGCTTTTACGAATTCGCCAACGGCATATGGGACGTACGGACCACGAATTCCTTCGGATCGCTCCCGGTTCGGCCTGTTCGATTTGCTGACCGATCGCACCCAGGATGAGCTTCGCACCATCATCGAGGATGCGGCGGCCTCGGGCGTCTCGAACGAGACCGAGCGCGGCAAGATCGGCGCGTTGTTCAAGTCCTTCATGGACGAGGGACGTATCGAGACGCTCGACGCGGCGCCGATCGCTCCTGACCTTGCTGCCATCCGCGATGCCAACGCCAAGACCGACTTTGCCGTCCTCATGGGCCATTCGAAGCGTGGTTTCGGCCAGACGCTGTTCTTCGTTGGCGTTTCCGAAGATGCCAAGGATCCGACCCGCAATACGCTGACCGTGTCTCAGGGCGGATTGGGCCTGCCCGACCGCGATTATTATCTGCGCGACGCCTTCAAGGATAAAAAGGAGAAATATCGGGCCTACATCGCGCAGATGCTGGAGATGGTGAACTGGCCCGACGCGGAAAGGCGTGCGCAGGACGTCGTCGCGCTCGAAACCCAGATCGCCGAGGCGAGCTGGAGCCGGATCGAGAACCGCGACCGCGACAAGACCTACAACCCAATGAGTTTGTCGGAGCTCGAGGCCGATGCGCCTGGCTTCCCCTGGTCGACATGGCTCGCTGCCTCCGATGTCGACGGGCAAGGCCGCAAATTGATCGTGCGCCAGAAAACCGCTTTGCCGAAGCTCGCCGCGATTTTCGCCGGTGCGCCGATCGACACCTTGCAGGCCTGGGAAGCCTTTCACGTTGTCGACCAATCCGCTGCCTACTTGTCGAAGCGCTTCGTCGACGCGCGGTTCGAGTTCCGCAACAAGGAGCTCGGCGGACAGCCGGAAGAACGCGCGCGTTGGCGGCGCGGGACGCAACTCGTCAACGGTTCTCTCGGCGAAGCGCTGGGCAAGGAATATATCGAGCGGTATTTTCCGGCGGAATCCAAGGCCAAGGTGGAGGCGCTGGTCGAGCAATTGAAAGGCGCGCTGGCGCGCCGGATCGAGAATCTGTCTTGGATGACGCCGGCGACCAAGGCGAAGGCACTCGAAAAGCTCTCGCTGTTCACGGTCAAGATCGGCTACCCGCAGAAATGGCGCGACTACTCCGCGCTGAGGTTGGATGCCGCCGATCTGGTCGGCAATATCCGGCGCGCCAATGCGTTCCGCTGGGATTATGCGCTCGCCAAGCTTGATAAGCCGGTGGACCGGCAGGAGTGGAACTCGACGCCGCAAACGGTGAACGCCTTCTACAGCGCCACACGCAATGAGATCGTCTTTCCGGCGGGAATTTTGCAAGCGCCGTTCTTCGATCCGAATGCGGACATGGCGATCAATTATGGCGGCATCGGCGGCGTGATCGGACACGAGATCACCCACGGTTTCGACGACCAAGGGCGGAAGTCGGACGGCAACGGCGTCCTCACCGACTGGTGGCAGGCCGATGACTCGGCGAAATTTCAGACCGAAGCGACCAAATATGGTGCTCAGTTCGACAGCTACTCGGTTGCGCCTGGTGTCAACGTCAAGGGCGCCCAGACCATGGGCGAGAACATCGCCGACCTCGGCGGCCTGTTGCTGGCGCTCGACGCCTACCACGCCTCATTGAACGGCAAGCCGAGCGCCGTCATCGATGGCTTCACCGGCGACCAGCGGGTCTTTCTCGGCTGGGCGCAGGTCTGGCGTACCAAGTCTCGGCTCGATGCGCTCAAGCAGCAGACCGCGACCGACAGCCACTCGCCGGCACGGTTCCGCGTCGATGGTCCGATTCGCAACATCGACGCCTGGTACGACGCTTTCGGCATCACGCCAGGAGACAAGCTGTACCTTGCCCCGCAAGACCGGGTCCGCATCTGGTGACACTGGTACTTCGTGCGTCGAAGGTGGCGCGCTTCGCGCGGACGGTAACGAGAGCATGGCGCGCATTTCGTTGATCGAGGAGCCTGAGCACCCCGAACTCGCCGAGCTTATCGCGCGGTTCAAGGCAGGCCGCCGCGGCGGTCTCATCAACGTCTACAAGCTCCTGATGCACAGCCCGGATCTCGCGGCGACCTGGTTCGAGCACAACAATGCGGTGCGCTGGAAGACGCAGCTTTCCGGGCGGCTTCGCGAAATCGTCATCATCCGCGTCGCCCACCTGAACGGCATCGACTACGTGCTCGCCCAGCATGTACCGGGCCTCGCTCTTGCCGAAGGTGTGACCCTGGCGGAATGCGAGGCACTCGCCGACGCGCGCAAGATGAGCCTGTTCGATGCGCGGGAGCGTGCCGCGCTTGCCTACGCCGAGGCCATGACGCTCTCCACCTCGGTGCCCGACGACGTTTTCGCCGCGCTGCATCTGCATTTCACCGATCGCGAGATTTTGGAGCTTTCGGTATTGATCGGTACCTACATCATGCACAATCGCGTGATGAAGGCGCTGCAGATCGACCTCGAGCCGGAAAGCAACCGCGGCCGCTGACTTGCGGCTCCGCCAGGATCCCGATCCCAGTCCGCAGCACCGAGCTGTGATTCCCCTCCCGCATTCCGCACGGTTGGCATTCATTGCGTAGTTGCCTTCCACCATGCTTCGCATGGTGGAGGGGGTGCTTGAGCGATACCGTGGAAGAAGAACGGGCGACGACCCTCGCGCTTCCGACCCCTCAAGTGATGACATGCAAACCAGCACCAGAGAGGCGACGCGGGAGCGGATGGCCTTGTAATGGCTTTAATCCGAGGCCACCCATTTGTGTTATGCTATCGTCAAAATCGTCCAGCCGCGGAGTCTCTGCTTGCGCTGGGCAACAGGAGGAATCGATGGCGAGATTGTACCTCTTGGCTGCACTCTCAAGTCGCTTGGCGGCATGCGTGGTCACATTGGGTATGCTGACCGGCGCCGCATCGGCAGATGCCGCGCTGGACTACCGCATCACTGGTGCGGCTGTTCATGACAATCTGTCGGTCTATTTCGTTCACGGCAACGGCGCCGGCAGCAAATCCGCGCCGATGACGCTCGACGAGGCGGTCGGCAACGGGCAGGCAAAGCTGCGCTGGTCCGAACTCGGACACGCCGGTCACGGTCGAGAATCTGTCCGACCGCAGCATTTTTGTTCCATTCGCAACGCTGCTCACCGGCGGCCTTCAAGACCAGGTCACGCGGACAAGCCTGTTGGTGCCGCCCCATTCAGGGCCGGTGCCGTTGGCCACCTTCTGCGTCGACCCGTTCCGCTCGACGGTGCGGGATGGCGAGAACGCGGCGACACTCGGTACCAACGGCTTTGTCTATCCCGGCCGTACTGCCCGGCTCGCCATGCTGGTCGATGCGCCGCGATCGCATCCGGTTACGCGCCTGCGGCAGGCGGCCGTCTGGTGGAACATCGATACGTTGCGCGGCGCATTGGCAGAGCAGTTGGGTGGTCCGATCGAGCCGCCGCGGTCGGCGCACTGGAACACCGATCACGTGGAGGATCAGGTGTCCAGCTTGGTGCTGGCGGCACGGCAGTCGCATTGGCTGACCAGCCTGCCGCTGATGCTTGAAAACCTCACGTTGCGAGCTGCCCAGCAGGCCTATGTCGACGGGATCGAAGGCGCCGCCGACGGCGCGGACGACGTGGTCGGCGCCGTTTTTACCGTGAACGGACATCTCGACGGCGCGGAAATCTACCAGTCTCACGCGCTGTTCAGTGCAATGTGGCCTCGTCTCCTGCAGGCGCATGCGATCGAGGCGATCGCGTCCAGGAGCACCACGGCGGAACCGGGGTTGGTGTTGACCAATTCGGATGTCGAAACCTTCCTTGCCTCTGCGCAAGCGGGCGCGGTGCGCCAGCAGGTCAAGGGGACATATCTGTTGCACGACAGCGAAAACGCGGTGTTTGCCGAAACGAGGGCAGCTGACGGTAGCTGGGTCAATCGCAGCTATCTGGCCAGGTCAGTGACGGTCGCCGACACCCCGGACGGCGCGATCCTCGCCATGCTTGAGAACGGCATGGTCGATAACCGGCCACTCGCGAGCCTCAGCGACCGTGCCTTCGTGACGATGCAGCGCGACGCCGCGGGGTCATGGACTGCCAAAATCCAGCAGTTCGTGCCACGGTTCGATTTCACCGGCACGGCGTTTTACGGCACTCCGGGCGATCGCAGTATGGTGATCCCAATCTTGATGGCGGTTTCGTTCTTCGGCTTCCTGTTCTGGGTTGCCGTGGTCCCGCCGCGATCCCGTCGCGACGACATCGTCCGCTGCCGCATCGGTGTCGGAGAATCGAAGTCTTTGTCATCGAGGAGAACGTGCCGCAGCATCGGGGTTCGGTAACCGCTGCGGGCGCGCGGCTAGTCCATGCGAGCGTCTCCACCGCGACGGCTGCGGGCGCGCGCGGCGCTGCCCGCTTCATGGTCGCGGCAACCGCGAAGGTGCGGATCGCGCGGCGCGTGGCTATCGGGGGCTTGGCAGCGGTTGCGACCTGGTATGCCGGCATGGACTGGGGCGAATTGGCACGACGGCTCGGCCCCGCATGGCCGGGCAATTTCCGGCCACCGCCGCGGGTCGCAGTCCCCATCCAGGGACGCGCGAAAGCTTGGCAATGATTCAACATTGGGAGGCCGTCGGCGACCTCCCAATTCACCCTTGAGCGCGTGCGATCAGCGTGACGGGACGTCAGTGGACCGGCACCGTCATTTCGCCGATCCGCTCAAACCCCATCGTCATCACGTCGCCTGGCTTGACCGGACCGACCCCCTGACAAGTGCCGGACATGATGATGTCGCCCGGATACAGCGTATAGACGGATGCGGCCCAGGCGATTTGGCGGGCGACGCCGATGATCATTTCGCGAGTATTGGCGGCCTGGCGCGCTTCATTGTTGACGCGCAGCCAGAAATCGAGCGCGCTTGGATCGCCGACTTCGTCGGCGGTGACAAGCCACGGGCCGAGCACGGCATAGCTGTCGGGCGACTTGCGAAAACTGCGGTCCTCCTTGCCGCGTACCACCATGTCGAGCGCGATCGCATAACCGGCGACCAACCCGAGCGCATCGGCTTCCGCCACCGGCCCGCTGCGGCGACCGATGATGACGCCGAGTTCGACCTCGTGATCCGTACGCCGGTCGGGAAATCTCACCGTGACGCCCTCGGCGGGACCGACGAGCGAACTCGACGCCTTGAGGAAAAGCCCCTGTTCCTCGATGCCGCGCTGCTTGCCGGCATGGAACACCGAAATTTCCGGGTCGCGCCGCGCTTCCTCGGCATGGGCGAAATAATTCACCGGCGTGCCGATGATCTTCGACGGGTTGGCGACGGGGCTGTTGAGCTTCACGTCGGTGACGGGACGCGGCGGCGCAGAATCGGCGAGCCGCTCCATGGCCGCGCGCAATTCGGGCAGACGGGCGATCATCAGGTCCCCGAATGGTGCCGGATATCGCAATGGCGGCAGCAGATCGAGAATGGCGGATACGTCATGGAGGTTGTGCCCCCGCACGATCCCGATCCTGTCATTGTCGTATCGGCATAGTCGCATTGCGTAATCACCCTGATCTGCTGCTTGTTACGATCCCCGGAGCGGCCGCGTCCTGATGACGCGCTGCAGCGTCGCGGCAGCGTCGTGGCGTGAAGGCCGCACGATGATGGCATAATGTCCCGCTTGGCGCGAAGCATTCGTGTGCAGGCGGCGGGGATGCGCTTATCCGGTCGACTGCATGACCGCGTGCGTGATCGCGTTAAGGCTCCCGCGAAAATAACGGCCCCGATACGCGGCAGAAATCAGCGGCTTGATGCTGCGAACCGTCCCTGACCGATTGCGTCATTTTCGCGGCTACCTTTAATCACGCCCCCAATCGGCGCATTTTGCGTCGCGACCGGCGATCCTCTTCCGAGCAATCCGTCAAGCTGCTATGTGTCGCCACAAGATGACCGAGTGGCGACCAGTCCGTCGCGGATCAACTCCCGCGGCCGTTCACATCGGAGCAATCTGCATTTTCGCGCGAACGCGGCGATACCCAGGGAGAACGCATGCCTGTCCGTAGCCCGATCCGTAAGCTCACCTTTGTCGCGATGCTGGGCACCGTGGCGCTTTGCGTCACGGCTCTGAGCGCAAGGGCTGCAGGATTCGAATTACCCTGATATGAAGGGCCAGTGGGAACGCACGTTTGTGCCGAACTGGGCGGCGAGAAACGAGAAGCCCCCGCTGACGCCGGAATACATGAAGGTCTTCCAGGACAACCTTTCCGTGATGGAAGACGGCGATCCCGGCAATGTGCCGTCGACCTACTGCGTGCCGCAAGGCATGCCGATGATGATGAACGCCTACGATCCGATGGAGATCATCGTCACGCCGGGGGTCACCTACATCCTGATCAGCCATGTCGATGACTCCTATCGGCGCATCTACACCGACGGACGCGATTGGCCGACGGAGGTGACGCCGATCTTCACCGGCTACTCGATCGGCAAATGGATCGACGAAGACGGTGACGGCAAATTTGATGTGCTCGAAGTCGAGACCCGAGACATGCGCGCTCCGCATGCCTATGACGCGAGCGGCATTCCGTTCCATAGCGACAACCAGGCCGTGATCAAGGAACGCATCTATCTGGACAAGAACGACAAGAGCCTGCTGCACGACGACATCACGTCCTACGACCATGCCTTGACCCATCCGTGGACCAAGAATCGGGTCTACAAGCGCAATGCCAATCCGCGCCCGGTCTGGAACGAGGACGCCTGCTCGGCGGATAACTATTGGGTCCGCATCGGCGATGAGGCCTATTTCCTCAGCCCCGATCGCAAACTGATGCCGCTACGCAAGAACCAGCCGCCACCTGACCTCAAATTCTTCAAGCAGGAAGCGAAGTAGAGCGCGCGACCGGTTCTGGCGAAAGATCGCTTCGCACAGCGTGAATAAGCCGCAAGAGGGAGAGACCGTCATGCTTAGCCGCAGCCGGATTGGCGCCATCGCGATAATGGCGGTGCTCTGTGCAAGTACAACCGGTGCGCGCGCGTTCGATGAGACCAAATATCCGGATTGGAAGGGACAATGGGTTCGGATCGGCAGTCCCACGACCAATTCCGAGCGCAACCCCATTCCGTTCGATCCGACCAAGCCCTCGGGACTCGGCCAACAAGCGCCGCTGACGCCGGAATATCAGGCGATCTTCGCGGCCAATCTGAAAGCCCAACAGGAAGGCAAACCGGGGACCGTCCCAACGTTCTCCTGTTTGTCGCCCGGCATGCCACGGGTGATGAACGGCTACGGGCAGATCGAATTCGTCATCACGCCCGAGACCACTCATGTCCTCCAGCAGCATATCCAAGACAATCGCCGCATCTTCACCGATGGGCGCACTTTCCCCGAGGAGATCGAACCAACCTTTCTCGGAACTTCGATCGGCAAATGGGTCGATACTGGCGGTGGCGGCAAATACGACACCCTCGAAGTCGAGACCCGTGGCTTTCGTGGACCACGCGCCTTCGACAGCAGCGGCCTTCCCCTTGATAAGGACAACGAGACAGTTGTGAATGAGCGCATCTATCTCGACAAGTCGGATCCCAATATTCTGCACGACGAGGAGACGGTTCACGATCACGCGCTGACGCGCCCATGGACGGTGGTCCAGAGCTATCGCCGCGTGCAGGACCCGCGGCCTTACTGGCACGAAGTGAACTGCTACGAGAACAACAATCGCACTGAGATCGGCAACGAAATCTATATGATCGGCCCGGATGGCCTTCTGGCACCGACCCACAAGGATGAGCCGCCTCCGGATTTGCGCTTCTTCAAGAACTCGTCCAAGTGAAGTGATTCCCGGGGCCGGAGCAAAGAGAGGCGAACGCGCGACCTCTGATGGCAGAGCCTCGCGACTGGATTCCGGGTTCGCCACTGGGTCGCCCCGGAATGACAGCAAACGCGCCTACATCGGCTTCTGATATTTCAGCACGAACTCGTCGACCGGCCCGGTCGGACGCTGGGTGGAGAAGTCCCGCGCATCCTCGGGGTGGTTCCAGAAATTGCCTTCGGCGGCGAGCTTGAAACCGGCCGCCTCCACTTCGCGGCGCAGCGTGCTTTCATCGATCCTATGCAGCGACTTGCCGACCGAGATATCGGCGCCCGGCTTGGCCGAATGATCGGCAATGACGAGAATTCCTCCAGGCTTGAGCGCAGAGAACATCTTTCGGTTCATCGCAGCGCGATCGACGTCGAGATAGGTGGTGTCGTGGTAGAAGAACAGGAAGGTGATCATGTCGAGATCGTGCACGTCGACCGGCACGGGATCATCGAAAGGCCGCACCAATTGGGACGCGTCTTTCATCGCCGGCTTCGTCAGCCTCATATCGAGACCGGCCCGCGCGCGTGCGAACTGGTCCGGCGGGTTCTGGCCATAGACATGGCCATCCGGCGCCACGGCGCGGGCATCCAGCTCGGTGCTGTAACCGCCTCCCGCGCCCATATCGAGCACCTTCATCCCCGGCCGCAATCCGGCGAATTGGAGAAGCGGCAGCGGATCGCGACGCTTGTCGGTCTCGCGGTCGACCTCGCTGCGATCGGGCGCAGCAAGGAGTGTCGCATAGTTGGGCGCGCCCGCCTGCGCGTATGCTTGCGGGACATTCTCCGCGGCGACGGCGAGCATGATAAGGGCGGCGGCGGTGGCGCCGGACCGGCCTGCGCCGGCAACAATTCCGATCATTGGGTTTCCTCCTTTTTGCGCCGTCTTCCCTGATCGAACCTCGACATGAAGCAAGCGGTCTTGGCCGCGTTCCTCCGCTCACCGCGGGAGAACCGGCAGGGAACGCCGTGGGCCGCCGCTACTGCGGCATCAGGGCGAAGGTCCAGAGCGATCCGCCAGTCGGCACCTTGTTGTTGACGGCGCGGCGCGCGAGGATGCCGCCGAGACCGGACGCAACCGTCACGTATTGCCGGCCGCCATGCGTGTAGGTGACGGCCGTCGAATTGACGCCCGAACTGGTCTGGAATTGCCAAAGTGTCTTTCCGGTGTCCTCGTCGAGCGCCAAAAATTCGCCGGTAAGTTTTCCGGTGAATACCAGCCCGCCCCCGGTGACCAGCATGCCCGCGGAGCTTGGTATCTCGGTCAGCGGCAGTTCCCATTTCCGCTGTCCGGTGATCGGGTCCAGGGCGATGTAATAGCCGACCACCTCGCCAGGCGTGATCGTCGGCTGGCGTGCATTGACGCCGGTCGTGCTGTCGCCGATCACGAACGGCTTGGGCGGCGCGAGCTGCTGGATGCGCGGCAAGTCCCACGGCGCAGCATAGACAGTCCCCTTCATCGGATTGAATGCGATCGGCACCGCATTGGAGCCGCGTGACGGGAAGATTTCGAACTTCGCTGCCGGCCAGGAAATCCTTGTAGACGCCGGTCAGCAACGGTCGGCCGCTGGCAGGGTCGATCCCGCTCGCCCAGTTCACCTTGGTGTAGGGATGCGCGGTGATCAATTTGCAATTGGTGCGATCCACCACATACATGAAGCCATTCTTGTTCGACTGGATCATCACCTTGCGCATCTCGCCATTGATGCGCAGGTCGGCGAGCACCTGCTCGTCGGTGCCGTCGACATCGTAAACATCGTTCGGCGTGTACTGGTAGTAGCACGCGATCTCGCCGGTTTTCGGCCGGATCGCGAGCACGCTCGAGGTGTAGAGGCTGTCCAGCCCCTGGCGCGGGCGCGGATCGTAGGGTTCGGCATTGCCGGTACCCCAATAGACGAGATCCAGCTGCGGATCGTAGGATCCCGAACGCCAAGTCGGGCCGCCGCCATATTTCCAGGCATCGCTGTTTGCCGGCCACGTCTCCGAGCCGGGCTCGCCCGGCGCCGGAATGGTGTAGCGGCGCCACAGCTTCTCGCCGGTATCCGGGTTCCAGCCATCGAGGAAACCCCGCGTCGTCGACTCGCCACCGGCCATGCCGGAGATCAGTACGCCATTGGCGACGATCGGCGCGCCGCTCGAGTGATAGCCCTCCTTCCATTCGGCGAATTTCTGATTCCACAACACCCGGCCGTCCTTCAAGTCCAGCGCGACGAGGTGATTGTCGACGGTGACGCGGAACAGCTTGCCGTTGTAGATTGCCGGCGCGCCGCGGTAGATCGCGTTGGCGGCGCGCGTGTTGCCGGGTTCGTTCTGTACCGGCGTTCGCCAGATCTGCCGGCCTGTCGCGACATCGATGGCGAAGGTCCACTTGGCGTTGATGGCGTAAATGACGCCATCATAGACGACGGGTGCGGCGAGTTCACCGCTGTCGTTCATCAGGCTCGTGCTCCAGATCGGCACCAGCCGTTTCACGTTCGATTTGTTGATCTCGGCAAGCGGGCTGTAGTTCTGCCGAGAAAGACCCATGCTCTGAGTCAGGACATTGTCGGTGTCCTTGCCGTCATTGTTGAGTTCTTCGGTCGTCTGGCCCATGGCGAGGACGGGCGATAAGGCAAAGACGGTCGCGAGCAGCCAGCTTATTCGCATGATCGGCCTCCCCTTTTGGACGATTGGCATATCCAGGTGTGCTGGAAGAACATTTTGCCCGATCGAGGGCGCCTGGGAAATGGAATTTTGCGCCGACGGACAGCGCCTTGATAGGAGCCTGCATATGGCGCGGGCAGTTCGGGTCCCCGCACGCCGCGAGATCATATGCGCGGGTTAGGCACCTATCGCTACTGCATCCAGCTTCACGCAAGTTCGACACGTATGTGGCGCTTAGCTGTTACGGCGAGCCGTTGGTCACGTGTCAACAACGGTGCATCGAGCGCTTCGGCGAGGGCGACATAGACTGCGTCGTAAGCGCTGAAATTGTTCCGCAAGTCCCACACACGCGTCAGAAGAAATGTATGTGAGTGCCGTTAAATTGGAAGATCCTCGAGATCGACGAGGGCCGCACTGCCGCGCTCCCTATCAATTTCTCGCGCGAGGACGTACCGGCGCAGAACGTGCGCCACCTGGACATCGAGAAGATGGGGCGCGTGCAGCGTCTGCCGAACCCCGAAAAGGCGGGTTTCCACGGCCCCCGCCCCCGGAGTGCGCAGAAGTACCTCCAGTACCGCCGATGCGTCGACGACGATCACCTTTGGTCACGTTCGGCACGGATGATGTCGGCGGGCGCGACAGACGGGGTCACGCGCGAACGAAGCTCCAAGCGATGCCGCAATTCCTCAAGTGTCGGGTGCTCTGCAATCTCCCTAATTTCTCGGAGGAGATAGTCGGATAAGGACATTCCGGCCAACGCGGCGCGCGACTTCAAACGGCGGTGCAACAAGTCCGGCACATTGCGAATTTAAATCATCGTAGACATGTCAAAAACATAGTTGCATGTGATGCACATGTCAACCTGGTTGGCTCGGTTGGCTGCGTTCACGATCATCGCGCGGTCATGCCGCTCAAATTCGCCCTTTCGACGGCGCGGCGTAGTACCGGGCGTCCCTGATATTCGGCCGCATCGATGGCCTGCCGGCGGAAACGGCGCGGGCGTTGCTCAGATGCGGCCTTGACGGGTCTGGTAATCTGTCGCGGTGCGGCATATGTGCCGGGAGCCTTTGATCGCGCGTGCGGAGAAGCAAATGCCAGAGAGCCATTCGCGCCGGCTCGCGGCGATTTTGGCCGCGGACATCGCGGGTTACAGCGCCCTGATGGGCGCAGATGAAGCGCGCACGGTCAGCGATCTCAAGGGCCATCAGGCGGTCGTCTTGCCGATGGTCGGAGATTTCGGCGGACGCATCATCGATACTGCCGGAGATGGCCTGCTTGCCGAGTTTTCCAGTGTGGTGAACGCGGCCGAATGTGCCGCCGCCATTCAGCGCGCCATGGCCGAACGGAATGAGGCAATCGAACCGGCACGGCGCATGCGCTTCCGGATGGGCATCAATCTGGGCGATGTCATCTACGACGAGAAAAGGATTTTCGGCGACGGCATCAACGTGGCGGCGCGCCTCGAGTCGATCGCCGATCCCGGCGGCATCTACGTTTCCGGAAAGGTTCATGATGAACTGCGAGGCAAGACCGATTTCGCCTATGACGATCTTGGCGACCGGCAACTGAAGAACATCGCGCAACCGGTTCGGGTCTATGGCATCCGGCTGGGTGAAGCTTCGGCGCCTCAAGCGCATACCGCTGCGGACGGCAGACCATCGATCGCAGTGCTGCCATTCACCAATATGTCGGGCGATGCCGAACAGGAATATTTTTCCGACGGCATCAGCGAGGACATCATCACCGATTTGTCCAAGGTCGCCGGCCTCACCGTGATCGCGCGAAACTCCAGTTTCACCTACAAGGGACGCGCGGTTGACGTTCGCACGGTCGGCCGCGAACTCAACGTGCGCTCCGTGCTCGAAGGCTCGATTCGGCGCTCCGGGAAGCGGGTACGGATCACCGCGCAGCTCATCGACGCGCCGACCGGCGGGCATGTCTGGGCCGAGCGGTACGACCGTGACCTAACCGACATATTCGAGGTCCAGGACGACGTTACCCATCGGATCGTCGAGGCGCTGAAGGTGACGCTCAGCCCGGCCGAAAAGGAACTGCTTGCCGACAATGAGCCTTGCGATGTCGGCGCTTACGATTGCGTTCTGCGCGGCCGCGAGGTCCTGCTGGGACCGCACAAGAGTCGCGAAACCTTCGAGGAGGCAAAGAAATGCTTTCTAAAAGCGTTGAAGGCCGATCCCAACTACGCGAAGGCCTATGCGGCTCTCGGGCTAGCTCACATTTTCGATTATCAAAATCGCTGGAGCGATAATCCGGACCGGTCGCTTGCGACCGCAAAGGAGAACGCGGAACTCGCGATCGCGAAGGATGCCAAGGAGCCGCTGGCCCACTTGTTGAGGGCAATGGTCGCTATTATGGAGGGAGAACTTGAAGAGGCGAAATCTCGCATCGATCTCGCGCTGTCGCTTAATCCCAATTCAGCCTTGGCCTACAGTGTCCTTGGCAATCTGCTCAATCACTCGGGCCGGTCGCTCGAAGCCATTCCGGTCATCGAGCGCGCGATGCGCCTTGACCCTGCAGGAGTTTCACAACACCTTCATTTTCTCGGAACTGCTTATTTGCTCGCCGGAAAGTATGAAACCGCCGCAACCCTCCTCAAGCAACGGATCGCTCTCGTTCCGGAAACCGATTTCAGCCGCGTGATGCTCGCCTCCGCACTTGGCCACCTTGGCGAACGCGATGAGGCACGGCGGGTTTGGAACGAGGTTCGCGAGGTCAATCCGAAGTATAATTTCAGCGAACATTTTGCTCGGCAGACCTTTCGGCCCGAGGACATGAAGCGCATCTCCGCTGGCCTCGCCAGCGCGGGCGTTTCGGCGGCATAGGAATTGCGGCGATTAGCGCCTGATCCCGTAAAGTTGCAGACTTTTCGGACAAGATCATGCAAAATCAACACGCATCCGTCGTCGAGCGCAGTCCGCGACGGGTGCGCAGAACAATAATAGAGCGGGAAGCGATTCAACCTGAACGCATCCCGCTCTAGCAGCCTGTCGGACTTAGCGGATGATACGACAGATCCGGGTATGATGGCGGAATTGATTCGCAGACCCGGATGCCCTGGATGAGCAATTTTCGCCCGTTTGACCGCGAGACGGGATTTCTGCTGCCGCCGTCGCTTGATGACTGGCTTCCCGAACGGCACGTGGCGCGGTTTGTCGTCGAGGTCATCGGCAGTCTTGACCTATCGGCGATGGCGCGGAGCTATCGGGGCACCGGCTCGGCCTCCTATCATCCCGAGCTGTTATTGGGTGTTCTGGTTTACGGCTATACGACTGGGGTGTTTTCGAGTCGCAAGCTGGAGCGGGCGACATATGATTCAGTGGCGTTCCGTTTCATTTCCGGCAACGAGCATCCCGACCACGACACCATCGCGACATTTCGGCGACGCTTTCTCAAAGAGATCGAAGGGCTGTTCGTGCGGGTGCTGGAACTGGCGCGCGAGATGGGCCTGCTCAAGATGGGTACGGTGGGACTGGACGGCACGAAAATCCACGCCAATGCCAGCCGACACAGCGCGCTGTCTTATGAGCACGCCGGCAAGATCGAGGTGCAATTGAAGGCCGAAGTGGCCGAATTGCTGGCGCGGGCGGAAGCTGCGGATCAGGCTGAAGTGATCGACGGCATGTCGATCCCCGACGAATTGGCGCGGCGCGAACAGCGCCTGGGGAAGCTTGCCGAGGCCCGCGCCAAGATCGAGGCGCGCGCCAAAGAGCGCTTCGAGCAGGAGATGGCCGAGCATCGCGCCAAGCTTGCGGCGCGGCAGGCGCAAGTCGAGGCGACCGGCAAAAAGCCTGGCGGCAGACCGCCCGCGCCGCCGGTCGAGGGACCGCAGCCCAAGGACCAGATCAACCTGACCGACGAGGACTCGCGGATCATGCCGGTCGCGGGCGGCGGGTTTGACCAGTGCTACAATGCGCAGGCGGTGGTGGCGACGGAGAGTCTTCTGGTGATCGCCGCCGAGGTGGTTCAGGCGCCCAACGACAAGCAGCAGATTGCGCCGATGCTCGCGAAGATCGATGCCTTGCCGGAAGGGCTTGGCCGTCCCAACACGCTGCTGGCCGACAATGGCTATTTCAGCGAAACCAATGTGACGGCGTGCGCGGCGGCAGACATCGCGCCGCTGATTGCACTCGGGCGCGAGTCCCATCATCAGTCCTGGCGCGAGCGGTTTGCCACGGCGCCCCCGGCGCCGGAAAACCCGACCCCGATCGAAGCCATGGCGTGGCGTCTGCGCACCCCGCAAGGAAAGAAACTCTATGGTTTGCGCAAGCAGACGCCCGAGCCGGTGTTCGGCATCATCAAATCGGTGATGGGATTCCGTCAGTTTCTGCTGCGCGGGCTCGATTGTGTCCGCGGCGAGTGGAGCCTCGTCACCATGGCTTGGAACATCAAGCGGATGTACGCGCTCAGCCTCAGCTGAGCGCTCTGGAGGCCTTATGAAACCCGTGCCAGCACTTACGACACCGCAGGCATCCGCTGATCGTCGCTGATCTCGCCGCAATACCGCTCAATCCAGCAGAAATCGCTTCAAGTCCGACAGGCTGCTAGAGCGGGATTTCGCGCGGGCTTGCGTTACGGCGGGCGGCCTCAATCCGGCTTGGCGCCGACAGCATCCGCTGACGGTCGGGGCTCGCCTCAAGGCGCCTTCGGCTTGAAATACCGCAAGTCCGGGGGCTGCTGGTTTTTGCGCGCAGGCATCAGATAGCCGTCGCCGTCGACAAAATAATTTTGCTTGCCGATCAGGATGTGATGGTTGTTTTCGTTGCAATTGTCTTCCTGCCAGATCACGGTGAGCGCAGGCGCATGTAGTGCTTGTCCACCGTCCACGGCCGCGTGAAGGCGTGGTCGATGATGGTGATCTCGTTGTGCATCATTTCGGGATTCGTCTTGTCGAGATAGAATCCTCTCCCTGACCACGGTCTCGTTATCTTCGTGCAGAGCGATGCCGGTGAATTCGACCGTGCGCGGGCCTTTGAAATTTCGGGTTTCCACTTCAAGCGTGTCGAAGCGGCCGTCGCCGTCAATATCGATCCATTTGCCGACCGAGTAGCCCATGAAGCTCGGTTCCTGCTCGGTGTCGAAATTGCGCCCGTCGGTATAGATGCGGCGCGGCATGAAGGCTTCGAAATTGACATAGGTGATGTTTGGCAGGATCACGAATTCGAGCGGGAAGATTGCCGCCATCACCCGCGGCATGCCGTTGGTGATGCAGGTGTAGCGAGTGTCGAGGCCCTGGCCGCCGGCGGCCTGGTCAGCAATGCTCATCTCGAGCTTCGCCTGATATTCCGGGGTCAGCGGTGCCTGCTGCGCCAATCCCGGTCCTTTGGTCTGATCCCACTGTGTCGCGACGCCCCGCGGGCGCACCCATTGGCCGCTCCAGTCCGGATATTTGGATTCGTCGAACGCCAGCGCGTCCGCCACAGTCATCGTCAGCGCCGCCGCCCCTATCAGTGTCCCGATTGCATAGCGCAACATCATCGCGATCTTCTCCCATCGATTATGGCGGCCGGCGCGGCCGAGTTGGCGCACCATACACCGATCGGGCGCATGCGAAAAAGCACGGCCCTGCCCACATTTCGACGTTGCGCGGCACCCACGTTTGAACACGCGTAAGTCCCCGAACCGATCCGATCTCCGTGACCGGACGATCGCGGCGCAGGTGAGCTTGCCCGGCATCGAGTTGCGAACAGAGTCCACCACGCGCGTAGCCTCGCGATCCCGGTGACGTTCCTATAGCAGTCGCGCCGGCCCGATTGCGTCGGCAGAAAGCGCAGGGCCGGTGGAACGCACTGCATGATCCCGAAAAGTTGCAGACTTTTCGGACAAGATCATACGCAAAATCACCGCGCATCCGTCGTCGAGCGCAGTCCGCGGCGGATGCGCAAACATGAAACCGAACGGGAGGCGATCCAAGCTGAACGCATCCCGCGCTAGAGTTCTCGGCAGGCCAAGGGGAGTCGCAAGATGTTCATTCAGATCCTCGATCCGATGGGCAATCTGTTCGTCACCTGGCTGGTGGCGCTGATTCCGGTCGTCGTCTTGCTGCTCCTGCTGGCCGTGTTTCGCATTTCTGCCTGGATTGCGGTCGCGATCGGCTCGGCAGTTACCGTGCTGCTGGCAATGATCGTATGGAAGATGCCGGTTGGCGAAGGTGCGCTGGCGTATCTCTATGGTTCCGCGACCGGGGTGTGGAACGTCGATTGGATCACGTTCTGGGGCGTGATGATGTTCAACACGCTGGTCACCACCGGCACCTTCGATAAGCTGCGCCGCTGGCTGATCTCGCAGGGCACCCAGGATGTCCGCGTGCAGACCATGCTGTTTGCCTGGGCGTTCGGCGCGCTGTTGGAGGGGCTCGTCGGGTTTGGCTACCCGTGGGCTTTCGTCGCGCCGATCTTGATCACGCTCGGCATCCCCGACCTCGACGCCATCAGAGTGGCGGCCATCGCCAACAATGCGCCGGTTTCCTTCGGCGCACTCGGGGCGCCGATCATCGCGCTTGCCGCCGTTACCGGATATCCCCTGCTGGCACTGTCGAGTTCGGTGGGCCACATCGTTGCCATTCTTGCGCTGTTGCCGCCGTGGATCCTGCTTTATCTCGTCAGCGGATCTCAGGGCATGAAGGACGGCTGGCCGCTTGCGATCGTCGGCTCGCTCGGCTACATCGCCGGCCAGTTCCCCGTCGCCGTCTATCTCGGCCCCTATCTTCCGGACGTGACCGGCGCCATCATCTGCTTCGTGGCACTTTTGGCGCTGCTCCGGGTCTGGCACCCGAAACGGGTTCTGGGTTACGGCGGCCAGCCGGTACCGGCAGCGGAAATCGCCAAGACCCACGCGCAGCACGGCCTCACCGCGGCCGAAGTTCTGGAGGCTTGGGCCCGATCGGGGTGTTGGTTGCGGTCGTTGTCGCATGGACGGGGCCGTGGTCCGTCCTGCCCGGAATCAACTGGCTGCACCTCGCGGTCACGGCACAATCCTCGGTTGTCGAGAACACTACGATCACGGCAGCCTTCGATTTCAAGCCGGCGGTGGGCGGTACCGCAATCCTTGCCTCGTGGATCATCATCGCACTGATGCTGCGCATCAACACTGCGCAGCTGGCGCAGATATGGAAGACGACCTGGCACCAGATGTGGGGTGCCTGCCTCGTCGGCGTGTTTATTTTCGGGCTCGCCTATATCTACAACTACTCCGGCATGGCAGCGTCGCTTGCGAGAGCGTTTGCGACGCTTGGCGTCGCCTTCATCGTGGTGGCGCCGATACTGGGTTGGATTGGGGTGGCGCTGTCCGGCAGCAACACCTCGACAAATGCGATGTTCGGAAAATTCCAGGCGCTCGTCGGCCAGCTGCTCGGTTTCCCGCTGCTGCTGCTACCGACCCTCAATTCGGTCGGCGCCGAGATCGGCAAACCGGTGGCACCGCAAACCGCGAGCGTCGGCGTCTCGACCACGAAGTTCGTTCGCAACGAGGGGGCGGTGATCAGTCACAATATGGGATGGACCTTCGTGCTGCTCGTCTATCTCGTGCTGATCGGGGTTGCCAGTTATCTCTTCTTCCCGGGCATTGCCGTGCCGTAGTCAGCGCCCCCCTCCGCAAGCCTTCGACGATCAAGGCGACCTGAGGCGGAACGCGGAAAGGCAATTCCGCCCATCGGTTTCCAACTGCGGATCGAGCCGCTCCGTTACGGAAACAAAAGGAGGTGACGATGCCACCCCCTCCAACCGGCCGACGCCTGCACTTCACACGAAAGCGGTGGCAAATGCCACTCCTTCCAACCAGACCCGGACGCCTCCGCTCCACGCGAAAGGGGTGGCAAATGCCACCCCTTTCAAAAGACTTGTAAGCTGCGTCCTTCCGGCGGTCCTATTGCAGGTTCAGGGCCACAAACCGCAACTCGCCGTCGGCATTGGCGACCAGGAACAGCGCCGACTTGCGGCCATCCTTCTTGAGCTGGTCAACCCGCTTTTGCAGCGCGTCGGTATCGCTGACGGCTTCCTGCGAGACTTCGACGACGACATCGCCGGCATTGAGCCGCTTGTCGGCAGCCGGAGATTGGGCCTCGACGCCGGTAATCACCACGCCCTTCACGCTGTCCTTGATCTTATAGCGCTGGCGCAGCTCGTCGGTCATGTTGGCGAGGTTGAGGCCGAGCGTCTTCTGGACCAGGGTCTTTTGCTCTGGTGCCGCATCCTTTGGCGGCGTCAAGGCGGCCTGCTTCTCGCCATCTTCAAGTCGACCGAGCTTGACGGTCCGGCTTTCCTCTTTGCCCTTGCGGACGATCGTGACCTCGACCTCCTTACCCACCGGCGTGTCGGCAACAACACGCGGAAGGTCGCGCATTTCCTTGATGTCATGGCCGTCGAACTTGATGATCACGTCGCCGGCCTCAATGCCAGCAGGCTTCGCCGGCCCCTTCTCGTCGATACCTGCGATCAGGGCGCCGCGCGCCGGCTTGATGTTGAGGCTCTCTGCGATGTCATCGGTCACCTGCTGGATGCGAACACCGATCCAGCCGCGCCGTGTCTCTCCAAACTGACGCAACTGGTCGATCACCGCTGTCGCGGTCTTGGAAGGGACGGCAAAGCCGATGCCGATCGAGCCGCCGGACGGCGAGATGATCGCGGTGTTGATGCCGATCACCTCGCCCTCGAGATTGAATAGCGGTCCGCCGGAATTGCCGCGATTGATGGCGGCGTCGGTCTGAATGTAATTGTCGTAGGGACCGGAATTGATGTCGCGGTTGCGCGCCGACACGATGCCCGCGGTCACCGTCCCGCCGAGGCTGAATGGGTTTCCGATCGCCACCACCCACTCGCCCAGCCGCAGACTGTCGGAATCGCCGAACTTCACGAAGGGCAGCGGTTTGTCGGGCTTCACCTTCAGCAAGGCAAGGTCGACCTTGGTGTCGCGCCCCATGATGTCGGCCTTGAGCCGCGTGCCGTCATTGAGGATCACAGTCACCTCGTCGGCATCGGCAATGACGTGATTATTGGTGACCACGATACCGGAGGGATCAATGATGAAGCCGGAACCGAGCGAGTTCACCCGCCGCGGCGTGTTGGAGCGTCCCTGATTGTTGTCGCCTTGGCCGCGCCGATTCTTGAAGAATTCATCGAAAAATTCTTCGAAAGGCGATCCCGGCGGCAGCGACGGGGTGGCGCCGTTGCGATTCTCGACGTTCTGCGAAGACGAAACATTCACGACAGCGTCGATCACTCTTTCCGCCACATCGGCAATGCCGTCCGGCCCACGCGCGAGGACCGGCGTGCCGAGCAGCGGAATAGCAACCATCGCGGCAGCGGCTGCCGTCACGGCGGCCCGGTATGAGGAGCGGATCTTATCAGCGTGAAACCGGCCATGGGCGATAGGTCTCCTACGAGAGATTACCAAAGAGTGCCCTCGTCTAGGGCGCCGCGCAAGAGCGCATTTTGACCTTATGCCCCGTTCATCGGCAAGTCCGAGGCCAGGATGGGGCGACCCGGCAGATCAAGCTGTTGCGCCCCGACGAGCTTCCATCCGGGGGTACGCCACCTGTGGGCCAGCTTAGCAATCAATCAGGGTGCCCAGGGAAACAGCAGCTCGGGGGCGGACACCGCGTCACCCCCGGATCAGCCAAATCAGACCAAGACCAAAGACTGCGCTCGCGATCCCCACCATGCGCAAGGTCGCCTCGGGCCTCGCCAAAACGGTCGCCAACGACCGTTTTGCGGCAGTCGGAAAGGCGGCAAACACCAACCCCTCAAGAACGAAGACCAGCCCGAGCGCGGCCAGGAAATCGGTCATGCAGTGGCTGCGGGCGTCGGCCGCTTGTTGCACCTGCCGATCTAAACTCTATTTCACCGCGTTTGCCGCGCCCTTGCCGCTGGGGTCACCGAAATAACGGAAGAAGTCGGAATCGGGCCGCAGCACAAGCCTCGTGTCGCTTGCCCGCAGTCCTTGCTCATAGGCCTGCATCGAACGGTAAAAGGCGAAGAAATCGGGATCTTTGCCATAGGCTTGGGCGAAGATCCGATTTCGCTCGCCATCGCCCTCGCCGCGCACCTGCTCGGCTTTCGATTGCGCCTCTGCGACCAGCACTGTCACATCGCGGTCGGCGCGGGCCCGAATTTCCTGGCTTTTCTGGCTGCCCTGGGCCCGGAACTCGGCGGCTTCGCGTTGCCGTTCAGTCTGCATGCGTTGATAAACCGCCTGACTGTTCTGTTCCGGAAGGTCAGCGCGCCGGATGCGGACATCGACCACCTGGATGCCAAAAGACTGTGCCTCGCGGTCGAGCTGCTGGCGGACCTTCGCCATCAGCGCAGCGCGGTCGTCGCGCACGACGCGCGTCAAGGTGTCCTCGCCGAGCACACGCCGCAAGGCGGCGTTGAGCAGCGTCGAGAGGCGGGAATTCGCGCCTTCGATCGTGCTCACGGTCTGATAGAACAGTAGCGGATTGCGGATGCGATAACGGGCAAACGCATCGACCACGAGCCGCTTCTGGTCTGAAGCAATGACCTCCTGCGCCGAGTTCTCGAGGTCGAGAATGCGGTTATCCACATAGATCACGTTGTCGATGAACGGCCATTTCGCATGAAGACCCGGCTCCGTGATGGTCCGGATCGGCTCGCCGAGACGGACCACCAAGGCTTGGCGCGTCTGATAAACCGTAAACAACGAAGTATACGCGACGAGCAGCAGCGCGACCACAATGACCGCGAGCACGCCGCCGAAGACATTGAGCCTCATCTGTTGCCTCCGCTCGGTTGGGTCGCCGGCGCGGCGGGTCGGTTGTTGCGCAGTTCGGGAAGCGGCAGATAGGGGACGACGCCGGAACCACCTGGTTCGACAATCACTTTGTCGGCGCCCCCGAACACGCGCTCCATGGTTTCGAGATAGAGCCGCTGACGGGTCACCTCCGGCGCCTTCTTGTATTGGTCGTAGATCTGGTTGAAACGCGAGGTCTGACCCGTGGCCTCGGCCACGGTCTGCTCACGATAGGCTTCGGCCGACTGCGTCACCTGTGCGGCACGGCCGCGTGCTTCCGGGACCACGCGATTCGCATAGGTCTGGGCTTCGTTCTGCGCCCGCTCCTGGTCGGCGCGGGCCGCCTGCACGTCGCGGAACGCGTCGATGACCTGGGCCGGCGGATCGACCTTCTGCATCTGCACCTGGGTGACCTGGATGCCGGAAGCGTATTGGTCGAGCGTCTTCTGCATCAGGTCCATCACGGCAGTTTCGACATTCTGCCGTGCCCCGGTGAGGATCGGCTGGATTTCGGAGCGGCCAATCACCTCGCGCATTGCACTCTCGGCGACAGCTTTCACGGTGCCTTCCGGATTCTGGATATTGAACTGGTAAGCACCCGCGCCTTCTGCCTTGACCACCCAGAACACGGCAAAATCGACGTCGACGATATTCTCGTCGCCGGTCAGCATCAGGCTCTCCTCGGGCACATCGCGCATCTGCGTGCCGCGGCGGATGTCCTCGACGAGCCGCATCCCGATGTCGATGCGATTGACGCGAGTCACTTTGGGCAGTTCGACCGCCTCGACCGGGAACGGGATATGATAGTTGAGGCCCGGCTTGGCATCGCGCACATATTTGCCGAACCGCACGACAAGACCGAGTTCGTCGGGCTCGACTCGGAAAAAGCCGGAGAACGCCCATAACGCGACCGCTGCCAGCGCGATCAAAGCGATACCGCGGCCACCGAGATTGCCGCCGGGCAAGACTGTCCGGAGCTTATCCTGCCCGCGTCGCAGCAGTTCCTCAAGATCGGGCGGCGAAGAGCCTGACGGCGGGGAGCCGGAGCCCCAGGGACCTTTCGTCCCCGAACCCCAGGGACCACCGCCTTGATTGGTCCACGGCATCAACTGCACTCCAATCGGGCCGCCCTCGCGGACAGCCTTGAAATTCCGATATTTGAAACAGGTTTATAGGGGAGGCCGTCCCCCCTTTTCAACGCGCGCCAGTGCCGCGCTTCACCGCAGCCGGGACATGCACGCCGGCGCAGCCGCTTTCGTGTCGGTCAGTATGGGCGCTTTCGCACGTCATGGCCAGGGTTGCGACCGTAATGATTTCAATCATGCCGCCTCCGGCGGTCACGATTGGAGCGCGATGAGATATGTTGTGCGTGGTGAACCACCCTGATTGCGGAGACGGCCAGCTGCCCGACGAAGGCAATCTTGCTTGCTCGCAGCGCTGTAATCAGAAATCAAGATCGAGGATGGCGCAGGGCGCGCCGACCGGGGCTGCTGGCGCGAAAGGCTCACGGATGACCAGGCAGTCTGCGCTTGCGAGCGGGGCCAGCATCGAACTGTCCTGCTTCTCGAAAGGCGTCGCGATGCGCCGTCCGTCGTCGCCGACGCTCAGGGCCGAGCGCAAGTAATCGGCGCGCTCGTCATTTGCTGCGAGCGCGCGTCCGAGCACCCCTTGCGCGGTCGGCATCATGACATCCTTGCGCCCGCCGAACCGGCGCAACAGCGGCACAAGAAAGAGTACCGTACATACGAAGGACGACACCGGATTACCCGGCAGTCCGAGCACATGCATGGCGCCGAGCCGTCCATGCATCAGCGGCCGGCCGGGTCGCAGCGCCACCTTCCAGAATGACAGCGCGATGCCTTCGGCCGCGAATGCCTGCTGGACAAAGTCGTAATCGCCGACCGACGCACCGCCGCTGGTGACAAGAATATCGGCGCCGACCTCGCGCGCGCGGCGCACCGCGGTAATGGTCGCATCGAGGCGGTCCGGGACGATACCGAGGTCGATCATCTCAGCGCCTTCACGCCGACCGGCGGCGAGCAGGGCCACGTTGTTCGAGGCCACGATCTGGCCAGGGCGCGCTGGCGTGCCCGGGGGGACAAGCTCGTCGCCCGTTGAAAATACTGCCATTCGCGGGCGCCGGTGAACCGGCAGCGCCGCATGGTTCATGGCTCCCGCAAGAGCGAGGTCACGCGCGGTCAGCCGCCGGCCACGCTTGAGCAGGAGAGCCCCTTCTTGAAGTCGAGCCCGGCCGGGCGAACATTGCGGCCCCCGACCTCCGGCCGGCCCAGAATGACAGTCCCACCGTCGCGGCGCGCAACTTCTTGAATGACGACCGTATCCGCACCGGGCGGCATTACCCCGCCAGTGAAGATGCGTGCAGCTTCGCCCGGCCCGATCTCGCGTTCGAAAGGGCGCCCCGCTGCGACTTCTCCGATTACGGTCAGTCGAGCCGGTGCATATTCGGTATCCGCGGCGCGAACGGCATAGCCGTCCATCGCCGAGAGGTCGGCCGGCGGCTGGGTGCGCAATGCGGCGACGTCGGCGGCGAGAACCCGACCCATGGCCTCGCCCAAAGAGGCTTGTGCCACGTCGAGCGGGACAACGTCTGCGAGCACCCGCGCAAGCGCGTCGGCGACGGAAAGCAGCGCCATATCAGTGGCTTCCTCGAACCGGCGGCGCGGCGCGATGGTCGAAGCTGTAACGCTGACCGCCGGCCTCTTCGCCGGAACCTGGTCTGACACGCGGCGCTGCACCGGGCAGGGGCCGAATTGGCGACGGTCGCGTCTCGTCAGTCCGTCGCATCGAAAACCCAGCCTTTTTCGGTGCGATAATGGCCCGACTTGCCGCCGCGTTTCTCAATCAGGCGGACCGCTTCGATCGTCATTCCACGCTCCACGGCCTTGACCATGTCGTAGATTGTGAGGCAGGCGACCGAAACAGCGGTCAGCGCCTCCATTTCCACGCCCGTCTGACCGGTCGCCTTGACGGTTGCGCGGACCGCTATGCCCGTGACCTCCCGCTGCGTTTCATCGCCTTTGCCGGCACCGCCGCTGCTCGCCGGCCGCTCCTTTGCTGTCGAGGTCGGCGTGATTTCGATTTCGATCTTCGAAATCGCAAGCGGGTGGCACAACGGGATCAACTCGTGCGTCTTTTTCGCCGCCATGATGCCGGCGATGCGCGCCACGCCCAGCACATCACCCTTTTTGGCATTACCGGACCGCACCAGTTCGAGCGTGGATTCGTTCATTCGGACAAACCCTTCGGCGACCGCGATGCGCTCCGTCGCCGGCTTTTCCGAGACATCGACCATGCGGGCGGCGCCGCCAGGATCGATATGGGTGAGGCTTTCAGCCATAATTCAGCCCCTCGTTGCGGTTTCGCGCCGGAATTTGCGTGCGATCAGCGTCTCGGTCGCCGCCGCTACGTCGGCCTGCCGCATCAAACTTTCCCCGACCAGGAAGGTGAAGATGCCGGCGGCAGCGAGCCTCTCAACATCAGCCGGTGTGAAAATGCCGCTCTCGCCGACCGCAATGCGATCGGCGGGGACGATCGGGGCCAGCCGTTCGGCGACGGCAAGCGAGGTCGCAAAGCTGCGCAGATCGCGATTGTTGATGCCAAGGAGGCGCGAGCGCAAGCGCAAACCGCGCTCCAGTTCGGCCTCATCGTGTATTTCGATGAGCACGTCCATGCCGCACGCGTTCGCCGCGGCCTCGATCTCGCGAGCGGCGCCGTCATCCACAGCGGCGATGATAATGAGGATGCAGTCGGCGCCATGAGCGCGCGCTTGCACGACCTGGTAGGGATCGTAGATGAAATCCTTCCGCAGTGCCGGGAGACTGGTCGCGTTTCGCGCCTCGACGAGATGCTCGATCCCGCCCTGGAAAGACGGCATGTCGGTCAGCACCGAGAGGCAGGCGGCGCCACCCGCCTCGTAGGCGCGCGCAAGTGATGGCGGGTCGAAGTCGGCGCGGATCAGTCCCTTCGATGGACTAGCCTTCTTGATCTCGGCAATCAGCGCGTAGTCGCCGCGGGCGAGCCGGCGCTCGATCGCGGCGATGAAACCGCGCGGCGGCGGAGCCGCCCGTGCCGCCTCTTCGATGGCAGCGAGCGGATGGGCGCGCTTTGCCGCCGCGATTTCTTCGCGCTTATAGGCTTCGATGCGGGCAAGGATGTCGTTCATTGTCAATGGTTGGATTTGAGTCGAAGGCAATCGCAATGCGTGATCTCGATGCGGTGCGGTGCGGCCGTCCTCTTTCCCTCGCCTTCTTCCTTTCGCTGCGTCCGGCTCGGGCCCGCGGCATCATAAGGCGGATTGCGCCTTGAGCGGGACACGTTCGGCTTGAATCGCCTCCCGCTCGGTTCTTTTGCCCATCCGTCGCGGACTGCGCTCGACGACGCATGGGTGGTGATTTTGCGCATGATCTTTGCCCGAAAAATCTGCAACGTTTCGGGATCGCGCGCTAGATGTCGGGCCAGCCGCGCCATGCCCGCCACAGGGCCCATTGCCGGCGCCAGCGCGGCACCTCGATCGCCGCGAACGGATCCTTGGTCTTCGCAAGCCGCGCAAGCTTGAGTGGTACTAGGGTGGCGGTGAGGATCGCAGGGACGATTTCGGTCGGAAGAGTTGGCGCCAGGCCCCGGAACGCGTCGTACCGCGCCGCCGCGTAACGGCGAAGTTCGGCGACGGCCGCGCGCAAGCCTTCGCTGTCCTGCCACGTCTCGATCTGTCCCGGCGCAGCGCCGTGGCGTTCCATCACCTCGAGCGGGAGGATGGACGGAACGCGGCCGGCGACGGTCGGTCCGGCAAGGCCCTCGACGACCGCCACGGCGCAAGCCGCGGCAGCCATCGCCTTTGCCCCGTCCCCGCCCGACAACAGACGTGCCGCAGCGCGGCTCGGAAGGGCGGCGGCAGCGGCCGAGGGGGATATCGCCCGGATCAAAAGCTCTGCGCCGAGTGAGAACAGGGTTCCGAATATGTCCTGCGCAAGCAAATCGAGCTCGGCCAGGCTCGCCAAGGGTTCGCCGCGGAGGCGCGTCGAATGCGCATCGATGAACGCGAGCAGTCGTGCCTTGGGCAATTCGTAAACACGGATCGTGTCGGCGAGCGCCACCGCGACCGGATGAGCGCCCGCTTCCCCGGGGCGCTCGCCGCAAATCGCTTCCCGCCACCATTGGAGGCGGATTTCCCCGGCCGTCGGCTGCCGCGATCGATGTCCGGCCTGGGCGATCTCGTGCGCGAAGGCATCAAGCGCATAAAGGTGAGGGCGCGCCGTTGCCGGCGCGAACAGGCCGGCAAAATAGCGGTCGTTCTCCTTTTGGCGGACCAGTGCCTCAGAATGCGCATAGGCCGGCGCGGAGGGGTTCATTTCTATCTTTCTCTTTCCCCGCGCGCGACCGAGAGCCGCGGCGAGCGTGCGCAATCGCCGTCCCATGAAGTTAATCCTAATGAACCGTCCCGGCGGTCATGCGAGAAGAATTGGCCCCGAGGCTTTGGAGATTTTGCAAAGCGTTCCAAAATGTGTGAAATTGCTCCGCGACGAGGGTGCGTAGCGAGGGCGGTTTCGGTATGAGTCGCCGGAATCGGGGCCTGGGAGCTATTCGTCTTGAACGGCATCTCGGTCATCGAGAGTGGAGGAGCCTTATGAAAAAACACAGTTTGTTCTATGGCGTGGCGGCAATCGCCATAGCGGCCGCGCTGGGTACTGCTCCGCAGGCGGCGCGGGCACAACAAGGCGCAGCTGCGGTCAGCATCGGCGCGACCGACATTGGCGGCGTTGTCACCGGCCCGAAGGGACCTGAGGCAGGGGTGTGGGTGATTGCAGAAACGACTGATTTGCCGACCCGGATGGTCAAGACCGTCGTGACCGATGACCAGGGCCGGTACGTCATCCCCGACCTGCCGAAGGCGAACTATGTCGTTTGGGCGCGCGGCTATGGGCTCGTCGACTCGGCAAAGACCCAAAGCGAGCCCGGCAAGATCATCAACATCACGGCGATCCCGGCGCCGAACGACGCAGCTGCGGCGGAATATTATCCGGCGATCTACTGGTACGCGATGATCAATGTGCCGGAGAAGGACATGTTCCCGGGCACCGGGCAAAACGGCAACGGCATGACCACGGCGATGAAGAGCCAGTTGCAATGGCTCGACCAGCTCAAGACCAACGGCTGCTATGCCTGCCATCAACTCGGGAACAAGGCGACCCGTACGATCTCCCCCTTGCTTGGCACCTTCAAGAACTCGGTCGAGGCCTGGGAGCGGCGCATCCAGTCGGGCCAAGCAATGCTCTCGATGGCCCAGGCGATCGGCCGCCAGGACGCCAAGTTCTCGTTCGCTCAGTTCGCCAATTGGACCGATCGCATTGCGGCGGGCGAGTTGCCCTTCGCCAAGCCGGAGCGTCCTCAAGGCGTCGAGCGCAACGTCGTCATCACCGAATGGGACTGGGCCGACCCCAAGGCCTACCTGCACGACCAGGTTTCGACCGACAAGCGCAAGCCGACGGTCAATGCCAACGGCAAGCATTTCGGCACGACGGAAGAGAGCCGAGAATATTTCCCGGTGTTCGATCCGAGCGATAACACACCGAGCACGAGGCCGATGCCGGTGCGCAATCCCCAAGGCATGGTGTCCACCAAGGAAGACACCCTTGGCGAAATCGCATCTATTGGGGCGACGATGCGATCTGGGATACGCGCACTACGACGCACAGCCTGATCATGGATGAGCGTAGCGACGTCTGGTTTACGTCGCGCGTCGGACCGCCTGAGAATCCGGCGTTCTGCACATCGCAGGACAACCGTATGCCAAGGCGTTCCCGCTCAAGACGTCGAACCGGCATCTCGCCGTTTACGACCCGAAGACCAACACCACCAAGCTGATCCGCACCTGCTTCAATACTCATCACGTGGTGTTCGCCGAAGATGCCGACAACACGGCGTGGACCAGCGCGGGCGGTCCGCAACAGGGTGTCATCGGCTGGCTGGACCGCAAGGTCTGGGAAGAGACCGGCGACGAGGCGAAGGCACAGGGCTGGGCCCCGATCATCATCGACACCAACGCCAACGGCAAGGTCGATGACTACGTGCAGCCCAACCAGGTCGTCGATCCGACCAAGGACAAGCGGATGACCGCCGGTCTCTATGGCGTCGGCGTGAACCCGGCCGACGGCACGGTGTGGGGCTCGGTGCTCGGCTATCCCGGCTATGTGCTGCGGTTCGACCCGAAGACCAAGCTGTCGGAAGTCTATAAGCCGCCATTCCCGGGCTTTGGCCCGCGCGGCTTCGACATCGATCGCAACGGCGTTGCTTATGTGCCGCTGTCGAGCGGACATTTGGGCGCGTTCGATCGCCGCAAGTGCAAGGGTCCACTGAACGGGCCGCAGGCTGCCGAGGGCGAGCTGTGCCCGGAGGGCTGGACGCTGACGCCGTTCCCGGGACCGCAGTTCCGCAACGTGTCTGAAAGCGGCAGCGCCGAGGCGAGCTACTACACCTGGGTCGACCAGTTCAACACGTCGGGCCTGGGCACCAACGTCCCGATGGCGACCGGCAACGCCAATAAGTCGATCATGGCGCTGGTGGACGGCAAGTGGGTCAACATGCGGGTGCCGTATCCGCTCGGCTTCTTCGCCAAGTATGTCGATGGCCGCATCGATGATCCGAACGGTGGCTGGAAAGGCCGCGCCTTGTGGGCGACCGACGGCAACCGGACCCCGTTCCATCGCGAGACCGGCAAGGGCACGCTGCCCAAGATCGTCAAGTTCCAGATCCGGCCTGATCCGCTCGCGCACTGAGCAGACATCGAGGCTCGGTTACGCCGGGCCTCCCATTCCCCAGAAGAACGCCCGGCTCCATGCCGGGCGTTTTGCGTAGTGTGCCAGGCATGGCCTTGATGCAGGAGGTGGAAGTCCTCTGCGGGAGAGGCAGCCAGGGAGAGACAAACAGATGCCAGCCCCCGTTCCGCCATCCCAGCCAGACGCAACGATGTCGCCCGGCACGCTGCGATTGGGCGATTTCAGCGTTGGCCGGCTCGGTTTCGGCGCTATGCGGATCACCGGGCGTGGCGTCTGGGGTCCGCCGCCCGATCGGGCGGCAGCGATCGGCCTGCTGCGGGAGGCGGTCAGGCTTGGCGTGACCTTCATCGACACTGCCAATTCGTATGGTCCCGGGGTCAGTGAAGAACTGATCGCCGAGGCCCTGGCGCCCTATCATGATGGGCTCGTCGTCGCCACCAAGGGCGGTTTGACCCGCCCGGGCCCGGGAGATTGGCGTCCCGATGGGCGGCCAGCGCATCTGCGCGCCGCTTGCGAGGCGAGTCTGAAGCGGCTGCGCACCGGCCGGATCGATGTCTACCAGTTGCATTGCCCCGACCCTCGCGTGCCGCTCGATGACTCTATCGGCGCGCTTGTCGAGCTGCAGCGTGAGGGAAAAATCCGCCACGTCGGCGTCTCCAATGTTGACGCGGACGAATTGGCCACGGCGCAGCGGGTGGCGACCATTGTGTCGGTGCAGAACCGCTACAACGTGTCGGACCGATCCTCGGAACCCGTTCTTTCAATCTGCGAGCGCGACGGCATTGCATTCATACCGTGGTTCCCGCTATCGGCGGGCAGCGAAACGACCCGCGTCAGCGGCGCGCTCGCCGAGACTGCCAAGCGGCACAGCGCGACGCCGGCCCAGGTGGCAATTGCTTGGCTGCTGGCGCGATCTCCGATGATGCTGCCGATCCCCGGCACGTCCTCGGTTTCCCACCTGAAGGAAAATATGCAGGCGGGCCGCCTTCGGCTGAGCGCCGCCGATCTCGCGACGCTTGCATGAAAGTCTGAAGCGGAACCGAGCGAGGCGATTCAAGCTGACCCCATCCCGCGCTAGGACCGACTTTCAAGGGTCAGTAAGTCAGAGCGTGCCCACCCCTCACCTTCGGGAAGCGCCCGCGATGGCGTGCACTTCCTCTTCCCCCTCCCGCCGAAGCGCTCCAACCAACGACCTCACTCAAAAATCAGGCTTCTCGGCGACCGGAACCGGATAGCCAAAGATGGCCTGGTTGTTGTTTTCGGCGCAAACGCCTTCGGGAAGGACATCATATTGGACGGGCCGATAGCGGCGCATGGCAGTCCACGGCTGATCGAACGCGTCGGGGTCTTCTACGGTGAAAACCACCTCCATGCCTTGCCCGCCATCGACCTTCCTCCAGCGCTCGACGACGTGCATCTTGTCGGTGTGAGGCGTGCGGTAGATGTCGGCGAAGGTTTTTTCGCTCAGACCGATGGTGTCGACGACGAGGCTGTCACCTTCGTAGTGCCCGACCAACTCGCCATACCATGACGGTTTCGGATGGGCCGTGTGCGGTACATCCATGTAGACGCGTCGGACCTGCGAATCTCCCGAAAAGTACAGCCAGACTTCCTTCGGTGTTTGCAGGAAAAGGACCGGGTTCACGCCGCCATAGCCCATGAACATCGGGACGCCCCCGGGCTGGCAGGCGGATTGGGCGGTGAACGCTACCTTTCCTGCGAGCACCTCGTCGATGTCCCTCCTCATGTACTCTTTCACCCACGGCTTGAGATTGGGGTTCGAAAGATCGGCAATCCGGAATGTCGGTTGCCGAGCCGTGCCGTTGGGCACGAAGGGGTGGGCCGGGTCGGTGGTCACGGGCCCGGGCTCACGTCCAGGGGCGGCTTCGAAAAACGGGCCGGTCGGATTGAAGCCGGACCAGCCGACACGATTCGACGAGAAGTCGGGCGGGGCCACTGCGGATTGGGCTAGTGCGGGCGCGCTCCACGCCATGACGATGAGGCCGGTCAAGAGCGGGCCTGCCGGTATGCCTTTGAAGGCGAATGCACGCATGGTCTGCTCCCTCCCGGTTGTATGCCTGAGCGCTCCCTCGGCATGACAGAGCGCCCTTCCTCAGATTGTCGAGAAAGCTGAAGCCGGGCAACAAGTGGTGTCAATGGGGTTGCGTTCGCGCGGCAAGGGATCGACGTGACCATAGCCGTCCTGGCGCATGATCCCGAAACATTGCAGACTTTTCGGACAAGATCATACGCAAAATCAAAGGGAACCAAGCGGGAGGCAATTCAAGGTGAACGCATCCCGCTCTAAGCCAACCGTGCGGCTTTCGCGATGGCGCAAGCGGTCCACCCAGGGCGTTATTCGAAACGAGTAACCTCAATCCATCCCGCCACCAGCGAAAGCGGGTGGTCCAGTAACCACCGCCTTCGCAACGAGTGCGCAATCGCTTCGCCAGGGGTTACTGGCTGCCCCACTTTCGCGGGGCGTGACAATCAGGTGACTCGCTTGTTCGTGGCCGGTGCACCGAACCAACCGGGTTACGCCAGCGTGTAAACGGGCATATCATCGCATCCAACAAGGGAGGATGCCTATGTTTGAACCGTCGAGACGAAGCCGTCGCGAGCGCAACCTGTGGAGGCGGTTCGAGGAATGGACGAGACCCGTCGCTTGCGGGATCATTGTCGCCGCTGGCGCGCTTCTCGCGCTTGTGGGTGGCCCCGCGCCGGTCGGCGCCGCCGAACGTCCTGCGGTCATGGGGCCGAATGCCGGCGTATCGGGCGGTCACCCGCTCACCACGGCAGCAGCCTTTGAGATTCTCGCCCGCGGCGGCAATGCGTTCGATGCCGGTGTGGCGGCACTCCTCGTCGGCGGCGTCGTCGAGCAGGACCTGTACAGCCTTGGCGGCGAGGCTTTGGTCCTGGTCTATCCCCGGAGCACCGGCAAGGTCGTGTCTGTCGTGGGGCAGGGTTGGGCACCCGAGGGAGCCAGCATCGATCGCTATCTCGCCCGCGGAAGAACCTTGGAAGGCAATGGCCTCGATCCGGCGGTCGTTCCCGGTGCTCTGCATGCCGCGCTGACGGTGCTCGATCAATGGGGCACCATGAGTTTCGAGGAGGTGGCCGCGCGCGCGATCCAATACGCGGAGGACGGCTTTCCGCTGCGGCCGCGCACGGTGGCGGCGATCGCGCGCAATGCGAGCTTCATCAAGGCATGGCCGGAAAATCAAGGCTACTGGCTCAAGCCGGACGGCACCATGTATCGGCCGGGCGATACGATAAAGTTCCCGACGCTCGCGCATACCCTCAAGCTGATGGTCGAAGCGGAGCGTGACCACAAAGCGCAAGGCCGAAGCGCCGGCATCGTCGCCGCGCGCGACCGCTTCTACAAGGGCGATATCGCCGCCGACATGGTGGCCTTCCTTCAACATCACGATGCGCCGTTCGATCGCGCTGATTTCGCCGAGTTCTATGCCCGGGTCGAACAGCCCGTGATGACGACCTATCGCGGCTACGAGGTTTACAAACACGGGTTTGGCAGCCAGGGACCCGCGTTGCTCGAGGCTCTCAACATCCTGGAGAACTTCGATCTGCACGCGATGAAGCGCAACAGCCCGGAATATCTGCACACGATGGTGGAAGCGCTCAAGCTCGCCTATGCGGACCGCGACACCTATTACGGAGATCCCACCTTCGTGCACACGCCGGGTGAAGGGCTGCTCTCGAAGGCCTATGCGAAGGAGCGCGCAAAGCTCATCGACCCGAACCATGCATCGCGAGCGTTTGTCGCCGGCAACCCGCTGCCGTTCGATTCCCATGTCAAACAATGGAGCGGCTGGGTCGCAAACATTGCCGACGCCGGTCCTTCGACCGGACCGTTGCCCGATCCCGAACCCGTCTCGGGCGCGGCCAAGGACACCACTCACATCTCCATCATCGATCGCGACGGCAACATTTTCGACTCGACCCCGAGCGGCGGCTGGATCGGCGGCGCCGTCATCCTCGGCGATACGGGTATCGGCATGAGCGTTCGCGGCGAGCAGTTCTGGCTCGACAAGACGCGCGCGGCGCAGCTGCGACCGCGGGCGCGACCGCGCTACACGCTGACGCCGAGCATCGTGCTGAAGAATGGCGCGCCTTTCATGGCCATCGGCTCCCCGGGCGGCGACAACCAGGAGCAGACGATCTTGCAGGCCTTCCTCGATGTCGTGGAATTCTGGCCCGACTGGTACCCTAACCTGCACGAGGCGTTCGAATGGCCGCGGGTGCAAACCCTGCATTTTTACGGCTCGTTCTGGCCGCACAATTCCGGGTTCAACAAGTTGAACGTCGAAGCCAATATTCCCGAGCCGGTTTATGCCGCCCTGAAGGCGCGCGGTCACGATGTGGCCCGCATCAAGGCGTTCGGCATGAACGGATGTGCAACAGCCGTCCTGATCGATCCCGCAACCGGCAACCGTTTGGCCGGCGCCGATCGCAGGCGGGATTGTTATGCGATCGCCTATTGACGGGCCTCGACGAAATCGCTGCCGCGCTCGCAATGGGCGATCAGTTCGACCGCGGCAGCGCACAGGCAATCCGAAGGTTAACGCCCGTGGGGAGCGTCGTTAGTTAGAGCGGGATGCGTTCAGGTTGAATCGCGTCCCGCTCGATTATGTTCTGCGCACCCGTCGCGGACTGCACTCGACGACGGATGCGTGCTGATTTTGCGCATGATCCTGTCCGAAAAGCCCGCGGCTTTTCGGGATCATGCGCTCGCCGCGATTGCCCTCGCGGCCCCTGAGAGTCTGTCCGGAGAGTTTAGGCTGGATTGCATAGCTTTCTAAGCATGAGGCGGATCGAGGCGAGGCGCAAGAAGGCGAGCGCCCTGCGATTGAGGCACTCCCAATCCTTGGCAAGGCGGCGGCAGCGATTGAGCCAGGCGATGGTGCGTTCGACGATCCAGCGCTTGGGCATGATCTGGAAACCGACCGCGGCATCGGAGCGTTTGACGATTTCGATCTCGAGCGAGGGCAGGATTTTCACCACGGCGTTGGCGAATTGCGGTCCTTGATAGCCGCCATCGGCAAACAGCTTTTGCAAGAACGGGAACATGCCAAACAGGGTTGATAGGACCAGGACCCCGCCATCGCGATCCTGGATGTCGGCCGGATGAACGATGGCGTGGAGCAGCAGGCCTAATGTATCGACGAGAATGTGCCGCTTCTTGCCCTTGATCTTCTTGCCTGCATCGTATCCCGGCGGATCGATGCAACGCCCCCTTTTTCAGCGCTTTTCACGCTCTGGCTGTCGATGATGGCGGCGGTGGGGCTTGCTTCGCGCTGCTCTTGCTCACGACACTGTTGATAGAGCGCGTGGTGGATCCGATCCAATGTACCATCGTAGGTCCATAGATCAAAATAGTCGTAGACGGTGCTTTTCGGCGGCAGGTCCTTCGGAATCGCGCGCCACTGACAGCCGGTCGACAGAACGTACATCAGCCCGTTCACGATTTCGCGCAGGTTCACGGTGCGCTTGTCGCCCCCCGGCTTGCCGGGCGGAATCAAGGGTGCGACCAGATTCCATTCCTCGTCAGTCAGATCACTCGGGTAACGCAACTTGCTACGGTCGTAACGCGCGCGGTTCTGCGTCGTCCACATGGTGGTGGTCCCCCCGAATCAGGTCACCACCCCTTGAATCACAACGGATTCATATGATTCAACTACTCTTCGGACAGACACTGAGGTCACGCCTCTCTTTTCATCGAATATTAAGTCTGATCACGCAGGTTATTGTGAACGGTCTATTGATCGGAAAAGCAAACATGCAGAGGATCAGCGCGTGAACGTCGATCAACTCAAAACGCATATCGCGGAACGGGCTTATTACTTGTGGCAGCAACAAGGGTGCCCCGATGGGTACTCGCTGCAAAACTGGTTGCAAGCGGAATTGGAAACTTCGCAGCCCGCCGGCGCGAGCCGTCGTCACTCCTGCCGCTAAGCCGGTGACCAAGCCTGCTAAGAAAAAGGCGCGCCGGCATTAACGGCGGCCTACGATAATAGTAAGGCCGCTGTTCGAAGGGATAAAAGGAACCAAACTGAGAGTTAGAACACTAGGGTGCGCGGTTCTTCAGAGACTCCGCCGGTGTGAGCAAGGCGCCTGCGTATTGTGCAAGTGCGGCGTCCCGTGTGGCCGCGTTGCTCACGCTAGAGCGGGATGCGTTCAGGTTGAATCGTCTCCCGCTCGATTATCAATCATTGATTTTGCGCATGATGTTGTCCGAAAAATCCGCAATTTTACCGGTTCATGCGCTAGAAATCCATTGATTCCATCTGATCGGAACATGCGCGGCCTATGCAACCCTGTGATAAAAAAGCCCCGTTGCCGGGGCTTTTTTGACAACTACAGGTGATCGTGATCGTGGTCACGATCGTGGTCGTGGTCATGACCCCTTTTGATCACGAGTACATCGCGGTCGTGATGGTGAAACCGGTCGAAAAACCGGGGGTGATCGCGGTGATCCCGGTGTTCCTTGATGATCACCTTGTCGTCCGCGCGAGCCGGCGTGTTGGCGACCGTCGCCAATCCAAGCACGCTCAGGGCGCCCAAGGCCAGAACCAGCTGACGCATAATCGTCTCTCCTATGTTGTTTTCTTCCCCACATAAATGCCGAGAGTGCGTCGGCGTTCCAAAAAAATCTCGCTGAACAAAACATTCACTTCAGCCGTGACGCAATTACCGTTTAGCAACATGATGATGTTGCCATAATAGTTAATCGATAGTTCGATCTTGCGTTAACGTCATTTTCCTTGGACCATGTGAACGATATCGATGGCACGGCGAAGCAGGTTTTCCGACGCTTCGGGCGTGCGAAAGGCGGCATGCGGTGACAACGTGACGTTATCCATTCGTGCAAGCGGGTGGTCGGGTTTCAGCGGCTCGGAATGGAACACATCGAGTCCGGCATAACGGATGTGGCGTGATTGCAGCGCATCGATGAGCGCGCCTTCCTCCAGCAACGCCCCGCGCGCTGTGTTGACGAGAATGGCTCCCGGTTTCATGCGCCCGATGCGGGCGGCGTCGAGGAAATTGCGCGTTTCCTCCGTCAGCGCGAGATTGAGCGAGACGACGTCGGCGGCGGTGAGCAATGTGTCGATATCCACGAGCCGCGCCGTCATCGCGCCCGTTCTCTCGCTCGACGTGGCCACGACAAGGGGTTCGGAAACCGGCGTTCGGTTCCAGGCAAGCATTTTCATCCCGATGCCGGCGCCAATGCGGGTGACCTCGCGGCCGATGCCGCCAAAACCGATGACGCCCAACGTCTTGCCGAAAAGCTCGATCCCCTCGAGCGGTTCCCACGTCCCGGCTCGTATTTTGCGGTCCGAGAGCGCAATCTCGCGCGCACAGGCGAACATCAGCGCAATCGTATGTTCCGCGACCGAGGTGTCGCCATACCCGCGATAGGTGTGCACAGTGACGCCCAGCGCCTTGAGCTCGTCGACATCCATGTAGCTCGAGGCGCCGGTGCCGCAGAACACGATATGACGAAGCGCCCGGCACTTCGCGATCTGTTCCGTCGGCATATAGGAATGATCGTCGATGCAAATCTCGTAGCCGTCGAGCAGCCGCGGCAGATCGCTTGCCTGGAACGGCACGTTATTGACGGTGACGGGCGGGTCGTCGGGGCGATGCACGCGGCGGAAAACGCGTTCCAGTTGCGGATTGCAGTCGATGAACAGCGTTCTCATGCGAGATCGAACGGCACTCGAATTAACGGTGTACAAACCGGCGGCGTTGGGCATAGTGCCGGGCCGGTTCGGCGGGGGAGAGATTGTGGAGCGGGGGCATGCGTCTGGCAAGCTACATAGCCAATGGGCGCACAAGCTTTGGCGCCGTCGTTGGCGACGGCGTGGTCGATTTCCGGCTGCGTTTCGGCCCGCGTTTTGCCACCCTTGCCGACCTGTTGCGCGCGCACGCGCTTGAGGAGGCGCGCGCCATTCTCGTCGGCGTCAGGCCCGATTTTCCATTGTCCGCGGTCGAATTCCTTCCGCCCGTGGCAGCGCCGGAAAAGATCCTGTGCGTCGGCATCAACTACGCAGACCGCATTGCCGATTTCGGGGACTCCGATGTGCCGCGATATCCGAGCCTGTTCTTTCGCCATCCGGGATCGCTGGTCGGCTGCGGCCAGCCATTGATGCGGCCGGCGGTCTCCGAGCAGTTCGATTACGAGGGCGAGTTTGCCATTGTGATCGGTCATGAAGGCCGCCATGTCCCCAAGGAGCGCGCGCTTGATTGGATCGCCGGCGTGACCCTGTGCAATGAGGGCACGGTTCGGGACTGGCTTCGCCACGGCAAGTTTCAACGTGTACTTAGGGCAAGAACTTCGACCGCTCCGGCAGCATTGGTCCGTGGATCGTCACCAGCGACGAGATCGATCCGACGCGCCCGATGCGGCTTACCGTTTCGGTGAACGGCGACGTCACGCAGGATGACAGCACCGCCAATATGATCTTTTCGTTTGCCGACCTGATCGCCTACATCACGACATTCATGACGATCAGGCCGGCCGATGTCATCGTGACGGGGACGCCGGTCAAGAAAACGCGGGGAGCCGAACCCCGATGGCTCAAGCCGGGCGACGTGGTCGAGGTTGCTTCACCGGAAATCGGCACGTTGTACAACCGCGTCGCCGATGAAGCGTGAGTTCTTGCCCAGAGGGGATGCGTTCAATTTGAATTGCCTCACGCTCGGTTATCATTGATTTTGCGCATGATCTTGTCCGAAAAATCTGCAACTTTTCGGGATCATGCGCTGGCCGCGAGCACGACGAGTTCCGGTACGTCCGCGCCGCCTTCGTGACGCAGCACGGCGGGCGAGAGCTCGGCATCTATGAGCCCGGCCGCCGCCAAGGTGGCACGGACATGATCCGCACCATGCCGGTAACGCAGCTTTTCGCCAAGCACCACGCCGGAGTCAGCGCGCTCCACGGTGAAGGCTAACAAGCCCTGCGGTCGCAATACGCGCACGACAGCCGCGACCACCGGGATGAGATCGGGCAAATAAACGAAGACATCGGCGGCAACGGCAAGGTCGCAGGTCTCGCCCTGCGTGGCCATCCCGTGAAGATGCGCGAGGATGTCGCCGGTCGCCAGCCGGTCATAAATGTTTTTCGCTCGTGCGATTTCGATCATGGTCGGGGAAAGATCGACCCCGGTCAGCCACCGCACCGAGGATCGGAACGCTGCGCCGGCAAGCCCCGTCCCGCAGCCGAGGTCGAGCATGTGCTCGAAGCGCTGCGCGGGCCCCGCCCAATTCACCGCCTCGCGCAAGTGGTCCGGGCCGCGATAACCGAGCCGTGCGAGCGCGGCATCGAACTCCGGCGCGTAGCGGTCGAACAGAGCCTGCACATAGGCTGGCGGCATCTTTGGCAAGCGATTGCTTGGGTCGCAGCGGGCGAGCCGAAGCGCGGCGCCGAGCCGATCCTGCGGGTCAAGCGCGAGAACCCGGCGAAAGGCTGCCGCGGCGCCTGCCGCATCGCCGAGATTCACTCGGGCCTCGCCAAGCGCCAGCCACGCTGGTGCGAAGTCGGGGGCGGCCTCCAGCGCCTGCGCAAAAAGGTCGGCCGCGGCAGCGTAGTCTTTGCGCAACGCAAGGTCGCGGCCGAATTCGAAGCGTCGATCCACGATCAAACTACCCGAAGAAACGATGACAAGGTCCATGATCGGAGCAGCCACGGCGCATTCAAGTCGCGAGCGCCGCATCGAGAACCATGCCGGCGAACAGGATCAGGCCGGCGTCCCGGTTCGACCTGAACAGTGCCAGGCACAGCGCCGGATCGCCGATGTCGAGGCGGGCAATCTGCCACGCAAGATGCGCGGCGAAGACGCCGAGGCCGAGCCAGAACGGCACGCTGCCCCCGGCAATGGCACCGGCAATGCCGATCAGCACGATCGCTGCCGTGTCGAACATCATCAACATCGGCCTGGTGCGCGGCCCGAACAGCCGCGCCGTGGACTTGATCCCGATCAGCGCGTCATCCTCGCGATCCTGATGGGCATAAATGGTGTCATAGGCGATGACCCAGGCGATCGATCCGGCATAGAGCAGCAGCGCCGGCACGTCGAGCCGGCCGAACGCAGCCGCCCACCCCATCAGCGCCCCCCATGAGAAGGCGAGGCCGAGCACGATCTGCGGCCACCAGGTGATGCGTTTCATGAACGGGTAGATCGCCACGATCGCGAGCGAGGCGATCCCGGTTGCGATGGCGAAGCCGTTGAATTGAAGCAGCACCGCAAGGCCCACGAGGGCCTGCGCGACGAGAAAGGCGGCCGCTCCGGCCACGCTCACCTGACCGGACGGGATCGGCCGAGAGCGGGTCCGGTCGACGCGACCGTCAAGGTCGCGATCGACGATATCGTTCCAGGTGCAGCCCGCCCCGCGCATGACGAAGGCGCCGACAAAAAACAAGACGAGATGCCAGATGTTGGGCAGCCCAACCCGGGCGTAAATCGCGGCGAGGCCCGATGACCACCAGCATGGGATCAACAGCAGCCACGCCCCAATCGGGCGGTCGAACCGGGCAAGCCGCAGATAAGGCCGTGCGGCCGCCGGCGCCCACCGATCGACCCAGTTGCCGGTCGAATCGGCGACCCGGCCGGCAGGCCCAATCATCGCATGATGGCGTTGCCGGTCAGCGTGTCGAACGTTCCGCCGCCGGCCCTGGTCGACTCCGGTGTCGGCAGGCGGGCGGTGCCGAGTGCATCACTCAGACTGGGCGGGGGGGAGCGCCTGAAGCCACTCCGGGCTGGCAAATCTTTTCCCGCGTCTGCTCGGTGTGACCGTGGACGTTTCTCAGTTCCTGAACAAGTTGGGCAGGGATGCCGCAATTGGCGGCGTTACTCTCGGTGTATTTGACCCATTTGGTCTCGGCAGCCGCATAGACGGTGATCTGCTTGCACATTTCCTCCCGCGACGGCTTGTGCTCGCTCAAAGCCTTGGCGGCCTGACCCTTCTTCTGGACGTCCTCGCGCAGCTTGATGAACTCCTGAAGACACGCGGGCGGAGCCCCGCCCCCACCAAACCCGGGCGGAGCGCCCATCCCACGCGCCCCCATCATGGGCGGGGCGCCGGCCGGACCGAACCCGCCGGTCATCGGCACAGCGGTCGGTGTCGGTGCTGCCATTGGCGCCGCGGCCATCCCCGGACCGGCAGGAGGCGCAGCGGCACGCGGAGAATCGGTCGGCCATGGCAGCGTCTGCGCCAAAGCTTCGCAACCCGTTACGGCGGTCAAGGCAAGAATGAGGGAAAGGCGACAACCGGCCCTCATGACATAAATCTCCCCAATGTCAGATTGTGAGTTCCCCCCAGCCCCTGCATCCCCCAGATGACGATGCCGCCGATAGGTGTTCAAATCGTTAGCGGCCTCAGAGTTTGTTGCGGTCGGTCACGCGATAAACAGCCACCCCACCATGTCATATCGCCGGAAGCAGATGGCGAAACCCGGGCAAAGGCGTGCAGAATTGATGGCTTCCTACGATTTTCGCAGCCCCCGCCTGTTTGTCCCCGTTTCGCTCGCCCCCGGCGCGACCGTTCCGCTTGCAGTTGCCCAGGCGCACTACCTTGTCAATGTGCTGCGGCTCAAGCTCGGTGCTTCGATCCTCATCTTTAACGGCAGCGACGGCGAATGGAAAGCGCATCTCGACGTCTCCTCGCGCCATCGCCCGAGTCTCGTCCTGGAAACACAGACGCGGCCGCAACCACAAGCAGGAAACCTCCATTACCTGTTTTCGCCGCTCAAGCGGGCACGCCTGGATTACATGGTCCAAAAAGCCGTCGAAATGGGGGCGTCGCTGCTGCAACCGGTGATCATGCGCCATACCCAGGCCGAACGCGTCAAGCATGAGCGCATGCGCGCAAATGCGATCGAAGCCGCCGAGCAATGCGGCATCCTTGCTGTTCCGCAGGTGATGGCGCCGCTCACCTTCAAGGACGCGATCGCGGCCCTGTCCGCCGAGCGGTGCCTCGTCTTCTGCGACGAGGAGGCCGCCACCGGCGACCCCGTTGCCCGCTTGCGCGCAGCGCTAGGCACATCGGAGGTCGGCACCGCCGCGCTTGCCATCATGATTGGCCCTGAGGGAGGCTTTGCTGAGGAAGAGCGCGCCGCACTCCTGTCGCGACGACAAACGATTCGCATTGCCCTCGGTCCGCGCATTCTGCGCGCAGATACTGCTGCGGTCGCGGCCCTTGCCCTTGTTCAAGCGGTAATCGGCGATTGGCGATAGGTTTTTTGCAATTTGCCGCTTGATTTGCGCAACGCGTCGCGGCACCGTCCTCTGGGGTGGAGCGAATCATGGGCGCGGACCTTTTCAAATCCATAGCTGCTGTTCTCATTGCGGCGATCCTGGCCCCATTCGCTGTTTCAGGCGAAGGCTGGGCAGCCGGTCTTGGCGAGAAGAATTTTTGGATGTCGGGGCCGCGTTACGACCACGACGTTCCTTTGTGTTTTGAGCACGGTCCACTCGATCACATCATCACGCGCTTCATCGAGCGGGAGCGGAGATTTTGGGATTCCAACGTGCAACTGCTCGGGTTCGAGGATATCCGCGAAATCGCCTTCGAACCGTGGGCGTCGCAGACGATTCCGCGGCGGTTCTGCTCCGCCTCGGTCCTGGTCTCGGACGGCAAGAAACACCGGATCTATTATTCCATCATTGAAGATGGCGGCATTATCGGCGCGACCTACGGGGTTGAATGGTGCGTTGTCGGACTTGACCGCAATTGGGCCTATAATCCCGCTTGCAGGTTGGCAAAGCCATAAAGGGTGCCTCGGGTGTCCTGACCCGTTGCAAGGTCGAGCTGAGGAGTACCAATGCGTCGCGTATTCGCCGGCTTGTTGACTGCCGCGTTGCTCCCGACCCTTTCAGGAGTGGCGTCGCTACAGGCGCAGGACCTTCGCCGGGATGAACCCGGCAAATTCGATTATTACGTGCTGGTGCTGTCTTGGTCGCCGTCCTATTGCGCTGGCAGCCGCGACCGCTTCTCGACGCGGCCAGACCCGCAATGCGAGGGGCGGCCGTTCTCGTTCGTCGTCCACGGTCTATGGCCGCAATACGAGCGGGGTTTTCCTGAAGATTGTCAGGTGCCGGCACCGCGGCTCAGCCGCAACATTGTCGGGAGCATGCTCGACCTGATGCCCTCGCCGCGGCTTGTCTATCATGAGTGGGATCGTCACGGCACCTGTTCCGGCCTTGGCCAGGGGGCCTATTTCGATACCATTCGCAAGGCCCGCGAGGCCGTGAAAATCCCGCCGGACTACCTCAACCTGACTTCACCGCTGACCGTCGCACCCGACGATGTCGCCAATGCGTTTGTCGCTTCGAATCCTGGCTTGTCCCATGACGGACTCTCGGTGTCATGCAGCGGCCGGCGCTTGAGCGAGGTGCGCATCTGCATGTCGCGCGATCTCAAGTTCCGCGATTGTCCCGAAATCGTGCAGCGCTCCTGCCGTCGCGACCGGGTGCTGATGCCGCCGGTCCGCTAACGCATGATGCCGAAAAGGTGCAGACTTTTCGGACGTGGATCATGCGCAAAATCGACACTCATCCGTCGTCGAGCGCAGTCCGCGACGGCTGCGCAAAACAGAACCGAGCGGGAGGCGTTCACGCTGAGCGCATCCCGCTCTAGGGCTTCTTGAACGTGATCTCGCCGGGCATCACCTGGAACTGGGAGGTCACGCGTTTGAACGGCTCCCAAGTCTGGGAATGGCCGCGCATGTCGGTCGCGGTCGCCTTGTAGGCAAAGGTACCGCTCGGATAGGACGCCGGGATCTGCCAGGCCACGACCCAGAAATAATCGGTCGGGCTGGCCGGCGGGTGACCGCCGTAATATGCCGGCAGCTTGTCGCCGTTCGGCAGTTCGACGATCAGACTTTTCAGATCATCCTTTCCAAGCACCTTGCCGTCGTGATCCATTACGCGGAAACGAAATACGACCTTTTCCAGATGTTGAAACTGGTTGGTCAATACACAGATCGGGCCAGGCGCCCCTTCCTGGTTGCCGCGCACCATATCGCCCTCGACGAACAGGTCCTGGGCGTTCGCGGGATGAGACGTGGCGAACATCGCCAGCGACAGCGCCGCCGCGGAAACCATCAGAACTTGCAGCTGAGCCATGGGACCGCCCCTTTCGGATCGAATAAAGCGAAACCGCTTTGCTGGGCGATATTATCCCTCGCGAGCGTGAATTTGGAAGAGGCTAGGCGAGCTACCGGAAGCGATCGGCGCGGCCAGCGCCGTGTACGTTTAAAGTCGCTTCCCGGCCGATCGCCTCTAAGCGGGATGCCTTCAGTTGAGCGCGCGCCGACCAGGTCAATCGCCTCCGGCTCCGTCTCTTTGATTTTGCGCATGATCTTCGTCAGGAGGTCTGCAGCTTATCGGGATCATGCGCTGTCTTGCGCATGATCTTGTCCGAAAAGTCTGCAACTTTTCGGGATCATACGCAGTCTTGCGCATGATCTTGTCCGAAAAGTCTGCAACTTTTCGGGATCATGCGGAGCCGGCCTTCGCCTGAGGCCCTTGCGCGGCATCGACACCACCGTCCCGGGCGGCCGCCCGATAGCACGACAGCATCCGCTCGAAGCTCGCGATCAGTGCGGGTTCGATCTCCGGCCGGCCTTCGAGCCGGCCCACCAGCATTCCGGCCGCCTCGATGGTGGCGAGGCTGTCGCGGCGTGGCTCGCGCCGAAGTGCGCCGTAACGGGATCGCTGCGGCGACCTCAGGGTGACGCGCCGGCATTTGAGCATCCACGGGTTTCGCCACCACAGCGATTTTGCCTGGCTCCAATTGCCGTCGAGCAGCACCACGCCTTCGATCTCGGCCGCCGCGCCATCCTGGTCGCGCTCTGGCTCGCCTCGGCGGTCGAGGAACAAGACATCGCGGTCGGGCGTGTTTTTCGTGAGCTTCGCGGAGCCGAGATAAAGGACGGCCCAGCGCCTCGAGTCGGCCGGGCGGCCGAGAATCTTCGTCAGGCTTGGCCACGACAGGCCGACCTTGAGCAGCGCGTGACGGAAGTGCAAGGCGGCAAGGCGCGCGGTGCCGAGCAGGCGACCCTGTTCCCGCGGGTGCTGCAGGATCAGCACCGAGACGCGATTGTCGATCGGCACGATGTCACGGCATATGCACAGCGCCGCCGGCTTGCCGCAGTGCGGGCAAAGCGCTTCACACGAGGGCGCGCCGCCCGCGTCCTGCCTCGCGCCAAGGCCCGGGGTCGTCTCGCTCATTCGTACAACGGCTCGCCTTCGACGGTGCAGCGCCGGAGCAGGCGCCGCTCGGTGTTGGGAAAATCGGTACGGGCATGGATGGTGCAACGGTTGTCCCACATCACGAAATCGCCGAGGCGCCAGACGTGCTCGAAAATGAATTCTGGCCGTTCGCCGATCTCGTACAGCTGGTCGAGCAGTTCGGCGCTTTCTTGCGCGCTCACGCCCTCGATGCGGGTGGTCATCAGCCGGTCGACGAACAGGCTTTTGCGGCCAGTTTCCGGGTGGGTGATGAACACGGGGTGGATGTGATGTGGAATACCGCTGATATCGCCTGAGCTCGATGCCTGCCGCGCACGGTTGTACTCGTGGATATGCAGGGCTTTCCTTCCCTTGAGCTTTTCCTTGAGCGCCGGCGGTACCGCGCCATAAGCCTTGTACATGTTCCCAAACAGCGTGTTGCCGCCGGTTGAGGGCAGCTCGATCGCATAAAGCATGGTGTATTTGTACGGTCGCGGCGTGTATCCGCCGTCGATATGGAACCAGAACTCGCCTTCGCCGAATGCACCGATCGGCTGGCCATCGACCTTGATATTGGAAACCAGCAGAATCTTTTGGTTGTCCTGGCGAATCCCTTCGGCGCGGCTGCGCAGCTGCTCGGGCGCCTGTTTGCGGTCCCCCAGCATGCCGAAATACGACGCAAAACGTAGTTGGTCCTCCTGCGAGATCGCCTGACCGCGAAACACGAGGACGAGATGCCGGCGCCACGCCTCCTTGATCGCCACCACAATATCGTCCGCCAGCGGCCGGGTGAGGTCGATCCCTTTGATTTCGGCGCCGCAGGCTGCGGACAATGGCGTGACCTCGATATCGATTGCGGCTTGCATGTGTCCTCCAGCGCCCGAAGCGCGGCCCCTGCCTCGATACCACAGGCATGCCGCGCCATTGAACCATCCCGCGCGCGCCGATCGACGTATCGCTCCCGGTCCGAATGCGGCGGAAGCGGGATTGGCGTCGCCGGCGGGAGGTCGGCGAGACCGCGATGCCCGCGGACGGGAACCCTCGCCGTCGATACCAGTCCCGCCCCAATCTCGCAGCATGGTTGCCCTGCGGTTACCGTTCATTATGGTGTGTAATGTTATAAAGGCGCGCAAATGCCCGTGACGAGGAGGGGCCAGACTTAATGTCCCGCGCTGTCATCGCGGACCGCTCTCGGCTGTCATGGCTGGCGCTTCGACGCAGGCTCAACATCCTCAAGGGACGAGCACTCGTTCATCCGCTGGCAGGGCTGTTTTTCTGGTCATCGCCGGGCGAGCGCCTCGTCATTGCGCCCCAAGAGCTGCGTACCGCCGACCCGACCCATGCCAGCGAGATCTATGCTGGCCGCTTCGCCTTTGCCGGCAAGGTGGTCGTCAGCGAAGGCCGTTCGCCGTTCGAAATGGTGGCCCCGAGCGAAGAATGGGCCGAAGGCCTGTTCGGCTTTAGCTGGCTGCGGCACCTGCGCGCCGCCAATTCCGCGATCACCCGCGCCAATGCTCGCGCCCTTGTTGATGAATGGATCGCCTTGCAGGGCGGTGGGCACCCGATCGCTTGGCAGCCCGAAATCGTCGCGCGCCGCATCATTTCCTGGCTCAGCCAGGCGACCCTCATCCTCGATGATGCCGATGTGCGCTTTTACCGTCGCTTTCTGCGCAATCTCACCCGCCAAGTGCGATATCTGCGCAACACCGTGAACGACACGCGGGACGGCGTGCCGCGGCTGCAGGCGCGGATCGCGCTCGCCTATGCTTCGCTGTGCCTTGCCAAGCAGATCCGCCATCTGCGCGCGGCGACGCGGCGGCTGGTGAACGAAATCGACCGCCAGGTGCTGCCCGATGGCGGCCATATCAGTCGCAATCCCGGCGTCATCATCGAAATTCTGCTCGATCTGCTGCCGCTCAGCCAAGCCTATTCGGCACGCAACGTGGCGCCGCCGCCGCAGCTCATCAATGCGATCGACCGCATGATGCCGATGCTGCGTTTCTTTCGCCACAACGACGGCTGCTTCGGGCTGTTCAACGGCATGGGACCGACGCAGCCGGACCTGTTGGCGACGGTGCTCGCCTATGACGACGCGCGCGGCACCCCGGTCGCCAATGCGCCCTATTCCGGCTACCAGCGGCTCGATGCAGCCGGCACCACGCTGCTGATGGACACCGGCGGCCCGCCGCCTGCGGAAGTCAGCGCCGACGCCCATGCCGGTTGCCTCTCCTTCGAGCTATCCAGCAATCAGCAGCGCATCATCGTCAATTGCGGAATGCCAGCGACCGGGCGCGACAACTGGCGGCAGGTGTCGCGCGCGACAGCGGCGCACTCCACCGTGACCTTCAACGACACGTCGTCATGCCGCTTTCTCGAATTCGGTGACGTTCCGGGGCCTGTTCGGCGTCGCCATCGTCGATGGCCCCGACAGCGTCAGCGTGTCGCGAGAGATCGAGGACCATACGACCGTGCTTCGTACCGCGCATGACGGCTACGCCGATCGTTTCGGTATCATCCACGAACGCTTCATTTCGTTGAGCGAGGACGGCAACCGACTCGACGGGGAAGACGTTTTTCTCCCGGCCACCGGCAATGCGCTGCCTGAGGATGCACCCGACCGCTTTGCCGTCCGCTTCCACCTTCATCCGGCGATCCGCGTCAACCGGCTTACCGACGGCCACGGCGCCGTGCTGCTGCTCCCCAACAAGGATGTCTGGAACCTGAATTCGCATGAAGATGTCGTCGAGATCGAGGAAAGCGTCTATCTGGGTGGTCAGGACGGTCCGCGCCGTACCGCGCAAATCGTCATCTACGGTCGGGCCCACGAAGTGCATCGTGTGCACTGGACCTTCGCCCATGTGCCGCAGCTCAATTCCTCAGCGCGGCGCGCACGCGCCGGAGAGGGCGAGCAGCCGGTGTAGAGCATGATGCGTTTTTGTCGGCTCGCGTTAAAAGCACCCGGCGCGGGTGCGTCGATGATGGAAGAAGATTGCGCGTTGCCCGTTGAAATCCTTCTCCCCTCGCGGGAGAAGGTGGCGCGCGGAGCGCGCCAGATGAGGGGGCGGGACCGCTCCCGTCCTGCTGGTGAGTGTGTCGCAATCAGCCCGACCACTCCGAGCGGCTTGCGGCTATAAAGCTCAACCCCCTCACCCGCCAAGCGCTGTCGCGCTCGGCACCCTCTCCCACCACGGGGAGAGGGTCCAAGGATTCAAAAGGCCTCCACATGGCCGACGCGCTCCGCCGTATTTCCCGGGCCTTGCTGTCGGTTTCGGACAAGACCGGGCTCACCGAAATCGCCCAGCTTCTGGCGCAACTCGGCGTCGAACTGATCTCGACCGGAGGCACCGCGAAAGTCCTGACCGCGGCCGGCCTTGCGGTGCGCGATGTCGCCGAGGTCACGCAATTCCCTGAAATGATGGATGGCCGCGTCAAGACGCTGCATCCGATGGTCCATGGCGGCCTCCTGGCAGTACGCGGCAACAGCCAGCATGCGCGGGCCATGGCGCAGCACGCAATTCCCGCGATCGACCTGCTGGTGGTCAATCTCTATCCCTTCGAGGAGACCTCCACGGGAGGCGCCGGCTTCGAAGAGTGCATCGAAACCATCGACATTGGCGGTCCCGCGCTCATACGCGCCGCCGCCAAGAACCATGCCGACGTCACCGTGGTGGTCGATCCGAGTGATTACCTGGCCGTGGCAGCAGAACTGAACGCGCATCGCGGGGCGACATCGCTGGCGCTGCGCCGGCGGCTTGCCGCGAAGGCCTTTGGGCGCACGGCAGCCTATGACGCCGCGATCGCCAACTGGTTCGCCGACGCGCTTGCCGAGCCGGCGCCGGATTTCCGCGCCTTTGGCGGCCGCCTCGCCCAAGCGCTCCGCTACGGCGAGAACCCGCACCAAAGCTCCGCCTTCTATCGCACGCCGAGCCAGCGGTTCGGCATTGCCAGCTCCCGCCAAGTCCAGGGGAAGGAGCTGTCCTACAACAACATTACCGACACCGATGCGGCCTATGAGTGCGTCGCCGAATTCGACCCCGGCCGCGCCGCAGCCTGTGTCATCGTCAAGCACGCCAATCCCTGCGGCGCTGCCGAGGACCGGACTCTGCTCGCCGCGTATCGGCGGGCGCTGGCCTGTGACCCGGTCTCGGCGTTCGGCGGCGTTATCGCCGTCAACCGGACGCTGGATGCCGAAACCGCCGTGGCGATTGCCGACATTTTTACGGAAGTCGTGATCGCGCCCGACGCGACCGAAGAGGCCATCGCGATCCTCGGTGCAAAGAAGAATTTGCGGCTTCTGCTGGCCGGCGGTGTGCCGGACCCGCGGGCGCCGGGCACCGCCTTCAAATCGATTGCGGGCGGCCTCCTGGTGCAGTCGCGGGATAGTGCCGTTATCGATGAGGTGCAGCTCAAAACGGTGACGCAGCGCATGCCCTCGGCGACCGAGCTCCGCGACCTGCACTTTGCGTGGCGCGTCGCCAAGCACGTCAAGTCAAATGCGATCGTTTACGCAAAGGACGGTGCCACCGTGGGGATCGGTGCCGGCCAGATGAGCAGGGTCGATGCCGCCCGCATCGCCGCCAGCAAGGGAGCGGACGCTGCTCGCGCGGCGGGACTCGCGGCGCCTCTGACGAACGGCGCCGTGGTCGCGTCGGATGCCTTCTTCCCTTTCGCCGACGGCCTCCTTGCGGCCGTCGAAGCAGGCGCCACCGCGGTGATCCAGCCCGGCGGATCGTTGCGCGATGACGAAGTCATCCGCGCCGCCGACGACAATGGCATCGCGATGGTGTTCACCGGGGTCCGGCAATTCCGCCACTAGAGCGGGATGCGTTCAGGTTAAATCGCCTCCCGCTCGATTTTCTTTTGCGCATCCGTCGCGGACTACGCTCGACGACGGATGCGCGGTGATTTTGCGCATGATCTTATCTGAAAAGTCTGCAACTTTACGGGATCATGCGCTGATCAACCCCTGCAACCCTCTGGCCAGTCATTCCGGGGCGCGCTTGCGCGAACCCGGAATCCAGAAATCCCTGAAGCGGGATGCGTTCAGCGTGAATCGCCTCCCGCCCGGTTCTGTTTTGCGCACCCGTCGCGGACTGCGCTCGACGACGGATGCGTGCTGATTTTGCGCATGATCTGCGTCCGAAAAATTTGCAACCTTTCGGCATCACGCACTAACGGTGTGATGTTCTTGGACGAGCAGCACTCGACGGTGCCGCCGCCGCAGGTGGCAACACCCGCACTGTTAGAGATTGATGGGGTGGTGCCCGTGGAGGGAATCGAACCCCCACTCCTTGCGGAACACGATTTTGA
>CAWJPD010000014.1:0-354710 GCA_963844635.1 uncultured Alphaproteobacteria bacterium
AGCCGAAAAACTCAAGCGCCGCCGCATTTCTTGGACACCTTGTTGTAATTGCCGCATTTGAGGTTGACCCAGTCGGCCTCGAGATCTTTCGAGCCGGGGAGGAAGTTCGACCAGGCATCGCCGGCGACCAGGCCCGGCGTCTTCCAAACAACGTTAAACTGGCCGTCGCCGCGGATTTCGCCAATGAAGACCGGCTTGGTGATGTGATGATTGGGCAGCATCTTGGCGGTGCCGCCGGTGAGGTTCGCCTGCTCGATGCCGGGCAGCGCGTCGATCGCCTTGTCGGGATCGGTGCTCTTGACCTTCTCGACCGCCTTCACCCACATATTGAAGCCGATGTAATGGGCTTCCATGGGGTCATTGGTCGTGCGCTTCGGGTTCTTGATGAAATCATGCCATTCCTTGATGAAGGCCGTGTTCGCAGGTGTTTTGATCAATTCGAAGTAGTTCCACGCTGCCAAGTGCCCGATCAGGGGCTTGGTATCCATGCCGGCAAGCTCTTCTTCGCCGACCGAGAATGCCACCACTGGGATGTCGGTGGCTTTCACGCCTTGGTTGCCGAGCTCCTTGTAGAATGGAACGTTGGCGTCGCCATTGATGGTGGAGACAACGGCCGTCTTTTTGCCCTGAGAGCCGAAGCGCTTGATCTCGGCCACGCGGGTCTGCCAGTCGGCGAATCCGAACGGCGTGTAGTTGATCGAGATGTCTTCGTCCTTCACGCCCTTCTGCTTCAGGTAAGCTTCAAGGATTTTGTTGGTGGTCCGCGGATATACGTAGTCGGTGCCTTCAAGCACCCAGCGCTTCACCTTTTCATCCCGCATCAGATAGTCGACGGCGGGAATCGCCTGCTGGTTCGGAGCGGCGCCGGTGTAGAACACGTTGCGTTCGCTTTCCTCGCCCTCGTACTGCACCGGATAGAACAAGATGCTGTCGAGCTCCTTGAACACCGGCAGGACCGACTTGCGCGACACCGAGGTCCAGCAACCGAAGGTGGCCGCAACCTTGTCCTTGCTGATCAGTTCGCGCGCCTTTTCTGCGAACAATGGCCAATCCGAAGCGGGATCCACGACCACGGCTTCCAGCTTTTTGCCAAGCACGCCCCCTTTCTTGTTCTGCTGATCGATCAGCATCAGCATGACGTCCTTCAGGGTCGTCTCGCTGATCGCCATCGTGCCCGACAGCGAATGCAATATGCCGACTTTGACGGTGTCCTGGGCGAAAGCCAGCCGCGGCATGCCCAACGCAAGTCCGCCAATTGCCGTCCCGGCCCCGGCAATGAACTGCCGGCGGGTGCTCGATCGGTTCGCGATCGCTCGGAAAGAATCGACCATCTCGAATTCCTCTGCTTGACATGTGCGCACGTTGACGGGAGCGCGTGTTGACCCTGGGCGAATGTCGATGCGAAAGCAGGACGCCTCTGGCGACAGCGATCGCCGTTTCACTTTCGGGCAAAGACCATGCCAAGCCGCAGTCAAGCGCCGACTCCGACCCTTGGCCCCTTTTCGCTGGCATCGCCCGGCTTGACCGGAGAATCCAGTAACCCCCGGAAGGCGTTGGTAAACTTCCTTCCTAATGCGAGTCATGGGGTTGCTGGATGCCGCGCCTAGAGCGGGACGAACAAAAATGGGGATCGAGCGTCAGAGTAGGTGGCCGCAGGGACGCGGAGCCGGAATGGATAACGCTCCGACCGCTCGCGGGTGTTGCCTGTATTCAGGATGCGGCCAGCAACCAAACGGAGCGCCAGGCAATCAGACCGCCTAATTTCACGGCAGCCTCCGGACTGAATGATTATGCGAGCGGCAGTTTGGCGAACGAGTTTTCTGCAGTTTTCAGCCGGCACGAGCTTCCCCCCCGGCGTGAAGGAACCCCCGAGGACGAGTTGTGCGCGGAAATCGCTTAAAACCCGCTGCAGCAAGCCACAGCGGGACCGTAATTTTCAAAAGTCAATTGAGCCTTTTTGGCGGCCAGTCAGGCACGGCTACTTGTGGCCATGCTCCTCGGTGTGCGCGCGACTCGCTTCCTCGGCATGGGTCCGGGCGTGACTGGCATGTCCGCTGGCGGAATGAGCATGGTGCGCGGCCTTTTCATGATGACCGCTTTCGTGATGTTTGGCGGCTTCGCCGTGATGTCGCGCCGCATTGGTATGGTGCTCCGACGCCTTTTTGTGATGCTCCGCTGCTTTCTTGGACACGATTTCCTCCCGTTTTCCTGACGGTTGATGTTTCCGTTCGAAGCTCACTTTCCGCGGACGGCGTCTTTCACTCCCCCGACGGCATTTTGAACTTTGCCGGCGGCCTTATCAGCCTTGCCTTCCGTTTCGAGCTTCTTGTCGCCGAGAGCCTTTCCAAGGCCTTCTTTGGCGGCGCCCTTCACTTGGTTTGCGGCGCCCTCGATACGATCCTTATCCATCGTGCAATGCTCCTTTGTGACAGCGAAAGAAAACAATTCGCGCACAGTTCTGTTCCACACTCCGCCTGCCAAAGAGGCAAAGCGGCAGGTAAAGAGTGGTCGGGGTTTTCGGGAGAGCGGCGGGAATGAAGCGCCGATTGGCGTTATCCGCCTAAAACGTCACCGGAAAAAGCCGCCCTGGCAGCTTTCGGACAAGATCAGGGGGCAAAATCAATGATAATCGAGCGGGAGGCGATCCAAGCTGAACGCATCCCGCTCTAATTGGGCGCATGCGCATGCGCCAGCGCCGACGCACGCGCCGCCTCCGCGAGCGCGGCGAGGCGTTTCTGACCGTCCCCCGCGGACGGCTGGATCAGCCCCGCAGACATGATCAGCTTGGCCGCGGCCTCGACCGGGATGTCCAGCTCGATCACACCGCTGCGCGCCACGAAAAAGAAGAAGCCCGTCGTCGGGTTGGGCGTGCAGGGCATGAACACCGAAACATGCTCTTCCCGGCTCGGCAGCTGCGAGGTGATCTCGGTGCTCGGCGGCTGGGACAGAAAAACAAGCGACCACATGCCGGGCGCCGGAAACTCGACCAAGCCGACGGTGCGGAAGCTCGACCCGTTTTCCGAAAACAGCGTTTCGAACACCTGCTTCAGTCCCTTGTGGATACCGCGCACCAGCGGCATTCGGTCCAGCAGCCTTTCGCCCGCCTCGACGAGCTTGCGGCCGATAAAGTTCGCGGTCAAGAATCCGAGCAGCGTCAGCGCGAGGAACGCGATCACGAGGCCACTGCCCGGAATCTTCCAGGGCAGATAGGTTTCTGGGCGATAGGCGACCGGGATGAAGGGCCGCACCAGGTCATCGACCCAGGTGATGAAAGACCAAGTGAGCCAGATCGTGATTGCAATCGGTCCGGCGACGACAAGCCCGGTCAGGAAATAATTGCGAATGCGCGCACCGATGCTCGCGCGGTACGGCAGGCGCTTGTGCGGCTCCGCAGGGACCGAAGGCGACGGCGTGGCGGTGTTTTCGACGGCACTCATGTCAGTTATTGCTGCAGTCGGGTCGAGCGATAGAGCGCGAGCACGTACCTACGCCGCCTGTTTCAGTGGCGTGCCGACCGGGCATTTCCGAACCTATCCAGTCAATTCGTTCCGTCTGATATCGCGGTCCGGCCCGAGCCTTCTATCAAGTAAACACGGTAAGCGCACTGAGGTAAATACGTCCTGCACCTGTGGTGCCCCTACTCCACGGTGACCGACTTTGCGAGATTGCGAGGCTGATCGACGTCGGTGCCCATGACGACGGCGGTGTGATAGGCGAGGAGTTGCACCGGCACGGCGTAGACGAGGGGCGTCATGGTTGCCGCGACGTCGGGAAGCGTCAGAGTGACGCGAGATTTCACCGCGGCCTCGCGGGCGCCCTTGGAGTCGGTGATCAGGATGATGCGGCCTCCGCGCGCGTCCACCTCCTGCATGTTGGACACGGTTTTTTCGAATACGCGGTCATAAGGCGCGATCACCACCACCGGCATCTGCTCGTCGATGAGGGCAATCGGACCGTGCTTGAGCTCTCCGGCGGCGTAGCCTTCCGCGTGAATGTAGGAGATTTCCTTGAGCTTGAGCGCGCCCTCCAGCGCCAACGGGAAGCTCGTACCGCGGCCGAGATAGAAGACGTTGCGGCAATGCACGAGATCGCGCGCAAGCTTCTCGATCTGCGGTTCGAGGGCCAGCGCTTCGGAGAGATGGCGCGGCATCTCGATGAGCGCCGCAACCAGCTTTGCCTCGTCCTCCGCCGAGAGGATTTGTCGCGCGCGTCCGGCGGCGATCGCGAGGCAGGCGAGCACGGTGAGCTGGCAGGTGAATGCCTTGGTGGAGGCGACGCCGATCTCGGGGCCGGCGAGCGTTGGCATAACAATCGCGCTTTCGCGGGCAATGGTCGAGGTTGGCACATTCACGATGGACATCGTGTGTTGCCGGTTCGCTTTCGCATAGCGCAGCGTCGCCAAGGTGTCGGCGGTCTCTCCAGATTGCGAGACGAAAAGGGCAAGGTTACCGGGTGAAAACGGCGCCTCGCGATAGCGAAACTCCGATGCCACATCGATTTCGACCGGCAGCCGGGCGAAGCGCTCGAACCAGTATTTGCCGATCAAGCCGGCATAATAGGCCGTGCCACAGGCCGCGATCGAGATGCGCTCGATCGCGGTGAAATCGAACTGGGCCGGGAGCTCGATGCAGCCCTTGCCGAAGTTCACGTAGTGGGCGAGCGTGTGCCCGACGACCTCCGGCTGCTCGTGGATCTCCTTCGCCATGAAATGGCGGTGATTGCCCTTGTCGACGAGAAAGGCCGCGGCGGCCGAGCGGATCACCGGTCTTGTGATCGGCTTGCCGGCAGAATCGCGGATGGTGACGCCGCCGCGGGTGAGCACGGCAACATCCCCGTCCTCGAGATAGGCGATGTCGTGCGTGAACGGCGCGAGCGCGATCGCGTCGGAACCAAGATACATCTGCCCCTCGCCATACCCAATGGCGAGCGGCGAGCCGCGGCGGGCCCCGATCAGCAGGTCGTCCTCTCCGGCGAACAGGAAGGCGAGCGCGAATGCGCCTTTAAGGCGCGGCAGTGCCGCGGACACCGCGGCAATGGCACCTTTGCCCTTGTTCATTTCCTCCGTGACGAGATGGGCGATGACCTCGGTATCGGTCTCAGTGACGAAGACCGCGCCCCGTTCGGTCAGTTCGGCGCGCAACTCGGCAAAATTCTCGATAATGCCGTTATGCACGACGGCGACGCGGTCGGTGGCATGGGGATGGGCATTGACCTCGTTGGGACGGCCATGGGTCGCCCAGCGCGTATGGCCAACGCCGATGGCGCCGAGGAGCGGGTCGCGGGCGAGCCGTGCCTCGAGGTTCTTGAGCTTGCCTTCGGCCCGGCAGCGGGCGAGCCGGCCGTCTTCGAGCGTCGCCACCCCAGCGGAGTCGTAGCCACGGTATTCGAGACGCTTGAGCGCATCGACCATGTCCGGCGCAACCGGCCCGACCCCCAGGATTCCGATGATGCCGCACATGATGCCGGGTACCTTGCCAGCGCCGCTACGGCGCGCACCAAAATAACAGAGAAGGCTTAAGCACAGATTGTGGCGAGGCGATCAAGGCCGCGCCTCGCCCACAGGAACGGGAGGCCACCTGCGTTCACGGCATTTTTTTGCCTCCCACCAGAAGCATGCCGCGAAGCCGCGCAGCCCAGCCCGGCTTGACCGTCTGGCGCGCCCGGCCAAGCGCAAGCGCATCCGGCGGAACATCGCGCGTGATGACCGATCCCGACCCGACATAGGCCCCGTCGCCGATGCTCACCGGCGCGACCAGCGCCGAATTCGACCCGATGAAGGCGCCCTTGCCGATCTCGGTGCGATGCTTGGCGGCGCCGTCATAATTGCAGGTGATGGCGCCGGCGCCGATATTGGCGCCTTCGCCGACACTCGCGTCGCCGACATAGGCGAGGTGATTGGCCTTTGCCCCGACGGCAAGGCGCGCCTCCTTGATCTCGACGAAGTTGCCGACATGAACGTCGGCCTCAAGTTTGGCGCCCGGACGCAACCGCGCAAACGGGCCGATCCGCGCTCCCGGCCCGATATGCGCCCCCTCGATGTGCGAAAATGAGCGGATCAACGCGCCGTCCTCGACCGTCACACCCGGTCCGAACACGACATGGGGCTCGATCGTAACATCGCAGCCGAGCTTGGTGTCGGCGGACAGGTAGACGGTCTCGGGAGCGATCATCGTCACGCCGGCTTCGTGGGCAGCGGCGCGAAGCCGTTGCTGCAACCCGGCTTCGGCTTGCGCGAGTTGAGCCTGGGTGTTGACCCCCTGCACTTCCTCCTCCTGCGTCTCGAGCGCCACGGGCGTAAGTTCCATGCCGTTCGCAATCGCCACCGCATCGGTCAGATAGAACTCGCGTTTCGCGTTGTCATCCCCGATGCTGTCAAGGATTGCGATCGCCGCCGCGCCGGAAAGTCCCATCATCCCGGCATTGCAAAGACCGATGGCGCGCTCTTGGCGGGTCGCATCCTTCTCCTCGCGAACAGCTTTGAGCCGTCCGGCCGAATCGAGGATGAGTCGGCCATAGCCGGTGGGGTCGCGGGGCCGGAATCCGACCACCGCCACACCGGCGCCGGCCGCGAGCTCCGCCCGCACCCGCGCCAGGGTCGACGCCGTGATCAGCGGGGTATCCGCAAAGACGATGAGGAGGTCGTCGAAACCGCGCTCCAGGGCCGCGCGCGCGGCAAGCACCGCATGCGCCGTACCGCGGCGCTCCTGTTGCGTAAAAAGTTCGGCGGCGGGCATTGCGAGTGATACGGCACGCCGGACCTCGTCCTGCCCCGGCCCGACCACGACCGCGAGCGCACCGCCGATTTCGCCGGCCGCGCCAAGGACATGGGCAATGAGGCTGCGGCCGCCGATCGCGTGCAGCACCTTGGGACGCGAGGATCGCATCCTCGTGCCTTCGCCAGCCGCAAGAACAACCGTGAGACAGGTTCGATCGGTCATCACGCGCAACCTGCTGGAGTTCGCTGGAGCGGAATACGTTCACCTTGAAACGCCTACCGCTCGGTCCCATTGATCTTGGGCGCGATCTTTGTCCGAAAAGTCTGCAACTTTTCGGGATCATGCGCTAATTTTCACCTAACTGATTCGGCGGGACAGAGGATGACGGCATCAAGGCCCTGGTCGAGCGCCCTGTTCGGGTCACAGGCAGCTTCGTCCCGATCGCGCGGGGCGTTTCGTCCACTGGGGTGGGGTGCCGCTGCCGCCTTGGCGATGCTCATCGCCTACGCTTCAGCGCATACCCAGAGCGGCGCGCAGCGCTTGAATGTGGCATTCTCGGAGCCGAACAATGGCATTGCCGGCCCCGACCGGCAATGGTCGGACGGGATCACCGTATGGTCTGTGGGCGTCGACCGAGAAATGCGGCGCCTCAACGACGGGGTTCGCGGCCTCACTGAAGAGCGCAATGGCCTCACCGAAAAGCTCGGTGCAATGGAGCGGCGCGTTAACGAGTTGGCTGCCACGGCGGCGCAACGCGGTACCCAGTTCGAGGCGGAAGCAAAGGCCGCCCGCGAGACCGCCGCCTCCGCCTCCCAATCGGCCGCAGCGGCCTTGAAGCTCGCACAGGCCCGCCAGGAATCGCCGCCGCAAGTGGCTCATCAGGCGCCGCCTGCGACCGCCATTCAGGAACCGGCAGCAACTTTTGCCATGGCGATCCAGGAGGCACAGCACGGTGCCAACGGGCCGAACTTGACGATTCCTGTTGGACACGCCGCGATCGCGGGGCCGCCATCGGCGCAGACGATCAGCTCGGCTTTGCCTCCGCTGGCGGCCTTTCCCGTGACGACCACCGGATCGCCGACCTATACCGGCACGGTCCCGATGCCGGCGCCCTGGCCGGAAACGGCGGCCATTTTGGCGCGGGCGCCCCACGTGCCGTCCGCAGGCTCCGCCGACCCCGGCGACCTCATCCGGCATCAGCAGGTGGGCGCCGTCAATGGATCGCCGAGGATGCACGCGGCCGTCGCCCCGATTTTTCAATCCAATCCGCTGATGGCAGCAGGGATACTTGATGCCCCGCCGGCGCTTGGCGCAATTGCGGCGGAATTCGGCGTCGATCTCGGCGCCGCCACCACGGTTGAGGCGGCGCGGGCGCGCTGGAACGAATTGCAGATTCACCAATCGCCGCTGCTCGATAATCTCAAGCCGCTGATCGCGCTAAAAGACGGGAGCCGCGGCGGGCAGGAATTGCACCTCGTCGCCGGCCCATTGACCAGCAGCGCCGCGGGCGCGCGGCTATGTGCGGTCGTCTCGTCAACAGGCACGGCATGCGAACCGTCAGCCTATGACGGGCAGCGGCTACTGGCTCAGTGACGGGCCTGATATATCAGGGTTTTGGCCGCCCTACATCGTTCGGTTGTCGGCGAACCTGCCATCATTCAGTTCAGAGAGGCCGTGGGACCACCTGTCGCCGGCGCGCTGGCGTCTATCGCCAACACGCAATCGCCATCGATCCTCAGGCGGTGCGCCCGCTTGCAGTGCGGGCACCGCAGCGAAAATCTCACCCCTTGAATCCGTGACAGCGTTCGCCTGTCCGTCCCGATTTCACTGTCGATATTGAGACCGGTTCGCGGACACTTGAAAACAAGGCTTTGCATCGTGACCTCCCGGAATCAGTTCTCTCTCCGACATAATGCTCGGACGCCATTGGTTAACGGGGCGTTAACCGGATGACGGGGGTTGCGCGACCGGGTAGATTGCTTCTGGCCGACCGATATGCCGCGGGGAATGCGGAGCGAGATATCTGATCGGAGCACCACTCCGCGGGATCGTACAGGGAGCAGGACCATGCTTAAATTCAATTCCGCGACGAGCGCTCTCGCCGTCGGCGCAGGGGCCGCCTTCGTTGTTGCCGCCTCGGCGCCGGCGGTGGTCGCCGAACGGGGATCGATCCCGGATTTCTCGTCCAACGATGCTGCGTGGGTTCTCGCCAGCACCGACTACCTTCCGGTTCCCGGGCAACCCGGTCCGACCGCCAACGATCCCGGCCATCCCTATGTTCCGAACGGGAGAGGGGCGCAGCCGACCTTCCGCGTTGCCGACCTTGGCAATCCCAACGTCAAGCCGTGGGCCAGAGGGGTTCTCAAGCGCGAGAACGACAAGGTACTCGCCGGAAAGATCGGCTACACGGCACGTTCAAGCTGCATGCCGGCTGGCGTGCCCGATTTCTGGGCTTATGCGGTATTCGAATCGACCCACTTCCTGCAGACCCCGAAGGAGGTGACGCTGATCTTCTCGGGGGACGCCCAGGTTCGCCACGTCTACCTCGACGTGCCGCATTCGGACAACTTGACGCCGACCTGGTACGGCGAGTTGGTCGGTCACTACGATGGTGATACGCTCGTCATCGATACGATCGGGATGAACGCCAAGACCTATCTCGACGGCTTCCGAACCCCGCATTCCGACAAGCTGCACGTCATCGAGCGCATCAAGACCATCGATGGCGGCACCACGCTGCAGGTAGGTCTGCGCGTCGAGGACCCCGACACCTTCTATCAGCCATGGAGCGGTGTCATCAATTTCCGCCGCGTCCAGCGCCCGATGCACGAGGAAGCGTGCGCCGAAAACAATACGCCGATCTTCGATTACGGTACACCGACCGCCGGCAAGGCGGACTTTTGACCGGCCGCGGTTCGTAATGGACGCTTGATGGTCGTCCTTTGGGCGCATTGATCCCGAAAAGTTGCAAACTCTTCGGACGAAGACCATGCGAAAGGTCAAAAGGGAATTGAGCGGAAGCGGTTCAAGCTGAACGCCTCCCGCTCTAGCCGCTCGGAAACGCTGCAACAGAAAGGGGAGGCGATGCGCGCCACCATTGCGACGGCGTTGATGGCAGTAGCATTTCTGGTGACGGCCGCTCGGCCGGGCGCTGCAGCCTATGATCTTCCTTGGTGCGCCCAGTTCTACATGCAGGGCCAGGTCAAGAGCTGTGCCTACGTGACTTACGAACAATGCCTGGCAACGATCAGAGGCGTCGGCGGGGTGTGCGTGCGAAATGCGGCTGTCCCGCCCTATCCCCCTTACGCGCCGCCACTCCGGCGTCGTCCGCGCCGCGACGTCACGGCGCAATGATCGCCATCGCCCGGACGGAGGACACGATGCATGGACGCGGCTTTCCAGCCCTTCTCGGTTACGGGGCGCTGGTCGCGCTGACGGCAGCCAGCTTGCTGGCCATTCCCTCTGCCGGGGCGCAGCGCGAACGCGTCGTCAACGTGTACAACTGGTCCGATTACGTTGATCCGAGCGTGCTCGATGCGTTCACGCGTGAGAGCGGCATCAAGGTCCGCTACGACACCTTCGATTCCAACGACACGTTGGAAACCAAGCTGCTTGCCGGAAAGTCGGGCTATGACGTCGTGGTGCCAAGCGCCAACTTTCTAGAGCGCCAGATCAAGGCGGGCGTGTTCCAGAAGCTGGAAAAGTCGAAACTGCCGAATCTCGACCAACGCCTGGCCTGCGATCACGTCGCGCCTTGCCACCTATGACCCCGGCAATCAATACGCCGTCAATTACATGTGGGGAACGGTTGGGATCGGATTCGATGCGAGAAAGGCCCACGACATCCTTGGCGGCGGCCGCATCGAAGGCTGGGCCGACGTGTTCGTCCCGACGATGCTGGCGCGCTTCAAGGAGTGCGGCGTCTATATGCTCGACTTATCGGACGACATCCTGCCGGCGGCTCTGACGTATCTCGGACGCAATCCCAATTCCGTCGATCCTGCCGATCTGGATAAAGCCGCGGACGTCGTCGCGGCGGTGCGGCCGTCGGTGCGTAAATTCCATTCGTCCGAATACCTCAATGCGCTTGCAAGCGGCGAGATCTGCCTCGTCGTCGGATGGTCCGGCGATATCAAGCAGGCGCAGAAGCGGGCGGCGGAAGCAGGCAATGGCGTCGAGATCGGTTACGTGATTCCAAAGGAGGGGACGCAGATGTTCTTCGACGTTCTCGCCATCCCCAAGGATGCCCGCAGCCCCGCTGAAGCGTATGCCTTCATCGATTACCTGATGCGCCCTGATGTGGCGGCCCGCAACACCGATTTTCTTTCCTACGCCAATGGAAACCTGGCGAGCCAGGCGCTGGTTTCAACGGCCATTCTCAATGACCGCACCATTTATCCCGACGCCGACACAATGTCTCATCTTTACACTGTGAACGCTCACGATCCGAAAACCACCCGGCTGATGAACCGGCTATGGACGAAGGTCAAAACCGGCAGGTAACACCCGCAACGTGCCTGCGTCGACCCCGCGATCGCGCGATCCGGCACACGCCAACGTCGAAGCGGCTGGGCCGTCGATCGTTTGCGGCCCCTGGCTATACGGGATTGTTAGCGCATGATCCCGTAAAGTTGCAGACTTTTCGGATAAGATCATGCGCAAAATCAACACGCATCCGTCGTCGAGCGCAGTCCGCGACGGGTGCGCAGAACGGAACCGAGCGGGAGGCGTTTCAGCCTGAACGCATCCCGCTCGAGGTCGCGGAGACCCGCTGCAAGCGCAGAAGCCGATCTGATTTTGGCTTGTGGCGCGCCGTTCGCCGCGGCGGATCGCGAGCAGGGGGATTTTTCAGACTTGCGTGCCCCGTCGAGGACTGGCAGTCTCGCCAAGCGCGTCGTGCTGAATTTTGGAGATCTCTGATGTCGACAGGAACGGTGAAGTGGTTCAACCCCACCAAGGGCTATGGTTTCATTCAGCCACAGGGCGGCGGGCAGGACGTGTTTGTTCACATCTCGGCGGTCGAACGGGCGGGTCTCGCCACCCTCAACGAGGGCCAGCAGGTCGAGTTCGAAATCGTCAGCAACAGGGGGAAATCGTCGGCTGAGAATTTGAAAGTCAAATAAAGGACGTTACGGTCTATGGGGCAAACGAGCCGAACGGGGAAGCCGATCGACCAAAAGGCCATAGCCAGTGATTTCGGCGATAGTGCCGAATGGTACCTGACGGTCCGCTGCGCAACTTTGCAATGCGGGCGGCTGATCGCTTTTCAGAAGGCCGTTTATGCGGGAGATCGGCCGAACTTGCGTTTCGGCATTACCGGCGAACCAACCGTTCAATGTCCGCATTGCAGAACGCCGATGCGGATCAAGATCGACCAGATCCAGCGGCGCAGGATTGTCGTAATCCAATGAAATGAAACCTCCCGCGAGGTCTCGGTTTCCAAGACGAACGCCACAACTGTGCGCTGGTCACACCGACACCAATGCAGGCCGCCTTGCGCGCGGCCGCCATTTGGAAGGCCGCCATCAGCAGCCGCATGATGAATGGCGCGCACGCTCTCGCCGGGATCACGAAAGTGGGCGCCACGGGCTGCTGTACGCTCACTCTCAACGCCCCGGGCATGGGCCGACGCAGAACTCGACGCCGTCGCTGTTGCGGTAACGCCCGTCGGACAAGCGCTCGTACGTAACGCAGCGGCGCTGGTCTGCAGCCTCGCTGGCATCGCGCCGGCAGATGCTGTTGCCGTCGATATCCCAAAAACCGCGGGCGATCTTTTTGTCCCCGGCGAGCGTCGCGGTGCCGTCGGAAAAATGAATCGTGCACACCGCCTTTCCTGCAAGCGGACCGGTATTCGGAGTTCCGCATAAAGGCAGGTTGACGAGCTCGCGGCGAAACTCGTCGGCCGTCATCGGCTGCGCCGTCGGCTTGGCGCCGCCGCACCCGGCAAGGCCGAGCAGCATCCCGGTCAATCCGATGACGGTGCCGGCACGACCACCTCTCGGTAAGCCGATCATGATCATCACAGCATCGACGGCAGGACGCGGTCCGGCGGTCGGTGACCGTCCATGAAAGTCTGGATGTTGATGATCACCTTGGCCCCCATTTCCGCACGGCCTTCGAGTGTTGCCGAGCCGAGGTGGGGCAGGAGCACCACCTTGCCGGTACGCGCGAGCCGCACAAGTCTCGGATTCACCGCCGGCTCATGCTCGAACACGTCGAGGCCGGCGCCGCCGATCTCGCCCGCCTCGATCATCCGCGCGAGCGCGTTCTCGTCAATCACCTCGCCGCGCGCGGTGTTGACGATGTAGGCATCCGGTCGCAGCAGTTTCAGACGCCGCGCCGAGAGCAGATGATAGGTGGCCGGCGTGTGCGGACAATTGACCGACACGATGTCCACCCGCGCCAGCATCTGGTCGAGGCTTTCCCAGTAGGTCGCCTCGAGCTCGGCTTCGACCCTCGGCGCCGCGCGGCGGCGATTGTGATAGTGAATCTGAAGGCCGAACGGCCGAGCCCGCCGGGCGACCGCCTGACCGATTCGACCCATGCCAATAATCCCCAGCCGCTTGCCGCCGATGCGGTGGCCGAGCATCCAGGTCGGCGCCCAGCCCTGCCATTCGTGGCCGGCGGTCATGACGCCGGCACCCTCGGCGAGTCGCCGCGGCACCGCAAGAATGAGCGCCATCGTCATGTCGGCGGTGTCTTCGGTGAGAACGCCTGGGGTGTTGGTGACGGTGATGCCGCGCGCCAAGGCGGTAGCGACATCGATGTGATCGATGCCGTTACCGAAGTTGGCAATGAGCCGCAGCTGCTCGCCGCATTGCCCGAGCAGCGCCGCATCGATGCGATCGGTCACGGTCGGTACGAGAACTTCGGCGGACTTCGCCGCAGCCGCGAGATCGGCATCGCTCATCGGCCGATCGTCGAGATTGAGCCGGGTGTCGAACAATTCGCACATCCGCGTCTCGACCTGGTCGGGCAGCTTGCGGGTGACGACGATAAGGGGTTTGCGACGAATGGCCATGTCTCAGCCCCTGGTGCGAGAATCGAGGTCGACGCCATTGTGATTGCCGCGCGATCTGCGCCGGGCTCACCGCGGCCTCGAAACGGCGCCGGTACTCGCGCTCATCGGCCGGTTCCGAGGAGGGCCGCGCGATATGGTTTCTTCAGCCCTTTTTTAACCCTCCTCGCCGAGACTGTAGCCGCTCTACGGCGCGGGGAGCGCCTTCGATCCTTCTTAGCGCATGATCCCGAAAAGTTGCAGACTTTTCGGATAGAGATCCTGCGCAAAATCAAAGGGAACTGAGCAGGAAGCGCTTCAAGCTGAACGCATCCCGCTCGAGCAGATGGCCGGACCGGGACCAGGCGCGACCGCATCGAAACCGCCGCCTGACGTTCCCAAATTCTCGAGAGTGTTCGCGATGGGAACGCCTGCTCTACCTGCGAGGACTGTGACGGCACGCCGCGATCGCCGCAGCCGCAGGGCGATTCTCTTGGCTGTTGCCCTGGCCGTCGCCGCCGGTAGGTCGACCACGCCGTCACGGGCTGCATCCGACCCTGAGGAAAGCACTCGCCTCCCGGTGCCCCGCTTCGTCAGCCTGAAGTCCGACCACGTGAATGTGCGTGGCGGCCCGAACAAGGACCATGACATGGCCTGGGTGTTCACCCGTGCCGGCCTCCCCGTCGAAATCACGGCCGAGTTCGAGAACTGGCGGCGCATTCGCGACAGCGACGGCAGTGAAGGATGGGTGTATCATTCGCTGCTGTCAGGGAAACGAACGGCCTTCGTCGCCAAGTCGAAAACGCATACCGATCCGGTGCCGCTTTATGAGACGAGCGATATGAAAAGCGCTTTGCGCGCGATGCTGGAGCCGGGTGTCCTTGGCGCCGTGAAACACTGCAACGGCCAATGGTGCCGCTTCTTCGGCCAGGGCTTTGACGGCTGGATCGAGCAGGACCGCCTCTGGGGCGTCTATCCCAACGAGAAAATCGACTGAGCACCCGTTTAACGCAGACCGCGCCGTCACGGCGGGCCAAAAGACGCCACCCAGCTTCTGGGAAGAGAGAGCCTACCGCTTCTTCGGCTTCAGGCGCACGACCACATCAACACGGCTCACCTCGTAGCCCTCCGGAATCGGCGGCAGGTCGCCAACGATCGATGCCGCATCCGGGATATCGACGAGGTTATGCTCGCTCTCGATGAAGAAGTGGTGATGGTCGGAGACATTGGTATCGAAATAGGTCTTCGAGCCGTTCACGGTGACCTCGCGCAGGAGACCCGCATCGGTAAATTGGTGCAGCGTGTTGTACACGGTGGCAAGCGAGACCGGGATTTTGGCCCGGTTGGCTTCTTCGTAGAGCATTTCCGCAGTGAGGTGGCGGTCGCCCTTGGCGAACAGCAGCCAACCGAGCGCCATGCGCTGGCGGGTTGGACGCAGCTTCACCTCGCGCAACAGCGCGAGCACGTCATGCCAGGGACAGCCGTTACGGTGCTCCGCGTCACGGCCGTCCGGCCGCTCGGCCGGAACTTGGCTGACCGCAAATTTGGGAGGCATTTCCATGGCTTTCCAAGCTCTTCCCTACCGGCGCACGACAGATCGTTTCATTTGCAATTATATAGGCCGCGGATTCGGCTTGCAAGCATCTCGAAGCCGCTGGCGGCTGCCAAGCCAAAGATTGGACCTCAGCAGCCGGCCAGTCATCTCCTGAAATGCGAACGACCACGAAACTGAGGGGTGCGCGTACATCCGGCGTCACCTCGCTCAAAATCGTGGCCGCAAAGGCAAACCGCGCGTTGGCACAAGCTTGCACCGCGGATATTTGGTGGTGCGCCAGGAATTTGCAAGTGCGCGAAGCCTGAATTTTGGCGCATGGTCCCGAAAAGTTGGAGACTTTCGGATAAGATCATGCCCAAAATCAACACGCACCGGTGGTCGAGCGCAGTCCGCGACGGGTGCGCAAAACAGAGTCGAGCGGAAAGCGGTTCAAGCTGAACGCATCCCGCTCCGGGAGGCGGCTTGGCGGAGCGGACGGCACCTGTTCGGGTCGGTATCGGCGGATGGACCTTCGCCCCGTGGCGCGGCGTGTTCTATCCCAAGGGCCTGCCGCATTCGCAGGAACTCGCATTCGCCGCGGCCCGGCTCACTTCAATTGAGATCAACGGCACTTTCTATCGCACGCAAACCCCTGCCACGTTCCGCAAATGGCGTGACCAAGTGCCCGAAGACTTTGTGTTTTCAGTGAAAGGGTCACGGGTAACGACGCATCGCCGTGAACTCGCTGAAGCTGGGCCCTCTGTCGAACGCTTTCTCGGCTCGGGCGTGCTCGAATTGGGAAAGCACCTTGGGCCGATCCTGTGGCAGTTCCCGCCGACGAAGAAATTCGACGAGGCGGATTTTGCGAGCTTTCTCGAGCTGCTGCCCACCACCTATGACGGCCATCATCTGCGACACGCCGTCGAGGTGCGGCATGACAGCTTTTGCGTGCCCGCTTTCGTCGCGCTGCTGCGTCGGTTTGCGATACCGGTGGTGTTCAGCGAGCATGAGCGCTATCCGGCCATCGCCGACGTAACCGGCGAGTTCCTGTATCTGCGTCTGCAAAAGGGTACCGACGAAATCCCTACCGGGTATCCGCCGGAAGCGATTGCCGAGTGGGCGAAGCGCCTGCGCGCCTGGGCGGCCGGGCATTGCCCCGCGGACCTGCGTACCGTGACCCCCGAGCACATCGCTCGGAAACCGCGCGATGCCTTTGTGTATTTCATCCATGAGGGCAAGGTTCACGCGCCAGCGGCGGCAACCGCACTTATCGCGCAGCTCGATGCATGAAACCGCTGTTCACCATCGGCTACGAGCACGCGACCCCGCACGCATTTTTCGACGAGGTCACGCGGGCGAAAGTCGCAACGGTGGTGGACGTGCGCGCCGTCGCTGCGTCGCGACGGCCTGGCTTCTCCAAGCGCCAACTCGCCGCAGGACTTGACGAACACGGCATCGGCTATGTCCATCTGCAAAAACTCGGCACCCCCAAAGAGGGTCGCTTGGCGGCCCGCAGCGGCCATGCCGAAGAGATGCTGCGGATTTACGAACGCCATCTGGCGACTGCGGACGCGGCGCGCGAGCTTGACGCGTTGGCGGCGCTTGCCGAGGCAGCGAGTTCACGCAAACCGCTTTGCCTGCTGTGCTACGAGCGCGATCCTGCCCATTGCCATCGCCAGCGGCTGGCGGCGGAACTGCACAAGCGGCTCGGGGCGAAAGTGACGCACCTCTTCTGCGTGCCCGCTTGAAGCGGGATACGTCCAGTTGAATGGCCTCCCGCTCGGTTCTCTTCGGGCGCCCGCGAAAGTAACTGAATTGGTTACAGGGCCATCGGCCGCACCAGGCCGCTCATTTCTTGCCGGGTGTCGGAGCAGTTATTTTCGCGGCAGCCGTTTGCTCTGAGGATGATCTTTGTCCGGAAAAGCCTGCGACCTTCGGGGCCATGCGCTGGCAGCCGCACGTTTCAAGTCCTCTCACGGCAGGAGGACGGCCCGCAAAGCTCGGCTCGGGCACGCAGATTGCAGCGACTTCGAATTTTACGACAGCTTAACGATGCCGGGCTATATCTTTATAGTTGTCTTACATCAATCAATACAACCTAAGCGGTATATGATGCCTTCCAGGCATGCCAGGAGCCGATCGGTTTTTCGCTTGGGCGAGGTCACGACTTTAGCCGCTGGCGGTAGGAGCGTTCTCGCGCGCGCCTTCGCGCATTTCATGCCGACATCGCGCCGCAGCCGATCCGAGCTCCTACGTTTCGTCCTCGACGCGTGTCCATGCTGCATGATTTTGGTCGCGCCAAGCGGGATGGTCGTCGAGGCCAACAGCGAAATCGAACGGCTTTTCGGCTACTGCAGGGACGAAATCGTCGGCCGCTCCGTAGACCTCCTGGTGCCGGATCGGCTTCGCGACGACCATGCCCGCCTTCGGGCGCTCCATATCGAGGAACCGGGAACGCCGACGTGCGGTCGTGACCTGATCGCTCTCCGAAAGGACGGCATCGAATTCCCGGTCGAACTGCACCTCAAGACGATCGCTACCGTCCATGGTGTCCTCATCGTCGAGTTGGTTGTCGATCTCAGCGCGCGAAAACGCAAGGAGCAGCTCAAAGACGACTTCGTCTTCACTGTGAGCCACGAATTGCGCACGCCCCTGACCTCGATTGCCGGCGCGCTCGGCCTGCTTGCCGGTAGTGCCGCCGGTGCGCTCCCCGATGCGGCGGCGCGCCTGCTCGCGATTGCGCAAAAGAACAGCGCGCGGCTGGTCCGGTTGATCAACGATCTTCTCGACATCGCCAGAATGGAAGCGGGGGACGCCGTCTTTGTCGTCAAGCGGGTGGTCGTGCGCCCGCTCGTCGAGCAAGTCATCGAGGCGAGCCGCGGTTACGCCGTCGGCACCGGCATCACCTTCAAACTGGAGTCCGCTCCGGCCTTCCCCGTCGATGTGCGCGCCGACCCCGACCGGTTGACGCAGGTCCTTGCCAACCTGTTGTCGAACGCGATCAAGTTTTCGCCGGCCGGTGCCGAGGTCGCCGTTGCCATTAGCGCGTTCGGCGGCGGCGTGCGCATCTCCGTGCGCGATCACGGACCGGGCATTCCAGCCGCCTTTCGGGACCGCATTTATGAAAGGTTTGCGCGCGCTGATGCCGCGCAAGCGCGTGACAAGGGAGGGACCGGGCTTGGCCTGAGCATCGTGCGCAGCATCATTGTGCGGCTCGGCGGTTCTGTCAGCTTCGGGGACGCTCCCGGCGGCGGCACCGTTTTCCAGGTCGATCTACCCGCGTGGGAAACTGAGACGAATGTCTTCCCTCTCACCGCCGCCTCTGCGGCAACGCAGATCCTGGCGGGATGACATGCATCCGCTCCGCGTCCTCTACGTCGACGATGAGGCAGACATTCGCGAGATCGTCGAGATTTCGCTGAGTCTCGATCCCGCGTTCGCGATCCACAGTTGCAGCTCCGGCGAGGATGCCATTGCCGCCCTCGCGGCCCGGCCGACCGACCTCATCCTGCTCGACGTCATGATGCCCGGCATGGACGGACCGGCCACGCTTACGAGGCTGCGCGAAGGCGACGACGGCCCGGACGTGCCGGTGATCTTCCTCACCGCGCGGGCCGAAGCCAGTGAACGGGATCGGCTGCTCGCGCTTGGGGCCATCGGCGTCATCGCCAAGCCGTTCGACCCGATGACTTTGGCTGCACTGGTGCGGCGATACGCGCCGGCGGCGGAGACCCGTCTTGCCGCGCTGCGCGCCCGCTTTCTCGAAAGCTGCCGGGGTGACGCGGCGACGATCTCCAGCCTATCGCGGGAGGTGCCGCAGCAATCGGAAACACGGTTGCGAATCAAATCGGTCGCCCATGCCGTCACCGAGGCCGCCGGCATCTACGGCTTTCCCTTGATCGGCGCCGCTGCCGCGGCGCTCGAAACAGCGCTGGGCGCTGATGATCCCGATGGCGGCGAGAGAACGGTCGAAGATGCGATCACCACTGTCGTGGCTTCCATCGAGGACTCCGCGCGCGAGTTCTCCGAGGCGTGAAGTGGCTGCGCTAGAGCGGGATGCGTTCACGTTGCCTCCCGCTCGGTTTCTTTTTGCGCATCCGTCGCGGACTGCGCTCGACGACGGATGCACGGTGATTTTGCGCATGATCTTGTCCGAAAAGTCTGCAACTTTACGGGATCATGCGCGAACAGCGCAGCGCGGCCGCACCCTCTGCCGTGCCGCTGTGTGTCTTCTCATCGGCACGATCCTTGTTGCGCCCATCGCGGTCGACGCCAGCCCTGCGGGTGCTCAGCGCCTCGATGGGCTGAATGTCATCGCGACGCCGGACCATCCGTTCGGCAGCCCAGCGGCTGGACTTGCGCTCGAACGGGCCAGCCGTCTCGGCGCCAAGGCGGTCGCGATCATCCCGTTCCTATGGCAGGCGGCCCCCACCAGCACGCAGATCGTTCGCGGCGCCGACATGCCAAATTCGGCACTGCGTGCGGCGATCCGCCAAGCTCGTGCAGCCGGCCTCGCTGTGATCGTGAAGCCGCAGGTGTGGGTCGCGCAAAGCTGGGCGGGCGCGGTCGCGCCGGCCACCGAAGAGGGCTGGACGCGCTGGTTCGCCGGGTACGGCCAGGCGCTCGTCGGTATCGCGCAGGTCAGCGCCGAAGAACATGTCGATGCGCTTGCCATTGGAACCGAACTGGAAAAGACGACGCAACGCGGCGAATGGATCGCATTGATCGCGCAACTTCGCGGCGTCTTTCCAGGCACGCTGACCTATTTCGCCCACAATGACGAGGAGGCGGAGGCGATCGCGTTCTGGCCGCAACTCGATGCTGTCGGGGTCACGCTTTATCCAGCCCTCGGCGCCGATGCCGACCGAACCGGCCGGCTCGCGATCATGCGCGACGTCGCCGACCGGCTCGACGCATTGTCGAGCCGCACCGGCAGACCGGTTCTGGTGGGAGAGATCGGCCTGCGTTCGGCCATCCAGGCCGCGGCCAAACCGTGGGAGAGCGCCGAGGAACGGGCAAGTCCCGCCGATCCGCTGCTCCAGGCCGAAGTTCTGGGCGACTGGCTTGGGGTACTCTCCCGGCCATCCGTGCGCGGGGTGTTGGTCTGGCGATGGTTCACCGATGTTGGGGCCGGCGGGCCGGCCGATACCGATTTCACCGTTCAGGGCAAGGCTGCCGAAGGTGTCCTGCTGTGCGCATGGCGTCTGCACTGCGGCGGTTGATTAATGGGGACGGTTCAATCAACCCACCCCCCGCTTGATGGTTTTTGATTTGCGCTTCGCGTATGATCAGAACCTGTACCACAGCGCGTAGGGGGGCAACATCGCGCGCCGTCGTCTTTCCACGTTCGGACTCTCAGGGGCGATTTTGCCCACGCGGTCGGCCGGTTGTTAGCTCCGACAGCGTGGGCAGCGCGTTTACGCATCGTGCAAGTGGCATGGCCAGTGTGGGCGCTTTGCCCATCCTACGATCGATTTGAACCCGCTCTCGTATTGTTTACCTCCTGCTCGATTACTTTGATCGTGCGCATGATCAGAACCTGTACCACAACCCGAGAACGAGACCGTTCTCCTGGATCGTGTTGCGGCCGGTGACGGCGGTGAAGCCGCCGAACTGGACGGCGATCGCCGGCGTGACCTGACGGACCGCGCTCAGCTGCAGCTTGTAATAGTCGTAGCTCGGGAAGCCCCAGGTCCCGGAGCCTTCCGACACGACATTGAAGGACTGCGCCAACAGGAGCCACCCCGGATCCGGCTTCAGGCCGAAGGTCAAGTCGGCATGGAACTCATCGGGCGCGCCCTCGGTCCGTATCCGCTGCGCGACCTCGACATCCAGGAAAGCCGGCCAGACGCCGACATTGAAGCTGCGTCCGACCAGGCCGCGAAGATCGGTCTGCGGATCGGTGTAACCGATTGCCGCCGGATTGAAGCGGTCGGACGTGCCCGGCAAGCGTCCCGTGGCCTGCACCGACACAACCCACGAATCCCAGTTGAACAGTTTCAGGCGGGCACCAAATTCGGTGTAGTCGAAGCCGGTGCGCCGCGCATCGACCGGCGGCCCGACATCGACACGCTGGAGCCGGGATTCAACACCAATGTGAGCCAATCAGTGGCGCCATATTCGAACAGGCCCTGAAAATCGAATTTATTGTAGCGTGGTGCGGGATAAAGGCCGCGCGCACCGTCGAAGACCGCATTGGCGGTGCTCGCGGTCGCGGTGACGATGGCCTGGCCGGTACCGGCATCGAGCGTCCAGGCTGCCGCGCTCACTTGGAGCGGCGCGGTCGCGACGGCAATGCCGAGAAACAGAACCAGCCGCGAACCATGCCTCGCGGCCCAAAGCACACGCGTCCCGCACGCCATCACGCTTTACTCCACGCCGCGCGCCCCTTTCGGGCGATCGTCACACCGCGACAGCGACGACGCGATTGCCCCCTGCGGCCTCGGCGCTCCGCACCGTCGAAATCGCGTTCGTCAACAGGTAAATGCGATCCAGCGCCGGGCTCGTGCGCGCGGTTGCGACCGCGACGCTCGCGGTGATGTGGTCTGCAGCGATCGATTCAGAATTTGCGATGTCGAGCTTGGCGACGCGGGCGCACAACGCCTCGCCAAGCTGTCGCGCCGGCTCCGTCGCGAGCTCCGGGCCGACGAGGAGGATGAGACCATTGCGATACGCGGCGGCGATGACGCCGACGCTGGCTGCAAGGCTCCGCACCGCGTTCGCCACCCGCGCCAGGATCGTGCGTACAGTCTCCTCACCCTGGATCGAACGGTAAGTGTCGAGGCGGTCGATCGCGAGCACCAGGACCGCGCAATTTCGCGCGAATTGCGGTGCGGTGGCCGCCATCAGGTAGGCTTCGGCGACTTCCCCGACGAACAGGCCGGTGACCGTGTCGATCCATAGCGACGCGCGACGCTCGCCCCAACTCGACATGAAGCCCAAAAGTTCATGCTCCCGCGCCTGGCGACGCTCGAGCTCGGCTTTAAGCTTGAGCGCAGCGCGCACGCGCGCCAGCAGCTCGATGCGGTTGACCGGCTTGGTGACGTAATCGCTCGCTCCGGCGACGAAGGCATTGGCGAGGCTATCCATGTCATCGAGCGACGTGACCATGATGATCGGGGTGTCGGCATAGCGCCCGTCGCTCCTGATCCGCGCGCAGGCCTCGATGCCGTCAACCTCCGGCATGACAATGTCGAGCAGCACGATATCGGCGAGCGCGGCCGGCGTCGTTGGCGGCCCCGCGGTATCGAGCAGCCGGTAGGCGTCCCGGGCGGAATGCGCGGTGATGACATCGGTGTATCCGGCGGAGAACAGCGCCGCCTCGGTGATGTCGCGGGAGTCCTCGGAATCGTCGATGATCAGGATACGCATTCACACCTCCGGTCTTTTCATTTTCGCGTTCAGGCTCGTGAAAATGGCGCTCCGTTACTGACGGGCATAAAGGCGCCACTGCGCGTTGCTGTAGATGAGCCGATAGCCCTGCGCGCCGCGCTGATGAAGCTGCGGAAAGGCCTTGTTCAATCGGTCCTGGGCGCCGGCCCCGACCTGCGGGTCGGGAACCGCCACGAACGGAGTTCGGATCGACGACGTGAGGATCGACAGCGCGAACTCCTCGTTGGCGGGGGAGACGAGACCCGCCGCGCGACCGCGGCCGACCACGACCGCCGGCGCGTTGATGCTGTCGACCAGCACGCCGTCGCGGCCGATGATGGCGCCGCCGAGGTCGAGCGCCGCCGCTCTTTCTCCGCCGTCGACGCCGGCCGTCGGTTCAGTTCCGCGGACAAGGCCTTCGGCGGCGGCAAGCGCGTTCTCCGCTCTTGGGGCGATGCGCGGGTCGATGAGCGCGAGGCCAAGAGTTCCGCCGACCCATCCGGCCGCGAGCAGTGCGATCAGTGTTGTCGCTGGCCCGCGCGCATCGGGCACGCGGCTGACGGCAAGCGCGGCAAGCACCGCGGGCGCCACCGTGAGCGCCACCGGGTCGCCGAACATCCGGGTCGCGACCGCCAGGGCAGCCGCGGTGATGGTAGCGGCGCTGGTCACCAGCATCGGCACAAGAAGCGGACGACGCCTGAACACGCGTATCATCGCTAAACCGGCAACGGGCGCGCCGAGCATCAGCGCCAAGGCCATCGCGATTGCCGCATCGAGGGCGATCGCGCCGGTGAGGATCGCCCCGGAACCGCGGGTGAAGGCAGCCGTCCAGGTCGAAACGCCTTCGGCCGGCGCGACCAAGAAGCTCCAGCCGGCGCCGGGAAACACCCAGGAAACATACGCGAATGAGGACGCGGCGAAGATGGTAGGAAACACCAATGTCGAGACGACGTTCAGGGCGGAGTTTGCGGCCAGCGCCGGGCGTACGGCGAAGATCAGGAAGGGAGTCGCCGCGCAGGCGAGCGCCGCTCCGATCGGATGAGAAAAGGCGAGGCCGACGAGACCGAGGCCTACGGCCATCACTTCGGAAACGCCGCTCCGTACACGGAGATCGAACAGCGCGGCTCCGGTCAAATAAAGAAAGACCGCGAGCAAAATTTCCGCTGGACCGGCAACCGCTGCCCGCAACAGCCCGGGATGGAGGACCAGCAGCGCCGTCGCTGCGCCTGCGAGCGGCACGGACAGCCCGCAAGCTTGCAGTGACACGAACCATGCGGCGGCCAAGCCTCCGGCGATCGCAGCAGCGAGCAGCGCCGGTGCCGGCGTGCCTGACGGCGTCACCAGATCGATGAGCGTACTCGCGAGAAATGGCAGCGTCGGATAGGCGGCGGCGACCTGGCCGATCGACAAGCCCCCATCGCCGGCCGCGATGCTGGTCGCCCATAGCGCCACAGCATCGTCGCCCACAAGGCCGGCGCGCACGGCAAACGCCGACATCGTCAGCACGCAGATGAAGACGGCAACCCCGATCGCGCCGGCGGCGACAACGCGGGTCATGACACCGGCTCCGCCGCGGCGTCCACAGACGTTGTCGCGTGCTTCGACACGCCGTGCTGCGTCTTCTCCCAATAGAACGGATTGCGCAGCAGTTGCCAAAGGCCCTTATAGGCGGCGATCGACAACAGCACCCAGTAGCCGAACACGCTGAAGCTATATGGGATGAGATTGAGCCAGCCGCGTCGGATCGGGGCGAGCATCAGCAGGTAGATGAAGGCGCCGTTGCCGGCGAGAAGGTTGAACAGGCTGAGGAACAGCAGCAATTGCGGGAAGATGGGATCGAAGCCGCTGAAAATCGCCGCCACCCAGATGAGGTACATGACCCAGAACACGGGATTGAACAGCGCCGAAACCACCGTGCCGCCGATGAAGAAGATGAAGCCGATAAACCCGAGCAGGCCGCAGGTGCGGATCAGGTGCAACGGCCTGCGGGTGTGGACCAGAAAGGTCTGCATGTAGCCTTTCATCCAGCGCGAGCGCTGCCTGATCCAATTGCCCGCCTGGCAGGTCGCTTCCTCGAAGGTCGTGGAATCGACGACGCCCACCCGATAACCCTTCTGCGTGAGCCGGATGCCGAGATCGGCGTCCTCGGTGACATTGAACGGGTCCCAGCCGTGCAATTCGCGCAGCACGTCGATCTTGAAATGATTGGAGGTGCCGCCGAGCGGAATAGGAACGTTCATCCGTTCGAGGCCCGGCAAGACCTGGTCGAACCACAACGAGTAATCGAGCGTGAACATGCGGGTGAGCCAGTTTTCACCGGCGTTGAAATCGTTGAGCCGACATTGGAGGCAGGCGGTATTGGCCGGTGACCTGCGGAACGTCGCGACGACCTTGCGCAATTGATCGGGCTCCGGCCGGTCCTCGGCGTCGAACACGACGAGGTACTCGCCGCGCGCGAATTGCAGCGCGTAATTGCAGGCTTTCGGCTTCGTTTGCGGTAGCGAAGGCGGCACACGGACGACTTCGAACACGCCTTCCAGGCCGAGCGCCTTCGCAGCCTCGATGGTTTCGCTGTCGCCCGCTTCCAGCACGATCTTGATGTCGAGCTTGCCGAGCGGGTAATCGAGCTTGCGCAGGGCGTCGGTGAGAACCGGCAGCACCTCGGGTTCGCGAAACATCGGCACCAGCACGGTGAATACCGGCAGTTCGTCTTCGCGCAGCGCCCGCGCCTCGATCTCGATCGCCTGATCGGTATCGGCCGAGCGACCGCCGCCGAGCGAAACCAGGATCGCCTTGAACAGGAAATTGCCGAGATAGAAGAGGCTCATCGCCACGTTCGCGGCGACCAGGGTCGAGATCGGTGCAATGGCAAGGCCGGCGAGCAGCGCCGTGGCAATGCAGTAGCCGACAATCACCTGGCCCGGCGTGAACACCTGGCGCGCCGACAGGATCGGGTCCTGCTCTGCAAGATCGAGAATGGCGCGGCGCGACAATTCATCGGCGAATGCCGCCTGCACCGCCCAGGCGATGTCGAACTTTGAGGCGATGGCGAAGTCGATGGCATTGCCCCAGCGCTCGCGGGCAAACAGGATGGTGGCGGGGCCGGGCTCGGCGGTGGCGATGATGAGGCGTCCCGCGCGCCTGCGCCACGGCAGCACCAGCCCGCGGGCATAAGTCTCCGCTTCGGCCGCAACGAGCAGCGAACGGTCAGGCGGCTCTGTCATCAGATCGATGAAGGGCAGGTCGTAGTGATAGGCGAGGCCTCGATACAAGGCTTGCGGGGCGATCCAGCGGCGCGACAGGATGGCGTCGGCGAGACGCACGCTCCACCGTTCGGCAAGGCTTGCTGCTTCATCGAACTGGGCGAGCGTCAGGATCCGCCTCGCGACCAATAGATCGCCCAGCGCGCGGTCGACTGGCGAGAGTGGCTGCACGGCTCAATCCTCGGACTGACGGGCTGTGTCGCCACGGCGACGCAGCACCCTCTGCAGCCCGAGAAGGAAGCCGCAGGTCGCGAGCAGCCAAAGGCCTCCGATGATCCAGGAACGGAACCGCTCCGCCACCGTGAACCAAGAAACTGCTTCCGGATAGGCGATCCGCACCAGCGTGTCGCGTTCTGTCGAAAGCGCCATCGCAACGCCGCTGCGGTCGATGAAAGCGACGTCGCCGTGCTCGAGATGAAGGTCGGTGGGAGACGGCAACGTGCCGTCGGCGGCAAGGGGTTTCAGCCACAAGCCGGGAAAATCGCCGGCCATCACCAGTTGGGCAACCGCGCCGTTCGAGAATCCGCCGAGGTCGAGCACCGTGCGATCTTGACGGTCCTTCACCACAACCCGGCCCCGGTGGAATTGCGCACGCGGCACCATGTTTTGGGGCACGGCGTCGCCGATGCCAATGAAAGACGCCTCGGGAATCGGCACCGCTCCCGGGGGGAATGGTTTGACTTTGATGACCGCAGCCTCAGGCGCGAGTGCAGCAAGCACGGCGCTTAGTGCGGCGAGCGCGTGTTCCGGCTCGGCGGTGAGGCGTTCCGGGACAAGGATATCGACGCCGTCCGCCCAGCGCGCCGCAAGATCGGAGAAGTCGTGCGGATGGGCATCGGCGGGCGCGAGCACGACCGAACTGGTTCCGAGGATCTGGGCCGGGTAGCCCTGCGGTTCGAAGCGGCAATCGCCCTCGGCACTGCGGCGCTGGATGACGACGCGGACATTGGCGATGGCGCCGACGAGGCCGTCCGGGAGCGGCAAGTCGAACCGGGTCGGGTCATCGATCTGCGCGACCGAACTGCCGAGCAGGCGTTCGTTCACGAACACGCTCACCACCGCCCGCTCTCCCGCGCCGTCGGGAGCCACCATCGCGTCGAGAGCGAGCCGCGCGGCCTTTGTCCCGGGCGGCAGCATGCGCCCGTCGATGGCGACCGAGATGTCGGCGCGGCCGAACACTTCGGCAAGCGCCGGCGTCAAACCAAGTTCGGTGAAGCTGATGCGTTCGGAAGCTTGCCGCGCGCTGCCGCTGGCGCCGACTATGGCGGCGGCGACACCGCGCGTGGCCGCGACCGCCGGGCTGCCAATCAATCGGCTGGCGCTCACTCCGGCGACATCCGATACAAGAAGGGCCGGCATCCCGCCGATCCGGACCGCAGCAAGAGTGCCCATGTCCGGCACCGGACCGGCGAGCGTCGCGACCGGAGCGTCGAGATGCCCGGCGACCTCCTCCACGTCCCCGATGACGACGATCCCACGAGTCCAGCGCCGCGGATCGCTGCGCTTGCCGAGCTCCGCCAAAATCTCGTAGCCGTAATGGAAGCTGCTGCGATGCCCGATGCGGCGAGCGCGCGGGCGACGGTCAGTACCGCCTCAATTTCCCGTGGCGTAAGCCGCCGTCCCGGCAACACCAGCGCGACCTCGCGCGGCATCAACGCCGCTGTGGTGGCAACATCGGATATTCCCCAAACATCGGCTTCGAGCTCGACCGCGGATTCCGGGCGGATGGTCAGGCTGTCCCCGATCGAACGCACGTCGATGCAGCGATCCTGGGTGGCGGCGCCGGAATACTGGAACGCGAGTTTGAGGAACCCATCCGCGGTCTTGGCGCCGCCAAGCGGGATGCGCACCGTGCGTGTGGTGCCGCGCCCATCGAGCGCCACTGCGGCGGCGCTGCGGTCGTTCACCAGGATTTCGAGGTTGCGCCGTGCCTCACGTGCGCTGATGTCGTCGAGCGCGAGCACCAATTCGGCGGGATTGACCGGCGCTCCCTGCGGCAACTGCACGAAGATTTCGCGACGACCGCCGAGATTGGCGAAGCGGATGCCGTTGCCGAAACCGAGATCGGCGAATGTCAGCGAAACGAGAGCGCTGGGCCGCGGTCGCGGCGCTGCGGCAAAGCCGAGATCGGGGACTGACGCAGAACTCCGCGCGGCCACAGCGCCCGGCGCGCGGGTCTGCGACAGCGCGTTTCGCGCTGGCACAAGGACAAGGCAGGTGGCGAGCCAAACGCCGAATGGACGTGGGGGACGCATAGGATTTTACCGCTCATCTGTGACCGGGAGGGCGGAGAGAACCGCGTGCAATTCGCGCGCAGCAGCCATGGCGAGCTCGTCGAGTACGGCGCGAAGTCGGAGTAGCTCGTCCGGTGCGAGGCCACGGCGGCCGCGAAACGCGGCAATGAGGATGTCCTCCGCCATCTTTGCGGTCCGGCCGGTTGCAACAAAGCCGACCGTCGCCGCAATTCCGCACATCTCGTGGATGCGACGGTAGGAGGCCTCGACCCCGCCGGCCGCGGTTTCGCTGTCCCAGGACAGGCGCGGCAGTTCGGCCACGGTCGTTTCGATCTTGCCTTGCAGCGACGCCGCAAAGCGCCGCCGTACCGCAGCCAAGCGGTCATGGAATTGATCGGCTCGCACGCCCACCCCCCTTGAATTCCCCGCGCTGCTTTAAGGTTACATCGCAAGTAAAATAAAACGTGAAAATACATGAGCTTAACTATAGTTTGTACTGGATAAAGAGCGAGTGATATACTTATTATTACTTAGTTATACGTAACTATACAAAATCATTACTTATTATAATGCTTCACATAAGTAAAAATACCTAAGTGTCCGTCTTAAAACTTCTAGAGTCGACGGAATCATTTGTGATTCAAAGGAGGCGGTCTGATTCGTGGGGGAGGGCCGCCGATGTGGACGCAGAGGAACCGACCGAGATACAACCGCGATCATCTGAGATACCCGAGCGACCTCACGGACGAGGAGTGGACAGTTATTGCGCCGCTGATTCCGCCGCCGCGGCCCGGTGGTGGCAAGCGCCGCACCGACATGCGTGCGGTGGTCAACGGCCTGATGTACATCCTGAGCACCGGCTGTCAGTGGCGTGCTCTTCCGAAGGATTTTCCGCCGCACAGCACGGTGTACAACTACTTCGTCTGGTGGCGATGCGACCGCGTGCTCGATCGCATTCATCACGCGCTGTACGTGGAATGCCGCGAACGGGCGGAACGTGAAGCCAGCCCCACCGCAGCCATCATCGACAGTCAGAGCGTGAAAAGCGCCGAAAAAGGGGGGCCAACATCGATCCGCACGGCTTTGATGCGGGCAAGCTGATCAAGGGCAAGAAACGGCATATTCTCGTCGACACGCTCGGTCTGTTGGTGCACGCCGTCGTCCACGCCGCCGACGTCCAGGATCGCGATGGCGGCCTGCTGCTGCTGGCCACGCTGTTTGGTAAGTTTCCATTTCTTCAGAAGCTGTTTGCCGACAGCGCCTATCAAGGTCCGATTTTTGCCGATGGACTCGCCAAAATGCTGCCCTATCTCAAGACCGAGATCGTCAAACGATCCGATCGCGCTTCAGGATTCGTGCCGTTACCCAAGCGGTGGATCGTCGAGCGCACCATTGCTTGGCTCAACCGTTGCCGCCGTCTCGCCAAGGACTGGGAAAATCTCAACTCCAGCGGCCTCGCGTTCTTGAAAATCGCCTCCATCCGCCTCATGCTGCGAAAGCTCTGCAACCCTTGAGCAAGTTCTAAGACGGACTCTAACGGAAATACTTGTGTGAAGCTGTCCCAAATCGTAAATCTTTTTCTAACGCGCCCACAGTTCCAATGCTACTTATAGTAGTTTATTTATCAAAAATCAACTTATGAGAGCGCTCATGGATGAGAGCCAGTGCGCGAGCGGCAATGCCGTGGAACGGGGAAGCGCGATGAAGGTCGTCGGTGGCATTGAGGGCGCGATTTCGTTCACCGGCTGGTCTCCGGTGATGGCCGCCGCACAGGACTTGGGGCGGGAGAGCGGCAGCCCGTCTTCCTTCCGCCCGGCGGCGGCGCCATGACGAGCGTGCTCGTTGTCGATGACGATGAGGCGTCGCGGACGGCGATCCGGCGGGTGCTGGAGGCAGAAGGTTTCGAAGTCACAGCCGCTGCCAGCGGTTATTCCGCGGTGACGGCACTCGAAACCACTCTGTTCGATGCCGTCATCTTCGATGCAGCGGCGCCCGGGCTCGAGGGGCTTGCTCCGGTTCGCACTTTCATGCGAACGCGCGCCGACCGTGCCGATTATCGCCATCGCCCCGCAAAAATTTCGCAATTGTCTCGGACCGGGGCGCGACTTCCTTGACCTCGCGGCCGAACTGGGAGCCGCGTGCCGGCTCTATAAGCCGTTGATGCCGCGCGACCTCGTCAATGCCGTCGCGCGCTGCGTCGGCGACAAAGCCGCCGCCGCGCGGTCCGGCTAAAGGGTAGCCTGCGAAAATAACCGAATCGGTTCTAGGGCCGTGCGCCGCACCAAAGCTGCTGATTTCCGCGGGGTGTCGGAGCCGCTATTTTCGCGGAGCCCTAACCTGTGAAATCGCTCGGCTCGCGACCCGCCCCAGAGTGACCTGTTCGGCCGCGAAAGTCATCGACCGGCCGCTCCGACACTGCGATTTTGGCGCCAAAAGTCACTTGGTATAGCTTAGCGCGTTCTTCCACGGAGTACGGCCTCGCTCCGATCGGTCGCGGTTTCGTGAGGCGACATTGCGGGGACGATGGATGGAGCCTGTTGTTGGGCGCCGTCGCGGGTGTCCGAGGGTTTGAGCGACCCGTTCTGCCGCTCGGCCGCCGCGCCGTTCGATGTACCGGGGTTGCCCCTGACATCGACCGCAGCGCGTTGCCGCGACGCTGCGATCATATCCTGGAACGGGCGCGCGAGTTGCTCGAAGAAGCTTTGGGGATAATCAGGCTCGTCAACGCCGTAGCGCGCGGGAAGGCGGCCCGCAGGCATCGCAAACGTACCGAACAGCAGGTCCCAGCACGAGAACAGCGACCCGAAATTGGCGTTGCCGGCGTCTTCCGGCTGCGTGTGATGCCAGCGGTGAAACACCGGCGTCGCGACGACATATTTGAGCGGTCCCAGCGTCCAGTTGAGGTTCGCATGAACGAAGGCGGCCGTCGCAGTGTCGAACGGGACGAGAAATAGCAGCACCGCGGGCCCGATGCCGAGGAACAGCATGACCGCAGTGACCATGAAAGAGCCGAGCCACAAGTTCACCGGGTGAAAGCGATAAGCCGTGGTCCAGTCGACCTCCTCGGACGAGTGGTGGATCGCGTGAAAGCGCCAGAATGTGGCCCCGTGAAACATGCGATGCGTCCAATACAGCAGGAAATCCGACGCGACGACATAGATCGCGACCTGCCCCCAGAACGATAGTCCGGCAAGAGGTCCGCGTCCTTCGTTGAACCAGGCAGCGATCTCTTTCGTACCCGCGATGCCCGACAACATGGCGGCCCCGGCGATCATCAGGCTCATGCGCATGTAAGGCGCGACAAAGGGAATGATCACGAGATAACAGGCGTCGGTGACAAGGCCCGGGTTGCGCCACCATGCCTTGCCCGGATTGCAAGCCTGGCTCGACCATGTCGCAAGCAGGGTGAAAACGATCGCGAACGCCGCCGCACTCGGCAAGAAACCCTTCAGCGTCGCGAAGATGGTTGCGGCAATCTCGCCGAAAACTTCCATGAGAACTCTCTCCGATGCGTCACCGCCGCCGGATGATCGCGGAGTGTCTTGCGGAGTGAAGCCGAGCACGCAGCGTGTCGATCGGCGCCGGGAATTGCAGGCCTTCGGACGCAGGCTGGTACCGCGCGCGCCCAGAAGAGCCAGGCATTCTCGGGCGCGGGCAGCGTAGTGGCTGAGCCTTAAAAAACGCTTGCCCGCTTCTGTTGCCGGCACCGCTATCGGCGCGCAGCAACCATGCGAATTTCGCTGAATAAGGGGGAACAACACCGATCAGCCAGAGAGGGTCGTTCAGTGTCGTTCGGTTGCTTTTGCCTGACACGGCGCATATAGGCGCCAGACCCGGTCCGCGCCGGGAAGACGGCCATGAGGGAGGTCTACCGTGGGCACACCGATTTCGCTGACCGCTTCGGACGGTTTCAAACTCGGCGGCTACCGGGCCGAACCGCAGGGCAAGCCAAAAGGCGGCCTCGTCATCATCCAGGAAATTTTCGGTGTTAACCATCACATCCGCACGGTATGCGATCGCTACGCCGAACACGGCTACACCTCGGTTGCTCCAGCGGTGTTCGACCGCATTCAGCCGAATTTCGAAAGCGGCTACTCGCAGCAAGAAGTCGAGCACGCCCGCACCTTCGTTCCCAAAATCGATTGGGCCGCGATGATGCGCGACACCGCCGCGGCCATCAGCGCCGCACAGAATGTCGGGAAAGTCGGCATTGTCGGCTACTGCCTCGGCGGCAGCGTCGCCTTTCTATCGGCTTGCCGGCTGGACGGCCTGTCTTGCGCCGTCGGCTATTATGGCGGCGTCATCGCCAAGTACGCCGATGAAGAGCCGAAGGTGCCGACACTTCTCCATTTCGGCGACCAGGACCATTCGATCTCGATGGCGGATGTCGAGCTTATCAAGCAGAAGCGTCCCGACTGTGAGATCCACGTCTACCATGCCGGCCATGGCTTTTCTTGCGACGCACGCGGAAGCTTCAATGAGGCCGCTCACAAGGAGGCGCTCGGTCGCACGCTGGCGTGGCTCTCCCGCTATGTTGGATAGGGGCTGCCCCAGAATCGTTCACATAGGACGGGATGCGTTCAGTTTGAATCGTCTCCCCCTCGATTATCATTGATTTTGCGCATGATCTTGTCCGAAAAGGTGCAGAGTTCCCGGCTTTGGGCGCGGCGTCACTGCGGCGAAACCCATTGCGCCCCGGGGGAATTGAACGCGGTTCGCCGCGGGTCATGGCTTTCACGTTCGCTCAACCCATCTGCATATGTCGGGTAGGCTCGCCAGCTATGAGCGGCTTTTCGTCTTCCAGCCGTGCCGGTGCAGCGCCGTGGTGATCGCTTCCCGCGTGACCGGCTTGGCAAGAGGTGCGCCGAACGACACGCCCTGCCGTGCGCCAATGCGCTGCACCGCTTCCACGAGCGATGGATTGCCACCACTCATCAGGTGAACGATGCCGCGATAGCCGGCGCGTCCAAGACCGTGGACGACATCGATTGCATCCGATTGGAGCAGCGCGACATCGAGGAAGATCACCGAAGGCATGTCGCGTTCGAGCGCGGCGATCGCCTCTTTGGCGGTGCGAAAAGACTGCGAACGGATCCCAAGGGTTGCCAGCACATCCGTGACGAATTGGGAAATCCTGACCTCGTCGTCGATGACAAAGGCAGCCGGCTGTGGCTGTTGCTCGCACTGGACGGCACGTCGATCAAGATGCATGGCATCGATCATCGTGAACAACGCAGCGGTGACGCCCGTCTTCAGCCGGTCTCGCAGAGTGGCAAACATCTGGCGATTTCACAACCATTGGTAATAGAGTTGGCTCTGACGGCAACCAACGATAAGCTGAGGGGACGAACATATCGTTAAAGCGCTGGACGAAATTTTCCGCAGCGACACAACGGTCCCGTGGCGCCGTCGCCAGCGCAACCGCGGCGCCTGCCCCCTGAGGGTAATGCGTTCAGATTGGATCGCCGAAAAGTCCGCAACTTTCGGGATCATGCACTGCGGAAATGCTTTGAAAGCTTCAGGTTCTGCGCCTGGTAGTTCGAGCCGATTTGCTGGCCGTAGAGCGCATCCGGGCGGGCCATCATGCGTTCATAGACGAGCCGGCCGACAATCTGCCCGTGCTCGAGGATGAAAGGCACCTCGCGCGAACGGACTTCCAGCACCGCCCGCGCGCCGCCGCCCGCTTCCTTGTAGCCGAATCCGGGGTCGAAGAAGCCGGCGTAGTGAACGCGGAATTCCCCGACGAGCGGATCGAACGGCACCATTTCGGCGGCATAGTCCGGCGGGACCTGAACCAATTCCTTGGATGCCAGAATGTAGAATTCACCGGGATCGAGGATCAGAGTCTCGTCCCTGCGGGCACGGATCGGCTCCCAGAACTCGGCGATCTCGTAGCTCGCGCGCCGGTCGACGTCGATAACCCCGGTATGGCGCTTGGCCCGATAACCGATGAATCGGTCCGCCCCGAAGCCGACGAGATCGACACCGACCGGCACGCCGTCGCTGAGATCCGGGTCCATCGCGTCAACGAGATGAGCCTGGGCATTGAGGGCGACGAGCGCATCGCCAGCCAGCACCGCCCGGCCACGATGGAACCTGACCTGGCTCAGCCGCGACCCCTCGCGCACCAGGACGGGGAAGGTGCGCGGGCTGATCTCCGCATAGAGCGGACCGTGATAGCCGGCATCGATGCGGTCGAAGCCGCGGCTCTCGTCGGCGATCACCCGGGTGAAAACATCGAGGCGCCCGGTGGAGCTTTTTGGATTGGCTGCGGCGGTGATGTCGGGCGGCAGCGCAAGACTTTCGATCACCGGCACGATGTACACGCATCCCGTCTCCAGCACGGCGCCATCACCAAGCGGGATTTCGTGCAGCTTGAGTTGATCGATGCGCTCGGCGACGGTTGCGTGGGGGCCAGGGAGGAAGCTTGCGCGCACGCGGTAGGCAATCTCGCCCAGCCGGAGGTCGATGCTGGCGGGCTGAACTTGCCCGTCGTCGAATTCCGATTGCGGGATGATCGCGCCGGTTCTGCAGAGGGCCGCGATCATGCGGTCCGGAAAAATTCCCCTGTCATCCTCGCGCAGGTTGAACGGCACGCGGGTGACCTCGTTAGCGCATGATCCCGAAGTTGCAGACTTTTCCGACAAGATCATACGCAAAAATCAAAGGCAATCGAACGGGACGCGATGGAAGCTGAACAAATCCCCTTCGCGAGCGGCGAGGCGCGACACGACGGATTGGCGATGCCGTTTAGCGCATGATCCCGTAAAGTTGCAGACTTTTCGGACAAGATCATGCGCAAAATCAAAGAGAACCGACCGGGAGGCAATTCAAGCTGAACGCATCCCGCTCTAGCCGAACGGCGCCTTGACGGAAAGCGGTCGCGCGCCTAATAGCTTGGTTATCCCGTGGTCATTTGAGCCGGCCGGCTTGCAGCCACGTAAAACAACTCGCTAAAAGGCCGGGGACGCGTGTGCCCGGCCCCTTGGGAACCCCCCCACGGCCGGGTTTTCGTTGACCCGGCTTCTTCTGATCGAGAGCAGCGCTCTCGAGGAGGTCGAGATGTCCGCGTCCCCCGCTCTTCGTTCCGAACTGCATCCTGAAACCTTGCTCGTCCACGCCGGCACTTTGCGCTCGCAATTCGGCGAAACCTCCGAAGCGTTGTTCCTGACGCAGGGATTTGTCTACGACAGCGCCGAGCAGTGCGAGGCACGCTTTATCGGCAAGGAGCCAGGCTATCTCTATTCGCGCTTCTCCAATCCGACCGTGAACATGTTCGAGAACCGGATGATGGCGCTGGAGGGCGCGGAGGCCGCGCGCGCCACCGCGACCGGCATGGCCGCGGTGCATAACGCCGTCATCGGGCAGGTGAAGGCGGGAGACCACGTGGTCGCCGCCAAGGCGTTGTTCGGGTCCTGTCGCTGGGTCGTCGAGGAATTTTGCCCACGCTTCGGGGTTGCTTTAACGCTGGTGAACGGCCTCGACCTCGACGAATGGCGCCGCGCCGTGCGGCCGAACACGAAAGTGTTTTTTCTCGAAAGCCCGACCAATCCCACGCTCGAGGTGCTCGATATCGCGGCAATCGCCGGGATCGCACATGAGGTCGGAGCGCGGCTCGTGGTTGACAATGTGTTCGCGACGCCGCTGTACCAGTCGCCGCTCGCGCTCGGCGCCGACTGCGTCGTCTACTCGGCAACCAAGCATATTGACGGCCAGGGCCGTTGCCTCGGCGGCATCATTCTTGGCGGGCAGAGCTTCATCCAGGACCATATTCACAATCTGCTGCGGCAGACCGGCCCCGCCATGTCGCCGTTTAACGCCTGGGTGCTGCTCAAGGGGCTGGAGACGCTGGCGCTGCGCGTCGCGCGGCAGACTGCGACGGCCGCCAAGGTTGCCGATTTCCTGGCCCAGCACCAGAAGATCACGCGGCTGATCTATCCCGGCCGCGCCGACCACCCGCAGGCAGCGACGGTACGCAAACAGATGCGCGGCGGCTCTAACCTGATCGCCTTCGAGGTCGCAGGCGGCAAGCCGGCTGCGTTTCGCGTTCTCAATGCGCTCAAACTCCTGCGCATCACCAACAATCTCGGCGATGCCAAGAGTCTCGTCACCCATCCGGCAACCACCACGCATCAACGCCTGACGCCGGAGGCTCGCGCGGAACTCGGGATCAGCGACGGCCTCATCAGACTGTCTGTCGGTCTCGAACATGAGGACGATATCGCCACCGATCTTTCGACTGCGCTGCAAAAGGCTTGACTCGGCCACTGCCGACAACGGTCCGTTAACCGACAGGAGAAAGTTGCTTCTTTGCATGCAACGGGAGGGGAGGCGGCCGCGTTATGGTAGAATGTCAACTGTTCACCGAGTGCGGTCATGAAACCTGCAGCGTGGATTTCTCTTCCAACGGGATTTGCATTGGCGCTCACTGCCACAAGCTTTTCCGCCGCGGTGCCTCGGCACCCTGGTAAAGCGTCAAGCCGATCAATGGCGAGCGTGCCAAATCTCGATATCAAGCCAAGTTGCCGGCAGTCCTCCGTCCCTGATTGCCTCACGGAGGAGGATTTTGCCCGCAAGGCGCTGGTCGAACAGTGGCCAAAATTTACCCGCCAACAGAAGGCAAGATGCGCGGTGGAGGCAACCTACGCCGGGCCGCCGAGCTATGTCGGCTGGCTGACCTGCCTCACCATCAATGCGGATGCCGACAAGGTGCCGGCAGGAACTCGGGCCGGATGCCGACAAAGGGGCGGCGGCCATCGGCGGCATCGGCGGCATCACTCCGGGACCTGGGGTACCGAACGGCACGCCAAGCACCAACAATGGGGCTGCGGGCGCCACCGGCGCGGGCGGCGGAAAATAGAAATACGCCAGCACAGGCTGTCTTTTACCCTCGCGATGCATTCATGTCGCGATCTCTCCCTATCAGCCCCGGCTCAGCGCGAGTTTGACAATCGCATAAAGTACCGAGCACCCGATCATCACAAGAATGGCCCATACCACATAATCGACGTGCTTCTTGAAATCAGCAAAGGCCTGCGATTTGGCCAAGCGCCCCTTGAAGATCGTTCTCAGGAAGAGAACGACGGGCGTTGCGGCGATAATGATTCCAATCAGCTTGAACATCGAGAACGGGCGCCGGCCTCAGCTCCGGGGATGGTAGACCGGATCGAAGCTTGCTTGAACCCGCGCGTAAAGGCGCCGTTGCCGCACCGGCGCATTGCTGGCTCAATACCCGAAATCACTGAAAATGATCGGTTGAATGAGGGCCGCCCCCTCATCCGGTCGGGCCTTCGGCCCTTCCACCCTCTCCCCCCTCCACCCTCTCCCGCTATAGCCTATGAGGCAAGTCTCTGAGATTCGGCGGGGAAGAGGGAGCGCACGCGATCGCGGGCGCTTTCGAGGGTGAGGGGGTGGGCACTCTCTGAATCACTATCCTCCGATCTTCAGTACTAGGCACCTGACAAATTGTTCACTCGCAAATCCTGATTGGGTCGTTGATGTCGCCAGAAGAACTGCAGAACCTGGACATCTCTCTAGTACCTCTGCACAGGGGTTATGAAGTCGTCGAGTGGGGCTGGGTAGGCGCGGGCCATTTTGGCGCGCGCTTTTTCTGGCGTGAACATCCAATTTATTCGTGCACCGCTTTTGTTTCTTTGGCGCTCCCACGCGGCGATCTCGAAGGCAAGCAATTCACGATTGTCGATGCGACGGTCGAGGCACTGGCTGCGAAGGACGCCGATTTCGATTTCGACCATGTTGAGCCAGCTTGCGTGCCTGGGGGTGGGATGGAATTCGAGGCGGCGTAGGATACGCCGCGCTTCCGGCGCTGGAAAGGTTTGGTAGAGCGCGCTCGCAGAGTGGGTCGACAAATTGTCCAGCACGACCCGGATTTTGTCGGCCTTGGGAAAGTGCACGTCGACCAGATCGCGCATGCAGTTTGCGAAGTCCTCTGCCGCGCGTCGGTCTGTGACCTTCACCTTGCGCCAGGATTTATGGGCGTCGAGGAAGACGAAGAGATTGGCCGTGCCATTGCGCCGGTATTCGCAGTCGAAGCGCTCCAATTGTCCCGGCTTGGCCGGGATTGGCTCGCGCACTTCGCCGATGGGCTGAGTTGGACTTTCGTCAAAACAGACGACCGGACGCTTGGGATCCGCTTCCTCGTTGTAGAGGTCCAGCACATCCTCCATCCGCGCCACATATTCGGCATCAACCGTGGGAATGCACCACATGTCCTTGCGCCAGGGCTTGAGATCGTTTTCCGCAAGGCGGCGTCGAACCGTCTCGCGGGAAAGCCCCTTGTGGGCCGTCAGCTTGACCATCTCGCCAGCCAGAAGTTCCAGCGTCCAACGACTGCGCCCGGCCGGCGGCTTCGAGCAGGCCGTTGCGACCAAGAGCGCTTCGTCCCTGCCGGTGAGTTTGCGCTCGGCGCCACATCGCGGCTCCTCGCTCAAGGCGGCTTCAAGGCCACACTCCACAAATCGGCGCTTGGTGCGATAAACCGTCGATCCACCCACCACGATCGTACGTTCGATCACCTCATCGCTGGCGCCGGCATCGGCCGCCAGAAGGATTTGCGCCCGCTTCAATTTCCGAGCCGAACATGTGCCGGCGCCCAGCATCCGCTTAAGGTCCTCACGCTCCTCGCCGGTCAGATCAAAGCGATAGCGGATATTCATCAGGGCCTCCTTGTGATTTCGAGGCCCAGTTGAATCAATCTATGTGGCGTGGATTTCGCGCCCCCTCGCTTCACCGACAAGCAAGGCCAGTATCTGGCCTTCATTCACGCTTATACCCTCGTCATCGGCCGATCGCCCGCCGAAGCCGATATCCAACGGTTCTTCGCCGTCACCCCGCCCACCGTCCACCAGATGGTGCTAACTCTCGAACGCCAGGGCCTTATCACGCGTATCCCCGGCAAGGCGCGAAGCATCCACCTTCGCGTCGATCCAGAACTTCTCCCAAAGCTCCAACCCGTCATATCCTCTGTGCAGAGGTACTAGCCGAGATTGAGCCATTCCTGTTCACGTCCAAGCGATTGAACTGGCCTTCCATGTACCGCATGTACTCGGCTTTCGACACCCGCCCATTCCGGTCCTTGTCCATCTTGTGCATCATTTGCCGACCGTGTCCTTTATTCTGCGCCTCGGCACGGTCGTTAGCGGCAAAAGCCGTGGTTACGACGAAAAGTGACAGCATGACTGAAGTGATCTTTACGACGCCAAGCATTGATTCTCTCCTTACCTTTCAATTCGACAGTAATATCATACCTTTGTTGCGGTGCAAAACAGAAAGGATTGATGCACGGCAAAATCACCGTCCCCGGCCATCGAAACCCGAATTTGGTCAATGCCCGCCTGAGAAGCAGTCAACCAGCGCATGATCCCGCAGAGTTGCAGTCTTTTCAGACAAGATCATGCGCAAATCATCAACGCATCCGTCGTCGAGCGCAGTCCGCGACGGGTGCGCAAAACAGAACCGAGCGGCAGGCAATTCAAACTGAACGCGTCCCGCTCGTCTAGACTGTAGTTAATCGAGTGCGCCAAGCAGTCCCGTGGCGGCCCCGTCTTGGCCGAGCAGGGCAGGGGCGCCAATCAAGACAGGCTTGTTATTCAGCCTCATGCAGGCCTGAACGGTGACCAGGGCGCCGGGTCCCGGAGGCCGCGCCGCGTCAACGCGCGAACCCATCAGTGGCTCGAGAGGCTGGGACAGCCTACATCCTTCGACCAGGAAAGACGCATATTGCGATAATCCCGCCCCGTCCGGCAGGAGTGCGACCGCTTGGGCGAAGGCTTGTGCGGCGGCGCCCCAGCGTGCATCCGATTCGCTTGAACGCGCCCGAACGAATGAACGGACCCGCCGTACCCAGCTTCCCTTGTAGGCAACGCTCACGCGCACGGCGAAGGATTCGCCAAGCGGCAATTCGCCCTCGACACGCTTCAGACGAAGGTCGCGGTCGAGGTCGGGCGCGACGGCAACATAGATTTCCTCTGCGCCCAGCATGCGCGCTTGCGCTTCGACGGCGGCGATCACCTCGCCGGTGCCGGAAGGATCGCCGGGCACGGTGGCGAGTGCGCGCCTCGCGACCATGCCGGCGCGCGTTGCCAGCATGATTTCGGCGGGATCGGGCCGGCTACGCAGCGTCGCGAACAGGTCGCTTGCATCCGTCACGACGAGATCGGGCCCCCCTCACGCAAATCCTGCACGATCCCTGCGGGAATCCGATCATAATCGACGATGCCGACGCGCGCTTGCGGACCGGATGCTTTGGCGACGAGGCGGGCCGCATCGAGGCCGATCCGCGGCGAATGGACCACCTCGCCGACGCAACTCGTCCGCTCGATCCACGGCTTGACCCGAAACGTCAGCGCGACGACGAGAACCGGTTCGCCGGCCGCGGGTACGACGAGCAGCGCCTCCGACCAGTAGGGCACGAAACCGGTCACCCACGATGCGCCGGCAGGCTGGGTGATATTGGAATAGAGCATCACCGCGTCGAAGCCGGCGGCGTGCATCGCCCCGCGCAGCCGCGCCGCCCGTTGGTCGAGCACCGCGTCGGGAAGCTCGACAGGAGAGCGCGAGATCAGTCCGCGTCGCATGCTGCGCCTCGTCGGAGCGGGATGCGTTCAGCTTGAACCGCTTCCCGCTCGGTCGGGTTTGGTTCTGCGCATGATCTTGTCCGAAAAGTCCGCGGGCAATTCGGGATCATGCGCTGGCGTGCGTCAGTGTCAAACCGCGACCTGGAACAGCTCGCGCGGCGTCCGCGTCAGCACCTCTGCGCCCGTTTCCGTGACGACGATCGCATCGCCGAGCACGATGTAGCCGGCCTCGGGGTGATAGGTGTTGGGATGGACAATCAATGCCATGCCAGGTTCAAGGACAGTGGTGACGTCCTCCAGGATGTGCGGCTTCGAATCCGCGAACAGGCCGAGGCCATGACCCCGCACCCGGGTGTATTTGTTGGTGACATAATCCCCGAGGCCGAACTTGCGAAACACGTCATTCTCGGCGCGGGCGACGTCGGCGGCAGTCGCGCCGGGCTTCACCGCTTGGAGGCCGGCTTCCAGGGCTTCGCGAAAGACGGCGAATGCCTCTGACTGCGCAGCGCTCGGCGTGCCGACGACAAGGGTGCGGCAGATCTGCACGTAATAACCTTTGAGCGCCGGGGTGAGCTCGGTGGTGACGAGATCGCCGGCCGCGATCTCGCGCTCCGATGGCGGCGTCATCCCAAACACATCGCGGCCGCCGGAGCCGATGATCATGAAATTGTCGGGGCAGCCGTGGCGGCGCAGATAACTCTCCAGCTCCGCGACGATCTCGTATTGCCGGCGCCCCGGCGCCACCGCGTTGCGAAACCGGACATAGGCTTCGTCGGCGAGCGCGGCGGCGCGTCGGATCGCCGCGATTTCCTCGGGCAGCTTGTACATCAGCAAACGGTCGAGCAGCGGCGTACCGTCTTCGATAGAAAAGCTGCGGCCGGCATCGACCAGCCAGCCTGGCAAGAACCGCCGAGGTGCGGCCGCAAGCCTGGCATTTGCGAAACCTTCGATCCTGGCCGCCACCGCGCGCGCGATATTGCCGGCAAGGTGGACGGTAATGCCCGGCAGTTCCGCCTCAGCGCGCTCGGCCTCGGTCGCACTGTCAACAAACAGTTCCGGTGTCGCGCCGTCGGCGGCGACGAGCGCGATGCCGTGTCCTTCAAGAATGCCGAAGTCGCAAGCGAAGCGCAGATAATCACCCTGCCACGCATTGCCGTAGGCGATGAAATGGTCGATCCCCGCCGTCGCCATCCCCTCCACGAGGCTCCGCCGCCTCGCAGCCGCAAGGCCAAGTGTATGTTCCGGCATCGCCTTTCCTTCTTGAATTTCTGTCGAGCTATGGGTCGGGAATGCCGTCCGGCCATCAACCGGCGCTTGAAATCTACTCCGCCGCGTCGTCCTGCGCTTCGCCACAGCCATAGTCGCGAAGAGCTGCTTCGTGCGAGACGTAGCCCTTGGCGACATCCTCGGCGACATGGTGCCGCTCCCGAAGCAGCGGATCGCCAAACCCCCCGCCCCCGGCGGTGCGGAAGATCAGCCGGTCTCCCGGCTCCATCGGCACCGAGGTAGCCTTGAGAAGCTTTTGCTCGGTGCCGTCGCGACGCACCAGCCGTGCCTCGTTTACCGCGCCTGGTTTGCCGCCGTTCAAACCCCATGGCGGATGCTTGGTGCGCTCGCAATTGATATTGGTCAGCGTCTTGGCGAGCGCGCGATAGGTGATTTCGGTGCCGAGGCCGCCGCGGTGACGGCCGGCACCGCCGGAATCGGGGCGCAACGCGAACCGCTCGATCAGGAACGGATACACAATTTCCTGGAATCCACCGGCGCATTGCGCACGTCGCCCTGGCAGATAGATACTGCGGCGGATTCGCCGTCCTCGTGCGGGCGGCCGCCCCAGCCTCCGCCAAAGATGTTCATCAGCAGGAAGCGGCGACCATCGGCGCGGAATCCGGAGAACGAACAGCCGCCCATGTCGCCCTTGTGACCCGCCGGGATGATTCCGGGGAGCCCGGGCGCCAGCGCCTTCAGGATCGTGTCGATCACGGTCGGCAACGGGATGCTCCACAAGCCGAGCGCCGCCGGCGGCCGCGCATTCAAGAGCTTGCCTTCGGGGAGGATGATTTCGAGTGGGCGGAAGCAGCCCTCGTTCACCGGTGCCTGCGGCAGCGTCAGGCATTTGAAAGCAACGCGGGCGGCGGCAAGCCCGCCGGAATAGCCGGAATTGGTCGGTCCGGGGACCTGGTCGTGCATGTCGGAGAAATCCACCACCATGCGGGAGCCGTCGATCACGACCCTGACCTTGACGCGCAGCTTCACGTCGAGTGTGCGGCCGTCATTATCAAGGAAACTTTCCGCCTCGTAGACCCCGTCCGGGACTTTTGCGATGAAGGCGCGCGCTTCGCGCTCGGTACTGTCCCAGATTGCGTCGATTGCCGTCGTAACGACATCCCGCCCGTAACGGTCGACCAGGCCGGCATAGCGGCGGATGCCGAGTTGGCAGGCGGCCACTTGGGCGCGCAGGTCGCCAAGTGCGGCTTCGGCAAAGCGGACATTATCGGCGATCAACTGCCACAAGGTTTCGTTGCGCTTTCCGCCCTCGTAGATTTTGAGCGAGCGGAATTGCAGTCCCTCTTGATAGATTTCCGTGGTCTCGACCGAGCCGAAGCCGACCCGGCTGCCGCCGATATCCACCCAATGGGCGCGGCTTGCCGCGAATGCGACCACCTTGCCGTCGTGGAAACACGGCGCATAGACCACCACATTGTTGAGGTGCTGCCCGCAGACGCGGCCGTGGTTCATGATGACGACGTCACCGGGCGCAAAACCGTCGAGTCCGTAGCGATCGATGCCGTCCTTCACCGCGACGCCGAGGTCGGCAAGGAAGATCGGCAGTCCGCCGCGATTTTGCGAAATCATCCGCGCGTCTGGATCGACGAGGCCGCAACAGAAGTCGCGCACCTCGTAGATCATCATGTTGTAGGCGGATTTGCACAGCGCGGTTGCCATTTCGTCGGCATAAGCATTGACCGCGTTGCGCACGACCTCGACGGTGATCGGATTGGAAAGCATGTGCGGAATATAACGGGGCGATCGGGCGCGGGCTACAAGGCCCGCATGCTGCGAAGCGCGTGATCGGCTGATCCGGTTAAGGTACCCGCCAAAATACCCGCACTGGACTGCCGATTTTTGTCGAGCGACCGAGCCGCTATTTTGGCGGGAGCCCTTACTCCAGCAATTCGCGAATGCGGCGACCGCGCTGGATGCGGTAGAACGGTACGGGAAGGTCGTGGGTGAAACCGGCTGCGGTTCGAAGCTTCAGTTCCTCCAGCACCGCCATGGTGATGCCGGGCATTTCGAGCAATGCCTGTTCCTCGAGCGGCAGCCACACGAGATCGACGAGCTCGGTGTCGGGTCCCACCACGCCTTCGATACGTGCCGCGATCCTTTCGGCATCGACCGCGAAGAAGCGCGTATCAAAACGACGCGGCCGTCCCGGCGGCGTGATGGCGCGGGCGATGAAATGCAAGCCGGCGAGATCCGGCTCGACGCCAGTCTCATGGTAGCGCGCCCATTCCTCGCTCGGCAGAGCGCCCGCATTCGGCTCCCCGGCCGGCAATGGGGCACAGCGCACGCCAAGCGCGAGTCCCGTCTCTTCAAAAACTTCGCGGATGGCGGCGAGCGCCAAGCCGCGCGCCTTCTGCGGACTGGGGTAGCGCAGGTCTTTCATCAGCCGGGCTTCGACGCGAGGATCGAGCGGGGTCGCGGCGCGCATATGCCGGTCTGCGATCTCAACCCGGCCGCCCGGGAAAACGTATTTGCCGGGCATGAAAACATGCCCCTGATGACGTCGGCCGAGCAGCACCGTCGGCACCGCGCGGCTGCGGTCGATAACGATCATGGTTGCGGCATCGCGAATGCGCGCGCCCGAAAAATTGCCGCCGGTGTCGCCGATGGCGAGGAACTCGGCCAGTCGATCGGTAAGGTCCGTGGTCATTCCACGGAGCGTTTCAGCGGGACACCGGGTCGGCACCGGCCGCTGCCTCGGCCGCGGCGGCGCGCGGATCGAAACCGTGCATGTAGTTCGCCCATTGCCAGCCGACGATGGCGCCCTTGACGGGCTGCAGCAGGCCGATCGCTAGTCCGAGTGTCAGCGGGAGCCAGAGCACCGCGTGCAGCCAATAGGGCGGCGCGTATGCGACTTCGACTACGAGCGCGAGCGGCACGACGATGTGACCAACAATCAGGATGACGAAATAAGCCGGGGCGTCGTCGGCGCGCTGATGGTGCAACTCCGTCCCGCAGACCGGGCAGCGGTGGGCGACCTTGAGGAAGGCACGAAAAAGCGGGCCGCGCCCGCAGTTCGGACATCGGCCGATGAAGCCGCGGCGCAGCGCCGGCCATAACGGCCGCCCGGGCAAGGTGTCCTGGCCTGAGGTGTCCTGGCCTGAGGTGTCTGCCTGAGGTGTCCTGGCCTGAGGTGTCCTGGCCTGAGGTGTCCTGGCCTGAGGTGTCCTGGCCTGAGGTGTCCTGGCCTGAGGTGTCATGCCATGTCATCGGTCACGCTTCCGCTTGCGTTGCTTGGCTTCCCTGTCCGGCGATTTTCGACCTCTTTCAGGGCGTTTCGTGCGCCCGCTGTTCCGGCCTCGCCCAGGAGCAGACGACCGTTCCGAGCTGTCGCGCCTTGCATCGCTGCGATCCCCAAGCATCTCGAACCGCAATGCGCCGGCGACCGGGGCAGCTTCGACAAGTCGTACGGTGACGGCATCGCCGAGGCGGAAGCTCTCCCCGGTCGCATCGCCGATGAGTGCGTGGGAACGTTCATGATAACGGAAATACTCATTGCCGAGCGTCGCCGCCGGGATGAATCCGTCCGCTCCCAAGTCGTCAAGTTTCACAAACAGGCCCGAGCGGATCACTCCGCTGATATGGCCGGCAAAGGTCGCGCCGAGGCGGTCGGCAAGGAAATGCGCCACGAGGCGGTCGAAAGTCTCGCGCTCCGCGGCAAGCGCGCGCCGTTCCGCCGCCGAAATGCTTGTCGCGACTTTCCCGAGCGTCTCTACCGTTGCGCCCGGCGGCAGCCCGTCCTCGCCAAGCTTGAGCGCGCGAATGAGCGCGCGATGCACGACGAGGTCCGCATAGCGGCGGATGGGAGAGGTGAAGTGCGCATAGCGCTTCAGGTTCAGGCCGAAATGGCCGTAGTTCTCGGCGGAATATTCGGCCTGGGCCTGGCTGCGCAGCACCACCTCGTTCACGAGCTTTTCGGTATCGCGGCCGCGGACGCGGTCGAGAATACGGTTGAAACCTTCGGGGCGCAGGGCGCCGCCGTGCGGCAGCGAAATGTCGAGCGTGGCCAGGAATTCGCGCAACGCATGAAGCTTTTCGACCGACGGCTTGTCATGCACGCGATAGAGAAAGGCCACCCGAGCGCGCTCCAGCGTCTCGGCCGCGGCGACATTCGCAAGGATCATGAACTCCTCGATCAGCCGGTGAGACTCGAGGCGCGGCGGCGTGACCACGCCCGCAACGGTCTTGTCAGCGTTGAGGACCAGCTTTCGTTCCGGCAGTTCGAGGTCGAGGGGACCGCGCTCGTCGCGCGCGCGCTTGAGCGCTCCATAGGCAGCATAGAGCGGCGCGATGACGAGCGCCGGCAGCGGCTCGGTGATCCCGCCCGTCCGGCCGTCGATGGCGGCCTGCACCTGCGCATAATGAAGCTTCCCCGCCGACCGGATCAGGGCCCGGTGGAAACGGTGGTCGCGCTTGCGTCCATCGGGGCCGATGGTCATGCGCACCGCCAGCGCGGGCCGGTCGATGTCGGGTTTGAGCGAACACAGATCGTTGGAGAGGCGTTCGGGCAGCATCGGCACCACGCGGTCCGGGAAATAGACCGAGTTGCCGCGCGCCAGCGCCTCTTTGTCCAGCGGTGAGCCGGGCGTCACATAATGCGCCACATCGGCGATTGCCACGTCGATGATGAAGCCCCCGGGGTTGGCGGGATCGGTGTCCGCCCGCGCGAACACCGCGTCGTCGTGGTCGCGGGCATCTTCCGGGTCGATGGTGACGAAGGGCACGTCGCGCCAGTCTTCGCGGGCGCCGAGCGCGACCGGCCGTGCGGTTTCCGCCTGCCGCAGGGCCTCGCGGCTGAATTCTTCGGGCAGGCCATGGGCATGAATTGCGATCAGGCTCACCGACTTCTCGCTCGCAAGCGAGCCGAGCCGCTCCTTGACGTGAGCGGTCGGTCGGCCGAACCGACCTCCCCGGCTCACCTCGACGGCGACGAGGTCGCCCTCCTCGGCGCCAGCTGTGGCACCGGCGGGGATCATGAGTTCGCGCCCGAAATTCTTCTTGTCTATGGTGACGAGCCGGCCACCGGTCGTGCCAGCGCCCGCTGTGCTTGCGGCGTGGCGGAAAATCCCGAGCACGCGCTGCCTCGCCCGATCGATGACCTTGATGGGACGGCCCTCATGGCGGACCTCGTCATCGGCGTCCCGCGCGGGCTCAATGCGCAGCAGTGCGCGGTCGCCGACGCCCGGCAGCTCGCCGGCTCGACGTGCGCGCGGCCCATTGACCCGAATTTTCGGCGCTGCGCCTTGTGTGTTGTCCCATTGGGCTGGTATGGCGAGGAGTTCGCCATCGGCGTCGCGGCCGATGATATCGGCAAGGACGACATTCGGCAGCGCACCGGCACGATTGAGCTTTTTGCGCTGTTTCGTGATGGTGCCTTCGTCCGCCAGCCCTCGCAACATCTGCTTGAGACTGGCGCGGTCCGCATTCTTGAGGCCGAAGGCGCGGGCGATCTCGCGAGTTCCCGACCTTGCCGGCCTGCTCCCCGATAAAAGCAAGCAGCTCTTCCTTGGAGGGCAATGTTGGGGGATGGCGGGAACGGGGCGTCAAAACTCACCGGTGAAGCGGCGCTGGTCGCGCTACCTCGGTCATGTAATCCCAGGCGATGCTGTTTTCCATCCGGATCGCCAAATCACGCGAAACCTGCCGGCAATCCAGCACGTGTCGGCCTTGGCGCGCGGTTTTCGCTGGCTGACGGCAGCGGTGTAGAACCACCGGGCACGCGGAACTTGGTGGCTCGCGTCCGCGAGTGCCGCGTCCTACCCGTCCGACCTGCGGCCGGAGTTCGGATTTGCCCGGCGTGCCGATGCTTTCTTTGCCTCTTTCGCCGCCGATGCGGCCGGTTTACCCCGTGCTACCGATGCTCCGGGCGTTCGACTTCGCGCCCCTTTGGCGACAGGCCCCTTGGCGCTTCGCTCGAGTTTTGCATCGTGCGCGGGCGACGATGTCGAGGTCTTCGCTGCGCGTGCCGCCTTGCCCAGCTTCGTCGAGGCCGGCGCTTCGGCTGCCGTGTCGTCGGACGCCGCAGACCGCGACATCTTGGGCCGACGCGGGGCCGCAGCTTTAGCAGCCCGGGCTTCGCCAGCCCGTTTCGCCTTCTTGCCGCGGCTGTTGCGACCACCGCCGCCCTGTTCCTCGCGAGCAACCAGCAAAGCCAGCGCTTCATCAAGCGTGATCGTGTCCGGGGACTTGTCACGCGGCAGGGTCGCATTGACCCCGTCATGGCTCACGTAAGGGCCGTAGCGCCCCGCCTTGACGACGACGGGGCCGCCCTTATTCGGGTGATCGCCGAGTGGACGGCCGGGATCGCCGAACCGTCGGCCGCGCGGTCCTTTCGCAATTCTGTCGGCGATCAACGCCACAGCGCGGTTCAGTCCGATATTGAGCACCTCATCGCCGGCTTCCAGGTTGGCGTAGGTCTTGCCATGCTGGACATAGGCGCCGAAACGGCCGATCCCGGCGAGGATCGGCTCGCCATCCTCAGGATGCCGGCCGACCTCGCGCGGCAGTGACAGCAGCTTGAGCGCCATTTCGAGGTCGACGGCGGCGGGGTCAGTGCCGCGCGGCAGGCCCGCGCGCTTCGGCTTGTCACCGTTCGTCGGTGCGCCGAGCTGAACATAAGGACCGAACCGACCGCTGCGCAGAGTGACTTCGAGACCGCTCGCCGGGTCGATGCCAAGCACGCGCGCAGCCTGCTCCTCGCCCCCATCCGGCCCGCCCATCGAGAGGGGGCGCGTGTTGCGGCATTCGGGGTAATTCGAGCAGCCGATGAACGCGCCGAACTTGCCGAGTTTCAGCGACAGCCGGCCAGTCCCGCACACCGGGCACAGACGCGAATCGCTGCCGTCCGCGCGCGGTGGAAAGATATGAGGGGCCAGCATTGCATCGAGCGCGTCGATGACCTGCCCGATGCGCAAATCCTTGATCTCGCCGACCGCCGCGATGAAATTGCGCCAAAACTCGCGGAGCAGGTCGCGCCATTCGACCTCGCTATTGGAGACACGGTCGAGCTGTTCTTCGAGGTCGGCGGTAAAATCATATTCGACATAGCGCGCAAAGAAGCTTTCCAGGAAGGCGACGACGATACGGCCGCGGTCTTCCGGGACGAGTCGGCGTTTGTCGATGCGGACATATTTCCGATCCTGCAGAACCTGCAGGATCGAGGCATAGGTCGAGGGCCGCCCGATCCCGAGCTCCTCCATGCGCTTGACCAGCGATGCCTCGGAGTATCGCGGCGGCGGCTCGGTGAAGTGCTGGGTGGCAGCGATCGTTTTCTTGGAAAGCGCTTCGCCGGCGGCCATGGCGGGAAGACGGCGCGACTCCTCGTCCTCGGCTTCGTCGTCCCGACCTTCCTGATAAAGGGTCAGGAAGCCGTCAAACTTGACCACCGTCCCGGTCGCGCGCAGCTGGAGCAGGCGACCCGCCACTTTCGCCTCGATATCGACCGTGGTGCGCTCCAGTTCGGCGAACTCCATCTGGCTCGCCACCGCGCGCCGCCAGATCAGTTCATAGAGCCTCGCCTGATCGGCATCGAGATGGCGAGCGACATCCCGCGGCCGCAACGTCACCTCGGTTGGACGGATTGCCTCGTGAGCCTCCTGCGCATTCTTCGCCTTGACCTGATAGCGGCGCGGCGCGCCCGGAAGATATCTTTGTCCATGCTCGGAGCCGATCAGATTGCGGATAGCGGTGATCGCCTCCTCCGCGATCTGCACGCCGTCGGTCCGCATATAGGTGATGAGGCCGATGGTCTCGCCATGGATCGAAGCACCCTCGTAAAGCCGCTGCGCGATCCGCATCGTGTGGGCGGGGGCGAAGCCGAGTTTGCGGCTCGCCTCTTGCTGCAAAGTCGAAGTCGTGAACGGCGGATAGGGGTTGCGGCGTCCCGGCCGCGCATCGACCGAGACGACGGCGAAAGCCGCCGTCTCCAGCGCCTGCCTGAAGGCCTCGGCCTCCGCGCCGCTGCCGATGTCGAGGCGCTGGATGCGCTGGCCGTCGGCACCGACAAGCCTTGCCTCGAAGCTTTCCTCCCGTGGGGTCGCAAGTGTGGCGACCAGTGACCAGTATTCCCGGGCGACGAATTTCTCGATTTCGAGCTCGCGGTCGCAGACCAGCCGTAGCGCGACTGACTGCACGCGACCCGCTGACCTCGCGCCCGGCAATTTGCGCCACAGCACCGGCGAAAGCGTGAATCCGACGAGATAATCGAGGGCGCGCCGGGCAAGATAGGCGTCGACCAGCGCATGGTCGATGTCGCGCGGGTGCTTCATCGCCTCGGTCACCGCCTGCTTGGTGATGGCGTTGAACACGACCCGCTCGATGCGCTGGTTCTTGATGGCGCGTTTCTGCTTCAGCGCCTCCAAGACATGCCACGAAATTGCCTCGCCTTCGCGGTCCGGGTCGGTTGCGAGGATGAGCTTGTCGGCATCCTTGACGGCGCTCGCGATACCGCTCAGTCGCTTCTGCGCCTTCGGGTCGATCTCCCAGATCATGCGGAAATCGTGGTCGGGATCGACCGAGCCATCCTTGGGCGGCAAGTCGCGCACATGCCCGAACGAGGCCAAGACCTCATAGCCGCGGCCGAGATAGGCGTTGATCGTCTTTGCCTTGGCGGGGAATTCAACGACGACTACATTCATGAAATACCGAGCTTTTTTCTTGGAAGCACCAATCACGGCGCAACTGCGAGCGCAATGCTGTCCCCGGAAAAATGGTTAAAGCGCCCGCCGCTGTCAAACCGTGCCGCCAGCCGTCTCGTCGAAGACGGTCGATCAGACGGCAATTACAACTCAAAGATGCTTAACTATATAGTTTCAACTATGGTAAAGTCATCCTTGCTCCTTTGCGGCAGGAAAACAATGAAATCTCATGTGAAAACCGCGGATTCGGCGCTCCTCGACCTATCGGCTGAATCGAGATCGGCCGCCCATGAAGCCCCTGAATTGGGGACAGAAGACCGGACGGCGTCGGCAAACTATATCGCGGAAATGGTCGCAGCGCTCGCGGAACTCGCGCGTCGCTGCGGCTTCGGCGCCCTCGCGCGCACGCTCGATATATCGCGTTTGGAGGCGGAGACGCTGGCGCGCAATCGGCTGCCCCGCCACAGTGGCGGCCGTCCCGTCGTCCGATAGTCTCGGGGTACGCCTGAGCTGGATGCGTTCGGCTTGAATTGCCCCCGCTCGGTTCACTGGCCTTTCGCGCATGATCCTTGCCCGACAGGTCTGCAATTTTTCGGGATTATGTCACGTCGGGCGGCGGAACAGTCGTTCAGCCATCAGGTCGGGCCGTGCTGCCTTGGGCGCCTTGAAGCGACCCGCGTTTCTGCATCCGATAACGGTTCAATGCCGACCGGCCGCTGCCTTTTGCCCGCTTTCGTGCTCCTGATCACGGTCGATCACGTGACTTTCGGTCGTATTCGCCACGCCTTGCGTGCCCAGTCGCGATGGCGCATCAACGGTCATGGGTGCTGATGTCACGGTCGCCGCGGCGCTATTTGCCGGGTTCTTGAGTTTCCTCTCCCCTTGCGTGCTGCCGCTCGTGCCGCCTTATCTCGTTTATCTCGCCGGCACGTCGCTGGAACGTTTTGCAGACGCCGAGCCGGCCCCGCGGGTTCGCGCGGAAACGGTTCTTGCGGCGCTTCTTTTCGTTGCCGGCTTCTCCACCGTGTTCATTGCCTTCGGAGCGAGCGCAAGCGCCATTGGCGCACTGGTGCAGGCCTGGTCATCCGAGCTCGGCGTCATTGCCGGAATTGGCATCATACTGATGGGGCTACATTTTCTCGGTCTTACCCGGTTTGCCATGTTGATGCGCGAGAAACGCGCGACGATGGCGCCTCCGATCGGGCTATGGGGCGCTTATGCGATGGGGCTCGCCTTTGCGTTCGGCTGGACGCCGTGCATCGGTCCGATCCTCGCCGCGATTCTTGCCGTTGCGGCCTCGAAGGAAACCGTCGCGAAAGGAGCAGGCCTGCTCGCCGTCTATTCTGCCGGCCTCGGCATCCCGTTCGTCATTGCTGCGTTGGCAATCGAACCCTGCGCCGCCTTCGTTGCGCGATTTCAAGCGCCACCTCCTCATCGTGGAGAAGGCGATGGGCGGGCTTTTGGTGCTCACCGGGGTCGGCTTTCTGACCGGCTTCGTCAGCGAGGCGAGCTTTTACCTGCTCGAATGGTTTCCGGCACTTGGTCGGATCGGATGAGCGCAACCGGTGTGACCCAAACTGTCGGTCCAATCGAAAAGCTTACCGCGGCAGCGATTCCAGTTCGGGGAACCGCTTGAAGTCTGCGTCCATGCATTGTTCTCTGACCTGGGCGGCGAGGTCTTGCGGGGTCGGCTGGGTCGGTTGAGCAACCTGCTGAAATTGCTGCTGCGGGTCGACGAAATGGTCGAACCGGCCTGCGACAAAAACGACGAGCATGTCCCGGCTGCCCTGATACCGCCCGTCGCTGCCCTTGGCGTTAAACCGCAGGCACGTTGCATATCGGCTCTGCGCGCCAATCGTGCGGAGCGTCGGCTCGGAGAGATAGGCATCGCGAATTTTTGTCGGATCGACGAGATAGGCCCGCAAGGCTCCCATGATGTCGGTCTTGAAGTCGGCCGGATAGGTGTTTCGCCCCTCCCGCTCTCCGCGAAGACGGCCGCCTCCGCAGCCGGCCAGCATGAGAACCAGTCCCGCGGCAATAAGCGGAACGAGCATCGATCGTACCGGGAATATGTCGCACCTTGGCGCATGATCCCGTAAAGTTGCAGACTTTTCGGACAAGATCATGCGCAAAATCAGTGATAATCGAGCGAGAGGCGATTCAAACCGAACGTCGAGGCTCGCGTCCCCCAAAGCGTCCGGCGGCGTGGCACTGGACCCGCTCGCATGTCCGCAACCGGCAGTATGCCGGCTCCCCCTTGGATACTGCCTAGCCCCACCCATGTCTGGAACGAATCGCTTATAACGTGCCTGTTACGATGATGTCACCCGATTTACCCGATTTACGGATCAGCCCGCGCCTTCGTGAATGGAAGGTTCAGTCGCAGCGTGTTAGTGAGCAGCCATGATGAGGAAGCTCCAAATTTGGCGCGACCGCCGCGGCAAAGTGTCGGGGCTGCGCTTGGCGTGCCTGGCGTACCTGCTGATGCCCGTCGGTATCGCGCTATGGGAGTTCGATCCGATCGTGCATGGCGCCCGCCCAATCAACGACGTGATTCATCGTGCCGGCTTCTGGATGCTGATGTTCCTGCTGACCACGCTCGCGATCACGCCGCTCGCTCACGTCATGCGTTTTCGTGAGCTTTACGATATTCGCCGCATGCTCGGCGTCGGCGCATTCCTGTATGGGGTCGCTCACCTATCCCTGTATACGGCGGACCAGGCGTTCGATTTTTCCAAGGTCGCGAGTGAGATCGTGCTGAGGATTTATCTCGTCATCGGCTTCACTGCACTAATCGGACTTGCCACGCTCGCCGCAACATCGACCGATGCAATGGTGCGCGAGCTTGGCGGGCCGCGGTGGCGGCACCTGCATATGGTGGTCTATGCCATCGTCATTCTGGCATTGATTCATTATTTCCAGCAGACAAAAGCCGATGTGAGCGTGCCGACCTTTACCGCCGGCGTTCTCACTTGGCTGCTCGGCTATCGAATCCTCTTCAAGCTTTGGAGTGTTCGAGGCGAACTGTCGACGCTCGCCTTGGTCGGGCTGAGCGTCGCCGTGGCCGCGCTGACTATACTCGGGCAGGCAATCGGCATTGCGCTCGACTTCAACGTGTCCCCGATGTTGGTGCTGGCCACCAACTTCGATTTCAGCGTCGGCCTCGACATGCTCCAGCCGGGCTGGATGGTACTTGGCGCCGGCCTTGCTGTTTCCGGGCTGAATTTCGTCTGCGCCCGCCTGCGCAAGCCGCGCCGCCTCCACGCCGTCGCCGGAAAGCGGGTGAGCGAGCGGCCCGAACGCGCGTTGGCGTCTGTCAACTGATTACGGCGGGTGCATCGTCGCGGTTAACGCCTGCTTCGGTCGCCATTGTCTTGGGGTACTTTCATCGTCATTCGGCGAGATTTTGAACTTCAACTCGATATACGAACCGCGCCGCCGACGCGAACAACTGGCCGGCGACATCACTCATCAAGCGGCAGTCCAGTGACTATGCAAGAAATTGTCGAGAGGGAGGGTGCCATGCAGCGACGCGCGTTCCTGGCGGTCGCGGCAGGCGTTACTGCCGCCGCGGCGCTCGAATCATGGAATGCGGCGGCTGATGAGTTGCCGCTTGGTCCGCTTCCCGGCACGCGATACCCCGACCCGCGCATTCAGGCGCTCGACCCCAGGTTCAAGGCGAAGATCGGCAATGTCGCGATCGAACGCATCGCCACCGGGTTCCGGTGGTGCGAAGGCCCGGTCTATTTCCGGGACGGCGGCTACCTTCTTTGGAGCGACATTCCCAACAATCGTATCATGCGCTGGACCGAAGACGACGGTCACGTCAGCGTCTTTCGCCATCCCTCGAACAATTCCAATGGCAACACCCGTGACAGGGAAGGCCGACTTGTCACCTGCGAGCACGATGCGCGGCGGGTGACCCGCACCGAGCACGACGGCACCATCACGGTGTTGCTCGATTCCTTCGACGGCAAGCCGCTTAACGCGCCGAATGACGTCGTGGTTTCCGCCGACGGAGCCGTCTGGTTCACTGATCCGTTTTTCGGGAATGCTGCGGAATATGAAGGTCACGTGGTGAATTTCGAGTTGCCGCCTCAGGTCTATCGGATCGACCCGAAGAGCGGCGAGGCGAGCGTCGCCGCGAGCGGCTTCGGTGGCCCCGACGGGCTGGCTTTCTCGGCGAACGAGAAAAAGCTTTACGTTGCCGACACCGGCGTCAGGTCTGCCATCGGCCGCGATTCGAATATCCGGGTGTTCGATGTGGAGGACGGCAAGCTTTCCAACGATCGCGTTTTCGTCCCGAATTTTGGTGCGGCGATGCGCACGGATGGGTTGCGGACCGACACGGATGGCAATGTTTGGTGCACGGCCGGCAATGGCGACCCGGCGGAGGACGGCGTGCGATGTTACGCGGCGACAGGTGATCTGATCGGCAAAATCCACATTCCTGAAACCTGCGCCAATTTGTGCTTCGGCGGCCGGAAGAAAAATCGGCTGTTCATGATGGGCAGCACGTCGGTTTACGCCGTCTACGTCAATGCCACGGGGGCGGCGGTGCCGTGACCGGCACGCCGCAACATCGCATCGCGGCCACCGCTTTCATCGCGAGCATTTGCGCCTGTGCTTTCGGGCTTCGGCAATCAAGGGTGCCGAAGCCATCATCGCACGAGGCAGGTCGCTTGCGAACTGCCGAACCGGATCAGTTGTCCTTGAAGTGTCTCAAATCCGGGGGCGCCTGGTCCTTCTTGGAGGGCATCAGAAGGCGGCCGGAGCTGAGCATGTAATCATCGTTCCCGATTACGAGGTGTTCGTTTTCGCCGCAGGCCTCCTCGGTCCAATTCGGCTTGGGGTTGGGGTCGTGACGATAGTTCTTCATCACGGTCCACGGGCGTGTCAGCGCGTGGTCGACCGTAGTGACTTCGTCGTGCATCACATTTGGATCGGCCTTGTCGACGAAGATTTGTTCGAAGACGATGGTTTCATTATCGTGGTGAAGCGGCAATCCGCTGGCATCGAAAGCGCGCGGGCCCTTGAAGCCGCGGGTTTCGACTTCGAGTGTGTCGTATCGGCCGTCGCCGTCGGTATCGACCCACTTCCCGATTGAATAGCCAAGGAAGCTCGGCTCGAGTTCGGCCGGCCAGCCGCGCCCGTCGGTGAAGATGCGGCGATCGTCAAGGATGTGGTTGACCAGGATGTGGGTAGTTTCCGGCGTGACGACGAATTCTATCTCGCCATAGCCATTGGTGACGCGCGGCATGCCCGGCGACAGGCATTTGTAGGTCGGGGTGGTGCCTTGCCCGCCGGCGGCCTGGTCCTTCACGTTGGCCTCAAAAATTGCCTGGTACTCTGCGTTGAGCGGCGCCAGTTGGCCGCGGCCTGCCGGCTTGCTGATGTCGAAACGACCGGGGCCACCGATCGGACGCCACTGGCCCTTCAGATTGGGATACTGCGCGTCATCCCAAGCCCAACTCGAGCCAGCGGCGGCACACAGCACCGCCGACACCGCGATCGTACCGAGCAGGTTTCGGTAAACCATGACCCTTCTCCACCAGCGCGGATGGCGCGAGGCTCCGCAATTTTATGCGGGACCTTACAGGCTCAGGCGGCCGGCCGGAAGCGTCAATTCGCGGATGCGGCCGTTCGAACGATCTGTTCGCCGCACAAAGAGGAAAGCGGGCCGTTTCATTTCCACGTCTATGTTCCTTCCATTTCCGCCAAACGATACGCCAGCAGCAGGCACGAAGTTGGCGGCTTGAAACTAGATCAAAGTAGCTCCGGCAACTGCTTGGGATCAACCAGCAGCTCGATGCTGCGTGCGGTCCGCGGCTGTCTCCTGATGAATCCTCCGCGTCGAGCGTCAGCACCATCTGGTGCACCGAAGGTGGCGTAACACGGAAATATTCCTGCATATCAGTTTCCGCCGGGGGGCGGTGATGCAAGCGAGTGTAGAGGTGGGTGAACGCCAGATACTGGCCCTGCTTTGACGTAAAGGATTTTGCCCAAAGACTCACGCTCGCGTTCCTGAAAGCTGTTGGTTTGCGCTCTCGGCGCACACGTGAAAAACGGCCGCCCCTTCACGGTGCGCCAGCGGAGTCCATAGACGAGAAAATGAGCAAAAAAAATGGGCGAAGCGCAGAGCGCCTCGCCCGGGGACGCGAGAGGTCTCAGCCGCCGTCACCCGCCTGCGGGGCGCGCGCCGCCACCGGACCGACGATCCGCTCGAAGTCGGCTTGCGATCCGGGGACGCCGTGAATTGGCACGTGCTGCGACACATCAAGGTTCAGCCGCTTGATGTTGCGGTACAGAGCGACGGCATTGGCGCTGACATTCGGCACATTGCCACCGGCAGGAGGCGGTCCGTAAAGGTCCGCATTGACGACGATCTTTTCCTTCGGAAGATAGGCGATCGCCATGTTGTCGCTGTGGTTGAGACCATCGACGTGATAAAGTTCGATCGTCTCATTGCCGTCACTGATCGTGTAGTGATCCGTGAACGTCTGCAACTCCAGAGTGCCGGGACCAGTTGGCGCAAACGGCCGCTGCGACAGGCGGTCCGGCGACAGCGTCCGCGGCTGCGGCGCCAGCACCACGCGCTGGTAGAAGTTGCGGTTTTTATCGTCGGTGATCACCGTCGCGCCTTCCGCCACAAAGCCGCGGACGCCACCCAAATGATCGAAGTGATTATGGGTGTTGACGAGATACCGGATCGGCTTGTTGGGGAATTGTTTCCTCACTTCCGCGACCACGGCATTGGTGCGCTGATTGCTCAGCGGCCCTTCGATCACAGTCACGAAATCCTTGAACTCGACGGCGATACTGTTATGCGACCCGCCAGCCAGCAGCACAACGCCAGGCGCAAGCTGCGTGGTCACGACGCGGGTTTGCGTGGGAACCGGAGCGTTGCGAACGCTGTCGGGCACTGCCTGGTTGGCGTCCGGCACGTTCACCTTGATGTCACTGACCCGGATGTCCATCCAGTTATGGCCACCTGGGATCAGCGGGTGATCGCCCATATGGGCATGGAGACGGAACGGCAGCTTCACGCCGTTGCCGACATCGCGATAGTCGCTCCAGCGAATTTCGACCATCTTGTCGCCCAGCACCGGATCGGGCACCCAGGTGATCACCCGCTCAAGCATATTGTTGTTGTCGAATTCGCCGGTCACGCGACGGGTGCACTGCGGCTGTTGCTGATCGCATACCTTGGTCGTGAAAGCGACGACCTTGACGGTACGGTTGCCGCGATTGAAGTAGCGATCGGTCACGGTCGCATTGCCGGCCGCGAGAGCAGCCTTGATAAAGCCCGGAGGACTTGTCCAAATCATCAGCTCGCGATCGCCGGCGACGTCTGCCGCCTGCCGCTGGGGCTGGCCTTGGGCGTTGTCATTCCAGGCGTAGTTGCCGTTCACAAGCTCGGTAAAGTGCTGCTCGCCTTGAACCGGAAAGCCAGCGCCACCGCCGCGGGCAATGTTGTTGCCCTGAACGCGCACATAATCCGACTTCGCCGACTTGCCGTCGAAATCAATGGTGCGGTTGTAGCTCTTCAAGTCGGTCCGGGGCAGATCGCCTTGGGCAAACTGCTGACCGGGGTAGCCCATCCACCCGGTTCCGGCGACCTGCAATGAGTGGACGTTGCTTGCGCCGATCGCCTTGTCGGCGGCTTGCAACAAGCTTGCAGCGCTCGGTGGGCCGTTTTGCGCGGCCGCGGGCGCGATCATTGCTGTTGTTGCCAACAGCAGGATGCCGATCCTGATGCTCATGTGATTCTCTCCCATGTGAATGGTCCCAAGCGGCTTCTAGCAATCGACCGCTGAGTGACCGGGTTTTGAAGCTGTCTTGAGACGATCCATTTTTTCCCGGCGGCAGCGAACGTATCCAATCGGCATTTGGCTGTAAAGCCGACATAGTCGATTTCGGAAACATTTCAATTTGTGGCAACGATCAACCATTGGGCACGAATTTGTCCGTGTTATCCGTGACCAGAGATCGGGATCGCCTTGCGACCGCCTCGCGGCAGCCAATGTAGTGCTGTATATTTGTGCTTCTCAATCGGGTGCCTCTTAGAGTGGCGCCGTCGAGCGCCGCTCTCAAGGATGAAGGTGTTCGAGCCAGACATTCTGAAAGCGGCTGGCACACAGGAGATCCGGCGATGAAAGCTCAGGTTACTCGGCGCCAGGCGCTGGCGGGCGCATCCGCGACGGTTTTTGCTCCGTTCATCGCCAGAGCGGCCGAGCAAGAAAAAGTCGGGATGCAGCTCATCCTCGCTGCCGACGTGTCGGGCAGCGTGAATGCAACGCGCTACAAAACGCAGCAAAATGGGTACCTGGAAGCATTGGGCGATCCCCGGGTGTTGGATGTCATCAGTCAGCTCGATCCGCCGGTTCTTGCCATCACCTTCATCGCGTGGGCTCGCGAACAGGAAATCCTGGTGCCGTGGACGCGAGTGCAGGATGCGGCCTCGATGGATTCCTTCCGCGACCGGTTGAGAAGCGGGCAACGTCCGCGCGTTGGAGTCAATACGTTTATCAGCAGGGCGCTGCTGTTTTGTGACGGCGAGTTCGATCGCGCGTTCGTCGGCGGCAGGAAGGTGATCGATGTATCGGGCGACGGGGATGACAATTTGGGGATTGGAGGACTACACCAAGTCCGCGACGGATTGGTTGAAAAAGGCGTCGTGATCAATGGCCTGCCGATTATTGTAAAACCACCGGAGTATATTTTTCCTCCCCAGCCGCCGGAGGGACTAGACGTGTATTACCGCACGAACGTCGTCGGCGGTGCGGGGCATGTCATGATCGAGTTGATCGGCTTCGACAACTTCAAGCAGGCCATTCTTCAGAAGCTGCTGCTCGAAATCGGCTGATGGCGGCTCGCGGTCCTTGAAGGTGCATGGCTGTTCTGATCCACGGCCAGTTCTTGCCCGCCCGGTTCGGAAACGCAAAAAAAGCGCCGGCCATATTGGCCGGCGAATTGCGAAAGGCGGAATTTGCGGTCGGATCGGGCGGTCAGCGTTCTACGATTCTATGCTCCTGAAATTCACAGTGATACCTTTAGACAGCAGCGCAAACAAACGGGACGTGCGTGCCTTCGCTTCGCGCGATCTTTGTCGCCGGAATCCCGTCTGATCGTTGCGGGGGCAGGCAAGAGTCTGGCTAGCGCTGCTCGGGGTGGCGGTCCATCAGCACCTTGATCTCGGTGAGGCCGCCCTGGATTGCATCGACCTTGCTCTCGAGGCGGATGATGCGCTCGAATTGAGGCGCGGCAATCGCAACTTGGCGCTCGAGCTCGCTCACCCGCGTCCATAGGTTCGATGCCCCCCACGCGACCACGAGGGTTTGACTGATGATGGTCAGAATGAGCGCTAGCGGGACCTTTTTGTCGAGATGCCACTCATGCTCGTAGTTGGGGTCGAAGTCGGTCATTGACGGGTCCTTGTCGGCGCGCCGGTGTCTGAGCGAATGAAAGCGTTGTGGATCAGCTTCGTTCAGTTGGAGGAGATGTCGCGGGGTGTCCCGCGGGCGGAGCTGCGCCATGCAGCACGGCGTTGATGGCAGCAATCAAGGCGCCGAAATAGGCGCAAACGTGGATGACAATTCGCGTCGCCTCGTCGCCGAATATCTCCGTCAGATCGGCGGAACTTGCGACTGTTACCATCAGGATCGCGGCAATGACATTGAATCCGGTCGCGATCCTTGAATCGATTTGCATCGCGTGAATTCCTTCGATATCGCGCATCGTGGGCGTCGGCCCTCGTTAGGCCGTTATAGTTACTCGGCCGAGGGGACTTGCCGGCGAGAGCACCCGTCCGCGATGCCATCGGCGACAACAGCCAAATTGCTTCGCCGAAGAAACGTCGCTGGTTCAGGTGGATTTCGCGGGCGTCGGCGGGTCGCCCTTTGCTTTGTTGACCTTCTCCAAAGCCTCGAGTCGACGTGCGAGATCGGTGAATCCGGCTTGGAAGAGCTGGAGGTCTTCGGCCAATTGGAAAAACGAGCTGGTCTGGTTCAGGGTTTGCACCAATTTCTCGAAAGCGGCGGTCATTTTGTCTTCTCCATCAAGCAAAGCCCGGCTCAGGTCGGGCTTTTGGACGAATTTCGGGAGGCTGTCGTTTTCAAACAATCGGGGTAAGCGTATCGGCAGCGCCCCTAAATAATCGAGCCGAGATTGAGGCCGAGACCACCAGTGCTGGGACCAACCGCGGTCTCGATGTCGCGCACTGCCTCGACCACCTGAGTGGGCGTTGTCGCGGCTTGCAGCGCGGGGAGGAGATTTGCAACGGCGATCGGCAAATTGGGGATTTCGGCGATCTTGGTTGCCATGTCCTTGACCACCGCGGGATTCATGCTGTTGGCGAGGATGGTGGTGCAGTCCGCCATGATTTGCGAGGTCGGACTGTTGCTCGCAATGGACTGCACCGTAGTTGTCAGTGTTTGGCCGGTGAGGCCCGCGTTCTTGAGTGCGCTCACGATGTTGCTCAACGTGCTCATGAAGAACTCCTTGAGGCGTGGGTCGAAAAGGCGTTCGGACAGGACGCCACCCCGGCCGGCCAGTGCGGTTATCAGGCGGTGCGCTCCAGGGCGGCGATGGTCTCCGGCCCCGCCAAACCATCCGTTGTCAGTTGATGCGCGGCCTGAAACTCTGCGACGGCACGCCGGGTCATGCGGCCATAATGGTTGTCGATCACGAGAGGCGGACGCGTCCCGCGCGTATTGAGCTGGGCCTGTATCCAGGCGGCATCGTGCTGCCCGCCGCCGGCGCCGATGGGAACGGGTTCGGGAGCAGCAATCGGCCCTTTGGGAGGCCGACCGGTGAGCCCGAGCGAAGCATCGAGTTGCTGCAATGTCAGCATCAACGGCGCAATTCCGCATTGCTGATCTTTCTGATGGGGATTGAATTTGCCGTCGGCGACGAATTTTCCGCGCGTGTAGATGTTGGTCCAGGACCAGAGATAGGGAGAGTGGATGTTGTGCGCGCGATAGCCGAAGCCGTTGAACAGCTCACCCTCATAACAGGCGCGCGCCCACGTCCAGTTCGCGGCACCGACCTTGTCGAGGTTGTCGAGACGATAGGCCGCGATCGCAGCTTCTGCCCAGCCTTTGTATGGGCCAAGCCCTCTCGGCACATGGGTCGACACTTGACGCCACGGATCGCCCTGCGCGGGCGAGCGCGAATAGTCCGAACTCGACTCTCTCTCGAACGAGGCAAGGCCCCACAGCTTCGGCACGCCTGTTGCCGCGGTGACGGCGTTCCAGTCGTGGCTTTCGGCTCGGGCGAGAATCATCCTGCCCCGCGCTTTAAGCTCGGGGGCGCGTTTTGGATCGATGGCCATCGCGCCGAGCAGGCCGTCATATTCAGCCGCAAGCACAGTGAAGACGTGGGTCATGAGCTTCAGCCTGCAATGAAAGTAATGGAATCCAGCAGAGGTGGTGGTCACAGTCCGTCATGCGCCGGCATCTCCGCCGCTTTGACGACCGAGCACGACACGGTAAATTCGAAGCCGTCGTCACCGCGCACCTGCGAGGCTCTCTCCAGCAGCTCGGAAGCGTGCGCGAGGCGACTCTCCAGGCTTGGTTCGCGGCTGTCGGTGAGCAGAACCGGCGCCTTGCCGACAAGCGCAACGGTGACGACCAGCCAGACCGCGATCACGCGCCAGATCCCACCGCGTAGCAGCGAATGAAATAAGTGTCGGACAGGCTGTCGCGACCCCACCACACCACTGGGCGTCCCAATTTGTTGGGATCGCGGATGATCGCGCTGTCCGGCACCTGCATCCATTGCGGATGAGCGCTCCATCGCGTCCAATAATGGCCGACGCCGCTCGTGTCATACCTGATCTCCTCCTCGGCAAATTCGCCATCAGCCTCGGAACAGCAGGGGATACCAGTCGCCGGCGAGGTCTGCTCGCGGAACCATCGCCGCAACTCAGGATCGAGCGCCGCACATCGAGCGGAGTCGCGCGCCGAGGCGAACGTTCCCGGCAACAAAGAAAGCAAGCAAATCAGCGACAGATGCAGCGGGGGAATGGCGTGTTTGCGGTGCATGGCGGTCTCTACTTCTGTCATGAATATGAACTCCGTGAAGTGCGTATCGATCATGAGTTGGGAAGCATCTGCCGTTTTCCGCCGGTTGATTCCGTCGACGGCGGTATGCGGGCTGTGCAATCGAGCTCGCCGCATTCCTCGGTTTACCGCGTCATCCGAGGGGCCGGCGGCGGGCTATGCATCAGGCTGAATGTGAGCGGCGCCATACGAACAACAGCTTGCCGCCGACATTTTGAACGTCGGCAGGGACAAAGCCGAGGCGATGAAGCCACCGCACAGCGGGTCGACTTTCTGCATCGGCCGTTGCCACGATTTCTGACAGCCGGAGGTCGCCGATCATCTTCATCGCGGCGAGTCCGGCACGGTGAAAGGCGACGGGGTAACGCTTCGCTTCGGGACGTTGTTGGACAAACGCCCAGGGAGGGCCGCCGCCGGGCGGGAAAGCGAGGCCACCGAGTCCCACGATGTGTCCGTCGATCTCCAACGTCATCGCCTTGATACGGAACGGCAGCGCTTCGCCGACGGCGAATGCCAGGTCAGACGGAACTGTCGGACGAATTTGAATAACCGATCGCCGGCGCGGTGTGACTGAGAGGCGCCCCTCGGGCCATTCCTCGTCCCCTACCATCGCTCGCTTTCGCCCCTTACACTAATGAACGTCCTTGGTGTAGGTCGGCGCCGTAGTTGCCCACGTCGTCACGTAGCTTTCATTAGGCCCGAGCTGGACGAGGTAATAGACCGAGGAACCCGCCAGCGTGTGAATTTGTTTGCCGTTCTTTGTGACTGTCGCGGTGTTGGTCCCGTTCTGATTGACATAGTGGGTTTCCGGCGAGAAACCCGCGGTCACCGTGAAAGGCGACGTACCCATGGTCGCCGCAGCCGACGTGCCGACCGGGTTGTAGCCATTGCAATCCTGGATGACGTTGCCGATGCCGGTCGAAGCGCTGGAAATCCCGCCGGTCGAATTGCCGGCGACATCGGCGCCACGGATCGTCACGTTGTTGTGGGACGTACCGTTGATAATGATCCCGTAGGCCTGGGTATTATTGGCGACCGACGCGGGGCCGAAACGGCCGCCAAGAATGTGGATGTCGTTGTTGCCGTTCTCGATGCACACGCCGCTGTCGGTGCCGACCGACAGCGTACTGTTCCACTCAGCCATGCAGCCGATCATCTCGACGTGATCATTAACCGGGCTGGCGGAGAGAAAATGAAAGCCGTGCAGTTCGTTGGCGATGGCATGACACGCGACCAGCGTCAGCCCAAGCACGCCAAGAAAGCTGAAGCCGTCGCCGACGCAGGAACCGGCCCAGCAATTGGAGAGATGCACGCGTTGAATTCTGCGCGCTGCTATTGCTGCTGTCGAACGTCCAGCCGGCCGTCCCGGTCGTGCGTGTGGCCCCGTCGCACAGCACATTGCTGGCGAACAAGTTGCGGACGAAGCCGCTCGCCGCCGGCTTGACCACAATGTCGGAATAGAGCGAGGCGATATTCGAGTTCTGCCAGACGAAGGTATCGCCGCCCTCGCACAGGATACCGCAGCCGGTATTGGTGCCGGTGCCGCTGACAATGCCAGCCATCGAGACGCCGGAAATGATGCCGATGCCGGCATAGCTCGGGCCGTAATGAATGCCGTCATCGACGAAGAACTGCTGCACGCAATCGATGACGTAGGTATTCTGGCCGCCCTGGAAACGGATTTGATCGTAGCCGCCAAGCAGGGTCAGGCTCTCCAGCCAGTAGAGGCCCGCGGTCGTGTTGGTGTTGGTAAAATTGAACATCGCGCCGGCCGTAGCGGCATTGCCGGCATTCACCTCAAAATGGTCGAGCTGGATGCATTGCAGGCCGCTGAATTGAAACAGGTCGCCGGTCGTGGTGGTCTTGGTGAGCAGCGATTGGCCGCCGGCGCCGGTGATACGGAGATTTCTGCCCGGCATAGGTCAGCGTCGAACTGCCGACCAGATAGCCGGAAGCGGTCGGCGGAAGGTAAAGCGTGCCGCCGCCGACATTGGCAATCGCATTTAACGCCGCCTGGAACGCCGCGGTATCGTCGGTCGAGCCGTTGCCGAGCGCGCCGAAATCCTGCGGCGTGACGGCATAATCCTTGATCTTGCTAATCAGCGTGCGCGCCACCGCGCCGGTGCCGGTCTGCACGAAACTGCCGATCGAGGCCGCCGACAAACCATTCTGAACGAAAGCCGTCGTCGCCAGACGCAAGGAGTTGTCACCCGCATTCTGCGTCGTCGCCGTCGGGTTGCCGGTCAACGCCGGAGATGCCAACGGCGCGCCGCCGAGATTCGCCAGCGCCGTCGACGCACTGGCGACATCCGAGAGGTTGTTGCCGGCGATCAACGAGCCTGCGGTGCCGGCCTGAAAGATGTGAGTAGCGAAAGCGATTTGTGAGGTTCCGATCACGATCGGATTGTCAGCGCAGGTCTGCTCGAACAACGTGCCGCCATTCACCGCTCCCGACGTGACAAGGACGAGCGTGCCGAACGTGACGTTGTTGCTGTTGGTGAAATCAGCAGCAATAAGCCACGGCCCGGTTTGCGCGATGTAAATCCCGTTGGTGGTCCGGTCGCTCTGGTCCTTGGCCAGCACGCGCTCATTATTGGCGCCGACCGTCACCCCATCGATCGCCTGCACGCCGGAGAGCGCGATTGGGCTGCCGGTGGTGGCGACCAGGCACGGCTGCTTGATGGCAAGCGCGGTGGAACCGACCACGGTACCTCTGATGTCCAGGGTGGTCATTGGCAACTTTTCCGTTTCGATTTTGGAGAAGGTAGTTGCTAGAGCGAGCGATATTTGGAGACAGGGTCGTCGAGCGACCGGCGGGCATCATCGCCGAGCGGCCCGCCTCATTGCATCCTTACGCGCATGCGCGCAAACGCGGCTTAAGGGGAAGGAGGTGGTTTGCGGAGCGACGCGGAGGAGGCGATTTCCGAAACACGGACGATCAGCCCTTCTCGTTCGTTGTCATCCCGATCACAATTCCACTCACCGTGCATGGGTTCGGCGCCTGCGCCAGCAGGCACAGCCGGGCGTCGGTGTTCCACGACCCCGGCACTTCGATCATCGGCTCGTCATATTCCGACCAGGTCGTGCCGGCGCCCGTTTCTTGATCGGCCTCATAGAGTGGCAGGTCGTCGAGCACATCGAAGCGCTGGCCGAATTGCACGCCCTGATAATCGGTGTCGTACATCACCAAACCGAGGTGATGGATGCGCTTCCGCTGTGTCAGCGCCGAGCCGAGCTGCGCCGCATATGCGAGCTTCGCCGACATGAACGGCGCCACGTAGCCAAGGCACGCCGTGATCGTGGTCGCGCTCTGACCATTCGGCAGCGTCACCACGCCGTTCGCGACCACCAGCGAGCCGATATGGACCGGCTCGCCGGTGTTGCCGATATCGGCAAACACCTCGCAGGGGTAGCCGTTGTATTGCGTGCCGACAAAGAGGGTGGTGGTCATGGAATCGTCACCGAGGTCGCGCAGTGCTTCACGGTCAGCGTTTGAACGGCGACGGCGCCATCAGCCCGCTCGCCGCGATGGCAAGGTTTGCGTATTGGGTCTCGTGAAGACCCTCGGACGTCCACAGGTCGGGCGTTACGCCACCCGGATTCCACTTGGATGCTGCCTGATTTGCAGTGACCGTCGTAATATCGAACACCCCGAGCAGCGGCGACGGCACCGTGCGGAGATAGGGGTTGACGCCGGTCGTTTCGTAATTCGACGAAATAGTTTGGTTGGCCGTGGTTTCCCAACTATCGGTTGATGTGGTACTCGGGTCGCACGTTACCGCGTAAACCTTCTTGCTGGAGAACAGCCCCCACAGCGTTTGCAAATTGGCTTCGACGGTGGACAGCGTCGTTATGACATCATTTGGTGCCGTCCGGGATGTGGTTGGAATTGGTGTGGCGCGCTCTCCGATCATATGAAGGTATCGTCTCAGGCGGCGAGGTCAATCGGCTGATCGATTGGTTTGGTGGCGAGCGTTTGCCAGCCGTCGACCTTGCGCATGTTGATCTGACCGGATGCAAGCAGCGCCCAGAACAACATGGCGGCGGTGTCTGCTGACGGCAGCACGGTCTGCGTCTTGATCCGCCGCTTGAACTCCTCGTGCAGCCGCTCGATCGCATTCGTGGTGCGCACGCTGCGCCATTGGGTCGGGGGCAGTCGCGTGAAGGCGAACAAGCGCTCACCCGCTTCCTCCAGGCTGTCGGCGACGGCGCGATGTTTGAGGCGCCACTTGCGAATGAAGGCCTTGCGGCGTGTCTCGATCTCTTCACGCGTCGGCGCGTAGATCACATCGGTGTAGTCGGCGGTGATTTCATCATGCAGACGTTTGGGCGCGTGCGCCAGCAGGTTTCTGTGCTTGTGGACGGTGCAGCGCTGCACGGGCACACCGGCCCAGACGGCAGCAATCGCCTTGTCGAGGCCCGGCGCGCCGTCGACGATGAGGAACTCCGGCCGCCGCAGTCCGCGCGTGATGAGATCGTCGAGGACGGTGCGCCACGCCTCGGCGCTCTCTCCTCCCATGCTTTTGATCGCGAGCAGCACCTTCTGGCCGTCCGCCCGCACGCCGAGGACGACGAGAAGCGAGATCGAGGTCGCTTTGCGGTCGAGCCGCACACGCACCACCGTGCCGTCGAGAATGAGCCGCACAATCGGCTCCTCGGCAAGCGAGCGGCCATTCCAGGCGTCCCAGTCGCTCTTCACCTTGCGCCACGTCCGGCTCACCGTGTCCTTGCCAACGGCGCCGCCAAACAGCGCCATCAGCGCACGCCGCACCCGGCGCGTATTGGTGCCAGAGAGGTACGTGCTCGCGATCAGCGCATCGGCGGCCAGCGTCCGGCGCTGATAGGCCCGCAGCGCCTGGCTCTTCCATTCCGTCGTCTTGCCTTCGGGCGTGTCCAGCCTGGCTCGCGGCACCTCGATCTCGATCGGTCCGAAGGTCCCGGTCAACGATCGCGTCCGGCTGCCGTGGCGGTGACCCGTCACGGCCGTTCTGCCTTCATCGGCGGCCTTCTTGCTTCGTTCGTAACGCGGCCGCGCCAGCGCATCGTCGAGTTCGCCGCGGATCAGCTCTTCGATGAACGCGCGTGCCCGCGCGCGGACCTCGCTCTCGATCGGATCGAACCAGCTGTCGAAAAGATCAACAGCCATCTCGGATGCAGGCTGTGAACAATCAGGCTTCGTGGTAACGCTCGTCATGGCGTGGTCTCCGGTCCGGCGCTTCAACGCCGGATGATTCGAGGTTGATCACCTCGGAGACTACGCCACCCTCATTTCCTACCAACCCCGCGACGGCACCCATCATTTGTCGGTCCCTCACAGATCACATGCGACACATATTGCGCGAGCGCCACGCGGTTGGTGTGACTGGCAAGAAAATGTGCCACGTTATCGCTGGCGATGCCGGCATTGATATAGCCGTAGCTGGGTCCGATCGAGCGCGCCATGATGCCCACGTCGCCAGAGCTGTCCTGATTGTCGTGAATACCCTCGACCCGCGAAGTGCCAACCAGCAGAAATGACGGCAGCCTGGTCATGCCGATGACGGCAAGCGGCGCCAGCGTGAAACCGGCAAACTGACTATCGACGGTCCCCGACATGGTGCGGTCGCCGTCAAATAAATTACAAAATTCCCCATTCACAGTAGAGGCGTCATTGCCAAAGCCGTTAAGCAGAAAGCCGCTGGCATTCACATTGTACATCCGCACCCAAAACTGGGCCCCTTTCGGAATCGCCACGCTCGCAAAGTCGGAGACGAGGTAACCGGCATTCGGCACCGTGCCGCTGGCGCTGCCGCTGAATTTGACTTGGGTGAACGTGCCGGAAGGGTATTCGATCGACGCCGTGACGGTCGCGGCGGAGCCAAGACCGATCTCGGTAAAGGTGGCGCCATTCACGTCCACCAGAAAGTTGGGGACGATGATGGCGACGCGAGAAAGGGTATCGCGTGCCCAGTTCATGGAACGCGACATCAGTGTGGTGCCGGTGGTTTGTGTAAGACTATTGTTTGCAACGAGACCGCGGGTTGCCACCACCCCGAGGTAAGGCTGCGATGCGGGCGACAGCATGGCGCGCCATGGACCGACGAACATTGCGTCAATCCAGCAGCGCGCTGAGATAGGGCAGCAGCTCCATCGCAGCCGCCGGGGTGAACGCGCCATTCGCCACCAGCACGAGATAGAGCGACTGCGACGCCGCGGCTGCCATCAGCGGCAGCTGGTTCTGCTCGAGCGTGCCATAGCTCTCGATCAGGTTCGAGCCGCTGCCGCCGATGTCCCAGGTCGAGAAGTCGATGACGCCGAGCTTGCCGCCATCGTCCGCGAGCAGCGTGTTGAACTGGGTCTGGTCCGCGGTTGCCGTCGCCAGCGCCGCCGTCGGCAGCGCATTGAACAGGTGGCCGCGGATGGTGCCCATATTGGCCGCCGCGACGCCCGACACCGAAGCGATCAGCCTGGCGCCCGTGAGCAGGCCCGAAGACCCGGACGCCCGAAAAAACTTGGTGAACGAGAACACCACGGCCGCCGCGCTGCCGATGGCTTCGCCGGCGGCATAGGCCGTGGTGTTGTTCGGCCGCGTTAACGCCGCATCGGCGGGCTGCCAGACATTGGCGACGCCGCCGACATTCCCGATAAAGCTTTGATGGGCGTAGCTCATGCTGTTCGGAAAGATCGCCATGCCTTCAGCCTCTCGTTCCTGGCGCTCGCGTCATCGAGCGCAGGGCGCGTAGCGCCCGGAGTCCGTGACGCGAGCGCAAATGAGCCTGGAGCTCGCGTCGCGGACACGGCGCGCTGTCATGTGCAGCTCGCCGCAGTTTCCGCGCACATCGTCATCGCGTGAAATCCGTGACGATGTGCGGCCAATTTCAATTTGTGGAAACGACCAGCCCCGCAAGCCCGGCGACAATGTTCGCGTGCAGCGAGCCGTCCGGCATCGCGAGATTGCCGGAACCGTCGGTGGTGCCGCTGCCGATGAAGGCACCATCCGCCCACACGCTGCACAAGGTGTTCGGCAGTTGCGCGAGCTGGATCGATGAAACCGGGCTGCCCTGATAGACGACGTGGCAGTCGAGCTGCTGGTTGATGGCGCCGCCGACACAGTCGGCCCGCGGCGCCAGCCGCTCGATGAAGCGCCGTGTCACCCCGTTCACGACGCGCCGCACCACGAAATAGACGAGGTCCTCGAGCCCGTCCTGCGGCAGCACCGCGACATTCTCGATCACGCCGAGCGTCTGGATGCGCCACCACGCCTCGACCTCGTCCTTCACGTCGTAGAGCAGCGCCGCGCATTGGCCGTCGCCGCGCGGCAGGAACACCATCTTGTCGGGCTGCGTCGCCTTGTCGATATCGACGAAGCCTTGCGCGCCGATGTCGAGGTTGAGCCGCGTCAGGTCGCGGTCGTCATAGTCCATTTCCTGCGGATTGAAGGCGAGCTCATAGACCCGGCCGCCGGACTGCTGCACGAAGATGCCGCGCTTGCCGGCCTTGATCGCCGGCAGGCGCTGCGCGCCCTGGTCGGAACAATCGCGGATCACGATTGCGCTCGGGGTCAGCGGCTCGTCGAAATTCGAGGAGCGCGCCGAGCCGATCGATTGCTCGCGGCCGATCATCAGCCGGGTAAGCGACAGGCCCCAGGAAATGGTATCGACCGGACCGGAGCCGAGCGTCACATTGATGGCGCCGGCCATCGCCCGGCGAGGTGCCGTCGAGGTTGATGTCGGCGAAGCTCGTGTAATCGTCGGAGGCGGAGAGCCAGCACTGATCGCCGCCGAACCAGCACAGTCGGCCCTCGTGAAAGCACACCGAGGTCGGCCAGCCGGCAACGCCCGACCATTGCGCCTCGACCCAGTCGGTGGTCGCGAGCGGGCTGGTGAACGGGGAGAGCACCTCGATATTGACCTCGGTCGCCGAGACGTAGCTGGTGACGCGGCCGATGCCGTAGCCGCCGCCGCCCGAGTAGGTCGAGGTCACGTCGGCCGTGCCGGAGGTGTAGTTGCCGGCCTCGAAGCCGACCCGCTCCCAGCAGATCACATTGTCGAGGGGAGGAACCCCGCTCGGCCCGCCGGTCGATGACTTGATCGCGGCGTTCGAGGTGATCGTCGAGACATCGATGAAACCGGAATCGGCGCCATCGTAACTGCGCTGAAAGGTGATGGTGCCCGACCACGTGCCCGAGACATCCCAAAAATAATCCCGCTGGCTCGCCACGCCGCTGACCCGTGCCGGCGACGTATAGGCGTTTTGCGCCCCCAGAATGCTGGCGTAATACTGCCCGTTGTTGAACAGCCGGAACAGGCAGCCGACATGCTGCGGCTGGAACCAGGGCTGGTCGGAGGTCAGCGTGGTATTGCCGGTGTAGTTGTTGCCAAGCGTGAAGTTCGCGGTGATGCCGGCGGTATCGTTGAACGGGCCATCGGATGAGCGATACTCGACGACCGACCAGCCACGCGCGCCGGGCGCCGTGCCGCGCCGCTCGATCTTCTGCTGCTGCTGGCCGTAGCAGGCGATATAGACGATATCGCCGGACTGATCGTAGCGCACGTTCGAAAGGTCGCTTTCCGCCCACGGCGTCGGCAGCACCACCGTCCCCGCGGCTTCGATCGCGCACCCGGTCAAACTCTTGTTCCAGGCGTCGGTGGTCTCGATCTGAAGGCACAGCGCCGTCGTCGTCGGCACGCACGACAGCGAATGCGTCCCGGTATCGAGCACGGTCTGCGCGATGAGGTCGGAGGCGCCGAGCGTCGAGCCGGCGCGAAACGTCACCGGCCCATTGCTGATGACGATGCGGACGCAATGTTCCTTGCCGACATCGCCGGACGCGACCGTGACCTGCTGCTCGATCTGCGCGAGGCTGCCAACCGGCGTTGCCGCGAGCGTGGCCACCCCGCCGGTCACCGTTGCGGTCGCGCCCGCGGTGGTGTTGGTAGTCGCCCACGCGCCGGTGCCCTGGAACGTGGCATCGCCGATCACGGTCCCGACCGACGGCCGCGCGAGGAGCACCTCGTCGATCCACACCCGCATCTGGTTGGCGGTGAGCTCGATCAGCGCGGTGTCCAGCTTCGAGAACACGAAACGCAACAGTTTTGCCGGCGCGTCGGAGAGCACCTCGCCGACATAATACATGCCGGGCCGCAGCATCATCGGCCCCACCACCCACGGCAGCCAGTTGAGCTGGCACTGTGCTGCCATGCGCAGCTTCGCAACGTCTACGCGGGCGAGCGCGATCTTCGACACCTCACCGGCGTTGAGCGCATAGAGGGGAGCGTTCATTATCATCACAAGGGTCACCGCGAACAGAAACTCGGAGCGGCTGCGCGACCATGCAGACGGCGACTTGAGCCGGCCGCAATCTGCTGCGTTCATGGACGGGCGCTCAATCGCTCCCAAGCGGCCCGCTGGCGAGGGTGCCACCGCCGGCATACGAGCCGAACCACAGGCCGCCGGGGCCGAACGCGCCGCGCCGGGCCCGCGCCCAGAATGGCACAGGCGGTAATCCGGGCGGATCGTTCATCGCGTCATTCGCCTTGGCGATGCGTCGCGCGCGATCTTCACTGGCCTTGACCTCCTTGAGGAGGTCCTTGTCGCTGGTGAGCCGCAGACAGGCCTTGCGGGCGAGACGACACGCGACGTAATCGGCAAAATTCTCCGGCCAGACGCCGATATTCATGCCGTAATTCGAATCGGCCGACACGTAGGAGTGATAGATCGGGGTCGCATTGGCATAAATGTAATTTGCCTCGTCGCGATACTGCAGCAAGGGCGGGAGGTAGCCGAGAGCTTCGTTATAAAGGATGAGTTGCGTGGCCATTGTTCACCGGTAGGCGGCGAAGCGACGTGGGCCGTCGCTTGCTCGGGCGAAAGGAGGGCGTCGCGACAGGAATGGAGGGCGCGTGGCGCCCTCCATCGGCAAGAAATACAGGCGCAGCTCAAAAATCGACGCTGGCCTGGATGTAACCCGCGCCGCCGCCGCCCTGCAGCAGCGTGCCCTGACCGGAGGTCGCTGTGGTGGTGCCGACCACACTGATGTAGTTCGGCGTATGCGTTGATCCGGCCGCAAACCCGGCGACCGCCGTTGCGGTACCGGCAATGTTGAACTTGAACGCGCCGGCCGACACCGTCACGGTCGGCGCCTTATACATCTGCACCGGCAGCGGGATGAAGATCAGCTCGCTGTTGCTCCCGCTGATCATGCCGGCGCCGACTACGACACCCGACCCCGGTTCGTTGATCTGGAAGAAGTAGCGCTGCGCCAGCGCCAACTCGACCTCAGCATCGCGGTGCTCGAACGGCGTCACTTGCGACCCGATCTCCAACTGCACGCCCATGATCTGGACGTAGTCCGCGGCGCCGGCGGTACCGACCGGCGTTGCATTGAAGAGCACGCCGAGCTGGGTGCAGCCAGCCGGCACTGTCGCCGTGAACGAATAGCGCTGCCAACTCGTCGTGACCTGCTGGCCAATACTCGCCGCTGGCGTCAGCACCGACGTGGATGGCGACGAATTCGGCTGCAGGTTCTGCTGCGGCGTGAGCGTCAGCGACGAATAGCCGGTCCACGATCCGGCGACCAGGTTCGCCGCGCTCTGGTTGCTGCCCATGCCGGAGGCCAGCAGCACATTCAGCGTGCCGTTCGACGGCGACCAGTTGGCGCCAGCGAGCGCCCAGAATGACAGCGTGACCTGTTGGCCCTGCGCCTTGTAGCTGTCGAGCGTCTCGATCACTTGGCCGAGGTTGATCACGGCGGTGTTGGTGTTGCTGTTGGCGCGCCCGAACTGCAACGCGTCGGCAAAACCGGCTACGGCGGTGATGCTCTGTTGCGACACCGAGATCGACGAGGACGAGCCGCCGACCACGAACCATCGGTCCGCGGTGTAGGTGAGCGTATTCGCGATCGCGCTGAACGAGGTGCCGCGCTGCCACGGGTTCACCGTGAAATCGCCGCCATCGATGATGTTGCGGGAGTTCGCGTAGTTGCGACCCTCCGAGGCCGGCCGGTGAAGTGAGAGTGGCGGTGCCCGGCGTATTGCCGGAGGCGGCCGTCATCGATTGAACCTGAAGGATGTAGCCTTGCGGGTTCGTCTGATTGATGATGATGACAAAGTCGCCGACGCCCATGCCTTTGGAGGTGGCATCGGTGATATAGCCTGCCGCGGTGACCACGCTGAGCGTGTCCGTGGTCGTGTATTCCCACAGCTTCCACGATCCCTCGAGCGGACCGCCGGCGATATAGGAGAGTGTCCTAGTCGTGTATGCCATCAGCGGCTCCTGTCAAACGTATTTCGAACCGTCATGATTGACGATGACGATGCCGGCATTCTGCAGCAACGCCGAGCCCATGAAGATGGAGGAGCGCGCCCAGTAATAGGCATTCTCCTCGTTGTAGCCGGCACGTACATCCATCTCGCCGGAGTTCACCGCGTGACCCACGGCGGCGCGGTGGAATGCGAAGCACTGCTCGCTGCTGGTGCCGACATTTGGGACATGAGGGTGGAATATCCAATTGAAACCCGCCCAGCGACGGAAGCGGCGCACTGGCCCGATTCAGCGGCTTGATTTCCGCATATTCCGCATTCTGGAATTCGGGGACTTGCATCAGGTATGCCCGCATCGCCGGCGAACCGACGAAGTACATGTTGTCTTCCTCGGTGGTGTCGACATCCTGCAGGTCGAGATGCGCCAGCGCGCGTGTCGCTATCGCGAGCGTCATGGTCTGCGCCGTACCGAGCGTGCTCGACGCGCCGGAAAGCATCCCCAGAATGTCTTGGTCGATCTTGCGGTTCATCACCTTGACCGTTGACATCTGCATGATGCGGCGGCCGTCGCCCTGACTGGCGAAGATGTTGAACTCGGTGCGCTGCGGCTTGTCGTGCCATTCGATCAGGCGTGGCGGGCACCTGGGTCAGGCTGTCCACGCGCGGCGGAATGCTGCCGTTCAAGCCGCGGGTCACGGCCGTGGCGCCGCCGGAGCCGGCGACCAGGAACATCGCCTGGTTGCCTTTGATGACGGCCTCAGTCGTGCAGACGCTGCGCAGCCATGACTGGCCCTGCTCGAACTGGGCAATAAATTCTTGTCGGTATTGGATTTGGAATGCCGAGTCGGCCATGTATTCGGTCCCTCACGGTCATTGTGATGCCTCTGTTCCGGTTGTCTGCGACGGCACGATCGGGGTTGGCCGGCGCTCCATTCAGTTCGTCGCCGGTACCGGACCATGCCGTACACGTCAAAACTGGGAGCGGGCGCCGTTCCATGCCTCGCAGGGCTTCTCATCGGCGGGTGAAAGGGGGAGCCGATCGGGGCTGCGCGCCGCATCTGCCAAGACAATGCGGTGGCGCGGGATGTCCGATCGCGCTCAAAAAAGTTAGAAGCGCGCTGAGTGAGATTGGCACGCGACAACAGGCCGGCTATCGCTCTGGGCCAATCACATCCGCGCTGATGGCGAAATGGGCGAGGCGTTTGCTTCGTCAGCGCCCGTTCGGTCAGATGCGCTGAACTGCTCTCCCGCCTAGGTCGAGAGTTGGTTCAGCGGCGGATTGCCGCGCGCAGACCCGATCGATGTCGGTAGGCGGAAAGCTTGTTGACTGAAACGAGCTTGCTCGATCAGCCCAGATGACCTCGAGCGACTCATGCGTTCAAAGTGTCTGTGCCCCTGCCAAAACCATGAAGCCCTTACGCGACACCCTCATGGGATCCAGTCGACGAATTTATGCCACCGCACGGGTATAGACATATCCGATAGGTCCAATGCCATGCCGTGCGCTTGACAAAAAAACCTCGATGTTCAGATAAACTCTCGGACTCGCTCTCGACTGGCTTTGTACGCCCGGGAAAGTGTTTAGAATGATAATGATTTAAAACAAGGAGAGCGGACGAAAGTCGTTTTTCATTGCCGCAGCATTGATCACCATCGTTGCACTTCAGGGTGCTGCCAGCGTCGCCGGAGCGCAAACGGAGCGGCAGCGGCCCGGGGCACCGGGCGGCGTGATGCGAACCGTTCAGGCGCCGTCCGCGGTACCGATGGCCCCACCGGTGAATCCGGCGGCTACGACTTTTCCGTCGGTTCCTGCGCCGACTCTTTCACCTCCCGCTAATCCTGCGGCTCCCGCGGCTGCGCCTGCACCCGCTGCTCCACTTGGTGCAGCACCCGAACCATCCACGGCGGGCTGAACGCCGGCCACACCGCTGATCCCTGCCGAAGCCGGCGCACCACCGGTCGCGACCGCACTCCCTGCACCGGATGAGGCCGGGTCGGCGTTGCTGCCTCGCGATCTATCGCCGCTTGGCATGTTCATGTCGGCCGACATCATCGTCAAGGCGGTGATGATCGGACTGATGTTCGCGTCGGTGCTGACCTGGACGATCTGGCTCGCCAAGAGCGTGGAGCTGTTGATGGCGCGAAGAAGCCTCGCGCGCGGCGCACGCGCCTGCTCACGGCGGCGCGTTCGTTTGCCGAAGCCGCACGGGCGCTGCAATGCCACGAGTGCGCGCCGCGGCCGAACTGATCGATGCCGCCGAAACCGAACTCCGGCGCTCGCCCGATCGCCGCGACATTGACGGCATCAAGGAGCGCATCGGCGCGCGTTTCGAGCGCATCGAGGCCGCCGTCGGCCGGCGGATGATGCGCGGCACCGGCATTCTCGCCACCATCGGCGCGACCGCGCCCTTCGTCGGCCTGTTCGGCACCGTGTGGGGCATCATGAACAGCTTCATCGGCATCTCGAAGCTGCACACCACCAACCTCGCCGTGGTCGCGCCCGGCATCGCCGAGGCGCTGCTCGCCACCGCGTTCGGCCTTGTCGCCGCCATTCCCGCGGTCGTCATCTACAACCTGTTCGCGCGCTCGATCGCGCATTATCGCGCGCTGCTTGCCGATGCGGCCGCCGGAAATGCTGCAACATTGTCAGCCGCGACCTCGAGTCAACCGCCGCAGGCGATCGACGAGCGTCGCTTCGCTGCCGCCGTGCGCGGCCGCGGAGTAGGCGCGATGAGCGTCCGGCTCGATCATGGCGAAGACGAGCTCGACGAGGTGCACGAGATCAACGTCACGCCGTTCATCGACGTGATGCTGGTGCTGCTGATCATCTTCATGATCGCGGCGCCGCTCGCGACAGTGGACGTCGCGGTCGATCTGCCGGCCTCCAATGCGGAGCGCCAGCCGCGCCCCGACAAGCCGATCTTTCTGACCATCAAGTCCGACCTGAGCTGGGTGCTCGGCGACACGCCGGTTGCCCGCGATGTCCTCGCAAAGCTCGCTCGACGCGCTCTCCAAGGGCGACCGCAACCAGCGCGTCTATCGTCCGCGCCGACAAGTCGGTGCCGTATGGCAGCCTGATGGATGCGATGAACGAACTGCGCACCGACGGTTACCGCAAGGTGGCGCTGGTCGGACTTGAATCGGACGCCCCGCGATGACGTGGAGTTCCAGAGCGGCGCGCGGAGGCGACACGCTGGGGCATGTGTTTTGCAGCCGTTCTCATCGCGCACGGGACCGCGGCTTTCGCGCTGCTGAAAACACCTGATGACGCCGATTTCGGCGTCGACGAGCCGGTCGTCATGCTCGATCTCCCCGAATCGCTGGCGCCGGTCAATGTGCCACCGCGGGACTTGGCACCGGGGCCGTTGGTCGAGGAGGAGAGCGAGCCGATACCGCCGCCCAAGGAGGAAAGCAAACCTCCGGAAACGGAAGCTGAGATTGCCCTGCCTGAGCCAGAACCGCCCAAGCCGCAGCCTCCGGTGGTAGAGAAGCTTGCCACCGCCCCGCAAGCGTCGCGTGCCCCACAGCAGATTGTGACCCGGTGGGAAAGCCTCCTCGCCGCCCACATTGAGCGCTTCAAGCGCTATCCGGTGGAAGCCCGCATCAATGGCGAACAGGGGATCGTGGAGGTGTTCTTCCGCATCGACCATGAGGGACACGTGCTGACAAGCCGTATCGTTCGAAGTTCGGGCTCGACGGTCCTCGACCAGGAGACGCTCGCCATGCTGGAGCGTGCCCAGCCGATGCCCCGCCCCCCCGACAACATTGCGGATAGTCAGCTTTCTTTCGTCGTGCCGGTCCGCTTCAATATCCGGTGAAGCGGCTTGGGCACTGATAAATCACGATCAAGCGCAAGCCCACCGGTTTAGAGCGGGATGCGTTCACCTTGAATCGTCTCCCGCTCGATCTCTTTTGGGCATCCGTCGCGGACTGCGCTCGACGACGGATGCGTTGATGACTTGCGCATGATCTTGTCCGAAAAGTCTGCAACTTTACGGGATCATGCGCTAAGTTGCATCCTTTGAAACGTGCTATGCTGCCCCGTGCCATCCGGGGCCACAAATGGATTCCACAAGGCTGACGCTCAGGGTCGATCTCGGCCACGGCCGCGCTCTCGGCCCGGGAAAAATTCGGCTGTTGGAGGCCGTCGCCGACACCGGCTCGATATCGCAGGCGGGGCGGGCTCTTGGAATGTCGTACCGCCGCGCCTGGCTGTTGGTCGACGACATGAACAACTGTTTTCGCGATCCGGTGATCGAAGCGCAGCCGGGCGGCGCGGGCGGCGGCGGCGCGACATTGACTCCCTTCGGACGTGCGCTGGTTGCGCGTTATCGCGCCATCGAGGCAGATGCGCTCGCGGCGACGCACCGACACCTGCACGATATCGAAGTGGCTTTGAAAGGCGAGGGGCGCGGCCCGACGTCGATCAAGCGCACCCTGCGTGCGTCGACCGGCCGCCGCTGACGGTCACGTCCAAGCGCTGCTCGTTTCAGGCGCACTTCCGCCGCTCTGCCAAGCATTCGCGGGATATGCGCCCGATCCTTGTCCTCTTCCTTCGATGTGGCGTGGACGGCGCCATACCGTCCCACATAATTCCATTCGCGCAAACCCTACCGGCTGTGCTCGCGGCGAACCTGTTCACGCGCGCCGAGCAGGCCGCGGTATTCCTGTTGCATGCGGCCCCGGATTCGCCCGCCCAATAGGATTTCCATGACTCCGAGCCGTGCGCCGCACGCATATACTTGGTCTCGATCTCCGCGATGCGGGCCTCGACGCTGGAGGGACCGGCGCCCGAATTGTTCGGCAGCAGCGCGCCTGAGGGATTGACGAACTTCGCCAATTCCAGGATCGCGCGATTGAAGGCGGGGTCGTTCGCCAGCATCCTGCCGTCCGGCAGCCGCGCGTTCAGCATCTCGGTCTTGAATTGCTGCGGGAAAGTTCGGTCGAAGAACTGCGCGACCATGTTGCGGTTCATGGCGTAGTCGCCGGTCCACTCCCGCATCAGGTCGGAGGCAGACTGCGCCTTGAATTGCCCGTCGGCTTGCTGTCGTTCCGCCAACATCCGGTCCTGCAGAGCGAAATACCAGCCGACGGCGCGGTTGTACTGCTCGCCGGTAAAATTCGCGTCGAGTGCCCGTTCGGCAAATGATGCGAGCAGCGGCCGGTCGGATTCGCCGGCCAAAGTGCCGTCGGACAGTTTGAGGCCGCTGATATAGGCTTCGGCGGATTCCGGCAGGCCACGGTCCACCTTCCAGGCAGCGACCTCCTCCGGAGTGGCATTTTCCGGGACCGGTTTCATGGCCTTGAGTTCGCCGGAGGAGAGCTTGGTCGTGAATTCGCGATAGGCTTTTGCGAGCGCTGCCGGACTGTCGAAACGCTCGAGAGTCTTGAGGAACGATTTGTCGCCCGCCGCTAGGTCTTGCCGCCACGTCTCCGGGAACGTCCCGCGCGCCGGATCGCGAACGGCGGCGGAGTCCTCGGGCCGTGCTTTGCTGCCTTCGGACGCGGGTACGGGCGCAGTTGCCGCCGGATCGCGGCGGAGCATAGCCGCCGCATCCGGCCGGGTGAACGCCGCGCTCACGGGCGCTGCACTCACCGCTACCTCGTCCGCGCCAGCAGGAACGACCGAAGTTTCGGATGGGAGCGAGGGTTCCTTGCCTCGAACGCGGTCCTGCTGCTGCGGCGCAGGCGTTACGACCGCCGACGACGCCGGGTCATTGCTCAGCATTGATCACCCTCGACCGAAGTTCTTGCATGGGAATTGCAATGGCGGCGAGAACAGCAGGCAAGCGCGAAGCGCGCCGCGACATCACATGCGCGGATGGCTGACAAACGCCATGCTGGTCGGCATGTTGCGCGTGGTCACGTCGCGCTCGGCCTCTTCCTTGGTCAAAACGCCGTCGCGCACGATCATGCCGGTGGGGCCGATGATGCACCAGCGCTTGGCGGGTCCGCGCCATTGCGCGTAGTAGTGGCCGCGCGCCTCGATCGCACTGACCGCGCGTCCGCCGAGCGGCGCTTTGATCAGCTCGGCAAAGCGGATGAGCTTCGCGGGGATGTGCTCGACGAGGTAGAGCAGCGCGTAGTGCGTCGACTGTTCGTCGAGCACCTCCACGAGGTCGCCGGCGCGAAGCTTTGCCTCGTTCGGTCCCCACACGCTCACATCCGCGACCAGGCGATGGTAGGGGACGCGCGCGCTGTCGAACACGACGCGCCACCAATTGCGCGCATAAGCTGCGTCCTGCATGGCTCCTTGCGGGATCGCAACGTGTCGCAGGTCTGCGGTATCTGCGGCGTCAGGTCCCGACTCGACGGACGCGGCGCCCGCGCCTGCTGAGGTCGAGTCGGCCTCGCGCTCGGCCTGGGTTGCGTTGCGCGTCGCTCGTGCGGAGGTCGGTGCCATGTCAAATTCCTTGAGTTGCGCCGCAAAGCCAGCCGCCCGCGATCCCGGCGCCCTGGATCGCAGCCGCATGAATGTTGGTCAGGTCGGTTCACGGATCGACAGAAACCGAGCGGCCGGAAATAATCACGCACCCGCATCGAGGGTCGCGCTGCCATCCGCTGAGCCTGGCTGCGGTTCGACCCGCGGTGCGGTGGCGCTGTCGTGCAGGCGCTCCAGCGCGTGGGCATAATCTTCGCGCAGCGCGGTATCGGTCCAATAGCGCTGTTGGCCGGCGCCGCTGGGGTCACGCAGCAACCTTTCGATTTCGCCGACCCGGCGGCGGTCGGCGTCGGCCTGCGGAGCGCTGCGCGGGTTTTGTTCGGGGGGCGCAACGCTGCCGAGGCGCTCGCGCGCTTCGAACACCGCGTCCTGCAGTTCGGCATCGGCCCAATAGCGCGCCGGATCGCCGCGCAAAACCTCCTCGGCCCGCGCCAGGGTGACGCGATCCTGATCCGGGCGCGGTTCCGCCGCGATCACTGCGCCGGGTCCCTCATCGCGGACGGCGCGATAGACATCGAGAACGGCATCGCGCTGCTCCGTGGTCCAGCCGCGCTCGGCCGCAAATTCGGAAAAGGCATCGACAAGGCTTGCTTCGTCGGCGCCGGGCCGCACGCGGTCGCGGTACCAGGCGAGCGCGTCGAGAAATGCAGGGAACGTGATCCCGTTCCGCTTGAAGCCGTCGCGAAAGGCGCGACGCAACAGCTCATCGGCTTCGCTGTACAGGCCGAATTCGCGATAACGATGCACGTGCGCGCTCCCTATTGGTCACGATGCCGGCTGGAGCAGGAAGAAGATGTTCTTGCTGCTCAGGTTGGAAGACGAGGTCTGCTTGATCTGGCCGGCCGTCGAAATCACCGACTCGAAGCTCGAAGTCACATTGGCCGGTGTCGTCAGGTCGAGCGCGAACATCAAAATGTCGCCGTCGACCGCGGCGCTGAAGGCGATGCTGCCGACGCCGTTATTGCCTGCCGCAAGCTGAAACACGGCGGCGCCGCGCTTGGAAGCAACGAGTTGGCCATCGACCAGGAGACCGGACGAAGTGCTGTAGGCTCCATCGCCGACCAAACCGACGCGGCGGCCATGCAGCCAGAGCAGAACATTGTCTTGCGTAAGGGCGGGCATGAAAACTCTCCATTGCCGGGCTGAATAGGGAGGGGAGCCGGGGACCGCGAGTACAGCGGCGCGCAGCGCCACGGCGGATGAGCATCACGCGCTTTCGGCGGAGCTCTCGCCGTGAACGATCCGCATCTTTTCGATGCGGCGCAGCTGCAAGCCTACCCAGCGCTTGCCTTCGGCAAAATCGGTGGCGCGGCGGCCATCCTCTCCGCCGGACCAGAACGTCATGCGGTCGGTCTCGCACAACGCGCGGACGATGTAATCCAGCGCGCGCTTCTGTTGCGTGTCGTTGGCGATCCCCTTGGCAAGGGCCTGCACGGCAAAAATGTCGGCATCCTCAACTCGCGGCAGCTGCCAGGGTCGGTCGGGTTGGGATCTCCCGCGGACGTGAGGAATACGGCGCGTGCCTTCCACGAGACATCTCCAAAAGCAGCGCCGGCATCGGTTGCGCAACGAAGCGGCAGTGTCTTGGCTCAACTGAACATCGGATAGGATGCTCCGCCGGTGCCGAAATTCGTCGTCGTCATTCGCGGCAGCGCCGAGCTGCCGCCATACATCCGCAACATCGATGCGCCGCCGCCGGCAATCGTCGAGAGCGCATTGAGCTCGGATGCTTGCTGGGCTTCCTGGCCGCCGAGCGCGGCCATGTAGCCCGAATAACGGGTGCCGGCTGCCTGATTGAGGAGGCCAGTGGCGCGGTTCTGGCCCGACCACAGCTCCAGGCCCGCCTGGTAGCTGCCGCGCGACGCGATCTGTGCTTGGTTGGTGAGAGCGCTGCCGGTGCCGGCGTTGACCCCGCCGGCCGCCGCGGCTGCGACCGCCGACGAACGCGTCAAGTTGGCTTTCTGGTTGAGGTCAAGCGCTTGGCGCTGCGCGGCCGCCGTTTCGCCAGCGGCGTTCTCGACATCCTGCTCGGCCTCGTAATTGGCCTCGGTCTGCTTCATCTGCCCGAGTTGTGCCGCGTAGTTGCCCCTGCAAGCGTGTTGGCGGCCGAAAAGGCGGTACCTATCCCTGACAGCGCTGCCGCGCCGCCGGCGATCGCACTGCCGCCGCCAAGGGATGAAAGCGCCGCACCCGTGACGCTCAGCGGGTCAAACAGTGCGGCATATTTCTGCCATGGGTTATGCGGCGAGTATTGCATGGGTTTCTCCGCGGCGCCGGTTCGCGCCAGCTTGGGACGGCGGCGACGATGTGTCGGGTGGCCTCATGACGAGATTAATAAGCAAGCTGCGTTCGCCTGCTGCATGCAAAGTTGCTCTGCCCTCTGGCGAATAACCGACGAGGAAATCGCACTGCTCGTCAAATCCTTCTCCCCTCGCGGGAGAAGTTGGCGGCGTGTCAGCGCGGCCGGATGACCGGGGCAACATCTCCTGTTTTGCTCGGGTTCTTGCAGATCGGCCTATGCCGCGGGCATGAGCGTCACGCCCGCAGGCAGGCCGCGGCGCGTCGTGCCGATGTCACGCCATAGGATCGCGGACAGGTCTCCGGCCTCGGCGCCGCGCTCGTCCCACAGGATCGCGCCCGGCGGCAGATCATCGATGGTGATGGGCTTGCCATCGGCCATCGCAAAGCCGTCCGGGTCGACGTGAAAGCGGCGGCTGGCGTCCGTCGAAGAAGAAGTCGATTCCAAGGATTTTGAAGAGACGGATGCGGCAGATGGGGAGAGCAGATCGGCGAACGCCGCTTCCGCTTCGTCCATATGTTCGCTTGACCGGACCGCGGCAATGCCGACCGCTCCGCAGGAACCGTAGACCACGTCGAACGCCATCGCCATCATCCGCAGCCACGTAACCCGATCCTCGCGCGGCCATTGGCCACCCTGCACGGGCAGTTTTGCGATCAGTGCCGCAAGCAGCCGGTCCTGCCGAGGTCGCGACATTGGAAGCCCCTAACAGAGTGCGATGAAAGGTCGTTGAGATCAGCGGATGAATCGTGAATTGGCGCGCCTTGTCGAGATCAGCGCCGCTTTGGAAAATTACCGCCGCTTCTTCAAGTGTCGGTACGCGACGTTCGCGAACTCCTGGCGGGTCGGTGCAGCTTCGCCGTCGAGCCTGCGACGGACTTCATCGTGCGAACGTCCGAGCCCCTGCGCGATCTCTTCATAGCTGCGGCCTTCGCAGGCGAGGCGTTGTGCGCGCACGAGTTCCTCGAGCGGCCATGCGTTAGGCGATCGGGTCATGGCAACGCACCGAAGAGAAGAGGGCAACCCACTGAAGAGCGCCGGGACAAGTTCCCGCGGCGGTGGATTGAATGCCGGTCGAAAGCGCGGCGTGTCGACAGGTCGATTGTTGATGAGGCTGACGTTCAGCCGCCTTCGTTGTAGGCGTCGATGAGAGGCGCGGTTGCGGCGATCTCTCTATCGTCGCGCTCCGGTCGCCGGACGTTGGCGAGAATCTCCTGCGCTTCGGTCGCTGAAGCATCGGCGGGAGGGGCGGGCTGTGTGCTGCGAGCGAGGGCGGCCGCCAGACGCTGCTTGGCCTCCGGTGTCAGCGCGGCATTGTCCAGCACCGCGTTGGCGGTGACAGAGGAGCCGTCGTTGGCCAGGTCGCCGATGATGGCGCGTTCTGCCTCATCCGAAGTCCGTTGACGCTGCTGCTCGGCAAGCACGGGCGCGCGTTCGGCATCGATGCGGTTCGCGTCCTCGCGTTCCTGGCCGGCGAGTAGAAGGGCTTTCCTCTGATCTTCCGGCAACGCGCCAAGGAGCGGATGGCCGCCGGCAATTTCGCGATCGTCGCCCCCTTGGCCGGCCTCGTTCTCGGCAAAGGAGAGTTCGCGCACCGCGCGTGCCGGATCGCGGCGCGCCATCGCGGCATAGTCTCCGGCGCACAGCGCGAGCGCGGCACTGCGCTTTTCCGCCGCCGCGCCCTCCGGGCTCTGGAAGCCGCGGTCAACCGCATTGTCGATCATCGCGTGATAAGCATTGATGCCGCCGGCCATGACGGCATCGTCCGGATTGAGCGAACTGTGCGCGATCAGGTCTTGTAGATAGGCTTGGCGCGCGTCGGCATGCGCCGCGGCGGCGCCGCGAAATGCCTGGTCCTGCACGGCCGCGTGTTCCTGCGCCAGTGGCGCGCGCAGATCGGCGAGGACTTGGGCGCGCAGACCGGCGTCGGAAATGCCGGCAAGACCTTCGTCGACGATCTGGCCCGCTTCGTTGCGCCAGCGCTGACCCAACGTCGTGTAATCGGGATCGTCGCCATAGCGCTGCCGAAGATCGATCAGCCGCTGATGGATGAAGGCGTTGGCGTCGGTGGCTTCGGTCAGCCGTTGCAGCCGGCCAAGCCGTTCTGCCGATTGCCCGACCTCAGCGATTGTTTGGCCGAGCCGCGCGCCCGCCTCGGTGATCTCCTGGGTTCCGCGTGCAAGAGGCGACAAGTCATAGCGGCCGACCGCGCGCGAGCCGGATACGCGCGGAAGGTCGCCGAGCCGCTCGGGCGTGGGAGCAGTTGCCATGACGATCCCCGAATGGCGGTGACGGTCGCGAACGGTCAGGACGACAACGGGTCAGCGTGATACGCGGCAAACACTGGGCGTCAGCTTCTGTGGGTCGGGGGCGGCGCTATCCCGCCCTGCGCCATTATTCAACCGATGTTTGACGTAATGACCAGATCACACGATGCCGGCATTCTGCAGCGACGTTGCCGCCTCGCCGATATTCTTCACGGCGCGCGCAACCTTGCCGGCTTGTTCGCCGACATGGCCAAGGTCGGCAGCCTGTTGCGCCGCCGCCTGTTGGAGACGGCCCTGCGCCTTGATGGCAGCGGCGTTGCGCTCGTCATTGAGCCAGGCGGCCGGGGCACCGGTGCCGTCATAAGCGCCCCGAAACGCCTTGTCGAAATCGATATCGGCGCGGACCGCGGGGTCGAACTGCATCGCGGCGCCAAGCAGCTGCGCCATCTTGGTGAAGCTTGCCGTCCGCGCTTCGGCCTCCGCCTGCACGAGTGGGTTCTGGAACTTGAACTCGATCCGCTGGCCCCGTAGCGCAGCCGGCCGCTCCCAGATCGAGCCGAACGCTCCCATGCGCTCCAGCATGTTGAACGTCGCCTCGCAGACCTGCCCGTTATATTCGAGGTCCATGGGCTCGAACAAAGGTGTGGCGCGGCGGATATATTCCTTCATCCGCTCGGACACCTCGTAGGCCGTCATTTCCTTGCCGTCGAATTCCGGCAGGTTCAGCACATTCAGGAAAAACGCTTCGTTCAAAACCTTTTCGATGCGGTCGACATATTCGGTGCCCCATTGCAAACCCTCGCCGTTCGAGCGGGATCGGGCGCAAAACTTCCCCGGTGCGCTCGTCGTAATCGGGGTCGACCCAGTTGATGGCGCCGGCATAGAGATTGGTGCCGCCCTGGATCGCATCGCCGACCGCGATCATCGGCGGATCGACGATCTTTTGCCCGATCTCGATCAGCGTCAGCGTCATCTGCTGGAGCATGCGGCCGTCCGGCAGCGCGATGATGGCCGTTGGCGAATAGGCATATTGCGAAAAGCCGCCGATCGTCACCCAGCGCGGGATCACGTAGCCGAGATCGGGCTTTGGCGTCTCTTCCAGAATGGATTGATGGTCCTCATCGACGACGATCTGCACGAATGGATGGCTGCCGCGTTTGCGCGGCGCGCCGTCATCGTCCTTGCCGTAGCTGTCGTATTCGTCAGCCGGCAACACGATGACGCGGTTGTTGATGTCGGTGAATGGGTCTTTCTCGGCGCGGGTCTTGACCTCCGGCGCCACCGCATCGGGATAAAGCCGGCACAGCGCGCGGGCATCGAGCTTCCATTTGCGGTGAAACTGGTCGATGACAAGGTCGGCATTCTCCGCCCACACGCAGTCGCGCAGATGCCAGGTGCGAAACACCATGCCGGTGCGGCCGCGGTTGAGCCGCGGCTCGATCACGCATTGGCCGAACAGCACGTAATCAGCGTCGCCTTCCTTGGTGGCGCGGGTGAATTGCGAGGCGCGGTCATACATCACGCGTCGCATCACCGCGCCAGCGCGCTCCAGCCAGGTCTTGCAGGCGGTGTCGGCATTGATTGCTTCGTCGCCGGTTTTCGGCTGGAACCACGGCATGCCGCGCGGCCGCAGGATCGACGATAGCGCGTTCGCGAGTTCGCGATGCGCGAGCACCGGCCGCCCGGTCATCAGATAGGATGCGAATTCCTCCGAGATATAGCGCACCCGCGTCATGTCGGCGCGGATCGGATAGAAATTTTCGGCAAAGCTCTGCCACAGCGTCAGCAGCGGGAACCGCTTCGAATAAAGCTGATCGCCGAGTCTCGATGAGCTCCTGGACGCGCGTTTTCATGCGGCGGTGTGTCCGTGAATCTGGGCCGTGAATAGGAGCGACGCCACTCAACGCTGTTCGGCTTCGCCGGCAGGGTCATGCCCCGAGTGTTGTGTTGCTGTAAGGCGCGCTGGGCGTACCAGCGGCTCCTGCGGCGTTGCGGTTTGCCGTGGTCAGCACCGTCGAGGAACGTCCGGCCCGCGCCGCGGCCTGCACCTTCGCCGCTTCCAATGCCCGCGGATTGTAGGGGTCCGGCATGGGCGGCGGCGGTGTCGGCGTCGGCGGGGGTGGAACGTTGATGGTCGGCGCTTTAAACAGCGAGCTCATAAAGGGTTCCTCGGATCGGGATGGGATTTCTGATGTTCCTGCGGAAGGGCTGAGCGGCATTGCGGCTTGACCCGGAATGCGTCCCGCGCGAGGCATTCGCCGCAGTCGAGCGGTATTAGCGTGCTGTTCGCGCGGAGGAGTGCTGCCGAGACCGACGGTCCGTACGCTAAAAGGCCTTCGGAAGGCCCGCCAGCTTAAGAATTCCGTTTGCGGTATGTCTCGAAACGTTTACCGTCTCCCCGTTGAATGGTGCGCAGGTGAATTAGGTAGCCGCGCTGGCGATGGGCTTCAATGAGGCCGCGGCAATTATCGCCGACGTCGAAACAAGTGTCGATTTCTGCGGGTATTGGCAGCGCCGCTGGATTATCTAACCGGCAACGCTGTACTCATCGGGACGATGATAATTCGATCTCTATCAATCCCAGATTTCTTTAGATAGTCAGCAAGCTGGGCCGCTCTCCTGGCATCAATCTCTGGAGACGATGCAGCCGAGAGCGACACCTGAAGTTTGTCCATCCGATCAGAAAGTGTGCCGAGGGATTTATTGAAAACATCCAAACGGTCAGACATCTGACCGAAATTTGCATTAAATTTGACAACGTCAACTCTGAGACCTTGAATTTGATCTGAGAGTTTCGAGCTAACATCATTCACTCTCTGTATGCCATTTTTGTCGATTGTGTTGACAGATTCGGATATGGAATGGACCGTATCAGAGTTTCGATCCAGCGCTTGCCGAAGCGAGGCGGCTTCGTCTTTCAAACCGCCAACCGTAAACGAGAGCACGGCCCAAAGACCGCCACAAAATATCAGAATGCCAGCGCCCAACGTCTTCATAGTAATTGCGATCGTTGTGTCAGCCCCAATCATCGGCTCCTTCTCCCCATCGCCGATCCCGCCCCGAGAGAAGCACAACTAGTGGCTGCTTAATTTTGAGTCAAATGGCCGTCATACGATCGTCATGACCGTTCCTTGACACCATTTAACGATTGAAAGATAGTGGTTGGTTCCTTCACTTTTAAGATCTTTTGGTGACTACCGCGTTAACTTTTACAAGCAATTTTTGTGCCATTGCGTGCATTGCCTGAGAAAGCATTGCCGAACAATTCGACGCAATGACGCGCATCACCGACGCTGCGATCCTTTCAGATGCGCATAGCCGAGATTGGCGCGCTCCGGCCGCGCCGCCTGTCGGGTGCGGCGCAAGTCGGCGGCGACGGCGCGCGCGCCTTCGGACAGGCACATGACGATCGCATCGCCTTCGTCCGGCGAACGGCCGAGCCGTTTCCTGATCTCGTCCTTGTCCTCGATCTTGATGCCGCGTGCCGTGAGCTGCCAACGTGGCGCGGCGAGATCGGCGTTCACCGAAGCTTCAGGCGGCAGCGCCAAAACGGCGCCGCCATCCTGGCCGGGATCGAGCTCCTCGCGCATGCGCCACCAGGCCTCGGCGCGCTTGTTGAAGAAGGCGAGCTGGCCGTCGCGCGTCTTGGCCCGCGAGGCATGGGCGCCGTTGAAGCCGACGACCGGAATGCCGTTGTCCTTGAGCCGCGCGACGGTGTCGCCGCCGAAGCCGCCGCCGACATCGACGATGACCGGGCAGCGGTCGCGCCGCAACGCCACCACGGCCGCGGCGACAGCACTACCGTCGCGCGTCTCCGCGCCCGGCTTGCGGATCAGCGGCGCATACCAGGCAGCATGGCGCGCCGCCAGCACGGTGCTATCGGCGCCGCCCTGGGCGACATCGAGGCCGATCGCCGTCATCGCGACGCTCCGCCCCGCATCGACGCGCCAGCGGCGCTGCGCCGCCTCGATCCACGCCGTCGGGATGACCTGGAAATCGTGGTCCGTCAAGACCGGCGGCGAAATTGCCGTCGCGGTAGGCACGCCGCAACTCCTCCGGCAGGCCTGCCAGCACCGCCGCATATCCGGTGCGGGCAAGTCGGGATTGTCGGTCAGCCGCGCTGGGATGTAGCTCCGCGAGCGCGCCAGCACCGCTTCGCCGTGGACGAGATGCGGACCACGTTCGTCAACTTCGACATCGGCGCCGTCCGGTCCTGCGGTAAACCAGCGCAACTCACCGGGGCGCGCCGGGTGCGGATGCAAAGGATCGAGCCAGGGCGCCCAATGCCGGACCACCCAGAGCCCTTCCGGCGTGGTCGGCGGGTTCGAGCCGAGCACGACGCGGCAGCGCTGTGCCGGGTCGGCCGAGCGGTTCCAGCCGATGATGAAGCGATATTGCGAACGCGAGGAAATCGGTGCCCTCGTCGAAATAGATGAGATCGTGCGGATCGCCCTTGAAGCGTTGCTTGTCGTCCTCGTGCTCGCAGCCTGAAAACTCGATGGTCCGCGGCGTTCCTGCCTCTTGCCGAGGCCGTTTCCAGCGTTGTACTTGGCCGTTATAACTGTCAGCGTCGCCGAGAATCTCGGCGACACGTTCGACGAGTTTCAGTGCGTCCTTGTTGATGCGCCGAAAAATGAGCGAGCGGCGATGTGCGGTCAACGCGAGGCCGAGACCGAGGTCGGTTTTGCCACCGCCGGCCTGGCCGCCATAAAACAACTCGTCGGCCTTGCGAGAAATAGGCGTCGGTCTGCGGACCGGGGTTCGGCACCCAGGCGAGATGCGCTGTTTTCTGTTTTGCGATTGCAATCGTCTCCTCGCGCGCTTGCGACGGGTGCGCGTGCCAGGCGATCGGCAATATCGTGATGGGGTTTGCTCAATGATGGCTCTCGCCGGGAGATTTTGAGCGTCGCAAGGCAAAGCAGGAAGGCGATGCGGCGCGCCGCTTCGAGATCGGTCCCGGTAAATGTCAAACGTTGCGTGCGCTTCGCCTTCGGTCTTGTCGACGACGAGGCCGGCGAGTTTCGCTTTCGCCATCGTCGCGGAAATCGCGGCAGCCGGCTGTTTCCGGGCGATGGCGAGCTTGCGCGCCTCTTCGAGCTCGCGCAGCGTTGCCTCGGAGGTCACCTCGACCCGCGGTTGGTTCGCCGTACCATCTTGCGCCTTGATCTCGGCGATCCGTTGCGCGATGCCGGCCGTTGCGAGGAGCCGCGCCGCAGCTGCTTCGGGGTCGCGCGATTTGGCGCTGAACCCCGCGAGGCGCAATGCTTCAGCGCTGTTAACGCCGCGCGCAATCTGCTTCGCAAACCGCTCATGCCGGACGTTTTTCAATGCCGACATGAAGCACTCGCTGGCTGCGCAGTATAACGTACAGCGCCACGCTATTTGAACGTGCATCGGCCGGTCACGGTGACGGTGAGACTTGCGCCGGCGCCGCTCGCGATGCGGGGACGCACCCAAGCCGTCGCTTCGGTGACCACGCCTAAGGTGTGGCCGCGTATTTTCGCAACGGTCCGGGACGATGGTTGCCGTGCGGGGTCCGGCTCTTTCTGGTACGGCGATTTCATCGAGAGAATGCGCAGCGAATTCCCATTCGCGTGACGCGAGGTGGCGCGGTGAAGACGCGCGCTTCATCGCCTCGCAGTGCAATAAAGCGAAACCGAGGGGCTGCTGCCGCCCGACAACGTGCCGAGGTTCGCCTTGATCTGCCGAACCGGAGCCGGGTAGCGGATGGTCGTGATTTCTCCGCTGAGGTAACCCTGGCTGGTATCGAGCACGGCGAGGGTGTCCCAGGTCCCGCAGTCGAGCAGGGCCATCACGTTGATGACGGCTTGCGTCGTCGCGCCGAAAATCTCGGCCTGAACCGCGGCCGCAAGTTGCGGAAATTCAAGGTCGATCACCGGACCGTCGCCCGTCGTCGTCGCGCCACTGAGCAACGTCAGCGCCGCGGTTTGCGCCATCGGGTTGACTCCTCTGCAACGGTGTCAGGGACCGACGTGCGCAATGTGTTGTCACGTTGGCGCTTCACACCGTTTGGCGTGGCCGGGCGTCACGGTGCCGCCTACCGGCCGGAACATGCGCGCCGTCGGCGCGATCGCAGCAAAACCGCGCGACCGGCCGACGGCGTCATTCGCGAACTGTCCGCCTGGCGCAAATTTGGGAGCCGGCTTGCGGGAGGACCTGCGCTCAGGGTGACGCAGAGCGCGCGTCCTCGGTTGGCCCCCAGCGTGACGCGGCAGAATAGGCTCGCGAAACAAAATTAGCGGTGTCAGTAAGCTGATGTGTGCGGAGCGATTTGGTTCGGTCAATCGGTCGACGCGATCAGACGTTCGAGTTGCGCCGTCACGTCCATGCCGCGCGGTACGTTGGGTCGAACGTACAGCTAAAACTTCCAACCCAACTCTGATCGTGGCAGGGTTACGCGATGCGGTCCCTTCGCTATTCCATTAACGTCACCTTGGATGGGTGCTGCGATCATCGCATGATGATTCCGGATGAAGACCTGCATCGTCACGCGGCCGAGAACATCGCCCGTGCGGACGCTCTCCTCTTTGGCCGGGCGACCTACGAAATGATGGAGGGGACGTGGCGGCCGGTGGCGCAAACGGGCGTGAGGCCCGACTGGATGCCCGACTGGATGGAACCTTTCGCCCGGACGATCGACGCAGCGAAGAAATATGTCGTGTCGAGCACTCTGGCCCGGGTCGATTGGAACGCCGAGATCGTGAGTGGGGATCAGCTGGGGCCGGCCGTTCAGGAACTGAAGCGGGGGCCTGGCAAGGAATTGTTCATGGGTGGTGTAAAACTCCCGCTGACGTTGGCGGAGCTTGGATTGATCGATGAGTACGAGTTCGTGGTGCATCCAAGGCTGGTCGGCCACGGGCCGACGCTGTTCGCGGGGCTATCAGGACTTGTCGACTTGACGCTCGTGAGCCGGTTGGAGTTCCGCTCAGGGGCGGTGGCGATGCAATATGCGCCAAGAATGTAGCCGTTGATGGGTTTCGTGACGCCCAACCCATTTTACCCGATGTCCGATGCGTTTCGAATTTCGGAGGCACTCGTCGAGGAAGGACGAATGTAAAACGCCCGCCGGAAGAGTTTCCGTCGGGCGCATCAAAGCACGATAGTGACTTTATCTCACGACCTCGCCCCGCCGTCAAGAGAAAAGATTTCGGTGAGCGAAAACGAACTTCAAGTGGAAAGCCGAAAACACCAAAACCAGATCGATGAGATATGCGCAAATTAAAGCTAATGAAGCAACAGCCCTTCCACCCCGCTACGCCGGTCCCCTCCCCCGCAGAAACGCGGGAAAGGAAAAATGAGCCGCGTGGCGCGACCCATTTACATCCGCCTCCGCAGGCGGAAAGATGAGCCGCATGGCGCGACCCATTTGCGTCGTCCCCGCGGAGGAAAAATGGGCCGCATGGCGCGACCCACTTACATTCGCCCCGCGGCGCGGCGGAGGGGGCCACGCGTAGCTGGTAGAGGAGAACCACGCGTAACGTGGTGGAGGGGGATTCTGTAACAGCAACGGATTTCGCTTATGAAGGCCTGTTTTGCCTCGCAAAAACAAAACGCCCGGCGGAAAGTCTCCCGTCGGGCACAACAAAGCATTATTGATACTTTATCTCATAAATTCGCCCCGCCGTCAATCCGAAAGCTGCATCGTTATATCGGTCACATACGAAAACGCCGAAACCCTGACGCCGATCCTATTTTTGATCGAAGAATTCATTGCTGCGCGTCGTTGATGTCCATGATCCTGCGCGCTTGCGTAATGGAAACGCCTGTTCAGCAGCGGCGAGCCACGCGTCGCCGGTGCGCCGATCGGTCCATCCGGCACGGGCGGCGTAGTCGCGCAGCGCCGCGATCAGGATTTTGCTCGCCTGGCCATGGCGAATGCCAACATCTGCCTCAATAACGTGGAAGGCCCGTTCATCGACGATCGCAGCAATCGCGATTTCCAGCGTGCGGTCGCCGCGCTGAGCGCGGTCCGACCAGTGGCGTGCCCACCGCTTATAACGGTTGACGGCGTCGATGACGAAGACCGGCTCGCGCCCGCAATAGGTCGCATCACGTTTTTCAAGCGAGGGCGGCTTGATCATCAGCGCACCCGATTGAGCCTGGAATGCGATGGCGATGTCGTCGGCTGCGCGTATCTCTTCCGTGCCGATGCGTTTGCGGTCGGCGAGCCCGACCACGGGCGCGGCCAGGAATTTGAGAATGGTGGCGCCGGTGCCACCGATGACACTGCCGTCGCCGGCTTGACGTTCGGCCCGCCGCAGCATGCGTTTTATGCGGGTCAGTTCGTCCTTGCCGTCTTGCCGGCGTGATTTGGACCTGCCGCGCTCCGAGGCAAGCTGTGGCGATGGCAGGTGTCGCTCGACCGGGGACCAGGTCATGTCGGTGCTCCCTTCCAGAGCATGATCCCGAAAAGTTGCAGACTTTTCGGACCAAGATCACGCGCTCAAAATCAGACAGAACCGAGCGACGAGCGATTTAAGTTGAACGCATCCCGCTCTGGGGCGGCGGCGTTGCCTCGGAACCGATCATCGGTGCGGAGTTCATCGCCTGAAGGTCGCGGCGGCAGGCGTGGTCCGGCGTGGGATGGAAACGGGGGCATTACGCATCGGACTGCGCGGCATCGTCCGCGAATTCGTCGGCCCCAGCTGGAGGCGCGCGCTCCGCCTCATCCGGCGGGCGGCGCTCAAGAAGTCCCGCCGCTTCCGCGCACATGCCTGCCGGCGATGTGCACCCCGAGAAGTGCGGAACCGGCGCGAACAGGTGCCGAGCAGCCGTGGGACGCCGGTCCTTGTGAACGCCGATACCCGGTGGCGTTTCCGCTCCGGCGGCAATGGCGCGTGTCATCGCAGCCTGGAAGGCAATATCCTGGCGACATAGGGCATTTCGTGACGCTTGCCGGGCGCTTGCGGAGGCCTTCGCGGGACAGGGGCACGGCGGGCCGCTGTCCGGCTCGACGGAGACCGGCGTCTCGTCAATGCCCTGGTCCAATCGCTTCCAACCGGCCGTCACCGGCATGGCCGCCGCTGCCGCTTCAGAGACGCGCTCCGCCATGCCTGCCCCGCTTGCTTATTTGACTTATGCGATTATAGGACTATTCCTCTTACTGTAAAGAGGGAAAAGCCGATAGGATGGGTCGCGAGCAGGACAACCCGTGTAAAACTTTGATTTATCGATTGCGCTTAAAAATTCAGGGGTTTTGTCGAGGTCGGTGGTCGCGGGAGGCGACGCGGCGCCCCCCAGCCGCCAGTTCCTGTTCAAGCGGATAAATCCTATTTATCGCCAACGCGGAAAGTTGTATAAAGTTTGACGTATGGATGCCGCCCGCCAGATCATCGTCGCGCGCGTCGCCGAGTGCTGGGGCTTGACGTTGTCCGAATTGTCCCTGCGCGCAGGAAAAAAATCATGCCTATTTTCAGCAATTTCTCCGTAGGGGGGTGCCGACGCGGCTGCCGGAGGAGGTGCGCGGCCGGGTCGCCTCCATTCTCAAAATTGACGAGGGACTGCTCAAGGGAGTAGGACTGAAATCGCCTCCGCCGGTTGCGGTCCCAAACGCGAGGGTAGGAACCGGCGTGGAGTTTGCAACCTGGATTTCCAGTGTACGGGCATGCTGTGGGCGGCAGGGACGGCGAATTCATCCTCAACGGCAATCAGGTCACGGAGGTACTGGCGCCCGCCACTTTGTCGAAGGTCGCGGGCGCCTACGCCGTCTACGTGGTTGGTAATTCAATGGAGCCGCGCTTCTTCGCGGGGGAGGCGGTGTACGTCAATCCGCGCCTCCCGATCAGCCGAGGGGCGTTCGTCGTGGCGCAGATTGCGACGGGCGATGACGGCGTGCCGCACGCCTATGTGAAGCGTTTCGTCTCGCAAGATGCAAGGCGTTTGCGCCTCGAGCAGTATAACCCGAAGAAGCTGCTCGAATTTCCTACGGCGAAGGTGGTTTCCGTGCATCGCATCATCATGAGCGGTGACGGCTAGGCCAAGCGAAGGCTGCGCATGACCCCGAAAGGTTGCGGACCTTCGGACAAAGGTCGTGCGCGGAAATCAAAGAGAACCGAGCGGGATACGTCCAGGCGCAAGGCATCCCGGTCTGACATCGCGGCAGCGGGCCACCGCTCCGGTGGTCGTGGGCGAAAACGGCATTCGCGCCGCAGACATTCGCGCTTCCGATGAAAGCAATCAGCTGCGCAGGATGACTTGAGCCTGCGAGACCCGTGACTTCGCGGGGGGCTTTGCAGCGCGCGCCGGGAGCGTGAACAGGCATGCCGCTCGTCGTTGAGGTGGCGAGCGCCGCGCCAGATCGGGGTCGCACCAAAAGCCCCAATGCGCATTTCCCGGGCGACCAGAGGAATCTGGACGGATTGTAATAGGACTATTCCTATAGTACAATCGCCCGTTGCAAGCGGCTTGTGAGCCGTCACGGGCGAGCGCGGGATTGGGAATCTACGCGGATCGGGATATCGCGCGCGGCCGTTTTGCCGCGGCGGCGGCGAGGCGCTCCGGCGCAACGGCGTTGGAGGCGGCCTGCGCCGCCGTTGCGGCAACGTTTTTGCCGGCGCGGCGGCACTCGCTGCTCAAGCAACGTGTGTCAAGGGTGCTGCGACAAACGATCGAGCCGCACAAGCCCGGTTCGGCGCGCAAGTTTGCCCGCTATCGGCAACTTATCGATTGCGACGAAGCGGCCGACCTTGAGACAGCCATCCTTCTGATCGAACGGAGGCGGCGGGTCGAGATTGGCGCGCGAGATGTGGCGATGCGAACGTCAGGCACGTGCAACCGGCCGCGGTCTGCACTGATGGCGCTCGATGAAATTCGGCTGATCCTGCGGATTTCGCGACGTTTCGCGCCGGAGCGGTTTCGCGAGACCGTTACCGTGCTGCGCGGACGATCGACGCAGTTTCAGCCGAACCTTCACGCAACTTGTGATTGCGATCAGGGAAACTGCCTGGAGAGACCATTTCGCAAAGGCCGTCAACTATGCCGGTCCGAATACCTTGGTTGTTCACAAGAAAATGTCGGATAGATTGCGCGAGCGGTTGCCGATCACCACATCATCGGCGACACTGAGCTTGGCGGGACGAAGAAAAGTGGGCGGCAGGGACAAGCGTCACCTGGAGAGCTGCATCCGGACATGGTCGTGCGGAGGATTGATCGCATGCATGTGACCATCGATGAAGCTGCGGCGATTTATGCGCGCGCGTGCCGGGCTTGGTACGGACAGCGCGCCCCGCAAGTGGTCAAGAAGAGGATGCGCGAACTCGAGCGGCGCGGAGATGCCGGGGAGCGGCGGCATGGGCCAAGGTTGCTGCCGCGTTGGACAATGGTCGGTCCGCGCATCACAGGACCGCGAACGCCTGATCGGTATGCTGTCTCGGAAGAGCCTGCGCAGGTGCCGGATGTGCCCCGTCGAAAAGTCGTCACGTTAAATTGCTCTTCGCACTGCACCCGTCGCGGTCCGTCGGGGTTGACCGCGGCTACGGGTTCCCCGGAAAATAACTGAATTGTTGCTGTGAGTTCGCCGCACCCCGGTGATGTTTCCTGCCAACTGCGGAGCAGTTTTTTTCGCGGGTGCCCTAACTCGCCGACCGGCATCAGGGCTGGGCGTGGAAATTCTGATCGGGGAACATCGCTTCGTTCGGCTCCTGGATGACGACGAAGGGGCGCTGCACCGCTTGATGACAGGCGTTGCATGCGTCGGTCAGTTGCTCATAGGCCTTGGCAAATTTCGCCTCGTCCTTCTGCTTGATCGCCTGGTCAAGGTCGAACAAGGGCTGCCTGACGATGGTCTCGACGAGTTCGACGATCCGCAGTCCCATCCATCGCGGCCACTGGACCGAGAGTTGTCGAAGGCCTCATCCAATTCGTGGACTTCATAGGCGGCATAGGTCCAATTCTTCTCGCGCAGTGCAAAGGCGAGCTTGGTGTGCCGCGGCTGCACCGTCGTCGTCATCAAATCGCCGAGACCTGGACGGTAGGCGGCCGGCGCGTCCTGGCTTTGGGCCGCCTGCTGGGCCGCCACCAGGGCCGGAACCGCAACCGCTCCGGCTGCAATCAGGGCTACAACACCGGCTATCTTCATCGATCTCTCCATCGGATGAACGTTGTGCGTCTCATTCGCTTGAGCAGCGGCTGATCGGGGTATAAGGGCGGCCGGCGGCGAGGCGGTTCTCCCCGGTGGGATGCCGAAACGGGCCTCAGGTCAAGGTTGAAGCTGCCTCGCACCTTCGTAGTTGGCAATGAAATAATCGGGCGGCTCCGGCCCCCACAGTGAAAGCGAGTCTTCCGGAGCATGGTTGCCGGCGACCCATCGCTGCGACTTCGGAATGTAATCGATGTCGCAGGAATATTCGGAGAAGCTGCCCCAGGGATCGCGGACATAGTGGAAGTAGTTCGAACCGAGCGCATGTCGGCCGAGGCCCCAGCCTTTCGTATAACCTTTGTCCGCCATGTGCGAGGCGCCTAGTCCGATGTCATCGATCCGGCTCACGTCCCAGCTGCAATGGTGAAAACCGGGGCCGTCGGACTTCGCGAAGGCGAGAACATGATGATCGCTGCCATGGATGGCGTGGAGGAAGGCGACGAACTCCGAACGGTCCGACAGCCGCAATCCGAGAATGCGGCAATGGAAATCGATCGCCCGATCGACGTCGGGCGTGAAACACAGCACATGCGATAGCCGCCGCGGGCGAACCACCCATGCCTTGCCGCGCAGCGGAGCGCCAGCCACGCCTTCGGGACATGACGTCCATGGCCCCGCGATTTTGCGGTCGGGCGAGACTTTCGGGCCGACCTTCACTTCGATCAAAATGCCGTCTGGGTTGCGGAACCAGAACCCGTTGCTTTCAAAGCCGGTCGGCGGATCGATCAGCGTCACTCCGCTCGCCTCGACGCGCAGCCGGAGCGCGGCAAGGTCCTCGGCGTAACACCCGAAGGACAGGTGATGAAGCCGTTTGCTGGTCCCTTCGGTGACGACCCCCCAGCAATGGTCATGACCGAAAGTTTTCAGTTCAAGCGACGCGCCGTTCTCCTGCACATCGAGGCCGAAACTCGAATAGAAGCGCCGTGCACCCTTACGGTCTGCAATGGAGAGCACGAACCGATCGAGCGAATGGATTCCGAGCATCGCCGGATCAGCCGTTGGGGGAACATAGCCGCCTATCGCGGTCATTGTCTGTTTCTCCCAGGCGGTGCGCGTCAATCGCGTCGACGCGATTGACGTAAAACCCACGGATCTTATCGTTTTTTCTGTTCGACACTGTCTCTTTTCGCCATCACCGGCAAGAGCCTCCCCGGTGCCGTGGCCCTCGGCCGAGGCGCAGCCGCGCCCGGGTCCTTCGGACGATTCTCGACAATTTTTCTGTGCAGCATTATTCCCGGTGTGCCGGGGCCGCCGTTGGCATAATGTGTGCATTGAAATTTTGCCCGATGTCCCATTTGCGGCCTCATCGTGCCAAGTGACAAGTGACAAGGAGGCGAACATGCGCAAGGTGTCTTCAGGCTCTTTGATGACGGTTGTCGCTGCGGGGACCGCGGTCGGCCTTGTCACTTCGCTGGCCATCGCACCGGCATCGGCTCAAAGCCCGACCGCAGCGCCCCCCGCTCCGGCACTGACAACGCTCTGGGGTGACCCCGATCTGCAGGGCATCTGGACCGATGAAACCGATACACCGCTGCAACGTCCGGCAAGGTTTGCCGCTCAAGAATTCTTCACTGAGGCGCAGCGCGCCGACATCGACAGGTTGCGATCGGAACTGCTCGGCCGCGAAAGGCGCGCGGAGCGCGGAACCGAGCGTGACGTCTCCGGCTCGTACAACAACGCATTCGTATCGTTTAAGCGGACCGGCCCGCGCACATCGCTCATCGTCGATCCGCCCAATGGGCGGATGCCGCCGTTTATGCCGCAAGCCCAAAAACTTGCTTCCGCCGAGCGTGAATTTCGTGTCGCGCTGCTGCAATCGACGGAGACATGCAAGAACCGCGAGGCGGACTGTGCCGGCGGCAAATATGATCCGGCGCACTCGCCGCGGTTCGCGGACCAGCCGCCCCGCTACAATACCGCGCGCATGAATTGCAATAACGATCCGGAGGACAGTTCGCTGCCGGAGCGCTGCCTGCCCGGCGGGCTGCCCGAGTTCGGTGGCCCCACCGGCAGCTTCCGCCGCATCGTGCAGACGCCAGGAGGCATCACGATGTACTACGATGTGGGCCAGGGGCAGGGGTGGCAACGCAACATCGTCATGAACGCAAGCCCGCATTTGCCTGCGAATATTCGCCAGTGGTTTGGTGACTTGCGAGGTCACTGGGAAGGCAATACGCTCGTGATCGATGTGACCAATTTCACTGCCAAGACCGATTACCGCGGCTCGCGCGAGAACCTGCATCTGGTCGAGCGCTGGACGCGGACCGGCCCGAATTCTCTCGAATACGTCGTAACCGTCGAAGACCCCTCGGTGTGGGCGCAGCCATGGACCGTCGAGCAGGAGTTCGCCCGGCAGAGCGACGGGGAGAACCGCTTGTATACCGAACCCCGCTGCGTCGAGGGAAACTATGGTCTCCCCGGCCTGATGCATGGACGGCGCAATGAGGATTACCTGTTTGCGCAAGGGCGCGGCCCCGATCCAGCGACCAGGGATGCGATGAAGGCCGGTTTCATCCTCGATGATGACCCGCTGCGGTAAGGTACGCCCGGTTCGATGAAAGTCACCCGCGACTGACCGGCCGGACTGACATAGTTGAATAAGAGCCGCGCGGCAGCCCGGACAACAACGCCGTTGCCGGATTAAATGGCACCAGGCGGCGTCGGCGTTGCGCAATCGGCGCCGTACTACATCGGGCGCGTTTCGCCCTTGACCTGGGTGCGGTGCATGATCCGCCGCGTGCTCGGGTCGAAGGCGTCGCGCCGGTGCATGGTGCAGCGATTGTCCCACATCACGAGATCGCCCGGGCGCCACGCGTGCTCCCATGCGAATTCCGGCCGCGCCACGTAGCTCCACAATTCGTCGAGCAGGGCGTCGGAGTTGTGAAGCGTCATTTCGGGGATGTAGGCGTTGCGGCGACGCCCAAGATAGAGCATTTTGCGGCCGGTTTCGGGATGCGTGCACACCAAGGGATGGATCGTCCCCGCGGCGGCGCGGGGATCGTCGGTGGGCGTGACGCCCTGGCGGACGTAGCCGCCGCTGTTGTAGGTCCCGTCGTGCTTGATGGAGAGCCGCGCAATGCGCGCCTTGAGCGCCGATGGCAACGCTTCGTACACGGCATACATGCTGCAAAACGATGTGTTGCCCCCGGCCGAAGGCACTTCGATGGCATAGAGCAGGCTCGCCTTCGGCGGCTGCTCGACGTAGGACATGTCAGTATGCCAGACCGCCTCGCCGTCGCCGAGGCTGCCGATCGCCTCGCCATTTACCTTGACATTGGACACGATATAGATTTCCGGCAGCCCCTCGACGAAACGGCGCCCATTCTCCTGGATCGGTGCCCAGTCGAGGTCTCCGAAACGCCGACTGAAGGCGATGAGATCGTGATCACCGAGCGCCTGGTCGCGAAACAACAGGACGCAATGGGCGTGCCAGGCTTCGATCAGCCGGTCGAAGCACGCCGCGTCGAGCACACGAAGGTCGCCTGCTCCGACCTCGGCTCCCAGTGTGGCGCCGGTCGCGATCACCTCGAGCGAACGTTGCGCCCGGGCCGCACCTGCGGTCGAGACTGCGGGTTGGCGGTTCGATGTCATGGCGGCCTCTTGGCTTGTTCGCGCGGAGCGGCGCGCGAACCTAACATCGCGCCTGGAAACGGCAACGGCCAGCCGAACGCGAGCGACATGCAACAGCCATTTTTCTGCTGCGCGAGCGCTGGCCTCCATGATATAGAGCCGCCGCTCGGCGGACCGGCCCGGGCCCTTTGCGGGCGTGGCGGAACCGGTAGACGCGCTGGATTTAGGTTCCAGTGACGAAAGTCGTGGGGGTTCAAATCCCTCCGCCCGCACGACGCCGTAATGCGACCGCGCCGCCCGCGGCCGCGGTCAGCGACCGCATCGGGCTGCGCAAGACCGTCAGCGAGAGTTAAAGGGCCATGGAAGTTACGGAAACCACGAACGAGGGCCTCAAGCGCGAATTCCGCGTCGTCGTCCCCGCCACCGATCTCGAGAACCGCGCCCACGAGCGGCTGGTCCAGATGAAGGACCAGGTCCGCATCAACGGGTTCCGGCCCGGCAAGGTACCGGTCGACCATCTCAGAAAAGTCTATGGCCGTGCCGTCATGGCGGAAACCATCGACCAGATGGTCCGCGAAACGAGTTCGCAGGTGGTCAGCGACCGCGGCCTCAAGCTTGCGGCCGATCCGCGCATAACCTTGACCGAGGACCGCGAAGAGATCGAAGGCATCATCAACGGCAAGTCCGACCTCGCCTACACGGTCGCGGTCGAGGTGGTCCCGGCGATCACGGTGGCAGACCTGCGTTCGGTGGCGCTCGAAAGGCTCGCTGCCGATATTCCCGACGAGGACGTCGAGACGGCACTGCAACGGCTTGCTGAGCAAAATCGCGCCTATGAGCCGCGGCCCGACGGCGGCAAGGCAGAAAGCGCCGACCGCCTCGTGATCTCGTTCAAGGGGACGATCGACGGACAGGCATTCGAAGGTGGGTCCGGCGAGGATATTCCGGTGACGCTGGGTTCCGGCGCTTTTATCCCTGGCTTCGAGGATCAGTTGATCGGCATTGCCGCTGGCGAGACGCGCACGGTCAACATCACCTTCCCCGCCAATTATGCGACGGAGAAGCTTGCGGGGAAGGACGCGGCATTCAAGGTGGAAGCGAAGTCGGTGTCCCAGCCGCAACCGGTGATGGTCGACGAAGCCATGGCCAAGGCGATGGGGGCGGAGTCGCTCGACACGTTGCGTCAGGCAGTCAGGGACCGCCTTGGTCAGGACTACGCTGGAGCGGGCCGGCAGAAACTCAAGCGCGCATTGCTCGATGAGCTCGACAAGCTGCATCGCTTCGAAGTGCCGCCGAGTCTCGTCGAGCAGGAGTTCACCAATGTCTGGAACACGGTGCTGGCCGATCTCAAATCACAGAACCGCACCTTTGAGGATGAAGGCACGACCGAGGAGAAGGCACGCGACGAATACCGTCGTATTGCTGACCGGCGCGTAAGGCTCGGCCTCGTGCTGGCCGAAATCGGCGAGCGAAACGGGGTCAAGGTCACCGACGAGGAGGTGGCGCGCGGCATTGCCGAGCGGGTCCGCCAGTTTCCCGGCCGCGAACGCGAGGTGTGGGACTACTACCAGAAGAACGCCAATGCTCTCGCCTCGATCCGCGCTCCAATCTACGAGGAGAAGGTCGTCGATTTCATCGTCGAGCTGGCGCAGGTCACCGAGCGCAAAGTGGACAAGGAAGAACTGTTCAAGGAAGACGATACCGAGGTTCCGCCGCCCTGAGGGAAGCGGCGGCTGGCCACCTGCTCGGGAAGCGGTCCCGGTCACCTTTTTGCCTCGAGAGCGCCGAACCGGCCTCCGGCGGCAAGCGGGTTGGCGGGCTTGTTGAGGGCGCTGCTGCTCATATATGCGGGTTGCGATGAGGGTCCCGCGAAGGCCTTGTCGTTCCTCTGGCAGGCGGATGCGCCAAGCTCCCGATCTGCCGAGTGCCGCAGCAGTCATTTTCGCGGAGCCTTGGCGCGGGGGCGCCGCGAGCCGGCGGCGCGCCGCGACGCAGCATCGGCAACGGATCGACAAAGAGCCGCGACGGAGCAGGACATGCGTGATCCCCTGGACACCTACATGAATTATCTCGTCCCCATGGTGGTCGAGCAAACCAACCGTGGCGAGCGGGCTTATGACATCTATTCGCGCCTGCTGAAGGAACGCATCATTTTCATCACCGGCCCCGTGGAAGACGGCATGTCGGCTTTGATCGTGGCACAACTGTTGTTCCTCGAGGCGGAGAACCCGAAGAAAGAAATTTCGATGTACATCAACTCCCCGGGTGGCGTTGTCACATCGGGACTTGCAATCTACGACACCATGCAGTTCGTCCGTCCTGCCGTGTCGACGCTTTGCGTGGGCCAGGCGGCCTCGATGGGTTCGCTCCTGCTCACGGCCGGTCAGAAGGATTTGCGTTTTGCCACTCCGAACGCGCGGGTGATGGTTCACCAGCCCTCCGGCGGCTTCCAGGGCCAGGCCAGCGACATCATGATTCACGCCCAGGAAATCCTGAGTGTCCGCAAGCGGCTGAATGAAATCTACGTTCGGCACACCGGCCAACCGATCAAGAAGATCGAAGACGCGCTGGAGCGCGATCAGTTCTTCACCGCAGATAGCGCGAAGGAGTTCGGTCTTGTCGATAAGGTGATCGAGAAGCGGGTGGAAGAACTGGAAAAGGCCTGACCGGGTGTGCTGAGCAGCGGGTCTCATCGTAAAGCGCATGGCTTGCTCGTGCTCTGACCCGCGCTCAGGCGTTGTTGGAAAACCAGTGCCTCAATTGAGGTCAAAACCCGTGAAAGCCGATGGTCCAGTAGCGCCTGGATTTTGCAGTGAGTGCACAATCGCTTTGCCACGGGTTGCTGGATGCCTCGCTTTCGCGGGGTATGACAAAAAGTGATCCACTTGTTTGCCGAGGGAGCCTTGGCCAACTGTCAGTCGCCCGACGGCTCGCGACTAAAGTACCTCGAGCGTTGGAGTCAGAACACTGGACTGGCGAGTTCAAGTCGGTTCTCGCGTGCTGCATCGTTGCGGCAATGCTCAGGCGGCGCCGGTTCGGGAACAGGCGGCGCATCGGGAACGAGGCCGGCAACCGGGCAGGGTCACGAGGATATTGCATCCCGGGGCGACCTGCCTATTTGTTAACTCATGCGGCAGCTTGTTGTGCAGGCAAGGGTATTCGGCCTCCTGGCATCCTGATACGAGGTTGCCGCCGTGACCGCGCCGCAAGTGTGGCCGGTGCGACACAGCTATCAAGATTCATCGTTAAAGGAATCTTGATTAAGTTGCCGCTACCGTGCTTCGTTAGGGTCGCGGCGATCATGTTCTCGCTTGGGGCGGCGCTCGAAACGAGGCGTTAGCGAAGTCCGGGATTTGTTGGCCGGACCACAGGGTTCGCGGAGTTTGGGAATGAGCAAAGTCGGCGGCAGTGATTCGAAGAACACGCTTTACTGCTCCTTCTGCGGCAAGAGCCAGCACGAGGTGCGCAAGCTCATTGCCGGGCCGACTGTCTTCATTTGCGACGAGTGCGTGGAACTGTGCATGGACATCATCCGCGAGGAGAACAAGTCCTCGCTGGTGAAGTCGCGCGACGGCATTCCGACGCCGAAGGAAATCCGCAAAGTGCTCGACGACTACGTGATCGGGCAGGACCATGCGAAGAAGGTGCTCGCGGTCGCGGTGCACAACCACTATAAGCGGCTCAACCACCAGACCAAGCACAACGACGTCGAGCTTGCCAAGTCCAACATCCTGCTGATCGGTCCGACCGGCTCAGGCAAGACGCTGCTCGCTCAGACGCTCGCGCGCATTCTCGATGTGCCCTTCACGATGGCCGACGCCACCACCTTGACCGAGGCCGGCTATGTCGGCGAGGACGTCGAAAATATCATCCTCAAGCTGCTCCAGTCGGCCGACTATAACGTCGAACGCGCGCAGCGCGGCATCGTCTACATCGACGAGATCGACAAGATCAGCCGCAAATCGGACAATCCCTCGATCACGCGCGACGTGTCGGGCGAAGGCGTGCAGCAGGCACTGCTCAAGATCATGGAAGGCACCATCGCGTCGGTCCCTCCGCAGGGCGGGCGAAAGCATCCGCAGCAGGAATTCTTGCAGGTCGACACAACCAACATCCTGTTCGTCTGTGGCGGCGCTTTTGCCGGGCTGGAGAAGATCATCTCGGCACGCGGCCGCGCGACCTCGATCGGCTTCGGCGCCAAGGTTGCGGCTCCCGAAGACCGCAAGGCCGGCGAGATCTTCCGTGAAGTCGAGCCCGAGGATCTTCTGAAATATGGGCTGATCCCCGAATTCGTCGGACGCCTCCCCGTGGTGGCAACGCTCGAGGACCTCGACGAACCGGCGCTCAAGCGTATTTTGCTCGAGCCGAAAAACGCGCTCGTCAAGCAATACCAGCGCCTGTTCGAAATGGAGAGCATCGACCTCAGCCTCGCGGAGGAGGCCCTCGGCGCCATTGCCCGCAAAGCGATCGACCGCAAGACCGGGGCACGTGGCCTGCGCTCGATCATGGAGAGCATCCTTCTTGACACCATGTTCGACCTTCCAAGCCTCGAAGGCGTCGAGGAAGTGGTGATCTCGAAGGAAGTCGTCGAAGGCACCGCGCGGCCGCTCTACATCTATGCTGATCGGGCCGGGGATGCGGGTGGCGCGAGCGCGTGAGATACGCCGAACCTGTGCCATGCACGGCGTTCTTCGTCCTCGCCGGATCGGCGCGGCCGCCGATTACCGCGGTCGGAGCCGTTGCTTGACACACCTTGCGGCCATATCCACGTATTGGAATCGGGGCGCCAGTGAAGGCGCCGGAGTTCTCGGCAGGGTTGAGTCAGCTGCGCGTTGTGAGTGCACGTGTCGTTGGTGCTCCATGTGCTCTCGCGATCGGTCCAGGCGAACGACGAGGCACTGTCGAATTTGAGCACTTCGCCAGCCGGGCTGCATCGGCGGACGGCAGCGAAGGGGCAAATATGAAGGGAAAAGGGACTATGACCACCCCTGCAAAACCTCGCGCACTGCCGCAAGCCGGCGAGATTCGCTCATATCCGGTGCTGCCGTTGCGCGACATCGTCGTGTTCCCGCACATGATCGTGCCGTTGTTCGTCGGCCGCGAAAAATCGATCAAGGCGCTCGAAGAGGTGATGAAGTCGGACAGCCTCATCCTGCTTGCGACGCAGAAGAACGCCTCCGACGACGATCCTGCGACCGACGCGATCTACGAGGTCGGTACGCTCGCGAGCGTGCTGCAATTGCTGAAGCTGCCGGACGGCACCGTCAAGGTGTTGGTGGAAGGCGCGCAGCGGGCACGCGTGCTCAAATACGGCGATCGTACCGACTATTACGAAGCGGAAGCCGAGGTGCTCTCCGATCAGGCCGGCGAGAAGGTCGAGGCCGAGGCGATGGCGCGATCCGTCGTCAACGAATTCGAAAACTACGTCAAGCTCAACAAGAAGGTATCGCCCGAGGTGGTGGGCGTGGTGCATCAGATCGATGACTATGCCAAGCTCGCCGACACCGTTGCCTCTCATCTTGTGATCAAGATTCCGGACAAGCAGGCGATCTTGGAGACGGCCTCGGTTGCCGAACGTCTCGAACGCGTGCTCGGCCTGATGGAAAGCGAGATCTCCGTCCTTCAGGTGGAAAAGCGCATCCGCACCCGCGTCAAGCGGCAAATGGAGAAGACGCAGCGCGAGTACTATCTGAACGAGCAGATGAAGGCGATCCAGAAGGAGACTCGGCGACGAAGAAGGGCGCGACGAGCTCGCCGAGATCGAGGACAAGATCAAGAAGACCAAGCTCTCGAAGGAGGCCCGCGACAAGGCCACTCACGAGCTGAAGAAACTACGCCAGATGTCGCCGATGTCGGCGGAAGCCACGGTCGTGCGCAACTACCTCGACTGGCTGCTGTCGATCCCGTGGGGCCGCAGGTCGAAGATCAAGAAGGACCTCCAGAACGCGCAGGAGATCCTCGATCACGATCACTATGGGCTGGAGAAGGTCAAGGAGCGCATCGTCGAATATCTCGCCGTGCAGACCCGCGCCAATAAACTTACCGGCCCGATCCTGTGCCTGGTCGGCCCGCCCGGTGTCGGCAAGACTTCGCTCGGCAAGTCGATCGCCCGCGCGACCGGCCGCGAATTCGTGCGCGTCTCGCTCGGCGGCGTCCGCGACGAGGCCGAAATCCGCGGCCATCGCCGGACCTATATCGGATCGATGCCCGGCAAGATCATCCAGTCGATGCGCAAGGCGAAAACATCGAATCCGCTGTTCCTGCTCGACGAGGTCGACAAGATGGGCGCCGATTTCCGCGGCGATCCGTCCTCCGCGCTGCTGGAAGTCCTCGATCCGGAGCAGAACCACACCTTCAACGATCATTACCTGGAGGTCGACTACGATCTCTCCAATGTGATGTTCATTACCACGGCGAATACGCTCAACATTCCGCCGCCGCTGATGGATCGCATGGAGATCATCCGCATCGCCGGCTATACGGAGAACGAGAAGGTCGAGATCGCGCGGCGTCATCTCATTCCGAACGCCGTCGCCAAGCACGGCCTCGAACCGCAGGAGTGGTCGATCAACGACGACGCGCTGTTGCTGCTGATCCGCCGCTATACGCGGGAAGCGGGCGTGCGCAATCTTGAGCGTGAACTGTCGACGCTTGCGCGGAAGGCCGTCAAAGAGCTGATGACGTCGAAGAAGAAGTCGGTGGAGGTCACCGCCGACAATCTCCACGACTATGTCGGCGTGCCCAAGCATCGCTATGGCGAAGTCGAGGCGGAGGACCAGGTCGGCGTGGTCACCGGATTGGCCTGGACCGACGTCGGCGGCGAACTGCTCACCATCGAAGGCGCGATGATGCCGGGCAAAGGAAAGATGACCGTGACCGGCAACCTGCGTGACGTGATGAAGGAGTCGATCTCGGCGGCAGCTTCCTATGTGCGCATGCGCGCCGTCGCCTTCGGCATCGAGCCGCCGCTGTTCGACCGGCGCGACATCCACGTTCACGTGCCCGAGGGCGCGACCCCGAAGGATGGTCCGTCGGCAGGCGTCGCCATGGTCACCTGCATCGTTTCGGTGATGACCGGCATCCCGGTGCGCCGCGATGTCGCCATGACCGGCGAGATCACGCTGCGCGGCCGGGTGCTGCCGATTGGCGGCCTGAAGGAAAAGCTGCTTGCTGCCCTGCGCGGCGGCATGAAGACCGTGCTGATCCCGGAGGAGAATGCCAAGGACCTCATCGAGATTCCGGAGTCGGTGAAGAGCGGACTGGAGATCGTTCCGGTGTCGCGGATGGACGAGGTGCTTGCGCGCGCCCTTACCCGCAAACCCGAGCCGATCGAATGGGAAGAGCCGGCCGCCAAACCGGTGGCGGAGCCGCAGCCCGCGGTGGAGGAGGACATTTCTCCCCTGACCGCGCACTAACCGCGATACGTATCTGCTTCCTACTGCTGCTCCCCGCCATCCAGGCGGGGAGGCTTTTTGACCTCGCCGGTTCCCGTGCAATTCAGATCGCGATAGGCTCCTCTGATCCGGTGCGGAGGATCCCATGCAACGGCGCGACTTCGTTGCGGCAATCGGAGGCATTGCGGCATTTCCGTTCGCAGCGCGGGCGCAGCAGCGCCGCAACCTAAGCCGGATGTTGAGTAACCCTACAACAAAACAACAAAATGGGTCGGCAAAGTGAAAGTCTGTCCAAGTGATGGGCGCGGCGAGCCGGGCCACGCGTGCTGCATGGCTGTAAGTTTGAAGAGTTGTAGCGCCGCCATTTGCAGCCTCTTCATCGACTCGAGATCTGCTCGGGGTCAATCGCAACAAGACCCGCCGCAGCCAAGCTGCTGATTCAACGCATAGGGCGCAATGCGCTTAGCTTATTGCGCCCTACGAAATTTTTGCTGGGCAGTATCCAACCGGTCTCCTGCCGCATTGATCCCTGCAGGGAATCGAAATTGAATTGGGATGCCTAGTTTCGAAGGCGCGTGCCAACTCCTCGCCTGCTTCCACGGCAGCCATTAGCAGCAAGGCAATTGCTTCCGCCCACGAAGCGGGTCTCCCCAACCGGAGGCGCGCCGCTGAAATGCCGTTCGCTCCACGTTCGGCCAACGCCTGGTCCGGGAGGCGGCCCGGAAGTGCGTGGCGGACCGGGATCGACCGGCTGTACGCCCACTCTCGCCGCGATCTGATCAGCCCGCGCCAGATCGATCGTGGCTGCCGTTGAATTCCCAACGAGACCAATCAAGGCGATGACAGCCAGATGGCTGGAGCTGCGGCGCCACAAGCTGGTTTCTTTCACGATGTCGCTCCAGGTCTCGTATCTGGAATTCCCCTCCAGCTCTTGCTTGAGACCAAACCTGATAGAACGAGACCGACGTTGTCAATTGGACGGCTCAGCGGGACACATTCGAGTGGCGAGTCCGGTGAGGACTGATCGAATAGGTGCGCCACCGCAAGCTGGTGCGGTGCGGTCGGTGGACGTCCGGGCCCAGTAGGGGATGACGGTGTCCGCTGCGTCCCGTTCGGCGAGGCAGGATTGCAAAGTGCCGCAAGCCTTGCCGGCAAAAGGTAGGGCCGCTCATCTTTCAGTCCGCGCCAACTCGCGCCGGCCGGTACCATTGTGCTAGGCTTGCACTGGGCGGAACTCATCCGCCCTTGCCCTGGATTGGGAAAAAGCGGAGGGAGAATCACGATGCGTCAGACTTCGCGTATGTCGGTGCTGGCGACGGCCGCCGCGCTTGTGTTGGGCGCGAGCGCGGCGCAGGCCCAGCAGCAGGTGCCTCAGGTCCCGAACATGAGCTTCTTCGTCACCAGCGCTCCCCTCGGCAAGGGCGGCGACCTCGGCGGTCTCGAAGGGGCCGATGCGCATTGCCAACAATTGGCCGCGACCGTCGGCGCTGGCAACAAGACCTGGCACGCTTATCTGAGCACGGCCGATACGCCCCAGGCCAAGGCGGTCAACGCGCGTGACCGCATCGGGAATGGTCCATGGCAAAATTCGAAAGGGACCGTGATCGCCCAGACCGTCGGCGACCTGCACAGCGCCAACAACAAGCTCTCTCGTGACACCTCCTTGAACGAGCGCGGCCAGATGATCGCCGGCTTTGGCTACACGCCAAACTGGCACGACGCGCTCACCGGGTCTCAGCCGGACGGCACCGCCTTTGCCGGCAATATCAACATGACGTGCAACAACTGGACAAGCAGCCAGTTCGGCAAGGCCATGCTGGGCCACATCGACCGTACGCCGAATGCCACGGAGTATCAGCGCTCCTGGAACGCGGCGCACCAGTCTCGCGGCTGCAGCCAGCCCGACCTCATCGCCACGGGCGGCAACGGCCTGTTCTACTGCTTCGCCCAGTAGGCACTTGGCCAGCCTCTCGAGCGGGAAGCGGTTCAAAGCGAACGCATCCCGCTCTGGGGCGGGATGCTTTCAATTTGAATTGCCCCCTGCTCGATCTCTTTTGCGCATCCGTCGCGGACTGCGCTCGACGACGGATGCGCGGTGATTTTGCGCATGATCTTGGTCGAAAAGTCTGCAACTTTGCGGGATCATGCGCTAAATGGGCAGAGGATCGACACGTCAGGAATTCAACAAATGGGAAATCACATGCGCGCTCGCGATCGAATGATGTTCGGCGTCGCCACACTCGGCGCGACGATGCTCGGCCTCGCCATCTTCGCTTTACCCGGCCGCACCCAGGGTACCGGGGCCGATCCGAATGCCGCACCCGATCCGTTCAAGACCGTCGAGAATTGGGCGCAGCTTCCGCCCGGCCGCAAATGGGGAATGGTGATCTCGGTCCTCATCGATCACGACGGCAGGGGTATATGGACGGTTGACCGCTGTGGCAGCAACACCTGCGAAGGCTCCGACCTTGCGCCGATCATGCATTTCGACGCGGAGGGCAAGCTGATCGGTAGTTTTGGGGCCGGCAAGTTCATCTGGCCGCACGGCCTTTACTTCGATCGCGAAGGCAATATGTGGGTGACCGACGCCCGCGGAGCGCGCGGCATCGGCCACACCGTCACCAAGTTCAGCCCCAAAGGCGAGGTGCTGATGACGCTCGGGCGGCCAGGCATCCCGGGCGCGGGGTCGGACACGTTCAATGCGCCGACCGGCGTGCTGGTGGCCCCGAACGGCGATATTTTCGTTTCCGACGGCCATGGCGGGGACACCAACGCTCGCATTGTCAAATTCGACAAGAATGGCAAGTTCATCAAGTCCTGGGGCCACAAAGGCTCGGGACCGGGCGAGTTCGATACCCCGCATGCCCTCGCCATGGACTCCGCAGGACGCCTCTTCGTCGGCGACCGGGGGAACAGCCGGCTGCAGATTTTCGACCAAGAGGGCAATCTGCTTGCCGAATGGAGGCAGTTTGGCAGCCCGAGCGGCATCTTCATCGATCGCAACGACATGATGTATGTCGCCGACTCCCAGTCCGATGAGACACACAATGCGCCATTCCAGCAGGGCATCCGCATTGGCAGCGCCAAGGACGGTAAAGTTGTTGCCTTTATCCGCGACACCGATCCCAAGCCCAATATGCCGGAGGGAGTAACCGTCGACGGCCAAGGGAATGTCTACGGCGGATACGTCAACAGGCGCACACTGAGGAAGTTCGTCAAGGAAGGGCCACTAGGGCGCTGATTGCCAGCCTACCCGCTGGCGGCTTCGAGCCTCGCCTTCTCTCACAACGGCCGCGCCTCCGCGTGGTGGAGCCGCGCATCCGCGTGGTGGAAAGCGTCGACGATCGCGAGCGCGGCAGCGGGCGCCGTATCAAGTCACCTGCCCGCATCCCGAAGGTGCCCGCGCTCTTTGCGGGACCTCGATGGGCGGCCCCAACATCCTCGCTCGCGGGCGTATATATCCCAACGGAGAGCCTCAAACATTCCGTCTCAACAGAGAAGTCTTCAGCAATCGCATGAACTGCCGTGCCAAGGCGGATTTGTGTTGAAGAACATCGTTGTTTTTACGGATCATCGTATTGGCGCTTTGGACCTCCTCTCGGACGCGCTCGAATTCCGATTGAAGCCGTGCCAGTTGATCGCTTTTGGCATCTCGCTCTTCCCTCGCCCCGGCGAATTCCGATTGAAGCCGTGCCACTTGATCCCTATTGGCATCTCGCTCTTCACTCGCCCCGGCGAATTCCGATTGAAGCCGTGCCAGTTGATCCCTATCGGCATCTCGCTCTTCCCTCACCCTGGTTAATTCCCTTCGAAGAGCCGCGTTGTCAATTTCCGCCGCACTAGGATAATGAGGACGCAATTCCCCTTGCAGGGATGCCGTAGAAATTCCGCACTCTCGCCCGACGCGAACCATTGCTGCAGAGGCAACTGCCGCGTGGGCATCCTGCGCCATTGCTGGAGTTATAGAGGTGGGCAAGACGGGAAGGAGCATACGATGAAGATAGCGCCAATCTTCTATAATCTTTGGGAAGGCAAGAAAAATCAGCGGAATATCTCTTGATACTGCCTGATATACAAGTCGATAGAAGCTTACGGCGAGTATCCTGGCCTGGTCCAGAGGGTCAAGCGAAAATACAACCCCGCCAGGAGTCACGCCGTGGATTTCCCACCGCGTTTCCAGTTTGTTTGCTCTCCACTCGTCATTTCGATGCCGTACCTGGGACTCCACGATTGCTCGACTTGACGCGGCGTCAGTGAGATCGCGGACAGGGATCAGGAGCGCATCAATAGCGAATCGACCGGACTCTATAATTTCAGCGAAATATTCGGATATGTAGGGCAATTTTACCACGTATGGGAGATCATCGTCCGGCTGAATCAGCGGCACATGCTCCAGGCCTGCATTGGCAGTGTCATCCCACCCTTTTTGCGAGCCAGACTTTTGAAGTCCGGTGTCAAATCCGAGCGCAGAGAAATACTTGACTAAAAAGCTTGTCCCCGCTCTTCCAGTGCCGGAGATCAAAAGGTGATGATGAGGTTCATGGGCCTCCGATATCGATGAAGTCATGGGGGGCGGGTTACGTCACCAACCGTTGCCCATTGCGAAACGACCGGTCAGAAATCAGCTGCCGCGCCGGGATCGCGTGGGCACGTTCACATCTGCAAGCTCCCGAACCATGGTCATTGTGATCAGCTTCTTCCAGACCTGCGTGGTTCGGCGGAGTCGTCAAGATAAAGCCTCAAATGCGACTTTGATGCGGCAAGCGGACGTCGATCGAGCGCCCTTGCAAAACCCTGCAGATGGCAACATAAAGTCGCCCTATCCGAGTTCGTCAACCGGTAGGCACCCGACGGAACATGGCGTAAGGCGGTGAGGGTCTTGGCGGATGCGTCTGTTCAGGAAGCGAAAAGCCGCGCCGGTTGGTTCGGCCCCGCCGAACTCCCTCACCAGTCCGTTGGAGGTTGACCCGGGATTCCTGAAACTGTTCGATCCGAACTGGTACCTTGAGATCAACCGGGACGTGGCAGCCGCCGACATGGACCCGCTGACCCATTTCATTCTCCATGGCGAAGCGGAGGGACGGGATCCAAACCCTGCCTTCTCGACCTGCTTGTATCGCGAAACTTTCATGCAGGGCGAACCGGTCGATGCATCGCCGGTGCTGCACTATCTCCGGCGACGCAGAGACCTTGGTTACGACCCCGATCCTGCGAGCCTGATCAGCTACAGGCGCCTGGTCGCCGCCCAGGAGCAGAGCTACGGCCTCGAATTGCCGGAACTGCGGCGGCACATCGCACTGATGATCGCCAAGCCATTGTTCATCGTTTACCTCGACAGTAATCAACGCAATTCCTCGACGCACATTCGGAGCATGCTTCAGAATCAGATTTATGAACGGTGGGTGCTGAGCGAGGGCGTTGATGAGACCCGGCGGCTTGTGGAACAGCTCTCGCCAGAAGACTGGCGATTGGTGTGGCTCGACGGCAGCGAAACGCTGCATTCGAGCGCACTTTACTGTTACGCCAGCAAAGTCAATGAGTCGCCGTCGGCGGACCTCATCTATGCAGATGAGGATGAGATTGACGCCTCCGGCTGTCGCGCTCGCCCATTTTTTAAACCGGATTGGAGTCCCGACTATTTTAAATCGTTCAATTTTGTAGGCACCGGCGCCTGTCTCAGCGGGAGGGTCTGCGCGCCGGTACTCGGCGAGGCGCGCGGTCCATATGACCTCATGCTCATGGCGACGGAAGCGGCCCGTAAAGTCGAGCATATCCGACAAATCCTGGTCCATCGGACGACCGGCCTGGACAGCGTCAAGTCGCGTGAACAAATCGATTTGGAAAGGGATGCGCTGGGACGACGCCTGCGCCGCACCGGCCGGACGGGGACCGTAACGCAGGCGCGGCCCGATCGAGCTTGCTACCACGTTTGCTTGACGCTTCCCTCAACCCCCTTGGTGTCCATTGTCATACCGACAGCGGGCAAAATTGCGAGCATCGGCGGCCGCCAGGTCGATCTGCTGTTCAATTGCCTCAACAAGCTTGTAGCAAACTCGACCTATGAGAACATCGAGATCATTGTCGTTCACAATGGTGATTTAGGCAGCGCAAGGCTGGACGAGCTGGTCAAGCGGAGGGTAAAAGCCCTGACCTATCAGGGCGACGTCAACATTGCTCGTAAACTCAACATCGGCGCGGCCAAGGGCCAGGGGGAGTATCTCCTGCTGATGAACGATGACGTCGAGCCGATCGCGCCGGACTGGATCGAGCGCATGTTGGAACAGTTTGAGAAGCCGCACGTCGGGGTCGTGGGTGCGAAGCTCCTGTTCCCTAGCATGAGAATCCAGCACGCCGGCGTTGTCTTAATTCATGGCAAACCCGAGCATGTGCGCTTTCACTATCCGGGGGAAGATGACGGCTATTACTTCAGCACGTGCGCGGTCCGGAATTTCAGCGCAGTCACCGGCGCAATCATGATGACGCGCGCCTCATTGTTCAAACAACTCGGGGGCTACACCGAAGTGTTGCCCATCACCTACAATGATATCGACTATTGCCTCAAGGCTAAGGGTGCGGGGTACGCCACTGTTTATACGCCGCAAGCAGAGCTAATACATTATGAGTCGATGTCTCGAGTTGCCGAAGTCGATGATCGAGAGGTCGAATTCTTCAAGAAACAGTGGGCTAATTTCGCAACTGATCCCTACTACAATGAGGCCATGCTCAAGAACTCCGGCCCGAGTTATGAAATCTTTCCATCGCAGCGGCTGATCGGATGAACATCCAATGTCGGCCAATCGGATCGCGCTTTTTTACATTGCCCGGGGCGCAGACGCTGATCACTTGGAGAGCGTAGGACGTTTTGTGCAAGGCTATCGGAACAACCCGCCTGGCATCGATCACGACCTCGTCGTCATCTTCAAGGGATTTGCGTCGGAGCGGGCTCTGGCGGTGGCGAAGGAGGCCATGGCCGTCGTTCACTTTCAGGAAGTGCACACGGACGACGATACGTTCGACCTGGGCGCCTATGCCGACGCGATCTTGCGTGTCGATTGCGCGCGAGCCGCATTTCTGAATACCGGCAGTGAGCCCATTGCCGCCGATTGGCTGCGCAAGCTCAACGCCGCCCTGGATTTAACCGGCGTAGGCCTTGTAGGCGCGACCGGCTCATTCCAGGTTGGCGTAAGTGGAGGCGTATTTCCCAACGTTCATGTACGTACCAACGCTTTCATGATGCGCTTACCTTTGGCGCGTCAGACGCTCGGGCGTTGGGTAATTACATCCAAACACGATGCGTATCTCGCGGAGCACGGCCCCAACAGCCTGACCAGGCAGGTCGTCGCGCGCGGTCTGACGGCCGTGATTGTCGGAGCCAACGGGCGGGCTTATGCGCCTGAATGGTGGGGCGGCAGCCGAACCTTTCGCCAGGGGAACCAAGCCAACCTGCTCGTCGCCGACAATCAGACACGCTTTTGGGATGCGCTGCCTTGGCCGGAGCGGATGGTCATTTATGAAGCCACCTGGGGCTCACCATCACTGCCGTTCGGCAACCCCCGCTCATAGGGACCATCCCGCGTGCAGCTGGGAGAGCTTTCTTGGTGGTGAAATCACGTGAGGCCGGCGTCGATATGCGCGCATATCCCTACGAACATTCACAGGTTGGGTGGTCGTGAGAGCTGTGCTCCATGAGGTGATTGACGCGAACATGCGGCAAATTCTGGCGCGAACTGCCCCGTATCTTGCGCCAGCTCCGTTCGCTGGGCGCTCGTAAAGCTGCACGGGGCAATGGCGCGCTTGGAGTGACTATTGCCGACCGTGGGGCTACAACACGCCTTCCGAAGCCAATGCTCGGCGCAATACATCGTTTCTCCCGGCGGGGCAGCTGCAGCGGCGATTGTGTGTTTGCCCTTTCGACAGCTATACTCAACTCAAGTAGCCAGCCCGGGGTGGGAATTGCGAAACTGGGAGATCACGTCGTCCACGATTGCGGATGAGAAATTGGACGAGCGCATCCGCACCGCTTACCGCCGCGCCAAAATTGAGGTCAGCCCTACTGACGCGTCCCCATGGGCCGCCATTTTCCGCAAGAAGCAGAGCGTGCATGAAGCACTGATGACCGCAACAGGCGGTCCGCTCGCACTGCGCGATCCATCATCATCCGAAATCGCGTATGGCTTCGACAACCTGACTTTAGAGCTCGGGCCCGATGGCACGACGACGAAAAGCGTGACCGGTGGGCAGCGAAACTCGAGCGCGACATGAGAGTGCTTGCGCAGGCGATCGGCGTGAAGCGCGTAACATATCCTGAGGGTGTTGAGGGGAATATCTATAACGAGCCCTTGGAGGCCCTATCGGTGGCAGCGATTGTCGGGGAGCTGAGCGAGGAATTCGATGCACCTCTACAGTTCCCCACTCCATTTCCTAACGAGCTTGGCTTGGCCGTACCAGGCGGCATTGCCTCTGAACGCGTTATGCCAGCCATCTACCAAGCATGGCGGCTGAAGCAGCTGACGGCGCTCTATGGTGGCAGCGTGGTGGAAATTGGCGCGGGATTCGGCCGCACTGCCTTCTACGCGGTCACAGCCGCCGGTATCAGCGATTACACCATCATCGACTTGCCGATGGCGAACGCTGCGCAAGCCAGCTTTCTTGGCCGCTCGCTTGGTACCGGCCGGATATGCCTTTACGGCGAGAGGCATCAAAAAGGCCAGATCCGGATCATGCCGTCGCGGTGGTTCAATAAATCACGACCATCCTGCGATGTGGTTTTGAACGTGGACAGCCTGACCGAAATGCCAATGGCCGACGCCAACGCCTACGCTGCTTGGTCCATGGCCTCGTCCAAAGTGCTACTCTCCATAAACCATGAGGCTAACGAATTCGTGGTTCGCAATCTGCCCGCCTTGGCGCACAAATGCGTCGGCCGGTTCCCGTTGATGATAAGGCCTGGATATGTGGAGGAGATCTACACGCCCGCCGAACTGATGAGAAAAGATGCAGTCTCTTTGGCCTTTGGAAAGCTGCTTACTGCGCTTGCTAGAATATCAAATAGGCTGCCGCAAAGAAACATGTTCTACCAAGGGTTCATATGACTCCCGCTATCGGGGGTGGCATGCAAGACGGATCGGTGCGCATCACCTTGGAATGCGAGGCTCGGAATGAAAGCTGTCATCCTTGCTGGAGGCCTGGGAACTAGAATATCTGAAGAAACACAAACAAAGCCAAAGCCGATGGTCGAAATAGGCGGCAAGCCTATTCTATGGCATATTCTAAAGATATATTCGCATTACGGGATCAATGAGTTTATTATATGCTGTGGATATAAAGGATATGTCATAAAAGAATATTTCTCCAATTATTTCCTTCACATGTCGGACGTGACCTTCGACATGAAGAAAAATGCCATGCAGGTCCATCAGAGGAACGCCGAGCCCTGGATCGTCACTCTGGTCGACACCGGCGACGAGACGATGACCGGCGGGCGTCTCAAGCGCGTTGGCCGTTACATCGAACACGACGAAGCATTCTGCTTCACCTATGGCGACGGCCTCGCGGACGTGGACATAAACGCCCTGATCGCGTTCCATAAAGGCCATGGCAAGCAGGCGACCATAACGGCCGTCCGGCCGCCGGGCCGCTATGGCGCCCTTAATCTGGGAGGAAACAAGGTCCTCAATTTCATGGAAAAGGCGCGCGGTGACGGCGCGCTGATCAATGGGGGATTTTTCGTTCTCTCGCCAAAGGTTCTCAAAGAAGTCGAAGGCAACTCCACGTCCTGGGAGGGGGAACCGTTGCAGCGGCTGTCGGCCGAGGGCGAGCTCATGGCCTATGAACATGACGGCTTCTGGCAACCGATGGACACGTTGCGGGAGAAGAATCTGCTCGAGGCAGAATGGGCCACCGGCGCGGCGCGCTGGAAGGTGTGGTCGTGACGCCAGCGAAGCCCGATCCTGCGTTCTGGCGCGGTCGCCACGTGCTCGTGACCGGCCATACCGGTTTCAAGGGAGCGTGGCTCTGCTATTGGCTCGCGCGCATGGGGGCTCGCGTCGTGGGGCTCGCCCTTGCGCCCAACACCGATCCGAACCTCTTCTCCGCGGCCGCGATCGCTTCACGGGTCAAGTCCTTCTACGTCGACATCCGCAATCTCGAGGCCACGCGCAGTGCGATCGTCGGAGCAATCCCGGAGATCGTGCTTCACCTTGCGGCCCAGCCCCTCGTCAAGCGCAGCTACCAGGAGCCGATCGAAACGTTCTCGACCAATGTCATCGGCACCGCCCATGTGCTCGAGTTTTTGCGGGGCCTGGCCCGTGCGAGCGTCGCGATCATGATCACGACGGACAAGGTCTACGCCAACCGCGAATGGGTCTACCCTTACCGGGAGGATGATCCGCTCGGCGGCCACGATCCCTATTCGGCAAGCAAGGCTGCTTGCGAAATCGTCATCTCGTCCTATCGCTGCGCGTTCCTGCGCGAGCAGGGCGTGGCGGTCGCCAGTGCCCGGGCGGGCAATGTGATCGGCGGCGGCGACTGGTCGGCCGATCGCCTCGTCCCCGACGTCGTTCGAGCTTGGGAGCACGGTGAGGCGGCGCGGATCCGCAATCCCGATTCGGTGCGTCCGTGGCAGCACGTGCTCGAACCGCTTTGTGGCTATCTGGTTCTCGCCGAGCGTCTCGCGGCAGACGCCAGCCTGGCCGAAGCCTATAATTTTGGCCCCGAAAGCCCGGATGTCGCGACCGTCCGCTCGGTCGTCGAATACGCCAGGAGAACCTACCGCGACGCTCGCGTCGAGTTCGCCGCCACTCCCTACGCCCCGCACGAAGCGGGGCTGCTTTCGCTCGAAATCGCAAAAGCGAAGGCAGTGCTTGGCGTTGCTCCGCGCTGGGACCTCGACTTCGCCATTGAGCGGACGATGGAGTGGTACCGGGCTTTCTATGCCGGCAATGCAGCGGACTTGCTTTGCGAGCGCGACATCGCGGCCTTCGTTGGTGAGACATGAGCGGGTCATTCAGCGTGAGTGCGACCGCACTCCCGGATGTCTTCACGGTCGAACGCGGCCGGCGCGGCGATCATCGCGGCTTCCTGTCGAGGCTGTTCTCTGCCGACGACTTTTTGGAGTGTGGATGGGACAAGCCGATCGCTCAGATCAACCATACCTACACGGCCGCCAGGAGAACGATCCGCGGCATGCACTTCCAGTTCGCTCCCAAGGCCGAGAAGAAAATCATTTGTTGCCTCAAGGGTGTCGTCTGCGACGTCGTGGTCGATCTCCGCCGCGGATCGCCGACCTTCCTTCGGCATCACATGGAGATATTGTCGGCCGATAATCGCCGGGCCCTCCTTATCCCCGAAGGCTGCGGGCATGGGTTCCAGACGCTGACGGACGACGTCGAATTGATCTATTTGCACAGCGAATACTATGCGCGAGGTCACGAAGGGGGCGTCTCCGCGCTCGATCCGATGCTCGAGATTCTCTGGCCGGAGCCGGTCGGCATCATGTCAGAGCGCGACCGAAGCCATCCGCCGCTCACGTCCAGCTACGAAGGACTTCGTATTTGAGATGTCGCCACTGCGGCTCGCCGCTCGAGCTACCGTTCCTCGATCTGGGCGTCGCGCCGCCGTCCAACGCCTATCTGACGGCCGAAGGCGTGCTAAGGCCTGAAGTCTGGCTGCCGCTACGACTTATGGTGTGCGAGTCTTGTTGGCTGGTGCAAACCCTCGACTATGCGCGAAGCGATACGCTTTTCACTGGAGACTATGCCTATTTCAGTTCTTTCTCGTCGTCGTGGCTCGACCATTCGCAGCGATATACGACGCAGATGAGCGCGAGGTTCGGGCTCGGCCCCAATTCGACCGTTTGTGAGGTCGCCGCCAACGACGGGTACCTGCTGCAATATTTCAAAGCCGAGGGCGTTCCCTGCTACGGCGTCGAACCGACTGCAAGCACGGCCAAGGCCGCCAGAGCCAAGGGCATTGAAATCGTCGAGGCGTTCTTCGGACGGGAGCTCGCCCGAACTTTGAGGGAACAGGGGCGCTCCGCAGACCTCACCGTCGCCAACAACGTGCTGGCGCACGTCCCCGACATCAACGATTTCGTCGGCGGCATCGCAACTCTTCTCAAGCCGAGCGGCATCTCGACCTTCGAGTTTCCTCATCTGTTGGACATGGTGCGAAACAATCAGTTCGATACGGCCTATCACGAACACTATTCCTATCTCTCGCTGACGGCCGTCGCGAACATCTTCGCCCAAAATGGCCTGACCGTCTTCGACGTGCAAAGGCTGCCGACGCATGGGGGCAGCCTCGAAGTCTTTGCGGAGCGGCGGGACAGCGGCCGCCAGCCGATCGAACCGTCAGTCGCCGCGCTGATCCGCGAGGAAGAGACGGCCGGTATAATGCGCGCTGATTTCTACACCTCAATCCAGGGCCGAGCGGAGCAAATCAAGGACGACGCACTGGCATTCCTGATCGAAGCGAAGCGCAACGGAAACAAGGTGGGTGCCTACGGCGCTGCGGCGAAGGGCAACACGCTGCTGAATTTTGCTGGTATCAAGCCCGATCTCATCCCCTATGTCGTTGACAGAAATCCCGCGAAGCAGACCCGGTACATGCCTGGCAGCCGCATCCCGATCCTCCCGGAGAGCACGCTCGTCGAAGACCGGCCCGACATCGTCATCATCATTCCCTGGAACCTCAGGGAGGAAGTGACAAGGCAGCTCGGATACGTGAAGGACTGGAACGCCCGGTTCGTAACTTTCGTTCCCGAATTGAGCGTGTGGTAAAATGGGAGAGCCATCCGTTATCGTCACGGGCGCGAGCGGCTTTGTCGGTCGCGCGGTGCTCGCGGCGCTCGCCGCGCGCAGGATTCGGCCGACCGCTGTCACTCGCGACCGCCGGCGCCTGGCGGGTCTCGAGCAGGATGCGGCGATTATCGAAGGCGATGTCGGCGCGCCCGACCCGACACTTATCGCGGCGGTAGCGCGCCACGATGTCCTTCTTCATCTCGCGTGGGACGGACTGCCGAACTACAAGTCCCTTCGCCATTTTGAGACCGAGCTCCCGGCGCAATATCATTTCCTGAAGACGGTCGTGACGGCGGGATCGCGCTCGCTCGTCGTCTCCGGAACGTGCTTCGAGTATGGGATGCAGGAGGGACGACTCGTCGAGAATGCGATGTGCCTGCCAACGAACCCTTACGGCTACGCAAAAGACGCGCTTCGCCGTCAGTTGTCGTTCCTGAGACAGGAGAGGTCGTTCGCGCTGACCTGGGCCCGACTATTTTACATGTACGGAAAGGGCCAAAGCCCAAATTCGGTCTACGCTCAGCTGGCGGCGGCCGTCGCACGCGGCGATGACAATTTCGACATGTCGGCCGGCGAACAGATCCGCGACTACCTGCCGGTTGAAACCATCGCCGACTGCTTGGTCGGGCTGGCGCTGCGTGGGGGAGACGTCGGCGCCGTGAACATCTGTTCCGGCGAGCCGCGATCAATGCGTGGGATCGTCGAAACGTGGCTGCGCGACAATGGCTGGCGGATCACGTTGCGTCTTGGCAAGCACCCTTACCCCGATTATGAGCCCTTCGCCTTCTGGGGCAGTGCCGAAAAGCTGCGCGGGCTTCTCGCTGACAAGGCAGTCTGACGGCAATCGGCCATATCGCCGGCAAAAGGAGTGGGAGGCGGATTCAAGCTGAACGCATCCCGCTCTGACGGGCCAACGCCGTCTATGGGCGGGCGCACGCGTGCAGCCGCATCAATCATCGATGATTTGGCCGCCGTCATAGCCGCACGCGATCCGGCCGAGCGCGGCGCGGAACGCCTCACTATCGATCATCGCGGAAAAATCCGGCGTGGCGGTGCCGCGGCGCAAGTGGGCGGCCCGGGCGAGGATGGTGACGATCACGTCACGGTCGAAATACGGCAAGCTGGCCCAGAACCCGCGCGCGAGCTGCTGCGCCAGCGCGTGGTCGGGATGGCTCGCATTCTCCGGCGCCCGACCGATCTCGTACATGTGGCGCACGCTGTCCCACGGCGCACGTTCGCGCGGCAGGCGGGCGAAGATCTCCGGGCATTCCTGCGCCACGTAGAACCGGTTGAGCGTATCGAACAGCGCGAAACGATAGCCCTGTGCGAGCAGGAACGGTTCCCATTCGGTCCATGCCGGCTCGCCCGTGCCTGGCGTTACCGCCTCGATGACGATGACCTTGGGCCGGTATGTCCGCCAATCGCCGCCAAAAAGCACATCCGCTTCGCCGCCCTCGACATCGATTTTGAGAAAGTCGACGTCGCACAGCCCGTGCTCCTCGAACAGTCTCGCCAGGGTCAAGACCGGCATCCGTACGGTCCGGTATTCGGCGCCGAACTGCCGCGCATCCTTCGCGAAGCGCTCGACCGTCGTGGAAAAACCGTGCAGGCGATCGACCATATGAAAATCGATTTCGCCGCACGCGCGGCCAATAAGCCCCGTCACCACCGTGTCGCGGGGCCGCAGCCTGGAATACAGGCCGGCGAGATCGGGCTGTGGCTCGATGACGATGCCGTGCCAGCCCCGCTCGTAAAACCAGAACGACACATTGTCGGCCACCGGATGACCGGCACCGACATCGACATAGGTCCCAGTTGGCTGGCCGGCGAAGGCGAGCGACAGGTGGTAATCCTCAAGGTTTTGCGTGTAGGAAAGCTCCATCGCACTGTCCTCAAAGGCGGCGCCGGAGCCCCTGCCTAAAGCGGCGCTGGCCTGCTTCGAAACAAGCCAAGCGGAATGCGTTCGGCTTGTGTGGCCGCGCTCCCGGGATAGAGCCGCTTTCGGAATCGCCCCGCTCCTTGTATTTTCATCAGCGGTATCGCCCGGGAGAAACGGCCCGCTTATTAGAGCGGGATGCGTTCAGGTTAAATCGCCTCCCGCTCTATTATCTTCGGGAGACCAGCCTACCCCAAGTTCCGCTTTTCGTATCGCGGCATCGCATGGCGCAGTGCGTCGCAGCCCGAACGAGGCTGTGAAGCGGCACGCAAACGGGGGCGCGGCAAAAATCTTCGTGCGCGGCGACCGACGCTTCGAGTCTCCTCAGGACAGCGCGGGCGCCGTCTTCGAGATCAGGAGCGAGGTCACGAGCGCGGTGATCGATGACACCGAGCGAAAATTTGCGGGAGTGATGAAGCGCTCAGGAATCAGCAGGTCGAATTCGGCTTCGACCGACAGGATAAGGCTCGCCATATCGAGGGAGGTGAGGCCAACGTCACGCAGGTCCTGCTCGGCGCCGAATTCCCGTTCGATGGAATGGTCTGCGAGCAGCTTCTGAACGACGCCGGTGATCCGGTCTTCCGAGAGATCGGCGGGACGATCCGCCAGCGGGCCTGCCGCGAATGCCTGTGGCAACATGGGTTCTGTCACTTTCGTGGTGCCGCTTTGCGCAGCGTTGTCGACGCTCCTGCCGCATCGTTGCGTTGCTTCTTGCCGGACACGCCAGCGGGCAACCTCGATGCCGCGAAGCTCTCATAACGCAACGCGGCCACTTCTCAAATCAGTCTAATCATATTCGGTTAATATTTGCGAAATGCGATTAGGCTCTTGTTTACTACTGCAAGTCGGAAATGGTTAATGGAACGCATTTTTGCCTGCGCTCATGTTTTTGTGTCCTATTCTGAAGGACACTTATGGTTAATGAAAACGTGCATTCCGACACGCGCGTGCTTGCTTTGGTTAATAGCCGATACCGAATCTGTGGTGGCCGGCCTTGCGTAACAATAACCATGAATCTTGATATTAAACGGCCCTCACTCGATTTTTACGCAATTTGGGCGAGACTGTCGGCAATACGACGGGCGTGGCGGGCAAACGCATCGCGCTCATCAAGAAAATTGGGACAGGCGTCAAACGGGGACAGCATGACCGCGCACATCTCGCAACTTCCGAAATTCGTCGCTTTGGGTGAACTTGGCCGCCGCGCCGAGATTGTTGCGACAACCGCCGCCGCGCATGCCGATAAGGTCGATCGCGACGCCCGCTTCCCGGCGGAAGCCTTCGCCGAGGCCCGTGCGCAACGGCTGCTCGGCGTCATGGTCCCCGCCGATCTCGGGGGCGAGAATGCTTCCGTAGGTGAGGTGGTGGACCTCTGTTACCTTCTCGGCCGTGCCTGTGCGTCCACGGGCATGGTCTTTGCCATGCATCAGATCATGGCGGCGATCCTCGTGCGTCATGCCGGCGACAGTTTCTGGCATCGGCGCTTGTTGCAGCGGCTCGCCTCCGAGCAGCTGCTGCTCGCTTCTTCGACGACCGATGGAAGCGGCGGCGGCGATTTGCGGGCGAGTGCATGCGCGGTGACACCGAATGGTGCACGCATCGCATTGCAGAAGAACGCGACGGTCATGTCATACGGCGCCGAGGCCGATGCGGTGCTGACGACCGCACGGCGTTCGCCGCAGTCCGACCCCGCCGACCAGGTGCTGGTCGCTTTGGTCAAGGGAGATTACCGGCTGGAACGCTCCGCCGCGTGGGACGCGCTCGGAATGCGCGGCACCTGCAGTGCGGGCTTCGTCCTGACCGCCGAGGGCGCCCCCGAGCAGGTCCTTCCCGTCGCCTATTCGCAAATTCATGCGCAATCCATGATGCCGATCGCCCATCTCACCTGGAGCGCGGTGTGGTGCGGTGTCGCTGCCGGATCGGTCGAGCGTGCACGCCTGTTCCTGCGGGCCGCCGCGCGCCGCGGCGGGACGCCGCCCGGAGCCGCGCACCTCACCCGGGCGACGGCATCGCTGCGCACGCTGCGCGGCATGATCGCATCCGAACTGCGACGGTTCGAGGCGTGCGATCAAGGCAGTCTGGAAACCATTGAATGCCAGACCGCCTTGAACCTGCTCAAGGTGAACGCCTCCGAGCTTGCGGGCGTGACGGTGATGAGCGCGTTGCACGCCTGCGGATTGGCGGGATACCGCAATGACGGCGAGTTCAGCGTCAGCAGGCACCTGCGCGACATCCTGTCTGCACCGATCATGATCAACAATGACCGCATTCTTGCAGGTGCCGCCAATGCCTGCATGCTGATCGAGGTTCCTGCCAGCCTGAGAAACTGACCGCGGCGCCGCAAAACAAGGGGGATACATTGTCGATACTCGAAGTCGGTCAAAGCACGATGAGCACCGAACTCAATCGCCTGGGCACGGCGCCGCAGTCCGGTGCCGATGTCCACGATGCGGCGGCTTCCGAAGATCCGCTCGATCCAATCGGCCGTGCGATTTTCAAGCCGATGGGAAGCGGCGGCGTCGTTGCTCGCACGGTGCCGTTCGAAACGGTGATTTCCGCGCTCGGCGCGCTCATCACCCGTTACCGTGAGGCAGACGCGGAGGTGTTGCGGCTGCCACCGATCATGAGCCGCCACCAGGTAGAGAAGTCGGGGTATCTGCACAGCTTCCCGCATCTTCTGGGCTGCGTGTGCAGCCTGCACGGTCCGGAATCTGAAATCCACGCTGTCGTCAAAAGGATCGGTTCCGACGGCGACTGGACCGCCGCGCTCAAAGCCACCGACGTCGTCATGACGCCCGCCGCTTGCTATCCGGTGTATCCGCTCGCCGCCTCACGTGGCGCCGTGCCGGCGCGCGGACTGCGGTTCGACGTTAAATCCTATTGTTTTCGGCGCGAAGCCACGACGGCGGCGGACCGGCTCGAGGCATTCCGGATGCGCGAATATGTGATCATCGGCTCGCCTGACCAGGTCGTCGCGTTTCGAAAATCCTGGATGGAACGCGCCGAACGTCTTGCCGATCAACTGGGCTTGCCATATCGGATCGCGCCCGCGAGCGACCCGTTCTTCGGCCGCGCGGCCCGTCTGATCGCCGCGAACCAGGTCGAGCAGCTATTGAAATTCGAGTTGCTGGTGCCGCTGCGCTCCCCGGAGATGCCGACCGCCTGCATGAGCTTCAACTACCACCGCGACCATTTCACGACCACCTGGGATATTGTCGGCGAACATGGGGCACCGGTTCACACCGGCTGCGTCGCCTTTGGCATGGAACGTCTGGCCTTGGCGCTGTTTGCCGTTCATGGGGTTGAAGCGGCGCACTGGCCGTCAGCCGTAAAAAAGGAACTCGCGCTGTAGCCTCGTGAGCGCCGCACTCCCAGTCGCGCGATCTTTGGTCGCGCGCGGCCTCACGAAGGCCGGCCTGTCTTCAGGCGGGGTCTGTCGGGTGGCTCCGTACAGGACCACCGCTGACACGCCGATCAATCCACGACGGTTTGTCTCCGGCGCTATTTCAGTTTCCGTGCGGTGTCGTCCCAAGCCGCCTCGCACTTTTCCTCGTAATGACGAAAGGCGGTCACAAGGCCGCCGAGCACCTCGGCCGCTGTCTCGAACATGGCCCTGAATTGCGGCTCGTCCACCCGTTTGATATCGGCACGTAAATGGTCGATGGTTTCTGACAGACGAGCCGCCATTTTGCGAACATGGTGACCCGGATCGGGCGTATCGTCCTTCCCTTTCCCTAGGTCCGAGGCAGGGTGTCGGTCCGAAATAGGCGGCCCCCGACCCGTCATCATGTCGGGATTCGCGATTTGCTGCCGCTGCATGGAATGCTCCTGGTTTTGGGCCGCCGGTCGGGTCTCAACCTCAACCGGGAACAAGCCAGGCAGTTCCGCGTTCGTCCCGCCACGCTGTGGTCCGGCTCACGTCAGCAGCGTTCGATCGGGCATAGCGGGTGAGCATCAGATGTTCGCCACGCCTTGCGTTGAAAAGCTAACCGGGGCCCGTGGTGCGGAGACCCCGGTGTTGAACTTGCAAGTACAGTGGCGCCGAGCAGAGCGGCTACCCCGCCGATTCACTTCAGGCTGGCATTGGTGAGGTCCGCGGAGAATTTTACGACAAAGGTCGAGCCGCACCAGTTCGTTCCATAGCCGCTCGGATTGATCGATGTGTACGAGCCGTCGAATCGGGCATTTTGCGCGCTTGTGAAGGCGTTGCAGTCGCCCTTGTTGAGATCGGTGTCGTAGTAGCGGAAGTCCAACGTGAAGACCTTGTAGGTGAAGGCCAGCCCGACATCCCACGTCGTGTAGCTCTTATACGGAATGCCGGCCGGGAATAGGCCGCCGCACACCCCTATGGAGGACTGGGTACAATAGAAGGAGTCGGTGGTGCCAAGGAACCAACGACCGAGGTCCGCCGACAAGAACCAGCCAACGCTGTTAGGGAGGTTTGGAAGTACGTATTTCACGTTACCGTTGATGAACGTGCCATCGGCACCGGAATTCAAAACCGACGGCGACCAGTTGAGGCTGCCATTCAAAGTGAGCTGGTCGCTCACAGTATAGGTTGCCTTCCCATAGAGCTCCCAGAAACTCAAATCGGCCTTGGTGACGTTGCCGTTGATCGGCAGCCCGCCCGTGTTCGCGTCGGCGTTCGCGGTGCAGTCACCGGGGATGGCGGCATTGAAGCATGATCCGCCCGGATACCAATACTCCCAGAACCCGAAATCAAGGGCCAGTTTGCCGAAAGTCGGGCGGATACCGGTATAAAGGTCGATCTCCGCGGCGGCGCGATTGGGAAAGGAGATGCTTTCTCCCGAGACGCCAGCATAGGCCTGGAGATTGTCATTGAAATTATAGCGCGGCTCGACATAAGCGGCCACGGACGGCTGGTGGTTCGATTGCGTGATGCCGCGGAAAATGTAGTCCGTCATCAGCGCGGACCCGAAGGCAAAATCCCACGGAGTTGTGGGGGTGGCAGCCGGCGCTGCTTTCACGCTCATGTCAGCGGCATGGCCAAAGCTCGTCAGGCCAAGCACCAGAGAGCTGGCGATCACCCATCTTTTCATGAGTTGCCCCTTGTTGCGGCTGGACGCGGCCCAGCCCCTGGGCTCGCGCACGCACCGGCCGGCGCATGCCCCGCGCGCCAATGGCCGATTCGGCATTACATATCGAGAACGCAACGGAGCAAGGATAATTTGTGCGCAATGTTGGTCACAGTCGTGCGAAGGCGTATATTTAAGTGATTGCGTTGTATTTATGTAACATTCGACTTTCACTTTCTTAATAAGACTTTAATTCATACGAGCTTGAGAACTGCCGCGAGAGGCAAGCGACGCCGCCGCAGACCAGGTGAGCTTATGCGGAGGCAGGCGTCTCATGAAGGATTGTCGGCACGCGCATCAACGCAGCGCCGTGCGTACGGCGCTCCACCTCGATCGCCACTGCTCACGAATGCCCGCCTCCGCATTCAGAACTCGTGCTGGAGACGGTCACCCGGTGTCCTCGCGAAGGCCGCAGGCACGCCGGGAGCAATGCCGGCGTGCTATTGGAACGTGATGAGATCGGTCCGGGTGAGCGTTGATGCCTTCGGCTTCAAAGCGACATTCGTCAGATTGGCGCTGTTCTGATTTAGTATCTGATAAAAGCCGATGATTGTTTCGTAGTCGGTGGCAGCTGCAGTGGTATCCTCGGGCACGACGACGGTATAACCGTGCAGGGTGGCGCCGACCGAGCTATAGGCCACTGAGCCGCTCACCTTCCATCCGGTGAGAATGACCGTGGTGATCCCCTTGGCCTTCAGCATCTGGTCGAGATCGGTGTCGTAGAAGCGATCCTGAGCCGTGTTGATGACTTGAATGTCTCCCGGTTTCGGAGCGATCTCGGGTAGCCACGTGGAGACATTCTGTGCCCGGGTGCCATAGGCCACGAGCACGCCGGCCTTGCGTGCGCGGTCCATCAACGCGACTTCCGCCGGCAGCATTTCGGCGACGCAAACCCTCTGGGCCTTGCAGAAGTCGACATAGTCGAACACCAGCAGAGCCGTCGTTCGGGGATTGAGCGTCACCCGGACCGGAGCGGGCAATTCGGGCATTTTCAGCGTCACCAGGGGCTTGCCAGCGGAGGCATTGGTCGGCGTCCCGGGGGCGGCGGGTTGCGCCTGGGCGGTTCCGCCACACGCGGCTAGAACGAGACCGGCTGTCACAAGGCCGAAGCGAAATAGTGTCATGTTGGACTCTCCCTCTAAACAATCGCGGATCGATGATGCGTGCATAATCTAGGACGGGATGCGGTCTGCTTGAACCGCCTCTCGCCTCGGCTCTATTTTGCGCACCCGTCGCGGACTGCGCTCGACGACGGATGCGTGTTGATTTGCGCATGATCTTGGCCCGAAAGGTCTGCAACTTTTCGACGTCGAGCGCTAACTGCGGCAGCCTGCACCACGGACCCAAACAATCGGAAGGTGTTCCGATGTCAAGCGATGTCAGCATGTGTACCGGTACCGCGGCTCAGCGGCTGCCAGCCAATTCCGGGGCCCACCACAATGAATGTCGCGGTTCACGGGCAAAAAACCAAGATCGTCGTGGGTCGGAGGAACGGCCGAGACCTCAAATCCAACCTTTCCACTTGACCCACAGGAAAGGAAGGAGGGCGCTGAGCGCAATGAGGCCCAGCCCGAAAGGATAACCGAGGGCCCAGTCGAGTTCGGGCATGTACTTGAAATTCATCCCATAGATGCCGGCTACCAGCGTAGGCGGGATTCCGATGACGGAGACGATAGTGAGGACCTTGAAGATGTCGTTTTGCTCAATGCTGATGAAGCCCAGTATGGCATCCAGGAGCAGCTGAACCTTGTTCGACAGGTGCTCTTGATAGTCGCCGAGCGACGTGATGTCGGTGGACACCGCCGCCAGCCGATGTTCGAACTCCGGCACCATCCATTTCAGCCGCAAGCCGCCGACATAGGAAGCGATCCGGCCGAGGGCGAGCAGCACATCGCGCGCTTGCGACAATCGATCGCCGATCGTGCCGACTGCGCTCAGGGCGTTTCGCAATGCGTCGGTCGAGCGGACCGTGCGGAGCCGTTTGGCCGGATCGCCACGGAATACCGACCTCGAAAGCCTGTCGAGTTCGGTCCCCAGCCGCTCCAGCACGTCGGCGCCACGGTCTACAAGGGCTTCCACCAGGGCGACAAAAACACCAGCGCTGCTTCGAAGCGCTTTGTCCTTCTGCACCCGCTCGGCGACGGCGGCAAATGTGCTCAATTCGGCGAAGCGGATCGTGACCAGTACCCGCCGGGAAAGCACGAAACCTGCGGGCGATACGAACGGATCCAACGAGTTCCGAAGCTGCAACAACGGGCATGCTGAGGAATAGAACATCGTTATCCAGGATCAACCGGCTCGAGGATTCAATCTCGCTCAGAGCCTCGACAGAGGGAACACGCATCCCTGTGCGTTTCTCGACGAAGGCCGCCTCCTGCGCTGTCGGATCCAACAGATCCATCCAAATGACGTCGTCCGGCAGCTCGGTGACGGCGGCGTTCCGAATGGACGGTGAGGAGTCCCGATAGATCGTCAGCACTTGCCGTCCCGATTAAGAAGGACCCCTGCGCTCAGCGCAGTGCCCGAAGCCATGGCTGGCCCGTGATGAGCCGGAGCATCCGCGCAGGGATGACACATGAAGGAGAGAGCGCAAAGCTCCAAAAAGGGAGTGCATCCAGGCAGAGCTTGCCGGGCCATTTTCTCGGCCGAAGGGACATGCCTCGCCTCAAACAGCAGCTTCTCGGATCTCGTGGATGGGTTCCCAGGCAAGTTCTTTTGCGAAATGGGCCTCATTGCCGGTATAAACAGTCTGTAAAACGGGTCTTGATCGCGAGAACCACGATAAGGTGCCGAGTCTGTTGCCCGGTACCACCTTCAGTGATTTAGATCGGGCCGACCCCCTCACCCTCCGAAGCGCCCACGATGGCGCGCGTTTCCTCTTTCCTCTTCCCGCCCGCCGAAACTGAGAGATTTGTTCCTTGCGCCCTGGCTAGCGGCGAGGGGAGGCCGATGGAGCGCCCGGGTGAGGGGGAGGGCATCATTCGATGGATTTTTCCTCTGTGATTGCGCGAACTGATTCAGTTTAGAGCGGGATGCGTTCAGTTTAAATCGCCTCCCGCTCGATTACATCTGCCCATCCGTCGCGGACTGCACTCGACCACGTATGGGGGTGATTTTGCGCATGATCTTGTCCGAAAAGTCTGCAACTTTGCGGGATCATGCGCTAGCTGCAAAAAACTCGTTTCCGTCGCTTGGGTATAACGACCCTGGAAAACCGTGTACCAATGAAGACCGCGAAGAGCCTCTGCCTCAACATGATCGTCAAAAACGAGACGGCGAACCTTGATCGCTGTCTCTCTGCCGTGGCCGACTACATCGACTGCTGGGTCATCGGCGATACGGGATCGACGGATGGCACGCCGGACTTCGTTCGTGCTTTCTTCGCGGCGCGCAATATTCCGGGCGAACTGCATATTTTCCCGTTCGAAAACTTCGAGCAGGCGCGCAACCAGGCACTCGAACATGCCTATGCATCGACATTGCAGTACGATTATCTCTTATTCGATGATGCCGATATGGAGCTGGTGGTCGAAGATCGCGAATTCCGCTCCAAACTCACAGCCTCGAGCTATCTGCTCTTGCAGCGGTCAAGTGCCAGCTATTGGAACACGCGTATTGTTCACCGCAGTTCCGGCGCGCGCTATCGCGGCCTCACCCATGAATATGTCGAGGTAGCCGGCGATCGGGAGCGCCTGGAAGGAGTTTGGTACAAGGATCATGATAGTGGATCGAACCGAGTTGACAAGTTCGAACGTGACATTCGCCTGTTGGAGCAAGGCCTCGCAAGCGAGCCTCACAACCATCGCCACTGGTTCTACCTTGCGCAGTCCTATCGCGATGCGGGGCAGACCGAAAAGGCCGCACAAATCTATGACAAACGCGCCGAGATGGGCGGCTGGGACGAGGAGGCTTGGTACGCTCGCCTACAAGCGGCACGCTGTCGTTTGCGGCTCGGTGACGAACTGAAGTTCCTGCATCAAGCGCTGGAGGCCTTCAACCAGCGCCCGCATCGCGCCGAGCCGCTCTATGATCTCGCGCGATTTTATCGCGAGAAAGCAATGTACGGCGCCAGCGTGTTGTTCGCGGAAGCCGGTCTCGCTATCAGGCGCCCCGACCAGGACAGCATGTTCGTGGAGGATTTCGTCTATAATGCCGGTCTCGCGGAAGAATATTCGATCGCGGCACATTATTCTCGCAACCCGGCCCGCAAGGATCGCGGCTTTGCTGCCTGTAACTGGCTTGCGCTGAGCCGCTGGGGGCCACGTGACCAGCGCGACAAGGCGCACTGGAACCTGTTTTTTTATCTGAAACCGGCCAGCGCGATGATGCCGTCTTTCGCGGCGCGCCCGATCGCATTCCGCCCACCTGACGGGCTTTATGCCTGCAACCCCTCAATCGCGCGCCTCGGCCCCGACATCTTCGTGTTGCTGCGCGTCGTCAACTATACCGTGACGGACGGCGTATATCTGACCAATGGTGAGCCTATGCGCACACGCAATTTCCTGCTGCGGCTCGACGAAGACCTCATGATCCAAACCTCAGTTGAAGTCCTTGCACCCGAGAACATGCCACCGCCCGCCTTCAAGGAGTTCGGCTTCGAAGACGCGCGGCTGTTTGTCTGGCGCGAGGAACTCTGGTGCAACGCCTGTGTCCGTGAGTTCGACTCCTCAGGGCTGGTGCGAGCAGGTATTGGCGCGTATCGAGGAGAAAGGCCCGCATTGCCAAATGGCAGACTGGCGCGTCCTGCGTCCTAACAGGCCTCGAAAACACGAGAAGAATTGGATGCCCCAGGTTGATGACCTGGGCCTTCGTTTTATCTATTCATGCGATCCAATACGGCTGGTGGACGAGCACGCGCGCACCGTTTTCGAGGCTACGCCTGACATTGCAGCAGAGCGGTTTCGCGGCGGCAGCCAAGCGATCCCATTCGATCTCGGTTGGCTCACTCTCATTCATGAAAGGAGCGATCGCGCCCGCCGTCGCCATTACCAACACCGGTTCGTCTGGTTCGACAGAGGCTGCATGCTCAAAAAGGTGAGTCGGCCGTTTTTCTTTCAAGACCTCGGGATCGAGTTCGCAGCCGGACTTGCTTGGGCTTCCGGCGGCGAGCGCCTCCTGATCTCTTATGGAAGGAACGATTGCGAGGCGTGGATCGCAACCGTAGAGGCGGCCGAGGTGCGGCAGATATTGGCTGACGTGACGCCCTCGAAGTAGACTATTCGAGAGTTGCGGTGACGGTTGCTCGGTTCCAGCCTCTACAGGCTTGCCTTTGCGAAACGCGCACGCGTCAAAATGGACGCTTATTTTGTATAATACGGTCGCGTCGGCGGCGCGCCGGCATAACCCCAATTGAACCTGTACGTGATGGCCGCCCGGAACACATCGGCATCCAATTGAATCCGCTCCGGCACTCCCGGAACGATATCGAAGAGGGAGGATGTGCCGAGGTCGACATGCAGATACTCGAACTTCACCGACCAATTCGGCGTGAGCAGAGCCTCGATTCCGGCGCCGATCGTCCAGCCGCTCCGGTAGCTGCTGCCCGAAACCCCGAACATGCTGTCCCATGCGTGGACCTCGCCGTACGCGAAGCCGCCGGTGACGTAAGGTAGTACGCCGCCAAAGGCCCACCCCACGCGGCCACGCAACGTGCCGAGGGAATCAAGACTGGTACCGCATGGATGCGACGTCGTCCCGCAAACGGCAGAACTCCCGTCGACGTTGGCAGCAGAAAGGTCGGTCGCGATGCCAAGCACCCAGCTGCCGCTCTGCATGTCGTACCCCAGGCCACCGCCGACCAGCCCGCCTTCCATCCGATAATGTCCGTCGGCGACGGTACAGGTGCCGGAGCAGCTCGAACCGCCTGTGCCGCCGGTAGGGCCGGCGGAGCTCGTCGGGACGAAGCCGTTATCGTGCTGGCTCGAGCTGCCGATCGCGCCACCACCGCCGAAGTCCAGATGAAAACCGCCAAATCCCTGAGCTACAGCGATTTCGGGTGCCAGCATCTGACCCGTTGCCGCAGCCGGCAGAGCGACGGCACCTGCAACCAATATGCGTTTCATGATAATGCGCCCCCACATTAATCCCGGAGTTATTTTAACAAGCTATGCAGCATCGTGTGTGACATTTTTGCAACTTTTCGCGGGAATCTGACCCATGCTCCACAGCTGAGCATCAAAGGTGGTTCGGATTTCAATGTCTGCGGGTTGCGCCTGGTCTCGCCGAGGGACGGCAAGATGCTGCTATGGAAAACACCCCATTTATGGCCCGGGGCGCAGACGAGGACGTTCCGCTTTGTCGATGCCCTGTGAAACAATGATAGGTGTGATGAACACGCGACGTGACTCGTCGGCCAGTGAACATCCAACGCCGATTTCAAACAGGTTTCAGGTCAGGCCTTGGTCGGAGACAATGGCCAGCCGAAAACCTCAACTCTGTTCAAGTGCAACACGGAAATACCTTCAACCTCAATTCTCACGTATCGTGCCGCTTCCGGGACCGGAGGCCTGATCCGAAGCGGGAATCCATCCCTTCCGCCGAAGGGTATTGAAGAAACCCGGCGTAACGCACATCGCCAACGGCGGCCGTTTGTCGAATGCCACACCGTTATATTGTTCGCTCGTGTCGCCGCCTTACCTAAACGATTATAGATGACAATCTCATCGAACACACAAACGTCATCGAGGTCCAGCATCCACCAGGGGTTTAATTCCAGTACGGTGTGAAAAACATAATCGTCGGATGGGTTGTCATCCAGCGCACCTTCGACCTCCGCCGTGCTTGTATTCACAGGAGCCGGCTCCGCTACCGAACTCTGAACGGCAGTCTTGCCGAATGCGAGGTTAATTCGATCCGACCTACGTATGATTTCATCCATGCCTTCTGTAACCACCCCTCTAACGAGTTGCTCGTTCGATAATTCGATGAAGTCTGGAAGATAAAACAATGAACGGAAATCCCCGTTTTTCTTCAGTGTTCGCGCGAGCGCCGGCAATACTTGTTCGGCCGCCTCGAGGTTTAATTTTCGCCGCAGCAACGAATTGGGTGTAAACCAACTCGATGTTGGTATATGGCCGTCCCACCGCAAAAGAGATTCTATATATTTAACTCCGGTCATTACCGGATGCACGATGGAGCCAGGCGGCAGGTGATAAATCTCCGTCGAATGGGTCGGGGGCCACCAAGCATAATGATCAAGATTCGCGAATTCATTTAGATCGCATACCGTGAATCCCAATTCGTTCACCTGGGTGGCGACAAATGCTTCGGCAAAAGGCCAGTTTTTGATCTCGCCGGCGCCGAATCGCACACCGTGCTGCCTTCTGCTGGCCAGCAAGGCGGGGGCTGCCCGCGCAGAAAAAACGCAAAAGCACACAAGATGAGGCCGGATTGCTTCTTTTGGCCATATCTCAGTGCATGTTGATGTCCACTCCCATTGATCAATTTGACATGAGATCGGCGCTCCGATGAAATCGGCGCCTTTCGAAATCGCCAGCTCGATGAGGTTGTCAATTGATGTTAATACCGCAACGTCATGTTCTACTATTATGTAATATGAATAATTCGGATGTTGTAAATAAAATGGATAGAGCCCGAAATCATTGTTCCACCAGAAGACAACCTTTTCCGGGACGCGCGGCAATCCGAGCGTTGCCATGATTGCGCCGGTCAGGCTGAATTTGGGCAAGCCCGTCGGAGTAGCGACCGGTGCGGAGGTTTCATCGGAAACGATCCAGACATCTCCTGAAGGGCCGACATGGTTCCTGAGTATCACGTAGTTTCGCTCGACGAAATCGTCCCACGAATGTACTCTAAACAACACGGCATATTTGCCGATGTCGGCGGGAGCCGAGTTGCCTGGTTCTGGTGACGATACTTTGTCCATGAGAAAACCTGTTTGCTCCTGTCCAAAGGCGTCCCTGTGCTCCCGGCGTCTCCGCCCCAGCGGTCCGTGTGAATGGATTGTCGGTCATTGCCAAAGCGCGCCGTCGTGGCGCTACGCGCGGAATTCCTCGCCATCGCCACTGTTGTAGCTTGGCGCCGATAAGGGCACAATTGCGGAAGCATATCGCAAGTGCAGGGATGCGCACGAGGACGACAGGCGCATGGAGATCATGGCTTGCGCCAGCTGCTCGCTCAGGGAGGTGATGTCTGATGTTGAAGACAACTTTGACCGGCGCATGCCTTGTTGCTGCGCTCGGCGTGTGGGTCGGCGCGGAGACCGCGCAATCCGAGGACATCCAGCCGATCAACAGCGGCGCCAATCCGTATCGCGTCATCCGAGACTGGGCGCAGCTGACGCTGGAGAAAAGGCCATGGGGTGGCTCCAATGGTGTCGCCGTCGACCCGGACGGCAAGACGGTTTGGGCGACCGATCGCTGCTCGCCGGGCACCGCCCCGGGCTGCCTTGGCACGAAAGCGGACCCGGTCCATCATTTCGACGAGTTCGGGAAAGGAAATCCGGAGCTTCGGTGGAGGGATGTTCGTGTGGCCGCATGGTATCCATGTCGACCGCGACGGCAATGTTTGGGTGACCGACGCGCGCGTGCCAAGCGCCGACGAACTGAAGAAGTTCCCGGGTGAGGACCACAAGGGGAGCGTCGTCGTCAAGTTCAGTCCAGAAGGGAAGGTGCTGATGACGCTCGGCAAGCCCGGCGTGAAGGGGAATCCGCCTGAAGCGTTGACCGAGCCGACCGACGTGGTCACCGATCCTGCCAATGGCGATATCTACGTGGCTGAAAGCCACACCGATGTCGAAGACCCCAACCTTGTCGGACGCATTTCCGTATTCGATCGCGATGGCAAGTTTCTCCGTGTGATCGGCAAAACGGGAACCGGACCGGGCGAATTCCGCACGCCGCACGCGATCAAGTTCGACTCCCAGGGTCGGCTGATCGTGGCCGACCGTCACAATCATCGAATCCAAATTCTGTCCAAGGACGGAAAGTACATCGGCGAATATCGCGAGTTCAGCCGGGTGAGCGGTCTTGCCATTGACGGCAACGACACGATCTACGCAGCCAATTCCGAGTCGACGCCCCGCTCGCATCCGGGCTGGCTCAAGGGCATCCGCATCGGCAGTCTCAAGGACGGCAAAGTCACCGGGTTTGTGCCGCCGCACATGACCAATACTCCCGATGGCGCGATGGGCGAGGAAATCGCCATCGACGCGGCCGGTAATTTGTATACAGCAGAAGCGACCGTGCGCGGCGTGACGAAGTATGCCAAGGCCCAGTAGGCGCATGATGCCGAAAAGTTGCAGACTTTTCGGCAAACATCATGCGCACAATCAAACAGATGCGAGCGGGAGGCGGTTCAAAACTGAACGCATCCCGGTTTAGAGCATGATGCCGAAAAGTTGCAGACTTTTCGGACAGACATCATGCGCACGATCAAAGAAATGCGAGCGGGAGGCAATTCAAAACTGAACGGGGCTAGCCCAGAAGGCCGTGCCGACCTTTCAAAAAAAACCGCCGGAAAGCTCCGGCGGGGGGTTTTGCTGCGCTTCTCGAACCTAAGCTTGAAATCTACGCCATCGATTGCTTGACGTGCTCGGGCGAGAACGGCACGCGTCGCATCCGCACGCCAGTGGCATCGAAGATCGCATTCGCAATCGCGGCAGCGACGGGGCGGATCGACGGTTCGCCGGCGCCGGACGGGTCGATTTCCGGCCGGTCAATCAAAACCGTTTCGATCTTTTCCGGCGTCTCGGTGATGTCGAGGATCGGGTAGGTGAGCCAGTCCACCGTGGTGACGTTCTTGTCGGTGAACTTGACCTCTTCCCACAGCGTTCGGCTGATGCCCTGTACCACATTGCCTTCGATGCACTTGGCAAGGCCGTCCGGGTTGATGATCTGGCCGCAGTCATGGGCAACAACGAAGCGGCGCGCGTAAATCCGCCCCGACGAGCGGTCGACCTCGACCTCGGCGATGACGGCGACGCGGGTGCCGCCACGCTGGGCATAGGCGATGCCGCGTCCCGTGACCTTCACCCCCGTCTGGCGCTGCGGCGAGGGTCGCGGTATCCAGCCGAACTTTTCCGCCGCCGCCTGGATCACGGCAACGTCGCGCACGTCCTTGATGTGACGCAAACGAAACGCAATCGGATCAAGCGTGAGATCGGCCGCTACTTCGTCCATGAAGGATTCGCTGGCGAAATCGATCTGCGGCCCGACAGGGTCACGCAAATGCGACGAGCGCAGCGGCGATGCCCGGTCCAACAGCGGCGGGATCGTTTCCCAGGCGAGACGCTTGTTGGGGAACTGATAGGATTCCCCGGGCGTGCCGAAACCGTCGCCTGAGGCGATCTTCACACCGCGGGTCTGGCCGGCGAGCGTATCCTTCGGCTTGCCGCCATTGGTGTCGACATCGACGCGTGAGAAGCCCTTGCTGGTGAACTCGTAGGCGGTGATGTCGCCGGCCGCGTCGAACGCCATGCGGGCGCGATGGATCGAGGCTGGTCCTTTCGGGTCCCAGGCGGTGCCCTGGTCGCGCATGTATTGCAGCCGCACCGGTTTGCCGACAGCCTTCGACAGAACCGCAGCGTCCATCGCGCAATCGTCGGCGTCGTTGCGGCCATAGGAGCCGGGGCCGGTCATCCACTTCACGTGCACGTTGCCGAGCGGCAAGCCGAGCGTCTCGGCAATGCCCGCCTGCACGAAATGCGACTTCTGGCTGCCGGTGAAGCAGGTGGCAAAGCCGTCCTTTACATCGACAAGGCGACAAGCCGGCCCCATCGCGGCATGCGATTGGAACGGCCATTCATATTCGGCCTCGATGACGCGCACCGCGGTGCGAAAGGCCTCGTCGACATTGCCGTTCGTCCTTTTCGACGCTGCGCTTGCGCACCGCGGCGTTGCGGACATGGTCGTAAAGGGCGGTCTGGGTCGGGAAGGGCGGCGTGGTCTGCGACCACTCGACCTTCAGCTTCACCATCGCCTGGATCGCGTCCCATTCCTTATCGGCGACGACGCCGAGGAAGCCGTCCTGCCACACCACCGGGCAGACCGGGAATGTCCTGATCGCGCTGTCGTCGACCTTGACGGGGCACGCTGCCGGCCACCGGCGGTCGGATCATGCGGGCATGCACCATGCCCGGCAGCTTGACATCGGTGACAGAAGTCTTCCTGCGCGAACACCTTCGGCGCGACGTCCTCGCGCTTGATCGGCTTGCCGACCATCTTGTACTCGCCGGGCTTCTTCGGCAGCGCCTTGCCGGGCGCATAGAGCGCATTGCCGTATTGCTTATTCCAATCGAGCTGGACGTTGAAGTAACGCCCGCCGATCAGTTCGGCGTAGGTCGCCATGACCGCAGGATTGACCTTCGGCCTGACGACGCCGTCGGCAACCGCGAGCTGATCCGCAGGCACCGCAAGCTTCTCCGCGGCCATCTCGACCAGCACGCGGCGCGCTTCCGCTGCGGCGACACGCATCTGCTTGCCGCCGAGCTGAATGCCGGTCGAGCCGGAAGCGCCGCCCTGGTTCACGCTGGTGGCGGTATCGCCCATGAAAACTGTCACCGCGCGGAACGGCACATCGAGCTCCTCGGCGACAATCTGGCCGATCGCGACATGCAGGCCATGGCCCATGTCCATCTTGCCGAAATAGGCCGAAACGGTGCCGTCAGCATTCACGGCGATATAGGAGGACAGTTGGTCCGGCGTCAGCGGCGGCTGCGCCGCAATGGCGTCCTGCGCGGCGGCTTGGCTCACGGCGAGCACGGTGTCGAGGCCGATCGGCGTGCCGATCGAGACGACCAGGGCCCCGCCGGTCTTGAGCAGGGTGCGGCGGGAGAAGCGGTGCATTCGAATTTTGTCATGTCGCCCTCCTCAACCCATCATCTCGGCGGCGCGCTTGACCGCGCGCAGGATGCCCATATGGGTGCCGCAACGGCATTTCAGGCCTTCGAGCGCCGTCTTGATCTCGTGCATCGGTCGGCTTGCGGGTTTCGCGCAGGAACGCGGCGGCCGTCATGATCCAGCCATTGATGCAGTAGCCGCACTGAGGCACCTGTTCCTCGATATAGGCTGTCTGCAGCGGGTGCGGCTTTTCCGGCGTGCCAAGACCGGCAAGCGTCACCACCTTGCCGTCTCCGATGGCAGAGACCGGCATGACGCAGGAGCGGATCGGCTGCGCCGTCGAGATGCACGGTGCAGGCGCCGCACTGCGCGAGGCCGCAACCGAAATGAGGATTGTTGAGGCCGATGTCGTTACGAAGAGCGTAGAGCAGCGGCATGTCGGGATCGGCTTCGACCGTATGGTCGCGGCCGTTCACATTGATCGTGAATTTCTGAGCCATGAAGATTTCCTTGGCTGGATGGAGCAGTATCGGCCGGGTACAACCGCGCGGTGCCGCCGAAGCGAATCCAGACCTTACAATAGTCCAGCCGATCTCAGATGAAAACCAGCAAGCCCTATTCCTGGGCGGGCAGGCTCGGGAGGACTCCCGAAGCGCCTGAGGAACCGGGAGGGGCCAGTCACATTTCCGCGAGGCCGGTCGCCAAAAATGGGCCGGCGTGCCGCCGCGCCGCCAAGAAACCGCCCCATAGATTGGCGGTCCGCCCCGGCGCGACCTGCGTCCGCACCGGGCAGAGACGCAGCTATTTGCCCATCAGCGCCAGGCTGGATGAGAGCGTGCCGAAGGTCACGTTCAGCCCGGACCCGACCTTGGTGATGCCGACGATGATGGCGAGGGCGATGCCGGCAACCAGGAGGCCATATTCCACGGCGGTGGCGCCCTGTTCGTCGCTGGCAAAGCGTCGAATCTCTTGCATGGACCGCTCCCTGATTTTGTTCTTCAGTATAAAAGGATTACTGACATGGAAACAATTTTAAGCAAACTGCAAATATCGCTCGTCGGGAACTAACCTTAATTCGGGAGGGACCTGATCTGGTTTAGCGCTTCCGAATTTCTTTCAAATCGTACAGCGCCTATCAGGACGCCAGCGCATGTTCCGACCAACTAATGGAAAGAGGCGCCGAGCGCAGCGGCGCCCGGCACATGAGCAAGCTTGGACTTTGCGACGGCTGTACGATTTATTCCACCGGCTTGAACTTGTGTACGCGGCGGCCGCGGTTTTCGTCGACGTAGACATTGCCTTTGGAGTCGACCGCAATGCCGTGCGCCTGATCGAATTCTCCGGGCAGCTTGCCGATCTGGCCGAAGCTGGTGAGAATCTTTCCGGAAGCGCGGTCGATCACCTCGATTTGCGCATTGTTTTGATTGATGTCGAACATCAGCCGCTGGTTCGGATCGGGCGAGAAGGCAACCGCGACCGTTGCACCGCCGCTCTGCTTCACCTCGCCATTGGCCGGTGGCGTCACCGGCTTCCATGGCACCTCGATCGTGCGTTTCAAGCTGCCCTGCTTGTCGTAGACCTGGATGCGGGCGTTCTCGCGATTGCAAACATAGACGAGACCGTCGCGCCCAAGCGCGAGGCAGTGCACGGTCTGCATGCCTTCCGGTTGCCATTGACGCAGGAAATTGCCGTCACGGTCGAGCACGGCGACACGCCGGTTGCCGCCGCGGCTTTCGCCGTCGGACACATAGATGTCGCCATTGGCGTCATCGACGGCGATGCTCGATGGCATGAAAAACCGGGGCGCATTCGAGTTCAGCGGCATCCCCTTGACGGTGCCGTCGGAGGAATCGAACACGCCCTTCTTGCCGATTTGCATCAGCAGCTTCGAGCCGTCATGGGAATATTTTTGGATCATGCCGGATGGTGCGCTGGCGATCCAAATATTGTTATCCTTGTCGACATGACAGCTGTGCAGGCGCGCGTCGAGCAGGTTACGATCGCCCCAGGAATTGACCACGTTGCCCGCCTGGTCGAGTTCGATGATCGGCGGGGCGAGACGCCCCATGTTCAGTTCGCCTTCGAGAATGTCCTGGCGGTTCAGGATAAAAACATGGTCCTGATTGTCGACACAGAGGCCGCCGAGGCCACCGAGCACCCAGCGGTCCGGCAGCGGCTTCGGCCACGAGGCGTCCACCTCGTAGCGCGGCGCGGCGCCCTGCGCTTTCGCCGGCACAGATTGAGCGCTCGCGAACGCTGCTGCTGCGCACAGCGCAGCCGTAACGAGAAATCGACGCCTCATGATGCCTCTCCTCCTTTGTCGATGAACGGCCACGGAACATGGACGATGCGGCTCTTTCCGTAAACCCGTCCTCGGTTCCTTGTGCGCTCTCTCACTTCGGCACATGGCGCTCCAGCATCTGCCGCCGAACCACCGCGCCATAGACATTGCCTTGCGCATCGACGCCGAGACCTTCGGCACCGGAATGTTCCGGCGCCGTCGATTCGAGGTCCTCGATAAAGGCCTTCACGCTGCCATCCTTGGCGCTGCCGATGCGAAAGCCTTTCTTGATGCCGGTGGAGCTCATTGGCGCCGCTGTCCGGCCCGGATTCCGAATCGGTGACATAGATCGTGTCGTCTTTGGTGATGAAGATGCCGCTGGGCCTGCCGAATTGGTGCCAGATGTCGAGGAGCTTACCGTCCTGGTCGAAAATCTGGATGCGGTTGTTCTCGCGGTCGCCGACGAACAGCCGACCCGCCGAGTTCGATCGCGATCGTATGCGGTTCACTGATCTGCCCGGGGCCGGAGCCTTTGCTGCCCCATTCCTTGATGTATTTGCCGGTCTTGTCGAACTTGACGACGCGGTTGTTCTTGCCACGCCGATGGCTGTCGGTCACAAAAATATCACCGGACGGCGCGACCACGATGTCGGTCGGCTGATCGAACAAATCGGGGCCGGAACCGGACACGCCGGGCTTGCCGAGCCGCATCAGTTCGGTTCCGTCGGGCGAGAATTTGATGACCTGGTGGCCCTTGCCATTCGCGCCTCCAGCATCGGTGACCCACAAATTGCCGTCCGGATCGATGGTCGAGCCGTGCGGAAACACGAACATGCCGACGCCGAACGTCTTGAGGAGCTTGCCGTTGGCATCGAATTTCAGGATCGGCGGCTCGCTGCGATTGAGGCACGAATTGGCGAAACAGCGATGGATCACGAAGATGCTGCCATCCGGAGCAGGCTCGACCGCCGTCACCGCCGCCCATTTCATGGCGGGTGGCAGTTCGCCCCAATCGCGCGTCGTGCGATAGGGCTGCGGCAGGTCATTGCGCGGCGGTCCGTTTTGCGCCAGCTCACCGCAGGCAAGAGCGCCTGTTGCGGCCGCAAGGACAATGATCGAAATCAAGGATTTTGCTGTCGATCGCCCCATCTCACCTCTCCCTGCGTTTGCCGGCTTGTGCTTAAGGATAGCACGTTGGCGCGGCGCTTCTGCCAGAGTTGTCGCGACTTGCGGGCGGCATCAAAGGACCAAATTCGACTTCACAGCCCACTTGGCTTGCTGCAAGCCTTCGACATGAAGACCATTCTGATTCCGCTCGAAGATCACGACCTGGTGCCGTCGGTGTTCGCCACTGCGCGACTGGTGGCAGTGCGTTTCGGCAGCTACATCGAGGGGCTCGCTGTCCATCCGGGCGCGGCCGAATATCTGACGGTTGATCCATTGAGCAATCTCACCATGCCTCACAATCATGATGGTGACGTCGAGCTCGAACGGCATGCCCGCGACCAGTTCGAAGCCTTCATGTCGGTAAACGGGGTGCCTGCGGCACCGGCCGATGCCGATGGCGCGGCAACCTACTCTCATGGTTGGACGCGACCTGCCGCGGAACCTGACGGCTTCATCGGCGGTTATGGGCGCCTGTTCGACCTCATCGTCCTCGGTCGGCCGGGCCGGCTGCCGCAGAACCCGCGCATGGCGCCCTTGGAGACCGCGTTGTTTGAGACCGGCCGTCCGGTCATGGTGGCGCCGCCATCCGCTCCGGAGCATCTTGGCGACAACGTGCTCGTCGCATGGAATGGCAGCACCGAGCAGTCGCGCACGACTGAATTCGCCTTGCCATTACTGCGTGGTAGCCCAGACCGTGACGGTGCTATCCGTCGAAGGCTGGATGAGGCCGGGGCCGGGCGTCGAGGGGGTCGCGTTGCATCTGCGCCGGAACGGAATTCGCGCCACTGCGGTTACGGTGGGGCCGGGGTCGCGCAGTCCGGGAGAGGTGATCCTGGACCAGGCAAAAGCGCTAGGCTGCGATCTGTTGGTCAAGGGTGCCTACACGCAGAGCCGGATGCGTCAGATGATTTTTGGCGGCGCGACCCGGCACATCCTGGCAAACGCAACGTTGCCGGTATTGATGGCGCATTAATTGCTGTGCCACCGATCAGGCCGGGGGTAAGGGGCATGAGCGGCCAGCAGCAAGGTTCCTCAGCGGCACCCGATCCTGCGCTTCCGGCACCCGTACAGAAGGCGCTGGCTCAGGCGGCGGCGCCGCCCTCCCCTGAGCGCTCGTCGCGCGGGGCCGCCGCAATTCTTCGCGCTGTTTCCCTCGATCATGCTGCCGATGTTTCTTGCGGTGGTCGATCAGACCATCGTCGCCACGGCGCTGCCGGCGATTGCGGCCTCGACCGGCAATGTCGAGCGCGCCTCGTGGATCGTTGTCGCGTATCTGATCTCCTCGACGATCGCCGCGCCGATTTATGGCAAGCTCGGCGATACGCTGGGCCGACGCCGGCTGCTGTTCGTCGCGTTGGGCGTCTTCATCGTCGCCTCGATCGCATGCGCGGCATCGACCACGATCGAACTTTTGACGCTTTCCCGCGTGCTGCAGGGCCTCGGCGGTGGCGGGCTGATGACGCTGTCGCAGGCCCTGGTCGGCGAAGCGATACCGCCTCGGGAACGCGCCCGTTATCAGGGCTATCTCGCCGCGGTCGCAGTATCGGCCAACACGTTCGGCCCGGTGGCCGGCGGATATTTGACGCAGCATTTCGGCTGGCAATCGATTTTTCTGATCAACGTCCCGATCGGTCTGCTCGCGCTCTATCTGATTACGCGGCTGGAAAACCGTGTGCCGGACAAGTCGGTCTGGCGGCCGGACCCCTTCGGGCTCTTGTTCTTCACGCTGTTCGTCACGACAACTCTGCTTGCGTTGGAGCAGGCGCAACGCGCCGATATCTCGGCGTTGCCGTGGGTTGCCGGGCTCTTTGCGGCGGGCGCGGGGGCGCTCGTCTTGCTCGTGCGGCAGGAAAATCGGGCGGCGGCCCCGCTCATTCCGCTGCAACTCTTGCGGCAGCCCACCATCTGGCGGAGCGATGCGCTTGCCGCCTGCCATGGCGCCGCGCTGGTGTCGCTGATTACCTTTCTACCGATCTATCTCGAAGTGGTGCGCGATCTCTCGCCTGGCGATACCGGCTTGCTGCTGGTCCCGCTGACGATCGGGATCGGGACCGGTTCGCTGTTCACTGGCCGACTTGTCAGCAAGACCGGCCGCACGACAGTGTTTCCCGTGCTCGGTCTCGCGCTGGTAACTGCCAACCTTGTCGTGCTCGCACTCTGGATTCAGGTGCTCAGTATGACACTGCTGGCATGGCTCCTGTTGTGGAACGGGCTGTTCATGGGAACGGTGATGGGCGTCGTGCAAGTCACGGTTCAGACCGCGTCGGGGCCGCGCAGCCTCGGCGAAGCGGCGGCATCGGTGCAGTTTTCGCGCTCGATCGGCGCCGCGTTCGGCACGGCAATCGTCGGCGCCGTCCTTTTCATGATGCTGGGGCTGCGCAATCCGGAGGCGGCGCGCCTGTTCACCGCGATGACGCAGCACAGCGCCACCCTCTCACCTCTTCCAGCCGCCAGCACTGCCATCCGCAGCGACATCGCCGAATTGTTTCGCGTCGCGTTCTTCACGGTCGCCGGCTTCACCGCGGCCGGCTTTTTTCTCGCGCTTGCAATCCCGATGCGCCGCATCTGACACCCGACTGGCGACGTTCGACGAGGCCGGCTTCTGCCGCCGTCATAGCGGGCTTTCGGCGGACCAGCCTCAGCTTGCGGCAAGCCGCGGAATGAGCCGGATCGCGTTTTCGCGATCGATCTTTCGCATGTCCTCTGGAGTGAGGTTGAGGCCGAGCGAGGCAAGCTGTCTCGCCACCCCTGCGCTGGTGCCGCCAGGCGGGAAATCCGTGCCGAACAGGATGTGATCGCTCGCCACCAATTGAAGCAGCGAGGCGATCGCGCCCGCGTTCGCGGCTCCAGCGGTATCGTAATAGAATTTCTTCATTTCGTGGATGGCGCCTTCCGGCATCTTGTCCTTGAGGTTGCGCGCCCCATTGTCGATCCGGCCGGCGAGGAACGGCGCCGTACCGCCGGCATGGGACCAGATAAAGCGGATATCGGTGTATTTTGCCGCCTGGCCACTCCACATCACGCTCATGATGGCGCGCGTGGTGTCGGTGCCATATTCCATGATGCCGGCCGCCATTCCAGGAATGAGGTTCTTGCAGCAGTCGGCGGCGGTCGGATGGACATGCACCACGGCTTTGCGGCGGTGGAGCTCGGCCATCACCGGCTCGTAGGCCGGGTTGCCGATCCAGGTGTCGCCATAGCTCGTCATGAAATGCGCGCCGTCGCATTTGAGCGTATCGAAGGCGTACTCGATTTCCTTCAGCGTCGCGTCGACATCGGGCAGCGGCAAAGCGCAGAACAGGCCGAAGCGGGTCGGGTGCTGCTGCACCAGCTTGGCGCCGTAATCGTTGGACGCGCGCGCGACGCGTCGCGTTGCTTCCTTGTCGCCGAACCACATGCCCGGATTGGTGATCGAGATCATGGCCGCGGCAACGCCGCCCTTATCCATGTCCTCGATCGATTTTTCCGGGGTCCAGGCGACATTGGCCGGCTGGAGAAGCGGGCGCCCCTTCACGTAAGCGAGCCACTCCGGCGGAGCAAAATGATGGTGGATATCGATGCGGCGCGGGTTGGCCGTCGACGCTGCCTGCGCCCACGCGCGCTTCGCTGTGCCGGATGCAAGCCCGATCCCCACCGCGGCAATCCCGCCGGTCACGAACGTGCGACGATCGACGGCGGTGGCGGCGGGCCGCCCCATAGGCTCGACGCAACAGGTGCAGCCGAAGAACTTGTTGTGCGCAGGCCGGATGATCATGGGGCACCTCTTGATCCGCGTGAAATCGCGGCACGAGGCTACATCGTTTGCCGGCGTGGTGAAACTCCTGTTCGGCATCAAGTTTCGGTCAGATCAAATCGCGTAGGGCGGATCAATTTGTTGCGCCCTACAAGCTGATTATGAGGTTTTGTACCCTACGGAAATTCTGCCGGGTTCAAAAAACGACGTGAACGTTTGGCCGCGAGCATGTCCGTTTTGTTCCCCGGGAGAATCTCTACCGCCTCGGCTTTGGCGGATATGTCCCCAAGTCTATTTCATACCCTTGGTCCTTCGCGGCGGCGCGATGCAGATTTGCTCGCTGTTTGGGCGAGAGCTGCAATGCCTGAGCCACAAGATTTACCCATTCAGGCGACGCACTCTTGCGGCCAGTGAGTGTTTGGTTCGTGTAGGCAGGCGATTTGCCCAGCGCGCCGGCAAGATCGGCCTGAGACATCTGGCGCTCGATAAGCGCGCGGCTGACCGCCGCGCCAAATGCGCTGCCATCGGAGGTTCGGCGTGCCATCGCTTCACAGCGTGAAGTCGTCAACCGCTTTGTGTGCCGGTCGTTGCCGCGACGGAGCTGCCGGTGGCGGCGCAGAGCCAGGTTTGCTCCCGAACACGCGCTTATAATGTTCGTCACCAGATGCGGCCCGCGCGCTCATAGGCATATGCGTGCTCTCGGCGCGCCCCGCTGCAAAGTCAGCCGTGACGGTACCCAGCGACGCATAGGAGGCGCGGACATGCTGCGGAGTTCGACCGCTCGCCATCGTTGCCATCGCAGCCACACCCATGCGCGAGCCCGCCGCATAGGCGTCGATACCGGTCCCGAGGAAGTTGAACTGCCAGCCGGCGGCGGTCTTTTCCTTGATAAGCGCGTTCAGTTCATCCCACGTGTGTTCGGTCGAGGCGTTCTCGTCCCCGTCGGTCTGTATGCAGATGACCACTTTCGGGGTGGCGCCGATTAGGGATTTTTCGACGGCCTTGATGGTTTTGCAGGCCGCATCGATCAAAGGCGTTGTGGCTCCAGGCTGATAACTGGCCGCATCGAGCTCCTTGACTTGCGCAACCGGAGTGGCAACGCAAACCTTTTCGATCCGGCGGCTGTCGAATTTTATCAATGTGAAATCGATCGCTGCGCTCTCTGCTTTGAGGGAAGCCAGATATGAATTGAACCCGCCAATGGTGTCGTCTTTGATGGACTCCATTGAGCCGGTTTCGTCGAGCAGAAACGTGACCAGCGTGCGCTGATCGGTTTCTGTTTTCCTTGCTTTGGACATCACTGCACTCCCGAAAGGAAATCAGCCTGATCGGCATATATGCCGTTTCGGAATATCGTCAAGCGACGATCGGAGAGAAAATCGCAATAGGTGCGGGCTGCGCTCAAAATCGAACGGGTTCCGCTCTAGTGTTTTGACTTCGAACCCTTGATCCCCTTTTGGCGTCATGCCCCGCTTTAAGCGAGGCATCCAGTAACCTCTTGAGTGGCGTATGAAAACAATAGCTTTCAACCGGCACTCCGGTGGTTACTGGATCGCCCGGTCCAGGGGCACCCCATCGTTTGCCGCCTTGGAGCTGCTTTGATTCCTCTATGTCGAGCGGCCAAATGAGGTGGCCCCGCAGCCGGGCGATGACAATTGAGGGGATCCAAATGTCAGTGGCAGGGCACTAGGCGCGAACCACGGAATTCCGGTTGATACGATTGTCCACCTAAGTGATCATCGAGTTCATGAAATCAATTCCGGAGATTGACGAGCTGATCCGCAACTGGGAGGAAGAGTCTTTCACCTCCTCCGAGTTCTCTGCTCGGATGATGAATTGCCTTTGGGCGCTGCCTGCGTTTGAGCGGAATTCAGCACTGGAGCACCTGTCCGCCCACGCGGACGAGAACGTTCGACAGGTCGCTTCGGAATGGCAGGCATTTGCGCGCCAGCGGGAGCTGAGCACCAATCTCGATTACGTCCGGCGCCATTCGCCGCTGCGCCCAGGAGTTCGCCTGGTGTTGTTCGGCGGCTACGACTACTACGCGACTGAAGGCAAGCCCGCCTGGCTCAACGGCCGGGAGTGTTACAGAGCCACCTTCCTGCGCTTTGCGTCCCGCGGCGACGACATGATCCCGGCCGGCCTCGTGGAATTCGACGAGCAGATTGAAAGTCTGGGTCACAATGGGCGTTTTGGCATCATGCTCACAAGCTATGGACCGAATTCTTTCGCTTGGGAGCAGCCGGAAGACGACGTGGTAGTTTATGTCACCATAGCTCTGCCCGATGACGTGAGCTCCTTCCGCTTCGACGGCCGCGCCACTCCCGACCCGATCGAGACGCACGCGATCTACCGGATCGAAGGCTCGCCCGGCAGCTCGTAGGTCGAGAACCGCTCGGGAAGACACCGATTGGCGGGGCGGACTGCGTGCGCAAAGATCGCTCACGGCAGGGCCGAGTTTTAGCGCAGCGCAGGGCGATTTTGCACATTCTACGGGGCGATCATCGTGCCGTCAGCGGCCCTCGCGCGACCAGGTGAGAGCGAGAACTCCCGACCAGCAGCAAGAGGCCGAGCAGGCCCGCGAACATCGGCAGCACGCCGATGCCGCGCACGACACTCGCGTCTCTGATCTTGAGGCCGAGCCAGTCATCGCCCTTGTAGGTGCTGCTGGAATGCACGCCGACGAGGCGCGGCACCACGACGCTCGATCCGCTGGCGATGCGCCGCGAATCGCCGCCCGTCGCATCCGTGAGCGGCGCCATCACCTCGGTCGTCGAGGTGACCTCGGCGAACTCCTTGGGATTGGTCGGTCCCACATTGACGAGCGTCGTCAGCTTGCCGTCGGTCGCGCGCCACAGGCCGAGCTCCGGCGCATCGACTTCCTTGCGCCACAGGCCCGGCTCGCCCTGTTCGAGCGTGAGGCTGCGCTCGGTGCCTGAGGGCGAGGTGAGCACCACCGGCATCACGCTGTCGCCCATGGTCTGGCGTTGAACGGTCATTTCGCGGCCATGCACGTTAAGCCGCAATGCCTCCTCCTCAAGCTCAGGCTGCTTCATCAGCCAATGCGACAGCCGGCGCAACAGCTCGATTTGCGGGCCGCCGCCCTCATAGCCGCGGGCCCACAGCCAGATGTGATCGGAGAGGATCAGCGCGACACGGCCTTCGCCCTCGCGCGACAGCACCAGCAAAGGCTGGTCATCGGCGCCCTTCATCAAGGTGGTGCCACCATTGGTGCGGGTGTCGACGACCCGGAAGAACCGGCTCCAATGCGGCGGGTCCTCGTTCGAGCCTTCGAGGCCGCGGGTCACCGGATGACGCTGGCCGGGATCGGTGAGACGGGCATAAAACGGGTCTTCGGTGACGTGGCCGGTCGGCTCCGCGGGCAGGATGGAATCGAGCGGCGTGCGCCAGATGCTGGTCGGGCCGGCATAGTCCGACCCCGCCGCGACGAGCACGGCGCCGCCGTTGCGCACATATTTCGCGATGTTGTCGAAATACATGATCGGCAGCACGCCCTGGCGCGCATAGCGGTCGAAGATGATGAGCTGAAAGTCATTGATCTTCTGCTGGAACAGCTCGCGGGTCGGGAAGGCGATCAGCGACAATTCGTTGATCGGTGTGCCGTCCTGCTTTTCCGGCGGCCGCAGGATCGTGAAGTGGACGAGGTCCACATTGGCATCCGACTTGAGAAGGTTGCGCCAGGTGCGCTCGCCGGTGTGAGGCTCGCCGGACACGAGCAGCACGCGCAGCTTGTCGCGCACGCCGTCGATCGAGACGACCGCGCGATTGTTGACGGGCGTGAGTTCGCCCTCGAGCGGCGCCGCCTCGATCTCGATGATGTTGGGGCCGGCATGCGGGATCTGGACCGCAACGTCGACCTGCTGGCCGCTGGTGGCGACGCGCCGGTCGATCATCTCGCCGTCGCGACTGATCTTCACCTCGGCTGGGGCGGCGCGCACGCCCTCGTCTTCGACCTTGAACGAGATCGTCTGCGATTGGCCGACAATGCCGAAGCGAGGGGCGGCAACGAGCACGACCCGGCGGTCGCGCTCGTTGGGGCTGCCGGTGATCAGGGCATGGACCGGGGCGGCAAAACCGAGCGTGCCAACATCGGCAGGCACGTCATGCACACGACCGTCGGTGATGAAGATCGCGCCGGCGACGCGATCGGGCGGCACGTCGCCAAGCGTCGCATTCAGCGCAGCGAACAGCCGCGTGCCGTCGGTTTCGCCATCGGCTTGGCCTGCCTCGACAATGCGCGTCTCAATGCCGGGGATGCGGGCAAGCCGCTGTTCGACGGTAGCGCGCACCGCGTCGGTTTGCGCGGCGCGGTCGCCGAAGGACTGGCTCGGACTCTTGTCGACCACGACAACCGCGACCGAGGTCAGCGGGTCGCGGTCTTCGCGGGTGAGCGAGGGATTGGCGAGCGCCAGCACCATCAGTGCCAGCGCCACGATGCGGACCAGCGCGCCGCGGCTGCGTCCGATCAGCAGCAGCACCGAAATGGCGAGGGCGACGACGGCCGCAGCCCACACATAGGCGATGGGGATGAGAGGAGAGAAGCTCAGTCCGTATTGCACCGAAAACTCCTACTGCCCGAGTCTCTCAAGAAGGGCTGGAATATGGACCTGATCGGCCTTGTAATTGCCGGTCAGCGTGTACATCACGATGTTGACGCCGGCGCGGAAAGCGAATTCGCGCTGACGCGGCTCGCCGGGCACCAGCGGCAGCATCGGCGCCCCGTCCGGCCGCGTCGCCCAGGCGCCGGCGAGATCGTTCGAGGTGATCATGATCGAAGACACGCCGTCGCCGGCGCGCGCCGGCCGCTTGGTCTCGTCCTCGTCTTCCTTGTCGGCGCTTTGCAGCGCCTCGACCCAAAGCTGCCCGGAGGTGAAACGCCCCGGGAAGTCGCGCAGCAGGAAGAAGGTTTTGGTCAACACGTGATCCTTGGGCACCGGCTCGAGTTCGGGAATGTCGAGCGATGACAGGATCGAGCGCAGCTCCATCATTCCAGGGCTTTGCGCTTCGCCACCTGGGCCGGGCGGCGCCAGCACGGCATCGCGCGTGTCGAACAGGACGGTGCCGCCGTCCTTCATGTAGGCGTCGATGCGCGCCAGCGCCTGCGGCGAGGGTTTGGCGGCGCCGGGCACGATCGGCCAGTAGATGATCGGGAAGAACGCGAGCTCGTCGTGCTCGATGTCGAGGCCGACCGGGTCGCCCGCTTCCAGCGCGGTGCGCTGTGCCAGGAACGCGGTGAGACCGGCGAGGCCCGACTTGCTGATTGCATCGGTTTCGGCGTCACCGGTGACGACATAGGCGAGGTGGGTATCGAGCGCGGAACGCAGCGCGAACTGGTCGTCAGCCTTGTCCGCCGCGGCGGCCGGCCCGCCAAGCGACATCAGCAGCGAGAGCGCAACTGCGCCGGCGACCAGGACTCCGGCGGCAATGCCGCGGCGCGGGAAAATCCGGTAGATGCCACCTGCCAGCCAGAACACCACCAGGGCATCGATCATCAGCAGCACCAGGGCAGCGACGAATACCGGTCCGCGCAGATCCTGCGGTTCCGCCGTGCGGAAATAATCGAGACGGGCATTGAGGGGCTTGTAGTCGATCGGGGCCAGACGGTCCGCGGGAGCGAGCGTATTCACTGCCACAAGGCCCTCCGGCGGTCCGTAGAAGCCGGGCGGATTGTCCGCGGTGGCGCGTCCGGTGTAACCCGCGGCGATCGGCCGTGCGGTCGGTGGGGGCGGCCCGAATGCACCAAAACCATCGAGCACGCGCGTCGGTGGTACCGCCTCGCGGGCGGCACTGTCGGTACCGGTGGCGGCATTCGCCTCGGATCCCGCCGTTGAATCGGTCATGCCGACAACGCGCCTCAGCATGTCGACGAATGAACCGGACAGCGGAAGGTCCGACCATTTGGTGTCGGCGGTGACGTGAAACAGCACGATCATCCCCTTGCCTTTGCGCGCAGCGGTCACGAGCGGCGTACCATCGCCGAGCGAGGCCCAAGTGTGTTCGGGCAAGGTCGCGTCGGGTTCGGCCAGTACCTGCCGATTCACGGTGACGTCGCCCGGAACCTCCATGCCGTTGAACGGCCCGTCATGAGAGAATGCCGCGAGCTGCTGCGGCTGTTCCCAGCTCAGGCTGCCGCCGAGCACACGGCCGCCGCGACGCAGCTTCACCGGGACAAGGTCATCATCGGTCGCGGCGGCAAGTCGAGGCCCGGCGAAGCGGACCAGCACGCCGCCATCATCGACCCAACGGGAGAGACGCTCCCGACCATCGCCGGCGATATTGCCGACATCGGCCAGAACGATCATCGGAAGGCGCTGTTCCATGAACTGGCCGACCGCCTCGATGGGTGAGGCGCGGTCGGCGAGCCGGATGTCGGCGAACGGATTGAGCGCTCGCGAAAGGTAGTAGGTCGAGGCCAGCAGCGGCTGGGCGGTGTCGGCGGTCGAACCGGTGACGACGCCGACGGTGCGCCGCCGCCATCGCTTGTCGAGCAACTGGACGGCGCCTGCGGAGTGCTCGTTATCGATCTCGAGCCGGGCGATATCGTTGCGGATCTCGACGGGAAGGTCGAACTGCGCCTCGGCCTCCCGCTCTCCGGACTTGAAAGCGAACTGGGCGTCGCCCAGCGGCAGGCCTTTGAGATCGAGGGCGCGAACTGCGCCGGCGCCGTCCTCCGCCGTCTGCGCGCGCAGAACCTTGACCGAGAGAACGCCGGCGGCATTGTCGGCCGCGGTCAGCGCATGCGCCGGCGCGACCCCACCCTCGACGACCGTGATCGACCGTTTTTCGGCGATGCGCGCGAGCCCGGTCACGAAATCGTCGGCATGTCCGATATCGACGCCATCACTGAGCCACACGATTTCGGCATCGGGCGTTGCCTTCAGGAAATTCTCCAGCGCCGGCAGGGTCTCCGTCCGCTCGACAGCATGGGGTTTGGGCTTGATGAGACGCAGCCGCGCCCGCGCGGCGGCCGGCGTTTCCAGCGAGATATCGCGGGTCGCTCCCGACAGCGGGGCGAGAGCTACGCCGCGGCCGTCGGCATCGGCGCGGGCGATCAGATCCTCGACGGTGCGCAGGCGCGCATCCCAGGTCGATGCTGCGCCAAAGCCGTCATCGATCACAAGCAGCAGCGGCGCGCGCGAACTCGTGGTCGCGACGGGGGGATTCCACAGCGGACCGGCGGCGGCAATGATGACGAGCGCGGCAAGCGTCAGCCGCAGCAAGGTCAGCCACCATGGCGTCCGCGCCGGCGTCTCCTCCCGCGGGGCGATATCGAACAGCATGCGCGTCGGAGGGAAGTCGACGCGCCGCGGCCGCGGCGGGATCAGCCGCAACAACCACCACAGCACCGGCAGGCTGAGCAGGCCGAGCAGGACCAGCGGCTCTGCAAACGCGAGGGGTAGGCCGGGGATCATGCCGAAATCTCCGCATTGGCGCGTGAAGGCGTACCATGCGCCCGACCGGCGAGGCTGTTGTTGCTGCGGCCGGAGCCCAAGCGCTCGTGCAAGTTCAGCAGAAGCTCTGTCGCTGGCCGATCGGTGCGGTGGATCGTGAAGCTCCATCCGAGCCTATCGGTCTCTGCCCGGATTTCGGCGCGGTGACGCTCGACGCGCGCGACATAGTCGGCTTTCCAATTCTCGGCGCGGCCAGCCGTGATCGAGCCTGCGCCTTCCGATTCGACGAACTCGATGCGGCCGGAATAAGGGAAGGTTTCTTCGGCCGGGTCGACGATCTGCACGATGTGGCCCAGCGATCCGTTCCCGCATAGCTGCGCGATGGTGTGGCGGATGTCCGCGATCGGACTCCACAGATCGGCGAGCAGGATGATTTCCGAGAGTGCGTTCGGCGCGAAATTCAGCGGCAGGCTCGGGCGCGCGGAGGGGTCGTGGATCATTGCCTGCGAAATCTTCTCGACCACATTGCGCGCGCCGGTCGGACGGGTGAGGCCGGGGACGCCAACGCGCTCGCCGCCCGCGACCAGAATTTCGGCCAGCGCGAAGCCCATCACCAGCGCACGGTTGAGCTTGCTGTCAGCCGCCAGCGGTGACTTGAACGCCATGGAGGGCGAGCGGTCGGGCCACAGCCAGATCGTGTGCGCGGCTTCCCATTCTTGCTCGCGGACGTAGAGGTGGTCGTCACGACCCGAGCGGCGCCAATCGACACGCCCGGCGGGTTCGCCGGAGACGAAGCGCCGGTATTGCCAGAAATTCTCTCCCGACCCGGCGCGGCGACGGCCATGCATGCCATGAATGATGGTCGCCGCCACGCGCCGTGCCTCGAGGATCAGGCGCGGCATCGCGTCAGCGAGCGTCTGGCCCGCTCCGACCGCATGCGGCACCGCCCTGGCATCATTCTTCGCAGCCGGGTTCTTGGCCATCAAACGATCCGATCCGTGTCCACGAAATGACCCGAGTGCAGCCCTAGCCCAGCCGCTCCTTGAGCCGGCCGACCACCTTGTCGATGGTCTGACCGTCGGCACGTGCGGCGAAGGTGACGGCCATGCGATGCTTGAGCACCGGCTCGGCGAGCGCGAGCACGTCATCGATCGAGGGCGCCAGCCGGCCCTCGAGCAGCGCGCGGGCGCGGACCGCCAGCATCAGCGCCTGGCTCGCGCGCGGCGACGGTCCCCACGCGATCAGCTTCTCGAGCTCCCCGGCATCCGGGCCCGGACGCGCCGAGCGGACGAGCGACAGGATCGCATGCACCACGGATTCACCAACCGGCAGCCGGCGCACCAAGCGTTGCGCCGACATCAGGTCTTCGGCCGACATCGCCTGCTTCGGCCGCGCTTCCTCGGTCCCGGTCGTTTCGAACAGGATGCGGCGCTCCGCCGCAATGTCCGGGTACTCGACATCGATCTGCATCAGGAAGCGGTCGAGCTGGGCTTCCGGCAGCGGATAGGTGCCTTCCTGTTCCAGCGGGTTCTGCGTGGCGAGCACATGGAACGGCCGCGGTACGTCATAGCGGGCGCCGGCGACCGTGACGTGCAGCTCCTGCATCGCCTGAAGCAGCGCCGACTGGGTTCGCGGGCTCGCGCGATTGATTTCATCCGCCATCAGCAGCTGAGCGAAGATCGGACCGGCAATGAAGCGGAAATTGCGCTTTCCGCCGGGTGTTTCCTCGAGCACCTCGCTGCCGAGAATGTCGGAGGGCATGAGGTCGGGCGTGAACTGGATGCGCCGTGCGTCGAGACCGAGCACGATTCCCATCGTCTCCACCAATTTGGTCTTGGCGAGGCCGGGGACGCCGACCAGCATGGCATGTCCGCCCGACAAAACCGTGATGAGGGCCTGCTCGATCACTTTTTCCTGGCCGAAAATGATGGCGCCGATCCCCTCCTTGGCAGCGCGCACATTGGCCGCCGCAGCTTCGGCGGACCGAACGATCGCGTCTTCCATCTTTTCCAGGCTTTCGCCTGCCAAATTCGCCATAAGCACCTACTCCTCAGCGTCTGTCCGACCGTCACCGTCTATGAGACCGGGGGAACTGCAAGAATCAGACCGCCGAGGGACGGCGTCCCGGTCCAATCGCGAGCTGTCCACTGTACTCTTTTTTGGCCGGATGGCGATTATTTTGGCACGATGACAATGCCGCACCGTCTGCTCCTGATTTGGTGAGCAGGGATGAACCAACCTTTTCACAACCCTCGCACAATGGCTGATCAAGCTCCGACCGGAACCGACGCCGTCCACAACATTGTCGCAGCGGCCCAGTCGGCTGCGACAAAGGGGCCGCCGCCCGTCCACCTATGGAACCCGCCCTTTTGTGGCAACATCGACATGCGGGTCGCCGCCGACGGCACATGGTTTTACGGCGGGACGCCGCTCGGGCGGCCGGCGCTCGTCAAGTTGTTTGCCTCGATCCTCTGGCGCGAAGGCGACCGGTACTTCCTCGTCACCCCGGTCGAGAAATGCGGGATCATCGTGGAGGATGCCCCGTTCCTTGCCGTCGAGATGCGCGTGATCGGCGATGGCGTGCCGCGGCGGCTGTGGTTTCGCACCAATGTCGAGGACTGGGTCGAATGCGGTCCCGGGCATCCCTTGCGGTTCGAGCAGGAGGCCGGCACCGGCGGTCTCAAACCCTCCCTGCATGTCCGCCGCAACCTTTGGGCGAAACTCACGCGGTCCTTGTTCTTCGATCTCGTCAGCGTCGGCGAGACTCGCGACTTTGAGGGTGTCGCCACCTTCGGAATCGTCTCCGCGGGGCAATTCTATGCTATGGCGCGGGCCGACGAGATCGAGGGTTGCCTGTGATGACACATGCCGCGCCTGAAGGCGCCCGCACCGTTCCGGGACCCGAATTCCTTGCCCGGGTCCGCGAGCGCCTCACCCTCGAGGTACCCGCCGCGCTGAGCGACCTCGATGCGCCGGCGGTACGCGGCGACCTCGACCTCGACCCGCAGGCCTGGGCGAACGCCGGCGTGCGCGCGGTGCGGCCGGCTTCCGTCCTCGTCGGCATCGTCGATCGCGAGGTGCCCGGTGTGATCTTGACGCAGCGCACCGCCGACCTTGCGAGCCATGCCGGTCAGATCGCTTTCCCGGGCGGCAAGATCGAATCCGAGGATCAAAGCCCGGCGGCGGCCGCGCTGCGCGAAGCCCACGAGGAGATCGGCCTCGCGGCCGAACTCGTCGAGCCGCTCGGCTATCTCGATCTCTACCTCACCTTTAGCGGCTTCCGCATCCTTCCGACCGTCGCGCGGATCGCGCCCGGCTACGTACTTTCGCTCAATCGTTTCGAGGTGTCGGATGTGTTCGAGGTGCCACTCGAGTTCCTGATGGAGCCCCAGAACCACAAGCGCGGCAGTCGCGACTGGAACGGCATCACCAGGCACTACTATGCCATCCCGTACCTGGAGCGAAATATCTGGGGCGTCACTGCCGGGATCGTGCGTAACCTTTATGAGCGCATATGCCGGGGGTGAAGCCGATGCGCCGCTGCGTCAGGGCACCCGCGAAAACAACTGCGCCGGTCCTTGGCATCAATCATCGAACTGGTGCAGCAAACCGCCACCGGAACGATTTGGTTATTTTCGCGGGAACCCTTATGCTGCCGACCTTCCCCGCGGGCCCGCGCTCCCGATGATTCGCTCCCGATGATTCGCCCGATCCTTACCGAAGTTGTTCTGTTCATCACGCCGTTCGTTCTCTATGCCATCTTTCTGTGGGCGACACGCAGCGGCGTCCTCGACCTTTCCGCCTGGTCGGCGCCCCGCGTCGGTTGGCTCAGCATAGCCGCGCTCGCGCTCGTCATCGTAAGCCTCCTTGTTCTGGCCGAATTCTCCGGGGCGCCGCCCCGGTCGACCTATGTGCCCGCTCATATGGAGAATGGGCAGTTCGTGCCGGGCGCGGAGAAATGACCACGCAAGTGCCCGACGCGGCGTGGCTCCATGCGCCGTCGCTGTGGCGCGTGCTGACGTTGCTCGACGGCGATGGCGAGGCGGCACGCGTGGTCGGCGGGGCGGCTCGCAACGCGCTGATGAAATTGCCTCTGAACGATGTCGACATTGCCACGACCGCCCGTCCGGAGGAAGTTCGCGAGGCGGGCAACGGCCGCGGGCATCAAGGCGGTGCCGACGGGCATCGAACACGGCACCATTACGCTCGTCGTCGAGGGGCAGCCATTCGAAGTCACGACGCTCCGGCAGGATGTCGAGACCTTCGGCCGCAAGGCCAAGGTGGCGTTCGGCCGTGACTGGAAGACCGATGCCGAGCGGCGCGACTTCACCATCAACGCGCTGTCGATCTCGCGCGACGGGGTGGTGCACGATTATGTCGGCGGCCTCGCCGACATCGCGGCGCGCCGCGTCCGCTTCATCGGCGATCCCGGCCAGCGCATCGCCGAAGATTATCTGCGCATCCTGCGCTTCTTTCGGTTTCACGCCTCCTACGCCGGGGGGCCGCCGGATTCCGGATGGGCTGCATGCCTGCATCCTTGCGCGCGATGGGCTGCGCCTGTTGTCGCGCGAACGGGTGCGCGCCGAACTGATGAAGCTTCTGGTCGCGCCCTCGGCGGTGCCGACGCTTGGCGTGATGGCCGACGCCGGCTTCCTCGAGCGGCTGCTCGGAGGCGTGTCGCTGCTCACGAGCTGCGCCAACATGGTCGAGATCGAACGAGCGGTCGGAGCGAAGCCGGATGCGCTGCGCCGGCTTGGCGCGCTCGGCGTGCTGGTCGTCGAAGATGCCGAACGCCTGTGGCAGCGCTTGCGGCTGTTCAACGCCGAGCACGAGCGACTGCACGCCATGGCCGGCGCGTGGTGGCGCGTTTCGCCTACGATGGAAGTGGCCGGCGCTCGTGCGCTGCTCTACCGGCTCGGTCCGGTGCATTATCGCGATCGCGTGCTGCTCGCCTGGGCGCGTTCGCGAGCGGCGGCGACCGATCCCGAATGGCATGCGCTTTGCAGCCTGCCGTCGCGCTGGACCGTGCCGCGATTTCCGCTTCGTGCTGCCGACTTCACCGCGCGCGGCGTGGTACGCGGGCCGGCCCTTGGCGAGGCCATGCGAGCGGCCGAAAATGCCTGGATCGCCGCCGGCTTTCCGAACGCCGAGGCCGAGCTTGCTGCGCTCGCCGATGCAGCCGCACGCAGCCGAAACGCGATATAGTCGCCAGCCGTCTTAACGCGCGGGATCGCCGGAATGAACATCGAACGCCGCCGACTGCTGCTCTGCGCAGCAAGTCTCGCCGCTGCCCAAGTCTCGGGCGCCGCCGCGCAGGCCTATCCCACGCACCCGCCCCGCATCGTCGTCGGTTTTGCCGCCGGTGGCGTCTACGACATCATGGCGCGCCTTGCCGGGCAATGGCTGTCGGAGCGGCTGGGGCAGCAATTCATCATTGAGAACCGCGCGGGCGCCGGCGGGAATATCGGTACCGAAACGGTCGCGCACGCATCGGCAGACGGTTATACGCTGCTTCTCGCCGGCTCGAATGACGCCATCAATGCGACGCTCTACACCCGGCTGGCATTCAATTTCCTCCGCGACATCGCGCCGGTGTGCGGGATGACCCGTGTGCCGAACGTCATGGTCGTCAACCTGTCGCTGCCGGTACGGACGGTGGCCGAATTCATCATCTATGCGAGGGCGCATCCGGGCGCAGTCAACATGGCTTCCGCTGGGACCGGGACGCCGAACCATATGTCCGGCGAATTGTTCAAGGCGATGGCGGGCGTCGACATGATTCACATCCCCTATCGCGGCGGCGCTCCTTCGCTCGCCGATTTGATCGCCGGGCAGGTGCAGGTGACATTCAGCCCGATGCCCTCCTGCATCGAGTTCATCAGGGCCGGCAATTTGCGTCCGCTCGCAGTGACCACCGCGACGCGATGGCCGGGGCTCCCGGACGTGCCGACCGTTGCCGAGACCGTGCCCGGTTATGAGGCCAGCACCTGGACCGGCATCGGCGCGCCGCGAAGCACGCCGACGGATATTCTGGACAGGCTCAACAAGGAAATGAACGCGGGTCTCGCCGATCCTCGATTGAAAGCGCAATTGTTTGACCTCGGCGGCACCGTGCTGCCGGGTTCACCCGCGGACTTCGCAACGCTTATCGCCGAAGAAACGGACAAATGGGCAAAGGTGGTCAAATTCGCGGGCGTCAAGGCCGAGTAGTTCGCGCCTGCGGGTGAACTCGGCGGAGTTTCGAGCGGGACAATTCAAGCTGAACCCTTCCCACTCCAACGTGCCGCCTTTCAAAAGTCCGGCCGCTCCGCACTCGGGACTGCCGGGTTCTTTTCGGTATTGTATTTCTGCAAATTTTCGGCACAGACATTTTCTGCCCATTCGCCGAGGGGACGTCCATACGTCACGTCCGCCGACCACGGCGTGGTAAAAACACCTTCATCTTCCACACGAATTTCGAGTCGCAACAGGTTCCCTTTGTAATTGGCATCGAAGTCGACCGGATTTATACGCGGCGGATATTTTTGATTGACTGCTGCGTCTCGATCCACCCCGTCCTTGGCGGTTTGATAATCAAGCAGCTCGTATCGTTCGATGACATGCAGAGCCGGGCTATGAGGCGTGCCATACATGTCGACCATCGAGAAAGGACCCATCTTCATCCCGACGGTGTCGATCACCAGAGCATTGCCTTCATAATGGCCGACGGAGTCGCCGTACCACGAGGGCGAGACATGTGTGGGATGCGGCTCATTCAACCGGACCTGGCGAAATTCGTGGTCTTGAAGATAAAGTATCGTGACCTTGTCCGGCTCCTGGAGCATCTGCATCCCGTAATTCCAAAAAATGTACGGAACCCCGCTCGGCCAGCACTGATTGCTTGGTGTCGGGTATCCCACGCCGCTCAATGACAGGTCGCCGTATTTTTTCACCACTTGCGCCGCCTTGGGCGTCAAGATGGGATTGGTATAATCCCCAACAAGTTGATTGTAGTCGCTAACTCCATTGACTCGCGACCGGTTCGTCACGGGGCCTGGTCCCGCTGGCGGCGGCCCCAGCCCAGGACGTAGCCAGCGATACCAGACGCCGGAAAAATCGGGAGTTGACACGGCGGTTACCCTCTCGCCAGGGACTGGGCCTGCGGCTTGTGACGCCTCTCCCGCCGAGGCGAGTGCCGTGGCCGCAGCCAGCATCACGCAAAGGGAACTCGACGCGCGGACCTTCATCCTTGCCTCCGCTTTGATTTATCGCTTGGCGAAGCTTGTGCGCAACACACATGTTTTCGCGGCAGCATCATAGTGGCGCAGCTCGATGCCCCGCCTGGCAGAAAAGCTCGCACATCCCGAGAGCTGTTCGAGCGCACGCCAGTTACGCGACAGTCTAATGGCTTCTGATTTCTCGGCACAAATGCTATTTTGTGATCGGGTTGTCGCGCATTGGAATAGTGGCAGGTTCGCTGCGATCATACGCGAGTGGATGGTTCCCTGCGGTGCAGGGTGTACTTGGACCGAGAGAAACAGTCCGTGCTTCCGACGAATGATCAAGTCGCTTGAAGGCGCAGAGCCGGGAATTGACGAAGGGGCCCCAGCCGGCCTGTCGCGGCAGATTTGGAGGAAATAGCCTTTGCACTTGGTATCGTTCAAGAGATTGGCCAGGGGGAGGTCGGCTCATGGAATTCGGCTATTTCACTCTCAGCGACAATCATTACGAGAACAACACGCGCACGGCAAATCAGCTTGTCGCCGACATCACGGAGGAGGCACTTTACGCCGACGAGCTTGGAATGCACTCCGTCTGGATCGGCGAGCACCACTTCAACACGCTTGGCGTCTTGTCATGTCCCGACATCGTTCTTGCTTACATTGCCGCGCGAACCAAACGCATCCGCCTTGCTCCGGCGGTGACCGTGCTGCCGCTTCACCATCCGATTCGCGTCGCCGAACAATGGGCATCGCTGGACCTGCTCAGCAACGGGCGCGTCGATTTCGCCGCAGGACGCGGTTATGACCGTCGTGAATATCTGCCGTTCCACGTCTCTTTCGAAGACAACCAATCCATTTTCGAAGAGAGCCTCGCGGTTTTGCGCCAGCTTTGGACATCCGAGGACCGCATTTCGTTTCACGGCAAGCATTTTTCGTTTGACAATGTTCGGATTACGCCAAAACCGATGCAAAAACCGATTCCGACATACGTTGCGTCTTTCTCGAAGCCCTCGATCGAGCTGGCAGCCAGGTTGGGATGCGGATTGATCGTGGCGCCTTTTGCCGCTGCCATGAGCTATGGCGGGCTGCGCCAGGTTGCCGACTTATATCACGAGAGTTGCGCCAAATTTGGAACCCGCCCGGCCTCGCTGCTCTGCAGTTATTTCACCCATTTCGCCCATGGGAAGGAGGAAGAGGCGGCGCAGCGCGCCCGCCAGATTCGTTACTATCGTGAATGCCTGATCCCCGCGCTTCCCGGCGATCCGAAAACCGCGCCGCCAAGCTACCGATATTTTATCGATATGGTCGACCGCATGCGCAATGTGAAACCGGACGATCTGACAGAGAATTCAGTGCTGCTCGGGACTTCCGATCATATCATCGACGTGCTGGCAAAAGTGGAAGCGGCAGGGTTTAACGAAGTCATTCTTTACTTCAATGTCGGGCTGAAGCCACATCCCCAGGTCAAAGACGAGATCGCTAAATTCATGTCGGAGGTGGCGCCCACCTTCCACGCCCGGCACAAGCCTGCCGCAACATTGTAGGTGCCCGCATTCTGCCTGCCGCAAGCGGGACAGAACTTGCCGAAATCATCGGAGAACAGCAATGTCGATGCCGAGTAAGCTATCGGTTCTAGCAGCGACCGCGGGGTTCTTTGCTCTTGCCGCAGGCACCCATGCCGAAGATGCGGTTTTGCGTATTGCGAAGCAAGGCAGCCTGGAGGCGGGCGGCAGGACCATCGACTGCCGGACGAATGACGGGGGCGACGCGCGCAGCACGCGCTTCCCAAGCGGCCATGTCGTCGTCGATAATGTCTATGCAACCTATCAATATCCCGCCGACCAACGCTATCCGTATCCAATCCTGTTCAACTCGGGAGGTGGACATTCAGCGCGGGTGTATGACACCACGCCGGATGGTCGTGAAGGCTGGCTGACGCTGTTCCTGCGACAAGGCTTCCCCGTTTATGGCGTTGATCGTCCAAACACCGGTCGGTCGGGTACCGACATCTGCAAAATCAATGCGGTGAAGCTCGGCAGGGCATCGGCCAACGAACTGCCTGCAATCAATCGATATGCCGCCGAATCCGCCTGGGTTACCTTCCGCTGGGGACCCAAATACGGCGAGGCCTATCCCAACACCCAGTTCCCGATCGAGGCCGTCGACAATTATTATCGGCAGACCGTCAGCACCTATCGCGACCCCGACGAAACACCGAAGGCGGTTGCCGCTTTTTCCGCGCTGATCGACAAAATCGGCGAGCCGGTCATCATTCAAAGCTGGTCGTCATCGGGTCTCCTCGGCTATCTCACCGCCGCCGAACGCCCGGAGCGGATCAAGGCGATCCTGGCGGTCGAGACTTCGGTGACCGCGTTTGACATGATCCCCGACGAAGCCCGCCAGAAACTCGCGAAAATCCCGATCGATATCGTGATTGGCGACCACGCACAGGATCGCGTCGATGCGTCGCGCAAGTTCCAGAAGGAAATGACCGCGATCGGCGGACATGTCAGCGTCGATGTCTTGCCCGAAGCAGGTATTTTCGGGAATGGCCATACGATGATGCTGGAGAAGAACAACAAACAGATCATGTTTCGGATGATCGCGTGGCTTGAAGGCAATGTGTTCAATCCAAGATAGGAGATGGCGGTCGCTTCGGATTGGTCAATGGGCGTCACAATCATGAAATTTAGAGAGAAGCGTGGTGTGACTACGGATTGGCAACCCGCTCCGGTTCAACCGGTCGAATGGCACGACTTCGTGTCTTGCCAGGATTTGAAGCTTCGGCGCGGCTGAAGGATCGGATCATTGCCTCACCGACCGCTGCAAACCGCGCGCATGGTCCGGCGGCGCCACTGCTTTGGCGGCTGACCCGCGCGCCTTCGAGCAAAAGCATCAAGGCATCGGCGAGAACGTCGGCATCGACAATGCCCGCCTCGCGGCAGAGCCTCGCCAACCGGTTGCGCTGCGCGGTCTTGAATTCCTCGATCACGAGCCGCGCCGGGTGATCGCTGCCCGCAAGCTCGACCGCGGCGTTGGCCATGTCGCATCCGCGGCCGTCGTCGCTAACGCATCGCGCGCCAACTTTCACCCAGGCATAAAGCCGGGACAGCGGATCGTCGGGATGCTCGGCTTCGAGGCGATCCCAAAACACCTCCACCTGGGCCGCCGCGTCCCGCAGACATGCGGCCACCAGCTCATCCTTCGAACGGAAATGACGATACATCGTCATCTTGTTGGTGCCGGCCGCTTCGGCGATCGCGTCAACGCCGATGCCGCGAAGTCCGTGTTTGCGGAACAGCTCCCGGGCGGTGGCGATGATGCGTTCCCGCGGCCTCTGCCGGATGACGCCGTCATCCTCCATGACGACCTCGCAAAAATATTCCGCCAAACACTTGACGGGGCGTTACCGAACTGTAACATCTTCTCGTTACTTACTCGTAACACCTCCTGCCGCGCCGGTCAATTATTTTGCGGCTTCCGGAGTGATCAGGAATGTCTCCGCGCCACTGCTGCCCGCAAACGATCGATGAGTGGCTGGCCGACCCGCTGACCCGGGAGGTGATGCGGGCGGACCGCGTGGACCCGGCACAGTTGCGCGTCCTCCTTCAGTCCATCGCCCTCCGACATCCCTACTCCACGGAAAACTCCTTGGCGGCATCCGCACGTCATGGCATTTTGACCGAACCGTTCGGTTGGCCAAACGAACGACACAAAGGCGCGGCTCTTCGCAAGGCGGCCGAATCCGGCGTTCCAGCCAATTCGTGTGGGGCAGGGTGACTGCTGTGGTTGGATTCTTCATCGAGCGTCCGATCTTTGCGTCCGCGATCGCCATTATCATGCTGCTCGCAGGGGCGATCTGCTATTTCCTGCTGCCGGTTTCGCAATTCCCTGAAATCACGCCGCCCCAGGTCGTGGTCAGCGCGATCTATCCGGGTGCCAGTGCCCAGGTCGTGGCCGACACGGTCACCACACCATTGGAACAGCAGATCAACGGCGTTCCCGGCATGACCTACATGTCGTCGACGAGCGCCAACGACGGATCGTCGAATATTACGATCACGTTCGACGTCGGCTATCCGATCAGCATCGCGGCGGTCGACGTCCAAAACCGTGTGTCCCAAGCGGCCCCGATCCTGCCCCCAATCGTCAACCAGGCCGGCGTGACGATCCGGAAGCAGAACCCGAACTTCGTCCTGATCGTCAATCTGACGTCGCCGGACGGCTCGGTCGATCCGGTCGAACTGAGCAACTATGCCTATTTGCAGATCGTCGACCCGCTCAAGCGGTTGCCTGGCGTCGGTGACGTGCAAATCTTCGGCGAGCGCCGCTATTCGATGCGCGTCTGGCTCGATCCCGACCGGCTCGCCAATCTCGGGATCACCGCCGTGGACGTTCAGCAGGCCATCGCCGAGCAGAACGTGCAGGTGGCGGCCGGGAAGATCGGACAATCGCCGGCTCCCCCCGGCACGCCGTTCGAACTGCAAGTCAGCGCGCTAGGACGGCTGAGCGACCCGGCCCAGTTCGGCGACATCGTCGTTCGCGCCAATGCCGCTGCGGGATCGGCGGTGCGGCTGCGGGACGTCGCGCGCATTGAACTTGGCGCGCTCCAATATTCATCAAGCGCATTTTTCGGCGAGGATCCGACCGTCGTTCTCGCGATTTTCCAGATGCCGGGATCGAACGCGCTCGAGCTGCAGAAAAGCGTTGCAACCAAGATGGAGGAGCTCTCCAAGCGCTTTCCCAAGGGCATCGAGTACGGAATGCATTACGACACGACGCGCTTCGTGTCGGCAGCCATGCACGATGTCGTTGTCACGCTGTTGCAAGCGCTCGCTCTTGTCGTCGCCGTCGTGTTCGTGTTTCTGCAGAGCTGGCGCACGACTATCATCCCGACGATCGCCATCCCGGTCTCGCTGATCGCGACGCTGGTGGTGATGAAGATCGTCGGCTTCTCGCTGAACATGCTGAGCCTGCTCGGCATGGTGCTGGCCATCGGCCTCGTCGTCGACGACGCAATCGTCGTCGTGGAGAACGTGGAACGCCAGCTCGAGGCAGGGTTGCGGCCGCTACAGGCGGCCCGGGTTGCCATGGGCGAAGTCACCGGTCCGATCATCGCCACCACCGCCGTGCTGATGGCGGTGTTCATACCGGTCGCCTTTATCCCGGGCGTGTCCGGACGCCTCTATAATCAGTTTGCCCTCACCGTCGCCATCTCGGTGGGCATCTCCGCGTTCAATTCATTGACGCTCAGTCCTGCGTTGAGTGCCGCCTTTCTGCGACATCGCGGGGCGCCGCAATTTCCGCCGTTCAGGTGGTTTAATGCCGGATTCACACGACTCGCGCACGGCTATGCCAACAGCGTACGCCACTTGGTGCGCCCGCGCTGGGCCCTGATGGGATTGTTCGCGGCGGCACTCACCGTCACCTACATGATGTGGCAACGGATACCGTCGACGTTCTTGCCGGTGGAAGATCAGGGTTACTTCTTCGTGGTCGTCCAATTGCCGGATGGCGCCTCGCTCGAGCGGACGGATGAGGTTGCCAAGCAGGTGCGGGAGATTTTGCAGCGCACGCCCGGTGTCGATATTGTCGGCTCGATCAGCGGCCTGAACTTCCTGACCAACGCTGCGCAGTCCAACTCAGCCGTCGAATTTGCAATTCTGAAACCCTGGGACGAACGGCCGCCCGAACAGAATGCCTCGCGCATTGTCGCTGCGGTTCGCCCGCAACTGCTTTCGCTCCCGGGCGGTATTGCCTTGAGCTTCGACCCGCCCTCGATTCCCGGTCTCGGCGCCACCGGCGGGTTTCGAGTTTCAGGTCGAGGATCTAACCGGACGCGGCAGTGCCGCGCTCAATGAGGCGACCCAGGCCGTCATTGCGGAAGCGCGCAAGCAGCCCGAGATCAGTGCTCAGCAGCTGTTCTCGTCCTTCAGCACGTCGACTCCGCAGTTCACCTACGATCTCGACCGCAACAAAGCGAAGCTCCTTGGCCTCAACTTGCCGGACATATTCAGCACGTTGCAAATCTATCTCGGCTCGCTTTACGTGAACGACTTCAACCTGTTTGGCCGCACCTTCCGGGTCACATTGCAGGCCGATGCCAACGCCCGCAACTCGGCGTCCTCGCTGAACCGGCTCTATGTGCGAAACAATGCCGGCGGCATGGTGCCGCTGAGCACGCTCGGCAGTCTCAAGCCGATCGTCGGCCCGGAAACGGTGCCGCATTACAACAACTACGCCTCTGCCATGGTCAATGGCGGGCTGCGCCGGGCTACAGCTCGGGCCAGGCCGGTCGCCGCGATGGAGCGAGCGGCTGCTGCCGCGCTTGCCACGGGACTTCAGCTACGAATGGACCGGCATCACCTATGCAGGAGATCAAGGCCGGATCGATTGCGAGCATCGTGTTCAGCCTCGCCATGGTCTTTGTTTTCCTCATCCTTGCTGCGCAGTACGAAAGCTGGTCGATGCCGTTCATGGTGCTGCTCGCGGTGCCGCTCGCGCTGTTCGGCGCCATTCTTGCGCTTTGGGTGCGGAGCCAGCAGATCGATGTCTATTCCCAGATCGGCTTTGTCATGCTGATCGGCCTTGCCGCCAAGAACGCCATTTTGATCGTCGAGTTCGCCAAACGGCGACGAGCCGAAGGCCTTGATGTCGTGGAAGCCGCGATGGAAGCCGCGCGGTTGCGCTTGCGGCCGATCCTGATGACCGCATTCGCTTTCATCCTCGGCGTCGTGCCGCTGATGCTGGCCACCGGCGCAGGCGCCGCAAGCCGCCAATCGATCGGGACCACGGTGTTCGGCGGCATGCTTGCGGCGACCCTTCTCACTCTGCTGTTTCGTGCCTGTGTTCTATGCCGTCATCGAGCAGTTGCGAGAGGGGCGATCGGAGAAAAGCAATCGCCCCGGCGGCAGCTCTCGAGGCGGCGGCCCGCGGAATAGCGACGGAGCAAATCATGCAACGCTGGCAACTCGGATTCGGCTTGGTAATCGGGACCGCTGCCATTGCGGTGGCGGTGTCGGCCATACGCCATGAAGGGGCGGGGACCAGCCATGCGGCGACGGCTGCGACGCCTCCACCGATGAGGGCCATGCCGGTCCCGGTGGCTCCGGTCGTAAAGAAGGCGATCGCCGTTTACTACGAATATGCAGCCCGTACCGAGGCGATCCGCGGCATCGCGCTTCAGCCGCGGATATCCGGCTACGTCCAAAGCCAGGATGTCGCGGATGGATCCGATGTCAACGAAGGGGACCTGCTTTACACGATCGATCCGCGCGATGTGCAGGCGGCGCTCGATCAGTCCAAGGCACAAGCTCAGCGTGACCGCGCCACACTTGAATATGCACGATCCAACCTCAACCGCGGCGCCGCACTCTCGCGGAGCGGTTTTCTTGCCAAGGACACGTATGACCAGCGCGCCAGCGCCTCAGGTGTGGCCGAGGCGGCGCTCGCAATGGACGAAGCGGCAATTCGCAGCGCCGAACTCAACCTTAACTATGCGAAGATCCATGCGCCGTTTTCAGGCCGGCTCGGCCGCAACCAGGCATCGATCGGAACGCTCGTCAGTCCGGGCGGTGGCGCTTTCAACACGCTCGTTCAACTCAGTCCGATTTACGTGACCTTCAATCCGAGCGAAACCGAGCTGACTGAAATCCAACAGGCAAGAACTGCCGGTTCCGTTACAGTCGATATCCTCGTACCCGGAACCGACCAAACGTCGCGGAAAGGGGAACTGACCTTCATCGACAACACGGTCGATCGCTCAACCGGCACCATTGTCGCACGTGCCACGATTGCCAATGCCGATCGTACGCTGCTGCCAGGTCAATACGTCCGAGTCAGAATTTCGCTTCGCGAACTGCCCGATGCTTTGATGGTACCGCAGGCAGCGCTCGGGTCGAGCCAGTTCGGGAAGTATGTTTACGTTGTCGGCCAGGGCAGCAAAGTCGAACAGCGCCTGGTGTCGCTCGGTCCGACCGACGGGGAACTCGTTGCCGTGCTCAACGGGATTTCGGAAGGCGACAGCGTGATCAGCGGCAACCTGCAGAAGATCGGCCCGGGGATGCCCGTGCAGCCTTTGGCCGACAAACATGCAATGGCTGCGAAATAGCTTTTGCTCGAGCAGGATTTGCTGCCACGGCCGCCGCCTTTCGTGCGTGACGGGGGTTCCCCATTCCGGAGGCCGACCATGCCGTCGAGCCTTGAATTGGGTTTGGATACGTTTGGCGACATTACGCTTGGCGCCGACGGCAAGCCGCAATCGCACGCCCAGGTGATTCGCGATGTCGTCGAGGAGGCCGTTCTCGCCGATCAGACTGGCGTCGGGTGTTTCAGCGTTGGCGAGCACCACCGTGCCGACTTTGCGATCTCCGCGCCCGAAGTCGTTCTCGCCGCAATCGCGGCGCGCACGACGCATATCCGTCTCGGATCGGCGGTAACGGTGCTGAGCACGGACGACCCGGTCCGCGTCTTCGAGCGCTTCGCGACGCTGGGAGCGATTTCCCGTGGACGTGCCGAAATCACGGTGGGGCGAGGTTCTTTCATCGAATCCTTCCCCCTGTTCGGGTTCGACCTGTCGCAATACGAACAGCTGTTTGAGGAAAGGCTCGATCTGCTTGCGACTCTGGTCCGAACTGATGTCGTGACGTGGCGCGGAAAGACCCGAGCGCCTCTTACCGATCAGCGCGTTTACCCGCCCATCGAAATCGCCGCCGCTCAAAATATGGGTCGGCGTCGGCGGAAGCCCCAAATCCGTAATTCGGGCGGCCCGCTATGACATGCCGTTGATGCTCGCAATCATCGGCGGCGATCCAAAGCGCTTCCTCCCTTATGTCGAGTCTCTATCACCGTGCCTATCGGCAGCTTGGCAGGCCGGCCCGCGAAATCGGCCTCCACTCGCCGGGGCACGTCGCCGACAGTGACGAACAGGCGCGTGAGGAGTTATGGCCCCCCTACAAGCAGATGCGCGATAGGATCGGCGCGGAACGCGGCTGGCCCCCGGTGACGAGGTCCGAGTTCGAGCATGAAGCAGACCACGGTTCGCTGTATGTCGGCTCGCCGGAAACGGTAGCGCGCAAGATCGCCGGCAGCGCAACGCTGCTTGGCATCTCGCGGTTCGACATGAAGTACAGCGCCGGCACGCTCGCCCACGAAAAGGCTATGCACTCGATTTCACTTTATGGGACGAAGGTGATCCCGCGCGTGCGCGAGATGTATCGTCCGGCTTCGCAGTCCGAGACGTATCTTCCGCCGACACAGCCCATCGTAACGTGACCCTTGCGGCGGTACTCGGCCAGAAGCAACGGGGCGCGCCGATCAGCTGACCTTTCGGACAAGATCATGCGCAAAAATCAACACGCATCCGTCGTCGAGCGTAGTCCGCGACGGGTGCGCAGAACATAATCGAGCGGGAGGCGATTTAAGCTTAACGCATCCCGCTCTAACTGGCGCGGGGGGCCGAAGACATGCTCCTCCGGTCCGCAGTCGACATCAATCAGAAATCCGCTTTGCGGGCGACCGGAATGCCGTAGTCGAACAGCAGCTGATTGTTCTCGGCGCAGATGTCCTCCGCGAACGTCGCATTGGCGCGACGATAACGTCGCGTCGCCGTCCACGGCTCATTGAAGGTGTCTGGATCATCCACGGTGACGGTCACCTCCATTGCTTGGCGGTCATTGACCATGCGCCAGCGCTCGACCACATGCAGCTTGGCTGTGTGTGGCGTGCGGTAGGCGTCGACAAAGGTCTTCGTATTGAGGCCGATCGTATCGATCACCAGCGTGTCGCCTTCGTAATGGCCGACCGACTCGCCGTACCAGGACGGCTTCGGATTGGCCGAGTGCGCGACGTCCATGTAGACGTGGCGGATCTGGGAGTCGGCCGAACGGAAGATCACGACCTCTTTGGGGCTTGTACAAACCAGTACGGGTTCTGGTTGCCGCCCAAAGTCAGGAAGGCAGGAACCCCGGCCGGCACGCAGCTCTGGCTGGGCGAAAAGGCGATTTTACCGGCGAGGACTTCGTCATTGTCCTTCCTCATGATGTCCTTCGCCCAGGGCTTCAGGTTCGGATTGCTGAGGTCGGCAATCCGGAAAGTCGGCTGCCGGCCCTGTCCGTTCGGAACGAAGGGATGTTTTGGGTCCTGCTTCACGGGAGCTGTTTGGCCAGCTACGGCCTGGAATTCGCCGACGCCGATCCAGCTCACGCTCGGGTCCCAGGAGAAATTGGGCGTATCGGCTTTTTGCTGCGCCTGCGCCTGTCCAGGCCCCACCCCCAGGAGAACGACAGCAGCGCTCCCTGCGAATAAACATGCTCGCAAACCGAACTGAGACATCGTTGCTTCTCCTCGTTCCGAACTGATGCATTGCCCGGCCCGCCAAGTATTGCGTCCGATGGCATCCGGGACCTGGGGCGGTGGATTGTACATCGAACCGCCTGGCTGTGGCACTGCATTGCAGGCGGAACAGTTGCCACCCCGCCGAGGGATGCATTCGGCTCCCCGACCCCGACTTCGAGAAAGGGGTCGCCATCACCGCCGCAGCATCATCTCCATCGCGCTGCCGGTGCCGTGGTAATCGCGTCCGGCACGCTTGCCTTCAACTATGGCCGATTGGCAACGGCTGCGAAAAATCTGTCGACCCTTAACGCCACGTTCACCCCTTTGATCAAATTGTGTGTATGAACTCACTCCAGTTTGGGCGGGGGCTTGAGGTGCATGCGTACTCTTACGATGACTATTGCGTTTTCCTTGCTGTTTGCGGCTGAAGCTATCGGTGCCGATACTCACATCTTCTTGGTCGAGAACCAGCCCGACGGTTATGGTGTCGATCAATGCCTGGCGAGCGGTGCGCATTGCGGTACGCCGGTCGCGAATGCCTATTGCCAATCACGTAGCTACGATCATGCGGTCCATTTTCGCAAGGTGGATGCTGCCGAGGTTACCGCAGCTTCTGCAAGCGATGCGACCTGCCGTGGCGGTTCGTGCGGGGACTATGTCGCGATCGAATGCGCGCGGTAGGCGCCACCCGAATTCCTACGCACTATTCGGGTTGGCAGCCGATCTTCTTTCGGTAGCAAGATAGGGTCGGATAAACCCCTCTCCTTCATCCTCCCCCGCTGCGCTGGGCTCCGCGAGGGAGGACAAGCTTGGGCCGTTCACTTCGCCATTGCCTTGCGCAGATTCTCGGAGACCTTGTCGAGGAAGGCGGTCGTTGATAGCCAGGGTTGATCGGCGGAGACGAGCAGCGCCAGGTCTTTGGTCATGGAACCCGCTTCCACGGTCTCGATGCACACGCGCTCCAGGCTCGCTGCAAATCGGTCCAGCTCGGCATTGCCGTCCAGCTTGGCGCGATGGGAAAGGCCGCGCGTCCAGGCGAAGATCGAGGCGATGGAGTTGGTAGAGGTCTCACGCCCCTTCTGATGTTCGCGATAGTGGCGCGTGACGGTGCCGTGGGCGGCCTCCGCCTCCACGACCTTGCCATCCGGCGTCATCAGCACCGAGGTCATCAGCCCGAGCGAGCCGTAACCCTGTGCCACGGTGTCGGATTGCACGTCGCCATCATAATTCTTGCAAGCCCAGACATAACCGCCCGACCATTTGAGCGCCGCCGCCACCATGTCGTCGATCAGGCGGTGCTCGTAGGTGAGTTTTTTGGCGTCGAAGGCGGGCTTGAATTCGGTCGCGAACACCTCCTGGAAAATATCCTTGAAGCGCCCGTCATAGACTTTCATGATGGTATTCTTGGTGGAGAGATACACCGGATAGTTTCGCATCAATCCGTAATTGAACGAGGCGCGGGCGAAGTCGCGGATCGAGTCGTCGAGGTTGTACATCGCCATGGTGACGCCGGCGCCAGGCGAGTCGAAGACGTCCCGTTCGATACGCACGCCGTCTTCCCCGACGAATGACAGCGTGATCCGCCCTTTGCCGGGGAAACGGAAGTCGGTGGCGCGATACTGGTCGGCATAGGCGTGCCGGCCGATGATGATCGGCTTGGTCCAGCCCGGCACCAGCCGCGGCACGTTGCGGCAGATGATCGGCTCGCGGAAGATGGTGCCGCCGAGAATGTTGCGGATGGTGCCGTTCGGCGAACGGTACATCGCCTTGAGATGAAACTCTTTCACGCGCGCTTCGTCGGGTGTGATGGTGGCGCATTTCACGCCCACCCCGACCTTCTTGATCATTTCGGCGGCGTCGATCGTGATCTGGTCGTCGGTCCTGTCTCGCTCCTCGATGCCGAGATCGTAATAGAGCAGCTCGATGTCGAGATAGGGATGGATCAGCTTTTCCTTGATGAAATGCCAAATGATCCGCGTCATCTCATCGCCGTCGAGCTCAACGACGGGGTTCGTCACCTTGATCTTGGCCATTGAGGGGGAGCTTCCTGAACACGAATTGATGTTGAGGCAATCGGGGCGCATTGGCGGCGTCATGGCGGGCGCCGGCGACAGGCCCGCCCATGCGGCGGGCGTCGCTATAGCATTGCCTCGCGGGGAACGACAGGGGCGCGGCCGCCGCGTGCCGGTCGCTAACGGCCCGTACGATCAAATGCACGTTGGCGGCACGCGACGCGAAGCGCTCCAATATGTCGCTTCCCGTCGGGATCGCCGTGATGCTGCGCGCCGACGTCAAAGCGTCACCGGCGCGCGCCGTGGTGTCGAGCCGGCGCTGCAGAACAGAGAAGTGTGCAGCCAATCGCCCCCAGCGGGAGAGGGTCCGATTGGCGCGGCAATGCCCCTGGCTACGCCCCCAGCGCGCCGCGTACCCGCTCCGGCGCGAACGGCAACTCGTGCAGCCTGACGCCCGTGAGCGCGGTTATGGCATTGCCCACGGCGCAGGCCACGACCGGAACCCCGTCCTCGCCCGCGCCGGTCGGCGGATTGTCGGTCGATAGTACCCGGACCTCCACATTCGGCACGTCAGACATCCGCGTCACTTCGTAATCGGTGAAGTTCGACTGCTGCACCCGGCCGTCTTTGATCGTGATCTTTTCCCGCAGCACCGAGCCGAGGCCATAGATGATGCCGCCCTCGGATCTGCGCGGCAAGATTGCGCGGCTGCACGGCAATGCCGCAATCGATCGTCGCCCAGATGTTGTGGACCTTGATCTTGCCGGTGGCGCGATCGACCGAGACTTCCGCGACGCCCGCATTCAAGGTGTCGTCCTTCTCGGCAAAGGCGATCCCGAGGCCGCGCCCCTCGCGTTTGCGGCCCCAATCCGACATCTCGGCAACCGCGCGCAGCAGGGCCTGTGCGCGTGGCCGGCCTTCTGAGAGTTCCAGCCGGAACGCGAGCGGGTCCTTGCCCTGATCCGCCGCGATCTCGTCGAGGAATTGTTCGCTCGCGAAGACGTTGTGGCCGACGCCGACGCCGCGCCATGGCGACACCCGCGCGCCACGGTCTTCGACGACATGCTCGACGAGCTTGTTCGGGATCGGGTAATGCGGCAGCGACGATCCTTTCAGCACCACGACATCGAGCCGAGGCGGCGTGCCGCCGCTTTCGCGCGCGCCGAAGCCGATCGGGGATTTCGGCGACGATACGATGGTGCCACGCAATGACCTTGCCATTGCGATCGACGCCGGCCTCGATGTAGTGCGCCGTCATCGGCCGGAACTTGCCGCCGGCGATGTCGTCCTCGCGGGTCCAGATCAGCTTGACCGGCTTCCCGACAGCCTTTGACAGCCGCACCGCATCGAGCGTCACCTCCTGCGCGCCGCGGCGGCCGTATCCGCCGCCGAGGAAATGCTGGTGGAAGGTGACGTTGGCGCGATCGATGCCGAGGAGCCGCGGGACCTGCGCATGCAAGGCGCTCGGACCTTGCGTGCCGACCCAGATCTCGACCGATTTGCCGTCCGGACTGACCGATGCCGTCGAATTCAGCGGCTCCATCTGGGCGTGATAAACGTAGCGGGTGCGGTACTCGCCGCGATAGGTTTTCGCGGCGCCGCGCAATGCCGCCTCGATGTCGCCCTCACGGGTATAGACCGCACCCCCGCGGCTCTTGTCGCGCGCAATCCGCTGGAAGTCTTCGAGCGCCTGCTCGCTATCGAGATGGGCGCCCGTCGCATCAGTGCTCCAGGAGACATTCAGCAGGTTTTTTGCCGCCTGCGTCGCCTCGACACTCGTTCCGACGATGCCGACGCCCTCAGGCAGCCGCACGATGTCGGTGATGCCCGGGGACCTGCCGAGCTTTGGCGTCATCCACCGTCTGCGGGTGTCCGCCGGGATAGGGCGACTGCAGCACGGCGGCGTAGACCATGCCGGGAACCTGGACGTCCATGCCGTATTTTGCGGCGCCGGTTACCTTGAGCGGCACTTCCACGCGCGGCACGTCCTTGCCGATCAGCCGGAATTCCGACGCCGGCTTGAGGTCCTTATCCTCGATCTTGGGCAGTTCGGCCGGCGTCTGCGCAAACGCCGCGACCTCGCCATAGTCGATGCGCCGGTTCGAGGCCTTGTGAACGACCACGCTCGGCTCGGTCGAAAGCTCGGCGGCAGGAACGCCCCATTTCGCCGCGACGGCGTCGATGAGGACGCGACGGGCCTGCGCGCCCGCAATCCTCATGGCCTGGAAATAGCCGCGCGTCGCCATGCTCGCCGAGGTTTGGAAATTGTGGTTGTAGCCGGGGTTGCCGTACTTCTTTTCGCTCCACTCTGGCGGATAGACGGGCTTCACCTTCGCCCAGTCGGCGTCGAGTTCTTCAGCGAACACCGCGGGCAGCGTCGTGAACGTGCCCTGCCCCATTTCTGCGGCTGGCGACACGATGGAAATGGTGCCGTCGGTGGCGATCGTCACCCAGATCGTCGGCGCGGCCTGCGCGTCCGCGGCCACCGCCTCATCGCCCAGCAAGCCGAACGGACTTCGGGCGAAGCGCGAGCGCGAGCGTCAAACCGCCGGCAGCGGCGAGGAAATCACGTCGGTTGAGATCGCCGCGCGAATCGAAAAATCGGGTCATGGCTCAGCCCTCCCGCGCCGCGCGCTCGATGGCGCTGATGATTTTCAGGTAGGTGCCGCAGCGACAGATATTGCCGTCCATGTGGGTGACGATGTCGTCGCGCGACGGGATTGTTGCTGCGCCAGCAGATCGGCCGCCTGCATGATCTGGCCGGACTGGCAGTAGCCGCATTGCGGCACCTGCTCCGCGACCCAGGCCTTCTGCAGCGGATGGCTCCCATCCGGTGACAGGCCCTCGATCGTGGTGACCGACCGTGCCCTCGACCATGCCGACCGGAGTGGCGCAGGAACGCGTCGCCTGTCCGTCGACATGCACGGTGCAGGCGCCGCACGAGGCAATGCCGCAGCCGAATTTGGTGCCGGTCAGTTTCAAGTGCTCGCGCAGCACCCACAGGAGCGGGGTATTGGGATCGATGCCGACCTCCCTGCGCGCTCCGTTGACCGTGAAGGCAACCATGCGTTCCTCCTGTTTGCGATGGCAATTGATCAAAGGATTGGCCGGCCGTCGGACTCGCTCGGCAGTCGGCTCAAGTTGCGGATCATAACGCATCTAGGACGAGCTATCGAGACCGATCGGTCTACACCTCATCGCGACCCTTGAATTTTTCGCAATGCGCGGCAACAGGGCGGTGCGCAACCGCGCTTGCCAAACCGGCAGCCCGTTCCAATCTCTAGGTCAGCCGGTCGCCCGCATTCAAAGGCAGGCCGACGATATTCAATTCAGAGAAAATCAGGAGGCAATCATGGCAGGATCGAACCTTCCATCTTTTTTCGGTCGGGATCGCGACGGTCTCGGGTCGCTGTTCCGCGAGGTCGAGCGGACATTCGATGATTTCTCACGCCGCACGCCATTCGCCGGCTTCGCCAGGTTCGGTAATGGCGTGGCGATGCCGAAGATCGATATCGCCGAGGGCAAGGATGGCCTCGACATCATGGCCGAATTGCCGGGCGTCGATGAAAAGGACATCGACGTGACACTCGCCAACGGCATGCTGACGATCCGTGGCGAAAAGAAAAGCGAGCGTGACGAATCCGATAAGGACAAGAACTGGCAATTGGTCGAGCGCAGCTACGGCACCTTCAGCCGGACCATCGAGCTTCCTTACGATGTCGAGTCCGACAAGGTAGCGGCCAAGTTCGACAAGGGCGTTCTGCATATCCATTTGCCGAAGCCGGCCGCCAGCGTTCGCAAGGAAAAGAGGATCGAGATCAGCAAGGGCTGAGGACCGACGCGCGCTCCTGACCTCCCTCACGTAAAAGCGCGGAGGACGCCGCATCGGCGAACCGCTTTGGCTCGGCGGTGCCGACGCCCCCCGGCAGGGAAGAGTTAGTTCCGTACGCAAACAAGGCGGACGGTGGCGGCCTTGACCTCATCCAGGGCCGGACGGCCACTGGACGTGGTGACGTTGTGCGCGCTTAGAAACTGTGCAACCGCCGTGGACGGCGCGAGAGCGGGCTGGAAAGTCCCCGCCGCGCGACGTTGCGTCACGATGCCGGCCAGATAGCCATTGTTGTCGACCGCGGCCGCTCCGGCAAATCCCATCACCGGGGCGGGATCGATCGTCATTTCGATGCCGTTGGCGGCCACACTGCCGCGGAGCGTCGAGACCGCTCTGCCCCCGCCTTGCATCTGCGGGTCGGCAATGCCGACCACCGCGACGCTCGTGTCCGGCGCGCTGGCATCTACGACTGCGGGCGTTACCACCGATGGAGCGACCGCAGGGACCGGGACAGCTGTGGGCGAAGGGACAGGGATCGTCGCCACAGGAGAAGCGGCGCGAACAGCAGGGATCGTCGAAACCGGCTGTTCTGTTTTCGGAACCTCGGTCTTCGAGAATCTCGGTCTTCGCAACCTCGGCTTTCTGAACCTCGGCCTTTACAATGTCGGCCGCCGGGTTCGCGGCCGCAAGCTCTGCGGAGCTTGTCTTTGCCGCCTCAGTGTCGGTAAAGACTTTCTGGCCAGCGCCTTCCGCCCCCTGCTGTTCCGTCCTTGCGGTTTCGCCCTCACCGGCACCAGTGTCGGCCCCTTTGGCCGTCTCAGGACCCGCAGTCGCGCCGGTGGGAGCTTCGCCGTTTTTCACGTCGCCGTCAGCAGCGGCGGCAGTCGGTGAGTCGAGACTGACACCAGCAGTAACCGCCCTCCCACTTTCCGCCTTTGTCAGCTCTTCGGTCTCTGTAGCGCTCGCCTGAGCGGCGGGGGCGCCCGCGGGTGACGTCCCTGTTGCCGGCCCAACGGCTTCCTCTCGCTTCGCTCCAGCGGCCGCGAGCGCGGCGCGCTCATTGGCCGCCGCCACGGCCTTGGCGGCAGCAGCGGCAGCAGCGGCCTCGGCCACCGCCGCGGCGCGAGCGGCACGTGCGGCGCGAGCCTCGGCGGGAGCGACCCCGACCGCGGCAAGGCCATGAACACCATTCAATCGGACCAGCGCGAGCGACGCGTCCCTGTCTTCGGCCACGCGTTCGGCCGGACCCAGTCCCGGCACGACGATGAGGTCGCAGGCGGTCAGGAGGTCAAGGTCCGTGACAATGTAGCCGGCATTGTTGACGACAACGCCTGTGCCGTATTCGACTTTGCGTCGCGGCGCAGCCGCGTTCACCATTCGCGGCGGAAAGGCCGCATAGGTGCTCGAAATCGCGGCGGCGACGCGATCCATCGTGCCCTCCAGGGCCTGGTCGTAGGACACCGCAATGCCGCGCACTTCGCCGTTGGCCGCCTGGGCCCGCACCTGGAACTTCTTCAGGCCTTGCAGACCAGAGATGATGAAGCTGTCGCCGCGCAGCTGGTTGAATTCGATCTTGCGCTCCGCCGGTTCGGCCTTTTGTTGCGCGAACACGGCCGCAATCGTCGTGCCCGCTTCGGCCGCCCGGAATGTCTCAACTTGCACTTCGCCATGTCGGGATTGCCAACGGCTCCCGGACTTGCCGGGCGCAGAAAGCGACACCAGGTTCTCCGGAATGCCGAGCCGCGCGCCGGTCACGGGGTCGTCGATAACCCGCCAGCCGGCCTGCTCCTGCCGCGCCTTGGCCGCCTGCGCGAGTTTGGCGCGATCGTCAATGCTCAGCACACCGGTTTCCCTGCTGCCGTTGCGCTTCTGAAATGCTTTCACGGCCGCTGCCGGGGCGTCGGTTGCCCCGCCACCTTGATAATCGCCGGTCCAGGCAAGGTCGGAAAGGATTGCATTGCGTTCGATCTCGGCCGGTGCCGCCACCGCGATCCGCGATGCCGTAGCAGGTGAGGCGGGCGCAGGTGCGCCAGGTAAGACGCGTGCCCGCTCGCTCTCGACGGGCTTTGCTGCGGGTTTCTCCGCCGCTGCCTTGGCGGGGTGTTCCGTCGGTTTCGTCGCGGGCTTCTCCGGTTCCCTTTTCGCCGCCTTTTCCGGTTCCTTCTTCGCCGGCTTGTCGTCCTTCTTCGCGGATTTTTCCGGTTCCTTCTTCGCCGGCTTGTCGGCTTCCTTTTTTTGCGCCGACCTGTCCGGCTCCTTTTTCACAGCCTTGTCCGACGGCCTGTCGGCAGGCTTGGCAGCCGCCAGCGCCGTCGTGCCTGTCAACGGGACCAACGGCGCAAGCGCGATCAGCGCCACCGCAACGGGCTTCAAAATTTGCATGATGTCACTCCGCCCAGCCATTCCATGCGGTAACCTAATGAAATACCGAAGTTATGCAACCGGTTCAGCCGCGGCAGCGCGGGGCGGCAGCCGTGCTGATTTCGGGCTGGTTGATTGTGGGGATTGATGGTCCGCCGTCAAGCGACTGTCCCCGGCTTGAATGCCATGTAAATGTGGCACTCCATCATCGCGCGAAACACTTAGAGCATGATCCCGTAAAGTTGCAGACTTTTCGGACAAGATCATGCGCAAATCATCAACGCATCCGTCGTCGAGCGCAGTCCGCGACGGATGCCCAAAAGAGATCGAGCGGGAGGCAATTCAAGGTGAACGCATCCCGCTCCAGGGCAAGCGCGGCTTGCAACGACTTCCCGCGCCCGGTTCTCGACACTATGTGTCAGGCGAAAAGGTGCAGGCGGCGGGTGAATGAGGCCGATGCGCGCGATGCGGAGGCCTGTTTGGTCCCTGACGGCCCTGGGACACGGAAACGCAGAAGAATGATCGGAATGATCCATCGCATTACGCCCTCCCCTCACCCCGTCGGGCCTTCGGTCCTCCGACCCTCTCCCCTCCAGCCCGCCCTCCGCCGGGCGCAATGGGCCAAACTCAAAACCTTGGCGCGAGAGGGCGAGGGGGTGGGTGCGCTCTGAACCACTGCCCTCTGGAGCCTCGCTACCAGCCGACTAGGGCGTGATGCCAAAAAGTTGCAGACTTTTCGGACAAACATCATGCACAAAATCAAACAGATGTGAGGGGAGGCGATTCAAACTGAACGCATTCCGCTCTAAACGGGAAGAGCGGCGACAAACCGATTCGAACCCAGATGCTGAACGACGAAGAACTTGAGCGCTATGCGCGCCACCTTGTCCTGCGCGAGATCGGCGGACCCGGCCAAGCTGCGCTCAAGCGCGCACGCGTATTGGTGATCGGAGCCGGCGGACTTGGAGCGCCAACCCTGCTCTATCTTGCGGCGGCGGGCATCGGGACGCTCGGCATCATCGATGACGACACGGTCTCGCTGTCGAACCTGCAGCGCCAAGTCATTCATGCCACCACGGACATCGGACGGCCGAAAACCGAGAGCGCGCAAACGGCGGTCGCGAAACTCAATCCGAATGTCAAAGTCGAGGCGGTGACCGAACGACTTGTCGCCGGCAATGCGCTCCACCTCGTATCGCAGTACGATATCGTCGCAGACGGTTCAGACAATTTTGCAACCCGCTACCTGGTATCGGACGCCTGCTACTTTGTGCGCCGGCCGCTGGTCACCGCGGCGGTTGGAGTATTCGACGGGACGCTGACCACGTTGCGCCCGCACGAGCGCGGCCGCGATGGGACGCCAAATCCGACTTATCGCTGCTTGTTCCCCGAAGCGCCGCCGGCGGGGACGATCCCGGCCTGTTCAGAGGCGGGTATTCTCGGGGCGCTCACGGGCGTGATCGGTTCGATGATGGCGCTGGAGGTGGTCCGGGAAATCGTCGGCTTCGGCGAAGGCCTTGTCGGGCGGCTGCTGATGCTTGATGCCCGCGCCATGCGCTTCGAGACGCTGTCCTATTCGTGGGACCCGAACAACCCGCTTTCAGGTGATCACGCGAGCATTCACGACCTCTCCGCTTACACCTGATAGGTATATTTAGGCTCAGGCCTCGGCGGAGAGCAGGCGTTCCACCTTCTTCAATTCGGCAAGCGCCTTGCCGGTCACTTGGGGGACACGCAGGTCGAGGCTGTCCATCGTTTCGGCGATCACCGTAGAGACCGTCAGCCACGCGAACCACTTGTGGTCGGCCGGAATGACATGCCAGGGCGCCTCGTGCGTGGCGGTGTTGCGGATCATGTCCTCATATGCCTCCATGTAGCCGCTCCACTTGGAGCGCGCCGCAAGGTCGTCGGCGGAAAATTTCCAGCGCTTCGCTGGTTCGTCGAGGCGTGCGAGAAGGCGACGACGCTGTTCCTCGGGAGAGATGCACAAAAAGAATTTCAGCACCGCGGTGCCGTTGCGGCGCAGATGGCGCTCGAAGGCTCGGATGCTGTCGAACCGCTCTTCCCAAATTGATTTCGTCAAAAGTTGCGGCGGCAGCTTTTGGTGCTGCAGCAATTCGGGCAGCACCCGTACGACGAGCACGTCTTCGTAGTAGGATCGATTGAATATCCCGATCCGTCCGCGCCCCGGCAAACGCCTGCTACAACGCCACAGGAAATCGTGATCGATTTCCTCCGGTGTCGGCTGCTTGAAGGCGTGGACCTTGCAGCCCTGCGGGTTGATCCCGGACATCACATGTTTGATGACGCCGTCCTTGCCCGCCGAGTCCATGCCCTGGAGCACGATTAGCACGGACCACCGTTCTTCCGCGTAGAGTTTCTCCTGGAGTTCGGTGAGCCGCTTCAATCCTTGCGCAATCAGTTCTTTCGCCTCAGCCTTGTCGATGTCGAGGCCAAACGTATCGGCAGGATCCACATCGGCGATCTTGAAATGATGAACCTTGCGGACGCGAACCTGCTTGACGAGTTTTGCTGCTTTCATGGGTTACTACCTCGTCGCTCATCCGGCAGGTTCAGCCGGACCTTCCCCGGCCATCGCCCAGACATGAGACAGATACACCTTGACGAATTCCGGCATCATCGGGTCGAAATCGGCGATTGATCTCACAATGCGCACATCGGCCAGTTCGGGAGACGACTCGTGCTCGAGGTGGCGCAGCACGGCGGCGTGAACCTCTTCTGCCGGAGCTTTCGCCTCGATCGGCTTCATCAATGCGAGACGCGGGCCGGCAACGACAGCGCTCCAGCCTGGCCTCACAGTGAAATCCTGTGGCGTCAGTCCGGTCTCTTCGGCGATCTCACGCATGACATTGCCGAAAAGATCAACGTCCCTGCCGCGAACATCATCGAGATCGGGCGTCCCGGCGGGAAAATAGATACGCCCTGGGTTGGCGGTGGCCTCCCCCATCACGCCCATCACATAGGCGCCGCAGCTCGCGCGCAGCGCGGCCATCGCAAAACAGTTGACGACGTTGCAGTCAGGGAAATCCCAGTCGCGCCAGGCGATGAAATCGGCAAAACCGGTTTCGAAAAAGACGCCGCGCAGTGTCCCTGACGCAATGGCATGCTCCCGCATCAGCAGCACGCGACCGTTCCAGATCGCCGGGGATGCCCGGCGCCGTTTCTCGAAATGTTCATCGATGTCACGACGCCGGGACTGCGCGAAGGGCCAGGCGAAGGGCGCAAAGGCAAGTTCGAGCCGGTCGAGGGAAACGACGCGCATATCCGACATGTCTGGCGAATGCCGCATGGACGCCGGCTTGTCAAAGGCCGATGCCGAGCCGGCATCGGCAAGCGGCGCGAAGCCCCTCGCACGACCTCGAAACATGACCGCAAAGCGACGGCGCGCGGTCACTCGCACGGGGCGCAAATCGGCCAGCGCGGCACGCGCTCAACTCGAATCGCGCCCCGCTCGGTTCTCTTTGATTTTGCGTACGATCCTTGTCCGCAAAGTCCGCAACTTGTCAGGACCCTGCGCTGACTAACCGCGCGCGGTAACTCGTTGTTGGGAATGCCGCTCGCGGTGGCGTGGATCATTTTGCGGCAAGAAGTTCGGCGACGTATTCCCAGTTGACGAGGTTGTCGACAAAAGCCTTGAGATAATCGGGGCGCCGGTTGCGATAATCGATGTAGTAGGAGTGTTCCCACACGTCGCAGCCAAGGATCGGCTTGCCGCCATGGACGAGCGGGTTTTCACCGTTTGCCGTCTTCGTCACGGCGATCTTGCCGTCTTTGACCGCGAGCCAGCACCAGCCGGAACCGAACTGCGTGACGCCTGCCTGGATGAAGTCCTCTTTCATCTTGGCGATCGACCCGAGGTCGGCGATGATGCGCTTTTCCAATTCGCCCGGGATCTTGTCGCCCCCCCCGCCGGGCTTCATCCACTTCCAGAAATGGATGTGATTGTAATGCTGGCCGGCATTATTGAAGAGACCGGCGTTCTTGCCGAACGACCCTTTTACCACTTCCTCGACGGACTTGCCCTCCCACTCGGTGCCCTTGAGCAGGTTGTTGCCGTTATTGACGTATGCGAGATGATGTTTATCGTGATGATATTCCAGCGTTTCGCGCGACATATAGGGGCCAAGCGCATCGTAGGCGTACGGAAGTTCGGGCAACGAAAATGCCATTGGTGTTCTCCTCGCATCGGGTCAATGAAAGCAACGTCCCAAGGACCAAAAGGACAGGGCCCTTCATAAGTATGTCGTGCCCCAGGACGGGGCAACCGGTGGCGAAAGGCTGGCGGCGGTTGGCACCGCGGCCGTCATTGCGTTGGCGCCCGACTTTAAGGCATTGCGCGGTGCAAGAATACGACAAGCTTGTGGTGGTGTTTCACCCGGTCGTTTATAGTGCGACCGCAGTGGATTGATTCTCCATTCTTTCCGGCTCGGGCCGCCAGGGCGCGCCACGCGCGGGCTTGTCAAGCGGAGGACGGTGCGCAGGCATGTTCCATCTGCTGTTCATTGTCGGCCTGACTTTCCTGGCGGCCGGCGTGTTCATCATCGCCTTCGCCATTCCGATTCGGGAAACGACGCTTGGCTCGGCACTTCTGATTGTCGGGAGCGTCGCAATGACCGGAGGATTGATCGCGGTCGGGCTCGCGGCGACGGTGTCCGAACTGCAACGTCTGATTGGCACACTCAAGGCGCGGTCGCCCGCCATGCCCCGCCCCCTTCGGCCGACCGAACGCAAGGAGGGGGAGAAGCGCCCCGCAATGCCGCGAATGCAGTTTCCGCCGCGGCCCGGTACAGAGACGACACAGAGTTCGCCGACGAAACCAGCGCCGGTTGCCAATCCTCCCCAACCTTCCCCAATGTCGCACGGCTTGGCTCAAGCGGGCGTCGCGCCACGGGGCCCTGAATTCCTGCCACTTCAGCCTCCCCAGACCGAGACGCTGGGGCAGCCTTCCGCCGCGTTCCGCCAGCCGGGGCCGGAATGGATGCGGCAAGCCATCGCCGAAATTGACGAGGCGCCGAAGCTTGGCGCCGTCGGGGGCCGGACCGAAAGCCTCGCGCCGGTAACGGGCGTGCAGGAGAACTGGCCACACCCACCCTCGCTGCTTCAGGGCGCAAGTGATGCGGGCGAGCGCGGGGCGGCGCCGGTGGTCGCTGCGCCCCAACCGCGCGCTGGCGAAATTCCGTCCCAGGCGAGCATCTTCGACCAGGTCTGGCCGGCGGAGCGCCGCAAGCCGGTCGCGCAAACCGCTGAGCGCGGGATCGGGGCTTCACCCGATCAATTGCTACAGCCGCCGGACACCCGCGCCCCAGACCCGCGACCCGCTCCGGCGCCACCCTTTGCCACCGCGCCACGCGCAGTCGCCGCAGCGCCTCCTGCCGCAGGGCCTCTCGCCGCTGGACCCCCTTCTCCCGCGGCGTTCTCGCCGTCGCTCGCGCCCGTGCGCGGTGAGGCACGGCCATTGTCAATCCTCAAATCCGGCGTCATTGAGGAAATGGCTTACACGCTGTTCAGCGACGGATCGATCGAGGCGCAGATGCCCGACGGCACGATGCGATTTTCCTCGGTGGATGCCTTGCGCCATCACCTCGAGAAGAGCGAGACCTGAGGGCGCGCAAGGAGAAGCCCGCTCTTTGGCGGCCTAGAGCGGGATGCGTTCAGGTTGAATCGCCTCCCGCTCGATTATCGTTCATTTTGCGCATGATCTTGTCTGAAAAGTCTGCAACTTTACGGGATCATGCGCTAGTTATCCCGCCGAGGTTGGCTTGCGGCCAGAGCGCCAGCGGCACCCGATTCCGGCTTCCGCTGCAACGACCGCGTTCATGCCTCGTCGCGCTGGTCTCCAACGCCCGCGATCGCAAATGCGTAAGTGAGCGCAACTTCATTCAGGCGGTCGAAGCGGCCCGGCGCGCCGGCGTGGCCGGCGCCCAGGTTGATCCGCAGCAGTGTCGGCCCGTGATCGGTCCTGCGACTGCGCAGCCGCGCCACCCACTTGGCCGGCTCCCAATAGGTGACGCGGGGATCGGTCAGACCGGCAAGGACAAGGATCGCCGGGTAGGGTTGGGCGGCTACATTGTCGTAGGGGGAATAGGCGCGGATCGCAGCAAAAGCCGCGGCATCGGCGATCGGGTTCCCCCATTCCCGCCATTCCGGCGGGGTAAGAGGCAGGGTGTCGTCGAGCATCGTGTTGAGCACGTCGACGAACGGCACTTCGGCGATCAGGGCCGACGTAGAGATCGGGACGCTGGTTGGCGACGGCCCCGATCAACAGTCCCCCGGCCGAACCGCCTTGCGCAACAATCTTTTTCTTTGAAGCAAATTTCTGCGTGACCAAAAATTCCGTTGCCGCGGCAAAATCGGAGAAGGTGTTCTGCTTCGATGCGAGCTTGCCCTCACGGTACCAGCGCCAGCCCTTTTCCGTGCCACCGCGAACATGCGCAATGGCATAGACGAAGCCGCGATCGACGAGCGACAGCCGGTTCGAGTTGAACGCGGCGGGAATTGAAATGCCATACGCGCCATAGCCCAGGATCAGCGCGGGCGCGCTTCCATCGAGCGGCGTCGTCCGCCGATAGAGCAGTGAGATCGGCACGCGCTCGCCTTCACGCGAGGGCGCCAGAAGGCGGCGGGTCACATAGGCCGAGGGATCATGCCCGCTCGGGATCTCGAGCCGCTTGCGCAGCTTGCGCGTGCGAAAAGCAAGGTCGTAGTCCCAGACTTCTGGCGGCGTTGCCATCGAGGAATAGCTGAAGCGCAACGCGTCGGTCGCAAATTCATGGCCAAAATCAAGGTTAAGCGAATAAGCTTCCTCATCGAACGCGATCGCGTGCTCCTCGTGAGCCTCGCCGCCAGCGAGCCGCTGCGCAACGATGCGGGGCAGTCCCTCTTCGCGTTCAAGGCGAATAAGCCAGTTTTGCAGGACCATGAAATCGAGCACATAGACGCCGGCGCGGTGCGGCACGACATCGCGCCACCTGGCGCGGCCGTTTGCGCCGAGTGGCGACCACGCGATCTTGAAGTCCTCGGCGCCGTCGGCATTGGTGCGGATGAAAAGACCAGGCTCCCCGCCGAAATCAGGATGATGTTCGACGTCGTAGCGCAACTCCGCCTCGCGGTTCGCCACGAGCACCGGCTTGGCGTCAAGGACGGTGAGGTCGATCAGCCACGCCTCCGAACTGTCGTGATCGTGCAGCGAAATCGCGGCGAAGCGGCGGGCCTGCAGTTCCGAGAGTGAAACAAAAAAACCGGGATCCCCCGCCGCAAAGACTTCCACGTCGTCGTGCTGGTGCGTGCCCAGACGGTGGCGATGCACGCTCGACGGTCGATGCTGGCGATCGACCCTGACATAGTAGAAGGCGCTGCAATCGTGCGTCCACACCACGGCGCCGCCGGTTTCCTCCACGCAATCGTCGCGTTCGGTTTTTGTCGCAAGGTCGCGGACCCTCACCGTGTAGAGTTCCGCGCCGCTTTCGTCGGCACTCCACGCCAGCAGCGCATGATCGGAGGAATGCACGCTCGCCCCAAGCCGGAAGAAAGACTTGCCTTTGGCGAGTGCATCGCCGTCGAGCAGCATTTCCGTGCTGTTGCCCTCACGCGCCTTACGGCACACCATCGGATGCTGGGCGCCCTCGCGGTAGCGCGTGAAATACGCGTAGGACCCGTCGGGGCGAGGGACGGTCGCATCATCTTCTTTGATCCGACCTTTCATTTCGGCAAACAACACCTGCTGCAATGGCACCGTTCCGGCCAGCGTGTGATCCGCGTAGGCGTTCTCGCTCTCGAGATGCAGCCTGATGGCTGGATCGAGCAGACTGGGATCGCGCATGACCGCCTGCCAGTTGGGATCCTTGAGCCAGGCGAACTCGTCGGTGAGGACCACGCCGTGCTGCATCCTGGACACAGGCCGCGACGGCGGGTGCGGCGGTACCGAATCAGTCTTCGAGACCGCAGTCGCGTGGATGTGGGACATGGCGCGAACACACTCCGGATGGGCAGGGAAGTCACCGGAGAACGGGGCCGTAGGCCGCGATGCGTCGTCCCCGATCTTGGGCGGTTGATGCATCGGCGCCGCTTTCGGTCAAGATAACATGCAAAATCAATGGTGTTCTGTCACAGCGCGATTCAATTAGAATTGAAGCGAGCCATTTCGGCAGCCGCGGGCCGCAGGGTAGCATATCCCCTCCTACAGGTCTCCTCAGAGGTTTTGCAGTAGAACCTTTCTGTTTTTGGTTGAATTTGAGATTTGAACCTTGTTAATGTTATCACACAGGAACTGCCAAACGGGAGACGGTGTATCGTCTGCTGCTGTGCCGCAGCAATTTACGCGATCAACTTGGGGGCGACATCCGGTTGGGGGCGGAAAATGAACGACAAGGCACCAAGCAGTTGCATCGAATTGACGGTGGGAATCGTATCGGCCTATGTCAGCCATAATCCGATGGCGGCAGGTGATATATCCCTTCTGATCAAGGAGGTGCACGCGGCGCTGCTGCGGGTCATGAACGGCGAACCGGAGCCGGCAAGCGAAGCTCCAAAACCAGCGATCGCGGTCAAGAAATCGGTCACGCCCGATTTCATCTTCTGCCTGGAGGACGGCAAAAAATTCAAGTCGCTTAAGCGCCACCTGCGCACGCAGTACAACATGACGCCCGAGCATTATCGCGAAAAATGGTGCTTGCCGGCCGATTATCCGATGGTCGCGCCGAACTATGCGGAAGCCCGTTCACGCTTGGCAAAAGAAATGGGGCTCGGACAGCAGCGTAAGCGCCGCGCGGCGCGCTGAGCTTTCCGCCGTCGCCAAGCCGTTGCGCGAGAAGGCGCCTCGGCCGTTCACGCCGGCATACATCGTGGAAACACCATGTGACTTGCGGCAAGCCACGTTCGGCGAGAGCGGGATAAGTTCAGCTTGAATTGGCTCCCGCTCAGCTCCCTTTCATTTTGCGCATGGTCTTGGTCCGAAAAGTCTGCAACTTTTCTCTGCGCTGGAGCGGGATGCGTCCAGGTTGAATCGCCTCCCGCTCGATCTCCCGCACCCGTCGCGGACTGCGCTCGGCGACGGATGCGTGTTGATTTTGCGCATGATGTTGTCCGAAAAGTCTGCAACTTTACGGGATCATGCGCTAAGCGGCAGCAAGCGCATGGCGTGCGTCATCGCGGATGCGGTTGACCATCGACTTGAGTCCGTTCGATCGCTGCGGCGTCAAGTGTTCACGCAGGCCGAGCCGATCGAACCGCGCGAGCGCATCGATCGCCAGGATATGCTGTGCCGATTGCCCCGAATAGAGCGCAAGCAGAATGGCGATGAGGCCGCGAACGATGTGGGCATCACTGTCGCCGCGGAAATGCAGCAAGGGCCCCTCCGCCCCGTCCGCATCATGGCTGGTCGCGAGCCATACCTGGCTGGCGCAGCCTTGCACCTTGTTCGTCTCGATCCGCGCGGATTCCGGCAGTGGCTCAAGGCTACGGCCAAGTTCAATGACGTAGCGGTAACGATCTTCCCAAGCGTCAAGGAACTCAAAATTCTCGGTAATTTCGTCGATCGTGGCCATGGTTTTCGCGAGCGCCGCAAAGTTGGTCCTGGCGCCCTGACATTACATAGGACGCGCCCGCGCGGATGACCATAGGCAAAGAACGCGCCTCCGCGCCGGAGCGTAAGCACGTCAATCGCGCGAAGACTTACCGCATGATCCCGCAAAGTTGCAGACTTTTCGGACAAGATCATGCGCAAAATCAACGATAATAGAGCGGGATGCGTTGGCACCCCCGCTCTCTTCAGCAGGCGCGAGATCCCGATCGCCTTTTCACGAGGAGCGCCGAGCGACGACATCCCGCCGCGTGGACGTGCCACGCCATGGCGCAGCAAGATCGTTGGCGGTCAGCGTATCTTGCGAAGGCTTGCCGGAAGCCGTCGAGGGCTCTGCAGTCGAAAAGCCTGAGCCACCGACAATGGACGCGCGCCGCAGACGCTCGCCGATCAGGTCATAAAGGATGCGCGCCCCTTCTTCGGTACGCTGTCCGAATACGGAAGCAAACTGGCCGCCGGCCGCGCATGCGTCTGGCTGACGGGCGCAGAATTCGCGCAAGTCCGAGAGCGTTGCAGAGGCAGCCGTGATTGCCTGCGCCGGTTCGAAATCGGTCTTGACCGATGACGGCTGCTTCGCTGCGAAACTCGGCAGCAACGCGAGAACGACGCTCACCCAGAACGCCATTCGCAATAGAAACATCATGGTTTGACCCCTCTTCGACCCCTCCCATCACGTCCCGATGTCTCGTCCCGCTTCTGACTAGCAATGCCACTTGAAAATCACGTTGGAAAAACCCGCTGCATCTGCGGCAAGTTTGCCGCAGATTTGACGATCATTTTAATCAAGTGGCGCACGACAAATTTGTTCCCGGCAGGCGAGCGCGAACCGCTCGATGGTCCAGGGTGCGCTGCGCATTTGGTTAACAAGGGCGGGAACTGCTTCCCCCCGCCCAACAAATGCACACAGCCTGGCGGGAACGACGATGCACTTGGAGGTGACTGCTCGCGGGCGGCCTCGCCTTACGCGAGGTTCATTATCGATGAGCGCGCCGCAACGGTAGATTCACCATGGCTTCGGAAATCAGCAGCCGAGGCGGTGGTTTCGGCGCCGGATTGCCGATTCCCGGAGCAGCGCGGCGGTCTCCTTAGCCTTCGATTAATTGGCCTTTGCCACGATCGTGCTCGCTGCCCGAGGATCGGCGATCGAAGCGAGCGAATATAACGTGCAATCCCCGGCATCCTTTCGCGACTATGTGGACGCGCTTGTTCATCCTTCCGCACACGCGGATGCGCTGGCACAGGTCCGCCGGCACGCCTTCATCACGCCGCGCCTGCTGGGCAGCCTGATCGCGCTCGGCACGGTGCCTTTGATTTTTGCGATGCGAGGCCTGCCGCTCGATCTCGAGGCTCGCGGTGCTGGCATGGGTTATCGTGCCCATCACCAGCGCGTGCTTCCTTTACAGCACCGGGCGCTTGGAAGGCGCGCATATTCTCTCGGCATTGGCGTGGACCGGCATCATCACGGTGGTTGCCGCCAATTCCGGCGGCATCCATTCCTTTGCCGCAACATGGCTGGTGCTGATCCCGATGGAAGCAGCATTGTCCGGCTCGCGTCGCGTGGTCGCGACCGCGGCACTGCTTGCCTTCACTGGAGCGGCGCTGTCGATGGTGGCCGCGGGACCGCTGCAGTTCGTACCCCCGCCCGGACCGGAAGAAGTCAATACGATGCTCGCGCTCGGCATTGTCTCGGCCCTACTCTATGCCACCGGTCTTGCGCTCGGCGCGGAGGCGGTCTGGCGTGCGAAGTCGCGGCTGCTGGTCCGGGAAGAGGAACGATGCCGGCTGCTGGCCGGCAACATGGCGGACGTCGTGATCCGCCACGGCATTGACGGGCGGGTTCTGTTTGTCTCGCCGAATGCGGAGGCGGCTCTCGGCGCTGCCGCCCATCGACTGGTCGGCTACGGCCTGTTGGAGCGCATCCACCCTGCGGACCGCGCCGGCTATCTCAATGCCATGACAGCGGCGGGTGCGAGCGCCGACCCATGCACCGTCGAATTTCGGATGCTCCAGGACGACGCGGGAGGCAGTGCCGAGCCGCCTCATATATGGGTCGAGATGCGATGCCGCCCCTTTGCTGCGAACCCAGCTTCGACCCACGACTCTGACAACTGCGAAATCGTTGCGGTGGTGTGCGACGTGACCCGCCGCAAGGCCGAACAGCAGGCCTTGATCCACGCGCACGCCGAGGCAGAGCGCGCCAATGCCGCCAAGAGCCGGTTCCTTGCCGTCGTGAGCCATGAACTGCGCACGCCGCTGAACGCCATCATCGGCTTCTCGGAAATGCTGTGCAAAGAGGCCGAGATGCGCTTCGACGGCCGTCGCCGCCAGGAATATTCACGGCTGATCAATGAGTTGGGCTACCACCTGCTCGCGGTCGTGAACGACATTCTCGACGCGTCCCGTCTCGAGACTGGCGATTTCGAGATCACCTCGGAGCCGTTTAAGCTCGGCCCCTTGATGACGAGCTGCCATGCGCTGTTCAGCCTCAAGGCGAAAGAGGCCAACGTTGAATTTTGCTGCGAGGTGCCGCCGGGGCTGCCCGACATTGTCGCCGACAAGCGCGCGGTGAAGCAGATCCTGATCAACCTGATCTCGAATGCAATCAAGTTCACCGATCGCGGCGGCACGGTAACGCTTGCCGCCGTCATTGATGGCCAGCACATCATTTTGTCCGTCGAAGATACCGGGATTGGGATCGCGGCGGAGGATCTCGCGCGCATCGGCGCCCCATTCTTTCAAGCGCGTGGAAACTACGCGCGCAAGCACGACGGCGCCGGGCTGGGTCTCTCAATCGTCAAGGGCCTCGCCACGCTTCATGGCGGCGGGATGGAAATCGTAAGCCGCCCCGGAGTCGGGACCCGAATCGCCGTGCGGCTGCCGCTCGATTGCGAATGCGCACTCGGCGCAGTGCCTCGCATCGACCGTAAAGCTGATGGCGCGCGGGGCGCGGCAATGCAAGTCGCTGATACGAAAGCCGGGCCACCCGGCATGACGCCGAGCTTGGCTTTTTGTGAATTGAGGGGGCGACAAAGTGCGTGATCTCTTTATTGACAAGCGGATCGTTCCGCGGCTTGGCGCGGCGACAGCAAAACACTCCAAGCTGATGGCGCCTTTCGTGAGGGTGCGGTCAACGCTGATCGGCGCGTTGCCTTGGCTGCTCCTGCACCGCCGCGACGTGATGGCGGGGCTGATCGGAACCGGGGCCGTGACCGCGATCGCCGTCAACGCCTTGATGCTGCAGCCCGGAGCGCATCCGGCGCCGATCTTTGCGATCAGGGCGCAGCCTGTCATTTTCCGCGACACCACGGGCACCGTCGCTCAGGCTCCGCACCCGCATCCCGTTCCCGCGGAGGGGCCGAAGCTGGACCTCGCGCACAAGCCGCAGTCCGTTCCGCTGCCGCGGGCGCGCGGCCAGTCCGCGCAGGGACCCCAGGCGATGCCGCCGGCACAGGGGGCGGCACCGCGTCGGGATGCGATCGCTGACCTCATCGGTTCGGCCCGGCCGAGCGAGCCGAACCACCAGCTGACCGCCATTCAGCGCGCGCTCAATGATTTCGGCTACGGACCGATCAAGGTCAGCGGTGCGTTGGACCACGAAACCCGCGAAAGCATCGTGAGGTTCGAACGTGATCGCAGTCTCGCGGTGGACGGCCAGAATTCGCCGCAACTTCGTCGCGCGCTCAGCGGGGCAACGGGCCGGACGCTGGACTGACTTGTTCCGGCGACATGGCCTCGGTTTGCCGGGCGGATGGGCGCCAGTTCGCGTGCCGGGTTCAGCGCACACAAGTTGACACGACATCGGGGGCCGCCGAACGATTGTGCGAATGCCGCGCATCGTTGCGCACGCTTCCTGGCTTGCCGTCAGCAGCGTGCTCCGGCCCGAGCGATTCCCTTCGGCCGGGACCTGCTCTCGTACCGACTATCAGAGGATCGTGAGTTAGAGACTGCCCGCCCCCTTCACCCTTGAAAGCGCGCGCTGTCGCGTGCGCTCCCTCTCCCTCTCCCTCTCTCTCCCTCTCCCGCCAAAGCTCAGCGATTTGCCCCTGGGCCCTTGCAGGAGGGGGATAGGGTAGAGGGCCGAAGGCCCGACCGGTCAGTAGGATGCGATCATTCAAAGCATCATTCTGTGATTCCGAGTAGCTTCAGGTCGGCGTACCGCGCGAAACAAGCGGACGCCGGCAGCGGAGCGGGCATGGGAGCGAAATGGTTCGGAGCCGCGGTCAAGCGCAAGGAGGACCCGGCGCTGCTCGTTGGCCGCGGCCGGTTCATCGACGATGTCCGCCTGCCCGGAACGCTCCACGCCGCGTTCCTTCGCAGCGCCCATCCGCATGCCAAAATCCGCGCAGTCGAAACCGCAGCGGCGAAAAAACTCGCCGGCGTGCATCTCGTGCTCGCTTTTGCCGACCTGCCGGAGCCGCTGCGCAACAACGCGCTGCCTTTATTCGTTCCGAGCCCCGCGATCAAAGAGCTCCACCTGCCCTATGCGCTTGCCGGAAGCGAAGCCGTCTATGCGGGCGAGCCGATCGCGATCGTCGTCGCCGAAAGCCGGCCGCTTGCGGAAGATGCGGCTGCGCAGGTCGAGGTCGACTACGAGCCTCTGCCGGCGGTCGTCGATTGTGCCGCGGCGATCCTGCCCGGCGCGGCGGTTGCCCATGCGGGGGCGAAGTCGAACATTGCCGCGCGAGTTCCGATAACGGTCGGCGATACCGACATCGCCTTCGCGGCGGCCGCACATGTCGTACGGGAGCGGCTCGTCATCCATCGCGGCGGCCCCTTCTTCCTGGAATGCCGTGGCCTTGTCGCCGCCTATGATGCGGTCGCGGACGCCTACACCGTCTACATCTCCTCGCAAGGGTCGCACCGGATCAAACGCGGACTGCTCGACATTCTCGACCTCAACGATAACCAAATGCACGTCGTCACGCCCGATGTCGGCGGCGGCTTCGGCCCGAAAGGCGCTATCTATCCGGAATACCCCTGCGTTGCCGCCGCCGCGAAAATGCTCGGTCGTCCGGTCAAATGGATCGAAGATCGGCGCGAGAATTTCCTCTGCCACACATCAGGAGCGCGACCAGTTCTGGGACCTCGAACTCGCCGCCGATCGCGAGGCAAGGATTCTCGGCCTGCGCGGCCGTCTCATTCACGACACCGGCGCCTATCGTGCCATGGGGTCTCGTGCTGCCATGGATCGCCGCGACCACCGTGCCGGGGCCTTATGTGGTCCCGAACTTCAGGATCGAGCTCAACTCCGTCTACACCAACATGGTCTCAACAACACCGGTGCGCGGCGCCGGCCGTCCGCAGGGCGTGTTCGTGATGGAACGAATGATGGACCGGCTCGCCGAAGCGTCCGGTCTCGATCGCGCCGAGGTGCGCCGGCGCAATTTCGTCAGACCGGAGCAGATGCCCTACAAGGTCGGCATCATCTTTCGCGACGGACGTCCCGTCACCTACGACAGCGGCGATTATCCGTCAGCGCAAGCTGGCGCCCTCGCGCGGGCCGATTATGCGGGCTTTGCCGCGCGCCAGTCGGAGGCCCGCGCCGCGGGCAGGTATATCGGCATCGGTATCAGCAACGCAGTGGAGGGCACCGGGCTTGGCCCCTATGAGGGCGCCACGGTGCGCATTTCGACGACCGGCAAGATCGTGGTCTATACCGGAGCGACGCCGCAAGGGCCAGTCGCACAAGACGACGCTGGCGCAGATCGCGGCCGACCAGCTCGGGGTAAGCTACGACGACGTAACGGTCGCGACCGCGGACACCAAGGACATCGCATTCGGAGTCGGCACCTTTGCCGCACGCACTGCAGTGAACGCCGGGTCGTCCGTGCACGTCGCCGCTGCCGCTGTCGCAACCAAGATCAAGCAGATCGCGGCGGACATGCTCGAAGTCGCCGCCGAGGATCTCGAGCTGCGCAACGGCTTTGCCGAAGTTCGCGGCGTACCAGGCATGAGCAAGAGCTTCCGCGACATCGCGGTGACTTCGATCGGGATGCCGGGCTTTTCCATGGCCGGAGGTCTTTCGCCCGGTCTCGAAAACACCGCATATTTTCAGCCCGACCAGTCGACCTATGCGAACGGCACCCATGTTGCCGAAGTCGAGGTCGACGTCGAAACCGGCGGCGTCAAACTCATCCGCTACACTGTGCTGCATGATTGCGGCACGATCATCAATCCGATGGTGGTGGAAGGCCAGGTCGTCGGCGGCATCGCTCACGGTATCGGCAATGCACTGTTCGAGCGGCTGCGCCATGATGAGACGGGAGAGCCGCTGACCGTCAATTTCGGCGAATACCTGCTGCCGACCGCACCGGATATGCCGCCGATCGACGTCCTGCACACGCAAACGCCGTCGCCGCTCAACCCCCTGGGCCTGAAAGGCGCCGGCGAGGGCGGCACCATCGCCTCGATCGCGGCGATCATCGGCGCGGTCGAGAACGCCTTGGAGCCATTCGGCGTCCGCATCAACGAAGCGCCGATCAGCCCCGCGAGACTTGTCGCGCTGATCGATATGGCGCGCAAAGGATGAACGCTGGCGGGCGTTCGGGGAATTCATCGAGAGATCGACGCGCAGCTCTTCACTTCGGTGGAACAGCGAATTGACCAAAGCCGAATGGGGCGATCGCGGCGAAAGCGGCCTCGGATGTGAGAAAATCGAGCCATGTCCGCGCCGCGTCTGGATGCGGGGCGCCGGCGACGATCGCAGCCGCATAATCGGCACGCGTGTTCAGTTCGGCTGGAATTTCGACATGACCAATGGGATTCCCGATCATCTCCTGGAAGATCGTCTCCGATTTCCACGTCACGCCGGCCTCGACGAGGCGCTGCATCAACAACAGCGGCGTTTGCCGATGATGGATGCGCGTCAGCACGGTCTCGCCGTCTCGCACTTTCCTGCCATAGACCTGCTCCGCCAGTGTCTCGCCGCCCGCCTTCACCAGCGAAGCTCGAATTTGCCGCGCGACGCCCTCGAATTCCGGGTTGGGCATCGCCAGCGCGAGGCCCGCGCGCCCGAGATCAGATAATCCGGCGATATGCGCCGGGTTGCCGGCGGGCACCATGATCGCGAGTTCATTGGTCGCGAAGGCGACAACGGGTGCGACCAGCCGGCCAGTGCGGACCAGCTCGTTGCTGGCCGCAAGTTCGGCCTGATAGACATCCGGCTGGATGGTGAAAGTCATGTTGCCGGAGGTCACTGTGCCTCCGGCATCCATCTGCTTGAGCAACAGGCCGGGCGGCAGCGTCTCGTAGAAAATGCGGCCACGATACTGCGGATGCGCCTGCTCGAAGGCCTTCACCAGCGGCGCCACAGCGAAGAAATAATTGCCGGATACGTAGAGTACGAGTTCCGGGTGATCGAGGCTGCCGTGGAAATCGGCGAGCACATCCACCGGCGGCACGGTGAAATCCAAGCCGCGTTCGAGAGCGTCGTTGCCGTCGCTCCGGCCCCCCCGCTGCCATGGCGGATAGATGCCCTCGACGGCCTTGAGGCGCTCCGCCGGCGTCTGCGCGAGAGCTACCCCCGCCACCCCGGCTGCACCGCCCGCGAGCAAGGTGGCAAAGACCAACAACCTCGCCAGCAGCCATGCTGCCGTGGATTTGGTCACCGGTTATACGCGAAGCCGGCCTGCTGCAGCTTGACCAGCGTCGCAACGATGCCCGGCGTCAGGACGACATCGGGAATCAAATGATTGGTGAGGTCGGCGGTGAGTTGGCCCCATGACAGATGATCAGGGTTCTGGTTCGCCGCAATCAATTTCTCGGCGACCTCCCAGATGGCATTGTGGCAGGCCATGAACACTGCGCCTCGTTGCTGCAAAACGGCCACGCTGTTGGCATTCCCTGAGAAGGGGCCTTCGACCGATTTCAAAATCCGCAGCGTCATGCGAAGCCGCGGGCGGCGGGACGATGTAAGTGTTGCGTGTAACGTTGCCGCCGGCGAGCTTGGCGAGACCGTATTTGTCCCAAGTCGCCTGATCGAACAGGGCGAGGTGCGCGGCGCCATGGGTTGCCGAAACGCACAGGAAGTTTGGCTCCTTGAACGACCAGACTTGAGAGTTCAGCGTATTGCGCATGCCGTTCAGCCACGGCCCGGTGAGGTCGGTATTGTCCCAGGCCTGCTTCGGTCCGCCCTTATAGGCGAGGACGGCCGCAAGCGGCGCCGCATCCCAGTCGGCCGGTTCGGTGAGGATCATCGGCACATCGCGAAAATCGCGGCGACGAGGCATGCCCGCGAGCGTCCGTGACAGATCGTGCAGGCTCGTAGCGCCTGACGCTTCCAGCGAGGGTTCGGTGGCGGCGTTTGCGGCTCCGGTTTGGGCGAGGCCGGAGATGACCAAACCGGTTCCGATGCCGATCAGCGCGTCTCGCCGCGCAGTGTTGAATTCCATGAGATTCTCTCCTGCTTGTTGGAGGCCATGATTTCGCCTCGTAATGAGTTCGCTGCAAAAACGAAGCGGCGCGCGGGGCGGCACGCGTTCGCAGTCCGCAGTCGCCGCTCGCCAGGCGCGGCGGTCCCCGGTTCGGGCGCACTACTTTTTCGCTGCGGCCAGCTCCCTCAGCTTGGCACGAATGGGCGCAAACGGCCCAAACTTGTGCTGCTCCGCAGAAAAGCCATCGACATACGGGCCATAGGGACTGTCGACCGGCTTCTGCAACTTGTTCGGATAATCCTGCTCCACCCCGGTGGCGCGCGGCCGCTCTTTGCTGTTGATATAGGCCGCAACGTCGTAGGCTTCATCGTCCGACAGCACCGGACTGTCGAACGTGGTGCCAAACGGCATGTTGTGACGCACAAAGGCCGCGGCGGTGAGGACGCGCGTCATGCCGGCGCCATCATTGTAGCTGTCCGGCCCCCAAAGCGGCGGGAACTGATAGCCGTTGCCCTTCGCGGCCCGCTGGCCGAGACCGTCGGCTCCGTGGCACTGGGCACAAACCGCGGTGAACACGCGGGCACCGTTGGCTGGATCGGCGGCGCGTGCTGGCTCTTTGACGCCGAGCGTCCCGGCGCCCACGAGTTTGGCGCCGTCGGGGACGCCGGTCGAAATCCACTTCGCATAGGCAAGGAATGCCTTCATCTCCCGGCTTTCGAGCGGCAGCGGGCGCCCATTCATGCTGCGCTCCATGCAGCCGTTGACGCGCTCCTCAAGCGTGCCGATCTGGCCTTCGCGACCGCGATATTGTGGAAATTGGCCCCACACCCCGACGAGCGGCATGGCAAAGGGCTGAGCGCCGCCTTGAAGGTGGCAATTCTGGCAACTGAGATTGTTGCCGGAGTACCGCTTTGCAGGATCGGCAGCGGCCGGGCCAATCAGGTCGGCGGTGTCCGTCATCAAGGCATAGCCGTATTTGATGAGCTGCCCGAGCGGGTCGTTTCCAACCGTTTCGATCTTGGGCTGCGTCCATTTCGCAAGATCGACCGAATCGGCGGCGAGCGCGCTCGCCGCCGTCACGGCGAGGATTGCCACCGCGAGCATTGTGGTCGCCACAATCGGTTGTCTCATCTGCACACCTATGCCTACGAAACGAGCATCGTCGCGGAAGAGGTTTCCTCAGTCAAGGCGATTGGCAACCACCGTATTCTCCAGCCTCCCTGCTGCGATGGCAATTTTCCATCGACCCCTGGGAACGACCGCGGCCGCGGGCGACGTTGCTCAGGCTCATCGTCAGGACTGCTGCCTTGGGCGAGCAGGTCTATGCCAGGCAAAAGAGGCAGGACGTCATGCGCAAGCGCAGATCGGCAGTGCCGTGACAGCATTTGTTATGCCCTTGACTTGCATTTGCTGAATACTTGCATTCGCCAAATCGCGTTGTTTTTGACACTCGGACCCGTGATCCAGACGGAGCATCTTGCTTTTTTTCCAAGTGTTGCGGTCAAGTCACAGCCCGCTGAGTCACTATTGCGTATCATTTGCAATATGATTTGCAGCGCTATCCACAGATTCCTGTTTGTCGCCGCCGCAGCCATCGGCTTCGGAACCTTCGCAATAGCACCCGCTGCCGCCAGCGACCTTTCGGTCGGCGGGCCAGTGCCGGCGCCGATTTTCGATTGGGGCGGCGTTTACGTGGGGGCCCATTTCGGCGGCGCCTGGGACCAGACCAACTGGACAGAGGACACGTCGACGAGCGGCTCTGGGGGACTTGTTGGACCAGGTTTCTCCGATGGAAAGGTCAGCTCCTCAGGCGTGCTTGGGGGCGGACAGGCCGGATTTAACTACCAGACCAACTGGGTCGTGTTCGGCATGCAAGCCGATGTCAGCGGTGCCGGCATCAGCGGCAGCACATCCTGTTTTCCGGAACTGGCCCCCGCCACCTCGAGCTGCAGCACAAACATCAATGCGTTCGGCACAGTGACGATGCGGTTTGGCGCGGTATACGGGAATTCTCTCTTCTATGTCCTGGGCGGCTTTGCCTGGGCCAACGAACGGCTGGCAAATCCGTGCAATATATGCAGCCCGACGTTCGGCCCGAGCACCGCGGTATATTCCAGTATCAGAGACGGTTTCACTGCCGGTCTCGGCATCGAATACGCCTTCGCCGGCGGGTGGTCGGCCTTCTTGCAATACAATTACGCTACGCTCAACAAACGAGACCTGTCATTCAACAGTCCGGCGCCGGCCAATTTCACCGAGAACATCGGTGACAACATGAACATCGTCAGGGCCGGCATCAATTACACCTTCCATTGGGGACCACAATTCTAGCCGATCCGGCACTCCATGCTCGCCTCTGCATCCGAAACACGCGGCGTGAAGCCGTTCTCTCACGACCATTCAATTATGACCGGGCGAACCAGGATAGCGAAGCGCGTTCTGGCGCATGATCCCGAAAATTGCAGATCTTAAAGGGAATTAAGCGGGGGCGATTCTCCTTGATTTTGCGCATGATCTTTGTTGAGCCCGAACAACGACTTTTTTCGCCAAGCCCATCTACCCATCGGGAATAAATCGCCCTCCGCTCCGGTCTCTTCCTGGACAAGGTCACGCGACGCGGAGTCTGCCTGCCGGGCCGGCGAAGCCGCGCGCTCGTTTGGTATTCGTCCCGGCGCCGAGATGCTGTCTTATCGGCGCCTCGCCCTGCGGAGTTGGCCCAAATGATTGTGCTACCCTTTCGCGGGCGCCGGCAGAACGCACGTCGGGGCGATCAGTCGGACGATCGCACGCGCCTCGTTGCTGTTCAGACCGCTCAGCGCGGTCCGGTCGATCGGTTGCCCAGCGAAACCGACAGCGATCACGCGCGGTTTGCCTGGTACGTGCTGCCGCATCTTGATCAGGCCTTTTCACTGGCGCGCTGGATGACCGGCAACCGTTCCGACGCCGAGGATGTGGTACAGGAAGCCTGCTTGCGCGCTTTCGCAGCAATCGAAACCGTGACCCATGGCGATGGCCGGGCATGGGTCCTGACCATCGTCCGCAACACCGCAAATAGCTGGCTTCGCAAGAACCGCCCAATTGCGCTCGTGATGGTTGACGATCTGGAAGCCGTCGAGAGTACGCAGGCTGACGCCAGCGCACGAGATGCCGAGACCCCGGAAACGGCCCTGCTTGCCAAATGCGATGCGGCGCGGCTCGAGGCCGCGATCGAGACCTTGCCGACCGTCTATCGGGAAACCCTGGTGCTGCGCGACGTTCAGGGCCTCGCCTATCGGGAAATCGCGCAAATTACCGAAGTGCCGATCGGAACGGTGATGTCACGGCTCGCCCGGGCCCGCAATCATATGATCAAGGCAATCGGAACCAACTCATGACGCCCACATCGATGACCGACGAACGACTTCTCATCCATGCCTATCTGGACGGCGAACTCGACCTGGCGAACGCGCTTGCGATCGAGCAGCGGATGGCGAGCGATCCTGCGATGAGGGCCGAATGCCAACGCATCGAAGCGGTGCAGCGGATGATGCGCGAGCACCTTTCGGTGGAAGCGGCGCCTCCCGAGTTGCGAAGCCGGATCGAAACCGCGGTCGGGCTGCGCGGATCGGCCCCGCGTTCCGCACACGCGCAGTTCTCGTGGCGAGCGATCGCCGCTTCAGTCGTCCTCACCGCTTTCGTCACGGGTGGCGCGATGTCGATCTTGCGCGCGCCGTCGCAGATCGATGACGTTCGCAGCAGCGTTGTCGACGCCCATATCAGGTCACTGATGGCGCAGCAGCCGTTCGATGTCGCCTCCTCCGATCGCCATACCGTCAAGCCGTGGTTCAATGGGCGCATTCCGGAGGCGCCCCGGGTCATCGATCTTGCCAGCAGCGATTTCCCGCTGGTCGGCGGCCGCATCGATGTCGTTGGCGAAGTTGCCGTGCCGACACTGATTTACAATCACCGCAAACACCTGATCAGCTTGATGGCGATCCCGCGGCCGCGCCTTGCAAATGCAGCGCCAATCCCGAGCATGATCGATGGCTACAATCTCGTCCGCTGGACCCAGGACGGCATCTTGTACTGGGCGATTTCCGACGTTGCCGCGGCTGACCTTGAACATTTCGCCGACCTGTTCCGCACCGCGCCCGCCGACCAATAAAAATTCCACATCGCCGCAAGGAATAAACCGCCGCGCATCTCAGTCTTCCTCGTTGTCAGCCGATCGGGGCTGAAAAGGAGGTAGGCATGGCGCAATATGGCAAAGACGGCGTTGATCGGCGCACCGCTTTGGAATGCACGTTATGGGCGGGCACCGGTGTGCTGTGGACCGTCACGGGCGGAGTGCCGCGCTCATCGCTGATCGGCATTTCACCAGCGCAGGCGCAGGTCGCCCGAGGCTTCAGCTTTCTGCAGATCTCCGACAGCCATGTCGGATTCAAGGCTCCGGCCAATCCGAACGCGCTTGCCACCTTGGAGGAAGCGATTGCCAAAGCGGGAGCCTTGCCGCAGCAGCCGGCCTTCATCGTTCACACCGGCGACATCACCCACCTCTCGAAGCCGGAAGAATTCGACAATGCCGAGCAGGCGATCGGCAAGGCCAGGCTGGAAACCTTCTACGTCCCGGGCGAACACGACATCATCGACGAGGGTATTGGCAAGGCCTACCTCGAGCGCTACGGCAAGAGAACAACGGCTAAAGGAACCGGCTGGTATTCGTTTGACCAGAACGGGGTTCATTTCGTCGGTCTTGTGAACGTTGCACACCTCAAGGCCGGCGGAATGGGAGCGTTGGGAGAAGACCAGCTTGTCTGGCTCGCCGACGATCTCAAGGCGAAGAGCGCTTCGACGCCTATCGTCGTCTTCGCACACATCCCGTTCTGGACGGTGAGCGCCGACTGGGGCTGGGGAACCGAAGATGCCGCCCAGGCGCTCACTCTCCTCAAGCGCTTCGGATCGGTAACGGTGCTGAACGGACACATCCATCAGATCATGCAGAAGATCGAAGGCACCGTAACGTTCCACACGGCGCGCTCCACCGCCTTTCCGCAGCCTGCGCCGGGAACCGCGCCTTCCCCCGGGCCAATGCGGGTACCGGATGACAAGCTTCGCAGCGTGCTCGGTATCGCCGCCGTGACTGTCAAACAAGGCACCCAGCCATTGGCGATAACTGACTGCGAACTCGCGACGGCATGAGGCTATCGCTTGCGCCGGTCGCGGCGGACGCACGTGCATATTCACGCTGCGGGCAGCGGCTCCCTGGCGATATTGAAGAGGCTGTTCCATGGTTCTGAAGCACCAGTTTCTCGGCTCGGCGGCGGCAGGCGGCATCGCCGCCTGCATCGTCGTTGCCACTGCGAGGTCCGGTGAATCCCGCGTTGTCGCGATCGAGGCGTTCATGTTCAAGCCGCCACAGATGACCGTTTCGGTCGGAAGCCAAGTCACGTGGGAAAACCATGACGATGTCCCGCACACGATTGTCGCGACCGGCGGTGCGTTTCGCTCGCGGGCGGTCGATACAGGCGATCAGTTCAGCTTGACGTTCGATCGCCCCGGACAGTTCGCCTATTTCTGCAGCCTGCACCCGCAGATGAAGGGCGAAATTGCCGTGGTCCCATGATGAGCTGTTCGGGGCGGCTGCGGCGCGCGCGAGCACCATCGAAAACAGCTGCCGAGCCGAGATCGGGGCCATTTCGCACGACGCGGCGTGACCTTCGTGCGCGGCGCACCACCATCCCGTAGGTGATGCATCGCAATTTTGTTGCGCCAGCCACAGGGTCGTGCCTTGTTCACGCATTGCCGCTTGAGCTTGCGTGCCCGCCCACGCCCCTTGTTCATGCCTCCCGGCCCTTGCCGGCGCGGCGCGCCGGCGCTTAGAGAAGCGGGGCTAGGGTACCCGCGAAAATAACTGCTCCGGTACTTGGCAGCAGCCATCGCGCTGGTGCACGTACTGCCACCAGAACGATTGTGTTATTTTCGCGGGAACCCTTATGCCGGGTCGCTCCCGCAGGCTTTTGAGCACATGGGTTATCGCGCCCCGGTCGGAGACATCATCTTCAGCCTCAAGCACGCGGCGGGCTTCGCGCGGGCGCGCCAATCCGGCATTTACGCCGACATCGGCGATGACGACTTGGCCGCGGTGCTCGGTGAAGCCGGCCGCTTCGCCACCAACGTCTTGTCGCCGCTGAACATCGTCGGCGACCGCGTCGGCGCGACGTTCGGAAATGGCGAGGTCCTCACGCCGCCAGGTTGGAAACAGGCCTACCGTGACTGGGCCGCCGCGGGATGGAATGGGCTTGCCGCCCCGATCGAATGGGGGGGTCAAAACCTGCCCCGCGCGCTGAACGCCTGCTGCATCGAAATGTGGAATGCGGCCGCCATGGCCTTTGCGGTCGGGCCGACCCTCACCATGGCCGCCATCGATGCGCTCGCAGCCCATGGCAGCGACGCGCTCAAGAAAACTTACTTGCCGAAACTCGTGTCCGGCGAATGGACCGCCACGATGCAGCTCACCGAACCGCAGGCGGGGTCCGACGTTGGCGCCCTGCGCCTGCGGGCGGAACGCAATGCGGACGGCACCTGGCGCCTCTTCGGCACCAAAATCTTCATCACCTATGGCGAGCACGACCTCACTGAAAATATCATTCATTTCGTGCTGGCGCGCATCGCCGGGGCCCCGGATGGGACCAAGGGCGTTTCACTGTTCCTGGTCCCGAAATTCCTGGTCGGCGCCGACGGCGCGCCAGGCTCGCGCAACGATGTGCGCGCCCATTCCATCGAGCACAAAATGGGTCTGCATGGTTCGCCGACCTGCACGATGGTGTATGGCGACCATGGCGGTGCCACAGGTTTTCTTGTCGGCGAGGAAAACCGCGGCATGGCTTGTATGTTCACGATGATGAACGAGGCCCGGCTCGCCATCGGCCTGCAGGGCGTCGGCGTTGCCGAAGCCGCGACTCAGCAAGCCCTCGCCTATGCGCGCGACCGCCGGCAAGGGCGTGCCGAGGGCGGCGGCGCGGCCAAAAGCTCGGCCACGCCGATCATCGCCCACATGGACGTGCGGCGCATGCTCCTCACCATGCGTGCATTGACGCGGGCTGCGCGCGCGCTCTGCTATGCCACTGCGGTCGCCATCGACCGCGCGCGGCTTGCCGGCGACGCTGCGGGCCGCAAAGCCGCGGCCGATCGCGCCGCCCTACTCACGCCGATCGCCAAGGCCTATGCCACCGATATCGGCAGCGAAGTCGCCTCGCTCGCAATCCAGGTGCATGGCGGCATGGGATACATCGAAGAGACTGGAGCCGCGCAATATTATCGCGATGTTCGCATTGCGCCGATCTACGAGGGCACCAACGGCATCCAGGCCATAGACCTCATCGCCCGCAAGGTACCGATGGCAGGCGGCACGGCCGTCGCCGCCTATTTGGACGAATTGCGACGCAGCGCTGCGGAGATTTCGTCCGCCAACGATCCGGCGTTCGGTGAGAGCGGCGCCCGGCTGACCGAAGCGGTCGAAGGCTTGGCGCAGGCGACACAATGGGTTTTAGCAAAGCTCGAGACGCGTCCCGAAGCGGCACTGGCCGCAGCATCGACCTACTTGAGGCTGTTTGCTTCCGCCGCCGGGGGCTGCATGCTCGCCGAGGAAGCGCTTGCCGCGGCCCGGCTTGCCGAACACGATGGAGCTGAAAAGGCAGCCCGTGTCGTGCTTGCGCGCTTCTTTGCCGAAAACATCGCCGCGCAAGCTCCTGCCTATGCGAAAATGATCATCGGCGGTGCGGACGCGATCCTCGCCGCAGGCCCGGCCCTCGACGAGCCGGCGGCGAGCTGAAGCCCGTTCCCGCTGCGAGCGGGCAAACCCTTGCGACCATGCCTCGCGGCCGATTTTGCGATACAATCTCATTGGGCACTGGGGCCCCTCAGACGGACGTCGGGTGCCCCTCGGACGGACGTAAAGAGAGATTCGAGCATGAATGCGCACCGGGATTTCCTTACGTTGGTGTTATCGGCAGCGGCACTGCCGGCGTTCGGACAAACGGCGCCGACCGTGGTTGACCCCGCCCACAATGCGGCGCCATTTACGGAAACGGTCCCGGATTTCTCCGGCACATGGGCCTATCTGTTCTGTTGCGGCTTCCAACCGCAGCTCTCGGGCCCCGGCCCCGTGGCGAATACCGCCCGGCGTCGCGGGGCGGGCGACCGCTACCGATATGTTGGCGACTACACCAACCCGATCCTCAAGCCGGCGGCGGCCGAGGCCGTAAAGAAGCACGGCGAAGTCGAGGCAACCGGCGTGCCCCTGCCGACCCCGCGCAACCACTGCTGGCCGGAGCAGGTGCCCTTCATGTTTTCTGATTTCGGCATGCAAATCATTGCGCAGCCGGGTCGCATCGTCATCCTTTACGATCACGACCACCAGGTCCGTTATGTGCGTTTGAATGAGACCCATCCGGCGAAGGTGACGCCGTCCTGGTACGGCAACTCCGTCGGGCACTATGAGGGAGACACGCTGGTCATCGATACCGTCGGCATCAAGATCGGGCCGTTTTCAATGGTCGATTGGTACGGCACCCCTTACACGCCGGCGCTCCATGTCGTGGAGCGCTATCGGCTCATTGACGAGGATGCGGCGAAAGCCGCAGAGGAACGCGGCGCAAAAGTTGTTGCCCGCGTCGAGGGTGGCGACGGCTTTGCCCCCTATCCGGGCGACAAGGGCACCGCGTTGCAGCTTGAATTCACCGTCGAAGATCAGGGCGTGTTCACGATGCCATGGTCAGCGTCGATCACGCGTCGGCACACGTCGGCCCCGTGGGCCGAATTCGTCTGCGCCGAAAATCCGCATGGGTACTTCCCTGGAAAACATGCCGAGGTGCCAAGCTCGGACAAGGCGGATTTCTGAACAGCGGCACTTGCCGCTTCAATTCGCGCCACGGCTTCAATTCGCGCAGGGCTTTGAACAATCCTCACGGGTGGGCGGCAACGGGAGATTTCACCGTGTCGTTGCCTGCACCCACTCAAAAGTCCGGCCGGTCCTCGGCTGGCACGGCGGTCTCGGTCCCGGCGTAATACTCATGCCTGTTTTCGGAACAAATAAATTCCGACCATCCGTCCAACGGGTACCGATACGTGATCGTCGCCGACCATGGCATCGTGAAGACCCCCTGGTCCTCCACGGTGAACACAAGCTGCAAGTGCTTGCCCCTGTAATTGAGATCCGGAGCTGGTCCGTCATCCGACCCAGCGGCAAGTTGGACATTCTCTTTTGCGTCTCGCTCGAAGCCTTCTTTTGCATCCTCGAATTCGAGGAGCCGATAACGCTCGATGACGTGCAGCGCGGGCGTATGCGGCGTGCCGTACCAATCGACCATGGAAAACGGGCCGATCTTGACGGCGATCGTATCGATCACCAGCGTATCGCCGTCATAATAACCTACCGAGTCTCCATGCCATGAAGGCTTCACATCCGCCGGATGGGGCTGGTTGAGGGGCACTTGGCGGAACTCATGATTGTGATGGTAGAGGATGGTAATCTTGTCGGATTGCTGGAGCAGTTGCATGCCCATGTTGGAGAATATGTATGGCACTCCTTGGGGGCGACACTAATTCCACGGGCTCGGGAACGCGATGCCGTTGAGTGAAATTCCGCCGTCCTTTCTCACGACTTCCGCCGCCTCGGGCCTCAAGATCGGGTTGCTGTCATCGCCGACCAACTGCGAGAGATTGCCAATTCCGGTTCGCAAGCGGGATTTATTCACGACCGGCCCCGGCCCCGATGACGGCGGTTCGAACCCCGGAAGGGAGGGGTGGCTCCACAGGCCGGAGAGATCGGGGACGGCCGTGGCGATCTGCTTCCCCTCGTTCGCTTGCGCAGACGCTGATGGCTGCACGCGTTGCCCGAAAGCGGGATTCGCAATCGCGGCGGCCGCTATCATCACCGGAAGGAGCTTTCGTCCTGCGTTCATGGAAACCTCCTGCTTACAATCCAACGTTCAGCCGGATGAATGTCAGGGTCGTCGAACCAAGTGATGCTCACCGTCGCGCAGGACGGGCGATGCGAGCCGCACAGCAACTTTTGACGTGGCCGTCGTCGCACGGCAAAGACCGAAAAGGATCACAGCGGTCTTGGGAACTGCCGCCATCGTGATGGAAAAAACGGCTCGCGCATCGCGGGTCTGTCTGCCTTGAGCTGCGGACCCGATCCAAACCGGGCGCCAAGATGCTACTGCTTTCCTGCATTCTCCGTCTGCCCAAACTAACGGCGCAGAATGCAATTCAATTCATCTGCCCCGATGACCGTCTTCGAATGTCGGGATATGATTGGAGTGGCGCACTTTCTTCCGCGATCGTGCCCGTCGATCGCCGTACTCCGGAGGAGGAAGCCGATGGCTGGATGTGCAAAGAAATTCGCAGGTGTCTTCGCCGCAGCTGGTCTCGCGGGCTGCTTGACCCTTTCAGCGTCTGCCCAGCCGGCGATCCCCAATTTTGCGCCCAATGCAAGTGCCGGATGGTTCGCCTACAATCGCCAGTTCATGCGGCCTCCAAGCGGCGCCGGCCCCGTGCAGCAGGATCATGCGCGTCCTTACGTTACCAACGACGAGTTCCGCGTTACTGGAAAGCAGCCGACACAACAGCTCGCCGATCTCAACAGTCCAATTCTTCAGCCCTGGGCAAGGGAGGTGGTGCGCAAGCGCAACGAACTGGTCCTTGCCGGAAAACCGGCCAATCCCCCTCACGCGAGTTGCTGGCCGGTTGGCGTTCCCGGGTTCCTGCTGAGGCCGATGACCGAGCCGATGTATTTCGTTCAAACGCCGAAGTTTGTCGTGATGATCCTGTCCAGCAAGCACCTCCAGAAATCGGCTTACGACCCGATCCCGGACGACAAGAACAGGCGCGCCATCGTGCCGGGCAACCTGCGCAAAAGCGAGCTCTACAAGCGCATCACCTCCACCGACCCTGATCAAAAGATGCCGCCCAGGGAGGCCCACAAGACCCTTTCCGCCCGCGACGTAGCGGTGATCGAGCGCTGGATCGTGCAAGGCGCCCAATACAAGCAGCACTGGGCCTACATCGCGCCTGCGATCGTCAAGCCCAAGCAGACCCAATGGGACAGCAAAGCGATCAATGAGATCGACCGCTACATTTATGCCAAGCTCGCCCTAGAGGGCCTGTCGCCCTCAACTGAGGCCGATCGCGAGACCCTGATCAACCGCGTCACGCTGGATTTGACCGGCCTGCCGCCGACGCTCGAAGAGGTCGATGCGTTCGTGAACGACAAGGACCCGAACGCCTACGAGAGGCTGGTCGATCGCCTGCTGGCGTCGATCGAATATGCCGAGCGCCAGACCAATATCTGGCTCGACGTCGCTCGCTATGCGGACACCCGCGGCGGCTTGAACGACAATGAGCGTCCGCTCACCTATCCCTATCGCGACTGGGTGATCGACGCGTTTCACCGCGACATGCCATACGACCAGTTCGTCACTTGGCAACTTGCAGGCGACCAGCTCGCGAACCCGACCCGCGAGCAGCTTCTGGCCACCGCTTTCCTCAAGGCCGGCCGTCAGGATTCCGAAGGCGGCTCGATCGACGAAGAGTTCCGCGTCAACAACGTGAACGAGCGCACCGAGCTGATCGGCAAGGATTTCCTTGGCCTGACCGTCGGCTGCGCCAAGTGTCACGACCACAAATACGACGTGATCGCCCAGGCCGACTATTATTCGATCGGCGCCTTCTTCAACCAGATGGAGGAGGGCGGCCTGGCCTCGGCGAGCCGCGGGACGCCTCGCGGCACAACCCTGGAATGGCCAACCGCGCTACAGGCCGACAGGCTGACCGAAGCCCATGCCGCGGTCTTGACCAAGGACGCAGCGTATCAGAGCGCGCTGCGCGAAGCGCAACAAAAAGCTGCGGCCGCGCTTGCCGCGACGCCGGACAGCGAGCGCGCGAGCTTCATTGATGCGTCGATCAAGGCCGATACCCAAGCTTACTATCCCCTGGACAGCGGCTATACCGGCGATTTCTCGTCCATCTATGTGCAGCCGGCTGCACCGCTCAAGGGTATTCCGGTGGACGGCGAGAAGAACACCTTTGACGGCATGCCCCCCGCCCAGGTGATAACCTCCTTGCAGAAGAAAATCCTGGACGACGTTCGCGCCGGCAAGCCGACCCCGATGCTGGGCCGCGGCGAGGCGGCGGCCGTGTCTCCCTTCGGCCGTCGCGCCGTGATGGCGGGCGACTTGGCCGCGATGCAGGCCGATCCGGGCCTGCCGCGCCTTGCCTCCCGCGAGGTCGAGTGGGCCATGGAGCAGCTTATCGCTTCCGGCTACACCGACAATCGCCTCGGGATGGGCAGTTCACGCATCACCGAGCGGCGGCTGCCGCAATGGATCCATGCCGAGACGCTGCAATGGAGCGATTCCGGCCTCGGCGACGGCAAGAATGCGTTGCTCAGCAACGTGAAATTCGTGCCCGGCCACAAGGGTGAAGGCATCCAGCTGCGCGACTCGGTGTTTGCAGCCGACAAGTCGGTGGGCATGTTCGAGCGCACCCAGCCCTACAGCTTGGATTTCTGGCTGAAGCTTCGAACCGAGGCCTATGTGGACACGACGCGGCCCGCCGGACCTTCAGCCTCGATCCTGTACAATAATGGCGTCATCGAAGGCCAAGGATACGAGCTGAGCTTGGCCAATGGCAGGCTGTCATACAGCATCATCCATCTTGCCCCTCAAGAAACGCTGCAAGTCTCCACGAAGGAGACTATTCCCACTGGCCGGTGGGTGCACATCACCTCGACTTATGACGGCAATTCCAACGCCGAGGGCATGCACCTTTATGTGGATGGGATGGAATCGCCGATCGAGGTCGATCATAACCACCTCACGCGCACGTCGTTCCCGGTGGGGGCCAATACCGGGTTCGCCAGCTATTTCGGCTTGGCCTCCGGGATCAACTTCAACCGTCCGGAATTGGTGGACGGCGCGCTCGACGAGCTCCACGTCGTCACCCGCGCGCTGACCCCGCTTGAAGTGGCCTATCTGCAGGATCCGAAAGCAGCGGAGGCCGTGCCGCCGCAGCAAGCCCAGGCCGACATGGCCCTGATTTCGGCGCAGAAGGACCCGGTGGTTCAGAAGGCCTGGAAGGAGCTGACCGAAGCGCGGCTCGCCGAGCAGCGCGTGGAAACGCCGATCAATCGCATCATGGTCGCCGGCGACCAGCCGCTCCTGCGCAAGAGCTACGTGCTCGACCGCGGCGTCTACAATTCCTATGGGCAGGAAGTGCAGCCGCAAGGGATCCCGCGGGTGTTTCCGTGGAACGAGAAGCTGCCGCGCACGCGACTGGGTCTTGCAACATGGCTGTTCGACGCCAAGCATCCTCTGACCGCCCGCGTTTACGTCAACCGCATGTGGCAGGGCCACTTCGGCAACGGCATCGTACAGACTGTGGACGATTTTGGGACGCAGGGCACCAACCCGACGCATCCGGAGCTGTTGGACTACCTGGCCGTTGAGTTCATCCACTCGGGCTGGGACGTGAAGCACATGCACAAGCTGATGGTGATGTCCGCCACCTATCGGCAAAACTCAAGTATCAGCGCCGAGAATTTGGAGAAAGACCCGCGCAATTTCCTGCTGGAACGCGGCCCCCGTTTCCGGCTCCCCGCTGAGACCATCCGCGACTCCGCCCTGATGGCCTCGGGCCTGCTGATCAAAAAAGTCGGCGGCGACGCGGTGTTCCCCTACGCCCCTGACTTCGATCTGGGAGGGCGTCGCCCAGGGTGAAGTGGTCTATCCAACCAATGTTCCGGCCGAGCAGAATTACCGGCGCTCGATGTACACTTTCGTCAAGCGCAATGCGCCGGCGGCGAACCTCGTGCCCTTCGACATGCCCGACCGTCGCGACGCCCAGGTGGCCCGGCCTACCTCCAACACGCCGCTGCAAGGCCTGGCGATGCTGAACGACACCCAATTCATGGAGGCCTATCGCAAGCTCGCCGAGCGGGCGATCAAGTCCTCCGCCAACGTGGACGAACAGCTGACGACGATGTGGCGCCTGGCGGTGCGCCGTCATCCAGACGCGACCGAACTCGCGACCATCAAGGCTTACCGTTCATCGGAATTGGCCCGCATGCGTGAGTCGCCCGATGATGCGAAGAAGCTTCTCGCCATCGGCTTGGCTCCGGCCGATCCCGAACTTGACCCGGTCGATCTCGCGGCGCTGACGGTCGTCACCGCCGGCGTGATGAACACGCCCGACGCCTATTCCCTGCGCTAGCGCGAAAGCGAGAGCGCGCATCGCTCGTCACGGCGTCGGATGGGTTGCGTGATACGAAACCCCTCCGCGCCGTCCAAGGACTACGCCTTAGCTTTTAGCTTTCGCTAGCGCTCGACCCACCTACGGGTTGGAGGGAAGACAATGAGCAGGAAGATCGAGATCGATCCGAGCATCATCGCCAACCTGACGCGCCGGGCCATGCTCAGCTCCAGCATGGGCCTCGGGGTCATTGCCGCGGCCAAGCTGCTCGGAGGCGGCACATCCCTGGCGAAGGAGGTGGGTTCGGCCGGCGCCTCCGGTCCGCAATCCAGTCCCAATCTGGGCAAGCTGACCACCGGTCATTTTCCAGCCCGGGCCAAGCGGGTGATCGACATCCACATGAAGGGCGCGGTGTCACAGGTGGACACCTTCGACTACAAGCCCGAGGTCATCAAGCGCCACGGCGAAGAAATCCCGCCCTCGGTGAAAGGCAATGCAAAAATCTCGTCAATGTCCAACGGCCAGACTTCGTTCCCGTTGATGGCCCCGCTCGCGCCGTTCAGGCAATACGGCAAATCCGGGCGCTGGGTGTCCGATCTGATGCCGCATATCGGCGCGATCTCCGACGACATCGCCTTTATACATTCGGTGTGGACGCCGCAGGTCAATCACGATCCGGCGGACATTCTGATCCATACGGGTTTTCAGCTGCCGGGCCGTCCTTCGCAGGGCGCGTGGGTCAACTACGCGCTCGGCACCGACAACGCGAACCTGCCGGCCTACGTGGTGATGAAGTCGCAGTACCAGGGATCGGGTGTCGGCGCGACCCAGGCGACCTGGTCAGCGGGCTTTTTGCCCTCAAACCACCAAGGCGTCGAATTCCGCTCCGCCAATGAGCCTGTTCTCTACGTCGCCAACCCTGACGGCATCAGCCGTGAGGAGCGTCGCGGCCAGCTGGATTTCATCGACCAGTTGTCCCACTTTCAATATCAGATGAACGGCGACCCGGAGATTCTGTCCAAGGTCGCGCAGTACGAAATGGCCTACCGCATGCAGGACTCGGTGCCGGAAGTCACTGACCTCAGCGACGAGCCGGAATACGTCCTCAACATGTACGGCCCGCAGGTGCATCAGCCGGGCAGCTTCGCCCGCAACTGCCTGCTTGCCCGACGCCTGATTGAGCGGGGCGTGAAGTACGTGCACTTGATTTCAGGTCGGTTGGGACCACCACAGTAACATCGCCCGGCTTCATCCCGCCGATTGTTGGGCCGTCGACCAACCCTCCGCCGCTCTGGTTACGGACCTCAAGCAACGCGGTTTGCTGGACGACACCCTGGTCACCTGGAAAGGCGAGTTCGGCCGCACCGTCTTCGCGCAGGGTGGTATCAACCCCACGGCGGGCCGCGATCACCACGCCGGCAATTTCACCGTCTGGATGGCAGGCGGTGGGATCAGGCCGGGGATTGCCTATGGCAAGACCGACGACTTCAGTTACAACATCGTCGAGGATCCGGTGGAGGTCCACGACTTGAACGCAACCATGCTCTACCTCCTTGGGATCGACCACAAGCAGTTGACTTTCCACTACCAGGGCCGCGATTTCCGCCTCACCGACACCGCGGGCAACGTGCTCCACGGAATTCTCGCCAAGGCCAACGCTTGATGCCGTTCGTTTGGTTCCTCGGACGCTTTCATGTCCTGATCCTGCACCTGCCGCTCGGCATCCTGACGCTGGCGATCGCGCTGGAGATCATGGTCCGGTTTCGCCGGTTCAGGTTTCTGGAGAGCGCGCTGGCTCCCACCTGGATCGCCGGCGCAATCAGCGCGCTGGCGACAGTGGCGCTCGGACTGATGCACGCCACCGAGGAAAGCTTTGACGACATACCCGCCGTGGAAGCCCATGGCTTGGCGGGAATGACCCTCGCGACGGTCACCTGCCTCACGGCCATTCTGCGCTTGCGCCTGCACCCGCTGGCCGCTTGGCCGAGCTCGGATGGGCCGGAAACGATTCGGTCGCGGATCGACAGAAGGGTGCGGTCATTCTTTGCCCCTGGGGCGGCTCTCGATCGGGCCTACGATAAGGTCTGGGGTATTCCCGTCGCCGCGGTTCTGTTCCTGATGCTCCTGACGGGGCACCTCGGCGGCAGCCTCACCCACGGTGACACCTATCTCGCGCAGTACGCACCCGGCCCTATCCGCGTGCTCGCCGGTCTGCCGGCCGATGCGGGGCCGAGGCCCAAACCCGCCGATCTAGCCTCGGCGGACATTTATCTCGATGTCGTGCAACCAGCCTTGGAACAGCGCTGCTCGAGCTGCCATAACAACACCAAGACGTCCGGGGCCTCTCGCTGGCGAGCTACGAGACCCTGATGAAGGGGGGCTCGCAAGGGCCCGGTAATTACGCCCGGAAATCCCACCACCTCCGATCTTTTCCATCGTGTCACCCTCACGCCGGACCGTTCCGACTTCATGCCGAGAAACGGCAAGACGCCGCTCGACAAGAACGAGATCGCTTCGATCGGGTGGTGGATAGCGCAAGGTGCCCCGAAGAGCACGACGGTGGGCAGCCTGCAGCTGACGGCGGAAGCCTCCTCGGCCATCGCGGCGGTAATAGGGGTCACTGACGGGACAGGCGAGGAGGAGGAAGCAGCCGCGGCGGACCCGGACGAGGCGCCGCTCCCGCAAGTGGCCGAAGCCGACAAGGCGGCGGTCGCCAAGACAGTGGATGAGGGCTTCATCGTCCGAAAGGTGGCGAAGGGGTCCAACCTGCTGGATGTAGATTATGTCTCGGCCCATCCGGTGACGCCCGAAATGATTAATGACTTGACGAGCTTCGGTCCCAACATTTTGCGGCTCAACCTCAGGCATGCCGGCGTCACCGACGCGGAGGTCAAGACCGTTGCTGGCTTCGCCAACCTGCGTCGCCTGCGGCTGGAGGAAAACGCCATCACCGATGATGCTGCTGCGGATATCGCCGGTCTGAAGAACCTGACATATCTGAACCTCACCAACACCAACGTGACAGATGCCGGCCTGGATCAAGTCTCGACCCTGCCCAAGCTGTCGCGCGTCTACGTCTGGGGAACCACCGTCACTCCCGGGGCCGTGGACAAGGTGAAGGCCACATGCAAGGACCTTACTGTGTATCTCGGCCTCTCGGCCAAGGACGTTCCCATCGAAAGCAGCGTCATCGCGCCCGCGAATTGATCGCGGGCGGGCGTGGAACGCGGGGATTGTCGGGGCTAGCGCATGATCTTGTAAGGTTGCCCAGACTTTTCGGACAAGATCATGCGCATAATCAATGATAATCGAGCGGGACGCGGTTCAAACTGAACGCATCCCGCTCTAACCGTCCCGAACGCCGCAATCGTCCTGGATCGGAAAGCGGACATTCTCCCGTTGGTCGGTCGACGATCGACGTTCTCACCTCGTCGGCAATGATGGCGAACACGCGCGAAATCATCACCCCCTCGTGAACGCGGTAACGGCCTCGATCTCTCCGGCCGGGCTGATCGGGTCCCTGACCGCCAGCGCGCACCAGCCGCACATCGTCCCGATCACCAAGGAACAGGTCGTACCCGGCCGTAAAGTTGCATTGCAATCGGGTGGATGTTTACCATCTAATCGGGATTCGAACACCTGCTTGGGACCATTGAGGAAAGGTCGATCTGATGGATGTCGGTCTTGCGGCGGCCACCGCGGATGGCCTGATCAAGGACACCACGACCCAGGCCTTCATGAAGGATGTGATCGAGGAGTCCCGGCGTCAGCCGGTGCTGGTGGACTTTTGGGCTCCGTGGTGCGGGCCGTGCAAACAGTTGACCCCGGTGCTGGAAAAGGCCGTTCGTGCCGCCAAGGGCAAAGTCAAACTCGTCAAAATGAACATTGACGAGCACCCGACCATCCCGGGGCAGATGGGAATTCAGTCAATTCCGGCGGTGTTTGCCTTCGCGAATGGGCAGCCGGTCGACGGTTTCCTCGGCGCGTTGCCGGAAGGCCAGATCACTGCCTTTCTGGAGCGTCTCACAAAGGGAGGCATTGGTGGCGAGGAGAAGGAACTCCTGAAGGCAGCCGAGGCCGCATTGGCGGAGGGCGACGCTGCCGGGGCCGCCGAGATCTATTCCGAGATACTGGCGGACGACCCGGCGAACGTCCCCGCTCTCGCCGGGTTGGCGCGCAGCCAACTGGAGACGGGCAACGCCGATGAGGCGCGCAAAACCCTGGCTGCGGTGCCGGAGGCGAAGCGCAACGATCCGGCGGTTGCTGCCGCGCGCGCGGCCCTCGATGTCGCCGAGCAGGCGGCGGCGCTCGGGCCCGTCGGCGAGCTCGAGAAGAAGGTTGCGGCGAATCCGCTCGATCATCAGGCCCGCTTCGATCTCGCAGTGGCGCTCAATGCGAACAATCGCCGCCAAGAAGCACTCGACCACCTGATGGAGATCGTGCGCCGGGATCGCAACTGGAACGATGACGGCGCGCGCAAGCAGCTGGTACAATTCTTTGAAGCCTGGGGCCCGACCGACGAGTTCACTGTCGCCGGGCGCCGCCGCCTATCCTCAATCTTGTTTGCTTGACGGTGGGGCTGACGGCACAGCGATGTGGAGGCGTTGTGCGGAAATAAGCGCGTAAGATGTCATCGCCCGTGCAACCGTGCGATCCGGTGACCTCGTGTTCCGGTTGGTGCACAGGTTGACAATGCGGGGGTTACCGGATGCCCGCTTTCGCGGGCAGCGGACGAGGCCTCGTTCGGCGGGGCGCAATAGTCGCCGCGAGGTTCACTTTTAGGTTTGTATCGGCGGCGAGCAGGTTCGCGAGCCTCGTTGGAGTGCAGCGATGCCGATGAACGCGGTGTATCGTGGCCCGGTTGATTTGCCGCAGGTGATCTCGGTATTCCCGCTTCCGGGAGCGCTGCTGCTGCCGCGGGGCCAGATGCCGCTCAACATTTTCGAGCCCCGTTATCTCGCCCTGGTCGACGACTCCCTGCGCGATGGCCATCGCCTGATCGGCATGATCCAGCCCGACGCCGCGCATTCCGAGGCCTCCGAGCGGCCACGGCTGTTCACGGTCGGCTGCGCCGGTCGCATGACTTCAGTTCGCCGAGACCGGAGATGGTCGATATCTGGTTCAGTTGACGGGGGTCGCGCGCTTCCGGGTGATCGAGGAACTGAAAGTCGCGACTTCCTATCGGCAATGCCGCGTCGACTTCTCCGCCTACCCGGATGATTTCACTGCCCGCAAGGGGGAGGACGCGGTCGACCGCAAGGCGGTGCTCGACGCTCTGACCGAGTTCCTCAAAGCCAATGACCTGAAGGCGGACTGGGAGGACATCGAGAGTGCCCCCAACGAGGCGCTGGTCAATGCGCTGGCAATGATGTCGCCCTTCGATCCGGCCGAAAAGCAGGCGATGCTGGAAGCGCCCGACCTCAAGACCAGGGCCGAGATACTGGTTGCCGCAACCGAGATTGCGCTTGCAAATCGGCGCACCGAAGGCGAGCCGCCGCTCCAGTAGCTCGGCCGATTCAGCACCATTCAGGAAAGGCTCCAATCTAATCTAGAGCGGGATGCGTTCAGATTGAATCGCCTCACGCTCGATTATGTTCTGCGCACCCGTCGCGGACTGCGCTCGACGACGGATGCGTATTGATCTTGCGCATGATCTTGTCCGAAAAGTCTGCAACTTTACGGGATCATGCGCTACCTCGCAAAACGCGCCGAGTACGGCTTGAACAGGGAGCGCGAAGTCGGGATAACGATGTTCCCGCCACGGAGGTGAGCATCCGATGAGCAACGCGCCTTTCGACCGCCCAGCCAGCACCGTGGATCCGAAGCTGCTGGAAATTCTGGTGTGTCCCATAACCAAGGCGCCGCTCGAATATGACAGCGAAAAACAGGAGTTGGTATCGCACGCTGCCAAGCTCGCCTATCCGATCCGGGACGGTATCCCAATCATGCTGCCCGAAGAGGCCCGCCAGCTTGAATAGCGATCTGCGAACGAACCCGCGGTTTTCGCCGTTCAGGGCATTGGGCGCGGCAAACCGAGCAGCCATGGCGGTCGCTGCCTTTGGAATTCCACAAAGTCGCGAGTGGGAAGCAACATGATCAAGATTTGGGGTCGAAACACGTCCTCGAATGTGCAGAAGGCGATGTTCGCGATCGGCGAACTCAATCTTCCCCACGAGCGGATCGATGTTGGCGGATCGTTCGGCAAGAACCGGGAACCGCCTTATCTCGCGATGAATCCCAATGGCCTCGTTCCTACCCTGGAGGAGGAAGACGGATTTTTTCTGTGGGAGTCGAACTCGATCATCCGGTATCTCGCTGCCAAGCATGGCTCGGCGATGCTGGAACCGTGGGACTTGCGGGGCCGCGCCCTTGCCAGCCAATGGATGGATTGGCAGCTCTCGGTGTTCGGCCCGGCGATTTCGCCGGTGTTCTGGAACCTGATTCGCACCCCACCAGAGAAACGCGATCACCACGCCGTCGACGAGGGCAAGGTCAAGTCGACCGCAGCGGTGAAAATGCTCGACGAGCAGTTCGCAAAAACCCAGTTCGTGGCTGGGGATGCCTTCTCCATGGGGGACATCCCGGCTGCCGTCATGAGCTACCGATATCGTCAGCTGGTGCCGGAGCGGGCCGCCTTTCCTAATTTCGAACGCTGGTATGCAAGCATTGAGGCGCGAAAGGCGTTCCGCGACCACGTCGGCAGCGTGCCGTTGTCATAAGGATGGGCAGGATTTGACCGTGTTTGTGGTACCGCTGTGGGCAGACGAGAAAGTGTAGGTATTCGCAGCGTCGATCTGATCGGCCAGCTTCAAATAAAGCTGGGCGATTTCCAGCATGGCGCGGCGGTCTGGCGAATGCCGCATCCCTTCTGCCACTGCCATGCAAGTCAGGGCGCGATCTCTGTATCCGTCCGGAACCATGAAGCCGCTCTCCGTCGCGCAAAACGCCGGCTGAAGAGAATCGTTCCCGCGGCCCGCGATCGGCGCGCTTATCCTGCGGCACTGACGTTCGTTTCCAATTAACGCCAACCGGGTTCTGCCGGCTGCCGCGGGATGCGTTCAGCTGGAATGGGTTCCCGCTTGGTTTCCTTTTGCGCATCCGTCGCGGACTGCGCTCGACGACGCATGCACGGCGGTTTTGCGCATCCGTCGCGGACTGCGCTCGACGACGCATGCACGGCGGTTTTGCGCATCCGTCGCGGACTGCGCTCGACGACGCATGCACGGCGGTTTTGCGCATCCGTCGCGGACTGCGCTCGACGACGCATGCACGGCGGTTTTGCGCATCCGTCGCGGACTGCGCTCGACGACGAATGCACGGCGTTTTGCGAAATCCGTTGCGGCCTGCGCTCGACGATGGATGCACAGCGGTTTTGCGCATGATCTTGTCCAAAAGTCTGCGGAAGGTTTTGGCTTCATGCGCTATGGCGCTTGCCCGCGCAGCAGTTTCGGCATGGTGCCGACGAGGCCGGCCGCTTCGCGAATGAACAGGCGCTTGAGGCCGGGAAGGCGATCCACGAGGCCGAGGCCGAGGTCGCGGGCAAGCCGCAGGCCATCCGAGCGGTTCGAGAACAGCCGGTTCAGCACGTCCGTCGAAATGCTCATGGTCAGCGTGTCGAAGCGGCGCCAACGCTGGTAGCGTTCGAGCACGCCCATCCCGCCCGGATCAAGGCCGAGCCGCACCGCATCGACAATCGCTTCTGCAAGCGCTGCAGCATCGCGCAGGCTCATGTTGAGGCCTTGTCCCGCAATCGGATGAATGGCATGCGCGGCATCCCCGATCAGGGCAAGGCGATCGGCGATAAAGCGCCGCGCCACCCACAATCCCAGCGGATAGGTGGCGCGCCCGCCGACCACGGTGATTTCACCCAGCCGCAGACCGAAGCGTCGCTCCAGTTCAGCGAGGAATTGCGCGTCGGGCAACGCCACGACCCGGTCGGCCTCCTCGGCGCGCTCCGTCCACACGATCGAGCAACGGTTATGGCGCAGCGGCAGGATTGCGAACGGGCCGGCGGGCAGGAAATGCTCCTCGGCCCGGCCACCGTGGTCACGCTCATGCGCGACCGTGGTAACGATCGCGGCTTGGCCGTAGGACCAGCCGTGAGTGGTAATACCCGCTTGCTCCCGCAGGCGCGACCGAGCGCCATCCGCCGCCACCAGCAACTTTGCAGCGATCGTGGTGCCGTCGGCGAGGTCCACCGACACCTGCTGCGCCGTGGGGACAAAGCCCTGGACCGGCACGGTGACGATGTCGACGCCGATTGTGATCGCCCGTGCGGCCAGCGCGGCATCGAGCCGGCCGTTCTCGATCATGTGAGCGAACGGCTCGTCCGGCTCGACCTCGCCGGCGAAGCTCAGAAAGGTCGGCCGCAGCACGTCCTCGAGCCGGCTATCGGTCACCACCATTTCCAAAATGGGCTGAGCTTCTTCGGCAACGGCGCGCCAGACCCCGAGTGCCTCGAACATGCGGCGGGGCGCCGCCGCGATTGCCGACGCCCGCAAGTCCGGTCGTTCGTCGTTTCGCCGCGGAGCAGGGTTGGCGAGTTTTGGGTCCGCCACGATCACCCCGAAACGAGGACCCAATGCGTCACGCACGGCCACGGCGAGGGCGAGGCCGGCAAAACCGCCGCCCGCAATTACGACGTCTGCGCGCTTGTCAACATTCATCGCGGTCTGACTTTGGTTGCGCAAACTTCAGGTGGTCACCTTGTACACCGGCCGGGTGGGCGTCCCGAACCCGATGGGTTCAGCTTAAATCGCATCCCGCTCGGTTCTGTTTTGCGCACCCGTCGCGGACTGCGCTCGACGACGGATGCGTGTTGTTTTGCGCATGATCTTATCCGAAAAGTCTGCAACTTACGGGATCATGCCCTAAACGGCAGGCAGGTGGCCTCTCCAAGGATGACCTAAACGACCTTGAGTTGGACTTTGTTGCGCCATTCTGGTAAATGCGCGCACAATCGGCGGCAGGCGTCCAGTTCACCGGCGCGGCCTCCCTGCAAGTTCCATTTATTCGAGAGGATGACGCGTGCAGGTTCTCGTTCGCGACAATAACGTTGACCAGGCCCTCAAGGCGCTCAAGAAGAAGATGCAGCGCGAGGGCATTTTCCGCGAGATGAAGCTTCGCGGCCATTACGAAAAACCATCGGAAAAGAAGGCGCGCGAGAAGGCGGAGGCGATACGCCGTGCCCGAAAGCTCGCCCGCAAGCGGGCGCAGCGCGAAGGCCTGCTGCCTGGCAAACCGAAGCCGCTGCTGCGCGCAGGTGCTCCTGGACGGGGCGGCCCGGGGGCGCCGCCCCCGCGTGCGCCGCGGATGGGTTAGCGCATGAGTAGTGCCTGCTCTTGAGCGCGTAGCCTGGATTGAGCACCGCCCGCGGCCAGCGCGTCGACCCGCTCGACACCGGCGCGAAATCCGGGACGCTCACCGAGTTCGCACAAGTTGCGGCGGTGTGCGTAAGCCCGCGCGCGGAAATTTGAGCGGCAGCCAGCGATCCCGGGTATTGCTGCGCTCTACCCGGGCTACAAGGCCTGTTACCGGGGTGCGCGATCACGATCGGGGGATCGCGATCCGAGAGGGGTGGGGATGCGCAAAGTTTTATCCGTGTTGCTTGCGGTCGCGTTCGGCCTGTGCGCCGCCGCGTGCAGCAAATGCGACGTGCCGGACCTGTTTCCTAAATCGTGCAACGCCGGGCCGCGTCCCTCAAGCTTTGCAGCTTTCGCGGCTGGCGACATGTATTGAGACACTTGTTTTCGAACACCGCTTCAGAGCGGGATGCGTTCAGCTTGAATCGCCTCCCGCTCGATCTCTTTTGCGCATCCGTCGCGGACTGCGCTCGACGACGGATGCGTTGAGATTTGCGCATGATCTTGTCCGAAAAGTCTGCAACTTTACGGGATCATGCGCTGGGCCCGTTGACATTACTTGAGCCATATCAGGGCACTGACGAGGAATAGCATGGCGGCGAACGACAGCGCCGTTTTTTCATAGCGCGTGGCGATGCGACGAAAATGCTTGATTTTATTGATGAACCTTTCGACCAGGTTGCGGTCCCCGTAGATGTGCGTGTCGTAGGGGATTGCTTGAGCGCGCGAGCGGCTCGACGGGATCACGGCTTCGGCGCCCGTATCGGCAATGTGAGCACGGAAGCGATCGGAGTCGTAGCCCTTGTCGGCGAGCAGGTTGTCGAAGGAAAAGCCCTCGATCAGACCTTCGGCCTGGGTGATGTCATTCACTTGGCCTGCTGTCAGAATAAAACGGACGGGATTACCGAGAGCATCGACGCCAATGTGGATTTTCGTGCTCAGGCCGCCGCGCGAACGCCCGATCGCCTCATCTTCGCTTCCCCCTTTTTGGCGCCGGCGGCATGTTGGTGCGCCCGCACAATGGTGGAGTCGACGATCAGGTATTCGAAATCCGGGTCTTCACGCAAAGCCTCGAAAACACGCTTCCAAACACCTTTCTTGGCCCATCGGCGAAAGCGCTGGAACACGCTGTTCCAGTTGCCAAATTCGCGAGGCAGATCACGCCAAGGCGCTCCAGCCCGCATCAGCCAAAGCACCGCCTCGACAAACAACCGATTGTTCTCGCCGTGCCGTCCTGGGTCCCCCTCCTTACCTGAAAGAAGCGGCGCGATGCGCCGCCATTGCGCCTCCGTCAGTATCAGTCGAATCAAGATCGCCCTCCCCAGTTGCGATCTTGAATCACATTCGCGAGTCGGAGGGAATCCCCGTATGTCAACGGGCCCTAGCTCAGGCCGCATCGCTTCGCGTCGCATCTGATCATTCGGTCGGGACAGATCCAACTGGATTTGAGTGCTGACCAACTGCATGCACCCGTATCGGCATGCACGCTGTAGAACTTGCTCCACACGCCGAAGTAGATGTATTGCCTCTCATATTTCTCGCCTGCAGGGCACAAACGCCAGGTAAAATCAGTTTTTTCGTTGCCATAGGCTACGCAGCTATCCGCGAATGCTGCCGTGGAGGCTAGAAAGCTGACAGCTGATATCGCGATCAAAAACGGCATTGTTTGCTTCATCAGTTCCTCCGGCCCTCCCCAGTTGTTTGGTCCTACCTACGCCGTAACGGTCTGGCAGCGGTCCCGGGTATCGCTGCGCTCTCGCCGGGGCTGCGGGGTCTGTCTTACGCCAGCGTAACGATGCCGCTCCACCACTGCGTATAGGGTCCGACGTCGCGATCATATTTGCGCACGAAGTCGAGCCTGCCATCCGCACCCATGCGAAAGACGGAGAGGCCCGCGGGGATGGCGACGACACGTCCCTCCTCGCGCTTCGCCGTCGCGGCGAGCGAAGCCGCCACCAGGAGGCGCGCTCCTGAATCGCACGAGAAGGTGCGCGGATGCGCGGCCCGGATGTCGGCGTGCTGGATCGCGGTCGGCTCGCCGGTTTCCTGGTTGAAGGCGAAGACCGCAATGTCGCTTTCTCCACCGGAAAACACCTTTTTTCCGTCGACGACCTCGACCCCGGGACCCGCGGCTCCGGCGATACCCGACCGATTGCCGAGATAAACGTAGCCGCCTGCCGGATGGACGTGGATCGGCCCGGCAGCCTGCACCGGAAAGCGATGTGCCGGATCAGCGAGTGTCGGCCGCGTGAACAGCGGCTCGGGGACCAGGTCGCCGTCCTCGGTCATCCGGAAAACCATCAACTGGTTCTGCCGCTCGATCGAGACGAACACGAAGGGTCGCGACGGGTGGATGTCGAGATGGCGTGGACCAAAACCATAGCCGCCATTGGGCGCGATCTTGCGCAGGTTCGACAGCACCCCATTGTGGAAGCCATAGACGTGAAGCGAGCCGGGGTCCTCCGGCTTGCCGGCCTCGGCATTATTGCCGCGCGCCACCACGAGGATCGTCTTGTTCCCCGGCGTTGCACGGACTTGGTGGAAGTAGATGCCTTTCTCAAGATCGTTGGGCTGGCTCACCTCGTCGCCGATGCTGCCGTCGCCCTTGATCCGATGCACAGTGATGCCCGGCGGTAAATTATAGGCCACCAGCACGAATTCGCCGGCGCGGTCGACGCTGATATGGATCGGCCGGTATTTCAGCCGCACCATTTCGCCATGGGGGCTGAGTTCGCCGGAGGGGGCGATCCGAAACGCCGCGAGATGATGCTGATCGGGCGCAAATCCCGGACCGGGGTTGAAACCCGTGCCGCCGGTGCTGGAGGCAACATAGAGATAGGCCTGCGACGGATGCGGCCACGCATACTGCACGCCGCCCGGCATCTTGACGCTGCCACGCTGCGCGAGCGCGGCATCAGTGAAATCGATCTCGAAATGGGTGAGCTCGTTGCCGATGGCAGAATAAAGCGCCGAGCGTGGGGCCTGCGCGAGCGTACTGCGCGGCGCCAACATGGTGCCGGCGAGCATGGCGGAAAAGCTGCGGCGGCTGAGCAGCATGGGTTCCTCTCCCAATCAAATGTTGCTGTCGCCATCTAACGCCGCACCGCCGTCTTTCGCAAAGGTTCTTCCGGGGGTGGCGTACGGCGTCGCGCCAGTGGACAACACAGGGGCCCGTGAGTAACTCTCGATCCATGGACACCAACGGGTACAACGTGCGCGCGATCCTGGCCGGCGAGGCGCCGAAAGACATGCCCGTGACGGTCAAAGGCTGGGTGCGCACCCGGCGCGACTCGAAAGCCGGCATCTCCTTCGTGCATGTTTCGGACGGCTCGTCGTTCCATCCGGTCCAGGTGATCGCCCCCAATACGCTGCCCAACTATGCCGACGAAGTTTTGAAACTGACGGCCGGCTGCGCGATCGAGGCGACCGGCGCGATCGTGCCGTCGCCGGCGAAGGGCCAGCCCTTCGAGATGCAGGCGAGCGCCATTCGGGTGATCGGCTGGGTTGACGATCCCGACACTTACCCGATCCAACCCAAGCCGCACACGTTGGAATTCCTGCGCGAGGTCGCGCATCTGCGCCCACGCACCAATGTGATCGGGGCGTCGACACGCGTACGTCACACGCTGGCGAAGGCCATTCACCGGTTCTTCGACCAGAACGGCTTCTTCTGGGTCAATACGCCGATCATCACTGCCTCCGATGCCGAGGGAGCGGGCGCGCTGTTCCGCGTGTCGACGCTCGATCTCGCGAACCTGCCGCGCACGCCGCAGGGGAAGATCGATTTTGCGCAGGATTTTTTCGGGCGCGAAGCATTTCTCACGGTTTCGGGGCAGCTCAACATCGAAGCTTACTGCCTCGCCTTCAGCAAGGTGTACACGTTCGGGCCGACCTTCCGCGCCGAGAATTCGAATACCAGCCGGCATCTCGCCGAGTTTTGGATGATCGAGCCGGAGATCGCTTTCGCCGACCTTTCCGACGATGCGACGCTTGCCGAGCGACTGCTCAAATTCACGTTGGAAACGCTGCTCACCGAACGGGGCGACGACATGGCCTTTTTCGACGAGCGGATCGAGAAGGGGCTGCTGGCAAAGCTGGACGGAATCATCAGGTCCGAATTCGTGCGCATGGATTACGGCGAGGCTGTCGCGATCCTCGAACGCGCGAAGCAGGACTTCGAATTCCCGGTGAAATGGGGCATCGACCTGCAATCGGAGCACGAGCGCTATCTCACCGAAAAGCATGTCAAGAAGCCAGTGATCGTCATGAACTACCCGAAGGAGATCAAGGCCTTCTACATGCGAGTGAACGACGACGACAAAACCGTCGCGGCGATGGACGTACTCGCGCCCGGGATCGGGGAAATCATCGGCGGCAGCCAGCGCGAGGAGCGCCTCGATGTGCTCGACCGCCGCCTCGCGGAACGAGGCATCGACCGGGAGCCGTATGGCTGGTACCGCGACCTGCGCCGCTACGGCACCGTTCCGCACGCCGGTTTTGGCCTGGGATTCGAGCGCACCCTCGCTTACGTGACCGGCCTCGCCAATGTGCGCGATGCGATCCCGTTCCCGCGTACGCCCGGCCACGCGAGTTTTTGACCGGCACGGATCAACGCGTCTACGTTCAGCGCGTAGGGTGAGCAAAATCGCGCGTCGCCATCGTTCCAACGGGTTTGACTCTCCGTGGCGATTTTGCCCACGCGGTCGGCCAGTTCGTTATAGTTCCACAGCATGGGCAACGCGCCCGCCTGCGTGTTGTGCAAGTGGCATGGCCCGTGTAGGCACGTTGCCCACCCTACGATCGATGTGTTTCCATCTGATCGGAACATGCGCTAGTAGAGCCGCACCGTTTCCATTTCGCCGAGCCATGCCTGCTCGTCGGGGGTGGCGAGCGCGTCGAGATCGTGCGGGACCGCACTCGGATCATCGACCCATTGGCGAAGCGACGGCCCGCCATTGATGACATCGATCGCGAGCTTGCCGTGCTCGTACTCGTAGGGAAAGTCGCGCCACAGCGGATAATCGGGGTAGAGGCGCCGGATCGCCTTGAGGGCGAGCGCCTGGAGTCGCCACGGCCTGAAGGCCCTGTGGTCATAGCTCTGGTCTTCGGTGTGAATCTGCGCGCCGTTGCACAGCTTGCCGACGTGCTTGTGAAACGTGGGTTCGAACCAGCATTCGCGCAGGCGGCAGCCGGCGAGCCAGTGCGCGGCGAGCGCGTGCATCTCGGCGATGATTTTCCGCGCCTCGATATCGGGAGCGCCAAAAAGTTCGAGCGGTCGCGTGGTGCCGCGCCCTTCCGACAGCGTCGTGCCTTCGAGCATCACCGTTCCCGCATAGGCGCGCGCCATGAAAAGATGCGGCGCATTGGGACTTGGATTGATCCATGTCCGCTCGCCGAGCGGCCAACCAAACCCTGGCGGCGCTTCTGGGCGCCAGCCTTGCATCTCGACGACGCGGAATTCGAGGTCGAGCTTGAGGAGTTTGACGAACCAGCGGCCGAGTTCGCCTAGGGTGAGACCGTGCCGCATCGGAAGCGGTCCGGCGCCGACGAAGCTCTCCCACCCTGGAGTGAGCTTCACGCCCTCGACCTGGCGGCCGACCGGATTGGGCCGGTCCAACACCCAGACGGTCTTGCCATGCTTTGCCGCGGCTTCCAGCACATAGCGCAGCGTGGTGATGAAAGTGTAGATGCGGCAGCCCAGGTCCTGCAGATCGATCAGGATCACGTCAGATGAGTCCATCATGGCATCGGCCGGCCTGCGGACTTTCCCGTAAAGGCTGAACACCGGGACGCCGTGCACCGGATCCAAAAAATCCGGCAATTCGATCATGTTGTCCTGCTTATCGCCGCGCAGCCCATGCTGCGGCCCGAAAGCGGCCGTGAGAGTTATATCGCCCAATGCCGCAAGAGCATCGAGGGAATGCGTGAGGTCTTCCGTCACCGAAGCAGGGTGGGCGAGCAGCGCCACGCGCCGGCCGCGGAGCGGGGCGCGCAGAAGGGGGCTCCGCAAGCAGCCGATCGATGCCGAATTTCATGCGCGCGCCGCCGGGGCGAACTGCAATACGAAGCCACCGCCATGATGGAAATCCGCCTTGCCTCCCGGATGCGCCAGCGCCCAGTATGATATCTGGCCGTTCATGTCTTCAATCACCGCGGCGAGGCCGAGGCGCCATTCGCCATCGCCCCGCAGGCGCGTGAATTGAGCCGGTTGTAGCGCAGCGCGCAACACACAGCGCTGGGCATCGATTTGCACCGCGATCCGGGGAGCGCCGACCTCGGTCGCCCTGCGCATGCCGTGCCGGTAATCAGAAAACCAATACGCGGCCCATTGCGTCGATGGCGAAAAGTTCAATTCATAGTAGCCCGCGCCGTCCACGCCGCCCACGAAAACCTCGAAACAGGTGTGTCGCCAAAGATCGTCAGCACGGCCCGAGGCCGCGGCGGCCGGCAGCCGCAAATCACCAATCGTTCCCGTCAGCTCGTAGGATAAATCCAGGCCGCCGTCGTGACCGCGCGCGACCTCCGCTCCGATGCGCGTCGCGGCGCGGCAATGCAAATCCGGATGAAGTTTTAGAGCATGGTGCATGGAAGACCGCTGCAGCGCCGCGCACAGTACCGACTTTCAAAGGATAGCGAGTCAGTGCCTGCCCACCCCCTCACCCTCGGAAGCGCCCGCATTCGCGTGCGCTTCCTCTTCCCTCTCCCCGCCCGCCAAAGCTCGGAGATTTAAGCCTCGGGCCCTGGCGGGAGGGGGAGAGGGTAGGAGGGCCGAAGGCCCGACCGGGTGAGGGGGAGGGCAGCATTCGCTGGATCACTCTTTTGCAATTCTGGGTACTCGGGCAGCAACAATCTCCGTGCCGACGTGAAGAGCCCGAACGACGAACGGATCGCGCTCCAATGGAACGCGACCCGTCGTTCAGTCAAGCGAGGGCCGGCGGCCGCCGGCCGCTCGAATTCCTGGTCAGCGTACCTGGATCTTCACCAGCTTGGATGGCGGACGATAGGCCGGGACCCACACGGTCGGACGCTCGGCAGCAGTGTCGACCTTGAGGTCGCGTACTTCGTAATTGGACGGCGTCATGTATTCCGTCGACTGCCCGGTGTTCATGTCGATCCGATACAGGCGATCGCTGCTGAAATCGTGGGTCCACACGATCTGGTGCTTGTCATCGGCGCTGGCGGAATAGGGTTCGGCGAACGGCGCCGTGTAGGGCTTGCTGCCGGGAATCAGCGGATATTCCTTCAGCTCCTTGTTGTCCGGATCGAACATCAAAATCTGGCCGGCATAGAATTCTGCGGCCCACAAGCGATTTTTGCCGTCGATCTGGCCGCGGCGCGGCCCGGACATCGGCGTCGGCGTCAGGTACTCGTTGTAGGATGCCTCCTTCGGATCGAAGATGCCGATCTTGGCTTCCGTCCAGATATAGAGGTCGGTCCGGCCCTTGGAATCGGTATCGGTGTCGTAAATTCCCCGGTTCTTCGGGATCGGGAAGCTCGTGCGCTTCAGCTCGGGACTGCTGGTATCGATCTTGACGATGTCGCCATTGCGTCCAAGGTTCCAGACGTTGCCGTCCGGATCGAGGCCGAACATGGCCCGGCCCGCCGACCAGCTTATGAACTTGCCGGTGTTCGGATCGTATTTGACGGTCCCGTTGTCCATGCCGACGACGACATTGCCCTGGCGATCGAATTGCAATTCATGGGCGCCGCCGCCGGGAGCGCCCGGGCGTGTGTCGGCGTCTCCCATCAGTGCACGGCCCTCGCGTCCAGCGCCCTTGGGCGCCTGGAACGGGATTTCCGTCGCTTCGCCTGTCTTGAGGTCGATGCGACCGAGCACGTAAGAAAAATGATCGGTGTAATAGGCGTATTTGTCGTTGTTGATGACGTCGTGCGGCCATACGAAACGTCGGTCGCCGCGCAACATGTAGAGTTCGCGAGCACCGCCGCGAGGCAGCGCATATTCGGTGACGACGAGGTTGGTCGAGGCCGCATCGGTGGGGCGCTGGTTCTGCTTGAACGGGATATCGTCCGACGAATTCAGGCCCTCGGATCGAAGTCAAATATTCGGCAAGCGGCTCGATGAACTGCTTTTGCCCGAACGCGTAGGTACCGGGAGTCTCGCGCTGCGCCGCGGCGCCCGCCATTTTCTTGACGACTTCGACCCATTCCTCCTTGGTGCGGCCGGCTTGCAGCGCCCATTGCAGCGTATGGCAATTGCTGCACTGGGAGAAGAGGGTTTTCTGCTGGTCGGTGCCGGGCAGGCCGGCAATGATCTCGGACGCGGTCGCGTCTTCATAGGCGAGCGGCTTCGATTTCAGCGTGAAGTCGGCAGTTGCCGCCTTGCCCTCAGTCACTGCAACATGCTGGGACGTGTGCTCGAAATCCGGCAGCTCCACCCCTACCGAATAGGATCCCGGCTTGAGGTCCGACCACAGCGGAAACGCGTATTCGCCCTTGGCATCGGTATAGACGGCAACCGTCATGGTGCTGTTGTCGCGATGCGCCTTGATCGGAATGCCGGCCAAAGGCTGGCCGCTGGAGGACACGACCTTGCCCGCGAGTAGCGTTGCGTCTGCCGCGAGGGCCGGACCTCCGAGAGCGAAAGCGGCGGTCATGGCGAGAGCGGTGAATGCTGTCCCAGCGCACAGTTTTGCCTTCATCGTAATGACCTTTCTCCAAGGGTCGGACGGGGCCGATCGGCGATCGTGCCGTGCAAAAGCGAGTGATGATACGCTTGGGATAGGACGCCTTCAAGAAGCGTATCACCGGTATTCCTCCGCGCGATAGCACATGATCCCGAAAAATTGCAGACTTTTCGGACGAAGATCATGCGCAAAGTCACCACGCATCCGTCGTCGAGCGCAGTCCGCGACGGTGCGCAAAACAGAACCGAGCGGGAGGCGATTGATGCTGAACGCATCTCGCTCTAGCCCCTTCGAGCACCTCCAAAAATCCGGCAAGCCGGGACGTCCAATCCATTCGATCATTGCGCCGGAGAGGACAATCAGTCCACCTCCTGAAGAACGGCCGAACTGATGAAACGCACTCACCAGGGCCCGTGCAGCCGTTATTTGGGCACCGATCGTAAGATCGAGGCCGGCTTGTCTGTTCAAGGCATGAGGCGCGTGATTGCCGAAACAGCGCAATAAGCAGCGCAGAAGGGTTACACGAGCCACGCCCCGGCACGGACCGCGGGCACGGGGGTCTTATCGCATCGCCCGAAGCAATGTTAAACTGCGCGAAAGCCTGTTCGGTGGCCGGCCTGCCTTAACGATCCGCGGCCACGCCGCCACACAAAAAAGTTTCGAGAACGTGTAAGTAAGGGAGGATACGAGATGAAACGCCAAGCGCCATTCTTGAGCATCCTTGCTGCGGCGATTTCCACGATGCCCGCCTTTGCCGCAGATGGCATCACCGCGGTCCATTGGGGCAAGAACACGCTCTATTTCGAGCCGATGCCATCCGGGCCGCAACCCGTGCGCAATTTGAGCCGCCGTTCCAACGGCACCGGCAACGCCGCCCAACTGGTCGGCGATTATCACAACCCGATCCTCCGACCGGAAGCGGCAGCTATTGTAAAGCAAAGGGGTGATCTCGCTTTTTCAGGAACGGCTTTTCCGAATTCGGAAGAACAGTGCCGCCCGATTGCGCCACCTTTCACGTTCGCGATGCAGCTCGGCTTTGAGATGCTCGAGAACCATAGTGGAAACATCACGATCATCTACGGCAACAACAACAACGTTCGCCAAATCCGTATGAACAGCAACCATGTCGCGAAACGGGTGCCTTCGCCGATGGGCGATTCGATCGGGCACTGGGAGGGCGACATGCTGGTGGTCGACACCATCGGGATCAGGACCGACGCCTTCACGTCGGCCGACCGTTTCGGCACCCCGCAGAGCGATGCGATGCATGTGACCGAACGCTATCGGCTGATCGACGGCACTTTGGCGAAGTCAGCCCAGGAAAAGGCGGAAAAATCGGAGGGGGCGGTGGGCAATGGAGCGCGATTCTCCGGTATCGATCCCGATACCGGCCGCAAGGGCCTGCAACTCGAAGTGACAATGGAGGACGCGAACGTGTTTACGGCGCCGCTGACCGTTCGTATCACCTACAGGCCCTTGATGGTGGATTGGCAGGAAGACATCTGCGCTGACAACCCGGCCGAGTATTACAAGGATCAATATATAGGCCTGCCCAAGTCGGATCATCCGGACTTCTGAAGCGGTCCACGCAGCCGGTTGCCTTTCCCTGGGCCGAAGATTGTCAGAAGCGGCAAGCGGCCTTCGTCCGCCGGGAAAATCAAACAGCATCCATAGAAAACACTCGCCAATTGACAGTCAAATTGCGGACGTAACAAGACGCAAAGCCGCGTTACCGGCAGCACAAAAGAGAGCGTTGGCAGAGCTGCATATTCTTCATGCCGCCCAAACGCGAGCCCTGATCGCTCAAGGTATCGGTGCAGTCGCCGATCAACCCGCAAACAGCGGTGGCTTTCGATCCAAGGGGGACAGGGCAAGCTAAAGGAATACAGCAGGCCAAGTCTCAAGGGGCCGGCTGACCAAGGAGGATCATCATGCCGAACTTAACCATTCCAGTGCCGTCGCGCCGGGAACTGCTTGCCACGATGGTCGCCGCGGCGGGCATCCCATTGACGATGCCGCGAGAAAGCACGGCCCAGGTTGCCGCGCCGGAGCCCAGGCCGTTCATGGTCGATATCCCGCAGGCGACGATAGAGCGGATTCGCAATCATGTGCGTGACGCGCAGTGGCCCGATCGACTCGGCTCGGCCGACTGGCGCTACGGCGCCAATTGGGAATACATGAAAGCCCTGGCAACATATTGGGCCGAGACGTTCGACTGGCGCAAGGCCGAAGCCAATCTCAACCGGCATCCGCAATTTCTTGCCCGCGTCGGGGACTACGACATCCATTTCTATCATGTTAAGGGCCGCGGGCCGAAACCGATGCCTCTGATCCTCACGCACGGTTGGCCAGGCTCGGTGTTCGAATTTCTCGAAGCGATCGGCCCCTTGAGTGATCCCGCGAGCTACGGGGGCGACCCTGAAGACGCTTTCGACGTGATCGTTCCCTCGCTCCCCGGCTACGGCTTTTCTTCGAAACCACAGGGCAGGCCGATCGGACGGCCAACAACCGCTGCGCTGTGGCACCAATTGATGACGCAGGTGCTCGGCTATCCGAAATATGGTGTGCAGGGTGGCGACATCGGCGCCTTTGTAAACGCGCAACTGGCACTCCTCCACAAGGATTCGGTTCTGGGCGCGCATTTCAACGCGCTCAACGAAGTCGCGGGCGCACCTCCTCCGGATGCGGAGCAAAGCCCGGAGGAACGTGCGTGGCGCCGTGCCGTGAGTGAGCGCAACGCCATCGAAAGAGACTATCTGCTGGAACAGCAGCACAAGCCCCAAACCGTCGCGTTTGCCCTTACCGACAACCCGCTCGGCGCCGCTGCCTGGATTATCGAAAAACTGAAGGGCTGGAGCGATTCATCGGATGCGATCGAGCCGGCCTTTACCAAGGACCAGGTGCTGACCAACGTGATGATCTACCTGGTCAGCAACACGATCGGAACGTCTACCTGGATGTATCGCGGCGCCGTCGACGATCCTGATGTCAGGGGCAAGATCATGGTGCCCACCGGCAAGGTCTCGCTGCCCCAAGAAAGTCCGGGCCTCGATCCGCCGCGAAGCGTTCTGGAGCGGAATTGCAACCTCGTGCACTACACCAAGCTGCCGCGCGGCGGCCACTTTGCCTTCTGGGAACAGCCGGAGCTGATGGTCGACGATGTCCGTCAGTTTTTTCGCAAGTTGCGGGCATAGGGTTCGCTCGGAAGCGGGGATTGAACGAGTTGGCGAATAGCTGGACAAGGTGATCATCAAACAGCACCCCGAGACCAGCTGACCGGGAGGAACCCCATGCGCTGCTCCATGACGACCTCACGGCGCGAATTTCTCACCGGCCTTTTCGCCGCCACGGCGATATCGCCCGCTGCGGCGCAAGCGCCGACGGGACCGGCCGTCACCGTTTTCGAAGGAGCGCGGCTGATCACCGGGGACGGCAGCGCGCCAATCGAGGATTCCGCCTTCGTTGTCACCGGCAACCGCGTCACCAGCGTCGGCCGGCGCGGTCAGTTGGCTGTGCCGCGGGGCGCGCGACGCATCGATCTCGCCGGCAATACCGTGATGCCGGCGATCGTCGATGCGCACGGCCATCCCGGTTTTCTCGATGCCGTCACCGGCAAAATGTCGAAGGACAATTTCACCCGCGCGAACTACATCGATCATTTGCAGCGCTATGCCTATCACGGCGTCGCCGCCACCATCAGCACCGGCACCGACATGGGCGACCTCGTCTACAAGCTTCGCGACGAGGTCATTCCCGATGCGGCCTTGATCCTCACCGTGGGTCGCGGCCTCGCCTATCCGGGATCGGGCCCGTTCGATCCGTCGCGCAATGATGTTCCCTATGCGGTCACGAACGCCAAAGAGGCGCGCGCCGCCGTTCTCGATCTCGCCCCGCACAAGCCGGATTTCGTCAAAATCTGGGTCGACAGCCGGAATGGCACGCGCCAGAAGCTGACGCCTGACATGTTCACGGCGGCGGCCGACGAGGCACGCCGGCTGGGGCTGCGCTCGATTGCCCATGTGTTCGATCTCGATGACGCCAAGCTTTTGATCAAAGCCGGCGTGGAAGGTTTTATGCATAGCGTCCGCGACCAGGAGGTCGACGAAGAATTCATCATGCTTGCGAAGGAGCATGACATCTGGATCACGCCCAACCTCGGCGGCATCAACCGGGCGTCCCTGATCCGGGAGAACGGCACGCCGGCATGGTTCGACGATCCGCTGGTCGCCGAAACCATCGCTCCGGTGCTGATCCGGGAGCGCGCACAAGTTTACGAGCAGCGCAAGCGGCCGGGTGCGGGCGCCGCCGCCGCACGGCCCGCCTACGATGCGATCAACACGCGCAAACTTCATGCGGCGGGGGTGCGCGAGGTGCTGGGCAGCGACACCGCCGGTGACGAGCGCCGCTGGATCGGCCTGCACACGCTGCTTGAGTTCGACAACATGGTCGCCGCGGGATTCACGCCGATGGAGGCAATCGTCGCAGCGACGCGGGAGTCGGCAAAGGTTTTACGACTCGATCAGCTCGGCATGATTGCGCCGGGCAAGAGCGCGGATTTTGTCGTACTGACTGCCAATCCGCTCGACGACATTGCCAATGTCCGCCGGATCGACAGGGTTTATTTGCGCGGCCACGAGGTCGATCGCGCCGGTCTGCGCGACAAGTGGAAGGCACAATGGGCCGCCCAGTCGCAGCTGTAGAGATCGGGCTTTCAGCGCGGCGACGGCGCCGGAACGGATTGCACCGCTTCGGCAAGGAAGCTCGGGTCAATGAAGCCGGCAAGCGGCGGTGCCTGAGCGATCTCGCCCATGCGGATGAAAGCGTCAAGGTTGGCAGCGATGCCTTCCGGGAACAGGGCCCCGTCCGGCGCGATGACCTTGTCTTTCACATACAGCTCGTAAGTCGCGGCGGCGATCTGCGGCGACGTCCGGGTGTGCCTGGTGAGGATCGTGATGACATCTGCGCGGTTATCGGGATCGTAGAAGTAACGCGTCGCCATGATATGGGCGCGCAGGAACGCCGTTATCTCGGAGCGATGTCGCGGCGCCCAGCGCATATCGACAATGAGGTTGTTCTGCGACCATTGCGGCAGGTATTGCGGCACGCTGCCGAGGTCGATAAAGCCCCGTTCCAGCGCGGCAAAATCCTGCGGATTGGTGAGAACGGCGGCCGTAACCGCACCTGACAATAACTGCGCCAACCGGTTGGGCGAGCCGCCGCCGTACAACAGGTCGTAGTCGCGATCGGCAAGGCCGTTGCGCCGCGCGATCAAGCGCAGGAAGTAGAGCGTCACGTCGGTGAGGCCGCCGACGCTCACGGTCTTGCCCTTCAAATCGCCCCATGTGCCGATGTTTTTCGTCGCCACGACGCGGAACGGCGCGTTCGACGAGGCGCCGGCAACGATGCGCAGCGGCGCGCTGTGCATGATCGCGCGCAGCGTCTGGTCGGTCGCGGCCTGTCCGATATTCAGCGACCCGCCGGCAAGCTGCTGCAAAACGCCCGCCGCTGAGCCGGCCACATAGGTGGTCACCACAAGCCCGACCTTGGCGTAATAACCCTTCTCTTCGGCAATGTAATGCGGCAGGCTGAATGCCGTCGCGCTCGTGATTCCGTAAGTGACATCGCCTGCAGCGCGCGCCGCAACAGTGCCGGCGAGGAGCCACCCCGCGGCCAGCATCATGCAAATCGCCGCAAATGCGCCGGGTTTCGTCATGCGATCATCGTAGCGCAATGGCGATGTATGTCGCGCCTCTATTATCGCCGGCCGGTCCCGCGCTGCGCGGAAGTCAGTTGCGCGGCCGCTGCGCAAGTTCCTTGGGCGGCGGGAATATCATGTAGGGATTGGCCAGCGCCTCGGTGACCGTCAGGTCGGCAATCGTGCGGCCGTCCAGCTTCTGCACGATGTGGGCGGGAAACATCACGCCGTAATCCTGAAAATCCGTGAAATCGGAATAATCGCCCGAGAAAACCTGTCCGCCTGTCGAGTATTCGATATGGGCGGGGAAATTCTTTGCATCCAGCACGCCCTTGATCGCGCTGCCATCCGACAGCGCGACGGAAAGCTCCCTTCTGTCGCCGGTCTCGCTTAGCTTGACCTTGTCGGGCGCCTTGGCGCCCGCGAGGACCAGGGCCTGCGGAAGCAGCCAAATCTCGTTCAGCCGCTCGGCGGCCGAACTGCCGGCGGGACGCAGAAAGATGCCGGGCGTGCTTTCGTCCCAGGCCAATGGCCCGGCCGCAACCTCGATGGTGCGCTGCGGGCTGCCGTCGGAGGCCATCCTTTGGACATCGACGCGGGCGGCGGGAATCACATAATCGATCGAGGCCGTGATCCGGTCCACCTTGTAAGGCGCCCCACCGTGCGAATTGGACATTGTCCCGCTGGCGGTGAATTCGAACATATTCACGATATCAAGCGCGCGATTGAGACCTCTCACCATCCCCAGCGCAGTGGCGGCATCGGTGAGCGCTTTTCGGGCCGCGGGGTCGGGGGCACCCTGGCCCAAGACCGGGCTTGCTGTCAGCGCGGCCGTTGCCGTGATGAACGCCGCTATCGCGAATGCCGCCGAGATGGGAGTGCCACTCCGCATCGCAAAACACCTCCAACTTGCGCCCTGGTTACCGCGGGATGCGTTCAGCTTGAAATGCATTCCGCTCAGTTCCCGTTGTTTTTTGCGCATGATCTTTGTCTCAGAAGTCTGCAACTTTTCGGGATTCATGCGCGAGACTTCGCGCGGCGGCCCGCTTCGGAAGCGGACCATGACGGGTGCCGGTCACAGTGCCGGTTGATTGACCGGGTCCTGATTCTTCACGTCGAACTTGCGGCCGTCCGGAAACACCAGCGTCGTCAACAATCCGGTAGGCGAACCGTCGCGGCTCGGATTGATGAAGAAGGTGAAGGTCTCGCCGACCTTCAAGGCACTCTTGCTGTCGATGCCGGCACGGCGCAGCCCCACAATGCCAAGTGACTCGATCGCGTAATGCTTGAGCTGGCCGTCTTCGGTAACATCGAAATGCATGTAGGTATGGGGATTGATCCAATCGATCCTCACCAGCACGCCCTGTTTTTCGATGTTTTGGCGCACGTCGAACTGCGCCTGCACCGCATGGTGGCCCCATGCCGGCACGACGGCGGTAACGCAAAGGGCGGCAGCGGCAACGAAATTACGAACTGTTTTCATCGTCGGGTCTCCGGGTATTTGGATGCAATGCGCGGGAAGCAACCACGAGTTCAGCCGCTCCGCACCTTCAGCGTGAGATGATCCGAGTCCATCTCTTCGCAGGGAAGGTCCTCAGGGACATAGGCATTCGCACGGGTGTCGAGAACCCTGGTGATCGGATTCATCGTCCATGGTTCCAAGAGCACGTCGGGATCGTCAACCGTGGTCACGAGGCGCAGCGTATTGCCGGTCCGGGTCAGCCGCTCGACGACATGAAGCTTGAAACCGTGAAAGTAGCCCGACTTGTGGAGCCAGCTTTCGTCGGTGAAACCAATGGTGTCGACGACCAGCGTGTCGCCTTCCCAGTGCCCGACGGGGTCGCCCTTCCAGGTTTCCTCTTTGACACGAGCCTCGTTATGGGGACGCCCATCGGTCGGCACGACGCGGAACGTATTCTGGCCGGCAAAGCCACCGGAATAGAGCAGGACGACCTGGTTCCTGGTTTGCACGATCTGCGACGGCGCCCCGAGCCGCGGCACGCCGTACATCCGGCATTTGAATTCGGGATCGAGCTTGTTGCCGTTGGCGTCGTTTTCGCGCACCTTGGCCCAGAATTCCGGCTTGTAGAGCGGCTTGTTGCGGTCGCTCAACCGTCGCAGCGCGTTGTCGTTCTCGAAATTCTCGATGTCTCCGCCGCGGGACTGGATCACGATCTCGCCGGACCCTTTGTCGTCGAATGACGCGGAGATGGCACCAAAGGCCGGGGCGATCCAGATGCCGGACAGGTCGGGCCTGCCGTCCTCGGTGCGGGGAGTTGGCTGCTGGGCCGCGGTCTGAAGTGGAGCCTGCAACGTCGGCCCTTGCGCATGCGCGACCACGGCCCAGGCTATGCCGCCCATCAGCACGGCCGCGCTCACATTGCGCGCATTCCGGAGCCGCGACCAAGCGCACGCCATGCTCTCCTCCCCACCTCTTGGCGGCCATCGGATTCTCTGCCGCCGATTATTCAATTCGGCAAGTTTGCGCAACGGCTCGCATCTTGCGCTGAATGCGGGCGGCCCAAGCCCCGAATGACGCAGTTTTCGTTGCCGCGACCCACAATGGGCGCACACCTGCAATTTGTATTTTATGTCCAATCAAGCGTCAATCGACGGCCGCTTCGCGCGCGCCTCGTTCATGAAGGCCGATCGTTTCCGGTGAGCGCCCTTTCCTCCCGCCGGATTATGGGATAAGGCTCCGCGCGCCGCGGCCGAAGCGTCAGCGGCCGTGGGCGAACCGCCGCCCAAGACGTACCGGACGTGGATGCTCCCGCGTTCGCCAATCGCGAAATGCCCAAACGAACCGACCTATCAACGATCCTGATCATCGGCGCAGGACCGATCGTCATCGGCCAGGCCTGCGAATTCGATTATTCGGGCACCCAAGCCTGCAAGGCGCTCAGGGAGGAGGGCTTTCGGATCGTGCTGGTCAATTCCAACCCGGCAACGATCATGACCGATCCCGACATTGCCGACGCCACCTATATTGAACCGATCACGCCGGAAATCGTCGCCGCCATCATCGCCAAGGAACGCCCCGATGCGCTGCTGCCGACCATGGGCGGGCAGACCGCGCTGAACTGTGCTTTGTCGCTGCGTCGGATGGGCGTGCTGGACAAGTACGGCGTCGAGATGATCGGCGCCACGGCGCAGGCGATCGACAAGGCGGAGGACCGCAAGCTGTTTCGCGAGGCAATGGCGCGGATCGGCCTCGAAACGCCGAAATCGTCGCTCGCCAATGCCTCCGATCTCAAGCGCGCCGACCGCGACCAGCGCCAAAGCGGCGTCGCGCGCATTCGCGCCCGCGAGCTTGGCGCCGAGGACGAGCGGCGCGCCATCGCTGCCTTCGATGGTGCCTGGGCCGCCGGCGAATCCGAGCGCAAACGCCGCTACATCGCCAAGGGCCTCATCGAGGCGCTCGCGGCACTGGACGAGATCGGCCTGCCGGCGATCATCCGGCCGTCCTTCACGCTGGCCGGGACCGGTGGCGGCATTGCCTTCAACAAGGAGGAATATCTAGACATCGTCGAACGCGGCCTCGATGCCTCGCCGACCACCGAAGTGCTGATCGAGGAAAGCGTGCTCGGCTGGAAGGAATTCGAGATGGAGGTCGTGCGCGACCGCAACGACAACTGCATTATCGTCTGCTCGATCGAGAACGTCGACCCCATGGGCGTGCATACCGGGGACTCCATCACCGTCGCGCCCGCGCTCACGCTTTCCGACAAGGAATTTCAGGTCATGCGCGACGCTTCCATCGCGGTGTTGCGCGAGATCGGGGTCGAGACCGGCGGCTCCAATGTGCAGTTCGCCGTGAATCCGGAGGACGGCCGCCTCGTCGTCATCGAAATGAACCCGCGGGTGTCGCGGTCCTCGGCCCTGGCCTCCAAGGCGACCGGGTTCCCGATCGCCAAGGTCGCCGCCAAGCTCGCCGTCGGCTACACGCTCGACGAGATCGAAAATGACATCACCGGGGGCGCCACCCCGGCCTCCTTCGAACCGACCATCGATTACGTCGTGACCAAGGTTCCACGCTTCGCCTTCGAAAAGTTCCCGGGCGCGGAACCGGTGTTGACGACGTCGATGAAGTCGGTCGGCGAGGCAATGGCGATCGGGCGCACATTCCGGGAATCCCTGCAAAAAGCGTTGCGCTCCTTGGAGACCGGACTTTCCGGTCTCGATGAGATCGCGATCAAGGGACTTGGCGAGGGCGACGACCGCAATGCGATCCGCGCGGCGCTTGGCGTGCCGACGCCGGACCGTCTGCTGATCGTCGCGGAGGCGATGCGCCACGGCATCTCCGACGACACCATCTACGAGGCGTGCCGGATTGACCCCTGGTTCCTCGCCGAGATCCGCGGCATCGTCGAAATGGAAGCGCAGGTGAAGGCGAAGGGCCTGCCGACCAGCGCCGGCGCGCTGCGCCGGTTGAAATCGATGGGCTTTTCCGATGCGCGGCTGGCAAAGCTCGCGGGCGCAGCGCCCGAGGAGGTGACCCGGCGAAGACATGAGCTCGGCATTCGCCCCGTGTTCAAGCGGATCGACACCTGCGCCGCCGAGTTCGCCTCCCCGACTGCCTACATGTATTCGACCTACGAGCCACCTTTCGCCGGTCGCGCCGAAGACGAGGCGGCACCGTCGGCACGCGACAAGGTGATCATTCTCGGCGGCGGGCCGAACCGCATCGGCCAGGGCATCGAGTTCGACTATTGCTGTTGCCATGCGAGCTATGCGCTGCGCGAGGCGGGCTACGAGGCCATCATGGTCAACTGCAATCCGGAGACCGTGTCGACCGACTACGACACCTCGGATCGCCTTTATTTCGAGCCGCTGACGACCGAGGACGTTCTCGAAATCGTCGACGCTGAGCGCGCCAACGGACACCTCACCGGCGTCATCGTGCAGTTCGGCGGGCAGACTCCGCTCAAGCTCGCCGCCGCCCTCGAAGGCGCGAGCGTGCCGATCCTCGGTACCGCGCCCGACGCGATCGATCTTGCGGAAGACCGCGACCGTTTCAAGAAGCTGCTGGAGCGGCTCAACATCCGGCAGCCGCCGGGCGGCATCGCCACCACTCCGCAGATGGCACGCACGATCGCCGAACAGGTCGGCTACCCGATCATGATCCGGCCGTCCTATGTGCTCGGCGGACGCGCCATGGAGATCGTCCGAGATTCCGCGCAGCTTGACCGTTACGTGGCGCGCCTGGCCGGCGATCTCGACCGGCCTTCGGAGCTTGCGGTCTCGGAGCGCCGTCCGCTACTGATTGATCGCTACTTGTCCGATGCGATCGAGGTCGATGTCGACTGCATCGCCGATGGTCGCGACATCCACATTGCCGGCATCATGGAGCACATTGAAGAAGCCGGCATCCATTCCGGGGATTCGGCCTGCGCACTGCCGCCCCATTCGCTGGGCGCAGCGACGATTGCCGAACTTGAGCGCCAGAGCCGCGCGCTGGCGCTTGCGCTCAAGGTGGGCGGGCTGATGAACGTTCAATATGCGATCAAGGACGGCGACATCTATGTGCTTGAAGTCAATCCGCGCGCATCGCGCACCGTGCCCTTCGTTGCCAAGGTGGTCGGGGTCCCGGTGGCGCGAATCGCTGCGCGGGTCATGGTTGGGGAGCCGCTCAAAAGCTTCGACCTCGATGTGCCGGCGCCTCGCCACGTCGGCGTCAAGGAGGCGGTGTTTCCGTTCGCCCGTTTCCCGGGCGTCGACACCGTGCTCGGCCCGGAAATGCGCTCGACCGGCGAAGTGATGGGCATCGATCGCTCCTTCGAGGCGGCCTTTGCAAAAAGCCAGATCGGCGGCGGCGCGCGGCTGCCGCGGGCCGGAACCGTTTTCGTCTCCGTGCGCGATGCCGACAAGCCGCGCGTGCTCGCAGCCGTGAAGCTGCTTGCAAGCTTGGGCTTCAAGGTCATCGCAACGTCGGGAACACAACGCTATCTCAGCACTCACGGCGTCGAAGCGGCGCGGATCAACAAGCAGCTCGAAGGCCGCCCGCATATTGTCGACGCCATCAAAAACGGCGAGGTGCAGCTCGTTTTCAATACCACCGAAGGCGCTCAGGCGCTCGCCAATTCCCGAGCGCTCCGCCGCGCCGCCCTCTTGCATAAAGTCCCTTACTACACCACTCTCTCAGGGGCCATCGCGGCGGCGCTGGGCATCAAGGCCTATCTGGAGGGCGAGTTTGAAGTCCGCGCCCTGCAAAGCTATTTTGCGGGCTGACCTCGTCGGCTGACGGCTAGGCCGCGAGACGGCAGGCAGGCAGAGAAGTGGAGCTGGATCGCGCAGCCGGAATATGGCCCGCGGTCGGTGCTTTTTTGTCAAAGGGTTGAGGATCAATGGATAAGATTCCGATGACTGCGGCGGGCTATTCCGTGCTCGAGACCGAGCTTAAGCATCGCCAGCAGGTCGAGCGTCCGCGCATCATCCAGCAGATCACCGATGCGCGCTCGCACGGCGATCTCGCGGAAAACGCGGAGTATCACGCCGCCAAGGAGCTGCAGGCGCACAACGAGGGCCGCATCGCGGAACTCGAGGACAAGCTCGCGCGCGCCGAGGTCATCGACGTCTCAAAGCTGTCCGGCGACACCGTCAAGTTCGGCGCGACGGTGACCCTGATCGACGAGGATACCGACAAGAAGGCGGTGTGGCAGATCGTCGGGGAACCGGAAGCCGACGCCAAGGCCGGCAAGATTTCGATCACCTCGCCACTCGCCCGCGCCCTGGTCGGCAAGAAGAAGGGCGCAAATGTCGAGGTGGTCACCCCGGGCGGCGCCAAGGCGTTCGAGGTCGTCAAGGTCGAATGGCGCTAGAGAGGATTCGGGTCATATTGAAGAGCCGCGCGTGGGGGCAAAATCGCCCACCGCCTCCCTTCCATTGGCCAAAGACCCTCGGTGGCGATTTTCCTTACGCGGTCGGCCCATTTTTCGTAGCTCCGACAGCGTGGGCCGAGTTCGATCGCAATAAAATCGTGCCTCTCCGCGAGGGCGTGGTCGCATTCGATGCTTGAATCTGATGTCTCCGACGCTTCGAGTTGCACAACCCAAATCTATCGGAGGCCCGCCCATCGCCCCATGGTATCTTCGGGCGGGGCTTCGCTATGACCGGAATCCCGCTAGTGATGGTGAGCGGCTGCGGCTGCCGGAGGGCCGGAGGCGCCCATCGGCTCGACCGCGAATTCCACGTCAAGAGGGCCCGCCTTGGCAAACGTTAGCGTCGCCTTGAACGGTTTGCCGCGTTGGATGGGCCCCTTAAGGTTCATGAGCATCAGATGGAACGAGCTCGGCTTCAGCTCAACCGTTTGTCCAGGCTTGATTTCCAGCCCTGAGGGCAGCGGGCGCATGCGCATGATGCCATTGTCCATCGTCATTTCGTGGACCTCGACCTTGCCCGCTGCCGGCGTCGAGATGCCAGTCAGCTGATCGGGTTCGGTGCCGGTATTCTTGATCGTCATGTAGCCTGCGGCGACGCTCGCACCCCGAGGCGTTGCGGTCGACCACGGTTGATCGACCTCGATCGAACCCACCTTATATTCCTGGGCGCCGGCGAGCGACACCAGCGCGAGCGACAGACCGGCAAAAGCGGCCATAAAGATCGCGTGTCTTCTCATAAAGTGCTCCATAAGGGTTCGCGCCGTCGACGGTCCGAAGATCGAAGCCGGCGCGCCTGTCTTCAAAGGCTATATCACGGCGAGGCGGCTGATCCGATCGCGATCACCAAACCGTGAGCCTGCGAGCAGGTGCTGCTTTCAAAGTGGCTTTCCGACATACAAGCCGAAATGCTAACAGCGAAGCGGGGGTCTCGCGCGGCAAGGGCAATCGGAATGATGGAGTGGCTCGGTCTTTTCAAGAAGCACGCAACCGCGGCACGGCTTTTGTTGGCACCCTTGTTGGTCGCCGCAGTGTGGTATGGGTCGGCCCGCACCGGGTCGGCACAGCCGGCCGATGTCCCTGCCCCCGAGCAGGGGCGGGTCGAAGGCGGCAATGACGTGCTTGCACTTGGGACCGCTGCGACGGGCACCGTCGCCGAAGTGCTGGTTACGGCTGGCGAGCATGTTCAGGCTGGCCAGCACCTCGTGCGGATCGAGTGCAGCAGCATCGAACGTGAACTTGAAGCCCGCAAATCCGATCTTGCCGCTGCCGAAACGGTGCTGCTGCGGGTCGTTCACGGACCGCGCCCCGAAGAGGTCGGTATCGGCATCGCCAACGTCAACCTCGCGGAAGCGAGATTGACCGAGGCACAGAGGTCGTTGCAACGGACTCAGCAGCTTCATGAAGGCTTCACGGTGACGCGGGTCCAGATCGATCAGGTCGAGCGGGATGCCCGGATGGCCGCGGCGCAGCTCGAAGAGATGCGGGCGCGGCTGGCTTTGCTGAAGGCCGGGTCTCGTGAAGAAGACATTACGGAAGCTCGGGACCGTCGCGATGCTGCCAAATCGCGTATGGACGAGGCCGCAGCGCAACTCGGTTATTGCTCCGTGAACGCCCCCACCGGCGGTGTCGTCCTCACCGCCAACGTCTCCGCGGGCCAGCTTGTCAGTACAGCCGCACCGGCGACGTTGCTGACGATGGTCGACGACGGCAAACGGCGGGTGCGGACTTACGTCGATGAACGCGACGTGACAAAGCTCTGCTTGCGCCAGCGCACGCACATTACAGCGGAAGGCGTTCCCAGCATTCAGGTCGACGGGGCCGTTGACAGCATCGGGGCGACGATCGTCGACAATCCGCTAGTGAACGTGCCCTCACGTCAGTTCCGGCAGGTCATGGTCGCATTGGCCGACGTCCAGCCGCAAGTGCCGATCGGACTGCGGGTGTCGGTCCAGTTCTCGCCCTGTACGGCAAGCCAAAGACCGCCCGGGAAATAGCGCAATCGATCCAGGCGCGTTAAGTAGCCGACGTAACGGCGTAACCGAACTGCGGTGCTGCGCTACTGCCGACCCACGTCGACCGCAGTGACGTGACCCTTTTCCCGATGTATCCGCGCAAACCTGACCGCAGCGGATTTCCGACCGGCGTGGTGATGATGCGCGGACCAGCAGTTGCGAGCACAAGATTCGGCGCGCGACATGCTTTCAAGCCGATAAGCGGCGGCCGTCGAGGGCGCATAGGAGAGCAAGCTGCCGCATTCGCGGATTTGCGGCGAATATCGCTTCGCATAGCAAGGAGAGGTGTCGTCTTCTTCCACCCCACCTTCCGGCGGCAGGATGAACGCGCCCGCGGTCCTTTTCAAATCGATTGTGGAAGAGAGCCGAAAAGAAAGAATGCCCGCTCCAAGAAGGAGCGCAAACAGGAGAATGAAATAGGAGCGCATTCCATGAGCCCCGCCGCCTGATCCCGCGGCGACGCGCGACGTCGCGGCACTGGCCCAACGCCCATGCCGGACCGACGTTCCGCGCGATCATGGCGGGAGCGCGTGCTTTTTCGGTTGGTCGGCAGGTTTCGGGTGCTCCAAAACTATTGAAGCCTTTTAGACTTTCGGATAGGCCGGGCGGCGATCGCGTTTTGACAGGCAGGAACCAAGCGGCATGGCGGCAAAATTTCGGGAAAACATACGAACTTACCTCGGCGCCGCATGTGCCATATTTTTGGGTTCCAGCTTCACGCTGTCATTTGCATCGCCGCTTGGCGATCAGGGATCCGGTCATCTCGCGCTCCCTCTCTCCGTCGTGTCCCTGCCCCCGGTCGGCGAGCATGATTCCGAACACGTTGAGCGCGCTTCTGAAGAAGCGGTGATAATTCCCTCCCGGGAGGACGAAGCGGCCGAGCCTGCCTCTCGGGAGGAGCCGGCCACGGGCGCCGAAAGTCCGCTGAACCCGAACGCGGGTGAGATTGCGGAGAATGAAAGTGGGGATGAGGTCAGCCGCTACCTATGGCATGTCTATCAGCGTTCCACGGTGAAATTCGATTCCAGCGGCGATTTCAGCTGGAAGGACTCGGACGCGGCTGCGCATTTCGGCATGTCGATGTCGGACTATGTCATTGGCGGCATGGATGCGGACTTTCGCGAACAGCTCTTTGCGATGGGCCAGGCCATGGGTGCCGCCGGCATCGACTGGACGATCCGGAGCGCGTTTCGGGATGATTATCGGCAGGGGCTGGCATCCGGGTACAAGGCGCATGCGGGGAACTCGTTTCACGGCGGCGGCGCTGCGACCGGCGGCTACGGTCACGGCTGTGCCGTCGACCTTGCAAGTCCTGACGGCCTGTCGAACCAAACGGTCTGGAACTGGATCGACCAGCACGCCGAGGCGTTCGGCTTGCACCGGCCGCTGCGCGAGATCGATGCACCCCACGTCCAGCCGCACGGAGCTTGGCACGCGGTCGGCGCGGCGCTGCGTCACGAGCGCCTCGCGGAACGCCCGGGCGGCAGCGTCGAGGAAGCACTTGCGATTTCGGCAGATCAAGTCGGGCGCGCCCGGGTCACCGAGGAACAATATATGTGCATGCGTCCGCCGCGGCCGGCCGTTCCGCCAATGATCTCCACCGTTCATACCAAGTCTTTGCCGAAGGTCGCGGTCAATCTGATGATTGCGGGCGCCGAAGCACATCATGCCAAGGAGGATGGGAAGGAGAAGACGCGAGACAGGGCCGCCACCCACGAAAGAGAAAGGGCTCTCGCGAAGGCCAGGGAAAAGGACGGCAATCATCACAGCAAAGGGAAACCGAAGTTTAACGTTGCTGCGCGTGGTTCCACACCTCGCACCTCTGCCTGATCGAAGGTCCGCGGCGCAGAGATCATCGATTCGGTAACAGGCGTGCTGTGCGGCACCCTTCTGACGTCGCGGGTATTTGTTAGACAAAGTCCAAAATAACGTCGTCCAGCGCCAGGCTGTCGCCTTTTTTTGCATAGACGGTCTTGATGGTGCCGTCAGTCGGTGCCCGCAGGACATTTTCCATTTTCATCGCTTCGATGATGGCCAGCGTTTCTCCCGCTTTCACTTCCTGCCCGGGAACAACGGGCACTGAGAGCACGAGGCCCGGCATCGGGCAAAGCAGCTTGTTGCCGAGATCAGCCGGAACCTTGACAGGCATCAGGCGCGCTGCCGCTGCTTCCTGCTCGCGCAAGACGTAGGTCTTCGCCTCCGCGCCGCGATGGGAAAGCTGGAACCCATTAAGAATTCGACGCACCTGCATCGAAACCGGCTCTCCGTCGATCGTGCCGTTCCAGACCGGGTCGCCGGGCTTCCAGGGCGAGGCAAGCGACACCGTCACAGGCGGCGTGATATCGACGAGAGTCACGCGAACAACGCCGTTGCCGGTTTCCACCGCGACTCGGAACTCGGTGCCCTCAAGCCAGACCAACCGAGTTGGCGCGCGTTCCGGGAGCCTCCCCCTCAACTGCCCAGAAATCCTCCGACGGCGCTCGGCGAGGACATAATCGACGGCGGCGGCCACCGCCGCGATCCGCTGCGCGAGGCAGCCTACGGGGACGCGCGGAGCAAAGCCGTCCGGGAATTCTTCGGCGATGAGGGCGGTGGAAAGCTTGCCCGCCTGCCACCGCGGGTTTTGCATCAGCGCGGCAAGGAAGGCGATGTTGTGCCGGATGCCATCGATGTAGAAGCCGTCGAGTGCGCGAGCCTGTGCAGCGATGGCGGCTTCGCGGGTCGGCGCATGCGTGACCAGCTTCGCAATCATCGGGTCGTAATAGATTGAAATCTCGCCCCCTTCCTCGACGCCGGTGTCGATGCGCAGCGTCGAGGGTCCAGGGCTGCCTTCCGGAGGAGGCCGATATTTGATCAGGCGTCCTGTCGAGGGCAGGAAGTTGCGGGCGGGGTCTTCAGCATAGATACGGCACTCGACGGCGGAACCGTTCAGTGCCACATCCGCTTGCGTCAGCGCCAGCTTCTCGCCGGCGGCGACGCGGATCATCTGCTCGACGATGTCGATGCCGGTGACGAGTTCGGTAACGGCATGTTCGACCTGCAGCCGCGTGTTCATTTCCAGGAAGTAGAAGCTGCGGTCCTGGGCGGCGACGAACTCGACCGTGCCCGCGGAGTCATAGTTTACGGCGCGGGCAAGTGCGACCGCCTCGCGGCCCATCCGTTCGCGAGTGGGCGCATCAAGGAGTGGACTCGGCGCTTCCTCGATGACTTTCTGGTTGCGGCGCTGGATGGAGCACTCTCGTTCACCAAGATTGATCACGTTGCCGTGCTTGTCGCCCAGCACCTGGATCTCGATATGACGCGGTTCGACGATGAATTTCTCGATGAAAACGCGGTCGTCACCGAAGGCGGATTTCGCCTCCGACCGCGCTCTCGCCAAGGCCTCCGCGATCTCCTCGACGGAGCGCGCGATCCGCATCCCCTTGCCGCCGCCGCCGGCGGAAGCCTTGATCATCACCGGGTAGCCGATTTCGCCGGCGATGCGGGCCGCCTCGCGGGGATCCTCAACGGCTCCGAGATAACCCGGCACCGTTGACACATTCGCCCGCGCCGCCGCCCTCTTGCTTTCGATTTTGTCCCCCATCGCCGCGATCGCCTTGGGATTGGGGCCGATGAACACGATTCCTTCGCGGGCGAGCGCGAGCGGCAATGCCTGGCGCTCCGAGAGAAAGCCGTAACCGGGATGCAGCGCGTCGGCGCTACTCGTTCGGCAGGCGGCGACGATGCGTTCGAGATCGAGGTAGCTCTCGGATGCGGGAGACGGGCCGATATGGACGGCGCTGTCCGCCAGGCGGACATGGAGCGCATCGCGGTCAGCATCGGAATAGACCGCAACGGTCGCGATGTTCATCCGACGCGCCGTCCTGATGATGCGGCAGGCGATCTCGCCGCGATTGGCGATCAGGATGCGCTTGAACACGCCCAGCGGCCCTTCACGCCTGCCGATCCGGACGCGTTGAGCCTGTGGCTCACTGTCCCTCTTTCATTAACGCGGCCGCGAGCTTCACGATGTCAGGCGGCGTCGCGTAGACGCGCTTGATGAGCGCGTCGGCCTCTTCCCCCTTGAGCGGCCGGACATCGAGGTCCAGGCGCATGGCATCGGCCAGGAATTCCGGGTCGGCCATGGTGTCGTCGAAGGCTTTGCGCAAAGCGGCCAGCCGCGCGGGCGGGAGGCCCGGCGGCGCCACATAAGGGCGGGCCATCGTCTGGCGGGCAATGATCAGGCGCAAAATGCTCTCGCGTTCTGCGTTGCCCGCGATTTCAAGCACGGTCGGAACGTCTTCAAGTTCGGGAACCTTGCGGTCGCCGAGTTGCAGAACGACCTTGATCTGCTTCGAGGTCAACAGGTCACGGTTGCGGCTCGACAGCGTCGACCACGACCAGCCGCAGCGGCCGTCGACCTCCTTGCGTTGAATCGCAAGCACCGTCTCGGCGGCGCTCTGATACCCTGGCACGAGTTGCATCGGCAGGTTGAACATCTTGCGCAGCAGGTTCGAAAACACATCACTGTCGGCACCTGCCCCGGTGGCGCCGATCTTGTAGCGCTTCGTCTGCATATCGACAAAGAGTTCGATCCCGGAGTCGACGCGAAAGGCGCACACGCCGATATCGTTGGAGATGCTGCCGAGCCAGCCGAACTTCGCCGGCACGTAACGCATGGCCTCCCCGCGCCCGAGCAGCGGATCGAGGAAGATGCCGCGCGCAAAGCCTCCAAACACGGTGCCGTCGCGGGGTGCCACATTGTAAAGATAATTCGCTGCCCTGATGCTCCCAGCGCCCGGCATGTTCTGCACGATGACGGTCGGAGTGCCGGGAATATGAGCGCCGATATGGCGGCCGAGCAGGCGCGCATAGTCGTCATAGCCGCCGCCGCTGGCATAGCCGATGATCAGCTGGACTGTCTTTCCGGAATAGAAATCCGCAACCTCATCGGCGCGGGCGGGTATGCCGGCGGTAGCCGCGGTACTCCAACCGATAACGCAAAGGGCAAGGCGGCGCGCCCTCCGAAAAAATTCTTCTCCCCTCGCGGGGGAAGGTGGCGCGGCGTGAGCCGCTGCGCCGGATGAGGGGGGCCGGAACCCTTCCCGTTTCGCTGATGCCCGTGTTGCGGTTGCGCGAACCACTCTCACCATTTTTGCGGCTGCGATTTTTGAGTCCCTCACCCGCCGAGCGCTGACGCACCCGGCACCCTCTCCCACCGCGGGGAGAGGGGTCTTCAGAACGCAACACTATGACGCCGTCGCCATCTCACCGGCCACCTTCTCGTAACCGCGCGCCTGAACGTTCATGTCTACGAGCTCTTCGGCGCCGCAGACATTATCCAGGAATCCCCAGCTCTTCATCCACTCGAATGTCCGCTGCATCTCGTCCGCCGGGATCGGCGCCGGGTCGACAACGTAAATCCGGCCTTCGCGCAGATCGTCGATCGTCATCTTGGCGACCTCCGGGTCCTTCTTCTTGTAGTAGTCGATGAAATAGTGCAGGTAGCCGCGCTTGTTCGCGTTGATCCGGCGCACCGCCTCGCGGACCGCGCGGTTGAAGGCGCTGTAGGTCTCCGCATCGACGCGGTCGGAAGCGACCTCGGTACCGTGATGAAAAGCCGAGATGATGAGCCGGCAACCCTTCTTCTCCGCAAGCGAGATGTACGGTTCGGTCAAGGTCGTGGCCTCGATCTCGCCGCGCATCAACAGATCGAAACGATAGGGCGAACCGTTCGGAACACGCCCCAGCTTGATCATGTCGCGGGGCACGAAGCCCTCGAGCATCTGCAAGGTCAGGTAATGCGTGCCGAAAAAGAAGGGCACGCCGATCTGTCGGTTCGCGAGTTGCTGCGGCGTCTGGACCGGCGAATCCGGCCGCACGACGAGGGCGGCGAAAGTGATGATGGAGCGGCGGCCGACCTGTCGGCTGCCGACCTTGGTGGACTCCACGCGGGAATAATTACCCCATTCGCAGGCGTTGTAGAGGTCGGCCTTGCCCTCTTCGAGCAGCTTGCCATGACTCGAAAACGGGTTCACGCCCTTGTGGCTGGTCACATGGAGCTGGGGCGTCTTGTCGACATCCCTATCCCTGTCCGCCCATTTGATGTCGAGGCCCTCCTTCGCGAACAGGCCTTCGTTGAAGGCGACGAGTTCGGCGAGACCCTGGAAGGGTGCGGTGGTTTCCAACACCAGCTGTTTGTTCATGGATCGATCTCCTCGACCGGATGATAGCGCGACTGCGATGCGGACCGGCAGTCCGGCGTCTCGAGTTTTTGGCTTGAGCATGCCGAGGGCCTGACCGGTCAGGCTCTCGGCAAACAGGGCGCTATGTGCGCCCGGTCCGCGGCGGGCGAGGCGTACGCCAGCGCGCGCTCGGTTACTTCCAGCGCTGCATCGCCTGGTAATGAAGCGACTCAGGTGGCAGTTCGGCGAGTTCCATACGAATGCCGTTCGGATCGGTGACGTTGTTCAGAATGGCCTTGGTGCCACTGTTCGTAATGTTGCCGACATTGGCGCCCCGGTCTTTGAACATCGCGGTCGCATCCTTCATGTTGTCGACGACCACGCCGAAATGGGTAATTCCGGGCGGCCGCTGCGGATTGGAGGGCTGGATTTCGACGAAGGTGTTCTTGCTGATCTGGACGTAGACGAGCTGGACCTGTCCTTGCGCATTCTTGATCCGGAACGCTTCCGGGAAGCCCAGGGTCTTGGTGTAATATTCGACGGCCTGGTCGACATCGGGCACGCTGATACCGACATGGTTCAAGCCCTCGACCCCGTGATTTGGCGACAGGTTCTGGGCGACAGCGGAAACCGCCAAACCGGCGACCGTTCCCGCGACGAACAAAGCAAGGCCACGCATAAGAAACCTCCCGGGTTGTGACGTGGGCGCCAACATTTCATGACAGTCACCTTCGCTGACAGAAACGCGAAAGCACCAACGTCACGAACATGCTCGCGGCATTATCGCGTGTCCGCGCCGGCAAGCGCAAGAGCAAACCCCCGCACGCGTCTCGAAGCGACCACGCAATTCGCGATGCCGGGCGCTTTCCCCCCTCAAAAAGGCGGAGTTTTCTCTTGAGGAAGTGTGCCAAACGTTGAGCCGCTCTCGAAGTTGCGGTTGTTTTCCGCGCACACGAATTCCGCAAGCTGGTCGACGCCACGCTCCTCGCGATACTCGGCCGAACCGCTCCATGGCATCGTAAACGCGCCGGGGTCTTCCACGCGGACCGTGACATCAAGTCCGCGACCGAACGGATCGGAGAACGGCCGGTATCGCTCGACCACGTGCAGCGCCTCGGTATGCGGCGTGCCGAACGCATCGACGACTGACATCTTGTGGGTTTTCAGTCCTAAGGTATCGATTACGAGGGCGTCGCCCTCGTAATGGCCGACGAACTCACCATACCAGGACGGCGCCGGGTCGGCGGAGTGTTCGCGGTCGAGCCAGACCCAGCGCACCTGATGATCGCGCTGGTAGATCATGATCACCCGGTCGGGCAGCTGGAGGAATTGGACGCCGTCGAGCAGGTTCACGACTTGAGGCACGCCGGACGGCCAGCAGGAATCATCGGCGGTATAGACGTGCTCGCGGCGAAGCTCCGATTCGGCATTTTTCTTGACGATCTCGCGCGCCCAGGGCTGAAGCACCGGGTTTTCGAAGTCGCCGGCCCAGATATTGTCGGCATCGGGCAGCTTCAGCAGCTGGCGATCGACCGGCTTGCCGACATCATCGTCGTCGGTCGGATCGAACCACAGATCGCCGACGCGCAGCCAAAAGCCGGAGAGATCCGGCGCGTCGGCGGCGAAAGCCGCCGCGGTCGCCATGACCGTCGCGCCAAGGGCTACCGCAACGGCAACAGCACCCCTCATCACCGGCTCCTCCTATCCAACCCGATCGAGCACATTGAAGGATCAAGGCGCCTCGGTTGACATGCCTTTGTAGATGAACTTCTGCACGCGATACCCCTGGGACTCGCCGGTGACCAGATTTCCGTCCGGATCGACCCCGAGGCTGTGCAGGTGGAAAAACTCGCCCGCCTTGCGTCCGGGCCTCCCGATATGACCGATCTCGTCGAGAGAAGTCCGGTCGAGAATCGCAATGCGTTCGTTGGATCCGTCGGCCACATAAAGGAAGCGCTGTTGCGGGTCGGCCGAGAGGGCGACGCCGAACGCAGTGCCGGTCCCCTTCAACTCGCGCCTGACAAAGCCCTCCTTCAGGAACGCGCCATCGAGCGTGAACGACTGGACCCGGTTGTTGGCGCGATCGGCCACATAGACGATGCCGTCTCGGGATACGGTGATGCCGTGAGGCGTGTTGAACTGTTCAGGTCCGCGGCCGTTCGTCAGGCGCGCCTTCGACGCCTTGTCGTCAGGTCGGTTGCCGTAAGCGCCCCAGTGGCGCTTGTAGGCGCCGGTCTCGGCGTCGAAAACGACCACTCGGCGATCACCGTAGCCGTCGGCGACAAAGACCTCATTGGTCGGCGGATACACGGTGATGCCGGCTGCCCGGCTGACATGCCCGGTGTCGTTGCTATCGACCCCGACGCCGCCGCGACCGATCTGCAGCAGAAACTTCCCATCCTTGGTGAATTTCAGAATTTGTCCGTCGCCATCGCCGTTGCCAGTGAGCCAGACGTTGTCATGCGCATCCACAGCGATGCCATGTTCGCCGCTGCCCGGGCGTCCATCGCCGTTCAGGCGGCGCTCGGCGGTGCATGAGGCGCACTCGGCGAAGGCTGAATGAAGGCCTCCGCGATTGAACCACTGATAGGGCGCTCCCTCAACCGGGCCGCCCCAGCCCTGAAGGTAACGGCCCGTGGCGCTGAATTCGATCACCGGCGGCGCCGGCACAAAGCCATTTTCTGTTGCATTGCCCTCTTCAAGCGTGTGCGGCCGATGAAAGACCCAGACATTGCCGTGGGAATCGGCAGTCGCTCCGCCCACGCCGCCGAGCAGCATCTTGTCGGGAAGTGCCGGGAAATTGGGGTCGACCTCGAACAGGGGCAGGACTGCCTTCGCGACAACCCTTTGATCTTGTGCCGAGACCGTCGTGCCGCACAGCGTCACAGCTGCGAGCGCGGCCAGCATTCCACCGGCAAGGTCAAGTGCCTTCATAGGATGACTCCGTTCCCGCGACCGGTCAGAAATCAGGCGTATCCGCCTGCGGCATTGGGTATTCGGGCAGTTTGAAGAATTGCTCGTAATTCAGGTTGTTCTCGGCGCAGATCGATTCCGTAATCGGCCGGTCGACCTTGGTCCACCGGTTGGTGCCCCACCACGGCGCGTTGAACGTGCCGGGGTCGTCCACCATCACCGTCGCTTCAAGTGTCTTCCCGCCGTCGGCGACCTTCCAGCGCTCCACCACGTGAAGGTCCTTGGTGTGCGGCGTCCCGTAGTTGTCGACGAAGCTGAACGGATGCTCGACGAAGCCGATGGTGTCGATCACGAGCTCGCCGTTGTCGTAATGGCCGACCGATTCTCCAAACCAGCTCGGCTTCGGATTTTCGCTGTGCTCGCGGTTGAGATAGACGCGGCGGACCCACTCGTTGCGCTGCCACACGATCCAGACCTCCTGCGATGTCTGAATGAAATAGACCGGCTCCGCGACGAAGAGCAGCTGGCCAGGCGTACCGCCAGGCCAGCAACGCGCCTGCGCGCCGAACGCCCGATGGCCCTCCCGCACTTCTTCGTTGTGCTTGACCATGACCTCGGCGGCCCAGGGCTTCAAGTTGGGGTTGTCGGCGTCGGCCATGCGCTCGAACCCCAGCTGACCGGGTGCGCTGGCGACCCTTGGACCGCGATACGGCCCGATCGGCGCGACCTTCCCCTGAATTGGACGGAAGTCGAAGCCGTTGGTGGGCTGCCAGCCAAAATTGACGGACGCCAAGTCCGGAATCGTGGTGTTTTGAGCGCGGGCCGGCGCCGACATCAAAACGGCCGCAGCCATCGCCGCGCTCGACACGAAAGCAGTTTTGAACATCGCACGCTCCTCTTGCCCTGATCTCCTGGCGCCGGTCGAAAACCCGTGTTCCGGCTCCGAACCAGCCGCCCATTCGATCAGGCAAATCTAGCACACGGTCAGTCCCCAGCGAATGCCGCTCGGCAACGGCCGATTGCGGGTCCGGTTGCCCGGTGCCCGCTCGATGGTTCGCGCCCCTCGGAGCTCTCGCCAGAGCGCGCCGGAGCGGCTGGCGCATGATCCCGAAAAGTTGCAGACTTTTCGGACGAAGATCACGCGCAAATCTAAGGCAACCGACCGGGAGGCGCTTCAAGCCGAACGCATCCCGCTCCAGCGTGATCGCATTCCGCGCGGGACAGCACGGCTCGCCAGGGAGGACGCCATGGATGCAGTCACGGCAAGATTCGAAGTGGTGCCGCTCACCAAGCATATCGGCGCGGAAATTCGCGGCGTCGACCTGCGCGACGGCCTCGATGCCCACTCCGTAAAGGCCCTTCGTCAGGCTTGGCTCGACCACTTGGTGCTGGTATTTCGCGGCCAGCATTTCTCGCAGGAGGACCTCGTCCGGGCCACCACCTATTTCGGCGAAATCGGGCCGATGTCACGCCCGCCGAAATACTTCCCCAAGGGCTATTCGAAGCTCCTGCCGAACGTCATGATGATTTCCAACATCCGCGAGAACGGCGAGACCATCGGCGCCTTGCCGGACGGCGAAATGAATTTCCATCACGACATGATCCACAGTGAAATGCCTCACAATGGCACTTTGTTATATTCTGTGGAGATACCGACCTATGGCGGCGACACGCTTTTCGCGAGCGGGTACGCTGCCTATGATACGCTGGATCCCATGGTCCGCGTCCGTCTCGAAGGGCGCCGCGCGCTCAATCATTACAATTACGGCACGACCATTCGGGGAGACACCACCAACGCCGTTGAGGCATTCCATGAAGCCGTTCACCCGGTTTTCCGCACCCACGACGAAACTGGGAAGAAGGCGGTGTACGTCGATCGGCTGATGACGATGCATATCATCGATATGCCGCAGGCAGAAAGCGACGAACTTCTCAACGCCGTATTCGATCATTCCGAAAAACCGGAATTCGTCTACCGACATGCCTGGCGGATCGGCGATCTGCTGCTTTGGGACAATCGCTGCTCCGCGCATGCGCGTGACGATTTTCCCTCCGATCAGCGCCGGCTCATGTTCCGCACCACCGTGAAAGGAACGGTGCGCCCATGTTGAAGGAAATCAATAAGGCGGTGCGCAGCCATTCGTGGCCAGCGGAAATTAGGTTTCCAAGAGGAAACAAGGGCCGGGGTTGATGAAGTTTGGTTCATCGCATTGCGGATATCGGGGTTCGTATCGGGACTAAACGGATTCACCTTAACCCGCAGCAAACTATTTTATTGTTATGGCCCATTTACATTGAAATTACAGTTATGCTAGTGCGTTATGCGCATTGCCCCGATGCCGGGCATTACAAACTTGGCGGTTGACGGCTAACGGGTTAAAACACTTGCGGAAATCCGCCATTGCCGACCGTCTGAGTTGCCGCCCGACCGGAGCAGCAGTTCAGAAAGGCAATCAACTTGGCGATAGTCCAGGAGGGCGGCGCCTTGGTGATGGCTCCGAACCCGTCCTCCTTGGCAGGAAACAATCACAGGAGATGGTCATGAGCGTAACAAAATTTGCCGGCGCTGGCGCCGCCCTTGCCGTCATCGGTCTATTGGGGGCTTGGGCCGCGGACAGCGCTTCCGCCGCTCCCGCCAGGACGCGAGATTGCAGGGGCACCTATCAAGCCATCCAAAATGGCGAATGCACCGACACCCGCTTCCAGAATCCGTCTCGGGTGGTGGAAAACCCGTGCGTAACCGGGGGCCGGTGCTATCGCAGCGGCAGCCAGAAACACCACAAGCATCACACGAGCTGACCGGGCGCCCAGCTACGCGAAGGCCGGATCGGTTGCCGGCGCGTAGCCTTCTCTAGAGAGCGGGATGCGCTCAACTTGGAACGCCTCCCGCTCGGTGCGCTTGTCTGCGCATGTTCTTTTGTCCGATAAGTCTGCAACTTTTCGAGATTTTGCGGTGAGTGAACAATCCGGCGGGTTGGGCATCTGCTATCGCAATCCGCAGCCAAATGCGCCTGGACACCCGCGTCCATATAGCCACCCGAGGGAAGACCAAAGTCGCGGGGCGCTCACCCCTCGTTAATCGGCAGGTGAGGTGCCCTCAGAAATCGGACTTCGTCGCCTCCGGGATTGGAAACAGGTTTTGGTTTGGAAATTCAACATTATTTTCGGCGCAAATGGATTCCTCAAAGGGGTAGGTGGATTTGAACCAGCGACGCGTCATCATCAATGGCGCATTGAACGCGTCGGTATCTTCGACCGTGACCGTCGCTTTCATGTTCTTGCCGCCCGGCTCGATGGTGAAACGCTCCACGACGTGCAGCTTCTCGGTGTGAGGCGTGCGGAAATTGTCGACATAGCTGTTGCTGGTTGAAAGGCCGATGGTATCGACGACCAGCGTGTCGCCATTTTCATAATGTCCGATCGACTCGCCAAACCATGACGGGGTCACGTGGTCGGCGTGCTTTTCGGTCAGGAAAACGCGGCGCACCCAGTGATCGCGCTGCCAGATCATCCAGACCTCTTTCGGCGTCTGGATGAAATAGACGGGCTCGAAAGGCCATAATAGCTGGCCGGGAACTCCGCCCGGGTAACACCGGGCCTGAGCGGTGAACGGAATATCGCGGAAACCGCTCGCCACCTCGTCGTTGGTTGTCTGCATCTGCGCCGCCGCCCACGGCTTGAGCACGGGGTCCTTGACATTGCTGTAACGCTTGGTCACCTGGGTGTGGGTCTGTCCCCCTTGCAGGTTGCTGACGAAGGGATGCGCCGGGTCGTTCTTGATCGGGCCATGGCCAAGTCCGGGCGGCGGGTCCTCCCAATCCTCGAGATTAGACTGCCAGCCGAAATCGGCGGAAGCGAACTTTGGAATGTCGGTCGAAGACTCCGCCGTGGCGGTGCCGCCAAGCGCGGCAAGAATGGCAAAGGCGGCAACGCCTCCCGCCAGCCGCGCCACCTGCGGAAGGGCGAATGATGAATTGCGCAACATCAATATCAATCCGGACATCGCGATTTCCTTGAACAGGGGCATGCAGGCGGCATGATGCGCTGGATAGAGTAGTTTATGCCAGCGAGCGGAAATGTGCACCCCCTGATCTGAGCGACGTCACCCGTTCCCTTAACCGCAATTGCGGGGCGAAATCGCCCGTGGACCAAGGGAATTGGCGCTAAAATCGTCTGCCGGATCGAGAATATTTGATGCCGGGCGCGGCTCGCCAGACAAAAAGATGCTCCTACATGATGGACTAGGAGCGAGGCGCAAGCGGCCGGTGCTGCGACCTCCGCCCCGATTGTGAGGCCACTCCGCGGTCAGCCGCGGATTTTTGCCGAGCATGGGTCCGCGAGCAGTCAAAAGGAGATTCGGGTGTCGCGGTCTGTTGCCGTCATGTTGGTAGGCGTCGTTTTTTCAACCTTCGCGGGCGGTCCAGCGATCGCCGCCGGGCATAACGGACAGGCCTACGCTGCAATTCCGATCACCAGTGTCCGGCATTTTCGTCATGCGCAAAGGGTAAATGGTGACGCTGACCTCGGCCGGATGCAGCCTGAGCACCCCCTGATCCTGCCTCCCGGCTCTCTCGGCCGCGGCAGCATTGGGAGCGAACATGGCGGCTGGTTCAGCCACGGCTGGGGCGGCACGCGAGGTGGGCCGGGTTGGGGCTACGGGTTTGGCCCGAACCTTGGTGGCTCATGAGGTACGTGGTCCGGCTTGGAAAGTTGATCGCTGAGCAACGTCGCATCGCCCAGACATCGCGTTCCCCTCATCGTTGAAGGGCCGATCCTGTGCCCGATGTCCCGCGGCGGTGTGCCCGATCTTGCGCAGGCTCGTCAGCGCCAACCGCGTCCGGCGTAATCGAAAGCTCCCCAAACGCCGTTGCCGGCCACCCAGGTTGACGGCGGCTGACGATATTGCCGGTCGCGCGCCTTGGCGGTGCTATGATGGCTGTTATGCGCATATTTATTTTTCGCGCGCGTCTGCTTATCCGGAGAAGGGGTCGGCGGGGGAGTGGCCGCATTATCGGCTGCACCGGCTTGTCCCTCATCGGCTGCGGCAAATCGGGGTTGGGAGGACAATGAAACAGGAGCCGCAACGAAGCTTGGGATGGGACCAGCCGTGTAGCCGTTGCCAATTCGCGGGGAAGAGGCAACGCTACGATCCGATTTGGTAGCAGCCACGATCGAAACCGCCCGATCGGCAGACCGATCCGCTAAGCGAGACTGCTCGACCGATAAACCATAATCGCTCGAAGCGGCCGAAAACATTTGCGGATAGAGTTCGAGCGCAGCGACGGCGCCGACGCCGCAGAGGACACACGCACCCATCAAGCGCGACCATATCCCGCGTCGCTTGGGTGCAAGAAGACCGTGGTCAGCAGACAGGGGGAATCGGGATCGCATGGTACCTCCGCGCGTTCCCCCCAACCGACCCCAGTTGACCATAACGCGATCGGCGGTGGCAAGTTCCTCCTCTTTACCGCCGAACCCCCCAATATTTGATTCTTGGTTAATGCCGGCCGGAAGAGGCGGGTGGCGGCTATAAGCCGGCGCTATTTTTCAACCGATCGAGAGAGTCTGCAACCTCCGGCGGTAGTGACTTTAGGCCACTCGCCGCCGCGACCGCCAGAATAGGCCGCAGCCGTGATCCGCTCAGGAACGCCGGCTGCCGATCGGCCGGAATCAGCCGGTCGAAGATCAGGACGAGCGTCATCGCGACGAGACCTATTCGGACCACCCCGAGCGTCGCGCCGGCAAGCCGATCGACCATCGGGACGTCCGCCCCCACGATTTCGTTCACCGCAACGCGCAACAAGGCCCCGAACAGCGCGCCCGTCGCTAGAAATATGGCGAACAGCACGGTCGGGTTATCCGCCCAGGTCGGATCCGGCGTCACGGCGAAGACAGAAAGCTTTGCCGCGATCGCGATAGCGACCGGCATTGCCGATACATAGCCAAGAATTATCGCGAGGCTGCGCAAAAGCCCGATCTTGAAGCCGAAGAGGGCGGCCACGGTCGCGAGCAAGCAGATCACGGCATCAAAGACGTTCATTCCCGATCTCTTTCTGCACGAAACTGCCGAAGGCTGAGCGCGCTTATGCCGTGTCGGACCGACAAATGCCGTATAAACGTGAATTCCTGATTTCCTGAGAGTTCGCCAATGAAGCGCAGCACCGATCGCATTCTCACAACCCATGCCGGAAGCCTGCCACGCCCTCCCGATCTTCTCGCCATGATCGAGGCGGGCGCCGAGGTCCACGCCGTCGATGCCAACGGCTTTGCAGCGCGGCTGCGAACCGCCGTCGGCGAGATCGTCAACCGCCAGGCAGAGCTCGGGATCGATGTCGTCGATGACGGGGAGTACGGCAAGCCGGGCTTTGTCAGTTACATCAACGAGCGGCTGTCCGGTTTCGAAATCGACCGCGAGCGTACAGGCCGCGATCCGTGGCAGGGATCGCGCGAAGCGCGGTCCTTCCCTGAGTACTATGCGGCGCCGTCGTCGCCGCGGGCGGCCCATGTGCATATGATATGCACCGGGCCGATCACCTATCGTGGTCATCACCAGCTCAATCGCGACATCGGCAATCTCCGCGCCGCCCTGGCCACGGTCGCGGCGGCGGAGGCATTCATTCCGGCGATCTCGCCGGGCAATGTCGAAGACTGGCAACGCAATGCCTATTACCGCACCCAAGACGCTTTTCTGTTTGCCATCGCCGATGCATTGCACGAAGAATACAAGGCGATCGTCGACGCAGGCTTTCTGTTGCAGATCGACGACCCGCGGCTCGTCACCTACTGGCTGTTGAAGCCCGAGCTCTCGCTCGAGGATGTGCTTGCCTGGGCGCGGCTGCGCGTCGAGGCGTTGAACCATGCGCTGCGCGGCATCCCCCGCGACAGGATCAGGTTTCACACCTGCTACGGCATCAACATGGGTCCGCGCGTCCATGACATGGAGCTGAAGGATATCGTCCACCTGATCCTCGAGGTTCGGGCCGGCGCCTATTCGTTCGAGGCCGCCAACCCGCGCCACGAACATGAGTGGAAGGTTTGGGAAACGGTCGAACTGCCGAAAGAGGCGGTGCTGATTCCAGGCGTGATCTCGAATTCCACCGTGCTCGTCGAGCATCCCGAACTGGTGGCACAGCGGATCGCGCGTTTTGCCGGTGTCGTTGGGCCTGAACGGATGATTGCTGGATCGGACTGCGGCTTTGCCACTTTTGCAGGCGCAAAGGAAATCCACGCGAGCATCGTCTGGGCCAAATTGCAGGCGCTTGTCGAGGGTGCGAAGATCGCGAGTTGGCAATTATGGCGATGACCATGCGGGTTTGAGGAATGGGTTCGGCTTATCCCGACATACTGACATGCGAAAGTGCAGTCCGTATTGCGGTCGGTCGATTTGCAAGACATGGCCCGTGATTTGCCTGCCGACAACTTTCATTGCGGCGGGCTTTCATTTTGCGGGTGCGCGCCCCACAATATCCTTGATTCTCCGTCTGCAATAACCTTTGCGAGGCTCGGAGTCATGGACGCAACATACCAAGGAGGAATGAAAATATGGCCGTCCAGGTGAACCTGAAGTCAATGTCGATTGATAAGCTGATGGATCTGAGGGACCAGATTGAAAGCACGATTGCGACAAGAGTCTGCGGAAGAGCGTCGCTCACTCGAGTCGCAACTGGGCAAACTGTCGCGTTATGCGCCAGGAAGCGGGCGGGCGAAATCATTCCGCGGCGGCCCACGCGGGACCGTCGCGCCAAAATACCGCAACCCCGAAAATCCTTCCGAGACCTGGGCCGGCCGCGGCCTGAAGCCGCGCTGGCTGGCTGCCGCGCTTAAATCGGGCAAGAAACTCGACGAATTCCTTATCGACGGTTCTAGCAGAGCGACGGGGAAAAGAATGGCAAAGCGGGGGCCGCGGGCGCGCAAATGACCTTGGGCGTGCGAACAGTGTCGGGGAGGGCGCGCGCGAAGACGTTACGCAGAGCTGTCGTTCTGGTCGCCGCCGCGGTCGCCACTGCCCTGATGTCGCTGCGGCCGGGTGGCGCCGCAGAATGGCCGACGCACCCTGTCCGGATCGTCAACACCTTCGTGCCGGGCGGTGCTGCCGACGTTTTGGCGCGGCTTGCCGCCGATTATCTGTCGGCGGCCTTCGGTCAGCAATTCTATGTCGAGACACGGGCCGGTGCCGGCGGCGTGATTGGCGTGCAGTTCGTCGCGCATTCCGAACCGGACGGCTATAATTTCGTCATCACAACTCTGTCGCTGCTGACCTTCGCACCGATCACCAATCCCAAGGTGGGCTACGATCCGCTGGTCGATCTTACCAACATCGCCTATCTCGCTGGTTCGCCCGTCGCATTGCTCGTCAATGCCGGTGCGCAGGAGAAAACCCTCGACGCGTTCGTCGCGCGGGCGAAGGCCGCGCGAAGGCCGCTCACCTTCTCCTCCTCGGGAGTTGGCAGCAATGGCCACTTGATCGGGGAATTGTTCGGTCGCGAAGCCGGCATTTCCGTCGAGCATGTGCCCTACAAGGGCGCCGCCCAGGGGCTTACCGACCTGATTGGCGGTCACCTCGACTTCTCCGCACAAACCATGTCGTCTGCCTCGGGCCTGCTGCGCGGCAATACCGCAACGGCGCTCGCGCACACGTTCAAGACGCGGTTGCCGGATTATCCGGACGTGCCGACGTTCGCCGAACTCGGATATGCCGAACTTTCCGGAACCAATTGGTTCGCACTCGCGGCGCCGGCCGGACTGCCCAAGGAGATCGCCGAAAAAATGAACGGCGAAATCGCCGCCATGATGCGAAAGCCGGAAATCCAGTCCCGGTTGCGCGTTGACGGGCTGGTGCCGGAGATCATGTCCATTGCGGAATTTCACAGCTTCATTATCGCAGAATCGGTCCGCTGGAAGCCAATGCTGAAGGCAGCCGGGCTCGCGGCGCCCTGAGACTGCATACGTCCGTTCCGAGGGCTGGTGCTGCGCGGCTGCGCCCGGCCGCGGCCGCGCTCAGCCAAATGTCCAGGTGAGCAGGAAAATCAGGCAGCCAGCGCAGGCTCCGACAATGGTCCCGTTCATCCGGATATATTGCAGGTCGCTTCCGACCACGAGTTCGAGCCGCTCTGTCAGCGTGTGCGCATCCCAGTTGCGCACCACTTCGGCAATGAACGAACCGATTTCAGTACGCCACGTGATCAGTGATCGGGCGAGACGTTCGACCGCCTCGTCGATGTGCTGCTGCATCACGGCATCGGTCGCGAGCGTCTGCGCAAGCAGCGAGATCGGCTTTTCGAGGGAAACCCGCAGCCGAGATTCGGGCTCGGTGAGATCGGCGAGTGCGGCGTCGCAGAGTTGGTTCCAGATCGAGGCGAGCCAGGCGCGTGTGTCGGGATGGGCGAGCAAGCGCTTCGCGGCGCTGTTGATCTGTTCGCGCTGCTCCGGCGAATGCAGCAGGTCGTCAACGACGCCGGCAAGCCCGTCGCGAAATTTTGCACGCGCCTCGCTGTCCGCCTGCTTTAGCCCAGTCAGAACCTCGGTGACGCCGTCAACCAGCGCGGCGGCGATGCGACGGTCGATCGCCTTGGGTATCCACCATCGGCTGTGCTCGGTGATCAGCTTGTCGATCTGGTCATGATGGTCCGCCATCCACTGGATCGCGATCTTGATCGCGTGGTCGAAGAGCACGTCGGCCTCGCCGCTCGCGGTGATGAGGTGCACCCCATGGCCGAGGATCGGCGCGAGGTTGGGAGCGGCAATGTGGGCGCCGAAACTGCGCTGCACGAAATCGTGCAGGTCGCGGTTGCGCATCGATCGAATGAGAAACGGCAATGCCGAGGTGATCGCATAGGCGAGCAGCGGAGCGCTGGGCGGCGCGGCTAGCCAATCGGCGACACGTCGGCCCACCTGCATTTGCCGCAGCTTGCCAAGCAGCACGTCCGCCGTCAGGAAATTGCTTTCGACGAACCGGCCCAGCGTTCGGCCGATCCTCTCCTTACTAGTCGGAATGATAGCGGTGTGCGGAATTGGTACGCCAAGGGGATGGCGGAACAGAGCCGTGACGGCAAACCAGTCCGCGAGTTCCGCCAACCATTCCGGCTTCCGCGCCCGACTGAACCAGCAGGGTCAGGAAGCCCGGCTGCGGCACCATCCGTGTGCCCACGTATATCGCGCCCATGCCGGCGAGCATGAGCGTCGCAAGGGTACGGTTGCGCCGCAGCCGCTCGCGCCGCACCTTGTCGGAGCGGGACGAAGTGCCCGTCCCGACCATCGGCCCCGTCCGAGAAACGATCGGTCCCTGAACGCTCATCGCCCTGGCCTTTGACGTCTTCCGAAGTGCGGAGGTTCTCGGCGCCGCCTGCTGTTAACGCCTGAAGACTCGCAATCGCCGCAAAACAGGTCGAAATTGCTGCAAAGCGAAAGGGGCAACGCGCAATGATCCCAGTCGGTCATATCGTGCACCAAATTCCGAGACGGGTGCGGGTGCGGATTGCTGAAAAACAGGGTGACAGTGCCTATTTCGAAAGCTTGGTGGCGGGATTGTCACAGTATCCGGCAATCGAAGAGGTGACGGCCAGCCCACTGGCGGGCAGTGTTACGATCCGCCACTCCGGTCCGTTCGAGGCCGTTGCGCACGCTGCCGCCGGCCATGGCTTATTCCAAATCGTCAGGTCGAAAGATGGCGAAGCGCCGGAACCCAAGCCGACGCGAGGCGGCCCGGGCCTTGCAAAAAAGGTTGCGACAGGCCTCACCGGGTTGAGCTTGCTTCAGGCGACGCGGGGCCCGGTATTCGGCAGCGCCGCCGAGAATTTTTGGCATGCTTACGGCTCGACGCGCATTCTCGGCAGGCCTGACCTCGCCATGGCGTTCGGGGCGATCGGGGTGTTTGAGCTCCTCAGCGGTAACCTGTTCGGCTCCGCCTCATCCCTGTTCTTCTATGCTCTGGTGCTGCGCCGGCTCGCGGCTCTGGAACAGGAGCAAGAGTCTAACGGCAGTTGCGGACGGCGAAGCCTCACTGGGTGCCGAGGCGGCCGATGCCGGAATGCTGTTGAAAGAAGCCGCGCAGGCGTGACCAAACCGTCAAGCCGCTGTCATCATAGCTTCGTGCGTCCCAGGAATTGTGTTTCGAGCTCGAATTCGCTCGCGATTTCGGCGAGCGCGGCCTTGGGAAGCGCCGATGCAGGCAAAGAGCGCCGCCTTTGTGGTTCACCGGACGCCGCACCGGATCAGGTTCAAGATCCCGGCGCGCCAGGGACAACATGCCTATTTCGCGGCAATCCAGTTTCACCTCTCCGCGCACCCCAATGTGGTTGCCGTCAGGATCAATCCTGGCGTCGGGAGCGTCGTGATCCACTGTCGAGCCGGGTTCGATCTCGCCTCCATTCACCAATTCCCGGGCCTTGCCCTCGTCGTGGTCGAGGCGCCGGCGAATTCTGCGGCCCGGAAGTTCGCTCCTGAAGGGGTTTATGGTTTTTCGCAGGAGTCGTTCGCTCTCGCGCGATCGGTCTTCAGGCTGGCGATGGCGATCGCGACACGACAACTCGGCGCGCAGCTCGTGGAATGGCTGATCGACGTAGCCGCGCGCGCCGTGCTGGCCGAGCTTATTCCGCCGCCTGCGCATCGGCCGCGAGTCGCTCCGCGTCCGATCCGGCGCCGTCAAGCCGCCCAGTGATGACCGCGCCCCGCATCCGGCTTGCCAACGCCGATTGATAGGTGTGCCTGCGAAAATGGAGGGCGGCGTTATCGGTAGGCGCGCCGGACTTGCGGGCTTCGTTCACCAGGAACGGCAACACCCCGCCTGCGATCATCGCCAACCCGTCGACAACGCCGATAGGCGCTACTCCGAGCAGGCCTCGCACCCCAGGCAGCAACATCGCCGCCGACTGCGCCGCGAGCGATCCGCCGACAATGCCCAACAGAGCCGGATTTCTCGTCATCTCGCCCGGCGCGAAGATGCTGCGAGTCGGGGACTGGCATGTCAGCGCATGCAGCAGTTGGGCGGTGACAAGGCTGCCGAAGGTCAGCGTCCGTGTTTGCGGTGAAGCGTAACCATAACGCAAGGCCCCATAAAGACCGGCGCCAGAAGCTCCGGCGGTAATGATGCCGGCCTCGGTTCCGAGCCTTTGGAAATGGTCGCGCCGAAGAATGGCTTCATCGGCCGGACGCGGCCGCTGCTGCATGACGTCCGGTTCGGGAGGTTCGAGCGCAAGGCCAATTCCGGGCAGCACGTCGGAGATGAGATTGATCCACAGCAGCTGCATCGGCGACAGCACGTCGCCAATGCCGGCGATGCTGCCCGCCAGCATCAGCATGATCTCGCTTCCATTGGTGCTCAGAATGTAATGGATCGCCTTGCGGACATTGGTGTAGGTGGCGCGGCCGCGCTCGATTGCGGCCGGCAGCATCGCAATGTCGTCACTCGCGAAGAAAACGTCGGCGACTTCGCGCGCCGCCGCCGTGCAGTCCCGGCCGAACCCGATCCCGACATTGGCCGCCCGCAGAGCCGGGCTATCATTGATGCCGTCGCCGACAACCGCCACCACCGCGCCGCTAGCCTGCAACGCGCGCACGACCCGAAGTTTTTGGCCGGGACTGATCCTTGCGAAGGCATGTGCCCGGCGCGCGGCACGGCCCAACTCGGCCGCCCCCATTCGATCGAGCTCGCCCGCATCGATCACTTCGAGATCGCCGTCGTCACATAACCCGATCTGCCCGCCAACGGCGCGAGCGGTCGCGCTCTGGTCGCCTGTCAACATAACGGTATGGATGCCGCCGCCGTGCAGCTTGGCCATCAGTTCCGGCAATTGCGGGCGCACAGGATCGGCCAGTCCAGCAAGGCCGATCCAGGTCAGACCTTCGGTCGCGACCTCCTCGACATCACCGGCGAGGTCGGGGAGTTCGCGGCAGGCCACCGCAAGCACGCGCAGCCCCCGTCCCGCCATGTCGGCGTTGACGCGCTCGATTTCGGCGCGACGCGCGGCGCCGAGCGGCGTGCGGCCGGCGTCGCTCTGCAATTCCCACGCACAACGATCCAGGACTTCGGACGGACTGCCCTTGACTGCCAGGAAAAGGCCATTTGGGGTCCGGTGCGTCGTCGCCATGAAGCGATGGGATTCGGTGCGTTGCTGGGTTGAAAGATGCATGAACTCACGGCGCAGGCCCACGACATCGAGACCGCTTTCGAGGGCCGCTTGGACCAATGCGTTTTCCGTGGCGCTTCCAACGAGTGCATCCGCGCCGCCGTGATCGATCTCGGTCTCGCTGCAAAGACTGACGACACAGAGGAGCTGCCTCAGGCGCGCATCGTCGCTCACCAGGACCGGCGTGTCGTTTCGCTCGGACAGCACGCCATTGTCGCGCCGACAAGAGCGTTCGCCCACCACAAGGGTGTCGAGCGTCATCGAGCCGTGAGTCAGCGTGCCGGTCTTGTCGAAGCAGATGATGTCCACCGCCGCCAGCGTCTCCACCGCCTCCAAACGCCGGATCAGAATGCCGTGACGGCGCATCTCCTCGACGCCGAGTGCCAGCGTCGTGGTCGCGACCATGGGCAGGCCTTCCGGCACCGCGGCGACAGCAACCGAAAGAGAGGAGCGCACCATCTGCAACAAGGCGAGGCCACGCAGCCAGCCGGTGCCGAAAATCAGGCCGCTCGCGGCAAGCGTGATCCAGACCAGCTGTTTGCCCAGCTCTTCGAGCTGGCGTTGCAATGGGGTGCCCGGCGGAACCGTCAACTCGACCAGCCGCTGGATGCGGCCAACCTCCGTCCGTGCGCCGGTCGCGGTGACGATGGCGGTGCCGCTGCCCCCGGTCACGACGGTCCCGCGATAAATCATGTCGACGCGGTCGGCGAGAGCCACGTCCGTCCGATCAAGCGGCTCGACCGACTTCTCGACCGGCACGCTTTCCCCGGTAAGCGGCGCTTCACTCACAGTCAGGGCGCGGGCAGTGATCAGCCGGCCATCAGCCGGCACGACCATTCCCCGTTGCAACACCATGACGTCGCCCGGGACGACGGCTTCGGCAGGAAGCTCGATTTCCTGGGCGTCGCGCAACACGCGCGCTTCGAGCGCGGCGACGCCTTCGAGGCTGCGGATCGTGCGCTCGGCGCGCGTCTCGGTCACGAAGCCGATGCCGCCATTGAGCGCGATCACAGCCATGATCGCGCCTGCCTCGAACATGCCGCCGGTGGCAACGGAGACGACGGCAGCGACGGCGAGCAGTGCGACCGGCAAACTCTGGAACTGGCCCAGCAGGATGCTCAGTTCGGAGCGTTGCGCCAGGGATGTGATTACATTGGCACCGCCGCTCGCAAGCCGCCGGCCCGCTTCCTCGCTCGACAAGCCACACGATAGCGAGGTGCCGAGCCGCGTCGCTGCGTCGGCTGCTTTGGCCGCGTGCCAGAACTGCTCGTCGCCGTTCGAATGGAGTGAATTTGCCGCACCGTGTTTATGTGCCGGAGGCGCCACTTCACCCCGCAAGAGTGCTGCCATCCGCTCGACCAGCACATCCACCGAGGTCAGGGCTTCATAGCAGACGGTGACATTCCCCGTCAGTGCGCTTGCCGAGACCTGCCGAACGCCGCCGAACCCAGTCAGTCCGCGCTCGATCAAATCGGCGACGGCAGGCGCCCCCCGCATGCCACCGACTTTGAGCCGGGCACGCCCCGCGACAGCCGTGTGGATCGGTACGATCGATATCGGAACGGGTTCACGCGCAGCGTTTGATGCGGTGCTCTCGACGCCAGCAGGATCGGAAAGGTCTGGACGCACTTTCATCGGGATTTCGCGAGCTCGGCTTTCTGAAAGCTGCGGCGTGGACAACGGCCGTGGATCGCCGGCTCGCAAAACTTACACACTCAGGCGCGAGCTTTATCGAGCTTTATGGGTCGCGTGTGTCCGCGGAATGCGCAACAAGCCACAGGCTGGGATGGCGGTGCCCCCAGCGCTGTCAAACCCAGTTCAGACCAACTCACGTCAGCAAAGAGCGTCGACTGCTACAACTGCGCAGGATGCGGCATCAGCCTGGACTCGATGCTCCGGCGGCCGGCTTGCCGGTCTCGGCGAGCTCCGAACGCGCCTCGGCTAGAATGTCGCCGGTGTGCTCATTCGAGCTCCGCAAGTGCCACGCGTCCCTGGTCGTACGCAATCAGTCCCGCCTTCAGGATCGACTTTGCGATCGGCCGCATGGCCGGGATCAGAACAGGCGCAAGGATCGCAGCACCGACCCCGACCAATAGGCCAGCGACAATGTTTCCACCTTTGAACATGTCTTCGAACATTGGATCCTCCTGACGCGTAAGTCCTTCATCAACCGGCCGCGCTCGTATGCGTTCCCCCGACTGTCGCGCCATTTGGCTTCACAATCAACGAGGATTCGCGAGCCATCGAGTCGCAAATCCCGGGCGTGCGCTGTGCCGGGAAGCCGGCTTACAGGCTCCACGAAAATGACTGTTCCGACACTCGGCACAAATGAGCAGCTTGGTGCCGGGAATGGCGCGCCGATCAATTCAGTTATTTTCGCGGGGACCCTGCGATGTTGCGCCTAATGGATTCGGCCTTTTTCCGGCGCATCCGCTCCTGCCGGCGTCTGCACTGGGATCGCTGTCGAACTCAGCATTGCGTGCGCATGCAGTTGAGCGGGGACGGCGGTTCGCTTCGTTGCCTCGTTGTGTTGTTTGACCAAATTCGAGGCATGCTCCAGGACCCGGCGCTGTGACGGCTGGACATCGCGATGGACCCGCGTCAGCGCATGATCGAGTTTGGTCAGCCGCCGATGATAGCGCCTGCGCGTATCCTGCTCGTCAAATCCGCGCCGATGCGCGCTCCTGCGGGCCCTCGCGACAAAATGGTCGACCGCCTGATCGGTTTTGCGCGCCCGCTCCGGGCCAGGTGGTTGTTCCGAGACCATCAGCAAATTGTCCACTGCGGCGTCTACGAGCCGATCCGCGAGCGCGTTATCGGCATCCAGCTCGGCCTCGAGAAAAAGCTTGGCGCCTGCCTTCAACGCAGCCGCGAATGGCGGACGCAAAGATGGGACCAACAGCGGCAGGGCAACGCCAACAACGCCAAGGCCGATGAGTCCCAACGGGCCGGCTTTCAAAACGTCATCAAGGGCAGCCATGGTTCACCTCTCGCCAGATCACGCCATCTCCACGGTGACTGCCTCCAGGATCGTGGCGTCAACGCGGCGTCGCCCTGCGCCCCGACACCGCACGCGACCACTGTATCCGCCCCGGCACGCGGGGAGTTAAACAAGTTCCGCCGAGCGCTGGCATTCAGGCGTTGTCGATCATGAGACGATCGGTTTAGAAGGGCATCGGCGGAAGTGAGCCGCTCTTCCTGACCTGGACAGGGACATGAACCATACGGCAGGGACGGCAATCGTCACCGCGGGCCTGCTCGTGATCGGCGACGAAATCCTCTCCGGACGGACCAAGGACAAAAATATCGGGTATATCGCCGAATACCTGACGGCCATCGGCATCGACCTCAAGGAGGTGCGGGTCGTTGGTGATCAAGAGGCGGCGATCGTCGAGGCGGTGAACGCGTTGCGCAGCCGCCATCATTACCTGTTCACGACCGGCGGCATCGGGCCGACCCATGATGACATCACGGCAGAGTGCGTCGCCAAAGCGCTAGGCGTATCGATCGATTATGATCAACGCGTCGTAGCGCTGCTGAAGCAGCGCTACGCTGCCTCGGGGACCGAGCTGAACGAGGCGCGGATGCGCATGGCCCGCATTCCAGCCGGTGCCGATCTCGTGCCGAACAGCGTGTCGGGCGCGCCTGGTTTCTGGATCGGCAATGTGATCGTGATGGCGGGCGTGCCTTCGATCATGCAGGCGATGCTCGACGCGGTCGCGCCGAGGCTTTCGACCGGGATCAAGATCGTGTCGGACTCCATACAGGCCGATTGCCGCGAGGGTGATCTCGGCACCGAACTCGGCAACATCGCCAAGGCGCATCCGCAGGTCGGGTTCGGCAGCTATCCGTTCTTTGATCCCGCCCGTGGTCCGAACACGCAGATCGTGATGCGCGCGCGCGATCCGGCGCGGCTTGCCGAGGCCAAGGCAGCGGTCACGACCATGCTGACCAAAGTGCGCGCGAAGCTTGCGCAGGAGGTGCCGTGATGCGGCAATCGAAGGAGAGCGTGTGCCGGTGGTCATACACCGCCGTCGGGCTCTGTTCGCGCGCTTCCTTTGCCTGGTCTGGATTATCGCTGTCTCGCCGGCGCTCGCCGCCGGCCTGCAAGGCACCGGCGTCGTCTTTCTTCACGGCAAGGGGGTGTGGCCGGGCGCCTTCGACGGCGGTATCCCTGGCGCGCTGGAAGCCGAAGGCGCGGCGGTGGCATCGCCGGAGATGCCCTGGTCGTTGCGGCGCATCTACGGGGCGACCTTCGACGAAGCAATGACGGAAATCGACGGTGCGGTCGCCGGCCTCAAGGCAAAAGGCGCTTCGCGCATCGTCATCATCGGCCACAGTCTGGGTGCCAATGCCGCGATCGCCTACGCCGCGCGTCACAACTCGGTTGCTGCCGTGGTCGCGCTCGCCCCCGGTCATCTCCCCGAGACGGCCGAGATGCGCGGGCGCACCCAGGAGGCCGTCGCCCAGGCTAAACAAATGGTGGTAGCGGGCCAGGAGACCCGGCGCCTCTGGCCGGACCTTGTCCAGGGCGTGCCGACTTTCGCGCTGGCGACGCCGGCGACCTATGTGAGCATGTTCGATCCGAACGGGCCGGCCGTGATCCCCAAGAACGCGGCGGCGCTGCGGTCGGTGCCGCTTCTGTGGGTGGTCGGCAATTCCGACCCAATCTTCGCGCGCGGCCGCGAGTACGCGTTCGCCCGCGCGGCCAAGAACCCGATGAGCCGCTATGTCGAGGTGTCGGCCGGCCATCTTTTGACACCCCGGGTGGCTCAATCCCAGGTCGTCGAGTGGTTGAAATCCTTTTGAACTGTGCGGCCTCCATCGCAGGACGATACGCTCCTCGCCAGAACGGGCCGAGGTGAAAACCGGGATCGCAATTGCGGGAGCGGGGATCGGCGGGCTTGCGGCCGCGCTCGTACTCGCGCAGCACGGCATCCAAGTCGCCGTGTTCGACCAGGCCGAACGGCTCGCCGAGACGGGCGCCGGCATCCAGCTTTCCCCCAATGCCACGGTCGCACTGATCGAACTCGGCATCGCGGAACGGCTGCGGCCCATGGTGGTCGCGCCTCGGGCATTGCGGGTCCGTTCGGCGCGTTCGGCCCGCGAAATCGTACGGCTGCCGCTCGGCGAAATGGCAATCGCGCGTTATGGCAGTCCCTATTGGGTGGTACGCCGCGCCGATTTGCAGAAGGCGCTGCTCGATGGTCTTGCGGCCACGCCACGCATCCAATTGATGCTCGGCGCCAGAGTGGAGTCCTTTGCGATCGCGTCATCACAGGTGCAGGCCCGGATAACGCGGTGCGCCGGGCGGGGAGCAGGTGCGGCGTGCGAAGCCAGCGCGCTGATCGGCGCCGACGGCCTATGGTCGGCCGTTCGCGACGCGCTCGGGGATCGCGCGCCGCCACGTTTTGCCCGGCGTGTCGCTTGGCGGACAATGGTGCCGGCCTCCCGACTTGATGCGTCATGGCGCGAACCGGAGGTGACGTTGTGGCTCGGTCCCGGCACGCATCTCGTGCACTACCCCGTCGCAGCCGGGCAGGTGGTCAACATCGTCGCCGTGGCCGCCGGCGCGTGGGAGAGCGGCGCATGGAGTACGCCGGCGTCGCGCGACGAAGTGTTGGCGCGATTTAGGGCAGACCAATGGGGGCGTGAGCCGCGCGAATTGCTGGCAAGCGCCGAGGCGTGGCAGAAATGGGCGCTTTATGATCGGCCGCCGGCTACACGATGGGGCGAGGGTCCGGTCACGCTCCTGGGCGACGCCGCGCATCCGATGCTGCCATTCCTGGCGCAAGGCGCCGCGATGGCGATCGAGGACGCTGTCGTCCTTGGCCGCGAACTCGCGCGGTCTTCAGACGATCCCGCACGCGCCTTTCGCACCTACGAAACCACCCGTCTGGCACGCACGGCACGCGCACAGCGCGCGGCACGACGCAACGACCTGGTGTATCACCTGCCGGGGCCGGCAGCTTTCCTTCGCGACGTCTGCTTGCGCGCGCTTGGCGGGGAACGGCTGCTCGCGCAATATGACTGGCTGTATCGATGGCGTGGATGAGCGCCGACACGAGGCCGCAATGTTCCCGACCACAATTGCCGGCAGCTTGCCCAAACCTTCCTGGCTTGCGGAGCCGGACCGGCTGTGGCCGGCATGGCGGCTCAAGGGCGCGGAACTCGAAGCCGGCAAGCGCGATGCCACGCTGCTCGCAATCAAACTACAGGAGGATTGCGGCATCGACATCGTCACCGACGGAGAACAATCGCGGCAGCATTTCGTCCACGGCTTTCTCGAGGCGGTGGACGGCATCGATTTCACGCGCCGCGTCGAAATGGGCATCCGCAAGGATCGCTATAAGGCGATGGTGCCGACCGTCACTGCCGAGCTGGCGCTGCGCCGGCGCGCTCATGCCGCGGAGGCCCGCTATGCGCGCCAGCATACAAGCCGTCGCCTCAAATTCACATTGCCTGGCCCGATGACGATCGCCGACACCATCGCGGATAATTTTTATGGCGATCGGGTCAAGCTCGTCTTCGCTCTCGCCGCGTTGCTGAACGAGGAGGCGCTTGGCCTCGCCGCCGACGGAGTCGATGTCATCCAGTTCGACGAGCCCGCCTTTAACGTCTATATGGACGAGGCCAGGGACTGGGGGATCGAGGCGCTGCACCACGCGATTGCCGGCCTCGATTGCACAACGGCCGTCCACATCTGCTACGGCTACGGCATCGCAGCCAATGTCGAGTGGAAGGGGACGTTGGGCGCCGCCTGGCGGCAATACGAGCAGACCTTCCCGGCGCTGGCGAAAAGTCGCATCGACCAGGTTTCGCTCGAATGCCGCAACGCCAAGGTTCCGCTCGAACTGTTGGCGCTGCTTGAGGGCAAAGACGTGCTGCTCGGCGTCATCGATGTCGCGAGTGACCGTGTCGAGACGCCGGAGGATGTCGCGGCCACCGTTGCCGCGGCGCTGCGCTACGTACCGCGGGAAAAAATCACTCTGTGCACGAATTGCGGCATGGCGCCGATGCGTCGCGATATTGCGGCAGCAAAGCTCGCCGCGCTCGGCACCGGGGCCGAACTGGTGCGCCAGCGTTTGGGCTGATTCTGCGCATAATCCCGAAAAGTTGCAGACTTTTCGGACAAGATCATGCGCAAAATCACCGCGCATCCGTCGTCGAGCGCAGTCCTCGACGGATGCACAAAAGGGAATCGAGCGGGAGGCGATTCAAGTTGAACGACCCCGATTTAGAAATCGGCTTTTGCGGCTTCGGGAATCGGCACCACGTCGTAGTCGAAGAAGCTGAAATTGTTTTCCGCGCAGATCGATTCCACCATGGTGCGATCCGGTATGCGTCGCCAGCGCTGCACCGCCGTCCACGGCATGTTGAACGTGCCCGGATCATCGACGGTCACGGTCGCCTGCAAGGTTAGCCCCCCCTCGACGATCTTGAATCGCTCGACGACGTGAATGCGATCGGTATGCGGCGTCCGGTAATTGTCGACGGTGGACTTGTCGTTCACCCCGATGGTGTCAACGACGAGTTCATCGCCTTCGTAATGGCCGACCAACTCGCCATACCAGGACGGTGTGAGCTCGGCCGAATGCTGCACGTCGAGATAAATGTGGCGCAGCTGGGCGTTCAGCTCATTGATGATCACCACTTGTTTCGGGGTTTGGAGGAAATAGATCGGCTGAACACGCGTATAGACGGTGAAGCCTGGGACGCCGGCGGGCCAGCAGCGCTCCCGCGTGATGAACGGCACCTTTCCCGACAGCACATCGTCATTGGCCTTCTTCATCCGCTCGACGGCCCACGGCTTGAGAATCGGATTGCTAAGGTCGGCGACGCGATAGGTCGGCTGTCGGCCACGTCCATTCGGCACATAGGGGCGATCCTTTACCGACATGACCGGGCCAGGACCTGAAGACGGGGGGAGGAAATCATCGCCGGTCGGCCGATCCGGTATCCAAGCGCTGGTGCTGTCCGGCGTAAAGATCGGGATGGTTGCCCCGTTCCGTTCCGCGGCAAATCCGGGCGATGGCGCGACACCAGTGCACACAAGCAAAGCGAGGCCGGCGCTCGCGAACGTCAATCTATTTGCGGGCACCACGTCGAACATGAAGAACCTCCCAGGCGAAATCTGCTGATTGCAGATGAAAACCGCCGAACCGCACAACTCCAGACGATATTCGTTAGGAACTGCCGAGCCTCACCTTTTGGTGTGCTGCCGTTCGCATTCCCAGTTTTGTGTCATGGTAGCCCATGATGCCGAAAAGTTGCAGACTTTTCGGACGAAGATCATGCGCAAAATCAACACGCATCCGTCGTCGAGCGCAGTCCGCGACGGGTGCGCAAACCAGAACCGAGCGGAAGGCGCTTCAAGCTGAACGCATACCGCTCTAATCAATGCCCACGCCGGTAAAGCTGAAGAGTTGCCCAGGGCACAAGCCGCCGGTCAACGGCCGAACACGCTATGTGGCTCCGGATCATCGTCGCGCGCTTGGGCCGCGACGACCCGCAGGGCCGACGCATGGAGAGCATCGAGGAATGTATCAATATCGGCGCTGGTGGTGCGGTGATTGACGATCGCCGCGCGGATAACCGTCTTGCCGCCCAGGACGGTCGTTGAGGGTGCGGCGACGCCCGCGCTCCTGCAAATCGATGACGAGCGATTGATTGAGGCGGCCGTCCCGGCAGATTTTTAGACCGAAGCACACGATGTTGAGTGCGACCGGCGCGCAGAGTTCGAACACCTCGGTCTCGGTGAGCCCGCTCTCCAGATATTTCGCGAGACGACAGGACCGCGCGATGGCCGCGCCGATGCGGTCGGCGCCGTGCACGCGGAACGTGAACCAGGTTTTCAGCGCCCGGAAGCCGCGGGACAGGTCGGGGCCGAGATCGCATGGCCACACGTCGCCGGCGGCAAGGCCGGCCGGCGTGCGATTGAGATAGGACGCCGGGTTGCTGAAGGTGCGGCGCTGCATTTCGGGGTCGCGGACCAGCACGAAACCGGCGTCATATGGGACGTGAGCCCATTTGTGAAAATCGAAGGCGATCGAGTGGCTCGCTCGATTCCGGCGATCAGCGGCGACAGGGCCGGCGACAGCGCACACAAAGCGCCGAACGCACCGTCGACATGGAACCACAAGCGCTCCCGCTCGCAGATGTCTGCCAGCGCGGCTAGGTGGTCGATCGAACCGGTGTTCACCGTGCCGGCGGTTCCGACGGCCAGGAACGGGCTGAGCCCGCGATCGCGATCCGCCGTGATCGCTTCGGCAAGCAGATCGGGCCGCATCGCGCCTTGGCCGTCAGTCGGAATGAGCCGCAGGTGCCGCGCGCCGATGCCGGAGATTTCGGCGGCCTGGACGATGCAGCCATGCGCTTCCTCCGAAGCGTAGGCGACAAGCTGGCGAGCTTCGCGCAACCCGGTACCTCGAACGCTGTCGCCGAGCGCTGCGGTCCGCGCGGTCAGCAGGGCGACGAGATTCGCCATCGAGGTGCCGGTGACGAAGAGGCCCGAGGCGCTGTCCGGAAAACCGAAAAGCTGCGCCGCCCAGGCTGCGATCTGCCTCTCGACATCGAGCGCGATGTGATTGCGGCCGCCGCAATTCGCGTTGATCCCCGCCGCCAGCATTTCGGCAAGCATCCCGACCGGCGTTCCCGCGCCGTGGACCCAGCCCATGAACAAGGGATGTCCATTGCCGGTGGCGTAAGGCTTGATCCAGGCGGCGAAATCGTCGAGGACCTCGCACAGTGCGCGGGGTGCGCGCGGCAGCGGCTCGCGGAAGCTTCTCCGTATCTCGGCAGGCGCGGCCTGCCAGACCGGCCGCTCGCGCAAAGTTGCGAGATGGTCGATCATGTCGTCAACCGCGCGATGGCAGTCGCGACGGAATTCCTCCCAATCGACGGGATCGAAATCCCCCTCCCGCGATTCGCGGTTCGGCGTCGTCCTGCTCATCGTGTCATCCATGTCGAGAAGGCTGCGCCGCTTACATGTCGGAGGAACTGCCTGCCCGAATCAGGCGCGATATGTTGTTAGCATTTCCCGTCTAGCTTCGCGGCGCGCGATGATTTGGGACGATTGACGCCCAACCCCTGCGCAGCGCGTACTGGCCGTGTCCGGCCGTGGTCCGAGGCGATTTAGGTGTCCGCACAGCATGCGATCAGCGCGGCCTTCGCGCATCATCAGGCCGGGAATTTGAATGCGGCGGAAGCCGGCTATCGGAACGTTCTGTCCGACGAGCCAGCAAATCTGAACGGCCTGCAACTGTTGGGCGTGCTCTTGCACCAGCGCGGCCGGTCGACCGAGGCCGTGGAGCTTCTCACCGCGGCCGCCGCGGCCTTGGAGCGCGGCGGCGGACCCCGCCCGGATCACGCGATTCTCCACAACAATCTCGGCAACGCCCTGCGCGCAATCGGCCGCGTCACGGAAGCAGCAGCGCAATACCGTGAAGGCATCGCGCTCGATCCGAAACTTGGCGAACTGCGCGTCAATCTTGGCCATGCGCTGCTGGTGCTCGGCGAGTACGGACAAGCGGTCGAGAGTTATGCGCACGCGTTCCGCCTCGGCCCGCAAACCGCAGACTGCCTCGACCGTCTGGCCGAGGCCGGCGCCGCGCTTGGCTGGATCGGAGCCGGGGAAGCAAACGATCGATCGGCAGATGACAGCGCTGCCGTTGACCCGGAGACGATCCGCGTTCGCAAATGGATGGGCGCCGTCGCCATGCTGAAGGCGGACGGCGAGCGCGCGGCCGCGGCATCCGCCTGCCGCTCCGCGGTGTGGTCGGCGCCAGCCGATTTCTGCATACGTCTTCAGCTCGCCGATCTGCTGATCAAGGCGGGTGCGTCGGCCGACGCTGTCGCCGCGTGCCAAACCGTGATCGCAGCCGCACCGACCAACGTGACTGCTCACCGCTTGCTCGGCGAAGCGTTTGCCGCTCTTGGCGACACCGCATCGGCAATCGAAACCCTCCGTCGCTGTCTATTGCTCGATCCGCGCGATGGCATCGCCTGTCGCGAGTTGGGCATGCTGCTCGCGAGGCTCGGGTTGAATGACCCCGCCGTCCAGCTTTTCGAAATGGCCATCGCAATCGATCCTGGTGACGCCAAATCCCATGCCGCGTTGGGCAATCTGCTTCAGGCGCGTGGGGAAGTCAGCCGTGCTCGCGCCTGTTTCGTTCGCTCCTGTGAGATCGCGCCGCTGACGAGCTGGCCGGGCGCCGGGGGCCGGGAACGATTTTCGGTCCTGCTTCTCCAGGCTCCCGGCATCGCCAACACGCCGCCCGATTTCCTGTTCGGCAACTCGCCATTCGGCCGGCACGTCTTCGCATTGATGCCGGAGATCGAACCCGATCTCGAACAGTTGCGGCGGAAGGGCGACATCGTCGTCAATCTGATTTCGGATGCCGATCAGGGACAGTCGGTACTCGAAGCAGCAGCCCGCCTGGTCGAACGTCTCGGAAAGCCGATCATCAACCATCCGCGGCGCGTGACCGCGACGGCCCGCGACCGGTTGGCGGCCTGCCTCGCGCGCAGCGAACACTTCCTCGTTCCACCGACCCGGAGGATCGTGCGCGGCGCGCTCGCGGCGCCCGATGCCGTTGCCCAATTGGGGCGCGATGGGTTTTCAATGCCGCTGTTGCTGCGGGTCGTCGGTACGCATGGTGGTGACGCCTTCGAAAAGGTCGAAACCGCCGATGACGTTGCAAGCTTCCTCGCCACCTATGCGGGCGAGGAATTCTATGTCACTCCCTATGTCGATTACCGGTCCGGCGACGGCCTTTTCCGCAAATATCGGTTCGTCTTTACCGATCAGGAAATCCTGCCTTATCACCTGGCCATCGGGGAGCAGTGGAAGGTCCACCATTACACCACCGACATGGCGCAGCACGCGTGGATGCAGGTGGAAGAGCAGGTCTTCCTGGATACCCCACACCACGTTTTTTCGCAAACGCATTATGAAGCGCTAGCGGCGCTGCGGGCCGCGATCGGCCTTGAATTCTTCGGCATCGACTGCGCTCTCGACTGCCACGACAGTATCGTCGTGTTCGAGGTGAATGCCTCGATACTGATCCACGACGACAATGCCGAGTTCCCTTACAAGACACCTCACTGTTTACGCATCAAGCGTGCCTTCGAGGCGATGCTGGAGCGCAAAGCGCAAGGCGCGCCGAGGCAAGGGGGCAACCGCGCCTTGCATCTGTTGCGAGACCACACGGAGTGACCGAGCGGCGGGGTGGCACAACGCGCCTCGTGGATGCGGCTCCTCGTGTCGGTGATTGGCGGCCCCCCGGCCGGTTCATCGTGCCAGCCGGCCGGTTCAAACGGTGTGCCCGACAAGCATCGAGCGCTCGCCGCTCCCACTGTGGCCGGCTGTCGCGTCGCGTCCTGCCGCAAATGCGATATCATGTTTTGCGCGTTTGCGGGACGACGCGAATCAGCCACAACTCGGCGGCTTGCCAAAGGTGCGGAGACCCCATTGCGGCTGTGGGTTGCAAACTTGCTCGACAATTAAGCCCAAGCCACCCACATTGCCTGCAATGATCGCCGTGGCCCTGCTTCGGGAGTGTAAAAAAGATGCGCTCGGCAGCGTACTATATCTTCGTTCCGGCTTGCTTGACCGCAGTGAGCATGATCGGAAACGCGGCAAATGGTCAGGCGACACAAGTGATCAACGCCTGCAATGATGACGCAGGCAGCGTGAGACTCCCGCATTGAAGCTTGCAGCGCTATCATCCAATCCCATCGGTTGAGCGGCTTGGACCTCGCGGTCGTATTCGTCCGTCGCGGAAATGCCTATTATGTTGGCAAAGATTACGAACATGCGATAGCCGATTTCAGCGAGGCAATAAAGCTCAACCCGAGGGATGCTCTTTCCTTTATTGATCGGGCCATAACGCTGTATGCGAGGGGAGACTTCGACAAGTCCGTTGCCGACTATAATGCGGCAATTGCTCTGGACGACACCAAAGCCCTTAGCTTTATGAACCGCGCCTTGGCTTTATCGGCAAAAGGCGACCTTGACGGCGCCATCAGGGACTATGGTCGGGCGATTGCGCTCGACCCAAAAGATACCCGTCCATTGAAGAGTCGGGCCGCCGCGTTTTTCGGCCGCAAGAACTATGATGCTGCAATCTCCGATTATGATCGAGCCATTCGACTTGATCCCAGGGACGGAGCTGCCATCGCTGAACGTGGCGTGGCGCACGGTCGTAAGGGCGAGTTCAACCTTGCGATTTCGGATCTCAACGCAGCGATCGAGATAGACCCCAAGCGTGCAGAATATTTCAAAGACCGCGGCATCTTTCGGATCAACACGAAGGATTACGATGGCGCAATTTCGGATTTGAGCGAAGCAATTCGTCTCGGACCCCTTGATGCTTACACGTTTTTCAGCCGTGCCAGCGCATATTCGAACAAAGGCATCCTGGAAAGTGCTGTTGCGGACTACGATCAAGCAATTAGACTTGATTCAAAGTTTATCCCTGCGCTCATTGGCCGGGCACGGGTATACAACAGACTGGGGAACGCTGATGCGTCAATTGCTGATTATTCCAAAGCCATTGAAAACGATCCGCGACTTGCGGGCGCCTATGCTGCTCGCGGTCTCGTCTTCCGAAGTCAAGGGTGATCTGGACAAAGCCATCGCCGATTACAGTATGGCGATCCAACTCGATCCCCGGAATGCAGGCGTGTTCGCAAATCGCGCCGCCGCTTATTTCTATAAGAAAGAGTTCCCGAGCGCGATCGCCGATTACGATAAATCGATCCGACTTAATCCCGGCGTTGCGCAGAACTTCGCCTACCGCGGCCTTGCGCACAATGCAAGCGGCGACGTCGATAACGCAATCGCTGATTTCAATCAGGCGATCCGACTGAATCCCGCGGCGCCACAGGTTTTTCGTGATCGGGCTGCGGCCTATGTAGCAAAAAAGGATTACGCGCAGGCGGTTCACGATTATGGCGAAGCCATACGGCTCGATGCCCGCAGTGCTCCCACGTTCGTGAGCCGCGGCACGGCTTATGCCGATGCTCGTGATTACGAGCACGCGGTCGCGGACTTTACGGAAGCGATTCGGCTTGAGCCGAAGCTGGCGGTGGCTTTTGCCTCGCGCGGGAGCGCTTATGGTGCCGTCCGGGACTTCAACCATGCCATTTCTGATTATAGCGAAGCCATCAAACTGGACCCGACGGTGGCGTCCACTTTCTCGAACAGAGGTCTTGCCTACCGCGGGGACGGCGATCTCGATCATGCGGTTATGGATTTCAGTGAAGCACTCCGGCTAGACCCGAATAGTTCTCGCAGGTTCAGCGCGAGGGCCGGGGCGTATGCAGCCAAAAAGGACTACGAACGGGCCATCGCCGACTACACCGAGGCGCTCCGTCTGGATCCCGGGTCAGCATCGGATTTCACGAACCGTGGGAATATGTTTTCAGAAAACGGAAATTACGATCGGGCCATTGCGGACTTCGGCGAAGCCATAAGGTTAGACCCCAATTCCGAAGCTGCATTTTCGGGTCGTGGCTATGCGCAGCGTTCCGCGGGCAAATTCGATGCGGCGATCGCAGACTATACCGATGCGATCCGCCTTGCCCCAAATGACGCCATCGCCCTGACAAATCGTGGCAATGCCTTCTATGGCAAAGGGGATTTTGAGCGAGCATTGGCGGACTATGACCGCGTTGTTCAACTCAAGCCGGCCGACGTTCGCGCTTTGATGAACCGCGCGCTAGCATGGTATTCGAAAGGCGACTTCGATAACGCCATTTCCGGCTTTACCGAAGTTCTTGCCCACGATCCGACCAATGTCGCCGCCTTGAAAAACCGCTCATTCGCTTATGGCGCGAAGGGCGATTACGACCACGAGATCGCCAATTCCACGGAAGCGAAACGGATTGAAGCCGCACGCGCGCGATGAAGGCGCTCAATCCGACGCAGGCCCGTCTACCGCGAGTGTGGCTTGGCGAGCACATTCTACCTCATCGCCGATAGCAACGCAGATCCACGCGTCTTCGTTTGGACGAGAGCATGTTCGATCAGATGGAATCAAATCGATCATAGGGTGGGAAACGCGCTTACACGACAGCCACTTCTACAACAAATAGGCGCGTCGCCCACGCTGTCGGAACGATGAAATTGGCGACCGCGTGGGCAAAATCGCCACCGAAAGTCTCGGGCCAATGAAAGAGCGGCAGCCAGCCATTTTGCCCACCCTACGCGCGGCGCTTCGATATGACCGCATCCCGCCGAGGGCGCAGACAAAGCTATCGCCGCTGTCGGACGAGGAGACCAAGCGTTGGATTCGATCCTGGAGTAAGCTTGTTTGCAGCCTGAATCACCCTGAACTTGTTGCGTGATCCCGCGTTACCGCCCACTGAGGACGTCCATTGAGGACGCCCATTGAGGATGCTCATGCAGGCGGACGCACCGAAAGGTCACCAGCAACGTGAGCGGGCCAATCGCGCGCTCGATGCGGCAAACTTCTTTCTTGCAGATGTACGCGATGGTCTTGGCCCCTACCTCGCGATCTATCTCCTCACCGTGCAGAAGTGGGACGAAGCGAGGATCGGCATCGTCATGTCGATCGCCACGATCGCGGGTATTTTGGCGCAAACTCCGGCCGGAGCGCTTGTTGATGCCACGCGGGCGAAGCGGACCGTCATGGTTTTCGCCGCGATCTGCGTCACCATCGCATCCCTCATTCTGCCCTGGCTGAAGACGTTCTTCCCGGTCGCTGCTTCGCAGGCGACTGCTCACGCCGCGGGCGCCATATTCGGCCCGGCGCTTGCGGCCGTGTCCCTCGGCATTTTCGGGCACGAGGTGTTTACCAAGCGAATCAGTCGCAACGAGATGTTCAATCACGCCGGCAATGCTTGCGCAGCGACCGCGGCGGGGATTGCCGCGTATTTTTGGGGGCCGACCGTCGTCTTCTATCTGTTGGCAGCGATGTCGATCGCAAGTCTGTTCAGCATGCTGGCTATTCCGGGGGAGGCAATCGACCATGAGCTTGCCCGTGGCCTGCATGATCGCGCGGCAGGCAATGCCGAGGAGGGAAAAGCCGATGCGCCTTCAGGTGTCACCATTCTTTTCACCTGCCGACCCCTGCTGATCTTCGCCGCCTGCGTCGCCCTGTTCCACCTCGCCAATGCCGCGATGCTGCCGCTGGTCGGCCAAAAGCTCGCGCTTGCGGATAAGAATTCCGGCACCAGCCTGATGTCTGCCTGCATCGTCGCGGCGCAGTTCGTCATGGTCCCGATGGCGATGCTGGTCGGCGCCAAAGCCGACCGCCTCGGGCGCAAGCCGCTGTTTCTGGCGGCGCTGCTGATCCTGCCCATTCGGGGTGCCCTCTACACGCTATCCGACAACTCTTACTGGCTGGTCGGGGTGCAGTTGCTCGACGGCGTCGGCGCCGGAATCTACGGAGCGATTTTCCCGGTGATCGTCGCCGACCTGATGCGCGGCACCGGGCGCTTCAACGTCGCCCAGGGGGCGATCATGACCGCGCAGGGTATTGGAGCAGCGTTGTCGACCACGGTCGCGGGGCTCGTCGTCGTTCATGGCGGCTACAGCGCCGCATTTTTGACGCTGGGCGGCGTCGCCGCGGTTGGCTTCATCCTGTGTTTCTTCGCGCTGCCGGAGACCAAGCCGCGCGGGTCGCGCGCGTCCGAGGCCGGAGTAGTCAACAAAGTCCCGTCGCGTCAGTTCGGGGTCGCTGCAGAATAGGCTGCCATGCAGCGATGCCACAAGGACGGCGGCTTCGTTGCCGCCGCGGTGCTCGCCAACAACCTCATGATCATTGGCGAACTGTTGATCAAACGCTCCAGGCGCTGCCGCAAGATCAACCGACAATTCCCTCCTCCATCGATTGCGGCGGCACCGCCTCGGGAACTACCTCGGATTTCCGATCGGCATCAGCGGCACGGCTCACAACTTGTGTGCTTAACCCGGACAAGTCCTCCGCTTACGACACCCTGGCAATCCGCCTTGATCTCTCTTGATCTCGATGGCTCCCACGCCTATAAGCAAGCCTCCGTAAGCGGGGCGGAGTGTAACTTTCAAAGCGGGGGGGACGGATATGAAAACGTATGTGGGTCTTATCATTGGGATCGGCGCTATTGCGGTCGCAACGGCCAACGCGGACGCTCAGGGTATCGCGCCTGGTGCCAGTCAAGGTGCTAACACCGGAGCGGGCGCCGGGTATCAGGTACTTGGACCGGTCGGCGGTGTCGTCGGTGGAGTTGTTGGCGGGGTGACGGGTGGCGTCCTTGGCGGCGTCGGAGCAATCTTGGGAATGCCCGGTGGAGAATATCGCCCCTACCGCCCCTATGTTGTCCGAACATCTTATCATCATTCGCATCATCAACGTCATTACCATCGTTTGGGGTGACACCGGTCGCGATAAACCCCTTACCGGCCTGACCTCTTCCGCCCGAGGCTGAGGCAATGCAGCGATTCGAGCATCCCTTGGATGCGCGCTGACCGATGCTGGCGCATGATCCCGTAAAGTTGCAGACTTTTCGGACAAGATCATGCGCAAAATCAATGATGATCGAGCGGGAGGCGATTCAACCTGAACGCATCCCGCTTTAAGTGCCTTGCCGATCGCGGTGGCGTCGCGTTCCGGCGCCTTCGACTTGCGGGCCCGCTGGGGCGTTTTTCGGCGGGACGGCGCCTGAAAGCGGCCGTCCGGCTTGGCAAGGCCGCACGTTCGAGCTCGCGGCGGGATTGGTTTCGCATTGTGCGAAGACGCCGAGCACGCCGAGAAAGCAGTTGCCAGCAGCCGAACACGTGCCGGTCGGTTGTTCGGTTGCATTCTATGAAGCGCCTTGAGACCGACCCTACTGATCGAGCGATGTCCTGGAGGTCGTCGACGATGCGGGCCAGGCGATCGATCCTGTAACTCACGAGACCGCCGGCTTCGACCGTCTCCCGGTACGCGCAAATCTTGGGTACCGAATTGCGGGCCGCCAGGGCGACGAGTTGATCGCGCGCGACGCAAGATCGTCGGCTTCCGCGGAAACACCGGTCGCGAACGGCGACCTCAAACATTTGGTTTGGCACAGCCGAGTCCGACCGCTTTTTTACACAGCATGGACCCGAAGGCGACAAGCGAGCCCGGAAAGCGGGAGGCGTTCAGCTTGACGCCTCCGGCTCGGTTGTCTTTGATTCTTGGCATGATCCTTGTCCGGAGCGCCTGTGACTTTTCGGGATATGCGCCAAAGCACGAAGTGAAGGAGAAGCTCATGGTCAGCCGTTGCAGCCGTCGCGAATTTATGGGGTTGACCGTGGCAGGGACGGCTGGACTAGCTGCCTCTCCGTGGTCGAGTTGGCGTGCAGTGGCGGCCGAAAGCTCCGAGCCCGACCTCGTCGTCTTCAATGCGAAGGTCTTTACGGTCGATCCACTGTTGCCGCGGGCGCAAGCTTTCGCGGTCAAGGGCGGCCGGTTCGTCGCGGTCGGGGCCACCGAGGACATGAAATCGCTGATCGGCAAAAGCACTCGGACCTATGACGCCCGGCAGATGACGATCGTGCCCGGTTTCATCGATGCCCACAATCATGCGCCCGGGGGCGTCCTCCTCTACGAAGTGCTGGTCGGCAATCCCTATGACGTCGAGTTCGTCAGCATTGCCGGCATCATCGACAAGCTGCGCGCGCGGGCCAAGGACACGCCGCCCGGCACATGGGTTGAAGGCTACTTCTTCGACGATACCAAGGTTGCGGATCAACGCAGCCTCGATATCCACGACCTCGACAAGGTGTCCCGCGACCATCCGGTCGCGGTCCGCCACCGCGGCGGCCATACCACCTACTATAACAGCAAAGCCTTCGAACTCGCAGGCATTACCGAGAACGTCAAGGATTCGGCCGCCGGTACGTTTGATCGCGACCACGACGGCAGGCTCAATGGCCGCGTGACCGACCGTGCGCGCCTCGCGTTCGAGAGTGTCGGCAATCGGCCGGTATTTTCGGCGGCTCAACAAGAGGAACGCAGTCGCGCCGCGCAGACCTATATGTCGAAACAGTTCGTCCGCTATGGCCTCACCGGCGTGCATCATCAGGGCGGCGACCTGTTTGCCCTGCAAGAGGTGCGGGCGCGCGGAGAACTGTTGCACCGGGTGAGTTACGAACCGCAAGGCGACATGCTGGAGGCAATGATCAAAAATGGCATTGCGACAGGATTTGGCGACGAGTGGATCAGATTAGGCGCAACTGCCGAACACACCTGCGACGGATCGTTCTCCGAACGCACCATGGCGCTCAGCATTCCTTATCCGGGAGTTGAACCGTCCTATTACGGCAACCTTATCTTTTCTCAAGATGAACTGAACGCCTGGATCGAGCGTGTCCATCGTGCCGCCATTCAAGTCAACTGCCATGCAAATGGAGACGTTGCGATCGAGATGGTGCTGATCGCGTTCGAGCGGGCTCAGCGCGCGTTTCCACGGCCCGATCCGCGTCTCAAGATCACGCACTGCACGCTGATCAACGAGGATTTGCTTCGCCGCATCAAGGCTGCGGGTGCGGTGCCGGCGCCGTTCACCTCCTACGGCTATTACAACACCGATAAATTTCATTTCTACGGCGAAGCAATGATGCAGCGCGCGATGGCCTATCGGTCGTTTGCGGAGAGCGGGATCACGGCGGCAGCCGGCTCCGATTTCGGTCCGGGGCCGTTTTCCCCATTGATGGGCATCCAGGGCATGGTGACACGAACGGGATGGAACGGCGAAACTTGGGGCGAGGAGCAGCGCATCAGCATCGATCAGGCGCTGCGCGTCGTCACCATCAACGGCGCTTACGCCTCTTACGAAGAGACCAGCAAAGGCTCGATCACCGCCGGCAAGCTCGCGGACTTCGTCGTGCTTGCCGATGATCTGCATACAGTGGACCCGGCCCGAATCAAAGACATCGCCGTCGTCCGCACGGTGACGGGAGGCAACACGGTCTACGAGGCATGAGGTAGGGGGGAGGATATTCTGAATAATCGCAGCCTTGGCCGCACCGCTGCCGCAGCAAGCGAGCATGGTCCGGAAGATAGCCCTTTTCGTAGAAGATGTTTCCTCAAATCCATTTCATCGCTGTAATCGCTGCGCCGTCTGAATGCTTGCCGTTCCACAAACGTCGTCGGCGCACGACTTGCCATTTTTTTCACCATGAATTGCACGCGAATCCCGTTCAGGCCGGCCAAATCATCACTTGCATTGCCTTCATCTTAAGCTGTGCGTCGATTGCATCGATGGCCTAAAATACCAATGTGCCCATGCCGATAACCGCGACCGAACCGCGAGGGGAGGAGAGCATGAATTTACGGCTGCACAATGCCGTCGTCTTGGGAATCATGTCTTTGCCGATGGCCGCTGTGCCAGTCGCTGGACAGCCTGTTGAAGAGCCCAACTCGGCGATTGCCATGCCCGTTCCTGCAATACCCGCCGTGCCTGACCTTGCCGGGCTTTGGAGTCATCCTTATTGGCCGGGTTTCGAGCCCCCAGCCTCGGGTCCGGGCCCTGTGCTGAACAAATCGCGTCAACGACAGCTGTATGATGCCGACGGACGGCCTTTTTCGGCGGCGGATGCGCCTCTCATCAGCAGGTCAGGGCAGTTTGTAGGCGATTATGCCAATCCGATTCTGAAACCTCCCGCCGCGGAAGCTGTGAGGCATCACGGCGAGATTTCGTTGATGGGGATCGCCTATCCCACGCCGAGCAATCAGTGTTGGCCGGGAGGCGTGCCATATGTTTTCTGGAATTTTGGCATTCAGCTCCTGCAGCTGCCCGACAAAGTCACCATCATCTACTTCTACGATCACGACTTTCGCCAAATCAGAATGAACGAGCCTCACCCGGAGCACGTGACGCCGTCCTGGTATGGCGATTCGGTCGGCTGGTACGAAGGCGACGTGTTGGTGATCGACACCGTGGGAATCAAGATCGGGCCGCATGCAATGGTCGATATGTTCGGCACCCCGCATACGGCAGCTCTTCATGTTGTTGAACGCTATCGTTTGATCGAGCCGGAAATTGCGAAGCAAAGGTGGAATGCGAACGAAAATCTCAGGAACTCCAGGTTCAGATGATGGTTTGGAGGTCGATCCTACTTACAAGGGTAAGGCACTTGAGCTTCGATTCACCGTCGACGACGAAGGCGTCTTCACGATGCCCTGGTCGGCGATGATTACCTACCGGCGCGCGCTCAGTGACACGATCGAGTTGATATGCGCCGAAAACAAGCATGAATATTACGCCGGGAAGGACAGCGCGGTCCCGACTGCGCTCGGCGCCGATTTCTGATTGGATAGGGACGATTGCGTCCGCTCGGTGGTGTCCTCTGGAATCGGTTTCGGACCAATGATTAAAATCGGCGTAGGCCAGAACAGTCTGCGTGAAGCTCATCAAACACTCCACACGACAAAGGAGTTTGTCATGCGCGCGGGATTTTTCGGCTCGACGATGTTGGCAGGCATTTTTGCGGCTGGCACGATCGCCTTGCCATTCCTCCAGACCGCGGCTGGCCAGTCCTCCGGCGCCGGAACTGCAACGGCTGCAGCCACGCCGAAAACCCCATGGGGTGAGCCCGACCTGCAAGGCCTCTGGACCGACGAATCCGACACGCCGCTGCAGCGCCTCGCCAAGTATGCCAATCAGGAATTCTTCACCGAAACACAACGAGCGGAAATCGACCGTGAAAGAGCAGCATTGCTCACCAACGACCGACGCAGCGAGCGGGGCACCGAAACCGACGTCACCGGGGCCTATAATTCGGTGTTTCTCACCGTGAAGCACGTCGGCATCCGGACATCGTTGATCGTCGATCCGCCGAATGGGCGCCTGCCTCCAGTGACGCCGGAAGCGCGGAAGATCGCCGCCGCAGACCGCGAATTTCGTTTGGCCCTGTTGCAGGCGACCGAGACTTGCAAGAACGAGCTTCCCGCTTGCGCCGGGGGAAAATACGACCCGATCCCGTCACCGCGACACGAGGAAACCGCCGCACGATTCAATACCGGCCGCATGAATCGGCAGGACAATCCGGAAGACACCACGTTGGCGGAGCGCTGCTTGACGGGCGGGCTGCCCGAATTCGGCACCGCTTTCGGCGGGAGCTTCCGGAGAATTGTGCAGACACCCGGCGGCATCACGATTTTCTATGATGTGGGACAGGGCCAAGGATGGCAGCGCAACATCATCATGAACGGCAGCCCGCACCTCGCGGCCAACATCCGCCAATGGTACGGCAACTCGCGCGGGCACTGGGAAGACAATAGCCTGGTCGTCGACGTGGCCAATTTCAGTCTAAAGACCGATTTTCTCGGCTCACGTGAAAACCTGCATCTCGTCGAGCGCTGGACGCGCACCGGGCCCGATAAGCTCGAATACGTAGTTACGATCGAGGATCCGACGGTGTGGACGCGCCCGTGGACCGTCAAACAGGAGTTCACGAAGCAGAACGACGAGCAGGACCGGGTTTATTATGAGCCGCGATGTGTTGAAGGAAATTACGGTTTGCCGGGGCTATTGCGCGGACGGCGCGCGGAAGAGCGCGCCTTTGCCGAAGGACGAGGCCCCGACCCGGCAACAAGGGACAATATGACCGCCGGTTCCGCCCTCGACGGAGATCCGTTGCTTCGCTGAGCGATGCATGCCTTGGCAGCAGCAGCAGTGGCAGCGGCGGCTGCCGCAGTGCGTTCGACCTCGCTGCAATAGGCTTGGTCGAACGCATCAACCCTGTGCGAGCCGCTGCACATTGGCGATCCGGCTCGGTACGCCGAATTCACGACGACAGACTTCCGCGAGTGCGGCGATGCCTTCTCGGATCTGACAAGGGGAGGGATTACCGAAACACAGGCGCAGGCGGCTCCTGCCGTAGGTCGGATCGGGCGACCATTCGAAACCTGGATTGATGGCGATACCCGCGGCGAGCGCGGCTTGGGCAAGATTTCGGGTGTCCACGACATCAGGTAACTTGACCCACAGAAAAATGCCGCCCTTCGGCTCGTCGAACTCGGCCGCCGTCCCGAACTGCTCGGCCAAGGCTTCCATCAGCGTGTCGAGTTTGGCGCGCAGCGCGCGTGTCAGTTCCGGCACATGATCGGAAAAATGCGGCGCGCAGTATTCGGCGAGCACCATCTGTTCGAGCGTACCGGTGCCAGCGTCAGTCTTGAGCGGCAGCATGCGCGATAACAGCGACCAATCCGCGACGACGAATCCGATCCGCAGCGCCGGCGCGACCGATTTCGAAAACGAGCCGATGTGGATGACGTTGCGGCTCGCCGTCATCGCATAGAGTGCGGGTGGGCGCATGCCATCCCAGACCAGGTCGGCATAACAGTCGTCTTCGAAGATCGGCACGCCGTGGCGTTCGGCGAGCTCCAGCAATTGGCGTCGCCTCTCCTCGCCCATCACCGTGCCGGTCGGGTTCTGCACGGTAGGAATGGTGTAGATATATTTGGCACGGATACTCCGGCCCTTGAGCTCATCAAGGGCGTTCGACAGCGCGTCGGCACGCAAGCCTTCCCGATCGAGCGGGACGCCGACAACGTGAACGCCGAGGCGAGCGAGACGGTTGAGGGAACCGAAGTAGGTGACCTGCTCAGTAATCACCGTATCGCCGCGTGACAACAACACGCCGTTCACCAGTTCGATGCCCTGCAACGAACCGGAGGTGATGAGGATTTCGTCCGCGGTACAGCTGATGTCGGCATCGCGTTTCAGCTTTGTTGCCAGAAACTCGCGCAACCCGCGATGGCCGAGCGGGCCGCTGTCATTGTACATCGCGAGCCGCGCGCCATCGCGACGCAGCACCGTGCTCGCGGCGGCGATCAGATCATCAACCGGCACTTGCTCGGCATCATTGTGGCCGCCGACGAAATTATAGTTCGGGAACCCGGTCCACTTTGCGGCGGGTGCTGGCACGCCTGAGGCCAGCAACGGCGAAAAATCGAACGGCAGCGCAGCCGGCGAGGGTCGCACGAGAGCTGGAACGCCGTCAGTCGATTCCTTCATAATGATCGTTTCTCCCCAACGGCGCCCAAGCCTCTGGGGCCGCGGCCGGCGTATGTGGGTTATTGTGCCTAGGCGAGCCAGCAATTTGCAACCGAATTGGTCGCCGAGCGGTGATCAACGTCATTGCGTGCTGAAGGCCATCTTCTCGGACATGGACAATCACGCGGGCCGTACAGCCGCCTCCCTAATCTTCCGCCACGAAACCGGACGCTTTGACCACCGGACCCCAGCGCTCCATGTCGGACTTGACCGTGGCGGCGAAAGCATCCGGCAGCTCGAATTTCGGCTCGCTGCCGAGTTTGGCAAGAGCCTCCACCATCTCAGGTGATTTGACTGCCTCGCTGATCGCCGCGTTCAGCGTGCGTACGATCTGAGCAGGGGTCTTTGCCGGCGCAAATACGCCGATCCAGGTATCGAGCGCGACATCGTATCCCGCCTCGCGCATGGTAGGAACACCCGGCAGGAACTTGGAGCGCGTCGCACTCGCGACCGCCAGAATGCGAACTTTGCTCGATCCCGCGAACGGGAGCGTTTCGCCCAAAGGATTGACACTGGCGGGAACATGGCCCCCGATCAAATCCTGAAGAGCAGGCGCGCCGCCACGGTAGTGGACCGGAGTGATCGTCACCCCGGCGGCATTGGCGAGCATGACGCCGACGAAATGCGGCGTTCCACCGGCGGACGTGGTCGCGAATATCGCCTTGTCCGGATTGGCCCGGCACCAGGCGATGTATTCCTTCAGCGAGGTGACCTGTTCCGGCACCGCTGGGCCGATCACGAAGGTCAGGCTCGTGTGCGACACCGGGGCGACCGGCGCCAGATCGCGGATTGGATCGTAGCTCAATGTGCGGAAACTGTGCGGATAGACGGTCAGCGGGAAATCCGGCGTGAACAATAACTCGCTGCCGTCGGCGTCGCCGTTCTTGACATAATCCACCGCGATGCGCGCCGCCGCGCCCGGTTTGTTCTCCACGATGACCGATGGCGCAAAGCCGCCGCGCAGTCGATCGCCCAAAATCCGTGCGATCAGATCGGTCGCGCCGCCAGCGGGGAACCCGACCACGATGTGAAGGGTCTTCTTCAACGCCTGTGCCCGTGCCCACGAAGAGCCGGCCGCGAGCATAGTAGCGGCGGAGGTAAGCAACGTTCGCCGCGTATGCATGGGTGCGCTCCCGCGATGTCATGAAATGCGACGCAGGATGTTAGCGCGCGGATTAGGGTGGCGCCACGGCCGGGGGCTGCAGATACGACATGTCGCGCCGACGTGCGCTACGCGCGAAGCGCCGGCAGCGTCACGACAAAGCAATTGCCGCGTTGAGCCCGGTAGGCTACGTCCCCGCCGTGCCGGCGCGCGATTTTGCGAACGAGAGCGAGGCCGAGCCCGGTCCCCCTTTGCGCCTTTCGTCCGCTCAGGCGCGAGAATGTGGAAAATAACCGCTCGCGATCCTGTGGCGCGATAACCTCGCCCGCATCGGATACACTGAGCAAGACATCGCCCCCACTCGCCGCCACCATGATCGAGACCGGCGGCGCGCCATGAAGGTGGGCATTCTCCACGAGGTTGCGGATCATGCGGCGCAGCAGCATCGGGTCGCCGCGGACCATCACCGCTCGCCCATCGATACGACAGTCGGGATATCGTGAACATTCCTCGGCCGCGAGTGCCGTCACATCAACGTCGTCCTGGGCATCGAGCGTTTCGATCGCATCGAGTTGGCTGGCAAGCAGGATTTCGTCGATCAGCGCGTCGAGCTCGGCAATATCTTTCGCGAGTTCGCGCTTACGGCCAGGATCGGCTTCGACGAGTTCGAGGCCGAGCCTGATCCGCGTCAGCGGCGTGCGCAGCTCATGAGAGGCATTGGCAAGCAGCATTTTGTGGGCATCGACCAGGTTTTCGATTCGCGCGGCGGCCTGGTTGAAACTTTGCGCGAGTTGCGCGACCTCGTCGCGGCCCTCCACCTTGACCCGGGCCCGCAGGTCGCCGGCGCCGAGCGACTCGACGCCGCGTTGCAGGCGCTCCAGCCGTCCGATCAGGCGACGCGCAACCGGCCGCGCGCCGAGTGCGACAGCGAGCGCGATCGCCGCGAGGAAAGCCGCGAACCGCCAAGGTGGAGGACGCAGGGACGGAGGCACGCGCGCCACCAGCCAGCGGCCGTCCGGAAGCGGAATCGATGCCGCCGGTCCGAAGGGGGTGCCAACCCATCGGCCGCCGCGCGCGCGGTTCGGAATCGGCAGCGGACGGCCGGCGGCGGCGATCGGCACGTTGTCCCGGTCAAACAGCGCCAGGTCGGCATTGAGCCGTTGAGCAACACGGTCAATCGCATCCTGCTGCACGCCCGGCGGCGCCCCCGCCGGCGGCGCCAGCGCAGCGATGATTTCGCCGGCAATCGCGAACGGCTGTTCGAACGGGGGACCGCCCGCTGTCAGCTGCCACACCACGCCCGCGGTCACGATAACGAGAACGAGGCTCGCTACGATCGTCAGATAGACCTGAAGATAGAGGCGTCGCATGGCAGCTGCTCAGAGCAGGAACGTTCAGCGTGAATTGCCTTTCGCTCGGTTTCTTTGCGCATCCGTCCCGGACTGAACTCGATGACGGATGCGAGGCGACTTTGCTCCATGACCTTGTCCGACGAGTTAGCAACTTTTCGGGATCATGTGCAGAGATGTCCATCTTCGCAGGCTCGCGATCAGCCCAACCCATCAATCCTGGACTTTGGCGAACACGTATCCGGCGCCGCGAACAGTAATAATACGCCGCGGGTTCTTGGGGTCATCCTCGATTGCCGCCCGGATTCGGGAAATATGTACGTCGATCGAGCGATCGAACGCCTCGATCGCCTCTCCTTTGACGAGGTCCATCAACGTATCCCGCGACATCACCCGGCCGGGATGCTCGGCAAGCGCCAGCAGTAGAGAAAACTGATAGCTCGTCAGGGAGCATCGGGCGCCCTCAAGGCGCACTTCGCGCGGTCCGCGGTCGATCTCGAGCCTGCCATACCTCAGAAGATCGGCACTTGGGCCGCCCCGGCTGCGACGCAGAATGGCCCGCAGCCTCGCCAGCAACTCACGGGGTTCGAAAGGTTTGGGCAGGTAATCGTCGGCACCCATTTCAAGGCCGACGACGCGATCCATCGGGTCGCCGCGCGCTGTCAACATCAGGATCGGCTGCTGTGACCTTTGACGGATCATCCGGCAGATTTCCAGGCCGTCGAGATCGGGGAGCATCAAATCGAGAATGACCGCCTCGACCGCTTCACGTTGATGCAGCGCAAGTCCACGCGTCCCGTTCTCGGCGTGAAGGACATGGAAACCCGCCTTGCCGAGATACTCTGCGATCATGCCGGCGAGGCGGGAATCGTCTTCGATCAGGAGGATACGGTCTCCCACGGTATTACCAACCGTGACGCCAGCGCGCCCACGGACCGCCGTCGAACAGGACGGCCCAGTTCGCCACCTTCCGGCGCTGGTCGGGATTGAGGGTTTCGGACGCGTCGGCCAGCGCCAGAGCGATCCGTCTGCTCGCGGTTTCCGCGATCTCCATCTGCTCCGCGCGCACACGCTCTACCGCAGCGCGATCGATGTTCGGGGCGGTCAGCGCCGCGACCGCCTGAGCCCGCTCGGCCTGCCATTTTTCTCGCAGTGGTCGCAGATCGGCGACCGCCGCCTTGACGATGGCGGCAATCCTCATCTGCTGATCTGACGAGGCATCGAGACTCGACCGCGATGTGTTTGGTAACTCGATCGATGCGGTCGTCGATCTCGGCTGGTGTGAGCGGGCCGCCAAATCCTCCGAACCCGCCGCGCCAGCCGGGCCACCCCAACCCGAAGTTCTGGCCAAATGCTGTCGACAGCAGGTTGCCGCCACCAACGACGAGCAACGCAAGCGCGGCAAATACCAAGAGGCTGCGCCCAATCCTTCGAGCAGCCGGAGCGGCGGGCGGGGTCGAGACATCGTATGGGTCGGTCATGGCAAACTCCTGTCCTGGGTCACAGGCGCCAGCGCCTGTGGGTGCCAAGTTAGGGTGCCTCGTTTTCTCTCTCGTGTTCGAAAGGTAAAGTTTTGTAAAGCCACGCCGCAAGGTCGCCTCTCGATCATGCTCCGCAAACGAAAGCTTGACGGAGCCGTTCGGAGCCGCCGATTGACAATCCTGGCCCCAAGTCAGACTCTATCCAGCTCCTTTGCCGCGCAGGTTTCAACCAACGAGGAAGACGCGATGGATCGGACCGGCTCAATGGCGTTGCGGCTCGCGATCCTTGTCGCCAGCTTGGCCCTTCCTGTGGGTTCGTCGGTCGCCGCCGAGGTGACTGCCGATCGGCTGATCAATGCCGATCGGGAGCCGCAAAACTGGTTGATGAACCATCGCACCTATGATGCTCAGCGCTACTCTCCTCTTGACCGCATCAACAAGGATAACGTCAAGAGCCTGAAACTTGCTTATGCGGTCGCGCTCGGCGGCAAATCGACGAATGAGAATTTCGAATCGACCCCGCTCGCAGAAGATGGCTATCTCTACGTCGTCGATCAATGGGGCGTGCTCTACAAGATCGACGGCCGCTCCGGTGACGCGGGCCGCATCGTGTGGCGCATGGACCCGGGCCAGGAGAAGCTGCCGCTTGCCAATCGCGGCGCGGCACTGTGGGGCAATTTCGTCATCACCGTCGCGAACTATCCTGCGCGCGTGATCGCAACCGATAAGGAGACCGGCGTCGTCGCCTGGGACATGAATTTATCCGATGGTCAAGCGGACCTGCAGCTCACCGCCGCCCCCCTCGCTGTCAAGGACAAGATCGTGCTCGGCGCCGCCGGAGGGGATCACGGCGTGCGCGATTTCATCGTGGCGCTTGATGGGGCAACCGGCAGGCTCATCTGGCGCAAGTATATCGTCCCGGCCCCCGGCGAGCCCGGCTCCGAGACCTGGAAGGACAAGAACAATGCCTGGCAGACCGGCGGGGGCGCCATGTGGGTCACCGGTTCCTACGATGTAGCCACCAATCAGGTGCTTTGGGGCACTGGCAATCCGGTCCCGATGTATGATCCGTACTACCGGCCGGGTGATAACCTTTACACCAACAGTGTGATCTCGTGGGACCCGGACACCGGCCGCATGAACTGGTTTCACCAATATGTGCCGGGAGATATGTGGGATTACGATGCGGCCGGCAGTCACATTCTGATCGATGGCGAGGTCGCCGGGCAAGCGCACCAGCTCGTGATGCACTCGGCGCGAAATGGATTTCTCTACGGTTTCGAGCGAACGAACGGGCAAACTCTGCTGGCAAAACCCTACATGGACCCGATCAACTGGACCAAAGGGATCGACCAGAAGACCGGCCTGCCGCTCGATTACGATCCCAACAAGGATATCCAGGTCTATTCGGGCCTGCAAAACCTGACGCTTGCCGATCGCACCAAGAAACTGTGCCCATCCCACGACGGGGGCAGCAATTTCTGGTCAGCCTCTTACAGCCGCAAGACCAAGCTGCTCTACATTCCGACGCGCTCGACCTGCGACGAAGTCACGCTTACCCGCGATGACAGCAAGAACGCAGTCGGCATTATCACCGGCGGGGCGCGCCGCTACATCGAGCGCAATGAAACGGATATTGTCGTTGCCGATCCATTCACCGGGTCGGTGAGGCGCAAAGTACATGCGCCCTATGCTGACAACAGCGCAGCACTGACCACGGCCGGCGGCCTGCTGATCACCGGGTTCACCGACGGGTCGGTCGTCGCCTACGACGACACCAGCCTCGAACCGCTGTGGAAGTTCAATGTGGGCAGCGGCATCAACGCGCCCCCGATGACGTTTGAGTTTGGCGGCAAACAATACGTCGCGATTCAATCGGGACTGAACCGCAATGCCCAGAATATCAATGCGATGACGCCGGAACTTCGCGAGATGCGCAATCAAACCATGCTGTTTGTGTTCGGCCTGTAAGCACCCAGTCCCGCAAAGCCATCGTGAAGAACTGACAACGCAAGGGGCAGGGCCGCTGCGACGTGGTCATCCTAGTCCATGGACATGCTCGTCAAGCTGTACGATCTGCCGGACTTACGCGCGGCTTTCGAGGAGCTGCGCGCACAAGGGTTCAACATTCGCCGTGCGCTGGCTCCCGAGAAACATAGAGTCGCGGCATGGGTGCGGGATCATTTTTCCGAAGGTTGGGCGAGCGAGACCGAGATTGCGTTCGCGCGCCAACCTACGTGCTGCTTCATCGCGATCAAAGAGGGCAGGATCGTCGGTTTTGCCTGCCACGATGCGACCTGCCGGAATTTTTTCGGCCCTACCGGAGTCGCGGCCGAGGTGAGGAAAACCGGTGTCGGCAAAGGGCTGCTGTTGGCTTGCCTTGAAGCGATGAAGCAGCAGGGGTTCGGGTATGCCATTATCGGTGGCGTTGGTCCCGCGGCCTACTATTCGAAGACCGTTGGCGCGATCGCAATCGAAGGATCGGAGCCCGGAGTGTACGAGGGCTTGCTCGGCAGCACCCGGTTCGTCGATGCAAAACGCTGATGGTTGCACCAAGTTCCGCGCCTGGGCGGGAGCAATTGCGGGCAGGCCCCAGTCGGCACAGCACGTGTAAAGAACGACCGCAAACCCAACCTGAATTGGCCTCACCACGCCTTCGCGCCGCGGACTTTGCATCGCTCAAATAGCTGGCGAACAGTCAATGCTCACGGGAAACATGTTTGCCGACATCGTTCAGAAGTCCGCCGATGAGCAGGTGCGCGTGCTGCTCGCGCGGACAAATGTGAGGGTCGAGCGCATTGTATCGACGGGTCAAGCGAGCCCGGCCGATTTCTGGTATGATCAGGAAAGGGCAGAGTGGGTCTTGCTGCTGGGCGGCTCGGCTGGCCTCCTGTTCGAGGGCGAAGCGGCGCCGCGCGTACTTAAGCCGGGCGATTACGTTTGCATCGACGCGCACCGGCGTCATCGGGTTGTCTGGACCGAACTCGGCGCAGCCCACGGTCTGGCTTGCCATCCTCTTCTAGAATTCCTCCGGCTGTTTCCGATTTGCGGCGGCGCGCGACAAATACGCGTAGCGCAACCAAGCTCATCTGCACCGACAAATTGCGGCGACTTATCGGCGAATACGACTAAGCTCAAGCCAGAGAGCCATCTCAATTCTCAATTGTAGTTGAACCCCGGTGCAAAAGCGCAATTCAGAGCGGGATGCGTTCAGTTTGAAACGCCTCTCGCTCGATTATCACTGATTTTGCGCATGATCTTGTCCGAAAAGTCTGCAACTTTACGGGATCATGCGCTAAATCTTTAAGTCCGCGTGGCGACCCCGGTAGGAATTGAACCTACGACCTTCAGCTTAGAAGGCTGTTGCTCTATCCGCTGAGCTACGGGGCCAATCTTTTGATTCTCCGAAAATGATCGCCATTTCTATGTCAGTCCTCACACCTGAAAAGTTGCCGCTAAGGGCCTACCTTGGCGAGCCGATTGTTCGGCCTATCCGATCCTGGACAAGCCCCAGCCGTCGCGCTTCACGTTTTAGCCGGGCGCAGCGCCGGGCGGCAATCTTAGCAACTTGTTCCCTGCGTAATCAGTTCACGAGCGTCCTCATCTCGTTATGGACCGAGTTCATGGCCATACCCGCCAGCCATCCGATCCCAATCGAACGGTATCCATTCTCGTGCGTTGGGGTACACCGTCCCATGGACAAAGCTAGCCGAGCGTTTCGACTGCTTGTGAGTTTGGACGCCCGTCGGTGGTCTTCCGCGAGCCATCCGCATTCTCCTTGTTCCGGTCCACACAGCGCCGAAAAATCCTTGGCAGCGGGAAGCGTCCAGCTTGAATCGCCTCCCGCTCGCTTCTCTTTGATTGTGCGCATGATCTTTGTTCGAAAAGTCTGCAACTTTTCGGGATCATGCGCTATCCTGTCGCCGGCCGCCACCCCATGAGACGCGTCGCCCGCATTTCGGGAATTGAACCGGGGCGAGCAATACTCCCGGCGGCACGTGGAGGAATGTGATGAACAGTTTGAAATATGGCGCGGTTGGCGCCGCAGGTCTCGCACTGATGGTTTCCGTCACTGTGGCTTCCGCCCAGCAGCCGCCGCTGCGGCTGCGCGGCACCATCGAGAAAGTCGACGGCAATACGCTGACGGTGAAAAGCCGCGAAGGCAGTGACGTGACGGTCAAGCTGAAGGACAATGCGACGGTGACCGGCGTCGACAAGGCGTCGCTTGCCGACGTCAAGCAGAACTCGTTCATCGGCATCACCGCCATGCCGCAGCCTGATGGCACGCAGAAAGCGATCGAAGTCCACATTTTCCCGGAAGCGCGCCGTGGCGCCGGCGAAGGTCACAGGCCGTGGGACCTCGTCCCGAACAGCACGATGACCAACGCCAATGTCGAGCAGTTGGTGACCTCGGTCGATGGTCCGATGCTGACGATGAAATACAAGGAAGGCGAGAAGAAAATCTTCGTGCCGAATAACGCGACAATCGTGCAGTTCGTCAATGCCGACAAGGCTGACCTGAAGCCGGGCGCGAAAATCTTCATCGGCGCCGGCACCAAGCAGCCGGACGGGAGTATTGAAGCGGCCGGCATCAATGTCGGCAAGAACGGCGTCGCCCCGCCGATGTGACGACCGCTCTCACCAGCGCCGGCAGCTTGAAGCGATCAGGAACCGCAACGAACGCCGGCAGCTTGCGCGCCTGCTCTCCCCGCCGGTTGCTGCCGGCGGGGAGAGTCGTTTGTGGCATGCGAAGCGATCTGATCGCATTCGGTGCTGCGAGGTTCGAAGCGGCCGCCGAGCCACAAAGCTTCTGTCGGTGTGGAACGGCCAAAAGGCCATTGGGGTTGATTCGAGACCAGCCGAGGGTGGCAGACCGCGCTTGTCACGCACGTGGAGCCACAATCAGCAGCCACGGCATTGATCCTCAAGTGAGCAAGAGGTCGATCTCGGGGAGCAGGCGTCAGCAGGAGGTTTCGAAATGTTCATTGCAATGAACCGGTTTCGCGTCACCAAAGGCTCCGAGACCGAGTTCGAGCACATTTGGTTGTCCCGCGAGACCTATCTCGATCACGTGCCCGGATTTTTGGAATTTCATCTCCTCAAAGGACCAGAGGCAGATGACCATACGCTTTATGCAACTCACACAGTGTGGGAGAGTCGTGCTGCCTTTGAGGCATGGACCCGGTCCGAGGCGTTCCGCGCCGCTCATCATCGGGCGGGAGAGCACAAACCACTCTATGTCGGCCATCCGCAATTCGAAGGCTTCGAGGTGCGCCAAACGATTGGCGGCGGAACGGCGGGCGAAAAAGTCTTTATGGCTGCCCAGTAACCAAGTGGGCGTGGCGGCAGCAGCAGGTGCTTCTGCCGGGTCGTACTATTTGCGCATGACAGGCCTGCCGCCAGCCCTTGGCGATAACTCTGGCGAGCGGAACTTGCGCGGGCAGGGGCTGCGTTGCAACCACTCCCAGGAATGGCGTGGGCCAACTCCCCCCTGGACAAGAAAGTTCTTCCTTCCTGCCTGAGGATGGTGTCAAAGTTCCCCTGCTGGTATTTCAATAATGTAAAAGGGAGGAGCGATGCCAGATCTGTCCGAAATGGGCGTTCTGAAAGGGACTGTGTTTTCTCCTGGCGGTTCCTTGCTGTAAGTCCGTCCAGGTCTCTGATTTCTGCGATGCGCGCCCCCGTTCAATGCGTCATCCTGGTCCGGCCGCTCGATGCGGCGACGCCGGGGGCATGGCTGTCCATCGGCGGACGACCGTTTTTCGATTACCTGCTGTTGGAAGCGTGGCGGTTCGGTTTTCGCAAAATCCTGTTCATTGCCGACGGCGGCGCGTCGCGCGTTCGCGCATCGCTTGATGCCAGCCTGATCGGGGACGACGTCCGCCTGTCCATCGACATCGTCGAGGCGCAGGGCGCGGGCGCCGGCGGCGCGTTGTTTGCCGCCCGTGGCCGGCTCGATGACCGATTTTTGCTGCTGGACGGGGCATGCTGGTTCGATTTCAACTGGCTGTCGCTGGTCACCGTTGCGGGGGCCGAGGATGCCGTGGCGACCCTCGCGCTGCGCAAGTTCGAGGAAAAAACACGGCACCTGCCTGTCGAGGTCGATGGTACTTTGGTCAAGGCCCGTTGCCCCGGCAGCGGACCGGGCGCCTGCGGCGTCGCGCTCGTCTCGTCGGAGATCGTCGAGCACCTCAAGCCGGCTTGCAGCCTGGAGACCGAGATTTATCCGAGGCTGATCGAGATCGGCGCGCTGCGCGGCGCTGTGGTTTCCGGGCGGTTTATCGATGTCGCCAATTCGCTTAGTCGCGCGTGCTCAGGCACCGCCTTGCCGCAATGGCGCCAGCGGCCCGCTGTCTTCCTCGACCGCGACGGCACGCTCAACGTGGATACCGGCTATGTGCATCGCGTGGAGGACTTCAGCTGGCAGGCAGGCGCCGTCAATGCGATCCGTCATCTCAATGACGCGGGCTATTACGTCTTTGTCGTCACCAATCAGTCCGGAGTTGCGCGCGGCCTATACAAGGAGGCAGAGCTTTTTGAGCTGCACGGCTGGATGAACGAGGAGCTTCGCGCCGTGGGGGCCGATATCGACGATTGGCGCTATTGCCCGCATCACCCGGATGCGAATATCGAGGCGCTGCGCATCGTCTGCGCGTGCCGCAAACCGGCGCCCGGCATGATCCTCGACCTGATGAAGCGCTGGCCTATTGTCGAGGAGCAAAGCATCATGATCGGGGACCGCGAAGCCGATGCAGCGGCAGGGCAAGCTGCGGGACTTCCGACCAAAATGCTCGGCGACGCCTCGCTCGACGGCATTGTCCGCAACATGCTCGATCGCCATCGGGGCAATATCAATGACTCGGGCGTTAACGGGAGACCCTGGAGCGGGACACGTTAAATAAAAATCGCCTCCCGCTCGGCGCTCTTTTGCGCATCCGTCGCGGACTGCGCTCGACGACGGATACGCGGTGGTTTTGCGTATTCGTCGCGGACTGTGCTCCATGACGGATGCGCGGTGGTTTTGCGCCATCCGTCGCGGACTGCGCTCGATGACGGATGCGCGGTGGTTTCGCGCATCCGTCGCGGACTGCGCTCGACGACGGATACGCGGTGATTTTGCGCATCCGTCGCGGACTGCGCTCGACGACGGATACGCGGTGATTTTGCGCATCCGTCGCGGACTGCGCTCGACGACGGATACGCGGTGATTTTGCCCGCGAACTTTGTCCGAAAAGTGGGCAAGTTTTCGCGACCCTGCGCTACCCGTCCTCCTCATAGAGCAGGACGAGAAAGCCCGATAAGCCGCCGGTGACGATCGGCAGCCAAGCGGCGACGAGCGGATACAGCATGTCAGCCTTGCTGAGGTCTTCCGTCACTTTCGACAACACATAGATGGCAAAGCCCCCAGCAATACCCATCAGAATGCGCTGCGGCACCCCACCGAACCTGAATGCACGCAAGCTCACGGCCGCAGCCAGCAGGATCATCGAGGCGAGCAGGAAGGGGCGTGCCAGCAGAAGCTGGTATTGGAGCCGATAACCGGAGGCGGCAAGGCCAGAATCTTCGGCGAACTGGATGTAGCGCGACAGGTTCCAGAACCCCACCGTGTCCGGCGCGGCAAAGGTTTCCGCGACCTGCTCGCGGGTCAGGCGCGTCGGCAGCAGATAGGATTCATATTGTCGCGGCTGCGCATCGGCCTCATAGACCCGCGCCTGATGCAATTCCCAGGCGCCCGGCGTCAATTCGGCTTCCGCAGCCTCGATGCGTTCCTTGAACTCGCCCGTCTCACTGAACGTGAAGGCGGTGACCGAGGTGAGGTTCAGACCCTGATCGCGGCTCTGAAGTGCGTTGAGTATCAATTCGCCGTCGCCGCCGCGTTGCCTCACCCAATAACCGCCGTCGAAAATTTCGAGCGCGGTCTGCGAATGCCCGAAGATCTGCGCCTCGATTCGCTTGGAGGCTTCGCGCAGGCTGGCCGAGATTGGGTTGTAAATGAGCGTGCCGCAAATCCCGAGCGCGATCGCCACCAGGATCGCCGGCGTGATGATCTGCCAGACCGACATCCCGGCGCCGCGCGCAACTACAAGTTCCATCCGCCGCGACAACCCGAAAAAGCAAACCATTGCGCCGACATTGACGCTGAACGGCAGCAGAATCTCCATGATCTGCGGCACACGGTAAAGCGACATCAACGCCAACTGGGAAGCGGGCGCATCCGGCACATCCGAGCTCTTGCGCATCAAATCGATGTAATCGACGAGGGCGACGAGGATGAAGATGCCGATGAAGGTGGCCGTCACGGCGACAAGGAACCGGCCCGCGAAATAGCGCGACAGCGTCCGCGATGTCATCGGTCCCCCAAGCCATGATTGGGACGGCGCGACGCCCCGCTCCCAGAGCATGATCCCGAAACGTTGCAGACTTTTCGGACGAAGATCATGCTCGAAATCAAAGAGAACCGAGCAGGAGACGATTCAATTTGAACGCCTCCCGCTCCCACGGGATGACCGTCCGGTTCTGGCGACATGATCCCAAAAAGTTGCAGACTTTTTGGGCAAGATCATGGGCAAAAGCAAAGGAGACCGAGCGGGAGGCGATTTCAGTTGACCGCGTCTCGCTCCCGGCTGCGCCATCCGAGCAGTCCCCTCACCGCGTTCCATAGGCCCTGTCGCCGGCGTCGCCAAGGCCCGGAAGAATATAGGCGTTCTCGTCGAGGCCGTCATCGATGGCGGCCGTCCAGACCGGCACGTCGGGATGGATGCCGCGCAACCGTTCGATCGCCGAGCGGCACAGTGATGAGACAGGCGAAGCGGATGTCGCGCGCGCCACGCTCCTTCAGCCGGTCGACCGCCGCAACCGCGGTGTTTGCCGGTGGCGATCACCGGCGCGATGACAATGACCAGGCGATCCGCAACATCGGCGGGCGCCTTGAAGAAATACTCGACTGCTGCCAGCGTGCCGGGATCGCGATAAAGACCGATATGGGCGACGCGCGCGGCCGGCACCAGTTCGAGCATGCCCTCGACGAGCGCCATTCCGGCGCGCAGGATCGGCGCGAAGACGAGCTTCTTGCCGGCGAGGCGGGGCGCCCGCATTCGCGCCATCGGGGTTTCGATGTCGACATGGTCGAGCGGCAGGTCCCGGGTGACCTCGTAGCACATCAGAATCCCGAGCTCGCGGCACAGCTCGCGAAACGATTTGGTGGAGCGCCTCCTGTCGCGCAACAAGGTCAGCTTGTGCTGCACCAGCGGATGGCCGACAACGGTGACGCCTTCCATCGCAGTCGTCTTGCTCAAAACACGGTGCCATCGCTGATGACGTCCAGCGGCGGCGCGCCGTCCGGCCGCAGCCGTCGCGCGATCAATGCGGCCGGCGGCCCAGGTGCCGCCTTGCAGCACTTGCGCCAGCGGCAATTGGTCATTCGTTGCGACCGAGCCGCGTCGCGTACCAAAGGCGGCGAGGCGGTCGAGCAGGGCCACGGTCAGCGCGCGCCATTCCACCACCGGTATGGCGATCGACATCGTGGCGGCGGCGCGCCGTCTTCGGCATCGCGCAGCACCAACACGCCGGTGTCGAGAACAGGCCGCCATTGCGGTATTCGGCAAGGCCGGTCAGGCCATCGATGAGCGGTGACCTGCGATGCCGGCGCGTTCCATCGGTTCGATCAGCGAATAGGCAAGCCATTGCGACAGCTTGTGCAGCGGCACGAGACCGTCGGTGGCGTCGTCCGTCGTCATCGCGGGGTGACGCCAGCAATCGCCGAGCGGAATGCCGCCCGAGCGACGATCCGCGACGGCCAGATCGGCCCAAGATGGATCCAGCAGTTCGCGCAGGATGGTGGCGGCCTAGAATGCGACCGCCCGCTCGCGAGGCCGGCGAGATGATCGAACAGTCCGCCAGGCCGCGGCTCGTCCTTGCGGGCGAACACCGCGGGCGCTGCGCGACGTGCGGCCGAGCCGGCGCAGCAGATCGGCCCGCGCCTGCAGGCCCGGCAGACGGATTGGCGTCGGTCGACCTGCAAACCATGCGGAGCGCCGCGTCCGTGAGTTGCCGCAAGCGTGCCGGCATCGGCTCGCAGCGGGGCGCGCCGGATCGGCCGAGAAAAGCGCCGCCGGCAAACATTGCGAGGCTGGCGAGCGCAAGCCCCTCCGAACGCGCCGATCTCGCGACCGGAAGCGACGTCGCGAAATCGCCAGCCAGGGCCGGCGCCCGCATCGAGCAACACGCTGACGATCGCGAGATCGAACTCTGCGCGCGCGCGCGCGTGCGGGGTCGAGCCAATCGGTGGCGCCGGCGAGCCTCGCCCAGCGGTCGACGCCGTCGACGATGAAATGACGCCAGCGCGAATGAAACGGGATGTCGAGCGTCGGATAAGTCGCGCTGCGTGACATCCGACCGTGAGCATCGGCGGCGCCGTCGAGCCGGCGCAGATCGACGGCGGAAATGCTCCAGCCGATCGTCAAGTCCGCCGTCGAGCATTCGATTGTGCCCGCTCGCGCACCGCGTCGGCCGCTCATCAGCGATAGCGCGGCCGTTGCCGGATGCGGAAATGCGAAACGCTGGTCGTCAGTATTTCTCGAGCGGCCGGCCGACCGTGCCGCGCGGATCGTCCGGCGACACGGTTCCGGCGAGTAATAGCCCGGCGGCGCGCTTGGCGTCGATTTCGACATGGGCGTCGGGCGGCACCAGCGCGTCGGGGATGGCGACGCGTTCGACGATCTCGATGCCTTGCGACGTCAGCGCATCGTATTTCATGTCGCTCATCGAGACGAAGCGGTCGATCCGCCGCAGTCCGAGCCAATGGATCGGATCGGGCATCAGCTGCTGGAAGCGTGCGTCCTGGACGCCAGCGACGCATTCGGTGCGCTCGAAATAGGTTGCGGCCTGGTCGCCGCCCTCCTGGCGCTTGCGGGCATTGTAGACCAGGAACTTGGTGACCTCGCCGAGCGCGCGCCCTTCCTTGCGATTATAGACGATGACGCCGAGGCCGCCGGCCTGCGCCGCGCGTGCGCATTCCTCGATGCCGTGCATGCAGATAGGGGCGGCAGGTGCAGATATCGGAGCCGAACACATCGGAGCCGTTGCATTCGTCATGCACGCGGCAGGTGATCTTGGTACGGGGGTCGGCGAGCTTGTCGACATCGCCGAACAAATAGACCGTGGTGCCGCCGATCGGCGGCAGGAAAACGTGCAGATCCGGCCGGGTGACAAGTTCGGGGAACATTCCGGCGGTCTGCTCGAACAGCGCGCGGCGCAAGTTGCTTCTCGGTGGTGCCGAAACGCGCGGCGACGCCCGGCAGGTGCCAGACCGGGTCGATCGCCACCTTGACGACCGACGAGGCTGCCGTTGTCGTGGACATGCTCGCCATCGGGCTGAGACGACCGGCGCGGATCGCGTCCCGCATTTCGACGAGTTCGAGCCGCGCACGGGTCACGGCGATGGTCGGGCGGATGTCCTCGCCTTCGGCGATTCTCCGGCTTGAATTCTTCCGCCGCGAGATGGCCCCACGGGTCGAGCGAGACGATGCGGCCATCGGCTCCCACCATTGCGGGAATGGGCCGATCGCAGCCGCCGGATGGGTATTGGTGAGGTCGGGACGGCGGATCGGGTCGAGCGCGCCGGCGGAAACCGCAAGCGCACGGTAGACCGCATAGGAACCGCCATGGGTGCCGATGACATTGCGGTGCTGCGGACGCGAGACGAGTGCCGATCGATCGGGCCACGTTCCCGCGCGCTCGCGGCGCCCCAGTGGAGCGGAAAGTGCAGCTTGCCGCCGGGCTCCGGATGGGAGGTGAGGCGGATGTGATCGGTGTCGGTTGGACGACATGTAACACAGAAGGAAAAAGCCGAGACGCCCGCCCGAAGGCAGGCAGGTTCGCATGCTTGTCGGCGAATAGCGGAGCCACCGTTTTCGTAAACGAAGTGTTCACGTCGGCACCGCCACACCGAATATAATCGATGATGAAGGCCGCCGCCATCACCCGCCGCGCGATCAAGCGCATTGTGCCTGCGAATATTCTGCTCCTGGTCATCCTTACGGCTTTCGTGGTCCCCCGGGCGCCTCGGCTTATCGTCGGATCGCGACCACTGGTTGCGAATGCAACTGAAAAACCAGGCACCGGACCGTCGAACATCGGGTTCCCAAGTGGCGCCGTCCGCGATACCGTTCTGTCAACCGCCGCCGGCCATCGGGCGCGATGGCAGGATTTCAATCGCAGCGATTGGGACAGCGGTAGCAGGAGCAAGCGTGACTGGCCCTTTGTGCTGTGGCAGCTCAGAGACCCGACTATTGGAGAACGGTACCTATGGGTGTGCCTCGACCAAGGAGCCTCGAGATTGTGACCGCGAGTACACTGGAAACGCGATCGTGCGGTCTCTTAATGGGTTCTGGCAATTGTTAGAGCATGATGCCGAAAAATTGCAGACTTTTCGGACAAACATCATGCGCAAAATCAAAGAGATGCGAGGGGGAAGCGATTTAAAGTGAACGCATCCCGCTCTAGCAGCGCAAGCACGAACCATCGAAAGGCAGGTGCACATGTGCGGGCAACGGAATTTCCTGTTTTTGACGATGGCGCTGGCAGCGGCGGCAACACCCGCTTTGGCGCAAACCGTGCCGCCGGTAGTTGGCTTGGCCGCTGGCGATGCACAAAGCTCAACGCCAATCCCGGACTTCTCCGGCGTGTGGCGTCACGCCTCTCTCCCAGGCTTCGAACCGCCGGCATCTGGTCCTGGCCCGGTGACGAACCGGTCGCGCCTGCGTGGCGGACCGCAGAAGGGTGTAAGCAATTGGGATCAGCTGGTCGGCGATTACACAAATCCGATCTTGAAACCCAACGCGGCAGAGATCGTGAAGCAGCATGGCGAGATCTCGCTAAGCGGACGTGGGCTATCCAACCCCGAACAATCAGTGTTGGCCTGATCCCGTCCCCTACATCTTCGCGAGTTTTGGAATGCAGATGCTGCAACAGCCCGACAAAGTCACGATCCTTTACGTCGGCGATCATGAATTCCGCCAGGTGCGCTTGAACCAGCCTCATCCGGCGCAGGTGACGCCGTCCTGGTATGGGGATTCCGTCGGGCCATTACGAAGGCGACACGCTGGTGATCGATACTGTTGGGATCAAGACCGACCGGCCACTTGCCATGGTTGACCACTACGGCACGCCCTACAGCGAGGCTCTGCACGTGGTCGAACGCTATCGGCTGCTTGGTTACGAAGCTGCGAAAGAAGGATTGGAACGGGACGCAAAAGAGAATTTCCGAGTGCCGAACGACATCAACCGCAACTACAGAGGCAAACACCTGCAGCTCCAATTCACTGTCGAAGATCCCGGTGTCTTCACGACCCCATGGTCATCGACCATAACTTATGGGCACGGCTCCGGCGAATGGGACGAAGAGGTGTGCGCTGAAAACATTCATGAATACTATTACAAGAGGGACTCCGATATCCCAACTGCAGACAAGCCGGATTTCTGAGGGTGGGAACGGGGATGACGACGGCGTTGACGCTTCAAGTCCGGTTCATCAACGCCGATTCGAAACAAGAGGTTAGGGTCGTTCGCGTCGGGGCGAAGGCGTCCTGATGATTTGTGCTTGACCTCCGATCGCGTTCCGGACGGAAAGCGACTATGCGGTGGAGATTAGCGCGTGATCCCGTAAAGTTGCAGACTTTTCGGACAAGATCATGCGCAAAATCAAAGAGAACCGAGCGGGAGGCGATTCAAACTGAACGCATCCCGCTCTAGGGTGGAGCGAGACCAGTTTTTTCGGGTGGTTATGCGAATGCCGCGACCGTGCGGTTCGGGGGCGAAGCCATCCTGCTGAACTGTTCGCGGTCGCAGGCCGTTCCCTGCGGCCAAAAGTCTAGGAGTAGCGCGCTCCCGTCGAACGCCCCTCCTCAAACAGCGCCGTCGTATCGCACTCCTCACGAGCAGGATCCGCGGGCCTTCACCTTGCAGTATCTCCACATAAACCAAAGTGGTTTTCAATTCGGGCAGCATCTTCGTTGCCCACTGTCGGAGGGTGGCTAACATGCGCAAGAGAATTTACAATTGGCAAGGTCAGCGGTTTGGATACGTTTGGCTGGAAGGCGAGCCTGGCCAATCGCTCGAAAAGCAATCGCAGGGCCTGTTCGACCGCGCAGGGGCGGAGCTTTCCTGGCTTGGGCTTGCCCTCGACAAGAATGTCGTGCGCACGCGCGTCTACGGCCGCACGCGGGAGGCGCGCAACATCGTAGGCGCCGCGCGGGGACGGGCCTTCTCCGGTCAGGCACGCGCTGCAACCTCGAGCTTCATCTCACCGGACCATCTCGATTGGTACTCCGATGTTGCGCTCGAGCTGTGGGCCATGGCGGCACCGACCGAGGGCGTGCCACGCAAGGTCACAGAGATGGAGCCGGTGGCGCCCTTCATCCGGCATCTCGTCTGGGGACCGATGGTCTTTCACGCGGGCATGACGAATGACGCGTTGCCGACCCTCAGGGAGCAATGCGCCGAAATCCTGCCCCGCGCCGGCGCCCGTCTCAAAGAGAACGGCTGCGACTGGCACAACGTGGTGCGCGTCTCCTTCATGCTTCACAACAGCGAGAAGCCGCAGTCGGTGCTCGACATTGCCTCGACAATCGTGCCGGTGCCACTTGAAAATGCCGAAATCGAGCTGGTAGACGGCTATTCAACCCCCGGCAAGCTCGTGGAGATCGAGGTGACGGCAAAGCGGTAAGGATACCGGCTCGGCTTGTCAGCGATTTACCCCGTCTTGATCGACCGGAGGCAAAGGCTTCGCGGCGTGCCGCGAAGACGACGCTGTGATTGCCGTGTGATTGCTGGCCGAGCGCCCACACCACTGCCAACTTGCTAAATTGCTGATTTGATTGGTGGGCGCACAAGGACTCGAACCTTGGACCCGCTGATTAAGAGTCAGCTGCTCTACCAACTGAGCTATGCGCCCTTTTGCAAGCTATATTGATTTAATAGCTTCACCTGCTGTGACCGTCCTCCGTTTTGCTTTTTCCGACAGAAATCCACCTGACCTTTGTATAGCCTCGGCCGCGAGGGCGAGCCTCGATGAGCAGCCATGCTCTCCACGATACCAAGCGCGGGATATAGGGAATTCGTCGTTCCGAGTCCACAGCCGGGCTGTGGCGCCTCACGCTTGGCAAACCTGGTGGACTTTGTCAGCCTCATGATCGCGGCGCAATTGGTCGGGTGAATGCTCGTTCCGGCGGTGGAGCACGTCGCCGAGCTTGTTCGTATTCGCGCACCCGGCGCTGCCCTTCGTGACCTACCCCGTATATTCCAAGATATGCATGCCGGCGCCGGCCCGATCGATCAGATAGAGGCGGCCATGCGAGTCGGCGCCGATGTCGTTCGATTGGATGCCGACCTGCCCGTCGGGCAATTCCGGGACATAGTACCCGATCTCCTTCGGCCGCAGTACGTCGCTCACATCGATGGCGCGGAGCCCGGCGCTGAAATAAGTGAGGAACACGATATTCGCCCAAGGCCCGTCGGCGGCGATCCGTTCGAGGATGTTGTGCGCGCCGAACCGGCCCGGACGACTGAAATATTTCTCGCGGTCGGGCAAGTAGGTCGCAATCGGGATCGGGTTGATCTCCTCGCGGACGTCCACGATCCACATGAACTGGCTGTCCCAGTATTTCTGACGCGCCTGCGCCTCGTCGGTGACGACAAGATAGGGCTTGTTGCCGATCGGCCAACAGGTGTGCGTCGAGCCCGGGAACGGCGGCGACCATTGCAGGTGGCCGACGAGACGCATCTTGCGCAGGTCGGAGCAGTCGATGATCGAGATGCCGCCGCCCCACCAAGCGCAATACATGCGGTCGCCGCGGATCATCGGCGGACCATGCAGGGTGACGGCGCTCGCCGCCGGCGTCGGGTCGTTGTCCTCGCTGCGGCCTTCCGCCTTCTGCCACGGCAGTCCCCAGATGCTGACGACCTCCGGCTTCAGCGGGTTGCGGGTATCGAGCGTCCAGATCACCCGCTTATTCCAACCCGGCGCATCATTGGGAATGAAGGCGAGCTGGCGCGTATTGTCGACGCCGAACCGGTGCGGACCGCTGCCCGGCGTATCGAAGAAGCCGACCTCGCGGGGCTGGTCGGGCTTGCTGATGTCGAAGATGAACAGGCCGGTGCGGGCATTCATGCCCTTGTCGCCAGGGAGACGCTCGGAATTCACATAAAGGTGCTGATCGCCGACAATGCGAAGCTTGTGGCAGTGCACGCCCGGCGGAGCACGGAATTCGAACACCTTTTTCGGGTTGCGGGGATCACGGACGTCGTGCGCCGTAAAACCTTCGGGTCCGTTATAGCTCGAGCTGCCGACCGCGCCGACATAGGCATAACCCTTGTGGATCTCGACAAGGCTGCCGCCGCCCCAGGCGGCGCTGCGGTCGTGCCCGATCAGCTTGAATCCCTTGGCTTCCTCGGGAATGCGTGAGGCCATCAGCGTTCTCCCTCGATCCAAATTCGCGGCGGCGGCGCATACGCCTGAAGCTGCGCTAGGCGGCGCGCTGGCCTACCGCAGAGCTGCCGGCCCACGTTCGGCGTAGCCCGACAGGTGCGGTGCGATTGCTGGCGATAACCGATTTCCCCGCTGCGGCAAATCCTGCGCATTGATGTGGCTGCGCGCGTCCGCGGTCAATCCCCGTTCTCATGCAACGTTCGCATGGAGGGCACAAGGCCGATGCACCGGGCAGACGTGCGGCATTGCGCGGCATTGCCGGAAGCGCATGACCCGAAAAGTTGCAGCTTTTTCAGACAAGGATCAGGCGCAAAGTCAAAGACAGCCGAGCGGAAGGCGATGCAACGAGCGGAACGCAATGCAACGAGCGGAAGACAATGCAACGAACGGAAGACAATGCAACCTGAACGCACTGCAACCCGCTCTGGCTTGAGCGCCGCAAGCGTCAAGTCGCGCCGTAATGGGCCGGCGCCGCCCCACTGCTTCGGCGCTGTTCACCGGGTCGGCGGTGGACACTGTTCCGAGTCAGTCGCGGATGTTTTGCAAGAACCATTCGGTCGGGATAGTGCGACCCATTCCGGCCTTTTTCGCCAGCTCATAGACGAGGCCGCCAACCGCTGAGAATTGCAAGCCCTGGTTGCCGACATTGCGATAGAAGGTGACCTGCTCAGGCGCGGTGCGTCCCCTGCACCGGCCGGTGACAAGGTCGACAAAATCGGGTTGCCTGCCGCCCCCTCCGCGATCGGTGAATTGCGGGCTGTCGCCGCCAAACCCGGGCTGCGGGTTGCGCGCTGGGATATGTTTCATCTGTTCGGGAGTGCCGCCGATGAAGGCCGCCGGCGAGAGTCCCCGCTCTGCTTGGAAGCGCTCGGTCTGCTGCATTTGCAGCCCGGCGGTCCCTTGCCGGATCACGACATCGAAGCGATCGAGCGCGGCCTCGGGCATTTCGCGGCGACCAAGGTTGGTGACATGCATGCCCGGTTCGATCCAATCAGCATCATAGACCGGACGCATGCTGTCCGTGCACGAGGACAGAATGTCGACACCGCGCACCGCTTCGCGCGGTGAGCCGACGGCGCGGACCTCGAGGCCGAGGCGTTTCGACATCTCCGCGGCGAAAAGTTCGCAATGGCCGGGCGTCGGGCTGTACACCTTGCACAGTTCGATGTTGCGCACGCAGGCGAACGCTGCGAGGAACGTCCTGGCCATGCCGCCGGAACCGAGCATGCCGACGCTTCGCGCCTCCGTCCGCGACAAATACTTGACGCCAATTCCCGCGCCGCCGCCGACCCGCATGTGCTGGAGCACACCGTCATTGATGAATGCCAGCGGCTCGGCATTGCGCGTCGAGACGAGAAAGATCAGGCCGCAATAGGTGCCCGGGCGAATGCAATATTTATCCTCGGTCCAGTTGCCGGCCGCGTCCTCGGGCCAGGTCATAATGTCCGATTTCATCCGAATGGCGAAATAGCCGTCATTCGCGCCTTCCATCGTGCCCCAGCGGAAATAGCCGTCCTCCCGCTCGCAAGGCATGTACATGTCCACGCGCGGACGATGCATGGCCTCTCCGGTCGCAAGCTTTGCGAAGGCCTGCTCCTGCACCCGGATGCAGTCCGCCATTGTGAGGAGTTGCGCGACCGCGTCATTGTCGATGATCAGCATGAATGCACCCGATCGAAGTCCCGCGTCGCATTGCCGAAGCCCTTCAAGAGGCGAGCCCGCGTGAACGCGGACAGCCGATCTTCGCGATATCATGAACCCGCATTGGCCGCCGCAACCAACCCGTGGAGCCCTGGATTTGAGTTCCCGCCTGCCTTAGCATCCGCGAGGCCAGCCGCGGCGCTGATTGGAAGGCGAGGAGAATCGCATGCGAACCGGACGATTGTTGCCGATCTTGACCGCGGGCTTTGCAGGCGTTCTGCTCCCGGCCGGCCTCGTCGCCGCGCAGAGCGGGCCCGCCTTGACCGGTCTGGTCACCTCGGCCGCCGAAGGCGCGATGGAAGGCGTTGTCGTCACCGCACGCAAAGCCGGCTCGACTTTCACCGTCAGCGTCACCAGCGATGCCAGTGGGCGTTACAGCTTCCCGGCAGACCGACTCGAACCCGGCCCTTACTCGCTGACCATCCGCGCAATCGGCTACGACCTTTCCGGCGCGGCGACTGCCGAGGTCGCGGCAGCACGTACGGCAATGACTGATCTCAGGCTCGCCAAAACGAAAAACCTCGCCGCCCAGTTGAGCAATGCCGAGTGGATGATGAGCATCCCCGGTACCGAGGACCAGAAGGCGATGATCCTCGATTGCACCGGCTGTCACACGCTGGACCGCATCGTCCGTTCGAGCCACGACGCGGACGAATGGACACAGGTGATCACGCGGATGAGGGGATATTCGCCGACCAGCCAGCCGATCAAGCCGCAACGCATCCTTGATACCGCGCGCGCCGGCACACCCGAGCAGTATCGCAGGATGGCCGAATATCTCGCCACCATCAACCTGAGCGCCGTCACGGAATGGCAGTACCCGCTCAAGACCTTGCCGCGCCCGAGCGGCCGCGCAACTCGTGCCATCGTCACCGAGTACGATCTGCCGCGCGCGCGCATCGAGCCGCATGACGTGCTGCTCGATGATAAGGGGAACGTGTGGTATTCGGATTTCGGCAATCTGTTCATCTCAAAATTCGATCCGAGGACACTCAAGCTCACCGAATATCCGGTCCAGGAATTCAAGCCGGGCGCCCCGGTCGGCAATCTGTCGCTCGACCGCGACAAGTCCGGCACGCTGTGGTTCGACACCATGTTCCAGGGCTCCCTGGGCGCACTCGATCCGGTCACCGGCAAGACCCAGTTCTTCCCGCTGGCGCCGCAATACAACGACATCCGCGTTCAGTTGAATTTCGTCGGCTTGCGCCATGACGTGGACGGCAAGGTGTGGACGAAGAGCGTCGGCACCCAGGATATTTTCCGCCTCGATCTCGCGACCCAGCGCTGGGAACGCTTTCAGCCGCTGAAGGACCTTGGCGGACCGGGTTCGATCTATCAGGTGCTGTCGGACTCGCAGAACAATCTGTGGATGGCGGAGTTCACGCGTGGGCATATCGGCAAGATCGACGCCAAGACCGGCAAGGTGACCTGGCATGTCCTGCCGACGCCGAATGCGCGGGCGCGGCGGATGGCGATCGATGACCAGGACCGCATCCTGGTCACCGAATATCGCGGCAACAAGGTCGCTTTGTTCGATACCAGGTCCGAAAAGCTGGTCGAATACCCAATGCCGCCCTACACATTCCCCTACCGGTCCGACTTCGACAAGAACGGCGACATCTGGACCGGCGGAATGCACACCGATCGCGCCGTCCGTTTCGATCCAAGGACCGGCGAAACGGTCGAATATCTGCTGCCGCGGGAAACCAATATGCGCAGCATCTTCATCGACAACTCCACGACTCCGGCGACCTTCTGGACCGGCAACAAATCCCATGCCTCGCTGGTCAAGGTGGAACCGCTGGACTGACGAACTCGCGCGACCTTTTTGGGTCCGGTGCCGCAGCGAGCGAGGCTGCGCCAAGGGTGTCTGCCATGGCAGAGGAATGTGTATGACAGACCAGTCAAGCATAATGGTGCTGCGCAAGGGCTTGCGGTTGGCGGCGCTCGCCGCGCTCCTGTTGGGTATGTTGGCTGGCGGCGCCAACTCGGCGGCCGCGCAGACTTGGCCACAGCGAAACGTGAAGTTCATCCTGCCGCTGGGACCGGGATCGGGCGTCGATATCACGGCGCGATTGTTTGCCGAGCGGTTGACGGCCCGATGGGGACAGCCGGTAATCGTCGAGAACCGGCCGGGCGGGGACGGCGTGGTCGCGCTCGGCGCGTTTGCGGGCGCGCACGACGATCATGTTCTGCTGTTTTCGCCCACCTCGTCGTTTACCGCGCATCCCTACCAGCACGAGAACCTGCCGTACCGCCCCGGCGACCTCGTGCCGATTGTCAGGGTGTCCAACACCGTTGTCACGCTTTCGGTGCCGGCGGCGATGAAAGTGGGCGCGCTCCGCGACCTCATCGCGCAAGTGCGCGCACAGCCTGGCAAGCTCAACTGGGCAGGCGTCACCGGCGCGCTGGATTTCCTGTTCGAAGGCTTTCTGAAGCATGAAGGCCTCAGCATGACCAAGGTGCCTTATCGCAACCCGGTGGAGGCCGCGAACGATCTGGCCGAAGGCCGCGTGCAGTTCTATGAGGGAGCGTTCGCGATCGTGCAGCCGCAGATGCAGGCGGGCAAGATCAGGCTGTTGGCGCTAACCAACAGTGCGCGCGCTCCGGCCCTGCCCGAGGTTCCAACCGTTGCCGAGGCCGGCTTTCCCGCGCTGACCGTGGACGGACTGACCGGATTGTTCGGTTCCCCTCGAATGCCAGCGGAGCTTCGTGAACGCATCGCCGCCGATGTTCGGGCGGTCTCCAACGATCCCATCATTCTGGACCGCCTGACCGCGACCGGGCAACTTCTCAATATCGGCGGCCCATCGGAATTCGCAGCTTCGATCGGGGTGCAACGCGACCAGGTTGCCGCGACCGCGGTGGAACTCGGAGTCAGAGCTTCGCGCTGATCGCGGGCGCAGGGTGAGTTTGATTTGCGCCGATGTTTTGTCCACGAAGCGAGCGGCTTCAGCGGATGCGCGTCGGCGACTTTGACCAGCCTCAAGCCACACCAGCCTTCGGCTGCGCGCTACTGCCTAATAGGCAAGAGCGGGAACAAAACGACTGTCGGACGCACCATGCAGGGTTCGGGCGTTGCACATGAAAATTGCAGCAAACTGAAAGTGTTGAACGCTGCCACACAAAATGGTGGACAGCCGCATATTGTTTCTTACCGGAGGGAACGATCGGCATGGAACTCGCTTGTCAACGTTGCATATCGGACAAAAGCCCATGACCGAACATACATTGCGCGATCGCAGAAAGTTGGCCGCTCCTTATGCGACCGCCGCGTGGCGGACCGGCGACATCCAAGACCGTGTGTCGCCGATCTCGGTAAGAAGGCGGTACCGTGATGCCGCCGACCCGGAGGAGAGAGGCGGGTTAAGAGAGGTATGGGACACCACTTTCTATGATCGGGTAATCCAGAAAAAAATCGGTCAGCACCTGCGCGAGGAATTTGCGGTGCAAAAAGAGTTGCCATACCGGTTCCTGACGCTTTTGATGCAGCTTAATCCGCAGCCGGAGGGGTTATCGGCTCGCGAGGACGACAGCGCGGCGAAGGCGGGCGCCTTGAAGGCGAAAGCCAGGGGCTGATCCCGGTTCTCAACAACCCAACGCGATTAAATGCTTCGGCGTCAAAGCGAAGACGAACCCGGAATCCAGTTCCTCGGTAGCGGCGATCCACAAATCCCGGGTCGCCACCGCGTGGGACACCGGAATTACCGCTAAAATGGATGGGCCAAACCTCAGTGGCCCTGGGGTTCCGGCTGAAAGGTCTTGTGGCGACCGACAAGGCTGCGCTGCGGGAGGTGTACCTTCTTCTCGGCGTCGGCGACAGCGTGGCCGATGCGATGCGCCTCGCGGCCGTGCTTTTGCAGGATGTGGACCGTTTCGTCGGCAATGGCGGGGGCGACGACGTAGCAGAAGCCGATCCCCATGTTGAAAACCTCGTACATTTCGGCGTCGGGCACCCTGGCGTGGCGCTGGATCAGAGCGAAGATCGGCTGCGGCTCGATCAATTGATCGATCACGAAGCCGACTGGCGCATCCACGCGCGCCAGGTTCAAAAGACCGTCGCTGGTGATGTTGATCAGGGCCTTCACGCCTTGCAGGCGGCCAAGGATGTCCATCGCCTCGGGAACATAGATCGCGGTCGGGCGGAGCAGCTCCTCGCCGAGGGCGCCGGCGAGCTCGTCGAAGCGATGATCGACGCGATATCTGTGGCGTTCGAAAAATGCGCGCCGCGCCAGCGACAATCCGTTGCTGTGAATGCCGTTGCTGCGCACCCCGATCACAATATCGCCAGGCCGCACGTCCTGGCCGCAGATGACCTTGTCCAGATCGACCCGGCCGATGGCCATGCCGACGAGGTCGAAACCGCTCACGATGTCCTTGAGTTGCGCGGTCTCCCCACCGGAGATTGACACTCCCGCCATGCGGGCGCCTTCGCATAGCCCCTTCGCCACGTCGTCGAGCATCGTCGCATCGGCGTTATCGATGGCAATGTAATCCACCAATGAGACGGGCCTCGCGCCCACGCAGATCATGTCGTTCACGTTCATTGCGACGCAATCGATGCCGATGGTATCGAACTTGCCCATCATCGTTGCAATCATCGTCTTGGTGCCGACCCCGTCGGTGCAGATCGCAATGCCCTTTCCGTCCAACTCGATGACATTGGCGAAATAGCCGATCGGGAGCACGACGCGTCCGCTGCCTTCGCGCGGCCAGGTCGCGGTGACGCGGCGGACGATGGCACTCAGCCCGGCATCAGCCTCGGCGGTGTCGACGCCGCTGTCCCTGTAGATTTCCGGTCGTGCTTCCATCGGCTTGCCTCAAACTTGCGTCCGAATCCCTTGCCGCGAGAAAGCGCCGGCCCACACCACCGCGGCGTTCAAAAAATGCCCGGAACGATGCGATGCGTCCGTGCCTCATAGGCGCGGTATTCGTCGCCAAATTTCTCCTTCATCATCCGCTCCTCGCGGGGCATCCTCAGCGCGAACAGCGTCCCGAAGCCGGCGAGACCGGCCGGTCCCGCGATCAAGTTGGCCAGCAGCAGCGCCTGCGCCACCGCCCACAGGAAAAATGCGGAATACATCGGGTGGCGCACATAGCGATAGACGCCACGCGTCACGAGCCGGTGCGTCTCGCGGATTTCCAGCGTCACCGACCATGATCGCCCGAGGTCGCGATGGCAACGATAGAACAGCAGCAAGGAAAGCGCGAACACGGCCGTCCCAAGCCACGCCAGGACCGGACTGAAGGCGTAGTCGGCAAAGTGCGGCTCGCCGGTTGTCACATAGATCACGGGAATGATGAACAGACCCGTGAACGAGATCATCAATAGCACGCGGTCGCGTTGCCGGTCGGTGCGCTGCGCGATCGGCGTCTTTCGCGAACGCCGGGCATGCGGATAGCGGATCGCCCACCAGCCGATCACCCCGATCCACCAGACGAGCTTGGCGAAAAACGGGGTCATCGGCCGGAACTCTCCGAAACGGCGGCGCCGAGTGCGCCGCCACGCTCCTTCCTAGGCGCCGTCGTGGGAGTTGATCAAGCGGCGGCGAAGCCCAATTCTTTCATCGCTCGGGAGAATCCCGTGGCTGATCGACCCGCCCCGGCCCGGCCCGGTCTGTTCTCTCGTGCTTACGGCGGGATTGCGATATGACAGCCTTCCGATGACGACCGCATCGCGAGCAGCAACAGCTTGGTGGGTCCGCACCCTCGCGGCCATGATGGTGCTCGCCGCCGCGTTTGCCTTCATCGGCGGGGTATCGGCCCAAACCTACCCGGCGCGCCCGATCATGCTGATCGCGCCGTTTGCCGCCGGGGGTCCGAGCGACGTCGTCGCCCGCATCGTCGCCGAGCACATGGCGCGCAGCCTCGGCCAGCCTGTCACGGTCGAGAACGTGGTCGGAGCCGGCGGCACCACCGGCTCGACCCGTACCATGCGCGCCAATCCCGACGGCTACACGGTCGAGATCGGCAACACCGGAACCCATGCGGTCTCGGTCGCGCTCTATCCCAACCTGCCGTACCGGCCGGAGAGCGACTTTGCGCCGGTCGGGGTCGTCGTCGAGCAGCCGATGATCGTCGTCGCGAGGAAGGATTTTCCCGCCAAGGATTTTCGCGAGTTCGTGGCCTATGTGCGGGACAATGCTGCGAAGCTGAACATGGCGCATTCCGGTGTTGGCTCGCTGTCGTTCAGCTACTGCACGCTCCTCAATTCCATTATCGGCGCGAAACCGACGCTCGTCCCCTTCACCGGCGGGTCCCAGGCGATGAATGCGCTGGTCGGCGGCCAAGTGGATTATTTCTGTGAAGCCATCTCGAACGTCATTGCCCAGGTTCAGAGCGGCACCGTGAAAGCCTATGCGATCGGATCAATGAATCGGAACCCGGCGCTGCCGACAGTGCCGACTTCGCGGGAAGCGGGTTTGCCGCAATTCCAAGCCTCGGCTTGGTACGCGCTGTTTGCGCCGAAGGGGACGCCGAAACCGATCGTCGACCGGCTTGCCGTTGCGCTCGATGCAGCACTTTCCGATGACAAGGTGCGTGCGCGGCTGGTCGAACTCGGCTGTGACGTTCCGCCGGATGCAGCACGCGGGCCGCAGGCGCTCGCCGCTCTCGTGCGTCACGACATCGGCTTGTGGGCGCCGATCATCAAGGCGGCAACCACCGCCAAGTGATTGACCGCGGAACAAACGCGGTCTGGATCATTGGATCAGCGCAGCGAACCGTCCGGGCCATAAAGGTCTACCGGCCCATTAGGCAGCCGGATCATGTCTCGGAAGGGGGCCGGCCCGCACATCAGCATATAATGGTCGTAGACCGTGCGCAGTTCGTTCGCCATCACGAACTGGTAGTGCAGCCGCATGTAGTTGTAGCGGAACCGGGGAAGGTTGTGAAAGCGGGCAAAGGTATTCTTGGTCAACATCTGGTGGATCTGGACGCGGCGGATGATCGGGCTGGCCGACGGATTGGCATCGTCGATGCGGCGAAGTCGGACCGGGTCGAATTTATGGAAGCTGATGATATCGTCGCGCGCCTGGTATTCGGCCCAAGACAGTGACGGCTCTTCGGCGAGACGACGCGCTTTGGCGCGCAGCCACTCGCCGGCGGGATGCAGCGCCAGCTTCGGGATCGTCGCCCCGATCGTGAGCAGGCACAGGCGTGGCCCGCGGCGGGCAAGATCGGGATCGCGGGCAAAGGCGCGTGCCAACAGGTCGATGACGAGGATGGCGCCGAAACTGTGACCGCACACGACAATCTCGTCGACCTCGGCGCGTCGCGCGCAGGCGATGACGCGATCGGCGAACGCCTCGACGCGCGCTTCGATATCGGGGCGGCGGCCCAGCATGTATTCGCGGGCGAAAACCCAGTCGGCAAAGCCCTGGCGTAGACGCCAGTGTTGTCCCGGCCACCGCAGCAGCAGTGCGAACACGCAAAGCGCGACCAGCACGCCGATCAGCGCCGATAACAGGTCCCCTGGCACTCCCGCGGTCGTGGACGCGAGCCACGCGGCGAGCGCCACGCCGACTCCCGCTCCGACGGCAGCGAAAAGCACGACATTGACGAAGGGGCCGAGAAAAAATACCGCGTACCGCCAATTGGCCTTGAAATAGCGGGCTGCGGTGCCGGAGACGATGAAGTCGCCGAACGCTGCGGTTCCTTCCCGGAGCCGGTGGCGCCAGCCGCGTTTGATCTCGCTGCGGACGATATCGCTCCAATCGAGATATTCGTAATCGGTGTGCACCTGCCAGCGCGGGCCGCTGGTGGTGATGATCCACTGATTATCAGAATGGCTTGCATTATCCGGTGTGCCGAACGGGGAGATCGCTGCCGTGACATTCCACGTCGTGGCGAAAATGGCCAGTTCTCTCGCGCAGCGGCGACGTTAAACCGTAGCATCGTAGGGATCGAAGCCAGGGGTATGAAAGAAATGCCGCCTTTGCACCATCAGCCCCGTCGCTCCCCTTGCCTTACGACAATCCTGCAGATGCGCGACGTCTGCCCGATTGGAGCACGCCCTTCCCCCGCGTCTTTCAGCCAGAGCGCTCCGTCGTCAATGTTGCAGCTTGATGTCGGCGCAAATCCGCATCACGGCGCGGAGAGGTCGAGCATGTTCGCCGCCGCGGCCTCGGCGTGCCATAGCAGCAGGCGCCGCCGCAGCTGCGTCATCGCCGCGACGAGACCATAACCGATCAATGCAATTTCCACGATGCCGGCAAAAACGCCCTGCGAAGTCGGCGAAGCGAGAGGCCTGGATCATGGCCCCCCCAAGGCCATAACCGCCCATTGCCATTTCCGTCACGACGGCGACGATCAGGGCCAGCGGCAACGCGACCTGCAAACCAGTGAGGATCTGCGGCAGTGCGGCAGGCAGCAAGACCTGCCACAGCAGGTCCCGGTTGCTCGCCCCCATGTTGCGCGCCGACCAAACGATTTCCCTTTCCACCCCGGCGAGCCCGACCATGGTCGCGGTGATGACCGGAAAGATTGCGTCGAACACAATCATCGAAACCTTGGAAACGTCATAGAGCCGAGCCAGAGGATGATGATTGGCAAGAACGCGATCTTCGGCATGGGAAAGCCGATCGACACGATCGGATCGAAGAACCACCGCATGATCCGGCTCCGCGACATCGCCGTGCCCAACGCCACGCCGGCGACCGTGCAGATGCCGAAGCCGAGCAGTGCGCGATAAAGCGTTGCCGCGATGTTGATCACAAGATCGCCACTGGTGAAGTCGTTGGCGATCCGCAACGTCACCGCGGAGAGCGGCGGCAGCATAAATGGGGTCACAGCACCGCTCCGCGCGATCGCCTCCCAGGCGAGGCAGAGCACCAGCACCGGAGTCAGCTGCATCGCGCAGCGCACCATACTGCCGACACCCCTGGTCACGCGCGCCATCGCATCACCCGGGCGACCAGGGCTTGGTAGAGCCGATCGGCGGCGAAGCCGATCAGTGCGACCGTGAGGACCACGGCGAACATCGCCGCATAGGCGCCGTTCGCACCGAGCGATCCGATCAGGAAGCCGAACCCCTGCCGCGCCGCGATCAGTTCGGAGCTGACGAGCAGGATGAAGGAGAGCGCGAGCGCTGTCCGTATGCCGTTCAGCAATTCCTGCAGCGCACTCGGCAGCACCACGTCAAAGATCGTCCGCATCCGGCTGGCACCCATGCTGCGTGCCGACCACACAAGGTCACGGTCGCTGCCGCGCGCCCCGTTGTAGGCGCCGATGGTAACCGGCAGCATGCAGCCGAGAAAAATAAGCAGGATTTTCGATCCATCGCCAAAGCCGAGCCACAACGCCGTCACTGGGATCAGCGCCGATTTCGGCAGCGGATAAAACACCTCCACCAGGGGCCCGAGCATCGTCTTGAGAGGCCGCAGAGTCGCCATGAAGATGCCCAGCGTGCCTCCGACGAGGATTGCAAGCGCGAGGCCCAAAACGAGACGGTAGAGGGAGGCAATCGCGTTGTCGGCCAGCTCTCCCGATCGGGCGAGGTCAGCAAAGGACAGTGCAACGCTGCTCAGCGACGGCAATAACGAGGACGACACGAGGTTTAGCCGCGACGCAGCCTCCCATGCGATCGCAAGCAGGACGATCGGCAGATAACGCAGTGCCGCCCGGGCGATGCCAGCGGCAGCAACCGATGCGGCTGGCGATAAGCTGGCATGGCCCGCTGCATTCATTGCGCCGGCTCGGCCTGGGCCTTGATCGCCTCGTCCCGAACGAGCGCCCACACCTCGTCGACCTTGTCGATAAATCCTCGGGTACGGTGAACCTCCGGGTCATCCTTGTCGAATTGCGTGTCGACAAGGGCCTTGACCCGGCCAGGGCGCGCCGACATCACGGCGACGCGCTCAGCGAGATAGACCGCCTCGTGGACATCGTGAGTGACAAAGATCACCGTCTTGCGCGTCTCCCGCCAGATCGCGAGCAGTTCGGCTTGCATCAGGCTGCGGGTTTGGGCGTCGAGCGCGCCGAACGGTTCGTCCATCAACAGCGTCCGAGGATCGAAGGCGAGCGTGCGCGCCAGCGCCGCGCGTTGCTTCATGCCGCCGGAGAGCTGCGAGGGATAGCTCTCCGCGAACCCGGTGAGGCCGACGAGGTCGATGAAAAACTTGGCCCGCCGTTCGCGCTCGGCCGCGGGAAGCGCCTGGCGTTCGAGGCCGTAGAGCACATTCTTGCGCACCGTCTTCCATGGGAACAGCGCGAAGTTCTGAAACACGATGCCGCGGTCGGGACCTGGCCCCGTGACGGGCGCACCGTCGACGACAATCTTGCCGCGCTCGACAGGCAGAAAACCGCCGATCAGATACAAAAGGGTCGACTTGCCGCACCCGGAAGGCCCGAGCAGCGCCAAAAATTCCCGTTCCCGAACCTGCAGTGAGACATTCTCCAATGCCAACACTTCACGCCCGACAGGCGGCCTATAATGATGGCTCACCGCCTCGACCACGATCTGGGCCGGTCCGCTCATCGGAAAATTTTTGCAAGGGCGCGGGCGGGCCGTCAAGAGAAGGTCGCGATTTGTATGGCGTTGGAACGGGGCGATGGGTCATGCTACGATCAATCAGATCTGAAAGCATCCTTTCCACAAACGTGCCGCCAAGGGACGCCCCTGGTTCTTAGCCGGCAAGTCGGTTCGGATGTGGACGTATGGTCGAGGCGCGTTCATTGGAGCCATAAATGCCGCTTTATAATTTTCCACGGCGCTCCTTCGCTCCGCAAGCCGTCGAGCCGATGCCGATCAATTGGCGGCGCGGCCTGCTTCGGGTCTGGCTTCTGGTCTCCGCCGCCTGGATCATGGCCTGGAGTATCTATCTGATCATGTACGGACTTGAGCGTGGTTTCAGGACCAGCGATATTCTGGTCATTCCCGTACTTCTGATCGGGCCGCCGATCGCGCTCCTCATTTTCGGCATTGCCACGGGCTGGGCATTTCGTGGTTTCAAGGTCGAAATTCCGTCCGAAAGCGATTAATTTAACGCGCCCTGCAATTGCGGGCGCCCTCCTGTGGCCGCATCGTGAAGAGCCTCACTGCTGCCCGGGAGACGGCCGTCGAACGGCGATGTTCACCGCGCAGCGCGCACCGCTGCGGGCCCAGCGCGCCGTTGCAATCGCGCGGCGGCGCAAATCTTCGAGCCGGCACGCGAGCGCAGATATCGGCCGCCCGGGCGAAGCGATCAGCCAGTCGGCTACGTGCAGTCGCTCCGACCATAGACGATCGATCATGGGGTGGTCCGGGACCGCGCAGGAATCGATCCACCGGATCGTTTCATCCGCGAGCAGAGCCTCGGTGATATCGATGAAGAGCTGGACCCCTGGGGAAGACCGCGCAAAACGCTCGTCATAGGCCGTTTTCCACGCCCACGCGGCTCCGGCGCCGATGTTGGTCAGAAGGATGGCGCTGGCAACCGGATCGCTGCCGCGGCAAAGTCGCGCAATGCGGACGTCGCGGCGGAGTGCGAGTGTGCCAATCGCCCTCTCGACGAAGCGCCGGATCTCGGGCTGCTGCACGATGGCCGTACCGGCGCGTCCCTTCCAGCCGGCCGCTTCGAGCGCAAGGAACTGCTGCAAGGCAACAGAAACATCCCCCAACGAGGTTGCGAGGTCGAAATGCAACCCGTTCTCGTCTGCGAGCCGACGACGTTGGCGGCGCAGTTCCTTGCGGTGCTTCCCGCCGAGGGGCTCGCTCGATATAGCCCGCGCGCTCACTCCCCGGCTCGACCAGAGCGCGGCAATGCCGGTCGAACGCCCGTAAGGCACCGCCGCGCCGCCGCAGCGATGCAGCGAGCATGGCCGCGACCGGTCCGCCCTCATTAAGCTGCGGCAGCAGCATCAGCTTCGGCAGAGCTTCATCGGTGGCGACGTGATCGAGGAAGGCATCTACCACTTGCGCGCCGGCATCTCGATCGACGAGGGGCGTGCCGAGCGGAGCAAAGGCGTGAGTCCAGCCGATCAGGATCGGCAGTCGGACGAGATAGCGTCGCGGTGCGATCCGGAATGGAAAAAGGCCGATTGCGCGGCGTGTCGGTCCGGCCCCCCATACGATGATGGCCTCGATATCCGCTCCAAGAAACGACGACGCCTCGGTGATAGCCGCAAGCGCGAATGCCGGGTCGTAAAAAATGTTCGGCTCCGTCGCGCGGGCGGCAAGCCGTTGCCACTCCGCGGCAATGTCGACGAGCCCGGCAAGTGGGAGCCGCTCGGTGGTGAACCCACCGGCGGCCCGCTTCTCACCTTCCAGCAAAGCCGTTCCAGACAAAGACATCGAGATCCAGCCGTCGGTTGGCGACAATGAAGAGCAGAACCAATTCGCTGACGACCGCGGTCGCGGTCGCGATCGCGGCTCCAAACAGTCCCATCCGCGGAACCAGCAAGACGCACAAGCCCAAATTCACCACGAAGGCTGCGCAGTAGACTGCGGCACAGGCATTCTGTTCGCCGACCATGCTGAGAAGCCGCTCGGCGGGCCCTACCGAGGCTCGCGCCAGGAGGCCGACCGCCATGATGAAAATGAGCGGATAGGCTTCGGTAAAACCCGGTCCGAACAGCGCCAGAACGGGCCGTCCCAATGCCAGCATGGCGGCGATGAGAGCGAGCGACGGCCAGAATGTCAGGCGGGTCGCGTTGGTCACGAAACGGGCGAGGCGATCGCGCTGGCCAGTTGCGTAGTATTCGCTGAAATGATGCGCACATGCGACGCCAACGGCGAAATAGATGAAATTGACCAAGGCCAAGGTTTTTGTCGCGGCGTAATAGAGCGCGACCTCGGAAGGTCCGACGAAGAGCTGCAGGATGAGCGTGTCCACATAGCTCAACAGCAGGAAGAATCCGTCGACAAGGAAAAGCGGCAGCGCCGTTTTGAACCAGAACAGCGGCTCGTACCGGCGTGGTCCCGGCGCAATGTCCTTGCCTATGCGCCGGGCGAGCAGCCCCCATTGCAGGACGGCGACAACAATAAGCACGCCTGCCGCGACCGCGAGCGTCTGCGCGGCCGTAATGCCGCCGAAGAGGACGACGAGACAGCCGAGAATTGCGAGCACCAATAACGGGTGGAGAATGAACCCGGGGACCAGCGCAATCCCGATTGAATTGAAGGCGCGGCCCAGCAAATCCTGCGCGGCGCAGACCGTGAATATCGGCACCGTGAGGCTCGCCAGCAGGAACGGCGCAAGATAATAGGCCGGAATTTTCAGCGCAAAAATGATCGCCGCGATCAGCGACCCGGCCGCCACCCCGAGCGCGATGCAGATGATACGGGCGCCGCGCACAAACCCGCGCAAGCCGTCAAGGTCGCCGCGGGACCGATACTGCGGAATGAAGCGCTGTGCGGAATAGGAAATTCCAAGGGGGGCCGCCATGCCGACAAGGCCGATCCAACTCCAGACATAGACGTAAATGCCGAACTGAAACTGACCCATCCAGCGCGCCAGCAGAAGCTGGCTGACGTAGAGGATCGCGGCGCTGGTAAGTCTAATCGCGAAGGCGATGCCGGCGGCACGCCGCACCGCGGAATGCGCGCTGCCGTCGGTGAGCCATTCGGCGAGTCGGCGGCCGGGCGCGGAGATTGTGACGCCTTCCGCCGTGAGACGCTGGGATGCATCGTCTGCGCTCACCGTCCCTCTCCAGCTCGCCGGAGACGAACTTAGCCGGATGACCTTAACCGTCAGTGTCGCGATTGCTGCAAACCGGTAAACGTTTAACAATTCGTTAGCAGCAATTGGGAGCAAGGAAGGTGCCGGCTAGCACGAAGGCCGGACGCTGCCCAGCCTAATCGTTGCGTTCTCGTAAACGCTTAGCGGCGCTGGTGGTGAGGTCCGTTCCAGGACAATCGCCCGTCCGATTGAACGACGTGTCGTGACAACTTATTATCACTCCGAGACGCTCCAAGCAGGAAATAGCAAGACCGCGCGGTGACACGCCTGCCGCGCCTTTGGAACCGAAACCGAAGTGGCCAAGCTTCCCCAACTGTCGGAAATGCAGCAATTCCAGCTGCTGGTTGATGCAGTTGCAGATTACGCGCTCTTTATGCTTGACGAAGATGGTTTTGTCGTCAGCTGGAATTCGGGGGCGCAGCGCATCAAGGGTTATAAGGCAGAAGACATCGTCGGCCATCATTTTTCACATTTTTTCACCTCCGAAGATTTGGCCAACGGGGTTCCAGCGGAGATATTGGCCCGGGTGCGAAGTACGGGCCATCACGAATCCGAGGGCTGGCGCGTCCGCAAGGATGGGAGCCGGTTCTGGGCCAACGCGATCCTCCGTGCTGTGCGGGACGAAGCTGGAAATTTGATCGGCTTTGCCAAGATCACACGCGACATTACCGAGAGACGCGCCGCTCAGGAAGCGCTGCGCGAAAGTGAGCGACAGTTCCGATTGCTGGTGAAAGGCGTGACCGATTACGCGCTTTACATGCTGGACCCGAATGGAAATATAACCAGCTGGAACGCGGGTGCCGAGAAAATCAAGGGCTACACTGGCGAGGAGATCATCGGTCAGCATTTCTCACGGTTCTACACCGAAGCCGATCGAGCGGCGGGGGTGCCGGCGAGCGCACTGAGCACCGCTGCGCGGGACGGACGCTTCGAACGCGAAGGCTGGCGTGTACGCAAGGACGGAACTCTGTTTTGGGCGAATGTGGTGATCGACGCCATTCGGGACGAGCGTGGCGATTTGATCGGCTTCGCCAAGATCACGCGCGACATCACCGAGCGGCGAGAAGCGCAAATTGCGCTCCAGGAAGCGCAGGCCCGCAGCGCGCATGCGCAGAAGATGGATGCGCTCGGGCAGCTGACCGGGGGGGTCGCCCACGATTTCAACAACCTGTTGATGGTGGTGCTCGGAAACATTCAGACCATCAAGAAGGCCGTTGCCGACAATCCGAAGGTGGCGCGGGCGGCCGGGGCGGTCGAGCTCGCCGCCAGACGCGGCGAAACGCTGACACGGCAGCTGTTGACCTTTTCGCGGCGGCAAACCTTTATGCCGACGGTGTTCGCGCTGGGGGAGCGGATCGAAGCGCTTCGTAACATGCTTGCGAGTTCGCTAAGCGCAACCGTCGAGTTGGCGACGAGTGTTGACCCGCAGGTCTGGCCGGTGAAGGCAGACGCGAGCGAGCTGGAACTTGCGCTGGTGAACGTCACGCTCAACGCGCGCGACGCCATGCCGGAGGGCGGCGTCGTCACGATCACCGCCGAGAACGTCACGCTATCGGGCCGCGATACTCCTTCCGCTGTGGAGGGTAACTTCGTCGCGCTCCGCGTGTCCGATGCCGGCAGCGGGATTGCTCCCGACGTGCTGCCAAAAGTGTTCGACCCGTTCTTTACGACAAAGGATGTCGCCAAAGGCAGTGGCCTTGGTCTGTCACAGGTGCATGGCTTCGCTCACCAAAGCGGCGGGACCGTCACGATCGCAAGCGAACTTGGGAAGGGCACGACGGTCACCATCTATCTACCGCGTGGGGACAAGAGCGCAGCGGAATCGCTTGAAGCCGTGCCGATGGAAAGCGGCGGCAGCGGCCAAGTGCTCGTGGTTGAAGACAATCCCGACGTTTCGGATGTCGCGGTCAGGATGCTGCGGCAACTTGGCTATGACGTGAGCGCGGCCAGCGACGCGGCCAGCGCGCTCGCTTTGTTGGAAACGCAACATTTCGATCTCGTCGTGAGCGACATCGTCATGGGTGGCGGCATGGACGGCTTGGCGCTCGCCAAGGTGATCCGAGAGCGCAAGCCCAGGCTGCCCGTGCTGCTGATGACCGGCTACAGTCGCGCTGCTTCAACCACGGCGGATTTTCCGGTGTTGCGTAAGCCATTCGACCTCGCCGATATCGGTCGTTCGGCGGCACGCATGATCGCCGAGGCAAAGCAGCCCACATCGAGCAATCTGCTTCGAATGCGCGATGCCCCAGGCCCACAATAAGGCACACCCTCGCTGAGTAAGGGCAGGTGAGGTGACCGCTCGCCGCACCTTTGTACAGCTTGCTGAAACTGTACAGCTTGCTGAAATCCAGCCGGAAGCCGCCGCGACCGGCATTCACGAGACCGCTTTACCCAAGGCCAACGCCTGCCCGCCGCAAGCTCGCCGCGGTCACACAGCCCCCGGAGAAGGCGGGTCAATCGGCGCGCAGGGCCTGCTGAGCGCGAACCGCCCCTGCCCCGGCGGCGATGATCGCCGGCTTGCTGTCCGGCTGCACGCCGTCCTGAAACCCGCGATAATAATCAAGCACGAACAGCCGGATTGCGGAGGAGAGATTGCCGTGCTGGCGATCCTGGTCGATGGTGGCGACAAGATCGGACAGAGTGAGGTCGCGCTTCGCGGCGATCTCCTTCAGGCCGGTCCAGAACGCGTCCTCCAGACTCACACTCGTCTTGTGTCCAGCGATGACGATTGAGCGTTTAACGACCGGCGATTTCATCAGCTTCTCCTGTCTCAATGCGGTGCGCGTCAACTTCGCGCCGAGACCTTTGTCGTTCGGCTTGTGAGAGCACGCGATCAAATTTCGACATGCCGTGAGAAACGCGCTTGTCGGCAGCGCGTTTCTCTTCACTCAGACGCATGGCCCGTTTCCGGGCCCTGCGGAGATTGACGATCTCAGCCATGCAGCCGCGATGTCCCCCGTTCCAGTGCAAGCGGCTCCCAGTCCGCGGAACAACCCCCGTCCCGAGTCCGGACCACCTGCTCTGCTCCCAATGGCTTCAAATCAGCGAACGCCAATGGCACCCACTCAAGTCCATGAGACTAACCTCAGTTGGACCTGAGTCGCAGCCACAGCACAACCGGTAATGTGAGCCATTGTGTGAATACTTTCCGGCGTGATCGTGGCGATGAGGTCATACGCATATCGGCGCGGCGGCTCATCGCAAAATTGCAGAACTTGGCAAGTCTTGATGACACGGCGCAACGGGCTGCAGTGTTGCAGCGAACACAATCACGGCGTTCGTATGTCGTCTGCCGCGCCGAGCCGATGATCCCGAAGAGTTGCAGACCTTCGGCCAAAGATGATGCGCAAAGTCAAAGCGAAGCCGAGCGGGAGACGATTCAACTTGAACGCCTCCCGCTTCAGCGTCACCCGGGGCTGAGCATCGCGGTTGATTGCGGTCAATCGAATGGGCTGAATAGCGGGTATTGTTTGCGCGGTTCGACGTCATTGCGGTTCCACCAGCCGCCGCCCAGCGCCTGGAACAGCGCCGCGGTATCGGCAAAGCGGTTGGCCTGCGCCTGAACACGGGTGATCAGCGCTTGCAAATAGGTCTGTTGCGCATTGAGGACTGAAAGAAAGGCGATGTCGCCGAGTTCGAGCCGCCGGCGCGTGATCGCAAGGCTTCGGTTGGCTGCCTCTTCGGCATCGACGGCCTTCTGCAAAGCCCTGGCATCCGCGTCGAGCGCGGTAAGGGAGTTGGCCACATTCTGGAATGCCTGCACGACCGTGCTGCGATATTGCGCCGATGCCTGTTCGAATCCGGCACGAGCGGCAACCTCGCGCGCGTACAGCGTTCCGCCGTGGAAAATTGGGCCGAGCGCATCCCCCGTCAACGTATAGAAGCTGGTTCCGGGACCGAACAACTGCGTGAACTGCGGCGCCTGGTTGCCGACATTGCCGGCAATGGTGATGTTCGGCAACCGGTTTGCGAAGGCGACGCCGATTTGCGCGCTCATCGAATGCAGGTTCTCCTCCGCGGCGCGAACATCAGGGCGCTGCTCGACAACTTTGCCCGGCAAACTGACCGGCAGGTCACGCGGCAGATGCAGCCCGGCCAGTTCGAACCTTTCGCGCGGCTCGCGATCGGGCAATCCGCCGGTCAATGCCGAAAGCAGGTGGCGCTGTTGGGACAACTGCCGCTGCAACGGCGGCAAGGTTTGTTCGATCTGCGCGACTGCCGCTTCCTCGGCAACGACGTCGGCTTCGGCAATCTGACCAGCGGTGAATTGTGTGCGCATCAGCCGCAAAGTGTCGTTGCCGATGCCGATGAGCTTCTGCGTCGCGTCGATCTGGCCACGCAGCGACGCTTCCTGCACCGCCGCCAGCACGAGATTCGAGGTCAGCGTGAGGTAAGTTGCTTCGAGTTGGAAGCGCTCATTGTCTTCCAGCGCCTTCGTCGATTCGATGTTGCGCCTGATGCCGCCCCACACGTCCGGCGTATAGGAGATGTTCAGCTGGCCGGTAAAGATGTTGAAGATTTCTGCGTTGTTGGCCAGTGGAGAGGCGATCGCGGACGCGATCTGCTGCCGCGTCCCATTGAACTCGGCATCGATCTGCGGAAATAGCGGGCCCCTTGCCGCCACCAGGTTCGCATGGGCGATGCGCAGCGCGGCCTGGGCAGAGGCGAGATCCGGATTGTCCTTCAGTGCGCGATCGACAAGCGTCCTCAGCGGATAAGACCCGAACATCCGCCACCAGTCGCCCGGGATGTCGCGGCCCTTCTGGAAACGTTGCGCTTCGCCGCCCCCCACTTTTGCCGATACCGTCTGTTGCGGCAAAGTTCCCGGCGGCGTGAGGGTCTCCATCTCCGGCGGCGCCGGCGGAGAGAAATCAGGGCCGACGGCGCAACCCGCGAGCGCCGTTGTCATCATCAGCGCCCATATGCGCGAACGCGCTGCCGTGCGGCACCAAGCGCGATGGAGCCGCCGCAGTTGCGGCGGCGCGCGGCGTGCGTGCTCGGCATCGCGCATGCGCGATGCGAAAGCCCAGCCCATGGCTCACCCGATCGGCACCCGCTTCCCCAAGCAGGCACCGCCCCTATTCTGGAAGATTGAGCAAGCAGACGCGACAACGCGCTACAAAAGGACCGACGCTACGGAATGCGCAACAGAACCGACAATCGGCAACAGAACGCAGCGAAATGAGATGGCCGCACCACACGAAACTGATTTCGGCAGTCTCGACCGGTCGCTAGCGCCTTGCAATGTATTTCGAATTGGGTAAATAAATATTTACTTCAAATAGATAGCCGGACTATTCCATCAATGTTTTAGTAACCTTTTTTTGACCGCCTTGCGCGAGCGTGTTAGAAATACGAGTTGAACATTATCCGCAAACGAGCAGGTGGCACTTGCGGCGGCTCGGGGGGTGGCTGTTGGGGCTCTATGTTCTCGCCCAGTGCGCGGGGATATTGCCGCTGATCGTCACCCATCTTCAGCACGAGTTCGCCAGTAACCAGCACTCCGCGACCACTGACGGCTTGGCGGACCGCGGTCACGCGCTTCCGGGCCATCACGAGCATGGCAGCGCGGACCCGAGCGATCAGTGCTGCACGTTGCACCACCATCTTGCTGCAACATTTTTTGCCGTCGGAGACGCCAGCCTGCCCGGCTTCGTTGCCATTGCCGTCGCGTTGCCCCCCTCGCGCTCGCTTCTGAGCGCCGATGACCGCCTGCCTGAGCGCCCGCCAAGACTCCCGTTGCCTGTCTGAACCGTCGTGCGCCGGCCCGCTTTGCGGCCGCGCGCCTGTTGGTCACGCAACGCCGGAGCAGGCGATGTCTTTTCAATATTCGTCGCGTCACGACCGCGCCCGTGAGGCGCGCGGCTGTCGCGCAGGTTTAGCCTATCTCAGAGTTCCAATTCCCATCATCGCAGCGGCAACCCTCGGCGCCGCCGCCATCGGTCACGCCGCTTCCGGCGGCACTGCGGCCTCGCTGGCCGAGGCGGACACCGAACACCTGTTCGGCTTCACCGAAGGCACCGACATCGGCGCAGCGGGAGAACAGGAAGTCGAAGTCGATTCGAGGGGCGACTTGGGCCGGCGGTCCGGAACCTATGCCGTCGATTCGACCGAACTCGAATACAAAAACACCTTGCTTCAGAATTTCCGTGTGTCTGCGAACGTAGCTTTCGCCTATTACGATATCTCCGGAGTGACCGGAATGCAGGACGTGCAACGCGGCGTAGTCCAGTCGCTCGGCTTCGATGCGCGCTTGAAGCTGCTCGACCGCGACACCTCTCCATTCGGCCTCACCCTGAACGTCGAGCCCCATTGGGGCTTTTTCGATGAGGCGAGCGGTATCCCGGTGAAACATTTCGGCGTCGAGTCGTTGCTGCGCGCCGATCGTGAGATCGTGCCGAACCTGTTACTCGGCGCCATCAATCTGCATTTCGATACCGAGCGAACGCGCGAGGTGACCGGAGGCGTCGTCGAGCAGGAACCGACGATCGGCGCGGGGGCAGCCCTCGCCTATCAAGCGGCGTCAGTCGTCTGGCTCGGAGCGGAGGTGCGGTATCTGCGCGCCTATTCCGGTGCAGACCTTGGCGTGTTCGCCGGGCAATCCGTCTTCGCCGGCCCGACGCTATATGCCAAGCTCGGCAAGTCGGCGTGGATTTCGGCGGCCTGGAACGTTCAGCTCTGGGGTGGCGCAGCGGGGATCCCTGGCGCGCTGGACCTCGTCAATTTCGAACACCACGAGGTAACTTTGCGCGTTGGTTTCAACTTTTGAAGCGGCATTTTTGCGCCGTCGTCCAGGGGGAGCGAGCGAGGATCGAAGCCGCAATCACATATCGCCAGGCGATAGACCCGAACTTCGGGAGCGCCATTGCGACGTGGCGCCCGGGACAAGGGTGAAAGGCGGAGCCGGCCGCGGGGCCGGCCATCACCGGGAGGCTGATCAGCTCGCGGCAGGAGCCTCGGCCACCGGCGCACGCCGAGCCGCCCAGCGTTCCGCCGCGCGTTCCACCGAGTAGTAGAAGCTCGGGACCACGAACAGCGTCAACAGCGTCGCGAGGATCAATCCGCCGACGACAACGGTCGCCACGCTGCGCTGTACGTCGCTGCCGACGCCGGTCGCGAGCGCGGCCGGCATCATGCCCACCGTCGCCACCGTTGCCGTCATCAGCACCGGCCGGAAGCGCTCGGACGCACCAATCAAGATGGCCTCGCGAAGCGACACGCCGGTCGCGCGCACGCGATTGAGGTTGGCAACCATGATGATGCCGTTCTGTACGGCGACTCCGAACAGCGCGATGAAGCCGACCGCCGAGGCGATGTTGAGAGTCTCGCCCCGCACGAACAGCGCGATCAGGCCGCCAAGCGTCGCGAGCGGGACCACGCCGAGGATCAACAGCGCCTGGCGCAGTTTGCCGAACTCGGTGAACAGCAGCAGCAGCATGAGGCCAAGCACGAGGCCGATGACCAACGTGAAGCGACGTTGCGCGCGCTCCTGGTTTTCGAACATCCCGCCATATTCCAGATGAAATTTGGCAGGGTCGAAGTGCACCTGCTGCGCGATCTTCTCTTTGATCTCGTCGAGATAGGACGCCATGTCGCGATCGGCGAGGTCGATGCGGACGGTCAGATTGCGGTGCGTGTTCTCGCGCGTGATCGTGCCTTCGGCCGTATGTTGCCAGATCTTTGCCACCTGCGAGAGCGGGACCTGTGCGCCGCTGGCGGTGGAAAGCGGCAGATTGCCGATGGCCTCCGGATCGAAGCGCGAGCTCAACGGAAATCGAACGCTCACGTCATACACGCGGTCTTCGACATAGACCTGGGTCACGGCGGCGCCGCCGACTCCGTTCTGGATCAGGTTGGTAATATCGGAAACGTTGATGCCGTACCGGGCAGCGGCGGCCCGATCGGCCTCGATCTCGATCTGCGGCAGCGGTGGTTCCTGAAAGATGGATGCTTCCGCCGTGCCCCGGGTGTTGCGCAAAAGATCGACGATCTCGCCGGCATATCCGGCGGTCCTCGGCGAAATCATCGCCGACGACCCGGATCACCAAAGCGCTGTGCGCGCCGCCAACCATATCGAACACCATGTCGCTGATCGGTTGGGTAATGCCGATGTTGATGCCCGGCATTTCATGCAGGCGTGCGTTCAGCTTGCGAAGGAAATCGGCCTTCGTCTCGCCGTCGGGCCAGGTGTCGTATGACGTCAGTCCGACCGGCGCCTCGATATGCGAAGGGGTCCATGGCATCGACGGCGGCATCCTCGCGGCCGAGCTGCGTCATGATGTATTTCACTTCGGGGAATTCGCGCACGGCGCGCCGCAACTCGCTCGCCATTCGGCTCGCCGAATTCGAGCGACATGCCGCTCGGCATTTGCACCTGAAGCCAGAGCGCGCCCTCGTCGAGATCGGGCAAGATAGTCCCGGCCGACCATGAGGCCGAGAACGCCGACCGCGACGAAAGCCCCAGCACGGCACCGTAGGCCAGGATCGGCCAATTGAGCAGGCCGCCCAGCGCCGCGCGGTATCCTCGCGTCAGCCATACGAGCGGCTTGTTCTGGAAGGTCGGTCGCGGCTTGCGAAATGCGAGGTAGGCGAGACCCGGAATAATGCCTAGCGTGCACAGCAGTGCGCCGAACAGGGCATAGCCGACGGTGAAGGCCATCGGAGTGAACAGCGCCGCCTCGCCGCGCTGCAGAGTGAACAGCGGAAAATAGGCGCTGATGATGATCAGCGTCGCGAAGAAAATCGGTCGCGCCACTTGGCCGGTCGCGGACCTCACGTCTTCCTGGGTCAAGACTTCGGTGGGCTTCTGATTCGCGACGGCGCAGGATGTTTTCCGTCACCACGATCGCGCCGTCGACAATCACGCCGAAATCGAGTGCACCCAGCGACAGCATGCTCGCCGACATATGGGTCGCGTTCATCAGCACGAAGATCGAAACCACGGCCAAGCGGTATCGTCACGGCAACGACGAGCGCGCTGCGTGGGCTGCCAAGGAACAGCATCAGCACGATGATGACGAGGCCGATGCCTTCGGTGACCGTGTGGCCGATCTTGTCCACCGTCGCGGCGACGAGATCGCCGCGGTCGAGAACGGTAACGATGTGCACGTCCTGCGGCTCGAGCTGCTTGCGCAGTTCGTCCACTTTGGCGTGGATACTGTCGATGACTTCCGAGACGTTCTGGTATTTGAGGCCCGTGACGATGCCTTCGATCGTCGACGGGTTTCCATTCATGCCGAGAATGCCTTCGGGCTCCTGGTGGGCATAGCTCAGCGTACCAAGATCGCGGACCAGCACCGGCATGCTGTTGGTCTGCGTCACGACGACATTGCCGAGATCGTCGAGGTTGTGCACCAGCCCGACGCCGCGGACGATGAAGCTCTGGTCGCCGCGCGAAACGCGGCCGCCACCCGCATTCGCGGTATTGTTGTTGATCGCGTTGATGACGTCGTTGATACCGACGACCGTAACGCAGGAGCTCGGTCGGATCGAGATCGAGCCTGAATTGCCGGGTGAGGCCGCCAAAATTGTCGTCGTCGGCCACGCCCGGCACCTGCCGCAGCGCCGGTTGGACGATCCATCGCTGAATCTCGGACAACTCCATCAGGTTCTTGGTGTCGGATTCAAGAGTGTAGCGATAGATTTCCAGCTCCGGTGCCGACACCGGGTCGAGGCCGGCGGAGGCTCCCGTCGGAAGGGTGGCGCTGGCAATGCGCTCCATGACGCGCTGGCGTTCCCAGTAGTCCTCGGCACCGTCGCTGAAACAGAGATTGATCTGCGACAGCGCGAACGTGCTGATCGATCGCATGCTGGTAAGGCCGGGCGTGCCGTTGAGCGCCCTCTCCAGCGGGATCGTGATCTGCTGCTCGATTTCTTCGGCGGCAAGGCCAGGAACCTGGGCGGTGACCTGCGCGGAGACGGGGCTGAGCAGCGGATAGGCGTCGATCGCGAATTGCGACCAGGCATAGATCCCAAAAATGCAGGCGAAACTCGCGATCAGCCGGACGACCAAAGCGCTTCCTGAAACAGAGATGCGACGAACTGGTCAATCATTGAGCCGTACTCCGCCCTTCACAACCACGCGCGTCGCCTGGGCTGCAGCCCGCTCTTGATGCCGCAACGGCGTCACCGTCCTGGTAGGCAATCTCTATATTGCGCCGTTCGAAGGCCCAGATTTCTGACCTCGACGAAGACGCTCGTCGTATCATTGGTCATCAGCAGCGCCGAGCGTCGGCACCATCATCCGCGTGACCGACGGCGCGACGAAAGTCGCGTTGCGCGAACATGTTGGGCTTCAGAATTTTCTCGGCATTTTCGAATGCGATGCGGACCTTGTTGCGCCTGGTGTCGGGCTCGATGCACGTCGCTGACGAACAGCACTTTGCCGTTGAAAGCTCTTTCCCGGGTAGGCGGCGAAGGTGACCTTCACGGTCCTGATCGGTGAATACGAACGAGATGTCCTTTTCGGGGACGTTTGCGGTGACCCAGACGGTGTCAAGATTGGCAATGGTCAGCATTGCGGCCGTCGGGTCGTTGACGAACGCTCCCGGCGCAATTTCAAGATCAGTCACGCTGCCGGTGATCGGCGCCTTGATCGAGAGCAGTTTCATCTCCTTGCCCTCTGTCGCCACGCCCAAAGCGCGCAATCTCGTTTCACTGCGCTCAAGTTCGGAAACGGCTTGCAAGTAATCGCTCTGGGCCTGCTCGCGGTCCTTGATTGCGGCGCCGCCGGCCTTCTCAAGGCCCATCTGTCGATCGAGCGCCTTCTTGGTCAGCGTCAGCATCGCCCGCGCCTTGTCGATATCCGAATAGGCCTGAGCGAGATCGCCCGAGTCGATGATCGCCAGTTCGTCCCCCTTCTTGACGCGACCGCCAAGCTGGACCTTCAGCTCCGTAATTCGCCCTGCGACCGGAGGCATGACCTTCACAGTGCGGCCGGGATCGGCCTCGACCATGGCGGGCAAGACAAGGGTGCGGTTAACATCCTTCAGCATGGCCGGTTCAACGCCAAGAATGGTCCGTAATGCCGAAGTCGGCGGAATGATGACGCGCTCGCCAACCCGCGTGAACGGAGCTGGGACGGCTCTTGCGTCCTCCTGCGACCGCGCCGGATCGACGGCCTGTTTCGGGGCGAGGCCGTAGCGTTCGCCGACTACCCCGACGACCACACCGACTGCGACAAGCAGGAATATCTTGCCCAGTTTGGAACGCGAAGCGAGTGGATTGGAGCTGGAAGCTGGCGGAAGACTATTCGAGGCAATTTCGGTCATAGCGGCACGCGTTCCCCTGATCACGATGACAAAGAAAGGGGAAAGGTTTGGCCCGTTCCGCCTCGGCAGAACGCCTTACGCTTTCACGCAACACAATGCACAGTCCTATCCGGCGCAGCAAGAAAAATGCTGGCAATGAGCAGAGATGCCGCGGGTTAGAGCTAATCGATACTGGTACCCACTATTATATTATCGCGTCTCCCAACATTCCCTGCGTCGCACCGACGATAACCGCATCAATCTTTGAAAATAATCGCACGCTTAATGCACGGCGACAATCGACGTGCCGTCCTTGAAGGTCGTCTTCTTCGGATCCCAAGTGCCGCCCGATGCGCCACTGCGAAGTGGCTCGACGGTGATGCGAATTTCGTCTCCCGCGTGCAGCGTCTTGTTCGACCAGCCGTCCCAGGTCAAGCTGTTGGGGCTTTGTCCTTCAAGGCTCCAGATCACCGGATGATCATTGTTGCCTTTGACCTCCAGCATGATGATCGAGTGCGGACTCGTGAAACGATATTCGCGAACGGTCCCTACCAGCACAACGGGATGGGCCTGGTCAAACATCGCGATCGAATGATGAGCGTCGGCGGCCCCAGTGACGGCGACAAGCAAACCACTCGCGAGCGCAAATGTCGCGGCGGCGAATGCAAAGGGAGAGGGGACTATCATGTCCTATCTCGTTCACGCCTGCTTACTTTAGAAAAATTATAGATTGAAACACGGACAAAAGCGATCTGTGAATCGAAACCGAAAATCATCAAATCAGGTATCCGAAACTCAGTCCGTCCGACGCCATCTTGCTCTCCATCCTCCGATGGTACTCCAGCGCCGCGATGAGAGAGCGCCTCCGGCTTCGGCGACACAAAACGTTGTCACGGCGAGTTCGAAAAAAGCCTTGTCCAAGCTGAACCTAAGCTGAATTGCGGCCTAACAAAGCCTTCCCGCCACGCCTCCTTTTCTGTTAGATGGCACGGCAGCACCGGAGCTTCACGTGTCGCACACAGTACGAGAAAAGACGAAACTGCTCAATCGCATTCGGCGCATTCGCGGCCAAGTCGATGCGGTCGAGCGGGCGCTTGAACAAGAGATCGGCTGCGCGGATGTGCTCCAGCTGATCGCCGGCGCACGCGGTGCGATCAATGGCCTGATGGCCGAAGTGATGGAAGATCACATCCGCATGCATATAGTCGATCCGGAATGGCAGGCCGGCAACGAGCGCACCCATGCCGCCGAAGAACTGATCGACGTCGTCCGTTCCTACTTAAAGTAGAGTATTACGCGCAATCTCTCGGTCTTGGCGACGCGTCCGAGACAATTGCCGAGTGTCACGGCTCGGCAGGCAGATCGGTGAATTAGACGCAGATTTCCTCTTTCGTCCCACCATAGCATGGCGAGCGAAGCGTCCGATGCTGACCTGGGGCCGAGCGGTTAAACCAAGGCACGCGGAGGGCCCGCGAGCGGAGGCCTGCGTCATTTTTTGCGGAAGCGATCCAGTCGGACCACCTCGCCGGCGGGGGCGACCTGGGGAGGCGGCGAGACCGGGGCGGGGTTGTCTTTGGCGGTCGGCTTGGCCGGTTCGCCACTCTCGGCTTCAGCTGGTTTCGCCGCCTTCATCGGCTCGGGTGGCCGGGTGGTCTTCATCGGCTCGACGGCGGTCGGCTTCACCGCCTTCATCGGCCCGACGGCGGCCGGCTTGGCCGACTTCTTTTTCGGGGCTGGCTTGAAATCACCAATTTTTTCGAGAGCAGGGGTGGCGGCCGGTGAAATCAGGGGCAAGGGCCGCGCTTCCCGATCCCTCCACTGCAGCCTCCGGGGCCTCCGCAGCCTCTGCGTCAGCCGAGAACTGGAGACCAAATTGCACCGAGGGATCGAAAAAAGCCTTGATCGCCGTAAGCGGCACATGAAGCCGCTCGGGTATGCCATTGAAGGCGAGGCCGACCTCGAAATCATTGTCACCTACAGCAAGGTCCCAGAACTGGTGCTGGAGCACGATCGTCATCTCCTCCGGGTAGCTCCCTTTGAGGCGAGGCGACATGCGCACGCCTTCAGCCCCTGTATCGAAGGTGATGAAGAAATGATGGTTGCCGGGCAGACCCTTGACGGCCGCATCGGCAAGAACTCTGCGGATGACGCCGCGAAGCGCGGACTGCGTCAAAAGGTCATAACGAATGTGGTCCATCGACATCGCAGGCTTCCCATGACGGAACCCTCGTCCGCACCAGCCCATTCCCGCAGGCTGGCAGCATATCGCGTGGCGACCAGCGCGCGAGCTCAGGACGGGCCATGCAGCAGTTCGCTCCGGATCTCCCCCTCGTCCAATCTAGCCGATTCGACGGCTCTATGCGCAGCGCGAGGCATGGTGCGCATCGCAAATTGGGGGCTTCTGTTGCCAGGTGCCCCCGAACCCCGCCTGACGCTGCTAAGACGCCAGGGCTTCAGATCGGTCTTTCAAACCGCTTACGCGGCCTGAGCAACCGGAGCATAGTTGTCGTTTGCAACTATTGCATTGGCCCGATAACGGCGGAACCATACCGAGCAAAAGCTCGCCCTTTACGCCCTCGTCGATCCTATTTCGCCCCCATGTCGGGAGACCAGCGGTCCGGATTCGGAATGAGAGGCCCCCAAAAGGCCGCCCTCGCCGATGCGCGGTCACTCGCTCCCGGTAGTGGTGGAGGCGCCGGGTACTGCCCCCGGGTCCGAATGGTTTATTGCGACGGCTATTTATCGCCATAGCCGGACGAACCGGCGCTCCGAATATAAGACCAAATGGAGGGGAGAGAAAGAGCCTGCGCGGCCGCGCCGATCAGTCTCGGTTCACAAGCTGCGGTACGCGCTTCGGTCCGATTGCCCCTGATTTGGGCGCGATCTGGGCGACGATGTCGGTAACTGGGCCAACGGCGGTCAGTGCCATGCCGACATCGCCGGCTTCGCCGCGCACGGCATCGGGGATAAAAGCGCGAAGGAAACCGAGCTTGACCGCCTCCTTCAGACGCGCCACGGCCTGCCCGACCGGTCGCACCATCCCCGACAGCGATACCTCCCCGAAATAGATCGCATCTGCCGGCAATGGCGCAGCGCAAAGCGACGAGATGAGCGCCGCCGCTGCCGCAAGGTCTGCCGCGGGTTCCTGGATACGCAAACCCCCGGCGACGTTCAGATAAACATCGTGGCCGCCGAGCCGGACGCCGCAATGCGCCTCCAGCACTGCAAGAATCATGGCAAGGCGGTTCTGGTCCCAGCCGACAACGGCCCGACGCGGCGTCCCCAGCATCGTCGGCGCGACCAGCGCCTGCACTTCGACCAGCAGCGGACGGGTGCCCTCGATCCCGGCAAAAACCGCAGTGCCCGGCGCACCGAGGTCGCGTTCCGAGATGAACAGTGCCGACGGATTGACAACCTCACGCAGGCCACCTCCGGTCATTTCGAAGACGCCGATCTCGTCTGTCGGCCCGAACCGGTTCTTCACCGCCCGCAGGATACGGAAATGCTGTGCCCCCTCCCCTTCAAAGGAGAGAACTGCATCGACCATATGCTCGACGACGCGGGGCCCCGCGATCTGGCCATCCTTGGTAACGTGGCCGACAAGGATGACCGCCGCGCCGGAGCGCTTCGCGTAGCGGATCAGCGCCTCGGCGGCACCGCGCACCTGGCTGACCGTCCCCGGCGCGGACTCGATGGCGGAGGTCCACATCGTCTGAATGGAATTCGACGACGACCAGCCGCGGTGTCGGACCGGCCGCGAGCGTGGCAACGATGTCCTCGACTGCCGTTTCCGCGGCGATTTCGACCCCGGCGCGGATCAGCCCGACCCGCTCGGCGCGCAACCGCACCTGCGCCACCGACTCTTCGCCCGAAATGTAGATGGAGCGCTGCCCCGCGGCCGCAATCGCGGCGGCGGCTTGGATTAAGAGGGTCGATTTCCCGATCCCGGGGTCGCCGCCGACAAGCAGGACCGAGCCGCGCACGAAGCCTCCACCGGTCACGCGATCCAGCTCCGTGATGCGGGACGGCGTGCGCGGCGCATCATCGGTGGCGCCGGCGAGCGGCTGCAGGGCGAACGGACGACCGGGCCGCATTGAGCGACGCGCGCCCTCAAGGGTTTGTCCGTTCGCTTCCTCGGTGATCGTGTTCCACTCGCCGCAGGGTTCGCACTTGCCCTGCCAGCGGCCATGAGCCGCACCGCAGTTCTGACAAACAAAGGTGACAGGGCGGCGCGCCATTCTGGTCAGCTGGGCCTCGGTTTCGAATCTCGTAGCCCTGTCTAACATGACACGGAGAAACGTTTTCCGTTCGAGGCGGCGAAAAGCATTTGCGGCGCCGAATGATCGCCCTGATCGCGCAGACCCGGAAACGTGCCGGCGGACGCCGCAATCACGACTTGATGACGCTTACTGACGTAGAAGCGCTGTCTGCTCCTGCTCTCTATGAGCCCGAGACAACCGGCGGGGCCGGCGTTGCGACACGCCGTCGCGCCGGATGGACGGGCGCGAGGGGCTCGCGCGCGGCAGGCGCATTGTGACGCGACAGGCTTTCGAGCGCACCCCGCCTTGTGCTACGCATAGGTATCGCTTTAGCGCACGATCCCGAAAAGTTGCAGATTTTTCGGACAAAGATCATGCCCAAAATCAAAAGGAACCGAGCGGGAGGCGGTTCAAGCTGAACGCATCCCGCTCTAGCCGAAAATCAAAATGTGTCGGGAGGATTGAATGTCGGACGCGCAGCCAGTCGGGGCCGCGAAAATTTCGGACCAGACCAAGAATGTACGCTACCTGCAGATCGGCATGGGGCTTCTGGTCGTCGCGGTGGCAACGCTGCTTGTCGTGGTTGGCTTTTTGCCCAATTTCCTGAGCTTCATTGACATTCCTGACGAATTCTTCCGTTACGCGACCGAACTCACCGGCTTTTACTGCATCGTTTTCCTACTGGTCGGCCTGCTTGGGGCGCCCGGCAGTCCGCGCGATTATTTCGGCGGCGCCGCGCTCGTGGCGTTGTCGCTTTTTGCCTATGAAGCGTCGCGCGACCTGCCCGGAATGCGTGGCTTTGCCTTCGGACCTGGCACGGCACCACGCCTGTTCACCGTGGTGCTTGGCATTCTCGGTCTCACCGTGTCGGGCACCGGATTAATGACGAAAGGCCCTGGCATTGATCGCTTCCATTTGCGTGGGCCGTTCTTCGTCTCGCTTTCGGTGTTGCTGTTCGCCTGGCTGATGCGGCCGCTCGGCCTTGTGATTGCGAGTTTCCTGAGCATTTGCGCCGCTGCCTTCGCCACTCCGGAGGCAAGGCCGCTCGAGACGGTGATTTGGGGCTCGTGTTGACCGCGTTCTGCTGTTTCCTGTTCCCTTACGCGCTGAACCTGCCGATGTCCTTGTGGCCGAACAGCTGGGATGCCGCCACCATCCTCAAAGGCCTTTCGAGTTTCCGCTGAATTCGCCGGCTTCGGGCCGCATCAACCCGCGCAAGATAGGTCAACCATGCTCGACCTCATTCACAATCTCGCCCTGGGCTTCGGCGTCGCGCTGTCGCCGATGAATTTGTTTTTGTGCCTGATCGGGGCGCTGGTCGGCACCCTCATTGGTGTGCTGCCGGGCGTCGGTCCGCTCGCCACCATCGCGATGCTGTTGCCGATCACCTTCGGGCTGCCGCCGGTGGGCGCCCTCATCATGCTGGCCGGGATCTATTACGGCGCCCAGTATGGGGGTTCGACCACGTCGATCCTGATCAACATCCCCGGTGAATCATCCTCGGTGATGACGACGCTCGACGGCCACCAAATGGCGCGCCAGGGCCGCGCCGGGCCTGCGCTTTCCATTGCGGCGATCGGCTCGTTCTTTGCCGGTTGCGTGTCGACGGTTCTGGTCGCGGCGCTCGGCGCTCCGCTCACCTCGGTGGCGCTGCTTTTCGGTCCGGCGGAATACTTTTCGCTGATGGTGCTTGGATTGTGCTTCGCCGTCGTGCTTGCCCGCGGCTCCGTTCTAAAGGCGCTCGCGATGGTGCTCACCGGATTGCTCTTGTCCATGGTCGGCTCCGATATCGAAACCGGCCAATCGCGCATGGCCTTCGATATTCCCGAACTCTCGGACGGTATCCAGTTCGTCACCGTGGCGATGGGCGTGTTCGGCTTCGCCGAGATCATGCGCAACCTGGAGCAAACCGATTCGCGCGACGTTCTCAAGGCCAAGCTCTCCGGATTGATGCCGACTTGGCCGGATCTCAAGGCTTCCGCCGGCGCCATCGGCCGCGGCACTGTGCTGGGTTCGATCCTGGGTATCCTGCCAGGCGGCGGCGCCGTGATCGCGTCGTTTGCCGCTTACACATTCGAGAAGAAGTTTTCCAAGGATCCGTCGCGCTTCGGGCGCGGCGCGATCGAGGGCGTCGCCTCGCCGGAAAGCGCCAACAATGCGGCAGCGCAAACCTCTTTCATTCCGCTGCTGACGCTCGGCATTCCGCCCAATGCCGTGATGGCGCTGATGGTCGGCGCGATGACCATTCATGGGATCGTTCCGGGTCCACAGGTGATGACCAAGCAGCCCGACCTGTTTTGGGGCATGATCACCTCGATGTGGCTCGGCAATCTGATGCTGGTTGTCATCAACCTGCCTTTGGTAGGCGTTTGGGTGAAGCTGCTTCAGGTTCCCTACCGGCTGTTGTTTCCCGCGATCCTGATTTTCTGCTCGATCGGCGTCTATTCGATCAACAATTCGCCGATGGATTGCCTTTCGACGGCGGTGTTCGGCATCATCGGCTACTGGCTTGTCAAACATGATTTCGAGCCGGCTCCGATGCTGCTCGGCTTCGTGCTCGGCCCGTTAATGGAAGAGAACTTGCGCCGCGCCATGCTGATTGCGCGTGGCGATCCGTCGACCTTCCTGGTGCGGCCGATTTCCGGCACCTTGATTGGCATCGCCGTGCTGCTGCTGATCATCGCCGTGCTGCCGATGATCGCTCGAAAACGCGACGAGGTATTCGTGGAAGAGTGAGCCTCACCCCCTGTTTTGAGGTCGTGGATTCGCTGGAAGAGTTTTGCCGAGACGGTCCCTGCGCGTTCTGCGTCGCGGCAACAGTTAAATCGGATCGTCATGTCGACGAGAGAGGGCTTGGGGCAATCGCTGCCTTCAGCCTGCGTACCAATCAAACAATGGTTCAGAAACTCCAATTTAGCGCGTCTCCCGAAAAGTTGAGGACTTTTCGGCCAATATCATGCGCAAAATCAATAATGATCGAGCGGGAGGCGATTCAACCTGAACGCATCCCGCTCTAGCGGCCACGCAACGAAGAGAGCGTCACCGGTGGTAATTGTAATGGGCAAAATTGTAACGGGAAGCATTTATCCCAAAAGAGCCCGATCCGAACGGGGCGGCAGTGTATCCAGTCGTAAAGCCTCTGGCATAAGTGGCATCACTGCTGCCTAAGCCAAAACTGCTTGAGTACGTCCCAAACCGCCTCCTCCGGTGCCAATGCCGAAAGGAAGTCCGGTGTGCGAACACCGCTGCCCTGGCGGTGCGCGAGCGAAAGTGGCGCAGGCGCGGGCGCGACGACCGTCGAGCGATCTCGTCTGGCGAATCGATGACCGCCCCCGTTGTCTCCTCGTCGACCACTGCGACCGCCGGTCCCACCGCGATCGCGGACCGTTGTGCCGATTCGGGCGAACTGCCGTCGCTTATCGTCGGATGCAGCGGAAGGATGAGCTCTGCCAAGGCTGTCGAAAAGACTGGAACAGATGTCGTGACGACGATCGCGACCATCGCGGCCGTGGTGGCGATGTCAGGGGTACCTGCGAAAATAATTGAATCCATCGCAGGTCCGTTCGCCGCGCCAGCCTGCGGATTTCTGCCGAGTGTCGGAGCAGCTATTTTCGTGGGAGCCCTGGCGTCGCCGGCCTCCGGGATGCCCGGCGCGGAAATCGGCGCCGAGAGCTCACTTTGCGATCGCACGGCCGTGTCTGCGTGAGCCGTGGGGGTTTCTGCCGGCGGCAACCGCTGCGCCGCATGCGGCAGTGCTGCAGGTGCGGCTGCCACCTGTTCCACGGGCGTCGCTTCGACTGGCGCCGCGGTCGGCGCTTCGACTGGCGCCGCGGTCGGCGCTTCGACTGACGCCGCGGTCGGCGTTTCGCCTGACGCCGCGGTCGGCGCTTCGGGAGATGCCGCGGTCGCTGCTGTGAGCAATTGCGCGGACGACGTTTCGAGGGGGGGCGGCGGTTCTGAGGACAGTTCCACCCGGGGCGCTTTCGGCAGGGCCGCCGCTGGCGGTGAAAGCGGTGGATAGAGATTTTCCGCTTGTACTTCGGGTGCGGACGCCGCTTCGAGGAGCTCCGCTGGCGGCAACTCGGAGAGCTCGACAGGCTCCGCCCGCGGCAGTGCCTCAGGCGGCGCTACAGGCGGTTCTGTTGGCGGTGCTGCGAGGGGCACAGGTGGTCCCACTGGCGGCGCCACAAGAAATTTCGTCCGTGACCCGCGCGGCGGTCCGTCCAGAAGTTGCTCGTGCGACAGTTCGGGCAATTCCTCCGACGCGGGTTCCGCTGCGAACGCGCGCAGTCGGCCAAGTTCCTCATCGCGGCGCGCCATGGCGAGGAGCTGCAACTTTACCGCCCCTCCGCTATCGGCGACTATGCGCTGTATCATCGGCCGGCTAATTTCGGGCGTCTCGCCGATACGCGTGTAGCTTTGCGGCCTGATCCCGCTCGCGCCGATCCCCACCAGAAGCGTGAGCGAAACGATAATTCCGCAAATCACGACGATGATGTTGGGCAGCATCTGCGTTGCGCCGTCGTTGGCCCGACCGGGGCGGGGACTTGCGAACGAGGTACGCACACTGGCGAATCGAGCTAGGCTTAACAGAGTCGCGCGAATCGCGGAATCCTGTGCGCGGATTTTCACGCCTGCGGCCGCGCCGCCGGGGGGGGGCCAATCGGAACACCGCCACGGACGCCGACCGCCCGAGCTGCCATGAATGCGATCCCGGGGCATCGAGGGTGGTGGAACGCTTTGCCGGCGGCGCCCGGCGGCGCATGGTCCCGTTGCAGCGAAGGTTATCGCCAAATATGGTTCAAATCCCGCCGGGCCCGTAGCTCAATGGTGAGAGCTAGCGGCTCATAACCGCTTGGTTGCAGGTTCGAGTCCTGCCGGGCCCACCACCCAGTCCGACGGTCCTTGAGATTTCCGGTTTTCGGACTGAATTGCCCCGAAATGGCGGCCTTTCGAGCGTTCCGTTGGTCTCTGTCACTGGGTCAAGTGGGCGAAGGCAGACTGTTTGCGGGCGCCGGTCTCTGTCCTATGGAAAGCGTTTCCCGGCGGGACAAGATTTGCACGGCTGAAGACTCGGTTCGAAGTTGAGGAGACTGGTTCGAAGTCGAATCGGGTTCGGTGGAAGAGGGGTCTGGCGGGCCGCGCGGGCGGCCCCAGTTGCGGGAGCCGGCGGCGGGTGTGGGTGGCGCCGCCGGAGCAGCGGTGGGTTCGGTAGGTGCAGCGCCGGTCCTGCATCGCGCGATCCTGCTGGTCGCGTTTACTGGCTACAGCTTTATGGCGTGATCAAACCCGCTACCCTCCCACTTGGCTACGCCCCATCGCGAATCAAACCAACAAACCGGCTCCCGTGGTCCCAGGGATGGGGGTACACTTCAATGTGCATCGCGGCCCAGCCAAAAGTGCGAAGGACGAGTTCAATGAAGCATCCTGTTCGAAACGATTTCGAAACCGCCGTAACCGAGGCCGGCTTGACAGTTACGTTCAAGCCGACGAAGAGCATCTATAGCTTCTATCGGCTCGCCGACGGGGACGACGTTGCACACCTTGGCCCCGTCTCGTTGGCGCGCGTCGGCCACGCTGGCGCAAGTGGCGATACTGAGGACTACCCTGCTGATGAAGTTCAAGGGATAGCGCAAAGTATCGCCCTAGAAGTCGCCACCTCAGTTTGGCAGGTTCGACAAGAGGAAGAGGTCGATAGACTAACGACGGTGCGCCCGCGCCCTGTTGTTGGAGATGAGGGGGATTGAAATTCGCTGTGACGAAGGTCTGTCAGCCGAACTTGAGATGAAGGGAGCGGCGGCAAATGGCGTTCGCTTAACTTATGTTGCTGCGGAATTCAAAGTGCCCATTTGGCCTAGCCAGATTGATCGGGCATCGCTCCGGTTCCGCGGCGTTGGTGTCGCAGTTGACGGACGGGATCGAACCGAGAAGCAAAGCGACATTGGCTTGAGGTGCAATGATTCCCGGCGCTCCCTAACAGCGGCCTCAAGGGCGCGCCTTCGGCGCCCCCGCGAGCGGGCTACACCCTTGACCCCATCGCCACCCCAAGCAGAGCGCGGCGGCCAAGGCTGTCACCAAGGCTTATCTCGGTAGACAGGCGGAAGCAGACCCTTTGCCGGGTCCGGTCTCTGAACTTTGCAACAGCGTTTCCCGGCGGGCGCTTCCTTCTCAGTCGATCCCTGTTCGTCAGGCGCGCGAGTGGGACGACGAATTTCGGGTTACGCTCGCAATGCCGCATTCCACCATGGCCGCGGAACCGGCTCAGCAGGATTCCAGACGGAGTAGATGATTGTCTGGATCCCGTACCATGGACGTTAAGCCGTGTTGCGATCCTGCTGGGCAGGAAACAAGATCAGTAGACGCGACTGATGGATGACATCCGTTCTGGCATGCGGATTTAAATACGAGTTCCGTCGCTGCAACGTCGTTCGCATGTGTAAGAATATTGCCGCGCGGGAATTGTCCGCGATAGCAGAGAAGTTCGACGTGAGGCGTTGAGTGCAGTGCGGGCGTCATAGTAGTGACTTCGACAATGGGCGAGGCGATGCCGTCAAGCTTCTCCTGTTCAACGCCTTGATTGAGCGAGGTCGCGACACGCTTCAGCCCCAGCCTCTCATAGAAGGCAACGCTCTGCTCGGTATTAGCGACCGAAATCGCCGAATGATCGATCCCGAGGCACGGATATCCTGCGCGGTAAGCCCAATGAGCGGGAACGGAGGGTGACGGAAAAGCCAATAATTCCAGTGGATGACCCTCAGGGTCACGAAATTTGTAAGCGGTGACTCCTCCGGAAGATTAAGACATGCCGGAAGTCTTGGCGGCTTGCCCTGAACGGAATGCCGCACCTGCCGGCGCCAAGCGAGTGGACGAGACCGACTGCTTGGCTGGGGCGGTGAGATTCGAACTGCGATATCCGAAAGAACCAAAATCTGTCGGCCTTGCCGAGAGAAATTCGGCGCATTTCGCCAAGTCAGCACAGCAGAGACTGTTCGCGCTTGAGCTGCCAGGTGTCGAATATGCAGCTGCAGCTGATCTTTAGCGCCAATTGAATGCAGGGCCGTCGGTGTAGGCGGTCTGCCGGACTGTTCAATGTGCCAAGGTGATCAGATTCGAACTCGATATCCTTAAAGAAATGAATCCTGCGCTTCGAGGTCACATTCCACACGACTCTGGCTGCGAACATGCGGCCACGGCGGCGGCAGATTTTGCAAAACGGGGGCTGGATGGGGGTGGCTTTGCGGTGCGATTCGAATTTCGCAAAATGCGCTGTGGGTGCTAGGTTTCCGGAGGTCTCGCGCGCGTAGCGCGCGATCAACCGGAGGAAGCCATGAAGAAACTGATTTCGGCTCTTTGGCTCTTTTCCGCGCTCGCGACGAGCGCTGCATGGGCACAGCCCTATACTCCCAATGACGCGGGCGTGACGAACGGGCACTGGCATCTCAATTCGCGCGACGTCGCGGCCAATAAGCATATCCTTCTCGCCATGGGCGGTGTCGCCGCCGGGCCGGGTGAGAGGGTCGTGTTCCCCGGCGTCCTGGTCATTCTCAATCAAGGGCCCAACACGCCGCCGTCGACCGGCGGCACGGTCGGGACGGTGGTGAACCACATTGGGTTCACGGTCCCGAACGTCCAGGAAGCCGTCGCCAAATGGAAGGCGGCAGGGGTTCCCTTCGAGCCGGGCGCCCCCGGCAGGCTGGATCAAGGCTGGGTGACAACAACCGACGGACTGAAAATCGAAATTCAGGAAGATAAGGACCAGAAAGAGCCGATCCGCAGCAAGCACGTGCATTTCTCCCTGCCGGAGAATGTGATCGCCGAGAGCCAGGCTTGGTACGGCAAAATCTTCGGCGCTAAAGCGAGCGTGCGCAACAATGCGCCGGTGTCCGACGTCCCCGGCCTCCAGTTGCGCTGGAACAAGGTCAGTGTTGCGGAAGGGCCGACGAAGGGCCGGGTCCTCGATCACATCGGTTTCGATGTGAAGGATCTGAAAGGATTCATCGCCAAGTTGGAAGCGGCCGGCGTCAAACTCGACGCCGACGGGGCCTACCGCGTGAACGACGTTGGCGTCGGGATTGCATTCATCACCGACCCGTGGGGAACCCGCATCGAACTGAATGAGCGACCAAAGGCGGTTTATCTGCCCTAATGGCTTTTATCGGGCGACGCGCCGTCCGCGCCTTCGCCATGACGCTGATGACGTCAGGCGCGTCACCATCGCTCAAATGTCCGGAGCCGTGTCGAAGGAGCATCGTCGAACCGCGTCGAAGGGCTGTTCCAGCGCCAGACGACGGCAATTCGGTCAGGACAGGCTCGGAGATCCCGAAAAGCGAACGACGCATTGAGACGTTTCTTCTCAGCCGTCGTCCATCTGCGCCGACGCTCAACAGATGTGGAAACTTCAATCTAGCTCTTCTTCATGTGAGTGCTCCTACTGCAGGAGTACTGACATGACCCAGACCATCAGCCAATCTGCAAGATGGCCGCCACCGGACGGGTATGAAGGAAATCGCGCTCGATCATTACGATTGGCGGCAGCACTGGTCTGGTTCAGGTACTGATTGCGGCCTGATTAAGAATTCGCCGCCACAGGTCGTCCGCATATCGGGAACTCACGGGCACTTTTGGCTACATTCCTTCGGAGGAAGTATAATGCGGTCCCTGTACAAGCTCAGGGAATAGGAGGACGGTCATGAAGGTGCTGATGTCACTAGGAATCGTCATCACGTTATCACTGATCGGCGGAAGCGTTGAAGCAAAGGCAGCTGGGTGTGAAGCGATCGGCAACGTTCGTTTCATCTGCGATCAACTAGGTCCTGAAGATCTCGCTGCCGTGCCAGGGTCGGATTGGGTTCTATCGTCTGGTATGGCGGCGAACGGCGGCATCCGTCTCATCGACCTGCGCGATAAGAGCACGACCGTGCTTTTCCCAAGTGCGGCGTCTAGAGAGCGGCCTAACAAGACAACATATGAATCGTGTCCTGGACCAATCGGGGCTGAAGGCGACAAGTTCAGAGCGCACGGCCTATATCTGCGCCCTGGACAGAACTCGGTCCATACCCTCTTCGTCGTTCATCATGGCAACAGGGAATTGATCGAAGTTTTCGAATTCGACGCCCGACCCAAGGCGCCTACGTTGACCTGGATTGGATGTGCGGTTGCGCCCGATCCAATTGGCTTGAATTCTGTCGTTGGCCTGCCCGACGGCGGGTTTATCACCACAAACTTTTTGCCGCGGGGCACTGATGCGGCTGCGCGCGAACGAATGATGGCGGGCGAGATCAACGGTGAGGTCTGGGAATGGCACTCGGACACCGGATGGAAGAAAGTGCCAGGTAGCGAAGCAGCCGGTCCGAACGGTCTGGAGATCTCTAAAGACGGTAAGTGGCTGTACATTGGCGGATGGGGCAGCCAGTCTTTCATTCGCTTGTCGCACGGGCAAATGCCGGTCAAGAGGGATATAGTTTCGGTTGGCTTCCGTCTCGACAATCTCCGATGGGCCCCAGACGACACGCTGCTTGCCGCTGGCCAGGGAGGGACTGCGCCCTCGCAGACATCGAATGTTGTGAAGGTCAATCCGACCACGTTGAAGGTCGAGGAACTCATTCGCCGCCCCAATATCGACGGGTTCGGCGTCAGTACCGTCGCCATTCAGGTCGCCAACGAACTCTGGCTTGGTTCGGTACGCGGCGATCGCATCGCGATCTTTCCGCTCGTCCGGTCACAGCCATCGCGGTAGAACGTTAACGCCAGTGGAAACCGATCCGAACAAATGGACCGCATGTTGCAGATCACTCCGCCGCACACGGGAGGGCGCGAAGGGGAAAGGTGAAAGATTTCTCCCTGTCCGACGCGCGGGCGCGAGCCGTAAACATTAGGAGGTCGCGATGGCAATTCGGCGACGTACGGTGCTGCAGGGTCTTGGCGCTGCAACCGCGGCGGCTCTATCGCCGGTCCACACCGCGTCGGCGGTGGAAAGCGCTACTGCCCAGGACCAGAAAATCCTGATCAAGGGTGGTCATGTCGCAACAATGGACAGGGGCGTCGGTGAACTTGCGGCCGCCGATGTGTTGATCGAGGGCGGCACAATCACCGCCGTCGGCAACGACCTGTCCTCTGCCGACGCGGAGATTATCGACGCGCGATCTATGCTCGTCCTGCCCGGATTGATCGACACCCACCGCCACACCTGGGAGACGGTGACACGCTCGCTGATTTCCGAAGGCGACCTCGCCGTCTACCTCAAGCTGTTCTTCCAGACGCTCGGACCACAATACCGTCCCGAGGACGTTTACATCGGCAACCTACTCGGCGCTCTTGGCGCACTTTCGTCCGGCATTACCACGATGCTGGATTGGTCGCATATCATGAACACGCCGGCCCATGCTGATGCCGCGATCCGCGGCCTCGCAGACTCAGGCATTCGCGGCGTATTTGCTTACGGGACCTCGATGATGCGCGGAGGCGACCCCGACGCGGTTCACGAAAAACGTGCGGCGGACATCCGGCGTGTTCAGCGGCAGTATTTTGGTTCCTCCGACCAGCTTTTGACGCTGGCCATCGCCGCGGACAATGCAGCTGCGGATATCAAGCTTGCCCGCGAGCTCGGCCTGCGCGTGACCATGCACACCACCACGGCCGGCACGGTCGCAAAGCTGAATGCGGCCGGCTTGCTGGGCCCGGACATTACCTTCGTGCACACGGTTGGCATCGAATCGACCGACGAATAATTGCAGATGATCGCCGATCACGGCGGCACGATCTCGACCTCCTCGGCGACTGAGATGATGTCGGGGCACGGCTTCCCAAGTGCGCAGCGCTGGCTCCGACACGGACTGCGGCCTTCGTTTTCGGTGGACAACGAGACACGTGTGCCCACGGACCTGTTTCTTCAAATGAGAGCGCTGATCATTTCCGATCACCAGCTTGAGACCGAGCGCGTGCGACGCGAAGGCGGTCGGCCGACTCTGGTCCCGATCCGGGACGTGCTGGAATTTGCCACCATTGAAGGCGCGCGCGCCACCGGACTTGACCGCAAGACTGGCACGCTCTCGGTCGGCAAACGCGCCGACGTCATCGTGGTCGATCTCGACGACATCGCCTTGATACCGAACACCGACCCGGTGGCAAGTTTCGTGCTGCGGGCGCAGCCGTCGAATGTCAGCTGTGTGCTGGTGGACGGCAAAGTGAGGAAACGCGCCGGCAGGCTCGTCGATGTCGACTACGCCGGGGTGCGGCGGTTGGTCGACGAATCACAGGCTTATCTGATGGGCATTTTCCATTCCGCAGGGCTCGATGTTCGCAAGGGCTGATTGCTAAGCCCGCTCATGGTAATGGCGAATAGCGACCCTTGCCTACCGATCAGATTATAGGCATGAAATTCCCGCCCCCAACGTCTCCATAGGAGCGCCAGTCACTTCTGATCCAGGTTCCTTTCGGAAAACACATCATCCGAAATTACGACGTTTTGTTGCCAGTTCTTTCGAACGAGCCGGGTCCAATTGCCTTTGGTGTTATCTATGATCTTCACCTGGCCCGGCGTGCAGATCGATCCTTGGCAACTATAGTTCGAACGCGTTTCGGTATTTATATTGGTGCTGTCAGAGTTGATTCGGTTTTTTTGCAATCGTCATCTCGATCCTGGCGTAATTCGGATCTTGTCCTGGCTTCGGCGTAAGGATGAGGACATACTGTGTTGGTGTCTGGGAGGCAATCTGGCCGGTGTACTGCGAACCGTCGGAGATGGTAGCAAAATCGTCTTGGCTGAACGCCAATCCCAGGAATCCCTGATCCTTGGTGTGACTGGCGATGCGCCGCGTTTTGCCGAAGGCCGGAAGGTAGACGTACATCTGCATTGGCGAGAGGATTAGTACCTTGGTGCCCTTCATATCAGCAGGCCCAGTGAACTCCTGGAGCAGCTTTGAACCCTTCACTTGGACTTTCATCGTCAGCATGCGTTCATTCTTAGCGGTCTCCTGATTCTGGATGTCGTAATCAATAATTAGGGTCGAGGCCCGATTAAGTGAGGTGTCTACGGCGGCTACGACGGCATCTCCGGCAGCATCCGACCGCCAAAGCGCGCTGCCGATGCCATCCCTCTCAGACTTCATAGGGTCAGCTCACGGAGTGCACATGGTCGTCACAGACGCTTAGACGCATCCTGCTACTTAGCCGTAAGCAACGTCCGGGTTGCTCTGCCCAACTTCTATAATGTAACCATCAGGATCGCGAATGTAGCAGCGCGTCTCACCGTACTTGGGCTTCGGCTCAGTGATGAACTCGGCCCCTCGACTGCGCCATAGCTCATAGCACGCTTTAATATCCGCGACCCGTATGTTCATGAAGCTGCTGATCCGGTTCGGGTCAGGGGGACGCTAAGGGC